>CAWKKA010000001.1:0-103939 GCA_963850105.1 uncultured Actinomycetota bacterium
AGCCGTCCAGCTAATAGGGGATTGATGGTCCTCGGCGGTGGTGTTCGGCGAGGATGGTCGCTGAGCCCGCTGGCGGGTGAGCACTGTGGCCAGCAGGACGTGTTGAGTCCTGGGGTTAGATCGTGCCCCCGCCAGCTGGTGAGGTCTCCGCTGACGGCTGGTGGGATGACGCGCCGGTGAGCGCTGCACTATTAGCGAGCTGCCAGGAGTCCTCCGGGTTCGATGCCGATGAGCCGATCTGCGGGAGGAGAGCCGGTTGATTTTCGCCGGGGTGGACTGGGCCGAATCCAGTCATGATGTGCATGTTCAGGATGAGCAGGGCCGCCGCCTGGCCGCCGGGAAGCTGGCCGACGGGGTCGAGGGCATCGCCCGGTTCCACGATCTGGTCGCCGCGCATGCCGGGGATCCCGGTGAGGTGGTGATCGGGATCGAGACGGACCGGGGCTTGTTCGTGGCGGCGCTGGTCGCGGCCGGGTACCAGGTGTTCGCGGTGAACCCGATGTCGGTGTCCCGGTACCGGGACCGGCACTCATCCTCGGGCGCGAAGTCCGACCCGGGGGATGCGAAGGTGCTGGCCGACCTGGTCCGTACCGACCGGCATAACCACCGGCCCGCCGCTCCGGACAGCGACCTGGCCGAGGCGGTGAAGGTGCTGGCCCGCGCGCACCAGTCGATGATCTGGAACCGGCGCCGCCAGGTTAACCAGCTCCGGTCGGCGCTGCGGGAGTTCTACCCCGCCGCGCTGGCCGCGTTCGACGACCTGACCAGCGGCGACACGCTTGCTGTCCTGCAGGCCGCACCCGAACCACGGCTCGGCGCGGGCCTGTCGAAAACCCAGATCGCCGCCGCGCTGCGCCGCGGCGGCCGGACCCGGCGCATCGACCAGCGGGCCGCCGTGATCCAGGAAGCACTGCGCGCCCCGCAGCTGCAGCCGGCCCCGCTGGTCGCGGCCGCGATGGGCGCCGCGGTCGCGTCGCTGGCCGCGGTGATCGCCGAGATGACCCGGCAGATCGCCGTGCTGGAGCAGCAGCTGACAGCGGATTTTGAGCAGCACCCGGACGCAGAGGTGATCCGATCCCTGCCAGGACTGGGGACCATCCTCGGCGCCCGGGTGCTCGGCGAGTTCGGCGACGTGCCGGACCGCTACCTCGACGCCAAGTCTCGCAGGAACTACGCCGGCACTTCCCCCGTCACCCGCACTTCGGGTAACCGCCGGGCCGTACTGGCCCGGCACGCCCGCAACAAGCGGCTCGCCGACGCGATCTACCTGTGGGCGTTCTCCGCGATCAGCATCAGTCCCGGAGCCCGGGCGTTCTACGACCACCGCCGCGCTTCCGGCGACAACCACAACCAGGCCCTGCGCGCCCTCGGCAACCACCTCGTCGGCTTCCTCCACGGATGCCTCGTCAAACACGCCCTCTACAACGAGAACACCGCCTGGGCCAACCGTCCCACGGCCGAGCTCAAAGCCGCCGCTTGACAGTTAGAGCCGTGGGATGTCTAACCCGAGGTTCGCATTGCCGCCGGAGCTTAGCTAATGCCGTGCCGCTTCAGAATGTCGCGGACGTCGCTCAGGTCGTCGTCCTCGGCTGGGACCGCGGCCTTGCCGCTCGAGCGCTGCAGTGACTTCACCGACGCGGGCGCAGTCTGCTGCCCGCCACCTCGCTTGTCCTTCTTGTCCTTGTGGTGCTTGCGCCATCCGACGAGCGGGATGCCGCCCGAGACCAGGAACAGCACCGCGGAAGCGCCGACCAGGATGACGCCCAGCCACGCCGTGGGCGAGAACACGAAGCCACCGGCGAACTGCACGACCGAGGACACGATATGGCCGATGAGGCGTAGCGCGTGCGTCGCCACGCCGCGATGGGCAGGAGCGACCAGGCGACGCCGCGGATACCGCTGCGAGCGCCCTTCTTGCGCCAGGCGATGCCACTCAAGACAAGCCCGGCGAGCGTAACGAGCAGAAACACGGGCCCGGCCCATGAACTAGTGGCAAAACTGAGCCAGCTATTCACTGCCGCCTCCCCTCGCGGCCGCACCGTAACTGCGCGGCCCTAGGCGCGAACACGTCCATTGTTGCACATCAAATGAGCTCACGTCATATCGCAAAACCGGCGCGAGCCGCTAGCTCTGCCAGTGTGACGCCAGCCAGGGAGTGCAGTACGACCCGGCCGGGCCGTTCCGGCACCGGCACCACGCTCGGTACCGCCACGGTCCGATGCCGGCCGCCTCGGCGGCCAGCACGCCATTCACCGAGTCCTCCAGTGCCATGGCCTGCTGCGGCTCGACCCCGAGCTTGGCCGCCGCGAGCAGATAGCCCTCGGGGTCCGGCTTGGCGTGCGACACGTCGGCGCCGCACACGATTACCGGGAACCCGACGTCCAGCTTCGCCAGAACCGCATCGACAACCTCGGGCTCCGACGACGTCACCAGTGCGTACGGCAGCCCGGCCGCCTGCACCTCCGCGACAAGCTCGACGGCACCCGGCAGCACCGGTACCGGGCCCGTCGTCAGCAGGCCGACCATGGCGTCGAGCAGCCAGCGGGCGACGGCGGCGGGCTCGGCGGGCCGCGTTCCCTTACTCAGCAGGTAGGCCACGGTCGTGGGCATCGACCCGCCGACCAGCGCATCCTGGTCACCGTGCACCCAGGAGCCGTGCAGGCGCTCCATCACGGCGCTCTCGGCCTGGAACCACAGGGGCTCGGAGTCGACGAGCAGGCCGTCCATGTCGAAAGTGACGGCCCCGAGCGCCGGGGCCGCTGTTGGGTGTCCAGATCGCGACATGATGACCCCATCCTAGGGACCTCCTCTGATTGACTCGGAGAAGGCAGTCTTTTCTTAGCTCCTTGTTCAGGGAACATAGGGTTGACCTATACGGGCACAGCGTGCGCGGACTAAGGGAGGTGGCTGGCGATCGAGCTCGACGCTGTAGGCAAACTCACCTCGCCTGCACTCATCGCTTCCTTTGAGGGCTGGAACGACGCTGGCGAAGCTGCTAGCAGCGCGATCACGCAGCTGATCTCGGCCTGGGACGCCAAGGCCATCGGCGAGATCGACCCCGAGGACTACTACGACTTCCAGGTCACCAGGCCAGTGATGGAAGTGTCCGAAGGCAGGGCCGAGGAACTGGTCTGGCCTACGACCAGGCTCGCGATCGCCCGGCCGCCCGAGGCTGGCCGCGACCTGATCCTGCTGCACGGGATCGAGCCCAACATGCGCTGGCGCGGCTTCACCGCTGAGCTGGTCACCGCGTTCACCGATCTCGGCGTCGAGCTTGTCATCCTGCTCGGCGCGCTCCTGGCCGACTCACCGCACACCCGGCCCCTCCAGGTCACCGCCGCTCCTCGGGTGCCGAGCTGGCCGCTCAGCTTCATGTAGAGCCCGTCGATTACAAAGGTCCGACCGGGATCGTGGGGGTGCTCCAGCAGGCCTGCGGGACCGCGGGCTTGCCGTCGGTCTCGCTCTGGGCGGCGGTGCCGCACTACGTGGCGCAGCCGCCAAGCCCGAAGGCTACGCTCGCGCTGCTGCGGAGCGTCGAAGACATCCTGGACATCTCCCTTCCGCTGGCCGACCTGCCGGCCGAGGCAAGAGCCTGGGAACGAGGTGTCGACGAGCTCGCCGAGCAGGACGCCGACGTGGCCGAGTACGTGCGCAGCCTAGAAGAGGCCAAGGACGCCACCGACTTGCCCGAGGCCAGCGGCGACGCCATTGCCAGGGAGTTCGAGCGGTACCTGCGCCGTCGCGGTGACCCGAGCAGCTAGATAGGCGGCCAGGGCACCGCAGGCCAGTCGACCGGCGGGAGCGGGTGCACCTTGCGCGCCAGCAGCATCTCCACGCGCCTGAGCGTCGCCGCGACCTCGGTCGGCGTCAGCCAGTTACGGAGCTCGGCCGCGAGGTCGCCGTCTGCCAGCAGTTCGCGCAGGCTGGCGAGTGTAGCGAGCGCCTCGGCGGTCAGCCGCTGGCCTCGCCACTGCCACAGCACGGTGCGGAGCTTGTACTCGCTGCCGAAGCAGACCCCGTGATCGCAGCCGTAGAGCGGGCCGTCGGCGACCGGTAGCAGATGGCCGATCTTGCGATCGGCGTTGTTGACCACCGCGTCGAACACCGCCATCTGCCGCAGCCTGGTGTCAGTGCTGCGGGCAAGCTCGACGAGGTCGGCTGTCTCGTCCGCGTCGATCCACAGCTGGCACATGCCGGGGCCGAACGGCCCGTCCCGGTACACGGTCGGCGGCACTACGTCGAAGCCAGCCGCGCGGGACACCACGTACGCGGCCAGCTCACGTCCGGCCAGCGTGCCGTCGGGGAAGTCCCACAGCGGTCGCTCGCCCGCGACCGGCTTGTAGACGCACGCGGTGTCGATCCCACCCCTGGCGATCGTGCAGTACATGGTCGCGTTCGACGCATCGACGAGACGGCCCTTGACCTCGAGGGCGCCGGTGGCGAGCAGATCCAGGATCTCCGCCTCGTCGCGGGCGCTCGTCGGATGTCGCGCCACCCCGTCTATCTGTGCCGGATTGCCACCGGAGTCGCTGTCGCCCGACTCGTGACCGGCTGACGGCCGCCTGGCTGGCCGACGGCCCCTGGCCTGCTGCTCACGCCACGCTCTCCTGCCGGCCGAGGCATCAGCCATGCCCGACCCGGTGGCCGTTCTGGCGCGGGCACACATGGCCAGCAGGGTCGAGAGGCAGTCCGCACAGCTGGCAGGGTGGCCGTCCAGCGCGCACGACCTGGATGGCGCGCCGGGAGAAAGCCCGGGCAGCGTCCGCCGTGATACGCACGCGCAAGATGGCCGGGCCGTCCTCGGGGACGTCGTCGGCCAGAGGCTCCAGCGGCTCCTCGCTCTCTTCCTGGGCCTCGATGATGACGCGCTCGCCATCGTGATCCCAGGCAAGCGCGATCGCGCCGACCCTGAAATCTTCCGTCAGGGGCAGGTCGAGCGGACCGTCGTCGACTTCAGCACCGGCTGCGGACACGGCACCGGTGCGCCGAGCTACCTCGTCCAGCAGCTCATCCAGCCTCTCGGCGAGCTGGCTCACCTGTCCCTTCTCCAGCGCGACGCTGGTGACCCTGGTGCCCACGGTCGCCTGCAGGTAGAACGTCCGCTCCCCAGGCTGGCCGACAGTGCCCGCGACAAATCGCTCCGGCGGGTCGTACGAGTAGACCGGCATGACCCCTATCCTCTCGCGAAACGGCCGGCTGCCAGCCCGGTCCTCAACAGTCAGGCTACCGGCGTCCAGCCCGGCTATCCGCCGCTGCCTGCTCCCCCGCCGACGGCCGCGTCTGCTTCGGCGTTCGCCTTCTTTGCCTGCCGTGCCAGCCCGGCGAGCGCTGCGGCGTCTGCCCCGGTGTCGTTCATGCGCAGCACAAACGGCCGCAGCGTGGTGTACCTGACCACGCTCAGCGAGCATGGATCCACCTGGATGCGCTGCGACATGTCGAGATGCATGCCGAGCGCGTCCGCCAGGATGGCCTTGATGACATCGCCGTGCGAGCAGATCAGGTACGTAGCGTCGGCACCGAGCCTGGCATTCCAGTCGCGGACCGCAGCGACGGCTCGCTGCTGCATCGCGGACATCGACTCACCGTCGGGTCCAGGGAACCGGACAGCGCTCGGATGTGCTTGCACGACGCGCCACAGCGGGTCACGGGCCAGCTTGCGCAGCGGCTGGCCAGTCCAGTCGCCGTACCGGCACTCCCCGATGCGATGATCGAGCTCGACTGCCGGAGAGCCCGCGTGATCGCTACCGCCCTGCCGGACCGCTATGGCCGTCGCCGTTTGCACGCAGCGTTCCAGCGGACTGCTCACGATCGCTGCGAGCGGAATCGGGGCCAGGCGCTCGCCTATGGCAGCCGCCTGGGCCTCACCCCTGTCGTCGAGTGCAATGCCCGGCAACCAGCCGGTCAGCGCCTTGCCGGTGGACGAGGTAAGGCCGTGCCGGACGATGAGCACGACGGTCATAGGAGTACCACGGTCATCTCTCGACTCTAGCGGCGCACGCCAGGGTGCTAGCCGTCAGCGGGCTCCCCGTCAGCGGGGCTCCCCGTCAGCGGTGCTCGCCGCTCCGCCGAGCCCAGCGTCAGCGCGGCCGCTCCGACAGCACGTACGTGGCCGCGCCGAACGACACCATGTCGCCAGACCGTACCGGGATCGGGCTGGTGACGCGCCAGCCGTTCAGCCGAGTCCCGTTCGTCGAGCCGAGGTCGGCGAGCAGCCAGCCCCCAGCCGACTGCTCTAGGCTGGCGTGCCACCGTGAGACGGTCTCATCGGCAAGTGTCATGTCGCAGCCGGACTCGCGCCCGATGGTGAAGCGCAGCTGCGATCCGCGCGGCAGCATCAGCACCGGCGGCCAGCCCCGCAGCCACCGGTCGGTCGCCCGGATAGCGCGCCGGCACGTCGCAACCGCGATCGCGCGCAGCCGCCGGGGACTCGGCAGGTCGGCCACCACCTCGCGCAGCTCGTGCTCGGCGCGCGCACGGAGCGCCTCGTCGACGCGGTGCGTGAACGTCTCGTGAGTCAGCCGGCCGTCGGCAAAGCCATCCCGGAGCTTCGCGAGCGCAAGCTCTCGCTCGGCATCCGAAACGCGGACATGCGGCGTACCAGCAGCTGCATCCTGCGGTCCGGCCACATCAGGATTATCGGGGCTGGAACGCGCCACGGACAAGGTGAGCTGACGACGGCCCCGTTCCCAGCCGTTTGCGTATCATGCGCCCATCGCGTGCGCGCCGCCGTCAACGTGCACGATCTCGCCCGTCGTGGCCGGGAACCAGTCCGATAGCAGCGCCACGCATCCGCGCGCGGCCGGCTCGGCGTTGCCCAGGTCCCAGCCGAGCGGGGCCCGCTTCGACCACACGCCCTCGAACTGATCGAAACCAGGGATGCTGCGTGCCGCCATCGTCTTGACGAGGCCGGCCGACATCAGGTTCACCCGGATGCCGCGCGGGCCGAGGTCGCGCGCGAGGTACCTGGCGGTGGATTCCAACGCGGCCTTGGCCACGCCCATCCAGTCGTAGGCCGGCCAGGCCACGCTGGCGTCGAAGTCCATGCCGACGATCGCGCCGCCGGGGCTCATCAGCGGCAGCGCCGCCATCGCCAGCGACTTCAGTGAGTAGGCGGACACGTGCATGGCCATCGCAACGTCCGGCCACGGCGTCTGGAGGAAATTGCCGCCGAGGGCGCTGGCTGGGGCGTTCCCGATGCCGTGCACGACGCCGTCAAGGCCGTCCACGTGCGCTGACACGCGCTCGGCCAGGGACGCCAGCTGGTCGTCATCGGTGACGTCAAGCTCGAGTACCGGCGGCGGCTCGGGCAGCCGCTTGGCGATCCGCTCGACCAGGCTGAGTCGGCCGAACCCGGTCAGCACCACGGTGGCACCTTCCTGCTGCGCGATGCGCGCGACGTGAAACGCGATCGACGCGTCCGTGAGCACGCCAGTGACCAGGATCCGCTTGCCGGAAAGGATGCCCATCGCGAGAACCTCCGCTAGTTCAAAAACAGTGCTGGCTCAGGAACGTGTGCTGGCTCAGGAACACTGTCGTCAATGGCCCATGCCGAGTCCACCATCGACGGGCAGCACCGCGCCGGTGATGTAGCCCGCGTCCGGGCTGGCTAGGAATGCGACGGCGGCCGCGACCTCATCAGGATCGGCGTAGCGGCCGAGCGGCACATTCGCCAGGATCGCCTTGCGCTGGTCATCGGTCAGCACCGCCGTCATGTCGGTGTCCACGAAGCCAGGGGCGACGACGTTGACCGTGATGTTACGGCTAGCTAGCTCGCGGGCCAGCGACCGGCCGAATCCCACCAGGCCCGCCTTGGACGCGGCGTAGTTGGCTTGCCCGCCCGACCCAAGCAGGCCGACTACCGAGGAGATGAGGACGATCCGGCCGCGGCGCAGCCGGATCATGCCACGTACGGCCCGCTTGGCCACCCGGTAGGCGCCGGTCAGATTCGTGTTGACGACATCGGCGAAGTCGTCCTCGCTCATCAAGGCCAGCAGCTGATCCCTGGTGATGCCAGCGTTAGCTACGAGTACCTCGACCGGTCCGTGCGCCTCCTCGGCCACCTTGAACGCGGCGTCGACCTGCGCGGTGTCTCTGATGTCGCAGGCAGCGACCGTGAACCCATCAACCGGCTCGCCTGACCTCGAGGTCACGGTGACCGCGTCGCCGCCGTCGGCCAGCCGGCGCGCGATCGCCAGGCCGATACCACGGTTGCCGCCGGTCACTAGTACTGATCGGCTCATCTGCGGTCACTGCCTCCGATTCGACGCGGTCGCGTACAAGGTTCAACGCAGTCGCGTACAAGGTTCAACGCGGTCGCGTGCGAGCGTACCGGTCCGGCCCCGCCGACGCAGCCTGGGATAGGTTGGCCACTTGTGGAGAATCAGAGCTCCGGTCAGATCGATCCGGAATTTACCGCCTACCCGCTGCGGGAACTGGCCGACGCGGCCCTCCAGCGGGCCGCCCAGCTCGGCGCCTCGTACGCCGACTTCCGCGCCGAGCGGATCCGGGGCCAGCAGGTCGGCCTTTCCGACGGCAACCTGGAGACTCAGTTCGATAGCGACGACCTGGGGCTGGCGGTCCGGGTCGTTGTCGACGGCACCTGGGGTTTCGCGTCCGCCGTCGACCTGACGACCGAGGCCGCCGCGCAGGCCGCTGCCGAAGCGGTCGACGTCGCCCGGGTTTCCGCCGCCATGAATACCGAGCGGATCGAGCTGGCCGACGAGGCTCACGGCGATGTGACCTGGGTGTCGGCCTACGAGATCGACCCCTTCGCGATCAGCGTCGCCGACAAAATCGCGCTGCTGGCTGGCTGGAGCAGGCAGCTGCTCGCCGAGGCCGGAGTCGACCACGTGGACGCGTCCCTGTTCCAGGTCAAGGAGTGCAAGTTCTACACCGATGGCGCGACGACGGCGCTCCAGCAGCGGGTGCGGGTGCACCCATCCCTGACGGCCGTCTCGGTGGGTGCGGACGGCCGGTTCGAGACCATGCGGACACTGGCGCCGCCGGCCGGTCGTGGTTATGAGTACCTGACCGGGAGCGGCTGGGACTTTGGCGCCGAGCTGGCCGAGATGCCGTCGCTGCTCGCCGAGAAGCTGGCCGCGCCCTCGGTTCAGGCGGGGCGATACGACCTGGTCATCGATCCGTCGAACCTGTTCCTGACCATCCACGAGTCCATCGGGCACGCGACGGAGCTGGACCGGGCTCTCGGGTACGAGGCCGCCTATGCCGGGACCTCGTTCGCAACCTTCGACAAGCTCGGGACGCTTCAGTACGGCTCGCCGATCATGCATGTCACCGGCGACCGCACCGCCCAGCACGGCCTGGCCACAATCGGGTACGACGACGAGGGCGTCGCCGGGCAGTCATGGGACCTCATCGCCGGTGGCGTGCTGAGCGGCTATCAGCTCGACCGCAGGATCGCGCGCCTGACGGGGCTAGGCCGATCGAACGGATGCGCGTTCGCTGACTCACCCGGCCACATGCCGATCCAGCGCATGGCCAACGTGTCGCTGCAGCCCGACGCCGACGGCCCCTCAACCGAGCAGCTCATCGCCGGGGTCACCGACGGCATCTACATAGTCGGCGACAAGAGCTGGTCCATCGACATGCAGCGCTACAACTTCCAGTTCACCGGGCAACGGTTCTTCCGGATCAAGAACGGGCAGCTCGCCGGCCAGCTGCGCGACGTGGCCTACCAGGCCACGACCACAGACTTCTGGAACTCCATGGCAGCAATCGGCGGCCCGCAGACGTACGTGCTAGGCGGCGCCTTCAATTGCGGCAAAGGCCAGCCGGGCCAGGTGGCGCCGGTGAGCCACGGCTGCCCGTCAGTGGTCATGCGGGGCATCAGGATCCTTAACACGGTGGAAGAGGCCGGGGCATGAGCGCGCAGTCGTCCGACGCGGCACGGGCAGCCGCGGGGTCACGGGCAGCCGAGGGGGCACGGGCAGCCGAGGGTGCCTGGGCACCGAGGCTGGCGCCGACGCCGCAAGAGCTGGTCGAGCGGGCGCTGGCGGCCGCGCGCAGCGATGACTGCATCGTCATCGCCGACGAGGGCTCCACGGCCAACCTGCGCTGGGCCGGCAACTCGCTGACCACCAACGGAGTGTCCAAATCGCGCCAGCTGACCGTCATCGCGATCAGCCGGAGCGGGGATGAAACGAGGGCCGGCGTAGTATCGCGGGCCGGTGTGCGGGCCGACCAGGTGGCGGAGATCGTGGCTGAGGCGGAGCACGCAGCCGCCGAGGGCTCGCCCGCCGGCGACGCGCAGCCGCTAGTCACGCCGTCAGCCGCCACGGCCGACGCGGCGAGGCAGTGGGACGAGCCGCCTAACTTTACCCAGATCGGCGTGTTCGCCGACTTCGCCGCTGAGCTGGGTCACGCGTTCGGCACGGCAGCCAGCGGGGGGCGGAAGCTATACGGCTTCGCCGAGCACCTGCTAACTTCGACCTACCTCGGCACCTCGAGCGGCCTTCGGCTGCGCCATGACCAGCCCACCGGCCGCCTGGAGCTCAACGCCAAGTCCGCCGACATGGAACGGTCGGCCTGGGCCGGTACCGGCACGAAGGACTTCTCCGACGTCGACGTTCGCGCACTCGAGGCGGACCTTGGCCGGCGCCTCGGCTGGGCCGAGCGTTCTGTCGAGCTGCCAGCGGGGCGTTACGAGACGCTGCTGCCGCCGACGGCGCTGGCTGACCTGATGATCTATATGTACTGGTCGGCCGGCGCCAAGGACGCTCTGGACGGCCGGACTGTGTTCAGCAAGCCCGGGGGTGGTACCAGGATCGGCGAGAAGCTCGCCGGCCTGCCGGTGTCACTGAGCAGCGACCCGGCCGCGCCAGGCCTGCAGTGCGCGCCGTTCGTGATCGCGCACGCGTCAAGCCGGGAGTCGTCGGTCTTCGACAACGGCCTGCCCAAGTCCAGGACCGACTGGATCGCTGGCGGCACGCTGGCCGCACTGACGCAGACGCGGCATACTGCCCAGCTCACGGGCCAGCCAGTGACCCCGGCCATCGACAACCTGATCCTGAACGCGCCAGGCGCCGACGGGTCGATCGCCGAACTGGTCGGCCGGACCAGCCGGGGGCTGTTGCTGACCTGCCTGTGGTACATCCGCGAGGTGGACCCGCAGACGCTGCTGCTGACCGGCCTTACCAGGGACGGCGTGTACCTCATCGAGAATGGCGAGGTGACTGGCGCGGTGAACAACTTCCGGTTCAACGAGAGCCCCGTCGGCATGCTTAGCCGGATCACTGAGGTTGGCGGTACCGTCCCGACGCTGCCGCGCGAGTGGGCCGACTACTTCACCAGGGCGGCCATGCCGCCAGTCCGGGTGGAGGGGTTCAACATGTCCTCGGTGAGCCAGGCCAGCTAGCGCGGGGCGTCGGTCCGGAGCGTCGGGTGCTCGGGGGCAGGGCGCTGAGGGGCGGGAGCCGCCTCAGGCGTCCTCGAGCCGGAAGCCGACCTTGAGGCCGACCTGGTAGTGCGCCACCTGGCCATCGACGATCTGGCCGCGAACCTCGGTCACCTCGAACCAGTCGAGGTGCCGCAGCGTCTGGGCGGCCCGCTGCACGGCGCTCCTGATCGCCGGCTCGATGCCCTCCGGGGACGTGCCGACGATCTCGGTCACGCGATAAGTACGGTCGGTCATGCTGTCCTCCGGGTATGCGGCTGCGGCTCGCTTGTGATTAGCTCCGGGCTAGCGCCGCCGCAGCCGGTATGCGGCCAACCCGTAGACAGCCACTAGTACTACCCAGATCCAGATGAGCCTGCCGGCGTGGCCGGTGCTGTTGCTGAGCGCGCTGGCCGCGATGACGGTCAGGGGCAGGCCCACAACGACGGAACCAGTCGCAGCCCCCACCAGGCCCAGCCGCCACTTGCTCAGCCGGACCGGGTCAGGCGGTCGCCGGGCGCGCTTGGTCATGGTGGCCAGCCGCTGATCGACCCGCGCTTCGATCTGCTTATCGATCTTGGCCAGGAAGGACTCCACCACTGCATCGCCGTAGTCCGGCCCAAGCTCGCGATGCACCTCGGCCGCGGCACGAATGTCCTCAGCGGACAGCGGTGACTCACTCATGAGCGGCACACTAACTGCATTAGCGGACTTCGCCCGGCAGGCGCGCCTCGCAACCGCCAACCGCCCGGATCCGTCACCGACGCTGTGTAGTACCCGCCCTAGCGGCGGGGTTGACATCGGCATAACGTGGAGATGTGAAGGACACCCGAGTACCCCGCCGTGACCAGGCCCACCTGGTTACTGAGGCGCGTCCGGGTCTGTCTGCGGACATCGCCTACCGTGAGCGCCGGTACCTGATCATGATGGGCATCCGGACCGTCTGCTTCGTCACCGCAGTGCTGATGTTCGTTAACCATCTGGGCTGGCTTACGGCGATCCCCGTCGTGGGCGCGCTCGTGATCCCGTACTTTGCCGTGATCTTCGCCAACGGCGGTCGTGAGCCGACCAGCAACCGGTCCTTCCGTCAGTACGAGCCCAACTCTCCGGCAATCTACCGGCCGCCCACGCGACCCGGCGGCCCGCACGTACCACCACCCACGCCACCCTCGGGAAGCTAGCCTGCGGATCTTCGCAGACCAGTGCCCTTTGTGCGTTGCGGCATTTTGGATGATCAGTTAGTCAAGTCTGGGCTAAAAGGGCTTAAAAAGGACGGACTAGTAGGCAGGGATGGCGAGATTACCTCGAAATCCGGTCTTGACGCACTAGGGGGATGTTCGGTGTAACATGCTTACCGGTGCTCTGGTCCCCCGCTGGGGCACCAATTCCCGGCGTTCCGGGCCCCCGTCGGAGCGCCGATGAATGCGACGCCGGGTGGTTTGCCCCCGTAGCCACCCGGCGTCGCTCTATGTTCGGAGGCCGTCGCCGGCCCCCTTCCCTCTGGCTCGCCATGCCGCAAACAGCCGCCGTCGCTCTATGTTCGGAGGCCGTCGCCGACCCCCTTCCCTCTGGCTCGCCATGCCGCAAACAGCCGCCGTCGCTCTATGTTCGGAGGCCGTCGCCGGCCCCCTTCCCGCTGGCTCGCAGTGCCCCAAACAGCTGCGTTCGCGTTACGCTCGGAGACCGCCACCGGCCCGCTCGCCAGAGGCTCGCCGAGCCCCACTAGCCACTGCGCGCCTTGGCGCCACCGTAGCGAAAACTCGGTCTTCGCGGCGTACGTCAGCCACCGAGGCCCTGGAGGCAGCTGCGTCCTTTCATGGATGTGACCTTGGCACGGCTATTTGCGCACTAATCCTGGCCGGACTGATGATGCTCAGGCTGATGACCTTCGGCCCCGCACACAGGTAACATCCAGCTGTGTTCAGTCGAAATGGCAATAACCGATCTAAAACTGTGGTCATCCACCCTGCTTCCTGGATTCGGGCGCTCCTGGGGATGGGGTTTCTCGGCGGCCTGCTGATCGTCCTCGTCGGGCTGGCCTCCCTGGGGAATGGCCTTGGCCTCGCCATCTACTGCCTCGCGGCAGGACCGCTGGTCATGGTGTCGGCCGTGCTCGGCCTGCGGATATCGGTCCGCTTCGATCAGAAGGGAGTGCGAGTTCGAGCGCTGCGGAAGGTCTTCATCCCGGTCAGCGAGATCGACCACGTGACGGTGGTTCCCGTACCGGGAAGCCTAGGACTTTCTCGCGGGATGCTAGCTGTCGTCCGCTCGAACGGCACGATGGTCAAACTGGAGGCGACCGCCGCGGTCAGGGTGAGCCAGGCCGCGACAGCCGCGCGGCTACAAACGCTGACGGAACAGATGACCTCGGTCCTTAGCCTGCGCTCGGCAGACTAGCAGGCGCATTCGACCACGACAAACTGGCCTGAGACCAGGACTGGCCGGCCCGCATAGCGCGCCGCGCTGCTAAACCCTTCCGCATCCAGGCCCGCCCGCCATCACCGCTGCCAAGTCTGGCCAAGGACTGTCTGCTAGGCCATCCAGCGATCAGCTGCGCCAGCTGGCTTGTGCACTAACTTGAGCCGAGTCGGGTTAGACCAGGATCCTGCCGAACCCTCAGCGCTTGCTTGAAAGACGGCGAGAGATCACGATGTGGCGCTAGCTTGAGCGCGTGGACGCCGTCCAGGTTGACCTATGGAGCCAGAACTCCGGCGATATCGTCGGCGCCCTTATCACGCCCCAATGGGACGGCGGACGCGCCGAATTGTTGATCGAGGCGCCCGAATTGGATCTCACGCTCCGGGCCGATGGCCCGGATCTGTTTGCTGCGCTGCAACAGCTAAGAAAGAGCCTGGAACCGCTCGGCTGGTTTCCCCTCTGCAACGGTGCCAGGGTGGATTGCTACCCATCCGGTATGGCACGTGACATGGGCGGCGGGGCCAGAGTTTACGTGCTGAGCGCCAGGCGCCGCCTTGGTCGCAGGCTCCCGCTAGTCGGCACGTTCGAGCCGGCGCCGAAGGAAGCAGTCGGGACTGCTGATGACCAGGATGCCTACTTCAAAAGGTGGCTCGAGACCCGCCAGGGATGACCTGGCACCTAGACGGCGTGCTCGCTAGACGCGCGAGCCCAGCGGCGAAAACGCTGAGGCGTCCACAGACTGTGCGTAACTTGTCAACACACCTGGTCATAGCCATGACAGTGTCCACAGCCGTGCGGGGAAGGCTCGCTTCGTGACCAGCCTTGGCACGATGATCCGTTCCGTCATACGGCCACAGGACCGCAACGCTGTTGTCGCAGTAATGCAGTAATTACTGCGTTACTGCGACGGCGAGAACGAGGCCGCGGGCGACTTCGCTAAGTTGTCTTGCTAGCCGGTTCCTCGGCTGCAGCCGGCCTGTTTCCATGCGGGTCACCGCCACCCCGAGGAGACGTCCCGCTGTGTTAACTCACAGTTCTCGCCAGTACACCGCGTGCCAACGTTGCCTGCACGGCTACCGAACCCCGTCAGACGCTGCGATACTGCCCAGGTGAGGGGGCTCAGAGTTGCCCTGGCTAACCTCAAGCCGGGCACGGGCAAGACCACGTCAGCGGTCTGGCTGGCCCATGTTTTTGCGCAAGCCGGGAACAGCGTGCTTTTGGTCGACGCTGACCCCTCCGGTAGTGCCCTGGAATGGTCCGACCTCGCGTTTATGGACCGACGGCTGACGCCGTCGGAGGCGGCGTTCCCGTTCCGCATCGTGGCTCTGCCGTCCCGCGAACTGCACCGCCGGGTGCCCGAGATCGCCCAGGCCGATGACGTGGTGATCATCGACACGCCACAGTTGGAGGACCACCCAGGTATCGCCCGGTCGGCACTGCGGTATGCCGATGAGATCCTGATCCCTTGTGCACCGAGCCCCATAGAGATCAACCGCACCACACCAGTGCGCGACGAGATCAACGAAATTACCGCGGCGCGTGATAGGCCTGCCCGCTCAGCCGTGCTGCTGAACCGCTGCATAGCCCGGGCGCACTCTACAAACGACGCCCGACAAGCGCTTGAGCGGCTCGGTTATGACGTGCTGGGGACCGCAGTCCCCCGGCTAGAGGTCTACGCTCAGAGCTTCGGCATGCCCATTAGACAACCTGGCCGCGATGTGTGGCACTGCGTGGCCCGCGAACTCGTCGATCGGTGCCTTCCCGTCCACGCTTCGCGGATATGAGCGCACAGCGAGAGCAGCGCAAAGCGCAGATGGCTGCAGCCGCTGCGAGGCGTTCAGAACCTGATGCACGACCGCCGGGCCGAACCGCGATCCGGTCGAAGCCGGTCAGAATTACCCTGGACCTGAGCCCCGAACTCTATAGGCAGCTAACCCAATGGGCCGCTTCGGCCGCGGTAGCGCTCGATGTGCCGCGGGTGGCTCTGGCGGACGCTCTACGCGCGATGATCCGGGCCACAGCCGAGAGTCCCGACAAAGCTCTCGAGCTACTGCGCCACGAGCGAGAGCAGTAGCAATGACTGATCAGTCGAGTTCCTCGCGACGGAGACTGCCACCGGCAGGAGGCTAGGCCGGGTAGGCCTGGGCCTTCTCGGGTCCGGCGCGGCCGAGATCGGCTACTGGCTAAATCCGGCTGCCCGCCAGCGCGGCGTCGCCACACAAGCCGTGCGTGCCCTCTGCCGGTGGGCATTCGCAACGCTGGACCTGGAGATCATCCAATGGCGTACCGAGGTCGGGAACATCGCCTCCCGCAGGGTTGCGGAGAAAGCGGGCTTCCTCATCGAGGCCACGCTGCGCAAGCGCCTGGTTCACTGCGGCACGCGAGTGGACGTGTGGAATGGGTCTCTGCTCAAAGGCGAGTCGGAGCCCCGCGGGAGGTGACGGCAACGATGACGACAACGGTGGCTGCCGCGAGCCGCCCTGAGCAGTCCTCTGCCGCCGGTTCCGCGGCGCGTTGTGCCACCTGCGAAGCGTCCGCCGGTGAGCGCCGCGATTCGGCATGCCAGGCTCATGTCTTTGCCAGTGTCTGCACACCAAATCGAGAGCCCATGCCGCTCAGCTAGTGCCTACCCAAGCCCACGCGGGTAGCGGATCGGGCGCGGGTTGACGCTGGGTGCCTCCGCTTGGCTGGAAGTGAATGGCGCGGCGTGCTAGCTGCGGTCGCACATTCCGGGTTAACGCGTTACCGCTGACCAGCGACCTGGGGAAAGGCTTGTAGGCCAGCGTCACACGTGTTGACCTGAAAAGCGGAAGGTCGGCGCTTCGACCCCGCCCCTGACCACTTCAATTTGAAGCGTTGGAACCGCGCTGATCTGCGCAGATGTCGCTACGGCAGCTGCCCTAGTTGGTATCTCATACGGGCTCCTGCTGCTGCCTGTGACCATGATTCGCCGGTCGCCAGGGCACGCGTGGTGCGCGAAGCTTGATCATCAATCTGGAGGGTCTTGCATGGTTCGTGGTAGCCGACCTGCCGCCGATGTGCAGGTCGACGTTTCACTCGTCCGTCGTCTGGTGGCCGCGCAGTTTCCGCAGTGGGGGAGTCTGCCTGTAGAGCCGGTTGAGTCTGCCGGCTGGGATAACACGATCTTTCGGCTCGGCTCCGACCTGGCGGTGCGGTTGCCGCGCCGTCGTGTCAGCGCTGAGCACGTCAGCAACGAGCATCACTGGCTGCCGATTCTGGCGCCGCAGTTGCCGCTGCCTGTCCCTGTACCGCTTGGCCGTGGGGTGCCTAGTGTGGGGTATCCGTGGCAGTGGACAGTGTGCCGGTGGCTGACTGGCGAGCTGGCGGCTCTTGCACCTGTGGCTGATATGGGCCGGACGGCTATGAGCCTGGCCCGGTTTGTCGCAGCTCTGCAGGCGATCGACCCGGCGGGCGGCTCAGTCCATGAGTTTCGGGGCGTTTCTCTGGCCGCTCACGATCACGACACCAGAGCTGCGGCCGCGGTTCTGCAGGGCAGCCTCGATATCAGCTCAGTGCTGGGAGTATGGGAGGCGGCTCTGGCGGCATCGTCATGGACGGGCCCGCCGGTCTGGATGCACGGTGATCTTCATCCGGCCAACTTGCTGGTCGAGCGCGGTGAGCTGAGTGCAGTTATCGATTTCGGTCTTCTGGGTAGCGGTCGATGACGCGGCCGACGCTTTACTAAGTTCACGACTAGCGGCGGTGAAGTAGCGGACCTTGTGCCCGGCCTGGACCGCGGCGACGCCGAGCGCCACGAGCACGTGCGACTTGCCGGTCCGGCCGGGCCGATCAGGCACGCATTCTCCTTGCCGCGGATCCTTCCAGCGAGGCGAGGTAGTCGAACGTCGCCGCCGGGATCGAGGAGCCCGTGACGTCGAACTCGGCCAGGGTCTTGGTGACCGGGAACGCGGCCTGCCGCATCCGGGTCCGGGCGTTGGACTCATCGCGGGCGGTGATCTCGGCCTCGACAGGGTGCGGAGGAACTCCTCGGGGTTCCACCGCTGGGTCCTGGCGGTGACCAGCAGCTCGGGAGCCAGGCGGCGCATCGCGGCCATCTTCAGCCGTCTCAGCCCGTCGTTCAGGTCGGCGGCCAGCGGCGGCGGCGTGGTGGTCATGCCGGGTCACCGCCGAAGGTGTAGTCACTCATGGCCGGACCGGCACCGACGGCAGCGTCAGCACCAGCGCCTGCCGCTGCGCGGGGCGTGGGCGCGCGCTGGCCGCGGCCAGGATCGAGCGGACGTCACCAGCGCGCCACCGCCGGAACTCCACCGCCCGTTCCAGCGCCGCGATCAGCGCGGGCTGGCCATGCGCGGCCTGCAGGGTCAGGATCTCGCTGATCTCCCGGGGCAGGTTCGCCACTCCCGCGGCGGCGGCGCCGGTGAGGAACGCCGCCGCGACGTCACCGAGGGCGAGGAACTGCGTCTCCGCGCCGGTCCTGGGCCGCGGCGCGCGGCGTGGCCTGTCCGGCCGGGCCGACCCGTAGTGCTCGTCGGCGATGCTGGCCTCGCCCGGCGCGACCAGCGCATGGGCGGCCACGACCTCGCCGGTGAACGGCTCGAGCACCTGCACCTGCCCGTCTGTCACGCGCAGCAGCACGGTGCTGCCGATGAGCCGGGCCGGCACCGAGTAGCGGGCCGAGGCGAACCGGACGCACGACAGCTTGTCCACCTTGCGGCTGCCAGCCTCGTGCCGATCTCGGGCCGCAGCGACGGCAGCCCGCCGAGCAGCCCGCGCTCGGTTTCAAGACGCTCGGCCGGGACCGCGCAGACCTCCGAGTGCACCGCGGCGTTGACCTCGGCACACCACGCAGCCGCCGACCGGTTCGCCGTCAGCAGGTCACTGACGGCAGGCGCGGCCGGGACGACGAGGTCGCGCTTGGCATAGCCGACCAGGTTCTCCACGATGCCTTTCGATTCGGGGTCGGCCGCCTCGCAGAAGTCGGGCCGGAACCCGTAGTGCGTCGCGAACCGCACGTAGTCCGAGCCGGCACGACCACGTTGGCGACCACTCCGGCTTTCAGGCAGCCCATCCGGTCGGCCAGCACCGTCTTCGGCACCCCGCCCAGGACCTCGAGGCACTCCGCCAGCATTCCCAGCGTGGTGGCGGACTTCTCGTCGGCGGCGAACCGCACGAACCGCACCCGCGACCACGCCAGCACGGCGCAGAACACGTGCAGCCGCCTTGTGAGCCCCAGTCGATGACCAGCGTGTCACCCGGCGTCCACACCGCCGGGCGGCGGCCGCGATGATGCCCGGCCCGCCACTGCGCTTTCGCCTCAGCGACCAGCCGCGGAAGTTCCGCGCCGACCCGCCATACCCCGCGCCCGCGCCGCCGGCAGCAGCCGCTTCGCGCTGATGCGGCCCTGGCTCTTGCGGATGCTCGGCGACTAAGCCGCGGACGTCCTCATAGTTATGACCCCGCTCCGGCGCGGCCCAGCCGCGCCGCCGCCGTCATGACGCTCCACCACCCGGCGAACCGTCTTGTGCGTGGTGCCGCACATCGCGGCAGCGCCCCGGTACGTACGGTAAGTGGGCGATCCAGCTTGCGACTTGACGGTGGCCTGGACGTATCTACCGGCTCCTTCTCGTGACGCTTTCCGCAGCGTGCGGGCAGTTGATGATGCAACATGGTCTCGGGGACGCGGCTGGGCGTTGCAATTCGGGCTGAGGGCTGCGGCATATTCGGACGACAATCCCGTGCTTGGCGACATTGGCCGATACGCCCTCGCCGAGGTTCTGGCCGAGTTTTGAGCGGCCCGCTCGCGGCAGTCCACGCGTTGCGCGGTCGCCATCCCCGCGTAGCTAGGTTTATGAGCCGGACGACCGCTGTCTACGACGCGTCGGCTCCCCCGACCCGGTGATCGTTGGACGGTACGCCCTGCGCCGCGGATACGGCCTGATAATGATTGGCGGGCTGGCCAGGGCCTGCGGGTAGGCTGCCGGGGTGAATCGCTCGGCTCCGCTAGGTCCGCTGGCGGGCCGACAGTTCCGGCTGCTGTGGCTCGCGGCGACCACTTCGGCGGCGGGCTCGGCGTTTGTGCCAGTCGCGATGGCGTTCGCGGTGCTGCGCGTGGGCGGCAACGCGACGTCGCTCGGCATCGTGCTGCTGGTGGGAACCGTTGCCGGGCTTGCCTCCTATCAGGTCGCGGGTGTGTGGGCGGACCGGCTGTCGCGCCGGAACCTGATGCTTACCGCGGATCTGGTGCGGCTGGTAGTGGAAGCTGGGGTCGCTGCTCTGCTTCTGACCGGTCATGCCACGATCTGGGAACTTGCCGTGGCCAGCGCAATCGTGTCGATCGGTACCGCGTTCGAGGGCCCGGCGTCGATCAGCTTGGTCCCTGAGGTTGTGTCGACTGACAAGCTGCAGCAGGCCAATTCGCTGCTGTCGATGAGCGTGAGTGGTTCGTCCGTCCTGGGGCCGGCCGTGTCGGGGATCATGGTTGCTGCGGTCGGTCCGGGTTGGGCCTTCGCGCTGGACGCCGCGTCGTTCGCGGGCAGTGCCGCGTTTTTGATGGTGATGGCCCCGCTCGGGCGACCGCAGGCTTCGCACGAGCATTTCCTGGCCGATCTTGCTACAGGGTGGCGTGAGGTGATCTCGCGCAACTGGGCTTGGTCCACCTTGATCGGCAACGCGCTGTCAAACATGGCGTTCGCCGTGTTCATGGTGCTTGGCCCGGTGCTGGCAGTACGCCGACTGGGCGGCGCGTCCGGATGGGGCGTGGTATCCAGCGGCATTGTGGCAGGAGAGCTACTCGCTGGCCTAGTCACCATGTGGTACCGAGCGCGGAGGCCGGTCTCGTTCGGCATGGGTACGTCGGTTCTGCTGGCCGCGCCCGTCCTGGCGCTGGCGGCCCACCAGGCCGTGGCGGTCGTAACGATGGCCGCAGTTGTCGGCGTCTGCGGCGGCATGATCCTCAACAACAACTGGGACACTGCCATCCAGCAGCTCGTGCCGAACGAGGTGCTGGCCCGCTTCCGCAGCTATGACTACCTGTTGGCGTTCGTCGCGATCCCGGTCGGTTACGCCGTGGCCGGGCCGCTGCAGTCAGTGTTCGGGGCCGACCGGGTCCTGTTCGGCGCCGGGGCCGCGGTGGCGGTAGCGAACTTCGTGCCAGCTGTCCTGCCTGCGGTGCGAGCTGTCGTGCGGCATAAGGACGGGATGATCACCGGACCGCCGCCCGGTCGCAAGGCTGCTCCGGTGTCCGCACCGCCATCGGGAGCTCCGGCCGTCAGCGACTGAGGCGGCGGCTGGAGTGGTAAGCGCCGCCTTGACTCACCCAGCCCAGGGTCGGCACAGCTCAGACGTGTTGACCTGAAAGGCGAGCCGGATCGTCAGCGCGGACAGGTCGATCCAGTCGGGCCGGGCGGTCATGGCGGCGCGCTAGAGCGCAGTGGCGGTTATGGAAGCCACAGCCTGCGGCGCGCCACGCGGACCAGTCCGACGCCGAAGAAGACCGATCCAAGCTCCAGGAACAAGACGCCCGCTATCGCCCCGCCCGCCGCGCCGCCGTTCATCAGGTCGGGGTGACCCCAGCCCTTCCACCATGGCTGGCGGACGCTGAACGGCTGACTGAGCGGGACCTGGTTGGGCCAGGTGGTGCTGACAGGCGGGTTTGTCTGCAGCACCCCATCGGTCCAGGTGGAGCACCCGAAACGGCCGCACACCACCTCGTACGACTGCGGCAAGAAGGTCACGGTGTTGCCCGCGCCAGCAAGGTATGCGAGCGCGTTGACCTGGTCGGGCAGGACGAGCACCGTCAGCAGCGGGCAGGTGGACAGCGCCAACCAGCCGACCACATGGATCGCACGGTGGCGCACAGGGGTGCGGGACGGGCGGGTTGCCAAGGGATGGTACGACGTCCCGCTGGCCGCGTGCGCCCGAACGGACGGCTCGCGTCGTCTCAGCCGGATGGTGTCCGTAATTACCGCGGTCAGCGCCACAACCGCCAGGGCAAGCAGCATGAGCAAGGCGGAGCCGCCGATGACGGACACCGCCCCGGTGCCGCCGGGCCCAAGGCTCGTGCCGATGGCGACGACTGCCGCCAACGCGACCAGGCTGGCGCCCAGCGTCCACGCCCAGGCGCGCCGCCGATGTAGCAGGAACACGACGGCGGCGACGCGCGGATCACTGTCGGGATGCACACCTTGCTCGCCTGGCGCGGGAGGCATGTCGGCGGGCCCGCTCGGTGGCATCCAGGCCTCGCCACCATCCGGATAACCCATGGCAACGGCATACCGCACGACGAGCCAGCCGTCATCAGGTAGGGGTCGACGATTCGAGTCGTGTCCCCGAGATGCCCCGAGCGACTGTCAACTGCCAAGGTCTGGTCCCGGTCAGCATCCCGCCTCCTCGCCTCGCCTGGGCGCCCCGCTGCCTGCGGGGCGGGTCCAATCGTCGGCCATGTACCGGAGTTAGTCGCTGGCTTCCCACTGGACAAGTGCCGACTGCGGTGCGGAGCCTGGCCCAAAGTTTCTGGCATTGTGGCAGACGGGTGTCGATTGGGCGGTGCGACTTCGTAGCGGGAGTGAGGGCCCGGCCACAGACCGGCCCCGGATGACAACGGGAGTGATAGTCATGCCGCAGTACCTGCTCGCGCTCAACCGCGAGTGTGCCGTTCCCGTTCACACGGGTCAGACGGAGCAAGTGTCGACCGGCGTAAACGCGTTGGGCGACAAGCTGACGGACGCAGGTGCGTTCGTGTTCAAGACCGGCCTGCTCCCGGCGGACTCGGCGACCGTGGCGAGAATGACCAAGGAGCAGGCTTCATGAGGCTTCTACTCACCTCCGCCGGCATCAAGAACGCGAGCATCCGCAACGCGCTGGTAGACCTGCTGGGCAAGCCGATTGAGGAGTCCAGCGCCCTCTGCATTCCTACCGCGTCGTACGGGCACCCCGAAGGGGGTCCTGCCGCGGCATGGCGGTTCATCACCGGGCGAGCCACCACCCCCATGTGCGAACTGGGCTGGAAGTCCCTGGGGGTGCTCGAACTTACCGCCCTGCCCAGCATCGATGAAGAGCACTGGGTCCCCCTTGCCCGGGAGACCGACGCCCTGCTCGTGGGAGGCGGCGATGCCACGTATCTGTGCTACTGGATGCGGCAGTCTGGACTGGCGGATCTCTTGCCGTCGCTGCGCGCGGTCTGGGTGGGACTGAGCGGCGGGAGCATGGTGATGACGCCCAGCATCGGGGCGGACTTCGTGAGCTGGAGCCGGGCCGACAGCGACAGAGCGCTGGGAGTAGTCGATTTCGCGATCTTTCCGCATCTGGATCACGAGAAGTTTCCGGAGAATTCCATGGCCAGCGCAGAAGAATGGGCCGCCAGCATGCCGGTGCCGAGCTACGCGATTGATGATCAGACCGCTATCAAAGTGACCGACGCCAACGTCGAAGTCATCTCCGAGGGCCACTGGAAGCTGTTTAGCCGCTAATCCGAGGGCATTGCCATTAGCGTCCGTCCCTCCGTTAGCTTCCTTCACACGCCCCGAGATCAAGACACATCCCTAGTGTCGGCGTCTGGCGCCACCAGGGTCCCGTGAGGATTTTGTCGGCACCCTGTCGATCCGGAGTGAGGCGTTCGTAGCACAAGTGAGAGGCGGCCGGAGGAGGCCGCCGGGACAAGGAGTCATCCATGACGCAATACCTGATCTCGTTCGATGATGGCGCGATGGCCCACATCCCCGACGAGGATTTTGCCGACGTGGCCAAGGCTGCGCTCGCGGTGGTCCAGGAAGCCAAGGACGCCGGCGTGTTTGTGTTCACCGGCGGCCTGCACAGCCAGAGGGCGAGCGTGGTGGCCACCGACGGGTCGGTCACCGATGGCCCGTACCCGGAGACCAAGGAGGTCATCGGCGGACTCATGGTCGTCGACGTGTCCTCACGCGAGGAGGCGCTGGAGTGGGCTGCCAAGATCGCCGTCGCCTGCCGGTGTGCTCAAGAGGTCCGCGAGTTCCTGCCCGAACCGACCCTCTGATCGAACGCCGGCCTGGACTGCCTTTCCATCCCATCGGCCTAACGGACGCCAGTTTCGAGGCCGCTGACCGGCATTGCCATTGCAGTGCCCGGCTTCCATAACAGAGCTCGGGCGCGGATCCGGGGTTGCTCCCGGAACCGCGCCCGAGCCTCTCACGCGTCTGGACGCTTATTGCGTAACGCGTTTATACGGTTAGCTCCACTGGCAATCAGAACTCGGCCCGTTGGCTATCCACGCACCCAGCCGTACCGCCGCTTGCGTTGAAGACGCGGTTGCTGAATTCCTGCTGGGTCAGGAAGTGCTGGCCGAGGATCGTCTGGTTGTACAGCTGCCCGGCTTGGCCGTTCGTCGCACCGTAGATGTAGGCGCACTCGTCGCCGATCTCGTAGCCGGAGGAGTCATACCATCCGGTCTCGGTGTCCGGGTCGGTAATCGCCTCACTGACCTCGTGGCTAGTGGGGCTGATCTCGGTGTCGGCGTCGGGGTTACCGTTCGGCGACTCGATCACAGGGAACCGGGCGTCGCTGCCACACGTGTATCCGACCGGCGAGTTGTAGATCGGGTAGGACAGGTTGGCGTACACCGCGCTGTTCAAATCGGTGCTGTGGTAAGCGCAGTAGGCCGCGGTCGGCTGATGGTTGATCGTGCAGGCCTGCCCGCCAGCTGTGCTAGTCGTGGAACCGGGGTTGAAGCAGGTCTCGACTTGCTTGGGCAGGTACACGACGTAGATGTTGCTGAGGTTGTGCGGCAGGTGGCGGGCGGCGGTGATGCTGTCGACTTCAGCCTGCAGCTGGGTATCGTCCAAGCAGGCGTTGTAGCCGGTTCCGTCGGCGTAGATCCCTGACGTGTCGTTGGAGGCCAGCGTGCAGCCGTCTGCCGGCAGCGGGTTCTTCGCATCGATGGGGAAGCCAAGCCGGACGTTGTAGCGGATTCGCCCATTGTTCCCGTAGTACTCGTTCAAGACCGAGAACACGTTGGTGTTCTGGCCGCTCGCCAGCGCCACATCAAACAAATAGCGAGTGATGATCGCCTTGTAGGCAAGCGACATCGGGTGACCTGCCGGATCCCAGAAGATGGGCGTGATGACCAGCGGGCCGGTTGCTCGCGTCATCATGACGTTCCCGTTGTCACACGGCTGGAAGAAGCATGTAGGCGGGTTTCCATTGAAGAGCAGCGGGGGAGTGCCGTTGAACGCTGGTTCGGGCGGAGGCGGCGTCTGTGTACAGGCAATACTGTCGGCCGCCGGAATCACAACCCCGCCGAGATGATCCGCTTGGGCTGCGCCGATGACCCGGCCCGTCGAGATGGTGCAGGGTGCATTCGCCGACGCGGTGCTCGCCGACGGCGCGGCGGTGGCCAACGTTGCGGTCGCCATACCGAGCGCGGCCACCGCAGTCAGAATAAAGGCCACGCCCAAACCGCGTCGCTTATAAGCTTTGGTCATCTTTCCTCCGTCATTGGGGCAGCTGAGGCTCTCAGCTGGAGCGCTGACTACGATAGTGACGCCTATCACACAAAGTTCGTAAAACGCAATAACTGGAGCAGATCCTGGATGTACCGACCCCAGGGGTCGGTGCTGCAGCCACACTGCGGCTGAGCTGTGACGCAGCTCAACGGCCACCGGCACCCGGCGATACACGATCATGCAAGGCCGTCACTTTCTGTACCGGCAGAGCCGACGAGTCGGTCGGGTATCTCCTCGGCGCTCTTGTGCCAGCAGCTCTTGTGCCGGTAAGTCAGGGTTTCCTCCAATGGCTAGAATCGTCGCGATGCCAGGGTTGACCGCGGGAAGCGCCACCCCCGCGGGTAGAGCCCGCACAATCGCTCAGATTTACCGGCATTTCGGTGAGGTCGACGCCGCCGAAACTTCGCCGCTGTACGAGCGCATCGCCGTCGCCCTGAGTGAGTCCGACGAGGCGCTGCGCGCAATCGAGGCGGCGCCGGCGCGCAAACGGCACCCCACGGTGATCCTCGCCGCGCTGCACGACCTCGCCCTCGCCGGACGTGCTCCGGCGCTCGCTACGGCCTATGCCGCTGCGGACGGCGATGCTGCCGCTGGCGCGGCGATCGACACGCTGCTGCGAATGACCGACTCGGTCGTGGCCATCGCGGTGCGTCGGCGGATGCGGACCAACGAGACTGGACGCTGCGCCGTGCTGTATCCGGCCATTGCCGAGGCAGCGCGCCGGGTGGGTGCGAATGCGGTTGGGCTGATCGACGTGGGCTGCTCGGCTGGCTTCAGTCTCAATGTCGATCGCGTTGGCATCAAGTACAGCAACGGACAGTCGCTGGGCGACCCCTCATCTCCCGTGCAGCTGTCGTCTTCGATCGTCGGAGATCGGCCCATCCCGACGCGGGCGATGCCCGAGGTTGTCGCCCGGGTCGGCGTCGACCTTGATCCGGTCGACGTGACTGACGCGGACGACACCCGATGGTTGCGCGCCTGCCTGTGGCCGGATCAGCCGGAGCGGGTCGCCAGGCTGGAAGCGGAGATGGCGCTGGCGGCGACGGCCCCTCCACAGCTGCTGCGAGGTGACGCCGTTGAGGTGGTACCCGACGCGTTCGCCCGTGTGCCCGCGCACGCCCTGCCTGTCGTAACCACGACGTGGGCGCTGTCGCATTTCCCACTTGAGAGCCGCCTGCGCTTCCTGCACCGCCTTGACGAAGCGGCAACCGACCGGCCGGTGGCATGGGTGTCAGCGGAAGGCGTCGGAGTCGCGCCAGCGATACCGACACTTGGTGATCGGCGCGCCTCTGGCCACAGCATCATCGGCCTGGCACTGTTCGACCGGTCCACTCTGCGCGCCGAGGCCATTGGCCGCTGCTGGTCGCAGGGCCGATTGCTGGCGTGGCTCGCAGACTCCTAGTGGCCTTTCAAACCCACGGCGAAGGCGCCTTGGGGACGGTCGCGCTATCGCGGAGTCAACATACAGAACTCATTGCCATCAGGATCGGCCATGACCACCCAGCTGACCTCGCCCTGGCGGATGTCGACGCGGGTGGCCCCCAGGGAGACGAGGCGACCGACCTCGGACTCCTGGTCACCGTCGACGGGAGCGACGTCGAAATGCATCCGGCTTTTTCGAGTCTTTGGCGTGAGCGGCGGACCGCCCCAGCTGATCTTCGGGCCGCCGTGTGGCGAGCGGATCGCGGTCTCCTGACCCTGATCCCAGACCAGTGGCCAGCCCAGCGCCTCGCTCCAGAAGTACCCGACTTGCTGCGACCCTTCGCACGTAACCTCCGCGAAGAATCCGCAGTCAGCGAGGAAGCTGTTGCCAGGCTCGATGACGCAGAACTCGTTGTCGTCGGGATCTGCCAGCACGACATGTCCTTCTTCCGGGCGCTGACCGACATCGATGTGCCTGGCCCCGAGACTCAGCAACCTCGCCACGGTCTGCTGCTGGTCATCGAGGGACGCGCTCGTTAGATGGAAGTGCATCTCGTTTGGGCCGGCCTTCGGCTCGTCGGTCGGCTGAAACCGGAGTAGGAATCCGGTGTCGTCGCTCGGCAGGAGTGCGATGCCGTCTTGGAGGTTGTTGGCCATCTCCCAACCCAGGACGTCGGCCCAAAAGCGCGCAAGGCGAAGCGGGTCGTTCGCATCGACGCACAGCGCGTGGAGGTGACAAGCCATTCCGTACCTCCCATCCTCGGCGCAAAGCGGCAGACAGGGCACGTCCTCCGTGCCCAGAGGGAAAACAACGCTAGGCGCCTGGCGCCCGCCACGCAAAGAGAATTAGTCGCAGGGCTGGGCTCGCGCGAACGATCGTGTGCGTCGCCGCCGACCGAGACCTGGGCTGTCGGCCTTAGCGTCGGATGCGGCCAAACGGTAATCTTGCCGATTCCATGACTGTCCCGACGATGCTGTGAGGAAGAGCGGAGTCTGGTGGTTGACGAGGTGCAGTTCGCGGCGGACTTGTACCGGGGGACCGCCGGGCATTACGACAGGTACCGACTGCCCTACGCGCCGGCGATGATCGAAGATCTGGTCCGGCGGGCCGGGGCCTTGGAGCCCGGCCGCCTGCTGGATCTGGCGTGCGGGACTGGCCATCTCGCATTCGCGTTGCGCGGGTGGTTCAGCGAGGTCTGGGCGGTGGACCAGGAGCCGGACATGGTGGATCTCGTACGGGCCAAGGCCTCTGCCGGGAGCGCGGCGGATGTCCGGCCGATCGTGTCGAGTGCGGAGTCCCTTGAGGCTGAGCCGGGTTACTTCGACCTGGTCGTGATCGGTAACGCATTCCATCGGCTCGACCGAGATCTCATCGCTGGCCGGATCCTTCGATGGCTCAAACCTGGCGGTTACCTTGCTCTGTGCTGGTCGTCTGGGCCATCGGCGGGCGAAGAAGACTGGCAGCGAGCGCTCGCAGCCACGTTGGACAAGTGGAAGGGGACGCTCGGCGCAGAGGGCCGCGTGCCTGCGGGCTGGGACCTGCCGCGGAAGCGACGGCCCGATCTACAGCTACTGGCAGACGCCGGTTTCCAGGTGGCGGGACGCCGCCAGTTCGCCGTTGAGCATCGCTGGAGTCTGCCGGAGCTCGCCGGGTACGTCCGGTCGACGTCGTTCCTTCCGCCCGCGGTGCTCGGCGACCAGGCCGCCGCATTCGATCGCGATCTCGCGGCCAAGCTCCTGCCGCACAGCGACGGCGGAGCCTTCATCCAGACCGTGAGCTTCGCGTACGACCTGGCCCGCAAGCCTGCCTGAGATGAGGGACCCGCTCGGGCGGGCGCTTGCCCTACTGTGAGGTGTGGTGATCGGAGCGGAGACCGAGCCGGACCGTACCAAACGGCGCTGTCAGCGGACGCTATTCGACGGCGTCGCTCAGCTGTATGACGCCTGTCGGCTCGGGTACCCGAGCCACATCGTCGAGTTCCTGACTGCCACCGCCTCCATCGGCGCCGGCAGCACCATCCTCGAGGTCGGCTGCGGCACGGGCCAGCTCACCGAATGCCTGGCTCGCGCCGAGTTCAATCTGACGGCGATCGACATCGGCTCGTCTATGATCGCCGCTGCCCGGCGTCGTCTCGACGGCTCAGCCGTCTCGCTCGAGGTCACGGCATTCGAGGACTTTGCCGCAGCCGAAGGCTCGTTCGACCTGATCGTCTCTGGCACGGCGTTTCACTGGGTCGATCCCGAGGTCAAGTTCCACAAGTCAGCGCAGCTCCTACGGTCTGGCGGCTGGCTCGCCCTACTCGCCACGGCGGAGCACTACGACGACCCGTTCGGCGCCGAACTGCTCAAGACGTGGGTCGCGCGTAGCGACGACGGCGGCACTTGGGTGAAGCAGCGAAAGCTCGCTGATACAGAGATCATCGCGGACACAGGCTTGTTTGCGGAGCCTATCCGGCGGACGGACGCGCGTCGGGTGGTTCTGCCTGTCGATGTAGCCGTCGGCGTAGAGAACACGAGAGCGACCTCGCTGAGCTGGCCAGATGAGGTCCGGCAAGGTTTCACCGACGAACTGCGCCATTATCTTCGGTCTCAGACCGAGGTACATCTCACCCAGCACACGACGCTGACAATGGCCCGCGTGATGACGCCGCAGGCGAATTCCTACTCGGCGTTGCATTTCTGTTAGGCTTTATGCTGACTCATGTAGCTATGAGTGAGTTGATGCAATGCGCGGGTGGCGATGGCGGGTCGGCGGGTTGCTGGTTGTCGTCCTCGCGCTGGCGTCTCCGGCGTGCAATAGCGGTCCTTCGGCCCCGCTGCACGTGCGGCTGGCAGCGGGACCTGCAGCAGCTGCGTCCGACTCGCCCATCCACATCGCAGCGAGCGCGACTACCAGGGCCACCTGTGGGAGTCTGCCGCGGACTTCCGGGCCAGCGCGGCTGGCACGCTGAACCTGGCGACAGCGGTCCCGGTATCGGGCAGCTACCACGTCGCAGATGCCGCGGGCTTGCTCTGGTCGTTGCACCCGGCGTTCAAGAGCGGTCCTGAGACTCAGTTCTATATGGCCTACTCCGGCTTCAGCGTTGCGGTCCAGGTGCTTGCCGATGGCCAGCTCGTGGCCAGCCAGACGCTGCAGCGCATGGCCTCGATTGCGGTGAGCACGCTGACGGTGCGCGCTGACGGCTTCGCTGGCTCGCTATTCGTTCCTGCCAAGCTCCGGCCGGATGCTCCTGCCATTGTGCTGATCGGCGGCTCGAACGGCGGCGAGGACACCTGGCCGCCGTGGCTCTTGCGGAGATCGGATACCCGGCTCTCGCCCTCGGCTATTTCAAGGAACCCGGTCTGCCGAGCTGCCTGTGCGATATCCCCCTGGAGTACTTCTGAGCCCGCGCGGTCCGGTGGCTGCGCCTCCAGCCGGATGCAAGGGGCGGCCAGTCATTCTCTACGGCGCATCGCGCGGTGGCGAGGGCGCACTGCTGATCGCGTCGCTCGAACCGCAGCTCTTTGATGCGGTCATAGCCAGCTCGCCAAGCGCATACGTCAACGGCGCGTTCGCTGGTAATCCCGGCGCCGCCTGGACGTTTCATGGCAGTCCCCTTACGACGGGGACGCTCATCCCAGTGGGTCACATCCGCGTTCCGCTGCTGCTGGGTGACGGCGGGATGGACGGGATCTGGGACTCCGAAGGTTCGGTCTCGATCATCATGGGCGAGTTGCGGCGCGCCCATGACCACGCACCGTATATCAACCTGTTCTATCCAGACGCTGGCCATGCATTTCTCGGCGCCCCACCGTATTTCCCGTATGCGCTCTACTCCGCAGCCGGGAATGTGATGGGCGGCACTCAGCAAGCCAACGCGCTGGCAATCGAGCGCTCCTGGGCCAGGATGATCGAATTCATCAATGACCCCCGGCGCCGATGAGAAGCACGCGCAGGCACGTTCTCCGGCCGCCACTCGCACACGCTGACGAAACGAGACCGCTCGTGGCGCGGGCGTCTGGCATCTGCTGAGGATGCCGCACACGGCGCCTGGCAGATCATAAGGTCAGCGGGTGATGATTTCTGCGCCTCGTACCGCCGGCAGCGACCCTGTTGGCGCCCGTCACGCTGAGCGCATTGAGACGCTGGAGCGCAGCGTACGGGCGGCACTCGGCGAAGCGTCGCTCAGTGTGCGCCCATGGCGTAGCGGCCTCGATTTCTGGGCGGACCTGGCAGAGACTGACTCGCAACTCGCCGTGCTGCGGTCACCACGGACTGAGGTCCTGCAGACTTCCTATGAGGGCGTTGTTGACTACGGCGCAATCGTCGAGCGTGAGGTCGAGGCCCTCAGGCTGATGTCGGAAGCCGGCATTCCTGTACCCAGGGTGCTGGGCTGGCGACGGGCGCAGCGGACAGGCGAGGCCTCATGGGTTCTGCTGAGTTACGTGCAGCACGATGAGGCTGCCGATATCCCGATGACAGAGCTTGGCGAGTTGACCAGGCGTCTGCACGCGATTCAGCCGAGCCGACCCGGACTGACTGTGCCGGACTCCTGGTCCGGATTCGTGTGGAGTCGGCTGCGTCAGCGGCTAGGTGCAGCGCGCGCGTACTGCGACATCCCTGCCGAAGAACAGTTGCAGCCAGGTGTAACTGCCCTGCTCGAGTCTCGAGGCGGCGCGGCGCGCAGCCTGCTACATATGGACCTGCGTGCACCTAACCTATGCATTCGCGACGGGCGCATCGCGGCGATCATCGACGTTGCCAACTGCGTCGTGGGGGATCCGTTGCTGGAGCTCGGCCGCCTCCGGTGCTACGGCCTGCTGACCGATGCATTTCTCAGCGGGTATGGCCTCGATATAAGCGATCTCAATGCCGCTGAGCTGGCCTTGCTGGACGTCTACGAGCTCGACACAGCCGCATTGCTCGCTGTCGTCGCGGTCGAAGAGATTGATGACGTCGATCTGCACAAGCTCCAGGCGGCGAGGACGGAATACCTCGCTGCTCGACTTGCAAGACGTTTCCTGCCTGGCGGGCAATGAGCCCAGCCAGGTCCTTGGTGAGCGCTCCGTGTTGGTGAGCCTCACATAAGGATCTTGATACCACGCTTGACCAGCCAGACGTTGGCGGGCCACGAAGTGAAGTATCCGATGATCATGCCGACTTGCATCAGGAGCCAGAACGCGGCTGAACTGGGCGTTAGCTGATGCGGAGCGGGGAAGAGCACGAGCGCCATGATCGCCATCCAGCCGAACAGGCCAACCTCGAACGCCGTCAGCGACAGGAAATCTGCCTTTGCCGCCGCCTTCAGTCCGTCTCTTAGGCTGAGGCCGCGCATAGGTGCGATCGCGAAATACTGGAACAGGATGCCAAATGCGAGCGCGAGAACGTAGTCACCTGCGTATTCAGCCAGCAGCGTCGTGCTTGCGATCGTGAGGGCCAGCCAGAAGATAGCGAATTCGGATATCATGTCACCCAGTGCGCAGCCAGAGCCGCAATGGCTGACCTCGATAGCCATCGAGACCCACCACGGCCTACCGCGCTCGCCGGGCGGCGCTGCCGGTACGACGCCGGCGATCCCGGACGCAGGCTTGTCGGCCGCGACGTGGTCGGCGGTCTGGCCGTTGCGCGTCCGCGAGGAATCGCCCGTGGATGTATATGTAAACGCGGTCACGCCGGCCGAGGTCGTGCTCAACGGCATTGCCATCGGCATGACCATCGGCATAGGCGTCGACGATGTTGCCAGTCGGCTCGCGACTCGCCCCCATCGCCAGTAGAAGAGGAGCGCGAAAGGGCCAAAATACAGTGCGGTTATTGGGAATACGAAATTCATTACACCCATAGGCTGCCTGCGGCGATTAAAGACTATGTCGTAAGAAACAATGCCTGCGCAGCAGAAGCAGAGCGCGAGATAGACCCATGCCACTGCCGTCAGCCACGCCGGGGCCATGACCGAACCTCCTTCCTGGCCATAAAGTCCAGCATCTCAGGCACCCGCACTGGTCGCCATGACAGGACCGCACTGGGCGCCCCGCTTGCCGAGGCGCGCAAAGGCGAGGAAGGAACTTCCGGGCAATTCCTGCTGACCGGGGCGTTACCGCCCAGGTATTGTCGTCCCGTGCAGCGGCCGGGTCCAAGAAAGGGAACGGGCAAACCCTTCGCTAGCCGCCTCGCGGCGCTCGCGGCGGGTGGCGCTCTTGTCGCCGTCAGCCTGTCCGCCTGTGCCAACGCCGCGAATGCCCGGCCGACGTCGGCGCCCACCACGCGCGGAGCGGTGTCCGCCAGGTCGCCGTCACCGTCGCCGAGCCCGTCGGGCATGCAGGCGATCCAGGTCACCAGCGCGCCCCAGCACGTCAAGGCGACGAGCGGTGCCCTCGCCGATGTGGACACCGACAAGCTCCTCTGGAGCCGTCAGCTCGACACCGAACGGCCTATTGGCAGCATCACCAAGGTCATGACCGCGCTGGTCGTGCTTGAGTCCGGCGACCTGAACGAGCAGATCCGTATACCGAAGGCCGTGCTCGAGTACGTGGCGAAGTACCAGGGGGAGAGCGCGGGCCTGCGACCGGGCGACGTCCTCACGACCAGCGAACTGCTTGAGGCACTGCTCCTCGAGTCGGGCTGCGACGCGGCCTATGTCTTGGCCATGACCTACGGCCCCGGCATGCCGGCCTTCCTGGCCAAGATGAATGCGATGGCGCTCCAGCTTGGCATGACGCATACGCATTTCACCAGCCCGGACGGCCTGCCGTACCCGACCGAGTACTCCACCTACTCAACCCCGGCCGACTTGCTGACGCTGGGGCTGGCGGCGATGAAGCTGCCCTTGTTCCGGTCGATCGTTGACCAGCGCTTCTATAACCTGCCGAAGAGCCGGGGTCAGCATCACGCGTATTGGTGGGGCAACAGCAACGACCTGGTGGGTACCTACCAGGGCGCTGACGGGATCAAGACCGGTTACACGGACGCCGCAAAGCACTGCCTTCTTTTCGAGGCCGTGCGCCATGGCACGACGCTCATTGGCGTTGTGCTGGGCAGCCCCGACACGGGGCCCGCTGCCGGCGCACAGGCGGCGGCGAAGCTGCTCGACTGGGGATTCGGGCTGAAGCTGCCAGCCGCCGGCTGACGACGCGCATCGGCGCATTCCGCCGACCTGAGCCGACCCAAGCGCAGCTAGCGCGCAGGCACCGGCGGGGAATATCGTTGCGGCATGGGGCTGGAGCGCACTGCGGTTCGGCTGACCCTGGCGACTTCACTGGCCGCGCTGCTGACGGCGCTGGCGGCGTGCTCAGGGGCGAGTCGGCCAGCTGCTTCCCGGCCCGCCGTATCGCACGTTTCGTCCGGCCACTCCACCGGGCCAGCGGCAAATGCCGCCGCTGGCGGCGCGTGCCCCGCGCCGCCGATTACGCCGCTGCCAGTCTGGGCGCGCGCTGGCTTCATGCCGCCCAGCCAGGCGAGGCCGCACGTGTTGGGTGTCCTCGGAGGCATTGTCGCGATCCTGTGGGCAGACCGGAACGCACTGTACGCGCCTCCGCGCCCGGATCGGGGCAACAAGATCCTCTGGGTCTCGAAACTGTCGCTCGTACCCCTGAGCCCGCTGAAGATCCGCGCCACTAGCGTGAGTACGGGGCAGACAGTCACCACGGAAGTAAGCGGCGGACCTGGTCCTTCGATCATCGACGTGCCTACGGCCGGATGCTGGATATTCGCTCTGAGCTGGTCGGGGCACACCGATCAGGTCAGCTTGCGCTACGCACCTGCGCACGCCTAGTGACGGATGACGTCGAGTACCTTTGGCGTGGCGACGCGAGCGATGCCGAACTGGTCGCGCTCGTCGAAGCCCACGGCGGTCACTCCGAACCGGGCTGGTGGGATCAGATTCGCCCGGTCAGCCTCGGCTGGGTGACTGCGCGCCGCACCAGTGGCGAGCTTGTCGGCTTCGTCAACGTCGCGTGGGACGGCGGCGATCATGCGTTCCTGCTCGACACGAAGGTCGCGGCCGCGTACCAGCGGCGCGGCATCGCAACCGCGCTCGTCGCCGAGGCAGTCAAGCAGGCCAGGGTGGCCGGCTGCGAGTGGATCCACGTCGATTTCGAGGACGGACTTGCCCCGTTCTACTTCGGCGCCTGCGGCTTCCGTCGCAGTGCGGCTGGTCTCATTCACCTGCGGCCGCGCCGGTGATCTTCCGGTGGAGGAGCTCACCTAGGCCTTCGCGGTGATCCGCGTGCCGAGGTCAGCGCCTTCGCAGATCAGGCGCATCGCGCCGACGGCCGCGACGTCGAACACGTGCATGGTCAGCGACTGTTCGTTCGCCAGCACGAAGGCACTGGTGTCCATCACCCTTACGCCCGCGGCGAGCGCCTCGTCATAGGTCAGCTGCTCATACCGAACGGCGCGCGGGTTCAGCCGCGGGTCGCTGTCGTAAACGCCGTCGACCCCCTTCTTCGCGACGAGCAGCGCGTCCGCGTCGAGCTCGAGGGCGCGCTGGACGGCCGGATAGTCCGTCGTCACGTACGGCTGACCGATGCCGCCCGCAAGGAGCACGATCGAGCCGTGCTCCAGGTGCCGTACGGCACGCAGCCGGATGAATGGCTCGGCCACGCTCTGGATCGGCACCGCGGTCATCACCCGGATATCGATGTCGGTGCGGGCGGTCAGCGCGCCACGCAGCATGAGGCAGTTCATGATCGTGCCGAGCATGCCGATGTTGTCGGCCTCGGCCCGGCTGATGCCCCAGCCCTCCGCCATTCGCCCGCGGAAGAAGTTGCCGCCGCCGACGACCACGGCAACCTGGACGCCAAGCTCACGAAGGGACAGGATCTCGTCGGCTACCCGTGCCAGGCTGGCCGGATCTGCGCCCGACCCGGCTTCGCCGGCCAGCGCCTCGCCGCTCAGCTTGACGACGACTCTGTTGTAGCGCGGCACGCCCTGCCCCCTTCCCGGCCACCTGACGGCAGCTCCCCGCTCAGTATCGGTGATGACAAACCCTTCCATGCTGGAACGGGGCCGCCCCGCTACACGGCCGCCCCCCGGCCGCGGCCGCCAACGCCGGTCATTGCGCCACTGTCGGTGGCAGCAGCAGCGCCCGCACCACCCGCCAGCAGCGATCGTCGGCGGCGTTGATCAGGCCCGTCAGCTCGTCGCCTGGGCCGTAGTCGGTCCCGTCTGGCCGCCGCGCGACACCACCGGCTTCGGTAAGCAGCAGCGCGCCCGGCGCGTGATCCCACGGCAGCGTGCGCCAGGAGAGTACGAAGTCGACGTCGCCGTCGATAAGCTGCGGATAGTCCACGCCTGCGCAGGACGAGCCTGGCCCAAGCTCTCGGAACAATGCTGCGGCTGCCTGGACCCGGGCACGAAGGCTGGCGGTCAGGTACCGCGTGTGCGCCACGCCGCGCAGCTCGGCTGTCCGGTGCGAGGCAGGCTGGCGCCAGACGCGAGCCCCGTTCCGCCAGGTACCAGACCCGAGCTCGGCGACATAGACGCTGTCGTCCGCTGGCCGCAGAATCCAGGCGGCCACAGTCTGCCGCTGTCGTATGAGGGCGGCCATCACGGCATACTCGGGGCGCCCGGCCACGAAGTTCGCGGTTCCGTCGACCGGGTCGACGACCCACGCGACGGGCGCCTCGCGGACCGCAGCGATAAGTCCCGGATCGTCAGCGACCGCCTCTTCGCCGACAACCGGAGCGTCCACGATCGCGCGCAGCCGAGGCGCGATGAACTCCTCGGCCTCGCGATCGGCGATCGTGACGACCTCGCCCGCTGCCTTCTGCATAACATCGCCGTCGGCCAGCGCGCGGTACCGCGGCAAGATCGCCACCTCGGCGGCCGCGCGCAGGATGTCGGTCACCGCGTCGACGTCCACGAGTGCCACGCTAGCGTCAGGCGGGTACGGGAGGTATATGCGCCGTCTATTCGCGCGGCCGGGGGTCCTATGCGCAAATATCGGCCATTCGCGGCCCTGGCAGCTCAAGCTCAGACCCACCCGCCGCTGCGCTAACACGGCTGCGCCACCAGATGTTTACCTTCTGAACTCTGTCTGTTAACTGCTGCTTCGCCCGCAAGTACCGAAGCCCGGCAAACTGAACTGGCACACCACACTGTGGGGGCTGACCGGTGTTTGCAGGCTGACCGTACGGCCGGAGCTGAGCTCATCACGGTTAAGAAACAAACAAACTCTATAAGGAGTACCGCAATGCACCTTCGATGCAGAAGGCAGGCTACGACGGCGGCGGCGGTAGTCGCTGTCAGCTCGGCCTTGCTCCTAGCCGCATGCTCCTCGTCTGGTTCGCCGTCATCCTCGAGTACCACGACTTCGTCCGCGCTGTCGGGCACGCTGAACGCGAGCGGATCGACGTTCCAGACGGTCTTCCAGCAGGCCGAGATCGCGGCCTTCAAGTCCGTGCAGCCCGGTATGACGGTCAACTACGGCTCCGGCGGCTCGGGCAAGGGCCGTACGGACCTGGCCTCTGATGTCGTCAACTTCGCGGGCTCGGACTCGCCCATCCCCAGCACCGACCTGCCGAGCTACAAGGGCAAGACGGTTTTGTACTTCCCCGTCATCATCGGCGCGATCACCATGGCGTACAACCTGCCTAACGTGAGCAAACAACTGCAGCTCACCCCGGCTGTGATCTCGGACATCTTCCAGGCCAAGGTCACGAAGTGGAACGCCCCGGAGATCGCGGCGATCAACCCTGGTGTCACCCTGCCTAGCACGCCTATCACTATCGCCGTCCGGTCGGACTCGTCGGGCACGACGCAGAACTTCTCGCTGTTCCTCGTCGATTCTGTGGCAAGCGCATGGAAGCTCGGCAGCAGCTCCACAATCAGCTGGCCCTCCACCGCGCATGCCGGGGCCGGCAACTCGGGCGTGGCGCAGATCGTCAAGTCCACCCCTGGGGCCATCGGGTACGTGGACTATGCAACCGCCAAGGCGTCGGGGCTGACCTTCGCTGCTGTCAAGAACAAGGCTGGCAGCTACATCGCGCCATCCTCGGCCTCGGCCTCTGCCTCTGCGGCCGGCGTGACCGTCGCGCCGAATCTTACGTTCCATGCAGTATGGGGATCGGGCGCTACCGCGTACCCCATCACCTATCAGTCGTGGGACCTGGTCTACGCCAAGCAGCCGAACGCCAACGACGTGAAGTTGCTCAAGGCCTACATCGGCTACCTGCTCGGCAACGGGCAGAGCTTGCTCACGAGCCTCGGCTACGCGCCATTGCCTTCGAGCATCGACTCGATGGCGGTCGAGCAGCTCAGCAAGATCACCAGCTAATCTAGTAGAAGATGGCAAAGCAGCCAGATCGGATCGGCTCCTCGTCGTGAGAGGTGAAATGTACGCAGATCAGATCGGCTCGAGGTCGTGACCGCTGCGGCGCCGGCGAACCAGCCTGTGAGAGCTGGCTCCGCCGGCGCCCTGTCGGCGAAGCGGCCGCTTGGCGACCGGAGCTTCCAGATCGTCGCGCTGGCTGCGGGCCTACTGGTGCTGGTGATCCTGGTCCTGATCGCGCTCACGACTACCGATCAGGCGACGTCGTGGTTCACCAAAGAGGGCATTAGCGGGATCTTTTCCAAGACCTGGAATCCTGCGGCTAATCAGTTCGGCGCACTGTCGTTCATCTTCGGCACGGCCGTCACGGCGCTCATCGCCCTCATCATGGCCGTGCCGGTCAGCCTGGGCGTCGCCTTGCTATTGACCGAGGTGGTGCAGCGCAGGTGGGCGCGGCCGATCATATACGTGGTCGACCTCCTGGCTGTCGTCCCGTCCGTGGTCTGGGGGCTTTGGGGGGTCTTGGTCTTCGCGCCCTGGCTCCAGGGGGTCTACACCTCGATTGGCAACTTTTTCAACGGCGTCCCGGTGCTGGGCTCCTTGTTCGGGCCGCCGGTGAGCGGAGTGTCGTTTTTTACCGCCGGGATCATCCTGGCTTTCATGATCACCCCGATAGTCACGTCGCTGTCCCGCGAGGTCATCGCGACGGTGCCAGCGATAGATAGGGAGGGCGCCTACGCGCTCGGTGCCACCCGCCTGGAGATGATCCGCGGCGTGGTCCTGCCCCATAGCCAGGGCGGCATCGTGGGCGCGGTGCTGCTCGGGCTCGGCCGGGCGATGGGCGAGACCATCGCGGTAGCGCTCGTGATCGGCTCGTCTCCGGCAATCACGTCGCACCTGTTCGCGCCGGGTTACAACATGCCGGCGGTGATCGCGAACCAGTTCGGTGAGGCTTCGGGGGTCTTCCGGGCCGCATTGATGGGGCTCGGCGTGCTCCTATTCGTCTTCACGATCATCATCAATGTCATCGCTCGCGCGGCCGTGGAGCGCTCCGCCCGGCGGGGAAGGGGGGCCTGATGGCTGCCGACACCGCTCAGCAGACGAAGGCCGACCTCCGCGAGCCGGCGGGCTGGCGGCGTACCAAGAGTCGCATCGCCACCGTCTTGATGGTCTTGTCCTTCATCGTCGTGATCGTCCCACTCGGCTTCGTCTTGTTCACGGTCATCGCCAAGGGCGCCTCGATCATCAGCTGGCAGTTCCTGACTGGCTCGATCCCGCCGTCCGTCCTGCCCGCCAGCTTTGGCGGCATGGGGCCCGCGGTGCTTGGCACCCTGTTGATCACCGGGCTGGCTACGGTCATAGCGGTACCCCTGGGCATCCTTGGCGCTATCTACCTCAACGAATATGGCGGCAAGGGGCTTTTGGGCCGGTTCATAGGGTTCATGTCCGACGTGATGACGGGCGTCCCATCGATAGTCATGGGCCTCTTTATTTTCTCGATCTGGGTGCTGCACTTCGGCTTCTCGGGCCTCGCCGGGGCGTTCGCGCTCGGCTGCCTGATGCTGCCGATCGTGATCCGCTCCACGTATGAGATGCTGCGCCTAGTGCCGGATTCTCTGCGCGAGGGTGCCTACGCTGTCGGGGCCACCAAGGCCCGTGTGACGGTCACCGTGGTGCTGCCGGCGGCGCTCGGCGGGATTGTCAGCGGCGCGCTGCTGGCCGTTGCCAGGGCCGCGGGGGAGACGGCGCCATTGCTGTTCACGATCCTCACGGTGACCTCGGCAAACCCGAACGTCTTCAGCGGCGCAAATACGTCGCTACCGTCCCAGATCTTCTCGAACGCGTCACAGCCGTATGTCGGTGCCCAGGCTCGCGGCTGGGGCGCGGCGCTCACTCTCATCGCGATTGCCTTCATCCTGATGATCGTGGCCCGCGTCGTCACCGCCCGATTCAGCAGATACTCGCGCTAGGAACGCTATGGAACAGCCTGAGCAGACCGTCGCCACCAACCTCCCGCGGCCCGTGCGAGTGTCCCAGCCGCAGGCGGATTCACCGCCGGGCGAGACTATCTTCGACGTCAGCAGCGTCTCGATTTCCTACGGAGCATTCAAGGCCGTCACGGAGGTCTCGCTAGCGATATACGAGCGCGAGATCACGGCGTTCATCGGGTCGTCCGGCAGCGGCAAGACGACGGTGCTGCGGGCTTTCAACCGCATGAACGATCTCATCCCAGGCGCCCGCCTGGAAGGTGAGATGTTCTACCGGGGGCAGTCACTCTACGGCAGCGACGTCTCCCCGACTGCGGTGCGGCGGCGCATCGGCATGGTCTTCCAGAAGCCCAACCCGTTCCCGAAGTCCATCTACGACAACGTCGCCTACGGTCCGCGCATCAACGGTGAGCGCAACAAGGAGAAGCTGAACGAGATCGTCGAGCGCTCGCTACGCCGGGCCGCGCTGTGGGACGAGGTCAAGAACCGCCTCAAGTCGTCGGGCCTTAGTCTGTCCGGCGGGCAGGCTCAACGGCTATGCATCGCCCGCACGATCGCCGTTGAACCAGACGTGGTCCTCATGGACGAGCCCGCTTCGGCCCTCGACCCGATTGCCACGGGTGCCATCGAGGAACTGATGCGGGAACTCAAGTCGCAGTACACCATCGTCATCGTCACGCACAACATGCAGCAGGCCACCCGGGTCAGCGACCGCACTGCTTTCTTCTCCGTGCTCACCGACAGCGAGAGCGATACCCGGACCGGCGTGCTCGTCGAGTACGGCCGCACCGATCAGATCTTCCAGGACCCGCATGACAGCCGCACGCAGGCGTACGTGACTGGCCGGATCGGCTGACGGACCGGGTCGGGAATCTGAGGAGCATCGATGTCCGGGATCCTCGTCGGTGTAGACGGGTCTGATCATTCGCGTCACGCTGTTCGCTGGGCGATGCAGGAAGCTGTGCTGCGGCAGACGCCGCTGACCGTCATGACCGTTCTCCCTGGTGAGGCTCGCCCGGCCACGATGATTTTCTGGGGAGTGCGCACCTACTCCGGCAGCAGCGACAACGAGGACCGGGTGCGGAATGCGGTCCAGGAACTCCTGGACAAGGTCGCAAGCGAGATCGGCGGGACGCTGCCCGAGATGAGCGTGAGCGTCGCGGCGGGGAATCCGGCGGAAGAACTTGTGAGGGCTTCCCGTGATGCCGACATGCTGGTCGTGGGATCGCGCGGCAGCGGCGGGTTCGGCAGGCTGGTGATGGGCTCGGTGAGCAGCCAGGTCATGCACCACGCGGTATGCCCGGTCGTGGTCATCCCGAGCGCCGCGCGCAGTTAACAGGAGCGCTCCGGCAGCCGCCGCATCACAAGCCGTGCGAACCGGCCAGGTAGACGACTCGGCGGGCGATGTTCACCGCGTGGTCGCCGAGACGCTCGTAGAAGTGCGCCACGAGCGTCATCTCCATCGTCACCGGCAGCGCCATTCCGCCCGAGGCGAGCTCGGCCATCAGGCTGGCGTGCAGCTCGTCCATCTCGTCGTCACGTTCCTCCAGCGCAGCCGCGGCGGAACGATCACGCTGGTACCAGGAGTCCGCCGCCTGCCGCCACATTTCCGACGCGATGCCACCCATCCGTTCGACGAGACCCCGGCTGCGCAGCGACATGTCTTCGCCGAGAATGTGATTGGCCCGAGAGGCAATCTGCATGACGAGATCATGAGTGCGCTCAAGTTCCGGCACGATGCGCAGCACGGAGAGCAAGAAACGCAGGTCTGAAGCAACAGGGGCCTGCAGTGCGATCTCGCGGTTGGCTAGGTCCTCGATCTCCAGGTAGAGCGAATCAATGGCGCGCTCGCGCTCGGTCAGCACGTCAATGACGTCGTTGTTGCCACTGAGAAGGGCGTGGGTTGCCCCGGGCAGGTCCTCGGCGACCATTGCAAACAGCTCGATAACCTTGCCTTCGATGGTCTCGAGGTCACGCTCAAATTCCTGCCTGTTCTCGACCATGGCCAAAACCTACTTGGCTGGGCCATGTTTCTCCAGCCGGGAGGTCGTCATCTTCCGCCGCCATCAGCCTCGCGGAGCGAAGAAGATGATTCCGACGCCGGCGAGCACGACAGCAGCGCCGGCGAGATCCCAGCGGTCGGGCCGCATGCCGTCGAACCCCCAGCCCCACAACAGGGATGCGACGACGAATACGCCTCCGTACGCCGCGTAGATGCGACCGAAATCGTGACTGCGCTGGAGCGTCGGAATGATCCCGTAGATCACCAGGATGATGGCGCCGAGCACGCCAACGAAGATCGGCGCGCTCTCCCGCAACCAGCGCCAGATGAGGTACCCCCCGCCGATCTCGGCGAGTCCGGCGGCGATGAACAGCCCGATAGAGCGCGCGACGGTCATGCGCTGATTCTCGCGCGCCAGGATCGCTGCCCGAGGACTGCGGCGCCGGAATGAGATCGAGCCCCGTGCGGGACGTTGTGGCCACCAGTGCGGCCGCGGCGGGCGGACGTCAGCGACCGGCGGGATGCCCTCAGGCGGCACCCCTGTCCGGCCGACCGTGATCATGCAGCCGGGTGCGCACCCACAGGACCGCTCCAGGCACGAACGAGCCGAGCACGCCACATGTCGCGCTGATCAGTCCGATGTAGCCGCCGCTTCCGTCGCCGACGTGGTGGCCGAACCAGGCCCCGAAGGCGGCGCACAGCACGACAGTGCCGATGATCCACGGGGTCAGTCGCTGCCGCTGCACGCTAACATCCTGGCATCCTCGCCAGCCGGAGGCCACCTCGGATGCCTACGCTGAGCACGTGACATCTGACACGACGGCCCGCGCCCTGCTCCACCGCTCCCCGGTATTCGACGGGCATAACGACCTGGCCTGGGCGCTGCGCGAGGCCGGCTCGGCCGATGCGGCCAAGACGGATATCTCGCTGCCGGTCGACTTCACGCAGACCGACCTGCCGCGGCTGGCCAGGGGCGGGGTAGGCGCTCAGTTCTGGTCGGTCTATGTCCCGGCCCAGCTTGAGGGCCACGCTGCAGTGACCACGACGCTGGAGCAGATCGACCTGGTGCGCCAGCTCGCCGCTCAGTATCCCGGCGCGCTTCAGCTGGCATTCACGGCCGCGGACGTGGAACGGATCATGGACTCGGGCCGCGTGGCCTCCCTGCTGGGGGCTGAGGGAGGTCATTCGATCGCGGGATCGCTGGGTGTGCTCCGGGCGTTCTACCTGCTCGGCGTTCGTTACCTGACGCTCACGCACAATCTCAGCCTGCCCTGGGCGGATTCGGCGACCGACGAGCCGGTCGCCGGCGGCCTGAGCCCGTTCGGCCGCGAGGTCGTCCGGGAGATGCAGCGGCTCGGAATGCTTGTCGACCTGTCGCACGTCGCGCCCACGACGATGAGCGACGCCCTGGACACCGCGGAGGCGCCGGTCATCTTCTCCCACTCCTCGGCGCTCGCCGTTTGTGACCATCCACGGAACGTCCCCGACACGATCCTGGCCAGGCTGGCGAGCAACGGCGGCCTGTGCATGATCACCTTCGTGCCGGCCTTCGTCGCTCAGCGCTGCCGGGACTGGGAGCTGGAGCTGGCTGCCGACATGGAGCGCCAGGGCCTCGACTATCGCGACCTGGCTCACCGCAGGCAGATGAAAGGCAGCTGGATCGCCGACCACCCGCGGCCGAAGGCCACGATTGCGGACGTGGTTGCGCACCTGGAGCACGCACGCGAGGTGGCCGGGGTCGATCACATCGGACTCGGCGGCGACTACGACGGCGTCGACGAGCTGCCAGTGGGCCTCGAGGACGTGTCCTGCTATCCCGCGCTCATCGATGAGCTGCTGTCCCGGCACTGGTCAGAGTCGGATTGCGGCAGGCTCACCTGCGGCAACATGATGCGCGTCATGCGGGACACCGAGATCGCGGCCGGGCTGATTCAGACCAGACGCGAGCCCTCGTCGGCTCGCATAGCCGACACGGACGGTGTCAGCGGGGACGGTGTCAGCTGAACTTCGTCTGCGGGCGGCGCTGCTTGACTCCGTCGATGAAAACGTCCACTCTCTCGTCGTAGAAGGCGGCCAGCCCCGCGATCTTCTGGCTCTCCGGCAGCGGCGTGCGGTAGATCCACACCACGTCCTCGTGGACGCTCGTGCCAGTGTCGACCGACCAGTACCCGGCGGTCCCCTTGTACGGGCAGTGAGTCTGGCTGTCCGACGGCCGCAGCAGATCGGTCCGGACGTCGGGAAGCGGCAGGTAGTACCGAGGCGGCAGGCCTGTCTCGAACAGGATGCGCGGGCTGCGTGAATCGGCGACTGTGATTCCGTCGATCTCCACCCGCACGTGCCTGGAGCTGGCCAGGATGTCGATCCGCGAATGCGGGTCGCGAGGGTGGGTGTAGACGGGCTCGTCTTCCTCGAGCCACTCGCTCATCGCATTCCACTCGAATCGGACAGCGCCGTCCAGCTGCCGGGCCGGGCTCGCCGGGTAGCGGCGGGCGGCGCGGTCGGCAGTGGCCCCGCCGGGAACCTCGACTGTCAGCAGCTCCGCCTCGCCCAGGCGCTTATTTGTGTCAGTGCCTACTGGGATCAGCTTGGCGCGGACGTCGGCGGCCGGTATGTAGTAAGTCGGGTAATAGGGCTCCTCCCAGACCAGCAGCGGACTTGTCGTGTCCGCGACTAGCTCTCCGGCCAGCAGGATGCGCACCCGCTTGCGGCTGTGCTCCACCCGGATGTCGTTTGCTGCGGTCATGGTCCCCTCCAGGGCCGACGTCAGTGCCTGAGACAGCGCCGGGCCGGTGCCCAGATGTTCCCGGATATGCCCGCAGGCGTGCCGTGTAGATGGAATAGCCGTCGATCCGGCGGGCGACCGCGGTCGCCGCCACCGTCGCGGCGATCATGGGGATCATGAGCTGGAACTGGCCGTGGGTCAGTTCCAGCGTCAGTGCCAGCGCCGCGAGCGGCGCCTGCATGGCGGCGCCGAGCATGGCGGCCGCGCCCACGAGGGCGTAAGCGCCCGCCGGTGACCCAGGCCACGCGAGGCTCCACACGATCCCCATGGCACCGCCGAGCACGGCGCCGGTGCTGAGCGTGGGCGTGAAGAGGCCGCCGGACGCACCGCTGCCCATGCACATCGCCGTGACGAGCGGCTTGAGCGTGAAGAGCGCCAGCAGGAGCGGGAGGCTCGCGGTTCCGATGAAGGCATCGTGCGCCATGTCCTTGCCGTTGCCGAGCAGCTGGGGGTAGGCGAACGCGATCAAGCCGAGTGCGCCGAACGCCAGCAGCGGTGCCACCAGGCCGGCCCTGCCACTCGCCTGGTGATGGGACACCCAGCCGATGAGGCGGATGTAGCCGCTTGCGATCAGGCCGATCAGCGGCCCGGCCACTAGCGCCCAGATCAGCAGGGGCACGGTGAACCGGTAGCTGGGCAGGCCTACGTACGCTGCCCGGTCGGGCAGGTAGAGCCAGGCGACAGCGGTCGCGATCCAGGAGCACGCCAGGGCGGGCAGCACGACGGGGACCGTGATGCTGCCGAGCATGATCTCGGCCGTGAACAGCGCCCCGCCCAGCGGGACGTTATAGACGGCCGCCAGACCTGCTCCGGCGCCGCAGGCCATGAGCAGCCGCCGCTGGGCTGGCGACAGCCGGGCCCATCCGGCGAGCACGCTGGCTGAGGCGCCGGCCATCAGCTTGGGCGCGTTCTCCCGGCCGAGCGACGCCCCCATCCCGATCACGATCTCGGCGATGACCGACGTGCCGAGCGACCGGCGGAACGACAGGTGTGCGTCGTCAGTCCAGACGACGTCGTCGAGGTCGGAGCGCTCGCCGCGGGTATGGCGGCGCAGCAGGTGCCAGGCGACGCCGCCGAATGCGCCGGCCAAGAGGAGCACGACCAGGCGTCGCGCATCGGACGCGTGCTCGACCGCGGACTCCAGCGGGCCGGTGTGATACCCGAACGCGACGTGCTGGACGGTGAAGAGAATGAGCATCATCAGGTCCCCGAACAGGCCCGCCGCTACACCGGTCAGAGCGACCATGAGCCAGAACTTCGGCGTGAGCTCGGCCTCCCCGTCGCCGATGGCGTTGGGCTGCTCGATCGCGCCGCGGCCGGACGGGAGCCGCCTGCTGATCAGCGGAGGCGGCACGCGCGCGCGGCCGGGCGTCGACTGCCCGGCGGAGAGGCGAACGGCCCCGTTCCCGTCATGGTGAAACCGGGACGTGAGCGGCCGAGGATGGTCCGTCACGACGCGCTAGAACCGAAGATCTCGCGTGCCTCGCGGGCGGCGTAGAACACGATGACCAGGGCCGCCAACGGGTCGGCCCACCACCAGCCTGCGGCCGCGTTCAGGCTGATGCCAAGCAGCACGGCCAGCGCCAGGATGCCGTCGACGAGGGTGACGCGCCCTTCGGTGCTGAGCACGGGGTTGCCGAGGGCGTGGCCAATGCGTCCCTTGCCTGCGGCAAGCGCGAACATCGCGGCGGCGGTGACGGCGGTCCAGGTGATGCCGAGCGGGCTTGGCCGCGAGTGATACCCGGTCGCCAGGACAATCGCTGACTGAACTGCCAGGTAGAGGGCGAGCGCGACGAACGCGGCGCCGATCAGGCGCAGTGCGCGGCGCTGACGGTCCGCGCCCGTGCCTGCGAGCTCCCACAGCACGACGGTGCTGGCGCCGATCTCGATCAGCGAGTCGAGGCCGAAGCCCGCGAGGGCAACCGAACGAGCGCGGATCGAAGCGATCGCCAGGACGACGATGCCGGCCACGTTCCAGCCGAGGGTGGCGCCCTCGAGGATCCGGCCGCGACGCAAGAGACGCGCTTGCTCGCTGCCAGTGGCGGCAGACTCGGTCGTCATGACCCGTCACTCTCTGCGGCCTACCGGGCGCTGAGCGCATGGTGCCGCGTAGCGGGTATTGCTTCTGTAACAGAAGTATATGCGGCACCGTGGACCGCCGTTCGTACAGGTGCGGACGTGGCCGGGCGGGACGTCCGGTTGCCGCCTGGGCCGCGGTGATGTTCTGGCAGACCGGCTCCAGGTAGCGTCAGAGCCATGCGACTAGGCGTGCTGGACGTTGGCTCGAACACCGTGCACCTGCTGGTCGTCGATGCCCACCGGGGCGGCAGGCCGCTGCCTGCCTTCTCGCACAAGGCCGACCTGCACATCGGGGACAACCTGGATGAAGCCAACCGTCTCACGGAGGGCTGCGCCCAGCGGTTGCGCGACTTCGTCCACGAAGCGCTTCAGATCGCCGAAGACAAGGGCGTACACGAAATGCTCGCCTTCGCCACCTCGGCAGTCCGCGACGCGGCCAACGGCGACGAGCTGCTGGCCCAGATCGAAGCCGAGACCAACGTTGCGATCAAGGTGCTGCCGGGCCCGGACGAAGCGCGCCTGACGTTCCTCGCGGCCAGGCGCTGGTTCGGCTGGTCGTCCGGGCGGCTGCTGCTGCTCGACATTGGCGGGGGCTCGCTGGAGATCGCCAGCGGGCTCGACGAGGAACCTGACAGCGCAGTTTCGCTTCCACTCGGTGCTGGGCGCCTGACGCGCGACTGGCTGCCGGGCGACCCGCCGTCCGCAACAGATGTACGTAAGCTGCGCAGGCACGTCCGCGCCGAGATCGCGACGATGGTCGGGCCGCTGCTGCGGAACGGGCCACCTAATCACGCCGTGGCGACATCCAAGACGTTCCGGCAGCTCGCCAGGGCCGCAGGCGCGGCGCCTTCCAGCGAGGGCCAGTACGTCAGGCGAGTCCTGAAGCACACCGACGTCATCGGGCTTGCCGAGCGGCTGCCGCTGCTAACGAGGGCTGAGCGGGAGGAACTGCCAGGCGTGTCGGTCGGCCGGGCGCACCAGCTAGCCGCCGGCGCGATCGTGGCGGACGCCGCGATGGACCTGCTTGGCCTGGTGGATCTGGAGATCTGCCCGTGGGCGCTGCGCGAGGGCGTCATCCTGCGGCAGCTTGACCTGCTGCCGGCCTAGCGCGTCGGCGCTCGCTTGTCGGGCTGCTAGCTACCCACTCTGGTGGCTTCGGCGAGGATCTCGGTAATGGCGACGACCGCCTCGTTCGCGTCCGGGCCGGTGGCACGCACGGTGACCACCTGGCCGCTGGTCGCCCCGATCCCCATCACGCTGAGCACGCTCTTGGCGTCGGCAGTATTGGGACCCGCCGACAGCAGGATCGAAGATTCGAACTTGGCAGCGGCGATCGCCAGTGAGCCGGCCGGCCGGGCGTGCAAGTCGCCGGCCAGTGTGACTGCCGCTTCGAAGAATCCTCGGGATTCAGAGCTTCCTGGCATGACGTGCCTCCTCGGCCGCGCTCGCGACGGCCTTGACGTCACCACCCACGGCGGCGGCGATGGTCGCGGCCACCGCACCCTCGACGAAAGGCGCGTCGGCGACCGCGAGCGGGTCAGGCAGGCCAGCCTCCTCCGCTAGCAGTGCGCGCACAGTCAGGACGGAGCTGCCAAGATCGGGAAGGATGACCACGCCCGCGCCCGAGTCTGCGGTCGTGAGCGCGCGCCGGACCTTGTCTATGCTCGTGCCGAGGCGGCCGTCGTCGGTGCCGCCAGCTGGCACGATGGTCACCTCGCCCCCGCTAACCTGGTCGGCCAGCTCGGCGGTCCCTGCCGCGAGGCTTGCGCTGTGCGAGACGAGGACGATCCCCACTCGCGCGACCTCGGTCATGGCCTATCCTGAATACTGTTCGACATTACCGAAAGGCCTCCATGATTCAGTCGGTGGAACGGGCCGCGTCGATTCTGACCGCGCTTGGATCTGGCACGCCGCGGCTGGGTGTGACCGAGATAGCCGACCGGGTTGGACTGGCTAAGCCGACCGTGTACGGATTGCTCCGGACGCTCGAGAAGCACGACCTCGTGGCGCAGGACCCCGATACAGGCAAGTACAGCCTCGGGCCCGGCGTGCTGCAGCTCGGTAATGCGTTCCTGGACGGATCTGAGCTGCGCGCCCGGTCGCTGCTGTGGGCGGAGTCGCTGGCGCAGCGCGCGGGCGAGGCTGTGTGGGTGGCGACGCTGTCTGGATCCCGTGTGATCGTCCTGCACCACGTTTTCCGGCCCGACAACACCGTGCAGATACTCGAGGTCGGCGCCGCGATCCCGTGGCACGCGTGCGCACTCGGGCACGCCATCGCGGCGAGCCTGCCGCAGACGGCGTGCGCCCGGCTGCTGGCGGCCGATCTGGCACCACTCACCGGCAAGACCAAGACCACGCGGGCCGCACTCAGCCGGGCTCTGGCCCAGGTGCGCAAGCAGGGCTACGCGATCGAGGATCAGGAGGCTACGGTCGGCGACGCCGGCATCGCCGCGCCGATCGTCAACCGGGAAGGGTCGGTAGCCGGCGCGATCGGCGTAGTCGGTCCCGCCGAGCGACTCCTGGCGGTTGCAGCGCGGGACGAGCTGGCCAGGGCGGTAACGGAGTCGGCGCGCAGCATCTCCCGCGACCTCGGCGCTGGCCGTGGTGGCGGCGCGGCGCTGACGGCGCTCAGCTGAGATCGGCATGGTGCACCAGCTCCCAGTTCCCTGGCGCGGATGAAGAGGCCACCGCCTTGGCGGCGATCGCGGCGCACGCGCTGGTGTCCAGCCGGCTGACGGCGGCGCGCACTTGACCGACTCTTGCGGCCGGAACGCTGACAACGCGGACACCCAGGCCGATGAGCAACGGCAGGACGCGCAGGTCTGCTGCGGCGTCGCCGCAGACCGAGACCGAGATCTGTGCTGCGGCCGCGGCCCCGGTGACATGGCTGATGAGCTCGAGGACGCGCGGATCAGCGGCGAGGCCGGGACCCGCCGACAGATCCAGGCGGTCGAGGCCTAGTACCTGAGCTGTGAGGTCGTTCGTGCCGATGGAGAAGAAGTCCACGTGGGTGGCAAACGTCTCAGCGGTGGCGGCCGTCGACGCCAGCTCCACCATGATGCCGATCGGCGGCCGTTGAGCTGCCACCTCAGCCGCGATGTCGTCGACCGCGGCGCGTACGATCGCCACCTCTGCGACCGTGCTGACCATCGGGATGAGGATCGCCAATTCGGTCTCCCGGCCCCTGGTCATCGCGACGCGCAGCTGATCGGCGAGTGCCGCCGGATGGCAGAGCAGCTCGGTCAGGCCGAAATGGCCCGGTGACAGGAACGGCGGGATCTTGTCGCCGGAGAAGTCCAGCAGCCGTACAGTCGCCGGCCGTCCGGCCAGCAGAGACAGGATCGGCTCAAGCTGTCGCTCGTGCTGCGCTGCGGTGGGCCAAGCGGTCGTGGCCGTGAACGGGATCTCGGTGCGCAGCAAACCCACCCCGGCGGCGCCCTCTGCCAGCCCGCGTCTTGTCTCGGCCGCGGAGGCTACGTTGCACAAGATCACTACCTGGTGGCCATCGGCGGTCCGGGCGTAACCGGCGGCCTGGGCACTCGGCTGCGCCGCTGCGCCCGCCGCCGGATTCGCGCTCGCGAGCTCGGCCGCGGTCGGATCCAGGGTCAGCACGCCAGCGGCGCAGTCCAGCAGGGCCTGTCTCCCCTGTGCTCCGGAGAGCACGCTCGCGTCCACGCCGGTGAGCATCGGCAGCCCGAGGCCGCGCGCGATGATGGCAGCGTGCGAGCTCGCTCCGCCAGCCCCGGAGACGACGCCGGTCAGTCCCATGTCCGCGAGCTCGATGAGGTCGGCCGCCGCGACCTCGCGCCGCACCAAGATGAAATCGCCGTCTGGCACGTCGGGCGTGCCGCCGGCCAGGCGCTCCAGCACGGCCTGCCCGATCTGCCGGACGTCGCCGGCCCGCTCGGCCAGTTCCGGGCTGTCCAGCCGGGCCAGGATGGCGGCCTGAGCTTCGGCGGCCGCTGTGACGGCAGCGGCCGCATCTTTGCCCGCCCTGACTGCGGCTACGGCTGGACTGACCAGGACCGGGTCGGCTGCGATGAGCGCGGCCACCTCGACGATGCTGGCCTCCTGGTCGCGGTCCTGCGCCCGCAGGCTGCTGGCAAGCGCGATACGGTCGGCGGCCACCGCGGCGAAGGCCGCGGCTACCTGGTCCGCGGTCGCGTCAGCGAGCGTGACCGCAGGCGTGGTGACATCGGCCAGGTAGAGCACGCCGGCCGCCGTGCCGTCGGAGACTGGCGTTCCCGTGAATCGAGAAGGCGTCATGTGGCCTGCCGGGCTGCGGCGTCGCTCAGCGCGCCGATGATGATCGCGGTGGACGCGGCACCGGGGTCCTCGTGGCCAACGCTCCGCGGGCCGAGATAGCTGGCCCGCCCCTTAAGCGCGTGCATGGAGATCGTCGCCTGCGCGCCCGCCGCTGCTGCGGTGGCGGCCGCCGACAGCGCATCGACGGCGCTGGCGCCCTCGGAGATGGCCTTCTGGAGCGCCGCAACCGCAGGGGCGAGCGCGTCGACCATCGTCTTCTCGCCCTCACGGGCCGCACCGAGCTTCTGCACGCCTGCGAGAGCGGCCTCCAGGCTGGCGGCGAGGTCGGGCAGGCTCGCGTCGGTGTTGTCGGCCAGCGACTTACCGGCCTGCCGCAGCGCCATCCCGTACAGCGGTCCGGATGCGCCGCCGACTTTGGAGATGAGGGTCGATCCCGCGAGAATCAGGACGGAGCCGGGCGTCGGCGTTACGGTCTGCGCCAGCGCGACAGCGATGGCGCTGAATCCGCGGGCAAGGTTGATCCCGTGGTCCGCGTCCCCGATCGCCGCGTCCAGCTGGGTGAGGTGGTCGCGCTGGGATTCGATGGCGGTCCCGGCCTCGGCTAGCCAGGCCCGGAAGAATTCGGCATCCATTACAGCTCCTCGCGGTAGCAGCCGGCGGCCGCGCGTGTCAGCGACCGCCGGCTTGTCCTTCCTACCGTCCCCACCGCAGGGCGGGCGTGTCTACTGCCGCGTCCCAGAGGTCGGTGAGCGAATCGGTGAGCTGACAGACCGTCACCGAGAATCCCTGCATCTCCAGGCTGGTGATGTAGTTGCCGACCAGGTTCCTGGTGATCCTGGCGCCTTTCCCGGTGATGTACTTGTGCACCTCGTTGTAAACGACGTACAGCTCGATCAGCGGCGTGCCGCCCATCCCGTTGACCATGACCAGGACATCACCGGTCAGCGCCAGGTCAGAATGGATGGCGTCCAGGGCGACGGCCGCAATCTCGCTCGCCGAGGCCAGCGGTCCACGATGCCGGCCAGGCTCGCCGTGGATGCCGATGCCCAGCTCGATCTCGGCCTCACCGAGCTCGAATGTAGGCTTGCCGGCGGCCGGCACCGTAGAGGAGGTGAGCGCGACGCCGAAGGACCTGCTGCGCTCGTTGACTTCGGCGGCAACCGCCGCTACCTCGCTCAGCGCGGCGCCGCGCTCAGCCAGTGCGCCAGCGATCTTCTCCACGAACACCGTCGCGCCGACGCCCCGGCGGCCCGCGGTGTAGAGAGAATCCTGGACCGCGACGTCGTCGTTGACGACTACCGGGACAACCTCGATGCCGTCGTCGTCGGCTAGCTCCGCCGCCATCTGGAAGTTGAGCACGTCGCCTGTGTAGTTCTTGACGATGTGCAGCACGCCGGCGCCGGCATTGACGGCCCTGGTGGCGGCGAGCATCTGGTCGGGGACGGGTGAGGTGAATACCTCGCCGGGGCACGCCGCGTCGAGCATGCCGTACCCCACGAAGCCGCCGTGCAGGGGCTCGTGGCCCGAGCCTCCACCGGACACCAGGCCGACCTTGCCGGGGGTCGGGCCTTCGGCCCTGGTGATCACCTTGTTGTCGATGTCGACGGCCAGGCTGGGATGCGCTGCCGCGATCCCGGCCAGAGCGTCGGTCACTACGCTGTCGGGCGAGTTGATGAGCTTTTTCATGCCGTGGTCTCCCGGACTGGCTCGGGTGCGTTGTCGGGGTCAGGTGAGAGGCTGGTCAGCTTGGCGTCCTGGCGGACCTTAGACATTCCGACGTAGGCCAGACCGCCCAGCACGCCGCCCGCCAGCTCACCGATGAGATAGGCCGGTATCTCCGACCACGTGACGTGCCCGCCGAACGCGCCTTGCATGAAGACCGCGCCGAGGTAACGGGCTGGGTTGATGGCCGCGCCGGTCGCAGGGCCAACGATGATGATGATTGCAAAGACGATCGCGCCGATGGCCATCGGCGCCCAGCCGGGCACGGCCCTGTGGTCGATGACGCCGAAGATTACGAATACGAGGATCGCGGTTCCGATCGCCTCGATCAGCAACGCGCGCCCGAATCCCATCGTCGCCGTGTTGTAGGCCGTGACGCCGCCGCCGGCTGCGACGGCAGCGGCCCGGCCCAGGGTCAGGAAGATCGCGGCCGCGCCGATGATGGCGCCGACGAGCTGCGCGAGCATGTAGCCGGGGACTTCTCGCCAGGGGAATTTGCCGGATACAGCCAGGGACAGCGTGACGGCGGGGTTGATGTGGCCGCCGGAGATGTGACCGATCGCGTACACCACGCCCACGATGACGAGCATGAACGCGAACGAGATCATCCCCAGATCAGCCAGCGAGAAGGAAGCCTTGCTGCTCGCGGCGATCACTCCAGTGGCGGCGGCCGAGCCGGCGCCGACGTAGACCAGGCATGCGGTCCCCACTAGTTCCGCAAGGAGTTTCTGGGGGGTCGTTGGTACAGCGGCCATGCGTTCGCCCGTCGGCTGCGCTCCCCACCGAGGCTGTGCACCGAAGCGCTTCGCTCGCTGAAGTGGCAGGCGGCGGGCTTCTCACCTCCCTCAGCGAGATGTCTGAATGCTGTTCGACATTATGGAACAACATTTCAAACCGAAACGTAGAGCGGCCAAAGAGCCGCGTCAAGAGGTTCGGCGGGGTTAATCGCAAACTATGCGCGAGAACCGGCACGCCGTGAGGTCATTCGAGCCAGCTGGGCAGCAGCGGTCAGCGCACTTGCAGGTCCGATCGCACGACATTCGATGAGCGAGTGCGGCCATTGGGCGTCGGGGTGCAAGTGACGCCCTACTTGGGGCAACAGATCCACCCTGACGCCCAATACGATGATCAACAACCAGATCCCGGCCGTCGAACCCGCAGCCGGTCCACAGGATGTACGGACGCTGTGCGCGCTAGCCGTTGACGAGACTGATTCAGTCGGCGAGGTCGTCGCTGGATGCGTTGCCGCCCAGGCTGGCCGCAGTCCTGGCGCCGGACGGCCCGGCGTGCTGGCCATTGACAGCCCCGGCCTGTGCGCCCGGACCGGTCTGGATGCCCGGACCGCTCTGGACGCCGGGACCGGCCTGGCCGCCGCCCGAACCAGCCGGGATCTGGCCTGAGCGGCTAGCCGGATGCGGGCCGGCCTGGCTGGCACCCGCGGGCTGGCCTGGCCGCTGCGCCGTCGACAACGCGGGCTGACCATCTGGCTGTCCGTTCCCGCCTGCATGGCGGCCTTCGGCGGGGCCAGCGGAGTGGCCGTTCCCTGGTCGGCCAGGCTGGCCGTCGCCGGCCGTAGCGCCAGTGACGATCCTGGCCACCTCATCCTCAAGCGAGCCGCGGTCTGCCTCGCCCGCGACCAGCGAGGTAACGACGTCGCGAATCTCAGTGAGCCGCCGGACTGCCTCGGTGTGCCGCGACATCAGCAGGTTCAGCCGCCGCTCGGCGCCATCGTGGATCGCCGTAGCGCGGGCGGTCGCTTCGTCGAGTTGCTGCTTAGCCTGGTTCTTGGCCGTGGCGACCGCGGTCTCCGCTTGCCTGGTTGCGTCCGCGACGACCTGCTGGGCCTCCGTTGTCGCTGCTTTGCGGGCGGCGTCCGCCTCGGCCTTCGCGGTCGCGACGCTCGTGTCAGCTTGTTCTTGCGCCGCGCTCAGCATGCGCTCGGCCTGCTCGTGCGCCTCGGCCCGACTGCGGTCGGTCTCGGCCTTGGCGTCGGCGCGCAGCTTGGTCGTCTCAGCCTGCGCCTCCGAACGGAGCTTGGCTATCTCACCCTCGGCCTTGCCGCGCTGCGACTTGGCCTCGTCCTCGGCGAGTTTGAGGATCTGGCCGATGCGCTCGCTAATCTCCTCATGCGCCGGCTTGCCGTTCGAACGGGCGGCCGACAGTTCCAGCTTCAGCCGCTCTACGTCGTCGAGCGCCTGAGAGAGCCGGTCCTCAAAGTCCCGCTTGCCGTCTTCTAGCGCGCGCAAGTCGATGCGGAGCGCCGCGACGTACTCGTCGACGGCCCGGCGACTGTAGCCGCGCATCTCGCGCTCGAACTGGTCTTCATGGCCCAAGTCGGCGGAGAGGTGGCCTTGCTCGCTCATCGTTTCACCTATCGGGTCCTCAGGCAGTCGCCGTACCAAGGGTGCGGCTGGCGGGGTGACCGCAGGGACTGCTGGTAGTTACGGCTGTGCCACGCTCACCGGGCAACTCGCGGATCTGGACGGCAACCGGGCGTACGTGACGAATCTGAGACGTTGGGGTTGACTCTGTCGTTTTGCCTCCCAAGTCGCAACCGAAACGATGTTTTGTGCCTGTTTATCTGTTTTGTCATACCAAGCATGATGTCCAGACCGTGGCGCCGGATCGTGGCCCCGACTGCGAGAATCGGCTCGCAGGCTCGTGTCGCAGCCGGTGTCGCAGGCTGGTGTCGCAGCCGGTGTCGCAGGCTCGCCTCACGAGCCGACGGAGAGGGGCAAGCTAGTGCAAACGCGCGGGCTGATCGGATCGCTGGGTGACGACCGCCCGGTCATCCATCCCGAGGCCTGGGTAGCCCCCGGCGCGGTTGTTGTCGGCCAGGTCACACTCGGCCGGGCCGCTTCGGTCTGGTACGGATGCGTACTGCGCGGTGATGACGACGAGATCGTGGTCGGGGCCGAGTGCAATATCCAGGACCTCTGCTGCCTGCACGTCGACGTGGGGGAGCCGGCCGTGCTGGAGGACCGGGTCAGTCTCGGGCACCGTGCGACCGTGCACGGGGCGTACGTCGAGACGGGCGCGCTCGTCGGGATCGGTGCCATCGTGCTCGGCCGCGCGCGGATCGGTGCCGGGACGTTGATCGCCGCTGGGACGGTTGTGCTGCCCGGTACGAGCGTGCCGCCCGGCGTGCTGATGGCCGGAGTGCCGGGCCGGATCGTCCGGGAACTGACCGACGATGACAGGCTGTCGTTCGCAGACACGGCGGAGCACTATGTCCAGCGCGCACGGCGTCACCGCGCCGCCTGGGCCGGTCAGTAACTGCGGTCTGCAGGGGCGGCGGCCCCAGGTGGGTGGTTCAGGAAATGGCTCTGATGGGTCATGCGCGCGGTGCTATCTCGCCATTAGCGTTGTTACAGGCGAGGGACAGGATCCCGGAGTAACCCGGCACCAGCAGCGTTACCGGGAACCACTGGACACAGGAGGTGGGCGCGTGCACGACAACGTCGACCTCAGGTTCCATGACCGAGTGGCGCTTGAGGAGATCGAGCTGTACGCCGAAGTGCTGAGCGCCGTCGCCGTGGCTGAGCGGTCGCTGACCATGGACGAGATCGACGAAGTGCTCGGGCTCCGCCAGCGCGCCAGCGCCGAGCTGCGCGCGTACTGAGCTGGAGTCAGCTGTCCTGGCCGGTGAAGGCGTTGCCGCTAAACATGACGTCGGTGTCCCAGTGGGTGAAGCCGAGCGACTCGTACAGCCCGATGGCGGCTGTGTTGGTCTCGTCGACGTACAGCATCACCTGCGCGAGGCCGCGGGCGCGCAGATAGCGCAAGCCGGTCAGCGTCAGCGCACGGCCCAGGCCAGTCCCGCGCTCATCCGGATCGACACCGACGACGTAGACCTCGCCGATGGGCTCGTGCCCGTGGCCGGCGTCATCGCCTGGCTGGTCAGTGCCGTCATGAGTCGCGCCGTCATGAGTCGCGCCGTCATGAGTCGCGCCGTCATGAATCTTCGTGCTCCCGTGAATTTTCGTCCAGTGGAAGCCGACCAGGCGACCGTCACGCTCGGCTAGGAAGAATCCGCCAGCGTCGAACCAGGGCTCGCGCTCGCGCATGTCCAGGTCCTGCCTGGTCCATGCGCCCTGCTCCGGGTGCCGTGAAAAGGCGCGGTGATTGAGCGCAACCCAAGCGTCCTCGTCTTGGCCGATCCGGAACGACCGCACCAAGACGCCGTCGGCGAGCTGCGGCTTGCCGATGCGCGTCTGCAGTGAGCGGCGCATCTGCCAGAGCGAGCGGGAGCGCTGGAAGCCGGCCGCAGCGGCCAGCCGGGCCGCGGCGGGCAAGTCGCCGTGGGCCCACAAGCGCAGTCCGGCCGGCCCGGCCTCGGTTGCCAGCGTGCGCCCCAGCAGCAGGCCGAGTCCGTGTCGCCTGGCCGCCGGGTCGATGACCATCTCTCCAGCCGGGCCTTCGACGGGGTCGGTGGGATCCAGGTGCCCGTAGCCAGCGAGTGCGCCTCCCCGCCACACCAGGATGTTGCGCGCCCGAGGGTCGCCGCCGTATCGCAGGTGCAGCATGACGTGCTCCGATAGCGGGCTGACGCCGTCCTCTTCGGCGGCGCGACGTACGAGTTCGAGCACCTGCGCAGCCTGGTCGGCTGGCAGCGGGCCGCTGACGCGGACTTCCGCCTGAGCTGGCGACTCCGCGTCGGGGCTAGCGTCCGGGCTATCGGTCGGCATGCGCTATCGCCGGCAGGCCGCGGCTATCCGCGGAGTCCGGCTGGTCGCCGTCAGGACTGTGCTGTTCGCCGTTCTCGCGTCCGCTGACGGCCGCCCCGGCACCGGGACCGTCAGATCCGGAACCGTCAGATCCCGGACCGTCAGATCCCGGACCGTCAGATCCGGAACCGTCAGATCCGGGACCGCCGCTCTTGACCGGCACGAACCGGTAGCCGACGTTACGGACGGTACCGATGAGCGCCTCGTTCTCCGCACCGAGCTTGGCGCGCAGCCGGCGGACGTGCACGTCGACAGTCCTGGTGCCACCGAAGTAGTCGTAGCCCCACACCTCCTGCAGTAGCTGCGCCCGTGTGAACACCCGGCCAGGGTGCTGTGCCAGGAACTTTAGTAGCTCGAACTCTTTGAAGGTCAGGTCCAGTGAGCGCCCGTTCATCCGAGCGGAGTACGTCGCCTCGTTCACGACCAGGCCACTCGAGCGGATCTCGTCCGGCAGCTGGGCCGCCGACTGGGTACGCCGCCCGATCGCCAGGCGCAGCCGCGCCTCGACCTCCGCTGGGCCGGCTGTGTGCAGCAGCAGGTCGTCCGCACCCCAGTCCGCCGACACGGCCGCCCAGCCGCCGTCGGTGACGATTGCGATCACAGGCACCGCACTGGCTGTTGCGCGCAGCGCCATCAGCACCCGCCGGGCAAGCACCAGGTCACGGCGCGCGTCCACGAGGACCGCGTCGGGAATGGGGCCGCTCGTCACGTGCTCGGCGCCCACGGGTGCTACCCGCACCGCGTGCGGCAGCAGGCTCAGCGACGGCAGTATGTCGGCAGGCGTTTCGCGCCCGCTGGTCAGCAGCAGGACGTTGCTCAACCGCCGCCACCTCCGGCCCCCGGCGCCAACTGCCGGAACGAGAACCCCAAATGTCTCCCGCGTCTACACCCGGGTCGTCATCGTCCGGTGCCGCTTATGAGCGAGGATAGCTGACATGGCCACAGTGACCATGCGCTACTGGGCGGCAGCTAAGGATGCGGCTGGCGTTGCGGAGCAGCGCATTACTGCCGACACGCTCGCGGCCGCCCTGGCCAAGGCCGCCGAGACGGACGGCGCGGGATTGCTGCGAGACGTGCTGGCCAGGTCCTCGTTCCTCATTGATGGGGACCCTGTCGGCCGGCGCGCGGCCGAATGCGTCCCGCTTCGCGAAGGTAACGTTATAGAGGTGCTGCCCCCGTTCGCGGGCGGCTGAGCTGGCCGGAGCCAGCCGCCGGACTTGCGTGTTCGGCGGTTGCGAGCGAGCCGCCAGGAGCACGGGCAGTACCGGGCCAGATCCGATTGAACCGCCAGCCAGCGGCGTACGTGGTAGGGGGCATGGCAGGCCTTGGAGGCGCTGGCGCCCGGAACTCCCGGCGGATCTCATCCGACGAGGAGCTGATCCGCGCGCTCTACGCCGAGCATGCCGCCCCGCTGCTGAGGTATGCGGTCCACCTGATGAGCGGCGACCGTCAGCGTGCCGAGGACATCGTTCAGGAGACGTTGCTGCGGGCCTGGCAGCATCCCGAGGCCATCGCGGGCCGTCCCGCCAGGCCGTGGCTCTTCGCGGTCGCCCGGAACCTGGCAATCGACTCTTACCGGGCCCGCAAGGCCAGGCCGCACGAGGTAGGGGAAGGCGCGCTCGAGGTGGTGCCTGCGCCGGATGAGGCGGAGCGAGCGCTGGAATCCTGGGCCGTAGCCGACGCGCTGAGCTCGCTGCGGCCAGAGCATAAACGGGTGCTACTAGAGACCTACTATCGGGGCAAGTCGGTCGCTGAGGCGGCGGCGACTCTGGGCGTACCGGATGGAACTGTCAAGTCGCGGACCTTCTACGCGCTGCGTGCGCTCCGGCTCGCGCTGGAAGAACGGGGGTTGGCGCCATGACGATTAGCGGATACAGCGGCCCCGCCTGCCGGGAGACAAGGCAGCTGCTCGGGGTGTACGTGGTCGGCGCGATCGACCCGGCCGAGCGGATGACCGTTGACGAGCACCTCGGGGACTGCCCGCAGTGCCGTGACGAGCTGGCCAGCCTGGCGGGCCTGCCTGCCATGCTGAGCCGCGTGCCTGCCGCCGACGTCGAGCGGATCAGCCTCGAGCCGAGCGGGCTGCCCGAGATGACGGAGCCGTCTGCCGAGCTGCTGAATTCACTGCTGCGGAAGGTCTCAGCCAAGCGGCGGACTCGCCTGTGGCGTGGCGCGGTGGCTGTAGCGGCATCGGCTGCTATCGCTGCGGGCGCGGCTACCGCCGCCATCGAGTTGGCCAGCCCGCCGCGGCCAGCCGCGAATGAAGTGGCCAGCGCCAGCAACGCCAGCACCCACGTGGCTGCCGTCGTCGATTACACGTCGACCCCATGGTCCGAGCACAGAGATGCATGTAGGGGTGAGCGGGATCAAGGTGGGCACCACCTGCCAGTTCTGGGTCGTGGGGAAGAACGGCCCCGCGTATGCGGGTTCGTGGATCGTGCGCGCGGCGCCCTATGGCCATAAGGCCTGGTACTCCGTTTCGTCGTCGATCTCGGCCAGCACGGTGCATGGCTTCCAGATCACGAGCGCGGGCAAAATACTGGTGAACATTCCTGCCAGCTAGGTCGGGAATGCCTGTAGATCGGGAATGCCTGCAGCCGTCGGCGTGCTGTTAGCTGCCATGACACTGGGACTTGTCGTGCTGGCTGGCGCGCTAGCCATCGCCCTCATCGGGGGGATCGGCTGGCGGCTGGCCAACGGCAGGATGCGCCGGGTGGCTGTCGATAGCGAGTCACCGGCAGCCGAGCCTGAGCATGGCGTCGTGCTCACCAGCGATCAGCTCGGTCACCCGCTGGGTGAGCAGGCCACGCTGGTGCAGTTTTCCTCAGCATTCTGCGCGCCGTGCCGGGCCACCCGCCGGATCCTCTCGGATGTGGCGGGCATGACGGAGGGCGTCGCCCACGTAGAGATAGATGCGGAGTCGCGGCTCGACCTCGTCCGCGAGCTGAACGTGCTGCGGACACCGACCGTTCTGGTGCTGGCCGGGGACGGCCAGGTCGTGCGGCGCGCGAGCGGCCAGCCGCGCAAGCCGGACGTGATAGCGGCGATAGGGACCGCAGTGGCCCGTGGTTCAATACTACAGTGATTCCTATTAATGAGATCGGGATTTAGATCGTGACAGCAGCGGCCGTCCCGCATAGCATCGGCAGCGTGCCTGCACAGATGCCCAGCGCGACCTTGCCCAGCGCGATCTTGCCCAGCGCGATCTTGCCCAGCGCGACCTGGGCGCGACGGCCTGGCATTGCGCTGACCAAGCGCCGCGCGGTGGATTTCTGTCGCGTCGCCACAGCTATCTGTCGGCCGGGCCAGCCGCCGCGAGCCTGCTGACCGTTTCTGCCGCCCAGGCGAGCGCGCATATGCGAGGGCCGCGTGTGATGACGGCCCCGTTCCCGTCGGTAATCCCGCGATGATGCGGGCAGATAGGGGACAACCCCAGCCATCCAGCATTCCCCTCCACAGACGAAGATCGAAGGGAACGGGGTAGATGGAGATCGACCCGCGCGGACCGCGTTTTGGCGCCCTGGTCACGATGGTGGTCTTTGCCCTCGTGCTGATCACCGGAAGCGTCTGGCTCCTCGCTGCGCAGGCAGCAGTGTTCGCGGTAGGCGCGATCCTTGGCATCCAGCGTTCTCCGTACGGCCTTTTCTACAAGGCGGTGATCAGGCCGCGGCTCGGGCCGCCGGCCGAGCTCGAGGCAGCGGCACCGCCCCGGTTCGCCCAGGCAGTAGGCCTGCTCATTGCGACCATCGGCATCATTGGATTCGCAGTTGGCTTGCATCCGCTCGGCCTGGTCGCGGCCGGACTCGGGCTCGTCGCTGCCGTGCTCAACGGAGTGTTCGGGATCTGCCTGGGATGTGAGATGTACCTGATCATCCGGCGCACCTGGCCCGCCCAGGTGGGCGCCGGCCGAACCTAACGCAAACCTGCATAGAGCTACTACAGAGGAGGATATGAGCATGAGCCGTTCCGACGTCCTGGTCGACGCTGAGTGGGTCGAGGCGCACCGTGACGACCCCGGTGTCGTCCTGGTCGAAGTCGATGAGGACACCAGTGCTTACGACAAGGGCCACATCCGCGGGGCCGTGAAGATCGACTGGAAGAAGGACCTACAGGATCCCGTCCGCCGTGACTTTGTCGACCGAGAGGGCTTCGAGGCGCTGCTCTCGGAGCGCGGCATTTCTAACGACGACACCGTCGTCCTGTACGGCGGCAACAACAACTGGTTCGCCGCGTACGCGTACTGGTACTTCAGGCTGTACGGCCACAACAACGTCAAGCTCCTGGACGGCGGTCGCAAGAAGTGGGAGCTTGACTCCCGCGAGCTGGTGACCGAGGTACCGTCGCGTCCGGCTACCAGCTACAAAGCGCACGAGCAGGACAGCTCGATCCGGGCGTTCCGCGACGAGGTGATCAACGCCATCGGCAACAAGAACCTGATCGACGTGCGGTCGCCGGACGAGTTCGCCGGCCGTCTGCTGGCCCCGGCCCACCTGCCGCAGGAGCAAGCTCAGCGCGGCGGCCACGTGCCCACGGCGAGGAACGTCCCGTGGTCAAAGGCGGCCGAGGACGATGGCACGTTCAAGTCCGATGACGCGCTCCGGACGCTCTACGGCGACGCAGGTGTCGACTTCGGCATCGACACGATCGCTTACTGCCGGATCGGTGAGCGCTCGGCGCACACCTGGTTCGTCATGCACGAGCTGCTTGGCCAGCCGAACGTCAAGAACTACGACGGCTCCTGGACCGAGTACGGCTCGCTCGTCGGCGTTCCGATCAAGCTCGGAGATGAGTCATGAGCGACCCAACTCAGGCGGCCGCCGCGGGCTGCGGCGCGCCAGCAGGCGGCGCACCGATCACCAGCGCCGGCAATCAGGCCATCGTCCAGGGCAAGGTCACCAAGGACGGCGCGCCCGTGCCAGTGGGGTACGCCCGGTTGCTCAACTCCGGCGGTGACTTCGTGGCCGAGGTGCCGCTGGGCGATGACGGCGGGTTCCGGTTCTTCGCGGCACCAGGCGACTGGACGCTCCGGGTCCTGGCACCCGGCGGCATTAGGGCCGATCGCGGCGTCAGCGCGGCCATCGGGGAGATCAGGGAGCTCGAGGTAGCCGTCTAAGCGGGCTCGTACTCGGCGACTGCGCTAGCCGCGCAGTCGCCGGATGAGAGCGGACGTCGTGCGACGCAAGGGCAGTGCGATCGGACATCCGATCGCACTGCCTTTGGCTGCGCTGGCTTTGGTTTGGCTGGCCTTGGGTTGTACTGCCTTTGGTTTGGCTGGCCTTAGTTGGCCTGGCTTTGGTTGCGCTGCCTCTGGTTGGGCCGCCTCTGGTGGTGATGCCCCGGTCGGGCGCGCTGGTGATTGCGGCCTGGCGCGTCGTTCTCCTTTTTGCCACCCGGCCGTCACTTGATTGGCCGCTCTTAGTTCAACGTCTGTTCAACTAGTCCACCTAGAAAGGACCTCGTCAGCCGCCAGTCAGCCGCCGGACCGCCGACTGGCGATCACCGAAATCAGGGGCGAGGCAGCAGATAGGCGTGGTGATCATCGGCGGCCCGGTCAGGAGTCTGACCGGGCTCTACCTGTCAGAATTCCCCGTCGCGAGGTTCCCCGTCGCGAGGTTCCCCGTCGCGGGGTTCCCGGTTGCGAGCCGGAGCGGCTGTCTCCGAGCTGCCGGCGGGCTGCGGGCTGGCGCGCCGTCCATTCTCTTTCCCCAGGCGGCGGGCACTGGGATCGTGTCCTGCTCACGACGCAATTCTGAGTGACTGGCTATGAGCATCCCGCACGTCGGCTGGCCGGTGGGCGAGGACGCTGATGAGCCGTCCAGCCGCAGCGAAGCGCCTGCGGCGGCTGGGGTGGCGGGATCCAGAGGAAGCAACACCACGCCTGCGGCACAGGGTGCGAGCGGGTCCCGCCGACGGCCTAGCGGGTCGGAGTACCGGGAGGGGTCGGTCGCCGGGCGGGCGGTAAGCGTGCTGGCTGACCGGCTGGCGGCCGCGCTTGTCCACCACGAACCCGGCTGGCGGCTGCCGCGGCACTCAGCGCTGGCGCGGCGTTACAACGTCAGCGCAGCGGAGATCGACGCGGCTGTCCAGGAACTCGCCGCTAGGCACTTGGTTCGGCGGCTAGCCGATGGTCAGGTGTATCGGGCCAGCCCTGCCGAGTACGTGATCGATTTCGAAGGCGTTCCGGGTCTGGCGTCTCATGTTGACGCCATGGGAGGCAAGTTCTCGTGCCGGAGCCGCCAGGTCAGCTGGCGGCTGCCGCCCGAGGACATTGGCTGGGCCCTGCGCGTCCCGGCCGATCAGAAAGTCTGCGTCGTCCGGTACCTCTGGACAGCCGACGGGGAGCCGGCCGCCCTGTCCACGACCTACATCCCTGCTGACATAGCTGCCAGCGGGGAGGCGAGGCCGCCTGCGGCATTGCCGAGCATCCTGAATCTCCTTCAGCTCAGCGGGGGCGTCGAAGGCGCGGCCGCCATGCATCCGGCGGCAAGCTCGGTTAGCTCGCCGGAGGATGCCCCGGCTGGCCGGCCGGAGGCCGCTTCGGTTGGCCGGCCGGAGGCCGCCTCGGTTGGCCGGCCGGAGGACGCCTGGGTTGGCCAGCCGCGGGACGCCTGGGTTGGCCAGCCGCGGGACGCCAGGACTGGGCGGCGGCCGGTTGCGTCGGCAACGGCGCTGCACATTGAGATGCAAGCGCCGCCGCCGTCGGTAGCGCGTAGCCTGCGCCTCACTTCCGGCCAGTCGGCCATGCTCGTTACTGTTCGGTTTGACGCGCCTGACACGGGGCGCCCGGCGGCGCTCACCATCACGGTGCTGAGGCCGGAGATGTTCCGCGTCGTGCTGCAGACGCCATTGCCCCCGCTGCCTGACGGAGATGCGGGTAATCTGTCGGGTTCCTGGACGCACGCGATTGAGGGTTTTGAGACCTGACCCGATATGCGTATTAGGACGGCCGAAGCCCGTCGGCCTAACCCCTCGGGCACGCGGGCAATCTCATCGGAGATCGCCGTTGATGTCAGCCGCGGTGCCAATTGCTGCGCTGATCGCCCGGCCGGTTGCGGCAAGACCGCTTTGGTACGCACATCTGCCGGGATGAACGGCTAGGTCGCTGGGTATAAGCGCGTGGGCGACCTGCTGCTTCACGGGCGCAGCAGCAAGCACGGCGCTGAGCTCAAGTCGCCGCGACGCAAGGTCGCCGTGCTGGCACAGCGGCCGAATCCATTCCGATGTCGATCATGGACAATGTGGCCGCGGCGATACCGGCGCACAAACCGGCGGTGCGGGCGCGCAAAGCGGCAAGCGAGCCGACATGAAGGCTGTCGCCGATCAGCGCTAAATCGACGCCAGCCTTGGAGGGCGCGGTGAAGAGCCGGCTAAGGAGGCGCCGTTCTGGCTGTCGGGCGGCTAGGGGCGGTTGCTCCGCCTGGCCAGGGGTCAGCAGCCGTGTCGCCGCAGGCGAGCCCTCCAGGGCACGCGTCAACGTGCAGAAGTGAAGGAGCATTCGCGGGTGGCCAGGAAAATCCGCTTGGCATACATAGCGGCCGCCCTTGCACCGCTTATCGCCCTGTCGTCGGCCTGCAGCTCCAGCCCTAGCCCCAGCAGATCGTCGGCGTCCGCATCGGCGTCCGACACGAACCCTGCGGCGTCCAGCGGCAAGACGATCTCTGAAACCGGCAGCACGCTGCTGTTCCCGTTGTTCAGGGCCTGGCAGGTGGCCTATTCGTCGGTGGACCCGACAGTTACCGTCACCTCGGGCGCGACCGGCTCTGGCGCAGGCATAGCGGAAGCGGCAGCGGGCCGGGTCAACATCGGTGCCTCTGACGCATTCCTGTCCAACAGCAACTTGGTCCAGTACCCCGGTCTGCTGAACATCCCGCTCACAGTGGCGGCGCTCGACGTGAACTACAACGTGACCGGCGTCACCAGGCCGCTGAACCTCAACGGCACTGTCCTAGCTGAGATCTACACGGGCAAGATCACGATCTGGAATGACCAGGCGATCTCCAAGCTCAATCCCGGCGTGAGGCTGCCGTCCGAGAAAATCATCACGTTGCACCGCGCCGATAGCTCGGGCAGCACCTTCCTGTTCACCTCGTATTTGAACGCCCAAGACCCCAGCGCGTGGCCGGCCTCCAACATCGGCATGACCATCACCTGGCCTTCGGTCCATGACTCGCTGGCTGAGACTGGCAACGGCGGCATGCTTTCCGCATGCGAGATTAAGGGCTGTATCGCCTATATCGGCATCAGCTACCTGGCCAGGGCGACAGCCGCCGGCCTGGGTACTGCCTCGCTGGCCGACAAGAACGGTGAGTTCCAGGCGCCGACGACCTCGTCGATCGACAGCGCGGTGGCCAGCTTTCCGGCTCCCGCGGTCAGCGGGGCCGAGTCACTCATCAATAGCGCGTCGGGGTATCCGATCATCAACTACGAGTATGCGATTGTGAAGCGGACCCAGCCGAGCGCCGCTGAGGCGACGACAGTCAAAGCCTTCCTCGACTGGATCGAAACGACCGGCGACACCGCGACCTACGTCTCAACCGTCGGCTTCTCGCCAATGCCGCCGGAGGCCAAGACAGTAGCCAGAACATTGATCAACACGATCAACGGCTGACTGACGACACCCTCGGTACATGCTGCACAGCCGGATGGTGGGTCGCATGGTGCCGGTCGCCCTGGCAATCGCCATTGAGGCCGCAGACGTTCCGCTCGGCGCTTGGGGGGCCGTCGCCTCCGGTGCGTAAACCAGATGTGGGCAATCTGTCAGGTTCGCGGGCACGCCCGACCGAAGGCTGGAAACCTTGACCCGATATGCGCATCACGACAGCCGGGGTAGCTGCGCGACGGCCGCTCCGCTCGCACCTCGATGATCCGGTCGGCCTCCGCCGCGGTGAGTTAGCGGCTGGACTCGCGACGGCTGCGATCGCCGGCCAGCTTCTGTTCGCTCAGGTCACGTTGCTGACCGCGGTGGCCCTCATCATCCTCGGCCGGGTGTCGCGATGGCGCCCGCACTGGCTCGCCGCGCCCGCGCTCGCGAGCCTTGTCTGGTTATTCGCGGTCGGCCCGGCCAGGGCGGCAGCTGCATTCGTGGTGGGGTCGCGGCGGCTGGCCGACTACCTGGTGGCAGCTGCGATCCATCCGGCACTGCTCGCGCATCCTGGCGTCGTGGCTGTCGGCGCTGCGAGGTGGCTGCCCATGGAGTTGCCGGTGACGCTCGTCGCCGCGTGTGGCGAAGCGGGCCTCGTACTATGGCTCGGCTGGTGGCGGCAGGGCGCCTCGCTGCGGTTCTACTCCCAATCACCGTGGCGGTGGCGGACCGGCGTCGTAGCTCTGGTCCGCCGCCATGTGTCAGCGGCTGCGCTCGCCGCGGGCCGAACCGTCACCAGCGACGGCTGCGCTGTCGGCCTGTCAACGGACACCGGGAAGTTAGCCAGCCTGAGCTGGGCTGAGGTCATGCACGGCCTGCTACTAGCCGGTCAGGACGTGGATCTACTCGGCCTGGCGGTCGCGTGCGCAGCGCTCAGGCGTCGCAAGACCGTCCTGATACTGGAGTACGCCGGCCGTCCCGGCGGTGTGACCAGCCGCGTTCGGGACCTCGGTGGGTTGCTCGGCATACCAGTGCCGGATGCCTCCGGCGCTGCGGTCCCTGGCAGCCGCGGCACCACCGTCACGACCGCCGCCGCTGTAGTCCCTGGCAGCCGCGGCACCGACGTCGCCAGCGTCGGCGCTGCGCCCAGCGGCGGAACTGGTGCGGGATCCGTCGCCGAGATCATCGGCCGGGCGATCCGCCGGCGCGAGACCGTCCTGATCGCGACCTCGCACGCCGATTATGCGCAGCGGGCGGTTGATGGCCTCGCCGCAGTTCTGACCGGCCTGCGCGAGCTCGGCCTGCGGGCCGACTGCCTAGCCTGGATCAGTGGCTGCGAATTCATGGACGCTGGCAGCTTGTCTGCACTCCTGGCTCTCGGCCCGCTTACCGGCACCGCCATGGTCGTGAGTACGACGAGCGCCAGTTATGCGGCGGCCCTGGCGCCGGCAGCCGCGCTAGTAGCGGTCAGTGGTCCTGTCAACGCCGACCTCGCGGCGGCTCTCGTGGTGAACGCGCGCGGCAAGCTCTTCGCCCCCACGACTATTGGGCGTGAGAGTGGAAGTCACGCCCCACTAGGGGCGTCAGATCCACCCTCACGCCCAACCGAATCCGCCGGGAAGATCAACATCGACGCCGCCGACCGGGCAATTACTGACATTCTGACGGCGCAGCGCAGAGGCGAGTTCGCGATGCTTGCCGTCAAGGCCCTGGACGGCCGCCCGGCCCGTCTGACAACCGGCTGCCGGGCTGTCCCGATCGCGCTAGGACACCGGCAATGACCAGCGCCGGCGGCCGCGCCAGCGCGGCCTTGCACGCCAGCGCGGCCTTGCACGCCAGCGCGGCCTTGCACGCCAGCGGGGCCATGCACGCCAGCTGGTCAGCGCCGCGCGGCCGCGTCAGGGACGACCTGGTGTACCTAGGCTGGCAGCACGTCATCGGCGCACCCGAGCCCGGCCTGCCGCCGCAGCCGCCGCGGTCGGCCGAACCCGACTGCGTCAGCCCGGACTGGGTCGCCGCCCAGCGCCGCGAGGAGAGCAGGCTCTCCCGACCGTCCAGGCTGGCAGGCGTCGGCAGTGTGAGCGTTGCGGTCGGATTCGCCGCGGCCTGGCTGTCCGGCGTCGTGCCGAGCGCCATCGCGCTCCTCGGCGCTGGCGCGTCTGCTTACGTGGCCGCCCGCTGTGGTCGTGCTAGCTGGCGCGCACACAAGACGCTCACTGATCAACTGCGTACGGAGGAACTCCGGGTAGCCGCGTTCGCCGAAGTACAGCGGCACGAACTAGCGGCGCGCCAGGAGCGGCATGCCCGTGAGGTCCGCGCCTGGCGGCAGCGCAGTAGCGTCTTCCGGCGACAGCCGCAGTGGTACCCGGTGACGCTGCCGACGACGGTGCACCGTGTCGACATAACAGGCGGCACGCTGGCCGGCTGGTCAGCCCTCGTGACGATGATCGCGGCGCCCCGGCTGGCGGCCGGCGGAGAGGTAGTCGTGCTCGACCTGACCGAAGGCGGCGTGGCGACCGACCTACTCGCGGTGGGTCGCCGGGCTGGGGTCGCTCCGCTGGTCTGGGTTCTGCCTGACGATCTTCCCCAGATGGAACTCGGAACTCAGCTGCCGCCAGACATACTCGCGGACGTTCTCGCGCAGACCGTCAGCGCTGCCGACGGGCCTGCCGGCTCAGGCTCCGCAGGTCCAGCCGACCCTGCGCGGGACGCCGCCCTGATAGGCAGCGTGTTCCGGGCGCTCGGCGGTGGCGCCGCGATGCCGCAGCTTGTCGCCGGCCTGCGGGCGCTCGGCCAGATCGGCGGCCCGGCGGAGCATCTGGGTCCCGGCGGCCTCACGCATGAGCAGCTGGCCAGCCTCAGCAACCTCGCCGGCCGGGCCGCCGGGCAGCTGACGGCTGAGCGTGCCTGGAGCATCGAGGCTCGCCTGCGCGTGCTGGCGCCGCTCGGGACGTCTGTCGCCAGCGTGCCGCCCAGCCGCCTCAGGGTGGCATGGCTCAACCGACAGGCCGCAGCGGTCAGCAACGGTGTGCTCGCCGCCTACCTGGTGATCGCGCTCACGGCAGTGCTGCGCCGGACGCCGCCTGGCAGGCGGTGGCAACAGACGATATGCCTGCTCGGCGCCGAACGGCTGCCCGGCGCCATCCTTGACCGGCTGTGCGATGCGACCGAGATATCCGGCACGGGCCTCGTCCTCGGCTACCGCTCGATCCCGGCTCACGTGCGGGAACGGCTTGGCCGCGGCGATGCCGCCGTGGGATTCATGCGGCTCGGCAACGCCGAGGATGCTCGGCTTGCTGCCGAGCAGATCGGCACTGAGCACAGGTTCGTGGTCAGCCAGCTGACCGACACTGTCGGCACGTCGGTCACTGACACCTTCGGCACCTCCTACACCAGCACCGTCGGCTCGGCGGACTCGGTGACCGGATCGGACTCGATTACCAGGACCGCTGGACACAGCCGAAGCCACAGCAGGCCGGGTGCCTTCGCGCCGGTGGCGAACTTCACGGGGTCAGCCGGCAGCGATCTGAGCTCGTCGGCAGCGGTGTGCGACTCGCGATCCATCACGGCTGGGATCAGCACAGGCACATCCTGGGGCTGGAGCACGTCACGAGCTGTCGGCGGCACTGACTCGGCTGCCAGGACCGCTCAGCGGTCACGCGAATCACTCATCGAGCAGCACGAGCTTCAGCAGCTCCCGCAGAGCGCCGTGCTGCTGTGCTACCCGGCGCCTGGCGGTCGCCAGGTGCTGCTGGCCGACGCCAACCCGGCCATCATGGCGCTCCCGACCGCAACGCTGGCGACACTACCGCCGGGCAGCGTCGGCTATCGGGGTCCGGATGCCGCCGGTCGCGGTCCGGCCCTCGTAATGCCGCCTGGGCCATCTGCCAGGATGTAGTTCATGCTGAGACAGTTCCGCGAGGTCGACGTCTTTACCGAGGTGCCGTATCAGGGCAACCCGCTGGCCGTCGTGCTCGGGGCCGACGGGCTCACCACCGAGCACATGCGGCGGTTTGCCAACTGGACCAACCTGTCGGAGACGACTTTCGTGCTCGAGCCAGATAGCGAGCTGGCCGACTACCGGGTCCGGATCTTCACGCCAAGCCAGGAACTGCCGTTCGCCGGCCATCCGACGCTCGGCACGTGCCACGCCTGGCTGGAAGCCGGCGGCTCACCGCGCACGCGGGGCAGGATGATCCAGGAGTGTGGCGCCGGCCTGGTGACGGTCAGCGCGGACGAGCAGGGCCTGAAGTTTGCCGCGCCGCCGCTCATACGCTCCGGTCCGGTGGACGAGCAACTCGCGCGGCACGTCGCCGACATACTCAGGATCGGCCGCGAGGAGATAGTCGACCTGCAGTGGGCCGACAACGGGCCCGGCTGGATCGCCGTGCTCCTCGCCAGCGCTGAGGCCGTGCTTGCCGTCACGCCAGGGCCGACCGACCTGGATATCGGCATTGCCGGGCCCTATCCACCGGGCGGGCCGGCGGCGTTCGAGGTGCGCGCATTCGTGCCGAAGAACGGCGCGACCGACGAAGACCCGGTCACGGGCAGCCTTAACGCTTCGCTGGCGCAGTGGCTGCTGGCCACCGGCCGAGCGCAGGCGCCGTACCTGGCCAGGCAGGGAACTGCCCTTGGCCGCAACGGTCAGGTCCTGATCAGTACTGACGCCGACGGCCACGTGTGGGTTGGCGGAGGCACCGTCACATGCGTCTCAGGCACTGTGGACCTGTAGTCCGAGCGTTACAATTCGCCCCAATCCGGTAGCACGTGGCCAGCCGGCCTGGTAAGCACGCAGCATGGGAGCGGAGTCAGGCATCGGCGGCGGCGCGGCCGGACTCTGGTACCGGGTCCAGGCTGTCAGCGCTCACGGCCTCGGTGGCACAGCCGACAGGGACTACGCGTCCGTGCTGCCTGCTGTCTTGAATGCAGGACGGCATCGGCGGCCATTCATCGCCGGCTGGCTGTCGCGGGGCGGCGGCGCGCCGCTGGAGCTCGTGACCAATGCCGGGCCACTCCCTGCCCCTGGTCTGCCAGCTAGGGCGCCAGCGGCCGGCAGAGTCCACGAGCCTGGCGACGATGCCCGCGCACGCAAACTCACGGCGGCGGCCCGCCACGCATCCGGTGAGACGTCGCAGGCCCCGGACCGCGCCCCAAGCGAGACGTCGCGCGCCGCGGACCGTGCCGCGGGCGAGGAGCTGCTGTTCCCGTGGGGGTCGCGCGGCGCCGTCATCGACGGCAACATGCTCGCCGACCTTGATCAGCTTGTCTGGGCGCCGTGCCCGGGACGCCAGGTGCCACTCGCCCCTGCCGCTTCTGACCAGGTCCGGACCGCGCGGCCCGACGGCCTGGGCCAGCCGACGCTCTTCGAGACCGCCCTGCAGACGCTGATCGGCAGGCCGTTTGGCTGGCTGATCGTCGCCGACCCCACGGACCTGCTCGACGGCGAGATGGCTGACCTGCGTAACCAGCTGACGGTGCTCCGCCAGTACGACGATGAGCACGCCCGGTTCGACGCGGACCGGGCAGAGCGCCGGCTGGCCGAGCTCGACGTGTATCGCGAGGCCGGCCTGTGGAACGTCCGTGTGCTGGCCGGAGCTGCCACCGAGCAGGACCTGCGGCTGATCGCTCCGGTGCTGGTGGGCTCCGTCGACCTGAGGGCGCACCCGTACCGGCTGCGCTGCCCGGACGGCGCGCAGGAGTTCGCCGACGTGCTGGCGGCCAAGGTGGCCGACCCGGCGGACGGGTCGACAGTCCCGTTCGCCGCGACCGCGGGCGCGTTGGCTGCGCTGACCGGTCTGCCCGCGCGTGAGGTCCCGGGCGTGCGCGTCATGCAGCCGGGCTACTTCGACCTCACCAGCGAGACGCCCGCCGGGCCGTCTGTCGAGCTCGGCATGATCCTGGACGGCCAGGACCGGCCGGTCGGCGGGATGCAGATCCCGCTAGCCACGCTCAACCGGCACGCGCTGGTCGTTGGCGCGACCGGCGCCGGCAAGTCGCAGACCGTCCGGCATCTGCTGGAGCAGCTAACCGGTGCTGGCATCAGCTGGCTGGTGATCGAGCCAGTCAAGTCGGAGTACGGCGCGATGGGCGCGCGGCTGGCCGGGATCGCCGTCGGCAGCAGCGCAGGCGGCGCGGCCGAGGTGCCAGGCCCTCCAGGCCCTCCGGGCGCTTCGCAGGCGCCGGACAATCCGCACGCGATGGACGCTTCGCTCGGGACGGACGCTTCGCACGCGACGGACACATCGCACGCGACGGACACATCGCACGCGACGGACACATCGCACGCGACGGACACATCGCACGCGACGGACACATCGCACGCGACCGACGTGACAGATCTGGCTAGCGTGACCGAGTCCGGCGCAGCGCCCATGGCCGGTGTCCGGAGGGCCGTCACGATCATCAACCCGGCCGACCCGGAGTCGATACCGCTGTCGGTCAACCCGCTGGCGCCCGAGCCGGGCTATCCGGTGCAGGCGCACATTGACATGGTCCGCGCCCTGTTCCTGGCGGCGTTCGATGCACCAGAGCCGTTCCCGCAGATCATGTCGCAAGCGCTCCAGCGCAGCTATGAGGAGTGCGGCTGGGATCCGCTGACGGGAGCTGGCCGCGCCGATCTGGACGTGCCACCCGCCGTACCGACACTGGCCAGGCTCCAGGCGGCGGCGCTTGCGGTGATCGACGACGTGGGCTACGGCCGTGAACTCCAGGCCGACATGCGCGGCTTCGTCGATGTCCGGCTCAGGGCACTGCGGACGGGGTCGGCAGGCCGCTTCTTCGAAGGCGGCCACCCGGCGGATATCACCGCCCTCCTGAACCGGAACGTGGTCCTCGCACTCGAGGACGTCGCCAACGATGAGGACAAGGCCTTCGTCATCGGCACCCTGATCGTCAGGATCGTCGAGCACCTGCGGCTGCGCTCGAAGACCGCACCCCCTGAAGGCCTCCGGCACGTGATCGTGCTCGAGGAGGCGCACCGGCTGCTGCGCGCGGGGCGGACGGGCGCCAGCGCGCACGCGGTAGAGCTGTTCGCCGGCCTGCTCGCCGAGATCCGCGCCTACGGCGAGGGCGTGGTGATCGCCGAGCAGATCCCGGCCAAGCTGGTGCCGGACGCAATCAAGAACACTGCACTCAAGGTGCTGCACCGGCTGCCGGCCGCTGATGACCGGGAGCTCGTAGGTGCCACGATGAACCTGGACGCCGATCAGTCGCGCCAGGTGGTGTCGCTACCGCCCGGCGAGGCTGCGGTCTTCACCGATGGCATGGACAGGCCGATGCGAGTGCGGGTCCCGTTTGGCGGTGAACGCGAGCGTGCCCCGTTCCCGTCCAAGAGCGCCGACGGCGCCGGCAGCACCAGCACCGGCAGCACCAGCACCAGCACCAGCACCGGTGACGGGCCGCCGCTGGCGGGCCGGAGATCGGCTGCTTGCGGGCGGGCGTGCACAGGCGTGCGGCCGTGCACCCTGGTTGAGATCAGAGCCGCTGACCTGGTCGCCAGATCACCGCAAGACGCCTGGCTGCGCGTCTGGTCCGAGGTGTACGTGCTGGCGCACCTCGTCAACCGGCCACGGCCACGGGTGCCGGTGCCGCTGCGGCAGCGGTGGGCAGGCCTGGACAAGCGCCTGCGCGAGTGCGCGCTTGCGACCTCGATCGACCGCGCCGTTCTCGGCCGCGGTCAGGCGCTTCGTGAGTCCTACGATCCGGCCGACCTTGCCGCTGCCTGCGCGGCATCCGCCGCCGCGATGCTGGACGGCGGCAAGGGTGCTGGCACGCGGCCCGGCACGACCTGGGTGATCCCGCAGCTGCGGTGGCTGCACGAGCTGGAGCGCGTCTGCCCGCATGAGGCGCCAGCTCCTGACCCATTCGGGCAGGCGCCCGCGCTCGACTACGCGCTGCCCGACCTGGCCGACCGTGAGGACGTCAAGATCGGCCAGCGCGTCAGCGGCCTGCGCCGGCATGCGCTGTCAATGGAGGTCAACGCGAACCGGCTCATCGCCTGGACGGCAGTACTCGGCGAGGACGATCAGAGCGCGTTCATCGAGGATCTCGCCGCGGTAGCCATCGGCGTCAGCCATCGCGGCCAGCTAGGCAAAGCAGCCGGTGAGATGGGCGTGACGGGCTGGCTTGAGGCCGTACTGTCCTGGCCCCGGCGCTTCATCGTCGGGTCTGATGATCAAGCGGCCAGTTTGCCAAGCCGCGAGCCAGACCCAGTTGCCGGATAGCATCGGCCGACATGAGCAAGCTACCGCTGCGCGCGCGCCTCGCCACGTCCCTGAGCGGGGCAGCGGGTCGCGTGTCGCGACTCACCGGGCGCGGTGACGGCTCGGTCATCGGCGGCGTGCTCGGCTTGCGAGTCGAGCCTGAGCTGCTCAGGCTGCTGGCCGCCGACCGTCAGGTCGTGCTGGTCACCGGCACGAACGGGAAGACGACAACCACCCGGCTGATCACGGCGGCGCTCGGAGCCCTCGGTCAGGACGTCGCCAGCAACGCATTTGGCGCCAACATGGAGGCGGGCCTGGCCTCGGCGCTCGGGCGGGCTCCCGACGCGCCCTACGCGGTCCTGGAGACCGACGAGCGCTACCTGCCGGCCGTGATCGAGGCCACGCGGCCTCGTGTCGTTGTGCTGCTCAACCTGAGCCGGGATCAGATGGACCGCGCCGCCGAGATATGGCTCACCGCCCGCCGCTGGCGGCAGGCGCTCGCCAACGCCGAGGGCTGCGTGGTCGTCGCGAACGCTGACGACCCGCTGATCGCCTGGGCCGCATCGGCGGCACCCCACGTGACATGGGTCGCGGCGGGGCAGCGCTGGCACGAGGACTCGTGGTGCTGCCCTGAGTGCGGGTCGCACCTGCGGCGAGACGAACTTGGCTGGCGCTGCGGCGAGTGCGGTTTCGCGCGACCATCGACCCGCTGGGTGCTGAGCGGAGATTCGGTCATCGACGACGCCGGCCAGCTGCGGGAGCTCGCGCTGGCCCTGCCGGGCCGGGCTAACGCCTCGAACGCCGTCATCGCGCTCGCCGTCGCTAGCCACTTCGGTGCCACCGTCGAGCAGGCACTGCCGCGCTTGCGCGGGGTCAAGTCCGTCGCGGGCCGGTACACGCAGGTGCAGCGGCACGGCAGGCTCGTCCGGCTGTTGCTGGCGAAGAACCCGGCCGGCTGGCTTGAGGCTTTTGACGTGCTGGCGCCGATCCCGGTGCCGGTGCTGCTCGCGGTCAACGCACAGACGCCCGACGGCAAGGACACGTCCTGGCTCTGGGACGTCGATTACCGGGTGCTGCTTGGCAGGCCGGTGTACGTGGCCGGGGAACGGCGGCTGGACCTCGCCGTCCGGCTTGAAGCCGATCAGGTTCCATTCGAGCTCGTCGACGGCATCGACGATGCGGTCGGCCGGGTCGCCGGCGGCGAGCTCGACGTGATCGCCAATTACACGGCGTTTCAGCAGATCCGGGCGATACTCGGCCGGACCGATTGATGCGGGAGGATGACCCGATGACCGACCGCGTAGGGCGGCACGCTGCGGCCGAGGACGTTGCCGAGACGCTCATCCTGCCCGCTCAGCGCCAGCCCGATGCAAACGGGAACGGGGTATCCGGGCCTGACGGCCCGGTCCGGCTCGCCAGCGGTCGGCACGCAGTCGGCCGTCCGGCCGACGACACCGCCCAGGCCGATCCTGCTCCGGCGGCGCGGGTCCGCAACAGCGGCAGCGACAGCGCGCTGCGCCTGGTATGGGTGTACCCGGACCTGCTGAGCACGTACGGCGACCGTGGCAACCTGCTGGTGCTCACCCGGCGCGCCCGGCTGCGCGGGATCGAAGTCGATGCCATCGAGGTCAACTCGGACCAGCCGGTGCCCCGTCAGGGTGACATCTACTTGCTTGGCGGCGGCGAGGACCTGCCGCAGATCCTCGCCGCGAACAGGCTCCGTGCCGACGGCGGCCTGGCCGCGGCGGCCAGCCAGGGCTCAGTCGTCCTTGCCGTCTGCGCGGGTTATCAGGTCCTGGGCGACAGGTTCGGCGGCGTGGAGGGCGAGCCGGTGGCGGGCCTCGGCGTCCTGGACATCAGCAGCGGCCGCGGCGACCGGCGCGGCGTCGGCGAGCTCGTCGCCGACGTTGATCCGGAGCTGGGCGTACCGCGCTTCACCGGCTTCGAGAACCATCAGGGCGTGACCAAGCTCGGTTCCGGGGCCAGGCCGCTTGCGCGGGTCACCATGGGCGTCGGCAACGGCGATGGAACCGAGGGCGCTTACGCGGGCAAGGTACTCGGCACGTACATGCACGGTCCGGCGCTAGCGCGCAATCCCGGCCTGGCCGACCTGCTGCTGAGCTGGGCGGCAGGGCACCTCGCGCCGATCGACCCCGAAGCCGAGGAGTGGGCCAGCCAGCTGCGGGCTGAGCGGCTCGCAGCAGTGGGCATGTAGCCGCAGCAGGGCCTAGTACACGAGCGCTTGCGCGCCGTCCGCCAGCGCTTCTGCCACGAACGTCGTAGCACCCGCGATCCGGACGCCGCTGACGACGTCTATCCGGGGCGATGTCGCGGCGGGCCGCGCACTGCGAGCACAGCGTCACGGTCGCCCCGCCGAGCACGGTGGCAAAAAGGTCCGGCAGCGGAGTGGCGTGCGGCAGGGCCAGATCGGGGCATCCGTCGGGCAGCGCCATCCAGGACGCCTCGCCGGTCAGCCACAGCGATACCGGCACGCCGCTGACGACAGCAGCAGCGGCCACGGTGAGCGCCTGATTGCAGCGTTCCGGGTCATCCTTGCCGACGGTCACTTTCAGCACCAGGGAGCGCGGAGCCATGAACTGCACACTAGCGCGGCCCGGGCGGGCCGCGCGGCCGGGCGCGGGCGTGGCGCGGCGTGGCGCCCGTGCGATTCGCGCCCAGGCTGCCTACACTCCGCAGGCATGACGGGAATGCTGAGCGGCATCATCCTGGTCGCCGCCTTCGGCCTCGTGGCCGCGGCGGGGCTAGTCCTCGCCATAGCGCTGTACCGGATCAGCGGCCGCCCCGCAGCCGGAGCCGACGATCACCTCGGCGAGACCGGCCGGGAAGGCGGTTAGCCGGCAGTGGACTCTGAGAAGCCTGCCGATGGCACGCCGAGCGGTCTGCCTGCGGTGTTCGAGGTGCATCCGCAGCTAGCGCCTGTGCGCTTCCTGCTCGGCCGGTGGGAGGGTGCCGGGGTAGTCGGCTATCCGACCATCGAGAGCGCCAACTTCGGCCAGGAGATCAGCTTCAGTCATAACGGCAAGCCGTTCCTGATCTACACCAGCCGAACGTGGCTGATCGAGCCAGATGGGACCATCGGCCGCCCGCTGGCGATGGAGACAGGGTTCTGGCGGCCGCAGGAGGACGGCGGCATCGAGGTCGTGCTGGCGCACCCGACCGGCATCACCGAGATATACATCGGCGAGGTCACCGGCACGAAGATCGAGCTCGCCACGGACGCCGTCGTGCGCACAGCCTCGGCCAAGGAGGTCACGGCCGGCCGTCGGCTCTACGGTCTTATCGGCGCTGACCTCGGCTGGGCCTACGACATGGCCGCAGTGGGCCAGCCGCTCCAGTCGCACGTATCGGCCCAGCTGAAGCGTGTCGGCTGAGGCCAACGAGAGACGTTGCCCTTGGCGGGCCCTAAAGCCGCCGGATGCTGAGCGGTAATCAGGAAAGAAGAAGCCCCCGGGCCTCTCCCGCGCCAGGCTGTCCACCGTGCGGTCGAATCGATCGCACTGTGAAACAAGGCCCATCGCGGGGACCGGCTGGACAGGGCCGGTCAGCCCGGGGGTCCGGTGTCTGCCGTGAATTTCGCCGGCCTCCGCCCTGACAGTTCCACGCCTTCCCGGACAGCAGCCGTGAGGCAACAAACCCAAGTCAGGTCAGAACCAGTCAGCTCGATCGAGCGGCCGGTGATGCGCAGCTGCGGGGATGCCCCGACGAAGCGCTTCACGCAGGCGGCGGCTAGCGGACAGCCACCTCGCAAGTCCGACATCTATGCATACTGTTGGACCACCTCCTTTCCTGCGTTAGGCGAAACGCTACGTCACAGCGGCCGCGGCAGGCAAGCGTGTTATTGGCAGGTCATCACTAGACTCAGGAGCATGGTGGAGACCTGGGATGACACCCTGCGGGCCGGCGGCTACCGGGTGACCCCGCAGCGTCAGCTTGTGCTGGAGGCTGTCGCCCGGCTCGAGCACGCGACGCCGGAGGAGATCTACGGCGAGGTGCGGCAGACCGCCCGCGGCGTAAACGTGTCCACCGTGTACCGGACCCTCGAGCTGCTCGAGCAACTCGGCCTGGTCCAGCACACCCACATCCATCACGGTGCCCCCAGCTATCACCTGGCCGAGCACGCCAAGCATGTGCACCTGGTCTGCCGCCAGTGCGAACTTGTCACCGAGGTCGACCAGGCCGCGGTGGCACCTCTGGTCGTCGCCCTCGAGGAGCACCAGGGGTTCCTGACCGACGTCGGGCATCTCACCGTGTTCGGGCTGTGCGCCGCGTGTCGGCCGTAGCTCACAATCCAAAACCAGAAGGAGGGGACGGGAACGTGGCCGAATCCACGCGCAGCCGTCCGTCCAGCCGATGAGCAGCCCGCTGCTCACTGAGCCGGGAGCGGTCGCGGCCGTCGGGCCCGACGCGGGTGTCGCCGCACACTACGGTGATCCCTACGCCGAGCAGCGCGCCCTCGCGACCCGCTGGGGTGTGGTCGATCAGTCCCACCGCGGGGTGCTGCGGATCACCGGCGCCGACCGCCTGAGCTGGCTCCACAGCCTGACGACCCAGGACCTGGAGCACCTGGCGCCAGGCGCGGCTGCGGAGGCGCTCGTGCTGAGCCCTCAGGGCCACGTCGAGCACCAGCTCACGCTGATCGATGACGGGATCGCTGTCTGGGCTCACGTCGAGCCGGCCACCGCGCCAGCGCTGCTGGAGTTCCTGACGTCGATGAAATTCATGCTGCGGGTCGACGCCCAGGATGTCTCTGCCGACTTCGCGGTCGTCAAGCTCCTCGGCCCCGCCGTCCCGGCCCCCGACGCGACGCCGGCTGAAGCTCGCCTTGACACCGGATTCGGCACCGACCTGATCGTGCCGCGCAGCGAGCTGGCCGGGCGGGTCGCCGGCCTGCGCACGGCCGGCGCTGGGCTCGCCGGCACGTGGGCGCTGGAGGCGCTGCGGATTGCCGCCGGGCGGCCCCGGCTTGGCCTCGACACCGATCACCGGACCATCCCGCATGAGGTCGGCTGGATGGAGACGGCCGTGCATCTCAGCAAGGGCTGCTACCGGGGTCAGGAGACAGTCGCCAGGGTGCATAACCTCGGCCACCCGCCGCGGCGGCTGGTCCTGCTGCACCTCGATGGCAGCGAGGACAAGCTGCCGGCGCACGGCGATCTTGTCCTCCTCGATGGCGCCAGCATCGGCTTCACCGGCTCGGCGGCCAGGCACTACGAGCTTGGCCCTATCGGCCTGGCACTGGTCAAGCGCACGACACCGGTCGACGCGACGCTAACTGTCGACGGCATTCCGGCCGCCCAGGAGGTCATCGTTTCGCCGGATGCTGGCGCTAACATCCAGATTGAGCTCAAGCGTCAGCGCAGCGGCCTGATCAGCCGCGCTCGCGAGTAGCCTGGGCCGGCAGCGGACAACGTCGTTCCCTGGAGGTTCCCCCCGTGCTGCGCCAAGCCCTCCTGGCCCTGTCGGCCAGTCATCAGGTCCGCGACCTCATCATGGCCACGCCCGTCACCAGGGACGTCGTCGCGAGGTTCGTAGCGGGCGCGACCGCCGCCGACGCGCTGGCGGTCACCGAGCGGCTCGTCGCCGACGGCCGCCTGGTCACCATCGATTTCCTCGGCGAGGACACTACAGATCCGGATCAGGCGGCGGCCGTCGCCGACGAGTACTTGCTTCTGCTCGGCCGCCTTGCAGCGGCCGGGCTGGCCGGCCATGGCCGCGCAGAGGTTTCGGTCAAGCCCACCGCGGTCGGTCTTGGCCTCGCCGATCACGGGGAAAAGACAGCGGCCGAGAACATCGCGCGCATCGCGACTGCGGCTCGAAACGCAGGCACTACCGTCACCCTCGACATGGAGGACCACCCGAGGGTCGACGCGACGCTGCGGCTTGTCGCCGAACTGCGGGCCGACTTCCCTGACCTGGGCTGCGTCATCCAGTCCTATCTGCGGCGCAGCGCTGACGACTGTCGCGACCTGGCAGTGGCCGGGTCTCGCGTCCGCCTGTGCAAGGGCGCGTACCAGGCGCCCGAAGGCGTCGGTCTTTCGAGCCGGGCCGAGGTGGACCAGAGCTACGCGCGCTGCATGCGGATCCTGCTCGACGGACCCGGATACCCGATGCTTGCGACCCACGACCCGCGCCTGATCAGGATCGCGGGCGTCAAGGTCGGCACAGCAGGGCGTGCGGCTGACAGCTTCGAGTACCAGATGCTGTACGGCATCCGGCCGGCCGAGCAGGCCAGGCTGGCAGCCTCGGGTGCCCAGATGCGCGTCTACCTGCCATACGGCAGCGACTGGTATGGCTACCTGGTCCGCCGGCTCGCCGAGCGCCCGGCGAACCTGGCCTTCTTCGTCCGGGCGCTCGCGTCACAGCGCTAGACCGGCCCCTGTGGCGGTCGGTGGTGTACCCAGTGCTGGTGGTCGGGTTTGCGGGGGCCTTGAGGGGCGTCTCCCCGACTGTGGGCTGATTCCCCGACTGTAGGCTTCGACCGTGATCGCCATTCTCGGCGTCGGCAAGATGGGCGAGGCGCTCGCCTCGGGTTTGCTGCGCGCGGGCGTCGTCTCGCCTGATCAGATCTTCGCGGCGGCGCGTCGCGCTGACCGGGCCCAGCAGCTGCGCGACGAGTACGGCATCGACGTCCTGTCTGCGGCCCAGGCGGCCGCGAAGGCGGAGACGCTGGTGATAGCCGTCAAGCCGCAGGATATGGATGCGCTGCTGCATGAGATCAGCCCGGTTGTCACGCCCGATCAGCTCGTCATCTCTGTCGCTGCCGGGATCACGACCGCGTTCATCGGGCGGAGGCTCAACGGCGACGTCCCGGTCGTGCGCGTGATGTCCAACACGCCGGTCCTGGTGGATGAGGCCATGAGCGTCATCTCGCCAGGACCGCACGCAACGGAGGAGCACCTGCGGCGCGCCGAGGAACTGCTGCGGCCCGTAGGCAAGGTGCTGCGGATCCCCGAATCCCAGCAGGATGCCGCCACGGCGCTGTCTGGCAGTGGGCCCGCGTACGTGTACTTCCTGGTGGAGGCCATGGTGGACGCGGGCATCCTGCTTGGCATGCCGCGCCAGAACGCCCTGGAGATGGTTAAGCAAGCGGTCTACGGCGCGGCCACCATGCTCAGGGAGTCCGGTGAGCATCCCGTGCTGCTGCGCGAGGCCGTCACGTCGCCGGGCGGGACCACCATCAACGCGATCCGTGAGCTCGAGCGGCACGGAGTGCGGGCCGCGGTGCTCGCCGCCATCGAGGCCGCCAGGGACCGCGGGCGCGAGCTTGGCGCGGGCTAGCCGTTTCCGGCGACCATCGGGGGTTGTGCAACCTCGCGTAATCTGCGTGAGTCCTGAGTATGGCTGGCCGCAATGGCATCGGAATGGCGCCTGAGGTTCGTGTCCACCCCCGCCGACGGCGCGTTTACCTGCGGATATGCCGGGATCTCGGTAAATCGACGGTGATCAGCCATGGTGGCGACGAATTGGCAGGGCTCGCACGGGGTTGCCCTTTTCCATACAGGACTTACGCTGGAGACGGGCGTGACTGATGCGCCGTGTCCCGCGTGGCGTACCAGTTCGGTCGGAAGAGGGCTTTCAATGGCAGCAGACGCTACTCCGCTCAGCGATGTCAGGTTCCTGACCGTGGCCGAGGTGGCCGCGATCATGCGAGTTTCTAAGATGACCGTCTACCGACTCGTTCACTCAGGCGAGCTTGAGGCGATCCGGGTCGGGCGCTCGTTCCGGGTGCCCGAGCAGGCAGTGACCGGGTACCTGCGCGAAGCGTTCGTGGGGGCGGACTGACCGCGCCTTCGGCGCGGGCGCAGAAGGGCGAGATGCCGGGCGATGCCGGGCAATGGGGCCAAGCGGAGGTACGCTGTGGCGTTGGCATGTGCCCGGCCGCCGGATGTGGCGAGCATGTAACGCGGACATGCCCGTCAGCCAGAAAGCATTGAGGGTGGTCTCGTGGGTTCAGTCATCAAGAAGCGGCGCAAGCGCATGGCGAAGAAGAAGCACCGCAAACTGCTGCGCAAGACGCGCGTACAGCGCAGGAACAAGAAGTAGTCTGCCAGCCGGCTGGACGGTTCGCCGACCCTGGCCGAGGCGTCGTGGCGCCTGCAGCCATAACGGTGCAGCCATGACGGGCAGCCATGAGGCACAGCTTGATGGTGAGGCCATGAGTGGACAGCCGTGACCGCCGACCAGCGGCCGAACCGCCGGGCTGGCGGCGACGGCTGGCGGCCGCTGCCAAGTTCACCAGCCGCCGCCTGGCCGGGGACTTCCCGGTCGACCAGTTTGGCTTCGATCCTGAACTGAACTCGGCCCTGCTGATGCCTGCGGCGCTCGCGCTGTACCGGAACTGGTTCCGGGTCCAGGCCCGCGGGATGGCCAACATCCCGGACTGCGGGGCGGCCCTGATCGTGGCCAATCATTCGGGTGTGCTTCCGCTCGACGCCATCATGCTTCAGGCCGGCGTTTTTGCCGATCATCCGGCTAAGCGCAACCTGAGGCTGCTCGGGGCAGATCTGGTGTACACCCTGCCGGGACTGTCGTCGCTGGCCCGCCGGAGCGGGCATACGCGGGCAGATCCCGCCGAGGCGCGGCGCCTGCTTGGCGCCGGGGAACTTGTCGGCGTGTTCCCGGAGGGCTTCAAGGGCATCGGCAAGCCGTTCACCGAGCGGTACCGGCTGCAGCGGTTCGGCCGCGGCGGGTTCGCCCGGACGGCGCTCCAAGCTGGCGTGCCGATCATTCCCTGCGCGATCGTGGGAGCGGAGGAGATCTATCCGATGCTCGGCAACTCCGCCGCGCTCGCCAGGGCGTTGCGCCTGCCGTACTTCCCGCTGACGCCCCTCTTCCCCTGGCTGGGCCCGCTCGGCGCGGTTCCGTTGCCATCAAACTGGATCATCGAGTTCTGCACGCCCGTTGCGACGTCCGGGCAGCCATTGCCCGAACCGGATGAGGACCTGGTCGCATGTCTTGCTGAGCGTGTGCGGGACACCATCCAGGCCAAGCTCGACGAGCTTGTCGTGGCGCGCGGACCGGCCTTCGGCAGCTAGCCTGCCGCTCGCCGTCGCCGGAACGCGAGCCGTGCGGCCATGCCGCCGGCGATCGCGCCGGCGCCCGCCGCCACAGGCAGCGCGATCATGGTCACGCGACGTCCGGACCGGAACTCATGCACCGGCCAGTTCCTGCTGCGTGCTTCCTTCAGCAAGTCGCCGTCGGGATTGACCACGCTCGGATGGCCGACAAGCTCCAGCATGGGCAGGTCGTTCGACGAGTCGCTGTATGCGCTGGATCGGGCCAGATCAAGGCCCTCGCGCTCGGCTAGTGCCCGCACGGCCGCTGCCTTGGCCTGGCCGTGCAGAAGGCCGCCGACCAGCCGCCCGGTGTAGACGCCATCCGCGGTCTCGGCAACAGTCCCGAGCGCCCCGGTAAGCCCGAGCCTTCGCGCCAGGATGTTGGCGAGCTCCACTGGCGTGGCGGTCACGAGCCACACTCGCTGCCCGGCCGCCAGGTGCTGCCGGGTCAGCTCTCTGGCACCCTCCCAGATGCGGTCGGCCATGGTGTCGTCGTAAATCTCCTCGCCCAGCGCGACGACGTCATCGACCCGTTGGCCGGCCACGAACGCCAGCGCGGCTTCCCTGGCTGCGTCGATGTGATCGGCATTCTCGGCACCCCGCAGGCGGAAGGCGAGCTGGCCCCAGGTCAGCCTGAGCAGATCGCGCGGCCCGAACATCTTGCGCGCGGCCAAGCCGCGGGCGAAGTGATAGATGGACGCGCCACGCATCAGGGTGTTATCCACGTCAAAGAAGGCGGCAGCGGTCGCATCGGGCACTGGCGGCGCGAGCTCGACATCCGCAGCCGCGGCCGAAGCCTCGCCGGCGAGAACTGCTGGGCTCTTCCTGGCCAGGCCCAGCCTTGCGAGCGCACCGGACCGGCTGCTAACGCGGGGCCTGCCCGCGAGGTCGGACTCGCCGCTCATGAAGCCGAGCCTACCGGCGGCGGGCTCGGCTTTCGGCGCGGTGCGCCGCCTGCACCCACTCGTCAATGAGTGGCTACCTGGCCGCCTTGCCCCGGTCGCGCGGGCGATACCGTCGCCGCCTTGGCCCAGCTAGCAGCCCGGCGGAGCGGCCGCGCCCACGTCCAGAGAGGCGTCGCGTGCCTGCAGGTCAAGCCTTTGGTCACATCATCGCGCCGCGTCGTGCACCATAGGCAGCGATGCATATTTCACTGGCCGCCTCCGGCATTGGCGCGATCGTGGCCGCGATCGGCGGCGGCGTGCTGCTCGCGCGCTGCTTCCGCCAGCCACGCGGCGATCTCATTGCCTTCTCCGTCGCGCTGCTCGGCCTGCTCATCGGCCTGGGTTCGGAGGCGCTGGGTTACCTTTCCGGATTCGACGGGGCCATGTTCCGCGCGATGGAGTTGGGCGGCCAGGTCATCGCGCCGCTAGCGCTCATACTCGGACTGTCCGAGATCGCCGCCCGGAGCGGGGCGGTCAGGTTCTGCGCGCGTCTGTATATTCCGGCTCTTGCCCTAGTCGCCGTGGTTGTCCTCGCTCTGGATCAGCTCGCCCAGGTCACGTTCAGCAAGAAATGGCCGGACCCAGCCGTGTTTTACCAGACGCCTCCTAACTACGTGCTGGAGTTCGCGATCGGGCCGGTGACCGCGCTGGTCGCCGTGATCGCCATCGGGGTCGTGGCGTACCGGGCGGGCCAGCCTGGCTGGAACGCAGTGCTGCCGGCTCAGCTGATGGCCGGCGCGGCCGCCCTGCTGCTCGCCTATCCACCGCTCGCCGCCCTTGCCGCCTACCAGGCCAATATCCACCTGCCTGTCGCGTCTGTGTTCGCCCTGCTGGGAACCGCGGCGGCCGCACTCACGTGGCTGGCCGGGATGCGGGCCGGGCGAGTGCCGCTGCCGTCGCGGCCTGCACGGGACGATGCCTGGTCATACGACGATCACCAGGCAGCAAACTTCGGGCGAGTCGACCAGACCGGAGATTTCGCACGATTCGAGCCCGCCACGGACGGCGGCGTGTATCGGGGCGGCGGGCTGTACCGGCCCGAGCCCGCAGGCCGGGCCGGAGCCGGTCCGTATGACCGCGACGACGATCCGGACCTGGACTACAGGTCCGGCAGCGGCTACGACGGAGGCTGGGGCGACGCCTCGCGCGAAGGATCGCAGGACTGGCGCAGCGGGCCTGGCCGCGACGAGTGGCGCGCTGACCAGCAGCGGAGCGACTATGAGACGCCGGACTTCGCGACCGGTGACTTCGCGACCGGTGACTTCGCGACCGGTGACTATGCCACCGGCGACTTCGCCCCCGGGGACCCGCGTTACCAGGACGATCTTGACGGCCGCGCGGCGGCCGGCGCTGCGAGCCACCAGGGCAGGCCTGGCAACCCGGACATCCTTGGCGGTGCCAGCCACCAGGGGGAGGACGGCGCGCGGGCCCAGCTCTTCGGCCAGATAGCGATCTTTACGCTGCTGGAAGACCGCGTCGAGGAGTTCGACAAGCTGACTGGCCGCGTCGTCGAGCAGGTGCGCAGCCGGGAGCCCGACACCCTGGTGTTCATCGTGCACGCGGTGCCGTCGGCACCTATGCAGCGCATCCTCTATGAGGTGTACCGCGATCGGTCTGCCTACCAGTGGCATAACCAGCAGCCGCACGTGCAGCAGTTCGAGGCGGACAAGCGGCCATACGTGCTCGCGACGAATGTCATCGAGCTCGGGCTCCAGCAGGCCAAGGTCTCGCCATTCCCGTCGGTCGCTGACCTATTCAGCGAGCCTGGCTATGACACGGCTGGCTTCGAGCGGCCCGACTACCTGCGCGACTACGGCCGGACGTCCGCGCAGCCGGGCGGCGGTTCGCGGGAGTACCGGTGAGCGCTGACTCGCCAATCGCTGCCGCACCCCATGGCGCCCCGGTACCGCAGAGCGCCGCCCCTGGAACGCCGGATCACGTTGCTGTCGCGCCCTGGGTGTCACCTCTGCGACGACGCGCGCTCGGTGATCGCCGCCGTCGCTGCCGAGCTCGGCGTCGGCTGGGAGGAGCGCGACATCAGCGACTCGGCCGCCGACCTGGCGCAGTACTCGGACATGATCCCGGTCACGTTTGTTGACAGCGTCCAGCACGATTACTGGCGAGTCAGCGCGGAGCGACTGCGGGCTGCCCTGCTGGCCTGACCTGCACGCCTGAGCTGACCTGCACCGACTTTGTGCAAACGTTCACAAGGGCGTACGGTGGACAGCGAAATCGCGCCCAGGTACCCCGACCACCGGCGCTGCCAGATCGAGTCCACAGGAGTCCCGGCGCATGTCCCGCCGCCCCTCGCCGGCTAGCCGCCCAGCCTCCGCCAGCCCGGCCCAGGCCAGCACAGGTCAGGCCGGGTCAGCAAAGGCCGGCGTCGGCCACGGCATCCCGGACGCGACTGTGGCGCGTCTGCCCATCTACCTGCGCGCCCTGTACGCCCTCGCCGATCACGAGGTCGCCACCGTCTCCAGCGAAGAGCTCGCCGCAGCAGCCGGGGTCAATTCGGCCAAGCTACGCAAAGACCTCTCTCATCTGGGCTCATACGGGACCCGCGGTGTCGGTTATGACGTCGACTACCTGATTTACCAGGTGTCAAGGGAACTCGGCCTGACCCAGGACTGGCCCGTGCTCATCGTCGGCGCCGGAAACCTCGGTCGCGCCCTGGCCAACTACGGCGGATTCGCCTCACGTGGCTTCCGGATCGCGGCGCTTGTCGACTGCGACCCGGCAGTCGTCGGCACCGTGATCGCGCGGCACACGGTGCGCAGCGCCGCCGACATCGAGGATGTGATTCACCGCTTCGACGTCTCCATCGGCGTGATCGCGACCCCAGCGACGGTAGCGCAGAATGTCTGCGATCGGCTGGTGGCAGCGGGCGTCACGAGCATACTCAACTTCGCGCCAGTCGTGCTCAGCGTGCCATCTGGCGTCGATGTGCGTAAGGTCGATCTGTCGATCGAGTTGCAGATCCTCGCGTTCCACGCCCAGCGGCGCGGAGGGGGCACCCATGACTCGACGCTTCCCGGTCGTCGGCTGGAGAGCGTGCCGAGGGGAGACCTGGGCTTGAGCGTCGCGGCGGAACTAGGCGCGAACGGGAGACTTGATGTGGCCGCCGGGCTGGCGGCTGCGGGCTCCCGCGCGGCGGACGCCGGGTCTGATAGCAGTACACCTGACTACACGACAGGGGTGCAGGCGGTAGGCACATGAGCGTTCTGGTGGTCGGACTTAGCCACAAGGGCGCGCCGCTGGCGACGCTTGAGCGCGTCGCTTTGACCGGTGACGCGCTGGACAAGCTCCTGCACGACGTCGTCAGGGCAGACGATGTCGCGGGCGCGCTTGTGCTCAGTACGTGCAACCGGGTCGAGATCTACGCCGAGGTCGGCAAGTTCCACGGCGCCGTCGCCGCGATCTGCGAGCTGCTGTCCCGGCACTCGCACGTCCCGCCCGCCGAGCTGACGCCCTGTCTGTACGTGCACTACGAAGACCGCGCGGTGCAGCACCTGCTCGCCGTGGCGTGCGGCCTTGACTCGATGGTCATCGGCGAGAGCCAGATACTCGGCCAGCTGCGGCAGGCGCTGCACATAGCCCGGCAGCAGGGGACGCTCGGCCGTACGCTCTCTGAGCTCGGGACCCTCGCGCTGCGTGCGGGCAAGCGCACTCACGCGGAGACAAGCGTCGGCGCCGCTGGCGCCAGCCTGGTCAGCGTCGGCCTACAGGCCGCCGCGCGGCACTTCGCTGACGGGTCTGCTGGCATAGCTGCGCTGGCGGGCCGGCGCGTCCTCGTCGTCGGCGCCGGGTCCATGAGCGGCCTCGCCGTGGCGAGCGTCACCAGGGCCGGTGCAGCGGAGCTGACCGTCGCGAGCCGGACCAGGCAGCGCGCCGAGCGCCTGGCCGCGTCGGCCGGCGGCCGGGCTGGTGACATGTCCGCCCTTGTCGACCTGATGGCAGCGGCGGATCTGGTCGTGACCTGTACTGGCGCATCGGGCCATGTCATCTCGGCCGACACAGTGCAGGCTGCACTCCAGCGCCGGGCGGATCCTGCCGCACCCCTAGTCCTGCTTGACCTGGCGATGCCGCGCGACGTCGATCCGGAAGTGGTCAGCCTCGACGGCGTTGCGCTGACCGATCTGGAGACTCTGGCAGGCGATGACCAGGCGGCCGTGCGGCCAGGCGAGGCCGAGGTGGCTGAGGTGCGCCGCATCATGGCGGACGAACTCGCCGCGCACCTGTCGGCCAACCGCGCGGCAGCGGTGACGCCGACAGTGGTCGCGCTGCGCGCCAAGGCAGCCGGCGTCGTCGATTTGGAGCTGGCCAGACTTGCGGGCAGGCTCAACCTCGACGCCGCGGCGATGGCCGAGGTCGAGAAGTCAATGCGCCGCGTCACCGACAAGCTGCTGCACGACCCCACGGTCCGCGTCAAAGAGCTCGCGGGGTCGCCCGGCGCCGATTCATACGAGGACGCGCTGCGCGTGCTATTTGATCTCGATCCGGCAACAGTGCAGGCTGTGGCGCAGGCCGACGCTGAACTAGCAGGCTGGCCGCAGTCAGCGACCGACCGGGAGGAGGGGCGATGACCCGCGCACCGCTGCGCCTTGGCACGCGCCGTAGCCCGATGGCGGTCGCCCAGTCCCAGGGGGTCGGCAGGGCCATTACCGCGCGGACCGGGCGCGAGGTCGAGCTTGTCGGGATCGAAACGGCCGGCGACAAGAGCCGGGAACTACTGACCCAGATCGGCGGCACTGGCGTGTTCGTCAGTGCGCTGCGGACCAGCCTGCTCGCCGGCGACGTGGATATCGCCGTGCACTCGCTCAAGGACCTTCCTGTTGGGTCGGCGGAGGGGATCACGCTGGCCGCCGTGCCCGAGCGGGACGACCCGCGCGACGCGCTCGTCGGCCAGAACGGGGCGAAGCTGGCGGACTTGCCGGCCGGTGCGAGGATCGGCACCGGTTCCCCGCGGCGGGCCGCGCAGTTGTTGCTGCTGCGGCCTGACGTGTACCCCGTTCCCGTCCGTGGTAACGCTGGCACACGCCTGGCCAAGGTCGAAACGGGCGAGTTGGCGGCTGTGGTTCTGGCCCATGCTGGGCTCGCCAGGATAGGCAGGCTCGACGCGGTGTCCCAGGTGTTCGAGCCGGACGAGATGCTGCCGGCTGCCGGCCAGGGCGCGCTCGCGGTTGAGTGCAATGCGGGGAGGGAAGACCTCGTTGCGTTGCTTGGCTGCATTGACGACGCGGTCAGCAGGGCCGCGACAACGGCAGAGCGCAGTCTGCTGGGCGGACTTCAGGCAGGCTGTGCGGCGCCGGTCGGCGCATATGCTGCCGGAACAGACATACTTCGGCTGAGCGGCGTCGTCGTGGCAGCCGACGGGGGGATGGCGCTTCGCGGCAGCGCGAGTGGCGCACTGGCGCAGGCCGAGATGATTGGCCGCCAGCTGGCTGCCGATCTGCTCAGCCGGGGCGCGGGACGATATATGGCAGTGTCCGGCGGACACCTCAGCAGCGGGGACGATGACAAGTGAACCCCACACCCACGACCGCGAAGGTCGGCAGACAGTCCAAGGCAGCGACCGATAGGGCGGGCGGGCGGTCCGCTAGCCGTGCGGCGGACACGCACGTGCCCGGCTGGGTCGCGTTCGTCGGTGCCGGCACAGGTGACGAGAGCCTCCTGACTGTCCGGGCGGCAGCCCTGATTGCCCGCGCGGACCTGGTAGTCGCGCCGGAGTGGCTCGGCGAGCGGCTTGGCCATCTGGTCAAGGACGGCGCCACGCTCACGGACTCGGACGCGCAGCTCGTCGACCCCAAGCTGCTGACCAAGGCGGCCAAGGCGGGACAGCTCGCGGTGCGGCTGTACGCCGGCGATCCGTTCCTGTTCGGTGTCGCGGCCGCCGACGCGGCTGCCTGTGCTAAGGCCCGGGTGCCCTTCGAGATCGTGCCTGGCGTCTCGCCCGCGACGGCCGTGCCCGCATACGCGGGCATCCCGCTGACCACCGACATGACCGGGGACGTCAGGATCATCAACGCGGGCGAGGTCAGCCGCGTGTCGGTCACCGACGGGACGCTGGTCATCCTGGGCGCCGAGACCGGGCCAGTCGACCTCGGCAAGATGCTCATCGCCAACGGCTGGTCGGAGAGCGCGCCGTTTGCCATTACATGGAACGGCACGACGACCGAGCAGCACACCGTGGTCGGCACGCTGGGCTCAATCGCGGCCGACCTCAAGGCGGCGGGCGTGAGCCTGCTGACCGCGCACGGGCCGGCAGTCGCAGTAGTCGGCGACGGTGTGACCGCCCAGGCCGCGCTGTCCTGGTTCGAGACCAAGCCGCTGTTTGGCTGGCGCGTGCTCGTCCCGAGGACGAAAGAGCAGGCCGACGAGGTCTGCGACCTGCTGCGAGCTCGCGGTGCCGTGCCTGAGCAGGTGCCGACTATAGCGGTCGAGCCGCCGCGGACGCCGCAGCAGATGGACCGGGCCGTGAAGGGCCTGGTGACCGGCCGCTACCAGTGGATCGGCTTCACCTCGGTCAACGCGGTGCGCGCCATCAGGGAGAAGTTCGAGGAGTACGGCCTCGACGCCCGGGCTTTCGCCGGCGTCAAGGTCGCGGCCGTGGGCGAGCAGACCGCGCAGGCACTCCGCGAGTTCGGGATCATGCCAGACCTGATCCCGGGCGGCGAGCAGTCCGCTGAAGGCCTGGCAGACGCCTGGCCGGCGTATGACGACATACTCGATCCGATCAACCGGGTGCTGCTGCCGCGGGCCGACATCGCGACCGAAACCTTGCTGTCCAGGCTGACCGAGCTGGGCTGGGAAGCCGAGGACGTCACGGCATACCGGACTGTGCGCGCGGCGCCGCCGCCAGCGCCGATCCGGGAAGCCATCAAGGGTGGTGGCTTCGACGCGGTCCTGTTCACCTCGTCCTCCACGGTGCGCAACCTGATCGGCATCGCCGGCAAGCCGCACGCGGTCACGGTTATCGCGGTGATCGGTCCGCAGACGGCGAAGACAGCGGCCGAGTTCGGGCTGCGCGTCGACGTGGTGGCGGCGAAGCCGTCGGTCGCGGCGCTTGTCGAGGCGCTGGCGGCACACGGCGCCGGTGTCCGGGACGCCGCCATCGAGGCGGGGGAGCCGGTCCGCAAGCCAAGCGAGCGCCGCCGCGGCGCGCGCCGCCGGATCAGGTAGCCGATTTGACCGCCAGGTATCCCGTTTCGCGGCCGCGCCGTCTTCGCCGGACGCCGCCACTGCGTCGGCTGGTCGCCCAGGTCAGCGTCCGACCGTCGAGTCTGGTCCTGCCGCTGTTCGTCAAGGAAGGCATCAGCGAGCCGCAGCCCGTGGCATCCATGCCTGGCGTTGTCCAGCACACCAGGGAGAGCCTGCTCAAGGCGGCTTCCGAAGCTGTCGACGCGGGCGTGGGCGGCCTGATCCTGTTCGGCATCCCCGCGGTAAAGGACGGACGCGGCTCAGCGGCGGACGACCCGCGCGGCATCGTCCAGCTCGCACTAGCGGACCTGGCGGCCGAGGTGGGGAACGACACCGTGCTGATGGTCGACCTGTGCCTGGACGAGTACACCGACCACGGCCACTGCGGGCTGCTGACCGCGGCCGGCGAGGTCGACAACGACGCGACGCTCGAGCGCTATGCGTCGATCGCCGTGGCGCAGGCCGTGGCAGGGGCGCACGTCGTCGCCCCGAGCGGAATGATGGACGGCCAGGTTGGCGCCATTCGGTCGGCTCTCGACGCGGCAGGCCACGGTGACGTCGCCATCTGCGCTTACTCGGCCAAGTACGCCTCGGCTCTATACGGGCCGTTCCGGGACGCGGCCGAGTGCGCGCCGCAGTTCGGCGACCGGTCGGCGTACCAGCAGGACCCGGCCGCGGCGAAGGATGCCTTGCGCGAGGCGCTGCTCGATGTCGACGAGGGCGCTGACATCGTCATGGTCAAGCCGGCGCTGGCCTACCTGGATGTGATCAGGGAGCTGGCCGCGACCGTTCAGGTGACAGTAGCTGCCTACCAGGTAAGTGGCGAGTACTCTATGGTCGAGGCGGCCGCCGCCAACGGCTGGCTAGACCGCGACAGGGTGATCATGGAGACGCTGACTGCCATCACCAGGGCCGGCGCGAGCATCATCCTGACGTACTGGGCGGCCGAGGTCGCGCGCAAGCTGAGTTCACCGCCAACGCCGTAGCTTGCCCCGCGCTCAAACCTAGTTATGGTAGTGCCTGGGTAGATATATCCCAGATGGGCATTAAGGCTGGGCCGAACTGCTAGGCTGCACGTGGTCTGGGGACAGCTGCCCGGGGCAGAGACGAGGAAGGCTGCAGGGGATGAGCTCGGAGGCTCCAGTTCCGGTGCCCACCGGGCCAAGCGCAGCCACCGCAGCGGCGGCAGACAGCATGCAAGCCTTGCTCTCCCTCACTACTCGCACGCCCGACGCCGCTGCCAGGCAGGAGATCGGCGGGCGGGACGCCCTATCCGAGCAAGAGCTGGTGACCTCGCCGAACCGCGACGCACTCAACGCCGACACGCTTCGCCTGCCCGCCCAGATCGGGTCGAAAGCAACTGCTCGGGCACGACCGCAATCGTCCCATGCGTACACCGCGCGGGACAGACTGCGCATGTGGCTGGCCGCGATGCATTGGGAGCTCGTCCTTGTGCTCTCCGCCCAGGCGGTCCTGTCGGTCCGACTGCTCGGGGCAAACACCGCGTTCAATTCGGAGGCAATTTACCTGGATGTGGGCCGCTTGGAGTTTGCCCACTTGTTTCATGGGGCGGCTGTGCCGGCCTTTCCGACCTACGTTTCTGGCGTCCCGGTTATCTATCCGCCCATCGCCGCCATGGTCAACGCCCTTGGTGGATTGGCGGCAGCCAGGGCGTTCTCGCTCATATGCGTCCTGGGAACGACGATGTTGCTATGGGCTGTCACGTCGCGTCTGTTCGGGCGGTGGGCAGCATTCTTCGCCGCCGGATCCTGGGCGATGCTCGGCCCCACGCTGCAGCTAGGTTCATCTGCCACTTGCGGTGCTTTCGCGCTGCTGCTGCTGACAACGGCCACCTGGTGCGTTCTTCACGTGGGCGACGAACATGACGCGGCTAGCTGGATGTTTGCCGGTGGCAGTGCGCTTGCGCTGGCAAATGCCGCGCTGTACCCGTCGATTCTGTTCGATCCCGTGGTCATAGCGCTAGCGCTGTTCGGGGCCTTCCCCAAGCCTGGCGGGAAGCGCGGCCTGACCAGGGCTGGAATGGTCGTGGCTCAAACGGGATTGCTGGGCCTGCTGTTGCTCAAGCTCGACGGCAAACACTACGTTGCCAATCTCAGTGCAGTAGCTCTATCGCTCGCTCGCGGTGATAGCTCCGTTGCTGCTCCGTTGCTGTTCTCCTGGGTGTGGATCGGCGTGCTCGCGGCTGTCGCGTCCGCGGCCTTGGCACTCAGCTTTTTTGACCGCCTGACCGGTGGCCAGAGGGCCATGCTGCTGGTTCTTGCGGTCGCAGCAGTAATGGCGCCGATCGAGCAGGCTCGGCTGCACACCTCGCCTTCGTTGAATCAATACGCAGATTACGGCGCCTGGTTCGCGGCCATAGCGGTCGGCTACTTTGGCGGCCGATTGGCTACATCGCTCAAGCCCAGCATCCTGCGGCGAGCGATGTCAGCCGGACTCGTCGGGCTCCTGGCGATGCTGGCGGTACTCGGGCTGCGGCAGGCCATTCGGCTGACGACGACGTGGCCAGGCGCGGCGAGACTGGCGGCGTTCCTGCAACCGCGGACTTCACATGGCGGGCGCTTTCTTGCCGACACGCATTCAGTCCTGGAGTACTACCTGCCGGATACGTCCTGGCGGCAATGGTCGGATACCGTCGGCCTTACCCTGCGATCCGGTCGCCTTGCAAGCAAGCCAGGCGGAGCGACGCTCTACATCAACGCGCTCAAGCACCACTACTTCTCGCTTGTCGTGCTGAGCTTCACATCGATGCCCGGCGTAGATAGGGAAATTACCGAAGTCCTGTCATCGGTTAAGGGCTATCGACTCATTCGAAAGGTCCCTTTCAGCGGAACCAAACGCGGTTACTTTACTGTCTGGGCATACGGCGGGCCGGCCGGGCAGGCGAGGGAGTGATGATCAAGGGTGACGTGGCACATCCGTACGAGCATGCCGCAGACAGGGCTGAGATCTCCTGTCTCGAGATGTCCCTATGAGGGAGCGCGTCGGCTCGCCTCGACGCCGCGCACCGGCGGCTGCCTGGGTGGAGGCCAAGGGTGAACCGATTTCTGGACAGCTTGACGATCATCTTCGTTGCTACGGGGATCTTCACCGGCCTGGTGACCGCGTTGATCAGATACCTGTGGCGCCGGAAGAAAGGACTGGAGGATCTCTAGCGCACCGGTACGACATCCCGGAAGTGCGGCTCAAGCCGGCCCGGCCGCTCTTGTGGGTCGTGCTGATCGACGTCGCGGCAGTCGGGATCTTCCGGCACGTCGAATTCTTCCGCTTGTACAGGTCTGATCAACTGCTGGTGTGCTTCTGGGCGGCTATCTTCATGATGACCGTCCTGCAGTGGTTCCTGTCCTGGCGAGAGCGACCGGTAGCTGTTTCCCGCCGCGGGCAAGCGCAGCTGAACAATCTGGTGGTAGCCGTCAACGTGCCCGTGTTTAACGAGGACCGGGCGCTGCTCGACCGTTGTCTCTACGGGCTGTTCAACCAGACGCGGCTGCCGAACCTGGTACAGGTGGTCGACGATGGCTCTGTTGTCGATTACTCAGATGTCCGCGCCTATTGGCTACGGCATCAGCCGCCGGGTTGCCAGTTGTCCTGGGTGCGCCAGGAGAACCAGGGCAAGAAACATGCCCAGGCCCGGACGTTCAGGTCAGTACGTGCAGACATCCTCGTGACGCTCGACTCCGATACCGCATTGGAACGCCGGGCCATCGACGAGGGCCTCAAGCCATTCGCCGACTCGCGAGTCCAGAGCGTGGCCGGTCTCGAGCTCGCCTTCAACCATCGCCGCAATTGGCTTACGCGTATCAGTGGCACTCGATCTCTGATCTGGCAGCTGCTCTCCTGCAGCTCGCAGTCGGTCCTCGGGGACCTGCTTGTCAACCGGGGCACCTTCGCGCTGTACCGCGCGGCAGTAATCCAGGACAACCTCGACGCCTACCTGTACGAGACCTTCTTTGGCAATCCAGTTCACCTGGGCGATGACGCCGCCCTGACGCTATTCGCCAGGGGGCGGGGGCGAGCGGTACAGCAGCCTTCGGCGTTCCAGCTTGCGATGTATCCGGAGAATTTCAGTCACCTTTTCCGGCAGTGGACACGGTGGATGCGGGGATCGACAGTCCGGACGTTCTGGCGCCTGCGCTATCTACCGATAATGTCGTGGAGCTGGTGGTTCACAGTCATCAGCCTGTGGGCGTTTCTTGCATCCAGCGGTGCAGTCATTGCCGCCGGCGCCGACTGGCACAGCTCGCGGTCCTACGTCGTCACGACGCTCATCGCCACAGTTGCCTGCGCTTACGCGCAGGCCGTACGCATTTTTTCAGTAGTACGAAGCGATGAATCTTGGTTCGGCAGATGCAGCTCCTTTGTTTTGGCGCCGGTCGTCGGCCTGTGGGTAATGTTCGTACTCCGCCCGCTGCGCTTTTATGGCGTCTGCACCTGCATGCGGCAGGGATGGGTGACGCGGACAAAGAAGGTAGAGGTGGGGATCGGATCTGCCGCTCAGAAAACCGGACCCGAGGTTCTCATCAAAAAACTGGAGGGCAGGGCACGATGAAGATCGGGCGAGTGATCGCCGTCGGCGTAGTAGCCGCAGTAGCGGTGTCGACGTTCCTCGGGATTGCGCTGGCCGGGCGTTCGCCTAACGCGTCATCAGGGTCCGGTAACTCCTCATCAGGGTCCACCGACCCAGGCGGCTCGCATAGTTCCAGCGGCAGGGCGGCGGCGACTCCCTGCGGGCAGCCGGCTTCACCGCCTGCTCGCTACGTCGGTTTCATCACGCCGAGATTTCCGTACAACACGACGGAGTGGACCAAGGTGGGTCAACTCACGGGCGAGCGCCCAAACATTGCCCCATACTTTGTGTCGTTCGGGTCGCCCTTTAACGCCGGTCTCGCCTGTCACGTCGAGCGTCTTGGCGCGCTGCCGCTGCTCCAGATCAATCTGCGGCACTCGTCCGTGGCAGCAATCGCCGCTGGGGGATCCAGTAAGTATCTCAGAGACTTCGCTGACGCGGTGAAGGGCATGAAGGCCAGAATCGCCATCAGTGTCGGGCATGAGATGAACGGGAACTGGTACCCCTGGGGCTGGCATCATGTCCCCGCAGCTACCTTTGTCAAGGCCTGGCGGGTTATTCACGATGCGTTTGTCAGCGCAGGTGCCAAGAATGTGATCTGGGTCTGGACTGTGAATCGCCCTGGGTCCCTATCGGCTAACCCGGCTCCCTGGTGGCCAGGAAATGCGTACGTGGACTGGGTCGGCATCGACTCTCACTATCTGCGTTCCACGGATACTTTCGCGAACGTCTATGGAACCACGATCAGTGCCATCCGCAAGTACACCAATCGCCCGATCTTGATCGCCGAGACAGCGATCAGGCCGGGCGCCCGCCAACCTGCCCAGCTAGCAGACCTGTTCCATGGCGCCTTCACCACTCCTGGCGTGCTCGGCTTCGTTTGGTTCAACCTCGTGTCACGCTATGACTTTAGGCTTCAGGGGCAAAGCAAAACGCTCGCGGAGTTCCGAATCGAGGCGCAGCGGTATCCGACCTGATGCGGCGCCTCTTCTGGTCCTCATGCTGGCTCTAGCCCTCGATGTTTCGTGATCTTGGGTTGAACGTCTGCGCCGCAGGCTGGCCGGCTGCTTTCGACGGCTGGCCGCGGCTGGAGGGCCCGGCTGTCGCGCCGGGTGGGCGGGGTTCCACGGCCCCGTGTTTCTCGTTCCTGGTCGCAGGGTCTGATGGGAGCCGGTTAGCCGGGTGCCAGGGCCTGCAATCGGCTGATGGCAACGGTGATATCGCGGGACCAGGGCCACCGGCCTGCGATGCGCAGCCGGACGCGCCGACCGCCGCGGACAATCCAGTCGGCGACCGAGAATGCGGGCTGTATTCTGCATGTGAAAAGTGCCTTCGGCTCGGACCGGATATGACTCTCGACAAGCTCTATCCTCCCAGCTCAAAGGCACTTTTTACGTCAACGACGCGGTCCAGTGATCATTCAGGCGAAGGGCCGAGCATAGACCACGAATCAATGCTGGCCGCTTTAGGCGTGACGTCGCCGACTTGGCGGGTGAGCTAATCCGGGCCGTGCCGGACTGATTTGGTCAGTCCAGGCCGGTCGGCTCATGCGGACCGAACGGCCAGTACTCAAAGAGCCCCGTTCCCGTGATCGTATGCCCTTTATCGGTGGACTCGAACGTGGCGACGCTATCGATCATCCCCCACATTCGGGCCTTGTCCTCCGGTTTGGACAGGTCGTAACAGACGCCCTGGACGACCAGTTCGGTGCCCTGGTACATGCCGTGCTTCCAGTCCGGCTCGAGTCCGTAGCCGGTCCCCACCATGAGGGAAACGGGCAAGACCGGCCGCACTGTCACCTCGAAGGGCTCGCCAACCGGCGGGCTGAACGCGATGGTGGCGACCTGCACCTGCCGGGTACCGGGGAGGTACCGCGGCTGGTACTCGGGCCTGCCGAGCTGCTGCGATGCGCGGCCGGCGTGCTCGGGCCAGATCCGCACTGCCTCCTCCAGGACCCTGGCCCCGGCCGTGTTCTCCTGGACGATGGTCAGGATCGAGAACTCGTCAAACTGCATCGGGGCGTACATCCAGTAGAACTGTGCCGAGTTGCGGGTCTGGATGCCGGGCGGTTCACTCTCGCCTACCGGGCGCACGCCCCAGGACCTGTCCCGTGAGCCTTGCCAGCGTTCCGGCGTCACAGCGAACTCCTCGCCGCCGCTGTGTATGTAGCCGGACCATCTGCCCGTCTGGGCTAGCCGCATCGAGTCGAAGATCACCCGTTCCTGGTGGCGGATGTAGTGCCTCGGCTCGGACTGAGCGGGGATGACGCCGTCCCAGGTCAGGTCGAAGTCCAGGTCGTGCTCGTTGGGCTCGAGCACGACCCGGAGCCGGCGCAGTCCCTCGATGACCTCGACCTTGAACGGGCCGACGGAGGTGTCCATCCGGTCGGCGCCGAGTTCACGCGACGCCCGCACGACCCGGTGGGTGTCGCCATGCCTCGCCAAGGCGAAGGCGTCGGTGACGCCCAGGTTCGGATACTGGCCCATGCCGATGATCAGCATCAGCTCATCGGTGCCGGCGTGGCAGTTGAAGTAGTACCGATCATAAAAGTTGCGATCTGAAGTCGCCGGGTAGCGGATCGGCTGGGCAACCTGGTGGACGGGATAGTCGTCGAGTGGCGACAGCGTCATTCGGGCTCTCCGTGGTGCCTTTGCGGCTTCGTCAACTTGGCGGCTTGGTCAGCTCGGCGGGTTGGTCAGCTCAGCGGGTTGGTCAGTTCACCGCCGGGCGGCGGCAGGCCGAGGATCTTGGCCAGCAACTGCGTCGCAGTGTTGTTGTAGGGGAAATCATTGTCCGGCGGCACGAGTTCGTAGTGGATGAACAGCTGGCCGATCCGAGCCATGACGACGGCGAATTTCATCGCTGACAGCACTTCGTAGTAGTCCATGTGCGCGAGCGTCTTGCCGGTGAGCTGCTCGTACCTGTCGATGGTCTGCGCCGCGTCGGGGAAGCCGGGCAGCCGGGCCACCCCCACCCCCTCGCTATGGTGGCGGTCGAGCAGCAGGAACCAGGCCAGGTCCTCTTCCGGCTGCCCGAGCGTAGCCATCTCCCAGTCGAGCACGGCAGCCGGCCGGCCGCCCGAGTAGATGATGTTGCCGATGCGTGAGTCACCCCACAGCAGGACGGGATCGGAGTTCTCCGCCGGCCGGTGCTTGTGCAGCCAGGCCAGCGCCGCCTCCGCGACTGGCACGGCGCCTGTGTAGGCCCACTCGAGGTAATGCTCGTAATACGCAAGTCGCTGGCCCAGCCCAGTTGGGCCGTAGCTGACCTGATCGACGAAATCCAGCCCGAGCGCCGCGACGTCCAGCGCGTGCACCTGAGTCAGAACGCTGACGCCAGACCACCACATGCGCTCGCGCTCCGCCGGACTGACCTCGGTGACCCAGCCGCCGGTGTGGTAAGGCGGCATGTCGGTCGGGACGTCACCGTCGACCCTGCTCATCACGTAGAAGGGTGCACCGAGCACGGCGGGGTCGGGCTCATGCCAGTGCACGACCGGGACCGGGATCTGAGTCTTGGCGAGGATGCGCAACAGCCTGAATTGCTCGGCGAACCTCGGCTCGGGGAAGATCTGGAATCCTGTCGGAGCCACCTTGGCCACCAGGCGCTCGCGGCGTTCGGCTGCCTGGCCGCTCTCGTGCCACGCTGCGTCGAACATCAGGGTCTCAGCCGAGAAACCGGTGTTCGCCGGCGTCTGGACCGCGTCGACTACAACGCTGTCCGCTGCGGGCAGCTGCCGAGCAAGCCACGTCTGCAAGATTTCCCGCGTCACTTCGGGGTCACGCTGGTCCGGAACCGGCACTGAACCTCCGGCGTGTGCCTAGTTGAGCGAAGTCTTGCCGTGAGGTGGCGCTAACCTGGGCAGAAGACAGGTCATCGGGCCAGAAAGTCATCGGGCAGAACTGAAACACGTTCTATCCGCATTTCGGGTCAGACGTCAATATGCCACCGACATTCGCGCGCGGATTAGCGGTCGCTAACCTGGCAGCGAGTAGTTTGGTGTTCTTGCAGTCTGCAAATGGACCTCGCCGGGCACGCACCGCTCGCACGGCCCTTCGCAGGCAGCGAAGCCCGCACGGCAGCTTCCAGCTACTGTGCATTTCCACCGAGCAGGAGTGGAGCTAGTTGGTCGAGACCGTTCTGCGGGTCAGACTGCGCCGGGCTGTGAGCAAGACGGCAGAGGCCGCACTCCGGTATGCGGCGCTCGGCTGGCCTGTGTGCCCGGGGGCGTTCAGGCCTGCGTCGGGCCAGCGGTCTTCAGACTGGCAGCGTGCTTGCTCATGCGATCGGATAGGTTGCCCCGCCCCCGGAGCCCATCCGGTATCGCCAGCGTGGCAGAACGTTGCCACTAGCGATCCTGAACTGATCGCAAGCTGGTGGCTGGCCGCGCCGGCGGCGAACCTGATTCTCGTGACGGGCCGGACATTCGATGTGCTTGACGTGCCAGGCCTGGTCGGGACGACCGCCCTGTCCCGGATGGAGCGGTCAGGACTGCGGCCAGGGCCAGTCGCGATCAGTGCGGAGGAGCGGGCGCACTTTTTCGTCCGGACCAGGGGAGCGCCGGCCGACGAGAACGAGTGGTGGAGCTGCCACCTCGACTGTGAACCTGAGGAGATTGCGGACGCGACCGGGTTGCGCTGGCACTGCCGCGACAGCTATGTCGTAGCGCCCCCATCGCGCACCGGGACGGGAGCGTGCCGGTGGCTCCGGGATCCGGCGACTCATGACCTGCCAGATGGGCTGCTGCTGCTTGAGATCCTCTCCGACGTCTGCGAGGAGGCTCGTTCGTGGTGAGGGGCACACGCGCTAGGTCAGCCGAGCTATTCAGACGGGCGGCGGAGCTGATGCCAGGCGGGGTCAACTCGCCGGTGCGCGCGTTCGGCTCGGTAGGGGGCACCCCTGTCTTCATGGCGTCAGGGCGCGGTCCGTACCTCACCGACGTGGACGGCAACACCTACGTCGACTTGGTGTGCTCGTGGGGACCGATGATCCTGGGTCACGCGCATCCAGCAGTCGTAGGCGCCGTCACGGCGGCCGCGGCGCACGGCACGTCGTTCGGAACTGCCACCGCCGCCGAGGCCGACCTGGCCGCTGAGCTGGTTCAGCGCACACCCGTGCAGAAGGTCCGGCTGGTCAGCTCTGGGACTGAAGCTACGATGTCAGCCTTGCGACTGGCCAGGGGATACACGGGACGACGGCTCGTGGTGAAGTTCGCCGGCTGCTATCACGGACACGTTGACGCGCTCCTGGCAGCTGCTGGCTCCGGCGTCGCCACGTTCGGCCTGCCGGACTCGCCTGGCGTCACTGGTGCCGTGGCCGCCGATACGCTCGTGCTCCCGTATAACGACGCCGAGGCCGTGCGGGAGGCGTTCGCCGCGAGCGGCAGCGACATCGCGTGTGTCATCACGGAGGCCTGTCCCGCCAATATGGGCGTGGTGCCGCCGTCGGCGGGCTTTAACGAGCTGCTGTCCGCGCTCTGCGGTGAGTACGGGGCGCTGCTGATCATGGACGAGGTGCTCACCGGATTCCGTGTCACCAGGTCCGGCTGGTACGGCCGCGAGGGCATCGCCGGTGACCTCATGACGTTCGGCAAGGTGATGGGCGGCGGGCTACCCGCCGCTGCATTCGGCGGCCGCGCCGAGATCATGGACAGGCTCGCCCCCGTCGGTCCCGTTTACCAGGCGGGCACGCTGTCGGGCAATCCGCTCGCGACCGCAGCAGGGATCGCCACGCTGGGCGAATGCACGCCGGAGGTATATGCGCGGGTCGACGAGGCAGCGGCCGCCGTCGCCAAGCTGGCCGCGGATGCGCTGTCAGCGGCAGGCGTGCCGTTCCGCCTCCAGGAAGCGGGCAGCCTCTTCTCGATCTTCCTCGGCGTCACGGACCCGGTCCGCGACTTCGGAGCTGCTCGCGCCCAGTCCTCGCCCGCGTACGCCGCGTTCTTTCACGCGATGCTGGACGGGGGCGTGTACCTGCCGCCCTCACCGTATGAGGCCTGGTTCCTGTCGGCCGCGCACGACGATGTCGCGATCAACCAGATCGCCGACGCGCTTCCTGCAGCTGCTGCGGCAGCAGCCGCTGCTATCAGTTAAGCCGCGCGAAGCGCTTCTGCTCGGCTACTGGCCCGTCCTCCTCCGCGCCTCGCGCTCTTCGATGCGGGCGCGGGCACCGAGTGCAAGCTATCCCCGTGCGTGCCCACTTCGTCCACTTCTCGTAGAAGTAATCCGATATCGCTGCCGATCCTAGGTCGAAATAGAACAGAATCCTCCGCCTTTGCAGGAAGACTCCAGATCGATCACTTGATCTCCAGTACGATCCTCGGCAGGTAGATAGCCTTACCGCCCGTACCTGGCACGAACGTGTCTAAGAAGGGCGTTCAAGAAGGGGATGTGGTGTCCTCTTCCTGTCACAGGGGAGTTCGATGGTAGGACGTGGGCTAGGGACGAGGGCCAGGAAGCTCGTTGCTTGTGTAGGTGCAGCGGCTGCAGTGTTCGCGCTGGGGTATGCGGCGAACGGCAGTCATTCAGCCGGTCGGCCGGCACAGAACGGGGTCGCACTCCACGCCCCATCCGCTCTCAAGGCTAAGCAGGCCGAGAAAGCTCTCGTGGCTCTGCTGAAGAATTCAAAGCCCACCATTGCACTGATAGGCAAGAAGGGAACGAGTCCCACACAGGCGAGAATGCCAACGGGCCCTCTCAAGGGGAGTTCTGTCAAGAACCAGGCAGGTTCCTTCAACTGGTCTGGATATGCATCGCAAGTTAGTACTGCCCAGGAGTACACGAAGGTATATGGGTCGTGGCACATTCCCAAGGCCTACTGCACATCAGAGCAAAGAATATCCAGCGTTTGGGTAGGCCTGGATGGCTGGAATGACAGTACAGTCGAGCAGGATGGTACGACGTCCTTCTGCTTCGAGGGCACCGCTTATTACTACACCTGGTACGAGATGTATCCGGCAAACACGGTCGAGGTCGGTTCAACGGCAGCAGCGGGTGACGCAATCACGGCCTCAGTCACTCGGTCTGGTACGAGCTACACGCTGAAGCTAACCGACTCGACTAATACCGCCAACAGCTTTAGTCAGGCTGCTACATGCGCTCTTGCTACGTGCCTAGACAACAGTGCCGAGTGGATCGTAGAGCGTCCTGCTTACTCGATCGGCATCGTCCCACTAGCCGATACCAATCCGGTCGCCTTTGTCGGCGGGGGAACTATCGCTGCGGGGAAGACCGATACCATCGCCACTTCCCCTGGCGAGACGGAAGTGGAGATGTTCGATGCAACTGCCACTTATCAGCTAAATTCGATTTCTGCGCTGTCAGGCGGGAGCTACACAGCTAAGTGGGTGAACTCTTACTGACATTGCATTGTCAGTAAGAAGTCCTCGTCAAGACTGGGAAGGGCGGAGAACCACCTCGGCGTGGTTCTCCGCCCTTACGTCGGTCCGGCAGATTCGGAACCGTGAGCGCTGACCTGGGCTGGTGAAGTCGCGTGCCGGCTGAGCCCAACCTGATGCATCCACGGCGGGGTGACGCGGCCGGGATGACACGGCGCTGCGGCGATGACTGCCTTGGTGCCGAGCAGAAACTACCACTCGCAACTCCGCGGGAGGATCACCCCGAGCGGGCCGGTCCAGCCAGTGCGCGGCCCATTGATAGAACGCCAGCACAAATGGCCGCCGCCCAGACAATCATGGGAAACCGGTAGCGCCCGTAGAGCTGGATGAACTGGACGTGCCGAGCACTGACACCGCTAGCCGCACTTTCCGAGCAAGGTTGCGAAAGTGTCGAGCGAGTCCAGCCGACAACGCTGACGAGAGAGAGCGGGGTAGGACCAGGTAGTCTGTGGCCGCTA
>CAWKKA010000002.1:0-849199 GCA_963850105.1 uncultured Actinomycetota bacterium
CATTGCGTTGGGGGCGTGATCAGTCCCGCGCTCTGCAACGTGTACCTGCACCGGCTCGACCGGCAGTGGGATGTGCGGGAGTTCGGGGTGCTGGTCCGGTTCGCCGACGACCTGCTGGTGATGTGCAAGTCCGCTCAGCAGGCAGAGGCCGCGCTCGCGCGGCTCCGCCAGCTGCTGGCCGGACTCGGCCTGGAGCCGAAAGAGGCCAAGACGCGGATCGTTGGCCTGGAGGAAGGCGGCCCCGGTTTCGATTTCCTGGGTTTCCACCACCAGATGGTCTGATCCCGTGGCTTGCACGGAGCCAAAGGCGTCGTGTTCCTGGCCCGCTGGCCCGCGAACAAGGCGATGCAGCATGCCCGTGACCAGATCCGGGAACTCACCGGCCGGTCCCGGCAACTGCTCGGTGTCGCGGCGGTCGTGCAGGACATGAACATGTTCCTGCGCGGCTGGGCGGCGTACTTCCGCTACGGCCACTCCACCCTCCGCTTCGACAAGATCAGGAACTATGCGCTGACCAGGCTGGCGATCTACATCGGCGGGCGGCATAAACGCGGGCGGGCCTTCGGCCTGAACGTGGTCGCCTGCCAGTCGCCGGACCAGTGCGGCCTGATCAGCCTGACCGGAACTGTCGTCCCGCCCAGGGCGAATAAGCCCTGGCGGGAGAGACCGAATACCGGCGGTGAACGGCGTCGGTGAGCCGTGTGCGGGAGAACCGCATGCACGGTTCGAGGCGGCGGGAGCAGGAAAAGGAATGACCTGACCACGGTCACCAGGCGTGGCACAGCCGACCGGGAAACCGGCGGAACAAAGGCCCTGGGCCCTACCGTCAGACATCATCACCTCGCCTGCTCCCGACCCGACTCGGTCGATGCTCACCAGTACCTACCGGCGGCACCGGCCTGATTCATCGCTCCGGGCGCAATTCACCACCCGGAGCAAGGCGTTCGGACAGCTCAAATGCCTCGAACACGGCCGGATCGGTGAAGACGACATTGCGGGCGACCCGGTCGCCTATGACCGTCAGCACCTGGAGCGTGTGCAGCCGATGACCGCCGCCGGACTCGGGCGCGTAGGCTACGACCGCGGGCTGCCTGTTGGCGCTGAGGTGCCGCATGCGCCAGCCCGTCCCGTTCATCTGGAACACGCGGTCGATGAATAGGCCGTAGTCGCGGCCGCCCCGGTACCACAGCGGCACCGGCGGCATCTCCAGGACTACCTCATCGGTGAGAAGCCGCACCAGTGCCGGGACATCGGCCGCTTCGAACGCCCGCACGTACCGCTCGACCACCGCGCGCACCTCGGGATCATCCGGCTCCGCAACCTCGCCCAGATCACCCACCTCCCCGAGGGCGGCACGCGCCCGCTGGAGGGCGCTGTTGACGGCCGTGACCGTAGTCCCCAGCTGCGCGGCGACCTCGGCGGCGCTGAACTCCAGGACCTCGCGAAGCACGAAGACAGCCCGCTGCCGTGGCACCAAGACCTGCATCGCGGCCACTAGCGCGAGCCGAATGTCCGCCCGCATCCCCAGGTCGAACCGCGAATCGGGAAACGGCTGTAGCCACGGGATGTCCAATGCCGGCGTCAGCGGCGCGGCGGGATCGTCGCTCGGCGCGCCGAGCCCGGACGGCAACGGCCGCCGCGCACGCCCCTCCAGGGCGGAAAGGCACGCGTTGGTTGCGATCCGGTACAACCAGGTCCGCAGCGACGCGCGCGTACGGTCGTAGCGGTCGCGGGCCTTCCATGCCCGCAGCATCGTCTCCTGCGCCAGGTCCTCGGCTTCGTGGAACGAGCCCAACATCCGGTAGCAGTAAGCGACCAGCTCACCCCGGTACGGTTCGAACTCCACCGGCCCATCATGGCGTACCTGGCGACACGGCGCGGCGACGAGGTTCGGCGCAGGCGATCACCGCTGCGGGTACTGGCAGCGGCCAAACAGGTGGCGCGAGCGATCCGACGGCCGGACGGAGCAGGCGGTGGGCGGGATGGGAAGCACCTTGTTAGTTTCTGTGGAGTGATAGCTGCTCGCGAGCAATCACACATTCGAGAAGTCTGGTCGTGCCGGCGCGGGCCGGCCGTTGACGGATGCGTCTACTGGAGCGCCAATGGCGGAGTACGACTACATCGTGGTGGGTGCTGGAACCGCGGGCTGCGTGGTGGCGGCCAGGCTTGCCGAAGATGCGGGCACCCGCGTGCTACTGGTCGAGGCGGGGAGCTTGCGGCGGACTCGCGCCATGACGGTGCCGAATCAGTGGCCCGACAACCTTGGCTCGGCTGCCGACTGGGGCGATATCACTACACCGCAGGCTGATGCTGGAAGTGGGCCGTACCCGAGGGGCAGGGCGGCAGGCGGGTCGAGCGCGATAAACGCGATGGCCCACGTCCGCGGTCACCGAGCGGTCTACGACGGCTGGGCCGCTGACGGCGCGACCGGCTGGGGATTCGCGGATCTGCTGCCGTACTTCCGGCGAAGCGAGCGGGTGCAGGGGCGCGACCAAGCGCTGCGCGGAGCCGACGGACCCGTCCCGGTAGCCCCGGCGGTAGATCCGCATCCGGTGGCGAGAGCCTTCGTCGAGGCGCTCACAGGCGCCGGCTACCCCTTCACAGATGATCTCAGCGGGCTGCGGCAAGAAGGTGTTGCCTGGATCGATCTGGCAATCGCCAACGGGGAGCGGGTCAGCTCTGCTGATGCCTATTTAAGGCCGGCCCTCGATCGCCCGAACCTGGCAGTGCAGGCTGACTGCCTGGTCACCGGCGTGTCCATGCGGCACGGTCGCTGCACCGGCGTTCGCTACATCCTGGACGGAGTGCCGGGGGAGGCGGACACCTCCGGTGAGGTGATCTTGTCTGCGGGCGCGATCGGTTCGCCTCAGTTGCTGATGCTGTCCGGTGTTGGTCCCGCCCGGCGGTTGCGCGGCATGGGCATCGACGTAGTGGCCGACATGGAGCAGGTCGGCGACAATCTTCAGGATCATCCGATCGTCATGGCGTCGTACGCCTCGCAACTGCAATTGCCGATGAGCAAGTACAACAACGGGGAAGCATGCGCAGCGCTGCGCAGCGCACTGGCAGGCCCATACCCGGACCTTCATTTGTTCCCGATCCTGCTGCCCCTGGCTCCGGCAGGGTGCGCGCCGCCGCCTGCCGGCTACGCGCTGGTGGCCTCGGTGGTCGCCCCGGACAGCAAAGGCTCGGTCCGGCTGGCTTCCGCGGCGCCGGACGTGGCCCCGCTGATTGATCCGGGTTTCCTGCGGGCCGAACACGACATGGATCGGCTGGAGCAGGGGCTCCAGATAATCCGGGAAGCCGCGGGGTCCGTCTCGTTCGCCGCGGTACGAAAGGCCGAGGTGTGGCCGGGGCCGGACGTTGGCACCAGGTCCGCGCTGCGCGACTACATCCGACGCAAAGTGAGCAGCTACTACCATCCGGTCGGCACCTGCCGCATGGGCTCCGATGCCGATGCCGTCGTCGATACTGAACTGCGCGTCTGCGCAGTGACGGGGCTACGCGTAGCGGACGCGTCGGTGATGCCGAATATCCCTAACGCGCACCCGAACGCGACAGTACTGGCGATTGCGGAGCGAGCCGCCCAGCTGATACGCCCCGCGGCCCATGAACAGAGACGCGGAGGACCGCTGGATGACAGCATCGGGACTTACGGTTGAGGGCACCACACCGCTGCGTTACTCGCGGCAACGGCCGACTGCCGGCGCACCGAACGTCGTGGCGGTAGTCCTGGATGATGTCGGGTTCGCGCAGCTTGGCAGCTTCGGCTCAGATATCTCCACTCCGCACCTGGACCGGCTCGCGGCGGGAGGCCTGCGCTACAACCGCTTCCACGTGACCGCCTTGTGCTCGCCGACCCGAGCCTCGTTCCTGACCGGCCGGAATCATCACGCTGTAGGCATGGGGTTCCTTGCCGATATCCCGCTGGCCTACCCCGGCTACATCGGCCGGCTGCCGCGATCAGCAGCGCCCCTGCCCAGGTTGTTGCGGGACGCCGGCTACTCCACGCTGGCGGTCGGAAAGTGGCACCTCACCCCGAGGTTCGAGCGTTCAGCGGCCGGTCCCTTCAGTCAGTGGCCACTCGGCGCCGGCTTCGAGCGCTACTACGGCTTCCTTCAAGGCGGCACCAATCACTGGGCGCCGAACCTGGTGGCCGACAATCACTACGTTGACCCGCCGGCCGGCCCCTTCGACGGATATCACCTAACCGAGGACCTCGCCGCTACGGCGATCCGCTTCCTGCTCGACCAGCAGCACGCCGCGCCGGGCAAGCCCTTCTTCCTGTACTTCGCGCTCGGTGCTGCCCACGCTCCGCACCACGTGGCCCGCGAGTGGGCTGAGCGCTATGACGGCCAGTTCGACATGGGCTGGGACACCTGGCGCCAGCAGATCTTCGATCGCCAGCTTGCCGCTGGCGTGGTGCCGCCCGGCACGGTGCTCACGGCGCGGCCCGACTGGGTGGCCGCCTGGGCTGAGCTAGCGCCCGACGACCGGCGAATGTATGCGCGCCAGCAGGAGGTGTTCGCCGGCTTCCTCTCGCACGCCGATGCACAGATTGGACGGGTGATCACGGCCCTGGAGCAGAGCGGCCAGCTCGACAACACGCTGATCCTCCTGTTCTCCGATAATGGCGCGAGTGCCGAAGGCGGCGTCGAAGGCAGTGTCAACGAGCACCGATTCAGCGCGGGCATCCGTGAGTCCAGCGCCGACAACCTGGCCCACTACGACGACTGGGGCGGTCAACGGACCTACAACCATTACTCGTGGGGATGGGCATGGGCCGGGAACACGCCGTTCCGGCTCTGGAAGCGCTACACCTGGCTGGGCGGCACCCGTACGCCGCTTGTCGTGCACTGGCCGCAGGAGATTCCGGCGCGAGGCGAGATCAGGTCGGCTTTCGTGCACGTGACCGACCTTTTCCCGACCGTGCTTGATGCCGCCGGGGTCGCGCCGCCAATAGAGGTGGACGGGGTGGTCCAGCAGGCGGTGGACGGCGGCAGCATCCGGCCCACGTTCACGGATCCGACTGCCGCGGGCCGTGATACCCAGTACTTCGAAATGCTCGGGTCGCGCTCGATCGTGCACGGACGATGGAAAGCGACTACCGATCACGTGTCCACCGGTGTGCTGGACGAAGAGGAACGGGCAGTAGGCAGCCGCCAGTTCGAGAATGACCACTGGGCCCTGTTCGATCTCAGCTCTGACTTCTCCGAGTCCACCGACCTCGCGGCCGCGCAGCCTGACATTGTTCACGACCTGCAGCAGCGCTGGCTAGCCGAGGCGCACCGCAACCTGGTCCTACCCGTCGATGACACCCTGACCAGGCGTGTCCGTGCACTCATCGGTCCCGCCTGGCCGGCTGGCGGCAACCGCACATTTCGCACGGGCGGCGGGCCGGTGTGCGATGAGTCGCTCCCGTTCCTGTTCGCGGGATTCCGGTTCACCGCCGATGTGGAGGCCGCCCATGAGCCCGACGGCGTACTCTTCGCCCTCGGCGACTGGAACGGCGGTTTCGCCCTTTTCGTGGTCAGCGGCGTGCTGGTCTTCGCCTTCTCGCGGGCTGGCGAACTGCTCGAGGTGACGGCCGACCGGCCGGTGCGGCCCGGACGGCAGCTGCTCAGCGTGGCCTGTGCGGTCCGGCCAGACGGCGGAACTTTCCGGCTTACGCACGGCGATTCCACCGTCGGCACCCTGGCGTTTAGCGGCGGCCTCCCGGCCGCGCCTCAGCACGGCGGCGCCGGCCTTCGGCTCGGCTTTGACAGCGGGCTGCCCGTGTCCGCGCGCTACCGCCCGCCAGCGCGCTGGAACGGTCAGCTCATCAGCGTCCGCCTGCAGACTCCGGGCCCGCCGTCGCCCGAACCGCCAGACCAGCTCCCGGCGGCGCTGCACGCCGACTGACGAGCCAGGCACAGGCAAGCGTCGCGCGGGCGCGGGATCTGCCACTGGCCGGACAGCACCGGCCATAGGAGCCGGGAACGAGGCCGTTTCCGTCCGTCGCCGACGGCGCGCGCAGTCCGCCGCTCTCTTCGCCGACGCGCGGCATCACTGCGACCCGACGCTCCGCCCGGCTCGTAGTCATTCGGGCTAGCCTCTACTAGGGGCACGCCCTGAAGGGGTCTTCGTGACCTAGTGGCTGCGGCTGTGAGAGGCATCATTGCATCTGCGGACTCTGCGACCGTCACCAGAGGGATCGGGTCACCATGGCTGACCATGAGTTTGCTCGGCCCGATCGGCACCTCTTGGAAACGGTAGCGCGCCTTGCTAGCGTCGACAGCGTCTTCGATACGGATGAGACGCTACGAGGTGAGTCCCGTACGACCTTTGCGGTTGCGGCCGGCGGTGACCAGCTCGTTGTCAAGCTGGTCCCCGGCGCCGAGCACGCCATTGACAACCAGCGGCGACTGGTCCGCCTAGTTTCTGACCTGCGCCGGGGCGGCTACCCCGCGCCCGAGTACGTCGGCGTCGGCGAATCTGGCGGCACGATCTTCACGGTCCAGCGACGCCTGGCAGGGCAGACCTTGGACCGAGGCCCAGGCATGCCCCCCGCGCCCGAATTGTTCGCAGCGGTGCTCCCCGGCCTCCTTGCTGCCATCGAGCTGCAAGCCGACGCAGGCGACCTGGCTCAGCCGCCATGGCCCGCCTGGCTGCTCGACACGATCGAAACGGGCGGTGACGGCTACTGCCTGCACGCCACCATGCGCCAGGATCCCCGCACCGCCGCGCTGCTCCACCGCCTCCAGGTGCTGGCCCGGCGCAACTGGCGGGACGAGGCCCGGACGCGGGACGTCATGCATTTCGACATGAACCCCGCGAATATCCTTCACGCCGGAGGGCGCCTCAGCGGCGTGGTTGATTGGAACATCCCGTTCGACGGCGCCGGCAAGGGCGACCGCGGTTTCGATATCGCAACCTTGCTGTTTTATACCTACGACCTGGAGCGGACCCGGGAGTCGCTCTGGGGGCGTGCGCTTGAGCTCAGCGGCCTCGCGTGGACCACGGTTTATCTCTGCCACCTCAGCCTGCGCCAGGTGGAATGGTCGCGGCGGCATAGCCCTGATAGCGCGGACGACGCGCGTTTCATGGCCATAGCGGAAGCCGTGCTGGACGACTGCGAGACACAAGGCGCGTGACGAAACAAGGTCCGGACGCGTTCTAGCGTGCGATCGGCCATCGGCGTTCCGCGGCTGCGGAACGGCTGGTTTTGAATGCGATCGGCCCGCCTGGGTACGGACTAAACAAGGCGCAGCCCGATCCTGTGAGGCACCACTCGCGTGCTCCGGACGGACTACCTACGAAAGGCATCAGCTGCTCATTTGCTGACTTTGTCGGCACGCCTATCTGGGGGGAAGGCAATGGCTGCATCTGCGTCCGGCGTGGCGTCTATCGGTCCCGGCGACAACCAGCTACGCCGAGCAGTGGGCTTGCGGGGCCTCACACTCATCTCGCTCGGTTCCATCATCGGGTCAGGCTGGCTTCTCGGCGCCCTCACGGCCTCAAGGGCGGCGGGCGGCGGGGGATCGCTCCTGTCGTGGATCCTGGCCGGCGCCGTGCTGGCTCTCCTGGCGCTGGTTCACGCCGAACTCGGCTCTACTTACCCCGTGTCAGGTGGGACCGCCCGGTTCCCATATATGATCTTTGGCTCGCTCGGCGGGTTCACAGGCGGCTGGATGGCGTGGCTTCAGGCAGTCACAATTGCGCCGATCGAGGTCGAGGCGACGCTTGGCTACATGAACTCGAAGTTCCCGAGCCTCAGTCTGATCAATGCCAACGGGACGCTGGACAGCAAGGGATTCGCGATCGGCGCTGGCTTCCTGCTCGTATTCACGATCATCAACATTCTTGGCGTCCGCTGGCTGGCGGAGACCAACTCGATCGCCATGATCTGGAAGCTGCTGATCCCGACCTTGACGATCATCGCGCTGCTTGTTTCCGTATTTCACCTGCACAATTTCTCTGCTGGCGGGGGTTTTGCCCCCTACGGCTTCCACGGCATCTTCGCTGCACTGCCACTCGGCATCGTCTTTGCGCTGGAGGGATTCGAGCAGGCCATCCAGGTCGGCGGCGAGGCCGAGAATCCGCAGCGGAACATCCCCCGCGCGGTGATCCTCTCGATGATTATCGGGACGCTGATCTACCTGCTGCTCGATGTCGCGTTCGTCGGCGCACTCAGCCCGGCGAACCTCGTGCATGGCTGGGCGAACCCCATTTCGGGCGTCAAAGCGTTCGGGCCCTACGCGACTCTCGCTACGACGGCGGGCCTCGGATGGCTGTCGACGGTTCTGATCATCGACGCGGTCGTATCACCGGCCGGTACCGGCCTGGTGTACATCGGGACGTCGTCGCGGCTGTCGTATGGCCGCGGCCGCAATGGCTATTTCCCCAAGGGAATCAGCCGCATCAGCAGTCGGGGCGTCCCGTTGATCTCGATCCTCATCTGCTTTGTCATCGGCCTCCTCACGTTCTTGCCCTTCCCGAGCTGGGCCGGGCTCGTCGGTCTGGTCACTTCAGCGACAGTGCTCATGTACGCGATGGCCCCGCTGTCCCTGGCCGGCCTGCGGAAGCAGGATCCCGGCCGGCCACGGCCGTACCGCCTGCCCGCCGCCACGGTGCTCTGCCCAGCCGCGTTCATCTTCGCGAACATGATCGTGTACTTCGCCGGCTGGAGCACCATCTTCTGGCTCTACGTGTTCACCGCCGTCGGCTTCGTGATCTTCGGTGTCTACCAGGCCCTGATACCGAAGGAGCGCCGCACGATCATCGACTGGCGGGCAGCGCAGTGGATAATTCCGTGGCTCGTTGGGCTCGCGATCATCTCCTGGCAGGGCCGGTACACAAGCACGCCAAGCACCGTGTTTGGAATAACACTGCTTCCAACTCTCAGGATCCCAAACTGGTGGGACCTCGCCATCATCGCCGTGTTCAGCCTGGCGATCTTCTACTGGGCCGTGGCAGTCAGCATGTCCCGAGAGAAGGTCCACGAGGCCGTCGAGGATGTCGAGCGCGAGGCGTCCGTGGGCTTGGAAACGCCGTTGGCCTGAACCAGCGGCGTGGCCGGGCGCTGGGCGGCCGACGCCCTAGGTGACCGCGGGCTGGGTGCTGGGTGATCAGTCTGCTTCGCGTATCACGACCACGGGGCAGTGCGCCTGCGTGACGCAGTGCATCGACACCGAGCCGAGCAGCATTCCGGCGAAGCTCCCGCGGCCACGCGACCCGACGACCAGCATGGTCGCGCCGCGACTCGCCATGACCAGCTGCTCGGAAGGATTTCCTGGTATGAGAGTGCGCTCAACGTCGAGACCGTCCATGGGGGGCGCGGATGCGAGCGCCTCTTCGAGGCTGGCTTTCGCTTCCATCTCCACCTGCGGATAGTACTCATGAGCCCTCGTCCCGACGATCGACATCATCGCGGGAAACGCGTGCAGGACGTACAAGCCGACATGCCGAAGATGCGCTTCGTCGATCGCCCAGGACAGCGCAGCTGCTGCCGCCGGCGACCCGTCTACGCCGACGACTATCCTTCCTCTTCCTGGAGCCGTGTTCATGAAGGTCCCCCTGACCGGCAGACGCCGGATTTCGAAAGCTCTTCAGGAGAAATCCCATCGCCCGGCCCTGGCGAAACCACCAGGCCGATACGGGCAGGCGGCGATGGCCGGGCTTCACGCTTGGGGACCAGGCGGCGATGCGGTCGGCTGGGCACTGCGAGGGTAGCCGCGATGGATGGCCCACTCACGGTCCAGGATCGACATGGTGTCCGCGCACCGAGCGGAGCCGTGACGGACCTTCGGGCGACTGCGGCAGGACCTAAGGCCTCTAGCCCGCGGGGCAGCGACGTGAGTTAGATGGCGGAATGATCGTCAGCGATTCGGTGCGGGTCGACGTTGGCTTCGCGGCCGCGCAGGCCCGGCTGGCGAACCTGGCTCATGACAGCACGCTGCTGACCGCGTCCCGGCGCGCTTACGGCGACGGCCTTACTCCCGTGCGGGTCGGCCCGGTCGGCGGTGCACTAGGCCTGTCCAAGCTCGTCGAGGTCCGGTACCGCGACCTGGTGACACGAAATGACTCGGCTGTGCTGACGCTGCGATGGGAAGCCAGCGGCTCCGGCGGTGGATTGTTCCCGGCGCTCGATGCTGACATCACCCTTACCCCCGATGGCGAAGATGCCACCCTGCTCAGGCTGGATGGCGCTTACCGGCCCCCGCTTGGCGGGCTGGGCGCCGGACTAGACCGGGCGCTGCTGCGCCGGGTAGCCGTGGCGACCATCGCGGATTTCATCGGCCGCATCGCCGAGGCCATCGTTCAACCCGCCACCTCGACCGCGCAGGCTCCCGGATTCGCCAGGACAGATCCGGCGCCGTGGCCCGAGCAGGCCCCCGAGACCCCCTGACTGTGCGGGCGGAGAGCGAATCGGACCGGCCCGTATTGTGGTGGGCGGGGATATGACGGCCTGGCGCGCGACCACGTGACCTGCGGCGACGCCCGGGCTGACGGGCAGCGGCCCAACGAGGTACGGCCTCTGACGGGCGGGTGAACGCAGCGGCCGTGGGCCGGAGCTCGGCGTCGAACAGCGGGCCGGCTGGCTGAGCTCGGCGGCTCCGTCGAACGCGGCGTCGAGGTCCTGGCGCTTCACGAGCGCGACGACGGCGTTCTGGTCGATCTCAAGTGGCAAGACGGACTCCGGAGACCGCGGAGGCTCGCTGGGTCATCGGCGCTGGCGGCGCCCACAGCGTGACGCGCGAATCCATGACCGAGAACCTCGCAGGCGAGACCTATCCGGGGACAGCTCGACACGTTTGCTCTTGAGCGCGGGCCGCGGCCAGGCATGTGCTGGCCGTGTCTGACCAGTTGCACGAGCTAGCACACGCCACCGTCGAAGCGGCCCGCGCTGGCCGAACGGCACGGGCCCGCAAGACCGCGTCGTCGCCCGAGCAGACCGCAGCCCTCGTCCGAGCCCGCTGCATGCTCGACGTCTCCTACATTGACAGCCCGCTCACCGCCGAAAGTCAGCTACGGAGCACGCCGGCTGAGCCCGTTCCCTACCCTGGGGAGCGTTATCCCGGACGGTCAGCTCTTCGCGGGACGGGTCACCACCTCCTGCTGTCTGGCCCGTCCCGACGGCTGCCTCGGGTTGCGCGCCGCGTCGGCCGATGCAGCCGGCGTGGCCGCGGTTGACGCCCACCTTGGCTCGTACCTCATCCCGCGCTGACGGGACGAATCAGCTCGGCAGCCACTCCACGTAGAAAATGCCGAGCCCCAGCGCGATGCACAGGCCGGCGATGAGCCAGAAGCGGATCACGATCGTGGTCTCCGCCCAGCCGATCAGCTCGAAGTGGTGCTGGAGCGGCGCCATCCGGAACACACGGCGGCGCGTCATCTTGAAGAATCCGACCTGGATGATCACCGAAACGGTGATGATCACGAAGAGCCCGCCCAGCACGACGAGCAGGAGCGCCGTCTTCGTGCAGACGGCGAGGCCAGCGAGCACGCCGCCGATCGCCAGCGACCCGGTATCGCCCATGAAGATCCGGGCGGGAGGCGCGTTCCACCACAGGAAGCCGAGGCAGCCGCCGAGCGCCGCAGCCGCCACCACTGCGAGGTCGAGCGGGCTCGCGATCGAGTAGCAGTGCGGGGTGATCGGCCCGCTGATGCAGTCGTTCCGCAGCTGCCAGTTGGCGATGAGAACGTAGGAGGCCAGCACCAGCACGGCCGACCCGGCGGCGAGGCCGTCGAGGCCGTCGGTGAGGTTGACCCCGTTCGCGGCGGCGGCGATCAGCAGGACGATCCAGATCACGAACGGCAGTACCGCGAGGGCGGGTCCGACGTCACGCAGCAGTGAGATGCGCGCATCGGCCGGGGTCAGGTCGTACTGATCGGGGAAGTGGAGGACCAGCACAGCGAACAGGCCGCTCACCACCACCTGGCCTGTCAGCTTGGCGCCGCTGCGCAGGCCAAGGCTGCGCTGTTTGTAGATCTTGATGAAGTCGTCAACGAAGCCCACAAGACCGAGCCCGGCCATGAGGCCGAGTACCAGCAGGCCTGATGCTGATGGCGGGTCGTCGGTGAGCAGGTGGCCAGCGAAGTACCCAAGCACCGAGGCAATGACAATGACGGTGCCGCCCATGGTGGGCGTTCCGCGCTTGGTCCGGTGCGCCTCTGGGCCGTCGTCGCGGATCAGCTGGCCGTATCCGTGCCGCCGGAACACCCGGATCGCCACCGGGGTGCCGAAGAGGGAGAACAGCAGCGCGATGCTGGCCGCGAGCAGGATTGTCTTCACGCGGCCAGCCCATTAGATCGGCTGGGACCGCGCACGGCGACGGTAAGGTCCCACGGCAGCACCCGTACATCATGCCGCCTACGGGCGACTGACGGTGACGGCCGGTCGGATAGCCGGTCATCGGCAGGCCACTACGACTCGAGCAAACATGGCCGATCTGTTCAAGACCGGGCCCGAGCGGGCTCGTAGCCTCGGGTTCATGGACAACGCATTCGCAGCTGGAGACCGCTTCTTGATCAGCCAGGCACGGCTACTAGAGCGGCGCCTATTCGCCACTATCTTCCTCGGCCAGCCCGGGGCCCACGTCGTCGACGCCCTGCGTGGCTACCAGAACGACGACGGTGGCTTCGGCCACGCCCTAGAACCGGACAAGCGCTGCCCGGCGAGCCTTCCGATCGACGTCGAGGTCGCGTTCCAGGCGATGGCCGCGGCAGGCGCGGCCGATGAGCACATGATCCTCAGGGCCTGTGACTTCCTCGCTGCAACCGCCGCGAGGGCTGATGCCGGGGGAGCTGTGCCGCCGGCGTTCCCGGTAATCGAGCAGTTCCCGCGCGCAGCCCACTGGACCGACTGGACGTTCGCGCCGGCCCTCAACCCGACGGCCGGCCTGGTCGGGCTGCTGTATCAGCTCGGCATCGACCATCCGTGGCGAGCGCAGGGCGCCGAGTACTGCTGGCAGCAGCTGGCTGCAGGCGACCCGCCTGGCGACGCACACACGCTGTCCGAGGTCATGATCTTCCTGGCGAACGTGCCCGACCGGGACCGGGCAGACGAGCACGCCCGCGCGATCGCCGCGCACTTCGCCGACGTCAGCATGCTCCACCTTGATCCGGACGCTGAGGGGTACGGCCTCACGCCGCTCCAGCTGGCGCCCGAGCCTGGCTCACGCTGGCGGCACCTCTTCACCGACGCCCAGATCGACGGTCACCTCGACCGCCTGCTCAAAAAGCAGCAGGACGACGGCGGCTGGCCCATCAGCTGGGAACCTCCCAGCGAGGCCGCCGTCCTCGAATGGCGCGGCGTGGTCACCCTGGACGCGCTGCGCACGCTGACGGCCTACGGACGCATCAGCGCCGAAGGCAGCAGCTCGGCGTCCGAAATATAACCTTGGCAGCTTTTGTCGGGCCAGCTCAAGATCATTTCTTCGAACGTGTGTACCAGAGGTACAAAAGTTTTGGACCTCTGGTACACACGTTCAGCGTCCCGGTGGTACGCGGGCGCCAAGCGTTCGCGGCCGCCGCCGTACGCCTAGCGCGCTAGTCCGTAGGCGGAGGGTCGCAGCGGAATCAGTCCTGGCCGGCGAAGGTCATGATCGGCCGTACCTCGATCACCCCGTAGCGTGCTGCCGGAATCGTCGCCGCCCACCGGAGCGCCTCATCCATGTCCGCGCACTCCAGCACGTAGTAGCCGCCGATGACCTCCTTCATCTCCATGAAGGGTCCGTCGGTCACCAGTGGCTTGCCGTTGCGCAGCCGCAGGGACCTGGCGGCCGACGGCAGCTGTAGCGGCGCGCTGTCGACCAGAACGCCGCTGTCGGCCATGGCCGCCGTCGCCGCCCGGTAGTCGTCCAGCATCTGCCGGAACTCCGCAGAGCCGGGTTCGGGCCCGGCGACTTCCGGCTCGCCGGCGAGCAGGCATAGGTAGCGCATGATCGTCTCCCCTCTGCGCGGCGTCGAACGCCGCACTCATCCTCTTTGACGAGCCAGCGAGGCGCGGCCTGACACGCTGGCCCGGCCCGGCGAGGTTCGCAGCCGCACGCTTAGCGAAGCGTCTGGGGTCGGCAGCTGCACAGGCCGATCCACTACGTCCAGGACCCACATGGGTGCGAACGCGCGCTGGTGCTGGCGGCTACGTTAGGCACGTGACCGGTCCAGGCGCGGGCTCGCTGACAGCGGCCATTGAGGCTGGCCTGACTGGATCTGGCATGTCTAGCCTGTCCGCCGGCGTCCAGCGGCTGATGACTGCGTACCGCTCCGGCGAGGTGCCGGACGCGCCGATAATGGCTTCCAGGTCGGCCGCAGCCGCGTACGCGGCGTACCGCATGCCGGCCACTGCCGCAGCGACGGGCCAGGCGGTGCGCGAGCTGAGCCGGTCGCTGCCCGGCTGGACGCCTGCCACCCTGATGGATTTCGGTGCCGGAACGGGCGGCGCTGCCTGGGCCGTCGCCGACCAGCTGCCGACCGTCGCGTCGATCACGCTCCTGGAACAGTCCGCCGAGGCGATCAGGCTCGGCAAGGCGATCCTCGCTGCGACGCAAGTGCCCAGCTTGCGCGCAGCGACGTGGCAATCCTGGCGACTTGCGGCGTCCGCCACCCGGTGGACGGCAGGCGTGGCGACCGCGGGAGCGGGGACCGTTGGCGCGGCCGCTGACTTGCCGACTGCTGGGCTGCCGACAGCAGACCTGGCGACCGCGGCGTACGTGCTCGGTGAGCTGACGCCGGCGCAGCAGGCGGCCCTCGTCGCGCTGGCGGCCTCGGTCGCGCCGGTCGTTCTGTTCGTCGAGCCGGGGACACCGGCCGGCCACCGGCGGATCCTGGCTGCCCGCGCGCAGCTGCTCGACGCGGGTTACATCGTCGCGGCGCCGTGCCCACATCAGCTCGGGTGCCCGCTCGAGGTCGAAGGGGACTGGTGTCATTTCGTCGCGCGCGTGCAGCGCTCGGCCGTGCACCGGCAGGCGAAAGGCGTGGAGCTGGCCTACGAGGACGAGAAGTACAGCTATGTCGCGGCGGTCCGGCAGGCTGGCGTCAAAGTGGCGGAGTCGGAGGGCCGGGTCGTGCGACGACCGCAGCAGCGCAAGGGCCTGGTGCTGCTGGATTTGTGCTTGCGGGATGGCACCGCCGGGCGTGCGCTGGTGAGCAGGAGCAAGGGCGCGACGTACCGCCAGGCCAGGAAGATCGGCTGGGGCGAGCGGTGGCCCCAGGCGACGAAGGATGAATGCGGTGACTAACACATAGGAGACGCTCATGCGGTCGTCCGCGCAGGGACGGGCGGGCAGTTCAGCATCTGCGAGCCTGCGAGCTCGGCGTGAGACAGTGCTGACTGCTGACGAGGCCGCTACCGGGAGGCAAGAGTCGTGGACATAGGCGAGGTGCAGCGACAGGCCTGGCAGAACAAGCTGGCCAAGGGCTTCAGCACTGACGATGTCGCACTCGAATTCGGGCTTCTGACGGCCGAGGTCAGCGAGGCCTTTACCGCGTGGCGCAAGCGCCAGGCCGATCTGGGCGAAGAACTCGCCGACGTGCTGATCTACGTCACCTGCCTAGCGGAAATGACCGGTGTCGACCTGAGCGCTGAGGTTGCGCGCAAGCTCGCCGCCAACGCGGCGCGTGAGTACCGGCGCGACAAAGCGGGCGTGCTCTGGCGTGTCGGGGAGGCTAGTCCGGCGACGGACTGACTATCTCAGCAGAAGCAGGCTCAGCAGAAGCAGGCTCAGCAGCAGGCACGCCATAGGGCTGGAGTTGGCCCGCCAGCTCGGCGAAGTCCTCGTAGCTCCAGGTCAATGACCCGTTGCGCAGGTCTACGATGACGCTCTCGAGCCAGGCCAGCTCCGCGACATACAGAGCTCGTGCGTACTCGTCATCCATCAGTACGACGCGCGGAAGGAACGCAAACTCGGCCAGGTCGTTCTCAAGGTCCGCCAGCTGACCGCGCAAGGTCGCGGCGCGCTGTCCCAGCACCGCGGCGGCCTCCACCGGGCTGAGCAGCATGATGAACGACAGCGCGGCAGGGAACTGGGGGTACTCATTCCGCGGCCTGGCCAGCATCTCGGTCAGCCAGCCCTGCGTCGCCTGCCGACCGGCTTCGGTCAGCTCGTAGACGGTCCGCTCCGGATACTGCTGGTCGCGTTCGGTCTGCCGGACCGCAATCAGGCCTGCCTGGTCCAGCCGCTTGATCGTCTTGTACAAGTTGGCGCGCTGACCGACGTTGACCACGTGGTCCTTACCCCACATCTTGAGCAGCCGCTGCATGCCATAGGGATGTAGCGGGGCCGCATGCAGCAGGCTCAGCACCGCCAGCGCCAGCGGCGATGCTCGAAAGTCGCTCTCCATGCAGCCAAGTCTACTAGTTCCTGCCGCACTAGTAGCTCGCGCTTTCTTAGTCTTCCGTAAACTAGATCCATCAAAACAGGTTGCACAGCGACTAGTTCCTACGCTACTATTACTTCACGATATTACTCGTTGGACTGGCCGACGAGCAGCGAGCAAGGGAGCACGGCGAAGATGAGCACCAGCACAACCGTCCTTAGCGGCAGCGCAGCGGAGCAAGCAGTTCCGATCCGAGCGCACAACACCGTCGCCAAGCAGCTAGGGCACTGGACAGACCAACGGCAGTTCGATGTGCGGGCGTCGCGCAGCACTGTGGTCCTCGACCTGCGTTCGCCGCAGATTCCGGCCGGTGACATCGAGATCAGCCTGGACGCCGACCACGCGATCGTGAAGCTGCTGGTCAACGACGGCGCCGTCATCGACCACGGAGACGTCCGCAGGATCGGCCGTGGCCGCGTTAAGGACTGGACCGGTAGCGCGGCGCCCGAAGGCCGGCGCATCGTGCTCACAGGGGAGCTACGCGACGCCGAGGTCCGCGTGCATCGCGGTGGCATCGCCATCCTGTCGGCCATGTGCAGCCGCGAATACCTTGCCGACGCTCGACAGGCGCGCCGGGAAGGTCGGTTCCCGACGATCGACGACCCGAGCCGATGAGCGCGGCGATGGTGACAGCTGGCGCGCCGTTGCTCGAGGCGCGCGGGCTGACCGTGCGATTCGGCAAGGTGACGGCGCTGGACGCGCTGGAGCTCACGGCTCCGCCAGGCCAGGTACTGGCCATTCTCGGGCCGAACGGGGCCGGCAAGACAACCTTCGTCCGGACCGTCGCGACGCTAGTGCGCCCGACGAGCGGCGAGCTGCTGGTGCGCGGCCGAGATGTGGCTCGTGAGGCCGCCCGCGTCCGCCGCGACATCGGGCTCGCCGGTCAGTTCGCCGCCGTCGAGCCGACGATGACCGGCCGCGAGAATCTCGAGATGACGGCCCGACTGTTCGGCCACGGCCGGGCAAGGGCGCGGCAGGCCGCCGCCGCGGTGATCGACCAGCTCAGCCTCGAAGAGGTCGCCGACCGGCGGGCCGCCACGTACTCCGGTGGCCAGCGCCGTCGGCTGGACCTGGGCGCCAGCCTGGTCGGCGGTCCGCGGCTGCTTTTGCTGGACGAGCCGACGACGGGACTGGATCCGGTCAGCAGGCGGGAGGTCTGGGATGCAGTACGCAGCCTGTCAGCCGCCGGCACCGACATCCTGCTGACGACGCACTATCTCGATGAGGCAGACGAGCTGGCTGACCACGCCGTGGTCATCGACCAAGGCCGGGCGATCGCGTCCGGCACGGTCAGCGAGCTGAAGGCCAGCATCGGCCAGGACGTCATCGAAGTCGCGCTGGCCGACCAGGCCATGGTCGCGGCCGCCGGCCAGATCCTGGAGCGCGTCACGGCGAGCCAGCCCCGGCTGGATGCGGGCGGGCGGCGGGTGAGCGCGCTAGCACCAGGCGGGCCAGCAGCCCTGGCGGCCGTCATCGGCTGCCTCGAAGACGCCGCCATCGGCGTGGACGAGATCGGCTTGCGACGACCGACGCTGGATGAGGTCTTCCTGACCCTCACCGGTGAAGAAGTGGCCACGCCGGCCGCCGCCGGCCGCGCGAACGGGAGCATGCGATGACGACAACACACCTGCCTATGCCCCAGGCACTCGGTCGGCCCGGGCGCACGCCGGGCGTGGCGAGCGCTTCCGGCCAGGTCGCGCTGCGAGCACTGCGCAAATACTTCAGGACGCCCGGCCTCAGCCTCATGGGCATCGTGCAGTCCGCGCTGTTCCTGTTCTGCTTCCGCTACGTGTTCGGCGGCGCCATCCACGCCGGAGCGACCAGCTACGTCGACTTCCTCGTGCCGGCGTATGTGGCCAGCATCGTGCTGTTCACGGGCGGCGGCATCGCCGTCGCCGTCGCCGAAGACAAGGTGCAGGGCTTCACCGACCGGCTGCTCTCGCTGCCCGTACCCCGGTACTCGCTAGTACTCGGGCGCACGCTGGCCGACTCCGCGACCAATATCTGGTCAATCCTGACCACGGCCGCGTTCGGCTTTCTCTTCGGGTTCCGGTTGCCCGGCACCTGGCAGGAGGGTCTGGCCGCACTCGGCCTGTGCGTGGTGTACGCGGTCGTCTTCACGGTCGTGTTTATCGTGATGGGGCTATACGCGCCCAACGCCCAGGCCGCCCAGGGAATGTCCCTGATCGCGTTCCTCTTCGCGTTCATCTCGAGCGCTTACGTGCCGGCTACCTCGATGCCGGGCTGGCTGCAGCCGTTCTCGAAGTACCAGCCGCTCACGCCGATGGTCGACGCCGTCCGCGGGCTGCTGACCGGCTCAAGCAGCGACGTCGGCCTCGCGCTTGCCTGGTCAGGGCTCCTGCTCGTCGTCTGCACGCCGATCGCCGTCCTGCGGTACCGGCGTGTCTGAGGGCCGACCGGCCAGCGGCCGCTCATGCGGCGCCTCTCGATACGATGGGTCTTGTCAGGACGAAGGGACGCGCATGCGCCCAGGAAAGGATCTCGATGTCGAAGGTTGCGGTCGTCGGTTTCGGCCGGATCGGCAGGTCAACGGTGAAGGCCGGGCTCAGCGCCAAGCTGTTCACGCCATCGGTAATCGTGGACATCGTGCCCGCCGACGCGATGGCGCCGCTGTTCGAGTTCGACAGCAACTACGGGCGCTGGCGGGATCCGGTCAGCGCCGAGGCCGATGGGCTGGTAATCGGGGATGCGACCATCAGCTGGATCGACGCGCGGGAGTCGGCGCCTGACTGGAGGGCGCTCGGCGTCGACCTCGTCCTCGACTGCACGGGCCGCGCCACGACGCGCGCCGGGGCACAGGCGCATCTGGATTCCGGGGCCAGCAGGGTGCTCGTCAGCGCCCCGAGCAAGACACTTGATGACTGCGACGCGGTACTGCTGCCCGGCATCAACATGGACTCCTACGATCCGAGCAAGCACCGCATCGTGAGCATGGCCAGCTGCACGACGAACGCGTTGGCACCGGTTGTGAAGGTGCTGCGGGAGACGGTCGGGATCCGGGATGGTTTCTTCTCCACAGTGCACGCGTATACCAATACGCAGTCGCTGACCGATCAGCCCATGAAGGAGCGCCGCGACTCTTGGGCGGCGGCGGAGAACATCATCCCGTCGTCGTCCGGCGCGGCGAAGGCGCTGAAGTTCATCTGGCCTGACCTGCAGGTGACCGGCAAGGCATACCGGGTGCCCGTCCGGACCGGCAGCATCGTGGAGCTGACAGTCCGGACGACCCAGCCAACCACGGTCGCCGAGGTGAACGAGGCGTTCGTGGCGGCGGCTGCCAGCGCGCAGCTGGCCGGCATCCTGGGCGTCCTGCGTGAGGGCTGGGCGTCGGCGCGGATCGTCGGCGAACCGAGGTCCTCGATCGTGGACCTGCCGCTGACGTCCGTGAGTGACGGCGATCTGGTGACGGTCGCGGCCTGGTATGACAACGAAGCCGGGTACTCGATGCGGCTGGCTGAGACGGTCGCGATGCTCGCCGCCGGCTGACGGCGGACTCAGCCGAACCGCCGCGCCAGACGCCGGAAAGTGCGCGGCGAGGTGCCGTGCAGCCAGGCCGGGATCCGCAGCCAGCCGGGCACGAAGACGACGTCCCGATCGCGCAGCGCGGCCATCACGATCGCGCGTGCCACCTGCTCGGCCGGGATCGGCGCGGGCACGCGCCTGTCGTATGGCCGTCCGCGACGGCGGAAGAAAGGCGTGTCCACCACACCGGGCAGCACCACTGAGACGCCGGCGCCGGTGCCGGCCAGTTCGTAGCCGAGACTCTCGGCCAGGTAGTTGAGCCCGGCCTTGGTAGCGGCGTAGACGGCCTCGTGGCGTACCCCCGTCATGCCGGCAATGGACGACACGAAAATCAGACGGCCACGGCCGCGTTCGGCCATGCCGGGTGCGACCAGTCGGGCCAGCTGGATCGGCGCTAGCAGGTTGACCGTCAGCAACTCGGCCGCCTTGGTGGCAGGCAGGTCGCCGATCGGCCCGGCCCAGCCCGCGCCCGCATTGCAGACCAGAACGTCGATGCGGCCTTCCTGCGCGAGAACCGCTTCGATGAGCCGGTCGGGCCCGTCTGGCTCGGCTAGGTCGGCAGGCAGGGCCAGCGCGTGCGTGCTCGTCGCCACCGATTGCAGCCGCTCCTTGTCGCGGCCCGTCAGGATCAGCCGTGTACCCGCCTGAGCCAGGGCGACGGCTGTGGCCGCGCCGATCCCCGATGACGCACCAGTGATGAGCGCGACCGCGCCTACTAGCTGCATCCGGCGCCGGTCTCAGGGTTGACGGGCGCGGAGTTGCCGCGGCCAGCGCCGCAGCCGCAGCAACTGCCTAGCCGAACATCTGGCCGGTTCTCCGCCACGCGGACACAGTATCTGCGCGCGCTCTGCCCGCTGATCTCCGTCCCGGCTGTGGGCGCCGATTCGGCCGACGGCCACGGGACTTGCCTAGACTGCTCGGCCGATGCGTGCGGAGTTAACGGGCTGTGCAGGCTGCTGATTTCAGGTCCGACGGCGAGGCGGCGCGGTGACCAGCAAGGGTCCCGCCTACGCCGACGCGGACGCGGTGACGCCCGTTCCCGCCCAGCAGCGGACGATGTCACGCATCGACAGCAGGCCCGCCACGTCCTGGTCCTCCAAGACGATCAGGTGCCGGAAATTGCCCGCAGACATCCTCGCCGCCGCCTGCTCGAGCGTCCACTCAGGCGAGGCAAAGACCACGTCCGAGGTTCGGTGATCGGCCACCATCTCGGCGTCCGGGTCCTGCCCGGCACCGACGGAGTCCAGAATGTCGCGCTCCGTCAGGATGCCTATGCCTGGGTGCTCGGGATCCACGACGACGGCTGCCCCGACGCGCTGCGCGGACATCAGCCGGGCCGCCTGGCGCAGAGTATGTGCCGGCCCGACACTGAGGACAACCTTGGACATGCCATCCCGCACGTTCATCTGGTGCTCCCTTCGCGTAGAGCTGCCGCAGTGCATCGTCGCGTCGGACCGCGCGCCGGGAGCCTGCTGGCGGCCCGGAAGGCCGTGGCGACGCATGCCGCAGCGAACCCGCTTGGCGTGCTTGTGCGCTTGTGATTGCCAGTGCTGTCCAGCATCCGCCCGATTGGCGGTTAAGACAAGTCCCGATCCTGGCTGGCGAGCAAGCTGAGAACCTCGGCGTGCAAGATGCCATTGGTGCACACGGCGCTGCCACGGTCGGGACGCGGGATCCCGGCCAGGTCAGTGAAGGTGCCGCCAGCCTCCGTGATCACGATCTGAAGAGCGGCCAGGTCCCACAGGTTGACGTCCGTCTCGGCCGAGATGTCCACCGCGCCCTCGGCGACGAGCATATGAGACCAGAAATCGCCATAAGCCCGTGTCCGCCACACCTTCCGGCTCAGGCCGAGGAACTCCGTCAGCCGACCGGCCTGCTCCCACGTGCTGATGGCCGAGTACGAGAGGGAGGCGTCCGACAGATTCGCCACCTGCGATACCCGGCATGGTGCGGCTTTGGTCATACTCCGGCCGGTCCAGGCACCGCCATCGCGGGCAGCCCACCAGCGGCGGCCAAGCGCTGGCGCGGTGACCACGCCGACGATGACGTCATCCTCATCCATCAGCCCGATCAGCGTGGCCCAGACCGGCACGCCGCGAACGAAGTTCTTGGTGCCGTCGATCGGATCGATTACCCAGCAGCGCTGGCTCGATCCGGTGTGGCCGAGCTCCTCGCCGAGCATCGCGTCTCGTGGCCGTGCCCGGCTGAGCACGTTACGCAGGGACTCCTCGACAGCGAGGTCGGCGTCGCTGACGGGCGTCAGGTCTGGCTTGGATTCGACGCGCAGATCCAGTGCTCGGAAGCGGCGCATCGTAATGTCGTCCGCGGCGTCCGCAAGGACGTGCGCGAACCCGAGGTCGCCATCAAAACCTGCCATCCCGGGCAACGGTAGCGGTAACCAGCTCGCACAGGAAATGCCCTCGCCGCGGATTCGGCGCGCCTGCTAACCCTCGCCCATCTCTGCCACATCTGCCGGATCGAGTCCCTCGCGGCTGCGCAGCAGCCGCCGCAGCGAGTCCAGGCGCGCGACTTCGGCCGGGCCGCCGTGCTCGGCTACCCAGTCATCCAGCGCGCAGCCGGCCTCCAGGTGGCTGCATCCCGGCGGGCACTGCGCGATCGCCTCGGCAAACTCGGGGAACGCGGACACGACCCGGTCGGCTGCGACATGCGCGAGGCCGAAGCTGCGCAGCCCCGGCGTGTCGATGATCCAGCCGTCCCCGCCGAGCGGCAGCGCGATCACCGACGACGAGGTGTGCCGACCGCGGCCCGTGACCGGGCTCACCGATCCCACTGCCCGGGCCGCCTCCGGCAACAACGCGTTGACCAGCGTCGATTTTCCTACTCCCGAGTGGCCCACCAACACGCTGATACGGCCCGCAAGCAGGTCCCGCAGCTGGTCGAGCTGGCCGGCGAAAGGCCGGCTCAGCGCGATCCACCGCACGCCGAGCGGCTCGTACGCGGCTATGAGATCGTCTGGCGCCGCCAGATCTGCTTTCGTCAGGCACAGCAGCGGTTCCAGGCCCGCGTCGAACGCGGCGACCAGGAACCTGTCGATCAGCCGCGGCCGGGGTGTCGGATCGGCCAGGGCGGTGACTATCACGAGCTGATCGGCGTTGGCGACGACGATCCGCTCCGTCGGGTCGTCGTCCTCGGCCGACCGGCGCAGCACCGAGGTCCGCGGCTGGACTCGCACGACCCGTGCCAGGGCGTCCGGCTGGCCGGAGACATCGCCGACGATGCGGACCCGGTCGCCGACCACGATGCCGCGACGGCCCAGTTCCCTTGCCTTCATCGCCGTGATCATCCGCTCGCCCGTCCAGCAGCGGTACCGGCCACGGTCCACGCCCGTCACGAACGCGTCAATGGCGTCCTCGTGGGCCGGCCTTCTCCGCGTGCGAGGCCGCGAGCCCTTCCCCGGCCTGATTCGCACGTCGTCTTCGTCCAGCCGTGCGTGGCTGGCCGGCCTGCTCAGGGCGCCTGCCCGAGCATCTGCTGCCAGAGCACCTGAAACTCAGGGAACGTCTTGGCGACGGTCGCCGCGTTGCGTATGCGCAGCCCGGGTACGGCCAGCCCGAGCACGGCCGCGGCCATGACCATCCGGTGGTCATCGTGGCTATGGAATGGCTCAGGCCCCGCGCGCAGTGGGCGCGGCTGGATCGCCAGGCCGTCGTCCTGCTCGCTCACCTGGCCGCCGAGGGCGCCGATCTCGGCCACTAGTGCGGCGAGCCGGTCAGTCTCGTGGAAGCGCATGTGCCCGATGCCGGTCAGCTCCGACGGCGAGTCGGCCATGGCCGCCAGCGCCGTCAGGACGGGCGCGAGTTCGTTGATGTCGCGCACATCAGCCTTGATGCCATGGATGGCGCCGCTGCCCACGATGCGCATACCGGTCCCATTGCGCTCCCACCGCGCGCCCATCTGCTCGAGCACGTCCATGATCTGGTTGGTTCCCTGAAGGCTGCTGGCTGGCCAGTTCGGAATCGTGACCCGCCCGCCGGTGACCAAGGCTGCAGCCAGGAACGGGGCCGCGTTTGACAAATCCGGCTCGATAGCGATGGTGCCGGGCGCGAGCCGACCAGGCCGGACCCGCCAGAAGTCGGGAACGTCCCCGTGGCCGTCGGCGCTGCCGGTCTCCACGTCGGCGCCGGCCGCCGTCACCATGGCCACGGTCATCGCGATGTGCGGCGCTGATGGGATGCGGGTACCGCGGTGGGTGAGTTCTAGTCCCGCATCGAAGCGAGGCGCGGCCAGCAGGAGGCCGGAGATCAGCTGCGAGGATGACGAGGCGTCGAGCGTCACGGCGCCACCCGCGACATGGCCGCGGCCCCGTACGACGAACGGCACCGCCCCACGGCCACCGTCGTCAATGACCACGCCGGCCTGCCGCAGCCCGGCCAGCAGCTCGCCTACCGGGCGTTGCGCAGCCCGCGGGTCGCCGCTGAACTCGACATCCGCTCCTGCGAGCCCAGCAACCGGCGGCACGAAGCGAAGCACCGTTCCGGCGTTGCCGACATCAACGCTGGCGCGGCCGCTGACGCGACCTGGTGTCACGGTCCAGGCGGACTGCCCAGCAGGCTCGACGGCGGCGCCCAGAGCCGTGATCGCGCCGGTCATCAGATCGGTGTCGCGGGCCTGGAGCGGGCCGACGATGGTCGTGGGCGTGTCCGCCAATGCGGCGAGGATCAGTGCCCGGTTGGTCATCGACTTAGAGCCGGGCAGGTGCACAGTCGAGGCAATGGCCGAGCGGGCGGCCGGAGTTGCCCAGCCGCCATCGGACCAGCCGGTGTCGGTTTGCCCAGGCGCTCGCATGCCTCCTGAGAGTACTGGCTAGCGGCACGTCTAGACGTGGCCGGCTGCGGGGAGCGACAATCAGACACCGCGACGCTGCGAGGCCGGAACGAGTCCGGATATCTCGGCAAGGTTTGGCATAGCCGGATCTTGGTTATGAAAGGGCACATTCTTAGCTTGGCTGCGTCGCTTCAGGCTTATCAGGTGAGGGTATGTGCGGTCGGTACGCATCAACGCGCAAGCGCATTGAGCTCCTTGAGGAGTTCAGCGTGCAGCGGGACAAGGTGACCGAGCCGCTGAAGCCCGACTACAACGTCGCGCCGACGAAGCCCGTGTACGCCGTCCTTGACCGGGTCGAACCGGCACCTGCGGGTGGTGCGGCCAGGAGTGACATCGATAGCCGGGATGATGCCGCTAGGGCGCTGGCCCGCAGCGGTGCCGCCGGGCAAGCCGAGCGGGAACTGCGCGTTGTGCGCTGGGGCCTCGTGCCGTTCTGGGCGAAGGACGTCAAGATCGGCAGCCGCATGATCAATGCGAGGGCGGAGACCATCGCCGAGAAGCCTGCCTTCCGCCGCGCCTTCGCCAGGCGGCGCTGCCTGCTGCCGGCCGATGGCTACTTCGAATGGCAGTCCCAGCCCGGCGCGGCCAAGCAGCCGATGTACATCACGCGCGCCGACGGCCGGTCACTCGCCTTCGCGGGCCTGTACGAGCTGTGGCGCGATCCGGCAGTCGACAGGGACGACGAGGACGCCTGGCTCTGGACAGCCACGGTCATCACCACGAGCGCTCCCGACGAGCTGGGCATGATCCACGACCGGATGCCGATGATCATCGATCCGCTCAGCTGGGCGGACTGGCTTGACCCAGCGAACAGCGATGTTGCCGATGTGCGCGCGCTGCTGGCACCGGCGGCTGCGAGCGGCTTGACGACTTTCCCGGTCTCGACCGAGGTGAACTCGGTCCGTAACAACGGGCCGCAACTGATCGAGCCGATCGGCCGTGGCTCGGCCGCCCCGTTAGCTGGCATCGGGGCAGACACGCGGACGGGCGCGGAGGATGGCGCCCGGGTCCGCGGAGACGGCGGCACCGGAGTGCTGTTCTAGGCCAGCTTGTTGGCCAGGCAGCGCAGATCCCCAGATGGTGCTGTCGGTCAGGTTGTAGATAGGAGGCGGGGATCAGATGGACGTCACGATGGCGCGGCAGCGGCTGGAGGAAATCTGCAGCGAGCTGGACAGGTCGATCACGGTCCTCAACGGGGCCGGCGGCCAGCAACCCTCCTCAGGCGACTATCCGCAGGATCCGGCGGACGCCGGCGCCAACTTGTCCGAGAGCGAGCGTGCCGAGGCGGTGCTGGCTGTCGCCAGGAAGCAGCGGTCCGATGTGCTGGCCGCCCTGCACAGGATCGACCTGGGCACGTACGGCACCTGCCTGGACTGCGGGACCATCGTTCCCGAAGGTCGGCTGGAAGCCAAGCCAGAGGCCGCCCGGTGCGTCGCCTGCCAGGGCAAGCTCGACCGGCTGCGGCGGTAATCCCGGCTGCCCCCGTGGTAAAGGCTTGACCGCAGCCGCCCGCTACTGCCCGGTCGGCGGAATGAAGGTGCCAGGCCTCGTGTTTGACAGCACGTGTCTCTTGCCACCTACCAGACCAGGCCGGAAGCGTCCAGGGCGGTCGCGCGCGATGTGATGACCCTGGGCGTTGTATCCTCCCGGCGAGGCGGCTTGCAGCCTGCTCGGCTGGGGCCCTCTATTCCGGAAGGGGTGGGTCCGGTCCCCGAGACACTGGAGCAGCGTAGTCAACGGTTCGAACAGGACGTGCTGCCGTACCTTGATCAGCTATACGCGGCAGGCATGCGGATGACCCGCAACCCGGCCGACGCCGAGGATCTGGTGCAGGAGACGTTCGCCAAGGCCTACGCGTCGTTCCACCAGTTCCAGCAAGGTACGAACCTGAAAGCGTGGCTCTTCAGGATCCTGACTAACACGTTCATCAACAGCTACCGTAAGCGGCAACGCGAGCCGCAGCGGTCGGGGACCGAGGAGATCGAGGACTGGCAGCTCGCCAGGGCCGCGTCGCACACCTCGGCCGGCCTGAAGTCAGCAGAGACTGAGGCGCTGGAGCGTCTGCCGGATTCGGACATCAAGTCCGCCCTGCAGGCACTGCCGGAGGATTTCCGGCTTGCTGTCTACCTCGCCGACGTTGAGGGATTCGCCTACAAGGAGATCGCCGACATCATGGGCACTCCAATCGGGACAGTCATGTCGCGGCTTCACCGCGGCCGCAGGCAGCTTCGCGACTTGCTTCAGGACTATGCAGCGGAGCAGGGCCTGCTTGCCACCACGCCGTCCGCCCCGACCGCCGCGCGCGCCGATGCCGACGCCTCAGGGAAGGACGCGAAATGAGCTGCGGCAAGCCTCACGACGTGCCCTGTACTGAGGTACTCGCGCTTGTGTACTCCTACATCGATGGGGAGATGGAGGCCAGCGGCACGGCGCAGATCAAGGAGCACCTTGAGGAGTGCGGACCCTGCCTGCGGGAGTACGGCCTGGAGGAGCTCGTCAAGCGGCTGGTGCACAAGTGCTGTGGCCACGAGGCGGTACCCGGTGAGCTGCGCGCCAAGGTGCTGACGCGTATCGCCGCCGTCCGGCAGGAGCTGGAGACCACTGAGGTCCTGGCCGAGTAGCTCGGCCCGCCTTCTTAATTCGCTCAGTGGTCTGCGGACCTGTTGCGCACATTGTGGGTGAGCCAGCGGGAAATCACGCGATCGCGTTACGCTAAGTGGCCATGCCGGCCGATTGTGCCGGCGCCGCAGTAACGAGGGGGTCGTCGCGTGGTGTCTAGGGCCGCATGGCTCTACATCGTGCTCGTGGTGGCCGCTAGCAGCCTACTCGTGGCGACCGTGCACGCGACACAGCGGCCTAACATTCATCACCCGGTACTTGTCCTCATCGTCCTTCAGGTCCTCTTCCTTGTTTGCGACTCCACCAAGACGCCGCTGACCGCGCGGCAGACGAAGTGGTCGCCGAGCTCCGCCGCGACGCTGGCGGCGGTCGTCCTGCTCGGACCCATGGCCGCCGCGCTCGTCGGAGCGGCGGCGCTGCTCAGCCCGCGGCGCCAGCTACTGCTCGCTGAGCGGCTGTTCAACGGCGCGATGTACGCGCTGTGCGGGCTCGCCGCCGGGGCAACGTACGTCGCGCTTCATGGCCCAGTCGGGTTGCCAGTTGCGGCGCATTTCCTACGGATCGCCGCCGCGTTTGCCGCGGCCGCAGCCGTGCACGTGCTGGCTAACCACACGCTCATCTGGGGCGTCTACCGGCTGAATCGCGGCAGCGGCATGCTCCGCCGCGAGCGGCTCGAGTCCAGCCTGGCGCTGCTGCTGGCCTCCGACCTGGGCTACGCCTGCCTGGGCCTCGTCATCGCCTCGCTGTGGCCGATCATGGACGGGTTCGCCGCGGTGCTCGTGCTCGTCCCGCTGTTCGTGGCCCGATGGGCTATGGCGCAGTTCGCCGAGCAGCAGCGCGCGTACGCGGCGACCATGAACGCGCTCTGCCAGGCCGTGGAGACTAAGGACTACTACACCAGGGGTCACGGGGACCGGGTGTCCCGCGGCGCCGTCATGATCGCGCGGCAGATCCGGATGAACTCAGACCGGACCGAAGCCATCAAGTTCGCCGGGATGCTTCATGACGTGGGCAAGCTGGGTGTGCCGACGCAGGTGCTGCAGAAGACCGGGGCACTGACCGAGGACGAGTTCGCGGCCATCCAGCTGCATCCCATGCGCGGCCTGGAGATCGTCCGGGAGATCGGATTCCTGTACGAGGCGCTGAACGGGATCATGCATCACCACGAGCGGATCGACGGCCGTGGCTACCCGATGGGCCTGGCCGGCCACGAGATCCCGGAGTTCGCGCGCGTCATCGCGGTCGCCGACGCCTTCGACTCGATGACCTCGACGCGTTCCTACCGCGAGGCGAAGAGCATCGACATGGCCATCGACGAGCTTCGCCGGGGCGCGGGCACGCAGTTCGACCAGCTAATAGTCGAGGCTTTCATCGCCGCCCTGGACGTCGAGGAGTGGCCGGTGCCTGCTCCGGCGACCGCGCCCCCCGACCTCACAGTCGTGACAGTCCAGGACCACGACGACCCGACAGCGCCGTTGCAAGTGGTGATTCCGTGACCGGCAGCACGATGGCCGGTCGTCCGCCGCCGGACCGTATCGCGTACTGGCAGGCGCTGGACTCGGGGCGCCTACTGCTCATGGCCATAGCCGCAATGCTGGTAACCGCCGCCTTCGCAGCAACTGCCGTAGAAGCCCGCCTACATGCGCTTCACCCGATCTACTGGAGGACCGCGCTGGCGTTCGGCGGATTCATCGCCTTCGGCGAGCTGCTCAGGCTCGCGTTGCCAGGCGGGCGCGAAGCTGCCCCCATCGCGATGGTCGGCGCGATGTCCTACGCCCTGCTGCTGGCGCTGCCCGGCCGCGGCGGTGCAGGCCAGGCGGTTAAGCTGCCCGGCCAGACCGATCAGCTTGTCAGCCAGTCCGCGCTGCTCGTCATCGCCGTCGCGGCGGTCGGGATGACGGTTGGCGCGCTCCCGCACATCGCAGCCGGCCGCCCGGCCGGGGTCACTGGCATGTCCACGCGCATCGTGGCGGTGGCGTGCGTGGCGTTCATCTTCCGGCCGCTGGTCACGGCGAATTTCGTAGAGCGGCCCTGGGAGCTCGCGTTCGCGATCATGGTGCTGCTTGTCTTCCTCGGCTGGCTGATCGACACCGTCATCGCCGGCCTAATCCGGGCCGACGACGTCGGCGCCCGATTCTCCGTCGCGATGCTGGACGAGATACGCCTGCAGTGGCCGCTTGGCCTGGCGGTCGGCGCCTCCGTCGTCATCACTGTCTTCAGCGCAGAGCGGATGGGCCTCGGCGTGCTGGGCGTCTTCATCGGCCCGCTGCTGGTGACGCAGATCGCCTTCCGGCGGTACGCCGGGATCCGCGCCACGTATCTGCAGACTGTCAGGTCGCTCGCCCGAGTGACGGAGGTTGCAGGCTATGTCGAGGCTGGCCACTCCCGCCGGGTGAGCAGGCTCGCCGTCTCGGTCGGCCGCGGCCTCGGCATGCCCGAGCCCGAACTCTTGGCGCTTGAGTACGCCGCCCTGATGCACGACATCGGCCAGCTGTCGCTACGTGACCCCATCCCTGGCGGCGCCACCGTCCTGGTCTCGGCCGCCGACCAGGACCGGATCGCCGAGCTAGGCGCCGACATCATCCGTGAGGCCGGCGTCCTCGACGAGGTGGCCGACTTGGTCCGGTGCCAGAGCTGGCCGGCTCGCGGTCACGACCCGACTCCGCCGCTCGGCAGCATGATCATCCGGGCCGCCAACGCCTTCGACGACATGGTAGGCGGGTCGAGCGATCGGGACAGGGCGGCCGCAGCCCTCGAGCGAATGCGGCTGCACCCGATCGAACACGACCCAGGCGTCGTGGCCGCGCTGGCCGACGTCGTGGCGCGCCGCGTTCCGTCCCGGCTGTAGGCTGCCGGGCGTGCTCGAATCGGTCCTTGTCGCCAACCGTGGCGAGATAGCCAGGCGCGTTATCGCCACTGCCCGTCGGCTGGGCGTCCGATCAGTCGCGGTCTATTCCGACGCAGACGCCGAGTTGCCGTACGTGCGCGCGGCGGACGCCGCAGTTCCTATCGGTCCGGCCCAGCCGGCAGCGAGCTATCTGAACGGCCCGGCCGTGATGGCGGCGGCGCGACAGACCGGGGCTCGGGCCGTTCATCCGGGTTACGGCTTCCTCGCCGAGAACGCTGACTTCGCCGCAAGCGTCATGGCGGCCGGGCTCATCTGGGTAGGACCACGACCCGACTCGATGACCCAGATGGGCGACAAGATCAACGCCCGCAACCGGATGGAGCAGGCGGGCGTGCCGGTGTCAGCCGGTACCCGGCAGCCGGTCGCGGACGTGGCAGCGGCGCTGGCGGCAGCCGATCAGATCGGCTACCCGGTCATGATCAAGGCGTCGGCGGGCGGGGGCGGAATCGGCATGAGCGCGGCCGTCGATCCGGCACAGCTGGCGGCCGGGTTCGAGACGGCCAGGTCGCGTGCCGAGCGATTCTTCGGCAGCCCGGCCATCCTGCTCGAGCGATTCGTCCCGCGCGCGCGTCACGTCGAGGTCCAGATCCTCGGCCTCGTCGACGGCCGCGTACTGGCCATGGGCGAGCGTGACTGCTCGGTCCAGCGGCGCCATCAGAAGGTCGCCGAAGAGACCCCGTCGCCGGGCGTCGGGCCAGACTTGCGGGCCAGAATGCTCGCCGCTGCCGTGACCGCGGGCGAGGCGGTCGGCTACCTCGGCGCGGGTACCGTCGAGTTCCTGGTCGATGTCGAGTCGGGGGACTTCGTGTTCCTGGAGATGAACACCAGGCTCCAGGTCGAGCATCCCGTCACTGAGCTGGTCACCGGCATCGACCTCGTCGAGCAGCAGTTCCTGATCGCGGCGGGCGATGACATCAGCTTCGCGCCGAGCGAGGTAGCGCCCGTCGGGCACGCGCTGGAACTGCGCATCTACGCCGAAGACAGCAAGCGGTTCCTGCCGAGCCCCGGCACGATCACCACCTGGGTGGAGCCGAGCGGGCCTGGCGTCCGAGTGGACGCGGGCTATGCCGCTGGCAATACCGTCACGCCGTTCTACGATCCGCTACTGGCCAAGCTGTGCGTCCACGGCGCGGACCGGGCGCAAGCGCTCGCCCGCGCCAGAGCCGCGGTCGAGGCATTCGAGATCGCCGGCCTCAAGACCAATCTGGAGTTCCACGCGGACCTGCTAGCCTCCGACGAGTTCTCCAGCGGCGATTACGACACGTCACTGGTTGGACGCCTGCGCCCGTGATGGCGCGACGACGGCGATGATGGAGCGCAACCGGCCGGCTGCGCCTCAACTGGCAGGTAGGAGGGCACATGAGCGAGGTGCGCGCGGAGATGGTGGCCAACGTCTGGAAAGTCGTGGCGGCCGAAGGCGACGCCATCGCCGATGGCGACACCCTGGTGATCCTCGAGTCCATGAAGATGGAGATCCCGGTGCTCGCTGAGGACGCCGGCACGCTGACGAGGCTGGCCGTGGCAGAAGGCGACGTCGTGCAGGAAGGCGACCTGATCGCTGTCATTGAGTAAATTCGGGGGCTCCGCCCTGCCGACGTCCCAGAACCCGCGATTCTCGCGCCAACGCAACCGCTGATCGCACGCAAGCCGCGCCTGACGGCGCGGCTACACGCCCGATGTCGACCGAGGATAGGCGTCCTTCGGGTCAGTGACGACGTTGACGAGGTACGGGATGCCCGCCCCGAACGCGCGCCGCAGCGCGGGACCGATGTCCTGCGGCTGCGTCACCAGCTCGCCGCCGCCACCTAGTGCCGTCACAACCTGGTCGTATCGGCAGCCTGGCTGCAGGTCGGCGGCGACGTCGTAGCCGTACAAGGCCTGCATGGGATGCTTTTCCAGGCCCCAGATGCCGTTGTTGCCGCAGATCATCACCACCGGCAGGCCGTGCCGGACGAGCGTGTCGACGTCCATGAGCGAGAATCCGGCCGCGCCGTCGCCAAGCAGCAGCACCACCTGACTTGCCGGCCGGGCCACCCTGGCCGCGATCGCGTAGCCGAGGCCGGTACCGAGGCAGCCGTATGGGCCGGGATCTAGCCAGCCACCCGGCCGCTGCGGCTCCACGTATTTGCCGGCATAGCTGACGAAGTCGCCGCCGTCGCCGATCACGACGGCATCAGGCTCGAGGACCGCGCCTAGCTCGCCGTAGATGCGCAGGGGATGGATCGGGCTCGCGTCGCTGCGCAGCAGCGCCGCGTCAGCCTCGGTCGCCTGCGCCGCGACGTGCTGGAGCCGGGGCAGCCAGTCTTGAGTCCAGGCGCCGCCGGATCCGGAACGACCAGACCCGGAACCGCCAGGGCCGACCGCGTCGGCCTCGGCCGTCAGGCCCGCGAAGATAGCGCTGAGGGACCCTGCGGCCGATCCGGCCAGCTCGCAGTGAGTGGCCACCTGGTCGGCGGCGTCAGCGAGATGGACAACGCGCGCGGGCGGAGTGCCGTTCTTGCCGCCGAACCGCCCGTACCCGAGCCGGAAGTCCAGCGGCGTGCCCGCCACGATCACCAGATCCGCCTCGCCGAGCGCCACCGCCCGGGCCCGGGTCACGAGCAGCGGATGCCCGGCCGGCAGGATGCCGCGCCCCTGGCCGTTCGCGATCACGGGCAGCCGGAACTGCTCGGCCGCGGCCCTGGCGGCGTCCTCGGCGCCGTCCAGCCAGACGTCGGAGCCAAGGATCAGCACCGGCAGGCTCGCCTCGGCTAGCAGCCGGGCGATCTCAGCGATCGCGTCCGCGTCGGGTTCATCTGCCCCGTGCGAGGCGGGCCCTGGCGCGCCAACGGCAGTGGCGGTGTCCGCGGGTCCGAAGAGCGCTTCCAGGCTCGCGTCGAGGAATACCGGGCCGCGGTGGCGCGTCATCGCCAGCGTGAACGCGGCATCGACGGCGGCGCCCACGTCGCCGGGAGCGTGCGCGGTCGATGCTCGCTTGGTCACCGGCGCGAGCAGCGGCGGATGATCGAGCTCCTGGAGACTGCCTGAGCCCCAGCGGCCGTCGGGGGCCCGCCCGGCGAGTACGACCAGCGGGGACCCGTTGAAGTGCGCGGTCGTCACGGCGCTGATGCCATTCGTCACGCCTGGCCCGGCGGTCAGCACGGCAAGGCCGGGCGTACGGGTCAGGCGCGCTGTCGCCTCGGCCGCGAACACAGCGGTCTGCTCGTGCCGCACGTCGATAATCGGCATCGGCGGGCTGGCCTTGACGGCTCCGTCGTATATGGGGAACACGTGGCCGCCCGACAGCGTGAACATCGTGGCTACGCCGTGATTGACGGCCGCCGCTACCGCCTGCGCGCCGCCGTGCGCCGGCCGCTGGTCTTCGCTCATGGCGGCACGCTACCAGCCGGTAAGGCCGGACCATCAGGCGTCAAATGCCGGGAACGGGGCGGTGTGCGCATCGGGCGGCTCGATCATCGCGGCTGGGCTGCGATGATGACTAGGTGCCTACGCTGACTCAGCTCGCCAGCCGGGCCGGGATCCGCGGCCCGGACCTTGAGTGGCTGCATGCGCTGATCTCCGACTGGCAGTTGCTAGCCGACCTGTCGTTCGCCGACCTAGTGCTCTGGGCGCCACTAAACGACGACCAGGACGATAAGGGCAGCTGGCCGGAAGGTGCCAGCTGGACCGCCCTGGCCCAGATGCGGCCGACGACAGCACCGACGGCCTTGCCCGACGACATCGTCGGCACGCTGCGGCCCGCTGGTGATCAGCCGTTGCTGGCGGCCGCGTTCGGTGAACGGCGGGTGTGCCGTGAAGGCGATCCGGAGTGGACGCGCGGGGTGCCGGTCCGCCACGAGACCATCCCCGTGAGCCGTGACGACCGGGTGATCGCGGTCATCGAGCGATCCACGAACCTCAGCTCGGCCCGCACACCGAGCCGGCTCGACCTGGCCTATCTAAGCGCGGCCGACGACCTGACCCAGATGGTCGCGGCCGGCATCTTCCCGGCGCCGGGGGAGGAGCCTGTACTAGTCCGGTCGCCGCGGGTGGGCGACGGCATGCTGAGACTCAGCCGGTCGGGGAAGGTGACGTACGCGAGCCCTAACGGGCTGTCGGCGTACCGCAGGCTCGGCCTCACGGCGGACCTCGTTGGCAAGCAGCTAGGCCCGCTCACGGCCAAGTTGTGCGCCGGCCGCGCGCCGCGTGACGACTCGCTCATGGTGGCGGCCAGCGGGCGATCGCACGCCGAGACGGAAGTGGAAGCGAACGGGGCCGTTGTCCAGCTGCGCACCATACCGCTGGTAGTCGACGGCGAGCGGGCCGGAGCGCTGATCCTGCTGAGGGAAGTCACTGAGCTGCGCCACCGAGAACGTGAGCTGCTGACTAAGGACGCCACGATCCGAGAGATTCACCACCGGGTTAAAAACAACCTTCAGACGGTCGCCGCGCTGCTTCGGCTCCAGGCTCGCCGCCTGCGCGCGCCTGAGGCTAGGGAGGCGCTGGAGGAGGCCGTCCGCCGTGTCGGGTCCATAGCAATGGTGCACGAGACGCTGTCGCACGTGCCAGACGAGATCGTGGACTTCGACGACATCGCCGACCGGGTGGCCATGATGGCGGGCGAGGTGTCCGCCCCCGAGGCGCGCGTCACGCCCCGGCTGGTCGGCGAGTTCGGCCTGCTTCCTGCCCTCGTTGCGACTCCGCTCGCGCTGGTGCTGACCGAGCTGCTGCAAAACGCGCTCCAGCATGGCCTCAGCCATCCCGGCGACGCCACGCCGGGTTCGCTCGAGGTATCCGCCATACGGGCGCCTGGCCGCCTGACGGTGACCGTCTCGGACAACGGCACCGGGCTGCCCGATGATTTCGACCTCGACTCGAGCTCGAGCCTTGGCCTGCAGATTGTGCGGACCCTGGTGCTGACCGAGCTCAATGGCCGACTCGATATAGAACCCCGCTGCGGTGGCGGGACGCGAGTGCTAGTGGAACTCCCGCTAGGCGAGCCTGCGCTCGACGAGGCTGGCGACGACGAGCCCGACGCGGCCGCGGTCTGAGTTCGCGAGTTCTCGGGAATTGCGGGCTATGTGGGTTTCTAGGCGCTGCATGCCGTCACCGGGCGCTGCCTGTTGTCACTGGGGCGCTGCCTGCAATCGGCCTCGTTGCCCGTCGGCGGGCGCACCCTCATGCAGCTGCGCCGCGGCTCCGTTCGGAGGCGGCGCAGCTTCGTCAGTCAGTCAGGCTCCCGCGCGCGCGGCGACCCTGCTGCGGCGCTTGACTGCGCGCCGCTCATCCTCGCTAAGTCCGCCCCAGACACCGGCGTCTTGGCCACTCTCGAGCGCCCACTGGAGGCAAGGCTCCATGACCTTGCACCGCTGGCACACTTGCTTGGCCTCGTCGATCTGGAGTAGCGCAGGCCCGGTGTTCCCGATCGGGAAGAACAACTCCGGGTCCACGTCACGGCAGGCGGCATGGTGACGCCAGTCCATGAGTCCACTCCTCCTTGCGCCTGGGTCCTCGTCGGCCCTGTGACGCTCCGTCGCGCTTGTGAATGATTTCACGAGCTATGTTCTATGTCAGGTAAGTACTTTTCTGATCTTGGCTTACGGTCTGAGCGGCGATGCTGTACTTCCCCGGCGTCGTCGCATTTATCCTACGACGCTGGGGGGTTAACGGGCGACGCGGCGACTACCGGCTGCTGGAGCCGGATCCACCGCGCCTAGGCTTACGCCCTGGTCACTCTCAGGCCGTCAAACCGGACCGCGGCTACGTGCGCGTCGCCAGCCCGGCATGGGGCGCGCGAGCGCACCGTTCACCAGGAGCGTTACAACCCTCTCAAGGTCGGCTATCAACCGCAAGACCCTAGAGCAAAGGTTCGGCAGGATTTCGGTGTCAGATCAGTCACATGGCTGGCATGAGAGCAGTGCCTGATCTAGGCGCTAGTGGGTCTTGCCGAGCCGTTGGCGCTATTAACGAAATATGTATCACTTCGCGAATTCTCGGCTAATCCATGCATATCAAATTCTGGGGTGGAATCAGCCGATTACCCGCAGGGCGCGCGGCACCGACCGGAGCCGCACTTCCTCGACCTCCCCCATGTATTCCCCGTCGAGCTGGAATGCCACGGGCCGGTCAGCGACGAGCCGGATCTCGGGTAGATCGTGCCCGGCCACGACGCTGCGGCCACGCAGTGGCTTGCTCCGTTCGGCCAGCATCTGGCGCAGGGTGCGCATCGTGCCAATCGTGCCCATGTGCCGGAACGCAAGCAGGTCCAGGCCCGTGTCGAAGCTCGCGTCCGGATTGGTGTTAACCGGTCGGCGCCCGAGGTAAGTCCAGGGTGCCGAGTTGGACACGATGCACAGGTAGACCGGGCCCGGGACAAGCCCAGTCGGCTCCCGCATGGTGATCGCCGGATGCCGCCGGTCGGTGACCTGGTAGTACTGGCGCAGCGCGGTCCGGAAATACAGCGCTGGCGTCAGCGTGCGGCCGTGCGCCCGGCGCCCTTCAACGGCGCGCACGACTTCGGCGTCGAGTCCGAGGCCGGCGTTGAAGGTGAAGTAGCGGCCGTTTGCCGTGCCGAGCCCGATCCGGCGTTCGTTGCCTGCCGCCAGGTCCTCGATCAGGCGGCCCGCCGCGTCGACCGGATCGGTCGGCAGGTGCAGGGTGCGCGTGAAGACGTTCGCGTTGCCGCCCGGCAGTGCAGCGAGGGCGGGGAGATCAGCGGCGTCCGGCGGTTCGGCCGACCCTGGCTGGTCCCCATCGCCCCGAGACGAGGCCGCATCATTCTCGGCAGCCTGCCCGGGCTCGAGACTACGCGGCGTCCCGGCCCAGGCGGTGCCTCCTAGCAGGCCATTGACGGTCTCGTTGACCGTCCCGTCCCCGCCGAGGGTCATGACCAGGCCAAACTTGTCAGAAGCGGCAGTAGCCGCCAGCCTGGTGGCATCGCCCCGGTAACGTGTCTGCACGACCTCAAGGTCGACAGCCGAGGCGAGGGCCCGGACGATGACATCCCGTCGCCCGCGGGTTGTGGAGGTGGCGTGTGGGTTCACGATCAAGAGCGCGCGCACGCGCCCAGGCTAGCCAGCCGTCGGCGCAGCGACCACCAGGGGTCCAGCGGCCAGTTCAGCCCAGTGCGCAGCAGAAGCGCGGATCGCAGACAGCGCCATCCGAGTCTGGCGTGCCGTCCGAGTCTGGCGTGCGCTTGCGGCCGACATCCGGTGCACCCGCATCCACCGCGCCCGCGCAGTTGCCTCGCTCGGTGCTGGCTGCGGCCATTGTCCAGGCGGTCGAGGCGGTGGGCGTCCTCGTCGCATCGGTGCTAGCCGGAGTCGCAACCGCGGACGGCCATTCCTATCAGCGTGCGAGCGGCATCGCGATAACGGCTATCGGGATCGCTACGGCGATTGCCCTAGCTCTGGTTGCTCGCGCCCTTCGGTCGGGCCGGCGCTGGTCGCGAACCCCCGCGATGCTGACCCAGCTTTTCACCGGGATAGTGGCCATTTACCTAATCCAGTCGGGTCGGCTGGACTTGGGCGTTCCAGCCATTCTGCTGGCTATCGCCGGGCTCGCCGCATTGCTGACACCTGCAAGTATCGAAGTGCTCACGCCAGGCCGAATCCGGAAATCCTGACAAGGCAGCACAGCGGCCGGCCAGTGGCGTGCGCTCGCGGCGCGCCAGGGCCGCTACTCCTCGCTGGTCAGGCCCTCGCGTAGCTGAGCCAGCGTCCGCGCCAGCAGCCGCGAGACGTGCATCTGGGAGATGCCGAGCTCGGTAGCGATCTGCGACTGGGTCATGTTGCCGAAGAATCGCAGCAGCAGGATTCGCTTCTCGCGCGGTGGCAGCTGCTCGAGCAGCGGCTTCAGCGACTCCCGGTACTCCACGCCCTCCAGGGCCTCGTCGACCATGCCGAGCGACTCGGCGACGGCCGGCGCATCGTCATCGCCGGAATCGGGAGCGTCGAGGGAGACCGTGGAGTACGCGTTGGCGGACTCCAGGCCTTCCAGGACCTCTTCCTCGCTCATCTGCAGATGTGCGGCCAGCTCGGCCACCGTCGGCGCCCGTCCCAGGTTCTGGGCCAGCTCGCCGATCGCCTTAGCCAGCGCCAGCTTGAGCTCCTGGAGCCGCCGGGGCACTCGTACGGCCCAGCCCTTGTCCCGGAAATGCCGCTTGATCTCGCCCACGATGGTCGGGGTCGCGTACGTCGAGAACTCGACGCCGCGCTCCAGGTCGAAGCGGTCGATGGACTTGATCAGGCCGATGGTCGCGACCTGGGTCAGGTCGTCGAGCCACTCGCCGCGGTTACGGAACCGGCGGGCCAGGTACTCCACGAGCGGCAGGTGCAGCTCGACGAGCTCGCTGCGGATCCGCAGCCGCTCCGGGTCACCCGGCGGGAGGGCGCACAGCTGCTCGAATAGGTCGCGCGCGTGACCGCGTTCGCGCGGACCGTGCTGCGCCCGTCCCGGCGCCGGCAGGTCCCCGGCGTCCACCATCTCCACGACCTCGGCGAGCTCCTCCGCGTCGCTGAGCTCCAGCACGGCGGGTACGGCGGCGTCGGTGTCATCAGCCGCAGGTCCCCCCCTGGCCGGCGCTGTCGACATCATCTCGAACTCCTCGGTCAAGGTGACCTCTGTCTCCCCCGTCACACCGACCCCGAATTCGGGCGGCTCTTGCGCATCACGATGGCGAGCCTGTCTCCCGGTCCGACCTGCGCTTCGACGGAGCCAGCCAGGGCCGAGAGGACAGTCCAGGCAAATGTGTCACCAGATGGGGGGCGTGGGTTGAGGCTGGGAACCGCGACCGTAATGGTCATGTCGTCGGGGCTGAGGGCGAAGCTGCACTCGAGGTTGCTGCCGGGGATGGCCTGGCTGAGGAGCATGGCGCAGGCCTCGTCGACGGCTATGCGCAGGTCCTCGATGTCGTCGAGCGTGAAGTCCAGGCGGGCGGCCAGGCCAGCAGTCGCAGTTCGGAGCACGGAGAGGTACGCGCCGTCCGCGGGCATCCGTACGGTCACTTGGTCAGCGCCGACCTCAATCGGGCGCGCGGTGATGAGCGGGCCTGCCGCGGCGGTGGCTCCGGCCCCGGAACTGGCCCCGGCGTCGGCTGGCGGTACTGATGCGACCGCGGACGTCGTGGTCTCTTCCGTCACTACTGTCCCTCCAAAGATGCCGGATAAGCCCCCTACAGTCGGGCACCGGCCTACCTACGCAACTTACAGTGACCGTCCGACTGCGTCAGACACCGGCCGGGTGATTAGGCGATCAGGTCTGGCACCGCTGAAAACGGCGGGCCGCGAACGGCCCGCCGCTCTAGCAGTGCGCCATCCGACTAGGCCTGCTTGGTCTCCCAGAAGATCTTGCTGATCTCGTCGATCTTGCCCAGCAACTGGTCGGCCACCGCCGGGTCGGCGCTGGACTTGGTGCCACCGCCACCGCCAGCGAGCTTGGTGGCCTGGTTGAAGAGGGTGTTCAGCTGCGGGTACTTCTCGAAGTGCGGCGGCTTGAAGTAGTCGGTCCACAGCACCCAGAGGTGGTGCTTGACCAGCTCGGACCGCTGCTCCTTGATGTCGATCGCCCGCGTACGGAACGCGGGGTCGTCGTTGGCCTGGTACTTCTCGCAAATGGCCTTGACGGACTCGGCCTCGATGCGCGCCTGCGCGGGGTCATAGACGCCGCACGGAAGGTCGCAATGCGCGTGCGCGGTAACCTTCGGCGCGAGGAGACGTGCGAGCAGCCTCATTGATCGCCCTTCTCTCTCAGATCATTGGCTTGCAGATCATTGGCTTGGATTCTGACAGTACATCTTCGGCCGCCGCTGCCCGCGTTGGAGGGATGCATGCACTGGCCGCTGTGGCGGGTCGCCGTCGCGGAGCGCTCGATGGAGCCCGCGTTGCTGCCGGGCGACTGGCTGCTGGCATGGCGCGGTGTGCGCGCGCGGCGACCGCCTCGCGTCCGGCCCGGCCAGATCGTGGTAGCGCGCCATCCCGGCGAGCCCGGCATGCTGCTCGTCAAGCGAGCGACGCGGCAACTTCCTGATGGATGGTGGCTGGAGTCCGACAACACGGCGGCGGGTGCGGTGGACAGTAGGTCATTCGGCCCCGTTCCCATCGGTCTTATCGACGGTCGCGTGCTGCTGCGGTACTGGCCGCGCCGACCGTAGCCCGCACATGCGTCGGGGCGGACCGGATTGCTCCGGCCCGCCCCGACGGTGACGGACTGACTAGGTAACGAGGTGCGACTCGAGCTCGATCGAAGCCTCGGCCTCGACCTCGGCCACGGCCGCCTGCACCTTGTCCCGCGACAGCGGGTTGAAGGTAGCGAGGTAGAAGACCACCAGGCTCATACCGGCCACGGCCAGCAGGTCATACCAGTTGCCGAGACGATGGGTTGAGACCAAGGTCACGCCGAACACCTTTGTCGGGTTGCCGTCGTAGCGGCCCAGCCACGAGAGGATCAGCAGCGCGCCGAGCCACGGCAGGATCCACCATGCCGACTTGAGGTCGAGGATCGTCCGCTTATCGGCGGGGAGGCTGACCTGGTACAGGCCGAAGATGAGGAAGCCGACCAGGATGAACATGTCCAGCCAGAAGATCGTGCTGTACCCGGAGACATACACCACGATGTTGGCGGCGATGAACGCGAGCGGGGACAGCACCCGTGCCGCCGGCAGCCGGTAGCCGCGCGGGCGATCGGGATCCTGCTTCCGAAGCGCTGACAGGGCCAGCGGGGCCATCGCGTACATGATAACGGTCGCCGACGTGATCAGGCCGACCAGGCCGAACCAGTCTGGGAACGGCAGGAACGTCAGCATGCCGACTACGAAGCAGATCGCGATGGAGACGATCGGGACGCCGCGCGCGTTGATCCTGCTGATGATCTTCGGGAAATAACCGTTACGGCCGAGGCCATAGGACAGCCGCGACGAGGTCCCGAGGTAGACCAGTCCGGTGCCGCCCGGCGAAACGACGGCGTCGATGACCAGCAGAGTGGCCAGCCAGCCAAGGCCCGCCTGGGTGGTAAGCGAGATGTACGGGCCGAGCTTCGCCACGCCTGGGATCGGCTGTGTCCAGCCGTGCACCAGGTTCGCGGGGTTCAGGGAGCCGACGAAGGCGAAGTCGAGCAGCAGGTAGAACACGGTTCCCACGGCCATCGCGATCAGCAGTGCCCTGGGAATGTTGCGCTGCGGGTTCGTGGTTTCGCCGCCGATCTGAATCGACTGCTCGAACCCTTCGGCCGCGAAGATGACTCCAGCAGAGAGTGCCGCCAGGATGCCGTGGGCACCGTAAGGAGCCCAGCCGCCGCCAGCGGTGAAGTTGCCGCTGTGGAACGAGGTGAACAGCAGGGCGAAGATGGTCGTGGTCGGGATCAGCAGCTTCCAGATCATCGCGATGCTGTTGGTCTCGGCCAGCCACTTCACGCCGAGGGTGTTAACGATCGTGAAGAACGCCATGAACAGCAGGCCCCAGAGGACTCCGGCCAGGGTCAGCGTCCCCGTGGCGGTGTATACGTGGAATCCCGTCGGGAACTTGGCCTCGAGGTGGCTCAGCGATGCCTCGACCTCGATCGGCGCGATGGTCACCGCCTGAATCCACGCCATCCAGCCGCCGGTGAACCCGCCAAGACCGCCAAAGGCCATGAACGGGAATCGCGCCGTGCCGCCGGATACCGGGTACGTCGAGCCAAGCTCTGCGTGTACGAGCGCGAGCAGTCCGAGGACAAGTGCCGCGATGATCCAGGTCAGCAGTGAACCGCCGCCGCCCGCTAGCGTGGCCGCACCGAGCGCTCCGAACAGCCAGCCTGAGCCGATGATGGAACCGAGCGAGACGAGAGTCATCCCGCGCAATCCCACCTTCCGTTGAAGGTGATGCTCCCCTTGTGACGCTACGTCAGGGGCAGTCGTAGCCATGAGTTCCTCCCAATGAGCTCAGCCGACAGAGTCAGCAAGAAGAGATCGCGCATGGCCTGCCCTCGACCACAAGGTGACAAGTCATGATGCGCTTCCGGCGCTTGCCGGGCCCGCCAAGGATGACGGATGCCGCGATCGCTCGCGGGCCAGGCAATGTTCATCGTCCGTAGCCCGCACGACCAACAACCATGACCGAACCTTTCTGGTCCGCATACGTGAGCCATACGCCCGCGAGTAGGCCTCATGGTAATGATCGACTTGGGCCGTGAGAAGAAGTCACTTGGCGTCATTTCGGTAACGTGAGTAACTGAAGTGTCGCCTGGCGGTCGTAGCCCTTCTCGCTGCCGAGAGGTATAAGTCGAGGTCAGCCCCCGATGATCAGTACGCTCCGGGCTGGTGCCGGGCTGGGCCATTCCGCCAGTGCGTCAAGAAAATGTAACGAGCGGGCCTAGGGCGCGGCAGATCTCAGCGTTGGTCTGTAGATCCGGCCGGGCGTCGGCTTCGGCAACGCTGCCTGGGGCCGCATCGGCCAAGGGATTCGGCTAGCTCGCGGCGGGCGTGGCGTGCCTCGGCAGGACGTTCCCTGATTCGCCCTGGGGGTCATCAGGCGTCAGGCCACCGGGCTTGCTTCGCAGCGTGCTCACATTGCCGCGGGCGGCGGCGTGCTCCGTGCAGTATCGCCGGGACTTGCCGGGGCTCGCGTCGATAAAGACCTGCGGGCACGATGCGATGGCGCAGACCCCGAGTCGGTTGACCCCTACGAGGGAAACCGTCAGCGCGACGCCGATGACCGCGCCTGCGGCGAACCTGTCTGCTACCGAGCCCTGTGAAGCCAGGTGCACGTGCCAGCGCTGGTCATCGTGGCTGACCATCTCGGGCTGGATCGGGAACTGCAGGAGCAGCGCGTTCAGCCGGTCCATGGCGGCCTGATCGTCGCCCCTGGCCGCGGCGGTGAAAATCGTGTTGAACTGCGTCCGCAGGTGCTGGAGCACGGCAAGATCGCGCCGCGTCGCGGGACCGGTCAGGCAGTCCCCGAGGGCGCTTGCGCATGCGGTTGCCGTACCCAATGGGTCCGGCTCGCCGGGAGCCTGGACAGTATTGGCAAGGCGAACCGCAAGGTCTGCGTAAGACGAGAGATTCACTACGGTCCTTACCTGCGTGAGTTCATCAGGAGGCCGCTTCCCCGAACGAGTATGGCACAGTCGTCATTGGGCGGGTGAGGGTCCTTTTCATATATGCAATTGCCTTTACCGTCTTGAGCCCGTTGTCCGGTCCGGGACAGGGCGTGACTGTGGTGCGACAGTTGCAGCCGCGGCCTGCCTAGTGCGTGCTGGTCCGGAGCCGGCGCGTGGGTCGGCGGCTCGGACGAGCGTCGGCTACTGCACCTCACCGCGTCTGGGCCTGCGTCTGACCGCATCCGCGCCAGCCTCCGCGTCTGCCTCGGACGTGCCCGCGCGCTGGGCCGCCCGCGGCCCAACCCGCACCGCACCCGCTACGCCATAGGGCGTCAGGGTGGAAGTGACGCCCTATCATAGGGCGTCACTTCCACCCTGACGCCCAATCATCGACGTCTGCTGGCGCCAAATTTGTCAGACGGCGCTGGCAATCTGTAAGGCATGCCACGATTAGCCCAATTTGACCAAGTGAAGCTCACCGCCATTCTGCGCAAGCAACACGGCATCGTCTCTCGGCAGCAGGCGAGTTCATGCCTCATGACGGAGAAGGCCGTCCGGTACCGGACCCGTCCCGAGGGTCCATGGCAGGTAGTCCTGCCAGGGGTCTACAAAGATGGCCGGGGGGTTCTGACCGACCAGCAACGCGCAGCGGCCGCGTTCCTCTTTGCAGGCCGTGCGATCGCGATAACGGGCCTGACGGCTGTCGCCTGGCATGGAGTCAAAGTGGATCACTGTGACTTCGTTGACGTCCTGGTGCCGCTGCGGCACCGACGCCGTGACGCTGGATTCACCCGGCTGCATCGCACGAGCGTGGAGTTGGGCGCGCTCTACCAGGATGGGACTGTTATCTATGCGCCCCTGGACCGGGCGCTGGCGGACGCGGCTAGGCAGCTAACCGATCTGGCTGACATCCGCGAGTTAGTAGCCTCAGCCGTGCAGCGCGGCAAGGTTCTGGTCTCGCATCTCGTCAGGGAGCTGGACGCCGGGCCACTCGCCGGGTCTGCCCGGCTCAGGCTCGTGCTTGGCGAGGTTGCAGAGGGTGTGCGCTCGACGGCTGAGGCTGATCTAAGAACGCTTATCATTCAGAGCCGGCTGCCAACCCCGCTCTATAATCACGACCTGTACGTCGCCGGTAAGTTTCTCGCGAGGCCGGACGCATGGTGGCCGGACGCGGGTGTCGCTGCCGAGGTGGACTCGAAAGCGTGGCACCTATTACCTGCCGACTATGAGCGAACGCTTGAGCGCCACGATCGAATGATCGCGCAGGGCATCCGCGTGCTCCATTTCCCGCCAAGCCGCTTGCGTACAGCAAAGCGCGAGATCGCTCAGCAGATCAAGTCGACGCTGGGGCAATCCACCGGCCCGCTTGCGCACATCGAAACTAGGCGGCCGCGCTGAGCGCGTGCCGGTCTAGCTCAGCGCGTGGCGGTCTAGCTTTGCGCGTGCCCGTCTATCAGTAATGGCTGAACGGTGGCCTAGCCGGCCTCGGTGGTCTGACCCGGCGCTCCGTCGTCCGGCTCGTCGGCCCCACCAGCGACATGGTCGGTGGGCTCACTCGCCTCGTCAGCCGCGTCCGCTGGCTCGCGGCCGCTGTCGGCATCGCTGAAGATCTCCATCCGGACCTTCGCGAGCGTGTCGGTGAGAATGTCGCGCAGGTCGTTCAGCGAGCGCTCGCCAAGACTCCCGGTCTCCGTGGCGGCGGCGCGCAGCTCATTTGCGAACTGGATGGCGATTCGCTCGAGGTCGCTAAAGGGGTTGGGGCCGCCACGGCGTGACTTCGGGCCAGCACCCTTCTCGGTGCTGGCTCGGCTGCTGGCCTTGCCGCCACCGAGGCCCCATCCGGCCCCCCAGTCCTTGCCTGCCCAGTCCTTGCTGGCTGTCCAGTCCTTGCCACTGGCCCACTCTGACCAGGCGCTCCAACCAGCCCAATCGGGCTTGGCCCGTCCCCGAGCGCGGAAATCGGCGCGCATCTGCTCGCGAGTGCGCCGCGCTTCCTCCCGGATGCGCCGGGCCTCATCGCTGCGGTCCGCTCCCGGCTCGGTCGAGGAGTCGGCGGCTCCGGCACCGCCCTTCGCTCGCTCGCCCTTGCCACTGTCCTGGATGCGGAACTCTTTGGCCGCGGAAGCGAGCTCTTCGCGGATGCTTCGCACTGTGTCCCTGACGTCGACCGAGATCTCCCTGGCCACGTCGCGCAGCGACTCAGTGAGCTCGTCCTCAAGGTCGGCAAGATCGCCGAGGCGCGCCCGGATCTCCTCGCGGCCCTTGTCAGTGATGCTGTAGACCTTCTTGCCGTCTACTTCCTCGTGCGTGACCAGGCCGTCCTCTTCAAGCCGGGCCAGCCTCGGATAGATGGTGCCGGGAGAGGGGGCGTAGACACCCATGAACCGGTCCTGCAACAGCCGGATGACCTCATAGCCATGCCGGGGCGCCTCGTCGAGCAGCTTCAGCAAGTACAACCGGAGCCTGCCGTGCCTGAATACCGGGCTCACAGAACCTCACCGCCAGCCTTAGGCCTCTGAACGCATGGCAACACGTGCCGCTTCAGAAGATCGTAGTCCTTCATTCAATTACGATATGTCGCGTCGTTCAAAAGTCAAGATGTATCGTGTCCGCTCGGGCGGTACGCCAAGCAGGCCAAGCAGCAGGAGCTGGTCATTTCGCGGCGCCCGGACGCGCTGTGACCTTCACCTAGTGCGCCGCAGGCGGGGCCCTGGGGCCTGCACTTGCGTGCCGCCGACGCGGCTGCTCCATCTTGGCCGCTTCCGGCGGCTAGAGGCAAGATGTGTGACCGTCACTCATCCGTGTCGTCATCGAGGCGCGCCAGCCAGCTGGCCAGCGCATCCACGGTTGATTCGGCGTCGGGGTGCTCGTCCACGAAGTCGCGCAGGCGCTCGGCTAGCCAGCCGAGCGCCACCTGCTCCGGCCCGCGGCGCTCCTCGAGTTCCTCGATCCCGCGGTCGGTGAAGTACATGAGCCTCAGCCGCTCCCGGCGAACACCGCGTCCAGGATCGCGGCCTGCTCGGCAGCGTGCACCTTCGCCTTCCCCGAGGCCGGGGCCGAGCTAGCCGGCCGGGAGACAACGGAGATGCGGCGGTTCAGCTCATTCGGCAGGTGCAGCGCCATGTACGGCCAGCTGCCCATGTTGGCCGGTTCCTCCTGCACCCAGACGACCTCAGCCGACGCCGGGAACTTGGCCAGCTCCGCCGCAATCTCCTGCGTCGGGCGCGGATACAGGCGCTCGACCCGGACCAGCGCGACATCCGTCGCGCCGTTCTGGCGCCGGCGGTCGGCAAGGTCGTAGTAGATCTTGCCGGAGCAGAGCACGACTCGCCGGACACCGGCCGGGTCGATGCCGACGCCAGCACCGGCACCGGCGCCAGCGCCAGCGCCGGCACCGGCACCGGCGCCGGCACCGGCAGCCGCACCGGCACCAGAGACACCCGGATCGGACAGCACGGGCCTGAACGATCCCGTCGTGAAGTCCGACATGGCCGACGCGGCTGTCTTGAGCCGCAGGATCGACTTGGGCGTAAACACGACCAGCGGCTTGACCCGGCTCGACAGCGCCTGCCACCGAAGCAAGTGGAAATAACTGGCCGGCGTGCTCGGCATGGCCACCGTCATGTTGTCCTGCGCGCACAGCGAGAGGAACCGCTCGACGCGAGCCGAGGAGTGGTCGGGACCCTGGCCCTCGAAGCCGTGCGGAAGCAGCAGCACGACGCCCGACCGCTGACCCCACTTCTGCTCGCCGGAGCTGATGAACTCGTCCAGGATCGTCTGTGCGCCGTTGACGAAGTCTCCGAACTGCGCCTCCCAGCAGACCAGCGCGTCTGGCCTGGCCACCGAGTAGCCGTACTCGAAGCCCACCGCTGCGTACTCCGACAGCAGCGAGTCATATACGTGGAACCTGGTTGTCGGCGTGTTGAAGGCCCGCAGCGGCACGAACTCCTCGCCTGTATGCCGATCTACGAGCACCGCGTGCCGCTGGCCGAAGGTACCGCGGCGCGAGTCCTGGCCGATGAGCCGGACCGAATGGCCGTCCAGGAGCGTCGCGCCGAACGCCAGCAGCTCACCGGTTGCCCAGTCGATCTCATTCTGCTCGACCATTGCTGCCCGGCGCTGGAGCTGGGGCAGCAGCCGCGGATGCACGGTGAAGCCCACAGGCAGCGTCACCTGGGTGTCGATGATCCGCTTGACGGTCTCGGCGGATACGGCAGTTCGGACGCTCGAGTGGTCGGCTGGCGCGTTCCCGGTGGCCTCGGGCCTGATTGCGCTGAGGTCCGCCGGACGGCTGATCGCGTCCTTCGTCTCGGTGAACGCGCGCTCCAGCTCCTGCTGGTAATCGCGCAGCGCTTGCTCCGCCTCCTCCATCGTGATGTCACCGCGGCCGATGAGGGACTCGGTGTACAGCTTGCGGGTAGAGCGCTTGGCGTCGATCAGGTCGTACATAAGCGGCTGTGTAAACGACGGGTTGTCGGCCTCGTTGTGGCCCCGCCGCCGGTAGCAGACCATGTCGATGACGACGTCCTTGGCGAAGGCCTGCCGGTAAGCGAACGCCAGCCTGCCGACGCGGACGACGGCTTCGGGGTCGTCACCGTTCACGTGAAAGATCGGCGCCTGGATCATCCGGGCCACGTCGGTGGAGTAGACGCTCGACCGCGACGACTCCGGCGACGTAGTGAAGCCGACCTGGTTGTTGACCACGATGTGCACCGTGCCGCCGGTCCGGTAACCGCGAAGCTGGGACAGCTCGAGCGTCTCCGCCACGACGCCCTGCCCGGCGAATGCGGCGTCGCCGTGGATGAGCACGGGCAGCACGGTGAAGCCGGGCTCGCCCATGTCGAGGATGTCCTGCTTGGCGCGCACGACCCCTTCCATGACCGGGTCCACGGCCTCGAGATGGCTCGGGTTAGCCACCAGCGACGTGGCGATCGCAGCCCCCTCCGCGCCCTGGTACTTGCCCTCGGCGCCAAGGTGATACTTCACGTCCCCGGAGCCGTGCGTGGTGGCCGGGTCCAGGTTGCCCTCAAACTCCTGGAAGATCTGCGCGTACGACTTGCCGACGATATTGGCCAGCACGTTCAGCCTGCCACGGTGAGTCATGCCGATGACCGCCTCGTGCAGGTGCTCGCTAGCGGCGGCAGTGAGCACCGCGTCAAGCAGCGGGATCAGTGACTCGGCGCCCTCCAGCGAGAACCGCCGCTGTCCGACGAACTTCGTCTGCAGGAACATCTCGAACGCCTCGGCCACATTGAGCCGGGACAGGATGCGCAACTGCTCGCCGTGGTCCGCCCGCCCGTGCGGCCGTTCGACTCTGGCCTGGATCCACGCCCGCTCCTCGGGACCCTGGATATGCATGTATTCGACGCCGACGGTGCGGCAGTAGGAGTCGCGCAGCACGCCGAGAATCTCGCGCAGCTGCATCCGCGGCTTGCCGCCGAAGCCCCCGGTGGCAAAGTCGCGCTCTAGGTCCCACAGGGTCAGCCCGTGCTGGTTGATGTCCAGGTCGGGATGCTTGCGCTGCCGGTACTCCAGCGGGTCGGTGTCAGCCATCAGGTGACCGCGGACCCGGTAGGCGTGGATCAGCTCGTGCACGCGGGCGGCCTTGGAGATGTCGTCCTCGTGCCCGGCCGGGATATCCCGTACCCAGCGGACGGGCTCATACGGTATCCGGAGCGACTTGAACACGTCGTCGTAGAAGCCCTGACCGCCCAGCAGGAGGTCGTCGATCACGCGCAGGAATTCGCCCGACTGCGCGCCCTGGATGATCCGGTGGTCATACGTCGAGGTCAGCGTGACGGTCTTGCTGATGGCCTGCCTCGCGATGGTCTCCTCTGAGGCCCCCTGGTAGGCGGCCGGGTACTCCATCGCGCCCACGCCCACGATGCAGCCCTGCCCGGCGACGAGGCGTGGAACCGAATGCTCGGTCCCGATGGTGCCGGGATTGGTCAGGCTGATCGTGGTCCCGGCGAAGTCCTCGACCGTGAGCTTTCCGGTCCTGGCCTTCCTGATGATGTCCTCGTAGGCCATCCAGAACTGGCGGAAGTCAAGCGTCTCGGCGCTCTTGATGTTCGGGACGAGCAACTGCCGTGATCCGTCATCCTTGCGCACGTCGATGGCGAGGCCCAGGTTGACGTGCTCAGGCTCCGCCAGCATGGGCTTTCCGTCGGCCTCGGCGTAGGCGAAGTTCATTTCCGGGGCGATGGCTAGCGCCCGCACGATCGCGTAACCGATCAGATGGGTGAACGAAATCTTTCCACCGCGGCCACGGGCTAGATGATTGTTGATGACGATCCGGTTGTCGACCAGCAGTTTGGCGGGAACGGGGCGGACGCTAGTCGCGGTAGGCACAGTCAGGCTGGCCGTCATGTTCGCGACAGTGCGCGCCGCCGCGCCGCGCAGCCGCACCACGTGCTCAGCTGCCCCGGCAGGCTGCGGCGCCTGGGCCGCACCCGCCGACGCCGTTCCGGCCGCCGCCGCAGCGTTCGCGGCCGGCGCCGCGCCTGGCGCCTCGGTCACCGAGTTGCTTGAGGGCCTTGAGGCTTGCGGCTGCGCCGCGCCAGCTCGGGCGCTCTGCCCGGCAGCGCTGCCCGCAGCAGGTGCCGCTCCGTCGGTGGCAGATCGGCCACCGGCGCTGCCACTGCCAGCACCGCCAGCTACGCTCGCCGTGGCCGACTGGCCGTCTGCGGGCGTAGTCACTGGGGGCGCCGGGGCCGTGCTCGCCTCTGGGCCTGCCGAGCTCGCTGTCCGGTCCGACGGCAGGGCCGTCGCCGAGTCCGGCTGCGGGCGGTAGTCGGCGAAAAAGCTCCACCACGCCTGATCCACCGAGCCAGGGTCGGCCTGGTACCGCTGATAGAGCTCGTCGACAAGCCACTGATTGGGACCGAAATCCGCTTGCCCGCCCGTGGACCCGTTATGCGGCTGCTCGTCGGCTGCCTGGGAGGAACTAACTGACGTACTGAGATCCGCTGACCGTCGCGGGGACTCGGCAGACACGGCGGACATCGCCCTCTTCCGGAGCTTGCTTGGCTGTATATGCGCGCTTTAACAAGGCTACCCGGCACGCGCAGCGGGAGCAGCGGCGGCCGAGCGACGTTCGGTCCCGGCCTGGGCCATTTATCCTGATGCGCCGTCAGCAGCCGACGCTGGCGGCATAGGCGGATTAGGTTAGCCCGGCATCCGGTCCCGGCCATGCGGCTCGAGCCAGCTCACGTACGGACCTTTCGGAACAATCCCCGTCGGGTTAATCCACACCTGGCTCTGGTAATAGTGCCGCTTGATCTGGAAGAAGTCGGTCGTGTCTCCAAACCCGGGCCGCTGGTAGAGATCACGGGCGTAGCCCCACAGGTGCTGGTAGTCAACGAGCCGGTGCAAGTTGCACTTGTAGAGCAGGTAGTACACGGCGTCGAACCGCGCCAGGGAAGGGAATAGTCGCACGTCTGCCTCGGTGAGCTGGCTACCGAGCAGGAACCGCCGCCGCGCCAGCCGCTCTTCGAGGGCATCGAGAGTCGCGAAGAGCGCGTCGAAGGCCTCCTCGTAGGCGGCCTGCGTTGTTGCCATGCCCGCCTTGTAGACCCCGTTGTTGACCGCGTGATGGATCAGCGTGGCGAGCGCCTCGATATCACGGCGCTGCGCCGCCGGGTAAAGGTCAGGTGCGCCTGGCCGCTGGAACGGGCTGAACGCAGTCTCCATCTGCACGGTGATCTGCGCGAAGTCGTTGGTCACGATGCGGTGCGCCCTGGTGTCCCACAGCAGCGGCACCGTCGCCCGGCCCGCATAAGCCGGATCGGTGGCCAGGTACAGCTCGGACAGGTAATAGGCGCCCGTCAGCGGATCGCGGCCGCCGGTCTGATCGGGGAACCGCCAGCCATGATCGCCAACAACTGGCTCGGTCAGGCTGAGCCCGATGACGCGCTCGAGGCCGAGCAGTCGGCGCACGATGAGTGCCCGCTGTGACCAGGGATCGGCGAGGGACGCGTAAAGCTGATAACGGCCGGGCTCAACCGGGAATCCCGAGGAACCATCCCGGCTGAAGCGCCCGGTGATCTCCGGCGCGCCGCGCACACCGCTGACCCCGCCGTCGTAGCCGACGTAGGGGCTCTGGTGGCCGGTCTGCTGGGCGACGCCCGAAACCGGCCCCGTCGGGAACGGTGGTCCGGCCTGCATGCCCCGTCCCCTTCCCGTTGTTTCGAAAAGCGAGGCTTGATTTCCTACTAGATCACGGCCAGGGCGCGCAAGGCCAGGCAGCCTGCCAGGTTCGAGGAGCGTACCGGCCCCGGACGAGTGTCGTGGCGGACCAGGCAGCGCTAGGACTCGACGGCGGCGCCGCTTCGGAGGACGTCCTCGCGCCGGTTCGCCAGACAGGGCAGCGCAGCGCGGACGCTCGCGGTCCGCTCGACGTCGACATCACCGGCGCCAAGGCCCTCGGCGGGGCCGAGGTCCAGCCTGACCACGCCCATCGGGTCGATCAGCATGCTGCGCCCGATGCCGGTCGGTGCGCGCGTGGGCGGTTCGGCCGGGTCCGGTACCTGCCCGGCTGCAGCCAGCCATATCGTGTTCTCGATCGCGCGCGCCCGGAGAAGGGTGACCCAGTGCTCTTCCTTGAACGCGCCCGCCGCCCATGCGGCAGGCAGCACGATCAGGTCCGCTCCACCTGCTGCCAGCGCCCTCGCCAACTCGGGGAACCTGACGTCGTAGCACGTCATGAACCCGACCTGGAGCCCGGCCAGCGTTGCGATGACGACCTTGTCACCGGGCGCCACGCTGTCGGACTCGCGATTGCCGAGCGCGTCGAACATGTGGATCTTCCGGTACGCGGCCACTAGACCACCGTCGCGCTCGAACGCGACTGTCGTGTTGAAGACGCGGCCGTCCGGAGCCGGCTCGAAGACGCCGGCCACGACGGCTAGTCCGGCCGATTTCGCCGCATCTGCCAGGCTGCGGCAGAACTCACCGTCGACCGAGTCGGCTACCGCGCGGAGGTCAGCGGAAAAGCGTGCCTGCGTGCCCTCGGGGAAGACCACCAGGTCCGCGCCCTGCCCGGCGGCCGCGCACGCGGTCGCGCGGACCCGCTCGAGGTTCACCTGCGGGTCTGAACTGATCGGGATCTGACCAAGAGCCACGCGCATGATGTGCAGCGTAGCCGGGTTCTGGCCGGTGCCGTGAGGCGCGGGATTTGCCCCATCCGCGGCCCATGGGCGGCCGCGTCAGGACCGCGGCATTGCGAGCGTCTGATCTGCCTCATCTGACCGGGGCAACGGCATCTCGGGATAGGCGCGGCTCAGGAGGTCGCTTTCGGATGGCGGCAGCCCAGCCGAACGCCTTGGGCTCGTACCCGCGCTCGTGCGCAGGCAGACCAGCCGGCGGGCGGCCGCTGTCAGCAAGCCGGGGGCTCGGCCAGTGAGGCTCCGAGCGGAGTCCTCGCGGAGACTGGCGACAGTGACGAGCACAGCGGCGACGAGCGGTGCCGCGACGACCACTGCCGCCGCGACTAACAGAAAGATCACTTCCCCATCCTTCCGGGCTGGCCGACATCCGGCGTGTCTGCTTCCCCGCCTGGCATTACGGCGCTACCCTCCCCTAAGGTTCTACACACCTGACTCATACCAATGAGACCAGTGTTTGAAACAATCTGCACGGGTTATTCACTGGATATTCAGGCGGGTGAAATCCGTCACGTCGACAGCGCGGTCGGCCGGTGGCGGCGGAGGCGATGTACTCCATAAGCGAGCGGGCGAGGAGACCGACGTTGGCTAATTCCAAGTATCAGGAGATAGCTGATCGGCTGCGCGCGCAGATCAACAGCGGTGCCCTGGCGCCTGGACAGCGGCTGCCGAGCGAGCCGGACCTGGCGGCCGAGTACGACGCGTCGCGCAACACCGTGCGGCTGGCAATCGCGCTGCTGATCAACCAGGGCCTTGTCGTCAGCCGCCAGGGTCTGGGCACGTTCGTGGTAGAGCCAACCAGGCCGTTCACGGCACTCCTGTCGCGGATAAAGGAGCCGCCGACCGAGCAGCATGCGTCAGACGCGCTGCCGGTCGTCAGTCCGGCCGCCGATGAGTCGGAGATGGTCCGGCTTATCGTCGAAACCGGGTCGGCAAGCCCGAGCGTCGCCGAGAAGCTCCACATCGCTCCCGGTGACCCGGTCGTCATCCGCCGCTCGCAGTACTTCATCGGTGAGATGCCCTGGCAGCTGATCAACTCCTACTATCCGAGCGATCTTGCTAAGGGCACGGCGCTCGAGCAGGCAGGCGAGATCGAGGCCGGCAGCATCGGCTTGCTGTCCGAGCTCGGCTATCCGCAGCTGGGGTTCGTCGACGAGATTGGCGGGCGGATGCCGAATGCGCGGGAGTTCGACTTCTTCAAGCTAGTGAGCGGGACGCCGGTGCTCGTCGTCACCCGTACGTCCTACAGCGCGGACCGGCCGATACGGCTCACCCGCTACATCTACCGCGCTGACCGAGTCCGGCTGCTGCACGTTGAGGGCAGCATTCCGGAAAGCTTCCGGCACTCCTGACGCTTCTCGCGCCCGCGAGATTGCGGCTAACGTGGCCGCATGCTCGCCCTCCTCCTGGTGGCGGCGTCGGTTGGGATGTCCAACTTCGCTGCGGCCATCGCCATCGGGGTCTCTGGCGTGGATGCCCGCACCCGGCTCCGCGTCGGGCTCGTGTTCGGCGCGTTCGAGTCGGGCATGCCCGTGCTTGGCCTCTTCCTGGGGGAGCAGACTGCCGCTCCGCTGGGGCACGCGGCGCGCTGGATCGCGGCTGGCCTCCTGATCGCAGTCGGGGGGTATGCGCTGGTCACCGCCATCCGCGGACCTCGCGGCCGATCCGCTAGCGGGCTCGGTGAGCCCGCGCAATTCGGCCACACCCGGCTCCTGCTGAGCGGCTTGGCGCTCAGCCTGGACAACCTAGTGGTCGGCTTCGCTCTCGGCACCTACGGCACGTCGATTGTGACGAGCGCCGTCGTCATCGGTTTGGTCAGCGTCGCGCTCGCGCTCATCGGCCTGGAGCTAGGCGCCAGGATTGGCAAGTGGGCAGGCGAGCGCGGCGAGCAGCTGGCCGGGGTGATGCTGATCTCCGTCGGCATCGCGATCGCGGCGGGCGCGCTCAGCTAGCACGCCCGGTGGGTGCCGTTCATGCTCGCTGCGGTTCAGGCCGGCTGGCGTTCAGGTCAGCTGACGATCACTAGATGCCCACGATCTTGGGCTACTTGGCGAGCTGCGCCAGCTCGGGCACGAAATACGCGGCATCTACGGTGCCCACGCCGGTCACCAGGTTGTAGCCGCCGTCCGCCGTGAACCCTTGGACCACGTACTTCTTCCCGTGCTGATCGAAGGTCTGCGTGTTGTTGCCCGCGCGGATGTCCACGATGCCCCGCTCGTGCCGGGCCGCGATCGTGTAAATCGCCGGGTTGATCTCGCCGAGACCATGCGGCTTTCCGTATCCGGCGTACTGGTCGGCGAGCGCCACGACGCCCGCGAACAGCGGCGTCGCCAGGCTAGTGCCGCAGATCGGATTCCACTGACCGGGTCCGCCGTAGAAACTGCCGTAGATCACGACGGAGCTGGCGCACGCTGCGTCCATCGAGATATCCGGCACGCCTCGGGCGCTGCCGGTTATCGCTTGCACGCCGTTCTGGTAGGCCGGGCGCCCGAATACGATCGACCGGCCGCCGCTGCTGTTATGCCAGGCCACGTCGGGCGACCGGCGGGTTCCGTCGGCTCGCAGGTCAAGCTGGGTCCCGCCGACGGCGGTGACCAGCGGATCAGTGGCCGGCCAGGACACGGCCCGGCTCGTGTAGAGGTCCTTCATGTTGTATTTGGAGTTCGTAGCGCCGCTGTCGCCTGTCGCCGACAGCACGGTGACGTGGTCGCGGGCAGCCAGCTCGTAGGCGCCGCGGAGCGCCAGCAGAGACGACTTCGAGGGGAATGTCTGCTCGGTGGCAGCGAAGCTCTGGCTGATCACCTGGCCGAGTTTGTGCCGCAGGACGTACTCCTCGGCGGTCACGATCTGCGGGAATCCGGTCGTCCCCTCGTTTTCCGACGTCGGCGTCTCGACCAGCACCAGGCGCGCGCCAGGCGCCATGACGTGGGCCCACTCAACGTCCAGCGTCGTTTCTGCTGCCCAGCCGACGCGGTTGCTGTTGCTGGAGTGGAACGTCGGCACCGGGCCCGCCGGCTGGATGACCTGGAAGGACGGCGGCGCGGGGAGCTTGAAGTAGCTGTCGAAGTGCGCCAGATCGCTGGCGATGGTCGGCGAGCCGAACGAGTCGACGAGCACGATGGTCTGGCCGGCGCCGGTGATGCCTGCAGCGGTGAGCGGTGCCAGGTCGTACGCGGCCGCGACCTGCGCGGGAGTCAGGCCGTTCGCGGGCGCCGGAATCGTGCTCTTGCTCGCACGGACGCCGGAGTGGATCGGGATGAGGCCGACCCTGCGGGTGGAATCAGCGGCCGCGCCGTGGCCGCCCGTCAGCACGCCGGCCGCGGCCAGCCCGCCCGTGACCGCCGCCGCGACCGCGACGACGACAGCCGTGGCGACCGCGGCCACCAGGCGCCAGCGTGGGGCCCGCCCACTGCTCGAGTTGTCCGGCCTGAATGCTCGCCCGATCGAGCGCCTCACGCCAACCCCCGTCCGCAGCCTGCGGCGAGTCTACTCAGACAGACGCAGTGCAGCCTTCGGACAGGAGCGGACCGCGTGCCGCACGCCCTCAATGAGATTGTCCGGGATCTCCTCGATCAGGATGTTCAGGTTGTCATCGTCGTCGACCTCGAAGACATCAGGAACCAGGCCCGCACAGACCGCGTTGGCCTCGCAGGCGTCGTAGTCGGGTATCACCTTCATCGCCAGCTCACTTCCTGTCCTTTCGCGCAGTAGCGCAGACTGTACGGCATGCCAATCCAGGACAAGTTCAGGCTAGCTGGCGAGGCCGCGCGAGGATTCATGCCCGCGGCCGAGGGACTGGCGTTGTACGAGACGGCCGCGAAGTACGCCGCTATCGGCCCGATCGGTGAGGTCGGCACTTATTGCGGGAAGTCGACCATCTACCTGGCGGCGGGCGCCGCCGAGGTCGGCCAGCTTGTGGTCACCGTCGATCATCACCACGGCTCCGAGGAGAACCAGGCCGACTGGGAGCATCACGACCCCGAGGTCGTCGACCGGAGGACCGGCCGGATGGACACGCTGCCGTTCTTCCGCGCCACGATCGAAGACGCGGGGCTCGAGAAGCACGTAATCGCTGTGATTGGCACATCGGCGGAGGTCTCCCGGCTGTGGCGGACGCCGCTCGGCATGCTGTTCATCGATGGTGGCCACAGCGAGGCCAACGTCGTCACCGACTACGAGGGCTGGGCGCCCTGGGTGGCCCACGGCGGGGCGCTGGCCTTCCACGACATCTTCCCCGATCCGGCAGACGGCGGGCAGGCGCCGTACCGGGTGTACCTGCGCGCGCTCGCCTCTGGCGCGTTCACCGAAGTCAGCGTCACCGGATCGCTGCGGGTCCTGGAGCGGACTGGGGAGGGGATCGGCTAATAGGCCCCTGTCAGCTAGCAGGCCCCTGTCGCTATCGCTAGCGGGCCGCTGTCGCTATCGAGCGTCGTCAGCTAGGTAGCCAGCTTCAGGCGGGCAGCCGCATGCAGCCGGGTCCGTCGCCCGCCAGACTGCCGAGGCGGCCGCGGCGTCGCGGAAAATACTCGCGGCCGGCGTGTGCCTGGCTCCCGGTTCGGCCGCGTCAAACGCGGCGCCACTCGCCAGGACGTCGGCGGCCAGCACGATCGCCGCGGCGGTCCAGGTGCTCTGCTCGTTTGGGAAGTGCTTGGCGTTCTCAAACTGCCAGCCGGTCCAGTAACTGCCATCCTCGGCCCGCAGGAACTGAATCCGCTCGAACAGTGCCATAGCCTCGTCGCGCTGCCCGATTGCGTCCAGCGTCATCGCCAGCTCGCACGTCTCGGCGCCGGTTACCCACGGCTCGTCACTGACGCAGCGAACGCCGAGACCTGGCACCACGAAGGTATCCCAGCCGGCCTTGAGCAGCCCTTCGGCCGGGACGCCGCGCACCGCGCCGCCCAGCACCGGGTAATACCAGTCCATCGAGAAGCGGCTCTTGTCCGCGAACGCCTCGCCATGGCAGGCGACGGCGTGACCAAGCAGTGTGGCGGCCAGTTCCCAGTCGGGCTGCGGGTCGCTCAGATGCTCGGCGAGCGCGACCGCGCACCGCAGGCTCTGGTACATGCTCGAATTGCCGGTCAGCAGTGCGTACGTGTCGGGCGTGCCATCAGCGCGCCGACGCCAGATGATCTCGCCCCGCGGGGTCTGGAGGCCGATTGCGAACTCGATGGCCGCCCGTACCACCGGCCACATCTGCTCGACGAAGTCCTCATCACCGGTGACGAGCAGCTCATGCCAGACGCCGACAGCGCTGTACGCTGCGTGGTTGCTTTCCCTCGTCCATTCCTGGACCTCGCCGTCGGGGCCTACCTGGACCGGCCATGACCCGTCAGGCTGCTGTGCCTGTGCCAGCCACGAGTACGCCCGCCGGGCCTCCTTGTGCAGCCCGCAGACGCTGAGCGCCATCGCGCACTCGACGTGGTTCCAGGCATCGACGTGTCCATCTGGCCAGCCGATCGATCCGTCGGCCTGCTGTCCGGCCGCGATCGCACGACCGGTCGCCGTCAGCTGGTCAGCGGTCAGGATGCCTGGGACCTCGGGCACGTGGCCGGCGGCGGCTGAGCTGGCAGTACGCGGCGAGCTGGCACTCCGGGCCGCCAGATGCTCAGGCTGCCGCATGCACCTTCTCCGGGGCGGCGGGGCGCGGACGTGCGGTCGCCGGAGCCGGTTTCGTCGCATACACGACCAGGCTCTTGCCGATCAGCGGGTTCAGTGCACGGTCGGCGAGCTGGGTGACGGCGGGCTTGCGCATGATGTCCCAGACCAGCAGCTTGTGGTACGCGCTGGCCAGCGGGTGGTCATCGTCGTGCACGCCGACCGCGCATTTCAGCCACCAGTATGGGGAGTGCAGTGCGTGCGCGTGGTGATGATCGCCGACATCCAGGCCAGCCCTGGCGAGCTTGGTCTCGAGCTCGTATCGAGTAAAGATGCGGATGTGGCCGCCACGCACGTTGTGATAGTCGTCTGACAGCAGCCAGCAGATCCGCTCAGGCAGCCAGGACGGCACCGTGACCGCGACGACGCCACCAGGGCGCAGTACCCGGGCGACCTCGCGAATCGCCACCTGGTCGGCCGTGATGTGCTCCATGACCTCGGCTGCGATCACAATGTCGAAACTGTCATCTGCGAACGGCATCTGAGTCGCATCGCCGGCCGATGTTGTGATGGAGGCAGGAAGCTGCAGCTCGCCCGCTTCGGCCATTGCCGCCGCGATGGCCGTGACCTGCTTAAGCTCGGCGCTGTCCATGTCGAGCGCGACGACCTTGGCCCCCCGCCGGGCGGCCTCAAACGCGTGCCTGCCGGCGCCGCACCCGAGGTCGAGCAGCCTCGTTCCCTGATGAATTGACAGGCGGCCGAAGTCAACGGTCAGCATGGCGTGACCACCTCCGCCGGCGCCGGCGCGGGTGCCTGGCGGCCGCTGGCCGCGATCGCCAGCCGGTACTCAGTCACCGTCGCCCTTGCCACCGCCTGCCACGCGAAGCGCGCGGCGACTCTCGCCACCGCCGCCTGCGATAGCCGCTCGCGTTCGGTTGGCGAGTCGTGCAGCACGCGCAGGGCGGCGCAGAGTTCCTCGGCATCACCGGGCGTGACCAGGACAGCCGCGTCGCCGGTGACCTCGGGCAGCGCGCCGGTCCGGCTCGCTACCAGCGGCGTGCCGGACGCCATGTGCTCGACCGCAGGAAGCGAGAAGCCCTCGTACAGCGACGGCACGACTGCGATCTCCGCGCTCGCGACCAGCTCGGCGAGCTCAGTGTCGCTGATGCCGCTGACGAACTGCACCTTGTCGGTGAGAGACAGCTCGCCGAGCAGCCGCTGCGTCGGGCCGTCGGGTACGAGCTTGCTGACCAGCGTCAGCGAGACGGTCCGCTCGGTGCTCAGCTTGGCGAAGGCGCGCAGCAGCGTCGCGACGCCCTTGACTGGCGAGTCGGCGCTCGCCACCGCGACGATCAGGCCGGGCACGCGCGGGCCAGGCCGCGGGTAGAACAGCCGCGTGTCCACGCCGAGCGGGACGACCTTGACGTTGCCGGGCGGGACCTTGAAGTCGCGCAGGATGTCGGCCTTCGACGACTCCGACCCGGTCATGACCGGGCCGATCCGCCTGGCTACGCGGCCCTGCATGCCGACGAAGGAGTACCAGCGCCACTTCGGGATCTTGCGCAGGCCGCGGGCGGCCTTGAGCTCGATGCGCCGATCGACGGAGATGGGATGATGGATGCTCGTCACGACTGGCAGCCCGAGCCGCGCGATGCCGAGGTTCCCGTAGGCCAGCACCTGGTTGTCGTGGACTACGTCGAAGTCGTCGCGTCGCTGCCGCAGCGCTCGGAGTGCCCGCAGGCTGAACGTCAGGGGCTCGGGGAAGTACGCGGTCCACATGCCTGCCACCTCGAGCACATCGATCCAGTCCCGGTACTCGCGCAGATGCGGCGTGCGAAACGGATCGTCATCGCGGTACAAATCCAGGCTGGGCAGCTCGATCAGTCGCGGACCTGGCTCCAGCTCGGGGTATGGCTGCCCGGAGTAGACCTCGACATGATGACCGAGGGCGGCGAGTTCGCGCGACACGTGGCGCAAGTAGATGCCCTGGCCGCCGCAGTGCGGCTTACTTCGGTAGGAGAGCAGGCAGACTCGCAGCGGACCGTCCGCGTCTGACGCTGGTGCGGTGCTCACGCAGGTTCGCGCCTCCTCGTTCACCACTGGTCCCCAAGCCCGCGACCCGCGTGACCCCCTAGGCAGCGAACCATACCAAGCGGATAACTTGAATGGCGTTTCGCCCCACTCGTAAGCGGCCGGCCTGTGCCGGACCAGTGCGGTGTCTGTAAGCTGCCGCGACGAAGGCTTTACACGGAGGCTCCGCTGACACGACGCGCGCTCATCACGGGTATCACCGGCCAGGATGGTTCCTACCTGGCTGAGCACCTGGTCGATATGGGATATGAGGTCTGGGGGCTGGTCCGTGGCCAGGCCCACCCGAGGGTGCGCCACCTGCGCCGGCTGCTCGGGGACGTGCGGCTGATCCGCGGCGACTTGCTGGACCAGGGCAGCCTGATCGCGGCCGTCGAGCGCGTGCAGCCGGATGAGGTCTACAACCTCGCAGCCATCTCGTACGTGCCGATGTCCTGGCAGCAAGCGGAGCTCACGGGCGAGGTCACCGGCCTTGGCGTGCTGCGGGTGCTGGAGGCCATCCGGGTGTGCAGCGGCATCAGCGCGTCGCGCAGCCCAGGCAACGGCCAGATCCGGTTCTACCAGGCGTCCACGTCGGAGATGTTCGGCCAGGTGACGGAGTCACCGCAGAACGAGCACACCGCGTTCCACCCGCGCAGCCCGTACGGCGTGGCCAAGGTATATGGCCACTTCCTTACGCAGAATTACCGCGAGTCCTACGGCATGTACGCGGTGTCCGGGATCATGTTCAATCACGAGTCGCCGCGGCGCGGGGCGGAGTTCGTCACCAGGAAGGTCACGCTCGGCGTCGCGAAGATCAAGCTGGGCTACGAGCGGCAGCTGCGCCTCGGTAACCTGACCGCGAGCCGGGACTGGGGCTTCGCCGGCGACTACGTTCGCGCGATGCAGCTGATGCTCGCCCAGGACGCGCCGACCGACTACGTCATCGGCACCGGCGTCACGCACTCGGTAGAGACACTGGTGGATCACGCGTTCCGCGCCGCCGGCCTGGACTGGCATGACCACGTCGTGACCGACGCTGCGTTCATCCGGCCCGCCGAGGTGGACAGGCTGTGCGCCGATCCGTCGAAGGCGCGCGACGAGCTTGGCTGGGAGCCGAAGATCGGTTTCGAGGAGCTCGTGTCCATGATGGTCGACGCGGACATGGAGTTGCTGGCGGCTGGGGGAAGCGCTGGCGAGGAATTCGCGACCGAGTCCTGGTAGGCGCTTAGAAGTGACCGGCGGCAAGCCTGCCGATGCCGTACGTCAGCGCGGCCGCGACCGTGGCGAGCGCGAGCTGGCGTAGCGCGCCGCGCCAGAAGGGCCGCGCCGTGATCCGGGCCACTAGGCCGCCGCCGACGAAGGCGGCGACGGCGGCGAGGAGGAGCGCCGCAGCGAGCGAGGAGAAGCCGAGCAGGTACGGCAGCAGCGGGATGAACGCGCCGACGGCGAAGGTGGCGAGCGACGCGCCGGCCGCGGTATACGGCGACGGTAGCTCCCGGTGGTCAACGCCGAGCTCCTCGCGGACGTGGATAGCCAGCGCCTCCTCCGGCTGCCGTGACAGCTGCCGGGCGACTTCGTCGGCCAGCTCGGGATCGACCCCGCGCATCTTATAGAGCGCCGCCAGCTCGACTTGCTCGCCGTGCGGGTTGTGCTCGAGCTCGAACCGCTCCTTCTCGACCTCAGCGGCGACCAGCTCGTTTTGCGACGAAACCGACACAAACTCGCCGGCGGCCATGGAGAACGCGCCGGCGGCGAGCCCCGCCAGGCCGGTCAGCACAATGGTCCTTTGCGCCAGGCCGCCGCCACCGACGCCCGCAATCAGGGAGACGTTGGTCACTAGTCCGTCCATGGCGCCGAACACGGCGGGCCGCAGCCAGCCGCCGGAGACGTCGCGGTGCTGGTGCATATCGACCTGCGCGTCCTCGGTGGCCGGATGCGCGCTGCCGTCGGCCGGCTGTGCTCCGTCGGTAGCCGTCGGCTGTGCTCCATCGGCAGCCGCGTGCGCCGTCGGAGCCGGGGACGTCTCGTCCGCCTGAGCTCTAGGGTTGCTGGCTGCCATTGAGAGTTGCCTTGCTGCTCGTGTCGGGTGGATGGCCGAAGCCGGGTCACCGCCCGGATATGCGGTGCTCGCCCAAAGTCCGGCGCCGCTGTGGTCGGCTCATGCCGCCGCCAACCTGACCGTCGGTCTAATCCCCGGCACGGTGGCTGTGACCCTGCCGGACACTCTCTATTATGGCCGCTCCTGCCGAGAGCGCCGTCCACGGTGCAGCGGTGTGCCTCTAGCCTGCGGTTTCGCGGCGGATCCGGCCAAATGCCTACCAAAGTGGTAGGTCACGGCATTGTGTCGACCGCTACGTTCGACGTGCCTACGGGTTACGCTGACGGCTGCTGAGGCGATTTGCCCTCGGGCCCGGTCTCGCAGGCGCGGCCGGGCATCATGCGCTTGCGCACCAGCCGCCGGTGCGAGCCCGCGCACTCCCCATGACGGAGGCCCACGCGCCGTGATCACCTTTGACAGCGTGACCAAGCGCTACCCCGACGGCACCATCGCGGTGGACGCGCTCGACCTGGAGATTCCCGACGGGAAGATCATGGTCCTCGTCGGGCCGAGCGGGTGCGGCAAGACGACGTCGCTGCGGATGATCAACCGGCTCGTGGAGCCGACGTCGGGCAGGGTGCTGCTGGACGGCCGGGACGTGCAGGACGGCAAGCCGTCCGAGCTGCGCCGCGGCATCGGGTACGTGATCCAGCAGACGGGCCTGTTCCCGCACCGCACGATTGAAGACAACATCGCAACGGTTCCGCTGCTGACGGGAACCAATAAGCGCAAGGCAAGGGAACGGGCCCATGATCTGATGCAGTTGGTCGGCCTGGACGCGGACACGATGGCGAAGCGCTATCCGCACCAGCTGTCCGGCGGTCAGCAGCAGCGCGTCGGCGTCGCCAGGGCCCTCGCAGCCGATCCGCCAGTGCTGCTAATGGACGAGCCATTCAGCGCAGTGGACCCGATTGTCCGAGCCTCGTTGCAAGATGAGCTAATCCGGCTCCAAGGAGAGCTGCACAAGACGGTAGTGCTTGTGACCCACGATGTGGAGGAAGCGATCAAGGTCGGCGATCTGGTCGCGGTATACCGCCCCGGCGGCCACCTCGCGCAGGTGGCGACGCCAGAGCGGCTGCTCGGCTCGCCGGCAGATGACTACGTCCGGGATTTCGTGGGGTTCGACCGTGGGATCAGGCGGCTCTCGTTCTTTCCCGCGGCCAGCCTCGATCTCGCCGATCGCACCGTCCTGTCGGGCACCACCTCGGCTAGCGACGCCATCGCCACCGCGAAGCAACAAGGCGAGCCGTGGGTGCTCGTGACCGGCGCGGACAGTGCGCCGCTCGGATGGGCCTCGGTCGCCGACATCGAGGCCATGTCTCCCGGTTCGAAGCTGTCCGAGGTCCGGCTGGCACCGGTTGGTCATACGTTCCGGCCGGACACCGACTCGCTGCGGGCGGCACTCGACGCGACGATCCTGTCCCGGACCGAGCGCGCTGTCGCCGTCGACCCGGCCGGCCGCGTGCTGGGCACCACCACCTACGAGCGCCTGCGCGACGCCATCGCGGCAGCAGAGGAGGCAGCCGATCGCGGCGATCGGCCTCCGGTGCCGGCGGAAGGGGCGCGCTGAGATGGTCTGGTCGTGGATCCCGCAGAACTGGTCGCTGATCTGGCAGTACACGCTCGACAACGCGCTGCTCGGCCTCGTGCCCCCGCTCATCGGCCTGGTCATCGCGCTGCCGATCGGGATCGCGTGCGTCACGCGGCGCTGGCTGTATCCGCCGGTGCTATCGCTGACCAGCGCGATCTATGCGCTGCCGTCACTGGCGCTATTCGTCGTGCTGATCGACTACACCGGCCTGGGTAACCTCACGGTGATCATCCCGCTGACACTGTTTACCCTCTGCATCCTGATCCCGGCGGTCGTAGACGGCCTGCGGGGGGTTGATGAGTCAGTGCGGCAAGCTGCGACCGCGATGGGCTTCACCCAGGTTCGCCGGCTGGTTCAGGTAGAACTGCCGCTCGCGGTTCCGGTCATCGTTGCCGGACTGCGCGTCGCTGTCGTCTCTAGCATCAGCCTGGCCAGCCTTGGGCAACTGATCGGCGTGAGCAGCCTTGGGTATTTCTTCATCGACGGCCTTCAGCGTGACTTCCCGACCGAGATCTACGTCGGCATTGCGCTGACTGTGGCACTCGCGCTGATCTGCGACCTGATCCTGGTCTCGGTGCGGAGGCTTCTGACTCCGTGGACTCGCGGCCGCCGGGCTCAAGCCGTGCCGTTCGCCATGCCCGTGCCGGCCGGGTTTGCCAGATGAGCTTTCTAACCTTCGCATTCGACTGGCTGAAATCCCCGCAGCAGTGGAGCGGGCCGGACAGCATCCCGATCCGGGTGCTTCAGCATCTGGGCTACACCGCGCTCTCGCTGCTGATAGCAGCGGTGATCGCGCTGCCGATCGGTCTGCTCATCGGCCACTTCAACCGCGGCGGCTTTGCCGCGATCAACACGGCCAATGTCTGGCGTGCCATCCCGACGCTCGGCCTGCTGATCCTCATGGTGATTCTGCTCGGGTTCTCGGCCCTAACCTGGCTCATACCGCTCGTCGTGCTGGGGATCCCGCCCATCCTTATCGATACGTATGAGGGCATAGCCGGGGTAGATCCTGACCTGAAGGATGCGGCCCGCGGCATGGGCATGACGCAATGGCAGGTGCTCTGGAAAGTGGAATTGCCGGTGGCGATCCCGCTCATCATGCTCGGCCTGCGCACGGCGGCCATCTTCGTCGTCGCCACGGCGACGATCGCGGCCGAGATAGGTCTTGGCGGCCTCGGCCGCTACATCATCGACGGGCTGGCGTCCAACAACTACGGTGAGGTCGCCGGAGGCGCTGCCGTCATCGTCGTGCTCGCACTCGTCATTCAGGCCGTCTTCGTTGGCCTGCGCCGACTTGTCATCCCGGCGGGCCTGCGCGAGCAGGCCCGTGACTCACGATAGGATCTCTTTCCTATAGAAATGGAAGGAAATACCATGTTCGCAAGCAGTTCGACGTTGAGACGGGGCGCGACCCTAGGCCTCGCCGTGACAGCGTCACTAGCGCTGGCCGCCTGCGGCAGCTCGAGTCCGTCTAAGTCGAGTAACCCGCTGAACAGCGGCTCGGCTAAAGGCACCGTCGTCATCGGCTCGGCCAACTTCCCAGAGAACGAGCTGCTGGCACAGATTTACTCGACCGCGCTCCAGGCGAAGGGCGTCAAGGTAACCGACAAGTTCAACATTGGCGCCCGCGAGGTCTACTACCCGGAGGTCAAGAAGGGCGCCGTCTCGATCATCCCGGAGTACAACGGGACGCTGCTCACGGTCTCCGTCACCCCGTCGAGCACTGCCGCCACGACAACAGAGGTCAATGCGGCACTCATGGCGGGCCTCCCATCGACCATGGAGATCCTGAACTCCGCGCCAGCACAGGACAGCGACTCTGTGACCGTCACCCAGGCGTTCGCGAAGGCGCACAACCTGACGTCGATTGCTCAGCTACAGCCGATCGCGCACACGATGGTCTTCGGTGGTCCGCCGGAATTCCCGACCAGGTCCGACGGTCTGAAGGGGCTGCAGAAGAACTACGGCGTGGTGTTCAAGAGCTTCGACCCGCTGGACGAGTCGGGCCCGATCACCCTGGCGGCGCTCACGTCGGGCAAGGTGCAGGCGGCAGACGTGTTCACCACAACGCCGCAGATCATTAGTGACCATCTGGTGTCACTGACCGACCCGAAGTTCAACTTCGCCGCGCAGAACGTGACACCGCTGGTCTACAAGCCGGCCATGACGTCGACAATCGTCGACACGCTGAATGCGATCTCGGCCAAGCTCACGACCGCTGACCTACTCCAGATCGACACCGCGGTGATCGTGAATCACGACAGCTACCAGGCCGTCGCGACGGGCTGGCTGAAGGCCAACGGCCTGCCGTACTAGTCCGGCGGGGCGTTAGCTTCCTGATCGCCCCCGCCTGGCTCGTTCTGCCCGGCTCGCTCCGCCCGGCCCGCCTATGTGCGGGCCGGGCGGAGCCATACTGAGCATGGTTCGCTCGAAGGATGAGCAGCAGGGCAGGCATGAACTCGCCAGTGACCAGCGCCGCGCCGTACCGGATCCTGTTCGTCTGCACGGGCAGCGGGGCCACCGAGCGCGGATAGCTCCCGGCCATAGATGATGATGACCTGCCTACGAAGGAGCTGGAGATGACCGATCTGCCGGAGGTAGCCGGCGCCCGGCCGGTGCGCGCTCCCCGCGGCACCGCCCTGAGCTGCAAGGGCTGGCCGCAGGAGGCCGCGATGCGGATGCTGATGAACAACCTGGACCCCGAAGTAGCCGAGCATCCCGACCAGCTCATCGTCTATGGCGGATCCGGTCGGGCTGCCCGCAGCTGGGACGCGTTCGACGGCATCGTGGCGTCGCTGCGCGATCTGGAGGCGGACGAGACACTGCTGGTCCAGTCGGGCAAGCCCGTCGGCATTTTCCGCACCCATGAGTGGGCCCCGCGAGTGCTGATCGCCAACTCCAACCTGGTCCCGCAGTGGGCCACGTGGGAAGAGTTCCGGCGACTTGAGGCTGCAGGGCTGACCATGTTTGGCCAGATGACCGCCGGCTCGTGGATCTACATCGGCACGCAAGGCATCCTCCAGGGCACGTACGAGACGTTCGCCGCAGTGGCCGCGAAGCGGTTCGGCGGCTCGCTGGCCGGCACGATCACGCTGACCGCAGGACTCGGCGGCATGGGGGGCGCACAGCCACTCGCGGTGACGATGAACGGGGGTGTGGCGCTGTGCATCGACTGCGACCCGTCGCGGATCAGCCGCCGGATCGAGCACGGGTACCTGGACGTCGAGGCAGCCGACGTCGACCACGCCGTCCGGCAAGCGGTCGAGGCGGCCAAGGCTGGCCAGGCGCTGTCCATCGGCCTGCTCGGGAATGCCGCCGAGCTTGTGCCGCGGTTGCTGGCGATGGGCGCTCCCATCGACATAGTGACCGACCAGACGTCGGCGCACGACCCGCTGACATACCTGCCCAAGGGCGTGGCGTTCGAGGACATGGCCGCGCTGCGGGCCGAGGACCCGGCCGGGTTCACCACCAGGGCGCGCGAGTCGATGGCCGAGCACGTCCGGGCCATGGTGGGCTTCCAGGACGGCGGCGCGGAGGTATTCGACTACGGCAATTCCATCCGCGGCGAAGCGGAGTTGGCCGGCTATGACCGTGCGTTCGCGTTTCCCGGCTTCGTGCCGGCCTACATCAGGCCGCTGTTCTGCGAAGGCAAGGGCCCCTTCCGGTGGGCTGCGCTGTCTGGCGACCCGGCGGACATTGCGGCAACCGACGCCGCGATACTCGACCTCTTCCCGCAGAATGAGGCGCTCGCTCGCTGGATCCGGATGGCGCAGGAGAAGGTGCGCTTCCAGGGCCTGCCGGCCCGGATCTGCTGGCTCGGTTACGGGGAACGGCACCTCGCTGGCATGCGCTTCAACGACATGGTGGCGCGCGGCGAGGTGCGGGCGCCGATCGTGCTCGGCCGCGACCACCTGGACTGCGGCTCGGTGGCGTCGCCCTACCGGGAAACTGAGGCGATGGCCGACGGTAGCGACGCGATCGCCGACTGGCCGCTGCTGAATGCGCTGGTCAACACCTCCTCCGGGGCATCCTGGGTCAGCATCCACCATGGTGGCGGCGTGGGCATCGGCCGCTCGATCCACGCAGGGCAGGTGTGCGTCGCCGACGGCACGGAGCTTGCCGGGCAAAAGCTGGAGCGCGTACTGACCAACGACCCCGGCATGGGCGTGATCAGGCACGCCGACGCGGGCTACGACCGGGCGCACGAGGTCGCCGTCGAGCGCGGCGTCCGCGTGCCGATGCAGAAATAGCCGATGCAGCCGTGGCCGGACTATCTGGCAGCCGCGCAGACGCACTCAGGCCTCCCGGAGCGCGCCGATGACGTTCGCTGAGCTGTGGGCAGAGGTAGCCGGGATCGGCCGCGCGGAGCTGACCGGCGGCTACCGGCGCTACTCATGGACGCCGGCCGACGCTGCCTGCCGGGCCTGGTTCGCCCGGACCGGGAACAAGCTCGGGCTACGGACCGACTGTGATCGCAATGGGAACCTGTGGGCGTGGTGGGGACGGCCGGGCGGCGGAGCCGGCGCGGCGGTCGTCACCGGCAGCCACCTGGATTCGGTGCCGGACGGCGGCGCGTTCGACGGACCGCTCGGCGTCGTGTCCGCCTTCGCCGCGATCAGCCAGCTGCGCGACGACGGGTTCCAGCCAGCCAGGCCGGTCGCTGTAGCGGCGTTCACTGAGGAAGAAGGCGCCCGCTTCGGCGTGGCCTGCCTCGGCAGCCGGCTGCTGAGCGGTGCCATCGACCCGGCTGTCGCCAGGGAGCTGCGCGACCAGGACGGGGTCAGCCTGGTCGAGGCCATGCGGGCGGCGGGACGTGACCCGGATGCGCTCGGGCCAGATGATGACTTGCTGGCCGGGATCGGGGCGTACGTCGAGCTCCACATAGAGCAGGGCAGTGCCCTGGCTGGCCTTGGCGCGCCCGTAGGTGTCGGCGACGGGATATGGCCGCACGGCCGCTGGCGGCTCGACTTCACGGGTCGCGCCGATCATGCCGGGACGACCAGGCTGGCCGACCGGCGGGACCCGATGCTGCCGTTCGCCGCGACCGTACTTGCCGCCCGTGCTGCCGCCGGGCGGTGCGGCGCGCTCGCGACGTTTGGCAAGGTCATTGCCGAGCCGGGCGCCGCCAATGCGATCAGCTCGTCGGTACACGCATGGCTTGATGCGCGCGCGCCGGATGATGCCGCGCTGGAGCAACTGGTCACCGATATCTGGGCCGCCGCGCAGGCGGCTGCGAGCGAGCATAGCGTGGGGGTCAGCCGACGACGGGAGTCGGTGAGCCCGCAGGTCAGCTTCGACGCCGGGCTGCGCGAGCGACTCGTCGGAGTGCTGGCGGCGGCGGGCTTCCCGGCGCCGGTCCTCGCCACCGGAGCCGGGCATGACGCTGGCGTTCTCGCGGTCCGGATCCCGACGGCGATGCTGTTCGTCCGCAATCCGACTGGCGTGTCGCACTCCCCGGCGGAGCATGCTGAGATGGCGGACTGCGAAGCCGGCGTGGCGGCGCTGAAGGCCGTGCTCGCCGACCTGGCGGCACGGTGAGCGGGTCCGGTACCGTCCGGCGGTGGCACGCCGAGCTTGCCTGGTCACCGGCGCTCGGGCTACGTACCGACGTGCTGATCGAGGCGGAAGGCGACCGCCTGACGAGCGTCAGCCCTGACGTGCCGGCGCCGGAGGCAGCAGCGATCCGACTGGCGGGTCTTACGATGCCGGGCCTGGCCAATGCTCATTCCCATGCGTTCCACCGGGCGCTGCGTGGAATCACGCAAGCTTCCCGCGGCACGTTCTGGACCTGGCGTGAGCACATGTACCAGGTCGCGGACCGGCTCGACCCGGAGAGCTACCTGGCGCTCGCGACGGCCGTGTACGCCGAGATGGCCCTGGCCGGGGTCAGCAGTGTCGGCGAGTTCCACTACCTGCATCACGGCCCCGGCGGAACGCCGTACGCCGACCCCAACGAGATGGGCCGGGTGCTGATCGAGGCGGCCTCCAGGGCCGGGATCCGGATTACGCTGCTGGATACCTGCTACCTGGCGGGCGGCCTGTCGGCCGACGGCCGCTACCAGCCCCTGGAAGGGCCGCAGCTCCGCTTCGGCGACGGTGATGCGGACGCGTGGGCGGCCAGGACCGAGGGGCTCGGCCCGCAGGCGGGCGGCAGGCTTAGGCCCGGCGCGCGGGTCGGTGCCGCCATCCACTCGGTCCGTGCCGTCCCCGCAGACCAGATGCACGGCGTCGTCGCGTGGGCCCAGCGGTACGGCGCACCGGTGCACGCGCACGTTTCGGAGCAGGTGGCGGAGAACCGTGCCTGCCTGGCCGCGTACCGGGCCACGCCCACCGAGGTGCTGTCGCAGGCCGGTGCGCTCGGCCCGCGCGGCACCGCGGTTCATGCGACGCACGTAAATGGGGGTGACATCGAGCTGCTCGGCGGCGGTCGCTGTCACGTGTGCTTCTGCCCAACCACGGAAGCCGACCTGGCGGACGGGATCGGCCCAGCCAGAGAACTGGCCGACGCGGGCGCAATGCTGACGCTCGGCAGCGACAGTCACGCCGTCATCGACCTGTTCGAGGAGGCCCGCCGGGTCGAGCTCGGCGAGCGCCTGGCCAGCCAGGAGCGCGGTCATTTCACCGCAGCCGAGCTAGCCGCAGCGGCGACCGAGTCGGGGCACGCGAGTATCGGCTGGCCGGACGCGGGTGAGCTCGCCGCGGGGGCGCTGGCTGACTTCGTCACGATCGCACTCGACACGCCCCGCTCTGCTGGCGCCACCCAGGCCACCGCGCTGGAGTCCGTGATCTTCAGTGCGACGGCCGCCGACGTCCGGAGCCTGGTCGTCGGCGGCCGGGACGTCGTGACTGGTGGCCGCCACGTGCTGGTGCCCGACGTCTCGGGCGAGCTGTCGGCGGCCATCGGCGCTGTGCTGCGCTAGCGGCACGGCGCACGCTGGTACGAGGGGCCCGCCAGCAACGGGGCCTGCCAGCACGGGCTGCCAGCACGGGGGCCTGCCCGCACGGGGGGCTGCCCGCACGGGCCGGGCGCCGCGGGCCTAGCCTCCGGGCGAGTAAGCCGGGGGCAGCCCCGAGCAGATGCTCGCACCGGCGTTACGCGCCTCAACGGCACCGGCTGAACCGCTTGGCGCAGGCTGGCTGGCGACCGACGTGGTGCTGTGCTTGCGGTGTTTGCCCTTCTTAGCCGCAGGCTTGACGACCGCAGGCGGGTTCACGCCGGCGAAGTTCGCGCCCAGGATCAGCGTGACCGGCCCTGGACTGCCTGCCTGCGGGGCTGGCTCCACCAGGGTGTCCTGACCCGCCGCCGTGCCCTTGAGCGCCGTCATGACCGTGTAGGCGGCGTCCGCCTGGGCCAGGCCCGCGTAGTCGACGGTGGTGGTGGCCGAGTAGGGCGCATCCCCAACGCTGACAACGTCGAAGCCCAGCTTCCGCAGCGCCGTGCGAGTCCGGGTGGCGAGTCCGCCCTGCCCGGTCGCGTTCATCACGTGCACCTGGACACTCGAGTACGACTGTACGGGCAGGGCACCCGTCCACGCCCGGCCCGTCCTGATCATCTGGAACAGCACGTCGTCCTGCGGCTCCACAGTCATCAGATGGGTGGAGTAGCTCGGGTAGTTGTAGGTGTCCATGGTCGACGGCATCGTGATGAGCGTCACGTTCTTGGATTTCAGGTGGGCCAGCGACTCGGCCAGTCGCAGGAGCGACGTCGTCGACCCGAGGGCGTCGTCAACCGTCAGGGCCTTGGTAGCCGTGTCGGCGATTCTCAGCAAGCTGGGGACGTCAGTGAGCAGCCCGGTGGAGTTGACCTTCTGCACGACCGATGAGATGAATGCCTGCTGTAGCTGGATCCTGGGCAGGTCGCCGCCGGCGTCGGTACCGCCCCCGACGCCGTGCCTGTCCCGCACATACTGTAGCGCCTGGCCGTAATTGAGCAGGTGCTTGCCGGGGCTGAGGTTCAGGTTCGTCGCCCGGTCGTGGTAGCCGGGACCCGGCGGAACGCAGACCTGAACACCCCCGAGCTGACCCACCATGGTGCGGAAGGAGTTGAAGTCGAACTCCACGAAGTGGTCGAGCTGAATGCCAGTCAGGGCCTCGACGGTCTGCACAGCGCAGGTAGGGCCGCCAATGTTCAGCGCGCCGTCGATAATCGCGCCCGGCGGGTACTGCTGGGCCGGCCAGGTGCCGGTTCCGACGTACCTCCGCTCCCGGCAGGCCGGTTCGTAGACGAACGTATCCCTCGGGATCGACAGGACGATCGCATGCGTATGGGTCGAATCCAGGTGGATCAGCAGCAGGTTGTCGGAGTTGCTCACGCCGGGGTTGGCGTCGTAACCGAAGTTGCCCCGCTGCCCGAGCCGGGTCTGCGAGCCCAGCACCAGGATGTTCTGCGAGCCGTAGACAGTGCGGCCGCTCAGGCCGCCGACGTTGACCTTGGTGATGTTGCCATCCAGCTGCCGGTAGATCGCGAAGCCGCCGATCCCGGCGACGACGGCAACGACGGCAACCACCGAGGCGATGATGTAGCCGGCCTTGGCAAGGCCAGTCTTCCGCCGCCAGGTCTCGCGCGCCTGCCGCAGTCCCGGCTGCCGGCCGCGCCCAGGTGGGCCGCCGACCGGGCCGCGCCCAGGTGGGCCGCCGACCGGGCCGCGGGGAGCCGAGCCGCGGGGAGCTGAGCCGCGGGGACCGAGGCCGCGGGAACCTGAGCCGCGGGGACCTGGACCGCCCGAACCTGAGCCGCGAGGTGCTTGGCCGCCCGGGTACGAACGGCTGGCCGCTGGGCCGCCACGGTCGCGACGCACTTCGAAGTCGTCGCGATCACGGCGCCTCGCCCCGTGCGGCATCTGCTCTCCGTCCTGCCGATGTCATGCCCCGGCCCGCGGGGCCGACTTCCCGCCTGACAGGTCGCGCGGCCGGCCAGGGTACGGGACGAAGGCTACCCAGGACTAGGACCGTTCCTGTCACTTTTGCCGTCCGGATACATACTCGCGGCAATGTCGTTCCGTGTCCTTGAATCTGTTCCCAGCTGGCATTCAGCTACTGGGCCGCCATTATCCTGGCATGCCCAGCCCGGCCGGGACTCGGCTGCCTGTGTGGCCAGGCACTTGATCGGCGTCCCTCGTGAGCTGCTCAGGGTTGCCTATGGCCAGCAGGGAGCGGCCCCGTTCCCTGATCTGATCTTTCTTTCCTGACCCGGCCAGGACGACCCTCGGTGCAGGGCGCCGGCCCGGCGGCGCCGACGCGGGTTTCTTGACGCTGTGGCACGATGCCCAGGTGAGCGTGCTGATCACCAACATCGGCGAGCTTGTCACCAACGCGCCGCGCGACGCCGTCAGCGTTGCCTCGCCGGGGCCGTTCGGCGCTATCCCGGACGCGGCCGTGATCCTGGACGACGGACTGGTTGCCTGGACCGGGCCAGCGTCGCGGGCCCCGACGGCCGACGAGGTCGTTGATGCAGACGGGCGCGCGGTCTTGCCTGGGTTCGTCGACTCGCACGCACATCTGGTGTTCGCGGGGGAGCGCAGCGAGGAGTTCGCCGCGCGGATGGCCGGGCTGCCTTACAGCGCGGGCGGAATCCGCAGCACCGTAACGGCGACGAGGGCGGCTAGCGACGACGAGTTGCGCGCGAACCTGGCCAGGCTCGCGGCGGAGATGCTCGCGCAGGGGACGACCACGTTCGAGTGCAAGTCGGGCTACGGGCTGACGGTGCCGGACGAGGCGAGGTCGGTCGCGCTGGCTGCTGAAGTCACGGCGGAAGTGACGTACCTGGGGGCACATGTCGTGGCGCCAGAGTTCGATGGCGACCCAGGAGACTACGTCGACCTGGTGTGCGGCGACATGCTGGCCGCGTGCGCGCCGCACGCCAGGTGGGTGGACGTGTTCTGCGAACTGGGCGCGTTCGGGGCGGACGAGGCAAGGGCCGTGCTGCTGGCCGGGGAGAGCGCTGGGCTCCAGGCGCGCGTCCACGCGAATCAGCTCGGACCTGGCCCAGGCGTCCAGGTGGCAGTCGAGGCGGAGGCGGCATCGGCTGACCACTGCACGTTCCTCAGCGAAGCCGACGTCGACGCGCTCGCGTCATCCGGCGGGACGGTGGCGACGCTGCTGCCCGCGGTGGAGTTCTCGACCCGCCAGCCGTACCCGGATGCGCGGCGGCTGCTGGCCGCCGGCGTGACCGTGGCCATCGCATCGGACTGCAATCCCGGCTCGTGCTACACCTCCAGCATGCCGCTGTGCATAGCGCTCGCGGTGCGGGAGATGCGGATGACTACGGCGGAGGCAGTCTGGGCCGCGACCGCGGGCGGGGCGCATGCGCTGCGCCGTACCGACGTCGGGCATCTCGGCGTCGGCGCGCGAGCCGACCTGATCATGCTCGAGGCGCCATCGCACTCCTACCTGGCTTACCGGCCCGGCGTGCCCCTGATCGCCGGCGTGTGGCGGGCGGGGGAGCGGGTGGCGTGACGTCGATGCTGATGTCGCGTTTGCTGCGCGCGGCTCTGGCGCCTGGCCCGGCCCCACTGGTAGGCATATCCCTACCTGCGGAAGTGGGCACGCGTCTATCGCGGCGAGAGCCCATGCTGCGGCACCGTTAGCTCTGGCGAACCACGGGGCTGCGCCGGAAGGGGCGAACGATCATGGTTCAGCAATGTCACTACGGTGCAGTGCTGCTGAGCATTTGCCGGTTGGCGGCGGGCGGCCGGCGTGACGACCAGCCCGCCACCGCGGCCCAGCCGAATAACGCGCAGGCATCACAGCGCAACATCCTGCTCGGACGTGCGGAGCTAGAGGTCTGTCCCGGACCACAACGGACCACGGCCGCGCTCGCCGCTCCTGACGTCACGGGGGACGCGGCGTGAGCTTGCGGATGCAGGATATGGTCCTGCCGATACTGGCCGTCGGCGCGGCTGCCGCCGTGATCCGAGTTTGGCGTAACGGAGCTGCGAAGACTCCGCGGGGGCGCCTTCGCGAGCTGGCCTGGTGCGCGGCGCTCCTGTTGATCTCGGTCAGCGTGCTGAGCGCTCTCTATCCGCTCTTCGCCCGCAACGACCTGCAGTGGTGGGCTCTGCTCATCCCGCTGGCGGCGGTGATCGTGCTGGTGGTCAGGCCGCTCCCCGCGCAGCGCATCGTTCCGGCGGCGCTGATCCTCTACGGACTATTCGGATTCGTGGTGGCGCGCGACTACGTTGGCGGCGGCATGAACACCTACGGCCTGACCATGGTCGGCAACCCCAACGTGGAAGCCGATTTCGTGCTACCACAGGCCTACGTTTTCCTGTTGCTCGGCTCATGGCTCTTCTGGGCCGCAGAAGGTTCGTCACCGCGCGTGAACCGCTTGTCTGGCCGGCTGGCAGACCTGCAGCCACAGGGTCAGCTGCTGGCACTACTGCTGGTGCCGACAGTGATCACCGCAGCGGCGTTCGCCACCCCGGATCTGTGGCTGGGTGCGGGCCCTGGAATCGCCTGGACACTCCTGCTGCTGGCCGGCACGGTAGCCGTGCTACGGAAGTGGCCCGAGTTCGCGGCGAGGGCGGCTACCGCGGGCATTCTGGGCCTGGGTGTGTCGGGACTCGCGCTGGCGACCTGGGCTGGCGGGGGCGGCTCGGCTTTTGGGCGGACTGTGTACGGCGGCATCCTGTACGGAGCCGTGCTCGTGTCTACCCAGCACACTGCTGACGCCGCCGGGGTCGAGAGCCTTGCCCTGCTGGCGCTCGGAGTGTGGCTAGCGCCGCAGACGTTCCCGCAGGTGAGGCGGTTGCTGGGGATGGCGCCCGACTCTGAGCTCCTAGTCCGGGTGCAGCGGCTGACCGAGAGTCGGAAGGTCGCGGTCGACACCGCCTCGGCCGATCTGCGCCGGCTAGAACGCGATCTGCATGACGGCGCGCAGGCCCGGCTGGTGGCGCTCGGCATGAGCCTGCGCGCAGCGGAGCGGCTGATCCTCACGAGCCCGGAGGCTGCCATCGCGCTGGTCGCCGAGGCAAGGGAGACCTCGGCCAGGGCGCTGACCGAGCTGCGGGAACTAGTCCGTGGCGTGTTGCCGCCGGTGCTCGCCGACCGCGGCCTGGCCGATGCGGTCCGCGCGCTGGCCCTCGACTGCCCGCTGAACGTGCAGACTGACGTGTATCTGCCCGGCCGGATGCCCGCGCCCGTCGAGACCGCGTGCTACTTCGCCGTCGCGGAGGTGCTGACCAACGCGGCCAAGCACTCGGGCGCGCGTGACGCGCGTGTCTCGATGTCCCATGCTGCTGGCATGCTGCGCATTGAGGTGACCGACTTCGGTCTCGGTGGCGCTGACCCGTCGGCTGGCAGCGGGCTCGCTGGAGTAGAGCGGCGGCTCGCGACCTTCGATGGCATCCTGGCGATCAGCAGCCCGGTGGGCGGGCCGACGATCGTGGTCATGGAGGTGCCATGCGTGTTGTCGTCGCCGAAGATCTCTTCCTGCTGAGGGACGGCCTGGTCAGGCTGCTCGAAGCGCACGGGTTCGAGATCGCGGCGGCTGTCGGCGATGCTCCAGGGCTGCTGCGTGCGCTCGTCTCCGAGCGGCCGGACGTCGCGATCGTCGACGTCCGGCTGCCGCCGACGTTCACCGACGACGGACTGCGCATGGCGCTCGAGGCGCGGCAGACAGTGCCAGGCTTGCCGGTGCTCGTGCTGTCCCAGTATGTCGAGCAGCTGTACGCGCGCGAACTTCTAGCAGACCGGGCTGGCGGCGTTGGTTACCTGCTCAAGGATCGCGTGTTCAACGACGATCAGTTCGTCGACGCGGTACGCACGGTCGCGGCCGGCGGGACGGTGATGGACAGTGAGGTCGTGGCGAAGCTGCTCGGCCGCCGGGCCAGGGAGGAGCCACTAGCCCGGCTGTCGGTGCGGGAGCGGGAAGTACTCGGGCTGATGGCTGAAGGCCGGTCCAACAGCGCTATCGCGCAGCGGCTGTTCGTTTCGGAGAAGGCGGTCAGCAAGCACAGCACGAGCATCTTTACCAAGCTCGACCTGGCTCCGTCCGACGACGACAACCGGCGGGTGCTCGCCGTGCTCGCTTACCTGAACGGCTGATCCGGCCGCAGCGGCTGATCTTGCTGGTCCTGCGCCCTTGCCAGCGCCGACGCCATCGCCCGGCCGGTCTTCAGTGCCTTGAGACGCTCCTCGATCTCGGTCTTGTTGGCGCGGTCGTCCAGGCCGGCGAACTGTGCCTGTGGTAGCGAGGCCTGGACGTCCCGGGCGCCGCGTATCCGCGCTTCCTCGCGCCGCACGACGTCCCGGAACCGGGCCACCTCGCTAGCCGGGTCCATGATGTCGACGCTCTTGCCCGGGCCCTTGCCCTCGGGCTGTGCCCGCCGCCCACGGCCCTCGGGCTGCGCCAGCGGGCCGCGGGCGTGCGCCACCAGATTGGCTCGCCTGCGCCGCAAGTCTGATGTCTTGATGTGCATCTTGTAGAGGCCGTTTGCGAGCGTCTCGACAGACTCGGTTTGCGCAGTGATGGTGTGCTGGAGCGTCTCGATGTCGTGCTCGGCGATGAGCTGACGCGCGAGCGCGACCTTCGCGAGACTGTCGAATGCGTCGGCGTCGGCGGCGTCGCCGACCGCGCGGAGTTCGTCGGCTGTCTGACTGGTCGCTTCCGCCGCACCGCCCCACAGCACGGCCGCCTGGGCGTCTTCTTGCTGATCGTCCTCCGCGATGCGCCGGTTCCCGGTGAGCTGTCCCACAGCCTGCTCGGCCTCGGCGATTGTGGTCGCGTAACCGCGCGCTAGCTGGTCCAGGACCTGCTGCGGGTCCTCCGCCGAGTCGATCAACGCGTTGACGTCCGCGTTGGCCAGCTGCTCGACGCGACCGATGATGCCGCGCTTGGACATGGTTCCCCCTGGTGCTTTTGCCTCAGACTCGGCCGGTGAGGCTGGGCTTGCCGGTGAGGCTGGGCTTGCCGGTGAGGCTGTGCCTGCCGCGGGTGCCGATACCACCGAAACTGCCGGGGCCAATGCAGCCGGGTCGGCAGTGGATCAGGATCCCGCCGAGAATGGCGCCGCGGAGCCCGGCACCAGCGGTTGCCTCGCCGTCACCGAACCGGGCGACGTCCTGCTCAGACAGCGCTCTGGCCTCCTGCGCAAGCGCATCGGCCTGCTGCGCCTCGGTCAGGGCGGCGTCCGGGTCGCGCTGCGCATAGCCGATCGCATGCTGGAAATGCCGCCGTGCCTCGGCCAGCCTGGTACGGCCAGCGGCACCGACGCCGCCGCGGCGAGTCGTGATGAAGTCCTCGGCCGCCGTCACCGAGCTGCGTGCTACCAGCATCGCCTGGTCGAGCACCGCCATGGCCCGCTGCCGCCGTGCGTCAGAAGTGCGCGCGGCGGCCAGCGCGCGATCAATGGCGGAGTCGGCCTGCTGGACGTCACGCAGCGCCGCCAGCGCGTCGAAAGCGCCTGCGGCCTGCTGGGCTCGGACATCAGCGCTCACTGATCGCGCCGCGGCCACCAGCGCAGCGCGCTCGTCGTCGGGCGTGCGCGACAGGAATGCGGTCGCCTCGGCAATCTCGGCGTCGATCTCGCGCAGCGCCGCCGGCACCGCCGACGCCGCCTGGGTCAGCTCGGCTTCCATGTGCTGCACACCTGTCAGCAGGTCGGTCGCCTGATCAGCACCAGCCTCAGCAGCCTGGAGGAGTGCCGCCGCGGCGGCCGAATCCCCGGCGGCCAGTTCTTGCCGTGCGCCAGCGAGGCTGTCGGCGGCGAACTCAAGTCGCTCCGACGCCTGGTCGGGATTGGACGCGACAGCCAGGACGGCATCCGGTGTGTACTTGCCCGCCAGACGGCCGAGCACCTGTCGGCATCGCGACAGGCGGGCGGCTTCCTGCGCGATGTGGGTGTCCACCTCGGCGACAAGCTGCCGCGCGCCGCCTGCGACGTCGGGCAGCCTGTCGAACGCCTCGGCCTGCTCGTCGAGCAGACTGCTCGCCGCCGCGCAGTGCGCGCCAATCTCGGCGAGGCGCGACTGAGTGATGGCCTCGTTCCCAGGGCTGTCATCGACTAGCTGTTGGAGCCTGAACGCGTCGCGCAGTTCGGCGCGCGCCGACTGGACCGCGGCCGAGAACGGGGCTGCTGCCCGCTCCCCGAACCTGGCGATCGCGAAGCCGAGCTCCTGCTCGCTGGAGAGGACCGCATCGTCGGTCTGCACAAGCGCGCGCGATGTCTGCGCCGTCAGCTCAGCCGTGGTCGGGCCAGCCGGCACTGCCATGCCGTCGGGGCGCGCGCCGGCGCGCCGCCCAGCCGTCAATCGCCTGGCCCCCCAGATGGCTACGGTCAGCAGTACCACGATTCCGGCGACGACCAGCGCCGTCTCACCGGCACCGGACGGGCGCGAGGCTGGCGTAGTCACGGATGCTGCGGGCCCGCCAGCCCTCAGCATCGGGATGGGAACGGGGTGGCCCGTGGTCCCCGCTGCGTAACTGTGCGCGGCTCGTGGCCGTCGTGGCGCTGCGGCCAGGGCGGGTGTGATTACCCATGCCAGCAGCGCGAGCGCCGCGATGAGCGCGGCTATGACCCGTGTGCGCACCGTCCCCCCGTCCGGTTGCCCCGGCTACCGGGCGTACCCGAAGCGCCGGATCGCACACACCCGTGCCCGCTGTCCGTGTAGGTGGCTTCTCACGTCTGACGTCGCCCGCGAATCGGTAGAAATCGCACGCAGAAGTGCACCTCCGAAGTGAAATGTGCTCCTTGTCGGCCGAAGTGGACGGCGAGTTAGCGGAGATAACCGCCACGGAACCGGATGAGCGGCTCGCCAGCCTCGGCAACGTAGGAGACGGCCAGGACATGAGCGACAAACAGGACGTGATCGGCCGCAAGGATCCGCGTCGTCGCCTCGCACTCGAACGCGGCCAGTCCACCCGCCGGGATCAGTGCGCCGGATACCGCGCCGCGCTCATGCGGGACGTTGCCAAGCAGCAGCCGCGCGCCGGGACGGCCTGCCGCCGCGAACCGGCCGGCGAGCGCACGCTGTGCCGCGGATAGCAGGGTGATCGCGAAGCGGTCGGACCGGCCGAGGACCTCGGCCGGGTAGCCGGACGCGAGCAGTGAGACCAGGATGGTCGGCGGAGTCGCCGACACCGGGCAGAACGAACTCACCGTCGTGCCGATGTCGTCCCGGCCCTCGGCGACTGTCAGCAGCGTTACGGCTCCTGCCCAGGCGCTCAGCGCACTGGCGAACCCGGCCGCGGACACCCCGCAGCCTTACTCGAAGACCCAGGTGCCAGGCAGCATCAGCGGGCCGTCCGTCGAGAGGCCGAGCCGCGCCGCGAGGTGCCCCGCCGGTCCCCAGCTGTCAGCCAGGAGGCTCGCGGCCGCGGCGCCGCGGCTCTCGCTGGAGCCTGGCGGTCGCAGCCGGTCGATCGGCCGGACGCGCGGGTACACGCGCAGCGGCGCGGTGGGCGACAGGCCTGCTCGACGACGCGCGATCGTCGCCGCCCGGTCAATGCCGCCGAGCTCGTCGACCAGCCCGTTGGCGAGCGCGTCGGCGCCGGTCCACACCCGGCCTCTCGCGACCTCCTGGACCTGCTCGACCGTCATGCCGCGGCCACTGGCGACCTTGCTCGTGAAATCGGCGTAGATGTGGTCGAGCCAGTCGTTGACCAGCGCCCACTCGCTCTCGGAGAACGGTTCCAGCGACGAGAACATCGCCGCGTGCGCGCCCTGAATGATCCGGTCGCTGGTGATTCCGGCGCGGCCCAGCGCCCCGCCGAGCACCGGCTTGCCCGTCAGCACGCCGATCGAGCCGGTGATCGTGCCTGGCTGCGCGACGATCTGGTCAGCGGCCATCGAGATGAAGTAACCGCCGGACGCAGCGACGTCGCCCATAGACACGACGACGGGCATCCCCGCGGCCCGGGCACGGACGACTTCCCGCCAGATCGTGTCGGAGGCGACGTAGGAACCGCCTGGGCTGTTGACCCGCAGCAAGATGGCGCGGACGTGCTCGTCCTTGGTAGCGGCTCGGATGGCGCTGGCGATCGTGTCCGAGCCCATAGCGCCGCCCGTCAGCGGGCCGCGGCCGCTGCGGCCGCGGCGGATCGCTCCGGTGGCATAGATGAGCGCCACACCCGGATCCTGGCTGCCGGGCATCTTCGTCAACGTGCTGCGGGCTCGTTCGGCGAGCACCTTGGCGCGGTGGTACCGGCCGAGGTAGAGGACGACGGCGTCCGGGCCGGCTTGCTTGCGGGCCTCGGCGTACACCTCGTCGCGGTAGCCAAGCTGGTCGACGAGGCCCTCGGCCTGCGCGCGGGCGGCGAGGTACGGCCCAGCGTCGATGAGCTCGCCGACCTTGTCCCGGCTGATGCCACGGCGCTCAGCTATCGCCTGGACCAGCTGCTCGGTGATTGAGGCCGTCATCCGCTCGGTGGCCTGCCGGGCTGGCTCGGAGAAGTGAGTCTCCGTCAGCTGCTCGGCCGCGTTCTTGAACTCCTGCCGCTTGGCGACCTGGAAGTCCGCGCCGACCTTGTCGAGCACGCCGCGAAGGAACAGGCGCTCGACCGCGATACCGGTAAGGCCGAGGTCGCCGGACGGCTGAAGCCAGATCTTCTCGAACGCCGTCGCCAGGTAGTACTGCACGTTGCCGGCGGAGAACTCGCCGAATGACTCAGCCCAGGCGATCGTCGTCTTGCCGGCGTCGGCGAACGCAGCGATGGCGCGGCGCAGCTCCTGCACGGCCGCGAGGCCGATGGGCTTGCCGCCGAGGCGAGCCACCAGGACCGTCACGCGGTCGTCGTCCTGGGCGCGGCGCAGGCCGTCGAGTACGTCGGACAGCGCCGCGCGGTTCCGCGCCGTCAGAGCAGAGACCGGATCGGTCGGTCTGGTCTCGGTGATCCCCTCGGTCAGGTCAAGCTCGAGGATCAGCGGGGCCGTGCGGTGCTGGCGCAGTCTGGCCAGCCGGGCGGTGATGGGGGACTCAGCCATGGATGACAGCCTAAGCTCGGTGTCCCCGCAGGCTGTGACCCCGGTCACGCGCTGACGTTCTTGGCGCCGGCGACGATGTCGTCCGCTGTCGTCTGTCCTGAGCAGAGCGTCGCTATGCGCGAGGTCACTGAGATCGCCCGCGATCCTTGCCGCCGACCGGGGTACGATCTGGAAATGGAGGAGCCTCCGCCTATGGCTCTAACTTAATCGGGAACCGCCTCCAGTCAGCAACCTGCACCAACGCTGCTGGTCGAATCCGGCGTGAGGAGGGACCGTGAACTGCGCCGACAGGGCCATGCGAGCCGACGCGCAGCGCAATCGCGAGCAGCTGCTCGCTGCTGCGGTCGCCGCGTTCTCGCGCGCGGGTGCGGACGCGACGCTGGAGTCGATCGCCAAGGACGCCAGCGTCGGGATCGGCACCCTGTACCGGCATTTCCCGAGCCGGGAGGCGCTGGTTGACGCCGTGTATCGCAGCGAGCTCGCCCGGCTTTGCGATTCGGTCCCCGAGCTGCTCTACGAAATGTCGGCCGACAAGGCTCTGCGGACATGGATGGATCTCTTCTTGGAGTACATGACCACCAAGCGCGGGATGGCTGACGCCCTGCCGAAGGTGATCGCCTCCGGTGGCAACCCGTTCGCCGAGAGCCGGGCCCGACTGCTCGCGGCGTTCACGGCGCTGATGAAGGCGGGCGCTGCCGACGGCACGCTGCGCGCCGACCTCGATCCCGCCGACCTGATGGCGAGCGTCAGCGGCGTGTCCCTGGCTGTCGGCGAGCCGGCCCCGCGGGATCAGGCGGACCGGGATCAGGCGGGCCGGGATCAGGCGGGCCGCCTGCTCGACCTGCTGATGGATGGCGTGCGCTGTGGCGCGGGCGCAGGCCGCAATGGCTAGCCGGGACGGGAACGGCTGGGTCCGCTGCGCGCTCGGCCACCGACACTGGGGCCGTTTCGGCGCTGCGGGACTCCTGGCGTTTGTGACTGGCGGTCCCGTCCTGCTCCAGCGCCGCACTTGGTGGAGCCACCACGGGGGCACCTGGGGGCTGCCGGGCGGTGCGCGGGACAGCCACGAGTCGGCGCTGGCGGCGGCGCTGCGGGAGGCAGCGGAAGAGTGTGAGGTGCCGCCGGACGCAGTACGTCCGCGCGGTGTCTTCACCGATGATCACGGCGGCTGGTCCTACACGACCGTGCTCGCCGAGGGCGAGAAACCGTTCGCGGTCCGCTCCGACGATGACGAGACCGACGAAGTGGGCTGGGTGGCCTTGCCAGACGTATCTGCGCTCGACCTGCACCCCGGTCTTGCAGCGCACTGGTCTGAGCTGAGCCGCGAGCTCTCGCCTCTCACGATCATCGTCGACGGCGCGAACGTGGTCGGCTCGCGGCCCGACGGCTGGTGGCGGGACCGGGCGGGAGCCGCCGTCCGGCTCCGCGACGAGCTGGCGCCGCTGGTCACCGGCGGCGTTACGGAGCTGCCCGATGACATGAGTCCCGCGCCGGCTGCCGATCGTGCGGATAGCGAAGCTCGGACCGACCGGTGGGGAGCTAACAAGGGCCGCATCAGACCCGACCGTGCAGCGGACGGCCTGACTCAGATGCGGTGGCTGCCGGAGGTCGTCCTTGTCGTCGAAGGCGCCGCACGACCGGCGGCGGCCGGCGTCGGCGACAGTCCGGTGCACATTGTCGCCGCACAGGGCTCGGGTGACGACACGATCGCCGCAGTCGCCGCGCAGACTGCCGGCCGGCGGCTCGTCGTCACGGCCGACCGGGAATTGCGGCGCCGGTGCGTCGCGGCTGGCGCTTCGGTAGCTGGACCTGGCTGGCTGTTCGCGTCGCTGTGAGCAAATACCACGGGCTCATGGAAGAGCGCGATCAGAACTGGCTACGCCCAGGCGGTGTGATCGAGGAAATCCTCAACCGCGGTTATGACCTGGCCCAGGACAGCGGCTGAGGCAGCCAGCGGGCCTGGCACGAACATTCCGTGATCGGCACCGTCAATCTCGATGACCTCGGTGGTGACCGATCGGGCGACCTGGCCGTCCCAGTACTCGTCAGCCGTGCCGCCGATCAACAGGCATGGAGCTGTGGCGCGGCGCAGCGCCGCAAGGGTTAGTTCATCGGACAGCAGCGGCGTGAACCAAATCGCCGGCAGCCTGCGATCGGCCGCGACCGCGGCCGCCAGCGATCCTAGTGACTTACCGATCACCACGGGTGCGGTCCCCGTGGCCGCTGCGATCTCATCTATAGCCGACGCAACCAAGGACGCAACCATGGCTCGCTGCTGGCCTTCGCTGGAGTCTTCCGATAGCGGCGCCCACACGATCGAGCGGGTGACGCCACCACGGCGCTGTACTGCCAGCCTGGCGAACATCAGCAACGGCCCGTCAGCACCGTAGTTTCCTCCCGGCGCCAGCACAGCAGGCCGGCCTGCAAGATCGGGCATGGACCGATCCTAGGGGTCAGAATCACCGTGCCGACGGTGCTGGCGCCAGCGGGCTGTAGGGTGTCGGGGTGCCCGGGCCCTCCCCAGGTGCAGCGGCGCGGGTAGTACTCCCTGGTAACGCCGTTGCCGGCAGGCTTTGGCTCCGCCTACGATCGGCGCGATAGAGGAGGACGTCGCCAATGCGCTCGCCCGGTCAGCGCTCCGGGACAGCCGCCCGCTCGGCGAAGGTCAGCCGACGGCGGGCACAGGCAGCGCGCGCCGAGCTGGGCGCCGGCGGACTGTCCCATCAGGAGCGGCGCAGACTCCGCTCAATTACGCGCGTGTGGGACGAAGCGGCGCGTCGTCGCAGGTTCGAGCGCCGGCATACCGCGATTGTCGTCGTCGGTGCAGTGGCGGCCATGGCCGTGGTCGGGGCCTCGTTCGGCCTCGTCCCGGCGATCGCCGCAGCGGCCGGGCAGGGCACGACCGGCACTTTCGTCGTCGGGTATCTGAGCTGCTCGGGGCGATATGGCTGTACGTGGGTCGGGACGTTCCAGGCGAGGAACGGCGTGGATATTCCGGACGTCGCCTACGAAGGTAGCCTGCCAGCTGGTGCTGGTCAGGGCGAGAGGATTCCGGCCCGCCATCCGGGTGGCTCGGACCAGGTTTTTGCCCTCCACGGCTCGCATACGTGGGTCATGGACCTCCTGCTCGTGATCGGTGTTGGTGTCGCCGTAGCCGCCGCGTTGTGGATCAGTCCCCTCGGCACGCGCGGTCGCGCCCCCGAAGCTGACCAATGCAGGTAGCGTGCTTCGCCGATGTGTACTTCGGCGCAGATCGGATCGCAGCTGGTGGTCGCGGCGGGCTGGGCCAGAGTAGGACACTGTGAGCAGCGCGAGCGATCATCTCGTCATCCGCGAAGCCAGCCTTGCCGACGGGGTGGCGCTTCGACCGGCGGTCCGGCACGACTCCGGCCAACGCCGGACCGCAAAGCTGGAACTGCGCCGCAAGGCGTCCTAATTGTCTCCGGCCGGCAGCTGACGCTCGCGCTCCCTGGTCCGGTCGATGATGTCTTGGTAACTGCCTTGCGCGTCGCTCGGCACGCGCCAGACGTCGACTGTCGCGCAACAACCTATGGCGCGAACGCGAATGGTCGGCGCGTCTGCGGCAGCGACGTCCTGCCCTCGATCCCGGAAGTGACCGATTATGGTGACCCCGCTCACCTCGACGTTGACGTGTTCTGGCACGTAGACATCGGCGTTCCCGAAGACGAGCAGGAGATTCACTGTTGCGCGCGGCTGGTCCATCACCGCGTCGCGCAGGTCAAAGTCCAGATCGCCGCAGGCGATTGCGCCAAAGGTCCGCGGGCGTAGCCTCAGCCGGCCGCGCCGCACGACGTGACTGAACAAAGCGGCTGTAAAGCGTGTCGGCTTGCGGCGCGCAAGGCCGATTTCAGATGAGGCCGTGGGCAGATCCTGTCGCAGGTCTGCCAGTTCCTTGGTGACGCTGGCCTTGAGGGCCGCCTCGACCCGCTCGGAGAACTCTTCCAGCGTCAGGCGACCTGCAACAAGGTGCTCGCGAAGCGCAATCACCGCTGCCTCGCGGTCGGCGTCTGACACACGCATCGACGGATCGTCCATGCCGGTTACGCTAGACCAGCGCCCTATTTGCGGCTACCGCGAAGACATCGCCCATTCGGAATTGCGACAGTCCCGTGAATCCGCCGCCCACGTGACACCCTGCAATGCCCCTCGTGACTGTCCTCGGCACAATGATGGGCACCCATGCCGGTGTAAGTCAGCAATTGGTAAGAGAAGGCCGAAGGATGTCCCTCCGCCCCGCCGATCCGGACATGATGGTGTGCTGATCTGGTCGCGCCGGGAGGGGGACTGCATCGTGCCGCAGCCAGCATTGGTGCAGCCTTTGCGCCGGTGGGATCCCGAGCAGGTGGGCGGCTTCGTGATTCTCGGCCGGCTCGGCGCAGGCGCCATGGGGCAGGTCTATCTTGGCCGGTCGGCCGCCGGCCGTCTGGTCGCGGTCAAGACCATCAAGTCCGAACTGGCGGAGGAGCCGGACTTCCGCACCAGGTTCGGTCAGGAGGTTGCCGCCGCCCGCCGTGTCAGCGGCGCGTTTACCGCGGCAGTAGTGGCCGCGGACTCCGAGGCCGATGTGCCGTGGCTCGCGACCGTCTACGTTCCGGCGCCGTCGCTGAGCAGGCTCGTGCGCACGTCCGGCCCGATCCCAGTGGCCGCCGTGCGCTGGCTCGCGGCGGGCTGCGCCGAGGCGCTGGAGTCGATCCACAGCGTCGGCCTGGTGCACCGGGATCTCAAGCCTTCGAACGTGCTCGTCTCGCCGGACGGACCCCGCGTCATCGACTTCGGCGTCGCCCGCGCGGCCGAGCGCATCCAGCTGACGGTGACCCGCGGCAGCGTGGGTACGCCTGCGTACATGGCGCCCGAGCAGGCCAGGGACACTCGTCAGGCGACCTCGGCTAGCGACATCTTCTCGCTCGGCGCCACGATGCTGTTCGCCGCCACTAGCCACGCGCCGTATCAGGGCGAGACAGTCGTGGACGTTCTCGTCCGGCTGGCCACTGAGCCACCGGACCTCAGCGGGCTGCCGGCCGAGCTGACCGAGATCGTCGCGGCATGCCTCGAGCGGGATCCGCGCAACCGGCCTACGTCGGCGTCAGTCCTGGCCCGGCTGGCACCGGGACTTGCGGCCAGCGGAGAGCCCGGTGCCGCGCCGCTGCCGCCCGCGGCGCTCACCCTCATCAATGAGTACCGCCACATACTCAGGACGGGAACGGGGACTCTCGCGCCGGTCACCGCCGACGCCGAGGAAGAGACAATCGGCTCGCGTGCGGGCCCGTCCTATGACGCGACGCCGGGTTCAGCACCACAAGCTGGGTTGGCCCCACATGGGTTGGCTCCTTCTGGGCTGCCTGCATCCATGCCGCCCATAACTGACCACGTCGGCCGCCCCTGGCGACGGATCGTGCTAGCTGCGGGGTCGGCAGTAGCGGCCGCGGCCCTGGTCGCCGCCGGCTGGGGCATCGGTGCGGACGTCGAGAGCAGGAAGCCGCCATCGGCCGGAAGCGGCGCGCAGCCATCGCTGGGGCCGGTGCTGCCCCCACCACCTGGGCAGGGGGTGCCCGGTGCCCCCAATCAGGCCGCGGCGAACGGTGCCCCGTACATCGCGCTGAACCAGGACTTCGGGGACAAGAACACCGGCTTCGCGGTGCACGGCCAGAACTGGCCGCCCAACCGCCCGTTGACCATCGCGCTCGTGGGCATTGGCGTGTCGCCCATTCATCCGCTCGCCGACAATCGTGGCAACTTTACGTACGTGATCAATCAGGATCACGAGTACTTCCGGGGCGGCTTGCGGCCGGGTATCTACACGGTCCGCGTCACCGACTCCGCCGGCGCGAGCTCCGAGGCCAGGTTTAGCGTCAGCCCGGCCTAGTCACTGCGGTCCTTCACATGACCGGGGTCCACCACAGATCCTCTTGCCGCGAACACCAGGCGGGATCGGCGAGGCGACCAAGATCGGTGGTGGTGATGATGCCGGTCTCGATCAGGACGCCGACCGCGACCTCGTCCGACAGCCGCACGCCCGGCCGGACAAGCCCGCGATCGACAAGCTTGCGGCGTAGCACCTTCAGGTGCTCGCCCACACGAGCCGACAGTCGGTCCCGGAAGGCCGGATCGCTGTCGAAGCACTCGATCTCATGGTGAGCGTCGGTCACCTGGAGGGCGGCCCGCGCGATCTCCGGCGTCCGCGGTAGCGGGCTGCTACGGGCGGGATCGACCAGCCATGGCCTACACCACAGCAGCGCAACGAGGAAGAGCTTTGTGTTCGGGTCGAGGTAGAACGGCAGCAACGTCGCGTCGCCATCGGCCCGGTCGCGATCGCCGGCAGCAGCGAGGCTGGCCACACCGTCGCTCGGTGCAGCGACTACGAGGCGCAACGGCAGGCCCTCGTCCAGCATGGCCCGCGATCCCACCAGCGCCGCGCCGCGCCGCAGGAACCAGCCCTTAGACGGTTCGCCGCTCTGGCCTTCGTCGTCGGCCTCGTCGAGCCTGGGCAGCCGCACGCGGTAGCCGTCGCCCTCGGCGTACAGCGCGTGGGTGCGACTGATGTTGGCGACCCACGCGCCCCCGGCGACCGCACTGATCACGCCCGCCCGCCGGGACAGCCCGCGGCCGGCGGGAATCACAACGTCGGCGTCCGGTCCGCGGCCGAATACCACCTGGGTCCCTTCCGGGATCGCGACCACGGCCCCAGCCGGACTAGTGACATGCGCGAGCGCAAGCGTCGTGGCGGGGGTCGAGTGGGGCGTCATGTGCGTCCTGTCTGTGGCGCGCGCGCTCGCACAGTGACCACGCACGCAGGTGCCGTCACGCGGAGTTTAGGTCCCGGCTACGCCGCCCGCATCCACGAGTTCGGGGATGGCCGGCCGCCCAGCATTTTCGGTTGACTCTCGTGTTAACCAGGGCGAGGCACCTGCGGCTGGGCTCGTGCCCGTGTGGCGCCAGTAGCTGGCGCGGTGTCATGTGCCCAGTATGCCGGGAGTTGGGGGGGACCTGCGGGTCTCGCGCAGTCGGCCTCGCCCTGGGACGTAGGCATGCTGATGATCCTCAGGCCACCTGGACGGACCGCTTGGCCAGTCCGAGCCAGTAGCCGGTGATCGTGGTGACCGGCGCCGGCGCCTCAGCCGCGCCCAGCGCGACAAACAGCGGAGCGTAGTGCTCAATCGTCGGATGCGCGTATCGCACTGCCGGCGCGCCCCGGAATCCGGCCAGCGCGTCTACGTCGCCGTTGTCGAGGGCCGTCTCGGCCCAGTGGTCGAACTCCGTCGACCAGCCTGGCGGCTTCGCGTTGAACCGGAAATCCCGCAGGAAAGGCAGACCGTGGGTCAAAAAGCCGCTGCCCATGATCAGGACGCCTTCGTCTCGCAGCGGCCGAAGCGCGGCGCCGACGCGCAGCAGACGCTGCGGGTCCAGGCTTGGCATCGAGATCTGGAGCACTGGGATATCGGCGGCCGGGTACATCACCGTCAGCGGGACGTACGCCCCGTGGTCGAGCCCGCGGTCCGGCACGTCGGCGACCTGCTCCGTGCCCGCCAGCAGCGACCCGACGCGGGCGGCAAGGTCAGGCGCGCCAGGCGAGGGATAGGTGGCGCGGTAATAGCGCTCCGGGAACCCGTAGAAGTCATACGTGAGGGGTGCCGCATCCCGGATGGCACCGATGGCCAGCGGCGCGTTCTCCCAGTGCGCGGAGACCACGAGGATGGCGGTCGGCTTCGGCAGCGCCCGCGCCCACGCCTCGAGCTGCACGACCCACAACGGGTCGTCGACGAGCGGCGGCGCGCCGTGGCCTAGGTACATGGCTGGCATCCGGCCCGGCTCGATAGCGGCCCGAGCCCGCTGGGCGACTACGTCCGCAGCGCCGTCCGGGACCGGCTCATGGTCCGGGGCCTGGCCCGTCAGTTCTTCATCCATCTGGCCCTCCGCGGCGGTCGCGACGGTCTGTCGTCGGATGTACTCGCCTGGAGTGACAGTAACCCGCGGCTGGCAGCATTAGCGGGGTGCGCGTCATCGTGCTGTCCGACACCCATGCTCCTCGGCGCTGGAAGTCGTGCCCGCCTGCAGTCGCCGGGTGGCTGCGGACAGCCGACACGATCCTGCACGCAGGCGACGTCTGCACGGCGGAGGTGCTCGCCGAGCTCGCGCAGTATGCGCCCGTGCACGCCGTGCTCGGCAACAATGACGGCCCGGACGTGGCGCAGTGGGGAGCACCAGTGACCCTGCAGCTCGAGCTTGCCGGGCTCAGCGTGGCCATGATCCACGACAGTGGCCCGGCGGCGGGACGGCTGCGACGGATGCGGGCCGCGTTCCCGTCCGTGGAACTTGTCGTCTTCGGTCACTCGCACATCCCCCTCGACCAGAGCGACGGTGCGCTACGCATCTTCAACCCGGGCTCGCCGACTGACCGGCGGCGCCAGCCGCACGGCACGCTGGGCGTACTCGACATCGCCGACGGCACGCTGACCGCCGCGCGCATCGTCGATGTGACCTGAAGACCAGCACGAAAGGAAATGTGGCGCTTGCCGGCTACGGAGCAGTTTTCGTAATCACGGCGTGGTGGCGTCGGTCGGCTCGGCTGATTCCGGGACGAGCCAGACGACGCCGAGCGGCGGGATGCTGATCGACGCTGATGCCGGCCGCCCGTGCCAGGGCTCATCAACCGCCTGCACCAGGCCGTAGTTACCGGTGCCGCTGCCGCCATAGGTCTCGGCGTCGGTGTTCAGCAGCTCGGTCCACGGGCCGGCCGCGGGCAGCCCGACGCGGTAGTCGTGATGCGGGACCGCGGAAAAGTTGCAGACGCAGGCCAGCACGCTGCCATCGGTGCCGTAGCGCAGGAACGACAGCACGTTGCCAGCCCGGTCGTTGGCGTCGATCCACTCGAAACCCGCTGGTGAGCTGTCCTGCTGCCAGAGCGCGGGCCGCGCCGCGTACGTCCGGTTGAGATCCTTGACCAGCTGCTGCACGCCCGCGTGCCGCGGGTACTCCAGCAAGTACCATTCGAGCCCGGTCTCCTCCGACCACTCGTCGCCCTGGCCGAATTCGGAGCCCATGAACAAGAGCTGCTTGCCGGGATGGGCCCACATGAACCCAAGCAGTGCGCGCAGCCCGGCGAACTGGCGCCACTCGTCGCCGGCCATCTTGCGCAGCAGCGAGCCCTTGCCGTGCACAACCTCGTCGTGCGACAGCGGCAGCACATAGTGCTCGCTGTAGGCGTAGATCATCGAGAACGTCATCTCGTCGTGGTGGTAGCTGCGGTGGATCGGATCGCGGCTGAGGTAACTCAGCGTGTCGTGCATCCAGCCCATGTTCCATTTCAGGCCGAAGCCCAGCCCGCCGAGGTGCACCGGCCTGGTGACGCCCGGCCAGGCGGTGGACTCCTCGGCGATCATCGCGATGCCCGGCACGCGCTTGTAGCAGGTCGCGTTCACTTCCCGGAGGAACGAAACTGCGTCCAGGTTCTCCCGGCCGCCGAGGGAATTCGGCGACCACTCGCCGGGCTTGCGCGAGTAGTCGAGGTAGAGCATCGAGGCCACCGCGTCGACGCGCAGGCCGTCGATATGGAATTCCTCCAGCCAGTAGATCGCGTTGGCGACCAGGAAGTTGCGCACCTCGGGCCGGCCGAAGTCGAAGATCAGGGTGCCCCAGTCGGGGTGCTGCCCACGCTGCGGGTCGGCGTGCTCGTACAGCGGGGTGCCGTCAAATCGCGCCAGCGCCCACGTGTCGCGCGGGAAGTGGGCCGGCACCCAGTCCACGATCACGCCGATGCCCGCGCGGTGCAGGCTGTCTACCACGTGGCGGAACTCATCTGGAGACCCGAACCGCGAGGATGGCGCGTAATACGAGGTCACCTGGTAGCCCCAGGAACCGCCGAACGGGTGCTCGGCGACCGGCAGGAACTCCACGTGGGTGAAGCCCATCTCGCTGACGTAGCTCGTTAGCTGGCTGGCGAGCTCGGTGTAGGAAAGCCCTGGCCGCCACGAGCCGAGGTGCACCTCGTACACGCTCATCGGGCTCGCCAGCAAGTCCCGCTGGGAGCGCTCGGTCAGCCACGTTCCGTCGCCCCACTGGTAGCGGGACTCGGTCACGACCGACGCCGTCGCCGGGGGCTTCTCGGCCAGTCTCGCCAGCGGGTCGGCCTTGCGGTGCCAGTCGCCATCCGGCCCGAGGATGTCGTACTTGTACACGGCGCCGGCGCCCACGCCAGGGATTAGCAACTCCCAGACGCCCGACCCGCCCAGCGAGCGCATCGGGTACCCCTGGCCATCCCAGTGATTGAAGTCCCCGATGACGCGGACGCCGCGCGCGTTGGGCGCCCAGACCGCGAACGAGGTCCCGCCTGCCTCAGGCCGGACGCGCGCGCCCAGTACGGTCCACAAGGCCTCATGCCGGCCCTCGGCGATCAGGTGCAGGTCAACCTCGCCCAGCGTCGGGAGATGCCGGTACGGGTCGTCGGAAACGGTCTCGGACATGCCCGGGTACGTGACCGCGATCCGGTAGTCGGGCACCGTCGTGCCCGGCACGCTTGCCGAGAACACGCCCTGGTGCACGTGCGTCATGGGCAAGCGGCTCCCGCCGGGCAGCACGACGGTCACGGTCTCGGCCAGTGGCCGCAGGGCCCGGATCGTGACGCCGTCCGGGCCGGGGTGACCGCCAAGCACCGAGTGCGGGTCATGATGGATCCCCGCGACGAGCGCGTCGATCTCGGCGTGGCTGACCTGGTCGACGGGCTGGATGTCGGCTGTCATGCCGCCGCCACGAAGTCGAGCGGGATGGATAGCCAGGCCGGCCGGTGCCGGGACTCGTAGACCACTTCGTAAACCGCCTTCTCCAGAGTCAGCGCCTGCAGTAGCGTGGCGTGGCCATCCGGGTCGGTGCCGCCGCCTGCCGCGTAGCCTGCACAGAAGGCAGACTGGCACTGCCGCGCCCAGGCACCGGCCACGCTGGCCAGCGGCTCGGCATCCGGATGGCCGACAAGCTGCTGCCGGGCCGCGTAATCGAACGAGCGGAGCATGCCGGCGACGTCCCGCAGCGCCGGGGCGGGCGCCCTGCGCACCTCGAGCGGGACCGCGGGCTCACCCTCGAAGTCCAGGGCGACCCAGCCCTGCGGGCCGAGCAGCACCTGTCCGAGATGGTAGTCGCCGTGGATGCGCTGCACCGTGACCGGCCCGGACAGCCGGGCAACGGCGTCAAAGGCCGACCTGATCCGCGCCTCATACCTGACCAGGTCGGGCACGGCGGCCATGGCCTGCGTCAGCTTGCCGTTCATGTCCGCGGCCAAAACAGCGAGCTCGGCGACCGTCATCTCGCGGTGACCGAACGCCCGCGCCATGTCGGCGTGCAGCTCAGCGGTCGCCTCGCCGAGCTGCCGGGCTTCGTCGGTGAAAGGTAGCGCCGGGCCGACGGACGCGTCGCCTTCAGCTCGGACCGGGCCGGCTCCGACGGGCTCGGTGAGGTACTCCCGGCCGTACGCCCCCTGCCGCTCATGCAGTCGCCGCAGGTGCTCAAGCGCTAGCGTCCAGCCGTCACGAGCGCCGGCCAGGAATCTGGACAGCACACCCAGCAGCACGGGCTCGCCGTCGAGATCGGTTTCCATCCAGCCATACGGCGCCGCGACGCGGGTCGAACCGAGCCTGGCGAGCGCGTCCGCAACCTCCAGGTCCGGGTTGGAGCCAGGGAACAGCCGCCGCAGCACCTTGAGTATCGCCTCGTCGCCGAACACCAGGCTCGTGTTGCTTTGCTCCGCACCGAGGACACGGCCGGCCGGGACGCGGTCGGCGAGGCCAGGGGCGCCGGGCTCGCGGGCGAAGCGCAGCGGGCCGGCCTGCCGCCGCTCGCCCATGCCAGCCAGCAGTACCTTGGCGAGCTCCGGGTCATGCAAGGCGTCGTAGCAGGCAGCGCCGTCCTGATAGCCGATCAGCGAACCGGTCAGCTCGGGCGGCAGGGAAGCCCGGTAGCCGACTGGCACCTGGAACCAGGCAATCGTCCCGTCCCCCAGTGTCGCGTCCACGATCAGGTGCCGCATTGCCGGGTCGCCACCGAGCAGGAGTACATCGGAGACGATGGCCAGGTCGGACAGGGCTTGTCCCCGGCCGGGGAACCAGCGCTGCTGCGGGAGCCACCCGGCCAGTAGCTTCTTCAGGCCCGCGTTGCTGTCAGGCACGGTCACCTACTGCCCACACCTGCACCTGTTTACTCCGGATCGCGGTGCCTTCGCGACCCGGCCGGCCGCTTGGCCCACCACGGCCGCCTGACCAGGCGCTGCGCACGCTGACGGCCTGCCTCCTCGGCGATGGCGGCACGCAGCACCGCGCCGGCGGCCGCGCGGTGGCGGGCTAGCTGAAGCTGTTCGGAGAGCCGTACCAGGCGATCTTGATCTGCTCCGACGGCCCGAGTGCCTGCTTGCCGCTGGTTACGGTCACGCTGGCCGCGCGCCATACGGCTGTGCTCGTTGTCAGCCCGCGGAGCAGCAACAGGCGGGAGTTGCAGTAGTAGTCGATGACCCGGCCGTCGAACAGGGTATGGGCGCCCTGGAAGAGCTCGCATCGCTGCCCGTTCGCTAGTTCCAGGCCCCAGGGCTCGCTCGGCGTGGCCGCCGGTATCGTCGGGATCGGCGTCAGCGGTGCGTCGACCTCGAGCCTGACATCGGTCACGGACCACGGATATGGCAGGCACAGCACACTGGGCGTCGCTGCCCGCTCGGCCCAGCACGGGTCGTACACGGTGTTGCCGGCGAAGCACCTGTAGGCCTGCCCGATCGCCTCGGAGCCCGGCTCGCAGCCGGCGTGACCGGTGGTCGTCGTCGTACGGAATCCCTTAACCGGGTTGCCGTCCGCGCCGACGGGGCTGACGTGGAGCCGCCTGGTGGCGGCTAACGCAGGCGCCCGCGCTGAGGCGCAACCGGCGAGCGTGGCGACCGCCAGCGCTATCAACATCAGAGCCGGGAACGGGGCCGTCTGCAGCTGCAGTCGCCCGGCCGTCCGCCGCGTCGCGCGCGTCATGGCACGATCCTTCCGCAGATCGTCCCCGACCCCAAGGTCGTCGGCGAGAATGTCGACTGCGGATCCAGGGGCAAGCACGAGGAAGAGGACGCGATGAGCGACGCGGTCGACATCCGCGATGAAGGCCCGATGATCGTCGCGGCCGTACTGCTCCCGGACTGCACCCCGGAACGCGCCCTCGCCGCTTACACCGACCCGGCGATCCTCGCCGAATGGTGGCGCGGCGAACTAGAAGCAGCCCCGGTTCAAGGCGGCCCGTACACAGTTGACTTCCCCGCCATCCCAGCCAAGCTCACCGGCCAGGTCCGGAGCTTTGAACACGGCATATCCCTGGAGTTCACGTGGTCCTGGGACGAAGAACCCCCTGACAGCACGGTCCTGATCACAGCCAAGCCTGGCCCCGAGCCGAGCTCAGCCCTGCTCATCCTGAAGCACGGCCCGCACACCGACGACGAAGCCGGCCGGCAGGCGCACCAAGACCACTGGGAAGGCTGGGAGTATTTCCTGCCAAGGCTGGTCGCCGCCCTGCGCGTCACGGACCGTAATTCGCCGGCGGCTTCAGCATGAGCCAGTAGAACCCGTACCCCGGCAGCGTCAGCAGATAGCTCAGCTCGCCGATCGGCGGGAAGGCGACGCCGCCTGTCGTCTCGATGGGGATCGAGCCGGCGTACCTGCTCAGATCCAGTTCGACCGGCTGCGGGTACCGCGACAAGTTGTTCACGCACAGCATCCGGTCGGTGCCGTCGCCGCCGCTGTCGTCGGCGTCGGACGTGCGGTACTCGCGGACGAAGGCGAGCACGCTCGGGTTGGAGGAATTCAGCTCGTGGTATTCGCCCAGCGCGAATACCGGATGCCGCTTGCGGATGTCGATCATGTGCCGGGTCCAGTTCAGCTGCGACCCCGGGCTGCGCTCCTGGGCCTCGACGTTCAGGCCCTGGTACCCGTAGAGCGGGTCCATGATCAGCGGCAGGTAAAGCCGCGCCGGGTCGCACCGGGAGAAGCCGGCGTTGCGGTCGGGTGTCCACTGCATGGGCGTGCGGACGCCGTCGCGGTCACCGAGCCAGATGTTGTCGCCCATGCCGATCTCGTCGCCGTAGTAGATCACCGGCGAGCCCGGCAGTGACAGCAGCATCGCAGTGAACAGCTCCAGCTGGTCCCGGTCATTGTCGAGCAGCGGCGCGAGCCGGCGCCGGATGCCGATGTTGGCCTTCATCCGCGGGTCACGCGCGTACTCGGCGTACATGTAGTCGCGCTCGTCGTCGGTGACCATCTCGAGCGTCAGCTCGTCATGATTGCGCAGGAAGATGCCCCACTGGCAGCCGGACGGGATCTGCGGGGTCTGGGCCAGGATCTCTGAGATGGGGTAGCGCTGCTCGCGCCTGACCGCCATGAAGATGCGGGGCATGAGCGGGAAGTGGAACGCCATGTGGCACTCGTCACCGCCGACGCTGGCGTCGCCGAAGTACTCGACCACGTCGGCTGGCCACTGGTTGGCCTCGGCCAGCAGCACCCGGTCCGGGTACAGCCTGTCGATCTCGGCCCGCACTCGCTTGAGGTACTCGTGCGTCTCCTTCAGGTTCTCGCAGTTGGTGCCCTCGCGCTCGTACAGGTACGGCACCGCGTCGAGCCGGAATCCGTCGATGCCGAGGTCAAGCCAGAACCGCAGGACCTCCAGCATGGAGTCCTGCACCAGCGGGTTCTCGTAGTTGAGATCCGGCTGGTGGGAGAAGAACCGGTGCCAGTAGTACTGGCCGCGCACCTCTTCGTACGTCCAGTTCGACCGCTCGCTATCGACGAAGATCACCCGGGCGTCGGCGTACTTGTCGTCGGTGTCCGACCAGACGTAGAAGTCCCCGAACGGGCCGTCAGGGTCGCTGCGGGAGGCCTGGAACCACGGATGCTGGTCGCTGGTGTGGTTCATGACCAGGTCGGCGATGACCCGGATGCCGCGCTCGTGTGCCTTCTCGACGAGCTCGACGAAGTCGCCGATGGTGCCGAACTCCGGCAGGATCGCGGTGAAGTCGGCGATGTCGTAGCCGCCGTCCTTCAGCGGCGAGGCGTAGATCGGCAGCAGCCAGATGCAGTCGATGCCGAGCCACTGGAGGTAGTCCAGGCGCTCGATCAGGCCGCGGATGTCGCCGGTGCCGTCGTCGTTGGAATCGCCGAAGCCGCGGATGAGGACTTCGTAGAAGACGGCGCGCTTGTACCACTGCGGATCGCGCGGCGTGTCGAAGGAGAACGATTCCACCGGCTCGGTGGCCGGCGACTTGAACTCCTGCAGGGGGGCAGCGCTGGCGTGCTCGCTCCCATGCCCGGACTGATCCACTCCCGCTCTCCCGCTCGTCCCTGGTGCCGACTGATTTACCGGTCTGTCGCGAAGCTAGCCGACCCCGTTCCCTGCCTAACAAGAATCTACGGGACAGCAGCGTGCGGCCGGTCCCGCCGCGCTGCGGGGCTGGCCGTGCTATGGCCCTCAGGCCGTGGTCAGGATGTGCGCAGGCGCGACTGCCGGGTCGAGCCGGACATAGTTCCCTTGCCCCCACAGGAAACTCTGCCCGGTCAGCTCGTCCGTGACCCGGAATCCCGCTCCCGCATCCAGTCCGAGCGCCCCGCTGTCGAGCCAGACGGTGGCTTCACGCGCATTATTGGGGTCCAGGTTTACCACGACAAGAACAAGGTCGGGCCCGGTGGGGAAATCTGGGTCAGTCCGCTTGGAAAAGCACAGGATGTCGGGCTGGTCGCTGTAGTGGAACCGCAGGTTGCGCAGCCAGTGCAGCGCCGGGTGTGCGCGCCTGATCGCGTTCAGCCTGGTTAGCAACGGCGCGATGGTGAGCCCGAGCGCAGCGGCCCGGTCCCAGTCCCGCGGCCGGTAGGCGTACTTCTCTGAATCCAGGTATTCCTCGCTGCCTGGCACGAGCGGGATGTTCTCCGCGAGCTCGTAGCCGGAGTAGACCCCCCAGGATGGGCTCAGCATCGCGGCGAGCACCGCCCGGACCGCGAACGCTGACGGTCCGGCGTGCTGGAGGTACTGGCAGAGGATGTCGGGGGTGTTCACGAAGAAGTTGGGCCGCATGTAGGCAGCGGCGGGCCCGGCCAGCTCGGTCATGTACTCGGTCAGCTCGGCGGCCGTGTTCCGCCAGGTGAAGTACGTGTAGGACTGGTGGAATCCGATAGCAGCCAGGGCGTGCATCATCGCGGGCCTGGTGAAGGCCTCGGCCAGGAAGATCACGTCGGGGTCGGTCTGGGCGATGTCGCCGAGCAGCCGCTGCCAAAAGGGGAGCGGCTTGGTGTGCGGGTTGTCCACCCGGAAGATCCGGATGCCGTGATCCATCCAGTGACGGACGAGCCCGTGCACCTCGGCGTAGATGCCTTCTGGATCGTTGTCGAAGTTGAGTGGGTAGATGTCCTGGTACTTCTTCGGCGGGTTCTCGGCGTAGGCGATAGAGCCGTCGGCCTTGGTTGTGAACCACTCCGGGTGCTTAGTCACCCACGGGTGATCGGGCGACGCCTGGAGTGCCAGGTCCATCGCCACCTCCAGGCCGAGGTTGCGGGCGCGCGCCACGAAGGCGTCGAAGTCTTGGAGTGTCCCGAGATCTGGGTGGATGGCGTCGTGGCCGCCCGCAGGGGAGCCGATCGCCCAGGGCGAGCCGGGATCGCCGGGGCCAGCCGTGAGCGTGTTGTTCCCGCCCTTGCGGGCAGTCGTGCCGATCGGGTGGACCGGCGGCAGGTACACGACGTCGAAGCCCATATCGGCGATCGCGTCCAGCCGCGTGGCCGCGGTGCGCAGCGTCCCGGACTGCGGCTTACGCCGGTGCGTGGGGTCGAGCACGGCGCCTTCCGAACGCGGGAAGAACTCATACCAGGCGCTGAACAGGGCCCGCTGCCGCTGCACGATCAGCGGATAGCTATCGGAGGTGGTCAGCAGGTCGCGCAGGGGGAACGCGGTCTGCGCGGCCGCCACCTCTGGCGTGAGCGCGGCCGCAAGCCGCTCCATGGGCGAAATCTCGGCGTCCTGGAGAACCCGAGCGGCATCCGCAAGCGTGGCCCTGGCGGTCCGCGCGAGACGGGCCTGCTCCGCCGGCAGCTCCTTGATCTTCCGGATCTGGCCGGCCCCTCGCTCCAGCAGCAGCGCTCCCTCGGTCAGCATCAGCTCGACGTCCTGGCCGATTGGCACCTTGATCTCGGCGTCGTGGCGCCACCTGGCCACCGGATCGCCCCAGGCCTCTACCGCGAAGTGCCACAGTCCGACGCTGGTGGCGGCTACCTCGGCGCCGTAGCGATCGGTGCCCTCGGCGAGTTCGCGCATAGCGACGATCGGCTGGCGTTGCCCGGCCGGGTCGGTCAGCACGACGCCGGCCCGAGCATCTCGTGGCCCTCGCGGAACACAGTGGCGCTGACCAGGAAGCGCTCGCCCGGCACCGCCTTCGCGGGCGCGTTCGCACCCAGTTCGCTGGCAACGCGCACAACCGGCTGCACGTTGAGTATGGGGATCCTGCCGATCACGGATGAAAGCTACCCATCTGAGCGCAGCCGATGCCGAACCGGGTGCCCCGATGCGGCTGCTTCCTGGCATGAACGGGTCCCGGCACGGGCATGCAACCAGCCAGCGGCGCCTTTGCGTGGTCCTCGGCGGGCCGAGGGCCGTGCCCCGGGGGCCGTGCACTCGGGTTTACACATTAAGGTCACTGTGCGTGAGAGCTATCCGCCGGTTCACTATCCATCCCGTCCTGCCCGAGGGTCTCGATCCGCTTCGCTCCCTGATGCTGAATCTCCGCTGGTCGTGGCACCCGGGGACGCGCGAGCTGTTCGCCTCGATCGACCCGCGTAGCCGGGAGCTGGCGGAGCAGGACCCGGTCACTCTGCTCAGCAGGGTGCCGCAGGACCGGCTGGCCAGGCTGGCCGCTGACCCGGAGTTCCTTGGCCGTCTGACGGGCGCGACCGATGACCTGCGTGACTACCTCACCGGACCGAGGTGGTATCAGGCCCAGCCGGCGGACGACGACGGGCCACCGACGGCGATCGCGTACTTCTCGCCTGAGTTCGGGATCACCGCGGCGCTCCCGCAGTACTCGGGCGGCCTCGGCATCCTGGCCGGGGACCACCTCAAGGCGGCCAGTGATCTCGGCGTGCCGCTCATCGGCGTGGGCCTGCTGTACAGGCATGGCTACTTCACCCAGTCACTGTCCAACGAGGGCTGGCAGACCGAGCGCTACCCGGCGTCCGACCCCAACGGGCTGCCGCTGAGCCTGCTCCGGGATCCGGATGGAAATGCGGTGCGGGTCAGCGTGGGCCTGGCCGACGGCGCCCTGCTCTCCGCGCAGATCTGGGTCGCGCAGGTTGGCCGCGTGCCGCTGCTGCTGCTTGACTCCTACATCGAGGAGAACGGTCCCGACCTGCGGGAGATCACTGACCGGCTGTACGGCGGCGGCACCGACCACCGGCTGCGCCAGGAACTGCTGCTCGGCATCGGCGGCGTGCGGGCCGTACGGGCCTACTGCGCCATCACCGGGCACCCCGAGCCGGAGGTCTTCCACACCAACGAGGGTCACGCGGGCTTCCTCGGGATCGAGCGCATCCGGGAGTACACCCGGCTCGGGCTCGATTTCGACGCAGCCCTCGAGATGTGCCGGGCCGGTACCGTCTTTACGACCCACACGCCGGTACCCGCCGGGATTGACAGATTTCCTCGCGATCTGGTGGCGCGCCAGTTCGCCGGCGACGGCGACGACCGCGATGCGGACGGCGGCGGCGCCCTCGGCGCCCCCGGGGCCGCCGGGAGCGGCGAGCGGGTGCGACTGCCGCTCGACCGGATCCTCGCCCTCGGCGCGGAGACGTTCGAGGGTGGCGACCCTGCCGTCTTCAACATGGCGGTCATGGGCATGCGGCTGGCGCAGCGCGTCAATGGCGTGAGCAAGCTGCATGGCGCGGTGTCCCGGCGGATGTTCAGCGGCCTGTGGCCGGGGTTCGACGTTGCCGAGGTGCCGATCACGTCGGTGACCAACGGCGTCCACGCGCCGACCTGGGTGGCGTCGGAGGTGGTCGCCCTGGCGCAGGAACTGGCGGTGGTCAACGACGCGAGCGTTCCGCCGGAGACGATCGCCGACCCGGCCGACGACCCGTCGTTCTGGGAGCGGGCGGCAGGCGACCCGGCCCGGCTCTGGGAGCTGCGCCGGGTGCTGCGGGCGCGGCTGGTGACGGAGGCCAGGCGGCGGCTGCGTGCGTCCTGGCGCCAGCGGGGTGCGTCGGAGGCGGAGCTGATCTGGATCGACAGCGTCCTGGACGACGACGTGCTGACGATCGGGTTCGCCCGGCGGGTGCCCTCATACAAGCGGCTGACCATGATGCTGCACGACCCGGCCCGGCTGACGGCGCTGCTGCTGGATCCAGATCGCCCGGTGCAGATCGTCGTAGCCGGGAAGGCTCACCCGGCTGACGATGGCGGCAAGCAGCTCATCCAGCAGCTCGTGCGGTTCGCCGACCATCCGCAGGTGCGGCACCGGATTGTCTTCCTGCCGGACTACGACATGGCCATGGCGCGCACGCTCGTCCAGGGCTGCGACGTGTGGCTGAACAACCCGCTGCGGCCGCTCGAGGCGTGCGGTACGTCGGGCATGAAGGCGGCGCTGAACGGCGGCCTGAACCTGTCCATACTCGACGGCTGGTGGGACGAGTGGTTCGACGGCCAGAACGGCTGGGCCATCCCGTCCGCCGACGGGGTGCTAGATCCGGCCCGCCGTGATGAGGTCGAGGCGGCGGCCCTGTACGACCTCATCGGCAAGTCGGTGGCCCCGCTTTTCTACGACACCGGTGCCGACGGCAGGCCGGTCCGGTGGCTGGAGATGGTGTCCAACGCGCTGCGCGGCCTCGGTCCACGCGCCGTGGCCACAAGGATGGTCCGGGAATACGTCATCGAGCTGTACGGGCCGGCGGCGCGGTCTTCCCGTGTGCTAGCGGCGCCTGGAGCACAGTTGTCGGCGGCACAGTTGTCCGCGGCACCGTTGTCGGCGGCACCGTTGTCGGCGAGCGGCGGCTCGGCAACGGACGAGCGATTCGACGGAGCCCGTGAGCTGGCGGCCTGGAAAGAGCACGTCACGAAGGCCTGGCCCGGCGTTCGCATCGAGCACGTGGAAGCCGACGACGGCGACCTCAGCCCTGGTGGACAGCTTACGGTGCGCGCCAGCGTGGCCCTCGGCACGCTGACGCCAGCCGATGTCTGCGTCGAGGTCATCTACGGGCGGGCCGGGGACTCCGACGAGATCATCGAGCCGGTCCGTTCGCCGATGCAGCTTGATGGCGACGTCGCGCCGGACGGCGTGGCCAGGTACATCGGCTCGGCTGAGCTAGGCGCGCCAGGCCCATTTGGCTACACGGTGCGGGTGCTGCCCGAGCACGCGCTCCTGGCGGGTCCGGCCGAGCTTGGGCTGGTCACACTGCCTGGCGCGCCAACCGGAATGGTTAATGGTGACCTTCGCTGAATGGCTGCTCAATAACTGCGACATAAGTCCCTAGGTCGGTCGGAAGAGGCTCCGCAAACCACCGAGCTGCCATTGGCATCGTGACACCGCCGGATATGAGTGGGCAGCCAATGGAATTTCCTCACGTGACTACTGGAACGCCAGCAAAACTGAGGTCGCTGTGACATCCTGTGATACAACGATGTCGGTCGGTGACGGTCGCAGACCGTCACCCTCTGTGATCTAACCATCACTACCAAGTGCGAGAGGACCCCTCGTGAGAACCCAGATCAAGCCGGACAACCGCCTTCTGACCCCTGCCGAGGTTGCCGCGATGCTGCGCGTAGACCCCAAGACCGTGACCCGGTGGGCGCGGGGCGGCAAGCTCTCGTCGATCCGCACGCCGGGCGGGCACCGCCGGTACAGCGAGAACGAGGTTCGCGGATTCCTGAATGGCTGGCAGGGCGTTTCATTGCAGCGCGCGTCCGGGGAGTGATCGAGAAGCCGTTGATTGCCGGGGCCAATCGCGAGGGCACTGCGAAGGAACCGGCTCCCCTGAGGTCAGCACAACAGCAGTTAGCACCACCGCAGTTAGCACAACCGCAGTCAGTGCAGCAGCACTCCTACAGCAGCACGGCGAGCCTCTGGCTACCGCCGTGCTGCTGTTTGTGCCCGCTGTTCAACGTGTCGGCGTGACCCGGCTCCGTCAATTCGCCGCGGCTAATGCGCCGCTGCCTGAAGCGCGGCAAGGGCGATCGTCACGTCCCGTATCTGGGCTCATCGTCGTCATCGTCAGACTCGGGCGGGCTGATGCCGAGTTGCACGGCGATCGTGGCGAGCAATTCGCGTGCCTGGTCAGGATCCAGACCCCTGAGGCGCTCGAGCATTTCCTCGCCCGGCAGGCGCTGCTGCTGCCGGGCCAGCTCGCGCGCCGCGTCCTCGCGCCCCGCCTCGCAGAGCTCGGCCGCAGTGACTCCGGCAACCGCCGCCATCCGTGCCAGCGTCGCGGCCGGGCCGCGCACCGCTGCATATACCCCTGGGCTGACTACCTGATAGCCGCTGGCGATCTGTCGCCAGCGACCCTCGCTGATGCCCGCGCGCCGCGAAGCCTCGCGCGCGGACAGGCCCGCGCGTTTGAGTGCCGTGGCGAGCACTGCCCCCCAGGGTGGCGGCTCGGGGCGATCAGCCATGCCCGTACCTTCGCATAAGCTTCGCAGCGTGTCCAGGCGACATACTGCGGGTCAGATTTGCATTTTGCCTGGCAGGAGCGCTGTGTGCACATTGCAATCGGCAAGTACTTCCCGCGAACTATTGACCCTTCGCGTCGCTTCACAGTAGCGTGACCGGGCAGATACCAGACTGATCTGTTTGTGTGAATCCGGAGGGAGCAGGCGATGGGCGTGTCGCTCTCCCTCGAAGGGACGCGGCAAGCTCGCACCCGCAGACGCGGCGGCCAGCATTCCCGCACAATGGACGAGCAGGCGTGCCTGGACGCACTAGCCGCCTTATTGCGCTCCGATGCCCCTGGCGCCAGTCGCTGCCTTAGCAGGGTGTCCAGGCTTGCCCTCGCCTCGCGGCTGGTGCCCGCGGCCCAGGCGCTTGCCCGCGCTGCCGATCTGGAACTTGCCAGTGATACATCGGCGATCTGCGGCGGCGAGTCCGACTTCGTGCTCTCGCCCGCGTGTCTGCTCGGCCGGTGCGATGGCGTCGCCGGGACCAGCGTCTGCCGGTCGCCGGCCTGCCAGCATGCGTGCCACACTCCCGCCGGGCCCGTGAAAACCGACACTCCGCTAGCCGCCCCAGTAGTGGCCGACATAGTGCTGACCGACACAGTGCTGACAGACACAGTGCTGACAGACACAGTGCTGACAGACACAGTGCTGACAGACACAGTGCTGACAGACACAGTGCTGACAGACACAGTGCTGACAGACACAGTGCTGACAGACACAGTGCTGACAGACACAGTGCTGACAGACACAGTGCTGACCGACGCTGAGGTAGCCGACACGATGCTGACCGACACGATGCTGACCGACACGTTGCTGACCGACACGGTGCTGACCGACACGGTGCTGACCGACACAGTGCTGACGGACGGTGAGGTAGCCGACGCTGAGGTAGCCGACACGGTGGTCACCGACACGGTGGTCACCGACACGGTGGTCACCGACACGGTGGTCACCGACACGGTGGTCACCGACGCCGTGCTGACCGACGCCGTGCTGACCGACGCTGAGCTAGCCGACACGGTGGGAGCCGACACCCGGCCGGCCAAGACGGGCTCGGCCGACGCTGGGCCGGCCCGAATCGCGTAGCCGCTCGCGGCCGCTCGCCGTATCCGCTCCCCGGCGGGCTGCGTAGGATCGTGGCTCGGCACGGGAGGTGCATCGTGGGCGATCTGGTAACGGTGGAGACCGAACAGACGGTTGCCACCATCAGGCTGAACCGTCCGCCGATGAACGCGCTCAGCGCAGCGGTGCAGGCCGATCTGAGAGCCGCCGTTACGCGCGTGACGGACGACCAGGCCGTGCGGGCCATCGTTATCTACGGCGGCGAGAAGCTCTTCGCCGCTGGCGCAGACATCAAGGAGATGTCGGGCCGCACTTACGCCCAGATGACGCAAGACAGCAAGCAGCTGCAAGACGCGCTGAACGCAGTGGCGGGCATCGCCAAGCCGGTCATTGCCGCGGTCACCGGCTACGCACTCGGCGGCGGGCTCGAACTCGCCCTCTGCGCCGACTTCAGGGTCCTCGGCGAGACTGCGCAAGTCGGCCAGCCTGAGATCCTGCTGGGGCTGATCCCGGGTGCCGGCGGCACGCAGCGCCTGCCCCGGCTGATCGGGCCGTCCAAGGCCAAGGACCTGATCTTCACCGGACGCTTCGTCCGGGCGCCCGAGGCGCTGGCAATGGGACTGGCCGACAAGGTCGTGCCCGACGACCAGGTCTATCTCGCTGCCTGCAAGATGGCTGCCGCCTACGCCGCCGGTCCGGCGATAGCACTAGCCGCCGCCAAGCAGGCGATCGACCTAGGCCTCGAGACCGACTTGGCGACGGGGCTTGAGCTCGAGCGCTCGAACTTCGCCGGCCTGTTCGCCACCGAGGACGCAGGTGCCGGGATGCGCAGCTTCCTGGACAATGGGCCAGGGAAGGCCGCCTTCAGTGGGCGATGAGGCGAATGAGGCGGCGGAGAGGGATGCTGGAACGATGATGGAGCCAACCGACCCAGCGGGCAGCCCGTCGCTCGACATGGTGACGGCCGCGCTCAGGGCGGATAGCAGCGACATCGCCATCTATGCCCAGGTGCTCACCGAGTCCCTGGGTGACTCGCTGCCGCCGAATTGCGTGACGGTCGACCGCCGCCGGTCGGCGTCGGACCGGATGAAGGGCCGGCCAGGCATCGTGACCAAGATCACCGTTCGCCTCGGCGATCAGATCATGACGCTCGAGCCGACAGGCGGCGCGCCCGCCGCCGAGATCTGCCGCGAGGTCAGGGGCGTGGTGCTGTCGCGCCAGCCGGTTCAGATAGCCCAGTGGGTCACCGAGCTGGCCAGGGCGCTGGTTGGCCATGCCGAGCAGAACGCCGCGACCGCCGATGCCTTGCGCCGCCTGGTCGCCGGCGGATAGCCGCAGGACTGGCGCCCGGCCCACGACGCCAATGAGCCTTTAGGCTGTATGGCTATGAGTGCCCACTCGGGGGAGGAGCGCCTCGGCCCTTACCGGCTGCGCGAGCGGCTCGGCGAGGGCGGCATGGGCGTGGTGTACCTCGCTCGCGATCCCAGCGACCAGCCGGTCGCGGTGAAGGTACTCCGCCAGGGCGTCCCCGCCGAGGCGACGGCGCGTCGACGGCTCGCGCGCGAGGTTGACACCATGCGCCGGGTGCACAGCCCCTACGTGGCCGAGGTCATCGATGCCGACGTCGAGGGCAGCCCGCCGTACATCGTGACCCGCTACGTGGGCGGACAGACGCTCGACGACGCGATCGCGGCCGAAGGCCCGCTCAGCGGCCCGGCCCTGGCCACGCTTGCCCGTGGCCTCGCTGCCGCGCTCGTGGCGATCCACTCCGCCGGAGTCGTGCACCGCGACCTGAAGCCAGGCAACGTGATGATGGTCGATGGCCAGCCCGTCGTTATCGACTTCGGCATCGCGCAGGCCCCGGACTCGACCCGGCTCACGATGACCGGCATGTTCATGGGCACGCCGGGCTACCTGGCACCTGAGGTGATTGAGGGCCAGGCGAGCGGTCCGGCCGCGGACGTGCACTCCTGGGCCGCAACGATCGCATACGCCGCAACCGGCCGGCCCCCGTTCGGGACTGGCCAGTTTGAAGCGATCTTCTACCGCATCGTGCAAGGCCAGCCCGAACTGGACACCATGCCCACGGCGCTGCTGCCCATCGTGCTCGCGGCCCTGGCAAGGGATCCGAGCCGACGGCCATCGGCGGCCGATCTGGCCAGCCTTACCCTCGCGCTGAACCCAGACGCCCTCGTGCGCTCGCCTGCCGGCGCCGCGGCCGGGATCGTGGGCCTGGCTGACGCGGACCTATCCAACCAAGTCACCCGTACCGCGCTGGACATGCACGGCCAGCCAGTGCGCGATGTTGCCGCCGTCGGCCCAGGCCCAGCGCTCGGCGGCGGGCTCTCGCCGGGGGCCGCGTACCCCTCGCCGGGACCTCACTCGCCAGCGCAGTCCCCATCCGGACTCTCCCCGCCAGGATCGCTTCCGCCAGCGCCGTGGCCGGGCACCAGGCCAATCGCCGTCCAGCCCAGGGACAACTTCGCCGACCTGCTGCCGCCGGTGCGCTACGACCCGCATGCCGCGTTCGGTCCATCCCCGGCGATGCCGGGCGTGCCGGGCCAGCTGGCCCCGGCCCAGTCCTGGCCGCCGGTCGCCACGCCGAGGCAGCAGGGGTCGTTGGCCGCCGGCGGCCCGGTCAGCGGCATTCAGCCAGGCACCACCGCGCAGCTTCCGTCCAGGCGCCCGCTGGTACTGGCGACGGTCGTCGGCCTGGTAGCGGTCAGCGTCCTGCTGCCAATCGCCGGCGCGGCAGCTGCCCTGGCTGTGCTGGTGCTGCTTCGTGCCTGCGATGTCACCACCCGCTGGCTCGACCGGCGCCGCGGCCGCGCGGGCCGACGGAGCAGCGACGGGATCTCGGCAGCCCTCTTCTACCCGTGGGCCGTCTGCCGATCGGCGCTCGCGTGTCTGCTCCTGGCGCCACTGGCGCTGCTGTGCGCTGCGGCGGCCGCCGTCCTCGCGGTGCTGGTGCTCGGGCCGGATCAGCTCCCGCGGGTCGGGGGGTACGCGGCCGGAGCCATTATCGCCAGTTACTGCATCGGGCCCGGATCCCGACCGTGTCGCCGCACACTAGGCAGGTTCTACGGGCAGGTCACCCGGTCCGTACCGGCCGCCATACTCGGTTCGCTCGGCGTCGCTGCCATTGCCATCGCCGCGATCGTTGCCGCGACGACGCTGGCTCCCGGTTTCTGGCCTGCCGACCATCTTGGCAATCAGCTGCAGAGCACGGCGCTCGCCCATCCGGCGGTAGGGCACCTGTCCGGGAACGTGGCCGACGTCGGCCGCCGGCTGCTCCGCTGGCTCGGGCTCTAATCGCGATTCTGTGGCCGCGACTGAACTAGGACGCCTTGCTAGCGGGCTCAGCTCGCTATCTGCGGCGCCATCTGCGCGACGTCCGCAGGCACGGCGGGCAGCATCGGCACGCCTGTCTGGGTCTGGCCATCCCAAGCAGCGGCCACCGGCAGCGGCCGGACGAGACCGCGCGCCACGACCTCGTTCGCGAGCCTGACCCGCCGGTTTGGGCCCTCGGGGATCTTGAGCTTCTGGTACAGGCGCAGCAGGTGCTGCTTGACCGCAGCCTCGGTCACCACCAGGTCGGCCGCGATGTCACGTGCCGTGGCCGGGGCGACGAAGGCATCCTCGCAGAGGGCTGGCTTGCACAGGGCGGCCACAACGTCGACCTCCCGCCGGGTGAGCTCGGGTACGGCTGACCGACGCGGGTCGGTCTCAGGCAGCGCGCCCTCGCTAGGGAGTCCGCCGACGCGGCAGCGCTGCGAGCCAAAGGAAAGCACGTCGCCGTTGTCAAGCAGCCGCTGGGCTACGACCTTGCCGTTGACCCGTGTGCCATGCCGCGATAATCCCAGGTCGCTAACGTAGGCGTAGGGTCCGCGGCGGACGATCTCGGCATGCAGCTTCGAGACGCTCGGGTTATCCAGCTGGACATCGACCGACTTGCCGCGCCCGATCGTGGTCACGTCCGGGCGCAGCCTGATAACCGCGCCAGTGCTCTCGATCCGGATGTGGGGGGTCTCCATGACGTTCCTCCGGCGTGTCCGGCCAGCTAGTGAGGTGTCACCAGACCGATACCCGGTCCAGGCAAACTCCATGCAAAGTCACACCCGCAAAAGCTTGAGCCATGCGTTCGCCGGTCAATGCGGCCGGCAGCATGGCAAGTCGGGGAAAGCCAGGGCACGGAAGTACACTGCCGAGCGAACAGTGGCGAGGAGGGCACATGGCGGACGGGCCATCGCGGGGCCTGGCAGACGTAGTCGCGGCTTCTACCGCGCTGAGCGATATCGACGGCCGGGCCGGGTTGCTCTTCTACCGTGGCTACGACATCAATGACCTGGTCGGCCACACCAGCTTCGAGGAGATCGCCTTTCTGCTCCAGCGCGGCACCGCTCCAGACCGGGCTCAACTGGACGGTTACCGGGCTGAGCTCGCCGCCGGCCTGCAGCTGGGCTCTCTCGCCGCCGACGATCTAGCTGGTGTCGCCCGGCGTCAGCGGCCGATGGAAGCGCTACGCAGCCTGGTGTCGCTCGGCAGTGCAGATGATCCGGACGCGGCCTCGAACGCCCCGGCGGCTAACCAGCGCAAGGCCGCACGGCTGACAGCGCAGCAGCCCGTCCTGATCGCCGCCTACCAGGGCGCCAGGCTCGGCCGCGAGGTGCCTGCCGCCGACCCCGAGCTCGGTCTCGCCGCCAACTTCCTCCTCCAGCTGACCGGCACCCGACCGGACGAGCGGGCCGCTGCGATCTTCGACACATGCCTGGTGCTCCACGCTGACCACACCATGAACGCGTCGACGTTCGCCGCACGCGTGTGCGCGGCGACGCTCGCCGACATGCACTCCGCGGTCGTCGCTGCCTTGGGCACGCTGTCGGGACCGCTGCACGGTGGGGCGAACGAGCAGGTGATGCGCGGTCTTGAGGAGATCAGGCAGGTAGGCGGCGACCCGCTGGAAGCTGTCTCCAGCCAGGTGAGCAAGCGGCTGGCCCAGGGCGAGAAGATCATGGGTTTCGGGCATCGCGTGTACAAGACCGAGGACCCGCGGGCGACGCACCTGCGGCGCATGTCAGCGGAGCTCGCCGCAGCCTCCGGCGACGACACGTACTACCGGATGTCCCGCCGGATGGAAGAGGTCGTACTCGCCGAGAAGGGCCTGTACCCGAACGTCGACTTCTTCGCCGCCACGGTCTACCACTACCTCGGCATTCCGACTGACCTGTTCACTCCGGTCTTTTCTGCCAGCCGGATGGCGGGCTGGACCGCGCATGTGATCGAGCAGCACGCCGACAACCGGCTGATCAGGCCTGACAGCGAATACATCGGGGACCGCGGCCTGAGCTGGGTGCCGCTCGATGCCCGGTGAAGCATTCCGCGAAGGCGCTGGCCCGCCAGGCCAAGACTGGGCAAGGCGTCACCAAGGGCGCCACCGCGAGTAGCAGTCGGCGGCTGGTCACTCAGCTGCCGTACTGGATCGTCATGGCCGGGGTGGTAGCCGGATTGGTGACAGCGCGCGGCGGTGGGCAGGCGGTTCGGGGCGGTACCTTGGTAGTAGCTGGCGCGCTGCTAGCGGGGTCGCTAGCCAGGCTCGTATTGCCAGAAGGTAAGGCCGGGATGCTCGCGTCACGACGGCGAATCGTGGATGTCGGGGTGCTGGGTGTGCTCGGGGTCGGCTTGCTGGTCGCAGGCCTGATCGTCGCGGTTCCCGGCTCATGAGCACTGGCCAGATCGGGGCTGTGAGAGTAGGGCCGGGCGCGTGGCGACCCGGACAGGTATCGCCGTGGCAACGGCGCCGGCGCGATGAAGGGAACGCGGCTGCATGTCGAAGATAAGGGTGCTCAATCCCGTCGTAGAGCTCGACGGGGACGAGATGACGCGGATCATCTGGCAGTTCATCAAGGACCAGCTGGTCCTGCCGTATCTCGATATCGACCTCGAGTACTACGACCTGTCGATCCAGAACCGTGATGCGACGGACGACCAGGTGACGGTCGACGCAGCGAACGCGATCAAGCGCTACGGCGTCGGCGTGAAGTGCGCCACGATTACCCCGGACGAGGACCGCGTGGCCGAGTTCGGTCTCAAGAAGATGTGGCGGTCGCCGAACGGGACCATCAGGAACATCCTGGGCGGCGTCGTGTTCCGCGAGCCGATCGTGGTGTCGAGCATTCCGCGATTCGTGCCGGGCTGGACCCACCCGATCGTGATCGGCAGGCACGCGCACGGAGACCAGTACCGGGCGACGGACTTCGTGGTACCGGGCGCCGGGTCGGTGCGCATCTCCTTCGTGCCGGACGACGCGGACACCCAGTCCATGGACTTCGAGGTTGCCAAGTTCGCCGGCCCCGGCATCGCCATGGGCATGTACAACTTCGACGACTCGATCCGCGACTTTGCACGGGCGACGATGCGGTTCGCGCTGGACCGCCGCTTCCCCCTGTACCTGTCGACGAAGAACACGATACTCAAGGCCTACGACGGTCGATTCAAGGACATCTTCGCCGAGGTCTTCGAAGCCGAGTTCAAGGCCGAGTTCGAGTTGGCCGGCATCACGTACGAGCACCGGCTGATCGACGACATGGTGGCCCAGGTGATCAAGGGCAACGGCGGCATCTTGTGGGCGTGCAAGAACTACGATGGCGACGTCGAGTCCGACATCGTGGCACAGGGCTTCGGCTCGCTCGGCCTGATGACCAGCGTGCTGATGACCCCGGACGGCAAGACCGTCGAGGCCGAGGCCGCGCACGGCACCGTGACCAGGCACTACAGGCAGCATCAGCAGGGCAGGCCTACGTCCACGAACCCGATCGCGTCGATCTTCGCGTGGACACGGGGCCTAGCACACCGAGGCAAGCTCGACGGGACGCCCGAGGTTACCGAGTTCGCCAACACACTGGAGCGGGTCTGCGTCGATACAGTGCTGAGCGGCAAGATGACGAAGGACCTGGCGCTTCTGGTCGGCGAGGGCACGCCGTACCTAACTACCGAGGAGTTCCTGGCCGCGCTGGACGAGAATCTGCGCGCGGTCATGGCCGGATTCTGACCAACTTGCTCAGCAAGAGCTAGCTCACAACGGGCATCACTAGCCGAGCATCACGGACACCGAGCATCACGGACACCGGGCAGCACGCACCGGGCAGCACGCACCGGGCAGCAGAGTTGTCGAAGGAGATCGACGGGAAATGGCCCGCACAGGGAAGATAACGGTCGTCGGCGCCGGTTTCTACGGCTCGACGACGGCGCAGCGCCTGGCCGAATATGACATTTTCGACGAGGTCGTACTGACCGACATCGTCGAGGGCAAGCCTGAGGGACTGGCCCTGGACATGAACCAGTCACGACCGGTCGAAGGGTTCGAAACCAAGGTCACCGGGCAGACCACCGGGCCGGCCGGCGAAGGCTACGAGGCCATCGGCGGATCGAACATCGTTGTCATCACGGCCGGTCTGCCGCGCAAGCCCGGCATGAGCCGGATGGACCTGATCGGCGTCAACGCCAAGATCGTCCGCAGCGTCACCGAGCAAGTCGTCAAACACGCCCCCGACGCCGTCCTCATTGTCGTCTCGAACCCACTGGACGAGATGACCGCGCTGGCCGCCAAGGTCTCCGGCTTCCCGGCGCACCGCGTGATCGGCCAGGCCGGCATGCTCGACACAGCTCGCTTCAGCTACTTCGTGGCCGAACGCCTCGGCGTCCCAGTCGGCTCGGTCCGCACGCTGACGCTCGGCTCCCACGGCGACACCATGGTCCCGGTCCCATCCGCCTGCTTCGTCGACGGGAAGCCGCTCGCTGACCTCCTCCCCGCTGCGGACATCGACCAGCTTGTCGATCGCACCCGCAACGGCGGCGCGGAAATCGTCGCACTGCTCAAGACGGGCTCCGCCTACTACGCCCCCTCCGCGGCCGCGGCCCGCATGGCGCGCGCGGTCGCCGAGGACTCCGGGGCAGTGATGCCAGTCTGCGCGTGGGTGGACGGCCAGTACGGCATCTCGGGCGTCTACCTCGGCGTCGAGGCCGAGCTGGGCAAGACCGGTATCAGGCGCATCGTCGAACGCGACCTGACCGGATCCGAGCTCACGGCCCTGCACGAGGCCGCCGAAGCCGTCCGCAGCAAGCAAGCCGACGTCGCGAGCCTCTAAGCGTTAGATCCGTCGGCTGCACTGCGAGGCGCGGCGGATCTGCCGGGTACTCTGCGCGGGGTGCACGGCGGGCGCGGCGGACCTGCCGGGTGCTCTGCGGGCTGGCACACGTCCGTGACTCGTGCCGTGGCTGCGCCCGAGGCGGGATGGTCATCCGGCTTTCGTTGCTGACGCTACGCCCGCTGCCGCACCCGGCAGACCCGCCGCTCAGGTGAGCTGACGGCATCGGTCCAATTGCCAGCACTGTGCTCGCCTTTGCGCACCAAGGCCGGGGGTCTGACCGGGTGCGGCAGCGGGCGTAAACGTCGCGGGCATCAGCTGGTGGCTAGCCTGCAACGGGCCGGATTAGGGGTTGGCGGCGGTGACGGATGCCAGCCCGCAGAGCACTCGGTCAGATCTCCGGCCGCCACCCCAGCCCGCAGAGCATTCGACGGTCGCGCGCGCCGGCAGAAGCGGCATTGGCCTGCCACAGGCCTTGGCAGGGGAGCTCAGATCAGTCGGCGGCGAGGCGGCGGAGGGCTAGCTCGGCGTACAGGGCCGTGCCGTCGGGGAGTATCGCGTCGTCGAATACTGCCTCGGCCGAGTGATTGAACGGCGCGGAGAAGGGATCGGTGTCGGGCGTGCACGCACCCAGCATCAGGAATGCGCCAGGCACTTGCTCAAGCACGTACGAGAAGTCCTCCGAGCCCGTGAGCGGGTTAGGAGCGGCGAAGTAGCGGCCGTCGCCGAGTACTTCAGTGACGGTTTGCTCGGCGAACGCCAGCTCGTCCCTGTCATTGACGGTGACCGGGTATCCGTCGCGGAACTCAGCGGTCGCCGTGACGCCATGCGCCGTCGCTATGTCGAGCACCAGTCTGGGCGCCGCCTTTTCGATCGTCGCGCGCGCCTGCGGCGAGAACGACCGGATAGTGGCGACGAAGTGAGCCTCGTCCGGGATCACGTTGTCCACGGTGCCCGCGTGGAAGGTGCCGACGGTGACGACGACCGGGTCGAAGACGTCGAACCGGCGCGTCACCATCGTCTGCAGCGCTAGTACGATCTCGCAGGCGATCGGTATGGGGTCGGCCGCGTGGTGCGGCTGCGAGCCGTGGCCGCCCCGGCCGTGGACCGTGACGTGCAAGGTGTCGGCGGCTGCCATGAGCGTTCCGACCCTGCTCGCGACCAGGCCAAATGGCAGTAGACCAGACGTCACGTGCACGCCGTAGGCCGCGACCGGCCGGTCGCCAGCTACGTCGAGCACGCCTTCCTCGACCATGATCCGGCCGCCACCGGGACCTTCCTCGCCGGGCTGGAACATGAAGATCACGTTCCCGGCCAGCTCGGCCTGCCGGGCCGACAGCAGCCTGGCCGCGCCGGCCAGCATGGCCGTGTGCAGGTCATGCCCGCAGGCGTGCATCGCCCCGTCGATCAAGGAGGCATAAGGCAGGCCAGTCCGCTCGGTGACGGGCAGCGCATCCATATCGCCTCGTAGCAGCACGGTCTTGCCCGGCCGCCCGCCGCGGAGGACCGCCGTGACCGAACTCAGGCTCTCGCCAAGCGTGACCTCGAGCGGCAACCCGTCGAGCGCGTCGAGCACCTTGCGCTGGGTGCGCGGCAAGTCCAGGCCGATCTCCGGCTCCGCGTGAATCGCCCGGCGCAGCTTCGTCAGCTCAACCGCGATCGCGACGGCATCGTCGTGTACACCCGTCACCGGGCCCACCTGTCCTTCCAGATACCTGCTGATTCCGTCAAACAACGCGATACTGCCATACAGGGAAAAGCGGCGCCATAAGTAGCAGCCAACGTGCGCCGCTCGGACAGGCTAGGCGACTACGGCTCGGTTCAGCGGGCAGACTGCTTAGACTATTGCAAACTACAGCGCGGCCGAGTTCCGGCTGCTGCCGGAACGCGGAGGACGGCAGCGCTTCGCCGCAAGCCGAAACTGACGAGGGTCGGGGATTCGGACGTGAATGGCGTCGGCTGGGATATTCTCCTCGTCCTTGCCGTGATACTGATCGGTGGCTTCTTCGCGGCCGCTGAGATGGCGCTCGTGTCGCTCCGCGAGGGTCAGGTCCGGTCACTGGCCAGGCACGGCAAGCGAGGCGAGCGAACCGCACGGCTTGCCCAGGACCCGAACAGGTTCCTGTCCTCGGTCCAGATCGGCGTAACGCTGGCCACGCTGCTGTCGGGCGCCTTCGGTGCGGCTCTGCTGTCGGACCGGCTCGGGAACGAGTTCAGCAAGCTCATGCCTCGTGATGTCGCCGACCCGCTCGCGGTGATCGCCGTCACCCTGGTCATAGCCTTCTTCACGCTGGTTTTCGGTGAGCTGGCGCCCAAGCGGCTAGCGCTCCAGCGCTCGGAGCGGGTGTCACTCGTGGCCGGCCCGGTGGTCGATCGCCTCGCCACGTTCGCCAGACCGCTGGTCTGGCTGTTGTCCAAGTCCACGAACCTGGTCGTCCAGCTGCTCGGCGGCGACCCCGCGGCATCCCGCGGCGTCATGACGGACGAGGAACTCCGTGACCTCGTCGCCGGGCACCAAGCGCTGAGCCCGGACGAGCGCCACATCGTCGGCGAGGTTTTCGACGCCGGGAAACGGCAGATCCGTGAGGTACTGGTACCGCGAACCGAGGTAGAGTTCCTGCCCGCCGCAATGCCGCTAGCCGAAGCGGCGGCCGTGGCCGAGCACGCCCGGTACTCCCGATTCCCGGTGTACCAGGAGTCGTATGACGACGTCATCGGCTTCGTGCACTCCCGCGACCTGCTCGATCGCCGGCCAGATGCCGACTTCCGCAAGGTCGGCGAGGTGTGCCGGCCGGTGAAGTTCCTGCCGATCAGCAAGATGGTGCTGTCGGCCTTGTCGGAGATGCGCAAGGACCGCGCGCACCTGGCCATCGTCGTCGACGAGTACGGCGGCACCGCCGGCATCGTGACGCTCGAGGACCTGGTCGAGGAGCTTATTGGCGATATCCAGGACGAGTACGACGAGGAAATCAGCCATCCGCGCCAACTCCACGGCGGCGAGCTCGAAGTGGACGGCCTGCTGAACCTCGACGAGTTCGCTGAGCAGACCGGGCTGGAACTGCCTGACGGGCCATATGAGACCGTGGCGGGCTACTTGCTCGCTGCGCTCGGTCATCTGCCCGACAGCGGCGAGTCCGCTGAGGTCGCCGGGCGGCGGCTCACCGTCACCCAACTGGATGGGCGCCGCATCGCCCGAGTCCTGGTCAGCCCAGCGGCGCCGCCCACCGAGGACGAGCCGGGTGAGGCGACGTCAGCGGGGTAACCATTGGCCGCCACTAGACTCGGCGGCATGGCGGATGGCGATCAGAGCGGCCCGGAACAGGGCCAGGAGCAGGCCCGAGGCCAGGGCCAGGGCCAGGAGCTGGAGTCTAGGCCTGTCCTGGTGGTCGACTTCGGTGCTCAGTACGCGCAGCTAATCGCCAGGCGCGTGCGGGAGTGCCAGGTCTACTCCCAGGTCGTGCCCAGCACTATGCCGGCGCAGGAAATGCTGGCTAGGAATCCATCCGCCATCATCCTGTCTGGCGGTCCATCGTCGGTCTACGCTCCCGGCGCACCGCCGGCGCCGCCCGGCCTGCTGACGGCCGGCGTCCCCATCCTGGGCATTTGCTATGGCTTCCAGTTGATGGTCCGAGACCTCGGCGGGCAGGTCCTGCATTCGGGAACGGGGGAGTACGGGGCCACTGCGCTGCGCACCGCCGAGGCGGCCGGCGTGCTCCTCGACGGCTTGCCGCCCGACCAGCGGGTCTGGATGTCGCACGGCGACACATGCGCGCAGGCGCCCCCAGGCTTCGCGATCACGGCGACGACCGCCGGGACGCCGGTGGCGGCGGCCGAGGCGCCAGATCGCCAGTTGTACGGCATGCAGTTCCACCCGGAGGTCCTGCACACCGAGCACGGCATGGCGATGCTGCGGGCGTTCCTGGTCGCCGCCGGCTGCAAGCCAACGTGGACGATGCGCGGCGTCATCGAGGAGCAGACCGAGCGGATCGCCGCGCAGGTCGGCCGAGGCCGGGCCATCTGTGGCCTGTCCGGCGGAGTGGACTCCGCCGTCGCGGCGGCGCTGGTGCAGCGCGCCATCGGCGGCCGGCTTACGTGCGTCTTCGTTGACCACGGGCTGCTGCGGGCCGGCGAGCCCGAGCAGGTGGAGAAGGATTTCGTCGCGGCGACCGGCGTGGCGCTGAAGGTTGTCGACGCGGCCGAGGTCTTCGTCCGCGCGCTGACCGGCATCAGCGACCCGGAGGAGAAGCGCAAGATCATCGGACGCGAGTTTATCCGGGCGTTCGAGCAGGCCGCGCGCGAGATAGCGAGAGACGATCAGGTGGCTACGTTCCTGGTCCAAGGAACGCTGTATCCGGACGTGGTGGAGTCCGGCGGCGGGACCGGCACCGCCAACATCAAGTCGCACCACAACGTCGGCGGACTTCCAGACGACCTGAAGTTCGAGCTCGTCGAGCCGCTGCGCGACCTGTTCAAGGACGAGGTGCGGCAGGTCGGCACCGAGCTCGGCCTGCCGGACGAGATCGTCTGGCGGCAGCCGTTCCCCGGGCCCGGGCTCGCGATCAGGATTGTCGGCGAGGTCACTGCCGAGCGGCTCCGGATCGTATCGGCGGCCGACGCCATCGTGCGGGCAGAGTTGTCCGCAGCCGGCCTCGACCGGCAGATCTGGCAGTGCCCGGTCGTGCTGCTGGCCGACGTCCGGTCCGTCGGCGTACAAGGCGACGGGCGTACCTACGGCTACCCGGTCGTGCTGCGGCCCGTGACCAGCGAGGACGCCATGACCGCCGACTGGGCGCGAGTGCCGGGCGACGTGCTGTCGCGGATCTCTACGCGGATCACCAATGAGGTGCCGGAGGTCAATCGGGTCGTGCTCGATATCACCTCGAAGCCGCCGGGGACTATCGAGTGGGAGTGAACGCCAGCCGGGCGTGCTGCCAGCCACGGCGTAACAACTCGCAGCCAAAGCAGAGAAATGGCTGCGACTTATCACGCCGCACCTGGCTGATCCGCGGACCATCAGATCGTGAAGCGCAGATTCTTGGCGGCGCGGCCCGCTAGCTCTTCGTTGCCGGTCCAGGTGACTCTGCCTTCGTCTATTTGGGCTTGGGGGTCGATGCGGCCGCTGGCTAGCTGGATGAACGTGACTGTGTCCGTCGTGAGTTCGACGTCCGGGTTGCTTATGTGCTCCACCTGCTTGGCTCGGCCGTCGACGACGACCGATATATCGCGCTCGATGGGGCCGGTCAGGTGGAACACGATGCTCTTGCCGTCTGGCAGGCCGATCTTCTTGCCGACGATGTAGCCGATCGAGCCCTCGACCTGGCCGAGGGCGATCTCTGCGCGCGGGCCGGCGTCATCGGTCGGCCAGCCGAGCGGGGTCGTGACGTCGCGCTCATGCACCCAGAAGTCGAAGATCCGGATCTCCAGGAAGCCGCCGTATGTCTTCGGGCCGATCGGCGTCCATGACGGCCGGAGCGGATCCGCCGCCGTCAGCCCGGCCAGGTCGGCGCGGCGCTCGGCGAAGATCTCCGCGAGCCGAGCGGCGAACGCCTTGTCGTCGAGCCCGGCCGCCTGCTCGGCGTACGGCCGCGCCCGGTCCAGCGGTGGGAGGTCCTCGACGCTGCTGGGCAGCCAGCCGGTCATGACCCGCTCCATCATGCCCAGGTGCGTGACGACGCCGCGCATGTCCCAGTCCGGGCACAGCGACTGTGCGCGCCATTGGTCGCTGGTCATCCGCGCGGTCAATGACTCGATGGCGTCGTAACACTGGTCCAGCGAACTCCGGAGGGTGGCCAGGTCGGTCACGGCGTCTCCTTCTGAATGGTGATCCAGTCCCGCGCCTCAAGATAGGGACGGAACGTCTCCGCGATCGCGTGCAGGTCCTGCTGGCGCTTCGGCCGCTGTACCTCATACAGCATCGGGAACTCGAGCCAGGAGGTCATGAGCTGCCAGAGCCGGATGGCTGCCGCGCCCGCCGGCGGTTCGATGAGTACCGGGCCGAAGAGCGCCCGATTCCCGCCGAACACGAGCGTCGGCACCCCCCAGCCGCCGAGGCTGGTGACCCGCTCGTGGTCGGCCCGGACTTCGTCACTTGTACTAGGGTCGTCGATCGCGGCCCCGACCAGTCCTGGGTCGAGCCCGAGCTGGCCGAGTAGCTCCGCGGCGACCTCGCGCCGATGCGGCTTGCGCCCGTCAACATGCAGGGCCGTGCCTGCCGCCATGTACCAGCGGTCGAGCAGAGCGGGATCGAGCCGCCGCAGCAGCGCTCCAACGCGCATCATCGACCAGCCATAGGACCACTCGCGCTCCCACGGGTGCTTCTTGCCCTCGGCCCGGTTGATCTCCTCGAGGCTGAAGAACCGCCAGCTGACCTCGAGCCCTAGCTGATCGCGTACGTCGCGGATCCACAGCGAGGCCTGGTAGGCCCACGGGCACATGATGTCGAAATGAAACTCGACGGCTGCGATCTCCAGCCGCGGATCAGGGCGCTCGGGCATCTGGCCGTCCGGTCAGCAGCGCGGTGAGGGCTGCTATCAGCGTGGCTGCTGCGCTCTCTGCCGACAAGCCCAGGCCGTGCCGAAGCCGGTCCCAGGACCGATGCGAGCACAGGACGTCGACCGCGGGCAGCACCGCGGTCCTGCCGGCGGCCAGCTCCGGCGCGAACAACTCTTTGAGCTGGCCGCGCAGCAAGGTTCTGTGTCTATCAAGCTCGGCGGCGAGCTTGGCGTGCACGTGCGTGTTGGCCCGCAAAGCTCGCGCGGCCGGGCCGGCTCGCTCGAAGAGCGCTGCCCGGCCGTGCACCAGCCGCTCGATCTTGATGTGAGTCAGGTCCTGCGGCGTCACGGGCGGCGCTACTAGCGACAGTGCGTGCATGATCTCGCGGTCGGCTGCCGCCCGGTGCAGGTCGGCCACGTCGTCGAAATAACGGAACAGCGAGCGCTCCGACAGACCCGCCTGGGCCGAGATCTCGCTGCAACTGGGTTGGTAGTTGCCGGCCCTGTACAACTCGAGGAGTGCGTCGATGACCGCCTCGCGGTTCTGCTGGCGCCGCAGGCGGCGGCCGTCACCAGCCAGAGCCTGCGTCGCGGTGGCGCTCACTGCCACCGCTCCATTGTTGGTTCAAGCAGCAGCGCGTCATACGTCGGCGACGTGGAGACAAACGGGAGCGGCGTGCCGGGCTCGATCGCCGTATAGCGGGCGCCGGTCCACAACCGGCCGTCTCCGAGCAGCGTGCCTTCGACCGCGAACTCGCAGACGGGCCCGTCCGCGATTGCGGCTGGTTCCGGCCCGTTCCAGGTCTCCAGCAAGATCCGGCTGGTATTCGACGGGGCGGGCAGCGCGGCGGTCGGCAGCGTTCCCATCACGACGGCCTCCTCTACGCCGGCCGACTTGCCATGATGCCAGTCCCGGAAGTCACGGCGCGCCGACATCGCGATGAACGAGCGCCTGCTCCGGTACGCGACGACGCCGACCCGGTGCCAGTTGCCGGGGCTAGCCACCACGTCAGCGACGAAGCACAGCCTCGCGCCGATCGCGGCCAGCACGCCGAGCGGTGCGTAGCGCCCGTCTGCCTCCCGGCTGTTGACCCCGGCTCCGGCCGCACTGTTGCGGACGTACGCAACATCTGGCCGATACCTGGTCAGATTCAGCATGTAGATCGGCCCGTCGGCCGCGGGCGATCTGAGTCGCTTGCCGTAGTCAGTGTCGATGCGTCCGTATGGCGGCACGTGAGGACCATAAATTTCTGACAGTCTCAATGTCAATTGCCGCAGGGTCAATTGCCGCAGGGTCAATTGCCGCAGGGTCAATTGCCGTGGGGTCTTGCCCAGGCTCAGTTGCCGCGTGCCCAGGCAGGGCAAGCCCGCATGAGGATCAGGTCACCCTGGGCGGCTCGGCCGGTAGGTCCGCATAGGACTTGGTCGCGGCGATGTCGCGCAGCCGGTGGAGCGCTGTCCAAACCTCGGTGAAATTCGTATAGATCGGAACGGGGCCGAGTCGGACCCTGTCGGGCGTCCGGTAGTCCCCGATGACGCCCTCGCGGATCAGGGCCTGGCAGATCTGCCAGGCGTCGTCATGCCGCAGGGCGACGTGAGCGCCGCGGCGGGTCGCGTCGCGCGGTGAGGCGATGGCGAAGCCAAGCGGGACGAGCCATTCGTCAGCCAGAGCTATCAGGTACGTCGTGAGCTCGACGCTTTTGGCCCGGAGTTGTGGCATGCCGGCCTCGCCGAGCAGTCGAGCGCCTTCCTCGACCGCGACAGAGCCGATGATGTTCGGTGTCCCGGTCAAGAACGCGTCGATGCCGGACGCGGGATCGTAGCGCGGGCCCATCTCGAACTGGTCGCGCTGGCTGAACCAGCCCCAGATCGGCTGACGAAGCCGCGGCTGAAGGGACTCCCGCACGTACAGCAAGCCGGGCGCACCGGGGCCGGCGTTGACGTACTTGTAGGTGCAGCCGACCGCTAGGTCGGCGCCGGCCGCGTCGAGTTCGACCGGCACCGCGCCTACCGCGTGGGACAAGTCCCAGAGCGCTAGCGCGCCCGACTGGTGTATCAGGCCGGTGAGGCGCGTCATGTCGGCGAGCGCCCCGCTGCGGTACGCGACATGCGACAGGCAGACCAGCGCGGTGCGCTCGTCCAGCGCCTCGGCCAGTGCCTGCTCGCTCACTCCGTCGTTCGGGTCGGTGTGAATCAGCCGGAGCTCGCATCCGCGCTGCGCGGCGATGCCCTCGAGCACATAGCGATCAGTGGGGAAGTTGTCGTCGTCGGTGATGATGACGTCGCGGCCAGCCTGGGCGTCGAGCGCTGCCCATGCGAGCTTGTACAGGTTGACCGTGACCGAGTCGCAGACGAGGACCTGCCCGGCGGCAGCACCGACCAGGTGCTCGGCCACCATCTCGCCCGACTGCCGGGGGAGCTGGATCCACTTGTCCCAGGACCGGACTAGGCCGACGCCCCAGTCCTGGTCGACGACCTCCGCGATCCGCGCCTGGGTGCGCACCGGCAGCGGGCCCAGCGAGTTGCCGTCCAGGTAGATGAGGTCCCGATCCTGCTGCACGAACCGGTCGCGGAACGATGCGAGCTGGTCGGCGCTGTCCAGAGCCTGCGCATATGACGGATCTGCGGAGAAAGTCGCCACGACTCCACCCTAACTGAGTAGCTGTGCGCTGACGCGGTACCCGGCTGAGCCCTCAGGTAACACTCAGCTCAACGGTGCTCTCTGCGGCGATCAGGCGTCCCCGTACGATTGAGGGATGGCTGATGCAGAGCAGGTTGCCCGCGTCCTGGTGATCACAGCCCACCCGGACGACGTGGACTTCGGTGCGGCCGGCACCATCGCGCAGTGGACCGATGCGGGCCTGGACGTCAGCTACTGCATCGTCACCAACGGCGAAGCTGGCGGCAGCGACCCGACAGTCTCCCGTACCGAGATGGCGGCTATCCGGCAGGCCGAGCAGACCGCGGCTGCCAAGCAGGTCGGGGTCCATGAGCTGCACTTCCTCGGTTATCCCGACGGCCGCCTCGAGACGTCCATCGGCCTTCGTCGTGACATCGCCCGCGTCATCAGGCTGCTGCGCCCGGACCGGGTTGTCTGCCAGTCGCCGGAGCGCAACTACGCGCGGATGGGCGCGAGTCACCCCGACCACCGGGCAGCCGGCTCGGCCGCGCTGGACGCTGTGTACCCAGACTCCAGGAACCCGTTCGCCTTCCCTGAACTGCTGGCCGAAGAGAAGCTCGAGCCGTGGACAGTGCGCGAGGTCTGGATCTCGGGCAGCCCGGCACCGACGACTTATGTTGACATCACTGACACGTTCTCCCGCAAGGTGGCTGCGCTGCGATGCCACGTCAGCCAGATCAGTGATCCGGAGGGAATCGAAGGGTTCCTGCGCGGCTGGCTGAGCCGGGCGGCGGTGCAGGGCGGGCTGCCGGAGGGAAGGCTGGCTGAGACGTTCCAGGTCCTGCAGACCGGCTAGCGGGCTGGCGTGCCGCCATGTTGCGACACGAGGGACTGGTGCGGCGGGGGCGAGCGGCCTAGGTTTGCCTCAGGCGCATTAGCCATGTCCCCGGAGGTGTCAGCGCATGACGCACATCACCGTCACGGTCGACGGAGTTAAGTACGTCGACGAAGTCGAACCTCGCCTGCTGCTTGTCCACTACCTGAGAGAAGTCCTAGGCAAGACCGGTACCCCGGTCGGCTGCGACACCTCAAACTGCGGTGCGTGCACCGTGCTGATGGACGGCACCTCGGTCAAGAGCTGCGCGGTTCTTGCCGTGCAGGCAGACGGGTCCGACGTGACAACAATTGAAGGCCTTGCCAACGGCGCGCTGCATCCGGTGCAGCGTGCATTCCATGAAGAGCATGCCCTCCAGTGCGGCTACTGCACACCCGGCATGATCATGGCGGCCACCGATCTGCTCCGTGATAACCCGCATCCCACCAACGAGGAGATCCGGGACGGGCTGGAAGGCAATCTCTGCCGCTGCACCGGCTACGAGAACATAGTCCGCGCCGTTAAGCGCGCGGCCGAAGCAGGAGTCGCCCCATGACCGCGCTTGACGACGCGGTCGCGCCGGCCGCGCAGATCGGCCAGCCCAGGCTGCGTAAGGAAGATGCCAAGCTCATCACCGGCCAGACCAACTGGACCGACAACATCAGGCTGAACGGAATGCTGCACATGGCGTTCGTGCGAAGCCCGTACGCACACGCCAAGATCACCAGAGTCGACGTCAGCGGCGCGCTCGATCAGCCAGGCGTTATCGCCGCCTATTCCGGTGCCGACTTCGCCGCCGAGCAGGGCAGCCTCCCGTGCGCGTGGCCGGTGACGCCCGACATCGTCATTCCGCCGCACCCGCCCATGGCGGTCGACGAGGTCCGTTATGTCGGTGAGGCAGTGGCCGTCGTGATCGCCCGCGATCGATACACGGCCGCTGACGCGATCGCGTCGATCGACGTGGACTATGAACCGCTCCCGCCGGTGCTGGACATCCGGACCGCGCTGGCCGCGGACTCGCCCAAGGTGCACGAGGCCGGCAACAAGAGCTACGAATGGGTCTTCGCCAACGGCGACGTAGACGCCGCTTTCCATGACGCGCCCGTAGTGATGGAGCGCGAATACCGGCAGCAGCGCCTGATCCCGTGCGCCATGGAACCGCGCGCCGTGGTCGCGCAGTGGATCGGCGACGAGGTTACGCTGTGGTCGGCCACCCAGATCCCGCACGTGCTGCGTTTCGCGCTGTCGGCGTTCTTCGGCATCCCCGAGCAGAACGTCCGCGTCATTGCGCCGGACGTCGGCGGCGGCTTCGGCTCCAAGCTGCAGGTCACCGCCGAGGAGGTACTAGCCGTGCTGGCCAGCCGCAAGGTTGGCAAGCCGGTGAAGTGGAGCGAGTCGCGTACAGAGGGCAACCTGACCGTGCATCACGGCCGCGATCAGTGGCAGCGGATCAAGATCGCGGCCGATCAAGATGGCCGGATCCGCGGGCTGTCCGTTGACCTGCTCGCAGACATGGGCGCTTACCTGATGCTGGTCACGCCTGGTGTCCCGCTCCTCGGTGCTTTCATGTACCCGGCCATCTACAAGATGGACGCGTACTCCTTCCGCTGCACGGGCGTCTTCACGACCAAGATGCCGACCGACGCCTATCGCGGCGCCGGGCGGCCGGAAGCGACGTTCGCGATCGAGCGCATCATGGACGAGCTTGCCAATGAGCTCGGCATGGAGCCGCTGGAGCTCCGGGAGCGAAACTGGATCAAGCACGAGGAGTTCCCGTACACGACGATCTGCGGCCTGACGTACGACTCGGGTAACTACGAGGCAGCGACCGCCAAGGCCAAGGAGCTGTTCGACTACGACGGCCTGCGGCGCGAGCAGGCTGAACGCAACGCCCGCGGCGACAAGGTGCGGCTCGGCATCGGCATCTCCACTTTCACCGAGATGTGCGGCCTGGCGCCATCAAGGGTGCTTGGTTCGCTGTCTTACGGTGCCGGCGGCTGGGAGCATGCCTCGATTCGCATGCTGCCTACCGGCAAGGTCGAGGTCGTGACCGGCTCCAGCGCGCATGGTCAGGGGCACGAGACAGCCTGGAGCCAGATCGTGGCCGATCAGCTCGGCGTGCCCTTCGAGGACATCAGGGTGCTGCACGGCGACACCCAGATCTCGCCGAAGGGGATGGATACGTACGGCTCGCGTTCGCTTGCCGTCGGCGGGCTAGCCGTCGTCCAGGCCTGCGACAAGGTGGTCGAGAAAGCGAAGGTAATCGCCGCGGCCATGCTCGAGGCTTCAGCCGACGACCTGGAGTTCTCGGCGGGGCGGTTCTCGGTCAGGGGCGATCCGGAAGCCTTCAAGTCGATCCAGGAGGTCGCGCTCGCAACGTTCGCCGCGCACGCGCTGCCCGACGGCGTCGAGCCATCGCTGGATTCCGACGCCACCTACGACCCGGACAACTTCTCGTTCCCGCACGGGACGCACTTGTGCGCGACCGAGGTGGACACCGAGACGGGATTCGTGAAGATCCGGTCCTATGTGGCGGTAGACGACGTCGGTGTGGTGGTTAACCCGATGATCGTGGAAGGCCAGGTACACGGAGGCATTGCGCAGGGCATCGCCCAGGCGCTGTACGAGGAAGGCGTCTACGACGACGACGGCAACCTCGTCACGACGACGCTCGCCGACTATCTGGTGCCGGCGGCGCCCGACCTGCCGTCTTACGTGACCGAGCGGACCACGACGCCGGCCAACAACAGGCTCGGCGTGAAGGGTGTGGGCGAGGCGGGCACGATCGCCTCGACGCCGGCGGTGGTCAACTCGATTGTTGATGCGCTCAGCCCGTTCGGCATCCGCGACATCACGATGCCGTGCACACCCGAACGGGTGTGGCGCGCGATTCAGTCCGCGACCCACAGTTCGTCAAACGACGGTTCGTCAAGCGACGGTGCGGCCAACGGCCATGGAGGCGCGGCATGATCCCGGCCAAGTTCGATTACGTCCGGCCTACCACGATCGAGGATGCGGTCAGCGCGCTGGCCGGCGGCGGCGAGGACGCGAAGGTGATCGCCGGCGGCCAGAGCCTGCTGCCGCTGCTGCGGCTCCGGCTTGTATATCCGGAGCTGCTCGTCGATCTCGGCGCCCTTGACGATCTACGCGGTGTCTTTGACGAAGGCGACCACCTGCTGATCGGCGCCAGGACGACGCACTATCAGATCGTGCACGACCCGCTGATCGCGGAGCACTGCGGCGTGCTGGCGCAAGCGGCTGCCACGGTGGCCGACCCGGCGGTCCGGCACCGCGGGACGCTAGGCGGCTCCATCGCGCACGCGGACCCTGCTGGCGACCTGCCCGCGGTGGTCCTCGCGCTCGACGCGACGCTGATCGCGCGTGGCCCCGGCGGCGAGCGCGAGATCGCCGCTCGGGATTTCTTCGTCGACTACCTGACCACCTCACTCGAGCCCGGCGAGATACTCACGGGCATCCGGGTGCCGAAGTTCGGGAGCGACTGGGGATATCGTTATGAGAAGTTCCACCGGACCGCGCAGGCGTGGGCGATTGTCGGCGTCGCGGCGCTGGTACGGCGCTCCGATGGCCACGTGGCCGAAGCCAGAGTCGGACTGACCAACATGGGCAGCGTCCCGATCAGGGCAGCCTCGGTCGAAGTGGCCGCGGCCGGAGCGCAGGCCAGCTCGCAGGCGTTGCAGGCAGCAGCTGCCAGCGCGGCCGAAGGGACGCAGCCGCCTGCGGACCTGCACGGGGCGCCCGACTATCGGCGTCACCTCGCGCGGGTGCTGACCGGGCGCGCTCTGGAGGCAGCGGCAGGAGTCTGACATATGGAGCTCGAGCACTCATTCTCGGTCCCAGTTCCCGAGGAGCGAGCGTGGGAAGTGCTCCTGGACGTCGAGCGGGTGGCGCCCTGCATGCCCGGCGCCACCCTCGACTCGGTTAACGGCGACGAGATTACCGGCCGGATCAAGGTCAAGGTCGGCCCGATCCAGATGACCTACGCCGGGACCGCGAAGTTCACCGAACGCGATCCGGCCGCGCACGTCATCACCCTCGAGGCATCCGGCAAGGAGACTCGCGGCGCGGGTACCGCGTCCGCAAAGGTCCGGTCGATGCTCGAGGGCGCGGGCGATCAGACCCACGTCATCGTGCACACCTCGCTCAACGTGACCGGCAAGCCTGCCCAGTTCGGCCGCGGCGTCCTGACCGAGGTCGGCGGCAGGCTCATCGATATCTTCGCTGACAACCTGGCAGCGATGCTGGCTGCCGACTCAGCTGCCGTCCCGGCTGCTGCTAAGACCACCACGACCACGACCACGAACACGACCTCGGGCGCGACGCCAGACGAGGCGCTTCCGATCGACGTGCTTAACCTGAGCGGGCGGGCCTGGAGCAGCTTGCGCCACGATGGCATCCAGACGCTCGGCGATCTGACCAGACGGACCGAGCCGCAGCTGCGTGCGATCGAGAACATCGGCCCGGCCTCACTCGCCGACATCAAGGCCAAGCTGGCTGACCGCGGCCTCTCCCTGGCCGACGCAGCCGAGCCAAGCGCGCAGCCCGCGGTCGTGCCTGCGGATGTCAACGGCGGCCGTCCGGCCGGCAAGCACGCTGGGCCTGAGGACGACGGTGCCAGGGACGACCTAGCCGAGGTGACTCCGCTGCGACCGGCGAGGCACGAGGTAGCGGCCGAGCAAGAGCCAGCCGCCTGGCAGCCCCCGGACAACGAGGCGATCGACCTGCTCGGTGTCGCGGGTCTGCCAGTACTCAAACGCGCCATCCCAGCCGCCGCCGGACTGATCGCGCTACTCCTAGTGGTACTCGGCATCAAGCGCCGCCGGCGCGGCCGCCACCGCTGACCGCAGGGGACGCCTCGGGCGCGAGGCCGTGCGGGTGCTCTGCGGGCCTAGCGCCGGGGCGTGGGCGCATGATGAGTGCTCTGCGGGCTGGCAGAGGTTCGTCGGCAGCTGGCCTCGATCCAGCCCGAGGCGGGTATCGCGACACTTGCCGAGAGCAACGCTTACGCCCGCTGCCGCACCCACCACGCCCCCGCGCCAACGACCGCGCACGACCCTCGTGCTGCTGAGCGGCCCTGTCGAGCGCCTGATATCGGCGACGCGAGCGGCGGACTCCGAGCGGGCGTGAGTGTGCCGGATGCGGCGAGCGGGCGTAACCGTTGCCGACGGCGATTCTCGCCACACCCGCCACGGGCGTGCTAACGGAGGCGGGCGCGAGACGGTGCTAGCCCGCCAGAGCGTCCGGCACACTCACGCTGCCCCCGCCGCGTCAATCCAGCGACGACATGACGTGCTTGACCCGCGTGTAATCTTCGAAGCCGTACATCGAGAGGTCCTTGCCGTAGCCGGAGTGCTTGAAGCCTCCATGCGGCATCTCGGCTACGAGCGGGATGTGCGTGTTGATCCACACGCAGCCGAAGTCGAGCGCCCGTGCCATGCGCATCGCGCGGCCGTGGTCGGAGGTCCAGACCGAGGATGCCAGGCCGTACTCGGTGCCGTTGGCCCAGCGCAGTGCCTGGTCCTCGTCGCTGAACTGCTGCACTGTGATGACCGGGCCGAAGACCTCATTCTGGATGATCTCGTCACTCTGCCGCAGGCCATCGACCACGCTGGCCTCAAAGAAGTAGCCCTTCTCCCCCACCTGCTTGCCGCCGGCCAGGATCCGGGCGTGGTCGGGCAGCCGGGAGATGAAGCCCGAGACCCGCTCTAGCTGGTTCGCGTTGTTCAGCGGGCCGTAGGCCGCATCCTCGTTGTCGGGACCGGCGGTAACCTGTGCAGCGGCCTGCTCGGCGAGTGCGGCGACGAAGTCATCGTGGATACGCGGACCGGCCAGCACCCTGGTGGCCGCCGTGCAGTCCTGGCCCGCGTTGAAGTAGCCGGCGATTGCGATCGCCTCGGCAGCCTTCGCCGGGTCGGCGTCATCGAAGACAATGACCGGCGCCTTCCCGCCAAGCTCGAGGTGGAGGCGCTTGAGGTCAGCGGCCGCCGCCTGGGCGACCTCGATGCCGGCCCGGACTGAGCCGGTGATCGACACCATCTGCGGCACCTTGTGGGAGACCAGCAACCGGCCGGTGTCCCGGTCGCCGCAGACCACGTTGAAAACACCAGCGGGAACGAACTCGCTGATCAGCTCGGCCATGAGCAAGGTGGAGTACGGGGTGGTGTCCGAGGGCTTCAGAACCATGGTGTTGCCTGCCGCCAGGGCGGGCGCCCACTTCCATACCGCCATCATCATCGGGTAGTTCCATGGCGTCACCGCAGCGCAGACGCCGACCGGCTCGCGCCTGATGAACGACGTGAACCCGGACATGTACTCACCGGCGGACCTGCCCTCTAGCATCCGAGCGGCACCGGCAAAGAACCGGATCTGGTCCACCATCGGCGGAATCTCCTCCGAGGCGGTCAGGCCGAGGGGCTTGCCGGTGTTCTGCGATTCAGCCTTGACGAACTGATCGGCCCGCGCTTCCAGCGCATCAGCGATCCGCAGTAGTGCCAGGCTGCGCTCGGCAGGCGTCGAGTCTCGCCAGCCAGGAAAGGCATCGGTAGCGGACGCGAACGCGGCAGTCACCTCGGCCTCGCCGGAAATCGGGGCTGTGGCGAAGACCTCGCCTGTGCTGGGGTCGATCAGGTCGGCTCGCTTGTCGTACGACAGGTCAGTCCACTGGCCGCCGATAAAGTTTTGAAGATCATTAGCCACCGGGAACTCCGTTCCGATTCATGAATGGTTTTGGGGTGTGCGCTCGTCGCATCCCCACGGTGAGCCGTACTCAGTGAGCAGGTCAAGGAACGGCCTTGGCGGCAATGCCTCGGGGCCGAGGATCCCGGCGCCGGACCAGGCACCGCTGTCGAGCAGCTCGAGCGCGACCACCGGGTTGATGGCGGTCTGCCACACGACTGCCTGCGAGCCGTAGTCCGCCATCGTGGAGGCGTTGTCCACGACGTGGTACAGGTAGACCTCGCGTGGCTGACCGTCCTTGCCGGTGCCGGTGACCCATGTGCCGGCGCACGTGAGCCCGCTCATCTTGTCGCCGAGGCTCGCCGGATCCGGCAGGCAGGCGGCTACGACATCACGCGGCGACACGTTCACGCCCCCGACGTTGACCGGGTCGGTCCTATCCAGGCCTAGCTTGTGCAGAGTGTCAAGGACGCCGATGAACTCCTCGCCGAGGCCGTATTTGAAGGTGACCCGATTGGTCTTGACCCAGCGCGGTATCAGCAGGACTTCCTCGTGCTCGACGTTGACGCACTCGACAGGGCCGATGCCGGCCGGGAAGGTGAAGGTCTCTGGCTCGCTGAAAGGCGGAGTGGTGAACCAGCCCCGACCCTCCTCGAAGACCACCGGCGGATTGAGGCACTCCTCGATCGTGGTCCAGATCGAGAACGTCGGCGCGAAGTCGTAACCGGCCACGCTGAGATTAGCTCCGTCCCTGACGCCGACCTCGTTGATGTCGCTGAACAACTCGTCCGCGGCATACCGGGCGAAGACATCGGACAGGCCCGGCTCGACCCCGATGCCCACCAGCGCCAGCTTGCCGGCCCGCTCCCACTGGTCGGCCACAGCAAACTGCTCGTCGCCGAGCTTGACGCCGGTCTTGCCGTACGGGTCATCCGGATCCGGATGCGACAGCGACATGGCCATGTCCAGGTACGTCACCCCGGCTGCGAGCGCAGCCCGGAACAGGGGCATCACAAACCGCGGATCGGTGGCATTCATGAGGGCGTCGCAGCGATGCTCGGCCAGCAGGGCCGCAGTCGCAGCCTCGTCTCGGGCGTCGAGCTGGACCGCAGTGTAGGAGTCCTTAGCAGTCGCCGCGTGCTGCGCCCTGGCTAGGTCATAGTCGGCAATGACGAGTTGAGCGAACGGCCGGCGGGCGGCGATCCTGGCGATCGCGGTACCGACTCCGCCAGCCCCGACAAGGAGGATGCGCATGCCTGCGATCCTAGCCTTGAGCCGATTGGCGGCCTCAACGGGACTAGTCGCAGTTTGCATGCGATGCCACTGAATTCGTTGCAATCTGCTGCAATGCGTGCTAGAACCGTTGGACTTGGACCGCATATGACGTCTGGCTGGGTCCACCTAATCTCAAGTCGAGCACGCGATGTACGGTCGCGATAGGCACGCTATCCGGTGCCCGAGCGGGCCGGATTTCGGAGGGGAGTCGGCATGGCAACAGCCAGGGAGGCCGTGGCGCCAGCAGAGCAGCCCCTGGATAAAGGGCTCAAGTCCGGTGCCCTAGGGCTGATATCCAGCACGGTAATCGCGACCGCCTCGGTCGCACCTGCATACAGCATCGCCGCGACGCTAGGCTTCGTGGTCGCCGCCGTCGGGCTTCGGTCGCCTATTGTGGCCATCCTGGCGTTCGTGCCCATGCTGCTGACGTCTATCGGCTACGCCGAGATGAACAAGGCCGATCCGGATTGCGGTACCACGTTCACGTGGGCGACAAGGGCGTTCGGGCCAAAGACCGGCTGGGCGGGCGGCTGGGCGATCGTGGCGGCCGACATCCTCGTCATGGCGAGTCTCGCGCAGGTCGCCAGCCAGTACTGCTTCCTGCTATTCAATGCCAACGGCATCGGTACTAACCCGTCGAGCAACTGGGTCCTGCTGGGCGGCATCGTCTGGATCATCCTGATGACCGCTATCTGCTATGTCGGGATCGAGGTGTCGGCGAACTTCCAGAAGATTCTGCTGAGCATCGAGCTCACCATGCTCGTGGTCCTGTCCGTCGTAGCGCTCGTCAAGGTCGGCAACGGCAGCGCGCCACCTGGACACCTGACCCCAAGTCTCTCCTGGCTGAACCCGTTCCATATCGGTACCTTTAGCGCATTCGTCAGCGGCATCATCCTCATGGTCTTCATCTACTGGGGCTGGGACACTGCGCTGTCGGTTAACGAGGAGACGAAGGACCGCACCCGCACACCTGGAATCGCGGGCATACTCTCCACCCTCATCCTGCTCGTCACGTACGCCCTGGTGATCTTCTCGATCCAGTCATTCGCCGGGATCGGTACGAAGGGCAATGGCCTCGGTAACCCCAACAACGTCGGTGACGTGCTGTCCATCCAGGGCCATGCAGTGTTCGGTAGCGGCACCGTCGGCAGCGTCTTCTATCGCCTGCTGCTGATCATGGTGTTGTCCTCCGCCGCTGCATCGACTCAGACGACCATCCTGCCAACGGCGCGCACCACGCTGTCCATGGCCGTGTACCGGGCGATCCCCAAGACCTTCGGGAAGATCCACCCGCGCTTCCTGACGCCGACAGTGTCCACCCTGGTGATGGGCGTCATCTCGATCGCGTTCTATGCAGCAGTGAACAACGCACATAACCCGATCGGCCTGATCGGCGACGCGGTCACCGCCATCGGCATGTTCATCGCCTTCTACTACGGGCTGACCGGCATCGCCTGTGTCTGGTATTACCGCCGGAATCTGACCTCGAGCGTACGGAACCTGTTCATGCAGGGCATCCTGCCGCTCCTCGGTGGCCTGATTCTCTGGTTCTTGGGCGGCTGGTCGATCTGGCTGAACTACGACGTGAATACGGCAAACGACTTCACGATGTGGACTGTGCCAGGGCTCCACTGGCAGATCGGCGGTGCGTTCGTCCTTGCCGCCGGCGCGGTGATCGTCGGTTTGATCTTCTTCATCTACAACCGGGTCCTGCATCCGGCGTTCTTCAAGAAGGAGACCCTGACTCGCGCGACGCCCACGCTCGTCCCGGACGAGTAACTGGGCACGCAGCATTCGGCGCGCGGTGGCGGGCTGCTTCCATCGTGGCGAAGGATTCGACACGGCCGGCGGTGTCGAATCCTTCGCCGAAACGACTTTCGGCGAAACGACTACGTGGTCCCACCGCTGCCGCGTCGAGGCGGCCGGCTGTCGGCGATACCGCCTAGGCTTGGCACGTGACCGCGCTAGTTGTCGACACCCTGCTGGAAGGGCTGAATCCCCAGCAGCGTGCCGCTGTCCTGCATCAGGGCAGCCCGCTGCTCATCGTGGCTGGCGCGGGCTCGGGCAAGACGCGGGTGCTGACCCACCGGATCGCCTACCTGCTGGCTGAGCGCGACGTGGAGCCCAGCCAGATCCTCGCCATCACCTTCACCAACAAGGCGGCGGGGGAGATGGCGGCCAGGGCCACGTCGCTGACCGGAGCGCGAGCGCGGTCGATGTGGCTGATGACCTTCCACTCGGCTTGCGTGCGGATCCTGCGCCGCGAGGCCAAGCGGTTCGGCTATCCGTCAAGCTTCTCGATCTACGACCAGGCGGACTCGCAGCGGTTGATGGCCATGGTCTGCCGCGAGCTCGAGCTCGACGCGAAGTACTTTCCGCCGAAGGGGATGGCCAATCAGGTCTCCAACCTCAAGAACGAGCTGATCGACTACGAGACGGTGCTGGCGAGGGCCAGCGGCTACCGGGAGAAGGCGCTCGGCGAGGCCTACGGCGAGTATCAGCGCAGGCTCGTCGCCGCAGGCGCGATGGACTTCGACGACCTGATCATGGTGACCGTGAACCTGCTCCAGGCGTTCCCGGACGTCGCGGCGGAGTACCACAAGCGGTTCCGGCACGTCCTCGTGGATGAGTACCAGGACACCAACCACGCGCAGTACACCCTGGTCCGGGAGCTAGCAGGCGCAGGCGGCGAATCGCCCGCCGAGCTGGTCGTGGTCGGCGACGCCGACCAGTCGATCTACGCATTCCGCGGCGCCACCATCAGGAACATCGAGGAGTTCGAGCGCGATTTCGCCGGTGCCCGGGTGATCCTGCTCGAGCAGAACTACCGGTCGACGCAAAACATCCTCGCGGCCGCCAACGCCGTGGTCTCCCGCAATCCTGGCCGAATTCCCAAGAACCTGTGGTCCGACGCCGGCGCCGGGCCGCTGCTGACTGGCTACGTTGCCGACAGTGAGCACGACGAGGCGGCGTTCGTGGCCGAGGAAGTTGATCGGCTCGCCGACGCGGGCGAGGCGACGCCGGGCCAGGTAGCCGTGTTCTACCGGACAAACGCGCAGTCCCGGGTCTTTGAGGAAGTCTTCATCCGCTCCGGGCTGCCGTACAAGGTGGTCGGCGGAGTCCGGTTCTACGAGCGGCGTGAGGTCCGAGATCTGCTTGCCTACTTGCGGCTGATCGCCAATCCAGGCGACGAGGTGTCGCTGCGGCGCGTGCTGAACACGCCTCGGCGCGGCATCGGCGACCGGGCCGAGGAGTACGTGGCCGCGCTGGCGAATCGCGACAAGATCAGCTTCGCCGCCGCCCTGGGCAGGCCCGATGACGTCCCTGGGTTGCCGGCCCGGTCGGCCCGGGCGATCGAAGGCTTCAACGACCTGATGAACGGCCTGCGGGCCATGGCGGAGGGCCGCAGCCCGGTTGGCGACGTCGCCGAGGCCATCCTCGATCGGACCGGCTACGTGGCTGAACTCCAGGCATCCTCCGATCTCCAGGACGCCAGCCGGATCGAGAACCTCACCGAGCTTGTATCGGTGGCCAGGGAATTCGACGCCCGCAGTCCTGGCGGCACGCTGGCTGAGTTCCTCGAGCAGGTGTCGCTCGTCGCCGACGCCGACGAGATCCCGGAAGGCGAGGAGCACGGTGGCATGGTCACGCTGATGACGCTGCACACCGCCAAGGGCCTGGAGTTCCCTGTCGTGTTCCTGACGGGCCTGGAGGAAAACGTCTTTCCGCACGAGCGCTCGATGGGCGACGAGCGTGAGCTCGCCGAGGAGCGCAGGCTTGCCTACGTCGGCATTACCAGGGCGATGGAGCGGTTGTATGTGACCAGGGCGGCGACACGCACCTGGTTCGGGCGGCCGGGCTATCACAGGCAGTCCAGGTTCCTGACCGAGATCCCGGCCGAGCTGATCGAGTGGCGGCGGGACGAGTCGGCGGCGACGCAGCCGGCCTCGGAGCGACTCGCTAGGCGACCTGGCGTCCGTACCATCGGGAACCGGCCGGTTCCGTCGCTCCAGCCCGGCGACCGGGTCAACCACGACGCCTATGGGCTCGGCACCGTGCTCTCAGTGGAGGGTCGCGGTGACGACCCCGAGGCGAAAATCGACTTCGGCGGCGACTACGGCATCAAGCACCTGGTCCTGCGGTACGCGCCGATCGAGAAGCTCTAGAGCGCCGGTTGGCTCAGCCAGTCCGCGCCACTCGGCTGCGGTAGGCGCGTGACTTGGCGCGCGAGCCGCAGATCTGCATGCTGCACCAGCAGCCGCTGTGCGTCGGTGACCGGTCGTAGAAGGCCCACTGGCAGTCGTCGGCGCTGCACACCTTCAGTCGCGTCCAGGTGCCGAGAGTCGTTGCCTCGGCGGCGATGACCAGGAGCCGGGTCAGCGCGGCCCGGGTATCGTCCCCGGCGGGCGCGATAGCGACGCGGCCGTCCACGTCCACCTGAAGCCGCGCTTGCAGCGCGCCCGCTACATTCGCGACCCGCGAAGCCGCTTCTCTGCCTGATGGCTCCGCAGGGCCTGATGGCTTCGCGGAGGCTGAAGGCTCCGCGGGGTCTGACGGCTCGGTGGCGCGTGATGGCTCCGCTGGGTCCGATGGCTCCACGGGCGAATGCACGACATGCGACCGCAGCACACCGCGCAGTGCCTCCCGAAGCTCGACGGCCATAGCCAGATCGCCAGGCCGGGCTGGCCCACCAGTATTCGCGAGCAGGCCGGCCTCCTGCAGCCACCGGTCGAAGCTGGCCGGCGTCGAGAGCAGGTCCGTGCCCTCCTCGATGTCGAGGGTGTTTACGAACGCCTGGAGAGTAGCGAGGTCGCCGGGAGCCTGCCCGATACCCGGCTGGCTGGCCACGCTTCGGCCTCGGCTGGTCGGCATGCTCGCTCCCTCGTTATCCCCGCGCCGTCACCAGCATTCTACATTTGCTGGTTGCATAATTGAAAGCCGACTGGGTATTGTCGTTACTAGCAAGCGGCTAATGCTGGTGACGCAGGGGAACCGGGCACAGACGGCAGCACAGACGGGAGGCGCGACATGAGCGCCAGGGAGAGCAGGAACGACTGGGTGCTAATTGGGGTGCCATCGAGCGCTGGCGCGCATCACGCCGGACAGGACCGGGCCCCCGCCGCGCTGCGGGCAGCGGGCATCGTCGACCGGCTCCGGGCTGCCGGCGTCCAGATCAGCGATGCCGGCGACCTGCCGAGCTCGGTCTTCGCCGTGGACCACAAGCACCCCCGTGCTCGCAACCTTTCCGCCGTCGTCGCGGTCGCTCGCGCCGTTGCCGACGCGGTCGCGAGGGAAGTCGCGGCCGGCCACCGCCCTCTCGTGATGGGCGGCGACTGCACGATCACGGTCGGAGTTGTCGCCGGATTCCGGCGCGTGCACCCGGCTGTCGGACTCGCTTACGTAGACGGCGACGCCGATCTCGGGGGCCTGGCGACAGACGGATCGGGAATCCTGGACGCGACCGGCATCTGGCACTTGCTCGGCGAGGGCGAGCCCGAGCTTGCGAACCTGGCCGGGGCGCTTCCCCTGCTCGACGGCTCGCGATTGGCGATGCTGGGCTGCGATCCGCGCGAGCAGACCGACGCTGGCCGCGCGTTCCTTGCGCAGCGGCGTGTCAGCTACACCGAGGGTCACGACCTCGCGGCTGACCCGGAAGGGACGGCACGTCGAGCCCTGGCAGCCCTCGGCCGCAGCGGACCGGTCGTCGTGCATTTCGACGTGGACGTTGTCGACTCGGGCGACCTGCCCCTCGGCAACTACCCGCACTACGGTTCCGGCGTCCGGCTCGAGCAAGCCGAGGCATGCCTGCGCGTGCTGCTCGCCGACCCGACGTGTGCAGGACTGGTCCTGACGGAGGTCAATCCGAGTTACGACCCCGACGGCAGCCAGCTCGACAGGTATCTGGCTGCGCTGACCACGGCGCTGGCCGGCGCGCCCATCCCGGCCTGACGGATCGGCCGACAGCCGCGCCCCTAGTGACATTGCTCGCCGCGACGCCGCGGGCAGCCGAACGCAGGGGCTACGCTGAATGCGTCTGCCCGGTATGTCGGCAGCACGCAGCACCTGGCGGAGGGTCCATGAGCAGCATCCGGGTCGTCATCGCGAAGCCTGGCCTGGATGGCCATGATCGCGGTGCGAAGGTGGTGGCGCGGGCGTTGCGTGACGCGGGCGTGGAGGTCATCTACACCGGCCTGCACCAGACCCCCGAGCAGATCGTGTCGGCGGCATTGCAGGAGGACGCCGACGCGATCGGCCTGTCGATCCTGTCCGGCGCGCATATGACGCAGTTCAAGAGGGTGCTCGAGCTGCTGCATGAGCGCGACGCAACTGACATCACGGTGTTCGGCGGCGGGATCATTCCGGACGCCGACATCGCGGAGCTCGAGCAGCTGGGCGTGGCGAAAATCTTCACACCTGGCGCGACCATGACGGAGATCGTGGACTGGGTGCGGTCGGCGCTCGGCAGCGAGGAGCCCGTAGGACAGCACGGCACATAAGCGCGGGCGCTGCGCCCGTGACCCAGTCACAACTGCTGGCCTCACCAGCACTAGGCTGCCAGCCGCGGGCGCTGCCGAGCTAACCACGGCGCGCCGCGACGATTCCCGAGCACGAAGGACGAACCCGAGTGGACCTGTTCGAGTACCAGGCGAAGGAACTGTTCGCCGAGTACGGCGTCCCGATTCCGCAGGGCAGGGTGGCCAGCACAGCGGAAGAGGCCAGGCAGATCGCCGAGGAATTCGCGGCGGTCAAGGGCGATGCCAAGCCACTGGTGGTGATCAAGGCCCAGGTGAAGACCGGCGGCCGCGGAAAGGCCGGCGGGGTAAAGCTAGCCGACACCCCAGATGAGGCGCAGGAAAAGGCTGCCAAGATCCTCGGCATGGACATCAAGGGCCACACCGTGCACACGGTGCTCGTCGCTGAGGACTCCGACATCGCGCAGGAGTACTACCTCTCCTTCTTGCTGGACCGCTCGGAGCGCACTTTCCTGTCGATGTGCTCTGTCGAAGGCGGCGTCGAGATCGAGGAAGTAGCCAGGACGAATCCGCAGGCGCTGGCCAAGATCCCGGTCGACCCGCTCACTGGAGTCGACCGCGCCAAGGCGCTCGAGATCGTCCAGGCCGGCGGACTGCCGCCCGAGGCGCTGGCCGGGGCGGCTGAGCTCGCCGAGCGCCTATGGGCGGTGTTCACCGATGAGGACGCCACCCTGGTCGAGGTAAACCCGCTCGTCTATACCGGCGACGGCCGTGTGATCGCGCTGGATGCGAAGGTCACGCTGGACGACAACGCGGCGTTCCGCCAGGACTGGGCTAGGTTTGCCGACCCGACTGCCGTGGATCCGATCGAGGCACGGGCAAAAGCCAAGCACCTGAACTACGTGAAGCTGGATGGCTCCGTTGGCATTATCGGGAACGGGGCCGGGTTGGTCATGTCCACGCTTGATGTGGTCGCCTACGCCGGCGAGGAATTCGGCGGTGTCCGGCCAGCCAACTTCCTGGACATCGGCGGCGGCGCCTCGGCCGAGGTGATGGCCAACGGTCTGGACATCGTGCTGTCCGATCCCGATGTACGCAGCGTGCTGGTCAACGTCTTCGGCGGCATCACGTCGTGCGACGCCGTCGCGAACGGCATCGTGTCGGCGATGGCGCTCCTAGCCGAGCGCGGCGAGCCCGTGCGGCACCCGATCGTGGTGCGGCTCGACGGCAATAAGGCGGTCGAGGGCCGTCGTATCCTCGCCGATGCCGCGCTGCCGCTCGTCGAGCAGGTGGCGACCATGGACGATGCGGCACGTCGCGCCGCCGAGCTGGCCGCCGCGGCTGCGAAGGGAGCATGACGTGGCGATCTTCCTGACCGCTGACAGCCGGATCATCGTGCAAGGCATCACCGGATCGGAGGGCCGCAAGCACGGCGCCCGGATGATCGCAGCCGGCACCAACGTGGTCGGCGGGACCAACCCGCGTAAGGCGGGACAGACGGTGGAGCTGTCCGGACAGGACGTTCCCGTCTTCGCCTCAGTCGGCGAGGCGATGGCCGCCACAGGCGCCGACGTGTCGGTCGTCTTCGTGCCGCCCGCCGGTACCAAGGGCGCCGTCATCGAGGCGATCGACGCGCAGATCCCGCTGGTCATCGTCATCACCGAGGGCGTGCCTGTGCACGACACCGCGAACATCTGGGCGCACGCGACGGCGAGTGGGAACCGGACTAGGATCGTCGGCCCGAACTGTCCGGGGGTCGCCTCGCCCGGCAAGTCCAACGCTGGAATCATCCCGGCCGACATCACGTCCGGGGGGCGGATCGGGCTGGTCTCCAAGTCCGGCACGCTGACCTACCAGATGATGTACGAACTGCGTGACGTCGGCTTCTCGACCGCGGTGGGCATCGGCGGCGACCCGATCATCGGCACGACCCACATCGACTGCCTGCGAGCCTTCCAGGACGACCCGGAGACCGACGCGATCGTGATGATCGGTGAGATCGGCGGCGACGCCGAGGAGCGCGCCGCCGGGTTTATCGACAAGAGCGTCACCAAGCCTGTCATCGCCTACGTGGCGGGCTTCACCGCCCCGGAAGGCAAGACAATGGGCCACGCCGGCGCGATCATCTCCGGCTCGGCCGGCACAGCCCAGGCCAAGAAGGAAGCGCTGGAAAAGGTTGGCGTGCGCGTGGGCCGGACGCCCAGCGAGACCGCCCGTCTCGTCCGCGACATCATGCAGGCGCACTGAGGCCGCGGCACTGGGGGTTTGCGGCACCACGGGTTTGCGGCACCACGGGTTTGCGGCACTACGAGTTTGCGGCACTGGTTTGCGGCGCCGGGGAGACCGGCTGACCGCCTAGCCCGGTTGTCCGGCGCGCCTCCGCATCGTTCGCGCCCTGGATTGCCAGGCTTGGGCCTTGTGACTGCTTCTGCTGTCGGTTCACGCCGGGCAAGCGCTGGCGATGGCGCGGGAGGCTCGGTCGGCGAGCCCGCTGCGGGGCAGCGGCCGTTGCTCATCGTCGGTGCCCTAGCGGCCGGCGTGGTTATGGCCAGCGGGCTAGCCCTCGTGACCCTGCTCGTTGTCGCGGGCTGGATCGCCGCGCCGCACGCGGGCGTCGGCCTGCCTGCTGCTCTGCGCGCCGCGGCAGCGCTCTGGCTCGTTGGCCAGCACGTCGGGTTCACATACCACGGAGCCGGGCGGATCGGCCTGCTGCCGCTTGGCCTAGTCCTGCTGCCGGGCGCACTGCTCTGGCGAGCCGGTCGCTTGGTGGTACGGGTCGGCGGCGTCTGTCGGCTGCGCCACGTCGGTTACGCGGCTGTCGCGCTGGCGGTGCCGTATGCGCTGCTGGCCGGCGTGCTTGCGCTCGTCAGCCGGTCGTCGACGGAGTCCTCATCAGTCGCGCAGGCGGTCGCCTGCGGCTTGCTGCTCGCGCTGACCGGGGGCGGACTCGGCGGCGCCAGGGCGCTGGCTCCGTGGCCGCGGCTGATCCGCCTGCTGCCGCCGCGGCAGCGATCAGTCGTCGTCGCCGTGGCGGGTGCGCTGGCCGTTCTGGTCACGGCCGGTGCCGTGCTCGCCGCGGCATCCTTGGCAGTGCATCTGCACGAGGCGGCGTCGCTGCAGCGAGCACTCGCACCCGACACTGTTGGCCTCGTGCTCCTGGTACTGCTTCAGCTCAGCTACCTGCCGAACGCGATCGTCTGGGGTATCGCGTTCATGCTCGGGCCTGGCTTCGCGTTCGGCTCGGCGACAGTCGTCGCGCCGACCGGTTCGGCGCTGGCCCAGCTGCCGGCGCTTCCAATGCTGGCCGCGCTCCCGCCCGGACTGCATTCCGCCATGCCGGGCTGGCTCGCGCCGACGGTACTGGCGCTGCCGTACCTGGCCGGCGTCATCGGCGGCCTGCTGCTCGTCCGGGCCGCACCAGCCCTGACGCTGGATGGCGCGCCGCTGCGAGGACTGGCGTGTGGCGCGGTCAGTGGCTGTGTGCTTGGGCTGCTAGCCGCCGGGTCCGGCGGCCCGCTCGGCGACGGCAGGCTGGCCGCCGTCGGGCCGTCGCCGTGGCAGGTCGGCGTCGTTTCGGCCCTCGAGATCGGGGTGGCTGCCGCCGTCACGGCGGGCCTTTCGAATTTCCTGGCATTGCGGCGAGCCGGTGCGCAGGTGAGCCCGGCTGGGCGAGGCCCGGCCCGCTCGGTCGGCGCCCGGCCGACGCAGCCCGGTGCGCGGGCTACTCGGTCCATCGCCGAGGCGAAACAGGACGGTCACGTCATCTACGTGGACCCGTGGGCTGGCGATCCCGGGCGGGGCTCGCATTCGGCTCACCGCGGCCCGTCCGCCCTGCCGTAGCCCAAGGCCTGCGTCTGGTTTGCTGTCGGCATTCAAGATCGCTTCGCGGCTCTGCCGTGATCTTGAATGCGCGCCTGTTCCATTAGGGCCGAGACCATCCTGATCATTTGCACTGTCGGCTCATTTGCACCGTCGGCGATCACCAGTTCGCCCGGGCGATATGCCCCGATCGCAGTCGCTCAATGATCGCGGCGAGCAGGGCTGACCGCTCTGGCATCGCGTCGATGCGAACGTACTCGCCTTCGGCGTGGGCGCCGTCCCCGACGGCGCCGAGGCCGTCGAGGGTCGGGCAGCCCACTGCAGCAGTGAAGTTCCCGTCGGAGCCGCCGCCAACGACCACGCCTTCGAGCAGCGCTACGCCGAGTCCAGCCGCCACCTCCCGCGCCACCGCGAACAGCGCCGCGCTCGCGCCGGCTGGCAGCGGTGGCCGGTTCGGCCCGCCGCTGACGGTCAGCGTCGTGCCGGGCACCGCAGTCGCCAGCGCCCGCAGTTCCCGGTCGACGCGATCGGCTTCCGCCGGCTCAGCTACCCGCACGTCGAGGTCGACGTGGGCGCGGGCAGGGACCACGTTCGCGGCGGTTCCAGCGGCGGCGAGCGTCGGCGTCACCGTCGTCCCCGCTGCTGGCCTGGCCACCGCAGCGATACGGCCGATCAGCTCGGCGAGGGCGACCAGCGCGTTCGCGCCTTTCTCCGGCTCCAGGCCGGCGTGCGCGGCCTGGCCGGCGACATCGAGTCGGTACAACCCCGTTCCCTTTCTGCCAATTTTCAGTGCGCCGAGAGCCGACGGCTCGAGGATCAGGGCCGCGGCGGCCGCCCGCCCGGTTTCCTCGATCAGTGGACGGCTAGTCGGCGAGCCCACCTCTTCGTCCGTGGTGATCAGGATCTCCAGGCCGGCCCGGTCGCGCAGCACGCTGACCGCGTGCAGGAGCTGGATGATCCCGGCCTTCATGTCGAAGCAGCCGGGACCGGTCACGGTCCGGGCAGCCTGGTCGACGCTGACGGGCCAGCGGCGCAACGTGCCGAGCGGCCAAACGGTGTCGGCGTGGCCGATTACGGCGATTGGCCGCTGACGGGCGGCGGTCCACCGCCAGCGGACGTGCGTCCTGCCATCAGCGATGACAGGCTCGCCAGGGTCGCCGATCACGGTCGTGGCGATCTGCCGGACCACCTCGATCCCGGCCGTGCAGGCAGCGAGGTCGCTGGACGGAGTTTCGGCGCTGACGAGCGCGGCCAGCTGATCGACCATTACTGCGCTTCGGCCACGGAGGTCGGCCAGGAACGCGCCGACGCCATCCGGCGCTGGAGAGTCGGGCATGTCCGTCATCTTGCCGCGTGGCCACGGTGCGCGACAGGCCGGGCCGAAGTCGGCTTGTACTCTGTGACCGCTGGCAGTGTGACCGCTGGCAGTGTGACCGCTGGCAGTGTGACCGCTGGCAGTGTGACCGCTAGCAGTGTGACCGCTAGAAGGATCCGCCTGGCGGCGGACAGTTAGCAGCTGGAAAGCAGCGGATCGAAAGAGGAGCTCACCATCAGCCGGTCGCGAATGCTGGTGCTGGTCTCCGGTACTGGCAGCATTCTCCAGGCACTGCTCGACGCGTGCGCGGATCCTGGCTTCGGCGCGCAGGTAGTGGCCGTGGGCGCGGATCGCGAGGGGACTGGCGGCGTCGACCGGGCCAGGGCGGCTGGCGTGCCCACCTTCGTCCGGCGACTAGCTGACTCGCCTGACCGGGCCGCCTGGGACAAAGACCTGACGCAGGACTGCGCTGCGTTCAAGCCGGATCTGATCGTCGCGGCCGGGTTCCTGAAGCTGGTCGGCGCGGACTTCCTGGCTGAGTTCGGCGGGCGGATGATCAACACCCATCCGGCGCTGCTGCCGGCCTTCCCTGGAATCCACAGCGTCCGCGACGCCCTGGCGTATGGCGTGAAGGTAACGGGCTGCAGCGTGATCCTCGCGGACGCCGGGGTCGACAGCGGCCCGATCCTGGGGCAAGCCGCCGTGCCAGTGCTGGACGACGACGACGAGACCTCGCTGCACGAGCGGATCAAGGTCGCCGAGCGGACGCTCGTCGTGGCGACCATCGGCCGGATGGTGCGCGAGGGCTGGTCGGTAGATGGCCGGACCGTCAGGATCGGCCGGTGACCAACAACATGATCGGGTGGCAGGTGACCGCGTGACCAAGGTAGCGATCCGGCGGGCGCTGATCAGCGTCAACGACAAGAGCGGCCTGGCGGAGCTGGCGACGGCCCTGCACGCGGCCGGGGTGGAGATCGTGTCGACGGGCAATACCGCCGCGGCGATCGTGGCCGCCGGGGTGCCAGTCACGGCCGTCGAGGAGGTCACTGGCTTCCCCGAATGCCTGGACGGCCGGGTCAAGACCCTGCATCCCGCCGTGCACGCTGGTCTGCTGGCCAACCTGGCCTCGGCCAGCCATCGCGATCAGCTCACCGTGCTCGGCATCGAGCCCTTTGAGCTGCTCGTATCCAACTTGTACCCCTTCGAGCAGACGGTTGCCAGCGGGGCAAGCCCGGCCGAGTGCGTCGAGCAGATCGACATCGGCGGCCCGGCAATGGTCCGGGCGGCGGCAAAGAATCATGCGACGGTGGCGGTCATCACCAGCCCTGCTAGCTACCCGGACGTGCTGGCCGCGCTGGATAGCGGCGGGTTCACGGTCGAGCAGCGGCGGCGCCTGGCGGCACGGGCCTACGCCCATACGGCCGCTTACGACGCGGCGGTGTCGTCGTGGTTCGCCTCGGTCTACGCACCGGACGAGGTCGCGGCCGAGACCGGGTGGCCGGACGTGACGGCGACAGTGTGGACGCGCCGGGACGTGCTGCGGTACGGGGAGAACCCGCATCAGCGGGCCGCGCTGTACCTGGGGGCCGGTGGCGCCGGCGCGGATGGCGCGGTTAACGCCGATGGCGCGGCTGGTGTCGGTAGCGGGGATGGCGCGGCTGGCGGAGCCGGGACGAGTGCCGGGATCGCCGGCGCCCAGGTGCTGCACGGCAAGGCGATGTCGTACAACAACTACGTGGACGCCGATGCGGCCCGCCGGGCGGCGTTCGGCTTCAGCGAGCCGTGCGTGGCGATCATGAAGCACGCCAACCCGTGCGGCATCGCGCTGGGCGCGGACCTGGCGGATGCACATCGCAAGGCACACGCATGCGACCCGGTGTCGGCGTTCGGCGGGGTCATCGCGGCGAACGGGACGGTGACGAAGGAGATGGCCGCTCAGGTCGCGGACATCTTTACCGAAGTGATCATCGCCCCTGACTTCGAGCCTAGCGCTCTGGAGATCCTGACGGCCAAGAAGAACCAGCGGCTGCTCCGGTGCCCGCCGCCGACGGCTAGACCCGGCGGCCTGGACTGGCGCCAGGTTAGCGGCGGCATGCTGATGCAAACCCCCGACACGGGGACTGAGCCGGGCGACTTCGCTGCGAACTGGCGGCTGGTGGCGGGCACCGCCGCGGACGCGAGTCTGTTCGCCGACCTGGAGTTCGCCTGGCGGGCCTGCCGTGCGGTGAAGTCCAACGCGATCCTGCTGGCGGCCGGACAGGCGAGCGTGGGTATCGGGATGGGCCAGGTCAACCGGGTCGACTCATGTCGGCTGGCGGTGACCAGGGCGGGCGACCGAGCGGTCGGCTCGGCGGCGGCGAGCGACGCCTTTTTCCCGTTCGCTGACGGCCTGGAGATCCTCACCGAAGCCGGCGTCCGGGCTATCGCTGAGCCGGGCGGCTCGGTCCGCGACGACGAGGTGATCGCGGCCGCGGAGGCGGCCGGTGTCGCGCTGTACTTCACGGGCGTCCGGCACTTCTACCACTAGCGTGCCGACAGTGGCGTGGCAGCCGGGCCGGTTTGGCGGCCCTCGGCTAGGAGGTAGCACCATGCATCGGGCAGAATGAGCGCGCAATGAGTGCGACAATTCTGGACGGCAGGGCCGCGGCCAAGGCCATCCGCGAGGAGCTAACCGCGCGGGTGGCCAAGCTTCATGAGGCTGGCATCACCCCAGGCCTCGGGACCGTGCTTGTCGGCGACGATCCCGGCAGCCAGTCATATGTGGCCGGCAAGCACCGGGACTGCGCCCAGGTGGGCATCGTCAGCATCCGCCGCGACCTGCCTGCCACGGCCTCGCAGCAGCAAGTCGAGGACGTCGTCGCCGAGCTGAACGCCGACCCGGCCTGCACCGGCTACATCGTGCAACTGCCGCTCCCACCCGGCCTGGACGCTCAGCGCATCCTCGGTCTCATAGATCCGGACAAGGACGCCGACGGTCTTCAGCCTGTCAATCTCGGGAAGCTAGTCCTGGGCGAGCCTGGGCCGCTGCCGTGTACTCCCAAGGGCATCGTCGAGCTCCTGCGCCGCTACGACGTGCCCATCGCGGGCGCAGACGTCGCCATCGTCGGTCGCGGAATCACCGTGGGCCGCGCGCTCGGGCTGCTATTGACTCGCCGCACTGAGAACGCCACGGTGACCCAGTGTCACACCGGCACCAGGGACCTGGCGGCGCACACGAGGATCGCCGACATCGTGGTCGTCGCCGCTGGCCGTCCTGGACTCCTCACGGCCGACATGGTCAGGCCCGGCGCCGCCGTACTCGATGTCGGCATCACCAGAACCGAGGCTGGCCTGGTCGGCGATGTGGACCCGGGCGTGGCCGAGGTGGCCGGCTTCCTCGCGCCGATGCCTGGCGGCGTGGGACCGATGACCAGGGCCATGCTGCTCGCCAACGTGGTCGAGGCCGCGGAGCGGCAGGCGTCGGGCGCTGGCCCCGGCTAGTTGTCCTACTAGCCAGTAACATATGCTCGCTGAGGTACGTCAAGGGAAGGTCGGCAGGCGGTCATGAACATCGCGGTCTTGGTCAAGCAGGTACCGGACACCTGGTCGGAGCGCAAGCTGCGGGCGGCGGACAGCACCCTGGATCGGGACGCCGCCGATGCCGTGATCAACGAGCTCGACGAATACGCGATCGAGGAGGGCCTGCGCCTGGTGGAGGCGCACGGCGGCGAGGTCACGATCGTCTCCATGGGCCCCGAGAAGGCAACCGACGCCATCCGGAAGGCGCTGTCGATGGGCGCTGACAAGGCAGTGCACGTCACTGACGAGGCGCTGCGCGGCTCGGATGGGCTGGTGACGTCGGCTGTGCTGGCCAGTGTCCTCGGCCGCACGGGCTTCGACCTGGTGATCTTGGGTTCGGAGTCGACCGACGCGCGGATGGGCACGCTCGCCGCGATGCTGGCCGAGCGGCTCGGCGTGCCGCAGATGTCGTTCGCCAGCAAGGTCGAGACAGACGGGTCGAAGATCAGCATTCACCGCCAGGCCGACTACGGCTACGACACCGTCGAGGGGACCCTGCCCGCCGTCGTGAGCGTGGTCGAGAAGATCAACGAGCCGCGTTATCCGTCTTTCAAGGGCATCATGGCGGCCAAGAAGAAGCCGGTCGAGACGCTGAGCCTGGCCGATCTCGGCATGGACGCCGACCAGGCGGGCCTGAGCGCGAGCGCCACCGAGGTGGTCAGCTTCGCCAGCCGGCCCCCAGGGCGGCCGGCACCATCGTGACTGACGAAGGCGAGGGCGGGATCAAGGCCGCCGAGTTCCTCGCGACCCGCAAGTTCATCTGAGCACGCGGTCCACCTGAACCCTTAGTGGCTGACGCGGAAGGCTGTCCCGAATGGCTGAGATCCTGGTCCTTGCCGAGCACGACGGCGAGACCGTCAAGAAGGTCACCACCGAGCTGCTGACGCTCGCCCGCGCACACGGCGAGCCCGCGGTCGTGTGGACCGGCGATGGCGCTGAGGGTGCCCGCTCTCGGCTCGCGGAGTTCGGCGCGGCGAAAGTCTACGTCGCCGACAGCGCGGACTACGCCGACTACCTGGTAGCGCCCAAGGCCGAGCTGCTTGCCTACCTTGTCGCCGAGAAGGCACCGGCAGCTGTGCTGGTGGCGGCCACCTCCGAAGGCCGTGAAGTCGCTGGACGGCTCGCGGTCAAGACCGGTTCCGGCGTCCTGACCGACGTCACCGGTGTCGGCGACGGCCTGGTCGGCGAGCAGTCGATCTTCGGTGGTGCGATCACTGTCCAGTCCAGGGTGCGGGAAGGGACACCGATCATCGCGGTGCGGCCGAACGCCGTCACGCCCGAGGCGGCTCCGGGCGCAGCCGAGATCGAGCCCGTCAGCTTCACCGTGAGCGACGACGCGAAGACCGCTCGGGTGACCGGCAAGGTCGTCGCCGAGCGTGGCGAGCGGCCCGAGCTGACGGAGGCATCGATCGTCGTATCCGGCGGCCGGGGGCTCGGCTCGGGCGAGCACTTCGCGCTGATCGAGCAGCTAGCCGACGCGCTCGGCGCGGCCGTAGGCGCGTCCCGCGCGGCCACTGACGCCGGCTGGTACCCGCATCAGTTCCAGGTGGGCCAGACTGGCAAGACAGTGTCACCGCAGCTGTACGTCGCGATCGGCATCTCCGGCGCCATCCAGCACCGTGCTGGCATGCAGACGTCCAAGACGATCATGGTCGTCAACAAGGACCCCGAGGCGCCCCTCTTCGAACTGGCTGACTTCGGCGTCGTGGGCGACCTCTTCAAGGTCGTGCCCCAGCTAGTTGAGGAGATCGGCAAGCGGTCAGCCGGCTGACGCGCTGGCAATCGGGACACTCCGACCACCGGCGGCGGTTTCCCGGCCGGGCTCCGGCTGGCGATCCAGGCCGCAGCCCCGCTGGCAGCGGGTCGCGATCAGCCATCATGGCTAGATCGCCATTAGGCTGAGCGCATCATGTCAAACGCCAGTGAAGCTGCCGGTCACGACCCGGTACAGAGGCCGGAGGCCAGGGTGGCCCCGGTTTGTCCGGTTTACCTCGACCACGCGGCCACGACCCCGATGCTGCCGGCCGCCCTGGCGGCGATGACCGAGGAGCTTGCCCAGCTCGGGAACCCATCCTCCTTGCACAACGCCGGCCGGCGGGCTCGGCGGGTGGTGGAGGAGTCACGGGAACTGATCGCTGAGGCGTACGGTGCCCGGCCGAGCGAGGTTGTCTTCACCAGCGGCGGCACCGAGGCCGATAACCTCGCCGTCAAGGGCTTGTACTGGGCGCGCCGCGCCGCTGAGCCGGCCAGGCGCCGGGTGCTAGCCACCGCGACAGAGCACCACGCGGTCCTGGACAGCGTCCGCTGGCTGGCCGAGCATGAGGACGCCGAAGCCGACTGGCTCGCCGTGCAGCCGTCAGGCGCGGTGAGCCCGGCCATGCTGGCGGAGGCGATCGAGGCGGACCCGGCCCGCGTCGCGGTGATCAGCATCATGTGGGCCAACAATGAGGTGGGCACCATCCAGCCCATCGGCGAGCTGGCAGCGCTCGCCGCCGAGCATCAGATCCCGTTCCACAGCGATGCCGTGCAGGCGGCGGGCCAGCTTCCGGTGAGCCTCGCTGGTACCGGTGCCACGGCCCTTACCATTACGGCGCACAAGATCGGCGGGCCGGTCGGAGTCGGCGCGCTGCTGCTCGCCAAGGGCGCTGAGCCGGTTCCCGTCTTGCATGGTGGCGGCCAGGAGCGCGACGTCAGGTCCGGCACGCTGGACGTGCCGGCCATTCGCGCATTCGCAGCGGCGGTTCAGGTCGCGATCGAGCGACGGGCCGAGGAGGCCAAGCGCCTGGCGGCGCTGCGCGACGACCTCATCTGCCAGGTGCGGACCGCCGTACCGGACGCCGTGCTCAACGGCGCGCCGCCTGGCCCCGGCCGGCTGCCGGGCAACGCGCATTTCTCGTTCCCTGGCTGCGAGGGCGACGCACTGCTGATGCTGCTGGACGCCCGCGGCATCGCGTGCTCAACGGGCTCGGCGTGCACGGCAGGCGTGGCCCAGCCCAGTCACGTCCTGCTGGCTATGGGCGCCAGTGACTCCAGGGCCCGCGGTTCGCTGCGGTTCTCGCTCGGGCACTCGTCCGAGCAGGTCGATGTGGATGCGCTCGGCGCCGTCATCGGCGAAGTCGTCGAGCGGGCCCGCCGCGCGGCCAGGTAAGCCGCGGCGCGGCCGAGTCAAACGGCCGCGCCACTATTCTGGAGCGGGATGACTACTCTTCGCGTCCTAGCCGCCATGTCGGGTGGCGTCGACTCGGCCGTGGCCGCCGCGCGAGCGGCGGCGGCCGGGCATGACGTCACCGGCGTGCATCTGGCGCTGTCCAGCAACCCGAGCTCGTATCGGACCGGCGCGCGCGGCTGCTGCACGCTTGAGGACGCCCGCGACGCCCGCCGGGCCGCCGACGTCATCGGCATTCCGTTCTATGTGTGGGATATGGCCGAGCGGTTCCACGCCGACGTCATTGAGGACTTCGTCAGTGAGTACGCCCAGGGCCGCACGCCGAATCCCTGCCTGCGGTGCAACGAGAAGATCAAGTTCGCCGCCGTGCTGGACCGTGCGGTTGCGCTCGGCTTCGATGCCGTCTGTACCGGCCATCATGCCCGCCTGGAGGCGGTGCCCGGAGCGAGCGGCCTGACCAGGCTCGTACGCAGCGTCGACGAGGCCAAGGATCAGTCCTACGTGCTCGCCGTCCTGACGAGCGACCAGCTCAGCCGCGCGATGTTTCCGCTCGGGGACACGACGAAGGAGCAGGTGCGCAAGGAAGCCGCTGACCGGGGCCTCGGCGTCGCCGACAAGCCCGACAGCCACGACGTCTGCTTCATAGCCGATGGCGATACCAGGAGCTTCCTGAAGCGGAGGCTCGGCAGCGCGCCCGGCCAGATCGTGGAGTCCGACGGCACCGTCGTGGGCGCGCATGAGGGCGCGTACGGATTCACCATCGGCCAGCGCAAGGGGCTTGGCATCGACCGGCCGGCCCCGGACGGCAGGCCCAGGTTCGTGCTATCCATCGAGCCGGTGTCGCGGACTGTGACCGTCGGGCCGGCGGAGGCGCTCGGCGTCGTCGAGATCGAGGCGACCAGGCCGGTCTGGTCGGGCTGCCTGCAGCCGGCCGGACCGGTCGACTGCCTGGTCCAGTTGCGCGCGCACGGTGAGGTGCATCCAGCTCGCTGCGAGCAGGACGGAGACCTCATCAGGATCAGCCTGCGCGAGCCTGCCCGCGGGATCGCGCCCGGCCAGGCCGCGGTCTTCTATGACGGTGACGCCGTCCTCGGCAGTGCCACGATCACTACGGCGCGAGCAGCCTGCTCGGTGCGCTGAACAGCGGCGGCTAAGTGAACGGGACGACGCTCGTCAGCCTCTCGTAGCGGGCGGCAGAGGAGTAGCCGTCGTCCGCGTGGAGGCCGACCACGTGCCGGGGCTTGGTGCGGCAGCGGGACACCTGACAGATTCGCATCGCACCCGTCTCGTCGGTGGGCGCCACTAGGCTCGGATTGTGAGCGAGCAGAGCCAGTCCTTCCCGTGGCCCGCAGCGAGCGCAACGGGGATCGGGTCGATGCCGGGCACCGACCCGCTAGAGGCCTGCCGGGCCGTGTTCGATGAGCTGCCGGACCTGCCGCACTTGGCGGAGCTCCCGAATCGGGGACCAGGTGCCGATATCACCGGGCGGACGGCCACGCTGCTCGTCGATATGCCGGTCGAGACGACCTCGCGCGGCTGGCAGCTGGCCGACAGGCCCGGCCGCGATATGACAAGAGCCGCGGGTTACCTCTCGGAGGACCTGGATGTGCTCGAGGAAGTGGCCGTCGGCTACGTCGGACCGCTCAAGATTCAGGTCTGCGGGCCCTGGACGCTGGCCGCCACGCTTGAGCTGACGCACTCGGCTAAACCGGCACTCGCTGATCCGGGCGCGGTCGCCGACCTGGCCGAGTCCCTAGCCGAAGGCCTCGCATCGCACGCGGCCGATATCCGCAAACGGGTGCCGGGTGCCACTTTGATCGTTCAGGTGGACGAGCCGTCGCTGCCCGCGGCGCTCGCTGGCCGGGTGCCGACGGCCAGCGGACTGAGCGCGGTAGCGGCGATCGACACGGCGGCGGCCAGCCAGCGGCTGCGGACTGTGCTGTCGGCGCCCGCTGCGTACACGGTTGTGCACTGCTGTGGGAGGCCGACCCCGTTCCCTGAGATAAGAGCGGCCGGCGCCGGAGCGGTCAGTTTCGATCTCGCCTTGCTGCCGGCCACGGACACCGATCGGATCGCCGAGCTGGTCGAGGAAGGGTTCGGGATCTTTGTCGGCGCACTGCCCGTCGACAGCGCGCAGCAGCTGCTGACCGGGCGGCAGCTGCCGGCGCGACAGACTGCCGAGCAGGTGGTGACGCTGTGGCAGCACACCGGCCTCGCGCCCGAGAGGCTGCCCGAGCAGGTCGTGATCACGCCGGCCTGCGGTCTTGCCGGCGTCTCACCCGCTGCCGCGAGGGCAGCGCTGCGGCATTGCCGTGAGGCGGCGCGGATCGCGCCCGAGCTGATTGACCCGAGCTGATTGACCCGAGCTGATTGACCCGAGCTGATTGACCCGAGCTGATCGACGAGAGCGAGGAACGCGCGCGATGACGCCGCAAGATCCACGGCAGCGGCATGCTGAGCTGGCTGCCGAGCTGCTCGAGCACCAGTACCGCTACTACGTTCTCGACTCGCCGCTGATCTCCGACATCGAGTACGACACGATGATGCGCGAGCTCCAGGGCATTGAGGAGCAGATCCCGGAGCTGCGCACGCCCGATTCGCCGAGCCAGCGCGTCGGCGGGATGTTCTCGACCGACTTCACGCCCGTCCAGCACCTTGAGCGGCTGCTGAGCCTGGACAACGTGTTCTCGGCCGAAGACCTCGATGCCTGGGTGGCGCGGGCTGAGCGGCTCGGCGGCGGTGGCCCGTACCTGTGCGAGTTGAAGATCGATGGCCTCGCCGTCGCGCTTGTGTACCGGAAGGGCCGGCTTCAGCGGGCGGCGACCAGGGGCGACGGCGTGACTGGCGAGGACGTGACGCCGAACGTCAAGACCATTGCCGCCGTGCCCAACAGGCTGTCGGGGTCCGGCTGGCCGGACGTGCTGGAGGTACGCGGGGAAGTATTCCTGCCGATCACGGCCTTCGAGGAGCTGAACCAGCGGCTAACTGAGTCGGGTAAGCCGCCGTTCGCGAACCCGCGTAACTCGGCCGCGGGGTCGCTGCGGCAGAAGGACCCGCGGATCACCGCCTCGCGCACGCTCAACCTGATCCTGCACGGCGTGGGCCGGGTGGAGGGCTTGGCCGACCCCCCGCAGACGCAGTCTGGCTGGTACGAGCGGCTGGCTCAGTGGGGACTACCGGTCAGCGACCTGTATCAGGTGGTGCCCGACATCGACGGTGTCCGGAAGTACATCGCCCACTACGCCGAGCACAGACACGATCCGCCGTATGAGATCGACGGTGTCGTGGTCAAGATCGACACCCTGGACGTGCAGCGCCAGCTCGGGACGACCAGCCGGGCCCCGCGGTGGGCGATCGCGTACAAGTACCCGCCTGAGGAGGTCAACACCAGGCTGCTCGACATCCGGGTGAATGTCGGCCGGACCGGACGGGTGACACCCTTCGCGGTGATGGAGCCGGTCAAGGTCAGCGGCTCTACCGTCGAGAACGCCACCCTGCACAATGCGGACGAGATCGCGCGCAAGGGTGTTCTCATCGGCGACATGGTGGTCCTGCGCAAAGCAGGCGACGTGATTCCTGAGGTAGTCGGGCCGGTGACCGACCTGCGCACCGGCGCGGAACGGCCGTTCGAGTTTCCGACGCACTGCCCGGCGTGCGGGACCCAGCTCGCGCGCGAGGACGGTGGCGTCGACTGGCGCTGCCCCAACGCGAGGTCGTGCCCGGCGCAGCTGCGAGAGCGGCTATTCCACCTGGCTGGCCGCGGCGCCCTGGACATCGAGGTGCTCGGCTATGAGGCCTCGGTGGCTCTGCTCGACTCGGGGCTGGTGACCGACGAAGGCGAGCTGTTCGGCCTGACGGCGGAGGCACTGGCCACGGTGCCGTTCTTCGTGACCAAAGGCGGGGCGCTGACCGCTAACGCCGCCCGGCTGCTGGCCAATCTCGAGGATGCCCGGCACCGGCCGCTCTGGCGGATCCTGGTGGCGCTCTCGATCCGGCACATCGGCCCGACGGCGGCGCGGGCGCTGGCGGCAGCGTTCGGATCGGTGGACGCCATCGCCGCGGCGCCGGAGGCCGAACTGGTCACCGTTGACGACGTGGGGCCGACCATCGCCCGATCGCTGCGGGAATGGTTCGAGGTTGACTGGCACGCGGCGATCGTGGCGAAGTGGCGGGCCGCTGGGGTCGACCTGGCCACCCCCGGATTCGTCCCGCCTGTCCGCGATGAGGGTAGCAACTCCGGAGTCGGCGGCGTCTCCGGCCCGCTCGCCGGGATCACCGTCGTCCTTACCGGCACTCTCGAGGGCTACACCAGGGACGAGGCCGCCGAGGCCATCCAGGACCGCGGCGGCAAGGTGTCGGGATCGGTCTCAAAGAAAACAAGCTTCGTCGTCGCGGGTGAGAATGCGGGCTCAAAACTCGACAAGGCCGAGGCGCTCGGCGTGCCGGTGCTGGACGAGGCGGGCCTGACTGTGCTGCTGTCAGAGGGAGCCGATGCAGCGCGAGCGGCAGTGGCGAGCTGACCTGCGCAGTTTGCGAGCGCTGCCGGTTACCAGTTGTTACAGATAGTATGCAATTGGCTTCGGGAAGTACGTTTTTTGCCGTAGGATTCACGGATAGCGCCGAGCGCTGCACACTCCGCGACGGCTGGCCGATGAGGAGCCATGAAGGACCCCACCGATACCAGGGACATCGGCCCGCGCGTCGGCTCACCGCTCTGGATTCACATGGCGCTGGTGATCGTCGTGGGCAGCGTGGTGTTCGTCTTCTCGGTTGCCGCGATGATGCACCTGTCGGCGCTCATCGGGCACCCGCTGTTCTGGGTACTGGCTGGCATGATCGTGCTCGGCGAGATCTGGCCGATCGTGACGCCCGGTCGGTCTACCCCGGAGGCACCTGTCGCCTCGGTCACGTTCAGCTTCGGGGCGCTGATCGCCTGGGGCCTGCCAGTCGCCGTCCTGCTTCGCGCCCCGGCCACGATGCTGACGCAGCTGGCCAAGCGCAAGGCACCGCATCGCGCTGCCTTCAACGCGGCTGTCGCCACGCTGGCCCTCGCGGCGGGCGCCAGCGTGCTCTACGCCCTCCACGGCCGCATTAGCCCAGCCCATCGCTGGGCGCCCCAGGGCGTTGACGTCTGGAAGATCCTGCTGGGGGCCGCCGCCTACTTCGCGGTCAGCTACGTCCTGGACACAGTCGCCGTCGCCCTGCATGCCCGCGAGCCGGTGCTGAAGACGCTCGTCAAGGCGCTCCCGTATCAGGGCATCGTTAGCCTCGTGTTGCTGGCCACCGCGCCGCTCGTGGCCCTGGTCATCGTCCACCGATCGGCGCTCCTGGTGGTGCTGTTCGCGTTCCCGCTCGCCGCCATCTACGTCAACGCCGCGGTTTCAGTCCAGCGCGAGCACCAGGCTCACCACGACGAGCTGACCGGGCTCGCCAACCGCAAGCTGCTGATGCTCAGGCTGCACAGCACGCTCGCCCAGGCTGCGAGCTCGGGCGCCAAGGTCGGCTTCCTCTTGCTCGACCTCGACCGCGGCCTCAAGGAGGTCAACGACACCCTCGGGCACGCGGTCGGTGACCGCCTGCTGCGGCTGGTCGCGCACCGGCTGACCCATAGCATCCGCCCCGGCGACCTGGTCGCGCGCTTGGGCGGTGACGAGTTCGCTGTGCTGCTGCCGGCGGTCAAGGAGGCGTCTGCCGCTCGCGAAGTCGCGGCGCGGCTGCGCGCTGCCGTCGCTGAGCCGATCCGGCTGGAAGGCATGTCTTTTGTCATCGAGGTGAGCATCGGCATCGCCATGTTCCCCGACGATGCGACCGCCGACGAGATGCTGATGCAGCGTGCCGACGTGGCGATGTACGTCGCCAAGCAACGGCGGAGCGGGGTCGAGCGGTACGAGGCGGACCTTGATCGCAATTCGCCTGCCCGGCTCGCGCTGTTTGGCGAGCTGCGCCGGGGCCTGGACAGGGGCGAGCTCGAGCTGCATTACCAGCCGATGGTCTACCTGGCCGACCGGCGCGCGGCCGGAGTGGAAGCGCTCGTGCGCTGGCGCCATCCGGTTCGCGGCATGCTGACGCCCGCGGATTTCCTCCCGGTCGTGCAGCAGTCATACCTGATGCGCGAAGTGACGGCCTTCGTCATCGAGACCGCGGTCGCTCAGGCCGCGCTGTGGCGACAGGCAGGCTTCGACCTGCAAGTGTCGATTAACGTCTCTGGCCGGGACCTGCTGGACACTGGCCTCGCCGACGTGATCGAACAATGCCTGTGTCGGCACAAGGTGCCCCCGGATGCGCTCGTCCTGGAGATCGACGAGCGGGTGCTGACGAGCGAGCCGGCGCACGCGGTTGCGACGGCGGAGGCCCTGGCTGATATCGGCGTCGGCCTGAGCCTGGACGACTTCGGCACCGGCTATTCCTCGCTGCTGCGGCTGAAGCGGCTGCCGTTCAGCGAGGTCAAGGTGGACTCGTCGTTCATCGGCCGGATGCTGGAGTCGCCCGACGACGAGGTCGTGGTGAAGTCAATACTCGACCTCGCCGCCGCGCTCGGGATCCGCTCGGTCGCCGAGGGCGTCGAATCGGCGGAGGTCGCCGCCGCGCTGCTGGCGATGGGCTGCGTAGCGGCCCAGGGCTGGTACTTCGGACGGCCGATGAATGCCGTGTCGGCGACGGCGTGGCTGAGCCAGCACGCCTCCGGCGCTGGTGATGCGCTGGAGCCGGCCCTGAGCCGGCACAGGCGCCTGCGGCCCTGGGGCCGGTAGCCGTGGACCAGGCAGGCTCGGAGCCGGTGGCCGGGGAGCATGTGGGCCTGGAGCAGGCGACCCTGGAGCCGGGGCCAGCGGCGAGAACGATCGGGTCACGCGACCCGCGGCCGTCCAAGCCGCACGGCTCGGTCGTGCTCCCGCCCTCAGGATGGCGCGGCTAACCAGCGCGCTCTGCACGCACCGCAGCCGCGAGATTCGCACGCACCGCAGCCGCGAGATTCGCACACATGGCAGCCGCGGCATAATGCCGTGGGACCGCCGCGGGCGGCCCAATAGGATGGCCTTCATGTCCATTACCAGGGACGAGGTGGCGCACCTCGCCATGCTGTCCAGGCTGGCCCTGACCGACGCCGAACTCGACCACTTCGCAGGCCAGCTGGACCAGATCATCAGCGACGTCGCGCGGGTCCAGGAGGTTGCAGCCGAGGGGATCCCCCCGATGACGCACGCGGTGCCGGTGGTCAACGTCTTCCGCGACGATGTCGAGAAGCCGTGCCTGACGCCTGAGCAGGCGCTGGCCGGGGCGCCCGCGGCTGAACAGGGCAGATTCCGCGTCCCGCGGATCCTGGCGGAGGACTGAGATGGCGAACGAGCTGACGCATCTCACCGCCGCCCAGATCGCCGCCGCCGTGGCGTCCGGCGAGGTGTCGGCGGTCGAGGTGACGCAGGCGCACCTGGACAGGATCGCGGCAGTCGACGCCGATGTCCATGCCTTCCTGCACGTGGCGGGCTTGGGCGCGCTGGCGGCCGCGGAGGAGGTCGACCGCAAGCGCGCGGCCGGAGAGCTCCTCGGTCCGCTAGCCGGCGTACCGCTGGCGCTCAAGGACGTCATGACGAGCGCGGACATGCCGACGACGTGCGGATCGAAGATCCTTAAGGGCTGGCGGCCGCCCTACGATGCGACGGTCACTAGGCGGCTGCGCGACGCCGGGGTGATCATCCTCGGCAAGACGAACATGGACGAGTTCGCGATGGGCTCCTCCACCGAGAACTCTGCCTTCGGCCCGAGCCATAACCCGTGGAATCTCAGCCTTATCCCTGGCGGCTCGTCCGGCGGCTCGTCGGCCGCAGTAGCCGCCTACGAGGCGCCGCTAGCGATTGGCACCGACACCGGGGGCTCGATCCGTCAGCCGGCGGCCGTTTGCGGCATCGTCGGGATGAAGCCAACGTACGGCGGTTCCTCACGATACGGCCTGGTGGCATTCGCCTCATCGCTCGACACCCCGGGGCCGCTGGCCCGTACCGTGCTGGACGCCGCGCTGCTGCACGAGGCGATATCCGGGCATGACCCGCGCGACTCGACGTCGGTGGACGCTCCAGTGCCACCAGTCGTCGCCGCGGCGCGGCAGGCCGACGTGTCCGGCCTGCGCATCGGCGTCGTGGCCGAGTTCAGCGGCGCTGGCTATCAGAGCGGCGTCCAGGCCAGGTTCACCGAGGCGGTCGAGCTGCTCGAGTCGCTTGGCGCGAAGGTCGTCGAGGTGTCCTGCCCACACTTCACGTACGCGCTGCCCGCCTATTACCTGATCGCGCCCAGCGAATGCTCATCTAACCTGGCCCGCTTCGACGGCATGCGCTACGGGCTGCGGATCGGCGACGATGGCACCCGCAGCGCGGAAGACGTGATGGCGCTGACCCGCGCGGCCGGCTTTGGCGCGGAGGTCAAGCGCCGGATCATGCTCGGCACGTATGCCCTGTCCAGCGGCTACTACGACGCCTACTACGGCAAGGCCCAGCAGGTACGGACGCTGGTCGGGCAGGATTTCAACGCTGCCTTCGAGCAGGTCGACGTGCTCGTGTCACCGACCACCCCGACAACAGCGTTCCCCATCGGGGAACGCGCCGACGATCCGATGGCGATGTACCTGGCCGACCTGTGCACGATCCCGTCAAACCTTGCTGGGAACGCGGCCATCTCCGTGCCCTGCGGGCTCGCGCCGGAAAACGGGCTGCCGGTCGGCTTGCAGGTCATGGCGCCTGCGCTGGCCGACGATCGCACCTACCGAGTCGCCGCGGCCGTCGAAGCGGCGTTCGAGCAGCGGTGGGGCGGCCCGCTGCTGGCGCACGCGAAGGGCCTGGCCACGGCGAACGGCCCGGCGAGCTCAAGCGGAGGGTCGCGATGACCGAGGTAGCGGAGCTGGTCCCTTACGACGAGGCGGTGGCCCGGTACGAGCCGGTGATCGGGCTGGAGACCCACGTCGAGCTCGGCACCATCACCAAGATGTTCTGCGGCTGTCCGACGAGGTTCGGCTTGCCGCCGAACTCAGCGGTGTGTCCGGTGTGCCTTGGCCTGCCCGGCTCGCTGCCGGTGGCCAATCGTGCTGCGATCGAGTACACGATCCGGATCGGGCTGGCGCTGAACTGCTCGATCGCCACCTGGTGCCGGTTCGCGCGGAAGAACTACTTCTACCCGGACATGCCGAAAGACTTCCAGATCTCGCAGTATGACGAGCCGCTGTGCACCGACGGCTGGATGGACGTAACTGTTGAAGGACAGACGTTCCGCGTCGGCATCGAGCGCGTCCACCTCGAGGAGGACACGGGCAAGTCGCTGCACATGGGCGGCGCGACCGGACGGATCCACGGCGCCGACTACTCGCTCGTTGACTACAACCGTGCCGGCATTCCACTGGTCGAGGTCGTGACCAAGCCGGTTACCGGCACAGGCGCGCTGGCACCCATTGCCGCCCGCACCTACGTCACCGAGCTGCGTGATCTGCTGCGCGCCCTGCACGTCTCCGACGTCCGGATGGAGGAAGGCTCGCTGCGGTGCGACGTCAACACCTCGCTGGCGCCTCCTGGCGCGGCGCAGTGGGGCACGCGCACTGAGACCAAGAACGTGAACTCGCTCCGCTCGGTCGAGCGCGCCGTCAGATTCGAGATCGAGCGCCAGGCAGCGTTGCTGGACGCCGGTCGGCGAATCGTGCAGGAGACCCGCCACTTCCACGAGGACAGGGGCACCACTACGGCCGGCCGTAGCAAGGAAGAGGCGCAGGACTACCGCTACTTCCCAGAGCCGGACCTGGTGCCGATTGCTCCGCCGACGGAGTGGGTCGAGCAGATCCGCGCCAGCCTGCCCGAGCTGCCAGCCGCGCGCCGCATCCGATTGCAAGGGGAGTGGGGCCTCACCGAGCTCGACATGACTGCGCTCACAAACGCCGGGGCACTCGACCTTGTCGCGGACACGGTCGCCGCCGGCGCATCGCCTGCCGAGGCGCGCAAGTGGTGGCTGGGCGAGCTAGCTCGCCGCGCCAACGAGACGGGCACCGACTTGACGGCACTACCGATCACCTCCGCGCAAGTCGCCCGCGTGAGTGCCCTGGTCCAAGCCGGGACACTGAACGACACGCTGGCCCGCCAGGTCCTCGAGGCCGTCCTCGCCGGCGAAGGCGATCCCGACAAGGTCATCGAAGCCCGCGGCCTCGCCATCGTGAGCGATGACGCGGCGCTGCTCGAGGCCGTCGACGCCGTGATCACGGCGAACCCCGATATCGCTGCCAAGATCCGCGGCGGCAAAACAGCCGCGGCCGGAGCCCTGGTCGGCCAGATAATGAAGGCGACGAGGGGCCGCGCCGACGCCGCCAAGGTCCGGCAGTTGATCTTGGAACGCCTGACATAACCCCGAGCGCAGGACGGCCGAGGTTGCTGTCGGCGCGTTTCGTCTGGGCCGACTGCGTTCTCGGCCGGCCGGCGCTGATCTCGTCCGTCGGCCTTTGGGCGATCAGCTATACTCAGTGCATGCAGTCCTTCGCGCACCAGGAGATGATGCCCCGCTAGCCGGGGCCATTTCACGCTGCCAGGACAACGTCCGCACGAGGCCCTTCAGGGGCCTCGAGTCATTTTTGCGGTCGGGTGCCCCTGAGGTCGTAAACCCAGGAGGTTCCGATGACCGCCCAGCGCATCTATCTCAGCACCACGATTCCGTACGTGAACTCGCGCGCCCACGTCGGGCACGCTCTCGAGCTCGTCCAGGCCGACGTGCTCGCCCGGCATCATCGCCGCATTGGCGACGAGGTCAGGCTCCAGAGCGGCACCGACGACAACTCACTCAAGAACGTGCTCGCCGCCGAGGCTGAAGGCATCAGCACCAGGGAGCTGGTGAATCGCAACGCCAGCGAGTTCGCCGGGCTGCGCGAGTACCTGTCCTTGAGTTTCGACGACTTCATCCGGACCAGCAGCGACCCGCGGCACCGGCCGGGCGTCGAGCGGCTCTGGCGCGCCTGTACCGCCAGCGGCGACCTATACCGCAAGACTTATGAGGGCCTGTACTGCGTCGGCTGCGAGCAGTTCTATACCGAGGCCGAGCTCGATGCCGGGAACTGCCCCGACCACGGCACGCCACCGCAGTTGGTCGCTGAGGAGAACTGGTTCTTCCGGCTGTCCAAGTACGCTGAACGGCTGCACGCGGAGATCAGTTCCGGCCGGCTGCGGATCGAGCCGGCCAGTCGCCGCAACGAGGTGCTCGGCTTCATCGCGGGCGGCCTCGAAGACTTCAGCGCGTCTCGTTCCGTCGCCCGCGCCCGCGGGTGGGGCATCGGGGTGCCGGACGATCCGAGCCAGGTGATCTACGTCTGGTGGGACGCGCTCGGCAACTACGTCACCTCATTGAACTATGGCGCGTCAGGCCGCGGGGCACACGACGAGCGCAGCGGCGATTATCAGCGATGGTGGGCGGGTGCCGACCGGCGCGTCCACGTCGTCGGTAAGGGCGTGCTGCGCTTCCACGCGGTCTACTGGCCGGCGATCCTGCTGTCGGCGGGCGTGCCGCTGCCCACCGAGATCTTCGTGCACGACTACCTCACGATCGACGGGCGCAAGATCAGCAAGTCGGCCGGCGCGTCCGCGGGCGCCGGCAACGGCGCGGGCGCTCCCGCCGGGTCCGCAGGGATCGCCAACGGCGTCGACGGTGCCCTGGACGCGAACGACCCGGTCGCGCTCGCTGGCGCGTACGGAGCAGACGCACTGCGGTGGTGGCTGCTGCGCGACGTACCGCGCGTCGGCGATACCGACTTCACCGTCGAGAAGCTAATCACCAGGGCCAACGAGGACCTCGCCAACGGTCTCGGCAATCTGGTCAACCGGGTTGTGTCTCTCGTTCACTCATACCGGAACGGGCTGGTCTGGGCCTGCGCCCCGCCAGCAGGTACGAGCCGCTGGCTGGCCGCAGCGGCTAGTCCGGACCACGGCGGACCGGACCACGGCGGGCCTGACCAAGGGGTGCCTGAACATTGGGCCCCTGACCACGGGGCGCCTGACCACGGGGGCACGCCCGACTGGCCGGCTGACGCGGCGGCAGTGCGCGCGACGCTCGAGGCGACACCCGAAGCGGTTCGCACAGCGCTGGCCAGGTTTGACTTCCGGGCGGCCGCGGCGGCCGTCTTCCAGATCGTCGAGCAGGCGAACCGTTACGTCGAGGCGACCGCTCCGTGGCACCTGGCCAGAGCCGAACGGGCGGGCGACGCGGCGGCGGGCGAGCGACTCGACAAGGTACTCGGCGCGCTCGTGGCCACGTGCCGGGTCCTCGCCGCCGAGATCTGGCCGTTCCTGCCCGACCTGGCCGCCCGAGTGGCCGCGGCGTGCGACGACCTCGGTGGGACGCTGCCCAAGCCGCAGCCGGTGTTCCCCCGGCTCGACGTGACCCAGCCTGGACTGGCTGGCGTGGCATCCGCAGCCACGGTGTTGGCCAGCGCAGGACTAGGCCGTCGACGTCAGCAGTATGCTGCCGTCGCTACCGACGGCGGTCCAGCAGCGGACCCAGTGAAGGTGAGCGAGGTCGCCTAGTGCAGTGTCGCCTAGTGCAGTGTCGCCTAGTGCAGTGTCGGCCAGTGCAGTGTCGGCCAGTGCAGTGTCGGCCAGTGCAGAGTCGGCCAGTGAGCGGCGCCTTAGTGAGCGTCGGTTAGTGCCGGGCCACAAGGTGCTGATGTGGGTGCCGATCGAGCCAGTGGCCCAGGCCCTGGCTGACCTGGATGGCGCGACGGTGGAGGTGGTGGCGCCGGACGGCGCGCCCCTGCCGCCCTCCGCGGCCGAGGTGGAGTTCTACGTGCCGCCGTTCTTCCCTGCCCCGGAGGCGGTGGCAGCTATGGCCCAGATGCCGAAGCTGAGGGTCGTGCAGACGATGACGGCGGGCTTCGACCGAGTACGCTCGCACGTGCCTCCGGGAGCCGTGCTCTGCAACGCCCGCGGCGTCCACGACGCCAGCACCGCCGAGTGGGTCGTCGGCGCCGCGATCGCCGCGCTGCGCCAGTTCCCGTATTTCGCGACTGAGCAGGCGGCTGGCCGGTGGAGCTACAGGTTCACCGACTGCCTGGCCGGCAAGACGGTGCTGATCGTCGGACACGGCTCGATCGGCCACGCGGTCGAGCGCCGGCTCAGCGGCTTCGACGTGCAGCTGATCCGCGTCGCCAGATCGGCGCGCGAGGGTGTCAGCCCCGTGGCGGATCTGCCAGCCCTGCTTCCGGCAGCCGACGTCGTCATCTTGCTGATGCCCGTCACGCCGTCCACCGTCGGAATGGTCGACGCCGCCTTCCTCGCCGCGATGAAGGACGGCGCGCTCCTGATCAACGCGGCGCGGGGTGTACTAGTCGTGACTGAAGACCTGGTGACCGAGCTCAGCTCCGGGCGGCTGTCGGCCGCCATGGATGTGACCGATCCTGAGCCGCTGCCGGCCGGTCATCCGCTCTGGTCGATGCCAAATGTGCTGATCACGCCGCACGTGGGAGCTTCTACCCCGTACTCCGGTCTGATGGCGGTGCGCTTCGTCAGGGAACAGGCCGAGCGTTACGTCGCTGGTCAGCCGCTCGCAAACGTGATCACGGGTGACTACTGAATTCGCAGGTCAGCGGCCTGCTAGTGACTCGCCACGAAGTTGTCGCCGTGTGTAGGCCCTTCCTCAATCGAAGCGTGACCTCCGCGTCATAGAGTGCTCTCGCTTAACTGATTGTGCGAGACCATGGGGTTTCCGGCGAGCCCCCGTCAGGGCGTGCCGGAACTGTCGGCACCGTCTGCGCGTCGTGTGCTGCCGTCGCTCAATGACGAGCCGCAGGCATGACCTCCCTGCACGGCATACGGCCTTCGGCGTCTTCTGGCTCGCTTGGCAGAGTTCGGTTTCTCTCGTACGGGACGTAACCGGCAGGAGGTCTGGTGCACGCACGCCCGGTGCAGGCGCACGCATTCGCCTGGCCGCGATGAGCCCGTCCTCGCCTGTCTGGACAGTTCTCGGAGTTCTGCTGGCCGCCGCGGCTGCAGCGCTCCTGATCCGCCGTGCCCGACAAGGCGACCCCGCCAGCCGCTGGCTCGCTGTTGCCACCGTGGCCTGGGGCGCGGCCTTCGCCGCGCAGGGGGCCAGCGCTGGCGACGTCACCCCGGCCGTGATCCAGCTGACACTGACCGACCTGCTGGCGCTGCTTGGCCTGCCGCCGCTCGTCATGGGCCTGGTCCGGCTTGCGCCACCGGCGGTGCAGGACGGCCAGACTCGCATGCGGCGGGTCTCCGATCCCGGCTACCTGCTCGACGCCGGCCTCCTGGTGCTTTCGGTGTTCAGTATCGGCTGGATCGCCGTCCTGCGGTCCGCCTATACGGCGTCGGCCGTCGGACCTGGATTCTTCACCGTGGATCTCATTCATCCGGTCGCCGACTTGATGGTCCTGTCCGGCACGCTCTGGCTGGCGATTCGCGCCGGGCGGCGCGCTCTGCCGCCGTACCTGGCCCTTTGCGCGGCGACTCTCGGCGACGTCCTGGCGGTCCAGTCGCGCGCGAGCGGCGTGCATCCTGGCTCCTGGCCGCAGCTTGCCTGGCTCCTGGCCTTCTGCCTGCTCGGTGCCGGCGCGCTACGGCCGCAGGCTGAGGCGAGCACGCCAGTGGCCGCGGCCGGAGCCGCAGCGGACGATCCGCCTATCAGCACCCTGATCGCGCTCGGGGCGACCGGCGCGGCCAGCCTCGTTACCTTCATCTTTGCGATTGTCACCTGGGGACGCAGCGGTTCGGTGTCGCTCTTCGCCAGCGCCTTGCTGGCGCTTGCCCTGGTGGCCAGGGTGGCCGGGCTGCTCCGTCAGGCGGCGGCGATGTCCGTCCTGGCAGACCAGGCCGACAGCCAGTTCCATCAGCTGGCTGACCGGACGAGCGACGTCGTGCTCCTCTGCGACGCGACGGGCCTGATCAGCTACGCGAGCAAGGCAGTGGCGCACTACGGTTACACACCCGAGCAGCTGGCGGGCGCACGGCTGCCTGGGCTGGTGCATCCTGACGATCTTCGGAACGTGGTCAAGACCGTCGTCGCTGTCCGTGCCGACGCGGCCCCTGCGACCGGCAACCTTGCCTGTCGCGTCAGGTCGTCCGATGGCACCTGGCGGCATGTGCAGGCCACGGTGTCGCGCTATGCGGAAGCGGGTCGCCCAGAGCTGCTGCTGGTCACGGCGCGCGACATCAGCGACCAAGTCGCCCTGCAGCGGCAGGTCACCCACCTCACGTTCCACGACGGCCTCACCGGGCTGCCGAACCGCTCCTACCTGGAGGAGCGGGCCAAGGACCTGCTGGCGGACGACCGCGATGGGGCTGCTGCCGAGCTGATGGCGGCACAGCGCATTGGGGCGATCTTTGTCGACCTCGACGGCTTCACCGCCATCAACGACTCGGTCGGCCATGGTGCCGGGGACCTGGTGCTAGCGCAGGCTGGCCGTCGGCTGCGCGGCCTGGTGCCAGCGCACGACACCGTCGCACGCTGGGGCGGGGACGAGTTCGCCGTGCTCATCGAGAGCGCCAGCAGTCCGCAGGACATCGTCGACGTTGCCGAACGACTCGCCGGTACTATCGCCGCCGACCCGTTCCAGATCGCAGACCGGGACGTGTCCATCACGGCCAGCGTGGGCGTCGCGTTCGCCGATCCGGAGCTGGCCGGGCACTTGCTCCGTAACGCCGACCTGGCCATGTCCAGGGCGAAGGACGCGGGCGGCGGCCGGGTCGAGGTGTTCGCTGCGCACATGCACACGGACGTAATCCGGCGCCTGGAGCTGGCTACCGATCTGCGAGCGGCGATTGAGGACGGCGGCCTGGGCATCGAATACCAGCCGGTGGTGGAGCTCTCGACGTCGCGCGTGGCGAGCGTGGAGGCGCTTGTCCGGTGGTCGCGCGGTGGCGAATCTGTCGCTCCTCTGGAGTTCCTGGGCGTCGCGGAGGATTCGGGGCTCATCGTGCCTCTCGGCGCGTGGGTGCTCGGGCAGGCCTGCCGGCAGGTGGCGCTCTGGCGGGCTTCCGGCTGGCCGGTCGGGTTGTCGGTCAACTTCTCATTGCGCCAGGTCAGCACCGCGGGGTTCGCCGAGTCGGTGCTGACGGCGATCGACGATGCCGGCCTACAGCGCTCCGCGCTGACGATCGAGGTTACCGAGCGGGTGCTGATCGAGATCGACAGCCCAGTCCTGGACGGACTGGCCCGGCTGCGGCAGCTCGGCGTCCGGCTGGCGATCGACGACTTCGGCACCGGGTATGCCTCGCTCGCCTACCTGCGCCAGCTTCCTGTCGACATCATCAAGATTGATCCCTCCTTCGTGGCCGGCCTTGGGACCGACGGCACGCTGGCAATGCTGACTCGCACCATCGTGCAGGTCGGCCACGACCTCGGCATCGAGATCGTGGCCGAGGGGATCGAGCGGCCGGAGCAGCTGGAGCTCCTGCGGGCTATGGGCTGCGGACTCGGTCAGGGGTACCTCGTAGCCAGGCCGATGGCAGCGCACGGGATCGAGTCGCTGGCCGTCGTCGGCACGGGGCTTGTCGCGGGTCCGGGTGTCGGTTCGGGTCCGGCCGGCGGCCTGGCTCCGGTTGAGGCCTCAGCCCCGGTGGTCGGCCCAGGTTCGACAGCTGGCGAAGCTCCGGATGACCCGCGAGACGCCGCCGCGCCGGAAACGGCAGCCCTAGGCTAAGGCCGACGGCAGGGACCTGCCGATAGATACCTGATCCGACATATCCGGAGGAACTTCGTGCCCGCACCTGTCGTCTTGGTCGCCGAAGAGCTGTCCCCGGCAGGGCTCGCCTTGCTGGAGACCTCATTCGAGGTCCGGTACGTCGACGGCGCCGACCGGAGCAAGCTGCTGCCGGCGCTGGCGGCCGTCGACGCCGTGATCGTCCGCAGCGCTACGCAGATCGACGCCGAGGCCATTGCCGCGGCTCGGCGGCTCCGGGTCGTGGCGCGGGCCGGCGTCGGCCTGGACAACGTCGACGTGGACGCGGCCACGAAGGCCGGCGTGATGGTGGTTAACGCACCCGCTTCCAACATCGTCAGCGCAGCCGAGCACGCAGTCGCGCTGCTGCTCGCCATCGCCCGGAACGTGCCGCAGGCCAACGCCTCCCTCAAGAACGGCCAGTGGAAGCGTTCGGCCTACACGGGAGTGGAGCTGCAGGACAAGGTCGTCGGGATCCTGGGCCTGGGCCGGATCGGCGCGCTGGTGGCCGAGCGCCTGGCGGCGTTCGGCATGACCGTGATCGCCTACGACCCATATGCGCCGCCAGCTACATCGACGCAGCTTGGCGTCCGGATGGTCGGCCTGGACGAGCTGCTGGCCGAGGCCGACTTCATCACTGTCCACCTGCCCAGGAATGCCGAGACGACGGGCCTCATCGGCGATCGCGAGCTGCACCTGGTCAAGCCCGAGGTCCGGATTATCAACGCGGCCCGCGGTGGCATCGTGGACGAGACCGCGCTCGCGGAGGCGCTGCGTGCGGGCCGGATCGCCGGCGCCGGGATCGACGTCTACGTGAAGGAACCGTGCGTAGATAGCCCGCTGTTCGGGTTCGACAATGTGGTTGTCACCCCGCACCTCGGCGCGAGCACCCACGAGGCGCAGGACAAGGCTGGCATACAAGTCGCCAGGTCCGTCCGGCTCGCCCTGGAAGGCGAGTTCGTCGCCGACGCGGTGAACGTGCAGGGCGGCGCCGTACACGAGGATCTGCGCCCGTGGCTGCCGCTCGGCGAGAAGCTCGGCCGGATCTTCGCCGCTCTCGCGGGCGGCGCGACAGCGTCAGTGGCCGTCGAGGCGAATGGCGAGATCGCCGGGCTCGACGTGAGCGTCCTGGGCCTGGCGGCGATGAAGGGCCTCTTCGGCGGCGTCACGGAGGAGCCGGTCACCTACGTCAACGCGCCGCTCGTGGCCAAGGAGCGCGGCGTCGAGGTGAGCCTCAGCACCGATCTGGTGAGCCACGACTGGCGGAACCTGCTGACGGTGCGCGGTACCGCGCCGGACGGCCACATGATCTCGGTGAGCGGCACCTTGTCGGGGCTCCGCCAGACCGAGCACCTGGTCGAGGTCAACGGCCTGGACGCCGAGCTCGCCCCGGCCGATCACATGATCTTCCTCGGTTACTCGGACCGGCCCGGCGTCGTCGGCACAGTGGGCCAGATACTGGGCAGCCACCAGGTCAACATCGCCGGGATGCAGGTCTGCCGGCATGCCCAGGGCGGCGACGCCCTGATGGTGTTGTCAGTTGACTCCGCGGTACACGCGGACCTGCTCAGCGACATCGCCGCCGCGATCGGCGCCGGCCTGGCCAGGGTCGTTGACCTGGATGAGGGCTGACCACCGATCGAGGGCTGACCAGCGATCGGGGCCGGACCAGCCCGCGCCGGTCGTCGGCAGCTTGCCACGCGGCAGCGACCGGCCAGTAAGGTACTGACGTGGCAGCACAAACTATCCGGCTTGCGGTGATCGGGGGCGACGGCATCGGCCCCGAGGTCGTCGCCGAGGCCATCAAGGTCCTGCGGGCCGTTGGCTCGCTGGCGATCGAACCGACGAGCTACGACCTGGGCTCGCAGCGATTCCACCGGACCGGCGAGGTGCTGCCTGGCTCGGTACTCGGCGAGCTAGCGGCGCATGACGCGATCCTGCTCGGCGCTGTGGGTGATCCGAGCGTGCGGAGCGGCCTGCTGGAGCGCGGCCTGCTCCTACGGCTGCGGTTCGAGTTTGATCAGTACGTCAACCTGCGCCCGGTCCGGCTGTACGCGGGCGTCGCCTCGGCACTAGCCAATGTCCGGCCCGAGTCGGTCGACATGCTGATCGTCAGGGAAGGCACGGAGGGCCCGTACATCGAGGCCGGTGGCGTCATGCGCAAGGGCACGCCCGCCGAGGTAGCCACTCAGGAGAGCATCAACACCGCGTTCGGTGTTGAACGCGTGGCCAGGTACGCGCTGCAGCGTGCGGCCGAGCGACCCCGCCGTCGGCTGACCCTCGTGCACAAGACCAATGTGCTCGCCTACGCCGGCGATCTGTGGCGCCGGACGGTCAGTGAAGTCGCCGCGGACTTCCCGGGCGTCACCACTGAGTACTGCCACATGGACGCGGCTGCGGTGTACTTCCTTAGCCAGCCAGAGCGGTTCGACGTGATCCTCTCCGACAACATGTTCGGCGATATCCTCACCGCGCTCGGCGCGGCCGTGGCGGGCGGCATCGGCCTCGCCGCTAGCGCCAGCATCAATCCCGAGCGAACGGCGCCGAGTACGTTCGAGCCAGTGCACGGCAGCGCGCCGGACATCGCCGGCAAGCACAAGGCTGATCCGACCGCGGCCATCTTGTCTGCGGCCATGCTGTGTCAGCACCTCGGCCTATTGGCGGAAGCCGGCAGGATCGAGCAGGCAGTGTCCGACGACCTGCTGGAGCGTCAGGGAGCCTGGTCACCGCGGTCCACGCTGGAGATCGGTGATGACATAGCCGAGCGGGTAGCGGGCTAGCCTAGGTTTCAGGGCAGCGGCAACGGCGCCGCGGCCGGTGAGCAGGGAGGGCACGCGATGAGCGCAGGTGCCAGGGACGGGATTACCTTCGCGATTCATCCCTCGGCTGAGCCGGTCCCAGCATCCCGGCGCGCTGAGCTGCTGGCCAGTCCTGGCTTCGGCCAGGTCTTCACCGACCACATGGTCACGATCGACTGGGACGAGGCGGTCGGCTGGCATGACGCGCAGCTGCGGCCGTACGGGCCGTTCAGCATGGATCCGGCCAGCGCCGTCTTGCACTATGCGCAGGAGATCTTCGAGGGCCTGAAGGCTTACCGTCAGGCCAGCGGCGCGGTGGTCATGTTCCGGCCGACCGTGAATGCGGCCAGGTTCAATCGCTCGGCGGCTCGGATGAGCATGCCCGGACTGTCCGAGGACGTATTCGTCCACGCTCTCGAGCTGCTTGTGACGCAGGACCGGGACTGGGTGCCTGGCGCCGACGCGCCTGGCGGCGAGGAAAGCCTGTATCTGCGGCCGCTCATGTTCGCCACTCACGTCGGCCTGGGCATCAGCAGGCCGTCGACGTCCTACACGTTCGCCGTCATCGCCTCGCCGGCTGGCATTTACTTCTCCCGAGGTGTGCAGCCGGTCTCGGTCTGGCTCGCAGACTCCTACACGAGGGCAGCGCCCGGCGGGACCGGCGAGGCCAAGACCGGAGGCAACTACGCGGGCGCTTTCGCCGGCCAGCTGGAGGCGCTAGCGCACGGCTGCGAGCAGGTCGTCTGGCTCGATGCAATCGAGCACCAGTGGGTCGAAGAAATGGGCGGCATGAACCTCTTCTTCGTCCACGGCTCCGGCTCGAGCGCCCGGATCATGACGCCCGGGCTGACCGGGACGCTGCTCCCCGGCGTCATCAGGGACTCGCTCCTGACCCTGGCACCTGATCTCGGGATCCCCGCGGAGGAAGGGGCAATCTCCGTCGCCGAGTGGCAAGCTGGCTGTGAGTCAGGCGAGATCACCGAGGTATTCGCATGCGGCACCGCCGCGGTCATCACCCCTGTGGGCGCGGTCCGCGGAGCGGCGGGCGGCTGGACCATCGGCGGTGGCGAGCCCGGCCCCGTGACGATGCACCTGCGCGAGCAACTGCTTGGGATTCAGTTCGGCCAATTGCCCGATCCGTACGGCTGGATGCACAAGGTGTGCTGACGCGCCGCAGGCCTGGTGGCTTCGGCCATCCCGCGCGACATGGGGATGTCCGGCTAGCTGGCGCTCCGGCAGCGACCAGGTCAGCCCATTGCGCTAGGCCGCGGCGCCTGCTGGGTGCATAGCGGCGACCGCGTATACAAGCAGCTCCAGGCCGAACTCGAAGTCTGCGTCCGGATCACTGGTGCGGAGCTCGGCGGTCAGGCTCACCAGCTGCGGGAAGTCGGCCGGCCGCAGGTGCAGGCGATGCGTCTCGGCCTCCTCGTCGTCGCTGGCGTCCGGACCCGGTGCGATGCCGATCTCGCGCAGGACCGAGCCCATGATGTATGCGACGAACGCGCGGACGATCCGGACGGCTTCCTGTCCGCCGATCCCGGCGTCGCGGAGCGTGGCCAGCGCAGCCTCCACCGGCCGCACCGTCCGGGCGGATGACGGCGGCCTGCTGACGCCAACGACGGTGCAACGTGGATAGGCCCTGGCCACCTGACGGAACGCCCTGGCCTGCGCCCGGATCTGCTCGTGCCACCCGCCGACCGGCACCGATGTGATCTCGATGCCGGACATCACCGCGTCGGCCACGCCGTCCAGCAGGGCTGACCTCCCCGGAACGTGGGTGTACAGCGACATCACTCCGCAGCCGAGCTCGGTCGCGAGCCGGTCCATCGTGATGGCTTCGGCGCCGTCGCGCTCGATCAAGTCCATTGCCGCGGCGATGATGCGCCTGCGCGTGAGCTGCATGGCGGCAACGTACACGGGACGTCCGACACCGATGTCCGCTCAATGGCCTGCCGACTCGGTATGGCGGGCACGGTATGGCGGGCACGGTATGGCGGGCACGGTATCGCCGGCGCGGTATCGGCCGGCGCGGTATGGCCGGCACGGGGCCTTGGCCCCGACGCGGAGGATGGAAGGATGGGCGGAGCCGCGAGGGAAGGGATCACTTCATGGACGACAAGGACATCCTTGGCCACATTGATGAGCTCATCAAGACCGAGCACGATCTGCGCGCGCGGCTAGCCTCCGGCGAGCTGACGACCGATCAGGAGCAGGAGCAACTCCGCGCGATCGAAGCAGAGCTCGACCAGTACTGGGATCTCCTGCGCCAGCGCCGGGCGCGGCGCGAGTTCGGTGAGGACCCGAGCGGGAGCGCGCCTCGCCCGATCCCCGAGGTCGAGGGCTACATGCAGTAAGCAAGCCGGTCTCGCCGGAATCTCGGCAGCTGGCACCGCAGCGGCTGCCAAAGCGGCAGCTGGCAACGGAACAGCTGGCACAACAGCGGGAGCAGCAGATGCGCATCGCGAGGTTCGCCGTCAACGACGAGGTTAAGTTCGGCATCGTCGATGGGGGCATCGTCGACGGCGGCATCGTCGATGGCGCCACGGTTCATGGCGATATAGGCCGAGCTGACGCCGGTCCGGCGGGGGAGAACGGGACCGCGGACGCGGTCGGCCGCGAGCCCGATGAACTGAGAGTGGCAGAGATCGTCGGCCACCCATTCGGGCCAAGCGCGGGCGAGGCGAAGCTGACCGGCGTGACTTATGCGCTGGCCGATGTGCGTCTGCTGGCGCCGGTGCTGCCGAGCAAGGTGCTTGCTATCGGCAAGAACTACCTGGAACACGCACGGGAGACAGGCTCCGAGCCGCCCGCCGAGCCACTGATCTTCCTGAAGCCGTCGACGGCCGTGGTCGGTCCCGGCGACGCGATCGTCCGCCCGGTAGAGCAATCTGAGCGGGTCGACTACGAGGGCGAGCTGGCGATCGTCTTCGGCAGGCTATGCCGCGATGTCCCGGCAGCCAGGGTGCCTGAGGTGATCTTCGGCTATACCTGCGCGAACGATGTCACCGCCCGTGATCTTCAGGCGAAGGATGGCCAGTGGACGAGGGCGAAGGGCTTTGACACGTTCTGTCCGCTCGGTCCGTGGATTGAGACCGCCCTGGATCCTGGCGACGTGCGGCTGACCACGACCGTGAACGGAGCGGTCAAGCAGGATTCGCGGACGTCACTGCTGATCCACGACATCACGACGCTCGTCACCTACGTGACCTCTGTGATGACGATGCTTCCGGGGGATGTCCTGCTCACCGGGACTCCTGAGGGCATCGGCCCGGTCGTGGCCGGCGACAGCGTCTCGGTCAGCGTCGAGGGCATCGGCGCGCTCACGAACCGGGTCGTCGACGGCGGCTGAAAGATGCACCGATGACGAGCGCGGATCCTTCGGGAGGGCACGCACATGCGGCCGATTTGGGCGTCGGCTTTCGCGGGCTGCATCACGTGCAGCTGGCGATCCGCCGGGCGGCGAGGATCTGGCTCGTGAGTTCTATGGCGACATCCTTGGCATGACCGAGCTGGAGAAGCCGCCGCCGCTCGCGGCACGTGGCGGCTGCTGGTTCCGACTGGACGGGCTGGAGATCCACCTCGCAGTGGAAGAAGGCTTCCGTCCCCCCGCCAAGGCACATGCTGGAATCCTCGTGCGCGGTCTGGATCGGCTTGCGCACGCACTGGCCGAGCGAGGCCGCGAGGTCGAATGGGACGGCAATTACCCGCACCACCGCCGTTTCTATGCCCGCGACCTGCACGGCAATCGACTCGAGTTCCTCGAGGCATTCGAGCAGTGACGGGCGCGCGGCTGCTCGCGGCCTCGATGCCCATACCTGGGGAAAACGCCGCAATCGGTAGTGCGATGGTCGTGTGAAGACGTTGGGCCGGCGGTAGCTGGCCGACCGGCTAGATGCTTTGGTCCGTGGGTGTGGCTTCGGCTACACTGCACAGGCGCCTCGGGTCAAGCCGGTGGCGCGCTCCCATGGGGTATGGGGTAATTGGCAGCCCGACGGGTTCTGGCCCCGTTAGTCTAGGTTCGAGTCCTGGTACCCCAGCGACAACGCAAGCAAAAGCGCGGCTGCCTGGCTGGTAGCCGCGCTTCATGCTGTCGGGGGTTGCCTTCGGACTGTCTTGGCCTAAATCCGGCTGCGCCGCCGGCGGCGGGACCGGCCTCGCTCCAGGCCCGTGACTCGCAGCAGAAGCAGCACCACGATGGCGCCGATGATCGAGCCAATGATGCCGACGGAGTGGAAGTCGTGAGTCTCGATCTTGTGGAATTCGACTAGTTCCCAGAGGAATCCGCCGACGAACGAGCCGACGATTCCGAGCAGGATGGTGCCGATGATGCCGATGTTGTCCCGGCCAGGGACGAGGAGGCGCGCGATCAGTCCGACCACAAGGCCGACGACGATCAGTACAACAATGAATGCGAGCACGGGCGGTAAGTACCAGGAAATCGACGGATCATGCGGACTTGAGTGATTCGGCTAACGTTGCCCTGCGCCGGGTTTGGCGCGGGCCGGCGCTGTGCGCTAACCTGATGGCCCGGCACGCGGTTCTGCGAGGACCGCGCGAGTGCCGGTTTTCCGTGCGGTAGCCAGTCACCAGTCGGGTGCGCCGGTGTCGCGTGGGAGCAGCGAAAGTACCTGGCCCCGTCGTCTAGCGGCCCAGGACGCCGCCCTCTCAAGGCGGTAGCGCCGGTTCAAATCCGGTCGGGGCTACCAGGGAAGTAGCAGTTCACGGGCCTGATGTATTCGGCCACGATCCACCCGTGCCGTGCGCCAACGAAGGCAGCCTCAGGCCAACTACCATCATCCGGCAGCGGGTTTCTGGCCGCCCGGCGGGCTGCGCGTGTGCCTTGGCCTGGCCGCACCCACCAGCTTCTCGGCAGGTACCGGTGATCGGTGCCTTCGCGCTAGTGGCCCGTAAGGTGTATCACGCCGACATCCGCCAGGCCGTTGAGTGCCAGCTGCACCGCCAGCGCCGCTAGCAGAAATCCGAATATCTTCTCGGTCACTAGCATCCGCCCTGCATCCATATGGTTGCCGACCTGGACGGCCCACCGGAACACAACGACGTCCAGGGCAAAGATCACAATCAGGATGCCGATGACGACTGCGAACACCGCGACGGAGCTGGCCTCGGCTGAGGCGGTGACGAGCACGACTATCCCGGCCGGGTTAAGCAGATAGGGGACCGCCAGCGGGTAGACGGCAGCTTGCATGGGGTCTCGGCCTTTGTCCGCCATGCCCCCGCTGCTTCCGTTGTTCTGCCCGAGCACCATGACAACCGCGATGATGAGCAGGATGATGCCGCTGGATACGCCCAGCGCTCCCGGCGAGAAGTGCAGGAGCCTAGTGAGCAGGCCGCCGAGGACCAGCAGGACGACAGCGGCCGATGCGGCGGTGGTGAGCATCTTGCGCAGGACTCGGCGCCGGGTTGCCTCCGGCATCGTGCTGGTCGTCTCGAGGAAGGGCACCAGCGCGATCTTCGGGCCGACGCCGATCAGGAGTAGCAGGAAGGTGTCGATGACGAAGGTGGCGTCCAGGGTTTCGAGTTTCATTGGCGGCCGCCGCTGCCTGCTCAGATCCGGTGGGCTTTGGACGGCAGGCGCATCGCGCGTAGCACGTCGGGATTCATCCTGGTGAGAGCATCGCCAGCGGCCAGCTTGTAGCCGTAGGTGTAGGTCGGTGTGTTGTAGGCCATCCGGACCACGTCCTCGATGGTCGCCTTGTTGTGGATCATGGCCTGGCCAGTCCCGGCGATCTCCGAGGCGATCTCGCAGATCGCGTGCACACCGACGAGAACTCCGCTGCCGCCGTGAAAGACAAGCTTGAGCAGGCCTTCCTGGCCCGCGATGACCCCGCGCGGTGTGGTGCCTAGCTCGCACCGCCCGACCTCATACGGAATCCCCTCGGCCGCGCAGTCTTCCTCGCTCTTGCCGGCGCGTGCCACTTCCGGCAGCCCGTAGATGGCCGCGGCCGGTGTCTGGTCAACGTGGACGGAGAAGTCGAGGCCGAGCGCCCCGCACAGGGCCTGTCGTCCCTGGTCGGCGGCGATCGAGGCCAGGGACGGGCCGACGACGTCACCGGCCGCGAATATCCAGGGGCAGCTGGTCCGCCGCTCGGAGTCGACCACGACCCGGCCGCGCTCGTCGACCTTAACCCCGGCCTTCTCCAGGCCGAGGCCACCAGTGCTCACGCTGCGGCCCGCCGCGAACAACAGCGCATCACACCGGAGCTGCCGGCCGTCGCCGAGCTCGACAGCCAGGCCATCCCCGTCCCTGCGCACGGCAGCCATGCCGGTGCCGAGAATCACCTGGTTGCCTCGCTCCAGCAAGACCTGCTCAAGCCGCCGGGAGATCTCGCCGTCCATCATGGTCGCCAGCCGGTCGGCAGCGTCGACGATGGTCACGGGGACGCCGAGCGCTGCGAAAATGGTGTCGTACTCAATCCCGATGGCCCCGCCGCCCACGATCAGCAGCTCGCGGGGCTTGCGCGCGATACTCGCGATGGTCTCGGAGTCGAAGACGCAGGTATCGTCGAACGGCACGCTGGCCGGGCGCAGCGGCCTCGACCCGGTCGCGACGATGACCCGCTCGGCCCGCAGCCGCCTTTCTGCCCCGCCATCGCGGACGACGACCTCGTGCTCGCCATCCAGCCGCGCCTCACCGGGGACCAGCTCCACGCCGCGCTCGCGGAGCTGCAGGAGGGTTAGCTTGCGGAGCTGTTCGCTGACCTCGCGCGCCCTGGACAGGAGGACCGGGTAGATGACCTCCGGAGGTGCCGACAGCGACACCCCGTAGATCTCCTCCTTCTCAAAGCCGCTGAGGTAGGCGGCAGCCTCGCGGAAGGTCTTGGTCGGAGCACCCCCGCTGGTAACAACGGTGCCGCCCACGGTGTCGCGCTCCACCAGAGCAATCGAGTAGCCCAGGTTCCCGCCGAACTCGGCCGCTGACTGCCCGGCCGCGCCGGTCACCCGCCCGGGCCACGTCGGAGCAGGTGATCAATCGCTCATTGCCGCCGGTCTCCGGGGTGTGTAAGGGGCTGGCCTACGGCGTCCTGGCGGCGGCGGAACGCGCCCCGCGTGCACGGGCGGGGATTCTCGCGTCTGATGGGCTACCATCGCGGGTCGCCCGAGAGAGCGCGCTAGCCAAGCGGAGCCCAGTCCAGGCGGTCATCCGGTGAGCAGTTGATGGTCCAGCCGGCGCATTAGTAAACGCCAGCAGGGAAGCGGCCCGGCTATAGGTGTACCTTTCCCTGGTCCGGCTCGCCGACGCGACCCGTCCGGTAGCTCTTGGACGCATGACGAAAGGGGAGCTTGATGGAGATCCTGCCGAAGCCGCCGTCCGCCAAGGGCCCGGCCGAATGGTTCAGCGGAGATGTCTGGATCGACGCCATCGCCAGGGGAGAGGAACCCTCACGCGTACGGGTGAGCGCCGTTCGCTTCACGCCTGGCGCACGCACCGCCTGGCATTCCCATGCTCTCGGCCAGACCCTCTACGTCACCGACGGTGCAGGCCTTGTGCAGTCGCAAGGTGCCGACGTCACCGAGATACGTTCCGGCGACGTCATCCACACCCGGGCCGGCGAACTGCATTGGCATGGCGCAGCGCCGGACCACTTCATGACGCACCTGTCCATCACCGAAGGCGTCGGTGACGCAGACAGGCCGGAGATGTACTGGGGCGAGCACGTAACTGACGAGGAGTACGGCGGCAGGTAAGCGCGCCGCCTCCTGACGGCGCCTGCGCCACATCCGCGGGTCACGACGCGCCGAAGGTCGTCGCTGTTCGCCGTGGCTGGCGGCGTCGGCGGCCGGAGCGCCGTGCCCGTTACCGGATCGATACTCAGCATCTATGCGCTCACGATCTGGGCGTTTGGTCGCAGCGGTGGGCTGGCGGTCACGACGGCGGGATACGCGGGCCGAGTACTCCCGCGGCGGGCGCCACACTCGCGGTAGTATGCGGGTTTTGTCGCCAGCATCCATCGGGGGGGCCGACGGACAGGAGACGAAGACTTCATGCGCCGCGCGCTCACGACCGTAGCCGCCGCTTTCACAGTCCTACTTCTCGGCGCATCCGCCGACGCTGGCGCCGTGTCCGCCAGTGCGGGTACGGCTGCTGCTCAGGCCAGCACAAGCCGCGGCGGGCATATAGACCGGTTCAACGTGGGCGCAACGCACTCGCCCAAGCTGGAGCGCGCGATGTCGGGCCACGCTGTGGCGGCTAAGTCGGCCGCGCAAGTCAGGCCAGCCGCGCTGCCCGCCGGGGCCTCGACCATCGAGGGCATCGACGTCGCGTCAGTTCCAGCATCCGAGCGGGGCGGCAATCAACTGGAGCCAGGTGGCGGCGGCGCAGTACAAGTTCGTGTTCATCAAGGTCACCGAGGGCAGCTACTACGCCAACCCCTACTATGCCGGCCGACGCCAGCGGGGCGCATGCCGCGGGCATGCTGACCGCGCCGTACGCGTTCGCCATCCCGAACTATTCTGGCGGCGCGCTTCAGGCTGACTACGCGCTTGATCACGCGAACTACGTGGCCGACGGGAAGACCCTGCCGTTGATCCTCGACATCGAGTACGACCCGTATGACAGCGCGCCGCCCGCGGGCGACGGGACGAATGAGTGCTACGGCCTGACGCCGACGCAGATGGTCGCGTGGATCAACGCGTTCGCCGCAGAGACGAGCCGACGTACCGGTCAGCCGCCGGTCATCTACACCACGCAGGACTGGTGGCACACGTGCACAGGAGATAGCACCGCGTTCGCCGCCGACCCGTTGTGGATCGCAAGCTTCGCCAGCGCGCCCGCCATGCCCCCGCAGTGGGCGACGTGGACATACTGGCAGTACACCGACGCAGCGAAGGTACCCGGCGTTTCGGTTGCGACCGACGCGAGCTGGCTCAGCAGCACAGCGCTTGAGGTCGCTGCGCCTGCCAACCAGAGCAATCCGGTCGGCAGCCAGTTCAGCGGTCAGCTCAACGTGCTCGGCGGCGGCGGGGCGGCTACGTTCAGCGCGAAGGGACTACCGCCGGGGATCCAGGTGAACGCCAGCACGGGCGCACTGAGCGGGCAACTGCCAGCGAATGCGGCCACGTTCCCAGGATCTGTAACTGCATCAGCCGCCGGCGACGCCAGCGTCACGCTGACGTTCGCGTGGGACGTCCATGGGAAGGTCTGCGCTCGGCACGCTGAGCAGCCGAACGGGCTCGGTCGGGAGCCCGGTCCGGTATCAGGTGCCGGCGTCGGACGGACTGTCGGGTTGCACGCTCCGCTTCTCAGCCACAGGGTTGCCGCCTGGGCTAGCGATCAGCAGCTGCGGGATGATTTCGGGCTGGCTGGCTACTGGCGGCCACTACACGGTCCACGTGCAGGTCGACGGATACGTCCGGCACGGCTCTGGCGACGGGCTCGTTCGCCTGGACGGTCGCTCGGGCAGGCGTGCAAGCGCCGGCCTGCCGGGCACATTGTGGCTCAGCCGGGACGGCAAGTGCCTGGCGGCGTTGTCGGCCACGAGCATCGTCATCGAGACGTGCAGCTCAGCTGCTAACCAGCATTGGGCGATCGCCGCCGACGGTACGCTCCACGTCAACGGCTCGTGCCTGGCCGCCAAGGCCACGAGTTCGTCCTCGCCAGCCGCGCTGGAGTTGACCTCGTGCACAACCGGCCAGCGCTGGCAGCTCGGCTCCAGGGCCGTGCTAACCAATCTCGGCGACGGCCGCTGCCTCGCCGACACTGGCACGAACAATGGCTCGCTCGCCACCGCGGCGGTCTGCGTGGCCACGCCGAACAACACCGGCAGCTCGAGCACGCCGAGCCCGAGTCAGCAGTGGATCCCTGCCTGCCGGGCCGCTGACCTCAGGGATTCCCGGCAACTGCGGGAGCAACGTGCGATCCACCGGGTCAGCAGGTGGGCGCCGTCACGCTCCGGACGTGCAACGGGACGAGCGCGCAGGCTTGGACCCTCGAGCCGAGCGGCGCAGCTCAGCCTGGGCGGGCAGTGCCTGGGGCTTACCGCGGGAGCGACGACGCCAGGAACGCGCGTCCGGCTGGGTCCGTGCTCGACGGCCCCGTCGCAGGTGTGGCAGGTTGCCGGCGGTCCAATAGGCGTCAGGATCGTCAGCCCGCTGGGGGCTGTGCTGCCGATCCAGGCGACGCAGGGGGCCGGGCTGTGCCTCGCCGATCCAGGCGACAGCACTACGGGCGGCACACAGCTCGTCATCGATCCCTGCGTGGCTGGCGACCCCGGCATCCTGTGGCGGGTGACCTAGGCGCGGGTTAGCGTGATGGCGCCGCCGCGGGCCGCCGATGGCGCCTTCAGGTCCGCGCCCATGTCATCGCGGCGCGTCACTTCCATGTAGACGTTCTCGCCGAGCTCGTCATCCCACCAGTACGTGCGCCTGCCGTCGACGGCGTCAGCTATTCGCCTGGCCTTCGCAAACAGGCCAGCCACCACGGGCTTCATCCCGTAGCGGGTTGGTGATCCATTCCGGCCCTCAAACCACTTGAAGGGATACACGCGCCCGGACGCCGTCTGGGCAGGACTCATGCCGCGAGTGCCCCGGGCGACCGTGGCCCGGCCGCTGGTCTTGCCTCGAGCAGCATCGGTCCCGAGCAGCTGGTCTGCTTATCGAGTCGGCATCCAGCAGCTGGCCAGGTCGGTCAATCAGCAGGTCCAGGATCGCCCTTGCCCGGCCGCCGGTATCGGCATAGAACATCGCGGCGCGCGCACCATCCACTCAGGATGGTCCCGGTGGCCGTCGCCGCCCGTGTGCTGCTCCCGGAAAACATCGTCATCATCCAGCGTGACGGTCATCTCGCTGCTCCCCATGAATTGACTGGCAACGGAAGTTATCGCGACCTACTGACAAAGGCCAGACTTACGAGCGAATCCGACCGAACCAACGTAGGCTGCGCCGACGGTTTTACATTGCGCGAGTGGCCAACTGCGAAATGACCGTCTCACTAGGTGTGTTGCTCCTCAGACTGATCGGCGTCCGGACCGAGTCCTGCATTGTCTGCGGTCCAACATTCCTGCAGCTCGGAGGCCGTCTTGGAGTCGGGTGCGAAATATCGCATCGACAGATCGGGCGCAAGCAGAAAGAGGCCATTGCTAGAGCCGCTTCTGGCCGCTACAGTAAGCGGGAAAACCAACCAGAAGGAGGATGAAGTAGGACGCGAAAGCGCGAACATCTGCCCTTGAGAGAGTAGCTAGCAAAGGAGGAAAGTTGACTAGATCATTTCTGCGCGTCCGCACTTTAGGCTTGTGTTGTGCCACGTTCGCAGCTATCGCGCTGCCGGCTGCGATAGCAGCAGCGCCTGCTTCGGCCAGATCAACGGCGAGGATTTATGGATGCTACACGAGTTACACCAGTACTGGCGGGGACGCATATTGTAGCCCCATAACTGTTAATGCGCAGGTTTGGGCGAGCGCCGATTGCGTTGCGTGGCCAGGGGATGTCGGGCCTAAGCAGTACATCAACAAGGGAAAGTCCGATGGCCCCTTCTCTCACATCGCATGCAGTACGTCCATTTCTATTGGCTTCATAAACGTCCGATTCGGTTCGCCGCTAGTGACGCATACCTCTAGCTGATGGACACGTTCGGCGTCTAGCAGGTTGCTGCTATGGTCATGGTCGCGCGCGGGCCAGGTCGTACGGCCCCGCGTGGCCAGTTCCGTGCCTAAGGACTTCTATGGATAGCAGTACGAGCGCGGAGCGAGTCGGCGATCACGGGCGTCGTGGCGTGGAAGCCCTGGCCCTGTTCCAGGGCTACGGGCGACGGCTCGTTATCAAGGATCTGGATTTCGAGGCCGTTCCTGGCGTGGTGTGGTTGCTCGGGCCCAACGGAGCGGGCAAGACAACGCTCCTGCGGACTCTGGCTACTGTCTCGCCTCCGCGTGGCGGATCATTGAAGATCCTCGGCAATATGGTCTCCGACGAGCGTTCGGCGCGCCGTGCCCGGTCCGGTATCGGGTACCTGCCGCAACGGTTCGGGTTCTACCCCAACTTCTCGGTCTACGACTTCGTGCGCTATTGCGCATGGCTCCGCGGTGTCGCCGAGCGCGGTGCCCATCAGGCGGCGCTGGCGGCTATCGGAGCTGTCGGCCTGGAGCGCCAGGCAGGCACCGCGATGAGGCGCCTGTCGGGTGGCATGGCCCAGCGGGCCGGGATCGCCTCAGCGATCGTCGGCCGACCGCCGTTGTTGCTGCTCGACGAGCCCACTGTCGGGCTGGACCCGGCTCAGCGCCTGGAATTCCGTAGCTTGATCAGTTCCCTAGACGGCATCACGGTGCTGCTGAGCACGCATCTCGTCGAGGACGTGCGCGCCGTTGGGGGCAGTGTCGTCGTCATGAACGACGGCAAGGCCGTGTTCCGGGGAAGCGCGGAGGAGCTGAAGGCCGCGGCGGGGCCTGGCTGTGCGGGCGAAAACGCCTTGGAGCAGGGCTACATGAACGTCATAGGGACGGGGCAGAAGGCCCGATGAGGAGTGCCTTCTGGGCTGAGCTGCGTAGGTCGCCGCTTCGCTGGTGGCTGCCAGTCCTGGCCCTTTTGAACGTGGTCGTCCTGGCATCAAACCAGGGCTGGGCCGGTGCATGGCCAAGGGCCAGCGCGGAGGCGCTGCGGCCGGTGGTGTTCCTCGGCCCGCTCGTGGCCGCTGGGGCGGCTTGGTCCGCGGCCCGGTCAGGCCTGCCGGGGGTTTCCGACCGCATGCGCAGCTCGGCTCGGGCCGACTGGATCCCTGACGCGGCTCAGCTAACTGGTTCGGCGGTGATCGGCCTGGTCGGGTACCTAGCAGGCGTGGCGTACGCCGCCTTTGCTGGTTTCGCCCAGGCGGGGCCCGGTTTCATCTGGCCCAGCTATCTCCTGCTAGGCGCGGCGGCGACGGTCGCATGCGCCGCCATCGGCCACATCGCGGGCCGGGTCACAGGGTCCCGGCTCGGGGCGCCCATCGCTGCCGGCGCCGGCTGTCTGGTACTGATGATGGCCTTCAGCTCCCTCCTCGGCCTCACGGACAACGGCAATGCCGTCGTCGGTGACCCAGCGTTCTCCGTGAAACCGGCTGCCCTTGACACCCGGTTGCTTCTGGGGCTCGGCCTGACCGCGACGGCGGTCACCCTGCCATCCCTGCTTGGTTGGAGAGCCGGTCGCTGGCGGCCGGAGTTGCAGCGGTGGTCGGCCGGTGCTCTCGGCGTGGCGGTCGTTGTGGCAGCTGCGGTCCTGATTCCGACCCAGCAGGTGCTTCAGGCGCGTGCTGCTCCGGCGGACCCGGACTGCACGGCGACGGTTCCTCGGATCTGCCTCTGGCCAGAGGACGGCTCGTATCTGAAGGACGTGACCGCGCTGGCCGTGCGCGCGGGTCAGCTGCCGCCCGGCCAGTTTCGTGTCCCAGGGACCTTCTACGAGCAAGGGGTCCAGCCACGAAAGCAGCCCGACGACCCCAGTGGCTTGAGCCTCGACTATGGCAGCGTGAGCGACAACATGTGGTTCGTGGCGAGCGCTATGGCCTACGACGTGTTGTCAAGTACCTTCGGATCTCAAGCTTGTTTCCCCCCATCGATGTCGCAGGTCTCCTACGACAAGTTGCTACAGTCGAATCTCCTGCTAGTGCAGTGGCTTTCAACGCGGATCTTCGGCGGCCCACAACCGCCCACGGTCTTCGGCGGCCCGCCTGGGGTCGATCCGATTGCAATAGGCCGTCTAGCGAAGGAGCCAGAAGCAACCCAGGTGGCCTTCGTCCGCACCCAGGCAACCGTGAAAGACAAGTACGTGTGCAAGGCGTATGCCAAGCGGTAAGACCGTCGCCCGGTACGTTAGGGCCCACCACTGGCGGGGCCTTGCGATAGCAGGCGTGGCGCTGGTTGCCGACGTCGCCTTGAGCGTACACACCGACGTCTCTGCGCCGACTGTCAACGGCTACATCACCGTTCCACTGGCCTTGCAGGTCCCGCTGATCATCGTCTGCCTCGTCGTCTCGAGCCTTGACGGGACGATGGCCAGCTTCGAGGAGGCTGGCTCCACTGCGCTGCGAAGGTGCCAGGTGTGCTACCTGGTCTGGGCGTCATGCGCCGCCGCTCTGCTCGTCGGAGCCACTACCTTGATGCTGGCGCCGCTAGGAACCGCCATCGTGCTTGTCCGCGAGGTAGCGATCTGGACTGGTATGGCTTTGCTATCGGGCAGAGTGCTGCGGTGGAGCCTGGCTTGGGTTTTGCCCCTGGCCTCGTTCTTCCCGCTTAACTACTTCGGAACAGACAGCGCGGGTCACTTCTACTGGTGGTACTGGGCACGGCAACCTGCAGGACAAGTGCCCTGTCTTCTGATCGCCGTAGGTTCGATTGCAGTAGGGTCTTGCGCAGTGGCGCTCACGCCCTGGCGGCTCGCCTCGCTTCGCGCTGCGGCATCGCGAATATTCAACAGGCTGAGGGGGCGCAGGCATACCGCATTCTCTGGCAGCTCCCAAGACATCCAGCCTGAGCGCTGATCTGCCAGCACGAGTTACTCGGCGCAGACCGCGCTGTCATCGACGCCATCGATCGGCACGTCCAGGCCAAGCATCCTGGGGACGGGCGTCCCTGCAAGCCGACCTGCTCGGCGCCCACGAACGCGCCACCCGGCTGAGCGGCCGCGTGCGGCAACTGGAGAAACACCTGTCACAAACGCTCGGCGAGCAGACCTGGCACGAGTCCGGACTCGGCGTGCCCGCCGACCTCGACGCGCTCAGCCAGAAGATCACCCAGCTGGAGCAGCAGGTCATCGACTTCCGCCTCCAGCTCGAAGAACAGGCCGAGGACCTGGCAGCCGCCCGGCCCGCCGACCGCGAGCTCATCGCCCAGGTGAACCGTTCACCGGCCCGCGGATAACCGCTTCCCGGCCCGCGTGCGCAACACCTGTCGCACACCTGGCCGGCGATCCGCCCGGACCGCTTGGGCACCAGCACCGGGTCGAAGGTGCCGGCCCGGTCGCGGGGCACCTGATGGGCCACCGGCCCGACCACGGTCTGCACCGTCTTGGCGATCGTCCCGTTCCGGGAGTTCCCGCTGCCGTTGCCGGCCGGATCGTGCCTGCCGTAGCCCAGATGGGCGGTCAGCTCAGCGCCCAGCGCCCGTTCCAGCACCGCCTTCACCAGCTCACCCAGCATCGAGTTCTCGCCAGTCAGCCGCAGCCCCCCGGCCGCATCCTTCGACCGTTCCAGCACCGCATCCAGCAGCCGGTCATCGATCAGCTCGGCCAGCGGCACCGCCGCCGTTTCTGAGGGGGACTTTTTCCAACATGATGAGAGGGCGGACAACAACCTCACCCTCTGATGAGCCATCCGTTCCGGTCTCATCAGCCGCAGCCATTCCCGCGGCCCGTTCCCCCAGTGACACTGCCATATTTATTAGCCTCCCCCCGATGAAGCGGCCATTCCCCCTGGCCGTTGACTTACTCTAGGTCACTCCATTTGCACACCTGGTGAGATACCCGCCGAGATCGGGAAAGATCGAGGCTAGATTAGGGAGTGACAAAGAGACGCTCGGCAGCTAAACTGCCAATAACAATCTGCGGACGTAGCGATAGACTTGTTAGGAGTTGATCATAAGAGGGCGTGCTACTTAGCAAGGAACGCGTGAGGCTGGTAACGCTACAATTTCCAAACGACCGTTGACGAAACGACGAGCATTCATCTGCGTTGGTAACCGGCATGGCATTGTCGTGACCGGTCTTGGGCGGCTTATTCTACGGCCTACGGACCCGCAGATTTGCGCCGGAAGTCAGTCCTCCTAAGTGAAAGAAATGGGCGAAACATGAAACTAAACAAAAGGCTTATTGACCGCCGCATTGGCGCTGCGGCCGTGTCGGCCGCGGTAATCAGCTGTGGAGGCCTGGCGTGGACGCCGGCTGCGCTAGCCGCCCCGACTGTTGCCTCCGCAACAACGGTCAACACCGCGCAGAGCGCAACCCATAGCGCAGCTCTTACTCCGGAGACCGCCGGTTCTTGCCAGGAATGGCTCCAGCTTCACGGCTACACAGTGACCCTTGCCCGGGCCACCGCCTGCCACGTAGCGGCACTCGGCAAGCCAAACATGCACGCAGCAATTGCTGCTTGCAGCGTCGCCCTAGTAGCCACTAAGGTAAGTGCCGTTGTCGCGGCCACCGCCTGTGCTTATGGGGCTATCCCAGGATGAGGTGTCCAGGTCTTGAGTAGTGGCCCGCCGGGAGTCTTACTCCTGGCGGGCCGTTACGATGCTGGGCGCAAAACGATACGTCGAAGCTTCGTCTTGTGCTAACGGTTTTTCCCGGTGTTCTCTTGTCGCGGTGGCCGCTGCGCCGAAGACAATCCAGATCGAGAGCCCAAGGACCTTCAGGGCGTTACCCAATCGCCTGCGGGCCGCGGATGTTTCCGTTCGGGCGGCGGTAACCGGCATCTGTATGCCACGCTTGCTGCATCAGGTCCTTTTGCTGCCCGATGTACCTGACTCCCGCAGGCTAACTAGCGCCCGACGGCGAATGCGGCCCGAGCCGATGGTGCCAAGTCAAGAAAGTGCAGTCTTTCGAGCTGCGGCCGCTGACCAGCCGTAGGCAGCTATGTCAGTCTGGGCTCGAGTTTTTGGCTCGGGATAAACCTTGGCCTCCAAGGAGATGATTCCCTGAGATCTATCTATCAAGGCTACCGGTCATAGCCCTTTACACATCCGGCTTTGATGCGCTACTATTACCACACCTAGTGGCAATTCCGGGCCTGTTCAGGAAAGGAGATTGGCGAATGCATTCACGCAGTTTAGTAGGGCGATTCAAAGTGGCTCTCACAGGGGGAGTTCTACTCGTCGCAGCTATGGCTGTCGCGCCGATGGCAGCAAACGCCAGTCAAAGTAATGATAACAATGGATGCATCGTCCAATACAATAGCAGCGGCGGCAATGATTATTGCTCGCCGGCACTCGAGAATGGTCACTACTGGGCCTCTGCCAACTGCTACTTCTGGCCGGGCGTCGTCGGTGTGAAAGAGTATATTAAGGTGGGGCACACTGATGGTCCCTTCAGCCACATCGCTTGCTCAACGCACATCACGCAGGCGTACAGTAACTGGAGCCCATGATCGACCGACGCTCGCTAGGGCGCTCGCATTTGGCGGTTGATCACCACTGGTAAGCGTCTCGATGTAGTCCTGCGTGTGCAGGGATGGATTGACCCCCATCCCTGCACACGCAGGTCGTTAAGTGATTGGTTGATAGATGACTCCTTCAAATAACGTGATTACAGCTTCTAAGCTGTCCCAAGGATATGGCAGACGGACTGTCTTGAAAGATATTGATCTAACCATAGGCGGAGGTATAGTTGGTCTTCTGGGGCCAAACGGTGCAGGTAAGACAACCTTGCTTACCACTTTGGCCACTGTCCGTCCGCCAATCAATGGGGTACTTGAAGTTGCTGGCCGCAAGATCGTTGATGGGCGATCAGCACGCGAAGCACGAAAAGACCTCGGTTGGCTTCCACAGAAGTTTGGCTACTATGGCAGCTTTTCCGTCCGTGAATTCGTCGGGTATTGCGCGTGGCTACGCTGCGTTCCGTCTAGCGTCATCAACCTCGAAACGAGCGAGGCGCTCACGGCTGTTGGCCTTAAAACAGATGAGAGAACGAAAATGAAGCACTTGTCGGGCGGCATGCTGCAGCGTGCCGCTATTGCTGGAACGTTGGTCGGAAAGCCGTCAATTCTGATGCTAGATGAGCCGACTGTTGGACTCGACCCAGCTCAAAGGCTCGATTTTCGCGCGGTCATCCGCTCCCTGTCCTCGGCCTGCATTATTCTCAGTACCCACCTTGTGGAAGATATTCGAGCTCTGGCAAGCCGCGTCGTAGTCCTCAGTGAGGGCAAGATCGTCTTCGACGGCCCCGTCGAAGACCTCGAGCGACAACAGGTACCTGGGTCGGCCGGTGACACCGCACTAGAGCGCGGTTACATGTCTGTCTTGCAAGCCGGGAGAGGCGCGTGATTGCTGTCCTGGCCACCGAAGTCAGACGATCACCCTTGCGGTGGTGGGCTCCAATTCTGGTAGCTGGTATTTTGGCGGTGACCCTCGGCAGTGGGAGTTGGTGGGCAGGCATATGGCCTGCGGCCAGCGCGCAGGCTGAGCAAGTTGTGCTGTTTCTCGGGCCGCTCATGATGGCCGGAGCGGCCTACGCTGCCACGCGGTCATCAGATCCAGCGGCGCGGGCGTGGATCGATAGCAGTACCCGCACGGCATGGCGGGGCGAGTCAATTCAATTGGCGAGTACTGTCTGCATCGCCTTGGCAATTTACCTTACTGGTGTCATTACGGTAATTACGGCCAGCGAAGGTCAACTCAGTTCAGGGCATTTTTGGCTAGGGTATGGCCTGCTGGGTGCGCTGACGCTAACAGCAGATACTGCAGCAGGCCATCTTATAGGGCGCGTTATCTCGTCGCAGGTTGTTGCGCCGATCGCCGCTGGTGTCATCGGCCTGATCATCATGATGGCTATTGCCAGCCGCTTTGGCCTGCTGGTTACGGCGAACCTCGCTTATTCATGGTATGGCGTCAGCGGAATGGCGCTCTTGGTTCGGGCGTTCCTTGCGACATCGCTGATGGTAGCAGCTGTTGCCGTGCCGACTCGCATGAACAGAGGTGATCGCTGGCCACTACCCAGCGGGCAAAGAGCTTTTAGCGTTGGCGCGGCGGTAGGAGTTGTGGCGGCTGCAGCCTTGCTGCCCGCTACACCCGTCCTTGCGCAACGGCAGCCTCCAAGCCGGCCACTGTGTACAGCTACCAATCCACGAATTTGTCTATGGCCGGATGAGCGGAAATACTTGCCTGACTTCAGCCAGATGGGTCGGCGGCTTGCCGCGTTGCGTCTCAGCACCCTTGAGATGCCGTCCACGTTTTATGAGCCAGGCCTTAACCGCATTTCGGATCGGGCAGGCAAAAGTTTCTACAGCCCAGTTGGCGCAGGTGGGTTTTATCTTACTGCAGGTGAGATGGCTGCCATCATTGAAGACGGTACCTTGAACGGTGCACTCTGCCTGGCGACAGATCCGGCGGAACGGGCCAAAATCCTTAATGCCTCAGAATTCCTTTATGTCTGGCTATCCGCGCAGATAGCGGGTGGTGCGCAGCCGCCGAGCGTTCAGGGAGGTTATACCGTCGCGAGCTCCGGCCAGATCGAGCACATGTTGTCATGGCCGGTACAACGGCGCCGAGCTTTCACTCAGCACTTGATAAGTATCGTTAAATCTGGTTCGTGTACGCAACAGCGCTAGTGCCGAGCTGAACGAAAGATTTTTTCATTATATTGCGGGCTTAGTGGCGTTGTCATAACGGACCGGTCTCACTATTGTCCTGCTACTCATGGCGGCCGACGCTGGATTGTCTGCTGCGTCCGACATTTCCGTACCGAGCGCAAATCCCGCTGGCTATGTCACCGTGCCGCTCGCACTACAAGTCCCTCTCGTTCTTGCTGCCCTGCTCGTGTCGGGCGTCATCAGTGGATCAATGTCTAGGTTCGAGAGCCAGGCGGCACTCTGTTATTGGCCCGTCAGAATTTCTTTTATTCTCCTGCCGTGTCTGTGGGTTGGGCGTAGATCATCTTCGGGGCAGTGCGGGCCGGAGGCCGCCGAGGGTTGCACTCCCGGCGAACGCGCGGTCACCACCCAACCTCCAGCGAAGCCTGACGACAGCTCCGGGTCCCAGCATGGCAAGCCCCGCTGCGGCGCTACAGCGAAGCCTGACGACAGCTCCGGGTCCCAGCATGCCAAGCCGCTGCGGCGCTACAGCGAAGCCTGACGACAGCTCCGGGTCCCAGCATGGCAAGCCCCGCTGCGGCGCTACAGAAGGCGAAGCCTTGCCGCACTACTTTCGGCATGTCCCAAAGATCACCGGCATAACGCGCATGTGCGGACCGTCCGCTTCTCGGCAAGATCGCCGCTCTGGATGTAGCGCGCGGTCGGCGGCAGATGAGTGATTTCTACATCGTGGCTGGCAGCCGCTGTCGGCCGGAGCTGGAAGTAAATTGCTTGAGGCGTCGCGTAGGTGCCAGGTCCGCATGAGGGCGCCGAGCCAGCGGACCTTCTCAAGTCCCGCCTCGGAAGCCATGCCGACCTTGACAGACGTCATCTCATCGGCGCCTGGCTCCAGGGCGATGCTGACCTGGAGCCTTCTGGCGGTTGCTTCGCGCAGAGCCGGTCATTACTGTGAATGGAGCGTGCGAGGACGCTGCCAGTCCGCGGGCAGGGATTTTCCCACCTCGAGCAGCAACGTCAGCGCACCGGATTCGACCAGCCTCTTTCCGGCCGGGCAAGCGGACCTCGGCGACGAAGGAGGTTGCGATGCCCGATCGTCATTTCGAGCTGCCGGCCCGTCCGAACCTGGAGTACTACCGCAAGCAGGCCAAGCACCTGCAGCACACGTACGAAACGGGCGATGCGGCCGCCCAGGCGCGGGTGGCTGAGGTGATGGGCGACCGGGCCGCCGAGCGGTTCCTGCTCAGCGACGCCCAGTTCGTGCTCGCCCAGGAACACGGATTCCGGACCTGGGCCGAGTTCTGCGCGCACATCCAGAGCGGGAGCACGACCGAGGACCGGCGGGTCTCCCGCCTGCAGGGGATGGGGCCGGGCACGTACGCCTCGATGGCCGACGCCCTGCTCACCGAGCTTCGCCGCAACGACCCGGGCGCGCTGCAACGGCTGCGGGCCTATGTGCCCAGGGACTCGGCCGCTACCGACGGCTCCGCCGCCGAGCTTCGTGACGCTCGGATGGTCATCGCCCGGGAGCTCGGCTTCCCGACATGGCGGGAGCTCGTGTCGGGCGCCGAGAAATCCGAGCGCGATGCTGACGAACGCCTTGAGAAGCAGCGGCGGCTGCGCCCGCAGGCCGAAGCCCTGCTGGCCGGCGACACCGGGCGGCTGGCCCAGCTGACCGCCGAGCAGGCCGACACCCTGCTGCAGATGCTCGCCACCCACGAGGAGATCCCCGGTGTCCGGCTCGGTGAGGAACTCGGCGTGCCGCGCGCCGCAGTCGATGTGCTGATCGGCAAGGCCACCGATCTGAACCTCCCGCTTACCCGGGCCGCCACCTTCAACCGGGTGGAGTATGTGCGGCTGCTGCTCGGCGCCGGCGCCGATCCCGGCACCCGGACGCTGCGGCGCCACCCCGCTGGAGTACGCCATCTACTTTGGCAGCACGAAGGTCGTCGACCTGCTCGCCGGACACGGTATCGTCCCTCCGGCGCTCTGGACCTATGCCGCGTGCGGCCGGCTGGATCTTGTGCGGGCCTGTTTCGACGCGGACGGCAGGCTGCGGCCGGAGGCTGCGGCCTCGCGCCCCAACCCCGCCGACTTCGGCCCTTTCCCGCCCCGGATCCCGGCGACCGACGATCCGGAGGAGATCATCGCCGAAGCGTTCGTCCACGCCTGCCAGCACGGCCGGACCGAGGTCGTGCGCTGGTTCCTTGACCTCGGCCTGAACCCCGACGTCACGGCCTACTTCGGGCGGACCGGCCTGCACTGGGCAATCATGCACAGTCAGCTCGAGGTGGCCCGCTTGCTCCTGGAGCGCGGTGCCGACCCGTCCATCCGCGACGAGCTCTTCCAAGCCGACGCCGACGGCTGGCTGCACATGTTCTTCGCCACCAGGTGGCATGATCCGGTGACTCAGCAACTCCGCGACCTGCTCGAGTCCCGGTCGGGCTGAGTTACCGCTTCGGGTGCCGGGCTGCCCGCCACGCATACCTGCTCTTCGCCCGTCTTTCCTCGCGGGCGCCGAATCCTTGCGAGTGGGTGCCCGGATCTAGGCCGGCGAAGCCATCTTCGCGCCTGTCGGATGGCGCCAGGATCGCGAACCCGCGCCTGCTGGAACGTAAGGCCCGGCACCTGGCCAGGTATCGCGCGTTCCTGGGCCTCGAACCCAGGTGGCTGCCGGCCATCCCGTTGGGGTTGGTAGTCGAAGTCGTGCGGGTAATGGCCAGGACCGGCGCACAGAGCTGCTGAGAGCCCGTGCTCGCAGTGGCCTGCGGCCTCGTATTCCTTGGCAAACTCGGCGTCCAGTTCGGCCAGGTGCTCTTCCCAACTCTGGCCGGAGGCGATCACTCGGGCGTAGTAGCGGGCGTCCTCGGGGTTGCCGCCGGCCGTAAGACGTCCGCCACCTGGCCCGACCAGACCCAGACCACCTACACCTACCACGAGGCCGGCTGGCCGACCGGGCAGGCCGACCTGACCGCCCCCAACGGGACCGTGCTGCGCTCATCCGGCGCGACTTATGACGGGGACGGCAACATGCTGTCGTCGACGGACTTCCGTGGCCACAGCACGACGTTCACCTACGACCCGACCGGCCTGGTGGCCAGCGAAACCCAGCCGGTCACCGCCACCAAGTCGATCACCACCTCGTACGGCTACGACCTGGCCGGCAACCAGACCCTGTACACCGACGGCAACGGCAGCAAGTGGTGGACCACCTACAACTCCTGGAACCTGCCCGAATGCCAGATCGAGCCGCCAACCGCCGCGTACCCGAACCAGCCCCAGCACGACAAACCCCTGCCAGAGCTCCTCCACCGCCACCTACGGCTCGACCTACGACGCCGACGGGAACCTCGCGACGCTGACCGAGCCCGGCGGCGTCACCATCACCAACGGCTACGACCCGCTGGGCCGGGCTCACCAGCCAGACCGGCACCGGCGCCGACGCGGCCACCGCTACTGCGTCGACGGCCAGTGCTACCAGGTAACCCCCCCGGCTCCGCATCAAGCGAAGCGACCGTGCCTCGACACCGAGCCCAGCTGCCCCGGCTACCACCCCCATCAATGCCCCAGCTGGGCCCCAGGGTGTCCCGGTTATCACCCGCCTGGCGGCGGGAGCCGAGGGTCCGGCCGGCCTGCGTGCCCCCCACAGTGGCGCACAGCCTGCCACTCAGGCGGCCATCCGCATGTTCGCGTGTCTGACACAACGCCGACATGGTTCGTGAACGAGCTGTCGATCCCTCTGTGGAAACATACGTTCTATAACAACTGGGGCGAGCTGACGATCTCCTCCGAGATCGGCGGCGAGACATCCTCCTCCGGGTCTGTCACTCTTCATTTCACGAACGGCCTGCCAGACAGCTACGTGATCGTCCTGCCGGACGGCGCGACAATGACGATCCCCCTTGAGGGCCTCAAGGCCGTCGGTCAGGACGGCGGACTGGCCGAGTTCTGCGGAACAAGCTGCCAGGGCTCGTGGTCGTCGAACTTCAAACTGGGCGGGTCCCGTTACAAGTGGTCCATCTCGGCTACCGCTTCCGGGCAGATCTCGGTAGCAGCCGCGTGGACGCATGAGATCAAGAACACCGGCGAGGTCTACGGCCAGGTGACCGCGGCGTTCCAGCTCCAGCCCGGGCCGCACGAGCCGCCGCACCCGCGAGCGGGCTCGGCAGCCGCCAGGGCCGAGTTCTGGCAGTTCACATCAGTCGGCGCGGGTGGCGCAGCGCTCGTATACACCGACTGGGCTGCTAGCCTCTACGCAGCCCAAGCGAGCGCTGCCGCAAGTAGCGCCGACGTGTTCTTCTTGGGTGATGCAGCAGCTGAGGAACTTGCAGCGTGACGGTCATGGCGGATCGCGAGAAGTCAATACACGCCGGGTGTGTGGGGAGGCTGCCCTGATGGGAGGGAGCCGTAGCCCATTCAGCATTCCGGCTTCGCCGGGAAGCCATGACCGGGAGATTAGCCAGTTCCGGCAGGCACTGGCCGACGCGGAAGAATCGGAAGGCGATGACGCGCCCGCGGCGCGTGCAGCACGGCAGGTCCTCGGACGTGCGTGCATCCTCAGCGGCAAGCATGCCGAGGCGGTCACGCTCCTCGAGCAGAACCTTGAGGCGTGCGAGCGGACGCTGGGAGCCGGTCATCTGGATACCGCCGTCGCCCGCAGCGACGCAGCCTGGGCGCTGCTTGCGGCCGGGAACGCTGCGCAGTCGCACCCCGGACACGAGCAAGCCGTAGCGGAGCTGGAGCAGATCGCGGGCGCCGAGCACAGAGCCACCATCTTGACCCGGTCGGACCTGGGGAACGCCCTCACGCAACTTGGCCGGCCACAGCAGGCCATAGTCCACCTGGAGCGGGCGCTCGCCTGGGCCGAGCGATTCCTCGGCCCAGATGATCCGGACACGCTCTTTTGCCGGCACAGGCTATGCGGGGGGCACCTGGCTGCGGGGGAATACCCGGCAGCGACCCGGCTGGCCGAAATGAATCTCACCGCGCTGGACCGCATGCGCGCAGAAGGAGATCCGGATCAGGTCAGCTACCGAACGGTCCTGGGTACATGCCTACTGACAGAACGCCGAACCGACGAGGCGATCGCGGTCTTGACTGACGCCTGCGCGATCGGTGACAAGATGCTAGGCCAAGATCACAGATTGATGCTGTCCGCCCGCGGCAGGCTTGGTTCTGCGTACATGGCAGCTGGGCGCGCGTCCGAGGCCATTCCCGTCCTCGAGCAGGCCCGAGAGGACCTAGACCGCGCCTACGGCCGGGACAGCACGAACGGTCTCAGGGGCCGTGTCGCGCTCGGCCTCGCGTACTCAGCCGCGCGGCGGCCTGCGGAGGCGGTGGCGACTCTGGAGGGGGTTCTGGGCGACTCAACCCGGATCCTCGGGCCAGATCACGGCGTCACGCGGAGCTGCCGGGGGGCGCTGGCCGAGGCCTACCAGCTGGACGGGCAGCGCCGTAAGGCGATAGCCCTGTTCAAGCAAGTCGTCGTCGACCGGGAGCGCCAGTTCGGGCCCGATCACCCCAACACGAAGGTCGTGCGCCAGCAGCTAGCGGCGCTGCGGTAATTCCTGATCGGCGAGCCTCGCCGCAAATGTCAATGACCTTTCGCACTCATGCCCGAGTGCCCAGGGAGGGGGTCACGTCCCGAGGCAACTGAACGACGGACCCGGGGCCGACTGCTCCCGACTTGATTCGTTCGCGGATGATCCACGCGTGCTGCCAAGCGGGCCAAGCGACGGCGGTCAGGTCGAACATCTCAGCAAACTAACCGGGCGGCGCACCAAGCCAGGTCGCGGATGCGATTCCAGTCGGTACTGGGACGTTGGTCTCCCGGCAGCGCGGCACTCACTGCGATCAATCGCGGCTTGCTGTCCCGAACAGCGGTGGTGCAATGACGAGACTTACGGGGCCGGACCTGCGAATGCAACATCGGGCCGGTGTGCCGGCGCCACCACAAAGCCAAGCAGGCCCCCGGCTGGCACCTCGAACAGCCCGAGCCCGGCGTCATGACCTGGCGGCTGCCCAGCGGCCGCGTCTACCAGACCACCGGCGATCCCTACTAACACGCCCGCGGCGCATTGACCACAGCGCGGTAGTACCAGCATCAGCCAGACAGGCCGAGCCGCGTCTCGGCGCGTCCGGCTGTCGCCATGCCGCAAACACTTGCCTAATGCTTGTCGCCCGACGCTCGCGGCACGGCGCGCTAGGGCCGAATAACTCGGTACCCGGATAAATGGCTTGGATCTGTTATACCGCCCCGAACGGGCCCACCTGCATAGCGCTACCTACCCCGAACGGGGCCAATGCTTGGAACGTGGCCTGTGACTACCCGATCAAACAGTTGACACCCTGGCGGCTCTCCGGGCAGCGTGGGTTGAGCGGGTGAGGTCCCATTTGGTGGGTCCGCCGAGAGGCGCGGGGGGCATTCATGCTGCATGTCCGGTTCAATTTCCTTACCGCCGATCCGCTTCGGCTCGGTGACTCGGTCAAGTTCATCGAGTCGGAGGTTCGGCCACAGGTAGACAGCCAGCCCGGCAGCCTCGGTACGTCCTTGTACACCGATCCTGACGCGGGCTTGGCGATACTCGAGTCGTTCTGGGCCTCGGACGATGCGATGCATGCGAGTGAGCACACCGTCTCGTCGAGCCGCCGGGAGGCGGTCAGGCGAGCCGCCGGCACCGTCTCCGTGGAGCGGTACGAGGTCCCCGTCTTCGAGCTGGAGGCGCCTATGCGTAGTGGGGCAGGCATGCGGCTCACCCGGATGGACGTCGAACCGTCGCAAGTCGAGGACGCGGTCGAGGTCTATGGCGACACGGCGGTGCCCTGGCTGGCCGAAACTAGGGGCTTCTGCAGCACACTGCTGCTGGTGGACCCGGAGACCGGGCACACGATCAGCGAGACCCTCTGGCGAGACGAGGCGACGCTAGCGGAGACCCGTAGCCTCGCCGCCGCAGTTCGCGTAGACACGGTCGCAGCGACAGGCTGCGTCATACGAGCGGTCGAAGAGTACGGCCTGGTGTCTACCTCAGCGCGCAAAGCCTGACCAGGCGGAACAAGAACCCGGAGCTACCAGCCGCGCAAGCCGAGCCCCTGCATCGGCCTGCCCAACTGTGCTCACCGGCGAGGAACCGGCGCGGGCGTCGACCGGCGCGGCGCAAGCTTCGCCGCGGCATGATCGACCGCCACCCTGGCCGCGGCCCCGAATCCAGGCTGGCGCCGCGTCGCTGCGGCATTCGCGGCATGGGTCGCTGCGATGACGCAGGCCGTGGCCAGTGCCAGCGCCACTGCCACGATCCAGACCCGGCGAGCCGAGATCCGCATGAAGTCCCATGAGCCCATGGATCGATGCTGGCGCCAATGCTCGGGGCGCGACAAGGGGAGGCATCCCCAAATGGGGAGCCCTCCCCGGGGAAGGGGAGGCTGGAGCTGTCACCGGACCTGACATCAGGGCCCGGAGTTTGACGGGCTGGCCGACCGCGTGGCAAGGTCTGCGCGTGCTGCTGATCGTAATGTTCGAGGCGAACACGTGGCGCGTGCGGCCAGGCGAGCGATTCACCTTCGGCCGCGCAAAGATCTGCAACGCGGTTCTCCCCGACGATGACAGGGGCGTGTCACGCAACGCCGGCAGCATCGAGTGGCGCGCCGGATCCTGGTGGCTGGCAAACGCAAGCGCCTCCTCGATGCTCTACCTCTCGGGCGACCTCGGCTTCCGGGCAGACATTCCGCCCGGCATGGCGCTCCCACTCCAGCAATGGCATGCCAAGGTCCGGATCGACGGCCTCCTCGACAGTTACACACTCCGAATGCGGCTCCCCGACCTGGACGAGGAGGACGACGCAGAGGAGGACAGCGAGGAGGAGGCAGCCGAAGTCGTTCCGGAGCGCACGGTAACGTCCACCAAACTGCGTGCCCCGCTCAACGACGGCGACCGGCTCGTGCTCGCGGCGCGGTTCGAGGAGTACCTCACGTGGAGGCACTCGGGCCCTGCGGCGCCGCGGAGCGCGCGGGAAACTGCCGAGCGGATCGGCTGGCAACCACACACCGTCTCCAAGCGTTGCGAGAACATCCGCAATCGCTACGTCCGGATCGGGGTCCCCGGCTTGCGTGGGCCGCGCGCGCTCGAGGAACTCGCGGCCCTGCTCATCTCCACGGGCGAGCTCACCACCGATGACCTCCGCCGACTGCCGCCGCCGGACCCGTCAGCTAGCCCACCAGTGTCTTAACGGCGGCGGTCAGCTCGCTCAGCGCCTTCTTGGCGTCGGCGAAGTACATGCTCGTCTTCGGGTCGACGTACAGCTCGTTGTCGATGCCCGCATAGCCGTGACCCATGGAGCGCTTGATCACGATGATGCTCTTGGCCTGGTCGACGTCGAGGATCGGCATCCCGGAGATCGCGGTGCCGGCCCGGCGGGCGGCCGGGTTAGTGACGTCGTTCGCGCCGATGACAAGCGCGACGTCGGCCCTGGCGAACTCCGGATTGATCTCGTCCATCTCCTTGAGCTGCGGGTAAGGCACGTTGGCCTCGGCCAGCAGTACGTTCATGTGCCCCGGCATCCGGCCGGCCACCGGGTGGATGGCGTAGCTGACCTCGACACCGTGCGATTCCAGTTCTTCAGCTAGCGCCGCGACCTCGTGCTGAGCCTGCGCCGCCGCGAGGCCGTAGCCCGGGACGATGATGACCTTGGAGGCGTACGCGAGCTGAATTGCCGCGTCGTCAGCGGCGATGGACTGGACGCTGCCGCCCGGCCCGGTCACCGCTGCTACCGCGTCGCCGGTGCCGAAACCGCCGACGATGATATTGCGGATCGACCGGTTCATCGCGTCAGCCATGAGCTTGGTCAGGATGCCGCCAGACGCGCCCACGAGTGCGCCGGCGATGATCAGCGCCCAGTTGCCGATCACGAAGCCGGCCATGGCCACGGCCGTTCCGGTGAAGGCGTTCAGCAGCGAGATGACGACGGGCATGTCCGCGCCGCCGATCGGCATGACCATCGAGACGCCAAATGCAAGAGCGGCGAGGATGACGACGAGGAGCAGCCAGACGCTCGGTGAGGCGAGCAGGTAGGCGCCGATTCCCACTGCGACGACCGCGAGCAGCAGGTTCAAGATCCGGGCGCCAGGGAACGTGACCGGCGCGGACGTGACCACGCCTTGAAGCTTCCCTGCGGCAATGAGCGATCCGGAGAACGTCACTGCGCCGATGATCACGTCCAGCAGAGTGGTGACCGACGTCGTCGCCGACACCGCAGCGCCGGCCTGCATGTAGTCGTGGATGCCGACCAGCGCAGCAGCACCGCCGCCGACCGCGTTGAACATGCTGACCAGCTGCGGCATCGCCGTCATCTGGACGGTCCTGGCCGAGTGCAGGCCGGCCGCGCTCCCGACCAGCGCGCCCGCGATCATCACGACCCAGCCGGTCGTGCTGATCAGGTTCCCATGGATGACGATCGCCAGCGTCGCGGCAATTGCCGTGATCATGCCTGTCGTAGAGACCTGGTTGCCGCGCCGGGCAGTAGCAGGGGAGTTCATCAGGTGCAGGCCGAAGACAAAGCATGACGCGGCCAAGACGTAGATGAGCTGGATGACCCAGTCGAATGTGCTCATGCCTTGGGTCCCTTGCCGTTGACGCTCGGTTGAGCGGCACCCGCTATCTCAGCGGGTGCGGGCGCTGTCGGCAGGGTCGGCCGTCGCCGGAACATCTTCAGCATGCGGCCGGTGACCACGTAACCGCCGACCACGTTGGCCGCGGCGAACGCAGCCGCCAGGAACGCGATTACGTAGCCCACCGCGTTGTGGGCGGTCACCGCGATCAGGATGGCCCCGGCCAGCACGATGCCGTGGATCGAGTTTGCGGCCGACATCAGAGGCGTGTGCAACGTAGCGGGCACCTTGCTGATGACCTCGAAGCCCACCCAGAGGGCGAGCACGAAGATGGTGACGTCAACGAGCAGCGCCGGGTAGCTAGTCACGGACGGCCCCTTCGTCGGGCTGGGCTTGGGTTGGCTGTTGGGCCGCAGATGATTGGGCCACAGCGGCTTGGGCCACAGCGGCTTGGGCCGCGGATGATTCGGACTCGCGCAGCGACGGGTGAACCACTGCGCCGCCTGACGTGATCACGACGCCGGCTTGAAGCTCGTCGCCAGGATCCAGCGCGAGCTCGCCGTCCTTGATCAGGTACAGCAGCAGGGCGGTCACGTTGCGGGCGTACATGGCCGAGGCAGCGGCCGACATGCTCGACGGCAGTGCTGATGCGCCGATGATCGTGACGCCGTGCTCGGTGACCACCGTCTGGCTAGGAACGGAGCCGACAACGTTGCCCCCCAGAGCGCTCGCACCCATGTCCACGATGACCGATCCTGCCGTCATCGCCTTCAGCGCGTCCTCGGTTACGAGCAGTGGCGGCCGACGCCCCGGCACCTGGGCGGTAGTGATGACCACGTCGTGCCGGGCGATGTGGCTTGCAAGTTCCTGCTGCTGCGCGACCCGCTCGTCGTCAGTCAGTGCGCGGGCGTAGCCGCCTTCGCCAGACGCGGGCCCAACGCTGCTGAGCTCGATGAACGCAGCGCCAACCGACTCCGCCTCGGTTCGCGTTTCGGGCCGGACATCATACGCGCTGACGAGCGCGCCGAGCCTGCGCGCCGTGCCGATGGCCTGCAGGCCCGCGACGCCGACGCCGAGCACGAGCACCCTGGCTGGCCGCGCTGTTCCTGCTGCCGTGATCAGCAGGGGGAAGAACCGGCCGAACTCGGCCGCGGCCACCAGCACCGCCTTATACCCGGCGATGTTGGCCTGAGACGACAGCGCGTCCATGGGCTGGGCCCTCGGCAGCGTCCGCGGGATCATGTCCATGCTCAGCGCTACCACGCCGGCGTCCGCCAGCGATCCGACCAGGTCGGGGTCGGTAAGGGGGGACAGCAAGCCGATCACGGCCTGGCCCGGCCGCAGCGCGGCAACGGTCGCTGCGTCAGGCCGCCCGACCATGAGCACCACATCGGCCGCGAGGGCGTCAGCGCGGCTCACGACGCTGGCGCCCGCCTCGGCATAGGCGTCATCGGTCAGCCATGCTCCTTCGCCGGCGCCCGACTCGACGAGAACGTCGAGCCCGGCCGCGCGCAGCTTGACGACGGCTTCGGGTACCAGCGCAACACGGCGCTCGCCGGGCGCGGTCTCCTTGACCACCGATACCTTCATTGGACAGACCTCACTCGGTCTCCAGGGGCAAAAACGCGGCCATACCGCCAGGCCGCACGCTCAAGTATGGACCGTACAGCCAAGCTCCCGGCCGCGGCAGTCGGCCAAAGGTCCCCGTGTCTAGGTCGAAAGCCCCGATCTGCTCCACACCCCAGGCGGTAATGGCGCCACCACGCGCTCATCGTAAGGTCGTGGGTGCGCTGCGTACCATCAAGCAAGGGGAGATCGATTCATGCCTGGCTTTTCGCCGCCGCCAGCCGGCAGCGCACTGTCGGCACAGCTGGCCGAGGCGCGCAGGAGGATGGCCGCGCTCGACTTGCCGCGTCCGCTGGCGGCCCGGTTGCACCGGCAGTTCATAGCTGTGTGCGACGCCGTCAAGGCTGCAGGCGCGGATGAGGCATGCGGCCAGCGGCGGGTGGCGGCGTTCCTGGCCGTTCTGGATGAAGTCGCGGCCAAAATTCACGGATACGGAAATCACTCGGATAATCCGTAATCCGTCTCAGTCGGCAATCGACACAGCATCCGTGAGGCTCAGGCCCTCGCCGCAGGTTTAGCGACCCCGGTGTTTGTGCGATGTCACTGGATACCTTAATTTCAGGGCCATCAGAGGTCGCGAGCACGGCTTTCGTGTCCGCGCGACCTCCCACACGGGGGAACCGCAGGAGTGAGGACATGAACAAGCGCGACCTGATCGAGGCGATCTCCGGCCGAATCGGAGATAAAAGGACGGCGACCGAGGCGGTCAACGCCGTCCTCGACACCATCCAGCAAACTGTCGCCAGCGGTGACAAGGTGTCAATCACCGGATTCGGCGTCTTCGAGAAGCAGGTCCGGCCGGCCCGCACTGCGCGCAACCCGGCTACCGGGGCGGCCGTCAAGGTTCCGAAGACATCGGTGCCCAAGTTCCGCGCGGGGGCGGACTTCAAGGCCATGGTCAACGCCAAGAGGCGCTAACAGCGCCGCGCTGGATGACCAGCGCGCGCTAGCGGCCACGAAGCACGAAGTGCGGGCGCCCGTCCTCGCCGACGGGCGCCCGCGTGCTGGCCTATGGGCGCCAACGCTCAGGTGGCGGCGCCTGGCCCGGCGGCGCCTGGCCCGGCTGCGCATGTCCCGGCTGCGCCTGTCCTGGCGGCGCCTGTCCTGGCGGTTGCTCCTCGCGGCAGTGACGACGCAGCCGGAGCGCCATCGCCAGCTCGGCCGTGGTGACAATCACCAGAGGCAGGAGTGCCTTCCACGCGCCCGCAACGTGCAAGCCCGTGGCCTCGACATACGAATACAAGAACAGCAGGACGACTCCGCCGGTCGCTACGCCGCTGAGCGCGGCGCGGCGCTGACAATGGTTGCGCCGCACGCGGAGTGCGACCGCAGATGCAGATCCTCCCACGACGACGCACGCGAACGTGGCGCTCAGTGCGGCCGTGCCCGCCAGCCCGCCTGCGCTCATGCGGTGGACGGCGACCTTGATCAAGAGAGCAAGCAGCGGCATGGTCACCAGCCAGGCGCACACGACCGCCGCGAGCCAGACCACGCCGACGGGCAAGGTGAGCTGCCGCTTCACTCATATCCCCCGGTAATGAGACGGGCAGCCGGGTGGGCAGCGCGCTACCGCAGCCCCGGTCGCTTCTTGAGCGCGGTCTGCAGCAGCCTGTCGATCAGCTGCGGGAACGGCAGGCCGCTTGCTTCCCACATCTTCTGGAAATACGACGCGGGCGAGAGGCCAGGCATCGTGTTGATCTCATTGATGAGGATCTGGCCGTCCCTGGTGTAGAAAAAGTCAACTCTGGCCAGGCCCTCGCAGGACACTGCGTCGAACGCCGCCGCCGCGAGGCGGCGGATCTCCTGTAGCGCGCTGTCCGGGATCGGCGCCGGGATCGCCATGCCACTAGCCGAATCCAGGTACTTGGCCTCGAAGTCCCAGAACTCCTCGCCGCCGTCGACCAGCAGCTGGCCGGGAATGCTGGTGTCCGGCGGTGCGCCGTCGATGCCCTGCAGCACCGAGACCTCGATCTCGGCGCCGTCGATCGCAGCCTCGACCAGCACCTTGGGGTCGTACTGCCGAGCTAGCGCGATGGCATCGTGCAGCTGCGCCATGTCGTGCGCCTTGGAGGTGCCGATGCTGGACCCGCCCCTAGCCGGCTTCACGAACAGCGGCCAGCCGAGGTCGGCGATGTCCTCAAGCACCCGCTTGGCCTCGACCGAGACGACATCGCCCGACTCGGTTGCGGGCCAGTCTCGCTCACCGACGACCACGTAGGGTCCGACCGGCAGGCCTTTGGCCCTGAAGATCAGGTTCATGTACTCCTTGTCCATGCTGACGGCGCTAGCCAGCACGCCGGCGCCGACGTACGGCACCCCGGCCATCTCCAGCAGGCCCTGGATGGTCCCGTCCTCGCCGTACGGGCCGTGCAGCACGGGCAGCACGAGGTCGACCTCGCCGAACAGGTGCGGGATCTGCGCGGGGGCGCTCGCCACCAGGCCGCCTGCCGTCGACGTCGCCACCGAGCTGGTAGTGCCCGCGCCCGACCACGGCACCAGCGGCGAGCCGGGCTCGGCCACCGCTTCCACCGTGGGCAGTTTGCCGTCGGTCACCCCGAGCCGCTCCGGCGCGTCGGCTACTTGCACCCAGCTGCCTTCGGTTGTGATGCCGACCGGGATCACCTCATAGCGCGACCTGTCGATCGCGCCCAGCATGTTCCCCCCGCCCATGCAGGACACCTGGTGCTCCGGCCCGCGGCCGCCGAAGACGACTGCGACCCTGATCTTGCGCTGCTCGCTCACGAACTCCTCCAGTTCCGTGCATCACGCCGGTAGTGTGGTGCCCCGACGTCAGACGCCGTAACGCTCCGGCTTGGCGGACCTGCTGGCCAGCAGCAGCACCGCCTCTCCGATCTCCAGCCCGCCGTGCATGACGCCCGCGATCACCTCAGTGATCGGCATCTCGACTTCGTGCGCCCGCGCCAGCTGCAACACCGACTCCGACGACTTGACGCCTTCGACCGTCTGGGTCGTCGCGGCGAGCACGTCAGCCAGCGGTACGCCCCGGCCGAGCTTCTCGCCGAACGCCCGGTTCCTGGCCAGCGGAGAACTGCAGCTGGCCACCAGGTCACCCATGCCTGCCAGGCCCGCGAACGTGTGCTGGTCCGCGCCGAGCGCGGCGCCGAGCCTGGCGATCTCGGCCAGACCCCTGGTGATGAGCATCGCCCGTGTGTTGTCGCCGAGGCCCATTCCGACCGCGATACCGACGGCGAGCGCGATGACGTTCTTCACCGCGCCACCGAGCTCGCAGCCGACCACGTCCGGGTTCGTGTACGGACGGAAGTAGCTGGTGTGACTCGCCTTCTGGAGCTGGTCGGCCACGGCCAGGTCGGCGCAGGCGACGACTGTGGCGCAGTACTGCCTGGCCGCGATTTCCGGCGCCAGGTTAGGCCCGGAGATCACCGCGATCCGATCCGGGCCTGCCCCGGTGATCTCGGCGATGACCTGGCTCATCCGGTCGCCGGTGCCAAGCTCGATGCCCTTCATGAGACTGACGAGCACCGCCGCGGGCGGCACCAGATCGCGCCACTGGATCAGATACTGCCGCAAGGTCTGTGCGGGGACGGCTAGCACCACGAGGTCGGCGCCCGCGAATGCCTCGGCCGGGTCTGCGGTCGCGTGCAGCATCGCGGGCAGCGAGATGCCGGGGAGGTAGCCGGGCGACTCGTGGCTCGAGTTGATGAGGTCGGCGAGCTCGGGCCGACGGCACCAGAGCGTCACCGGGGTCCCGGCGTCGCACAGCACCTGGGCGAACGTGGTGCCCCACGCGCCGCCGCCCAGCACCGCAGCCCTCACGGGTGTGCGCTCCGCCTGCGAGTCCCCGATCGGGATTCGCCGCCGTGGAGATCAGCGGACATGATCACTGGCCTGAGGTCCCTGCCGCCGGTCCCTCCCCGGCTGAGTCGGTACTGCTGGCGTCGACCGCATCCGCGGCGGCTTCCGGACCCGCGCCGGCTTCGGGACCCGCGCCGGCTTCGGGACCCGCACCGTTCGCGCCGGCATCCGAGAGCGCCCGCAGATCCTGGCGTAGCTTCCGGCGGGCAACGGCCGGGTGATAGAACTCCGCCGGCGGCGGCAGCCCGCGCAGATCGCCGACGAGCGCAGCTACCGCCGTCATGATCTTGTCGGTGGCGGCCCTGAGTACCTGGTTGTTGAGCGGCTGGTCGGCGAACTCGGACAGATCGACCGGCGGCCCGGCCACGACCCGCACGGTCTTGCGCGGCAGGAACTTGGGCACGATCTTGCCGTACGGCAGGATCCGCTGCGCGCCCCAGTGTGCGACCGGCACCACCGGGATGTTGCGCTCCAGCGCCAGCCTGGCTACGCCGGTCTTGGCGACCATCGGCCACTGGTCCGGATCCCTGGTGACCGTGGCCTCCGGGTAGAAGATCACGCAGGCGTTGTTTTTTGCGGCCAGCTCGGCGGCCTGCCTGAGCACCAGCCCAGCGTCGGCCTGGCCGCGGTAGACCGGCAGCTGGCCGAGTCGGGCGATGAGCGGGCCGACCACAGGGATCGTGAACAGCGACGACTTGGCCAGGAACACCGGGTACCGGCGGGCACTGTCGGCAAACAGCGAGACGGCGAAAATGTCCATATAGGACAGGTGGTTGGCAGCCAGGATGACCGGCCCGTCGGCCGGTATGTGCTCCTGACCGCTCCAGTCGAGCCGCATCATCATCCGGATGCCGGGCCGCAGAAGGATCTTGGAGAAGTTTCGCCAGGCGTTGGAGTAGGTGCCATCAGCCGGCCTGCGCGCCTTCTTGCCTGCCATCGCTTCCCTCCGGGCCGCCGGCCACCACGTCGCCGTGGCGCCATGATCTGCCTCAGTCTGTCCGGTCCCGCGTTGCCCTGTCGAGGCGTCGCGGGAGGATCGTATGCATGGCACCCGACGCCGACCCCCCGGCCGCCCGCCCGGCCACGCTGACCTGGTCGCTGGTAATCCCAGTCAAAGTACTTGCTCAGGCCAAATCGAGACTCACCGGGCTTGCAGGTCAGAGCAGGTCTGACTTCGCCCTGGCGATGGCGGCCGACACTATCGCCGCCGCCGTTCAGGCCGAGACTGTCGGCGCGGTACTCGTGGTCACCGACGATCCGGAGGTCGCCGATATCGCGACCGGCCTCGGCGCGGTAGTGCTCGCGGACACGCCAGGGGCCGGGCTCAACGAGGCGCTCGCGCACGGCGCCGCGTACTCCGAGGACCGATGGCCAGACCGCGGCCGGGCCGGGCTAGCCGGCGACTTGCCGGCGGTGCGGCCGCAGGAGCTGACCGCGGCTCTCACGGCGGCGGCCCGGCTCGGCACGGCGTTCGTGCCCGACGCCGACGGCACCGGGACGACGCTGTACGCCGCGGCGCCGAGAACGCAGTTCCGGCCGCAGTTCGGGCCGGCCTCACGGGACCGGCACCTGGCCGCCGGCGCCGCTGAGATCACCACGAGCGAAGCAACCGCAGGCGAAAAAACTACAGGCGAAACAACCAAACGCGAGATGGGAACGGGGCCGCTTAGGCCAGCCCGGATTGGCACAGACGAGCTCGCTGGCCTGCGCCGGGACGTGGACACAATCGACGACCTGCGGACAGCGGCGAAAATCGGACTGGGCCCGCGGACTGGGGCACTCGTCGCGGCCGGGTCATGGGTGTGAAATTCCTGTGCCTATAGCCACAGCGTGCCTATAGCCACAGTGGTTCCGCACCCACAACCCGATCACCGCGATCGACTAGCCGACTCTTCTGTAGCAGCTACCTAAATGTGCACGATCGGGCACGTGAGCGTCCTGGTGATGCCGGCCACGCCCTGGATCTGGGCGACGACAAGCCGGCCAAGGTCATCCACGTTGTCCGATTCGGCCCGGACGATGACGTCGTACGGTCCCGTAACGTCGTCGGCCTGCGTGACGCCGCTGATCTGCGCGATAGCGAGCGCTACGTCGGCTGCCTTCCCGACCTCGGTCTGGACGAGAATGTACGCCTGCACCATGTCGCCCTCCACGGTCGTGGTTGTCACGGTAACGCTACCGTAGGGAAGCCCAGTGATCAGCAGCGAGTCGGTGTGCCGGAGGCCGTCATTACCGTCGCCGATCTCGGTGAGTTCGGACTCATAGCGGCGATCCAGGCGGAATTGCCGCCGGACCCGTCGGCTGTCGTTGGCGTGGGCGACGACGCTGCGGTGCTTACCGTGCCCGACGGCCGGGTCGTCGCGAGCACGGACCTGCTGGTCGAAGGCAGGCATTTCCGCCGGGACTGGTCGGCTCCAGAGGACATTGGCGCCAAAGCCGCCGCGCAGAACCTCGCCGACATCGCGGCGATGGGAGCCGTGCCGACGGCGCTGCTATTCGGCCTGGCCATTCCGGGTGAAATCGCGGTCGCCTGGGTCTTGGACGTAACCAGGGGAATGGCGGGCGAATGCCGCCGGGCCGGCGCTGCCATTGTCGGCGGCGACATCACCAGCGCTGACGCCGTCATGCTCGCCATTACCGCGCTCGGTCACCTGGCGGGCCTCGAGCCGGTGACGAGAGCCGGGGCCAGGGCCGGTGACGTCCTGGCAATCAGCGGCTCCGTCGGCTGGTCCGCCGCGGGCTTGGCCCTGCTCCAGGCCGGCGCATCGGATATCGCCGGCAGCCCGGCGAGCCTGGCCGCACTCACAGCCGCGCATCGCCGCCCGCAGCCTGATTACGATGCGGGGCCGCAGGCCGCAGCAGCTGGGGCGACGGCCATGATCGACGTTAGCGACGGTCTCGTCGCCGACCTCGGCCACATCGCGGCTGCCAGCGGCGTCGCCCTGAATGTGGTCACGGCCAGCCTGCCCGGCACGAGCGAACTGACAGCCGCAGCCGCCTGGCTCGGCGCTGACTGGCGCGAATGGGCCCTTGCTGGCGGTGAGGATCATGCGCTCGCGGCCACGTTCCCGGCACTGCAGGACGTGCCGGCGACGTGGACGGTTATCGGAGAGGCCGGCCGTGGCAGCGGGATTCTGATTGACGGACAGACTTGGAACGGGGCCGCTGGCTGGGATCATTTCCGTAAGCCAGAGGCCTAATTTGGCTCCGAAGCGCTGCCATTGCTCGTTCTGCACTGGCCGATCACAGCTGCACTTGATATAACGCCCTTGATGCCCCGCCATCGCAGAGAACGCGTGCCTCGGCACAGGGCGCCACGGCAAACCGCTTATCCGGTCCGTCGCGCCCGGGTCGTTGCTGCCATGACGTCGGTTGGGACGGCGCTCGAGCCCTCAGTCCGTGAAGAGGCAGAGGACGCGAGTCCGACCTTGCGGCTACCGGCGTTCCGGCGCCGTGGCCCTGGTTTGATGACTCACGCTGCGCGCGGGCTGCCCGTGACGCCGTGGTTCGCGGCGGCGACGGGATTCGTGGTCGCGGCTGGGCTCTGGATCTACTCACCGCACGCGGACCTTCAGTTTCCGCCGAGCGCGGTCGGCAGGGTGCCGTGTGCGGCCCGCGGTTGCGGGGTCACGACTGGTCAGGGCCACGGCGCGCTCGCCACGACAAAGGGCCAGAAGATCGCGCCCCCGAAGGCGACGCGCATGTCCGCCGCGCAGCCCAACCTCGACGGCGGGACTGCAGCCGCGTACCTGAAGTTCGGCTACCGAGTGCTCTGGCAGTCGCAAGGGAAATTCGGCGTGCTGTTCACCTTGTCGGGCAAGCACGTCCCGCGCGTCTGGAAGCTGACCTTCGCCTTGCCGGGCGATGAGATCATCGAGGTCACGGGGGCGGCCTGGCACCCGTCCGGCACTTATGGCGGCACTGCGAGCTGGCCTGTCGCGGGATCGCCCTGGCAGCCCGACGGGCCGGATGCAGGTGGCGGCCAGACCAACGTGACCCTGCAGCCCGGCAGCAGCTTCCTAGTCGTCGGCGCGGGCACGCCTGTCGTGCCGACTAGCTGCTCGTTCAACCGGGCTAGCTGCACCTTCTCCTAGCCGCGCGGAGAACTTGGTTGGGCTGCGGGGCCTGACGGGCTGCGAGGCCTAGCTGGCTGCGAAGCCGCTGATCAGGGCTCGCATGGTGGCAGCTACCGCATCGCGCGTGGCGGCGGGCTCGGGCGAGCTCGCGATCAGGAGCCCCGCCCTCGTCAGAGCGCCGAGCAGCAGCCGCGCCAGCGTCGGCGGGTCGTCGACGTGCAGCGCGCCAGCCGCATTGGCGGCTTCGAGCGCCGCGACTGTCGCGGCGAATGCATACCGCTCATCGAGCTCGGTGAACCTGGCGAGGCCGAGTACGGCGGGGGCGTCCGTGACGATGATTCGCTGCACCTCTGGCTCGAGGACCTTGTCTAGAAACGCCCCGAACCCGGCGGCCAGCAGGTCGATTGCGTTGGTGGTTCCAGCGGCCGCTGCCATCGAGGCGGCCATGAGGTCGGCGTGAACTTGCTCGAACACCGCCTCGAACACCGCGGCCTTCGTCGGGAAGTGGTGATAGAGGGCGCCAGTGGTCACCCGCGCAGCCCTCGCGATGTCCTCGACCGACGTCGCAGCGTAACCACTGGTCCCGAATAGCTGGCGGCCCGCAGCTACGAGTGCCGCCCTGGTCTGCGCCACCTGCTCGGCGCGCAGCGACGAGGGCGCGTCAGCGTGTGCGGCTGGGCTGGATCCGTCAGTGCGCGTCCTGTCGGCCGCGGTCCTGTCGGCTGCGGTGCTATCGGCTGCCGTGCTGTCGGTCATCTCCACTGTGTAGCTCACCAGCGCGCCTTGCGCACATCAACCTCACGTGACATAGTAACACTATGTTACAGAGTAGTGATATCTAAGGGAGAAGCGAAATGCTAAACGCGATCGAAGCCGTCGCGGCGGACCGTGCCGCGCTACTGGATATCTGCGAAGGACTGACCGGCGAGCAGTGGCAGGGGCCCTCTGGGTGCGTCGGCTGGCGCGTCCAGGACGTGGTGACGCACCTGGCGAACCTGTGCTGGCTCGTCGTCGACCAGACGCGGTTGCCCGACATGTCGGGGCTGCCGACCGAGCAGGCACAGGAGGCGGCGGTACAGGCTAGGCGGGGCATGTCCAGCGCCGACGCGCTGGCGGACTACGCGGAGGTCAGCAAGTCGGCGCTGGACAAGCTGGCGGAGATCGCCGCGCTCGACATCGAGGTGCCACTAGGCGACCTAGGGACGTATCCGGCGGTCATCCTGCCCGCGGCCTATAGCTTCGACCACTACACCCACATCCGGGCCGACCTGTTCCCGCCGCGCGGGTCGCTGGCGGGCGAGCCGCCGCCGTCGGACGAACTGCGTGTCGGGTCGGCGCTGGACTGGATAGCAGCGGCGCTGCCACAGCAAAACGCGGCGGCAGCCGACGCCTGCACGCTCGAGATCGAGGTGACCGGCACCGGGGCCCGGTCAATCAAGTTCGGCCACGGCCAGGCAGCGGCGACGATCCGCTCGGACGGGCCGGCCCTGGTCCGGTGGATTACCCAGCGCGGCACTTGGGCCGACCTCGGCGTCAAGGTCGCCGGCGACTCGGCGGCGCTAGCGGCCGGCCGGACGCTAAAGGTGTTCTGACCGCCCTCCGACTGTTCTGACTGGCTCGGGGCGGCCTGGCCATAGGCTGACGTCATGCTCAAACCGCCGCCCCGCGTTCTTGCTATTGCCGGCTCCGACTCAGGTGGCGGCGCGGGCATCCAGGCCGATCTGAAGACGATGCTGGCCATGGGCGTGCATGGGATGACCGTGATCTGCGCTGTCACGGCCCAGAACTCCGTGGGCGTCCAGGGCTACTGGGAGCTGCCTGCCGAGGCCGTCCGGGCTCAGCTCGACTCGGTGCTCGGCGACATCGGCGCGCAGGCCATCAAGACCGGCATGCTGGCCTCGCCGGTGCTGGTCGGCACCGTGTGCGACACCCTGGCCGAGGTAGCCGCGCCGGTGGTGGTCGACCCGGTGGCGGTGTCTAAGCACGGGGACAGCTTGCTGTCGCCAGGGACGCTGGAGGCGGTCATGGAGCGGCTGCTGCCGCTGGCGACCGTCGTGACGCCTAACCTGCTCGAAGCCGAGCTGCTCACGGGCCTGACGATCACTGAGGAGGCGCAGATGCTGGCGGCGGCCGCAATGATCAACGCGATGGGGCCGCAGTGGGTCCTGGTGAAGGGCGGTCACTTGCCGGGCAACCCGGTTGACGTGCTCTTCGACGGAGACCGCGTGATTCGCTTCCCCGGCGAACGGATCGAGAGCGTCCATACGCACGGCACTGGCTGCACCCTCGCCTCGGCTATTGCGTCCAGGCTTGCGCTCGGAGACGACGTGCCAGGCGCGGTCAGAGAGGCGAAGGCATATGTCACCGGCGCGATCGCGGCCGGCTTCCCGCTGGGCGCCGGGATCGGACCAGTGGATCACGGCTGGCGCATGCGCGCCCCGGTTACCGGCTGACGCTAGCGCGTGAGGCTACCGGGTGAGGCTAGCGGGTGACCTTGCCTGCCTTGATGCAGGAGGTGCACACGTTCAGCCGTCGCGGCGTCTTACCGACCATTGCGCGTACTCGCTGAATGTTGGGGTTCCAGCGGCGCGGGGTGCGGCGGTGCGAGTGCGACACGTTATTGCCGAAGCCCGGCCCCTTGCCGCACACGTCGCAGACGGAAGCCACGGGATTGCTCCAGTTCGGGAAGTCAGACAGGTCTGTTGGCAGGCCAAGGCATACCAGTCGTCGAAGGATATCCGACGAACCGGGTGTGACGCGAGCCGGGCGCGTGAACGGCGCGGCCGCCAGCCAGCTGCATCCCGCAGTCATGACCTGGGATGCATGCGCGGACCGGCCTGCTGACGGTGGTCCGGCCTATCCTGGCGGGGTGATGAGGGTCGCTGCAGCCACGGTTGTTCCAGCCACGGTTGTTCCAGCCACGGTTGTTCCAGCCACGGGCGTTCCAGCCACGGGCGTTCCAATCACGGGCGCTGCAACCACGCGCGTGGCGATCACGGGACGCGGGCATGGCCGTCCTGGCTGACCCGCTCCGACTGGTCGTCGGGGACAAAGCCGCCAAGCGCCTTGCTGCCGCCCTCGACCTGCACACCGTCGGTGACCTGCTCAGCTACTATCCGCGCCGGTATGACAAGCGGGGCGAGCTGACGGACCTGGCCGGGCTGCGGGAGGGCGACTACGTCACCGTCCAGGTTGAAGTTGCGTCCACGTCAGTGCGCAAGATGAACAACCGGTCAGGCTCGATCTTCGAGGCGGTCGTGACTGATGGCCGCGGCAAGCTGACCCTGACGTTCTTCGGGCGCGGCCGGCAGGACTGGCGCCAGCAGGAGCTGCATCCGGGAGTGCGGGGCCTATTCTCCGGCCAGGTATCCAGCTTCCGGGGCAAGCGTCAGCTGACGCATCCCGAGTACGAGCTGCTGGGCTCGGGCAGCTCCAAGGCCAGGGCGGCCGAGTTTGCCAACGAGCTGATCCCGGTCTACCGGGCCACTGCCCAGATGCAGTCCTGGAAGATAGCCGACTCGGTGCGGGTCGCCCTGGACGTCCTTGACGTGCCAGACGATCCGCTGCCGGCACCGGTCCGCAGCAGGCACGGCCTGTGCGGCTACGCAGATGCGCTGCGCGGCATCCATCGGCCAGTGGACGAGGCCGACGTGTCCCGGTCCAAGACCCGGCTGAAATGGGACGAGGCGTTCGCCCTCCAGGTCCTGCTGGCTCAGCGCCGGCTGGCAGCCGCGAGCTACAGCGCCATCCCGCGGCCGCCCGTGGCTGGCGGACTGCTGGCCGAGTTCGACGCGACGCTGCCGTTCGAGCTCACCGTGGGACAGCAGCTGGCCGGCGCCACGATCGCCGACGACCTGGCGCGCGAGCATCCTATGCACCGACTGCTGCAGGGCGAAGTGGGCTCTGGCAAGACCGTCATCGCGCTGCGCGCCATGCTCCAGGTCGTGGACGCCGCCGGCCAGGCGGTGTTGCTCGCCCCGACGGAGGTGCTCGCGCAGCAGCATTTGCGGTCGATCTCCAGCTTGCTCGGGCCGCTCGCCATGGCAGGCCAGCTCGGCGGCGCCGATCACGCCACCCGGCTGACGCTGCTGACAGGCTCGCTGGGCGCCGCCGCCCGCCGCAAGGCGCTGCTTGAGGCCGCCTCGGGCGGGGCCGGGATCATCATCGGCACGCACGCGCTGCTGGAGGACCGGGTCCAGTTCGCCGACCTCGGCCTGGTCGTCATCGACGAGCAGCACCGGTTCGGCGTCGAGCAGCGAGACGCCCTCCGGGACAAGGCGGGCGACGGCCGTCCGCACATGCTGGTGATGACCGCTACGCCGATCCCGCGGACCGTGGCCATGACGGTCTTCGGTGACCTGGACGTGTCCACTCTCACCGAGCTGCCCGCCGGGCGGTCGCCGATCTCGACGCACGTCGTGCCCGTGGCGGAGCGGCCGCACTATCTGGCCAGGACCTGGGAGCGAATCAGGGAAGAGGTCGCCGTCGGCCGCCAGGCGTACGTCGTGTGCCCGCGGATCGGCGGCGATGGGCCGCCCGATGGCGAGGACGCGACCGCGAACGGGCCCGAGGAGGAGGAAGGAAGCGGGCCTGGGCGGCCGCCGATCGCGGTGCTCGACCTCGCAGTGGAGCTCGCCGCCGGGCCGCTGGCCGGCTTGCGCCTCGCCATCCTGCACGGCCGGCTGCCAGCCGACGAAAAGGAGAAGGTGATGCTCGCCTTCGCCGACGGACTTGTGGACGTGCTCGTTACGACCACCGTCGTCGAGGTCGGCGTGGACGTGCCGAACGCAGTGGTGATGGTCGTCATGGACGCCGACAGGTTCGGCGTCTCTCAGCTGCACCAGCTGCGCGGCCGGGTTGGCCGCGGCAGCAACCCTGGCCTTTGCCTGCTGGTGACCGAGAGCCCGGAGGAGGCGCCGGCCAGGGCGCGGCTGGACGCCGTCGCCAGCACACTGGATGGCTTCGTGCTATCGAGGATCGACTTGGTCCAGCGCCGCGAGGGCGACGTGCTCGGCACCGCCCAGGCCGGCCGCAAGTCAAGCCTGCGGCTGCTGAGGCTCCTTGAAGACGAGGACCTGATCGCGGAGGCTCGCGAGGAGGCGACGTCGCTCGTCGAGGCCGATCCGGCGCTGGCTGACGCACCGGGGCTGGCCGCGGCCGTGCGAGTCCTCATCGACGTGGAGAGATCCACGTTCCTGGAAAAGGCGTGACCAGGGTCATCGCCGGCACGGCGGGTGGCCGTCGGCTGGCGACCGCGCCGGGCCGCACCACGAGGCCGACGAGCGATCGGACCAGGGAGGGCTTGTTCGCGACTGTGGCGGCCATCCGGGGCGGCCTGGACGGTGCCGCGGTGCTTGACCTATATGCGGGATCGGGCGCGGTCGGGCTCGAGGCGCTCTCGCGCGGCGCCGCTGACGTCCTGCTCGTCGAGTCCGACGCGCGGGCGGCCCAGGTGATACGGCAGAACATCGCGGTGGTGGGCTTGCCGGGCGCACGGCTGGTCACCGACCGGGTCGAGCGGATGCTCGGCCGTCACCCGGATGGTCCGCCGCGGGACTTTGTGTTCGCCGATCCGCCGTACTCCGTCAGTGACGACGAGCTGGGCCGGGTCCTCGTCGCGCTGCTCGAGCGCGGCTGGCTGGCTTCCGGCGCGCTCATCGCGCTTGAGAGGTCGACCCGGTCCGGACCGCCGACCTGGCCGCTCGGTTACGGATATGACCGATCCCGCAAATACGGCGAGGCGACGCTCTGGTACGGTCTCGCCGCAGGTGCACCAACCTGCTGCGATACCCCGACGGGAGAGTGAACCCGATTGCGGCGCGTAGTCTGCCCAGGCTCCTTCGACCCGGTCACTAACGGACATCTCGACATCATTTCTCGCGCTGCCCAGCTCTACGATGAGGTTGTCGTCGCCGTCGGCGGGAATCCCGCCAAGTCCACTCTGTTCAGTCCGACTGAGCGGGTCGAGCTGATCCGTGAGGCGACCAAGGGACTGGACAACGTGCGGGTCGATCATTTTGTCGGTCTTATCGTCGACTTCTGTCGCGTCAATGACATCTCTGCCATCGTCAAGGGCCTGCGCGCCGTCAGCGATTTCGACTACGAGATGCAGATGGCCCAGATGAACTACAGCCAAGCTGGTATCGAGACGCTGTTCATGACCACGAACCCGCTGTATGCGTTCCTCTCCTCGAGCCTGGTCAAGGAGTTCGCCAAGTTCGGCGGGGATGTCAGCGGACTGGTCCCGCCGACGGTGCTCGATCGGCTGACGAGCCGGCTGACCGAGGTCTGACGCCCGGCGGCGGCCGGGTCTTCCGGCCCGACCTCGGCACCCTGCGTCCGACGGCCAAGTTGGGCTTGCCCACGGCGGCCCGGTAAGCTATTGCGACACCGTGCCCCTACTGCCGTCTGCTATGCCGCGAAGCTGACCTGAACCGCCATGCCACATTCTTCGACCAAGCACCCCAAGGGGCTTGATTCCCGCAACCCGCTGGTCTTCGATACCAGGGATCTTGCGCCGGGAATCGCGCGTACGCTGACGCGGACGATCCCCGCCCCTGAGTACATGGGTGTCGAGCTGGCGAGGGTCCCGGCTGGAGCCGAGCTCGACCTCGATATCCAGCTCGAGGGCGTGGCCGAGGGCGTGCTGGTGACGGCGACCGTGAGCGGGCCGCTGGTAGGGGAGTGTGCGCGATGCCTGGAGCCGTTCACGTCGGCGGTGAAGGTGCGTTTCCAGGAGCTGTTCACGCTGGCCGACCACTTGGATCAGACCGACGGCGCAGACGACGCGGATAGCTACCGTCTCGATCCGAGCGGCCAGCTGGACCTTGAGCCTGCGCTGCGCGACGCCGTCGTGCTTGAGCTGCCGCTCTCGCCGTTGTGCGAGTACGGCTGCCAGGGCCTGTGCGCAGAGTGCGGGGTCCGGCTGGCTGACGCCGAGCTGGGCCACCGGCACGAGGAGCACGGCACGATGTGGGCGGCACTAAAGGACTTTCAGGCGGAGCCAGATGCCTCGCCGGGACAGGCAAAGGAGCACTGAAGTGGCGGTACCCAAGCGCAAGATGTCGCGCAGCAACACCAGGTCGCGGCGCGCGCAGTGGAAGGCTACGGCACCTCAGCTCGTGGCCTGCCCCAACTGCCGCGAGCCCAAGCTTCCCCACACTGCGTGCCCGACGTGCGGTGTGTACAACCGGCGTCAGGTCATCACGCCCTCCTGACGATGCCGTCCGGAGGGTGTCGCGATCATATGGGGGTGCAGCGGGAAGGGGCAGGTGGTGACAGACTCACCGCCTGACGGCCTGGCCGGAACCGTTAACCGGCCAGCCGTCAGTAACGAGGGTCTCCTCGAGGCGCTCGGCGTGTCCGTCGGCGCCGAACTGCTCGAGCGTGCCTTGATGCACCGCTCCTTCGCGTACGAGAACGGCGGTCTGCCGACCAACGAGCGGCTCGAGTTCCTTGGCGACTCGGTACTCGGCCTCATCGTGACCGACACGCTCTTCCGCTCCTACCCTGACCTGCCCGAAGGCCAGCTCGCAAAGCTGCGGGCCGCTGTCGTCAACATGCGCGCGCTGGCGGGGGTCGCCCGCGGGCTCAACCTCGGCTCCTACGTCCGGCTCGGCAAGGGCGAGGAAGGTACCGGCGGACGGGATAAGTCGTCCATCCTCGCCGACACCCTCGAGGCCGTGATTGGTGCCGTCTACCTCGATCAGGGCCTGGCCGCCGCGGACGGGCTGGTGCACAGGCTGTTCGACGCAGTGATCGCGAGGTCCGCCAGGCTCGGCGCTGGCCTGGACTGGAAGACCTCGCTCCAGGAACTGACCGCCGCCGAGATCCTCGGCGTGCCCGAGTACCACGTCGACGAGAGCGGGCCTGACCATCAGAAGTCGTTCCGTGCGTTCGTCCGGATTGGGACGCGGACCTACGGCGAGGGCGAGGGCCGGTCAAAGAAGGAAGCCGAGCAGCAGGCCGCGGAGGCCGCGTGGAACGCCATCACCGAGGGGCTGGCGGCGAGCGATACGCAGGCGGCCGGCGCGAGTGCGGCTGCTGATCAGCCTGCCACCATGCAGCCTGCCCACGGCCAGGACTCCCCCGCTGCGCCACCTCGGGCCGCTGCCCAGACTGCCGCTGTCCAGTCTGCCCCTGCCCAGTCTTCCCCCGCTGCCCCCACCCGGGCTGGCACTGCCCAGGGTGGCACTGACCAGGGTGGCACTGACCAGGCTGCGACTGTCCAGGCTGCTTCCGCCCAGCCGGCTGGCGGTAGGCGGGCCGCGGGTCGCGCTGCTTCTGGCGACGACGCAGCAACCGCGAACGGCTCCCCCGGCCGGGCCTAGGTCAGTGCCTGAGCTGCCCGAGGTCGAGGTAGTCCGGCGCGGGCTCGAGCAGTTCGTCGTCGGGCGGCGCATCCAGACAGTCGAGGTTCTCCACCCGCGCGCGATCCGGCGGCACGAGGCGGGTGCTGCCGACTTCATCGCCCGGCTGGCCGGTCGCACCATCGACGGAGCCCGCCGACGCGGCAAGTACCTTTGGCTGCCGGTCGGCGAGGACGCCCTGCTTGCACACCTCGGCATGAGCGGCCAGCTGCTCGTGAGTCCCGCTGACGCGCCGCTCTCGCCGCACGTCCGGGTTCGTTTCACGTTCGACGACAGCGGTCTCGACCTGCGATTCACCGATCAGCGGACGTTCGGGCACCTGCTGCTCTCGGCCGACGGAGCGCAGCTGCCTTCGGTCATCGCCCACATCGCGCCCGATCCGCTCGAGGAAGCCTTCGACATGGGCTGGCTCACCGCACGGATGCGCGCCAGACAGACCGGCATCAAGCGCGCCCTGCTGGACCAGTCGATGGTCAGCGGCATCGGCAATATCTACGCCGACGAGGCGCTGTGGCGGGTCAAGCTGCACTACGCCCGAGGCACAGACCGGCTGCGAAGCGGCCAGGTGGCCGGCCTGATGGAGGCCGTCGCGGAGGTCTTCGCGGCGGCGCTCAAGGACGGCGGCACAAGCTTCGACAGCCTGTATGTCAACGTCAACGGGGAGAGCGGCTACTTCGAGAGGTCGCTCAACGTGTACGGGCGCGGGGGCGAACCGTGCCGCCGCTGCGGGGCTCTCATCCGGCGTGATCCGTTCATGAACCGGTCGTCATACACCTGCCCAGTCTGCCAGCCGCGACCCCGCAGCGGCCGGTGGTGACGTGCCGGCGGATATGCGGCTGACCGCGTGGGTGAGCGGCCGCGTACAGGGCGTCGGGTTCCGCTGGTGGGTCCGGGCGAATGCGCTGGAGCTTGGCCTGGCCGGCTTCGCTGAGAACCTTGCTGACGGCCGGGTCAAGGTCGTGGCCGAGGGAACCGAGGACCGCTGCAGCGAACTGCTCGCGCGCCTAGAAGACGGCGACCGCGGATCACGGCCGCTGGTCCGGCCGGGCCGGGTAACCGGGGTGGCTCATCGGTGGGCCGAGGCGGCTGGTGGCCTGCCTGGATTCACTGAGCGGTGACTCTAGGTGACCCAGCTAAAGGGCTCGCGCGCGCCTGTGACCTGCATGATCGTCAAACTTGACCGAATACCCTTGACGGTGGGACCATATAAGTGTTAACCAGCGCGCAGCCATGTCCGGCGTCTGCGTGCACGCCCACTCTGGTCACTCAGTGTGGAGGACCCTACACAATGGCAAAGGCTCTACTCGGCCACGTCGGCGGGCCGGATCCCCGCATGGTCTCAGAGATGCGCCGTTTGCAGCAACGAGTACGTGACCTGGAGGCTGAGCTTGCTCGGCTTCAGGATGAGAATGATGTGCTTGTCGCTTCGGTCGGCCATGACCTGCTTATTCCGGTTCGCGAGCCTGCGCTCACCTGACAGAGCGCCGGGGCCAAAAGAAACCGAACGGTGAGGGACGCGGTTAGCGTCCCTCTTCGGCTTTCCGGGCTTCGGCTTTTCCGGCCAGGAATGCCAGCGCGGCAGGCAGATTCCGGGCCCAGAATGCGTTGTCGTGGCAGCCTGACGTGATCTCGCCGGCCGGCGCGTGGCCGCTGACGGCGGCTAGCCGGGCTCGCATCTCGGTCACCTCAGGCTCGAACGGGTCGTCGGTGCCGCAGCTGATCCACGTCGGCACGCCTCGCAGCGCCGCAGCGTCCGTCACCACGTCGTGGCGGGTGAAGTCGGCCAGACCGTCGAACGACGTCCGATCGGCCGCGACCGCGTCCCCATAGGTGGCAAAGATCGCCGGCGACAGCGCGGCGACGGCCGTGACGCCGGGTTCGAGGCCGGCCAGTTGCTCGGCGAGCAGCAAGGCGCCGTAGCCGCCCATCGATACGCCGATGATCGCGATTCGCGCGGTCCGCAGCCCGGCCGCCGCCAGGCGTGGCAGTACCTCGTGGCTGATCATGCCGACGGGATCGTCGCCGTCGGCGCGCTTGTGCCAGTACGTATCGCCGCCATCCACGGTCACCGCGGCCAGTCCAGTGATCCTGGCGGCTGTCATCGCCGGCCTCAGCTGGCTGGCGAACTGGCGCGCGTCAGCACCCGCGCCATGCAGCCCGACTACGACGCCCAGACCCGCATCGGCCGCGACGCCTACCGGGAGCAGGGTCACCATTGTGACGGTGCGGTGGCGGTAGGCGGAGTAGAACGTCACGTCGCTTTGGGCCGGTAGCGCGCCTCGCGGTGGCGGCGGCGGCGCCCCGCACGCTCCGTCGAGGTTGGCGAGGGCGTACTTGCCGGGCAGCGCGCCCGATTGGACGAGCTCATAGGCGACCGCGCCGCCTGCGACAACTACGCCAAGGCCGGCGAGCAGCACTCCACGGCGAGACGGGCGGATTCGGCCGCGACCCGCCGGGTGACCGTGACCGATGTCCGCCGGGTGGCCGTGACCGATGTCCGCCGGGTGGCCGTGACCGCTGTCCGCCGGCTCGTCGTGACCGCTGCCCGTTGCCTCGCCGCTGCTCAAGATTCCTCCCGCGCCGCCGCCGCTGCAGGCAGCATGCTGGGACATTGCTTCGCACGTTCGAGAAATGGCCAGCCGCCGCTGGCCGCCATCTGCTCGGATCGTATGCGAGCCGTCTTAGCGGTCAAGCCCGCACATATCGGATCGGCCACGGGCGCGAATGCGCAGGGTCGCCGCTGGCTCGCGGTAAGGTGCTGGCGAGGGTGGCCGCCCGTCATGGCATGCTCCATGGGCGCTGTGGCCAGGCAGGGGAGGAGTCGGCAGGTGTACCTGAAGACCCTCACCTTGCGTGGATTCAAGTCGTTCGCGTCTGCGACGACGCTCAGGTTCGAGCCCGGCATCACGTGCATCGTCGGCCCTAATGGCTCAGGCAAGTCCAACGTCGTCGACGCGTTCTCCTGGGTGATGGGCGAGCAAGGCGTCAAGCCGCTGCGCGGCGGCAAGATGGAGGACGTCGTCTTCGCTGGCACCTCGGGCCGCCCCGCACTGGGCCGGGCCGAGGTAACGCTGACCATCGACAACAGCGACGGCTCGCTGCCGATCGATTACTCCGAGGTCACGATCAGCCGGCTGCTGTTTCGATCCGGTCAGAGCGAGTACGCGATCAACGGCGACCAGTGCCGGCTCCTGGACATCGCCGAGCTGCTGTCTGACACCGGGCTCGGCCGGGAGATGCATGTCATCGTCAGCCAGGGACAGCTCGACGATGTCCTCAACGCCGGCCCGGACGCACGCCGCGCGTTGATCGAGGAAGCGGCCGGCGTACTCAAGCACCGCCGCCGTAAGGAAAAGGCTGTCCGCAAGCTCGACGCCATGCAGGCCAACCTGACCCGCCTGGTCGACCTCACGGGTGAGCTGGGCCGGCGGCTGAAGCCGCTCGGGCGGCAGGCCGAGATCGCCCGCAGGGCCGCCGTCATCCAGGCAGACCTCCGCGACGCGAAGCTGCGCCTGCTCGCCGACGACTACACCACGCTCGCCGGCGAACTCGTCCGGGACCAGAGCGACGAGGCGGCCGCGGTCCAGGTGCGCGCGGCGCTCGACACCGCGCTCGCGCTGGCCAGGGACGTAGAAGCCGGGCTGGAGACAGCTGAACAGCAGCACGCGCCGCGGCTCGCGGCGGCGCAGGAAGCCTTCTTCGCGTTGTCGGCGCTAGCCGAGCGAATGCGGGGCATCCAGGGCCTCGCGACGGAGCGCCACCGGCACCTGTCCGCGCCAGAACCGCAGCGAGCCGGCCGCGATCCTGCGGAACTCGAGCAGGAAGCCGCTGAGCTGCGTGCGCAGGAGCGGGAACTCGCTGCGCGCCTCGCCGAGGCACGCCAGCAGCTCAGTGTCGCGGTTGCGAGCCGGACCAAGGCCGAGGCCGCGCTGGCCGACAATGAGCACCGGCTGGCCGCGGACGCCAAGGCGGCCGCGCAGCGTGCCGACCGGCTGGCGCGACTGCGTAGTCAGGTCGAGGCCGCCACGTCCCGGGCCGCCGCCGCGCAGGAAGAGGCCGGGCGCCTCGCCGAGGCGCAGGCGCAGGCACGGGCCAGGGCCGAACAGGCCCAGGTCGAGTACGCGGCGCTCCAGGACCTGGTCTCCGGCCGGGAGGAGGGCCGGGCGGACCTCGCGACCGAGCACGAGCGCGTGGCGGCGGCGCTGAAGGCCGCTTCGGCGACGGTGGCCGAGCTGCGGAAGGCCGAGCACGCCGCCAGTGACCAGCGCGCAGCGCTGCGAGCCAGGGCGCAGGCACTGGCTGAGGCCGTCACCAGCGGTGCCGATGCGTCCGAGGTGCTGCTTGCCGGTCCGGGATCATTCGACGGAGTGCTCGCGCCGCTGGCGCAGCTGCTGACGGTGCAGGACGGCGCCCAGGAGGCGATCGCGGCCGCCCTGGGCGCAGCGGCCGGCTCGGTGGTGGTCGACGCCCTGGACTCCGCCGTCACGATCATGACCAGACTGCGCAGCCAGGACGCTGGCCGGGCGGGCCTCGTGATCGCCGCCGGAGCGGGCGATGCGCACCAGCCAGTTGTGGCGCCCAGGCTGCCGGATGACCTCGCACGCCTGGCGGCGGAGGCCGGAGTCGGCCACGTTACCCACGCAATTGATCTTGTAAGTGCACCGGCCGAACTGGACGGCGCGGTCGCGAACCTGCTCGGTAACGCGGTGGTGGTCGATGATCTCGCCGACGGCGTCCGCGTGCTGCGGGCCGACCCGCGGCTGCGAGTCGTGACCACATGCGGCGACGTGCTCGGCACGCACTGGGCACGCGGCGGCTCGGCCGGCGAGCAGAGCCTGCTCAGCCTGCGCGCCGCGGCTACCCAGGCCGCGTCGCAGGTTGGCGACGCTGAGCAGCGGTGTCAGCAGGCCGAGCGGCGGCTCGCTGCGGCGCTTGAGGACGAGGATCAGGCGAAGCAGACGCTGGCCGAGGCAGCCGCCGGACTCCAGCACGCCGATGCGGCGGCGGCCGAGACGTCCGGCAAGCTCGGCTCGCTGGCCGGCCAGGCCAGGGCGGCCAGGGACGAGATGGGGCGGCTTGCGGCCGCCATCGCCGCGGCCGAGAAGTCACGCCAGCAGAGCCTGGCACAGGTCACGGAGGTACAGGCCAGGCTGGCTGAGCAGGAGGCGCAGGAGCCCCGCGCGGCCGGGGTCGGAGCTGGCGCGCCCGGGGAGGCGGCCGAAGGTGCGCAGCCCGCGGACCGACAGCAGCTCGCCGACGCGGCAGTCGCGGCGCGCGGCGCCGAGATGGAGGCCAGGCTGGAGGTGCGTACCGTCGAGGAACGGCAGCGCGCAATCTCGGGCCGGGCGGACGCGCTGGCATCGGCGGCCGGTGCCGAGCGGCAGGCCGCGGCGCGGGCCCTCGCGCGGGCGGAACGACGGGCGGACGGGGCACTGGTCGCGAGCGCGGTGGCCGAGGGCGCCAGGATCGCGCTCGGCAGGATCGAGCAGTCGGCGGCGGCGGCCGACGGCGATCGCCAGCAGGCCGAGGAAGCTCATAAGGGGCGCGACGGTGAACTGAAGGCGGTCCGGGGCAGGATCAGGGATCTTTCCGACGAGCTGGAGAAAGTGGTCGACAGCGCGCACGGTGCCCAGATCGCCAGGGCCACCCGCCAGATGCAGCTGGAGCAGATCGCTGTGCGGGCGCTGGATGAGTTCGCCATCGAGGCCGACGTGCTCGTCGCCGAGTACGGCCCGGAAGTGCTGGTGCCCGGCAGCGACGAGGACCAGCTCGCCGTGGCCTACGACCGGGAAGCGCAGGAGCGGCGGGCGCAGCAGGCGCAGCGTCAGCTAGACCAGCTTGGCAAGGTGAACCCGCTGGCGCTGGAGGAGTTCGCCGCGCTCGAGGAGCGGCATGCTTTCCTGGTCGCTCAGCTTGAGGACCTGAAGAAGACGCGCCGCGACCTGCTGACTGTGATCAGGGAAGTTGACGAGCGCGTGCAGCAGGTCTTCGCGGCGGCGTACGCCGACACTGCCCGCGAGTTCGCGCTGATCATCGGCAGGCTGTTCCCCGGCGGTGACGGCGGGCTGGTGCTGACCGATCCCGACGACATGCTGACCACCGGCATCGATATCGAAGCACGGCCGCCGGGCAAGAGGGTCAAGCGGCTGTCGTTGCTGTCCGGCGGAGAGCGGTCGCTCACGGCTATCGCGTTCCTGGTGGCCATCTTCAAGGCCAGGCCGTCTCCGTTCTACGTGCTGGACGAGGTCGAGGCGGCGCTGGACGACACGAACCTCCAGCGGCTGCTGGAGATCCTCGCCGAGCTGCGGGAGGTGTCGCAGCTCATCGTCGTCACGCACCAGAAGCGCACCATGGAAGTGGCCGACACGCTGTACGGGATCAGCATGCGCGGCGATGGCGTGTCCACTGTGATCAGCCAGCGGCTGCGAGAGCGCGAAAGCGTCTAGGGCGCCGAGCTGCCTCAAGGCCGGCGGCGGGCTGCTGCGGGGGCAGCCTGGCCAGCGCATCGCCTGCGGTCTGTCACACTGGTTGCGCCATGGTTCACGATCTCATCATCGCTGCCGTCGTAGCCGTCGTTGGCGGCGGCGCCGCAGCCTTCATTCCGTACGTGCGCACTCGCCGCAAGTCGCTGCCGCCTGGGAGCCAGAGCCAGGGCGGCGTCAGCACGCTCGAGCCAGAGCAGGAGCCTGCGGCCGGGACCGGCACGGGCACGCTCGCGCCACCCGAGTCCGGCGCGCCGACCACCACTCCGCCTGACGTTGTCGCTCCGCCAGACATCGCTGAACTGCCCAGCGTTGTCGTCGAGCGGCCGCCGCCATCGGCTGGACGGCTCGCTCGGCTACGCAGTCGCCTGGCCAGGTCGCACTCGGCGATCGGCTCCGTCCTGCTCAGCCTGATCTCCTCTGGCAAGCTCGACGAGCAAGCGTGGGAAGAGATAGAAGACACGCTCATCAGCGCGGACATGGGCGTCGGCCCGGCCCGCGAGCTGGTCGAGACCCTGAGAACCGAGGTCAAGGTCGCCGGCACGCAAGACCCGGCCGAGGTCAGGGAGCTGCTGCGAACCGAGCTCGTCGCCATGATCAATCCCGACATGGACCGGACGCTGCACCTAGCCAGGCACGGCGACAGGCCGTCGGTCGTCCTCATCGTCGGCGTTAACGGGACAGGCAAGACGACAACCTGCGGGAAGCTCGCGCGGGTGCTGATCGGCGATGGCAAGACGGTCGTGCTCGGCGCCGCTGACACGTTCCGCGCCGCGGCCGCTGATCAGCTCCAGACGTGGGGCGACCGCGTAGGCGCTCAGGTAGTCCGCTCGGACCGGGAGGGGGCGGACCCGGCGAGCGTGGCGTTCGAAGCAGTCAACGTCGGCATCCAGAAGGGTGTCGACACGGTGATCGTCGACACAGCGGGCCGCCTGCACACCAAGACCGGGCTGATGGATGAGCTTGGCAAGATCAAGCGCGTCATCGAGAAGCACGGCACCGTCGACGAGGTGCTGCTCGTCCTGGACGCGACCACGGGGCAGAACGGCCTGCGGCAGGCACGCGTGTTTGCTGAGGTAGTCGACATCACCGGGATCATCCTGACGAAGCTCGACGGCACCGCCAAGGGCGGCATCGTTATCCAGGTCCAGCGCGAACTCGGCGTGCCGGTCAAGCTCGTCGGCCTTGGCGAGGGACCGGACGACCTCGCGTACTTCGATCCCGGCGTGTTCGTGGACGCCATCCTCGGCGGCTAACCCGCCTCAGCACCGGTCGCCCTAACTGGCGCCGCCCGGCTGCTGATCAGCTGGACATTGCATTCTCCAAGCGGCCGATGAACGCCCAGATGAAACGCTGCTGCCGCGCCAGCATTGTGGCATAGCTGGCTCGTGATCGGGATTTGCTATTGCAGGACGCGGCTGGGCCGCAGCGTCTGCTGCGGGCCCCGAGTCGGGCGGGCTCGCATGCAACTGCACGAACGTAAGGTAATTGCACGGGAGCCCGATAGCCATCGTGCGCATCATTACTGCGATGTTTAGCAGAATGAGGTCTGGTCGCCTGTTATGCAATTGCACAATTGAGCATTGGCAAATGCCCGCGCCGTTACGTTTCCGGTCCTATGCTCAGCAGAATCGCCAGTCGGCCGATCGGACGACTGTGGGCCGGCCAGCTCATGCGGTGCGAGGCGAGCGGCTCGGTCAGGAACGGCAGGCAGCTTGTTGTGTCGCTGATGCACGCGAGGTGGCCTGGCGGCGGTAGAAGTTCGGAGACTGGTCGAGATCCTCGTAGTACCGGTGGAAGACCGGAGTCGCTGACGAAGCGGCTGGAGGGACGATCCAGCTCCAGTCGGCCGGGCAGGCCCGGCCCTGTCGCTCCTCCAGCTCTAGATGCTTGAGGAAACGGACCGACTCGGTGTGATGATCGGTGATCGTCACACCGGCGCAACTGAAGGAGTGCAGCACCGCGACGTTGAGTTCCGTCATAGCGCGGTCCTTCCATAATGTGCGGTCGTTGTCGGTGCGCAGGCCCATCCGGTCGGCGATCCTGGGCAGCTCGTTGTAGCGGCCGACGTCGCCGAGGTCGCGCGAGCCGATCTCGGTGCCCATGTACCAGCCGTTGAAGGGCGCCGCCGGATAGCAGATGCCGCCCGCCTCAAGCTGCATGTCGCTGATCACCGGCACGGCATACCACCGCAGACCCAGGTCAGCGAACCAGCTGTAGTCGGGATGGTGCAGCCGTACCTCGAGCACGGCGTCGGATGGCACTTCGTGCCACGTCGGCGCGGCACCGGGCGTCTGGATGAGCAGCGGCAATACGTCGAAGCGGCCAGGCCTGCCGGGCCCCTGCCAGCCCAGCTCAACGGCGAGCCGGGTCTGGGCGACGTTCGCCGGGTCACCGGTCACACTCCCCGAAGCGTCCGCGTACCCGGCATAACGGACAAGCTGCGAGCCGAGGATCCGTGGACCAGGCTGGCAGGGAGAGTCCGGAGCGAACACAGTGATCAGCGGCCTGATCCGGCCGCCGTTCGTGGCGGCCCGCAGATGGGCGGCCGACTCGGCAGCGATCTCCGGGGCCGAGTTGATGTGCCGCCGGTCCCGCAGGCGAAGGGTCCGCCAGTACAGGCGGCCGATACAGCGGGAGCTGTTGCGCCACGCGACCCGGGCGGCGAACGTCAGTTCCGCCTCGGTGTGACGGTAGGTGCCGGTCGACGCGATCTCGCGCCGAATCTGGCTCATGCGTTCGTCCGCCGATCCGGCGGCAGGATTCTCAGAATGGAATTGAGCGACGAAAGCGGCGGCTTCGGCTAAAAGGAGATCATCACCAGCCGGCTGCCCGCCGCTAAGTCGCGGCCGCCGACATAACCGCAAACCAGAATCTAAGAGATAACGACCGTCGCTTAGATCCATCGGCAACCTCCACGCCCCGCAATGTCAGAAAATCTCACTATCAAGAACGCTACGTGGCACTCTTAACGGGGACAAGACGCAATTGCCGGGTACGGCTCTCAGTCTGCATAGCCGGCGGCCACGGGGCCCACGCGCGCGGCTGCGGTCGCCGATAGCGGTGCCGGGCGAGCGGCGCCCTAAGTCGCTGTGCGTAGCTGCGCCCACTCACCCGATAGCCTTAGGGCAGCAAAATCATGTGGGAGGACGGCAGCCCGAGTGTTCGAGACACTTTCCGATCGGCTAACCCAGGTCTTCTCCTCGCTGCGCGGGCGCGGCCGCCTGTCCCAGGCAGACATCGACGCCACGTGCCGGGAGATCCGGATCGCCCTGCTAGAGGCCGACGTCGCGCTGCCCGTGGTTAGGGAGTTCATCGGTCGCGTCCGGGAACGGGCCAGCGGAGCCGAGGTCTCCGAGGCCCTGAACCCGGCCCAGCAGGTCATCAAGATCGTCAACGAGGAACTGATCCAGATCCTCGGCGGCGAGGCCAGGCGGCTGCGCTTTGCCAAGGTGCCGCCGACCGTAATCATGCTCGCCGGCCTCCAGGGCTCCGGTAAGACCACGCTGGCCGGCAAGCTAGCACTGTGGCTCAAGTCGCAGGGCAACACGCCGCTGCTGGTCGCGGCCGACCTCCAGCGGCCTAACGCCGTCCAGCAGCTCGAGATCCTCGGGCAGCGTGCAGGCGTGCCGGTGTTCGCGCCGTTCCCTGGCAGCGGCGTCGGCGATCCGGTCCAGGCGGCCAACCTTGGCATCGCCGAGGCGCAGCACAAGCTGTACAACGTCGTCATCATCGACACGGCCGGTCGCCTCGGCATCGACGAGGAAATGATGCAGCAGGCCGCTGACATCAGGGACGCCGTCGACCCGGACGAGATCCTCTTCGTCGTCGACGCGATGATCGGCCAGGACGCGGTGCAGACAGCGCAGGCGTTCCTGGACGGCGTCGGCTACGACGGCGTCGTCCTGACCAAGCTGGACGGCGATGCACGCGGCGGTGCCGCGCTGTCGATCAGGCAGCTGACCGGCAAGCCAGTCATGTTCGCCTCGACGGGTGAGAAGCTCGAGGACTTCGACGTCTTCCACCCCGACCGCATGGCGTCGCGAATCCTTGACCTTGGCGACGTCCTGACCCTGATCGAGCAGGCCGAGCGCACGTTCGACCAGGACCAGGCCGCGACCATGGCGGGCAAACTCGCCTCGGGTGAGGGCTTCACGCTTGAGGACTTCATCGAGCAGCTGGCGATGGTCCGCAAGCTTGGCCCGATCGGCAACTTGCTCGGCATGCTGCCAGGCGCTGCGCAGAACCGGGAAGCCCTGAGCCAGATCAGCGACAAGGACCTGGACCGGGCTGCGGCGATCGTCAACTCCATGACGGTCGATGAGCGGCGCAACCCGAAGATCATCAACGGCTCGCGGCGCGCCAGGATCGCGCGCGGCTCCGGCGTCACGGTCGGCGAGGTCAACCAGCTCATCGTCCGGTTCCTCGAGGGCCAGAAGATGATGCGGCAGATGATGGGCAGCATCCCCGGCATGGGCGGCGTGCGCCGCCAGAGCAAGACTCGCGGCAAGGCGAAGAAGAAGGGCAAGGGCGGCGGACGCCCCGCCGGCGCGAACCGCAGCCAGCAGAGCGCGCGGCAGGCCTTGGATCAGCAGGCCGGCCTCGGACCGGCCGCAGCCGGCGGCCTCGGCAACGGCGGCGCCAGCCCGGCATCCCTGCCCGGCTTCGGCGCCCTACCTGGCCTCGGCGGCGATGGCGCCTTCAAGATGCCGGGCCAGCCCGGCGCTCTCGGGTCCGGCCAGCCCAGCCTGCCGCCTGGCTTGCGGGGTCGGCCGGGCAAGAAGGGCCGCTAGCCGCCTGCGTGCTCCTTCGAGCCCAAAACCTTTTGACCGGGAACGGGGTCTTCCAACCCAATTGTCGTCCTGTCGTGCGCCGCTCAGTTTGCGACGCAAAGGGCGTCAGGGTGGATCTGCGGCCCAACATAGGGCCACACATCCACCCTGACGCCCAATGGGAGCTGCTGGACGGAGTGGCCGGAGCAGTCAGAGCGGACAGAGCGGTCAGAGTGGTCACTGTCGTCGGTCGCACTGTTGAGCCGACACGACCGTGGGCGAGGTCTGGATCGTGCCCCTGCGCAGGGGCTGCGCAGGCCGGTCCGGCTGTTTGGAGGCTAGCGATTACGCTCTGGTGTGCCGCGTCTGGCAGAATGTCAGCACTATGCTCGGTCGCGCGAGGCCCTCTCTAACTCGCTGAGCCGGCACCATCTGGGCAGCGACACGTCCGATCCTCACTCGGACGGTGACCTGCCCGACACCAATTCGCTGGGAGAAGACCACAGCCGTGGCTGTCAAGATCAAGCTGAAGCGCCTGGGCAAGATCCGCGCGCCGTATTACCGCATCGTCATCGCCGACTCCCGTACCAAGCGAGACGGGCGCGCGATCGAGGAGATCGGCAAGTACCACCCGAAGGCCGAGCCGTCGTTCATCGAGGTGAACTCTGAGCGGGCCCAGCACTGGCTGTCCGTCGGCGCGCAGCCGACCGATCCGGTGCGCAAGATCCTCGAGATCACCGGCGACTGGCAGAAGTTCAAGGGCCTGCCCGGCGCTGAGGGCACGCTGCGCACCGCTGCACCGAAGGCTGACCGGAAGGACGCATTCGCGGCCGCGGTGGCCGAGAACCTGACCGACAGCGGCGCCAAGACCAAGCCGAAGGGCAGGGCGGACGCGAAGGCTGGGGACGCGAAGGCTGGGGACGCCAAGGCTGGGGACGCCAAGGCCGGCGGCGGGAAGGCCGATGCTGCCAAGGCCGACAAGGCGCCAGCGCGGGCCAGGAAGGCAGAGGCGACTGCGGCTGCCGCGCCGGCTGAGGCAGCCGCGCCCGCTGAGACCGAGCCCGCTGCCGCGGCCGAGACCCCAGCTGAGGCAACTGCGCCCGCTGTCGCGGCCGAGACGCCTGCTGAGGCCACCGAGCCTGCTGCGCAGACCCCGGCTGAGGAGGCGGCTGCCGCCGACGCAGCCGCGACCGCCGAGGCCAAGGCCGAGGCTATCGCCGAGGTTGCAGAGGACAGCGCGCCCGTCAACGAGGCGGGCGAGACGGAAGGTAGCGGCGCCTGACATGCTCGAAGAGGCCCTGGAGCATCTGGTCAAGGGCATCGTCGAGCATCCAGACGATGTCCAGGTTGGCAGCCGCGGGCTGCGACGCGGTCGTGTGCTCGAGGTGCGGGTGCATCCCGACGACCTAGGCAAGGTCATCGGCCGGGGCGGCCGCACCGCCCGGGCCCTGCGGACGGTGATCGGCTCTCTCGCCGGTAACAACTACGTCCGCGTCGACCTGCTGGATGCCGACGAGGTCCGCTAGCCGCCATGCAGCTGGTGGTCGGCCGGATCTCCAGGCCACACGGCATTCGCGGCGAACTCGCGGTCGACGTGCGGACCGACGATCCGGAGCTGAGGCTGGCCGTGGGCACCGTCCTCGCGACGGACCCCACAGCGGCCGGCCCGCTCACCATCATGCGCATCCGCTGGCACTCCGGACGGTTGCTGGTGACATTCAAAGGCATTGAGGACCGGAACGGGGCCGACGACCTCCGTGGCGTCCTCCTCCTCGTGGACTCTGAGGAGCTAGAGGATGTCGCCGACCCGGACGAGTTCCGCGATCATCAGCTGATCGGACTTGCCGTCGTGGCGCCGGACGGCGAGCATGTCGGCGACGTCGCTGACGTGCTGCACTACGGGCAGGATCTGCTCGTAGTCAACGGGAGCGGCAAGCGGGCCGGCGCGGAGATCATGATCCCGTTCGTGACCGCCATCGTGCCAGAGGTCGATCTGGCGGCCGGCCTGCTGCGGATCGATCCGCCACCCGGCTTGCTTGACCCCGAGGCCGCGCTCTAGCGGGGGCCCAGATGCGGATCGACATCATCACGATCTTCCCTGAGTACTTCGGCCCCCTGGATGTCTCGCTGATCGGCAAGGCGGCCAGGCGCGGCGACATCACGTTTGCTGCGCACGACCTGCGGGACTGGACGTACGACGTGCACCACACTGTCGACGATTCGCCATTCGGCGGCGGCCCCGGCATGGTGATGAAGCCGGAGCCCTGGGGCGAGGCGCTCGATGCGGTCGCAGGCCGTGGCACTGACCCGCTGCTCGTCATCCCCACGCCGGCCGGAGTCCCGTTCACACAGCAGCACGCTGCCCGGTACGCCGCCGAGCCCTGGCTGATATTCGCCTGCGGGCGGTATGAGGGGATCGACGGCCGGGTGACCGACGACGCACGTTCGCGGATGCGGGTCGAGGAGGTCAGCATCGGCGACTACGTACTGGCTGGTGGCGAGCCGGCCGTGCTGGTCATGATCGAAGCCGTCGGCCGACTGCTGCCGGGCGTACTCGGGAACGCCGAGTCCGCCGCCGACGACTCCTTCGGCTTCGGTGGCGGATCGTCCGGGGGCCCGATGGCCGGCCTGGTCGAAGGACCTGCCTACACGCGGCCGCGGATATGGCGCGACCGGGAGGTCCCGCCCGCGCTGCTGTCTGGTGATCATGCTGCGATCGCGAGATGGCGTCGCGATATGGCGTTGCGCCGGACTGCTGAGAACAGGCCTGACCTCGTCGCGCGGCTGCTCGCGCGGACCCCCGCGGAGGTCGCCGGGCAGGCAGGTGACCAGCCGAGACTCCTCAGCGACCAGGATCGCGAGGTGCTGAGTGAGGCGGGCTTTCCGATTAGCACCGAAGATGTGGCACACTAAAAGGCACTGCCCCGCCGCTGGCTCCGTCGCCGGGGGGCTAGCTGGTGCTTGCCTGGCACCTAAACTGATGCAGACAGACTGATCCAGCACCAACTGATCCAGCACCAACCGATCCAGCGCGTTCGCAGGCGTGCGCTGATGACTGACTTGAGGAAACCGCAGCGATGCACACCGCGATTGCCGAGCTTGAGCAGGCACAGATCCGATCTGACATACCGGATTTCCGTCCAGGCGACACCCTCAAGGTGCACGTCAACGTCAAGGAAGGCAACCGCTCGCGGATCCAGGTCTTCCAGGGCGTCGTAATACGGCGGCAAGGCGGCGGCGCGCGCGAGACCTTCACTGTCCGCAAGGTCAGCTACGGCGTCGGGGTAGAGCGGACGTTCCCAGTGCATACGCCGGCCATTGACCACATCGAAGTTGTCACACGCGGCCGGGTCCGGCGCGCGAAGCTCTACTACCTGCGCTCGCTGCGTGGCAAGGCCGCAAGGATCCGCGAGCGCCGCGAGGCCACGCCAGCTAAGTAGGTTCGCCGCATGCCCGGCCAGCGCCGTGGTGAGCTGGCCGGGCTTTCGGATCTCCGGCAGCTGCCGGGCGAGGCAGGCCGCCTAGCGCGGCGGCCCGGCCGTCAGCCCCTCCCGTAAAGGTGACGCGAATGCCTCGTGCCAGCGCAGCCGGTGGCGCCTGATGCCGGGCGTCGATCCGCTCGGCGGAGCAGATTCCGAGGCAGTCGCGGCCGACAGAGCTGGTCAGCCTGTGCCGGCCAGCAAGCGCGTCCCGGCCGGCAAGCCAGCAAGGAACGCCAGGCAGCGCCGTTCGCTGCTACGCGAGCTGCCCATCCTGGTCGTCGTGGCCCTCGTCATCGCCATCCTGATCAAGAGCTTCGTGGTCCAGGCCTTCGTCATCCCGACCGGCTCGATGCAGAACACGCTGGCCCTCCAGGACAAGATCCTGGTCAACAAGCTGGTCTACCACTTCCGGTCGATCCACCCCGGCGACATTGTCGTCTTCGACGGCTCAGGGAGCTGGGATGCCCCGGCGCCACCGTCAAGCACTAGCGCCAACCCGCTCGAGCGGGCCTATGACGACACGCTGCGGAAGCTGTTCGACTCGATCGGCAGCTTGTTCGGTACGCCGATCGGCCAGACCGACTACGTGAAGCGCGTGATCGGCGTCCCCGGTGATCACGTCGTCTGCTGCAATGCAAGCGGCCTGATCACAGTGAATGGTGTGCCCCTGCACGAGTCTTACCTCTATCCCGGCGATCGGTCCAGCAGCGCGCCAGCTGGCATCCGGGGCAGGTTCAACGTCACCGTCCCGGCCGGATACCTGTGGGTCCTTGGCGATCACCGCAGCATCTCCGACGATTCCCGTGGACACGAATACGACCCTGGCAACGGCATGATTCCCGAGAACGAAGTGATCGGGCGGGCCTTCCTCATCGCCTGGCCGCCGAGCCAGTGGGGCATCCTGTCGATCCCGGCAACGTTCAAGCAGCCAGGCATCACCAGCGCGGCCGGCACTTCGGCGTCGTCGGCAGCTGTCAAGACTGCCGCCGCGGCCCTCCCGGCCGTAGCGATACGTCCAGCGGCCCCGTATGTGCCAGCCGCTGCGGGATTCGCGGCCGCGTTCCCTGTCTGGTGGTTGTCTAGACGGTCCCGAACTCGCCGCGCCAGGACTCGTTGGCGCGGCCGCCGGTGACGACGTTAGTGGCGGGGCGTCCTGGGCAGCGGGGGATAGGCTCGTGGCGATGATGAATGACGATCAAAGCAGTCCGGATCGGCTGGCCATGGGATCCGGGTCTTCGGATCCGGATGGCGGCCGGGACGGGCAGGCCGGCACGTATCGCGGCGCCTATGCCGGTGGCACCAGTTCTCCTGCCGACCTGGGCATTGACGAGGCGGCGACGGTTCATATCGGCGCTCCGCCGCCGGCGGGGCCAGTCGACGGGCAGCCCACAGACGGGCAGCCCACAGACGGGCAGCCCACAGATGGGCAGCCAACCGCAGGCCAGCCCGCGCCACGGAAGCGCAATCGTTCGACCTGGCGCGAGTTGCCCATCCTTATCGTGGTGGCGCTGGCCATTGCACTGGTCATCAAGACATTCGTGGTGCAGCCGTTCTTCATCCCGTCGTCGTCCATGGAGGACACGCTGTTGATCGGCGACAAGGTACTGGTCAACAAGCTCGTCTACCACTTCCGCAGCGTCCAGCCCGGCGACATCATCGTGTTCAATGGCGTTGGCTCCTGGGACCCCTCCGAGCCCGCCGCCAAGCCATCGTCCGATCCGCTGGTGCGTGCTTACGACGCGACGCTGAAGCCCCTGTTTCACTCGATCGCCGGGCTGTTCGGCACTCCGATCGGCCAGACGGACTACATCAAGCGTGTCATCGGCGTGCCGGGCGATGACGTCGCGTGCTGCAACGCGCAGGGCCTGGTGACGGTCAACGGCGTGCCGTTGCACGAGTCGTCTTACTTGTACCCGGGCGCTGCCCCCTCGCTAATCCGCTTCAACCGGGTGGTCCCGCCGGGGCGCCTGTGGGTCATGGGTGACAACAGACAGGTTTCGGACGACTCGCGTTTGCGGCAGTATGACCCAGGTGGCGGCACGATCCCCATTAGTCAGGTCATCGGGCGGGCCTTCGTGATCGTCTGGCCCCCAAGTCGTTGGCGGATTCTGCCGATACCGTCGACGCTCTCGCAGCCGGGGATCTCTAAGACGGCGGCCTCGGCTGCCTCGCCGGGCGGGCAGGAGTCCGCTCAGGAGGCCGCGGCGCTGCGAGGGCTGCTCGGGGCCAAGGTCCAGCCGGAAGCGCCTTACGTCCCGCTCGCCGCGGGGTTCGTCGGGGCGGTGCCCCTCACCTGGCTTCAGCGCCGGGTCCGGCTCCGAGTGACGCGCAGGCTACGGGCGGGCCGTGGCCAGCGGACTAGGTGAGTCCGGTGAGCTCGGTGAGCGCCGTCGGTGCGCTTGGCCCGGCTGGTCCGGCTGGTCCGGCAGGTTCGGCAGGTCCGGCTGGTCCGGCAGGTCCGGCAGGTCCCCATGGCGCTGGCGCTGGCGGGGGCGGGGGGCGGCAGGCCCGGCCGCTCGGCTACACCCCAAGGCGTAACGGCGGTCTGGCCGGCTATGAGCGGGTACTTGCGCGAGCCGGGCTCGCGCCAGTCGCTGGCGTCGACGAGGCTGGCCGCGGGGCGTGCGCCGGGCCGCTGGTCGTCGCCGCAGTGATGCTGAAGCCGTCCAGGATCGCCAAGCTGACGGAGCTCGACGATTCCAAGGCGCTGACTGCTAAGGCACGTAATATGGCGTATCGTCAGATAATGGATGCCGCACTGGACTGGAGCGTCATCACGATCCCGGCCGGGGAAATCGACCGTCTCGGGCTCCATGTGTGCAACGTGGCTGGCATGCGCCGAGCGCTGGCGACGCTGACGAGTAAGCCGGGATATGTGCTGACGGACGGCTTCCCTGTCCGCGGGCTCGCCACGCCGACCCTAGCGATGTGGAAGGGCGACCAGGTGGCGGCGTGCGTGGCGGCGGCCTCTGTGATCGCCAAGGTCACCAGGGACGCGATGATGTGTGAGCTGGACAAGACGTTTCCGCACTATGGATTCGCCCGGCATAAGGGATATTCCACCCGTAGTCATATGCGGGCCCTCGACGAGCGCGGCCCTTGTGCCGAGCATCGGATGTCTTTCGTAAACGTCCGCGGGCGGCTTGTCGCAGGGCTTGACTCAGGTTCGGACAACCTTCTGGAGCCTGGGCTGGAAGAAGGCTTGCAGCCAGGCCTTGACCCTGACCTGGAAGAGGGCCTGGAGCCTGGTGAGGGCCTGGTAGATGACGAGATGGGGTCGGCGTACGAGGAACTAGGTCGGGATAAGTCAGGGGCAGCGAACTCGTGCTACCCGTCTGGCACTGGGCAGAATGGCCCTATCGTTGACATCACAGAGGAGCATGGCTGGCCGACGGCAGGCATCGCGGCGATAGCCCACGGCGCCTGATCGGAGGGGAGAACATGAGCGCGGAGGATCTCGAGAAGTACGAGACCGAGATGGAGCTGCAGCTCTACCGCGAGTACCGGGACGTCGTCGGCCTGTTCACGCATGTGGTCGAGACCGAGCGCCGGTTCTACCTCACGAACCAGGTCGAGCTGAACGTGCGCCAGGCCGACAACGGCGAGGTCTTCTTCGAGGTCACCATGCAAGATGCGTGGGTGTGGGATATGTATCGACCCGCACGGTTTGTGAAGAATGTTAGAGTTGTTACGTTTAAGGATGTTAACGTCGAGGAACTCGCCAAGAGCGACCTCGAGATCCCCGACCCCAAGTAAGCCCTCGGCGAACTGAGCCCTCGCCGTCCTGGCGTCAGCCGTCGCGGCGTGATTTAGAGCCGCCGATCGCCCCGCATCTGCCTCGCGCCGTCCTGGCATCGCCGTCGCGCGACTCAGAGCCGCCGATCGCCCCGCATCTGCCTCGCGCCGCCCCCATGCATCAGCGGTCGCGCCGTCCTCGTATCAGCCGTCGCCCGTCCTCGCGTCGGCCTGGCGCCGTCCTCGCATCAGCCGTCGCCCGTCCTCGCGTCGGCCTCGCGCCGTCCTGGCATCGCCGTGGCGCCGCCATCGCGTGCGCCATCGAGCCGTCGATCGCCCTCGCCGCCACACCGCTAGATCGCCGGGCGTCTGGGGCGCATCTGCCGGATGCTCCGCCGACCCCGCGTCCGCCGGGCGGTCCGTCGGCCCAGCCATGGGTCCCGGTGCCCGGATCGGGGGGATTGTGACAGGTGCGACTGACAGTCGCGGCGCCGTTTCCACCGCCCGGCGCAGCGATGTGCCAGCCGTCCACACCCCGCACCGGCGCTGCGCGGCCAGCGCCCGGCTTCGGCAGCCTTGGCTGCCGGAGGTGGTGCGCGTGAACGCCAAGGACGTGCTCGGTCAGCAGGGCGAGCAGTTAGCGGCGAGTTTCCTGGCCGACGCTGGCCTGATGATCCTCGACCGCAACTGGCGCTGCAAGGAGGGCGAGATCGACATTGTCGCCGTCGAAGGCAAGACGCTGGTCATATGCGAGGTCAAGACCCGCTCAGGGCTCCGATTCGGGACGCCGATCGAGGCGATCACGCGGCAGAAGGCCTGGCGGCTGCGCAAGCTGGCCGTGTTGTGGGTCAACGCGCACGACGTGATCTTCGAGGAAATCAGGATCGACATCGTGGGCGTCCTGCGAGTGGTGTCTGGCGAGTTCACCGTCGAGCACGTTCCGGGGGTGGGCTAGATGGCGCTCGCCCGAACGTACTCGATGGCGCTGGCCGGAGTGCGCGGCCACGTCGTGGAAGTCGAGGCCGACATCGAGAACGGCCTCGTAGCACTCCTGCTAGTCGGTCTGCCGGATACCGCGCTACGCGAAGCGAGGGATCGAATCAGGTCAGCGATCATCAACAGCCGCCAGACGTGGCCAATGCGGCGCATCACCGTCGGACTGTCGCCTGCCAGCCTGCCCAAGCGCGGCAGCGGCTTTGACGCGGCCATCGCGGTCGCCATCTTGTCGGCGGCTGGGTCAATACCAAAGGACCGTCTGGCCGGGACCGTCTTCCTCGGCGAGTTAGGCCTGGACGGTCGGTTGCGGCCGGTTCCCGGCATCCTCCCCTGCACGGCGTCGGCAGCCGCCGCTGGCTTCGAGCGGGCGGTCGTACCCGTCGAGAATGCGGCCGAGGCGAGCCTCGTGCCGGGGATGCAGATTGTTGCCGCGCCCAGCCTGAGCGCCATGATCGAATGGCTGCGGGCTGGCCAGGAGGCCGGGGCAGACTCCGAGGTGCTGGTGATCGACTCGGGTGCCGGGCTGACGCCAGCCGCCGCGCCCCGGCCGCCCGCAGCCGGCCGGGACCTTGCCGACGTGGTGGGCCAGCCGGTGGCCAGGCGGGCTGCCGAGATCTGTGCTGCAGGCGGTCATCACTTGCTGCTGCAGGGCCCGCCTGGCGTTGGCAAGACCATGCTCGCCGAGCGCCTGCCCACGATCCTGCCAGTACTGGAGCCGGCTGCCGCCCTCGAGGTCAGCGCCATCCATTCCGTAGCAGGCGCTCTTCAGCCCGACAGGCCGCTTGTGGCGGAGCCGCCGTTTTGCGCGCCGCATCACACCGCGACCAAGGCGGCCATCGTAGGCGGCGGCAGTGGCATCATCAGGCCGGGCGCCGCGTCACTCGCTCACCACGGCTGCCTGTTTCTCGACGAGGCCCCGGAGTTCGACCGAGACGTACTGGACGCTCTGCGCCAGCCGCTAGAGTCCGGCGAGGTCGTGATTGCCAGGTCGGGGCTGACTGCGCGTTTCCCGGCGCGCTTCACCCTCGTGCTGGCGGCGAACCCATGTCCGTGCGCGAGGACCGCTGAGGCTGGCTCCGGCTGCACGTGCACGGCGCTGGCTCGCCGGCGTTACCTCGCCAGGCTGTCCGGCCCGCTGCTCGACCGGGTCGACGTCAAGGTCGAGTTGCTGCCGGTTGGGCGGGCCGAGCTTCTGAGCGACCAGCAATTGGCGGAGCCGAGCGCCGTCGTCGCGGCGCGAGTGCAGGAGGCGAGGTCGCGGGCAGCCCGACGGCTGGCCGACACGAAGTGGCGGCTGAACGCCGAGATTCCGGGCAGCGTGCTGCGGCGCAGTTACCGGCCTGTGGCAGGAGCCCTGGTCCCGCTCGAGCGCGCCATGGACCGAGGTCAGATCAGCGCGCGCGGTGCGGACCGAATCATCCGGATGTCGTGGACGCTGGCTGATCTCGCTGGCCAGCCGCGGCCACGGCTCGCCGAGGTCGGTGCGGCCTTAGGCCTGTGGCTGGGAGGCGGGCAATGACCAGCCACAAGGAGCGCCGCGCGCGGGTGGCGCTGAGCTTCCGAGCAAATCCAAGTGACCGCGGTCCTCGGGCCTGCGCTAGGCCGGATGTCCGCCTCCGGCGGGGCTTCCGAGCCGCGGTTAGAGGCGCGTTAAGGCGGGGATGATGCCGCTTGCGTGGCAGATCGCTTGATGGGTGGAGACAGCGGACGCGGCGTAGTTGGTGATCCCGGAAATGGCTGATCCGCCCAGGTGATCTCTCCACGACCTGCCGCGAGCTGACCTGAACTATGCGCCGCGCGGGATACCGAGCGAAGTTTCGCACGAGTTACCCACGGCGCTGGCGACACGGGTTGCGGTCCTGCTCGCGGGTGCGGTTGCCTGCCTGCTGCTTAGTCGTAATCTGCACCGCGTCCGCTTCACGCAGCGCACTCGGCCTTGGCTGAGGCTGACGACTTCTCGACTGAGGTTCGAGCTCCGCAGAAAGGAAGTCCCGTGACCGGACCAATTTCGCGCAATCGCTCGATCGGATCGCTGAAGGAGGCGGCCAGCTGGCCGGGAGCGGACCGGAACACAGTGGTGACCCTCGCCACCTCGCTGGTAGCGGCACGCGCCGACGCGGAGGGGAGCAGCTACTTCCAGGATCTGTCCGAGCGGAACCCGGACGACGCAACTGCGCTCGCGCTGGCAGGCTTCTTTCAGGTCCGGGCCGGCCGCGACGTGGCCTCGGCGATAGCCAAGCTGGACAAGGCCGCGACCATCGACCTCGGCCCGCCGCAGTACTTCCGCGGTCTTGCCCTAGCCGAGCTGCTCCCTAGCGGCAACCCTCCCGAGGCCGGGCTTGTTGCCGCGGATACCCGGCGGGCGGACCAGGTCGTCGCCGACTTGGAGTTCGTCCTCGCCGTGCGCGACCAGTTCCCGGTCGGCCTGCTGCGCGCCGCATACCAAGGACTCGCCCGCGCGTATAAGGTGCTCGGGCGGCAGGAGCAGGCAGCCGAGGCGCTGCGACGGTCAGGCCTCGGCCCGGCCGCAGCCGACGGGCCGCCGATCTTCACGAATTTCTCCGTGACTGCGCGGGACGGGATGCGGATGTCCGCGCCCAATGCGCTCAGCCCTGCGCCAGACGTGCACGTCGCCCAGTCCTACGACTTCGGCGACTTCACATTCATCCAGACCAGCGCGGGCATCGTAGCCATCGACGCCGGCACCAGCCCGGACCGCGTGCGGGCCGCAATGGCTGATCTGGGCTTGCCCGGCGATGCGCCCGTCAGTCACCTCATCCTCACCCACGCTCACTTCGACCACATTGGCGGGACCACAGCCCTGCGCGGCCCGGACACCCAGGTCATCGCTTCCACAGGATTCCCGGCCGAGGCTGAGCGGCAGCGCCACTGGCGCATCCCCTTCCGCAACTTCACCGGAACCGGTGCCAGCCCCGCCTCCGACGTAAAGCCCGACCGGCTGATCAGCGAGCGGACGTCTCTTAACGTCGGCGGTACCGAGTTCGTGTTCATCCCGGTCAGGGGCGGCGAGACGCCGGACGCGCTGATGGTCTATCTGCCGGGCAGCGGGCTGCTGTTCACCGGCGACGTGATGATGCCCTACCTCGGCGCTCCGTTCACCGCCGAGGGCTCGCCGGAGGGATTGCTGGACGCCCTGCGGTACATCCGCGAGCTCGCCCCGCGGCAGCTGATACATGGTCACATCACGCTGACATCGAACTTCACGATCGAGGCTTTGGCCGGCCTGGAGCCGGCTCTCACCGAGCTGCACGAGTTCGCGCTGGCCAGGATCGGCGAGAACATGACGCTGCCGCACATCCTGGACCTTAGTTACCTGCCGGGCCTCCTGCGGGATCACCCCGCCGCAGTCGTGCCGTACCTAGTCTGCCGTGATCACTTCATCGCCAGGCTCTATCACCAGCGCACCGGATACTGGCAGCCAGACGGACATGGCCTTGACCCGCGGAGCCCGGAAGAAAGAGCAGCCGCCCTCGACCTGCTAGCTGGAGGCAAGGCGGACGCATTCGTCACCGCCGCTGTCACCCTTGCCGACCAGGGCGACCTGGCCCTCGCGCTAGAAATCCTCTCTTCGGGCCTGCTTCGCCATCCCGACAGCAGCGAGCTAGCCGAACTCCGGAAAGCAGTCCTGGTGCGGTTGATGGAGCAGCGCCAGCTGTCGGACCCGTTCGGATTCCTGGTCTACGCGGAACTGGCTGGCGCTGAGGTCTACCCGGTCGCGTAGGGGTGGCGTTATTAGCCGAGACCGGCGATACGAGACGACTAGACAACACCGGCGACGATGCCACCGGCTGCGTGCAGTGGCTAACTTAGGGTCAGACAGCATCGAGGAGTTCCCAGCGCCTGCGGTGCCGTGATCAGGTTGGCGCGGCTCCGCACGTTATCCACCATGCGCATTGCCCTGAGCAAGTTATCCACAGCAGTCATCGCGCGCGCCCGCAAGGCGACATACCCCGGCATTGTCGTGACCATGATGAGTCCCGATGCCGAGCGACGCGCGAGGGTGGCGCTGAGCTTCCTGGCCAACCCAGGTGATCCGGTCCTTGGCGCCACCCTGCGCAGGATTTCCGCGTCCGAGGTGCTGGCGGCGACGACCGGGTCAGACGCGGACGGCGACGCATTGCTCGCTGACCAGCCGCCGGGCGCCGCCTTAGCCAGGGCAATCGAACGCTGGCGCGCCCGGCTGCCCGACATGCCGACCACCAGCAAGCTCGCAGCGTGGCAGGAGCGAGGGTTGCGGCTGATTCAGCCGGGTGACCTTGAGTGGCCTTCGCAGCTTGATGACCTGGGCGACACGCGCCCCTTGGTGCTGTGGGCGCGTGGCAGCGCCGACCTGAGACTCAGCTGCGTCAACTCTGTTTCGATCGTGGGCTCGCGCGCTGCGACCGGGTACGGCAACCATGTCGCGATCGAGATGGCCGCCCACCTAGCCGAGCGCGGAGTCGCGGTCGTCTCGGGCGGCGCGTTCGGGATTGATGCCGGTGCCCACCGCGGAGCGCTAGCCGCCGAGGGCGTCACCGTCGCGGTCCTGGCTGGCGGCCTGGAGTTTGGGTATCCGCGCGGGCACGGTGAGCTATTCGCGGCCGTTGCGGCGCATGGAGTCCTGGTCAGCGAATGCCCGCCTGACCGTGGCCCGACCAGACCCGGTTTCCTGATCCGCAATCGCATGATCGCGGCGCTCAGTCGCGGAACCGTCGTGGTCGAGGCCGCCCTGCGCAGCGGGGCGCTCAATACGGCGCGGCACGCCCGCGAGCTGTGCCGGCCGGTGATGGCGGTGCCCGGCCCGGTCACGTCCGAGCAGTCGGCCGGGTGTCATGAGTTGATCAGGGACTACGGAGCCATGTGCGTCACTTGCGCCACCGACGTCGGCGAGCACATAGCGCTGCCGGGCTCGGGCCTGTCGGCTGGACCGCGCCGCGGGCCGGGGACGCCGCGAGACTTGCTTGACCCGGCAGCGGTGGCGGTGCTGGAGGAGGTGCCGGTCCGAGGAGGCCGCGGCCCGGCCAGTATCGCGGCACGAGCCGGTGTCGATCTTGATACCGCCCTGCGGTGCCTCGGATTGCTAGCAGCCGACGGCTTCGTCCAGCGTTGTGACTTAGGGTGGCGCGCCGTGAAGCTAAAATGACCGTGCGGGCAGGAGTAGATCCTGCCCGATTTCGGGCAGGATCCTTGCGAAACTGGTGTTCGTCTGGCCATGATGGGCAGCGTGTCCGGACAGCAGCCGCCTGACGATCTCGTGGAATACCTGATCAGCACCTGCCCGCTCAGCCTCGCTGAGGCTAGGCGGGTCGTGGCGGATGTGCTCGGGTACTTCTCGGAACCGGCAGAGGACTACGTCCGGCGGCGCCATCGGGAGCTCAAGGCCAGGGGACTGACAAACGATCTGGCATTCGATCAGATCGCCACCGAGATGCCTCAGCGGCGCTACGCACCGCCGGAATTCTCGCTCCGGCAACTACGCCGGATCGTTTACGGCTGAGCAGGATCACTACGGAGCAGGAGCAATAAACCTTGTGCGGAATCGTCGCGTACATCGGCAGCCGGGACAGCGTTCCGATCCTGCTGGAGGGGCTGTCCAGGCTTGAGTACCGCGGTTACGACTCGGCGGGGATCGCGGTCGTTGGCCGGGGCGGCGACCTTCGGGTGCGCAAGGCGAAGGGCCGGGTCTCCGAGCTCGCCGCCGACGTGCCCGCCAGGCTCAAGGGAAGTCCGGGAATCGGGCACACCCGGTGGGCCACGCACGGCGAGCCAAGCGATGCAAATGCCCACCCGCACGCGTGCGGGCCCATCGCGGTCGTCCATAACGGGATCATCGAGAATGCCGAGGAGCTCCGGTCCAAGCTGATCGCGGGGGGCGCGGAGTTCACCTCCCAGACTGACAGCGAGATCTTCGCTCATCTGATCGCGGCACTGTCGGCACCTGAGCCCGACGGCGACGGTAAGCCGCTGGACCTCGAGGAGGCGGTGCGGCTCGCACTCCAATCCGTCGTAGGGACCTATGGCCTGGCGGTGCTCGATGCCCGCAGTCCAGATCGGCTTGTAGTTGCGCGCAACGGCAGCCCTGTGTTGGTCGGCATCGGCGACAAGGAGATGTTCGCTGCCTCCGATGTTGCCGCGCTGGTCCGCTACACCCGCCAGGTGTTCCATCTGGACGACGGTGAGATCGCCACCTTGCGCGCCGACGGCTTCCGCACCTCGACGCTCGACGCGCAGCGGACGACCAAGCAGCCGGCGGTGGTCGAGGCCGATGCCGCCAGTTACGACGCCGACGGGCACGCGCACTTCATGCACAAGGAGATCCACGAGCAGCCGGGCGTGGTGGAGCGAGTGCTGAAAGGACGGCTGGACGACAGGTTCAACACCGCCCATCTCGGTGGGCTGAACATGGATCCGCGCGATGCCCGTGCCATCAAGCGCGTCAAGATCCTCGGCTGCGGCTCTGCCTACTATTCGGGCGTGCTCGGCGCCCAGCTCATTGAGGAGCTTGCTCGGGTACCCGCTGATGCCGAGCCGGCGTCAGAGTTCCGGTACCGCGCCCCGGTGATCGAGGAAGGCACTCTCTACATCGGCGTTAGCCAGTCGGGCGAGACGTACGACACGCTCGCGGCCGTCCAGGAGGTCAAGCGTAAGGGCGGCCAGGTGCTGGGCGTTGTCAACACGGTTGGCAGCACCATTGCGCGCGAGGTTGACGGCGGCGTCTACCTGCACGCCGGCCCGGAGATCAGCGTGACGTCCACTAAGACCTTCACTGCAACCGCGACGGTGTTCGCGCTGCTTGCGCTGCATCTGGCGCGCATCCACGACTTGTCCCCGGCAGATGGCAGGCGGATTAGCGCCGGGCTGCGCAAGTTGCCGGAGCAGATGGCGCAGATCCTGGCGATGGAGGAAGAGATCTCGGGACTGGCCAAGGATCTCGCCAAGTATCCGGGCATGTTCTTTGTCGGTCGCGTCCGCGGCTGGCCAGTAGCCCGCGAGGGTGCCCAGAAGCTCAAGGAAGTCTCGTACCTGCACGCCGAGGCTTACCCGGCGAGCGAGCTCAAGCACGGACCGCTGGCGCTGGTCGGCCCCGGGCTGCCGACCGTCGCGATCGTTCCCGATGACGAGCTCGTGGAAAAGAATCTGGCCACGCTCGGCGAGATCAAGGCCCGCCAAGGTCGCGTCCTGGTTGTCGGGCACTCAGTACCCGCGGATGCCCGCCTCGCCGATGACGTGCTCGCGGTGCCTAAGAACGAGCCCGAGCTCGACCCGATCCTGCTGTCGGTGCCGCTTCAGCTGCTTGCCTACCACGCGGCCGTGGCACTCGGGAACGATGTTGATAGACCGCGCAACCTGGCCAAGAGCGTCACAGTCGAATAAGGCTGATCGGGGCGTCCGTGCCGCAGACTAGCGTCATGGACTCGCACGGCGGCCAGGACGCCGAGCTACCTGAACGCGCCGATAGCGCTGCGCTGCGCGTGTCGGCCAGGCCGGACACCGAGGTATCCAAGGCGCCGAAGACGGCCGATGGACCCGTGCTGCCCGAGCCGATGGCAGCGGCGCTGGCGGCGTTCGATCGCCACCTGGCATTGGAACGGGGTCTGTCGGCGCATACGGTCCGGGCCTACACCGGCGACATCGCCAGCCTGCTTGGCTACGCCGCGGCCGACTACTGCGACCAACTCTCCGATATCGACATCGCCGTCCTGCGCGGCTGGCTGGGCACCATGCACAAGGCTGGCCAGGCGCGAACGACGATCGCCCGGCGGGCGGCGTCGGCCAGGGCGTTCACGGATTTTGCGCGCCAGCGTGGCTGGCTGGCCGCCGATCCTGGAGCGCAGCTGCGGTCGCCGAAGGTGCACCGCCATCTGCCGGAGGTTCTCGCGCAGGATCAGATGACAGCGGTTCTCACCGGTAATGCCGGTCGCGTGGGCATGCGTCCGCGCAAGTCGTCGGCCAACGCGGCTCTTACGGCGGCGATCGACCTGCGCGACGCGGCCATCATGGAGCTGCTGTACGCCACCGGCATCAGGGTGAGCGAGCTTTGTGGGCTCGACATCGGCCACCTAGACCTGACGAGGCGGACGATCCGGGTACTCGGCAAGCGCAGCAAGGAGCGGGTGGTGCCGGTAGGCATTCCTGCGGTCCGGGCCGTGCTCGGCTGGGTCGAGCGGGGCAGACCGGCAGTGACCGAAGTTCAGACTGCGTCCAGTCCCCGGCCCGCGGGATCGGCTGCTGCGGCGTCGGTTCGCGGACGGTCGCCTGGTGGAGGTTCGCCTGGCGGAGGTTCGGCGGGCGGGGGTTCGGCTGGCGCAGCGTCGGCGGGCCGGGTCTCGGCTGCCGGAGGGTTGGCGGGAGGGGGTCCGGCTGGCGCAGCGTCGGCTCGGGGTGGATCAGCGGGCGCGGACACGGCGCTCTTCCTGGGCGTGAAAGGCGGCCGGATCGATCCACGGACCGTACGGCGCGTGGTCCACGCGCGGATCGCGGCTGCCAAGTCGGTCCCCGACATCGGGCCGCACGGCTTGCGCCATACCGCCGCTACCCACCTCCTAGAGGGGGGCGCTGACCTGCGGAGCGTTCAGGAGATACTGGGCCACGCCTCGCTGGCGACGACCCAGATCTACACCCACGTGAGCATCGACCGGCTGATCGCCGTCTATCACCAGGCTCACCCGCGAGCCTGACGGCCGGGCCTGGCTCGCCCGACATCATGGCCGGGTCCGGGCATGTAGACTTATGGAACGGCCTGCCACCTCGCTCACGTGCGCGTGGGCGTTCTTGGCGGCCAAATTCGCGCGTCCGCTCGCTGCGCGGCATGCCCAGGCACCGGCCCTGCGAAGGGCCCGGACCACGGCACCGCACAGGACGCCCTTCACCGGTCCGCGGGAGCAATCCAGCGGCGAAGGACGTACGGGCGCCAGGACCTCAACCGGAGGCGTACCTGCCTGCGTGGCAGGGCGCCCTGACAAGGAAGGGGACACCGGCATGGCTCCGGTCGTCACCATGCGCCAGCTGCTGGAGAGCGGCGTTCACTTCGGGCACCAGACCAGGCGCTGGAACCCGAAAATGAAGCGCTTCATCTTCACCGAGCGCAACGGCATCTACATCATTGACCTCCAGCAGTCGCTGGACTTCATCGACCGCGCTTACGACTTCATCCGGGAGACGGTCGCGCACGGCGGCTCTGTGCTGTACGTGGGCACCAAGAAGCAGGCCCAGGAGGCCATCGCCGAGCAGGCACGCCGGGTCGGCATGCCCTTCGTCAACCAGCGCTGGCTGGGCGGCATGCTCACCAACTTCGGCACCGTCTACAAGCGACTCCAGCGGCTCAAGGAGCTGGAGGAGATGGACTTCGAGGACGTGGCCGGCTCCAGCCTCACCAAGAAGGAGCTCCTCCAGCTCCGCCGCGAGCGGGACAAGCTCGAGCGGTCCCTCGGCGGTATCCGCGACATGTCCAGGGTGCCGAGCGCCCTGTGGGTCGTGGACACCAAGAAGGAGCACATCGCGGTCAGCGAGGCTCGCAAGCTCGGCATCCCGGTTATCGCGATCCTGGACACCAACTGCGACCCGGACGAAGTTCAGTACCCGATCCCCGGCAATGACGACGCGATCCGCAGCGTCGCCCTTCTCACCAGGGTGGTCGCGGACGCTGTCGCCGACGGCCTGATCGCCAGGGCCGGCGCGGCCGCGACTGACGACAAGCCGACGGCGGAGACACCAGAAGGCGAGCTCGGCGCAGCCGAGCCGCTGGCCGAGTGGGAGCGGGAGCTACTGGAGGGCAGGGCCGACGCGAGCGCCGCGGCGGCGCGGGCTAACGGCACCGCGGCGGAGGCAAACGGCGCCGCGCACGCCACCGGCACCACGCCAGAGGCCAACGGCGCGGCGCGCGCCAGCCGGGCTGCCGCGGTTGGTGCTGGCGACGCGACTGCAGCCGCTCAGGCGAAGACTGCCGCCGCTCCGGCCGACACTGCCGCGGCTCCGGCCGAGACCGCGGCTCCGGCCGAGACCGCGACTCCGGCCAAGACGGCGGCTCCGGCTAAGACGGCGGCTCCGGCTAAGACGGCCACCGCCCCAGCCGAGGCTAAGGCAGCTCCGGCCGAGGCCACCGAGGCGACCGCCGCACCGGCCGAGGCGACCGAGACCCCGGCCGAGGCGACCGAGACCCCGGCCGATGTGACCGAGACCCCGGCCGCCGAGGACCCGACAGCCTGATCGTCGCGACTAGGCGGCCCGCACCGGGCCAGGGGAAGCTGCTGCTAGGCAAGCCGAGGACACGAGGCACCAAAGGGCACAGAGCGGCCAGCGGACGAGCCAGACCGGAGCTCGAGCCGCCAACCGCCACCCGAACCACGACAACGAAAGATGGGAACATGGCGAACTACACCGCCGCCGATGTGAAGAGGCTGCGCGAGCAGACCGGCGCCGGGATGCTCGACTGCAGGAACGCCCTGGTGGAAGCCAATGGCGACTACGACGCCGCGGTCGAGGCCCTGCGCATCAAGGGCGCCAAGGACGTCAACAAGCGCGCGGAGCGGACTGCGGCCCAGGGCCTGGTCACTGCGCAGCTTGACGGGACGGGCGCCGGCGTACTGCTCGAGCTCAACTGCGAGACCGACTTCGTAGCCAAGACCGACCTGTTCCAGGAGGTCGCCGCCGACATCGCCGCCGCCGCACTTGTGGCGGGCTCCGACGATCGGCTGGCTGTCTTGGGCCTCGAGGTCCGGCCCGGCCAGACCACCCAGGAGCTGATCGAGGAGGCCGGTGCCACGCTCAAGGAAAAGCTGGAGCTTGGCCGCTATGCCCGGTTTGACGGTGGCTACGTAACCACGTACCTGCACAAGTCAAGCCCGGACCTGCCGCCGACGATGGGTGTACTTGTCCAGTTCGACAAGGCTGACCCAGACATCGCACAGGAGGTTGCGTTCCAGGTCGCCGCGATGCGGCCCCAGTACGTGACCAGGGAGCAGGTGCCTGAGGACGTGCTGGCCAACGAGCGGCGCATTGCCGAGCAGATCACCAGGGACGAGGGCAAGCCCGAGCAGGCCATCGGCAAGATCGTGGATGGCCGGCTGAACGCGTTCCTGAAGGACGTCGTGCTGGTCGAGCAGGCCTCGGTCCGCGAGGAACACAAGAAGAAGACGGTCAAGCAGCTGCTGGCCGAGCACGGAGCCAGCGTGAAGAACTTCGCGCGGTTCCAGATCGGCCAGGCAGGTTGACGCTGGCGGAGGGCGGTACCGCTGTGGCAGATGGCCCGCCGGGCGACCCGGAGCATCAGGACTCGCCGAGTCCTGTCCTGACCGACGCGCGGCGGCCTAGCTGGCGGCGGGTCGTGCTGAAGCTGTCCGGCCAGGCGTTCGCCGGCGACGAGCCAATCGGCATCTCCCCGGACGTGATCATCCATCTGGCGCGGGAGATCACGGCCGCCGCCCGGGAGGGCTTCCAGATCGCCGTCGTCGTCGGCGGTGGCAACATGTTCCGCGGTGCCGCGCTCTCCGAGCGCGGCATCGACCGCTCCCGCGCCGACTACATGGGCATGCTCGGAACGGTGATCAACTGCCTGGCCCTCCAGGATGTCCTCGAGAAGCTCGGCGTCGAGACCCGCGTCCAGACCGCGATAACGATGGGCCAGGTGGCCGAGCCGTACATTCCCCGACGTGCGATCCGGCACCTGGAAAAGGGCCGCGTCGTGATCTTCGGAGCCGGGCTCGGGGCGCCGTTCTTCTCGACGGACACTTGCGCCGCGCAGCGCGCGCTCGAGATCGGGGCCGAGGCCGTGCTCAAGGGCACCCAGGTCGATGGGGTCTATGACGCCGACCCGCGCAAGAACGCCGGGGCCGTGTTGTTCCATCACCTGGACTACACCGAGGTCCTGCGCCGGGAGCTACGGGTCATGGACGCCACCGCAGTGAGCCTGTGCATGGACAATGACCTGCCCATCGTCGTCTTCGACCTGATGGGGAAGGGCAACGTCGTCCAGGCCGTGCGCGGTGAACCGATCGGCACGCTCGTGAGCCGGTTGCCACGCTGATGGCCAGGTTGGTAGCAGCGCCGCCGAATCCGGGCGCACCATGGACCTAGTCGATAAGCCGAGTGCGCGCCCGGCCCGACGCCTACTGGACGCTCTAGACACGCTCAGGAGTCACAGTGATTGACGACAGCCTCCTCGAAGCCGAGGAGAAGATGGAGAAAGCAGTCGCGGTTGCCAAGGAGGACTTCACTGGTATCCGGACCGGCCGGGCTCACCCATCGATGTTCAACAAGGTTACGGCGGAGTATTACGGGACTCAGACGCCGGTGAACCAGCTGGCCTCGTTCCACCTGCCCGAGCCGCGCATGGTGATCATTCAGCCTTACGACAAGGGCTCGCTAAGTGCCATCGAGAAGGCGATCAGGAACTCAGATCTCGGGGTCAACCCGACGAACGACGGATCGATCATCCGGGTCGTCTTCCCCGAGCTGTCGGAAGAGCGACGCCGCGAGTTCATCAAGGTCGCCCGCAACAAGGCTGAGGATGGCCGCGTCTCGATCCGCAACATCCGCCGGCATGCCAAGGACGCCATCGACAAGCTCGTCAAGAACGGCGAGGCTGGCGAGGACGATGGCAGGCGGGCTGAGCGCGAGCTGGACGATATGACGCACACCTACACCGGGCAGGTCGATGAGCTGCTGAAGCACAAGGAAGCAGAGCTACTCGAGGTCTGACCGGGCAGTGAGGCGGCTAGGCTCCAGAGAACTCCGGGGGCGGCCAGCCTTCGCGAGTCTGCGATGTCGACCGCCGGTCTGGCGAGCAAGGATGGGCAGCAGTGCAGCAGGATGCCGACCGGCAGCACGAGGGCCCGCCAGCGCCGCAGACCGAGCCAGCGCCACAGACCGAACCAGCGCCACAGACCGAACCAGCGCCACAGACCGAGCCAGCACCACAGACCGAACCGGCGCCGCAGACCGAGCCAGCCCCGGTGACGGAGCACAGGTCGATCCGGACCGGCCGGAACCTGCCCGCCGCCCTCGCAGTCGGCGCCGTCCTCGGCGGCCTTGTGATACTCACGCTGTTCACGGTCAAGGCCACGTTCCTGCTCTACGTCGGGATCATCGTCGCCGTCGGGCTCTGGGAGCTCAGCCACGCGCTCAGTACCCGTGAGATCCACCTGGCGCTGGTTCCGATCGCGGTCGGCGGAACCGCGATGGTCACCCTGGCGTACTGGACTCAGCCGAAATGGGCACTCGCCGCGCTGGCCCTTGCCTCCATCGGCGTGATCGCATGGCGGCTCCCAGGCGGCTCTGACGGCTACGTCCGGGACGTCACCGCCGGCCTCTTCGCGCTGATATACCTGCCGCTGATGGCGACGTTCGTAGCGCTGATGGTGGTTGAGCCCGACGGCGAGTGGCGTGCCCTGATCTTCGTGGTGCTGACCGTCTGCAGCGACACCGGTGGCTACCTGGCCGGCATCCTGGTGGGTAAGCACCCGCTGGCGCCGACGATCAGCCCCGGAAAGACGTTCGAAGGGCTCGGCGGCTCGCTCATCTTGTGCCTGGCGGCGGGCGCGGTCATGGTGCCGCAGCTCCTCGGCGGCCACGTCTGGCAGGGCCTGCTGCTGGGCCTCGCCGCTGTTGGCGCCGCTACCCTGGGCGACCTGGCCGAATCCATGATCAAGCGCGACCTGAAGATCAAGGACATGGGCCACCTGCTGCCCGGTCACGGCGGCATACTGGACCGGATCGACTCTTTGCTGGTCATGGCCCCCGTTGTCTGGCTGCTGCTCGCAGTCTTCGTGCCGAACGGGCACGCCACTTAGAGATCACAATCCAGCTAGGAACGGGGCCGTTGCCCCCTCGGCTCGCCGCACGGCCGCGGCTGTTTTCTGTGAGCGGGGAACCGGCTGTTTCTGCGAGCCGGGAACCGGCTGTTTCTGCGAGCCGGGAACCGGCTGTTTCTGTGAGCCGGAACCCGGCGCTTTTGCGAGCCGGGAGCGGCTCCGACTCCCTCTGCGAACCTGGGAAGAGGTCGGCTCTTGCGGCAGCCTACGGCGCGTAGACCCAGCTGCGCCGCTGCGACGCCAGCTGGGTAACCAGGCTGGCGGAGCTGCGTTCCCTCGCCAGCCGGCGTTCTCGCTCGTTGATCGGCACGATCCAGAGCCAGCGCACCGGCTCATTGCTGGAGCGGAATCCATCCAGCCTCGGGACCTCGGGGCCAGGAAGCCGGGACGGGTCGTCGAGGAGGAGGACGGCCTCGTTCCCTCCCCCAAGAGGGAATGTCGCCGGCTCGTGGTACCAGGGAATGCTGTGCCCGGACCCCAGCCACGTGACCTCACGCCATGGGAACTGCCCTAGCCACAGGAAAATGCGCGCCGCCTCGGCACTCGGCATGGTCGTCGCCAACGCCAGCTCAATGCGCGCGCGGCCGTCCGCACCCTCGCCGGTCTGCTCGACCACCGGCATCCGCTGGCCGCTCATGCCCACCGTGGACAGGACCGTAAATGGTCGTTTCGGTACGGCCGGTCGCTCGGAGACGCCGACCGCGGGCGTCTTGCCACCGCTGACGTCCCAGTAGCCGCCCCCCGGCCCCAACCTGCTGAGCAGGTGCCCGAGCAGTGCTTGCTGGAAGAGGGCCCAGGATCCGGCGCTCGCGCGCCACCGCCAGAACTGCGCCGACTGCGAGATCCGCTGGCTGAGACCTTCCATCGCGTCGTCGAGCGACCAGCCGAACGGCGTCTGGCCGATGATGTCTCGGCTGTAGCCCGGCATGCCGTTCCGCAGATCTGACCAGCCTGGGATTACGGCCAGTGTCTCGCCGCGCTCGAGGATGGCGACGCCATCGCCTTCCTCGAGCCAGACGGCCGTCAGGTCCGACGCCTCCACTGGGCGGCGGCCGGCTGGGTGCTTAGTGTGCGCCGCTGGCATCTCGGGCGCCCGGCCTCCGCGCAGCCCTGCGACGTCGACGGTCTCGGGAGCCTTGAGGTGATTCGCGATCCAGGTCGCAGCGATAGCGCCCGACTTGTCGTGCAGGTACGCCGACGTCGTCGTGCCGTCGTACTCCACGATCACCCGTCTGCTGCCATACGGGCTGACGCTGTCGAGCAGGACGACGGGCCGCGCGGCTCCGGCGGGCCCGCCTCGCGCGACGGACTCGCCGGGCGCGGCAGCTATCCTGGAGCTCTGACCAGACCCTCGGCGCAACGTCGGCACAAGCGGCAATCTACCGACTTCCCGCAGGTAGTTACGCACATGCCGGGAGATTGCCGCGTATGACTTGTCACAGCCGTGCAGGCGCTGGTCGCAGCACACCAATGAAGGGGAGCGCTCTGTGGCCGAGGCGATCGAGCTGATGCCGATTGGCCTGACGCCGCCGCGCAGCCGACGGCCGCGGCCGCCACGGCACCTCGCGGACCTGGACGAGGCCTCCCGGCGCGCCGCCGTCGAAGACCTCGGCCAGCCCGCGTTCCGGGCCGACCAGCTGTCCCGGCACTATTTCGGGCGCCTCACGGACGACCCGGCGGACATGACAGACCTGCCTTCGAGCGTGCGGGCGTCACTGGCCGCCGAGTTGCTGCCGCCGCTGCTGACTGCGCAGCGGGAGCTGGAGTGCGATGGCGGGACGACCCGGAAGACGTTGTGGCGCGCGTTCGACGGCGCGTTCGTCGAATCTGTGCTCATGCGCTACCCGGACCGGGTCACCATGTGCGTCTCGTCACAGGCGGGGTGCGGGATGGCGTGCCCGTTCTGCGCGACCGGCCAAGCGGGGCTGACCAGGAACCTCTCGGCCGCCGAGATCGTGACCCAGGTATTCGCCGGGGCGAGGGCGATGGCGTCGGGTCTCGTGCCCGGGGGTGCCGGCCGCGTCTCGAACGTCGTGTTCATGGGCATGGGCGAGCCGATGGCGAACTACTCGAGCGTGCTAACCGCGGTGCGGCGGATCACCGCGCCGCCGCCCGAGGGCCTCGGCATCTCGCAGCGGGGCGTCACCGTGTCGACTGTCGGCCTGGTGCCGGCGATCAGAAGACTGGCTGGAGAGGGTCTGACTGTGCGGCTTGCTGTGTCGCTGCACGCGCCGGATGACGAGCTGCGGAACGACCTCGTGCCGGTGAACAGGCGCTGGCAGGTGGCCGAGGTTCTGGACGCGGCCTGGGAGTACGCAGCCGCCACCGGACGCCGCGTCTCGATCGAGTACGCCATGATCCGCGACATCAACGACCAGGCCTGGCGGGCCGACATGCTGGCGAGCCTGCTCGCCGGACGGCTCGCGCACGTCAACCTCATTCCGCTGAACCCGACGCCAGGATCGAAATGGACGGCGTCGGATCCGGAAGTCGCTGACGAGTTCTTCAACCGGCTGGCCTCGCGCGGCATCGCGGTGACGGTGCGCGACACTCGGGGCGACCAGATCGACGGCGCCTGCGGACAGCTCGCTGCTGCACCGGTCGGCTGACGGTCACACGCGATCTTTCAGGCGGGCTGCGGCCAGGGTAGCTTTACGCCCATGACGTGGAGGCACGCGCTAGGCAAGCGGCGCCGCGCTGTGACGGCCGGCCTGATCCAGGCCACTTGGCGGCGGATTCAGCAGGCCGGGACGGTGACCGCCGAGTCCGCGGCCGGAAGGCGGTTCGCGGCGTTCGGGCCGGGCTCGCTGATGGCGTTCCCGACCGGTTCGGTCTACGGCGAGGGCTGGATCGAGGTCGGTGACCAGTGCATGATCGCCGAGCTCGTTACGCTGTGCGCGGGTATGGCACCCGGCCAGGATCTTGGGCCTGATGCCTTGGTCAGGATCGGTGATCGCTGCGTGATCGGCCGAGGCAGCCACATCGTCGCGCACCACTCGATCGAGATCGGAGCCGACGTCTTCACCGGCCCTTACGTCTACATCACGGACCAGAACCACAGTTACGCCGACCTTGAGATCCCGGTTGGGCGCCAGTGGCCCGTCAACAGTAGCGTCCGGATCGGGGCCGGCACGTGGCTAGGCACTGGCGCGGTCGTGCTGCCTGGCGCGGACATCGGCCGGAACGTTGTTGTAGCAGCCGGCGCGGTGGTGCGTGGCCACGTGCCCGACTACGCGGTCGTGGGCGGTGTGCCAGCCAAAGTCATCCGTGAGTACCTGCCAGGCAGTGGCTGGGTCGCGCCGGCGTCGGTGTCCGAGCCAATCTCCGCGGTAGAGCCTGGTGCTATGGCGGAACCCGTGCTTCTGCCGGAGCCCGCGCCTGTGCCGGAATCGGTGCCTGTGCCGGAGCCCGTGCCTGTGCCGGATCCGGCGCCTCTGCCAGGGACGGTGCCGCTCCCCGCGCCGCTCGGCACGGGTCTGCTGTAAGCAGATTTGGTGGCCGTGCGTAGCCGCGAGGCGCGACGGTGGTGCCATGCGTGACTTCCGGTTCTCGTTCAACATCTTCGGCATCACCAGTCGGCAGGAATTCGTCGATGAATGCCGCGAGGCCGAGGAGTACGGCTACGACGCCGTCTTCGCCGCCGACCACCTGGGGATACCGGCCCCGTTCCCACTGCTGGTCGCGGCGGCCGACGCGACGCAACGCCTCCGTGTCGGCACCCTCGTGCTCGATGTGCCGTTTTGGAATCCGGCGCTGCTAGCCAGGGAGGTCGCGACCACGGACATCCTGACCGATGGCCGGCTGGAGCTTGGGCTTGGCTCCGGCCACATGAAGTGGGAGTTCGACGAGGCAAAGATCGCCTGGCAACCGCCTGGGGGACGAGCGGCGTTGCTGGCGGAGATGATCACCGAGCTCCAGCGCTACTTCAGCACCGAGTTTGAGCAACTGCGCGCTGGCCGGAGCGGGCCGAAGCCTGTGCAGCGGTCAGGGTTTGGCGGTTTCGGGCCGCCGCTGCTCGTCGGTGGTACCGGCGACGCGGTGCTGCGGATTGCCGGGGAGCATGCCCAGATCGTCGGGGTCGCCGGCGTCTACCAGGTAAAGGGCCAGCCGCGCGGCACGCTTCGGCTGGCGACCGCGGCCGAAGCCGACGAGCGGGTGAAGTTCGCCAGGGACTGCGCCGGGGCAAGAGCCGACGAGGTCGAATGGCATCTGCTGGCACAGGCGGTGGTCGTCACGGACGACCGACGCGGCGCGGCCGAGAATCTCCTCGCCGAGCAGCGCGATGCTGCCGAAGCGGCTCGGGCCACCGACGAACGCGCGGTCCTGACGGTCGACGAAGCGCTGGAGACGCCGTACCTGCTGATCGGCACGGCGGATGAGATCGCCGCGCAGCTAGTCCGCAGCCGGGAGCGGTGGGGTTTCTCGTACGTGACCGTGCACGAGCCGTACATGCGCGCGTTTGCGCCCGTCATCGAGCGGCTGCGCGCCCAGTAATGGATTCGTGGCCAGGCGGCCCTTCGCGGTGAGCAAGCCTTCGCGCCCAGGCGGCCCTTCGCGGTCAGCGGGTGCTCGCCGGATCCGCCGCGCGGCGCTTTCCGTCCTGAGTCCCGGCGAGCTGCGGTACGAATGTCTCGCCATGCAGTGCCCGGCTCACCAGCTCCGCTGCCCTTGCGGTCGCGACGAGGCGGCGACCCTCGGCTTGGTACGCCGCGAGCACAGCCGTAAGCCCGCTCGGCGGCAGGTCCTTGCCGAGTTCGGCGCGGGCGCAGCGGTAACCCTGGCGGGCGCCTTCGACGCAGGCGGCCAAGTGGTGCCGCGCGAGGGCCGCGAGAGCGACCGGATGGCGTACTAGAACGCCGTGCAGCCGGTAGTCCGACGGAACCACCTCGAGCAGCCACGCCACAGCGCTCTGCTCAAAGCCGGGACTGCCTGGCGGGTGGACGCCGTCGGGCCATCCCGTCGGGACATAGTCTGCCACGCGACCAGCATAGGCCGATTCGAACAAGATTTCTATATAGTATTACTGCCCTTATCGTCAGCGAGCGCAATGCTGGTTGGCTAGGTCCGGCTCGGCCACTACCCCGCCGGTCCAGGCGACCCACTAGAATTGCTATCAAGCCGTAATCCCGGCGCTTCTCACAGTTACCGGAGCCTCTCCGCATGCCTGCCAGCCCTGCCCACACCACCAGCACCGCGCCGCCCGGCGCTGGCGCGCTCGCCACGCGCGATGACCTGCGCAACGTGGCCATTGTGGCGCACGTCGACCATGGCAAGACCACGCTTGTGGACGCCATGCTCTGGCAGTCGGGCGCCTTTCGGGTCGGCTCGCAGGTTGCCGAGCGGGTCATGGACTCCGGCGACCTGGAGCGCGAGAAGGGCATCACGATCCTGGCCAAGAACACTGCGGTCCGGCACGGCGGGATGACCATCAACATCATCGATACGCCCGGTCACGCAGACTTCGGTGGAGAGGTGGAGCGCGGTCTGAACATGGTGGACGGCGTCATCCTGCTCGTGGACGCGAGCGAGGGACCGCTACCGCAGACCAGATTCGTCCTGCGCAAGACACTCGAGGCCCGGCTGCCGGTCATCGTCGTCATCAACAAGGTGGACCGGCCCGACGCGCGCATAGCCGAGGTAGTGGACGCTTGCTACGAACTGTTCCTGGACCTGGACGCGAGCGAGGATCAGATCGAGTTCCCGATCGTGTACGCGTCGGCTCGGGCCGGACGCGCGTCGCTGAACCGGCCCGCGGACGGCTCGATGCCCGACTCGCCTGACCTGGAGCCGCTGTTCCAGGTGCTCCGTGAGACAGTGCCGGCGCCGACGTACGATCCGGCCGCGCCGCTGCGCGCGCATGTGACCAACTTGGACGCGTCCTCGTATCTTGGCCGGATCGCGCTCTGCCGCATGTTCAGCGGCGAGATCAAGAAGGGTCAGCAGGTGGCGTGGTGCCGCCGCGACGGCTCGATCGAGCGGGTGAAGGTCACCGAGCTGTACCTGACCGAAGCGCTGGATCGCGTTCCGGTCCAGTCCGCTGGGCCTGGCGACATCATCGCCGTGGCCGGCATCGCCGACATCATGATCGGCGAGACGCTGGCCGACCCGGACGACCCCCGCCCGCTGCCGCTCATCACCGTGGATGAGCCCGCGATCTCGATGACGGTCGGCGTCAACACCTCGCCGCTTGTCGGGCAGGTCAAGGGTTCAAAGGTCACTGCCCGGATGGTGAAAGACCGCCTCGACCGCGAGCTTGTTGGCAACGTCTCAGTCATCGTGCAGCCGACGGAACGCCCCGATACCTGGGAGGTACAGGGCCGCGGCGAGCTCGCGCTAGCGGTTCTCGTAGAGATCATGAAGCGCGAGGGCTACGAGCTCACCGTCGGTCGGCCAAACGTGGTCACCCGCGAGATCGATGGCAAGCTGCATGAGCCGATCGAGCGGCTGACGGTCGACTGCCCGGAAGAGTATCTCGGCACCGTTACCTCCCTGCTGGCCGTGCGCAAGGGCCGGATGGAGAACATGTCCAACCACGGGACCGGCTGGGTGCGGATCGACTTCACCGTGCCAGCGCGCGGGCTGATCGGCTTCCGTACGCAGTTCCTTACGGAGACCCGCGGTACCGGCATCGCGCATCATGTCTTCGAGGGCTTCGAGCCGTGGTTCGGCGAGATGCGGGCAAGGCCGACCGGCTCCCTTGTCGCCGACCGCACCGGCACGGCCACCGCCTACGCCATGTTCGCGCTTCAGGAGCGTGGCAGCCTGTTCATCGAGCCCGGCACGCAGGTGTACGAGGGCATGATCGTCGGTGAGAACTCGCGCTCGGACGACATGGACGTCAATATCGCCAAGGAAAAGAAGCTCACGAACATCCGCCAGTCAGCCGGTGAGGAACTCGAGCGGCTCATCCCGCCGCGGCTGCTGAGCCTGGAGCAGGCGCTGGAGTTCTGCGCTGATGACGAGTGCGTTGAGGTTACGCCGGCGGCGGTGCGTATGCGCAAGACGATTCTCGACGCCAAGGAGCGAGGCCGTCAGCGTGGTCGGCGCGCAAGGGAGTCGGTCTAGTCCTGCTTGGCGCTCGCGCGCAGGTCCGGGTGCACGTCGGCGGCCGCCTCTGCCTGGCTGATCAGCTGGCAGATGGCGGCGAGACGCAAGGACACCCAGTCGGTGGCGTCGGCTGATTCCGCTGGCCACCAGCCGGAGTTGACACCGGCCTCGACGAACCCAGACGCGTAGTGCATCAGCAGCGTGACCGGCATTATGGCCTCGGCGTGGAGCGCGTCGCCGACGAAAGGTACGTCCGGACACGTCACCGCGGCGTTTCGCAGCATGGCAAGCCTGGTCTGCAGGTCACCGGCGCGGCTACTGCGGGTTGCGCGGCCCGTGCGAGAGCCGCGGCCGATGCGGATGCCACGCCGCGTGCGGGCGGCGCGACGGCCAGTCTCTAGGGTCACCCGCTGGCCGGCTTCCTGCGCGGCCGTACCTGGCGGGCGCTGGCAGATCGTAAGCTCGGCCCGGACCGCAGCCACGTGCTGATCAAGCTGGGCCACGGCGGCGAGGCCGCCGTCCGCGATCCGGTCCAGGGCGGTCTGCCCGACATGGCCGGCAAGCCGGAGAGCAGCGGCGGACAATTCAGCGGGAGGTTCTGCCATATTCCGAAGATACCTGACGATGAGCGACAATAGCGACACGAAGCGGTACGTGGAAGCAGTCGTCAGGTGCCGATCCAGGCCGCCGTCAGCCGTAATCACCGCAGCTGTGCACCGTTCGCCCCTTATATCAGTTCGCCAGCGTCAGTTGATTGGGCGTCAGGGTGGAAGTGCTGCCCTATGAAGGGCGTCACTTCCACCCTGACGCCCAATGGCGATGGCGGCAGGGCGGCGGTGCCTTGCGTGATGTCAGAAGACGGCGGGTCAGAGCGTGATAGGCGCCGTCGTTGGTGATTCTCGCCGTGTTACCGCTTGGTCCTATGCCGCGCGGCGACATCGGCCCTGGCCTCTACGCCATCACGGCATGACCTACCGAGATGACTTGATGCGGACCACGATCCGGCCATACGACCGGCTTTTGTAGGTGGCTGCGGCGCGTGGGACCAGCAAAGCAACAAATACGGCGACGAAGCCCCAGCCGAGCACCACCTGACAGCAGACGAGCAATTCGGCTAGTGACGACTGCGCTGCGAAGCGGCCCGTGCCCGTCGTCGTGAATGTGCCAACGGTGAAATAGATGGCGTCGACGCGCGACAGCGGCAGATTGAAGGAGGCCGGGACCAAGCTACTGAGCAGCCAGTAGATATACGCGAACACTGAAAGCACCGCGACTGCCCCGCAGCCGGCGGCGGAAACCAAGCCGACGATCCCGTATTTGATCACCCACCACTCGGCGTATATCGCAGTTGCCACTAGGTACACGGCGCCTGCAGAGCACGCGACCATCGCCAAAGCGAACAGAGTCCAGGCCAGTGGTGAACCCGAACGGCCGAAGGATGGCGAAGCGAACATCAGCACAAAGGGCAGCGCCAGCAGCAGTGCCGGAATGCCGAGGGCGGGCCAGAATCTGCTGGCGTTCTCAACCGGGGAGTAGGTATCTATCGCCTCGGCGATCAGCGCCTCCTCGCTCATCCCGAGGGTCGCCGCGGCCGCGGCAAGGCGCGCAGCGGCAGCGTCACTGACCTGCACGGTGAGGCTTCGCTGCTCAGAACGCTTCGGATGCTGCTCAATAGCCTCGGCAAGCACATCCTCTTCGCTGACGCGCTGCCACCGCGCGATCCAGCCGAGGCGCTCGTCCAGCTTGCGATCAACGTCTACAGTGATCGTTCTTGGAGCGCTCGACTGGGCTGACGAGGAATGGAGCGACGTGTCTGCCTCGCGGCCGTCCTCCCGCGCGGCGGGCATTTCCGACATACCAGAATGCTACTTCCTTGCGGACACAGAGCGGTGGAGCTGCCACCCTGGGGCTTCGTCGTTGCCTCGTACTGGCCGAGCCTCGCGAAGACGTCCCTGACGGAGAGCGCTCAACTTGCCCGATCCTCTGGGGTGGCTACGGACGCTCTTGCGTGCCCCTGTGATACAGGCGGATCATCAGCAAGGTGGCAACGGGCTTCGACCGCAAGCATCCGCGAGGCGTGATACTCATCCGTGTGCTGGTCACGGCCTGGCTGTTGGGCCTGACCGGCATCCTGCTGGCCGACGGCTACTGGGGTTGGGCGCTGCTGACGCTCGCGGGCTCGGTCGCGAATATCGCGTGGGCCTATCGCGTCTGGCGGGCGACAATTCGTTAGACCTGCAATCTGACGACATCATGGTGCGGTTGGAGCCGGAGAGCACGCATTGACCGAGTTTTCCGGGCGGGTTGCACGGCGCCGGGCAGGTCTCGTGCGTGTGCCGATGAGACGCACCAGGCGTGCGGCCATGTGGTCGCCGCGATTCCTAGTGCCCGGCCGCGCCGGGAAGCCACCATATTGCTGTGCAGCTGCGCCTGCCACGAGGCCTGCCAGCTGGCTCGCCGGAAGCTGGACGGCGTCCCGGTCACGGTGTGGCGGCAGCGCTGCACATGCCCTGGTGCCGAGCAGGCGCGAACCACGCAAGGGGACCCGTGCAAGTTGCTGCCAGGATTCGATGAGTTCCGGGAAACATTCGAGCGCGAGGCCCGGCAACGCTCCGAAGCGCGGAACGATGCACTTCTAGCCGCCCGCGCTGCCGCACCGGGGAAGACACGCGACGAGATACGAGAACTGTTCGCTGCCGAACTGCGAGCGCGGGGGCTGAAGGTACCTCCGGATCGTCTTCTCGAAGTCGCTGCGGACATGATCAGCGGCCAGCCGCGCACCGGGCTCGGGAAGCTCTGGAAGACGGTGCTGCGTACATTCACCGATGATTAGGGCGCGCACATGCACTTGTGGGCGAATGCCATAGCAAGCAAGTGCGGCGGCAAGGCGGGAACGGGGCTCGGAGCTACCGCAGGGCGCTGACCTGCGGCTAAGGCGCGATGATCTACCGCCAGGTCAGAGAGGGCTACTTGACCTGGAGGTAGACGATGGCGCCTGCGCCGAAGACTACGCAGTAGATCGCGAACGGCGTCAGAGTCCGGGTCTGGAAGTACCGCACCAGGAACCGCACCGATACGTAAGCGCCAATGCCGGACAGGATGCTGCCAGCCAGGATCGGGCCGTAGATCCCGTGGCCCTTCTGGATCAGGTCGCCCACCTTGAGGGCCCCGGCGGCCAGGATGACCGGGGTGGCGAGCAGGAACGCGAACCGGGCCGCGTCCTCGCGGGACAGCCCGCGGAACATGCCCGTGACCATCGTCACGCCGTCCCGGCTGATGCCGGCCAGCAGCGCGAGGACTTGCGCCGAGCCGATGATCGCTGTCTGGAGGAAGTCGAGTTTCGACAGCCGGCCGTCGGCGCTCACCCCAGCCGCTGTCGCCGCCTCCCGCTCGGCCCTGGCATCGGGCTTGGCAGCGGCGTGACTGCCATGCCCGGGCCTGCGCGGCGGACTAGCCGGACTAGCCGGAACGACGGCCGCGCCGCCGTCGCCCGCTGCGGCCAGGCCGACAGCGGCCACGCCGGCCGCCGGTTCGCGCTGGACCGAGGCTGGCGCCGTGGCCAGCCGGCGTTCATCGGCTACCGCTGCGTCCGCGGCCAGCGACTTCTTGGTTCTGAACTTCTCGCCCGAGAACAGGATGACGCCGTTCACCACGAGGAACACGGCAGCCAGCACGGGCTTGCCGAACAGCACCCGGAAGGCGTGCTCAGCGAATAGACCGACGATGCCGACGGGGATGGTGGCGACGATGATCATCCAGGCCAGCTTCTGGTCGGGCGTGGTGATATCGCGATCGCGGATGGACGAGAAGAACCCGCCGATGATCCGTACCCAGTCGCGCCAGAAGTAGATCAGCAGCGCGATGGCGGTGGCGACGTGCAGGCCCACGATGAAGGCCAGGTACGGCGACTCGGGCGCCGAGACGTTCAGCGCCTTCGCCCACGATCCGCCGACCAGTGCTGGGATCAGCACGTTGTGGCCCAGGCTGGACACCGGGAACAGCTCGGTGACGCCCTGGATCAGGCCGACCACCATGGCCTCTGGGTAGGTCATCGCCGGAACGTGGGACATGGCTGCCTTTCACTTCGGGTCGCCTGGATGCCGCTGTAAGACTAGCCAGTACAGACAGGTGGCGAGCCCACTGCGGTCCCGCTCGCCCGTTGCCAGCGGGCCGTGAACTCACTCCCACAGCGAGGGACCACCCAGGACCCGGAGAATAGCCTGCGGGCGTCCACCGGACCGCCGTCGCCGAAAATCTTGCCTGAAGATCGCCAGCCGCCGCGCCCATCTTGCGCCACTTGTTGTCACGGCGAGTGCTGCACGCGCAACGCGGTCCAACTGATGCCGGCTGGGCACGGGACCACGCTCGAGATCACATCCACCGAGGCTGGGCGCCAAAGACCGATTGGCGCGGGACCAGTGGCAGCAGCGCGCGCCGGCCACCTAACGGCGAGGCTCGCCCGATACAAGGCCCTGATCGACGGACCAGAGCTACTTGACTAGCGCAGCACCGTCCGTCCGCGACGACCTCAGCTCTTCTTGCCCGGGACCTTCGGCGTGTCAGTACCAAGCGGTCTACGCGTGATCTTGCTGCCCAGCCACACCAGGGGATCGTACTTCCGCCCGACGACCCGCTCCTTGAGCGGGATCAGCGCGTTGTCGGTAATCTTGATGTTCTCCGGGCAGACCTCGGTGCAGCACTTGGTGATGTTGCAGTAGCCAAGCCCGAAGTCATCCTGCGCGATCTCGCGCCGGTCGGCCGTGTCGGCCGGGTGCATCTCCAGCTCGGCGATGCGCATAAGGAACCGCGGCCCGGCGAAGTTGTTCTCGTTCTCGGCGTGGTCACGGATGACGTGGCAGGTGTTCTGGCACAGGTAGCACTCGATGCACTTGCGGAACTCCTGCGAGCGCTCGACGTCGACCTGCTGCATCCGGAACTCGCCCAGCCCGACCGACGGGTCGGGCGCGAACGAGGGGATCTCCCGCGCCTTCTCGTAGTTAAACGAGACGTCGGTGACGAGGTCTCTGATCACCGGGAAGGTCCGCAGCGGCGTGATCGTGAGCAGCTCGTCCTCGGTGAACGTGGACATTCGCGTCATGCACGCCAGCCGTGGGCGGCCGTTAATCTCCATCGAGCACGAGCCGCACTTACCCGCCTTACAGTTCCACCGGATGGCCAGGTCCCCGGCCTGGGTGGCCTGAAGCCGGTGCAGGACGTCGAGGACGACCTCGCCCTCGTTGACCTCGACCGTGTAGTCGGCGAGGTCGCCCTGACCGCGGTCGCCACGCCAGACCCGCAGCGCTGCCTTGTAAGCCATCAGTGCTTCTCCTCGGTAGCAGCGGCGGTGCCCACAGCGTCTGGGTTGCCGGCCGCGTCGCCAGATGCGGGAGCAGGGGCCTGCGCCGGCACGCCTGCCAGCTCCTCCTCGGTCATGTACTTCCTCAGCTCGTTCGGGTCGAAGAGGGCGATCAGGTCGTCCCGCATCTGCGGCGTCGGCTGCCGGGTGATGGTGATCTCGTCGCCCTCGAGCGCACAGACCAGGTTGATCTTGCGCCACTCCGGCCGCATGCCCGGGTAGTCGTCGCGAGTATGGCCGCCGCGGCTCTCCTGGCGCTCCAGCGCCGCCTTCGCCACGCACTTCGCCATCAGCATGATGTTCCGCAGGTCCAAAGACAGGTGCCAGCCGGGGTTGTAGGCGCTGCCGCCCTCCGCCGATACGGCGTCGGCCCGGACGTTCAGGGTCTCCAGCTCTGCCAGCGCCTTCTTGATCTCGGTCTCGGTCCTGATGATGCCGACCAGGTCGCTCATGGTCTCCTGGACCTCGCCATGGACCGTGTACGGGTTCTCGCCGTCGGTCCGCGCCAGCGGAGCCAGCGCCTCGGCTCGCGCCGCCTCGATCTCGGCCTCGTCGGCCACCGGCAGCTTCGGGCCCAGCCGGCCGATGTACTCGGCGGCGCCCATCCCTGCCCGGCGCCCGAAGACCAGCAGGTCGGACAGCGAGTTGCCGCCGAGCCGGTTCGAGCCGTGCATGCCGCCCGACACCTCACCAGCGGCAAAAAGACCAGGCACGCACGACTCGCCGGTGTCCGGGTCGACCTCTACCCCGCCCATGACGTAGTGCTGGGCTGGGCCGACCTCCATCGGCTCTTTGGTGATGTCGACGTCGGCGAGCTCCTTGAACTGGTGGTACATCGACGGCAGCCGCCGGAGAATCTCGTCGGCAGGCAGCCGGGAGGCGATGTCCAGGAACACGCCCCCATGCGGCGAGCCCCGTCCCGCCTTGACCTCAGCATTGTTCGCCCGGGCGACCTCGTCGCGCGGCAGTAGCTCGGGCGGCCGCCGGTTGTGGTCAGGGTCGGAGTACCAGCGGTCGGCCTCTTCCTCGGTCTCGGCGTACTGGGCCCGGAACACGTCAGGAACGTAGTTGAACATGTACCGCTTGCCCTCAGAGTTGCGCAGCACGCCGCCGTCTCCGCGGACCGACTCGGTGACCAGCAGGCCGCGCACGGAGATCGGCCAGACCATGTGCGTCGGGTGGAACTGGACGAACTCCATGTTGAGCAGCCTGGCTCCGGCTAGCAGCGCCAGCGCGTGCCCGTCACCGGTGTACTCCCAGGAGTTGGAGCTGACCTTGAAGGTCTTGCCGATCCCGCCCGTCGCCAGAATGACCGCGGGCGCTTCGAACACCACGAACTGGCCGGTCTCCCTGATATAGCCGAACGCCCCGGCGATGCGTCCCTCGCCGTCCTTGATCAGCCGCGTGATCGTCGTCTCGGCATAGACCTTGATCATTGCCTCGGGGTCGCCAAGCGAGACGGCGTCTTCCTGCTGCAGCGCAACGACCTTCTGCTGCAGGGTGCGGATCATCTCCAGGCCGGTGCGGTCGCCGACGTGCGCGAGCCGCGGATATTCGTGGCCGCCGAAGTTGCGCTGGCTGATCTTGCCGTCCTTGGTGCGGTCGAACACCGCGCCCCAGGCCTCGAGCTCCCAGACTCGGTCCGGCGCCTCCTTGGCGTGCAGTTCCGCCATCCGCGGATTGTTCAGGAACTTGCCGCCGCGCACGGTGTCACGGAAGTGCACCATCCAGTTGTCGTTCGGGTTGACGTTGCCCATGGCCGCGGCGCATCCGCCCTCGGCCATGACCGTGTGCGCCTTGCCGAACAAGGACTTGGAGATGATGGCGGTCCGCTTGCCGGCCAGCCGCGCCTCGATAGCAGCACGCAGGCCAGAGCCGCCGGCGCCGATCACTACGACGTCGTAGGGGATCCGCTCGATGTCTGTCATGTCAAAGACCTCTTGCCTGAAGGCTCAGAAAAACCGTGGATCTGCGAAGACGCCGCCGGCGACCAGCCGGATGTACAAGTCGGTGGCCAGCACCCAGAACAGCGATACCCAGGCCAGCTGCATGTGCTTGGCGTTGAGCTTGGAGACCTGCGTCCACATCCAGTAGCGGACCGGGTGCTTGGAGAAGTGCTTCAGCCGTCCGCCGGTGATGTGCCGGCACGCGTGGCAGGACAGTGAGTAGAGCCACAGCAGGGCGGCGTTCACGACCAGCACCAGCGTGCCGAGGCCCATGTGGCCCCACTGCCCGGAATGGTTTCGGAAGGCCAGCACCGCGTCCCAGCTCAGGATCACGTTGAAGATCAGGGCAACGTAGAAGAAGTACCGGTGCACGTTCTGCAGGATCAGCGGGAACCTGGTCTCGCCGGTGTACTTGGCGTGCGGCTCGCGCACGGCGCAGGAGGCGGGCGCCCGCCAGAAGGCCCGGTAGTAAGCCTTCCGGTAGTAGTAGCACGTGAACCGGAAGCCCATCGGCCCCCAGATGATCAGGATCGCCGGGGTGAGCCAGCTCACCCACGGAATCCAGTCGAACCCTGATCCAGCCGGGCACTTATTCGCCAGGCACGGCGAGTACAGCGGCGAGATATAAGGCTTCCACCAGTAATTCTCATTGATCAGGGAAGCCCAGGTCAGGTAGATCACGACCGCGCCGAGAGCGACCGCGTTAATGGCCGGCTGCCGCCACCACCGGTCGGTACGCAGGGTCTTCTGGCTGATCTGCGCCCTTGTCTTGGTCGGCGCATCCGAAATTTGCGTCATTCGTCGACGTCTCCGCCCTGGACTTCGCTGGGATCGCTCCGGGTCCGCTAGGTGACATCCGGGGTCGCCCAGGTAAAAGGCGGCAGTCGGATCGCAGCGGGCTCGCGTCGCGTGGAAACCCTATTCCACTGAATACCACTCGCAGGCCTCGCGCGGGACTTCCGCCCGTGTGAGACTCGCTACACAACGCCACGCTACGGCGGCCTGGCGTAGGGGGCGAAGGCCGATAAAAACCCCGTTCCCCTCATGATCTTGCGGCGGCGACGCGCGCCGTGACGTAATCCAGCGGTACCGCCTGCCTGACATGTCCGCCGACGCCCGCCGTCGTCACGGCCATGAAGAGCGAGTTCAGGATTGCCTCCTCGGTCGCCTCGATCGCCGCCAGGAAGAGCAAATCAAGATCTTTATCAGGAACGGGGCTGCCGCCGTGCACCGCCGCACCCAGGCCGCCGTCGCTGGCGGGAAGCCCGCCCGTGGTTAGCCCGCCCGTGGTTAGCCCAGCCGCGGTTAGCCCAGCCGTGCTGATGGCCAGCGCATAGTCGCCGCTGCGGCCCGAGGAATCCGAGCCTGTCCGGGCCATGCCGCCGAACGCGCGGGCGGCCAGCCTCGTCAGATGGCGGCTATCCAGGCGGGCGTCGGTCGCGAGCACGATCACGCAGGAGTTCCCTTCGGACTGGGCCCGCTCGCGCTCGGCCTCAGCCGGTGGCGGGCAGGGCACGCCGAGCACGGTTAGCTGGCCGCCGAAATTTGCCTGAACGAGTACGCCAAGCGTGACCGGTCCCGCGCCGAGGCTGCACACCCTGGACGATGTGCCGATCCCGGCCTTGTACCCGAGGGCGCCGGTGCCCGTCCCGGCCCCGACGCATCCCTCGGCGACCGGCCCGGCTGCTGCGCCGTCCAGCGCGGCCGCGACGTGCTGCTCGGTGATCGGCCTGGCCCAGATGTCGGACAGGTAGCCGTCGTTGGTCTCGGCTACGACCGGGTTCAGGGTGCCCGAGCCGGCGTAGGCCGGCCGGGCGTGCAGGTAGGTCAGCACGGCGTCGGCGACACGGAAGACCGACAACGTGCTGGTCAGGAGCACCGGCGTCTCGATGGTGCCGAGTTCGGTGATCTGTGTCGTGCCGACCATCTTGCCGAAGCCGTTGAAGACGCTCAGTCCCGCGGGAAGCGTCCGCTGCCCGGCTGGTCCGGTGCCCAGGAGCACGTCATGCACGATCGCGGAGACGCCGGTCCTGATATCGCTGCCCTCGATCAGTGTCGTGTGGCCGACGCGGATGCCTGGCAGATCGGTGATCGAGTTCATCGGACCGGCAGGCAGCGTGCCGGGTGCCAGACCTAGGTCGCGAGCCCGGGCCCGGCCGGCTGTCACGGGAGCACGACGGTGGGGCTTGGCACATCGATCGTCCGGGCGAGGGACGGGATCCCGGTCTCCTGGTCGATCGTCATGACCATCACCGAGTGCGAGCGCTCGTTGGCGACGTACAGATGGTCTCCTTCTAGAGCGATGTGCCGGGGCCACTCGCCGGCCGCGACCTCGGTGATGTACCGCGGCAAGGCGCCATCAAGCGCGAACACGGCGATTGTGTCCGGGCCGCGATTGCCGACGTACAGGAAGCGGCTGTTGCTGACCAGCTCGGATGGCTGGTTGTGGCCAGTCGTCCTGCTGGCCGGGACGGCGCCGACAAGCTGCCAGTCGGCGTCGTAGACGAGCAGCTGGCCGGATAGCTCGGCGGTCACGTAGGTGCGCTCGCCCGCCCGCAGCAAGTGTCGCGGACCCGAGCCGGGCGGGGCCGGGATGACCGCTTCCTGCATGAGCTTGCCCTCGGGCGTGAGCTGGTACCGGTAGATCGCGTCGCCGCCGAGGTCGGTCACAAGGAGCCCGTCATCGGCAATGCGGACCATGTGCGGGTGCGCCTGCTCCTGGCGTGGATTGTCGCCGTGCGCCTCGTGATGAATCAGGTCGGTGCGCTCGCCAATACTGCCGTCAGGCCCGAGCCTGTGCACGCTGATGCTGCCGCCGCTGTAGTTCGCGGTGATCAGGAACCGGCCTGAGGCGTCCACCGTGAGGTGCGCAGGCTCCGCGCCGCCGGTCTCGCCGCGTCCTAGGTGCCGGTCCGGTGCCCCGTCCGTGACTGACCACGCGTGCACCTGCCCGTCGTCCCTCTCCGAGACCGCGTAGAGCACGGGCAGGTCAGGGTGGCGGGCGATCCACGACGGCGAGTCGGCCCCCGTCACGGCGGTGACCTGGTCATCGTCGAGCACCGCGATGCCGGAGCCGTTGCCCTTGTCGCCCGTATAACCACCGATCAGCAAGCGCGTCATGGCGTGTCGATACCCAGTGACCTCCGCAGGAAGTCCACCTGGAGCAGGAGGAGGTTCTCCGCGACGTCTTCCTGCGAGGCCATGTGCGTCACGCCCGAGAGCGGCAGGACGCTATGTGGCTTTCCGGCGGCGAGGAGAGCCGCAGACATCCGCAAGGTGTGCGCGACCGCCACGTTGTCGTCCGCCAGGCCGTGGATGAGCAGCAGCGGCCTGGTCAGCTTCGGCGCGTCGGCCAGCAGCGAGCTCTGCGCATACGCCTCCGGCTCGGCGTCCGGCAGGCCGAGGTAGCGCTCGGTGTAGCACGTGTCGTAGAGCCGCCAGTCCGTCGGCGGCGCGCCGGCGATTCCGGCATGGAAGACGTCCGGCCGCCGCAGCACCGCGAGCGCGGACAGGTACCCGCCGAACGACCAGCCTCGGATGCCAACCCGGGCAAGGTCCAGGTCAGCGCACTGCTCGGCGGCTGACTGCAGTGCCGCGACCTGGTCTTCCAGGACAGGGCCGGCCAGGTCTCCGGCCACCGCGCGATCCCAGTCATGGCCGCGGCCGGGCGTACCGCGACCGTCGGCGATGACGACTGCGAAGCCCTGCTCGGCGAACCACTGCGAGCTGAGGTACGCCGCGGCGGCGGCGGCTACCCGCTGGCCGTGCGGACCGCCGTAGGGGTCGCAGAGCACCGGCAGCTTCCTTGAGCCTGGGGTGTGCCAGGACGGCAGCACGATCGCGGTCCGTACCCGGCGCGGCCCGGCGGACCAGGTTAGGAGGGGTTTCGGTAGGGGGAGGTCCGGCGTCTCGGCAAGCGAGCCAATGCTGACGACCTCGGCCGGAGATGTCTCGGCCGGATCGGCCCGGAGCACCCGCACCGACGCTGCCGAATCGGCGAGTGTGCGGCTGATCAGCAGCCGCGTGCCCGCCGCCTGCCGGGCGGTGTGCACGCCGTCCGCCGGGCTTATCCGCTGGAGGCCGTCTGGGCCGGCAGTCCAGACCGAAACCGAGGCTGGATCCTCGCCCGAGGCGGTGAACACGACCGTGTCCCGGTCGGCGCCGATGACCTCTCGGACATTGATCGAATCGGGCGTTAGGACCGCTGCCGTTCCGGCTGCGTGCTCGGCCTCGGTGCCGACCACGATGCGCTTAGCGCCGCCCACGTCGGCGGTCCAGGCTATGCGGCCACCTGGCAGGCCGGCCGGGACGCCGGGCACGATGTCGACCCACGCCGGGTCGGTATCGGCGCGGACCAGGCTGGTCGCCCCGGTCGCCGGGTCAACAGCGAGGATGCGCATGTCGCGCTGGTCACGGCTGGCAACCACGAGCAGCGGATGTCCGGTGTCGGCGTCCCAGCTCGCCGTTACGAGGTAGGGCAGTGCGGCCGAGTCCCAGCTAACCTCCGTCAGGGCGCCCGCCAGCGTCGCGACGAACACCGAGACGTCGGCGTTCGGCGTGCCTGCCGCCGGGTACCGGACTGCTCTGGGCTCGGTGGCCGGATTCGCTGGATCGGCGATGTGCCAGAACTGGACCGGGGTCTCGTCGACGCGCGCTGTGAGGATCGCGGAGCCGTCCGGCGCCCACCAGTACCCGCGATTGCGGTCCATCTCCTCGGCCGCGATGAACTCGGCGAGCCCGAAGCTGATGCCCTCGGCGCCCTGGGGGTCAGCGAGCGCCCGGTCCGCGCCGGTGCCGATCTCATGCACGCGCAGGGCGCCGTCGCTGACATATCCGACGTAAGTACCGGCTGGGTCCGGGTGGGCATCAGCGGCCGGCGTCGCAGTGGCGAGCTCGCGCACGGCTCCGCCCGTCTGCCGGAGGTCGGCCAGGTAGACGACGCCGGCCAGAGTGAAGGCCGCGAGCGTGCAGGCTGCGTCAGTCGCGAAGGCGACGATGCCGCCAGCCCGCTCTCGCACCCGCTCGCGGCGTGCCTTCTCGACCGGGTCGTCCTCGGCTCCCGCCTTGCCGAGGTCGGCTGGATCCGCGACCAGCCGCTCGTCGCCGGTTGCGACGTCGAGCGCCCACAGGCATGTCACCGGGTCGGTCCCGCCGCGGGACCGAAGGAAGATGACAGTCTCACCGTCGGGTGAGAGCTTGAAGGAGCGCGGAGCGCCCAGCGTGAAACCCATGGTCCGGGCGGCCTGGCGAGGGAAGGAATCTGTCACGCCCTAGATCTTGCCAGCCTGGTCGCGAGTTCTGCTGGGTAGGCTCAGCGATGTGAATAAATCGGACGCCCGGCGAATGCTGCTGGTTCACGCGCATCCGGATGACGAGTCGATCGGCACGGGCGCGACGTTGGCGAAGTACGCGTCCGAAGGCGCGGCTGTGACGCTTGTGACGTGCACTCTCGGCGAGCTTGGCGAGGTGATCCCACCGGAGCTGGCCCACCTGGCCTTCGATGCTGACGGCGGCCTCGGCCAGTACCGGATCGGCGAGCTGGCTGCGGCCTGCGCAGCCCTCGGCGTAACCGATCACCGGTTCCTCGGTGGCGCTGGCCGATGGCGTGACTCCGGCATGATGGGGACCCCGTCGAACGACTGGCCCGGCTGCTTCTGGCAGGCCGACGTGGACGAGGCGGCTGGTGTGCTTCTCGCAATCATCAACGAGGTGCGCCCGCAGGTCATGGTGACCTATGACGACAACGGCTTCTACGGGCATCCGGACCATATCCAGGCGCACCGGGTCGCCTGGCGTGCTTTCGAGATGGCTGACGGCTTGGTCAGCAAGTTCTATGCGACCGCGGTGCCGAAGTCGGTGCTCGCCGAGGCCATGGCGCTGATGGACGACAGCGTCGGCAGCACCCAGCTGGGCGGCACGGACTTCACCAAGGTCGAGTCCGTCGACGGCCTGCCGTTCGGCACCGACGACGACCAGGTGACGACCCAGATTGACGCGCGCGATTACCTGGACGCCAAGCTGGCGGCGATGCACGCGCATGCCACTCAGATCGCGGTCGATAGCCCGTTCTTCGCGCTATCCGACATGGTCGGCCAGCGCGCGCTTGGCACCGAGTACTACACCATGCTGGCGGGTCCGGATTCGACCAGCCACGGGCCGGGGAACTGGGAGACGGACCTGTTCGCGGGCCTCAGCTAGTCGCTGCGGGAAATCGCTGGCAGCATCGCGGCGCAGCCACCCGCGGCCGCGAAGCGCCGCCGGGCGCTACCGGGGCGCAGGCAGTCGCGGTCGGCCGCGAAGCGCCGCGCACGGCCCGCTGCCAGTAGCTGCCCACGGCGGCGGCTTCGCCTGGGGTTGACTAGCCTTCCCCTGTGGACAGCACGCGGGGCACCCCCGCTCCCGGCCAGCGGCCTCCCCGCGGCGACGGGCAAGGCGTCGCAGTGAGCGCCTATGTGGGCCTGTTCGTGCTAGGCATGGTCGAGGGCCTGATCGGATCGTTCCAGTACAGCCGCGGGCCAGCGCCCCTGGCTGCGATCTTGTTCGACCTAGCGATTCTCGCAACCTGCGTGCTGGGCTCCTCCGGCATGCGGACCGCCCTCGGCGGCGTGCTGCCCGCGGCGGGGTGGCTGCTGGTCACGCTAGTGCTGAGCAGTGCTCCAGCAGGCGGCAGCGTCATCGTGACCGCTACGTTGGCGGGGGAGTGGTTCCTGTTCGGCGGGGCGCTGTCGGCCGTTGCCGGCGCAGTCGTCGCTTTCGCTCGCTGGGGCAAGCCGAGACGGCGCACTTCGGTCGGCCCTGGACGCGGCAGGCGCTGATCGTGGCAGGCCGACCAGGCGCCGCATACGGCGACAGGAAGCCCGGCGATCCTGCCGCCGCCGGCGACTCGCCGGGCACGGCACAGCAGTACGCGGCCCGGCATGTGGCCGCCTTCAACCGGGCGGTCGAGACCGAAGATTTCCGTAACTTCCTTGCGCGCTTCACTGATGACGCAGTGATCAGGTTCGAGAACGTTCCAGGCGTCGGCGTGCTCGCGTTCGTCGGGCGCGCCGCCTATACGGCCGCTTACGAGGACCAGCCGCCTGATGACCAGATAGATATCGTCGGGTCGGTCCGGCGGGAAAAGGACGTGATTGTCATACCGTTCACCTGGCGCAGGGACGGTGGGCCAGGAATTATGCGTGCGATCGTGTCGGCGGGACTGATCGCGGGGATGAGTGTGCAGTTCGGGTAAGGCCGAAGCCCTGGCCTAGCCCGAAACGCGGACGAAGTGTGCTTTGAATGGGCGCCTAAGGCGGCTGGCAGACCGAAATAGGGAACGCTGCCGATCCGGAACTACCTGCCTTACGGCGAATCTCGACGCTATGGACCTCTGACCCTGCGGTCCGACCTCGAGGAGACCTAAGTGCACCCCTACATCAACAAGCTGATCGCCGACGAGCGTGGAGCCGAAATGCGTGCCGACGCCGCCGCGTATCGGCTAGCCAGGGAAGCCAAGACCAGCAGGCGCAAGTCAGCTCAGTCGCGAGCAGCCCGCCAGCAGGCCCCCGGCCAGCGAGTGCCGGCCCAGCTGGGCGGATATTCGTCATCCCAGCCCGTCGGTGGACGCTCGTCTCGCCAGGACGATGATCGCCTGGTCGGTGCCGGGAAGGCCTGCGGCGATCAGCGGAAATAGGCAGTCACCGATCGTTCCATTTCGTCCACGACGCTGCCTAGTCATGCGGCGGCCTGTCAGCGGCTCTCGCCGCCTGGGGCTAGCCGACTCTGTACTCCCAGCCTGGCTGCCAGGCGAAGTCTGCGGTCGCCAGGTCTTCCAGCGACATACCGGCCAGCAGGTGATCCAGGCCCCAGCGGGTGGCGACGTGGCCGATGACGAGCACACGCTGGCCGGCCCAGCGCCGCGGTAGGTCGGCCACGAAGCTGCCTACTCGCGCAGCAGCCTGCCGCCAGCTCTCGCCGCCTGGGTAAGGCTTGTCGATGTAATCAGGCCGGTGGGCATGCATGTCGGCAGCCGATGAACCGTTCAACTCGCCGTAGTCGCATTCGCGCAGCCGCCAGTCCAGCAAGACCGGGATGCCGGAGCCGCCGAAGGCGATGGCTGCGGTCTCAGCAGCTCTGGTCAGGTCGGAGCTGAACACGGCCGCGATCGCATCGTTCGCGCGTCGCCTGCCGAGTTCGGCGGCTTGCTCGCGTCCCAGTGCGGACAGTCGGCCGGGCAGCCAGCCCGTGGCAATGCCGTTCTCGTTGTCCTCGGTAGTCGAGTGCGTCTCGAACACGACCTGAATCGGCATGGCTGCCTCCGCTGAGGGGCGAATACGACCTCGAAGCTACCCGGCTGGGCTTGTGCGGTGTCGTCTGTCCGCAGCTGCAGGGATCTGGCATCAGCGACCGTGGCCGAACGCCATAGGCCGGGGCCACGAAGGCACTGGCTCTGATTGCTGCAGGCCGCGCGAGCCCGAGATGCGTAGATTACGAAACTCTGCGGGAAGTGATGATCATGGATCACCGACATTTCACGGCTAACGTGCTCGCAAAAGCCGCAAGCCGGGCGCCAAACTGCACCTCGGACGGGAAATGTCGGTCTGACAAGATCATCTTGCCGCCGTATGGGCCTAGGGCCGCCGTTCCTGCGCGGCTGGCGTGGCTGGCTTGGCCCACGTGGCTGGCGTGTGTTGTGGGGCGGGCGCGGCGATGGGCGGGCGCGGCAGTGGGCGGGTGCGGCGGTGGGCGGGCGCGGCAGTGGGCGGGCGCGACGGTGGGCGGTGGGCTGGCGCGGGCGGTTGGCCGGCGTGGGCGGTGGGCTGGCGCGGGAGTTGGCTGCTCCGGCTGGCAGTGGCGACTCGCTAGCGTATGAGCGCCTCGACTTGGTCTATGGCCCAGTCCAGGTCCTCGTCGCTGATGACGAGGGGTGGCGCGAGCCTGATAGTCGACCCGTGAGTGTCCTTGGCCAGCACGCCACGGTCGGCCAGCATCTCGCAGGCCTGACGGCCAGGCAGGTCGGCGAACTCCACGCCAGCCCACAGGCCGCGGCCGCGGACTTCCCTGACCTTGGCCTCGGGCAGGGCATTCAGCCGGTCGTGCATGTGCGCGCCGAGCTTGGCTGAGCGCTCCTGGTACTCGCCAGTCGACAGCATGGCGATGACCTCGCGGGCGACTGCGCACGCCAGCGGGTTGCCGCCGAACGTGGAGCCGTGCTGGCCAGGCTTGAACACCCCCAGCACGTCGCTGGACGACACGACGGCGGAGACCGGCACGATGCCGCCGCCGAGTGCCTTGCCCAGGATGTACATATCGGGCTGCACATCCTCGTGCTCACACGCGAACGTGGCGCCGGTCCGGCCCAGACCAGACTGGATCTCGTCGGCGATGAACAGCGCTCCGTGCGTGCTGCATAGCTCGCGCACGCCGGCGAGGAAACCAGCGGGCGGGACCAGGACGCCGGCCTCGCCCTGGATGGGCTCGGCCAGCACGGCTACGACGTTCTCGTCCATAGCGGCCGTGAGCGACTCCAGGTCGCCGTAGGGAACGATGCGGAATCCCGGCGTGTAAGGGCCGTAACCGTCCCTGGCATCGGGATCGGTGGAGAAGCTCACGATGGTGGTCGTCCGGCCGTGGAAGTTGCCATCGAATACCACGATGACGGCCTGGCCGTCGGGCACGCCCTTGACCTCGTAGCCCCACTTGCGCGCGGTCTTGATGGCGGTCTCGACCGCCTCCGCCCCGGTGTTCATGGGCAGCACCATGTCCATGCCTGCCAACGCGGCCAGCTCGGCGCAGAAGGGGCCGAACTGATCATGCTCGAACGCGCGGCTCACGAGCGTCACGCGCTCCAACTGTCGCTGCGCGGCCGCGACCAGCCGCGGATGGCGGTGGCCGAAGTTGATGGCCGAGTACGCGGCCAGCATGTCCAGGTACCGCCTGCCGTCGACGTCCGTGACCCACGCGCCCTCCGCCTCCCCGATCACCACCGGCAGCGGATGGTAGTTGTGCGCGCTGTGTGCCTGCGACTGGGCGCGCAGTTGTGCTGAGCTCGGACCGGCCGTGCCTGTCATGACTAGCCTCCCGCTCGTGGTTACCGCAGTTCCAGGGTGCAGCACTTAGGCCCGCCGCCCGCCTTCAGCAGCTCGGAGAGGTCTACCCCGACCGGGTTGAAGCCGGCGGCAACCAGCTGCGCGTGCATGCCCACTGCCTGCTCAGGCAGCACGACGTTGCGGCCGTCGCTAGTGGCATTGAGCCCGAGCACCTCGGCGTCCTCGTCCTTGACCTCGATCAGCTCGGAGAAGTGCGCTGCGAGGGCTGCCTTGGCCGCATCATCGAACGCGGCCGGATAGTACGCGGCGGTCTGCGGGTCCAGCACGACGAGTGCAGTATCGAGGTGGTAGAACCGGGGGTCGACCAGGCGGAGGCTGATCACCGGCAGCCGGAACAGATCCGTCAGCTCATCCCGGACCGACTCGTCGCTGCGGAAGCCGTGGCCGACGAGGATGGCCCGTCCGGCGAAGACGATGTCGCCCTCGCCCTCGTTCACGACCGCTGACTCGCGGATCTCGCCGTAGCCACGTGCCCGGAACCAGTTGAGGTACGCCGCCGCCTCAGGCGCGCGCTCCGGGTGCTTGAACTTAGCCCCGAGGACCTTGCCGCCAATGACGGTGGCGCCGTTGGCCGCAAACACCATGTCCGGCAGGCCAGGCTCCGGCGCGATCGTGTGCACGGTGTGACCAAGGCCGGCATAGGTCTCGCCCAGGTGACGCCACTGCTGCATTGCCAGTGCTACGTCGACCGGCTTGTCCGGATTCATCCACGGGTTGATGGCGTACTCCACCGCGAAGTGCTCGGGCGCGCACATGAGGTAGTTCCTCGGGTGGGTGGTGTGGCGAGCGGTCTCCGTCATGGTCAGGCGCTCCTGGGTCAGCGGATGATCTGGGCGGATGATCTTCAGTCAAGACTAGGGCTCGGTGGTACCGGCGCGCGCTCGTGCATCATGCGCATCAACGTCGACCTGTTGCGTAATCAAGCGCTCCAGCGGCGATCCGTTGCGCGAGCAGCCATGACCAGGGCCGGAGGGCAAACTTGGCCATAGAGGACGAGCGAACTACACCGGGGCCACTGTCCAGGTCTGCCCCTCGAGCGTGTCGGCGACCGTCACACCGAGGTCAGCGAGCTCGGCCCGCAGGCGGTCAGACGCGGTGAAGTCGTTCCGCTCCCGAGCTGCGGCGCGCTCGGCCAGCTTGACCTCGGCGCCGTGGGGCAGCGGGACCACCGGGCGGGGCCTGCCGACGAGGCTTACCAGGTCGAGTCCAAGGACGCGATCCGCGCTGGCGAACGTCTCGAACTTCGACCCAGCTGGAATCTCCGGGTCCTTGGCCAGCTCGCGCAGAGCTCGCAGCGCAGCCGGCGTGTCGAGATCGTCGTCCAGCGCCGCAGTGATGCGCGACCAGTAGTCGGCGCACATGGGCTTACTTGGCTCGTCGGCCCAATCAGCTACCTGCTCCCGCCAGCGCCGCACGGTCCCGTCGGCAGCGGTCAGCGTCTCCCAGGTCAGGTTCATCTGCTGCCGGTACCGGTGCTCGAGGAAAGCGAGCCGGGTCGCCAGTGGGTCGAGCCCTCGGCCGGCCAAATCCGACAGCAGCACGACGTTCCCGGTCGATTTGGCCATTTTGCGGCCTTCGAACAGTACGTGCTCGCCGTGCACCCAGTGCTGTACCACTTCGTGGCCCGCGAGCGCATTGGACTGGGCACGCTCGTCCTCGTGATGCGGGAAGCGCAGATCGATACCGCCGGTGTGGATGTCGATGACGTCGCCGAGGAACTTCAGCGACATGGCTGAGCACTCGGTATGCCAGCCGGGGAACCCCGTGCCCCAAGGCGCCGCCCACGTCAGGTCGCGCTCGGGCGGCGCGCTCTTCCACAGGGCCCAGTCCGCGTGGAACCGCTTCTCCTCGGCTACCTCACCGGGGGACCGATGACCGGGCTTGAGCTCGTCAAGCCTATTGCCCGACAGGGCGCCGTAATCAGGCACACTGCGCGCATCGAAGTAGACCGAGCCGCTGTCCGCGACGTAGGCGTGGGCGCCCTCGATGAGCTTCGCAATCATGTCGATCATCAGGGCGATCGACTCCGACGCTCGTGGCTGGAAGTCAGGCGTCAGGATGTTCAGCGCGGCGCTGTCGGCCCGGTAGGCGTCTTCGTAGAAGCGGGCGATATCGAGCGCCGTCTTACCTTCGGCCCTGGCTTGAGCGAGGATCTTGTCCTCGCCGGTCTCGTCGCTCTCGGCGTCGTCAGCAAGGTGACCGACGTCGGTGATGTTCTGGCAGACGATGACAGACAGGCGCTGCCGTTCCGCGTTCCGCCGGATCAGGTCGGAAAGCATGAACGTGCGCATGTTGCCGACGTGAGCGAATCTGTACACCGTTGGTCCGCACGCATACATCCGCAACTGGCCCGGCCGCGCTGGCCGGATGTCGACGACGCCACGAAGGCGCGTGTCGTAGAGCCTGAACACGCATGCCAGCCTACGGGCTAACGACGTTCGGTTCCGGTACCGCCAGCCTTCATCCGGTTCCGGATGTGCCGACATCGGTGCGGTCCTCGGCGAGCCGCGAGGGCGCTAGTTCAGCCGACCGTAGCGGCCGGGGGCTGATTCAGCTGGCGGTAGGGGCCGGGGCTGATTCTGCCGGCGGTAGGGGCCGGCTGATTCAGCCGGCGGTAGCGGCTGGGCCCGAGCCGTACGGCAGGGCGCTGATGACGCCTACTTCGGTGGCCGGTGCTGCGAGCATGGCTTGGGCCGTGTGGGTCGACGGGTTGAACCAGATCAGCGATGACGTGCCGGGGCAGCTCGTCTGCGCCAGCACCAGCAGGCGGCCGTCGACGCCGGCGACGACCGAGGCGTGGTGATTGGTGCTGGCCGGGATGCTGACGGGCGTCTCGACACCGCCCTGGCTGAGCTGCAGGATCTGCTCGCCGCCTGGCCCGCTCGGGACGCCTGGGCACTGCGCGAACGTGGTCGATGTGATGTACACCGCGCTCCCGGCTTGCCAGGCGCCCACGAGATCGCCCTGGCCGCTTGGTGAGCCTGAGATTCCGGTCAGCTGGGTGGGATGACTCCCGCCAACAGGCACGAGCCAGAGCCGCCCGGCGTCGGGCTGGGCCCCAGCGTCGCAGTACGCCAGGACCTCGTCCGAGCTCCACCAGCTGATCGGCGCGCAGGACGGCCGCGACCCCGTGCCAGGCACGCGCAGCTTGCGCACGAGACCGCCGGCGTTGCTGACGAGCTGCATTTCGTCGCCGCTGACCCCCCAGACGGCGGTCGTGCCGTCCGGGGAACTGAGGGCGTTGCCTTGCAGCACGCCGGTCGCTCCGGCCGGCCGCGGCAGCGATCCGATCGTGGCCTGGTAGACACCGCCGAGGTCGTAGCGCTCGAGCCGGTACTTCGAGTTCTTCTGTTGCACGGCCAGAATGTTGAGGCCATCTGGCCTGGTAAAGCCCAGCGGTGTCACGCCGGCGGGCAGCGACAGCGGAGTCATGGCTCCCGAGGACACCTTGAGCAGGCCATATGTCTGCGTGCCCGCACCGACGTACAGCGCCTCCCTGGCGTCACCTGACCAGGCCAGCAGGTCGGGTGCGGCGGCGCCTGATGTAATCCGGATGCGGTACTTGCCGCCTTCGGGGTCCACCAGATAGGTGATGTAGCTTCCACCGGCGCTCGGGGACGGGTTGCTAGTTGGCTGCGCGGTTGAGACCTCGGCGAGCGTCCAGCCCGCGCCGATAAGGGACCACGGGATCGCCCGGCGACTGCCCGTCTGGCCGGCGGCAAGCATGTGGACCGTCGGCTTGGCAACCGCGCCATGGGATGTGACCGAGGCGGGCGCTTTTCCGGAGTTACCGCCGCTCAGGGCGTAGGCGATCCCGCCTGCCAGCACTACTGCTACCACGGTCGCGAAGACGACCAGGCGCCGCCGCGAGCCGAGCAGGCCAGAGACCAACCTGCCGCCGGGCCGGTCTGGCCGAAGGGATCCGCGCCAGCCCGCCGTTGTGGCGCCGCCGTGGCGATCACCGATAGTTGCGGTCGGCATGCCGCCAGTCCGGGCACCCGCGCCCGACGCTCCGCCGCCATATGCTCCGCCGCCATACGCTCCGCCGCCATAGGCCGCATCGCTGGCAACTGCGCCGTAGACCGGGGCGGCCCAGTCGGCGGTCGCCCCGCCCAGGCGGTCGGCCAGGTCACCGTCGGCCAGGCTACTGCCGGCCTGTGCACGGTCAGTCAAGCCGCCGCCGGCCAGCGCGCCGTCGGCAGGCGCACGGTCGGCCAGGCGGCCGCCGGCAAGTGCACCACCGGCAAGTGCACCACCGGTCAGGGCACCGCCGCTCTGAAAACCGCCACCCGGGGCGTCCCCGGCGTGCGCACCGTCGGCAAGAAGGTCGCCGGGTGGGCGACTGCCGAACAGGCTGCCCGGGGGCGCATCCGCCTGCGGCGCTGCCGACGACAGACCGCCAGCGGGCCCCAGCGGATCTCCAGCCCACGTCGGACCGCCAGCTGAGGGCAGACCGCCAGCTGAGGGCAGACCGCCAGCTGAAGGCAGGGCGCCACCTGAGGGCAGCGAGCCAGCAGCCGCGTCGCCTAGCGGTGCTCGGCCCGCCGGGGCCGCGTTACCGGCCGTTGGCGAGTTGTCGGCCGCCACCGAGCCGTGGGCAGGAGGCCCACTACCGGCCAGTGCCGGGTCGTGTGTCGCCATCTGACCGTCAATCGCTGAACCAGGAGTCGCCACCGGACCGACGGCGCGTGGGTCGGCCGGAGCGCCGTAGCGAGGCGCGAGCGTGGCCTCGGGATCGGATAGCGGCTGGGCCTTCGGCCGTGCTGGCCGGAACATCCCTGGCCAGCTCAGCGGATCGTGACCGGATGCGGGACCGGGCATTCCTGAGGCGGCGGCCGCCTCGGCCTGTCGCCGCTGGTAGGCATCCTTGGCGACACCCAGGACCCACGCCTCAGTGTCCGGGTACGCCGATACTTCGTACCACTGCTGGTACGCCTTGGCGTAGGCCTCGCGGATGGCATGGTCGGCCAGCGGGTCCTCGCCAGCCAGCGCGCGCATCTGGCTTGTAACGCTCCACGAAGTTCGTGCGTAGAACGCATCGAAGGACTCTGACTGGGACATGTGCTGCTGCACCTCCGACCGCGGCACTAGGAGCGGAACCCAGTCGGCTCGCTGCACTAGACAGGCACACGCGCCGTGGTCAGCGGTTTGATATGCCAGGATCGTTATTTAACTGATGGATTCTGGTCAGGCTAGGTTAAGCGAGGTTGGCCAGTCGGGCGACCGCAACGTCGACACGTTCGTCGGTCGCAGTGAGCGCGACGCGGATATGTCCGACGCCCCCGGGCCCGTAGATCTCCCCCGGTGCGACAAGGATGCCGGCCTCGGCTAGCCGCTGCACGGAGCCCCAGCAATCCAGATCTGGGTGCGCCGCCCACAGGTACAGGCCCGCAACGGAATGATCGACGGTCCAGCCTGCCGATGCCAGCGCTGGCCGTAGCCGGTCCCTCCTGGCCACGTATCTGGCTCGCTGCTCGGCCGCGTGCACGTCGTCGGCGAGCGCTGCGGCCATCGCGGCCTGGACCGGGGCCGGCACGATCAGGCCCGCGTGCTTGCGGACCTCCAGCAGCTCGGCCACCAGCGCTGGATCGCCGGTGACGAACCCGGCTCGGTACCCGGCCAGGTTGGACCGCTTCGACAGCGAGTGAACCGCCAACAGGCCCTCGTGCGAGCCCGCGCAGGCGTCTGGGTGGAGCACAGAAAGCGGCGAGGCCTCCCAGCCCAGCTCGATATAACACTCGTCCGAGGCGACGACCGCGCCACGCTCCCTGGCCCAGTTCACAACCTTGCGCAGGTGTTCAGCTGGCAGGACCTGGCCGGTGGGATTCGAGGGCGAGTTCAGCCAAACGAGCCGGACGCGCTCTGGGCCGAGGGCGACGAGGCCGTCGGCGGCCATCGGCGTGGCTCCGGCGAGCCGCGCGCCGGCGTCGTAGGTGGGATACGCAAGCGCCGGATGCGCCACGACGTCGCCATTGCCGCAGCCGAGCATCGTCGGAAGCGAGGCGATGAACTCCTTAGTGCCGATGACCGGAAGCACGGCGTTCGGATCGACGCTGACCCCGTGCCGCCTGGCGAGCCAGCTCGCGGCGGCCTCTCGGACGGCCGGGGTGCCCGCGGTCAGCGGATATCCGGGGGAGTTGTCGGCGGCACGTAGCGCGGCCCGGACGAGATCGGGCACCGGGTCGACCGGCGTGCCGACGGACAGGTCGACGATTCCGCCTGGGTGCGCTCGGGCAAGCTCGGCGGACGGTGCGAGCGCGTCCCACGGGAAAGCCGGGAGCCGCGCGGCGAGCGTCGCTGGCCGCGCGATGCGGACCGTGTTAGCCGAACCGCTCATGGCTGAATCGCTGATGGCCGAGCCCCTTATGGCGGAACCGCTCATGCCGCCCCGGCGGCTGATGCCGACGGTGTCGTCCGAGCTGATGCCGTCCGAGCCGGCTGTCCCGCGCGTGCCAATTCCGCCGGCTGAGCCGATCTTGGCTCGCGCCGTTGCGGGGTCGCTGACCGTCACTGAAACGGCCGGCCTAGTGCTCGGTCTCCTGCGGCGGCAATACGGCGACGATCGGGTGATCCTTGTCGATCTTGCCGACCTTGGAAGCGCCACCGGGTGAGCCGAGGTCAGCGAAGAACTCGACGTTCGCCTTGTAGTAGTCCTTCCACTGGTCCGGCACATCGTCCTCGTAGAAGATGGCCTCGACCGGGCAGACGGGCTCGCAGGCGCCGCAGTCCACGCACTCATCCGGGTGGATATAGAGCATCCGCTCGCCTTCGTAGATGCAGTCGACCGGGCACTCTTCGATGCAGGCCTTGTCGAGCACATCGACGCAAGGCTGCGTGATGATGTAGGTCACTTCCGCGTTCTCCTCTTCCGTCCGCGCCCTGGTGCACTCAGCGGTGCGGCTGACCCAAGTGTCGCGGCTTGCCACCAGTATCGCGTTCCCGGCGGGATCGGGCGCACGCAGCCGACCCTTTGGGGATCGCAGGCTATCAGCCGAACACCACAGCGGACGGCGCAGCCCGGGCGAGGGTCCTGGCCGGTTCTGCGGCCCAGTGCCCGGCACCACGGAAGCCGAGCCACTGGAAGCCCTGATACCGGACAAATGTGATCCCGTACTGCGAGGCGTTGGAGATCAGCCAGGACGCTACTGCCCAGCCCTGCCGGGAATCCTCCACCATGACGGATTCGGCCGGATCGCCGCTGGCGTGCCGGGACATCGGGCCGAACGCGCTGGTCAGCGCGCGGCTCGCCGCCGCCACCCTGGCCTTCCCTGGCGCCGACCCGTACGTGCACCACACCCCGCGCGGCTCCGATCCGGTAAACGCTGTCGCCATCTCCGAGCCCATGTCCGCGTACTGCGCGTAAGCCGAGCCGTCGGCGCTGTGCTGGACGGCCTGAGCCGCCATGGAGATCGGCATGTGCAGGTAGTTCGGCACCGCAGCGAGAGCCTCGAAGAACCGGGTCGTCGCGTACACCGGGTCCTCGATCTGTTTGGTCGTGCCCCAGCCCTCCGACGGCCGCTGCTGGAACACGCCGACCGAGTCCCGATCGCCGTAGCTCAGGTTGGCGAGCTTGGACTCCTGGAGCGCTGCCGCGTACGCGATCGCGACCGCCCGGTCCGGCATGTGCTGTCTGCTGGCGACGCCCGCGATCGTCGCCGCGATGGCGGCCTGGCCAGTGGTCAGCTGGAGCCCATCACCGCCCGGGCCGGCGACGCACATAGTCACCCGCGGCGTGATTTGCGGCGACGGCCTCAGTGCCAGGTAGGCGATGACCGCCACGATCACCGCGATGACGATGCCGGCCGCGGACCGGGACCGCCGATCGCTGCGGGCGCGCTTGCGCTTGCTCGGCACGCTACGAAGCTACCCGGTCCAGGCTGCAAGCAGCCGCCGCTACTGGCATTAGGCTCCGACGCTATGACAGACCTTCCTCCGCGCGAGGCCGTGGCTTCCGACCTGCCGGCCGGCATCGACGAACTCTGGGAGCGGCGCGCCGACCTGACGCCAACGGACGCTGTCGCCAGGGACCTGGTCTTGACCGCGGTCGACATGATCGACGCCGGGCACGTCCGTGTCGCCTGGCCGGCACCGGACACCGGCGACATCGTCGTCGACGAGCGGGCCAAGCGCGCGATCCTGCTCGCGTTCAAGCTGATGCCGATGGCGGAGTCGCAGGTCGGGGAGTTCCGCTATCACGATCGTGTCCCGCTGACGACGCGGCTCGACGGCGTCCGGGCCGTGCCGGGCTCGATCGTCCGGTGGGGGGCCTACGTCGCTCCCGGAACCGTGCTCATGCCGTCCTTCGTTAACATCGGCGCCTACGTCGACTCCGGCACCATGGTCGATACCTGGGCGACCGTCGGGTCGTGCGCCCAGATCGGCAAGAACGTCCACCTATCTGGAGGCGTCGGCATTGGCGGCGTGCTCGAGCCGCCGAATGCCGTGCCAGTCGTGATCGAGGACGACGCGCTCATCAGCTCCAGGTGCATGGTGGTGGAGGGGGCCAGGGTCCGCGCCGGCGCTGTGCTCGGCGCCGGCACGATCCTGACGAAGTCCTCCCACGTCATCGACGTACAGACCGGTGCCGAACTGCCGCGTGGCGAAGTTCCGGCCTGGTCGGTCTGCGTCGGCGGCACGCGGATGCGCAAGTTCGACGGCGGCGAGTTCGGCATGCCGTGCGTCCTCGTGCTCAGGCGACTCGACGAAGGCGCCAAGCATGACAAGGCAGCCCTCAACGACATCCTGCGCGAACACGGCGTTAGTTCCTGAAGATGAGGGAACGGGGCCGACCCCGTTCAACGCCGCTGGATGTGTCGCCGACGCATCGCTGGACGCCCGTGCACACGCGATGTAACTTGTCTTCGTGGAACAGGCATCACGCGACGAGATTGGTGCGGCCGTCGCCGCTCACGCGGAACTGGGGCGGGACTACGACCACGCGGTGGCCGAGGGCCTTATCGACCGCATCGGGGCGGAAGTGGACCGCCGGGTCGACGCCCGGCTCTCCGGCGCGTCGCGGCGGGCTGTGCGGGGCGGTCGGCCAGGTACGTTTGCGACCGTCATCATGGGCCTCGGCTCGATGGGCCTCGGCGTCGGCGGGACGGCGGTCGTCCTGTCCGATGCCCACGGCAGCTCCGCGAGCGTTATGGTGCTGATCATCTGGATCGCCATCGCCGTCATCAACATGACTTTCAGCAACCGTCGCTAGCGGTCGATCTCCCTGCCTGGGTGTCTTTGCAGTTCATGTCGTCCTGGCGGCTACCTTATGGGCCATGAGCCTTTCCGAGCCCCGACGCAGGCTGCGTCGCCAGGGTCCTGCGACGCTGCGGGGCAAGCACATCCCCAAGACGACGACCGACCAGCGACTGCTCGACTGGCGCGGCCCAAGCGACTGGGTCCACACCGATCCCTGGCGCGTGCTGCGGATCCAGGCTGAGTTTGTCGAGGGGTTTGGGCTGCTGGCCGAGCTTGGCCAGGCGGTCTCGGTCTTCGGCTCCGCGCGTACCCAGCCAGGGACCGCCGAGTACGAGTGCGCCGAACAGATCGGAATAGGCCTGGCCAGGGCGGGCTACGCCGTCATCACGGGGGGCGGCCCCGGCATCATGGAGGCCGCGAACAAGGGCGCCACCAGCGCGGGCGGCGTATCGGTCGGCCTTGGTATCGAGCTCCCGCTGGAGCAGGGCCTGAATGAGTACGTCGAGATCGGGCTGGAATTCCGGTACTTCTTCGTGCGCAAGACGGTGTTCGTCAAGTACTCGCAGGCGTTTGTCGTGCTGCCGGGCGGCTTCGGCACGCTGGATGAGCTGTTCGAGGCCATCACGCTGGTCCAGACCGGCAAGATCACCCGATTCCCGATCGTGCTGGTCGGCAGCGAGTACTGGCAGGGCCTGCTGTCGTGGATTACCGGCACCGTCCTGCCCGCAGGCAAGATCTCGCCGATCGATCCTGACCTGATCAGGGTGGCAGACGACCCGGCCGAGGTCGTTCGGATCATCACCGAGGCGCACAGCATGAACGCGGGGCGGCAGAACTTCACGGAGATGACCTGAGCGCGCCCGGACCGCTGGCCAGCAGTGCATCAAGGCCTGGTTGTCCGCCCTGACCATGGCCTGGCAGCGGTGATGCCTCATCAGTCCGCTGGCCGTGGCACGATTGCGGTGTGATCGTTGCCATTGTGATTGCCGCCGCCGTCATAGTCGGCGGCATCATCGTGGTCGCCATGGGCAAGGGCGGCGAGATGTCCAGGGAACGGGCTGAGCTGCCCAGTCGTACCGACTTCCGGTCCTGGTCCGACGTCGCCGACTATCGCCCGCCCGCCGCTTTGATGGGCTATCACGCTGCGGCGACCGAGCGGGCTCTCGCACTGATCGCGCGGACCATCGCCGAGCGGGACGCCGAGATTGACTGGCTGCGCCGGCGGCTGGCGGAGCTACAGCCAGAGAGCTTGGCCACCGCGCAGGCCGGACCATCGGCTGGAGCGGCTAGTGAAGACTCTGCCGATGAGGACCTGCCTGCGGCCAACGCGCGCTGGCAAGCCAGCAGCACGGCCGGCTCGGGCGTCGCCAGCGGGTTTGCCGCGTCGCAGCCGGTAAGTCGCGGGGGCGGCGACGACGAATGACGACGACAGGATTGCCGGTCGAAGGCCCGGACGGACTGCTGCGCTGTCCCTGGAGCCTTGGGACGTCTGACTACGTGTGGTACCACGACAAGGAGTGGGGCCGCGAAGTCCGCGATGACACAGCGATGTTCGAGCGGTTGTGCCTGGAGGCGTTCCAGTCCGGCCTGTCGTGGCTGACGATCCTGCGGAAGCGGGAAAACTTCCGGCTTGCGTTCCGCGGCTTCGACCCGGAGGCGGTCGCCAGCTTCGGCCCGGACGATGAGGCCCGGCTGCTCGCCGATGCGGGCATCGTCCGCAACCGGGCGAAGATCGAGGCCGCGATCGCCAACGCCAGGGCCACGCTCGCGCTACCCGATGGGCTGGCCGAACGTGTCTGGAAGTACGCCGGCGACCCTGGACCCGCGCCGGTTACCTCGATGGACGTGCCCGCCGTGACGCCTGCGTCGAAGGCGCTGGCGAAGGACTTGCGCGCGGCTGGGTTCCGGTTCACCGGGCCGGTCACCGCCTACGCCACCATGCAGGCCTGCGGCGTCGTCAACGATCATCTCGCGGGCTGCGCGTTCCGCAAGGGCCCGGCGTAGACGTTCGCCGGGGGCCGCACGCATGCACATGCTTGCGGGGGGACGCCAGCCGCGCGCGCCTGCCGGGTCGCGGCCTGCCCACACGAAACGGGCCGCCCGCAACCCGGCAGTCCCGCGCGGACACCTCGCCGCGGTCGGTCAGGCTTCGAGCACTGTCGCATTGACATTCCAGGCGTCGAGCCTTGTGCGGCGACGCGGCACTTCTTGCGTTCTGATCGCCGGCGTGTTAATGCGCCTCCGGCCCTCTCAATTGAGCTAGGCGATTTCGATCATGTTGTTCTGGTAAGGCTCCAAGCATGCATTGGCAGATCCGTTGTGGGGCGATGGCCCGCGGCGCATGCGCCGTGCATACGCGCACCGTACAGCCGAAGTCTTGCTGTCTTGGGGGTCGCTGGGGTCTAGCACAGATGGGCGCGGCGCGCAAGAATGGCAACGCCAACAGGGGCAGGAGCGAGCTGGCTGGGCGGGAAGTGACCGACCTCTCCGGCCATTTCGCTGCGACATTAACCGGATCCCATTGCGAAACTTCGCACAATGCACATAATCTGAGGCCCGTAAGCCATACTCGGGAGGGCGGAGGAGCATGCGGCCGCCAACGCCTGCCGACAGCGGCGGGAGCGTTCTAGGCGCGCCTGTAGTCAGTGGCGCTGCCCGTGGTGCTCTCGACAACGGCGGCAGTCGGCCGATGCCAGGCGCAGGCTTCCTCGGCGCGCCGGTCGCCGAGGCGTTTGCGATGATCCCGGATCAGTCCGAGCGGCTATCTGACGCCGGACTGAGCAGCGGCGGCTGTTTCGTCCGACCACTGCCCATAGACACCACGTGCGCGTCGGCCGCCCGCCGGTTCTTCCGGGAAGCGGCTTCCACCCTGGCGATACCGTCTGGCCTGCTGCACGACGGCGTCACGATGGCCAGTGAGCTTGCTGCCAACACCCTGCACGCGCAGCGGAACGCAGCACGTAACGCGCTCCGCCAGCGGTCCACGGCGGGGATCCCGGAGATCTGGCTCTACCTGCGCGGTACGGGGCGGACCCGCGAGCTCGTGTGCAAGGTCTTCGACACCGAGCGCACCTGGAGCGTCGGCGCTGAGCCCGGCATGAGCAAGGCACCGCTGGACTCAGTCAGCGGACGCGGCCTACAGGTCGTGGCTGGGCTGTCGGCCGGACAGTGGGGCTGTCACCTAACCCGGTCGCGGCTGGGTAACTGGAAGGTGCCAGGGAAGGCTGTGTGGTTTGCGCTGCGCATCCCCCCGGCCGCGCTACCTGATCACGTCGGCAGGTCCCGGTACAGCCCGGACTGGCTGATCAACGAGCTCGAGGCCATGCTGGCCGAGCGCGGTCTGTCGGGCAGCATCGTTCGGGCCGACCTAGACGCCATCTCGGTGCTCTCCATCAGCCAGCACCTCACAGTCTGGCGCCACGGCGGCACGGTCTCCTGGCGCAAGCCGTCGGGCCAGTACCACAAGATGGACCTCGCCGATCTGGTCGAAGTGGCTGAGCAGATCGTGTGCGCGCACGAAGAGATCGCATTGGGCGGGCTTATCGGCCGCTGACGGCGACTGTGAGGAGCCGATTCGGCCCCGTTCCCTTCGGGTGTCAGATCGCGACGACCACGGCTAACGGCCCCGATAGACGGGCGCTTGCTTCGCCACGAACGCCTGGGTTGCGGCCCGGTGATCGGCGGTGACGCCGAGGCGCTCCTGGAGGTCGGCTTCCTTTTCCAGCGATTCGCCCAGGGTGTGACTGCTGCCGTACAGCAGGCTCTCCTTGATCGCGCCGTAGGCCAGGGTCGGTCCATCGGCCAGCCGGGCGGCGAAGCTCGCGGCGGCGGCGGGCAGTTCGTCGTCAGGGACGACTGAAGTGAGAAGGCCGAGTTGCAGCGCCGCGGCCGAGTCGATGGGTTCGGCCAGCATCAGCAGCTCGGCCGCCTTGGCCGCCCCGACCAGCCGCGGCAGTGTCCAGGACGCCCCGGAGTCCGCGCCGAGCCCGACCCTGGCGAAGGCGAGGAGCAGGCTGGCGCGCTCAGCGGCAATGCGGAAGTCGCACGCGAAGGCCAGCGATGCCCCCGCGCCAGCGGCCACGCCGGGCAAAGCCGCGATCGCAGGCTTTGGCATCTCGGCGACTGTCTCGATGATCGGGTTGTAGTGGCGGCGGACCGTATCCAGCGGCGACCCGCCGGCGGCCAGCAGTTCAGCGTGCTCGCGCAGATCCTGGCCCGAGCAGAAGGCAGGGCCAGCGCCGGTGATCACTACGGCCCGGACCGAGTCATCGCCGCTGGCGATCCGCAGGGTCTCGAGCAGGGCCACCTTCGTTTCAGCGGTCAGGGCGTTACGGGCAGCGGGGCGATTGATAGTGATCGTCGCGACCGCGCCGTCGAGCTGGTAGAGCACGCTATCGGCCACGTGGCGTCCTTCCCTAGCGCTTGCCTAGCCTCACGCTGCTAGACCGTCGTGGCCGAGCATGCCGCAGGCGCGCTCACGGCGGCAACTGGGCCCGTCCGGCGGCATTGGGGTAACGGGGCGCTGAACAGGGCACAATGCCCCGCGGGCTGCCGGGTGCAGCCGTGCCCCCGGTGTCCGGTTCTCACCCGATTTCGGACCGGAAACGGCTGGGAACGCTGATCGTTACCATCGGACGGCCGAACGCTGGATAATAGAGGGACTGATCTAGATGTATGTGGCTGGCTGGAGTACCGCCAGGCGCCGCCCGCCGGGTCAGCCCCGGCGGTTGCGGTTCGGTGCGGCCCCAGGGCAGGGAAGGGGAGCAGGATGGCGGCGATGAAGCCGCGGACGGGTGACGGTCCGCTTGAGGTCACCAAGGAGGGCCGCGGCATCGTGATGCGCGTACCACTCGAAGGCGGTGGACGGCTCGTAGTTGAGCTCACCCCGGATGAGGCGCGTGCCCTAGGCGAGGCGCTCAACACCGCTGTTGGCTGAGCGAGCCATCACGTGCCGGGGTAACCCTGCTGCCTGGACACGGCTTGCCTCGGCGTTTGCATCTTCGACCTGCGAGCGGCTATCCACCTTGCTTGGCCGCCGCCAGCAGCCCGTTCCCGATGGGCAACAGCAGCGGCACCAGCCGATCGTCGGCGCGCACCTGCTCGCGTAGTTCGGCCGCGGCTGTCGCCTCGGCGTCTGTCGGCATCCGCTCCATCGGCGTGCTTCCTGGCAGGACAGCGTTGAAGATCACGATCCCGCCCGGCCTCAGCAGCCGCAGCGCGCCTTCCAGGTATCGGTCCAGTTCCTGCCGGTCGGCGTCGGCGAACACCACGTCGTAAGCGGCGTCGGCCAGCCTGGGCAGCACCTCAAGCGCGCGACCGCCGATGAGCCGGTACCTGCTGGTCGGGAATCCCGCGGCGATGAATGCCGCCCGCGCGAGCCGCTGGTGCTCGGGCTCGACGTCGACCGTAGTCAGGACCGAGCCAGCGCGCATGCCCCGCAGCAGGTAGATGCCGGACGTGCCGCAGCCGGTGCCGATCTCCACGACCGCTCGTGCGCCGACGGCTGCGGCCACGAAACGCAGGGCTGCACCGGTCAGCGGTCCCACTGGCGCGGCTCCGCCTACCTCGGCGGCATTCCGGCGAGCGCTGATGAGCGCGTCGTCCTCGGGCAGGAAGTCGTCGATGTAGGCGAGAGTGCCGGCCGAGATGGAAATGGCTACCTCCCCGTTTGGCCACGGCGCCCTGGCCTGACTTGCATGTCCGTCCGGCCGCAGCCTAGCGGGCAGGACGGCCGTCCGGGAACCGACCAGGTATTCTTGAACGTTACGGGTGCAGAGCAATCGGGCTCGCGGAACAACGCCGACCCGCCAATGGTTTGCGGTAGCAGGGCGTTGAAGGGTGTGAACCGTTGCAAGGTGAACCGTCGCAGGGGGATGTAATGGTGGTGGGCGAGGCAGGATCGACTGCCGACATCGCCGAGGCGACAACCTGGACGCCACCGACATGGGAAGCCGTTGTCAGGGACCACTCTGCCCGCGTATACCGCCTTGCCTACCGCTTGACCGGTAACAGCCACGACGCTGAGGACCTGACGCAAGAGGTATTTGTCCGGGTTTTCCGCTCACTGGATAGCTATATTCCTGGCACCTTTGAGGGCTGGCTGCACCGTATTACTACGAACTTGTTCCTGGACATGGCTCGGCGGCGCCAGCGGATTCGGTTCGAGGGCCTGGCGGACGAGACCGAGTCTCGTCTGGGCGGCTCAGAGCCCACCCCGGCGCAGGCATTCGACGACCGGCACCTTGATGGCGACATCCATGAGGCACTGATGGCGCTGGCGCCCGAGTACCGGGCTGCAGTGATTCTGTGTGACATCGAGGGCCTCTCGTACGAGGAGATCGCCGACACCCTAGGTGTCAAGCTCGGTACTGTGCGTTCGCGCATTCACCGCGGCCGGGCCCAGCTCCGCCAGGCGCTCGAGCACCGTCGGCCCCGCAGCCTTGGTGCCCCTATCCCGCAGCCCAGGCTGCAGATCGACCTGCCCGGCCTGCCGCAGGGGGGCCAGCCGTGACCCACCTCGGCCAGCGGCTGTCCGCGCTGATCGATGGCGAGCTTCTGGGCTCCGAGCGCGAGCGGGTACTCGTGCACATGGCAAGGTGCGGGTCGTGCCGCGACGAAGTAGCCGCGTTGCGCATGCTGAAGCGGCAATTGAGCGCGCTGGGTGAAGCGGCGGCCGAAGCGAGGCTCACCGGCCCGGCCGGAGCCGGGCTCACTGGCCGGCTGATGAGCCTGAGCGAGTTGATGGACCTGGACGACTCTAAGTTGTCCGGAAGCATGCCCTCAGGCGAGACGATCTGGCCACCACGGGCGCCCGCCGGTGGGTGGCCCATACACGAGCGTGCGGGCCAGCCGGGCCAGCCTGAGCAGACAGCCAAGCCAGCCGATCATGAGAACCGCCCCGATCAGCGCGCTGGCCGGTACTTCCTCGCTGGCTCCCTGGTGATCTTTCTGGCCGGGCTAGGAACGGCGGCAGTCATTGCAGGCGGGGAGCCGCAGGCGCAGGCGCCGGCACCAGCTGTTACTCCCTCGGTCGACGTGATGGTTGCGCCGCAGAACCATGCGCCGCCCGGATTCGAGACCGGGGCAGCGCTGTTTAGCCCTGGGCCCGGACCTCAGTGGTTCCAGCCCGAGCTCGGCGCCACGTCGCTGCCCGGCCGTCGCTAACTGTCGCTGCCCGGCCGTCTACTCCTGACCGAAACACCTGTGGTCTGTATGCCTAGCCGCGCCCGCTAGAGGGCAGAAATGCTCCGATGACGGCCGGGGGACTTTCAGTCGGGGGCGCCGTCTCAGGGGGAGGCAGACCATGTCCGAGCAGCCTGGGCGCGGCAGTGCGGGTGCGCCCGGCACGCTAGGCCACGGATTTTCGGCGATCTCCGCCGATCCGGCGCACACTCGCGGCGATGGCGCGGGGGCCAGCGGGCTCGACAGCACCGGTCCGGCTCCTGCCACCGGCGACGGGCAGCGGACGAGCGAATATGCCAGCGCTGTTCCGGCTCAGACTGGCCGGGACGGCGAGCGGACGAGCGAGTTCGGCAGATTCGACTGGTTCGCCGAGCTCGACAACTTCGGCCGCGGCAGCGGCGCATCCGACAGCCGGGCACTCAACGGCTACCTGCCGGGGAACGGCCAGCTGTCGGCGGACAGCCAGGACGCAATGGGCGGTCAGACCGCCTTCGGTCAGGCGGCGGCCGACGGCGCAGCCGCGTCGCCGAATGGCAGTGCCAAGCACGCATGGTGGCGACCGAGTAGCTGGCCGCCCGCTCGCTGGCTGCACAGTGCTTGGTTGCACAATGCTCGGCCGCACAGTGCTCGGTCGCACTGGATCCGGCTGCACTGGATCCGGCTGCACAGTGTCCGCCTGCACGGTGTCCGCCTACACGGTGTCCGCCTACACGGTGTCCGCCTACACAGTGTCCGCCTTCACAGTGTCGGGCGGCACCGCAGCGAGCCGGACGCCACGCAGGCAGATGGGAGTCGGCGGGTAGGCGTCCGCGGCCGCTTCCTGCGCGGCTGGCGGCTGGGGCTTGCCGCATTCGTCTTCGCGGTGGCCTGCACGCTGCTCGGTGGCGTGATGGGCGGCTTCGTCGCACTTCACAGCGAGGGCAATGGGCTGTCCGACTCCAGCTACAGCCTGGGTTCCGTACCGCCAGCGCTGACCGACCGCCCGGCTAGCTCGGTGGCAGGGATCGCCGCCAGGGACACGCCGGGCGTCGTCATGATCAAGGTGAACGGCGGCGAGGGTACCGGATCCGGCTTCCTGATCAAGGGCGGATACATCATTACCGATAACCACGTCGTCACGCTGGACGGGCTCCTGACAGGTGCCTCGCTACGGGTGTACTTCAGCGACGGCAAGTCGGCCAAGGGCGTGCTCGTTGGCCGAGATCCCTACTCCGATATAGCGGTCCTCAAGGCTCAAGGCGTGACGAACCTTCCCGCCCTGACCCTCGGCAACTCGGGCAGCGTCGCGGTCGGCGACCCAGTGATCGCGATCGGCTCGCCGCTCGGCCTGGCCGACACCGTCACCAGCGGGATCGTCAGCGCCGTCGATCGCCCGGTGCAGCCTGCTGCTACCAGCGGGAACGCGCCGCAGGTCTTCTTCGACGCCATCCAGACAGACGCCCCGATCAACCCTGGCAACTCCGGCGGTCCGCTGGTCAACGCCCGTGGCCAGGTCATCGGCGTGGATGCGGCCATCGACACGCTCGGCAACGACCCGATCACCGGGACGCAGGGCGGCAGCATCGGGCTGGGCTTCGCGATCCCGATGGACCAGGCGCGCCGAGTAGTGACGGAGCTCATCAGGACCGGTCACGCGACGCACTCGGTATTCGGCGCGGCGTTCAACGAGACCTTCACCGGGACCGGGGCACAGATCATGACGGGTCATGCAGCGGTCGTGCGAGGTGGACCAGCCGCGCGGGCTGGGCTCGAGCCTGGTGACGTCATCACCGAGGTCGGGAGCCAGGAGATCAGTAACGCCTACGCGGTGCTAGACGCCATCAGGTCGCTGGCGCCGGGGTCGCACATCCCGGTGACGTTCCTACGGCAGGGCCAGACACGCCAGACAGAACTGACTCTCGGGTCCGCCTCGTCCTGACCCTGAGGCACACGGGTCCGCACTGGCCCCGTGAACACCGCCCTATCAGTACACGACAGCTCAGTACACGACAGCTCGCGTGCGGGATTCTGATGTGTGCAGGGTTCGGGCTAGTCTGAGGTAGCGGGCCTCAGCCTGCGCGGTCCTAGTCTCCGTGGAGCTTTACCAGTGTTCCTCGACCTGAACTTCACCAAGCTGCTGGTGCTTGGCGTGGTGGCGCTGCTCGTATTCGGGCCGGATCGGCTGCCTTCGATGGCGGCCCAGGCTGGCCGAGCACTGCGCGAGCTCCGGCGCATGGCCGAGGGAGCCAAGTCCGAGCTCCAGGAGAACCTGGGCCCCGAGTTCAGCAACTTCGACATTAATGACCTGAACCCGAAGCACTTCGTCCGCAAGCACCTGATGGACGAGTTCACTGGCGATGGCGTGTTGCTGGGCGCGGCGGCGACTAACGGGGCTAACGGTGACGGGACGCCGACCGCGCGGTCGACGCCTATGGCGATGCTGTCACCAGGCGAGAGTCCGCCCTACGACGTCGAGGCCACCTAACGCGCTCCGCCCGCCGTCTGCCGACCGGCCAGGTCAGACAGGCGTCAGGCCCAGCTGACGGCCCGCGAGACTGCGTGAACGACCCGACAGCTGCTCCGCGATCTTCCGCAGCTGCTGCGCTGCGGGCGAGTCCGGATGGGACAGCACCAGCGGGATGCCCGCGTCGCCTGCCTCCCGCAGCCTCGTGTCGATCGGAACCTCGCCGAGCAGCGGGACCGGGGCGCCCGTCAGCCTCGTGAGGGTCTCAGCTACCGCAAGCCCGCCACCGCTGCCGAACACGTCGATTCGCTCGTCGCAGTGGGGGCACGGCAGGTAGGACATGTTCTCGATCACTCCCACGACGCGCTGGTGCAGTTGGCTCGCGAGCGTGCCAGCCCGCTCTGCCACCTCGGACGAGGCCAGCTGCGGCGTCGTGACCACGATCAGCTCGCTGCCCGGCACCAGGTGAGCGGCTGAGATCGCCACGTCACCGGTGCCCGGCGGCAGGTCGAGCAGCAGGACATCGAGATCGCCCCAAAAGACGTCGGCCAGGAACTGCTCAAGCAGCCGGTGCAGGATCGGCCCTCGCAGTGGCAAGGGCTCGTTCCCTCGCTTGAGCATGCCGCTGGAGATGGCCCGGACACCGTGGGCGTTCGGCGGCATGATCATCTGCTCGACCTGGGTCGGCCGCTCCGTCACGCCGAGCATTCGGGGGACCGAATGCCCGTAAATATCAGCATCGAGCAGACCCACGTTCTGACCGAGCGCGGCCAGCGCGACTGCCAGATTGACCGTCACCGACGACTTGCCCACGCCGCCCTTGCCGCTGGCTATCGCGTAGACCTTGGTCAGCGAGCCCGGCTTGGCGAACGGGATCTCCTTCGCCGCCTTGCCGCCGCGCAGCTTGGTCTGGAGCTCGCGCCGCTGCTCCTCGCTCATCACGTCCAGATCGACGCGGACAGCCGTAACGCCCGGCAGCTTGCTGACTGCCGCCGTCACTTCCCTAGTGATGGTGTCCCGCAGGGGGCAACCGGACACGGTCAGGAACACGCCCACGAGGACGACACCGCCCGGCGTCACCTCGATGCTTTTCACCATGCCCAGCTCGGTGATGGGGCGGTGGATCTCGGGATCGTTAACGGTCGAGAGCGCCTGCGTCACCTGCTCGGGCGATGGCAGAACGACGCTCGAGGCCGCTGACGCAGAGTCTGGGGACATGCCCCCATGCTACGGCCGGCCAGCTCCTGCCTGTTCACGGCGTCACCCGCGCCTGGCGGCCAAGGGCGGTGGGCGGCTACATGACGGGTCGGCGCGGCGCGCGTAAGCTCGGGCGGCGTGACGGCACGCGCAGACCGGCCCAGGCGGACGACGCTTGCGGTGCCCGGCAGCAATCCCCGGTTCCTGGAAAAGGCCCGCGAGCTCGCCGTCGACGAGTTCTTCATCGATCTCGAGGACGCTGTCGCGCCCGCGGAGAAGGAGCAGAGCCGGTCGGCGGCAGTGCAAGCGCTGCGCGACGGCGGCTGGGGCGCCAAGATCCGCGCTGTCCGGGTCAACGACGTCCGGACCGGCTGGGCTTACCGCGACGTGGTAGACGTCGTCGAGCACGGCGGGGAATGGCTCGACTCGATCGTGCTGCCCAAGGTGACCGGCCCACTTGACGTGGGATGGCTCGACCTGCTGCTGGGCCAGGTTGAACAAGCATCAGGACTGGAACGGGGCCGAATCGCCATCGAGGCGCAGATCGAGGACGCGGCCGGCCTAGCGAACGTCGACGCAATCGCCGCCGCCTCTCCCCGGCTCGAAGCGCTGGTCTTCGGGCCCGCCGACTTCATGGCCAGCATGGGCATGCGCTCCCTGACCGTTGGCGCGCAGCCGGCCGGGTATGCGGGCGGGGACGCCTTCCACTACGCGCACATGCGGATCCTGGTCGCCGCGCGGGCAAACGGCCTGCAGGCAATCGACGGCCCGTTCGCGTCGATCAGGGATATCGACGGCCTGACCGCGAGCGCCGCGAGCGCCGCCGCGATCGGCTTCGACGGCAAATGGGTGCTGCATCCGGGCCAGGTGGACGTGGTGAACGCCGAGTTCTCGCCGTCGCAGGCTGACTACGATCGGGCCGAAATGATCATCGAGGCCTACGAGTACTACACGACGGTGCAGCGGCGCGGTGCCGCGATGCTGGACGGCGAGATGATCGATGAAGCATCGCGCAAGCTCGCCCTCGTCGCCGCCGCCAGGGGCCGGGCCGCTGGCTTGCGAAGGACGCAGCGGTTCGAGCCACCTGACTAGCGGAGCACCCTCGTCCTAGGGCTGGGTCAGAAGACCGGTGGTCTGGCCGACCTCGATCAGGTGACCGTCCGGGTCGCGGACGTAGGCGCGGATCTCCCGGCCGTGGTCCTTCGGCTCGGTCAGGAACTCGGCGCCCTTAGCTGACCACTGGCGGTAGATGCTCGCGATGTCGGCGACACGCACATTGAGGAACGCGCTGGTGAATCCGGGGTCGGGCGGCGTGCCGAGTACAACGTCCGGTTTGTCGTCCGTAGGCCCGCCGCCGACGTTGAGTATCAGCCACGAGTTCGCGACCTTCATGATCACGGGATCGCGCTCAAGCAGGACCTCCCCGTCAAACAGCGACTTATAGAACTCACGCGAACGATCCTGATCAGCCACCACGAGGAAATGCGTTAGGACGAAGCCTTCCTTCGGGGCGGGGAAGTCGTCTGGGTTCATGCGAGCGCCTCCGTAAGTGCGAGATCGGCCTGATGCTCCGCGTTCCGTCCAAGGTTCCCATCCAAGCCAAGCATGGCGACGTTCGGTCAGCGTGCCGACCCACGGCGGGGGGCTTGTACCGGGGGTGGCGCACACCGGCAGGATTGGCTGCGTGACTGAGGCCGCACCGCCCAATCTCATGCGTCGCCGCGCCGAGGGACATGAGCGGGTCACGAACATCGAGCTGTTCTTCGACCTCGTCTATGTGTTCGCGGTGACCCAGCTGTCGCACCACCTGCTGCCGCACCCGACCGTCGACAGGGCGCTGCAGGTGGCGCTGCTGCTGGCGATGGTGTGGCTCCTATGGGCGTACACGACATGGCTGACGAACTGGCTCGACCCGGAGCGGATCCCCGTCCGGATGCTGCTCCTCGGCCTGATGCTGATCGCCCTTGTGATGTCGGCCGCCCTGCCGCGCGCGTTCGGCGATTCCGGGCTGCTGATCGGCCTCGCGTATGCGGTTGCGCAGATCGGCCGCAGCCTGTTCGCGGTCTGGGCGCTGCACGGCCAACCGCTGGAGCGCAATTTCCAGCGGATCCTAGCGTGGTGCTGCGTCAGCGGAGCGCTGGCCGTCGTCGGCGGCCTGGCGGCAACCCCGTACCCGCGAGCGCTGTTCTGGCTGCTGGCGGTTGGCGTTGACGTTTTGGGCGGCCCGGTCGGGTTCTACACGCCTCGCCTCGGCCGCTCGACCACCCTGGAGTGGGACATCGAGGGCGGCCATTTCGCCGAGCGATGCCAGGCCTTCATCCTGATCGCGCTCGGCGAGTCCATCGTCGTCATCGGCGGCACGTTCGCCGGGCTGCTCGGCCCGCTGTCGCGGCCGGACGCCAACCGCGCGCCCACGATCGCGGCGTTCGTACTTGCGTTTGCCGGCAGTGCCGCGCTTTGGTGGCTCTACTTCGACCGCAGCGCCGACGAGGGAGCACGGTTGATCGCCGAGTCGGACGACCCCGGCCGCCTGGGCCGGTCCGCCTACCACCTCATCCACCCGATCATGGTCGCTGGCATCATCGTGGTGGCGGCTGCCGACGAACTGGTGCTGGCCCGCCCCGATGCCGTCGGCGTCGGCTCGACTTCGTGGCTGATCCTCGGCGGCACGGGCCTGTATGTAGCCGGGCTCCTGGCGTTTAAGCTGACCGTCTGGGGCCGGCTCTCCTGGTCGCGGGTAGCAGCGCTGGTTGTGATCGCCCTCCTCGGGCTCGTCGCGCCGCACGTGTCGGCTCTGGTCCTCAGCGCGTGTACGGCGGCCGTCGTCGTGGCCGTTGCCATCGCGGATTACCTCTGGTACCGGGCACACGGCGATGACGAGTCTGCCGAGTCTCCGGCTGAGCCGCGCCCCTGATCAGCAATGAGGGCAGACTGTGAGATAGCGCAGATGCTGGCACAATGCGAAGCTGGATGCGGGTTCATCGGGCCAGCGTCAAGCGCGAGAGGCAGCAGATCTTGTTGTATTCCGATCAGTGGGTGGTAGCCGGGCTCGACGTCGGGGGCACCACGATCAACGCGACGCTGCTCGACTCGGCGGGCCAGTTCCTCGTGGAGGGCATGGCCGAATCGCCCAGCCTCGTCCGGGAGGGCCCGGACAAGGCGATCGAATCGCTCGCACGGTCGCTCGACGACGTGCTGGAGCTCACCGGTGCGCCGCGCACGGCCGTCCGTGCTGTCGGGCTGGACACTCCTGGCCCGGTCACGGCGGACGGCGTGATCTCGGTCAAGGGGGCGACCAACTTCGCGAACAGCGAGTGGCGCGGCTTCGATGTCCGTAGCGCGCTCGAGGAACGCCTCGGCATCCCCGTCGTCTTCAACAACGATGCCAACGCGGCTGCGCTGTATGCGCATCACGAGCACTTCGGGCTCGAGCTGGCCTATCAGCGGTCGTCGGTCTCAGTCATCGTCGGCACCGGGCTCGGTGGTGGCGTGGTCGAAAGCGGGCAGGTCATCATCGGTGCAGCCGGAATGGCGGGCGAGCTTGGCCATATCTGGCTGCCAATGGAAGGGCTGCTCGCCCCCGGCCAGCCGATGCCGACCTGCAACTGCGGCTTGCCCGGCGACGCCGAGAGCATCGCCTCGCTCACCGCGATTGAGAAGAACCTGCTGCCGTTCTGGCTGACCCAGTACCCCGGCCATGAGCTAGCCGGCCGGCCCGCTAGCGTCGCGGCCAAGCTGGTCCGCGCCTACGGTGAGGCTGGCGATCAGCTGGCGCTGAGCATCTTCGAGCAGCAGGCGATGGCGATCGGCCGGCTGCTCACCATCGCCGCGAACTTCACCGACCCGCACGTGTATCTGCTTGGCGGCGGCGTCGTGGAGGCGGCACCGGCGTTCCGCGACTGGTTCCTGGACCGCGTGCGCGCACACACGGTTCTGCGCGAGGAGCAGGAGCAGGTGTCGTCGATCGCGCTAGTCCCTGACCTGGACATGGCTGGAGCCCGTGGCTCGGCCATCGCCGCGCGCGCGGCCATCGTGACGGCGGCAGACGCAACTGCATCGGGTGTCGGCCTCATCGCATAACGGCCCCGCTCCGGCGCGACCCCTGACGTCCGCTGGCGACCGGCCACGCGACGCCCGATAGCGTGCGGGATATGGACCATACTCGACTCGGCCGGACAGGCCTTCCGGTCTCGCGCCTCTGCCTGGGAACCATGACGTTCGGGCTTCAGAGTGACGAGCCCACCGCGGTCGCTATCCTCGACCGCGCAGCTGAAGGAGGCATCGACTTCCTCGATACCTCGGACGCTTATCCGCTCGGCGGCGACCTGTCGACCAGGGGAGTGACCGAGGAAATCATCGGCCGCTGGCTCCAGGGCAAGCGGGACCGCTTCATCGTGGCGACCAAGTGCTTCGTCCCGACCGGGCCGGCTCCGTTCGACGCGGGCAACTCGCGTAAGCACATCATGTCTGCCGTGGAGGCCTCGCTCCGGCGTCTGCAGACCGACTACATCGACCTTTACCAGTTGCATGGCTATGACCGGGAGACGCCGATCGATGAGACGCTCGGCGCTCTCGACGATCTGGTGCACCAGGGCAAGGTCCGCTACGTCGGGTGCTCGAACTTCCTGACCTATCAGCTAGTCCGGGCGATCGGCCGGAGCGAGACGCTGCGCCTGATTCGCCTCGACTCAGTCCAGCCGCGGTACAACCTGCTCTTCCGTCAGATTGAGCGCGAGATGCTGCCGTTCTGCGACGAGGAAGGCGTCGGCGTCATTCCGTACAACCCGATCGCGGGCGGGCTGCTGTCCGGCAAGCACTCGCGCACTGCGCCACCGCCAGAGGGCAGCCGGTTCACCCTTGGCACCGCGGGCGGCTTGTATCAGCAGCGGTACTGGCACGACGAGGAGTTCGACACGGTCGAGCAACTGCGCGGGCTGGCGGCCGAGGCGGGTGTGAGTCTGGTGACGCTGGCCGTCGCCTGGGTCCTGGCCAACCGGGTGATCACGGCGCCCATCATTGGTGCCAGCCGTCCAGAGCAGCTAGACGACAGCCTGGCGGCGGCGGTGTTCAGGATCGACCACGACCTGAAGCGGCGGATGGACGAGCTGACGCATCAGTACCGGATGGGCGACGCGCCGCGGTAAAGGGTCGCCCAGAGACGCACGCCTTGCGTCCTCCTAGCGCCGAGGTCGTCCCGCTGTCCACGGCGCTGCCGCTGTGGAGCAGGATGATGCAGTGCCCGCTGACTACGAAAAGATCCGCGATGAGAACATCGCGCGCTACGGCTGGGACACAGCCGTCCTCGATCTGCTCGGGCACCTGTACAGCGAGCGCACGCATTTCATCTTCGAGCTGATCCAGAACGCCGAGGATGCTGGTGCAACCGAGCTGGTCTTCCAGCTGTTCGACGATCGGCTTGAGCTGCGGCACAACGGTCGGCCGTTCGACGAGGAAGACGTTCGCGGCGTCTGCGGCGTCGGCACCAGCTCGAAGTCCGGAGACCTGACGAAGATCGGCACGTTCGGGATCGGCTTCAAGTCCGTCTACGCCTACACGAACACGCCGCGCATCTACGGCGGGGACGAGCGTTTCCGGATCGAGAACTACGTCCGGCCGTTCGGGATCGAGCAACCCGCAGGGCCTTCCGCCGAGGATCTCGGGACGCTGTTCGTCTTTCCCTTCGACATGGCGAGCGTGCCGCCCGCGATCGCAGTCGCGGAGATCTCGGCTGCGCTGAACGCGATAGAGCCGGAGACGCTGCTGTTCTTGCGGAGCATCGAAAGGCTCGGGGTTCGCGGATTCGGCGTCGAGGACGCCGTGCTGGCGCGCTCGGCGGTGAACGAGAGCGGCACACGTCGCCGCGTCACGCTGACGAAGCAGCCGGGCCGGCGGGCCGATGAGTTCATCGTCTGGGAGCGTACGGCCGGCGACGTTGATGAGCCCGGGCTGCGCGTCGAGATCGCGTTCCGGGCCGGCGTGGGGCCGGGCGGTCAGCGGCGGATCGTGAAGCGCGACGGGCGCCCGCTCGTCGTGTACTTCCCGACCGAGAAGGAGACGTTCCTCGGCTTCCTCGTCCAGGGCCCGTACCGGACGACGCCGGCTCGCGACAATGTGCCAGAGCACGACCCGTCTAATCAGGAGCTGGTGCGCGAGACGGCGGTGCTGCTTGCGGACGTGCTGCGCGAGCTTCGGGACGGAGGACTGCTGACGGCCGAGGTCCTCGAAGCGCTGCCGATAGACGCCACGCGGTTCGGGCCGGGCACGATGTTCCGGCCGCTGTTCGAGTCGGCCCGCGGCGCGCTGGCGAGCGAGGCGCTCATCCCGGTCGCGGCTGGCACCTACGGCTTCGCCTCGGACCTGAAGCTGGCGAGTGGCGCGGGGCTGCGGGAGCTCTTCGCGCCCGATCAGCTCGGCATGCTGTACGCCGAGGACCAGCACGGCGAGGGCCAGCACGGCGAGGGCCAGCACGGCGAGGATCAGCACGGCGATGATCAGCACGGCGAGAGCGGGGACGGCGAGGTACAACGCGTCCGCTTCGCGCAAGACTCGATCACGGCGGACGGGACGCCGCTGCTGTGGGAGTACCTCCGGGACGAGATCGGCGTCGATGAGGTAACGCCGGCGTCCGTCGTCGGCAGGCTGACGGCCGAGTTCCTCGAAGCGCAGTCCGAGGAGTGGATCGCCGACTTCTACGCTTTCCTGTACCGGCACTCGGCGCTTTGGCGAGAGCCGAGCCCATGGGGATCTGAGGAACAAGAGCCGGGCGTCGCTCGGACTAAGCCGATCATGCGGCTGGAGGACGGGAGCCAGGTCAGCCCGTTCCGGGAGGACGGCCGCGCGGCCGTGTACCTACCGGGTGCGGTGACGGCCCCGTTCCCATCAGTTAGAAGGTCTATCGCCAGCGTCGCCGCCGCCCGCCAGTTCTTGGATGCGCTGGGGCTAACGGAGCCCGACATCGTGGACGAGGTGCTGGAGGGCATCTTCCCCCGGTACGGCGGGCTGGACGTGGCCGACCTCGACGCTGTGCAGCACGACGCCGATGTCGAGTGCGTCGCGCGGGCGATGGCGGAGGCAGGCGGGGAGCGGCGCGAGCGGCTGCTTGACCGGCTGCGGGAGACGACGTTCCTGGTTGGGGAGAACGCCGCGACCGGCGAGCGGCGGCTTATGAAGCCGGGCAGCCTGTATCAGCGGTCGAAGGAACTCGAGGTGTACTTCGACGGGAACCCTGAGGCGTGGTTCGCCGACGATGGCTACGGGCCGTGGCTGGTTCAGCTGCGCGCGATGGGCATCCGGGCGAGCGTGGAGGTCCGGGCGCGGCCGCGCGATCCGCTGGGCTACGTGCTGATTGCTGATGAGTTCGCGAGGCATGAGCGTGGTATCGAGGGGTTCGATCCGGGGGCGGAGATCGACGGGCTGGAGTTCGCGCTGAGCCGGCCGGGCCATGCGCGCTCGGAGTACATCTGGAATGTGCTGCTGGTGCCTCACAGCCACCTGGTAGCCGGGGTGGTCGAGGCCTCGCACAGGGAGGCGTTCGTCGATTCTGTGCGGAGCGAGGCGTTGTCGCTGATCGGCGTCGCGGCGACAGGGGCGGCCTGGCTGCCGGGTCCGGACGGCTCGTGGCACCGCCCCGCGGAGGTGCGACTGGATCAGCTGCCGCCGTCATTCGCCCGGGATGAGACGCTGGCGCGGTTCCTCGGCATGGCGCAATCGGTGGTGGAGGAGGCGGCACGCCAGCTCGGACTGTCGCCTGAGCTGTTGCGGGGATTGAGCGAGCACTCTGACCTGGTCGCGGTGATCGAGCGAGAGCTCAAAACGCGAGGGTCTGGCTAACTCCGCAGCAGTTCTGCCGCGAGGCTGTCGAACAGCCATCGGTTGAAGTCGGCGGTGCTCCAGCTGCGCTGGGCGACCAGCAGCCGGTAGAGGTGGCCGTCTGTAAGCGCCCAGCAGAGGTCAGCGGCACGCTGCTCGGATATGCCAACGGCCAGTCCGTCCAGGGACGCCAGATACCGGACGAACAAGGTAGCGCCCAACATCCGGTTGCGGCTCGCCTCGGCGAGCAGCTGTGCTGCCGCCGGGTCGATATCGGCTGCGGCCATGAGAACTTCGCCGAGCGGCGCGGTGCGGACGGCGACGTCGGCCACGGTCTGCACCCAGAGCATGACTGCCTTCCGCGGGTCGGACTCGGCCAGGATCGCCTTGATAGCCGGGCGGTCGGCCAGGGCTATCGGCTCGTCGTCGCCGACGATGGCCCAATCCAATGCCAGCTTGAGCAAGGCCACCTTGCCGCCGACCGAGTTGAACACGGTGCGCCGGCTCACGTGCGCGGCCTCCGCGATTCCGTCGATCGTTGTAGCCCAATAACCCTGGGCCACAAAGAGGTCGTGAGCCGCGGTGACGATCGCCCGCCGGGTGCGGCGGGCCTGCTCGTCGCGCACCTGCGACGCATACCGCCGCGGCGGCTGGCTCGCTGGGTCAGGCAGCCGGGTCGTCGCATCGGGCGGTCTCGTTGCGTCGGGTGGGTGGCTCATCGTGACCCGCACCGAGATTTGACGTTGCCCGAAATTCGTTGCACCATGGGTACAGTAATCACATCGTGAGTATACCAAACTTCCGCGCGCATCCAGTAACGACAGAGAAGTGGTGATCTCATGTCTAGTGCCACGTTCACCGGCAGCGCCTGGGACCGGCGGCGGTGGCTCATCCTGGGCGTGATCGGTCTGGCCCAGCTGATGGTGGTGCTGGACCTGACGGTGATGAACGTCGCGCTGCCGTCCGCGCAGCGGGCGCTGCACTTCACTACCGTGGACCGGCAGTGGGTGGTCACCGCCTACACGCTGGCGTTCGGCAGCCTGCTGCTGCTCGGCGGCCGGCTGGCCGACCTGCTGGGCCGCAAGGTCACGTTCCTGGTTGGCCTGGCCGGGTTCGCCGGCGTCTCGGCGATCGGCGGCGCCTCGGTCAACTTCACCATGCTGATCACCGCGCGCGCCTGCCAGGGCGCGTTCGCGGCGCTGCTGGTGCCGTCGGCGCTGTCGCTGCTGACCACCACGTTCAGCCAGCCGAAGGACCGCGCCAGGGCGTTCGCCGTCTACGGGGCGATCGCCGGGGCCGGCGGCGCGGTGGGCCTGCTGCTCGGTGGCGCGCTGACGGAGTACCTGTCCTGGCGGTGGACGCTGTACGTGAACCTGTTCTTCGCCGCGGTGGCCCTCACCGGCGGAGCGCTGCTGCTGCAACGCCAGCCGTCGGAGAGCAAGCCCAGGCTGGACATCCCCGGCGTGCTGCTGGTCTCCAGCGCCCTGTTCTGCCTGGTCTACGGGTTCTCCAACGCGGCCGCGCACAGCTGGCACGCGCCGTCCACCTGGGGGTTCCTGGCCGCCGGCGTGGCGCTTGGCACAGGGTTCGCGGTATGGCAGGGGCGGGCGGCCCACCCGCTGCTGCCGCCCCGTGTCGTGCTCGACCGCAACCGCGGCGGCGCCTACGCCTCCATGCTCATCGCCGCCGCCGGGCTGTTCGGGATCTTCTTGTTCCTGACCTACTACCTGCAGCAGACGCTCGGGTACTCGCCGCTGGTGACCGGCGTGGCGTTCCTGCCGCTCAGCGCCGGCCTCATCCTCGCGTCCAACCTGTCCACGATCGTGCTGATGCCCAGATTCGGGCCCAGGCCGCTGGTAGCGTCCGGGATGCTGGCCGCGGCAGGCGCGATGGTATGGCTGGCTCAGCTAGGCCCGCATACCGCCTATGCTGCGGGCGTGCTCGGCCCGACCATCCTGGGCGGAGTCGGCGTGGGCATGGTGATAGCGCCGGTGATCAACACCGGCACCTTCGGCGTGGCCCCGCAGGACGCGGGTGTGGCGTCCGCGACCGTCACCGTCGGCCAGCAGCTCGGCGCCTCGGTCGGCACGTCGCTGCTGAACACCATCTTCGCCGCCGCCGTCACCTCCTACCTCGCCGCGCACCTCGCCGCGGCCCGGCTTATCGGCCGACCGGCCGTGACCGGGCTGGCACTCGCTCACGGCTACGACACCGCGTTCTGGTGGACCGCCGGCATCTTCGCTGTCGGCGCGGTCACAGGCGGCGCCCTGCTCCGCCGCGGGCCGCTGCGCCGGGCGAGCACGCCGCCGCCGGCGCACGCCGACGTGACAACTGCACAAGCCAAGGCCGACCCCGCTCTTCCGGGGTGACGTCGCCGGCGCGCCAGCCACGCAGGAACGGCGGCCCTAGGTCCCATACGGCGGCAAGATGATCTTGTCAGGCCGACATTTCCCGTCCGAGGTGCAGTTTGGCGCCCGGCTTGCGGCTTTTGCGAGCACGTTAGCCGTGAAATGTCGGCGATCTATGAGCCCCGGCCGGCCGAGGCCACACTGCCCCCGCGGTTCGGCTGGAGGTGACGGCTTCTAAACTGTCCGGATGACTGAATCGGTCGGTAATGGGAGCATTTCGGCGGAAGCGAATGCTGTCCTCGCGGTGCTGGAGCGCAACCGGCGCACGTTCGCCTGGAAGACGGGTGGCCTGGACGCCGACGGGCTGGCGGCACCGACGGCGTCGTCTTCGATGACGCTCGGCGGTCTGGTCAAGCACATGGCATTGGTGGAGGCAGACTGGCTGGCGGTCAAGCTCGCCGGGCAGGCGTACGGTCCGCCGTGGGACGAGGTGGATTTCGACGCCGATCCTGACTGGGAGTGGCGGACTGGTGCGCAGGATGCCCCGGAGGAGGTGTACGCGCTGTGGCGGTCGGCGGCGCAGCGCTCGCGGGATCTTGTGGCCGCCGTGCTTAAGGACGAGGGCATGGACGGCGCGGCGAATTTCACGGCACGGGACGGGCGTACCGTCAGCGTGCGGGAGATGCTGCTGGACATGATCGAGTGGACATGATCGAGGAGTACGCGCGGCACACCGGCCACGCCGACCTGTTGCGCGAGTCTGTGGACGGCCTGGTCGGCGAGGGCGCACCACCGGAGTTCGATCTGTGAGGTTATGGACTGGCGTGCTGGTCGGGCGCCGGAGGACGTCAGCCCGCCAGCGCTTCGGATGATCAGCTCCCGTCGACCGAGCGCAACGTTGTTTACTCTGCGGCCAGATTCGGGTTGAGTCGTACGAGTCGCGCGGGGTTGGTCTCGTCAAGTTCCGCGACGGCGTCGCGTGATTTCACGAAGTCTGAGAATGAACGGTAGCCGAGCGCCCTCTCGCTGAATGACGGGTCCATTCGTCTCATCTGGCTCTTGACTGCGGAGCTGTGGAGCCAGTCCGCGTCATCTTTCTCCTGGCCGAGCCGCAGTGCCCGTTCCAGGAGCCTGGTCGCGACCTCCTGCGGGTCTTCGGAATCGGCGTCGGTCTCGTCATTGTCGTTGGTCACCGGGACCGATGGCCGCCTGGTACGACGCGAGACGCGCCCGGATGTCGCGCTTGCAGCCTCGTCGTGATCCGGCTGTGCACCGTCGGTGCGTCCGGGTGGCTGAGGGGATGCGCCTTGCGGTGTGATGCCGGGCAGCGCGTCGTAGATCACGAGCTCGTCGCACGCCGCGGCGAGCGCTTTGCTGGTCGATCCCGCGACCCCGACGCCCACTACATAACGCCCCAGGCGCCTGCAACGCTGCGCGAGCGGGATGTAGTCGGAGTCCCCGGCCACGATGACGACGTGAGTGAGATCCGGCAGTCGGAACATGTCCTCAACCGCATCCACAGCCAGTCTGATGTCGGCACCATTCTTCGCATAGGCGGCCGTGGGAAAGAGCTGGACCAAGTCGACTGCGCGGCTGACGAGCTGCCCCCGGTAGTCGGCGTTGATGGGGGCCGACCAGTCCGCGTAGGCGCGAGTGAGTACGAGAGTGCCAAACGATGACGCGAAATCGATCACTGCGCCGACGTCCACCGTGGCACGCGCCAGCCGCTCCGTGACATCCGGATCGGCGGATTTCTCGGCCCGGTTGAGCCCGCGCACCCGGTCGCGCTGGAACTGTCCGCGGCCATGAAGCTGTTCGTAGCGGGAGATCACGATGTTGTCGAAGTCGATGTAGACGGCGACGCGGGTATCGCCAGGGTCGTTCATGGTCGCTCTTCTCGTCGGGATGCTCTCATCAACTGCGTTGGCGGCACTGCTCAAGGGTTACCGACACTGTGGACTTTACGACAGCGAACCTCACGAAGATCACTACTGCGGCCAGGAGGTTTGGGTAGATGATCGCCATTGCCGAGCCGCGGCTTGCCGTGGCGGGCGTCGGCGACTGGATACTGGTCCCATGGTTGACGACACCTCGCGGGACCTAGCTATCTACCATGCGCTGAAGGCGGTCGACGAAGTCGCCGCCGCCCTTCAGGCTCACCTCATCGAAGAGCACAGTGCTGATCCGGAGCGAGCCGCCGTTTCCAGCCCGGCCACGCACTCGTTGACGCTGCTCCGGCAGGCTCGCGAGCGTCTTGGTCAAGGACTGCGAGCTATCGAAGCCGATGCCATCGCCGAGTCCGACACGATCTCCCTGCGGGGCCACTAGCGCGCGGCCGCATTCCCGGCAAGCAGTTGCCTGGCACCGCCGGGAAACGTGTGATTACCTGGCCAGACAGCTGGGTTTTGGCGCGCTCAAGATTGCGGGAGATGCTATGGGTCGCAAACCGAGGATCAGCTACGTTCTCCCCGAGGCGATGGATGAGCGAATGCAGGCGGAAATGGAGCGGTGCCGACGGGACGGAACTCCGCGGCCGGAAAGCTCCGCAGTGCGCGCTCACGTGCCAGCAGCCTTCTGGGCGTTCGCTGACTCGTGGGAAGCGATCTTTCGCGACGGAGTCTGCGACCATGCCATCAAGGAGCTGTGCCGCGTCTACGTGTCGCGAACGGTCAAATGCGAGTACTGCGGGAACCAGCGTTCCGAACTGGCCAAGGCTCGGGGGCTGACCGAAGGCCAGTTCGACGACTTGCTCAACTTCGAGAAGTCCTCCCAGCTCGACGACCGCGAAAAGGCCGCGCTCGCGTACGCAGAAGCGATTACGTGGCGGCTGGACTCCACTGATGCACTCTGGGAACGGCTGTACCTGCATTTCTCCGAGCCTGAGCTCGTGGAGCTCGGTTGTTTCATTGCGTTGACGATGGGTCAGCAGAGCTGGTTGCGGCTGCTCGATATCGAGCACCACCAGGTTATGGCTGGCACAGCAGGCTCCATGGCGCCAGGTTTCGAGACGCCGGAGATGCTCGCCGCCTCGAAGGCATCGCAGGAGTACTGGGCGACGACAAAGCCATAACAGGCCCTGCGGCCCACCTGGCAACTTAGCCGGGCGGGTCGGATACGGCGGGGAGGTAGATATGGAAGGTCGTGCCGCAGCCTTCCTGGGTGTCAACTTCGATGGCGCCGCCGATCTCGTCGATGATGCCGCGGACGGTCGACAATCCGAGCCCGGTGCCCTTACCGGCCGGCTTAGTGGTGAAGAAGCGCTCGAAGATCCGCGCAGCTACATCTGGGCTCATGCCGGTCCCGGTGTCACTCACGGCAAGTTCGACGTATCGGCCGGGACTGAGGCCCAGGTGCGGGCGCGGGTATGCGGGATCGAAGTCCGCAGGGCTCGTGCTGATGGTCACGGTGCCGCCATCCGGCATGGCGTCGCGGGCATTCACGGTCAGGTTCAGCAGTACCTGTTCGAGCTGGCCTTGATCCGCCAGCACTGGTGGCAGTGCCGTCGGCCACGGCTGGATCCCTACCGTGGCACCGCCGCTCACGCTGACCGCCAGCAGGTCGGCAATGCCAGCGATCATGGCGTTGATATCTACCGGGTCCGGCCCGCTCCGGGCACGCCGGCCGAAATTCAGCAGATCATTGGTGAGATTAACGGCGCGGTCGGCGGCGAGGCGGATCTCCCCGAGTATCCGGTGCAGCTCAGGATCTAGCTGATCGCTGACGTCCTCCGCCATCTCCGCATACCCGACAACCACCCCCAGCAGGTTGCGGAAGTCATGCGCGATGCCGCTGCTCAACTGCCCCACGGTCTCCAAGCGCTCAGCCTGTCGCAGTTTGGTCTCAAGCGCGCGGCGCTCAGCCTCCGCGCGGAGAAGCTCGGACGTTCGCTCATTGACCCGCTCCTCGAGCTCCGCGTTGAGGACCCTGAGCGCTTCTCGGGTCCCCCAAGCCTCGTGTCCCTGATAAGTGCCGATGACGAGGCCCTCGTTGCCCGTCGTCCCGGTTAGCTCGACCAGCTGGGTCACCTGCTCCAGCAGGTCATCCCGGTTCAGGGAGGCGGCCGCCAGATCCCCAGCCCGTTGCAGAAACGCCAGCCGTTGCCGGGCTGTATCGGCCTCGCTGCGCGCGGCCTGCTCCCGCGCCAGCAGCGCAACTTGCTCCTGTTCTCTGCGCTGGCGGGCACTGAGATCCACGACGAAGGTAGCCCAGCGGAGTGGATTCCAGTCGATCACTGCCGCGCCGACGAGGATAGGCACGCGATGCCCGTCCCGGTGGATGTACTCCTTCTCAAAAGGCCGGCTCGCCCCCGTGAGTCGCAGCTGCTCGATTGCGTCGTCGTCGCCCGCGGCCCACTTCGCCGGTGTGAGCGCGCGCCAGGAGATCTGACCGGCTTCCAGCTCGGCGCGGGAGTAGCCGATGACGTCCAGATAAGCGTCGTTCGCCTCCAGGACGCGTTCCTCGTTTGCAATCACGACGCCGAGGACGTTCGCGTCCCGCAGCCGCCCGAGCAGCCGGCTGCCTTCCCGGACCGCCGCCTCTGCCCGGTGCTGCTTGGTGATGTCGGTCATCATCGCGTAAGCACGCTGCGGCCGTCCGTGTTCGTCCCGCGCGTCCGGCACGGCCGCGACCTGAAGCCACCGGAGATCACCGGTGCGGCCATGCGGCAGGCCGATGACCATGTCAGCGACGACCTGACCTGTGCGCAGGGCGACCATCACCGGGAGCTCATCCCGCTGTAGCGGCGAGCCGTCCTCTCGCACGGCCAGGGCGTCGCGCTCGATCGGCCAGGTGGTCATTGCCTCGGGCGCAACGCCCAGGATCTCGCTCGCGGCCGGGTTGGCTCCCAGGATCGTCCCGTCCGCCTTGCAGTGGACGACACCGAGCGGCAATGTTTCGAACAGGGTCCGGTATCGCTCCTCTGTTATCGCAAGGCGGTCGGCAGCTAGCTCCAGGCGTCGCTGGTCCCGGACGTGCGCCGTCACGTCGTTGGCACATAGGAGCACGCCCGCGATATCACCGGCATCGTCCCGCACCGCCTGATAGACGATGTCCACGAACAGCCGCTCGGCCTCCTCGCCATACCGGCGGATCCGAATCTGGGACTCACGGGCCTGGAGCGGCTGACCGTTGCTGCCTATGTGCTCGATGAGCTCAATGCGTTCCAGCGGCAGTTCAGGCAGCGCCGTGCGCATCGGGAGGCCAATAAGATCGCGGCCCCCGACGACCCGCCGGAATTCCTCGTTAGCGAACTCGAACACAAGGTCGGGCCCAGCGACATAAGCCACACTGACAGGCAGGCGCAGCAGGAGTTCTCGCGTAAGCGCGAGCTCCCAGAGGCTATCGTTCCGACCTGAGTCGGCGCTTGAAACCATCGTCCCCCACGGCAGCTCCCCCGGCCGTCCGCGTCAGGATACCCGCTAGCGGCTGCTCCGCTGTTCCTGCTGAGGCACCCGGTCCGCTGCCGCACGTCGGCCCGCGGGCCGGTCAAATGGCCCGGGGCTTCCCAGTTCACCCGATGACGGATGTTGCGGGCTAGGTCTGGACGCTGTGGTGCAGGCGGTTGACGGTCCAGAAGATCAGGGCCGATCCCACCAGGGGTATCGCTGCCAGCCAATAGCAGAAGGATGCATCCCGCCCGTAGCCGAGGGCGACCAGGAGGACACCGAGGACGAGGTTCCAGGCACCGAGGACGATGCGTACGCCTACCCAGACGCTGGGGCGGCGGTATTCCCATGACCTGACCAGAACTCTCATAAGGACCGGTTGCGGGGGAGTGAAGTTGTTAGTCGTTGTATGCATCGGAATGCCTCCTGTGACCTGCGGTGCCGGCCACTCCGGTCACCTACATCTCGATGCTCGCCCCGCGCGATCAGGAGATCGACCGTGCGGCCACCCGAATTGGAGGTACGGCTAGCACGGTGCCCAGCTCGGGTGTCTGCCCTATCGATCTTCGGCCGACGTGCCGTGAGTATCGAGATATGAGCGCTCGCGATGCGCGCGGCATGCGCAGATACTAGAGACGAGGAGCGGAGAGTTCCGTCATGGACAGCGTCAACCCGGTGGCAGACCAGCCGTCCTCGAAAATGCCATCCGCGCCCGACGTTGCGTGGCGCGACACCTTCACGCCTCCCGTCGAACCTCCCGTGCGCCCATCCCGGGCTTCTCGTGATCGGATCTGGTTCAGGCAGGCGGTACTGAGGCTGCTGCGCGAGCCGCTCACCCGGCAAGGCCAGCGGCAACTTGAGTATGCGGCCCTCGGACTGCTGCTCGCGATTCCGGGCTTTGTGTTCATCGCGGTCGCCATCACCGTCGGCTTGGGGTTGTCGCTCAGTTTCGCCGGCATGTTGGCCGGCTTGCCGCTGCTGATGGTGTCCCTGCTGGGCGCCCGGCGGCTAGGCTCGGTCCACCGCCGCCTGGCCGGCCGCCTCCTGGGGCTGGAGGTCGCGCCGCCGCCGCCGCTGCGTCCTCAGCCTGGAACCCTGGGACGGGTGCGGGCGGTCCTGACCGATTCAGTCGGCTGGCGGGCCTGCGCCTACTTGCTGCTGAAGCTGCCGCTCTCAGTGCTTGGCGTCATCATCTTGACCTATCTGCTGGTCTGGGGACTCCCCTACCTGCTCTTTCCGATCTGGTGGGAGATCCTGCACGTCAACGGCGTTGTGATCCACGTGCCAGGGTGGCTCGCGTGGTGGAAACCAGACCCCTTGGTAGTGGCGAATTCAGTGCATTCCTTCGCCGTCTCCTTCGCTCTAGTTCCGGCGGGCGTGGCCGTGCTTCTCTATTGCCCGTGGTGGTTGAGGCAGTGCAATGGCGTGGATGGGAGGCTGGTCGCCAGGCTGCTCGGTCCGCCGCTAGGTCACCGGGTTCGTGAACTGGAGCAGTCTCGGGCCCACTTGGTGGACGACTCGGCCGCGAGGCTGCGTGGGATCGAGCGGGACCTTCATGACGGCGCGCAAGCTCAGATGGTTGCCGTCGCGATGAAGCTGGGGCTGGCCAGGGAAAAGCTCGGCGGCACGACGGCCGGGACCGCGCAGCCTGACCTGGAGCGGATCCTGGAGCTGGTGGACGCCGCCCATCGCGGCGCCAAGGAGGCTATCGTCGAGCTGCGCGACCTGGCCCGCGGCATCCACCCGCCGGTGCTGGATCACGGCCTCGGCACGGCGCTGGCCACGCTCGCCGCTCGCAGCGACGTGCCCGTCGAGCTGGTCATCGACCTCCCCGAGCGCCCGTCGGCCGCGATCGAGACCATCGCCTACTTCTGCGCGGCCGAGCTGCTCACCAACGTCGCTAAGCACAGCGGCGCCCAGCGTGCCACGCTTGAGGTTGAGCACGCGCCCGGGGTGCTGCGGGTGCGGGTCAGCGACGACGGCACCGGCGGCGCCATCGTCGAACAGCGCGGCGGCCTGGCCGGGCTCGCCGAGCGCGTCAGGACCGTGGACGGCAGGCTGCAGGTCAGCAGCCCGCCGTCCGGCCCGACCGTGGTCACCGTTGAGCTGCCGTCCCACGCCTGACCGAACCGGAGCGTCTGATGCGGATCGTGATCGCCGAGGACTCGGCAGTAGTCCGAGCGGGCCTGGTCGAGATCCTGTCCGACCGCGGCCACGACGTCGTCGCCGCCGTCGGCAACGCAGACGACCTGTTGGCTGCGGTGGACAAGCACCGGCCGGACGTCACCGTTGTGGACGTGCGGATGCCGCCCGGCTATACCGATGAGGGCCTCCGCGCCGCAATCACCCTCCGCCGCGATCACCCCCAAACCGGCGTGCTGGTGTTCTCCCAGTACATCGAGACCCGGTATGCGGCCGACCTGCTCGGCGCCGCGTCCGGCGGCGGCGCCGCTGGCGTCGGGTACTTGCTCAAGGACCGCGTAGCCGATGTCGGAGAGTTCGTCGAAGCGCTTAGCCGGGTGGCCGCCGGCGGCACCGCGCTCGACCCAGAGGTTGTTACGCAGCTGTTCGGCGCTAGTCGCCGCACCGACGGGCTCGGCTCCCTCACGGCCAGAGAGCGCGACGTGCTGGCTCTGATGGCCGAAGGCCGGTCCAACGGCGCGATCGCCGGCATCCTTGTAATCTCCGAGCGGGCCGTGGAGAAGCACGTCGGGAACATCTTCAGCAAGCTCGGCCTGCCCCCGTCCGACGCCGACCACCGCCGCGTGCTGGCCGTCCTCCGCTACCTGGAGTCCTGACCGTGGATATGGCAGGGGAAGTCGATACTGCCAGGGGAAGTCAGTACTGCGACGGGACCAGGATCAGCTCGTGGCACCCCAGGCGCGGAGCGTGGTCAGCAGGCCTTCGGTGAGCCGCCCGTCAGCGTCGAGGTCTGCGACTTCGGCTGCCGTCACCCAGCGTGCGTCGGCTGCGTCATCTCCGGCGGCGAGTTGCCCGCCGATGACGTCGGCGTAGTAGTCCCTGATCTCGATGACAGCTCCGGCCATGCCCGGCCGCTCGACAGACCCGAGCAGCGGGCCGCACGTCACCTCGAGGCCTGTCTCCTCGCTGACTTCGCGTCTGACGGCTTCCTGGTCCGTCTCTCCAGGCTCAATCCGCCCGCCGGGGATAGACCACAGCCCCTTGCCCGGCTCGTGACCCCGGAGGATGAGCAGCATCCGGTCTGCTTCGTCCTTGATGACCGCTCCCACGCACGGGATCCGGCGCGAACCCGCTGCGCTGCCCGCCGCCGAGCCCTGAGACGACGCAACTTCACCTGACACGTGGCCATTATGTCCTGGGCTGGCCAGATACTCGCTGGTAGGTAGTTGACGCTGGCGATCTGGGGAATAACGCTAAGTGACATGACCCAGGAACTCATGTGTCCGCGCTGTGAGTCGGGCCTGCGCTCGCCCAGCATTTGGTCGAGTTCGTACCGCTGTGAACAGCACGGCCAGGTCTACCCGCTGCGATCGGGATTCAGCCCGTCGCCGGAGGGCTTGGAGGGCGTGCTTCGCGGAGCCGAGGTCCCGGTCTGGGTGCCATGGCCGTTGCCCCAGGGCTGGCTGGTGACTGGATTCGCTGCCGCCGGCGATGAGCGGACTGGCACCCGTGGCGCCACGGTGGCCCTCTCCGGACCTAATCCGATGGGCGGCCCGGCCGAGATGATGTTGGTTTCCGAAGAACCGGGCGTGGGGCTCGGCGCCAGGTTCGCCGGGCTGGAGGGTCCCGATCCTGGAGCACGATTCCCAGACGGCCAGCCGGCGGGCGTGGTCGAGGTGTCAAATCACGAGTTCCCGCTGTGGCACGTCGACGCGCGCGGCTGCGCTGCGTTCGCCGGCGAGGTATCTGGCAGCTGGCTGTGGCTGGTCATGTGGCCGGATACGGCCGGCATGATGATGGCGGAGCCGCTCGAGCTGCGCGACCTTCGCGACCCAGGCCAGGAGATGGACCTGCCGTTCGGTGCACCCTCGCCGCTGCTTCCGGGCTAATGTCGCAGTGTGCGCGCAGACCTGCACAATCACAGCAGCGTCTCTGACGGCACCGAGCCGCCAGCGGTTGTCATCCGTCGAGCGGCCGAAGCTGGTCTCGACGTCGTCGCGCTCACCGACCACGACACTGTCGCCGGCCAACGCGAAGCCGCGAGCGCGCTGCCGGAGGGTCTCACGCTGCTGCCAGGTTCGGAGCTTTCCTGCCGTCTGGATGGCCACAGCGTGCACATGCTGGCCTACCTGTTCGACCCGGAAAACGACGCCCTGGCCGGCGAGATGGCCGAGATCAGGGAGAGCCGGCTGCACCGCGCCCGCGCCATGGTACGCAAGCTGAACGAACTGGGCGTTCCCATCACCTGGGAGCAGGTGAGCGAGATCGCCGGCGGCGGCGTGGTCGGCAGGCCACACGTTGCCAGGGCGATGATCGACACGGGCCTGGTGTCCAGCATCGAGGAAGCGTTCTCGCCGGAGTGGATAGGCCCCGGCGGCAGGGCGCACGTGTCTCGGTATGCGCTCGACCCGGCGAAAGCCATCCGCCTCGTCCGCGGTGCCGGCGGTGTTACGGTCGTTGCGCATCCAAGAGGCGCTTCCCGCGGCTGGCAGATCCCTGACGACGTGATCGCCGACTTGGCCGCGGTAGGTCTGACCGGGATCGAGATCAACCACCCCCAGCAAGATGAACAGGAACGGGGCCGTCTGACCGAGCTGGCGTCCAGGCTCGGACTCGTTGGATCTGGCGGCAGCGACGATCACGGCGCGCTGACCGGTCACCGGATCGGAACCGAAATCGCGCCCGAAGGCGGCTACGAGCGGCTCATCGCACACGCGACGGGCGCCGCCCCAGTGACCGCGAAGTAGCTTGACGGTCTTACGGGCGCGGGCGGGCGGATCGCATAGTGATCTTGATGTCGTTGTCGCCATGGCGGGCTACTTCGGCCATGCCGAGTCGCTGGTAGAGGGCCTGGGCGCGGCGGTTGACGGTGAGCACGTCAAGTACGAGATCTTGGCCTTTCTGGGCGGCCTCGTCGATGAGTGCGCTGACGAGGCGCGTGCCTATGCCGCCGCCTTGATGATCGGGGTGGATCTCGATGCGGGCGAGGTAGATCTCGGCGGGGCGGTATTCGACGTCGAGCATGCCGATGTCCGCGCCGCCGGCGGTGATGATCTGCCAGCGGCCCGGGTTGAAGATGCGGGCGTGGTAGTCACGCTGGACTTGGTCGTCCCATCCCCAGATCGCAGTGACGTACTCACCAATGGCGGCCTTGTGCAGCTGGAAGCAGAACTCGCTGTCGGCGGCGGTGGCCGGCCGCATCCCGACGGAAGTCAGCATCGGGTTGTACCTCCCAACCGGCGGTCAGCGCCGATCTTTGCGTGAAGCTTCACTAACTAGGTCACCGGGAAGGTACACCCCTTCTCCGTGCGGCGCGGGAGACCCCCTATGCGCGAATTTCAGGCGGCATGGCTGGCCCTTGACAGCCGCAGTCAGCGGCGGGACGCTTCGGGCGGGTTGGTGGGCAGTTGGCCGGACTTGGCGCCGTGGTCAGGCGGCGCTGAACCCGAGGAGGCGAGATGGCGCAGTCGGCACGCGCACGCAGGCGTATTTTCGGGGGTCTTGCAGCCTTAGCGGCCGCCGCAGTGGTGGTTGCCCTCGCTGGCGCTGGCGCAAGCGCCGCCACCGGGACGGTGGCGACCACGGCGACGACGGCTACAGCGACCGACGCGGTGGCACCAGGCGCGCCGGGCGTGATGTCGTACTTCGACCTCGCCCGCAAGGACTGCGTGGGCACGTCGGCAGCGGCCCAGTCGAAGGTCTGGTACACGGTCGCCGGTGGCGTGCTGTCCGACACTTACGAGCCCACGATCGACAACACGAACGTCAGCACCCTGCAGTACGTCGTGACCGACGGGTCTACGTTCACCGACCTGCAGACCAGGGACATGACCTACACCGTCAGGGCCGATCCCACCGGCATGGCGTGCACTGTGACCGCGACCGATGCCCAGCATGGCTACGAGTTGACCACCACCTACATCACCGACACCGCTAGCGACACCGTGCTCATGCATACCCGGCTAAGCGCGATTCCCGGTTCCGGTACGAAGGTGTCCGGCCTGCACCTGTACGCGCGGTTGGATGCGCATGTCAACGGGAACGGCGGCGGCGGAGCACAGAACGCCGGCGGCAACACCGGCGTCGTGGCCACGTCCGATGGCTCCCAGGTGCCCGTCGTCTACAGCACGAACACCGTCACCAATGCCGTCAACCGCACCTACGCGGTGCCGACTTACATGGCGCTGGCCGACAGCAGCCCGTCCCCCGAGGCGAGCGTCGGCTACGCCGGTACTGCCAGCGACGGACTCACCCAGCTGGACACCTCCCACGTGCTGACGCCATACGATTCCGCGCCGGACGGCCACATCGTGGCCACGCAGGAACTGGCGCCAGGCCCGGACGGCTCCATCACGCTCGCGCTTGGCTTCGGGCGCACGCAGGCCAGCGCGGTCAGCACAGCGCAGAGCTCGCTGAATAGTCCGTTTGCTCTGCTGGAACTGAAGTACCTGGCTGGCTGGGTCGCTTACGACGCCGGCCTGAACCGGCCGCCTCGGCACTATCCCGGCGAGCCGGCTAGCGCCGCGCTCAGCCTTGACGAGCACTACTACCTGTCCGCGAACGTGATCAAGGCAAGCGAAGACAAGACGTTCCCTGGCGCGATCGTCGCGTCGCTGGCCAGCCCGTGGGGGCAGTCCGTCCCGGCTGGGACCGAGGCCAATGGCGAGCCCGCCTACTTCGGCTCGTACCGCGAAGTGTTCTCCCGCGACCTGTACGAAGCCTTTACCGGGCTGCTGGCCGACGGCGACCTGGCCACCGCGCGCGCCGCCGTCTATTTCCTCTTTGACCATCAGCAACTGCCGGACGGCGCGATGCCGCGTAACTCGCTGCTCAATGGCGAGGCCGCACCCGACACCGGCGGTCTGCAGCTGGATGAGGTCGCCTACCCGATTGTCATGGACCTGCAGGCGGGCCTGGCCGGCGACGCTTCGCTGTGGACCGACCACGTGCGCCCAGCGGCCGACTTCCTCGTCGCGCACGGGCCTTCGGACGGGAACGAGCGGTGGGAGGAGCAGACGGGCTACTCACCCTCGACGATCGCCGCGGAGATCGCGGGGCTCACGGCCGCGTCGGTTATCGCCGCTGATCACGGTGACCAGGCGCGGTCGAGGCTGTACCAGGCGACCGCGGACTACTTCCAGCGGAGCATCAAGTCCTGGGACGTCACCACGACCGGTCCGGACGCGCCGAGCTACTTCATTCGCTTGTCCAAGACCGGCGATCCCAACGCCGCCATCAGCTACGGCCTCGGCAACGGCGGCCCGACAGTCGACCAGCGCAGCGTCATCGACGGAGGTTTCCAGGAGCTCGTGCGCCTCGGCGAGGTGCCAGTCAGCGACCCGGACATTCAGGCTTCGCTCGCCGTCCTGGACAACCAGATCTCGGTGAAGACGCCAAGCGGGACGGGGTATTACCGGTACGGCACATCTGCGGCCGACGGCAGCGCCGATGGTTATGGCGACTGCTATCAGCCGAGCCAGACTTCGTGCACGACTAGCGGCGCGCCGTGGCCACCGACCGACACCGGCACCGGGCACCTGTGGCCGGTGCTGTCGGGCGAGCGTGCCGAGAGTGACATCGCGGCCGGCCAGAGCTCTGCTGCCGCCGGGCTGCTGAACGCGATGATCAACTTCTCCTCGGGCGTCGGGCTCGTGCCCGAGCAGGCCTGGGAAGACCCGGACCTAGCCGCCTCGCCGTATGGCAGCGACCCGGCCACGGCCTCGATCGGATTCACCGACGGCAAGGCCGCCGGGTCAGCCTCGCCGCTGACCTGGGCCCAGGCGCAAGAGCTGCGGCTGATCATGAGCCTCGGTGACGGACGCACCGTCGAGACGCCTGCGGCCACGACGGCCCGATACATCACCAACGGACCGCCCGGCGCGCTTAATGTCACGCTGACCGCGCCGAGCGCGGGCGCGACGCTCGAGACCTCGACCACGACGGTCAGCGGCACGACATCGCCCGGCGCTACCGTCGACGTCGCATCGGCGGACACCACCACCGGCGCCCTGGCGTCGCTCACCAGCACCACTGCGGCCGCGGACGGATCGTTCTCCGCAAGCGTGCCCGTGGGCTTCGGGGACGACGTGATCACGGCAACGGCGACCTCGGCGGACGGGCGGAGCACGGGGTACGCGCAGGTTGCCGTGATCGGCGAGGTAACCGGCGGGACCACGATCCTCAACGTCACCGACCCCACCGGGGATGACAACGGCCCCGGCACCTATCAGTACCCGACCGCGTCGAACTTCCAGCCGGGCGCGTTCGACCTGACCGGCTTCCAGGTAATCAGCGACGGCACCTACGTGTACCTGCGGACGTCGATCAGGAATCTCGCCCAGACCTTCGGCGCCGACTTCGGCGCTCAGCTGCTTGATATTTACGTCCACGACCCAAGCGCCACCCAGACGTCGACGCAGGCCGCGTTCGCTTCCCGCAACTACACCATCGCGTCGGCTGGCGCCTGGAGCGAGCGTGTCGAGGCGCAGGGATTCGCTTCCCCGGTCTGGGTAGACGCAAGCGGCAACTCGGTTGGCACCGCGTTCATGCTGACCGACGACGCGAGTAACACCATGACGCTCGCGCTGCCGGAAGCCGAATTCGGAACGCCGGGCTCGGGCTGGGGATTCACCGTCGTGCTGACCGGGCAGGACGGGTTCCAGCCAGACCAGGCCCGCGTGTTCACGGCCACGGCGGGTGCCTTCTCGTTCGGCGTCTGCGCACCGGACGGATCGAGTCCGATCTGCAGCCTGGATCCCTCGACCGTGCCGAAGGCGATGGACGTCTTGACCCCGCCGGGCGTCAACCAGGACACCGAGCTCGACCCGACCCTCGGGTCCGTCGTCATCCAGCCGGTCACCGTGCCGTAGGGGACAGGCAGGCTGGGAGCCTGGAGCGGGATTGGGGCGAGCGGCCCCGTTCCGGGCCCCTGATGGTTTTCGACCGGGCAACGACGCCGGGTCGGGGGACTACCCCAGCCCGGCGCTGAGCGAATGAACTGTCACGGCTCCGCAGTACCGGCGAATCAGGCGGCGCGGTCTTCGCCGGGTACGCCCGGAGCAGCCTGGGGCATCGGGCCGGGCAGCGTGACGACGGTTCCCTCCGGAGCGCCGATGGCTTCCCACGTCTTATTCAGCTCGTACTGGTAGTAGAGCGTGTGCAGTCCGAGGAAGAAGCTCGCGATCAGGCCGATGATGCCGTAGCAGCTGACCTTTAGGCCGGCCGCCGCCTGCATCCGGCCGATCCGCTCACCGGTCCGGTAGATCGATACCCAAGGCGGGACGATGATGATTGCGCCCAGGGTGATCGCTACGACCGAAATGCCGGGGCTGACCTCGATCCTGGCCCGTCCGCGATCACGGTTCGGGTAATCATCGGGGCAGATCGGGCTATCGTTCTGCAGAGCTAAGACCGCCTCATCCCCAGGACGGAAGGCAGTTTCCCCTATGGCAGAGCTTGCCGCGCGGATCGAGCGCCTCACCGGCAGGACCAACACGTGGATCGTCGGCGACGAGGACGAGGTCATCGTGGTCGATCCCGGCGAGGACGCGGCCGCCGTGCTTGACGCTGTCGGTGAGCGGGAGGTCCTGGCCGTGATCTGCACGCATGGTCATGAAGGCCATTCCGGAGCAGCAGTCCAGGTGGCGGTGCGCGACGAGGCGCCCGTGGCCCTGCACCCTGGAGACAGGCTTGCCTGGCGCGAGGTCCATTCGGGCGGTGACCCTGAGATAGATATGGAAGACGGGGGCAAGTTCGCGGTCGCGGACGTCACGCTGGAAGTGCTCCACTCGCCCGGGCACAGCCGCGGATCGTGTTGCCTGTATTGCGAGGAACTGGACGTCGTCTTCACGGGCGACGTGGTGACCGAGAACGGGCCAGTTCCCCGCAAGGACGGCTTCCCGAACTGGGGCAAGCAGCTCGACGCGATCGGCGCCCAGGTACTGACGCTCCCGGCGGACACCCGGATACTCCCAGGCCATGGTGAGGAGCTCACGGTGGCTGTCGCCGAGAAGCGATTCAACTCCTGGGTGGCCGCCGGACAGGACCCGGGCAGCCTGGCCGGCGGATTCGGACCCGTCGACCTGGACGGAGCTGAATAGCCCCTTGTCGCGACCTCCGGGCGGCAGCCCGCGGCGGCGGGGTGGCAGCCCGCCGTTGTCGGTGGTCTACGCCAGGATGGACGCATGGAGCAACTCGGCTTTGAAGGCATGCCGCGGCGCCTGTATGCGTGCACGCCGACGAGGCTGAATACCTGGCTGGAGTGCCCGCGCAAGTACCGGTTCACCTACCTCGACCGGCCTGCCCCGCCCAAGGGCCCGCCGTGGGCGCACAACAGCCTTGGCGCCAGCGTGCATAGCGCTCTCGCTGGCTGGTGGCGGCTTCCGCGCCGGGAGCGGAGTGTTTCTGCGGCCGGAGATCTGCTGGACAGCGGCTGGCTGACGGACGGGTTCGCAGATGAAACTCAGGCACAGGACTATCGCCGCTGGTGTCGTCAGATGGTCGAAGGCTACGTTGCTGGCCTCGATCCGAACTATGAACCGGTCGGTGTCGAGCGCACAGTGGCGACCAGGACGGACGTGATCGCGGTGTCCGGCCGGATCGATCGGCTCGACGATCGCCGGCCGGCCGACGGATCGGACAGCGAACTTGTCGTGGTCGACTACAAGACTGGCAGGCACCTTCTCACCGTGGACGACGCACGTACGTCGATGGCACTGGCGCTCTACGCGCTAGCCGCTGAGCGAGTGATGCGCCGGCCGTGCCGCAGGGTCGAGTTGCATCACCTGCCAACCGGCAAGGTGCTCGCCTGGGAGCACACGCAGGAGTCGCTGGCCAGGCACCTCGGGCGAGCCGAGTCCATCGCCGAGGAATTCGCTAAGGCGGACGAGCGGTACAAGGTGGCGGCTGGCGCGGCTGGCGCTCCATCACTGGAGGAGGTCTTCCAGCCCCGGCCCAGCTTTGGCTGTGGCTGGTGTGACTTCCACGCCCAGTGCCCCGAGGGCAGGTCTGCCACAGAGCGGCGCCGACCGTGGGACGGTCTGAGCGCCGACGGTGCGACCGTCGATCAGGTGGCCGTAGCGGCCGACCGGTCCTAGTTTCTCGATCCAGCAGTTCGGCCAGGGCACTATCCGCCCAGTCCGAATGCCTCACCGACGGCGGCGATGCCCGCGGCGTCGGCGAAGGCAAAGCTGAAGATCACTTCGTCGGCGCCGGCCTCGATGTGACCCGCGACCAGGTCAGGAATCTCATGCGGCTGGCCGACCGTGAATCCTGCGGTCTCCTCGGGAGAGGCAGCCGCTGCCAGCATCTGGCGAACCTCGGCGGTGTTCTGGTCGGACGTCGTGAGGATAAGCGGCGTCATCCAGGTGACGTCGACCTCGGCCGGATCGCGGCCGACGTCGGCGCAGTGCCGCCGGAGCACGTCAATCTTGCGGGCGAGGGTGGCGACGTCGCCGGTGACGTTGCACTTGTCGGCGTAGCGGGCCACGAGCCGCAGCGTTCGCTTCTCCCCGCCGCCGCCGATCATGATCTTCGGGCCGCCGGCCTGCACCGGCCGGGGCAGGTTGCGGGCGTGATCGAGCCGATAGTGGACGCCGGTGAAGCTCACGTCATCGCCGGTGAACATGGCCCGGCACACCTGAACCGCCTCCTCCAGCATGTCGAGGCGCACCCGGTCGCTTGGGTAGTCGATGCCTAGGCCCTGATGCTCGGCGGCGTACCAGGCGCCGCCGATCCCGAGGATTGCCCGGCCCCGCGAGATGATGTCCAGCGTCGTAACAATCTTCGCCAGCACGCCGGGGTTGCGGTAAGTCACGCCCGTCACAAGCGTGCCGAGTTGCACCCGCCGGGTGCGGGCGGCCAGCGCCCCCAGCAAGGTATAGGCCTCCAGCATTGGCTGGTCCGGCCCGCCGAGCGGCGGCAACTGGAAGAAGTGATCCATCACCCACACCGAATCGAACCCGGCTGTCTCCGCCGCCGTCGCCAGGCCGGCAACGTGCTCGAACAGGTCAGCCGGATCAAAGCCCGAGAAGTTAGGCAACTGCACGCCGAATTTCGTCATAGCGCCACCGTAGCGACTCAGGCAGCGGCTCGGGGTCCGGCACAGTTCGCCGGATAGGGCGGACGCCGGCTAGCTGACACGAAGCCCCCGGCTAGCTGACGCGAAGCCCGCGGCCAGCTGAGGGGAAGCCCGCGGCCAGCTGAGGGGAGCCCGCGGCCAGCTGAGGGGAAGCCGCGGCCATAATTGCGTCTGTGGACGCCGCGCTGGCGGCGCGGCACCTCCCGCAACGCCGACTGCCGATTTCATCTGTCTGACTAGGAAGCGCTTGGCGCATGACGGACTGGATCTTTCAAGGCAACCGCAAGGTGTATGACCTGGATGCCGCCATAGCTGCGTCGCGGTTGCACTGGTGGAGCACGCCGCGTTTCCGAGACCGGACAGCCGCCGGCGATCGCGTCTGGCTCCAGATAGTGGGGCGAGACCAGCCCGGCATCTACTACGTCGCGACGATCACGGCACCCACGTATGAGAATCCCGAGTGGCAACCCGCCGACTCAGCCTTCGGGCGGTGGCGGACTGAGGTCCGATTTGATTACCGCATCGATCCGCCGCTGCTGAGAACGGAGCTGCTCGCCACTGCCGAGCTCTCCGGCTTCCGGCCATTCCGCGGATTCCAGGGCTCGACCGTGCCGCTCCCGCCCGATGTCGCCTTGGCGTTGTCGGAACGCGCGTCGCCACGTCTGGAGCAACTCGGACCAGGGGACAAGGCGCAGCGATAGCGCTCACCGGGGGCGCGACTACCGTGACCGTGACCCACATCGATGTTCAGTTAGCTAGCGACGACTTGAGGCAAAGCAATGACTGAACGACCGACCGCGAACACCAGCACAGGAACCTTGCGCGGTTGCGTCGAGAACGGGCTGTCCGTGTTCCGCGGCGTGCAATACGCGGCTCCGCCGATAGGTACAGCCCGCTGGAAGGCCGCGGAGCCGCACCCAGGATGGGTCGGCGTGCGCGACTCGGCAGAATACGGGCCGTCGGCCCCTCAGCCATGGCTGCCCGGAGGAATGCCGCCGGTCGGCTCACACGGGGCGCCGCCGTTTGGCGAGGACTGCCTCACGCTCAACCTGTGGACGCCTGGCATCGACGACGCTCGCCGGCCAGTCATGGTCTGGATCCATGGTGGCGGCTTCCTCACGGGTTCGGGAAATTTGCCGTTCTACGCCTGTGACACTTTTGCGGCCGACGGTGACGTCGTGGCAATCTCACTCAACTACAGGCTCGGCCCGTTGGGCTTCCTGTCGGGCGTTGGCGACGCGAACGTCTGGCTAACCGACCAGATAGCCGCGCTGCAATGGATAGCAGCGAACGTCGAGACGTTCGGTGGCGACCCCGAGCGCGTCACGCTGGCCGGCCAGTCAGGCGGCGCCTTCTCGATAGCCGCTCTCGCTCAGCACCCTGCGGCGCGGGGCCTCTTCCATCGCGGGATTCTGCAGAGCCCGCCGCTTGGACTAGATCTTCCCACGGTGCAAGAAGCGCTCCCGCGTACGCAGTCGCTTGCCCGTCACCTCGAGGTCGACGACTTCGAAGCACTACACGAGCAGCCGTGGGAGCGACTGATAGGCGGCACCATTGGCGTCATGGCTGAGTACGCACGGTTCGGCGAGTGGGGGCTGGCGTTCCTGCCGGTGATGGACGAGGCAACGATCCCCCGTCACCCAGCTGCCGCCCTAGCCGACGCCGACATCGATCTATTGATCGGCTGGACCTCAGGGGAGGCTTCCTTTGCGTTCGGCATGAATCCGCAGTACGCCGGAGCCACTAGCGAGCAAGTCGTCGCTTGGGCGCGCACACGATACGGTCACCGCGCGGCCGCCTTGTGTGACACCTACGCGGAGGCGAGCCCAGGTGGAAGCCCGCGCGATGTCCTTACCCGGATGGTGACCGACGGCCTCTTCCGGTGCGGCGGACTCCAGGTGGCGGCTGCGCGGGCCGTTTCCCGCCCGGCGTATGCCTACCAGTTCGAGGTGGCTTCGCCGCTGCTGGGCGGGGCGCTTGGCGCGATCCACTGCATGGAGCTCCCATTCACCTTCGCAAACATCGACAAATGGGGCTCGGCTCCATTTGTGCAGGGAATCGCGCCCGAGATCATCGATCGTGCCACCGGCGCCCTGCACAATGCCTGGATCAGTTTCGTCCGCGATGGCGATCCCAATCCTGGAGGTGCCGGTTCCTGGCGGCCCTACCGGGCGGATGACCGCGCGATCCTCGTCATCGCGGACGACGACATCCGGGTCGTGGACGACTTGCCGAGCCCGGCACTGTGCCGCCGCCCTTGAATGCCCAGATGGTCGGAGCGGGCTCGTCCGTAAGACCCGGTATCTCCGGCTCCACCGGTCATCCTGGACTTTAAGGTTCCGGGCGGCCACAAGTAGAGGCGGCTTCGGGACATTCCCCGCAATCCGCGAACTCCACCCGACTGCCCGACCCGGACGCACGGCCCGGCCCGCGGCCGGCAAGCATGCTCGGATGGCGCGCGCACAGGCCCTGACCAGCCCTCCGCCTGCCACCCCAGCGGCGAGCCCGCACCACGAGCCGTGGCCGGAAGGCCCGCTGGCCGGGCGGTATCCGGCCGCGGCGGCGATGGTCGTCCTATTCCTGGTGCCCTACCTCGGTCTGTCTGCTGCGCTCCAGCCGCTCGCCCCGATCATCTCGGCTCAGCTGCATATGAGCCCCCAGACGCTCGGCCTGGCCACGGGCCTGGCCAATGCTGGATACGCGGTCGGCACCGTGCTGGCGGTGCAGCTCGCGCAGCTTCTGCCGCAGCGGCGCCTGCTCATTGTCTACGCCAGCGCGCTAGTGATCGGCTCGGTGCTGGCTGCGGCGGCTACGGGGCCAGGATTGTTCATTGCTGGCCACATCCTGCAGGGCTTGTGCACCAGCATGCTCCTCATAGCCGCAGCACCACCCCTGTTCCTCGGGTACCCGGCAGCCAAGCTGCGCTGGACCGCAGTGATCTTCAATATGTGCATCTTCGGGGCAGTCGCGGCAGGCCCGCTGATCGGCGGCGCCCAGGCGTCATTTCATGCCTGGCGCCCGCTGTTCTGGATCGTGGCTGGCATCGCTGCGCTGGGCCTGCTGATGTCGCTGCTGACTTTTCAGGACGCGCCGCCCGCCGACCGCACCGCGCCGCGAGATGGGCTGGCCATCGGCCTGGCCGCCAGCGGCTCAGTGGCAGCGTTCTGGGGCACCTCCGAGCTGCTCACCCATCGATTCTTCGACCCCATCGCCATCATCCCGCTGCTGGTCGGGCTGGGGCTGCTCACCATCCTCTGGGTATACCAGTACCAGGCCCGGCGGCCCTTGCTCACCGTGCGCGCCCTGGCCAGCACCATCCCGGTGGCAGGAATCGTCGTGGCGATCTGCGCAGCGGCGGCGGCGACGTCCGCCATCGGGTTGACTGCCACGATCCTTGCTCCTCACCACACACCGCTGCACCTCGGAATGCTCTTCGTCCCCGAGCTGGTCGCCGCGATTGTCACCGCGGTGGCGTTCGGCGCGGTTTTCCGAACGCGGCTGATCCATTACTTCGCGCTCACTGGCCTAGCGTTCCTCGCCGCCGGCATCGCCGTGCTCCGGATCACGATCCCGCCCACCCCGACGCTCGCGCTGGTCGGCTCTGGACTTGTGGGCGTCGGCATCGGCGCTTCGGTCACGCCTGCGCTGTTCCTGGCAGGCTTCTCGTTGCGCTCTGCCTCGATTCAGCGCGTGTTCGCGATCCTCGAACTTCTCCGTGCGGTAGCCGCCTTCATGATCGTGCCCATCTTGCTGCACTTCGCCACTACGCTCGCCGGCCTGGCCACTCCGCAGCTGAATACCGCCCTGTGGGTCTGCTTCGGGTTGTCGGTTGGCGCGGCACTAATCGGCATCGGCCTGTACCTGCTCGGCAGAGTGCGGCCGCCGGCCCCGGCGCTGGATCGGTGGATGGGCGGCCAAGAACCGGCGTGGGATTCCCCGCCGCTTTTCGCGGCGCTCCGCCACCGCCCGGCGCCAGCCGAGGCTGCTTCCCTCGCTCCCGCTCTGCCAGGCGGCGAGCGGAGCAGGCGCCTAGTTACGGCACCTGCCAGCCCCAGCCGGCGCTCAGTCCACTACCGCGCCGAGGAGGTTGGACCCGTGCTGTTTGCCTACGATGGCTCCGACCTGGCCAAAGCCGCCATCGTCGAGGCTGGCCATCAGCTGCCTCGCCGACGTGATGCCGTTATCCTCACGGTCTGGCGAACGTTCGGCGTCGGGTTCAGTCCGGAGCCAGATGCGCACTTCGACGCCGCGTGTGGCGACGAAGTCAGGCAAGCCGCCGAGCAGACCGCCGCCCGTGGAGCAGCACTGGCCGACGCCGCCGGGTTCCGGGCACACGGACTGGCGGTCGAGGGAGCTCCGGCCTGGAAAGCCGTCATCGACACCGCCAAGGACCAAGACGCGAGCCTCATCGTGCTCGGCTCCCATCGCCACGCCGGGCTGGGCAGCCTGGCCGGGAGCGTGGCCGGTGACGTCTCTGCCCGGTCGGCGCGGCCGGTCCTGATCGTCCGCGATCATGGCACCGCCGACGACCATGGAGCTTCCCAGACGTCGCCGCTTACGGGTGCGGCCAGCGCCAGCCGTGCTGACGCCGAAAGTTAGATGCGAGGCTACCTGCGCTCTTCTGCGCGGCAGCGACGGTCAGAATGCCCGCGTTGTCTCCTAGCAACGCTGGAGCGGAAAGGGAGCATGACATCTGCAGGCCCGTCATTTCCTCCACGGTCAGCCGCGTCCGGGTGTCGCTCCGCCAGGTGCGCCGATGAACTGGACGAGATTACGGCACCTGGCGGCATCAGCCCATCGGGTCGTCTGCGGGACCGGCAACCGCCGGAGGATCGCGCCGATGGTCGTAAGGCGTAGGCCAAAGGACTCTGCACATCTTCCCGGCACGCGAGCAATCACCCAGCTGAGGTGATGTGTGCTCGCCGTCTCCTGCCCGACTATGGCAGAGGGCGGCGCGGCCGAGGCGCGAGCCGCCCTCTGGCACTCAGATCAGGGGGGCGCTCATCATGTCCGACGTGAAGGTCGAACGCAAGGAATCGCTCAGCCGCGACGAGGCCGCGATGTGGCTGTCGCTGCTCTCCAAGGCGTTCACAGCCGGCGATCACGCCGAGCTCCCGTTCGGGCCCAGCTCGGTAAGCCTATATATTCCTGATCGCGTGCGGGCCGAGCTCGAGGTCGAGGTTGAAGGCGACGAGGTTGAGGTCGAGGTCGAGTTCAAGTGGTCAATGGTTGAGCACGAGGCGGCCCCGGTCATGGCAGAGACGGCGGTTCCGCCGGTCAAAGCCCGGCAGGGTAACGGGGCACGGAAGTCACCGCGGAGTTCGAAGACCGGAAAGCGGTAGGCCCGGTCCTCAGCTACTGAGTCGTACCGCCTCAGTAGGCAATGGCTGAGGCGGCCGCCCAATCAGTTCGATGAGGCCGAGCACGACCAGCAGCAGTGCGGCGATCACGATCACCACCGATGCGGTGGGCCAGCCCCAGAACACGAAGATCAGCACGGCAACTCCGACAGCGCCGATCCGCAGCGCCCGGCGGTGCGCGTATGTCCACTGACCAACCGGCCCGGTACGCAACCCTGCCAGTTCGCCGCGCTCACGGAGCCAGCGCAGGCCACTGGAGAACGCCGCGCGGGTGCGGACCGCGCTCACTGAAGACCCGGTGAGGAACGCGGCTGCCGCCACTATCAGCCCCAGCACGAGCAACGTGCGCAGGCCTTGCCTGATAAACCGCACGATGGTGTCGAACAGCGCTGCGGCGGCGTCGGCTGGGAGCTTGGAGTTCGGCACGCTGTTGAGATAAACGCCGCGGAAGATCAGCAACAGCGCGGCCAGCACGAACATAGAGGTGGCCAGTCCGAGCCCGACACCGACGAGGGCGCGTCGGTGGTTTCTGGCGAGATAGGCCCCTGCGGCGAACAACAGCAGCGCCGCGATGGGCAGCGCGATCTTGAGGTCGTTCAGTACGCGGTACCCAGTCTGCGCCTTGACCAGGTACTTCGCCGAGAACAGCGGGAACGTGGGATTGATCGGCGGCAGCTTGTTCACAATTGTCAGGCCACGGGCGGCTAGCCGCTGTCTGGCCGTGTCGATGACAGGGCCGAGGCTCAGCGTGACGTACCCGTTCTGAACCGAGATCGCTTTGCTGCCCTGCCCGGACAAGGCCTTCACCAGCTGCGCGTGCACGACTGTATTAAGCCGTACCCACAGGCGGGCGAAGGCCGGGCTCGTTACGACTTTCTGCACCTGAGAATGGACAAAGCCCGACACGGCACTGGCTATCTGCGGCGCGAAGCTCTTCAGCGCCGTACTGGCTCTGGTCAGTCCTTTGCTAGCCAGTTGACTGGCGGCCACGTCGGTATACCCGACGACGTCCAGGTGCGAGCTGATCTCGTTCGTGATCTTGTCGGTGAGCGCGCGCTGGATGGCCGGATCGCTGGCCAGCGGTGCCGTGTTCTCCACATACCGGCTCGTGTTCGACACCTGGTTGGCGGTCCAGACGCCCAGCACCGACAGCGGTGCCAACAGGCATCCAATCACTATGAGCAAGGTCGCGACCGGTGTCCGCCATCCGACCCGACGGCGCCGCTCCGTTCGCCGTATCCGGAATTGACCGACTTCGGCGCGCAGCTGCTCGAGCTCTGCTCGTTCGCCTGGCGAAAGAGTATCCCCGCCGCTGGCGGACGAGGACGTTTCATCCATCGCCGACACGGCCTCCGTATGCTCGTGTTTAGTTTGGGCCGGCCGAGCAGTAGGCGCATCACCCCAAGGGGGTGACCGGCGGACCGACGCAAGCTGTCGACCAACTTTGATGATGTTGGTAAGCACCCGACTGGGTGGTGTTGATCTTGGTTACGTGCCCGGACGTCGTCGGGGACGGGGTCGGCGGCGCTGGCGTGAGGGCCGGCAGCTTTCCACCGCGCAAACCAGTTCCGGATATTGCGTGGGTCGCGGGGGGTCTGCATCGTTTGGCTGGCTGCGGCGGGTCGATGGCATGCGGCGCGATCTAGTTCGCGTGCCACCCGGCAACGACCGCCGGCTGCCGCGGGTGCACCCGACGTGGTGGGCGGGATTAGATCGGTGGCTCCGTCAGTCTCAGGTGACGGGCGCGGTCCACGACGTCTCCCAGGTGCGTGGGCCGACCAGGCCGTCCACCGCGAGCCCCTTCTCGGACTGGAACTTCAGGCACACCGAGCGGGACTCCGGCCCGTACTTACCGTCACGCGCGATCACCCAGCCGCGATGCGACATCTGGTGCTGCCAGGTCAGCACGACCTGGGTGTCCTTGCCGCCGTAGTATCCCGAGTGGCAGTGCGGATCGGCTGAGGGCAGCCCTAGGTAGTCGTCCGAGCCGTACGGCCACGGCTGCGTCGGTGCCTTCGGCTTCGGCTTGGGGGCACTGGAGGTGAAGCCGAACATCCGCTCCAGGTCGGCGACGTCCATCCCGTCGGCGGCGTTGATGTCGCACGCGCCGAACGGCGGGGTCACGTACCCGTCGGAGTACTGGTGGGCGAATTTGCCTGGGTAGGTCGGGTTGGACCCGTAGGCCGCGATGACCAGCCTGATGCCCTGCGGCTTGGACGGCCAGAGGGAGTCAAGATCGCCTGTGTTGCCGTACCCTGTGACCCGCTTTGGACTGCCGAGCCAGCCGGCTAGCTCGTCGAACTGGGCGTTGATCGACGCTGACTGGTTGCCCGTGATCTGCCCGGCGTCGGACTCGACATCGATCATCACCGTCATGCGCTGGTTCGGGCTGCCGACCATCGACTTCAGGACCGCAGCACCGTTCACCCCCGGGCGGTAGAAGTAGTACACCATGTAGCCGAACATCCGCCCGGCGGCGACCGCCTTGTCCGCCCAGGCCCGGTTGGAGGCGAAGTTCGCATCGCGGTGCTCGCCGTCGTTGGACCGGAAGCAGAAGAACTGCCACGGATAGGCGTCGTCGACGGGCCGCTGCCACTCAGAGACATCAGCCCACTGGGTGTCGGTCATGGTGGCTCCTCCTGGCCTAACGTGCGCGGTGGCAGGCGCCGGGATCGTCTGGTGTAACAGAAAGGCCCGAAGCCAGCGTTCAGTGTGTCATCGCGATCTCAAATCTTTTGTTACCGAGGCCACGGCCGCCATGGACCGCCGTGGCGCTAGCGGCACGTCAAGGCTTCCCCGCATGCCTAGATGTCGCGCGCGACCATTCAGAAGCCGTCGTTATGTGGCGAACGGCCGCTTGCCGCGTGAATCAGCGGTCAGCCGACCTGATGGGCGACCGCACTAGCTGCCGTTGTGTGCTTGGTGCGGCCGCAGGAGTGGACTGTCGGCTGGTGGCGCTCGGCGGCATTCCAGAATTTGGTCAGGATGCTCGCCGTGGTCACCGGTGCCTCGACGGCAGGAGAGTGTGCGGCGCCGGGGATGCAGGCACGCTCGGCGCCGAGTCGCCTGGCCATCTGGTCCTGCTCCGATGTTGGCCACGCGTCGTCGTTCTCGCCGTAGACGACCATGGTGGGCAGGCAAGCGGCGTACGCGGCTTTGGCCAGGTCCTCGGTGCGGTCGGCGCATTCAAGCAGATAACGAGCGACGACGATGTAGTGGATAGGGCACGTGCGCAGCGTCCGCTCACGCAGGAACGCGATGACATGGTCGTCGGTGCCGTCAGCCCGCGCCTGCGGTTCCAGCTGGTCTTGCCAGATGTACCGGACCATGTCGGTGAGCTGCGCACGGTCATCCGGGACATCGCCGTTGCCTGGGTCGAGCACCGACAGCAGCTCGGTCAGCGTTGCGGCCCGCTGGCCACCGATCGCACCCGGCCCAGACCCGAGCAGCGTCAGCGACAAGAACGACGCCGCGCGCCTCAGCACGGCCTCTCGGGCGATTAGGCCACCCATGGAGTGGCCGACGAGGTGCACACCCTCAGAGTCGGGCGATACTGCAGCCGCGACAGCGAGCACATCGGCGGCCAGTTCGGTCGGCGCGTAGCCGGACCGATCGGCCGCATGCGGGCTCTGGAACTGACCACGCTGGTCGATCGCATATACCTGACGGCCGGCCGAAGCCAGTGGCTCAAGGATCGCGAGGAAGTCTTCTTTGCTGCCGGTGAAGCCAGGGACGAGCAGGGCAGGCCTGCGGTAGCTCACCCCCCGGCACGGCTGGGCCTCCAGAACTGCGAAGGAGCCGCGAGCGGTCTGCACTGTCGCTGACCGGACGCGATCGGGCATTTCCAGGGACCGGGGTGTGCTCACGAGGTCGCAGCCTATCGAGAGATAGCTGAAATGTAACAGTCAAATAACGCAGGATCTGCTGAGAGCGTTCCGGCGCCAAACCGGATGATGCCCGGTCAATCTCGGGCCAAAACCAGGGTCGGCGACGCCCGTGCGGGCGGTCAGGCTACTCGCTGGCGGCAGGCTGGCCACCGGAGCGACCACGCGACGAGCGCCGCCGACGCGGCCTCCGTGCAGCGCCGGCCGCCTGGCCAGTCGCCTCAGCACCGTCGGCACCGCCAGCATGGTCAACGCTGTCAGCACCCCGACGGCCACCGTCAGCCTGCGCCTGGCCACCGTCACTCAGCGCCTGGCCACCGTCAGCCAGCCAGGAACCACTGTCAGTGCCAGCAGCCGGTGCACTGGCACCCGCGCCGCCGACAACGCCCTCGGCAGCTTGACCGGCTCGGGTACGCCGGCGGGAACGCGCTGTCCGCGGCCCAGCCTCCCGAGCCCCGCCGTCGCTGGCGTCGCTGCGATCCCGCCGCGCGGGACCACTCGAGTCGGGCCGCCGATCCCGCGCACTAGAGCTGGCGCCGCTACGCGACCGCGTCTTGCCCGTCTCGCCGATGTCTTCCAGCGTCTCGGCCTCAAGCCCGGCGCGCTCCCGCTGGTTCCTTGGCAGTACGCCCTTGGCGCCGGCCGGGATGTTCAGCGCCGTGAACAGGTGCTCGGAGGTCGAATACGTCTCGAGGGGCTCAGGGAAGTCCAGGTGCAGAAGCTCGTTGATCATCTTCCAGCGGGTCAGGTCGGCCCAGTCGACAAACGTCACGGCCACGCCGTCGCGCCCGGCCCGGCCAGTCCGGCCGATGCGGTGGAGGTAAGCCTTCTCGTCCTCAGGGCACTCGTAGTTGACCACGTGCGTCACATCATCGACGTCCAGGCCGCGAGCGGCGACATCGGTGGCGACGAGCACGTCGACCTTGCCGGACCGGAACGCCCGCATGGCCCGCTCGCGCTGGCTCTGGCCGAGGTCACCGTGCACGGCCGCGGCCGCGAAGCCCTTGGTAGTCAGCGTGGTGGCAACCTGGTCACAGGATCGCTTGGTCCGGCAGAAGACGATCGTCAGCCCGCGGCCCTCGGCCTGCAGGATGCGGGCGAGCACCTCGACCTTGTCCATCTGATGTGCGCGGAAAACATGCTGTTCGGTCGTCGGAACGTGTTGCGGCTCGTCATGCTGCTCGGCCCGGATATGCATCGGACGGCTCAGATGCCGCCGAGCTAGCGTCACGATCTCGCCGGGCATCGTGGCGGAGAACAGCATCGTCTGGCGGTTCGCCGGCGTCAGCTGGAGGATGCGCTCGACATCCGGCAGGAAGCCCAGGTCGAGCATCTTGTCGGCCTCGTCGAGGACGAGCGTGTCGACCTTGCCGAGCTTCAGGTGGCCCTGCCGGGCGAGGTCGAGCAGTCGGCCAGGCGTCCCGACGACGATGTCGACGGTGGCTAGCGCGTCGATCTGCGGCTCATACGCGCGCCCGCCGTACAGCGTCACGACGTTGGCGCCTAGGCGGGCACCTGCAAGCCTGAGGTCGTCGGCAACCTGGATCGCGAGCTCACGGGTAGGTACAACAATGAGGGAACGGGGTGATGCCTTCTCGCGGCGCGTCATGTCCAGGCGCTCGAGAATCGGGATCCCGAAGGCCAGCGTCTTACCTGTCCCGGTTCTGGCCTGGCCGATGAGGTCGTGACCGTCCAGGGCGACCGGGAGGGTCAGCGCCTGGATCGGGAAAGCTGTCGTGATGCCCTCGGCCTCGAGGGCTGCGCAGATCGGCTCGGCGATGCCGAAGTCGCGGAACGTCTTGGCGCTCGCAGGCGCCTCGCCCGCGGGCGCCGTAGCGCCCTCCGGGTCAATCTCTGAGCTGTCGTCCATGATCGCTGTCAATGTAGTCAGGGCTTCCGCCTCTATCAGGGCCCATGGCAGCCTGGCGCGGAGTGCGCCTGGGCAGATATTGCCAGGGGCTGGCAAGTGTGACCCCTCCGGCGGGACAAGCCCCGTCAATACAAGCTTTGTCATTGCGTGGCATTGGCCACGCACTCGCGGAGGAGAAGCAGCGCGCCATCGTCCGGGCATCTAGCTGCTGGAAGATCGTCACGCTTACGTTCTGTGTAACGCGGCCGGGGGAGACCACATTCCTGGTGTGAATCGCAAGACAGTCTATCAAGCCAAGCGTGATGGACCCGCGAGGCTGCACCTCGTGGCGCTGACGCGTCTTCTTGTACTCTGCCGTCGTGACCCACGAGGGAGCTGACCCCAGCGCCCCGGCGACTGCCGGACCTTCTGCCGACGGTGTGCTCGATCTCCTCGGCCTGCTCGCCTACGCCTCGCTGACCGCGTTCTTCCGGCTGTCGGACGACGCCGCGCTGGCGGAAACGCTGTTCGATAAGACCGCGCTGGCCGAGATGGCCGTCGCCGAATTCGGGCACTTCCAGCTGCTCCGCCGCCGAATCGAGGAGATGTCGGCGGACCCGCAGGCGGCGATGCAGCCGTTCGTGGCCGCGGTGGATGCTTTCCACGCCAGGACCGCGCCGGCCGACTGGCTGGAGGGCCTTGTGAAGGCTTACGTCGGCGACGGGATCGCCGCCGACTTCTACCGAGCCGTCGCCCAGGTACTCGACCCAGCCAGCAGGGATCTGGTCCTGACCGTGCTCGCCGACACCGGGCACTCAGAGTTCGTCATCGTCCGCGTGCGCGAGGCCATCGAGCTCGATCCGCGTGTGGCCGGCCGGCTGGCGCTGTGGGCCCGGCGGCTGGTGGGCGAGGCGCTCGGCCAGGCCCAGCGAGTCGCAGCCGAGCGGGAACCGCTGGCCAGGATGCTTGCGGGCGACGCGGCAAGCCAGCTCGGCGACATCGGCCGGATGTTCGCCCAGCTCACAGATAACCATGCGGCCCGGATGGCGGCGCTCGGCCTGGACGCCTCGTAACGACTTCCTCGTAGCGAACTTCCTCGTAGCGAGCCGCCTCATAGCGAGCCGCCTGGTAGCGAACTAACCCTCGCTTCTAGGCCGCCAGTCAGAGGCTGCTGAAGCCGACCCGGCGCGGCTCGTTGCCACTGAACTCGAGGTAGCCGATATTTTCCGCGGGCACGAGGACCCTGCCGCCCTTGGAGTCTGCGAGCACGAGTACGCCTGCCTGAGCCGCCACCGCGGTCTTGAGCGCTGCCTCTACCTCATCCGCCGTAGCGTCGGTCTCGACCACAAGCTCGCGAGGTACCGACTGAATACCGATCCTGACTTCCACAGATCTCCTCTCCGCAGTCCGAGGCTAGCCCCCGGCCGGTACGGCCCGAGGTTGAGGCCCATATTTGCCAGCGGTGTTGTTGCGGCGGCTCGGGCCGAGTGGCGCGTGCCCGTAGAGGACCCCGAAAACCATGACAAAGTGCGATAGTCACTGTGTGGGGAGCTCAGTGACTGGAGGCCAAGGTTGACCACCGACACGCCGATCGAAGGAACTCCATCGCCCCCGCCAGCAGCGGACACGTCCGGCGCCGCCCGCGGGTGGGCCGGCAGCGACCTAGCCGTCGGGTCGGGCCTGATCGTCTTGCTGATAGCCCTCTTCCTGCCCTGGTTTACCGAAACGCTGCAGCTCAACCCCAGTTCGGCCAGCACCGGCACCGAAAACGGTCCGCCCGCACACGGCTATCTGTGGCTCGCCTTCGCGTTGGCCATCGTCGGCCTTGTTGTGCTCATAGATCGCGACGCCATCGACCGGATCCCCGGCAACCTGCCGAGCGCCGAGCAAATCCTGTTGGGCACTACCGGCTTGTCCCTGCTGCTAACTCTTCTTGCCCTTGTTTTCAGGCCGCCGGGCTTCAGCGGACTGGGCCAGGCGGTGCCAATCCAGGCCCTCCAGGCTTCCTCGACGTTCTCGGTCGGCTGGAGCTACGGGGGCTTCATAGCCGTCGTGGCCGCCGCCGTCGCGTTCGCCGGTGCGCTCGGGATCGCCGGCCACCTGCGTGCGGGCACCGGTGCGGCTCGAGCGCGGTGGCGCCGACCCGGGTTGCGACGGCCCACGACCAGCGGCTAACCGAAGGGGCGGCTAGCCCGCGGCGCGGTCAGCTGGCCGGGTGGTCGCCCGTCAGTGGCCAGCCGCTGATGCCGCGCCAGGCCAGCCTCGCGATGAGCTGCTCGGCTTCGTCCTTCGGGATCTCTTTCTTGTCAGTGCCAAGCCAATACCGGGCGCTGACCTGGGCCATCCCGACGAGCGCCATGCCCAGCAAATGCGCCTCAGCGTCGCTGACGCCAGCGTCCTCGCGGATGAACTGGCTGACCATGTCCGCACAGTCATACATGGTCTTCTCCAGGCGACCACGGACCGCGGGCTCGTTGCTGAGGTCGGACTCGAAAACCAGGCGGAACGCCTCGTCCGTGCCCGCGACGAAGTCATAGAACGCCTTGAACGTCGCAGGGACCCGTTGCCTGTTGTCGGTCGTGGACGACAGGGCCTCGCTCATTGTGTGGACAAGCTGTTCAGCGCTCTCGTCGAGCAGCGCTAGATAGAGCTCGAGCTTGCCAGGGAAGTGCTGGTACAGCACAGGCTTGCTGACGCCAGCGCGCTCGGCTATCTCGTCCATCGCGGCTGCGTGATAGCCCTGGGCAACGAAGACGTCACGGGCGGCGCCGAGCAACTGGAGCCTGCGCGCGGGGCGCGGCAGCCGCGAACTGCCCGACCTGGCCTGTGGCGAAACGGTCAACGATCACTCCAGAAAATGCGCTTGCGGTGGTTGGCGGTATGGCCGCGACTCCGTATAGGAGGCAATCTTACGACCGGCCCCGAGGCATAGCCCGGTTAGCGGTATTCGTCATCATCGGATGTCACGACGCGAGCCTGCTCCGCAGCGTCCGCAGCGTCCGCTTCAAGCGGGGGTTCTTCCTCCGGGGTCGGCTCTTCATCGTCGTTGGGCTCGGGTATCACGACCTGGTGCTGCTCTGCCGCGTCGGCGTCCGGCGCCTCAATGTCCGGCTCTTCAAGGCCCATGTCGCTCATTAGGGCGCCTCCTAGGCGATATCGGCACTCGAACATATTGCCGAATTACAGAATGCGGACAACACTGCTTGTATCACTACCCGAACCCTGGCTGACATTCGCGCCTGATCAAGGTGAGAATTAGTACCCAGACTGGCTCGGGGTAAGGAGATGCCATGCGCAGCATGTGGAAGGGGGCAGTCTCCTTCGGCCTGGTCATGATTCCCGTGAAGCTCTACACGGCCACGGAGCAGAAGGACATCGCCTTCCGACAGGTACACCGCGAAGACGGCGGCCGGATCAGATTCAAGCGCTTCTGCTCAATCGACGACACCGAAGTGCCCTACGAGGACATCGCCAAGGGCTACGAGCTTCCTGATGGCGAGATGGTCGTGCTTACCGAGGAAGACATGTCGGAGTTGCCGCTGCCGACGACTAGAAACATCGAGGTCGTTCAGTTCTGCCCTGCCGACCAACTCGACCCGATCCTGTTCAACAAGAGCTACTACGTTGAGCCGGAGGCGGCCGGAACGCGCGCCTACAGCCTGCTCCGCGATGCCCTTGAGGAGTCGGGCAAGATCGCCATCGCGCAGGTCGCGCTCCGCCAGCGTGAGTCGCTGGCGATCCTGCGGGTCCGAGAAGGCGTGCTGGTGCTCGAGACGCTGCTGTGGCCCGACGAGGTGCGCGCTCCGGATTTTGGCTTCCTGAACGACGACATCGAGGTACGGCCTCAGGAACTGCGGATGGCCGAGTCGCTGATCGACTCCATGACCGTGGACTTCGACCCGGAGGAGTATCACGACAGCTACCGCGAGGCGGTACTGGAACTGGTGGCGGCCAAGACCGAGGGCCGCGAAGTGCTTCAGCCCGAAGCCCCGCAGGCCGACACCGGCGGGGGTTCCAGCTTGGCCGATGCCTTGCGCGCCAGCCTGGCCGCTGCCAAGGGCGGTCGGCTTGGCGCCGTCCCCGACCAGCGCGATAGCGGCGACGAGGACGAGGAAGCACCGCCAGCGCGTGGGCGCGCGGCTGCAAGAGGAGCTGCGAAGGAAAGCGCCGCGAAAACAGGTACGGGGCGGGCAGCGAGCACGAGGTCGGCCGCGGCCAAATCGGTTTCGGACGGCGGTCAGGCCAAGCCGGCCGCAGCCAAGGACAGCACAGCCAAGACGGCCGCCAAGCCCAGAGCGGCGGCCGGGAGCAAGACGACCGGGACTAGAGGTAAGGCTGCGGCGAAGGAATCCGAGACGACGGCGCGGCCAAGGAAGCGCGCTGGCTAGGCGCTGGCGCGCGGTTCTTGGCGGCGAGCTGAATGCACACAACTCCGAGGAGGAGTCATGGCGAACCCAGTCACGTGGTTCGAGATTGCCGGACCTGACGCCGGCGCACTGCAAACCTTCTACGCTCAGGCTTTCGACTGGCAGATAGATGCCAGCAACGAGATGCAGTACGGCATGGTGACGGCGGGCGAAGGCGGTATCCCCGGCGGCGTCAGCCCGAGCCCGGACGGATCGGCGCACGCCACGTTCTACGTCGATGTACCCGACGTCCAGGCCGCACTCGACAAGATCATCCAGCTTGGCGGCAAGATGGCGATGCCGCCCATGGATGTACCCAACGGGCCGACGATCGCCTTCTTCATCGACCCCGCTGGAAACACCGTCGGGCTCATGAAGGGCATGTAGCTGCATTGCCGGATGAGAGGCTTCGCGAGGCGCGAGTTCCAGCTGATGCTGCTCCGCCGGATGGCGGACTTCCAGCCCGAACTGGTCGCTCGCGCCTACGCGAAGGCCGGGGCGACTCGCGCCGACTACCTGGCCGCGCACAACCGGTGGCAATCGCTGCTGCGCTCGCCCAACGCGCCGGAAGGCCTCGGGTTGTATGAGGCCGTGCTCGGCCAGCCCGACGCCGAGCGCGAGGAAGCCGTGGGCGACGTCACACTCACGGCACTGACGTGGCGGCTGGGCGGACTGTGGCCTGATCTGCGCTGGGAGCTGATGGTCGGTTTCGGCGGCGCCGTGCTCAACGGCTGGCTCGTCCGAGCGGCTGGTTCCGCTATCCCAGGGCTCGGCCGCCTCGATCCGTGGTCCTGCGTGGTCGGCGACGTGGCTGTCCGTTATCCGGCGGCACGGCAGGCCGATCCAGGCACTCCGTCGCGCTGGCTCATCCACATGAACGGCCAGCGACTCACCTTCGTGCACGGCTTGCTCCAGACGGTCGGGCCTGAAGAAACTGAAGACCCTCAAGAACATGGCGACCCTGAAGATCCGGCGCTACTGGCCTGATTCGCTCTTGTACCGGCGAGTAGTCTTGGACAGCATGACTGACCAGTTCGAACCTGAGGTGCCGTCTGCGCAGGTCAATGGCTCCGTAGCAGCTCGCGTTAACGGTTCCGCGCCCGCGACCGCGCCTGCGCCGAACCAGCGGGCAGCAAGTCGTGGTCCGATCCCGCAGTGGCCCGGCGAACTGCTGAAGCTGGACATCGGCGACATATTTGTCCGCACCGCCGCAGCCAGCTCCGATGGCGTCAGCGAACAGGCCGTCTTCGTCCACGGCCTCGGCGGTTCCGCGACGAACTGGACCGACCTCATGGGTCTAGTCAGCCACGGAGCACGTGGCGCGCCCGCCCTCGACGGCGCCGCCATCGACCTGCCGGGTTTCGGATTCTCCCCGCCGCCGGCTGACGGCGACTACTCCATCGACGCCCGCGCCGCGGCCGTCATCTCACTGATCGAAAAGCTCGGGACCTGGCCAGTACACCTTGTCGGCAACTCCCTCGGCGGTGCGATCAGCACGCGGATCGCTGCCCGGCGGCCCGACCTGGTCCGCACGCTCACGCTGATCTCACCCGCCCTGCCCGACCTGCGGCCGCGCCTGCTGCCGATGCGGCTCGTCCTGGTCAGCGCGCCCGGCGTGGGCACCAGGCTGCTGAAGCGCCTTCAGGAGATGCCACCGGAGCGGCGCACCGATATGACGATCAACGACCTCTACGCTGACCCGAGCCTCATGCACCGCGACCGGCGCGCGGAAGCCGTCGCCGAGGTAATCCGCCGCGACGGCCTCGACTACGCCCGCGACGCCCTGCTGAAGTCAGGCCGCGCGCTCGTGACCGAATACGCCCGGCCCGGACCCGGCTCGCTGTGGCGCGACGCCGCCCGCGTGACGGCGCCGACGCTGGTCATCCACGGCAGCCACGACCGGCTGGTCAACCCGGCGACGGCGGCGCGGGCGGCGCGCTCATTCCGGTATGGCCGTGCAGTGGTGTTGCCGCGCATCGGGCACGTCGCCATGATGGAGCGTCCTGACCTGGTCGCCGCCGAGATGCAGGAGTTCATCGCGGCCGCTGCGCGCGCGGAATCGGGCCGCGGCAGCGCGCTCAACCGCGTCGGCAGCTGAGGGCCGGAGTGCTCATTGCGGCTGCGCAGCTCATTGCGGCTGCGGATGGGGCCGACCCCGTTCCCGGCGAAGGGTTTGTCGAACTAACCGACGGTGTCATCAGCCGCGTCGGTTCGGGTCTGTCACAAGGCGACGGCGGCTCCGCCGCCGGCGTGCGCGGCGGCGGCTCGGGCCTGACCCCCGACCTCACCCTGCCGGACGGGTATCTGGTGCCAGGGTTCGTCGACCTTCAGGTGAATGGCTACTTCGGCACCGAGTTCCAGACCGCCGACGCCGCGAGCTGGGCTGACGTGGCATGCAGGCTGCCGGCCACTGGCACGACGGCGCTCGTGCCGACGCTGATCACCGCGCCGATCGACAGTCTCACCGCAGCGCTGCGGACGGCAGCCGGGTTCGCCGGTAACCTGCCGGGCACCGGCGCGCGGGTGCTCGGCGTGCACCTGGAGGGCCCGTTCATCTCGCCGGCCCGCCGCGGTGCGCACAACCCGGACTGGATCACCGACCCCACTCCGGACGCGGTCGCCGCTCTGATCGAGGCCGGTAGCGGGCTGCTGGCTCTGCTTACGCTCGCGCCCGAGCGCCCCGGCGCGCTGGCTGCGATCGACCAGCTGGCCGGGGCGGGCATCTTGGTCAGCGTCGGTCACAGCGATGCCACCGCCGAGCAAGTGGCGGCTGCTGCCGACCACGGCGCGCGGATGGTGACCCACCTGTTCAACGCGCAGCGGCCGCTTGCTCACCGGGAACCAGGTGTCGTCGGCCAGGCCCTCACCGACGAACGGCTGACGAGCGGCCTGATCGTCGACCTCTATCACGTCGCCGCTGCCGTCTGCGGCCTCGCCTTCCGCGCCGCGCCCGGCCGGATCGCGCTGGTAACGGACGCGGCGGCACCGGCCGGCATGCCGCCGGGGGAGTACCTCCTCGGCGGCGAGCCGATCACGCTCCCGGCCGCCGAGGGTGCGCCGCCGGTCCGCAGCAATGGGACCCTGGCGGGCTCGGCGCTGCGGATGGACGTCGCCGTCGCGAACGCTGTCCGCACCGGCGTCTCCCTTCCTGCCGCCGTGGCCGCCGCCACGCGGATTCCGGCGGATCTCATCGGCCGGCCCGACCTCGGCCGCCTCGCGGCGGGGGCGACGGCCGACCTGGTTTGGCTCAGTCCCGACCTCCGCACCCGCGCGACGTGGATTGGCGGGCGCCTGGTGTATACAGATGCCGCGGCCGCCACGTTGGCGTCGTTGCGGGCGTGAGCGAAAGGGACGAGATGCAGGCACGGAACGAGGGTGGTCCATCGCTGATGCGCCAGGAGATTGCGCAGCAACCCGAGGCACTCAGGGCCACCATCGATGCGCTGCTGCCGCGTCGTGACGAGGTCACGCGGCTAGCGGCCGATACCAAGGCCGTACTGTTCATCGCTCGCGGGACTTCCGACAATGCGGCTGTCTACGGCAGCTACCTGATCCAGGCGCACGCCGGCAGGCTGGTGTCGCTCGCGGCGCCGTCGATCGCGACAACGTACAAGGCGCGGCTAGACCTGGACGGCGTGCTCGCGGTTGCCCTCTCGCAATCGGGCCGGACCGAGGAGATTGTCGAGACTCTGGAATGGGCCAAGGCCTGCGGGGCCCGGACGCTGGCGATCACCAACGGCGGCGCCTCATCGCCGCTGGCGGAGGTGGCCGAGGTTGCGTTCGTGACCGAAGCCGGGATCGAGCAGGCGGTGCCGGCGACGAAGACGTTCACCACGCAGCTGGCCGCGCTGGCCGTGCTCGGGCTTGGCCTCGGCGCGCCGCTGGACCCGGCCGAGCTGATGGCCGTGCCGGACGCGATCTCGTCGCTGCTCGCGATGCCTCTGGACCTGGAGCCGATCGTCGCCGCGCTGGCTAAGGTGCCGGGCGTAGTCGTATCGGGCCGGGGCATGGCGTACGCGGCCGCGCTGGAGCTGGCGATCAAGCTGAAGGAAGCGTGTTACCTGCACGCGATGGGACTGTCGTACGCGGATCTGCTGCACGGGCCGATCGCCGTGGTCGACGCGCAGACGCCGGCCATCGTGGTCGCGGCCGAATCCGGGCCGACGCTGGCCGGCTCCGTCGACCTCGCGCGACGGGTGACCGGCGCGGGGGCGAGCGCGTTCGGGATCGGCGGCGGCTCTGCGCTGGCCGAGGTATGTACGTCGGCTCTGCCGGGCCCGCGACTGCCCGAGTGGCTCGCGCCGATCGGCCTGATCGTGCCCGGCCAGCTCGTGACCGAGGCGCTCGCCCGGCGGCTCGGCATCAACCCCGACCAGCCGCGCGGCCTCAGCAAGGTGACGCAGACGGATTAGTGCTTCGCCGGCGCACCGAGAGCTCCCTCGGACGCCGCTGAGCGGCTGCGGGTCTCGCGTGCTCTGCTCGACCTGGGCACGGTGCGGAATGAGGTCCGAGCGTGCACGGTTGACCCGAACGGCGCATGCGTGAGTGTGCCGTGATGTTCGGGAGCAACTGTGACAACTCAACTCGTCAAGCCCCTCTATACCGCCAGCGCAACCGCTAGGGGTGGCCGGGCCGGCCACGTTATATCCGCCGACGGCATCCTCGATCTGGACATGCGGCCGCCTGCGGAGATGGGCGGGCCGGGCGGCGCCAGCAACCCAGAGGAACTGTTCGCGGCCGGTTACGCGGCCTGCTTCCAGAGCGCGCTCGCCGTGGTCGGTCGCCGCCAGGGCGTGGACACCGCTGAATCGACTGTCGAAGCTGACGTCACGATCGGCACCATCGGGGGCGGAGGCTACGGTCTCGCTGTGGCGCTGCGTGTGTCGATCCCGGACGTCGACACCAGGACGGTCCAGGAACTGGCCGAGGCGGCCCACGCGGTATGCCCGTACTCAAACGCCACTCGGGGCAACATCGAGGTCACGCTCGAGGCCGGCTGACAGCCCGGCTAGGGTTGCCGGGACAGACGGGAGCAGTCAATGTCGTCGGCAGCAGAGCCGCATCACCTGAGTAATCACCATCGCAATACGCTGCGCCAGATCTTCCAGCACCCGGTGAGCCACAACATCGAGTGGGACAACGTGCTCTCGCTACTGGAGGCGATCGGCTCGGCCGTGCCTGAGCATGGCGGCAAGGTCGCGGTGACCGTCGGATCGCAAACGGAGTTCTTCGATCCGCCCCTGCACAAGGACATCGACACGCAGACCGTCGTCGATCTCCGGCATCTGCTCAGCACCGCCGGCTACGGCCCAGACAGCCAGGACAAGTAAGCGCGGCCTCTGGTCGGCGGAAGTAGCCACTTGGGCCGGCGCCCCGCCGGCGGTAGCAAACTTCAGCGAACAACTTGCACATATGGTGCAAATGTCAGTCCTCTGCGGCGGCGGCATCGAGACCATGTCACTTTCAGCCATGATCACGATCGCTATGCGGCTTTTGCCCCCACCAAAGTGTCATGGTCTCTGGGAGCGAAGCGGGCGCCCGATCTAGTCCGGATCGGGCTTCTGGGGACCGGGATTCTAATCGGGCTTCAGGGGACCGGGATTCTATTTGCGTTATCGGCTTGCCCAGGCTCCGCCCGAGCGGGCTGTCATTGCGCGACAGAGCAGGGCGCGCTGCTCGACCAGGATGCCCGCGATCACATCGCCCTTGTCCAGCCGGTCCAGCTCAGCGTCCGTGGCGGCGAGCGTCGCCTTGTCGGCCAGTGTGGCCGGGTAGAGCGCCCTAGCCAGCCGCTGGATCGTCGAGCCGCCGAGCCGGCCAGGGCGGCGCAGCGCCGGGAGTGCCTCGCTGAAATACCGGTCCCGGAAGCCCTCGACCAGATCCTCCTGGCCGGGTAGCCAGAAGCCCTCGGCGTACGCGAGCGCGAGCCGAGGCGGCTGCCCGTCGGCGAGCGCGGACGCCCAGGCGGCCTGCTTGGCCGCCGTGCTCGGATGCCGTGCGCTGCACGTCGCGCGCACGATGTCGCCTGCAACCGGGTCGTCGGTGGTGTACGCCGCCAGATCTTCGTCCGTGGCCTGGCCGTGGGCCGACAGCGTGGCCAGCATCTTGGCGCGCAGTTCGAGGTCGACGACAAGCCCGGTCGGCAGCGACCGGCCGTCCAGCCAGAAGCGGAGCAGGTCGCGCTGAGCTGGGCTGTCCGCGGACATTGCGAAGCCGCGGGCCAGGATGCGCTGATCGCGGCTGCCCGCCTCCGACAACTCGGCCGCCGTGAGCGCGGCAGCGGCCAGCTGCTGACGCGCGGCCGCGCGCCCGGCAGCATCCGCGAAGTAGTCGGCCGCTGCTTGCGCGCGCTCCAGCAGCTGGTCGAGGCCGAGCACCGGCCGTCCGGCGGTCATTCGCCGCGCCACGATCGCCGCGAACTCGGCCGCTTCCAGTTCCGCCGCCTGCACCATGTCGACTGCTGCGTTCCAGCAGACCGACTCCGCCAGCGGGTCGCCCACGTCCATCGCCCACGCGACAAGCGAACGCCAGGTGCCCGGATCGAGCTTGATCCTGGCGAACGTCAGGTCTGTGTCGTTCACGATGATCGCCGCTGGCATCGGTGTGCCGGTCAGCTCGGGTATATGGGTCCATTCGTCGGCGATTGTCACGCTGATCCGGCGCTGGCAGCCGAGCTGATCCTCGTCGGCTTCGTAGATCCCGATGGTCAGCGTGTGCGGGCGCAGCGGTCCGCCGTCGTCGAGCAGCGGCGGTTCCTGGACGACGGCAAATGAGGTAATTGTCCCGTCCGGGTCTACTGTCATCTCCGGCCGCAGCGTGTTGACGCCGGGCTGCCGCAGCCACAAATCAGCCCAGCCCGACAGGTCTCGGCCGCTTGCGTGCGACCAGCATTCGATCAGGTCCGGGAGCGACGTCGTCAGCCACGCGTAGGTTGTCAGATAGTCGCGTAGTCCAAGGTTCATTGCGTCCGCGCCGATGAGCGCGCCGAGCTGGCGGAGCACGCTGGCGCCCTTGGAGTACGTGATGGCGGGTGGCCTTGTCAGCGCGTCGGCGGCTGAATCGACACTCGACGAGACCGGCTGCGTGCTCGGCAAGCCGTCTGCCAGGTAGGCCCATGCCTTGCTGCTCATGCCGAACATGGCCCACGCCGTATCCGCGCCGAGCGCTTCGCTCACCGCGTCGATGCTCAAGTACGTGGCCAGCGCCTCGGCCAGCCACAAGTCATCCCACCAGCGGCCTTCGACGAGGCAGCCGAACCACAGATGCGCGGCCTCGTGCGCCAGGACCGTACCCACGAAATCATCGCGGGGATCAGCGGCGCGCTGAAGGAGGGTCTCGCTCACGTACATGGCGGCGGGCAGTTGCATCGCCAGCGGGCCGAGCTCGGGCACGAATACGACATCGAGCTTTTCGTACGGGCACGCCACCGCCAGCATGCGCTCGTAGTGACGCAACGCCGCGGCGACGAGCCCGGCGATGCGGGCCAGGCCTGGCGAGGTGGCCAGCGTAGGGCGGCAGTGCACGGTGAGATAGGTCGCGCCCGCAGTGGCGTCTGCGCTGGCGGCCGCGGTGACATAAGGTCCCGCACACAGCGTGAACTCATACGGCTTCATCGAGACCACCGTCGAGAAGCGCCACACGCCTGCCGCACCATCGGCCGGGCTGTGCAGCACCTCGCCGTTTGAGATACATGTCCAGCCAGCCGGGAGCGTCACGATCAGCGTGATCGCGGCCCGCAAGTCGGGCTGATCGAAACAGCAGAAGACGCTCGGCGCCGCCGTCGGGAAGCAGTTGGCCAGCACGTAACGCTGGCCGTCAACGGAATCGGTGTACTGCGTCAGGCCACTGCCGCTCTGGGACAACGGCACCCACGCGTCGACCACAAGCGTGTTGTCGGCCGCCAGGTCCGCGAGCGGTACGCGGCCATCCGCCACGGACTTAGGGTCGAGATGCTCTCCGTTGAGGACAACCTCGTGCACCGTGACCGCATCCAGGTTCGCGAACGTCACCGCGCCGTCTTCACGGCAGCGGAACCTGATCTCGGTCCGGGACCAGGCGGCGTCCCCGCCGTCGGTCAGGTCCAGGAATACCGAGTAGGACTCAACCGCAAGCAACCGGGAACGGGCTGCTGCTTCGGCCGCCGTCGTCCCAGTGCGCACCGCCGTAGTCTAGTAATGCCCAGGCCGTGATCGTCGGGCTTCGACCGCAGGCGGCGGCACCATGAGGACAGCAGGACTAGAGCACCCTGTGCACCTTGTACTGGGCCGCCTGCGCACGTGGCCGGATCACCATCAGGTCGACGTTGAAGTGCGCGGGACGGGTTACCGACCAGACGACCGCGTCCGCGACGTCCTCCGCGGTCAGCGGTTCGGCGACACCGGCGTAGACGGCCGCGGCCTTGTCGGCGTCGCCACGGAAGCGGTTGACCGCGAACTCGGCGGTCTTCACCATGCCGGGTGCGATCTCGATGACACGGACCGGCTGGTCGAATATTTCAAGCCGCAGCGTCTCCGCGAACGCGTGCGTACCGTGCTTGGCGACCACGTAGCCGCCGCCGCCTTCATAGCTGATGAGCCCGGCGGTCGAGCCCATCAGGACGACCGTGCCCGCGCCGCTGGCGATCAGCTTGGGCAGTAGGGCCTGCGTCACGTTCAGTGTGCCGAGCACATTCACGCTGAACATTGCCTGCCAGTCCGCGGGGGAGCTGTCCGCGATGGTGTCGGCTCCGACCGCGCCGCCGGCATTGTCGAGCAGGACGTCGCATCGGGCCAGCGACGCAGCGAAGGCGTCGACAGCTGGGCGGTCGGTCACGTCTAGTTCGCGCACACCGGCGCTGCCGCCCTTGTCCGCGATCTGGGCGGCGACCTGCGCGAGCCGATCGGCGCGGCGTGCCGTCAGCACGACGTGATAGCCCGCCCCGGCGAGCCCGATGGCCGAGGCGGCCCCGATCCCGCTGCTTGCTCCGGTGACTACTGCGACACGGTCCATGGTGCGATCCTCCATGGCGCGATTCTGTCAGCAGGCCGCTCACATCTGTCAGCAGGCGGTCGGGCGAGACAAGGCAGGGCCTCGTTTACGATCAATCTGTGTCAGAACTGCGCGGAGTGATCACCGACTGGGGCGGCGTCATGACCAGCCCCATCGTCGACAGCGTCAATGCCTGGCTGGCTGCCGACGGCATCGACCGGGAGAGCTACCTCGCGGTCATGCGGCAATGGGTCAAGCAGGCCTACTCCGACGGCACCGACCCCAATCCGATCCACGCGCTCGAGCGTGGGGAGTCGACGAACGACGAGTTCGAGCTGGCGCTGGCCAAGGAGCTGGTCCTGGAGAACGGCGGCCCCGTGGCCGGGCCGGGCCTGCTCGCCCGCATGTTCGCCGGGCAGACGCTGGACGGGGAGATGCTGGCGCTGTTTCGGAAGCTGAAGGCCAGCGGCGTGCCGACCGGGCTGCTGTCCAACTCGTGGGGCGGCGGATATCCGACCGAGCTGTTCCCTGACATGTTCGACGCGGTCGTGATCTCCGGCGAGGTCGGCATGCGCAAGCCCGAGCCGCGCATCTTCCTGCACGCGGCGCAGTTGCTGGGGCTGGAGCCGCCGGAGTGCGTCTTCATCGACGACATCCAGGCGAACATCACCGCCGCCGAGCAGATCGGATTCACCGGGGTCCTGCATAGCGCGGCCGAGGACACCGCCCAGCGGGTGGCCGACCTGCTGGGGTTTGGGCTTGCGTAACCGGTCGCGGCCGGGGGGGTCGGTGCGGGAGAGCGACCCCGTTCCCATCTGATTCTTGGTTAGCCTTAACGGCTGTGGCTGACTACCCGCACCCGGCGAGTCCGGGCCGTTCGGCCAATATGCGGGCCAACCGGCGCAAGGACACCAAGCCGGAGCTTGCACTGCGGCGCGCGCTGCACAAGCAGGGCTACCGCTACCGCAAGGACTACCGGCTCGACCTCGCCGGTGCGCGGGTGCGGCCCGACATCGCGTTCACGGCTCGCCGGGTCGCGGTCTTCGTCGACGGCTGTTTCTGGCACTGCTGTCCCCAGCACGGCACGCAGCCGGCCGCGAACACGTGGTATTGGGAACCCAAACTAGCCAGGAACGTGGCCCGCGACAGGGCCGCCGACGACGCACTGCTCGCGGCCGGCTGGAGCGTCGTGCGTGTGTGGGAGCACGAGTCGCTTGACGGGGCCGTCGCCGCCGTCATCGCGGCGCTGGCGGTGTCCCGGGCTGAGCCGACCAGGTCCGGCGATTAGCTGAACCTGGGGTGGCTCTACCTGGCACACTCGGAGGTCTATTCCGTAGCGCTTCGGGGCCTGTCGTGCGCGTATATGTGCCTGCTACCTTGCCGGCTGTGGCCGGGCTGCTGCGTGCTGGCGAGCTCCACGCGTCGCCGGTCCGCGGCTATGCAGTGACGCCTGCGCTCCGGGAGTGGTACTCCAGCGGCGACATCGAGGAACTGGAGTACGTCGCCATGATGCACGCGGCCAGGGAATCGCTACGGCTGCTCGCGGCCGACCCGGAGGCGCCACGGCGGCGAGTCGTGCTCGCGGTCGACGTGGCGGATCCGTCTATTGTGGCTGATTCCGGATTCGATGAGCCTGGGCTCGTACGGATCAACGGGCCCGTGCTGATCCGGGACGTCGCATCGGGACTGGTCGATGACGACGACGCTGCCCCCGACCTCGCCGACGCCATCGCGGCGCTGCCCAACGCGGACGCCGGCGACGAGGATGCACAGTTCGTCGTCGATGGCGCCGACGGGCACGAGCTGCAGTGGTACGCGACGCAGGAGCTGGCGGACCTCGCGCCCTGAAACGCCCCTGAGCTAGGAACGGCTGGCGGCTTGTCGCAGGCTGAGGACGACGACCAGCGGGAACAGGCCGAGGGTGGTTGAGGTCACGCGTTCGGCCAGGCCGAGGTCACCGCCGCCAAACGTGGCGAACAGCATCCAGCCGGCCAAAGCGGCAAAAAACGTGGTAACCGCCGCACAGCCGTAGATGCTGACGGCCCACGACGGTGCCGGATCGCGCCTGGCGACGAAGATGGGCCAGATCGCCGTGGTGAACACGCAGCTCACGGCGAAGGCGAGGTGGACTGGCGTCGGGCCGGGAGCCGGCTCCGGCGAGAGGGCGACGCCAATCGTGGATACTCCGGTCAGGACGAGCAGCAGGCGCGCTGGCACTCCGACATCCCTCAGGCCGACGGCGGTCGCGAGCTGGGCAGCGCCCACCAGGAACAGGGCCCCGGTCATGACCCACGAATCGGTGCCGGTCTGACCAGCCAGCACGCTCATGGTCTGCTGCATCGGGCTGTATGTGGCCGGCTGTACAGCGCCGCCGACGATCCAGCCGCCGACGAGCAGAGCTGGGCACAGCGCCGCCGAGACAACTGTCCAGCGAGGAACCGACGGGCTGGCGCCCGGCGACGCGGTGTTCGGCGACGCGGTGGTCGGCACCGCGGTGGTCGGCGACACGGCTGTCGAAGACGCGGCTAGCGACGCCGACGTTGCTGAAAACGTCGGCCGTCGGAGCTGGGTGGATCCTGGCAATTCGGGCAATTCGGCTGCCGAGCACGCCGAGCAGACGGCCACGCCGTCTCGTGCCGTTCGGCTGCGCGCGGGGTCTAGACACGCAAGCTGAGTCATGGCGCCTCCAGTTAGCCGTTTGCTACTCGAGCTGCCGGTCGCGCTGTGGGCCCACTGTCAGGATAACTGGGCCGGCTGACACCGGGCAGCCCTGGCGGCGGTGTGTTAGTGGCTCCTGGCCGTCGGCTGGCCGTGCCTCTGGCCGTCGGCGGGCCGTGCCTCTGGCCGTCGGCGGACTTGCCTCGCGGACCAGCACAGTCAGATTTGGGCGGTCATGGCACCATGGTGTTGCCGCCACTGACGTCGGGCTAGCGAGGAGATCGGCCATGGATGCTGTCACGAATGTCCCGGTTCCGGGGAACGAGCCGGTCAAGGGATACGCCCCAGGCAGCCCCGAGCGGGTGACGCTCGAGCAGAAAATCAAGGACCTGGCTGGCGAGCGCGCCGAGCTGAGCATGACCATCGGCGGTCGGCAGGTGCAAGGCGGCGGCGAGGCCATTGACGTGGTCCAGCCGCATAACTATCGGCACGTGCTCGGGCAGCTTAGGAACGCGACCGACGCCGACGTCACTGCTGCGATCGAGGCCGCGCGGGCGGCGGCCCCGGGCTGGCGTGCGTTGTCGTTTGACGACCGGGCCGCGATCTTCCTCAAGGCCGCTGATCTGCTGGCGGGCCCGTGGCGGCCGGTGATCAACGCCTCGACGATCCTGGGCCAGTCCAAATCGGTATTCCAGGCGGAGATCGACGCGGCTTGCGAGCTGATCGACTTCTGGCGCTACAACGTGCATTACGGCAGGCGGCTGCTCTCGGAGCAGCCGAACAACGCCCCCGGTGTCTGGAACCGGCTGGAGTATCGCCCGCTCGAGGGGTTCGTGCTGGCGATCTCGCCGTTCAACTTCACGTCTATCGCCGCGAATCTGCCGTCGGCCCCCGCCCTCATGGGCGACGTGGTCATCTGGAAGCCGTCGCCCACGCAGCAGCTGTCGGCGCACTACCTGATGCGGCTGCTGGAGGCCGCTGGCCTGCCGCCCGGTGTGATCAACATGGTGACCGGCGACGGCACGGCCGTCTCCAACGTCGCGCTGCGCCATCCCGACCTGGCTGGGATTCATTTCACAGGCTCGACCGGGACGTTCCAGCACTTGTGGCGGACCGTGGGCGAGAACATCGCCGGCTACCGCGGGTATCCGCGGCTAGTCGGCGAGACCGGCGGCAAGGACTTCGTGATCGCCCATGCGTCGGCCGACCCCGACGTTCTCGTCACGGCTCTGGTGCGGGGTGCGTTTGAGTATCAGGGCCAGAAGTGCTCGGCGGCCTCACGTGCCTACGTGCCCAGCAGCGTGTGGAACCGGATGAAGGATCAGCTCATCGGCACGGCCGAATCCCTGACCATGGGTGACGTCGGTGCTGACCTGTCGCTGTTCATGGGCGCGGTGATCGATGAGCGGGCGTTCGGCCGACACCGGGAAGCGCTGGAGCGGGCGGCTACGAGGCCAGCTATCTCCGTGCTCACCGGCGGGACCACCGACGATTCTGAAGGGTACTTCGTGCGGCCGACCGTGCTGGCGTCGACCGACCCGACGGACGAGTTGTTCACGCGGGAGTACTTCGGGCCGATTCTCGGCGTACATGTCTTCGACGATTCGCAGTACGACGCGGTCGTTGCGCAGGCCGCCGACATTGCGCCGTACGCGCTGACGGGCTCGATCATCGCCCAGGACCGGGCCGCGATCGCGCGCGCCACCGACGTACTCCGGTACTCGGCCGGCAACTTCTACATCAACGACAAGCCGACCGGCGCCGTGGTCGGCCAGCAGCCCTTTGGCGGCGCGAGAGCGAGCGGGACCAACGACAAGGCCGGGTCGATCTTCAACCTGATTCGCTGGGTCAACGCGCGGACGATCAAGGAGACGTTCGTACCGCCGGTCGACCACCGCTACCCGCACATGGGCTGAGGCCGGGTCTGGCGGCGTGCGCTGCCGCCGAGGCGAGGGCCGGCGGCCGGCCCTGGCCGACGGCGCGCTCGTCGAATCAGGAACCAATGTCGCGCCCGTTGCGTTAGTCGAGAGCCGCTAGCCGGAGATGGCTGGCGGCAGGATGGCGCGCATGGTTGCCCCGAACGTGGGCACATGAGGGTGTCGTTCGGGGCCCCCGCAGGCCGGGGCTTGCTGCGCGCGGTGGAGGAGATGGATGACCGACTACGTGCACGGCTCGCGGTCAGAGGATGCCTGGGATGAGGCGGATGAGGCCCATCGGGATGGCCCCGATCGGGATGATGCCGAGCAGGATGCTGCGGACCAGGCGGTGGCCGGCCGCGATGCGCGGCGCGCACAGCTCATCGCGGCAGCGCAAGCGGGGTGGATCGATGCGCTGACCGACCTCGGCGGCCGGAACACGCTCCTGTACTACAAGGATCGCCGGGCGGGCACGCTCGACCTCGGCGCCGCGGACCCGGCCGCGGTCGACCGGCTCCTGCGGACCGGGTCGGCCAGGCTAACAAGGCTGTTCCACGATGTCGACGCCCGCGCTGATGCGATCCGCCGGATCCAGGTCATCTACCGGAAGGCGCGCGAACTACTGGAAGAGCGCGGCATCCGGGTTGGCTTCCTCGCTAGCGGAATGGCCCGGTGGGACGAGCTCTTCCTGGAGCCGTGCGCCCCGGTGCTGCTGCGCGGCCTGACGATCATGCCGACAAGGGCACGGCACGACGACTTCGACCTCGTGCTCGACGATGAATACGAGCTCAATCCGGTCCTGCTACACAAGCTGGCGAGTGCGTTCGGCGCCGCCACGGAGGACCTGGCCGGTACAGAGCCGGACAAGATCGAGGAACTTCTGTGCAGGACGGCGGACGATGCCGAGGTCCCTGGCTTTCACGTAACGAACCGGACGGTCATCGGCACCTTCACCTACGCCAAGCTGCCGATGGTGCAGGATCTGCAAGCGGCTAGCGAGTTGTTGGAAGACAGCGACGTGGTCGCGGCTATCGCGGGCGACCCGGACGCCCAGGAATCACTCCGCGCCGACGAGAGCGTTCCCCCCAGCGTGGAGTCGCCAGAGCATGATTACTCGGTGCTGGATGCCGACTCCTCCCAGCGCAACGCCATAGACACGGTCCTGGCCGGCCGCAGCCTGGTCATCCACGGCCCGCCCGGCACGGGCAAGAGCCAGACCATCGCCAACCTCATCGCCGCGCTGGTCGCTCGAGGCCGGAAGGTCTTGTTCGTCGCCGAGAAGCGAGCCGCCATCGACGCCGTCCTGTCTCGTCTCAAAGGAGCCAGCCTGGGCGAGGTCGTGCTTGATATCCACGAAGGAACCAAGGACCGGATGCGGATCGCCAGAGATCTTGGCGACGCGCTCGACGAGGCGCAGCGGACGCCCGAGCCGGACGTCGGTGACCTGCACCGACGGCTGACCGACCGCCACAGGCGGCTGTCCCGTCATGTTTCTGGGTTGCACCAGCTGCACCACCCATGGGGGCTGACCCCGTTCCAGGTGCAGTCCGCGCTGCTCGGCGTGCCAGCTGAGGCGCGCGTCAACGTCCGCCTCGACAACCCCGAGCAGATTGGCAAGGAACAGGCCGACCGCATCCGGGACGAGCTCCGCGAGTTCGCCCACCTGGGCGGGTTCACGCTTCGGCCAGAAAGCACGCCATGGTTCGGCGCGATGCTGCGCGACCCTGAGGATGCCCGGCGCGCCTGTGAGCTCGCGGTGCGACTCTCGAGCCGCAGCCTGCCCATGCTGGTAGATCGCGTTGCTCGCGCCGCGGCGGAGGTCGGACTGCGACCGCCGCGGTCCTATCCGGACGCAGCCAACGTGATGCAGTTGCTTACCAGTACTCAGTCGACTGCGCGAGCCTTCGGCCTCGGCGTGTACGCAGCCGATCCGGCTCGGATGGCCGCCGCGACAAATGACGGGGCCGGCCTGAACTTCCGCGAGCGGCGTGCGCTGCGCAAGCAAGCGCGATCGCTCGTGAGAGCAGGCGCACTGACCGATGAGCAGCTATCCGCGGCATTGACTGCGGCGGCCAGCGAGCTAGGCCAATGGCTGGAACTGCGCACCGACGGCAACGTCCCGCGGCTGCCGGTGCACATGGACGAGCTCACGGCACTGTGGAAGGACTGTGAGGCTCAGCTCGGCGGGCTTCGGGTAGTCGTCAGCCTGCCAGCGGATCCGCAACCGCTGCTCGAGAAGCTGGCAGCGGATCAGGACACGGCGTGGAAGCTACCCAGGTTGTACGAGCTGGCCACCCGGTTCGGGGACCTGTGTCTGGGCCCGCTGCTCGATGAGCTGGCTCGGCGCGAGGTCGGCCCTGACCTTGTCGCCGGCGCATTCAACTACGCCTGGTACACCGCCATCCTCGACCACATGCGCGTGCTCGACCCGCGGTACGCGGCCGATCGCGGCGACGCGCTTGACGAGATCGCCGGCGAATTCCGCGTGCACGACATCCAGCACCTGACAGCCAATCGCGCCAGGGTACGCCGGGCGTGGGCGCAGGCGCTCCTCGAGGCGTGTGACCGCCATCCGCTGCAAGCCCGTGTCATCCGTAAGCAGGCGGCCCTTCGTCGTGGCCACTTGCCCCTGCGACGGCTGCTCGACCAGGCCAGCGACGTGCTGTTCGCGATCAAGCCGTGCTGGGCGATGTCCCCGCTCATGGTCAGTCAGGTACTGCCTGTGGCCAGGCTGTTCGACGTAGTGATCTTCGACGAGGCTAGTCAGATCGTGCCTGCGGACGCCATCCCGGCGATCATGCGCGGTCATCAGATCGTAGTCGCCGGGGATGATCGGCAGCTGCCGCCGACCAACTTCTTCCGCCAGGTCGGAGACTCTGACGACGACGGCGCCGACGACGACGAGACGTTCGTTTCCTTCGGATCAGGATTCGAGTCGGTGCTGGATGCGCTTAGGCCGTTGCTGCCAACGGCGCCGCTCAACTGGCATTACCGCAGCCGCGACGAGCGTCTGGTCGCCTTCTCGAACAGCCGGATTTACGGCGGCGCGCTCACGACGTTTCCAGGCGTGCTCCGCGATGACTGCCTGCGCCACGTCGTCGTCGCTCAGGGTCCTGGCGGAGGCCAGGAAGCCTCCGTCGATGCTGAGGTCCGCAGAGTTGTCGAACTGATCCTGGAGCATGCACGCGAGCATCGGACGGAGTCGCTGGGCGTGATCGCGCTCGGCATCAAGCACGCCGAGCGGATCGATACCGCGCTCCGGGCGGCGCTGGCGCTTCTTGGCGAATCGGCTGGCACGGCTAATGAGCCGGACGGACGCGCTGGCGACGTCGCCAGGCTGGAGGCGTTCTTCGCTGAGGATGTGCCGGAGCCGTTCTTCGTCAAGAACCTCGAGCGAGTGCAGGGCGACGAACGAGACGCCATCATCTTGTCGATCGGTTATGGCAAGCATCCCGACGGCAGGATGCGGTACCAGTGGGGGCCGCTGCTGCGTGATGGCGGCGAGCGGCGGCTGAATGTCGCTGCGACGCGCGCGAAGCACCGGCTGACGCTGGTCAGCTCGTTCTCCGGGCACGACGTGGACCCCGATCGGGTCACGAAGGCTGGCGCCAGAATGCTGGCCGACTACCTCGAGTACGCGAGCTCCGGCGGTTCGGCCCAGGAAGCCTCGGGTGCCGGTGACCTGGACTACTTCGAGGCTGACGTTCGGGACCGGCTGGCGGCGGCGGGCATCACGGTGGTCCCGCAGTATGGCGTCGGCGGGTACCGAGTCGACTTCGCTGCCACGCATCCGCGGGATCCGGGCCGGATGGTGCTCGCTATCGAGGCCGACGGTGCTTCCTACCGGCAATCCGGCAGCGTCCGGGACCGAGACCGGCTTCGCGGCGAGCATTTGCAGCGTCTCGGCTGGCGCTATCACCGGTTGTGGTCCACGAACTGGTTCCGCGATCCGGATGCTGAGGTAGCCAAGGTCCAGGACGCCTTCTCGCGCGCGGTTTCGGCAGCCGAGCCGGACCCGGCAGCGTCGCCATCCGGGGCGGACCCGGCGGCCGCGGCAGGGCCTGACCACCCGGCGGCGTCGGCGTCCGAGCCAGCCTCCTCGCCTTCGGCGTCGGGACCGTCCCCGGCATCGCCCAGACCAGGCCCATCGCCTGCGGCATCGGCGTCGCCGGGGCCAGCCCGAGTGTTTTCGGCAACAGGACCGGACCCGGCACCGTCGGGACCAGGCACGGCGCTTCCCGCACCCGCGCCGGCCCCGCCAACATCGGGATCACCCCCGGTGCTGACGGCATCGGGATCGACACCGACACCATCGGGATCGACACCGACACCATCGGGACCTGCCCTGGCGCTTCCCGCACCCGCGCGGGCCCCGCAGCCGCAGCCCGACACTGAACTCGCCGCCGCCGCGGCCCGCTCGCTGGGTTACGTCCGCAGGCCGGACCTCGCGCCAGCGCCGGTGCCCGGCCACCATGTCGCTCCGAGGGCGGATTCTGGCGAATCCTGAGTTAATTGCGCCAGTTGTCCGATCCGGAGGTACGCTCGCAGCCAACGGCTAGCTCGTCCGGAGGTCTGCCATGGACCGCTTGGTCCTCTGGAACATCGATCTCACCCTGCTCGACGTCGGCAGGGTCTCCAGGGACGCGTACGCCGACGCCTTCCAGCGGGTGACTGGTCGTCCGCTGGCCGCTTTGCCCCAGCTCGTGGGCCGCAGCGATACCGAGATCTTCTTCGAGTCGCTCTACCTGAATGACGTGCCCACTGGCATCGACGAGGTCGCGGACGCCGAGCTGCTCGCCCGGTACTGCTGGGAGCTCGAGGCGGCGTTCACGCTGCGCCAGGATGAGCTGCTCCGGCAAGGGCGGCTGCTCCCCGGTGCCCTGGCCGCGGTGACGGCGGTGGCTGCCCTGCCTGGCGTGGTGCAGACAGTCTTGACCGGCTCGATCAAGCCGAACGCAGTCGCCAAGCTCCGCGGCTTCCGCCTCGATCGGTTCTTTGACCTCGAGATCGGCGGCTACGGATCCGACGCCTATCCGCGGGGCTCGCTGCTGCTGCTAGTGAAGGGCGACGCCGGGCACAAGTACGGGCGGCCACTCACTGAGGACAGGGCCGTATATATCGCAGACAGCGTCCGCGATGTCGAGGCGGCCAGTACCGGCGGCGCTCGGTCCATCGCCGTCGCCACCGGCCGGTCCACGGTGGCCGAGCTGCGCGATGCCGACGCCGACGTCGTGCTGCCTGACCTGGCCGACACCAGCCAGGTGATCGCGGCCATCGACCGGCTGACCATGGTGCCCGCTGAGCGCTAGCCCGCCGGCGCGCGCCTTTGGCTCTTTCGAGGCGCGCGGCAATATCGGGTGGATCTACTTCGGCCGGACGTTCCAGCAGGCTCTCGCCGTCGCGAAGGCTAAGCGACGCTGCGGCTCGTAGCGCAGCGCGGGAGGAACGTGACTTCAGGTGACTCCGCCCAACTTCAGGAACGGGCCACGCCGCAACTGGCGCATCTGTTCGCTCCCACCGAGGACTTGCTGGCTGAGCGTCGTCTACGACGCTGACATGGACGCCGCGGCGCGGGCAGCAGAGTCCGGCCGCAGGCCCGTGACCGCTTCGTGACTGGTACCTGACCTAGACTCGGCCCTGAGATCCATCGCCCGATTTCAGGGGCATAATGGTCGAGGCTGGTAGATATCAGTCCAGTCAACGAGGACGGGACTTGCCAACTGGGTTGGGGGGCGTAGGGCGTGGGCAACGACCTGGCGCCGACCGCCGGGCGGGAGCAGGGCGACGCGCTTGGGCCTGCGTCAGCCGGGCGCGACTACGGCGACACGCTCTGGCAGCCGTCAGCCCAGTCGGCGGCCCGTGCGGTCGTCACCGCGTACGCGCGCTGGCTCGCCGACCACGGTGGCCCCCTCCTCGACGCGCCCGACGGCGTGCCCTCCTATCGGCAGCTCTGGCAGTGGTCAGTCGACGAGCCAGCGGCGTTCTGGTCGTCGATCTGGGACTACTTCGGCGTGCTCGGCACACGGGGCGATGGCCCGCTACTGACCGGCGAGATGCCGGACGTGAGCTGGTTCGCCGGCACAAGCCTGAACTACGCACGCAATGCCCTGCACCGGGCCGGCGTCGATCCGACCCACACGGCCGTCAAGTACCGGACTGAGGCGGGCCAAGATGGTCAGCTCAGCTACGGCGAGCTCCGGGCGCACGTCGCCAGGGTCCGTGCCGGGCTAGCCGAGCTGGGCGTCGGCCTGGGCGACCGGGTCGCCGCCTACCTCCCGAACGCCCCCGAAGCCCTCATCGCCATGCTCGCCACCGCGAGCCTCGGCGCGATCTGGACGTCGTGCTCGCCGGACTTCGGGGCGCACAGCGTCATCGACAGGTTCGCCCAGATCTCGCCCAAGGTTCTGCTCGGGGTCGATGGCTACGCCTACGGCGGCAAGCGGTTCGACCGCAGACCCGAACTGGCCGCGATCGCCGCTGAACTCCCCGGCCTGGAGGCCGTCGTCGGTGTTGACTACCTCGGCATCGGCGTCGGCGACCTCAGGCTTCCGGCCGGCGTCCGGCTGCTGACCTGGGACAACCTCGTCTCGTCCGCCGCGGCGGGCGAGATCGACTTCACCGAGGTCCCGTTCGATCACCCGCTCTGGGTCCTGTACTCCTCCGGAACCACCGGACTGCCGAAGGCGATTGTGCATAGCCACGGCGGCATCGTCCTGGAGCACCTCAAGGCCCTCGGCTTGCACCAGGACCTCACCAGCGCGGACACATTCTTCTGGTACACGACCACCGGCTGGATGATGTGGAACTACCTCGTCGGCGGCTTGCTGGCCGGCGCCACCCTGGTCCTCTACGACGGCAGCGCCGTTTACCCGGATACGGGCGCGCTCTGGCGCCTCGTGGCGCAGACAGGCGTGACGTACGCGGGCACCGGCGCGCCGTACCTGCTGGCCTGCATGAAGGAAGGCCTGCGCCCGGCCGCTGAGCATGATCTGTCGGCGCTGCGGGGCGTCGGCTCCACCGGCTCGCCGCTCCCGCCTGAAGGTTTCCGATGGGTCTACAACCAGCTGGGAACGGGGTCGTCCGACCTCATCCTCGGCTCCCTCTCTGGCGGCACAGACCTGTGCACCGGATTCGTCGGGCCGTCGCCGCTGCTGCCTGTCCGGGCCGGTGTGATCTCCGGACCGTGTCTCGGCGCCAAGGTCGAGGCCTTCGATCCAGCTGGCCGGCCGGTCATCGGCGAAGTCGGTGAGCTGGTCCTGACGCTGCCCATGCCGTCCATGCCCGTCGGTTTCTGGAACGATCCTGCCGGCGAGCGCTACCGGGCCAGCTATTTTGCCGATTACCCGGGCGTCTGGCGGCACGGTGACTGGATCATGATCCTGCCGGACGGCGGCTGCGTGATCTACGGCCGCTCGGATGCGACCCTGAACCGCGGCGGCGTCCGCATGGGCACCAGCGAGTTTTACCGGGTGGTCGAGCGCCTCCCCGAGGTCGCCGACAGCCTCGTGGTCGATACAGGCCAGCTTGGCCAGGACGGACGCCTGATCCTTTACGTGGTGCCGGCGGACGGACACTCCGTAGACGACGTACTGATCGCCACGATCCGGTCCTTGCTGCGCACCGAGTTGTCTCCGCGCCACGTGCCAGACGAGATCAACCAGGTGCCTGGCATCCCGCGCACGCTGTCCGGCAAGAAGCTCGAGGTGCCAGTCCGGAAAATACTGCTCGGCACGCCCGTCGCCGACGCCGCTGATCCGGATGCGCTCGCCAACCCGGAGGTGCTCAGTTACTTTTCGCCTGGCGGCGCGGCATGACGGAAGCGACGGGGCGCAGCTTCGGCGAGGAAGGCGGCCTTCTGACCTACGGCAGCTACCTGCGGGTCCCGGAGCTGCTGGCCCAGCAGGTCCCCGAGGTGAGCCCGCCAGCCCACGACGAGCTGCTGTTCATCATCGTCCACCAGACGTACGAGCTGTGGTTCAAGCAGCTCCTGCACGAGCTGACAGCGGTCCGCGACGCCATGTTGCCGCAACCGGAGGCCGGACCAGACGGCGGCAGGCAGCCCTGGCTAGCCCGACATCTGCTGCACCGCGTGCACGTCATCGAGCGACTGCTCGTAAGCCAGATCGACGTCCTGGAGACGATGACGCCGCAGGATTTCCTGGAGTTCCGGGCCGCCCTCGCACCCGCGAGCGGATTCCAGTCGGTCCAGTTCAGGGAGCTGGAGTTTCTGTCCGGCGCCAAAGACCCCGACTTCGTCCGCAGGTTCCGGGCACTGACGGCAGACGAGCGTGAACGGCTGGCGGCCCGGCTGGCCGAGCCGTCGCTGTGGGACGCCTTTGTCAATCTCCTCGCGGCCAGTGGTCTGCCTGTCGGCGATGACAAGCAGATCCTTGCGGCGCTCGTGAGCATCGCCCGCGACAGGCCGCATCATGACGATCTGTGGCAGCTCGCCGAGGACCTGCTGACCCACGACGAGCTCGCCGGACTGTGGCGGGCCCGCCATGTCCAGATGGTCGAACGGCAGATCGGGACGAAGTCAGGGACCGGGGGCTCCACCGGTGCGCCCTACCTGCACCGGCGGGTGCCGTTGCGTTACTACCCGCTGCTGTGGGAACTGCGGGACTCGTTGTGATGGTCAGACTGTTGTAACTGGTGCAACCATGCTGGTAACGGCAGCGTAGCCGGGTAAGGGAGTGGGAGACATGTCGGACAGTGCGAGCGTTGCGACGGCCGATAGCGAGCACGCCGATAGCGAGCACGCCGACAGCAAGCAGAGACTGTTGTCGCAGGCAGCGGCCTGCGCTGGCCCGCTTCCTGGCGTTGGCGACGTGTCCATCTGTCTCAGGGCGTACTACCGGCACGTTGCTGAGGATGACCTGTCGGCAGCCGGCCCCGACCGGCTGGCCGCCGTCACGGCCCGGCACGCGCAGCTGGCCGCGCACCGCCCACAGGGACGCGCTCTCGTCGAAGTGCGGCGCGGCGGCGACGCCGCGCTCGACCCGCCGGCCGACGTCATCGACATCGTTACTGACGACATGCCGTTCCTCGTCGACTCGGTGACGATGGAGCTGGCTAACCACGGCCTCGCGCCCAAGCTCGTCGTGCACCCGCAGTTGCGCGTCCGCCGGGACGTGACGGGCGCGCTGCGCGAGATCGTCGGCCAGGCCAGTGCCGGGCAGCTCAGGGATGACGAGTCCAGTCACGACGAGCTCGCGGAGTCGTGGACGCACATTGAGATCCCGCCGCTGGCCGAGGGCGAGGCCGAGGCGCTTACCGTGGACCTGCGCCGGGTTCTCGGTGACGTCAGGGTCGCGGTCGAGGACTACACCAGGATGCGCACGCGGGCGCTCGCCCTGGCCGACGACCTCACGCGTGAAGGCGAGAAGGCTGGCGATCTTGGCTCCAGCAGTGCCGGTTCAAGCGGTGCCGGTTCAAGCGGTGCCGGATCGAGCAGTGCCGGATCGAGCAGTGCCGGCTCCAGCGGGGCCGACTCACCGGCCGAGATCGCCGAGCTGCTGCGCTGGCTGGCCGACGGGCACTTCACGTTCCTTGGCTATCGCGAGTACGACCTTGTCACCGGGCCCGAGGGCATTGCGCTCAGCGCGGTTCCCGGCACCGGCCTCGGCATCCTGCGGCATGACAAGGTCGGTCCCGGCTCATTCGCGCTGCTGCCCGAGGAAGTGAAGGCGCGTGCGCTCGAACAACAGCGGCTCATCGTTACCAAGGCCAATTCCCGCTCGACCGTGCACCGACCGAGCTACCTGGACTACGTCGCGGTGAAGCGGCTGTCGCCAGGAGGCGAGACTGTCGGGGAGTACCGGCTCCTCGGCCTCTACACGCACGCCGCGTTCTCCGAGAGCATCAAGAGCATCCCCGTGCTGCGGCGCAAGCTCGCCGAGGTGCTCGAGGTGTCCGCAATGGCAGCCGATAGCCACGACGGCAAGGAAGTCGCCGAGGTGCTCGACTTCTACCCGCGCGAAGAGCTATTCATGACGTCGGTCAGCAACCTGGCGGCGATCACCGCGGGCGTGCATATGCTGCGCGAGCGCCGCCAGACCCGGCTGTTCTTGCGCAAGGACGTGTACGGCCGGTACGTATCCTGCCTCGTCTACCTGCCTAGGGACCGCTACACCACCAAGGTGCGGCTGCGGGCCCAGGAGATCCTGCAGCGCGCCTTCGGCGCGTCGCAGGTTGAGTACAGCGTTCAGGTGGGGGAATCGGCGGTAGCGAGGCTGCACCTGGTCGCCCGGGCGGATCGGGGCCGCCAGCTACCCGATGCCGATGCGGCTGCCCTGGAGCGCGCCGTCGCGGCTGCCGTCCGGTCCTGGGACGACGACGTAGCCGACGAAGCAGTGGCCGCGTTCGGGCCGGAGCGGGCCAGGGAGCTGCTCAACCAGATCGGCGAGGCGATCCCGGAGAACTACAAGACCGACGTGCCGGCGTCGGCTGCCGTCACCGACTTTGCCAGGATCCTCGAGCTGCGCGACTCCGACCGCACCGTTGACTTTGAGCTGTGGGAGTCCGAGACCTACGTCGGGGGCGTTCCGATCGAGCCGGACGATGACGTTCCCGACACCGTCAAGCGGGTGTGGCGGCTGACGATCTACCGGACCGACGGCCCGATCACGCTCACCGACGTCCTGCCGCGGCTCCAGCACATGGGCGTCGACGTCGTGGACGAGCATCCGTACGAGTTCGCCACTGCGGAGCCGTTCTGGATCTACGACTTCGGCTTGCATCGCAGGCCCGTGTCCGAGGCCGTCGACGCCTGGCAGCAGGGCGACCTGATCTCGAACCAGCGGGTCCGCGAGCAGGTCGAAGGCGCGCTGCTGGCGCTGTGGGACGGCCGGATCGAGGACGACGGGTTCAACGCGCTAGTGCTGGACGCGCAGTTGACCTGGCGCCAGGTGGCCGTGCTGCGCGCGTACGCCAAGTACCTGCGGCAGGCCAATATCACCTTCAGCCAGGACTACATCGAGAGCGTCCTACGGGCGAACGCCCCGATCGCCAGGCTCCTGATCATGCTGTTCGAGTCCCGGTTCGACCCCACCAAGCAAGCAGGCGAGGCCGAGCGCAGCGACGCGCTCACCGAGGAACTCGCCGGCGCGCTCGACAGCGTGGCCAGCCTCGATGAGGACCGCATCCTGCGGTCGTATCTGGGGCTGATCATGGCGACACTGCGCACGAACTACTTCAGTGAGGGATCCGGCCCCGTTCCCTACCTGGTCTTTAAATTGAACGCCCAACAGGTGCCGGACCTGCCGGCGCCGCGCCCGCAGTTCGAGATGTTTGTGTACTCGCCTCGGTTCGAGGCCGTGCACCTGCGGTTCGCGAGTGTCGCCCGCGGCGGGCTGCGCTGGTCAGACCGCCGGGAGGACTTCCGTACCGAGATCCTCGGCCTGGCGAAGGCGCAGGAGGTCAAGAACTCCGTCATCGTGCCGTCGGGGGCCAAGGGTGGCTTCGTCTGCAAGCAACTGCCGGATCCCGCCGATCGGGAGGCCTACCAGGGCGAGGTGCTCGCCTGCTACCGGAACTTCATCTCGGCCATGCTGGACGTGACCGACAACCTCGACTCCGGCCACGTCGTCCCGCCCGACCATGTGGCGCGGCATGACGGGGATGACCCGTACCTGGTGGTGGCCGCGGACAAGGGGACGGCGACGTTCTCGGACACGGCGAACGAGATCGCGATGAGCCGCGGATTCTGGCTGGGCGACGCGTTCGCGTCTGGCGGCTCGGAGGGCTACGACCACAAGAAGATGGGCATTACCGCCCGCGGCGCCTGGGAGTCGGTCAAGTTCCACTTCCGTACGCGCGGCGTGGATGTGGACATCGACGACTTCACGGTGGTCGGCGTTGGCGACATGTCCGGCGACGTCTTCGGCAATGGGATGCTGCTGTCACGCCACATCAAGCTCGTTGCAGCGTTTGACCACCGGCACATCTTCCTGGACCCCGACCCGGATCCGTCCTCCAGCTTCGCCGAGCGGGAGCGGATGTTTCACCTGCCCCGGTCCTCGTGGGCGGACTACGACAAGGCGCTGATCTCAGCCGGGGGCGGCGTGTGGCCGCGATCAGCCAAGTCGATCACCTTGTCGCCGCAGGTGCGGATGGCGCTCGGCCTGAGCGACAGCGAGACGGCGCTCTCGCCTGACCTGCTGATCTCCGCCATCTTGACCGCGCCGGTCGACCTGCTGTGGAACGGCGGCATCGGCACCTACGTGAAGGCGACCAGCCAGTCCAACGCGGACGCGGGCGACAGGTCGAACGACGCCGTCCGGGTCGACGCTGGTCAGCTGCGGGCCAACGTCGTCGGCGAAGGCGGGAACCTCGGCCTGACCCAGGAGGCCAGGATCGAGTTCGCGCTGGCCGGCGGCCTGGTGTGCACAGACTTCATCGACAACTCCGCCGGCGTGGACACCTCCGACCACGAGGTCAACATCAAGATCCTGCTCGACCGCGAGGTGCGGGCTGGCTCCCTGACCGAGGATGGCCGCAACGTTCTGCTCCAGCACATGACCGACGAGGTCGCGAGCCAGGTCCTGGAGCACAACTACCAGCAGAACCGGGCCCTCGCGGCCTCGTGGGCCCAGTCGGCGCAGATGCTGCACGTACACGCCCGGTACATCCGCAAGCTGGAGCGAGACGGCCGGATCCGGCGGCGGCTTGACGTGCTGCCGGGCGATCGCGAGATCGCCGAGCGCCGGTCAGCCGGGACCGGGCTGGTCATCCCCGAGTTCTCCGTTCTGCTCGCGCAGACGAAGATTGCCGCCGCGCAGGAGGTGCTGGCCTCGGCACTGCCGGATGACCGGTACCTGAGGCGCGTACTGATCGACTACTTCCCCACGCCGCTGCGGAAGAAGTATGCCTCGCGGATGGGAGAGCACCGTCTGCACCGGGAGATCATCACGACCGCGGTCGTCAACGACATGGTGGACAGGTCGGGGATCACGTTCGCGTTCCGGCTGAACGAGGAGACCGGCGCGTCCGCACCGGAGATCACGGCGGCTTACCTGGTCGCGCGGGCCGTATTCGACATGCCGGGCTTCTGGACCCAGGTCGAGGCCCTGGACGGCAAGGTCGACACAGGCGTGCAGATCCTGGCCATGCTCGAAGGACGGAAGCTGACCGAGCGGGCGGCGCGATGGCTGCTGGCCTTTCGGCGGCCGCCCTTCGACGTCCAGGCGACTATCGACTTCTTCGCGGCCGGCGTGCTGACGGTCGCAGGCAGCCTGCCGACGATGCTGGTGGGCCGGGACCTGGCCGGGTTCGCGGAGCGCCGGGATCTCTACGTGACGCGCGGCGTACCGGTCGAACTGGCCGATCGGATCGCGGCGATGGTCCCTGCGTACTCGGCCTTCGACATCGTCGACATCGCGCGCGGCACTGGCCGGTCGGTCGAGGAGACCACCGAGGTCTACTTCGACCTGGCCGACCGGCTCCAGATCGCCAGGCTGCGCGACATGATCACGGCGCTGCCGCGCGACGACCGGTGGAACACGATGGCTCGCGGTGCCATTCGCGACGACCTGTATACGGCGCACGCGGCACTCGCGAGGGACGTGCTCACCGTGACGGTGCCGGCCAGTCCGGAGCAGCGACTGGCGGCCTGGGTGCAGCGCAACGACTCGGCGGTCCGCCGGGCCACCCAGACGCTGACGGAGATCTGGGAAAGCAACGCGTTCACGGTCGCGACACTCTCGGTGGCCGTTCGCGCCGTCCGGACGCTGGTGACCACTAGTACGCTGCCGACCTGACCGCTGGGGCCGGGCCGGCGTTCGGCCGGCGGGCGGGCTTGGCCGTGGCCGACGTCCGGCGGCGGAAGTCGGCGTCCGGCGGGGCCGAGGGTTCATGCGCTGTCCCGCGGCGGGTCGGGGTCGGTGTCCGGCCGGGAGCGGCGTCGATGCGTTGTCCCGCGGCGGATGGGGCCGGGGCGCGGCCGGGATCGGCGTCCATCCGCTCGCCCGCGGCGGGCCGGCGCAGACTGCCTGGTCCGTCAGTCAGTGTCGCAACCGTCTCTTTCCTAAGCTCGCGTAGGCTGCATTCATGGCAACCGACCCTACGAGCGAGATCTCCGAACTGAGAGCGACGCTCGCCAGCGTGGAGGCTGTCCTCGACCCCGACGCGCTGCGCAAGGAGGCTGACAGCCTGCGCGAGCGCTCAATGGACCCCAATCTGTGGGAGGACCAGGAGCAGGCACAGGAAGTGACCCGGCGGCTCTCCTACCTGGACGCCGAGCTGGCCAGGCTCGACGCGCTGCACACTCGCCTGGACGACACCGGGGTGATGTTTGAGCTGGCCGAGAGCGAGCACGACGAGCCGACGCGAGTGGAGGGCGAGCGGGAGCTGGCTGCCCTGCGCAAGGAGATCGACCAGTTGGAGATCAGAACGCTGCTGAGCGGCGAGTACGACGCTCGCGAGGCTCTGATCAGCATCAACGCCGGTGCCGGCGGCGCGGACGCGGCTGACTGGACCGAGGGCCTCCGGCGGATCTACCTGCGTTGGGCAGAGCGGCACGGCTATCCGACCGAGGTCTACGACACCTCGTACGCCGAAGAGGCCGGGATCAAGTCCACGACGTTCGCGATCAAGGCCCCGTACGCCTACGGGACCCTGCGCGGCGAGCACGGCACCCACCGCATGGTGCGGATCTCCAAGTACGACAACCAGGGCCGCCGCCAGACATCCTTCGCCATGGTCGACGTCCTGCCGGTCGTGCAGCAGGTCGACCACATCGACATCCCCGAGGACGAGATGCGCATCGACGTCTTCCGGTCCAGCGGACCCGGCGGCCAGGGCGTCAACACCACCGACTCCGCGGTCCGGATCACGCACCTGCCGACCGGCATCGTCGTGTCCTGCCAGAACGAGCGCAGCCAGATCCAGAACAAGGCCACCGCCATGGCGGTCCTGCAGTCCAAGCTTCTGGAGCGTAAGCGCGAGGAGCAGGCCGCCAAGATGAACGAGCTGCGCGGCGACGGCGGCCGTAGCTGGGGGACCCAGATCCGCAACTACGTCCTGCACCCGTACCAGAACATCAAGGACGTGCGGACCAACTACGAGACCGGCAATACGGCCGCGGTGATGGACGGCGAGATCGACGACTTCATCGAGGCCGAGATCCGCTGGATGCGCACCAAGGGCCTGTAGCCAGCCTCTGTTTCCGGGGCTGTCCGTGCCGTGGCCTGTCCCAGGGCCATGTCTCACCGGAACCTGTCCGCCAGTGCGCCCGAAACACGCCTCCGACGGCCCGTGAAGCGCGGCCATTGGGCGTCAGATCCACACCGACGCCCCTAGTTGGGCGTCACTTCCACCCTGACGCCCAATGCGTCTGGGGAGGAGCGCTCTTGGCGCCCGCGACTGCGGTCGATAATCGGCCCGTAACGCCCAAATAGGACGCCGGAGAACCGCCTGCTGCCGCTAGGAAAGGCAGAACAACCGCCTGGCGCGGTTGGGGAAGGTCGGACATCCGCGGGATGCGGGCTACGCCAACCGCGGGATGGGGGCTGGGAAGGTCGGACATCCGCGGGATGCCGGTTACGCCAACCGCAGGATGCGGCTGGGGAGATACACCAACCGCCAGATGCGGCTAGGAGAACTCTTGTGCAGAACCTGAAGCCCGCCCGGAGCGCGGAATCACCCGGCAGCGCGGTGGGCGATTAGTCCCAGCCGCTCCGAGGCAGCCGGAGCTAGTGCCCCAGATGCATGGCAGCCACTGTCAGTAGCGCCAGCACGAGCAATACAGCCGCGATCAGCTGGACGCTCATCCCGTGGCTGTGGTGGTGGACGTGGGCGCGGGCCTCGCGGCAGGTCGCGCAGCGACCCTCCGCTACCGGCCCAGCACACTGGGCGCAGATCAGGTGCTCGCAGCTCATCCGGCTCCTACCCGACAAACCGCCCGTCGGGCCAGTTCGACGATGTTGGACGTTCCAGACCAGTTTCCCCCCTAGACTGGCCCGAGACCAAACCGGGGCACGATTTGTTACCCGGCAACCAGAGTCATTCTCTCGTCTACCACGTGCGATGGGCCAGTGATCCACTTCGATAACGTCACGAAGACGTACGCGAACCAAGGCCAGGCCCTGGAAAACGTGAACCTGGATGTCGAGAAGGGCGAGTTCGTCTTCTTGGTCGGGCCGTCCGGCTCGGGCAAGTCGACCTTCCTGCGGCTGGTCCTCAAGGAGGAGCGGCCTACCTCAGGCCGGATCCATGTGGCAGGCCGGGATCTTGCTCGGCTCACGAACTGGAAGGTGCCGCACCTCCGCCGTCGCATCGGCTGCGTCTTCCAGGACTTCCGGCTCCTGCCGAACAAGAACGTCTACCAAAACATCGCTTTCGCCCTAGAGGTCATCGGCAAGCCGCGTCGGTTCATCCGGAAGGTCGTGCCGGAGGTCATCGACCTGGTCGGCCTCGAGGGCAAGCGAGACCGGATGCCCGACGAGTTGTCGGGTGGCGAGCAGCAGCGGGTGGCGATGGCCAGGGCCTTCGTTAACCGCCCGATGATCCTGCTGGCCGACGAGCCGACGGGCAACATCGACCCGGCGACCTCGATCGGCATCATGAAGGTGCTAGACCGCATCAACAGGACCGGAACCACGGTCGTGATGGCCACTCACGATGCGGCGATCGTCGACTCCATGCGCAAGCGAGTGATCGAGCTGGAGTATGGCAAGGTCGTGCGCGACCAGTCGCGTGGGGTCTACGGCCAGGCCTACTGACCGCCCCCGCGACAAAACCCAGAGGATTTCAGCGACATGCGTGCCCAGTTTGTCTTCTCCGAGGTATGGATCGGCCTGCGCCGGAACCTGACGATGACCGTCGCCCTGGTCGTCGTCGTCGCAATCAGCCTGTCGCTGCTTGGCACCGGGCTCATGTTCGTCAAGCAGGTCGACAACACCAGAACGTACTGGCAGAGCCGCGTCCAGCTCTCGGTCTACCTCTGCTCGCCCGGCACGCTCGGCGGGACCTGCCAGAAGAACGGTACGGTCACGAAGCTCGAGATCGCGAATATCCAGCAGGAGCTGAACAACAACAAGGACGTGGTGTCGGCGACCTTCGTTTCGCAGTCGGAGGCCTACAAGCAATTCCTGCAGGAGTTCCGCAGCAACGAGCCGATCGTCAAGTACACCGCGGCGAACCAGATCCCCAGCTCCTTTGAGGTCCGGCTGAAGAACACCGAGGCCGACGCCCTGCCGGTGAGCCAGGTCGTCAACGGCTACCCCGGGGTGGCCGAGGTCGTCGATGACTCCTCGATCTTGAGCGGGTTCTACAAACTGCTCGATGGGGCTAGGAACGCGGTCGTCATCATCGCCATCTTCCTCCTGGTCGCAGCCGTCCTGCTGGTGGCGAATACCATCCGGCTATCGGCGTTCAACCGGCGGCGGGAAACCAGCATCATGCGCCTGGTCGGCGCGTCGAACTTCTACGTGCAGCTGCCGTTCCTGGTGGAGGGCATGATCGCCGGACTCTTTGGCTGGCTGATCGCGACCGGCCTGCTGATCTTGGTGAAGTCGGTCATGCTCGCCAGCCTTGAGCACATCTTCCCGTACGGGGTCTCCCTGACCACGGCCGACCTGGTGGAGGTGATCATCGTCGCGATGATCACCGGACTGCTGATTTGCGGCGCCACCTCGTTCCTCACGCTCAGGCGTTACCTGCGCGTGTGACGCTGGAATAAGCCTCCGGTGGCAGCAGAGCAAGGCAAGAAGATCATTGCCAGCAATCGGCGGGCACGGCATGAGTACACCATCGAGGACACCGTGGAGGCCGGGCTCGTCCTGACCGGCACTGAGGTGAAGTCACTTCGGGCGGGCAGGGCAAACCTGTCCGACGGGTTCGGGCAGATCACCGACAGCGAGGCCTGGCTGCACGGCGTCCACATCCCGCAGTACACGCAGGGGACCTGGACGAACCACGAGCCGAGGCGGACTCGTAAGCTGCTGCTGCATCGTAAGGAGATCGACAGGCTGGATAGCTCGATCCGGGAAAGGGGCCTGACACTCGTCCCGCTGTCGTTGTACTTCAAGGACGGAAGGGTCAAAATCGAGCTAGGACTGGCCCGCGGCAAGCGGACGTACGACAAGCGGCACGATCTCGCCAAGCGGGATGCTGCCAGGGAAGTCGAGCGCGAGCTGCGGCGGCGGAGATAACGGAGTGAGCAACGACATCCGCTCTGGCGGCCGCTCCACGCGGGCCGGGGCGCATCGGGCTTCGCGCGCCTCCGCACCGGCGCGTGGATCCGAGCTTGCCAGGTCCAGGCGCGGCAGCCGCGCCAGAGCGGGCTTTGGGGTGGGTCTTCGCTCGCGATCGATGCTCATACGCACGTCGGCTGTGGTCTTGCTCGCCGCTCTCGTCGGCGTCGGCCTGGCCAGGCCCGGAGTGCCGTCGCCTGAGCCGACAGTCTCGCAGTTCTTGCTCGCCTGGGAGTCGCAGCACTATCTGCAGGCCGGCGAGATGACCACCGGGCCGCCTAAGACAGCTGCCGCGGCGCTGGCCCGAGCCTACGAGCGCCTGGACGCCAGCAACCTGACCCTGTCGATCCACAGCATCAGTCAGCGGGGCAAGACCGCGACGGCGCAGTTCGACGCCTCGATCGACCTGGGCGGCACCGGCCTGAGCTGGTCCTACCAGGGTGGCTTCACCTTGCAAGATGGCGCCGCGGGCTGGCGCGTTGTCTGGAGCCCGTCGGTGATCGTGCCCGGTATGACCGGTAAGGAGCAGCTCGCCGTCTTCAGCGAGTTCTACCCGCGCTCGCAGCTGCTGGACTCGGCGGGGCGACCGCTGGGTGTGCTGTCGAAGGTGTATGAGGTCGGCGTCGTGCCGGACATGCTGACCGACCCGACCCGGACCGCGAGTTTGCTGTCCGCGGTCACCCAGATTCCCGAGGACCAGATCCAGGGACAGATCGAGCAGACCCTTCAGGCGCACTTCCTCGAGCTGATCACCTATACACCAGCGGAGTATGCCGAGCTGCGCGCCAGCCTCGCCACTGTCCCCGGCCTCCAGGTCCGCGAGCGCACTGAGCGACTCTTCCTGAGCATCGCGCCCGACGTGGTCGGCACAGTCGGGACCGAGACGGCGAATGTGCTGCGTACAGAGGGAGTCGAGTACCGGCCGGGGACGACTGTCGGCTTGTCCGGGCTCCAGCAGACGTTCCAGCGGCAGCTCACCGGGACACCGCGAACCGAAGTCGTGCTCCAGCAGTCCGGCCAGGCGGCGGTGGAACTGCACACCTGGCCGGGTAGCCAGGGCACGCCGGTCCGCACGACGCTCAGCTCAGCGGTCCAGGTTGCGGCCGACAAAGCTCTGTCCGGCCTGCCGACGTCGGCGGCCATCGTCGCCGTCCAGCCCGGCACCGGCAAGATCCTGGCTGTAGCCAGCAACGCGCCGAGTGGCTGGCCGGCCTTGAACCCGCTATCCGGCGCGTACCAGCCGGGTCCGTCCTTCACGATCGTGTCGTCGGCGGCGATCCTGAGCACGGGGCGGCTAGCGCCGTCCAACCCCGTTCCCTGCCCTATCAGCAATACGGTTGGCCAGCAGACCTTCACAAACGATCCGCCGGAGCCCTACCTGGGCAGTGCGCCGTCCTTCCGGACAGATTTTGCGCACGCGTGCGCCACGGCCTTCGTCGGCGGCCTGTCGCTGCACATGAGCACCGCTGGCCTGGCGAAGGCGAGCCAGGAGTTCGGAATCGGCGGCTGGGAGCTGCCGGTCAGCGGCTCGTTTGCCGGGCAGATCGGGACGCCGGCGGGTCAGGGCGCGCTTGCCGCCGACATGATCGGCATCGGTGACGTGCGGGTCAGCCCGCTCGATATGGCGCTGGTGGCGTCCGTCGTCGACTCTGGCCACTGGCAGGCACCGTCCCTGGTCAGCGGCCTAATCGATCCGAGTTCGGTGACGCGTGCGCCGATGAGCTCGGTGGTGCTGGACTCGCTGCGCGGGCTGATGCGGGCCGCGATGTCGACCTCATCGAACAGCGTCGCGGATGTCGGCGGCGACGTGTACGGGCAGGCTGGCAGGGCGCCGTTCGGGCCGCACCACCTGCACATCAACTGGTTCGTCGGCTATAAGGGCAATATCGCGTTCGCGGTAGTTCAGCTCGGCTCGTCCGTATCTGACTCGGCCGCGCCGCTGGCGGGCAGCTTCCTTCGGAATCTCCAGGCTGGATCCTGACCAGTTCATTAAGACTCTTTTGGTAACGCCGAGCAACCATGACATGCCGCATTGGCGTCTTTCCTAGTGACTGTGCTGCCGCTTGGGGGGTTGCGGCCCAGTCGTCGTGATGAGATCCGGGCCTCATCTCGGGGGAGGCCCGGCCTTTGAGACCGGCCCCGACCCTGCCGGTCAACGCCCCCGTGGACGCATCTTCGGCCACCGCCAGCGTCCGCGGGGGCATCTCATCACATCCGGTGGATGCCCGATGGGGACCGCGTTCTGCGGATCGCCCGTCGGGCATTCTGCGCTTTTGGCGTTTTTCGCCCAGGCAATTTCATTGGGCCGGTCGGGGTTGGATCAGGTAGCGTTGGTCGGTACAACTCAAGAGGGGGTGACTGGCTTCGACTTTGGTAGTTGATCCAGGGGAAGCGGGTCGAGGACGGCGGACATAACCTCGTTAACACTGTGTCCGCAAACGAATAACTGCCAACACATCGCGCAGTCGCGTCGCTCTCGCTGCTTAATAACCAGCAGAGCTAATGACGCTGTCAGCCTGGGAGGGCCTCCGGCCCAGGTCCTGGCATCAGCAAGGAGGATCCACCAGCTGGCCCGGTCGCGGGACTAGCTGGGACAACTAACAGCGACTGAGCCCGTCGGCAGCTTGCCTGCGTGACTGCCGGGGCTGAGAAAAGCACAGCAGGCTGCGCCCGGAGAAGCCCTGGTGATGTACTGAAGGACGCGGGTTCGATTCCCGCCACCTCCACGAGCAGAGCAGGCAGCCGACTGAGGTCGGCTGCCTGCTCTGTTTCGTCCTCCTGTTTTCGTGCTCCTGTCTTGTGCGGCTGCCTTGTGTGGCTAAGCCTCGGCAGCCTTCGGCGATCCGAAGACCTGCAATCACGCGCTAGACAGCCCAGATGCCACCACCTAAGATTGACTGTATGGTCAGTCAGTCCAGGCTTCCGCTTGCCCCGCATGCCCCGCTCGACCCGGCCGGTGTGGCCGATTCGCTGCGTCCGTTCGGCGAGAGCCGCATGCTGCCGAGGGCCGCCTACGTCGATCCGGCGGTGTTCGCGTGGGAACAGAAGCACTTCTTCGACGGCGGCTGGACATGTGTCGGATTCGCTGCTGGGCTAGCCAGCCCGGGTGACCAGCTTGCCGTGCCCGTCGGTTCGGGCAGCGTCCTGCTCAGCCGCGATGAACACGGCGACCTGCACGCCTTCGCCAACACGTGCCGACACCGCGGTCACGAACTGCTGCCGTGTGGTGGGTCCGCCCAGGGCAAGTCGATCGTCTGCCCCTACCACTCGTGGGCCTACGAGTTGGACGGCGACCTCAAGACGGCCAAAGGCTTCAGGGGGACGAGCGGCTTCGACGACAGCAAGTGGGGCCTTATCGAGCTCCCCGTCACTGACTGGCACGGCCTGATCTTCGTCGACGGTTCAGGCGCGGCCGGCCGCCTGGCGTCGGCGCTTGCCGAACTCGACGAGCTCGTTGCGCCGTACGAGCCAGAACGGCTCGTCATCGCCGGCCGCCACTCCTACGACGCGGCCGCCAACTGGAAGATCCTCACCGAGAACTACCACGAGTGCTATCACTGCCCGATGATCCACCCCGAGCTGTGCCGGGTGAGTCCGCCCAAGAGCGGCGAGAACTACCCGGCGAGCGGGCCTTGGGTCGGCGGCTGGATGGACTTGCGGCCGGGCATGGACACCATGTCGCTGGACGGGACAAGCCTCGGCGTACCGCTGCGCGGTCTGGACGCGACCGGGCTCCGCACGGTGATCTACGTCAACATCTTCCCGAACGTGCTCCTCAGCCTGCACCCCGACTACGTGATGACCCACCGGCTGACGCCGCTTGCCGTCGATCGCACGCTGATCGAGTGCAGCTGGGCGTTCGCTCCGGAGGCTCTGAACAAGCCCGGCTTCGATCCCGGCTACGCCGTCGAGTTCTGGGACATCACCAACCAGCAGGACTGGAGTGCATGCGAGTCCGTCCAGCGGGGCTTGAGCTCCGAGCATGCTGTGCCCGGGCCGTTGTCGCCGGACGAGGACGCGGTCTACCAGTTCGTGACTCAGGTCGCTCGCGGCTACACCGGGCAGCCGGTCTGGAGCCACGCGGTGTCGGCCGTCGCTAGTTAGCCGACAGCGGGAAACCGATCGCGGCCGCAGTTGGCTACCGGCCAGCGTGCTCGGGGATCTGGCGCGGCAGGGCTAGCACCAGGATGAGCGCCACGACCATGAACCCGAGGTTGGCGAGCAGCGCAAGCTGAGCACTGCGTGAGAACGCGTTTGCAACCGCGTGCGGTCCAGGCACGAACTTGAGACTGCCGAACAGGACGGTGCCGATGATCGCGATCCCGACGGCCGTGCCGATCCGCTGTGAGGTGCCAAGCACGCCCGCGGCCGTGCCGGCTTCCCTGCGGGGCACAGTCGCGAGGACGAAGTCCTGGTTCGGCGCGATGGTCATGCCGGTACCGAGACCGGCCAGCAGCAGCGGACCGACCAGGTCCCAGCCGCTAACGGCCGGGCTCGTCAGGTGAATCACCAGGACCACGAAGGCGAGTCCGATCAGCAGCAGCGAGCAGCCCAGCACGAGCACCATCCGGCCGAGCCTGGCGGACAGCTTGTCGCTGTTGGCCGCGGCCACGAGGGTACCTAGCGAGAACGGGGCAATCACCACCCCAGTGATTAGCGCCGAGTGGCCAAGGCCTTCCTGCCAGAGGATCGACAGCGTGAAAAAGACGCTGCTGAACCCGCCGAAGAATGCGATCGCGAAGACCGCCCCAGCCGAGAATGAGGTCTGCCGCAGCAGGCCCGGCTTGAGCAGCGGATCACCGCCGCTTGCCTCGGCGCGCACCTCCCAGACCGCCAGCAGTGCGAACACGATGACGCACCCGCCGAAGCAGATCCAGGTCCAGGCCGGCCAGCCGACCGTCTGGCCCTCGACGAGGGGGATCAGCAGAAGGAGGAGGCCGCCAGTCAGCAGCGCGAGGCCGATCGGGTCGAATCCCCGCTTGGTATGAACCTCGGCGCGTGGCAGCCGCCAGGCCGCCATCGGGATCGCGACAGCGCCGATGAGGAGGTTGACCAGAAACACCCAACGCCAGCCGTCGGTAGCTCCCACCCCGGCGATGATGAGCCCACCCAGCAGCGGTCCCATGGCGGTCGAGACGCCGATCACCGCGCCGAGCACCCCGAACGCCTTTGACCTGGCCGGGCCGGTGAACGAATGCTGGATCGTCGCGCTGATCGACGGGAAGAACAGCCCTGCTCCCAGGCCCTGCACGATGCGGGACGCGACGATCTCGCCTTGTGTCTGGGACACGCCGCACGCGACGCTCGCCAAGGTAAAGATCGTCAGACCAATCAGGAACGTGGTCTTGTGCCCGAAGCGGTCGCCCGCGCGTCCGCCGGGCACGAGCGCCAGCCCGTAGGCCAGCGCGTAGCCGGAGACGATCCACTCAAGACTGGCCGACGATGCGTGCAGCCCGGACCTGATGCTCGGCAGTGCGACGTTCACGATCGTCGTGTCGAGCAGCGCCATGAAGGCGCCGACCAGCACGATCGAGACGGCGCGCCAGCCGTGGCCGTTGCCGGCGGGCGACGTGGTAACGGCGGGCTGCTCGGCTGCCGGGGTAGCAGCGGATGTGCTCATCGCTCAGTGCCTTTCGCGTCCGGATTCGTGAGTTGCTGCGGCCCGCCGATGCCCTCCCGGAAGTCGGCTGCGATCTTCGGCAGTCGTGCTGAGAGCTCGGTGTGCCAGCGAAGTTCCGCGTCGGTCCGCGCAATCACGTGCTGGATCACCATGCGCTCGGCCTCGTTCACGTATGGATCCGCGACCTCGGCCTGGTGCCGTTGTGAATCCAGCTGCACCCGAAGAGCGGCGATGCGGTTGTCGACGATCTTCTCGAGGTCCTCGTCGGCGATGTCGCGGGACTGAGTCAGCGCTAGGTCGAATACGTCGAAGTGCCGGTCCAGATCGCGCAGTGTGCCTTGTCGGATGGCGTCCAGTGAGCGCCGTCCTTCGGGCGTGATCTCGTAGATGGTGCGCTCGGGCCGGTTGCCGACCTTCTCGGTCCGTACCTCGCGGACCAGGTCCTCGCTGGCCAGGCGCTTGAGTGCCCCGTAGACCGAGCCCGGCTGGATGTCGGCCCAGTACTCGGTGCGGTCGAGCTGTGCTTGGTGGCGGATCTGATGCCCGTGCAGCGGGCCGCTCGTGGCGAGCGTGCCGAGGATAAAGAGGCGGATGGCAGACACACGATTAGTCTTACACGAGTAATCGCCTGAGAGCAAGTACGTGCCGAAGGTTCGTCGACGGCTTGGCGGCCGTGAGGCTTGAAGCACGGCGGGATCAACCGGACGAAACGGGTGCTCCAGCGCTCGCGCCGCGACATTTCACGTCCTAGGTGCACGCAGAACGGTATAAACCGCCCGCCGAAGTGCACCTCCGACGTGAAATGTCAGGGCTGCGGGTTCGCGAGGCCGGGCCCTCGGGAAATTTGGGAGCCTTTGTCCGCGTCACAGGGGGAGGTCGGTGTACTTCGGGCCGGTGTACTTCGGGCCGGGGTACTCCATATCGGGGTACTCCGGTCCGAGTACTCCGGGTCGGGTTACTCCGGGCCTTAGTTTCTTGCATCACAGGCGGTCGGCGGCGCGCAGGACACGCAGGGCGTTCAGGGTAACCATCTCGTTCGGGCCGTCGCGGCCCCAATCCACGACCTCTGGCGTCACGGAACCGCCGCCGGGCTTCCACCACCAGCCGCCCGCTTGCCATCGACCGTCGGGGAGTCGTCTCCGATCCATCTCATGAATGGCTTCGTCCGCCCGGGCGTCGCGGACCTTGCCCATCCGGGACAGCACAACGAGCGCTTGCAGGATTTCGTAATGCCAGTAGGGCGGGTAGTGCGGGACCAGCCACTGGCGGTTGATCACCTCGCCGGTGCGCACGCTGCGGAACAGGCGGTGCTGGAGGAACAGCTCGGCTGCGCGATCGGCGGCATCGCGGGCCTTCGCGTCGCCGGTCGCACGCCAGTACTCATGAAGGCCCCAGGCCGGTCCCAGGGTCTCGTGAAAGGACGAGCGGCGGCCACTGGCATTGATGTCGCAGTTCCAGCCGCCGTCTGGCCACTGCCAGGAGACCAGAGCCGCGGCCAGGTCTGCTACTCGAGGGTTGGCCGCCAGGCCGAGCCGGCTGCATACCGCCAGCGTGTTGCCCTCGATCGAGGCGCAGCGGCGGGGCAGGCCGCCGATCACAGTAACCCGTCGGCGGCTCGGGTCAAGGCGCGCGAGTACCGAGCTTGCTGCAGCGACAGCGCGCGGTTCGTTCTTGGGTACGGCAAGCTCGGTCAGCGATATCAAGCGCCAGTGTGCGCCGGTCCACTTGCGGTAGAAGTCCACCCCGAAGCCGCCGTCAGCGGCCTGGCCCGACAGCAGCGCGGTCACTTTCGGTCCGCCCAGGATTTCGTCGGCGTCGAATGTAGATGGGCCGTCGAGCAGATCGCGGCACGTCATCAGCCGGATGGCCGGCTCGCTGGAGTCGAGGAGCCAGCTAATGGCCGACTCAGTTTGGGGATCCACGCTGTCCATCCTGGTGCGGCGGCGCTGTGTGCGTCTATCGGCAGGCAGGTGGCGCCGCCCGCGGTAGAGCTGGCGCTGGAGCCTGCAAGCGCTCGCCCCGCGGGCTTCGAGTGCCATGGGACGTGCGTGCGACGCGGCATATCACGGCATACTGCGGTGTTGTCAGCCAGTGCTGCTGTGCTCCGGTTCGCAGCGACCATTCGAGCGTGAGGATTCCACCAGTGACCGTGCGCGACATCCCCGTTAATACTCTTGCGGGCCAGCCGTCGTCCCTAGGTGACCTGGACGGCAGGACGCTGTTGATCGTCAACGTTGCCTCCAAGTGCGGCCTAACTCCGCAGTACGCGGGTCTCGAGGCGCTGCATGAGCGGTTTGCGGACCGCGGCTTCGCGGTCGTCGGCTTCCCGTGCAACCAGTTCGGCGGGCAGGAGCCCGGCAGCGCTGACGAGATCGCCGAGTTCTGTTCGATGACGTACGGCGTCAGTTTCCCGATGTTCGAGAAGATCGAGGTCAACGGGCCGGATCGGCACCCGATCTACACCGAGCTCACCGCGACCGCGGATGCGGCGGGCCAGGCCGGGGACATCCAGTGGAACTTCGAGAAGTTCCTGGTGGGACCGGACGGCGCTGTGATCGCGCGGTTCCGGCCGATGACGACGCCTGAGGCGCCGGAGCTTATCGAGGCGATCGAGGCCAACCTGTCGGCCTGAGCGGGCTAGCTCGGCCGGCGGCGCTGCTCACGGACGTTCGCGTGTCGTTGACGGGCGTTCGCGTTTCGCTGCGGGACAGAGCGGACCTAGGGATTGTCCTCGAGGAACCGGCCCGGACCGGGTCGTGGCCGTTCTGCCGTGGGCGCCACGACTGTGCACGGCGGGCGGGATCCTGCATGGCGGAGCGCTCATGACGCTGGCCGACAGCGCCGGAGCGCTGGTGGCTTTCCTCGGCCTGCCGGACGGTGCGACGACTGCCACGATGACTTCGACAACGCAGCTGTTCCGGTCCGTCCTCGGTGGATCGGTCCGGGCCGTTGCGCTGCCGCTGCACCGGGGCCGTACCACAGTCACGGTGCAGACGAGCTTGCACGGCGCGGATGGGGCCCTAGTCGCCCAGACCACGCAGATCCAAGTAATACGTACAGCGGGTTAGCTCTGGTCGAGCGTTACCGCGACCGCGACGTCGCCGTACGGAAACGACTTGCCGAGGTGGCCGAGGGTGTTAAAGAAGCGCGAGACCGGCACCATGACGCCGTACTTCGCGCGCACCTTGCTCTGCACGGCTTCGAAGTCGGGCCCGGTTGTGGAGAGGTTCACGGTTCCCTCGACGGGTGTGGTGCCAGCCTTGACCTTGCCGCGCCCATCGGAAGGCTGCAGCGTGATGCGCGGATTGTTGCGGAGCCGCTTGTACTTGCCGGACTTCGACGAGGTCCAGAAGCCGACGCGGCCGCCGTCCAGATCGACTATCCACGTCGCCGTGGACACGGGCGCGCCCGACTTGCGATAGGTCGTCGAGGACACGTACTTCTCATTACTGATCGCCATGGTCCGATCGTAGAGCGAGCATGCAGTCGCGCGCGGTGATAGTCCCTGCTGCGACGCGTCCGGCAGCTATTGCGCGGCTGCGAAAGATCGCGCCAGCGCCGCGGGCGGAAGGCCGGCCAGCCTGGTCGTCTCGCGAGTCAGATGCGACTGGTCCGCATAGCCCGTCCGGATGGCGAGGTCAGCCAGGTCGGCGAAGGCCGGCCCGGCCGCCAGGTGGTCGATGACACGGCGGAACCGCAGGATCCGCTGCATGGTCTTGGGCCCGTAGCCAACGGCGAGGTCGAAGCGACGCCGCAGCTGGCGCTCGCTAACCGCCAGCATGGAGCCGAGGTCGGTCACGCTGGTCTGTGCCGCAGCCAGTAGCTGGGTGGCGGTCACGACGAGCTTGTCCGGTGGTGCGTTCGCGACCAGCTGCGCCGCGAGGGCAGTCACGCTAGCCAGCGCTCCGTCAGGCGTGAGGTCGCCAGGCAGTTGGCTGGCTAGTCCAGGCAGCAGATCTAGAAGGTCGATGCGCTGATCGCGAAGGTCCACCAGCGGCCAGCCGAGTGCGGGGCCGCCTGCACCAGGCCAGAATCTCGCGCCTACGAGAATCGTCCCTGGCGGCAGTTTGGTCGGCGCCGGCCCAGTGTCCGGGCCTGCCACAAAGGCGCCCTTGCCGTGCTGCCAGATCAAGTCGGTGCAGGCATCCGGCATGACTGCAGCGACGGAAGGCCCCGCGTCGGCCGCGGTCACGCTGATCCACAGGCACGCGATCGCGTCGCGCAGTCGCGGATCAGGCAGCCACTCCCGATAGCCGGACCGCCACCGGCTGTCGGCGCCCTCGCGCGCCGGCAAGTTGGTCATGTCGGCAGTCTAAGTAATGCATCTGACCGTCGGCAGTGCCTCCGGCGGTGGTCAGTGCCTCCGGCAGTCGGGCAGTGCCTCCGGCGGTCGGGCAGTGCCTCCGGCAGTCGGCAGTGCCTCCGGCAGTCGGCAGCGCCTCCGGCAGTCGGCAGCGCCTCCGGCAGTCGGCAGCGCCTCCGGCAGTCGGCAGCGCCTCCGGCAGTACTTGGCGTTACAGCGCAAGTCAGGCAAGGCTGCGTGGCCCGCGCTTGATCATCTGGTCGGCGATGATCGAGCGCTGGACTTCGCTGGTGCCTTCCCAGATCCGCTCGACCCGCAGTTCGCGGAAGAAGCGCTCGGCGACGTTCTCGCGCATGTAGCCGCGGCCGCCAAAAACCTGCACCGCCCGGTCGGCCACCCGGCCTGCCATCTCGGACGCGTACAGCTTGGCCATCGAGCACTGCGCGTGCTGCACCTTGACGTTCGCGTCGGCGTCGATCCCGCGCGCCGTCTCGTAGACGAGGGAACGCGCCGCGAACAGCTCGGTCATGCTGTCGGCGAGCATGCCCTGGATAGCGCCCAGCTTCGCGATCGGCTTGCCCTGAACCTCGCGCTCCGTGGCAAACGCCGTCATCTCATCGACGAGGCGTTGGGCGCCGCCCAGGCACCGGGCCGCCACCATCATGCGCTCGAACCTGAACCATTCATAGGCAAAGCTCATCCCGTCGCCTTCAGCGCCGACCAGGTGAGTCGCCGGGACGCGTACGTCGCTGAACCGCACGATCGGGTGATGGTGGCTGATGGTGTGGGTGTACGCCGGGGTGCGGACCACGGTCACGCCCGGACTCGGCAGGTCGACCATGAACATGGCGTGCTCGCCCTCATGCTCGCCGCCGACCAGCTTGCCCTGGAAGAAGGCGTAGTCGGCGGAGTTGAAGGAGGTCACGTGCCATTTCTCGCCATCGAGCACATATTCGTCGCCATCGCGCCGCGCCGTCGCGACGATGCCGTCGACGTCGGATCCGGCGCTCTCTTCGGTGATCGCGTAGCACTCCTCGCGCTCGCCGCGGACCGTCGGCAGGACGAACCTCTCGAGCTGGTACGGGGTGGCGACGCCAGGCAGCCAGGACGGCGGGGTCGCGGCCACCCAGGCGAGGGCGTTGGTGACGCGCCCGACCTGCTCCTGCACGAGGACCTGCTGCACCGAGGTGCAGCCGCCGCCGCCGAGCTCCCTGGGCATGTTCGTGGCGAACAGGCCGAGTTCGATCGCGCGCGCCTTATGGCCGGCGACGATGTCCTTGGCCAAGTCGCCGCCGTTCATCTCGGCCTCGACCTCGAACGGGATGAGTTCGTCGGCGAATGTCCTGGCGCGTGCCTGGATCCGGAGGTCCTCTTCTGACAATCCGTACATCGCGCCTGAGCCTTCCTAAGCTGTCCGCTGTTTGACTGACTGTTCAGTCTAGAATGCGAGCGAGTCGTTGCCAATGGCCCGCTCGGCACGCAGGCGGCCAGAGGACCACCGGCCTTAGATGGGGCCGCGCCGCGCAGGTCCCGGGACAGGCCCGTCTGCAGAATGCCTGCGCAGATTTCGCTGCGCCACGGTGCTCGTTGGCCAGCGTGCGCTCGTCGAAGCCGAGGTAGCCGGGCCGGCGTGTCTCAGTTTCTGCGTTCAACTGGACGGGTACCAGCCAGGGTGATCTACAGCACTGTCGTGCCGGCCGGGCCCGCCTCGGCTAGCCAAATTGCACGAACGGCGCCTGTAGGACATCGGGGGAGGGAAATCGCTCATGCGCTTCATGAAGCCCGCCATGGCGATCGCCGCCATCTGCGCGACCATGCTCACCATGAGGGTCGTCATGCGCTCAAAGAAGAGCAGCGGCATGCGCAAGCGCCGTGGAACGATGCGGCGGGGTCGCTAGCTACCCGCTAGCTGACTCGCGCGTTAGCGCGTCAAGGGCGGCGGCCGCGACGTGCGGCCGCCGCTTCCGCGTCCCGGCCTTCGGGCGAACGACGCGTGCCTCCCGCAGAAATCTCAGATGCAGGCTGACCAACCCCGTTCCCAGATTCTAATCTTGACTGAACGTTCAGTCCATGCCATGATCAGCCGGAACCGCGCCTGCCCAGACCAGCCAAACGGCCTAGCTCCTGACAGGATGGTCTGGCCGTCGGCAGGCGCGGCAGAACGAGGTTAAGCGCGGATGGACCGGTGCACATGCAGGTGAGCGATTCGGCGGATGCCGTTGTCGTCGGCGGCGGGACGGTGGGCGCCTGGTGCGCGTACTTCCTGCGCCGCAGCGGGGTCGGCCGGGTGGTGTTGCTGGAGAAGCGCACGCTAGGCCAGGGTGCGAGCAGCCGCGCGGCTGGCATTGTGCGCACGCAGGGCGGGACTCCGTGGGCGGTCCAGCTCGGTGAGTGGTCCCGCAAGTTCTACCTCGGCCAGCGTGACGAGCTCGGCATCGACTCGGGCTTCACTCCGCAGGGCTACGTGTTGCCATGCTTCACCGACGCCGATGTGGTGGCCGCACGAGCGCGGATGCAGATGCAGAATGCGCTCGGCCTGGGCGTTCGGTGGCTAGAACCGGGTCAGCTCGACACGGTCAATCCCACCCTGGCGCCAGGCCGCACGCTCGGCGGCACTTACTGCGCCGAAGACGGCTACCTCACTCCGCCGCGCAACGTCACCGCGTACGCGCTCGCGCTGGTCAGCTCGGGCGTGCAGGTGCGCGAGGGCGTGACGTTCCTCGGCCTCGACACCAGCGGTGACGCCGTCTCCGGGGTTCGGACGTCGGCCGGACCCATCAGCACGCCCCTCGTCGTACTGACCGGCGGCCCCGAGCTCGCGGAGGTTGCGGGGCTGGCCGGCGTGCGCGTCCCGGCTGGCGGGGTCCGCCACCAGGTCGCGGTCACCGAGCCGCACCCCGACCTCGCGCCCGAGCGCGTGCCGATGGTGTTCGACTTGTCGGCCGGGCTGTACTGGCGGCCCGAGGAGGGCGGTCTGCTGTTCGGCATGAGCAACCCGGACGAGCCGCCTGGCGTCGCGACCTGCATCGACCAGCCGTACCTGGCGCTGATGCGCCAGCGCCTGGCCGAGCTGGTGCCCGTGACCGCCGGGCTAGGGCTGCGGCGCACGTGGGCCGCCACCATCGATTACACACCCGACCACCTGCCGATCATCGGTCCCGCAATGACAGGAACGCAGACCATTCGGGGCGCCACCGTAGTCAGCGCGGGCGGCGCCGGGATGATGTGGGGGCCAGCCGTGGCGCGCGCCGCCGCCGACGTGGCACTCACCGGGATGTCGGATGTGGTCGACGTGTCCGAGCTCGGACTTGACCGCTTCGACGCAGTGGGCAATAGCAGGCTCGGCACTGATCCGATCGCGTTGCCGTTCCCGGAACATGCGCCGCAGACACCGGGCAAGCTCACGCTTTCCTGAGCCCGGCCTTGCGTGCGCGGCCGAAACCCCTAAGCTCCCCAGCCCGCTCTCCAGGTCCGATCCAGCCAGTCCCGAACGCGCTACCTGAAGGCCCCGAACGCACGAAGCGAAAGGAATGACCGGCCCATGACCGACGTAACTCCCTATCTGGCTTCAGCAGCGACCGCGGAACTCGAGGACTGGGGTCCGCTCGAAGAGGCAACCGGCGACCCCATGCAGACCTCCGGCCTCACCTTGTGGAAGGACGGCGACCAGGAGGTCGGTGTCTGGGAGTGCACTCCAGGTCCGTCTTACTGGAAGCTCGAGACGCACGAGTTCGTGCACATCGTGGCCGGCCGTATGACGGTGACACCCGACGACGGCGAATCAGTGGAGATTGCTGCCGGCGGGACGGCCGTGTTCCCGCTTGGGTGGGCTGGGACCTGGCAGATCCACGAGACGATCCGCAAGGTCTACGTGATCTTCTAGGGGTCCAACGACGTGGCTGCCTCTCTGCTGCTAGCGCAGCAGAGAGGCATCACGCCGACGTCGGCTAGCTGGCCTGCTGCATGATCTCGGGTTCGGCGGCCGCAGTCAGGTCAGCGGCGGGAGTACCGCCGCTGAGCACTCGCAGGCCGTCCGGTGCCAAGTACGCGTGCACGGGCGTGCCCTGCGCGAGCTCGGTATGACCGCCGTCGTTCTGCAGGAGCGCCTGGATGTCGGTGCCGGCCGCGAGCCGTAGGTAGACCTGCGTGGCTGAGCCTAGGTAGACAAGGCGCTCGACCATGGCCGGGACTCGGTTCGGGCCGGCCGAGCCGAACTCCTCGATCCGGACTCGCTCCGGCCTGATGACGGCGTGCGAGTGATCGGGCGCGTCCAGGCCGCCGTGGTCCACGGCCAGGACAGCTTCGCCCAGCCGGACCTCGCACCGCGAGCCTGGCCCGCGGGACACGATGTCGACCGGCATCAGGTTGGACACGCCGAGGAAGTCAGCGACGTACGTATCGGCCGGCTCCTCGTACACCTGGGTCGGTGCGCCGATCTGGACGATCTTGCCGTCGCGCATGACCGCAAGGCGGTCAGACATCGTCAGCGCTTCCTCCTGATCGTGCGTCACGTAGAGGAACGTGATGCCGACCTGCTCCTGGATCGCCTTCAGCTCGACTTTGAGCGAGCGGCGCAGCTTGGCGTCCAGCGCGCCGAGCGGCTCATCGAGCAGCAACACCGACGGCTGTAGCACCAGGGCCCTCGCGAGTGCTACCCGCTGCTGCTGACCACCGGACAGCTGGCCTGGCCTGCGCTTCTCGAATGCGCGCAGCTTCACCAGCTCAAGCGCCGAATACACGCGCTCCTGCAGGTCCGCCTTGGGCAGTCGCTTGTTGCGGAGGCCGAACGCCACGTTGTCGAAGACAGTGAGGAACGGGAAGAGGGCGTAGCTCTGGAAGACCGTGTTTACGTTGCGGCGGTGCGGCGGCACAGCCGAGACGTCCTGGCCGTCGAGCAGGATCTTGCCGGCCGTCGGCTGCTCGAAGCCGGCGATCAGCCGCAAGGTGGTCGTCTTGCCGCAGCCAGACGGGCCGAGCAGCGAGAAGAACTCGCCGCTCGCGATCTGGACGTCGATGTTGTCGACTGCGACCTCGGTGAAGCGCTTGGTGAGCGAGACAAGCTCGATCCGGCCACCTGCCACGTCGGCTACCTACCCTTCATCGATATCAGTCTGGCCTGCCGAGCCGAGGCTGCCTGGAACACCATGACCTGCCGGACTCTCCCGGCTATCCAGTCCGTCGAGACCATCCAGGCGCTCCCGGCTACGGTCCGGCGTCCAGTCAAAACCTAGCTGATCAGCCACAAAATGCATGCTTAGCTCAAAAGCACGCATCGAGTCAACTACCGGGTCGTTCAGCGCGATCTGGATCGTGAACCCGTCGAGGAGCGTCGACAGGTACAGCGCAAAGCTTGCGGCGTCGACCTCCCGGAACTCGCCGGCTTCCTGGCCCTGCTGGACCAGCGTCGAGATGACGTCGCGCCACCGTTCGTCGGACTTTTGCCGGACGCTCGCGACCTCGGCGTTCCTGGCCGCCTGAGCCCAGAAGTCGAGCCAGAGCGGCCATGAGCTGGCAGGCTCAGGGTCCGCTTCGTTCAGGCAGCTCATGGCGACGATTTCCTCGAGCCGCTCGGCGGCTGACTTCAGGCGCGCCATGCGGCTCTGACCGACGGCGTACCAGTTGTCTTCGTAGTACCTGATGGCCTCGGTGAGCAGCTGATCTTTGGTCTTGAAGTAGTAAATGACCAGCGCGGGGCTGACGCCGGCACGCTCGGCGACATCGGCGATCCGGGTATCGGCATAACCGCGGGCCGATATGACCTCGAGCGCGGCGTGCAGCATCTGCTCACGCCGCTGATCGGCGGTCCCCGGCACCTCAGCGCCGTCGGCTGCGCGGACTGTCATCGCAGCGGTTCCTCTCATGACGGCAATGATTCCGGCTCTCGTGCCGTCTGTCTGCGTGTTGCCCTCGTTGCTAGTTCGCAGTTATTTCGCGGCTTTCGCCCATGCACCCGTAGACAGAACAAGATCCGGCATCGGGAAATGCCAGTCCCTCTTGCCTACAGGCTACATAATTTCTTAAACTGAACATTCAGTCAAACATTTCGCGCTGCGTCGCCTGACACTGCGCGGGACGCCCCGCACCACCAGGTGCAGCGAAGCCGCACCACAGGGTGCGGCAGTGCCGCATCACCCGGTGCGCGCGGTGGCGGCAACATTACGGAAGGCTGGCACATGGCCGCAACATACGACGCCATCGTTATCGGCGGAGGACACAACGGGCTGGTGGCAGCCGCGTACCTGGCGCGATCGGGGGCGAGAACTGTCGTACTCGAAGGCCGCCACAAGACGGGAGGCGCGGCCACGACGGAGGCGGTCTGGCCGGACGCACCCGAGTTCAAAGTGACGAGGCTGTCCTACGTCATGAGCCTGCTGCCACCGACGATCATCAAGGACCTTGAGCTGGACCGGCACGGCTACAAGATCTACCCGATGGGGCCGTATTACCAGGCGTTCCCGGAGGGCGGGTCGATCAAGCTCTATGCCGACGACGCCAAGCGCAACCACGAGTCAGTCTCGCAGTGGTCCAAGAAGGACGCGGACGCGATGCCGAAGTGGGATGCCTGGATCGCTGGCCTCGCCGATGTGCTAGGCCCGCTGCTGCTGACCGTGCCACCCGCGATCGGCTCGCGCAAGCCGCGCGACCTGGCCGGCACGCTGAAGCTCGCCTGGCGCAACCGCGGCCTCGACGTCCGGTCGATCGCGGACGTCACCCGGCTGATGACCATGAGCATCGCCGACTTGCTGGACGACTGGTTCGAGTCGCCGCAGGTCAAGGGCGCGCTCGCGGTGAACGGCGTCATCGGCACGTGGGCCGGGCCGTACGAGCCCGGCACTGCGTACGTTATGGCGCATCACTCGATCGGGGACGTGGGGGACGGGCACCTCGGCAACTGGGGCTTCCAGGAAGGCGGCATGGGCGCTGTATCCAGCGCCATCGAGCGGGCCGCGCGCGAGAACGGCGCCGAGATCCGGATCAACGCCTCTGTCGCACGCGTGCTCGTCGAGGGCGGCAAGGCCGTCGGCGTCGCGCTGGCAAATGGCGACGAGATTCGGGCCAAAGTCGTCGTGTCGACGTTGCACCCGAAGACCGCGTTCCTGGACCAGGTCGGTCGTGAGCACCTTCCGGACGCCTTCACCACGGACATTGAGCGGTGGAAGAGCCGCAGCGGTGTCGTAAAGATCAACCTGGCGCTCGCCGAGCTGCCCGACTTCATCGCCGACCCCGGCTCGCGCCTGCAGGAGCACCACACCGGCTCGGTCGAGATGGCGCCGACGATGGAGTACATCGAGCGCGCGTTCCAGGACGCGCGCGACGGCAAGCCGGCCGTGCGGCCGTTCAGCGACGGAGTGATCCCGACGGCGTTCGACAAGACGCTGAGCCCGGAGGGGACGCACATCATGTCGCTGTTCACGCAGTGGGTGCCGTCGGACTGGAACACCGAGCCGCACACAGCGGAGCTCGAGGCGTACGCCGACCGCATGATCGACTGCTACAACGAGCTCGCGCCGAACTTCAAGGGCTCGATCCTGCACCGCGACGTCGTCGGCCCGTACGAGATGGAGCACGAGTACGGCCTGATCGGCGGCAACATCTTCCATGGCGAGTTGTCGCTCGAGCAGCTCTTCCACATGCGCCCGGCGCCCGGCTTCGCTGACTACCGCACGCCCGTCAGCGGCCTCTACTACGGCAGCTCGGCGACTCACGCCGGCGGCGGCGTCTGCGGCATCCCCGGCTGGCAGGCGGCCAGGGCCGCGATCGCCGACCGGAAGTCCGCGGCCCGCACCGCTGCCGCCCGCAAGGCGTTCCGGCGGTCGTGACGACGCTGTCAACCCATAAGGCAGGGAACGGGGTCGCGTTGCGCCCGGACCGCCGCGCCGACCGCTCCGCGGACGGCGCGGCGGTCCGGGTCATGCTCGAAGCGCGCAGCGTGGCGCTAGTTGGCGCATCATCGCGCCCGGCCAGCTTCGGCCGCCGGATGCTCGATGATGTGGCTAAGAGCCAAGCCCGGCCGCGTTTGTACCCGGTCAACCCGAGGTACGCCGAACTCCAGGGCGCGCAGTGCTTTCCGTCGCTGGCTGACCTGCCAGAGCCGCCCGAACTGGCCCTGCTGGCGGTCCCCGATGCGGCCCTTGAGGAGCAGCTAGCCCTGGCCGCCGCGGTCGGCTGCCGGGGCGCGGTCATCTTCGGGAACGCCCACGAGCAATGCGCGCCCGACGACGCCAGGCCGGCGCTGCGAGAACGGCTCGCCGCGATCGCGCGCTCGGCGGACATGGCCCTGTGCGGGGCCGGCTGCATGGGCTTCGTCAACGTCAGCTACGGCCTGCGTGCCGTCGGCTACACCGAGCCGGATCCGCTGCCGGCGGGGCCGGTCGCGCTCGTAACGCACTCGGGCTCGGTGTTTTCCGCGCTGCTGCGGGCCAGGCGCGGCATCGGCTTCACGGTTGCGGTGTCGTCCGGGCAGGAGCTCGTAACGGCCGCACCGGCGTACCTGGAGTACGCCCTCGGACTTCCCGAGACGCGGGTGCTCGGGCTCGTGCTCGAGGTCATCCGCGATGGCGCTGGCCTGCGACGCGTGCTGGCCGCCGCGGCGGACCGTGACATCCCGGTCGTGCTGCTGAGCGTCGGTAGCTCGGCTGGCGGTCGCGAGATGGTCGCCGCGCATTCAGGTGCGCTGGCCGGCTCCGATGGCGGCTGGGAGGCGCTGGCGAGGGCGCACGGGATGCTGCGAGTGAGCGATCTGGCGGAGTTCGCGGACACGCTGGAGCTCTTTGCCGTCGGGCGCCGGGCGCGAGCGATCGGGACGCAGGCGCGAGCGGCCGGGACCGGGGCGCGAGCGGCTGCGGCCTCCGAGCCCGCACGGACGGGCATAGCGACCGTGCATGACTCGGGCCTTGAGCGCGCGCACGTCGTGGACATCGCCGAAGCCGTCGGCGTGCCGTTCGCGGAGATCGGCCCGGCCACCGTGTCGCGGCTCGGTGCCCTGCTCGATCCCGGCCTCGTTCCGGCGAATCCGCTCGATGTCTGGGGCACAGGCGCTGACACGAGGGAGCTATTCGGCGGCTCGCTGCTCGCGCTCGCCGCCGACCCGGCCGTGCAGGCTGTCGCGCTCGCCGTTGACCTCGTGCATGAGCTCGACGGCGACCAGTCCTACCCGCTGGCGATGCTGGACGTTGCCGCGCAGACAGACAAGCCTCTGGCTGTGGTCAGCAACCTCGGCAGCGCCATCGACCTGGACGTGGCCAGGCAGCTGCGGGCTGCCGGCGTGCCGGTCCTGGAAGGGACCCGGTCGGGGCTGCTGGCGCTGCGGCACCTGCTGGATTACGCGCGGCGGCCGGCAGCGGCCGGATCCCGCAGCGGCGAGCCTCGCGCTGGCAGCGGTGAGCCTCGCGCCCGCGCCGGTGAGCCTCGCGCTGGCAGCAATGAGCCTCGCGCCGGCGGCGCTGAGCCGCGCGCGGATGGCGCAAGTCGGCCGGACCGGCAGGCTCGTGGCGCCGCCCTGCTCGCGTCGGGCCGCGCCAGCGGCACTCCGTTGCTCGAGCTGCTGGGCGAGTACGGGATCAGTGTCGCTGCGACGCGGCCAGCCGCCGACGTTGACGCTGTGGCAGTCGCTGCTGACGAGCTCGGCTATCCGGTCGTGCTCAAGACCGACGAGCCGCGGTTCCAGCACAAGTCCGATGTCGGCGGCGTCGTGCTCGGCATCGGCGATGCGGATCAGCTCGTCCGGGCCTACGCCGACCTGGCGGCCCGCCTCGGCCCCCAGGTCCTGGTGTGTCAGTCAGTACCGCCTGGCGTGGAGCTGGCCCTCGGGATTGTCGCCGATCCGGAACTTGGCCCGCTCGTCGTGGTCGGCGCCGGCGGTGTGCTGGTCGAGCTGCTGGCCGACCGGCGGGTTGCGCTGCCGCCGGTGTCTGCGGGGCTGGCCGCCGACCTCTTGGCCGAGCTGCGTGTGCGACCGCTGCTGGACGGCGTCCGCGGCGCCGGGCCTGCCGATCTCGACGCCGTGATCCAGGCAATCCGCGGTCTGTCGGAGCTCGCCATCGAGCTCGGCAGCCACCTTGAAGCGCTCGACATCAACCCGCTGATCTGCGGCCCTCGCGGCGCGATCGCCGTGGACGCACTCGCGATCGTGCGCCAGTAGGCGCGATCCGATCAGCTCTCGGCGCCGGTGATCGCGACCAGGGCTTGGTTCCCGGCGCCGCGCTGGCCTCTGGTCATGAGTCGGTACCCGAGGAAGCCGAGGCCTGCCACCACAAACGACATCAGCAGCATGACCGTGGCGAGTGCGTTGAGGGCAGGACCACCGTTACCACCGTGCTGCGTCGAGTAGATGATCACCGACATCGGCGTGTTCGTCGCGTTGGACGAGAGCAGGTCTACGATCACGAAGTCGTCGATGACACCGGAGAAGACCAGAATCGCGCTGGCAAAGATGGCTGGCGTCAGTAGCGGCAGCATGACCCGCCGCATTGTCTGGAACTGTGTGCAGCCGAGGTCGGCCGATGCCTCCTCGTACTGCTTGCCGATGGTCACGAGCCTGGCCTGGACGAGGATCGCCGGCCAGCTCACGTTCCAGGTCACCAGGCCTAGCACTTCCGCCCAGTTACCGAGGCCGACCGTGTCAAGGCCCGGCATCTTCGTGAAGACGAAGAACATCGCGACGCCGAAGATCAGCTCCGGCACGACGAACGACAAGATCATGATGAAGTTGAAGCTCGATGGCAGGTAGCCGCGCCAGCGGTTGATGCCGAGAGCGAATGCGACGCCGATGGGTACCGCGATCAGCGTGGTGTACGCGGACAGCCTCAGCGTCTCGAACATTGCACTGTGCAGCGCGGGGTTGTGCCAGATCGAGTTGACCTTGTCGCCCCAGTACCAGCGCCACGTCAGGCCCTGGTAGGTGGCCTGCGACCTGCCTTTGTTGAACGAGAACAGGACAGCAAGGGCGATCGGCGCGAGCGACCAGATCAGGTACAGCCAGGTGAAGCCTTCCAGGAACCACGGATGCCGCCACGGATTGCGAAAGAACCGCGGCGCTGACGACCTCGTTCCCGCTCTGGTCGTGACTGTCTCGGAGACTGCCGTGCTGGTCATGACGCCGCCTGTGAGGCCCGGTTGGTCTGTACCACGTAGTAGATCATCGGCACCAGCAGGACGAGCAGGACGATCAGGGACAAGATCGCGCCCTGCCCGGCGGAGGGCTGGCTGAGCTGGCCCTGGATCAGGTTGCCGATCATCGAGGTATCGCGCGCGCCCGACAGCAGCTGGTTCGTGTAGTAGTCGCCGAGCATCGGCAGCACCGTGATGAGCATGCCGGTCAGGATCGCCTGGCGTGACAGCGGCAGCGTCACCCGCCAGAACGTTCGGCTCCGGCCGAGGCCGAGGTCACGGCCCGCCTCGATGAGGGACGGATCGATCCGGTCCAGGCCTGCGTAGAGCACCAGGATCAAGTACGGGATGTAGCCGTAGACCAGCCCGAGTATCACGGTGTACGAGTGTCCGCCGAGCCAGTCAGGCGAGCCGAGTCCGAGGAAGGACAAGACCTTATTGACGTAGCCATCGGTCTGGAGCAGGTCAATCCAGGCCAGCATTCGCATCATGTAGCTGATCCAGAACGGAGCGATCAGCAGGACCAGGAAGATGCCCTTGCGCCGGCCTGCGAACCTGGCCACAAAGTACGCAGCCGGGTAGGCGATGACGAGGCTCAGCAGCGAAGCTGCAACGACGTACCAGATCGTCCGCAGTGCGATCGAGCCGACGAACGCGCCGGAGCCGAACAGGTCGGTCCAGACGTTGGAAAGGTTCGCCGAACTCCAGTGCCAGGGCAGGTAGACCGCCACGGGCGACTCAGTCTGGCGGTCGAGCTTGCCCTCGCCGATAGCGAGCATCGCGTAGAAGGGGACGACGAAGAGGACAGCGAGCCAGATGATTCCCGGAGCGGCCAGCAGGACCCAGAACCATCTGTTCGGCTGGAATGGCTTTGGGGCGCCGCGTGTCTGTCTCGCTCGGCGGGCGCGTGGCGAGTGCTCGAGCGACTCGGGCGGCAGGTGGGCCATGGCTAGATCCCGTTGCTCACGACGAGGTAGGCCTGCTGCCACAAGGCGTCAGCGTCGACCGGCAGCTGAAGCTCCGCGACCCCGCGGCGGAAATCCGACGGCACCACGGCGGTAGTTATCAGACTCGGCGGCAAGATCTGCTCCTTCACCAGCAACTCAGGCGTGACCGCGGTCACGGGCTGCATGTAGCCGTTAAAGCTGATGTTCTCGACCACGACGGGCTCGTCGAGCATGTAGTTCAGGAACAGGTGTGCCAGCACCGGACTGGACGCCGACCTCAGCAACGTGTTGGTGTCATTCGCGATGGGGCCCTTGCCGTCCTTGGGGAACCAGTAGCCGACAACCTCTACTGGCACGCCCTTCGGCATGTAGCTCGCGGCAGCGGCCATGTCGCCGGACCAGGCATGGTGGATCCAGGTCTGGCCGACCGGGACCTCGCTGTAGTCGTTGTTGTCGATCTGCATGTCGACAAGATCGGCGAGCTGTAGCAGCGTCTGCCGGGACAGATCGATCTGGCTCTTGCTCGTAGTGTTGAGGTCGTAGATGTCGTTCATCATCAGCCCGAGGCTGATGTCTTCCCGGTAGTCGTCCAGGAGCGCGATCTTGCCCTTGTACTGCGGCTGGAAGAACATCTCGCGCCACGGGTTGCGCATGGCGTAGGGATTCTCGTGCACCTTGTCCTTGCGCCAGGCGATGCCCGTCGTGTAGATGGTGTACGGCACCGTGTACTGCCAGCCCCGGTCGTAGTAAGGATTCTGGAAGTCTGGCCACGCCTGAGAGATGTTCGGGATGTAGCTGTGGTTCAGCGGCTGGATCAGCTTGGACTCGATGAGGTCCCCGAGCACGTCCACGGTGGCGCCCATAAGCACGTCGAACTTCAGCCCGCTGCGCAGCTTCGAGAGTGCCTCGTTCATCGTGTTGAACGTGGTCACCTCGACCTTGCAGTTGTACTTCTTGGCGAAGCTGTTGACGCAGGCCTGGTTGATGTAGGCGACCCAGTTGTAAATCTGGAGAGTGGCACCGGTCTCTGGCTTCAGGTTGCTCGCGATGGCGGCGTTGCCGGCTACTGGCCAGGTCACCGGGTTGTTGGGCCTCGGCAGCGGGACGTTGGCTGCCCCGACCAGGTACGGTGCGCAGGCGTCAAGTACCGAGGCGCCGCCGCCCGCGAGCAGGGCGGCCGCGACACCGCGCTTCAGGGCCTGGCGCCGGGAGAGCTCGGGCCGCCGACGAGTGCCGTCCGGCTGCCAGCCCTCTCGTGGGTGCATCTACCGTCGCCTTCCGCCGAGCCGGGGGACTGGCCGAGCGCTAGCCGGTTAGCTCCCGTGCTGAACGTTCTGCCAGACTCGTGTGCCTGACCGATTACCTGCCCAGAATGTCCTGGTGTGTAGTACGGCGCAAGGACTTCGCTGTCACGGGACCGTATCTTTTCGCGGATTCAGTCGGATTATGGCCGGACCGCGGCCGCAAAGGTCGCGAAATTCTCGATGAACCTGTCGATATCCGCCTCGTCATGCTGGACCGACATCAGCCACTGCTCGATCTTGCCCCACGGCGGCAGGAAGACCCCGCCGTTGTGCTGGAACAGCCAGTGCGCGTGGCTGAAGGAGTCCCGGACGTTGAGGAAGTCACGGAAGTTGCGTACCGGCTCGGATGAGAACACCACGCAGCCCTTCGCGCCGACGGACACCACCTGGGCGTTGAGCCCGTTGCGGGCGATCTCCCTCTCGATGCCGTCAACGGCCTTGAGCCGGAGATTCTCTAGCCGCTCATAGGAGTCCGGAGTGGCGACCTCGGTCAGCATGGCCCTGCACGCGGCCATGGCCAGCGGGTTGCCGTTGAAGGTGCCGACCATCTCGTAGTCGCCGTTGGCGACGTGGGACATCACCTCAGCGGTGCCGCCGACTGCGGCAACCGCGATGCCGCCGCCGATCGCCTTGGCCAGGCACACGATGTCGGGCGTGACGCCGGTGACGCCGGTTGCGCCGCCCGGCCCGGCGGTCAGCCCGGTCTTGACTTCGTCAAACGTCAGCAGTGCCCCGTGGGCTGCGAGCAGCTCCTTCAGGCCGGCGAGGTAGCCGGGATCGGGTTTGATGATGCCCGCGTTCATCATGATCGGCTCGAGGATCATGCCGGCGATCTCACCGGGATTCTCCGCCAGCCTCCGCCGTACGGCACCCAGGTCGTTGAAGCCGACGATCAGGGTCAGGTCAGTAATCGCCCGGGGTATGCCGCTGCTTGAAGGAACGCCATTTGGCCGGCCGGGCCCCGGTCGTCCTCGCTGTCGTCCGGACACACCGAAACCTGCACCGAGTCATGGTGACCGTGGTAGCACCCTTCCACCTTGATGATCTTGTCGCGACCGGTGATCGCCCGCATCAGGTGCACCGCGTCCATCGTCGCCTCGGTGCCGGAGTTGGCGAACCGCCACTGCGGCAGGCCGAATCTCCGCGACAGCTCCGACGCGACGGCCAGCGCGGTCTCGGTCGGCTGCGCGAAATGCGTGCCGCGCTCCACCTGCGCCTGGACCGCCTCGACAATAGCCGGGTGACCGTGGCCGGCGAGCGAGACGCCGTAGCCGCCGTGCAGGTCGACGTACTCGTTGCCGTCGACGTCGTAGAGCTTCGAGCCCTTGCCGTGGCTCAGCCACACTGGCTGCGGACGGGAGATCTGCCAGCTGGAGACGACGCCCCCGGCTAGGGATGCCCCGGCCAGTGCTGCTAGCCGGGCCGACTCGGGCTGGCGGCGGACGAAGATCTCCTCCTGCTCCTCAATGATCTTGGCCAGCGACGGCCTAGCCGAAGTTGGGATCTGTGCCTGGGCGGTGCCTGCGGTCGGGACCAGACTCAACTGAGGCTTCTGGCTGGGGCCGGGTCCGGGCACCTCCTGGGCGCCTGTTGCAGTCGTCGTTGCTGAATGTGGATCGGTCGAGCTGGCCGGTGTCCAGGCCATGAGTATCGCGCTCCCAACGCGTTGACTGAATGTTCAGTCTAAATGTCAGGCCGATGGCATGACAAGGGCGAATTGAGTGATGGTTCAGTCGGAGCGCGGTGCGTAGCCTGCAGCGGATCGGCGAAGGATTCGGCACAGCCGGCTGTGCCGGATCCTTCGTGATCATGGGAATTGCGGCTCGGCCACGCTCGGGGAACCGTGGCGTGCGCCTCAGCGCATCTCGCGGCCGTTATTCGTTTCCGCTGGCCACCTGTCCGGCCTAGCATCGGCCGCGTGACCAGCACCGAGCCAGTCCAGCCCACGACCCCGGTCGCCGCCCCGACCGCGACCAGTACCCCGACCCCGACCGCGGCCGACGCTCCGACCGCGACCGGCACCCCGACCGCGGTCGGCACCCCGACCCCGACCGCAACCACTGCCGCGACGACGGAACACCCGCGGCCTTACCTGTCGACTGCTCCCTATCGCGGCACCCGCGACTTCCTGCCAGCGGAGATGTCCGTCCGGGAGCAGGTCTTCGGCTCGCTGCATCGCTGCGTCGAGGGCTTCGGCTACCAGCGCTACGACGGACCGCTGCTGGAGCCAGCCGAGATCTACGAGGCCAAGTCCGGCGCGGAGATCGCCAGCCAGGAGCTGTACTCATTTACCGATAGAGGCGGCAGGCGGCTTGCGCTGCGGCCGGAGATGACTCCGTCGGTCGCCAGAATGATCGCGGGCCACGCGGGCGAGCTTGCATTCCCGGTCCGCTGGTACTGCAACGTCAACTGTCACCGCTACCAGCGCCCGCAGCGCGGCCGGACCCGCGAGCACTGGCAGATCAACGTCGACATCTTCGGGGCCGACAGTCCGAATTGCGAGATCGAGATCTTCGAGGTCATCCACGCGATGTTCCGCAGCGTGGGCGCGAGCCCGGACATGTACACGATCCGGGCCAGCGACCGTGTCCTACTCGACAGCTTGCTCAGCGACATCATCGGAATCAGCCCGGCTCAGGTCCGCCCCGTGTCAGCCATCCTGGACCGCTGGGCCAAGTCCGAGCGCGAGGACCTCCGCGCGGCAGCACGCGAAGCCGGCGTGACCGACAACCAATTCGCAAACCTCGAGGCCGCACTCCAGGACGGCGCCGCGCTCATCCAGAGCCTCCCGGCGAGCGTCGTCCAGCGCTCCATGCTGGCCAGAGTCCTTACCAGCAGCGCGCGTGACCTGGTGACCTTCGACCCGATGATCGTGCGCGGCTTCGACTACTACACCTCGACTGTCTTTGAGGTCTTCGACACGGATCAGGCCAACGCCCGGTCGCTATTTGGCGGCGGCCGCTACGACGACCTGACCGGCCTGTTCTCCGGCCAGCGCATTCCTGGCATCGGCTTCGGCATGGGCGACGTCACGCTGATGGACTTCCTCGAGGTGCACGGCTTGCTGCCGAGACCACTGGCGCCGAGCGACGTCGTGGTGCTCCCGCTCGACCCCGCCTTGCACGCGCCGGCCCGCAACGTCGCCGCACAGATCCGCGCAGCTGGATGGCGCGTCGCTGTGCCTGTCGAGCCCCGCAAGCTCGGGACCGAGCTCAAGCGCGCCGCGCAATCGGGTGCCGCTGCCGTGGTAATCGTCGGTTTCGACGAATGGGAACGGGGTGAGCTCACCCTCCGCCACCTTCACACCCGCGAGCAGCTCACCATCCCCACGGACGACGCCGCCGCGACAGTCGCCCGCATGCTCGCCGATCCAAGCTGACGCTTAGTCGGCGACATCGGCCCGGTGCTCCGTCGTCGCGGGCAAGGGAGTGAGCTCCGCCTGGTCTCGCGGCACCGGTACCGGCACAGGCAGCGGCATGCCGCGGTCGCCGCCGTGCGCCGAAACGGCGCGCAGGTGATAAGCCTCCAGTTCGGCGAGGAAGTCCGGCTCCCGGTACGGACGGCCGTCCACGACGGGTCCCTCTACGCCGTTGATGATGGCCGTGACGTCCTGACCGCTGATCGTCTTGTGCGCCTCGAGCGCGTGCCCGACGGCGAGGACGCTTGACCGGTGCTCGGTCAGCAGCGCGCCGGTACGCTCGGCCAGCGTAGCGAGATGCGCCTCCGCGCGCTGGCCGAGGGCGGTCTCCAGGACGTTGCGGTCGTTGCCGTCGGCCACCGGGTGCGCGTCATGTGGTGCCCTGGTCGCCGCGTACGAGCCGTACTGGCCGCCCATTCCCCACAGGCCTTCCATCGCGAGCGAGATCATTGTGGCGTTCTGCAGGTCCCCGGAGACTCCCGAGCTCGAGTCACCGTCGAAGAACATCCGCTCACCTACAAGCGAAGCGAGGCTGACCATGATGTCCGCCTCATACTCGGTGCGCCACGAGGTGAACTGCTCCTCGATCGGGATTGGCTTGACGAACCCGAGGTAGTCGGCGCCTTTCTGGATGGTCGCGGTGTCGATCACGTTTCGCTTCTGCACCAGGTGGCTGATCACAGCGTGGCACGCCTCGTGCAGGGCTACGGCGTGCCGCTCGCGCTCGATGTACTCGACGCCCTCGGACGGTCCCACGCTCTTTGCCAGCTTGGCCTTGAGGACGTCGGGCCAGGTGATGGTCGTCCTGCCGTCGCGCAGGGCGACGATGAGCGACTCGTTGACCAGGTCCTTGATCGTCGCACCAGTGGCGTACGGGGTGATGGTCGCCAGGTGATCTATCTGGTCGGCGCTGATCTCGTGGGCTACCTTGCCGAAGTAGCCCTCGTACGTGCGCTTCCTGCCCTCCTTAGAGGGATAGCCCACCCGGTACATCCGGTCGATCCGGCCGGGCCGCAAGAGCGCCTCGTCGAGCGCGCTCGGCATGTTCGTGGCCATCACGATCAGGATGCGGTATTTAGGCGGCGGCTTCGGTCGCATGCCGAGCGTGCGCCGCACCACCCGGTTGAAGAACCCGCGCGGCTTCTTGAGGCCCGACATCTCGGTGAGCAGCGCCTGGAGCGTGCCCATGCCGCCGCCGCCCATGCCCATACCAGCTGGGATCATCTGGCGGAACCGGCCAGGCCGCCGCGGCGCCGGGTCCGCGCCGACCGCGCCAGCCGCCTCGGCCTGGGCCGTCAGCACGGCCTGAGTGTCGGGCGTGAGGTAACTGAACCCGTGGCAGGACGCGAACGGGCTCCCTGGCGCCGGCAGGCTGCGCTGTCCGCCCTGGCCACCAACGCTGCCGCCGCGGCTGCCAAGCGAATCCGCCTCGTCGAAGAAGACGATCACGCCTCCGTACCGGACAGCGAGCTTGCGCAGCCGTCGGAACAGCCCCTTCACTTTCAGCACGCCGATGCCGAAGAACATGTTGATAAACGCGCCAGGGTCAACGAATACGTACGGCCTGCCTGTTTCGCCGGCCATTGCCTCGGCCATGAGCGTCTTGCCAGTACCCGGCGGTCCCCAGAGGAGGATGCCACCGGGTACGTAACCGCCGTGGTCCTCGATCGACTCCGGGTCCTCTAGGTACAGGATGTTTTCCTGCACTCGGGCGAGCACGTGGTCCTGGCCCCACACGTCCGAGAACCGAGTGTTCACATCGCCCGGATAGTAGATGTCGACGCCGCCGCGCGACAGGAACCAGAAGATCGCGGCAAACTGCCCGACGGCCAGCAGCATGAACGCGAGGAAGTACAGGATCGTCGGCAGGGCGTGCACGATGGACGCCGGTGCCTGGAACAGCCCCTGGATCGGCGAGGTGTGGTAGACGGCGCCAAGGATGATCGCCAGGATCGCGAAGAAGACAAGCCATTTGATGGCGCGCGACAGCCGGAACCGCGTGTAGTCGCTCATCTGGTGCGTGACCTGGTCGCCGCGGCCGAAGGCGCCGTTGGACAGCCGGTAATAGCGGTGCGATCGCTCAGCGAGCAGGTAGCTCAGCTGGCGGAGCACATCGAGCCCGAGCAGGAGCACCAGCCAGCGGCCGACCCCCGACTGTACCTGGAGCTGCTGGCGGGCCGCATCGACGAAGCCGAGGACCGGGTCGGTCGACATCTGATACCAGACGACGACGAACCAGAGCAGGATGAACAGCACACTGAACTTGGCCCGGTCCCAGAACGACTGTGGCCTGCGCCGCTGCCGCTCGGCGCCGATCAGTCCGTGTTGCTGGCGCCAGTCCCGGCGAGACTGCCGCTTCGTCTTGCTACGAGACTTCAGGCCGGTCTTGCTAGCGGACCTGCGCATCAGTTACCTCGCACAGTGAATGAGTCCACGACTGCCTTGATCTGCGCCTCGTGCGAGATGAAGCAGTTCTGATAGCACTGCACCAAGAGCAGGTACAGCTTCGTCGTCGAGCTATTAGTCAGGACGGTCTGGTCGAAGGCATCCGGCTGCCCGCTCACGTTGTACTCGAACAGCTCGTTGATGCCGCGGACGCCGTCCTTATTCGTGATGGTGGAGCTGGCTACCAGGTTGAATCCGGAGAGCTGCAATCCCTGAGCTGTCGCCGACTGCCGAGCACTGGCCGTGACCGGCAGCAGCAGGTTGCGCATGGCATCGAAGGACAGCTCGGCGCGCAGCGTCGTGCTCAGATCCTGCACGCTGGCGTACACCACCGGCGACCCCGAGCCCACGAGCAAGCCGGCCGCCGACGGGTCGGCCGCGGCGTCGTATGCCCGCGCCCACGCGAACGCGCCGCCCGCCGGCCCCGCCAGCGAATTGCCCAGCTGCCCCTGGGCGCCCGACAGCGCCTGCGAATTTACTTGCGGCCAGCTAGTCGGCACCTTGAAGTACGCGTGGTCAGTAGTGTCCGCGGCGTAGATATAGCTCGGCGCGGCGCACGCGGTAAGACCGGCCAGCATCGCCACCGCCGCCACGAGCCCGACGGCCGTTCGGCGGAGCTGCCGAATCACGTGGCGCCTCCTTGCCGAAGCTAGCCCCCTGCCCTGGGCCGGCCGCACGCCTTATCAAGGAGTATGCGTTGTTCCCCGGCAGGGCAGTCAACCCCGCTGTTCACTCCCGTGACTCTTGAGTCGGAAGTGATGTGCAGCCAGGGCCAGTGCGCGCCAGCCGACCAGGAACAACGCCAGGAACGCGCACGCCACCACGATGAACGCCGCGGCCGTTCCCTGTCCCGCGAGCACTCTGATCGCCATGCCCGCGCCGGCAGCTCCCACCCACGCGCCGAGCCCGGCCGGCACGATGGCGAGCGGCATGCGCCAGTACCTGGCCGCCGCCAGCCCAATGGCGAGGCCTGCAAGGAACGGCCAGGCGGTGTGCCAGATCCCGGCCAGGCTTTCTCCGTCGTGATGGGTGTGCCGCCCGATCAAGACGAAGACCAGCACGCAGCAGACGTCCAGACCCGTGGTCAGAGCGACCGTGGTTAGAGCGACTGCTGAGCTGAGGACCGGCAGGCGCATCCGGTCACGGTATCCGACGGCATCGCAAACCCATAAGGCAGGGAACGGGGTGCGTCCCCCGCTCAGCGGCGCGCCGGGCCGCAGCCGACGGAGCGACTGCGCCGCCTGGTTTAGGCTCGGCGTGATGCCCACGCTGCTCATCGTTCAGCACACGCCATCGCCCGCACTCCAGGCGATGTTCGAGGCCGTGGCGGACGGCGCCCGCACCGACGAGATCGAGGGCGTCGACGTGCTCGTCCGGCCCGCCCTGACGGCCAGCGCGGTAGATGTGCTCGCGGCCGACGGCTACCTGCTCGGCACCCCCGCCAACATCGGCTACATGTCCGGAGCGCTCAAGCACTTCTTCGACGGCATCTACTACCCATGCCTCGAGGCGACGAAGCGACGCCCCTACGGGCTGTACGTGCACGGCAACATGGACACCGGCGGAGCCGTCCGCGCGGTGGAGTCGATCGCAACGGGGCTGGGCTGGCGGCCGGTCCGGCCCCCGGTGACCGTCATCGGCACGCCGGCGAAGGCCGATCTCGAGGCGTGCTGGGAGCTGGGCGCGCTGCTGGCAGCCGAGGTCGCCGGGTGATCGTCACGGTAACGCTCAACCCGGCGCTGCAGGTTCGGTACGACGCCGACCAGCTGGAACTGGGCACGGCAAACCTGGTCAGCCGGGTGCGGCACGAGGCCGGCGGGCGCGGGCTCGCCGTTGCGCGGCTGCTGCAGACGTTCGGGCACGAAGTGGTTGCCGCCGGACTGGCGGGCGGATCGTCAGGTGAGCTGATCAGGGCTGAGCTCGCCAGGACTGGCGTGGCAACGCAATTCACCCGGATCAGCGCCGAGTCGCGCCGTGCGATCCTCGTCTCGGATGCGACGACCGGGTACGCCACGACACTCGAGGAGCCTGCGCCGTACATCACGACGGAGGAGCTCGGCCGCCTCGCGACTGACTACCGAGCGCTGCTGGACGGGGCGACCGCCGTGGTGCTGTGCGGGAGCCTGCCCGCCGGGCTGCCAGCGGAGACGTACGGCTCACTGACCAGTTACGCCGTGGACGCCGGCGTGCCCGTGATCCTGAACGCGGGCGGCAGTGCGCTGCAGTATGCCGCCGCGCGCGGGCCAGCGCTGGTCATCCCGGACGACATTCGCGCGGCTGACTCGACCGTCGCGGCCTTTATGGCGGCTGGGACCGGCGCGGTCGTCCTGCCGACCGACGGCGGCATCCGGGCTGTCACCCGCGCGGGCGAGTGGCACGCCGTGGCCGGACCGGCGGGGCCGCGCGAGCCTGCCGTGGTGGCCACTCGGGCACTGAACGATTCGGGCCGCCGCGACGCGCTAGTCGCGGGATTTGTGCCTGGCATCGCCCTCGGCTGGTCCTGGCCGGACATGCTCCAGCACGCTCTGGCGCTGACGGATTCGGTCACACCTGACGGCGAGGCGGACCTGCGCGCATACGAGAAGCTGCTGCCGACCGTGAGCGTCACTGGTCCGCGGACATGGACCGGGCTCGCGCCCTAGAGGCCGAGCCTTCGTGACAGGTCTGAAGCCATGATGCCGGCCGGGTCGAGTTCGGCACGGAGATCTCGGAATTCCTGGAGCCGCGGGTACATCCCGGCGAGCGTGTCTGGACTGACCCTCGAGTCTTTCGCCAGATAGACACGGCCGCCAGCGGATAGGACGTCCTCGTCTAGCGAGTTCAACAATGTGGCCAGACCGGGGGTCCGAGACGGGAAGTCTAGGGCCAGTGTCCAGCCCGGCATGGGGAAGGACAGGACTCCATCATCGCCCGGGCCGAATCGCTTCAGCACGGTCACAAACGACGGAGCTCTGGCCTGACTGATTCGCTCCAGCGACTTGCGCATCGTCGATTCCGCGCCGAACGGCACTACGAACTGGTACTGACGGAACCCAGCCGGGCCGTACACCCTGTTCCAGTTCCGGATGCCGTCCAGTGGATGGAAGAACGTGCCGATCGTCTGGATCTCGCCTTCACGACGTCGTGGCGCCTTGCGATACCAGGCCTCGTTGGCCAGCGCGACCGTATGACGATTGATCAGGCCTGGCGGACAAAACTTCGGGGCGCCGAGCCACGCTGCTGGCCGAAATTCCAGCGGGCTCATGCGATCCTTCGGTCCCAGGTCGACTCGGTGAGCAAAGTCACCGCTGGTGATGACCGAGCGGCCCAAGTGCTTCCCGCTGGCCAGGCAGTCGAGCCAAGCCACGGTATAGGTGTAGCGGTGGTCCGTCTCTGCCAGATACGCCATCGCCTGGTCGATGTCGTCGGTGCGAACCGTATCCACTCGCACTCTCGACGTCTCGACCTTCTTGAGCTGTACGGCCGCGCGCAGAATGATCCCGGTGAGGCCCATGCCTCCCGCTGTTGCCCAGAAGAGCCGCGGCTCATCGGCGGCCGTCAGGCGGCGCTCCTGCCCATCGGGCAGCAACAGGTCGAGCCAGCTGACGTGCTGGGCGAAGCTCCCCGCCACGTGGTGGTTCTTGCCGTGCACGTCCGCTGCGATCGCGCCGCCGACTGTCACCTGGCGGGTGCCGGGCGAGACGGGAACGAACCAGCCCGCGGGCAGCCCTCTGATCATCAGTTGCTCGAGGCTGACGCCTGACTCGCAGATGACAATGCCTAGGTCCTCGTCGAAGCCAGTGATCCGATTCAGCCGCGTAGTCACCACGACCTGCCCGTGGTCGTTCTGCGCGGCATTGTTGTAGCTGCGCCCAAGTCCGCGAGCGATGACACCGCGCGCGGGAGCCTCTTTGAGCGCGACGGGAACCTGGCTCGGGTCGGCCGGTGTGGACACGCGGGCCACCGTCGGCTCGACTCTGCCCCAGCCAGTGAGCGTGACCGCAGGATTGGCCGGGCCGTTGTTGGATCGTTCGGCGTTGCGCATCAGGTGCCTCTCTACTGCCGGGTGCAGAGTTGAGCCGAGTCGTCAGGCCAGCTATACCCGATGCCGGCAGGGCGTTTCAGCGAAGCCTACGACGCCACTTCGAGCAACAGCGGGCGTGTCTCGGCTGCTTATAGGCAATAGCGGATGATTCATTACGATACGTGTGCGTTGCAGCCGTATAGTCGGGCTGTCGGCACAGCGGTCTTCCCGCTTCAGGCAGCCAGCGGAGGAGGTGCCCTGTCGGCTCATACGCGGCAGATTCCGTCGGCTCGGGAAACAGCCATCGGGTACGCTCAGCGACGCCGATACTGGCGCCGAGTTCTGGCTTGCCATTGAGGAACTAGTCGCGGGCTAAGCTTCGATGAGCGGATGCAGACGGGTTACTGGCAGGAACGGCACGCTGACATGGATACCCCGGTCAGGCTCACCGGTGACGAGCGCGGAGTCATCCGGCCGCTACTCCCCAGCCCCGCCCTGGCCAACTGCTCCGGTAACCGTCTGCGCAGTTCCATGTCCCGCCCGGCCAGCAGTTGGTTGTCCACCGGGCGTTCCCGGCCGATGCATCAGGTCAGCAGCTGAGCAGCCATGGCGAAAGCGGCCCGGGCTATGAGCTGGCCGTCGTGAGATTCCCAGCCTCGACGTCGCCGACGCAGATGCCGGCCGACGTCGGCATCGTCAAGGTCACCTCGGTGGCGCTGCCGCTGACAGAGAAGTAGGCGCTGTTCAGACCCTTTTGCGGGGTCAGCGAGAGGGTCGTGCGGCCGTATCTGATCGTCACCGTGCCAACGGGGTCCGGTCCGGCCAGGTAGCCGATCCGCAGTATGCCGGTGGTCGGCGGTGATTGCTTGGCAAAGCGCAGCGTTGCGACGCCACGGCTTATGGGTGCGCACTTCTCGGCAGCGGGCGCGGTCGCGCGCACCCCGGCGACGTTCGCCTTGAGCAGGTTGCCGTAGGGATCGAACATGAGCAACCGGACGATCGTTCCGTCGAAGTGCGTGGCCCACCGCACGTTTCGCTTAGTGGTGGCGCCCTCCATCGGCGCGAGCGCGACCGACTGGTCGGCATAGTTCAGGTAGTAGATGTTCCACATCACGACCGGATTCATTGGCCGGTCCGCGATCACAGTGCCGGGCGGCAAATCCGCCAGCGAGGTCTTCGCGTGCAGCAAGTAGCCGTTCCCGGCATAGTTATAGAGCGCAGTCACCTTCTCGTAGCGGTTGACCGACGAGAACGAGCCCGCAACAACGACCGCGGTAAGCAAGACGCCGACCACCTGCCAAACCGGACCGGCGAAGTAGTCGCGCGGCGCAGGCGCAGGCGCAGATCCAGCGGTGGCTGCATGCCTGTCGGCGCGCGCGACGGGCCAGAAGGCGAGTGCGACACTAAGCGCAGCCACCGGTGCGGCGTCGGCAACGTAGCGCGTGTCCAGGCCGAGGATCTGCGCGAATCCCGCAGTCGCGAGACGCCCGAGAAGCATCGGGACGACGTCGGCGATCAGCACCCACAGGATGAGGATCGCCCAGGCACGCCACGCTTGGCGGCGCACGGCAATGCTCAGGGCAATGATCGCGCAGCCGGCGGAGGCCGACAGCCAGACCAGCGAGGCTGTTGTCTGCGTATAGGCAATGGCGTTGTAACCGGTCTGGGACCAGTTCCACGGCCCCCCGAGCAGGCTGGGCACCAGCGTCTGGCGGACCAGGCTCCAGGAGAACGTAAGCATCGTAGCCAGCGACGTCGGCCTCGGCTTCACGGTGGAGTGCTGCAGCGCGGGCAGCAGCACCGCAAGGTAGCCGGCGATGACGAGAATGTAGAGAGCCCAGGCCCGCCAGTACCGGGCCAGGCTGGCCCGAATTGACGTGATGATCCCGGCGTCGATAAGGAAACCAGCCGTCAAGGCGAACAGCACCACCGGGATCGCGATCGCCTTCTCGAAGAAGGCCAGCCCGATCACAAGCCAGATTGCGGTCGCGACCGCGTACCGATACCGACCAGATCGCACATAATGCACGTGCGACGTGACGGCGAGGAAGATCGTGATCTGCAACGGCAGCGACTCGATGGCCGAGCTCCACCAGCTGTCGTCGGGGAAGGTCAGCGGAGTGACCAGGAACAGCGTGAGCGGGATCAGGACGGCCAGGCGGTCGCCGAGCAGGGTGAGCAGCATCCGCAGACAGGTCAGGCTGGCGGTCGCGACCAGGAGGAGCGACATCCAGGTGGCGGCCGCCCAGTGGTAAGGCGCCGCCTTGGCCAGGATCCACACCAGGAACAGCACGCCAGGGTGCAGGTGCCCGGAGCCGACAAAGCCCAGGTACTTCCAGGTCAGGCCGTACTGCAAAGCGAGCTCGGTGAAGTGGAAGTCGTCCTGCCGGAAGTAGAAGTGGTGCAGGAACCTCGACTTCCAGATCAGCTCGATCAGGATCAGCCCGATGCCGATCAGCACGACCTGGTGACGCTTCAGCCAGGCCGTGACCTGGGGCAAGCCGATGACTTCTCCCTCGCCGTCGTCGAGCACGCGGCCGGGTGTCGGGAGCACCGGGGCTGGCTGGCCATGCTGGCCGTGGTCGACGGGATCACCGGGAATGGCCTGCCCAGCGTAGGGCCGCTCCATCTCACTCACGATGCTGAGCTACTAACAAGCGCGGGCACGCCGGTACTCGGTAGCGGGATGAAGTAGCCTGCGACGGCCTTCTCGAAGCAGAACGTCCCGCTGAGCAGGTTGGCCTGCAGCGTCACCTCTTGGGCGGCACCGGTAACCGGCAGGTAAGCATTGTTGGCCGTCCCGATAATTGGTATCTCATTCGTCGAGCCGTTGTAAGTAACGGTCACCGAACTGCCGGTCGCGGCCGCGTTGGCCAGGTAGCTGATGCGCAGAACTCGCACGAACGGTGCGAGACCTGGCCGCGCCGGCAGCGGCACCACCAGCCGCTGGTTTCGCTCAGTCAAACAGGCCGCGAACGCCGACCGCGTGCTGCCGGTGACACCGTCGATGGCTACGGCGTAAAGGCGGCCATCAGGGCCGAACATATCCAGGTGGCCGATGTTGCCAGCTGGCCGTGCCGCCCATTTGATACGAGCAGCCGGCGACGCCAGCGGGCCGAGGACCACGGACGTGTCGTCGTCATGGCCATACAGGTCGATCATGACATTGGAAGGGACTGGCCGGTCGAGGATCACCGTCCTGGATGGGACCGTCGCAAGCGCGGCCCTTGCATTGGTGATGTAGGACCTGGCCGACACATTTGTGTGCCCCTGGTACTGCGCGACGGTCCAGACCGAGCCGACGGTAAACACGGCTACTATCGCTACAGCCGCCTTGCGCCAAGCCGCCAGGTCAAAAATTTCGCGAACTCGCCCGCTGCTCACGACAGTATCTCGGTCTGGAATTGAAACCGGCCAGAAGATCAGGGCTACCGCGATCGCGGCCACCGCGGAGACGTCAGCTACGTATCTGGTCTGGGCCCCGAGAATACTCGCGTAGCTGGGGAAGTTGGCCACCCGGCCGGCGACGACCGGAAGTATGTCGTCGACGACAAGCCAGCCGATCAGGATCGCCCAGCCCCGCCAGGCCCGTCGCCTCGTCAGCAGTGTAGCGATGACAATGCCAGCCATAAAGGCCAGCGCCAGCCACGCGACCTCCGGCGGCGGATGGGCATTCCCGCCTGCGGCTCCCTTGGTGATCGACCAGTGCCACGGCCCGCCGAGCAAGCCAGGCACAAAGCTATGGAAGATCAGGCTCCAGGCAAACGTCACAGCGGTGTGGCCATTTGCGGGGATGGCTGGCCGGGCGGTCTTCCACTTGGCTAGCTCGGCGAAGAAGAGGACCAGGTAAATGGCAACCACGCCGAGGTAGAGCGCCCACGCGCGCCAGAAGTCAGCCACGGCCGTGCGAGTTGCAACGAGCAATGACCGCCGCCGAACCAGGAACCCTGCCGTCGCCGCAAACAGCAGCAGCGGGATCACGGCCGACTTCTCGAAGCAGAACAGGCCGAACGCCAGCCAACACGCGGCGGCGACGGCATGCCAGAACCGGCGTGTCCGGATGTACTTGATGTGCGCGTCGAGCGATCCAAAGATCGCGATCTGCAGCGGTATCGTCTCGACCGCGGAGATCCACCAGCTGTAGGACTGGAAGGTCAGCGGAGAGGCCAGGTACAGTGCCAGCGGTATGAGAATGGCTGGACGATTGCCAAGCAGAGTCCGAAACGCGCGCCACGCCATCAGGCTCGCCACGGCAATGAGGACGATCTCCACCCCGGCGCCGACCGTCCAGTTGTAGACCGCGATCTTCATCTGCAGCCAGCCGAGTATGTACGCACCGGGGATGAACTGACCTGACCAGACGCGGAAGACGTAGCGCCCGCTCAGCCCGTTCTTCACTGCGGCGTCCATCAGCCAGAAATCGTCCTGGCGGAAATAGAAGTGGCTGAGGAAGGCGCCCTTCCAGATGAGGCTAGCGAGAATCAGGCAGAGGGCGCCCAGGGTGACCTGGTGCCGCCGAGCCTGCTCGAGGAGCTGTGACCAGTCCCGCGACGGTCGCTCGGCACTGTCCCGCTCGTCGACGGACTGGCGGCTGACCGATAGCAGCTCAAGCTCGCCCGTTACCGGCCCTGGGTCTCGCTGCGCCGTACTCACGTCCCGGCGCGGCTTCGCACGCTCGTTGTCCGGCCCGATCTCCCCAGGCGGCCGCCCCATCTCGCCCACAGCGGGAGCATAGTGCGAATCTCGGGATCATTCCGGAAAACACTGTGTAACAGGTTGCGTTATCCGCGCGGTGCCGACACGGCCACGACTGCCGGCAGTCATGAGCGCCGGCTCTGCGCAAACGCGCTCACCGAGCAGCGTCAACTGCGACAACGTTGTTTTCCGGCCAGGTCAAATGACACGCTGTTCGTCCGTCCGGCCCGTCTCTCACTGGAGTTGCTCGGCTCGCGGCGAAGCCGAGGAACTCGGCTAAGACACCGGCCAGATCGACCGAGACCGGGCGCATCCCAGCATAGGTGGCGCGACGGTTAGCTTCCTGGTACCGAGTGCGGGTCCGGCCATCCCCAGCCCGCCGTTGGCGGGTAAGCATTCCGCCGTCTGCGCCCGCCAAACGTATGCTACCGCTGCTAGCTCATAGTACTAACGGCCCCGCCTTGCTCGGCGCGTCGCATGAGACGGCCGTGCTCATCCCCGGAGACTGCCTCAGACTCAGTGGCCAGCATGACTGGCACGCCACGGACAACCCGATAGACGCGGCGCAGCCGCGGGTTGTAGAGCACACCCTCGTCATCGAAGTACAGCAATTCACCCTTGTCGATCGGGCAGGCGAGGATTTTCAGTAGCGAGGCTTCCAGGGACACTATTTCTCCCCTGGGGCGCGGTTCTCCTTTAGGGGCCGGCTCAATTTTAGGGGCCGGTTCACCTTCAGGGGCGGGTCCGGTCGTGATCTCGCTGAGGGCGCTCAGCAGAGTCGTCCCGAACAGTTCAGTGGCTTCCTCATCAAAGAGGGCGCGGCTGTACCGCAGGGCGAGTTGGAGCTGCCCGCCCACAGTGATCGCGGCCACGGACAGGCCGCGCGGCATCTGGGCCTGCGCCGAGAACGCCATGATCGTGGGTCCGTCGATGCCAAAGTCTGGCGGATCCTGGACGTTGCCCAAGTTGGTGAGCATTGCGGAATCGCAGAGCAGGGGTCCGGCCGTGCGCAGCGCGGCGTGCACGGCCAGCCGCTTCACCACAGCCGGGCAGTGCACAGCCGCCAGCATGCGAATGCCGGCGCCGACCTGGTGGCCTGGCCGCTGCCTGGCGCTTCTGGCCTGGTGCGCGACGTCGAGCAGCAGTGGCATCAGGTCCTCGCCAGCATCGGGCGGAGCCGCGGCGACAGTCACGAGCCTGGAAAGGTTTCCCGCTGCATGGCTGTCGCCCGGATCCCTGGCATTAACCGGCGTCGTGATCCGGATGAGCCGGGCGGGTCGGCCATGTGCAGCATTCCAGCGTCCGATCGCAGCGATCAGCGCGGTTATGAGCGCCTCGTTCAGCGTGGCCTTTTCTCCTGTGGCGAATGGCTGCACGGCCGGTACTTCGGTTAGCGGCATCAGGTGCAGCCCGTAGCCGCGCCCGCCGTTGCCGTCCCTGGCGATGCGGGCGGGCCGCGTCAGCCGCTGCCAGCGTTGCGAGAGCCGAGCCGAGCTCGGCAGCCTGATCGGCGCGGGCGTGCCGGGTCGCCCGGCGTGCTGCGGTGCATCCGCCAGCGCGGCCGGCCGGTCAAGGGCGGCAGGGCCGGGTTCGGTGCCGGCGCCGCGGTAGCGGCGCCCGATGTCGCGCAGGAGGTCCAGCCAGGACAGGGCGTCCATCGCTGCGTGATGGCCGTTGAGTAGGACGAAGTCGTAGTCAGACATGCTCGCTACCAGCAGCGAAACAGGCGGCGACGCGTCAACCGATGGCGACCGCGACATGAATGCAGCGCGCTCACGGGCCAGGTCAGCGTCATCGGCGAGATCAATGAACGAGACCGGGTCGCGGTCCAGCGTGGCCGGATGCTCCCACACGTAGCTGGCCGACAGTAGGCCGTGCGGGGCTCGTCTCCCGCTGGCGTGCGGGCTCGCGATGAGAGCGGCCACGGCGGCAGCATGGAAGGCTGTCCCGATCGAGCCGACCCGCAATGCACATCTCAAGGTGAATGTTGAACGGCTCGGCTTGGGTCTCGAAGTGGCAGGCCATTTCGTCCGGAACGGTGAATGGGCGGCGCGGCAATGCCTCGCTCCGGACCCTCGACTTAGCGTTGATCACCGGCATGAGAGCCGCGGCTAGTGCGACGAGAGCGCAGGCCTGAGCCGGACCGCTAAACGGGCCACTGCCAAGTGCGCTGGGGGTCCTCGCGGCTGCCGCCACCACGCCGGCGGTGAACATGGCGCAGGCTGCGATGAACGGGCAGCCACCGAGCTCGCCAGTAGTTGATGATCGCCAGAACCGGAACCGCAATAGCGACCGGGCCACCGGCCACGACAACGACGACCGCCACAGGTATCGCGGTGACGAGTGCTCTTCGCCAGGACACCGGGGCCGGGTGGCTGGCGAGACCGGCGAGCGGCGGCAAGACAGCCGTCGGGCGGGTCTCGGCTCGGCCGCGGCCACGGCCGGACGCCGCGTCTGGCTAGACCGGAGCCGCCTGAAACGCACGCGGCCAATGCCGAGCGCCAGGCCCAGCAGGATCAGCAGAGCGATGCCGGAGCCGATGATTCCGGCGTGATAGACCGAGGTGGGTGCATAGGTCAGCGTGATCACGCCGCCTTGGCCAGCGGGCACGACGAAAGCTTGCTGCCACCCGTCGAGCGTGGCTGCGTCAGCTTGCGGCCGTTCAGCGTGGCGATCCAGCCGGGATTTGAATTCTCGTGAATCTCCAGGTAGGACGCGGGACCGGGACGAGAGCCGCATTGCCCGGTTGTCGGATTGCCAGGTCGGACCTTGACTGTCCGGACTGGCGGCCGACGCTGAAGCTGCGACGGCTGGCTGCTCAGCGTGAGGTCGGTAATGGTGAAATCGTCGGACGGCTTGGCTGCCAGCGTCTGCCGCCCGGCCCCGAGTGTCAGTTCGCCGCCGCCTGGCGTGCACAGGCCGAGTTTGACGGGCTGCAGCTCGATCAGGTTGCCAACAGTCCCGCTGACTGAAGTCTGGTAGACGTGCCCATTGACGGTGACCGGCGGTCCCGAGCCGCAGCTGAGCTGGAACGGCGTGCTCGCGGCGGGCGCGGCAACGTGCAGCCCGGTCAAGCCGGGAACGCTGACGCTGGCGAGGCCGACCGGTAGCTGCGCAGGCTGGCCGTTAGCAGGGACGCCGGCTGCGCTCGATGACACCCCTGAGAAGAGGAGGTAGAGCTTGTGGGTCCGCAGCGGCGGGTTGACCTGCACTACGCCGCCGAGCCCGATGCTGACGAGTCGGTGACCGGCCGGGCTACCGATCAGCACGCCGGTGGGGGCGGTGGCAAGACCATATGCCGGGCTGAGCACGATCTTGCTGAATTGTCCGGCGACCGCGCCAGGATAGTTCCAGCGTCGGATTCGGATCATCGCCGCTGGACAGCCACGGCCTGCCGGTGCTCGGCTGGAAAAGGTTGTCTGGCCCGAACTCGGGCAAGTCATCCCAGATCGAGCTGGCCGTGACCTGGAACTGCGACGCGGCAGGCCGGGGATAGCTTGGTGATCAGGGCCTCCAGGCCCGGGCCAGGGTCGGGGACGGCGGTGATGCGGGCCGACAGCGTGGCGGCGGCTGGTGTGTCGAAGACCCGGTCAAGCTGCTGCGGGCTCGCCTGGTTCTGGCCGTCCTGGTTGTATCGGCGAGGAGACCTGCTGGCTCAAGGAGAAGACGAGTGCAGCGGCCTTGGCGCCCGCCGCGTCCTCCGCGGGCTTGAGGAACCGGGTCACGTGCACGCCGGGGATCAGGACATCGCTAATCCCCGCACCGGCCTGGCCAGGCACCACGTTGTTCGCACCAGTAATGGTGATTCGCAGCCAGCTGCTCGGCCCGGCCGGGACCCGGAGCGGCTGCACGTCGGGGGTGCTAACAGTGTCGGTGGTGGCGACACCGGCCGACGTCGTAACGCGAAGCTGGTTGGCGACATCCCGCCCGTAGTAGTCGTCGAGCAGCCGGAGTCCGACGCGGGATGGCAGGTCGATCGTGCGGCCGAAATCGATCTGGATCCATTGGCCGACTGGCGTAACCGGGCTGCTCTCCGCCCAGGCCGTGGCCGGGTTCCCATCGAAGGCATTGACAGGGTCGTATTGCGGGGACTCGCCGAGCCAGGTGCCAGCCGACGATGCCGTGACGCTGGCGGCTCCCGACAGTACGGCCACCGTCTGATGGTCCGCCGCAGGCACAGGCAGCAGCTGCCTCGGTGGCCCGCCTGCCCCGCCGAGCGGGTCGTCCACCGGGTTCTTCTGGGAGGCCGCGTAGGTATAGGACTGGAAGTTGCTGGTCGAGCCGAATGTATTGTCTGTGCGCCGCTGGCCGTCGGTCACCGCCCAGAGTCCGGGCCGCCCGGCCAGTCTCTGCCCGGCGATCACCGTCGGCTGAGTGCGCAGGATGCCCTGGCCCGCGAGTTGGAGCAGTGAGTCGGGCCCGCCGTTGACGAGGACGGTGCTGCTGACTGGCAGGGCGGCGACCGGGCTGCCGGGGCGGAGCTGCGGGTTGTCCGCGGTGAAAATCTCGATGGCCGGATAGGTCAGCGCAAAGCCTGGCGCCTGACCTGTGACGTTGGGGTATCCGGGGGCTGCGGCAACACGCGGTCCGAACGCCGCTACCCGGTGGAAGCCCGACATGGCCAGGGTCTCATTCACGACCTGGGGGGCGCGTGTAGCCGCTGATCGCCGGGTTAGTGTCGTTGCGGACCACGACGTAGCGGATCCCGGCCCTGGCGAGGTACGCGGCCAGGCCCTGGACTTGCTGGCCGGACTCAATCGCCTGCTCGGCGGTATCAAGCAATATCTGGGAACCAGCCCCGCCGTAGGGTACCAGGCCGCGTTCCGCCCAGGGCGAGCTGGCAAGTGGCTCAAGCGGGTCGTCGATGGTGTCGCCCCAGGTGTACTGCCCGTGCGGGTTCGCCGGAACCACCAGCGCGGTCTCCCGCGGCGAGTGAGCAGCCAGGTAGGCGGCTGCCTTGTACCAGTAGCCTGGCACGCTCGTGAACGACCCTGCCTGCAGCACCTGCCCCGTGAGCTGCGGAAGCGCGAGCCCGGCCAGGACTAGCGCGACGACCGGTGCCGTCAATGCGGTTGCGGCCAGGCGTCTGGAACGGCCGAGCGGAATGCTCAGCCGCCAGCACCGGTCCATAGCATGCGCGCAGCCAAGGGCCAACGCCACGGCGATGACCGGTTCGAGCTTGTACATGCTGCGGAGCGGCGCGAGCGGCCCGTCGAGCAGCGTGTCGATGGCCGCGTGCCAGGGGCCGCCGAGAGGTCCGTAATAGCCGGCCAGCGCGAGTATCGCCACGAGCCCTACGCAGCTGCAAAGCCAGCGCCGTTCGGGCATGTCGCGCCTGGCCAGGCCCGCCAGGCCGACAGCTGAGGCCGCGGCCGACGCCAGTATTGCGGTCGGCGAACTGACCATGGCCCAGCCGGCCGCGAGCCATGGAGTGCTGCCGAGATTGAAGTAGGCGGTCCAGGTGCCCATCCCTCGTAGCACCGCTGCCGCCGACATTGTCCTCGCGGTGGTCGCCGACTGCTCGATGTACGGCAGGAAGTTGAAGGAATACCGGCCCTGCAGCAGCAGCGGGATAAGCCACCAGGATGTGGCCGCCACCACCGCGGCGCGCCCACTTCAGGCTGAGCCCGATCCGCTGGCGGCCTTTCGTGTGGAAAAGGATGTAGAGAGCGGGCAACAGCAGTACTGCGAGGGTGGAGGCCGCGTTCACCCCCGCCATGGCCGCGATCGCAACACCGGATATGGCCGCCGCGCGGCCGGGGCTGCAGCGGCCGCGAACCGCTGAGACCAGCGGGAGCACTGCCCACGGTGCGATCAGGCCGGGCAGCGCTGCGGCTGAAGTGGAGCCGATCACGATGGTGAACGTCGGCCACAGTGCGAACACGGCTCCGGCCAGCAGCCGGGAGCTGTCGCTGCCGATCTCCAGCGCTCGCGCCAGCCTGACCAGGCCAGCGAAGCCGAGCGGTCACGAGCAGGGCGAGCCAAAACCGCTCTGTCAGCCAGATCGGCACGTGGAGCAGGTGGCCAGCCAGAAAGAAGGGCGCCATCGGGATGGCATAGCCGATGTACTGGTCCTGCAGGCTGCCGAACCACTCATTCGGATTCCACAGCGACCAGAGCCGTTGCAGAAAATCGCCGGCGTTGATGTCCACACCGAGCTTGCTGTCGAAGATTATCCGGCCTGGATCGTTGGCGCAGAAGACCGTCAGCGCGACCAACAGCACGATCAGGATCCACCAGTGGTCAGCAAGCCTCAGCTGGCGATTGCGAAGCGTTAGGGCTGGCCGGCATGCCGATCTTGAGCATCGGGGGAGTCGTGGCGGCCACGTCGACGGCTCCGGCCGAGCCGCGCAGCGCAAGCGCATGCCACTGTCCCCGCGGCCGCTGAATCCGATCCTGGCCGCTCCGGCTCATGCGCTCCGCCGCACGATCAGCAGCAAATTCCAGGTGACAAGCTCCCTGACCGCGGGAATGCGCAGTACAAACCTGCACCACCGGGGGTAGTAGCGGGGCATCGCGTCGAGGACCTCGACATCGGGCCGCGACCGCATGAGCCGCAAAACTGGTCCGATATGAACCCGGTACAGGTTGCGCCCGACGGAGTGCTTCGGCTGGCGGCCATAGCGCCTGATGTACCGCCGAGCCGCGAAGCCCGCACCAAGCAAGTGCCACGGCGACATCTCGTGGCCGCCCCAGGGCGAGTACCAGTTGGTGAACGACAGGTAGATCAGCCCGCCCGGCTTGGTGGCGCGAATCAGCTCGTCGATCAGTCCACCGGGGTCGGCGACATGCTCGAGCACGTTGGACGAGAAGCAGACGTCTGCGCTGGCGTCGGCGACCGGCAGCCAGTAGCCGTCTGCCAGCACGGCCCCGGTCGGAGCCTCGCCGGCGCTGAGCAATTCCGCTGAATCGGGCTCGAATAGATAACAATTGGCCCCGCGAGCGCGGAATGCCGCGGTGAAATGGCCCGCCCCGCCGCCTACATCAACAACTGTCCGCCCGGCAAGCTCGATATGCCTCGCCAGCTGATTGGCGGCGTCCTGCGCCAGACCGGTGTAGAACACCTCTGGCTGTGTCTGCTCAAGGCGGAAGAGCCTGAACAGGCGAATCGACCTGGCCAGGCCCCGCCGGGGTGGTTCGATGGCCCGCGCGGGCCGCACGAGCCCAGCCGGGGAGCTCTCGGCGGCGTCAGGGTTCGCCATGGATTGCCGGCGCGGTTGTGATGATCGCAAACTCATAGCGGTCGCGTATCGCGCCTCTCCTGGGTCATGACCGGCGTCCGCGGCGCTGCTTGTCATCGGCGCTGGTGACCAGTTCAGCAGATACGCGGCTTCCGGTAGAGGCCGGAACGGTCGTTGACAGTTCGGCGAAATTACCAGAATGATACGTCAATGTCCGGTACACATTACTCGTTGGTACCCTACGGACACCTGAAACGCCTGACTTCGTAGCAAACCTGGAGCGTGGTTGCGTGAGTCACGACTCAGCTGCCCTGCCAAGCAACGCTGAAGTTGGATCACCAGTCATCGCTGGTCCCGACTTGCGCGTGGCGCAGGAGCAGCCGGGCGGCTGGACGGACGACGCGGCAGCGACCGATCACGGCGTGCATTCGGCCGGCCGGCGACTGCTCTTTATCGCCTGGCGGGATCTTGCCAATCGGCGGGCCGGCGGGTCCGAGGTGCTGGTGGACCGGCTGGCTGCGGGCATGAAGGCGCGCGGCGACCGGGTCAGCCTGCTGTGCGGCGGCCCGTCGGCGGAGCGCGACTATGAAGTCATCCGGAGCGGCGGCACCTATAGCCAGTTCGTCCGGGCGCCGGCCGCCTACTGGCGGCACGTGCGGGACAGCGACCTGGTGGTTGAGGTATGCAACGGGATGCCGTTCCTCACGCCGCTGTGGTGCGGTCGGCCGAAGATCTGCCTCGTGAATCACATGCACACCGAGCTCTGGCGGATGATGTTTCCTCGACCGGTAGCCGCTATGGGCCGGTTCGCCGAGAGCAAGGTGATGCCGTGGGCGCACCGCGACAACCTGTTCCTGACCGTCTCCAACTCGACCGCGGACGCCCTGCGCGAGATCGGCGTAGCCGACGACCGGATCCGGCAGATCTGCAACGGCGTCGTGCAGCCGGATCCGCTGACACCGCGGTCGGCCGAGCCGCTCTTCCTGGCGCTGGGCCGGCTGACGGAGTACAAGCGGATCGACATGCTGCTGAGATTTGGGAACGCGTGCGCCACGTGGTCGGCGGCAAGCTCGTCATCGTCGGTGACGGACCAGAGCGGCCGCGACTCGAGACGCTGGCTGGGCCGGACGTGATCTTTACCGGCCGAGTGTCCGAGGAAGAGAAGCACCGGTTGCTCTGCTCGGCCTGGCTGCTCCTGCATCCGGCCATGATTGAGGGCTGGGGCATCGTGATCACCGAAGCGGCAATTCGCGGCACGCCGGCAATCGGATTCGACGTACCTGGCTTGCGAGACTCGGTAGTCAACGGGCACACCGGGCTGCTTGTAAAGAACGAGGGCCAGTTCGCGTCCGCCTGGGCTTCCCTGGCGCTCGACCGGCAGCGGTCCGACGCCATAGGCGTGGCAGCCAGGGACCGGGCTGAGCGCCTGCACTGGTCGGCGGCGGTGGAAGGGTTCGCCGAGGTGGCCGACGAGGCGCTCGACCGGGCGGGTCGGCGGCCGAGGGGAGCGGCTGCTGCGGCCGCGACCACGCTGCCATGACTGCCAGCAGGACGGCCAGCAACGGGACCAGAATCAAGCGGCGGCGGGTTGCGAGGGTTCTATGAGGATCCGGCCGTCCCGGTCAGCTCGGGCCCGGACCGGGCCCGCAGGCAGGCGCAGATGCTTACGGATGTCCTGCGGACCGCGCCAAGCCCAGCCGTGATCGTCGACGTCGGCTGCGGTGACGGCTTGGCCACCGGGGTGGCCGCGAAACTCAACCCCGGTCACCGGTTCGTTGGGGTTGACTGGTCGGCAGATGCCTTGCGGCAGGCTCGGGCCCGCGGATTTGCCCTGATCAGGGCGGGAGTGGAGGGATCAGGTCTGCCGCTGGTCTCGGCGTCGGCCGACGTGGTGATCATGAGTGAAGTGATCGAGCATCTCGTCGACACCGACGCGGCGCTCGATGAGGTCTTCCGGATACTGAAGCCCGGCGGTTCGCTCTTGTTGTCCACACCGAACCTGGCCGCCTGGTACAACCGCGGCCTGCTGGCCGTCGGTGTGCAACCGGTCTTCTCGGAGGTCAGCCTCCGCGGCGTATTCGGTCGGCCAGGCAGCCAGGTCGCCGGGCACCTGCACATGTTCACCCGGCGGGCGCTCACCGGCTTGCTCGCAGCCCGGGGCTTCGACTCGATCAAGGTGGCGGGCGCGCGTTACCACGACGTGCCGCGGCCGCTCCGGCCGCTCGACTTGGCATTTTGCGCGTGGCCGAGTGCAGCCTCGATCCTCCTGGTGCACGCCCGCAGGACATGATGGCCGACAGCATCGCCAGCACGGCCGCCTCGGTCAGCCAGGCATCGCAGGCGCGACGTGCCTGGCCCTCGCTGGCCAGTCTGCTGCGCGCGCACGGCCCAGCGGCGGCGGTCGGCCTCGCACTCGGCTTGCTGGCGCTCGGACCCGGCCTTGCCCGCGGCTTCCTGCTGAGTTACGACATGGTGTTCGTGCCGGACCCGCCATTCTCATCGGCACTGCTCGGCCTTAGCGGCGGCCCGGCCCGTGCGGTGCCCAGCGATGCGGCGATCACGGTCGCTGCGAGGGTGCTCCCCGCCGACATCCTCCAAAAGCTCATCCTCCTGCTGATCTTCATCGCGGCTTGCACGGGTGCGGCTGCGTTGCTCTCGGCGGGCTGGCGAGCCTCGCGCGGCCGCGCTGCGCCGCAGCTGGCCTGTCTGGTCAGCGGGATCTTTTACGCCTGGAATCCGTTCGTAGCCGAGCGACTCCTCATAGGCCAGTGGGCGCTGCTGCTCGGCTACGCCGGGCTGCCGTGGGTGGTGCGCGAGGTGTGCACCGGACCGGCCCGGATCAAGCCGGGCCGGCTTGTGCTGGTCATGCTCCCTGCTGCCATCGGCGGCTTCGCGGCGCTCATAGTGACCGGCGTCGCTATCGTGCCCGCTTCGCTGGCGCGTGGCAGCGCTGCAATGCGCTGCCGTCGGCTCGCGGTAGTAATCGCCGCGATGGCGCTGCTCAGCCTCCCGTGGCTGATTCCCTCGGTCCTCGTACCGGTGCACGCCGATCCGACAGGCGCCGACTTGTTCGCGGCTAGGGCCGATACGCCGCTCGGCCGCCTCGGCAGCCTTGTCCTGCTGTCCGGCATCTGGAACTCGCAGACGGTCCCGCGCGGATACGGGGGTGTCGGGTCGTTCTTCTGGCTGCTAGTGGTGGCGTCAGCGTTGGCAGGCTACGTGCTGCTGGCTCACCGGCAACGAGGCTGGACCGGCCTCGGTCTGGCCGGCTTGCTCGGGCTCGGCATCGCCGCGATCGGCGTGTCATCGACAACGCGCGCGATACTGCATGACCTGATTGCTGTCTGGCCTGGCTTCGCGGTGCTGCGTGACGGCCAGCAGTTCGTGGCCCCGCTCGCACTGCTAGAGGCCGTCGGCCTTGGAGCAGGTACCGCCAGGCTGCTCGCCCGCGCTCAGCCGCGGCCCGCTCCGACCACAACGCCGCGGCGAGATCGTCAGGGAGCCGAACCTGCGGCGGTCGCGCTCGCGGTGCTGGCGATGCTGGCGCCGGTGGTACTGCTTCCTGGCCTGGCCTGGGGGCTAGCGGATCGGCTCCGGCCCGTGCAGTACCCAGCTGACTGGCTGTCGGCCAGGGCAGATCATTGACGGCAGTGCGCAGCGCGGAAGCGTTCTGCTCCTGCCATGGGCCGCATATCGTCGTTACCCCTGGGACAACGGCGAGGCTGTTTACGACCCATGGAACAAGCTACTGTCACGCGAGGTCGTCTCCAACGATGGGCTCAAGGTCGGCACCAGGACATTGAGGCAGGAAAGCGCGGCATCGATCCGGCTGAACCGGATCGTCTCCGCGAGCGGGCCGCTGACCGAAAGACTGCGTGCGGCTGGAGTGCGTTACGTCGTCGTCGACGCAGGGCCACTGCTTACCGCGCCGTCGGTCGGTCTCGCGGTGCGAGCCAGGCTTCCGGGCGCCCAGGTCGTGCTGGCCAGCCGCGACCTAGTGGTTTTCCTGCTCCCTGGGGCTCGCTGATCGTGACAGGCGGAAGCAGCCGGAGAACGTCCGTTCCCTTATATCTATGTTGTGATCGGGCAGTTCACCCAGCCTCGTGGTGAGTCACCCTTGCCGCGCTAGGCAGCGACCTCAGGTGTCCGCGAGGGTGCACCTGCTCTGCTGCCGAGCGGACTGAAGTAATTTCGGGCTGAATGGCGGGCTTGGCAGTCGGCCGGCTTCCGGCCGACGCCTTCCGGTGCTTGCCGACATGTCTGGCCGTCTGCGTAGCACGAGCTGTGCCCGCAGATGTGGTGGCAGCGGCGGACCGGCCGTACCTGGCGGACCGAGCGAGGGCAAGTGCGATCCCGCCCCAGGCCAGGTCGGACATCGTGCTTATTACCCTCACAACGAGTGCCACGGCCAGTGCGGCGCCGTGGGGGAGTACGGGCGCGAGGGCGGCTACCAGGATGACTTCCCGAGCGCCGATCCCGCCGGGGAACACTACGAGGAGCAAAGCCAGCGAGCAGGCCAGGGCATAGGCACCGACGGATATCAGCAGCGAGTGCACGCCGTCTTTCGCCTCATCCGCCACCAGGAGCCAGACCTGCAGTCCGAGCAGCAGCCAGCCGGCGACCGTCCAGCTCAGTCGCTACAGCGAGCCCCCGCCAGCTCACAGGCTGGTTGAGCGGCTCCTGCTTGATTATCTTCAGTGCGAAGCCCAGCAGCCGGTGCATGATCGGCGGGGCCAGGCAGATGACGATCACGGGGACGACGGCAAGAAAGAGCAGGTATTTCCTGGCCACAGCGGGGGACGCGAGGGGCAGGATTGCCGCTGCGATAAGCAATCCGGTGGCGACCGCGAGCGGCTAGCCCGACGATGACAGAGGCTGCGCCGCGGCGCCGGGGGACGTCGTAGTCGTGGCCAAGCTCCACGTGTGCCGCGAACGACCAGACTGCGCCAGGCACGTACTTGCCGAGCTGGGCCATGAAAGTAACCCGAGCAGCTACCGGGACTGGGAGCTTCGATCCAAGGTCAGCGAGCAGGCGCCGCCAGGCGAGCATCATGCAGCCGGCGCTCTGCCATCGCAGCGGCCAAGCGCCCCGGCGATCGAGTACCAGTGCAGCTCGGCCGAGCGCCGGGCGTACCTGCGGCCACTCCAGCGCCAGGCCATACGAGCAGAACGCGAGGATGACGGTCAGTAGCCCCAGCCTCACCCACTTGCTGACACGTATGCGCTTAAGCACGCCCAAAGAGTACCGAGGTAGCACGCTTCGAGTCTCAAATCGTCGTAATAACCCGATATGGCGAATGTTGCGCTGGTCCGGGGGACTCGGGACTCCGACTTGTGCCTAAGATCACCGTTGCGCATATTTACTCTGCTTTTCCGGGCAGTATGGCCCGTACGGTGGCACACTTTGGTGCCAGAGTGGTGGTGTGTGGCTTAAGGGCCGCTAAGGAGGGTCAACGGTGTCGCGTATCTGGCTGGTAGTCACCGCGCTCGTGGTCGGGGCTGTTCTGGCCGTCGGGGCCACATTCACCACGAGCGCTCTCGTCGGCAGCTCCACGCCCTCGAACCAGGCTCCATATAACTACGGCAACAACTAAGCCCGGATGGCGCCCGGCTTGCCGGGTAAGTCGCCTTCGGCCCAAGGTTTGGGCTTCGTCCTGTCAGCGGGTTCCCGTTACGGATATGTGTCTATTTCCCCGTGACGTCCACGCTACTAGCCAGTACGATGTGCCAATCTTGTATTGAGATATCCCATAACTGACATACTGCAACCGTCCCTTGGAGGGGTTCGATGCGCCGTGTCTTCGGGGTTACCCTCACGGGGCTGGGAGCATTTTTGGTAGTGCTCGCCGCGATGTGCCGCTTCTATCTGCCGGGCCAGGTTGTCAAGTTCCCCCTGAACGAGTACAGCGTGAGCACGCTGACCGGGACGAACGTGTCGTACTTCAGCCAGCAGACTGGCGCCGAGGTGAACGGAGCCACCGTCCGGGCGATCAGCACCGTGCAGGGCGATGTCACTGCCGGGAATTCATCGACCGCGGTGTGGAACGACATCACCGGCGTATTCGACATTAGTAAGTCGCCGCAGGCGCCGATCAGTTACACGACGCAACGTTTCGCCTTCGATCGGCGTACCGGCGTGCTGGTCAACTGCGCGCGCTGCGGTGCCGAAGTCGGGACCGCGCGTCCGCATTTCTCTGGCCAGGGCTACGTGTGGCCCATCGGGACGCAGCCGCAGACGTACCAGGTCTTCAACACCTCACTGCTGAAGCCTGAACCCTTCAACTACACCGGGACAGCCACCGTCGACGGCATGTCCGTAGACGTGTTTATCCAGCCCATCAATAACCAGAAGGTCGGCACCGTCACGCTCCCAGGCTCCCTCGTCGGCATCACGGACCAGGCGTCGGTGACGCTGCCCGAGTATCTCACTGCCACCAACACGTACTACGTCGATCCTGTCGTCGGATCGCCGGTCAAGGTTGTCGAGGCGCAGAACGAGACACTGGAGAACCCGAGCAACGGCACGACGGCACTGGTCCTGTTCAACGGCACGCTGAGCTCGACCCCCCAAACGATTGCCGCGGCTGTCAGCACCTCGAATCACTACGACAACGAGATAAAGGCCCTCGAGGACATCGGCCCGATTGTCGGCTTGCTCGTCGGCCTCGTGCTCCTGGCTCTCGGCATCACGCTGCTCGTAAGCACGAGCCGCGAGGAGTATTACTACGAGGACGAGGACGAGACCGTCGGTGCGCAGGCCTGATCACCCAAGGACTCAGTCCCCCGAGGCCGGCGCGCTACTTGGGATCCTTCTCACACACAGGTGAGCCGCGGGATAGTGAGCCGCGACTCAGGTTGTCGCCCTCCTCGATGGTGCAAAAAGGGCAAACACTTCGTATTGTCAGGCCAAGCACCAGTGCACGCAGCAGCGGAACGGCTACTCCCTGTCATTTCCCGTCGGAGGTGCAGTTTCGTGCCCGGCTTGACCCTTTTGTGCGCACGTTGGACGTGAAATGTCGCGGCGCCCCCGGCACAAACAACGTATATCGACCACCAAGATCGCCCGGGCACGCTTGCCGGGGCGCAAACCACGTATATCGGCCGCCGGGATAGCCGAAACGCGGTCGCCGGGCCTTCCCGGCCGCATCCCCCCGCTTCCCGGGCCGTTTGGCAATCGGACAGATTAAGGGGGGGCGGGGATTCTCCGGTCAAACACCACACCTCGCCCTTCTCGTTGTCAGCGGGCAGGTCTAGCCGACAGCGCCCGCGATGTGGTGTTCTAGCGCTACCCAGAGGGACAAAGCGAAGCGAGGTATGCAGTGGGATCGAAGGGATTCTGGCGCCGGGCAGAGGATGATCCGGGCTGGATCGCAGTAGTAGATCCTGACGGCACCGAGCACACCGCGGGCGACCTGCTCAGCCGCGTCAATCAGCTCACGCACGCGCTCCAGGCTCGCGGCCTGAAACCCGGTGACGCCATCGCGTCGTTGCTTCCGAATGGCAGCGCTCCACTCGAGGTTTATCTGGCCGCGCTTCAGGCGGGCTGGTACCTCACGCCGATCAACTGGCACTTCACCGCGCCCGAGGCTGCTTATATCGCGACTGACTGCGGCGCCAAGGCATTCTTTGCTCACGAGCGGCTCGCCCAGTTGGGCATGGACACTGCGGACCAGGCTGGCATCCCGGCCGACGCCAGGTTCAGCTTCGGCGACGTGCCCGGCTTCACTAATATCGCCGACCTGCGGGCCGGGCACCCCGAGACGCTGCCGGCCGAGCGGACCGCCGGCACGACCATGCACTACACCTCCGGGACTACCGGGCGCCCCAAGGGCGTCAGGCGAGCGCTGATCGGCATGGACCCAGACGACGCCGTCGTGCTCGCCGCCGGGCTGCTGTCCTTCTTCGGCGTCACCGATGGCCAGCCCAATGCCCACTTGATGACGTCTCCGAACTACCACACCGCAGTCACCGTCTTTGGCGGCGGAGCGCTGCACATGGGCCACACGCTCGTCTGCATGGACGGATTCGACGCCGAAACCGCGCTGGCACTGACCGAGCGGTACAAGTGCACGAACTCGCACATGGTGCCAACGCAGTTCAAGCGCATGCTCTCGCTGCCGGACGCGACCAAGGCCAAGTACGACCTGTCGTCGATGCGCTGGCTCATTCACGCGGCCGCGCCGTGTCCCATCGGGATCAAGCAGGAAATGCTCGACTGGTGGGGGCCCTGCGTGTGGGAGTACTACGCCGCCACCGAGGGCGGGGGCACTATCGCCTCGCCGCAGGACTGGCTGGCTCATCCCGGCACGGTCGGCAACGCATGGCCGATCAGCGAGCTGCTGATTGCTGACGAGAACGGCAATTCGCAGCCGACAGGCACGCCGGGCACCGTCTATATGAAGATGGGCCTGTCGGATTTCGAGTACTACGGCGACAAGGCCAAGACCGAGGCAAACAGGCTGCAGGGCTTCTTCACCGTCGGCGACATCGGCTATCTGACTGACGACGGCTTCCTTTTCCTCTGCGACCGGAAATCGGACATGATCATCTCCGGCGGGGCGAACATATACCCGGCCGAGATCGAGGCCGAGATCATCATGAACCCCAAGGTCGCCGACGTTGCCGTCTTCGGCATCCCGGACGAGGAGTGGGGCGAGCAGATTAAGGCGGTCGTGCAGCCAGCCGACGGCGTGGCACCCGGCGACGAACTGGCGGCGGAGATCCTGGCGGGCCTCGAAGGAAAGCTGGCGAAGATGAAGTGGCCGAGGTCGATTGACTTCTCCGAGCAGCTGCCACGCGACCCGAGCGGCAAGCTGCTCAAGCGACGGCTACGCGACCCGTACTGGGCAGATCAAGGCACCAAGATCTAGGCGGGGTGGTCGCCTGGTCCAGATTGGGCTGACACCGCTTCGGCCTGTACAGCATCGGCCTGCGCGGCGACCCGCGCCAGCATGTCGATCAGGCGCACGGTGGACTTCGATTCCGGCGGCTCGCCGTAGGTCATGGCGAACACATGCCGCCGCGCGCCGGGAAGGGGCATAGTGACGACGCCGGGATGCCTGGCGGCCCGCAGGCACAGCTCCGGCAGAGTGGTGACACCCAGACCAGCCGCGACGAGCGCCTGCACAGCAATGTAGTCGTCAGTGGTGAACGAGATCCTCGGAGTGAATCCCGCCGCCTCGCACTGTCGCATCAAGTAGCTGCGGCATCGTTCGCAGCCGGCGATCCACCTGCTCCCGGCGTGGGCGTTCAGGCCGGCGGCCGGATCCGTAGCGTTGGCGTCGGCCGCAGTGACCAAGTAGACGGGCTCGTCGAGCAGCAGCACGCCCCTTGTGCCCTCGTCGGCGGGCTCTGGCGGGGCGGCGTCCAGGTCCTCCTGGTAATGGCGGAAGACAACTGCGACGTCCACATAGCCGGCCCGTAGCATGCGCACCGCCTCCGGCGGCTCCGCCTCGGTCAGCATGAACTCAATGCCGGGTGTCTCCGCTGCCAGGCGCGCGGCAGCAGCCGGGATCAGCGTGCCAAGGGCAGACGGGAACGCGGCTAGCCGTACGCGTCCCTCGCGCAGCCCGACGTGAGCCGCGAGCTCAGCCTCGGCCGAGTCAATCCTGCCGATGATCTCCTCGGCGCGCTCGGCGAGGAGGCGGCCGGCCTCGGTCAGCCGGATACCGCGGCCGACGCGCTCGAGCAACTGGGTCCCGGTCTCGGCCTCAAGTCGGGCTATGTGATGGCTGACCGAAGGCTGCGCATAGTTCAGCTCGCGGGCGGCGGCGGTGACGGAGCCGTGCCTAGCGACCGCGACTAGCACCTTCAGCCTGGTCACATCGAGCATCGCTCAACTATAGATCGGCTCGTTGAGATCGCCGCATCCCATCAATGTCGCTGGGGTTGTGTGCTGTCGCACCAGGAGCCTTAGCTGGCCGGGCCGCGGCCTTCTAGCAGGGGAGCGGCGGGATCGCGGGCCGGACGGGCGGGATCGGCGGCCAGCTGGCGGCGACGCCAGGCGATGCCAGACAGCGCCTCGAGAACGACCCGGTTGGCCAGGAACGCGGTGACCTCGGCATGGTCGAACGGCGGGGCCACCTCGACGACATCCACCCCGGCCAGCGGCAGTTCCATGGCGATCCGGCGAACCGCGTCAAGCAGCTGGCGGCCGCTCAGGCCGCCCGGCTCGGGCGTGCCTGTGCCTGGCGCCATGCCGGGGTCGACCACGTCCACGTCGACGGACAGGAAGACTCCGTCGCACTCGTCGGTCGCGATAGCGAACGCCTCGGTCAGGCAGTTGTCCAGGCCCTTCGCGACCACCTCGGTCATCTCGAAGCTGCGCATCTGCTGGCCAGCCATCCAGTCCAGGGTCTCCGGCTCCGGCCAGTAGCCGCGCAGGCCGATCTGGAGGAACCGGTCGCCGCGGATCGCGCCGGACTCGATCAGGCGCCGCATCGGAGTGCCGTGGCCGTGCAGCGAACCCCACTGAGTGTTGCCCGTGTCGGCGTGCGCGTCGAAATGGATCATGGAGAGCCGGCCCCAGCCGACGTGCCGGGCAACGCCGGTCGCGTCCGGGAGCGCGATCGTGTGGTCGCCGCCGAGTATGACCGGGATGGCGCCGCCATGGCAGGTGCGATGGACCGCTTCCTCCAGGCGGCGAAGTGACAGCTCGGTGTCTCCCGAAGGCATCTGGACATCTCCGGCGTCGGCTACCTTGAGCTCGACGAGCGGATCCACGCCGAGAGCAAGGTGCGGCCTGGAGCCATCATGCGGCAGGTAATCGGTGAACCGGATCGCCTGGGGACCGAAGCGGGCGCCCGGCCGGTGGGACGTCCCGCCGTCGAAGGGTGCGCCGATGATCATGATGTCCGTGCCCGCCCAGGACTGCGGATCTGCCAGGTCGGCGCGCTCGACGCCGAGGAACGTCGCGTCTGGGCCGTACATGCCGCCAAGTCGAGTCATGTGGTTCACGGTACCGGCGGGACGGGCCTCACGCCTCTGGCTAGGCCGACCGGAAACCGAGGCAGCCACACGGAAACGGCTGCCTCGGCACCCGGCCAGCCCAGCCGCGCGTGGCCGGCATCGTTCACCAGCTGTCCGGGAGCCTGAAGCAAGGCTGAAACGTGGGTGTGAGAACCTTCCTGCGCAGACGGTTACACACGGACGGAGCACGGGTGTCGCGGAGCACTGAAGCGACGGATAGGTCATCGATCGATAGGCAGAACTCGTTTGACCGGCAGGTCATTCAGGATCTGGTGCTTGCTCCGGGGCGGCGGCTGGAGCTCGAGGGGGTCTTTAACCTCCGGGACATCGGCGGATATCCGGCTGCGGGGGGCCGGAGTACGAGGTGGCGGACGCTGCTGCGGTCTGATGCGCTGCACCGGCTGGATCCAGGGGGGAGTGCCGTCCTAGCTGGCTTCGGGCTTAGCACCGTCCTTGATCTGCGGACGCAGGCCGAGGCCGAGATCGCGCCGAGCGCGCTCGACGGGCTGGCGAGTCGGCAGACGCACATCTCGCTGCTCACCGGGGACCTGCAGGCGCTGCCGCTCGAGCTCGATGCGATCTACCGCTACATGATCGATCAGTGCGGCGACACGATTGGCGAGGCGATCAAGGTACTAGCAGACGGCGGCGCCTTCCCCGCACTGGTGCACTGCAGCGCCGGCAAGGACCGAACGGGCATCGTCGTTGCCCTGATCCTGGCCGTTCTGGGCGTCCCTGACGAAGTGATCGCTGCCGATTACGAACTCAGCGCGAGTTACCTGGATACCGAGCGCACGCCCGCCATCGGGCAGCTCCAGGCGAGCACGGGCCTCGGCGCCAACCTGACCAGGCCGCTGCTCAGCAGTCCGGCCGCGCTCATACTCGACGTCCTGGCCCGGGTGCGGGCGGCGGGTGGATCGGTTGACGGCTACCTCGTCGATCACGGGCTCAGCGCTGCGGCCCTGGACGGCCTCCGCGCCGCCCTGGTCGTCTGAGCTAGTCCAGCGAGCCACCCCCGGAGCCGCTAACGTCTGTTCATGGCCTTCGACGACCTGGACCGGCGCATTGTGGCGGCTCTGGTCGACGACGCCCGGGCGACGTACGCCGAGGTCGGCTCGCTTGTCGGGCTGTCGGCGCCGGCGGTCAAGCGCCGCGTCGACCGGTTGCGCGCCTCCGGCGCCATCACCGGGTTCTCCGCCCAGGTCGACCCAGCCGCGGTGGGCTGGACGACCGAGGCGTACGTCGAGCTGTTCTGCCGAGGCCGGACCTCACCGGGCGAGATCGGCGCCGCCGTGGCAAAGCACCCGGAGGTCATCGACGCCTGCACGATCACCGGCGAAGCCGATGCGCTGCTGCATATCAGGGCCGCCGACGTCCGCCACTTTGAACGGGTCGTCGAGCGCATCGGGGCGGAGTCGTTCGTCGTCCGGACACGAAGTGTGATCGTCTTGTCCAGACTCGTGCACCGCCCGGATGTGATTCCGCCCGGCTCCGGGGACGTTTCCGGGAGCTAGGAACGCCGGTTCGCCGCGCTTGTCCTGGATATCTGCTGAATGGCGGTTCTGGTCGTTCTCATGGGCTACAGTCATGGCCATGACCGAGCGTCATGATGACTCCGCAGGTGACGGCCGCCGTATGACCACTGGCGAGTTCCGCGCCGCGCCCGATCTCTCGGCCAGCACGGCTCAGTTCCGGGCGTTCGCCGATGACAAGTCCGAGGTCACTGGTACCTGGGACGCCGGAGCGCCGGGCCGGAGTCCGACCAAGATCGTCATGCTCATCGTCGGCGTGGTTGTGATACTCGCGATCATCGCGATCCTGAGCGCCACTCTGGGCTAGCGGGCCGGCCCGGTCCCCAACTTGCGTGGCCGTCGCGTCTTCGGACGCGGCGGCATGTTTGTATTGGCAGTCATGACCGCCCCGCCAGGACCAGACGCAGCGGCGCCGCCTCCTGCCGCACGGCCGGAGCCAGATGAAGAGAAGCACAAGCTCACAGCGCTCGAGGGTCTAGCCGCGCTCTCGCTGGACGCTATCTCTTCGGTGGCGTACGGGCCGCAGGCGATCATCATCGTCCTGGCCACAGCCGGCGTCGCGGCGCTCCACTACACCCTGCCGGTCACGCTCGCGATCGTGCTGCTGCTGACCGTGCTGGTGATCTCCTACCGCCAGGTCATCGAGGCATTCCCGAACGGCGGCGGCGCGTACGCCGTGGCCAAGGCGCATCTCGGCGCCAAACCGAGCCTCGTCGCGGCGGCGTCGCTCGTGGTCGACTACATCCTCAACGCCGCCGTCGGCGTGTCGGCTGGCGTCGAGGCGCTGACGTCCGCGTTCCCGCCCCTGTACAAGGACCGGGTGTGGCTATGCCTGGCCGTGCTCGGGGCGATCACCGCAGCGAACCTGTGGGGCGTGGCCGAGTCGGCACGGCTGTTCATCGCGCCTACCATCGTGTTCATCGTCGCGATCTTCGCCGTCATCATAGGCGGCTTGGTGCGCACCCACCCGCTACCGTTCCCGATGGGGTCAGCGTCCTCGGTCACGATGACCGTGGGCATCCTGCTCCTGCTGAAGGCGTTCGCATCCGGCAGCGTTGCGCTGACCGGGGTGGAGGCGATCGCGAACGCAGTACCCGAGTTCCGCGCGCCGCGCGTGCATAGGGCCCAGCACACCGAGGTCGGCCTCGGCGTCATCCTGGGCCTGATGCTGATCGGCATCGCGGTGGTGGCGGACAAGTTCAAGGCCGAGCCGTCCACGAAGGTGACCACGCTTGCCCAGCTCACCCAGGGCGCACTTGGGCATAACTTCGCCTTCTACGTGGTCCAGCTGACCACCACCGTGCTGCTGTCGCTCGCCGCCAATACCTCGTTCGGCGGGCTCCCGGTGCTGGCGTCGCTGCTGGCGACCGACAACTACCTGCCGCACCTGTTCTTCCTGCGGGCGCAGCGGCAGGTACACCGGTACGGCGTGGTCGTGCTGGCCATCTTCGCCGCCATCCTGCTGGTCGTCACCCGTGGCGACACCCAGGCGCTGACACCGCTGTTCGCCATCGGGGTGTTCGTCGGCTTCACCCTCTCGCAGACCGGAATGGTGCGGCACTGGCGGGAGCAGCGCGGATCGGGCTGGCGTGGCCGTGCCGTCGTCAACGGCGTGGGCGCGGTCTTCACGCTGGCCGCGCTCGCGATCGAGCTGGCCAGCAAGTTCACCGAGGGCGCCTGGCTGGTGGTGATCGTGATACCACTGCTCGTCCTGATGTTCAGCCGGGTACACACCATCTACGGGCGCATCGGCGCCGCGCTGGGGATCGGGCAGCTTCCACCGCCGCCGGAACGACGAAGCGCCCTGGTCGTCGTGCCGGTGGCAGGCATGTCCAGGCTGGTCCAGGCTGGCATATCTGTCGCCTTGTCGATCGGCGATGAGGTGGTGGCCGTGACCGTCTGCTATGACGACATCGAGGCCACCGAGAAAACCTCGCGCCTGCACCAGCAGTGGGACGAGTGGAACCCCGGCGTGCCGCTCGTGACGCTGCACAGCGTGCAGCGTTCTCTCGGGCAGCCGGTCGTCGAGTATCTGCGGCAACAAGAGCGAGCCGCGACCCATGATCAGCTCGTCGTGCTGATCCCCGAGGTCCAGGCGGCGCATCCCTGGCAGGCGGTCTTGCACAACCAGCGCGGCTTCGTGCTTGAGCAGGCGATCCAGCACGGCACGCGGAATGTCGTGATCTGCCACCTGCGCTACCGGCTCGCGCAAGTCGCCGCTGACGGCAATGCCGCTCAAGGAGCGGGCGGCGACCGTAGTGGCTGGCAGGCGGACCCTGGAAGACTCGGCCCTGAGCTGCCACGCATAGATCCCCCGCCTGGCCAGGAGCGACCAGGTTAGTCCTACCCAGGCTGGATGACGTCGTCCGGTCGCCGCACTCGGCCGTCAGGGGGTTCAGGATCTGGCTGGTACCGGTAGCCCATGCCGGGCTCGGTGAGCAGCCAGCGCGGCCGGGCCGGGTCGGGCTCGAGCTTGCGCCGCAGCTGCGCCATGTACAGGCGGAGGTTCCCGGTGGCGTCGGCGTAGCCGGGTCCCCACACTTCAGCCAGGAGCTGCTGCTGGCTGAGCAGCTTGCCGGGGTTACGGAGCAAGACCTCCAGCAAGTGCCATTCGGTAGGGGTCAGGCGGACGTCCCCGTTCCCTTTATGGTCGTGCCCTGCGGCGGCCGGATGCCGCACGACCCGCTTGGCGGCCAGGTCGACGACGAGGTCGCCGAGCTGAACCTGCGGCGTGTCGTTGTCGGCGCCAGCTCGTCTGCTCACGGCCCGCATCCGCGCGAGCAGTTCGTCCATGCCGAAAGGCTTGGTGACGTAGTCGTCGGCGCCCGCGTCGAGCGCCTCGACCTTGTCGGTGCTGTCGGCGCGGCCGGACAGCACGATGATCGGCGCCTCCGTCCAGCCGCGCAGCCCGTGGATCACGTCGACGCCGTCGAGGTCCGGCAGACCAAGATCTAGGATGACTAGGTCCGGCGGATGCCGGGCGGCGACCTCCAGCGCCTCGCTGCCGCTGCCGGCCGTGTGCACGTCATATTCGCGCACCCGCAGGTTGATCCGGAGCGCCCGGAGAATCTGCGGCTCGTCGTCAATGACTAGGACCGTTGTCACGGCACTAAGCGTGCCATGCGGCGTCATCTTGCGCCGGGCTCAGGGCGTAGCGGCATTGTCGACGGCAGGGTTGTCGACGGCAGGGTTGTCGACGGCAGGGTTATCGACGGCGGCGTAGTCACGGCCCGTTGCGGTCGCCTCCCGCTCCATAGTGCCGGGAACGGGGTCGCCAGGGCCAGGCACCGCAGGTAGCGATAGGGCCATCGTCAGTCCGCCACCAGGGGTGTCCTCTGGCTCGAGAGCGCCGCCCATCGCCTCGGTGAGGCCACGCGACAGCGCCAGCCCGAGGCCGACGCCGGTGGTGTTGTCAGTGTCGCCGAGGCGCTGGAACGGCACGAACATCTGATCTCGGTGCTCGTCCGGAATGCCAGGGCCACGGTCGATGATGCGCAGCTCCACTCGGTCGCGCAGCATGCTGCCAGTCAGCGCCGGCGGCGTGCCGGGCGGGGAGTACCGCAGCGCGTTCGCGATGAGGTTAGCGATGACGCGCTCGAGAATGCCGGGGTCCACCGCGACCTCTGGCAGCTCGTCGGGAATGTCGACCGTCACGATTCGGGCAGCCGGGCCGAGATCATCGAGCGACCGCGCCACGATCTCCGACAGGTCGGCAGGCCGCGGGAATATCGCCAGCGCTCCGGCCTGGAGCCTGCTCATGTCGAGCAGGTTGTCTACCAGGTGGGCCAGCTTGTCTAGTGACTCGTCGGCGGTTGCCAGCAGTTCGTCGTGATCCTCGGCATCCCACTCGATGTCGTTCGAACGCAGGCTGGTAACCGCAGCCTTCGCCGACGCGAGCGGAGTGCGCAGGTCGTGGCTGACCGCAGCCAGCAGCGCGGTGCGGACGCGGTCCGCCTCGGCGATCGGCCGTGCCGCTTCAGCGGCCTCGGTGAGCCGCCCTTGCTCGAGCGCCGCTGCCGCGTAGGCGGCGAACGCGCCCAGCACCCGCCGGTCGGTAGCCGGCAGATGCCGCCCGCGCATGGCCAGGATGAGGTCGTCACCGACCGGTATCTCGACGTCGGCGTCCTCCGGCCGGGCAACCGGGCGCTCGCCGGAGACGCCGGCCTGCGCCCACTTGTCTGCCTGGCGCTCCAGCAGCGTCACTGACTCCATTCCGAACGCCTCACGCACCCGGTCGAGTACGGCCGGCAGTGCCCCCTGGCCACGCAGCACGCTGCCAGCGGTCGTCGCGAGCAGCTCCGACTCGGCGCCGGCCCGTGAGGCCTGTTTGGTCCGGCGCGCGGCAGTGTCCACCACGGAACTGACGACCAGGCCGACCGCGACGAAGATGACCAGCGCAAGGGCGTTGTTGACTTGCGCGATGGTGAACGTGTAGAGGGGTGGCGTGAAGTAGTAGTTCAGCAGCAGCGAGCCCACCACAGCGGCGATCAGCGCAGGGACGAAGCCGCCGACGAGCGCGACAGCAATCACGCCTGCAAGGAAGACCAGGACATCGCTAGTCAGGTTGACGTGGCCGCGCAAGTTGCCCAGTGCGAGTGTGAGCAGTGGCGGCAGCGCCACCGCCAGGGCGTAACCGGCTAGCTGGCGCCGGCGATTCAGCCCGCCTCGCACTCGCGGCAGGGTCCGGCCGCGGCCGACGTAGGAGTGCGTCACCATGTGCACGTCGATGTCGCCGGACTCGCGCATCGTGCGCATGCTGACGCCCGGACCGGTGAGCAGCGAGGCCAGCCAGCCGCGGCGGCTGACACCGAGGACTAGCTGGGTCGCGTTCTCGGCCCTGGCGAAGGTGAGCAGGGCGTCTGGCACGTTGTCACCGACAACCTGGTGATAGGTGCCGCCTAGCGACTCGACGAGCCGGCGCTGGTTGGCCAGCGCGGCCGGATCGGAGCCGGTCAGACCGTCCGAGCTCGTCACGTGCACGGCCAGCAGGTCGCCGCCCGATGACCGAGCGGCGATCCGCGCCGCCCGCCGGATTAGCGTGTCGCCTTCCGGGCCGCCAGTCAGCGCGACGACAACGCGCTCCCTGGCCTCCCAGGTGGTGTGGATGTCGTGCGCCTCGCGGTAGCGCTGCAGGCCCTCGTCGACCTTGCCGGCCAGCCACAGCAGCGCCAGCTCGCGCAGCGCCGACAGGTTGCCGATCCGGAAGTAGTTCGTGAGCGCCGCATCGATCTTCTCGGCCTTGTAGATATTGCCGTGAGCCATCCGGCGGCGCAGCGCCTCGGGCGTCATGTCGACGAGCTCGACCTGGTCGGCTGCCCGGACGACGGCGTCAGGCACCGTCTCCCGCTGCGGGACGCCGGTGATCTTCTCGACGACGTCGTTAAGCGACTCCAGGTGCTGGATGTTCATCGCGGAGATGACGTCGATGCCCGCATCCAGTAGCTCGTTGACGTCCTGCCACCGCTTCTCGTTGCGCGAGCCGGGGACGTTGGTGTGGGCGAACTCGTCGACGAGCGCGACCTCGGGGTGGCGGGCCAGGACCGCGTCCAGGTCCATCTCCTCGAAAGTGGTGCCGCGGTACGGCAGCGAAGCCCGCGGGATGACCTCGAGATCCCCGATCTGCTCGAACGTGTGCGGGCGGCCGTGGGCCTCGACGTATGCGGCGACCACGTCGGTACCCCGCTCGCTACGCCGATGGCCCTCGTTGAGCATGGCAAAGGTCTTGCCGACACCCGCCGCGGAGCCCAGATAGATCCTTAGCTGCCCGCGGCTGCCGGGCGGCTTAACGGCACGCACGTCACCGAGACCCTCAGAACTCATGACAATAACCCCTACTCTGAGAGTCTCACGGCGCGTAACGATAGCCCATACCGGGCTCGGTCAGCAGGTGGCGCGGCCGGGGCGGGTCGTCCTCGAGCTTGCGACGGAGCCGGGCCATGTGGAAGCGCAGGTAGTGGGTGCTGCTTTCAGCGCCGGGCCCCCACAGCTCGGTCAGCAGGCGGCTCGCGGGTACGAGCTGGCCGGCCGACCGCAGCAGCACATCCAGCATCCGCCACTCCGTCCTGGTCAGGTGCACCGGCTCTGGCTCGCGCTCGTCATCGTCGTGGGACTTGCGGACGACGGTGTGGCCGGCCAGGTCCACTTCGCAGCTGCCGATGCTGTAAATCGGGCTCGCCGGGCGCCCAGCGTCTCGCCGCAAGGCGGCGCGCAGGCGGGCCATCAGCTCCTCCATCGAGAATGGCTTGGTGACATAGTCGTCGGCCCCTGCGTCCAGTGCGCCGATCTTGTCGTCCGATCCGGCCCGGCCCGACAGGACGATCACCGGGACGGCGGACCAGGTACGTAGCTCGCGGATGACCTCGGTGCCATCAAGATCGGGCAAACCCAGGTCGAGCAGCACGGCGTCCGGGGGTCGCCGTGCTACCTCGACCAGGGCATCCTGGCCGGCCACCGAGGTCGCTACCTCGTAACCGCGAGCGCGGAGGTTGATCTGGAGCGCACGCAGGAGGGCCGGCTCATCCTCGACTATGAGGATGCGCCCAGCATCAGACTGGGTACTTTGCATCGAGCGCGATGTTCAGCAACAGCACGTTGACAGTCGGCTCGCCGAGGAACCCGATGGTCCGGCCTTGCGTGTTCTGGCTGACCAGGGCCTTGACCTGGGCCGGGCTGATGTGCCGGGCCGCCGCGACGCGGTCCACCTGGATCGCCGCGTTCGCCGGTGAGATGTACGGTTCCAGGCCGGAGGCCGAGGCCGTCACCGCGTCCGGTGGGATCGCAGAGATCTTCACGTGGTCGAACGCCGCGATCTGCCGCTGGCGCACCGTGATCTCGCGTACGAGCTTCAGGTTATTAGGCCCGAGGTTCGTTGCGCCGGAGAAGAGCGGGTTACAGCCGTGGTCGTTACCCGCGCCGCTCGTCGCGGCCGACGGCCGCGGCTGGAAATACTGGGGCAGCGGGTTGCCTTTGGAGTCGACGAACTCCTGGCACAGCAGGCTCGATCCGACCACCCTGTGGTGGAACCTGACTAGCGAGCCGTTGGCCGTATGGTTGAAGGCACCTTGCGCGATGCCGAGCATGGCCAGCGGATAGATGATGCCGGTCAGCACCGTGAAGAGCAGCAGGCCGCGAAGCGCCGCGATGTGCTGGCGGACGAGACCGGGAAGGCGGTTCATTGTCAGATCACCTGAATCCGGGGATGAACTGGATGATAAGGTCGATCGCCTTGATCCCGATGAACGGGACGATCAGCCCGCCGACGCCGTAGATCCACAGGTTCCTGCGGAGCATGGCGGCAGCCGAGGACGGCCGGTACCGGACGCCGCGCAGAGCCAGCGGGATCAGCGCGACGATGATCAGCGCGTTGAAGATGATCGCTGAGGTGATGGCCGACTCCGGGCTGTGCAAGTGCAGGATGTTTAGCTTGGCCAGGCCAGGGATCACGCTCGCGAACATGGCCGGGATGATCGCGAAGTATTTGGCCACGTCGTTGGTAATGGAGAAGGTGGTCAGCGCACCACGGGTGATGAGCAACTGCTTGCCGATCTCCACGATCTCGATGAGCTTCGTCGGGTTGGAGTCCAGGTCGACCATGTTCCCGGCCTCCTTGGCGGCCGAGGTTCCGGTGTTCATGGCCACGCCGACGTCGGCCTGAGCTAGCGCGGGAGCGTCGTTGGTGCCGTCCCCGGTCATCGCGACCAGCTTGCCGCCCTCTTGCTCCTTCTTGATCAGGGCCATCTTGTCCTCCGGCGTGGCCTCGGCGAGGAAGTCGTCCACGCCGGACTCGTCCGCGATCGCCTTGGCGGTGAGCGGGTTGTCGCCGGTGATCATGACGGTCTTGATGCCCATCCGACGCATCTCGGCGAACCGCTCGGCGATGCCTTCCTTGACGATGTCCTTGAGGTAGATGACGCCCAGCGCCTTAGCGGCGCCGCCCTCCTTCTCGGCGACGACTAGCGGAGTACCGCCGACGCCGGAGATGCCGTCCACCATGGCGCCGAGCTCCTCGGGCGGTGTGCCGCCGTTGTCGCGCACCCACTGGGCCACTGACGCGGCCGCACCCTTGCGGACCTCCCGCCCGTCGGCCAGGTCGATGCCGCTCATCCTGGTCTGCGCGGTGAACTCGACGAACTCCGCATGCTGCAACTCACCTTCGGCGCGCTCGCGCAAGCCGTACTTCTCCTTAGCCAGTACCGCGATGGAGCGGCCCTCGGGCGTGTAGTCAGCCATGCTGGATAGCTGTGCCGCGTTGGCTAGTTCGTCCGCCGTCACGCCCTGAACCGGCAGGAACTCCGTGGCCTGCCGGTTGCCAATCGTGATCGTGCCGGTCTTGTCGAGGAGGAGCGTGTTGACGTCGCCCGCGGCCTCGACGGCGCGGCCGGACATGGCCAATACGTTGCGCTGGACCAGCCGGTCCATGCCGGCAATGCCGATGGCCGACAGTAGTGCGCCAATGGTGGTCGGGATCAGGGCGACCAGCAGCGCGACCAGGATGACCAGGCTCTGCGGTGCGCCCGAGTAGAACGCCATCGGCTGTAGCGTGACCACCGCCAGCATGAAGATGATAGTCAGCGCGGCGAGCAGGATGTTCAGCGCGATTTCGTTCGGCGTCTTCTGCCGCTTCGCACCCTCCACGAGGGCGATCATCCGGTCGATGAACGTCTCGCCCGGCTTGGAGGTGATCTTCACGACGATCCGGTCGGAGAGGACCTTGGTGCCGCCGGTGACCGCAGACCGGTCACCGCCGGACTCGCGGATGACCGGGGCCGACTCGCCCGTGATCGCCGACTCGTCGACCGAGGCCACGCCCTCAACGACGTCGCCGTCGCCGGGGATGGTCTCGCCGGCCTCGACCATCACGTAGTCGCCCAGGGTCAGCTGCGTGCCGGGGACCGGCTCTTCGCGCAGTTCCTTTTGGCCCGGCTGCCAGCCGACAAGGCGGCGGGCGACGGTCTCGCGCTTGGTCCTGCGCAGCGTCTCCGCCTGGGCCTTGCCGCGGCCTTCGGCCACTGCTTCGGCCACGTTGGCGAACACCACGGTCAGCCACAGCCAGACCACGATCGTCCAGTTGAAGATGGACGGCTTAGTGATCGCTGTATAAAGCGTCAGCAGCGCGCCAACCTCGACCACGAACATGACCGGGTTCTTGATCTGGACCCGCGGGTCCAGTTTCTTGAACGCATCTGGAGTTGCCTTCCAGATTGTCCCCGGCGAGAGCAGGCTGCCGCCGCCGACGCGGTGCGGCCGGCCGTCGCCCAGATCCTTACCACCCCGGCCCATAGGCGCGTCGGGTGTCGTTGTCACGGTCATCAGTGCAGTCCTTCTGCGAACGGGCCCAGGGCGAGTGCGGGGAAGTAAGTCAGGCCGACGAGGATGAGGATGACGCCGACGAGCATGCCGACGAACAGCGGCTTCCTAGTGTCGAGCGTGCCCGCGCTGGCGGGAACAGGTTGCTGTCTGGCCAGGGATCCGGCCAGGCCGAGTGCGAATATCTCCGGAGCGAACCGGCCGATCAGCATGACGATTCCGCCGACCGTGTTGTACCAGTCGGTGTTGGTCGTCAGGCCGGCGAAGGCCGAGCCGTTATTGTTCGCCATCGACGTGAACGCGTACAGAATCTCCGTCAGGCCGTGCGGGCCGGGGTTGAGTATCGACGCCTGCGGTGTCTTCAGCCCGATCGACAGCCCGGTGGCTGTCAGGATCACCACGGGCAAGGTGAGGAAGTACAGCGCCGCGTACTTCATTTCCGTCGGCCGGATTTTCTTGCCGATGTACTCCGGCGTCCGGCCGACCATCAGGCCGCCGACGAACACCGTGACCATGGCGAGGACGAGAATGCCGTAGAGGCCCGCTCCGACTCCGCCTGGCGCTATCTCGCCGAGCGCTATGTCGAAGTCGGCTATCCCGCCCCCGAACGCCGTGAACGAGTCGTGGAACGAGTTCACTGAACCCGTGGAGGTCACCGTGGTCGACGCTGCGAACAGCCCCGATCCTTGCGTGCCGAAGACGACGTTCTTGCCTTCCATAGCGCCATGGGCGAGTTGCGGGGCCAGCCCTGCGCCCTGGGTCTCGAAGAAGGTGATCCCGCCCACAGCGGCCAGCCAAATGACCACCATGACGGCCAGCAGCGCGTAACCCTGCCGGTTGTCCTTGACCATCTTGCCGAACGTCCGCGGCAGGCAGAACGCCGTCAGCAGCAGCAGGAAGATCTCGAACCAGTTCGTGAACGGGTTCGGGTTCTCGAACGGGTGCGCAGAGTTGGCATTGAAGAAGCCGCCGCCGTTGTTGCCCGCGTCCTTGATGACCTCCTGGGATGCAACGGGGCCGCCGACTATCGTCTGGTGTGCGCCCGACAGCGTGGTGACCGTGTGGTAGCTGGTTAGGTTGTCGATGACGCCTCCGGCCATCAGGATGATGCCGCCCACCACCGCTAGCGGGATGAGGTAACGGATCGTGATCCTGGTGGTATCCACCCAGAAGTTGCCGAGCTTGTCGGTCTTTGAGCGAATGAATCCACGGACCATGGCGATGGCGATGACGATGCCGACAGCTGCCGACATGAAGTTCTGCACTGCCAGGCCGCTCATCTGGGTCAGGTAGCCCATGGTTGATTCGCCTGAGTAGTTCTGCCAGTTCGTGTTCGTCACGAATGAAGCGGCGGTGTTCCAGGCCAGCGCCGGGGGCACGCCCTTCATGCCCTCCGAGAGCAGTAGGTACTGCTGTAGCCGCTCGATGCCGTACAGGAACAGCACGCTGATCAAGGAAAACGCCAGCATGCTGCGGACGTAAGAGCTCCACTTCTGGTCGTTGTCCGGGTTGACGCCGATCAGCTTGTATAGCCCGCGCTCCACTCGCCAGTGCTTGTCGGTGGTGAAGATGTGGGCCATGTAGTTGCCGAGCGGCACATAGCAGGCAGCAAGCGCAGCTACGAGCAGGCCTAGCTGGAGCCAGCCAGCGGTGGCGGTACTCATTAGAACCTCTCAGGAAGCACGAGTGCCACGAACAGATACACGGTCAGCAGGAAGCCGCCGATAAGCCCGATCCAGTTCTCAGCGCTCAAAGTGCTCAACCCCCTTGACGATGAGGTAGAGCACGGCGAAGACGACGATCGTCAGGCCGATGAAGAACAGGTCATTGTTCACGGAGTCCTCCAGCGGACGCCTAGGCGGTGCACAGGTAGACGCCCCATAAAACCGCGCTGAACTGGGCAAAGGGTCGGTCCAAACGGGACCCATGCGGCCCCGGCCGGATTCCTAACAGAACCCATGCGGCCGCCAGCCTTGCGGGTTATAGACGCCAAAGAGCGGGGCGCGCTGCTGCGGCCCCGCTCAGGTAGTACCCTCCGCGATGAATCTGCTACCCAGCGTCGCATCGAGGTGATGCGGAGTACCTGTGGCTGAACGAGGTCCGGTCGGTGGGGAAGGGCGCCCTGGCCGCGGATCTAGCCCGCGTAACTACGAGAACCGCGAGGTCCAGTAACCCCGGAACTAACGACGCGACAATCACGCGGCGCTAACGCGGACCTCCTCAGGCAGCTATGTCAGCGAGGATGTCCGCGAACCTGGTCATGGCGGCGCTGATCCACGGGAGCTGGAGCGGATCGGCCGCCGTCAGGGCCTGCTCTCGCTGCTCGTCGGTGTCGCCGTAGAGCAGGCCCGTCGCCAGGCGCAGCCGCAGCGACGATGCGGGCTCGCCAAAGGCGCTGCCAGGCAGTGTGCCTGCGCCGTATCGGTTGAGCAGGAGCGCGACCAGGTCGGCACCTGTTTTCACGCCGAACTTGCCGCGCAGGTGGTCGCGCCACGGGTCAAAGTCCGGGTACAGGTAGAACGCCGCCTGCGGCGGTGCGACATCGAGGCCGGCGTCAGCGCATAGCCGCGCCGCGGCCTGGCAGACTGCCGCGTGCAGCAACCGGCTGCGGGAGACCCGCTCCGCCAGGTCCGCCGGCTCGTCCAGCGCGACCGCGGCTGCGTGCTGGACCGGGCCGACCGGAGCCGACCAGATCTCGCTGGCAATGCCGAGCAGCCGATCTCGCAGCACCGCGCCGGCCGCGCCCTCGGGCATCCGGGCGACGCCGATCCGCCACCCGCCGACAGCGAGGCTCTTGCTGAGCGCGGTGGTCACGACTGTCCGGCGCGGCGCGACGATTGCCGGGCTGAGGAACGGCGTCCTCGGGTCGTGCACGAGATCGCGGTAGATCTCGTCGCTGATGATGATCAGGTCGTTGCGCTCGGCCGCCGCGCACAGGTTACGGACCGCCTCCGGGCTAGCGAGCCGCCCTGTCGGGTTGTCTGGCATCGTCACGAGCACGGCCCCGATCGGCCGCCCCGCCGCCCGGCTGGCGCGGACTTCGGTGTCGAGCGCGGCGGCATCGCAGATGCCGCCCCCGCCAGGAACTGCGCGCACGAAGTGCGGCACGGCGCCGACCAGCGTCGCCTGCGCGGCGTAGCTCACCCAACTCGGCCTCGGCACGGCCACGTCAGTACCCAGGGCAAGCAGGGTGGCGAACAGCAGGGCCTTGCTGCCGGGGCCCGCCACTACCGCGGCCGGGTCGGTCGCCAAGCCACGGCGCGACCAGTAGCCGGCCGCAGCTGTACGAAGCCGCTGCGTGCCGGCGACCGGGCCGTAGGCGCCGAGGCCGGCCGTGTCGGCGAGCTCAGCAGCAAGCCTCCGGTGGACCGGGAGACCAGCCTCGCCGAAGGCGAGCGCAAGCACGGGCTCGCCGCGCAGGCGCCGGGCCGCCAGCGCCTCGTTGGCGGCGAGCGTCGCGGACACGGGCACGGTCGTACTGCTTGCCGCGAGGGCGGCCGGCAGTGGGTTCGGTGCGGTCCGGGACAGCCGGGGCAGTTTGGGCAGGGGCAGTGTGGTCGGTTCGGTCAGGGTTGCTGGGCCAGCCCAAGGCATGGCGAAGCTCCTAGCTGCGGGGGGAAGCGGTCGGTTCGTCTCTTAACGGGCGAGGCTACCCGCGTGTAGGCCTTTGACCAGCCGGTCCTAGGTAAAGCATTAGTATGGTCGGTCAGGTCTGAGGCTGAGCATAAGCAAGGCTTATGCTGGTTCAGTGCTCGATGCCCACCGGCTCCGGCTGCTGCTCGAGTTCGCCGAGCGCGGCACGATCGCGGCGACGGCGGCGGCGCTCGGCTATACGCCGTCGGCCGTGTCTCAGCAGCTCGCAGCGCTGGAGCGGGAGGCCGGAGCGGCGCTCCTGGACCGCACGGCGCGGACGGCGGAGCTGACCGCGGCGGGCAAGCGCCTGGCCGCGCACGCGGCCGAGATCCTCGCGCTCATGGAGGCCGCCGAAGCCGATCTGGCCGCCCCCGAGCCGGCCGGCCGCGTAGCGATCTCCGCGTTCCCGACCGCAGCCGTGGCGTTCGCGCCAGCTCTCACGCGGACGGTTCGCGCGCACCCGGGCCTTAGCCTGCTGCTGCGGCAGACCGCCGGCCGAGAGGTGCTGCGGCAGGTCAAGGCGGGCCAGGTGGACGTCGCGATCGTGGACGACTGGACCGGCCGGCTCGCGGCCCGGCAGCCGGCGCTGGCGTTCTTCCCGCTCATCACCGACCCGCTCGTCCTCGTCGTACCGCGCGGGCACTGGGCAAGCGACGTGGGTGTGCCCATCTCGCTAAACCGGCTCCGCGACGAGCCGTGGCTCGCCACTCCGGCCGGCGAGGCGTCCCGCGTCGCCGTCGACCGGGTCCTGGCCGCAGCCGGGGGCGTGGCCGACGCGCCGTCAGAGTTCGAGGGCCTCGCGACGATCCTGAGCCTCGTGGTGCGCGGCATCGGCATCGCCATCCTGCCGCGCCTGACGCTTGCTGCAGGCGATGCGCGCGTGGCGGTCCGGGATCTGCCCGGCACAATCCCTGCCAGGGATCTGTACGCCGTGGCCAGGGCGTCGTCGGTGCGCAGGCCTGCGGTCGCGGTCATCATTAGGGCACTGACCACCGCGGCCCGTGGATTGCCGGGCGGCACCAAAGGCGCGCAGGACGGCAGCGAACTTGCCCTCGGTCCCACCGCGCGGAATGGGCTATAGGCCTACGGTGCCTCACCGGAGGCGGGTATGCGTTGTTCGTCCGCACCGACCCGCTGCCCGAAGGATGAGAAGCGGTCACGCGCGGCGGCTGGCCTGTCGGCGGTGACTGCGACCGGGATCACCGGCTTGAGCGAGCCGGGTAGCTTCCGGCTCGACGTCGCCCGGCTCAGGGTCCGGTGCATGCCGTTGTCCGGGAATGAACGTGTCGGCATCCCGGGAGTCAGAACTGCGTGCCGTGATGTGCCCTTGGCGCGCTCCGTCGGGCTTGCTCAGGGCATCCTCTTCCAAGATCATGCATAGGGCCGTGATCTCCAGGATCGACCTGGCGTCGAATCTCGGGCTGCCGTCGGTATGGAAGGTGATCTTGCCATCGCGGTTCTCGAGCGTGAGGCTGTTGTGCTCCTCGTCCGCCAGAGTTGCCCACGACGTGCCGGCGTCATCCACTTCCCATCGGATGTCTTCCCAGTAGATGATCATTGGGAGGCCTCCTCGCTACGCGCCGGGCTATTGATTGTGCATTCAGTTAAGTTCATCCCCTGCTAACTCGGATCGACTAAGAGACGACCGATTAATTCCAGGCCTATCACGGCTGCATTCGAGTCGCGAATTGATCTACGCCCACCGCAAGCGGTAGCCCGGTCAGGCAGGAAGGCATTCAGATCACACCTCCCACCTGCGCAGAGTCAAGATACGGAGGAGGATAATATGTCTTTTGAGTACACCCCAAGATCGGGTCGGCGGCGCCGGGACGGTTATCCTGATCTTGGCTCACAGCGCGGGCGAACGATAATCCGGGATTAATCCAGGATTCCGAAGTCGCTGATCTTGCCCGGCCTGTCGGCAAGCGATCTTGGCAGCATTCTGGAATCGGGATTTGCTGGGACAGCTAAGTTTGGGGCGCGGTCATCCGGATGCTGCGTCAGGCCGTCGGGTGGCTAGGCTGCGGCCGTGGAACTTGATCTTTCCTGCGCTGCGGCCGAGCTCACCGCCCATATCGTCGATATGGAGTCAGTAAGCGGCAACGAGCAGTCGCTAGCTGACGCTATCGCCGTCGCGCTGGCGGGGCTGCCGCACCTGAGCCTGCACCGCGACGGCAATGCCATCGTGGCCCGGACGCATTTCGGCTGCACGGAACGAGTGGTGCTCGCCGGTCACATTGACACCGTCCCGGTGCACGACAACCTGCCCTCGCATCTAGAAGGCGGCCTGCTGTACGGCTGCGGCAGCTGCGACATGAAAGCTGGCGTGGCGGTGCAATTGCGGCTCGCGGGTCAACTGGCAAGCGCGATCCGGGACGTGACGTTTGTCTTCTACGACGGCGAAGAAGTCGAGGCCGAGCGGAATGGCCTGCTGCGCGTCAGTCGGCACAGCCCTGAGCTGCTGGCGGGTGACTTCGCCGTGCTGCTCGAGCCGTCTGGGGCCGTAGTGGAGGGCGGCTGCCAGGGCACCTTGCGCGCCGACGTGATCACGCGCGGCAAGCGGGCGCATAGCGCGCGCTCGTGGCTCGGCAGCAATGCGATTCACTCGGCCGGAGGAATCCTGGACGTGCTGGGCGACTACCACCCCAGGGAACCTGTGGTTGACGGACTCGGCTACCACGAAGGCCTCAACGCGGTCGGGATCAGCGGCGGCGTCGCTGGCAACGTGATACCGGACGAGTGCGTGGTCAGCGTCAACTTCCGGTTCGCCCCGGACCGGTCGGCGGATGAGGCGGCGGAGCACGTCCGCTCAGTGTTCGACGGATACGAAGTGCGCATCACGGATTCCGCCGGCGGTGCCAGGCCAGGGCTTGGCCAGCCGGCCGCCGCGTCGTTCGTCGCAGCCATGGGCGGCCAGCCGCGAGCGAAACTCGGCTGGACCGACGTGGCCAGGTTCGACGCGCTGGGCATACCTGCCGTGAACTACGGTCCGGGCGATCCGCAGCTAGCCCACACCAAGGACGAGCACGTACCGTTGGCGCAGATCGAGGAGTGCGAGCAGCGGATGCTGGGCTGGCTCACAGGGGCGTCGGGCTAGAAGGGCGCGCGGCCAGGGGGAGCGAACCAAAAGCGGGGGAGCAGTGGCGCCCGGACGCCTCCGCTCCCCCGCTTCTATCCGACAAGGCTGTTGGCTGCTTACTGAGGCGGTGCCGACGCCAGCGTGAGCGTCCGCGTCACGCTCTGGTCGGATGGAGTCACCCAGGTGAGCGAGACGCTCGCGCCACCGCGGACCGTCTTGAGGACGGTCATGAGCGACGCGGGCGAGGTGACCTGCTGGCTGTTCACCTTGGTGATGACATCGCCGGGAAGCAAGCCAGCCGTGGCCGCCGGCGTATTGCATAGGGAGCCGATGACCAGCGTGCCGGCGCTGACCGGCGCGATGCTGGTGGGGATGCCGGGGTTGGCGTCGTTCAGCACGCAGCTGCTCGGCTGGGGGGCCGGACCACCGAACTGCTGCTGGTTGGCCTGCTCCTGCTGAAGCTGCGTACGCGGGTTGGTGGCGGTGCTCTGCGCGCCGTTCGGCCCGCTCGGCACGAGCACTCCGACGAACCCGGTCGTGCCGATCTGTACGCCCGCACCCTGCTGGCCGGCGATGATCTTTCTGGCGATGGTCAGCGCCCTGTCGATCGGGATGGCGAAGCCGACGTCCTGCTGGTTGTTGGCGAAGCTGTTCGTGCTTGCCGCCGTGTCCATGCCGATGACCTTGCCGCTCGTGCTGGCGAGCGGGCCGCCGGAGTCGCCGGGGATGATGTTGGCGTTGGTCTCGATCATGCCGGTCAACCGCTCAGGCTGTACGCCGCTGCCGTCATCGCTCGCGGTGATCGTCTGGTTCAGGCCGGTAACGCTGCCGGGGACAGAGGTGATGCTGCCCGTCCCGCCCCCGTTGCCCATGCCGATCACGCTGTCGCCGACCTTGACCGCCGCGGAGTTGCCAATCGGGATCGTCGTCAGATTGTTGGCACCAACCAGCTTGATCACCGCGACGTCCGAGCCCTTGTCGTAACCGAGCCAGTTGGCCGTGTATCGAACGTGAGTCGCCACGTCGATCGCGGTCAGCCTGGTGGTGCCATTAATGACATGGTTGTTAGTGAGCACCAAGCCGGACTTGCTGATGATCATGCCCGTGGCCGCGGCGGCAGCGCCGCTGCCCTGGTACTTCAGGTCGCTCGTGATGACGACGAGGCCAGGCTTGACTGCATTCTCGACCTTTGTGAGAGTGCCCTGGCTGATGTTGGCGCCGGGGCTGGTGCCGTTGCCGCCGGTCCCGTGCCGCGGTGCCACTGAACGGGCTGTTGCCGAATCCGTTGCCGAAGTTTCCGTTTCCGCTGCCGGAACTCGCCGATGGCTGCTGACTCCCGGTATCGGCAAACGCCACGACCAAGCCGCCCGCCGCTGCCGCGATGGCGGCCACGGCAACGTACGTGATCGCGGTAGTCAGGCCGCTTCGGCGTGGCCGCGGCGGTCGCGGCGGCTGACCATACCCGCCAGGCATGCCATATCCGCCACCTGGTGGGTATCCGCCACCTGGTGGGTATCCGAAGCCGCCGCCAGGCGGGTATCCGCCACCTGGCTGGCCTGGCTGACCTGGATAGCCAGGCTGACCCGGCTGGGGATAACCCGCCTGCTGCGAATGACCAGGCTGGCCATATCCGGGCTGCTGGCCGTAAGCGGGCTGCTGGCCATAGCCAGGCTGGTGGCCATAGCCGGGTGCCGGGTGGCCGTAGCCAGGCTGGGGGTATCCGATGGGCTGGGTGAGCCCAGCAGGCTGGCCCTCATCCGCGGGCCTGGCCGGCTGGGGCTGCGCTGATGCCGACCGTGCTGCATCATCCTGTCGTGGATCAACCTGTGCTGGCTCACTCGGCAAGTCGCCTGCGGGGATGTCGTTGTCGCTGGGCATGCTGGCCTTAACGTCGTCAGTGTTGCCGGACTCGGCGCCTAGCCGCGTCCAGGATTCCCAGAAGCCAGGCTGCTGGCCGTCGCTGTTCTGCTCGTCCATCTCCATCACCCTCTGCCCAGTGCAAGCCAGCCTATGTCCGGTCGCTCGCGCCCATTTCAGTCGCGGACGCGCGCCCGGAAGTAGCTAGTCCAAGTAAGCACTACTGACCTGGACGTTAGCTGAACGAGCCCTGAGGATCGCCTATCGCGACGCGCTGCAAGGTTGAAACCGATGGGCCAAGGCGATATATCTTGTCAGCAACGGCCTAGAGATATATCTTAAGACCGACAGGCAACCCGCACGCAGGAGTCGACAATGTCTGCACCGCCGAGCACACGTCAATCCGACCTGAACCGCCGCGAAGAGGTGGCAGTCTCAGGCGCGGCGCTGTCCGAAGCACCCTGGAAGCTCGCCGGAGCCACCGGTGTCGTGGTGGCGGGCGCGGATCTCGCCGTCCACCTAGCATTCCATCTGCTCAGCTTCCGGCTCGAGTGGGCCACCGCACTATCAATGGGCGTGGTCGCATTCTTCGCGGTCGCTGGCGCCGGGGCTCTCGTTCGCAGCAGGCACACCCGGGCGCTGCGCTGGGCCAGGAGCAACCCGTGGCGGTTCGCCGCGGCTCCTGGTGCAGCAGCTGCCATCATCGTGTTCGTACTGACGGTGCTGCACGGCAGCGGCATCGTTGGCAGCGCTTTCACCGCGCTGTGGCACGGGGCCATCGCCTTCGCGCTGACGGGCGTGGTCGGATCGGTAGTCCGGCCGCACCGCCAGCTGCGAGGCTGATCGGACTTGGGCGGCCAGGCGCCTGGCCCGCTGGGCGCGACGCGCGCGCAGGGCATAGGTCCGGGCGCCTGGCACCGCGCGAGGCGGACTGACCTTCGCGCCCCCTAGCCGCTACCACGCAGGCCGTGGTCCGCTACCGGACCGACGCGCAGCCCGCGACGCTGGCATTCATCCAGCAGGAGCGGGAGCGCGCCGAGCCCGGCTTGCCAGGCACCGGCGGGGGATGTGCACCCGGAATCATGCAGCAGGACGGTCACTCCGCCGTCCAGGTTTCTCACTAGGGTCTGAAGCACCGACGTCGGCGACGCACCAGGTGTCCACTCTCGGCCCCATGATCCCCACAGCACCGGGGTGAGCCCGAGCTCGCGGGCGGTCAGCAGCGCCGGACCGGATAGGACTCCGTATGGCGGCCGGAAGAGCGTCGGCCGCTTGCCCGTTACGTCGGCGATCAGGTCGGTGGCCCTCCTCAGATCAGAGCGCGTAGCTCGTGGCCCGCGAAGCGTCAGGTAGCGATGATCGAATCCGTGCACGCCCACCTCGTGGCCAGCGGCCGCGATCTCGGCGGCCAGGCCCGGCGACTTCTCGACCATGCAGCCGAGCATGAAGAACGTGGCGCGAGTGTCGCGCTCGGCCAGCACTCGTGCGAACTCTGGCGTGGACTCTGGGTCGGGACCGTCATCAAATGTCAGTGCCACGTGGTCGGGCGCGCCCCGGCCGGCCAGCCGCCGGAAGGCCAGCATGCGCACCGGTCCGATTCCTGTGACGCCAGGTCCGGCGTGCGCGACCGCGAGCCCGACCGCGACTGCGGCCAGGCGCCCGACCGCGCGCCGTGCCCGGTCATCGTGCGACGCGTCTGGTTCCTGCGGCCGGTCGCGGATTTCATTTTCGGTCGAGCCCGACGAAAAGTTCATCTAGAGTCCTCATCGACAGCTCGCAGGTCGGCCTCGTGTCAGGTTAGCCTGCCGAGAGCCGCGTGATCCGGATGCCGACACGCGGCGTCGAATTGTCCAGGCGTGGCGGTCGGTCACCCGGGATCATGTCAGTGTTGTCATTACCTGGTTGTCATTACCTGGTTATCATCACCCGTCATCGCCCGGCGCCTAGGGGGACCCGGTTGTCAGTACAGGCAGCTCGAATCGTCTTCCCCGCAGCCGACCGGGAGGAGATCGCGGCGGCGACCGCCGAGATCTTAACTAGCGGCACCCTCACGCTCGGCCCCTACACCCGCATGTTCGAGGCCGCCTTCGCCGCGGCCCACTCGCCCAGCGGCATCGCGCCACCGCACGCGGTGGCCGTCTCGAGCGGGACCGCAGCGCTGGAGATTAGTCTGCGCACGATCGGGGTGACCGGCCGTGACGTCATCGTTCCTGCCAACACGTTCTTTGCGACAGCGGAGGCGGCGCTGCGCGCCGGTGGCAGGCCGGTGTTCGCCGATGTCGATGCGGAGACCTTCGCGCTCAGCCCGGCAACACTGGAGGCAGCGCTCACACCGCAGACGGTCGCTGTAGTCGTCGTGCACATCGGCGGGCTCATCACGCCGCACGTCCAAGAGCTGGCGAGGATGTGCGCTGATCGCGGCATCGTGCTCGTCGAGGATGCAGCGCATGCGCACGGTGCCAGCTATGACGGCCAGTTCGCGGGCTCGTTCGGCGTGTCGGCTGGCTTCTCGTTCTTCCCGACGAAGGTCGTCACGTGCGGCGAGGGCGGCATGATCGTGACCTCGTCCGACGACGTCGAGCAGCAGGCGAGGATCTACCGCGATCAGGGCAAGGGCACGGCGAGCGCCAACCATCACGTCCTGCACGGTTACGCCTGGCGGATGTCGGAGCAGGCGGCAGTGACTGGGCTGGTACACCTGCGCCGGATGGCCGGGTTCATCGAGCACCGTCGCGCCGTGGCTGCACAGTACGACGCCGCGCTCGGCCGCCTTGACGGGCTGGACCCGCTCGTCGAGCCGCCCGGCTGCCGGACGAACTTCTACAAGTACATCGCTGTGTTGCCGTCCGGCGCGGACCGGGCCACGTTCAAGCAGAAGCTCGCCGAGGATCACGCCGTTCGGCTGGCTGGTGAGGTCTATGACCTGCCGTTGCACCGCCAGCCCGTTTTCGCCGAGTTCGCTGGCCCGTCATTGCCGGTTGCCGAGGACCTGTCTGCTCGGCACATCTGCCTGCCAATTCACTCAGATATGACAGCCGACGAGGTGGACCAGGTGGCAGGCGGCGTGGCTGCCGTCTATGGCGCTCTAGTCAGGGTGTAACGGGTGCCGCTGGTGTCCGTCGCCGTCCTGCGGGTAAGGGTGGACGCATGCGTATCGCAGTAACAGGGGGCTGCGGGTTTATTGGCTCGCACGTCGTCGATCACCTGATCCGGGGCGGCCATGACGTCGCCGTCCTGGATGTGGGGCGCCGCTGGCTCAACCCGCAGGCCGAGTACAGACACGCGGACATCTTCGACGAAGCTGCCCTGAACGCCACGATGGCCGGCGCCGAAGCTGTCTTCCACCTGGCCGGCGCCGCCGACGTGAACGAGGTCGCGGCCGACCCGGTGCGTGCCGTCCGGCTGAACGTCGAGGGCACGACCCGCGTCCTGGAAGCATCGCGTCACGCGGGCGTTGGCCGGTTCCTGCTCGCCAGCACCGTGTGGGTGTACGGGGCAGCGATCGGGCACGGCGAGCTGACCGAAGACGTCCCGATCGACCTGCGCAGCCCGGGTCACGTCTACGTGGCTACCAAGCTGGCGGCTGAACTGCTCGTGCACAGCTACTGGGAGATGTACGGACAGCACTTCACCGTCTTGCGGTACGGCATTCCGTACGGCCCGCGCATGCGGGAGGCCCTGGTCGTCGCGCGGTTCGTGCGGGCCGCCCTGGCTGGTGAGCCGATCACCATAGCGGGGACGGGCGAGCAGGAGCGCAGCTATGTCTTCGTCGAGGATCTCGCGGATGCGCACGTCCGGGCGCTCGCGCCCGCCGCCGCCGATCAGACTCTGGCACTCGAGGGCGGTACGCCGGTGTCGGTCCGGGAGATCGCCGACACCGTCTGCAGTCTGGTGCGCCCGGTGCCGGTCAAGCACGCGCCGGCGCGGCCGGCCGACTACGAAGGCGTAAGCATCTCCTCCCGGCTAGCGAAGGAACTGCTGGACTGGTCGCCGGTCACATCCTTCGCCACGGGCGTCCGCCTGTACCTGGACTGGCTGAACCAGCAACCGGACACGACGTCGCCAGCGGAGGCCGGGGCATGAGCGGCGCGCGCAGCGCCGTGCTGTTGTCGGGGTCCATCGGCATGGGCCACGATGCGCTGGCTTCGGCGTGTGCCACGTCTCTCGAGCCCCAGGGCTGGACGACCTCGACGTTGGATGCCATCAAGATGATGGGCAGCCAGACCGGCTCGGCCGGCGAGGCGGTCTTCCGCGCAATGCTCGCGGTGCCGGGCCTGTACGACGCGTTCCACTATTCCTCGCTGCGAACCGGTGGCCGGCTTGCACGGCTGGCGGACGCAGGAGCCCGGAGCAGGCTCGTACCGAGGCTGCGCAGCTACTTGGACGAGCACCCGGCCGACCTGCTGATCTCCGTCTTCGCCACTGGCGCCGCGGCCGGCAGCGAGCTGGCTGACCGCTACCCGGCGATGCGGCACATCGTCTTTTGTACCGACGTGACGCCGCACCGGATGTGGGTGCACAGCAACGTCGATCTGTACCTGGTGACGGCCGAGATCGCCGAACTCGCGGTGATGCGATTCGAGCCCGACGCGAAGGTACAAGTCGTGCCGGCGCCGGTCCGGCCTGCGTTCTACCATCCGCTGGGACAGATACAAGCCAGGGCGTCCTTCGGCGTGCCACCCGGTGAACGCTGTGTCCTGCTGATGTCGGGCGCCTGGGGGCTTGGCCCGGTCGCCGCCGCGGCGGAGGCGCTGGCCGATGCTGGCGTGCACGTGCTAGCCGTCGCCGGGCGCAACCGGCGTCTCGCGCGGAAGCTGGCTGCAGCCGCTGCCCGGCAGTCTCGGGTGCACGCGTTCGGGTTCACCGATCGGATCCCCGACCTGATGTCAGCTGCCGACCTAGTCATAACCAGCTCAGGTGATACCTGCGCGGAGGCGAGGACCGTCGGGCGGCCGCTGCTGCTGCTCGACGTCGTGCAGGGCCACGGCCGTGACAACCTTCAGCACGAGCTTGAGCTCGGTGACGCCATGGTCACCTCGGCGGGCGCGGTGGACGTCACCCGGTGTGCGCTCGCGGCGCTCGACCGGGCGAAGCCGGCTCCGGCCGCGCCGGTCCGGTCATCGGAAGCCTGGGAGTCGGCCTTCAGCGCGGCTGTCAGCAGCTGCGTCTGACTTCCTCACCGAAGAATCGTCGCCAGGGCCATCGGTACCGCGCCGAGCAGCACCATGGCGCCGGCCCACAGGGCCAGCACGCTGCCGGTGCTGGCCGTGCCTAGGGCGACGCCAAGGCTGCGGACGGCCAGGCCGGGCTGCAGGCGACGCCGCTCAGGCTGAGCTCGTACTTCGCGCGCCGGGCTCGCCGCGATATAGGCCAGTGGGGTGTCGGCCCGCACAGTGTCGGCCGGCGCAGTGTCGGCCGGCGCAGTGTCGGCGCGCAGCGTCAGCTAGCGCAGTGATAGCCGACGCGGCATCAGCAAGTGCAGGAGCAATCAGCGCGTGGCTGCCAGAGCGGTTGTGCGCGCCTGCAGCCGCCGGGACCGCGGCCACTGCGACGAGCCCGGCGGTCAGGATGAGAGCCTGCGGCACCATGCTGTTCGGATCCGTCCCGAGGCCGCCAAGGAAGCCAAGGTCCTGGACGAATACCCAGTCGGCCACGCATAGCACGATCGCGGCGAGCGCAGCGGGCCGCGCGACTGCGGTACGCCCGGTCAGGAGGCAGCAGCCGGTCGCGGCCAGCACGATGACGGCGGTGAGGTTGAAGGCGAAGCCGTGACTGGCGGCGAGCGAGCCGGCGCTGCTGACGAGGCTATGCAGCATGGCCGGCTGCCTGGCAGCTGCCATGCCGTCGATTCCGGCCGCCAGCGAACCGGGCTGACCGTGCAATTTGCCCTGCCAGAAGCCGCGGCCTGGCCACGCCTGCAGTATGGCGAAGGCCAGCATGACCGCGCCGCTCGCCCGGAGCACGCCCCGGCCGAGCCGGCGGTCGTGCCACGAACCGAGCGGGAGCGCCAGGAGCAGGCCGGCCGCGCAGTAGAACAGCGCCGCCCCAGGCGCGCCAGTGAGCCAGCTCACGCCAGGCACGAGCATGCTGCCGAACGCCTCACCGAAGATCCAGACGAACAGTCCCCAGCCAAGGCTCACCAGCCCGGCCGCCCGTGACCAGCGGGGGCTGGCGGCCGACAGCAGCCACACGCCGATGCCAAGCTGGACCCAGACTGCACCAGCGGCCGCCTCGACCGGGTGTGCCGACCAGCCCGCGGCCGCCCAGCCCACCGTTCGCACCAGCCAGCCGGGCGACCCGGTCACGGCCGTGGCGAGCACCTGCGACGGCATCCCGCCTGGCATCGCTGGCTGCGCCTGGAGCAAGCCGTCAAAGATCCACAGAATGCCGAAGCCGATCCGCAGGACCCGGCGTCCGGTCGGCTCGGGCAAGCGCGCAGCGCGGCTCGCGGCGAGCCGGATAAACAGGCGTGTCCTGGCTCGCGCGAGCAGTAGCTCCCGGCACGTGACCCACGTAATGGCCAGCAGCACGAAAATCAGGAAGACGACTGTGCCCTCGCTGAGTAGCGCAGATTTGAAGGCCGTGGCGAGCGCCGCGCTGACAGCGCCGGACGGGCTAATCATTCCGGGCATGGCTAGCCCGGCCCGGCGCGGCTAGGCGCGCTGCTGACCCGCGAACTGACCCATGAGGTCAGCTCGGGCAGCGTCACATCGCCTGAGACGTGCCGGACGACCTGGTGTCGGCTGTTGAGGACAAAGGTCTGCGGCAGCGTGCCGATGTTGTAGGCGGCGGCAACCCGGTCCGGGAACGCGTCGACCGCGACGGGGTAGGTGACGTGGTCGGAGGCAAGGAAGCGCTGCGCAGCCCTGGCCTCGTCGTTAGAGTCCACGCCGATAACGGCCACCTGGCCATGATGAGCGCGGTAGAACCTCGCCAGCAGCGGGGTTTCGCGCTTGCACGGCGCGCACCAGGATGCGAAGAAGTTGATGATCACCGGGCGGCCCGCGTAGGCCGTCAAGGACACCGTCCTGCCAGCGTGGCCGAGCTCAGGGAGGGTGAAGTTCTTGGCAGCCCGCAGCGGCGGTCGAGACGCAGCCGACTGGCCGCCCGCGTTCAGGACGACGGCGCCGATACCGATCAGCGCGGCCACCGCGATGGCCCACGCTGGCCGCGACCATCCCCAGCCCCGCCGCGGCGGGGCAGCGGTGCCGTAGCCCTCGGGGCCGTCCATCGGTCTGGGCCTCCCGCCTGGTATCACGCCGAGCCTGATGCTGCGCCGCAGCAGCCCGTGTCGAATCTAGCGCGACTAGTCCCGGCCGCCCGACGATGCCGGGCATATTGTGACCGGCCGCATACCGGCGGCGGCGGGCCGACGCGGGACGAGGGTTCGGCGCCTGCCCGGGGAGGGTGCAGCGCCTGCCTGGGGGAAGGTACACCGCCTGCGGGGAGAGCTCATCGCAGGCGCGGCGAGGGTGCGCCGCGGCCGGGCGAGGGTTCACAGGTGGCGAGGCTGCGCCGCGGCGCGGCAAGGGTGGTGCGCAGTCGGCGCGGCGAGTACGCCGCAGGCATAGCGAGCGTTATCGGAGTCCAGCACCTGAGCCGTCGGTTACTACGGCCCGTCGTCGCTCCGGTCTGCCCACCCGGTAACGTGTCTGCTGACGCCGTGGCCGTCATGCTGATTGATCTGCTCTCCTCGGTGAGGCTGCACTGGATCTGGCGTGCCCGCGGACTCAGATCAACAGGCGCGGAGGCAAGCAAGTGACAGGGGTGACGGGCGCGCTGACGCCTGGTGCAGGAGAGCCTGCCCTGGCGGGCGGCCGCCGGCAGGCCACGCTGATTGCCCGGAGCCTGTTCCTGCTCACCAAGCCCCGGATCATCGAGCTGCTGCTCGTCACCACGCTACCGACGATGATGCTCGCTGACCGCGGCCTGCCGTCGGTCCGGCTGATCCTGGTCACGCTGCTCGGCGGCGCGCTGGCGGCGGGCAGCGCGAACACCCTGAACTGCTACATCGACCGCGACATCGACGCCATCATGCGGCGGACCAAGAGCCGCCCGCTGGTGGCGCGGGCGCAGGCCACCAGGCATGGTGCCGCCGGGCCTAGCGCCACTGGGCACGGTCACGCTGGACCGGCTGACGGCACAGCGATTAAGCCGGGCGAGGCCCTCGTGTCCGGCGTCCTCCTGGGCGCCGCCTCGACACTGCTGCTAGGCCTGGCGGCGAACTGGCTGGCGGCAGCCCTGGCCGACGCGGCGATCTTGTTCTACGTATTCGTGTACACGCTCGGCCTGAAGCGCCGCACGGCGTCCAATATCGTCATCGGGGGCGCGGCCGGCTGCTTCCCCGTGCTTGTCGGCTGGGCCGCGGTAACCGGCAGGGTCAGCTGGTGGGCAGGCGTACTGTTCGCGGTGATCTTTTTCTGGACACCGCCGCACTTCTGGGCGCTCGCGATCAAGTTCCGTGACGACTACGCCGCGGCGAACGTCCCTATGCTGCCGGTCGTCGCCACCCCCGCCACGGTGGCGCGGAAGATCGTGCTCTACTCCTACGCGATGGTAGGCGCGACGCTGCTTCTGACGCCATACGCGGGCTGGATCTACGGCTGCTGCGCGGCCGGGCTGGGGGGCTGGTTCCTCGTCGAGGCGCACCGGCTGCGGGGGCGCATCGCCGCCCGCAGCGCACCGGCGCCGATGCGGCTGTTCCACCTGTCGATCGTGTATCTGACCCTGCTGTTCGCCACGGTCGCGGTGACCGCTCTGCTGCCCTGGCATCACTGGTAGCCGCGCCGCCAGACGCCAGTCGGTACCGAAGGAGCCAGCGGCCGGCAAAGAGCGGGCCGGCTGATGCCACCTCATACTCCGGGATGACGCCCTTGACAATACCGGAAGCTATTGTGGGTGAGACGGGGTGCTTCGGGATATCGGCGGGTGAAGCAGGTGCGCAGACTCGGTGTTCGAGCGCGGTGGGCAGTTCCGGCCGGGGTCGTCGCGGTAGTCGGGATCGTCGCCGCGGCCACCGCGGTGGCAAGCGCGTCAGTTCCGGCACTGCCGCATCGAACGGCCGCGCAGCTATTGGCTGAGGTCAGCACGGCAACCAGCAAGCCACTAGGCCCGTTCACCGCGACCATCCAGGAGACGGCGAATCTTGGCCTGCCGCAGCTGCCGCAGGCGGCGGAGCCCGGCGGCACCTCGGGGCTGACCTCCGGCAACCAGTCGGTCACTATCTGGTATGGCGACCCGCAGCACGTCCGGATCGCCGAGCCGGTCCAAGCCGGCGAGTCCGACCTGCGGCTGAATGGCCGCACGTTGTGGCTGTGGAACAGCAAGACCCAGACCGCGACCAAGGTGACGCTTCCTGCCAACTTCACCGGGCTGCCAGGTAATGGAGGGAACGGGGCCGCTCCCGTGCCCAGCCCGACGAACGGTCCGGGGTCGGTATCCGCCACCCTTACGCCGCTGGCTGCGGCAAATCAGGTCCTCAAGGCCCTGGGCCCGTCCACGGTGGTCGCCGTCCAGTCCAACGCCGACATCGCCGGCCGGCCCGCCTACCAACTTGCGCTTGAGCCGCGCAGCAGCCAGTCGCTGATCAGCCAGGTGCTCATCGCGATCGACGCGAGTCGGCACATCCCTCTGCGCGTCGAGGTGTTCGGTCGCGGGTCAGCGGGCCTGGTATACAGCGTCGGCTTCACCGCGCTAACCTTCGGCGCGCCCGCGGCGTCGAACTTCACGTTCAGCCCGCCGCCGGGTGCGATCGTGAAGACGCAGGCAGTGCCGGGCAGCTTCAAGTCGGCACTCCAGCAGTCCGGCCTCGGGCCGGCTGGCCTGAACGGCCTCACTATCGGCGGTACCGCCGTGAGCTCCACCGCGGTCGGAATGTCCGTGCCGGCGAAGTCGGGCAAGGCGCCAATGGTGCCTATTCCGAAGCAGGCGCTGGCGGCGATCAATGCCAAGTTCGCCGCGAGCCTGCCGGCGAGTATGTCCAAGGCCCAGCGGGCACAGGCCATCAAGACCTTCGACCAGCAATTCAAGGGCGTGGCTGGCAACGCTGCCGGCTCCACGCAGATCTTCACGAAGACGGGGTCGGTCCAGTCACCCAGTGGCCCGGCGTCCGCAAGCAAGCCCAAGGTCATCGGCACGGGCTGGCTGTCGGTCGTTGCCACCCCGGCTAACCCGAACGTCGCAAGCGCGGTGCAGGCCATGCTCAGCTCGAAGACCGGGCCCCAGATCAAGCACACCAGCCTGTTCGGAAGTTCGTCGTCCTCGTCGGCTGCGTCCTCGTCGGCTGCGTCCTCAGCGGCGTCGTCCTCGTCGGCCTACGGCTCGACGCTTACCATCCAGGGCCCGCCCGGACCGAATCTCGCTGTACTCAGCGCGCTGTTGCTCGCCTCCACGCCGGAGCATGGCACCTGGGGCAGCGGGCGCCTGCTGCAGACCAAGGTTGTCTCGGTGCTCATCACTAGCAAGGGCCAGATCCTTGTGGGCGCGGTGACGCCGGCCGTGCTGTACGCCGACGTACCGGCCGCCGGGTAGGGCCGCCGGACCGTGACCGACATGGCCGGCCAGGCATGAGCTCGGTGGCTGAGCTGGCGCTTGCTAGCAACGGGCTGACGAAGCAGTTTCGTGGCGGCCAGCTGGCAGTCGACGGGATCGACCTGGCCGTACCGGCCGGGTCGGTCTACGGTTTCCTCGGACCGAACGGATCGGGCAAGACGACGACGATCCGGATGCTGCTCGGCCTGATCCGGCCGACGTCCGGCAGCCACGACGTGCTCGGGCTGCCGATGCCAGCGGGGCAGGCCGACGCGTTGCCGCTGGTTGGCTCGCTGGTGGAGGGCCCGGCGTTTTACCCCCATCTGTCGGGCCGCGACAATCTCGCCCGGCTGGACGCAGCAGATCGGACCGCGAACCGAGCGACCATGCGCCACCGGATCGATGGCGCGCTGGACAGGGTCGGCCTGCTGGCCGCGGCCGACAAGCGCTATCGCGCCTATTCGCTCGGCATGAAGCAGCGGCTCGGCATCGCCACCAGCCTGCTGCGACAGCGTCAGCTGGTCATCTTGGACGAGCCGACAAACGGCCTCGACCCGCAGGGGACGCGCGAAGTCCGCGCGCTGATCCGGGAGATCGCCGGAGATGGCACTACGGTGTTTGTCTCCTCGCACCTGCTTGCCGAAGTCGAGCAGGTCTGCACCCACGTGGGCGTGATGCGGACCGGCAAGCTTGTGTACCAGGGCCCGCTGGCCGACCTGCGCGGGCAGGCCCGGCTTCTAGTGAGGACGCCCAAGCCGGATCACGCCGTGACCGTGCTGCGCGACATCGGCCTGGCTGGGGTGACGCAGGTCGGTCAAGAGGTCCGGGCCGATCTCGGGGACATGCTGCCGGAAGTGATCAACGAGCGACTCGTGCACGCAGGCGTGCCGGTTGCGGGCCTTGACACTCCGCGGCGGAGCCTCGAAGACGAGTTCGTCCATCTGACCGGCGAGGGTTTCGATGTCGACTGAGTCGAGGCCGCTGGCGGGCTCGGCGTCCAACGGGCAGGCGCCGGCGGACGTCGGGACGACCAGGGATCTGTCGTCTGATGGCCCGGCGAACGAGTGGCAGCCAGCCGACGTGGTGCCTGGTGACCGGCCCAGGCAGCATCGGCCGGACGAGGAAGAGGCGACCCGAAGCGGCCCCGTTCCCGGCTGGTTGAGGTTTTTCATATCGGAGCTTCGACTCGTCTTCGGCCGTCCGAGGAACCTCGCGCTGCTGGGCGTGCTGGCGGCCGTACCGATCTTCTTCGGGATCGTATTCCGGCTGACGATCTCGGCGCCTACAGGTCCGGGTAGCGGCCCGGCGTTCCTGAATCAGCTCGCGGGGAACGGCGTGTTCCTGGCGCTCGTCGTCCTGAATCTCGAACTGCTCCTGTTGCTGCCGCTCGCTATCGCGGTGATCTCGGGAGACTCCATCGCGGGCGAGGCGGGCCTCGGCACGCTGCGCGGCCTGCTAGCCGTTCCCGCGGGACGGACCAGGCTGCTGAGCGTCAAGTATGCGGTGATCGGCGTGTTCTGCCTGGCCTCGTGCCTGCTGATCACCGTCATCTCGCTGATCATGGGCCTGATCTTGTTCCACACGGGCACTGTCACGCTGTTGTCCGGCACGACCGTATCGCTCGGCGCGGGCATCCTGCGCGTCCTGCTCGTGACCGTGTACGTCGCCGTCGCGCTGACGGCCGCAGGCGCGATCGGGCTCGCGGCGTCTACGCTGACGCAGCATCCTGTCGGTGCCATAGCGGGACTGCTCGTGCTCATCATCGCGAGCGAGATCTGTGACCAGGTCCAGCAACTGTCGGCGATTCACTCCTACCTGCCGACGCATTACTGGCTGTCGTGGGACGGGCTGTTCCGGGCGCCCGTCGACTTGTCGGGCGTGACGCACGGACTAGTGTCGTTCGCGATCTACGCGGTGATCTTCGTGTCGATCGCGTGGGCGAAGTTCACCTCGGCTGACGTCACGAGCTGAGCACGCTGCCGCCAGCGGGACTGGTGCGCAGAGGGGCGGCTGCTGACGCTGGCAGGCGATAGCGTGCAAGGGTGCGTTCCGAACTGCCCGAGATTGACCTCCTGCTCAAGGCAGCGGTAGCCGGCATCGGCGGCACGCAGCGGCCAGGGCAGGTGGCGATGGCCGAAGCCGTCCATAGCGCCATGGAGTCTGGGCAGCATCTGGCCGTGCAGGCCGGGACGGGTACCGGCAAGTCCCTGGCCTACCTCGTGCCAGCGGTGCGGCACGCCCTGACGGGATCGGATTCGCGCGGGGGGCCCAGCTCGAGTCGGACCGTCGTCGTCTCGACCGCCACGATCGCCCTCCAGCGCCAGCTCATCGAGCGCGACCTGCCGCGCCTGGCTGCGGCCCTGCGGGAGCTGCTCGGTCGCGAGCCCGTCTTCGCGATCCTCAAGGGTCGGCGCAATTACCTCTGCCTGAACAAGGTGCACGGTACGGCGCCGGACGAGCCGGAGGACGCGCTGTTCGATCCTCGGTCGGTCTCGGCGATCGGTCGACAGGTTACGCGGCTACACGAGTGGGCGGTCACGACGGACACCGGTGATCGGGACGAGCTCATTCCGGGGGTCGACGACCGCGCCTGGCGCCAGGTATCGGTGAACGCGCGCGAGTGCATCGGAGCGCAGAAATGTCCGTTCGGCTCGCGGTGCTTCGCTGAGCAGGCGCGCGAGACAGCGGGCGAAGCGGACGTCGTCGTAACCAATCACGCCTTGCTCGCGATCGACGCGATGGAGAACTACATCGTGCTGCCCGACCACGACGTCGTGGTGATCGACGAAGCACACGATCTGGTGGACCGGGTGACCAGCGTGGCATCTGGGGAGCTGTCGGCGACGGCCGTCGAGGCCGCGGTCCGGCGGTGCGGGCGGCTGGTCGGCGAGGACCTCACGGGTCGGCTTCGCGATGCGGGGGACGGCCTTGGTCTCGCGCTCGCCGACACGGAGGCAGGTCGGCTGGACATCCTGAGTGAGCAGCTCGAGGTGGCGCTGACTTCGGTGCGGGATGCCGCGGCGGCGTGCGGTGCCGACCTGCGCGTTCACCACGGCGGCGAGGACGACACCGAGCGTCTGGTGGCGACCAGGACCGCAACGGTTGCGCTGGACGAGGTCGCCGAGAACGCCGGCCGGATGATCGCGGCGTTTGCCACCGAGATCGCCGCGCGCCCAGAAGTGGTATGGCTGGATCGTCAGACCGGTGAGGAGTCCACACGGCCAGACACCCTCCGGGTCGCGCCGCTCCAGGTCGGCGACCTGCTTGCGGAGCGGCTGTTCAAGGAGCGAACCGTGGTGCTGACTTCGGCGACGCTGACGCTCGGCGGATCATTCGAGCCGCTGGCGCGGCAATGGGGCCTGCCGCAGCTTGGAACTGCCGACGCGGTCGCGCGGGCGGCTATTCAGCCCGACGACGGTCATTCCGGCGCTGGCCGGCCTAGCGACGGGCGGGGCCTGGCTGGCGCGGATTCGGCGGCGCGGATTCGGCCGGCGCGGATTCGATTGGCAGGGATTCGGCAGGCCTGGACTGGACCGGCCTGGATGTCGGCTCGCCGTTCGACCATCGTCGTAGCGGCATCCTCTACGTGGCACGCCATCTGCCGCCCCCTGGCCGCGACGGCTTGTCGGATGCCTATCTGACCGAGCTCCGGGAGCTCATCACTGCGTCGGGCGGCCGAACGCTAGGCCTCTTCTCCTCGATGCGGGCGGCTCGCCAGGCAACCGATGCTTTGCGCGCGGACATCGGTGTGCCCCTTCTCTGCCAGGGCGAGGACTCGACCGGGTTGCTGGTCAGCAGATTCGCCGAGGACGAGACAAGCTGCCTATTCGGCACATTGTCGCTTTGGCAAGGCGTGGACGTCCCCGGCCAGTCGCTCCAACTCGTCGTCATCGACCGCATCCCGTTCCCGCGGCCGGACGATCCGCTGGCATCGGCGCGCCAGCGCGCGGTCGCGGCCAGGGGCGGCAACGGGTTCATGGCCGTAGCCGCCGCTCAGGCGGCGCTGTTGCTGGCACAGGGCACTGGCCGGCTCCTGCGGACCATCGACGATCGAGGCGTCATCGCGATCCTCGATCCGCGGCTTGCGACCGCCAGGTACGGCAGCTTCTTGCGCGCGTCGCTGCCGGGCTACTGGAGCACTTACGATCCGCAGATCGCGCGCAGCGCCTTGCGGCGCCTCGCGGAGGCAGCTGCGGCGACACCTGCGGACGTGGCGTCCACGACCAACGACTGCGAGGTCTGAGGATGGCTCGGCCGGAGCAACCCAGGTTTCCGGACGGCTTCTGGTGGGGGACAGGCAACTCGTCCAACCAGTGCGAGGGTGCGGCACCTGCTGGCGACTGGCTGCCCTGGGAACGCGCAAACCATGCGCCGCCATCGGGCGACGGCAACGGCTTCGCTCGCCGGTACGGGGAAGACTTCGCGCTGCTCGCCGGCATCGGGCTCAACCATTTCCGGCTGTCGCTGGAGTGGGCCCGGCTCGAGCCAGCCGAAGGAATCCACGATCAGGCTGAGGTCGAACGCTACCGCGCACTGCTGCAAGCTGCTCGCGATGCCGGGATCAGCATCTGGCTGACGGCGCATCACTTCACGCTGCCGGTGTGGTTCGCTGCGATGGGCAGCTTCGGCGATCACCGGGCGCGCACGTACTACTGGCGACGACACGTCGAATTCCTCGCCGAGACCTTCGGTGACCTCGTCTACGGCTGGAAGCCCATCAACGAACCGCATGCGTACGCGATGTGCGGCTGGCTGCTCGGAGTGATTCCGCCAGGCCGGAAGAGCATGGCAGAGGCGGCCCGCATGCTCGTCGCTACGCACCTGGCCAATCACGAGGCGTGGCTGGCGCTGCGCGGTGGCGGCAAGCCGGTCGCGACGATCCACAACCTGTCGCCTTCGATCGCCGCGACTGCCGGTGAGGCTGACCAGCAAGCGGCCGCGATCGTGGACGACCTTGCCTTCGGCAGCTGGATTCGGATGATCCGCGACGGTGTACTTGAGCTGCCTGCCTTGCCAGGGCTGCCAGCACCCGAGCGCATCGATGACCCGGCGTTCGCCGGGGCGTTCGACCTCGTCGGCTTCTCCTACTACCACGCAACCAGCGTTCGTGCGAACCCGTCGCCCACCTCGAGCAGTGGCGCGACGCTTGGCCCTTACCCGCCAGACGGCAAGCCCGGCCCGCTCGGATACGTGCCGTGGAGCGGCGGGCTCCAGCTGGTACTAGACAGGCTGCACGCTGACCTGCCCGGCAAGCCCCTGCTCATCAGCGAGTACGGCATCGGCACTGCCGACGACGCCGAACGCTGCCAGTTCATCCAGGACGGCCTCCACATCGCGGCCGATGCGATCGGGCGTGGCGTCGACCTGCGCGGCTTCTTCCACTGGACGGGCGTGGACAACTACGAATGGGGACTCGGGTTCAGCGCGCAGTTCGGCTTGTTCGGCGTGGACCGTGCACCGAGGCCGAGCGCGCAGATCATCGCCGACTGTGCTCGCACGGCGGGCTTATAAGGCCTCGAACCGTGATCAGCCGTAGTCATAATTCCGACGAAATCTAGTATTCCGGGTACAGGTCCGCTGCTCATGATGCCGAAGATGGGCGGCCGCGGCCGACATTTCACGCCGGAGGGGCACTTACGCGCCCGAGTTGCCGCTTTTGCGTGCACCTCAGACGGGAAATGTCGACTGCCGTAGACGTAAACTCCGCGAATCGGACACTCGATGGCAGCGCGTGGCCCAGTTCGGTAGCGGTCCGCCGATGAGACCCCAGCTAACGCAGAAGGCACCCCTACGAGAGGGGCGGCGCCATTGCGCCTCGCCGCGGCACCGGAGTCACCGTTGCGCCTCGCCGCGGCACCGGGTCACCGGGTCACCGCGGCATCGGTCACCGGGTCGCCGGGTCGCTGCGGCACCGGGTCACCGCGGCAACCGGCTTACAGCGGCTCCTGGTAACGGCGCCACCGGGTTATCGCGGTGCTGCGCCGCCGGCAGGGCGGCGCAGCACGGTTGAATGGCCGGCTACAGGACGTCGTGGCCGGGATGCGGCTCGTCAGGCAGCACGGTCCGGACCGCCGGGATCGAGCCGAGCCGGCCCGCCTGGTAGTCCTCAAAGGCCTGCACGAGCTCGGCCCTGGTGTTCATGACGAACGGTCCGTAGGCCGCCACCGGCTCGCGAATCGGCTGGCCGCCAAGCACGAGAACGTCCAGCTTGTCGCCCGGACCGTTCATGTTGCGCTGCGCGCCGAAGGTCAGCACGTCGCCAGGACCGAACACGGCCAGCTGACCGGTACGCACCGGGCGCCGCTCCGACCCGACCGTGCCAGAACCAGCCAGCACGTAGGCGAGCGCGTTGAAGTCGGGGCGCCACGGCAGCCGCAGCTCAGCTCCGGGCTCGACCGTCGCGTGCAGCAGGGTGATCGGCGTGTGCGTCACGCCTGGGCCAGGATGGCCGTCGAGCTCGCCTGCGATGACGCGGATGAGCGCGCCCCCGTCGGCAGAGCTGAGCAGCGACACCTGACCGGCCCTGATGTCCTGGTAGCGCGGGGGCGACATCTTGAGGCGCGCGGGCAGATTCACCCACAGCTGGAAGCCGTGGAACAGACCGCCGCTCATGACCAGTTCCTCCGGCGGCTCCTCGATGTGAAGAATCCCGCCGCCAGCGGTCATCCACTGGGTGTCGCCGTTGGTGATGAGGCCGCCGCCACCGTTGGAGTCCTGGTGCCGGAACACGCCGTCGATGATGTAGGTAACGGTCTCAAAGCCGCGGTGCGGATGCCAGGCCGTGCCCTTGGGCTCTCCTGGCGCGTAATCGACCTCGCCCATCTGGTCCATGTGGATGAAGGGGTCGAGTGCCTTCAGGTCGACGCCGGCGAACGCCCGGCGGACCGGGAAGCCCTCGCCCTCGAACGCCGATGGCGCGGTGGTGACCGCCAGCACCTGACGGTCGCGGCTAACTGCCTGGTCAGGCTCGGTGATCCGAGGCAGCAGCAAGATGTCCTCGACTGTCACGGCTGGCATGTCGTCCTCCTCTGGCCTGTGTCTAGCATGCCCGCGCCAACAGTAATTGAACGCGCAACATTCCCCGTTGCGCCGACGCCGCGCTGACCAGCCGCAGCACGCCGCTGCGTCGCACCCGGACAAAATGCATATAGGGAACGGGGTGAGACGCGCTACCCCTCTCTGTCGGGTGCTCCAGGCTTAGGCGCCGGCCTTGACGCTGCCGCGGTACGTGACCGCCCGAGTCACTATCGCAGCAATTGTGCCCTCTGATTACTGACGAGTAGTGACCTGGGTCTCGTTCGTTACCCGTGAGTAGTGACCTGCGTCTCATTGCGAAACCGGCTTGGATCGCGCTGCGTCTGAGACCCGTAACGCATCGTGATCCTCCCCCGGATCATGCTCCGGAATCAGGCGGAGCAGCACGCAGCGGCCTTACCGGCGCCGCGTGAATCCCCCCACAGGAAGGGCCCCCCAATGCGAAGCACTGGACGACTTTCTAACGTCTTCAGCAGTCGGAAGAAGGCTGTGACGTACATTGGCGCCGCCGCTGCGCTCGTTGGCGCAGGCACCGCTGGTGCTGCCTCCGTTGCTTCGGCTGTGCACCCGCAGCGGGCTGCCGTTGTCAGCCACACGACTGCAGGTCGTCCTATGACCCCCGACCAGGCCGCGCAGAAGGCTGTTGCTGAGGCGCTGTCGACCGCCAAGCGCGGCGTGACGAGTGCTGCTCAGGCTGCGCCCGTTAAGACTGCGCCCGTTAAGACTGCGCCCGTTAAGACTGCGCCCGCTAAGACCGCAGCGGCCAAGAACGCCCCCGCAGCGAAGAGTAGTGTGCCGCTCGCGAAGGTTGCGGCCGCCAAGAATGCGGCCCCGGTTGCGAAGGCCGCGACCCCGCAGAGCGCTGCGCCAGCCAAGAGCGCTGCGCCGGCCAAGAGCGCTGCACCGGCCAAGCCGACCGGGCCCGCCAAGAGCGCTGCGCCGGCGCAGCCCGCTGCGCCGCAGGCCCCCTCGTGGTCGCAGATCCAGCAGACAGTCGCCAAGCAGACCAGCCCGAGTGAGCCGCAGGCTGCTAACCAGCTGCAGCCGACCGGCACCGCTGGCCCGCAGGCTTGGATGCCGATCTCTCCCGCGCAGCAGTCCAACGCGACCACCATCGTGCAGCAGGCGCTGGACAAGGGCATGGGGGTTCGGTCCGCCGTGATCGCTGTGGCGACCGCGATGCAGGAGTCGCAGTTGCAGAACATCAACTACGGCGACCAGGACTCGCTGGGCCTGTTTCAGCAGCGGCCGTCGATGGGCTGGGGCAATGCCCAGCAGATCACGACTCCGAGTTACGCAGCTGACGCGTTCCTGACGGCTCTTAGGCAGCAGCAGGCCGGCAACCCGGGCTGGGCACACCAGCCACTGTGGGCGAACGCGCAGGCCGTGCAGAAGTCTGGCTTCCCGTTTGCGTACGCCAAGTGGGAGACCCAGGCGGTCCAGCTCGTCAAGAACATCGTGACCCAGGTCAAGTAAGTCCCCCAGTACCCCGGCTGGCCAGGCAGCGCCCTGCGCCCTGGCCAGCCGGTCTCAACCCAGCGTGCCCCGTCCTCGACCCCCGAGGGATGGGGCACGCTGCATCATGTCGGCCCCGGCGCTGACAGCGGGAGCCCGGCTTCGAGATGAGCCAGCCCGGCGTCGATCCGGTCGAACATCTCGTCTACGCCAATCCAGCCGTCACCAAGGCTGTGCCATGGCATGGTCGCCGTCATGATCACGCCGATGATGGCGCCGGCCAGATTGCGCGCGGCGAAGTCTTCGGGACTCCGGCCGGTCCGCGCCGCGATGGCTGCGCTGATCACATCAATGGTTCTGATCAGCTCGTCGAGTGCCCGCGCCCGAATCTCCGGCACGCTGAGCGTCAGCCGCGTCGTCTCGGCGAACCGCGCCACGTCGTCAGCGCTCATCTGTGCCCGCGAAGCGGCCGCAGCCGCGCGGAACGCGGCGACCGGGCTGAGGTCACTCGGCTGCGCCTCCAGCGCCTGGAGCGTCACGACGTCGAAGTCGTCCTGGAGGACCACGTCCTCCTTCGTCGGGAAGTAGCGGAAGAACGTGGCTGGTGACACTTCGGCGGCAGCGGAGATCTGCTCGATCGTCGTCGCGTCGTAGCCTTGCTCCCGGAACAGCCGGAGCGCGTGCTCCCTGATGGCAGCACGCGTTCTGGCTTTCTTGCGTTCGCGCAGGCCGGCGTTACTAGCGGGCACCTCGGTCATGCCAGTCATTCTGCCCTTGCAGCACCCAGTTCGACGTCGGCCACTCCGGCGGCTGTGGCCTGCGCTGTGCCTGGCTGCGCTGTGCTATCCGGTTGCGCTGTGCCTGGCCGGCTGCGCTGTGCTATCCGGTTGCCCTGTGCTATCCGGCCGCCCCATGCCACCCGGCTGGCGTGGCAGGAACAGCGCTGCCAGCACGGCGGCCGCGATCGCGATCCCTGCGCACACCCACAGCATGACGTCGACGCCGCCGGCGTATGCGGCGTGCACCGCCGTCAGCAACTGCGGTGATCGCAGCCGCAGCGCAACCGCCACGCCGGTGCCGACGCTGCTCCGTGCCGCGGCCACCAGGTCTGCGGGCAGTCCGGTCAGCGCGAGCCTGCCGCGGTACACCGAGCTCAGCACGGTGCCGAGGACCGCGACGCCGATCGTCGCGCCGACCTGGCGCATGGCGGTCATGAGCGCCGAGCCCGACCCGCTGCGCTCTGGCGCGAGGGCGCTGAGGGCCGCGTTGAGCATCGTCGGCATCGCCAGGCCAAGTCCCACGCCCGTCACCGCGAACCAGGCCGAGACGAACCCAGTCCCGCTGCTAGCGGAGGTGGCCGTGCCCACCGCCAGGGCGGCAGCCATGATCACGAAGCCGCCTGCGCCGACCGGCCGCGGACCTACCAGAGGCGGCCTGGTCGGCTCGCCAGTGCCCGACTTGCGCGGGCTCTGCAAGCGCTGACCCACGCCGAGTCCGACTGCCAGACCGCCGATGAGCGGCAGTAGGCGGATCCCGCTGGCGAACGAGTTGAGGCCCTTGACGTCGAGGAAGAACTGCGGCATCGCGAAGGTAAGGCCGAACAGCGCGAACGAGATCATCGTCGCCAGCGTCGTGCCCCACGTGAAGCCAGCCGACCGGAAAAGACTGAGATCGACGAGGGGCTGCCCGCCGCGGCGGCCGACGCGCTGCTCCCAGATCACGAACGCTGCCAGCATGATCGCGCCCGCCGCCATGGCGCCTACCGCGCGTGAGTCCGACCACCCGTCCTGCCCGGCCTCGATGACGCCGTAGGTAAGCGCGGCCAGGCCGACGCTCGAGATCACCACGCCCGCGCCGTCGATCCGGAACTTTCCCGAGCCGCGCGACTCAGGCATCAGGAACATGACGGCAGCCAGTGCGATCAGCACGATCGGAACGTTGATCAGGAAGACCGAGCCCCACCAGTAATTGTCGAGCAGCCAGCCGCCCAGAATCGGACCAAGCGGGTAGCCGATGAACGTGGCGCCGCCCACGATGGCGATGGCCCGTGGTCGCTCCTCGGGAGCGAACATCACCGGCAGCACGGCCAGCGATAGGGGCAAGATCACAGCGGCCGCCAGTCCCAGAACCGCGCGCGCCGCGATCAGCTCACCGGTCGAGGAGGAATACGCGCAGGCCAGCGACGCGACGCCGAACGTCACGAGCGCACCGATCAGCAGCTTCTTGCGACCGATCCGATCGCCGAGCAAACCGGCGGGCAGCAGCGCCGCCGCCAGAACCAGGCTGTACGCGGCGACGAACCACTGAAGGTCGCTGGTTGAGGCATGCAGATCGACGGCCAGCGTTGGCAGCGCGAGAGAGAGCACGAAGAGGTCAAGGCCGACCACGAGAACGCTGATCGCGAGCGCGCCTAGCGCCCACCACCGGCGGCCGCCTGAGGCGGAGAGCTGGAGATCTTGCATCGAACCGACTCCTGACCTCTCATGCGGGATCACCCGCTCGCGAAATGACTGTCGCTCTAATACGAGAGAGACTATCAAAAGATATCTGGCTTCACAATCGCCGGTGTCTTTGAAGGCCGCGTGACTTCTTGAGGCCGTCCCTATGGAAGGTGCTTGCGCAAACCGCCTTGTCGCATGGAGGCTGTTAGTAGACGGCCCAGCAGGAGATTCCCGCGATTAACTGGCAGCATCGCTGCGGGAAAGGAGCCGTGAGGTGCACGCACGTAGAGTCATCGCCGGGGTCAGCGGATCGGCAGGAAGCCTGCAGGCACTGCGGTACGCGACGGAGATGGCCAGAACCGAAAGCGCTGTGCTGGCGCCGGTGCTCGCGTGGACGCCGCCGGGCGGCGAGCTCGCTGACCGCCGGTCCCCGTGCCCGCAACTGCGCTCGGCCTGGACGCAAGCAGCCTGGGACCGACTGTGGCGAGCGATCGACCTTGCCATTGGCGGCCCGCCAGCCGATGTCGCGTTCACCCCGCAGATCGGCCGCGGTCCGGCCGGACAGGTGCTGAGCGACGCAGCCACACAGCCCGGCGACATCCTCGTCATCGGCGCGGGCAGACGTGGCGCCGGGCGGCTGACCGCCTGCTCGGTCAGCAGGTACTGCCTCGGGCACGCGCACTGTCCCGTCATCGCCGTGCCGCCGCCCGAGCTCGCCGCCGAGGTGCACGGACTGCACGGCTGGCGACTAAGGCATCGCGTGCAGCCGGATGATGCGCACCTGCACGTAGCTGACGCCTAGCAAGGCAACGCAAAGGAAGGGAACGAGGTGCGGGGCTGGCCGCGGCTCGTTGACAGCCTGCGGGACACTGGAGTCGTGGCCGCTCCAGCGACGGGGCAACCTCAGTCGGCAGGCCGGTGAGCTAAGGAGTCAGCAAATGCCAGAGCCACAGGGCGAGGAGCTCGCACGAGTGCGGGAACGCCGGGAATCCCTACGCAAGAGGTATCTCCGACCGCTGGCCGACAGGTCAGCTAGCACCGTCAGCGGAGTCCACCACCTGGCGCTCATAGCCAAGGACACCGAGGAAACCATCAAGTTCTACCAGGAGTTCCTCGGCTTCCCGCTGGTCGAGCTCGTCGAGAACCGCGATTACGCAGGCTCAAACCACTTCTTCTTCGATATCGGCAACCACAACCTGCTCGGCTTCTTCGACTTCCCTGGATACGAGCACCCGGCGTGGCAAGAGACGATCGGCGGCGTCCAGCACCTGGCCATCTCGGTGACGGCCGATCAGTTCGACGCGGCCAGGAAGAAGCTCGAAGAGGCTGGCGTGGACTACCTCGGCCCCGACCGCGGCGCCGACAACAGCATGTACTTCCGCGACCCGAACGGCGTCGGCCTTGAGCTGTACCGAGAGGACCTCGGCAGGTTTGAGGGCGAGCTGCTGGTCGAGTAACCGACCGCTGGTCGAATAACCGACGCTGGTCGAGTATGACTGGCGGTCAGCCCGAGCGGCTCTGCCTGTTCCGGAAGAAAGTGGCGGCGATCGAGTGCTCGCTGCCCTCCTCCGGGATCAGCAGCCAGCAGGCCAGGTACAGCGGGATGCCGCCGAGGTAGAGGGGCATGCCGCCCAGGTAGGCGATGCTGGTGAAGCCGACGATCGTCAGCACGGCGAAGACGATCCGCACGATCGTGACGTCGATGTTGAAGTGCTGGCTGATGCCGGCTGCGACCCCGGCCAGCATCCGGCCCCTGATTGGACGGCGAATCGGACGGAGCGGCGGACTCGTCGGCCTATCGCTGGCGGCCGTCTCGCCGTCGGCCGGAGGCTCTTCTGTGCTGGGTTGTTCGGTGAAGCTGCTCATGCCATCCACATTGCCCGACTGACCGCGGCGGCACTATCGGGTAAGTCCCCGATTCAACCCTGATGCCAGTGCCCGCATGCGGGTTGCGACACCAGCCAGTCGCTGGGTGCTAGCGGTTCTTGCGGCGGATAACAAGACGCACGCCTGTCCAGGTGCCATCGATGGCGCACACCTTGTTGTCCACCAGCCCAGTGGGCAGCGCGACGTCGCGAATGACGTGATCGGTCATATCCGTCGGCAGCCCGGACGCGCGCTTGGGGAACGCGATCCACAACCCGCAGGCAGGGGCCATCCGGGCCCGCAGCCGCGGCAACTCGGCCTCTAGCTCGGCCCGCTCGGTGACGAATGCCACGATCACGTCGTAGCGCGCGTCGTCGACGAGGTCGGTATGCAGGCTCGCCACATCAGGCAGCTCGCCGAGCGTGTCCTCGAATCGCTCCGGGGCGCCGATCAGCGCTATCTCGTCGCCATCGCCGATGCCAAGCTTGCGCGCCAGCGGCACTCCCGAGTAGTCAGGCTGGTCCGGCACTTCCGCTACCTCCCCTTAGCCCGGCGCGGCCGGACGCTACGCAAAGCCAGTGGGTCAGAAAGCGAAGCCTCCGGGCTTGCCGTTGCGGTCGGCGATCAGGCCGGCCAGCGTCGCGATGGCGATCTCCGCCGGAGTGCGTGAGCCGATGTTCAGGCCGATCGGCCGGTGCACTCTGCTGATCTCGCTGGCCGAGACGCCAAGCTCCGTCAGCGCGGCCACGTGCGGCCCCTCGTGCCGAGGGTTCCCCATGATGCCGACCCACCGGACGTCGGCTGCCAGCGCGTCACGTAGCTGGATGCCGAGCTCAGCCCGGTGATGATCAGTCACGATGAAGTCGGTCCGACTGGACGGGACGCCAGCCAGGCCATCGGCGAGCTCGAAGCCGTCGGCGGCCGCTTCCTTGGCCCGCTCGGCATCCGGCTCGATCAGCACCGGCCGATAGCCCGCGTCGGCGCCGTAGCGCAGCAGGTAGCTGGCGACCGGAGTAGCGAAAACGGCAACCAGCACCCTGTCTTCGGTCGGCGCGGGCGCGGTCCCGTGGGCGACGTCGCAGCTCGCGTCGTGCACGTGACCGTGCTCGCCGTGCCTGGAGTGCCCATGGTCGTCATGCTCATGGTGCTCGTGCTCGTGGTCCGAACTCGCCATGCGTACGAGCTTGCCACCCGGCAGGCGGCCGGGCAAATGATCGGCGGTGGCAATGGGCAGGCAGAATGCAGGCAGTATTGGGGGCGACGCCACGGACTATGACGAGCAGCAGGATTGGAGCAAGCCATGCGGCTGAGCGCGCGCAACAAGATCAGCGCAACCGTTACCGGCATCACGAAGGGTGAGGCGACCGCGAACGTGACGCTGGACGCCAGCGGGACCCGGTTGGTCGCGTCGATCACGGTCGAAGCCGCGGAGGAACTCGGCCTTACCGAAGGCAGCCAGGTCGTCGCCATCGTCAAGGCGTCCGACGTGATACTGGGTGTGCCCGACTAGCCGAGCAGTTCTGTGACGGCCGCGCGCAACCGGTCCATTTTTCCGGCCGCGGCGTGCCGGGCGGCCGTGAGCGTGCGTCCGGTCACCAGCTCGACGACCTCGAGGTACGCCTTGACCTTCGGTTCGGTGCCGCTCGGCCTGATGACGACCCGCGCGCCCGCCAGCTCGTAGCTGAGCATGTCGGCCGAGGGAAGCTCCCAGTTCCCCCCGCTGTAGTCGGTCACGGCCGTGACAGGCGCGTCGGCCAGCTCTGTCGGTGCCAGCGCGCGCAGCCGTGACATGACGTGCACTGTTGCCTCGGTGGGCAGCGTGACCTGCGCAGTGAGATGTACTCCGTGCTCGATCTCGAGCGCGTCGTAGACGTCCTGCAGCGATTCGCCCTCAGTCCAGGCGATCGCGGCGAGGCTGAGGACGGCAAGCGCGGCGCTGATGCCGTCCTTGTCCCGCACCGCGCTGGTCACCGCGTACCCGAGCGCCTCCTCATAGCCGAACGCGAACCGCACCCCCTCCCGCAGGTCGGCGGCGCGGACGATCCACTTGAACCCGGTCAGCGTCTGCGCATGCTGCGCGCCTGCCGCGGTCGCGATCTTCGCCAGCAGCGAGCCTGACACGACAGTGCTGACGACGAGCTGCCGCGCCATGTCGGTGCGCGGGTCAGCCGCCAGCCGCCGCAGCAGGAACGAGCCGAGCATCGCGCCCACCTGGTCGCCGGTGAGCTGCCGGTATCCGCGCGGCGCTTCCGGGTCGGGAACCGCGACAGCGAGCCGGTCACCGTCGGGGTCGTTGGCGATGATGAGGTCGGCACCCGATCGCCGCGCCCGCGCGATCGCGAGGTCGAGAGCACCAGGCTCCTCCGGGTTCGGGAACCGGACAGTCGGGAACTCCGGATCCGGCTCGAACTGCGCGTCGACCACGTCCGGCGCCGCGAAGCCGGCCTGCTCGAATGCGCGCAGCGCTAGCCGTCCGGCAACGCCGTGCAGCGGGGTGTAGACGAAGCGAAGCCAGGCAGCGCTCGCCGGGGCGCGCCCGAGCTCGGCGATGATGGCGTCCAGGTACGCGTCCGTGCTGTCGGCGCCGTACCGGGTGATCAGCTGGCTGTCCAGCGCCGCCACGGGAATGTCCGCGAGCGGGCCGACAACCTCGATCGCAGCCTCGATATCGGTGTCGGCCGGCGGCACGATCTGCGCCCCGTCGCTGAGATAGAGCTTGTAACCGTTATCGGCCGGCGGGTTGTGGCTGGCGGTGATCATCACACCGGCCGCGGCCCTGAGGTGCCGGATGGAATAGGCAAGGAACGGGGTCGGCTGCCGGCTCGGCAGCATATGGACGCGGATGCCCGCGCCAGCCAGGACCCTGGCGGTCTGCGCGGCGAACTCCTCACTCCGGTGCCGGGCGTCGCAGCCCACGACGACGCCTGCCGCCGCCGCGGTGGCGTCGCGGTCGAGCAGCCAGCGGGCCAGCGCCGCGGTCGTGGCCGTGACGGTCGCGGTGTTCATCCGGTTCGGTCCGGCGGCTACCGCGCCGCGAAGCCCGGCCGTGCCGAAGCTCAGCCGCCGCGCGAACCTGTCGGCCAGCTCGGCCGCGGCCTCCGGCGAGTCGTCGGCCACCAGGCCCGTCAGATCGGCCTTGTCCTGGCCGTCTATGTCATGGGCGATCCAGGCGGCCGCCCGCGCCCGCACGTCCCCTGAGTCCACGCTTCAGCCCAGAATCGGCAGAATCGAGGCGAGCAGTCCGCCGAGCCGGGGCGCCGACTGCTGGCCGGCCCCGACGACGTCGCCATGGTCCAGCGCCTTCGCCGACAGCCCGGCGGCAATATTGGTGACGAGGGAGATGCCAAGGACGCGCGCGCCCAGATGCCGGGCCGCGATGGCTTCCAGGACCGTCGACATGCCCACCAGGCCCGCGCCGAGCCTGCGCAGCATGCGGATCTCGGCAGGGGTCTCGTAGTGCGGCCCCGGCAGGCCTGCGTAGACCGCCTCGGTCAGGTCCGGCGCCGTCTCGCGGACGGTGGCGCGCAGGTCGGCGGCATACAGATCGGTCAGGTCGGTGAACCTGGGCGGGTAGCCCGCAGGCGGCGGTGGCCCGCTGAGCGGCGACTGCCCGGTCAGGTTGAGGTGATCGCTGATGAGCACAGCCTGGCCCGGCTCGAGCCCGGCGGCGATGCCGCCCGCCGCGTTCGTGAGCACCACGGTCCGGCAGCCCGCCGCGATCGCCGTGCGCACCCCGTGCACCACCGTCGCGGGGGAGTGCCCCTCGTACAGGTGAGTACGGCCGAGAAACACCAGCGCGTTCAGGCCAGCTACCGGCACCGAGCGAACCACGGCCAGGTGGCCGGGCACCGTCGGTGCGGGTAGCTCGCCGAGATCGGCGAACGGAAGCTCGCTGTCTGCGGTTCCGATCGCGTCGGCCGCGGCCGCCCAGCCGGAGCCGAGGACCACCGCGATGTCGTGGTGTGGCTTGCCGGTTGCTTCTGCTAGCCGCTGCGCGCTGGCGGCGGCGGCTGCATACGGGTCTGTCATACCTGGCGTATCTGGCTCTCTGCGCTTGTCCCCATCGGGCAACGGGGGTGTCCCTCGTGGGTTGTCCTGCGAGGATTCACCCTGGTGTCCCCCTGTGGGTCATGATCGTAGCGATCGGCCAGATCGTGCCGCCAGCCCACAGCCCCGCTAGCCCGCAGCCGCACGCACGGCTAATCCTCCGCGAGCAGCTGAGCCGCCGGCATCCGCCGCAGGGCCTGCGCCGGCACCAGTGCCGCGGCGGCGGTAACGAATGCCCCGGAGATCACCGCCGCGGCCGCGACGATATACACAGCGAGCGGCCGCTGGCCAGCGAGGTTGGCCGCCGCGATCAGGCCCGCCGCCGCGCCGATGATCGACCCGCTCACGCCGATGACGGCGCCCTCGGTCACCACAAGCCGGGTGAGCGCGCTCTCCCGCCAGCCGAAGGCGCGGATGGTTGCCAGTTCGGCTGCCCGGTCCCGGATGTTCAGGAAGATCACGTCAGCGACGGCCAGCACGCCGAGCGCGACCGTCGCGATGACGGCGACGTAATCGACGCCACGTATCTGGACCGCCACGGCATTGCCGAGCAGCGAGCCAACCAGCACGCCGTGGAATGCGAAGCTCACCGCGGCCAGGACGGTCAGCGCCGCGACTCCTATGGCCAGGCTGACCGCGCCGACCAGCGCCCGGCCGGGGGTGCGCAGCACGTTCGCGACTGCGAGGCCAGTAACCCCGGCCGGGTGGCGCGCTCGCCTGATCTCGAGTACTGGCGGGCGGACTGACGCCGCTGGCTCGGCGCTCGCCGCCAGCCAGGCTGGGATCAGGCCAGCCACGACGGCGATCACCACCGCGATCGGCACGGCCAGCACCGCCCGCCCCGGTGAGGGGTGCAGGCCGAGCGCCGACGAGAGCGGCAGCGCAGCGGCGGCGCCGAGAATCCCAGCCGTCAGACCGATCGCGGCGAGCTCGCCGAGCACCGTCGCGAACAATCGAGGCCTGGTCCAGCCCAGGCAGGCGAGCACCCCGAGCTCGCGTCGTCGCCCGCGGATCGCCACCGACGCCGAGTTAGCAACGAACAGGACGCACACGACAAGGATCAGCGCAAAGAGCACGACGCTCTTCTTATCGACCGCGGTCAGGATCGCCAGCGCGACGCCTTTCTTCACCCAGTTCTCGGTGAGCGCCAGTGCAGGCTGGCCGAACTTGCCGGCGGGCAGGTCAATGGTCGTCGTCGTCGGCGACGACCCGGCGACGATGTCGACGTCGAGATGCGTGCGCAGCTCGACCTGCTGGGCCACCTCGCGGATCCGCTCCAGCGACACTGGGTTCGGCCCAGTCACTCCGGCCACCCGGACCCGGATCACGCTGATCGGATCTGCTAGCGGCAAGTTCGTGCCGTAGTAACCCGCGTCCTCCAGAGCCGGCAGCGCGGATAGTGTCGTGACGAGGTCGACGGGCTGGCTTACGTATCCGCCCAGATTCTGGTTCGGCAGCAGATCGCTGCCGTGCAGCGCCTGGCTTGCTGCCGGGTTCGCCGGGGCGGCGACCACGGGCTCATAGGCACCGAGCGGTACGCGCGACAAGGGGTCGAATTCGTTGATCTTCGCCGGGTTGAAGATCCCGGCGAGCTGCGGGCTGGCCGGGAAGCCGGTGAAGGTGGCCGTGGCCGGGGCGTGCACCGAGACCTTGCGGTACTGGTTGTCCTCGTCGTCCATGCTGGCGACCAGGGCGCCGCCGGAGTACCAGGTGGACGGCGCGTTGCGTGTCAGCTGGGCAACGAGCGTGCCCGAGGGCGAGCGGCGGTAGGTGGTTGGCCCGACGTGCCAGTAGGCCTCGATGCTGACAGGCTGCCTGGTCGACGGCTGCACCTTGCCGACGTACATGATGCTCTGGCCGGGCGCGGCAGCCGATTGGCGGTACTTGACTGCGAGCGCTGCGAGCAGCTGCTGATAAGCCTGGCGCGCCGTGGTTGTGATGGTGGAGATCACCTGACCTGGCGAGGTGGCGTGCTGAGTTATCCAGGACGCGGTGATAGACGGCGGGGACGCGGGTGGGCTCAGTGTCGCCACCTGAGTGACGGCGGACTCGTCAAGTCCGCTGACCGAGGACGCCAGGACGGGGAAGTTAGCCGTGGTTCCGGCATCGCGGGTGCTTTCTGGCAGGTAGTGACCCGAGATCATCGCACGGTTCAACCCGTCCAGCTTCGCCTCGGCCACCGGATCCACCGCCGCGATCAGCACCGGGATATCCCACTCGACGGCGTACCCTGGGTTGCGCGCTCCGGCGGGGTATGGCGTGTTAACGCCGCTGTCCGCGCCGTAGCTGTTGACTTTCGACCACGCCGTGCAGACTGACTGCGCGGCAACACCGAACGGATCGACGCCAGGTTCAAGGTTTACGTCTGTCGGACAGATGCTGACGCTCTTGCCGTCCGCAAGCCGCTCAGTGGGCAAGTAGGGGTCGACGCTCTGAGCATCAACGCCGAGCCGTTGCGGAGTGACGTAGACGTAGGACGGCGGCGGAGTAACGCGGCTCGTGCCGCCGTCGGAGACCCACGTCGTGGTTACCCGGTAGAGCTGCCGACCCGATCGGCTGAGGTCAGCCGCTGGCAGCGGGAACGCTAGCTGCGGCACCAGCAGCGTGTAGCCGACCATGGCGATGGGCGCGGCGACCTGAACGCCGGGAATGCTGGCGATCTGGTGGTACTGGGCCATGGTAATGCCGCCGTAGACGCCGGACAGGAAGTTCGGCTGGACGGTGTTGGTCTGAGTTTCCAGCGCGGTTCTGCTGCCTTTAGGCCGGACGAGGATGTCGTAGGCGGGCACGAAGTGCGCCGTGACCGTGCCGACTGTGCGCAACTGCGAGGTACGCGAGGCGGCGGTCAGAACCGTGAATGCGGTGGTGGCCAGCAGCATCCCGACGAGCAGGGCGAGCAGGCGCACAGTACGGAATCTCAGCTGTGACCAGGCGAGCCGTCGCATAAGTCCGCGACCTCAGCCGAGCTGACCGACGCGGCGGATCATCTCTTCGGCCGGGTAACCGCCGGTGAGGTCGATGTCGTCGACGACCCTGCCGTCGCGGAGCCGTACCAGCCGCTCGCACCGCGCCGCGACCTGGGGATCGTGCGTCGCCAGAATCGTCGTCATCGGCTGCTGACGCCGTAGCGCGGACATCAGCTCGAGGATCTCTCCCGCGTTGCCTGAGTCGAGGTTCCCTGTGGGCTCGTCGGCGAGCAGCACCGACGGACTGTTGATCAGCGCCCTGGCGATGGCGACTCGCTGCTGCTCGCCGCCGGACATCTTCGCGGGCATCGACTGCTCCCGACCGGCCAAGCCAACGGCCGCCAGCAGATCGCGGCCCCGTTCCCTCTTATTGAAGGGTGTCCGGTACGGCAGCACAGGTGCGATGACGTTATCCAGAGCTGTGAGCGCCGGAAGCAGGTTGTAGCGCTGGAAGACAAAGCCGACAGTCCGCCGGTATGCCGCCAGGGCGCCGCCGTGCAGGGCCGTGACGTCTATGCGGCCTACGATGATCGTCCCGGCGTCAGGTCGCTCCAGCGCGCCGATCAGGTGCAGCAGCGTCGACTTGCCGGATCCGGACGCGCCGGTCAGCGCGACGAATGCACCTGAATCGATGCTCAGGCTGACATCGTCGGCCGCGCAGACGGCCTGGTCCTTCCCGATCCCGTAGCTCTTGGCCACGCCGCGAAGCTCGATGGCAGTGCGGGGGCTAGCGGCGTCGGTCATGCTGCTCCCATCTGCGGCTGGCACTCCGGCCGGTAAAGCGATTAGTGTGGCCGGATACCTAGTCACAATGCAAGACCTAGAGCCCGGACCTTAGCTAGTCACAATGCAAGATGAGACCGTTTTGTTACCAGCGTTTGTTGCGAGCGTTTACTACGAGCGCCCTGACAGGAGCTGATCAGCCACATGCCTCTTCATCACGCGGTGCTCGCGCTGCTGGCCGACAAGCCGGCCCACGGCTACGAGCTGAAGAACAGCTTCGAGCAGGCTGTCGGCGATCAATGGGGCGGCCTCAACATCGGGCACCTGTACCAGATACTTGACCGGCTCAGTCGCGATGGCCTGATCGACTCCGAGCGGCAGCCGCAGCAGGTCAAGCCCGACCGGGTCGTCCATCACCTCACCCGCTCCGGCCGAGCCGAACTGGATCGCTGGCTCAGCGAGCCGAGCACGCGCCAGCGGGGCTATCGGGACGACTTCTTCCTCAAGCTGATGGCTGCGGTGCAGGCCGGGGACCAGGCGACACTTGACGGCGTGCTCCGGCGCCAGCGCGCACATCTGCTGCGCGAGCTACGCAGCCTGGCGGACGCGAGGGCACAGGCGCCGTCGGAGGTCGTCGCCCTGCTGATCACCGCGGCTGAGCTGCACGTCCGGGCCGACATCGGCGTGGTGGACGAGGCCGAGCGCAGTCTGGAGCCACCGGTGCCGGCCACGGCCAATGCCGCGACCGCACGCCCGTCATCGAGTGATGGTCGAGACGGGGACCGCGCGCGGAGTAGACAGGCGGCGGCGAGGTAACTTGCGGGAAGCGCCACGAATCCGGCGGTCGCCGGACGGGCCGCTTTGTCCCGAGGGGAGTTGCTGACACTGAAGTCTGGCGAGCACGAGGTTTCCTGGCGTGAGCCGACGCCATCGGACCACGTAACAGCCGAGGGCGAGGCGCCTCCGCCCGAGGTGCCTTGGCCTGTCGGCGGGCACGACTTCGTCGCCGCCGCCTGCCGGCTTCCGGTCGACTTGGTCGAGCGTCCGGACGGAGGAACCGAGTGGCGGCCCTCCCCAGGCGGGCTGGTGAGCGCGCTGGAGCCGGTCATGCGCGACGCAGGTGGTGCGTGGGTCGGCTGGACCGGCGCGGCTGGCGACGCTCCCGAGCCGTTCGAGGTCGAGGGCATGCACCTGGTTGCCGTCGGGCTGTCAGCCGACGAGGTCCGCGACTTCTACGAGGGCTTCAGCAATGCCACGCTCTGGCCGCTGTATCACGACGTGATTGCGCCGCCAGAGTTCCGGCGGCCGTGGTGGGACGCCTACGTGCGTGTCAACCAGCGGTTCGCCCGCGCGATAGCGGAGCAGGCGGCGATCGGCGCGACCGTGTGGGTGAATGACTATCAGCTCCAGCTGGTCCCGAAGATGCTCCGCGACCAGCGCAGCGACCTGCGCATCGGGGTTTTCATCCACATCCCGTTTCCGGGCTATGAGATCTTCGCGCAGCTGCCGTGGCGCCGCCAGATCGTCACCGGCCTGCTCGGCGCGAATCTGATCGGATTCCAGCGGCACGGCGACGCAGCCAACTTCCTGCGCGCGTGCCGGCAGGCGGCGGGCATGGTGACCGGCGGCTCGATCGTGCGCGTACCGGCGGGCGGCCAGGGCTCTGTCGATGAGACCACGGCCGCCAATACTGACCCTCCCTATTACCGGCGGCGCCGCCCGCCTGAGGTCAGCCGAAACGTGCAGACCGCCACGCTGCCGATCTCGATCGACTTCGCTAGCTTTGCCGAGCTCGTCCAGCAGGATGAGGTGCGCGCGCGGGCCAGGGAAATCCGAGAGGCACTGGGCGAACCCGACGTCGTGCTGCTCGGCATCGACCGCATGGACTACACCAAGGGCATCCTGCATCGCCTGAACGCCTACGGCGAGCTACTCAGCGAAGGGCGGTTCGGGTCGCTCCAGACGGTCCTCGTGCTGGTCGCCAGCCCGAGCCGGGAGCGGGTCGAGCAGTACCGGCTCCTGCGCGACGAGGTCGAGGTCACGGTTGGCCGGATCAACGGCGATGAGGGCGAGCTTGGCAACCCGCCGATTCACTATCTGCACCAGACGTACGGAGCGGACGAGATGGCCGCCCTATACCTGGCAGCTGACGTGATGCTGGTGACGGCGCTGCGAGACGGCATGAACCTCGTGGCCAAGGAGTACGTCGCATGCCGCGCGGATGAGACCGGTGCGCTCGTGCTCAGTGAGTTCACGGGCGCGGCCGACGAGCTGAGCGGTGCGTTCCTCGTCAACCCGCACGACATCGAAGGCATGAAGGATGCGATCGTGCGGGCCGCGACCGTCCCGCCGGCCGAGGCGAGGCGCCGGATGCGCAGCATGCGCCGCCGGGTGCGCGAGTTGGACGTCAATCGCTGGGCGGCGTCGTTCCTCGACGCCCTGAAGCAAGCTTCCGAACCCCGCTAGCCATGCCGGATGTGCGGTTCGGCGTCGTCATCCTGCCCGATCAGCGCTGGCAGGACGCGGCGCGGCGGTGGCGGCTCGCCGAGGATTACGGCTTCGATCACGCGTGGACCTACGATCACCTCGGCTGGCGCTCGCTGGTCGACGGGCCGTGGTTTGACGCTGTACCGACGCTCACCGCAGCCGCGCTGGTGACCTCGCGGATCAGGCTTGGCACGCTCGTCGCGTCGCCAAACTTTCGGCACCCGGTGAGCTTTGCCCGCGAGCTGACCGCCCTGGATGACATCAGCGGCGGCCGGCTCACGCTTGGCCTCGGCGCCGGCGCGCTCGGCACCAGCTTCGACAACCAGGTGCTCGGTGGTCCCGAGCTGACGGCGCGGCAGCGGGTCGACAGGTTCGCCGAGTTCGCCGAGCTGCTTGACCTGGTGCTGCGGGTCGACCACGTCACCTGGACGGGTCACTATTACCGGGCGGTCGACGCGCGGAACCTGCCGGGCTGCGTGCAGCAGCCCCGTGTCCCGTTTGTCATAGCAGCGAACGGTCCGCGCTCGATCGGGCTGGCGGCCAGATTCGGCGACGGGTGGGTGACGACGGGCCGGCCGAGCGACGACCTGTCGGCGTGGTGGCGCGGCGTCGGCGAGGCGCGGCGCCGGCTGGACGACGCGCTGACGCAGGTCGACCGCGATCCCGCCGCAGTGCGGAAATACCTCTCGCTAGATGCGGCGGGCGTCTACGCGTTCTCCAGCGTCGAGTACCTCGCAGACGCCGTCGGCCGGGCCGCCGAGCTGGGGTTCACCGACGTCGTCACGCACTGGCCGCGCCCCGACGGCCCGTACGCCGGCCAGGAATCCGTGCTGGATGCAGCTGCCGGGCAGCTTTTGCCCCGAGCACGCTAAGCCGTCGCGACGGTTGACGCCGCGACCAGGTGCGCCGCGACGGTCAACCGACCGCGACCGTCGGCCGACCGCGCGTCGGCCGACCCGCAAGGTGATTCGCCCGCGAGGTGAGCCGCCCGCGTCAGCCCACGAAAAGCGACAGCGTGTCCGCCACGCAGGCGGCCTTCTCTTGTCCCTCGACCCCGACCCGCATCCGGATCGACGCGAGCGAGCCCAGATGGGTCTGCTTGACGTCGGTCAGTGTCGCCTCGGCCCGGATCGACGAGCCGGTCAGCACCGGGGAAGGGAACCGAACCCGGTCCAGCCCGTAGTTGATGCCCATCGTCAGGTGCTCGATGCGGAAGATCTCCATGGACAGGACCGGCAGCAGCGACACAGTGAGGTAGCCATGCGCGATCGCGCCGCCGAACGGCCCGCTCGCGGCACGATCCACGTCGACATGGATCCACTGATGGTCGCCCGTCGCATCGGCGAACGCGTTCACCTGCTCCTGCGTGATCTTGTGCCAGTCGCTGAATCCCAGGCTCTCGCCCTTGGCCGCGACGAACTCCGCCAGGCTGGCAAACGTGCGCATGCCGTGCTACCTCCGTGCTTCGCGGCGGGCCGGCCCATGGCCCTGTGGCCCTTATAGCGGCAACTGTCTCATACCTGCACCGTCTACGACGACCACGCTGCGGGTCCTGAGCTTCGCTTAGCCCTTGCTGAACGAGGTCAGCTCATTGACACCCTCGACGTGGCCGGTGCCTGCTTCATCGATGATGACCTCAGACTTCACTGGTCCGACATTGTTGGCGAACCAGGTCATCACCTCGGTGCCGACGGTGATGCCCTCGATGGTCTCGGACATGGTCATGTCCACCACGCTGGCGCTGTAGGTGCCAGCCGGTACGGTGACCGTGTGCGTACCGCCGCCCTTGACGGTGATATGGGCGGTCACGTCGTGCGTCACGCCGTTAGAGGTGAACTGGATCTTCAGCGTGCCGTGCGACACCTGACCTGAGGCCAGTGCCGAAGCTGACGGAAACATGATGTTGCCGGACAAAAGCGCGACCTTGGTCGTGGAGCTGCTCGTGTTGAACTGGTTGAACGGGTAGGTGATCGAGCCGTCCGAGTGGAAGATGAAGTAGCCGGTGCTGTGCGTCGTCAAAGGGCCGCCCGTACTGATGGTGCCGTCCATCGTCACCTGCTGGCCGCCGGAGACCGGCGTGACCGCGGCGATCTTGTCGACGGTCGTGCCGCCCGAGGCCAAATTAGTGTCCTTGTACGTCCAGGTGTTTCCGACTGCGATCGGGAACGGTACCGAGTTGCTCGAGATGACGGACGTCGAGCCGCCAGAGTTGGTGTTCGCCGACTTTGAGCTGGCGGCGGCGCTGCTGCTGCCGGACGAGCCTGAGCTGTTTGACGGGCCTGAACCTGAGCTCGGCGAGCTGCAGCCGGCCAGGACAAGGCCAGCAGCGGCGGAAAGCACGACGGCAGCGCCTGCCGATTGGCGCAGCGAGTATGCGTGTGTAGTCATGTGCCTAATACCTCGATCTCCATGTGACACGAGAGTCTGTGCTGAGCGGAAATGTCGTTTTCCTGCCATGCCGAAAGTGGCTCAGCTCGCCCGGCTCGTCCCGGCTGCCCCCTCGGCAGCCGGGACGCCGCTCGCGCTGGCTGCCGCTAACGATTGGTACGGGCCGGCCAGCAGCGGCATTGACTGCAGCCAGACCGACCCAGGGCCGGATAGGACGGCGAAGTGGTGAGTGTCATTGCCTGCGTATGGCAGTGCGGCCATCTGGACGGCTACCGATGCCTCGCAGATGCCGATATGCCAGGGATGCATGCGCAAGGAGGTACCCGAGCTCAGGTCACGCCGGACAACGTCGCCCGACAGCTCGACCCAGGCCCGGCCACAGCCTGCGACGCGCCGCAGGACGAACTCGTCCGCAGCGGCGCCGGTGGTACGGAAGGCCTGCTGGAAACCGGTCGTGACCTCGATTCCTGGCGTACCCGCCAGGAACCCGCGGCGGTGCACCAGGTAATCACGCTCCGGCGTTAGCTCCAGGCACAGGATGCTGCCAGGCAGCCTCGATGCGAAGGCGATGGTCCCTGGTGACACCTTCGCGGTATAGGCGCTGAGTCCGGCCGGGCCTGGCGCCATCTGAATCGAGTCGGTCATCCAGGCGAACTCGCCGGTCTCCGCGACGATGCTCTCGCCCGGCTCAAGGGAGATGGACAGCACCGGCTGCGTCGAGCCGAGCAGCTGGTCGTGCACCGGCATCTCCCTGCCCCTGTTTCCGCCAAGGTCAACTTCCCGCACTACCCGTTGTACCGGCACGGTCAGGGCCGCCGAATCACGGCAACCATGTAACTTGAGCGACGTCCGCTTGCGGCTAGCTATAACAACCGGGCACGCGGCGCGGCGTCGACCAGACCGTTCTCCATCGCAAACCTGGCGGCCTCGACCCGGCCGCTCAGTCGCAGGTTGCGATAGATGGTCGCTAGGTGCCGTTCTACCGTGGCGGTGCTGAGGACGAGCTCCGCGGCAATCTGCTTGTTGGTGAGGCCCGCAGCCAGCAGTCGGAGTACGTCTTCCTGTCGGCTGGTGAGGTTGGCTACATGGGGCGCTGGCGCACCCACAACCTCGGCGAGCGCAACGTCGGCCTCGCCGCGTTGCTGTGCGTTCCCTATATCGGTAGCGAGTGCGTGCGCAGCCCGAAGTTGCCGGAGCGCCTCGTCGTGATCGCCGCTCCGCTCGCAGACGCGGCCGAGGCCGATCATCGCCTCGACGACGCCGTGCGGGTGGCCGCCTGTCTGCAATGAGGCGATGGCGGCCCGGAAGTGCTCCGCGGCCTCAGCCCAGTGCCGCCGGTGCGCAGCTAGCGCGCCCTGGTTACAGCGGATGGTGCCGATGAGCTGCGGGTTGCCGGCTGCCAGTCCCGCGCCTTCGCGCAGCACCTGGTCGGCGGCGTCCCACTGACTGGTCTTGATCAGTACGTCGGCGAGGTTGGCCAGGCCGATCGCGATCGACCGCGGCTCGCCAAGCTCGCGCTTGATGACGAGTGCCTCCTCGAACAACTGCTGCGCGCGACGCAGATCGCCGTCATCTAGCTCGAGCAGCGCCAGGTTGTTGACGGCGACGGAGACGCCGCGGCGATCTCCGAGCTGGGCGCGCAAGTCCATTGCACGCTGGAAGCCCTGCCGTGCGCCCTCGTGATCACCGAGATAGCGGTGCGCGGAGCCGAGCACGGTGACGGCGAGTGCCATCCGCTGGGTCAGGCCGAGCGGCTCGAAGATCGCCATCGCGGCCTCGGCGTGCAGGACAGCCGCCGGGTAGTCGCCGTTCTCGGCGGCAAGCACTGCCGAGGAGCACTTGGCGCGGCCCGCCCGCTCGTCCTGGCGGTCGCCGGCCAGCGCCAGGAACCGGGCCAGCCAGCTGCGGCCGACAGCGAGACGGCCGCTGACGAGCCACCAGCGCCATAGGGCCGCGCTGATGTCGAGGCCGAGGTCGACGTCGGCGTGTTCGTCGGCCCAGTACAGCGCCACGTGCAGATCGGCGACCGCGGCCTCGAGACGGCTCGCCCAGTCGGCCGCGTCCGGGCCGCCGAGTCCAAGCTCGCTGGCCGCCGCGATCGCGGCGAAGTGCAGCGCGTGGCGCTTCCGCGTCGCCGGGCGGTCACCGGACTTCTCGAGCTGGACGGCGGCGAAGGTCCGGATCGTCTCCAGCATGCTGAATAGGTTCTGCTCGCTGCCGCGGGTGACGACGAGCCAGGATGAGTCGACAAGCAGGCGCATTGTGGCAGCGGCCGTCTGCACGTCGACGTCCAGCACCGCCTGGACGTCGTCGATCCGGAACTGGCCCCCGAAGACGCTCAGCATCGCCAGGCGCTGCTGGTGCACAGGTCTCAGCAGGTCGTGGCTCACCTGGAGCACGTCGGCCAGGCGACGGCCGCCGCGCTGACCGGCGTCGGGCGGGTCGGTGTCCAGCAGGACGGCACGCTGCTGGAGTATCTCCCGGATGGACAGCGTGCCCACCCAGCCCGCGATCAGCTCGATCGCCAGCGGCAGGCCATCGAGCCTGCGGCAAAGCTCCGCGATCGCGTGCGGCGCGACGTCCGTGGCGCGGAAGTCAGGGATGCGTTCGCGCGCCCTGGCGATGAACAGCTGCACCGCATCAGAGGCGGCGATATCCGCGGCGCCCGCAGCTAACGACGGGCAGTCAAGTGGCGGTACCGGCCAGCAGGCCTCGCCCGCGATGCCGAGTAGCACTCGGCTGGTGACCACGATCCTGATCTCGGGCACGGCCGTGAGCAGCGCGCCGGCTAGCTCGGCTACCTGGTCGGCGAGGCGCTCGGCGCCGTCGAGCAAGAGCAGCCTGGGTGCCGCGGTCAGTTTTGCCGCCACCGACTCGGTCAGCGGGGTGCCTTGCTGGTCGGCGACCTGAAGCCGGGACGCCAGGTCTGACGCCAGGGACCGCGGGTAGCGGATCTGCTCCAGCGGCACGAAGACCACGCCCGCGTCGGCGAAGCTGCGGCTGAGCACCTCTGCGGCGAGCCGGGTCTTGCCTGCTCCGCCCGGCCCGATGAGCGTGACCAGGCGAGACTTCCTGATCAGGTCGGCGAGCTCAGCCAGTTCGCGCGTGCGGCCCACGAAGCTCGTGCGCGCAACGGGCATGGCCTCGATCCCGCTCGTCCGCTGGCTGCCGCCTGCGAGCTCGGCCTCCAGAGCACCGAGCGCTGTGATCGCCCGCGCAGAGACCTGGGTACGGCCCGACTCCCACCGGTTCACGGTGGCGAAAGACACGCCGATGCGGCGGGCCAGCTGCTCCTGGCTGAGCCCGAGGCTGCTGCGCAGCGAACGAAACCGCGCTGCAACCGAATCCGCGTCATGCGGCTCGCTCACGGCAAGCAGCCTACGGGCATTCGCCCGCTCGGGCATACAGCACGCGTGCCGGGCCTAGATGGTGCAAACAGCCTGGCCCCACATCATGCCCTGGAAGTGTGTGGAGCTAGATCAGGCCGAAGAGCCTGTCGCCAGCGTCGCCGAGGCCAGGCACGATGTATCCCCTGTCGTTGAGCCGCGCGTCCAGTGCGCCGGTCACAATGCGCACGGGCATCTCATCGTCATCGAACGCGCTGGAGATCCGGGCCAGTCCTTCGGGCGCGGACACGAGGCTGACTCCGGTGACGGTGGCCGCGTTCCGGTAGCGGAGCATGCGGATCACGGTCTCCATGGAGCCGCCGGTAGCGAGCATCGGGTCCAGGATGAACGTCTGACGTCCGGTCAGGTCGGCGGGCAACCGCGTCGCGTAGGTGGAGGCGATAAGCGTGTCCTCATCCCTCGCCAGTCCGACGAATCCGATGTCGGCCTGCGGCAAGAGCCGCGCCATCCCGTCGAGCATGCCGATGCCAGCGCGCAGGATGGGAACGAGGAGGGGGACTGGCCGGGCGAGCTTGACACCGGTCGCCACGTCGACCGGCGTCTGGACCTCAACAGGCTCGACGTTGATGTTGCGCGTGGCCTCGTAGCCGAGCAGCGTGACGAGCTCGTCACACAGCTGACGGAAGGCGGGCGTATCGGTATTGATGTCGCGCAGCATGGTGAGCTTGTGGGCGACGAGGGGATGGTCGACAACGGTCGTCTGCATTCTCGGTAGTTTGCCAGCCCGCGCATGTGCGCGTCAGCGGCCGCGCATGTGCGCGTTAGCGGCCGCGCTCGGCGGCGTCCGCGGCGAGCTGCAGCGCGGCCGCGCGTACGCGACCCGAACCGAGTGCATCTTCGATGGCGGCGAGCAGGGCGCGCTGAGCACTGCCGATCGCGTCGGCGACGGCGCGGATCTCGGGAGTGGTCCACGTACGTCCGATGATCTGATAGCTGCCCTGGCCGCCGTACAGCGAGGCCGGCGCGCCGTCCGGCCCGGTGCCCCAAGCGTCGTGAACCAACCGGTTCCGGTCGCGGTTCGCGTCGCGGCAGGCGCGCAGCCCCGCCCGGATCGTCTCGCGCTGAGCTTCGCTCAGGTCGTCCCGGTGCCGTGCGATGCCTTCGCAGTTCTCGAGCAGCCAGTGTGTCTCCTGCCCGCCCGCGACCACCGCTGCGTAATCGCTGCCGATCAGTACACAGAACGCCATCTGGAGGGCGATCTCCATCACGGCCGCGGCCTCGACGAGCTGGCCGAGCGCTGGGTAGCGGGCATCGTCGGGCGGCGGCCCGGCTCGCTGTGTCATAGCCGGCAGCTTAAAGCCTGCGGCCAGGCAGGGGTCTCGCTGTGCGAGAGATCGAAAATATGTTCTACTGAATAGATGAGCGCAGTCGTCCGTCCGGACTGGTGGTGCTATCCGCTGCAGTGCCCGGCGGGGCATCCGTGGGCACCGGGACGCGTGACGGTGGGCTGGATGCCCTGTGACTGTCCCAATGCCGCCGCCAATAACGTCCTCGGTCACCTATGGGTTCGCTGCCGGGCTCACGGGTGCCCGTCAATCTGGTACCGCCCCAGGCACGAGCCGCAGGATGCGCGAACGCCATATGCCAGGTCTATCCGTGAAGCGTTAGCGGGCCCGCGACGCCCAGGCGTGTCCAGTCAGGTCGTCTCGCAGCTGAGCTTCAATGTCCCAATCACCATGACGAGTCAGGCCGCAGCCAGGAACAGGGCCGGCGTACGGCCTGAGCCGCCGTCGGCGCGAGCACGAGCGCGATGGCCGAGATCGCCGCCAGCCACACCAGCGGTCGGGCTCGCATTAAGCGTGATCTCACAGAGAACCTCCTGACGGGCCCCAAAAGGCATCACCAAATACGCTCACGTACCTAGGCATATCACCCGATCAATAGCACCGAAAAGGGCTCAGTCTTAAGCGTCGGTCTTAAGCCTCGGAGCTGTGCGAGCGGACGCCGCCGATAGACGACGTGGACCGGCCGGCCATTACGAAGTAGGGCGGCGCGATCTGGGTCACGTCGAGGAATGGATCAGCCTCAGGCTCGGGTAGCGCCACGGAGCTGGCGCTCGGCGCGGGCCGCGGCCGCCGCGGCTTGCCTGCCGCCGAGCTTCCGCCCCGGCCGCGGTAGATGAGGAGGCCATTGACAGGGTCGGGAACCGCGTCCAGGGCGGCGCGCACGATCGGCAGGGCCCGGAACGCTTCCCACCCGGCCTCGGTCTCGAAGCAGACCTCGAACGCGACTCCCCAGCGGTCGGCGTGCCAGGACCAATCGAGGGCGCCGTTCGTGAGTGCTGCCTCGATTAGTTCGGAGTCGTACGCGTCCCGCCACTGGAAAGCTGAGGATTCCCCGTGCAGGACTTCGATCGACCACCATTCGGCCATTAGTTGCGATAGTACGTCTCTGGCCGGGTCCACGAAAGGGTTCAGGGTCCAGGGCTGACGGCGAGGTGGCTCAGCGTGCAGCAGCTTTCACGGCCGCGGCTACCTGGCTTACGGGAAGCCAGCCGTCGTGCTTCCAGATGATCTTCCCGGTTGACGACGTGAGCACGTACCAGGGCTGGTCCTGCACGCCGTAGCCGTCCGCCAGGCGGCCGGTCTCGTCGAGCACCACCGGATAGCCGAGCGCGCCAAGACCGCCCACGTACCTCCGGACCGTCGCCAGTGACGGTTCTGTTGCCTCCTCGTCGACGGCCATCAGGTCCGGCAGGCCAGCCGCGGGCGCGGAGCGGGCGTACTGGCTCAGGCCGAGCAGCTGTGCCCGCAGGTCGGAGGTCTCGGTGAGCCACGTCGCGAAGAACACGACCAGGCGCGGCTTGCCGGGCCCGAGCGTTACCGATCCTGAAGGCAGCGCTGGGAGCGTCACCGGCTTGGCCAGCGACAGGCCGGCGATGTAGGCGAGCGACCGCGTGCTGGCAAGCGCCGGATGTCCGGGAAGCAGCCCGGCCGCCTCCTGCGCCAGCAACTGCGCCGCCTGGGTGATGCTGGCGTACGCCATCGTGGTCAGGTAGACCTTCTGCTCACGCCCTCGGGTGTCGACCACGAACAGCGCCGGCGTGTGGTCGACCTGTCCCTGCGTGATCTGCACCTCGATGCCGTAGTGCTTCCAGACGGCCTTGAGCTCGGGCAGGGTGCCGGTGAGGAAGTCCCACTGATTGACCATGCCGTGCGAGCGGGAGTAGGCCAGGACGTCGGAGACCTTCGTTGCCGACGGGTTAGCGTCGATGCCCAGCAGCTGAACCTGATCGCCCGCCTTGCCGAGCAGGTCCTTGGCCGCCAGCATGCTCTGAGTGGTCAGCGGGCAGACGGTTGTGCACTCCGAATCGGTGAAGGCCAGGATCACGACCTTGCCGCGGAATGCGCTCAGCGAGATCCGCTGGCCGAACTGGTTCGTGAGGGAGAAATCAGGCGCCGTTATGCCGTCGAGCGCGGATCCCGGATCGAGGTTCGGGTTGGCGGCCGCCTGCTTCGCGGACTCGCTTGCAGCGCTTTGCCCGCCGCTGCCCCCCGTGGCCGACGCGCACCCGGCCGCCGCGATGGCCGCGACGACCGTGACAGCGAGGACCAGGGCAATGCGGCGGCCGCCAGACCGAAGTGACGACGCTGCGTAGTAGAACAATCGCACGACCCGATACTGCCACTGCGCAGCGCAGACGTCATATCGGGGCGCGGCCGATCCGCCTCGGCAAGCCCCGTCAGGGCGGCTTCGAGCATGCGGGCGGCGGGGCGGGCGAACGGCCCCGTTCCCAGCATGAATTTCTCAGCTGCCGTCTGGGTAGCCGCCGCGATGCAGCACCATCGGGAAGTGCGGCAGTGTTAGCGGCGGGCGGACCGCCGCCCGCCAGCCGCCCGGGTCGGGTCGCAGGCCCGTGAACAGCGGCGACTGCGGTCCGCCCGCGCCGACCAGCCGTTCGAGGGAGCCGCGCAGGTCGCCGATAGCCTCCGTGCCGAAGCGGTCCCGCCAGCGGGCCGTAAGCGACGCGAGCAGAGCGGCGTACTGGCGCTGGACTTGCAGGCCCTTGCTGGTGAGGCGCGCGATCTTGAACTTGCTCTCCGCACCGGGCTCGATGACGATCAGGCCGCGCTTGCCGGCGTAGCCGGTCGCCATCGCAAGCGCCTCCTTGGACACGCCGCTCAGCGCAGGCAGCTCGCGGACCCGGACACCGCGGTCGTCGAGTACCCGGAGCAAGTCAGCGGCGATCGCCAGCGAGACTGCAGACTTGCGCTCGAACTCGATGGCGAGCGCGAGCAGAACCCTGGCAAGCAACCACGGGAGCGGGAGCGGGGCATCGGTGACGGGCGGCGGAGCCTGCTGCTCGTGACTGCTCTGGAGCTCACTAGCCTGATTGAGCGGAGGGAAGAGGTCACCGCCCGGTCCGTTGCCGCGGCTGTAGAGGCCGTAGCCGAGGATGGGCAGGCAGTCAGGAAGCCAGTCGCCAAGCTGGCTGGCCAGGCCGCTCAGCGCCGTGATTAGCTGGCCAATCTCAGCCGCACCGAACCGGTCCCGCCAGCGCGCCTCCACCAGGCCAGTCAGCGGTCGCCACACCTCCTGAGCACGCTGACCTCGAGTAGTCGCCGCGATCAGGAGAGCATCGGCCGGCGGCCTGGCGCGGGTGTCCGCCGGGTCGGGCGTCAGCTTGACGTAACCCCATCGGCGCATGCCGTCCAGGTTCGTAGCGCAGCGCGCGAGGCGAGCAAGCTCGCCCACCGTGATCGGATCCGCGCTGACGTAACGCATGCAGTTCAGCCACATCGCCATCGACACGAGCCAGACCCCGCCAGCGGTAGACCCGTGGCGCGCGGTACTGTGCGGGATCTGGCGCTCGGCCTCGTTGTCGAACTCGATGGTGAACGCGACGAGCGCGTGAGATAGCAGCGCGGTGAGCGGGAGCGCGGGCTTATTCGCGGTACTGGTCGCTGCTGGTGACATGCTGGCCACGCTACCGAGTGCGGCAGCTGACTGGCTGGCACGATTGACCCCATGGAGCATTTCCGCACTAGGCGGCTGATCGCGCGAGACTGGGCGGCAGACGACGCGCAGGCGGCCTTCGACATCTATGGCCGCGACGAAGTGATGCGCTGGCTCGGTGCGCAGCCTCGCCATCCGGTGGCATCTCTTGGGCAGATGCGCGAGCGCCTGGACGCCATGATCCAGCGCGGCAGTGACGAGCCTGACTACGGCCTCTGGGCAGTCGAGCTTCGGAGTGGACCTGCGGCCGGCACGGTCGTCGGAGCAGTTTTGCTGTCGCGACTGCCAGGTCCGGCTGGCGAAGTCGAGATCGGCTGGCACCTTAATCCTGAGCACTGGGGCAACGGCTACGCAACCGAAAGCGGCCGCGGGGTGGTCGGCCTTGCGTTCGGGCTGAGTCAAGTCGGGCCGGATGCTGTTGAGCTAGACGGTGTCGATCTGGACGGTGTCGGGTTGGACGGTGCGGGCGGCCGCTCGCCGCTGGACCGGGTCATTGCGCTAGTCGACCCGGACAATGCCAGGTCGAAGGCGGTCTGCCGCCGTTTGGGCATGAGGCATCTCGGCCAGACGGACATGTATTACGACCTTGTGCTTGAGCTGTTCGAGCTTGGCCGGGCTGAGGTAGTTGCAGGGCCGCCGTAGGTTCGGCGTCCGCGAGGGCCACTCAACGATGAAGCAAGGTCGCCGTGCGGGCGTGGGTCACTCGACGAGGAGCAGGACGACCAACGGCACGAGACTGTAGGAGTTCGGCGGGGAACCGCGCCCGAGTTCATCTGGTTTGTCCCCGCCGAACTCCTACAACCTTGCGATTTGCCCTTCGAACGCCTACAACGTCAAAGCGCAAACAACGCACGCCCGGGTCCAAGCGCTAACAACAGACGCCGCAGTTGACCTCACTCTGCGTGCGGTGCTCGCTGCCGGAATATTTGTTTGCCTCTGCCGCGCTACTTGCTTAGCCTAAGTAAACGAAGCTGGTTACCTGCCGGCCGGTAGGTAGTGTGCAGACGCCGCGGGCGCTGGTGCCCGCAGAAGCGACTTGCACCGTGGCGTCGCGCGCTGACTCTGGCGGGGGCCGGCGCGGGCGCTGGCCAGCCGGGTATCGGCGCATTGGAGGGCGGCGGGGTGACGAGATCAGCAGAGCTGGGAACGCGCTCCGGTCCGCTCGCCGACGCTTCTGCGCGCGCAGCCCTCGCCTCGACCGCCGCGACGCACCCGCGGAGCCGCGGCGCCCTGGCCTGGATCTTCGGGATTGCCGGCCTAGTGGCATACAACTGGTGGTTGCTCGTGCCGCTCAAGCCGGGGCTGATGACTTCGCCGGACGAGCTGTTCAGCAACCTCGAGGTCAGCGGGCAGCCATACGCTGCCGCCATGCAGCATGCCGACCTCGCCGCGGGCCTGCTGTTGCTCGCGGCATTCTGGGCCGCCGGCCACAACCCGAGCGCGACCGGTCGCCGTGAGTGGCTGTCGATGCTGGCATTCGCTGCCGCGGGCGCCCTCGGCGGTCTATTCCCCGAAGTGTGCGCCGACGGGATCAACGCGGTATGCCGTCGCCTGGAGTACCGGTTCGAGCTGCCTGCGAGCCAGTACATCCACGTGGCCGCAGGGATTCTCGAGTTCGCTGGGATTACGGTGGCGTTGCTTTGGGCTTGGCAACGGACGCGCCGACAGAGCACGCGCCCGGCGGCCATCTACCGGGCGCTGGGGATCGGGGCGCTCATCGCCTATCCGCTGCTCGGTGCTGCCTATCTGTTCGACAGGCTGGGCGGGATCATGGAAGCCGTCTTCTTCATCGGTTTCACCGTGATGGTGATCGCCCAGCTGGCCGACCGCACGGCAGCCGCTCGGGCAGCTGCGCGTGCTGTTGCTCCTATGCGTCAGTACAGCCGGGTGTGACTATCCCGGTCTCGTAGCCGTAGATCACGGCCTGCGCCCGGTCTCGCAGTCCGAGCTTGGTGAGCACGCGCGTCACGTGTGTCTTCACCGTGCTCTCGCCGACCACAAGCTCGCGGGCGATCTCAGCGTTCGACCGGCCCCGGACCATCAGGACGAGGACCTCGCGCTCCCGTTCGGTCAGGCGGCCCAGTTCAGGCGCGGCTCGCGGGCGGACGCGAGCGAATTGCTCGATCAACCGCTTCGTGAGCGCCGGTGCTACCAGCGCGTGGCCGTCGGCGGCCGCTCGGATGCCGAAGAGCAGTTCCTCGGGCGGCGCGTGCTTCAGCAAGAAGCCGCTCGCGCCAGCGCTTAGCGCGTCAAAGACGTACTCATCGAGGTCGAAGGTCGTAAGCATCACCACCCGGGCGGGCCTGGGTCCGAGCGCGAGTATCCGGCGCGCGGCCTCGATGCCATCCAGCCGGGGCATCCGAATGTCCATGAGGACCACGTCGGGACTCGATGTTGTTGCCTCGCCGATCGCCGCAAGCCCGTCGGCAGCCTCTCCGACAACCTCCAGATCGGGCTGGGTCTCGATCAGCATGCGGATGCCAGCTCGGACGAGCGCCTGGTCGTCGGCTACGAGGACACGGATCACGGACGCACCGGCAGCCAGGCATGTACCGCGAACCCGCCGCCGGGCGCGGGGCCTGCGTGCAGGCTGCCGCCCAGTATCTGAGCGCGCTCGACCAGGCCCGCCAGGCCGCGGCCGCCGGAGCCGTACAAGGACAAGGTGACGCGTGGGCCAAGGTCTTGGCAGTCCGGCGTAGTGGTCGAGGTGGTGGTCGCGATCGTCGTGGTGGTCGCGGTCGTGGCGGTCGTGGCGGTCGTCGGGACTGTTGCGGTTCTCGTCGTTGCCGCGAGCGCCACAAGTCCGGAAGCGGCTGGCTTCCCCGCACGCGCCGTGGCGACCTGGCTCGGGGCGTCGTTCTCGACGAGCACGTCGATCCCGGCGTCGATGTAGGACAGCCGTACTCGGGTCGGCGCCTGGGCGTAGCGCAGCGCGTTGGTCAGCGATTCCTGGATTACTCGGTAGGCCGCCAGCTCTACCGACGACGGCAGCGACGGTGGTAGCCCGGCGACATCCAGATCCACCGGCAATCCGGCTGCCCTGGCCCCAGCCAGCAAGTCGGGCAGGTCGTCCAGGCGCGGCTGCGGGCGGCGATCCAGCTGTTCGGCCGGGTCACGCCTAAGCGCGCCGACGATTCGGTTGAGATCCGTCAGCCCTTCCCTGGCGATGTCCTCGATGTTGCCAATGACCTTCGTGGCCACAGTCGGATCGTCGCAGCTGGCGATTCGGGCCGCCCCTGCCTGGATGGCAATCGCGCTGAGCTGATGTGACAGCACATCATGCAGCTCGCGGGCGATGCGGGCCCGTTCCTGATCGTGGACAAGCCTGGCCGATGCGGTCGCGGCGTCCCGGTTCGCCGCCGTAACCTCACCAAGGCCGAGCGCGACCGCCAGGAGCGCGAGCGGGAGCGCCTCAGTGCGGAGGCCGTGGGAGCTGGTCAGCACGATCCCGGCGCCGACGACGGCGGCAAGCGTCAGAATCCGCGCCGCAAGCCGAATCCTCCGGTCGCCCCAGGCGCCGAGACCGTAGGCGCCCACCATAGTCGCCGCTGCCGACGAATAGAGGTTCAGGCCGAGCTGCATCCTGACGACCAGGACGGTCCCGGCCAGCGCCGCGGCGAGCAGCGGCCATCGCCGCCACCACAAGAACGGCACAGACTGCGTCAGCATTAGCAAGATGAAGCCGAGCACGACGGGTGTCGGCTCACTGTGACCGGGATGCCGCCACCACCAGGGGACGTCGGTCGCGGCCCAGGCCAGCAGGCTGACCACAATGAGGCGGTCGATGATTTCCGTGCGCTTCATTGCCGTAGCGCTGCGATGCTGACGACGTTGAGCCGCTGGATCTTCATGCTGGATAGCGTAAGCACGGCCTGGCCAAACTGCGTCATCACGGAGGAGGACCACGGGTCGGCCCTACGGTGACGGCGGCCCGCAGATGGCCGGTACGCATGGCCGGCACGCGCTCAGCACCGGGCCGGACGACAGCGCGCTCGCGGCCAGGCAGGGTCGGTCTCGTGCGGACCGGGCGGCCGGGCGGCCGGGAGCGGGCCAGCCATCCATGGAGCCGCCGGAGATACGATGTGCGGGCGGTCGGGGCGGCCTCGGCGGTCTCGCCGTGTCCGACTAACCCTCAAGGAAGGTAGTGCCATCAGCACTGCAGCGGCGCCTGCGGGCGCGATCATCCGCGCTGATGCCCGGCAAGACGCGGTCATTCACACCGAGGACCTGACCAAGGTCTATCCCGGCTCCGATTTCGCCGCGGTGGACAAGCTCAACCTCGATGTGCATGCTGGCGAGATCTTCGGGCTACTCGGGCCTAACGGGGCGGGCAAGACGACAACGGCCGGCATGCTCACGACCCGGGTCGTCCCGACTTCTGGGCGGGCACTGCTGGCGGGCATCGACGTGGCTGCCCATCCGGCGCTGGCCAAGCAGATGAGCGGGATCGTGTCGCAGCAGAACACCCTTGATCGCCAGCTCACGGTCTCTGAGAACCTCTACTTCCACGGCCGCCTGTTCGGCATCGGCGCCAGGGAGTCGCGACGGATCGCCGATGAGCTGCTTGAGCAGTTCCAGCTCTCGCGGTGGGCGAAGGCATCGGTCTACGCACTGTCCGGCGGGATGGCGCAGCGGCTCATGGTGGCGAGGGCAATCTTCCATCGCCCATCGGTGCTGTTCCTCGACGAGCCGACTGCCGGCCTTGACCCGCAGAGCAGGCTCGCGCTGTGGGACCTCCTCGGCGAGCTCCATCGCGCGGGCCAGACGATCTTGCTGACGACGCACTACATGGAAGAAGCCGACCAGCTCTGCGACCGGGTGGCGATCATGGACCACGGCAAGATCCTGGCCCTGGACACGCCAGCCGCGCTCAAGGAGAGCATCGGCGCGGACACGGTCGTCACCCTGCGGATTGTCGGTGATGCGGGCAAGGCGGCAGAGGTGCTCGCCGCCGAGGTCGGCGGCGTCACACGCACCCGCACCGTGGACGGCGGTCTCGAGCTGCACGTCCAGGGCAAGGACCGGCTCATTCCGCGCATCGTCATGGCGGCCGAGGCGGCTGGCCTCGAACTGGCCGACGTCTCCGTCGCCGAGCCGAGCCTCGAGACCGTCTTCATCAACCTCACAGGCAAGGAGCTGAGGGACTGATGGCCACGTCAGTAACGTCTCAGCCGCGAGCATCCGTCGCGCCGATCGGGGGCGGGCCGACTCGGTCCGTGGCGGCAGCCAGCTGGACCGCACTGGGTGCGCTCATGCTGCGCGACGTCGTGGTCCTGCGCAAGCACATCTGGGAGTTCGTGCTGCGTACGCTGATCCAGCCGTTCCTGCTGTGCTTTGTGTTTCTGTACGTCTTCCCCAAGATCGGGCAGGGTATCGGCGGCCACGGCACCGCAGCGCAGTCGGAGTTCGCGACCATCCTGGTGCCTGGCGTGGTCGGCATCTCGGTCATGTTCCAGGGTGTGCAGTCGATCGCGCTCGCGATGGCCCAGGAATTCGGCTTTACCAGGGAGATCGAGGACCGGGTTCAGGCGCCTTGCCCGATCTGGCTGGTTGCCATCGCCAAGGTTCTGTCAGGCGCCGCGCAGGGCGTCCTGTCGGCCATCATCGTGCTGCCGATCGCCTCGGTCGTGCATGCACCTGGCGTGCACGCGCACCTGACTCTGCACTGGTTGCTGATCCTGACCTTCGTCCCGCTCGCGTGTATCGCGATGGCTGGACTCGGGCTTGTCCTTGGCACGAGCTTCGAGCCGCGGAACATCGGCCTGATGTTCGGCTTCATCATCTTGCCGATCACGTTCCTCGGCGGCACGTACTACTCCTGGACCAGGCTGGCCCCGGTGACGGTAGGGGGCTGGCACTGGCTGCAGACGATCGTGCTGATCAATCCGCTGATCTACGTCAACGAGGGGATGCGCGCCGCGTTCACGACCGCTCCGCACATGCACCTGTACGTGATCTATCCCGTGGTGGCTGGGTTCGGCGCGGTGTTCCTCACGATCGGCCTGCGCAACTTCCGGCGGCGCGTGCTGTCTTAACCGGTCCGGGCGCTGCAGACCGGTGCCCGTCAGCCGGCGATGCCGATGTGCTTGCGCACGCTCTCGGGGTTGTCGACGAGTGCTAGCAGGCCGGTGGCAAGGTCGGCGCGAGAGATGCGAAAGCCGTGCGGCGGATTACCGTCAATCGCGGTGCGGTACTTGTGCGTCGCCGCCTTGTTAGTCAGCGCCGGCGGCCGCACGATCGTCCAGTCGAGACTGCTCGCGCGTACCTCGCGCTCACCGGCGCGCATGTCGGCGCAGACGTACCGGAGGAAGGTGCGCCGTGCCAGCGGCTTGAGCAGGTACCGCAGGTAGGGACTCTCGCCATCGTCCGCAGTTATCGAGCCGCTGAGCATCAGCAGCCGCCGCGCGCCTGATTTCTGCATGGCGGCGATGATCGCCTGGGTACTGTCCTGGATGACCGTCGTTGGACCTGTACCACGAGGGCCTATGGCCGTCAGGACGGCCTCGGCACCGCTGACGGCCGGCCTGATCGAATCTGGATCCATGACGTCGGCCGTGACGACGTTGAGCAGCGGATGCGCTGGCACCATTAGCCGGGCAGGGTCGCGCACGACGGCGGTCACCTCATGTCCGGCGGCCAGCGCCTGATCGACCAGGAGCGTGCCGGTCGCGCCGGTGGCACCGAAGATAGTGAGTCTCATGCCGCGTCCTTCCCGTGCACATCGTCCAGCTGCCGCTGGCGACTTCGGAGTACATTCGTCTTGTGATTCATAAAGTACGAGAAGCGTATCATACGAGATGCGTATCAGCGAACCGCGCTCGGAGCAAGGCCCGCTGGGCGGACCAGGCCGGCTGGGCGGACCAGGCCCGCTGGGCGGACCGGGGCGGCTGGGCGGACCGGGGCCCGCAGTCTGCTGGGAGCGGCTCAGGTGAGTGATGACGGCGGTATCCGGGACAGGCGGCGGCTGAACCGCGCGATCAAGGACGGCCTGCGAGACGTCGGCGCTCAGCTAACGCGGTTGAACCACGGCGTTGGCGGACGCCTCGACCTGAAGGCAAGCGACCTGGAGGTCCTGGACGTGATCGCCAGGTCCGGCCAGATCAGTCCGACGGCGCTCTCCAGGCGCACCGGCCAGCATCCCGCCACTCTCACCGGCATTCTTGACCGGCTGGAGCGCGGCAGCTGGATCGTCCGCGAGCGTGATCCAGCCGACCGGCGTGGCGTGGTCGTCAGTGCTGACCGGAGTCGCGGCGCCGCGATCCTCCGCCTCTACCTGGTCGACTCCGGCATGAACGCCGCACTCGACGAGATCCTCGCCGGGTATGGCGACGGCGAGCTGGCTATCGTGGCCGACTTCCTGCGCCGCACGGCTGAGGCCGGCCGAACGTCGGCCGATCGGCTGCAGTCCGCCGAATAAGTCCTCGGTGTTCATTACGTGCGTTTGACGCCTCGTTCACGGCAATGGCTGCCGGGATTCGCCGCGCCGCCACCTGGCGGGCATAGAACTGTCCGGTCCCGATCGCCCACAGAGGGAAGAAGACGCCATGCGTCTGGCACGCCGCAGTACACCAAAAGTAGTCGCAGCCGCCTCGACGGTCCTGGCGAGCCTGGCCCTAGCTGGGCCGGCACTCGCCTCGCCCAGCGCCGCCCAGTCCGGACAGAGTGCTAGTCATCATGCGCCGGCCTTCCAGGTCAAGCAGATCCTCAACGGAAAGGCGCTGCAGCACACCTTCATCCCGTCTGGCTCCACGACACCGATGTCCGAGGCCCTGTCTAGTCCAGATGACATCACGATCCTCGGTGATCACCTCTTCACCGCCTTCCAGAACGGCGTCGGCCCGCAGGGGCAGGCCAGTTCGACCGGCAACACCGACAGCACGGTGGTGGAGTTCACCGGCGCCGGGCAGATGATCCGGCAGTGGGACATCAAGGGCAAGTGCGACGGCCTCACGGTCGACCCTGGCAGCGATCTGCTGATCGCCACCGTCAACGAGGACGCGAACTCAAGCGTGTACACGATCAAGCCAGGCGCGCCGGCGGGCAAGCAGGTGCGCCACTACCACTACAACAAGCCGCTGCCGCACTTCGGCGGGACTGATGCCATCTCGATCTACCACGGTCACGTTTTCATCAGCGCGTCAGCGCCTGGCACGACCGGCACCGCTGCTCCACAGCCCAGCTACCCGGCGGTGTACTCAGTGGTCTTCCGGCCTGTCACGCACATCGCCGTGGTGACGCCGCTCTTTTATGACGAGGCAACGGCCACCGTCGCGAACCTCGGCGCAGATCACGGCACGAAGGTCAAGCTGGCCCTGACTGACCCTGATTCCAATGAGGTCGTTCCAGGCTGGGCTGCTCGTTTCGCCGGCGACTTCATGCTGACCAGCCAGGGTGACCAGCAGCAGATCTTCGCCCGCTTTAGCCGCGGCCCCGGCGGCAAGCCGGCCCTCGGGCTGTCGGTGCTCGGGCTGTCACGGTCGGTAGACGACACCGCCTGGCCCAGCAGCAGGTTCGGCCGGCTCTACGGCGCCGATACCAGTGGCGACACCGTTGACGTGGTCACTGGCCCGTTCCGGCCAGGGTCTGTCTTCGCCGCCGTCACGCCGTGCGACCAGAACGACGCGCCGTCGACGTGCCCTGGTCCCGGCTTCCCACCCAACTACCTCGGCTCGCTCAATCCGTGGACCGGTCACCTTTCGGCGGTGCCGCTGTCTGGCCCGAGCTTCGAGCCACAGGGACTGGTGTTCGTCGGTCCCGCCGGCAACTAACCGGCGGCCGGTAGCCCGCCGGTTGTCATCGTCAGGCCAGAATGTCGGTATGGACCTGCTGACCTTGCACCAGCGCCTGTACGAGCGAACCGACGGGCTGGTGGGCCACCACCTCATCGGAGTGCCGTCGGCCTTGCTGCGGACCACGGGTCGGCACACAGGCCAGCCCCGTACGTCAGCGCTGGTCTACGCGCGCGACGGCGGAGACTATCTGGTGGTGGCTTCCAACGGCGGTTCGGACCGGCCGCCGGGCTGGCTGTTCAACATCGAGGCTAAGCCGGAGGTCGAGATCCAGGTGGGTCGGCAACGGTTTGCCGCCACGGCCCGCGTCGTCAGGGCCGACAGTCCTGAGTACCCGCGGCTCTGGGAGATCGTCAACGACAACAATCACGGCCGCTACCGCCGGTACCAGACGAAGACGACCAGGAAGATCCCGGTTGTCGTCATCACGCCTAAGTAGCGGACGTCGCGACCGAGGCGCCGTGGCCAGTCAGTACCGGCCCTGCAGTTCGTAGGTGCCGGCGTGCCGAACGGTGAGGCGCGTCCACGGGCCCGCCTGAGTCACGACCGCGCCCTCCGCCGTGAGCAGCGACGACCAGTGCACCCTGATGATGGTGGTGCCAGCCCGGCTCATGCGCAGCGTGATCTCGGCAGGAGTGCTTCTCGTGACGGTCGCTGGGGCGCTAGCCATCGGATCCGAGCCGAGCACCCGGTACAGCTGCCAGTAGGCGTTGTGCCAGACGAGAAGCAGCCATGGTTGCCCTTCGCGCACAGTCGCGGCTTCCGCGACGGCGGCAGGATCCGGAGTTGCCGCCGAGATCGCGACATACCGCACGGCATTGGAACGCAGCCAGCCGTAGTACTCCGCCGGAGTCAGGACGCCGCCGTAGAAGAGCGGGTTGCGCTTGATATCGAGCTGTCGCTCCCAGCCGCGCGCCAGCGGTGCAGCGGACGCCAGTTCCTGCGACTCCCAGTGGCCGTACTGCGGCACCGCCTCGACTCGCGCCGTGTCCGCGCGCAGGACGCCCAGCTCGCGTACCAGGGCAGCCGTCTGCGGCGCATAGGGTGGCGCGTTGCCCTGCCCGAGATCGGCGATCGGCTGCGCGACCTGCCAGATCGCAGCACCAGCGAGCGCCAGGGCGAGCGGCCACCGGCGTCGCGCGCTGCCGAATCCGATCAGGATGGGCCCAGCTAGCAGCTCAGCCAGCCTGGCCACGTTCGAGCCAACCAGGCTGGGTACCGCCAACGTAAGCAGGACGCCTACCCCGTAGATGACCGCGCCAGCGCGCACCAGCCGCCATCGGCGCGGGACTAGCAGGAGCACCGCAGCGACAGCGAGTAGCGGCGGCAGCCAGTTCTGGGCCGAGAGGGGCTGCGCGCCTCCGTCGGAGAACAAGGCCATCACGCCTAGCGGCAAGCATGCCGCCACGGCAATCACGACGGCGAGCGCCCAGTAGCGGGCGATCGCGAACGCCGCTGCTACCACGAACAAGAAGACTGCCGCCACCGGGCTCAGCAGGCAGCACAGCAGGGCGAGCGCCCCGACCGCCGCCAGCCGGGCGCTCGCTAGCGTCCGGGACGTCGAGGGCATGCTGATGTCGGCCAGCGCTACGCAGCCCAGACCTGCCGCCAGGCCAAGCGTGAAGGCGGCGCGGCCAGCCGAAAGCTCCGTCCACAAGGCAATGGCTACCCACACCGCCGCTGCGCGCGGCCGCGGGACATCGTGCCGCACCAGCAACAGGGACAGCAGCATCGCTGAGATCACGACAGCTACCGCCATCGCGAGCCGGGTCCCGACGAAGCTGAGCACATAAGGCGCGAGCAGCGAGTAGCTAGCCGGATGGAAGCCGCCATACCAGCTGAACAGGTACCCAGATGCGGGGTAGCGGCCGGCCCACGCGGCACGAGCCAGTGCCGCCGACAGATCGGTACCGACGCGGGGGAAAGCGATAATCCAGACCAGAGCGCCTGCTGCCGTGACGAGTGCGGCGATAACCGTCGGATTACGCGCAACCCGTCGGCATGCCTGCGGCCACCGGCGGTTCCCGTCCGGTTCCGGCCCGGTGAGCTGCGGCTGGCCGGCGGGTCGAGCCTCAACCGCCATTGTCACCGCCATATGCCGTCGGTCGGCAGGGCGTGTCGCCGCGTCTCTGTGGCCCTGCGGGTGTCTAACAAACTTACGCCGGGATGCGGCCGGCCTACGCGGCAACCTGGGGCAAGAGGTCCGGCCCGGCCGCTGGGCAGCGGCCGGGCCGGGCGCCCGGTAAGCCCTGCCTACCGGAGAGCGGGCTCCGGTGCGACGTCGGCTGCGGCCGAGCCGGCCAGTTCCGCCGAGCCGGCCAGTTCCGCCGAGCCGGAGAGCTCCGCCGAGCCGGCCGGAACGACGACGCCAGCGGCCGCGGGTCGCGGAACCTGTCGCAGCGCAAGGTAGCTGACCACTGCACCGGCGGCGATCAAGGCGACCGTCACGATCAGGCCTGCGTGGTAGCCGTCGAGGTAGGCGATGGCCGGGTGCGCCCCCTGGTGGAGGGCCGCGCCCTGCCGGGAGCGCAGCACGGCGCCGATGATCGTGATGCCGAGCAGGCCGGCCACCTCGCGCGAGGCGTTCAGCAGTGCTGACGCCACACCTGACCGCTCGGTGGACATCGAGTGCAGAATCGCGTTGGTGAGCGGCACGTTCATCATGCCGGCCCCCGCACCGAAGATCAGGAAGCCGGGCAGCAGGCTAGTGAATGTCGCGCCGGCGCCGAGCCGCGAGAACAGGTACAGCCCGACCGCCATGACCGCCATGCCAAGCGCGACCGTCTGACCGGGCCGCAGCAGGCGGGAGACCGGCCCCGCGAGCCCGGCGAACAGCGCCATGCACAGCGCCATCGGCACGAACGCCAGGCCTGCCTTCGTCGGCGAGAAGCCGAGGATGGTCTGCAGGTAAATCGACGTGAAGAAGTAGATGCCGAAGATCCCGAAGGCCCACAGCATCATGGTCACCGTGCCGCCGGCGAAGACGCGGGACCGGAACAGCCCCATCTCCACCATCGGGTGCACCGTCCGGGCCTCGATCACCGCGAAGGCCGCCCCCGCCACGGCGGCGAGCCCAAACGCGCCGAGGATCAGCGCCGAGGTCCAGCCCTTGTCGTGGCCTTCGATCAGCGCGTACACCAGCGAGGACAGCGCGACCGCCGAGCTAATCAGGCCAGGGACGTCCAGGTGCCGCGCAACGGATGGGTCGCGAGTCTCCCCGACGGCCATGATCGCGATCGCGAAGGCGGCGATCCCGACGGGGACGTTGATGAAGAAGATCCAGCCCCAGTGCAGATGCTGGCTGATGAACCCGCCGATGAGCGGGCCGAATGCGAGCGCCATCGCGCCGATCGCGGTCCACACGCCGATGGCCGTCGTGCGCTCCCGGACGTCCCTGAACGTCGCCATGATGATCGCCAGCGTGGTCGGGACTACCAGCGCCGCGCCTAGCCCCTGGACTAGCCGCGCGCCGATCAGCACGGTGCCGCTGCCCGCTAGGCCGGCACCGAGCGAAGCCAGCGTGAAGACGGACAGCCCGATCAGGAAGACTCGCCGTCGGCCATACAAGTCGGCCAGCCGGCCTCCGGCCAGCAGCAGCCCCGCGAACACCAGGATGTAGCTGCTCACGACCCACTCGAGCCCGGCGAGCGACAGATGCAGGCTGCGCTCGATGGTCGGTATCGCCACATTAGTCACGTTGTTGTCTAGGTAGGTCATGAACGTGGCGAGCGACACCGCCACCAGCGACCACCAGCGTCTGGACATGGCCCGGGCTCCTCTCCGGTTCCCGTACTAAGTACCTGTACCGAGATCTCGTACGCCGCTCTTATACGTCGTATAGGTCCTACTGGCTACCTTGCCTTGTACGGCGTATAGTTGTCAAGTGATGGAAGCAGCGAAGGCACCAGAAGCAGAGCGGACCAGACTGACCAAAGAGGTCGTGGTCCAGCGCGGTCTTGCGCTCGCCGACGCCGAAGGCCTGGACGCGCTCACGATCAGGCGGCTCGCGACCGAGCTCGGCGTGACGCCAATGGCGCTCTACTGGCACTTCCGAAACAAGGAGGAGCTGCTAGCGGCCCTTGGTGACCAGGTCTGGCGGGAGCTCGACACCGACATCGACCCGGCGGCTCCGTGGCATGCGCAGATGCGCAGCCTGTTGGAGTCGCTGCTGCACGTCCTGCGGTCCCATCCCTGCGCATCGCAGGTGATCCTGGAAGGGGAGAAGCAGAGCGACGCCGCACTGGTCGCCATCGAGACGGCGCTCGATGTGCTGCGCCGCGGCGGCTTCAATAACGAGCAGGCGGCCGAGATCGCCCGAGGCACGCTGTGGACGGGGCTCATGCTGGTCATGAGCGAGGGCTTCAAGCCGGGCCTGGCCGAGGCCGAGCGCACCGAGGAGCAACGACTCGCGCGGGTCCGGCTAGCGCTGCTGCCGCCCGACCGCTTCCCGCGCATCGTGGCGGCCGCGGAGCCGATGTCGTCATGCGAACCCAACATTCACTACAAGCTCGGCGTCGACGTCTTCATCGCGGGCGTGCGAGCGATGGCCCCCGAACACTGACCGCAGCGCCTTTAAGCTGAGCGCGTGCGCATCGACTGGGATGTCCCGATCGCAATGGACGACGGCTTGGTTCTCCGCGCCGACGTCTTCCGTCCGGAAGCCGACGGACGGTACCCCGTGATCATGACGCATGGTCCGTACGCCAAATGGCTCGCCTTCCAGGACGGCTTCGCGCGCCAATGGGCGAACCTCGAGACTGAGCATCCGGATGCGCTCGCTAGCTCGTCGAACCGCTACCAGAACTGGGAGACGGTCGACCCCGAGAAGTGGGTGCCCGACGGCTACGTGGTGATCAGGGTCGACTCCCGCGGCGCCGGGCGGTCACCGGGCTACCTAGATATCTTCTCGGCCCGTGAGACGCGCGACTACTACCGGTGCATCGAGTGGGCGGCGGTGCAGCCATGGAGCTCCGGCAAGGTCGGCCTGCTGGGCGTGTCGTACTACGCGATCAATCAGTGGCAGGTCGCGGCGCTCCAGCCGCCCCATCTGACCGCGATCTGCCCGTGGGAGGGCGGCAGCGACTTCTACCGCGACTTCACTCGGCATGGCGGCATCCTCAACGTCTTCGTCCGGCAGTGGTACCCGCCGCAGGTCGCGGGCGTACAGCACGGCATCGGTGACCGCGGGCCCAGGCACCGGGTGACCGGCAAAACGGTGGCCGGCCCGCAGACACTGGATAAAGATGAACTGACCAGGAACGTGGCCGACACCCCGGCTGCGGTTCTCGCGCACGCGCTCGACGACAGCTATTACCGCGAGCGCAGCCCGGACCTAGAGAAGATCACCGTCCCGGTACTGTCGGCCGCCAACTGGGCGCATCACCTGCACACGAGAGGCAACTTCGAGGGCTATAGCCGGGTGTCCAGCGCCCAGAAGTGGCTGGAAGTCCACGGGCTCCAGCACTGGGTTGAGTTCTACACCGACTATGGAGTCCGCCTCCAGAAGCGGTTCTTCGGGCACTTCCTCAAGGGCGCGGACACCGGATGGGATGCGCAGCCGCCGGTAGTCCTGCAGGTTCGCCGCGTGGACGGCAGCTTTGAAGAACGAGCCGAATCCGGCTGGCCGCTGCCGCGCACGCAGTGGACGAGGTTCCATCTCGACGTCGCCTCCGGGCGGCTGGCTCTGCAACCGGATGCCGCCTCGCAGAGCGCGACGTTCGACGCACTAGGCGAGGGCTTGGTGTTCTGGACGGAGCCGCTCGAGCAGGATCTGGAGATCACCGGCCCCGCCGCCGCGCGGCTCACGATCGCGTCGTCGACCACGGACGCCGACCTGTTCCTCACCCTGCGGGTCATCGATCCTTCCGGCCGTGACGTTACGTTCGCGAGCGGTCAGGACCCGAATGGCTGCGTTGGCTTCGGCTGGCTGCGCGCATCGCACCGCAAGACCGCTCCGGAGCGGAGCCTCGCCTATCGGCCGTGGCATTCCCACGACGAGCAGCAGCCGCTCTCGCCGGGCGAGCCCGTCGATGTCGACGTCGAGATCTGGCCGACATCGGTGATCATCCCGGCCCTGTACCGGCTGGGCGTGTGCGTGCAGGGGCGTGACTTCGAGCTGCCAGGGGACGGACCGTGGCCGAGCGCGTTCGGCGTCACCATGCGCGGCAACGGGATCTTCGTGCACGATGAGCCGGCGGATCGCCCGGCTGACGTCTTCGGCGGACAGACAACGCTGCTGTCGGGGCGCGCGCGCCCCTCTTACCTGCTGCTCCCCGTAATTCCGCGCTAGACGCGGTCTCCAATGTCACGTCTTCGATCTCACGTCTCTCCAGAGGCGACCGCCTGGCCGGAACTGCCGCCGAGGAACGAGTCGACGAATGCTGGGCTGCCAGCCAGCTCAGCTGGCGTCCCTTCCATCCGCAGCTGACCGCCGCCGAGCACGAACGTCCGGTCAGAGATAGCCAGGACCGCCTTTGCCCGCTGCTCGACGATGAGCACCGCCGCGCCGCGCTCGGCCAGCCGGCGGACGTGGTCTCCGAGCAGCGACTGCGCGATGGCCGGGGCAAGGTTCGCCGTTGGCTCATCGAGCAGGAAGACGGCGGGCTCGAGCATCAGCACGCGGCCCATGGCGAGCATCTTGCGCTCGCCGCCGCTGAGCTTGCCGGCTGGCCGCTGCAGCATCGTCCCGAGGCGGGGAAACACGGTGAGCACGTGCTCGATGCGGGCGCCAATCTCCTTCCTGGCCAGCAGGTAGCCGCCCATCTCGAGATTTTCCCGGACGCTGAGCGGCGCGAAGACGTCGTCAACCTGCGGCACGTAGCCCACGCCGGCGCGGGCGACCTCTTCCGGAGCGAGATTGGTGACGTCCCGGTCGCCGACCAGGACCCGGCCGGTCGAGACGCGGACGATCCCCACCAGGCTCTTCAGCAGGGTGCTCTTGCCAGAGCCGTTAGGGCCCACCAGCGAGACGACCTGACCGGGCTCCGCCTGGACGGTCACCTTCCTGATGACCGGGTCGCCGCCGTAGCCGGCGGACACGTTCTCGGCCAGAATCCGCTCGCCGCGCACTGTGTCATCAGGGACGGGGTGCTCGCGGTCAGGCAACGCGGCTCGCTCAGCCGACAAGGTAGGCCTCCACGACTTCGGTTCGGTCTCGCAGCTCGGTCATCGTGCCCTCCGCCAGCACGGAACCGTCCGCCATCACGATGACCGGATCGCAGAACTCGTCCATGATGGCCAGCTCGTGCTCGACCATCAGGATGGTCATGCCGCCGGCGCACAGCTCGACCAGCGAGTTGCCGATCCGGCGCGCGAGCTCGGGATGCACGCCGGCCATCGGCTCGTCCAGCAGCAGCATCTGCGGATCGGTCATGAGCGCGCGCATGATCTCCACCAGGCGCCGCTGACCGCCGCTCAGGTCGCCGGCGTAGGAGTTGGCGAGGGGCTCCAGGCCGAACCTGGTGAGTATCCCGGCCGCCTTGGCCACGGCGGCCGCCTCGTCCTGGCCCCAGTAACGACGGCCGGCCACCGCGCCAAGGAACGAGTCGCCGCGGTTTCCCGGCGCCGCTGACAGCAGGTTCTCCATGACCGTGAGGCGCTTGAACTCGCTGGCCAGCTGAAACGTCCGCACGAGACCCATCCGTGCGCGCCGGTAGGCGGGCACTTTGGTGATGTCCTGGCCGTGGTACAAGATCTGGCCGCTCGACGCGTCGTCGGTGCCGGCCAGCAATGCCAGCAACGTGGACTTGCCGGCGCCATTGGGCCCGATGAGCCCGGTCAGGGTGCCGCGCCGCACGGCCAGCGAGACCCCGGAGACGGCATGTACGCCGCCGTAGTCCCGGCTGACGTCGACGGCTTCCAGGACGATGTCACGCGTGGGTGGTGCGAGTGGCGCGCCGGCACTGTCCGCCGCTGTCGTCGCGCCGACCAGGCGGCCTGTCGCGGCGGGCATCGGGACAGCCGACGCCGCAGTTGCCGGGGCCGCGGCGAGCTGACCAGCCGTCACCGCGCCATCGGGCAACGCGATGACCCGCTTGCGTTCCGGCAGGATGCCCTGCGGGCGGAACCACAGGAACAAGGCGACGAGCAGTCCGATCGCCACCCACTGGAGCGAAGGCAGCAGGTTCGGCGGCAGACTCGGGTTCGCGTTCGAGATGAGCCGCGTCGACTCCTCGAACCCCACCGGGACGACGATAGCGCCGACCACTGCGCCCAGGTGATTGCCGCGGCCGCCAATGATCACGGCGGCGAACAGGACGATCGTCTCGGCATAGGTCCACGCCGCAGGTGACCACACGCTGATGAAGCTCACGAGCGCGGCACCGGACAAGCCGGCGATCGCCCCGCCGAGCAGGAGCACTCCGGTCCGCAGCGACTGGAGATCCTTGCCAAGGGAATCGGCAACCTTGTCGTTGTCTCGCATTGCCCGCAGCGTGCGCCCATAGGGCGACTCGGTGACGTGGCGCAGGAACCAGTACACGCCACCGGCCAGCAGGACGATCGCGATCGCGAATCCCCACTGGTAGCCCGTGGTCGTGGTGGTCATCACCTGGGACTGCAGCGGAGCCGGCACCAGCGCGAGGCCGGCGTCACCGTTCAGCAGCGGCCGAAAGTCCATCACGAGCAGGTTCAAGAGGACGGCCGTGACCAGCAAGCCAACGGCGGCGAAGTCACCCCGCAGGCGGCGGCCGACCAGGAATGTGAACGGCAGCGCAAGGACCGCGCCGGCCACCATGGCGCCGATCCACGGGAAGGGGAATGGCAGGTGCAAGCCGCCGAGATAGGTCTGGAATCCGCCATTCGCGGTATCCGAGGGGAGCGCCAGTATCGCCGCGGTGTAGGCACCGACTGCCTGGAAGATGATGAAGCCGAAGTTCGTGACGCCGCCGAAGCCGAACTGCAGGCTCAGCCCGAGGCACGCGATTACGTCGACCCCGCCATACACCACCAGCGTGAGGAGGTAGTACATCTGGCTCCCTGCCTGTGCTAACTGCTGACTGTGCTAACGCTGCCCGCGCTCACGCTCGGGCGCCGAACAGGCCGGATGGCCGTACGGCGAGCATGCCGAGCAGCGCTACGAAGGCGATCACGTACTTGTAGTCGGGCTGGATGTAGGCGGCGCTGACCTCGGTGGCGAGGCCGATGAGCAGGGCGCCGAGCATGGCGCCGTAGGCGTGTCCCGGGCCGCCGAGGAACACCGCGGCAAGGATGAGCACCACGAACAGGTCGGTGCTGGTTGGTCCGAAGCTCCCGATGTCGATGGCGAACACGGTGCCCGCCAGACCGCCGAGCGCCCCAGTCAGCGCCCAGGTAATCGTGATTACCCGGCTAGTCCTGATGCCGCAGTTGCGGGCCAGCGAACGATTGGCGGCCGTCGCCCGCATCGACTTGCCGAGCTTGGTGTAGCGAAGCAGCGCGTAGACGGCAACCATCACGACGATGCTGATGGCGATGATCACCAGCTGTACCGTCGTGAGGATCAGACCGCCGAGCTTGTACGTCGCTCCCTGGCCCATCGTGTACGAGACGTTGACGCCGCCGACGATGGCCTGCACGCCGAACTCGATGATGAGCGCCATCCCCAGCGAAACGATCACGATCGTGATAGGCGACGATCCGCGCCGCTGGAACGGTGCATACACCACGAGGTTGAGGAACACCGAGAGGGCCGAGCACGCTGCCATCGCAACGATCAGGCCGACCCACACCGACGCGCCCGCCTGGTTGATCCAGTAGGCGACGAACGCGCCGGCCGTCATGATCGCCGCGAACGCCAGGTTCAGCACGTCCGTCACGGCGAACTGCAGAGTGAAGGCCACCGACGCAATCGCCAGGACCGCCGCGGTGATGAGCCCGAAACCGACGGACGCGACGAGGATACTCATGATCCGATCACCCCTCCCGGCCGCTGCGGGGGCACGACGCCGTGGCCGCAGCGGCCGGTCGAGGCGAGGGGCATCGGATCATCCGGAGACCGCGCGGAGCTGTACGGCGGTGATGTTCCCCGACACCTGGACCGCGCCTGCGGCCGTGTAAGTGTCGATCTGGAAGATGCCGGGGGAGTCGTGGTAGGAATCGAAGCTCGTCGGTCCGCCAGGCCCGATGTAGCGGATCTTCTTACCTGCCTTCAGCTCCCTGACACCTTGCGCGAACGAGCTCACCACGACCGCGCCTGGGACGCCGTCACCGATCGTGGCTATGTAGGGCTGCCATTTCGCCGTGTCCGTGCTGCCCGCGGCGACCATGGCGAGCGCGGCCAGGTTCATCCCGTCATAGAGGTGGACGGCTCCTGGCGCAGTGAAGTAGGTGGTGAAATCACCGGTCTGCGCGCCCGCCACCTTGCCCTTGACCGCGAGCAGTGCCTGGGTGAACGCCTGGTAGGCCGGACCGCTGGTAGCGGTCACCAGGTTGTCAGCATGGAAGTTGGCTGCGAAGTCCGCCGCCCCGATGGCTTTGGCTGTCGCCTCGAAGAAGGCCGGCGAGATCGCCGCTGAGGTGCCGATGATCGGGATCAATTTGCCGCCGTTGAGCTGCTTGATCTCGGCGAAGAGAGTGGGGTCGGCCGAGCCGAGCGCTTCGGTCATGATCGCGTCCGGATGAGCCTGGATGATCTTCTCGGCCTCTGTGCGGAACGTCGTCGCATTCAGGTCGAGTGTCTCGTTGGCAACCACTGTCATCCCGGCCTTGGCGATCGCCGCCGTGGCGGGCTGCACGAAGGTCTGCGATCCGATGTCATTGCCGAAGGCGAGCGCGATCCGCTTGTAGCCGAGATTCTGGGCGATCACGGTCATCGCGTAGGACTCAGCCAGGTCGGGCGGGACCAGCCGGTAGAAGTAGGGGTAGTGGACATGGTCGAACTCCGACTGGCCGGTCATGCAGAACATCACGGTCTTGTTCTTGTTGACGAGCGGGACAACGGCCGCTGCCTCGTCCGAGGTGCAGCCGATGACCAGCTCCAGGTTCTGCGTCCGGCTGAGGAGGCTGCCGACCGCCGGCACGGCGTCCGCTGGATCGCCCTTGGTGTCCGCGGAGGTGCAGCTCACGGTGTGACCAAGCACGCCCCCGGCCTTATTGATGGCGGTGACTGCGCCCTCGCAAGACACCAGGTAGATCGGCCCGAGCGCGGCGTCCGGACCGCTGAACGGGGCCACGTCGGCGAACACGATCGATCCCTTGCTGTTGCTGCTCGCGGGACTGCTGCCGCACGCGGCCAGGCCGCACGCCAGCGCCGCTGCTGCTATTGCCGCTAGCGTCCGGGCCGGACGGGCCCGTCTGACGCCGCTGTGGCCTGCACGTCGCAGTTTCCCCGCGGCCCTGGCCGCAGGCTCGGTGGACCTGTACATCTTCGTCGCCTCCGGGGCAGTCTTAGATGGATGAGTCGTAAGCGGTGAACCTCTTCTGCAATCGGTTGTGTGCGGGATCAGCGGGCGCTTGCCGATAACGAGTGCTCTGCTGCTCCAGTGTCGTGATCGTGGGTGGTGATCCTGGGTGGTGATCCTGGCGCGGACCCGCTCAGATGCCGACGGCAGTCGAACCCGGCGGGCGCCATCTCCAGTCGCTCAGATCCGCTTCCTCGGCGACAACGCGGTTGCGGATCGTGCCGACTCCTTCTACGGCGACCTCGATGATGTCGCCAGGCAGCAGCCACACGGGTGGCTGCCGCGCAAAGCCGACGCCGCCGGGCGTGCCGGTGGCGATGACGTCGCCGGGCCGTAGCCTCGTGAACGAGGAGAAGAACTCGATCGCACTCGGGACGTCGACGATCATCTGGGACGTCCGCGCCGACTGCATCACCTCGCCATTCAGAGTGGTCGTGAGTCCGGCATCGGAGACATCGGCTTCGTCGGTTGTGACGACTTCCGGCCCGATCGGCATGGTGCCCTCAAAATTCTTGCCGCCGGTCCATTGGGTCGCGGCTCGCTGCCAGTCACGGGCCGAGGCGTCGTTGAGTACGACGTAACCGGCGATCGCGTCGAGCGCCTTGTCCGCCGGGATGTACCGGCCGCCCGCCCCTATGACGAGTCCGAGTTCGCCCTCGTAGTCGAAACGGCTCGTGAGGGCCGGCTTAACCAGGTCCGCGTACGGGCCGATAGCGCTGCCTTCGCCGCGCACGAATGCTTCCGGCCAGGTCGGCACTTCCCTGCCGCCTTCGATGGCGTGCTCGCGGTAGTTCACGCCGAGGCACAGGATGCGCCGCGGCTCGGGCACCGCCGGCCCGAAGTCCTCCGGCGCGACATCGCGGCCGTCACGATCGAGCAGGCCGCGGACCGAGTCCATGGCGGTAGGTCCGGCGTCGAGCAGGCCGCGGAGCGAGGCTAGCCCCTGGTCACGTGCTTCGTCGCCGACGTCCACGTAGCCGGAGCGCGCGCGGACGTGCAGGCGCAGCCCGCGAGGCGTGGCAATCGTGGCAAGCCTCATCGGCGAACCTCCGGTCCGGCCACCATATCGGCCATATTGGTTGCGATTACCCGATTGGTTGAGCATAGGGGGACGGATTAATACGGTCAAGAGGTGGCATCGCCATTTGGTTAAAGCCGAGGTAACAATTCGGCCCGCCAATTGGTAGGATTGGTTGCGGGGGTCAGGACCAGGCGTGGCTCCGGTAGCGCAGCTAGTTCAGGGGAAGCAGCGCAGCCCGAACGGCAAGCCATACTGAGCGAGAGTGGAGCGGAGCGCGCATGCAGGCAGCACTACCTGAACCCGATCCGGCCGTACAGGGACTCGACCTCGTGGAGCAGACTGGCGACGCGGTCGATGCCGCTGGGTCGCACGCACCTGTGTCGCCAGTTGCCGTGTCGCCAGTTGCCGTGTCGCCAGTTGCCGTGTCGCCAGTCATCGGGGGGCGAGCGAGCGGACACCTGGAGCGCGGGGCCGCGCTCGCCGAGCTCATCCTCGCGCGCATGCAAAGCAGTGGCTCGCAGGCCAGGGGGATGCACGGCGGCTCCCGGTTGCCGACCGAGCGCCAGCTCAGCATCGACCTCGGCGTTACCCGGTCGTCGGTACGGAATGCACTCGCGCTGCTGGAGGGGCAGGGCCGCATCTCCCGTGAAGTCGGGCGCGGCACGTTCCTGCGTGAGGACTCGGAGCCGAGCCGGGAAGCCGCCGGTACTGCAATCCAGGGCACTGCAAACCAGGGCACTGCAATCCAGGGCACTGCAATCCCGAGCACCGGAGTCCAGGGCGCAGCCGTCCAGGGCGGCGCTCCAGGCAAACCGTCGGGTGCCGACTTCGCGCCCGCCGATGTGATGACGATCAGGCGGCTGCTCGAGCCGCCCGCCATGGTTCTGGTCGTGGCCTGGGCAACCGCAGCCGACCTGGAGGAAATGGACAACTGCCTTGGGCTCGGTGACCGGGCGGCGACGTTCGAGGAATTCGAGGCCTGCGACCTGGCTCTGCATCGGTGCATCATGGCGGCGAGCCACAGTCCGCTGCTGGCCTCCCTCTACGCCGCGATCGAAGCCGCTCGCCACGGGCAGGTCTGGGGCGACCTGAAGCGGCGCAGGTCATCGCCCGAACGGCGGAACCAGTATCAGGCTGATCATCGCGCAATCGTCGAGGCGCTGCGCTCCCGTGACGCCGCGGGGGCCGTGGAGGCGATGAGGCTGCATCTGGCCAGGGTGCAGGAGCACCTCAACGTTTCCGACCCGGCTGCGGGTCTGACCTGGCGTTAGCTAACAGTCAGTCGGCGGCGGCCAGCGTTTGCACTGGGGCCGGGCCAGTCGAGCCGCGGACGACGAGCTCGGGCTCGAACAGCAGCTCCTCATGGTGCATGGCCACAGACTCCATCTGGTTGACCAGCAGCGCGACCGCCGCCTTGCCCATTGACTCGATGGGCTGACGGACGGTGGTCAGCGGCGGGTCGGTTGAATTCAGCCAGCCGGAGTCGTCGTAGCCGACCACCGAGACGTCGCCGGGCACCGACAACCCGGCCCGCCGCGCGGCCCTGATAGCGCCAAGCGCAAGGACGTCGCTCGCGCAGATGACGCCGGTCACGCCCTGCCGGAGCATGCGCGTGGTCGCCGCCTGCCCGCCCTCAAGCGAGAACAGCGCATGCTCGACCGGGGCTATCGCGATTCCCGCGCGCTGCACGTGCTCAAGGAACGCACTCAGCTTCCGCCGCGACGGCACGTGATCCTCGGGTCCGAGCACCAGGCCGATCCGTTCATGACCCAGCGAGGCAAGGTGCCGGAAGGACTGGCCGGCCGCGGTCACGTCGTCCGTGGATACGCACGGGAAGTCCAGGTTGTCAATCGCCGCGTTGACCAGGACGACCGGGATGCCCCTGCGGTGCAGCAGGTGGTAGTGGTCGTGCGGCGCGGCCAGCTCGGCGTAGTGACCGCCTGCGAACACGACTCCGGAGGCGTGCTGGTCGAGCAGCATGTCCACGTAGTCCGCCTCGGACAGGCCGCCGGCTGTCCGCGAGTAACTGAGGTCATTCGGGGTGCAGAGCACCGGCGTGAAGCCGCGCTGGGCGAGCGCACCTCCGATCACCTCGGCGAGCGCCGGGAAGATCGGGTTCTGCAGCTCGGGCAGGACCAGGCCGATGAGCCGAGCCCGGTCGCCGCGCAACTGCGTCGGCCGCTCGTAGCCCAGCACGTCCAGAGCGGTGAGCACGGCCTCCCTGGTGCTGTCGGACACGCCGGCCTTGCCGTTTAGCACCCGGCTCACAGTGGCCTCGCTGACCCCGACCTTCTGGGCGACCTCAGCGAGTCGACGGGCAGGAGTTCGCGTCATGCCGCAACAATACGACATCCACTGGCAATAGCTTGCGTGACTTGGATTACTCCTTGCTCGCGCTGACGGCCCCGTTCCCAGGTCTTATGTCGGATCCGTGCTTGAAGCTCAGCAACAACAAGCGTGCCTGCCCGACTCATCCGCCATAGCCCGAGATCACCGTAACCAAGTTGTGTCCTTGCAAAGTTTCATCGATATCTTGCTCTCAGATGTTCTCCTCAGTATGTTCAGTGCAACAAAGCACGGCGTCCAAAGGGCGTAGCGCAAGGCGGCCGGATTCAGGATTATTCCTGATACAGCCGACTGGCCCCGCCCTGCTGCCACCGCGGCCCAGGGCGTCCGAGATCGCCCACGTTCAGCCCAAGGAAGAAGGATTGATCGATGAGCAGACAGCTTCACTGGTGGTATGGCGGCCGGAAGTTTGCCGTCGTCACCGCCGTGGCAGCGCTAGGGCTCGGGGCCGCGGCCTGTTCGAGCACCAGCGCACCGAGTTCGTCTGGCGGCAAGGTGAGCATCAGCATCGACTGCGCGCCGCCGGCGGCCCAGTCCCCGGTCGAGCACAAGGAGTGGCTCGAGGACGTAGCAATTTTCCAGAAGGCCAACCCGACGATCACCATCAAGAGCATCTACAACTACCCGTGCGAGACGACGACCACTTTCACCGCCATGCTGCGGGGCGGGACCGAGCCTAACGTCTTCTACACCTACTTCACTGACCTGCCGCAGGTGCTGCTGGCGGGCCAGGCTGCCGACATCACGCAATATGTCAATTCCACGACAGTGCCGGCGCTCAAGGACATCGTGCCGGGCTCGATGAAGGCGGTCACCGCCGGCAAGACGCTCTACGGGCTGCCGACGTCGAACTACACACAGGGCCTGATCTACAACCGGACACTGTTCACCAAGGCCGGGCTCAACCCCAACGACCCGCCGACCACCTGGGCCCAGGTGGAGGCAGACGCCAAGAAGATCGCCGCGCTCGGTAACGGCATCGAGGGCTGGGGCGACTACAGCGCCCAGAACACTGGCGGCTGGCACTTCTCCTCCTACATCGACGCCCTGGGCGGCTCCATGGTGAACAACGCCGCGGCACCGCCATCGGCGAGCTTCGACAACGCCAACGGCATGGCCGTGCTCGAGGCGCTGCACACGCTCCGGTTCACCGACAAGGCGATGAGCGCGACCCAGGGCCTGGCCTGGGGCTCGCTGCAGCAGCAGATGGCCCAGGGCAAGCTCGGCATGTACATCGCCGCGCCGGACGACATCTATAACGTGATCGTGCCCACCGACAAGGGCAACGTGAACGACTTCGGCATGGGTCCGCTGCCCAGCCTGACTGGCACCCCCGCTGCGTCGCTGTCGGGCGGCAACGACTATATGTTCGCCAAGAGCGACACCCCGGCGCAGATCGAGGCCGGCATCAAGTGGATCAACTTCGAGGACCTGACGCCCGGCGTGGGCCAGTTCAACTTCGCCAGGCTCAAGGCGGACGGGCAGCCGGTCGGCTTCCCCGAGCCCGAGCTGTTCCAGGGCGCGACCGGCGCGAAGGTCAACGCGCTGCGGACCCAGTACGGGACCGTCAACACTGCGTTCTACGCGCCGTTCATCAAGGCGAACGAGAACGGCGTCGGCGAGCCGACCGACGCGCAGGCGGTATACCACGCACTCGACCCGGTGATGCTGGCAGTCCTCACCGAGCCGAACGCGAACATCGCGGCGCTGCTGAAGACGGCGACCACGGACGTCAACGCCATCCTGGCTAACAGCGGTTCATGACGCTCGGCTGACGCCAGCGCGGGGACCGGACTAACGGACCGGTCCCTGCGCCTGGCACGGGGGCCGGTCCGCCGGCCCGGCCCGCGGGGGGTCGGGCCCAACGTCCGGCCCCCGCCAGGCTCCGCCCTCCCGCTTGGTTTCCCCTCCCGCCGGTTCCGCCCCGCGCTAGGCTCCGCCCCCTTGACTCTCACGAGGCAGTACCAGGAGACCCGATGGCAGATGTCGTAACGCTGCGCAAGGCCAACCCAAGGCCCGGCGCCGCGAGGCAGGTCGCCACAGGCCGCTTCGGGCACCGGGTCAGGCGCAACCTGTCGGCGTATGCGTTCCTCATCGGGGCCGTCCTCTGCTTCACGTTCTTCTCGTGGTATCCGATCGTGCGCGAAGTCATCATGAGCTTCCAGAAGGCCGTCTACGGGGGCGGTTACACCTGGGACGGCTGGCGGAACTACACCCGAATCTTCCACGACCCCATGTTCTGGCAGGCCTGGCGCAACACGCTGGAGTTCACGCTCCTCGCCCTTGTCATCGGCTACGCAGTGCCGTTCTTCGTCGCGATCCTGCTGAACGAGCTGCGGCACGCTCGCGGCTACCTGCGGATCCTGGTGTACCTGCCGGTGATGCTCCCGCCCGCCTCGGCGCTCCTGCTGTTCGCTTACTTCTATAACCCGCAGTACGGCCTGTTCGACGACGTGCTGCGTCTCCTGCACCTGCCGACCTCCCAGTGGGTACTCCAGCCAGGAACGGGGTTCGTGAGCACCGCGATGATCTCGGTCGTGGTGGCCTCGACGTGGATGAACATGGGCGGCGCGACGCTGATCTACCTCGCGGCGCTCCAGAACATCCCCGGCGAGTTGTATGAGGCAGCCGAGCTGGACGGCGCTGGCCTGTGGAGCCGCATCCGGCACGTCACCATTCCGCAGACCAGGCTCATCCTGATCTTGCTGCTGATGCTGCAGGTCGTCGCCACCATGCAGATGTTCGTTGAGTCGTTCGTGCTCACGAACGGCGACGGCGGAGTCGGCAACAACACGCAGTCCGTCGTGATGCTGATCTACCAGTACGCCTTCGCCTACAGCGGTGCCAGCAACTACAACAGCGCATCCGCACTGGGCGTGATCCTGATGCTGGTGCTCGCCGTCTTCTCCGGCGGGTTCCTGTGGGCCACCCGCGAGCGCGGTTAGGAGGAGGAGCTAGATGGCAGGACTTGCAACAGTCAGCGCCGGCGCGGCACGACGCCGGGACCGGGCGGCCGTGACCAGGACGAAGACCGTCGTCACTACCCGGACGCTGATTTCCAGCTCGCAGCTGAACCGGCGCCGCGGCAGGGTCACCTACCGGATCATCCTGACTCTGGTGATCGTGGTGTTCACGCTCGTCTTCATCGGGCCGCTGTACTTCCTGTTCGCCGACGGGCTGAAGTCGACCCAGGAAGCGATTGCCACGCCGCCGACGCTGTACCCGCACCACGTGTACCCGAGCACGTATCTCGACGCGTGGAACCGGCTCGACGTCGCCAAGCTGCTGTGGAACACGCTGTACTACGCCTTCGGAGCGCTGGCTTTCCAGCTCGTCTTCGATGTGACGGCCGCTTACTCGCTCTCCAAGCTGCGGCCTGCCCTCGGCAACGTCATCTTGTTCCTGATGCTGGCGACGCTCATGATCCCGGCGACCGTACTGGTCGTCCCGCAGTACGTGACGGTAGTTGACCTGCCGATCCTGCACTGGAACCTGGTCGGCTCGCCCGCGGCGATCTGGCTGCCGTCGGTAGCAAACGCCTTCAACATCTTCCTGCTGAAGCGGTTCTTCGACTCCATCCCGACGGACTACATCGACGCGGCGCAGATCGACGGCGCATCCCGGCTGTCGATCCTGCGCCGGATCGTGCTCCCGATCTCCCGCCCGATCCTGGGCGTGGTGTCGATCTTCGGGCTGGTCGCCGTATGGAAGGACTTCCTGTGGCCGCTGCTGGTCGAGTACGGCTACACGCCGACGAGGGAGACCCTCAACGTCGGCATCTGGCAAGCGTCGATCGGTACGCCAGAGAACCTCATCATCGCCGCCTCCGCCATGGCTACGATCCCGACGATCGTCTTCTTCCTGATCTTCCAGCGGAACATCATGGCCGGCCTGACTGCCGGAGGCATTAGAGGCTGACCCACTGCTGCGGGCGCACCCGAACCCACCGCAACATACCCACCGGACTTAACCACGATTGCGAGCCGCACGGCTGCGGGCCGATCGGTCGGCCCAGCCTTGCCCAGACACGATAGGAAGCAGGTACTCGTGCTAGACCTCGGCTCTCACGGCCCAGGCCGCCCAGCGGCCGGCGATGCGTGGTGGCGCAGCGCCGCTATCTATCAGCTGTATGTGCGCAGCTTCGCTGATGGGAACGGGGACGGGATCGGCGATCTGGCTGGCGTGCGCGCGCATCTTACCTATCTGGCTGGCCTCGGCATCGACGCGATCTGGTTCAACCCGTGGTACCCGTCGCCCATGTCCGACGCCGGGTACGACATCTCCGACTACCGGGATATCGAGCCGGCCTTCGGCACGCTCGCCGATGCTGACGCGCTGATCGCGGAGGCGCACGCGGTGGGCATCCGGATCATCATCGACGTGGTGCCGAATCATGGCTCCGATCAGCACCCGTGGTTTCAGGCCGCGCTGGCGGCCGGGCCGGGATCAGCGGAGCGGGACCGGTTCTGGTTCCGGCCCGGCCGCGGCGCGGCTGGCGAGCAGCCGCCGAACGGCTGGCAGTCCATCTTCGGCGGCTCGGCGTGGACCCGCATCACCGAGCCGGACGGCTCGCCGGGGGAGTGGTACCTGCACCTGTTCGCCCCGGAGCAGCCCGACTACAACTGGGCGAGCCCCGTGGTGCGCGCCGAGTTCGAGGACGTGCTGCGGTTCTGGTTCGACCGTGGCGCCGACGGCATCCGGATCGACTCCGCGGCGCTGTTGACGAAGGACGCTGCCCTGCCGGAAGTAGCGCCGGACGAGCCGCCCGGCCCGCGCCATCCGTACTCTGACCGCGACGACGTGCACGAGGTCTACCGGTCCTGGCGGGCGGTTGCCGACGAGTATCAGGCCAGGGTGCTGATCGGAGAAATCTGGATTCCCGACGCGGTCCGCCTGGCCAGGTACGTCAGCCCTGGTGAGCTGCACACCGTCTTCAATTTCCCGTATCTGAGTTGTCCGTGGGACGCCGGGCAGCTGCGTGAGGTGATCGACAACACGCTCGGGCTGAACGCGCCCGTGGGGGCTCCCGCGACGTGGGTGCTGTCCAACCACGACGTCGACCGGATCGTGTCGCGTCTCGGCCGGTCGGACACCGCTTTCGACCTGATGCGGCGCAGTTACTTTCACGGCCTACCGGTCGACCTGGAGCTCGGCACCCGGCGGGCGCGGGCAGCCGCGCTGCTCACTATGGCGCTGCCCGGATCCGTTTACGTCTACCAGGGCGAGGAACTCGGCCTCTGGGAAGTGCAGGACATCGCGGACGAGCTTCGACAGGATCCGATCTGCCACCGGAGCGGCGGCGAGGACCCCGGCCGCGACGGCAGCCGGGTGCCGCTGCCGTGGACCGGCCAGGAGCCGCCGTTCGGCTTCTCGCCGCCAGCTGCCAGCGCCCCGCCGTGGCTGCCCCAGCCTAAGGAGTGGCGCGAACTGACTGTCGAGGCCGAGACCGGCGCGGCCGACTCCATGCTGGAGCTGTACAGGTCGGCGCTGGCGATCCGCCGGTCCGAGCCGGCCCTCGGCGACGGCCCGATGACGTGGCTATCGTTGGCCGAGGGCGTACTGGCCTTTGACCGTGGCGGCAGCGTGCGATGCGTGGTCAACATCTCCGCGCGGGCCGCTCACCTGCCCGCGCACCAAGGATTGCTGCTGGCGAGTGGCCCGCTGGACGCCGAGCTGCTGCCTCCCGACTGCGCCGTCTGGCTGCGGACGGCTGCCGAACCGAGCCGCTAGCTCGAGTCAGCGTCGCCGGGCGCTCCGGCGGTCGGCACGCCTGGCGACGACGCCACGCCGCCGCTGGCCACCGTCCGCGCCAGGATGCCCAGCGTCGCGCGCAGCGCGCCTTCGGACATGACCGGGAAGATGCCGGCCTCGCGCCACTTGGGGTCGATGTTGGACCAGTCGTAATACGACGTGACTAGCGTGCCGCCCTCGGTCGGCTCGAGCCGGTACCCGTAGACGTGACCGATCTGGGGCCGGATCTGTCCGAGGATCGTCCACGCGATCTCTCGGTCCAGCTCGTAAGACGAGATGCTCACGGTCACGTCGTAGCGGCCGAGCGGGTAGTCGTTCAGCGCCTCCCGGTCCATGTGCACCACGAAGCTGTCGCCGATGCCGTTGACCGGCTCGCCGTCCGCCGACTGCAGCATCCCCGAACTGTCAATGGCCACGTGACCCTGCGGATCGCGCAGGACCGCGAAGATCGCCGCTGGCTCGGCCTCGATGGTGCGCTGGACTTCGATCCGTTCGCTGGCCATGCCTTGCATTGTGTCAGTTAAGGCCGTCCACGACGACCAACTATCGCCTCTTGACTTTGCAGTACAAAGCAAGCTAGCTTTGCACTACAAAGTTTCGCGCTCGAGGGTTGCAAGCAGGTTGCGGCCGGGGGCGAGATGACTGGAGGGGCGATGAAGCCCTACTACGAGACCCACGCCATCGGTGCGCTCTACCTGATCGTCGTGCTGGGCTGGTACAGCATGGAGCTCATCCAGCTGCTCCTGCAGCGGCAATGGCGGAAGAGAGCACAGCGGATCGGGCCGCGCAGCTTCTGGCCAGCGTTCTGGCTCGGCGCGGCTGTCGCGATCGCCATGCTGTTTGCCGCCCCGAAGATCGCGCCGGGCGCCGCGATGGGCCTGCCCGCCGTGGGCTTCGCCGTCGGGATGGTCATGCTGGTGGTCGGCGTGGCACTGCGGCTGTGGTCGTTCTACGCCCTCGGACAGTACTTCACCTTCTCGGTCAAGGTCAGCCCGGACCAGCCCGTCGTCACTGCGGGTCCCTACCGGCTGCTGCGCCATCCCGGCTACGCCGGCGGAATGCTGGCCACATTCGGTGTCGGACTCATGTGGGGGAACTGGGCCAGCGCCGCGACTCTCATCTTGTTCACGCTGACATTCGTCGTCTGGCGCATCCGCATCGAGGAGCACGCGTTGCTGACAGCGCTAGATGACCGGTATCGCAACTACGCGTCACAGCACAAGCGCCTCATCCCCCTCGTCTGGTGAGCAGCCCAGGACCCGGAAGGCGAGAAGCCAGATTAAGCCGCCAGTGCACTCTGGTAGTGAGGACACGGACATGAACGAGGGACTCGACAAGACTGCCAACGCCGACCATGAACTTGGCGATGACATCCAGCATGCGGCGGCCATTCTCCAGGAGGCGCGGCAGCGGGCTCAGCGGCAGCTCACCGTCCGGAATCCAGTCCTGTTCGCCACCTGGGGGCTGATGTACCTGCTTGGCTACGGGTCGCTCTGGCTGTCGGTACGCGGGCAGCATCCCTATCAAGGACCGACGCCGACGGCGCTCCTCGCGCTCACGATCGTCGTCGCCGCGGCCTTGGCCGTCACGGTCGTCATCGTCGGCCGCGCCGTGAGCGGCGTCGGCGGGTCGTCCGCCAACCAGCGGCGGGTCTACGCGCTGTCAGCCGCGGCCGCATATGCCGGGCTGTTCACACTGGAGGCCGCGCTGGACCATGCAGGCGCCAGCCGCGGGGTACTCGGTGTGTACGGCGCGGCGGCCCCGCTCCTGCTCACCGGTCTGATCTACGCCGCTAGCTCTGCGTTCGCTCTGGACTGGACCGCATTCGGCCTGGGCGTGTGGCTGATCGCGGTGGCGGCCGCCGGGGGATTCGCCGGCCCCGCTACGGTCTGGGCGGTTGACGCGCTCGCGGCAGGCGCCGCGTTCCTGGCGATGGCCGCCATCCGCTTCCGCCGCCCGTCATGATCGACGAGGAACTCGATGCGGTCATCCACGTACCGGCCCGGCTCCGCATCATGGTCACGCTCGCGACGTTGCCGGAGGGCGACGACCTGTCGTTCACCAGGCTCCAGGACGTGATCGGGCTGACGCCGGGCAATCTGATCACGCATCTGCGCAAGCTCGAGGACGCGCAGTACGTGATCACGGTGAAGTCCGGGCGCGGCGTGACAGCCCGGACCTCGGTCTCGATCACGCGCGAGGGCCGCGCAGCGCTGGACCGCTACACCGCCATCCTGCGCCGCTTGCTCGACTCCGTCAGGTCTAAGCAGCACGGCTAATTACCCGGGCCGCCTAGCCGGATGCCGCGTCCCGATCGTCGAGGAAGGCATTCACCAGGCTGTTGAAGATCTCGGGCTGCTCGGCAAAGCACAGGTGGGAGGCATCCTCGATGGTCTCGAGCTGCGATCCGGGCATGCGGCCGTGCATCTCGGCGAGATGCCCTGGGGTGCACTCGTCATAGCGGCCGCCAACCAGCAGCGCCGGGATCGTGATCTCGCCGAGCCGGTCCATGATGTCCCATGTCTTCATCGTGCCGGTGACAGTGAACTCGCTCGGCCCATTCATCGTGTTGTAAACCTGGTAACCGGCCTCGGCGAACGAACGCTCAAGGCCGGCCGGCCACGGGCTTAGGCGGCAGACGTGCTCGCGGTAGAAGCCGAGGATGGCCGCCTGATACTCCGGGCACGCGGTGAAGCCGTCGTCCTCGTGCTGCCGGATGACCTGGCGTACTTCCTCCGGCTGGGTCGCGAGCAGCTCGTCGCAGTCGTTCACCCACCGAATCATGCTGGCCGGGCTGCCGCACAGGATCAGGCTGCGCAGCCGCGGCTGACGGTCGAGCACGTACTGCATGGCCAGCATGCCGCCCCACGAGCTGCCGAACAGGTGCAGGTCATCGAGACCGAGTGCAGCGCGAACCTGCGCCAGCTCCGCCACGAAGCGGTCGACTGTCCAGAGTGAGACGTCATCGGGACGGTCGGCATTGCCGCAGCCGAGCTGGTCGTAGAAGATGACCTTTCGGCGGTCCGCAAGCGCTTCCAGCGGTTCCAGGTAGTAGTGCGTGAAGCCGGGGCCGCCGTGGAGGCACAGCAACGGCGCCCTTCCCTGGGCCTCGCCAACGGAGCGGTACCAGACCCGCCCGCCAGGGACGCTGATGTAACCCTCGTCTTCCGTCACGAGGTCTCACCGCTCGCGATCGCGGGACTGACTGGCGCCAGCTCGTCGTCGGTGAACACGCGCCTCATCTCTGGCAGCCGCGATGGGTGCCGGATATAGAGATAGATCAGCGCGCCGAGGCCGAGCAGGAACCAGATGCTGATGATCAGGCCGGTCTCGCTCGACGGATACGAAAGGGGCGCGACGAACTTGAGCACCGAGCCGCCGATCCCCATCGCGGTGAACCAGGCCGGTAGGAACGCCACGATGCCGAGCACCGGGATCACGGCGTGCAGCAGCCAGTTGAATTCCGAGCGTGCTCGACGCGCGTAGAACAGCAGGCACGACAGGTTGAAGATCATGTAGATCAGGATCATCACGCCGGTCAGGATCGTGGCGAGGAATATGAAGGCTGTCACCGGTCCGAAGTGGACGCCTAGCGGTATGCCGACGGCCAGCGTGATGACAAGCTGGAGCACGACGCCGATCGATGGCGTCTTCCACCGAGCATGCGTCCTGGCCAGCGGCGACGGCAGGACGCCAATTCTGGACATGGCGAACCAGGTGCGGGTGGCTGCCAGCGTGCCGGCGTTGCCGTTGGCGAATGTCGAGTTCAGGATCGCCAGGAACGCGATGACCCAGCCGACGCCCCAGACGTCACGAGCTAGCTGGATCCACGGACTGCCGCCGCCCAGTGCGCCGAATGCCACGTACTTGGTCGGACCGAAGAACACGTCTCCCGCGTACGTGGTGAGTACATAGAACAGGCCGATGACCAGGCACGAGGTGATCACGGCGATCTGGATCGTGCGGCGCGGGTTCCGTGCTTCCTCGGCCAGCGGGGCCGATGCCTCGAAGCCGATGAACGCCAGGATCGTGTAGATCGACCCTGCGATCACACCGGAGAACCCGTGGTACCCCTTGATCGTGGCGAAGTGCAAGGTGAGGACGTTGCCATCGTTTGCCGATCCGGCCTTGATGATGAGCCAGATCGCCAGGACCAGGAAGATGATTATTTCGAAGGTGCCGAGTACGGTCCCGGTGCGCGCACTCAGCTTCACACCGCGGAAGTTGAGCCCGGCGATCACTAGCGCGCCGAAGATCATGAAGCAGACCCAGGTGGTGGTGAACGGCCACTGCGCCTCGGTCTGCATGACCGACGCGAACAGGTAACCGAACAGGACCATCGTGATCGGTCCGATGAGGGCCTCGACGAGGGCGTAGCCCCACCCCACGAGGAAACCAAGCGCGGGATGGATGGCCTCGGCCGGATAGGTATAGATGCTCCCCGCTGACGGCAGGTGCTTGGCCAGCTGGCCGATCGAGCTGGCCACAAGCAGGCAGCCGACGAGAGCGAGCAGCACCGATAGCGGCAGCGCGCCGCCAGCGTAGGTAGCGCCGGCGGCAATTGAAAGCGCGACCGCTCCGGCCGGCGCCATGGAGGTGATCGACTGGAACAGGACCTCACGCAGGCCGATGGCGCCACGAGCGAGGCCGCCGCTGCTTCGGGTGTGTTCGCCTGCCATGCCTGCCCCTTTCGCGTCCCCTGCTAGTACGGTCATAAATCGGCGTTCAGCGTTTGGCAAGGGCTGGCAACAGCTCGCCGCTCCTAGGCGGCACTGCCGGGGCGATGGCTCAGTCGGCGGTCGCTAATGATCTGCTGGGCGAGCGCGGCAGCCTGGTCGCGAATCTCCGGGATCACCGTTGTCTCGTACCACAGCCCGCGTAGCGGCGGCCCGAGCGTGAAAAGGACCTCGCTCGCGCCGCCGCTTCGATCGAGTATTGCGCCGCACGGGTTTGCGGCTATCCCAAGCCGAAGCGCATCGGGGCGCGCCAGCCCGGTCATGAAGAGGTTGCGAAGCAGGGGGTCGGCAACTGTCCGGATGTCACTTGCCGCGCCGGTCCCGTTGATCAGCCAGTCAGTCTCAAGCTGAAGTACGTCGTCGCCTCCGTCGACAAGGACCTTAAGTTGGCTGGTACCGGTCACAGCCATGACGTGGCCACGGTGCACCGAGAGCTGACCTGTAGCGCGCAGGGACGTGATCCGGCTTGCGGTAGCAGGCGGCGTTAGATGGCGGTGCACTTCCCAGTAGCGGGCGACGTGCCGGAGGAACATGCGCTTGTCCTCGTCTGGCATCCGGCGCCACAGCCCCGGGACGAACGGGCGGAGCGCAGAAATGACGTCGTACCAGCCAGCCGGGCCGCTGTCGATCGTGGAGCGCACCTGCCACATCAGGTCCGCCAGCCGCACGGGGCCAGTCGTCCGGGTCAAAACCGGCAGCTGCGGTAGGGCCGGGCGGCCGCGCTGATTCGGCTCGGCCGCAGCGCCCGCCTTCAGGCTTCATGGTTTCCTTGAGCTTCATGGTTTCGTTGGTCACAAATACGGCCAAGGTAGGACTCAAGATTGCCTAAACCCATGAAGCATCAGCGTCGGCCGGGATCCTTGATTACATGACCCTTGTCAACCTGCCCGGTAGATGGCGATTAGCGAGTATTAGGAGCACGCCGCCACTACATCCGTCATGCCAGACCCCTGGTAGTAGCCGCCACCTGCGGCCTGGCCCGCTCGAGCCAGCTATCGAGAGCGTCGCTCGCCTCGAACTCCGAGTCAAGCAAGAACAGCCCGGCCGTCGGGCAAGTCGCACCGATCTCGACGAGGACCGGCTTGAGGAGCAGATCTGGCGCGAGGCTGTGTTTCCAGTGACCGCCCAGCATGAGCGGCACCGCCGTGCCCGTCATCGACCCGGCGGGGAATCGATCGAGGAAGAGTTTCAGCAATCCGGTATAAGTGGCCTTGTACGTCGGACTGGCGACGACAACCAGATCGCTGGCCTGCACGGCCGCGACGAGGTCGGGTACGCCGGGATCGGCCCAGTCGAGCAGCGCTGCACCGACCTCGGTTAGGTCGATGGAAAGATCCGCGGGCCGCCCGGCCAGTAGCTCGGCCACCATGTGCGCGGCCCGGTATGTACGCGACTGCGGTTTCGGGTTGCCCACTACGACTGCAACGCTCACGCTTGCCTCCTGCCCGGCAACGTCAGACCACTTGTAGCGCGAAGTCGTGCCCGCCCCTGGGTCCATCCCCGTATCTGCCACGCCGTGAGGGGCTCGTAGAAGCGCACCCAGGGTCGGCGTCATCACGAGTGATGGTAGTTACGCGGCTGCAACCTGGCTGCAAGGCATCCCAGGCAGGATCGTTTCCAGTCCGAGAGTCTGGAGACGACGATGGCAAGCACGCAGGTAATTGATACCTTCCTGGCCGCGATCGAGCACGCGCGCATCGCCGACTGCGACGCGTGGAGCGCCGACGCCACGGTTGATGCGACGGTGCCGAACTGGCGCATGGAACTGCGCGGGGCCGACGCAATCCGGGCCGAATACGGGCGCTGGTTCGCCGATCCAGGGCGGTTCGAGGACCTCCGGCGGTATCCCGCCGCAGACGGGACTACCGAGATCGTGGAGTACACGCTGAGCTGGCTGGAGAACGGGGTCCCGCACGCGGCCCACCACCTCCACGTTCTGACGGTGCGAGATGATCAGATCGTGGCAGACACGGTGTTCTGCGGCGGTCGCTGGCCGGCCTCCCTGCTAGCTGAGATGGAGGCCGCTCATGCCTGACCGGGGCGGCGGGGGCGGCCGACCCGACCTGGCTGAGCTGCTAGCCGCTGCGGCGTGGCGGGAGCCGGTCGCCGACGCTCCCGGCAAGTCCGGTGCCGTCCTGGAGCGCCTAGAGATTGACGGCCGGCCGTACGTGCTCAAGCACCTCGACCTTGCCAGCGACTGGACGATGCGTGCCTCGGGCAGCTTGCGCGGCGCGCCGCTTGAGCTCTGGGAACGCGGGATCCTGGACCGGCTGCCGCAGTGCCTGAACCAGCCCATCGTCGCGGCCGCACGCGAGGAGCGGCGGGCCTACGGCCCGGCTGGCGGCTGTGCCGTGCTGATGCACGATGTGGGCCGCTGGCTGGTGCCGGTAACCGATGAGCCGATCCCGCTCGCCCAGCATGAGCGATTCCTGGGACACATGGCTGCGCTGCACGCGGCGTTCTGGGGCTGCGGACCCGAGGTAGACGTCGTGCCGACCATGCATCGGTACCTGGAGCTGTCGCCTTGGATGGCCGAGGCGGAGGCTTCGGTCGGATCCGATCACCTGGTACCGCAGCTGGTGGGGAAGGGCTGGCCGCTGCTGGCCGCGGCCGCGCCGGCGGCCGCCGCTGTGGTCGGCCCGCTCGCCCGTGATCCGAGCCCGCTAGTGGAGGCGCTCGCGACCACGCCGCAGACGTTCGTGCACAGCAACTGGAAGCTGGACAACCTGGGTACGGACGACGCCGGGCGGACAGTCCTGCTCGACTGGGAGCAGCCGGGACGAGGCCCGGCTGTCAGCGACCTCGCCTGGTACCTGGCCATCAACTGCCGACGGCTGCCGGAGTCCAAAGAGGACTCGATCGCGGCGTATCGCACGGCCCTGGATGCCTGCGGTATCGACACCGAGCCCTGGTGGGAGCGGCAGCTTGCGCTGAGCCTGCTCGGCGCTCTCGTTCAGTTCGGCTGGGAGAAGGCGCTGGGCGGATATGACGAGGAGCTGGCCTGGTGGGAGACGCAGGCGATACGAGCCGCGCCGCTGCTGAGCGCGCCACTGCCGACCTGACCGCTGCGGACCGAGCCGCTGCGGACCTGACCGCTGCGGACCGGGCTGTTGCGGACCGGGGTGTTGCGGAACTGACTGGGTCGGTCCGGGCGGCTTACGAGGCTGAGCCGTGGTCCTGGGCTTCCGGCCCCGAGCCCGTTTACGCGGCGCTGGCCGGCGCGCTGGCCGAGCACGTAACGCCGCTGCTGACCGGCATGCGCGTGCTCGACCTCGGGGCCGGCACCGGAGTAGCCGGCCTGGCCGCGCTCACGGCAGGCGCTGCCTGCGTGGTCGCGGCCGACGTCGCGGTCGGCCCGCTACGTCAGTGCAGATTGCCGCTGAGCCCGGTGGCCGCCGACGCGGCAGCGCTGCCGTTCCGTGACCAGAGCTTCGCTGTTGTACTCGCCGCCTTCAGCCTGACGCACGTCGGCGGCCTGGGTGTTGCGCTGGCCGAATCGCGGCGGGTGGGCGACGTGCTGGCGGCTAGCGCGTTCGCACCCGGCTGGGGACACCCGGCCAAGGCTGCGGTCGATGCCGTGCTAGCTCAATTCGGGTACCGTCCGCCGCCCTGGTATGTGACGTTCAAGCACGACACCGAGCCGACCCTGGGCGATACGCGCCTGGTCCGTGAGCTCGCGCTCGCTGCCGGCTACAGCCGGGTGGACTCCAGCGTGCTTACCGTCCCGACCGGGCTGTCCGGCCCGGTGGAGCTAGCCGCATGGCGGCTCGGCATGGCGCACATCGCGCCGTTCGCCAGCTCGCTGGACATCGAGAGCCAGGCGGAGCTTCGGCAGGCGGCTGCGGCGGCGGTCCGCGGCTGCGAGCCGCTGACCGTCAGCATGCTCGTGCACGTCGCCAGCTAGCGGGCGACATGACTGGCGTCCCGGCGCCAGTCGGCAAGGCGCGCGTCGGCCGCCCGGCGGAGCCCGGCCGCGTGCTCGCCGGCCTGGCCGGCCAGCCGGGTTACCCGTTCCTCGGCCCGGTTCAGCCAACCAGCGTTGCCGAACGCGGCGCCGAGCTCGCCCGTCCAGCGCCAGGCTTCGATCGCGGCCGAGCGGTCCAGCAGGTCAAGGTCGGCCTCGATCGCGGCTGGGTCTGCAGGCAGGCCGAGCATGTGAGCTGCTAGGTGCGCGGTCAGCCGGGCCACGCTGGCATAGCGCGGTACGCTCAGCGCGGCCGCCGCGTTCGCCAACTCTGTCGCCGAGGATTGAGCACGCTCGCCGTCGCCGTGCAGGAGCGCCAGCCGTGACGACAGGAGCTGGTGCCTGAACGCGAGGCGCCAGCCGAATACGAGATCGCCCGCCAGTAGCGGCGCGGCCTCATTCAGCCGCGCTATCGCGCCATCCGGGTCGCGCGCATCCAGGCGCGTTTCTGCGAGGTCTTGAAGGGCGGCGATGGTCAACTCGACCCGGCCCTCGGACCCACCGAGCGCGAGCGCCTCGAGGTGGTTATCAAGCGCCTGCTCGACGGCGCCGAGGTTGCGCAGCACCCAGCCTGCGAAGTTGACCGCACGGCCGGCGAACCTCGGCACCTGGCGGCGCTCAACTTCGGCCGTGTACTGAGTGAAGGCGGCGAGGGCGGCGGCCCCGTTCCCGGCCAGGGCTTGCGCATGGCCAGTGAACAGCAACGCGTGCAGTGTCGCCGACGTGTGCTCCACCCCGATCTGGCCCCGCGCAGCGGGGCGGAGCAACGCGAGCGCCTCAGTCACGCGACTCTGATGGGAGCGCACGACGCCCAGCCACGCGGCCGCGGTAACGCGGTCGGCGCCGTCGGCAAGGGACATCGCCTCGCCGAGCAGCAGTTCGGCCTGGCCGAGGTCGCCGGCGGCGTGCCAGGTCCGGCCGCCGACGGTCAGGCAGCGGGCCCGCGTCGCTGGGTCCGGCGCTGCGAGTGCGCCGTCGGCCGCGAACTGGGCAGCCTGCGCGAAGCGGCGGCCGAAGTAGGACGCCCACGCGCCGACTTCAAGCGCCGCTGGCCCGGCTGGCGCGGCACGATCGACGTCCCGCAGCGCGGCGTCATAGCGACCGCGGCGGGTGCGGACACGGGCCCGCGCAAGCCAGCTCTCGGGGTCCGCGTTCAGGCTCAGCGCGTCGTCGAGCAGAGCCTCTGCCGCGGCGTGATCGAAGCGCTCTGCTGCCTGCGCGGCTGCGCCGCGCAGCGCGGTGGCGGCCAGTTCTAGGTCACCGCCGAGCCTGGCGTGCTGCGCGACGATGACCGGGTCGGTGGCGGCCCGCGCGGCCAGGACCCGGCCGACCTGGCGGTGCAGCAACGCGGCCTGTCCGGCCGTGGCGCTCGCTGCGAGAGCCTCGCGCACAAGCTCGTGCCGGAACCTCAGCTGGCCGTCCTGCTCGACGAGGAACTGCTTGGCCACTGCCTGCTCGGCGTCGTTCAGCAGCTCGATGAGCGGGCGGCCCAGCACCGCGGCCAGCAGGTCAAGATCGAGCTCCGGACCGACCAGCGCCGCTGTCCGCAGCGTGGCGCCGGCCATGCCGAGTTCGTCGCAACGCGCCGCGACCGACTCGACAAGAGAGGCAGGCAGCTCCGCGCCCGACGCCTGCTGCGCCAGCTCTGTCAGGAACAGCGGATGGCCCTTGGAGCGTGAATACAGTGCGTCGATCCGGCCCTTGCCGACGAGCTCGGCTGCGGCCGCCCGGTCGAGCACGTCAAGGTGGATAACGGCGGCGCCAGGCAAGGCCTCGCCCTCACCGGCTCGGATCGCCGCGACGATTGTGGCCGTCACCTCCTCGGATCGCCGGAGGAAATGCAGCAAGTCGGCGAGCGCGTGGCCGGCCAGGTGCGCGTCGTCGATGAGGATGGCGAGCGGGCCGCGAGCACTGAGTCGGCCGAGCACGCGGGCGAGCGCGGCGTAGAAGACGGCCGGTCCGAGCATGCTATCGGCGAGCACCGGGAGTGGTCGTGGTTCGCGAGCCGCGCCGAGCGGCGGAGCGAGCATCGGCGCATCGTCGGCCAGCAGGTCGGCAGTGACGTCCGGTCCGAGTCGGCGCAGCAGGGCGCCGAGGGCGCTGAGCAGCGCGTCCAGGGGCAGCGAGCGATCAAGCGGTCCGCATGTCGCGGTCAGCACCGTGTCGCCTGCCGCGAGGCGATGCGCGGCCCATGCGCGCAGCAGCGTGGTCTTGCCAATTCCGGCCTCGCCCTCGACCACAACTAGCTCGATGGCGCCGTCGCGCGCCCGCACGGCCATCGCGTCCAGGAACGTGAGCTCGTCGTCGCGACCGACGAGGGTGATGGCGCGGTCGGCCGGCGCCGCAGTGGCCGCGGGGAGCTCGCCCCTGAGGATAGCGGTGTACAGCGCGGCGGTCTCAGGGGACGGGTCGGTGCCGAGATCGTCGGCGAGCCGTTCCCGGCTGGTGGCGTACCAAGCCAGTGCGGCTGCGGTCTGGCCGCCGAGTACGTAGCCCCGCATCAGTACGCGCAGCGCCGCCTCCTCATACGGATCGCGTTCCAGCGCTCCGGTGGCGGCATCGCACGCCGCCATCCAGTCGCCCGCATCGAGCAGCGCCGTCGCAGCGATCAGCCGGGCCCGAGAGCTGAGCCTGTCGATCGCCGCTCGCCTCAGCTGAGCCCACTCGCCGGTCGGCGCGGCTGGACTGGCTTGGCTGAGCAGTGACAGCGCGATCCTGGCTGCCGCCGCGGCACCGAACAGGTTGCCGCCGCCGCGCCGCCGTTCCATCTCCGCGACGAGATTGGACAGCTCGACGGCGTCGAGCCAGTCGTAGTGCAGCACGTAGCCACCGTCGCGGTGGTCAATGCGCTCGCGACCGAGCACGCCGCGCAGCCTGCTCATGAGCACGGCAAGCTGATCCTCGGGCCTGGTCGGCGCAGCGTCGCCCCACAGGGCATCAACCAGCACGTCTGACGGCACGGCATCGCCCTGAGCCATGGCCAGCAACTGCAAGGCGAGCCGCGCCTTCTTGCTGCCAAATGCGGCTGGCTCGTACCCGTCGACGCCGAACTCGCCCAGCAGCCTGACTGCCAGCGACCTCATGCCGCTATCAAACCCTGCCGCTGGCGGCAGCCGCCACTTCTCGCCGTTCGTCGCACGGCGGCGCTCCGGAGACCACGTGCGGGCTGCAAGGAGAGTGCAACCCTCCTGCTGGAGAGTGGACGCGAAGGCCCGGTTAGGGCAAATCACCAGTGAGGGGTACAAACCATGTCTGGACAAGCTGAGCAGAAGGCGTTCGCCGCTCCCGACGAGGTCCGCGCGTTTGACCACGGCGAGCTGAGGTTGGTGAAGATCGGCGGTGCCGACATCGGCCAGCTCATCCTCGAGCCGGGCTGGCGCTGGTCCGAGCACGTCAAGCCCATCGCGGGCACCGAGCTATGCGAGGCGCCGCACTTCCAGTACCACGCCCAGGGAACGCTACATGTGGTGATGGCTGACGGCACCGAGTTCGACGCGCACCAGGGCGACGTGACCGCGCTCCCGCAGGGCCATGACGCCTGGGTCGTCGGCGACGAGAGCGTGGTCCTCGTCGACTGGTTCGGCGCCAGCAACTACGCGCGCTGACCCGGCCCAGCCCGGCGGGCGCACCTTGGACGGCGCGGCAGGGACGATGGCGTTGGCCAGTTCCGGCGCGACTGCGCCGGGCTCTGTTACCCGTCTCGCAGCTCAGTCTTGAGAATCTTGCCCGTCGGGCCCTTGGGCAGCGCCGCTCGGAACCTGACCTCGCGCGGGTACTTGTAGGCGGCCAGCCGTTCCCGGCAGTACGCGATGATCTCGGCCTCGTCGAGGCTGACGCCCTCTCGCCGCACGACGATCGCGACGACTTCCTCACCGAGCCGGTCGTCCGGCTTGCCGATCACGGCGGCCTCGAGGATGCCGGGATGGGCGAACAGGACCTCCTCGATCTCGCGCGGGTACACGTTGTAGCCGCCGCGGATCACCAGGTCCTTGGTCCGGTCGACGATGAAGTAGAAGCCGTCCTCATCCACGTAGCCGAGGTCACCGGTATGCAGCCAGCCGCCGGCCAGCGTGCTTGCCGTTGCCTCCGGCCGGTTCCGGTAGCCCTTCATGACGTTATGGCCGCAGATCTGGATCTCGCCGATGTGGTCGCTCCCTGGTGACAGCGGCTGATCGCTGGTGTCCGCAACCCGCATCTGCACGCCCCAGATCGGCTTGCCGACCGAGAGCGGCTTGCGGTCGCCGGGCCGGTTGAACGATGAGGTGCTGCCGGTCTCCGACAGCCCGTAGCCCTCGAGTACCTCAATGCCGTACTTGCTCTCAAAGGTACGCATGACGTCCTCGGGCAGGGAGGAGCCGCCGGAGACGGCGACGCGCAGCGCGGCCAGATCGTGGCCGGACACATCAAGCTGGGCCAGAGCGTGCAGCATCGTCGGCACGCCGGCGATCACTGTGCACTTGTGGGCATCGATCGCGTCCAGGACGGCCCGAGGCTCGAACCTCGGCACGATAGACAGGCAACCGCCGTACCGGACGCTCACGTTAATCACCGAAGACAGTCCGAACACGTGGAAGAACGGCAGTACTGCGAGCGTGACGTCGTCCGGGCGGGCGCCGAAGAGCTGGCCGGAGATCGTGCAGTTCATGTACAGCAGAAAGTGCGTCAGCTCGGCGCCCTTGGGCTTCCCGGTCGTGCCGCTGGTGTAGATCAGGACCCCGGTGTCGTCAGCGTCGCCCGGCCAGATCGAGCCGCCGGGCTCAGCCAGGGCGGCGGCGCTCACCAGGTCGGTGACCGGCAGTGCGCCGTCGGGCAGCGCCGCGCGGTCACCGGCGAGATACAGCGGTACTCCGACCAGCTCGCATGCCTTCGCCGCCTCCGCGTGCAGGCCGGCCAGGCCCACCATGATGCTCGCCGCCGAGTCCGTGAGCTGGTGCTCGAGTTCGGCTGCCTTGAGCAGCGGATTCATCGGCAGTACAGTCATGCCGGCCTTGAGCGCGCCAAAGTACGCGGTCAGGAAATCGGGCACGTTCGGAAGCTGAATGGCGACGACCTGTCCCGGGGTCAGTCCCGCAGCTTTCAGCCCGGCGGCGAACTGACCGGATTGCTCATCGAGCTCACGGTAGGTCGCCGCGGCATCGCCCGCTCGGTAGACGAGCGCGTCAGGGGCAGCGGCTGCGGTCTCCCGCAGAATCGTCGCCAAATTGAAGCTCATAGCGCCCTCGAAAAATCGGGCCTTCCGGCGAAGTAGGTGAGACATACACTAAAGATGTATCAGCCGAATGCCTAGGGGTTGCGGAGCTGCGGATCCTGGTCGCCTTGACCGGGCTGTCGGCAGGAGAGCCGGGTCGGGCGCCGCGACAGGATCGGGCCGCGATGTATGTCATGCGGGACGGTGACGCTGCTGCGGGCGACGCCGACAGCGGCGCAGCCGCCTCACGCAGCGGTGCTGGCGCCCCGGCTGGCGCCCCGCCCATGCGGCTGCTGCTGACCGAGCCCGCCAGAAGCCTGAGCGACCTCGCGTCGCTGCCGCTGGCGGCGCCATGGCTGTCTTTTGCGCCGCGAGGCGACGGACACGGCGTGCTCGTCTTGCCAGGACTGCTCGCGTCGGACTCCAGCACCGTAGTGCTCCGGCGGTTCTTGCGCCTGCTCGGTTACCACGCGCGCGGCTGGGATCTCGGCCGCAATCTCGGGCCGACCGATGAGGTGCTCGATGGGCTGCCGGTGCGGCTCGCTGCGCTCGCCAGCCTGACCGGTCGGCCGGTGTCAGTGATCGGCTGGAGCCTCGGCGGTATCTACGCCAGGGAGCTAGCGCGCCAGCGCCCTGCTCAGGTTCGGCGCGTCATCACGCTTGGCAGCCCGTTCGCCCTGATCGACAGCCGGCAGAGCCATGCCGACCGCGCGTACGAGCGGCGGAGCAGTCTGCATGCGAGCGGCCGGGTGCCGACGCGGGAGCAGGTCAGGCTGCCCATCGGCGTGCCGTCGACGGCTGTCTACTCGCGCCGCGACGGGATAGTGTCGTGGCGGGCCTGCACTGAGCCGGAGACCGAACTCCACCAGAACGTGGAGATCCGGTGCGCGCATCTCGGATTCGGGGTGGATCCGGCGGCGCTCTGGCTGATCGCAGACCGGCTGGCTGTCCCGGCTGGCGAGCGGCAAAGGTTCCGGCCGCCGGCCCCGCTCCGGTCGCTGTATCCCGTTCGCGACCCGCGTGAGGAGTAGCCGCCATGCAGCAGCTGACCGGACTGGACGCCGCCTTCCTCGCGCTGGAGACGACGAACTCCACAGGCCACGTCGGCGGGGTCTGCGTCCTCGACCCCAAGGACGCGCCGGCGCCGCTGACGTTGGCTCGGCTCACGCAGGTGCTCGGTGAGCGGCTGCCGCTCGTTCCCGTGCTGCGGCGCAAGCTGCTCAACGTGCCGTTCGGCCTGGACCAGCCGTACTGGGTCGACGATGCGAATTTCGACATCGAGTACCACATCAGGGAGATCGCGCTGCCGCGGCCAGGCTCGGACGCCCAGCTGACCGAGCAGGTGGCACGACTGCACGCACGGCCGCTGGACCGCAGCCGTCCGTTGTGGGAGATCTACCTGATCACCGGGCTGGCCAAGCGCCGGGCCGCTGTCTACACCAAGATTCATCACTCGGCGATCGACGGGGCTTCGGGGGCCGAGCTGCTGACGATCCTCCTCGATCTCACCCCAGAGGGACGGGTCGTGCCGCCCCAGGCGCCGTTCACGCCAGCGCCTCCGCCTGGTCCGGTGGCGCTCGCCGCGATGGCGGCCGCGAAGCTGGCCTGGCGGCCGGTCGAGACAGTGCGCTTCACCAACGAGCTCGTGCGGGCTGTGCCGACGCTGGCGCCCGCGCTTAGCACCCTGGTCGGCGGCATGCTCGGACTCAACCGCGGGGACGGCGAAGTCATCCCCACCACGCCAGGCCGGGCACCCATGACGCCGTTCAACGCGCAGATCACGCCGCACCGGCGGCTGGCGTTGCGCAGTGTCGATCTCGACAGCGTCAAGACAGTGAAGAACGCGTTCGGCGTGTCGGTCAACGACGTCGTCATGGCGATGAGCGCCGGGGCGCTCCGGCGCTGGCTCGGCGATCACCATGCACTGCCCGATGCGCCGCTTATCGCGATGATTCCCGTGTCGGTGCGCGACCCGGCCAGCAAGGCCGCGATGGGCAACAAGGTATCCGCGATGCTTGCTGCCTTGCCGACGAACGTCGCCGATCCGGGCGACCGGCTCCAGATCGTGCACGCAGCGACGAAGACCGCCAAGGCTCAGCAGGCAGTAATCCCGCAGGGCCTGGTTGACCAGGTCAGTGACTTCGCGCCGCCGGCGCTGACGGCACGGGCCGCGCGGGTGGTATTCGCGACCGGTGTCCTACACCGACTGCCGCCGTTCAACGTGTGCATCTCCAACGTGCCTGGCCCGAACGTCCCGGTCTACCTGTGCGGGGCCAAGCTGCTTGCGCACTACCCGGTCTCCGTCATTACCGATGGTCAGGGCCTGAATATCACCCTCGTCGGCTACCTGGGCCAGCTGCATTTCGGGCTGGTGTCATGCCGCGAGCTGATCCCCGATCTCGACGTGCTGGCCGACTATCTCGTCGAGGAGCTGGACTTGCTGCTCAAGGCCGCAAGCCAGCGCCCGGCTGGGTAGTTTCGCCGGACCTGGGAGCGGCAGTGCCAGCGGCGGCAGTCCCAGGGGCGCCTGTGTCAGCGGCGCGTGTGTCAGCGGCGCCCGCGCGCGGGGACGCCCGCGACGACGTGCGCGCGGTACTGCCCGATGGCATAGCGCCGCCGCAGGGCGTTCCGGGCGAGATGTTCGCTGCGGCGGTCGACGCTTATCTGGCGGGTCGGCGGCTGGACATGCAGTCACTCGCACGGTGCCTCGGCGTCGGCCGTGCGACGCTCTACCGTCGGGTCGGCAACCGCGAGCAGCTGCTCGATGAGGTCATCTGGTGGCGCGGCCGACGGATGGTGGCCAGGCAGGTGCTGGCGACCGCGCACCTGAGCGGCGTTGCGCGTATTGCGGCCGTCGTCGGCGGTGCGCTGCGGGCAATTGAGCAGGACCGGCCGCTGCGCGCGTTCATCGAGTCTGAGCCCGACGCTGCGCTGCGGATCCTCACCGGCAGCCGGAGTCAGGCCGGCCACGGGATGGCCAATGCGCTGGCAAGCCTCATCGACCTGGAACGCGGCCGTGGTGCTTTTGACGCCGAGCTGGACACCTCGACCCTCGCCTACGCGATCATCCGAATCAGCGAGGGCTTCCTGTACGCCGACGTCGTAGGCGAACGCGCGCCCGACGTCGGCCAGGCAATCACGGTCATCCAGGCGCTGCTGATTGGGCTCAATCGGCGTACGCCACCATCATGATCACCACGGCTGCCGCCGGTGCCGCCTCCGTTCGGCCCGAGCGCCGAAACACCCCTCAGGCGCCCCCAATCGCCGCCATTGGGCATCAGATCCACATCGCCGCCCCTAGTGGGGCGGCACTTCCACCGTGACGCCCAATACAGTCAAGGAGCACCGCTCATGACGCCCCGCTGCAGCCGTGGAGAACCGCCCGTAACGCGTAAATAGGACGCGGACGAGCGCCTGATGCGGCTGTCGAGCGTCGCGGGCGAGCTTTAGCCGACTGGTCGCTGTATGGGCTGGATAGTGAATCCCAGCTGTCCGAGGACTTTCACGGCGCCAGTCTTGCCGCCTTCGAAATCACCGGAGGCCAGGCGCTGGCCCGTGGCGAACTCATACGCCGTGCCCAGGATTGCTTTCGGCGGGTAACGGTGTTTGCCCTGGACCAGCTCATAAGTCGTGGTGCGGGCGTAACCGTGCTCCGAGAAGAACCGCTCCGGCCCCAGCCGGTCGTACTCCTGCATCGCGCGCAAGACGTCATCATGTGTCACCTGGTCCCACGCAACCATCTGCTGCTCCTTTGCAGTCGGTTCCACCCGGCCGGTTCCACCCGGCCGGTTGCCTTGTACGGCAGGCACGGCAGCACGGATCCGGGCTTCAGCTGCGCAAGCGGCGGTAACCGCCGCCAGCATCGGAGGCGTACCCACGGGTCGCGTCAGCGATGCACGCACGCGCTGTCGCGATCAGGTCGCGTGTTTCTGCACGAGGTCGCCGACGCGCGGCAGCGCCGTCTCGACATGTCGGCCGGCGCTGCCGCGGACGGTGTTATACGCCTTGATGACGACCGGATTGCCGGATTCGGCCGCGCAGGCATCGGTCACCGAGAGCAGCGCCCGCGACACTTCGTCGCCGCGCTTGGCCACATAGTCGCCGAACTGGCCGCCACCAGAGGCGCGGAAATCGACCCAGTACTGCTCAAGCTTGTCCACAAGCTGCGGCAGCAGAGACTGCACCATGTGGCGGATGTGGCCCGGCAGGAACGTGTTCACGGTTTTGTAGGCAAGTCTGACTGCGGTCCCGGAGACGCCGGATAGCTCCGCTACTTCCTGCTCAAGCAGTGCGCAAGAGTCCGCGAACAGCTGTGGCTGGGTGTCAGGCGAGAACAGGATTTCCTGAAGCGTGGCTGGCATTGGAATGCACGTCTCCCTGCTTGCTGGGGCGCTGCTCGTGGGATTCCGCACGCGTGCTGCGTCGTTTCTCTCGTCACTAGACGGCGAGCGACGGTGCGCGGTTTACGCGCCTTGAGAGCGAATGTCCGCTACCGGCCGGACGCCTGCAGCCCCAGCCGACGCTGCTCGATGATGAGGCAGCGGTCCTCCACATACAGCAGGCCCGCGTCCTCGGCGATCGCGCGCGCCTCGGCGGACGCGATGCCGAGCTGCAGCCACAAGGCTGTCGCGCCCGCCGCGACTGCCTGCCGGGCGATGTCGGGTGTCTGGTCTGGCGGGCGGAAGACATCGACGAGCCCAACCTGCTCGGGGATATCACCAAGGACCCGGTAGACCCGCTCACCGAGGATCTCGTCCGCGTGCGGGTTGACCGGGATGATGCGCCAGCCATGACGCTGCATGTGTGCTGGCACAGAGTGCGCCGCCTTGTGCGGCGAGCCGCTCGCGCCCACGACTGTGATGGTGTCGTAGCCAGTCAGGATCCGCTCGACGATGAGGTCGGTGTCGGTCACCTGGCCACGCTACCCCGGCGGCGAGCACTAGTGCGCATCCACATGCCCGCGGATCCACGGGCTGCCGCCGGACTTAAAATCGACGCTTATGCGGCGCGAGTCATCCACAGTGGTTGCGCTAGTTGGCGATGTCACCGGGGATCTGCTGGCCGGGCTCGCCCGATCCCCGAACGTCTCGGTCGGCCGCCCGCCAGCCGATCCAGCCGCGAAGCAGCCCGCCAAGAAGGCGGCCGTTCCGCGGCCGGGCAGGCCCGGCTGGGAGGCTGGGGCCGCGGCGATGCGGGAGGCAGCGCGCCGCCGCTCGATGTATGCGATCGTCCCGGCAGATCCGCTGGCGGACGTGGCCGCGTCCTGGCAGCAAATGTGGGACCCGGCGAGCGGGTCGCCGGGAGCGGCCGGATTCGAGGCCAGCGCCGCGGAGGCGCTGGCGGCGTGGCGCGGCAAGCAGTTCGAGCTGCCCGACTACTACCTAGTCGTCGCTCGGGCCCATGGGAGCCTCACTAGTCCGGATCTCTATCTGGGCCCGCTGCGCGCCGTGCGCCCGCGCCGGGTTGCAGTAGCGGGCCTCGCGAGCAGCCCAGTGAACGTCGCCGGCCCAGTGCGCCCCGGCAGCCCAGTGCACTCGGACAGTGCTGTGCACTCGACCAGCATCGTGCACTCGGACAGCGCTGTTTACTCGGACAGCGCTGTGCAGACGGTTAGCGTCCTTGACGCGCTCCGGACCCTGCAACACGGTCCCTGGTGGCCGCCGCTCGACGAGGTGCTGGAGGCCGCTCGCGGGTTCTACGCCGGCGGCCTCGCCGAAACCCAGCAGCTGGCGACGTAGCCGGCCCTACTAGGGTGTCGTCAGCGTCGAGCCAGCCGGGAAGCCGCGACGTGGTCCGTCGCCCAGCACCCACGCCTGCTGTCTGCCGTAGACCTGCCAGGTCTGCCCGGCCCCGCTTATGTCGACGATCGCGGTCTCCTCGTCGATCCCGATCACAGTGGTACCGGCCGGCGGCCGCATCACCGCCCGCGTCATCAGGTCAGGGACCCAGCCAAGCATCTTGTCGAAGTGCGGCATGACGCGCAGGCCGGGCAAGATCCGAAGCCCCGGATCGGGCTCGCGGTCCAGTGCGCGCATCGAGGGGACCCAGCCGGTCAGCGCTATGGCTCCGGCAGAGCAACCGGCCAGCGCAGCGCCCGACTTCCAGACCGCGACAACGGCTTCCCAGAGGCGAGTACCGCGCAGCGTCTTGGCAAGGAAGGCCGGATTGCCGCCGGACAGGTATACGAGCCCCGCGCCATCAACCAGGGCGGCCAGGTCCGGCGAGTCGGCCTCCGCGCGGTCCCGCGCGACCACGGGTACCTGCTCGACGCCCAGCCGCTCGGCTTGCGCGGCACCGAGATCGAGCCAGCGCCGCAGGGTCTGCTCTCCCTCTGGCGCGGCGGCCGTCGGGATCTGCACGTAGCGCGGCGCCCGTCCGGCCAGCAGCATGCCCTCGACGGCTGCCATCACGGGCAGGTACTCACCGCTTCCCACAAGCGCGAGCGGGCCACGGCTCATCCGCTGCACCCGCGCTGACCCATCCGCCGCAGCGGCCGACCGGAATGTCCACGATGGCACGACACCCGACCATCATGGCTTGCGCCGGCTGACCTGGCCACGGCAGGACACGCCATTCGGACCGGGACCGGGAACGGGGTCGCCACCGCCAGTGTCCAGATAAACCAAAGCACACTTTGGCAATACTGATCCCAAAGTACTCTTTGGCATATGGAGATCAGTGATCCGAAGGCCATCAGGGCGCTGGCCCATCCGGTACGTCTCGACCTGCTCGAGTTGCTGGTCGCGATCGGCCCGGCGACCGCAGCCCAGTGCGGCCGGATCCTGGGCGTGTCGCAGGCCAGCTGCTCCTTCCATCTGCGCCAGCTCGCAAAGTACGGGTTCGTGGAAGATGCGGGCCCGGGCAGCGACCGGCGCGAGCGGCAGTGGCGGATGCCAGACCCGCGGATCAAGCTGCCGGGCGGTGACGCCGTGACGCGCCAGTTCCATCAGCTCGTCGTCGAGCGCACGATGCAGGAGATCCTCGATTACGCCAGGCGCGGGGATGCGGACAGTCCCGACTGGCGGGGAACGGGCGGGATGCTCGGCGGGGTTGCCCTCGTTTCCGCCGCGGAGGCGGCCGAGATCAAGGCGAAGTGGAGGGAACTGGTTGAGCCGTACTTCGCCAGGGCGGTGGGCGGCGGCCTCCGGCTCAAGCCAGGTCAGCGCTACGTCCGTTACTTCATGGCCGGGACACCATTGCCAGAAATCGATCCGGAGGATGCAGACCGTGACGCCGATGGCTGAGAGCCTGATCGACTTCGTGACCGGCGCGCCGACAGCGGGCTCGCTGGACGTCACCTGGATCCATGGTGCGCCGTCGCGGCGCGCGGCCAGCGATCCGCCGATCCAGGTGCACCGCTACGACGAGCACACGGTGATCTTGCGGCAAAGCAAGTCCATCCAGTACGAGGCGCCGTTCCTGTACCTGCTCTTCGGTAACGCCAGGGCGCTCCTGCTGGACACCGGGGCGACTGCGGACCCCGAGCGGTTGCCGCTGCGCCGGACCATTGACGAGCTCGTCGGCGACTGGCTGACACGGCATCCCCGCGAGCAGTACGAGCTGATCGTTGCGCACACGCACGGGCATGGTGACCACGTGGCCGGCGATGGCCAGTTCGCGGGCCGGCCGGCCACGACCGTAGTCGGCCGCGACGTGGCGGCGGTGCAGGCCTTCTTCGGCTTCACCGGCTGGCCGGACCAGGTCGTCACCTTCGACCTCGGTGGTCGAGTACTGGACGTGACTGGAAGCCCAGGCCATCACCGCGCCGCGATTACGATCTACGACCCGTGGAGCGGCTTCCTGCTCACCGGCGACACCGTGCTGCCCGGCCGTCTGTATGTCGATGACTACGCGCTCTTCCGTGCCAGCGTGGACAGGATGGCCGCGCTCAGCCGGACGCGGCCGGTGACGCACGTCATGGGCTGCCACATCGAGATGACCCAGACAGCGGGCCGCGATTTCCCGCTTGGTGCGACGTACCAGCCGGGCGAGCGGCCGCTTGAGCTCAGCGTTGCGCGGCTGGCGGCCGTCCGTGACGCGACCGAGGCGGTCGCTGGCCAGCGTGGGGTCCACCGGTTCGCCGACTTCGTCATCTACAACGAGCCCCGCAGGCGTGACCTGATCCGGCTGCTGGCCCGCGGGCTGGCGCACAAGATCGTCAGACGGCCCTAGCGAGGCGTGCGGACGCGACGACGTAGGCGGACGCGCTACCCGAGCGGGTCGAATCCCAGCTCGGCGAGAATCGCCGCCGTGTGCTGCCCGAGCGCTGGGACGTCGCCCATGGCCGCTTCCCGGTCGCTGACAGTGACCGGTGGCAACAGCGCGCGCACCGGGCCACCCGGTGTGCCGACCTCGCGCCAGCGGTCCCGTGCGGCCAGCTGCGGGTGGGAGGCGAACTCGGCCGGGGTGCGCAGCCGCGCGTTCGCGATGCCAGCCGAGTCGAGCCTGGCCTCGACCTCGGTGGCAGTCAGCGTGCGCAAGGTGGTCTCCAGAATCGCCGTCAGCTCGTGGTCGTGTGCAACGCGGTCGGTGTTGGTGGCGAATCGCGGGTCGTCGATCAGCTCCGGCTGACCGAGGATGTCGCGGCACAACACCGCCCACTCACGCTCGTTCTGCAAGCCGACGAAGACCTGGCCGTCGGCGGCCGCGTACGGACCATACGGGGAGATCGAAGCGTGCCGGGCTCCGGTCCGGCGTGGCGGCTCGCCGCCGTAGACCGCGAACAGGTACGGCTGGCTCATCCATTCGCCGAGCGCATCGAGCATCGCGACCTCGACGCTGGTGCCCGCGCCGGTTCGCTCTCGTTCATACAGGGCGGTCAGTACTCCGCTGAACGCGTACATGCCGGCCGCGATGTCCGCGACCGAGATGCCCGCCTTGGCCGGCGTGTCCGGCGTCCCGGTCACGGACAGCAGTCCGGCCTCGCACTGAACGAGCAGGTCGTAGGCCTTCTTGTGCTCATACGGGCCGTCGGGGCCGTAGCCGGAGACCGAGCAGCAGATCAACCGGGGGTGGCGCGCGCGCAGCGCGGCCGCGGACAATCCGAGCCGATCGGCGGCGCCGGGCGCGAGGTTCTGCACGAAGACGTCAGATCGCGCCAGCAGGGCGGCGAGGACCCGCTGACCCCTGGAGCTCTTCACGTCGAGCTCGATGGACTCCTTGCCCCGGTTCAGCCACACGAAATAGCTGGCCTGCCCGTGCACGGTGCGGTCGTAGTCGCGGGCAAAGTCGCCCGCGCCCGCGCGCTCGACCTTGATGACGCGCGCGCCGAGGTCGGCTAGCTGACGAGTGGCGAAGGGCGCCGCGACGGCTTGCTCGAGCGAGACGACAGTCACGCCTGTCAGTGGCACCATGCCCCCATTCGCGGCGGCAGCCATCAGGCGGCTGGCAGGTAGCTGCGCAGTACGTCGGCCGCGTTCTGCCAGGTCCAGGTCGTCCAGTCGGTTTCGAGCCCGGCGAGGCAGTCGGCGATCTTGGCGCTGAACTGCTCGGCCGATGGCGGGCGCGCCGGACTACCGGGCGGGTGTCGCAGTGCCGCGTCGTAAACGGCCCCGTTCCCGGTATGAATTTTTGCCTGAAGCTCGCCGTCAAGCAGCCAGTCACCACCCGGGTCCAGCTCGGTTTCGACGAGGCTGACCAGGCGCCGGGCGGCGTCGCGCTGCACGGCGTCGTCGGTGAAACTGGCGAAGCCCGCGTAGCCGTCGAGCAGCGCAGCGGCGGCCGCGTATTCCAGGCTGAACTTGCCTTGTAGCCCAGTCTCCGGCCGATGGTGAATCAGCGGGACGACCGTGGCCTCGGGCGTGCGCAGCTGGATCCGGTGCACGTCCGCGGCGTCGAGGCCAGCTGAGACGATCAGCTCGGCAATGGCCGCGATCGGCCGCTGCAGCGCATAACAGCAAGGGTAGATCTTGATGGCCAGGCCGCCTGGCACGGCTGGTCCAGTCAGGTCCACGCGGGCCGGATCGCCGCCGACAAGCCGCATCCACTCCTCCAGCGCGGTGTGATCCGCGCTGGCGCCGGCGGCGGCGAGGGTCGCGGCGCGGATGCCCGCTTCCACGGCGAACCCGACCTGCAGCGACTTCGCGTCGGTGCCGAACGCGCGCTGCACACCGCCTGCGGCCGGCACGGCGAGCGCGATCGCGGTGGCGATCTCGCCAGCGCTCAAGCCCATGGCCACAGCCGCGCCCGCTGCGCTCGCTGGCGCACCGGCTGTGCATGTCGCGTGCCAACCGGCGGAGTAGTGCGGCCAGCCGAGGGCGGTGCCGAGCCGGGCCAGGACGCCCGCGGCGGCTAGGTACGCGCGGGCACCGCCATCCACGGCCAGAGCGATCGGCACGCAGACGGCGCTGATGTGCGTCGTGGACGGCATGTGCAGATCGTCGAAGTCCAGTACGTGGGCGGCGGTGGCCCAGCGGCCGGCTTCGGCGAGGCTGGCGGCAACCTTTAGCACCGGGTGCTCGCGAGCGGCCAGCGTGACCGCGACCGTGTCCGCCAGCGAGCGGTCGGCGAGTGCGACGTCGTCGGCACTTGGCACCAGGTCATGCGCCCACTGGCCCAGGTCGGCTGCTATCGAAGTCATGGGCGTCCCTGGCGGTCGGGCGGCCGCGGCGCGTGCTGCGGCCCGCTTTGTCCTCACCCTACGTTCCGGCGGCCGTCACGACGGCTGGCGGTTTGCCAGGATGGCCTGGGCTCGGCGGGCCAGCGGCACGATGCGGTCGCCCTTGAGTCCCTGGCGCAAGTCGTGGCTGTCACCCTGTAGATAGCGGTGGTGGAGCTGGGCGATGACGATCGCGGTCTTCCAGCAGCCGAACGCCTCGTACCAGCTGACGCTAGCGACGTCGGCGCCGGTTCTGGCCGCGTACCTGGCGATCACCTCCGCGCGCGTGGGCAGGCCCATATCTTCCTGGCCGACCGGGTGCGACGGCCTGTTGCCCGGGTTGTCAGAGGGATCGGGCCAGTAGTTGAGCAGCGTGCCGAGATCCACCAGCGGATCGCCGATCGTCGCCATGTCCCAGTCGAAGACCGAGTGCACGCGATCGGGGTTGGCCGGATCGAACTGGCAGTTGTCGATCTTGAAGTCGTTGTGGAGCACCGAGGTGCGAACGGTGACGGGCTTGGTCGCGGCTAGTTCCGCGCCTACGAGGGCGACTTCGTCGTCGGCCGGCCCCGTTCCCATCCTGTTCAGCAGCGCCGGTGCCACGGCCTGCCAACGCTGCTGCCAGCCGCGCAGCTGCCGCTCGACGAAACCGTCGGGGCGGCCAAGATCAGCGACGCCGGCGTCTTCGGGATTGAGCAGATGCAGGTCTGCCAGCGCGTCTACGACGGCGAGGCCGATCCGTCGGCCAGCGTCCCGGTGACGGGCCATGCTCGGCGGGATGCTGCCCCAGACCACCTGTCCGGCGCGGTACTCGATGACGAGGAAGTCGGCGCCTGCGACTTCGTGGTCCGCGCAGAGAAGATACGCGCGCGGGGCGCGGTCGTAGTGCCGCCACAGCCGGGACAGCGCGCGGAACTCCCGCTTCATGTCGTGCGCCCCGACGGCGATCTCCCCGAACGGCGGCCGGCGGATGACTAGGCTCCGGTCGGCGAACTCGAGCAGATAGGTGAGGTTCGCCGCGCCGTTCAGGAACTGCTGCACGGCCACCAGCGCCCCGAGGCCGTCGATGTTCGAGCGCAAGTAGCGCGTAAGCCGATCCCAGTCCAGTTCGTCGCCTGGCCGGACCGGACCGTACTCGAGCGGATAGTCCGAAGTCACGAGCCTGTTGCCTCCGGCTTTGATGACGGCGAGCTGAGATAGATGGTGCTGAACTCCCGGCCTATTTGCTCCGCCGACGCGCCGTGCGGCCGGAACCAGCGATGCACCCAGTTCATCGAGCCGAGCAGGGCGAAGCCGACAAGACCCGGATCCGCGTCCGGGTGCACGCCGCCTTCCTGCTGCGCCTGCGTGATCAGATCGACCAGCCTGTGGCGGTTGTGCTCCTCGCGCTGGCGAATCGCCTGACCGCGAACCGGGTCGAGGGAGTTCAGGTCGTGCAGCCAGACAGTGATCGCGGGCTGGTGATCGGTGACATAGCGAACGTAGGCGATGATGAGTCGCCTGAGTCGGCTCACCGCAGTGTCGTCGGCACGAGCGATCGACCAGATCGCCTCTTCAGCGCCTGCGTAGACGCGGTCGATGATCTCGAAGAGCAGATCGTCCTTGCTCTGGATGTAGTGGAACAGGCTGCCCTTCAGGACGCCGAACTGATCGGCGATGTCCTGCAGCGTGGCGCCGTCGAAGCCTTTCTCCGCGAAGACGTGGCAGGCGATCTCGATCAGTTCCTCGCGACGGCGCTGCCCGTCGCGCTGGGTCACCACTGCTGGCCCGTGGCCCGTCGCTCTAGGCAAGCGGGTGCCGCTTCGCTACGTCCGGCATGTCAGCAGCATAACCGCGGACCGAACAAGTGGTTGGTCGGTCGATGGCCATCACGTCCCGTCGGTCCTTCCCGCCGGTCCGTCCCGCCGGTCCGTCCCGCCGGTCCTTCCCGTCGGTCCGTCCCGCCGGGGCGGGCTCCGCCTCCGTGGGACGGCGCCGCTGGGGCTGTCTCGCGCTCCGGCAACAGCGTGGTCGACTACTTTCCGTCACGGCCGATTGCTGATCGCAGCTGCCCGCCTCGCTCCAAGATCGCCGCCGGGACATTTCCCGTCGGAGGTGCAGTTTGGCGCCCGAGTTGCCGCTTTTGTGTGCACGTTAGACGTGAAACGTCGAGGTGGTCTTGCTCAAATGGGGTAAATCGTCCGTCCATACGGCGCGCTCCGGAATCTCGCCGGTAGACGGACTAGCGCGACGGGGCGAAGCCCGTCCGCAGCGTCTGGCTGCAGGGACTAGTCACTTCGGGTGGTTCCCGAGTAGCTACTTCAGCCCGGCAGGCGCGGGTCCCGGCAGCTGAAATCCCGTGAGGGTACGAGTTTTCGCGCTCGGTAGGCGGTTTGTTGACTCCATAGCCCGGCTGAGCTATTTGGGTGTTTTCGGCTGACTCCAGCCGTCTGGCCGGCCAGGCTAGCCCAGTTACGTGTCAGGCCCGGCGAGAGGCGCACCCCCACCTTGCCGCGTAGCTGGGCGAAGAACCGTCGTTAGGCAGGTAGTGAGTTCGGCTTCCACCACCCACCGGAAGACCAGGAAAGTCAAGCGAAACGGCCGGCATTGTGGCCCGTCACGAGGACGGCGCTCGGCCAAGATAGTCGGAGCAGCCATCCCCGTGCTCGCGCTCGCGGGCCTGTTTGTCGGGTATCAGGCGCAGGCGCAGCCGCAGCATCTTGATCCACTTGCCAGCAGCGTGGCCTCGTACAACATGCGCGCCCTGGTGGCGGGCGGCGGAACTGCCGACGCCGCGGGCAATGCCAGGCTGACGACGCCAACTGCGCACCAGCCGAGTGCTGCGGGTAAGCCGAAGCAGACCGCGCATCCGAGCTCGACTCACAGTTCGGGCTCCAGCCAGCCGGGCGCGACCGGCTCCACCGCACCGAAGACCGCCCCGGCGCCCGCCGCGAAGGCGCTGGCCTGCTCCGGCACCGGCGGCGCGCAGGGAACGACCATGCTGCCGTACAACTACGCCACCATCGTCAACTTCCTGGTGGCACACGGCTACACGAAGATGGCGGCCGCAGGCATCGCCGGGAACATCTACCAGGAGTCAGATGGCAACCCCGAGTCGGTCGGCTCCGGCGGTGGCGGCCTCATCGGCTGGACGCCGCTGCCCGCGGGCTTCGTGACCGGGAGCCCGGCCACAGACCTGCAGACGCAGCTCACCGCGCTGCTGACGTACAACCAGGGCTGGGCGCAGTACATCTCGATGCTGAATGCCGCCACGAACGCGACCGATGCTGCGTACATCTACATGACGTACTTCGAGCGGCCTGGTCTCCCGGCGGCTTCCAACCGCGAGGGTGCCGCGGTGGCGGTGGCCCAGGCCTGCGGGATCTCGTAGGCAGCGGCGCCGGCCGTGCGGCAGCGCCGGCCGCAGCAACTTCGGCCGGCGCCGCGCCGGGCGTGTCAACTTCGGCCGGCGCCGCGCCGGGCGTGTCAACTTCAGCTGGCGCCACGCGGGCCGTAGCAACTTCAGCCGAACAACTGGCACATATGGTGCGAACGACAGTCTTTCGCGCCCGGCGGCATCGAGACCATGTCAGTTTCAGCCATGATCACGATCACTATGCGGCTTTTGCCCCCACGAAATTGTCATGGTCTCTGGGAGCGAAGCGGGCGGCCGATCCTGACCGGATCGGCCGCCCGCCTGTTATCGAGCTAGCGCGAGGCGGCGAGCGCCATGGCTGGCTCGGCGGACGGCGGCTGGGCGGCGGGCACCGGAGCACCTGCGCGCCTATTTGTCAGCCCGCTGACCGCCAAGACGCATGTCAGCCGCATCCTTAGCAAGCTGGCCGCACGGGACCGGGCCCAGCTTGTTGTCCTGGCCTACGAGAGCGGCCTGGTCACCCCAGGGACCACCACCACCGCGCGGTAAAGGGGCCGGGACGTTCGGCGGGACCAACGCCCCTACCGACATTCGTCTGGGCGCGGAGTGTGGAACGTGAGGGTCGGCTAGCGGTCAGCCAGCAGCCCGGCAGAGCAAGGGGGTGCCCCGTGCAAATCCTGGTGGCATACGGATCGAAGCGTGGTGGCACGCAGGGACTCGCCCAGCATGTAGCCGATGAGCTGCGTGCGGAGGGCTTCGTAGTGGACGTGCGGCCAGTCAGCGATGTACACGAGCTCAGCGACTTCGACGCGGTGATCGTCGGTGGCGCGATCTACTCGGGCCGGTGGCACCGAGGCGCGCGCACGTTCGTGACACGTCATGCTGCGGAGCTCAGGCAGTGCCAGACCTATTTCTTCTCAAGCGGGCCTCTCGACGGGACGGCCGTGCAGCGCGACATACCGCCGGTCCGTGGCGTCGCGGACCTGATGCGCCGAGTCGGCGCTCGCGGGCACGCCACGTTCGGCGGTCGCCTCTCGCCCTACGCGCGGGGCTTCACGGCAAGCGCCATGGCCAAGAGGCAATCAGGAGACTGGCGCGATCCGGGCCAGGTGCGCGACTGGACGCGACAGGTCGCTGGTCAGCTTCGCCACGGCCTCCGTGTGGACGCCTAAGTCTGCCCGCGACTAGGGGAGGGACGTGACCATGTCCGTCATCACCGAACAGCGCTGCCGTGAGCTGCCGACGGTCGCGGCTGAGGAGGTCGCAGCCTACGTAGTCAGCGCCGCCGTGTGGGCCCCGTCGGTGCACAACACCCAGCCCTGGTGGTTCGCCGTCCGCGGCGCCGAGATCGTCCTGCATGCCGACAGGCAGCGGCACCTGGACGTGGCCGACCCCGCCGGCCGCGAGATGATGATCAGCTGCGGCGCGGCGCTGTTCACGGCCAAGCTCGCGCTGCGGTCGCTCGGCTACATCGCCGAGACACGTGTGCTGCCCGACCCTACCGACCCGCTGGTCGTCGCCTGCCTGCGGTGGCGACACCGCGCGCCACCGTCTGATTACGAGCTGGCCTTGTTCAGGCATGTGACGCGGCGGCGGTCGCACCGCGGCGGCTTCGGGCCGCTGCCGCTGCCACACGGTCTCCTTGGCGCGATGAGGCAGGACGCCAGGCAAGACGGCGCATATTTGCGCATCGCGAGCGATGAAGGCAGCCGGGCGGCGGTGGCGGCCGTGGTGGACCTCGCGGAATGGGCGCAGCGGAATGAGAGTGCGTACGTGCGAGAGCTTGCGGCGTGGGCGCCGCCGCTCGGCAGCGGTCGGCGCGACGGGGTATCGCCGCTGGCGTATCCGGCCCGACCAGAGCGCACCACTCCGGACTTTGCGAGCCGGGACTTCGCTCACGGCCGCAGCTGGGGGCTGCCCGAGTCCAGCGCTGCTGCTGGCGCCCGGTTCGCCGGAGTCGTCTGTCTGCTGACCACGCCGTCCGACAGCCCGGCCGACTGGGTGAACGCTGGACTGGCGCTGCAGCGGATCCTACTGCTGGCCACGGCTCATGGCGTCGCGGCGGCCCTCTACAGCCAGCCCGTGGAGCTTGACTGGCTGCGCGAGGTCCTACGCGCTCAGCTTGGCGACGGCAGCTATCCGCAGCTGGTGCTACGGCTCGGGATCGTGCCCCAGCTCGAGGTCAGCGTCCGGCGCACGCTGGACAGCGTCTTGTTCCTCGGCGGTCGCAAGCCCGCGACATGGTAGAGAGTGTTAGCGCAGCGATCGCCGAAGCTGAGGCAGGCGTGCGAGCTAGTAGGCCGGCTAAGGCCTGGAAACTGAGCGCACGTTCATAATTCATCCTCCCGGTACGGCCGTTTATGGCCACCGGCGCCGGGAAGGCCCCCAAGGTGCCAGTCGAGAGAGGAAGAAATCAGACCGAGCGCGCGTCTCATGGGAGGAGCGGCGATGGAATATCTCGTCACGATGACCACGCACGTTCCGCACGGCACCCCGGAGCAGGATGTCGACGACATCCGGGCCCGCGAATCGGCTCGCTCGGCTGAGCTGGCGGCGCACCGCAACTTGCTGCGGCTGTGGCGGCCTCCCCTCCAGCCAGGCGAATGGCGCTCGCTCGGCCTGTTCGCTGCCGATGACGAAGACAAGCTCGAAGAGGTGCTGGCTTCGATGCCGCTGCGCGTCTGGCGCACCGACCAGGTGACCGCCCTCGCGCCGCACCCGAATGATCCGGGCGTCGCCAAGAGCGCGGGCAGCCCGGAGTTCCTCATCAGCATGAACGTCACTGTGCCGGCTGGCTTGCCTGAAGCTACTGTTGACGAGACCAATGCGCGCGAGGCCGACCGCGCACGCGAACTGGCCGGTCAGGGCCATCTCCTCCGGCTGTGGTCGCTGTCGGCGGACGCAGGGCAGTGGCGCACGCTTGGCCTTTGGAGCGCCGGCACTCCCAGCGAGATACAGGAGATCGTGGCGGCGCTTCCGCAGTACGAGTGGATGATCGCGCAGACAACGCCGCTGAGTCCGCACCCCAGCGACCCGGCATAGCCCGGTATGAGGCGTCCGTGGCTAGAGTCGCTCGGTAACCCACCGCCAGCCACGCTCTGAGTCGTGGACTGGCCGGATGATGGCAGGCTCGGCCGTGTCCCCGAGCTGGGAAACGATCTTGACTAGCTGACGGTGGAAGTCCTCGGGCGTGTGCCCGTGGTCGTGTCCGTGGTCGAGCACCAGCGTCACGGCCGCCTGATCGCCGCCGGACATCCGGGCGCTGATGTTGCCGTTGTAGTCGCGGCCCACCCCGGCGACGTCTGCGGCACGGATGATGTCGGAGCCGTCGTCCTTGGCAATCCAGACGTCCGGAGCCGTCATGGTCGCTGCCTCCCGGTCAGAATTCGCAGGCCCAGTGACGCGTGCACGAACTAAGACGACATCCGCCTGCCACTAGACACCATAGGCCGGTCGGTGCCGTCGCGGGCCGAACCGGACCGCCTCAGGGCTGACTGGCTCAGGGCTGACTGGCTCGTGGCTGGCGGGCAGCAACTGCGGGCGTGACGCTTGGCCGGGAGCGCTGCCAGGCTGACCAGCCGCGGCCGATCGCGTAGGACAAGGCGCCAAGGACCCCGACGAAGAAGCCGACCGGCCAGTTGTACTGATAGGACAGCGCAATCGCCGCCCAGACCGTCATGAGCGCGATCAGCACGGCCAGGACCATGGCCAGGAGGGGCTTGCTGGTCAGCGCTCTGGCCGCGGCCGGCGGCCCGATCATCAGGCTGAAGATCAGCAGGGCGCCAACGACGGGCACCGTGACCGCGGTCGCGAGCGCGACGACGATGAGGAAGCACATCTCGATGCGGTAGCTGCGGATGCCCTTGGCCGCTGCCACCTCCGGAACGATCGAGGACAGCAGCAGCGGCCGGTAGATCACCGCGACCGCGGCGATGCAGGCGACAGCGAGGCCGGCGACCGGCAGGATCGCGCTGCTGCTCACGCCGAGAATCTCGCCGAACAGCAGCGAGTAGATCTCCGGCTCGTATTCGGTGGTCCTGGACAGGAACGCGGCTCCTAGCGCGAGCATCATCACGAGTGCGAGGGCGGTGGCGACGTCGTTCCGGCCGCGCCGGCTCAGCGAGCCGATGCCAAGGGCGCCGAGGAGCGAGAAGACGGCCAGGCCGATGAGGGTGCTGATGCCAAGCAGGCTGGCAGCGGCCGCGCCGGCGAAGGCGCCCTTCGGGATGGCATGGGCCGGGAAGGCGGAGCCGCGCAGCACGACGAAGTAGCCGACCACCCCGGCCACCACGGCGACGATGGTGGCCGTAATCCAGGCGTTCATCATGAAACCGGTGAACATGAGCCCTCCTTCCCGGCTACTGGTGCGGAGGTCACGCGGCGATGCCCTCGTGCTCGGTGGCCGGCCTGACCAGCTCGCGGCGCCGGGCGGCACTCCGGGTAGATCTGGCCGCCGCGGCGCCGGATACCAGGTAGGTGACGAAGATGAGGGCGACGATGAAGAAGCTGACGGGCAGCCCGAGGTGAGCCGATCCCCAGTAGTAGCTGTCGTAGGCCAGCAGGACGCCGAGCCAGGTGGCGAGCACGCCGATCAGGCAGGCGACGCCGAGCGCCCAGGCCACTCGCCTGGTCAGGCGCAGCGCTGCGGCGGCCGGGCCGATCAGCAGCGCAGTCGACAAGATGGCGCCGATGGCGAGCGAGGAAAGGCCGACAGAGACGGCCAGGGCCAGCATGTACACGACGCCCACAAGGCGTACCGGGACGCCGCGCGCGGCAGCGACGTCGGGACTAACCGTGCTCAGCAGCAAAGGGCGGTAGATCAACGCGATGCCTGCCAGTGAGAGCCCGCCGAGGATCGCCACGACCGGGATGGTCCCGCTCGTCGTGGTGAAGATGGACCCGAACAAGACCTGCTGGGTGGCGCCCGTCGTAGCGCCGGTGGTCGCCGTGAGGTAGAGGAACAAGGCCGACAGACCGATGGCGGCGCCGAGGACGATGCCGGTGGCCAGGTCCCGGCCGCGCAGCCGCTGGACGCCGATCATGTCCATGACCGCCGCGCCGACGACGCCGAGGCCGACGAAGCCTGCGACCGGGCTGAGTCCGATCAGCAGCGCACCCGAGCCACCTGCGGCGGAGACGTCACCGAGCGAGTGTCCGGCGAAGGACTGGCCGCGCATTACGGTGAAGACGCCCACGACGGCAGAGACGATGGCGACTACACCGCCGATAGTGGCGGCGATGTGCACCTGCGGGCTGCCAAAGAAGCCCGGCTCGAATACGGCTGAGTACAGCTGATGCACGGCTGATCAGCTCGCTTCCGCAGGCTGCGCCCGCACGGCCGCGTCACCGCCGTCCGGCTCCTCCGCTGCGTCCTGGCCGGCCACGACGAGCACACGGCCGTGTACGTGCAGCACGTCGACGCGGTGACCGTACAGCCCGCTGAGGACCTCGCTCGTAACGATCTCGTCCGCAGGCCCGCTCGCTGCCCGACCGCCTGCGACGTAGACGACACGATCCATCACCGGCAGCAGTGGGTTCATCTCGTGCGCAGACAGCAGGACGGCGATCTGCTGCTCCCTCGCTATGCGGGCCAGCAGGCTGATGATTCCCTGGCCGCTGCGCAGATCGAGGTTGGCCAGTGGCTCGTCGAGCAGCAGCAGCCGCGGCCGGCTGATCAGGGCGTGCGCTATCAGGACGCGCTGCTGTTCGCCGCCGGACAGCGTCCCGACCCTGGCGTCGGCGAACTGCTCGGCATCCACGGCGTGCAGCATCTCGCGCACGGCCTGCGCCCGCTGCCCGGAAGGGAACCGGAGGCCGAACCGGTTGCCGTCCAGCCCAAGCGCGACCAGGTCCCTGGCCCGCATTGGCATGTCCGGGTCGAGCAGTACCTTCTGCGGGACATAGCCGATGGGCTGGCTCCGCAGCGAGCGAGGCTGGCCCAGTATCGTCACCGTGCCGGCGCTCGGCCGCTGCAGGCCGAGTATGACCCGTAGCAGCGTCGTCTTGCCTGCGCCGTTCGGGCCGATCAGCCCCGTGAACTCCCCGGCCCGGATGGTGAAGCTGACCTGGTCGAGGATCTGCCGACCGCCCAGCGCGACGCCCACGTCGTCGACGCTGAGGATCTCGGACGTGACCGCGGCATGGTCTGGATAGCTCATGACTGGCTTCTGTGTCACAGCTTCTGCGTCGAGACCTTGCTGGTCACCGCCCGCTCGATGGCGTGGACCTCCGCGAGCATCCAGCTCTGGTAGCTGTAGCCGGTCGGCATCGTCTCGTACACGCCGACGACCGGCACCCCGTCGTTGAGGGCATTCTGCCGGATCGAGGTGGTGAGGGAGTCCACGACCTGCTGGTTGTAGCAGAAGACCTTGACCTGGTGCTTGCTGAAGAACCCGTTCTCCAGCGCGACGTCCTCCGGCGCGGGGTCGACGCCGTTCATGATGTCCGCCTGGAACGTAAACGGCGTGCGGTTGTCGATGCCCATTGCGGTGAGGAGGTAGTCAGCCACTGGCTCGGTGGTGGCTGCCGCGGTGCCGGCGTACTTGGCCTTGAACTGCGCGATGGCGGTCAGCCAAGGGCCGAGCGAGTTGTCGAACTTGGTCAGGTTTGCCCGGAAGTAGGCCGCGTGGGAAGGCTGCAGGGCCGACAGGTCGGCGGCCATGGCCTTGGCGGCGGCAGGCATCGTCTTCGGGTCGTACCACAGATGCGGATTCGGGGTACTGTCCGGCAGGCCGAGCAGGTCCTGAACGACGATGACCTTGCGCTGCGGATTCGCTGAAGCCGACTCGATCTTGGTCATCCAGCTGTCATAGCCGACGCCGTTCTGGACGATCAATTGGGCGCTGCTGACCTCCTGCGCGACCTGCGGGCTCGCCTCGAACGTGTGGGGATCGGTGTTGGGGTTATCGAGAATCGCGGTCACGTGCACGTACTTGCCGCCGATCTGGCTCAGCACGTTGGCGTACTCGTTCTCGGCGCCGATGGCGTAGATCACCGTCGTGCTGTGAGCCGAATCGGTGGCATCGCCACGACTGCAGCCGGCAGCCGACAGGGCCAGCACGGTCAAGACGGCCGCCACGGCCGCTACCCGGCCCCATCCGCTGAGACGAGAGATGGGCATGGAACGAAACATAGTCTGAGACTGAGTCTCAATGCAACTCCAATTGGGTACGCCGTCAGGGGGCAAGCTCGCCGAGGGTTTCCCGCCTGGCGGCGACCGCCGACGCGCCGCGTTCCCGGCCTGCTGTGCCCGGCAGGACGCGCGGGGCAGTGTTTGCATAAACAGATCTGCATGTGTTTATATTATTTGGTGTCGTCGCAGACGCAAGGATTTGAGGCTGCCGGGGAACTGCTCAAAGTGCTGGCCGCCCCGGCGCGGCTGGCCATCGTCACGGAGCTGGCTGAGCAGCCGCGCTTTGTGCACGAACTGGTCGCGCGCCTCGGGATGAGCCAGCCGCTGGTATCGCAGCACCTGCGGGTACTGCGCGGCGCCCGACTGGTGGGGGTCGAGCGCCGTGGTCGCGAGGCGGTTTACTCGCTGGCCGACCAGCACGTGGCCCACATCGTCGCTGACGCCGTTCATCACAGCAAGGAGGAGCCGTGACATCCGCCGAGCATCAGGTTCACGATCATGACCACGTGCACGGACCGGGCTGCGGGCATGCAAGGGCCGAACGCGAGGGACATGTCGACTACGTGCATGAAGGCCATGCTCACGCGCCGCACGACGGCCACTACGATGAGCATCCGCTCCCGCACCTGGCGCATGCTGGCCACGGCCACGTGCATGGCCCTGGCTGCGGGCACGAGCCGATCCCGCACGGCAACCACGTCGACTACGCCCACGACGGGCACCGGCACGCTGCCGACGGTGACCATTACGACGAGCACTAGCACGACCAGCACGGGGTCGCGCGGCGCGGTTCGCTGCGGGCGCATAAGGCCACTTGTCCGGCTAGGTAGGGAGCGTCATGTCAGCTGAGGAACTGGGCGGCGACATGCACGGCGTCGTCGAGCGCCGCCTCCGCCTGATTGACCAGCGGTATACCAGCGGCCGCCGCGCCATCGTCGACCTGCTCGTGAGCGCGGGTCACCCGGTCAGCATCGGTGACATCGCCGAGCGCCTGCCGGGGTTGCCGCGCAGCTCCGCCTACCGGCACCTGACGGACCTGCACGCGGCCGGCCTGGTGCGCCGGGTCACGGCTAGCGACGAGTTCACCAGGTTCGAGCTCGCCGAGGACCTCACCGAGCACCACCACCACCTGCTGTGCATGAACTGCGGCAAGGTGATCGACGTGACGCTACCGGCGACCTTCGAGCAGCAGGCAGCCGACGCCATCAGCCAGCTCGCCGACGCCGAGGGCTTCCAGGCCCACAGCCACCGGCTGGACGTGCTCGGCTTGTGCGCGGCCTGTCGGTAGCCGCGGTCTCGCGAGCGGCTCGTGCGGACTGACGACGGCTTGAGCCAGGGAGCTGCTCTCGATGCATCGGCCACCGATGTCGTCGAGCCAGCCGGCCATTTCCGTATTTACCTCGGTGCGGCGGCAGGCGTCGGTAAGACGTACGCCATGCTGAGCGAAGGCCACCGCCGCAAGGACCGAGGGGCCGATGTTGTCATCGGGTACGTCGAGGCCTACGGGCGGCGGCTCACCGAGGAACTGATCGGCGACCTCGAGGTGGTCCCACGTAAGACAGTCGAGTACCGGGGGATCCACCTGGAGGAGATGGACCTCGACGCCGTCATGGCTCGCAAGCCCAAGCTTGCCCTGGTCGACGAGCTCGCCCACACGAACGTCCCCGGATCTGGCCGGAACGAGAAGCGCTGGCAGGACGTGCTGGAGATCCTGGGCGCCGGCATTGACGTGATCACGACCGTCAACATCCAGCACCTGGAGAGCATCGCCGACGAAGTCGAGACCATGACCGGGGTAAAGGTCCGGGAACGAGTGCCGGACTGGGTGGTGCGCAAGGCCAACCAGATTGAGCTCGTGGACTCCTCGCCTGAGCAGCTACGCCGCAGGATGCTGCACGGCAACATCTACCCGAAAGACAAGGTCTCCCAGGCTCTCACGCACTTCTTCAAGACGGACAATCTGATCGCGCTGCGAGAGCTCGCGCTGAGGTTCCTCGCCGACGAGACCGATGAAGAGCTCCTGGCGCATCTCCGTCAGCACGGGGTAGGTGGCCAGTGGGAAACATCCGAGCGGATCATGGTGGCGGTCGGTACGGAGCCGGGTGCCGACGTGCTGATGCGGCGGGCGGCACGGCTCGCAGCGCGGGTCAAGGCAGACCTCGACGTCGTACATGTCGTCGGCGAGGACGTGGACGACACTTCGCCGCGGGACGACATGCAGGACGGCAAGCTGCACAAGCTGGCTTCGACGCTCGGTGCGCAGTGGTTCGAGGTACGTGACGACAATCCGGCCAGGGCTATCGCCAGCTTCGCCCGCGAGCACCAGATCACCCAGATCGTGATCGGGTCGAGCCGCCGCAGCTGGTGGCAGCACCTGACCGGCCACGGATCGAACGTCCGGCGGGTACTCAAGGAAGCCGGCGCGGTTGGCATCGACGTCCACGTCATCGCCCGCCGCGAGCCACCGCCAGCGGCTGCGGCCGAGACAGGCCCGCCCCGGCAATCGTGACCAGGGTCGCGTCGCAGCTGTCACCTTTTATTTACCGGTTGGTGCCACAATGACGCGATGAACGCCGGTGCGCGCACGCTTGGTTTGTGGGATCTGCTGAAGCGCCCCCTTACGGACGACAAGGGCGAGCCGATAGGGCGGCTGTCAGATGTGATTGTGCGCTGGCGCGGAGCTGACCCGCCCCTGGTCACCGGGCTGGTTGCCGACGTCGCCGGCCGCGACGTGTATGTGCCGCTCGAGCACGCCAGCGCGACCGATCCGGCGGTGCTGAGGCTGACAAGCAACGAGATAGACCTGCGCAAGTTCGAGCGCAGGGATGGTGAGGTACTGCTTCGGGCTGACGTGCTTGGGCATCGTCTGATCGATGTGGAGAGCGCGCGGCTCGTGAAGGCCTTCGACCTTCTGCTTGAGCAGCGCGATGTGGACTGGGTGCTGGCGGGCGTTGACACGCGCCGCCGCCCCCGCCGGCTTTTCGGCGGACGTGGCGCCTCGGCTGGGTCGGCGGGTGCGCAGCACTTCCGCGACTGGGCCGAGTTCGAGCCGCTGATCGGCCACGCGGGCAGCGCGCTGCTGCGCGGGCCGTTCGGCCGCATCCGTCGGCTGAAGCCAGCCCAGATTGCCGACTTGCTCGAGGAGGCGTCGAAGGCGGAGGAATCAGAGATCCTCGGGCAGGTGCACGCCGACCCCGAGCTCGAAGCGGATGTCTTCGAGGAACTCAACGAGGACCTGGCAACCCGCCTGCTCGGTGCCAGAACGGACGCGGACATCGCGGCGGTCCTGGCGAGGATGCACGCGGACGACGCAGCTGATGCCGTCGCGGAGCTGCCGCAGCCGCGGCGCCAGCCGATACTGAACCTGCTTCCGGTCGGACAGCGCACGAAAGTCCTGACCCTGATGGGATTCAACCCGGCGAGCGCGGGCGGCCTGATGGGCGTGGACTTCGTGTCAGTTCCCGCGCAGGCCAGCGCCCACGAGGCACTCGCCGCTGTCGCCGGCGCGTCCTCTCTCGAGCCCGAGGCGCTGACCAGCGTGCATGTCCTGGACCAGCGCGGGCGCCTGTCCGGGGTAGTCCGGCTGGTAGAGCTCGTGCAGGCCGACCAGTCGGCAGCCATCACCGACATCTACGACGATGATCCGGTGCGCGTTGGCGCGGGCACGGATGTGGCCGATGTGGCGGTCCTGATGAGCGACTACAACCTGATCAGCGTGCCGGTCGTCGACGATCGGCGGACCATGATCGGCATCATCACCGTCGACGACGTGCTCGAGGCCACGCTGCCTCGTGAGTGGCGACGGCGCGAAGCAGCCGAGCCGCCGGACGCCCATCACGGGGATTCGACGTGACCGACGCTGCCGAGCCGCAGCAGACCGGGGTCGTCGGCGACCCCGTTCCCGAAAGAACCTTGGTGTCGCCCAGCGCGGTGCTCGACAACGCGGATGTCGGAGACATTGAGGGCGCCCTCGGGCGGATCCGGTTCGACGATGACGCCAGCCGCGGCGGCTGGCGACGGCGGCTAGTCACGTTCCTCGCGATCGTCGGCCCAGGGTTGATCGTCATGGTCGGCGACAATGACGCCGGCGGGGTCGCCACGTACGCGCAGGCCGGGCAGAACTACGGGTACAGCCTGCTGTGGGTGCTGCTGCTGCTGATCCCGGTGCTGATCGTGAATCAGGAGATGGTGGTCAGGCTTGGCGCCGTGACCGGCGTGGGCCACGCCCGGCTGATCATCGAGCGGTTCGGCAAGTTCTGGGGCGCCTTCAGCGTGGGAGACCTGTTCCTGCTGAACTTCCTGACCATCGCCACCGAGTTCATCGGCGTCTCGCTAGCGCTGCGTTATTTCGGTGTCAGCCAGTACGTGTCAGTGCCAGTGGCCGCGATCCTGCTGGTCGGCATTGCCGTCAGCGGCAGCTTCCGGCGCTGGGAGCGCGCCATGTTCCTGTTCATAGGCGCCAGCCTGGTGCTGCTGCCGCTCGTGCTGCTGTCCCATCCGAGCTACGGCTCGATTGGCTATCACTTTGTCGTACCGGGCATCCAGGGCGGCGTCAGCTCCGACGCGATCTTGCTGATCATCGCGATCGTGGGCACGACCGTCGCGCCATGGCAGCTGTTCTTCCAGCAGTCCAACGTCATCGACAAGCGGATCACGCCGCGGTTCATCGGCTACGAGCGAGCCGACACCTCGCTTGGTGCGGTGGTGGTCATCGTAGGGGCGGCGGCGATCCTGATCGTGGCCGTCTTCGCGGTGCGCGGCACGGGCCTGGCCGGGCATTTCAGTAGTGCGCTAGGGGTCGCTACCGCGCTTGGCATGCACAGCCGGGTCCTGGGTGCGCTGTTCGCGATCGTGCTGCTCGACGCGTCCATCATCGGCGCGGCGGCCGTGACGCTGTCGACCAGCTACGCGTTCGGTGACGTCTTCGGCCTCAAGCATTCGCTGCACCGCAAGTTCAGCGACGCCAGGCTCTTCTACGCGAGCTACGCCGCGATGATCGGGATAGCCGCTGGCGTCGTCCTGATCCCCGGCGCCCCGCTCGGCCTGCTCACGACCGCCGTGCAGGCGCTGGCCGGGGTGCTGCTGCCATCGGCGTCGGTGTTTCTGCTGCTGTTGTGCAACGACGCCGAGGTGCTCGGCCCGTGGATGAACCACCGCTGGCTGAACATCCTCGCCAGCGGCATCATCGGCGTGCTGCTGGCGCTGTCCGGCACGTTGGTGGTGACCACGCTTTTTCCTCGCGTCAACTCCGCTTGGGTGGCTATCTGGGTGTCGGTCCTGCTTCTGGCAGGCGCGGGCGCGACCGGCGGCTGGCTGTGGCTAACCCGGTCCAGGCGGCCGCCGCCGGCGCCGCATCCGCGCAGCGTCATGTCCCGCGCTCAGCGGCAGAGCTGGCGGATGCCGCAGCTCGCTCTGCTCAAGCCGGTCACCTGGTCACCCGCGACCCGGCTCACCATGGCGCTGCTCTGGGGCTACCTGGCGATCTCGGTCTTGCTCCTAGTCGTCAAGGCAGTCCAGCTGGGCGGCGGCTGAGCGCCCAAGACCGGTCATGAATGTTGATCGGGTACGCCTACTGCCGTCCTGATTCCACATCCATGACCGGTCAGGCGCCCCAAGCCGGGCAGCGACGCCTTAGTGGCCGACGGCGAGCTCGACGATCTTGACGATGACCAGGATCATGGCGACGCCGAGGTAGAGCCGCAGGGCCGACATGCCGATCTTCCGGCCGGTCGACATAACTGGCCGCTCCAGCAGGTTCAGCGGCGGCATCCGCCAGTTCTCCTGGCCGGTGCGGTCCACAGCCGCCGTGGCGGCGGCGCCGGACCGCTGGCGGCGGGCCAGCGCGTAGCTGGCGGCAAGCACGGACGCGACACCGCAGGCGCCCATGATGTCGAGGATCGCGCGCGAGCTGATGTTCGGAAACAGCACCGAGGCAGTCAGGATGACCGACAGCGAAACGAGGACCGCGACGACGGCCGCAGTGAACATGTTCGTCCTGCGTCCGTTCACCCACGGGCCCAGGACGTCCTTGTCGTTGCACAGCAGCAGCAGGAACACCGACGCCGATGGCAGCAGAACGCCGGCCAGCACCTGGACACCCTCGGTCAGCAGGCCGAGCGGTGAGCCGGGGATCAGCACGACCGTCGCGGCGGCACCGATGAGGGCCGCGTAGATGGCGTAGAAGCCCTTCGCGTTCTTCACTCCGCGGTGCAGGGAGTGGTTCATGCCGAACACGTCGCTGATTGCGTACGCCGTCGACAGGGAGACCGCGAACGCACCGATGATGGACGCGTCGAGCAGCGCAATGGCGAACAGGACGCCAGCCGTGCGCCCCGCGTACGCCTGCAGGCCAACCGCGAGATCGGCGGCATTGCCGAAGTGGCCGAAGCCGTGCGTCGCGGCGAACGCGGCGGTGGTTGCGCCCATGATGGCGGCGGCCCCGACGACCACGATGACGATGCCGATCCACAGGTCGACCTTCTCGTACTTCATGAACCTTGGGGTGATGCGCTTGTCGATGACGTAGGACTGCTGGAAGAACAGCTGCCACGGCGCGACGGTGGTGCCGACGATGCCGATGACCAGCAGCATCACGGTGGACAGCTGGCCTGCGCCGCCGGGTAGCTCCGGGACGACGAAGTTGTGCGCCATCTGCGACGCAGCCGGGTGGGCCAGGAAGTAGATCGGGATCAGCAGCAAGCTGCCCGCGCAGAATGCGACCGCTATCCGCTCGAACCGGCGGAAGCTACCAGTAAACGCTGCCCCCGTGATCACGGCCGCCGCCAGCGCCACCGCGCCGAGCTTTGGCAGGCCCAGGTATCCGGCCGCGAGCGTAATGCCGATGAACTCGGTGATGATGGTCAGGGCATTCAGGATGAACAGGTCGATGACGCTGAACGCGCCCCAGAACTTGCCGAAACGCTCCAGGATCAGGCGGGCGTGCCCGACTCCCGTGACCGCGCCGAGGCGCAGCACCATCTCCTGGTTCACGTACAGCACCGGGACCAACAACAGCAGTGTCCAGAGCAGCCTGGTGCCGTAGTTCTGCCCCGCCTGACCGTATGTAGCGAAGGCGCCGGCGTCGTTGTCGCCGACCATCACGATCAGGCCGGGGCCGACGATCGCCAGCAGCGTCTTGGCCTTGCGGCTCAGCCCGCGGCGCGGTGCGGTGTCGTCGAGCTGGATCGTGCCGAGCGCGCCGCGGATGTCGCCGACGTGCTCGGAGTCAAGTACCGCGCCCCGGTACTCCATTGCGGCCGTCATGGTGATCCTCCCTCTCCCCGGTCAGGGGCCGTATCGGGAGGCACGCAGCATCCGTCCGCGCTGCGCTGAGGCGGCGGGCTAGATCGCGGTGCGACGCCGCGCAGTGCGGGCGGTTACCGCGTGCCGGAAGAGAACGAGAAAGCTCGGATGCAGGGGTCGTTCATGACCCGGACTATTGCTATCCATGTCTCGCCTCCCTCCGGCCGTGACACGCGCGGGTGTCAGCACAGTGCCGCAAAAGCCGTGCCGAACAGCAGTACCGCAAAAGCAGCGCGCAACAGCACAGTTCTCGCTAGCAGACACATAGGGAGTAATCCGACAGACGGCCGGTGCACCCCTTCTCGTCAGAGCTTTGGCACGACACGACGTAGCACCATCTGGTGCAGCCACTTCGGGTCACCCCTTAAGCCGGGGAGACCTGTCCTGACCCTGGGCGTCTCTCGACGTCGTCGGATCAGTGGCCTGTGTTCATGTCGACGCCTCACCGAACGAGGTGCCTGGTCAAACGCTTAGCAGGGTACCCGGCCTGGTCGCTTCCCGGCAAGCCGACCCTGTCGTGATCTAGCTCACCGCGTCAGGCGCTGCCCGCATCGCGCCATCGATCCAGCGGCGCAGGGCTCTCTTCGCCCACAACGGGTGACGACTCGGCGGGTCGCGGGCTGACAGCCTTGATCACGACGCGGCGGTCGGCGAATGGCCAACGTGATCATGTCAGCGACACGAGGAGGCGGAATGTCCGGTTCTGACAGCACATTCGTGCTAGTCGCGACCTATCCAGACGAGGACCTGGCCCGCGACGATTACCAGGTCGTCAAGGAAGCGCACGCAGCGGGCCTGGTGGGCTCCTACGATGCGGCCGTCATTACCAAGGATGTCAGCGGCAAGATCCACGAGAACAAAGACGAGACAGCCACCCGGCATGGCGCGTGGTGGGGCATTGCCGCGGGCGCAGCAGTCGGGGTCATCTTCCCGCCATCGGTACTGGGGGCGGCTGCGCTCGGCGGTGTCATCGGCGGCGTTAGCGGTCACCTGGCCAAGGGGATGTCGCGCTCGGACGCGAAGGAACTCGGCGATTTCATCGATCCGGGCCAAGCCGGCCTCGTCGTCGTCGGGGAGAGCAAGATCGAGGACGCGATCAAGAAGGCTGTCACTAGGGCGCAGAAGCAGACCGCCAGGGAACTCGATGTCGATCCGAAGCACATCGATCGCACTCTGCAGGAGACGGTCAACGAATTGTGACCGCGACTGTGCCGCAGGTCCTCCCGCCCAGGACCTTCGGCCATGTCCAGAGCTGTCGGTGCTCGGTAGCGTGAGCCCGTGGCCGTCGCCGTGCGGGACCGCCCGGAGCACGAGACTGACACGGTTAGGGGCGGGCTCGTGGAGCGGTTGAACTCGCTGGATGCGGCTTTTGTCGATGCAGAGGACCAGGATCAGAACGCTTCGTTTGCTATTGCCTCGGTCTCAGTATTCGAAGGCCCGGCGCCGACATACGAGGAGTTTCTCGAGGCGACTGCTCGGCGACTGCCGCTCGTTCCCCTCTATCGCAGGAAGCTGCGCAAGGTGCCGTTCGGCGTCGGGCCGCCGGTGTGGGTAGACGATCCGAATTTCGATCTCCGGTACCACGTCCGGCACACGGCCCTGCCGTCGCCCGGAGGGGACCAGCAGCTTCGCTGGCTAATGGCGCGCGTGATGGCCCAGCGGCTGGACCGCGACTACCCGCTTTGGGAATTCTGGCTGGTCGAAGGCGTCGAGCAGGGCCGCTGGGCGCTGATCACGAAGGTGCACCACGCCATGGTCGACGGGGTATCGGCTGCCGATCTGTACCGTGTGATCTTCGACGCTTCCCCGGAGCCCCCGCTCCGGCGAGTGGTGCCGGACAGCCCGGCGCGACCGGAACCGTCAGGGCTTGCGCTCGCGGCGCGCGCCGTACTGAATGCGGCGCTGATGCCAGTGCATGAGGGGGCTGCAATCCGGCGCTCGCTGGCGGACCCCGAGCTAGCCGTCCGCAAGGCGGCCGAGACGGTGCGCGGTCTGGCTCGGTACGCCAGGGCGCTGCCGCCGGCGGCCGCTTCGTCCTTGAGCGGTCCCATTGGCCGGCAGCGCCGCTACACCTGGGCCAGGGCATCGCTGGACGACGTCAAGACGATCAAGAACGAGCTTGGCGGCACCGTCAACGACGTGTTCCTTGCTGCCATCAGCAGCGGCTTCCGCGCTCTGCTGCTGGCCCGCGGCGAGGAGCCTGCGCCGTCGATGGTTCGTTCGCTGGTCCCTGTCTCAGTCCGCAGCCCAGGGGAGGAGAGCATCTACGAGAACCGGCTGTCCGCGCTCGTGGCCAATCTTCCAGTCGACATAGCCGACCCGGCAGAACGCCTCGCTGCCGTCATCACGCAGATGGCAATGCTGAAAGCAAGCAGTGAGGCGGAGGCCGGCGAGGCATTTGTATCGCTGCGACGGTATGCACCGTTCGTCCTGGCCTCGATGTTCGTGCGGCTCGTCTTTAGCATCCCGCAGCGAGAGATCGTTACGGTGACCACCAATATCCCGGGGCCGCAGTTCCCGCTGTATGGGCTCGGGCGTCGGCTGGTGGAGATCATCCCATACGTGCCCATTGCGACGACGTTGCGGACCGGTGTGTCGATCTTCACCTACAGCGGTCAGGTCACCTTCGGGATCACAGGCGACTACGCGACAACTCCGGATCTGGATGTGCTGGCCGATGGCATCGAAGACGGCATCGCCGATCTGCTCAGGGTGGTCGCGCCGCGTCGCGCCAAGAGGCCAGCCGGGCACGACAAGAGCGCAAGGCCCGCGAAATCAGCGGCTCGGAGGCCAGCCGCCGCGAAGGGGAACGGTGCAAAGGGGAGGCCAGCCGCCGCGAAGGGGAAGGGTGCAAAAGGGAAGCCAACCGCCGCGAAGGAGCGGGGCGCGAAGCGACCCGCCGCGAAGCGATAAGGCTCCGAAGCGACAGACGCTAAGCCAACGGCCGCGAGACCGAAGGCAACGGACACCGCCTGACGGCGGGGATCAGGCCAGCTTGTTCTTGGTCTCGAGCAGCGCCTTGCGGACCTCCGCGAATGCATTCTCCAGTCCGGTGCGCATAGTTTCGGCCACGCTCGTCGCCGTCGAGGTCCTGTCCTCGAACTGCCGGCGGGCGTCTGCCCACTTAGCGCGCAGGCCTTGCATTAGTGTGTTCAGCCGGTCCGAGGTGTCCATGGCGCCGAGGTGCATCTGAACTTCCAGATCCTCGATGCGCCCCTGCCACTGATCGATCTGGGACTTGGTCATCTGCTTGTGCAGCTCCGCCAGCTGGCCGCGCAGGTCGTCGATCTGGGCCTCTAGCTGGGCGATGCGCTCTTCACTCGTCATACACCACACCCTTTCCCGCTGAGCTGGCGCCAACCAGCGGCCTACCTCCAGGACCGTGCGAGTCGGTCCCGCCCGTGCATCGGGGTGACCCTTATCCTGCGGCGTTCAGCAGAGTCTGCCCGGGCCCGTGGGGCCGGGTGCGCGCGCTCGCGGGCTGAGCGACAGATCGCCTGGGCAGCTCGCTGGCCGGCGCATCGACTCGGCCGCGCTGGCCGGCCGCCGCGCCGGCTGCTGCGTCCTCGACAGTAAGGAAGACATCGAGATGCGGATGCAGCCCCGTGCGCCGCAGCACGTCGTCCACCTGCGGGGGAACGGCGGCCAGCCGCACCCACCCGCCTAGCAGAACGGCGCAGCTTCTGGTGCCGACTAGGACGGCGAGCCCGCTCGCGTCGCAGGAAGTCACGCCGGACAGGTCGATGACGAGCCGGCGAGATCCGCTAAGGAGCACGCTGCGGAGCTGGTCGCGGAGGGCCGGAGAGGACGTTATCTCAAGGTCACCGCCCAGTTCGGCGATGGCAACGCCGTCGGCGGTTCGCGTCGGGAGTCTCAGCTCGAAGGCGGGCAGCCTGCCAGGGTCCACGGCGGACCTCCGATCGGATTCAGGCGAAAGGGCGCAGATGGCCACGGTATGCGCGGCGGTGCGCGGCTTAGCCGCTGCTCGCTTCGGCTGGCAACCGGCTTGCAGAAGCGTCTGTCTCTCGGACGCCTGTGTTGCCGAGGCTGGCGCCCCCGACATCGGTGTCCCCAACGTCGGTGTCGGCCAGCAGTGCAAGCACTTCGCCGACAGTCCGCTCGCGGGCCGTTGGCTCCGGCAGTGGGCGGTGCGCCTGGATTTTGTACCGGTTACGGCGGCCGTCCTTCAGCTTGGCGACGTAGCCAGCTTTGGTGAGGTCAGCGACGATGCCGTAGGCGCTGCGCTCGGTGATGCCAACTTGGGCGGCGATGTCGCGCAGCCGCATGCCAGGGTCTTGGGCCAGGCACAGCAGGACGCGTCCGTGATTGCTCAGGAAGCTCCAGCTAGGCACAGAGCACAGAGTACCACAATCTATGGAAACGCTTTTCTAGTTTCAGATTGCCGCTGGGTCTGTACGTCTCAGTCGGAGACGAAACGCTCGAGTAGCTGGCTGAGGTCGACGATGGCGATCCGCACGGAGGAGTCGCTGCAGCCGTACGGCAGCACGATCTTGCCGTCGTGGAGCATCGCGCCACAGGAGTAGACGACGTTCGGCACATATCCCGTCCGCTCTGATTCGGCGGCTACCAGGAGCGGTTCGGCTAGGGCGCCTATCAGGCGATCGGGCTCCGCACGGTCGAGCAGGATCGCGCCGATGCCGTACTCCCGCATCGGCCCGACGCCGTGCGTGAAGACCAGCCATCCGGCAGGAGTCTCGATCGGCGATCCGCAGTTGCCGAGCTGTGTCAGCTCCCACGGCCGGACTGGGGTCTGGATGGTGATGGCCTCGCTCCAGCGCTGACCGTCATCGGAATACGCGATGGCGTTGGTCTCCCGGTCCCAGCGAGACAGCGCGGCGAAGCGGCCGGCGACTCGGCGCGGGAACAGCGCCATGCCCTTGTTCCGCGCCGACGGACCCGAGAGCTGCGACATCGTGAACGCGCGGAAATCCGTAGTCTCCAGCAGGTGGGGCGCGACCTGCGAGCCGTCGAAGGCTGTGTATGTCGCGTAGTAAGTAGCTTTTGCCCCGTCGGTGAAGCGCACGAACCTGGCGTCTTCCATGCCATGGCTTTCAGCCGGGCTCGCGGGCCACAGCACCCGCTCGGATAGTGCCGTGCGCTCGTCAAACTCCACTGCATAGCTGGACGCGGCCGTCTTCCCCACCAAAAGATCGCGATCATTAGGAACGTGGTGAGTTCGGCCGGTGTCGATGAACCGGCCGGGCTCGTCAAGGCGAATGCCAGCCTCGCCGAATATCCCGGTCCGGAACTCGATGCTGGACAGATGACCTTCGCCGACAGCCCGCAGGCTCATGATGAACCGGACGTCGCCGGGCTGGCAGCCCGCCTGATCAGGATGCGCGACCATCGACGGGTTGAACAACGCGGCAGCCTCGAGCGCGTACTCCTGCGTGAAATAGGCGCCGATGAGCCGTCGTCGCATGCTCGAAGCGTTGATCTTGCGCTCTACCCGGTCCGCGGCGAGCCGGAAGTTGAGCTCCAGCGTCTCGGCCAGGTCGCGATGCGCGGCCGAGAACCTGTCGAGCGTCCGGGCCAGGGTCTGCTCAGCTTCCTGCTCGCTCAAGTCGAGGATGCGGTCGATGACGGCCAGCGCGCGTGACTCGCCCTGAATCAGGGTTTCCTCGCCGGGCACGAACAGTCGGCAAAATGTGCGCGAGGCGTCCGGCTTCAGTACGTGCGGCGTTCTGGTCAGCATGCGGCTGATGGCCGCGTCTTGTGTCACAGTGGCGCCGGCGCGAGGCGGACACCAAGCTGCAGCACGGAGATCATCGCAAGGGTGGACTCGGCCCCCTGATTGCGACTGCGGCTATTGCGGCTCAGGCCGTCGCATCCGCCGCCGGTCCGCTCGTCGAGGAGCGGGATCTTGGCATCGTTGTCGCCGAGGAACCACGCCACACTCATCTGCACTCCAGCGAGCCAGCCGCTGTCACCTGTGACTGTCGCGGCGCGCATGCACGCATCGGCGAGCGCGGCCACTTCGATCGGCTGCTGGTCGAAACCCGGGCGGTTTTCGCCCCGACTCCAGCCTCCGACCGGCACGACCGACAGGTGCCCGTCCCTGGTCTCCACGGTCAGCAGCCACTCGAGCATACGCAGCCCGTCCCGCAGGATCCGGTGCGAGCCCAGCCGCCAGCCGGCCACTATGACCGCCTCGGCGATTGCCGCGTTCGCATAGCTGAGCCTGGATGCCGGCCACGGCCATTCCGGATCTGCCAGCGGCGTGCCGATGACGTCGACGACCTTTTCAAGCAGTGTGAGCGCGACCGGATGGTCGGGCCACAAGTCGAGTATTTCGGCAGCGCCGAGAGCCGCGAACGCCATGGCGTGCGGCCAGACCGATGGGACGTGCGCGCTGCGGCTGAAGCGGGTCAGGGACTCTTCTCGGATACCCGCCGTGGGACCCCGCGCGGCGGCGGTGCCGAGACCCCACAGAGCGCGGCCCCAGCAGTCCTGTGTCCCGGCGAGGCTGTGCCACCGCCGGTCGTAGCCGAGCCGGTTCCTGAATCGCCCGTCCGCGACCTGCGCCTGGGCCAGGAAGTACAGGTATCGGCGTCCCAGCGTGATGAGCTCCTGCGACGGGGACGGCTCACGGCAGACCACAACAAGGCCGCGAGCGACGTCATCGACGCAGTAGCCGTGCTCATGCCGCGGCACGGTCCCGTTGGCGTGCTCCAGCAGGCCGACAGTGTCCGTCAGTCGCTGCAGATGCCGGAACGGCGGAGCTGGGCAGCTCATATCGGCAGCCCGGCCCTGTCGGCGGTCAGGGCCGACGCGAGTTCCCGGTACGACCGTGCGACCGCTGGCCACAGCAACTGCGGCGCGAGCTCAACCGAATGACTGCTCATCCGCGCCGAGAGTCCCGGTTCGGTCAGGACGCGCTGGAGCGCGTCGGCGATGCTGTCCGGGTCCTGACGCGCGACCAGGAGTCCGGCACCACCGCCGAGCAGCTCCGCGGCATGCGGGAAGCAGGTCGACACCACCGGCTTACCAGCCGTCACAGCCTCGATCAGGACTCCGGAGGTCACCTGTTCCAGCGAGTCGTACGGCAGCAGCACGACGGTCGCGGCGCCGATCAGACGGCCGAGAGCAGGCGTGGGTAGGAACCGGTCCTGGAAGTGCACGCGATCTGCCACTTCCCGATCGCTTGCTCGTGTCTCGAGCGCTCGACGGTAAGCCTCGCCTTCGCGGTCAAGCACGCGCGGATGAGTCTGGCCCGTTACCTGATAATCAGCGTGCAGCCCACGGTCGCGGAGTATCGCCATCGAATCGATCGCATACTCGATCCCCTTGCCTGGACCCAGCAGCCCCCAGGTCAGGACCATGGGCTGTTCCCGCGTTCTGGTGGAGGCCGCTGCCGCGCGGTTATCGGCGGCGCCATGCGGTATCACGAACACCTTCTCAGGGCTCGTGCCGTAGCTGGCGAGGAGGCGCGATCTGGCTGTCTGGGTCATCGTGACGACAGCGGTGGCCGCCGCGATGACCTCATCGAGGATCGAGCGCTGCCGTGGCGTCGGGCTGGCCAGGACGGTGTGCAGGACCACGATGGTCGGCACGTGCACGGCTGCTAGCAGCGATACGACGTCCTGGCCGTCGGGTCCACCGTAAATGCCGTACTCGTGCTGCACGATCACGACATCGAAGCTGTTGAGGACTTCCGCTGCGGCGGCCGCACTGGCGATCGAGCCTGAGACGAGGTCGTGCGCCACCTCCGGGCCTGGGGTCGACTCCGGCTCGTCGAGCACTCGGACTACGGCGACTTGGTCGCCCGGCAGGGGCAGATGAGCCAGCAGAGCAGCGGTGAAGGTCGCCAGCCCGCACTGTGTCGGCGGATACGTGCTGAGCAGGGCATAGGTCGTTGGCATAACAGCTCACGTCCGAGGCTGGCTCAGATGGCCTCGCGTGCCCGTTGGCGTCTGGGGCAGTGGCTGAGCGTCCTCCGCGGCCTCGCGTAGGGAACGCACCGTCAGGATAGCCGAGAGCAGCGGCCTCGGAGCACGCCTACGATTAGACGCGGATGCCTGGGTAGGAGTGCAGAATACGTGGCGCAGTGAGGAGGTGGCCAGCGTGTTCGAAGCGGCCGATATCCGGGAGTGGCGTGGCCACGACGTGGTGGATGCCCAGGGGCGCAAGGTCGGGGAGCTCGAGGCGGTGTACGTCGACACCGGCACCGACCTCCCGTCATTCGCGACAGTAAAGGTCGGAATGCCGACCCGCCACCGGCTTGTATTCGTCCCCCTGGACCAGGCGACCGTAGGGCCGGGGTACCTCAAGGTCGGCTACGACAAAGGGCTTGTTAAGGATGCCCCGTCGATCACCACCGACGGGGAGCTGCCGGCGGGCGAGGAAGAGGCAATCTTCAAGCACTATGGGCTGGCCTACCAACCGGGCGCTGACGGCGCGAGGCTGCTGGCCCGCCGCTGAGCGGACCGGACGGGAGGACACATGATTGCGCTGTTCCTGCTACTGGTGATCGCCGCAATCGCCCTGGGGATCGTCGGCGTGGTCGTCAAGGGCCTGCTGTACCTGCTGATGATCGGCATCGGCGTGTTCATCGTGGCCCTCATCCTGGCTGCCCTGCGGATGCGGCGCCGACCTGGCAGACGGCAGGCACGGTAGATACCTCGCTCAGCGGCAGCGCGGAAAGGCCTTCCGCCGGTCGCCGCCAGATCAGTGCGGGCGTGTGGCGCCACACCAGGCAGGCGCCAGCGCCCAGCAGGATGGGCGGCAGGTAGGTTGCGGCCCGGTACAGCAGGACGGCGGCGGTCACCTGAGCCCCGATCTGGTGGCTGCCTCCCGCGGCCAGGAGCCCGACCAGGCCGAGCTCGGTGATCCCCACACCGCCTGGGGTGATCGGAAGGACGGTCAGCAGCCGGATGAACGCGAACGCTGCCAGCGAAGCCTGCCAGGACACCTGAGCCTGGGACAGGCCGCTGCCACGAAGGCACGCCAGCAGCACCAGCCACAGCAGCACATTGGTGGCCACGGTCGCGACGGTGATCCGCCAGCCGCGCGCGCCGACGAGGCTGCGGACCCGGTGGCGAAAGTCGGCCAGGGAACCGGCGACATCCGGAGGCGCTGTCCGGCGCGCCAGCCGGCAGGCAGCGGCCGTCATGCGCTGTGCCGCGCGGCCCGCCCAGAACATGACGGCCTCGCTGCGCAGCAGGAGGCCGAGCCCCGCCACGGCTGCGACGAGGAAGGCCAGGCCGGCTGCCGCTCCGATGATGAGAACGGCGCCTGGCTTGGTGACCGTGAGCAAGGCCAGCAGCGCCAGGACCGGCAGGCCCAGGCGGGCGAAGACGCCCCAGGTGCCGGACACCAGGGTGTAGACCACGTAATCGGCCGTGCTGACGCCCCAGCTAGACAGCATTTTCCAGCTAATCCCCATGGCCAGCGCGCCGCCGGCGGGGAGCGTGTTGGCCACCGCGCTGGACCCGAGGTTGACCACCGCCGCCTGGCGCAGTCGGACCGCTGGCAGGACCGAGGTGATCAGGAACCAGAACGATGCCAGGCTGGCAACGGCCGTGGCCCCGACCAGCACGGCATAAGGCCAGGTCATAGCCCCCATACTGGCCCAGGCGCTGCGGTAGGACGCGAAATGGGGGAGCCCGAGCCAGAAGATCGCGGCAATCAGTGCAGCCGACAGCGCAGTCCGCAGAACATGCCGCCCGCGTCCCGGCCGGGACCTGGCCGTGGCTGGACTTACTCTGACTCGCGGCGACGTGCCGCGAGGCGAACCGGGTCAGGCCAGTGCACGGCCGTTGCCCAGCCGACTCGCTCGAAGATCCGGATGAGACCAGCCGCGATGTCGATCTGGTGCGGCTCCGCGCCATGCCGGGCGCAGGCCGGGTCCGAATGGTGCATGTTGTGCCAGCTCTCTCCGAACGACAGGAGCGCGAGTGGCCATAGGTTGGTAGCGCGGTCGTAGCGTCGCGTGCGGAACGGGCGGTTGCCGAACACGTGGCACAGCGAGTTCACGCTCCAGGTGACGTGCTGAAGCAAGGTGATGCGGACTAGCCCGGCCCAGACGAGGGCGAGCAGTCCCGCGCGCAGGGTGCCACCGAGCGCCCACCCGGCAGCGAACGGCAAGGCGAGCGAGGCAATGCACAGGACCGGGAACGCGGCTGTGACGACCCGCATGCCCCGGTCGGCGAGCAGATCCGGAGCATAACGATCCCGGGGCGTGGGGTCCTCGTGCATCAGCCAGCCCATGTGGGCATGGGCCAGGCCGCGGAGCTGGCCGCCGACGCTCGCGCCGTAGCGATAGGGGGAGTGCGGGTCACCGGGCCGGTCGGCAAAGGCGTGATGGCGCCGGTGGGTAGCGACCCAGCCCGTCACATCACCCTCGAAGCTCATCGAGCCGGCGATGGCGAGCGCAGTCCGCAGCGCTGGCCCGGCGGTGAACGAGCCGTGGGTGAGCAGCCGGTGGTAGCCGACGGTCACTCCGAGCCCGGTGATCATGTAGAACACCAGCGCGAGCACAATGTCAGTGAGGCCAACGCCATGCCCCCACGCCAGCCACACTGCAGCTGCGAGGCCGGCGAAGGGCCCAGCAACGATCGCGACCGTCACTGCTATCTGGACCCGTCCGCCTGCGCTCAGCTCCCGCGCATCATCCACGGGAAACGGAGACGTGCCGTCATAGCCGAGCGCCCGCGGTGGCCGGGTCAAGCGGTCCGCCGGTCCCGTTCGGGCCGCGGGAGGCGCGACCGAGCCCGCGGTCATCTGCGGATGCCAGTCGGCAGCGCGCGTCCTGCGAAGGTGATGAACCTCATAGCCGACTCCTCAGCCCTAACGATTTGACTTGCGAGCAGCCGGCTCTGCGAGATGAGAAAACTCCGGATCCTTCGCTTGTCCCAGGATTTCGTGGGTTCAGCCGCCGGGGTCCGGAGCAACACCTTCACCGTACGCGACGCATGGAGCGGCGTCTACTTGCGCCCGCTGAGCTATGCCTTGCGATGTGACCGCACTAGGCCCGGTCAGCTACGCGGCCTTGGTCACAGGCCCGCCCCGGCGCCGTACGCAGGTTGCGGCGAGCCTCCGGCCCGCGGCGGACTACCTCGACCCCGTTCCCTTGAATTATTTGGTGCGGAACGGGTAGCAACAAACCTACGGTACCGTAAGCTACGGTTAGGTAAGTAAGCGTTGTCTTGCATGGGCTCAAGACCCTGGCATGTGCGGATCGCGCCATCGAGTGCCGGCGACCGCCAAAGCGAGGGGATTGCATGACTGCAACTATTCAAGCCGTTAGTCCTGAGCCGGGCGCGGTGCTCACAGCACCGGCCGGATCGCGCCCGGAGATCGAGCCTGAGCCGCGATCGACGTTCGAGCGCGTCCTGGTCGGCGTCTTCGTGGCAGTCCCGCTCCTGGCGCTGATCGCGGCGGTGCCACTGGCCTGGGGCTGGGGCCTCGGCTGGCACGACATCGTCATCGCGATCGCGTTCTACTACATCTCCGGACTCGGGATCAGCGTGGGGCTGCACCGGTACTTCACGCACGGGTCGTTCAAGGCAGTGCGCGGCTTCAAGATCGCGCTCGCGCTAGCCGGGAGCCTGGCCATCGAAGGCCCGGTCATCACCTGGGTTGCCGATCACCGGCGGCACCACAAGTACAGCGATAAGGAGGGCGACCCGCACTCGCCCTGGCGGTTCGGCGACGACTGGAAGGCGCTGACCAAGGGCCTGATCTTTGCTCACGTCGGCTGGCTGTTCGACGGCGACGTCACCTCCGAGGAAAAGTTCTGTCCCGACTGGCTCGCAGACTCAGACGTTTCGGCGATCTCGCGGTGGTTCCCGGGCCTGGTGGCCGTATCGCTGCTCGCGCCTGCGCTGATTGGCGGGCTATGGTCGATGTCCTGGCAGGGCGCAGTCACCGCGTTCTTCTGGGCCACCTTGGTCCGGATAGCGTTCCTGCACCACATCACGTGGTCCATCAACTCGATCTGCCACACATTCGGTAAGGCGGAGTTCGAGGTGCGCGACAAGTCAAGGAACGTCTCGTGGCTGGCGATCCTGTCGTTCGGCGAGTCTTGGCACAACCTGCACCATGCGGACCCGACCTGTGCGCGGCACGGCGTCCTCAAGGGACAGATCGACATCTCCGCGCGCCTGATCTGGCTGGCCGAGAAGCTCGGCCTCGTCTACGACGTCAGATGGCCGGATGAGACCAGGCTTACGGGCAAGCAGACTGGCGGCACCCGCAAGCTCGGCTCCATGACCAGGCGGGCAGCAGCCAAGCCGATCGGCTGAGTAGCAGGCGGATTCGGCGCCAGAGATGGCGGGCTGACCGCCGCGGCCACCCCGTCCCCTCCGCGAGGTGGCCGCGCAGCGAGCGTGACTGCGCCCGCCGCAGGGTCCTGCGGCCGCATGCTGTCAGCTCTTTGACGCGCTCCAGTTGCCTCCGACCGAGCCGTTAGGCGCCGCGACTGTGTAAGTGCCGGACATGGAGTTGCCGGAGACCGAGCCCGAGTAGGTGATGGCCGTCGAGCCGACTGTGCCGAAGCTGATGGTGCTGCCGTTCACGCTTCCGTGGATGGCAAGGGAGCCGGGTGGATTCGAGAGCTGGATCGTGCCGCTCAGCTTGCTGCTTGACTGCTGCCAATTGAGCTTGAACGTGCCCTGGAACGAACCGCCGTACTGGCCCGTCCACGAGCCGGATAGCCCGGTCGTGTCGGCGCCGGCTGCGGTGGTCGTTGTCGCCGGTGCGCTGCTCGCCGGTGCGCTGCTCGACGGTTTGGTTACCGAGGCAGCGTTCACTTTCGGCGGGGCGTTTTTGTGGGACGCAGCGCATCCGGCCAGCAGCAGGGCTGCCGCCGACACAGACAATGCAATTCTCGCGCGTGACATGTCGATTCTCCTTCAGGTAGGGCCTGGCTGCTCGCCGCCGCGACGTTTGGCTGGCGTGCCTGGCATGCGTTGCGTGCCCGGCGTGTCGGCGGCTAGCGCAGTCGTGAGCGCGGTCAGCAGTTCGGCGTCACTGCGGAAGGTGATCCGCAAGCCCGTGGCCACCTCTTCCATGACGCCTCGCAGCCGCGGGAGTTCGGCGCCGTGCCGGTCCCCGCCGCCGTCGTGCAGTAAGCGGACGATGAAAGTCCTCACGATCTGAGGATCCGAGTCGGGCTTCGGGTTGGCTGAGGGTGGCCTTAGGGCCGAGAGCCTGCGGCGTCCGCGAGAGCGACGGGCACGACACCGAGCTCGTCCATGCGCCGCGCGTAGATGGCGTACTGCCGCCGGGCTTCGCCGTAGCGGCGCAGCCGCTGCTGCCCGGCGATGCGCGCGAGCCAGGCATCCTCGTCGTAAGGATCTCGCTCTAGCAGCAGGCCAAGGTATTGGCTGGCCGAGTCGTCGTCAGCACGGTGAGCGGCCAGCCGCGCCAGCAGCCGCAAGACCGTCAGCAGCCGTGAGCGTGCTTCCTCGCGGGCCCCAACTGCCCATTCCTCGTAGAGGTCTTCCTCGAGGAAGTCGCCGGCATATACCTGGCGCGCGCGCCGCAGCGGAGCCTCTGCCGCCTCGCGCGCACCCCGCGCCGTCAGGTCGATCGCCTCGTCGGCGGCTTTCAGGAACTCGATCAGGTCGATGTCAACCCGGTCGGGCCGCAGCGCGATGGTCCGCGCGTCGGCGATGACGTAGTGGTCTGCAGGGTGCTGGCGGTCTGGATCGAGGATCTTTCTGACGACGCTCAGCGCCACGGACAACCGGTTACCCAATGGCTCCGGATCCTCGTCGGGCCATAGCGCCTCGGCAGCCGCTTCCCGCGTGATCGGGTGGCCCTTGCGCGCAACGAGCACCTTCAGCAGGTCACGGGCCTTGCGTGACTGCCAGGCAGCCAGCGGCACCGGTTCGCCCGACCGCAGTACTGCGAACCGTCCGAGCGCGACGATCGCTACCTCATGCCCAACCTGACCATGCGCCGCTGGCGGAGAAGCGATGACGGACGCCAGCAGACCCGGCACGCCGAGACCTGGCGCGACACCCGCCGCGCTCAGATCGCGGCGGGACGAGTCCGCCAGTTCATGATCGCCGGACAGCAGAGCGAGGCCGAGCCGGGCGCGCGCCGCGCTTGCGGTGTTTCCGACGTCTTCCCACAGCTGAACGGCCGACCGCAACAGCGCGTCGCCACCGGCAACGCTGGCGGCGCCTTGTAGCTCGAGAGACTCAGCCAGCGCGGCTCGGTCATCGGTGGCGCGGGCCTCGGCCTCGGCTTGCACGGCGAACGACAGGGCCGTGGTGCGCTCCCTGGCGCGCAGTTCCACCTCCGCCGCCGCGCACAGGGCGGCGGCGCGCTCAAGGCTGCTGGCGCGCGCCAGGCCGGCTGCAGCTGCTTCACGCGCCGCCGCAACGTCATCGTCGGCGAGCACTCTGGCCAGTCCGCCCAGCGCCTGCACGAGCGTATGAGCGTCGTCGCTCTCCTCGGCGGCCGCCCGAGCCCGCTCGAATGAGTTCCGGGCCCGGACAAGGTCGCCGCGCAAGCGGTACAACTCGCCGTTCACCACGTGCAGGCTTGAGCCGTGCAGGGTACCGAGCGCGTCGTAGATCGCGCCCGCCTCGGCGACGGATGCGCTCGCGTCGGCAAGCTGGCCGAGTCGCAGGTGGGCTTCTGCCTTGTTGGTCAGCGCAAGCGCCGAGAAGAAGCGGTGGCCGGCCCCGGTCTGAAGCGCCAGATCTGCCTCAGCTATCGCCTGGGCGTAGGCACCGCTCTCCAGCGCGCGCGAGCTGAGATTGGCATGGATGCGTGCCAGCTGGACTCGATCTCCGCCGTCGTGTGCCGCCGCCAGCGCGAGCCTGTACTCCTGCTCATTGCGCTCGCGCTCACCACGGCTCGCAGCGACAAGAGCGAGTGACACATGCGCAGCGGCCAGGGCGCACGCGTCGCCGCTCGAACCGGCCTGGCTGAGCGCCGTCGCTGCCATGCCCCCGGCAGCGTCCGGGCGGCCCTGGCTCCACAACGTCGTGCTGAGCCAAGCCGAGACCATGGCGTCGTCGGCGCCGTGTGCAGCTGGGTCCTGGGCTGCAGCGAGTATCGCGGCCGCTTGCGCCGACTGGCCGCGCAGGTAGAGCAGCAATCCATATCGCCAGGCGATGCTGGCTGGCAGCGCTGCTCGGCCCCTGGCCTGATCCACTCTGGCGAAGAGGTCGATGGCCGCATCCCATTCACCGACTGCCTGCAAGGCCTCGGCCAGGACAGCGTCAAGCCCCGGATCGCTGCCGGTGCCATGCTGCCTCAGCACCTCGATTAGGCGGGCCGCGGCGCCGCTGCGGACGAGCGCCGGTCCGTGCCGGCACAGGAAAGACCGCGTGCCATCGAAGCCGCCGCCGGCATGGCATTCGAGCGCCTCCTCCAGCCGGGAATTGTCCTCAAGCCAGCGCGCAACCTCTTCGCGTCCAGGGTCCGTGCCGTCGGCTGCCGCGACAGCGCCGACCAGGACCGGCGATAGCCGGTAGTACCCAGGTCTGCCCGCCTCTGCGAGCAAGCCGCGTTCGTGCAGGCTCTCGAGGCCGCCCGGTCCCGCGGCAACGCCCACGCCGTCCAGGAGCGCGACGTCGACGCGGGGTGCCAGTGACGCGACCCGCAGCACCCGGCGCGCTGTGAGTTGCTCGCCGGCAAAGAGGTCCTTGGCAAACGCCCTCCAGAGGTGTCCCCGGTCATGCGCGAGTCGGTCAAGCGCGCGGTAGTGGTCGGCGGGGTCAAGACGCTCCAACCGGTCGAGCAGCAGCTGAAGGGCGGCAGGCCAGCCCCCGGTCAGCGACGTGCAGGTCGGTGCCAGCGCCAGCGAGGCTCGGCCCAGCCGCGTAGCGACCAGTTCGGCGGTCTCGTCGGCGGTGAAGCTGAGATCGGGGGCGGTGACCTCGAGCAGCTCACCTCGCCCCTGTGCGCCCCCAAGCCCCAGCTCGGGCAGGCTCCGCCCGGACAGCACGAGATGCAGCCGAGCGGGTGCCTCGAGGGACAGCACCCTGAGCAGGTGGCTGGCCGCCTCATCGTCGCCAACGTGCTCCAGGCCATCGATGACCAGCAGCACGTCGCCCGGATGCGACTCGGCGAGTTCACAGAGCAGAGCGGCGCGCCGTTCTGCGAGCTCGGTCCGATCGTCGGAGCCGGTGGCGGCCGCCATGACGGATTGGCCGGGTGACGGCGCCTCGCCGAGCGCGGCCGCGATACGGGTCGACAATGACTCGGCCTGTGCATCGGCTGGCCGGACCCGCACCCACGAAGACGCGCCCTCGGCCGCGGTCTGCGCCAGTGCTGTCGTCTTCCCGTAGCCGCCGCCGGCGGTCACGAGCGTGACGCGGCGCTGCCATGCGGCCGCGAGCAGCGCCGCGACCCGTGGACGGCGAAGGGCACCGGGCCCGAGCGGGGCCCGCGCCGGTGACGCTGGCGGCACCTCGCTCACGCGGGGAGTCTAAGCCCCTATCTGCCATTCCGTAATGGCACCTGCGTCACGGGGCCAGACGTTCCCGTCTGCCTTTGCCGTGGCAGCCCGCTGCGTACCTGCAAGCCAGTCGCCGCCTCCATCAGTTCGCGCTGCTCGACGCTCAGCGAGGAGTCCGCTCCGTCTCCTTGTCGGCGACCTTGGCTCTGCCGTCGCCCATTGCCAGTATTCGCGACGGCGGCCCGACCTTGGAAACGGCGGCCGTGGCGGCCTGCCACCTCCCGGCTCTGCGGCCCGGGTGCAGGGCGAGTCGGAGTGCGGCATCGTGCGCCTGCGCCTCGACCTGATCTGCCAGCGGTGCAAGCGGGCCGAAATCTCGGTAGCGGTGCGCCAGCGCGCGGGAGAGCAGGTAATCGGCAAACCAGGGGTTCTTCGGCAGCGCCGGCCCATGCAGGTAGGTGGCGTACACCTCCCGGTACCGGGCGCCCTCGGTGCCGTCCTCTCCGTTGTTGCCAGCCCCGGCGAGCACTCGCCCGAGCGGCTTGGTGCCGCCGCCCAGGTACGTGCGCCCGCTGTGGTTCTCGAACCCCGTCAGATGGCGCGGCGCGCCGGAGCCAAAGTCGCACTCGACCGCCACATGACCGATGAAGCGAGTCGGGCCGCCCTCGGTGACGGCGTCCAGCACCCCCAGTCCCTGTATAGGCGGCCCGGTCGGCGGGGCGTAGTACCTGCCCAGGAGCTGGTAGCCGGCGCACACCGCGAGCACAACGGCATCGGCCTCGATCGCCTCGCGGAGAGGGCCAGCCTTTGCGGCGAGATCGCTGGCCGCCGCGTTCATCTCGCGGTCCTGGCCGCCGTGCACCAGGATCAGATCGGACTGGGCGAAGTCAGGGACTACTCCGACATCGGCCTCGGTCACGCTGTAGCGGATCCCCCGCCAAGCACAGCGCTGCGTGAGGGCGAACAGGTTGCCCCGGTCACCAGCCACGCTGAACAAGCTCGGGTACAGATGACAGATGCGGACCGTTAGCGGGGCCGATGTCATGTCGTCATTCCTTCCACGATGGGGACACCCACCCGCGTCGCTGCATGATGCTGCGAAGCTCGCGCATGGGGGTGTAGCCAGCGAAGATGTACAGCGGCTCAGCTCGCGGAGTCCCGGCCAGTGCCGTGTCCAGGGCAGCCGAGCGACCGTGGAGCATCTGGATATCCGCCTGCGGTGCGCCGGCGTACTTGAACCGCAGCGCGACCTCCTCCGCCCTGGTCCCGCTGGTGACGAGGCTTGCTAGCTGCGGCACAAGCTGCTCGAGGTCGACGTCCCAGAGCCAGGCGAAGTCTTCCCCGTCGACCACGGTGTTGCTGTGTGCGGCCAGGACATGCTTGCGGCCGGGCCGCCGCAGGACCTCCCGCAGGGTGGCGTTGTAAGCCGTGGGGTTCTTGACGAAAGCGAGCACCACCTGCCGCTCGCCTGCGCGGATTTGCTCTAGCCGGCCGAACGCCGGGCGCAGGCCCGCCATGGCTCGCCGTGTCTCGGCGGGTTCCAACGGCCGCGGAAGTGACAGCGCCATCGCGCCGGCGAACGCGGCGGCAGCGTTGTAGACGTTGTGCACTCCCGGCATGGGCACCTGCAGGGGAAAGGTTCCTTCAGGCGTCTCGATGGTGAGCTCGGATCCTGCCTCGGATGCGCGGACTGCGGTGACCGCGATGTCCAGGTCGGGCCTGGCGTTCCCGCACTCCTCACACCGGTAATCCCCCAGGTGAGATAGGTGCACGACGCGGTAGGTCAGCAAGTGCTCGCAACGCACGCAGCGGATGGCATCGGCGGCATGCTCGGGCACCTGCATGCCGGGGCCGTGGGCATTGCTGCCTCGGTCGGCACTTTCGGCGATGTCGGCGCTGTCGGTGCGGATGCCGTAGTAGATGCGGCGAGCTCGTGCTCCAGGGGCGAGGCTGGCGACCAGGGGATCGTCGCCGTTGAGTATCACCGTGGCAGACGCCGGCAGCGCCTCGATCTCCGCCTCCAGCATCTTTGCCATCGCGTACAGTTCCCCGAACCGGTCCAGCTGATCGCGGAAGATGTTCGTGACCAGCAATGTGTCCGGCCGCACCTCCGGCGTCACCAGCCTGACCGTCGCCTCGTCGACCTCCAGAAGGACCAGCTGCGCGTCCATCCGGCCGCGCAGGTCTGTCGCCTGCACGGCGGCCGAGATGACTCCTTGCAGCAGATTGGAGCCCGTCCGGTTCTGGATGACCTTGAGGCCGCTGCCGCGCGCGAGGGCAGCGAGCATCCGGCAGGTCGTCGTCTTGCCGTTGCTCCCCGTGACGATCACCTTGCTGGCATCGGTCGCGGCCGCGGCCTTCTCCAGCACGTGGGGATCGATCCAGCGGGCGGCGGCGCCGGGGAAGCTCGTCCCGCCGCCGACCCCCAGAACCCTGGATGCGGTCGCCGCCGCCTTGCCTGCCGCCAGCGCGAGCGCGAAGCGTGCCTGCGATGCCGGGGAGATGGGTGAGACGGGCGCTTCCCCTTCCCTGGGCCCCGGCACGGCGCGGCTAGCTGTCATGCGCATCTGGCGTCCTCCTCGAGCCTGGTCTGGCGCTGCATTGCGGCCGTCATCTGATCGCCGGGCCTGCCGCGGCCATGTCGTCCAACGCATGCAGTGGCACGCTGGCCCGTACGCTGCGGTGCCCGGCATCCCGGACCGCGTCCACAATGGCTTGGACGTGCCCTTCGTCGAGGGCGTAGTGAAGAGCACAGGACCGCAATGCGAAGCGGCCGCGGATGTCCGTGCCGGCCAGGAACGCTCGTCCGCCGACCTGCAGGTCCGCCATGATCGCCTGATTCAGCAGATTCAGGCTCTCGTCATCGCCGTGCAGGCTGGCCGGCACGTAGCGGAAGCACACCGCGGTGAGCGGCCCCGCTGCTAGCAGCTCCAGATCGGAGCCGGCCTCGATGACTTGCTCTAGGTAACGCGCCAGGTCGATGTGCCGCCGGACGTGATCCGCGAGCCCAGCCTTGCCTGCCTGCTGGATGTTCCAGAAGGTCTTCAGCGCGCGCCCGGAATCCCTGGTTTGCTCAGCGCTGCGATGGGAGTACCAGACATCACCGGCGAATCCCTGTCCCGGCGGGAGGCTCAGATAGGACGGGATCAGTTTGTAGGTGTCCTGCAGGAGCGAGCCCTGCCGCACTAGAGCGCAACTGCACCCGATAGCCACCGCGAGCCACTTGTGGGGGTCGAGTGCCACCGAATCGGCGCGCTCTAGGCCTGCGTACCAGTCCGCTAGACGGGAATCGAGGACCCCGAAGCCGCCATAGGCGCCGTCCACGTGCAGCCATAGACCCTCCTGATGGCAGAAGTCGGCGAGCTCATCGAGCGGGTCGATGGCGCCGGTCTTTACGCTCCCGGCGTTCGCCGCGATCAGGAAGGGGCGGTGGCCAGCTAGGCGGTCAGCCGCGACCGCCGCTCGCAAGTCGGACAGGTCCATGCGGAAGTCCTCGCCGACCTTTATCTTGCGCGGGGCGCCGAGCCCGAGCGTGAAGGCGGCCTTCTCCAGGCAGGAATGCCCTTCTGCCGACATGTACATCGTGAGCCGGGGGTGCCCGTGGAGCCCATCGACCCGGATATCCCAGCCGTTGACCTGAGCACCCCAGTATCGTGCGACCTCTAGGCAATGCCGATTCGCGTCCGATCCGCCGCCAAGCAGGACTCCGTCGCTCTCGTCCTGTGGGAAGCCGACGAGCTCCATGAGCCAGCGGATGGCCGTGCGCTCCACGTAGACAGCCGCGTAATTACCGCCGGCGCCGCTCGTATTGGTAACCGCTGAGGCAAACGCCGCGAGCATGCTGAGCTTGGTCGCGGCTGGATCAACAAACGCCGCGAAACACGGATGATTCTGGCCGCGGCCGTATGGCAGCACCAGCCGGAGAAAGCTTTCAATGACGTCCTCGGGAGCTACTCCCTCGGCGGGAATAGGCATTTGCTCTAGCTCCCGCCGCGCGTCTTCTGGCATGGGCCGGTACACCGGCTCTTGGGGAAGCTTGTCCAGGTAGGCGGCCAGTGTGTCCACGAGCTGATGGCCCAGGCCGCGGAACGTAATGTCGTCCATCGAGAACGGCGAGGGGACAGTGCTGTACCCCCCGATGCGGCCGTCGGCGTCAGTAGGGACAGGCAACCCCATGGAATAGAATTCCTCTCAGTTTAGGAATGTGATTCTCAAGACTTCGTCTAGGCATGCGAAACTCAAGTACACCGTCTCGCGTGTCAGCCGCCATTCCCGTAGCTCGAGGCGGATAAACAGGGCGGCCGATTAAGGACTTCGGAAAGTGCGTGTCATGAGCGGCCTTGCGTCGTACTTTTCCTGATCTTGGATCGATGGCCCGACGGGCTAACGTCGGACAACTGCGTGCCGCTTTCATGCCCGCCGATGCTGGCAGGTCAACGTCAGCCGATACCGTGCCGGTGGGCGTAGCCGATGGCGGCAGCCCGGTCCCTTGATCCGGTTTTGGAGAAGATGCGGCCGATGTGAGTCTTGATCGTGTGGTTGCTGAGGAAGAGCTGCGCAGCGATCTCGGGGTTTGTCAGGCCGCGGGCGATGAGGATGAGGATCTCGACCTCGCGCTGCGTCAGGCCGTCCGGAGGCGGCGCCACCCCCGCGCTCCCGCTCCCGGTCCCGCTCCCGGTCCCGGCAGGCTCGGGCTTGACAGCTCCCGCCGCCGCGGCGGCCAGCAATGTCGCGTGCGCACGGGGATCGACGACGGACAGGCCGCCCGCTGCGGCGTGCAGCGCCTGGGCGATGCGTGTGCGGTCGGCGTCCTTGGTCAGGTAGCTGCGGGCACCGGCCTGCAGCGCGTCCAGAACGGAACTGTCGTCGGCGAAGGTGGTGAGCACGACGATAGCGACCTCAGGGTGCTCTGCGGCCAGCCGGCGGGTAGCGCCGATGCCGTCTAGCACGGGCATGTGCAAGTCGAGCAGGATGGCGTGAGGCTTGTGCTCCGCCACCAACTCGAGCGCTTGCTGCCCGTCTGCGGCGGCGCCCACGACGTCGATGCCGGGGAGCCCGCCGAGCAAGAGGACCAGGCCTTCGCGCACACTGGCCTGGTCATCAGCGATGACGATGCGCAGCTGTGGCTCGGACGAGAAGGTCATGACATGACAATCGCATGGGAACGGGGTAGCTCGGCGGTCACGATCCACTCATTGTCGCGGCGGCCTGCCTGGAGGGTGCCATTCATCAGCCGCAGTCGTTCTTGCATCCCGGTCAGGCCGTAGCCGCCGTTGACAGTCTCCACGCCCGCGGTGCTCGAGGCGTCGTAGCCCGGCGCCCGGCCGAGAGCTGCCGTGCCCAGCAGCAGGTCGTTGCGGATAGTCAGCCTGACGTCAGACTCGCCGTAATCGAGCCGCATCGTGACGGTCTGCCCGGCTGCGTGCTTGGCAGCGTTGACCAGCGACTCCTGGGCAATCCTGAGCAGCGTGATAGTGGCATCTGGCGGCAGCTGTACAGGATCTCCGCCGATGTCGAACCTGGCAGCAACGCCGTAACGCTGCGCATGCGTCTCGCTGGCCGACGCGAGCTCCTTGTCCAGAGAGAAGGTATCGACCCGCAGGGCATGTACAGCCTGACGCGTTTCCTCCAGGCCACTTGCGGCCATCCGTTGTGCAGTGGCCAGGATCTCGTCAGCCCGGCGAATGTCGCCGTGGTCGGTCAGGACCGCCCGAGCCGCCTGAATCTGGATCCCGAGGGCCCCGAGCGAATGAGCGAGCACATCGTGGATCTCGCGCGCGATGCGTGTCCGCTCGTCGAGTAGATCGGCCCTGCGCTGCTCGGACTGCAGCTGCTCGCTCTGGGCCAGCAGCGCCGCGGACTGCTCCGCCTGGACTCGGTAGGCGCCCCGATTGCGACCGATCAACAGGCCAGACAGCACAAGAGCCGGCAGCCCGAGCAGCGTGCCGTATGTGCCGCCGAAAGCCAGCCCACTGACCTCGGTCGCCAGAATGCCCCCGCCGGTCACAGCAAGGCTCACCGCGAAGCTGGTGTCACTGCCAGCCACCATGGCAGCGATGAACGTGAAGACCACCAGCGCGCTGCCGCCGCCTCCGGCACCCGACGCGAATCCCGCCGAGACCGCAATGACGCCGAGAATCACGGGGAGCGACCGGCTGCGGTGCCGCGCCGCCACAGGATGGAGGTCTGTCAGCATCCACGCCAGCAGCCCGGCGCCGACGAGGCAGAAGCCAACGACCTGAACCGGCAAGGCGGACGGCTCATGCGGCGGGGCGAGGATGAACGCCAGTATGCCGAGCCATGCGAAGCCGGCGGCGCGGGCAATCCAGTTGACCGTGCGCAGCATGGCTCCAGTATCGCCTGGCCAAGAAGGCCACGAATTACCCCAGCCTGGCTGATCGGGAGGATTCGGCAGGCTGGCGGGGATCCGCGGTCCGGACACGCTGTACTCCCGTTCGGGATGCCCGGCCGTTATGCCGGCTGTCCCGACGCTAGCTACGGGCGTGGTACTCCCGCATCAGCCTGCAGGCTGGCCCTGGGCCGATTGGACCTGCCTGCCTGGTACCAGCTGGTACCACTCGACACCAGGCAGGTGCTCGGCGTCTCATGCCGCGGACCATGCCGTGCTCCGATCCGGCAGCGGGCGAAGAACGCGATGGTTGATATGTCACAGCACACCGATTGACAGGGAGCACACCATGTTGTCGCAACTGACTGAAGCCATGATCGTCAACGGCGTCGTACTGGCTACGGTCCTCGCAACCGACCTGGGTCCGGCGCGCAAGATCGGCCCGGCGCGGCTGCTGCGTCCGGTGATCGCAGCTGCCGTTATCATCCCGCTGTTCGTCAGCCGACCCGTGACCTACGGATCGGGCCTCGTGGTCGAGATCGCGGGTTGCGTCGCGGGCCTGCTCGGCGGGCTAGCCGCCGCCGCCCTGATGAGGGTGTACCGGAGCCCGAAGACAGGCCGCCCGGTCAGCTCTGCTGGGACGCCGTACGCCATCCTCTGGATTGTCATCATCGGGGCCAGGGCGGCCTTCTCTTACGGCGCCGCTCACTGGTTCACCGCGCAGATTGTCAGCTGGGCCGTGGCCAACCGGGTGACTGAGGCGGCGATCACCGACGGACTGATCTTCATGGCCGTCTTGATGGTGCTCGTGCGAACGATCGGCCTGGGCACGCGTGCCTCCCGGTTGCCGGAAAGTACGGGTACCGCGGCCCCGGCTTCCGCCATCTCCCAGAACTCCTAGCCGACCGCCGGTCCCTACCGGCCCGGACCGTGCCCCGCCGCTCGCCAAGGAATGAAGAACACCTGGGAGCGGCGGGGCCTTTCCGCGCGCAACCGTCGGCGGGCCCCGCGCGCCGGTCTGCTCCTGCCACCGATCAGTAGGCTGGCGCTTCGCGCCGTCCCACCTGGTCCACGGCGGACGGATGCCTGGCCGGCTACCAGGGGTCGGCGGAGATGTCCTCGTCGTGAGTGGCCACCGGCCAGCGACCAGAAGCAGTCATCTCGCTCCTGACAATTACAACCGTTGGCGGCTACAGCCGTTCGCGGCTACAACCGCTCGCAGCACGGAATCTGGAGTAACTACCGCAAAGCGGCGAAGTCTCCCGTCGCGGGTCAACCGGCTGGGGAGCAAGGCTGTCCACAAATGCGCGACAGGGCCCTGAAGAGGCGCCGCCACGTTCAGCTGCCCGTCCACAGGGAAGTGTCACGACATGGCGATGGCAGACGGGGGCCTGGCGCGATCGCGCGCCGCGCTGACGATGGTCCAGCCCGAGCCGTTCAACGCAGAGGCACCGCCGGAGGCCTTGGCCGGGGCTATCACGCCAACCGGGCTGCACTATGTGCGCAGCAACTTTGCACTGCCGGTGCACGACGGCGTACTCGCTGTCGGCGGCGCGGTACATAACCCGATCACGCTCACTCTGGGCGACCTGCGCGGCATGCTGGCGGCGGAACGGGCAGTGACGATGGAGTGCGCCGGCAATGGTCGCCTGGCGCAGACGCCACTGCCGGCCGGGGAGCCATGGGGCAAATACGCCGTCTCGACAGCGCAATGGACCGGCGCCTTCCTGTATCAGGTCCTCGCACTGGTTCGACCCGAGGCCGGCGCCGGCGAGGTCATCTTCGAAGGCGCTGATCACGGCCCGTACCGCCAATACGACGACATCAGCTTCGTCCGGTCACTGGCGCTAGCCCACGCGGCCGATCCGGCTGCCGAGATTCTGATCGCCTACGAGATGAATGGCGAGCCGCTGAACCCCGACCACGGCGCACCGTTCCGGCTGATCGTGCCCAGCTGGTACGGCGTCGCATCCGTCAAGTGGCTGAAGCGGATTGACGTCTCCACCGAGCCCTGCCAGGGCGAGTTTCAGACCGGCCACTACATGTACGAGTGGCCCGACCGGCCGCGGGAGCCGGTAACCGTGATGCGGGTACGGGCGCGCATCACCGATCCGGCTCCGCGCTCGGCAATCCAGCCCGGCATCTACACCATCCGCGGCAAGGCCTGGAGCGGCATGGGTCCCGTGACCAGCGTCGAAGTCAGCCTCACTGGCGAAGGCAGCTGGTACCTCGCCAAGCTGGAGCCACCCGCAGGCCGGCATATGTGGCAGGACTGGTCTTTCGACTGGCATGCGGCTGATCCTGGGCGGCATACCCTGCGGGCCCGCGCGACCGACGCCGCCGGTAACACACAGCCTGATGCTCCGGTCTGGAACAGGCTGGGCTATGGCAACAACGCCGTCGAGGTGATCTACGTCGACGTTCGCCAGTTAGACGACGGTGCTGAGTGCAGCTCTAGGGTACGACGATGAGCGGCACCGGCGAGTGGCGCGCCAGGCTGACGGCTACTGAACCGACGACGCGGTGTGCGACCTGAGACGAGCTGCCAACGACGATGACGGCAGTTGCGTCAGGGCGCGAAGCGCCGATTTCGTTCGCGGCCGCGATCAGTTCTTCTCCGATCAGGCCCTGGCGGCGCTGGAAGCCCCAGCTCTGCTCAGTGCCGCGCAACTGCTCGGCGGCCATCGTCCGGAGTTCCAGCTCGACGTCGTTGAAGTCTGTCTCCAGCTCGGCCACAGCGCCCGGCGACAGCGCGGCGAGGCTCGGCATGTGAGCCACATACACCAGCTCAATCCGGCCGGTGCGGCCCTGGAGCAGCCTGACTGCGGAGTCGAGTGCGCGGCGAGCTGCAGGAGATCCGTCGTAGCCGACGACAAGGCGCAGATCCGTCGCGGCCGGCGTCATAGTGCTCATCGAGGGAGAATAGCCCGTGTCCGCATGCAGCGCGCGTACCGGCATCCCGCCTAATGCTCGGCAGGTTGCCGGCATTAGCGGAGCGTCGTCGCCGTCGAGCCGCGAATGGGGGTCACGACCGGCGAGCAGCTGCACAGGGCCACGGGAATCGCCTCGAACGCATGCTCCGAGCCCGGCGTGGCAGCCGACGGGACTAGGGCCGGGGCGGCGGGTGGCTGTGCGGCAGCTTGCTCGGCCATCGCGGCGGCGGTCCTCAGCTCGGCAAGCCGCCGCTTAGACGGCAGCAGGACGATCGCGAGTATGAAGCCGAGTCCGAGCAGCCCCGCCGAAACGCCGAATGCGACGGTGTAACCGTGCGTAGCCGCGATCGCCGGTGCCAGGGGGCTGGTGTGGTGAGTGATCAGGTAAGCGGCCGTCGCACTGAGCGCGATCGTACTGATCGCCGATGTTCCGATTGAGCCACCGACCTGCTGCATCGTGTTGACGAGTGCAGATGCGACGCCTGAGTCCCGCCGGGCGACGCCGAACGTAGCCGTGTTGATGGCGGGCGCGAAGATCATGCCGAAGCCGAGGCCGAGGAGGAGCAGAGCGGGCAGTACGGCGCTGGCGTAGGCCGAGGTCACTGTCACCTGGGTGAGGTACGCCATCCCGCCGGCGCTCAGCAGCATTCCTGCGGCAATGAGGACCCGCGGGCCGAACCGGGCCAGGCCCACGATGCTGGAGAGGTTGGAGCTGATCAGGATGCAGCCGATCATCGGCAGGAACAGCAGCCCGGTGGCCAGCGGGCTTTCTCTCCTGACCACTTGCAAGTAGTACGTGAGGAACAGGAACGTTGCGAAGATCGCGATTCCCGAGATGAAGACCGCGACGTAGGAACCGCCCCGCGTTCGGTCGAGGATCACCCGCAGCGGCAGCAAGGGGTGACTGGACCGCTGCTCGGCGACAACGAACCCGGCGAGTAGCACTACGCCCGCCGCCAGACAGACGAGCGTCACTGCGGACGTCCACCCGGCGGTCTCGGCATGGGAGCAGCCGTAGACGATCAGGAATAGCCCGGCACACGCCAGCACCGCACCTGGCCAGTCCATCCGCGGCCGGACGTCGGGACGGGTGCTGCGGATCCAGGCCAGCGCGCCGGCCACCGCGATGACGGCAAATAGCAGGTTGACATACAGCGTCCAGCGCCATGACAGGTACTGGGTGAGCACTCCGCCGAGTATCAGTCCTACGGCACCGCCGCCGGCCGCGACCGAGCCGAATACGCCAAATGCCCTGCCACGCTCCTTCGGTTCGCGGAACGTGCTGACCAGCGTGCCCAGGGCGGACGGCGCGAGGATGGCCCCAAATGCGCCTTGCAGCGCCCGTGCTGCTACCAGCATCGTGAACGAGACGGAGGCGCCTCCGATGGCCGAGGCAACCGCAAATCCGATCAGGCCAGTGATGAACACCGCCTTGCGGCTGTACATATCCCCGAGGCGACCGCCCACCAGCAGCAGGCTGCCGAAGGCGAGCGCATACGCCGTCACCACCCACTGCCGGTCGCTGTTCGGGAACGCCAGCGCGCGCTGCGCCGACGGCAGCGCGATGTTCACGATCGTAGAATCCAGGACAACCATGAGCTGAGCGATGGCGACCACGATCAGGATCAGCCAGCGCCGGTCACCGGGCCTAGCGGCGGGGTCTCGTGCTACGGGCGACGTCGCAGCAGACATGAACTCCATCTTCCACTTCTGGCGGATGAAGGCTTCAGGCCGCCCAGGCTCAGCGCCCTGCGAGCAGGTCAGTAGGCGCGGGCGCCGCCGGAGGCTGACGAGGTGCTGGACGCAGCTGTGGTCGCGCCGGACACGGTCATTTCATGCCATACGCCGCCGGACAGGTTGAGGCCGTTGCCCTTCGCCTGGCCAGGCGCGGTGTCGCCGATGTAGGTGTACAGCGGATGGCGGTCATAGGTTGCCTGGGTTGAGCCATCCGACCGCTTGATTGTGCCGAGCTTGCCCGTGACGCCGGCGCCCGCCGTCGCTGGTCCTGCCACGGGTGGCCAGTACGTGGTACATGACCCGTTGCAGTTCGAATTAGTCGAGGTGTCCGGGACGAACCAGTACAAGGTGAAGCCCTTGGCATTCGTGACTACCGCGACGCCGCCAATCGTTGTGGTTTTCAGGGCGCTGGTGGACGTGGCCGGGGCCGACGAGCTGCTAGCTGGGGCGGACGAGCTACCGGCCGGGGCCGACGAGGTAGCGGAAGCTGCGGGTTTCGCTGGCGACGAGCTCCCACACCCGGCGGCAAGGAATGCGGCGGCTACCAGGGTTACCGCTGCACACCGCCAGCCTTTTATCTGCCCAAGGGGCCGCTGCCCGGCGACGCTGTTTCCCCGACGCACATACGACATCGTGTTCCCCCGTCGGCTGAAAATCAGGAAGCTCCCCGCCGCGGAGATTCGCCAAACCTCACGTGCGATGGCCGCCCGCGAACGGCCCCTGTACAGCACTGCGTCAAGTCCGCCGCCGACGTCGAGGCGTTGCTAGCCAACGTCAGCCAGCCAGGCTCACTTACGAGAGGAGTTCGCGGACCCGGGGGATGACCTTCGTGCCGTACAGCTCGATGTTGGTCATGAGCTTCTCGTGCGAAAGGCCGCCCATGCCGTACTTGAGGTCGAAGCGGCTCGCGCCGAGGACGGTGAGATTAGCCGCGATCTTCTGCGCGACCGTCTCGGGTGATCCCACGTAGAGCGCCCGGCTGGTCCGACCTCGCGCGAGAACGCGTCCGGAGTCGGGATCGCAAGGCCGCGTGCCTCGGCGACGCCGGTTATGACGTCTCGGTAGCGCGGCCAGAACTCCTGACGGGCCTGCTCGTCGGTGGCCGCAACATGGCCTGGTGCATGCACGCCGACCGGCAGTGCAGCGCGTCCGAAGCGTTCCAGTGCCTGCTGAAAGAGCTGGGTGAACGGCGCGAATCGCACTGGGTTGCCGCCGATGATGGCGAGCATCAGCGAGTATCCGTAGCGCGCCGCGCGAATGACCGACTGCGGGCTGCCGCCGACGCCGATCCAGGCGGGGAACGGCCCGTGCTCGGTGTGGGGGACCACGTCCTGGTTGTGCAGCGGGGCGCGTGTCTTGCCCTGCCAGGTGACCGGTCCGCCTTTCAGCAGCTCTGCGAAAAGGGCAGCCTTCTCCTCGAATAGGTCCTCGTAATCGGCAAGGTCATAGCCGAACAGTGGGAACGAGTCGATGCTGGAGCCCCGCCCGAGGATGACCTCGGCCCGGCCGCCGGAGACGGCATTGAGGGTGGAGTACCGCTGAAATACGCGGACGGGATCGTCGGAGCTGAGCACAGTAACTGCGGACCCCAAATGAATCCGAGTTGTGCGTGCTGCGATCGCGCCGAGCACGACGTCCGCTGCTGGCATCGGGAAGTCATCGGTGTGATGCTCGCCAATGCCGAAGAAGTCCGCGCCCACCTGCTCGGCCAGGACTCCCTCCTCGACGACGTTCCGGATCGTCTGCGCATGCGAAAGCGCCCGGTCCTGCTCGTCGTGCGTGCGGTCACCGAACGTGTCCAGCCCGAGGATGAGTCGTGCCTTAATCAATGCAGTCTTCCTTCTACTGCGGATAGGGAAGGGGGCCGCCTGCGCTAAGCCGCTTCTGCCCGCACGGCTCGCTCGAACTCGCGCCGGCGCAGCGATACGCCAAAGACGGGGCCGCCGGGTTCGAGGATGCGGCCAGCGCCCAGGCTGTTCAGCCGGACGGCGTCGTAGCCAATGCGCTCGACCAGATCCGCGACGACGTCGAGGGCACGCGGGTCATCGCCGGCGACGCCGAGCGCGCGCCGGTCTGGCGAGCCCGCGGGCCGCCGCTCGTCGTCAAGTTCGTGGTAACCGATGTGGTTCAAGGCCTTGACGACCGTCGAGGAGGGCAGCCGGCGCTGGACGATCTCGCTGCTACCGCGCTGGCGGTCGTCGAACATCGGTACCACTCCGTCGACGGTCGGCCAGTAGTTCATCGCGTCTACTACAACCTTGCCCGAGACCAGGGCCGGGTCCAGCGTTGCGAACTTGTGCAGCGGGATCGCCAGCACCACGATCTCGGCGACTGCAACGGCGTCGGCTGCCCATCGCGGCTCGGACCCAGGGACGAGTACCTGAGCGATCAGCTCGATCTGGTCTGGGTCACCGGAGGCCGCGATGGAGACGCGGTAGCCGGCATCGATTGCAACCCGCGCGATGACCGGACCGGAATGCCCCGCGCCGAGGACGGCGATTCGGGGCAGCCGGGCAGAAGACACTAGTGCCGGCATTGGCTTGTCAGAAGCCGACCGACTGCCGGATGAGGACTACGTGGATGCGGCCAGGCAGTTCCTGGTGGATCTCGAGCACCTTACCCACGGAGCTGTGTTGCCCGTACGCGGCTTGCGCGCGGGCGTCCTCGAGTATCAGGCTGTACTGGTAAATCCGCTGATGCGCTGCATCCAGCGTCGGGACCAGCTTCTGCGCGCCGACGACGAAGATGACGTTGGCGGCCCCCCATGCGTAGGACGCGAGCTGGCTACCCGAGGCAGACGCGATGACCAGAGTCCCGTCGCGAGTTACTGCGTGCACGCTGCCCAGGGCGTAGTCGGCCTGGCCGCCAATTACCTTCATTTCCTGCGCCTGGGTCGCAAAGTCGAGGGCGAACATCTTGTTACGCGCCGACTCGTACGGCCCGCCGTCGTTGATCGCATCCGCGATGCCGGTCTCCTGGAGCGTCACTGAGGTGTTGGTCATCACGGACGAGCCGTCCGGGATTCGGGCCAGGACAGCCTCGCGCGCCGCGTCAAGCCCGTCGACGACTTCGACGCTAAAGCCATGCTCCTCGAGTGCGACGACCGTCGCCGCGAGCGCCTGGTCATCCGGCAGCGCCGCGAACCGGTCAGAAATCTCTGTCGTGCTCATCGCTAGATCCTCCTTGGCAAGGCGGGTCGTGCTTACCCAAACGGACTATACCCCGCTTAGTATTCCAGCCGGTAGAGTGATCTCCGTGGACCAGCGCCTCATTCCTTTGGCAGCCCCTCGCGCCGAGCGCGCTGACGCGGTACGCAACCGGAAGCATCTGCTGGTCACCGCTCGCGAGATGCTCGCCGAGCTTGGCGCGGACAAAGTGACTATGGATGGCCTGGCCGAGCGGGCTGGCCTGGGCAAGGGAACCGTGTTCCGCCGGTTCGGCACCCGCGCCGGGATCTTCCAGGCTCTGCTGGACGACGATGAGCGTGCCTTCCAGGAGCAGGTCCTGGCCGGACCGCCGCCCCTCGGACCGGGTGCCTCGCCGGTGGATCGCCTGACCGCCTACGGCCGGGCCCGGGTTGGCTTCCTGATCGGCCACCGCGACATCGCCCGCGCCGCCCTGGACGGCAGCCAGCCAGTTCCCGCCGGGGCGCAGACGCCCATCTCACAGCTGCACATCCGGATGCTGCTCGGCCAGATGAGCCTCGGCGCCCCTGATCTCGACGTCCTAGCCGTACAGCTCACCGCCGCCCTGGACGGCCCGCTCCTGCTCTACTTGTCGGCCTCCGACCTAACCCAAGCTGCCTCCAAGACCGGTGAGCGGATCACCCAGAGCTGGCAGGATCTCGTGCAGCGCGTCTGCCGAACCTGATGTCGGCTCTACCCGGCCTAGATCTCTCGTCCTGCATGACCGGTTGCCGCACAGCAAATCTCGAATTCCTTGACGAAGGAGCTCACGATGGCGGTCGCAGTGATAGTCGACATCCCTGGCGGGAACCAGCAGATCTACGAGCAGCTCACGAGCAAGCTCTTCGAGGCGGCCAGCTCCCGGACGGCTGGCAGATACACCTGGCCGGCCCGACGGCTGACGGCTGGCGGATCATCAACGTGGTGCCGTCACAGGAGCAATTCGAGGCGTTCGCTCGCGAGCAGCTCATTCCGGCTGTCCAGCAGGCCGAGAACGTAACGCCGCAGTTGTCCTTCTTCCCCGTCTACAGGCTGATCCGGACCTGACCGGCGCCATGGACAACAGCGCAGAGCGTCTTCGGGGCCGGGGGCCGGGGGCATAGTCATGCGCGCGCAGGCGATCGGAGGCGTGGAAAGTGGAGCGAGAGAGTGGCGCCAGTAGTCGCGGAGATTCGCCACAGGCTCAGGCCGGGCGCGGCCCGGTCCTCGACGCGGCCCAGCTCGAGGTGTTGCGCAGGTACGGCGGCGAGCAGGACGTAGCCGCGGGTGATGTCCTCTTTGCCGACGGTGACGTCACCTATGACCTGATTGTGGTGCTTGACGGCCAGGTACAGATTGTCCAGCGCCTGGGCCAGCCTGACAAAACGGTGATCGCGACTTACGGCCGCGGGCAGTTCCTGGGAGAGATCGGCCTGCTCACCGGCCAGCGCGTCTATCTGAGCGCGGTGGCCACCACCCCTGGGCGAGTGCTGCGCGTGCCCTCGGCACAGGTACGTGTGGTCATGGCCCAGGAACTCGGCCTCAGCGAGCTGATCATGCGCACGTTCCTACTCCGGCACTCGATCTTGACGGGCCTCGGCGCTGGCCTCACGCTGGTCGGGTCGCGATTCGATCCCGGCACGCGCCGGCTACTGGAGGTCCTGGCGCGCAACCGGCTCGTGTCCAGGTGGCTCGACCTGGAAGGATCGCCGGAAGCAGAGGCGATGCTCAGAGAGCTGGATGTCCCCGTCAGCGACCTGCCGATCGTGGTCGTGCCTGGCGAGCCGCTGCTTCGCAATCCAGGCAGCCGCGAGCTACTCGACGCGCTCGGCTTGTCCGGACAGGCCGACACCGACCTGCCCGGCTTGTCGGATCTGCTAGTGGTCGGAGGGGGGCCAGGCGGCCTGGCAGCGGCCGTATACGGCGCGTCGGAAGGGATGGCGACGATCCTGGCGGAGGACACGGCGCTGGGCGGTCAAGCAGGCACGTCCTCGCGGATCGAGAATCTCCTGGGCTTTCCTGCCGGCCTGTCGGGGGAGGAGCTCGCCACGCGGGCGGCCTTGCAGGCTCAGAAGTTCGGCGTTCGGTTCAAGCTCGCGGCCAAAGCGACGTCGTTGTCCTCGGACTCAGGCGTCCACCACGTCAGGTTTGACGACGGCGACGTCGTCGCTGCGAAGTCGGTCATCCTGGCAACCGGCGCGCGTTACAACCGGCTGCCGCTCCGCCGGCTGGCCGATTTTGAGGGGGTCGGCGTTTATTACGCGGCCACTCAGATGGAGGCTCAGGCCTGCCGTGCCGACCCGGTCGCCATCGTGGGCGGCGGGAACTCCGCCGGCCAGGCCGCGCTGTTCCTGAGCCGCAGCAGCGGCAGGGTTCACGTCATTATCCGGGGCACGACCCTGGCGGCCTCGATGTCGCGTTACCTGATCGATCAGATCGAGCGCGATCCGCGCATTACCGTCAGGCCCAGGACTCAGGTCACCGCGCTGGTCGGTCACGACCAGCTCGAGGGAGTAGAGCTCGTTGATGGTGAAGGGAAGGCGTCGACGCTGGCAGTCCGAGGCCTGTTCGTGTTCATTGGCGCGCAGCCAAGCACGAAGTGGCTGGGCGGCCAGCTCGCTGAGGACGACCATGGGTTCTTGCTGACAGGCAGCAACATCCCGGCAGCGCAGCTCGAGGACCCCGACCTCGCGCCGCTCTTCCTGGAGACCAGCAGGCTGGGGATATTCGCCATCGGCGATGTCCGCAGCGGGTCCGTCAAGCGAGCCGCGACCGCCATCGGGGAAGGCTCGATGGCCGTGCGGCTCGTATACGAACGCCTTGCGGCAGCGGGGACTGTCGTCGCCGATCCGCCCCGCACCGAAGACACGACATCGTCCCATCGCTGAGGCGAAGGAGGCAACTGTGGCAGCAAACGCAGGGACAGCAGGCAGCCGCGCCCGTTTGCTCGCGGACGGCAGACAGATGCCCATGCTCGGCCTGGGCGTCTGACAGGTTCCCGACGGACCCGAGTGCGTGAACGCCGTCCGTTGGGCGCTCGACCTGGGCGGCAAGCCAGTTCGGCGGTGCGAGCTCCGTGACATCACCACGGGGGCCGGCGATTTCCGCATCGACATCACGGCTGACCTGCCTGTTCCCGACGAGACCAGTCCATCCGGGGATGCAACGCAACCTGGTGCGTCCCAGTCAGTCAACATTCCGCTGAAGATCGCCAGCGTAGTCGCCGGCCACGTCGCGTCGGAAGCGGCGAAAGCCGCAAAGAACTTCCTGCTCCGCATGAAAACGCACTAGCCAGTCAGCCGAAGCAGGCATGGCCGACATCGTGGCTGACACAGCCCAATAACGCTATAGGGCCGGCCAAGGCGGAACCGCCGAGAGACAGCGGAGCGCTTTCGGCGTAGTGTTCGCAGCGTTTACTGGCGCCACGAGCCGCGATTGGTCCAGACCCCGCCTTTGCTGCTGACGCAGAAAGGCGACCCTGAATGGTCAGCATCGAATCGGGTAGCCGCGAACGCGGCGGACAGCCTGCCGCTCAGCCAGTCCGGCCGGGCGGCGGCACGATCCTCGACGCGATCGGCAACACTCCGCTGATCATGGTTGACGGGATCTGGGTCAAGCTCGAATACCTTAATCCGTCCGGATCGATCAAGGCGCGCATCGCCAGGTACATGATCGAGCGGGCGGAGCGCGAAGGCCTGCTGCGTCCGGGAGACACCATCGTGGAGGCAAGCAGCGGCAATACCGGGAACGCGATGAGCATGGTCGCGGCCGTCAAAGGCTACAGGATGCTCGTGGTCATGCCGAACGGCATGAGCGGCGAGCGGCGGGCGATCTCGCGGGCCTTCGGCGCGCAGGTCATGACGCTCGGTGACTTTCACGTTAACGACGCGCTGGCCAAGGTCGCCGAACTCGGTCACCAGCCGGGATACTTCGCGCCGCAGCAATTCGACTCGGACTGGAACGTCGAGGAGAACCGCACCTGGCTCGGCCCTGAGACGCTCGCACAACTGCCAGACAATGCGGTGCCGGACGCCGTGGTCGGGGGAGTCGGCACCGGGGGCACCATCGTGGGCGTAGGCCAGTGCTTCCGTGAGCGCAACCGGTCTTGCATGGTGGTCGCAGTCGAGCCAAACGAGTCGTGCCTGCTGATGTGTGGCGAGGTCGGCCGCCACCTGATCGAGGGCATCTCCGACGGCTTCGTCCCCGGCATCTTCGCCCGGCACGGGCACATCATCGACGAGATCGTCGCGGTGGACAGCGACGCGGCGATCAGCGAGATGCGCCGCCTGGCCCGCGAGTTCGGGCTGTTCGTGGGCCCGAGTTCCGGTGCGCACCTGCTCGCCGCCCGCGAGCTGCGAGCGCGGTATCCGGACCTCCGGCACGTCGTCACGTTCTTCTGCGACGAGGGGGAGAAGTACATCAACGACTATTTCCTTGACGCCGGGCTCGAACCGGACCCGGGACACAGCGCCTGACGGCTTGACCCCGGCTCCAGGCACGAGCAACTAGGGGCAGCGAAACGCGGTCGCGGAGGGACGCCCGCGCTTTACCCAGCTGTCATACTTTCCGCCACCTCGCCTCGCAAAGCCCATACACCCCGAAGACGATCAGGCCGAGCGCTGCGGCGATCAACGCGAGCTCGCCGTACGGCTGGTCCCGCAGCGTCTTCAGCGCGGTATCCAGACCACCTGCCTTGGCCGGCTGGTACCTCACGGCCGCCTCGATCACGAGGGCCCCGGTGAGCGCGAACACCAGCCCGCGGGCGACACTGCCGATCGCGCCGATCCGTTCGACGACGCGTCGCGTGCGGGGGCTCATCTCCCCGGTACGCAGGTACTTCACGAACTTGCGGCGCACTCCGGCCATCACCAGGGCCGCGCCGACGATGACAATGATTGCGCCAGCCAGGCCTACAGCCCAGCGGCCGCCGGGGTGACTCATCACCTTGGCGGTCCAGTCTTGCTGCTGCCCAGACTGGCTCCGCTTCGCGCCGTTGATCACCGAGAACGTCGTGACCGCCAGGCTTCCGTATGCCAGGGCGCGCGCCAGCGACTTCAGCCGCGGACCTGCTCCGTTCCCGTCAACTGTGACGCCGAATGCAGCCTCGCTCAGCCGCCATAGCGCGTAGGCAGCGAAGCCGATGCACAGCAGCCACAGCGATCCCAGGCCGTATGGCTTCCCGGAGAGGAGTTGCAGCGCGCCGCGCTGATCAGCCTCTTGCGCAGTCTTCGCCAGTGCCACCAGGATGGCGACCCAGCCGATCAAGAGGTAGATCAGGCCGCGGGCGGCCAGGCCCGCGCGGGCCAGCGCCCGGACGGCGTGGCTGTCGGATGCGCGCCGGGCGCTCGCAGAAACTCTCGCGTAGGTTGTTGATGGCATAGCAGCTGGTCGCCTCTCAGAGTGATCGAAGAACCGGGGATATCACTGACGAGCAGGACCCGGTTGGTGGTCGTGCGAGCCTGCTCGCCTACGCCCTCGTACTTGGTTGCTTCTCAGCAGCAGGACGATCCTGCGATTCCAGGTGTCACCAATAGCGATCCCAGGCGGCCTGGCTTACGTGCTGGGCTTCGGTTCCGGGCAAGAGATCTTCGGGTTCACGCCGATATAATTCAAGGGACCTGCAACCACAGTGGCCGCAATGGTGCCCGCTTTGGCGCAAGTCGTCTTGGAACCGTTGTAGTAGTGGCGCTGACCGCCTGCGAAAGCGCCAATGATCAGCCAAACAACGAGAATAACCATCCCGATGCGCATTACGGCCTCCGAGGCCTCTGCCCGCCATAGCAGGATATGAGAATTATTGTCTGGCAACCGGTCACGTCCAGATTTCTGGCCGCGCTGTCGGGTTGGGCCCGCGCGGCCGAGAGGACTCCCGGGCCGCTGATGTTCGCGGCGTGCCGCGGCCTGGCCGGGTGCGGGGTGCGCGGTCCCGGCCAGGGGTGGCGGGCTGGGTCAGCGGTGGGCGTACCGGCGGCGCCCGGACCGTGATCCGCCGGTCTGGCGGGTGATCAGGTGGTAGGCGAGCAGGAGGACGGCTGCGCCGGCGATGGCGGTGAGCCAGGTGGAGGCGTTGAAGAAGCCGTGCAGGGTGTGGATGTGGAAGATCTTGGTGGCGGCCCAGCCGCCGAGGAGGGCTCCGGCGATGCCGATGAGGCAGGTGAGGATGAGTCCCTGCTGTCTTCTGCCGGGGATCAGCATGTTGGCGATCAGGCCGGCGCCGAGGCCGAGGACGATCCAGGCGATGATGCCCATGACGGGCTCCTTAGTCACAGAGGTGCGTTGTGGTCGGTGCGGTGCGCTGGGTAGCGCGTGAGTAGGTAGCTGGTGCTGTCGGGGCGGGGCGCGGCGCGTGCATTGTTCTGCCGGGCCGGGCAGGCTCCCGGGCGGTTGCCGGGTCTTTTCGCGTAGGTGTCAGCTGGCTGGTGTCAGCCGGCGGGGGGGTGGCGCCGGTCGCGGCGCATGATCCGCCGCAGCTGGGTGATCCGGGCGGTGCCGGCGGCGGCCATGATGAGGGCGCCGGCGATGGCGGCCAGGAGCAGCGCGACGGCGAGCGACAGGCGCAGGTGCGCGCCGAGGAAGCTGATGCTGACGGCGTGCGCGTTCTGGATGATGAAGATCATCACGACGGTGAGGCCGGCGGCGGCGGCGATGAGGCTGGTCCGCATGCTGCTGATCCGGGTGTGCATCCGCCGCGCCGGAGGCGGGCCGGGCGCGGCGGGCAGCTGGGGGGAGGTGCCGTTGGCCGACTGCGGCGGCAGCGTGGTGGTGGCGCCCGGGGGCAGGGGCTGGTCGGTCATGGCGGTGTTTCCTTCGCCAGCGGGAGCGGGCCGCGGCAGGCCCGGCCGGGCATCTCGCTGAGTGACCCGGTCTTGCTGCGGCCGTCGGCTGCTGACTGTCCGGGTCTGAACTCAGCGTACGCATGAAATCAGAAACGCGCAATCTGTTTCCGGAAACTTGTGGTAGGTTTCGGAGGGTGGAGCGCTGGAACTTCCTCACCAACCATGCCCGGGTGCTGCTGTGCATCGCCCGCGACCCCGGCGTGCGGCTCCGCGACGTCGCGGCCGGCCTGGGCATCACCGAGCGCAGCGCCCACGCGATCGTCGCCGACCTGGCCGCAGCCGGGTACCTGGTGAAGCACAAGAACGGCCGCCGCAACCGCTACCACATCCAGGCGCACCTGCCGCTGCCCGAGCCCGCCACCGGCGAGCCCGCCATCGGCGACGTCCTCGCCCTGCTCGCAGGCGACGGCGCGGCCCACAACCCTGCGATGCCAGGCCCTGACCCCGGCCACGCCGGCAACACAGACCGTGACCAGGACGAGTATCCGGCAACCCCGTAAGCAGCCGGCCAAGGCCTGCCGCTTACGCGGGCCGGAGCCGGGCCCGCAGTTCACATTCCGGCCGCGATAACCGCCGCGGCGATGAAACTCGGCGTCGAATGAGCTACCGGCCGCACCTTCGTCACCCAGCAAGCCATCTCCGGATGGTCGGATAGGCAAGGCATTGCCATCACGCGATGAAGAGAACATCGCGAGCACGCGTGGCTGTACAGATATTCCTGGAGCGCGGAGGGCGGAGGGCGGTTAAGGCTCAACCGTCGCTAGTACGCGTGCGGCGGAGACAGCGTCGAGCAGTCGTCGGTAGTCCTGTTCGTTCTGGTCGGCGTAGGCAATTGCGAAATCGGCGACGGCGTGGTCGAAGTCCTCGCTGCTGCCGAGGTAGCCGGCAATCATGGCGGCGTGCCCGGTCCGGGCATGGGCGCGGGCAAGGGCCCACCCGCAGAGCCTGCCGTAGTAGTTGAGCTGAAGCGGGTCCATCAAGGGAACGCTCATGCTTCCCTTCATGTCGCGCAGCTGCCGGACGTAGTAGTCCTTGGAGGCCGGACGTGGTCGGCCCCTGGATCCTGCGCCGCTGGTCCGGATACCCGTGGTCCATCCGAGGAACGGGTCGGTGGCCGCTTGCATCAGCCTCTGGCCCCTGACCACGCGCTCGCCCTGATGCCTGAAGTCACTCTTCCCGGCGAACGGGGCTAGTACCGACTCTTGCGCCTCTTTCAGCTGGAGGAACAGCGGCTCATCCTCGCGCTCACCTAGCAGTAGCAGGACAAAGGCCTCTGTACCGACCGAGCCGACACCGACGACCTTGCGCGCGAAATCTCCGAAATAATAGCGGCGCAGCACCTCCCGGCGGTCTTCCGCCAGCGTCTCCTGGTACTGCGTGATGGCGTGGCGAAGCTCTTCCAGGATGCCGGGGTGGCGCTCGATGGGATAGCGGACGATCACCGGATGCGCCGGCCTGATCCGATACTGGCCGTCTACGTGGTCACACATCTTGAGGAACGCCTTCAGGCTCGTGCGGCGATGAGCCTTCCTGATGTCCTTGTGGCGGCGACGCACGGCTGCCTTGGGTTGGGCCGCGTCAAACAGGCTGGTGACCTCGTCGACATCGACCCTGGAGTACCAGACCTCGAGGAACCGCATCGCGGCATAGGTTGCCATCTCGGTGCGGTAACTGCGGACGGCTGCGCGCGCTGCAGTGCGGGCGTCGCGGTCCCGGAACTCATTCTCGCGCGCTGCAATTGCCAGACTGGCCGCCAGCCGTTTGACGTCCCATTCGAACGGCGCCGGGAGCGTCTCGTCGAAGTCGTTGACGTCGAAGACCAGCCGTCGGTCAGGCGCGGCGAACATCCCGAAATTCAGCAGGTGCGCGTCACCGCAGGCCTGCACCCGGATGCCTGTCGTGGGCGTGTGTGCCAGGTCCCAGGCCATCGGCGCCGCAGCGCCGCGGAAGTAGGCGAACGCAGAGGCGACCATCCGCCCGTAGCGGATAGGGACCAGATCCGGCACCCGAGTCCGAGCCTGCTCTTCGAGAATGGCAACCGGATCTGGCCGATCGGGCGGCGGGACCCACTGCCCATGGCTCAAACGGGGCACCAGACTCCGTTTCTCGTGGCCCCGGCCGCGCCACTCATCTGGTGTGAGCAACTCATGCGGAGGGGCAATAACGCCCGGCGACATTCTGCTCATCGGTCACCGACTCCCCGATCATGACCGCGAACAGACAGCCCGCTGCGGTCAAGCTCATCAGCCCAAAGGCCTGCAGTCGCTTCAAGGCCCCAACATGACCAGATCCTACGGTGACGACACAGTCACCCACGGTTGCGGGGGGAGCGCCGGTGCTCCTGCCGATCTGACTGCCGCACGGCCCCGGGCAAAGCCATCACAGCTTCCTAGCGGGGCGCTGGGTTAGCGGTGCCGCCGGTACTCCAGCTCGAGGATCCCGACGCTGGAGGCGGTGCTGGAGACTAGGTCGAGCCGGTAGGACTTGGGGACGTTGTCGAACAGTAGGTTGCCCTCATCCGCGACGTAGGGGTGCAAGCTCAGGTGCCACTCGTCGATCAGGTCGAGTCGCATGAGTGACCGCCAGAAGCTGACGCCGCCCCAGACGACGATGTGGCCGTGACCGCCTTGCCTGAGCTCGTCGATCTCTCCTGCCGTGTCGCGAGCGGCGATGGTGGTGTCCGCCCAGTCGGCCGTCTTCAGGGTCCGCGAGAAGACGACCTTGCGCCCGGCGTTCATGATGTCGGCCCACGGGTGGTCGGGGTTCGCCGGGAGGTTGGCGGCCATGCCCTCGTAGGCGGTGCGGCCCATGATGTGCGCGTACGCGTTCTGGAGCAAGTCGAGTGACTGCTCGTCGTCGTCCGGGCCACCATGCTGGTCGAGCAGGTCGAAGCAGAATTTCCAGTACTCGGTGTCCTCGTCGGCGAGAAGGCCGTTGAGCGAGTAATTGAACACCAACGCGATCAGCTTCCGCATGATCAGAACTCCATATTCTCGGGGCGGGTATCCCGTATTTAGGGGAGCGTGGCACTCCCGTTTGCCATCGAAGGCCGGTCCTGGGCCGGCCTCACTCTCGCTACGAAATCGTCCCCGCCGAATCGACACGCCGCCTGCATCCACCTTCCGCGATGCGCATGAAGACAAGGGCCTGCCGTGCCCACCGAGCAGCCGCTGATCGCTGCCAGCGTTCGGATTGCGACCGCTACCGCTTGCGCACCGTAGGACCCGCTTGCGCCGCGCGCCGAGCTAGCTGTTCTCCGGGGGCGGCAGGCCAAGCTGGCGGCGGATGATCCGCACCTCAGCCTCGACGCCGGCGTCGGCGGACTTATGGCTGCTGGTAAATGACAGCAGCTCGGCTGTGCTGGCCGATTGTGCCTGCAGCTCGGTCAGGGCGACGCGGCGCTGGTTGACCGCGACCAGTGCGCGGGCTGTCGCGTCGATCCCATGAGGAAAGTCGATCCCGAGCAGGAGTTGGTCAAATCGTCGCTCGGTGGCCGCTTCCGCGCGCAGTGCCGACTCGGCCCCGGCCAGGCTGTCGTGGGCTGGTCATCGTAGGCATCGACCTCCTGGTCGAGCTCCCGGTTGGCAGGCACGGCGATCGCCAGGTAGTCAGCGGCGAGACCGCCGATCTCGCCGCCCGGTGCCGTAGCGCTGGCGGCCGATGCAGCATGGCGGTGACCAGCGTTGCCGGCGCCGGTTACCTGGCTGGCGCAGCCGGCAGCTAGCGCCGCGAGGCACCCCCGGTGGCCGCTAGGCACCGCCAGCTAGCGCCGGGCACCGGCAGACTCGCCAGCTTAGTGTGACGGCTTGCCCCGATCTGTGATGAAGCCTGCTCCACGCCCGCATCCTTTCCGGCCCCGGACGGCGCGCGGGATCCGGTGAACCGCCGGCCCGTGACTGAACGTGCTACAGGTATGACTAGCAGAGTATCGGGGGCCGGACCCGGGCCGTGAGCAGCCACGGGTCGTGCGGCGAAGTCCGCCAGGCACTGGCGGTCTACGTGCTCGGTGCGATCGAGCCTGCAGGCCGGGACGTGGTCGACCGTCACCTCGCGGAATGCGTCGGCTGCCGTGACGAGCTGGCCGGGCTAGCCGCGTTGCCGGCGCTGCTGCACCGAGTCTCGCCGCAGGAAGCGTCAGCGCTCCTCGATGGCGACACCAGCTGGGGCCGTCCCCGCGACCTGCCGTCGGGTCTGGCACTGCGGCAGCTACTCGTAGGAGCAGGCCAGCACCGCCGGCGCCATCTCCGGACGAGTGTCGCCGCCGCCGCCGCAGCCGGGCTCCTCGTCGGCGCGGCAGTGATCGCCGGCGTGCATGCGGCGCATCCGTCGGCGCAACGGCCAGTCGCCAATTCCGCGCCAGGGTGGGCTGGCGCACCGAGCGCGGCCAACCCGCGCACGCGCGTGACCGCGCTCGTGAGGTATACGGCCAGGCCGTGGGGACTTGAGCTGAGCGCACAGGTAACGGGCATTCCGGTCGGCACAACGTGCCACCTCGATGTCATCAGCGAGCAGGGACAAGTGACGAACGCAGGAGGCTGGACTATCACCAGCGGACGGGCGAACTGGTATCCCGCGTCATCGCCCGTGCCATCGTCGGACGTTCGTGCCTTCGCCATCGCATCCGGCTCCAAGGTCCTGGTAACGGTGCCGGTCCGGCCGCACGCCGAGAAGATGTCAGCGGTCGGCTCCGGCTGGCCAAGGTGACTCGCGCGGCGGGCGCAACGAATCGGTCGGCTCCCGAGTAAGACGGCTCCGTTCCCGTCTGATAAGAGGGGTCCACAACGGCGAGGGTGCAGCTACGCGGGCACCAGGCGGGGCGCCGTTCCTCATTCGTCGTCGGCGGTTGGCGGCCATCGGTTCGTTGCGGGCCGCCTTCTGTGGCGCTGCTTCGATAAAGGGCTATTGACGCGTTGGTTCGGAAAGTATACAAACTAAACAGAAGTTCAGGGGCGGGTTTGAGAGGCTCGACTGCGACAGGAGTGGCCCGCATGCCCCGAGCACCGTCCGGCGACCGGGAACTGTCGTCCTCGCCTTGGCCCGATCCGCGACATCGCCCGCGTCCGCAGCCGTTCGGAGACGCTGAAGGACAATTAGCGCCCCTCAAGCCTGCAGGGTACGTCGCAAGTGGTGACCGTGCCGGGCTGGAACGTGGTCATGCTCGGCCGTTCCATAGCGCATCCATAGCCCATGGCGACCGACCGAGGGGCCCTCCGGCGCCGCTGCCTGACCCGCGTGGCCATGACGGTCGATATCGATCTCCAGCCCGGGCGCGGTAGCGCCCGCCACCGATTCTTGGGAGAGGACGCAATGAGAGTTCGGCACCGATTTGCGCTCGCTGTCGCCGCCACGTCCGCCATCATCTGGCCGCTTGCCGGCTCAGGAGAGGCCTCCGCGGCGGCGTACGCCCCGTTACCTGCACATGTATACGCGCCGTACTACGAGACCTACCTCGCACCTAACACGCCGAGCATTGCCGCGACGGCGCAGGCCTCTGGCGCCAGGTACTTCACCCTGGCTTTCCTGCAGTCGACCGGTAAGAACTCATGCACCCTGGCCTGGAACGGCCAGGCCAGTCAGCCACTGAACTATTACGCATCGGACATCGCTTCGCTGCGCGCCATGGGCGGCGACGTCATCCCATCGTTCGGCGGGTACAGCGCCGATCACGGCGGTACCGAAATCGCCGACTCATGTACGAACGTGAACACCATCGCGGCCGACTACGAGTCTGTGATCACGACGCTCGGGGTCACCAGGCTGGATATGGACGTCGAGTCCAGTTCGCTGAACAACACGGCGGGGATCAATCGCCGCAACCAGGCGATCGCGCTGACCGAGCAATGGGCAGCACAGAACGGCATCCCGCTTCAGATCCAGTACACGATCCCCGTCGAGCAATACGGGCTCGACCCCAACGGTGAAGCGGTGCTGCAGAGCGCCGTTGCCAATGGGGCAGTAGTGACGTCGGTCAACATCATGGTCTTCGACTACTACATCGCCAAAGAGGGCGTGGTGAACATGGGCCAGGCGGCAATCAACGCGGCCACCAACACCCACACCCAGATGCAGACCATCTACCCGAGCCTGAGCTCAGCGCAGATCTGGAATATGGAAGCGATGACTCTGCTGCCCGGCATCGACGACCTTCGCAAGAAGACCGAGGTCACCTACCTCCCGGACGCAACGACGATGCTGAACTTCGCCCAAGCCAACAACATGAACCTGCTCTCTATCTGGGCCATCCAGCGCGATAACGGCGGCTGTCCGGGCACCGTCGACAGCAACACCTGCTCCGGCATCAGCCAGAACACCTGGGACTTCAGCCACCTGCTCGAACCGTTCACCAGCTAGCGACTGGAGCTGCCAATGCGCCGCGCGGTTTCTGCCCTGCTCGGAACCGTGATAGCGGTTCCCCTTCTCGCGGTCGCCCTGTCGAATGTGGCGCACGCCGCCACCGGGACCGCCTACATCAGAATCAATCAGCTCGGATACTCCGCCGCGGCGAAACGTGCCTACCTCATGGCATCGACCAGCGAGACCGGAGGGACCTTCTCCGTCGTCAACTCTTCCGGGACGTCGGTCTACTCCGCGCCGATCGGCGCCAATCTCGGCTCGTGGAGCTCAAGCTACCCCGACGTCTATGCGCTGGACTTCGGCTCGGTCACGGCGGCCGGCACCTACACGATCTCAGTAACCGGTCCTCTCGGCGCGACCTCGCCGTCGTTCAGGATCGATACGGCCGAGAACATCTACGCGGGGGCGATGGCCAATGCGCTGTCCTTCTACCAGAACGAACGCGACGGCCCGAACTACATCCCGTCGGCGCTGCGGACCGCGCCCGCGCACCTCAACGACGAATCCGCAATGACCTACCTGACCCCGAACTACAAGGCCTCAACGGGCGGGTTCTCCGGCAGCCTGACCCCGCTTGGCGTGTCGATGGACGCCTCTGGCGGCTGGTGGGACGCAGGTGACTACCTGAAGTTCGTGGAGACCACCAGCTATACCGTCGATCTGATGTTGTTGCTGGTCCGCGACTTCCCGAACCAGGCTGGCCCGGGCTTCACGGCCGAGGCCCAATTCGGCACCGACTGGCTGATGAAGATGTGGAATGACTCGACCAAAACCATGTACTACCAGGTCGGCATCGGAGCCGGTAACTCTAAGACGATCAGCGACCATGACATCTGGCGGCTGCCCCAGGCCGACGACACCTACGGCGGCACGAGCTCGCTATACCGCTACATCCGTAACCGCCCGGTCTTCCGCGCAGGCCCTCCGGGTGCCCTGATCAGTCCGAACATCGCCGGCCGCGACGCTGCCGCGTTTGCCGAGTGCTATCAAGTGTTCCGCGTCAGCGACCCGACATACGCAGACACGTGCTTGCTCGATGCCGAGGACATTTACGGCCTCGCGAACACGGCATGGACCGGGAACCTGCTGACCGCCATTCCTTACAGCTTCTACCCGGAAGTTGAGTGGCGCGACGACATGGAACTGGGCGCGACCGAGCTCTATAAAGCCCTGGCCGCGGCAACTCCGCCAGCCGGGCTCCCTCACACCGACCCGATGTACTACCTCCCGCTGGCTGCCCAGTGGGCTAATGCGTACATCACCGGCCCCAACGACGCCGCCGACACACTCAACCTGTACGACGTGTCCGGTGTCGCGCACTATGAGCTGGCTAACGCGATCGCCGAGGCCGGGAACCCACCGGGGCTGGCGACCACTCCTGCGGCCCTGATCGCAGACTTGAAGAAGCAACTGGACAAGGCGGTCGCTCAGGCCAACACGGACCCGTTCGGATTCGGATTCCCGTGGGGGACCTGGGACACCACTTCACACGGAGCGGGCCTGTCGGTCATGGCCAGCGAGTATGACCACCTGACCGGCACAACCACATACGCCGCCTACGCCGACGAATGGCTGGGGAACATCCTCGGCGCGAACGGCTGGGGCCTGTCGTTCATCGTCGGCGACGGCACGAAGTTCCCGGACTGCCTCCAGCACCAGGTGGCGAACCTGGCCGGCTCTCTCAACGGGACTGGGGCGATTCTGGCTGGCGCCGCCGTCGAAGGACCGAACTCCAAGGCAACGACGGGATCGGTCAGCGGAATGATTGCGTGCCCGGCCAACGGCGTGGACACTTACTCCGCATTCAATTCCTCCAGCGCCGAGTTCCGGGACAACATGCAGTCATACTCCAATACCGAACCGGCGATCGATCTGACTGCCGCGTCCCCGCTGGCCTTCGCCTGGCGGATGAGCGGGCAGTAACCAGAGGTATAGCAACCAGGAATGCCGCTGGCGGGCTAGGGCGTATCGCCCTAGCCCGCCAGCGGTACTAGTCGACCTCCTGGCTCTACGCCGCAATTGAGCGGTTGACCGTGGTGGTATTGGCGCTAGCACGTCCGCCGAGGGCGCGCACCTAAGGGAGGTCACGATGGAGTACACCCGCCTGGGTGACACCGGCCTCAGAGTGAGCCGTCTCGCGCTTGGCTGCATGAGCTACGGCGATAACACAAGTACCGGCGCGCACCGCTGGGCCTTGGGCGACGAAGCAGCCCAGCCGTTCTTTCGTCAGGCCGTCGAGGCGGGCATCACTTTGTGGGACACGGCGAACGTGTACCAGCACGGCACCTCCGAGGAGCTGGTCGGCCGCGCCATTAGGCGCTACTCCCGCCGTGAGGACGTCGTACTGGCAACCAAAGTGTTCGGCAAGATGCACGACGGCCCCGGTGGGCAGGGCCTGTCCCGCAAGGCGATCCTCGAGCAGGCCGACGCTTCCCTGATTCGGCTTGGCACCGACTACATCGACCTCTACCAGATTCACCGCTTCGATCCGGATACCCCAGTCGAGGAGACGATGGAGGCCCTGCACGACGTCGTCAGAGCGGGTAAGGTCCGCTACCTCGGCGCCTCCTCGATGTACGCCTGGCAGTTCGCGAAGCTCCAGCACGTGGCGGACCTCGGTGGCTGGACCCGGTTCGTGGCCATGCAGAACCAGTACAACCTGCTGAGGCGTCAGGAAGAGCGCGAACTGCTGCCCATGTGCGCCGACATGGGCGTGGGTGTCGTGCCCTACTCCCCGCAAGGCAAGGGACGGCTCACGCGCCCATGGACAGAGCAGTCCCACCGCTCCACCGTGGACCACGTCGTCCAGTCATTCGACTCGCCGCTCGACGAACCCGTCGTCAACGCCGTCGGGCGAGTAGCCGCGACGCGCGGCGTCAGCATGGCCCAGGTCGCACTTGCGTGGGTGCTCACCAACCCCGTGGTCTGCGCTCCGATCGTCGGAGCAACCCAAGCGCATCACCTGACCGAAGCCGTCGCAGCGCTCGACCTGCACCTCACTGACGACGAGATCCACGCACTCGAGGAGCCGTACAGCCCCCACGGGCCGTCCTGGTTCTAGCACGTACAGGGGGACGGCGCGGAGCCGAGCGGCCGCGACCTATGCCGGGCCGGGCGGGCGCGGAGGTCCGCGCCGGATCCCATGCTCATGGGACGGCTTGTGCGAGGGCGGCGGCGGCGGCTTGGGCTGGTGGGGGTAGTGCTCTTCGTCGGTGCCGGTTTCCTCGCGGAAGGCCTTGCGCTGGTACAGGATCCGCAGCGCCTCCTCCGCAAGCGCAGCTCCCTCGCCGGTAGCTGCGGCGTGGCGTGTGTCGCGCTCGGCGAGCTTCTTGAGCATCCTGATCCCTTCCACCCCGGCGCCGGCGTCCAGGAGCTGGCGGATCAGCCTGGCGATGGCCAGGTCCCTCGGGGAGTAGCGGAGCTTGCCGTGCTCGCGGGTGGGGCTGATTAGGCCTTGCTCTTCCCAATAGCGCAGCACCCTGGGCGTCACCCCCGTGCGCTCGGCAAGCCGGGGGATGGCCATTAGCTCATCATCCCGGTCCCTTTCCCGGTCTCTGTTGCCCCCTGGATCGTTTGCCCTCAAGATCGTTGCCTCAGGATCGTTGCCATCAAGATCTGACATCATCGTGTAATATCATAGTCAGACGTCCAGCCACCGCTATCAGTCCCCAGCCACCACGTTCAGCCATCCATGAGGAGGCATGCGTACCGTCACGCCCAACAAGCCTGACATATCTGCCAGGATCACGTCACAACCTGACCGGCTGCCCGTGGTGCTGTGGGCCGCTGGGATCACGCTCGCCGCCGCTGCGGCTGTACTGAGGCCGCGGGCCATTTTGCCGTCAGCTCTGGCGACCCTCGGACCGTTCGCGATCCTCGCCGTGATTATCGGCTGCTCGCTCGTGGCGGACCGCCTTGGGGTATTCCGGATGCTCGGCCGCCTGCTCATCCCGGACCGGGCGCCCCGCCTCGCGGCCGGAGCCGGAGTGCTGGCGCTCACCGCGCTGCTCAGCGGACTGGCCAACCTGGACGTCGCCGTCGTCGTGACTACGCCGGTGGCCATGCAGATAGCCCACCGCCACTGCCTATCCGCTGGCCGACTCGCGGTGGCGGTCGCCATCACCGCCAACGCCACCTCGTTCCTCCTGCCGACCTCCAACATCACCGTCCTACTCCTGCTCAGCCGCGCGCCTCTCCCGACATTGACTTACCTGCGCGGCACGTGGCTGCCATGGCTGCTCGTCGCGGCGATCACCATCGGGCCGCTCAGCGCGTGGCTCGCCCGGGCCGGGACTGGCTCGGCTCACACCAGCCGCCGGACCCAAGGTCGCCCGGCCGGACCGTCCGGCCGGGTCGCGCTGGACCTGATACCCATGTTCGCAGCCGCCTCGGCGATCCGCGCCATCCTGGCGGCAGGCATCGTGCTGCGTGGCGGGATCGCCGCCCAGCTTGCCGGCGGCGCCGCGCTAGCCAGCGTGGCAAACAACCTGCCGGCCGCTGCGGCGCTGCGGCCCGTCGGCACAACTGCATTGTGGGCAGCCGTCCTGGCCACCTCCATCGGCCCGTGCCTGTTCCTCACCGGTTCTGTCGCCACTTTGATCTGTCGCCGGATAGCCCGCGACGACGGCGCAGTGCTGCGCGCCGGGCAGTACACCGTCATTGGGGCAGTGCTCGTGCCCGCCCAGCTCGCCGTCGCTGTCATCGGCCTGCATCTGACCGGCGGCCTTGGCTGAGCGCGTTTAGCACCGGAGGCCAGGAACTGCTCATCGTGCACGTGGCAGGATCAGGGAAGGCCGGCTGCCGGGAGTTGGCCGAGCAGCTGGCGAACGGCGGCCTCGATGTTGCGGACGCGTTCGTCGGGGTCAGGCACGTCGATGGCGGCTGCGTATTCGGGACTTACCACGCCCCAGCCGGTGGCGATATGGAGCACGAGGCCGAGGAGGAAGCCTGGAGCGAAGTGGTCGGGTAGCTTGCCGGCTCTCTGGGCTTGGGCGATCGCTTCGACCTGGCTACGTGCGAACGCCACGCCCAGCGGATTGGGTTCGCCGTCGCCGTCCGCGCGCTCCAGACGCTGCCAGGTGCAGATACGGATGATCTCCGGCCGGCGTTCGTGCAGACGCGCGAGACGCCCCGCGTAGCCGGGCAGATCGTGGGGGTCGAACAGCACCTCGGCTTCCATCTCCGTGGTGGCCCTGGGCGCGGGATTGTCGTGCACCAACCGGGTAGCACCTTCTGGCGTCCTAACGGTATGGCTGTCAGGGGGCGCCGCCCGCTCGCGGCGCGAAGGTCCGCGCTCAGGGCAGCAACCGCAGTTGGCGCGGTTGCCGTGCTGGCAGCGGGCTGCCAGCACGGCAGCGCCCCAGCGAGCAACGGCTCGCGAGCAGCCGCCGCATCAGCTGAAGCGACATCAGCGGCACCCGCACCGACTGGATCCGGCGCAGCTCGGAGCTCTCAGGCTGTTTTCGAGCCCGCGGCGGTGAGCTTCGTATCGGCCAGCCGGGGGTGGGTGCTCGGACTCGGCGGATGCGGCGACTGCGCTGCACTGCGGGAGACCCGCGATGGCGGCGGCATCTGGACCGCGCTGCCCCCTCCGCCTGCACCACTCGGCTACGACACCGGCAGCCCGATAACCGGCGTGACGCAGGTCGCCTTCGCCGACGCCGCTAGCGGTTTCCTGTATGGCCCCGGGCTTCTCGCTACCACCGACGGCGGCCGGACCTGGAGCCGCGCGTTGCTGCCGCCCGTGCAGGACCTGGCGATCGGGGACGGCTATGCCTATGCGCTCACCGCGTCGGCAGCCGGCGCACCTGACCTCCTATGGCGAACGGCGATCGGCTCGGACATCTGGACAAGGCTGCGGGTACCCCGCGGGCCGCAGTCGGGCAACCCGTCGCTCATCTACGCCAGCGGCGGCACGCTCGCGCTGCTCCAGGAGGGCTTCACCGGCCCCGCGCCGGTGAGCACGGCGGTGGCCGCCGGGTACCTGTGGCTCAGCACCGACCACGGCACGACCTGGCATGCCCGGACGGTCCCGTGTACCGGATCGGACGGCGGTGGCGCGTCAGTGCTGAGCATCGCCCTCGGCCACCCGAATGCCTGGCTGCTCGATTGCTTCGACGACGAGCAGTCGAGCCAGGCGCAGGACACCCAGCACCATCTGTTCGGCACGGTCAACGCAGGGCTGTCCTGGGTCAGGCTGCCGGACCCGAGCAGGCACAACGAGCCAGACGCGCTGGCCGACAACGGAGCCGGGCATGCCTTCCTCGCGACCGAGGGGATTGGTGACACATTGCTCGGGACATTTGACGGCGGCCTGCACTGGACCGTGCTGATCACGTCAGGCGGCTCGTTCTTCGGCTGGTCAGGCCCCATCTTTGTCACCGCCGGGACCGGGTTCGTGGTGGGACCGACACACTACGCACCCGAGCACCTGTATCGAACGACCGACGGCGGCCGCAGCTGGCACATCGTCAGCTTCTAGCGCCACCGCGGACAGACCAGAACGACACACCGCTTCGGTCGCCAACGTCGTTACCGCGGGTCCGCTGCGACCGCCGCCTGTTCTGATGCAACGACCGCGTGTCCGGCGAGCCAGTCGAGCAGTGGACGCAGCCGTTCGCAAGCGCGGTGTACCGGCTCGACGTCACCGACCGCGTCCGACTCGAGCTCACGGGCGGCGAGGAGCGAACGGTGCTTGAGCAGGCCCGTGCGGGGGTGGTCGGCAGGGTAGCCGCGCGGAATGCGCTTCATGACATCGCCGAGGATCTCGTGCCCGTCCGCGGCGAGCGAGGACACCATGTCCTCCAACCTGCGCCCGCTCTCGTCCGCGGCGGCTGCCGCACGGAACAATGCGATCTGCTCGGGATCGGCATACCACCAAGCGGCCTGGATCCGCAGGCCGTCGAGGCTGAAGCGGAATCCGATCTCGACGTTGCGGGCTATCCGCACGACGGCGCACTGGTTCTGCCACCAGTACGCGGTGCTCGCGTAGCGCCACACCGCGAAGTCCTCATACCAGGGGTCCACGTCCGCAAGGTCGTTGAGCAAATGGATCATCGGCTGCCGTACCTGCTCCTCGCGGTCACGCCGTACCCGTTCCCGCGTCTCCCGCGACGGCTCGCCGCCCAACTGGAGCAGCACCGCGTACGCGTGCTCTGGCCACCCGTGGAAGCGCGTCACCACGTGATCATGGTATCCACAGCACCGACACACCTTGCTCGTGGCGAATGGGTGTGACTCTCACCAACAGGGGCGAGTGCGTCCGCGCGGGTTACAGGTGGGAGGTGAGCTCGGCGACGATGTCGGCCGCTGACTGTGGCTGTCTCGCGAGTGCGACGCTTTGTCCGGCCCACATAGAGAGCGCTTCGATCTCGCCGGTCGTCCCGGCCATCGGCGGCGCTGGCTCGTAACGAACGATTGATTCGCCGGAGGCGAAGTGGGCGATCACGTCGCCTTCTCCTGGTCGCTGGTCGTCTGGGGGGCGGCCCGCGGCGTCCCAAACCTCGGCCGTTGAGTTGCGGAGGGCGCGGTGGGGAGCATCGGGCCAGCCGACGTCATACAGGTTTGGGTACCACTGCGAATCGGTCTCGGCGGCCGCTATAAGCCGGCGCCGGTAGTCCTCGTGGATCGGCATCTCATCGGCCAGCAAGAACCGCGTGCCCAGCCACGCGGCCTGGGCGCCGAGGGCGAGCACCGCGGCGACTCCGCGGGCGTCGCCAATCCCGCCAGCCGCGATCACCGGGACGGGCGCTACGGCGTCCACGACAGCGGGCACAAGTGGCAGTGTCGCGACCGTACCCCATACGTGTCCGCCGGCCTCCCAGCCCTGCGCGACGACCACGTCCACGCCGGACGCGACCGCCCGCCGTGCCTCCTCGGCACTGCCGACCGTTTGCATGACAACCCCGCCGGCAGCGTGCACAGGCTCGATGTAGCCGCTGGGATCCCCCCACATAAACGAGACGATCTGCAGGCCGGCATCAAGGGCCTGGTCAAGGCGACGGTGGTGATCTTCGGTGAGAACGAGGTTGCCGCCGAACGGCCGCGCCGTCAGCGCCGCTGTCTCGCGAACGACGGCTCCGGCGTCATCGGACCAGGTCAGCGTCACCATGCCGAGCGCGCCGGCATTTGAGACCGCCGCGGCAAGCCGGGGCACGGCGGCCATGGGTGCCTGAACGATCGGCCGCTCTATCCCCAGCAACTCACACACAGCAGTGCTCATGGGCCACGGTGTACCCGCGGGGTCAGCTGGCGACACGACCCAGGGATCAGCCGGCGGTGCTCGCAACCACCCGCGCCGCGACAGTCCCTGCGCGAGCTGTCGTCGCCCATCGCCCTGCGCGTCACCGGTCCAGCTGGGGCAGCAGCAACCGCTGTCCTATGACTCATAGGAAGTCGGCGTTGACTGAGGGGAACGCCGGTCCCACCCGTGAAACTTTGAGTAGTCGCCGGCGTCCCAGGCCTCGCGCAGTCCAGGGGTACTCAGGTCCCAGTCGGGGCGGATCTCGGCTGTCGCCGCCCGCAGATCATGCCACAGGTCGTCGAACGACGGCCGCCCCCAGAACCAGTAGCCGTTATAGACGCTGTGAATGACCAGCCCCGGCTTGAGCACGATCGTGTGCGGGATCATGGGGTTGTGCTCGGGGTCGGTGTACTCCTGGATGTCGAGATCCTTCTGAACAATCCGTTCAGGGTCGGAGAGGAAGGGCCACTGGGCGCCGACCGAGGCGCGGAACTCCTGCAGCGTGTGGTGGTCGTCGGTAGCGATCGTGGTGACCTGGGTGTAGGCCACCGCGATCTTGGAGTAGTTGGCCGCCAACTCGAGGTGCTGCTGGTGCTCTTTCGGGCAGTAGTTGCCGCGCGCTAGCGTCAGGACCATCGGGTCGAGGCCTTGGAGCTCGCTCAGCTTGCGGACGGTGCCGGTGTGGTCAGGCAGCGCGTAGTCGGGGAAGGTCCCGCCGGGGGCGATGTCGGAACGCACGGGATGACCGCCTCTCCGTGGCGCCGCGGGTGCTAGGTGGACGGCGCTCGTTTCGGTTTGCCCCAAAGGACCTGGGTGTATCACGTAACACCTTGCGCATAGGCGTGCCCGTCGGCGCTCGTGCCCACACTTCCGATTGTTGAGGAGGATCGCCTAGGCGGAGGAGCATACCGGCGACAGGGCTTCAGCCAGGGAGGTCCTCTGGGCGCTTCGCGGCAAGCTTGCCGTGCAGCAGGCCGGTGGCCTGGCCGACTTCGATGAGATATCCGTCCGGGTCCCGCATGTAGCAGCGGATCTCGGCGTCCCGATCGATGGGCGGAGTGACGAACTCGGCCCCTTTCTCCTTCCAGGCCTCGTAACAGGCCCGGATATCAGCGACCCGCAAGTTCAGGAAAATCGAGGTTGTATCACTGGGCTGGTAGTCGACCACCGAGATGCCCGGCTTGTCGGGAGTGGGCGGCCCGCCCGGGTTCATGAGTATCCACGAATTGGACAGCCTGACAATGCACGGGTTCTCCTCCAGGACGACCGTGCCGCCCAGGACACGCGAGTAGAAGTCCCTGGACCGCGCAACACTCCGGACGGTGATGAACAGCGTCACCAGGATGCCCTCGTCGGGCGCGGGAAGATTGGCGAAGTCGATGCGAGGCGCGGATTCTGTCATTGTTGCTCCACTCCGGCGGCATGAGGGGCAGTGGCTCTTCCAGCCAGCCTCCTGGCAGTTAACTCTTCCCTCGATGTGGCCTCGCAGACGTCCGAGCGCGGCAGCCCGTGGATGCGCGACTCTGCGGGGGGCGGGCTGGCTTCTACTTGATGTCCCGCACGAGATAGGGCGCGGAGCCAGAGGCCGGCCGACAGCTTCCCCAACCTGGTAGAGCTCGGGGCGTCGGGGCGCGGCGCTCGGCGGCTCAAGCGACTAGGCCAGGATCTCAACGTAGCCGTCCGTTCCATGCACACGGATCCGCTGCCCATCCCGGATCAGCCGGGTGGCTTGCTCCACGCCCACGACTGCCGGCAAGCCGTACTCCCGTGCGATTACTGCGCCGTGGGTCATTAGGCCCCCCACCTCCGTCACCAGGCCCGTGATCGCGACGAGCAGGGGCGACCAGCTGGGGTCCGTGAAGGCCGTGACCAGGATGTCGCCCGCTTCGAGATCGGCCTCCGCGATGTCATGAATGACGCGGGCCCGCCCCTCGATGATCCCTGCGGACACCGGCAGGCCGACTAGCGCACCGGTCGGTACGTCACCGCGACGGTACGCCCCGGCCATAGCCTCGCCATCCGACGTGAGCACCCGAGGCGCTGTCAGCGATTGATACGACCTGAACGCGTCCCTGCGCTCGCGGATGACCTGGTCGTCCACTTGGTTCGCGAGAACGACGCTGTGGAGCTCCTGGAACGTGAGATAGAAAATGTCCTCCTGCTCACGAAGCACGTGGCCCTGCACGAGGCGCTCGGCCTGTGCTAGCAAGGCCTGCTTGTAAACGAAGTAGCGACTGACGATGCCGTACTTCGGGTACTCCCGGTACCCGATGAAGGTCCAGACCCGGTCGATCATCCGTCTATCCTCTTCGGCCTTCCGCTGCCCGTCCGGCAGCGCCCGCAATCGCTCCAGCACGTCCTGTTCCTTCTTCCACGCCTCCTGCCGCCCTTGCTCGAAGCGCCGCTCGGCGGCACCCGGCTCGAAGAGCCTGATGTTGTCGAGGATCGCGGGCACGAGGGTGGTAGGCCGCTCGCGCCAACGCGGCCTCGCGATGTCGATCTCGCCGACGCAGCGCATGCCGTACCGGTCGAGGTAGGCCTCGATGGCGTCGCGCGCTTCGGTCCCGCCCGCGAACTTCGGCAGCTCGTCCAGGAAGCCCTCGTCCTCGACGTCCTGCAGAAACGCCACCACCTGCGGATGCGGACGGATCACGTCCGCGACATCGAGCAGCGCCAGCCCCATCTCCGACGTGACGTTGTCGGGGGCGGACAGCGTGAGCGTGTCGGCCGCATTCTTCTCGTCCAGCCACTCCCGCAGCTTGTCGTCGAGCCACCACGTGGCCTCCATCCCCGCCATGATCGCCTGCATGCTCAGCGGGTCACTCAGGACCCGCTTGTGCTCCTGGAAGGCCTCCAGCAGGAAGTCGAACAGCGCCGGCCCGGTCTTGGTCCGGATGTCGCGCCGCAGGGCGGCGATGGAGGCCTGGCTGCGTTCGATCAGCCCGGTGACGATAGCCGGATCGGTCTCGATCGGGCCGGACGCGCCGCCGACCGGCGGTCCGCCGCGATCCCCGTCCGGGAGCGACGGGACGAAGTCGCCGCGGTCCAGGACAGTCTCTAGCGCGTCCCTGATCAGGGGATCGGATCTCCCCAGTACCTCCAAGAGGCCCGCACGGCTCGACGGCGAAGCCAGGCCATGGGTCACGTCGACGAACAGCCTCCCGGCCGGCCTCGTACATCGGCCGCAAGGCTGTCAGCTGCCACAGGGAGAGCCCCAGGGGCTTCATGGGGTCGGTCATCATCTGCTGATGGCCGACGGAGACGTAGACGTGGTTCTCTCCGTCGCGTGCTGCGGGGATGGGGAACAGCGTTGTGATCGGCCGGCTCTGAACGATCCGGAATCCATCATCGACCAGGCACCATTCGATGTCCTTGGGGGCGGCCGAAGTGCACTTCGATCCGCCGGCCCAGCTGTACAAGCCGCACGACCTGCGCATCCGACAGGGCGGGCAGCTCCTGCCGCTGCGGGTCGATCGCCTGTTCCTGCGTCCCGCCAGCTGGCAGGGCGCGGATGGCGGACTGCTTGGTCGCGATCTGTTTGGCGACGACCTCGCTGTCTCGCACCTTGTAAACGTCGGCGTTCACCAGCCCCGAGACCAGGGCCTCGCCGAGGCCGAAGCAGGCTTCCACGGAGGCGAGCTTTCGGTTTGACGTGACGGGGTCGGCCGTAAATAGGATGCCGGCAGCGTCGGGCAAGACCATCTGCTGCACGGCGACGGCCATGTGAGCATTCCTTTGATCGACGCCGTTCCGGAGGCGGTATGTCACGGCCCGCTCGGTGAAGAGCGAGGCCCAGCACCGGCTGATGTGCTGGAGGATTGCCGGCGGCCCGACGATGTTCAGATATGTGTCCTGCTGGCCGGCAAAGGAGGCCGTCGGCAGGTCCTCTGCCGTCGCGCTCGAGCGGACGGCGTAGGAGGCGTACTCGCCGAGCCGGACAAGCGCAGAGGTGATCGCTGCCACGACATCGTGGGGGATAGCGATCGCTTCGATGGTTTGGCGTATCTCCGCGCTGAGCGTGCCGATCGCCTCGCGGTCGCCGGGCTTCAGGCGCGACAGCAGATCAAGCCGTTCGTTGATGGACGGCGCTTGCGCCAAGATCCGCCGGAAGGCGTCCGTCGTCACGCAGAACCCAGCTGGCACGCGAACGCCTTCGATCCGCGAAAGCTCCCCCAGCTGCGCGCACTTGCCGCCAACGATGGCGATCTGCGTCTGGTCGATCTCTTGGAAAGCCAGTACGTCGGTGCCCATCTGTCCACCTTCCTTCGGCTACGCCCGACTTGCGGCGCGACGCGACGCGGCATATCGTTGCGATGTATCAATTCGATATATCGGTCCGATCGTTTCGGTAGCGGTTCTGCCGGCGCTGGGCGCCTCAACGCGCACGGCTTCATTACTGGAGGCTAGAGATTTCGTGGAGACATCCAAGCACCACATCGAGCCAGCCGCGGGCAGGCTGGGCGTCCTGACAGTGGGGCTCGGCGCCGTGGCGTCGACCTTCATCGCCGGTGTCGAGCTGGTCAGGCGCGGCCTCGCTGAGCCCATCGGTTCGCTCACGCAGATGGGCACCATTCGGCTGGGCAAGCGGACTGAGGACCGAGTGCCGCTCATTCGCGACTTCGTGCCACTGGCCGGCATTGATCAAATGGTCTTCGGTGCCTGGGATCCGATCTCGGACACAGCCTACGAAGCCGCGCTGAAATGCGGCGTGCTCGACCCGTTCGTCCATATCGAACCGATCGCGGCCAAACTGAAGGAGATCGAGCCCATGCCGGCCGTCTTCGACCAGAACTACGTGCGGCGGCTCGACGGCTCCAATGTCAAGTCCAAGGCGAGCAAGCGAGACCTTGCCGAGGCCCTCCGCAAGGACATCCGCGATTTCAAGGCGGCGCACGCCTGCGACCGGATGGTTGTGATCTGGTGCGCATCCACCGAGATCTTCCTCGAGCCCGGCCCGGCCCATCAGGACCTGGAGACGCTCGAAGCCGCGATGGATGCGAACGACGAGAGCGTCCCGCCGTCGATGCTCTACGCCTACGCGGCTCTCAAGGAGGGTGTGCCCTTCATCAATGGAGCGCCCAATCTGACGGTCGACGTGCCGGCGATGGTGGAGCTTGCCCAGACGGCCGGCGTGCCCATCGGTGGCAAGGACTTCAAGTCAGGGCAGACTCTTTTGAAGACCGTGCTGGCGCCAATGTTGAAGGCCCGCATGCTGGGGCTCCGGGGTTGGTACTCGACCAACATCCTCGGTAACCGCGACGGCGAGGTGCTGGACGACCCCGACAGCTTCCGTACCAAGGAGGAGACCAAGCTCGGCGTGCTCGATCACATCCTGCAGCCGGACCTCTATCCCCAGCTCTACGGCGACGTCTATCACAAGGTGCGCATCAACTACTACCCGCCCCGCGGTGACAGCAAGGAGGGCTGGGACAACATCGACATCTTCGGCTGGCTCGGCTATCCGATGCAGATCAAGGTCGACTTCCTGTGCCGTGACTCGATCTTGGCGGCACCCCTGGTACTTGACCTGGTGCTCTTCACGGACCTGGCCCAGCGAGCGGGGCTCAAGGGCGTGCAAGAGTGGCTGTCGTTCTACTTCAAGAGCCCGCAGCACGCTTCCAGCGTTTATCCCGAGCACGACCTTTTCATCCAGCAGACCAAGCTGAAGAACACGCTTCGCTGGCTGATGGGCGAGGAGCAGATCACGCACTTGGGGATGGAGTACTACCAGGACTGAATCGCCAGCTCGTTCCTGCCCGCCGCCGGCTGGATTCCCCTATTCGCCGGTGAATCGGAATTCTGCCTGCCATGGACCGTCCACGTGGACGACCTCCCAGTAGCGTTCGGCGATGCGCTCCGGGTCAAAGGAAGTACCTGCAACTATCTGCCCTGCGATCGTCAGTGTGGCCACGCGGATGCCGTCCGGTTCCAGGTCAGCGCCGAGCATTGTGGCGGCCGACCGGAGCGCCGCCTTGCCGAGGGATACGGTCGCCAGGGCCGGGATCGGGTGGTCGGCGAACCCGCCCCCGGTGACGATGATGGTCCCGAAGCCAGCGGCCCGCATGGCCGGGGCGGCCACCTGCGCGACGACGATGGCGCTGATGACATCTACTGAATACGCCGCTTGGAGGTGGGCGACACTTGAGCTCAGCAGTCGGTCCGGGGCTCCCATGACGGCGTTATAGATGATGACGCCCGGTGCGCCAGTCCCGAGATAGAGCTCCCTCATTCGGGCGCCCAGGCCATCGGGGTCGCTGGCATCGGCCGCGATGGTGTTGATCTTGGCACCGGTATCGGCCAAGGACCCCACGAGGTCGCGGAGGCCGTCGGTGCTGCGCGCCACCAGGGTTACTCGGTAGCCGCCGACGGCGAAGCGACGTGCCACGGCCGTTCCAAGGCCAGGCCCCGCGCCGACCAGGAGAAGGTGGCGGGCATCGACCGAGCCGGGACCTGCGGCCTCGGCGAGGTCCGCGATCGTGTTTCCTCGGTTGCCGGCGTCGCCTACCTGCTCGTTAGTCATGGGCGCCGATCCTTTCGCGTCGACCGCCTCGGAGAGCGGCTCGGGCTAGCGGCCTGTCGAGCCCCTGACCTCGCGGAATCATGCAGGTTGGCAGACAACGCTGCGGCCGGGCAAGGCACACGCGTGATCTTAGGACACGGCCACGCCGATCAACGCAGAGGCGGGCCCTGGACGTGGACCACAGCTTCGACCACCGGCGCATCAGCGCCGCAACTTATCCGCGAAGGGGAAGCTCGGCTCCAGCTACCTCACCGAGCGCGTGTTCGTCAAAATGGCGGACGGTACGAGGCTGCCGCTTTTCCTGACCAGGCGCTGCGACCTGGCACCGGACGGTACGGCCAGGGTGCTGCTGCACGGGTACGGCGGCGCGGGCATCGCGATCACGCCGCATTTCTCCCCGACCTGGACGGCCTGGGTCGAACAAGGCGGCATGCTAGCGGCGGCGAGCCTGCGCGGCGGCAGAGAGTACGGCCGGTCCTTGTACGAAGCCGGACGGATTACCTGCCGGCGGCCGGCCGTCGCCGGCCGGCGGTCCATCCCGTGCGGTGCGGACGGCGGTCAGGCATCGCGGGTCATCATCCGCCAGGCGCCGATCACCGACCAGCCAACGATCCAGCCCACTATCACCGAGATCATCGCCCAGGTCGGCATCGGCGGGATGCCGAGAGCCCCCCGCCCGCCGAACAGCAACTGGCCAGGGCCGCCGCCGCCCGAGCCGCCAGACGCCAGCCCGGCGGGGCGCAACTGGTCCATCGCGACACCGATGTCTAGGCGCTGGCCGTCGATGAAGTAGGGGATCTGCACGCGGGCCAGGAGCGGGGTCACGATGATCTCCAGCGCGATCAGCACGATGGTCGTGGTCGTTCGCTGCCCGGTGAGCGACCCGAGGCCGAGGCCGACCAGGAACCCGATGCCGACCTCGAGCTCGAGCCACAGCCCGATCTTGGCCATCTCATTGTCGGCTGGATTCGAGCCGGCGATCTCATCGGTGGTGTAGGTGCTGTAGAAGGACGCGATGTTCTTGTCGATCGCTGACCGGATCTGCGCCGGGGTGGCCCCGGGGCCGGTGGGCAGGGGCAGGTTGCTGGCGGCCTGCTGCGGGTGGGCCAGGAGCAAGGTCTGCAGCCCGGCCTGGTCGAGATGCTCCGGGACGGTGACGCCATACAAGGAGACCGACGTGGGCGGCGGGGGGCTTTCGTAGCTCGTGACCAGGCAGTTCATAGCAAAGCCGAGGGCTACCAGCGGAATGGTGATGGCCAGGCCGGCCGGGATGCGCGCGAGGTAGAGGGCGAGCCGGGACCTGCCGGTGATGACCAGGTGGCGGAACACGCCATCTGTCAGGTCGGTCGTCCCGGCCGCCGCGCCGAGCGCTGCGGCGCCGATGAACCCGAACTCGGACATCAGGTTGCTCAGCTGACTGAAGATGCCGGGGTTGCCAGCCAGGCCGTAGCTGTGCGGGTCGACCACGTGGAACAGCAGCCGGAAGCCGTAGATGAGGACCGTCGGCGCGATGATCAGCACTGCGATGGTGATGATGAGGCCGCGGCGCTTGCGGATCTCCAGGTGCTTCGTGGTGATGAGATCCCAGGTGGGCAGCCAAGCGGCGATGGCCGGCGCTGACCTCGGGCTGGGCTCGGGCGCTTCGGGTCGTCCCTCGGACAGCGCGGGCTCGATGCTGGTCACGACGTTTCTCCTCGCCGGCTCGTCACGGACAAGAACCAGTCCTCCAGCGACGTCTGGATCTCCCGGAGGCCGTAGACCGAGATGCCGGCGCCGACCAGCCGCCGGTTGATGTCGGCGACGAGCTCGCGCGAGGCGCCCGAGGGCAAGGTGACGGTCAGCCCGGCATCGGCCAGCGCCGTGCCCGCGGCGATGCCCGCCTGCTCGATCAGCTGACCCGCCCGGGCGGGTTCGGCGCAGTCGACCTGCACGACCACGGCGCCGGCGCCACGGGTCAGCTCGTCGATCGTGCCCTGGCGGATCACCCGGCCGCGGTCGACGATGGCGACCGCGTCGCACGTTCGCTCCACCTCATCCAGTAGGTGCGACGACAGCACCACGGTCCGCCCCTCGTTAACGAGGCTGGTGATCATCGCTCGCATCTCGTGCATGCCCGCGGGGTCGAGCCCGTTCATCGGCTCGTCCAGGATCAGCAGCTCCGGGTCGCCGAGCAGACAGGCGGCAACGCCCAGGCGCTGGCGCATGCCCATGGAGTACGAGGCGACCTTGTCGCCGGCGCGCTGGGTCAGGCCGACCCGGTCGAGCGAAGCGTCGATCCGCCGGCTGGCGTCGCCGCCTCTGGCCGCGGCCAGCAGGCGGAGGTTGTCGCGCCCGGTTAGGTGCGGGTGGAATCGGGGCTCGTCGACGATCGCGCCGACCGCGGCCAGCGCCAGTTTCCGCTCGGCCGGGACTCCGAACCCGAGCAGCGACATCGTGCCGCCGTCGGCGCGGGTCAGCCCGAGCAGGGTACGGATCAGCGTGGTCTTGCCGGCGCCGTTGGGCCCCAGGTAGCCGAACGCGGATCCGCGCGGGACGCGCAGGTCCACGCCGTCGACAGCAACCGTGGTCCCGAAGCGCTTGGTCAGGCCGCGGGCCTCCACCGCCCACCCGCCGGCCGGGCGCTCGAACGAGACTGCGGCGCGAGCCGTGCGGGCCGCCGGAGAGATCGTCGTGCTGGCCGACGGCATGGTCGCAGTGGTCGGCGGCTCGGACGGCGGTGACGAGGATGGCTGTGCCGGCGGCGGTTCCCGCCGGGTCCACGGATCGTCGCGCTGTCCGCCGTGGCGGCCGCGGCGAGCACGGGTCACGCTGTAGAACAGCCCGCCAATGACGAGGAGCGCGAGAAGGATGAGCCCGAAGTTGTGAAAGCCCCCGCCTGGCGGTCCGCCAACAGCGGCCGCCCATCGGGCCGGGCCGGGCGGCGAGACGACTTGAGCATGGACAACGTTCATGGCAGACAATCGTGACCGGCGGACGGCCGGCCGTCATCATGCGTGAGCATCACAGTCCGCGTCATCCCTCAGACTGACGCGCATCGGCTCAGCGGGGGAGTACGCCCGATTCGTAGGCCAGGATGACGAGCTGCGTCCGGTCGCGAGCGCCCAGCTTGGTCAGGAGCCGGCTCACATGCGTCTTCGCCGTGGGCAGCGTCACGTGCAGCGTGGCGGCCAGCTCGGCGTTGGACAGGCCGCGGGCGACCAGCACCAGCACCTCCCGCTCACGGTCGGTGAGCCCGTCCAGGCCCCACGGCGTCCTGGCCGTTGCCCGGCTCCGGTCGGTGAAGTGCCCGATGAGCCGCCGCGTCACGCTCGGCGCCAGCAGCGCCTCGCCGGCGGCGACCGTGCGGATGCCGCTCAGCAATTCCTCGGGCGGACGGCTCTTGAGCGCGAAGCCGCTCGCCCCGGCCCGCAGCGCCTCGAAGACATACTCGTCCAGGTCGAACGTGGTGAGGATCAGCACACGGGACCCGGACCGGTCGCGGGTGATCTGCCTGGTCGCCTCGATCCCGTCCATTACCGGCATCCGGACATCCATCACGACGACGTCGGGTGCCAGGCTCGCCGCGAGCCCGACCGCCTGCCTGCCGTCGGCCGCCGCACCGACGACCTCCAGGTCGTCCTCCGCCTCGATCAGCGAGGAGAACGCGGAGCGCAGCAGCGCCTCGTCATCGGCGACGAGCACCTTGATCAACTCGCCGCATCCTCGATCGGGATCTCGGCCGTCACCCGGAAGCCACCGGCGACCGGCCCGGCGGCAAGCCACCCGCCGAACGCGCCGATCCGCTCCCTCATCCCCACGATCCCATGGCCCGCGCCCTGGTCCGTACGTGACGCTTTGCCAGCGCTCTGCCCGCCGTCGTCGCGGACATCGAGATAAACCTTCCCGGCTGAGACCGTCAGCACAGCCTCCGCCCGAGCGCCGGGCGCGTGCTTCACGACGTTGGTCAGCGCCTCCTGCACCACGCGGTAGATCGACAGCTCAAGCGACGGTGAGAGCGGGCGGTCAGTCCCCTCCATCCGCAGCTCCACCGCTACGCCAGCTGCTCGCACGTTGTCGGCCAGCTCCTTGACGTCGATGAGGCGTGGCGCCGGCGCCAGCGGTGCGGTTGGGTGCTCCACGTCGCGCAGCAGCCCGAGCACGACCCGCAGCTCGTCCTGGGCAGTCCGGCCGATCGTCTCGATCGATGCCAGCGCGGAGCTCGCTTCCTCCGGGCGTTTGCCCGCCAGGCACCTGCCGACCCCCGCCTGGACCGTGATCACCGCAAGGGCATGCGCGACGACGTCATGCATCTCGCGGGCGATACGCATCCGCTCCTCCCGGACCTCAGCGGACCGCTCGCGGGCCGCCTGCGCAGCCAGGCCTGCCTGATAGCGCCGCCGCGCCGCGACGCTGTCCGCGATGAACCAGGCTCCGGCCAGCGGCACGAAATTCTCCACGGCCTCGCTCGCGAGCGGCGGATGCACGACCGTGAGCGCCGAGTACCCCACCGTCGCGCCCAGCGCCACCGCGACAAGCACGGCGAGCACGATTGACCTGGTCCTGGGCAGCCGGAGGACCGAGAAATACAACGCCAGCCCGAGCAGGATGCCGAGTGGGAACGAGGCGCCGCCCCAGGCCGTGACCATCCCGGCCGCGATGGTCAGCACTCCGAGCACCGGCAGCGGCCAGCGCCGCAGGACAACGACCGGGGCGCAGGCCAGCAGCAGCGGGAGGAGCGGCCGGCTCCTCCTCCTGGACCCGCCGACCGGGTCATCACCGTGAGCAGCAGGGCCCCGGCGGCGGCGGCAAGCACGATGGTGGCCAGCAACTGGCTCTCGGCGGCCCCAGCGGGAAACCAGCGCCTGCCCGCCACCCCAACGCGCTCAGCCAGACGATCAGTAGTCACGCAGCAACCGTAACCAGCGCATAAGTCTGCCGCGTCGTTCTGGAGGATGACGCTCGCGACCATTCACCCTCGAACTGGCCGACGCCGGCGCCCGCGGAACGAGCACTAACCCAAGCGGTCAGCCAGCGCCGGCACCCGTCCCGCCGCGCTCGCCGCCGGCCTGGCCCGAGGTCATTGCCCGCCTCCAGCGGTCGCCCAGGGCAATAAATGAGCACCGCCGGCCGGCCCCACGGCGCAGCGACGAACCGCACATGGTGGATGCTTCGGAGCGCCGTGCGCAGTGGCTGGTGGCGGCCTTCATGCACCGCCGGAACCCAGTACTTCGCCCAGCGCGCCGCCGCTACGAGCGCGCCGTCGGCAAACCGCGCCCGCACTCCCAGGTTCAGGCACCGCCTCCGATCATCGACAACTGCGCTCATGGGCGCGGCTGAGGGGAGGTTCAGGTAGTGGCGCCCGCTGAAGGAGCACGCCATGAAGCGGGGGGCGACGGCACGAACGCCGGACGGTTAGCGCGCATCGGGACAGCGACACTAGCTGCGATGCTGCCTGCCAGTCCGGGCACTTGGGCGATCAAATGCCATCAAGATCGAGAGGCACCACCAAGATCACCGCACCCGCGCGGACATCGAGCAAACATCAGCCGGAGCGCCGTACCTCAAGATCGCAGACTCAGCAAGAAACCCCAGGTCAGAGGCCATGAATAACGGGTGCGCCGCCAGGGACTTGAACCCCGAACCCGCGGATTAAGAGTCCGCTGACATCCCTCGCAGGTGCCCCGACTTACGCCCGTTCCCTCCTTATTCGCGCCGGGCTCTGCAAGCCGCGCAGGTTGCGCAGGTCTCCCATTGGCAGACTCATTGGCACGGTGCCAAGCCGAGGGGCGGCTCGCATCATGGACGTCTTGCCAGCCAGCTTCCATCGGCCCATACAGATCGTCACGGTGCGCGGCTGGTGTCCGCGTTAACTGCCGTGACTGCATTGTGCCGGAGGCAGCCCGATCGGAAGGAAATGCCGCTTCCAATCCGCCGTTGGGCGGCTCTCAAGCGTCAGCTCTATGCGGTCGTGGCCGCGCATATAGCGAGCAATCTGCGGACCCGGTGGTCTCCGACGCGAATGCGACTGCGGTGCGCGCGTGCCTGCCGGGGGCTGGCCGAATATGCGGTTAGACGACGGTGCCGATCAGGCGGAGCCCGCCTTTCGCAGAACGAGGTCGATGGTCTGGTCGAGGCTGAGCGCCAGGCCGTCGGTGTAGGCCTGCTGGAGTTGTTCATCGCCGATGGCTGCTCTTGCGTGGTTCAGGTCTTCCTCGCGGCGGAACTCATCGGACGGTGCCAGCCGGGCGCCGATCTGGTTCAGCAGAGCGACCCCGGCGCCGTGCAGCACGGCTGCCCGGTGCCAGTCACCCAGGTCGGCGGCCAGGCTCCCCAGGCCGAAAATCGCGCCGGCCAGCGCCCACTTGTCGCCGACCCGGCGGCTCATCCTGACGACCTCCTCGAATCCGGATCCTGCGCCGTCGCGATCGCCTTCGGCCCGCATTACCTCGGCCAGGTTCCCCAAGGCGAGCGGGTGCGGCATTCCGACTGCCGCCGCCGCGCGCAATGCGGCTTCGAGATGAGCCCTGGCCGCAGGGATGTCCCCCGTCTGCAGGCCATGAAAGCCGGCATCATTGTGAACCGCCAGGCTGGTATGCAGATCACCGGAACGCTCGGCGCAGGCGATGGCCTCGGCATATAGCGGCCCGGATTCTTCGGGCCAGCTGGATGAAGCGTGGGCGAGCAGGCTCCTGCCCAGCAGTACGTCGTCGCCGAGTTCGCGAGCCCGCTCGACCGATTCCTTTCCCAGCGGCCACGCCCGCTCCCATTCGCCGGCCTGGCTGTACGCCTGGCACAGCGCCAGGCACGTCCGGACGAGCAGCCGGTTGTCGCCCAGTCCGCGGGCGATCTGGTCAGCTTGCTGCGCCAGATGCAGGCTCGTAGGGATGTCGGTGAAATCAGTCGGCGCTGCAGCCAACAGCGCTTCGGCGAACACCACCGGGTCAGCGGCGGCTTCGGGGCGTCCGAGCACCGGCACCAGCAGCCCGGCCGCTTCCTCGATCCGGTACCGCGCGATCCAGTACCGCCACAGCGCGATGCCGAACCGCAGGACCTGCGAGGTGCCGTCCGGCTCGCGGGCCGCGTGCTCGGCGGCGCGGCGCAGGTTCGCGTGATCAGCATCCAGCCGGTCGAACCAGGTGCCCTGCTCGGGGCCGAACAGATGCGGAGCGGCCCGTTCCGCGACGACCAGGTAATGCGCGCGGTGCGCCATCGCGACCGCGGCGGGCTCGCCGTCGCCGGCGTCGGCCAGCCGCTCGGCGGCGAACAGCCGGATGGTCTCCAGCAGCCGGTACCGCAGGCCCGCTGCGGCCGGCTCTGTCATGACGAGGCTCTTGTCCACCAGCGAGCCGAGCAGCGCGGCGGCCTCGACCGCGTCGACAGCGCCGAACCCGCAGACGGCTTCGGCGGCGGCCAGGTCGAAGCTGCCAGCGAACACCGACAGCCGCGCCAGCAACTCCTGCTCGGCGGAGGCCAGAAGCGTGTACGACCAGGCCACGGTGGCGCGCAGGGTCTGCTGCCGTGCCAGCGCGGTGCGGCTGCCCCCGGTCAGCAGACGGAGCCGCTGGTCCAGCCGGGCATGCAGGTCCGGCAGCGACATCGACCGCAGCCGGGCCGCGGCCAGCTCGATCGCCAGCGGCATCCCGTCTAGCTGCCGGCAGACCGACACCGCCAGCTCCAGGGTGCCCCCGTGCAGATCCGGGCTTGTGCCCTGTGCGGCGGCCCGCGCGGCGAGCAGCGCGACGGCATCAGAGGATCGGGCTGCCGGCGCGGAATCGGCATCGTCTTCTCTGGGCAGGGACAGCGGCGGCACCCGGTAGATCGTCTCCCCGGCGATGCCCAGCGGCTCCCGGCTGGTCGCGATCAGATGCGCTTTCGGGCACCGCTGCAGGATCGCCTCGGCGGTCTTGGCGCAGCCGCTGATCAGGTGCTCGCAGTTGTCGAGCACGATGAGGATGTCTTGGGGCGCCAGCGCATCGGCCAGCGTGTCCAGCACGTCCCGGCCGGGCTGCGGCGGGATCCGCAGTGCCCCGGCGATGGTGGCCGGGACGCCGTCCTGGTCAGTGACCGGGGCCAGCTCGGCCAGCCACACCCCGTCCCCCGAACCGTCCAGCAGCCCGGCGGCCACCTGCAGGCCAAGCCGCGTCTTGCCGCACCCGCCGGCGCCGGTCAGGGTGACCAGGCGGGAGGATTCCACCAGGCCCCGGACCTCGGCCAGCTCCCGCCCGCGGCCGATGAACGCCGACAGCTCAGCCGGCAGGTTATTCCGCAGTGCCGGGTTGCCCAGCGAGCGGAGCGGCGGGAACTCCGCCTGCAGGCTCGCTGCCTGCAGCTGGAAGAGGTGTTCCGGCCTTCCCAGGTCCTTCAGCCGGTGCACACCCAGATCTGCCAGCCCCACGCCCTCCGGCAGCCAGTCGCGCACCATGGCAGCCGCCGGCTCCGACACCAGCACCTGCCCCCCGTAGGCGACCGCCGCTATCCGGGCGGCCCGGTGGATATCCAGCCCCACCAGCCCGGCGGCCGTCTCCTTAGCCTCACCGCAGTGAATGCCCATCCGCACCCGGACCTGCTCCCCGCCAGGCTGGGCCTGTGCCTGCAGGGTCTGCTGCGTCTCCAGTACCGCCCCTATGCACTCCCGCGGCGAGGAGAACACCGCGAAGAACCCGTCGCCCTGCATCACCACTTCCTGGCCGCCGTGCGCGGCCAGCGCCGCCCGGATCAGCTCGTGATGACCGGCGAGCGCCTGCGCGTACGCGCCTTCACCCAGCCGCTGGAGGAGAGCCGTCGAGCCCTCAATGTCGGTGAACAGGAACGTGAGGGTCCCCGCCCAGCCCGCGCCGCCGGTGACCCCGGCGACCTGACGTGGCAGCCCCCCGCTCATCGCGGCAGCCTCGGCTCCCTCCGCATCTGCCTGGCGGGCCGCCAGCACCTCCGCCACCTGCGCGCGCCCCCGGGCCGCCGCGACAAACTTCTCGCGCACTGGCCCGGTCAGGCTCAGCGCGCCGGCCAGCAGCAGCGCGGTGTCCTTGCGGGCGGTGCGGTTGATGCCCCGCTCCAGGTCACTGACCGAGCGCGCGCTCAGGCTCGCTGCCTCGGCCAGCTCCTCCTGGGTCAGCCGGGCCTCGGCCCGCAGCTGCCGCAGCAGCCCGGCGAAAGAAAGCGCAGGCTGCTCCGCCACCGCCCCAGCGCCCCTCGCACGCGCTTAGCCAGAAATCCTGCCGTCAACACTACGCAGCCTCGCTGACCACCGCCATCTCTCGCTAACCGGCCGGGAAACGGCGCCGCCTGTGTCGGCACCCTGACCTTCCAGAACCGGAGGAGCGGCCGCGCGGCGGGTCGCGCAGGTCATCGGGCCTGCTGAGCCAGGTGCTGATGGCGGAGATGACCTGGTCGCAGTGCTGGCCGGGATGTGGCACGGCCGGCGTGACCGGGAGCATGGCCCAGACGCCACACGCTTGACACAACGATTGTCGTTAATTACGATCCTCGATAATAACGATAGTCGATAAGCGAGGCTTCGGATGTCCGCACCTACCCTCAAGCACCCCCAGCCGCGCAGCCGGCTGCAGCGGCTCGCCACCGCGGACCGGCTCGCCACCGCGGTGACCTGGGTGTTCTGGTTCTTCGCCGTCCTAACCACGCTCCAGGTGATACTCGCCCTCACCCGGAGCGGAACCTTGCTCTCCGCCCCGTACATTCCGGCTGGGCCGCAACCGCTCGTCTGGGTGACCATCGCGCCACCGTTGCTGCAGCACGCTGGCGGCGTGCTCATTCATTCCGGCCTGGCCCCTGGCGTGCACGCCAGCTGGAACGGCGCGATCTTGGGCACCGCCCATCCCACCGCCGGGCAGGGCCTGGCCTTCGCGGTCACCCTGCTGCCAGCTGGCCTGCTGCGCGTCGGCACGCTCTACCTCGCGATGCGGCTGGCCCGCGCCGCCGCCCGCGACGGGGTCTACACCGTCCGCGCCGCCCGCCTGGTGCTGTCCCTGGGCTGGTGGCTGCTAGCCGGCGGGCTGGTGGCCACCGTGGCCGCAGGGTTCGCCCGGCTGAACCTGCTCGGCCAGCTGGTCACCTGGCCCGTCGACTGGCTCCACTGGCCCGCATCCTGGGGGGTGTCGTGGCCGGTGGAATGGTTCGGCCTGGGCCTGATCATCTTCGCCCGCATCATGCGGGTCAGCGCCGGCATGCGCGCCGATCTCGAGGGAACGGTGTAGTGCCGCCCACGTCCCCGGACGGCGATGGCCACGCCATCGTCATCCACCTCGACAAGCTCCTGGCCGACCGGGGCATGACCCTGACCGAGCTCTCCGAGCGGGTCAGCGTCAGCATCGTCAACCTGTCCATCCTCAAAAACGGCCACGCCAGGGCGATCCGGTTCAGCACCCTGACCCGCCTCTGCCAGGCGCTCGACTGCCAGCCAGGCGACCTGCTCACACACGAAAGCGCAGCCAGCCAGCCAATCCCGAACCGCTGAACTTTCCGCCGGACGCGCATTAACAACCCCAACCGGACTCACTCATCGAAAAGAGATCACCATGCACCACTCCCATTCGTTCACCGGCCAGCCGACCGATCCGCCGCGACCACCTGCTCCCGCGCCGGTGCGGACCGCGGTCAAGCTCATGTACGCCGGCGCCGCCCTCAGCATCGTCACCCTGATCATCTCGCTGGCCATCGCCATCGCCGACGTCACGGCCGCCGCCCGCGGGCGCTGGCTGGGCTACAGCCTCACCGCTGCCCGGCTCAGCCACCTGCAACCGCTCATCATCACGTTGGTGGTCATCTCCGGCCTGGCCGTGATCGCTCTGTGGCTGTGGATGGCCCGGGCAAACGGCCAGGGCAGGAACTGGGCGCGCATCCTGTCCACGGTGCTGGCTGCCCTGGCGACGCTGGAGCTGACCACCAATCATGGCCTCGCGCAGCTGTCCTGGGTCGCAACCCTGCTGCCCGGCCTCGCCGCGGTGTGGCTGCTCTGGCGCCCGGCCTCCAGCGCGTTCTTCGAGCCGCACGGCGTTGAATGAGCTCACCTGTGACCTGTCGCCAGCTTTCCGTGCGGCGGTGGCTGCAGAATGGAGCTGGCCGGACCACCCAGTACGGCTACTACGCCGACGGCCAGGCGAGAAGGAACAGTTACCGTGCTCAGCAACCCTCATCACATGGTGAGCGTCGTTGGGAATTCGTAGCCTTCGGGCCGCCTGACGCCAAAAGCGTTGGCGCTCACCGATCTTTAAGGATTGGTCCGACGGGCTCGTCGCCAAGAACCGCCTCAAAGGCCCTTGCCCGGGCTGGTCATGAGGTGCGCAAGGACGAGCCCGTCTGGAGCAGGGTCTTGAGGCTGGCCAGGACGGCGGGCCAGCCAGAGCCGAAGGCAGCAGCATCCTCGCCGATCGGCGGCGGGAGGCGCCACTTCCCCTCGCAGTGGCCCTCAGGACCAGGGGACGCGCTGAAAAGGCCGCCGGCGACGCCAAGCAGGCAGACAAAGTCAAGGACGCCTTCAAGCACTGACGGCAGCCGTAACGCCACCGCTGGCGCTCGATAGCGGCTTCGACCACGCCAGTAATCTCGCGTCTATCGGCCGACGTGAGCTAACACGCCCAGTACCCCGCCGAGTGCAGGGCCGTTCTGCTGCGACCCAGCGGCACACGAGGGGGGGCGAGCAGGCTCCGATGAACACCAATCCGGCTGCCAGTGGCCAGTGATATCCACGGTTCTTCGATTCCCCTGAGAGGTGACTAGCTGCTATGCCAACGACAACTTCGGCGCGCGTGTCCGCAACAGCAAGGCGCGCATCGGACAGCCAGCCGTCCGGGTGCTGGCTAGGGCCTGGCCGCCCGCGGGGTGATCTACGTCTTGATTGGCTGGGTCGCGATCCTGGTGGCCCTGGGCAAGACCAAGCAGCAGGCCGATCAGCGGGGAGCCTTGCAGCTGCTGTCCGGGAAGCCGTACGGCCTGGTCTCGCTGTGGCTGCTCTGCATCGGGTTTGCTGCATACGCGCTGTGGCCTCGCCTTCGGTCGATGGGAACGGCGCGGGCCACGGCTGATCGCTGGGCCGCGCTGTCGGCGCGGACGATCGCCCGCCGCCTGTCATCGGTGTCGGGTCTGTATGCCTACCTGGTCGCCCGCGGTGACACGCCAGTGCACGTCAACCCGGTGCCGGGGGGCAAGCTTCTGGGCACCTGAGCGTCAAGGCCGGCTCTCAGCTCGCCGTAGCCCACTCGGCTTCCACTAGCGTCTACACGACGATCCGGAGGTTCCGACGAGCTGAGTCGTGGCGTTCGTCCGCCGCTCGCGCCCGCCAGGACAGGCCGGCGAAGCTGATGAACTACTTCCGGGGGCACGCGTGGAGCTTCTCTCGCCCGTTTCACTCGATGAGGTCGTCGCCGTATGGCTCGGCGCTGAGATCGACTCCGGTCGGTTCGGTGCCACATTGCACACTCTGCTCAAGCATGACGGTCAGCCGCTGGCACTCCTGACAACCCCGGACCTCACCGACGAGCAGGCGAACGCCGCTCGGCTGAATCTGCTGCGCGAATACCGTGGCTTCGACCAGCCTGACACGTCAATCGAGACTTTCATCGAGGGCGTGCCGGTAAGAGAGCTGGCCTGGTGGCGCGTCCGCGTCGACGCGACGGACGTCGCCCGTCTGCATTACATCAACTGGGACTTCTGGGTCGAGGTCACCGGAGGTACCCGGCTAGCGACCACGTATGCATCGGCCAAGCTGGCCGAGACGAACGGGCCCGGCGCGATGTATGCCGCTTTGCGGGATGCGTTCGTAGCCGGCGGCTTGGTCCCGGAGATCATCCTGGTCGACTCCGGTCCGGATACGAGACTCGTGATCCTCGAAGGTCACGTGCGGGCCACGGCCATGGCGATGGCCGGCGGCGACCTGAAGACCCGGATGGCGCTCCTGGGACGTAGCGAGGTGGTCGCGGATCAGTGGTTCTACTGATGCCCGGCCTGTCACCTCTGGCAGTTGCCGACAGATGCTGTCAGGTCCAGGGGAACGCAAGTCACGCGCCGCAGAGTGTTCCATCTGAACAGAGCAGCGAGAATCCGTTTCAGTCCTGTGATGCGAGCAGCACCAGCCTTGGCCGCTCGCCCATAAGTCTGATTCTCTACTGCCCACCAGCGGCTCACAAGCACACCCGCCACAGCTGCCGATCAAGGACGAGCGCAGAACGTACGCGCAGATCGTCGCCGTCGGGCGTGGGCGGTCGACGCCCGGTCGGCCGTCGAGGCCGCTGGCCATCCCGCCAGCATTGCGCGGCGAGCAGGCCGGAGCGCCGGCTTCACTCCTTTCGCAGCTGCAAAACAACCCTTCTTGGGTGCCTCGGCGAAGCCCAGTGTTATATACCCGTACGGCGGCTCGGCGCGCGTTATAGGAGGGCCCGATCGTTGGGGGTGCCTGTGCGCGGCCGAGCACTCAGGTGGCCGCGTCACATAGTTCAGCCTGTCGCGCAAAGCCGCGTGGAGGCAGGTTGCGGATCTTGGCCGCAGCCAGATGCGGGGCGAGGCTGCGGTTCTGGTCGATCTGAGCCTGGGCTGCCGGGGAATGGGCCTGTCGGTAGTCATCCCGCCGTGCGGTGCCGGTGCAGCTTGCGCAGGTTGTGCGCGGTGCTTGCGAGCAGCCATTCGCTTTGGCACGCGGTGAAGCCGCGCCGGGACATCATGGTGAAGTTCTGGCAGGTTTTCAGCTGCCCGAACACGGGTTCCACGGTGCGGGCCCGCATCTTGTAGTCGTCGCGGCCGCGGGGATGCAGCATCCGCCGCCGGGCAGCGGCGGTGGCGGGGAGCTTGTCCAGATGCAAGGCCCGTTGCGGCTGCCGGGGTCGGAGCCGGCCGGGGTCTTTGGCCAGCGGCGCCAGCAGCCGCAGCCCGCCGGAGTCGGCGCGGGCGAAGGTCTCCTCGCTGGCGTAGCCGGCGTCGGCGAGTACGGTCCGCAGCCGCGGTTTGATCCCGGCGTCGGTCACCTGCTGGCGGCAGGTGTCCAGCAGCGGGTGCAGCAGGGTGCGGTCGACTGGGTGCTGGGACAGCATCACGCCGACGATGACCTGCTGGCAGGTGACCACGAGCTGGCCGTTGTACCCGGCGACATAGCCCTTCTGGTTGCGCATCACCCGCACGCCGGGGTCGGTGATGTTCGCCCGCGGCTCGGTGTTATTGCGGTTGGTGCGCGGCTCGTCGCCAGGGCGGTGCCCGCCGCGGCGTTTCCCTGCTGCCGCGTCCGCGTCCCAGGCTTGCTGCTTAGCCCGCTGCGCGTCGCGGCGTGCCTTGTCCTCGGCGGCCAGCCGGTCCCGGGCTCGGGCCAGCCGCTCCCGCCGCTCGGCCCGCCGGGCCAGCGCCCGCGGCGTCGCCGGCGGCAGGTCGCTGCCTTCCCGGGCGTCGTCGGCGGCGTCGCGCTCAGCCGCCTCGGCCAGCAGCTTGTCGATCTGCGGCAGCGTCTTGTTCGCCTTCTGCGCGGCGTTGCCGGCCAGCTTGGTGCCATCCAGGCTCAGGGTGCCCAGCGACACCATGCCCTCGGCGGCCAGCAGCCGCAGCACCTGGCTGAACAGCCCGCCCAGCGCCATCTCATGCCTCGCCCGGAACCGGGCGATGGTCGCGTGATCGGGCTGCAGCCCGCCGGCGATCACCCGGTAGCCCACGTCGCGCACGCACCGCTTCTCGATCACCCGGCTGGACCGCTCGCCCTGGCAGTAGCCATACAGCAGCAGCGCCACCATCATCTCCGGGTCGAACGCCGCCCGGCCGTGCCCGTCGGCCCGGTACCGGCGGCGGAACTCGCCCAGATCCAGGGTGGCCACCGCGTCCAGCACGACGAACGCCAGATCGTCCTCGGGCAGCCATTCGCGCATGTCCACCGGCAGCAGCAACGGCTGATCACGCTGCGGATAAACGAAGTTCTGCGGCATACGTCATTATCCCGCAAACCATTCCTAACCAGTCGAAGGCACGCCGTTTAAGCGACAGGCTGAGTTATGCATCGCCAACGTGGTAGATGATCGCCCGCTTCTGCCGCCGACGGTGCGCAGTGTCCAGACTGGCGATCTTGCCGATGACGTCGCGCTTGCACGCCGTGATTGCTACGCGTGGTTGGCCTCGTGCGCTTTTGGCCTGCTGCTGCTTATGATCGTCCGGCGCCGGCTGGTTGGGCTGTCGGCGTGCGCATCACTCGAGCGTGGTGAGGCAGGCTTATGGTCAGTGATGATGAGCCAGGCTTTGACCCCCTAGGCCGGTCCGTCTCATGTGCGGCTGACAGCCACCAGGACTGCGGGCATGTTGGTGTCAGCTTCCGCAGGTTCCTGCCTCCAGAGCAGATGCAGTCGACGGTCGTGTTGTGCCGGTGCGCATGCCATGCGGCATGCCCTGTGACGGGCTGGCGGCACGTCCCGTTGACTGCCTGGCAGGAACTGTGCGCGTGCCCTGGCGACAAGCCCCAGCGTGCCTGGAAGGAAGATCCTGACGAACCGTGGCCCGGCGCGCGGGAACAACGGGAACGACAAGACGCCGCCTGGCGCGACCGGCGGGATGCTCGTCGGCAGGCCTTCGAAGCCGCGCGCGCGGCGGCCGCAGGGAAGACCCGGGACCAGGTCAGGCAGATCTACCTGGACGAGCTCCGGGCACGCGGTCAGGAGCAGCCGGCCGAGCCACTGCTCGAAGCACGCATCGACCTGCTGGTCGGACGGCCTCTCCGGGCGCTGGCGAAGCTCTGGCAGGCATTGAGGTGGCCGGCCTCCTCCCCTGAGCCGTACGGCCAATCGGGCAGGTCGATCGGTGCGTCGGGGTCGGTCCGCACCAGCGGCGAGATTATCCAGGAGCACTAACACTGGTGCGAGCATCCTGTCTTGCCGCGACGAGCTGAGTGCTGTCTCCCATGCGGGCTGCAGCACAACTAACTAGAAGCAGAGCCTGTTACGTCCGTTTGGGATTCCCCTCGTACCGTGGAGACATCGCCTTTAAGGAGTGGCGATGGCAGAGACACGCAGGAATTTCGATCGTGATTTCCGGGAGGGCGCGGTCCGGCTGGTCAGGGAGACTGGCAAGCCGATCGCGCAGGTGGCCCGGGATCTGGGGATCAACGAGGGCACCCTGGGCAACTGGGTGAACACGGACAGGCGGCGCCGCGGCGAGAGTGACGGCGCGCTGAGCGAGGATGAGCGGGCGGAGCTGGCGCGGCTGCGCCGGGAGAACGCCGAGCTGGCGATGGAGCGTGATGTCCTCAAGCGCAGCGTGGCCCTCTGGGTGAAGGACGCGATGGGGCGGTAGCGGTGGCCGCGTTCATTGCCGCTCAGAGGGATGCAGCACCAGATCCCGCAGGCACTGTCGTGCCGGGCGCTGGGCGTCTCGCAGTCGTGGTTTTACAAGTGGAAGGGCGGGTCGTTACCGCCGCGGGCTGCCCGCCGGGAACGGCTCGCCGCTGAGGTGGCCCGGCTGTTCGCGCTGCATGACGGCAAGTACGGCGCGCCCAGGATCACCGCGGACCTGCGGGATGCGGGCTGGCGGATCAGCCAGAACACTGTCGCGGCGGTGATGCGCGAGCAGCAGCTGGCCGCCCGGAGGAAGAAGAGGCGCCGGGCGACGACCCGGCCGGGGAAGGGCCGCTGGCGGGCTCCGGACCTGGTGAAGCGGGACTTCCCCGCCGGGCAGGTCAACCGCAAGTGGTTCGGCGACGGCACCGAGATCGACACCGCCGAGGGCAAGCTGCAGCTGGCGTCGGTGATGGACGTGGCTTCCCGCCGGGTCGTCGGCTTCGCCCTCGGCGAGCATCACGACGCGCAGCTGGCCTACGGCGCGCTGGCGGTGGCGGTGGCGGTGCGCGGCGGGTCCGTGCCGGGCGTCATCTTGCACACCGATCAGGGCAGCGAGTACACCGCCGGGCTGTTCCGCGACGCCTGCCAGCGGGCGGGCGTGCAGCAGTCCATGGGCCGGCCGGGATCAGCGCTGGGCAACGCGGTCATCGAGTCCTGGCACTCCACCCTGGAGTTCGAGCTGCGGTCGGTCGAGCGCTTCCCTACCAGGGCAGCGGCCCGGGCCAGGGTCGCGGCGTGGATCGAGGACTACAACCACCACCGCCGGCATTCGGCCTGCCAGATGATGTCCCCGGTCGCCTACGAGCAGATGCTGGCCGCCAAAGAGGCCGCCTGAGATGAGCCCGCTTCTCCTGCCCCAGATGCTGCGCCGGTGCTCGGCAAAGTCCAGGTCGTTCCTCCTCGGCAGGCCTGCCGGCCTGCCTGCGGGGGCCTCCACCTGGACAGCGCCTGCGCTCCGGCGTTTTCATAGGGCAACGGAGAACCGGGGCCAAAACAAGATCAGCCTTAACAGAGTCTCCACAGTTTCAGGGGAACCGGTTGATCGGACACCCATGCATCGAGGGCCGGGCTGACTATGGTGGGCTGGACGGTCGCGGCCAAGGGGTGATCAGGCGTGGATGGGCGAGTGACAGGACGGGTCATGGCGCGCCCGGTGCGGATCGGCCTGGTCTTCGAGCCCTCCGCGGAGGTACTTCGCTCGGCAGTGTGAGGTTGCCCCGCTTTGACGGACAGGGCTGATGGCTTGGTCAGGCTACATTCTTGATCTCGTTGCGGTGGCTGGCTTCGAACTCGGCTGGGCTGAGGTATCCCAGGCTGCTGTGCAGGCGGGTGCCGTTGTACCAGCCGATGTACTCGACAACAGCGCGTCGGGCGGCGGCCCTGGTGGGCCAGGCCTGCAGGTCGATCAGCTCGCCCTTGATCGAGCCGAAGAACGACTCGGCCAGGGCGTTGTCCCAGCACTGGCCGGTCCGTCCGTGGGAGAGCTCGACGTGGAAGTCTCCGGCCAGGCCGCCGAACGCGGCAGATGTGTACTGACAGCCCCGGTCGCTATGGAAGATCACTCCCGGTGCAGGGTCGCGGGCCGCGACCGCGTTGCCCAGCGCGTCCGCGACCAGCCCGGTGCGCAGGTGATCAGCCATCGCGTAGCCGACGACGCGGCGGGAGGCGATGTCGATGACCGTGGCCAGGTACAGCCACCCCTCCCACGTCGAGATGTAGGTGATGTCGCCGCACCACCGGCTGTTCAGGTTCGCGGCATCGACGGTGAAGTCACGGCGGACCTTGTCGGCGCGCAGGCCCGCCGACCGCATGATCCGGGCGACGATCTCGTGCCGCTCGAACCAGCCGGAGGTGTGCACATACGGCACGAGATCGACATGGCAGTCGCCGGCGTAAACCACCCGCACGCACCGGGTCTTCAGTTCCACGCGGCTCCGGTAGCGCGGGGCGGTCTGAAGGGCATCGTGCACCGCCAGCAGATACTGCTTCGGGTCGTCGGCCCATGTTCTCTGCTGCTTCATCTCAACGAGAACGTCGGCGTCGAACTCGTGCCCTGGCTGCGGCTTGATGATAGTGCGCTGCGCCCACGATCCCTGCCGCAGGAACCTGCGGATCACCGGCCCGAGATCCTCGTCTTCGTGCAGGCAGTTCTTGATAGCGGTAACGTGGTCGTCGAGCTGGCGCAGCCGGTCGTCGTTGATGTTGACCGTGCTTGCTGCGCAACACCCAGCGGCCCGCCGCTACCAGCCGGCCGGCGGCGAGAATGCCGTCACGGCGACAGGGTTTTCGGCTGACTTGCTTGACGGGACCGACGACGACGATCAAGCTCGCGTCAAGTAGCCGCGTGACTACGAGCGCGGTGTCGGCACCCGCGCGACGCCGGCGGGCCGCGCGGCCTGGGGTAGAAGCAGCGAAGAGGACCCATGGCACCGCTCCCGCGTGGGGCCGGCCGCTTCAGCCGGCGAGCTAGAAGCTGCTGGTGCGCGATGATGGTCTACGTCTTCATCGATGACACCTACGCTCGCGAGCACTGGCGTTGGTTCCCCCGTCGCGATGACGACGACGACTGGGACGACCGATCGCCCGGCGGCTGCACGCATGGCCTGCCTCCCGAGGTTCCGGCCCAGCTCGAACCGCGTCCGCTCGTGCACGCGTTGGCTCCGATCCTGGCGGGCGCGGCCGCTGACGGCTCGAGCGGCACAGGCACGCCCGCGGCGACAACCACGCCCAAGGCCGTGGTGTGGGTAGACGGCGGGAACGAGGTCGTCGCGCATCTCGACTCGCTCGCAACGCGCATTCTCGACGGGGCGGTACTGGCCTCGATCGACCTGGAGAGCGATCAGACCGGCAAGGCTGCAGTAGTCGTGCGGTTCTCCGTGCCGGGGCCTGGTGAGTCCGCAGGACTAATCGCGGCGACCGACGAGGTCGCAGGTGGCCATCCGGTACTCGCCGCACGGTGGGGCGGTGCCGTCCAGGATGCGGTCTGGGCCGCTCTGCTGCACCTGACCCAGGCGCGCGCGGCCGCGCGCGGGGAGGCGCCGACCGGCATAAGCGCCGTGGCCGGCGCGCTGAGGCTGCACGTGGCCGCTCCCGTGCACATCACGGCAGGGTCGGCGGCATGAGCTTCGACGCCTCGGCGCTGCAAGGCGAGCTGCTAGACGCGGGTCAGGCCATCGGCCTGATCGACGGGTACGGCAACCTCAACCCGGACTGGTTCTCCTCGCCCGGCAAGTTCCTGCCGAAGATCCTTACCGACCCTGCGCAGCTGCCTGCGCTGTTACGTGCACTCGACGGGCTGCTGCCGCCTGACCCAACAAGCCCGGCAGAACCCGGTGAGCAGTGGCATCCCCTCCTTGGCAGCGGGCGCAACGCCAACGTGTACCTGGTCGTCAGCGGCGACGGGACCGGGCCGGTCACGCTCAGCGCCGCGATCGCCGCCAGTGGCCCGGCAGCGAACCTTGCCGATCCGACCGCTCCGTCTGCCCGCCTTGCGGTCCGCGTGCCGCTGGTTGTCAGCAGCCCGTCTGGTCTCACCGTCATCGCCGCCACACAGGCCGGGCCGGTCAGCGCGGAACTGCGCGTGGTGGTGGGGCTTGTCCGCGGCCAGGGCGGATCTCCTATCGGCCTTAGCGCCGTCACGGTAGCCGTCTCGCTGAACCTGGCCTCAGCGCCAGCGGTCCGCATCACGCTGGAAGGCCTCGATCTGGGCGACCCGAGCGTACCCGCCGAGGTTGTCCTGGACCCGAGCCAGCTTGCAGGCGAGGCGGCGCACGTGGTCGTGGGCCTGCTCAGGGCCGCTCTCAGCGACACCGCGGGCCTGTCAGCCGCGTCGCTGGCCCTGGCGGACGGCCTGCCGGGCGTGCTTGGCCTGGCAGACGGCATACCGGCCCTCCCGATAGCTGACCTGCTGAGCGATCCGGCCTCGTTCCGCCGCTGGCTGACGCAGCTGATAACGCCGCCGGGCGGCGGCGGATCGGCCCCGGTACTGGCCTGGCTCGGCCAGCTGGCCACGCTCGCTGGCGTCACGAGCCCGGTAACCGGCGGGGCTGGCACGGTAGCCGAGCCGTGGTACGCGATCATCGCGAACTTCGGGTCAGGCAGCCTGCAGGTGCAGCTGGCCGTGGACACTGATCCCGCCACCGGGGCGCAGCGCGTGCGCCCCGGTGTTGCCGTCGTCCTCGCGCCGTCCGCCGCGGGCTCGGGCGCCCAGATTCAGGCATCGGCGACGCTGGCCGCGATACCACTCTCGGGCGTCGGGCCGGCCGTTCCGCTGCCGTCCGCGTCGCTGATCGTCGCGGCTCCGGCCAGCGGCGGCTCGCTCGTCTCGGGCGCGGGCGTCACCATCGGGTCCGCGCGCGGCGGGATCACGTGGGATTCGGCCAAGAACGCCGTCGTTCCGCTGCTGGAGCTCGACGGAGTCACGTTCGGGCCGCTGACCAACCAGTCAGTGGACCTTACCAGCGCTACCAGCATCGAGAACGCCGCCGCAACCGCGGTCAGGGCCGCGATCCAGGCGGCGATCGGGGCGACCGGCCCGGGCGCCGCGCTGTGCGCCCTGCTCGGCATCGACGCCCCGGCCGGAGCGGCGGGCTGGCCGGCCGGCTTGCTCGCCGACCTGACCAAGTTCGCCGCCCACCCACTGGCCGAGATCGCCAGCGTGCACCGTCGCGTGCTGGCGAGCCCGGCGCCGAACGACTGGGGCGTCATGCTCGGGCAGCTCGGGTCGCTGCTGGGGGTGGCCACGAGTCCGGAGGGCAGCGGCACGCCCGACGACCCGTGGCGGGTAACGATGGCCAGCCAGGGCGCACTCGCGTTCGGCCTGGCCGCATGGAACGATCCGGCCGGCCCGACCGACCGGCTGCGGATCGGCCTGCGGGCCGGCGTGGACACCGGGCCGCTGCACGCTGCCTGGCTGTGCACGCTGTGCGGGTTCGACCTGCCAGCGTCCGGACCTGCCGTTACCAAGTTCCTGGGAGCGCAGCGGCTCGCGCTGTCCCTGTCACCGGTCCCGTCGCTGCCAAGCGCCGGCGGAGTGACCATAGCCGCTGCGACCTTCGCGGTGGCGGTGGACTGGCAGGCGGGATCGCCGGTACAGGGCCTGGCCGAGCTCACCGGCGTAACGGTCAGCGGCGACGGCATGGACATCGCTGTCGGCACCGTGAGCTTCCCCGCGCCCGCCGGAACGGCGGCGAATCCGCTGGCCGGGCTGGGCGTATCAGGAACGGTCGTGGAGGATCTGGTCCGCCTGCTTGCCCTGCGCGCGGCGGAGACCTGGGGTGGTCCCGCGGTTCCTGTGGTCGCGACGCTGCTCGGTGTCGGGGCGGAGCTGCCGCAGCTGCCCTCCGAGTGGCCCGCGCTTGGTGACCCGGCCAATCCGGGCGGCTTGTTCGAGCACCCGATCGCGGCCTTGCAGAAGTGGTGGAGTCAGGTGCTCACCACGCTGGCGGCGGATGGCACGCCCCTGGGTGAGGTATGGGCCGGGTGGGCAGGCCAGCTGCTGCAGGGCGCGCTAGCACCGGCAGCCGCATCCACGCAGCTGCCCGTCGTGGCCGGCAACGGCGTTCCTGACGATCCATGGGTCGTGCCGCTTGACGCGTCCGGCGGTGCCGGAGTGGATGCGCTGCTGTGGCTCGACCCCGGGCCGCCGCAGGCGTGGCTGGCACCCGCGGCTGCCGCGCTTGCCGCCAGCGCCAGCTTCGACGACGTGCTGGCCGCGGTGTCCGACCTGGGCAGGCACGCGCCCAGCCTGGCCGACCCGCTCACTGCCATGGACCTGGGCGAGGCCAGCGCCGGCCTCGCTGACCTCGCGGGCTGGCTGGCTGCGTCGGACGGCGTGGTGCCGCTCGCCTCGCAGCAGCCCACGGCAGCGGGCTGGACCGCGGGCGGCGCGCCAGTTAACCAGCCACCGCAGGCACTGCCGTCGGACGCCGCGACCGTGAGCCAGGTGCAGGCGGCTCTGGCCGGCTTGCCGGCCGGCACGCCGGTGCTCTGCCTGAGCGCGCCGTTCGGCTCCGCCGCGGACTGGCAGGCACTCATCGGGGCGCCGCCGGATCCCGCAGCGCACCTGAGCTTCCGCCAGCCGGGTGTCCCGCCGGCCGGGGTAGACCTGACCGGGGTCACCGCGACCGGCACCTTCTACACCGGTGATCTTGCCGATGACGGATCCGGCGACCTGACCTCCTTGACTCTGCAGGTCACGAGGGCTCTTGCGTGCGTCGCCGCGCTGCACGCCGGCGCGGCCGTAGCCGTCGTCGCACACTCCACATCGGCGCTTGCCGCGCTCAGCGCCATCCAGGCCGCGCCAGCCGGCACGGCCAGCGCGCTCATCACGCTCGGCGCGCCGCTGGCGGGCAGTCCGCTTACCGCGCTGACCGACCCGGCCGCCGCGGCCGCGGTCCGCCTGGTCAGGCGCCTGGTGCCGGCCGGCCTGCCGGACGCCGCACTGGCCGGCGCGATCGATCACCTGATCACCGCCCTGGACGGCTACCTGCCAGCGGCAGCGCCCGGCGACGTCCCCGCGGCCGCGCCCTATCCGGTAGCGTCGTTCGGTCCGCCGCAGTCGCTGGCGCTGCCCGCGGGCGTTGCGGGGACAGCCATCGCCGGCCAGCTGGTCGGCAGTCTGCTGGACTCGCTCCGGGCGGGGATCCAGTCCGTCGTCGCCGCTCTCGGCCCGCCCGGCGCCGACCCGGCGCAGGCCGACCTGGCCCTGCGTGCGCACCTGGCCGCGGGCGGCGTGCCGGGCGGGACTGCCGTGGATGCATGGGTCCGCGCAGAACTCGGGCGGGTGCCGCTGACGGGCGCGGCGGCGGCGCCGCCGCTCGCGGCGCTCAGCCTGACAGCCACCCTGACCGGCGCCAGCGGCTGGCTCGTTGGCGGCCCGCAGGCCGGCGCCGCGACGCCGGCGGGCGCCAGGGTCCGCTGGGCCGAGCTAGGCATGGACATCGCGGCGTCGGCCACCAGCGGCGGCCCGCCTAGCCTGACCCCGCGCCTCATCCTGCACGATGCGGGCCTGCGGGCCCCGCTGCGAGCCACCGTCAGCATCACCGACGCTGACGCCGGCGGCCTGCTCGGCGAGGTGCTGCGGGCCGCGTCCACGCCCGCCCCGCCGGACGGCACCCCGGTTGCCGCGGTGCTGGCGGCGCTGGCCGCGCTCGGCATCGCCGTTCCCGATGGCCACGGCGGCACCGGCATCGCCGCTGATGCCCTCGCCGCCCTGATCGCCGACCCGGCCGGCTTCGCCGGCCCGCGGCTGTCCGCGGCGCTCGGCACCGGCATCCTTGGCCTGTCCGGGCTAGCCGGGGGGCCCTGGACATCAGCACCGGGCGCGCTGCCGCTCGACCTCACGGTGTCCGCCAATCCGTGGACCGTGCACCTCGCCACTCCCGCCGCCGGGCTCGACCTCGGCGGGGTGGTTCTGGCCGTCGACGTCTCTGCCGCCGCGCCCTCGCTGGCGGCCACGGTGACCGCATCATTGCAGGCCGGACCGGTGACGGCGGCCCTGACCAGGCCCGCGGCCGGCCCGGTCACAGTCACACTCGACGCACCTCCGTGGGCATCAGGACTTCAGATCGTGCCCGCCGCAAGCGGCCTCGCGGCTACTGCGCTCGATCTCATCCCGCGGCTGGCACTATCCGTCGCGGCCTCGGCCGTGCTGGACGCCCTGACCGGTCCGGCCATAAACGTGGGCCCGATCGATGTCCTGCTGGCAGGCTTTGGCCAGTGGCTGGGCCAGCCGGGAGCACTCGGTGCCGGTGGCGGCGGAGCCGGCTTCGATGTCAGCCGCATCGCCGGCCTGCTGTCCAGTCTCGGCGCTGCCGCCGGCCTCCCGGCCGGACCAGGCGGATCCGGGATCACTCTGCCAGGCGGCCTGACGGTCACCGTGGCGGGCGGCGACCCGCTGGTGATATCGCTGCAGGCGACCGGCATCGGCGGCGTGCTCGACCTGACCGCGGGACTGTCCATTGACCGGCTCGGCCACGCTGCACCCGACGGCAGCGCCTCGCTGCACCTGACCCTGCCCGGCGCGACCTGGGCCACCGCGACGATCACCGCCTCTGCCACTGCGTCCGGCCTCGCGCTGAGCGTGACTCCCGGCACCGGCCAGCCCATAACGCTGCTGCCGACAGTCACCGGGCTCGAGGCGCTGCTCACCGGACTCGGCAGCGCGCTCCTGCCCGCCTTGCTTGACGCCGCGCTCCCCGACCTGCAGGCTTCACCACTGGCCACGTCGCTGCTGTCCTTCACCGCCGCGCTCGGCCTGTCCGATCCGACCGGAAACTTCTCCGGCCACTCGGCAACGTGGGCTCAGGTTGCACAGCCTGGCTGGCTTGACGGGCTGCGCAACTCGGTACCCGGGGCTGCCCTCGACGCGATCGTGAGCCTCGTCAACGGCCCGTTCGCGGCCGGCGGCATCGTGGCGAGCCATACCGCCAACTCGGTGACGGTCGCCCTGACGCCCGCCGGCGCAAGCGGTCAGGTGACCGTCCAGGCCGGCTGGGACAGTGGCGGCCCGCTGATAGCGGTAGGCATGACCGGGTTCACGCCCGCGGGCAGCCCGCTTGCCCTGTCCGGCAGCCTGGGCTATGCGGCCGGCCAGCTCGCCTGCACCCTGACCGCGAGCGTCACCGCGCTGTCCGACCTGCCCATCGACTTCGAGCCCGCGCTTTCGATCAGCGCGACCGGCGCGGGGCCGTCAGTGTCCTTGCTGCCCTTCGGCGTCGGCGGTGCCGGCGACCTGACAATCGTGCTGGCGCCCACGCCGCGGATCCAGCCGGCGACTCCCAACCTGACCAGGATGGCGACTCAGTGGCTGCTGCCCGCAGTCACCGACGCCGCCCTCACCGCAGCTGGCGCGCTGCTCAGCGAGCCGCTCTGGGCCAGCGGCCCCTCGGCCGGCGCGCTACTGACCACTGCGGGCGTACTGCGCAACCGCACCAGCCCGAGGCCGGGCCAGCCGGCCCTGGAGCTGATCCCTGGCCTCGACCTTGCGGCCATGCCCATGCAGGTGCTGCAAGCCGCATCCGGCTTCCAGGCCACGATCTCCAGCCTGGTCGTGTCGCTCGTCACCGACCCCGCGCCCCCGGCCGCCCGGCTCGGCCTCCGCCTTAAGGGCTACATCGATGTGCCGACCGGGTCACTCGACGTGCGCGCCCTGTTTGGCGGGCCTAACGGCCAGCCGGGCCCGGACAGCGGCGTCACGCTGCACATTCTCGACGTCACCAACCCGTCCGCTCCCAAGCTGCTCCCGTCGCTGCATGTGGTCGGCCTCGGGATCGGCCTGCTCGGCGCGAACGGCGCCCCGCTCGTCGACACCGCAGAGTTCACCCTCGGCGGCGTCGAGGGCTACCTGTTCTTCGATGCCGACTTCACCGATGCCAGCGGCCGGCCTGCTCTGACCATCACCAATCCCGGCGCCGGCGTCGAGCTGACCGGACTCGGCGTGCCGCTGGCCATCGCCGGCCAGAGCTCAGGCGGCGGAAACCCGGTGGCCAGCAGCCTGATCAGTGGCGGCCCCGGCGGAGACAGCCAGGCGCCGCCCGGCGACAGCCGACCGGTCAACCCGGCGGTCAGCGTCTCCGCCTACGACCGGGCCGGCACCTTCACGCTGCTGATCAGCGGCGGCACGTCGCTAGCCATCCCCGTGCACTCGTCGTTCGGGCCGCTGCACCTAGAACAGATCGAGATCGACGTTTCCGGCAGCAACGTCGCGGTCGGCCTCGACGGCGGCCTGACCCTGGCCGGCCTGTCGGTCGACGTGATCGACCTGGGCGTGTCCATCCCGCTTAACACCCTGCTGCACCCGGAAACCTGGACTCTCGACCTGCGCGGCCTGGCTGTGTCGCTCGACGAGCCCGGCGTCTCGATCGGCGGCGGGCTGGCCAAGAGCGCGACGTCGCCGGTGGAGTACGACGGCATGCTCACCGCGACCATCGCCGAGCTCGGCGGCATCACCGTTGTCGGCTCCTACGCCCGGCCATCGGACGCGCAGGGCGGCTACACCTCCCTGTTCGTCTTCGTCGCGCTCGACATCCCGCTCGGCGGGCCGCCGTTCCTGTTCGTGCTCGGCCTCGGCGGCGGCGTCGGCATCAACCGCGAACTGCAGGTCCCGGACATCAGCGGCGTCGAGAGCTTCGTTCTGGTTGCCGCGATCAACGACGATTCACTGGCCAACGACCCGATGACCGCGCTGCTGCAGATGGGGCAGCTGATGCCGCCGCGCCGGGGCGCCTACTGGCTCGCCGCCGGACTGCGTTTCAGCACCTTCGCCCTCGTCACCACGACCGCGGTCGTCTACGTCGCGCTCGACCGCGGGGTCGAGATCGGAGTGCTCGGCATCTCCAGGATGGCGCTGCCTGACCCGGACATCGCGCTGGTGAGCATCGAGCTCGCGCTCAAGGCCCGTTACAGCAGCGCCGAGTCGCTGTTGTCGATCCAGGCCCAGCTCACCGACAACTCGTGGCTGTTCGACCCGAGCTGCCAGCTCACCGGCGGGTTCGCGTTCTTCATGTGGTTCGCCCAGTCCCAGTTCGTGCTGACGCTCGGCGGCTACCACCCCGCCTTCCAGCCCCCCGACGGCTTCCCTTCCGTGCCGCGCCTGGGCTTCCACTGGGAGGTATCGAGCCTCATCGTCATCAAGGGCGAGGCGTACTTCGCGCTCACCACCTCGTGCGTGATGGCCGGCGGCCGCCTCGAGGCCGTATTCGACGCCGGCGCAGTACGTGCGTGGTTCGACGCGCACGCCGACTTCCTGGTCGCCTGGGATCCGTTCGCATACAACATCGACATCGGGATCAGCGTCGGTGTATCGCTGAGCGTCACCGTCTGCTTCATCGCCTGCGCGACCATCAGCGCGACTGTCTCGATCGGCGCCGACCTTTCCATTGCCGGGCCGCCGCTGCACGGCACAGTCACGGTCAGCTACTGGGTCGTGTCGGTCACCATTCCCTTCGGTGCTCCCCCGGCACCACCGCCGCCGCTGTCGTGGGCTGACTTCAGCGCCAAGTACCTCGTCAGCGGCGACCCGGCCGGGACCGCCTGCGACGCCGCCCCTGCGGCCGGGCTGATCCCCGTCGACCCGCCAGGTGCCGCCCCGAGCCCGGGGGACAGTGACCATCCGTGGCGGATGCAGCCCGAGTGGACCTTCCAGGCGTCCAGCCGGGTAGGCGCCGCCTCGGTCACCGACGTCCAGACCGGCGCTCCGATCGCCCCAGCCGACGTCGGGGAGCTTGACCTGGCGCCCATGGGCAGTCAGTACACGAGTGTCACCAGCGTCCTGCGCATCGCCTTCGATGCGCAGCAGCCCAACGGCTCGTGGGCGCCGGCCACGCTGACGCCCGGCAGCGTGACCACATCGGCCACCGAGTCGCAGCTGCCCGAAGGCACCTGGCACTATACCGACGCTGATACCAGGGCGGCCGCTGCGCGCACGCTCGCCGCCGTCACCGGGGCCGTCATCACCGGGCAGGCGATCTTGCCCGACCCTGGCCACGACATCCAGGTCGCGACCCTCGTCGATGACCTCCTCGCATATGCCAAGCCGCTGCCGCTCGACCCTGGACTCTCGGTGATCACCCAGCTGAAGGGCTTCGGCACCAGCGCCGCGGGACTGATCGCGGTCAGCGCCAGCAGCTCGAGCACAGTCCTCATCGATGCCGCCAGCGCGCTGCTGTCGGGCCCGCTCGCCGCTGCGGCCAGGCAGGCTGTGGCCGCGCCCGCCGCCGGGCTCACGGCCATGTCGGTGCTAGCCCTGCGCGACGGCCGCTCGTCGCCGCCGTCGATTACCCCGCTGGCGACCGGGCTCGACATGCGGCCGGTCGCGGTCGCGCCCGCGCTGCCCATGGTGCCGACACCGCCGGTCACTGCCATCGGCCTGCAGGCACCGAGGCTGCGCGCCGCGCTCGGCATGCGCCCGCTTCCCGCGGCCGCGGTCCCGGCGCCGGCCCGCACCACCGTCGCGACCGTTGTCGCGGCGGCCAGCGCGATCAGGACCACTCCGCCGGCAGCGCAGCCGGTCGCCGGCGCCCGGCTGGTGCGGCTTCCCATGGCGGGCGCTCCGAGGCCGACGGCCCTGGCTGCGGCCGGCCGGTGGCGGCGCACAGCCGAGCTCGGCACTGCCCTGTCGGGTACCGATCAGGCCGCGAACGCTGCCGCCGAGGCTGACCTCGTTGGCACTGGCCTGTCGGTCAGCGCCGGCACCAGTTACGTCGTCGATCTGCCGGCCGGACCCGGCACGCTCCAGATGAGCGGTGCCGCCGGACGGCTCACCGTGCTTGATCGCGGCGGCAACGTGCTCGCCGATGGTGAGGCGTCCGGGCCGTGGCAGGTCGCGGCCCTGGCCGGGGCGGCCATGGCCGTCGCGACGTGCCTGGGCGACGCCGCTGGTGGCGGCCCGGCGGGCGCGCCCGCGAGCGGGACAGCGGCGGCTGCCAGCTCACCGGTCCCCGCCTCCGTGCAGGCGCTGACCGGCCAGATCATGGGTCAGGCGGCACCGCGGGGCAGCCAGCCGGCGACCGGCTGGGTGTCGACCAGCCTCCTGGTCGCGGTGGCGGCGCAGACCTTGCTGTGCCGGGGCGGCTGGCTTGTGCTCACGGCACCGCAGACCAGCCGCCGGGCCCAGGTCAGCACTCATCTGGCGATGATCCGAGCCTCGACGGCAGTGGCAGGCGCGGCCGGAGTCCAGACCTGGCTCCCGTCCACGACCACGACCGTCGCGATCATGCTCGACCAGGCCGACCCGACGGCCGCGCTCGCCGGGGATCTGGCGATCGCGGTAAGCGGCGGCGTGGCGGTCACACCGCCGCTGCGCGTTGGCGGCGGGCGGCGCCTGGCGCTGCTCTACGACGTCGGCCAGGTACCTGACTCGCCCCCTGGGCCGGCGCTCGGCATCAGCGTCGCCAGCCTGTCCGGCTGGCGCCTCGCGGGAGTGGTCGGGCTTATCGGGCCCGCTCAGGAATGGGCTGCTCGCTGGAATGGGAACGTGCCCGAGCACGTCGTCCCCGACGGGCCGCTCAGCCCGGATGGCACGGTGAGCGTGCGCTATGTCAGCGCTGCCGGGTCGGGCAGCCCCGTTGCTTCAGGCTCAGCCGGAGGACAGTCATGACCCCGCCACCCGATCCGTCGGCCCAGCCGCCATCCGGCAGCATGCGCCTGTTCGAGGCGGCCCTGCCGCCTCTCGAAGACGGCAGCTACCGGCTGACGGTGTCGTCGGAAGTCAGCAAGACCGGGCTCCTTGACCAGACCCTTCAGCCGGCAGCGCTACTTCACCGTCGAAGGGCCGCGGTTCACCCTGGACCCCAGCCTGGTAGCCGGGGTGTTTCCGCCGAGCGGCGCGCACGGGCCGTTCGCCGACAGCCTGCCGCAGATCGTGCTGAACCGGCGGACGCTGCCGTGGGAGCGGCCGATCAATACCACGCTGCCCCGCGACGTCCTGGGCAGCGGCGGTGCGCTGCCATGGATGGCCTTGCTGCTGTTCACCGACGACGAGGCGACGCTGCTCAGCCAGCAGCCGCTTGAGTCGGTCGTGCCGGCCGGCGCGATCAGCCCGATGCCGGCCGGCGTTCGCTGTGACGCCCTCCAGGTCAGGCAGTCGGTACTGACGGCCGTCATGCCGTCCCTGGAGGAACTCCAGCTGCTCGCCCATCTTCGCCAGGTCAACATCGAGGACAGAGAGCTCAACGTCAGTCGCGGTGATGGCTTCTTCTCGGTCGTGATCGGAAACCGGCTGCCCGCACCGGGCGTCAGGCACCGGGCGTACCTGGCATCGCTGGAAGGCCGAGCGGACCTGGTGCCGGCCCAGCCGCCGCCAGCCGTCGATACCCCGCTCGATTACACGACCGCCGCCGGCGATATTGCCATCACGCTGGGGCGCGACACTCCCGGCGGTTCGGATGTCACCGCCGTGGGCGCAGCGACCCGGCTCCCCGGCCCGCCTGCCGCCATCGCTGGCGGGCCGGGCGGCGGCGGAGTGGGCGTCCAGCAGGTATTCATCGATCCGGAGGTGCAGCTGGTGTGCCTGTACTCCTGGGCATTCACCTGCCAGGGCGACGCCAGCTTCGAGCAGCTGATGCAGGGCCTCGATGTCGGGATGCTGGGCACCGTTAGCGGCACGCAGCCGGAGGTCAGCGACAGCGGGCACATCATGATCGACCTGCACGACAGGGCCGGGCTGACCCAGCGCGCCTGGTATCGCGGGCCGCTGGTGCCCTACCCGCTGTCGCGCGACAGCGCGGGCCCGTACCACAGCGCTGACCAGGCCCGCCGGGTAACTCCAGACACCGGCGTCGAGGACGTCAGCTACGGCGCGGCGTTCGAGCTCGGCCGGCTGCTGGCGGTTGCCGACGGACGGCTGGCCCAGGAGCTGATGCGGTGGCGGCGGCAGGGCTTCTCGGCGGCCGCGTTCGCCGACGTCGTCGCCGCCGTCACCGCCCTGCTACCAGGGCTGGATCCGTCCCTGGCCGCGCACCTGACGCCCGCGCTCGCGCCGGTCGTCGCGGCTGCCGTAGCCACGCAGGCTGGACCGCATCTCGGCCCCATCGCCGACGCGGCCGGCCTCGACCCGGTCCTCAACGCGCCTGGCCTAAGCCCGGCCAACCTGCGCACGGTATGGGGGCTGGCGAGTGACAGCGAGGCGGCCGCCGTCCTCGCGGGCACGGCTGGCGTAGCCCCCCTCGGGCAGGGCGTGACCGGGCCGCCCGACCTGGCCGCCGCGGCAGGCGATAGTGCCGGCCAGGCCCGGCTCGCGGCCGCACGGGCTCAGCTGCTCGCCAACGCGCAGACAACGTTGGAGGGAGGGCAATGAGGCCGCCGCTCATCGACGGCGAGAGCGCCCTGCGGGAGCGCATCGCTAACCCGGCTCAGGTACCGGCAACCGCGCCGGAGGCGGAGATGCCGCCGTACCTTGGCTCATTCTGTGCGCACCTGCGGCTCCTTATCGGCGCCCCCATCGGATACCTGGTGCCTGACGCCCGGCTGCTGCCGCCGGAATCTATCCGGTTCTTCTACCTCGACCGGTCCTGGACCGACCGCATGGTCGATGGGGTGTTCTCGGTCGGCGAGCTCGGCACCCGCGAGCAGGGCCACCACCAGGCGCTTGACCCGACGATCACGGCGCGCCTGGACGGACTGGAGACCTTCGTCCGGGCGCTACAGCGTGCTACCACCGACTACGACACCGCACGCGACGCTGCCACCGGGCAGGCCGGGCCGATCACGGGGTTCTTGCTCCGCTCCGAGGCCGTAGCGGGCTGGCCGGCGATGGAGGTCCGCGCGTTCAGCCGAGTCCTTGGCCCCTACCCCGACCTGACGTCCCCTGATGTCGTCGCGGCGCGGGTGCCGCTGCTGCGCCTGGAGCGGCTGACCCCCTCGATCATGATCGCGCTATTCGCCGGCGTGCCGGCCCTGGTGTGGTGCGAGGAGCCGCACCATGGCGTGCAGTTCGGCGTGCAGGTCTTCTCGGGTCAGGTTTACGTCTTGCGCCGGAGCGCCGTCGGGGTTCCCGAGCAGAACGCGGCCCCGATACCGGTTCCGTTCCGCGGCGGCGGACTGGGAGTCGTGCACGTGGCAGGCCTGCGTGACCGGCTCCGCACGGCGGCGACTACCGATCATCAGCTGCCAGCCCAGACGGGCAGCGCCGACTTCGCCGTCGAGGTGCTCGACCCGCCGTGGCGTCAGCGGTTCCAGGGGGCCGGCGGGACACCGGACGTGACCGGGTCCAAGGTCTTCACCGCGCCCGTCTCGGTTGCCTACCTGTCATCCGACGAGACGACTGCCGTGCGGCTGCAGACGGCGCTCGGGGAGGTCCAGGGATGACCAGTTTCCGTGCCGTCCCGCCGGGCGTGCAGGCCGCTCAGCTCGCTGCCGCTGCCGCACACGGGATCACGCCCCGCGTCATCGCGTCCTGGCTGCCCAGCCTGCCCCGCTGGCCGAGGGTGCTCGTGCCGATCGAGGTCGACGCGCTTGTCGTCACCGACGGCAAGAGCACTGCCTGGGCCGACTGCCAGATGGCCGAACCACCCGGTACCGCTACCGACTCGGCGCCGGCCGACGCCCGCACCCTGCTGCCGGCTCCGTTCAGCGAGCTCGACCCGTCGCAGCGGCCACCCGGCGTCTACCTGCACTGGGCGCTGCCAGACGCGCTCACCGGCGGCAGCCAGACGACCGACCCGGCTAATCCCGACGCCGCCCGCACCACCACCTTCCCCGTCATTCCCGACCGATGGCTTGTCCTGCGGATCGGGCCCGAAGCCTCGTCAGGCCGCCGGAACGTCACCGGCTGGGTGCTGCAGATCGAGGGCCAGCAGCCGGTGGTCACTGGTCTGGACGCCTATCTGGGAGCGGGCCTTGATACCTCGACGCACGGCCGGCTGACCGCGCTGGGCCACGGGGACCCGGCCTGGGCCGCCTATTACGACAACGTCGTCGGCCGCCTCGGCTACTACGATCCGCTCGCCACCGACGCCGCCACTGCCGCGCTGGCCTACCTGGTGTGCGGCTGGTACGCCGATCCGGCCGACGACCCGCTGGCTGCCAGCCAGACGCCGACGCTGGCAGCCTTCGAGGCTCGGGTGGCCCAGCTCGGCTGGCAGCTGGACACCAGCGGACTGGACGCGGCCGCTCAGGCTGGCCAGACTTATGTGACGGCAGCGGCTACCTACGGGCTGTCCGCTCCCCTGCTGCACACGGCAATCGACGTGGCCCGGCCGCAGGTGCTGCTCGACGCCGCGACCATCACCTCGGTTGCCGCCAGCTCGCAAGCGGAAACGCCCGAGAACACCAGCGCGGACGCCTGGTGGCCGCAGCAGATTCTGTGTCACGGGGCTGCCGTAGGAATCGGCTGGCCGACCGATCAGTGGCCGGGTAACACCGACGGCGGCCTGTCCACGACGGCCGGCGGCGCGCCCGATCCAGCCACCATCACCGTCGCGCTGGCCGCCACTACCGGCGAGGCCCTGGGCACAGTTATCGCGCACTCCACCGGGTCTGCCGACGACATCCGCCTCGTCGAAGCCTTCAGTACCCACCTGACCGGCGAGATCGACCAGCCGGATGGCCGGGCCAAGCTCGACGTGGCGTTGCACGCGGCGGCCTTCGGGTCGGTCCCGGGCGGCGAGACGACCGAGGTCATCCGCGACCCGCCGGTACCGCCCGCGCCCCCGCTCCCATCCGCCCCGGCTACCCCTGGTGCGGGAATATTCGCCGACCGGGCCGGCCCCGCGACTTTCACCGGGCCCGATCTCACCTTCATCACCGCGCAGCAGGCAGCGTTCGCCCAGTCGGCCATCGCGACTCCGGTCTATTCGGACATGCTGCGGAGGCAGGAGACAAACGTGCTCGCGGGCGGACTGGCCGACGTCTCGCAGGCCGTCGGCATCGTGACCGGCGTCGGCGGGCCGGCCGGACCGGCCCCGCACCCGGCCCGCGATATCACGGTAAGCCGGTCGCTGCCCCGGCTGTGGCATCCGACCGACCCGGTGCTGCTGCTGCAGGGCGGCCGGCGATCCTTCAAGCACGGGGCCGACGGCCGGATGAGCGCCGACGGCGAGCTCGTGTGCCGGGTCACCGGCGAGACGGTGACGGCGCTGACCGTCCGGGTTACCGGCCAGCCTGACGTGACGCTGGCCGGACCTGACCTGCTGACCCGCGGGGTGGAAAACGGGGCCGTACCGCCTGAGTGCGATGCGCTGCTCGCCGAGACGGTGCTGCTTGACCCGGGATCAGCACTGGCAGCAGCCGTTGCCGGGAAGCAGGCTGGTCCGGCCGCTGGCGTGATCGGCAGCGTGGTCGTCGAGCAGACCGTCTGGTGGGCGCTCAGGAACCCGGCAGTCGACCCGGCCCCGATCGTCTCCCGCAGCGGGTACACCGGCCATCTCCCGTCGCCCATCGCGATCACGCCGCCGCAACGGCCATGGGTACCGCTGCATCTGGACTGGGAGGTCGAGATCAGCCCGGACGGTATTGATGACTGGACGCTCGACGAGATCGACTTCGTGCCCAGTGCTCCGCCCGCAGGCGCCGGTAACGGCACGGGACCGGGAGCGGGGTCGCCGGCGCCAGCGGGTCAGGCACCCGGCAGCGCACCGCCGGGCACACCAGTGCCGCCGCGCACTGTGCGGGGGCGCTCCCTGCTGACCGCGGGCATCGCCACTGCGGCCGCCGCCGCGGCCAGGCAGGCGCTTGCCGACGCCGCCAGGGCGGGCGGCGCCGGAACGATAGCAGCCGGGACCAGGGAGCGTTATGTGTCTGCGCTGAGCCAGGCCGTCGTGGAGCGGTTCGCCGCCGCCACCGCGGCGATCACGATCAGCGCAGGAAGCACGGCGGTCATCACGACGGGGACCGGCGGATCCGGGTCGGGCGGCCCGCTTACCGCTGCTGATCAGGCCCGGCTCGGCAGCATCGCGGGGCTCCTGGACGGAATGGACGTCCTCGCCACGACCCTCGACGGTCTTGACGATCAGCTGCGGGGCGGCGCGCCCGCTATTGTCGGGCCGGCGACGCCGGCCCCCGCTTCGCCGCCGCCCGGCATGCTCGCACTGCGCGCCGGGCGGCTGCGGATCAACCGGCTGCGCCTAGTCGACTGCTTCGGCCAGACCCTCGACCTGGCCGGGTCGTCCGATACCACGACGGCCGACCCGGCGCGGATACTGCTAGGCGACGTGATCGCCGACCCGAGCCAGCCAGGCACCGGACTGCTGCCGCCGCGGTTCACCGCGCCCGCGCGGCTTTGGTTCCGCTGGGCCGACGCGGCGACCGGCGTCACGGACGGCCAGGTGAACCCGCTGTGCGGCTTCATCGTCCCCAACCACCTGGACGGGGACATCGAGCTGTTCGACCCGGCCGGGTCCGCCCTCGGCACGGTCAGGGCGGATCCGGCAGCCGGAGTCGTATTCGAGGACGCGCCAGGACGGCCGGCAACCGTCGGCCAGTCACTGACCGCCGCCCTGCCCGATGCGCGGATGCGCGGCATGACCACGGGGCTGATCGACTGGGGCCTCGCCGACGCCTCGCAGAGCCGGGAGGGAGCGCTCTCAGCCCTCATGCGGACCATCGACTCGGCCCGCTGGTCGGTAGACCCGTTCGGCCACATCGGCGAAGAGCACCTGTCGATGCTGATCGGGCACCCGGTGGCGGTGCTGCGCGCATCGCTGCGGCTTGAGGTCCAGGACCCGGTGGCACCGCCGGAGAATGCCTGGACTGCCGTGCCGGTCAGGCTGGGCGCGCTGACGCACTGGCAGGACGGGCTATTCGGGTTCTTCGTCAACGACGACTACAGCACCCTGCACGTCGCCGAGGCCGCCGCGCTGATGGCACGGGACGTGGGCCCGCTGCGCGGCTTGCTCGGACCCATAGCCCAGGTGCCAGCAGCGGCCACGGCCCTGAGCACCGGGCTCGGCGGCCCTGGTGACCCGTACCAGAACCCGGCAGCCCACCCCTACCTGGCGCCCGGCGACCTCATCTGGATCCGGCCGGGCCAGCAGGTCTGGCTGACTCTGCTCGTCGAGCCACACACAACGGTGCATGCCACGATGGGCCTGCTGCCCCGCAAGGAGATTGGCGTCAGGCGCGAGTGGGTCGCGGCCGGGCTGGCGGCGCTCGCTCCGACCTTCCGCTTCGGCCCGGTGCTCGCCGACCCCAAGCAGGTCGCGCTGCCGCTTGCACGTGATCTTGCCGGGAGCTGGAGCTGGGACCACAGGACCGACGTGGTCGACTGGGCCGATGACCCGGTAGTCGAGGCCGGCCGGGCCACCGGCCTGTCGCAGACACCCGCCATCGCCAGCGAAGGCTGGCTCAAGCTCACGCCTCCGCCGTCGTCGCCCGCGGCCGGGACGCAGGCATCGGGCACCGGCAGCACGAGCGCGCAGCCGTCGGCTCCCTCGGGCGGAGGCGGATCACCATGACCGGTCCTGTCGGCTCCTGGCTCCCACTCGGTCCGGCCGGAATCGTCCATGGCCAGACCGACCGCATCGACCGGAGCGGCTGGGGAACCGCTGCGGTATCAGGCCGGGTAACGGCCATAGTCGCGGATCCGTCTGACCCGGACAACCTGGTGTACGTGGGCACCGCGCTGGGCGGGGTCTGGAAGCAGGTGGTCGCGGCCGACGGTACGCAGTCGTGGCAGCCGCTGATCGACACCGAGAGCGTCATCACGATCGGCGCACTGGCCCTGTCGTCGGCCGGGGACGTGCTGTGGGTCGGTACGGGCGACTCTGCGATTGGCGGCGACGCGGTGGTGGGCCGAGGTGTCCTGCGGATCACGCTCGCCACCGGAGCCGTGGTGCGTTACTACGCCGGCGGCGTCATCAACGGCCTGCCAGCCAATCCGCCGTCGCCGCCGGCCAGCGGGCTCCCCACCGGACTGGTCGTGTCCAGAATCGTCGCCGACCCGGCGACGGCTGACCACGTCGTCATCGCCACAACGCTCGGCGTGTTCGAGCTGACGGCGATGGACCAGGGCTTCACCGAAGTCCAGTTCCAGCCGGCTGGCGGCGCGGCGCCGCTTTCGGTGCCAGCGACAGATCTGCTGCTCGACACCGCCTCGGCCGACCCGTCCAAGCACCTGCTCTGGGTCGCCCACTCGAAGGCAGGTCCGGCGATCTCACGCCGGAGCGGCCCCGTTGCGCCGACCAATTATCTCACGCCAGTGCCCGACGCCAACCTGCCCGCTGCATCCGGCAATCGAGCCGTCCTGGCCCGATGCCAGCTGACGCCAAAGGTCGTGTATCTGGCCACGGCCACGAGCTGGACCTCGCTGAGCATATGGCGGACCATCAATGCGCCAGCCGGTGACGCGGTGCCGGCCGCCACGGGGTGGGACCAGCTGACGGCCCCGGCTCCACCCGACGGAATCCAGCAAGCCCCCTACAACCTCGTCCTCGCCGTCCACCCGAGCCTCTCCGACACCGTCTACCTCGGCGAGGCGCGCCTGTGGCGTACGACAACGGGCGGAGTAGCGGCGGGGAGCGCCAGCCCGTGGGAACAGTGCGGCCGGGTGACGACATCGTCCCAGGGCATCCACTGGGACCAGCATGCTCTCTACATCGATCCCCGGTTCGGCACCGCTGGCTCCTTCGACGCGATCCGGCTATGGGCAGGAAACGACGGCGGTATATGGCGGTCAGTCGACGGCGGCACCAGCTTCGGGCCGCGCAATCGCGGCCTCCAGACGCTGCAGTTCTTCCAGCTCGTGTCTCATCCGACAGCGCGACCGGTGATCCTGGCCGGGGCACAGGACAACGGCGTGCTGCGCTCCGACGGCTCGGGGTCATGGCTGGAGATCAAACAAGGTGATGGCTGCTACGTGAGCATCGACCCTGGCGAGCCAGCGACGTGGTACCAGGGATACGTCTCGTACTTCGGCGAAACGCGTATTGGGAAAGACCCGCGTACTGGGATAGTGGCCGCTGGCTTCACCGGCATCCAGCGGTCCACGCAGGCCGGCGCGATCGGGTCGTTCTCCGTCGTCGCCGGGCCGGACCCCACGCATGAGAGCACGCAGGCGAACCCGACAAAGTCCATCGGTCCCACCGATGACGCGCTGTTCTACGCCCCCTTCATCCTCTTGCCGTCGGGCACGGCCGGGACGCCGGGTGAACTCTGGGTCGGAACTGACCGCCTGTATCGAAGTGGCGACCGGGGCAACTCCTGGCAGCAGGTCGGCCAGGTGCTGGCACCCAGGGCTGCGGATGCCAAGCCAACAACCGGCCGCGGCGTCAGCGCCATCGCCTCCGCGCCGGGCCATCCCGAGCGCCTCTACGTCGGCACGTCCGAGGGCCGGCTGTTCCGGTTCGATCAGCCGCCCGGCGGGACGTGGCCTGATGGTGACACGCTGCAGGCTACCGAACTGACCGCCGCGCTGGCCCTGGCGGATCAGACTCTCGCCGGGCGCTTCATCAGCGACATCGCCGTCGTCAGGATCGGGGCGAACGACCGGGTAACGGTTGCGCTCGGCCTCAATCACATCACTGGCTTTCTCGGGACCGTGCCGCTGCCCGCGGCCGCGAGCCTGGCGACAAGCGATGACAGCGGCGGCACGTTCGCCACCATCACCGTGGGCACCCTGACATTTCCCGACGGCTCCACGCTGGACGGCCTGCACAACTACGCCAATGCCGTGGCCATCGACCCGCTGCAGCCGGCCCAGCTCTACATCGGCTGCGACGTCGGCGTGTTCAGCTACCAGATCGGCGTCGACCCGAATCCGCAGCCGTTCAATCAGGGACTGCCCAACGCCCCGGTGCTCGACCTGGACATCTGGCCGCGTCAGGGAACGGGGACGCCCCGGCTGATCCGGGCCGCCACGCACGGCCGCGGGATCTTCGAGGCCGAGCTAGCCGCGGCGACCGCGCCTACGGCCGACGTCTTCTTCCGCGACCTGGTGGTGGATGACGGCAGGGATCCGGTCTCGCCCGCCACCGCGCCCGATCCGTTCAACCCCGGCGGGACGCTCAGCGCCGCCGCCACGCCCGACGCCAAGATCGAGTCGAAGTACTTCTTCGGCAGCACTCCGACCAGGGCGAGCACCACCGACTACACCCCCGCCGGGCCGCTCGACTTCATCGGCTTCGCCCAGCTGCAGGAAGGCGGACTGGTCGGCGGGCGAGACTCGACCGTCTGGGTCCTGGTGCATAACCGGGGACCGCAGCCGGCCACGAACGTGAGCGTGCGCGCCTATACCGCCAAGAAGGGCGCGACCGGCTACCCGGCGCTCCCGGCCGGGTTCTGGACCGGCTTCCCGTCCTCAGATCCGCCTGGCCCGGACTGGACGGCCATCGGCGCGGCGGTCACCATCCCCGTCGTGCGCCCCGGCGAGCCCGGGCTCGCGTCCTGGGCCTGGACGTTGCCGGGCACCGGATCCGACTCGGCCCTCCTGGTGGCGCTGACGTCAGCCGAGGACGCGTTCACCGCTCCGCCCGCGACTGACCCGGAGGCGGCCGCCGCGCAGAGCAAGTACGTGGCGTTCCGCGAAGTGTCAACCGGCATACCGGAGTGGGAAGTAATCGGCCTGGTCGTCCTCACGGTCGGCCTGGTCGCCGGCGGAATCGCCTACGCGGCCACCCGCAAGTGAACGAGGCTGACCGTGGACGGCGCTTATCCGGCTGAGCCGTGGGTCGCGGCCAGCAGCCTCCACTCGCGCCTGGCCAGCGCCGTCAAGACCGCTGCCGCCGTGAGCAGCGCTGCCACGATCGCCCACTCGGCGCTGCCGTTGTGATGATCAGGGTCCCAGCCGGTCAGCGCCTCGATCCAGTCATGCCACAAGATAGTCAGGATCCCGAGACAGCCGGCCAGTAACGCAAGGGCGGCTTCCACGCCGAAGCGAAGCTTCGACGGCCTGGCAATGTGCTTCACGGTCTTCGACCTCCGCTCAAGGGGTGCATGGCGATCGTAACGCGGTCGTAGCGGCCAGGAGCCAGCTAGTACTGCAGATCCGCGGCAACGTTTCCGCAGGTCGAAACTGAAATGTAGTTAGCAAGGCTCAGGTGATAATCTGCTGGCAATGCCCCCCCACGTCAGCTAGTTCGCCGCCGCATGCCCGCGCCCAGGAAGGTGCGCAGGCTGCTGCGCCGCAGACCCCGGCCGCCGCGCTCTGGCGCCTGCGCGAGTACATGCGGCCGTATTACCTCACGCTCGCGCTGATGATCAGCGCCGCGATCGTCGCGGTGAGCGCGGAGACGATGATCCCGCTGATCACCAAGTCGGTGATCGACGGCGCGATCGCGCACGGCAGCCGTGGCAAGCTGCTGCCGCTCGGCCTGGCCGCCATCGCGCTCGGCGCGCTGCAGGCCGGCCTGAACTTCTACCGCCGCTGGTCACTCGCAGGCGCGGTGAACGGCATGGAGAAGACGATCCGTGACGATCTCTATCGCCACCTGCAGCAGCTGGAGCCGGGCTTCCACGACACCTGGCAGTCCGGCCAGCTGCTGTCGCGGGCGACGAACGACCTGTCGACGATCCGCAGGTTCGCTGGCTTCGGCATCGTCTTCTTCATCACAAGCATGTGGACCTTCCTGCTGATAGTGGCACTGCTCATCCACATGAACTGGTGGCTCGGCCTGCTGACCGGCTGCCTGTTCGCCCCGGTCGGCGTGCTGTGCCTGCGCTTCGAGAAGAAGTACCGGGTGCTGTCCCGGATGTACCAGGACCAGACCGGCGACCTGGCCACCTACGTGGAGGAAGCCGCGGCCGGCATCCGGGTGCTGAAGTCCCTGGGCCGCCGGGACGAGGCATCCGCCAGGCACCTGGCGCAGTCCCGGCTGGTCTACCGCAGCCAGGTCGGCAAGGCCAGGCTGCGCGGCACGTTCTGGGCCGGGCTGGACATGGCGCCGAACGCAGCCATCGGGCTCCTCCTGCTCCTCGGCGCGCTCGCGGTCAGCTGGCACCAGCTCAGCCTCGGCGGCCTGGTCGCCTTCGTCACGCTGACCCTGCTGCTGATCTGGCCGATCGAGGCCATGGGCTTCATCATTGCCACCGGCCAGGAGGCGGCGACTGCGGCGCAACGGATCTACGAGATCTTCGACACCGCGCCCACCATCACCGACCCAGCCAACCCCGAGGACGCGCAGCCCAGCCTGGCCAGGAATGGCCAGCCCGCGGGCGCGCAGCCGGAGCCGAGCGCCCCGACGGCGCCTGCCAGGCGCGCGCTCACCCGGCTCGGCCACCTCGTGTTCGACCAGGTCACGTTCAGCTACCCGCAGCCGCGGCGCCAGTGCTCCGCGGCGTCACGCTCGACCTCGCGCCGGGCGAGACGGTCGCGCTGGTCGGCACGACCGGGTCAGGCAAGAGCACGCTGCTCCAGCTAGTGCCCGGCTGGCCGACGCGACCAGCGGCCTGATCACACTGGACGGCGTCGACATCAGGGACCTGCCCCTGACCGAACTGCGGACCAGGGTCGGCTGCGCGTTCGAGGACCCTACCCTGTTCTCCGCCAGCGTCAGGGAGAACGTCAGCTTCGGCGTCTCCGACGCCACCGAGGCCGATGTCCTCGCGGCGCTCGATGCGGCCCAGGCCGAGTTCGTGGCCGACCTGCCCTGGGGACTGGACACCAGGATCGGCGAGCAGGGCATGGCGCTCTCGGGCGGACAGCGCCAGCGCGTCGCCCTGGCCAGGGCGATCCTGGCCAGGCCCGAGGTGCTGCTGCTGGATGACCCGCTGTCCGCGCTGGACGTGCACACCGAGGCCAAGGTCACGGCCGCGCTCGCGGACGTCATGGCGACCTCGACCGCGCTGGTCGTGGCGCGCCGGCCCTCGACGGTACTGCTGGCCGATCGGGTCGCGCTGCTGGTCGACGGGGTCATCGCTGCCCTCGGCACCCATCACGAGCTGCTCTCCACCGAGCCGCGCTACCGCGAGCTGATGAGCGCCGATGACATAGGCGGTGGCGGCGACAACGGCAGCGATGCCGCGCCCGGCCTGGCAGGAGCGCACCGATGACGCAAGCGACGACCACGCCAGCCTGGCGCGGGATCGCCGCCGAACAGGCCGAGGAGATCAGCGGCAGGCTCGGCACGCTGCTGCGGCGCCGCTCCCGCCGGCTGCTGGGAGACCTGCTCCGGCCGCATCGCCGGCTGGTCCTGGCTACCTTCTTGCTGATCGTCACGGCCCAGCTCGCCGCGCTGGCCGGGCCGTGGCTGGTCGGCATCGGCATCGACCGCATCCCGCAGCTGCAGAAGACGGGGAACGCGGGCCCGCTCGCGCTGATCATCGTCGCGTTCGCCGGCGCCGTCATCGCGCAGGCCTGGGCGACCCGCGCCTATATCGGCGGGATCGGACGGCTGGGCGGCCGGGTCGTGCTCGAGCTGCGCAGGCGGCTGTTCGCGCACTTCCAGGTGCTGTCGAGCAAGCCGGAGAAGTAGTCGTGTAGTTTCACGGCGACCGAGTCTTCCCGATACCGCTGACACTCCGCCTGGCGCGGGCTCGGGGCCGCTATCGGTCCTGCGCGGCGACCGGGACGTCGGTCGCGTCGGGCTTGAGGCCGAGCCGGTTCTGCATGATCGTCGTGGACGATGTCAGTGCTGCGCGGAGTTCCCCGGACCGGCCGATGTTCTGACCGCCGTAGCAGGAGCTGAGGTAGCTGCGGAAGGATGCCTCCCGATAGGGCGACTGCTGCCAGTCGCTGATGAGCTCGGGCATCGTGATGTGCCGGGTCTCGTGCAGGGCGTTGCACGCTTCGAGTTCCTCGAGGTCGAGGAGGACGAGCGGCTGAATCCGGCCATCGGCCAGGAGTCCCTCGGCAGCTGGTTGGCGCCTGACGTCGCGCAAGGTGATCGGGTTGACCGGGAACTGCCCGCCGCACACGACCACCGGGAAGACCCGCGCGGCCGGCGCGCGCAGCGGCGAGCGCCGGCTGCGGATCGGCCAGCAGGTTGACGGCCGTTGCATGCAACTGGCGTGCTTCTTCATCACGATCTTCTCGGCGTCCTTGCGCCAAGAGGCAGCGTCGGGGGTCTGGCGGGTCGCGACCGTGACCGTCGCGCTGACTATCTCCGCCAGGACAACATCTGCTCCGAAGTCGATGCCGGCATCAGTGTTCTTGGATGACGGGAACGAGCGCTGGAGGTCCTCTTCGGTGAAGAACGTGCTTGCGCCCGGGATGACCAGCGGCGGCGCCAGCTGCCGGAGCTGATCTTCGGCGCGGTTCTCGATCATCTCGCCGTAGGCCTGGGTCCACAGCACCCGTGCTTGCTCCCCGTGCTGCTTCTCCTGATCGTGCACTGGCCAGTACAGCCCGCGCGTGACCCGGTCGAGCAGGTAGCGCTCATCCAGAACGATCACGTTGTCGCCGGCGCGGAGCAGCGGTCGCTCGGCGAGGGGAAGCATCTGCCACGGTAGCTGGCAGTCACGCAGCGCCTCAGCGAGTTCGTCGGCCGTGGAGGAGAACAGTCCGAGGAACTGCTCGATGACTGGCCGCCCGATGGCGATGTTGGCGAAGGCGTTGACCGCCACCAGGGTGTCTGGCCGGTGGGTCAGGCCCGCCGCGTAATACGCAAAGCCCAGGGCCGTGAGGTCATCGAATTCCCGCCCGGTGGCCTCTTCCAGCAGTTCGACTGGCTGTCGCCGCAGCTGGACACCCTTGAGCTGGCTCCCGTAACGCGTCCATAGCAACCGGTACCTGGCCAGCAGGTCACCAGGGTCGTCGCGTTCGTTGAACAGGTGGCTTGCGATCACCTCCATTGCCAGCGACTGGGCTGTGCCGCCGAAGCGCGGTTCATCAGCTGCACGCTGTTGGGTGATCGAGTCGGCGGCGAGATGAGCCAGCAGGATCGCGGCGGTTTCAGGATCTAGGTTGGCCAGGCCTGACGCGAGGCTTGCGTCCGCCGCCTGCGCCGGATCGGGCGGCACCAGGACCAGGCGCAGAGCAAGCAGCACAACTTGCCGGGCCAGGAACCGTCGCCGCTGGCCGTCGATGCCCCCAGCCAGCGCGACGCGCGCGATCTTCGCGACATCGGGTGCTACCCGTTCCATGAACCGATCCTGGTACGCCTCCAGCAGGGCCATGTCATTGGTCGCGTGGTTGAGTGCGGCAAGGTGGTAGATGTACTCATCACGCGGATGAAGAGCGAGAAGCGCGGAGGTCCAGCCGCCACGGTCGAACTCACGACCGCGAGCGGCTTCACACGGTGCCAGATACTCGCTGGCGATCAGATAAGCGCCGGTAAGCTCGCCGATCCACGCGTTCGGCTCGGGTATAGGGACCAGGCCCAGCCTTGCCGCCGTCCATGACTGATCGGGCAGTACGAGTCCGGCGGATGTCGTCCGGTATCGCCGTCCAGGCGCAAGCGGCAGGAATAGGCTCTGGCCAGTCAGTTGCCGGTCAGCCATCCGAACCACCTCAGCGCTAGCGATTGACACCTGGGTCCCGTCATCCCTGGTCGGCTGCTGCGATAGCAGTCTGAACGCATGACGCGACTACCAAGATCACGGCAAACGAGCAAACATCGAGCAAACATCGGCCCGTGCGCAACGCTGGAAGATCGCCGGTTCAGAGAGAACGCCCAGGTCAGGGGGCTAAAACAACGGGTGCGCCGCCAGGGACTTGAACCCCGAACCCGCGGATTAAGAGTCCGCTGCTCTGATATCAGATCAGTGCTCTCGATGCCGGTTAGTGCCGCGCTGTGCGCAACTCGTCCGGTTCGCGTGCCGCCGGCTGCCGGGCAGTGCCGGTCGGTACCACGGCATCCGAGCAAACAACGAGCAAACATGCCGACGTGCACGTCGATCTCGGTCAGCACGCCGAAGCCCTGCGCCTTCAGCGCATCCCGGACTCTGGCAACAGCCTCGGCAAACGAAGCCGGGATGCGGACAGTGATGCCGTCGTCCACCTGTCCCCCCTTTAACCATCAGCGCGGAGCATTTGCCGCTGCCGGCGCGGGCGTTTCTCGCAGGCTGATGTCAGGCGAGGCTGAGGAACAGCCTCTCCATCTGCTCCTCGGTCATCGGGGAGTCACCGTCACTGGCCAGGCACTGCCGCATCCCGCTGGCCACGATCTTGAACCCGGCCCGGTCCAGGGCACGGGACACCGCAGCGAGCTGGGTGACCACTTCCTGGCAGTCCCGCCCGTTCTCGATCATCGCGATCACCCCGGCCAGCTGGCCATGCGCCCGCCGCAGCCGGTTCAGCACAGGCCCGGCCGCGTGCTCGTCCACCTTCATGAAATGTCCTTCCCGTGTCTCCGCCACAATACCCGACGGGGTATCCGAGGCGAGGCGCGGCAGGATCCGCGCCAGCGTGTACAACCCGACGCCGACGATCAGCACGGTGAAGGCCGTGCGCGGATGCTGCGTGCTGGCCCGGGCCCGCCAGGCGCGCCCGCCGGCCAGCGTTCCGGCTATCGCCGCCGCGGCGAGGATAGCGGTGATCATCCAGTTCAGGCCAGGCCGCCGCGGGCGGACCTGGCCGTCAGTGCGGCGGCGCTGTCGATCGCGACCACCAGGGAGGTCGCGGCCGCCGCCGGCATGTCGAAGCCAAGGACAAGGACCAGGGCCGGGACGATCACGAAGCCGCCGCCGACCCCGAGAACCTGGTGATCAGCCCGACGCCGGTGGCCGCCGCGGCAACCAGCAGACGATGCTGCGCGGCCCGCGGCTGCTGCGCCGCGTGTCCCGTTCGCTGCAGCGTGCCTAATCCCGTGACCGTTGCCAGCTGCGGCGTGCCGACGGGCCCTCTCGGCTGCGGTAGCCCGGCGCCTGCAGGCAGTCCCCGGCATGAACTGCCCGCGGCGGACGTTAAACTAGGATACCCCCATGGGTATCAGGCGAGCAAGGAGACAGGCCGATGCCGACAGACACTCCAAATGCGACGGGAACGCGCGAGCGCGCTGGCCTGCGGACCACGTGCGGCCGGGAGGTGCAGGTCGGGCGGCTCGCCCTCGCAGGCGGGGAGCAGCCGGCCGGGCGGGTCAGCCTGGACATAGGGATGTCGCCGGGCCGGGACGACGGTGCCTGGGCAGGGCTGACCCCGGCGGAGGCGCGGTGGCTCGCCGCGGACCTGCTCGGGCAGGCTGCCGCCGCCGACCGCGACGCGCGAACAGGGCCGGCCGGACCTGGGCAGGAAGCGATCGTGGTCGCGCATGCTGGCGGTGACTCGTGTGCGATTACCACGCGCGGTCACGTGATGCTGACCGACCAGCCGGCCAGCGCCGGCGGACAGGACGCGGCACCCACCCCGACGGAGCTCCTCGTCGCGGCGCTCGCCTCCTGTGTCGCTTTTTACGCCGGCCGGTACCTGATCCGGCACGGCCTCGTACGCGATGGGCTGCGCGTCACCGCCGGGTTCACGATGGCCGCCGACCGTCCCGCCCGGGTCCGGGAAGTCCGGCTGCGCATCGTGGTGCCCGGCGGTGTCCCGGCCGAGCGCAGGGCCGCCCTGCTGGCCGTGGCCTTGCAATGCACCGTCCACAACACCCTGCGGCAGCAGCCCGGCATCGCCATCGACCTGGCGTGACCCCGGCCTGACCGGCGGCCCGCCGGGCGGTCGGTCCCCGTCGCCGACGACCTAGGACCCTGTCATCGGTGACCTTCGTCCCTGTCGCCCGCGGCCGAACAGACGGGACGCTGACGACGGATACCCCCCTGGGTATTCGTCGATAGGGAGCGGGTGGCGGTCATGGCGGCCAAGCGGGTAGTGGTAATCGGCGGTAACTTCGCAGGGCTCACCGCGGCCCTGGAGGTCAAGCACGAGCTCGGCGCGGACGTCGAGGTCACCGTGGTGTCGGCGGCTGACCGGTTCCTGTTCAACCCGTCGCTGATCTGGCTGCCGTTCGGCAAGCGCCGCGCCGAGGACATCACGTTCCCGCTCGAGCCAGTGTTCGACGCGCACGGGATCGGCTTCGCGCATGCCGAGGTCACGGCGATCGACGCGGCTGCCCGCACTGTAACTACTGCAGGCGGGACGTACGAATATGACTACCTGGTGGTCGCTACCGGATACCGCAACAAGTTCGACGTCGTGCCCGGCCTGGGCCCGGACGGGTACGCGCAGACCATCACGACCCTGGCTGACGCTGAGCGGGCGGGCGAGGCCTGGCGGAAGTTCCTGGACGATCCCGGCCCGGTGGTGATCGGCGCGACGCAGGGCGCGAGCTGCTTCGGCGCGGCGTATGAGTTCCTGTTCAACACCTCCCACCAGTTGCGCAAGGCGAAGCTGCATAACAAGGTGCCACTGACGTTCGTCACCGCCGAGCCGTTCGTCGGGCACTTCGGCATCGGCGGCCTGCCGGGCGGGGAGACGCTGCTGAAGATGTTCCTGAAGAAAGAGGGCATCACCGCGATCACCGGGGTGGCGTTCGAGGAGGTCACCGGCGACCGGATCAAGCTCACCGACGGCACCGGCGTTCCGTTCCGCTACGCCATGGTGGTCCCGCCGTTCGCGGGCCAGGAGGTGGTCCGGGCGACGCCGGAACTGTCCGACGAGAAGGGGTACATCCCGGTCCAGGACACCTACCAGTCCAAGGCCTACCCGGAGATCTACGCAGCCGGGATCGCCGCGCAGGTGCCTGTCCCTTGGCAGACGGCGGTGCCGATAGGGATCCCCAAGACCGGCTTCCCCACTGAGTCGATGGCCAAGGTGGCCGCCCGCAACATCGCAGCTGCGATCAAGGGAGAGCCGCCGGCGAGCCACAAGGACTTCGGTGACATGGCAGCGGTGTGCATGATGGACGCCGGCAACAACGGGGTGATGATCCTGGCCGATCACATGCTGCCGCCGCGGAAGGCCGCCGTGATGATCCCAGGCCCGCAGGTGCACGCGATGAAGGTCGGGTTCGAGAAGTACTACCTGTGGAAGAGCCGCCACGGCTACGTCCGGCTGCCATGAATGCCCCCGGGACGTCGGCAAGGTCGTCCAAAGCACACGGCCTGCAGCAGGCGGTCTAGCGTCGATCACCGCGACCCGGCGTGATGACAAGAAGGAGGACCCGATGAAGGCTATGGTTCAGGACAGGTTCGGCCCGCCGGACGTCCTGCGGCTGGCGGACACGGGCCTGCCAGAGGTCGGGGCCGATGACGTGCTGGTTCGGGTGCACGCCGCTGCGCTTAACCCGGCCGACTGGCACATCCTGCGAGGGGACCCGCTGGTCTCGCGGCTGATGGGGGTGGGGCTGACCAGGCCAAAGGCCCGGGTGGCCGGGATCGATGCGGCGGGCGTGGTGGAGGCGGCCGGCGCGAACGTGCGCGGCCTGCGGTCCGGCGACGAGGTGCTCGGCTTCTGCCGGGGCGCGTTCGCGGAGTACGCGCGCGCCGCGGCGGACCTGGTGGTGCCCAAGCCGCCGGGCCTTACCTTCGAGCAGGCGGCCGCGGTCCCCATCGCGGCGACGACGGCACTGCGCGGGATCCGCGACGTGGGCGGGGTGACGGCCGGCCAGCGGGTGCTCGTCAACGGGGCCGGCGGCGGGGTCGGCACGTACGCCGTCCAGATCGCGGCGGCGCTCGGCGCCGAGGTCACCGGGGTGTGCAGCACCCGCAACGTCGAGCTGGTGCGCTCGCTCGGCGCCGCGCACGTCATCGACTACACGGCGCAGGACTTCACCGACGGCCGGACGCGGTACGACGTGATCCTCGACAACGTCAGCAGCCTCCCGCTCACCCGGCTGCGCGCGGCGCTGGCCCCGAAGGGGACCCTCGTGCTCAACGGCGGCGGTTCGCCCGGCCACGTATTCGGGCCCGTCGCCGGCATCTTGCGGGCAGCGGTGGCCAACGGGTTCGTCTCGCAGCGGCTGCGCCCGCTCCCGCCCCGGCAGAACCAGCAGGAGCTGCTGGCCGTGACCGGGCTCATCGAGGATGGCAAGCTCATGCCGGTCGTCGACCGGACCTACCCTCTGGGCGACACCGTCGAGGGCCTGCGCCAGGTGGAGCAGGGGCACACGCGCGGCAAAATCGTCGTAACGATCGCGTCAGACCTGTAGCGGGCCTGGGCCAGCATCACCGCGCCCGGGCCGCGTTCAAGCGAAACGCCCCACCTCGAAGATCCACGGCCGGGAGGGGGGCTGCTGGGAGCCCCGCCAACGCCCGGCGGTCGCCAAGCTAATCCTCGCCGACCGGGGTGCCCAAGGCTGGCGGCCTGGGCCGCCGCGTGAATCTGCCCGATGCGGGACGCCCTCTTCTCGGCGCCACCGAGCGTCGGCCGCGCTCGGCGCCCGGCGCAGAATAGTCAGGTCTGCATGCCGCAATCAGCCGCGCCGACGATCGATGGGATAGGGATCTCCTACATGCTGATGGGAGAAGTCGGCGCAGACTTCGATGATCCCACGGCCACGCAACCCCCGGAAGGCAAGGACAGGTATCACGCCGGGCCGCATGTGATGGTCGTCTTCCCTGAAGGCACAGGGCGCATCCTGGAAGGCCTGGGACGCCACACGACTCCGGGACTGCCGCATGTGAGGCCGTTTCCAGGGGCTGACCCTATGCTCATTGTTTCGGTTGCCAAGCCGGGCGAGACAGCTTGCGGGTACGCAAGCGGGCGCTCGTGTGGCTGCAACGGCAAGGCTAGGCGGCACCTTCACGCAGTGCGGTGACGCGGGCCGGACAGACGGCGCCTGCCGTGCCTAGCCGTAAAACCTGACTTGTGGCACTTCTGTCCGAAAGACGTGCGGGTCGCTGACCTGCTGGCTTGCTGGCCATAGTGAGCGGATGCTCGCCCTAGTCCGGGCCCCGTCGGGTGGCCCGGATCTGCTACCCGATTTTGGCTTTGATCAGGTCGGCTAGGTCGAGGGTGGCTGGGTGGCAGGCGGCGGACGAGCGGGTGAACTGCGGGAACCCGTGGGTGAGGTCGGGATTGTGCATGTAGGTCAGGTCGTTGCCTGCGGCTGCGAGTTTCTGGGCATAGGCGTGACCGACGTCGCGCAGGGGATCGAAGCCGTTGGTGACCAGAATGGCGGGCGGAAGGCCTGCATGGGAGTCTGCGTTCAGGGGCGTGATGTAGGGGTGCCGGACGTCGTCGCTGTTCTTGACGAGATTGCGGACCATTTCGAAGATGCCGTTGGACTCGAGGTAGAGCCCGGTGCGGTTTTCACTGGCGGCAAGGGTGTCGGCGGGGAATGCTGCTTCCGGAAACAGCGGCACCTGGACGGCGAGGCGGGGACCGTTCTCGTCGCGGAGCTTCAAGGCGATCACGCATGTCATGTTGCCGCCGGCGGAGTCACCGCCGACGCCGATCTTGGCCGGGTCTATGCCCTGTTCGCCGGCGTGGTCGAACAGCCAGCGGACGACGTATTCGATTTCATCGACCTGGGTGGGGTACTTGGCTTCTGGTGCGAGCTGGTATTCGACGATATAGGTGAGAATTCCGGCGCGCTCGGCGATCAGGCGCATCGGCACTTCGAACTCATCGAGGGTGCCGTAGGTGAAACCGCCGCCGTGGATGTAGACCAGCGCCCCGGCCGGCGTGCTGGTCGGGTTCTGCGGCGTGTGACGCCGCACGGCGATCGATCCGTGGGGTCCGGGCAGGACCAGGGTGTCTACCGCCCCGATCGGCGGCCATGGATGTTCACCGCGATCAGCCGCCAGCATGAACTTGATGGCGCTGCGTGGCCTGCGCCGCGGCGAAGCCAGCGGGCTGCGCTGGTGCGACCTTGACCTCGATTCCGGGACCGTGGTGATCTCCGGGCAGCTGCAGCAGTACGACGGTCACGTCGTTTTGTGCCCGCCCAAGACGGCGCACAGTCAGCGGATCATCGCCCTGGACCGCACCACCATCGCCGCCCTTCGCGCGCACCGGTCCCGGCAGCTGGCCGAGCGCACCCTCGCCGGGGCTGGCTACGTCGATAGCGGCTACGTGTTCACCCGTCCCAACGGCGACCCGATGGCGCCCGACTGGCTATCACGCTACTTCCGGCAGCTCAACGACGCGAGCGGACTGCCCCCGGTCCGCCTCCACGACCTGCGGCACGGCGCCGCGACCCTCGCGCTCGCCGCCGGGGCCGACCTTAAAGTCGTGCAGGACATGCTCGGCCATTCCAGCATCGTGCTCACCGCCGACACCTATACCTCGGTCCTGCCCGAGGTCGCCCGCAAGGTAGCCGAGGACATCGCCACGCTCATCATCGCGGCGGGACGCCTGATCCCAGGCACCCAGCATCCTCGCTGCGGGGCAACATGTAAGCCGCTGCCCCAGCGGGGCGCCCATACCAACGCTGGCGCCGGACTCAGCCGCGCCCACCCAGCTCGGCAGGTCTCGAGCCGGTTCCGGAAGTCCTGGTCACGACCGGGGCCGCCGCGAGACCGGAAGACGCCGACGGCCGGCTCAGCAAAGGTTACGGCCAGAGAGGCCGCCCATACCCTGGTCAACCTTCGCCCATACCGCCGGGCCAGCGGGAGCGAGGAGAGCGGCGAAACGCCAGGTCAGGACGGGTGCGCCGCCAGGGACTTGAACCCCGAACCCGCGGATTAAGAGTCCGCTGCTCTGCCAATTGAGCTAGCGGCGCGTGAGACTTGGCGATCGTAGCGCAACTCATCAATGGGTGCGAATCGCATCCACCCGCAAGCACCGCCACGACGGGTTCGCCATGTCCGATGGACAGCGTACCTCGCCAGCTGCGGATTATTCGCCGAGGAACCTGCCCATGAAGCCGGCCATCTTCGATGGCCGTCCGGTCCTGGCCTCTTCCCGGTCGGCCAGGCCCATGACGCGCAGGCCGGCGTTCAGGCCGAGCCAGCGCAGCGGTTCCGGCTCCCATTCGGGCGACTTGTGGCCGACCCAGGGCAGCCGCGTCAGCGCGCTGTCCGTACCTGTGACCAGATCCGCAAGCGTCCGCCCGGCGAGGTTGGTCGTTGCCACTCCGTCGCCGACGTAGCCGCCGGCCCAGGCCAACCCAGTAGCAGGATCCAGCCCGACCGATGCGCACCAGTCTCTGGCGATGGCGAGCGGGCCGCCCCAGTGGTGCGTCACCGGTACGTCGCCCAGTATCGGGAACAGTTCAGCCAGCGTCCGCCGCAGCGCTGCGAAGACGGCCGGTACCTGGTCATATGACGGCCGTACCGACGACCCCAGGTGATAAGGCGCGCCACGGCCGCCGAAGGCGAACCTCCCGTCAGCCGTCCGCTGCCCGTAGATGATCAGATGCCGCAGGTCGCCGAAGGTCGGGCGGTTCGACACTCCGATCTGCTCCCAGACCGCCAGCGGCAGCGGCTCGGTCGCGATCATCAGCGAGTACACCGGCGCTACGGTCCGGTGGAACCCAGGCAGCGCCGGCGTGTAACCCTCGGTAGCCCGGACCGCATATCGTGCCCGCACCGTTCCGTTTGGCGTCACGACCCGTCCGGGCGCGATCTCCAGCACCGGTGTGCGCTCGTAGACGGACACGCCGGCCCGCCTGACCGCATCTGCCAGGCCGCGCACCAGGCGGGCCGGGTGGATCGCGGCGCAGTGCGGCGTGAACGTGCCGCCCACCACCTCGGTTGCATCAGCGATCGCGCGCGCTGCGTCTGCGTCCAGCAGCTTAAGGTCCGGCTCACCGAAGCCGAACTCCCGCGCCTCCTCGACCTCGGCCTCCGCCCGCTGCAGCTGAGCGGCCGAGCGGGCGAGCATCACGGTGCCGCCCTTGGCCCAGTGGCAGTCGATGCCTTCCGCGGCAGCGACCCGGCCGACCTCGTCGACCGTCTCGTGCATCGCGCGCTGCATCGCGACAGCCGCGTCGTGCCCGGCCAGGCGGGAAAGCTTGCTCAGCGAAGCCGGGAACAGCGCCGAGCACCAGCCGCCGTTCCGCCCCGACGCGCCGAACCCGGCAATCTCCCGCTCGCATACAACGATCCGCAGGGCGGGATCGCGCTGCGCTAGGTAGTAAGCCGTCCACAGGCCAGTGAAGCCCGCCCCGACGATGACGACGTCGGCCTCGCTATCGCCGGGCAGCGGATCGCCCGCCGCGAGGGTGCCGGGCACGGTGTCATGCCAGAACGACAAGGATCGGTACCGACCAGACTGGGCCATGCGGTACATCGTGGCAGGCGACGGGCGCCGTCCCGCGGTCGGGCATGCTAGGTGGCATGACTCCAGGCAAGCCGGCCGCCGACGAGTGGGCCGCAGGCAAGTCGGCCGCAGACAAGGCAGCCGCAGACAAGGCAGCCGCAGACAAGGCAGCCGCCGGTACTCTGCCGCCGCCACGTGATCCGCGGCAGCCGTACCGGATCTGCATCGTCTGCCTCGGCAACATCTGCAGGTCTCCCATGGCCGAGCGGGTCCTGATCGCGGAGCTCGACCGGGCGGGCCTGACCGGCAAAGTCGTCGTCGACAGCGCCGGCACGGGCGACTGGCACCTGGGCGAGGCCATGGACTCCCGCGCCAGGGCCGAGCTATCCCGCCGCGGGTATGCCGGATCCGGGCACGAGGCCCGCCAGATCGAGCAGCACTGGCTCGCGCGCTACGACCTGCTGCTCGCCATGGACCTGGCCAATCTCGCCAACCTCCGCCAGCTGGCCGACGGCGACGCCGGCCTGTCGGGCCGGATCCAGCTCATGCGCGCATTCGACCCTGCCGCGCCCGACGGCGCCGAGGTGCCGGACCCGTACTACGGCAGCCCTGCTGACTACGCGGATGCGTTCGAGCTGATCGAAGCTGCGGCCAAGGGGCTGACCGTCCAGCTCGCGGCCGAGCTCTAGCCGGCCTGACCGAGCTGTGGACGCTGCAGCCGCAATGGACCCGTTGATCGTGGACCGGCTGAGCCGGCTGCTCGGCCGCGATGTGGCCGCGGCCCGCAGCATCGGCGGCCAGCACGGCGTCCGGCACTACCGGATCGAACTGGCCGATGGAACGCCGGCGTTCGCAAAGATTTCTGATGGGAACGGGGCCGCCGGCCTCGCCGCCACCGGCCAGGCCGCGGCCGTTCGCGCTGCGACAGCTCACGCACCGGCGGACCAGGACCCGGCTGGTTTCGCAGCCGAAGCGGCCGGGCTGCGGTGGCTGGCGGCGGCCGAAGCAGTCCCCGTTCCCTCCGTATTGGGTTGTGACGCGAGCTGTCTGATCATCGAATGGGTCGACGCGCGCGGACCAAGCCCGGACGCGGCGCACGCATTCGGGCGCGATCTCGCCGGAATGCACATGGCCGGGTCGGAGCGGTTCGGCGCGCCGTGGCCGGGAGTGATCGCGGGTCTCGAACTGCCGAACGAACCGTCCGACAGCTGGCCGGAGTGGTACGTCGCGAACCGCGTCCTGCCGTACGCGCGGCTCGCCAGGGACGCGGGAAGCTTGAGTCGGGCTGACGTCACGCTTATCGAGTCTGCGGGCGCGCGGTCGCTCGAGCTAGCCGGACCCGCCGAACCCCCAAGCCGCATCCACGGCGACTGCTGGTCCGGCAACCTGCTGTGGTCCGGCGTGCGGGGGTGGCTGATTGACCCGGCGGCCCACGGCGGGCATCGCGAGACCGACCTGGCGATGCTGGCGCTGTTCGGCGCGCCGTACCTGACTGAGATCCTGGCCGCGTACCAGGACGTCGCGCCCCTCACCAACGGCTGGCGCGACCGCGTGCCGCTGCATCAGTTGCATCCACTGCTCGTACACGTGTGCCTGTTCGGCGGGTCCTACCGCGAGGCTGCGGTCGGTGCCGCCAGGCGGGTGCTCACTGCCTGAACGTCTGCGAAGCCATCCAGTCGGCGTCGTGCTCGACGTCGGTGTCATCCGACTCGATGTCGGTGTAGGCCGGTGCGTCATCATCGGATGCGTCGTCAGCGTCCGCGAAGTCGTCGTGCGAGCCCTCGACCGCTTCGGGCGACAGCGGCAGCGCGATGCTGAACGCTGCGCCCTCGCCTGGCTCCGACCGGACCCACGTGGCGCCGCCGTGGGCCGCGACGAGCGCGGCTACGATCGCCAGCCCGAGACCAGTCCCGCGAGAGGTTCGCGCTTGGTCAGCCCGGTAGAACCGCTCGAAGACGTGCTCAGCCTGCTCGTGGGTCAGACCCGGCCCGTGATCTCTCACTTCGAGCACGGCTGCAGGCTGGCTGGAGCGATGCGGAGGAGCGGCGGCCGATTCTTCGGTGCCGACCGCCGCGTCGCTTCCGGTCGGTGTGTCGCTTCCGGTTGGCGTGTCGGTGACGGCCAGCGCATCGCCGCCGGACGCGTCCGGACCATCGGCAGGGTCGGGTGACAACGGCGGGGGTGGCGGAGGCGGGGCTGGCGCCTCGTCCAGGTTGCCCGACCTGATCAGGACGTCGATTGGCGTGCCGTCGGGTGTGTGCGACAGCGCGTTGCTCATCAAGTTGCCGATGACCTGTCGGAGCCGTACTTCGTCGCCGATCACGAGCAGCGCGGCGCCAGATCCGACTGTCAGGTTGATGCTGCGGTTCGGGGCGACGACGCGCGCGTCGTGTACGGCGTCAGCTGCCAGCGACAGCAGGTCAACCGGCCGGGCCTCGAGCGGCCGCTGCTGATCGAGCCTGGCCAGTAGCAGCATGTCCTCGACCAGGATGCCCATCCGGGATGCCTCTTGCTCGACCCGGCGCATGATCCGTTCCAGGTCGGCTGGCGCTAGCTCGCCTGCGCCGTTGCCCATGTCAATGCCGCCGCGCTGACGGTAGTACTCGGCGAACCCGCGTATCGCTGTCAGTGGCGTCCGCAGTTCGTGGCTGGCGTCGGCGACGAACTGCCGCATCTTTTCTTCGGAGCGCCGCGCCGATTCCTCCGACCGCGACCTGGCGCGGAAGGCCGACTCGATCTGGCTGAGCATGACGTTCAGGGACCTGCCGAGCCGTCCCACCTCCGTCCCCGGATCCCGCTCAGGCACCCGCCTGCTCAGGTCGCCCGCGGCGATGGCGCCAGCTGTTTGCTCGATGTCAATCAGTGGCCGCAGACTGCGCCGTACTAGCGCGACTCCGACTATCCCGAGGATGGCAATGATGACGAGACTGACCAGCAGATCGATCGTCGCAAGCTCGCCGATTGTGTTGTAGACGCTGGACACATCGATGGCCACCACCATCGTGCCAGTCGATCCGTTAGTCAGCGGGAGCGTCTCGAGCAACACCCGCCACCGTACGGTCCCGTCCTGCGACGACACCGTAAAGAACTTGTTTAGGTGTGAGTCAATCCAGCTGCTACTGGTCTGAACGACCGGCCCGGACATCAGATGGCCTGTGAAGCTGCCTGGCGGATTCGGGTAGTTCCCACGCGGCAGAACCTGGCTGAACGGGATGACGACGCGATGCAGCGAGCCATTGGCGGTGATCCAGTCGACGGCGTACGACTGGCCCTGGTACGTCGTCCCGCTCTGGAGGTAGTTGTTAACTTCATTACTGCTCAGGCGCGTAAGCCCTTGAAGTTGGTCGTCCGGCGTCCCGAGCAGATTGTCCTTCAGGAGCGCGATGCCAGCGACGCTGATCACGGCGAGCGCGATCCCCACCAGCGCCAGCAGCGCGGTGATCAGCTTGACGCGTAGCGGCATCCGCCCCGGCAGGTCCCTGACGGACCGCCAGAAGCCGCCGCCTCGACCTGCCTGAACCATAGAAACCAGTAAGCCTAGGTGTGCGGGAGCCGCAGGACGTAGCCGACGCCGCGCAGCGTGTGCAGGAGATGGGGTTCGGTGGTGTCGACTTTGCGCCGCAGCACGGAGACGTACGACTCGACGATGCCGGTGTCGCCGCGGAAGTCGTAGTCCCAGACGTGGTCGAGGATCTGCATCTTGGACAGCACCCGGTTAGCGTTCCCCATGAAGTACCGCAGCAGCTTGAACTCGGTGGGGGATAGCTGGATCTGCTTGCCATCGCGCCAGACCTCATGGCTGTCTTCGTCCAGCTCCAGGTCGGCGAACTTCAGCCGCGGCGGCGGTTCGCTTCCGTCGCCCCTAGTCCGGCGCAGGACCGCCCGGATCCGGGCGATGACCTCCTCGAGGCTGAACGGCTTGGTGACGTAGTCATCGCCGCCCAGCGTCAGCCCGCGGATCTTGTCCTCGGTGGAATCCCGTGCGGTCAGGAACACCACCGGGATCTGGGCCCCGCCGCCACGCAGGCGGCGCACGACGTCGAACCCGTCCATGTCGGGCAGCATGACGTCAAGCACGATCAAGTCGGGCCGGTGCCGCTGAGCGGCCTGCACGGCCTCGTTGCCGGCTGCGGCCGTGACCACCTCGAAGCCGGAATACCGCAAGCTGGCAGCCAGCAATTCCAGGATGTTGGGCTCGTCCTCGACGACGAGGAGCCTCGCATCCGGCTGCCGGCTTCCGTTGGGCTGGCTGTTCATGTGCTCATTCTCCGCCAGTCCCCTGAAGGTTGGCTGAAGGCCTCCTGAGTCTGGCCTGCGCACGCGGCGATACGGCGCCCGTGGTCCCGCCGCCGCACTTCATGGTTTCCGTGAGCTTCATGGTTTCCTCGAGCACAAACTACGCAAACCAGGTCTCAAGATCGCCCAAACCCATGAAACATCACGGCCTCTGTCCTGGAAGCGGGCGGCGCCGAGTCAGCCGCCGTTCTTTGAGCCCGTAATGAGCGAGCCTGGCACTGTCTGACCGGTCTGCAGGTCGTTGAACAGCGTCTTGGCCTGGCCTCTGTCCCACAAGACAGAGTCGCCCGCCCAGGTCGGGTAGTTGGAGTTGGCGACCGGGACAGTTGTCGTCAAGGGATTGCGCAGCGCCATGGCGACCTTCACGAGCTGATAGAGGCTCGTGCCCTGGTCGACCGTCAGGTTGCCCGCGGCACCGCTCGCTGCTGGCAGCACCTCGAACGGGTTCAGCATTACCCCAGGGCTCGTCATCTTGCTGAGCAGGGCCTTGAGGAAGATCCGCTGATCCTGCTCGCGCTGGAGGTCCTGGGTCGCGAAACTGTGCCGATCCCGCACGTAGGCCAGCGCCTCGCCGCCGCTCAGGATCTGGCAGCCCTTGGTGAGATGCACGCCAGACGCCGAGTCGTTCAGCGCGTGCGTGACGCACATCCGCACGCCGCCGACGTCGTTCACAACGTTGACGAACCCGCCGAAGCCGATATCCATGAAGTGGTTGATGTACAGGCCGGTGTCGCTCTGGATGGTCTTGGCCAGTAGCGCAGGTCCGCCGATCGAGAAGGCGGCGTTGATCTTGTCCATGCCGTGACCGGGAATGTTCACGTACGAGTCACGCGGGATGCTGATCAGCACGGGCTTCCCGCCGCCCGCCGGGATGTGCAAGATCAGGATCGTGTCGGACCGGCCATAGCCAGTGGCGTCCAGGCGCCCCGTGGAGTACGCCCGCTCCTGTGCCCTGGTCAGTCCTTGGCGGCTGTCCGAGCCAGCGATCAGCCAGTTCGTCCCCGAACCGGGGACGGGCCGTCCTGGATAGTCGACCAGGATGTTGCCGCGGTGCAGCTTGGAGTTCAGATAGAAGTACGTGCCCACGGTTGCGGCCAGGAGCAGCGCGATGACGAGGGCCAGCACGCCGAAGATCCGCCGCGGCCGCAGCCAGACCCGCCAGCGTGGGCCGCCAGGCAGGCTAGGGCCACCCCTTCGGGCAGGGAACGTGGCCGGAGCACCTACGCCACCGCCAGCCCGGCCGCTGCCGCCAGCGCCGAGAGAGTTTCCGGCACCGCGGTTCCCGGCACCGTAGTCCGCAGCGCCGTAGTCCGCAGCACCGTAGTTCGCGGTCCCGCGGCTGCTTCCAGGTCCGTAGCCGCTCCAGGAGTCGTAACTGCCGCCCGCGCCGCCGGAGCCGGCACTCGCTGAGCTCAGCGGCGGCTGGTCGGGCCACCCACCGGGCGGCGCCGCGGCGCCTTGGCGCTGGCCGCCCCCATATTGGCCGCCTCCATAATTTCCAGCCCTGTACTGGCCGCGGGCGCTGTACTGGCCGCCAGGGTGCTGCGGTGACGGGGCGCTGACGGTCTCGTCGGCGTCAGCCGCGCCGCCGTCCGCGGCGGCGCTCCCGGCATCCGCTGGCCGTCCGTCACGGAACCAGTCTTCTGGCCATTCGCTCATCAGAGCCCGCCTATCGCCGTCCACTGTCCCCATCGTCTTTACCTGGAAGACGGTCTGACAGCCAAATCGGTGGTACCGAATGTGGTAAAGCCGTTACCCGCAGCCGGTGTTGTTACGCCCGGCCAGCCCACCAGATCGTAACGACGTCCCGGCCTGACGAGCCCAGGTCCGCTGGCCGGTCCGGCTCGACTCCCAGGTCAGCAAGCACTGCAGCCACTTCGTCAGCTCGCTCCACCGGCAGGCAGAGCCGTCGCCGTGTGACATCGGTCAGCTCGGCAAAGCTCTCGTAATCCCGCCCGCCTGGCCGCTGCCAGCGTCGCGAGCTCGCGTTAATGCCCATCGCGGCGAGGATCGCGAGCAGATCGTCTGCAGTAGGCCCCTCTGGCCGGATCAACGCATGGAATCGGAGCCAGAGCGGGTTCAGCACGACCAGCGGGTGCGCGGCCGTCATCTCGACCACGACGAGCCGGCGCGCCGCGGTGGTCAGCGCGGCGAGGAACGGCTCGATCTCAGCAGCGTTGTACGTGACGTGGTGGCAGGTGATGACGTCGGCGGTGCCTGCCTGGTCAGCGACGTCCGGCCACCGGCCGGCCACCAGCCGCGGCCGAACGCCGCTCGCGGCCGCGCGGTCGGCGAGCAGACCGAGCATGTCCGGCTCGGTGTCCACAGCCGTCAGCCCAGTGCACCGCGGCAGCAGCGGCAGACACGCGGCGCCGGCCCCTGAGCCGACGTCTAGAACGCTCCCGGGCGGGTCGAGCGCAGCCCAGGCTCGCTCGAAGGACGGCCCGGACGGCGCCGCGGCCACACGGTCGGCGCGGCGCGCGAACACCGTCCGGGGTAGCACCCAGGGCGAGTCCGCCACGGCGGCTGAGATGTGCTCGGGGATCGCCCAGGCGGCTAGGTCTGACCGCCAGCGCTCCAGGAGAGTTGGGAGCTGATCGGGCGTCGCGCCGTTGCTGTTCATGGGGGGCAGACTAGTCACGCGGCGCACGCGCGTATTGCGCGCGCGTAAGCCTTGATCATACGTAGCTGGATTAGCCGAGTAACTGGAGCGCCGACACGTGCAAGCGGGTGGCGCGGACGTGAGAACGCCGTGACGCGGAAGATGACTCGCGCGCCGTCGCGGATGACATGGAAGGCTTCCTCGCCTTGCTCTGGATGCTGCGGGAGTGTGCCGTAGGCGAATCCGCGCTTGTCTGGATCGGCTGTCACGTACACGACCCGGGTCGCAGCCGTCACGTGGGCGCGTGCCAGGCGGAAACTGAGGGCGACAGTCAGCCCTGGCCGCACGGCCTCCGCCGGGTAGATCGTCAGGCCGGCGCCCTGCTGGACCTGCCACTGACATACGGCCGCGCCGAGGCGGTCAAAGGTGGTCTCGTCGAACACGCCGAGGTCGGCGTCCCACCGATCGTGCCGGTAGCCGGCCGGCATTGCGCCGCGCGTCGCTCCGTGCTCGGCATACGTGAGCTCACAGTCAGCCTGCGTCGCCGCGACCCGCACTAGTTCGCCTGGCGACGGCGGGGACAACGAGAACATCCGGGCACCTACCGCTGGCGCGGCGGTTGCCCGCTCAAGGCGGCTCGCGGGCGCCAGAACACCAGCGGTCGTGTCGGCTTCCCGATCCGGTCGAGCAGGCGCGGGCCGATCGGCGCGCGAAGCCGCGGGCGGTAATGCAGGAATGAGAAGTCCAGCCGCCTGGCAAGCAGTCCATCCGTCAGCACCTGATCGCCGACGACGACGCCGGGCCGCGGCAGCCGCGCATATGGCGTCGTCCGGACGGGCTTGCTCGCCGAGACGAGATACGACACCTCGACGCCAGGGACGCTGGGCAAGGCCGACGGCCGGCGGGCAGAGTTCGTCGCGAAGCAGACAGCGCGCACGCCGGGAACCGCGGCGACCTGGTCAAGTACAGCGGCGATACCGAGATCGAGCGCGTCTTGGTCGCCATACCAGGGGGCGACGAGCGGTTCGATATCGAACACGATCGTGCGCACCGACAGCGTGGCGATGAGCCGCGGCAGGTCATCCTGGTCGCTGAATTCCAGGTAGACGGTACTCATCTGGCCGGCTGGCGTAGCCGGGGCCGTGCGAGCAGCCGCAGGCGAGCCCAGTTCATGCGGGCACGCGGCGGCCTGACGCCTGGCCGCTCCCGCGGCACGCGGACGCGGAGCGCGCCCGGCCTGACGGCGCACCGTACCGGCCGTCGCAAGCAGACCGATTCCCCGTCGACGCCCACGGTGATATCTGGCGTGTCGCCGTCGATGACGACCTCGCTCGCTGTTGCCAGGCTGAGCCCGCGTGATCGAGCGCCGCGCAGCAGGCCGGCTGCGTCCCTGGCGTTCCGCACGCTGACACCGATCACTCCGAGCACGCCCCGGTCGAGCCGCACGCGGCGCCCGAGGCCAGCGACGTCGCCACTCCCGTATGGGTTGTTCGCGACCAGGACGGCCTGCGGCCCAGCGATCCGGATGTCGCCTGCGGTGGCCGTCAGCCGCGTGCCGCGATGGCCGCTCAGCAGATCGGGCAGCAGGTTCAGAGTCGAGCCGAGCTTGTCGTCGCGATACTGCGGTGTCTCGACGATCTCGGCGTATGCGCCGAAGGAGGCGTTGTTGACGAACGTCCGACTTTCGATGACGCCGAGGTCGACCTGCAGGTCGACGCCGTCGTCGAGCGCGGCGAGGCACGCCGCCGGATCGTCGCGATCGAGGCCGAGGTCAAGCGCGAAGTGATTCCGGGTACCCGCGGTGATGACGACGAAGGGCAGCCCGTGTTCGGCGGCAACGCCTGCAACCAGTGCCTGTGTTCCGTCGCCCCCAGCGACGCCGAGCAGGTCGGCGCCTCCAGCCACGGCGCGACGGGCGACTGCCTCGATGTCCACCGGCTCAGGACCTTCGATCATGAAGACCTCGGCGCCTAGCTCCTCGGCTCGCTGCTTCAGGCCGAAGCTAGCGACCTTACCGCCGCCAGAGCGCGGATTCATGATCAGGAACGGGTGCACGGCCGGCCGGTCCACCCGCAGCTCCGGCATCCGCCAGTCCGCGAGTCGGGGCGCGAGGGCGGCCTTCGCCGCGAGCCCAGCGAGCAGCCATGCGGCCGCCGACGCCAGCGCGACCCACAGCAGCCTTTGCAGCGCGAACACGATAATGACGGCGACCGGCGATAGCACCAGTGCCGTCAGCGAGAGCCACCGCCGGATCCCTCGCTGCGCCAGGAACCAGTACGCGGCGGCCAGTGAGAGAGCAGCGCTGCCCAGCCCGACAGCCAGCATTGCGAAGCTCCTGAGGCCGGCAAAGGCGATGAGAATGGCGACGGCCAGGCCAGCAAGGCCGAAGCTCAGCCGCGCCAGCCAGGCGCGCGAGCGCACGTGGTGCGTATCGTCCCAAGCCTGAGCTGCCTGGTCGGCCGCCGCCATCCGAGGCGCCGTTATCTGGCCGCCATCGCCAGCATTGGCTTGGCGGTGGGCGCGGCGCGGTCGAGACGCTCGGTCAGGCTGATGGCCGGGTTGATGAGCGACAAGTGCCTGAGGGCCTGCGGGAAGTGATCGCTGACATTTGCGTGCCGCCTCATGGTCGTCTACCTTTCCGGTCGGCTTGTGGTCGTTTCATGCAGGCTTATCCACCACCGTGGCAGCGGCCTCGGTTAGGCGCATCACCCGTCTTGGATGACGTCCCTTGAGCGTGGTCCGCTGCTGGGCGAGGTGCGGACCGTTCACCCAGAGCGGGTGATGACGCCCTGCGCCGGTGGTCTCATCGTGGTCCTACAAGACACCCGGCTCGGCGGCAGCACGCCGTACCGCGATAGATCGGAGTGCATATGGCGACCCTGACTGCCTGGAAGTTCGATACACCGTACGGCGCCGACGACGCCCTGGCCACGCTCGATAAGCTCCAGAGCCAGGCCCTCATCCAGGTTCAGGATGCTGCCGTCGTCAGCTGGGAGCCGGGGCGCAAGAAGCCCGAGACTCGCGAGATGCACTCCACGAAGAGGGCCGGCGCTCTTGGCGGCGGCTTCTGGGGCCTGCTGTTCGGCCTGATCTTCTTCGTTCCGATCCTCGGGCTAGCGATCGGCGCCGCAACAGGCGCCATCCTCGGCTCACTTGCGGACGTAGGCATCAGTGACAAATTCATAGCGACGGTGCGAGAGAAGGTCACACCGGGTACGTCGGCGCTCTTCCTGCTCACCTCCGACGCCGTCGTCGATCGCGTCAGCGACGAGTTCAAGGACACCAAGCCGGAGCTGATCAGCACCAACCTGTCAGCAGAGCAGGAAGGTAAGCTCCGCGACGCCTTCGCGCACGAGGACTAACGATGAGCGCGTCGACGCCGCCCGGCCGCGTCCTCCGCGGCGTTGCCGTGTCGCGGCGCGCCTCAGTGCAGATGATTGATCACGAGGTCCTTAAGTATCACCATGATCAGGCCGAGCGCGGCTGCGATCGTGGTGGTTGCGGCGAGTTGCCAGCCGCGTAGCCGTGCCGCGCGCCCGGCGGACCAGCCGTGGAATGTCAGCAAAACGATGGCAACCGCGACGCCGATGGCCGCGGCAGTGGACGCGGACGCTCCGGCCAGCCGAGCCAGGATCAGGGCAACCAGCGGCGCGAAGGACGCACTGACCATCGGCCAGCTGTCGGTGAGCGTCGTCCGCACGTGCGCACGCGCAGGCAAGTGTCCCTGGCGCTCCGGCTCGCCGAGTAGCTCGGCGTACTGCTCGGCTAGCCAGTACACCACGAGCGTGACCAGCACAGAGAGCGCTAGCGGCGTGGTGGCCAGGCTGCTGCCGCCAGCCGTCATGACCGCTGCAGTAATGATCGCCCCGTAGATACCCGCGGCACGCCGCCGCCCGGCGCGAGCGGCTGGTTCTGGCTGGGCGTGGCTTGCGTCGCCTGGCGCCATCTGCTGTATCCCCATCGATGCGCCCCGAGCAGCTACGGCAATCGCGGGCTGTCCCTCGTCCATCCCCGCGTCGCTAGCTGGCTAATCAGGGCGACGAAGATCACCCTGTCCGGATGACGCCCTGCGTCGTAGTACGGGGCACTTTTGTGCCATGGACGCACCGTCTCCGGCGTCGTCGCGACCCGCGGCAGCGGCCGGGTCGATGATCGTGCCGCTGGCGCTGGCCCAGTTCATCGCGAGCTTCGCTGCAACGAACATAAACGTGGCGATCAGCGCCATCGCTTCAGATCTGCACACCACTGTCATCGGTGTGCAAACTGCCATCACGCTCTTCACGCTCACGATGGCATCTCTGATGATCCCGGGTAGCAAGCTGACCGACATTTGGGGCCGCAAGCGATGCTTCGTGCTGGGCCTGGCCATCTATGCGGTGGGTGCGCTGCTGGCGCTGCTTGCCCCCGTTCTCGGGGTGCTGATCGTCGGTTACTCGGTGTTCGAGGGCGTGGGGTCGGCGCTCATGATTCCGCCGATCTACATCCTCGTGACCATCGCCTATCCCGACATGAAATCAAGAGCAAAGTACTTCGGCATCGTCAGCGGCGCCGGTGGCCTCGGCGCCGCAGCCGGGCCGCTGATTGGTGGCCTGATTACCAGCGCCATCAGCTGGCGCGCGTCGTTTGGCCTGCAAGTGCTGGTCGTGCTCTGGATCATCGTGATGGCCCGCAAGATTAGAGAGCCCGCGCGGACCGGGCCGTCGCCTCGGTTCGACCTCACTGGCGCGATCCTGTCGGCTCTTGGCCTCTTCTTCGTCGTGCTCGGCCTCTTGATCTCGCGGACGTACGGTTTCCTGGGCGCGCGCAAGGACTTCTCTATAGGCGGCACGGTCATCATCCCCAAGGGCTGGATCTCGCCGGTCTGGATCTCGGTAGCCATCGGGGCGCTGTTCCTGCTCTGGTTCGTCCTGCACCTCAGGTCCGGCGAGAAGAAGGGCCGGGACGTGCTGATCCGGCTGCGCATGTTCCGCGACAAGGTCGCCAACCTTGGCATGGGTACGCAGCTCATCCAGTGGCTCGTCCTGCAGGGCTCGTTCTTCGTCGTTTCGGTGTTCCTGCAGCAGGTCCGCCATTACGACGCGATCCAGACCGGCCTGATGCTCACTCCGGCCACCATCGGCGTCCTCGCGACGTCGGCAGCGGCCGACAGGCTGGCCCGGCGGCATACTCAGAGGTCGCTGATCATCGCAGGCTTCCTGATCACAGCCGGAGGCATGGCGCTTCTGCTGGCTTTCGTCCGGAAGGATTCCGGAAACCTCAGCTATGTGCCGGGCCTGCTGCTGTTTGGCGCGGGCGTCGGCATCATGCTCACCTCGTCGGTCAACGTCGTCCAGTCGAGCTTCAATGAGGCCGATCAGGGTGAAATATCGGGCCTTTCCAGAAGTGTGTCGAACATCGGATCGTCCCTGGGCACGGCTCTGGTCGGCTCCGTACTCGTCGCGGCGGCGGCAGGATATCCGTTCGCAGCGGCAGCCACCATGCTCCTTGTGTTCGCCCTGATCGGTCTCGGCCTTGCCGTCCTTATACCTCGCCAGCGCGTCAGTGCCAGCGCCGATGGCGCGCGCGGATCGATCGCGACGCCGAGTCCGAGCGCGGCGGCGCGGTCCTAGAAGTACTGCCCGACGGATCGTCGTGGCGCGTCCTAGGGGCCCAGGCAGCTTGACGCAACCAATCGGTTGCCATAGTGTAGCAATCGATCGGTTGCTACTCGCCGAACCGGAAGGTAGGACATCACAATGAACACTCACTCGATCGTCACTCCCAAGGAGTGGGAGGCGGCGCGCCAGCAGCTGCTAGTGAAAGAGAAGGAGCTGACACGCGCCCGAGACGCAATGGCTGCGGAACGCCGGCGGATGCCGTGGCTGGCAGTGCCCAAGGAGTATGAGTTCGACGGACCTGCGGGCAAGGCAAGCCTGCCTGAGCTGTTCGAAGGCCGCCGTCAGCTCATCGTCTACCGCGCGTTCTTCGAACCCGGCGTATACGGGTGGCCCGACCATGCTTGCCCCGGCTGCTCCCTGGTAGCCGATCAGGTCGCCCATGTCGCTCATCTGAACGCGCGCGATACCACTCTCGCCTTCGTCTCCCGTGGGTCGCAGCCGGACATCGAACGCGTGAAGGCGCGGATGGGCTGGACGATGCCCTGGTACACCATCACCGATGAGTTCGACGCTGACTTCGGCGTGGACGAGTGGCACGGCACGAACGCCTTCATCCGCGATGGTGAGAGCGTGTTCCGCACCTACTTCGTTAACAACCGCGGAGACGAACCAATGGGAGGGACCTGGAGCTATCTCGACATCACGGCGCTCGGACGGCAGGAGGAGTGGGAGGACTCGCCTGATGGCTACCCCCAGACCCCGCCGTACACGTGGTGGCGGTGGCACGACGCATACGACGCAACGCCAGGCTAGGGGCCCGGTAGTACTACGGCTGCCCCTCCGCTCGCGCATTGGAGTCCGGGTGCACCTGATCCGATGCTGACGCTTTACCGATGGACGTCGGTTTCGTATGTTGACTGTGCATCGCGAGATGGTCGGCCGATCTCGCCCGAGCGTTCAGCCCGGTACGCCGGTGTGGCAAGGAGGAAGTCTGTGGAGCACGCCAGGCAGTTCTACATCGGCGGCAAGTGGGTCACCCCGCTCACCAGCGAGACGATCGACGTCATCAACCCGGCCACCGAAGAGGCCATTACATCCATCGCCATGGGCTCTGAGCAGGATGTCGACGCCGCCGTTGCCGCGGCCAGGGCGGCGTTCGAGACGTTCTCGCTCACCAGCAGGGACGAGCGCCTTGCCTTGCTCGACAGCATCATCGCCGTCTACTCCAGGCGCCTCGAGGAGCTAGCCGACATCATCAGCCAGGAGATGGGTGCGCCGCTCTCGCTGGCCAGGGCGGCGCAAGCCGTCGCCGGGCTGGCGCATATCGGGACTGCGCGCGCCGTGCTGGCCGACTTCGAGTTCGAGAGCCCGATGGGCAGCACCCTGCTTGTGCGTGAGCCAGTAGGCGTCTGCGGCATGATCACACCCTGGAACTGGCCTCTTAACCAGATCGCCTGCAAGGTCGCTCCGGCCCTCGCTACCGGTTGCACGATGGTGCTCAAGCCGTCCGAGGTAGCGCCACTGAACGCAATCCTCTTCGCGGAAATCCTCGACGAGGCCGGGGTGCCGGCAGGCGTATTCAACCTGGTCAATGGCGATGGCATCAACGTTGGCGCCTGCCTGTCCGCCCACCCGGACATCGACATGCTGTCCTTCACCGGGTCCACTCGCGCGGGCATCGAGGTCGCCCGCGCTGCGGCCCCGACGGTCAAGCGCGTCGCTCAGGAGCTGGGAGGCAAGTCTGCCAACATCATCCTGGACGATGCCGACTTCGCGGCGGTCGTCGCGCGCGATATGGCTGGTATGTGCACGAACTCGGGCCAGTCCTGCAACGCTCCCACGAGGATGCTGGTCCCGGCCGCCCGCATGGATGAAGCCGCCGCCATCGCATCGGCAGCAGCCGGGGCCATCGTGGTCGGCGACCCCCGAGAGAGCACCAGCAGGATCGGACCGGTGGTGTCTTCCACTCAGTACAGCCGCATCCAGCAGCTGATCGAGAAGGGCATCGGCGAGGGCGCCAAACTCGAGACGGGCGGAGCTGGCAAGCCTGACGGGCTCGAGACGGGCTACTACGTCCGGCCGACCGTGTTCTCGCATGTGTCCAACGACATGACGATCGCGCGCGAGGAGATCTTCGGACCTGTCCTCGTGCTGATCGGCTACGAAGATGACGATGACGCGGTCCGCATCGCCAATGACACCGTGTACGGCCTGTCCGGCTACATTTCCGGCGACAGCGACCGGGCCAAGGCGATGGCGCGCCGCATCCGAACCGGCAACATCCACCTCAATGGCGCAGGTCCCGACTTCAACGCGCCCTTCGGCGGGTACCGCCGGTCGGGCAACGGCCGGGAATGGGGCGCGCTCGGCTTCGACGAGTACCTTGAGACCAAGGCCATCATGGGATACAACGCCTGACTCCGTGCCCTATACAGTCACGGAGTCGGTGACAGCACTGTGTCGCAGTACGTCGTGTCCGGACCGAACGGGCCGCCGCACAGCGGCGTGGTCGCGAACTGCGCGCTCTGCCCATAGTCGAATTGCGTGCCTGGATAGTCACCGCCGTAGGTGAAGGCGTCGGCGGTGCGGTTGAACGCGTACCAGGGATACGTGCAGAACGGTCCGCCGTCGGCGTGGCGTCGATCTCCGCAATTCCGCCAAGATCGCTGACCACGGCCCACTGATTCGCCGTCGACCCGTCCGCAAAGGTCACCGACTTGATATGCAGCGGGGTGAACCCAAGCCAGTGCGAAGTGTCGTAGGAATCGCACGTCGTCTGGCCGGCGAAGCAGATCCGACCGCGCCATCCTGCGGCAGCACGGCCGTCCAGGTCAGGTCCTGAGCCGAGCCTGGCAGCGACGACACCGGATCTAGCTCAGGCTCGTCATGGCCGTTGCAGCTGCCCGTGTAACTGGTCAGGTACTCGCCGCTGACGGTCGGGCGATGCGCGATGCAATCTCCTGCTCCCGATTGCCCCGACGCGCTGCTCGCGGGCGCCGCCGCCAATGCGAGGCCAGACGCGCCAAGCGCCGAAGCCGCGAAGAAAACCACTAAGCCAAGCCGGTGCCGCGCCATACCTGCCACCTCCGCAGTGAGGCTCAAGCGGGTAGCAAACCCCGGCCGAGTCCAGAGGCACCATCTCGGCAGCGGCAAGGACACGCGAAGCACGCCAGGCCTGAGCCAACAAGGCTTGCTCCGTCAGGTCCAGACCGGTCGCCGGCACGGAGAAGCTTGGCGCTCGGGCCTCCGGCATGCCCGTCAAGACCAGCCAACGCTACGCCCGGCCCGTTTCCGTCGGCTGAGGGCGAAATTAGGGCATTAACTGCAGCAATTTGGGGTGAGCGATGGGATTCGAACCCACGACATCCAGGACCACAACCTGGCGCTCTAACCAACTGAGCTACGCCCACCATCGCTGCCAAGCACCGTGATGCCGTGGCGGCCTACGAAGCATACCGGGCGTGGGTCACTCTGCAGAACCGGATTGGCCTTCGCTCGCGCCCTCGGCCGCCAGCCGCGCGGCGACCTGGCGCGCCGTCGCTGTGTCCGGGCCAGGCTGAGGCACGAAGATCGCCTCCCGGTAATACCGCATCTCGCGGATGCTCTCGCGAATGTCGGCCAGCGCCCGGTGCCCGCCGTGCTTCTCAGGGCTGGCGAAATACGCTCGCGGGTACCAGCGCCTGGCCAGCTCCTTGACGCTCGAGACGTCCACCATCCGGTAGTGGAGGAAGGAGTCAAGCTCGGGCATGTCCCTGGCCAGGAACGCCCGGTCGGTGGCGATGGAGTTCCCGCACAGGGGCACCTTGCGCGACTCGGGTACATGCTGGCGGATGTAGGCGAGCACCAGGTCCTGTGCCTCGGCCACGCTGAGCCCGTCCGGCAGCTCGGCCAGCAGGCCCGAGGTCGTGTGCATCTCCCTGACCACCTCGTCCATGCCGTCCAGCGCCTCTGCGGGAGGCTTGATCAGGACGTCGAGGCCCTCGTCGAGGGCGTTGAGCTCACCGTCGGTGACAATGCACGCGATCTCGACGAGCGCATCCTTGGTGAGATCAAGCCCGGTCATCTCGCAGTCGATCCAGACGAGCCGGTCAGTCATTGCCCCAGACTAGGTGATAACAGCGCTGTCAGTGACCAGCCGCACCGCAGCCCGGTGCGGCCCCGCGGACCCGGCCGGCCAGCGCGCTTATGTGGTCGGGGACCGGTATCTCGCTGGTCATCGCCGGGTCCGGCTCGGCCGGGCCGAACGTGAGCGCGGCTGGCAGGACTCCCGCCCAGATGCCGGAGTCGTAGTCCTCCGCATCGTCTTTCGGGCCGCCAGCCCTGACCTTGACTGACGCCTCGTCGAGCGGCACGGCTATCACCGCGGTGGCGGCCAGTTCCTTGCGGGTTGGCTCCCTGACGTTGTCCCAGCGACCTGGCACCAGGTGATCGGTCACGGCGCGCAACGCCGCCAGCTTCTCCTCGGCGTCGGTAACTAGCCGAGCCGCACCGAAGATCACCGCGCTGCGGTAGTTCATCGAGTGGTGAAAGACGGCGCGAGCGCAGACCAGGCCGTCGAGCAGCGTTATGGTGACGCAGACCTCCTGGCCGTCGGCCATGAGCAGGGACCTGTTCGCCGACGAGCCATGCAGGTAGAGGGTCCGCTCGATCCGGCCGTAGCCGGTCGGCAGCACCACCGGCACTCCGTCGATGACAACGCCCAGGTGGCAGACGAGCCCAGCATCGAGTACGGCTTCGAGCTCACCGCGATCGACCCGACCCCGTTCCCGTAGTCGGTGCAGGGTTGTCCGGGGGGTCGAGGACAGGGGCAGATCTGCGTTCATGGTGCATACGGTACCGGTGGACCGCGGATCCCCTCTGTGCCTGGCGTCGCCGATAAGGGATCATTGCCGCAAGCGATCGCAGTTCGCGATCGCCTGGCAGACCAGGACGATGGGGTGAGCGGTGACAGGTGGCAGAGAGGTTCCCGGCGGTATCCAGCGCGTGCCCGGCGTTCCCGGTGTCGAGGATCCGGTCGGGCTGGCCAAGTGGATGGCCGGGGCCGGCCTCGCCGACCTGGGTGAGCTGCGCGGGGTCCAGCTGATCGCCGGCGGCCGGTCGAATCTCACGTACCGGCTTGACCTCGACGCCGGTCAGGTGGTCCTGCGCCTGCCGCCGCTCGGCCACGTACTGCCGACCGCTCATGACATGAACCGCGAGTACCGGGTGCTGTCGGCCCTCAGCGGTACCGACGTCCCGGTGCCGCAGCCGCTCGCTAACTGCCAGGACGCCGAGATCATCGGCGCGCCGTTCTACCTGATGCGGTTCGTGGACGGCCTGGTGCTGCGGACCATGCAGGACGGCGAGATTCTCTCGCCTGGGCAGGCAGCGGAGCTCTCGGACCTGCTCGCGGGGATGATGGCCACCATTCACGGGGTGGACTACGCCGCTGTCGGACTGGCCGACTTCGGCCGCCCGGACGGCTACCTGGCCCGTCAGCTTGCGCGCTGGCAGCGCCAGTGGGAGCTGTCGAATACGAGGGAGATGCCTGGCTACGCCGAGCTGGTAGCGCGGCTGGCGGCGGGGCTGCCCGAGTCTGCCGAGGGGACGCTGGTCCACGGCGACTTCCGCCTCGACAACACGCTGGTCAGGCTCACGACGCCAGCGACGATCGCGGCGGTCGTGGACTGGGAGATGTCGACGCTCGGGGACCCGCTCGCGGACCTGGGCCTCACGTTGTCGTACTGGGCCGACGGGGGCGAGGCGTTCGGAGACCTGACCGTCGGCGCCACCGTCACGGCGCTGCCGGGCTTCTACACGCGCGATCAGTTCGCCGCCAGATATGCGGAGCTGAGCGGCCGCGATGTCAGCGAGATCGGCTATTACATCGCGTTCGGCTACTTCAAGCTCGCGGTGGTGCTGGAGGGCATTCACGCCCGGTACCTGCTGCACCAGACCGTCGGCGAGGGCTTCGAGCGCGAAGGTCCGGCGGTCCCGGTACTGATCGCCCGTGCCCACCAGATGCTCGACAGCGTGGGCTGACGGCTGACGGCTGACGGTCGGAAGGCCTGAACAGGAAGTGGAGTGAGGCCCGGCGCCCCGCTCTCGCCGGGCCTCACTAGTTCGACGCGCTAAAGCCGCGGCAGGTTCACACCGCTGTGGATGAAATTATTCGCGGCTCTGGCTACGGTGCAGCGCAGCTTTGGTCGCACATCCGCTGCGAGATGGCTTCGATGAAGATCTTGCCGATCTCGGCAGGGTTGGTGATCTGGTAAGCGACGCCGCCGGTGGCGCCCGCGATCTCCTTGAGCGTGGTGAAGTTGCCGTGCTGGCCGAAGGTGATGATCACCAGCTCAACCTTGCGGCTCGGGTTGTACAGCGCCCGCAGCTGCGCTATCAGCGCGCTGGTTGACATGTCACCGGGCGCATTGTCGACGCCAGACGTCAGCACCAGGACCGCGTTTGCGTAGTTCGGCGCATACGTCTGCGTCATGTTCTTATAGGCCGCCAGGATGGCATCATTCAGGGCAAGGACCCCGTTCCCTGCATGGAGGGTCTGGGTGATCTGCTGGAGCTGGGCTCGCCTGGTGATCACGCCATCGGCGGCCGGCAGCGCGCCAACCGACACTAGCTGCACATACGGCGTCGCGGCAGATCGGTACTTACCCATCTCCCACAGGCCCATATGGGTACTGTCCGGGAACAGAGCGAGCCCTAGCGACGAGGTCTGATTGAGCTCCTGCATCAGCGTCTGCGTGCCGTTCCCGTCCGGCTGGTTCATGGCGGCGGAGACGTCTACCAGCGTCAGGTCGCGGGAGCCGAGGCCGAGCTGCTGCCAGACGTGCAGAGCGGATGCGGCCTCGCTGGGGCTGACGGCGCTGGCCAGCTGGAGCGGCTGGGAGCCGAGGCTGGCCGTGGCCGGCATCACGTCCGGCGCGCCGTCGGGCGAGCGGAATCCGTAGTACCGGATGACCGAGCTGGCGTACGTGGTCTGGAGGTAGTTGCCGAATTCGGTGGCGGCCCGCAGCGGCGCGGCGGCCGAGGTGGTGAGCACGTACGGGTAATCCAGCTCCGGGCTGCCGAGGGCGGCCGAGGTGCCGGTCGGGTACCTGGCGTCCAACGGGGCGCTCGGGTTGGCCTTGTCATAGGCCAGTACGGCCTGCTCGGTCGCCACGGTAAGGGCATGCCGGTCGAATGGCGCCCCGGTGCTGTGCGCGAACTGCTGGAGCGCCGAGGAGGAGTCGAAATTCTCGGTCGACGCGACGGTGAAGACGAACTTGGTAAACGCGGTCCTCGCCGCTGGGCCGAGTCCCAGCTGCCGGCTCACCTGAATCAAGGTCGCGAGCCCAGCGGCGCTGTCATTCGGGTCGGGCAGGTCGACAGCGAGGCCCAGGCTGGCCGGCGGGCCGCCGTAATTCGGCGGCAGCAGGGCGCTCCAGCCAGGCGGCGTGTCGAAGATGTGTGTCGCGGCCGCCACCGCGGCGGTAGTCACTAGCAACAGAGGGGAACGGGCAACGCTCTTGCCGGTCGGCTGGATATCCCGCGCGCCGATTGGGTACATGCGGGCCACGTCGACCCACAGGCTGGAGTCCGGGATCCATGCGTCGACGGGCGTCGTGCCCTCAAGAGATGCCTGTCCGTCGATCTGCCCGGCCTCGGCTGCGGAATCGCCCTCGGTGACCTGCACTTCGGTGCAACGGCCGGCAACGGTGAAATTCTCGTTGTTGAAGGCCCTGGCGACAGCCTGGATGGCGGGAGCAATGTCGTTGCTGGCCGCGACGTTGATCAAAACGGGGGTCTGCGAGCAGGACGCCCGGGTGATCACCGCCTTTGCGGTCATGGTGATCATGCAGACGACGGAGATCGCCACCGCGATCGCGACCAGCTTGGCCGTGCCGATCCGGCGGGAGCGCCCGCGCCGGCCAGCTCCCGGTTTTGCCACGCCTACGTCCTTCGATCTGCCCGTGCGGCCCGATCTGGCCGGCCGATCCGGCCAGCCGATCTGACCAGGGCTGACTATATCGGACTTCACACGACAGATCGGCTGACTTTGCTGGGTTGCCCTCTCGTTCCGTGGCCGAGCCGTACTCGTGCGTCACAACGCGTCACAATAAGGACGTGACAGCTCAGGTCAGCGTCGCCGATGCGAGCGATCCGCGGCTCGCCGATTACGTCAGGCTGACCGACGTGCACCTGCGGCGCAGCCTGGAGGAGCCGCAGGGCCTGTTCATCGCCGAAGGCGAGAAGGTGATTCGGCGGGCCATTGCAGCCGGGTATCAGGTGCGTTCATTCCTGGTCTGTGCGGACAAGCTGGCCACTATCGCGGAGGTGGCGGCTGGGTCCGACGCCCCGCTCTATGTGCTCCCGCCCGCAGCCGCCGAGCAGCTCACTGGGTATCGAGTACACCGCGGGGCGCTGGCCTCGATGCAGCGGCTACCGCTGCCGCTGGTGGCGGACGTCCTGGCCGGCGCCCGGCGGATTGTCATCCTTGAGGACATCGTCGACCACGCGAACGTCGGCGCGGTGTTCCGCTGCGTTGCGGCTCTCGGGTTCGATGGCGTCGTCCTGGCGCCGCGCTGCGCCGACCCGCTCTACCGGCGCGCGGTGAAGGTATCCATGGGCGCAGTCCTTGCCGTGCCGTACGCCCGGCTGGCCGACTGGCGCGGCGGCCTGTCCGAGGTGCGGGCGGCCGGGTTCCGGCTGCTGGCGCTGACGCCCGACCCGGCGGCGACCCCGATCGGCGCGCTGAAGCGCAAGCCTGCGGACAAGGTCGCGCTGCTGATCGGCGGGGAGGGCGACGGGTTGTCCGGGCGCTGGCTCGCGGCGGCTGACCAGGCTGTGCGGATACCGATGAGCCGCGGCGTCGACTCCCTGAACGTCGCGTCGGCCGCAGCGATCGCCTGCTACCTGCTCGCCCCCGGGGCGCGCGGCTAGTATCGCGTTTGGAGGCCGGCATGCCCGATTCCCTGGACGAACTGCGCGAGCTTCGCGAGTTCCGCGCGCGGCGCGACTACGAGTGCCGGCTCACGCCGGACCGCGCACTGGAAACCTTTGCCGATGCGCACGACTTCCTGCGGGACCGGGGCCTGCTGACGCGGACCCCCGACTGCACCCTCCCCAGTCTCTACGAGGCCTGTCACGAGGACCCGTACCAGCCGGGTGGCCGCGGTTTCGCGAGCTGGCCAGCCACCAAGTGGCCCTGGGCCAACGAGCTGTCCGAGCTACCTGACGTGCATTCACTGGACATCCACCGAGGCAAGACGATGCTGCTCAGTGACGAGCTAATGTCGCTCGTCGACCCCGTCTGCCGCGCAGAGCTGGCGCGCATGGAGCGCGCCGATCCTGGCTGGGCCAAGGTCCTGTCGCACCTGGCCGACACCGGGCCGTCCGTCGCCGATGACGTGGAGGTCGAGCTCGGCTTGAAGCACAAGGAGCTCCGATCACTTCGCTCGTCACTTCAGCGCTGCGGGGCGCTCGTTGCGCGGTCAGTCGTGCTGCCGGCCGAGTCGGCGGACGGGCACGTGCATCGCAGCGAGCTCGCTCGCTTTGATCAGGCGTACCCGCAGCCGTCCGGCAAGCCGCTGGACATCGTCGCGCTTATGGGCGCGGCCTTGCGGGCGGCGGTGCTGGCGCCGGACAAGGACCTCGTGCGGTGGTTCAGCTGGCGCTGGTTGCTGCCCGCTGACCTCGCCGAGCAGCTAATTGACCGCGGTCTCGCCGTCCGCCCTGCGGGTGGCTGGCTCGCGGTGCCGCCCCGCTAGGTCGGAGTTACCAGGCGTGCGGGCGCATTCGCGCAGGCGGGCGGCGGCCATGGGGGAGGCGCCGACGTGATCGAGCCCGAGCAGGGCCGCGCCCACCACTGGCGGGACGTCGACAACATGGATCTCGGCACCGGGGATGGCCACGGCCAGCTGGTCCGATATCGCATGGCTGAGCAGCGGATCGCGCGCGGTCATCAGGCTGCCGCCGAGCACGACGGGCACCCCACGCGTCGCGCACAGGTCGAGGCGCCTCGCCGCCACCGTCGACATCAGGCAGATCTCGGTCGCCTGGCGCATGACGACGTCGCGAGCCACTTTGTCCCCGCGGCCTGCCACCTCGAATAGCACCGGCACTAGGCCATGCAGCGCCGAGTAGTCGATGCTGCCCAGGTATATGCCGACGACGACGTCCTCAACTCGGACCAGGCCGAAGTGTGCCGGCACTGCGGTGCGCAGCTCGGTCTCCGGGCCGCGACCATCCTCCGAGCGCATCGCATGCCACAGCGCCTGCGGGCCGAGTGCACCGCCGCCGCCCCAGTCGCCGCTGAGTTCGCCGAGCGCCAGGAACCGCGTCGTGCGCCCATCCGGCGCCACCCCGACGCAGTTAATTCCGGCACCGCATACGACACCGATGCCCCAGTGCTGGCCATCGTCCGACAGGCCAGCGCGCAGGACCGCGAACGTGTCGTTGACCACGGCGCTCGTGTCTGACCAGCCCAGCGACTGCACGAGCCGGTTTAGGTCAGCTTCTTCGACGGGCAGGTCGGCCCCGGCCAGGCACGCGGACGTGTGCTGGGCGACCGGTCCGGTTGCGGGCAGACCAGCTAGCGCGGCCACTTCCCGAACCAGGGTTGTGAGCTCCTTCGTGGCCCGGTCGCTGCCGATGCCCTGATGGTTGGACGGGCCGCCGCGGACAGTGGCTAGCAGCGTGCCGTCGGCTGCCACTAGCGCCACGTCAGTCTTGCTGTTGCCGCCGTCGATGGCGAGCACTGCCGCCACGGCGTTGCTCACCGCCGCCACGGCGTTGCTCACTGGCCGGCCACCCACGGCAGGAACGCAGCGTTCTCGGCGAGCAGGCGGTCGGTCAGGTTGTTGGCCAGGTCGTACTGCCCGACCAGCGGGTGCGCTAGCAGCGCCGCCACCACCCGGTCGCGGCCGCCGTGCAGCGCGGCGTCCAGGGCCAGTTCCTCGTACGCCGACACATGCGCGATCAAGCCGCTCATCAGCGGACGGACCGGCGCGACGGAGACGGGTACGGCCCCGCCGGACCCGATCGTCGCTGACACCTCGATCACGGCCTCGTCCGACAGGAACGGCAGCGTCCCGTTGTTGCGGACGTTGACGACCTGCCGGTCACCGGTGTCGATGAGCAGCGAAGCCAGCAGGGCCACCGCCGCCTCGGAATAGAACGCACCGCCCCGGTGCGTCAGCAGCTCGGGCTTGGTGTCTAGCGCCGGATCGGCGTACATCGCGAGCAGCTGGCGCTCGATCTCGGCGACTGCCTGCGCCCTGGTTTGCCGTCCGCGCTCTTCCTCGACGACCGCGTCGTGCGCCCAGAAGTACCGCAGGTAGTACGACGGCACCGCGCCCACCTCGCGGGTCACCGCGAAGGGGAGCCCGGTGTGCCCGGCGATCTCCTCACCATGCGCGGCGAGGAGCTCAGGCAGCCGGTCCTTGCCGTGGACCAGCGCGGCTCGCTCCCAGGTCAGGTGGTTCAGTCCGACGTGGTCGAGGTCCACGGCCTCCGGCGCGACGTCAAGCAGCGATGCGAACAGCCGCTGATAACCGATGGCCACGTTGCAGAGGCCGATGGCCCGGTGCCCGGCATCCAGCAGTGCTCTGGTGACAATCCCGACCGGGTTGGTGAAGTCGATGATCCACGCGTCGCCGGCCGCGCGCGCCCGGACGCGCTCGGCTACATCCAGGACGACTGGCACCGTACGCAGCGCCTTGGCGAAGCCGCCTGCCCCGGTGGTCTCCTGGCCGATGCAGCCGCACTCCAGCGGCCAGGTCTCGTCCCGGTGCCGGGTGGCCTGGCCGCCGACGCGCAGTTGCAATAGCACGGCACCCGCGCCGTCCACTGCGGCGTCGAGGTCGGATGTCCACGACACGGTCGCCGGATGGCCGTACCGTGCCATGATCCGGCGTGAGAACGGGCCGACCACCGACAGCCGCTCGGCATCCGGGTCGACCAGCACCAGCTCAGAAATCTTGATGTCGCCGGTGAGCCTGGCTATCCCGTCGACGAGCTCCGGGGTGTACGTCGAGCCGCCGCCAACAACCGCGAGTTTCATTCAGCAACCTTTACTGGAATTAGAACGCCTTCACTTCGGCACCAGACTGCGCGACGAAGCAGGCGACGTCGTGGCCGGGGGACAGCTCGAGCAGCTGCGGCGTCTGACTATGACACTCGCTAATGGCCAGCGGACATCGGAACCGGAACCGGCAGCCCGGCGTCGGGTCGATGACCCGCGGCGGCTCACCTCGGTCGGTGTTCGCTTGGACGGACAGCTCAGCCCTGGGGTCCGGCACCGCCGAGAGCAGCAGCTGAGTGTACGGGTGCTTAGGCGAGGCCAGGACGTCCTCGACCGGACCGGCTTCAGCGATCTGGCCGGCGTACATCACGATCAGGCGGTCGGCCACGTATCGGGCGCTCGCGATGTCGTGGGTGATGTAGAGGATCGAGACGCCCTGCTCGTCGCGCAACTTCGCCATGACGTTGAGCAGCCCGATGCGGATCGATACGTCTAGCATCGAGACCGGTTCGTCGGCGAGGACCAGCTTGGGCCGCATCGCTAGCGCCTGCGCGAACCCGACCCGCTGGCGTTGTCCGCCACTGAGCTCGTGCGGATAGCGCTGCAGCACCTCCTCGCCAGGGTTGAGGCCGACCGCATCGAAGACCCTCGCCGCCTCGCTGAACCGCTGGTCACTGGATAGCTCGGGGCGGTGCAGCTTCAGTGCCCGCATGACCCCGTGGGAGACCCGGAAGACGGGGTTGATGGAGGCGAACGGGTCCTGGAACACCATAGGAACGAGGCCGCTATACCTAAGCTTCTCGCGCCGCGACCGGATCGCCGACAGCGGCTTGCCCTGGAAGTAGACCTCACCGCTGGTGGGCTTGTAGATCTTGGCGAGTACGCGGGCCACCGTGCTCTTACCGCTGCCGCTCTCTCCGGCGATAGCGACGATCTCGCGCTCGCCGACCGAGAAGCTCATGTCGTCGACGGCGTGCAGGGTGCGGCGGGACACGGCGCTGCCGATCTTGAAATGCCGACTCATCCGGTCAACGCGCAGCAGCGGCTCCAGGCCGGATCCGACCTGCTGGGGCCCGGGCTGTGTGTCGAGGTCAGTCACTGAGAACCTCCGGCGCGTCGTAGAGGAAGCAGCGCACCGAGGTGCCTTCCACCTGGTAGTCGGGTGGCGGGTCGGTCTCGCAGCGCGGCATGACCTTAGGGCACCGGGGCGCGAAGCGGCAGCCCGCTGGCGGCCTGGCCAGGTCGGGTGGCCTGCCGGGGATGCCGGTCAGCGGCACCCGCGGCCCCCGGATGGACGGGAACGCGTCCATGAGCCCGACCGTGTAGGGGTGATGCGGGTGGTCGAAGAGCTGCGAAGTGGGCCCGAGCTCGGACACCTGGCCCGCGTACATGACCATGAGGCGGTCAGAGAAGTGTCTGACGAGTGACATGTCATGGGTGACGAAGATAACCGCGAAGTGGTACTCCCGCTGCAGGTCCTTGATCTGGGCCATCAGCGAGCGCTGCGCCACGACGTCGAGCGCTGACGTGGGCTCGTCCATGATGATCAGCTCGGGGGTAAACAGCATCGCCATGGCGATCATCGACCGCTGCCGCATGCCCCCGGAGAGCTGGTGCGGGTAGCTCTTGAGGTGGACCGGGTCGATGCCAACCATCTTGAGCACCTCGACCGAGCGCTCGTGGATCTCCGCCTTGGACGTCTTGCCGTGGGCGCGCATGGCGTCCTTGAACTGCGCACCGATGGACTGGACCGGGTTGAGCGCGTTCATTGCGCTCTGCATGACAACGGACATGTCCTTCCAGCGGACCGTAGCCAGCTCGCGCTCGGTGAGCTGGACTAGGTTGCGGCCGTGGAACTCCACACTGCCGTCGCTGATCTCCGCGGGCGGGTTGAGCAACTGGGAGATGCCGAAGAGCAGGGTCGACTTCCCGCAGCCGGACTCGCCGACGATGGCCAGGAACTCGCCGGGCGCCACGTCGAAGCTCACCTTCTGGACCGCGCCGACAATGCCGCTCTCGAGGACGTACTCGACCGAGAGATCTCGGATCTCCAGGACGGGGTTCCGCGGGAGTGGGCTGGCGAGGCCGTACTGGTCGTCAGCTAGCGCGTGCGCCATGGTAGGCAAGCCTCCTCTTGGTGCTGGCTTCGGCGGCCTTACGGGCCTTCGCGGCAGTCAGCGGGCGCAGGGCTGGGTTGCCGATCTCGTCAAAGGCATAGTTGATAAAGGCGAACGAGACGCCCAGCAGGGCGATGCACGCCCCGGGCACGATCGCCCATACGTAGAGCCCGCTGCCGAGCGCGTTGTTCTGCTGGGCCCAGTACAGCGTGGTGCCCCAGCTCACGTTGTTGGAGTTGCCAAGGCCGATGAACTGCAGGCCGGAGCCTGCTAGGACCGCGTAGAGCGCGTTGTTGAGGAAGCTGGCCAGCAGCAGCGACGTCATGGTGGGCAGGATCTCCACGACGATGACGTACAAGGACCGCTCGCCCCGGACGTGCGCTGCCAGCAGGAAGTCCCGGCTACGCAGGGACTGCGCCTGCGATCGTAGTTGCCGGGCGGTGAATGACCATCCCGTGAACGTCAGGACCAGGATGAGGACGTTGTTGCCGGCATTGGGAAGGTAGGCGGCGATGATGATCAGCAGCGGGAAGATCGGGATGACCAGAAGCACGTCGGTGACGAAGTTCAGCACGCTGTCCCACACTCCGCCGAGGTAGGCGGCGGCGACGCCGATCAGCATGGCCACGACGGTGGTGAGAAGACCCACCGCGAGGGAAAGGATCAGCACGTTACGGGTGCCGTCGATCACCTGGGCGTAGACGTCTCGGCCGAGGTTGTCCGTGCCCAGCCAGTGAGCAGCTGACGGGTGTGCGAGTACGTGCGTGGTGACCGTATTGGGGTCCTGGTGCGCGAAGAGGCCGGGGAAGAGCGCCACGAAGATGAAGATCGTCATCAGGGCGACACCGATCGTGGCTTTCCGGTTGGTCCGGATCGCCTTCGTCACGCGGTGCAGCGCGCTCCGGCGGCCGGGCGCGATCAATCCGACGGTCGCCTCGGGAAGTGCGGTCGTGGTGACTGGGATCGCCATGGTTACCCCGCCGTCCTGGTCCGTGGGTCGAGGATCGCCGTAGCGATGTCGGAGAGGAGGATCGCGACGAGCACGCAGATCGTGATGATCAGGAACAGCCCCTGCATGAGCGGGTAGTCGACGTTGTTCACGGCGGTTAGCAGCATGTTCCCGAGACCTGGGTAGTTGAAGACGTATTCGACCAGGATCGCGCCGCTGACGACGAATCCCAGCGACATTGCGAAGCCGGTCAAGTTCGGCAGGATGGCGTTACGCGCCGCATAGCTGACCATGATCTTCGACGAAGAGAGGCCCTTCGCACGCGCCATGCGCACGTAGTCCTCGGTCAGCGTGGTCACCATCGTATTTCGCATGGTGAGGACCCAGCCTCCGATGCTCGTGATGAGCAAGGTCAGCGCTGGCAGGATTGCGTACTCCAGGACTTGGCCGATGAAGGTAACGCTGAAGGAAGGTGTGACGCCCAGCGGATAGGCGCCATAGGAAGGCAGGACTCCAAGGACCGAGGAGAAGATCAGAATGAGCATCATGCCAACCCAGAAGAACGGGATGGCGGTGGTGAAGACGAACAGTGGTGGCAACGCGCTGTCCAGGCGGCTCCCTCGGCGCCAGGCCGCGATCGCGCCGATCGCGGTACCGATGATGAAGGCGAGGATCGTGGTGACGCCGATGAGGCCGACTGTGTACGGCAGCGCTGATCTGATGAGCTGACTGACTGGCTCGCCACCGTTCCCATACGAGAGCCCGAGCTTCCCCTGGGCCGTGTTGCCCAGGTAGGTCAGGTACTGCTGCCAGATGCTCGCCGTGTTGTTGATGCCGAGCGAGTGTTCGATCGCCAGTTCCTCGGCTGGCGTCACGTTGTGCAGCTTGGAGATGATGCTGTTGATCGGATTGCCCGGCATGATCCGCGGCAGGAAGAAGTTCAGCGAGACCGCAGCCCACAGCGTGAGCAGGAAGAATCCCGCACGGCGGATCAAGAACCTCATGGCGGTGCGTGGCCTTTCATTCCTCGTCCTGTTGGTGCGCGGTGGCCGTTGTGGCGGCGGTACCGGACCGGCACCGCCGCCACAACGTATTCCTGGTTCTCGTTATGACGCGGGCTTGATGTTGAGCAGATCCCAGCCCCAGTCGGGATAGGCGGTCTGGCCCTGCGCGTACGGGTTCGCCGCGGTAGGCCAGCCAGTGAACTGGGCCGAGTTGTACTGATCCCACGACACGGCGGTGAGGACGGGGATGTACGGCACGTCAGCGAGCAGGACCTTCTCCAGCTTGGACACGATGGTCTGCTGAGTGGTCAGGTCGTTGGTCATGCCGAAGGCATTGAACAGCGCGTCCGTCGCCGGGTTGCTGTACCGACCGAAGTTGGTCGACGCGGACTTCCCGATCGCCGCCGTGTTACCGGAGAACAGCCACTGGCGCATTTCGTATTCAGGGCCGGGACCGCCGGTCTGGTCCTGGATCCCGAGTTCGAAGTGACCGAGGCTCATGTCGGAACTCCAGGCGTTCCCGCTCTCGTTGCGGGGCGTGACCTGGATGCCGACCTTCGCGAGTTGTTGGGCGATGACCGTGCCGTCGGCAACCCAGTCCGAGTAACCGCCGTTGTTCAGCAACGTGAAGGAGAGCTTCTGACCAGCACTGTTCTCGCGGACGCCACCGACGGTCTTGGAGTAGCCAGCCTGGGCCAGGAGCTTCTCGGCTTGCGTTGGGTTGAACGCGTAGTCGTTGTAGTAGGAACTGGCCTGAGCCTGGTCTACCCAGCCGCCGCTCCGGAAGGAGGCGGCGACGCCGTCCTGGAAGGCGCCTACTTCGCTGCCGGTCTCACCGATGGCGCCGACCTCGTCCCGGTTGATCGCCAGCGCCATCGCCTGCCGCACCAGGACGTTGTCCAGCGGGCTGTTCTTGAGCCCCAGGTTGATGTCGATGGTCACCGACGTGATCGACGGGGCCCAGTTGTGGTAAGCGCTGGGGTCCTTGGCGATGTAGGTGTGGCTGATGTCGGGGATGTACTGGCCGCCCCACTGGCACTGGCCGTTGATGAGGCAGTTGTTGCCAGTGGTGTTGTCGAGGTAGGCCGGCCACTCCACTTCCTTGACGGCGGGCTTACCTGGCTGCCAGTAGTGCGGGTTGGCCTTGTAGACGAGGTTCGTGGAGTTGCAGCTCGCGACCGTGTAAGCACCCGTGCCGACCGGGTTGGTGTCGGGGTAGGTCGGCATCTTGGACGGCGCGATCTTCGACCAGATGTGTTCCGGGATGATGGGCTGCCTGCCGGCCGCGTCGTAGAAGTACGTTGGCGACGGTGAGTCGAAGTTGAGGGTCACCGTGTCGCCCGAGGTGGTTACGCTCGTCAGCGGCCCGCCTTCGGCCTTCCACAGCGATTGCAGGTCCAGCGCACCGTTCGCCTTCAGAACATTGAACGAGTACGCGACGTCCGCAGGTGTCATCGCAACGCCATCGCTCCACTTGACGCCCTTGCGGATGGTGAAGGTGAGCGCCGTCAGATTGGAGTTCCAGCTGTAGCTGGACGCCAGCCACGGGTGGATGCCCTGGCTGGCCTGCGTTCCCGTCTGCAGCGCGTTGACGAACATCAGCGGCTCGTAGATGACTCCAGTCTCGCTTGGGCCGCCTTCCGGCCAGTTCGTACTGAGGGGGTTGAACTGGCAGTTCCAGTTCGCCCCGGTGACGTCGCTGATGATCAGCGGCTTGCCGGCCCCTGCGCCGGAGCTGCCGCCGCTGCCGGCGGTGCTGCCACAGCCCGCCGCTACAAGCGCGGCGGTGGAGAGCGCCGCGGCGAGCGCGATTGTTCTATTGCGTCTCACGACCGTAGTCCTTCCTGAGCATGGTGGATGGGGACGCCAGCACGGCGACGATCGTTTTCGGGGGTCTCATGTTCTCGCCTTTACGGATGAGTTCTACGCCGCACGGGGCCGTGCCGGCCAGCCCGACGCAACGGCACGGACGATGGTGGCCGTCGGGAGTCCGACGGCGCCGAGGCGGCATGAGGTGAGAATTATGCGTGTTCATGCCGAATTGCCGATAGTAGTTGTGGTGGGTGCGTTATCTGTGCCTGAGCCGGACTGACCGTCCGGGTGCGGGATGTCCAGGGCCGCCGTCGATTGGCGTCGTGGAATCCCAGTGGCGGCGTCGACCGCGAGGGCGACAGCGCCGAGTAGTGGTGCGTCGTGCGGAAAGTGGGCCAGGACAAGATCGGGCGGGTAGGGCACGCCGGCCCGCAGCGCCTCGGCCAGCCGCGGCTGGATCCGGTCCCAGGACCTGGTCATGCCGCCGCCGACCGCGATCCTGGCCGGGTTGACCAGGATCGCGAGGTTGACGAGGTGGAACGCCAGCTCATCGACGAAGGCAGTGATCAGGTCATCCAGATCGGCTTCGTCCTCGTCAGTGCGGCTGAAAACGTCGGCCGCCGTCAGCAGGCGATCTGCGGTGCTGGCACGGCGCTGCAGCGCCATGCCGCTGACCATGTCCTCGAGCATGGTCCGGCGGCCGTCAGGCAGCCCGACGTCAGCCACCTGACGCAGGTTGTAGCCGATCTCACCGGCGGCGCCGTCGCGGCCGATCAGCACCTGCCCGCCGATCATGATGGCGGCGGCGAGGCCAGTGCCGAGATTCAGATAGACGGCTGGATCCGCACCCGCCAGCGATCCCCAGCGCGCCTCCGCCTGCGCCGCGGCCTTGGCGTCTGTGGCGACCTCGACCGTCGCGCCAGGGAAGGCGGCCCGCAGCTCTCGGCCAAGGGCCAGCACGTCCCATTCGCTGATGGCCGGTGCGAGCTCGACGCGGTCATCGAACGGGATGCCGAAGGTCGCGACCCCAACCGCCGCCAGCCGGGCACCCCCCGCGCTCTCGGCGAGCAGCGCCTTGGCTGTGCGCACGCCGTGGTCGAAGCTGACACGGGCGCCGCGCTCGCCGAGGCTGTCGACCACGGCGGAGGCGAGCTTGTTGCCCGTCAGATCGCAGACGGCTGCCGCGATCTTGGTGCCGCCGAAGTCGATACCTAGGACGACCGAAGGAGCGCTCATGGACTTCCTGGGGGGTGATTCCGAAAAAGTTAGTTAGGACAGTATCCTAACTATGTGACCAGCGACAAGCACGGTTTGGTCTCGCTTCGATAGCGCTCATCCGGCCGGGCAAGCCCGGACGTTTCGGCTCTACCTAGGCGCTGTGACCTGCGGTGCGAAAGGATAAGAGAGTGGTCGTCACGACATCTGCCGAGGCAGCTGAGCCAGCTGAACCTGCTGAGGCCGTCTTCGTACCGCCAGCCCAGCACCGCCCCGGCCAGGCGGCCAGGCCGCAGCTGCTACGTGCGCTGAACGAGCAGCTCCTGCTCGAGCACATCCGCCGGCTCGGCCGCTGCTCCCGGGCCGAGCTGGCGCGCATGTCGGGCCTGTCCAAGCCGACCGTGTCGCTCGCGCTGGCCAACGTGGAGCGCTCCGGGCTGGTACAGGAGGCCGGCCAGCGCACTGGCGTGCCCGGCCGCTCAGCCGTGCTCTACGAGATCCGGCCAGAAGCGGGGTACGTGCTGGGCCTGGACATCGGCCACCAGTACCTGCGTGGCGCGGTCGCCAACCTGACCGGCGAGGTGACAGCGCGATCGGCGCTGCGGACCAGGGCGTCGAGCATGAGCGGCCGGGTCACGGAGCTCATCGGGCTGGCGGACGAGCTGTGCGCCGAAGCGGGCATCGCCAGGTCCGCGGTCACACAGACAGTGATCGGCAGTCCCGGCGTCTATGACCCCCGGCACAACGCGATCGCGCTGGCGGGCGGCCTGGCGGGCTGGGGCAAGCCGGCGGTGCTGGCTGAGCTCCGGGCCGCCTTCGGCCAGCAGCTAGTCGTGGAAAACGACGTCGACGCGGCGACCCTGGCCGAGCGCGAGCACGGCCACGGGCATGAGGTCCGCACGTTCGCGTTCGTCTGGATCGGTACCGGCATCGGCATGGGCCTGGTGATCGAGGGAAACTTGCACCGCGGCGTGCACGGGGTAGCTGGCGAGATCGCCTACATGCCCATCTCGGCGGGTCAGGGCTCGGATCCGCAGGACGCCAGGCGCCGCGGCACGCTCGAGGCGGCCGGCTCTGCGGCTGCCGTAGTCCGCGCCGCCCGGCGAACCGGGATGCGCGGGTCGGTATCGGCCCGCCGTGTCTTCGAGGCGGCGGCGGCGGGAGACGAGCGAGCGATCGCGGTCGTGGCGGACGAGGCTCAGCTCGTCGCCAGGGCTGTCTGCGCGATCGTGACTGTGGTTGACCCCGAGCTCGTCGTGCTCGGCGGCGGCATCGGCCAGGCACCCGGTTTCGCCTCGGCAGTGGCTTCCGAGCTGCGCAAGCTCGCGCCCGTGATGCCCGACGTCCGGGTGAGCGCGCTCGGCACGGACGCCGTAGTGGACGGCTGCCTGGCCTCCGGGGCCGATCTCGCATGGCAGCGGCTCACCGCTCTGCTCGCCTAGCTGGAATCACCGGCTACAGTCCTGTGGTGACCGCCCGTGATGATGCGCCGTCAGGCAACGCTGCCATGGGCGATGCGACGCTGAGCCTGCCGCCGCCGAAATACCTGCGCTGGGAGATCATCGCGGTCTTCGCCATCTCGCTCGGCGCGAGCGGCGTCAACGCGCTGCTCAGCCTCATCGGCTCGCTGCTGGCCAAGCAATCGCTGACTAGCCAGCACGCCCTCCTGGTTGGCTCGCTGTCCCCGAATCACTGGTTCGACCTGGTGCTGCAGCTCGTCGGCATCGCCGAGGCGCTGACGCCGGTCCTGCTCGTGCTCTACCTGATGGCTAGATCTGGCGAGCGGCCATCCGTCATCGGCCTGGACGCGAGCCAGCCGGGCCGCGACTTCGCCCGTGGCGCCGTCCTGGCGGCGGTAATCGGCGGCGCTGGGCTCGGCCTCTACATCGCCGCGTTCAACCTCGGCATCAGCCTCAACATCGTGCCGGAGTCGCTGCCTAACGTCTGGTGGCGGATCCCTGTGCTGCTGCTGAGCGCGGCGCACGACGGCATCCTGGAAGAGATTCTGGTCATCGGGTACCTGCTACGGCGGCTTGATCAGCTCGGCTGGACGCCGTGGAAGGCGATCGTGGCTGCGGCTATCCTGCGCGGTTCCTACCACCTCTACCAGGGCCTCGGCGCCTTCCTCGGCAACGCTGTGATGGGCATCATCTTCGGCGTCCTGTACCGCCGGTGGGGTCGCGTGATGCCGCTGATCATCGCGCATGCGCTGATCGACGCCGTGACGTTCGTCGGCTACGCGGCGCTCGTCGGCAAGGTGTCCTGGCTGCCGTAGCGAGGCCGCTCAGGTGCCAAGCCCGGGTCTGGTGCCAAGCCCGGTCAGCACGACCGCGGCGGGCAGGCTCGCCAGCAAGGCGCCGGGGAGTGTCAGCTTCGACCGCCGCAACCCGCTGCCGATGACCACACGCCAGGTCGAAGCCACGGCGTCGTCCACGAACAGCGGCCAGTCGGCGGGCAATCCAACCGCCGTGATGCCGCCGTACTCCATCCCGGTCAGCTCCACTGCCGTCTCCATCGGGGCGAACGAGGCCTTGCGGACATCAAGCTCCCGCTTGACCAGGCCGTTCACATCTGCGCGTGTCGTGGCGAGCACCATGCACGCCGCCATCCTCGTCGCGCCGTCACGACGGCCGGCCACGACCACGCAGTTGGCCGACTCGCTCGGCGATACGCCGTACCGTTCGCAGAACGCGGCGGTGTCCGCCAGCTCAGGGTCAATCTCCGCCACGCCGATGTCGTTGACCTCTAGAGTGCCGGCCAGATCGTTGAGTGCGGCCGCCACTGGGGCAGCGAGCAAGTCGGGACGGTCGAGCGCGGGAACGGCGGTCAGGCTGCCAATGTGCATCGTCACCCCAGGGAGTCTAGGCGCGGCTAGCTGCCGAGGCTGTCCAACTTCGCGCTGCCCTGGTGCACCGTGCTCGTGCCCTTGGTGTACTTGATCGTCACGTTCGTGCCCGGCGAGAGCGTCGATAGCGCGCTCTCGAGTTCTTCGAGGCTGCGGACGCTCTGGTCGTCGATGCCGACGATGGTGTCGCCGGCCTCGACGCCGGCTGTAGCTGCCGTACCGCCACTGCTGACGGCGAGGACTGCCACGCCAGCCGGCGTACCGTTCGCGCTGGCAGCGGTCTGCGCCGTGATCCCTAGGGTCGCGCGGTCGGAGTTGGTCACCTTGCCGGTCTTGATCAACTGATTGGCGATGTTCTTCACGGTGTTGCTGGGAATCGCGAACCCGATGCCCGCCGCGAGACCGCCGCCCTCGCCCGGGAGTGTGGCGGCCAGGGTCGGCACGCCGATCACCTGATCTTCCAGGTTGACGAGGGCGCCGCCGCTGTTGCCAGGGTTGATGGCAGCGCTTGTCTGGATCGCGGCGGTGATCAGGGCCTTGCCACCACCTGGCTCGTCGGAGCCCACCGTCCGGCCGGTAGCGGAGATGATGCCCTGCGTGACGCTGTCGGTCAGGCCAAGAGGATTGCCCATGGCGAGCACGATCTCGCCGATCTGCGCGTCGCTCGAATTGGCGAACGCGGCCGGCTTCAGGCTGCTCGCGTCGTTCTCAACCCGGATCACCGCGAGATCATCGGGCGCGAACTCGCCGACAACCTTAGCCATCAGAGTCTTGTCCCCAACCGAATCCACGACCTCCACGGTCGTGGCTGTGCCGATCACGTGCTCGTTGGTGACGATGTCACCGCTGGTGTCGTACACGACGCCGGAGCCGGTCGAGCCGTTGGTCGTTATCTGCACAACGGACGGCAGCACATGCTGCACGACCTGCTCGTACTGTGACTGCAGCTTGGACGCCGAGCCGCCCAGGACCCCGGCTGCCGTCCCCGAGCTTGTGCTCGAGCACCCAGCGAGGACCCCGGTAACCGACAGCGCGACAAGGAGCCGAGTCGACGAATGCATTGTTATTGCCCCCGATGACGAAACGCCAACGCCCCCTATTCTGTCCACCATGTCCTTGAGCGAATCACTGGCGCAAAACGTGGGCGGATCCGGCATCAGCGCTGGCGAGGCCACTGTGCAGACGCTCGGCCAGGCACTGGGAGCGGGAACCCTTACCGCGGCCGAGCTGACCGGCTTCTACCTCGCGCGGATCGACCGACTGAATCCGGGCCTGCGCGCCGTTATCACGGTGAGCGACGACGCGGCGGCCGAGGCGACGGCGAGCGACGCACGCCGAGCGGCCGGAGCGACGCGCGGCGCGCTAGACGGAATCGGTGTCCTGATCAAAGACAACGTGGCCGCCGCCGGGCTGCCCGCAACTGCCGGCTCGCCCGCGCTCCTGCAGGCCGCCGCGACGGATGCGTTCCTGGTCGGCCGGCTTCGGGCGGCCGGAGCGGTCATCCTCGGCAAGGCGAACCTGTCGGAGTGGGCCAACTTCCGCTCCCGGCCGTCGAGCAGCGGCCTCAGCACGCTGGGCGGTCAGGCAGTGAACCCGCACGGAGCCGGCCGCAGCCCGTCAGGCTCGAGTTCGGGGTCCGCGGTGGCCGTCGCGGCCGGCCTGGCGCCCATCGCGATCGGCACCGAGACCGACGGCTCGATCGTGTCGCCGGCGAGTGCTTGCGGGGTGGTCGGCATCAAGCCGACTCTCGGCCTGGTCAGCCGCACCGGCATCGTGCCGATCTCGGCGATGCAAGACACAGCGGGGCCTATGGCCAGGACCGTCGCGGACGCGGCGGTGCTGCTGACCGCGATCGCCGGCCCGGATCCGGCAGATCCTGCCACGGAGGCCGCAGCAGGGCATGCGACCGACTACACCACGTTCCTGGACCTCGCGGCGCTTGACGGGGCGCGGCTCGGGATCTGGCGAGCCGGCTCGGCGCCAGCCGACGCTGGAACCCTCGCCGTACTCGAGGCCGCTATCTCGGCGCTGCGCCAGCAAGGCGCGCAGATGATCGATCCGGTCGACCTCGCCGATGTGGACAAGATGGGCGACCCGGAGTTCGCCGCCCTCACCCACGAGTTCAAGCACGACATCAACGCCTACCTGACCGGGCTTGGCGGCGATCATCCGGCGGACCTGGCGGGGCTGATCGAGTTCAACAACCGGAACGCGGCCGAGGTGCTCAATCACTTTGGCCAGGAGCTCTTCGAGCAGGCAGAGGCGACCACGGGTGATCTACACGAGGCCGGCTATCTCGAGGCGCGGTCGGCCGCCAGCCGGATCGCCCGCGAGGGGCTGGACACGGCGTTCACGGACTTCAACCTCGACGCGGTCATCGCCCTAACGGGGCATCCGGCCTGGCTCACCGACCATGTCCTCGGGGACTACCACGGCTGGGGCACGTCCGGGCCGGCGGCGGTGTCCGGTTACCCGTCCATCGCGGTGCCGGCCGGGCTCGTCAGCGGACTGCCGGTCGGCATTTCCTTCATCGGGCCGCCGTGGAGCGAGCCACGGCTGATCGCGCTGGCGCACGCGTTCGAAATAGCCCGATCCACTGGCAGCGCCGCTGGGCGCTAATCTGGCGCCCATGGACTCGTGGGCCCCAGCTGACGTACCGGACCTGCCCGGATCGGGCGAGCAGCCGCTGATCTGGGACACGGCCAGCGCCTCCCTGGCAGCAGCAGCGCCGGGCGATACGGCCACCCTGTATGCCTGCGGTATCACCCCGTACGATGCAACCCACCTCGGGCACGCGGCCACGTTCCTGGCCTGGGACTTGCTTATACGGGCGTGGCGCGACGCCGGAAAGCTTGTCACCTACGTCCAGAACGTCACTGACGTCGACGATCCGCTACTCGAGCGCGCCAACCGGGACGGGGAGGACTGGCGCGCGCTCGCCGCGCGCGAGATAGCCCTGTACCGGTCGGACATGACGGCGCTGCGCGTGCTGCCGCCCGCCCGGTACATCGGGGCGGTCGAGGCGATTCCGCTGATCGAGGAGTTCAACCGGCTGCTGGCGGACCGGGGCTCCCTCTACGAGCTCGACGGGGACGTGTACTTCTCCCGTGCCGCTGACCGTGCGTTTGGCTCAGTGTCCGGATTCGATGCCGACACCATGATCCGGCTGGCCGCCGAGAACGGTGGCGATCCTGCCCGGCCTGGCAAGAAGGACCCCGTCGATCCGATGGTCTGGCTGGCCGCGCGGCCAGGCGAGCCGTCGTGGCCGTCGGAGTTCGGCCCTGGCAGGCCTGGCTGGCACGTGGAGTGCGCCGCGATCGCGACGCATTACCTGGGCCGGACCTTCGACGTCCAGGCTGGCGGCCGGGATCTGATCTTCCCCCACCACGAGATGAGCGCAGCGCACGCGCGCGTCGCGCTCGACGGCACCGGCGAGGCGCCGTTCGCGCGCCACTACGCGCACAGCGGGATGGTCAGGTTCGACGGCGAGAAGATGTCGAAGTCTCGCGGCAACCTGGTCTTCGTCTCGCAACTGCTGGCGGACGGCAACGACCCGATGGCCGTGCGGCTGGCGATCATCTCCCACCACTACCGGGCCGACTGGGAATGGACCGGGGATTCCCTGAGCGATGCGACGGAGCGTCTGGCCCGGTGGCGAGCAGCCGTTGGCGCGAGCACTGCCGTTGCCACGAGCACTGCCGTTGCCGCGAGCACTGCGGTTGCCGCGGGCACTGCCGTAGCCGCGAGCACCGCCGGTCCTGTGAGCACCGGCGGGCCCGGCTTGCGCGTGCTCACGGCGATCCGGCAGCACCTCGCCGACGATCTGGATTCGCCGGGCGCCGTCGCGGCTGTCGACGAGTGGGCTGCGGCCGCTCTGGCCGGCCAGGCTGGCGGCTCGGGCGCCCTCGTCAGGGATGCCATCGACGCTCTACTCGGCATCGCGCTCTAGGGCGCGCCTTAAAGTGTCGCTCCAGCCCGGCCATGTCGCTGTGCGCCTGGCCGTTCCCGCCGACGTGCGCGACCTGGAATCCATCGTCCGAGCTGCCTACCTGCCCTACGTACCGCGGATCGGCCGTGCCCCGGCCCCGGTTACTGCCGACTACGCCGCGGCTATCGCCCGTGGCGAGGTCTGGCTGGCGAGTGTTCGCCAGAGCGGCGGTGATGAGACGGCTGAGCGCGCAAGCGCTGTCGGACTGATCGTGCTGGTAGACAAGCCCGGCTACCTGCTGCTGGAAAACGTCGCCGTGCTCCCGTCGATGCAAGGATTTGGGATAGGAACGGGGTTGCTCGCCTTCGCCGAGGCTCAAGCCCGCGAGCTTGGCCTGCCCGAGATCCGGCTCTACACGAACGCGGCCATGACCGAGAACCTCGCGTATTACCAGCGCCGCGGTTACGTCGAGACGCATCGAGCCATGGCGGACGGATTCAGCCGCGTCTACTTCAGCAAAATGCTGTGATCAGGTTCCTGGCCCGGCGTCCCTCAAGGTTTACGGTCGTGTCAGTCCCCTGGCTTGATCTCGCGGGCGACGGCGGCCTGGGCGGCCTTGATATTCACCTGGGCCTCGCCGACATCCGACGCGAAGGCATTCACAGAGCTGGTCGCGGCAGACCGGTTTCCGATTCGGAGCGACGTCATTGCCGCCATGATGTCGAAGGCACCCCGGCGAGCGTCACTCAGCGCAGCGCGGTACGGCCCCGCGAACCCTCGCACGCAGGACGGGGGCGGATTCTGAAGCGCGCGATAGCTGTCCTCGCCCAGCTTGCTGCCAGCGTTGAACGTCGCCGTGACCAGGCCCGGTCTTTCATTGCTGCTGGCGACCTGTTGCAAGTCGGTGGAAACGATCCCGACGTCGGTGCTGATCTGGTTGAACGCGGACTTGCCGTGCGGCCCGCTGGCCCACGTCTGGTAAGCGGCCTGACATGCGCTGGATGCGGTCGTGCCTGAGGGCGTGCCGCCACAGGCCGCAGATACCAGGCCCACTGCAGCCGCAGATGCGATTGGTATCGCTGCGCGCTTGCGAAAGTTAGACATTGGAAGATCAGCCCCGACCTGCCCCCGGCTTTTCACGCTACCTTGGCCGGCTGCCCGAAGCCGCCAGGTCAGCCAGGCTCGTAGGAGAGATAGGCACCGGTCGCATAGGCGACGTACCACGCTATCGCCAGCGCGACGATGCACCACGCAGTTATGGCCATGGACCTGCGCTTGCTCGCTAGGACCGGCGCGGTAAGCAGGACAGCCACGCTCGCGGTCAGGATGAGCCCCTGGCCGATCAGTCCTGCCTCCAGCCAGCGGTTCAGGGCGTCGCAGTGGTGGCCGGTTTCGTAATAGGTCGTGCACATGGCGCCGTTGCCGAAGGCGACGCCGATGAAACCGGCAGTGGACAGGAGCAATCCCAAGACCGCGCCGACGGTCGCGGGGAGAACCACACCCCGAAGTGGGCGTGAAGGTGCAGCTAGAGAGTCGCGCTCGATGCCCGCCACTGCTCTCCCTTCGCTCGCGGCCCGCCCGGCAGCAACCGCGCACTGGGCATTCAAGATCCCCGAGGATGAGCTCGTCAAGGGCACAAGCTGACCTCTGCAGCCGAGCACGCCGAACAGGCCGATGCGGGTTGGCTCGGCCTATCCGGCTGATGCTGGGTTTGTAGCGCTGGTCAGTGCCTCGGCGCGGTCAGTAGGGGTCGCCAGTGGTTTCGTAGACACGCCCGCTGGGTGTTCGCCAGGTCATTCGGCCGGGCTCGCGCTGCTCCAATAGCCAGCCGGGCGCCTGCTTCGCTTGATGGTGGCGTCTGCAAAGCGGAGCCAGATTGCATTCGCAAGTGCGTCCGCCCTGATCGAATGGCACGGTGTGGTCCAAGTCGCAGCGCCTGGCAGCACGTCGACAGCCGGGGAAGGAGCAAGTCCGCTGACGAATCGCGACCAGGTGCCGCAGTGACCGCGGCGGCTTGTAGCTTCCCGACTGCCGGCCGTGGCCGCATGGCGCCGATTCGAGAAGCTCGAGCCGCTCCCTCAGTTCGGCGGCCCATCGGATCCCAGTGCAGCGATCCGTGGACCGTCCTGGTCCCTTGCCCGCGCAGGCGTGTGCCGCTGCACGGCCCGCCGGGTCGGTCAGAGTCAGGCACCACTGGGTATCGCGGGCCATCGCCTCTGCCAGCTGACGGCAGGTCACCGCATCCATTGGGCCATAGCCCGCCAGCTCGCCAGGGCTGTCGCTCATGCCGAGCCAGGTCGACATGGGCATCGTGAGGTTAATTGTGCCCGCCAGCCAGTCGCAGCCGGTGCTCGTGTTTGTCTCGGGGCCGACGGGGCCAGTGTCGGTTGGGCTGGGCTCGGTTGGGCCAGGCTCCTTGGCGGCATCGGAGGGCGGGGGCACCAGACTCTGCACGGGCCGACCATTGAGCAGAGCGACGAAAACGGCCGCGCGTAGCTGGTCGACGCTCCCGTCGGCGCCGCAGGACTTGAGCCAGCGGGCATGCGCACTGAGGAACTCGTTCGCTGTCACGACGTCGGACGGTCGCAGCTCGCGGCCTATGAGGGCGGCGTTGCCTGACGGCTCGGTCCACACCTGGACTTCGGCTTCCTTGCGGGCCGCTTCCTTGCGCTGCTCGGCGGCCTCAGGATCGGCAGCTAGGACGGCGCGAGCCAGCGCGGCCCGAAGCTGACCGGTGGTCATATCGCCAGCGCGGCCGAGCAGCGAACTCGCGATCTCATTCGCGGCGTCGTCTGGCAGCGCGGCGAGCTGCTCTAAGAAGAGGCACGCCCTAGCCCAGTCAATCTCGCCGCAGCTAAGTGCAGCCTGGACCTCGCCAAGCCGGGCCAGTCCAGCCGCGGTCGATAGAAGCCGCTCCGCGCTGCGGCCAGTTAGGTGCAGGGCCGCCGCGAGCTCGTCGTCGAGGTGCCCGATCAGATTCGGGCGGTCCAGCTCAGCCGACTGCTGCTTGCGCCGTTCCGTCAGCCCGGTGACCGCGGCCGCCTGCCCCGCCTGAGCCCAGGAGATGAGCCGCTGCCACCCGCACAACACGCCGATCAGCTCTGACTCACCGAGCTCTGCATAGCCGCGGGAGATGGTACGTGCGACCATCCTCGCTAGATCCGGGCCGGGCGGCATGGTGTCACATGCCCCTCCGGCCGCGAAACCCCGCGCACTGGGCTCGTGATCATCGTGGAGGAACCCGGCGGCTTCCGACTCACCCGCGCCCGTCCACGCACCGGCCAGATAATCAGCGCGCACCTCGTCAGGGAGGCCGCGCAACCACGCCGCTTGCTCAGCGTCAGCGTCTGCCTCATCGCCGGACCAGCAGGGAATGTCGCTCTCCGAGATCAGGTTCTCGTCGTCCACGAACTCCCACGTCTCGCTCATATGTGCGATTACCTCCCTCCGATCTGCCCTTGCTCGACCATACTATCGAACAGCTCTGACAATTTGCCGGAGGCGCCGAGACGGTGAGGCATCGCCAAAAGGTGTGGGGAGGTGACGGCCAGCGGATCCCGATGGGAGCCGATTGAGTCGCTGCGTCAACGCAATATCTGCGGGCCTGTGCATCGCCTGCCTAATTGTCCACCGGGCTCGATCGCCGTCAGCCTGGCGGGCAGCGCGGACTTCATGCTGACTGCATGACGAACAACAAGCCAGCGGGTGACAGCACCCCGCATACATTCCAGGGAACTTCGGCACGGCCCGCCGGATTAGCGGGCAAGGTCCAGCTACGAGCTAGCACGCCGGATGCCGTTCTCGCGGTAGTCCCGCACATGCTCGGCTTCTATCCGAGCAGGAGCATGGTGGTGCTCGGACTCGGTGCGCAAAGCAGGGTCATGGTCACGTTCCGCTATGACCTACCCGACCCGGTCGACTACAGCATCGCCGAGGACATCGCCGAGCATGCCGATTACGTGCTTGGCCGCGAGCACATCACAGCTGCGTTGCTCGTGGGCTACGGGCCGGAAGAACTTGTCATCCCCGTTGTCGCTAGCACAGCCGATCGCCTCATCGCCAGCGGCGTTGACTTGCATGAGGTGCTTCGCGCCGATTCAGGTCGTTACTGGTCCATGCTCTGCGACGACCCGGACTGCTGTCCGCGCGATGGCCGGTCGTATGACCCCGGCTCTCATCCCGCTGCGGCTGCCCTGACCGACGCAGGTCTGACGGCCCATCCTGATCGAGAATCTCTCGCTCGCACGCTTCAGCGTCCGGCCGGGTCCGCAGACCGCATCTGCAGCGCGACGCTGGCGGCACAGCTGCGGCTGTCGCAATTGGTGGATCTCGGCGACGCTGCCGGAGATCGCGTTCCTCAGCTCCGAGCCATACGGACAGGTCGCAGGGAGGTGCAGCGAGCGATCCGCCGGTACCGAGCCGGCGGCAGCATCGACAGCGTCGAGCACCTGGCGTGGCTGGCTGTGCTGGTTACCGATCTGCGCGTCCGCGATGACGCTTGGGCTCGGATGGACCCGGCGCACCATGACGGTCATTGCCGGCTGTGGACCGACGTCCTCCGCTGCGCAGCAATTGAGTTCGTCCCTGCGCCGGCATCGCTGCTGGCTTTTACAGCCTGGCAGAGCGGCAACGGCGCGCTGGCGGCGATGGCCATCGAGCGGGCGTTGGCTGCCGATCCCGACTACTCGATGGCGCACCTCCTGGACGGCGCGATCCAGGCTGCGCTTCCGCCGTCGGCGGCGCGGATGCCGATGAGCCCGGCTGCGGTCGCGGCGAGCTACGTGACGCCGACTGCGACCGCCTCCGCGCCACGGTCGAGGCGCACGTCGCGTCGTAGGCGAACCTCCAGAGCTCAGCGCAAGTCAGGGTCAGGTCGGTTGGGGTCGGGCCGGTCGGGGTCAGGCAAGCCGAAGCCGGCCCGGTCGGGGTCGGGCCGGTCGGGGTCGGGGTCGGGGTCGGCCCGGTTGGGGGGTCGGCGACGGCTAAACGCTGACGGCTGACCCTGGCTTAGGTTCGCGGATGGCTGGATTGCCGTTGTCGGTCAGGACGACGAGGGGCGCGAGCAGGCGGCCTTCCGGATAGCGGAGGGCGGCCGACGGGAACTGGGCTAGCCGTCCGCTCAGCAGGACGCGGACGGTGCCGCGCGCACTGAGGTCGCAGGGTCGGCCATCGACCAGGACGGCACTTCCAGGAACGCGGCGCAGCGCCTGGGCGGCGACCGCGCCTGCGGAGGCGAAGGTCACGGCGCCGGGGACGGCTTGGCTGATGCGGTCGGCCGCCAGTTCGTACTCGGTGCAGCCGAGCACGACGGCCTCGCAGCCAGGCGGGGTCTGCGCCGCCGCGGCGGCGATGGCCACATCAGTCGCAGGCTCGTCGCCTGCGTCGATCGCGTCGGCTAGGCCAGGGCAGGCAACGGCCGTGACCTGTGCCGAGCCGCCGAACTCGGCGATGAGCCTGCGCTGGTACGCGCTGGAGGTGGTGGCGACGGTAGCCCAGATAGCGACGTTCCGGTGCGCCGCGGCAGCCGGCTTGATCGCAGGGACCGTCCCGATGACCGGGATGGCGGGCTCGAACTCGGCCCGCAGCGGCTCCAGGGCGTGGACCGAGCCGGTGTTACAGGCCATCACCAGCACGTCCGGCTCATACTGCGCGGCCGCCCTCGCGCAGAGAAGGGCCCGCTCGGCGATCCCGTCGGGTGTTCGGGGTCCCCAGGGCATCCCATCCGGATCGCAGGCCAGCACGAGATCGGCGTCGGGTCGCATCCGGTGCAGGGCGGCGGCAGCCGCCAGGAGCCCGATGCCGGAGTTGATCAGCGCGATTCGCATCAGCCAACTCTAAGAGAGGGCCAGACTTGGCAGACATGACGACCGGTATCGAGGTTCTGCGGACGGCCTTCACGACCTCTTGCGAGACGCTGCGCCGGGTACTGGACGGGGTCAGCGATGCGGAGTTCTTCTGGGAGCCGGTGGGCGGCTGCTGGACCGTGCATCCCAGGTCGCAGGACCGGGGCGTGAGCGTGGACGGGGCCGGGGAGTGGGTGCTGGACTATGACCCTTCGCAGCCACAGCCAGCGCCGTTCACCACGATTGCCTGGCGCACTGTGCACATCGCTGGCGTCAACTACCTGTACTGGGACTACGCGTTCGGGTCGGCATCACTGACCTTTGATCTTCAGCTGCCTGGGGACGCGGCCGAGGCGACGGACTGGCTGTTCGCAAGCCATGAGCCGCTGATGGACGAGCTCAGCGCCCTCACTGACGCAGACCTTGACCAGCTCGTACCGACCAACTGGGGCGAGGTATGGCCGGTTCACCGGGTCTTCGCCACGCTTATCAACGAGCAGGTGCACCACGGAGCGGAGATCAGTCTGCTACGAGATCTCTACCGGTGCCGGGACACTCTGGCGACCCCGCGCTAGGTTGGGCGTCAGGACAGGGCAGGCAGGCCGTCGATGCTCACCGCGTTCTTCTCGGCTCGGTAGGCGGCGAGCTCGGCGGCTGACTTGCCTTCGCACCACCTGTCCAGCACGTCCCGCTCTTCCGCCAGTTCCATGACGGGCACCGCATAGCCGCAGGAGTCGGCGATCCGGTCGACGTCGACGACGATGATCGACCGCTCCGCGCCGGTCCGCGCCGCCGCATCAGCAGTCCGCGGGAAGTGCGCTGCGAGCTCGTCCCAAAGCGGCGAGCCCGGCAGCACTACTTCGCCAGTTCCGTACAGACGCAGAATCCTCGTCGAGTGATCAAATGAGCAGAACATGATCGTTATGTGGCCGTTCTGGCGCAGGTGCGCAATCGTCTCGGCGCCGCTGCCGGTCAGGTCGAGATACGCCACCGAGTGCGGTCCCAGCACTGTGAAGGTGTCCTTCAAGCCCTTAGGAGAAACGTTGACGTGACCGCCGTCACCGCCCGGGCTCAGGCACGGAGCAGTGGCCACAAAGAAGACAGATTGCCGAGAGATAAACTTCTTCAGCCGTTCATCCAGTTCCGGATATAGCTTGCCCATGACGCCCTCCTCGATGATTCTGCGACGAATTAGCGACACCGGGCCGACCACAGGAGGCTGTGTGACCGACGTCACGACCGCGGCCCGGCCGAGCTCGCCACTCGAGCGCCACCGCGAGGCTGTCGCCGCAGTCCAGCGAGACTACCTGGCGATACCGGCGGGCAGCCCTGTCCGGCTGGCGAAGAGCACATCGAACCTGTTCAGGTTCCGGACCGACAACGCCGCCATCGCAGGCGGTGGACTCGACGTGTCGCAGTTCGCGCACGTGATATGCGTCGACCCGGACACCAGGACCGCCGTGGTCGGCGGTATGACTACCTACGAGGACCTGGTCGCCGCGACGCTGCGGCACGGGCTCATGCCGCTCGTCGTGCCGCAGCTGAAGACCATCACGCTTGGCGGCGCGGTCTCGGGTCTCGGCATCGAGTCCACGTCGCTGCGTAGCGGTATGCCGCACGAGTCGGTCCTGGCGATGGAGATCCTCACCGGCGACGGCCAGGTCGTGACAGCGACGCCGGACAATGAGCACGCCGCGCTGTACCGAGGCTTCCCGAACTCTTACGGTACGCTCGGCTACACGCTATCGCTGACGATCGAGCTCGAGCCGGTCAAGCCGTACGTGCATCTGCGCCACTTCCGGTTCACTGACCCGGCGGAGTGCTTCGCGGCGGTGGCGCGGGTCGCCGCCGACGGCCGCTACGAGGGGCACCAGGCGGACTTTATCGACGGCGTTGCGTTCGCATTGGACGAGACGTACCTGACGATCGGGGCGTTCAGCGATGTCGCGCCCTGGCGCAGCGACTACACGCGCGAGCGCATCTACTACCAGTCGCTGCGCGGGCCACGTGAGGACTTCCTCACGATCAGCGACTACCTGTGGCGGTGGGACACCGACTGGTTCTGGTGCTCACGGCCGTTCGGCGTGCAGAGCCCTGTGATCCGGCGCTTGTGGCCGCGGCGCTACCGTCGCTCGGACGTCTACCGGAAGCTTGTCGCCCTGGACCGGAAGCACGGCTTCACACGCAAGCTCGATCAGCGCCGTGGCCAGCCAGACACCGAAATGGTGATCCAGGATGTCGAAATACCACTGGCTGAGTCGGCCACGTTCCTTGAATATTTTCTGACCGACGTCGGCATGAGCCCGGTGTGGATGTGCCCGCTTCGCTTGCGCGGGCAGCTGACCTGGCCGCTGTACCCGATGCGGCCAGGGCAGGTGTACGTGAACTTCGGATTCTGGGGGACGGTCAAGCTGCCGCCGGGCGCGAAGGACGGCTACTTCAACCGGCGCATCGAGGACAAGGTGACTGAGCTCGGTGGCCATAAGGGCCTGTATTCGACGTCGTTCTACCCGAAGGAGGAGTTCTGGGCGCGGTATAACGGTTTGGAATACGCCAAGCTCAAGAGCACTTACGATCCGCAGGGCCGACTCGCCGACCTATATGACAAGTGCGTGCGGGGCGTCTAGCAAACGAAGCAAGGGAAGAGAGGTCCCAGATGGCTCTGGCCGAGGTGTTCGAGCGGGTTGCGGGCCCGGATGCCCCAGTCGGTTTTGAGGCGTTCGACGGGAGCGCGGCAGGGGCGGCCGACGCGCCAATCAAGATCAACGTGAAGTCACGGACGGCGGTGTCATACCTGGCGCAGGCGCCGGGCGCGCTCGGACTGGCGCGTGCGTATGTCGCCGGGCACCTGGACGTGGTAGGCGACATGTACGCGGCGCTTGCGCGGATGGCGCACGCCCAGGAAATCCAGACGAGCCTGTCCGAGCGCCTGAAACTGCTGCAGAGTCTGGGGGGCCCCAAGCTGTTGCTGCCGCGAGTGCCCCCGCCGCCGCAGGAGGTGCGGGTCAACAGCCGGTGGCTGTCGGGACGACGGCACTCGAAGCAGCGCGACGCAAGCGCGATCTCGCACCACTACGACGTGTCGAACACGTTCTACGAGTGGGTGCTCGGTCCGTCCATGGCCTACACGTGCGCGTGCTACCCGACCGAGGATGCCACCCTGGAGCAGGCTCAGGCGACCAAGTTCGACCTGGTGGCGCGCAAGCTCGCGCTCAAGCCAGGCATGCGGCTGCTCGATGTTGGCTGTGGCTGGGGCGGCATGGTGATGCACGCCGCGCGCGAGTACGGCGTCAAGGCGCTCGGCGTGACGTTGTCGGCTGAGCAGGCCGCGTGGGCACATACCGCGATCAAGGAACGTGGTCTTTCTGACCTGGCCGAGGTTCGGCACATGGACTACCGCGACGTCGCCGAGACCGGGTTCGACGCGGTGAGCTCGATCGGGTTGTCCGAGCACATCGGTAAGGCCCAGCTCCCTGGCTACTTCAGGTTCCTTTACGGCAAGCTCGTGCCGCAGGGCCGGCTACTCAACCACTGCATCACGCGCCCTGACAACACGGGCCCGGCCAGGGTCACCGATGGCTTCATCTACCGGTACGTGTTCCCGGACGGCGAGCTCGAGGGTCCCGCCTACCTGATGTCGCTGATGCATGACAACGGCTTCGAGGTCCGGCATACCGAGAACCTGCGGGAGCACTACGCCAAGACGCTCGCCGCCTGGTGTGCGAACCTCGACGCTCACTGGGACGAGGCGGTTGCCGAGGTCGGCGAGGGCACGGCTCGGGTATGGCGGCTGTACATGGCGGGGTCACGGCTCGGCTTTGACCGCAACCAGATCCAGCTGCACCAGATGCTCGGCGTGAAGCTCAGCGACCACGGCGAGGCTGGGATGCCGCTGCGCCCTGAGTGGGAGCCGGCACGGCAGTTCCCGGCCACTTACCCCGCGGCGGGCAGCGACCGGTAGCTCTCCGCCACGGTGAAGGCCAGGTCGAGTGCCTGGCTCCGGTTCAGTCGCGGGTCGCAGGCGGTCTCGTAGCGCTGGTGCAGGTCCGCGGCGATGATCTCGTGGCTGCCGCCGACGCACTCGGTCACGTTGTCGCCGGTGAACTCGATGTGGATGCCGCCCGGGTGGGTGCCGATACGCCGGTGCACGTCGAAGAAACCCTGGACCTCGTCGAGCACGTCGGCCAGCCGCCTGGTCTTGTGACCGCTGGGCGCTTCGAAGGTGTTGCCGTGCATCGGGTCGCAGACCCACGCGACCGGTATGCCCTCGGCTTCGACCGCTTCGATGATCGGCGGGAGCAGGCTCCGGATGAGCCCGGCGCCGAGGCGCGTGATGAGCGTGAGCCGCCCCGGTTCGCCGTCGGGGCTCAGAGTACGGATCAGGGCCCGGACGCCGTCCGGTGTCGCCTGCGGGCCGACTTTCACGCCGATCGGGTTCCGGATTCCGGCCGCGAACTCGACGTGCGCGCCATCCAGATCCCTGGTCCGCTCGCCGATCCAGAGGAAGTGCGCCGACAGGTCGTACGGCAGGCTGGTGCGGGAGTCGATCCGGGTGAGCGCCCGCTCGTACGGCAGCAGCAGCGCCTCATGACTGGAGTAGAACTCGACCGTTCGCAGTTCGTCTGGGTCGGCCCCGCACGCCCGCATGAAAGACAGCGCCCGGTCGATCTCGCCGGCTAGCCGCTCGTAGCGCTGCCCGGACGGGCTCTTCCGGACGAAGTCCTGGTTCCAGGCGTGCACCTGATGCAGATCGGCGTAGCCACCGGTGGTGAAGGCGCGGCAGAGATTCAGGGTCACGGCGGCGCAATGGTAGGCGCGGAGCATCCGGTCCGGATCGTGCGCCCGCGACGCAGGCGTGAAGTCGAATCCGTTGATCGCGTCTCCCCGATAAGCGGGCAGCTCGACGCCATCCCTGACCTCGGTGGGCCGCGACCTGGGCTTGGCGAACTGCCCGGCCAGTCTGCCGATCTTCACGATCGGGACGCTCGCGCCGTATGTCAGTACGACCGCCATCTGGAGAATGGTCTGGAGTTTGCCGCGGACTGCATCGGCAGTCGCTCCCGCGAACGTCTCGGCGCAGTCCCCGCCCTGGAGCACGAACGCCTCGCCGCGGGAGACGGCGGCTAGCCGCTCGCGCAGCAGGTCACATTCGCCGGCGAAGACCAGCGGCGGCAGCCCGGCTAGCTCGCGGAGTACCTGGTCAACCCGGATCGGATCCGGCCAGTCAGGCTGCTGCACAATCGGCTCGGCTGCCGTCAGATGGGGGAGGCGCACGGATCTCACGGTACTCACCGGATGCAATTGCTTGAGTCGGCAGGGGAGAATAGGCCAGTGGAATCCGCGAGCAGCGCCGGCCAGCGCCGGGACATCATCTTGCTGGGCTCGACCGGGTCGATCGGGACGCAGGCGGCCGACATCATCAGCCGCAACCCGGACCGCTTCCGACTGACCGCGATCGCCGCCGGCGGCGGACATCCGGAGCAGCTCGCCAGGCAGGCGATCGAACTGGGCGTCGAGGTCGTAGCCGTCGCCAGCACGTCGGCAGTGCCTGAGCTGCGCGCGGCGCTCGCCGCAGTCGGCTCGCAGGACGGCGCCCGGCGCAAGCTGCCCGAGGTCATCGCGGGTGCGGACGCGATCGCCGACCTGGCCGCCCGGCCCTGCGATGTGGTGCTCAACGCCGTCACCGGCGCCGTCGGCCTCGGCGCGACCCTGGCCGCGCTTCGGGCGGGCCGGCTGCTGGCGCTGGCGAACAAGGAGTCGCTGATCATGGGCGGGCCGCTGGTAGCCGGGCTCGCCGCGCCGGGCCAGATCATCCCGGTTGACTCTGAGCACTCGGCGATCGCGCAGTGTCTGCGCGGGGGTCGGGCCGCCGAGGTGCGCCGGCTTATCGTGACCGCGAGCGGCGGCCCGTTCCTGCATCGCACCAGGGCAGACCTGGTGGACGTGACGCCCGAGCAGGCGCTGGCCCATCCAACCTGGAACATGGGCCCGGTGATCACGGTCAACAGCGCGACGCTGGTGAACAAGGGCCTGGAGCTCATCGAGGCGCACCTGCTGTTCGGGATCGGCTTCGACCGGATCGACGTCGTGGTGCACCGGCAGTCGGTGATCCACTCGATGGTCGAGTTCACCGACGGCTCCACGCTGGCCCAGGCCAGCCCGCCGGACATGCGCATCCCGATCGCCCTCGCGCTCGGGTGGCCGGACCGGGTCCCGGACGCCGCGGCGGCGGTGGACTGGACGACCGCCCATACCTGGACGTTCGAGCCCCTGGACGAGGAGGCGTTCCCAGCCGTGCCGTTGGCGAGGCAGGCTGGAGCGTCGGGCGGGACCGTCCCGGCGGTGTATAACGCCGCAAATGAGGTATGCGTAGCGGCGTTCCTTGCCGGGCAGGTCCCGTTCGCCGGAATCGTGGATACGGTGGCCCAGGTAGTCTCGGAGCATCACGATTCAGGTGGGGAAACCGTGCAGCTATCGGATGTGCTCGCCGCTGATGGCTGGGCTAGGGATCGCGCACGGGAGCTGACAGGGAAGCAGTGAACGAAGATTCGGGCAGGGAACGGGGTCTGGGGAAGGAGAAGCCGTTTAATGCCTTCTAACGGGCATAACGGACGAGGCATCTCCGCGCTCAGGCAGTTTCGGACGTGGCTAGTGATCGCGGCAGTCGTGGCGATCCTGCTTTTCCTCGGCCGCCAGCACCTGGCGTTCATCGTGGGCGTGCTGATCTTCGTCGTCGCTCTGCTGAGTTCGGTGATGCTGCACGAGCTCGGCCACTTCCTGACCGCCAAGAAGTTCGGGATGAAGGTCACCCAGTTCTTCGTGGGATTCGGCAAGACGCTGTGGTCGACTTTCCGCGGCGAGACCGAGTACGGCGTCAAGGCGCTCCCCTTCGGCGGCTTCGTCAAGATCACGGGCATGACCTCGATCGAGGAGGTCGACGTGGCGGACGAGCCGCGCTCGTTCCGTAATCAGCCGGGTTGGCAGCGCATCATCGTGCTCGCCGCTGGCTCCTTCATGCACTTCGTGCTGGCGCTGTTCCTGTTCTTCGTGCTCGCCATCGGCATCGGGTCGGCCACCACGAATACGTGTGCCGGCAGCCATGTCAAGTCCCCGGCTGAGGTGGCTGGGCTGCAGCAGAACGACAAGATCGTCTCCGTCGGCGGTAAGCCGGTCGGGAACTGGAGTCAGCTGCATTCGGCGCTGGCCGCGGAGAAGGTTGGGCAGCCCGTCCCCCTCGTCGTCGATCGGGGCGGGCGCGACGTCCGCGTCGACGTCACGCTGGCGGCGATCCCTGGTCGCTCCGCTCCCTACCTGGGCATAACGTCTGCCAGCGACAGCAACGTGATCTCCTCGATCGAGACCTGTGTGCCTGTCAGCGTCCATGCACTCAACAGCCCTCCGGTGTATCAGCGCACCAGTTTCGTCGGCGCGTTTGCCTACGCGGGGGACCAGTTCGCCAACACGCTGACGTCGTCGGCCTCGGCCATTGGCAAGCTGCCCGCCGCTGTCCCTGACCTGTTCTCCAAGAACCGAGCCAACACCCCGGCCGGCCAGGTGAGCAGCGTCGTGGGTGTCGGCGACGTAACTGGCCAGGTTGTCGAGGCCGCGCTGCCGTGGCAGGCGAAGGCAACCGTGGTGCTCTACCTGGTCGCCTCGCTGAACATCTTCGTCGGCGCGTTCAACCTGCTGCCGCTGCTGCCGCTCGACGGCGGCCACCTGGCGGTGGTGATCTTCGAGCGGATCAGGGCCTGGTTCAACCGGGTGCGCGGTCGGCCAGATCCGGGGCTGGTCGACATTCAGCGGCTCGTGCCTATTAGCCTGCTCGTGTTTGCCCTGCTCGTCGGCTTCAGCACGCTGCTGATCGCCGCTGACATCTTCAACCCTGTCCATATCCCGGTGTAAAGGCGAGATCGCGACATGACAGTTGACCTAGGCCTTCCCCAGCTTCCGCCCGCGCCGCTTGCGGCCCGCCGCAAGTCGCGGCAGATCCTCGTCGGCAAGGGCAAGCATGTGGTGCCGGTCGGCGGCGGTGCGCCCGTCTCGGTGCAGTCGATGACGACGACCCTTACTGCCGACGTCAACGCCACGCTCCAGCAGATCGCCGAGCTAACGGCGGCGGGCTGCCAGATTGTCCGGGTCGCCGTGCCGTCGCAGGACGATGCTGATGCGCTGCCCGAGATCGCCCGCAAGTCCCAGATCCCCGTGATCGCCGACATCCACTTCCAGCCGAAGTACGTGTTCGCTGCCATCGACGCGGGCTGCGCCGCGGTGCGCGTCAACCCTGGCAACATCAAGACGTTCGACGACAAGGTGGGCGAGATCGCCAGGGCCGCGTCGGATGCTGGCGTGCCGATCAGGATCGGCGTCAACGCCGGCTCGCTGGACAAGCGGCTGCTGGCCAAGCACGGCAAGGCAACGCCGGAGGCCCTGGTGGAGTCGGCCCTGTGGGAGTGCTCGCTATTCGAGGAGCATGGCTTCACCGACATCAAGATCTCGGTCAAGCACCACGACCCGGTCGTGATGATTAACGCCTACCGCCAGCTCGCCGAGCAGTGCGAGTACCCGCTGCACCTCGGCGTGACCGAGGCCGGCCCTACCTTCCAGGGGACGGTGAAGTCCGCAGTAGCGTTCGGCGCGCTGCTGGCCGAGGGCATCGGCGACACCATCCGGGTGTCGCTGTCGGCGCCGCCGGTCGAGGAAGTCAAGGTGGGCATCGCGATCCTGGAGTCGCTCGGGCTCCGCCAGCGCGGCCTGGAGATTGTCTCCTGCCCGTCCTGCGGGCGGGCCCAGGTGGACGTGTATACCCTCGCCGACCAGGTCACGGCGGCGCTGGATGGACTCGACGTGCCGCTGCGCGTCGCGGTGATGGGCTGCGTGGTGAATGGCCCCGGCGAGGCGCGCGAGGCCGATCTCGGCGTGGCGTCCGGCAACGGCAAGGGCCAGATCTTTGTCCGCGGTGAGGTCATCAAGACTGTGCCCGAGTCCCAGATCGTGGAGACGCTGATCGAAGAGGCGATGAAGCTCGCGGCCGAGATGGAGCCGGCCGGAGCGGATCTAGCGGAGAGCTAGCCCTCGTCCGCCGGTAGGCGGAGTCCGGGCATGATGCCGAAGTGATCAGAGCACAGACCGCGGTCGCCGTGATCGCGGCCGTCACAGCCGCGATCGCGGGCTGCTCGGGCACGTCGCCGACCTCGGGCTCCGCGGGCTTGAGTAAATCCGTCGCGCCGTCTGGCGCTGTGCCTTCCGGTTCTGGCCCGCTGTCGGCGCCCGGTACGGCGAGCAGGCTGACCTGGCGGTCCTGCCCGTCGGTGGCCGCCGGCGCGCGGGACGCCCGGCAGATGCGGTGCGCGAGCCTGCAGGTCCCGGTCAACTACGCCAATCCCGGCGGGCGCAAGATCACGCTGGCTCTCTCGGAAATCCGGGCTACCGCGCCGGCCGCGGAGCAGCAGGGTGTCCTGCTCGTGAACCCCGGCGGTCCGGGGGCCCCAGGCCGATCCATGGCCGCGACCACTGCGGCGGGCCTGCCCGCGAACGTAGCCGCCAAGTACACCGTTGTGGGCTTTGACACGCGCGGCGTCGGGGCGTCGGTACCGGCCTTGAGCTGTGATCCGTCGTTCTTCAGCAGGCCGCGGCCAGGCTATGTGCCCGCCAACCCCGCGGCCGAGCAAGTGCTGATCGACCGGGCCAGGGCCTACGCGGCTGGCTGCGAGCGGCGATTCGGCTGGCTGCTGCCCTACATGACCACGAAGGACCTGGCGCGTGACATGGACTCGATCCGGGCCGCGCTCGGTCAGCAGCAGATCAGCTACTACGGCGTCTCCTATGGCACCTACCTCGGCCAGGTGTACGCGAGCATGTTCCCGCAGCGGATCCGGCGCATGGTGCTGGACAGCGTGGTCGATCCGGCCGGGGCCTGGTACGCCGACAACATCGCGCAGGATTACGCGTTCCAGGGCCGGCTCACCGCGTTCTTCGCCTGGATCGCGGCCAACAACGCCGTGTACCACCTCGGCGCCAGCGAGGCCGCGGTTAACGCCACGTTCAGCGCCACATTGGCCAGGCTCGCCAGGCAGCCGATCGCCGGGGCATCAGGTCCAGTCATCGGTCCCGATGAGCTGAGCGACACCTTCCTCATTGGTGGCTACAGCAACGCATGGTGGCCGTACGTGGCTGGCGCGCTGGCGGCCTACCTGCACGGCGGGTCGTCCTCTCAGCTGATGACCATTTACCGGGAGGTAGGCCAGCAGAACGAGAACGAGTTCGCGGTCTACACGGCGGTGGAGTGCAGCGACGTGGCGTGGCCGCGCAGCTGGGCCCGATGGGACGCCGACACCAGGCGCGTATTCCGTACCGCGCCCTTCGAGGCGTGGGGCAATGCCTGGTTCAACGCGGCCTGCGCGTTCTGGCCGGTGCACGGGCCGGCGACGCCGCCGCACGTCGGCGCGAGCGGTTTGCCGCCGATCCTGATGCTCCAGGGCAGCCTCGATGCGGCTACGCCGTATCAGGGCGCGCTGGTGGCCAGGCGCCTGCTGCCGACGGCGCGGTTGGTCGTGGTAACCGGCGGCGGCAATCACGGACAGTCGCTGGCGTTCCCGCCGAACAGCTGCGTGAACGGCTACCTGGATCGCTACCTCGCCACCGGGGCGCTGCCAGCGAAGCCTGGCCTGGTCAACGCCACGTGCCCGGCGCTGCCATCGCCTTCTGCATAGGTTCGAGTACCGAGCCGTTAGGCTGGAACCGTGCTGCGCACCAGGCCCTGGCGATCGGCATCGCTGCGGCTGCTCACTGATCACGATCGCGACGAGGTGCTGGCCCTGTGCGATCGGGATGCGGTCACCAACGTCTTCGTGAGCTCGCGGATCCGCTCCACGAGCTTTGATCCGTCGCGGCTGGGCGGTCAGCTGTGGGGTTACTCGGAGGGCGGCCAGCTCGCGGCGGTCTGCTACTCGGGCGCCAACCTCGTGCCGGTCCAGGCCGACCCGGACGCGATCGCGGCTTTCGCCTCCAGAGCCAAGCTCCAGGGCCGCCGCTGCTCCTCAATTGTGGGACCGGCGGACGCTGTCGGCCAGCTATGGTCATTGCTCGCGCCGTCGTGGGGTCGGCCGCGGGAGGTCCGCGCCGTGCAGCCGCTGATGGCGATCAGCGGGCCGTCGCCAGTAGAGCCCGATCCGCAGGTCCGGACGGTGCGCCCGCATGAGCTCGACGTGATCCTGCCGTCCTGCATCGCGATGTTCACCGAGGAAGTCGGCGTGTCGCCGATAGGTGGTGACGGTGGCGCCGCGTATCGCGCGCGGATGGCGGATCTCATAGGCGCAGGCCGGTCGTTCGCGCGGATCGAGCCCGACGGGCACGTGACGTTCAAGGCGGAGATCGGGGCCGTCACGCCCTATGCGTGCCAGGTCCAGGGGGTCTGGGTCCCGCCTGAGGACCGGGGCCGCGGCCATGCTGTCCGCGGCATGGCCGCCGTGGTGGGGGCGGCGCTGGAGCTGGCCCCCGTCGTGACGCTGTACGTGAACGACTACAACGCTCCGGCCAGGGCCGCGTACCTGCATGCTGGGTTCACGCAGGTCGGCACGTTCATGTCGGTCTTGTTCTGATGCTGCGCCGGTAGCCGCGCGCCCGGAAAATCAGGTGCCGTCGGCAGGGTCGGCTGTTAGGCTTCTGTGCCCTTGTGCCGCCTTCGGCGGCATACCGAGTCGACCCCGTTCCCTGATGAGGTGATGTGTCATGCCGTCGGCGGGTTCGGAACAACCCCAGCCCGACAACATCCTGGCCGCCGAGCGCGAGCATCTGCGCCAGTCACGTGCGTTCCTTGAGCTCATGCGCACTGACGTCCTGTCCTTGCGCGCCATGGGCGGCGACCCGGTCTCAGAGGAGTACCTAAAGGCCGACCTGTACCGGCGCGCCGAAGCCTTGCGCGACCTGCCGGACACGCCGCTGTTCTTCGGGCGGCTCGACTACCGGCCAGGGGCCCTCGCCCTACATCCCGACGAGGTCCCGCAGCCCGCCGACGTGCCGGACAGCGAGCACTTCCACGTCGGGCGGCGGCACGTGCACGACCCGCACGGGACCCCCGTGGTGATCGACTGGCGTGCGCCGGTCTCCCGGCCCTTCTACCGGGCGAGTCAGGCCGAGCCGATGGGCCTGGATCGCCGCCGCCGGTTCGGGTTCTCCGGCGGCGAGCTGACGGCGTTCGAGGACGAGCAGTTCGGGCACGGCGCCCAGGCAGCCGGAACGAGCCGGATCCTGATCGACGAGATCGAGCGGCCGCGATCTGGCCCGATGCGCGACATCGTGGCGACCATCCAGCCCGAGCAGGACGACATCGTCCGGGCCGCGGTCGACCAGACTGTGTGCGTGCAGGGCGCGCCCGGCACCGGCAAGACCGCCGTCGGTCTGCACCGGGTCGCCTACCTGCTGTATGCCTACGCACAGCGCCTCAGCCGGGGCGGCGTACTGGTCGTCGGCCCCAACAAGGCCTTTCTCGCCTACATCGGGAACGTGCTGCCCGCCCTCGGCGAGCTCGACGTGGCGCAGTTGTCGGTCGCCGACCTGACCGCGCGTGTACCTGTCCGCGCGATCGACGCTGACCGGGCGGCGCAGGTCAAGGGCGACGCCCGGATGGCTCAGGTCCTCGCGAACGCACTGTGGGAGCAGCTGGCGGAGCCGGCCGAGGCCATCATGCTGGCGAGGGGATCACGCCGCTGGCGCGTCCCGGCATACGAGATCGCCGAGCTGACCGCCGAGCTGCGCACTAGGGGCGTGCGGTACGGGACGGGCCGCGACATGCTCTCCCACCGGATCGCGCACGTGATCTTGACCCGGATGGAAGCCTCAGGCGAGACGTGCGATGACCGGACGCACGACTCGGTGCGCCGCTCCAAGCCGGTACAGGCGGCGGTCGCGCAGATCTGGCCGAAGGCGGACCCGGTCCGGCTGGTGTTCCGCCTGCTATCCGACCCCGACCTGCTCAGGCGCGCAGCCGACGGCGTACTCGACGAGCCCGAGCAGGCTGCCATTACCTGGCCGAGCCCGCCGCGGGGGCCTGGCTCCGCGCGCTGGAGCGCAGCCGACGCCGTGCTCATCGACGAGGCCGCCGACCTCATCGAGCGCACGCCGAGCCTGGCGCACATCGTTGTCGACGAGGCGCAGGACCTATCCCCGATGCAATGCCGGGCCATCGGCCGCCGGTGTGCCACCGGTTCGGCGACGGTCCTCGGCGACATCGCCCAAGGCACGACGCCGTGGGCGACCAGCAGCTGGCAGCAGATGCTCGGCCACCTCGGCAAGCCGGAAGCTGACCTGCGCGTTCTCGACACTGGCTACCGGGTGCCGCGGCAGATCCTCGACTTCGCGAGCAGGCTGCTCACCTACATCGCGCCGGGCTTGTCGCCGGCCTCGTCGGTGCGCCAGGATCCGGGCGCGCTGCTGGTCAAGCAGCTCGGGGCAGACGAGATGACCGGCGCGCTGGCGGCCGCGTGCGCCGATGCGCTCGACCGGCCTGGCTCAGCCGCGGTGGTCGCGGCCGACGAGCAGATACCGGCCCTGGCCCTGGCCCTCGCGGCGGCCAGCGTGCCGCATGCGGTACTCGAGGGCGCCGCCACCGGCGACCGCATCATACTGGTGCCGGTCACGCTGGCCAAGGGACTCGAGTTTGACCAGGTCATCGTCTACGAGCCGACGCAGATCGCGATGGCCGAGGCGCGCGGCCTGCACCGCCTCTACGTCGCTCTCACCAGGGCCGTGTCCCGGCTCACCGTGCTGCACGCTGAGCCGCTGCCGACGGCTCTGCGCTAAGCAAGCACCGGGCTGAGTAACCACGGGCCTGAGCCAGCACCGAACTGAGCTAGCACGGGGCTGAGCTGTCCGGCTACATGTCCTTCAGCACAGCGGTCATGAGGGCCGCCGAGTTCTCGAATGACAGCGCCGTCGCACGCAGGTGGTTAAAGAAGACGTTGTACCTGTCGACCTCGTCGACGTTCTCGACCCATAGGGCGCTGGTGAGGTCCTCCAGGTAGACGACGTCTGGGTCGAGGTCCTCGCCGAACGCGAGGATGACAAACGGGCGCCCCATCGCCGGGTGCGCGCCACCGCCGAACGGGACCAACTGGAGCGAGACGTTGCGGGTGCTGCCAAGCTCGCGCAGGTACTCCAGCTGGATGCGCATGACCTCGGGGCCGCCGACTTGGCGCCGCAACGCCGCCTCATCGAGCACCGCCCAGACCTTCGGCATATTCGTCCGCGTGACCTGCTGGCGCTCCATCCGGAGCGCGACGCTGCGCTCGATGTGCGTGCGGGGCTTGTCGACCATGCCGGCGGAGATGACGGCCCTGGCGTAGTCCTCGGTCTGAAGCAGGCCGGGGATGAGGTTGACTTCGTAGATCCTGATCTCCGACGCTGCGCTCTCAAGACCGAGGTAGGTCCCGAAGTGCGGCAAGACGCTGTCGCCGTAGGCATGCCACCAGCCTTTCTGCCGGGACTCCCTGGCCAGCTGCACGAGGCTGTCCCGCTGGCTTTCGGGCACGCCGTACATCTCGAGCATGTCCCGCACGTCGCGCGGCGACACCGACACGCGGCCGGTCTCGACCCGGCTGATCTTGGACGCAGAGCACTCGAGCTGTTCTGCGACTTCTTCACAGGTAAGTTTCGCTGCCTCGCGAAGACGCCTCAGCTCAAGCGCGAGCCGGCGCCGCCGAACTGTCGGGCTCTGCGCGCTAGCCATTTGGTCACCTCCCGCGGCTGTCATTGACTGGTCGTTTACCTCGGCGGTGCAACTCAGTGTGGCCGGGAGAGCAGGTTCCGTCCAGTCGGAAGTGTCCTTGGCGGTAACGAGCACGTCAAACGAGCATGCGAATAGCGCTATACGGGTTGCAAACGGCATACTAAGCGCTACATTGTTGATCCGTGTCATTACCATATGCTGTTTTGCGGCTACTAAAGGTGACGGGATGAGGCGGAGGCCGAGCAGGAGGTCCGGACGGGCCGTACCTCGGCCACCGCGAGCCAGGCGAGTCAGGCGAGCCAGGCCAGGCAGGCGAGCCAGGCCAGGCAGGCGAGTCAGATGAGCCAGACGTTGCAGGCGAACCTGGCCAGGCTCGAGGGTCTCGCCGAGGTCCTGATCCGTCGTGGTCTGCGAGCCCGGCTCATGACTCCGCCCGGCCGAGTGCCCAGCCTGCACGTCGTGAACCCGCACCTCGGCGCGCTCGCCGAGGACGTCTACGCGGGCCGCGGCCAGGACGGGCTGTGGTGGTTCTGGTGGTCCTGGGCTGAGCGCATTGCCATCGGCGAGGATCTAGAGGGCGCCGCCACCATGATTGAGCGCGTGCTCGCCGCCGGGCAGTGATCCTTGCGGCCGGGTTGACCGGCCGCCCACGGCGCTGTTGAGCGGGTCAGCGGCGCAGGCTGCTGGCGGGCAGGCCGGGGAACGCCTCCGTCGACCCGCGCCACGCCTCTGCCCGCAGCGCTGCCGCCTTGACCTGCTCGGCCCCGAGGTTGCGCAGGGCTGTGTCCGCCAGCGCGACTAGCCCGAGGTAGGCCCCGGCTACACGGTCCTCGAGCGTGGCCGCGAGCGCCCTGGCCTGCGCGGGCGAGCTGACCGGGAACGGCAGCTGATACGCCACGGCGGCTGGCGTCGGCGTCGCCCCGCGCGCGCTGATCAGCTGCGTGAGCTGATCCCTGGCCCGCACGTGCGCTACCCAGTCAGTCGTTGCCTGGCCCTGGGTCGGCGAACCCTGTGGCAGCCGCGCGCCGACGATGCCGTAGCCGTAGCTGGCTGCCTGCTCGGCGGCCAGGGCGTCCTGGAGGGCGGCGACGACCGGGCCGCTACCGCCGGCGCCCGCTTGCCCGTAAGCGCCGGCCGCCGCGCCAGCCTGCCCCGCCGAGCCCGTCATCGTCTGTGCCTCGCTGCCTGCAGATACGGGACGTGGGTGGCCTCGGAGGCGGCGATGCTCGCGAACAGCTGCGCCAGCGACCCTGGCACCCCGCCGAGCTGGCCCAGGAGCCGGTCAGATGCCGCCTGTTCGGCCTCTTCCAGCGCCGCGAGCTCGGCATCGATACTGCCACCGACCTGAGTGCTCGGCGACGGGCTGGCTGAGGGCGAGGTCACGGTCGGCTCGACCAGGCGGGCCTTCAGCTGCATCAGGTGCGCCGCGTGCTCGGTCTGCACGGACCGGACCGCCTGGTACAGGACGACATCCTGCGCCGTCGCCCGAGGCGGGAGCTGGCTGCTGACCAAGCTGACTGCCGCTGCGTACCTCGCCACCATGAGTTGCTCGGCCGCGATGGCGGACCGCAAAGCGACCACGTCGGGCGCTGGCGGTGGCGGCGTGCCCAGCGCCTGAATGCCCTTACAGGCTGTAAGCAGCATCGGCAGGGCGGCGGCCGAGGCGGCGAGCGCCGACCTCCGGCTGACGGCGCGACCGCGTGCCGCATTGGCAGGTTGCGCTGCCTCCGTCGACACGGTCGGTACCTCCAGCACTTTCAGCCCCACGCATTACTTTGATCACTGCGGTATCGGCCTCACGGTGCGGCGTCAGCGTCTCACGAAGGTCCGAACCGCCAGGCCCCGAACTACAAGCCCGCGTCCCGGATAGGCTAGACGACGGCGCGAAGGATAGGGACAGCGCAGATAACAGCACAGGTCGCGGGCGAGGAGGTCGTCATGCACGGTGGCTCCCGTCGCGGTTCGCATCCCCAGGCGAGGCCGGGCCAGGCCAGGCGGAATGGCCAGGCTAAGCCGGGCCAGAGCAAGGTCGGCCAGGGCAAGCCCGGTCAGGGCGGTGCTGGCCAGGGTAGGGCCGGCGGCCGGGGGACAGAGCCGCGGACTGCGGAGTACGGTCCCGCGCCCGACCCCGAGCGCCTGACGCGCCTGCTGGAACCGATCGTGCACGCCCTGGACATGGACCTGGAGGGCATCCGGGTCACGTCGGCGGGGCGCCGGCGGATACTCCGGGTAATCGTTGACGCCGATGGCGGCGTCAGCCTGGACGACATCGCCCTTGCCAGCCGCGAGATGTCGCTCAAGCTGGACAACGCCGCCGAGATGGGCGATCAGCCCTACACCCTTGAGGTCTCCTCGCCTGGCGTTGACCGGCCGCTGACCCAGCCGCGCCACTGGCGGCGCGCGATCGGACGGCTGGTTGTGGCGCCCCTGAAGGTAGGTACCGATGCTTCGGACGGGAACGGGGCCGCCACCGCCGAGGGGCGCATCATCGGCACGGACGCGTCCGGCGTGACCGTGGAACACGACGGGGAGGCCCGGGTGTTCAGCTACGCCGACCTTGGCCCTGGCCACGTCCAGGTCGAGTTCGGTCATTTCGACGATCTAGGCAACGACGATCTGGCCAACGACGACCTCGACGACGGCAAGCAGAGCGATGATGAAGTGGTCGAGGAGGACTAGGTGGACATTGACCTGAGCGTCCTGAGGAGCCTGGAGGCGGAGAAGGACATCTCGCTCGACCTGGCGATCAAGGCCATCGAGGACGCGCTGCTCGTCGCGTACCACAAGACCGATGGCGCCGCTTCGGTCGCCCGGGTCGAGGTAAACCGCGGCACCGGTCACGTGACCGTGTGGGCTCGCGAAGCCGCCGGGGCAGACGGCGAGCCGGGCCGGGAATACGACGACACGCCTGAGGGTTTCGGGAGGATCGCGGCGACTACGGCCCGCCAGGTCATACTCCAGCGACTGCGCGACGCGGAGGACGAGCTGACCTTCGGTGAGTACGCCGGTCGCGAAGGCGATGTGGTAGCCGGGGTGATCCAGCAGGGCAGGGATCCGCGTGCGGTCCTGGTGGATCTCGGCAAGCTCGAAGCGATTCTGCCGCCGACCGAGCAGGTGCCAGGTGAGCGGTACGTGCACGGCGAGCGGCTGCGCTGTTACGTCCTGCATGTTCGCAAGGGCTATCGCGGCCCGTCCGTGACGCTGTCCAGGACGCATCCGGGTCTGGTCAAAAAGCTGTTCGCGATGGAAGTGCCGGAGATCGCGTCTGGCGCCGTGGAGATCGCGGCCATCGCGCGCGAGGCCGGCCACCGGAGCAAGATCGCGGTGATCTCGCACCAGCCGGGCGTCAATGCGAAAGGCGCGTGCATCGGGCCCATGGGCAGCCGGGTCCGGAATGTCATGACCGAGCTGCACGGCGAGAAGATCGACATAGTCGACTACTCGGCCGATCCGGCCGAGTTCGTCGCTCATGCGCTGTCCCCGGCGAGGGTCTCCCGAGTCCACGTCGTCGACCTCCAGGCGCGGGTAGCGCAGGTCATCGTGCCCGACTATCAGCTGTCGCTCGCGATCGGCAAGGAGGGGCAGAATGCGCGCCTCGCCGCGCGGCTCACCGGGTGGCGAATCGACATCAGGCCCGATACGGGCGAAGCGGGTCCGGCTGCTGCCTCGGCGGCGCCCGAAGCGCCGCCAGGGCGCGCCGACGCCGCAGCGCCCGTGCCAGCCGACGTGCCAGCCGACGGCCCGGTAGACGAACCGGGCACGACAGCCGGTGGACCTGACGCGAAGGCCCTGTAAGCTGGACAGCGGGCAGGCCGCAGGAGTCCGCACTTGTATCGGGTGCGGAGAGCGTGCGGCTAAGCCTGACTTGGTGCGTGTGGTGGCGGCGGGAGACGAGCTAGTTCCCGATGTGGCCATGCGACTGCCTGGCCGAGGTGCATACCTGCACCCGAGCCTGGCATGCTTGGAACGAGCCCAGCGCCGTAAGGCGTTTCCGCGGGCCCTGCGCCTGCCGGTGGCACTGCCGGCGGGGAAGGTCGCGGAGTACCTATCCGGCAAGTAGCGGATAGCTGGGCGGCTTGATGGCGGTGCCGACTGCCGGAGGCACCGAACGAAAGAAGGCTGACTTGCAATGAGCGCCCGATGAGCATGCGGCGATGAACAGCACAAGCTGACGCCGGACGGAGCACGCGCTGCCCCGACCGGCTGACAGGCCCGGTAGTCCGGGCCGAGTAGAGGGAGCGCAGTGGCGAAGGTCCGGGTTTACGAACTCGCGAAAGAGTTCGGCGTGGAGAGCAAGGCCGTGATGGCCAAGCTCCAGGAGATGGGTGAGTTTGTTCGGTCGGCGTCCTCGACAATTGAGGCGCCGGTAGTCCGCAGACTCAAAGATGAGTTCGCAGGCCAGGCGGCCGCGGCAGCAAACGGCGCGGGTGCGAAGGCGCCTGCTGCCAGGCGCGCCGCCAACGGCCGTGCCGGCGCACCGGCCGAGGCGCCCGCCGTGGCGGCGGCGCCGACCGAGGTCAGCGGACCTCCCACCGTCGAGGCAGTGACATCGCCGGAGGCGCCGGCCGCGCAGCGGCCGGGTCCGGCGATCACAGTGCCGTTCCCGCAGGATCAGAGCGTCGGTCCGCAGGTACCGCCGAGCGAGACTCGGCCGGCCCCTGCGGCTCAGCCGTCGGCTGGGGAGCCGGGTGAGTCGGCGCGGCCCGCGACGCCGCGTCCGGCCGCCGCGGGCCCGCGGCCATCAGCGCCGGCCCCGCCTGGTCAGCGGCACGCGCCGCGGCCAGGGCCGCGCCCTGGCAACAACCCCTTTAGCTCAACGGCGACCGGCATGGGGGCGACCCCGCGCGCGGCGCAGCCGGGTACTCCGGCGGTTCCGGGCGCTGCGCCCGGCGCCACAGCCGGGCCTGGCGGCCCGCGTCCGGCCGGTCCGCGTCCGGTCGGTCGGCCTGGCACCGGCAGCCTGGGTGACGCCGTGCGTCCCGGCGGCCCGCGTCCGGGCGGCCCGCGGCCTAGTCCAAGCAGCATGCCGCCGCGTCCGGTCGGCGGCCGCGGCTTCGGCCAGGGCGGCCCCGGCGGCGGGGCTGGCGGCCCGCGCGGTGGCGGCTACGGATCGAGCGCCCCGGGTGCGGGTCCGCGGCCCGGTGGCGGTCGCGGTGGCCCCGGCGGGGGACCAGGCGGTCCGCGCGGCAGTGCCGGCGGCGCTGGCGGTGCCCGGCCCGGAATGGCCCCGGCTCGGCCCGGCCCAGGTGGTCGCGGTCGCAGCGGCACGGCTGGCGCGTTCGGTCGACCAGGCGGTCGGCCCTCACGCGGCCGGAAGTCGAAGAAGCAGCGGCGCCAAGAGTTCGACAACATGCAGGCGCCCTCGATCGGCGGCGTGTCGATCCCGCGCGGCAACGGCCAGGTCATCCGGCTGTCCCGTGGTGCCTCGCTGAGCGACTTCGCGGACAAGATCGGCGTCAACCCAGCGTCGCTCGTCCAGGTGCTGTTCACGCTGGGCGAGATGGTCACCGCGACCCAGTCGGTCAACGACGAGACGCTCCAGCTCCTTGGTGCTGAGCTCAGCTACAACGTCCAGGTGGTGTCTCCGGAGGAAGAGGACCGGGAGCTGCTTGAGTCGTTCGACATCGAGTTCGGCGAGGACGAGGGCGTCGACGCCGACCTGGTGGCGCGCCCGCCGGTGGTGACCGTCATGGGTCACGTCGACCACGGCAAGACCAAGCTGCTGGACGCGATCCGGCACACGAACCTGGTGGCACATGAGGCTGGCGGCATTACCCAGCACATCGGCGCGTACCAGGTCGACACCGTCGTCGACGGCCAGGACCGCAAGATCACCTTCATCGACACCCCTGGTCACGAGGCGTTCACCGCCATGCGTGCCCGCGGGGCCGAGACGACCGACCTGGTGATCCTTGTCGTCGCCGCCGATGACGGCGTGAAGCCGCAGACCACCGAGGCGCTCAACCACGCCCAGGCGGCCGGCGTCCCGATCGTCGTCGCCGTCAACAAGGTCGACAAGGAGGGCGCTGACCCGCAGCGGGTCCGGGCCCAGCTGACCGAGTACGGCTTGGTGGCCGAGGAGTTCGGCGGCCAGTCACTGTTCGTCGACGTGTCGGCGCGCAACGGAACCGGCATCGAGCAGCTCCTCGAGGCGGTCATCCTGACCGCGGACGCCGAGCTCGACCTGCGCGCGAACCCGAAGCAGCAGGCCCAGGGCGTCGCCATCGAGGCGCATCTGGACAAGGGCCGTGGCCCCGTGGCCACCGTGCTGGTCCAGCGCGGCACGCTCAAGGTCGGAGACTCGATCGTCTGCGGCGAGGCGTTTGGTCGCGTGCGGGCCATGCTGGACGAGAACGGCGACCAGGTGCCTGACGCGCCGCCGTCCCGTCCCGTCCAGGTGCTCGGCCTTACGGCTGTGCCAGGCGCTGGCGACAGCTTCCTAGTCGTCGACGACGACCGGGTGGCGCGGCAGATCGCCGAGCGGCGCGAGGCCAGGGAGCGCAGCGCCATGTTCGCCCAGCGGCGGCCGCGAGTCACGCTGGAGGACCTGGAGTCGGCGCTGAAGTCTGGCGAGCGCGAGGAACTGCTGCTCATCATCAAGGGCGACGTATCCGGCTCAGTGGAAGCGCTGGAAGACGCGCTGCTCCAGCTGGATGTCGGCGAGGAAGTGCAGCTTCGCGTCATCGGCCGCGGCGTCGGCGCGATCACACAGGACGACGTCAACCTGGCCATCGCATCCGAAGCTGTGATCATTGGCTTCAACGTCCGGCCCGCAGGCCGGGCAGGCGAGCTAGCCCAGCGCGAGGGCGTGGACATCCGCTACTACTCGGTCATCTACCAGGCGATCGAGGAAGTCGAGGCCGCGCTCAGGGGCATGCTCAAGCCGATCTTCGAGGAAGCTCAGCTCGGCACTGCCGAGGTCCGCGAGATCTTCCGGGTGCCGCGGATCGGGAACGTCGCCGGCTGCATCGTCCGCTCTGGCACGATTACCCGCAACAGCAAGGCCCGCCTCGTCCGCGACGGCGTCGTCGTCTCGGACAACCTCAGCGTCGAGTCGCTCCGCCGGTTCAAGGACGACGCGACCGAGGTCAGGGAGGGCTTCGAGTGCGGAATCGGTCTTGGCTATAGCGACGTCAAGGTCGGTGACGTGATCGAGACGTTCGAGATGCGGGAGAAGCCGCGGACCTGACCGGTTCGCGGCTGGCACCGGGGCCGGCGTGTACGTCGGAGCACTGACCCTGGACTTGCTGCTCGGCGATGTGCGGTCGCTGAAGCAGAAGCGTTCGGTGGTCAAGCCGCTCATCGCGGAGGTGCACCGCCGGTTCCCCGGTGTCGCCGTCGGCGAGACAGGTCACCTGGACCTGCATCGCCGAGCCGAGATCGGCGTCGCCGTGGTCAGCACGACCGCGGCGCATGCCAGGGAAGTGCTGGACGCCTGCGAGCGCTTCATCGCGGTGCGGCCGGAGATTGAGCTGCTCGCCGCGAGGCAGCAGCTACTGACGCCAGAAGGGTGAGTAGGCCATGAACCAGGCCAGGGCCCGCAAGCTCGGTGATCGGATCGCGGTGATCGTCGCGGAGATGCTGGAGCGGCGGATCAAGGACCCGCGGCTTGGCTTCGTGACAGTGACCGAGGCCAGGGTCACGGGCGACCTGCGTGAGGCGACTGTGTTCTACACGGTCTACGGCTCGGACGACGAAGTAGCGGGCACCAAGGCGGCGCTGGCGAGCGCGACCGGGCTGATCCGGTCGGAGGTGGGCAAGCAGACAGGCTTGAAGCACACACCATCGATTAGCTTCACTGAGGACACCATCCCGGATACGGCCAGGACCATCGAGGACCTGGTGGAGAAGGCCAGGGCCGCGGATGCGCGGGTGGCCGCGGTTCGCGCTGATGCGGTGCCGGCCGGCGATCCCGATCCGTACCGGACGCCCGATGCCGAGGACAGCGCCGAGGACGCGACTGAGGACGACGACGACCTTGATGACGACGAGCAGTGATGCGGAGTGGGCGCGCGCCGTCAAGGTCATCGACGGGGCCAGCCAGGTCTGCCTCGCCTGTCACGTCCGGCCGGACGCAGACGCGCTGGGCTCGATGCTCGCGGTGCTGCATGCACTGCGCAGCCGATCGGGCGGCCGATCTGGCAGCCAGCCGGGTGAGGCGCCGACCATAATCGCGTCCTTCGGCGACGACCCGTTCGAGGTGCCCGCGATCTTGCGCTTCCTGCCTGGCGTGGACCTGCTGAGCGAGCCCAGCCGTTACCCTTCCCGGCCCGAGGTCATGGTGTCCTTCGACGCCGCCAGCATCGACAGGCTGGGTGCGCTGACCGGTCCGGCGGCGCTGGCGGGCAGGCTCATCGTGCTTGACCATCACGCGTCCAACACCAGGTTCGGCAACATCAACCTGGTGGACCCGGCGGCCGCAGCGACAGCCGTCCTGGCCGCCGACCTGATCAACCGCCTCGCGATCCCGCTCACCGAGGAGATTGCTCTCGGCCTCTACGCGGGCCTCGTCACCGACACTGGATCGTTCAAGTTCTCGGCCACCACTCCCCAGGTGCACGAGCTGGCCGCGCGCCTCCTGTCGACCGGGATCGACCCCGGCATCGTCGCCCGCGAACTCTATGACCGCGCCCCCTTCACCTACCTAGCCCTACTCGCCGCCGCCCTCGATAGAGCGACCCTCGAGCCCGATGCTGCCGCCGGCCTAGGCATGGTCTGGACCACGGTCACAAAGTCCGACCGCGCAACGTCCGGATTGCCGCTAGACGCTGCGGAATCCGTCATCGACGAGATAAGGCGCACCGACGAGGCGGAGGTTGCGGTAGTCCTGAAAGAGGATGACGCCGGCACCTGGCAAGCGTCGATGAGATCAAAATCAATAGTTGACGTAGCCGCAATAGCTACCGCGCTAGGCGGTGGTGGCCACGCCCGAGCCGCCGGTTTCTCTTATGCCGGCGGCGCGGGTGGGGCCATCGCCGCCGTCCGTCGTCTCCTGGACGGGCAGAAATGACAGCGCAGAGCGGGCTACTGATCGTCGATAAATCGCAGGGCTGGACCTCGCACGACGTCGTGGCGAAGATCCGCAAGCTCGTCGGTACAAAACGAGTCGGCCACGCGGGCACGCTCGATCCCATGGCGACGGGCGTGCTAGTGATCGGCATCGAGAAGGCCACGCGCCTGCTCGGCTACCTCGCGCTGACTGAGAAGGAGTACACCGCGACGATCCGGCTCGGGCAGACAACCGATTCGGATGACGCCGACGGCGAGATAACCGGCCACGTTCCTATCCCTGATATCGATGAAGCCAAGCTGCGGCGCGCCATTGCAGCGCTGACAGGCCAGATCAGTCAGGTCCCGCCGGGCGTCAGCGCGATCAAGGTCGGCGGCCAGCGGGCTTACAAACTGGTCCGTGCGGGCGAGGCGCCTGAGCTCACCGCCCGGACTGTGACGGTGCGGGAGTTTGCACTCGACGCGATCCGGCCGGACGGTGGCCTGCTGGACGTCGACGTGCACGTGACGTGCTCCAGCGGTACGTACATCAGGGCGCTGGCGCGCGACCTGGGCGAGGCGCTCGGCGTCGGCGGGCACCTGACTGTGCTGCGCCGCACGCGCGTCGGCCCGTACCTGGCCAGCCAGGCGCGCACGCTCGACGAGCTGGCCCAACGCGCGGGCGGCGCGGCCGGCCTCGAAGTACTGCCGCTGGCTGCGGCCGCCGGTGCGGCGTTCCCGCGCCGCGACCTGACCGAGGCGCAGGCGCGTGCCCTCGGGCACGGCGTGAGGCTTCCGGCGACGGGGACGGGCGAGACGCCGGTGGCGGCGTTCGCCCCGGATGGCTCGCTGGTCGCGCTGCTCACCGACGAGGAGGGCCTGGCGCGCTCGCTGGCGGTGTTCGCTACCGAGCTCGCCGCTGGTCCGGCCGGCGGGTCCTGACGTGCCCTCGCAGCCGTCGCCATGGCAGGCTGTTGACATGCAGCGCTGGGTCGGCCCGCTCGAGGTTCCCGACGCCTGGGGCCGCTCGGTCGTCACCATCGGCGTGTTCGACGGCGTGCACCGCGGCCATCAGCTGATCGTGGCGCGGGCCGTCCAGGCGGCCGCCGAGCTTGGCCTGCCGGTGGTCGTCGTCACGTTCGACCCGCACCCTGATGAGGTTGTCCGGCCCGGCACGCATCCGCCCTTGCTGTGCACAGCCCGCCGCGAGTGGCAGCTGCTCGCGAGTCTGGGTGTCGACGCCGTCCTGGTCATCCCGTTCACGCTGGAGTTCTCCCGGCTCGGGCCGGACGAGTTCGTCCGCGCCGTACTGGTAGACCGCCTGCACGCGGCCAGGGTGGTCGTCGGGGAGAACTTCCGGTTCGGGCACAAGGCGGCCGGTGATGTTGGGCTGCTCGCCGAGCTCGGCGAGAAGTACGACTTCACTGTCGAGGGTGTTCCGCTGCTGACCGAGAACGGCGTCACCGTCTCCTCGACCGGGATCCGCACCATGCTGGCCGAGGGCGACGTTGCCGGGGCCGCGCATGACCTAGGCCGGCCGCACCGGGTGGAAGGCGTCGTCGTTCGCGGGCACCAGCGGGGGCGTGCCCTCGGGTTCCCCACGGCCAACCTGGAGACGCTCCCGCACACAGCGATCCCGGCCGACGGCATCTACGCCGGCTGGCTGACCCGGCTGGACACCGACGGCGCGGAGCTGGACCGGTGGCCGGCCGCGATCTCCGTTGGGACCAATCCGACCTTCGACGGCCGGGAACGCATCGTCGAGGCGTACGCGCTCGATCGCGATGATCTGGATCTCTACGGTGACCACGTCGCGGTGGACTTCGTTGCCCGGCTCCGCGCGACGGTGAAGTTCGCAGTGGTGGACGAGCTAGTCGCACAGATGCGCGCGGACGTCGACGACGCCAGGCAACTGCTGACCGCGAGCTAGCCGGGGCACCCGTCGTAAGCGCGCGCGCTGCGTTACGGTGAAGTTACGGAGCCGCGGCAGACGGCTCGGTCTATGGGCTTGGGGGAGAGACATGGCGCATCCGAACGAGGACCTGCTCAGACGCGGCTATGCGGCGTTCGGCTCGGGCGACCTGGAGACCGTGTTCGGCCTCTTCGCCGACGACATTGTGTGGCACAACGGTGGCTCGAATCAGCTCACGGGCGATTACCGCGGCCACGACGCTGTCATGGGGATGTTCGGCAAGCTGCTGGAAGTAACCGGCGGCACGTTGCAGCTTGAGCTGCACGACGTGCTGGCCAACGACACGCACGGCACGGTGCTGGTGACCGCGCACGCGGAGCGGGACGGGCAGCCCATAGACGTGCGGGAGGTCAACGTCTGGCACCTGGCCGATGGCAAGGCCACCGAGTTCTGGGTGTTCGCCGAGGACACCGCGGAGCTCGACAAGATGTTCGCCTGACCGGCTACCAGGCAAACGTCATGATCGCGCCGTCCTGCTGAGCCAGGAAGCGCCAGGGCAGCCTGATGGGCGTTGCCCTGCCGTTGGTGACCGCTTGCTGCCTGGTGCCGCACTGAGTCAGCACGTCGCGGCCGTTCGCGCTGGCCCAGAGCACGCCGCAGAACTCGGGTTCCTGCTTCTCCGCTCGCGCAGAGCCGATCGGGATTGTGCCGAGCAGCCTGCCCGTGGTGGCCGAGAATTCCTGGATCACCTCGGCGCTGCCTGACTGGGTCACCGCCAGCGCCATCGAGCCGTCGGCAGTGAGGGCGCCGCGGTCGTAGCCGCGCACTGCCGGATCTGGCTGGGTGTCAGCGGCCAGCGACGAACCGGTCGAGAAGGTTCGGTCGGTGTCCAGGATCCGCAGTCCGCCGAGCTCTCCGGCGGCCGGCGACGGCCAGTCGATGGCCAGCCGATCGGCTGTGGGCCAGTAAGCCAGGTTCACGAGGCCGGTCGCCTGCCAGCTGCCGATCAGTGCGCCAGTGACCAAGTTGTAGGCATGCAGCGTGGCGGGGCCGCCGCCGCCGGGCGGGATCGTGTTGAAGACCAGCCGGGTCCCGGCCGGATTGACCGTAATTCCGTAGACCTGAGCGCCGTGAAGCGGCAATATCGGCAGCCGCATGGTCCGGAGGTGGGTACCGCGTGCTCCGATCTTGATGGCGTCGAAGCCGAGCTCGCCGTTGCGGTCCTGCCAGGCGAGCACGAACAGCCGGTCGCCAGCGGCGGCCGCGAGGGCGGTGAACATGGCGCCTTTGCCTTCCGGCGGCACGATCGCCGCGACCGTTCCTGTCGCGATGTTCCTGAGCTCGGCCGGGCCGCTCGCGGAGGAGTTGACGAGCACGAACGGCTGACCGGGTGGCGCTGGGTACCTGGCCGAACCCCAGAAGGCCGGCCGCGGCGCGATAGACGGGCCGCCAAGGCCGCTGACGACTAGTCCCGCCGCCACCGCGACGGCCGCGACAACCGTCCCTACGGCCGCGGTGAGCCGCCCTGCCCGGCGCCTGGCCCGACCGCGGATGACGGCGATACCGGGCGGAGGAGTGGCCCGCAGCGGTGCAGCCCACAGGTCGAATCGCTCGCGCAGCTCGATGTCATTCATCAGCCCACCGCCTCCGGGTGCTGTGACAGCCGTTCTTCCAGGTGCCGTCGTCCCGCGGCGAGCCTGCTCTTCACCGTCCCGGGCGACAGTCCGCACTCCCTAGCGATCGTGTTGACCGGCAGGTCGGCCACGTAGTGGAGGGCGAGCACTTGGCGTTCGGGCAGCGGGAGGCTCAGGAGCGCCCGGCCGAGCGGGGTGTGCAGGAGGTCGTCGCCGGGCTCTGCGGCCGGCGGCTGCCGCAGCAAGGCCAGCTGGGTCATCGTCGCGACTCGCCGCCGCTGCCGACGCCCGGCGTCGATGGCGAGCCGCAAGGCTACCTTGCGGACCCAGGCCTCGGGCAGGTCATAGGCACGAAGCAGGCGCCAGCGCGCCAGGGCCCGCGCGTAGGCCTCCTGAGCAATGTCCTCAGCCTCGTGCCTGCTGCCGACGAGCGCCGCGACCATAGCCACCGTGCGGCCATAGCTGGCCAGGTAGAAATCATCGAAGTCCTCGCCCGAACGCGGCACCGCAGCTCCTTCGGCGCAGGCCCCCGCGGGCCAGGTCACCACCTATACACGCGGACGTAACGAGCGGGGATTGCGGTTGAGATAACATTCAGGTAACGGCGCCCAGTTGGTATGTGCCGGGCGGCATGGTTGTGCGCTCGTCCACTGTGCCGTCGCTGCCATGGTCGCGTGGTACGGTGGAGCATCGGTCGGACTATCCGGCCTGGTTAGCTGCGCCCTCAGGCGGCTGACCACTTGGGGGACATCGCCCGCATTGGCGATGATCACCCTGACGCCGTGGCAAGGCTCTCTCGAGCCTCTGCCTGGGCGGATACCGACATACCGCAACAAGTAGTCAAGAGGGAGCAACGTGCCGCTCAACACCACGGTGAAGAACGAGATCATCGCCGGGCACGCGACTAATGAGGGTGACACCGGTTCGCCGGAAGTCCAGGTCGCGCTGCTGACCCGGCGGATTGCCGACCTGACCGAGCACCTGAAGGTGCACAAGCACGACCACCACAGCCGTCGCGGGCTGCTGCTGCTAGTGGGCCGCCGCAGGCGCCTGCTCCAGTACCTGGCCCGCACGGACATAAGCCGGTACCGCGCCCTGATCGAGAAGCTCGGTCTGCGCCGGTAGCTGGCAAGCGGGGCGGCGTGGCGCCGCTCCGTGCATGTAGGACAACTAGATAACGTAGACGTACAACGTCCCGCGGCTCCGGCCAGGAGCGCCAACAGCGCCCATCGGGCCGGTCCTCGGTAGTGGTTCTCGGGTCATGGCCCCGCCAGTAAGGCGGGCCGCCAGGGCCGAGGGCTTCGATCGAAGACCGGCCGGCAGCCGAACCCCGGCATCGCGGCTGGCGCCCCCGAGTGGATCACTCGGGTGCGTGCTCAGCCAGGCCCAGGCGCTCCGAAAGTGCGGCGGACAGGCGCGGGACCTCAGTCAAGGAGGTCACCCGTGGAGGGTGTCTATACCGCCGAAGTCAGCATCGACAACGGCGAGTTCGGCGTTCGCAAGATCCGGTTCGAGACCGGCAGGCTGGCGAAGCTAGCGAACGGCTCGGCCGTCGTCTATCTAGACGACGAGACCATGGTGCTGTCGACCACCACTGCGGGCAAGAGCCCGCGGGAAGGCTACGACTTCTTCCCGCTCACCGTCGACGTCGAGGAGCGGATGTACGCGGCGGGCCGGATCCCTGGCTCGTTCTTCCGCCGCGAGGGCCGTCCGTCCGAGGACGCGATCCTGACGTGCCGCCTCATCGACCGGCCGCTGCGCCCGTCATTCGTGCACGGCCTGCGCAACGAGGTCCAGATCGTCGAGACGATTCTGGCACTGCAGCCGGACCACCTGTATGACGTGGTTGCGATCAACGCCGCGTCCATGTCTACCCAGCTAGCCGGCCTGCCGTTCTCTGGCCCCATCGGCGGCGTCCGAGTCGCGCTGATCAGGGGTCAGTGGGTCGGCTTCCCGACGCACTCCGAGCTTGAGGACGCCACTTTTGACATGGTGGTGGCCGGCCGGGTGCTCGACGACGGCGACGTCGCGATCATGATGGTCGAGGCCGAGTCCACGCCGAGCACGCTCCGGCTGATCGCCGACTCCGGCAGCGGTGCTGTGGCGCCGACGGAGGAGACGGTAGCGGCCGGCCTGGATGCGGCCAAGCCCTTCATCCGGCAGCTCTGCGAAGGCCAGCTGGAGATCGCCAGGCACGCGGCCAAGGAGACGGCCGAGTTCCCGGTCTTCGCCGACTACGGTGACGACGTGTTCGCCGTGCTCGAGGCCGAGGTTGGCGCCGACCTTGCGAACGCGCTCACCATCGCGGGCAAGAACGAGCGCACGACCGAGACCGACCGGATCAAGGCCCTCGCGACCGAGAAGCTGTCCGGCCAGTTCGAGGGCCGGGAGAAGGAGATCAGCGAGGCGTTCCGGGCCCTGAACAAGAAGCTCGTTCGGCAGCGCATTATCCGGGACGGGCTGCGTATCGACGGCCGCGGGCTTGAGGACATCCGGCAGCTGTCGGCTGAGGCCGGCGTCGTGCCGCGTGTTCACGGTTCGGCGCTGTTCGAGCGCGGTGAGACTCAGGTGCTCGGCGTCACGACGCTCAACATGCTCCGGATGGAGCAGATGATCGACACGCTGAACCCCGAGCGCACCAAGCGCTACATGCACAACTACAACATGCCGCCGTACTCGACCGGCGAGACCGGCCGGGTGGGCTCGCCCAAGCGCCGGGAGATCGGCCACGGTGCACTGGCCGAGCGCGCGCTCGTGCCAGTGCTGCCAACCCGCGAGGAGTTCCCGTACGCGATCCGTCAGGTCTCCGAGGCAATCGGGTCAAACGGCTCGACCTCGATGGGCTCGGTCTGCGCGTCCACCATGTCGCTGCTGGACGCCGGCGTGCCGCTGAAGGACATGGTGGCCGGCATAGCGATGGGCCTGATCCACGAGGGCGGCGAGTATGTGACGCTGACCGACATCCTGGGCGCCGAGGACGCATTCGGTGACATGGACTTCAAGGTCGCGGGAACCAAGGATGTCATCACCGCGCTCCAGCTCGACACCAAGCTCGACGGCATCCCAGCGTCCGTGCTTGGAGCCGCGCTGCGGCAGGCGCGTGGCGCGCGGCTGACGATCCTGGATGTGATGCGCGAGGCCATCGACGCTCCGGCGGAGATGAGCCTGTTCGCGCCGCGGATCATCACGGTCAAGGTCCCGGTCGACAAGATCGGTGAGGTCATCGGCCCGAAGGGCAAGATGATCAACTCCATCCAGGAGGACACCGGCGCCGACATCACTATCGAGGATGACGGCACGATCTACATCGGCGCGACCGACGGCGCGTCGGCAGAGGCGGCCAGGGCGGCGATCAACGCCATCGCGAACCCGCACATCCCCGAGGTGGGGGAGCGGTTCCTCGGCACGGTGGTCAAGACGACCACGTTCGGTGCGTTCGTCTCGCTGCTGCCGGGCCGGGACGGCCTGTTGCACATCACCCAGATCCGCAAGCTGCACGGAGGCGCCAGGATCGACAACGTCGACGACGTGGTCAAGGTCGGTGACAAGATCCAAGTCGAGATCCGCGAGGTCGACGACCGCGGCAAGCTATCGCTAGTCCCGGTCGAAGTGGTGGAGCGCGAGGCGGCCGGCGAAGACCTCGGCGGTCACGACGAGCCCCGTTCCCGTGATCGTGACGATCGCGGCGGCGACCGGAACCGTGACGGGGACCGGGGTGATCGCCACCGCAGCCGCCAGCGCAGTCGCAGTGGCTCCGGCGGCTCCGGTGCCTCCAGTTCCCACAGCTCCGGATCGGGGAACTCCTGACCGCCGGGAGCGGACGCGCGACAGCTGGTGCCGAGCGGCTGGCCGGCGGTGACGGGCGCGTACTGCGCACCGTCCTGCCGGGCGGCCTGCGGGTAGTCACGGAGTCGCTGCCGTCCGTCCGGTCGGCCGCGTTCGGCATCTGGGCAGGCGTCGGCTCTCGCGACGAGGATCGCGATCACGCCGGCGCCACCCACTACCTTGAGCACCTGCTGTTCAAGGGGACGAGTCGGCGCAGCGCGCTCGACATCTCTGCGGCGCTGGACGCGGTCGGCGGCGAGCTGAACGCGTTCACCGCCAAGGAATACACGTGCTACTACGCGCGCGTGCTCGATGAGGATCTGCCGCTGGCGATCGACGTGCTGTCGGACATGGTGACGGGCTCGCTGATCGAGCTCAAGGAGGTGGACGCCGAGCGCGGTGTCATCCTCGAAGAGATCGCGATGAACGAGGACGACCCGGCTGATCTAGTGCACGAGGCCTTCTCCGAGCAGATGTTCGGCGACACCCCGCTCGGCCGTCCGATTCTCGGCACCGTCGAGTCGATCAACTCCATCAGCAGGGACCGCATCGCCGAGCACTACCGGGCCAGGTACACGCCTGATCGGCTCGTGATCGCGGCCGCCGGCAGCGTCGACCACGATCAGGTCGTCGAGCTGACAGCCGCCGCGTTCGGCGCGGCGCTCGACCGCAGCGGGGAGCCCGCCTCGCCGCGCCTGGGCACGACGCTGACTGGGCTGGCCAGTGGTACCGGCGTTCGGCTCGTCTCCCGGCCAGTCGAGCAGGCCAACGTGGTCCTCGGCTGTGCAGGCCTGGCCCGTAACGACGACCGGCGGTTCGCGCTCGGCGTGCTCAACGCGGCGCTCGGCGGTGGCATGTCGTCTCGGCTGTTCCAGGAGGTCAGGGAGAAGCGCGGCCTGGCCTACTCGGTCTACAGCTTCAGCTCCCAGCACGCGGACTGCGGGCAGTGGGGCATTTACGCCGGCTGCCTGCCGGCCAAGACCGAGGAAGTCCTCGCGATCTGTCAGGAGGAGATCACCAAGGTGATCGAGTCCGGGCTGACGGACGAGGAGCTCGATCGCGGCAAGGGCCAGCTGCGCGGCTCCATCGTGCTCGGCCTGGAGGATCCGTCCTCGCGGATGAGCCGGCTCGGCAAGTCCGAGCTTGTCTACCCGCGGCTCGAGCCGGTCGAGGAGATCCTGGCGCAGATTGAGTCCGTCTCGCACGACCAGGTGCGCGAGATCGCGGCCGCCGTGCTCGGCCAGCCGAAGGCGCTGGCAATCGTAGGCCCGTTCGACGACGACGAGGTGTTCACGGCGGCGCTCGCCGGCTGAACTTCGCTGCCATGCCACCGACTGACCCGCCAGGCCCGCTGGTCGGGTCTGGTCGGTCGGCGGATGTCTACGCCATCGACGCCGGCCGCGTGTTGCGCCGGTACCGCGTGCCGCTGGACGTCCAGGCCGAAGCGACGATCATGCGTTACCTAGACGAGGCTGGTTTCCCGGTCCCGAAGGTCTACGACGCCGAGGGATCCGATCTTGTCATGGAGCGCCTCGACGGTCGTGACATGCTCATCGATCTAGCGCGCAGGCCGTGGCTCGCGCGACGGCACGCCCGGCTGCTCGCCGAGATGCACAACCGGCTGCATCAGATCCCGGCCCCGCCGGGCTTCCCCCAGCCGCTCGGGCCTGGCGATACGGTGATGCACCTGGACCTGCACCCAGGCAACATCATGCTGACTAGCCGCGGCCCGGTCGTCATCGACTGGAGCAATCGGTCCGTCGGCCCGGCCGGCGCGGACGTGGCGATCGCGTACCTGATCATGGCCTGCTCGGAAGTTGACGACCTGCCGTTGATGATCAGGCCGATCGTGAGCTCGGTTCGCGCAACGCTCGTCCGGCATTTCCTGCGCGGCGTACAGGACGACCCCGTTCCCTTTATCGCGGTCGCCGCTCGCCACCGGATGGCTGACCGCAACGTCAGGCCGTCCGAGGTCGCCTGGCTGGCGCGCAAGGTCGCAGAGGTCGAGGCGGGCTAGTCGCGCGGCAGCGGTGCGTCTGGGTCAGCCAGCCAGGCACGGATCTGCTTGCCGTGCTCGTCCAGAGTCGGCGGCGGCAGGTCATAGTGCGGCGCCGTGGCTGAGAACCGCAGCGGGTTGCGGATGCCGGGCACCGCTGACTCGCCATGCCCGGACTGCACGACCGGGTCCAGGCCGATCTGCTCGGCGAACTCGATGCCGCCCGCGACCGTATTGATCGGCCCGCACGGGACCCCGGCGGCGATCAGCTTGTCGAACCAGTCAGCGGCGGTTCGTGTCTTCAGGCGCTCGACCAGCAACGGCCGGAGCTGGTCGCGGTTGGCGGTGCGGCCAGAGTTGGCCGCGAAGCGCTCGTCGGCGGCGAGCTCGGGCGCGCCGAGCACAGCGCACAGATTCCGGAACTGGGCGTCGTTCCCGGCCGCAATGACCAGGTCGCCATCGCCCGTCGGCAGCGGCTCGTAGGGGAACAGGCTGGGGTGGCTGTTGCCCATCCGGTGCGGCACCACGTTCGCCGACGCGAACGCGCCCGTCTGGTTGACCATCCCGGCTAGCGCGGCCGCCAGGAGATTGACTTCCACGAGTTGGCCTTCGCCGGTCCGGCGACGGTGATCCAATGCGGCCAGCACGCCGATGGCCGTCTGAAGACCGGACATCACATCGAAGATGGCGATCCCGGCCCGGTAGGGCGGACCATCGGCATCACCTTGGAGGCTCATGAGCCCCGACATCGCCTCGACGATCAGGTCGTAGCCCGGCAGGTGCGCGCCTCCGCCAGAGCCGAAGCCTGTGATGGAGGCGTAGATCACAGACGGGTTGATCGCCCGGACGCCTTCGTAGTCCAGCCCGAACTGCCGCAAGCCGCCGGGCTTGAAGTTCTCCACCATGATGTCGGCACGCCTGGCCAGCTCCGCGGCCGCCGCGCGATCCGCCTCATCCCGGAGGTTGAGCTGGATGGAGCGCTTGTTGCGGTTGACGGACAGGTAGTAGGTCGAGATTCCCTCGCGCACCGGCGGCATCCAGTGCCGGGTGTCGTCGCCGCCGGGCCCCTCGACCTTGATGACGTCGGCGCCGAGGTCGCCGAGGATCATCGTGCAATACGGCCCGGCGAGGACACGGGAGAAGTCGGCGACCAGCAGGCCGGCTAGCGGCCCCGAGACCTGATCCATAGCCGCTCAGGCTAGCAACCTTCCGTCAGCCTGGCCCGCTCCGGAACAGCGCGGGAAGGGGCTATCGGCGCTCGGACGCGCCCTCGAGTCATAGGCCGGCGTTCCAGCGGGCGCGGGCGAACGGGAAGTGGCTCGTCCACTGCCTGCGGCCGTCGTGGCCAATGACTAGCGCTTCATAGCTGGCGAGCGGCTCGATGAAGGCGAGGCCAGCCTCTCCGGCGACGGCCACGGCCGTAGCCAGTGCGTCAGCGAGGCCGAGATCGGGCCCGATCACGCTGGCCGATGCGACCCGCGCTGCGCGCTCGCCTGACCGCGGGTCTATGAGGTGACTGCCGCGCTCATAAGTACCGGACGTTGCAACGCAAGCGGTGAGCTCGACAATCTCGGCGAGACGTCGTGGCTCGTTCGGATCGGCGATGCCGATCCGGAACGGCGCGCCGGACGCCTGGGTGCCGAAGCTCGCGATGTCGCCGGCGGCATTCACCAGGGCGCCCGCCATAGCGAGTCCCTCAAGTTCTCCGAGTGCGCGCTGCGCAGCCCAGCCTTTGACGTAGCCGGTCGGATCGAAACCGCCAGGCATTGCCCAGGGGTCAAACCAGCCGCCAGAAAGCTCTCGCGCGGTGGTGCAGGCGGCCAGCACCGCCGGCACTTCGGCCGGTGCGTCGCCCGCCGTTATCTCGCCCCGGCGCAGGCGGCTGATCGGGCTGTCGGCACGCCAGGTGCTGAACACCTCGTCAGCATGCTGGAGCACGGTCCTCGCTGCCGTCAGGCGACGCCGGAGGTCGACCGCCTGTGCGTCGGCTGCGGCCTGTGCCTCGTCCGCCCGGTCGGATGCGTCCGATCCGGCCATGGCGTAGACGTCGATCGTGACGACCGTTCCCATAACGTGCACGAGCTCGTGGACCACGGGTGTCACTACATGCCCAGGGAATGCAGCGCCGACTGAAGTGACTGGTCGAAACCGGCGGTGGTGTAGCTCGCGCCCGAGACACCCTGGATGTTGGCACTCTGTGCCTGCAGGGCCTGCTGCTCCAGGATCGGAATGGCCTGCTGGTCGATGGACTGCGAGCGCGGATTTCCGCCGTCGTCCAGATACGCGAGCCCCACCCTGGTCATCTTGCCGCCCGATACCGTGATCTTGACCGCCAGGACGCCCCAGCTGTAGTTGACCTCCGGGCCGGTCGCGGTGCGCGTGCCTGACTGGGTCGCGGCCGAGCTCGAACTGGAGGTCGGGGCCGACGTGCTGCCGCTGCTGGCGGGCTGCCCGCCGGTGCTGCTGCCCGAGCCGCCCGTCGAGGCCGCCGGCAGTGTCGAACTGCCGGCAAAGGTCACCTTCGCCGGAGTCGTGTGGAACTCCAGGACGGCAACGAGGCCGGCCACAGTTCCGGCTATCACGATCGGCCCGCGCTTCACGGCGACCAGCCTTCCCTCTCGATCACGATCTTGCGTCCCTCGTCCTGCTAGAAACCGAACGCCTCTATGTGGATCTGGTCCTCTGCAACACCGAGCTTGGCCGCCGCGCTCATCACCTCGGTACCGAACCCCTCGGGGCCACAGATGTAAACATCCCGTTCGACTACGTCGGGCACCAGATGCCGAAGCGTACGGGCGGTCAGCCTGACCTTGTGGCGTGGCCCGATCATCTCGTGGAGGCGCCCGTTGCGGTGCTCGACGAGGGCGGCGATTTCCTGTCGGTGCACTAGGTCGGGGACGGTCGACGCCCGGACGATGACGACGACGTCGGCGTGGGGCGGCAGGTCCTCGAGCAGGGCCCGGAGCGGCGTGATACCGACGCCGGCGGCGACCAGCAGGACGCCGTCAGACAGTCTGGCGTGGTCGGTGAACGCGCCATAAGGACCCTCGAACGCTACCCTCGTTCCCGGTCGCAGGCGCGCGAGCCCGCGGCTGGAGTCGCCGAGTCCCTTGACCGTGAAGCGCAGATACGGGGGCTGCGGCAGCGCGGACAGGGAGTACGGGTGCGCCTGCCACCAGAGCTCCCTGGTCAGGAACCGCCACATGAAGAACTGGCCGCCCGACACCGGGAGCCGGTCCAGATCTCGTCCCCGGCAGATGACGGACACGACGCCTGGCGCCTCGTCGCGGACTTCGACCACCCGGAGCTGGTGCCGCATGCTCCGCCAGGCAGGCTGGCCGACACGAAATACCAGCACCGAGCCGGCCGTGCACAGCCAGACGGCGATCCACAAGGCCCGCACGAGCGGATGGCCGATGAAGCTGATCCCGGTCACGATCTGGTGAGCGAACGCCAGCGCCAGCCCGATGTAGAGGTAGAGATGCACCACCCACCAGGTCTCGTACCGCATGCGTCGCCGGACTGCCCGGTACGAGGTGATGGCCGCCAGCAGCAGCAGGCCGAACCCGACGGCCGCCGCCAGAATGTCGCGGTAGGAGCGCAGCAGCAGCCAGGCTTCCCCAAGTGCCGAGGACTTGGCCGCTTCGGCATACCCCAGCGTGATGAGGACTACGTGCGCCGTGATGAGGCCGATCGCCCACGGGCTCACCCGCCGGTGCCACCGGATCAGCTGATCCTGGCCGACCGTGCGCTCCAGCCAAGGCAACCGGGCGATGAGCACGACCATCATGAGGATCAGGTATGTGCCAGTGAACCCCGCGAGCCTGCCGAGGGCAGTGAGCGGGCCGCCCGGAGCCGCTAGCGAGCCGCGAGTCTCGCTCGTAATGACCGAGGCAACGACGGCGCCGAAGCCGATGCCTGCCACTGCCGCGCACGCGTCCACGAACCAGGGCCGCGGCGCCGGAGCTGGCGTCCGCGGCGCGCGTCCCGGCATCGGCCGTCCTCTGGGCGTCCGTGGCTGTCCTGCAGCGTGCACCCGGCCAGCATCGCTGACCGGAGCGTTCGGCGTCACGTCAGGATGCTCGTGCACAAGTCTGAACATAAGCTGAACGTCATCCCAGCCAGCCCTCTGAGCGGGTCCGGCCGACAGATCAACAGTGAACCTCGGGCCGCCGCAGATGGTCAGCCGTCGGATTCGGCGATCCGCCTGATCGCCGCCAGCCTGTCGTCCCATTCGATGGCTAGGGCCGCCAGCCAGGCAGCCGTGTGCGTCAGGCCCTCGGTGCGGACCGCGAAGCGAACGTCGCGGCCCTCCTTCTTCCGCACCACTAGGCCGGCGCTGCGCAACACGGTGAGGTGCTTCGCGATGGCCTGTCGGCTCACCGGCAGCCCGATCGCCAGCTCGGTGGCGGTAGCCGAGCCGTTCGCCGCTAGCGTCGCCAGCAGCTGCCGCCGGGTCGGATCGGCCATGGCCGCGAGGATGTGGTCAGGCTCGGGCGGGCTGGCTTCCCAGCCCGGCCGCAGCGCTGTCATGCAGCGGGCCGTTCCGCATACTCCTTGAGCTCAGCAAGCTCGGACTGCCAGCCTTCGGTGTTGTCCTGCAGTGCCTTGTCCTGCTCGGCCTCGCTGGCATGGAGGCTGGCGAACCCGGTCTCCACGACCCTGAGCAGTGTTCCGGCCACGATTTCGGTCAGGCTGAACTCCACGAGGGTCGAGTTGCCCTCGACAGGCTCGGTGTCGATGTCGCGAGCCCACCGGTATGACAAGAAGCCCGGCGGCTCGGCGCGCTGGACGACTGCATGGAAGGTGCCGTGCTCGCTCCAGCCGAAGGCTGCCCGGCCGCCTGGGCGCGGGTCCATCTCGGCCTTGTCGCCGAACCAGCCCGCTATGTGCTTGGGGTCGGTCAGTACGGCCCATACTCGTTCGCGCGACGCCTCGATGAGGACCTCGCGCTCTATCAAGTCCTGCAGCATGTGTCGTCCTCCGGTTCACTGAGTATCTGCTACCAGATGGTTGCACGTATCATCGGTACGTGCAACCTATCAGTTGCAATTGGGATGGCATAAAGGGGTCGCTTCCCCCTGGCAATCATTGGCCGAGAATGCGGGTCGCCGTGTTCAGGCGGCGGGACTTATGGCCCACAGGCGATGGTCGGGTGACCCTTGCGGGCGACTGGGATGCCGGACATATTGACAAACGGCATTCCTGGTACGGGCCACAAGAGATCTGGAGAACGCTCACGGCGGCGACAGGGTGCTGGGAAGTCCAGCGCTGCTGACTCATCGTCGCGACACCAACTGCGGCAACTCATTCAGCGTTGCAGATAGTGACGCTGATCGGATGAAGGGGATGTTCACCATGAGAGCGTCCGCGATCACGAGCCGGCGAATGCTGGCCGTGTGCGGCCTAACCTCGGTCGCCTTTCTGGCGGCCGGCTGCGGCTCCGCCGGGATCGCCGCCGCGCCGACCAAGACGGTCACCGTAACGATCACGCCTGCGAGCTCGGCGACGCCAGCACCGTCTGCCTCCTCCGAGCTGCAGTGCACCACCGCGGACCTAAGGCTGGCTGTGGGCCCCGCCAACGGCGCCGCAGGCACGATCTACTATCCGCTCGATTTCACCAACGTCGCCAGCTCGGCATGCACGATGTACGGCTACCCAGGGGTCGCTTTCGTCAGCTCGCCGAGCGGCAGCCAGATCGGCGCCGCAGCTGGCCGCCGCAGCAGCACCGGCCCGGCGCTGGTCACTCTGGAGCCGGGCGCGACAGCAAACGCAACGCTCGCGGTCAGCGACGTGCTCGTCGGTAACAACTGCCTGCACCAGCAGGTGCAGGTCAACTGGGTGCAGGTTTACCCGCCTGACGAGTACACCGCGCTGTACGCACGGCTGAGCCGGCAGGGCTGCGCAAACCGGTCACTGATCACGATGCACGTCAGCACCGTCATCAGCGGCCCGTGACCAGCCGGACGAAGCCACCCAGGCCGCCTGCGGCGGACGTTCACGGCGGGGTGCCAGGTCCGGCCCGCGCTGGCGCGCCAGCAGAGGCGAAAGACCCGGCTCCGCGTGACCTCGGCCGGCTTCCGGCGCCGCGCGGAGCGGCGCATCGTGGAGAGACGAGCCGATTGCCGCGAGACGCCAACCGCGCAGCCTACGGGCTGCTGGCCGCACGCACTGGAGGCTGACATGCCAGGGCAACCAATCGATCACGCAGGGCTCGAAACACTGGCGCTTGAGGATTGCCTGCGGCTTCTTGCCTCGGTTCCAGTCGGCCGGGTCGGCTTTAACTCCGACGGCGAGGTCGTGATTCTGCCGGTCAACCATGTCGTGGATGGACAGGACATCGTGTTCCGTACCGCCCGCGGATCCAAGCTGTCAGCCGCCGAAGGGCAGAACTTGGTCGCGTTCGAGGCCGATCACTACGATCAGCGAGCCCAGTCCGGGTGGAGCGTTCTTGTGACCGGGCACGCCGAAATGGTGTACGAGGATGTCGAGATCCAGAGACTTGGCCGGTTGGGCCTGCGTTCGTGGGCCGCTGCCGCCGACCATCCCTTCTGGATCCGGATCCGGCCCACCTCAGTGACGGGGCGGCAGATACCCGCGACCGGCTAACCGGCCACCGGGTCGGCGAAGACGCACGGTCCAGTTAGAGCTGGCCGACGCTGGTCACCTTGATCACTGCCACGCCCGCATCGTCCGAGGCGTCGAGGTCGATAGTTGCCGAGAATCCCCAGTCGTGATCTCCGGCGGGGTCATCGAAGATCTGCCGCGCTTCCCACGTCCCCGGCTGCTCGTCGAGGATCAGCAGGCCAGGACCGCGGGCATTCGCGCCAGTACCGACTTCGTCGTGCTCAGCGAAGTATGGCGCCAGCGCGGTCGCCCACGTCTCCGCGTCGAAGCCGTCATCGCCGTCCAGCTCGCCGAGCTCCTCCCACCGACGCAGCGCGGCCAGCTCCACACGGCGGAACAGTGCGTTGCGCACCAGTACCCGGAACGCCCGCTTGTTGCCGGTCACCGCCGGTGGCCTATCTGCAGCCAGGTGCGCGGCTTCCTCGACCGGATTGCGCAGCCGCTCCCACTCATCGATCAGGCTCGAGTCCACCTGCCGGACGAGCTCGCCAAGCCACTCGATGAGATCGGCGAGTTCCTCGGTCTTGGCCTCCTCGGGCACCGTCTGGCGCATCGCCTTGTAAGCGTCGGCCAGGTAGCGCAGGACGAGGCCCTCGGAGCGAGCGAGCCCGTAGAAGCTGACGTACTCGGCGAACGTCATCGCTCGCTCATACATGTCGCGGGCGACCGACTTCGGCGACAGGGCGTGATCAGCGACCCACGGATGGCCCTGGCGGTAGATGTTGTAGGCAGCTTCGAGCAGATCGGCCAGCGGCCTGGGGTAGGTCACCGCCTCAAGCAGGTCCATCCGCTCCTCGTACTCGATACCCTCGGCCTTCATGGCTGCGACGGCCTCGCCGCGGGCCTTGAACAGCTGCGCCGACAGCACCTGCCGCGGATCGTCGAGGGTGGACTCGATCACCGAGAGCACGTCGAGCGGGTAATCCGTCGAAGATCGGTCGAGCAGCCCGATGGCGGCCAGCGCCAGCGGCGACAGCGGCTGGTTGAGCGCAAAGTCCTCCTGCAGGTCCACTGTCAGCCGTACCCAGCGGCCCTCGTCATCGGGTGAGTCCAGTCGCTCGACGACGCCACCGGCCAGCAGCGCCCGGTAGATCGCGATCGCGCGGCTGATGTGCCGGCGCCGGGCTCCTGCCTCCTCGTGGTTGTTGGTGAGCAGGTGCTTCATCGAGGCGAAGGCATTACCAGGGCGGCTTATGACGTTCAGCAGCATGGCGTGGCTGACGGCGAAGCTCGACCTGAGCGGCTCCGGTTCGGCTGCGACCAGTCGCTCGAAGGTTGGCTGGCCCCAGGACACCATGCCCTCGGGCGGCTTGCGCCGTACGACCTTGCGCCGTTTCTTCGGGTCGTCCCCGGCCTTGGCCAGGGCCTTGGAGTTCTCGATCACGTGCTCGGGCGCCTGCACCACGACCCGGCCCATGGTGTCGAATCCGGCCCGGCCCGCCCGCCCGGCGATCTGGTGGAACTCGCGCGCCATCAGCAGGCGTGTCCTAGTGCCGTCATACTTCGACAACGCGGTGAACAGGACGGTCCGGATCGGCACGTTGATGCCGACGCCGAGCGTGTCGGTGCCGCAGATGACCTTCAGGAGCCCAGCCTGGGCCAGTGTCTCCACCAGGCGCCGGTACTTGGGCAGCATGCCGGCGTGGTGCACCCCGATGCCGTGCCGGACAAGGCGGGAGAGCGTCTTGCCGAATCCGGGGGCGAACCGGAATCCGCCGATCAGCTCGGCGATCGCCTCCTTCTCCTCCCGGCTGCACACGTTCACGCTCATGAGCGCCTGCGCTTGCTCGATGGCCGCCGCCTGCGTGAAATGCACGATGTAGATGGGCGCCTCGTGCGTCGCCAGGAGCTCGGCCACCGTCTCGTGCAGCGGCGTCATGGCAAACGAAAACGATAGGGGAACGGGGCGCTCCGCCGAACTCACCACAGCAGTGGCGCGGCCGGTTCGCTGGGTCAGGTCCCGCTCGAACCTGCTGACATCGCCGAGGGTCGCGGACATGATGACGAACTGAGCCTGCGGCAGCTCGATGAGCGGCACCTGCCAGGCCCAGCCGCGATCGGGATCGGCGTAGAAGTGGAATTCGTCCATCACAACCTGGCCGACGTCGGCGGCGGTGCCGTCGCGCAGCGCGATGTTCGCAAGCACCTCGGCGGTGCAGCAGATGATCGGCGCGCTAGCGTTCACGCTGCCGTCGCCTGTCATCATCCCGACTTCATCGGGCCCGAAGATGTCACACAGCGCGAAGAACTTCTCGGACACCAGCGCCTTGATCGGGGCCGTGTAGAACGTGCGGTCGTCGCGCGCCAGCGCGGTGAAGTGCGCACCGGTCGCGACCAGGCTCTTGCCCGAGCCGGTCGGCGCCGACAAGATCACGTTCGCGCCAGACACGATCTCGATCAGCGCCTCTTCCTGGTGCGGGTACAGGGCAAAGCCCTGGTCCGCGGTCCAGTCAGCGAAAGCCGCGAATACCGCATCCGGGTCGTCGTTATCCGGCAGGAGATCGGTCAGAGTCATGGTGTCGTCCATCGTGCCAGGTCGCCCGGCCTGATCAGGACGCCCGGACCGGCCGGCGACTGCATGTTAACGTTGTTAACAATGCAACTGGCTATTACGTTCCACATCAGGACGGGAACGGGGCCGCTGCCGGTCGCAGTCTGGGAGCCGTGCGCCGCCAGGAGCAGGGCGGCCCGGCGCCACCCTGCCCCAAGTGCGTGGCTACTTCACGGATAGCTCACTACGTCGCTCGGGCCGCCGAAGCTCGAGCTGACGGCGGCTCCCGTGCCATTGATGACCGACTCGATACCGCCCGACCCGTTGAGGAACACGGTCAGCAGATCGTGGAACTGTACGCCTGATGTGTCGGGAGCCTGGAATGCCTTCGCATTCTCGATCGCTATTCCCTGGTCGAAGTAGCTGTAGCTGCCCATGCCGTATCCCTGGAATGAAGTCACACTCGATGGGACGTAGAAGGCCGGGTACCCGTCCTGTGTCGAGCTGGACATCCAGGCGCTCTGGCTCGGGACCTCGTACGGGTTCTCGTTCTGGAAGAAGATGACCTCGCCGGCCTGGCCGTTCCAGATCACCTCGTCCTGCTGATAATGCTCGACGGCTAGCCCGTAGGCGGTGACGTTGTTGCCATTGACGATGAGGCCGGTGTTGCCCTGGTCCGACGTCCAGGAACCGGCGCCCGATCCGTGGTCGGCTCGCCACGCCCAGACGTCATCGATGATCGAGTTGTTGCTGTTGTCGATGAAGCTGGTCGCGGCCGTCCCCGTCTCTGCGCCGCCGACGCGGAAGAACACGTCGTCGATCGTGACCGGGTCACTGGCATGGCTGACGGTCGAGCCCTGCGTGCCGACCTGAAGCAGCGCGGGCGAGCTTGTCGGGCCTGCGTCGAAGATGACGCCGGAAATGTTGACGCCGCTGACATCGGCCACGTTCATGGTGATGTTGCCGCTGGTCGGGATCAGGGTCGGGAAGCCGAGCCCGATGATCTTGGTGTCCGGGTTGGTCACGTTGATCGTTCCGCTCAGATCGTAAACACCGGGCGTGAACAGCAGATTGTCGCCCGCCGACAGAGCCTGATTGATCGTGGTCACCGAGCTGGACGGCGTCACCACGTAGAAGGTGTTGAGTGACAGCGACTTTCCTGGTGTGTTGCCGGTAGCCGTCCAGGTCGGTCCGGACGAGCTGGTCTGCACGGAGGGAACGAAGACGTTGTAGTTACCCGCTGAGTCCGTGTAGAGGTACGGCTCCTCTTCGGTTACCGGGCAGGTGGCGAGCGTCGTGTAGGAGCTCGGGCCGCCGCTATCCCCGGAGTTGCTGGCGAAGCTCTGCGCTGGCGCACCAGGATCGCCGCAGAACACCTGGTTCCACACCGAGTTGCTCCAGCCGTCCAGGCTGCTGTTGCGTGTCATGTACTGCTGTTGCGAACCGTTGGTGACGGTACCGCCGGTGAACCTCGAGTCGGCGATGAACCCGCCGCTGGCGTAGTCCGGCGAGCCTGTGCAGTAGTCCATCAGGGTCAGGTTCCCGTTCACCTGGACGCGGCGCAGGGGCGCAGCCTGGGATACGGCCCAGAAGTCATCGCCGGCGTAACAGCCGGTGTTGCCCATGACGTTGATCGTCAGGTTCGAGATCGAGCGCCAGAAGTTGTCCGTGGCGTTGCACGTGGTACCTGAGCACTGGTTGAAGGAGTTGATCGCGCCGTTGATGACGGTCGCGCTCGGATTCTGGCCGAGGCCAGCCACGCTGGTGTAGAAGCCGACAGTGAAGACGAGCGGGTCGGAGGCGGAACCGTACGTGCCGGGCTCGAACAGCAGTGCATACCGCTGAGTGCCGAACTGGTTCGAAACCTGATTGCTCGAGATCGTGTTCAGCGTCGACTGAATCGTGCTCTGCGACTGGCTCGGGGTGAACACGTAGACGTTGGGCCCGAGGCTGCCACCGGTCGGCGGCCCGGAGCCGCCGCTACCGCTCGCGGCGTAGACGGTGAACTCGGCGATGGACCACCAGTTGGTGCTGACGCCGCTGGTGAGGACGACGCGGATGTACTGGGCGGTCTGGGTGGCGAAGGTGACGGTCTCGGGGGAGGAGGTGCCGGTGCCGGTGGCGACGCTGGTGAAGGTCGTGCCGTTGGTGGATACCTCGACGTTGTAGCCGCGGGCGTAGTCGCCGGCCGATCCGCCGGAGTTCATCTCGATCTGGTTGAAGGTCTGGGATGAGCCCATGTTGACCTGGAAGTACATGCCGGTTGCCTGGTCGGCGTCGGAGCTGAACCGGGTGCTGAGGTTGCCGTCGATGGCGTGGGCGGGGGCGTCGCGCGGCGCTGGAGTTGGTGTTGGAACTGGCTGTCCAGCCGGTCTCCGACAGTTGCGTCTCCGGTGCCGCGGTCCCGTTGTAGACGGTGAACTCGGCGATGGACCACCAGTTGGTGCTGACGCCGCTGGTGAGGACGACGCGGATGTACTGGGCGGTCTGGGTGGCGAAGGTGACGGTCTCGGGGGAGGAGGTGCCGGTGCCGGTGGCGACGCTGGTGAAGGTCGTGCCGTTGGTGGATACCTCGATGTTGTAGCCGCGGGCGTAGTCGCCGGCCGATCCGCCGGAGTTCATCTCGATCTGGTTGAAGGTCTCGGATGAGCCCATGTTGACCTGGAAGTACATGCCGGTTGCCTGGTCGGCGTCGGAGCTGAACCGGGTGCTGAGGTTGCCGTCGATGGCGTGGGCGGGGGCGTCGGCGGCGCTGGAGTTGGTGTTGGAACTGGCTGTCCAGCCGGTCTCGGACAGCTGCGTCTCGGCGGCGGACGCTGGTGAGCTAGTGGCTTGAATCGCCATGGGGGCCAGGCTGAGCCCGGTGGCTAACGCGACAAGTGCGCAGCCGGCTAGTCGGATCCGGCTGCGATGGGGAACTAAGCTCCCGATTCTGTTCATGGTGCTGCGGAACTCCCTCCCGCGAGGTACTCCGGCGTCCTCTGCCGACCATCAGAGGTTTCGCCACGACTTGGACTAACTTTCGACTTTACGCCCGCCCAAACTCGGCGCAAGAGGTCAGCCAGCCCAACACATCAGCCAGCCCAGCACGTCAGCCAGTTAGGTGCCGGCCGAAGAAGTCGAAGACCTTCTCCCAGCCGTCCATGGCCGCCTCGGGCCGGTACGCACCCGCGAAGTAGTAGAAGAATCCGTGCGAGGCGCCGTCGTAGCGGTGGAACTCGTAGTCCTTGCCCAGGCGCTTCAGCTCGGCCTCAAGGTGGTCTACCTGCGCCGGGGTCGGGTAGCGGTCGTCGTTTCCGAATAGCCCGAGCAGCGGTGCGGCCAGCTCCGGCAGGTAGTCGATCGGCGCGACCGGCCGGGCCGGGCTGAGTTCTTCCTGGCTCATGATGACGCCGCCGCCCCAAAGATCAGCGACGCCGTCCCAACCCTCGCTGCGGCACGCGGTTAGTAGCGCGTGCCGACCGCCCGAGCAGGTGCCGATAATCCCGGTCTTGCCGCTGCTGGTCGGCTGAGCAAGCAGCCACTCGCGCGCTGCTTCCGCGTCCGCCACCACGCTTTCGTCCGCTACGCCGCCCTCGGCTCGAACCTTCGCGGCGATGTCGTCCGGGGTGCCATGCCCGTACCGGCAGTACAGGTCGGGACAGATGACGCTGTAACCATGCCGGGCCAGCCGGTCGCAGAACTCCCGGTAGAACTCATCCCAGCCTGGCATGTGATGGACGGCCACGATGCCCGGCGTGACAGCATCGCCCGTCGGCCGCGAAACGTAGGCGTGGATCTGATCCCCGTTGCCGCCGGGGTAAGTAATGACCTCGGACGTGATGGCGCCCTGAGTCGAGTCCGTGGTGAACGAGTTCCACGCCGTCATCGCCTGCATCCTCCTGCGTATGTCACTGGTTGCACCGCGCCGCTGGTCGCGTCCAACAGCCATTCATACCGCATCGATGGGCGCTGGCCGATGTTGGCCGGCCGCTAGGCTGCTTAGCACGGTGTAGCTGGGTACAGCCGAGCTGACCACGGGGGCGAAGGAGCACGATGATCAAGGTAGGCGTGGTGGGCGCCAAGGGGCGCATGGGGTCGCAGGTATGCAGCACGGTGGAACTTGCCGACGACCTCGCACTGACCGCACAGGTCGACATCGGCGACTCGCTAGACCACCTGGCCGACGCCGATGTCGTGGTCGATTTCACGCATCCCGGCGCCGTCATGGGCAACCTGCGCTGGTGCGTCGATCACGGTGTCGACAGCATCGTTGGCACGTCCGGCTTCGACGACGCTCGGCTGACCGAGGTAGCTGGCTGGCTCGCCGAGCAGCCGGCGGCCCGCGTGCTGATCGTGCCGAACTTTTCCGTAGGCGCCGTGCTGATGATGCGGTTCGCGGAACTGGCGGCGCCGTTTTTCGAGTCGGCCGAGGTCATCGAAATGCACCACGCAGGCAAGGCCGACGCCCCGTCAGGCACGGCCGGGCGCACCGCATCGATGATCAGCGCGGCGCGGGCAGCGGCCGGCACCGGTCCGATGCCCGATGCGACGGTGAGCGCGGTCGACGGAGCGCGTGGCGCCGAGGTGAGCGGCGTCCATGTGCACTCCGTGCGGCTCGCCGGTCTTGTCGCGCATCAGGAAGTGCTGCTTGGTGGCCACGGCGAGATCCTGACGATCCGGCATGATTCATTGGATCGGGCCTCGTTCATGCCCGGCGTGCTGGTGGCCGTGCGCGGCATCGGCGGTCTGCCGCCTGGGTTGACCGTCGGCCTCGACGGCATGCTCGGGCTTACCTGACAGCAAGGCCCGCCGGAATCGAGTTGCCTGCGCGCGACTGTTCGATGCAGGATCGCCGGGTGCCAACGCAGCCGACTTTCGAGGAACTAATCGCCGAAGGCGATGCGGTCCCGGTCGAGGGCTGGGACTTCTCCTGGTTCGAGGGCCGGGCGACCGAGGAACGGCCCGCCTGGGGCTATGCGCGGTTGCTCAGCGAGCGCATCGGCCGAGCCGCGGCGGTTCTAGACATCCAGACCGGCGGCGGCGAGGTACTGGCCGGCGCGGTGCGCAGCGCACGCGCGGCAACCGGCACCGCCGCGCCGCCCGTGCTGGCGGCGACTGTGCTGGCGCAGTCTGTCCCTGCGCCGCCCGTGCTGGTGGCGACTGTGCTGGCGCCGCCCGTGCTGGCGGCGACCGAGTCGTGGCCGCCCAACCTGGCGCTGGCCCGGCGCGCAATCGGCCCGCTCGGCGGCGCCGTCGTCGGTGCGGCGGACGATGCCGATCTGCCGTTCGGCGACGCGAACTTTGACCTCGTGGTGAGCAGGCATCCCACCGTCGTCCTGTGGCCGGAGATCGCACGGGTGCTCGTGCCCGACGGCAGCTACTTCTCCCAGCAGATCGGGCCGGGGACGAACCGCGAGCTCTTCGACTTCATGATGGGACCGCAGCCGGTGAACAGGACGCGCAGCCCCGAGGCCGTCGTGGCCGCAGCACGCCGGGCCGGGCTCGAGGTCGTCGACCTGCGGGAGCAGGTCCTGCGGGTGGAGTTCTTCGACGTGGCCGCAGTCGTTCATTTCCTCAAGAAGGTGCTATGGACGGTGCCCGGCTTCACCGTCGCCGGCTACGTCGAGCAGCTAGCGCGGATGCATGAGTACATCCAGGCGAACGGCTCGTTCATCAGCCATGCACGCCGAATTCTCATCGAGGCGCGCAAGCGGTCGGCAGCCCAGGGGGCTGTCGTGGCAGGCTGACCAGGAGCGAGCCGAGCGCCAGGGCCCGCTGCCCGACGACATCAGGGAGACAAGCATGCCCACCCGCACCGCGCACACCACTTGGACTGGCGGACTCCAGGACGGTACCGGCACCGTCACGCTGGTCAGCTCGGGTCTTGGCAGCTACGAGATCAGCTTCCCGAAACGAGCGGCCGACGACGCGGGCGGCACGACCAGCCCCGAGGAACTCATTGCCGCCGCGCACGCGGGCTGCTTCGCGATGCAGTTCGCTGCGCTGCTCGGTAACGCCGGCGGAAGCGATCAGTCGATCGACGTCAACGCGGCTGTGACGCTCGGCCCTGACCCGGCGGGCGGGTTCCAGATCAGCGGCATAGCACTGACGGTCAGCGGTTCGGCGCAGGGCGTCAGTCCCGAGGAGTTCGCGAGAATCGCGGCTGATGCAAAGGCCGGCTGCCCGGTGAGCAAAGCGCTCGCCGGCACCTCCATCGAGATGGCCGTGAGCCCGGCCTGAGCCCGAGGCTGGTCGGCCCGGCCGTCAGCCGCGATCGCGCGCTTCCTCGACGGTCAGCTCAGCAGCAGGATCGGCGTCGAGCCGCTCTTCGGGGATGGGCGTACCGCTGAGGACTGATAGGCCGTACGTCCCGTCGTCCAGCCGCTTGAGCGCGCGGTCTATGGCGGCGATGCGGTCCCGGAAGCCCTCCGCGAGCGCGTCGTCCATGCCCTGCGCCGTCAGCGGCTGGGCCGCGTCGGCGTAGTCACCGGGCTCATCCTCGGAATCGCGGTCCTGCACGCCTGCTGATTCGGCATCCTTCAGCAGCTGCCCGACTTCGGCGCGCTCGGCGGTCAGCCGCTGCCGCGCGACGCTCTCATCCATCTGACCCCCACGACATCGACTACCTGCAAGCCTCTGCCACCTTACGGGGCCGGGTGGCACGAACGCGCGCCGCCCTTGCCCTTGATGCAGGTTCGCGGTTGGCTGCGAACATATCGGCGTGCACCGGCTCTTATCATGGTCACAGGGGACCTAACATGATCTTCGATGAAAGGCCGACGATCGTCGGGCATCGCGGGATCGGCTCAGGGCAGCGCGGCGGCTTCCGGGAGAACACGGTGAGCTCGTTCCTAGCCGCGGCCTCATCGTCACCCGCGCCGCCACCGAGCTCGCCGCCACCGGCGTGGCGAGCCTGGACGAGGTCCTCGCCGCCCTGCCGGCGGACATCGGCGTGAATATCGACGTCAAGACGCTCATCGATGATGCGGTGGATCCGCGGGAGCAGTCTCCCTGTGCGTTAACGACATTCCGGGCGTACAGGCCGCGCTAGCGCTAGCGACCTCCGGCCCGAGCTAGTCGGCCTTGGGGCCGCAGCGGGACGCCTGGGGCGGATGCGAGAATGTCGCGATGGCCACTGCAATCCGCTCGTCTCGCCGGGCCCGCTCGGCCGGCTCGATGCTATCCAAAGGCTCCAGCGGATCGATCCTGTCCATCGGCTCCAGCGGGTCGATCCTGTCGATCGGCTCCAGCGGGTCGATCTTGTCGATCGGCTCGGCCGGATCCATCCTGTCGATCGGCTCAGTCGGCTGCATCGCTTGCGCGTTCTCCGTTTTGTCTGCGGCGAGCTGGGAGTCGGTGCTGTCGGCGCTATCGCGCCGGTCAGTGCTCGGCTACCGGTCTGCCGGTCCCGGGCCGGCTACGCGGTCTGAGTCTGGCTGGCCTCCGCTAGGCCGAGCTCATCGACCGACGTCTCGCGCATCTTGAACTTCTGCACCTTGCCGGTCACCGTCATCGGGAAGTCCCCGGTGACGCGAACGTATCGGGGCACCTTGTAGTGCGCGATCTTGCCGGCGCAGAACTCCCTGACCTGCTCGGCAGTGAGCTCGCTGCCGGGCCGTAGCTTGACCCACGCACAAAGCTCCTCGCCGTACTTGACGTCTGGCACGCCGATCACCTGCACGTCCTCGATCTCGGGATGGGTGTACAGGAACTCCTCGACCTCGCGCGGGTAGATGTTCTCGCCACCGCGGATGACCATGTCCTTGATCCGGCCGACGATGTTGAGGTAGCCGGCCTCGTCCATGACAGCGAGATCGCCGGTGTGCATCCACCGCCCGGCGTCGATCGCATCCGCGGTCTTATCCGGCTCGTTCCAGTAGCCGAGCATGACCGAGTAGCCGCGAGTGCACAGCTCGCCGTGACTGCCGCGCGGCAGTACGAGGCCGGTCTCCGGGTCGATCACCTTGATCTCGACATGCGGGTGGACGCGGCCCACGGTCGAAACTCGCCGCTCCATGTCGTCGTCGGCCGTGGTCTGGGTGGACACAGGCGACGTCTCGGTCATCCCGTAGCAGATCGTGACCTCGGTCATGTGCATCTCGCTGAGCACACGCTTCATCACCTCGACCGGGCACGGCGAGCCGGCCATGATGCCCGTGCGCAGGCTGGACAGGTCGTAGCTGGCGAAGTTGGGTAGCGCCAGCTCGGCGATGAACATTGTGGGCACGCCGTAGAGCGAAGTGCAGCGCTCGGCCTCGACTGCGGCGAGTGTGGCCACCGGATCGAAGCCAGGGGCCGGGATGACGATGCAGGCACCGTGCGTCGTGGAGCCCAGGTTGCCCATCACCATGCCGAAGCAGTGGTAGAACGGCACCGGCACGCAAACCCGGTCGTCGGCGGTGTACCCGCAGCCCTCGCCGACGAAGTAGCCGTTGTTCAGGATGTTGTGATGGGTCAGCGTCGCGCCCTTGGGGAATCCGGTAGTGCCGCTGGTGTACTGGATGTTGATCGGATCATCGAACGCCAGACTCGCCTCGCGCTCGGTGAGCTCACGCCGATCAAGGCCAGTGCGCGCCGTCACAAGCTCTGCCCAGTCGGCCGTGCCGATGTAGACGACCCGCTCGAGATCCGGCAGGTCGCCGCGGACCTCCTCGATCATGGCGCGGTAGTCGCTGGTCTTGAAGCTCTGGGCGCTGACGAGCAGCTTTGTCCCTGACTGTCGCAGCACGTAGGCCAGCTCGTGGCTGCGGTAGGCCGGATTGATGTTGACCAGGATCGCGCCTGCCTTCGCCGCGCCGTACTGGAGGAGCGCCCACTCGGCGCAGTTCGGTGCCCAGATGCCGACCCGGTCACCCTTCTCGATTCCGGCCGCGATCAGGCCGAGCGCGACTAGGTCGGTGTCGGCGTCGAGCTGCGCATACGTCCACCGCTGGCCGGTCGGCATGTCAACAAGCGCCTCGTTCGCGCCGTGGGCAGCGGCCATCCGGTGCAGGTTGTCGCCGATGGTCTCGCCGAGCAGCGACTCGGCCGAGGCCCCGTGGCTATAGGACAGATGACTGGCTGCGGGCATGGCTGGCCTCCGGTTGGTGGATAGCTCAATATTCCCCGTTCCCTCCATGGTGTGTGAAGCCGGCAGGCGGTCGGCCAACGGTCACCCGCGCCTTGTTTGTCTGGTGCGCGACATCAGATGGCTGGCTGCGGTCTTGGGCGAGTGCCGGCCACGGCCGTAGCGTCGATACGTCAGCGCCACACTTTATGCAGAGTGGGAGTCATCGCCATGACCATGCCATATCAGGAGCCGCTCGTGCCGAAGTCGCCGGGCGAGCGCGTGATCCCGGAGCCACCGCGGCGCGGTGAGCCGGGCGGGGAACCGTGCGGGATCTGCAGCGGCGCCGCGACGGCCGCTGTGTGGCAAGACGACCTGTGGACCCTGCATGCGCCGGTCGGCGGCAGCCTGCCGGGCACGGTGTGGCTTGCCAGCCGCGAGCACTTCGACTCTTTTGCCGACATGCCCGCCAGGTACGCAGCGGAGTTTGGGCGGGTCGCTGGCCAGGTCGAGCGCGCCATCCTGGCGCTTGGCGACGTCGCGCGCGTGCACTTGTACCGGTGGGGTGACGGCGGCGCGCACTTCCACGCGTGGTTCCTGCCGCGCCCGCTTGGCATGACCGAAGCCACGGGCATGTACTTGCCCATCTGGGAGGACGTGCTGCCCACGGTCCCGGACGCAGACCTGGAGGCTACGGCCAAGCTAGTCGCCGCGGCGATGGACAGCTAACCCGCACCCCGCGCCGCGGCCGGGCGGGAAGGGCCGGGCGGGCCGCGGGCGGGCGCGGGCGGGCGCGGGCGGGTGTGCGCGGGGGGACGGCGCGCGTCGGCCTGGGAACCGCGGTGAGATGCGCACGCAGCCGGACGGGTCTACTGTCTCAAGTGACGGTCATTTCGCCTTCGGAGCGCCGCGATGGGTAGCTGGATCATCTGGTTGATCGTCGCGGCTGTGCTCGGCACTATCGAGATCGCGACCACGACGCTAGCCTTCGGCTTGCTCGGCGCCGCAGCGCTCGTCGCCGCGGGCACCGGGTACCTGGGTGGCGACGCTGCCATCCAGTTCGGCGCGTTCGTCGTCGCCTCGGCAGCTGGACTCGGCATCGCCCGCCCCTTCGCCATGCGCCACATCCGGCATCCGCCGCTGCTGCGGACCGGGACCGCCGCCCTGGTCGGACGGACCGGCTACGTGCTCGAGGAAGTCAGCGAGCACGGCGGCCGCGTCCGGATCGGCGGCGAGGAATGGTCCGCCCGGCCGTACGACGAGACGCTGGTCATACCGGCCGGCACCAAGGTCGACGTGCTGCAGATTGAGGGCGCCTCCGCGCTCGTATACCCGAGGGAGTAGCCATGTTCGCTGAGGCTGTCGGCATCGTCATCGCCATCATCGGCCTGCTCGTAGTGCTGACCGCGGTGCGCACGATCCGGATCGTGCCGCAGGCGCGGGCCAGGAACGTGGAGCGATTCGGCCGCTACACCAAGACGATGGAACCCGGCATGAACTTCATCATCCCGTTCATCGACAGGGTGAAGCCGCTGATCGACTTGCGCGAGCAGGTGGTCTCGTTCCTTGGCCAGCCGGTCATCACCGAGGACAACCTGGTCGTCAAGATCGACACCGTGCTGTTCTTCCAGGTCACCGACCCGCGCGCCGCCGACTACGAGATCGTCAACTACATCCAGGCGATCGAGCAGCTGACGGCCACCATGCTGCGCAGCGTGATCGGGTCGATGGACCTGGAGGTCACACTGACGTCGCGCGACAAGATCAACACCATGCTGCGCGGCGTGCTCGACGACGCGTCGGGCAAGTGGGGCATCCGGGTGACCAGGGTGGAGATCAAGGCGATCGACCCGCCCAAGAGCGTCATCGACGCCATGGAGAAGCAGATGCGGGCCGAGCGGGAGAAGCGTGCGGCCATCCTGACGGCCGAGGGCCTGCGGCAGGCGCAGATCCTGACGGCTGACGGTGACAAGCAGGGCACCGTGCTGCGGGCGGAGGGTGACAAGCAGAGCGCGATCCTGAGGGCCGAGGGCCAGGCGCAGGCGATCACCTCGGTGTTCCAGTCGATCCACGAGAATGACCCGGATCCGAAGCTGCTCGCATATCAGTACCTGCAGACGCTGCCGCAGATCGCCCAGGGGCCGGGCAACACGATGTGGATGATTCCGAGCGAGCTGACCAGCGCGCTGAAGGCGCTGAGCAGTGCGTTCGACGCCGGCAGTGTCAACATCGGTAGTGCCGACCTCGGCAAGGCGGAGGCCGATGGGCCCTCGGCACCTCCGGGACACGTGACGGGTCGACCGGGCGGATCTGGCGCTGCCTTGCCTGCCGGAGCCGAGGCCAGCGCGGCGGACGAGGCGCTAGCTAAGGTTGTGGAGAATGCGACGGCGCTGGCGCGGAACACGAGCGCCGAAGAAGAGCAGCCGCATGCCGCGCTAGAAGCGGCAGTGGCGGCCGTTCCGCAGCCGCCGCCGGCCCCCGATGTTCCGCTGCCCGAGGCCCTGCTGGGGACGGCGGGCGTTCCCGAAGCCCGGCTACCTGAGATCGCCGTGACGGATCCTGCCGTACTGGAGAGCCTCGATGGCCTGAAGCCCGTCGACGTCGGCGAGGTTCAGGAGGACCCGACCACCGCGAACGGTGCTGCGGCAGGAACCTAGCTCAGAGCTTGATGGCCAGGCCGAGCGTCAGCAGCACCCCATAAGCGAGCTCGAGTCGCCCGGTCTGGCCGAGCGCGACGATGAGGCTGCGGCCACTTGCGCCGTCGCGGACCTGGCGGACTGGCGCAAACGCCAGCGGCAGGGCCGCGAGCGCGAGCAGGCTCAGCGGCCGGGCCGGCGCGAGGACCACAGCGACGCAGAACGGCACGAGGATGCAGCCGGCGTAGAGCACTCTGGTCCGCTGGTCGCCGAGGACGACCGCCAGGGTCCGCTTGCCGGTCTCGCTGTCGGTCGGGATATCGCGCAGGTTGTTGATGACCAGCAGCGCACAGGCCAGGAGGCCGATGGCTGCCGATGCGGCAAACGGCAGCCACGTGAGCGTCTGCATCTGCACGTACGCCGTGCCCGCGACCGCGGCGAGGCCGAAGAACACGAAGACCGATAGCTCGCCAAGCGCCCGGTAACCGTACGGTCGGCTACCGCCGGTATAGAACCAGGCTGCGGCCACGGCGGCAGCGCCGAGCAGCAGAAGCCACCACGAGGTCACGGCGGCCAGCACCAGGCCTGCCGTGCACGCGACGGCGAAGCAGCCGAGCGCGGCGGCCAGCACGTGCTTGGGCTTAGCAAGGCCCGATCCAACGAGCCGAACGGGGCCTACGCGGACCTCGTCGGTGCCGCGGATGCCGTCGCTGTAGTCGTTGGCGTAGTTGACGCCGATCTGAAGAGCGAGCGCCACGAGCAGCGCCAGGGCGGCCCGCCAGGGCGAGAATTTGCCGTAGCCGAATGCGACGCCGGAGCCGACGACGACCGGCACTACGGCAGCGGGCAGGGTCCGCGGTCGCGCGCCGGCCACCCAGGTCCGCAGATCGGCCACTTCGGTGTCTGTCCTTCGGTAGATCAGGGGATGTCAAAGATTAGCCCGCCGGCCGCCGTGGGCAGGTACGCGGGCGGAGCCCGCGTTGCTGCGGAAGACGCCAGCCGGCTCTCAGGTCCGAGGCAGGACGCGCTCAGCGGCGACGAAGATCGCGCCGGCCTCTTCCCAGCCAAGCGTGTCGGACTGGTGGGCACGCTTTCTGCTGCGGAAGTACGTGCCGACCCTGCGGCCGGCGAAAACGTCGACGCCACGCAGGTTCGTCACCCCCCAGGGCACGGTCGGACCGTAGATGACCATCGCGGGCCGGACGGTGATCTCCACCCCGAGGTCGTCGCTGAGTAGCCGGGCCGCCTGCGCCGCCTCCCAGCGGGCATGGGCCAGCCTGTCCTTCTGGCTGTAAGGCCCGTGATACAGCAGCGCCCCGGATGCCGAGTTGCTGGCTACGGTCCGGACGGGCAGCCGCCTATCCCAGCGCTCAGAGTCGACGGCGTAAACGCCGCCGGGGCCGATGACCAGGTGATCGATGACAGAGTCGCTGCCGGGGATCCCGCGGGTGTGGATCGCCATGTACCCGAAGGGCCGCAGGAGGTAGAGCCGCCGCCTCGTGCGCCGCTGGGCGGACGAGACCCGGGCCGCGGCGGGGATCAGGGCAACGGTCTTGGAGTGGTAGACGGTATCGACAATGGCCACCACCGCCGCGGCGGTGAGCCCGACTCGCCAGTCCTTCCAGAACGTGAAGGCGAGCGCGGCGATCAGCGAGATGATGGCCCGCCGGATCCAGATCGGCAGCCGCGGATCAGCCGCGAGTCCGGCCATGATCGCACGCGAGGGGACGTGAATGTGCGGCCCTTCCTCGGCCGGGGCCGCTGGTCCACTCGGTGTCGGCTCAGGCCCGGTTTCCCGGTCCATACGCCAAAGCGTAACCGAGCCACTACCGCCACGCCGATCGCAGGCGCGAATGCCGCACTTACGCTGGGTACACGTGGGCAGAAGCCCTCGTCAGCGGTACGCGCCAGCGAGGTTGGACCTCGACCTCTGGTGGTCTACTGTTCGGTAGCGTGACCCAGATTCATGACCTGACAGTGCTCGAGCAGGCGGCCGCCATCCGGACCGGCGAGACATCGTCCGCCGAGATCACCGACCACTACCTGGACCGCATCGACCGGCTCAACGAGCAGGTCGGCGCGTTCTACACGGTGACCCACGACCTCGCCCGCGAGCAGGCTGCCGCCGCCGACAAGGCCGCGCTGGCGAGCCGCAAGGACGGCGGCGACCTGCCGCCACTGACGGGCGTGCCGGTCCCGATCAAGGACCTGAACATGGTCGCCGGCGTCCGGCTCACCTTCGGCAGCGCCGTCCTGGCCGACAACGTGGCCACCGAGGACGACTACGTTGTCGAGCACTTGCGGTCGGCGGGCATCGTGATCACTGGCAAGACGGCGACGCCCGAGTTCGGTCTGCCCTGTTACACCGAGACCAAGATCGGCCCGCCCGCTCGCACTCCGTGGGACCTGAGCCGGTCGGCAGGCGGCTCCAGCGGCGGCGCGGCTGCGGCTGTGGCGTCGGGCCTGGCCCCGGCCGCCCAGGGCAGCGACGGCGGCGGATCGATCCGGATTCCTGCGAGCGTATGCGGGCTGTTTGGCATCAAGCCGACTCGCGGCCGGATCTCGCAAGGCCCGATGATGCCTGATTTGGTAGGGCTGTCCACGGACGGCCCGCTCGCCCGCACGGTGGGTGACGCAGCCCTCCTGCTGGACGCGATGACGGGCAACCACCCCGGCGACATGTACACGCTGCCGTCCCTGCCTGCCGGTGAGTCGTTCCTCGGCTACGCCAGCCGGGAGCCAGGCAAGCTGCGGATCGCTCGGTCGCTCACCACGCTGATCGACGGCGCGGTGGTTCACCCCGACTGCGTTGCCGCCTACGAGGAAGCCAGCGCGCTGCTGTCGGCGCTCGGGCACGAGGTCGAGGACGTGGACCTGCCGTTCCAGGCCGAGGCAGTGCCGTCCTTCCTGGCACTGTGGTACGCGATGGCGACACTGGCGCCGATCGCGCCCGAGCAGGAAGCCGACCTGCTGCCGCTGACGCGGTACCTGCGTGCCAAGGGCATGGAACTGTCGGCCGCCGACCTGCTGTTCCACCAGGCCATACTGCAGGGCAGCGTGCGCCCGGCGCTGCAGGCGCTAAGCCCGTACGACGTGATCCTCAGCCCGACCGTGGCGCTGCCGCCGCGGCCGGTCGGCTGGTTCGACGAGGTCGAGCCGGCCGAGAACTTCATCCGGCAGACCCAGTTCACGCCGTGGACCGCGCTGTACAACCTGTCCGGCCAGCCGGCCGTGAGCGTGCCCCTGCACTGGACGGACGAGGGCCTGCCCATCGGCATCATGCTCGCCGGGCGGATGGGCGACGAGGCGACCCTGATCTCGCTCTCCGGGCAGCTGGAAGCAGCCCGCCCGTGGGCGCATCGGCACCCGCCCATCTGGTGAAATAACCCAAGATCCGGGAACGGGGCCGTGCCTGCTGGCCGCCTGCAGGCGCTGGCCGCCTCGACGTATATGCGTGGAATGCAAGGCCGCCGGGGATAGTGCCCTCACGGCGCGCGGGGACGCCGTGACTGCGGGGGTGCTGGTTGAACGCGTGGCTGGAGTCTCTTGGCGGGTTCTCGGTCCGGCGGCACTGGATCGTCATCGCTGCCTGGGTGATCATCCTGGGCGGCCTGCTACTGGCCCGCCAGCAGTTCGGTGGCACCTACGTCAACAACTACAACGTGCCGGGCACCCAGTCCGACGACGGCCTGAACAGGCTGAACTCAACCTTCAGCTCGCAAGGCGGCTACGCGGGCCAGATCGTCTTCCAGGCGACCAAGGGCACCATCTCTGCCGACGCAGCCGCTGTGAATCAGGCCACGACCAATATCGGCAAGCTGCCTGACGTGATCAAGGCGAGCAGCCCGTTTGGCTCGCCGCCTGGCGGCGCGGTATCCAAGGACGGCACCATCGCGTACTCCAGCGTGTCCTGGAGCGCCAACCCGTACTCTCTCGACACCAGCTACCTGGACAGGCTGAACAATGCCGTGGCGCCGGCCCGCAAGGCCGGACTGCAGGTCGAGTACGGCGCCGGCGCGGGCGAGATCGGCCAGAAGACGAGCGACACCACGTCCGAGCTCATTGGCCTCGGCTGTGCGCTGCTCCTCCTGCTGCTGATGTTCGGTTCACTGGTGGCGGCGGCGATCCCGCTGGTCTCGGCCATCTTTAGCGTCGGCTCTGGCCTGTCCTTGCTCGGCCTGCTCGCGTCCGTCATCACGTTTCCTACGACCGCGCCGACGATCGCAACCCTGCTTGGCCTGGGCGTTGCGATCGATTACGGGCTGTTCCTGGTCGCGCGGCACCGCGAGCAACTGGACTCCGGCATGGACGTCCTCACCTCGGCGCGCCACGCGGAGGGCACGTCGGGCGCGGCGATCGTCGTGGCCGGGAGCACCGTCGTTGTCTCGATCCTGGGGCTGTACATATCCGACGTTGCCTTCGTCGGCGCTCTCGGCCTGGCTGCTGCGATCACGGTCGCCATCACGATGCTCGCCGCACTCACGCTGGTGCCCGCGTTCCTGGGCGTGGCCAGGGAGAACATCCGGGCGCTGAGTGCCCGGTGGACGGCGCACCGGGCCGGTGAGAGCGCCAGGGAGCAGGCGCAGCGGACCGCGGCCGCCACGGAGGAGCAGCACGAGCATTCCGCATTTGCCCGGTGGGGGCGGCGGGTCAGCGCGCATCCGTGGCCGTGGGCAGCGTTCAGCGTCGCTGTGCTCATCGTGCTCGCGATCCCGTTCTTTTCGATCACGCTGGCCCAGCCGGATAACGGCACCAACCCGACCAGCGACTCGAACCGGCGCGCCTACGACCTCATGACGAAGGGCTTCGGCGTCGGCTCCAACGGCCCGCTCGCCATCGTGGTGGTCCTGCCGAAGCAATCGAGCTCGGCGGACAATACGTTGCTGACCAATATGCAGAAGGCGGTCGCCGGAACCAAGGGCGTCGCCTCGGTTGGCCCCGTCGCCATCAACACCGGCAGCACGACCGCGGTCTTCAGCGCGATCCCGACTACGCGCCCGCAGGCGGCAGCCACCAGCGACCTGGTCAACACGCTGCGGACCGACGTGCTGCCCAAGCAGAAGGCCACGACCTACGTCACCGGAACGACGGCAGGCCAGGTGGACTTCACCAAGCGGATCACTTCTCGGCTGATCTGGCTGATCCTGGCGGTGATCGCGATCGCGTTCGTGCTGCTGACCATGGCATTCCGGTCGGTCGTGATCGCGACGAAGGCGGCCATCCTCAACATCCTGTCGATCGGGGCCGCCTACGGCGTCATCGTCGCCGTGTTCGAGTGGGGCTGGCTGAAGACACTGATCGGCCTGCACACGACGCTGCCGATCCCGGCCTACGTGCCCATGCTGGTCTTCGCGATCGTGTTCGGTTTGTCCATGGACTACGAGGTGTTCCTGATGTCGCGAATCCATGAGGCGTGGATCGCGACCAGGGACGCGCACCGGGCGGTCGCGATCGGCATCGGCAGCACGGCGCAGGTGATCACCACGGCGGCGGCCATCATGGTCGTCGTCTTCACAAGCTTCGTGCTCAACTCCGATCCGACCGTGAAGATGCTCGCGCTCGGCATGGCGTTCGCCGTGCTGATCGACGCATCGCTGGTCCGGATGATCCTGGTGCCTGCCGTCATGACGCTGCTCGGGAGCCGCGCCTGGTGGATGCCGAGGTGGCTGGAGCCGGTCGTACCGCACCTCCAGCTCGAGGGCAGCGCGGCTGGCGCCGAGCCGCCGGACGCGGGTTCCGGCGCGATCGGCGAATCGAGTCCGACGGACTCCGCGACCGCCTCGGACACGATGCCAGACGTGCGCGCCGACGAGGCAGCAGGCCCGACGGCTAAGCCAAGGCCAGGGGATCGGCGCAAGCCACGATGACGCGATGGACCAATTTGGGTACTGTCGCCATCCGCCACGCCGCTGTCGGCGGATGCTCGTATGGTCATCGTCATGACAGTGGTTCGGGGGCGAATCAGGTCCGGCCGGCCCGGCCGACCGGGGTTGTCGCCCGGGCTGACCAGGCTGGCCAGGCCGGTGGCGCTCGCGTCGACGCTGCTGGTGACCGGCGCGCTGGTCGCGTCGTGTTCGAGCGGGCCGACGCCGCAGGACGTCGCGCATAGTTACCTCGCGGACTGGGCGGCGCGCGACTGGCCCGGCATGCGCGCGCTGGCGCTGAAGCCGCCCGCCGACTTCACTGCGGTGAATTCCGCTGCCCTTGCCAACCTCGGCGCCAGGCACGCTACCTATCACCCTGGCCAGCTCGTAGTCAGCGGCAGCACAGCGCGCGAGCCGGTGACCGAGCAGATCGCGCTGCCAAGGATCGGCACCGTTAGTATCAAGACCACTCTTAGGCTGACCCAGTCATCGGGCACCTGGCTCGTGGCCTGGTCCCCAGCGACGATCGCGCCGCAGCTCAGGCATCCCGGCGATCACCTCTCGGTCGCGACGACCTGGCCGGCACGGGCACAAATACTCGGCGCGCGGGGGACGCCGTTGACGGCCCAGTCGGCGATGGTGATCGTCGGCGTCGAAGGCCAGCGGATCAAGAGCGACTCTGTGGTGCGGGCCGCCCTGCTCACTGCGGGCGCGACGAAGCAGGCCATTGACACCGCGCTGACCGGCGCGAAGAAGGAGCCAACCTGGTTCGAACCGGTCGTTACGGTAAGCCTCCCTCGCTATGAGCAGCTGGCGCCGACGATCTACCCCGTTCCCGGCACGGTGTTCCAGACCATCCACCAGCGTGCACCTCTGACGCCGGACCTCAGCTATGTGGTTGGTTCCGTCGGGCCGGTCACGGCCCAGGAACTTCAATCGCTGGGCGCGCCGTATACGGCCGCGAGCGTGGTCGGCCAGACCGGGCTTGAGGCCGCGTACGAGCGGCAGCTGGCCGGGCAGCCCGGTGCCACGGTCACTGCGGTCAGCGCGGCCGGCGCGACCGTTAGCACGGTCGGGACGCTCAGCCCGCGGCCTGGCCTGCCGGTGCGGACGAGCATCGACCCGCTGGTGCAGCGGGACGCTGAGGAGGCACTGGCAGGCGTGCACAAAAACGCGGCGCTGGTCGCGGTCGATGCCGCGACTGGCCAGGTGCTCGCCGCGGCCACCGTGCCCACTGGCGGCGGGTTCGATCTGGCGCTTGATGGCGCGTTCCCGCCGGGGTCCTCGTTCAAGGTGCTGACGTCGACCGCGCTACTGGAGAACGGACTGACGCCGTCATCGCCGGCCACGTGCCCAGCCCAGCTGGATGTCGACGGCGAGATCTTCCACAACGCCGAGGGCACGGCTCCGATCGGCGACCTGCTGCATGCGTTCGCGGAGTCGTGCAATACGGCGTTCATCGGGCTGGCGACGCGGCATCTGACGGCGGCAGATTTCACGCGGACGGCGGTGCGGTACCTGATCGGCGCGACGCCGTCGCTCGGCCTCCCGGCGTTCGCCGGCTCGGTCCCGGCGCCATCGGATCTGGCCGACCTCGCCGCGACCGCGATCGGCCAGGGCCGGGTCCTGGTATCGCCGCTGAACATGGCCGTCGTCGCGGCGGCCGTCGACACCGGCCAGGTGCGAGCGCCTCAGCTGGTCGTCGCCGCAGCCGGCCACGGCGTACTGCCAGCAGCGCTGCCAGCGAACGTCGTCAGCGACCTGCACCAGATGATGGCGCAGGTCGTCGCGTCCGGGACCGCAGCCGGCAAGGGGCTGCCATCCGGCACGTACGCGAAGACCGGCACGGCGCAGTACGGGCACGGCAACCCGCTGCCGACCGACGCGTGGCTCGTGGGCTTCAACAACAGCGTCGTCGGCGCCCCGGTCGCGTTCGCGATGGTCACAGTCAACGGCGGCGAAGGCGGTCCGACGGACGGCCCAGTGGTGGCCAAGTTCCTCGACTTGCTGCATCAGTCAGGCGAGTGACGGTTCGGCCGTGCGAGTCGAGGGAGGGACGGCCCGCCGCGCGGCCAGTGACGGCCCCCGCGCGCGAGACGGGGGAGTGACGCCGGGCAGCCAGCCATCAGCTCCGGCAGCCCCGCGTACGTTTCCCAGGCAAGCGTGACTGCTCGGTCCAGCGGCGCCACCAGAAGGTCTCCAGCACGAGCAGAGCATGATTCCGGCGCCGGCGAACGGCCTGACTCGCGCTCAGGCTCGCAGCCCGCGCCGCGGTGAACTCGGCCGATGGCGCGTGTTTTAGCATTCGGTGTGCCAGCGATCACGGCTGGCGGTCACCTCAGGATGCGGGGGCACGGGATGACCATGCGCAGTGCTGGGCGCGCCCGGCGCGGCCTTTTGATGGGAAACGGGGTTTTGGCACTGGCTGTGTCAGCCGGCCTGCTCGTGCTGCTTGGCGCTGGCGTCGGTGGCGTGCCTGCACTTGGCACCCTGCTCGTGCCGGGCCACGGCGCGTGGACCTGGCAGTTCTTGCTGCTAACCGTGGGTGGCGGGGGACTGGTGCTGTGACGGCCGAGTTCAGGCGCCTGGGCAAGCGCGGTTCGTATCGGCTCGGACAGCTGCGAGCACAGGGAATCCGCGAAGCCCCGCGGCCAGTTCCGTTCCAGCCTCGGTTCATCCGGCCCTATCACCGCTGGCCTACGTCTGTGTGGCTGCTCTTGCTGCTGGCCGGGAGCCTGATCATCATCGGCGCGGCGGCGAAGGGCTGGTGGTTCGCCCCCTTCGTCGTGGGGGTGCTGGCCGGCCTGGCGAACTGGATCGGTGCCTGGCGCCTGCGCGTTGCAGTGCCTGCGCTCGCCATAATGGCTGCGGTTGGCTGGGGTGCGCCCCTAACGTGGGCGGTTATTCGCGGCCAGCCCTACGTGGCGATGGCGCGGGTGATCGCAGGGATCCTGGGGCTGCCGACGTCGGCAGTAGTCGGGTTCGCGCTGACGGTGCTCGTGGCCGTGGCGCAGGCTCTCGTCGGCTACTGGCTCGGCCGCGCGCTGACACCTCGGCCAGTCCCCGACTTAGAAGCCGAGGCCGTTCGGCTAGCCCCCGACTTAGAAGCCGAGGCCGTTCGGCTAGCCCCCGACTTAGAAGCCGAGACCGTTCGTTGTGTGCAGCTGCGGCGGGCCGCACAAGCTCCAGTCGCTTGTCGCGGTCGCCCGGCTAACCATGGTGCGCGCACTGTGTTGAGCCGGAGCTGATCGCGCGGCGCCGCGGACCAGGGTCGCGCCCATATGGCGAAGGATTCGACACACTCGGCTGTGTCGAATCCTTCCGCATAATGCGATTTGCGCGAGCCCGGCCGACTGGCGCCGCTTGTGCAACCCCGCCGGCCGCCGCTGGCGCTCGTTTCCCGGCATCGCGGCCGCTGCGCTGGTGTGCGCGCCGCGCCGGACTGGTGCACGCGTCGCGCCTGCGCGCCGGTGCGCGTCGTGTCAGCGCGGCCGACGTTCGCGTAGCCCTTGCTACGCAGATGGTCGGCGCCGCGCGATGACCTTGCCGACCGGGCACCCCGACGAGCACGGATGCGCGCCTGTAAAGCCGCGGTTAGCAAGTACCCGCGCGACCTCGGCAGCGACCAAGCAGGGAGTCTGAGTGATATCGAACCAGCCGTACCGCAGCGTCGCGATGCCGTCCACGGCAGCCGCATTGTCGCGACGAACGTCCCACCACTTCGTGTCTGCACCGTGCGTTGCGTCGCCGTCTAGCTCGATCGCCGTGCGGTAGGACTCGTAGAGCGCATCGCGGTACTCGTTGTGACGACCGCTGACGAACCTCGCCTGGCGCCTCGCGGAAGGCAGGCCGTGCGGTCGCTCCACGTTGCTGTGGTAATGCCGCTCGAGAACGGAGTGGAAGCCGGCCGCATCCGGGGTCAGCAACTCTTTAAGCTCAGCGCGCCAGCGGATCTTTCGCCGCATTGCTAGGGCCCGGTGCAGTTTGTCTTGTGTCGTCAGCCGACTGCCCAGGCAGCGAGTAATCCAGTCGCACGCGTCGTCTATCGTTCGCGCCGCACCAGCGAGATCGAGCACTGTCTCCTCGATGCGCGTTTGCGGCGGCAGCTTGACCGGATGCTTAGCTGCCACAGCGCGCTTCGACGTGTGGACAACTATGCCGGGCGCACGCGCCACTCGCCGATCTGCAGGGACAGTGACGTGGACGAGATCACTTGGCCGTTTGACGAGGCCCGCCAACTCGGCTGCGGTCTGGTAGCTGAGCATCGCGCCAGGTCCCGCGCTCAGTACAGCTGCCCATAACAGCCCGAGCCGGGACGGCCGGCCAGTGAACGTTGCATAAACGCCTGGATGCAGCCGCTGCCATCGGCCATACCGAACGTGCGACGCGACCACGCTTCTGGTCAGGCCAGCGGCTGCTGCCTGCTGCTTGGTTACGATGCCGCACTGCAACTCGGCCAGTTCGAGTAGTTGCGGCGGGATCTGTCGAGCCACGGCGCTCAGTGTTGCGCGCTGCACCGACAAATCATGGCTCGCGACGTTTTGGCGAAAGATTCGACACAGCCGACTGTGTCGAATCTTTCCGGATCATGGAAGGCCGCGCGAGCCGGGCCGATTAGCCGCCGCGTGAGGGGTCAATCATGGAGGTGTGACCGACCCTGAACTCCTGAAGCGTGCGCGAAATGCCGGGATTGCTGCTGAGTATCGCGATTGGCGTGGCCAGTACGTCGAGGTGCCACCGGAAACCCTCGAAGCGATCTTGCAGATCCTCGAGCAGACACCCGAGGGCGCTGGTGATGACGCCGATCTGGATGCACCCGCCAGCGGCGAAGCGCGCGGCGGCGTGTCCGGCCAACTGGCCGGGAGCCGACGCGGCGCGCCGCGCCTGAGCATTCCGTCCGAGCGCCAGTGGGGCTTCACCGTCCAGCTGTACTCGCTGCGCTCGAAGGATTCTTGGGGACACGGTGACCTGCACGACCTGGCGAAGCTCGCCCGTTGGAGCGCAATCGAGCTCGGCGCCGGGTTCGTCCTGATCAACCCGCTCCATGCTGCCGAGCCGCTGCCGCCGATCAGCCCCTCGCCATATTTGCCGATGACGCGCCTGTTCACGAGCCCGCTGTACCTCCGGGTCGAGGACGTGCTCGAATACGGCGCACTGCCAGCCGAGGACAAGCGGACGATTCACGAGATCGCCGCTCCGCTGCGAGCTGCCAACTCGACCGCCGACCTCATCGACAGAGACGCGGTATGGCGTGGCAAGCGCACTGCCCTCGAGCTGATCAGCAAGGTCCCGCTGACCGAATCCCGTCAGCGTGCCTACGCGGCATTCCGGGCCGAACGCGGTCGTGACCTTGAGCGCTGGTCCACCTGGTGCGCCCTGGCTGAGGCACACGGCCCCGACTGGCGAGACTGGCCCGCCGAGCTGGCCGATCCAGCCCGCGCCGCTGAGGTTGTGGCAGGCGACGAGAAGCTGTCCGCGGCCGCGGAGTTCAGCGCCTGGCTTCAGTGGCAGGCCGACGAGCAGCTGGCCGCTGCGCAGGACGCCGCTAAGGCCGCGGGCATGGCCCACGGCATCATCCATGACCTGGCCATTGGCACGCATCCCGGCGGCGCGGACGCGTGGGCGAACCAGCGGCTCCTCGCACCGGGTTTCAGCGTCGGCGCGCCACCGGACGGATTCAACCAGCTCGGCCAGGACTGGTCGCAGCCGCCGTGGAATCCGCGCGCGCTCGCAGCCGCCGGTTACCGGCCCCTGGCCGAGCTGTTCGGCGCGACCCTGCGCCAAGCCGGCGGCCTGCGCGTCGATCACGTGATGGGACTGATGCGGCTGTGGTGGGTGCCCGCGGGCCAGCCGCCAGACCGCGGCGCTTACGTCAGCTACGACCACCGCGCGTCAGTCGGCGCGCTCGTCGGCGCCGCTGCCCGTGCTGGCGCGGTCGCTGTCGGGGAAGATCTCGGCACGGTCGATCCCTGGATTCGCGGCTACCTTGCTGAGCAGGGCATCCTCGGCACGATGATGCTGTGGTTCACCCACACGCGCGATGGCACGCCCCTGCGCCCAGCCGACTGGCGCCGCGATTGCATGGCGACCGTCGGCACGCACGACGTGCCGCCGGTCTTCGGCTTCGTCACCGGCGACCAGGTGACCGTTCGGGCCAGGCTGGGGCTGCTGAAAACCTCTCAGGAACAGGAACGAGGTGAGTCCGAAGCGATGGTGGCTCGCTGGCAGGCGGCCCTAGTCAGCGAGGGCCTGCTGCCGCCCGATGAGCAGCCGAGCGGCGCCGAGTACACAGTCGCTCTGTACGGCTACCTACGCAAGACGCCCGCGGTGCTGCTCGGGGTGTCACTGGCCGATGCCGTCGGCGACAGGCGCACGCAGAACATCCCCGGTACTCGCGACGAGTATCCGAACTGGCGCATCCCGCTATGCGACGACAGCGGTAGGCCAGTATTGCTTGAGGAACTGCCCGGCGTCGACTTGCTGCGCGCCGTCTGTCAGGCAGTCAGCCCGGCCTTAGCGAGCCAGCTCAGCGTGCGCACACACGCGGGCTAACGCGGGCGAGCAAGCTCGCCCGCGTTAGCCCGCGTGTTTTAGCTGGCTCGCGCATCACGCTGCTGGCAGCGCTGAGCTCGGACGACGTCGTCGCGTCGCTCTAGGAGCAGCCGCCGCAGGGCCGGGACTGGGTCGGCAGCCGCGATGTAGGCATCCGTGGCGTCGATCGTCGCCTGGCTGACGGCGTCTGCGTAGCCGACCTCGGTGAAGAACTGCGCCATGTCCGACGCGCCGTCCTGCCACATGTCGCCGAGCGCGTCGTAGAACTTGTCCGCATACGGTGCCAGCAGCTCATCCTGGTCGCGGTCGCGAAAGCCGCGCAGCACGGCCCGGAACGTCGCGTTCGGCAGCGTGCCGCCCGTGATCTTGGCCCATGCCGCGGCCTTGGCTTCGGGCGTGGGGATCGCTGCCAGGCAGCTCTCGGCGTGCCGCTCGCCTGCGTCTGTACGGTCGCGGTCGAGCTCGGATTCGATCTCGCCGACTCCGGCTGCCCCGCGGCTGACCAGCCGGTGCAGGATCTCCCAGCGCAGGTCCGTATCGACAGCGAGGCCGTCGATCGACTCGGTGCCGGCGAGAAGCCCGGCGAGCAGGTCCAGGCTGGCTGTGGACGTCGCGACGTCGGCCAGCGCCTTAGCCCACGCCACTTGGTGATCGGAGCCGGGCGTCGCCGCGAGCAGCCAACCGCGCACCGCGTCCTCAAGCTGGGCGACCGCGGCGTCTCGGTGCGCGGGCGCGCTGTAGCGGCGGACGGCGAGCCCGATACTTCGCAGCAGGCGGCCGAGGACAGTCATCTCGCTGATGGAGGGCGCGCCGGACGTGACCAGATCGAGGAAGTCGCGCGTGCGCAGCTCGGCATCCCTGGCCATGTCCCACGCCGACGCCCAGCACAGGGCGGCCGCGAGCGGATCGGCGAGCTCGCTGATCGCGGCCACGACGGTCTGGAGCGAGTGGTCGTCCAAGCGCACCTTGGCGTAGGTGAGATCGTCGTCGTTGACGAGGACGAGCGAGGACCGGAGCTCGCCGACGAGCTCGGGCACCTCGGTAACGGCGCCTGTGATGTCAAGCTCGACGCGGCGGCGCCGTGTCAATATTGGCCCTTCCTGGCCCTGCTCTTCGCGGTCGTAGAGCCCGATCGCGATGCGGTGCGGCCGCAGCTCCGGGTGCTCGGCGGGCGCCTGCTGGAGGACGGCGAAGGAGCTGAACCTGCCTTCGCCGTCCACGGCGAACGACGGCCGCAGGGTGTTAACGCCGGCCGTCTGGAGCCATGACTTCGACCAGGCGGCGAGATCGCGGCCGGATGCCTGCTCCAGCGAGCTCAGCAGGTCGGTCAGCGTCGCGTTGCCCCACGCGTGCTTCCCGAAGTAGTCGCGGACGCCGGCCAGGAAGTTGTCCCGGCCCACGTAGGCGACGAGCTGCTTGAGCACTGCCGCGCCCTTGGCGTAGGTGATGCCGTCGAAGTTGACCTCCACGGCTTCGATGTCTGGGATGTCGGCGGCGATTGGATGCGTCGACGGCAGCTGGTCCTGACGGTAGGCCCAGGCCTTGTAATCCTGGGCGAACCCGGTCCAGGCGTTGGTCCACCGTGTGGCCTCGGTCCCCGAGACAAGCTCCGACCAGGTCGCGAACGACTCGTTTAGCCACAGATCGTCCCACCACCGCATGGTGACCAGGTCGCCAAACCACATGTGTGCCATCTCGTGCAGGATCGTTAGCGCCCGCGCTTCCCGCTCGCTGTCGGTGACCCTCGACCTGAAGATGTAGGCCTCCAGGAACGTCACGCAGCCGGCGTTCTCCATCGCACCGGCCTTGAACTCGGGCACGAAGAGCTGGTCGTACTTCCCGAACGGGTACCGGACCCCGAAGTTGGCGTGGTAGAAGTCAAAGCCCTGCCGGGTGATCTCGAAGATCTCGTCCGGGTCGAGGTAGCCGGACAGCGACTGGCGGCAGTAGATGCCGAGCGGAATCCCGTCGTGAACCTGTCTGACCGCGAAATAAGGTCCAGCCGCGATGGCGGTGATGTACGTCGACATGACGGGCGTCGGCGGGAAGTGCCAGCGAGCCACGCCAGGACCGGCCCGCTCAGCGGCGATGTCGGGCGCCATGTTCGAGATGACAGTCCAGTCGGAATGCCCAGTGATGGTGAACTCAAAGGTCGCCTTCAGATCCGGCTGGTCGAAGCAGGCGTATATCCGGTGGGCGTCGTACGTCTCCAGGTCGCTATATAGGTAGACGTCCTTGTCCGCCGGATCGGTGAACCGGTGCAATCCTTCGCCGCTGCGCGAGTATGCGCACGTCGCGATGACCTGGAGCTCGTTCTCCGACTGGAGGCTAGTGAGCGCGATCCGGTCGCCGTCGAACGCAGCCGGGTCGAGTTGCGCGCCGTTCAGCGTGATCTGCGTCACAGCGGGCGCGGTTAGCTCGATGAACGTATCGGCCCCTGGCCTGGCGCAGCTGAAGTGCACGGTTGTAATCGAGCCGAATGCCGTGTCGGACCCGGTGAGGTCGAGTTCGACCTGGTAGGAGGCGACGCTCAGGAGCTCTGCCCGACCCCGCGCCTCTTCGCGCGTGAGGTTGCTCGTCACGGCCCCGTTCCCTTCGTCTGGTCTTTTTCCATGGCATTGGCATGCTCGTGCCAGGGACCGGAATGTGCAATGCGGTTTCTCGGTTGCCGGAAGCAAGCCGACATCTTCGAGGAGTGTGTATGCCCGCGCAGGAGCCTACTCAGCTGGATTTCTGGTTTGATCCGCTATGCCCGTGGGCCTGGATCACCAGCCGATGGGTGCTCGAGGTGGAGAAGGTCCGCCCGGTGCAGGCACGCTGGCACGTCATGAGCCTCGCTGTGCTGAACGAAGGCAAGGAGGACATGCCGGAGCGGTACAAGGAGTTCATGCGCCAGGCCTGGGGCCCGGTGCGGGTGTGCATTGCCGCCGAGCAGAAGCTCGGGCCCGAGGTCCTGCTGCCGTTGTACACGGCCCTCGGCACGAGGTTCCACCAGGACAAGTTGGACCGGAACCGGACCACGATCGAGGCCGCGCTGGCCGAGGCTGGTCTGCCTGCCGAGCTCGCCGACGCTATGGACGACGAGTCCTATGACGACGCGCTCCGGGCCTCGCACTCCGACGGCATGGACCGGGTCGGCTACGAGGTCGGGACCCCGGTCATCTCTGTGAATGGCACCTCGTTCTTCGGACCGGTGGTGTCGCCGATTCCGCGGGGCGAAGACGCTGCCCGGCTCTGGGACGGCGTGCTGCTTGTCGCCTCGACCGATGGCTTCTTCGAGCTGAAGCGCAGCCGGACCAAAGACCCGATCTTCGACTAGCCGGGCGGACCAAGGTCCTGGTCAGACCGCTGTCGCACGGCGGCGGGGCCTGGGCGAAGATGGTTCTTATGCGCGAGAACTACATCGGCGGCCGTTGGACGCCGTCCGCGAGCGACAGGTCCATTGACGTCGTCAATCCGGCCACCGAGGCGGTCATCGATCAGGTCCCGGCCGGGGATCCGGCCGACGTGGATCAGGCCGTTGCTGCTGCCAGGAGCGCATTCGGCGCGTGGTCGACGACGCCGCCTGCGGAACGGGCACGGTTCCTGGAGGCAGCCGCGGACTTGCTCGACGAGCGGTCTGCGGCGGTAGCAGCCGCGATCACTTGCGACATGGGCTCGCCGATCACGTTTGCGCGTCGCGTGCAAGTGGGCACCCCGCTGGCCGTGCTGCGCAGTTACGTCGAGCTGCTTGCCAGTTACGACTTCGGCGGGGAGCGCGTCGGCAACTCGCTGATCGTCCGGGAGCCGGCCGGCGTGGTGGGCGCCATCACGCCGTGGAACTACCCCCTGCATCAGATCGTGGCAAAGGTGGCGGCGGCGCTGGCAGCAGGCTGCACCGTGGTGCTGAAGCCGAGCGAGGTCGCGCCCGCCGCGGCCTACGAGCTAGCCGACATCCTGCATACCATCGGCCTGCCCGCCGGAGTCTTTAATCTGATCTGTGGCACAGGCCCGGTCAGCGGCGAGGCGATCGCCGCGCACCCTGGGATCGACGCCGTGTCCTTCACCGGATCAGGTGCGGCCGGTCGCCGAGTGGCGGAGGTCGCCGCTGCGACGGTGAAGCGAGTGACGCTCGAGCTTGGCGGCAAATCAGCCAACGTAATCCTGCCGAACGCCCAGCTGGACACGGCCGTGAAGGTTGGCGTGGCGAAGGCCCTGACCAACGCTGGCCAGACCTGCAACGCGCTGACCCGGATGCTGGTGCACGGCGACGCCTACGACGAGGCAGTCAGCCTGGCCGCCCGGTATGCCGAGCGGTATCAGCCCGCCGATCCGCAGCTCGAAGACACCCGTCTCGGCCCGCTCGCTTCGGCGGCACAGCGCGACCGGGTGCTGTCGTACTTGGAGAAAGGCCTGGCTGAAGGCGCGCGCCTGGCGACTGGCGGACCGCAGCAGCCGGACGGCCTACCAGTCGGTTATTACGTGCGCCCGACGGTGTTTGCTGACGTAACGCCGCAGATGGTGGTGGCGACCGAAGAGATATTCGGGCCCGTGCTGTGCGTCCTGCCCTATCAGACCGAGCAAGAGGCGATCGACATAGCGAACGGCACGCCGTACGGGCTTGCGGCTGCTGTCTGGTCGGCCGACCAGGATCACGCGGTCTCGGTAGCACGACAGCTGCGGGCGGGCCAGGTCGAGATCAACGGCGGGACGTTCAATACTGCCGCCCCTTTCGGCGGGTTCGGCCAGTCGGGGTACGGACGTGAACTCGGCGTGCACGGCATGGAGGAGTTCCTGGAGATCAAGTCGCTCCAGTTCTAGCCGAGTGCGTCTAAACGGGGTGCACCTGGCCGGGTGCGCCTGGCGGGGTGTCTGGCCGGGTCTGCCCGTTGCTGCGCCGGGGCCGTGCCAGACTTGGCGCTGTGCGCGTATATCTGGGATCTGACCACGCCGGGTTCGAGCTGAAGGCCAGGCTCGTGGATTGGCTCACCCAAGCTGGGCACGAGCCCGTGGACTGCGGTCCGTCGAGCTACGACCCCGATGACGACTATCCGGTTTACGTGATGCGGGCGGCCACGGCTGCCGTCGGCGATCCGGACAGCCTGGGCATCGTGATCGGCGGATCGGGCAACGGCGAGCAGATGGCGTCCAACAAGATCCGCGGCGTCCGCGCGGCCCTCGCGTGGAGCGACGAGACCGCGAAGCTGGCGCGGCTGCACAACAACGCGAACGTGCTGAGCCTCGGGGCGCGTGAGTACTCAATCGACGACGCCGTGGGGTTCGCGAAGGTTTTCGTGGAGACGGCGTTCTCGGAAGCTCCGCGTCACGTACGGCGCCTGAACATGATCGCGGCGTACGAGCAGACTGGCGAACTGCCGCCGCTGCCTTAGTGCTGGCATGCGCTGGGGATGGGGTGGCGTGGGCTGGGTGAGATGTACGCTTGTTACAGCTTTGGGGTGTTCGCCAGGACCCGCGTCAGCCGGATGACTCCTCGCGAGACCACGTTTCATGGTTTTAGGCGATCTTGAGTCCTACTTCGCCCTGGTTTGCGACCAACGAAACCATGAAGAATCCTCAGAGCCGCCCAATCGGCGTCGGCGCAGGCGACGGGTGTCACGTCGGACGGCCGCGTCGTGACCGGGTGCGCCGAGATGGTCGCGGACGGTTCGCTCGACGGCGCTGGTCGCGCCGATCCTGCTGCGCAGGCACGGACGCGGGCTCGCCTGGCAGGACCTCGCCTGGCAGGACCTCGCCTGAGGGGACCTCGCCTGGCGGGACCTCGGCCGGCAGGACCTCGCCTGGCGGAACCTTCGCCGGCAGGACCTCGCCTGGCGGAGCCTCCCTCGGCGGGGTCTCACGACGTACCGGCTCACTGAGGCTGGACTGGCCGGGCTCGGACTCGGGTGCTCTGTGCTCGGGTGCTACATGCTCGAGCTCGCCGGCCTCGCGCGCTTGGGGTCGCGCGGCTAGCGGCAGCCGCGGTCTGGGCAGCCGCGGTCTGGGCTGGCGAGGGCTGGGCTGACGAGGTCTGGGTCGGCCACCGCTCGTCGCGCCGCCTGAGCCTGCTGCGTCTGCGGCGGGGCCGGCGCCATTGGCAGTCGGCCGCGCGACTTCGGCTGCGGCGGCGCTCTTAGGCGCCGGGCTGTCTGCGGTCGCGCCCTCGTCGGCTGAAGCGGTGCTCCTATGGGCTGCGCCGCCGGCGTCCCCATGCGTCGCACCGCCAGCGGCGGTGCTCCTATGCGCCGCTGAACCGGCGACGGCGCTTCCAGCGGCGGCGTCTGTTGTGACGGCGCGGCCCTCGGCTTCATCACGATCTAGCGGGCTGTCATCTGACCAGCTCGAAGGCGATACGTCTCGTGCTCGCATGGCGGCGTCGAGCGAGATCTTCATCCCGGACATAACCAGCCCGTTCCGTGTAGGTGCCTCAGAACATCATGCTGCACCACGGCCGCGGATCCCACGACATGGCGGTCGCTAGGCGGCGCAGCGCGCCCGGCGTGAGCTCGCTGACATGCCCGGCCGCGGCAAGCTGTCCGAAGCTGGCACCCCCGAGGTAACCAGCACCGAGTGACTGGACGGATACCACGAGATCTGCGGACGCCGTCGTGCGCTCGAACCGCGCACTGCCGCCCTCGTCAGGGCCGCCGGAGCTGAGCCGCCAGCGGCCCGCGTTGTCTGGCTGGAACGAATCCTGGACGTCGAGCACGACATCGACCGCGCTGGCGTACTTGCGCTGCGTCATGGCGGCGGGCAGGTCGATCAGCCTGACCCACAGCGCGTCGACCACGAGCGGCTGCGCACGCCGCGGGTCGGCGAGCATCGCGAGGAGCGGATCGTCGACCGGGCGGTTCCTGGCAATGACCTCGCCGACGAGATCCCGGCTGAACAGGTCGGCCCACAGGGCCGCGGTCGCCGCCGGGTCTACGGCCGTGAGCTCGCGCAGCTGAAGCGTGCCATCGGCGAGTCCGTCCGACCAGGACGCCTTGGTCCGGTACAGCGCGTAGCCTCGCGGGCCGACGGAATCCTCGGCCAGCAGGCAGCGCAGCGGCGACATGCCGTCCCGACGCGCCGGATGGTCGGACAGCAGGATGTCCCACCAGGCGTCATTCCTGGCGATCATCCCGGGCCTGCCGATCACCACGGCCGCAAAGAGGTCCACCAGATCCGACCGGACATCAGCGGGGTCGGCGGCGCGCAGGCACACCTGCGCGGACTCCGGGGCCGCAGCGCCGACGGTGAGCCGACCGTCACCGCGACCGATCCGGACGTGCTGGTTCCAGGTCGCGAGACCGTAACCGAAGCGGCCGTAGATACCGGATTCGGACGCGAACAAGATGGCGATTGCCTCGCCGCGCTGCCGAGCATCGGCGATCTCGTACCGCATCATGTCCGTGAGGATGCCTCGGCGCCGGTGGCTCGGCAGCACGCTTATCAGCGAGACGCCAGCGGCGTCGGCGATGCCGCCCGGCACCGTCAAGCGGAACGTGTAAGCGCCGGCCGTGCCCACCATCTGCGAACCATCGAAGGCGGCGATGGTGCGGTCGAACTCGGTGACCGGGCGCTCAAGCTCCCTCTCCTCGGGCGGCCACTCGTCCAGGAATGCCTGGCCCGGCACCGCGCCGAATGCGTCGAACTCGTCGGGCGCGATGGTCCGGATCGGGTAGCTAGCACTCATGGTGGCCTTTCTACCCGCCGGCGGGCAGGCGAGCCACTACATTTCCGGCCCCGGGGCCGGGACCGGTACAGTGCCGGCAGGATGGTTTCACACCTCTGGCGTCGGCTCTGGTCCGCGGCTCGGTCGGCTGCGGCGCGGCAGCGCGGGTGGATAAGCCGCCAGCTCATCACCCGCAACCGGCGGGTGGCCCTCGGCCTGGCGGCTGCCACCGTTGCGATCGGCGTCGGGGCCGTCAAGGTATCTGGCCAATGGCTCTCGCCTGGCGTGCTGATCCTGCCGATCCTGGCTGGCGGCCTGCTGCTCTGGCCGCGCGCCCTGCGCATTCTCTTCGTGTTCGTAGCCGCGATGCTGGCCTACGACATAGCGAGCGACCGGGCCGGGCTGGGAATCGCCGCGACCATAGGAATCACCGCGTTGTTTGCTGATCTCCAGGCGCGCACTCGGAAGAAGCTCGGAATGCAGGGCCTGCGCGGCGATCAGATGCTGATCGAGCTACGGGACCGGATCCGGGCCCAAGGGAAGATGCCGGTGCTGCCAGACCCCTGGCACGCCGTGTCGGTTCTGCGCCCGGCCGGCGGCTCGTCGTTCGGCGGTGACTTCCTGGTGTCGGCCTGCGACGGCAAGGTGCTAGAGCTGGCGCTGGTCGACGTCGCCGGGAAGGGACTTGAGGCTGGGACCAGAGCACTGCTGCTGTCCGGCGCCTTCGGCGGCCTGCTGGGATCGGTACCGCACGCGGACTACCTACCTGCCTGCAACGCCTACCTGCGGCGCGGCGGGCCGCCCGAGGGTTTCGTCACGGCCGTGCACCTCACGCTAGACCTCGTCACTGGCGATTACCTGATCTCGTCGGCGGGGCACCCGCCTGCTGCCCAGTTCGAAGCCGGCAGCGGAAGGTGGCGGCTGACGAAGGCGCGCGGCATCGTACTCGGCGTGGTGCCAGACCTGCGGAGCAGGCCGGAGAGCGGGAACCTGCGACCTGGCGACGCGCTGATGCTCTATACGGACGGGCTCGTCGAGGTACCTGGTCGTGACATCGATGCCGGTATCGACAGGCTGCTGGGGGAGGCCGACCGGCTGGTTACGGGCGGGTTCGAGGAAGGCGCCGCCCGGCTCGTGCAGACGATGCAGGGCGGCGGACCCAATTCAGACGACTGCGCACTGGCGCTGATCTGGCGCAGCTGATCAGCTAGCTGGGGCTCAAGACTTCGCTCTCGCTGATCAGCTTGATGGCGTACTCGACCAGCGTGACGAGTACATCGCGGCTCGATGACCGCTGGCGCGCGTCGCACAGGACCACGGGCACGTCAGGGTTCAGGTCCAGGGCGGTCCTGACGATGTCGGGACGGAATCGCTTCGCCCCGTCGAAACAGTTCACGGCCACTACGAACGGCAGGCTGCGGCGCTCGAAGTAGTCCACTGACGGGAAACTGTCCGCCAGCCGGCGCGTGTCCGCCATCACGACGGCACCGAGCGCGCCGAGTGCCAGCTCGTCCCACATGAACCAGAACCGGTGCTGTCCCGGCGTGCCGAACAGGTAGACGACCAGGTCGTCCCGAACCGTGATCCGGCCGAAGTCCATAGCAACCGTCGTGGTCGTCTTCTGCTCCACGCCTTCTAGCGCATCGACGAGCACGCTTGGCTCGCTCAGCTCCTCCTCGGTTCGCAGCGGCTTGATCTCGCTGACGGAGCTCACGAGTGTGGTCTTGCCCGCGCCGAAGCCACCTGCGATGAGGATCTTGATTGACACCGGTCCGTCGGTGTCAACCTCCTGGTCAGAGCCTGCGGAGAGCATCAGCAACATCCTTGAGCAGTTGGGGGTCGGCGACCCGAGTACGCGGTGGTTGACGAATCGTGATCAGTCCGTTCTCGCGCATGTCCGACAGGAGTATCCGGACCACGCCGAGCGGCAGGTCAAGGTCCGAGGCAAGGTCGGCGACCGGCTTAGGCCGACGGCAGTACCGGACCACCGCCTGGTACTCGGGCTCGAGCTGCAGGTCGCTAGACGCTCCGGCTCGGGTCGATATAACCGTGGCGAGCAAGTCGATGATCTCACCCCGCGGGCGGGTGCGACCGCCAGTGAGCGCATACGGCCGGACGACGGGCCCCGCGTCCCGGTCGAGCCACTGATCGTCTCGCACCTGAGGTCACACCGCTTCGGCGGTGCTGGTAGGCGGCCGGGCGTTCACCGCCATGTGCTCGCCGACCCGCCTCACGAGCACGGCCATCTCGTACGCGATATGCCCGGCGGCATCCGCGTCAGCGGCGGCAAGCACAGCGAGGCAGCTGCCTTCTCCCGCGGCCGTGACGAACAGGAAGGCGGTTTCCATCTCGACGATCGTCTGCCGCGGGAGGCCGCCGCCGAAATGGTGGCCGACGCCTCTGGCTAGGCTCTGAAATCCGGCCGCGACCGCGGACAGGTGCTCGGCATCGTCGCGGCTAAGGCCGGCCGATGCGCCAATGGCAAGCCCGTCCCGGGAGAGAATCACCGCTTTGTCGATCTGGGCGACTCGCGTCACCAGGTCATCAAGCAGCCAGTCCAGCGCCCCTGTGCGGCTCATGTCGGCCTCCCCTTGCCGTGGTGTTCGGCGGTTACTACTCGGTGTCGCGCTGATCAGCGCTGTCGGCCGGATTCGGGTCTGCCGCGTCCGTACCTGCGGAATACGGGCTACTTGCAGAACCCGGGGTTGAAGTCGTTGGCGTTGTCGGCATCTGGTGCGGCCCGGATTCATCCGGCGGGTACCCACTAGGCGAGTAGCCGCCCGGCGGCTGGGCGGCGTCGGGACCCTGCTCCGCCTCAGAACGGCCGAGTTGCCAGCCGCGCTGAAGGGCGCTCATGGTGTTGCGCGCGGCCTCGGGCGACGTGAGCTGGCTGTCTGAGTCAGAGGCGGCGAGCGGAGCAGACCTGCGCGGCGCGAAGGGGTCGATAGACGAGTCTCCAGGCCGAAGCCGTCCGCTGCCTCCGGTCGCGCTCGCCCCGCTGTAGAAGCCGACGCCGAGATTGGTGTCAGCGGCCGGGCGCGGGGGCGAGTTGCGCAGCTGCGGCGCCAGGCTGGCCTGCCGCACCCGGACAGGCAGGCCAATGTCGGAGCGCTCTGACCTGTTCTTCCGCCCGTCGGCCTCGTCCGCCATGCCGGACGAGCCGGACCTAGACGATCCCGACGAGCCAGATGCGGAATCCGGCCAGCCAGAGGCTGACTCGTGCTGACTTCCCAAGCCATCCCCCGACCACGCGAGCCGGACCGTCTCGCGCTCGCCCGAGCCAGAGCCCGAGCCCGAGCCCGAGCCCGAGCCAGAGCCAGAGCCAGAGCCATCCTCCGACCACGCGAGCCGCACCGGCTCGCGCTCACCCAGGCTCGCGCCAGACCCTGAGGTTGAGCCTGAGCTGGTTGAGCTTGAGCTTGAGCTTGAGCCGTCCTCCGACCAGGAGAGCTTGACTGGTTCCCGCTCGCTCATCCCGACGGTGTCGTCCGACCACGTCAGCTTGACGGGCTCCCGCTCACCCGACTGCTGGCCAGCGCCGGCAGCCGGGCTTGGGTGCTCGCCGGACCACGCGAGCTGGACCGGCTCGGCCTCGCTAGTGCTCAGATTGTCGTGGGACCAGCTCAGCCGCACCGGCTCAGGTTCGATAACGCGGGCAGCATCAGTGATGTCCGTGACTTCGGTACGCTCACTCGCGGCCAGGCCTGCTGCCGACCCGGTGTAGGAACCCGCGGGCGAGCCGACGGACGTGGCCGACGCCTCCGTGCCGACTGGCAGCCCAGGCCGGCCATAGTCGGTGTCAGCGTCGCCACCCGCTTGCGTGATGGCGTAGCCGTTGTTGCCGTTCGGCGAACCAGCCAGCCGGGTGCCCGGCTGGGCGAGCGCCGAATGCCGCCCGGTGATCCGGTCGGGGACCGCATCGCCGTCCGCGCGCCCAGCCGGGAGCGCGGGATCGCGCTCGTAGGTGTCCTCCTCCACCACCAGGCTGGTGGGGATCAAGACGATCGCGGTCGTGCCGCCGTACACGGACGGCCGCAACGTGATCTTGATATCGTGCCGCTGCGCGAGCTGCCCCGCGATGAAGAGACCGAGCCGGTCACTACCGGACAGGTCGAACTGCGGCGGGTTGGCGAGGTTGGCGTTGATCTCGTCCATGCGCGCCTGCGAGATGCCGAGGCCGCGGTCCTCGATCTCCACGGCGAACCCCCGGCCGACGATGTCGCCCTGGATCCGGACCGGGGTATTCGGCGGCGAGAAGACAGTTGCGTTCTCAGCCAGCTCGGCAACCAGGTGAATCACGTCGGCAACGGCGTGGCCGGCCACCGCGGAGTTGGTGCGGCACAGCACCCGGATCCTGGTGTAGTCCTCCACTTCGGCAACGGCCGCCCGCAGCACGTCGACCAGCGGGACCGGCTGCCGCCAGCCGCGCGCCGGTGCCTCGCCTGACAAGATGATGAGGCCTTCAGCGTGCCGTCGCATGCGGGTCGTGAGGTGGTCGATCCGGAACAGGTCTTCGAGCTCATCCGGCTCGGTCGCACGCCGCTCCATGCCGTCCAGCAGCGTGAGCTGCCGGTGCAGGAGCGACTGGCTGCGGCCGGCCAGGTTCCGGAACACGTCGCTGATCCCCCGGCGCAGCCGGGCCTCGTCGATCGCCGTCTGGACAGCTGTCTGCTGCACAAGGTTGAACGCGTGCTGAACCTGCTGGATCTCGTTGCCGCCCGCGGGCTCGCCGGGCTCGTACTCGACCGGGTCGACCTGTTGCCCGGCGCGAAGCTGGGTGATGACCGACGGCAGCTTGTCGTGTGCCAGCGTTAGTGCCGATTCCCGCAGGTCGCGGAGCTGGCGCACCAGACCGCGGCCGATGATCAGCGACAGCGCGATCGATGCGATGGTGCCGAGCAGGCCCAGGCCGGCGGCGAGGAGCAGCTCGACCAAGGTCACATTGGCCTGGTGGGTTGTCTGGTTCTGGAGCGTGCTGCCCGCCTCGGTCAGCGCCGTTGACATCGCCTTGGCGTAAGGGCCGAACGCTGCGGTGCTGGCGAGCAGCGCCGGCGGCGGCGGACCCTTGCGCCACGTCGTGTCGAAGACCCCGGCCTCTGCGGCGGTCAGCGCCCCGGCGATGGCCGGGCTCACATTTCTATCGACGATAGACCGGTATTCCGGCAGGAGTTCGGCGGTCGCGTTGCCAGCTAGCTGCTGCCGCAAGGTAGCGAGCTCGGCGAATACGATCTTGTCGCTGTCTGGGAACCTGCGCTGCGTCATATCCGCGGCCAGCAGGTCACTCTCGGCGAGTGTCGCCTGCAAGGCCCGGGCCAGGTTGATGACGTCCAGTGCCTGCGTGACCACCGGGACGTTGGTCTGCGCGCCGCTCGCCGCGTCGATCACTGTGTAGCCGGTGTTGATGATGCCGTCGTAGTCGGCGAGCGCCGCGGTCGTGCTGATGGCGCCGGCGGCGACGTTGCTGCGCAGGGCCGAGAGCGTAGCCGCGGCGCTGAGCATGTTCTTGATTGCTAGGTGCTCGCCAGCCGTCGCGTTGTCAGCCACCGCCGGGGCCTGGACTGCCGCCTGCAGTGCGTCCAGCGCCTTGCGGGTGCTGTTTTCCTGCATGCCAACCTCGGCCGCGAACTGCGTGCTGCTGGGAGCAGCGAGGCTGAGCAGGGCCAGATGCCGCTCTTGCGCCAGCGCCGCCTGGAAGTTGCTAACCGGGGTGAGCAGATCGCTGCGGAGGGTCTTTGTGTGTGCCTGCGTCAGGGCGCTTCCAAGAGTGATGCTGGCTGCGAATGCGTACAGCCCGATGAGGCATAGCACCGGAACGACGATGAGGATGCCAACCCTCAGTCGGATGGACCGTTGACGCAATCCCATGGCTGAGGCCCCAGTGTGAGAGGTTGTCGCGGAGCTTGCCGACAGGGTAAAACCCCTGGCAGACGATATCGGAGCGTAACATCCGAATGCGCTGGAGAAATATAAAACGGGATTAGCAGTCCGAATTCTGAGTGTTCTCCAGCTTGGCGAACCTGTCTTCTCCGCTTCATCCGGGCGCGATGTCATGCTCCGTCGCCGTACAAGCAAAAAATTCCTTTCACCCAGATAGGGAACGTGGTGTCACACCGCGCCACCGATGACCCGTCCGCGGCCAGAGACCGACACCGCCGGCTGGCTGGGCTGCCCATCACAATCCGACTCGGCACCGCGGCGCGGTCACGGTAAGTCGCTGGCCAGTAGTCGCGCGAACGGTGAGCCGGCGGCTGACATTCGCTAGAATCCGCGTGCTTGCAGCAATGCTGGCGGGTCAACCGATGGGGGTCGGGCGTGACGGGGGATCGGGCATGACGCTGAGCGGAAGCAGCGCGAGCGTCGTTGTGATCGGCGGGGGATTAGCCGGAATCAGCGCGGCCATCGGCCTCGCCGACGCCGGACTGGACGTGACGCTACTAGAGGCCAGACCCTGGCTCGGCGGTGCTACGTGCTCATTTGGTAGGCGCGGCCTGACCATAGACAACGGTCAGCACGTCTTCCTGCGGTGCTGTGAGACGTATCGGTCCCTGCTGGCCAGGCTCGGGGTGACCGCATCCTGCTCACTTCAGGACCGGCTCGACCTGACCGTGGTCAGCCCGGACCGCACGGCGCGAGTGCATAGGTCCGGGCTGCCGGCGCCACTGCACCTGGCTCGGTCGCTGGCCGGCTACCGGTTACTGTCCGCGACCGAGCGCGCGAAGGCGGCGGCTGCCGCGGTCGCCTTGCAGTTCGTCGACGTGGAGCGGGACGATCGCAGCCTCGGTGAGTGGCTCGCCCGGCACGGACAGGACGAGCGCGCCCGCCGCGCGTTCTGGGATCTGCTGTCGCTCTCGGCGCTGAATGTTTGCGCCGACAGCGCGGACCTCCCGCTCGCCGCGGCCGCATTCAGTACAGCTTTGCTTGCTGGGCGCGCCAATGCGGATATCGGTATTCCTTTGGTGCCATTCAGCAAACTTCACGGCGGCCCGGCGACAGCGCTGCTGAGTCAGCTCAGGGTCACCGTTCGACTGGGTGTCCGGGCCACAGCCGTGCGCGTCAGCCCAGCTGGCGGATACGACGTCCGCCTCGCCTACGGAACGCAAAGCGGCGCGCGGAGCGGTGTGCCTCCGAGCGGCTCCGGAGAGTTGCCCTTCGAGCGTGAGGCCGTATACGAGCACGGGCCGACGGAGATCAATGCGGCCGGGATCGTGCTGGCCGTGCCGGCCTGGGATGCAGCTGAGCTGGCGCCGGCGGCGCTCGCCGAGGACGCGGCGAGCTGGTCCAGTCTCGAGCCGTCGCCCGTGGTCAGCCTGCATGTCGTCTACGGCAGCCCGGTCACCCAGCTGCCGTTTGCTGCCGCTGTGGACTCGCCTGTGCACTGGGTTGTCGACAAGACCGAGTCTGCCGGCCTGCACTCGGGCCAGTACCTCGCGGCCTCCATACGCGCCGCCGGCGCCTACGTGGACTGTCCTGTCGCGACGCTGCGGGCGGAGATGCTGCCGGTCCTGGAACAGCTGTTCCCGGCGGCGGCCGAGGCCGTCGTGACAGACTTCTTCGTCACCAGGGAACGCCGTGCCACCATCGCGCACCTCCCGGGCTCGTACCGATCGCGCGTGATAGCTGCGGCCAGGCCGCAAGGCTTCGCCGTCGCTGGAGCTTGGACCGACACCGGCTGGCCGGACACGATGGAAGGCGCCGTCCGCAGCGGCAGGGCCGCGGCCCATAAGATCATCGCCGAGCTGCGTGCACGTGGCGCGGCGGGGGGCGATCCGGTCCTGCGGGTGCAGCCGCCGGCGCCGCGTGTCAGCGCCGATGGCGCAGCGGTAGTACCCGCTGCGGCTATCGCTCCCGAGGACCCCGTGCAACCCGGAAACCCCGTGCAACCCGGAAACCCCGTGCAACCCGGAAACCCCGTGCAACCCGGAAACCCCGTGCAACCCGGAAACCCCGTGCAAGAAGCGACGGCCGACCATGAATCCAACGGCCGGCACGAAATGACCAGCACGTCGTGACCGCCATCGAGCAGGACGTGGCCCGAGCCGCGGCCGCTGCCGCCGTGCAGCGTGCGAGCCAGATCCTGATTGCCCGTCAGGACAGCCAGGGCTGGTGGTCCGGGCGCTCGGCCTGCGACGTGACACTTGAGGCAGAAGCGCTCCTGGTCGCCGACGTCCTCGGGATAAGGACGGCCGAGACCACTAACGCGGCTGCTCAGCAAATTAGGACGTTGCAGCAGGCCGACGGACGGTGGACGGGCAGCGAGGAGTCTGGGGCGGAGGGTGACGGGCCGGCCGCGGCCGGGGACCTGTCCGCATCCGTGCTCGCATATCTGGCCTTGCGCCTCGCGGGCGACTCGGCCGATGCGTACCACATGGCTGTCGCCGCCGGCTGGATCAGGGATGCAGGCGGCATCGGCGCGGCCGGGGTGCTCGCCCGGACGTGGCTGGCGCTGTTCGGGCTTGCGACGTGGTCAGACGTCCCCGTTCCGGCCCCTGAACTTTGCTACCTGCCTGGTCGCTATGCGGCGAGCCGGCCTGCTGCCGTAGCGCTCGCAATCATCGGCACCCTGCGGCCCGTGCGGCCGCTGCCGATGCACCTCAGCGAACTGCGGGTCGGCGACAGCGACGGGACCCCGGTGGCCGAGCAGCGCCCGCGCCGCCGCGTGTCGGCGCCGTCGGCTGCCCGTTCGGTCGGGCTACGCAGGTGCGGGCAGTGGCTCATCGGCTGGCAGCACCGCTCTGGGCTGCCGGCGGCCCGGCGGCCCACCTGGCCATGCTCACTAGTGGCGCTTCACCTGCTCGGATACCCGCTCGACCATCCGGTGCTGGCGAAGGGACTGTCCTGGCTCAAGGCCGCCACCACCCAGCCGCGGCAGGCAGGGTCGCCGCGTCCGGCCGCGGTGCGTCGGCCACTGGTGCTGGAGACGGCGCTAGCGATCGAGGCGCTGGCGGACTCGGGAGTAGCGCCCGACCACGCGGCGCTCGTCACGGCTGGACGCTGGCTGCTGCTGCAGCGGATTGAGGGCCCCGCCGCAGGTCCCGGCGTGGCGGCCGGGGCCGAGCCATCGGGCTGGTCGTTCGGCCGCGATGGATACCCAGCGGTGGCCGACACTGCTCGCGTGCTACTCGCGTTGAGCCGGGTCAAGCTGCCCGGGCTGACCGGCAAGCCAGCGATTCGCAACGCTATTCGGTGGCTGACAGGGATGCAGGGGCGGGACGGCAGCTGGGGCGGTTCGGCGATGGTGACCGCGCACGTGGTGCAAGCGCTGGCGATGCACGGCGCAGCCGACCGGCGGGCGATCCGGCACGCAGTGGTCTGGCTGCTGCGCCAGCAGCAGCCAGGTGGTTCGTGGCCTGGCCGAGGCGGCTATGGCGACCTGGCCACGACGGCGACCGTGCTGCCGGCGCTGATCGTCGCCGGGGTGCTGCCGGGCAAGCCGTCCGTCAGGTCTTCCGTCGAGTGGCTGCTGCGCCAGCAGAACCTCGACGGGGGCTGGGCAGCTGTCGGTGGCGTCGCCACGTCGCATGCGCAAGCTACCGCCGGCGCCCTGACAGCCTTGCTGACGGCGGGCGGCGCTGAGACCAGCAACGCCGTCGACCTCGCAGCCGACTGGCTGGTGCGGGCGCAGCAGCCTGATGGCGGTTGGCGCGACGAGAGGATCCACAGCTATCGAACTAGCGCCGCCGATCGCCGCGGGCGTGACCCGAGACGGACTGACCACGGCCGCGTGGACAGCCGGCCTCCGACGCGGAGTGCCGCCAGGGGGCCGGGGCCCCTCTTGCCAGGGTTGCTGGCGCCACTCGGCGCGCTCGGCCGGTATGTAGCGGCCGGCCACGACGATGGCGACGGCGAGACCGAAGCGGACGACGGTCTCGCCCGCGCCCCCTCAAGATCACACGTGTAACACCTAGGGCCCGAGTTTGTGCTCGTCGCCTGCTGCCGGCGCGTGTGCGCTGGCTGAAAAGTGTCCTGCCAGCTCGCAGAGCGCGCTCAGCGGGCGTTCAGGTAGTCGGCCCATGATCTTGTACGGCCGCAGGCATGGTGCGTGCGGCAGGACCCGACGGGCCGCGATGACGCGGCAGCCGCTGACATGGGTGCGGGACAATCACTGGCTGCGAGGAGTGCGGATGTTCTTTACCTACTTGGGGCGTGAGCTGCGCCGGCGTGCCCGGCAGGCAAGCATCATCGCCCTCGGCCTGGCGCTCGGCATTGGGCTCGTCATCACTGTCACGGCTTTGTCGACCGGCGTGAAGAACGCGCAGGGCGAGGTGCTGCACTCGCTGTACGGCCAGGACACCGACATCACCGTCACTAAGTCGCCGACGGCGGGGTCGTTCACGCCCGGCTCGTTCGGCTTTCGCGGCGCGTTTGGCACCGGCAAGCGGCCAGCAGCTGGCACCAAGATTGATATTGACACTCTGCGCGGCGCCGGCCTCGGCAACATGACCGACACTAACGTCGCGACGGTCGCAAAAGTGCAGAACGTCGCTGCGGCCGCGGGCGGACTTACGCTGACCGACACCAAGATCACTGGCACGATCCCGGCGATAAACTTCGGCAGCGGCAGCGGCAGCTTTGGCGGCGGCAGCGGCGGCGGTGGTGGTGGTGGCGGTGGCGGCGGCACGTTCCGTGGCGCGTTCACGCCGAGCTCGTTCACCGTCGATGGTGTTGACGTCGCGAGCAGCGCGGCCGGGCTCGGTCCGCTGAGCCTCGGGAAGCTCACGGCCGGCCGCACGCTGACTGCCACCGACAACACAGCCAACGTCGCGCTGGTCGATGCGAACTACGCCAAGTCCAGCAAGATCTCGGTCGGCTCCACGATCACGATCGCGAAGACCAGCTTCAAAGTGGTCGGCATCGTCAGCGTCCCGGCAAGCTCCAGCTCCTTCGACTCCTATATCCCGCTTGGCCGGGCGCAGGCGCTGTCGGGCTTGAAGAACGATGTCAACACGATCTACGTGGCCGCTGACAGCGCGGCGAACATCACCACGGTGTCCAAGTCGATCTCGACGGCGTTGCCACACACCAACGTGCAGAATTCCTCTGACCTGGCTAGTCAGCTGACTGGCTCGATCTCTAGCGCCTCGAACCTGGCCAACAACCTGGGCAGGTGGCTCGCCATCGCAGTGCTCGCGGCGGCGTTCCTGCTGGCGAGCCTGCTGACCATGTCGGCGGTGTCGCGCCGCGTCCGGGAGTTCGGCACGCTCAAGGCGCTCGGCTGGAACAGCCGCCGCGTCGTCGGCCAGGTCGTCGGCGAAGCGATCACCATCGGCATTGTCGGCGGGGTCATCGGGGTCGGGCTCGGCTTCCTCGGCTCGGCGCTAGTGGGGCAGTTCGCGGGGACACTGACGGCTTCGCCCGGCCAGCTCACGGGCACCGCGACCCCCGGCGGCGCGAGGTTCTTCGGTAGCGGCGGCGGCGGTGGTGGTGGCGGGTTCGGCGGTGGCGGGTTCGGTGGCGGCGGGGGCGCTGGCGGCGGCGGGGCCAACCGGTTCGGCGCCGCCAGCCAGGCCACGGCGCACACGACCCTGGTTCACCTCAATGCGTCTGTCACTGGCGGCGCTATCGCGGCCGCTGTCGTGCTGGCCATCGCGGGCGGCCTGATCGCAGGCGGCTTCGGCGGCTGGCGCGCGGCCAGGCTGCGCCCGGCGGCGGCCCTGGCGAGGGTCGAATGAGAAGCCCGGTCACATCGAATCGATTCGGAACTGCGGGATCTGCGGCCATCCAGGGAGCGTCATGTACAAGCTGACTGCGGTGAAGAAGGACTACTACAAGGGCCGCGGCGTCGTCGCCGCTCTCCAGGGCGTCGACGTGGACATCGAGGACGGCGAGTGGCTCGCCATCCAGGGTCCAACAGGACACGGGAAGACGACGCTGCTGCAGATGCTGGGCGGCCTGGACCGGCCGACGTCGGGCAGCATCGAGTTCGGCGATGACACGGGCGTTGTAGACCTAGCCGAGCTCAGGGAGAGCCAGGTGACCAAGGTCAGGGCCCAGTCGATTGGGTTCATTTTCCAGACGTTCAACCTGGTGCCGACCCTGAGCGCGCAGGAGAACGTGGAAACCGCGCTAGTCCCGCTGGGCATCCACGCTGCCGAGCGCCGGGAGCGCGCCGCCAAGGCGCTCGCCGATGTCAGCCTCGGCGACCGCGCGAAGCATCTGCCGTCGGAGCTGTCCGGCGGCCAGCAGCAGCGTGTCGCTATCGCCAGGGCCCTGGTCAAGCAGCCCAAGGTGCTACTCGCCGACGAGCCGACCGGGAACCTGGACGAGGACACCAGGGACGACATCATCGGCCTGCTAGAGATGCTGTGGCGCGAGCAGCATCTGACGCTGGTGCTGGTCACGCACGACAGCACAGTGGCGCGCCGAGCGCAGCGCCTCGGTGTTATGCGCAACGGGAAGCTGTCCATCAAGCAGGACACCAGGGCGCAGGGCATCCGGACGCAGCCCACCGCGACGGCCTGACGACGTCGGTTCAAGCGGGACTAGATCAGGAGTACGGCAGGGGCAGTTCGCACCAGACGACCTTGCCGGACGCCGCGCGTCTGGCGCCCCAGCGCTGTGCGAGCTGGCTCACGACCTGGAGGCCGCGGCCACGCTCGTCGGAGTCGTCTGGGTGCCGCAGCCGCGGCAGGGCCGCCGACTCGTCCAGGACCTCGCATACGAGGCCGCCCTCGAGGATCAGCCGGAGCCCGATCTTGCCCTGCGCGTACCGGACCGCGTTGGTCACCAGTTCGGATACGAGCAGCTCGGCGGTCGGCAGCAGCTCCAGCAGGCCCCAGCGCCGCAGCGGTCGGCGAATCAGCGACCTGGCCCGGCTCGCCGAGGTCAGCTCCGACGGCAGCGTCCAGCTCACGACGTGATCGGACGGGATCCGCCGCAGCCTCGCGATCAGCACCGCAATGTCATCGCGATGCTCGTCGGCATACACGCCGGCTAGCGTCGCCCGGCATAGGTCCTCGAGCGGCTGATCGGCCGAGCCCGGACCGAAGATCTCCCTGAGCCGGCCCAGGCCCTCGTCGATGTCCCGGCTCCGCTTCTCTACTAGCCCGTCGGTGTAGAGCACAAGCAGACTGCCGTCCTCGATGGTCAGGGTACGGCTCTGGATCAGACCGGTCCCGACGCCAAGCGGCGGGGCTGGCATGACGTCGAGCAGCTCATTGGTGCCGTCCGGCCGTACCAGCAGCGGCGGCAGGTGACCGGCGGAGGCGACCTCGCAGGTGCCGCTCACGGCGTCGAAGATCGCGTATACGCACGTCGCGAAGTGCGGCTCGCGAACGCCCAGCTCGTTCATCAGCTCGTTCAGCTGCTGGAGAGTCTCGGCCGGAGGCAGCTCGAGCATGGCCAGCGTGTGAATGGCCGTGCGCAGCCGCCCCATGGTCACGGCTGCGCGCACGCCATGCCCGGCAACGTCACCGACGACCAGTGCGACCCGTGCGCCCGGCAGCGCGATTGACTCGTACCAGTCGCCACCCACCTCGATCAGCTTGCTACCGGGCAGGTAGCGGTGCCGGACGTCGACGGACGACGGCGCGGACAGCCCGGTCGGCAGCATGCTGCGCTGGAGCGTCAGCGCCGTGGCGCGCTCCCGGCTATACCGCTGGGCGTTGTCCATGAAGATCGCGGCGCGGGACGCGAACTCCATGCCGATCTCGGTGTCATACGCGTCGAACCGGCGGTATCCCACCTGGCGGACGCAGACGAAGAAGCCGAGCATCACGTCGCGTGCGATGAGCGGCAGCAGCAGCATCGACACGCCGGACAACAGCTCGGCGACCGGCCGGCGGATCCACGCGGCCGCCATTGAGTCGGCGCTGGTGCGGCTGACGACCTCGCAGACCGGCCGCCCTGTCTCCATGCACCGGGTGTAGGGCGTGTCCGGCGGGTAATGCAGGATCTCGCCCGTCGGGAACGCGGCGTCCCACGCCGCGTCGCCGTCGTCGTGCGCTACCGCGAGCCGACGAACGTTTTCAGTTCCGTCGAGCGACGCCGACGGGAACTCGTCCTCGCCGACCAGGCTCTCGAGCACGACCAGACCGGCGGCGTTGCAGAAGTGGGGGACGATGATGTTGATCAGCTCGGGCGCCATCTGATCGATGTCAAGCGCGCCGGCGATCTTGCGCACGGCACCGTCGACCATGACCTGCCGCATCACGGCCGGATCCAGGAAGCGTTCCTGCACCGGCGGTGCGATGCGCATGATGACCTGGCCGATTAGCTCGGGATCGGCCGACCGGATCGGTTGGATCGTGACGACAGCGTCCGCGATCGCTCCGTTAGCCGTGCGAAACGACAGGACGGTGGTGCCCTCGCGGTCGGAGCACGCGCCGTCGATGAGCGACTGGAGAACCTTGGCGTTCGGCCCGTCTGGCGCGGCCAGCAGGGTACCCAGGTCGGTCCCGATCAGCTCGCCCGGCTCGGTGGCCAGCACGTCGCCGGCCCCACGGTCGTGCTGGCGGATCTGGCCTACCTTGTCGATCCCAAGGATCAGCGTCCGGGTCGAGGTGTTAGCCAGCACTGCTGAGACCTCTGCCGCCACTGCGGATGCCACCGAAGCGCTCCTTTCCGGCAGAGCGGGCCTACGGCTGGTTCCATCATTATGAAGCAGCTTCATGCCGATTGAGAAAGAACATGTGTTTGGCAGGCCATTTGCGGGCCGCCGCGCCCGGCCCGCCTGCTGCCCTGCGCGGCTCGGGGGTCAGGAACGAGTACCCAGGTCAGGAGTCCCGGGCTGGCTCGCCGTGACCGGCATTCGCCCGGCCGCGACCCCAGTACGCCTTCGGCGACATCTGATCTGGCGGCAGCCCGCGCGCGGTCAGCCGCTCGCGGAGCGCCAGCACAACCGAAGCCTCGCCGAGCAGGTAGGCGTGCCCGTTGCCGGGCGGCAACTCGACCTCGGCGGCTTCAGCCACGAGCAGAGACGATGCGGGATCGCCGGCCGGGCGGTTAAGCCGGTGCAGCCAACTCAGCCGCGTCCTGGCGGCGGCCGACACGTCCTGCTCGTCGTCGGCGGCCGGAATCTCCAGCACCAGCGTGGCGTCCGCGTCGCCGGGTAGCGACTCGGTCATGGCGAGGATGGCGGGCATCGCGGCCTCGTCGCCCATGAACAGGTGCCAGTCCGCGGACACGGCCGCGAATACCTTGCCCCGCGGGCCGATCCCCTCGATCCGGTCGCCGGGCTCGGCCGAGCGGACCCACCGCTCGCCAGGGCCGTCGCCGTGCAGGACGACGTCGATCGTGACCATCTGGCGTGCTCTGTCGAGGTGCCGGATGGTGTACCGGCGGCGCACCGGCCGGCGGCCGTCGACGTCGACCAGCAGCATGACGTCTTGCCCTGGCCGGTAGCTGAAGCCGTCGAGCTCGGCTGCAGCCAGCTCGATGCGCTGCATGTGCGGCGTGAGCTGGGTGCTGCTTGCCACCTCGAAGTGCAGCTTCCTGGTGTCCGCCAACGGCCCAGTCAGCTGGGCGAACGGGTCGTCCAGCTCGGCTACGACAGTCTGCGGTACAGCGTCAGTCATCGGGTTAAGCCTTCCTCGGCTAGCGTCGCGCTCAGCTTGGCTCGGCGCCGCCCGTCTGACCAGCGGGCGAGCACCCAGCGTATGCGAGCGTCCGACCGGACCAGAGGCTGGTGCCAGCCGCGGAATCCAGTCAGAATGAGGGCGATCGACGGCGATCGACGGTGATCGCGGGTCTGGGGGCGCGATGAGCGAGGCGACGGGAATGGTGGGCGCCCCGGCGTCGGCGATCGACGACATCGGCCTCCCGGTCATGGTGCCTCCGGTCGTCTGCCGCGTGGTCTCGCTTGTCCCGTCGCTGACCGAGACGGTGGCATCGTGCGCACCGGCGCTGCTCGTCGGCGCCACCAACTGGTGCACGCATCCTGCCGACCTGGCGGTGACCCGCATCGGGGGGACGAAGAATCCTGACATCGACATGGCGCTGGCCCTGCGCCCTGACGTCGTGCTCGCCAACGAGGAAGAGAATCGTCAGCCAGACCTGGACGCCATGCGCTCGGCCGGCCTGGCGGTCTGGGTCACCAGGATCCGTGACCTGCCAGAAGCGCTGGCCTCGCTCCGCCGGATGATCACCCTGGCGTGCCGGCAGCCGAGCCCGGCCTGGCTTGACGTGGCCGCGTCAGTGTGGAAACAGCCGGGCGTGAGCGGCAGCCTGGCCGCCGTCGTGCCGATTTGGCGCCGACCTTGGATGGTGCTGGGCCGGGACACCTTCGCTGGTGATCTGCTGGCCAGGCTAGGCGTGACGAACATGTACGCCGGGCACGAGGAGCGTTACCCGCGCGTGGACATCGACGATCTGCGGGCCACGTGTGCTGATCTGGTAGTGCTGCCGGATGAGCCCTACCGCTTCACCGCCTCGGACGGACCGGAGGCGTTCCCTGGCAGGCGGACGGCGCTGGTGAGCGGCCGCCACCTGACCTGGTACGGTCCCTCGCTGACGGAGGCGCCCGCTGTCTTGCGGCGTCAGCTCGCTTCGGCCAGGATCCGCTGAGCACCGGACATGACGACGCCCCCGGGAGCGTCTGCTCACGAGGGCGTGCCGGGTGTCGATGCGAGGTCGCCTCTCGGCGAGTGGCGCAACGCGGCTCCAGCCGTACGGTATTCCGCGAAGGCGGTAATTGCAGCCCGGGGGACACAAGCACCGACGAGAGCTACAACGGGAGTGCGCTGGGGGCTATTCCCGCCGCGATAATGAGCATCCGGACGACGTCGTGAGGATCAGTGGTGATGGCGCGTGACGAGGCTCTTATCGGGTGCATCGGGAAGATCATCGTGGCCAGCCGCGGAGCGGCCGGTCCCGGTGAGGTCCTGGTGCCCGTCCGGGGTGGCTCAGAGACGTTTATTGCCTGGTCAGCAGAGCCGCTTCCGAAGGGAGCGACGGTCCTGGTCATCGAGTCTCGGGGGCATCGCACGGTCGATGTCAGCCCCTGGACGGACCCGCTCGCCGAATTCCAGCAAGACGACGCGCTTTAGGCGCGCATCAGGAACATACTGGGATAAGCCGACACTGCAGTCGGCACGGGGTCGAAAGTGGAGATGAGAGAGAAATGTTTGGTTACCGGGTGCCTGCACCAGACGAGGCGATGCTGATTTCCGGTGGCCGCTCTGGAAAAGGCGGCGCTCCGTTCAAGGTAGTCGTGGGGCACGGCACATTCGTCGCCCCGTTTTTCCGCAAGGCACGGTACCTGACCTTGTCCATGTGCGAGTCCGAGGTCACCGAGACGTGCGTCACCAAGCAGGGCATCTCGCTGAATGTCCGGGCGGTCATCGCGTTCAAGGTGGGCAATGACACCGAGAGCATCGTGAACGCCGGCCAGCGGTTCCTGTCTGACCAGGACCAGATGTCCACCCTGACCGGCCGGATCTTCTCCGGTCACCTCCGGTCCATCATCGGCTCGATGACGGTCGAGGAGATCGTGACCGAGCGCCAGAAGCTCGCGACCGAGGTGCTGGACGGCTCGAAGGCGGAGATGGCCAAGATCGGCCTGACCGTGGATTCGCTGCAGATCCAGTCGATCGACGACATGAACAGCGGTTACATCGACGCCATGGCAGCCCCGCACAACGCCGCTATCCAGCGTCAGGCCCAGATCGCTCAGGCCCAGGCGAACCAGGCGTCAGCCGAGGCCCAGCAGGAGTCGCAGCGCAAGCAGGCCGAGTATCAGCGGCAGACGATGGTCGTGCAGGCGCAGTACAAGGCCGAGGTGGACAAGGCACAGGCCGAAGCTGCGCAGGCCGGACCACTCGCCCAGGCGCAGGCTCAGATGAGCGTGCTGTCGGCCCAGACCGATCTGGCGCACCGCCAGGCCGAGCTCCGGCAGCGCCAGCTGGTGGCCGAAGTGGTCAAGCCGGCCGAGGCCGAGGCCGAGAAGGTCCGGATCCTGGCCGAGGCCGACGCGCAGCGGACCAGGCTGCAGGCCGCAGCCGCCGCGTCGAACAACCGCGTCTCGCTGGACCGGACGCTCATCGAGCAGCTGCCGATGATCGTCAAGGAAGCGGCGGCCGGCCTGGCTGGCGCGAATGTCAGCGTGCTGAACGGAGCCGACGGGTTGAGCGAGATCGCGGCCGGGCTGGTAGGACAGGGCCTGACCATCCTGGAATCGGTCAAGAAGAGCCTGTCCGGATCCGCGGCCCAGTCGGTCACGTTGTTCGACTCGCCGAATGGGGCGCAGGCCCCGGCCGCCGAGCTCGAGGGCAGCCAATCGGCAGACTCAGTGGCCTGAGGTCACGGCCAGCCTGCACAGGGCGGGAGCGTAGCTCAACAATCCGCGCGCCACGGGAGCGATCCGTGGCGCGCGGACTTGGTCCATCGCCGATCCTGGCACTGCCGGGCGGACCCTCGCCGCAATATGCTCTCGCCTAATTACCAGCCGGCTGGAGGGACTGACAACGGGCATGGTCGCCAGAGTGCTCCGCCCAGAGGGCAAGGGCTTCATATTCCTGGACGCCCATCCGGGTGGCTGCGCCGCAACTGTCGACACGATGATCGGGGAGACCACGCGCGATCGGCCTGGGCCGGCCGACGCTACCGGGCCCCGCGCACTAGTCGTCGGCTGCAGCGCGGGTTACGGACTGGCGGCCGCGGTGGTCGGACTCTTCGGCTACGGTGCCCGCGTCGTCGGGTTGTGCTACGAGCGGCCGGCGACGCCGCGCCGGTCCGCGTCGGCAGGCTGGTATCGCACCTCGGCCCTGGCCGACCGGGCTGCAGGCGCTCGGCTGGCGTTCGAGCCGGTCAGCGGTGACTGTTTCGACCCCGCGGTCCGGGCCGACGTGCTCGACCGGGCCGCCGCGGTCCTCGGGCAGATCGACATCCTCATCTACAGCGTGGCCGCGCCCCGGCGGACCGACCCGCTCACCGGCACCGTCTATCACTCCGCCGTCAAGCCGGTCGGCGCTGCCTACCAGACCAGGAACGTGGCCTTCGCCGACGGCGTCGTAGTGCGCGAGTCGATCCACGAGCCGGCCACCGACGCCGAGATCGACGCCACCGTCAAGGTCATGGGCGGCGAAGACTGGGCCGCGTGGGTCGCCGACCTTGCTGGGCGGGGCATGCTGGCGCCTGGCTTCATGACCGCGGCTCTGACGTACGTCGGCTCCGAGCTCACCGCGCCGATCTACCGGCTGGGCACCATCGGCCGCGCCAAGGATCACCTCGAAGCCACCGCGGCGCAGCTCACTGACGGAGTGCTGGCGCCAACTGGCGGCACGGCTCTGACCTCGGTGCACAGCGCAGCCGTCACCATGTCCTCGCTGGCGATTCCCGGCATCTCGCTGTACCTGAGCTTGCTGCACAGCGTCGCCGGCGATGCGGCCGAGTCGGCGGTCCGCCAGTCGAAGCGGCTCTGGGATCACCTCACCGGACGCGAGCCCGGACCTACTGACAAACAGGGAAGGCTGCGGCTCGACGACTGGGAACTAGCCGCCGACGTGCAGGACCAGCTGCGCCGCCGGTGGCAGGCGGAAACAGGCGAGCTCATGGACGGGCTCGCGGACCTGGACTGGTTCCGACGGCAGATCTGGCAGCTGTACGGCTTCGACGTGCCTGGCGTCGACTACAGCCAGCCCGTCGAGGTCGACGTGCCCTGGCCAGTCCGGTCGGAGCCAGTCCGGTCGGAGCAGGTCAGTTCGGAGGAGCTACGTTCCGAGCACTCGACTTCGGAGCACGCAAGCTCGGAGGACACGACTTGAGACCGGGGTGCTGACGCACCGGCTCAGCGTCGACACCGAGCGCGACGTTGTGGTCAAGCGCTTCATCCAGTCCACGCGCGGCGAGCCCGCGCGGGAGTGGCGGGCGCTGCAGCTGCTTCATGAGCACGCTCCTGGTCTCGCGCCCGAGCCGCTGCGGGCCGACCTCTTCGCCGTCGAGCCCGTGGTGGAGATGTCGCTGCTGCCCGGCGAGCCGCTCGGCGGCGCACAGCTGACGCAGGAGCAGGAGTCCGCGCTGGTCCGTGCCCTCGGCCAGCTCTGGCAGTCCGTCCCGGTCGACCGCGTGCTCGCTGTCCCTGGCGAGTACGGCAACGAGGCGCAGCTCTTGCATGCCGTTAGCGAGCTGGCCAGCGAGCGACCAGATCTGGGTCGCGATCCGCTGATCCAGGCCGCGTATGCGGCCGGCCTGGACTGGCTGACATGGGCCGTCAGCGTCACCGGCGACCCGGCGGGACGCCAGCCCGTCTTCGGTCAGGGTGACGCCAACCTCGCCAACTTCCTGTGGGATGGCGATCGGATCAGGATCGTCGACTTCGAGGACTCCGGGCTGAGCGACCGCGCTCTCGAGCTCGCGCTGCTAGTCGAGCACATCTCAGCCTGGCTCGAAGCAGGGCTCGACGGCGATCAGTTTGCCGAAGCGTTCGACCTGACGCCTGCCGAGCGCGCCAGGCTGGCTGACTGCCGACGCCTCTGCGCTCTGCACTGGCTGCTCCTCCTGCGGCCGGGCAGCCCTTCGAGCGCCCGGAAACCGCGGAACACGCTGGTTCGCCAGGCCGAGCACCTGCTGGCCCTGTTCTAGATCAGACCGACGGCCCGACCGACCGCACTAGTTCCGGGATCACTCCTCGAGGCGCGGTCAGCCGCCGTTCCCAGGCCGGACCGCGGTGACGCTCAGCAGCTTGACGGATCCCTTGCAGGCGGTCGAGCTGTAAAAGACGTTGAGCGGGATCGTCTGGTTCGGCGGGATGACTTCGAGCCACTGCGCCTTCACCGGCTTGCAGGTCGACGATGAGTAGTTGGCCGCGTCGGTAATCTGCAGCGTCGCGTTGGCGTAACCGCCGGGCTGAAGCGTGACGAGCTCGCGAGCCGTGGAGATGTTCTCAGTCGACGGCTGGCCGATGTCGGTGACCGGTGTGCCGGCCGCCTGGGCGACGCCAGGGAAGCCGTACAGGGTGCACGAGACGTTGTTGAGGTTCTTGAAGACGATCGCGATCTCGATCGCGCCTGCCGTGCCCTGGCTCAGGCCGACTGTGCCATTGAGATACCTGGTCAGGCAGCCGGCGGCCACAGCCGAGCCGGATGAGGTGCTCGCGGACGAGGTGCTGACGGCGGGCTGGGTCGCGCTGGTAGCGGGGCTCGTCGCCGGCGCGGTGACGGTGATCGTGTTCGTCGGCTGGGATGTCCCGCCGGACGCGCCCGAGCAGGCGCAGGTGGTCAGGCCGGCGGCGGCCAGGATCGCGATGACGAATGGCTTCATCACTGGTGGTTCCCTTCGGGTCAGTGGCGGTGCGCAAGTAGGAGTCGCCAGCAACCCTGGGACCAACAGTTATCTTGCGGGAAAGCGAACCGGTCCGCGAGGTTTCCGCCGGTTTTGACAGCGTGGCTCTATTGGACCGGCGCAGGCGGCCGCGGACGCGGGAAGTGGACCGGGCGGGGCGGCCACGTTCCCAGCCGTTAATGGGTTGTGATCGTGAGGCGCACGCTGGGTACAGTGGACGCCATGAGGTGCAGTTGCCCACGCTTCGTCGTCGCGGCCGCGCGAGCTACGTGCTCGCCGGTTGCCGCTGCCTGACCTCATCTAACTGCCGGCGACCGGGAACGGCTCGCTGGCGTTTCCTTTCTGCCGCTGCTTGATGGGCTGCGCCCGCCGCGTTGTTTCCGGCGCACGAAACCGAGAGGCGCATCCATCATGGACACCAGCACGACAATTTCCACGTTTCTCGACTTCTTCCGAAGTCGCGGCCACCAGGAGATCCAGGCCAGCTCGCTGGTGCCACGCCCCGGCGATCCGGTCCTGTACACGACGTCCGGCATGCATCCGCTCACGCCGTATCTCGAGGGGGCGCCGCATCCGCTCGGCCGGCGGCTGACGGGCATCCAGCGGTGCCTGCGCACCACCGATCTAGACGAGGTCGGCGACAGCACGCACCTCACCGTGTTTCAGATGCTCGGCTCGTGGTCGCTCGGCGACTACGGCGGACCGCAGAGCCTGCGGTGGGGTCTGGAGCTGATCTGCGACCATTTCGGGCTGCGGCGGGATGAGCTGTATGCGACCGCGTTCGGCGGCGACGACCAGGTGGGACCGGATACGGAAGCGGTGTCGACGTGGTCGGAGCTCGGGCTGCCCGTCGAGCTGCTCGGCGCGGCGGATAACTGGTGGTCCAACGGCCCCACCGGCCCGTGCGGACCCGATTCGGAGATCTTCGTCTGGACCGGAACGGGGCCGCCATCAGGCCGCCCCAGCACCGACTCGCGGTGGCTGGAGCTCTGGAACCACGTCACGATGCGCTACGAGCGGCACGCGGATGGGCGCCTGTCACCGCTGGCGCAGCCGAGCGTCGACACCGGCATGGGCCTGGAACGGCTGCTCATGGTCTCGCAGCGGGTGTCGTCGGTGTACGAGACTGACCTGTTCGCGCCGTGGGTCGTTGCGCTGACCGGCCTGTGGCAACCGGATGAGCGGTCGCTGCGGATCAGCACCGACCACCTGCGGTCCGCGATCGTGATCATCGGCGACGGCGTGCGGCCGTCGAACACCGGGCGCGGATACGTGCTGCGGCGGCTGCTGCGCCGCGCGCTGACAGCGCTCTGGGGCCAAGGCGACGAGCGCGTGAGCCTCGGTGATCTGCCGCCCGACCTCATCGTCGACGCGGGCGCGCGGTTTAGTGTGTCGGTCAAACCGTCGCTGGTGCGCGACGTGCTGGTGTCGGAGGAGCGCAAGTTCGGCGAGCTGCTCACGCGAGGCCGGTCGCTGCTGCGGCGGCTCTACCCGGCCGGGGATCTCAGCGAGGACGACTTCGCGTTCCTGCACGACACCCACGGCCTGCCCCGTGAACTTGTCGCGTCGCTGGTCGGGGAGCTTCGAATCGGCTAGAGGCGGGCGGATCGAGCCCGCCCCGGTTTCGGCGAAGGATTCGACACAGCCGGCTGTGTCGAATTCTTCCTGATCACGAATTGCACAAGTCTTAGCGGGTCTTAGCCATGACATCCTCGGCATACCTGCGGAGCTTGTCCAGCTTGGGCAACAGCGGCTCGGTATCCGGCCCCACGTGGTACGGCCAGCGGAAGCCGACGATGACCTCGGTCACGCCCGCCTCCTCGAGGCGCCGGACGCCGTCGGCCGAGTAGGCGTCCATCGAGATCACGTGGACCTCGAACGGCCGATCGGCGGTCCCGTACTCGGCGCGCAACTCGGCCAGCCGGGCGAGCAAGCCTGGCAGGTCGGCCGGGTCACCGCCACCGTGCAGCCAGCCATCGCCGGCCGAGGCCGCCCGGCGCAGCGCCGCCTCGCCGTGGCCGCCGACCAGGACGGGCACCGGCTGCGTCGGCACCGGGGCGATCTTGATGGCCGGGATGTCGAAGATCTCGCCGTGGAACTCGAAGTATCCGCCCGCCGACAGGCCGCGCACGATCGACAGCGCTTCATCCATTCGCTGGCCGCGCCGGTGCCACGGCACGCCAAGCACGTCGTAGTCCTCGCGCCACGGGCTTGTCCCGACGCCGAGTACGAGCCTGTTGTTCGTGAGGACCGCGGTCGATGCGGCCTGTTTCGCGACGAGGACCGGATGCCGGACCGGCAGCTTGAGCACGAACGTGATGAACCGCAGCCGCTGCGTGACGGCACCGAGGAACGGGATCAGCGAGAACGGTTCCAGGAACGGCTTGTCCTCCAGGAACTCGCGGGTGCCGTCCGGATTGAACGGATAGACGCTCTGCGACTCCGCCGGGTAGCAGATGCTGTCCGGGATCACCATCGAGTCGTAGCCGGCCTCCTCGGCGGCGCTGGCCAGCGGCGCATAGAAGGACGGGTCGGTCATGGACTCGGCGTAGCAGAAGCGCACGATTCCTCCGGCTCGAGCCATCGCGGGACCTGGCCACCTGGTCGTCTGCGCGGGCGCGGGTTGACCAGTTGGAGTAGAACATGTTCTTGTTTGCAGTTGAAAGTCAATCAGATCTGAAAGCTGGATGACATGGACCTTGTGGCTCTGGAAGAGATCCGCCAGCTGAAGTACCGATACCTGCGCTGCGTCGACCTCAAGCTGTGGGACGAGATCGGCGATGTCTTCACCGTCGGCGCCAGCGCTGACTACGGCACCCACGCAGTGAGCCGCCCGCTGAGCCTGCGCGGCCGCGACGAGATCGTCTCCTACCTGCGCGAAAACCTGGGTCCGGGGATCATCACCGTCCACCGTTGCGGGCAGCCAGAGATCTCCGTCAACGGCGATAAGGCAACAGGAACGTGGTCGTTTGAGGACACCGTCATTGCCACCGAATTCCGGGTTGTAATTAAGGGGGCCGCGTTCTACGAGGACACGTATGAGCGCGGAGATGATCGCAAGTGGAGGATCTCGCACATCGGCTACCAGCGGATCTACGAGACCATGAGCTCGCTGGACGACACGCCATCGCTGCGCTTCATCGACAATATGTGGGATCGAGCTGAGCGCTAAAGGGCGGGATATCAGAATTCGCTAAATATCGTCCCTCTCGATGGCTGCCGCGCCGGGCGGACGGTAGACATGTTCCAAGCTCTTGGCCAGCGTCACCACGTCGCGAAGTTGGTCTTGGGTGAGTAGCTGGTGTACCTGGACTTCCTTGAATGCTCCCGTCCTGGTGGCAGCCGTGATCGCCGCTGCCGCGCTCAGCGAGTCCGGAAGCTCGCCGATGACGTATGCCGCTGCGTCCTCAACTTCCCAGTAGATTTCGTCCAGCTTTCCGCCCAGGTGCTCAAGCAGGGCGGATACCGCTGCGGCGCGGTCGTCGGCGACAGTGAGCATGCGCGCCCATGACGCGCTGGTATAGCTAAATTTGATCGCGAACTTGGGCATCGCGATCCCCTTCGGGTAATTGCCTGAGTTCTATCCGAGGGAGTTCCCCCAGGTAACGGCCCTAAGCGCGCTGAGCGTGAGTAGCCCTATCGACGCCGCTCGGGCTGACCGATGTCGGCGGGATCACGCGGCCGAAGAAGGCCAGCTGAGCTGGCCGGGCATGACTGGTCATTGACGGTCTTTTAGAACGTGTTCTACCTTGGTCGCGCCGGGCTCTAAAGAAAGGTTGCGGTGGTTACCCAGTCGTTCGCGGACGCTGTGCTCGAGGCCGAGAAGATCATCGCGTCGGCGCCGCACGTGCAGACTGATCAGGATCTGGCAGAGGGATACGACTACCTAGCCGGCAGCATCGCGGCGTCGCTGCACATGGCCTGGGCCTATGAGCGCGACTTCCCGTACTTCGTCCAGTCGACCGGCCCGTATACCAAGCTGGGCCTGGACAACCCCGACACTCTGTACTTGCACGCATACCTGCGCGACGACGCCGAGTACATCGTCACCGGCCAGCGCGGGACGACGGCGGACCTCAGCTTTCAGGTGCTGAACGGCGACTATTCGCCCGTGGACGTGCCAGACAGCCTGACGGCGTTTGACGACCGGCGCCTGGAGATTCTGCCGGACGGTGCGTTCGAGCTGCGGTTCGGACCGCCGGCGCCCAGCGCGCCGGCCAACTACGTGCCGCTCGGCCCTGGCTCGGCGATGCTCGTCGTCCGCGAGGTCTACAGCGACTGGGCCCGCGAGCGGCGCGGCACTCTGCGGGTGCAGCGAGCTGACAAGATCGGGCTGGCCCCGCCGCCGCCAGATGCGTCGCTGCTGGCCAAGCGGTACAACGTCGCCGGCAAGCTACTGCTGTCGCGCTTGCGAACGTTCCTGACGTTCCCTGAGTGGTTTTACCTGAAGGAGCCGGTCAACACGATGACCGCGCCGCGGCAGACCCCTGGCGGGCTGGCGACGCAGTTCTCCTCGGCTGGGCACTTCTACCTGCGCCCGGACCAGGCGATGATCGTGACCCTGCCCGCGGCGAGCAAGGACGTGGCGCCCTACCAGGGCATCCAGCTCGGCAGCATGTGGTACATCTCGCTCGACTACATCAATCACCAGACCAGCCTCACCGCCGATCAGGCCCGCGCCGACGACGACGGCATGCTGCGGTTCGTGATCAGCGAGCAAGACCCGGGCATCGCGAACTGGCTCGAGCTCACCGGGCGCACCCGCGGCTATGTGCAGATCCGGTGGCAGCGGCTGACCAGGGATCTCACCGTCGCCGACGGCCCGCAGACCGAGGTTGTCCCGTTCGGGAGCCTGCGGGATCGGCTGCCGAACTATGAGCGCGCCAGGATCACCCCGGCCGAGTACCGGGTGCGCATCGCGGCGCGGCAGGCCGCCGTCGCCAACCGGATGGTGGCCTAGTGCACAGGGAGCTGCGCTGATGTACCTCGAAGACAAAGTGCTCGTCGTCTCCGGGGTCGGCCCGGACCTCGGCCGCCAGATCGCGGTCCGCGGCGCGGCCGCCGGTGCCGACGTGGTGCTCGCTGCGCGCACGGCGGCCCGGCTCGAGGACGTCGCGGCGGAGATCAAGGAACTCGGCCGCCGGGCGCTGGTGGTGCCGACAGACATGACGGTGCCGGCCGACGCCGAGCGACTGGCCGCCGCCGCCGTCGAGGAGTTCGGCAAGGTCGACGCCCTGGTGCACAACGCCCTCGTGATGCCGCCGATCGCTGACCTCGGCAAGGTGGACCTGGACGCGGTGCAGGCGGGTTTCAACAACAACGTCATCTCCGCGCTGCGCATGACGCGGCTGTTCGTCCCTGCGCTCGCGGCGACGTCCGGCTCGGTCGTCATGGTCAACTCGATGGTCGTCCGGTTCTCTCAGCGAACGATGGGCCCGTACAAGATGGCCAAGGCATCGCTGCTGGCGATGGCGCAGAGCCTGGCCACCGAGCTCGGGCCGCAGGGAATCCGCGTTAATTCGGTGGCCCCTGGTCATATCTGGGGCGAGTCGCTGAAGTGGTATTTCAACTACCTCGGCAAGAAGCGTGGCGTCGACCCGGACGAGATCTACCAGGAGACGGCGGCCAACATCGACCTAGGCAGGCTGCCGGAGCCGGACGAGATCGCCGACGCGGTGCTGTTCCTAGCGTCGCCGCTGGCGCGCGCCATCACGGGTCAGTGCCTCGACGTGAACTGCGGCGAGTACCACCACTGAGCTATGACTACGACAGAGCGCGGAGGCGCTGGCCGGGCCGATTCTGGTCGCGACAGTGCCAGCCGAGACAGTGCCAGCCGAGATAGGGTCGGCACGGTCGATGACTTGCGCGAGTCGGCGAGCCGCCTGACCGGCCTGACCGACTTCGGCGCCGACGACTACAGCGACGGCCTCGCCGTGCTCCTGGAGTCCTACGCTGGCGACGCCGAGCTGACCCAGCTCGGGCAGAAGGTAGCCAGGGTAGGACTGCGCGGCGCCCTCGCTGCCCGGCTGCTCAGCGAGGCCGGATGGGCGGCGTACCCCGACCACGCGAGCGTGCCAGTCGAGCGACCGATATTTGTGACTGGACTGCCGAGGAGCGGCACGACCGCCCTGCATAGGCTGCTGACCGCCGACCCTGCGCACCAGGGGCTTGAGTTGTGGCTCGCCGAGATGCCGCAGCCACGCCCGCAGCGCGACACCTGGGCTGACGACCCGGTCTTTCAGCAGATCCAGGCCGCTTACCAACGACATCACGTCGAGCACCCCGAGTTCATGGGCGTGCACTACATCGCGGCGGACACTGTCGAGGAGTGCTGGCAGCTGCTCAGGCAGACGCTGCGATCGGTTTCGTATGAGTGCCTGGCGCACTTGCCGACGTACTCGGCCTGGCTGCGCGACCAGGACTGGACCGGCTCGTACCAGCGGCATCGCCGCAATCTCCAGCTCATAGGGCTCAACGACCCCGGTCATCGGTGGGTGCTGAAGAACCCGAGTCACCTGTTCGCGCTGGACGCGATCCTCGCCGTCTATCCGGACGCACTGATCATCCAGACCCACCGCGAGCCGCGCACCGTGATCGGGTCCATGTGCAGCCTGGCTGCGCACGCCACTGACGGCTGGTCGCAGACCTTCCGTGGCGCGGTAATCGGCAAGGACCAGCTCGAACTGTGGGCGCGCGGGCTGGAAGAGTTCGCCTCGGCAAGAGCTCGGCATGACCAGGCGCAGTTCCTGGACGTTGACTACGCGGACTTCACGGCCGACCCCATCGGTACAGTCGAAGCGGTCTACGCACGTTTCGGCCTGCCCTTTAGCGGCGCCGCCGCGGACGCCGTGCGGGTCCTGCACGGGGAGGCCGCGCGCGGTGCGGGCCGCCCGGCGCACCAATACGCGCTCGCGGACTTCGGGCTGACGGCCGAGGAGGTCGACGAGCGTTTCGGCGGCAACATCCGCGGCTAGCTCTTGGCGCTCGGCCTGGGGAAGCTTGCCGATCGCGAGACCATGACAGTTCCGTGGGGGCAAATGCCGTATATCCATCGTGATCATGACTGAAATCGTCATGGTCTCCCGGGTGGCATCGACCTGCCCGACCTGACCGCCGCCCTGCTCCGGCTGAGCGCCCAGGATCGGCGGTCCACGCGACTATCTGGGCGCCTGCTGCGGCGGCCAGGTCCTGCGCTCGTCGTCTGCCGGGCTCATCAACCCGACCCCGTTCCCGTCGGGATCGTCAACGATCGCGTAACGGACACCCCAGAACGCATCGTAAGGACGCTGTCGCCCGCGGTAGCCGGCCGCAGTGAGCTCGCCGTACAGATCGTCGACGGCCTCCCGGCTGGGGACGGCGAAACCGAGTAAAGCGCTGCCGCCGGTCGCGCCTCGAGAGCCGGAGTCCCAGGTAGCTGCGAACTCCGCGGTATCCCACTCAAGCAGCATGCCGCCAGGCAGCTTGGCCGAAGCGTGCACGCCGCCCGGCGTCGCGTCCGGGGAGAGGCCGAGCCTGCGGTAGAAGGCAAGTGCCGCACTCATGTCGCTGACTACCAGGCTTACCTGACTGAAGGCAGGGCCGCTCGACTCGGGCATGGCTCCATAATGCACCTGGCTTCACTTCGATCGTCGGCGCCCGGGCGGCGGACGAGGCCTGACTGCCATTCGCGTCGGTCGGGCCAAGCCGGCCGATGAGCAGGCTTTCAGCGTGCGGGCTCGAGGAGCACTTTAACGGCCCCGGTCCGCCGCGAGTTCTTGATCGTAAGGACGGCCTCAGCCCAGCGCTCGAGCGGGAAACGGTGGGTAATGACCGGCGTCAGATCGAAGCCTTGGGCGATGAAGTCGAAGTAGTGCTGCATGGCGTGCTGCGCGACGCCATCGACTTCCTCGATGCCGAAGCCATTCGAGCCGATCACCTTGAGCTCCTTGAAGTACAGGGGCGTCCACTCAAAGCGCTTGGGCGGCTCGACGCCGGAGACAACCAGAGTGCCGCCAGTCGCGAGGAGACGCAGCGACGTCTCGACGGTCTCGGTCGAGCCGATCGTGTCGTAGACCACTGTCGGCCCGTCCTGCAGCCAGTCGCGCTTGCTCCACGGTTCGAGCGGCGTCGTGCCGACGCGACGCGCGACCTGTGCGACGAGCTCGTCAGGGGACGACGACAGCACGGCGTGCGCGCCGAGGCGGGTTGCGAGCTTGGCGCGTGCGCCTGGTCGCGTGGCCGCCCACACCTGCGCCGCCGGATAGAGGTGGCGGAGGAGGGCGATGGCCGCGAACGCCAGAGTGCCTGAGCCGTACACGAGGACCGGCTGGTCGTCGGCCGGCGGCGCCAGCAGGATCGAGCGCAGGGAGACGCTGACTGGATCGGCGAGCACGGCTGCTTCATCGGAGACGCCCTCGGGGATATCGAACAGCTGCGAGGGGTGAGCGGCGAACCGCTCCGCGTGAGCTCCGGCGGCAGCCGCGCAGTTGCCGAGGTGGATCGACACAGGCAGGTCACCCGAGCGGAAGTTACGGCACCAGGGGTAACGGCCTTCTTTGCAGGCCTGGCAGGGCGGGTCGATGCCGCGGGGCCCGCACGACAGCCACGGATTGAGTACGACCCTCGCCCCGGTGTCGGTGCGGCGCCCGACCACTTCGTGGCCAAGTACGTGCGGGAACGACACGAGCGCTGTGAGCGGGTTGTCACGGGCGCCGTTCAGGAGAATCTGCTTAACATCTGAGCCGCACAAGCCCGAGAAGGTCGTCTCGACGCGCACCCAGTCCGCGGCGGGAAGCGGCTGCTCGTCGACGTCCTCGAGGCGGACGGGCGCGAAGCGCGAGACGAAGGCGCGCTGATCCATGCGTCCGCCAATTGTCGAGGCGGCCTCGCGAGCGAGACTGTGACGGAACACGAGGGCCTTCAACTCGAGCCTCCTTCGCCGGGACGGCCCGGCGTACCGCAGTTTATGGTGATGCGAGCCAGAGAGATGCCCGGTCTGATCGAGTATGCGGGGAGGCGGCGTGACGAGCATGCGCTTCGTCTCGCCTGAGCGGTGGTGGCGAGCCGGGCTGTCAGCGGTGGCTGGAGCATTGTTCGGCTGGTATGTGGCGTCGAGGTCTGCCTCCCTCGCCGCGATCATCGTCGGCAGCGTGGGCTTTGCTGGTTCGGCCTACCTGGCCATCCTCATCTCCCGAAGCCACCTAGACGTCGGCGACGAGGGCCTAAGCGATCACCGAGCGTTCCGGGTGGTCCAGCTGTCGTGGCACCAGATTGGCGAGTTCGAAGTGGAGCGGCCGAGCGGCCCGTGGGGCGGCTTCTGCGTGATAGCGGTCTGTCACGACGGGTCCAGGGTGGACTTGCTGTCGACGCGGGCCTACTCCAGGCTTCCCTCGGCGCGACATCTCGACGAGTTGTACAGGATTTGCTGGACGCTGGACGAGGCGGCTTCATCCCGACGCCGGGATCGGGAGTGAGTGGCCGGCCTCGCGATCTCACGCGGCGGCAGGCACAAGCGGCCCCGTTCCTGGTCTGGAAAGAGATTTTGCCTTTGAAGTCGGACATAACTGCTGTCTGCGCCGGTCGGGCCTGCTTTAGTGATACCGGTTTAGTGATACCGACCGGCACTGGCTACCACACGAGCAGCGGAGATCTGGGACGGCGCGTGCGGACTAGCGCGAGCGATAGCACGTGACTGACTTTGGCTCAGTCAGCGGAACGGACAGCGGGCACTCCTACGCCGCGGGCATTGTCCGCGGCGCCAGTGTCATAGCGGGCCTCACCATACTGGCGCGCGTCCTCGGCCTGGCGCGCACTCTGGTGTTCTCCCAGACCGTCGGCGCAACGTGCCTGGGCACGGCATATGCCACGGCAAATCAGGTGCCCAACCTGGTTTATGAGCTGGTCCTCGGCGGCGCGCTGGCCAGCGTGATGGTGCCAGTGCTAGCCCGTTCGGCTGAGCGGTCGGCTACCGATCCGGCAGCGAAGTCCGAGGTCAGCCAGATTGCCTCGGCTCTGCTGACGTGGACGCTCGTAATTCTCGTTCCGCTCACACTCGTCGTCCTGGTGGGCGCCGGGCCGATCGCGGCGCTACTCAACCCGGCCAACCCGAGTGCGCACTGCGTGCATGCCGACGTCGTCGCGACCACAGCCAACATGCTGCGCGTCTTCGCGCCGCAGGCCGTGCTGTACGGGCTTTCGGTCGTGCTGTTCGGCCTGCTGCAGGCCTATCGCCGGTTCGCTGGATATGCGCTCGCGCCGCTGGTCTCCAGCCTGGTGCTGATCGCCTCGTTCCTGATCTTCGCTCCCATGGGTAAGGGACTGCCCCTCAGCCGGCTGCCAGTTTCGGCGGAGATCGTCCTCTCGGGAGGGGCCACGCTGGGCATTGCGGCCCTCGTGGTGGTCGGGCTGGTGCCGACCTTGCGACTACGCCTGCGGCTCCGGCCGACCCTGCGGTTCCCGCCCGGAATCGCGCGCCGCGCCAGCGGTCTGGTGATGGTAGGGCTGGCCGAGATGGTGGTGCAGGAGATTTCCAGCATCGCGGTAATCGCCTTGGCCAACGGCCGGGGACCGACCGGGGCACTGGTCATCCTGGGATACGCGTCACAGGTGTTCACGTCGGTGAGCTCGGTGCTCGCGATCTCGATTGTTGTCAGCACGTTCCCGGTGTTGTCTGCCCGCGACGGATCGGTGTTCGACCGGACGTGTGCCGGCTCGACGCGAGCCGTCGTGCTTGCGTCATGCCTTGGCATGGCGGTGATGGGGGCGGTTACCGTACCTGCGGCGCACGTGCTCGCGAAGGAGCCGGGGCAGGTTTCGCAGCTGATATTGGGGTTCGCTCTGTTCGCTCCCGGGCTGGTTGGCGTCGGCGTCATCGCCAACCTGGCCCGGGCGATGCTCGCTCTCGGGCGGTTTAAGGTCGCCGGCATGGCGCTCGCTGGTAGCGGGCTGCTTGTGCTGCTGAGCCAGGTAGTGCTGGCCGAGCTTGCGCCAGCGCGCCTGGTGGTGGCGGCTCTGGCGCTGGGTAACACAATCGGCAGCACCGGAGCGGCCATTCCGCTGGTGATTGCCACGCGCCGGATCCGTGGCAAGGCTGCCGTGCAAGGAGTCGGCCGTGCGACGCTGGCCGGGTTTGCCGCCGGAGCCGCCGGTGCAGCAGTCGGCGTGGCCGTTACCGTCGCGGTCCCGGTTAGCCACAAGCTGCTGTACGCGATTGTCGGCGTGGTGGCGTCCTTCTGCGCTGTCATCGCTTTCATTGCTGTCGCGTTCCTGTTTGACGACGGCGACCTCCGGATTGTCCTCGCTCGGCTCCGGCAGGCCGCTGGCGGGGCGCGCGTCGGGATGGTTCTGCGCCGGATCCCTGGCGGGACCAAGATGCCGGGCGGGACCAAGCGGGAACGCGTGGACGGGCTCCTGGACGAAGTCGAGGCCGCCCCACCGAGCCTCGTGCCTGGGAACGACGATGGAGAGCCCTATGCCCGCCCGAGACTCGATTAGGCCGACGCCGCGCTACCTGGCTCTCGTTGCTGCCGCCAGCGAACTGGCCAGGACGATGGGTCATGGGTATGTCGGCGCGGAGCATCTGTTCCTGGCCATCATCCGCGATCACGAGGCGGTGCCCACTCAGGTCCTGGCGACGGTCAGCGACCCAGCTCTGATCGACGAACGGCTGCGCGACCTGATGGGATCCCCTGGTTACAAGACGCCGCGCGCGTAATCGCCCGAGAGGAGGCGAGTTCTATGGCTCAGACGGGTGCCGATACTCGATCTGCTGGGGGCTACGTCGTGCTCCGCGAGGTTGAACCGGGTCATTGGCACGTGGTCGGCGACGTCGATCGCAGGCCAGGTATGACTGCGCGACTATCGCGCGTTCGGGCAGTCGAGGATGCCATCGGCGGGACTGCCAGCGAGGGCGACGTGTATGCCGCGGTGCCCCGCAGCGAGTGGCGCGTCGCGCAGCGGCTCTAAGCGCGCTGCGCGGGCCGCTGGCGGCATGCTCTGCGCGGGCTGCTCGCGGCATGCTGCGCGGGCTGCTCGCGGCACGCTATGCGGGCCGCTGGCCTTGGCCTGCGGAGCTAGTTGTCGCGCGCCTTGGAAGGTTAGCTATCCAGGCTCAGGGTGAAGGTGGGCTTCGGAGTGGTGTCTGGCAGGCGGTGCTCTTCGGATAGACGCCGAACCGCGGTGCCAGTTGCCAGGAACTCGGTCGCGTGCTCGCCCCAGACATGGTTCTTGACGTCGACGGTGACGCCGACGATGCCGGAAGAGCGTGCCTCCGTAGCTTCCGCCTGCATCCGGGTCAGCGCCAGCTCGCGCGCCTCGTACACGCCTTGGGTGAACTGAGGCATTTCCTGGTTCTGACCCGTCTGCCGCAGGGACTGCATGACCGACTGGTGCGCGATGTGATAAACGCATGTACCCAGCACGAATGCCACCGGCACGGCGCCCGCCGCGAGCAGTCGGAAGAAGTCCTGGGCCGACAGGTCGGAGGTGAATGCCCGGCCGGCTGGGGTCTTGTGCGCACCCGTGCCCGCGAGGTGCCGGACAGCGGTGCCGGTGGCGACGAACTCGAGACATCCCTGGCCCCAGGAGTACATCTGCATCTTGAGGCTCACGCCGACAATGCCGTCGGCGGCGAGGTGGTCGGCCTCGGCTTGCATCCGGGCCATCGCCAGCTCTCTGGCGTTGTACATCGCCTGAGTCAATACCGTCAGCTCCTGGTTCTGTGACCAGCGGCCCACCTGGATGCCGACGTGGTAGATGGACGATCCGAGGACAAACCCCAGCGGCTCGAATCCTGCCTCGCCGAGCAGCACATACTCGGAGACCGACAGATCGGAACTGAAGACGGCCGCGTCCTCGGCACCGGCGGTATGCGACAGCCTGGTGTTGGCAACCTCAGGCTCCCAGGTACTCGCCGTGGAGCTGGACTGGCTGGAAAACAATGGCATCGAATGCTCCTTCGCAGTTTTCTAGCTGTCACGTTACGCCTCCTCCCGCTATGGGGCGGTACCCACGCATACCAACCCTTTACGGCGCGGATACGCCATGGTCAAGATCACCGATGTAGCGTCCGTGCGCACGCCGCGCTGCTGAAGCGCACCGAGACTGACTGGAGCGTCAGGGGGTGCCGGTCCGCGCCGCGATGACTACTAGGGCTGTGTAATGCGCAGTGAAGCTGCCCCCAGCTGCGTCGATCTCGGCCCCCATACCCGCTAGCAGGCGCGTCCAGCTGTGCTGGCGGTAGCAGGCTGTGGCCGCCCGCACTGGGCACCTGGTCCAGCCACTCATCGCGGGTACACAGACGGTGCCACTCGAACTGCCACTGGTGCGGCTGACTGAATGCGCCGGCCTGCCGCATCCCGTCGGCGGCCTTCGCGCCCATTCCCAGGTACGCGTCGAGAGCGGACTGCGCCCAGGGGTTGAATGGCAGATCGGGCAGCTCCCGGCGATAGACCGCGGCGAAGGCCTCGGCCAGGTCGGGCGGAGGCTGGAACGCGTTCCAGAACACGGCGAGCCGTCCGTCCGGACGTAGCACCTGTGCTGCCTTAGCTGCTCCGGCGACCGGGTCCACCCAGTGCCAGGCCTGCCCGGCGATGACCGCGTCGAACTGTCGGCCTGCGCTGTCCCAGTCCTCGAACTTCGCCACCTCGGTCTCGACTCCGGTCCGCCGGGCGAACTCAGCCATGCGCGCGTCGGGTTCGACCCCGAGTACTCGGCAACCGGCTGCCTGGAACTGGCGGGCGGCAATCCCGGTTCCGCTGCCAACGTCGACGACGTCCCGGCCGGGGCTGGCAGTAACGATCGCCTCCACCAATGCGTCGGGGTAGTTGGGCCGGGTCCGGTCGTAGCGTTCGGTGTCCGAGCCGAACGACTCTGCTATCTGCCGGGCCTGGTGAGGCTGGTTCGCTGACGGAACTCGATCTTGCTGGCCCTCCGGTTGCGCAGGCATGTGACTACCATCGCTGCCGAATGGCCCCCCTGGCTGCTCTTTTCGCGCCCGGCGAAGAGTGAGCGCGCGCGTCCGGGCCAGACTTATGCGCGGCAGGGCCTTCGAGCCCAGTTGCTCAGCGCCGGCGTAGTAGCCCGGCGTAGTAGCCCAGCGCAGTGACTGCTGGAATGCGCTGGCAGTCGAAGAAGTCACCTGGAGGTCGACGTGAGCAATGATGGGTGCTATGTCACTTCGGACGCCATTCACTGACCTGCTCGGTATTCAGCATCCGGTGGCGTCGGCGCCGATGGGAGGTTCGGCAGGCGGTGCGCTGGCTGCGGCGGTATCAAACGGCGGCGGCCTCGGCCTCGTCGGCGGGGGTCGTGAGGATTGGACCTGGCTGGGGCGTGAGCTGGCCATCGTGGCCGAGCGAACGGACAAGCCCTGGGGCGTTGGGTTCCAGAGCTGGGCGCTAGACATCGACAAGCTTCACCGGGCGCTGGACCACAATCCGATGGCGGTCATGCTGTCGTTCGGCGACCCACGCCCGTTCGCCGAAGTTGTCCGCGGCCGAGGTGCCGTCCTGATCATCCAGGTCACTGACCTCGACGAAGCCAGGCAGGCCCTGGCGGTCGGCGCTGATCTGATCGTGGCTCAGGGCGCCGAAGCGGGCGGACATGGGGGAAAGCGCGCCACGCTGCCCTTTGTGCCCGTGGTGGTCGACCTCGCTACGCCGACCCCTGTGCTAGCGGCGGGCGGGATCGCGGACGGCCGGGGATTGGCGGCTGCCCTGGTGCTTGGCGCAGCGGGCGCGCTGATCGGGACCCGGTTCCAGGCAAGTCTGGAAGCTCTTGTCGCCCCGGTGGTCACCAAGGCCATTGTTGAGGGTCTCGGCGAGGATACCGAGCGGAGCCGGGTATTCGACATCGCTGGTAGAGCCTGCTGGCCGGAACGCTACACGGCTCGTACTCTGATGAACCCGTTCATGGAGCGCTGGCGCAACCGGGAGGCCGAACTCGCCGGTGATCCTGCCATCCAGCGTGCCTACCAGGAGATGGCCGAGCGTGGTGATCCTGGCACGGTCCCGATATATGCCAGCGAGGCTATTGACCTGATCTCCGATCTGATCTCCGCCCGTGATCTCGTCGGGATACTCGCAGCACAAGCGGGGGAGGCACTGGCGAGCGTGGAGCGCTGACGACCGAACGCTCACCGCTCGCGTTGGCCGTCGCAGTGCTAAGTCGTCTTACCGTCGTCGTTGCGTGCGATGCTGCCGGTGTGGCGTCAACGGCGGACGAGTACCGACAGTTCGGCTCGTTCGAGGCGCGCGGGGAATCACCGTGCTATGAGCAATGGGCGAACGGGGTGGCGGCCGACCAGGAGCTGCTAGGTCTCATAGACGAGCTTCCCGAGCGCAATCGGCAGCCCAACCTGCTGTTCGCGGCGGCGCGCTATCTAGGTATTCGGCCTGGCAGCTTCGAGGACTTCCGCGCTTGGGTGCTCGTGTCCTGGCCTGAAGTCCGCGAGATCATGCTGTCCAGACGGACGCAGACTAACGAGGTCGGCCGCTGCGCTGTGCTACTGCCGCTCCTTGCGGCTCTGCCTCAGCCGCTAGCTCTGCTCGAGGTCGGCGCATCGGCGGGATTGTGCCTGTACCCGGATAGGTACAGCTACCAGTACGGGAACCTGGCACGTATCGACCCGCCATCTGGACCAGGCACCGTGGTTATCAGCTGCACCGTCGACGGGCCGGTGCCAGTGCCGGTCGCTGTGCCTCAGGTCGTATGGCGGGCTGGCATCGACCTCAACCCGCTCGGCGTAACCGATGCCCGGCAGATGCGCTGGCTCGAGGCGCTGATCTGGCCTGAGCAGGACGACCGGCGGCGCAGGCTCGCAGCAGCGATCAAGGTAGCGCAGTCAGATCCTCCGTACCTGGTGGCCGGAGACCTCAATGAAGCTGTGACCGACGTTGCCGGGCAGGCTCCCGATGACGCCACCCTGGTGATCTTCCATACCTCTGTGCTGGCCTATCTGGACGCCGTCGGCCGGTCAGCTTTCGCCTCGACTGTCCGGGACCTGCCCGGCTACTGGATTTCCAACGAGATACCGTCCGCCGTCAGGTTCGAAGATGGATCGCTGCCGCCATCACCGGATCCGGCCAAGCTGTGGACAGTCGTCGCCCAGGACGGCCAGCCGGTCGCTTATGCATCTCCGCATGGCCAGTACCTGCACTGGTTCGCACGACCGTGATCATTGGGAGAACGAACTAAGGAAGTCGCTCGTGGAGATCGACGATGTAGCCGACCTGGCCAAGAACTTGCCGGGTGTGCGCTGGAGTGCTCCGGAGGGGTTGGCCGAGTGGCGGTACCACGGCAGGCTTGTCGCCCGTCAGCTAGACGACGTGCACTTGGTGATCCGTGCCGATTTCGACTACCGAGACTCGATACTGCTGCAGTTCCCCGGAACCTTCAGCGTCCCCAGCCGCTACATGAACCACATGATGGTCGTCGCTGATCTCGCGGCCGGCGATATCGGCGCGATTGAGGATGCGCTTGAGGCGGCTTGGCAGCTTCAGCGGAGGGCCGCAGGCTGCAGCTAGGAGCTGGGCTGAGACACGTTGTCTACATACCAGCGCCCGTGCAAGCGCACGCAATCGGTCGCGTTGTCGTAGTTCGTCAGAGCTTGCCGGAATGCGCCGCTGAAAGAGGTCCCGGAGCCCGGCAGCCCCGCGTTCGGGTTGGTGTTGGTCAGGCAGTCGCTGCCGAAGCAGGCTTCGATCTCGACGTCGACGATGGCCCTATTGCCGGCCGTGGACACATGGCCCACCGTCCAGGTCCCGGTGACCTTGTTGCCGGTAAGGAACATTGCCTCGACCGCCATCGCGCAGACACCCTGGTAGCTGGGCAAGCTGTATTGGCAGGCGGCCTGTGTGCGATGACGCATCATGTTGCCGGTGAATCCCGCGACTGCGTTGGCCGGCGACTGGTATCCCGGAGCGGGCGGTGGCTTCAGTTTCGGGTTACCGGAAAGTCGTACTGACAACCATCCCAACGCAATTATCGCCAGGCAGGCTATGACAATCTTGGTGGCACGCATCGTCACGTTCCTGACCGATATTGGCGAAGCCGCGCAATGCGGGTCGGCCACATGCTAACTCGGTGCGCCTTGAACGTCGAGGCGCCTCGGCTCAAGCCCACCGAGCATCTGAGCTGACAGTCCTGTGCCGCTGCCTCGCGGTCGGCGCCAAGGGCAGTCGCTCCAGCTAGTCCCCGAGAGCGCGGCAGGCGCCCAGCACCGGCCGGGCCGAGTCGATCCCCTCCGACTCGAGCGGATCGAGCAGTCGGGAAATAACTGGCGGATATGGGGAAGACGGCGGCTAGAGCCCTTCATGGAACGGATCCACGGCGCGCGATACTACGGATAGATGACTTCCCGCCGTCCCCTCGTGCTGTGCATAGTCCAGAGCAGATCGGCGAGATCTGCGGGGTCGGCGGTTGGCATTTCCCAGACTGGGTCGCCCGCAGCTTTTGCCGTCTCCATCTCGGTGTGGAAGGCACTGTTCTTGATGGCTGCACCGATGTAGAGCATCCCGACGTACACGCCTTTCTCGGCTACTTCGGCGTGCAGGGCTTGCAGGTAGTTGCGCAGGGCGGCTTGTGCAGGACTGGGGCCGCTCATGTTCGGCAGGCCTTCCACGGTGCTGCCGCCATGCGCGGTCAGGATGGCGCCGTCCCCTTGCTCGAGCATGTGCGGCAGGAACTCCTGCACGAGTGCCAGCATCGTGTAGAAGATCAGCGGCATGAAGTTCTGTGCGTGCTGTGGGGTCAGGTTGGCTGCGGAAACGAACCCGGTGTCCGGGGTGGGCGCATAGTAAAAGGCGTCGAGGTTGCCGGCCTTAGCGCGAATCTGCTCGGCCACTCGGGGTGTGGCAGCGGTGTCGAATAGGTCGGCTGTAATGACGTGCGCCGTTGCCCCGGTACTGACTAGATCCTTCGCCAGACGGTCAAGTGGCTCCGAACGGCGAGCTACCAACGTAACGGCGTAACCCTCTCGCGCGTAGTGACGGGCGACAGCCTGGCCGAGGCCGGGCCCGGCTCCGAACACGGCGATGGATTTGGTCATAAGAGTGCTCCGCTGGGTAGTTCGACCACGACTCGAATTAACTAAGGCACATTTACCTGGCCGGCCCCGCCAGCCAGAACAGGCCGAACCCGCGAGTCCAAACTCACAGGCACGCTAATGGCACGGCGAGCTGACGTCTGTCGTGTTTCTGACGAGCGGCTACCTGAATGATCACGACGAGGCTAATTCCGGCAATGGCAAGCGGAACGAAGTTAGTCCAACTATCTGGGAGTGGCAGCCCGTAGCCGAAGTTGTTGGAACGTCCGCTCCAGCTCCGCGACAACAGTCCCTCAAGCAGCCAGCTAACCCACCAGACGGCAGGTAGCCAGGCCGCTTTGCTGCGCAAGCTGGGCGGCAGGCTAGCCCGCCAGACGTCTCGCATGATCTGAAAAGGCACCCATAGATCGGCGATGGGGATGACCCATCCCCAGAAGGCCCAGCCGCGGGCACGCCGTTGTGGCCAGTCGGAGCGCTCGGCGCGCACGCGAGCGGCGTAGAACCAGAACAGGAAGACTGCGACCGTCACCGGCGACGCAACCCGCCACAGAACCACTACGGGCTTGAGAGCAATCTCCAGGTGGAACGGGGTGTCACTACGACCGTCATGAGACACGGTTACCGCTGCGGCTGCTACGGCGATATCGCTTATCAGCAAGCCGGTGAGCACGTGCGCAAGGACTGTCGGTGACTCCTCGCGCCGATCGCTGGCCCCGGCTCCTTCGGTGATCGTCACCATGCCGCGCACTGTACGGCCTGACGACGCAGAGTCGCCAGTGCAAGGCCGGCCACCGTTGCTCCGTGACCGAAGAATCCAAGCCGGGCTGGCCTCAGCCTCAGCGTCCACGCGGTAGATCGAGGCTAGTGTCCGGGGGTTTGGCAGGCATTGATGTGTTGGTCGCCGGTGATCTCGGCATTCACTCGGACTTCTCGGCGGGCGTACTCGATGGCCAGTGAGCGGGCGACCAGTCCCCATCTGGGTCTGTGGTTTGCCCGACTTCGATCAGGTGACCGTCGGGATCGCGGATGTAGCAGCGCTTCTCGTACTGGTGCTGTTTCGGCGGTGTCAGGAATTGAGCACCCCGGGCACTCCACTCGGCGTACATGGCCTCGATGTCTTTGACCCGGATATTAAGGAAGCTGCTGACCCGGTCGGGATCACGCGGCGTCTCCAGGATGACCGTCGGCTTGTCGTCGGTCGGGCCTCCGCCGGTATTGATGACGATCCAGCTGTTGGCTAGCGCAACATTGACCGGGTCTCCGGGACGTTCCACCCGGCCGCCGAGTACTTCGGTGTAGAAGCGCCGGGAGCGCTCGACATCGTCCGAGACGATGAAGTGGGTCAGCACGATTCCCTCTGGCGGCGGTGGGAGCTCGGCCATCCGGCACCTCCACTGGCTAGGTCTCACACCGCGCTTCACGACGGAGTCTGCGGCCGACGTTACCACGAGTAATCATTCGATCTCCTTCCGCTGCCGCGTGCCGATCCGGACTGATGGCCCGCCTCGGGCAGGCGAGCACGCGGGCCGCGATGATCCACCAGCGCGTCACCAGAGACCGCGACGAGGCCATCGCGAAGGCGCTGGAGCGAGGGCGCGAAGCTGAGCGAATCGGGCTGCGGTTCGGGCACGGCTCCGCAAGATAGCCGCCGATGCCCGATAGGGTGCGTTGTGGTGGGCCACTATGAGAGCTTCTTCGTCGCAAGCGCGGGCGCGTCCGCTGCCGTCTTGGGCTTGCTGGTCGTCGCTGTATCGGTCGTCAACGCGGATGACGCGAACCCGACAACTCGGGAGCTGCGAACTGTATTAGCCGGGAGCGCGTTTGTTGCCCTGGTAGACATCTTCCTCGTCTCGATGGTGGCCTTGACCGGAGGCTCAGTCCTCTTCGGGCTAGCAAGCCTCGCGATGGCAGCCGTCGGACTGCTCGCCACCAGACGGCTGATACCGAGGGCAAAGCGGGCTGGAAATTTCTCCCGCGACTCTCAAACCAGAACGCTGAATATCGTCTTTGCGTCGATCTCAGTCGGGGCCTACTCGGTACAGCTCGGCCTCGCCGTGGCGCTGCTCGCGAGAACCCAGAGTGCCGCACTGCAACGTGCTTTGGTCCTCGTCATTGTTGCTCTGTATTGCAGCGCCCTTGGTCGGGCATGGGTTGTCACCGGGATAAGCCGACGGGGATAAGCAGCCGCCTCGACACCGGCATCGGCGATGGCTCATCACCGGCGCGGGCCGATGGGGCTCAAAGGGCCCCAGTCGCCGCCTGTTCCTCTCCGCTTCGGCCGTCACGGCCGTGGCCACCCCATCGTCGTCGCGCAGGCAAGCCCGGCTGTTGCGGCACTGGCCGGCCTCGGATCGGACCAGAACACGGGGAAATTCGACCGGGCCTGCGGGCTTTGATCCGCCAGATCGATCCCAACCGGATCCAAGCCACCATCCAGCGGCTCACCCAGTTCGGCAAGTACGTGGACTTCAACTACGTCGCCCGAGTGACCGGAGTGAACGCCGCAGCGTTGTGGGCGCTGGCCTCGTCGCCCGGCACGCCCAAGAACGCGCAGATCCACACGACGCCGCCGTTCAGCTTCGCCGGCACCAACCTCACCTCGCTCCAGTGGAACGGCAATACCGAAACCAACCTGACCGGATACGAGGTGATGATGCGGGAGACCACAGACTCAGACTGGACGTTGGCGATCCCGGTCGGCAATGTCACCTCGGTCACGCTCAGCATTTCCAAGGACAACGTGCAGTTCGGCATCCGTGCCGTGGACCAGAACGGGAACCGCAGCCCCGTTGCGTTCCCGCAGGCAGTGGCCTAACCGCCCCTCAAGCCCAGGGTGCCTCATCCGGCATTCTGGGACGCACCAGACTCGGCAAAGGGGATGGCAACATCGCAGATATGCGCGTCGGCTGCGGCGAATAGCGGTTCGACACCGGGGGCGTAGACCTCTCTCGGCGACCCGATCTGCTCGTGGCCCGCGACTGAGACCCAGCGTGCCAGCTGGTCGTACACGGACAAGATCGCGGGAACCTCGAAATGGACCCTCGCGACCTGGATGAATGCTTCATGGTGCGCGGGTTCGACCCGCCAGGCCAGCTCTGCGGGATCATCGGGTAGTTGAGTGACTGGTATGCACACCTCGACCGGTCCGTCGCTGTCTGCTGAGACCAGGCCGTGGAAGATGACAAAACGCTGGCCGGCGACACCGCCGCAACGGCTGGCGTATGCCACAAGGCGGCCGGTGGCTTCTTGCGTCCAGGTCAGCTGACCGAGATAGACATGACGTTGCTCGGTGAGCACTAGCTGTTCAGGCACGTACCGCTCGTGCACTGGGAGCTGACCGCTTGGCGGATCCGAGGCGGTCACGTTTGGCCTCAAGGTCGCGGCGATCTGCCGCTGTGCGGCAAACCGCCGTTCCTGCGAAGCCCAATATGACTCGATCAGATCCGCGGCTTCGGGTCCGGCCGCGGCCACTACCCGTGTGACCTCCTGCAGAGGCATATCCAGGCTGCGCAGCAAGACGATCAGACGCGCGGTGAACAGCTGGCTCTCGTCATATCCGCGATAGCCGTTGCGCCCATCGACAGCCGCAGGCCGCAGCAAACCCAGCTGGTCATACAGGCGCAGCGCCTTGATTGACAGCTGCGACCGGCGAGAGAACTCCCCGGTCGTCATCCGCCCGGTCTGGCCCGTCATCTACGTTGCCTACCGCACCGGGAAGGCGACATCAAAGACCACATCGTTGCCTCCAGCTGCATAGAAGTCGGTCCAGTACGTCTCTCGTGGAGCAGCCGCGATGTCCAGGCCATTGCTGCCTATCCACTGCTCAATCGCCACGTACACGTCGCCGATACGACCCGACTGCACCACGCTCTTCGTCACGCGGCTGTACGCCTCCCGGTGCGCCGGAACGACGCGGCTGGCAGCGTCAACGGGCGCCGGGGCTCCTGCCCGCAGCGGGGTGCAGCACTCGACGGCGGTCTCGCCCTCGTTCGGGTTTCCTTCGTAGATCACGATGAACACAGGCTCATGCGGAAGGTCGGCGCGCTCCAGATAGGGCAGGTCGATTGTCCCGGCTGCCGCATCGCCGGCAGCCTTGAGTACCCGGGACATCGCCCCAGGCAACCAGCTTTCTAGCGCGGCCTGGTCCACCATCCGCTGCTCGGTGATCACCACTTGCTCAGGTACGTCACGGACCAGAACATCCATCTTCCGTATCTCCTTCCGCTAGCTATGACATCCCGACGATCCGCCCGGCCCCAAGGGCCGAGTCAACGACCCACCGAAAGTTTGGTCTGACGGGTCGGTTTCCCGGCAATCTGCGGATGCGACGGAGCGCGATCACAAACCACTGTTTCCGTCGGTTCTTGTCCGCGAATGACCGTGGTTGCCCTTGGTCTACCTCTCGATCGGGCACGCCACGGGCACGGTCAGATGGGCGAATTAAGAGGCAGGCTCGGCTACAGCGAATCAGCCGCCGTGAAGTCTGGGCGACGCCTTGGTTATGAACGCTATGTCAGACCCGTAAGCCAGGCTACGGGTATGACGTTGACGACTCGGATGCTCACCCCGGAGACCTGGGACGACTTCGCTGCGCTCGTCGAGGCTAACAACGGCGTCTGGGGTGGTTGCTGGTGCATTGGATTCCACCCGGAGGGCGTTGGCCACGGGCGCGAAGGAAACCGGGAACTGAAGCGTCGGCATGTGACGGGCGGAACGGTCCACCAGGTGCTCGTCTACGACGGTGAGCGCTGCGTCGGCTGGTGCCAGTTCGGACCACCCGCCGAGGTGGCTACTATCAAGAATCCCAAGGCCTATGAACAGGGCCTAGCGCAGCTGCCGGACTGGCGTATCGGCTGCATTTTCACGAACGCGAAGGACCGTGGCAGGGGCGTCGCTGCCGCTGCGGTCGCGGCGGCGCTCGACGAGATCAAACGGGCCGGCGGCGGCACCGTAGAGGCCTATCCGGAGCAGACGGAGGAGCGGCCTCCGCAGCGCGGCGCCTATCTGCATACAGGACCGGAGGAGTTGTATGCGCAATACGGCTTCACGCGGGTAAGGAAGATCGCGAAGTGGCGATGGGTCATGCACACCAAGATCTGATGCCGCCGCGAGCTACCGTTCTCCCGAGTAGATGCACTGCGGCTGCGGTCGTAGAGCCGGCGTCCGTCTGCTTGTCGCGGTCATCCCGCGTATGTCCGCCGTGGGCCTGACCAAGGCCTGGATCGGGTACGCGGCGGGAACGAGGACGCGGGCGAACATCATGATCTTGGCGGTAATGATGTCGGTGGCGGCTCTGACCTTGGGTTTCGGGTTGGAGCGGGCTAAGGTCCGTGATGTCTCGGCGTCAAGGCTGAACGGCCAGCAGGTTAAATAACAAGCTAAGGCAGGTCAGGAGGGGCGAATAACGGTCAGCGTGAACGGCTTGTCGCCGGCCGCGTGCGCGACGGCGTCGTTCACGTCGTTCCTGAAGATCGCCGCCTCATTCGCCCGGCCGCCCCGTTGACCTTTCCGCCGTGGTCACCAACTCACTCGGCTGGGCGCACGCCCGGCGGGTCGCCGAGGCGGTCACGACGACTGACGGGCCTTTCCGCTCGTTTTCTCAGGCTTGCTCGGCTACGCGTCAGATGAAATCACGCAACTGTGCGGCTGCTTGGGGAGGCGGTCCCGGCCGCACCTGGGCGGCCGGCCTGCCGCGGTGAGAAGCCCGCTCAGGGCGCTGCCGCGCCGAAGACCAGGACGCCCGGCTCAGCCGCGATCGTGGAGGGTCACCTGATAGCCGTCGGGGTCGGCGAACGTGAAAGTGCGGCCGAACGGCCCGTCGACGGGCGCTGAGATGATCGTCGTGCCGACGGCGGCGAGGGCGTCGTGGATGTCCTGCGCGTCGGGGGCGTGCAGCCACAGCGCAATTCCCTGGCCCGGCTGCGCGATCGCGTCCAGGTCGACGCCCGCGACGACGTCGCGGACGGCGAACGCGATCGGCTTGGTGTCGAACACGACGGCGTGCGGCGGTCCCGCGTCGGAGCGCTTCAGCCCCAGGTACTGCTCGTAGAAAGCGGCGGAACGCTCCAGATCGCGCACCTGCAGTGAAATGAAGTCGGGTCCGGTGACGGCCACGATTCTTACCTCCTCATGGTATGTCAGTCTTCTGACACACCACAATGTATGTCAGACTACTGACATGAGTCAAGGCGAACCCGGAGTCGAGCTGGACACATCGCTGGGGTACATGCTGAAGGCGGCCGCGAGCGCCCTGCACTCTGCCCTGGAGGCCGTGCTGAGGCCGCTGGGCATGACGATCACCCACTACGCCTGCCTGGAACTGCTTGCCCAGCGACCGGGCCTGTCCAACTCCGAGCTTGCCCGCGGCGCCTTCGTCACCCGGCAGTCGATGAACGTGCTCCTGCAGGCCCTCGAACGCCAGGGACTCGTCGTCCGCCCGGCACAGGCACCCGTCGGCAGGGCCCTGCCGACCGAGCTGACCGCCCGCGGGCGCCGCCAGCTCAAGGTGGCCAGCGCCGCGGTTCGCCGCGTCGAGCAAGACATGCTGGCCAATCTGGATGCCAGCGAACAAGATCAGATGCGGCGCCTGCTCACTGCATGCATCGCCTCACTGACTGAACCGCCCGCTCCATGTCCCTGGCTGCAATAGGGCCACTGTAGGGCCAGCTCTAGGGAGATCCTTGATCGTCTGGGAGACTCCCGAGCATGTCACAGCCGCCCGCTGAAATGATCCGTTACCTGCCCTTCCCCTTTCCAGGTGGAAGCTTCCCGGCCGAACTCGGAGCTGTGATTCAGCGGACAGTCCTCGACGGTCGTGAGCCCGCGCGGGAGGTTATCCATAGCGCCGAGAACAGCTGGATGGTTGGCGACGGGCTTAATGACCCAAACGTGCCGGGCGCGTGCGTGGCAAGTCATATTCACCATGTCCTAAGGCGCAACTCGTCGGTAGCTGCTCTGGCGTCGCTGCCGCCCGGTCATCGGGCCGTGCGGGAAGGTCCCGGCCATTCCTGGAAGATAGAACCGAGCAAGTTGATCGATGAGGGTGACAATCCATCCGGCGCCGGGTAATAGCCTTCCCCCGCGGCACACGGGCCGATCGCTAGGAGATCGGCGCGGCCGCGCGAGCGGGGCCTCAAGCCACAGCGCGGCGCGGGCGGCGCCGTCGCGGCGGAGCGCAGCGGAGCCACCTTGATCTAGGTAAGGCGTAATTCGGCAGTGCGGCTTCTCTGACGGGTCTCTGACGGTCTCTGACGGGATCTGGGTCGCTGCGCGGTGGCATGAACGGTCGCCGGCCGACTTGAGCGGCTGGCCTGATCGATGCAGATGGGCCTAGGGTCGATGCTGGCATTTGCGAATGCGCGTTCCGCGAAGGGGCTGTGCTGGTGTCGAGCAAGTCGCAGGCTGGGTCAGCGTCAACCGGGGTTCAGCAGGCGTATGACCTGATGATGCGTGAGCAGGTAGCGCCCGCGCTCCGGGAGTTGGGGTATGCCCGGACCGCCCGCATCTTCAGCTACTCGAGCGGGTTCGTAAGTGCGAGATCCACTGGCAGAAGGACACCCCAGCACCGGTCCGCGGGCGCGGCTGACCTGCTGATCGCGGCGACCGCTGAGCGGGAACGTCTGGTGATCTTGTGCGACGACCGGGACTACGTGGGCATCGCGGCCTGTCACGGGCCAGCCCGTCAAGATCATCACCGAGACCTGATCGAACGGTACCGATTCCTTTCGCCGGGCGGCCAGGTCTACCTGATTGACGGCCTTTGCAGGCGAGAGAATCAGGAGCGAGCACGTGACCGAACTGGATAGAGTGACCCCCTGGCAGTCCTTCAGAAAGTACAGCCCGGCCCGCTGGATGCTCCCACGCCGTGCGCATCCTGGGACGTTCGCGCGCTGATCACATGTCGTCAACGGCACTAGCGAGCCCACCGACGCGGACTACACGGCTGGTGATTTCGTCGCCGCCTACGAGGAGAGCGCCCGGATGGCGGCGGCGGCGTTCGAGGCCGATGACGTGCTCGGCCGGATGTCCGGCTGCCGTTCGGCGAGTTCCCGGAGCTGCCGTGCGGAGCTGACGGGCCTGGAGCGGTCACGATGACTGACCGCGACCTTCCACTTTTCAGGCGTAGCAGACGGCCAGGGAAGTCTCGTCACAGCGTGCGTGCATGCCGCTCGCCGCCGTCGACGGCCCTTGGTCGCCGCTGTTGCTGTCACCTTGCTGTCAGCACCCGGTGGTCGCCCACGTCGCCAAGATCAGTCAGACCGGGACCTCCGTGCCAGATCATCTCGGCGGGCCGCCGCGCCAGTCTGATGGCAGACAGGCGGCCATCCTGGCTCTCCGTCAGTGGCCGCTACGATCCCCGACTGACCAGTGCATCGGGCACGTGGCGGGCACGGCCTTCTGATCCGTAGGACTGGGCGGACCGTCTGGGACTGTCCACTACTAGCCACCTGCTCGGTCGGCCTTCCAGTTCTGTCGGCCCGCATCGGCCGCTGGCTACCGGCTCGGCAGCAGTGTCAGCAACAGTGGGCACCGGCGACTGCTCGGCCCAGGAGGGCGGCCAGCGGTGGGCGCATGACGACCGCGGTGACCCCAGCGGCGGCCAGTTGGTCACGGACACGGCGCTGCGTCGCCGACGGTGTAGCGTTATGCAGCCGTGCGGGTCCCGCGTAGAGGAGGGCGCACGGAGGTGCAAGCATCGGTAGCGCAGCGTGCGGTGGCTGCAGCGAGGTCGACCGCTTCCACGTTCGGCTTGCCGGTCGACGCCACGGTCGTTCTCAACGACTCCAACCGCCTTGTCGTCCGCCTGATGCCATGCGATGTCGTTGCGCGGGTCACGCCTCCAGAGGCTCTGGCACCCGTGACTGCCAGGGCGAGTTGGCTCAGCGGGGAGGCGTATCAAGCGAGGTTGGCGACGGAAGTTGAAGTTGTGAAACGGCTCGCAGAGAACGACAGCCTTGTTGCTGGACTCGACCCTCGAGTCGAGCCACGCGTCTTTGTGCATGATGGCTTTGCAATCACCATGTGGACCTACTTTGCACCTGTTCGCCGAATGCTTCCGTCGGCCGACTACGCGCAGGTGCTCGAGTGTCTTCATGCCGGCCTGCGGCAGATCGACGTCCCGACGCCGCACTTCATGGATCGCGTGGCGGCGACTCGACAAGACGTTGCGAGCCGTGACGTCACTCCCGATCTCGCCGAGACCGATCGGGCGCTTCTCGCCAACACGCTGCGAGATCTGAGCGAAACGATTGTCAACCGGCGCGCGGCCGAGCAGATCCTGCACGGCGAGCCGCACCCGGGGAACGTGCTCAAGACGAAGAACGGGCCGCTTTTCATGGACTTCGAGGATTCTGTCCGTGGCCCCGTCGAATTCGACCTTGCTTGGGTCCCCAAAGAGGTCAGCGAGTGCTATCCGGCCGCGGACCAAGCACTGGTCGGCGAGTTCCGGGGGGTCGTACTGGCGATAATCGCAGCGCACCGCTGGAGTCGCGACGACCAGCACCCGAGCGGGAGACAATCCGGAGTGGCATTCCTCAACGCTCTGCGAGAGGGTCCGCCCTGGCCTCCGCACGATGCCGTGTAACGCTGCCCCCTACGTTCCTATTCGCCCCCGTCGCGAGGTCCGGACTGTGCAGTACGACGAGGCGCCTGAAGTCGCTAACTGACCCGTGATCGACTCACGGTGTAGCACGTATTTGGCACGAACCCTGGTTACTGACCTGCCGGGCCTAGCGAGCGGCCGTCCGGCCATGCCTTGACCTGCGGTTTCTGGTTGGAGCGGGCGAAGGGAATCGAAACCCTCATGACCAGCCTGGAAGATCGGTGGTCCGAGAATCGGACTGCCAGCGGCGAGGTTCAGGCTCGCCAACCAAGCATGGGTGTCCGTGGATGACCGCTACTGCTCGCGAGAATCCCTGGCTTGTGGCCCGTATGTGGCCCGTCAACTTCAGGCCGCCTGGGTATGGTGGTAGTATAGCTCAGCCTAGAGTTCTAGGCTGAGCTATACTCTGACTGTGGCATGGGGAGTGGAAGTCACCGCCGAGTTCGCTGACTGGGCTCGCCAACTGAGGAAGCTTGACCGAGACTCCTCCCGGCAGGTCGGCGCTGCGGTCGAGTTGCTCAAGCAGCACGGACCGAATCTGAAGCGCCCACTTGTCGGCGAGATCACCACATCCAAGATCAAGAATATGAAGGAGCTGAGGCCGGGATCGACTGGCCGCAGCGAGATCCGAATCCTGTTTGTCTTCGATCCCTGGCAGCAGGTTTTGTTACTGGTGGCCGGCGACAAGGCGGGGGACTGGCAGGGCTGGTACCGCAAAGCGATACCCCGGGCTGAGCAGTTGTATGGCGAACATATCGAGGCGATGAGCAGCGGTGGAGCAGGAGATCGATGATGCGCTGGGAAGACCTTTACGACGAACTGTATGACGGCGACGACCGCGCGGAGATCGAGCGGCTGAAGACTCGACTGCTGACAGATCTGAAGGCACATCGCCTAGCTCAGGCCCGGAAAAGCCGCGGTCTGACACAGCGAGATGTGGCGACGGCGATGGGGCTAAGTGTCGGGCGCGTATCACAGATTGAGCGAGGCGAGGTGACCAGCGTTGAGGTCCTGGCCCGATACGCGGACGCCGTCGGCGGTCGGCTGCGCGTGGTCATCGACTTTGGCGACGAGCTCATTGCTGTGTAAACCGCGCAATCTGAGATTCGAGGATCGGCGAGACAAGGAGGGCCCGTGAGGAAGCTCGTGCTGCAGCAGGCCGCAATCTCGCTGGATGGCTACATCTGCGAGGAGGGCACGGAGTTCTGGCGGTCGTTCGGGCCAGCAGCATTACCGCCAGCGCCAGACGACGATGAGTACGAGGAGCACTTCCTGGCCGGGCTGCGCCGCACGGGCACTCACATCATGGGCCGCGTTACCTACGAGTCAATGGCCGATACTTGGCCAGGGTCTACTGACCCAGTCGCGCCCTTGATGAATAACATCCCCAAAGTGGTGTTCTCGCGAAGTCTGGAATCGGCGCGTTGGCCCGAGTCTCGGATCGCCAGCGGAGATATGACGGATGAGATTGCCCGCCTTAAGGCCGAGACTGGCGGCGAGATCTTGGCCCATGGCGGCGTGCGGTTCGTCCAGTCCCTCGTGCGCCTTGCGTTAGTTGACGAATACCGCCTCTACGTCCATCCGGTTGCAGTCGGCGCTGGGGCGCCGCTCTTCCCCGACCTCGGCCGACCTCAGGGGCTCCGTTTGCTCTCGAGCCGCATCTTTCATTGTGGTGTGCTGGCGCTCACCTACCGGCCTATGACGCAGCCGGAGTTGGACGCGATAGTCCCGGTTCCTGATACGGGAGAGGAGCTGCAGGTCATTCTCGATGCTTCGCGAGCGGAATCCTCGGGGTGACGGGTGGCCGGGATCGGAAGACCTGACCGCGGCTATGGCCCGAACCCGGCTGAGGCTCTGCTAAGAGGGCCGCTGAAGGGCCGGGCGTAGGCCGCTGACCTGGGGTTTTCACGCGAGAGCGGGCGAAGGGAATCGAACCCTCATGACCAGCTTGGAAGGCTGGGGCTCTGCCATTGAGCTACGCCCGCGCGGCGAACCTCTGCGCCAAGATTCGCCATCGGTAGCGTACCGGGTCTGTGCCGGAGAGCGAACCTTCCCGCCAGCCAGGCGCAGACGGGGCGGCCTCGGACAACAACCAAGGCTCAGCCCAGCGGCGGCAGGTCCTGACCTGGACCCAGCACCGGGCGGAACAGGTCGCCCTTCTCCGCCACTCGTTCCACCACGCTCCGGATTGTGAAGCTATCTGGCCGGAGCGCCGGATCATCGAGCTCGGACCACTCGATCGGCGCTGACACGGGCGCGCCGGGCGCGGCCCGCGGACTATACGGGGCTACCAGCGTCTTGTTGCTCACGTTCTGCGTGTAGTCGAGCCGGGCCAGGCCGTGCCGCTCGCTCACATCCCACTTCCAGCTGACCAGCTCTGGTACGACGCCGCCGATCTCCTTGGACAGCTGCTCCACCCAGACTCGGGTGTCCTGATACGTCAGTCCGCCGCTCACCGGAATCCAGATCTGGATCCCGCGCCGTCCTGTCACCTTCGGCTGGGCCCTCAACCCCAGGTGCGCCAGCGCCGTCCGGTGCAACCGGGCTAGGACCAGGACGTCATCCCACGTCGTGGCGGCGCCGGGATCAATGTCGATCAGCGCGTATGTCGGGCTCGACGGATCGGCGGCCAGCGAGGTCCACGCGTGCCATTCCAGCGCACCATAATTGGCCACCCAGATCAGCGCGGCGGGCTCGTCGACCACGAGATAGGTAGTCGTCCGGCCTTCTTTGGCATCGGGATTGTGCCAGCGCGGCAGCCATGCGGGCGCGTGGTCTGGAAGCTGTTTGTTCCAGAATCCTGGGTGCCCAGCTCCACCAGGGAACCTGTTCATGTTCAGCGGCCGCCCGGCAAGATATGGCAAGATCACGGGCGCAATCTGGGCGGCGTACCTGACGAGTTCGCGCTTCGTCACCGGCGGTTCGCCCGAACGCGCCGGGAAGAGCTCCTTATCCAGATTCGTCAGCCGCAGCTCGCGGCCGAATATAGGCCACGTCCCGTTGTTGCCTAGCGCTTCCAGGACGGCCAGCTCCGCCTCACTCGGTCCCGGCACGGGCCTTGGCCGTAGCTCGACCGACGCTTCCGCCGGTGGCAGGTCGGACCGCCAGATCCGGTCGGGGTCGGCCTTGACCTGATCGTTGGTCCGGCCGGTGATCACGGACTGCGGGTAGTCCTCGGCGTCCCATCCCGGCACCGCGTACTCGTCGTGCTTGTGCATGAGGAGCCACTGATTCGACTCCTCGCGGCCGCGCCCGCGCTGAACCAGGATTAGCCGACCCTTTAGCTTGTTCCCCGTCACATCAGCATGCAGCTCACCCGCAGCCACGGCAGCTACGGGATCATCGGTCTCGTGCGGTTCCCATGTGCCGATGTCCCACACGATCACGTCGCCGCCACCGTACTCGCCCGCCGGGATCACGCCCTCGAAGTCGATGTACTCGATCGGGTGATCCTCGACGTGCACGGCCAGGCGCTTGGCCGCCGGGTCGAGCGTAGGCCCGTTCGGCACCGCCCAGCTCGCCAGGACGCCGTTCATCTCGAATCGCAGGTCGTAGTGGCGCCGCCGGGCCCGGTGCCGCTGGACCACAAAGCGCAGCCGGCCATCCGCCGCCGGCGCCGGCGTCTCGCCCGCGGGCTCCGGCGTCCGCGTGAAGTCACGCTTCGCCTGGTAGGGCGCGAGCAGTTCGCCGGGCGGCTTGGGGCGCGGCGGCGCCTGGCGCCGCTGCTTGCCTGTGCCGTTACGCTTCACCACACCGCCGATTTTCCCACGGGCGCGCGGATTAGCCACGTCCGGAATAGATGGGAACGGGGCCGTGCTCGTCCGCCGCAGCCCGGCCTGCCGCAGCCGCCCGCGGCTACCAACGCAAGCACCGCTTTCCCGTACACTTGCCCAATGCCGTCGGCGCTGCCTCGCAGTGCCTGAGCGGGCCGGGATGTAGCGCAGCTTGGTTAGCGCGCCTGCTTTGGGAGCAGGAGGCCGCGGGTTCGAATCCCGCCATCCCGACTGATCAGAGTCATTCTTCGAAATTATTTCTCATATTTTTCTGTCTTTGTGGCAGGAGGACGCACGACGCTCGATGTAGGCCGACGTCGCCCGCCGGGCTTCTCCTAGACCTTGGAGTCATGGGGGTGGCAACGGGCCTTGACCATGCCCGGCGCGACGGCCGCTCCCACTGCGGCAGCGCACACTGCTCGAACGCGCAGCACGGCTGATGTGCGCGCAGTCAGGCTCAGCGGTGGCGACGCATAAACATTCGTTTGGCCGTGTGCATGTCCGGTCGTGGTGGGCCGCTCAGTGCGGGAGTGAGGGCTCGTCGGGAGTGGATTCCTCCGGGAAGGATTCCTCGGCGAGGTGGTGCAGGACTCGTTCGTTGAGGGCGGCGAAGGTGTCGAGCTCGGCGGGGCTGAACAGGTCGATGAAAAACCGGCGCACGTTGTGCACGTGCTGTGGTGCTGCGTCCTCAATGGCGCGGCGTCCGGCGGGCAGAAGGCGAACTATGGCGCTGCGACCATCGGCGGGGTTGGATCCGCGGGCAACCAGGCCCCGTTCTTGCATGCGCCGGATCTGGTGGGAGAGCCGGCTCTTCTGCCACTGCACGAGGGCACCTAGGTCCTGTGCGGTCATCTGGCCCGTGGGGTGCTCCGAGAGCACTGCCAGGATCTCGTAGTCGGCCTGTGACAGCCCTGAGTCCCGGAGCAGGTGCTGGTTCAGGGACGCGTTGAGCTGGTGGCGCGCATGCATGAAGGCTCGCCAGGCGCGGTCTTCGCGGGGGGTGAGCCAGTCCGGTTCTGTCGGCATGCCTCATCCTATCTCTTCGTTGACGCATCAACCAATGAGTAGTATGGTTGATACATCAACCAATTCCCTTGGCGCAGAAGGAGAGCAATCATGACCACCACCGCGAGCTTGAGTTTCGCAGCCCTGACCATCGACTCCGCCGATCCCGCCGCCCTGGCGGAGTTCTGGGGGAAGGCTCTCGGCCGCCCGGTCAGCCCCGGCGCCGTCACCGGAGACACGGCTATCGACGTCACCGGCCCCGACAGCGGCCCCCGGATGATCCTCCACAATCCCCCCGAGCCCGGGACGGCCAAGAACAGCATCCACCCGGTCCTGATCACGGACCACTACGACGAGGAGATCGAGCGGCTGACCTCCCTGGGCGCCAGGCCGCTCAACGAGATTAAGCTCCCGCCCGCGGCGCTTCCGGCCGGCGTGGCAGCGATCCGCCAGACCACGTTCGCCGACCCCGAGGGCAACGAATTCGATCTGGTGGTATGGCAGACCGAGTAGCTGCCAGGCCCGGGGCATTGCCTAAGGCCTATCGATGATCTCGGATCGGCGGCCACCTTCGCCGGTGACCGCCGGTCCTAGACCATCAAAACTTGCCGGAGGATGGTGCTACGCGGCAGATGAGGATGTCGACCGACTTGTACGAGTGAGACCTTGTACAACGGAGCCGCGATCGGGCCGCATTCCGCTGGCTCGGACGGCGGCACCTGGGCGCGTCAGCTGGCGGGCTCGCCGTTGCTGTGACCGTCTGCAGGAGCCGCCTCGAAGGCCAGCGCGCAGGCGTTGATGCAATAGCGCTTACCGGTCGGTGCCGGCCCGTCGCTGAAGACATGGCCCAGGTGACCGCCGCACCGGCGGCATATCACCTCGGCGCGGCGCATGAGCAAGCTGTAATCAGCGCGCAGTTCAACGGCCTGGGCTACGGCCGGCTGGGAGAAGCTCGGCCAGCCCGTTCCGGATTCGAACTTGGCGTGCGAGCGGAACAGCACAGTCCCGCAGCCCGCGGAGCGATAGCTGCCGTTCTGCTTCGCATGGACGTATTCACCGGTGAAGACGGGCTCTGTGCGGCCCCGGCGCAGCACGTCGTACTGCTGGCGAGTCAGTTCTTGCCGCCACTGCTCATCGGCCTTACTTACCTCGGTCGCTTCAGTGGCCCTTGCGGCCTTCATTCGGCGCATCGGTGGCGTCCTTGCTGGGGCCCTAGGAATGGCGGATTTCCCGCTGGCCGACTCGGCTTTCGCATCGTCCTGCCTGGCTGGGCCGTCCAGGCGAGACCAGTCAACCGACTCCGGCATTACCTCATCGAACAAGCTGACGAACGGAGGCATTCCAGCACCGGGGACGGCGGCACGACGCAGCAACAACGGTGCCGGACCGCCTCCACCGAGGCGACGGCCATCAGGCCCCGTCTGACCAAGCTGCGCAACACCGGCGCTTCGAGGAGTTACTAGCGGATGGCTGCGGCTGCAGCAAGTGATCATTCCGTCGGTCAGTTGCCGTGTATTTGACGGACACTCACGCAGCGTCAGGCGGCAGGAGCTCGTAGTGGACGGTTGTCTTCTTGGTGAGCCGATGAAACGCGGGAACCAAGAGTCCTTGCAGCAACGGGTACTTCGGGGCTAGTGCCCTAGCGGCCACGCCGGCTTGCGGCCCGGACAGCAGCACTGCGGTCGCCTGCCGCTGCGGACCGGTGATCTTCCCGCGCGCGGTGCACGGCGCGATCCACACCTGCGGAAAGTTGCGTATGCGCTTGGCCTTGCCAGTCGCCGACCATGTGCGGAAGTAGGCGCGCCCATCCGGGCCCAGCGCAATGTTTACTGGCGTACCGACGGTCGTGCCGTCGCGCTTGCGGGTCGTGAGCAGTACGGTCCGCTGCTTGCAGTACTCATCAAAGGCCGGCATGCCGCCTCCTGCCCGTATTGGTTGCCTTGCCATCATCGTTCATCGGCTTGGTCGGGCAAGCATCGGTTGCTGCGCGCCAAGGGCGGCATGAGCGGTCGTCTTTTTGCGGAGGTCAGCGGGGCGCGCGTCAGTGCCTTGCGTCTGCCCAGGCCGACGATTGCGATCACCACAGCTCATCCGGCCGTGCAGGCAACGTGCTGCCATTGCTCCGCGCTGCGCCCGAATGGGAACTATCCTCGCAACATCCCGGCAAGCGGTCCGGTACCTCAGTCGGGCAGGTAGCAGGGTGACGATGACGACCCGGTCCGTGCTGGTCTTTGCCGCCGTCTTCGCGGCAGCCTTCGGCCTGCTGGTGTGGTGGATATCGCGCCGAAGGGGCAAGCCGGAGAGTGGCCTGACCATCTTCCTTGGCATTGCTGGTGTCTACATCGGCTTCTGGGGCGTGATGAAGTCGGCGCATTGGCTGTATGTCCCGTGCGTGGCGATGATCTTGTCCTTATATGCGATCGATTTCGCTGCCCGCCGCCGCGCAGCGCACCGGGACCAGGCCGGTGGCCAGGGCGGTAGCTCCCCGCATCGCGAGTAGCACGCATCGCTCACCTCCAAGCCAGGGGCCAGGTGGCACAGCCGAAGCGCGCTCCCCGCCGAACTGGATGCGGAACTTCGTAGCCATTGAACTTGCGAATGACACGCAACATCTGCGCAGCGCGCAACCTGTGCTCTAGCCAGGGGGTAGTGCTTCTCAGCGCGCTCGCTGGTCTGCGGGCAAGTGTGCTGGACGCCGCCAATGCTAAGTGCCAGGCTCAGATCCGTCGGCGGGCGTCGTACTTGACGATCCGATCCTGCTCGCCAGCCGAAAGCGGGCCGCCCGTGGGGGCGTCGTCTGAGCCGTAGTCCTCAAAGGAGAGCGCGATGAGCGTGTACAGGGTGACCGAGATCATCGGGACAAGCGGCACATCTTGGGAAGACGCAGCAGCGGAAGCGATCAGGACCGCGGCTGGGACGATCCGCGATCTTCGAGTGGCTGAGGTCATCAAGCAAGATATTCACCTCGACGAGAACGGCGCGATCACTTATCGCACCAAGCTTCAGCTCTCCTTCAAGTACGAAAACGAGCACTGATCCCGGACCAGCGTCTGCTTCAGAAGAGGCCGAGGTTGGGAAGTATCTTCGAGGCGGCGTCGATCAGCTCGGTGGCGGCACGGGTTCCGTCGGCGGTCTCCGCGACACTGGCTCTGTCGGCTGGGTCCAGCGGGTACTCCAGTTCGTTGCGTCGGCGTCGCAGGGCGCCGAACGGCCGCAGGATGGTTCCGAACTGGGCCCTCACGGACTCTTCGACCGCATAGTGGCCGCCGGATGTCGTAGGACGCAGGCCTTGCTGTGCGAGCAGACCTGTGCACGCTTGTCGTGCCGCGTCGTAGGCGAGGACGAATGCACTGTCCGGGCTGGCCTGCTCGATAGCGCGTGCGGCGGCTATTGTTTCGCGGGCGCGGTCGAGCCAAGGCGTGCCGTCGGCGTGAGCGCCCCGAACCCGCTCTAGACGCCGTTCCTCCAGAAGACGCTCGATGACGGCGGCGCCGGGCGTCCAGCCGGTCACGAATCACCTTCGTCAGGCGGTCCGATGATCCAGACCAGGGGCGCGGACCGGATCTGCTGGATGAGCGCGTCCGAGGCGGCAGCCCAGCGGCCTGGGCTGGAGATCGTCACGTTGACCGGGAAGCCGACCCGTTGCTCGGCCCGGTCCGCGGCGTCGTAGACGTCCTGCCGGGATGGCTCGCCAATGACGAGAACATCGACGTCTGCCGGAGCCGGGCCAGGGATGCGGTTGTAGCGCGCTGCCCACGATCCGTAGATCGCAACGCCAGTAGAGGGAATGTCAGCGAACTCTTCCCCGATTACGATGTGCGGCCCGAATGCTAGGGTCAGCAAGTCGGTGAGGGACCGGGCGTACCGGCTCTTCGGGTTGGCAGAGACCTCCCTGGTCCGGCCGGCCCGTCGCTCGGTGATCAGGCCGACCGCCAGGAAACGATTCACCTCGCGCTGCACGGTAGTAAGGGGAACGCCCAGCTTCTCCGAAAGCTCGGTAATGCTGTACTCAGTCCCCGGGTGCAACAGAAGCAGCGTCAGCAGTTCGGCCTGGTGCTGGGATCGCAGGATCGGCATGAGAGCTGGCGCCTCAGCGCGCATAGATGGAAGATATCACCCATCTAAGGGAAGGGTCAAGGAGCACGGCCGGGAGCGCGGCTTTGGCCTGGAGCCCGAGATCCGCAGCGTACGCCTGCCGGAGAAAAGGGACTGCTGGCTGACGCCCGCACGGCGGCGCAGCCGTCGCCGCGCTGGCCGAAGATCCACTGCCTGGTCAGGCTTCCACCTGGGGAGTAACACCGTCTACGCGCTGGCAGCTACCGAGTCGTCTACATCGTCGAGGCAGATCTCATCACTGTCATGTTCCTGGCTGGGCGTCGCCTGATGTCGCCCGCGATCGCTCGGTGACTGCGCACGTTGGCTCCCACTTTGGCTCCCACAGTCGCTCAGTGACTGTGCACATTGGCTCCCGCTCTGACTCTCGAACTTGAGTTCTTGCCCGGGCATCAGCGCAGAGAACCGCCCTCGCCCTTACTTCGAAGGGGTTGCCGCTATCGGCTGCCGAACAATGCCCTCCCTTGCCACTGGGGATCGTGACGTTCCAAGGGTGTGCTGCGCTGACTGCCTAATGCACGGACATGCCGAATAGCGCACGTTGCCCAGGCGCATGCTTATGCACTGCACGGCATACTCGTGCACGATGTTGACCGACGGCACCGGCGTGAATTAGCTACCGCATGTTCACGCAGGCGGGCGGCGGCGGGCCCGCCGCCTGGTCTGCATGCGCGAGGTTGTTCCGGCGCCGCGCAGGGCGGCAAATGCGATCCTCGCGTTCGGCCCGCCGACGCTACGGCGAGCGCGCAGGTGCCCGCGACGGGAGTCGAACCCGTATTAGTCGGTTTTTAAAGCCGATGCCTCTGCCGTTGGACTACGCGGGCGTCCGAATGCTGCGGATACCGCCTGCGTAACGTGGGCGCTGCCGGGACCGGCCTAGGACACTTCCGCCTGGCATTATTGTGATCGGCCTTGCCGAATCCCATGAATGGACGCTACATCGCGCAACACCATTCTGCGGCCCAATCCGGGAATGCCCTGGGGGGCAGCCTAGCGGCCTGCCAGCCGTAGCCAGTTGCTCGATGTACCGAGGCACGGCCGCTGACATGAGCTAGCTACCGCGTATCTGTCGCCTGCTGTCCGTGCCGATTATCACTTCTGCTATCTAGGTAGACGCCATACTCTCTACCTAGGTAGCGTGTGTTGCATGCCCCGACGCGAAGAGTTCTCGGCCCAGGCATTGTCAGTGCTAGCGGCGCTGTGCGCCAAGCCGCAGGCGTGGCTGCACGGGTACGGGATCGCGAAGGACACGGGACTGAAGTCGGGCAGCCTCTACCCGATCTTGATCAGGCTGGCCGACCGTGGCCTGGTCGAGGCGCGCTGGGAGGAGGAGCAGCCGGCCGGGCGGCCCAGGCGCCACCTGTACCGGCTGACCAGCGAGGGGCTGGCGGCAGCAACGACGGCGCTCGCGGCGGCGTCGGCCGCGGCACGGATGCCCCGGCAGCCGCGGGTGGCGGCGCCCAGGCTGGCCCGGGACCAGTCATGACCGACCGGCTGATCTCGGTGCTGGCCGGGATGCTGCGCCAAGCGGCTCGGTTGCTGCCGCCGGGACGGCGGCAGTGGGTCGAGGCGGTGCAGGCCGAGGCCGCCGCGCTGCCCGCGGGGTGGCCACGGCTGGGCTGGCTGGCGGGCGGGTTGTGGCTGGTTGTGAGGGAGGTCAAGATGATGCGCAAGGTCGTGTACTGGCTCGGCGTCTCGGCGGTGACGGCCGCCGCAGCCTGGGTGGTGTGGCTGAGCTGGCGAACTTCTCCGGCAGCCGACGCTCTGACCGTGACCGACCGGGTCCGGGTCCTGGTGGGGGTGGCTGCGCTCGTCGTGCTGCCGTGGGTGGGCCGGCGGCGCGGCTGGTTCGGCCCGGTCGGCCGCAGCATCACGGCGCGGGTGGTGCGGGTGGCAGGCTGTACGGCGGTCTGCGGCCTGGGCGTGACCCTCGTGCGGATGGACAGTCACGTCGGCGCCGGCCCCCATGGCCCGTCCCCGTTTAGCCTGCCGCGCGAGATCGCCGCGCTCGTGGTGCTTGGCGCCGCGCTGGCCGCGCCCGCCGTGGTCAAAGCCAGATGGCCCGATGCCGATGCCAGCATGGGGTGGGCCGCTCCCTCGATGGCGGGTGTCGTCATATTCGCGCTCGTGCCGCTCCAGACGCTCGCGATCGTCTACGCGGCCGGGATCCTCGCCGCGACATCGCGGCGGTCGCCGGTACCAAACGTGTCCCTGGCCGCCGGCACCATCACCGGCCTGGCCGCGGGCCTGGCCACCGGCCTGGCCATTTACGAAGCAGCAGGCGACGATAGCTATGCCTTCCTGCTGCTCCTTGGCCTGGTCGCCACGGTGTTTCTGCTCGCCGCTCTCGCGGGCCTGGCGGCGGCCTGGCGGCTGTCAGGCATTGAGGACCCGCAGGAACTGCGGGCGGCGCGTGTCCGCCAGGGGCTGCTCACGGGCTCTGTGGCCGGGGTTGTCTGCGGCCTTCTGCTCACCGACTTCTTCGTGGCCGGCGTGGTCATGATGGTTATCGGCCCGCTGGCCGGCCTCGGCGGCGGCGCGCTCGGCGGCGCGATCGCGGCTGACCACCCGCGTGAGGCCCGGCCCGACCGCATCAGGGACGTCGGCCTGTTCGTGTTCAAGTCATAACAGCGCAGCCTGCTCCCTCGGCGCGCTGCAGTCTCGCCGACAGAGATGCCGCGTGAGCTCTGGGCGCGATTGCCAGCCTGTCCCACGTACGCCACCCAGCTCTGGGGAGGTACCCGCCATACATTGCATATAGCGCAGGCGATTTTGGCACCGCGCTCCATGGCACCGCCCCTGATAGTCACGTGCCGCCTCCTTGGTTGTCAGAAGGGTCCGGACGTAGTAGCCGCCTCAACATGCTTCGGCATGTTCACTCGGGCCGTTGTTCGCAGCTGATCTCGGCTCAGCAGCAGCGCATAAGCGGAGGCGCTCGCGCTCGACGGCTATAGCTTGTTCACTGCATCCCACGGAGGCTTTGACCGCATCTCAGGACCGATGATCGTGCAGGAGCGCCCCTACCTATCGCCCGAGCGCTTGCA
>CAWKKA010000003.1:0-1101032 GCA_963850105.1 uncultured Actinomycetota bacterium
TAAGCGTTTTTCGGCCGTAGTGGTTCGGCAGGGCCTATTTACCTGCGGCTGGACGTTCTCGTTGACCGGAATCGTTCCGGTCAGTTCCGGTTCGTTGGCTCCCGAGTTTGGCTCCCCAGGGAGGAAGTCATGACCCGCGCCGACCGCGTCATCACGTGGGCGACCGTGGCCGCTGTGGCCACTGTCGGGCTGGCTGCGGCCGTGCTCAGCTACCGGCACCAGTTCGAGCTGGCGGCTGGGCACGGCGAGTCGGCCCTGACGGCGAAGCTGCTGCCGATCAGCATCGACGGGCTGCTGCTGGCCGGCACGCTCGCCGTCCTGGACGCCAGCCGGCGTCAGACCGGGCATGCCTGGGCAGCTCGCATCACCGTCGGCCTCGGGGTCGCGATGACCGTCTGGGCGAACGTCGTCCACGGGCTCGGGTACGGCTGGACCGGGATCATTATCTCGGGCTGGCCGCCGGTCGCGCTGATCGCCGCCATCGAGGTGCTGGCGCGCATGATCCGGCCCTCGCCTGCGCCTGGCGCGGGAGCACTGCACCCGGCCGCGTCCGTCAACGGGCACAGCGTGCCCGAAGGCGGCAGGGAGGCGGCCGAGCGGTTCGCCGCCGAGCTGTCCGCCGGCGACGTCCCGAGCCTTCGTCAGGTGCAGCGCGAGATGCACCTGGGCCAGCCGCGGGCACGCGAGGTGCGGTCGTACCTGAGCGCGCTCGGCGGGTCCGGAAGGGAGTAGAGGCCGCCCTCGCTGGTTCCGCCGGCGAGGCCGCTTTCATGACTGAATGGCCGTAGCCTTCCGCCATGAGTGCTGCCATCGAAGCCGCCTGGATCGCCGCAGGCGTAAGCCTTCTGAGCCTTGGCGGCACTGTTGCCGTCGCTATTGCAGGATTCAGGAACACCAGGATGGCAACTGCACAGACCGTAGAGGCAGGCACAGCCAACACGGTGCTCGCACTCGATGCTGCTCGGGCCGACCGCCTATGGGAGAAGCGGACCATCGCATACGAAGGGGCAGTCACTTACCTGCTCCAGGAGCAGACGACGCTCCGCGAGCGTCTGAGACCTCAACGCCTGGATGCGGCGAGCAGTAAGCAAAGGGAAGAACTGTTCGCTAGGTATGGGCCACGCAGCCACTTTGACTGGCCGGATCGCCTGGTGACGTACGGCTCTGACCCAGTGATGAATGCGTACCAGGCGTGGCGCAGTGGCGAGGTCGAGATTGTTGCGCGCTATCAGGAATGGGAGGCCGTCAGGACCCCCGGCGTGGACACCCCGGAATCCGAGGCCGCTCGCCAGGCTTTCAACGCGGCCGTGGACAAGAATGGACCTAGGATCTCGGAGGTCATAGACGTCATCCGCGGCGAACTGAGCGCCAGGCCAGTAGAGCCGAAAGCGCGGCAACTCCAGCCTGACGGATCAGGGTGATCGGCGCTACGTGGTGGCGGCCACGAACGCGCCCCAGTTCCTGACCACCGTCACCCGGCCCTCCTCTGCTAGCACCCGTACCGCGCGTGCTGCGGTCGTCCGGCTCACGTCATACTCCGCGGCCAGCTCGGTAGCCGAGGGCATCTGCTCGCCGGGCAGCCACTCGCCCGCGTCGAGGCGCTCCCGGAGGGCCTCGGCGACAACGAGGTACGGGATCCCCGGCTGGCGCGGCACGTCTCCCATCGTCGCTGGTCAAGATCACGAGACGCTACCGGGGTGTCCGGGCTGTTTGTGCTATCCGGGCTGTACGGGCTGTCAGGGCTGACGTACTGTGCTGTTGACAGAAACAAGCGGCCCCGGCGGCGGGCTAACGCCGTGATCCGGGGCCTGACCGGAACGAGGTCCGGCTGATGAACGATCATTCCAGCGTGGCACCACTGGCACCAGGCGACCCGCTGACGGCCCTGGCCGCTGAGTATCCAGAGTGTTGCGCCCGGCACCACCAGGAGTCGCCGCCGAGCACACCTCGGCGAGCGGCCGCAGCATCCGTTACATAGCAGCACGGAGCACCGAGGAGCTGGCTGGCCGGCTGGCGGCCATTGAGGCCGAGGCCGAGGCGGTGCAGCAGTGACCGGCCCCGACATCCGATACCGCGAGCTGGCCGCTGCCGAGGACGAGCGCCTCGACGGGGCGTTGGCCGACATCCGCACCGGGCAGGACTCGGGCGAGCTGACGGTCAGGCAAGCCGCCGACGCCAGGGTCGCCGTCCTGGAGGAGCACCTGAACCGGCTTCGCCTGCTCAGAGATGAGTACCTAGCCGACAGCTAGGTATCTGGAGCCAGCGGCCCGCGCCGGGTGTCCCAGAAGGGGGCGGCGCGGGCCGCTTCTTGATGCTTGAAGCCAGCGGGCTCGGTCAGCGGCACCGCTAGCTATTGCTCAGGGCTCAGACGGAGAAGTGCCTGATTCACCGTCGCCTCGACGGCACTGAGCATGTCGTCACGGAACAGCCGGGCAATCTGCCGTGCCAGCTCCTCCTGCTCCGCCGCACTCGACCCCAGCGCCACCAGCACAGCGCCCGCGACTCTGCCCGGCATCCCCGCCACCGACGCGTCGGCAGCCTCCAGCGCCTGCAAGACGCGCTCGGCGATCTGGCTGGGCCCGGTCGCCAACATGACTCCCTCCGGTCTGCTGCCTCGTAATCCACTGGGCGGCGCACACCGTTACCCCGGACGCGGCAGAATCGCGCGATGGACGCATTAGCCACAGGCGCGGACATCGGCACCATGGCCACCGGGCTGGCAGCGGTTACGGCCGCCGTCGCCTGGACGCGCAATCAGTGGGACGGCTGGCAGACCCAGCGCCGCGAGCGAAAGCGCCGCAACTGGCACGGATACATCGACGTCGGCGGCATCAACACCGTGCCCGTGCGGCTGGCGGAGCCGCCGAAGACGGGCGGCGCACCATCGAGGTGCTCGACAAGCCTGGCGGCAAGCCAAATGAGCAGCTGGCAGCCGGGCTGCGCATCATGATCGGGAACGACGGTTTCGTATCCCGGCCGCCGTCAGTGGCCGAGCTGGAGTTCCTGATGTACCTCAGGAAGAACCAGGGTTACGACCAGCGAAACCTGCGGATCAGCTAGCCGACTCGTGCCTCGGCGTGTACCAGACCGAGCCGCAGCCAGCCGTCCGGCAGCTCACCCGCAGGTGGCCGTAGCCGCAGCTGCGCTCGGCCTGGGCGGGCGCGCAGTCGGGCATCGAGCTCACCCTGGGGTGACGGCTTATCGCTGACCGTTGACCGGTGAGCGCTGCCGGGCTCGATCCCCGAGCCAGGGAGATCGGCACCCGGTGGAGTCTGTGCTGGTTAAGCCGGTGCGTGGTCCTGGGGCAAGCCTTTCGTTGGCCCGGTGATCGTGCCGTCCGGATGCCGGACGACCGCCCGGACCATTGGCAGCATGGCCGGTATCGCGTTAGCTGCGACGGCCAATGCCCCGGCAGCGTACAAGACCTTGTCCGCCCCGAAGGCAGACTGAAGCGGGCCTGCCAGGGCGTACCCGACTGGCATCGCTATGAATGCGAGCAGGTAGTCGTAGCTCCTGAAGCGGGAAAGCATGTCGTTAGGTATGAGCTGCTGGACGGCAGTATCCCAGTTGGTGTTCAGAACGATGCCGCCGGTCATCGCGATGACAGCGGCAGCCACGATCACGTACAGGGGAAGCCGGGCAGCCAGCGTCAAGATCGGAAGCGCCATCAGCATCGATGTTGCCATTCCGAACGCGATCGGCCTACGGGCCTTGATCCAGAAAGCGACAAGGCCGCCCAGCAGCGCTCCCACAGCGAAGCCACTGGACACCAGTCCCCAGGCCGAGGCACCGCCCAGATGCCGCAGAGCCAGCACCGGGCCGAGGACCAGGAAGACGGCGAAGGCCATGTTGGAAACGGCATTTCCTGCAAGCGTGGCCCAGGCCCACGTGCGGGAGCTCACTTCCCGCCATCCAGCGGCGAGCTCCGTAAAAAACCTCTGCCTCTCCTGCGCTACCCGGCCCAGCGGGGCCATGGCAAGCAAGAACGCCGCACTGCCCGCGAACGACGATGCGTCCACCGCAAACGCCCATCCAGCACCAGCTGTGGCAACCAGCAGACCCGACAGCGCCGGACCAACGATAGACGCGCCGCTGGTGCTGACCGACAGCAGCGAGTTCGCCTTCTGCAGACGATCCGGAGTCACGACCTGGGCGATAAGCCCGAGCGAAGCCGTGCTCTCGACAGCCGACCCGACGGAGATCAGCACGCTGGCCGCCGCGAGTTCCCAGATCTGCGCGTGGCGAGTCAGCAGCAACACCGCCACCGCAACCTCGACCAGCATGCGCATCACGTCGGCCGCGAGCATCAGGTTGCGCCGCGACAGCCGGTCGGCCCACACTCCGGCAACCTGAAAAGACGCAAGGCCCGCTACCGTGCCGACCAGCAACACCAGCCCCAGTGATGTCGCATTGCCGCCGATGCCCAAGACCGCGAACGCCAGCGCCACCGGCACGAACGCCGACCCAACCGCAGATGTGCTCGCCGACAGCCACAGCAGCCGGAACGGCCGGTCCGCTAGCGGCCCCAGCAGGCCCGCCCTCCAATGCTGGCCTGACCTATCTGCTGCGGTCATGAATCTTCCGACGCATGGATCTCCGGGCTCATCCTTCAGCGCGCATTCGCTGATGTCGCGGTCGATCTACGGCAGCCGTGCGAGCTGCTTGCAGGCAGATCCGCGTCGATCTGGCTGTCCCCTCAGTCGCTGCCATGACTTACACCAGTACCGTTACCCGCCGCAACTGCTTATTCGCCCAGCCCCCTCGGCTCGCCCCGTTAAGGTCGCCCGCGTCGACTTCGCCGAGGGCGTGCTCCAGGTACGCCAGTCCATGAAGTCAGGCACGCTGGGCGCGCTGAAGACGCAGCAGTCACGGCGCACCATCCGGATGCCCGCTGGCGTCGTCACCGCGCTGACCGCCCTGGCCGCCGAGCAGGTGGGCGACCGGCTGGCCGCGGCCGAGGCCTACGACGACCGGGGGCTGGTGTTCGCTAACGAGATCGGGCGTCCGCTCCACCGCGAGCGCGTCCGCGAGGGCCTGGCCAGGGTCTGCAAAGCGGCCGGGATCCCCGTCTACACGCCGCGGGAGACCAGGCACACGTTCGTCAGCGTGCTGTCGTACTCGGGGATGTCGATCGAGCAGATCGCCGACGCCGTCGGCCACACGAACTCCCACATCACGCAGACCGTCTACCGGCACCAGCTCGCCGATGTGGTCCAGGTGGCAGCCACCGCCTGGGACGCCATCGGGTCACTGGCTCCCTCAGATGGCTCCCGAGAGCAGGGTGCATAGGCGATGAGCTGCAAGAACTCCGCCACGCTGGCATGGGCTGATCGTACGCCCGCGACGAGCGCGCCGGCGCGGGTAACCTGTCGCGCCAGTAACCTAGGCTGAACAGCCGCCTGGCGTGCTCGCCGCCAAAGGCGACGGAGGCCGGATGCACCGCTTCTCACTCATCGTCAACCCGGCCGCTGGCCGCGGTCGGGCGGTCCGGGCGCTCCCGCACGTTACAGCGACGCTGACGGCGGCAGGCGCGAGCTACGACGTCCGCGTATCCGCGAGCCTGCCGCATGCGGCCGAGCTGGCGGCACAGGCCGCCTCAGCAGGCAGCGTCATCGTCGCAGTCGGGGGCGACGGCATGGCGGGCGCGCTCGCCGGTACGGCCGCCCGGCTCGGCGCGACGTACGGCATCGTTCCGGCGGGGCGAGGCAACGACCTAGCCCGCGTGCTCGGCATCCCGTTCGACCCGGTTGCCGCAGCTACCACACTCGCCGGCGCCGCGACCAGGCAGATCGATCTCATCGAGGTGACCGGGCCGGATGGAGCGGAGATCATCGTAGCGGGCAGCGTCTACTGCGGAGTGCCGTCGGTTGCCGGCGAGATCGCGAACGCCACTCGCTGGCTCCGGGGTTCGCTCGTGTATCCGGTCGCGGCGCTGCGCGCCGTGGCGGGCTGGCACCCTGCCCGGTTCGAGGTCACCGGCGAGGCGGGACGGTATGATTTCGCCGGTTATGCGGTCGTCATAGCCAACTCCGCCTACTTCGGCGCCGGCATGATGGTCGCGCCCCCCGCATGCATTGACGACGGCGTCCTGGACTTGGTGCTAATGCGGCACGGCCCCAAGCTCGCGTTCGTGCGGGCACTGAGCAAGATCAAGGACGGCTCGCACACGGCGCTCGCCGAGGTCAGCCTCGAGCGCGACAGCGAGGTGACGCTGACGATCGACCGGCCGCTGCCCGTGGCTGCCGACGGCGAGACGCTCCCGTTCGCGTCGCCGTTGCCGGCCTTCACGCCGCTGCGCATCCGCGCGTTGCCGGGCGCCCTGCGAGTGGTCGCACCGCCCGTAGTCGCGCCGCCATTGATCGCGCCGCAATCACCGTAATCGGCGCGGACTCCGGTGCTCATGGGCCGCCAGTCGCCGTCCTCGCCCAAGAACGCCCGTGAGCGGACGATCGGTGCGACAGGAGCCGCTCGAGGTCTTCCCGGCGCGCGGCGAACACCCGGTTGCCAGCGGCAGCAGCACGGTGCAGTCCGGGATCGTCGGCACCCTCTGAAGCTCACCCAGCAGGTCAAAGAGCTTGGTCCGGCGGGTCTCAGCCGCGATCTGCTTCAGCAGGACGTCCGCGCGGCCCGCATCCGAGTCGCCCGATCTCGCAAACACAAAAGCATACGGCTGGGACAAAGCCGGGCATGCCAAACGGGCCGAGGTCGGGCTCGGCCTGTCCGGGTCATGCGGGTGTAGCGGGTTGATTGCTGGGAGCTGGCGGGTGTTAGTAGGGGTCGCCGGTGGTCTGGTAGACGCGGCCGCTGGGCAGCCGCCAGGTCATGACGCCGGGCTCGGGCTGTTCGAGGTGCCAGCCGGGGGCCTGCTTGGCTTTGTGGTGGTGCCGGCAGACCGGCGCGTGCATTACATAACAACGCACCTGTCTTGCGGCTCGCGCCGTCCAGTACACCAGACCTGGCCGGATACAGGTCAATTGACTTCGGACTCGTTGCCCTCGGGATCCAGCATGGCGACTCCGCAGTGGTCGAGACCTTCTTCGCTCAGCACGCGGACGAGTGAGGCTCCGAGCCCGCTAGGCGCCCGTGTAATTGCCAGCCCTCGGGGACGCTGGCCACCTTCGGCACCTGACTGCGAACTGCCAGGAGCCGGGCTATGGTCTGTCTGGCATCGGCTGCCGCACACTTTCCCGCCCTAAGCACCAGCTACCCAAGGTCGCCCGAGAGCTTGGCAGAGATTCGGATGCACGCGAACAACACGCTCTCGCCACCGTTGTCTTGACTTGTGCGTGCCATCTCTCGAAGCGCCAACACGAGTGTTGCGGTCTACTTGTTCAAGTCAGTAGCGGTAAGCCGGACAGCGCCGAAGTCAAAGCGTTCCGGCTAGATCGCTGATTGCGAAGTCATGTGTGACAAGGCATCATGTGAGGCATGGAACACGGCGGCGAGACGACGGAGCTGCGCAGGGGCGTGCTCGGTCCCTGTGTGCTCGCGCTGCTTGCCGAGCGGCCACGCTTCGGCCTCGAACTTGTGCGAGATCTGTCAGCTGCCGACGGGTTGCTGACCAGCGAGGGCACCGTTTATCCGTTGCTGAACCGGCTGCGGGACTCGGGCTGGGTGACCAGCAGGTGGAGGCATGAAGACGATCAGCGCCCGCGGCGCTATTACTCCATAACCAAGCAGGGACGCGATCACCTCGCCTCCTTCCGCGCTGAGTGGTCGGCGTTTGCCGCCGCGGTCGACACCGTCCTTCGTATCGACGCCGGTCAGCCTCGGAGACGACATCAGGGCCGGCAGACGGGTGGGCAGCTCCGTGAAGACAGCACTTGAGCACCCGCTGGTAACCGGCTACCTCCGCACACTGGATAGCGCCTTGGCGAGCCTCGACCCGGGAGTGGCGGCCGAGCTCTCCGAGCAATTCAAAACCCACATCGTGGACGCGCTCCCGCCCGACGCCTCCGACGACATGGTGGCCGAGGTGCTGGCCGCGCTCGGCCCGCCCGCGGTAGTCGCGGCCGACGCGGGCCCGCCTTGGCCGCGAAGCTACCGTCCCCGGCAGCCGCTGGGGCGCCGGGTTGCCATCCGGATCAGGCGCATCCAACCACGAACCTGGTTGATCCTCGTACCTTTCGTCCTTGCGGTTTGCCTGGCTGCCGGCACTCTCATCTTCTGGGAGGACCAGCCCAGCTTCTATAGCGGTGAAGCTATGTGGTGGTACTCGATCGACAGGGCCCACGACGTCAACACTGAGGCCGCCTTCGCCACGCAGGACACCGCCCCCCTGCGTCCGGGTCAGCTCCAAGGCATAGCAGTCCAGCTCGAAAACCCCTCCGACGTGACGCAGCGAATCTTGGGTACTCCTCAAATCTCGGGTACTCCGTATTTTCAGGGTTATCTCGCCTCGGGGACGACGCCGCCGCAGATTGCCGTAGCCACTACATCGGGGCCTGACGACAACCCCTACAAGGACCACTACGCCATCGGTGGCTCGATCCCGCCGCATTCCTATCGCTGGGTCCGAGTGATCTGGCGGTCATGGCACTGCCTTTTCAACGTCCCGGGCGGCTGGATCGGAACCAACCAGCTAACCCTCCGCGTCCGAGTGGGCTGGATCACGCGAACCGAGGCTATCCAATTGCCCGTAATGTTCGCCCTCAGCCAGACAAAGGCCAACCTGGATGCGGCCTACTGCGAGGCTCACGGCGGCGGATTTCAACCACAGCCTTAGTCTGCGGAGACGACGTGGCCCGACCCGTGAGCGGTTGCGTCTGCTCTCCGCCGGCGCGTGCCAACTGGGCCGATGCTCGGGGGTCCGGCTTGTTGCCGGTCAGGAGTGTTGGCGGGCGGGTCGCGCTGATCAGTACGGGTCGCCGGTGGTCTGGTAGAGGCGTCCGCTGGGCAGCCGCCAGGTCATTCGGCCGGGCTCGGACTGGCTCAGACGCCAGCCGGGCGCCTGCTTGGCTTTGTGGTGGTGCCGGCAGACCGGCCCGATGTTGCATTCGCAGGTCCGGCCGCCGTGGCCGTAGGGGACGGTGTGGTCGAGGTCGCAGCGGGCGGCGGGGCGGCGGCAGCCGGGGTGGGAGCAGGTCCGCTGCCGTACCCGGATGAGGTGCCGCAGCGAGTCCGGCGGCTGGTAGCCGGGTGACTGGCGGGGGTGGCCGCAGGTCCCGGTCTCCAGCATCTGCAGCCGGGCCCGCAGGCCCGCCGCCCACCTGATCACCGGCTCGCCGGCGGCGGGGCCGCGGCGGGCGCAGGCGTGCCCGGCGGCGCGGCCGTCGGGGCCGGTGAGGGTGAGGCACCACCGGGTATTCGTGCTGCGGGCGAGCATCGCGGCGAGGTCGCGGCTGGTGGCCGCGTCGACCGGGCCGTGGCCGGCGACCTCGCCGGGCTCGCCGCCGCCCGCATACGCCGACAGCGGCATCGTCAGGTGGATCGTGCCCGACACCGCCGGCCACCCCGCCGCATCCGGACCGGCGGCGTCCGCGGCGGCCGCGTCCGAGCGGCTTCGGCTCCAGCGGCGTCGTCAGCGGCGTCTAGCAGCGTCGGCGTCCTGGGCGGCCGCGTCCCGCGGCGGCGTCCGCGCGGCGGCGTCCCGAACGGCGCGTCTGGCGCTTCGGCGGCCGCGTCCCCCGGCGGCTCGGCGGCGGCCGCGTCGCGAGCGTCGTCGCTGGCGCTGCGGCGGCTGCTGCAATGGCGGCGGGGTTGTCGAGGAGGGTGGTGACGGGCCGCCCGGCGAGCAGGGCGAGGTAGACGGCGGCGCGGAGCTGGCTGACCGTGCCGGCGGCGCCGCGGCGCTGCAGCCACTTCGCGAGGGCGGTGAGCCGGGCGTCAGCGGCTACCACCTCCGCCGGCGGCAGCTCCCGCCCCGCGATGGCCGCGTTGCCGGACGCCTCATCCCACGCCCGCACCTCAGCATCCGTCCGCGCCTGCGCCCGGCGGCGGGCGGCGGCGTCCGGGTCAGCGGCCAGCACCGCCCGGCGCAGCCCGGCCCGCAGCTGCCCGGTGGTCCACCCCCCGGCCCCGGCCCGGCCCGCCAGCCGGGCCGCGATCCCCGCGGCGACCTCATTGTCGTCGAGGACGGCGAGCTCGTCGGCGAACACGCACGCCTTCGCCCAGTCGATCCCCCCGCCCCGCAGCGCCGCGGCGACGTCCGGCAGCCGCCCGAGGGCGGACGCGACATCCAGCAGCCGGGCCGCCGACCGGCCCGTCAGCGTCAGCGCCGCCGCGACCTCATCACTCACATGGTCGGCCAGGTGCGCCCGGCCCGGCGCGGCGGCCTGCCCGGCGCGGCGGCGGGCCAGCGTCAGCACCGCGGCGGCCTCCCCCGCCGCCGCCCACGCCGATATCCGCCGCCACCCGCACAGCACCCCGATCAGCTCCGACTCCCCCAGCCCCCCGTGCCCGCCCCCCGTGCCGCCCGCCGTCGTGGCGGCGGTGAGGGCCTCGGCCAGCCACGGACCCGGCGCCAAGCCGTCCAGCACCCCGCCCGCCGAAAACCCCGCCCCGGCCGGGCCGTGCCGCACGTGGTGCAGGAACCCCGCCGGGATCGACTCGCCTCCGCCCGTCCACGGCCCGGCCAGGAAATCCGCCCGCACCCCGGCCGGCAGCCCCGCCAGCCACCCCTCCCCGTCGTCCGGGCTCGGACTCCGGGTCGTAATCGCCGGGCTCCCAGCCCGAGTCAGCCCCGTCATCGCAGGAGACGTCACCGGCCGGCGGCGCGGCGGCAGCGGCCGCAGCGGCCGCGGCTGCGGTCCCGCCGCGCGGCGGCCGGGCGGCCGGCCGGGCCGGCTGGCCGAGTCCCAGGTCCAGCTCGCCGTCGCCGGTGACCCCGAACTCGCTCATCTGCCTCACCACCTCCCCTGCCCAGCGACTGACTTTCGCTCATAGTATCGAACGCCACCGACATTTCTGCGGCCGACTGCGGGCCTGCCATAAGCGCACCGCGCGACGCGCATGTGGCGACAGAGCGGAGGGTTGAGGGTGCCCGTCAACCTCAGCCGCGCATGCACTCGGGTTGCCGCAACAGAACGCGACCCCGCACCGGGAAAAGCGCCGTTCCGGGACTTTGCACGGCGTGCACCTGTGGGTCGCGCTGCCCGACGCCAGCACGCAGGCAGATCCCGCGTCCGCTCGGCGGGGCTTCCGCCCGGGGCGAGCATCTGCTCACGTGGTGGAAGGTCGCGGCTCGCACCGCGAGCAAACGCGAGAAGAGCCTCCCCACCATTCAGGGGAGGCTCTTCCCGCCTACTGTCCTTGCGGCGATCTAGTGTCGTTTGCCGTGCGTTCTAATGTCCTCACCGGCACCGCCCGCCGCTTGCGGCTGCTGTCGCAGCCCCGCCGACCGGAAGCCGCTCCCGGCCAGTCCTAGTAGCCGTAACCTCCGCCAGAGCTCGACGATGAGGAACCGCTCGGAGCGGCCGCTCCGCCCAGCTTGGCGCCTGACGGCGTCATCGCCCACCACAGTCCGCCTGACACGTTAAGGGCGTTGCCACCGATCTGGCCGGGGGCCGTGTCGGCCGCATAGGTGTAGAGCGGGTGCCCGTCGTAAGTCGCCTGCACCGAGCCGTCGGAGCGGGTGATCGTGCCGAACCCGTGCATAAGGGTCGTCCCTGAAGCCGCGGCGGCCTTCCCGATGACTGGCGGCCAGAACGAGGTGCACGAGCCGTTGCAGTTCGATTTCGTGGGCGTGTCAATCGCGAACCAGTAGAGCGTCTTGCCCTGGGCGTTGGTCAGGACAGTGCCCTTGCTTGTGCTGTGCGTCATGATCGTCACTGTCGAGGCGCTGGAGCCGGACCCCTGCGGCGACGTCGCGGCGCTAGAGGCCGCCCCGCTGGTCGCCGGGGTCGACGTGCTCGTCGAAGGGGAACCCGAACTGCCGCACGCCGCCAGCAGGGCCGCTCCGCCTGCCAAGATCGGCGCTGCCCACCATCGGTTGCGCATGGTCATTGTCTCCGTTCCTCGTTGTTACTGTGAAAGCCTTCCTACCTCCACTACGTAACGCCTCTGCGGAACGTTCACCTGATCTCTAGGCCGTTGGCATGCGCTGGCATAGCCAAGCCAGCGACATCGGGTACCGGTAATCAATGGCGGCATGAGTCGCCTCGAAAAGCTCATATCGGATGACGTCCTCGCTGACCCCGATAGCGCGCAATTCTGCCCGGAATGCCTCGGCTCCGACATCAAGGAAGTAGTCGTCCCTGGTGCCGGCGTCGATCCAGATCGACCGCATCGACCGCAGCGCGTCGGCGTACCTGGGCGCCATGCGAACCGGGTCGAAGGCCAGCCACCGCTCCCAGACCTCGGGCCGCATCACGCCGGTGCGCGGGTCGAACGGCAAGTCCACCGTGCCGTCCTCACGCGCCGAGAACGCAGCCGCGACGCCGAGGATCCCGAGAAGCGTGCCGTCGGCCGGCTGCGTAAACGCGATGCGCGACCGGAAGTCGGCCCACCAGGACCAGATGTCCGCGTCGTAGTTCCGGAGCAGGCGCACGGCCTCGCCGAAGTCGCGCAGGTAACACAGCTCGTACAGCGAGTCTCCGGCGTGAGTGGCGAGGCCGCTGAACAGGTCGGGGCGCAGCATCGGGGTGATCATCGAGCCGAAGCCGCCGCTCGACTTGCCCGTGATCGCCCGGTGCTCCCGGCCAGCGACTGTGCGGTAGCGCGCATCCACCCATGGCACCACCTCGTCGCACAGGTAGGAGTGGTACCGCCCGGTACCGGGTGAGTCAACGAACTGGCTGCCGCCGTAGCTGGTCCAGGCATCGACGTAGACCAGGATTGCCGGAGGCGCCTGGCCGGACGCGAAGACCTGATCCGCGGTCTCGGGGAAGGGCTGCCGGAACGGCGACCGGTTGTTCCACATAGTCAGGAGTCCGGTGTAGCCCTGGATGATGTAGACCGACGGGTAACGGCGGTCTGGCTCGTCGTCGTAGCCCGGCGGCGTGTAGACCCACAGCGGCCTCTCATGCGGATCACCGAGCGGGTTGCCGCGTAGCAGTTCGCTGGTGATTACATGCTCGTTCAGCGTTCCGGCCAGTTGGGCGGACCATGGCAGCACGAGGCCTCCAGGATGCGGTGTATCCATGCGGTGGTCTGACGATGTCGGGCCCATCACACCACCGTTGCTCTGGTCACCGCCGACGTGACCCCCGTCATCCGTGGTCGGCGTCGTTGGCGCCCGTTACCGCGGATTCACCCGCGCGCTACTCAACCGGCGGTGCACTCCGGGCGCTGGTGGCATACCGTCGGAAGATGAGCGCCGCGGCCGCAGGACCTGAGCCGCGCCCGGCCGCGACTGACCCCGCGCAGGACGGTGCGGTGGGCGACCCTTCAGCAGACGACGGCTCCGGCCACGACGGCTCCGGCCACGACGATTCCGGACAGGACATTGCCGAGCAGCGGCTCGTGCGCGCCTTCCGGGAGCTGAGCGCAATCCAGCCCGGCGTCCAGCCGGCTGCCTACGACGCGATCCGGCCCGGCAGCGGCCTGTCGATCGCCAGGACCCTTGAACTGTTCGACGCCCAGCTGGCCAGTCGGCACCTCGATCTGGCGGCTCGCTGGCTCCGTGCCCGCAGGGCTGGGTACTACACCATCGGCTCCGCCGGGCACGAGGGCAACGCCGCAGTCGCCGCAGCGCTGCGACTGACCGATCCGGCTCTGCTGCACTACCGGTCCGGTGCCTTCTACCTGGTCCGTGCCGCGCAGGCGAACCCGCCGCGGGATGGCGTAACCGACGTGCTCCTCGGCCTTGTCGCGGCGGCAGCCGAGCCGATCGCCGGGGGCCGGCACAAGGTCTTCGGTCATCCAGAGCTGAACGTGATCCCGCAGACGTCGACGATAGCCTCGCACCTGCCGCGCGCCGTCGGCCTGGCGTTCTCGGTCGAGCGGGCGGCGAAGCTCGGCCTGGAAACCCCGTGGCCGCGCGACTGCCTCGTGGTGGCCAGCTTCGGGGATGCGTCCGTGAACCACTCGACCGCGGCCGGCGCGCTGAACACGGCGTCCTGGTGCTCGTACCAGGGCCTGCCGCTGCCGCTGCTCCTGGTGTGCGAGGACAACGGCCTCGGCATTAGCGTCCGGACGCCGGTGGGCTGGATCGAGTCGGTGAACTCGAGCCGGCCGGGCATCAAGTACTTCGTCGCCGACGGGACCGACCTGGCGCAGACATACGACGTTGCTACCGCAGCGGCGGACTGGGTTCGCGAGCGGCGCGCTCCAGCCTTCCTGCACGTCCGTACCGTCCGCCTCGGCGGGCACGCGGGCACCGACGTGGAGTCGGCCTACCGCACGCCGGCCGAGATTGCGGCCGACACGGCGCGCGATCCCCTGCTCGGGACGGCCCGCCTGCTCGTATCGGCCGGAGCGCTGACCCCGGCCGACGTGCTCGACCGGTACGAGGCCTTGAGGGAGCGGGTGCTCGCGCTCGCCGGGCAGGTCTCAGGCGCGCCCCGGCTGACCACGGCCCAGCAAGTGATGGCGCCCATCGCACCGCGGCGACCGGCCATTGTCGCGGCGAACCTGGCCGCCCGGTCCAGGCAGGCTCTGGCTGGTCAGACTCCCTGGGCACAGCCACGCGGGTGGCACCGCCAGCCTCCGTCAGTGGCGCCGGAAGCCGATCCGGGCCCGCTCACGCTTGCGCAGGCCATCAACCGAACGCTGGCCGATGAGATGGCCGACCGGCCGGGCATGCTGGTGTTCGGCGAGGACGTGGCGCGCAAGGGCGGCGTCTACGGCGTAACTCGCGGCCTGCTGCGCACCTTCGGCTCTGGCCGAGTCTTCGACTCACCGCTCGATGAGCAGTCCATCCTCGGGATGGCCCTCGGCGCCGGCCTCGCGGGCCTGCTCCCGGTCCCGGAGATCCAGTACCTGGCATACCTGCACAACGCGGCTGATCAGATTCGGGGCGAGGCAGCCACGCTGTCGTTCTTCTCGCGCGCCCAGTACCGCAACCCGCTGGTCGTGCGCGTACCCGGCCTGGCCTACCAGCAGGGATTCGGCGGCCACTTCCACAACGACAACGGCGTCGCCGCCCTGCGCGACATTCCCGGCCTGGTTGTCGCTTGCCCGGCGCGGCCCGACGACGCCGCGGCGATGCTCCGCACCTGCCTCGCCGCGGCCGAGCTCGATGGCAGCGTGTGCATCTTCCTCGAGCCCATTGCCCTCTATCACGAGCGCGACCTCTACGAGGTCGGCGACGGCGAGTGGCTAGGCCCCTACGAGCCGCCCGAGCGATGGGCACCGACCCATGTGCCGCTGGGCCGCGCCCGGCTGTATGGCAGCGGGCAAGACCTGACAATCATTACATTCGGGAACGGGGTCCGGCTCAGCCTCCGCGCCGCCCGCACGCTCGCGGTCGACGGCATCGCCTGCCGCGTCCTTGACCTGCGCTGGCTTGCTCCGCTGCCGTACGAGGATTTGCTACGCGCTGCCTCGGCCACCGGCCGGGTTCTGGTCGCAGACGAGACGCGGCGCACTGGCGGCGTGTCCGAGACCGTGCTCACCACCCTGGTTGACGCAGGCTTCACCGGGCGAATCGGGCGGGTAGCCAGCCACGACAGTTTCCTGCCACTCGGCGATGCCACGTCCGCGGTCTTGCTATCGGAGGAAGCAATCGAGGACGCCGCCCGCGACTTGCTGCGCGGCTGACGCCGTCGCCCGCAATTAGGCGAGCACGAAGACAGGCACGGCTTCGTGCTCGGCGTCCGCGCGCTCGAACTCGATGCGGAGCCGACGTCCGGGCGCCAGCGCCCCGGCATCCGGGTCCGTGTCGCCGGCCAGCTGCGTCCACCACCACGGCCCCTCGTCCATCTCGCCGATCACCAGGACGGTCCTGCGCGGTTCCTGCCCGGCGGCTGGCCGGCTCCAGGTCACCGCCCAGCTCACCAGCGTCGCGCCGCCGACGGCCGGTACCCAGTCCAGGTCGGTCTCCGCGCAGGTCGTGCACTGCACCGCGGCCGGCTCGCTGACATGACCAGCCCGGCAGCGCCGCAGCAGGAATCGCCCGGCCGCCGCGCCGTCGAAGAACTCGGCCGTCGCGTCGTCGCGGACCACCGGACCGACGCTCACGCTGCACCAGACTCGCTGCCGAGCACCAGGGTGCTGTGATGGTCGAGTACACCGCCATTACCGGACACCAGCACGATGTCGTGGCTGCGCGACTGACGGGCGCCGCCCTGGCCGCGAGCCTGGATTACCGCCTCCGACAGCGGCGTCATCCCCCACATGTAGTAGCCGGAGAGCTGGCCCCCGCCAGTGTTAAGTGGCAGCTTGCCGCCCGGTCCGAGTACTCCGCTCGCCACGAACGGCCCGCCCTCCCCCTTCGGGCAAAAGCCATAGTCCTCAAGCGTGAGCAGCACGGTGAACGTGTAGCAGTCGTACAACTCGACCACGTCCACGTCGGCCACGTCCCGCCCGGCCATGGCCAGAGCGGCCGGTCCGGCGGTCGCCGCGCCCGACACCAGCCCGAAGTCAGGATGCCGCCGCAGGTACCGGCCGGGGTGCGACTGGGCCCAGCCCAGCACGTGCACAGGCGGCTGGGCGAGCGCCGCGGCCCGCTCGGCCGTAGTCACGATCACGGCGATGCCGCCGTTGGAGACCAGACAGCAGTCCAGCAGATGGAATGGCTCGACGATCCACCGGGACGACTGGTGATCAGCCAGGGTGATCGGCTCCCGCAGCTGCGCGGCCGGGTTCAGCGTCGCCCACTGCCGCTGGGCAACCGCGACGTGGCCGAGCTGCTCGCTTGTCGTTGCGAAGCGGTCCATGTGGCGGCGCGCCGCGAGAGCGTACATCGGATTCGCCCCGATGACGCCACTCGCCCCCAGCAGGCCCCACCAGCCGGCCGGAGCGCGCCTGGAACCGTAGACCGCGCCCGCGCTGCGCTCCGGCTGGAGGGGGCTGTCGGCGAACACGCACGCCACCACGCTCGCCATCCCTGACTGGACGGCCATTGACGCGAATTGCACCATCGCGCCCGCAGTCGACCCGTACGCTTGCAAATGCGACAGCAGCCGCAGCTCGGTCAGACCGAGATCACGTTGCAAGTCGATGGAAATCCCGCCGCTCACGCCCGAGGACGTCAGCAGGCCATCCACATCATCCAGGCGCAGCCCGGCGTCGGCCACCGCCAGCCGGACAGCGTCTGCGGCGAACTGTGCCGACGTCGGCCCGTAGACCTTGCCGAGCGGGGTCATGCCAAGGCCTGCGATCACCGGCCGCCGGGCTGCTGGCCACGACCGTGGCCCTGTCTCGCCGGACGGAAGGGATGATTCAGTCACAAGCGCATCATCGCAGCGCCGCATGCCTGCGCACCACCCTGAGGCCGGACCGATGGGCCACGTCGCTGTCGTCGAGCAGGTCGGCCGGCACGACAGCTATATCGTGGCCTCGCAGCAGCATCTGCTGAACGCGGCCGACGGCTACGAGTGGACGCGCATCAGCGCAGGCTTCCCGGCCGACACATGGCAGCCGTGGCCGAGCCTGTTCATCCACTTCCCGATCACGCGCCTGCCGCCGCGCCTTAGCGCCGCAGCAGCGTGCGGCCGAGCCGGTACTGGCTGGGCGCACTCGTCCAGGTACCTGCCAGCCAGCCCGCCGGGCGGGGCGTTATTGTCGCTGATATGAGCACGCACCCTGCCCCGCACGGCGGCCCGTCCCTGCCGCAGCACCGCAACCTGGTCACCGAGATCCCCGGCCCGATGTCCCGTCAGCTGTTCGAGCGCCGCCAGCGCAGCGTCGCACGCGGTCTGAGCCACGTCCTGCCCATCTTCGTGACCGCGGCGGGTGGGGGCGTCATCGTGGACGTCGATGGCAACTCACTCATCGACTTCGGCTCCGGCATCGCCGTCACCTCGGTGGGCAATAGCGCCGACCTGGTCGTCAACAGGGTGACCGAGCAAGTCGCGCAGTTCACCCACACCTGCTTCATGGTCGCTCCGTACGAGGGTTACGTGGAGGTGTGCGAGCAGCTCAACCGACTGACGCCGGGCACCCACGACAAGCGGTCCGCTCTGTTCAACTCCGGCGCCGAGGCCGTCGAGAACGCCGTCAAGGTCGCCAGGCATGCGACCGGTCGCGACGCCGTCGTCGTCTTCGACCACGCCTACCACGGCCGTACGAACCTGACGATGGCGATGACCGCCAAGAACATGCCGTACAAGGAGGGCTTCGGGCCGTTTGCCGGCGAGGTCTACCGGATGCCGATGGCCTACCCGTTCCGCTGGCCCGGCGGGCCAGCCAGATGCGCCGATGAGGCAATCGAGGTCGTCACTGGCCTCATCCACGCGCAGGTCGGCGAGGAAAACGTCGCGGCCGTCGTGATCGAGCCGGTCCAGGGCGAGGGCGGTTTCATCGTGCCGCCGGACGGCTTCCTGCCAGGCCTCGCCGCGTACTGCCGGGCTAACGGCATCGTCTTCATCGCCGACGAGATCCAGTCTGGCTTCTGCCGTACGGGCGACTGGTTCGCCTGCGATCACGAGGGTGTCGTGCCGGACTTGGTCACGACCGCCAAGGGGATCGCCGGCGGCCTGCCGCTAGCGGGCGTCACCGGGCGGGCGGAGCTGATGGACGCCGTGCACCCTGGTGGCCTCGGCGGGACGTACGGCGGCAACCCGGTCGCGTGCGCTGCCGCACTCGGCGCGATCGACACGATGGAGAAGGAGGACCTGCCCGCCGCGGCCCGCGCGATCGAGGCTGTCATGCTGCCGCGGCTTCGCAAGCTCGCCGAGGCCCATCCCGTCATTGGTGACGTGCGGGGACGGGGCGCGATGCTCGCCATCGAGCTCGTCCGGCCCGGCACGATCGAGCCCGATGCTGCGGCCGCTGGCAAGGTGGCCAAGACTTGCCATGCCGCCGGCATGATCGTGCTGACCTGCGGAACCTTCGGCAACGTGCTGCGGTTCCTGCCGCCACTCGTCATCGGCGAAAGCCTGCTCACCGAGGGCCTGTCCATCCTGGAGGATGCGTTCGCCACCCTGTGAGCGAGCCGCCTAGGAGTGGATAACCTCCGTGTCGTGGCAGAAGTGCACCCGGTCGGGTGCGGCGGACCGGATCCGGCTGACCGAGGTCCGCCACGCGACCACGTCGCTGGCCTGCCCCTCCGGCAGGTCATCCGTCGCAGGGTCAAGATAGAGCCGCGGCTTGTAGGCAGCGTCACCTACGAGCACGTCCGACTGGCCATCGGCTGAGTCGACGAGCACAGACTGATGGCCGAGGGTATGGCCCGGTGTCGCGATCACGCGCAGTCCTGGCAGCACCTCGGCGTCGCCGTCGAGCAGTTCGAACCTGGCGTTCATGAAGTCGAACCAGTCGGTGAGCTTCGGTGACTCGACCCGCGCCCGGTCAAGCTCGGCGCGCTGCACGTAGAACGCGGCGTGCTTGAAGACGGCGTTCTGCCCGCAGTGGTCGAAGTGCAGGTGGGTGTTGATGACGAGCCCGATGTCACCCGGCGTCATGTCGAGATCGTCCAGTGCATCGGCCACCGACCGGTTCACGACGCGCCAGTCGTCCAGCCACCGCTGCGGGCCTCCCACGCCCGTGTCGACCATTGCTGCGCCGCCAGGGAACCGCACCACGAAGCCGTGCACCGGCCAGGTATCGCCGTCCACTCCGCGCAGGTGCGCCAGCGTCAGCCGCTTGATCTCCAGTGTCACTGGTGGCCGGTCCCTTCTGTCCTCTTGACGACCTTTGGGAGCCAATGCTACTTACAGGTACCAACCTCGCTGCGTAGCTGGAGTGCCGATGCAGATGCCGACCGCCCGTCATCCCCGCTCCATTCTCGCTGCTCTCGTGGTCGGCACGACAATCGTTAGCGCACTGGCACTGGCTGCTCCGGCCAGCGCGCAGACGGCAGCCCGGTATGTAGCGCTCGGCGACTCCTACTCGTCCGGAGTCGGGGCCGGCAGCTACATCGGCTCGAGCGGATCGTGCGACCGCAGTACCAACGCGTACTCGCAGCTGTGGGCTAAGTCGAACGCCCCCGCGAGCTACGCGTTCGTGGCGTGCGCCGGCGCGACCACCACGTCGGTGATCAGCGGCCAGCTGTCGGCACTCAGCAGCGCGACGACGCTCGTGTCGATCACGGTGGGCGGCAACGATGTCGGCTTCGCCAGCGTGATGGAAACGTGCGTGCTGTCGCTGACGAGTACGTGCGTCAGCGCCATCGACACAGCCGAGTCGAAGATGTCGAGCCAGCTGCCGAGCGAGCTCAACGCGGTGCTCGCGGACATCAGGGCACGGGCGCCCAACGCCAGAGTTGTCCTGCTCGGCTATCCCGAGCTCTACGACCTGTCGAGGTCGGCCAGCTGCATCGGGCTCAGCACGACCGACCGCAAGGACCTCAACGCGGCCGCCGACGAGCTTGACGGGCAGCTCGGGGCAGCGGCCAGCCGGAACGGCGACGTCTTCGGCGACGTCCGCGCCGCCTTCGCTGGTCACGAGATCTGCGATTCCAGCAGCTGGCTGCACGCCGTCAATTTCCTCGATATCGGCGAGTCCTATCATCCGACCGCGGCCGGCCAGGCCGACGGCTACGAGCCGGCCCTCGCCGCGGCCGCGGGGTAGCCGGCCGGCCGGGGACCGGCATCGGCCCGGACGCCCCACCGGCCTGAGATCGCCAGCACGACAACTCCAACTGCGCAGGCCAGCAGCGCAGCCGGCACTAGCCCGTGCACGAGCACGAGGTCGAATGACCGCAGCGTCGTGCCGGGAACCCCGTTGGGATTACCCGGCATGGTCCCGATCGTCGCCGCGCCGAGCCGCCCGAGCAAGACCCAGTCGAGCCGGGACGCTGGATAGAGCGCGAGCACCGAGAAGATCATCGCGTCGTACCAGGGCAACTGGTAGGGCCAGATGACCAGCCAGGCTGCGCTGATGGCGAGCACCGGCCGGATCGCCGGGCGCATGCTGTCGCCGGGCGGCATGCGCCGCAGGAGCAGGATTGCGATGGCGACGAAGAGCAGCAGCGCTAGGGCGATCAGGTACGGCCAGTTGGTCAGGTCAGCGAACCGGTAGAAGCTGTCCTGAGACGTCTTGTCACTTCGCGCAAACAGGGCGGCGACGGCGGGCTTGCCCAGCCAGGCGTAGGTGGGAACCAGGATCACCAGCGCGCCAGCGACCGCCGAGAGCAACGCGGGCACCGACCGGCGGAGAGCCCAGGCCAGGCCGAGTCCGAACAAGGCGTAGTCGATCTTGATATCGGCGGCAACGCCGATCAGCGCACCAGCCGCCGCTGCGCGCCACACGCGTGGCTGGACTTCTGGCGGCTGCCGGCCGATGGTGAGTAGCCCGACGATCCCGGCCGCAGCAGCCACGACGTCGATGTGACCAGCCGCGATCAGGTCCCAGAGGAGGAGCGGATTAATGGTCCACAGCAAGTGCGCGCGCAGCCGGGCCGCTGGGTTACCCCTCAGGACCCGGTCCAGGACGAACGCCACGGCCCCGAATGCCAGCGCATTCCACATCTTGAGCCAGAACACGACCCGTGCTATCGAGTCGCCGCCGAGCCGGGCGGCGACGTACTGCTCTAGGGTCGCGGCTGGGCCATACAGGCTGACCTGTCGCTGCCAGTGGATCGGTATCGATTGCGCGAAGGCCGGGTCGGTTATACGCACATACAGCGGCGTCGCGACATAGGGGTTGTGACCGAGGAGCGCAAGCCGCCCATATGCCGCGTAATCCAGAGCATCTGTCGAGCCGGCCGGCGGCAGCAGCATCAGGGCCACCGTGGCTAGTGCCGCGCCGATCAGCATCAGCCGGATCGGTCCGCGGGCGCCGCGCCGGGCGGCGAGGAGGCCGGCGGTCAGGCCGACCAGGGCCAGCAGCGCCGCGGCCCACAATCCCACGGTGACCAGGCTGCCCGATATATGCGCGCGCAGCTCGAATGGAGGTCCGACCGCCGGGACACGAAGTGGCGGGTACATCCAGTCTTGTCGGACAAACGACGCGCCGATCATCAATGCGATCGCGCTGCCGATCCCGGCTGCGGCTATCCGGCCAAGCATGCGGACAGACGCGGCCCCCGGCTGGTCAGCGGCGCTGGCTGCCGGGCGCTGCAGACGGACTGAATCTGTCATGGTTCCTTCGTGCCCGTGAGCGGTCGGACAGTTAAGCGCAAGTCAGACCTGTACCCAGGCAGCCCGCGAGGAGAACGCAGGCAACTGCCCCGCGGGCTCGACTAGGGGGAAACCCCGACTCCCGGCGGCCCAGGTTAGGCCGCGAAACCAGGGACCTGCCCGATGCGCCGGCGCGGCCAGGGCCGCCAGCATGGAGCTCGCAAGCGGCTGACCTCCGGCCGCGTCAGTGATCGCTAGCACACATATCCCCCGGGAGTTTCCTTGACCGCTCTGTTGCACAGCCGGGATTTGTATCGGTCGTTCGGCGAGACGCCAGCCCTCCAAGGGGCAAGCTTGTCCGTCAGAGCCGGCGAGATTGTCGCCGTGATGGGCCCGAGCGGCTCCGGCAAGTCGACCCTGCTGCACTGCCTGGCCGGCATCTTCCCGCCCGACAGCGGCGAGGTGTGGTTCGACGGCCAGCGCCTCGACGAGATGAACGACGCGCAGCGGACACGGTTGCGCCGCACCGCGTTCGGTTTCGTCTTCCAGTTCGGCCAGCTTGTACCCGAGCTAACCGTGGCCGACAACGTGGCGATCCCGCTCCTGCTCGGCCGGATCAGCCGCAGGCCGGCGTACGCGCAGGCCGCGTCCTGGCTGGACCGGGTCGGGCTGACCGGGCTCGGCAACAGGCGCACCGGTGAGCTTTCGGGCGGCCAGGCGCAGCGCGTAGCGCTGGCTAGGGCTCTGGTCAGCCAGCCCCAGGTCCTGTTCGCCGACGAGCCGACCGGATCGCTCGATTCGGCAACCGGCGACAAGGTGATGGACCTGCTGGTGAGCGCGGCCCGCCAGGAGCACACGGCCGTGGTGCTCGTCACCCACGATGCCAGGATTGCGCAGTACGCCGATCGCATCGTCACCGTCCACGATGGCTGCGTGACGGAGCCAGCAGGCATAACCGAGCCCGAAGGAGCGCGCTGATGTTCCGGCTTGGCGCCCGACTATCACTCAGCGGCGGCCGCGAAGGCCGCACCAGGCTCTTCGTCACCGCGGCTGCCGTCGCGATCGGTGTTGTCATCCTGCTCGCAGTGCTGGCCGACTTTCACGCCTTCCAGGTCTCAAATAACAGGCCGTACTGGGAGGGAACCACGGCCACCAGGATCACGCCCGGATCGGCTGACCGCACCGAGCTGTGGAACTACACCGACGACATCTACCAGGGCACCACGATCGAGCGGCTCGATGTGGCGGCACTCGGACCGCACGCGCCGGTACTGCCTGGCATCTCGCGGCTGCCAGGCCCGGGGCAGTACTACGCGTCCCCGGCTCTCGCCGCGCTGCTCCGAACCGTCCCGCGCGACCAGCTCGCCGCCCGGTTCCCAGGCAGACTGATCGGCACGATCGGCCCGCGCGCGCTGACCGGGCCCGACGAGCTCGTCATCTTCGTCGGCTATAGGCCGGCTCGCCTGGCCGCCCTGCCATCGACGATTCACGTGGATGCAATCGCCACCACACCTGGCAAGCAGATCTGGTCCCCTTACTTCCGGGACGCCTTTATCGGCGGCGCGCTGGCCTTCGTGTTCCCGATCCTCATCCTCATCGGGACCGCGACTAGGCTGGCGGCCGCCCGGCGCGAGGAACGGTACGCTGCGCTGCGGCTGACCGGCGCGACGTCGGGTCAGATCAGCGTCATCGCCGCGGCCGACGCGCTCATTAGCGCACTGCTGGGCTCGCTCGCGGGCATCGGCGTTTTCCTGCTGCTGCGCCCGGCCCTGGCCGGCACGGCGATCACCAGCGAGCGGTACTTCGCCAGTCAGGTCACCCCCACGCTCTATGGCTATCTGGGCGTCCTCGTCATCGTCCCGGTCGCTGCGGCAGTGACTGGCCTGCTCTCGCTGCGCCGGGTCCGCATCTCGCCGCTCGGCGTAAGCCGCAAGGTCACTCCGCCTGCCCCGAGCAAGTGGCGCGCGCTGCCGCTGGTCATCGGCCTGGTCCTGTTCCTGGTCGGGCTCGCGCTGACGAACACGAAGTCCATCGGCGCGACGGCGATCCCCGGCTTGCTGATCGTCATGGTCGGGCTGGTGATCGGCGGCCCGTGGCTGACGGCCGAGGCGGCCCGGCTCGTGCCGCGGCTGCTTGGCGGCGCATCGCCGGTACTCGCCGCGCGGCGGCTGGCGGACAACCCGAAGGCCGCCTTCCGCTCGGTCAGCGGGCTGGTGCTGGCCGTGTTCCTCGGCACGATGGTGGCTGCCCTTCTGCCCGCCATCCAGGCAACCACGGCTACTCCGACGGCCACGGCGCTGTCCGATGTGCTGCTCGACGGCTTCACGCTGTCTCCGATCTGCGGCAACAGCGTGAACTGCACAGGCAGCGCGCAGCCGGGCTACGGTCTTGCGACCGGCTCCGCGGCGCAGCAGCGGATCGCGGCTCAAGGCCTGCCGCCGAGCGCCGGTGCGACGGTCCTCACTGGGCTGCGCCAGATTCGCGGCGCCGAGACCGTGCCGATCTACTCACTGTCCGGAGTCGGCGGCACGGCCGGCCCGTCGGAGTACAACAGCGTCCTGCCGTGCTCGGGCCTGCGCGTGATCCGCGCGTTCGGCACGTGCGCGCCTGGGCTATCCGCGGTGCAGGCGAACACCTTCAGCCTGTACGGCGACAACCCGACGTACACAACGCAGGCGTTCGTGAACAGCCATAACCCGGTTGCGCGCGGTACCTACGCCGGCTTGTACCTCCAAGCAGTCCTGGTCAAGGTTGACAGCCAGGCAACGCTGGAGCGCGTCCGCACCTACCTCGTGACGCACACGCCGCTGTCAGCGTCCGGCTCGGCGCCGCGTACGTTCGGGGAAGCCGTGCAGGTACGCGAGGGCGTCGCGACCACCGTGCAGCGACTGATCGACATCGCGGTCGCGCTGACGCTGATCGTGGCCGGGTGCAGCCTGGCCGTCGCCGCCGGCGGCGGGGTCGTAGAGCGTAAGCGCCCCTTCACGCTGCTGCGGCTCAGCGGCTCGCCTGTCACGACGCTGTACCGCGTGGTCATGCTGGAGGCGGTGGCGCCACTGGTCGCCGCTACCGTCATCGCGGCCGGCGTGGCTTATGGCATGGCCGTGCTGACAGTGCACAAGCTCGGCCCTGCTGGCACGCCCACCCCAGTACTTGACCATTCGTACTACCTGATCATGGGCGCCGGACTAGCGGGCGCGCTGCTCGTCGTGCTCGCCGCGCTGCCTGTGCTCAGCCGCGTCAGCAGCCCGGCCACGGTCAGGTTCGAGTAGGCAAGTCAGTCGTACAGGCCGCCGGCAGCGGCGGCCTGCACGCGCGCCGGCGCAAGCGGACGCCAGTGGGCATACGCTCAGGGTATGTCCACGCTCACGCTCGACCAGATAGCAGCCAAGATAGCAACAGCGGAGAATGGGCTGGCGACGGCCACGAGCCCATATGAGCGGAATCTGCTCACCCAGATCCGCGACGAGTACCAGCGCTATGCCGCCGAGCGAACCAAGCAGGAAGCGAAGCTGGCCGCTGCCGCGGCCGGCTAACCGGTGGCAGGCGGAGGTTATCGACCTGGACCAGCACGCCACGCTGCCGTGGACCGGAGCCGACGGCGCCGGTGTCGCCGCGGCAGCCGGTGATCCGCTGCTAGCTGCGGGCGAATATGCCGTGGCGGCGATCGGCGAGGGATGCCGGTTCGGCGTCGAGTTAACCGCGGCCCAACTGGCCGCTGGCCTGCGGATGCTCGAGCGGGTCGGCTAGTCCTGGTAGAAGTGGCCGATCGCGGCCAGCGCCTCGTCCAGGATCGCCAGTCCTTCCTTGGCCTCGGACTCGGTGATCGTGCAGGGCGGCACAACGTGCAGCCGGTTGTAATTAGTGAACGGGATGAGGCCGCGCCCCTTGCACTCGGCGACCAGCGTCGTCATCGCCTCCGACGAGCCGCCGTAGGGTGCGAGCATCGCCCGCGTCTCGCGGCTGGACACCAGGTCAAGTGCCCAGAAGACCGCGGTCCCCCGAACCTCACCGATCACCGGATGGCGCTCGGCTAGCGCACGCAGCCCGGGCCCGAGCACGTGCTCGCCGATTCGGACTGCGTTCCCAATAATGTCTTCCTCCTGCATGACGTCGATCGTGGCGACGATCGACGCGCACGCCAGCGGGTGGCCGGAGTAGGTGAGCCCGCCGGGGAAGACGCGCTCGTCGAAAGTGGCAGCTATCGGGTCAGAGATGATGACGCCGCCGGCCGGAACGTAGCCGGAGTTGGATCCCTTGGCGAAGACGATCAGGTCGGGCACGACGCCGTGGTCCTCGAACGCAAACCAGCGCCCGGCCCGCCCGAAGCCGCACATGACCTCGTCCGCGATATAGACGATGCCGTACCTATCGCACAGCGCCCGTACGCCGGCGAGGTAGCCGGGCGGGGGGATCAGCACGCCAGCAGTGCCGACGATCGACTCAAGCAGTACTGCCGCGATCGTGTCCGGACCCTCCATCTGGATCACCTGCTCCAGGTGCGCGAGCGCGCGCGCGCACTCCTGCGCTGGCGTGCTCGCCCAGAACGCCGAACGATACAGGTAAGGCCCAAAGAAGTGCACGTGCCCGATCGCGAACTCGTTGGGCCACCGCCGCGGGTCGCCCGTGGAGTTGATCGCCGCACCGGTGTTGCCGTGGTAGGAGCGGTAGAAGCTCAGTACTTTCGTCCGGCCGGTGTGCAGCCGCGCCATCCGGATCGCGTTCTCGTTCGCGTCCGCGCCGCCGTTGGTGAAGAAAATCTTCTCCATGCCATCGGGAGCCAGCGCCGCGAGCCGGGTGGCAGCTTCGCCGCGGGCGGCGTTCGCGTGCTGGGGCGCGATGGTCGTGAGCGTGGCGGCCTGGGCGGCAATGGCCGCGGTCACCTTCGGGTGCTGGTGGCCGATGTTGGTGTTCACCAGCTGGCTGGAAAAGTCCAGGTACCGGTTGCCGTCGTAATCCCAGAAGTACGAGCCTTCCGCGCCGGCCACCGCGAGGGGCTTCAGCGCCCGCTGCGCCGACCAGGAATGGAACACGTGCGCCCGGTCCATCTCGTACACCTGCGCACCGCGGACCGGATCTGGCTGAACGTTGTTCATGGGGGTGCGATTCTCCTACTGGTTGGCTCTACTGGGTCGCTCTACTGGTTCGCTCTACTGGTTGACGGGGAAGCCGAGGTTCACGCCGCCGTGGCTCGGGTCTAGCCAGCGGGAGGTGACTGCCTTCCCGCGCGTGTAGAAGTGCACGCCCTCGGTGCCGTGCACATGCGTGTCGCCGAATAGCGAGGACTTCCAGCCGCCGAAGGAGTAGAACGCCATCGGAACCGGGATCGGGACATTGACGCCGACCATGCCGACCTCCACCTCGTGGGTGAACCGCCGGGCCGCTCCACCATCGTTGGTGAAGATCGCGGTGCCGTTGCCGTACGGGTTGGCGTTGATGATCGCGAGCGCCTCGTCGTAGCTGGCGGCGCGCACGACCGACAGGACCGGTCCGAAGATCTCGTCCTGGTAGGCGCGCATCTGCGGCGTGACGTGGTCCAGCACGGTCGGCCCGAGCCAGAAGCCGTCGGCCGCCTCGCCGGTCACCGGATGATCGCGGCCGTCCACGGCCAGCGTGGCGCCGTCGACGACGCCCGTATCGAGGTAGCCGGCTACCTTGTCGCGGTGGTCCCTGGTCACCAGCGGACCCATCTCCGAGGTCTCGCTGTCGCCGGGTCCCACCTTCAGGCCGGCGATCCTGTCCTTGATCTTGCCAACGAGCTCGTCGCCGATCGGGTCGACGGCAACCAGCACCGAGATCGCCATGCACCGCTCGCCGGCCGAGCCGAAGCCGGCGTTGACTGCCGCGTCCGCTGCGAGGTCGAGGTCGGCGTCCGGCAGCACGACCATGTGGTTCTTGGCGCCGCCAAGGGCCTGGACGCGCTTGCCGTGGTTGGTCGCAGTCTCAGCCACGTACCGCGCGATCGGCGTCGAGCCGACGAAACTGACCGCGCGGACGTCCGGATGCGTGAGCAGCGCGTCCACTGCGGGCTTGGCGCCGTGCACCACATTGAACGCGCCATCTGGCAGCCCCGCCTCGGCCAGTAGCTCGGCGATGAGCAGCGAGGCGGACGGGTCCTTCTCCGAGGGCTTCAGGATGAACGTATTGCCACAGGCCAGCGCGATCGGGAACATCCACATCGGCACCATGGCGGGGAAGTTGAACGGGGTGATCCCCGCGACTACGCCGACCGGCTGGCGGATGGAGTAGGCGTCGACTCCGGTCGAGACATTCTCGGAGAACCCGCCCTTGAGCAGGTGCGGGATCCCGCAGGCGAAGTCCACTACCTCCAGGCCCCTGGCAACCTCGCCCGCCGCGTCCGAGGCCACCTTGCCGTGTTCGGCAGTGATCAGCGCGGCCAGGTCGCCCTGGCGCTGGCGGACCAGCTCACGGAAGGCGAACATGACGCCGGCGCGCTTTACCAGGGAGGTCTCCCGCCAGCCGGGTACGGCCGCCTTGGCCGCCGCGACCGCCGCGTCTACCTCGGTCGCGGTGGCGTAGTCCACTGTGCCGCTGACCTTGCCGGTCGCTGGGTTGTAGATGTCGCCGCGAGTCGCCGCCCCGCCTGTCCACGGCTTGCCGTTGATCCAGTGCGTCCGGTGCGTCTGCGCCTCATCCATGGCCTGGTCTGCCTTCCGGTCAGTTCGTCCAGTACTTCATCCCGTGGTCCATCCCATGGTCCCCCTCTGCTCAAGTCTGTCGCCAGGCCGCCGATCTGCCAAGTTACGCTCTGTAAGGGGACGGGACTGCTGGGATACAGTGTGTTGTTCTGGCCGCGCCCGTTGCCGTTGGTGTTGCCGCTGCCGGCTGCGGGCCGGAGATCGTGAGGGCCGTACCGATGCAGTCTTCCAACGTGCTGCCGACTGTGGCCGAGGTGCTAACCCTCGACCCGGTGCGCAGCGGAGGGCCCCAGGTGCTAGCCGCCGCTGACCGGCTCGACAGGCCCGTCCGCTGGGTGCACGTGATCGAGCTGGCCGAGGCCGCGCACCTGCTCCGGGGCGGGGAGCTGGTGCTCTCGACCGGCATCGCGCTGCCCGATGACGCAGCTGGACTGTCCCGCTACGTGGCCGAGCTGGCCTCCGTCGGGATCAGTGCACTTGCCGTCGAGCTGGGCTCCCGCTACGCGCGCAGCCTCCCGCCGGCTCTGGTGGCGGCCGCCGCCGAGTGCCAGGTGCCGCTCATCGCGTTCGAGCGGGAGACCCAGTTCATCGAGATCACCGAGGCCGTCCACGCCCGCATCATCGATGCCCAGCTCGCTGAGCTGCGATCGGCAGAACGACTGCACCAGGCCTTCACCGAGCTCGCGGTGTCCGGTGCCTCCGCGGACGACGTCGTGACGCAGACCGCCACGCTGGCCGGCTGTCCGGTAATCCTCGCGAACCTGGCCCATCGGGTCCTCGCATGCGCCCCGCTCGGGCACGACACGGCAAGTCTGCTGGCCGGCTTCTCTGGCCGGTCCCGTGCAGTGCGGGTACCAGGCCGGACCGGGTTCGACGCGGCGTCGGGCTGGCTGGTCACGAGCGTCGGAGCGCGCGGTCAGGACTGGGGCCGGCTGATCCTCGTGCGCGGTGGCCACGCCGCGCCAGGCGACGAGGCTCTGATCGAGCGCGCCGCGACCACACTGGCACTCGTCCGCCTGCTCGATCATCAGCGTGAGAGCCTCGAACGCCAGGCCCACCGGACGATACTGGCCACGTTCCTCGGAACGGGGTATGGCGATCAGGCCGAGGCGGAGGCCAGGGCTCGGGCGCTCGGGGTGCCTGTTGCCGGCCGGTTGCTGGTGGCCGTCGTTGTGCGCGTCGCCAGAGTTCGCACGCAGGCCGGACCGTCGCCGGCGGCCGCCGCGGCCGGGATCGCCGACGCGCTGGCTGAGGTGTGTCGCCTGCTGCGGGTCCCCGCCCTGGTCAGCTCGCTCGACGATGACCGCGTGGCGGCGCTGCTTGCCCTGCCGACACGTGCCGACACCGACGCGGTCCTGACGCGGCTGGCGGGCGAACTCCGGCCGCGGCTGCACGGCGACGACGTGATCGGGGCCGGGTCCGCCGTTGACTCGGTCGGCGGGGTCCAGCGCTCGCTCATGGAGGCAGACCAGGTCGCCGGGGCAGCGCCGCGGGGCGGTCCGCGTCAGGCCTATTACCGCCTGCCTGACCTGCGGCTGCGCGGGCTGGTGCATCTGCTCAGGGACGATCCGAGGCTGCAGGCGTTTGCCGAGCGCGAGCTGGCTGCGCTGCTCAGTCACGACCAGTCCGCTGGCTCTCCGCTCATGCCCGCGCTGATCGCCTACCTGGAAGCCGGCGGGAACAAGGCCGAGGCCGCGAAGAAGGCCCACCTGGCGCGCCCGACCATGTACGAGCGGATCCGCCAGATCGAGGACGTGCTCGGCGTCGACATCGAGTCCGTCGAGTCCCGCCTCTCGCTGCACGTGGCTCTGCTCGCCCTGAGCGCCGGGAATCGCTCCTGACGCCCGGATCCCTGGAAAGTGTGCAAGGTTGACTTATGCCGACTGAAGCAAACAAGCACGACCGATGGCGTCGGTACTGGGACAAAGAATCAGCGTCCTATGACAAGCAGATGCAGTTCTTTGAGCGACTGCTCGCTCCTGACAGCCGGGCCTGGGTATGCGGCCAGGCCGCGGGCGACACTCTGGAAGTTGCCATCGGCACGGGCCTCAACTTGCCCCACTACTCCCATGACGTACAGCTAACCGGGGTTGACTTCAGCCCCGCCATGCTGAATCTGGCCCGTCGCCGGGCGGAGCAGCTCGGCAGATCGGTAGATCTTCGCGAGGCGGATGCCCAGGCCCTGCCGTTCGCGGCCGCCTCCTTCGACACTGTCGTCTGCACTTACGGCCTGTGCGCCATTCCAGACGACAACCGCGCCGTCAGCGAGATGAATCGCGTGTTGCGGCCCGGCGGACTCCTCCTGCTGGCCGACCACGTTGCCGGCGGCCCGTGGCCGATCCGGGCCATACAACGCCTCGCCGAGGTGGTCACTGTGCCGCTCGAGGGCGAGCACTTCACGCGCCGCCCGCTCCGCCGAGTCGAGGCTGAGGGACTCGAAATCGAGCAGCGCCATCGCTCGAAGCTGGGAACTATCGAACGCCTCGCGGCCCGCAAGCCCGGCGCGGTGGGACCCGGTGAGGGAGCTCGCAGCGGCCTGACCTAATGTGCGGCACGTGGGATCGCTCCTGATCACCGGAACTTCCTCAGACGCCGGTAAGTCGGTTGTCACTGCCGGTATATGCCGATGGCTGGCGCGGCAGGGCTTCTCGGTGGCGCCGTTCAAGGCGCAGAACATGTCACTGAACTCGTTCGTCACGCGCGGCGGCGGGGAGATCGGCCGGGCCCAGGCGGCGCAGGCTCGCGCCTGTGGCATCGAGCCAACGGCGACAATGAATCCCGTCCTATTGAAGCCCGGCAGCGATACCAGCAGCCAGCTGATCGTGCTCGGCGACGTCGTGACCGAGACCGACGCGGCCAGCTACTGGACAGGCGGACGCCGCGGACGGCTCCTCGACATCATCATCGGGGCCTACCAGGACCTGGAGGCGCGCTTCGACATGGTGATCTGCGAGGGCGCGGGCAGCCCGGCCGAGATCAACCTGCGCGACGCCGACATTGTCAACATGGGCTTCGCCAGGGCCGCGGGCGTGCCCGCAGTGCTCGTCGGCGACATCGATCGCGGCGGCGTGTTCGCCTCGTTCGTCGGCACCCTCGCCGTGCTAGACCCCGCGGACCAAGCGCTCATCGTGGGCTTCCTTATCAACAAGTTCCGTGGCGACGTCAGCCTGCTGAAGCCAGGGCTGGACAGGCTCGAACAGCTCACCGGGCGGCCGACGCTCGGGGTGCTGCCTTTTGCGGACGGCGTCGGCGTGGACGCCGAGGACGGCATCGACTGGGCGCTGCTGCGCGCCGGCGGTCCGCCGCTCGGCTCTGACGTGCTGCGCGTCACCGTCGTCGCCCTGCCGCGGATGAGTAACCACACCGACGTGGACGCACTCGCGTGCGAGCCCGGTGTCGTCGTGCGCTTCGCCCGGCAGGCGGCCGAGCTCGCCGACGCCGACCTTATCGTGCTGCCGGGTACTCGGGCGACAGTCAGGGATCTGGCCTGGCTGCGCGAGCGCGGCATCGACGAAGCCATCCGGCGGCACGCGAGCCGCGGCCTGGCGGTGCTCGGCATCTGCGGCGGATACCAGATGCTTGGCACCGTGATCGACGACGACGTGGAGAGCGGCGCCGGCCACGTGCAGGCCATCGGTCTCCTCCCGGTCCAGACCACGTTCGGACGCGCGAAACTGCTCGCCCGGCCGTCGCGAACGCTGGCCGACGGCGTCGACGTGCACGGTTACGAGATCCACCACGGCGTGCTAACCCGCGACGGGGGCGAGCCGTTCTTCGCCGACGAGGGGTGCCGGGTTGAGGCCGTCGCCGGCACCGTGTGGCATGGCCTGCTGGAGAACGACAGCTTCCGGCGGGAGTATCTCAACTATGTCGCGCGAGTAGCCGGGCGCAGCTTCACAGGTGCGCCGGACGTCTGCTTTGAGGCCATCCGGGAGGCGCAGCTAGACCGGCTAGCCGACCTGATCGCCGAGCACGTTGATCGCGACCAGCTGCTGAGTGTCATCACCGCCGATCACCGCGCCGGTCCGGCGCTGCGGCTCACGCTCGGCCCCGTCAGCGGCTGAGCTCGGCCGGGACTCGCAGCTCGTCGCAGTCGTAGAGGCTGGCCACGACGTCCGGCTCGGCAGCCGCGCAGGCGGCTGCGATCGTGTCTATGAAGTCGTCGTACTCCGCACCAGTCGTGCCCTTGTACGACGCGCTCATCTGGCCCCATTCGTCCCACGGCAGCGTCTCGACCTTGTTGAGCGCAGCGAGGTCGCGGATAGCGTTGCCGCGGATCTCGGCGGGGCCGAAGTTCTCCGTCCCGTAGACGCCGAACACCGAGGCATCCAGCTGCCCCTGGCGATACGCCGTCCAAGCCTCGCCGCCCGTCAGGAAGGCGCCGGACGGAAGGTCATCGGGGTGATCAAGCAGATCCTGGGTGCCAAGCAGCTCAGTGTCTAGGCGCACCCACCGGCCGGCAGCGTCCCGGTACTCGATGATCCAGTGATCCAGGCCAAGGCCCGCCTGAAAGTACGTCGCGAAGCCGCACCGTGCCCGGGCCGCGAACCCGCGATGGCGCAGCAGCGCACAGCCCAGCACCGCGAAGTGACGGCACGTGCCGACGACACGGGCGGCGGGCTCGCGAGGCACGTTGAGCGGCGCCGGGTCCAGCTCAAGCAACCTCTCCGTCAGGCGTGCCGCAGGCCTGATCTCTTTCTCGGGGATCCGCTCGGGCGGCAGGCCAAGCGCCATCGCGTCATGTGGCTGGATCACCAGGCTGTGCACGTGCCGGCAGACGCTGACAGGGTCCGACGCGATACCGGCGAGGGCCGCGGGGGTAACGCCGGCGAGCGCGGTCATCGGTCCGGCAATCGCGTAGTCCAGTTCGGCGGCCACGCCCGCAATGTTAACCGGGGCCGGTGACAGTTACCTCGTGCTGATCGAGTACCAGAACGAGTTCGCCTCCGATGGTGGTGCGCCGCACGGCGTCGCCGAGGTGATGGACAAGACCAACATGCTCGCCAATACCCGCGAGTTCGTCGACGCGGCGCGAGCAGCCGGCGTGACGATCATGCACGCGCCGATCACGTTCGCGGCTGGCTACAACGAGCTCAGCAAGCATCCGTACGGCATACTCAAGGGCGTCGTCGACGGCAGCGCGTTCGTCAAGGACAGCTGGGGCGCGGCCATCGTCGACTCACTGGCGCCGCTGTCTGGTGACATCGTCATCGAGGGCAAGCGCGGCCTAGACACCTTCGCCAGCACCAACCTGGACTTCATTCTCCGCAGCAAGGGCATCACCACGATCGTGCTGGGCGGGTTCCTCACGAACTGCTGCGTCGAGTCCACCATGCGGACCGGCTACGAGAACGGCTACCAGGTCATCACGCTGACCGACTGCACGGCCGCGACTTCGGTCCCCGAGCACGAGAACGCGATCAGCTATGACTACCCGATGTTCTCCAAGCCGATGACCGCCGCTGACGTGATCGCTGAGTTCAGCTAACGGCCCTGGCGAGCCGCCGCGCGGATCGCCAGGGCCGACTGGCCGGCACCCGCCGACCGTGGACCGGGTGTCAGCAGCCGTCCGATGGCGCCCACGGCTGGGCACCGTACTCGGCGTAGAGGCGGCTGAACGCGACCTTCTGCAGGGCGACCGACGCTTGGCCGGCCGTGCCCGAGTAGCCGAGCTGCGCCCAGGTCGAGGGCAGAATGCCGAACAGGCCTGCCGAGGACGCTGTCGGGTTGTCAGTACTCTCGCGCCAGGCCACGCACTGCTCAAAGGAAGACATGCCTGCGGTCAGGGGCTGGCTGACCGTGGCCGGCTGGGTCTGCGCGCTCGCCTGGCCGGAGCCAGCCTCGGTCCGTGCTGGTGGCGGCCACCTGACCAGTGGCGTGCTGCGCCGCCGGCTTGGCCGGCTCAGCGGCCTTGGCCAGTTTCGCACCCTTGGCCGGCTTCGCGGCCTTGGCCGGCGCGGCGTGGTGGACGACGTGGTGCGCAGCGTGATGCACGGTCGCGGCGGGAGCGGCCTCGGCGAGCGGCATAGCCGTCGCGAGGATGCCAGCCACGGTGGCGGGGATCAGCGTGGCAGCCGCGATCTGCGAGATCTTCATGGGAGGGGGGCCTCCAGCGTCCGCCCTCAGCGCTTCGCGGCATGCCGCGACTAACAGTCTTGGGCGTGACTCAGTTCGGACGGTCGGGGGAAAGCACTACCGCACGTACAACTGACCGAGCGGCCCGCGCGCATCCATCCAGGCGGCCGCTATGGCACTTGTCACTGTTGCCGAGACCGGGAATAACGCCGCCGAGCTGCGGACACGCGCTACTGCGACGAGAGCCCCTGCGGCATGGCGGGACGGCGAGCGGGGTAAGAAGCCGCGGGGGGTTCACGGGTGACCGTTCAGTTCGGAGGGCTGCTCGCGCTTGCCGTAGCGGCGTTCGTCGCACCGCTCGCCGCCAGGCCCATCCCGCGCCGTCTCGTGCCGCCCGTCGTCCTAGAGGTCCTGGCCGGGATCGCGATCGGACCGCAGGGCCTCGGACTCGTGCACGCCACCGGTGGGGTCTACATCCTCTACCTGCTCGGATTCGGGTTCCTGCTGTTCCTGGCCGGCCAGGAAATCGAGGTCAAGCGATTCCGCGGCCCGACATTCCGGCTCACTGGTGCCAGCTTCGCGGTCAGCGTGGTGATCTCCGTGCCGGTCGCGCTCATCCTGCGCTTCATCGCGCCTGGCGCTGACCTCCGGTTGCTTGCGCTGGCCATGATCGCCAGCTCGCTCGGCGTCATGGTGCCCGTGCTGCGCGACGCGGACGAGGTCACGACCGATTTTGGCCAGCTCGCGATCATGGCGGGCTCAGTGGGCGAGTTTGCAGCTCTGCTGCTGCTGACTGTCCTGTTCTCGGCCCAGCCCGAGGCCACCTGGGCGCAGGTGGCCTACGTGGCCGCCCTCGGTGCGGCCGCGGTGATAGGCGCCGTCGTGCTGCGGCGCATGTGGCGATCGCCCTGGCTGCGCAAGAACCTGCTAGCGACCGATCAGTCGACATCCCAGCTGCGGGTCCGTGGCGCCTTCGTGGTCCTGCTAGCCTTCGCCGCCATCGCGCATCAGTTCGGGGTCGACGCCCTGCTCGGCGCCTTCGTCGGCGGCGTGGTGCTGAACGTCGCTGACAGCGATGACCGGCCAACCCAGGAGCGCTACCAGGGCAAGCTGCGCGCCATCGGATACGGCTTCCTGGTCCCGGTCTTCTTCATCGTGACCGGCGTCCAGTTCGACGTGAAGTCGCTACTCGCCAGCGGGGCCTCGCTCGCATTGATGCCGGCACTCGTCGTCGGCATCCTCATTGTCCGCGCCGCGCCCGCGGTGTTGTACCGGCGGCAGCTCGGCACCAGACCGGCCGTGGCGGCAGGCTTGCTGCAGGCCACCACGCTGACCTTCCCGGTTGTCGTCGCGGAGGTCGGCCGTAGTCTCGGCCTGCTCACGTCCGCCACCGCGGCTGCGCTGGTCGGGGCAGCGCTGCTGTCGGTGCTCTTCTTCCCGGCGGCCGCCCTGGCGCTGCGGCCCTGGTCGTCGGCCAGCCCGACCACCGCGCCTTCGGCGCCTGCCTCGTCCGCCTAGCTGGCTGGCTGGCTGGCTGCCGAATCAGGCTGCTGCCTCAGGAGTCGAAGCCAAGACCCGCCCGGTCCAGCGCGCGCAGCCAGAGGTTGCGGCGTCCCTCGTTGCGGTCTGCCTTCGCCAGCGACCACCGGGTGAGCTGCACGCCAGCCGAGCGCAGTGGCTCCGGCGGGAAGGGGATTGGCTTGCTCCGCACCATCTGCAGGTCGGTGAGCTCCGTCGGCTCGCCGCTCAGCAGGTCAATCATCACCCGCGCACCGAACCGGCTCGCACCAACGCCGAGCCCGGTATAGCCGAGCGCATACGCCAGTCGCCCCTGGTGCGCGGTACCGAAAAACGCACAGAAGCGCGAGCACGTGTCGATGACGCCGCCCCACTTGTGACTGAAGCGCACGCCTTCTAGCTGCGGGAACGTCTGAAAGAAATGCTCAGCCAGCTTGGTGAACGTCGCCGGTCGCTGGTCGTTAGCCGCCGCCACCTTGCCGCCGTAGTAGTAGATCGCGTCGTACCCGCCCCACAGGAGCCGGTTGTCAGAGGTCAGCCGGTAGTAGTGGAACTGGTTCGCGCTGTCGCCGACGCCCTGGCGGTGCGCCCAGCCGACGCTGGCCAGCTGGTTAGCAGATAGCGGCTCGGTCATCAGCACGTAGTCGTACACCGGGATTACGAAGTACCGCAGCCTGCGCAGCAGCGGCGAGAAGGGTCCGGTAGCCAGTGCAACCCGGCGCGCGCTGATCTGGCCGCCAGACGTGCTGAGCGTGAGACCGGCCCCGGCCGGAGCCTGCTCGCTGGCCAATGACTGCACCGGGCTGGCCTCGAAGATGCGGACGCCCGCGTCCAGGCATGCCCGCCGCAGGCCCCAGGCCAGCCTCGCGGGATCCACTATCGCGCATGCGTCGGCGTCCCACAGGCCGCCGAGATACGTCGGCGAGTGCAGTTCGGCCCGCACCGCCTCGGCGTCGAGCAGCCGCGCGTCGCTGCCGAGGCGCGCGGTCAGTGCCGCGGTGTCGCATAGGCCCTCGAGCTGCCAGGGCGTTGTCGCGACGGACAGCTCGCCCGTCCTGGCGAAGTCGCAGTCGATGCCATAGCGGGCGATCGTCTGCTCGATCTCGTGCAGGTTACGGCGGCCAAGGCGCTCGAGAGTGGCCAGCTCATCAGGGAACCTGTCCTGGCCATTGCTGAGGCCGTGAGTGAGGCTTGCCGCGCAGAACCCGCCGTTCCGGCCAGCAGCGGCCCACGCGACCTCGCGCGCCTCGAGCAGCACGACATCCCGGCCCGGATCGGCCTCCTTGGCCTGCAGCGCAGTCCACAGCCCGGTGAAGCCGCCGCCGACGACAGCGAGGTCAGTGGCCACGTGCCCGGCCAGCGCAGGCTCTGGCCGCGGCCTATCCGGCCGGTCCAGCCAGTAGGAGACCGGGATAGCTCCCGTCAGTGCGCCTGCCACCTGCGATGAGCTCAGCTGCGGCAGCGCGATCAACCACTCGCGATCGGCTGGAACAGGCTGTTCCAGACAGCGAGCTCTGCCGCGTTCTCGAACTGGTAGTAGCTTCTGGACCTGGCCTGGTACAGCGGCGTCGGGAACACCAGCGGCGAGTCAGCGGTATAGGACGGCGGCTTGCCGATCTCCGGTCGCATCGCCGCAAGCGCCGTCGCGGCCCAGCCAGTCGGATGCAGCAGTGCCTGCCTTGCTTCCGGGACCGGGCAGACGTAGTCGTTGTAGTACTCCACGACGGCCTCGACGTCAGGCTGATAGAAGTAGTCCATCAGCGCCATCGCATCCTTCGGGTTCTGTGCGTTGACCGGGATGCACATGTTGTCGGTCCAGAACATCGCGCCCTCGACGGGCATGAGCAGTTGCAGGGACTGATACTGCTGCTGCAGGTCGGCCTGGAAGATGTCACCGGAGTAGGCCTGCGTGACGACCGTCGCACCGCTCTTGAGCTTGTCGATATAGCTCTGGTCGTAGTAGCCGCGGACGATTCCGTCGCTCTTTTGCTTTTGAAGGAACGCGGCCGCTCTCCGCCAGTCAGCCTCAGTCGAGGTCGCCGGCTCAACGCCAATGGCCAGCAGGCCCACGCTGCCGAGTTCTGTCGTGTCGGCCAGCATGCCGACCCTCCCGGCGTACTTCTTGTCGAAGAGGACCCCGACGCTCGTGCCCGGGTTCGTGACGACCTTGGCGTTGTACCCGACCGCGGTCCAGCCCGACTGCCAAGTCATCGTGTACGTGTTGCCGGGGTCCCAGGGTGGATTCTCTGCCAGCCTGCTGGCGTACTGGCGGAAGTTGGTCATCATCGTCTGGTCGAGCGGCGTCAGCCAGCCGTTGTTAATCAGCTCGCCGAGTGCCGGGCTGTTAGTAGTCGTCACGATGACGTCATAACCGGTGTACTGCTTGCGCTCGAGCGACGGCTTGATCGCGTTGTAGAACGTGACGTCGTCGGTGACCGGCTCGGTGTAGTTGACAGTGATGCCGGTCCGGGCGGTGAAGTACTCCAGCGTCGGGTGCTTGCCGTTCAAGACGTCGATGTAGTCCGGCCAGTTACCGAAGTTCACCGTGTGATGCAGCCGCTGCTTGCTCCACCACGCCGCGCTCCCGACCGCATCAGTCACCGCCGCCGCTGGCGCGTCGTTGCCGCACCCGGCCAGCAGGCCCGCTAGTCCGGCGCCGCCGGCCACCGCGGCTGCGCTCGCCGCCAGGCCACCGGCCCGCAGCACGCTGCGACGCGAGACGCGCGGGCTGGTGAGCCCGCGCCAGAGCGCCGGATCAGCGGCGTAGTCGCGCTGCTCTCGCTGCGCCATGGCGGCCCCCTGTTCGACGCGGACCTTGTTTCCGCAGGTCGGCTACCTGATGGTCGCAGAATTCAGCGTCGCGCCACCCGGACTTTGCATGAAATTCGGCCGATTCGGTGCCGGAACGCCGATCAGGCCTCGATATTGCTCATGACGTGCTTGATGCGGGTGTAGTCGTCGAACCCGTAGCCGGAGAGGTCCTTGCCGTAACCCGAGTGCTTGAACCCGCCATGCGGCATCTCGGACACGAACGGAATGTGAGTGTTGATCCAGACCGCGCCGAAGTCCAGCCGCCGGGCGGCCCGCATCGCCCGGCCGTGATCACGGGTCCAGACGCTCGCTGCCAGGCCGTACTTCACTCCGTTCGCCCAGCGCAGGGCCTCGTCCTCGGCGCTGAACCGCTGCACGGTGATCACCGGGCCGAACACCTCGTCCTGGATCATCTCGTCGTCTTGCCGCAGCCCGGTCACGACGGTCGGCGCGAAGCAGAAGCCGCGCTCACCGACCCGGTGACCGCCGGTAGCGATCGTGGCGTGGCCGGGCGCGCGCTCCAGAAAGCCCTGGACGCGGGCGAGCTGGGCCGGGTTGTTCAGCGGCCCGAAATAGGCGTCGGTGTCGTCGCGCCCGCCGGTCCGGACGGTGGCGGCGCGCTCGACCAGGGCGTCGGTGAGATCGGCGGAGATGCCAGGTCCGGCGAGCACCCTGGTCGCGGCGGTGCAGTCCTGGCCTGCGTTGTAGTAACCGGCGTCCGTGATGCCCTGCACCGCCAGGTCGACATCGGCGTCGTCGAACACGATCACCGGTGCCTTGCCGCCCAGTTCGAGGTGCACGCGCTTCAGGCCGGCGGCAGCCGCTTTCGCGACCTCCATGCCGGCCCGGACCGAACCAGTGATGGATACCATCTGCGGGATCTCATGCGCGACCAGCGCGCGTCCGGTGTCGCGATCGCCGCAGATCACGTTCAGCACGCCCGGCGGGAAGAACTCGGCGGCGATCTCGGCCAGCAGCAGCGTGGAGACTGGCGTCGTGTCCGACGGCTTGATCACGACCGTGTTGCCCGCCGCCAGCGCGGGCGCGAACTTCCAGACCGCCATCATCATCGGATAGTTCCAGGGCGCCACCTGAGCGCAGACGCCGACCGGTTCGCGCCTGATCATGGACGTGTGGCCGCGCAAGTACTCCCCGGCAGACTTACCTTCCAGCATGCGAGCGGCGCCCGCGAAAAATCTGAGCTCGTCGGCGAGCGGCGGAACTTCGTCAGCCCTCGTCAGGGCGATTGGCTTGCCGGTGTTCCGCGACTCTGCCTCGACGAGGTCCTCAGCCCTGGCCTCGATGGCGTCTGCGAACTTCAGCAGCGCGAGGCTGCGCTCGGCCGGCGTGGTGTCCCGCCACGTCTCGAATGCCGCGGCCGCTGTCCGCAGCGCCATGTCCACGTCGGCAAGAGCCGATACCGGCGCCCGGAGGTAGGTCTCGCCGGTGCTCGGGTCGATGACCTCACTCGTTCGTCCGTCTTGAACAGCCACGTACTGCCCGCCCACGAAGTTCGCGAGCACCTGCTGGCTGCCCGGCTGCCCAGTGCCTGAGCGTCCAGGGCCAGCTGCGGCTGCGTCTGCCACGATCACTCCTGTTGAGCCGATGCTAGGTCGGGTACGACCCTGACAGAGAAAGTGAAGTCACACAAGTGAATCAGTAACTTATGGCTCTATGATCTACGGAATCAGTTGACACACGCCGGTAGCATGGCAGCATGGGTGGCACGAAGGAGGCTGACGCATGGCGCACACGCCGGGGACTCCGCTCGCCTCGGGGACCCGCAGCCGCGGCGCAGCGGGCGGCCGGGATCCGGATAGCCGGATCGTGCTAGACGACCTGTCGAAACAGATTATCGAGCAGCTCCAGCAGGATGGCAGGCGCTCCTACGCGGCGATCGGTAAGGCCGTCGGCCTGTCGGAGGCAGCCGTGCGGCAGCGCGTCCAGCGACTCATCGACGTTGGCGCGATGCAGATCGTCGCGGTCACCGATCCGATGACGCTTGGCTTCCCGAGGCAGACGATGGTCGGCATCCGGTGCGGCGGCGACCTCGAGCGAGTTGCCGGACATCTGGCGGGTATGGAGGAAATCGACTACGTCGTCATTACGGCGGGGTCCTTCGACATCCTGATTGAGGTCGTTTGCGAGGACGACGATCAGCTCCTGGAGATCCTGGGGCGGATCCGCGCTATCCCGAGCGTCACGACGACCGAGACATTTGTTTATCTCAAACTGTGCAAGCAGACCTACAGCTGGGGGACCAGATGAGTACGGCATACAGCAAGGACGACATCGCAGCCCTCCAGGAGAAGGCCAAGCGGCATTTGTGGCTGCACTTCACCAGGATGTCAACGTTCGCCACCAGTGATGTCCCGGTTATCGTGCGCGGCGAGGGCCAGTACGTCTACGACCAGAACGGCAAGCGCTACCTCGACGGGCTCGCCGGGCTGTTCGTGAGCCAGATCGGCCACGGCCGGACCGAGGTAGCCGAGGCCGCCGCGCGACAAGCTAGCCAGCTGGCTTACTTCCCGCTCTGGTCCTACGCCCACCCGCAGGCAATCGAGCTGGCCGAGCGCCTGTCCGCCATGGCACCAGGCGACCTGAACAGGGTGTTCTTCACCAGCAGCGGGTCCGAGGCCGTCGAGTCGGCCTGGAAGCTGGCCAAGCAGTACTTCAAGGCCATCGGCCAGCCCTCCAGGTACAAGGTCCTCAGCCGGGCCATCGCCTACCACGGAACCTCGCTTGGCGCCCTGGCGATCACCGGGCTGCCCGGCCTTAAGGAGCCATTCGAGCCGCTGCCGGCCGGTGGAGTCCGGGTTCCTAACACCAACTTCTATCGGGCACCGGACTTCCTCGCCGACGACCTCGTCGGATTCGGGGTCTGGGCAGCGGACGAGATCGAGCGCGCTATCGAGCGCGAAGGCGCCGAGTCGGTGGCGGCCGTGGTCCTCGAGCCCCTGCAGAACTCCGGTGGCTGCTTCCCGCCGCCACCCGGTTACTTCGAGCGAGTGCGCGAGATCTGCGACAGGCACGGCGTATTGCTCGTATCGGACGAGGTCATCTGCGCCTTCGGCCGGCTCGGTCACTACTTCGGCTCCGACCGGTACGGATACCAGCCGGACATCATCACCTTCGCCAAGGGCGTCACCTCGGGTTACGCACCGCTCGGTGGCATGCTGGTCGCCGACCGCCTGATGGAGCCGTTCAGTTCGGGGCAGTCAAGTTTCCTGCATGGCGTCACCTTCGCCGGGCACCCTGTCTCGTGCGCGGTCGCGATGGCCAACCTCGACGTCTTCGAGAAGGAGGACCTGCTCGGCAACGTGCGGTCTCACGAGGCGGCGTTCCGGGCCACCCTCGAGAAGCTGAACGACCTGCCGATCGTCGGCGACGTCCGTGGCGACGGCTACTTCTATGGGATCGAGCTCGTCAAGGACAAGGTGACCAGGGAGACGTTCAACGACGACGAGTCGGAGCTGCTGCTACGCGGCTTCCTCTCCCACGCGCTCTTCGACGCGGGCCTGATCTGCCGGGCAGACGACCGCGGTGACCCGGTCATCCAGCTCTCGCCGCCGCTAACGTGCACGCAAGAGCACTTCGACGAGATGGAGCAGATCCTGCGCAGCGTCCTCGCCGAGGCCTGGACCAAGATCTAGGATTCGCCGTCTCCCTGGTGTTATGCACTTGTAACCGCTTCTTGGCTAACCAAATGGCCGCCCGCACGTGTCTAACAAGTGAGGGGCCAGGCGGTGTCGCAGGGGCTATCGCCAGGCGCGGGCAGACGGGAGGACGCATGTCGAGCAGCGACGGCAGGTGGACCGAGCTCGCAAGCCAGAATGAGCGGATCATTCAGGCGGGCGAACCGGGAAGTTACTCGACTCATCTTGCGAGCACGTCTGCCCTGACTCAGTGGGCCGAGCTGGCCAGCCAGAGCGAGCGGCTCGTGGGTGACGCCGATCCGCTGTTCCGGCTGGCCAGCTCAGGCAACGTCACGACGGGCATGCGCCTGGTCGCCGGCGCCGCATAACGGCTCGTCGACGGCCGCGGTGGCGACCTGAGTGTCGCCAGGCCTAGCGACCCGGCGGGGGCAACAGGTCCTGCACGAACTTGACCACCTGGTCTACCGGCACGCGTTCCCGCTCGCCGCTCGCCCGGCTGACTACCTCAACCATTCCCTCTGCAAGATCGCGGCTCCCGACGCTGATCCGGAACGGGATGCCGATCAGCTCCGCGTCCTTGAACTTCACGCCAGGCCGCTCGTCGCGGTCGTCGAGCATCACGTCGTGCCCGGCCGCCTGGAGCGCGGCGTAGATCGCCTCGGCGGCCACCCGCACTGCCTCGTCCTTGGCCGACACCATGATCACGTTGACCTCAGCGGGCGCGACCTGGACCGGCCACTTGAGGCCGGCGGCATCGTGGTGCGCCTCGGCGATCGCGGCTATCGCACGCTCGATCCCGATGCCATAGCTGCCCATGATCGGGACGATCGCCGAGCCGTCCGGCCCGAGGACCGAGACGCCCAGCGCCGTGGTGAACTTGCGGCCGAGCTTGAAGATGTGGCCGACCTCGATCGCCTGGACGAGCTCAAGCGGCGTGCCGCACCGGGGGCAGGGCTCGCCCGCCGACACCTCGCGCAGGTCCGCCCAGATTCCCGCGGCGATATCGCGGTCGACGTCCACGCCGGTGAGGTGCACGTCATCGATGTTCGCGCCCGTCGTCATGTTCCGGCGGCCCTTCAGTGCGAGGTCGGCGATCACGGGCAGGTCCGTGACGCCCACCGCGCCGAGGCTGCCAGGCGACGCGCCGAGCGCCGCCCGGATCTCGTCGGGCTGCGCAGGCCGGATTTCGGCGATTCCGGTCGCGTCGACGAGCTTCTGGTCAGCGAGCGGATGGTCACCGCGCAGCAGCACCAGGCTCGGCTCACCGCTGATGACCTGCACCAGGGTCTTGATCTGCCGGTCGGCGGATATGCCGTACCTGACGGCGAGGTCCTCGATCGTGCGCACGCCGGGCGTGTCCAGCCGCACTGGCGTGCCCGGTCCCGCTTCGTCCGCTACGACGGCGAGCTGCGACGTCGCCTTCTCTAGGTTCGCGGCGTAGTCACAGTTCGGGCACGTCGCGACGAGGTCCTCGCCAGCGTCTGACGGACATACGAACTCGATCGAGTCGCTGCCGCCCATCGTGCCGTTCGACGCCTCGGCAGCGATGGCGGGTATGCCAAGCCTGGCGAAGATCCGCTCATAGGCGGCGCGGTGCGCGTCGAAGGACTTGTTCAGCCCGGCCTCGTCGACGTCGAAGCTGTAGGAGTCCTTCATGGTGAACTCCCTGACCCGGATGAGGCCGCTCTTCGGCCGTGGCTCATCACGGAACTTGGTCTGGATCTGGTACCAGAACTGAGGCAGCTGGCGATATGACGACAGCTCCTGGGCGAGCGTCGTGAAGATCTCCTCGTGCGTCACGCCGAGGACCAGGTCGGCGCCTTTTCGATCCCTGAGCCGGAACATCTCTTCGCCCATGATCGACAGCCGGCCGCTCCGCTCCCAGATCTGCGCCGGGTGCATGGTCGGCAGCAGGAATTCCTGCCCTCCGATCGCGTTCATCTCCTCGCGGATCACGGCCATGACCTTGGCCCGAACCCGCATCGCGAGCGGCAGCAGGGAGTAGTGACCTGCCATCAGCTGGCGGATGAACCCGGCTCGTACCAGGAGCCGGTGGCTCGGCGCGTCGGCGTCCGCCGGGTCCTCTCGCAAGGTCGGGATGTGCAGCTGTGACCAGCGCATGGATGAAAGCCTCTTCGTCGCGTGCAGGATTCTGGCGTGCTGGAGCCTGCCATGATGGCCACTCCAGCGGAGGACGTCAGTCTAGAGCCCTCGCTTACCGGCGGCGATCTCGTTTGGGCGTGGTCGCGCAGCGACCTAACTGCGCTTGGCCTGACCTGGCAGCCGAGAAGTGCGGTCCGCGCAGTTGACCCCTTTACTGGCGCTATGTGCACGCTAAGTGTTTGGGTGGTAACAGATCGGGCACGAAATCCCACATGCTGAGGGTCAGGTCACCTCGCCGGGTCCTGTCGATCGCCATGGGGATTGCGGCGATTTTCGACCTGACCGGCATGACGGTCTACCGCACGATGCGCCCAGTTCTTCCGCCCAGTCCGCCGCGCCCGGAGGATCACGATGATCCGTTCGTGTCGGCGATGAGCACGATCATGGCCGCGCACCGCGAGGCGGCAGGTCGTGCGCGTGATGAGAGCGGTGAGACGTTAGTCGAATGACCGACACCGATCGCGCGCCCACGGCGTCGCCGGCCGGCCCGCAGGACCAGAGTGGTCAGCCGCGGCAGGCGCCATCCCCCAGACAGCCGGAAGCCGGTGCCGCGGAGATTGCCGAGGCAGTGGCTGACCGGATCGGCGACAAGGTAATCGGTGACAAGGTAGCCGACAACCGCGGCCAGCCCGCCGACATCCCGTCGGTCTCGCAGGCAATCGCGCTGCGAGAGCAGGCCCCGGAGATGTACGAACTGTGGCTGAGGATCGCCAAGGACAAGGCGGCGACGGCTAACTACGTCGAGCGGGCGCCGTATGAGGTGCCTGAGCGGCTGGCGCAGTCCGGCCGACCGCGCGCGCTTGGCGCTCTGATCATCGTGCTCTCGTTCTGCGGGTACCTGGCCTGGCTCGGCGGCCCGGGCCCGTACATCGGCGGCCTGATCGCGATACTCGACCTCGGTGTGATGTTCGGCATGTTCTTCGGGCTGCGGCCCGAGCGGCTGCCCGATCCGGGGCAGACTGCGCTGCGGCCGCCTGACCGCCCGCGTCGTCGCTGACATCGACCCCCGCCGTGTCATCGTTGCGAGCCGTGCCGTCGTGAGTCTGCCGTACCATCGTGAGGCTAGCCGTGTCATCCTGAGGCCTGGCCCGGCCACCTGGCCGGGCCGGGCGCGGCGGAGGTGCGCGGGTGCTCGACGGTCGGCTGCTCGTAGACGCCCACGTGCACGTGGCGAGGCTGCCGACGCTGTCGCGCGACTGGCAGGAGTGGGTCGCCACGTTCGGCGGCATCCGGTTGGGCGAGCTCTACGATGCCGACGGCGTGCCGGTCCCGGCCGCGCTGGACGCGCACTTTGCCGCCGAAGGCGCCGACCACGTGCTGCTATTTACCGAGTACAGCCCCAAGGCGACCGGCATCCAGCCGATCGAAGACGTGCTGCCGCTCGTGGCGGCCAACCCGGCCCGCTTCCACCCCGTCGCCAACATCAATCCGCACCTGCACTACCCGGTGAAGGCCGAGCTAGCTCGCCAGGCGGGCCTCGGCGCCATCGCGTGCAAGATCCATCCGGTGCATGGCGGCTTCGAGCCCGCAGATCGCATGCTTTATCCCGCCTACTCATGGTGCGAGGAGCGGGGCATGCCGGTCATCGTGCACTGCGGCACGTCGACGTTCGCGGGGTCGGTCAACGCCTTCGGCGCGCCGGAGCTGCTCGATCCGGTCTTCCGTGACTTCCCCGACCTGACCGTGGTGCTAGCCCATGGCGGCCGTGGCTGGTGGTATGACCAGGCGGCCTTCCTGACGCTGATGCGGCCCAACGTCTGGATCGAGGTGTCCGGGCTCCCGCCTGCCCGGCTGGCCGACTACTTCGGCAAGGCCCTGGCACGGCTGGCGCCTAAGATGATCTTCGGCACCGACTGGCCGGGCGTCCCTGGCGTGCAACGCAACGCTCGCGCCCTCGAGAAGGTGCTGGTCGACAGCGGCGCCAGCGAGGATGCGGTCACACTGGCGCTCGGCGGCAGCGCAGCGCGGATCTTCCGGTTGACCACATAAGCCGTTCCGGTCCCAAGCAAGCGATTGCTTGCTCTAGCCGCGCCGCGTTCGGCAGCCCTAGTGTTACGACAACAGGCGGTTCGGCGACTCTTCGGGAGATCGGATGAAGACCAGGGCAGCAATCATGCGTGCAATCGGCCAGGACTGGGAGGTGACCGAGCTCGAACTCGATCCCCCGAAGGCCGGCGAGGCGCTGATCCGGTTCGTGGCCTCCGGCCTGTGCTACTCCGACGAGCACGTCCGCAACGGTGGCCTGCTCCCCCGTTTCCCGATCGTGGGCGGCCACGAGGGCGCCGGGGTCGTCGAAGAGGTCGGTCCCGGCGTGACCCGAGTCAAGGCCGGCGATCACATCATCTGCTCGTTCCTGCCGGTGTGCGGGCACTGCCGGTGGTGCTCGACCGGCAGGTCCAACCTGTGTGATCTCGGCGCCGCGATCCTGGACGGCCACCTCCTCGACGGCACCTACCGTTTCCACACCGCGGAGGGCGAGGACGTCGGTGGCTTCTGCATGCTCGGATCTTTCTCGGAGCGCGCCGTCGTATCCGAGCTTTCCTGCGTGAAGATCGATGACGACGTGCCACTGGACAAGGTCGCCCTCATCGGCTGCGGCGTTCCGACGGGCTGGGGTTCCGCGGTGCACGCGGCAGCCGTCGAGCCCGGCGACACCATTGCGATCTACGGTGTTGGCGGCGTCGGCATCAACGCCGTGCAGGGCGCGGCGCTGGCCGGGGCGCGCAATGTGGTCGCCATCGATCCAGCCCCGATGAAGCGCGAGGTCGCCGAGCAGCTTGGCGCCACGCATAGCTGCGCGACCGCCGGCGAAGCGGCGCTCCTGATCAACGAGCTGACCCGCGGCGTGATGGCCGACAAGGCGATCGTGACGGCGAACGTGGTCACTACAGAGATTGTGACGGACGCGGTCAACACCATCCGCAAGGGCGGAACTGTAGTGGTGACCGGTCTGGGAGAAAACATGATGGAGAACAACATCCAGATCAACAGCTCGCTGCTGACGCTGATGGAAAAGCGGCTCCAGGGCAGCATCTTCGGCTCGGGCGACCCGTACCACGACATCCCCATGATGGTGCAGCTTTACCGATCCGGCGATCTGAAGCTCGACGAGCTCATCACGACGACGTACACCCTCGACCAGATTAACGAGGGTTATCAGGACATGCTCGACGGCAAGAACATCCGCGGCGTCATCCTGTATGACACCTGAGTCACCCGCTGCGACGTCCCGGCCGGGGCTGGTGAGCCGCGCAACGCCGGTCATCGGCCTTCGGCGGGAGCGCGAGGTGCTGACGGTGGCCCTGCAGGCGGCTAGGCACGTCGTTCTCGAGGGCCCGCCGGGTACCGGGAAGTCGACACTCCTGCGGGCCATCGCGGGCGACCTCGGGCAGGCTGTGGTTTTCGTAGAAGGGAACGCGGAGCTCACTCCGGCTCGGCTCATCGGACAGTACGACCCGGCCCAGGTACTCGCGGGGGGTTACCTGAGCGCGAGCTTCGCCGACGGGCCGCTGCTGCAGGCGATGCGGACCGGGGCGCTGCTCTACCTGGAGGAGTTCAACCGAGTCCCGGAGGAAACTCTCAACGTCCTGATCACGGTGCTGACCGAGGGCGAGATCGCAGTGCCCAGGCTAGGGCTCGTGCAGGCGGATCCGCAGTTCCGGCTCATCGCGGCCATGAACCCGTTCGACGCGATCGGGACAGCGCGCGTGAGCCAGGCGATTGCTGACCGCATCTGCCGCGTGGTGCTCGGGTACCAGGACGCGGCGGCCGAGCGGGACATTACCGCGGCGGCGACCGAGCGCAGCGGGCAGCTAGTCGAGTTCGCCGTATCGTTCACACGCGCGACACGCGCGCACCGCGACGTCCGGATGGGCTCGTCGGTGCGCGGCGCCATCGACCTCGTGCTGCTACTCGACGGGCTGACCCGGTTGCGCGGCGAGCCGGCGATGACACGCCAGACCGCCAGGGACGCGGCGCACGCCGCGCTGTCCGGCCGCATCCGGATCGCGGACGGATGCGACCGAAGCCCGGAGTCGATCCTGGACGAACTGCTCGCTGACCTGTGGCCAGCCGACGAGCCGACCCCGCCGCCCGCGCCCGACTTCCCGGACTCTGCTGACCAGGTCGCGCCGGACGGCCAGGGAAAAGCTGACGGCCCGTCAGGCCAGGCGGGCCGCTCTCAGGCCGGATCGCGCTCCAGCCTGCGGCGCGAGCGCCGGGAGGGAGCGGCGCGCCGGACGGTCAGCCGGGCCGAGCTGGCCAGCAGGCATGCGGGCTTCGCGGACGTCTCGCCCGAGACGGGCGAGCTGGACGCGGACGCGCTGGCCGGGCTGCTCGCGGCGGATCCCGATGCTGCGGCCGCGCTGCTGGCCGACTTGACCCGGGCCACCGACGCCGCACTGGCAGCCGTGGCGCGCCGACTTGCGGCGAGGATCTTCCTCCAGCTGGGTTCGGCTGGGCGTCGGTCAGCGCGCGGCCCGAAGCGGATCCGCTCTGTGCTGCGCGGCGACGGCGACATCGACCTAGACGGGACCATCGACAGGCTGGCGGGTTCGTGGCCGCCGCCGGCCGAGGACGTCGTGACCCGGAGCTGGCAGGCCCACCGGAGATCGGTCTGCCTGCTCGTCGATTCCAGCGGCTCGATGTCGGGTCTGGCCCTGGCTATGGCCGCGGTCGCCACGGGCAGCGTCCTGCTGGCGGCTGACGCGCGCCTCGACACCGGCGCGCTGGCGTTCTCCGGCTCCGTCACGGTCCTGCAGCCGCCTGGCCGCCGGGAACAGCCGGAGCGAATGGTGGGGCGGCTCCTTGGCCTGCGCGGGCACGGCATGACCGACCTGGCCGCCGGGCTGCGGGCTGCGGCCGGTCAGCTGGCCGGCCTCACGTCGGCCGAGCGATGCGTCGTACTGCTGTCGGACTGCCTGAGCACAACCGGCGCTGACCCAGCGACGGCCCTAGCGGGCATAGACCGGCTGGACGTGCTGTGCCCGCAGCCGCTCGGCCATGAGCCCGATCCCGAATCGCTGCTGGCCGCCGAGCGGCTCGCCCGGCTCGGCGGAGGCATCAGCCAGTCAGTGCGCACGCTCGCCGAGATCCCGGCGGCGCTGACGAAACTGCTGGCCGGCCGCTAGGCGGCCGGCCAGGCCGTCGCTCGGCTCAGTGTGGGCCAGGGGCGAGAGGCCAAGAGCGGGCGGACAAGACGAGCCGGTAGCCGTCAGGATCGGCGATGGTCACGCCCCGCTCCTCCCAGTACGGATTGCGCGCCGCGACCAGCGTCCCGCCTGCGCTGATCAAGCGCTGCACGAGGCCGTCGTCCAGGGCGCCGTCGAGATACAGGACGAGCAGATCCTCCCCGGTCGGTGCCGGGGGCGTCTCGCCGCTCGGATCACCGACGAGCTCAAGGTGCCAGGCTGCGCCCGGCCAGCCGACCATTAGCAACGCATGCTCGCCCTTGGCCGACTCGTCAAGGCGCACGAGGACGTCCAGCCCTAGTCCGTCGACCCAGAACCGCTCGGCAGCGCGCAGGTCGCGACTCGGTCGCGCGATCCGCAGGTGGCTGCTAGGTCCGGGCGTCATCGTCACGCTGCCCCGACGCCGTCGAGGTGCGCAGTGTCGTTAAACCCGCGCACTATCCACCGGTCACCGATGATGACGAGCCGCGAGATCGAAGTGTTCTCGGCTCCGAGGAACGCGAACGGCCGCGACCCGCTCGCGAGAGCCAGTGCCTGTCCGATCACGCCAGCGTGGGTGAAGGCGGCTACCCGCTGTCCCCGGTGGGCGGCGGCGATGCGCTCGATAGCGGCTCGTACCCGGCCTGCCAGCACGTCGGTCGGCTCGGCGCCAGGGATCACGTCCCACCGTTCCTCGGCCAGCATCCGCAGGCTGATGGGGTGACCATCGGCCACGTTCTTGCGGAAGATGCCGCCCTCCCATTCGCCCAGGTGGACTTCACGCAGGTCAGCCTCGACGTGAACGTCTAGGCCGAGCCGCGCTGCCAGCGGCGCTGCGGTCTGCGCCGTACGGCGGAGATTTGTCACGTAGATCGCATCGACGGCAGCGGCAGCCAGCCGCGTCGACACCAGATCAGCCTGCGCCATGCCATCGGCCGACAGCGGCGGGTCGCCGTGCCCATCGACGAGCGCGAACGTCTCTCCGTGGATGTAAGCAGCCGATGCGCCGTGGCGCACGAGCAGCAGGTCAGTCGCTCCCGGCGGCACCTGGTACCGTCGCTGCACAAATGCCGTCGGCTCGGCCTCAACTGGTGCATCCGTCACAGGGGCAACGCTACTGAGGCGAGCCGCGCTCACTCGCCGCGGGACTGCGGGAGCTTGAACGATGCCTTGCGACCGCCGGTCGAGGACGGCGGCGGGACGACCGGGCCGATGTCGCCGTCTGGCGCTTGGTCCAGGTCGACGATGACTGGCGCATGATCGCTCGGGGCGGTGCCCTTGCGGGCGTGGCGGTCTACCCACGCCGCCTTGACCCGGCTGGCCACGCTGTCGGTGGCTAGCACCAGGTCGATCCGCATGCCGAGATCCTGATGAAACATCCCGGCGCGGTAATCCCAGTAGGTAAAGACGCGCTGCCCGGGCCAGTGATCCCTGACCACGTCGTGCAGAGGCCCGGCGGACTCAAGACTGGCCAGCGCCGCGCGTTCCGGCGCGGTGACATGGGTCTGCCCCACGTAGGCCGCCGGGTCGAAGACGTCGCTGTCGGTCGGCGCGATGTTCATGTCGCCGCAGACCACGGCTGCATCGGGCCCGGACCTCACCACCTCCTCCAGCGCCGCCAGCCAGGCGAGCTTGTACTGGTAATGGTCGGATCCGGGCTCGCGCCCGTTGGGCACGTATACCGAGTGCACGCGGACCTGGCCGCAGGTGGCTGCGATCGCACGGGCCTCGGGCTCGGGGAAGCCCGGCCCGTCGGGGAGCCCGGTCACCACGTCGTCGAGGCCGACCCTGGATAGGATCGCCACGCCGTTCCACCGTGCCTCGCCGTGCACAGCGGCCTCGTAGCCGCGACTGGCCAGATCGGCGCCGAGGAGGTCGCCGAAGGCGCTGTCGCCGAGCTTGGTCTCCTGAAGGCAGACGACGTCGGGGTTGCGCTGATCCAGCCAAGGCAGCAACCGCGGCACTCGCTGCTTCACCGAATTCACGTTCCACGTAGCGATCCGCACCGCGCCTACACTAGCCGCGATCGATCGTGGCGGCAGTCCTCGGGCTGTCCAGATCGAGCGATCCTGAGCGTCGTGGTGATGACGACAGCTTGGAGACATCCAAGTGGACGACCGAAACGAGGGGTAACGATGAAGTACCTGCTGCTGGTCTGCGTGGAGGAGCCCCCCGTCCCGGCCCTGGAAACCGAAGAGGAGATCGCCAGCTGGGACGTCGAGGGCGACGACATCAAGCCCTGGCTCGCCGAGACGGCCGAGGGAGGAGTCCGGCTATTCGGTAGCCAGGTCAGCAGGCCCGCCAATGCCGCTACCGTGCGGGTCCGGGATGGCGAGGTAGTCGTGACTGACGGGCCCTACGCCGAGACTAAGGAGTGGATGGCGGGCTTCGACGTCATCGAGTGCGCCAACATGACCGAAGCCATCGAGGTCGCGTCCCGGCACCCAGTGGCGGAGTTCGGGATGATCGAGGTCAGGCCGTTCCGCCCTGGCACGGGCCGCACGACGGGCAGCGCGACCTGATCGCTCACGCCGTCGCGCGCTGACGCTTAGCGGTCGCCGGCCGCGAAGGCGAACGCCAGCAGCGAGTTCGCCGTGTAGTCGTCGGCGGGCTCTACCGACGGCCACGAGACGACGTTGTCCTCGTACTTCGCAGTCTTGGTGTTGAACGGGCCGAAGCTGCCGGCGCTGCATGCTCGCATGCCGCTGACGGTGCCGAGGCCGACGAAGGAAGACGGGGTATTCGGGCCGTCGGTGACCGCGCCGAGCTGGATCTTGCCGGTGCCGGTCAGCGAGCCGGCCAGGTTAGCGATCTCGCTCTGCATGCAGTGCGGATACGTCGTGCCCGCACCGACCACGAACGAGCTGCCCCAGCCGTTGGCGCCGAGCGCGAAGTTGAGCTGCTGCTGGGCGAACGCGGTGAACTGCCCACCCCCGCCGTACTGCCGGTAAAGAGCGTCGGTGATGTAAAGGCCGAACGCATGCGGGGAGGCGTCGGTGTTGCCCAGCTGGCCGCCGAGCGCGAATGGGTCACCCTTGGCCAGGCTCTCCCCTAGGCGCAGCTGCGCGGCGAGGTCGGTAAGCAGCGGGCGAGGGCCAACGACCCCGTTCCCTGCCGATTTTATTGTTTGCCAGCCCCCGTGCGCCTGGCGGATCGCCCGCAGGAGCTCGCCCTCCCCGATGGCGCCGTTGTCGTACAGGTTCAGGGTGTCACCCGTGGCCGGGTGGCCCTGGGCGATGTAGGCGCGCGCCCAGCGGCTCGCGACCACCAGGTCCGCGTGCACCCGGCTCGCGGGCGCGCCGAGGACTTCGTCCGCCAGCGCGATCTCGGCGGCCCCCCAGAGCATGTCGCTCTTCCACTCGGTGCCGCCGTAGTAGTCGTAGGGAAACGTCGTGACGATCGACTTGACGTTCGTCGTCTGCGCCATGGTGTAAACGCTGCGCGCCAGTGACAGCAGCCGCTCCGCGGCTGGCCTGCTATGGCGCGCGGTCAGCTGGGCTGCGAGGCCGAAATCGGCGGCGAACCTGCCTGCAAGGTCCGGACTGACGGGCTTGCCAGGCGATGCCGCCGCGAAGACCGGCCGGTACTTGACGTAGTACGCGCTCGGGCCAGGGTTGCCGCCCTTCGTCACGTTGAGCTTGTCCTCGGCCTGCGGCAGGAACCAGAAGTTGTAGTCGCCCTGGATCGAGTTGCTCGCGTTGCCGTTGCCGATTCCGACCTGGATGTACAGGACTTTCTGCTTGGGATTCCAGAGCTCGGACAGCCAGCGCAGCCCGAAGCTGGCCTCCGGGCCGAGGGTCGGGTACTGGCGGGGGAAGTCACGCTGCGCGATCTCCATAAGCCCGTCGGCGTAGGTCGCGGTGTAGGCGAACTTCTCGTAGCCGCCGCCAGCATCGAACCAGCCGCCCGCCACGTTCACTGGACCACCGATCTTGTGGAACGTGCCGAGCAGATTGTCGTTGCTGTCGTACTTAGGCGTCGCGTACACCGAAGCGCGCTCGTCAGTCAGGTTGGCAGGCTCGCGGTTCAGCACCGCGTGCTTAACGTCCGGGCCGTCGCGTTCGGAGGTGAAGTAGCGGACCGCGTTCGTCACCAGCCGGCCGTACGCAGCGCGGGCGTCGCCGACAGCGAACGGCGGTGACTGCGCCGTCTGGCCGGCTGCCGAGATCTGGATCCGGTACTTAGTGCCCGGCTTGGTGAGGCCGCCGAAGTTCAGTGCGTAGACGGCGTGGTAGCGCGAGTTCCAGCCGCCGACGTCGGCAGCTGACCTACCGCGGAACACCACTGCGGTTCCGTCGGACACCGTGAACGCCACGCTGGCCACCTTGGCCGGGAGCATCGCGTAGGCGACCTTAGGGCCGGCGGCTGGGTATGCGACCTGGTTCACGCGGACCTCGGCGGGCGGCCTGGCAGCCGCAGTCTGAGCGGCGCCGTTGGCCGCCTGCGCAGTGCCACCGGCCGCCTGGGCGGTGCCACCGGCCGCCTGGGCGGTGCCGCCGACCGCGAGAAGCGGGACTGCCGCCAGCAGCGCGCCAGCCAGCGGCGTAGTCACGGCCAGCCGGCTACCTCGGAAGCGCACGGAGAGTCGGACACGCACGGAGATCAGCCTCCTGCTCGTCGGCGCTCCGACCTTGAGCTCCAGCTGGCCGGAATTTGTTAGGAAACCTACTAAACCACACGCGCGCCGCACAAGAGGAAGAAAGGGTTCCGCGTGGTCTGGCTGCCGACCAACTCGGCCGGGAGCACCGTCATTTGGCGTCGGCTGCCGTCATGGAATCCAGCCGCCGCAGGACAGTGCCGACGCAGGACAGTGCCGCCGCGAGTCGCGCGACAGCCCGCGATTCGCGTATCAGGCTTCCGGCCATGGTGGTGGCTTGCTCGGCTGCCGCGGCCGGCCGGCGGACGGTGTCGGGGATAGGCCGCCCGCCCCGGCCGGTCGCCGGGACGGGCAACCATGGCTCGCCGCCGGGCTCAGTCAGTCGATCAACTCCTCGACGCGCTTCACGCCCGCCGCGCCGCGCCGCAGCCGCCAGTACAGCGCGGCCACGTACCACAGCACCGCCAGCCCGGCACCGTAGGCAACGACCTTGTCCGCCGCGTGGAACGGACCCGGCACCGACAGCACGAAGATGATCAGTGCGCTGTAGATCAGCACGAAAATGATCACCGGCCACGCCCACCGGCCCAGCGAGAACGCGCCAGGGATGGAGTCCAGCGTCCGCCGCTTGTAGGCATAGCCGGCCGTGATGAGGAAGTAGATGATGTACGGGATGATCGCCGTCGCGCCGACGAGCGTGGCGAACGCGCTGGTCTGCAGGTACCCGTACCACGTGACACCGATATCCACGACGGCAAACACCAGCAGCGCGATGATCGGCGTCTGGGTGCTGCGGTTGACCTTCCGCAGCGTGCCCGAGAACGGCAGCATGTTGTCGCGCGACATTGAGTAGGCCAGGCGTGCCTGCGCACCCGCGCCGACGACCAGGATCGCGAACATCGAGAAGATGACGAACGCGATGAACACCTTGACGAGCCAGGACGGCAGCCAGTAACCGGCAATGGTGAGCAGGGGCAGCGGCGAAAGTTTCGAATTCTCCACCAGACTCAGGCTCGGGATCGCGACCGTGAAGCCGATCAGCGCGATCATGCCGAGCACCGCCGAGCTGGCCACCGCCCAGATCACGCCGCGCGGCACGCTCTGGCGCGGGTTGACCGCATCCTCCGACATGTCAGCGGCCAGTTCGAAGCCGACCAGCGTGAACGCGCCCATCAGGCCGGCCAGAGCGAAGGCGTAGATCGTCGGATTGTGCAGGACGGACGTCGTGTTGGTCAGGATGCTCGCCCCGTACGGGGAGGGCTTGGTCTTCAGCGCCCACAGAACGAAGAGCAGCACGCCGAAGACGACCGTGCCGATGATCTCAGTGAACACGGCGATGTTGTTTACCCTGGCGGCCACCTGGATGCTGATGATGTTGATGACGACCGGTAGCAGCATCAGCATGATGGCAACACCAAACACCAGTCGTGGGTTCGGGTTATTGACGTTGAACTCGCTGAGCAGCAGCGGTGAGGCAACGCCGAGCATGATCGCGCCCCCGCCGACGCTCATGTAAAGCAGCCCGGCGAAACCCACGAACCAGCCGTAGGTCGGGTTCACCAGCCGTGCGCTCCACTGGTAGGCGTACCCGGCGAGCGGGATGCGGGTGCCAAGTTCCGCGACGACCAGCGCGATCATCAGGTTGCCGACGCCGACGATCGGCCAGGTCCAGATTGATGCCGGACCCCAGTAGGTCAGGCCGAAGCCGTAGTTGAGGAAGATGCCGGTCGTGATCGAGATGATCGAGAACGCGATGGCGAACATCGAGAAGAAACGCAGCGACCTGCGCAGCTCGGGCTTGTAGCCAGCCCTCGCCAGGATGGCTTCCTCGCTATCGGCCGCCGCCACGGCTACACCGGCTGGCCTGGCCGAGTCGTCAGTGCTCATTCGATCCCTCCTTCTAGTCGTGCCTGGACGGCGGCAAAGGCCTCGTCAGTCGCAGCGAGGGCCTTGGCCAGGTCTGCGTCGGTCATCGCCGCAGAGATAAACCAGTTGTGTCGCGGATGCAGGTACAGGCCGGCCTGGATCGCGGCCGCCGCGAACGCCCGGCCGAGCTCGTGATCGCGATCACCGGTGAACGTCAGGTAGGGCATTGCCGCCGGGCCGGTGTAGTTGATCTCGATCCCGCGGCTGCTCGCCTGCCCGACGATCCCGGCACGCAGTGCGGTCCCGGCCCTGTCCATCGCCTCGATGGCGCCTTCGTCGTGCAGTGCACCGATCGTGGCGATAGCCGCCGCCATGGCGGCGGCCGAGAACCAGAAGGACCCGGTGACGAAGATGCTCGCCGCCGCATCCCGGAACCTGCCGGAGCCGAGCACAGCAGCCAGCGGATGCCCGTTCGCGATGGCCTTGCTCCAGGCCGACAGGTCGGGATCTACGCCGATCGGCTCCCAGCTGGATCCGAGGTGCAGCCGGAAGCCGCACCGAACGTCGTCGAGGATCAGCGCGGCGCCAGTCTGCGTGCATAGCTCGCGCAGCCCGCGCGCGAACGCCGGATCAACCAGTTCCTGGTCGTAGCCCGCATCGTGCTTGAACGGGCTCACCACGATGGCGGCCAGGTCCGGGCCTGCCGCCACCGCGGCGGCCGTCGCCGACTCCAGGTCGTTGAACGTGTAGTGCCCGAGATTGACGCGGTCCGCGCTGGTGACGCCAGCCAGCCGCGGGGTGCACCACGGCGCCGCGCCATGGTAGGCACCGGTCGCCACCAGGATCTTCGACCTGCCGGTGTGCGCCCTGGCGATCGTGCAGCAGATAGTCGTCGCGTCGGTGCCGTTCTTCGCGAATATGGCCCAGTCGGCGTGCCGCACGGTGGCGACCAGCAGCTCGGCCAGCTCGACCATGACCTCGCCAGGGCCGTTCTGGCAGTCGGCCAGCTCCGCCTGCCTCCTGGCCGCTGCCTCGACGGCCGGATGCTGGTGGCCCAGCACGACGGGGCCGTAGCTGCACATCAGGTCGATGTACTCGTTCCCGTCGACGTCGAAGATCCGCGCGCCGCGGCCGCTGCGCATGAACTGCGGGTACTCCGGCGGCAGCGGGCCAGCGGACTGGTGCCCGTACATACCGCCAGGAATGACCGCAGCGGCCCGCCGCCGCAGCAGCCCATCTCGCTCGCGCGGCCGGTGCTCGCTGCTTGTCGCGGGTGTCACCTGCGCTGGTGTCACCTTTGGCGGTGTCAGCTGCTCGGTCATGCCACGTGCTCCCCCGTGCTTATCGTCGTCGTACCTATCGTCGTCGTGCCCATCGGCGCGGTCCCTCCTCGTGCTGACTGCGCTGCCTCGATCCGCTCCGCGGCCGGCGCATTCTTGGTCCGCAGGAACTCCACGGCGTGCGCCAGGCTCTGCAGCCCGGCATCCGACCCGAGCCCAGTCGCCACCAGCGAACCGCAGGCTGCGCCGAGCCAGGCCGCATCTACGGGATCGCAGCCCAGCAGCAAGCCCGTCAGCATCCCTGCGTTGAACCCGTCGCCGCAGCCGGTCGTGTCCACAACAGCCACGCCGATAGCCGGAATGTGCGTCAGCCCACCACCAGGCCCGGTGACCAGGCAGCCGTCAGCCCCGAGCGTCACAGCGACACCGCCAGTGCCGAGAGTCAGTACGTCCGCGATCGCGAGATCGAGGTCAGCGTGCCCCGTCAGCGCACGCAGCTGGTCCGCGTTCGGCCAGAACCAGTCGGCTCCCGCCAGTGCCCCGCTGATCCGCTCGAAGTCCCGCCGGCTGCCCGGGTGCAGCACGTCGACGGCGACCAGGGCTTCGGCAGCCTTCGCGGCGGTGACGACCGAGGCCAGATCACTCGCGGTAAGCCCGGCCAGTGCGTCGGGGCCTCCTACGAGCAGGGCGTCGCACTCGCATAGCCGGGTCAGGTCCATGTCGGCCAGTTCCAGCAAGCGCGTCGCGCCCGGCACGTGCCACGCGGGCCGCTCGCCGTTTGGCCTGATCGGCAGGATGGTCGCCGAAGTCTGCGCGCCCGCCTTCCTGACCAGGCCACTGGTCTCGACGTGGTAGCCGGCTAGCGCGCCTAGCAGGATGTCGGCCAGCAGGTCATCGCCGACCGCGCCAAACACGCTGACGATGGCTCCGAGCTTCGCCAGGTCGACGGCCGTCCCGGCGCCGGTACCGGCCGCGGTCGCCTTGATCTCGGTGAGCCGCGCGCTGCCCTGCCCGGCCGGGATGGCATCGACGGGACGGCCGAGCACATCCACGATGTGCGGCCCGACGACCGCGATGCGCGGGGGCGCCACGAGTGGGCTTCCGGCTGGCGGTGTCGGTGGCGTCACTGGTGGCGCCGTTCGCCGTACCGCCGCCGCCGCGATTCGGCGGACACCTCGTCGAGCTCAGCCTGCGTCAGGATCCGCGGCTGGCCGTAACTGCACGCCATCCGGAACACCTTGGCCAGCCACTCCAGCAGCAGCGCGCGATCGTAAGCCTGGATCAGCGTGCTGCCGTAGCAGACAGCACCGTGGTTCTCCAGGATCGCCGCCGAGCGGCCAGCCAGCGCCTTGACTGCTGCCTGCGCCAGGCCGGCCGACCCGAACCTGGTGTAGCCGGCGACCCGGACCGGGCCGCCCAGGCTGGCGATGGCGTAGTGGATCGCCGGCAGTTCGTCGTTCGTCGCTGACAGCGCGATCACTTCGGCCGAGTGCGTGTGCACGACAGCGGCGGCGTTCGTCGCCGCATAGACGGCCAGGTGCATCGGCAGCTCACTGGACGGCGTCTCGTGCGCCGCGACTTCCTCGCCCGTCAGCGTGACGACGCAGATGTCGTCCGGGGTCAGTTCGCTGTAGCGCACGCCAGAGGGCGTGATCGCGACGAGGTCGCCCACGCGCACGCTCATGTTGCCCGCCGCGCCGACGGCAAGTCCGTCCGCGATAAGGCGTCCGCAGTAGCTGACCAGCTGAAGACGGGCAACTTGCAGCTCAGCATTCGGATGCATTACAACGGATGTTAGACGGACGTCCGACAAAAAAATAGCTATCAAGTAGGACCACCGCGGAACGGAGCGCAATGCCCAAGATCGTCGACTGGGACCAGCGGCGGGATGAAATCCTGTCGGCTACCTGGCGGGTGATCGCGCGCGACGGCATTACCGGTGCGACCATCCGCGCTATCGCGAAGGAAGCCAACTGCTCCCGCGGCATACTCGGGCACTACTTCGACGACAAGGCCGACATCCTCGGGTCCGCGCTAGTGCACTCGCACCGCCGCGTTGGCGCCAGGATGGCCACCGGGTCGGCCGGACTGTCCGGCTTGAACGCCCTGCGCCACGTCATGCTGGAGGCGCTGCCACTCGATGACCGCCGCGACCTCGAGGCGCAGATCGAGATCAGCTTCTGGGGCCGCGCGCTGGGCAATGCGCCGCTGCGCGATTTGCAGCACTCCGAATTCGACCGGCTATCCGCCCGGCTTCGCGGCCATCTCGACGAGGCCGCGGAACGCGGCGAGCTCGGCAGCGACTGCGACCTCGACCTTGCGGCGCATCAGCTTCTCGTGCTGATCGATGGTTTGTCCGCGCAGCGCGTGCTCTACCCCGACCGGGTGACGCCGCAGCGACAGATCGAGATGCTCGATCGCCTGCTGGGCAGCTTCCGCTCGCCGTCGGCTGCGGTGCCCGAGGCAGCCGTCGGCGCGGCTCCCGACACGAGCTAGCCTGTCGAGGTGGCGAGCGGTCCAGAACGTTCGATGTCCTTCGGCACCATCGCCGACGACTACGACCGGCTGCGATCTGGCCCGGCTGCCGCGGCTGTGGACTGGCTGCTTCCTGACCGCTGTGACGTTGTCGTCGATCTCGGAGCCGGCACCGGACTGCTGACCCGCGCCCTCGTCCCGAAGGCCGGGCACGTCATCGCCGTCGAGCCAGACGATCGGATGCGATCTGTCCTCGCCGCCCGCTCTCCCGGCGTCGAAGTGCAGGCGGGCCGGGGCGAGGCGATTCCGTTGCCCGACGCCGCCGCCGATGCCGTCTTGGTCTCGTCGGCGTGGCACTGGATGGATGCCCGCCGCGCTGTGCCCGAGGTCGCCAGGGTCCTGCGCGATGGCGGCCGATTTGGCGTCTTGGGGACGGGTCGCGACCCGTCGATCACGTGGCTCCGGCCCGACGAGTGGTTCCGCGTTGCAGACTCCGGCACTCCGGCCGGGAACGGGGCCGAAGGAGCCAGTCTCCGGCGCCAGCGCCACGAGGTCGCGCTGACCGATCCGGCTCTGTTCGTGAATATCGAGACGGCGGAGTTCCGTTTTAGCCGCCGCATGACGACGTCCGATCTGGTCGACTGGCTCATGACGTACAGCCGCGTCATCACGGCCAGCGCGGAGGATAGGGCCGCTGGCCGGGAGCGGGCAGCTGCGGCCCTCGCTGAGCAGTTCCCGGGCGCCGAGGAGGTCGAGGTCCCAATGCGTTCGCGGTGCTGGCGCGCGGATCGCCTGCCCCGCTGAGGAAGCGAGCGAAACTTCCGCCCCGGCCCCGGAGAGCCCAGTCAAGCGACCGACCCTTGGCCGACCGATCGCGCTGACATTGCGCGTAGAGGCGGGCCGAGACGCGGCGTCATTTTCGTTACGAGTCCCTCAAAAATAATTTCGTCCCACGGCGGCCTTCCTGGTAGACCTGCTCGGCTGGACTACACGACGTTGAGGATTCCGATGCAGGCGCCGAAGTTGCATGCTGGCGAGATCGACATTTCCGCTGGCCTCGCCGCCCGGCTGATAGCCGACCAGTTCCCACACTGGGCAGGGCTGCCTGTATTCGCGGTCTCATCAGCAGGGACCGATTGCGTCCTGTACCGACTCGGGGACGATCTAGCGATCCGGCTGCCGCGCCGGCCGGGCAAAAGCCTCGACGCAATCCTGACGCAGGGAGTGCTGTCGCGGCTGGCGCCGTTTCTGCCGGTTCCCGTCCCAGCGCTCATCGCTGAGGGACGGCCCACGGCCGAGTACCCGGCCTCATGGGGCGTGCTGCGCTGGCTTGACGGCGAGACCCCCGTCGAAGGTCATCTGGCGGAGCCTGGCCTGCTGGCAGCGGACCTCGCCGGATTCCTCAGAGCCCTATGGAAGGTCGATCTATCCAGGGTCGATCTCGCGGACAGCCCGCCCGCCTACCGCGGCGGCCCACTGACCGACCAGCATGAGTTCACCCTCGACGCCATCGAGCGCCTGAACGGACTGGTGGGCACCGATGCCGCCACGGCGATCTGGGACCACGCCGCCCAGCTGCCGCTCTGGGACGGGCCGGATACCTGGATACACGCGGACATGATGCCCGGCAACGTGTTGACGAGGAACGGACGGCTAGCCGCCGTGATCGACTTCGGCTGCGCCGGCATCGGCGATCCATCTCAGGACCTGACCGTCGCGTGGATGCTGCTCCCGGCAAGCGTCCGCCCGGCCTTCCGGCGCGCGGTCGGCACCGACGATGCCACCTGGCTGCGCGGCCGCGCCCGCGCCCTGTCCATGGCCCTAGGTCATCTGGACTACTACCGCGAGACCAACCCAGTCATGGCCGACAACGCCCGCTACACCATCCGCGAAGTCCTTGCCGACTACTACGGGGTCCGCGACTAAAACCCGGAGGTATCCCGCTCATCAGTCGCATGGTCATGTCTGAAGCGGCATCATCTCGGCGACGAACTCGTCGACGAACCCCGGCAGGCCGCCGTCGGCCGGCGGCGCAGCCGGCCGCACGACGAACTTGCTGAGCCCGGCCTCGATGTAGGCGTCAATCATGCGACGGGCGTCGGCCCACGTGGCCGGCGAGAGCGTGGCCGGGTCCATGCCAGGCCGGCGCCGCTCGACAGCGCGGACGAACTCCGGAGTCAGCTCGCCGACCGCCAGGCTGATGCCGAAGTGCTCGGGGTCGACTTCGCGGCCAGCCGAGGCGGCGGCGGCCTGAATCTGCTCACGGGCAGCGGCGGCCTCGGCTGGTGTCAGGAAGCTGCCGAGCCAGCCGTCGCCGAACCTGCCGACCCGCCGCAATCCCTCGGGCGCGCTGCCGCCGAGCCAGATGTCGAGTGGCTTCAACGGCAGCGGGCCGACACTCGCGCCCTCAACACTGAAGAACTGACCAGAGAAGGACACCTCCGGCTGCGCGAGCAGGAGCCTTAGCAATTCCAGCGACTCATCGAACAGCGCCGCACGGCTGCCATCGACCGGAAACGCCGCGATCTCAGGGCGCCGCGCCGGCCGCAGCCCGAAGACCGGCAGGACCCGGCCGGGCGCCAGCGCCGCGAGCGACGTCAGCTGCTTGGCCACGAGGACGGGATGGCGGCCGGGCAGGACGGCGACGCCCGTGCCGACCTTCAGGTGGCTAGTTCGGGCCAGCGCGTACGTCATCCCGGTGAACGGCTCGACGAGATCGCCGTAGACAACCTCGCTGAGCCAGAGCGAGTCGATGCCCGCCGCTTCCAGCAAGACAACCCCGTCGGCGAGACCCTGCGGAGTGGCAGCCGGGCCCAGGCTGATGCCGATCCGTACCTTCATGGCTCCATCCGATCACATCGGCCGCGCGCGGTTGCAGTTCGACTCATGCGGGACCCGTGCATAACGGCGGAGACCGCCGAATCGCGACCCCAGAGGGCGTCAGAGTGGATGTGTGGCCCCTAGTTGGGCGTCACTTGCAACCTCACGCCCAATGGAGTCGCGCAATCTGCTTCATACTCGTTGCATGCAATGGCCCGGCCGGCGCTCGCGGACGGTGCTGCGCACTTGTCTGGACTGCGGGGAGATCTGGACGCTCGACGCCGGCGCCGTCCGCCTCGGCATGGGAGGGCGGCGGGGCTTCGGTCTACCCCGCGGAGCGCGTGCGGCGGGTGCGCTCCGTCGCTAGGTCCGCTCAGGGCAGCGGGCTGAGACCCGACGCCGTCAAGAGATAACTGGCCTGGTCCAGGGCTGGGTCGCAGATCAGCTGGGCGATCGATGTACCTGCCTCATCGGGCGTGAGGGCTGGACCCCGGCTCTGTGCGAACTCCTCGACGGACATGCCTTCCCTGGCCGCGTACGCGGCGACCGCGGCCGCGCCAAGTTCCGTAGCGGGCGTGAGCTGCGGAAGCACAGCGACGAACCGGATACCGAGCCCGCCGCGCTGCGATTCCGCCGCCGCATAGGAGGCGATGAAGCGGACTGTTGCCTTAGCGCCTGCATACCCGCCGCTCAGCGGTGATCCGGCCAGCGCCGCCCCGCTGGACATCGCGACCACGATGCTGCCGGGCCGCAGCGGGCGCAGCAGGGCCTCGCGGGTCCAGTGGAACACCTGCTGGACGTCGACATCCCAGACCCGGCTGAACGACTGCCATGACTGGTACTGCAGAGGCCGGGACAGCGGGGCGGCGCCGGCGTTGAGTACCAGGATCTCGGGGTCGTACCGGTCGAGGAGCTGACCGGCGCTGACGGGATCGGCGGCGTCGGCGACCACCGGCGTGAACGAGCCGCCGAGGTCCTGACGAAGCTCGTCAAGGCGGCTGCCGTCCCTGGCGAGCCCGACGACTGCTGCGCCGGCTTTCGTTAGCGCCATAGCGATGCCACGGCCGAATCCCCTGCTGGCTCCCGTCACCAGGGCCGTCCTGCCTGCTAGCTGCTGTGTTGCCATCTGGATCTCCCTCGCATAGTGGACTTAAGCTCGCGCATCTCGCGCCTCGCCAGTACTGATCCGCGCGGCCGGCCAAAATCACCGGCAGCAGCGGCAGTGGTCGGGGGTGGCCCGGGCGCCGATGAGTTCGGGCGGCGGGCAGGATCTATCCAGATGACGGCGCCGCGCTGGCTTCGTTCGGTGGTCGGCAGGCGGGAGGCGACATGGCAGGCAACGGCAGTATTGCGCCGGGGAGCGAGGAGTTCGCGCTGCTGGCGAACCCGTACCGCGGCGAGTTGCTAGCGCATTGCTATCGGATGCTCGGCTCGGTGCACGACGCCGAGGACCAGGTCCAGGAGACGCTGCTACGGGCGTGGCGGTCATACGGCGACTTCGAGGGCCGGGCCTCGATGCGGACCTGGCTGCACCGGATAGCCACGAACACGTGCCTGCGCGCGCTGGAAACACGGTCCCGGCGTCCGCTGCCGTCCGGGCTAGGAGAGCCGACGGCGGATCCAGACGGCCCCGTTCCCGTCGTTCGTCTGGACGTGCCGTGGCTGGAACCGTTGCCGGACGGGATCGCGGGAAGCGGCGCCGACGATCCTGCCGCGATCGTCACGGCCCGCGCCAGCATGCGGCTCGCGCTGATCGCCGCGCTTCAGTACCTGCCGCCGCGGCAGCGCGCCGTGCTGATCCTGCGGGACGTGCTCGGGTGGCACGCCGCCGAAGCGGCCGCGCTGCTGGGCATGTCGACCGCGGCGGCCAACAGCGCGCTCCAGCGGGCGCGGGCGCAGATAGCGAGCCTGGCACCGGTCGAGGACGACATTGTCGAACCTGCCGAGCCGCGTGTGCGGGAACTGCTGGAGCGTTACGCACTCGCCTTCGAGTCGGCCGACGTGTCCGCGCTCACCGAACTGCTGCGCGCGGATGCGATGCTGGAGATGCCGCCGCAGGCGATGTGGTTCGCGGGCCGTGACCTGGTTGGCAGGTTCCTGGCGCGTCAGGTACTTACCGGGCCCGGCCGCTTCGCGCTGAGGCCATTGCGGGCCAACGGGCAGCCGGCTTTCGCGGCCTACATGCTGAACGACGATGGCCTGTACGAAGCCCACGCGATCCAGGTCCTCACCGTCGCCGGGGGCGCCATCAGCCGGATAGTGTCGTTCAACGATGGCGGCCTGTTCCCGGCCTTCGGCCTGCCGGATCGCCTGCCGGATGCGTTGGGCCCGGCGAGCCGACGCCGTGGGTGATGAGCGAGCCGACGTGCGCTGTGGCATCCCGACTGGGCGGCTGCTGTCCGAGGCGATCTCCTACGCGCTTGGCAATGTCGCTGTCGTGACCCCTGACCTGCTGACGCGACCGACGCCATGCCGCGGCTGGGATCTGCACACCCTGCTCTGGCACTGCTGCGAGTCGCTTACCGCTCTGGAGGAAGGCTTCACCAGCGGGGTCGTACGCGTCACGGCCGGTGGCGGCAATGGCGACGTCGACGTCCGCCTCGGTGGTCTCGGTGGTCTCGCGGGATCGATCGCCACTCGCGCGTTCGCTGCCCGGGCGGACGCATTGCTCGACGCCGCGGCCTGGACCCGCTCGCCGGAAGTCAACGTTGGCGATCAGTGCCTGGCGACGAGCCTCCTCGCTACGGCGGGGGCGCTGGAGATCGCAGTTCATGGCTGGGACATCGGGCAGGCTAGCGGGTCGCCCCGTGCTATCCCGCAGCTGCTCGCGGCCCGGCTGCTTGAGGTGGCACCCGCCCTCGTCAGCGACGCCGACCGGGCACCGCTGTTCGCCGCACCGCTGTTCGCCGCACCGCTGTTCGCCGCACCGCTGTTCGCCGCACCGTTGTTCGCCGCGCCGGTGACCGTGGGATGCGATGCGAGCGCGGGCGACAAGCTGATCGCCTTCCTCGGCCGGGCTGTCGTCCCAGCGCCGCCATAGATCCTCGACCCAGGGTCGCCAGGCGGACAGCGCACGCCGAGTTCGGGCTGGTTGACTAATACCATGCCTTCGCAGCCAGCGGCATTGCGAGCGTGGCACGCTGTCGCCGAAGCCCGTGACCCCACGCTCCTGAATGACTTGCTGGCCGAGAACGTGGAGTTCCGCTCGCCGGCCGTCTTCAAGCCGCAACAGGGCAAAGCGTTGACCAGCATGTACCTGGCCGGGGCGATGGTGGTCCTTGGCCCCTCGCTCCGCTACGTGCGCGAGTGGCACGACGACACCAGTGCCGTCCTGGAATTCGAGGCCGAGCTTGAGGGCGTGTATGTACAGGGCGTCGACATGCTGCGGTGGAACAGCGACGACAAGCTGGTCAGCTTCACCGTTATGGTGCGGCCACTACGCGGGCTCGAGAAGCTGATCGACTTGATGCGGCGCGAACTCCCCGGCGGCCGGAACTGACGCCGGGGACTCGAGGTGCCGGCGGCGCCTACTCGCCGGCGTCCGCCTCGACGCCAATCGGGGCGTCGGCGGCTAGGCCGGACGCCCGCATCGCCTTGCGGTAGGCGACCGCCACGGCATCGAACTTGAGGTGCAACTCCGCCGCCAGGTCGAACGGCACACGCTCCGGGCGCTGCGACTCCACAACGAGCTGGTCCTGGCCAAAGATCGTGTCTTCGAAGTCCTGGATGACTTGATCGCTCTGGTCGAAGTTGTAGTTGCGCCCGATGACCACGTATCCGGCGCAGCGGTCGGTGGCGATCGGCTGGGAGGCGAAGAAGTAGACCATGCCTCGTTCGCCGCCCCAGCCGAGGCGCAACGCGATGGTGTACGGCAGGTGCAGCTCGTACCGGCTGCGCCGCTCCGGCGGGCCGGCCTGTTCGTTGCCGAAGACGGGGAAGTCATCCGGGTTCGTCGCCTCCGGCCGCACGATCGTGTAGTGCAGCACGTGCTCGTCAGTGCGCACCTCGTGCCGTGGCACGACCGGCCTGTCCGGGTCGCCGAGCAAGCCGGGGTGCACCCAGGGGAAATGCCCGAAGTCCGTAAAGTTCTCCACTTGCCGCGCGGCGTCACACTGCCAGCGATAAGGCCCGGCGGTGACGACGGCCCAGGAGCCATCCTCCAGCTCGGGCACCTCCGGCAGCGGCCAGCGCGGCTCGGCCAGCGCCGCCCAGATCAGCCCGTATCGCTCCTGCACCCGGAACGCTGCGACACGCGCCTTCGCCGGCACTCTCGTCGGGTCGGCCAGCTGCGGGATCGCGGTGCAGCGCCCGTCCGCTCCGTAGTGCCAGGCGTGGTACGGACACACGATCTCATCGCCGGTCACCCGGCCAAGAGACAACGCGGTCCCGCGGTGAATGCAGACGTCCGACATCGCGCGCGGGCTGCCGTCACGCCCCCGCCACAGGACAAGCGGCTCCCCCAGCAGATCCGCGTGCGCCGGCTGGTCCGCCAGGGCCGCCGAGAACGCGACGGGATGCCAGCACGCCCGCAGTGCCGTCAGGTCAGCGAAGACTCCCGGTGCCGTCATCTGCCATCGTTTCCGCAGTCAGGACACATGCCGTCATAATGCCGCAGGGAACGGGGCCGCTACCAGCGCACCGCCTTCGGGAATACGCGGTTGCGGGCGGCTGTTCCCAGCGATCGTGACTGCTCAGCCGGAGATACAAAAGCCTGAGTCCGTGCAGTTCTGGTTCGATCCGGTCTGTCCGTGGGCCTGGATCACTTCGCGGTGGATGCTCGAGGTGGAGAAGGTCAGGCCGGTCCGCACGGACTGGCGCGTCATGTCGCTCGCCTACCTCAATCTCACCCAGCACGAGGGCAAGGGCCTCGGCGAGGACTATCTGGAGCGGATGGCCAAGGCGTGGGGACCCATCCGAGTTGTCGAGGCGGCCGCGCAAGAGCGCGGTCCTGAGGTGCTCTTGCCGCTCTACACCGCCATGGGCACGCGCTTCCACGTCCAGGGCCGTCGGGCCGACCCGGCGGTACTGACCGAGTCGCTCGCCGACGTCGGGCTGCCGCAGTCGCTCGCCAGCGCGGCGGACAGTAGCGAGTTCGACGAGGTCATCAAGGCGTCGCATCACGAGGCGTTCGACGACGTCGGTCTCGACGTGGGCACTCCCGTCATCCGCATCCGTGGCAAGGCCATCTTCGGCCCCGTCGTTACTCCGGCACCGAAGGACGAGGCGGCGGGCAGGCTGTTCGACGGTCTGGCGCTCGTCACGCAGACCGACGGGTTCTTCGAGCTCAAGCGCACCCGCGACCGCAAGCCAACCTTCGACTGAGGGCCGACGTGATCCGTCGCCGGTCCCGGCACGATGGCGGGCGCTGATTAGACGCGGGCCTGGTAGACCTGGGGTTGGACGCGGCCCAGCCAGGGAGCGCCGAGTATCCGGTAGAGGCCGGCCCGGTGGTAGTAGACGTTAGTGACGATTTGGATCAGCACGAATGTCACCGGCCAGAGCGCTGCGCCCAGCGCCGGGACGACGTCAACGGGCAGCCAGTAGGCCATCACTAGGCGCGCCGCGGCATCGGCAAGTAGCGCGCTTGCCCACATCACCGTCGAGTTCCGCCAGATCCGCCGAAACGTGCCGTCGGTCTCCCAGAGGGAATCCCAGGAGCGCGTCCCGAATACCTTGCGCCCCTCCATTAGCGGGCGGGCGAATACCAGCGCCGCCGGACGCCGCGCGCGCAGCGTCGCGAGGAACCACAGGCCCCACAGGGCCGTGATGTATCCGTCCCTGGCCAGCAGGAACCGCACGTCGTGCGCCACGAGTGACAGTGCGATTGAGACGGCGATGGTGGCGACCACCACGAGGGCTACCGCGTCGACGCGGCGCTTGACCGCCAGTTTGTAGATCGCCGCCAGCGCTGGCAGGACGGCTGAGATCGACAACGCCGCGAGGTTCGATGTGCCGATGCCGCGCAGGATGTAGTAAAGGCCGGTGGGCGCGGCGATGTCGAAGGCCAGCAGCGCAAGCTGATCGCCGAGGCTTCGCGGGGGCGGACTGCGGACAGCGTCGGCAGCGTCGGCCGTCGCAGGGGCGTCCGAGGCCGTTAGTGGTATCGCCTGGCCGTCCATCACCGGCTCGCCTTCGTGGCCAGATCAAAGACGGTGGCAACCTCGGCTCCATAAGACGGCACATCCAGGCCCGGTTCGGTCGCCAGCAGGAACGGCAAGCCATCTACCGCGCGCTGGACGAGCGAGGCCATCACCTTGGTGTCGAATGGCCGGAACTCCCCCGCTCGCTGTCCCTCTCGGAGAATGCCCTCGATGGGCGAGAGCACCGCCTGCTCCGCGTCGGGGCCGTAGTTAAAGCCGCCGTTGACAAAGATCTCGAGCAGCGCCTTCATCTCCTCGCGATGTGCTCCGATGAACTCGACGTTGCCCTCGATGTAGGTCCGCAGCGCCGTCGCAGCGTTCGTCACCGCGGTCAGCCGCTGTGCCATGTGCACCCCGATAGCGCCGACAACCTCCTGCACGACCTGCTGGATGAGCTCGTCCCGAGTTCCGAAGTGGTAGGAGATCAGGCCCGTGCTCGACAGGCCGGCCCGCTTGGCTATCTGGGCATACGAAGCGTTGCGGTAGCCGACGTCCGCGATCGTGGCGATCGCGGCCTCGACGATCTGAGCGCGCCGCGCTGTCTCGATAAACGTGCGCCTCGACCTGCCGTCTGCGTCCCGCGCCGCCTCCTTTTTTGCTCGCATAAGCAAATAATAGTTCATATAAGCAAGAGTTCAAGTCCGGGTGCCTCCCGAGACCGTGCGGGTCGGCGCAGGTGCACCGCGGCGCATAAGGCCGCGGCGAGCGATGGATCGCGGCCGTTCGCCGGATCACTACCTCCAGAGCACGGCGGGCCAACGCTCGCCGCCAGATCACCAGCTTCGAGGTAGTCCGGGGTCTTCTGGTTTCGGGGCTACTCGAGGCGGGCGCGCAGCCTCCTCGGTTTTGCGGGCCGCCGGTAGTGCAGCCCGACGGTCCCGTTGCTCCACGCGGCGCTGGAGACCAGATCGAACTGGCAGGACTTGGGGACGTCGTCGAAAAGCCGGGTGCCCAACGCCCCGCGCAACCGCCACGCCGCGGCCGGCGGGCCACTGTAGACCGCGCCGGTCTGACCCGGCCTGAGATCTCAGGAGGGTGAAACAGTGGATGTGCTGCTGACAGACGCGGACATCGTCTCGATGGCGGCCGGCTCCAGCCGGCCAGGTCGATGCTGATCCGGGATGAGCGGATCGCGGCGGTCGGGTCGGCCGAACGGGTGCGCGCGGCGGCGCGGCCCGGCGCGCTGGTGGTGTCGCTGGAGGGGGCGGCCGTTATCCCTGGGCTGATCGACGCGCATTGTCACCTGTGCGATGTGGGCTACCTGGCGTCGGGCGCGGACTGCAGCCAGCCGGCCGCGCCGGATATCCCGGCTGTCATCGGGCGGTTGCGGGCTGCGGCTGTCGGGACGCCGGAGGGGTCATGGGTGACCGGCCAGCGGGTACGTGGAGTACAAGCTTCGCCAGGGTCGGCATCCCACCCGCGCCGACCTCGACGCTGCTGTGCCGGGCCGGCCGGCGATCTTGTTTCACACCTCGCTGCATGCTTGCGTGCTGAACACGCCCGCGCTGCGGGAGGCCGGGCTCGATGATCGGCAGCCGGACCCGCCGGGCGGCCGCCTTGGGCGGGATCGTGACGGGCGGCTGGACGGATTGGTCTACGAAGGGCCGACGTTCGCCTTGCTGTGGGGCGGCCTGCGGCGGGACATGGAGCGGATGAGTGCCGCCCAGCGGGCCGGCCTGGTGGCCAGGGCGGCACGGCATTTCGCAGCAAGGGGTGTCACCGCAGCGTGCGATGCGGACACCCGCCGAGCGTCGCTGACCGCGTTTGCGGAGGCCGACGAGCAGGGTGTCCTCGGCGTGCGGATCGCAGGGCTGGTGGTGCACGACGAGGCGGACTGGCTACTTGGGTCCGGGCTGCGCGGGCGCCGCTCGTCGCGACTGGCCGCCGAGTCGGTGAAGATCTGGGCCGACGGCGGGATGAGCAGCCGCACCGCAGCCATCTACGGCAGCTACCCAGTCCCGCCCTACGGCTCGGGGATCATGTACTTCTCGCCCGATGAGCTGACCGCCATGGTGCGCGAGTTCGACACCCGCAGGCTGCAGGTATGCATCCACGCGCAGGGGGACCGGGCGATCGAAGCCGTCCTGGACACCTACTCCACGGTCCTGAGCAGCAGCCCGGGGAATCCGCTGCGGCACCGGATCGAGCATGGCGGATCGCTGTTCGCGCCGCTGGCGGCACGGGCCGCAGGGCTGGGGATCGCGGTGGCGGCCCAGCCCGGAATGCTGTCCGTCCTTGGTGACGGGTTCGCTGAAGCACTGCCGGAGCGCAGCGATGAGCTGTTCGCGTACGGGTCGTGGCGGCGGGCCGGGATCCGGGTCGCCGGATCCTCCGACGCGCGTGTGATCACTGCCGATCCCCTGGTGGGGATCCGGGATGCGGTGCTACGCCGGACGGCCAGCGGGCGCGTGCTAGGGCCAGGCGAACGGCTCGCCGTGCGTGATGCACTCGCCCTGTACACCACAGAGGCCGCTTTCGCCATGCACCGCGAGCGGGACCTCGGATCGCTGGAACAGGGCAAGCTCGCGGACTTCGTTGTCGTCGACCGCAGCCCGCTAGGGGTTGAGCCCGGACAGATCGCGGACATCCGCGTACTGGAGACAGTCGTCGGCGGGCAGTCCGCCTACCACGCCGATGATTCACCCCTGGCGCTAAGCTCCAGCCCCTAGATTTATCCACCGCCTGGACTCGGGCCAGGCAGACCGTCAGGAAGACACTGAACGAAGGCCCTCGCAGACCCGCCTGATTCGGTACGCCGCGCAGGATGACTGTCTGGCTGGTTGCGGACATCCAGTGCCGGCTGATCTGCGCCCAGGCAGGAGCCCGTTCAACGCTCGCTCGTGCCGATCAGCGTGCGCATGCGCTCCTGCTCGCATAGATGACGGTGGTACTGCGCCAGTTATGGGTCAGATCGTGGCGGCCGAGCCGCCCGCCAGGCAGGTCAACGCGTAGGTGGCGGCGCCCGCGGAAACCGTAGATGGCCTGATCAGGGTCGGCGACGACGACCAGCGGCAGGCCGACGTCGCAGAGCTTGTTGAGGATATACAGGTCGGCGGTGGAGCAGTCCTGCGCCTCGTCGACCACCAGTTCGGCGCGTGAATCACCAGGATCTGGTGATGACCGCTCACCCGCGCGGCGGCGAGGCTCGGTTCGTCGCGAAAGGCTCGCACGGCCACAGGGTGCGCCCGGCAATACTCGAAGATCCGAGCCCCGGGTGAACCCGGCTAGGTTCACCGATATGAGTAAGGAGAAATCAGGTGGTATCCCAAATGGAATCACAACATGCGGACGCAAATGAGGAGCTTCTCCTGGAGTTGAAGTCGAAGAACACGACCAGAAGCATCAAAGACTTCTCGCCCGAAGGCATCAGTCTCGAGTCCAATCTCGAGGGAGAGGCCAAAGGCGTGTACAACGCGACCTTCTACGCGACGATCACCATGCTGGTAAAGCCAGATCGAACCATTGACTACGAAGTACGACAGATCCACACGACCAGCGATGGCGACACTGTCCTCGTGTACTACAAGGGGAAGAGCATCATCGAGAGCCCCACCCACAATAAGTTCGTGGGCGAAACCACGTTCCAGACCTCATCAAAGAAGCTCGCATGGCTGAACGGAATGAAAGCTCGGCACGAAGGAGAGTACAACCCCGTCGCGGGCGAGAATGACTTTCGAGTGTACGGGGAAAGGTAGCTCGTCTCTCAGGGCGATGCGGGCACGCATTCCGGGTGTCTACCGGATGTACCGGCGCCCGCGGACCTGGTCAGCGACCCGGTGCTGCTGGCCAGGATGGGAGCCCGCGCCGCCGAGCTGGCCGCGGACTGTCACGCTCCCAAGCGGTACGCTGAGCTCGCGATGACCCGGCTGCTGTGGCCGCCTGAGGTGCTCAGCTCGCCGCGGCCAGAAGCTCTGTGAGAGTCGCGGGCCATCATGTACCGAATTGACTGCGAATAACGCAGTCAACTCCGCACCCATCATCGTGATACGGGCGCTGCGCGCTCCAGGCGGGCCGCGCTGCGCGGCACGGGCCCCCGGCACAGGCTCCGCCACGCAGACTTAATTGCGTTGTCAGCTCCGTGCCTGGCCGGTTGACTGCCTGGGTGCGTATTGAGAGATTCGACCCCATCGGCGACCAGCAGCGCCTGCGAGCCTGTTTCCAGATCGTGGACGCGTGCGGCCACCACGACGATCCTGAGCTTCCGCACCAGTCCTTCGCAGGTTTCGCCAACGACTGGGCGCACGGCTGGGGAAACCCCACGCAAACCTGGCTGGCCTGCGACGAGGTCGGCGAGCCGATCGGCTGCTACCTGCTGGTACTGCCTGACCGGGATAACCCGACTATGGCCTCCTGCGCGCTGTTCATCGCGCCCACATGCCGCCGCTCGGGTCACGGGCGGAGGCTGCTCGCGCACTGCGCAGACCAGGCCAGGCTGGCCGGCCGGTCGCGGCTGACGGCGCAGGTCGCCCGGGACTCGCCGGCAGCGGCGTTCGCCGTGTCTGCCGGTGCACACATCGGCATCAGCGAGGTACTCAGGATGCTGACGGTCGACGATGCGGTGAGGTCGCGGCTGCCCGGCCTGCGCGCGGAGGCCACGCAGGCGTCCCGCGGGTACTCGCTGGTCTCCTGGCTGGGCGCGACCCCGGAGGAGCACATCCACGGCGCGGCCGACATCGAGCTGGCCATGGCCGACGCGCCACGGGATCCGGGGGTGGAGCCCGAGAGCTGGGACGCCGACCGGATCAGGAAGGTGGAGCAGCTCGGCATCGCTGCCGGGCAGCAGTTCTACGCGGTCGCGGCCCTGCATGACGACAGCGGTGAGATGGTTGCCCTCACCCAGATCGGTACCTCTTCCGGTGTGCCCGGCTGGGGTTTCCAGTACCTCACGGCTGTGCTGGCCGACCATCGCGGGCACCGGCTCGGACTGCTGGTCAAGACAGCGAACCTCGAGCTTGTCCTTGGCCACGAGCCGGGCCTGCGCAGCATCGTCACGGGCAACGCCGGCCCAAACGATCACATGATCACCATCAACGACGCGCTCGGATTCCGGGTGCTCTCAGTACGCAGGAACTGCGAGCTCGACCTGACCGCGATCCGGCCGCGCGGTTGAGCCGGGTCAGCGCGCGGCTGCCAGCGCGGCATGCTCGAAGCCGGCCGCGGTCCTGGCCAGCCCGTAACGGGCGGCCCGGCCGCGCATCAGCGGCCGGACGTCCTGCGCGGCGACCTGGACCAGCGCCCGGTGCAGGGCGGCGGCCAGCGCGCCGGTGTCACCGCACGGGTAGATGTACCCCGTCGCTCGCACGAGGTCGCCGCCGCCATGGCTTTGTTAACTCCGACGCCGGCTTTGACGCAACTCAGGACCGATGATCGTGCAGCACCGCCTGCACTGCCGCTGTAGTTCCTGCATAACTCAGCCTGTCGCGCAAAGCCGCGTGGAGGCAGGTTGCGGATCTTGGCCGCAGCCAGATGCGGGGCGAGGCTGCGGTTCTGGTCGATCTGAGCCTGGGCTGCCGGGGAATGGGCCTGTCGGTAGTCATCCCGCCGTGCGGTGCCGGTGCAGCTTGCGCAGGTTGTGCGCGGTGCTTGCGAGCAGCCATTCGCTTTGGCACGCGGTGAAGCCGCGCCGGGACATCATGGTGAAGTTCTGGCAGGTTTTCAGCTGCCCGAACACGGGTTCCACGGTGCGGGCCCGCATCTTGTAGTCGTCGCGGCCGCGGGGATGCAGCATCCGCCGCCGGGCAGCGGCGGTGGCGGGGAGCTTGTCCAGATGCAGGGCCCGTTGCGGCTGCCGGGGTCGGAGCCGGCCGGGGTCTTTGGCCAGCGGCGCCAGCAGCCGCAGCCCGCCGGAGTCGGCGCGGGCGAAGGTCTCCTCGCTGGCGTAGCCGGCGTCGGCGAGTACGGTCCGCAGCCGCGGTTTGATCCCGGCGTCGGTCAGCTGCTGGCGGCAGGTGTCCAGCAGCGGGTGCAGCAGGGTGCGGTCGACTGGGTGCTGGGACAGCATCACGCCGACGATGACCTGGCCGCCGGTGACCACGAGCTGGCCGTTGTACCCGGCGACATAGCCCTTCTGGTTGCGCATCACCCGCACGCCGGGGTCGGTGATGTTCGCCCGCGGCTCGGTGTTATTGCGGTTGGTGCGCGGCTCGTCGCCAGGGCGGTGCCCGCCGCGGCGTTTCCCTGCTGCCGCGTCCGCGTCCCAGGCTTGCTGCTTAGCCCGCTGCGCGTCGCGGCGTGCCTTGTCCTCGGCGGCCAGCCGGTCCCGGGCTCGGGCCAGCCGCTCCCGCCGCTCGGCCCGCCGGGCCAGCGCCCGCGGCGTCGCCGGCGGCAGGTCGCTGCCTTCCCGGGCGTCGTCGGCGGCGTCGCGCTCAGCCGCCTCGGCCAGCAGCTTGTCGATCTGCGGCAGCGTCTTGTTCGCCTTCTGCGCGGCGTTGCCGGCCAGCTTGGTGCCATCCAGGCTCAGGGTGCCCAGCGACACCATGCCCTCGGCGGCCAGCAGCCGCAGCACCTGGCTGAACAGCCCGCCCAGCGCCATCTCATGCCTCGCCCGGAACCGGGCGATGGTCGCGTGATCGGGCTGCAGCCCGCCGGCGATCACCCGGTAGCCCACGTCGCGCACGCACCGCTTCTCGATCACCCGGCTGGACCGCTCGCCCTGGCGGTAGCCATACAGCAGCAGCGCCACCATCATCTCCGGGTCGAACGCCGCCCGGCCGTGCCCGTCGGCCCGGTACCGGCGGCGGAACTCGCCCAGATCCAGGGTGGCCACCGCGTCCAGCACGACGAACGCCAGATCGTCCTCGGGCAGCCATTCGCGCATGTCCACCGGCAGCAGCAACGGCTGATCACGCTGCGGATAAACGAAGTTCTGCGGCATACGTCATTATCCCGCAAACCATTCCTAACCAGTCGAAGGCACGCCGTTTAAGCGACAGGCTGAGTTATGCATCGCCAGCACTGGGCGTTACTGCGCGCTTCTGCCGCCGATCGCATATGGATGAGAGCCGCTGGTGCTTGCTGCGGGCCTAGGTGTTCGGAGGGCCCCTACACACCGGAGCGATTCAACTGGTCAGTCCTCCCTGATCGTGAGACTTCAGAATGAGCCGCTGCGTTGGATAGCGTCGACGGCGCCGCCGAGGCTGCGGGACTCCCTCTCGCTCGCCTCCACCATCATCGACTTGATGTCGACCTTGGACTTGCATTTGCCTTCGCCATCGCGGGACGTCATCCCGTGGCCGCCGCCCTTGCCGGCGTAAGGGCGGCAGACGTTGGTGATCCATTCCTGGACGTTAGTCAGGTCGGTCACATCGATGATGATTCTCACCCTGACGCACTCCCTACGATTGCGCTGCGGACCGTCGTTGCCAAGCTCTCTCGCTGGCCCATAGGAACGGTACCGCTGCTCCGCCGCCCCAGCTCGGCCCACTGCCGAGTCCAGCGCGGAGCCAGATCCCAGGCGCGGTACCGGGAAGTCTTCCGCGCGATGACCTTCGAGTCATGGTCGGTCACCACGACCATCTGCTTGCAAAGTCCAGACGGGTAGCCGGTTACCGTCGCTGACCTGGCTGTCTGTCGACACGAGGTCGCTCACTGTCAACTGCAGTCGGCGGTGGTTGTGGTCAGGAATGTGGTCAACATAGCTACAGCACAACGTCGCGTCACCGATCCTTGCGACATGGCAGACAACAAGATGGTTAAGAGTGTTGGCGAGCACTGGGTTTGTTCGACGTTGGCGCGTTACGGCTGGGCGCCTGCGCTGACCCGCGATGGGCTTGAGAGGACGGACATTCTCGCCGTAGCGACGCATCTTGCTCACCGGCCAACCATCGAGATCCAGGTAAAGGCGGCGACTGCGGGCTCCCGAATCACTTCGTGGCCACTCGGAGGTATAGCGCGCGAGATCGCCAAGTCGCCGAGTGAATGGATCGTGCTAGTAGCTATACCTGCGGTGCCGATGGCGCCGAGAGGGTTCGTGGTGCCACGTGATCACGCATCTGCAGCAACGTGGGTTGTGCATCAGCACTGGCTCACGGATCCATCGGCCGCAGCGGGGACGCGGAACGCTGGGATCAATCTAGCCCGGATCCAGTCAGTTGTATGGGAGGGATACGAAGGCCGCTGGGATCTGCTCGATAAGGCAACAACCGATGCGCCCGTCCTTTTGCCCAGATGGATCCGCGAACGCGCCCAAGAAGAACGAGTCGGCCTACCACCGGGGCATCCATGGCGCGCGAAGTTGCCGGAATGGTGACCGGCTCTGGCAGCGCTCGGACCCTGCCATCCCTCGCTCGCCCGGACCCGACGAGGCCCCGGTAACGAGAGCCACCCGGCCAGAAAGAAGACCGCTTCCCGTGTCCATCCAGTCATCGTCTCAGCACACGCACGCCCGAGCGCTCGCTGCCACGACATCCTGGCGTGAAACCTCCGCGCCGACAAGAAGTGCCAGAACCCGGGAAGCGAGGACGGCAGACGCTCGCCAAGCGAGGGCCGACGCGGGCAGCGTTGGCACGGTTCGGCCAGGGCCAGACATGGAGCACGGTGAACAACGCCGAGCTGGCATGGCTGGAGAGCAACACGGATCTGCCCGCCACCGAGCGGATACTGGCGGCAGCGCAGGGCCGCGTGAACTGGTAGGGACACGCCAGCTTCCGGTCCGGCGAGTCACCGCGGCTGACGGCCCGACGCTGTCGGCACTGCGCTCAAGAAGCTGCGACGTCAGCCACGGATCGCGGCCGGGTCGACGCCTCGCTGCGTCGTGTTGAGCATCGCGCACGTGCCTGGTGCGGCCGCTCATCGAAGACGTCAACGTCACCGGCTGGCAGGTCAAGATCCGGCTGCGGATACCCCTCGACCCGCCAGACCCTCAGACCGCCGGGCACCGGACCGAAGGATCCCGCGCCGTCACCAGCTACACACCCAGCCATGTCAAGCCAAGACCGTTTGCGTTCCGTTGGTGGTCACCGACGGCGGCTCCTACTGGATGAAATAAGCCCGCGCGAGAGGAGCTACTAGCCGCAAAGCAAGCTGATGCATCCCCGAGGAGCGGGGACTTTTAACTGGCCACCAGCGGGGACCTTAACCTGGCCGTTGACACGCTGTCTGCCGCGGTTCGACTCGCCAGCGGTATTCGCGTCCCTCCTGGACGCTGACCGCGGCAGCTTCCGGTGAGCCAGCCGATGCGCCGGCTTGCCGCTTCCACGGCGCCGTGTTCCTGGCGATGGGCCAGGTACTAATCAGGAGTTGCGGCACCCCACCCGAGCGCCAGCATCCGACACGGCCGACAGAGGCTCGGGGACGAGGTCGCTATCGCGATGCGGAAGGCACTGCTAGCTGTCGACTTGCACTAATAACCAATATGACAAATTGTTCTTGATCTGCCGAGCTTAGCTAGTGGTCGGCGTAGGAGCCGACTCGTCTCGAGCTGGTTGGCGTGCAATGGGTTCCATCCCCATGCCCTTGCCCGTGATGACCCCCAAGTCTGCGCGAGCGGCTGTGTAATATTGCTCGCGAGCAGCTCTTCTACTCCGTGTTGCGAGGAGAAACTCTTCATCGCCGGTCCGGAGACCCCGCGCGAAGCCGTCCAGCGTCCACGCTTCTCGTCGCCACTGCTGAGCTGCCTCGAGCACATCTTGGTCTGCCAGCATTAGCATGCTCTCCCACTTGACGCTGACTTCCTCCTCGGCTGCTCCAAGACTTGGCAGTGCTGATTCCGCGTGGAGACCTTGCACGCCGGCCGGCAAGCCCAAGCCCGCGCTTAGGCGATATCCGATATTGATGTATCTCATGAGAGCAGCGGCGAACTCCGTATAGCATTCGAGCCGCTTGTTCTCCCAGCGCAGGACCTGCTCGCGATGCCACCGATTGCGATCGAGCACCCGCGTCGAGATAAAGGATCCTAGGCCCCCAATGACAACGCCAAGCAATGTGATGAGCTGAACGCTCCAGGTCGCCATGATTGACTCCAACCACATTTGGCCTCAACCGTAAACTCCGCCACCCTAGGCTCGCCCGACCCAGCGCAGGCCCACACGAAGATTTGCCGAAGGCTGATCCTCGGCGGATCCTGGCAATAGCCTCGGCCGTCGGGCCCATCCCGGTTCGCAGCCGGCTCACTCCTTGCGGGGCTCGACTCACGCCTGCGTTCCCCGATCTTGGTGATGGGATCGACGAACACTGCCGCCCGCGACGCCCATCAGCGCTCCGTCTATTAGCAGCCGGCCGCCCGCCTCGCAACAGGCGAACGCAAGGTTGCTCCGCGACTCCAGGGTCTGCGGGTGGTCCGGGGCGCAAGCCAGGTTCGATCAACTGGGCGTAGGCGAGGACATCGGAGGCCGGGGAGCTGACGAACTGTGGCAGCCGTCCGAAGCGTCCATCCCAAGGATACAGAGTCTCTGGACTTGCACGCTTGAAACTCTGTAGTCCTTTCAAATGCCCAAGGAGCCGATCCCCCAGGCGGCGGGCCAGTTCGGTGAACGGGTCCGTGCGTGTCGCACAGAGCTGGGCTAGAGACAGGAGGAGCTTGCCAGGGAGTCGAGCCTGCACTGGAGTTATGTCGGCCAGGGTCGTCCGGGGTCAGCGGAACCTGACGCTGCACAGCATTCTGAAACTGGCTAGGGTGCCGGTCACGGCATCATGCTGGCGCGAGGTCCGGACCGTTGGCCGTCTGGACAAGCTGCCAGCCGAACGCCTTCAGGGTGATGTCCTTTCGGACGCCGAACGCCTGGAAGAGATCCGCCACGGGCCCGTGCGGCAGACGCGCCGCGATATCGTCGAAGAGAGATGGCGGTGCCAGGCCTAGCTGCTGCGCGACCACGTGGTGCAGGGCCAGTCCGATCATCAGGTCGCGCGGGTCGTTTTCGTGGCGCACTTCGGCAATGCCGGTAGCGAGGAGAGCGGCGCGCAAGATTTCACGGGATCTTGCCCGCAGCGCGATGTTGGGCTGCCGGGTACCGTATCGGCCGAGCGCGAGCACATCGCTGGAGAGTTCGTTCATCAGCTCAGCGGTGACGCCATCGTGTGCGCGCCCGACTATCGCCTCGGCGCGCGCATCGTCGTAGCCGGGAATCCGCTCCAGGTTCGGCTGCATGGACTCATCATGGCGAGCGCTTAGCCTCGATTACAGCGGTAGCCGCGTCTAGGCGTTCGGGCTATCCACATGGCTCGCCGAGTTCACTGCTGGCGCTTCGAGGACGAGGACGATGCGCGGCGCACCGCACGGATGCTAAGTACCACGTAGCCGATTCCGTAGCTGGCCGTTATAAGCGCACCGCCGATCAGAAACGCGCGGCCGTGTCCAAAGTCTGTAACTGCCATGAGGATCGCCAGTGCGGCGCCATGCGCAAGGAACCACAGGATCCGCGCGCGGTCGGTCCGCCAGTCTTCCCGGATCCCCATACCGTGGAACGTAACAGCGATCTTCGCCAGCGTGCTAGGCGCGGAACGGTTTGGCTGTGCTGCTTGCGGATTCGAGCTGGCCAGCGCGGGTCTTGCCGAGCGCCACCCCACCGCAGCCCGCCCTCGGCGCGGTCCTTGTGCTCGCTGATGAACCTCACGAGCGCGGGTGTGGCCGGTCGAGCTCGGCCGCGAAGAAAATTGAGGCTGCTCGGACGCTCGCCCCTGGGAGCGGTTCCGAGTCCGGGCTCAAGCCGAGATGTACCTTGCCGCGCCTCACGGTCAGCTATCCGGAGAAGCCGGGTTCGGGCAGGCGTTCCGCAAAGCAAACCGGAGAGGACAGACCCCGGCCGGGAACCGATCGCCGAAGGTAATGGCGAAGGCGTTGATCGCGGGCTTCCATCGCATTGTCCACCGGATCTGCCCGGCCCCGGTGGGGTCGAGGGACCGGGTGACCAGGTAGAGGCACTTTAGCGCCGCCTGCTCGGTCGGGAAGTGGCCGCGGGCCCTGACCGCCCGCCGGTACCGGGCGTTCAGGCTCTCGATGGCGTTGGTGCTGCACAGCACCTGCCGTATTTCCAGGTCGTAGTCCAGGAACGGGATGAACTCAGTCCAGGCGTTGCGCCACAGCCGGATGATGGCGCCGTAGCGCTGGCCCCACTCAGCGTCCAGTTCCTCCAGCGCAGCGGCGGCGGCGCCGGCGTTGACGGCGGTGTAGATGGGCTTGATGGCCCGCTTGATCGCGTCCCAGTCTTTCTTTGAGGCCAGCCGGAAGGTGTTGCGGATCAGGTGGATGATGCACGTCTGGACGATGGCCTGCGGCCACACGTTGCCGACCACCTCGGGCAGGCCCTTCAGCCCGTCGCACACCACGAAGAACACGTCCCGCACGCCGCGGTTGCGCAGGTCGGTGAGCACGCTCATCCAGAACTTGGCGCCCTCGCCGCCGGTGCCGGCCCACAGTCCCAGGATGTCCTTGCCGCCCTCGAGCGTGACACCGATCGCGGCATAGACAGGCCGGTTGGTGACCTGCCCGTCGCGGACCTTCACCATGATGGCGTCGATGAAGACCGCCGCGTAGATGCCGTCGAGCGGCCGGCCGCACCAGTCGGTCATCTCCTCGAGCACCTTGTCGGTGATCCGGGAGATGGTCTCCTTGCTCACCCTCGCGCCGTAGATCTGCTCGAAGTGCGCGCTGATCTCTCCGGTGGTCAGGCCCCTGGCATACAGCGACAGCACGATCTCATCGACGCCGGTCAGCCGCCGCTGCCGCTTGCGGACGATCTGCGGCTCGAAGCTGCCGTCGCGGTCGCGCGGCACCTCGATCTGCACCTGGCCGCTGGCCTCGGTGAGCACCGTCTTGGGCCTGCTGCCATTGCGGATGTTCCCGGACTCGCCGGTCACCGGACCGTGCTTGTCATGACCCAGGTGCTCGGTCAGCTCCTGGTTCAGCGCGGTCTCCAGCACCGTCTTGGTCAGCTGCTTCAGTAACCCGTCCAGCCCGGTCAGCGACAGGCCCTGCTCCCGGGCCCGCCGCACCAGCTCCTCAGCCGCCACCTGCTCAGCGGTCGGCTCCTGCTTGATCTTCTTGGACACGTCGTTCAGTGTCGCGGTCATCTCGGCACCTTTCCGGCCGAACCACAGGTTCGGCCGTCAGGGCCGGAAACACCGTTAGATCCACAGTCCCAAGCGAAGTCCAAAGAGCACGCCGAAGAGCTCTTGACACAAAGAGGTCTCGTTCTGCTCGCCAACCGGGTTGCCAGGGTGGCTGCTCGGACTCGCCCGTACGGGGGGATCTGTGTGCGGCTTCGTGTGATCGTTGTGGCTGGCGCCGAAACCATTGAAAATGCTGCGGCGGCGGGCTGAAGCCGGTTACGGCTTTGTGGCTTCGAGCAGGACGAGGTCGGTGGCGGTGCGCCGAGTGTGCCCTGGGTGAAAGCCCGCTGCGGAGATAAGGTGCAGCAGCTGGGATACCGACCGTTCGCGGCCCTTGTCGGTCGCGACCAGCATCTGCAGGTCGATCATGGAGAAGCGGGGGTGGGGTGAGTTGTGGTCTTGCACGCCCTCGATCACGACGAGTTTCGCGCCGCTGGGCATCGCCGTGCTTATCGTGCGCAAGATGGCCTCGCAGGTGGCGTCGTCCCAGTCGTGCAGGACCCATTTGAGCAGGTAGATGTCAGCGGTCCCGCGCACCTGCCGGAAGATGTCGCCCTCGGCGAGCTCGACCCGGTCAGCGATGCCCGCCGCGGACAAGAATCGTGCGGCTTCGGCTAGCACGGTCGGGGTCTCGACCAGGATGCCGCGTGATCGCGGGTGCCTGCGCAGCACCTCGGCGAGCAGCGCTCCGGTGCCGCCGCCGATGTCGCAGACAACGGCGACGTCGGGGAAGGGGTAGGCGCCGGCGATCAGGGGCGCTTCGGCGATGGTCAGGCCTGCGATGCCGGAGTTGAACTGCCGTCCCTCGTGCGGATGGGCTGCGAACCAGTCGAAGGAGGAACATCCGTGGACCGAGCGGAAGGCGCTGTCCCCGGTCCGGATCGACTGTGACAGCGCGGTCCAGGCGGACTGCTGCGCGGCGGAGCCGATGTAGCGGCACCAGTCGGCGGCCCTGCCAGGGTCGGCGGCCCTGAGTTGCTTCAGTAGCCGGGTGGTGTGGAATCGCCCGCGCCGGTCCAGTCGCACCACGCCGAACACGGCGGCGGTCCGCAGCGCGCGGTGCAGCGCGCCGGGATCACAGGCGGTCAGCCTGCCGAGTTCGCTGGCGTTCTTAGGCCCGCTGGCGAGGTGATCGGCTATCCCGAACTCGGCCATCGAGGAAAGCAGGTGGGCCTTGGTGAACTGGTGGGCATGTTCCAGCAGCGCAGCGTGCGCCGGCATCATCCGGTCTGCCAGGCGGAGCAGGGCGCCGCGCAGCGCAATCGCGGTGTGCACGGCGAAACGTGGCGGCGGACGCCTGGCCGCCACAGTGCTGACCGGCATTTCCGGGCCCGATCCGGGTCCGGCGGGTGTACGGGCCGCGAGCCTGGTGTTCATCGGCACTGCCCTCCACGTCATGCCCGGCGCGCCGCACCGCGGATCGTTGCCGGCCGGGACCCCGTTAACTAGACTGTAAGTCTAATGAACTCTGACGTCAACGGGACCCCGGCGTGGCCGCTTCGATCGGCCAAGGCCAGGGCTACCCGGGCCGCGATCATCGCCGCCGCCGGCCGCCTGTTCATCGAGCAGGGCTACCTGGCCCCGTCCGTCCAGCTCATCGCGGACACCGCCAGAGTCAGCCGGGCCACCGTGTTCAACTCCGTCGGCGGCAAGGCGGCACTGCTCCGGGCCGCCTACGACCTGGCCACCGTCGGCGATGACGAGCCCGTCCCGCTCCCGCAGCGCCCCGAAGCGCTGGCCATCCGCGCCGAGCCCGATCCCTCACGCGCGATCGAGATGTACGCCGCGCTGGCCGCCAACGTCAGCAGCCGGCTCGCCGGCATCTACGAGGCGTTCCGCAGCGCCGCGGGGGTCGACTCCGAAGTACGCGCGATGTGGGAACAGATCCAGGCCGAACGTCTCGGCGGAGCCCGCGGCTTCGTTCACATCATCGCCTCCAAGGCCACCGGTCTCAACTGCCCGCCAGCTGACGCCGGCGACTTGATATGGGTACTCATCGACACCAGCCTCTACCACCGCCTTGTCATCGAACGGGACTGGAGCAAGCAGCGCTTCCAGACCTGGCTTGCTGACGCCATGAAAGCTCAGCTGCTGTCCACCGAGGACAGGCACGACTGGCGAGCGGACCCGGGATAGCCGGGGTCCGGACCTGCCAAAGGCACCCGGCTTGACCGATCCCGAACTGGACATTCTGCGGCGGGTTAGTCCGCTGAACGACAGACACCAGACCCGCGCCTGATTCGGCGTTCGGCGCATCCCGATAAGGCAGTAGCCTCGGGTGGCTGCTTACTCACGGCCAAAGCTGCTTTGGCGGCAACTTCCAGCGACAGTCAGTGGCCCGTCCATCGAGCGTTAGCTGCGGGCTAAGCTAGAGATGGCTTATCTGGCCTATTGATGCCGCAACACCGGTCCCATGGTTAACGCATAGCGCATCAGCACTGAGTGACGCGGAGCGCTACGACGGGGTGGTCGGAGTTCCGAGAGGAACCCGCCATTCGCAGACTGATCTGTTGCTCTCATGCCGAATTGAGCGCGTTGCCGAGGCGCATGCTTATGCACTGCGCGGCATACTCGTGCGCGATATGGAGCGGCAGCACCGGAGTGAACTAGCACCGGAGTGAACTAGTCATCGGTATCCCTGGCGGTGACGCCCTGCGGGCGTGAAAATCGGGGGTGGTTGCCCGCCGACGTCGTTCTAGCTTGGTGCCTTGAGCCCGTGAACTAGTCTGACGCCGGGAGCCGCCTCCAGGGTCCTGCATTGTTGCCGTAGAGCACGCGATTCCGCCTTGTCGTCCCTGCTGGCTCCCGCGGGCAGCCGCCGGTAGTGGATGCAGCGGCGGGAGGACAGGGATGCTGGAAGAGATCACCGCGGATCAGGCTGAGTTAGTGGCGCGGGTGGCCGCCCTGGATGTCGGCAAGGCCGAGCTGGTGTGCTGTGTGCGGGTGCCGCACGAGACGATCCCGGGGCGGCGCCGGCAGGAGGTGCAGCCGTTCGCCACGACCACCCGGTCGCTGCTGGAGCTGCGGGACTGGCTGACCGGCCTGGGCGTGAGCTCGTGCGTGATGGAGTCCACGTCGGCGTACTGGAAGCCGCCGTTCTATCTGCTCGAGGACGCGATCGAGTGCTGGGTGGTCAGCGCCAGGGATGTGAAGAACGTGCCGGGCCGGCCGAAGACCGGCCAGGCTGGACGCGGTGTGGCTGTGCAAGCTGGCCGAGCGGGGCATGCTCCGGCCGTCGTTCATCCCGCCGCCGTGGCAGCGGGAGCTGCGCGACCTGTGCCGCTACCGGCGCACCCTGGTGCATGAGCGGACCCAGGAGAAGCAGCGGGCGGAGAAGCTGCTGGAGGATACCCAGATCAAGCTCTCAGCGGTGATCAGTGACATCTTCGGCAAGTCCGGGCGGGACATGCTGGACGCGCTGATCGCCGGGCAGCGCGACCCGGCCGCGCTGGCGGAACTGGCCCGCGGATCGATGCGCGGCAAGAAGAGCGTCCTGGCCGAGGCGCTGACCGGGCACTTCCGCGACCATCACGCCTGGCTGCTGAAGATGATGCTCGGCCGGATCGACGCGCTGACCGCCCAGGTCGAGGAGCTGACCGGGCGGATCGACGAGGCGATGGCCCCTTTCGCCCGCCAGGTGGCCCAGCTCGATGACATCCCCGGCGTCGGGCCATCGCCGCGCAGGACCTCATCGCCGAGATCGGCGTGGAGATGACCCGCTTCCCGACCGCCGGCCACCTGGTGTCGTGGGCGAAGTTCGCGCCGCAGGCCCGGCAGTCGGCGGGCAAGAGCAAACCGGGCACCACCGGCAAGGGCAACCCGTGGCTCGGCGGCACCCTCGGCGAGGCCGCCGCGGGCGCCGCCCGCACCAAGACCTTCCTCGGCTCCCGCTACCACCGGATCGCCCGCCGCCGCGGCAAGCACCGTGCCGTCGTCGCGGCCGGCAACTCCATCCTGGTTATCGCCTGGCACCTGCTCTCCGACCCAGACGCCCGGTTCGCCGACCTAGGCCCCGACTGGCACGACCGCATCGCCCCGATCCGCCGCAAGCGTCAGCTCATCGCCGAACTCCAACGCCTCACCGGCAAGACCGTCACCCTCCACCAGACCGCAGCCTGACAAACCCGTTAACCCAACCCGGCTCCGCTGCGCTCCGCCGGGCGCTGCCGCGCGCCACGCTAAGCACCGATTTTCGATTCAGCTACCGCATATTTGCCTTGCTCGACCTCCGGCGTGTTTGATCTCATGAGCTGCTGAGCCACGTTGGCCTGACTGCCCGCGACGGACCGAAACTGGCTCAGAGGTTAAGGCCCATCAGGCAAGATCACGCCACCCAGCTGCCGAGCACCAGTCAGCCTGGGGCATCCCAGAACTCGAACGGTACGGGTTGATCTCCGGGCAGACGCACAACTCGCACAGCATGATAATGCGAATTTCGAAACTGCGCGCCAGCCATTGTAGGGCCGTTGACTAGGCCGTTCCGCGGCGGTTAACTCGAGATATTCAACAACAAGCTGGCTGAAGTAAGAGCCGCTTATTGGTGATGAACCGCCGGGAATCCTAGCTAACAGGAGAAAGCGGGTATTGCGAATGTCATCGTCGATTTTCGTGCGGCCTGACGGCGAGGCCGACATCGTCACGTGGGGGCCACTGGATTCACTGGTGTATTACTGGAGCACTACCCCCACTCAGTGGAGCAATACCCTAGTCACCTGGGTTGGGACGATCGTCGGGCCGCCGTCGATCGTCGTGCGGGCCAGCGGCGAGGCTGACATCGTCGCCCAGGGCGCCGATAACACGCTGCTGTACTACCACGCGATGCCCGGCGCCGCGTGGGGCGAGGGCTACCAGGTCGGCGCGGCCGGGACCACCTTCTCCGCGCCGTCGATCGCCGTGCGGGCCAGCGGCGAGGCTGACATCGTCGCCCAGGGCCCCGATAACACGCTGCTGTACTACCACGCGATGCCCGGCGCCGCGTGGGGCGAGGGCTACCAGGTCGCCGCGGCCGGGACCACCTTCTCCGCGCCGTCGATCGCCGTGCGGGCCAGCGGCGAGGCTGACATCGTCGCCCAGGGCCCCGATAACACGCTGCTGTACTACCACGCGATGCCCGGCGCCGCGTGGGGCGAGGGCTACCAGGTCGCCGCGGCCGGGACCACCTTCTCCGCGCCGTCGATCGCCGTGCGGGCCAGCGGCGAGGCTGACATCGTCGCCCAGGGCCCCGATAACACGCTGCTGTACTACCACGCGATGCCCGGCGCCGCGTGGGGCGAGGGCTACCAGGTCGCCGCGGCCGGGACCACCTTCTCCGCGCCGTCGATCGCCGTGCGGGCCAGCGGCGAGGCTGACATCGTCGCCCAGGGCCCCGATAACACGCTGCTGTACTACCACGCGATGCCCGGCGCCGCGTGGGGCGAGGGCTACCAGGTCGCCGCGGCCGGGACCACCCACTCCGCGCCGTCGATCGCCGTGCGGGCCAGCGGCGAGGCTGACATCGTCGCCGCGGGCGCCGACGGGCCGATGTATTACTGGGCCACTCCCGGATCCGCCTGGCATCCAGTCCCAATCGAGGGCACCTTCCCGACGCTCACGGCGCAAATGTATCCAGCGCAGAACACGACCGACGCCGCAGTAGCCGTCACCGGAGGCGATTTTCCGGTGTCAAAAAAGTGCTATGTGTACGGTTGGCCGCATAATCCGCGGGTAACCCCCACTCCGGTCCAGCTCGGCGTGATCACTACTGACGCTAACGGTGACCTACCCGGAACCGTATTTGAATGGAGATGCGTTGCTCCGTCGGCCAACCTGCCGGTCGTGGTCTCTGTAGCTATAGCACCATTCGGTCCGGGCTGGCCGACATTCACTAGCGCGTCCTTGTGCGCTCCGACCTCGCAGAATTTCCAATTCCCGATCCCCCCTTGATCGCTTGAACCGGGATCTTGCCCGAGCGCTGCCGACCGGCACGACCGGCCGAGTCCTCATGCGACATGGTCCTGCCCAGGTGATTCAGGCGCAGGCGGATAAGTGATGGTTACCGACGGTCTTGTGAGCGACGACACCGCTACGGCTAACAGTCCGTAACTAGCTACCCCAAGTCCCCCGGCGAGTGGGTTCACCTTGACCGTGCCTTTCAGGAAGTTGTAGCAGCACGACGCGGATTGCTACTGGCTGAGCAGAAACAGCCACCAATTGAGCGGTCCGGCCTGTCGTCATGCCGCCTGCTGAGGCAGGTCTTGGCGCTCGCATGTGCCGTCGGGAATCGTGGGTATTGCCAGCACGCGTTGGCGCGCGTTCACTAGCGATAGATGCCATGTGGTCAGCGATGAATCCGGCGCCGAGGCCGGGGCCTGGCGGGCTTTGCGGTGGCCGCGCCTGGCGCTGGCGCTGTTGGCGCGCGGTTGCGGGGGCGTGCCTTGCCGCCGCGGTCGTGTGGGTGAGCTGGCCCGTGTCGCTGACGCGCGTCACCGCCGCGGGCGGGGCCGAGGGTAGCGCTGGACCGGCAGCGGGCGTGTCTTTAGTCTCGGCTGTTTTGACAGGCGATGCAGATCAGCCGACGGACGGCACACTGGCTATCTCGCCCAGCATGGTCAACGTCGGCAGCCCCCAGACATTCACCCTCACCTTCACCGCCACCATGAGGTTCAGCAACGGCACGGTGATCCTCCAGGTGCCTGCCGGGTGGCCTCAACCGGTGCTGACAGCCGGCAGCTCGGGCTACATCACCTGCGCGGCATGCCCGACCACGCCGACCATCGACCCCAGCGCGATGACCATCACGATGACAGGCCTCATGCTCGCACCGTCTGGCACGACCACCGCACCAATACCGTCGTTCATTACCGTCACGTACTACGTTGCCGTTGTTCCCCCTTCCGGGGCCAGCGGCACCTTTACCGCCATGGCGAAGCAGGGTCCCAAGTCGGCGCTGCTTGGTTCCGGTTCTGCGCTGGTGACCGTGACCCCGGTCGCATCGACTCCAGCGTCGACTCCGGCGTCGACTCCGGCGTCGACTCCGGCATCGACTCCGGCATCGACTCCGGCGTCGGCCAGCGCTTCGCCTAGCTCGACTGCCAGAGCACCCGGATCCGGGTCAGGCGTGCCCCTGCCGCTGGTTCTGGGCCTGGCGGCAAGCGTGGCCGTGGTGGTGCTCGCCGGCTGGTTCGTGCGCCATCGCCCGGCACCGGTGATCGCGCAGAGCGTGCAGGCCGTGCCGCACTCCGGCCCGCCTGCCCAGCTGGGCGTCCACGCGACCGGCACAGACGCGACGCACACGGTGCGGATCGAGCCTCACACCGGTACCACCACCACGACGATCGAGGAGCAAGGGCCGTGACAACTGCCGTACCGCCCGTCCCGCCGACCGCCCTGGCGCTGCTGTTCGGCCCGGCAGCAGACTCCCCGGACGCAATAGCCCGGCGGATCGCATCGGCAGACCCGGCGAGACTTGGCCGCGCCCTGGAAGGCCTCCCCAAGGCGACCCGCGAAGCCGCCGTCCGGGAGGTCGCTGCCGCAGCGGGCAGCCTGCTGGACGTCAACCTGATCGACATACTCGTCGCTGGATGGCGCAAGCATCAAGAGCTCACTTTCGCTGCGCGGCGCACCTTGGCGGTGCCCGGCAGCACCGAGCTAGTCCAGCTCGCCACGCACCGGGTCACTGAGACACAGTTGCCCTACGTTAGTGTTCTTGTTGACGATCATCACGTGGCCACTCTCAACCTCGACCTGTCTGTCGTCTTTGACGTCAGCGCCCTGCTCGCCGGCATCAGCGCTGGACGGCTGGTCGCCCTTCACTCCGGGCACTGCGACATCACCGCTGCGCTGGCCCTGGAGGGCACCGATCTCGTCACAAGGCAAATCCGCCTAGAACTGCCTGGCGTGATCTCACTTGGCAGGGGAATCCGGCTGCTCCCCGCCCAGGACTACCCGCCCGGCGTCGAACAGGCAGAAACTGCCGATGAGGAGCCGCCGGACAATGAACGACCCCGCCAAACAATTAACTAACTTCGGCATGTTCACTCGTGCCGAGTTCGCGGGTGAGCTCAGTTAAGCAGCACCGCATAAGCGGAGGCGTTCGTGCTCGACGGCGATGGCTTATTTACTGCACTCCACGGCGGCGCTGACCGCAACTCGAGACCGATGCTTGCGTGGGGACGCCCGCTAGCTATGGCCCGGATGCTTGCATAAGTCAGCCTGTCGCTTAAACGGCGTGCCTTCGACTGGTTAGGAATGGTTTGCGGGATAATGACGTATGCCGCAGAACTTCGTTTATCCGCAGCGTGATCAGCCGTTGCTGCTGCCGGTGGACATGCGCGAATGGCTGCCCGAGGACGATCTGGCGTTCGTCGTGCTGGACGCGGTGGCCACCCTGGATCTGGGCGAGTTCCGCCGCCGGTACCGGGCCGACGGGCACGGCCGGGCGGCGTTCGACCCGGAGATGATGGTGGCGCTGCTGCTGTATGGCTACTGCCAGGGCGAGCGGTCCAGCCGGGTGATCGAGAAGCGGTGCGTGCGCGACGTGGGCTACCGGGTGATCGCCGGCGGGCTGCAGCCCGATCACGCGACCATCGCCCGGTTCCGGGCGAGGCATGAGATGGCGCTGGGCGGGCTGTTCAGCCAGGTGCTGCGGCTGCTGGCCGCCGAGGGCATGGTGTCGCTGGGCACCCTGAGCCTGGATGGCACCAAGCTGGCCGGCAACGCCGCGCAGAAGGCGAACAAGACGCTGCCGCAGATCGACAAGCTGCTGGCCGAGGCGGCTGAGCGCGACGCCGCCGACGACGCCCGGGAAGGCAGCGACCTGCCGCCGGCGACGCCGCGGGCGCTGGCCCGGCGGGCCGAGCGGCGGGAGCGGCTGGCCCGAGCCCGGGACCGGCTGGCCGCCGAGGACAAGGCACGCCGCGACGCGCAGCGGGCTAAGCAGCAAGCCTGGGACGCGGACGCGGCAGCAGGGAAACGCCGCGGCGGGCACCGCCCTGGCGACGAGCCGCGCACCAACCGCAATAACACCGAGCCGCGGGCGAACATCACCGACCCCGGCGTGCGGGTGATGCGCAACCAGAAGGGCTATGTCGCCGGGTACAACGGCCAGCTCGTGGTCACCGGCGGCCAGGTCATCGTCGGCGTGATGCTGTCCCAGCACCCAGTCGACCGCACCCTGCTGCACCCGCTGCTGGACACCTGCCGCCAGCAGCTGACCGACGCCGGGATCAAACCGCGGCTGCGGACCGTACTCGCCGACGCCGGCTACGCCAGCGAGGAGACCTTCGCCCGCGCCGACTCCGGCGGGCTGCGGCTGCTGGCGCCGCTGGCCAAAGACCCCGGCCGGCTCCGACCCCGGCAGCCGCAACGGGCCTTGCATCTGGACAAGCTCCCCGCCACCGCCGCTGCCCGGCGGCGGATGCTGCATCCCCGCGGCCGCGACGACTACAAGATGCGGGCCCGCACCGTGGAACCCGTGTTCGGGCAGCTGAAAACCTGCCAGAACTTCACCATGATGTCCCGGCGCGGCTTCACCGCGTGCCAAAGCGAATGGCTGCTCGCAAGCACCGCGCACAACCTGCGCAAGCTGCACCGGCACCGCACGGCGGGATGACTACCGACAGGCCCATTCCCCGGCAGCCCAGGCTCAGATCGACCAGAACCGCAGCCTCGCCCCGCATCTGGCTGCGGCCAAGATCCGCAACCTGCCTCCACGCGGCTTTGCGCGACAGGCTGAACTATCCACGCTTGGCGGAGAGCGCACCGTCCGTTGCTTCTGCCGCCGACCGCGTGCTCGCGATCCGGTCACGGAGCATCGCTTAGTCGTCTGTCCGCGCGCGCATCTCCGCCGTTCGGTACGGCTCCGGGAACATCTGCACTCGTCAGCTATGTCGCGCACGAACAGATCACCTGCGCGGTCCGGATCGCTAGGCGCCGTATTGATGCCAGGAGAGAAGGCCGGTTTCGTGCGCCGTGGCTCATTCAAACCCGGACGTGTCGCCTGCTCCGCGCCGCAGGATTTCGGGCGTGTCCTGGGAAAAGTCGATGACCGTTGTTGGCTCGGTGCCGCAGTCGCCGGAGTCGATCACCGCGTCCACAGCGTGGCCGAGCTGGTCATCGATCTCCCACCCCTTGGTGATCGGCTCGTCCTGGCCAGGCAATAGCAGGGTGCTCGACACCAGCGGCTCGCCAAGTTCGGTGAGCAGCGCCTGGGTCACCACGTGCCGGGGGATCCGCACCCCAACGGTCTTCTTTCCCGGGTGCTGCAGCCTGCGCGGTACCTCCTTGGTCGCGGGCAGGATGAACGTGTAACTGCCCGGAGTCGCCGCCTTGACAGCCCGGAACACCCGGTTCGCGACATGCACGAACTGGCCGAGCTGGGCGAAGTCACGGCACACCAGCGTGAGGTGATGCCGGTCATCAAGGTGGCGGATCGACCGGATCCTCGCCATGCCGTCCACGTTGCCCAGCTGGCAGCCGAGCGCGTAGCACGAGTCCGTCGGGTAGGCGATCACACCGCCCGCGCGGACGACATCGGCGACCTGGACGATCGCGCGCTGCTGCGGATTGGCCGGATGGATGTCGAAGTACCGGGCCATTCGACCAGCTTAGGGTCATCGTTCTTCCAGCCGGTCCGCCCGCCCGGCCAGAGAGTCAGATCCCGGGCGCTGAACAGCTCCGGCGAGCCCGCAGGCTCTAGGGCGGCTCAGTACGTTGTCAAGCCACGAATCGACCCGCACACGGACCCGCCGCTATGTGCTGCATCCTGGTCGCTCCCATGGCCGGTTGCGGCGCGCCCGAAGTGGCGGATCTGTGTGCGTACGGACGCCGGGTGATGCCGAATTGAGTGCATCCTTGCCCGGCTTGCTGATTTGCCAGGGCGAGCAATCGCTTGCCGCTTGTGTTGATAGTCCCAGAACGGGGCGGGCTGCGCCGGTGGCGGGATCATCCGGTCCTCGGCGGCGACCAGACACCAGCTGGGCTTGGCCCGCAATGCTGGATCGGTCACCGCGCCGCCCAGCGCGCCGACGCTCCACGGGACCTGAGCGTCGGCCATGAAGGCGGCCAGGCCGGCGGGCAGGTCGGCGGCGGACGATCCGTCGCGGCTGGGCGAGTCGTAGACGCCCGCCGGGTAAGCGGTGAGCGTGAGCAGAACTAGTGCCCCACATCGGCACGGCCGGCTGGTTCACCCAGCACATCTGGGCGGGTATCGAGGTCACCGCCGGGCAACTTGCCCGGCTGGCGAGGCCCGGCCGAGCCTCACACCGAACGCCGCGAACCGTGGCAGCGCGGCACGGAACGGGTCCGCAACAGCGTTGTCACGGTCGTGATCGCCAGAGTAAAACGGTGTGGACCTGGTCCGCCGAACGGAAGGAGCCTTGACGATGGCGCTGTACGTGGCCTTGTGCTACTACGACCGGGACCAGCCATGGGACGGAGTGCCGGACAAGGAGTCCACCCCCGAGTACACCGAGTTTGCCCGGCGGGCCACCGAGGCCGGGGTCATGCGCGGAGGCGAAGCTCTGCACCCGGTGACCATGTCGACGACCATCACCGTCTCGGGCGGCAAGGGCGGCGACGTCCTGGTGACCGACGGCCCTTACGCCGAGGCGAAGGAGGTCTTGGCCGGGTACTTCCTGCTGGAGGCGGCCGACCTCGACGAGGCCATCGCGTGGGCGGCGCAGATCCCGGCTGCCTGGCGGGGGAAGATCGAGCTTCGCCCGGTAGCGCCGGCCCACGCCTAGGTGCGCCCTGGCATAGACGCCGCCGGCACTCTGGCCGAGGTGCTGAAGGGCGAAGGTTCCAGGGTGCTGGCGACGCTGGCCAGGACCATCGGCGACCTGGCCCTCGCCGAGGACGCGCTGTCCGAGGCCACGATCACCGCCCTGGATGCCTGGCCCAGAACGGGGATCCCTGACAACCCGCGGGCCTGGCTGGCGGTGGTCGCCCGCCGCAAGGCGCTTGACCTGCTGCGACGCGAGTCAGCCCGGGCGGCCAAGGAGGCCGCCGCGTTCCGGTGGGGAACCGGGGCCGCACCCGACCAGATCGAGGAGGCGATCGAGGCGATGGAGCCAGAGACGTCTCTGCGCGACGACATGCTGCGCCTGATCTTCACTTGCTGCCACCCGGCGCTGAGCCGTGAGGCCCAGGTGGCCCTCTCGCTGCGCACGCTGGCCCGGCTCGAGGTGCCGGCCATCGCCCGCGCCTTCCTGGTGCCTGAGGCCACCATGGCCAAGCGCCTGGTACGGGCCCGCGCCAAGATCACCACCGCCCGCATCCCCTACGCGATCCCCGCCGACACCGAGCTTCCGGGCCGGCTGGCCGCAGTGCTGGCGGTGCTGTACCTGATCGCCACCGAGGCCCACGCCCCGACCGGCGGGCACGCGGTGGCCCGGGTCGATCTCGAGGCCGAGGCGATCCGGCTGGCCCGCTTGCTGGCCAGCCTGATGCCCGACGAGCCCGAGGTGCTCTCCCTGCTTGCCCTGTTGTTGCTGACCTCGGCCCGCACCCCCGCCCGCACCGATGCCGACGGTAACCCGGTGACCCTGGCCGACCAGGACCGCACCCGCTGGAACCGAGCCGCGATCGCCGAGGGTTCGGCGTGGCTGTCCGAGGCGGTAGCCCGGTCCGGCGGGGTCGCCGGGCCCTATCAGATCCAGGCTCACCTCGCCGCGGCCCACTCGACCGCTCTCAGCTGGCAGGAGACGGACTGGGACCGGATCGTCGGCCTCTACGACCTGCTCGGGTCGATCACGGCCAGCCCGGTGGTGGCGCTCAACCGGGCGGTCGCGGTTACCGAGCGCGACGGCCCCGAGGCGGGGCTGGCTGCCCTGAAGACCATCGCCGGCCTGGCGTACTCCCATCTGTGGCACGCCGCTCTGGCGGACAACCTGCGACGGCTTGGCCGGACGGCAGAGGCTGCCGGGGAGCTGGAAATCGCCGCCGCGTCCGCGCCCACCGAGGGCGAACGGCGGCTGCTTCTGTCCCGCCTCCTCGACGTGAGGCCCGAGCCCGCTTGACAGATTCCACGGCTGCGGGTGTCCTCCACTGGTTTCGCCGTTCGTCCTCTCACCAAACGCGGATCCCGATCTCGGAGATCACATTGGACAGGAGAAGCAAATGATTGGCAGCAACGCCGAACAGGCGATCTCGCAGGAGATGTACGTGTCCGTGGGCACCTTCCGCAAGACCGGGGTGGCGGTCGCAACGGCGACCTGGATCGTCCCGCTCGACGGCGGCCGGGTCGCGCTCTTGACCTCATCGGCGTCCGGCAAGGTCAAGCGCCTACGCAACAACCCGAGGTTGACACTGCAGCCGAGCGACGTCCGAGGCCGGGTCAAAGCCGGCACCACGCCAGTGACCGGCACCGTTGAGCTGGTGACCTCCGGTCCGGATTTCGAGGCGATCACGTCCACGGTGAAGGCCAAGTACGGCCTGATGGTGCCCATCATGCGGCTAGTGGACAGTGTGCGACACCTGGGCAAGGGGCCCTTTCCCTATGCGGACACCGGCGTGGTGATCACGCTCCAGGGCTGATCCCCGCGGCGACCGTCGCAGGCATCAGCGGTCAACACCTGGCACGGCCCGCGGGTCAGGGAGTCGCGGGCGGGTTGCCCGGCCCGTCCCGGGTCGTGGCCATCGCCGCCAGGATCTTCTCGGTCGCCACGTCCTGGGCCAGCCGATAGGCCACGGCCTCAGATGCCCCGTAGCGCCGCCGGCGGGTCAGGCGCACATCGAAATGCCCAGGGGGCATCGGGATGAAGGATCTCCTTGCCGTTCACCCACAGCGCCGGGCCCGCCCTGAACATTGACTCACCCTCATCCGAGCCCTCGACCTCCGCCACAAAGCCGGGAAGCCCTTCAACCCCATCACTCACCTTGGTCACCGGCTCCGGCTGGATGCGGGCAGTGGTCGCGTTGATTGACCTCGACCGCCCGGCCATCTGGGTCAGCTACGACGAAGCGGCACCCCCACTCGCAGTCCTGGTGACCGCGGAGCACCTCGACCCCAAGCGGCTCCAGCGCCGCCATCACCGCATCCAGCGAGGGCACCCACATGCCGACAAACGTGGTGCCGGCAGCACGCCATCCGCCCGCGATCCCAGCAGCGGAGGCAGGCAGTACGGCTATGTGCACGGCGCCCAGCTCGCCCGCAGCGTGAATGTAACCATCACCGTGGTCCTCGTCTTCGAGCGGAACGCCGAGCGATCTATAGAACGCCACGGACTGCTCGAGGTGCTCGGTGAAGACGACGATCGACGCCACCTCAGTCATGGCGACTTATCTTGTCACGCCCTGTTCCAGCCGACCATATCTGGACGTTCTGCGCGTCCTCCGCCTCACCTCATACCGAGCCTCGCGCAGCGCGTAATCGGCGCTCGGGTGTGGCTTCTGCGGTGGGCCGCTGTTCCGGGTGGACAGAGCGCGGTGACCTTGTGTGATCGGCGGAGCGGGCTGACGGTGAATTAGTCGTCATCGCTGGGGCCTGGGCGGCCCGAGTTCCGGCTCTCAGCCCGATCCGGGAGGTGCCCGATGACCACGTCCGCCCCGTCTGTCGCCCTCGTCCCCGTGCTGCCGGTCTTCACGACCGCCGAGCGGCTCGCCCTGGCCGGGTTTCTGGCCGGCTACTCCGGCTTGACCCGCCAGGCGTATGAGCTGGACCTGCGCCAGTTCGCCGGCTGGTGCAGCCGGCATGGCCTGCACTTGTTCCAGGCTCGCCGCCCGGACATCGAGTGCTTCGCCTGGGACCTGGAAGCCCGCGGCCGGGCCAGGGCTGCGGTCACCCGCAGGCTGTGCACGATCGCCGGGTTCTATAGGTACGCCGTCGAGGAGGAACTGCTGGAGCACTCCCCGGCCGCCCATGTCCGCCGTCCCCGGCTGGACTACGACACGCACGCCACCGGCCTGGACCGCAACGAGCTCGGCGGTTTGCTGGTCGCCGCTGGGCTCGGGCCGCCCGGCGAGCATGCGCTGATCTCCCTGCTCGCCCTCAACGGGCTGCGCGTCTCGGAGGCCACCGGCGCCGATATCGAGGCCTTGGGCCTGGAACGCGGGCACCGGACCCTGGTCATTACCCGTAAGGGCGGCAAGGTCGTCACGATCCCCGCGCGCCCAGGACCGCGCGGGCGATCGATCTGGCCATCGGCGAGCGATGGCAGGGACCGGTCTTCCTTGCGCCTGACGGGCGGCGGCTGGACCGGCACGGCGCCGGGCGGATCGTCCGCCGCGTCGCCCGCCGCGCAGGGATCACCAAGAACATCGGACCGCATACGCTGCGGCATGCGTTCATCACCGCCGCCCTCGACGCCGGCGTGCCCTTGCGGGACGTGCAGGAAGCCGCTTCCCACGCCGACCCACGGACAACCATGAGATACGACCGGGCCAGGGCATCCCTGGACCGGCACGCCACCTACATCGTCGCCACCTACATCGTCGCCGCCTACGTCGCAGGAGCCGCCCGCTAGGCAACTGCAGGCCTTCTGCCCGGCCGCCCGTGTGCCAGCCGGGCGGCAGCTCGCGTCACGCAACGTGATCCCGAAAGATAAACCCGCGCGACCCGCCGTTCGGCGTTCATCCTCTGGCCTTCATGATGCCCTCGCGGAGTGTTCGGGATCGGACATTATGGGCGGGTGCTGCGCTGCGTACTGTTGCGCGACGCCCTTCGGAACCTCAGTCTTGAGCCCTCGGCAGGATGTCGTGCGGTGAATCATCTGGGCCTCACGGGATCGGATCCGCTGCAAGGATGACGGCCGTGCGCCGCTACGAGGCGAGTATGTACGACAGCAACCGCTGGGACGGCTTCGAGCTCCGCCCCGGCGACATCATCATCAGCACCCCGCCAAAGTGCGGGACGACGTGGACGCAGATGATCTGCGCCCTGCTCATACTGCAGGAACCGGAGCTCCCGCTCCCGCTGGACACGCTCTCGCCGTGGATCGACATGGTGACTCGCGCCCGCACAGAGGTGTTCGCGGACCTGCAAGCCCAGACGCACCGCCGGTTCATCAAGACCCACACGCCGCTCGACGGGATACCCAGCGATCCGACGGTCACCTACATCTGCGTCGGGCGGGACCCGCGCGACGCGGGGCTGTCGATGGACCACCATATCGACAACACCGACATCGGCGCGTTCCTCAGCCAGCGCGAACGGGCGGCCGCGATCGACGGTATCGAGCTCGGGCCACTGCGGCCACCGCGGCCGCGCCCCGACGGCGAGCGGGACCGCTTCTGGCAGTGGGTCGACGACGAGACGCCGTCGACGCAGGTCGGGTCGTCGCTGCGGCGCACTGTCGAGCACCTGCAGACGTTCCGGGACGCCGCCGGCGATCTCGACGTCGTGTATCTGCACTACGACGACCTGAAGGCCGACCTGGAGGGGCAGATGCGGCAGATGGCCGCGCGCCTCGGCATCGACGTCGACGAGCACCGATGGCCCCGCCTGGTCCAGGCGGCGACGTTCGAGTCGATGCGCAGCAGGGCCGGCACGACCGTCCCCGGCGGCGGTCCGGAGCACTGGATCGATCCCGCCGCGTTCTTCAGCCGCGGCACGAGCGGCCAGTGGCGCGACCTCCTCGACGACGCCGACCTCGCCCGGTACGCCGCACGCGTGCGGGCGCTCGCGTCCGACAACCTCGTCGAGTGGGTGCATCGCGAGCCGATCGACTGAGATCCCCGTCCGGCGGTATACCCGCACTACCCGAAGCTGATCGTCAGCGCCGGCCGCCGCCCGTAACTGCCGATCCGCGCTCGGGACCAGCATCAGGGGTCTGCGCCTCAACCAACGCCGGATTCGGCGATCCGGCGCTTGGCTATCAGACGGTCCCGCGACGATGTTTAATCGGCGCTGGTGGACGATCAGGGCGCGCTATCCGCTGATCTGCATGTCTCCCAGTTCAGGGGTCGGGCGCCGTCCGGATCTGGGTGATCTGCGCGGCGACGGCGCTGTGCGGGTGGCGCGGCCGGCGCCGCGGGTTCTTACCTGCGGCGCCGGCCTGTCTTGAGGGCTGGTCAGGATTAATTGACGGCGATGCCTGCGGGCGTGGCGCCAGCAGGCAGCGAGGTCGGCGAGGTGGTTAGCTCGGTCAGGTTGCCGCCGTTGACAGCGAACGCGCCGACGACGCCGATCCTGCTCTCATCGACGTACAGGAAGCTGCCGTCGGGGCTGAGCCGGGCGTCGACGGCGCCGACCCCGCCGGTGTCGCTGACGGGGGTGCTGCCCAGCAAGGTCAGCGTGCCGCCAGCGGCGATCTGGCAGCGGGAGATCTCGCCGGATCCGGTGTTCACGGTGAATAGGAACTGGCCGTCATGGGTGATCTCCACCCAGCACGGCGCGGTCTGGTCATCTGCGAACGGGGAGCCCGCGAGCGATGTCAGCGTGCCGTTGAAGGAGTCGCTGAACGCGGAGATGGTTCCCGTGCCGGCGCCGACGTTGTGCGCGTTGGACACGAAAAGCTGGCGGGGGTTGGTCGGCCGGAACTCGCTGCCGAACGGGCCCAGGCCCTGGGCCGGGAACGGCGAGCCCAGGGCAGCGGTCAGCCGCCCGTCGAAGCCGACGGCGAAGCTGTCGATCTGGGAGGTCCCTACCTCGGTGCCGACCAGCTTGGTGCCGGTGCTGTTGAACAGAACGTCAGCAGGTGCGGCGCCGGAGGCCAGCGACACGGTCGACCCCGGAATCGGACGCAGCTGGCCGAAGAAGCCGAGCCGGAAGCCGGTGTAGTTGCTGCCTCCGATACCGGAGTTGGCCACGTACACGAGGTTGCCGTGGACGGCGATGCTGTCCGGCAGGACGCCGCCGGAGGAGACCACGCCACCGGGCACGAGGCTGATCGAGCCGTCGCCGTGAATCCGCAGCACCGAGATCTGGTTGCTGCCCGCGTCAACGGCGAGCAGGAACTGGCCGCCCGGCGTGATCTGGATCGCGCCCTGGGATGCCAAGCCGGCGCCGGTCCCGGCGCCGCCAGCCGCGAACGGGGACCCGGCCTCGGGGGTCAGCGAGCCGTCCGCGTGCCGGTCAAACGCGCCGATCGTGTTCGTCCCGGCCGTGTTGTCGTTGACATAAACGTGCCCGACCACCGGTGATGAGGAACTGGCAGATGCCGAGGCGGCCGCGGGCACCGCGACCGCCGCGGCTGCGGCGAGGCCGAGGATCAGCGCACTCAATCCGCTGCGGGTCAGTGCATGCCTTGTTTCTGATTGGACATCGCGACCCCGGACGGCTGTCCGCTCCCGCCGACGTGAGTCGAATTTGATCTCTTGCCCTTTCCTCAGGCGTAGCCGGAATGGCCGGCGCCACAGTGGCGCAGCTGTTTGGTTACCTTTGGTTGGCGTTCGGGGGCAGCCACGTCTTACGTGTGGCAGCAGAAATAACTGCCGCCGGACGCCGCGGGTGCCGAATCATGCGGGTGTCGGCTGATCTGCCCGCCAGGGAACACGACGTCCGGCCGGTCGGCGTGGTGACTGTCAAGTAACAAACACGTGGGCGAAGTCCTGCCGTTGCGCGGGATTGATCCGACACCGTGGTCGGCGGCTTGGCGGCGTGGGTGCCGAGACACACGACCAACTGTCCGGCGTCGAAGGCTGCCATGGCGTGAAAGGTCCGGGCGACGGAACGCGGACGCTGCCTGCAATCCCGGTTTCGCTGGCACGAGCCGCAGCGGCGTGCCGGTTACTGGGCTTCGTCGGATACCGCGGCCAGCAGCCCCTCGAAATCCTCACCGCAGGGGCCGCACGCTCGCAAGTGCGCCGCGATGCCGGGGTACCGCTGCTCCGCCCGGGCGCCGGTGGCGGCCAGCTCGGCATAGACATGGAGCATCTGCATCGCCTCCGCGCAGCCCACGTCGCGCGGATCAGTCCGCAAGAACCTGTCCAGCGCCGGCCAGCCGTTCATGAGCGCCTCGAAGAGTCATCGGGTAGATATCCGTTAGCGGCAAGAGCGGCGCGCAGCTTACGCCGGGCGTCGAACAACATCTTGTAGATCGCGTTGCGGCTGGAAGCCAGCGAAAGAACCATCGTATCCAGCGGGACATCGTTGACCACAATCGCGACGAACACCTCACGCTGCTGCGATGTGAGCTCGGTGTCCACGGCCTGGCGCAGCGCGGCAAACAGGTCCCGCCATTCGGCCTGCTGCGGGGGGTCGAAGCCGAACCCGGCCGGCAGCCGGTCCCAGTCTTCGGCGTCTAAAGGCACGACCGGGTGACGCCAGAAGTGCCGCCCGATCTTGGCTGACACCTCGAAGATGACGAATTTGTACGCCCAGGTGGTGAACCGGCTCTCGCCCCGGAACTGCCCGATCTTGGCGGTGATGGCCAGCAGCGCATCCGCGGCGGCCTGGTGGGCCACGTCATCGAGTTCCGGGCCGCTGATCGCCAGCCGCGGCCCGCGCCGGGCGGCCTCCTTGCGCGCGATCTGCAGCAACCGCTCATGCAGCCGCGCCAGCGCCGCTTCACGCCGCAGACCGGTGTCGGCCAGCACCTCGACCCACTCCGTTGACTCAGCATCCAGCCGACCAGGGTCGACAAGGGCCTTCGGAACCGTAAGATCACCCGCTCGCCGCCGCAGTATTTCGTCACCTCCTATTCGTGGCCGCGCGGCGGCCGGCTTGGTCTTGGGTGACAGAGCCCAGTGACGGCGCAGTGCGCCAACGTCACCTCGGCGACCCATGGACGAACACATAACCGCGCCGGGCTTGGTAAGACTCCGGCACCACGCAGCCTCTAACGGAATATGACCGACACAACACTCCTACGCCCAGGCGACCAGTTCCCCTCGCTCACCGTGGCCCGGACCGGCGGTGGCATTCTTCGCCTGCCGGACGACCTGCTCGGCCACTTCGGCGTTGTCCTGTTCTACCGCGGGTCCTGGTGTCCGTACTGCAACGCCCAGCTCAGCGCATTCCAGCGCTCCCTGGACCGCCTTGCCGACATCGGCGTCCAGGTGGCCGCGTTGTCGGTCGATGACGAAGCCACCACCCAGGACCTGATCGCCAGACACGGGCTGCGGTTTCCCGTCGGCCACAGCGCCGATGCCCACGCCATCGCAGCCGCCACCGGTGCCTTCATCAACCACGACCCGGTGTACCTCCAGTCGACCGGCTTCGTGCTTGACCCAGGCGGTCGGGTGGCGGTCAGCGTGTATTCCAGCGGCTTCATCGGAAGGCTCGTCCCCGGCGACGTCATCGGTGTGATCCGCTACCTACGCGAACATGACAAGGCCAGCCGTCTCTCCTAGACGCGGCCGAAGCCGCAACATCCCCACATCGCGGATAGTCCGCACAGAGCGGTCCAGCGCCAGCCCTGAGGCACGGCGTCTCCAGCCCGGCGGCCCGGAGTGCCCGAGTCTTCCGCCCGGTGCCATGGGTGGCAATCTCCGGGTCCCAGGCCTATCCGGTGGTGACGACAGGGTGCAGGTACTGGTAGCGGGCGGCCTAGACCGGGTTGGCGCGCTGGGCTCCCCAGACCGCGCGCCAGGCCGCCAGCCGCAGCCGGGGGGCGTCCCTGGCCGGTCAGCTTGGTCCGGCCGGTGAACGCGCCGGACAGGTTCTCCCGCGGCGCCAGGCCGGCGTGCTTGACCACCGCGCGGGCGGTGGCGAATCGCGTCAGGTCGCCGGTCTCAGCCAGGATCGCCGCCGCGCCGACAGCGGACAGGCCGGTCATCGAAGTGACCAGGCCGGTCAGCCCGAGCTCGTCCAGGACCGCGGTCATCCGCTGCTCGGTGCCGGCGAGCCGGTCACCGGTGAGCTGCCAGTCCTCCAGCAGCAGCTGCACCTGCTCCAGCACGCCGGCCCGGTGCGCGATCACCCCGGCCGGATCGGCGAGCGCGGTGAACATGCCGCATACGATCCGCCCGCAGGGCTTCTTCCCGCCGCGGCGGGTGATCTCGCGACGCACCGCGGTCTCGAACCGGGCCGCGCCCAGCCGCCGGGTCCGGGCAAAGTCACCCCCGTCCCGGCCGGCGATCACCAGCAGCGACCCGATCCAGGTCCCTGACCTGAACGGCTGCCGCGCCGCGTCCAGCGCCGCCGGCCAGACGCATTCCAGCAGATCCCGCATCTGCTGCACCTGACGACCCGCCTCGGTAATGAGCTGCTCGCGGCGGGTGCCCAGGTGCCGCAGCCGGCCCCACCTCTCATCCACCGGCTCGGGGACATAGCAGCGCAGCTGCGCGGTCAGCCGGGCGATCAGCACCGCGTCCTTCTCATCGGTCTTGTCGCACGTCAGGTCCTCGGTCCGCCGGGCCCAGGACGTGACGAGAGGCTGCACGCATACGAACGGCATCGATCGGTCCGACGCCAGCTGGTCCAGCACCCGCCACCGGTGCCCGGTCGGCTCGCACGAGACCGTCACCCCCGCCCACCCAGCCGCCGCGGCCCGCCCAGCGGCCCAGTCCAGCGCGGTGCCAAGATCCCAGGCACGGCACCGGAACGTCTTCCGCGCGATCACCTTCGAGTCATGATCGGTCACCACGACCATCTGCGTCTTACCGGCCAGGTCAATCAGGGGGACGTTCCTACGTCACGAACCGACACGCAGAACGTGTTTCTATGCCGCGACGCGAGACGCGAGACGTGCCCGGCAAGTCGGCCAGTGGTGGGCAACCTGAAGCGGAGGGCGTTGGCCGTCCGGCAGTTGCTTGCCAGATTCGCGTCACAAGCGAAACGGACGCCGACGGTAATGGCAGCGCGCAGACCCGGTACTCGGAGGCAGAAACGAGCCGCTGGCGGTCACATCTGCCGCATCGCGCCGATGATCAGGGCGCGCTGCGCTCGTACTTGGCATCAGTTTCCGCTTGGTCGTTATGACTATTAACCACCTGCGCAGTGGAGCCGGAGCCACCCCGCGAATTACGAGGCAGCAGACCGGAAGGAGTTGTGTTGGCGACCGGGCCTAGCCAGATCGCAGAGCGCGTCCTGCAGGCGCTGGAGCCGCCGACGCGTCGGTGGCCGGGCTACCGGGCAAGGTCGCGGGCGTCGTGCTGGTGGCGCTGGGGTCGAGCGCCGCGGAGAAGCAGGAGCTGGCACGGCAGATTGCCCGGCTATTCCGTGACGACATGCTCAGCGCCGTCGAATCGACGGTGCACCGCGCCCTTCTGCGCTTGGCAAAGCCCTGACCAGTAGACCACGGTAGCGAGGGTCGCGGCGTGCCTAATGGCCTCGGCGGACCGCCTGCGGGCCGAGGCTTGGCGGCGCAATCGCCGGTAATGACCTCGAAGTGGCGCCCGCGGTTTCGGCTAGTGCCAATGGCGCAACGGCCATCTGGCGTGGGACACTTCTCATAACGAACTGCTGGGCCTGGCCGCCGGAGGGGATGCAGTGGCCGCAAGAACCGGGTCCCGCAACGGCCCGGTGCAGAATGCTGTCGCGCCCACGGGCGGTGGCAGCCCTATTGCGCTGCGCATTCTGTTAGGCGCGCGGCTGCGCCGGCTGCGCGAGGCGAACCAGATTTCGCCGGAAGAGGCCGGGTACCTCATCCGTGCTTCGCACTCGAAAATCAGCCGGCTGGAGACCGGCCGGGTGAGCTTCAAGGACCGCGACATCGTCGACCTGCTGACGCTTTACGGCGTGACCAATGAAACGCAGCGGGAGGAAATCCGCGCGCTCGCCTCCCGCGCTAACTCTCCCGGCTGGTGGCATGACTACGCTGACATGCTGGCCAGCTGGTTCGAGGAATACCTCGGCCTTGAAGAGGCCGCCGTCCAGATCGGCACGTACGAGGCTCAGTTCGTACCCGGACTACTGCAGACCGAAGACTACGCCAGCGCTGTCATCCTGCTGAAGTACTCCAACCCCAAAGAGATCACCCGCCGGGTCAACCTGAGGATTGCCCGCCAGGCAATACTTTCCAGCCCCAACCCGACCAGCCTTTGGGCGGTGCTCGACGAGGCCGCGCTGAGGCGCCCGATGGGCGGCCCTCGCGCGATGCGGGCCCAGCTGAAGCACCTCATCGAGATGTCACAGCAGGCCAACGTCACGATCCAGATCATGCCGTTCACGGCCGGCGGCCACGCCGCGGCCGGCGGCTCATTCAGCGTCCTGAACTTCGCCGAGGACGAACTGCCCGACCTGGTCTACCTCGAGCAGCTGGCGAGCGCCCAGTACCTGGTCAAGCAGGACGTCGTCGACACCTACCGCGAGGTGCTGGACCGCCTGCGCCGCGAGGCGGCGACCCCGGCCGACAGCCTCAAGATTCTCCAGGCCAGGCTCCGCCACGCCTGAGCACGACCTGCGCGTGAGCCGGTGCGCGCTGTTGGTTTGTCAGAGCCTAGGCGCCCCCCGACGCCAAAGACAACGGTCGATCAGTGCTCAGCACCGGACACCTCGCGCCAATTGTGCTCCGTGGTGACACGCGGGAAGCACCGGGCGCAGTCAACCGCAACCGCTCGCGGCGTCTCCGTCCCGCGGGCAGGGTGCACGTACGCCGGTCGCCGCGGGAGGTAGCCGGGCCGCGGGCTGGCGGCGCGCCCCCGGTGGCCGGGCACAATCGAGCCCGCAGAAACGAGTCACCCCCTGACCGCCAGGCTGCCGACCGGCTATTAAGCAAGCCAACGCATGCGGTCTGCAATGCCTTCGGCTAGGGGCTCTAGGCCCGGTGCATGCCGGCCAGACTCCCTTCGGAGTGTGTCTGCAGGCGTGCTTCCAGCGCCCGGCGCGGACGCAGGGAACTCTCGCTGGGAGATCCGCGACCACCTGAGTGGGCCGCGGCGTGCGCTCGGGCCAAGTGTCGGCAGCTGGGCTGGTGCACACATCGGTAGTGTCGGTGGGCGGGGTAGAGCGGCGGACTCAAAAGATGCCTTAATGCACCCATCGATGCTGCAACACCCCCGGCTAACACGTAGGCATCGCCTTCCATGACGCGGATGACTACGAGATGGTGGCCTGCGATGCGAGAGAAACCCACCCTTTCGCAGACTGATCTGATGCTTCATGCCGATGACGGGATGTTGCCCGTAGCTACGCGCCGTAGCGTTCGCTCGCGGCCGACCGGTGCGGCCATCGCCGCCGGAACCAGGCGGTCGTGCGCCTCACGCGCTTAGCCGGGGACATGACGGCCAGCCTGTGACGAGGAAGCCAAAGAGCACTGGCAGGGTGTAGCTGTTCCGGTTGGCCCTGTAGGTGATGACGGCGCCGTCTGTTCGCCCCGGCCCTGCCGCGGTCCGCGTGAGCCCGAAGATGAAGTTGAGATCCTGGCCGGGCTTGATCACCGCGCCGGGTACGGGCTGGCGGCTCGGCCACTCGGGCCAGCTGGTCGGCGGGTACGACTGAACGCCGGCATAGTCCAAGCCGCCGCGCGGCGACTTATAGAGCGGCATCAGCCACGCCTTCGTCATCCTCAGCCCGTGCGGTGATGCGAGCTTGACGCTGGTGACCGTGGCCGACGAGGTCCCGGTGTTGTCCAGCAGCGACATTCCGTCGGTCACCGAGTGACCGAGCGCGCCAGGAACGCGCTCAGATCCCCAATCGCCGCCAGCGGCCAGAGGGCCGGGTCCGGTGGAGCACGCTGCCACGAGCGCTGCCGTTGCCGCCAGCGCCCCCCGGAGCACAGTGCGCGATCTCACCGAATCGCGGACCGGGATGCCGATAGGTGCCCGCCGCATGGGCCGGCTCCGCTCCGCACGCTGAGGCGTGTTGCTAAACCTCCGGTTGATGCGTCCTGACGGTAGGCCCGTGGATGCGGGGTCAATGATTTCCCCGGCATGCGAACTATCGCAGATCCCGCAGGTCAGCTCGGTTCTTACCAGGCGCGGCGACGTCGCCCCGGCCGCACGCCCCCTGCATGGGGACGCAACCGGGCTTCGCGGCCGCGCCATGCACGCCCTGTCGCTCTGTAGCTATCTCGACCGCACCGGTGCCTGGCGTGCCGTGGCCACACTCGGCCTGCGCCTGCGCCAGCGCTTACCCGCGGGGCCGCTGGCATCGTCATCGTGCGTCGAGGCCAGCTGTAAGAGCGTCCCCCCTTGCCGCTAGTCGTGCGTGTCGGCTACCTGCTGGCATTGCGCCAGATGGTGTGCTGCGGGCTCGCGTCGCCGTGACCGGTTGTCCGGGTGAGCAGACAGCGCTGGAGGCCGAAGCTGAACAAATGGTCGTGGGTGCCGGGCTCGGGCACCTTTAAAGCAGACCGCTCGGTGACGAAGAGTTCGGCCAGTGCTTTCCGGATGGCGGGATCATCAACGGCCTGAGCGCGGCCGGTGCAGTAGAAGGCGTCCTCGTTGTCCGCGCAAGGAAACGAATGCAGTGAGTACCTGCCGTCCCGGTGCAGATCAGCCTGTTTGGGCCCGGGCACGATAAAGCCGTACAGGCCGCCTTGGTGGATCAGCGGGCACATCGGGTGCACCCGCGGCCCGCCGTCGCGGCCGACCGTTGCCAGGAACGCCAGTCCCACTCCGAACTGGTACAGCAGCGCCCGGCCCGCCTGCGCGAAATCAGGCCGGCTCTGCTGGAGCTCACCCCAGGTGACAGCCACCCCCCAAGTGTGGGATAGATCGAATTCCCGGACAACTAGCGTTCGCATTCGATGACCGTCATATCTGACGGCTCCGGGACGGCCCCCGGGCGACGAGAGATGCACGCATATGCCGCTGGTGGTGCGAGTTCCACGACGCTGCAGGCACAGATTGCCGAATAGGCGCGGGCTGTTGCCGCATGGATGACACCTAGCGCGGTACGCAGATTGTCCGTTTCCGTGCGTCAACGGTGCCGTGCCCGACCGCGACCCGGCTACTAGCGGCGCGCCGCCAGCGTGAAGGCCCCCTTGATCGCTGAGAGCAGGACCGGGGCCGCCTTGGCCTCGTTGATGGGCTGCGACGGATTGTCGGCGAGCACGGCGACGACGTAGCTCTGCCCGGTCTGGGTGGTGGCCAGGTAGGCCAGGGTCAGGACCCCTGGCTCGGATCCGCCCTTGAACCAGGTCGTCTTCCACTGGGCCGGGTCGAGCTGGAGGCCGCCGTCGTTGAGCGAGAGCACCTGGCCGATCGGGGACAGTCCTGGCCGGCGGGCGAGGGCGGCCAGGGCGGTGTAGGCACGGCAGATGTCATCGGCCGAGGCGAACCATTCCACGCTGTTAATGTCGCGTGGCGTGGTCCACGCCTGCGCCGCCGCCACGGCGGGGAGGGGTGCCCGGTCGACGGTGGCGGCGAGCAGCGCCCGCCGACCAGTTTCGTTCGCGGCGATGTAACGCTTCGCGAGCGCCGGCCATTGGTCGAGCTTGAGGACGAGCATCTCACGGGTTGTCAGGAACGGGCGGTCCAGGGCTGGGTCGGCCATCCCGGTCGTGGCGAGCGCCGCTTCGACCGCGGGTCGGCCCACGAGGTTGATCAGCATGTTGGCGGCCGTGTTGTCGCTGATGGAGATCATCTTGGCGGCCGTGTCCTGCACGGAGATCCGGGTGCCGTCCGGCTCATTCTGCAGTTCCCCGGAGGGCAGGCTCTTGAGCTGGGCGGTGACGGTCAGCAGCTGGTTCCAGTGGACCTTGCCCGAGGCCACGGCATTGCCCAGCGCGTCGAGTACGTAGAGCTTGAAGGCCGACCCGAGCGGCGCCGCGGCGGCGGGGTCGATGCTGTGTACCGGCTGACATGAGCCGTCGCTGACGTTGGCGACGAGCAGGCGGACCCGGGGGGCGACCGAGCGGACGGCGGCATCGACGCCGGCCCAGGTGGCGAGCGTCGGCGCGGTGGTGGCCGGGCCGATTCCCAGCACGCTGATCAGACCCTGGCTGTCGACGGTGAGCGCAACCTGAGCCCGCGAGAGCACGCCGCTGGCGGAGACGATAGCGGTAAGCGCGCTCGGTTGGCTGGCCTCGATCGCGAGCAGCCTGACGATGACCACCGCATGCAGCCCCTGGTTGAGCATGGCCGGGCTGACCTGGGCGAGGAAAGCCGCGTCGAAGTGGGCGCGGACCTGCGCACCGGACAGGGGCAGATGGGCCACCGCCGCGATGAGCCACCGGAGCTGAGTCCCGGCCGGCGTATCGGGCGTGACAACCGCCTTCACCGGTCCCGTCGAGGCTCCGGCGGCGGCCGGTCCCGGCGAGCCGCACCCGGCGCCCAGGAGCACCACCGCCGTACTCAGCACCACCAGGAACAGCGACGCTGAACGGCCCCGCCTACCAGTCCTCCCGCTACCGAGCCTAGGCACTCATCTTCCCCCTGCTACCGGCACGCGCCTCTGCCCGCCGGACCACAGCCCTTTGGGCCAGGCCGAGCCGGCCAGCCAATCCCGGTAGCCGTCCGTCCCTTAGGCCGTCCGTGACTTCAATTTCTGATGAACGAGCTGGCGGCCGATACAACTGCTACATACGGCGAAAATTAGCCTAAGTCAGCGCCTGTCGTATGGCTATACGGCAAGCGCACAGGATGATCCGATCCTCGGCCCATTGCCAATGCCCGGGCATCGGCATTATGCGGGCGATCTTCGATCACCATCGCCACTGAGGCCAAAGAGTGCCTGATCATGCAGGTGATCCAGTCGCAGCGCGCCTCGATCCTGGCGCCTCACGATCACCTCTGCTTGAACCACGCCGCCTGAATCTCATCGCCGCTGAAGGCCACATCACATTATGAGCAGCGCTCCACCGAGCATCAACGCTGGCCGGCTGCGCTCAGCGCCGCGCGCACCCCGTCGCGCACTCCGGCCAGCAGCACTTCGACGGCCAGATGCCCCTCATCTGACCGGCCGCGAGCAGGGAGCCTGGACCTTATCTTTAACAGCTTCTAGGCGCAGGCAACCGCGGAGTTTGCCCTGCGCGATTGGGCGAATCCGCGGCGGTCGCGGTCGTGCAGCGGTCGCATGCCCGGATTAAAGAGCGTCTAGCCCTTCGCGCAGCGGAGCGATGTCTCCGGTATTTAGGACACCTGCCGGGTAGGGCCGCCTGCCCGTTTTTGGCATTGGCGGACAACCTGACAGCTCACTGCTCGGCATGCTGTTCGGGGTGATTGTCGGCAGCATGCCGCTGCAACAGGCGCTGCGGCTGATGGAGGCGGCGGCTGGGAAGTGGCCGAGCGGCCATCTCGAAAGGACCGGACGGTGCCGGGCGCGGGTACCCGGCCGGTCGGTTATTCGGCAGGGAAGGAACTCCCGGACCGCGAGGGGACAAGCAGTCTCAGCGGGTCATACCAGCCGGATTCACGGATAAGCAGTTCTTCCGGTGGCCTACTTTCGCGATGACGCCGGTGGTCGGTGAACTGTCCTGGCGGACGGACATCTGGCACCAGTCTTTGGCAGTCTGCGACCCGGCGCGCCCGAGATCCCGACCACCGCGGTTGTTGAATCACTGGCCCCGCCCGACGAGCCTGCGGTCGCGGCACCAGCAGTGCGCCAGGCACTGCGCCATATGATCACCGATCCCAGGCACCCGGGCACCCGAGGTCGGGCACCGGGTCGGTGGCTAGGCGTCCGTGCACGTGGTTGTCGTGACGTCCGCCCAGGCCGTCGCAGGACGCGGAGCGCAGCACGCCCTCAAGGAGGAAGCCGGCGCGTAGTGCCACCCCGCAGGAGCCAGTGTTGGCCACGGCATGCTCAAGCTGCACGCGAGCGAGTCCGAGCTCGGTGAAAGCCCACCGAGTGACTATGTCGACGACCGCGCTGCCAACCCCGCGCCGCCGCGCCCACGGAGCTACCCGGTAGCCGATCTTGGCGGTCGCGTGATCGCGGTCGATTGCGAAGATCGAGCAGTTCGCCGCCAGCTGCTGGGTCGATCGGTCGACAGCGTGCCAGGTGGCGTGTGTCCCGTCGCTCCAGTCGGCGCCGCGTGCGCACCAGGCACGCGCCGTCTCGGCATCGACTACGGTCGGGGCCGGATTCCATCGCATCACCTCAGGGTCCTGCAGCATGGCCATCGCGTCCGTAGCGTCGTCCTCCATCGGGGGGCGCACCAGCAAACGGCGGGTGATCAGCTCCACAGCCGACACGCTACCGAAGTGTGCCGAACCGCCAGGCTGGGCGCCAGCTGCTGCACCAGATCAGGCACTCCGGGGCGCCTGCCTGAAAGGCGCCAGAAGCCGATTTCCTTATGAAAGCCGAAGCTCACCCAGCTGGGACACGGGATCGCGACGTGGCCGCCGATCGCCAGCAGGAGCGCGAACAACAGATGCAGACTCTAGCGTTAGATCCACCGCTAGACGTGGCTGCAGCTGGGGCCAGCCGACGTGCCTCGCCGGTGAAGTACCGCGGTTCCCGCCAGCCACACGCGTGGCGACGCGACACGCGTCTCGACGCGGGCGGGGTCTCTCAAGTACCCAGATCATCGCTGAGGCGCGACGCTGGCGGGCAGACCCTGATGCAGGGGGCAACGCAGGCGGTCCGGCGTGCGCCTAGTGCTTGCTCAACAGGCTCGGCTAAATGCTGCCCGGACGACAGGCATCGCATACTCATTCATTGCCGTCCGGCACCCGAACGCACGATTCTCTCGTCAGCTCGAATATGAGGTATCACCGCTAGACCTGGCAAGCCGCTACTGCGGCCCGCCAGAATGCGCGGAAAGACGGCACGCCGCAGCAAGCCTATGCGCGGCTCCAATGCCTGAAAAGATCGGCAGAATCGAGCCTCGCCCGCTCAATGCACCCATCTGGCAAACAAGCGGATCAGTCAATACTGCCAGCAGATGAGAAATGGTCGCGTAGCAGTAAATCAGGGCGCGTGCAAGCGCAATGTCAGAGCTTCATCGGCTTCATGCCGCCTCAGCCCAGGAAGCATCGAGTTCCCGACACCCGGATTAAAGGACCGCTAGCTCGGACCTTACGGTTGCATCTCCTCTGCCCAGTACTACTCACACTACCTGCCTGGATCGGCCGCCAGCCGGCCGACAGATTACGCGTAGTCAGTCATCACCCGCCAAGTGCCTCAGGTCCTGGCTCTAGAGACAGATGAGCCATCCGGCCGGCGGCGTGCCGCCTCCGCACCCCCCGCACGAAAGGTCGCACGCCCGCCGTTGGAGCCGCGAAGGAGCTGTCCCGCAGTCGAAGGAGTGCGCTCGGGCTCATAGTCGACCTGGCCGGCAGCTTGAGCGCCGATGATCGGGACGCCGCGGCGTACAGCGGACGGCCAGGAGTGCCGCGGCTTACGATTCTGACGTGAGTGAGGCGCCGGACTACGCGTTCCCGCATTCCGCCGAGGACGAATCGCGCCGTCTTCAGCTGCTGGAGCACCGTCTGGACCCGCTGACGAAACGGCGCATTCGGAGTCTTGGAGTCAGCAAGGGCGCTCGGTGCCTGGAGATCGGCGGAGGCCGAGGGTCGATCACCCGGTGGCTGGCTGAGGTCGTCGGGTCGGACGGACGCGTGATCGCCACCGACCTGCAGCTGGGGTTTCTCACCGAGATAGACCTCTCGAACGTCGAGGTCGTCCGGCACGACATCCGCACCGACACGTTCCCGCCCAGCTCTTTCGATCTCATCCACACACGCGCGGTGCTCATGCACATATCCCCCGGCGTGGACCTGCTGCGACGGATAGTCAGCTGGCTGGCTCCCGGCGGGTGGCTGGTGCTCGAGGAACCAGATTTCGGCATGTGGATCGGCGACCCCGACCCGGTCTGGGCCACCTCCCCCCAGACAACCCACGTCGCCTTCCCGAGCATGGCCATGGGCCAGGGCCGGTCTCTGCTCCGCCAGGTTCACCAGCTCGGCCTGACGCGCGTCGGTGCGGATGCTGAGATCGACATCATCCAAGCCGGCACTGATCTTGCAGAGTTCTACTCGCTCAGCCAGGCCGCTCTGGCCCTTCCGAAGGTGCAAGCCGGGGCCGTGAGCATGGCAGAGGCGACGGCACTCATCGACCGGCCAGCCGACGATGACTTCCTGGCGTGCGGATTCGTCCACATCGGCGTATGGGGCCAGCGGCCCGCCACGGCATGACCCTGAGCGGCCGCCGGAGCTTGTCCGGCTTGTCCGACAGCGTCCTGGAGGCCACCGCGGGCGCCCTGCGGTTGAATGACTGTCTTGGCGGCATTGCAGGGCCTGGTGCCCCTAACCATGAAGAACCGGGCAGCGCTTCACTTGCGATTCGCTATGCCGGGTTGTGCGCTGAGCGGGCGCCTGCCGCGCGGTGCGGTTTGCGGCCCCAGGCCAGGAACAGCAGATGCGGCAGCATCAGTGTGTGAGGATCACTGACGGTCGAACTACGCCGGGCCTTGAGACGGAGCTCGACGGCCTCGACGAAGCAATCTCAAGCTGGATGCGCGACGTCCGGCTAGGCAAGGCCAGGCTGATCGTCCTGCACTCTTACCTCGAAAACATCGGCCGCGGCAAGGGCGCTGTCTCCGAGCCGGACCGTGAGGTGTACTCGGCGGCGATGCTGCGTGCGGTCATGGTCGTTGGTGCTCACCCCGATCGCCTATCGCGCGCAGCGCTGGTGGCGGCGAGCCCGATGCTCCTATTCCAGAAGCGCGAAGAGCCGCCGATATGGGTGGCCATCGGCCTCTCGGGGCTCGTCGGCTGATGCGCGCAGATCAGGTCGATCTAGCGCGCCACGATCTGCTGCGAAGTGCCGGGGGAGGCCCGCCCCGCCCACGCGGGCCACGACGTGAGCGGTTCCAAGATCGGCCTGGCTCATTTGCGGGCGGGACCGGTTCGCTCTCCGCCCAGCTAGCGGCGCTCGTGTGGACTCAGCTCAGTTACCGCGTGGCCGCTGCTGACGCTAGCTGACCTTCATTTTGCCCTTTGAGGCCGGTGCGGCCGGGATCGTGCGAGGCGCCCGTGGGCGACCGCGGATGGCCCGCGCGAGCGTAAAGGCAACCAGGACAAGCGCTAGGCCCGTCAGCACGTCCTCATGGCCAGACCAGGCGATCATCAGGGCAAACAGCAGCCCGGCGGTCACGCTCTGCCAGGCCGGGGACGATGCACGGTCCGGCCGGGAACGGTGACCCCGATCAGCACCGCCACCAATACCGCCCGGAAGCCGATCAAGGTCGGCGCGCATCCCGTCGCGATCGCGATCACTCCGGACGGCAAGACCGCCTGCGTCGCCAGCCGGGGGCCGGGAACGGTGACCCCGATCGACACCGCCACCGGCAGCACGGGGAAGCCGATCAAGGTCGGCCACATCCTGGTGGCGATCGCGATCACCCCGGACGGCAAGACCGCCTATGTCGTCACCGAGGCCCCGGCCCTACCTACGCGGGGATCATGACGCCCATCCGGGCTCGCTACCGGCACCATCGGCAGGCCGATCAATGTCGGCGGCGACCCTCAGGCCATCGCAATCATCGCCGGCGGAACGACCCAGGGCGGTCTGACCGCATACGTCGTGAACGGCTTCCCCGGCACGGTCACGCCGATCCGGATTCCCGCCGGCACCGTGGAGCAGACAATCGGCGTCGGCGGCTTCCCGGTCGCTATCGCGCTCACCCCAGGCTGCAGTGCCGACCGCGCCCAGAGCACCTCCTTGTGCTCTGCCTAGCTTTCAAGCGGGTTGTTACCGACAGCGTGAATCAAGCTTACTGAGGAGGCTTGGGCGTGCCCTTGCTCTTGCGCGAGGTGAGTTCCTCGAGGGACGTGCCAGGCTCGCCTCGGCCGCCACAGCGCGGTGTAACCTGTCACGAGCCGATCCAGCGGAGCCTGACATGCCGCGAGCACCAGTCCGGCAACAGCGGCGACTGCCAGAAGTGTCACCTGCTTCACGCCCATCGATGCCCGAGCGAAGTTGTGGAGTGTGGCAAAACGATGACGGCAGTGTCGGAAGAACGAGCACGCTCAGCAGCTGCAAGGTCAGGAATACGGGAGAATCCGTCCGGCTACTAGCGACCAGCCGCCTCCGAAGACTCCCAGAGATAGATCGGCCATATTGATTTACGGCTAAAGATCCAGGTCGGGATCGCCGGGTCCTGGGGACGGTGAAGCTGCGTGGCCGGCTGCTGCATTCGGCCGCCCAGCGCCAGACAATTCATGCAACATCGGACGTCGTGTGCCGGTGAGCACGCTGTGGGCAGTTCGATAAGCGTTACCGATGCCAAGGAGAGCGCGGCCTTTCACGAACCAGGCGGTGCCAAACGCCAAGAATGCAACCGTCTCTGCGTAGAGCAGCCAAGGCGCGGCGCTCTTGACTACGTCGGTGAAAGCGAACTCCTGGATGAGTGCGAAAGCACCGGCAGCAACCAGGGCGGCCACGCATCCCCAGTAGATTCTGTTGTTGCGGCGCTTCAGGCGCGGGTTCTGCTCGATTTCCCTATCGTCATCGGTCATCGCAGTGACCTGATCATCGGTGTACTGCCGGGTGAACCGCCACGCCATGAGCGCGACCATGAGCATCAAGCCGCATAGACACGCCACGTGAACAATGCCGAACGCGAAGCCATGCGGAGCCGGCTGCAGGACGACCGGGGTCACCGGGCCGCAACTGTTGGTCTGCAGGAACTCACTGGTCGGCGGGCTCGTCGGGAACAGCGCAATGCCCAGGGCGGCAAGACCAGCGAGGTTGGTTACCACGCGTTCGAACGTGTCATGGCCGGTGTAGAAGAACAGGAATACGCCTGCGGCCCACATCCCGCCTACAAAGACATCCCTCATGTGCGAGTAGTAGTACCCGCTCAGCGAGTCGGGGAGCTTGTTGCCCATCGGCGCCAAGCAGCCGGCGACGTGATGCGAGAAGATGATCCAGTTACCGAAGAAGACGACGAACGGCAGCAACACCCCTATCCAGCCGATCGCCTTGCGCAAGGTCATGTAATTGCCAACGAGCTGATTGGATCCAGGCGCCCCGCTGCTCATGAGGCACTCATTTCATAGGCAAGGCCAGTGGCGAAGTTATCGGCGAGTCATCACGTACCAGACAAGGGTGATACTAACCGTCCTCACCCTTCTTGTCACTGATCGACATGATCTGCCTGGCCGCTGCGAAAAGGAAAGTCGGCTAGGCGATTGATTGGCAGCCATGACCGGATGTTGAGGTGATTCAAGCTAAGTCAGTCAAGTCTCTTGTATTGATGCGGCAGGCGGCTTTCGCCACGGCAGGTGAGCTGGCCGGTAATGCCCGCGATCACGAGCCGCATTGGGCTGGTGACGGTTGAGCCGCCTAGGTCGAATCCCCTCCTTGCGAGCATCTCGCCGGTCAGGCCCACCGGTCATCCATGGCTCCGGATAACGCCCGACACCTCAGGATATGGGCGTGGCTAGCTCATTCCCCGACGAGACCCTGGAGGCTGTGCAAGCTGGGCTTCGCCCCGGAGAGCGTGCGCTCGGGCTGTTCGGCCACCACCGTCGACGATTCAGGCGGCGGAACTGCGCCGGCCGAGCTGTGGCCGGTGATTATAGCCGCCGAGCGCCTCATCCGGCGGCGCGCCTCGATCGCTCCGCCAGCCGAGCATCGCCGTTCCCGCTGAAGGAGGATGGAATCGTGGGACGCGGAGGAAGCAATAGGGGCGAGCAGGAGAGTCAGCAGACCAGGCGACCCCTACTTGGCAGCGCTGCCCGGCCAGTTGGAATTGCTAACCAGCTCCGGGTGCGTGCCGGTAAACGCGGTGGCGGCAGCCGGGTCGCTGCGGAGCTGATACGCCAGCCAGGCGGTCGGATAGCCCAGTTCACCGCCAGGGTTCCCGCCGTACGCCGGGTCATTGATCGAGGCATGGTCAGCGGGCCTGCCGTCGGATTCGAGGATGATGCCCAGAACGGCGGGGACGGTCAGGGTGTCGTAGAAGATTCGCTCGATCAGCGGTGGAGCGATGACTGAGTCCCAGATCCCGTGGGTGGAGGTGAGGAAGACCGGCCGGTTCAGCTGGGCGATGCTCGGTCCATTAAGCCAATACGTAACGGGCAGTGAGAACGTCAGCAGCGTCTTGATCACGGCCGGATTGTTCAGCGCCGCCCTGGTCGCGCCGCCCGCCCCCTGCGAATGCCCGGCCGCGGCGACGCGGCTGACGTCGAGGTTGCCATAAAAGACACTGCCCGCGGTGCCAGCCTGGGCAATGAGGTAGCGGGCGGCATCGCCTATGTCAACGCCACTGCCGGTTTCCTCCGACGTCGTGCCGATGACGCTAAACCCGTGCGAAGCCAGGTGGCGGAGCAGCGTCGAGTAATGCGGCGGTATGCCCCCGGTCCCGTTGCCCCAGGTGACGATCGGGCTCTTGAACCCTAACGCAGGGTAGTCCGCCGGGTAGTACAGGTCGTAGATCGCCTTGCCAGCGCTGTCGGTAACCGTGCCTGTCGTCGTGGCATACGGGCCAGGCCGCGTGTATCTGGCCTCGACTGGATATCGGGCATGATGCGCCGCGGCTCGCTCGGGCGCGGCAAGCGAATCCGACGTACCGCTTCGGTCATCCGGCATTTGACGTTCGCTCCTCCCAGGGATCTCCCATCGCGCAAGCGCCGGGCAGATATTCGCCGCGATTCCCAGGCAGTACAACGACGATAACGCCGGCCGGATTCGCTGCCTAGCTTCCTCGAGTGGCAGACGAGTATTGGTCCTGCGGGCCAAAAGGGGATGGACCGCCATAGGGCTCTGGCCTAGCACGGACCATCAAGCGGCGGTGACCGTCAGAGGCTCGGAGAGTTCGGCGAGGCTTTGACGATGGGCGATCACGGTGGCGATTCGTGACAGCCAAGGCGACTCGTCGCCCCAAGAGCGCTGGCGACGGAGAAGTTCTGCACCACCAGCGACTAACCCACCCGCATGATGCACCTCGCGGGTTACCCCAAGATACTGGCGAACGCGCCCGCCGGGCCTCTCATCGGCATGGTCATTACAGCCCGGCGCGCGCTCTGCGGGGCCTCCTATCCTGCCGTCACAGCTGCCGATAGTGCTGGCGGTTTACCGACGAGCGGCCAGGCGGCCCTTCGCCTTCCTCCGGCTCAGGTGGCCCGCGCAGCGGACTTATGTGAGGCGCCAGCAACTGAAGTCGGGGTCAGCGCCGGAGCCGAGCTTGCTGGCCGCCGCGACGACCGCGATTGTTGCCATGCCGGTACCACGGCTGGCATTTGCCGTCCTCCGCCGCCACACGCCTGGTGTCGCCGTGATCGTTGCCGTCGCGTAGCGAATAATCTCCCCGTAGGTCTCCCGGAGATCTACGTCGGATGCGCCCGGTATTGGTCGGCCTTGACGACCCCAGGTATCTCTCGCTCGCCGGAGCGGTCCTTATCAACGGCAACCCGCCTGTCCGGAGCGGCTACTCAAACGGGGCTGCTGCCAATGACTGGGAAAGGGGTGACGGCTTCCGATGCGTGGGACCTGAGCAAGAAGGTTCGTGACGGAGACGCGTGGAACTGGATGCCAGAGTTGACGCGGTTCCCATGGTCGGCCGTCGGCCTCTGTCGTGTGCAAGAACCATGCGGCAAGCGCTCGATCTCATCAAAAACGCCGAGGACGCGGTTTTCCGCTCCCCGTTCGGAGCCCCGTCATGGAGCACGATGTCCCCCCAGCGCTGGCCGGACTCGGGCAAGGGCACGTGCTTGACTACTGCCCGTGCTGGGTCGACGCGCCTCGCCCAGACGGTCTGCGGTTCGGCAGGTATCGGTCTAGTTGCAGCCCGAGACGACGGTGGCGTTGCACGTGGCTCCGTTGAGCACCGAGGTGGAGCCGTCGTCGCCGTTCGGCCGTAGAGGGTGTCGGTGGTCTGGTCGACGGTGACCCAGCGGGGTGAATGTCCCGTGCGCAGTGATCTCGAAGGCTGTGTGCCGCAGCCCGAGCTGACTGTCGCGTTGCAGGTGGCGACGTTAAGCACCGAGACGGTGTCGTCGGTGACGTTGGCGACATAGAGGGTGTCAGTCGCGAGGTTAAGCGCGACTCCGTCCGGACCGCGGCCGACCCGCGCGGTACGCGGCGCGTGGGCGCAGCCCGAGGTGACCGTGGCGTTGCAGGTGGCCGTGTCGATCATCGACAGGGTGTTGCCGGCCCAGTTCGCGACGTAGAGGGTGTGGGTGGCCTGGTCGACGTCGAAGGCGACGTTGTAGTTAACCGATCCGCTGCCTACGGGCACCGATGGCGGCGTCTGCCGGCAGCCCGACGTGGTGGCTGCGTTGCAGGTTGCCCCGTCGATCACCGCGACGGCCTCGGCCCCGTCCGAGGCGACCGTGGCCGCGTAGACGGTGTCGGTGGACTGGTCGACGGTCACGCCGGCCGGGCCGGTGCCGATCGTCACGGCCGCGAGGGGCTGCCCGCAGCCCGAGGTGACCAGCCCGTTGCATACCCGCCCGTCGATGACGGACACCGTGGTCCCGGCTCCGTTGCCCCAGTTCGCCACGTACACGGTGTCGGTTGCCTGGTTCACCGCCACGTCGACGGGGCCGTTTCCGACTGTCACGACCGGTGGCGTGTGGCTGCAGCCCGAGCTGTCCTGCGCGTTGCAGGTCGCACCGTCAATCACGGAAACAGTGTTGCTGTTCGAGTTGACCACGTAGACCGTGTCAGTGGCCTGGTTAGCGGCGATCCCGACAGGACCGTTACCAACCTGCAGAGATGGCGTGGTGCTGACGCAGCCGGAGGCCTGCAGCGCATTGCACGTCGAGGCGTTAATAACAGAGACGGTGCCGTCAGTGTTGTTCTCAGGGTCGCTCACCACGTACAGCGTGTGCGTGGCCGTGTCCAGCGCAGCATTCTGAGGATTGATCCCCACGACCACCGTCGTGCGCTGAGCCGCAGAGGGCGAACTCGATGTGGCAGCGGCACCGCCCGGGGCATTGCTGCGGCCGTTGCTGCACGCACCGAGCAGCGCCAGAAAAGAACCGAGTACGGCGATGCACAAGAGGCGCCGGGCGGTCCTGGGCGGAAGAGTCATGTGTGTACTTCCTCTCGATCATCCTGCCAATTCTGGGCGGCAGCCGACCTTGCTGATGACCAGCCGCCGGTATCCGCTAGGCGGCGAGCCCGGTGCGGTGTCCTGCTCCTGGAATGACTGCCATGTTCCGGCCAGGGCCGCTGGCGGCGCGGGGGCCGGGGCCGTCGAGCCTGGGCTCGACGAGCAGGCCGCAGCAAGCATCGCCAGCACGACCAGGCGCAAGTTGCCGCTGCCAATGCCGTCAGAACCCGGCGCCGCGGCGCACGATGCCAGGTCGACCTGTCCTTCATCGTTCCGCTCCCTGGTTTGGGGTTTTGTGCAGAGGATGGGGCCAGGGCACGGCCGGCCGGATCGGGCGATCGCGCCGACCTGGGGCCGGCAAGTCCGTAGATTCCCGCCGGACCGGCCTTAGCGCTCCGGGCCTCTCAGCAGCCCGGCCCGCTCGGCCAGCGCGGCGGCCTGTACCCGGCCGGAGACGCCAAACTTCCGCAGGATGCCGGTGACGTGCACGCTCGCCGTTTTCGGGCTGATGTATAGCTCGGCGCCGATCTGAGCGTTGGTACGCCCAGCCGCCAGCAGTCGCAGCACCGCCAGCTCGCGGCCGGTTAGCCCGTAGGGGGTGCGCTGCTCCGGCAGCGGGGTGCGGTGGGTTCCTGCTTGAGCCTGCAGCGGGATCCTGGCTCGCTCGGCGAGCAGGCAGACCTGTGCCATCAGCGGCGCATGCCCGTCGGCCGCGGCCCCGGCGGCCCGCAGCGCGACGGCCGCCGCGGTCCTGGGCTGCCCAGCGTCCAGCTGCGCCTGGGCCTGCCGCCACCACGAGTACCCGGCCCGGTGCCGGCAGCCCAGGTCTTGCCACCCTTTTGCCGCACCTCCCCATATCTGGGGGTCGCTGGCTCCGCCCAGCCGAGTCCGCTCCGCCTCCCAGCTGGCCCGCTCGGCCGGGATCGTGGCCACGAACGGGTGATCGATGAACGGCGTGCCCGACATCTGGTCGGCCCACAGAACCAGGCCGTCGGCAGCGGCCAGCGCTGCGCTGGCTGCCTGGTGATCCAGCCGCGCCCGGGATTGCTCGGCTAGATCGGCGCAGGCACGCATGCCTGCTGCTAGCAGCCGCCCGCACAAGATGGTCAGGCCATGGTCCGTGAACCGGGCGAGGACCCGGCGGACCTCGGCCAGGGCATCGGCAGGGCGTCCCGCCCACAGCGCAAGGTCCGCAGCCCGCTGCCCAGCTTCGCGGGCATTGTCCAGGCTGCTGACATCCTTGCCGAAGCACTCCTCAAGCTGCTCCCGCCGCCGCGTGGCGGCCCCCATCTCGCCGCGCAGCAAGTCGATGCTCGAACGAACCTCGTGGCACGCCCAGCGATTACGATCCGGCGGCGCGGACGTGAGCGGATCGATCAGCGCCGCCGCCTCAGCGGTGCGACCAAGGGCCAGCAGCGCCTCGGCCTGGTTGATGGCGAGAATGCTGGCGGGACCCGACGCCCCCAGCCCAGCCTGCCGTGCGATGCCAAGACCGTGCTCGGCAACGTCGGCAGCGCTGGCGAACTTAGCCATCTTGAGCAGCGTGTCGCTCTTAGCCACCGCGAGAAAGAGCTCTGCCGAGCTGTCTGCCGCGGCCCGGGCAAGAGCCAGCGCTCGGTCAAGCATGGCCAGCCCGTCATCGACATTCCCGCGAAGGCACTCGTGCACGGCCAGCCACGGCAGGATGGCTGGAATCAAGGCCGTGGCATCGGCCGCTTCGGCTGTCTCAAGGGCGCGGTTCAGGGCGGTAAGGCTGGCCTGCCGCTGCCCCGTCCCGTGCAGCAAGAACATCGTGGCGTACTCGAGCCAGGCCAAGGCATGCTCCGCCGACGGCCCGGCTTGCCCGAACAGCCGCAGCGACTCCTCGATCAACGGCAGCCCAGCGTCGGCGGAGTCGATCACCCGGGCGTGGGCGGCAAGGCGGTAGACATTGGCGGCCGTCGCGGCATCAGGATGGCCAGCAAACCGATTGCAAGCCTCCTCCGCGAGTTCGCCGGCGGCCACCCGGTCGCCACATGTGAGCAGCGCGTCGATGGCCCGCCCATACAGGCTGGGCAGGCCGGTCCCGGCAATATCAGCCGCACTCGGCTGTGCCAGGCCCAGCTCGATAGCCCGCCGCCAGTGTGTCGCCGCCTCCGCGTAACCGAACCTAGCCTCGGCGACTTCGGCCGCCTCCATCCGGGCAGCCAGTTCCTCAGCGTTGCGGCCGACAGCCTGCCAGTGCCCGGCTACCTCTGCCGATATCGCCCTGTCCCCGACCCCGGCGAGCGCTGTCGCAAGACGCTCGTGCAGAGCCGCCCGCTCTCCGAGTAACAGTCCGGCTGCCGCCGCCTCAGCCAGAAGAGCATGCCTAGGCCGGTACGCACCACCCGCAGTGTCATCAGCCAGCAGGCGGGCAGCCGCCAGTTCCCGGAGCCCCTGACGCAATGCCGCGAGCTCCAGCGCCGTGACGTCGCTGAGCAACTCCTCAGTCAGCGGCCGACTCGCAACCGCCAGGGCTGCCAGCACAGCATGCGCATTCTCGCCGCAACGGCTCGCCCGCGCCGCCAGCAACCCGGCCAGCCGACCAGGCAGCGCGATGGGTATCTGTAGCTCTCCAGCACCACCGCCGGCGAGCGCGGAGGCCACCAGCTGCTCAGTGAAGAATGGATTGCCCTGCGCTCGCGTGAAGAGCTCATCCACTGCCCGGGCCGACACCGGCCCGCCTGCCAGGGCCGCCACCTGGCCCGCCACTTGCACCTTGGACAGCGGGCCCAAGGTAATCTCCTCCGCTGCCGCCACGCCACGCATCTGCGCCAGCCAGTCGGCCACGTGCTTGGCGAGCGGCGCTTCGTCGGCACGGCACGTCACGACGACTGCCACCGCGTCGGTCCGCCCCGCACGGCTCAGGAAGGTCAGGCAATCTAACGTCGCGCTGTCCGCCCAATGCACATCTTCAACGACAACTGCGACCCTGGCCCCGACGCGCCTGGCCACGGCTGACAACAGCTCAGCCACGCCGGCGAGTAGCCGTTCCTGCCGCCACCCCTCGGCCCGGACGCCATGGCTCGGCTCACTTCCGGCCGCCACCTCCGGCAAGAGCCGCCCTACCTCGGTCCGCGCGAACTCCGGCGCCGACTGCAACGCCGCCGCAATTACCGCACCGCCGTCCAGCCCGGCCAGGTCGGCCAGCGCCGACACAACTGGCAGCAGCGGCAGCGCGCCCGAAACCGGCAGGCACTCCCCCCGCACGACGACCATCCCCGCCGCCGCGGCTCGGCTCATCCCCTCCGCAGTAAAACGGGTCTTGCCAATCCCTGCATCTCCGACGATCAGCACTAGCCTGGCATCGCCGTCCAGTGCTGCCAGCAGCCGCGACAGCTCGCCATCACGACCAACAAACGGCGCCGTTCTAGCCATGGGCAAAGCCCACCAGCCCGCGCACGCCCGGTCAATCCCTTCGGCGGCGCGGAAGCGCCCGGGCTCACGGCTCGGTCGCGCTGACTCCGGGAAGCCCTTCCTGGATGTATGCCTCCCCTACAACAGAATCGGGTAGATATGGCAAGCCTCCGGATCAGCAGGCAGGTCAGCCGCGAGACTCACGCCATGCTGCGAGGAGTGTCACACACACCGTTGTCTTGGTGTCGCCGTCGCCGACCGTAAGCACGTCGAGGTATCCCGCACGATCCTGTTCGACGCGCCCCGCCGCGCCCGCGGCTTTTGTCGAGGCGCTGATCGCCGACAACCTTGATGCGACGACGCGAGTCTGAAGATGCTCGGCAGACGCTAGAGGCGGCGCTGCCGCTGTACGTTGCCGGGATCGCCATCGTCCCGTCGTGACGGCGGACAACTCGCCAGAGTCAACACCCGTCTTATACGTATGGCGCAGGAATCCATTATCCCAGGGCGATGAGTAGCATTACGGCAGCACATATACACGAGTGCTATGGAAAATATGTACGGAACGTCCAGATCGGACGGGGAAAGTGTCCGGAACGCTGAGCCCGACGGTGCGGCGCCGCCGACTCGCCTTCGAGCTCAGGCGGCTGCGCGAGGCCGCGAAGCTGACCTGCGAGGACGTCGCCGAGCTGCTGGAGTGCTCGGCGTCCAAGATCAGCCGGATCGAGACCGCGCGGGTTACCGTCTCACCGCGGGACGTCCGCGACCTTGTCAGGATCTACGGCGTGGCCAACGACCAGCAAGAGAGCCTGATCCAGCTGGCCCGGGAAGCCCGGCAGAAGGGCTGGTGGCACGCCTACGGCGACAGCGTGCAGCCGCACTTCGCGACGTACCTGGGAATGGAAAGCGCCGCCTCCGAGATCAAGCACGTCAACCTCACCCGGATACCTATTCTGCTGCAGACAGAGGACTACGCGCGCGAGGTAATAGCTGCTGGCCGGATGCGCCGTTCGCTTCCAGTTGACGACAGGTCGGTTGAGTTGCTGATGGAGCGTCAACGGCTGGCCAAGGCCAGTCCGCCTGACGTATGGGTCGTCTTGGACGAGGCTGCCCTGCGCCGTCGGGTAGGCGGCCGGGTCGTCATGCGCGAGCAGATCGAGCACCTGATCGAGCTGAGCGCAACGCCGGGCATGTACGTCCAGTTCATCCCGTTCAGCGGCGGCGCGCACGTCGCAATGGACTTGCCGTTCGTCATCATGGGATTCCCCGATCCGGCCGACCCCGATGTTGTGTGCATGGGGTACCCCACCGGGGTGCTGTGGATCGAGGACATGGCCGAGGTCCACAGGTACAACATGTTCTTCCACCACCTGCAGGCCTCGGCGATGTCGCTCGACGACTCGGCGGCGCTCATGATCTCCGTGCTGAAGGAGATGTAAGGCTGCCCGGCCGGCGACTGTCGATGCGATCGCCACGCCGAGCGCCCCGCAGCACCTTCACCGCGCCGGTCGGCACGTTGCCGCGTTGCCCGGCGACTTTCTTGGCAGATTGCGGGACCGCATCCTCAGGCCGCTCGGCTGCGCAGGTATCGGCAACTTCATGCTCGGCGGATCTAGCCGTTTGCCGGGCGTGATCCAAGCATGTCGTCACCGTAGGCGACCACCCGCCTGGGTCGATCGGACGACCCTCCCGGCCCGGTGGTGTGACGGTCAGACGCGAAACATTCCGCAGCACCAAGTTCTTCGCCTGCACGTGGGTGATCGCCCCGGTCAGCGCCAGATGCGCCATCGCCACCGTCGCGCTGCTCCGCGCCGCCGCCACTCTGGCCTTCGGCTGACCGCTCGATCGCGGCGCGCAGGCCAGCGCCGGCCGATTCCCGCTCGGCGAGCTTGCGTGCGCCGTGAAGCTGGATCGCCAGCCCGGACAGCCAGCGCGGCGGTGATCGCTGCGGCGGTGGCGGCGGCCGGGCCGGGCGGCGGCCGGGCCGGGCGGCAGCCCGCCTCCGAGCCGTCTAGCCTTCCGCCGGCCCCTTCTTGCGCTTCCCGCGCTGCTCGATGATCGCGTCCGGGCCGGGGAACACCAGGGCGGTGTGACCGTCGTCGAATCGCACCAGGTAAGGCGGCTCCCCGCCCGCTCCGCGGACCTCGACGATCTCGCCCATGCGCTCGGGCTGGCCCACGGTGCTGGCGTGCACGTGGAGCCGGTCCCCGACGGCTGCCTGCATGCGCCCACCTTCCCATCCGCATCCGCCCGGCGGCATGCCCGCAATCGGCCGCGCTGCCCGCGCGCCGGACGACACTGTCCTGCCCCCAGACTGGCACAGGCAAGGATCCGCCGCCACGCCACTGGCTGGCACCGCTAACGCGCGGTGGCCGACGTGCGGTACCGGCTAGACGTCCCGCTCACACCCGCCAATGTCGGCCAGTGGGTCGTGATCCGCTGGCTCCGGACCGCACCAGGCGACGGCGAGGCGGTCGCCGACGTCCTGGACATCCTTGAGGAAGCTGACGCCGGTTCCTTCTCAGTCCGCACACGCGACGGGAGACTGGTCGTTGTCCCCCGCTGGGCGGGCCCTGGCCGGGAAGGTCATGCACCGCCGCCAGCCCGGCGGTGGACCAGCGCCTGGCTGATGGCGATGCGGCCAGCGCGCCCCCGGACCGCCCCAACCCCATCACGGCCGGGAACGCGCCCTGTGTCCTTCGGCAGCCACCGGTATCTCCGCGTGAACATCCGCGCCCCGGTGATCGCCCTGCGCCGGGCTGCAGAGCGGACATTGGGCTCCAGCTGTCGACCGCTCGCCAACGCGCCTCCCGGTGGAAGGCTGCTGACCTGCGAAAGACTGTTGAGCAGTTCGGGCCAGCGCCGGCGAAGGCCGAGCACAACGGATTCGAAGTCCTGCTCGTAACCGCCGCATCAAGCCCACAGAGGACCGGGGCGTCGGCCGCCGGTTAGTGTGCTGCCTCGTACTGGCGGATGACGTCGGCACTGATCCGGCCGCGCTCGGACATCTGCAAGCCGGCGGATTTGGCCCAGGCCCTAATGGCCGCGTTGTCGACCGGCGGGCCACTGGCGCGGCTTTGCCGCCGTCTGCCCGCCCTGGCCGGCAGCCGCCGTCCAGCCGCGATAAATGGCGCCAGGGCCTTCTCGAGCTTGGCCCGGTTCTTCGCGCCGAGGTCAACTTCGTAGCTCATTCCGTCAAGGCCGAAACTGACCGGCTCGGCGCCGCCGGAGCCGTCCAGGTCGTCACTGATAATTACCGACATCTTCGTCACCATGACGACGATGGTCTGGCGTCACCGGAGTCACTGTCAAACCAGCGCGCCGCGAACCGCCGTCGCCAGCTCGGCAGATAGTGCAATGAGCCACGCAGCCCCTTGAATGCCATTACCACCGCTGGCTGACACCGTAGCCGACGAAATCGCGGCGACGGCACGCGCTCCTTATGAGGCGCCCTACAAGCATGGACTTGCCGACGCCAGGCGGACCTAAGAAACCTGCGGCGTTGAACATGACAAGCCACTTATCCCGGCCAATGGCATGCTCTGGCGCCTAATCTCGCTCGCGCCAGTGGGCAGGTCGCATTCGGCTGCTACGCCCGGACCGACCAGACGCAGCAATCACGCCACACGCTGTCAGCGTAGTCACGCTGCGCGGGATGCAGATCGAGGAGATCACGGCCTTCAGCATCCCCGCCGCTCTCCGCCGCCTTGGCCTCCCCGACACCATCCCCGGCTGACTGTCGTGACCGAGCCAAGTCCTCCGGCCTATTGGCGCGGCAAACGTGGACGGCTAGGTGGTCTTCACCGGGCGCGTGCTAGCACGAGACAACTATCGACAGGCTTAGCAACAGCCAGGCGAGTGCGCTCTCCAGGGCAGGGCGCTCAGCTGCGTCGGTCACGAGTCGCCCGCATACCTGTCGTGGTGCCGCAATTCCACGCTCTCGTCTTGGCGGCCAAGCGGCGTGAGGTCCAGGTACTGGTCGGTGGCGCACAGCTGCTCGGCGATCGAATAGCCGGTGTAGGTGCGCAGGACGGTGTCGCCGTCCCGATAGAAGACGCTGACGGCGCCCTGCTCGCCTGGCCGAGCGGCCCATGCCTCTCCGATGTCGATCAGCTCCTGCTTGGTCCTGAAATTCCACTCGATCGGCGCGACGTCTTCGTCATGGGTGACATGGAAGTCGTAGTTGAAGTCGCTGCCCAGAGACGAATACCACGGGAACGACCAGCCCATCCGCTGCCGGAATGACTCGATCTTGCCGATCGGCGCCCGGGATACCGCGGCGAAGGTGGTGTTGCGGGCGTGCAGGTGCGCAAGGTCGCCCACGTTATCGGCCTGGTAGGAGCAGACCGGGCAGCCCTGGTCCCAGGCCGGGTCGAACATAAAGTGCTGGACGATGAGCTGGAGCCGGCCCTCGAACATTTCCAGCAAGCTCACCTTCCCGTCCGGCCCGTCGAACAGGTACTCCTTCTCCACCAGGACGGCCGGCAGTTCCCGGCGGCGCTCCTTGACGGTGGTCAGCATCTCGGCGGCCTGCTCCTCCGCCGCACGCAGTTCCTTACGCTCGGCGAGCCACTCATCAGCCGACACGATCCGTGGAACGCTCATCGTGCTCCTCCATGCTTGGACGGTCTCGCCATCACGACGAACAGGTTAGGCACTGATGGACAGCAGGGTGGTGCCGGCTGGGCTAGCGCTGCCACCTGATCGCGGCGAGCCTGTCGGCGGAGACGTAGCCGTTGTCCGTGAACCAGCGCGCCGAGTCCTCGATCGCCAACCGCGCGGGCCGTGATTTGTGACCGATCTCGGCACGTGCCCGGTCGTCGTTGAAGATCATCCGCGTGGTCGCCATGCGCGCGCCTTCCAGCGGCACGCGCGGTTCCCGCCGCAGCAGCCTGCCTTCGATGAGGCTGGACACGACACCAGCTGTGACCACCAGCGGCCTCGGCACCTCAATGCGCGGCATCGGCAGCCCCGAGCAGTCAGCGAGAGCCTGGAAGATCTCGCGCATCGACAGATTCTCGCCGCCGAGGATGTAGCTGCGGCCAGTCTGTCCGTGCTCAAGCGCCGCAACGTGGCCGCGGGCCAGGTCGTCGACGTGACAGACGTTCATAGCGGTGTCGACGAAGGCCGGCATCTTGCCGTTGAGGAAGTCCAGGACGACCTTGCCCGTCGGAGTAGGCGCGACGTCGCCGGGCCCGAGCGGGAAGGTCGGCATCGCGATGGTCACATTCAGCCCCTGGGCCGCAGCCCGGAGCACCTCATGCTCGGCGGCAAACTTCGTCCGCTTGTAGTGACCGTAAAGGTGGGCGATATCGGCGTAGCTCGTCTCGTCCGCCGGGTTACCGTGCCTGGTCTTGCTCAGTCCGAGCACAGCGACGGTCGAGGTGTAGACGAGCCGCTCGCAGCCGGCTGCCAGCGTCGCTTCGACGACATTGAGCGTGCCGCCCACGTTGACATCCTCAAAGACCCGCGCGTCGCGGGCCCAGAGCCGGTAAACGGCCGCAAGGTGGAACGCGTACCGAGCACCTTCGAAGGCAGACCTGACCGCCTTAGCATCGCGAATGTCGGCGCTGACGCGTTCGACGTCCGGAATGGCGTCGAGGTTGCGTGCGTCCGCGCCCGGCTGGACCAGAGCGACGATCTGTGCGCCCTTGGCGTGAACAGCCCGGGCGACAGCGGAGCCGATGAAGCCAGCGGCACCCGTGATTACCACACGGTCGCCCGGCTCGATCGAGGCGACCGCCGGGCTGTAGCCCGACTCAGCCACCGATCCGGCTCCGTGTCCGCGGCCGAGGGAGGGCATATCCGAGGCCCAACCAGCCGCCAGGTCGCGGCCGGAGGTCGCCGGACCGTCCTGCGCTCGCCCATACGCGTCCGCTGGCTCACCGCCGGGTCCCGAGTCTCCGGTCACTGCGCTGGCCGAGCTTACCTCCGCCACAGCAGGCAAACCGCCCCGGCCGGAGCTCGCGACGCTGCGCTGCGACTTCCGGCGAAGCGCGCCGCGCGCCATCGTCCGGCCGAACTCGTACGTGAGCCCCGCTCCACGGTGCGCGTCGGCCATCACGTCATCGAGCGCCTGGACAAAGTAGTCGACCTCCGCCGGACCGGTGATCAGCGGTGGCAGCAGCTTGATGATGTTGACGTTGTCGGCGGCCACCTGTGTGATGATCCGGTGCCGGTGGAACAGCGGGACGACCACCGTCTGAGAGAACATGCCGGCACGGAGCCGCTCGAGGGTGCGGAACCGGCGGCCAGCTGACCCCGACTGCGGCTCGCCGAACTCGATGCCCACCATGAGGCCGAGCCCGCGAATGTCGTGGATCAGGTCGTAGCGCTCGGCGAGGCCGCGAAGCTTGTCCTGCAGGTCAGCCCCGGTACGCTCGGCCCGACCGACGATGTCCTCGTCGTCGAACGCCGCAAGCGTCGCCAGGCCCGCCACCATCGCCAGCTGATTGCGGCCGAACGTGGTCGAGTGCTTGAGAGCATCCTCCATGGAGTCATGCACGCTCGCGAAGATCTTGTCGGTGGTCAGCATCGCGCCGATCGGCACGAAGCCGCCAGACAGAGCCTTCGAGATAGTAATGATGTCGGGCTCGAGGCCCCAGTGCTCGTGGCAGAAGAACCGGCCCGTCCGGCCCAGGCCGGTCTGGACCTCGTCGGTCACCAGGAGGGTGCCGTGCTGCCGGCAGAGCTGCTGGGCAGCCCGCCAGTACTCCGGCGTCGCACAGTAGACGCCCTTGCCCTGAATCGGCTCGACGATGAAAGCGGCCACGTCGTTGCCGCGCAGCCGCTGCTCGAGGGCATCGAGATCGCCGAACGGCACGGAGACCGACTCCAGCAGGTCGCCGAAACCCCTGCGGAACTCCTTGCCGCCGTTCAGTGCGAGTGCGCCCGTCGTCAGCCCGTGGAAGGCGTGTTCGGCGTAGAGGATCTTCGGCCGCTGCGTCGATTGGCGCGCGAACTTGATTGCAGCCTCAATCGACTCGGCGCCGGAGTTGCAGAAGAAGACGCGGCTGATGCCCTGATGCGTGCGCGCGACTAGCTGCTCGGCGAGCAGGCCGGGGAGCAGGGCACAGTCCATCTGGACCATGTTCGGCAGGTCGAGGTCGAGCGCCTGGTGCAGAGCGGCCTTGACCGCCGGGTGGCTGCGGCCGAGCGCGTACACGCCGAACCCAGAGAGGAAGTCGAGGTAGCGTTGGCCGGCGTCGTCGTAGAGGTATGAGCCCTCGCCTCGTACGTAGTTACGGTCGAAGCCGAGTGTCCTGAGCGTCCTGGCAAGCTGGTGGTTCATGTAGCGCTCGTGCAGGGCGAAGTTCTCCCCGGATCGTTCCGCGAATGTGCGGGCTACATCGAAGGGCATGCTGCTCCTTGCACTGCGCTACTGCTCTGTGTTGCCGTCTCTAGTTGTCGGCCATGGGCCGACCGCAGGCCTGTCACCTGCGGTTAACTGTCGACCATCTTCGCGCACGGACAGACAAATTGCCCGTCTTCCCTGGGAAGTCGCGACTAGCCTGCGGGCAGGTTACCGCGTCACCCCGAGGGGCGGATCTGGCTGGCATCCCATGATCGTACAAATGGGCACCTGGCTGTGCGGATCCAGCCCAAGCTAGCGAAAATCCCTGCTTCGGGCTGCGGCGACTACTCGCAGCCGCTCCAGCCGGGTAGCCAGCAGGCTGACCGCACCGTCCAGCCGCTCGATCCGGCCGTGCACGAGCAGCGCGTTCGCATCGACGCCGATCTTACGGAAGCGCTGCCACACGTTCGGCGGGCAGATGATGTTAGCCATTCCAGTCTCGTCCTCGAGGCTGAGGAACACCACCCCGCGCGCGGTCCCTGGCTGCTGCCGGTGGGTGACCAGGCCGCCGACGAGGACATTCCGGCCGTTCTGTGTCGACGTCAGGCTCGCCGCGGGCAGCACGCCACGCTCAGTGAGCATGGCCCGGATGTGCTCGATCGGGTGCGTGCCATAGGTCCCGGTTGCCCACAGGTCGGCGAACGTTTCCTCGGCTGCGGTCATAACGGGCAGCTCGGGCGCGGTCATGCCCAGCGTCGTACCCGGCAGCTGGCCCGGCCGGATGGTCGCCGCGGCCCCGGCCGCCCACAGGGCCTCGCGCCTGCTCACGCCAAAGCAGCCGAACGCCCCGCCCAACGCCAGTGCCTCCAGTGCGGCGGCCGGTACGCTTGTGCGCCGGGCGAAGTCCTCTAGGCCTGCGTACGGCTGGCCGGCCACGATCTCCTCGGCCACGCTCGTGCCGAGGTTGCGGACCTCCGACAGCCCGAGCCTGATCACTGGCTGGCCCCGTATCGGCGCACCTCCGGCGGGCGGATCGGGCTGCACGGCCCCGTTCCCTGGATCTTCGGTTTTTTCCAGGGTCGCCAGCACGCCGCTAGCGTTCACGTCCACGCCGCGCACCGTGACGCCGTGCCGGCGCACGTCGCTGATCAGGCTCGATGGCGCGTAGAAGCCCATCGGCTGGGCGCGCAGCAGCGCCGCCGTGAAGGCGGCCGGGTAGTAGCACTTCAGCCAAGCGCTGGCGTAGACCAGGTAGGCGAAGCTGATCGCGTGCGACTCAGGGAAGCCGTAGCTGGAGAACGCCAGGATCTTGACGTAGATGTCCTCTGCCACCTCGGCCGGGATATCCCGCTCGGCCATCCCGGTGAGCAGCCGCTCGCGCAGTTCCTCTATGCGCTCCGGCGCCCGCTTGGAGCTCATCGCCTGGCGCAGCCGGTCGGCCTCGGTCGGGCTGAACCCGGCGCAGTCGATGGCGATCTGCATCATCTGCTCCTGGAACAGCGGCACGCCGAGGGTCTTGCCGAGTGCGTGCTCCATCAGCGGATGCGGCAGGTCGGGCTCCTCGTCGCCGTGCCGACGCCGCATGTAGGGGTGCACCGAGCCACCCTGGATCGGGCCGGGTCGGATCAGCGCAACTTCGACCACGAGGTCGTAGAACTTCTCCGGGCGCAGTCGCGGCAGCGTCGCCATCTGGGCCCGCGACTCGACCTGGAACACCCCGACGGTGTCGGCGATCTGGAGCATCGCGTAGACGCCGGGATCTTCCTGGGGGATGGAGTGCAGACTCCAGCGCACCCCGTGTGCCTGCTCCACCAGCTCGAAGCAGTCCCGGAGCGCGGTCAGCATGCCAAGGCCGAGCAGGTCGAACTTGACCAGACCCGCATAGGCGCAGTCGTCCTTATCCCACTGGAGCACGCTGCGGTTCGGCATCCGCGCCCACTCCACCGGGCACACCTCCCCCACCGGCCGGTCGCAGATCACCATCCCGCCGGAGTGGATGCCGAGGTGTCGCGGTAGTCGTTGCATTCGCTCTGCCAGATCAACGACCGCGTCAGGGACGCCGGCGTCCGGCGGGACCGGCTGACCTGGCCCGTACTGGCGAGGACCTACCTGGCGGGACCACTCGTTCTGCTGTTCGGGCTCGTAGCCGAACGCGCGGCCGGCATCACGTATCGCCATCCGCGGCCGGTAGCTGATCACGTTGGCTACCTGGGCTGCGCGCTCCCGGCCGTACTCTCCGTAGACGTGCTGGATGACCTCCTCGCGACGCCGGTGCTCGATATCTAGGTCGATGTCCGGCGGCCCGTCCCGGCCGGCGGACAGGAACCGCTCGAACAGCAAGCCATGCCGCACCGGATCCACGCTGGTGATCCCGAGCGCATAGCAGACCGCCGAGTTGGCCGCCGAGCCCCGGCCCTGGCACAGGATGCCCTCCTTCTCGCAGAACTCCACGATCTCGTGCACGATCAGGAAGTAGCCGGGAAAACTCAGCTGCTCGATCACGCTCAGCTCGCGCGCGATCTGCGCGTAGGCGCCCGAGATGCACTCAGACTCTGGCCTGCCATAACGGTCCGGCGCCTTCCGCCTGACTAGCTCTCGCAGCCAGCTGGCCTCGGTATGGCCGTCCGGAACAGGAAAGTCAGGCAGACGCGGGGCGATGACGTGGAAGTCGAACGCGCAGTCTCCGGCGAGCTCCGCCGTCTGCTCTAGCACGCCGGGGTAACGCCGCAGCCGCGCGGCCATCTCCGTGCCGGAGCGCAGGTACCCGCCACCAGCTGCGGCGAGCCAGCCGTCCATCTCAGCCAGGCTGAGCCGGGCCCGGATGGCGGCCAGCGCCTGTGCCAGCCGGGCGTCCTGCGGCGCGGCATAGTGCACATTGCTGGTGGCGATCACGCCCGCGCCCGCCGCGGCGGCCAGCGCAGCTAGCGCGTCGTTGCGCTCGTCGTCGGCTGGATCGTTGCCAATCGTCAGCTCTACCTTCACGTTGCCCGTACCGAACGCCTCGGTCAGCCTGGCAAGCTCGCGCGCGGCCGCCGCTGGCCCGTGCGCTGCCAGCGCCGCGGGGACCGCGCCCTTACGGCAGCCGGTGAGAATCACCCAGTGCCCGTCGTGGGCGTCAGCCAGCGCGGACTCGTCGTAGATGGGCAGGCCCTTCTCCCCGCCGGCTAGCTGCGCGGTGCTGATGACCCGGCAGAGCCGCCGGTACCCTTCCGGGTCACGTGCGAGAACGAGCAGGTGTCGGCCGGACGGATCAGGAACGCCTGCCCGCGGCGTCCCGGCCGGCCGCTGAAGCACGCCCATAGGTCCTGCCCCGCCGGCCCACGCGGAAGTAAGTCCTCCCCCGGCAGCCCGCGCGGAGGTGGCGGCTCGCGCGGAGGCGGCTCGCGCCGGGGTGCCGGCCTGCGCCGGGCCGACGGCCCGCGCCTTCGCCTTACGCGCCAGATCCAGGCTGAGCTCGGCGCCGAACACCGTGCCCAGGCTCACGCCGCTATCCCGCAGCCGCGCCGCTGACTGCGCGAACTGCGGCACTCCGTACATGCCGTCGTGATCTGTTATGGCCAGCACGGACAGGCCACGGACTGCCGCCTCAAGTACTAGATCGGACGGGCTCGATGCCCCGTCTAGGAAGCTGTAGGACGAGTGGCAGTGCAGCTCCGCCCAGGCTGGTGAAGCAGGCCCGACCGGCAGCCGGACCACCGACCGGGGCGCGCCCGCCGTGCCAGGCTCCTGGCCTGTGTCCTTACCTCTGCGGCCCTCGCCCCCGCGCCTCTCGCCCTTCTCGTCCCTGCGGCCCTCGCCCCCGCGCCTCTCGCCCTTCTCGTCCCTGCGGCCCTCGTCTGCCCGGCCCACATCCAGGCCACCGTCGCGGCCTCCTGATGTCTGGCCAGTCCCCTTGCCCCAAGACAGGCGGCGCTCGAACTCGCGCCAGGGCACTGGCGGGTTATCCCATCCCATGCCTGTCCTCCTTGCTGTCCCGCTTGCCCTGCCCGGACTCTCCTAACTCACTCGATCATCGTAACGACCAGACCCGACATTCTCGCCGCAGATCGAATACAGATTCGATTATTTTTGACAATACCTCCTCCATCGGCGGGCAGCTATCCCGCCAACGGCGTGGCCGACTGCGCGGCCAGAAAGCGTTATCAGCCTTCCGGGAGCCTCAAGGCAACGACGGCGAGGAGCGCACTCCAGGCTGCCGGCCGCGAAGATCGCCGCCACTCTTCACGTCGGACGACCGACCTGTCACTTCGCCAGTTCGTAGATGGCGTTGGCCTCGTCATTTGTCAGCCGAAGCGACGCCGCCTCGACGTTCTCTGCGACATGTTCCGGCGAGCCCGAACCCGGAATCGGGAGTATCTGCTGTGACCTGTCCAGCAGCCATGCGAGCGCTACCTGACGCGTGCTGGCGTTGAGCCGGCGAGCCGCCGTCAGCACCGGCACCACCTCGTCAGCATCCTGGATCGGTGCCCACGGCAGGAACACGATGGACTCCTGGTCACACAAGTCGACCATCGACTCGGACGATCTGTCGCCCAGGTTGTAGCGGTTCTGCACGGATACCACGGGAGTCAGCGCCTGCATCTCGCGAAGCTGCGCCTCGGAGACGTTCGAGACCCCAATATGCCGGATCCTGCCCTCGTCCCTGAGCTCGACCAGAGCCCCGATGGACTCGGCGACAGGCACCCTCGGGTCCGGCCGGTGGAACTGGTAGAGCGGGATCTGCTCCAGCTTCAGCCGACGCAAGCTCCCTTCACACGCCTCGCGCAAGTGCTCGGGACGCCCGTTCGTATCCCAGCGCCCGGGTCCCGGCCGGATCAGGCCGCCCTTAGTCGCAATCACCAGATCGTCGGGATAAGGATGCAAGGTCTCGGCGATCAGCTCCTCGCTGACATTCGGTCCATAGGAGTCGGCCGTGTCGATGAAGTTCACGCCGAGGTCGAGCGCCTGCCGCAGGGCTGCCTTCGCCACGTCCCGGTCCGGCGGCGGCCCCCAGATCCCTTGACCGGTGATCCTCATGGCGCCAAAGCCCATCCGGTTGACCGTAAGGTCGCCGCCGATGCTGATCGTCCCCGCCGCCGCGCCGGGTGTCTCGGTCATGAGGAACCTTTCTGACTGGCGGCCGAGGCAAGCCGCTCGGCACATGTCGGACAGTTGGCGGCCAGTCAGACAGGCTGGCCGGGCCTCAAAGGGCCTCGGCCCCACCCTAAGACACCGGCAAGTCGGCTAGCCGTGTAGCACCTGTGCCAGCAGGCAGCTCGCCACATCCGCGTAACGGGCCGGATAAACCTGCGCCATGCACAGCGTCCAGACCGCGCCTTGGAGCATTCGCGCCTGGCGAAAGGGCGCTAGGTCCGCCGCATTCGGCGTGGCGGATCCCGTCTCGGCCGAGTACGCGCGCAAGGCGACAAGGCCCGCAGCATCGTCGTACCGTCCGACCATCGTCGCGAGATCCCAGGCCGCCGGGCCGCGGCATGTCTCCTCGAGGTCGATCCAGAGCCAGCCGCGGCTTGAGTCATGGAGCAGGTTGCCGGCGTGCGCATCGCCATGCAGCACGATGCGCTCGGCCTGCACGCCGACTACTGCGGCCAGAACGTCGGCATGTGCCGAACGCAGCGCCGAGACGGTAGCGGCGTCGACAGCCGACTTCCGTTCGAGTGAGTCCAGCCCGTCGGTGACCATCTCCTTGACAGGCGACATGTCGCCAAGCTCGGCCGGGCATGCGCCCGTTGCCTGATGCAGCCGAGCGAGCGCGGCACCGACGTCTGCGGGACCGGGCTCAAGGTCCAGCGCCGGGACGTACTCCCACAGGCTGATCGCGAACCCGTCCTGCCAATGCGGCCCTGCCTCGACGGCTGAGGCGGGCGAGACGACGGGACCGCCGCTGTCGGCTACGTAACGGGCAACATCGACTTCTCGCGCAAGCCATGCCAGCGGATCCGCGCGCGACCGCGCACTCAGTGTTGCGACCTTGGCGACGACCGGCGCTGGCGCCAGATGCAGCACCAGGTTGCCCCGGCTGGACAGGACCCTCGGCGCGTCGCCCCGCAGCCCGAGGCGGTCCGCGAGCGCCACCGCCGCCGCTTGACCCCGCCGCGTCACGATCGCGGCCGCCTGATCCAGCCGGGGAAGCGCCCCGGCGTGCCCCGTCTCGTCACCCCGCATCGGCGCAGTCTTGCAGTCAACACCCTTGTTACGGGAACGGGGCCGTCACCCCGGCGGTATCACTCGCACTCGCGGCCATCTGACCCGAAGCCGCTGCCGCTCCATCCGGGCCCGCGAGATCGCCGGCGTCACCCGGATCGGATTGACGCGCCAGACGCCGTCAAGCAGATCCGCGAGGCCGTGCGGGGCGCAGACCTCGACGCCACCCGGACCCCGCCTGACGGCGACGCAGGTAGCCGTCTCGGGCCACGTCGCGACGGCATCGTGCACGGTGGCGAACGACTCGACCGGCGGGCCGCCGAAGTACTGGTGATACCAAACGTGAACCGCTGCCTGATTGGTCGCCTCCCAGGGCAAGTCGGCCGCGATGCCGCGCAGTATGTCCTGCGCGGTCATGTCGCGCTCCATCGTGAGGTCTTCTGGGTCGAAGTAGGCCACATCGATGTCCTTGACGGCGGCCGGATCGAACCCGCCGTGGTACTGACCCCAAACCAGGTCGCGAATCACGCCGGCGCCGATCCACGCATCGGGCAGGCCGCTGACGGCAACGGCGTCAAGAGCCCGCAGCATCCACGGCTCGGCTGCGAGCAACTCCGCGAGCCGGGCGTCGGCGCCTGACTCCAGGCCGGGGCAGGCGTGGAGCGGCCGCGCGCGTCCGGCTCGCAGGTGATTCATCATGGCCTCCACTTAATCGGGTGACCGGCCAGCCGAGCCGCACTACCGTCGGGGACATGCAGACCATGCTGCCGGTAGGTGCCGACAAAATCTGGGCCGAGGACTCCGGTGGATCCGGGCCCGTGCTAGTTCTCTTGCACGAAGGCGTCGGCGACTCCCGGATGTGGGATCCGGTGTGGTCGGACCTGACGCGGGCGCACCGGGTCATCCGCTATGACGTTCGCGGATTCGGCCGGTCGCCGGCCGCGACCGAGGACTTCACGCTGCTCGGAGATCTCAGAGCCGTCCTCGATCACTTCGATGTCGCCAGCTCGCACGTAGCTGGGTGCAGCATGGGTGGCGGCACCGCGCTGGAGTTCGCTCTCGCCCAGCCGGACCGGGTGAAGTCCTTGATGCTGCTCTGCCCAGGCATCGGTGGCTACCCGTACCCCGATACGCCCGAACTTGACGAGGCGTGCGAGGCACTCGCCGCGGTTGGCGACGACGAGGGCGTCATCCGGATCCTGCTCGACGTGTGGGGCCGGGCCGGGGACGACCCGCTGGTCACTGACCTCATGCGCGCCGCGATGCGGGCCTGGGATGGCGAAGAGCAGTTCGAACAGGAGGGCGAGCCCGCCTTTGACCGGCTTGGGGAACTGCGCGTACCGACGATCCTGATGGTCGGCGACATGGACGACGCCGCTCTCATCGCTAGTAATGAGGAAGCGGCACGGCGCATCCCCGGCTGCGAGCTGATCGTGATGCCCGGCGTCGACCACTACCCGACCGTCCGCGCGCCGAAGCTCGTAGCGGACACCATCCTGCGCCTTATCTCTACCAAGAGCTGACGGCCTTCCGATCCGGCTAACACTGCGCTGGCCAGAGCCGAAGTCACCGGTCCGCCGCCATCATCTTGCGCACCTTCAGCTCTGTGGGTCGATGCGGGCAACGCTCTCTACCGAGACCATGACACTTGCGTGGGTATAAAAGGGATATACCCGCCGTGATTTTGGCTGAAAGCGACATGGTCTCAATTCGCAAGCCGAAACTTCGGCTCCGAAGTCCAAACCTGGGCGCATAGCTAACGCTGAGCAATACGCGCTAACGCTGAGCCGCACGAGCTAACGGTGCGCTCACCACACCCAACGTCTCTGACTACAGGCGACGGGCCGCCTCCATGGTCCCGCACCGGTCTGCGATCTCGGCTAGCCCTGTGTTCGCTTTCGACCGTTTTATATAGCTAGTGGGGAGTCAGCCGTGGGGAAACGCCGCCGCTCGCGGTGCTTTCGACATTCTTGCGGCGACGTTTCCCGTCCTACAGTCACTTCCTGGTTGTTTTGTACCGATTCCATTGCACCCAAGCAGGGAAATGTTGTCCACCGCGGGCGCCGCAGAACTGTCGGCGCGCCGACACGCGCGACCGCGGGACCGCGCGACCGCGGGCGTGTAGGCGACGAGACCCGAGCGCCAGCGCCTCGGCGGCGGATTAGGCTGCCGCTTCTGATTAGCCTGCCGCTTCTGATTAGCCTGCCGCTTCTGAGTACGGCGGGATGGCGTTCGAGCGCACGACCTCTGAGTAGAACCTCGCGCTCGACTTAGGAATGCGCCGCTGCGTCTCGAAGTCGACAAAGATGATCCCGAAGCGGCGCTGGTAGCCCCATCCCCACTCAAAGTTGTCGAGCAGCGACCACACGTAGTAGCCAGCCAGGTTGACACCGGCCTTGATCGCGCGAGCTGCCGCGTCCAGGTGCTGGTGCAGGTAGCTGACGCGCTCGACATCCTTGACATCACCGTCGGGGTCGACGTAGTCCTCGGCCGCACAGCCGTTCTCGGTGATGTACAGCGGCAGGCCCGGAGCGGTGTCGGACAGCTGGACCAGGAGGTCATACAAGCCATCGGCATCAACGAGCCAGCCCATGGGCGTGCGCTCGAGCTCAGCGGGACGGTACTCGACGACGCCCGGCAGCTCGCAGCGTGCCGGCTCCTCGTTGCGCCGGAGGTCGGTCGGATCGCCCGCGCGCAAGAAGACGGGCGAGTAGTAGTTGACGCCCAGGAAGTCCAGCGGCTGCCTGATCGTCTCGAAGTCGCCGTCAGCGATTAGGTCCGGCGTAGGCAGCAGCGAAGCCCGAACGTGCGACGGATACCGGCCATGCAGGACCGGCTCGAGGAAAAGCCCATTGAGCTCGGCGTCGGTGGCCAGCCGTGCAGCCTCGACGCTGGCTGGCTGCGTGTCCGATGCGATCCTGACCGGGTGCATGTCCAGCGTGATGCCCACCGGAGTTGTCGGACGCACGCTGCGCAGCGCCTGCGAGCCGAGGCCGTGCGCAAGGAGCAGATGGTGCGTGGCCGCCGCAGCGGCGGCATTGTCGGTCAGGCCGGGGGCGTGGACTCCGGTCCGGTAACCGTGGTCCGCTGACACCTGCGGCTCGTTGAGCGTGATAAAGCGGGACACACGATCGCCGAGCTGCTCGGCGATGATCAGCGCATACTCGGCGAACCGCTCGGCGGTGCTGCGCACGGCCCAGCCGCCGCGGTCCTGAAGCTCTTGCGGCAGGTCCCAGTGATACAGCGTCACGGACGCATCGATGCCCTTGCCTGCCAGCTCGTCGAGCAGCGCGCGGTAGTAGTCAAGGCCCTTCTGGTTCACCGGTCCCGACCCGCCAGGCTGGACGCGCGGCCACGAGATCGAGAACCTGTACGCCTGGAGCCCGAGCGCGGCCATCAGCGCAACGTCCTCGGGATAGCGGTGGTAGGAGTCACACGCAACGTCGCCGTTGTCGCCTCGCCGGATATTGCCCGGCCCATGGCTGAACGTGTCCCAGATCGACAGCCCCCGTCCGTCGGCGTTGGCAGCTCCCTCTATCTGGTACGCGGCAGTCGCCGCGCCCCAGGTGAAGCCGGGCGGAAAGGAAAGGGCACCGTTGGCGCTGGTCCCCGCTGCGGTCATCTGACACTCCCTTGTGTTACCAGAACGTTGCGTGCGTCTTAAATCTCAAGCCTTGACGCCCTTTAAGGCGAGTCCTAGTGTAAGCGCTTAGATCGGCTAATGTAAGCGCTTAGATCAGTGGATGTAGGTGCTTTTACCCCAGGTCACAAGAGGACCGCTGCATGGCTTCAGACACCGGCAATCAGCACCAGTCAGGCCTGGGATGAGCACGTCCGACGTGCACGACTCAGGCGCGCCTGGTGCGCGTGATGCCGCGGCTGCGGAGGCACAGGACGCCACCGCAGCACTTCCCGACGCCACGGCACCGTCAGCGCTACCCGACACCACCGAGACGACGCCAGCCAGCTCCCCGGACGCGCGCAACGACGACTCATACTCCTACAAGCCGCTTGCCAACACTTTGCTGATCCCGCAGCAACCCCTAGCTGCGGGCCGCGCGGCCCCGAGTCCGGTCACGCTCTACGACGTGGCCCGGCTGGCCGGCGTGTCCACCGCCACGGTGTCCCGCGTCGTGCACGGCCAGGACCGCGTCGCGGATGCCACCAGGGCGCGTGTTCGCGACGTCATCGAGCAGCTGGGTTACGTGCCTGACGGCGCTGCGCAGAGCCTGTCCCGCCGGCAGAAGAACGTGATCGGCCTTGTGGGCGTCGAGCGCCTGGCGCCGCACCAGTACGACATCGAGAGCATGAGCCTCCTGTTCTACGACGAGATCCTCCGCGGCGTTGAGCAGCGCATCCGCTATCACAACTGGTCGCTCATGATCACCTACCTGCGCGAGGAAAGTGACGATGACCTGCGCCGGCTGCAGGCACTGTCAGGCAAGGTGGACGGCCTGCTGATCGGCGAGGGCATCGTGCCGTCAGACGAGCTAGCCCGCCTGGCCGAACGACTACCAGTCGTGGTCGTGGCAGGCGATCCGGCCGAGCAGGCTGCCGACGTCGTGACGGCGGACAACCGGTCAGGCTCGGCAGCACTCGTTTCCCACCTCGTCGAGGATCACAGGCGCCGCCGCATCTTTCACGTGGACGGACCGCCGAGCGCGCCCGACGCCAAGGAGCGGAGGCTGGCGCTCAACGAGGTCATCCGCTCTCACCCCGGCACCGAGCTCGTCGGGTCCTACTCCGGACGCTTCAGCGTGCAAAGCGGCGAGGAAGCCGGCGAGATACTACTGGCCAATCGAGCCGAGCTGCCGGACGCCGTGGTGTGCGCCAACGACCAGATGGCGATCGGCATCCTCCAGGCGCTGAGCCGCGGCGGAGTTCGCGTCCCTGAGCAGCTTTCTGTCGTCGGCTTTGACGACATCTTCCCTGGCAGCCTCTTCGATCCGTCGCTGACGACCGTGCATCAGCCAATGCGCCTGCTCGGCGAGCGCGCCTGTAGCCGGCTGCTCGAGCGCATCTTCAGGCCCGATCTGCCCACGCAGGTTGAGCTGCTGCCGACCGAGCTGGTGCTGCGCAAGAGCTGCGGCTGCCCGCCCGGCACAGCAGCGCGCACCGCGGCAGTGGCCCCCCTCCTAGCGGCTACCGCAGCGGCCAACGCAGCGGCCAACGCGGCTGCCAACGCGACACGGGCGTCGCTGTCGGCTGCCGGCACCGCCCTGACCACGTTGGCGTCCGATTTCCCCGCCACCTCACGGGGCCGCCGCCGCGCGCGGCCGGCCACCGAGAGTTAGGAGCCTGGCGATGTCCTTTATCTTGCGCCGTCTGGGCTTCTACGCTGTAGCGGCCTGGGTTGCGCTCACCGTTAACTTCTTCCTCCCGCGGCTGATGCCGGGCAACGCGGTCGAGGCGATCATGTCCAAGTTCCCCAACCTGACGCCGGCGACGTACCACGCGCTGGAGGCCATGCTCGGCGTCGGCCATCCCGGCTCGCTCTGGCACCAGTACGTGACCTACCTCGACGATGTCGTGCACTTCAACTTCGGCACATCTGTTTCTAACTATCCGGCGCCGGTGTCAACACTGCTCGGCCAGACAATCCCGTGGACGCTGGCGCTCGTCGGCACCGCGACCGTGATCGCCTTCGCCGTCGGCACGCTCCTCGGCATCTTCGCCGGCTGGCGGAACGGCGGCTGGCTAGACCGCCTGCTGCCGGGCCTCATGTTCGTGCAGGCTCTGCCGTATTTCTTCCTCGCCCTGATCCTGCTCTGGCTGCTGGCGGTCAAGGAGTGGCACGTCTTCCCCATCGGTCAGGGCTACGGGCAGGGCCTGGTCCCCGGCTGGGACTGGAGCTTCATTAGCAGCGCCATCTTCCACTCGCTGCTGCCGGCCTTCACGATCGCCATCACGTCGCTGGCCGGATGGATGCTGCAGATGCGCAACGTGATGATCACGACCATCGGCGAGGACTACGTTCTCGCCGCGCAGGCGAAGGGGCTGTCGAACCGGCGCGTGATCTTCACTTATGCCGCCCGGAACGCGTTCCTGCCGCAGCTGCAGGGATTCGGCCTCGCACTTGGATACGTCGTCCAGGGCGCCATCGTCATGGAGATCGTCTTCTCCTACCCGGGCATCGGCAACCTGCTGCTGAGTGCCGTCCAATCGAACGACTACCCCCTGATGCAGGCGATCTTCCTGGTCATCACCTTCGCCGTCCTGCTGGCCAACCTGATAGTCGACCTCATAATCGTCGCGGTCGATCCACGGGTGCGGACGAGAGAGGCAGCCTGATGAGCACCGCACTTCCCATGATTACCCAGCCCGCGAAGCTCGTGGCTGCCCCTGCTCGCCAGCTTGGCCGATGGCGGCGCCTGCCGACGAAGGCGAAGGCTGGCGCGATCCTGCTCGGATTGTTCGCAGTCGCCGCCATCATCGGGCCGTTCGTGGCGCCGTACAACCCGAGCTTCCAGAACCCGAACCCCGCTTTGTCGCTGCACGCGCCCAACGCCGCTCATCTGCTCGGCACCACCCAGGCAGGCGAGGATGTGCTGTCGCAGCTGCTGACCGGCATCCGGCTGACGCTCGAGCTCGGCGTTCTCGTCGGATTGATCGCGACCGCGCTGTCGGTACTGGTCGGCGTGTCTGCGGCCTACCTCGGCGGCGTGTGGGACGAGGTGCTGTCCCTCCTCAGCAACGTCTTCCTGGTGATCCCCGCGCTGCCGCTGCTGATCATCTTGCTCGGTTACCTGCCGCGCACCGGGCAGACTGCGACCATCCTGGTGCTCGCCGGACTGGGCTGGCCCTGGGGCGCGCGCGTGATCCGGGCCCAGACGCTATCAATCCGCGGCCGTGACTTCATCGCCGCGGCGCGTGAGACCGGCGAGAGCGGCTGGCGGATCATCGCCTTCGAGATCGTGCCAAATGAGGTCAGCCTCATCGCGGCCAACTTCGTCAACACCGTGCTGTATGCCATCGGCGCCTCCGTCGCGCTGGCCTTTATCGGCCTGACGAACACGTCCGTCTGGAGCCTCGGCACCATCCTGTACTGGGCGCAGAGCCAGGAGGCGCTGCAGCTAGGCGCCTGGTGGTGGTTCGTCCCGCCCGGGCTGGCCGTCGCCCTGATGGGGACCTCGCTGGTCCTGCTCAACACCGGCATCGACGAGCTCGGCAATCCGCGACTGCGCGACGCCAACCAGCGGGCCAAGGTCGACGGCCGGCGGCTCCAGCCCAACTCCCCGACGCCAGTGGTGCGGTCCGCGGGCCAGGCCGGGCTGCCGCTGCGCCGCAGCCCGGTGACCGCCTTCATCCGCTCGTTCTCCCGCAGCGCTTACATCGCCGATCGAGCGGCCGAACAGCGAACGCGGCGTGTCAGTGGCACCCAGCCAAGCGAGGGGCAGCGATGACGACGGACGCGGGCAGCCCCGTTCCCTTCCCGGCAGAACCGATGGGCCGCGGGAGGCTTTCCAGCGAGCCTGTGCTGTCGATACGCGATCTTTCGATTGCGTACCGCACGGCGGCCGGCGATGTCCGCGCCGTCGACCGAGTGTCGATTGACCTGCACCCAGGCGAGGTTGTCGGCCTGGTGGGCGAGAGTGGCTCCGGCAAGTCCACGCTTGCGTACGGAGCGACCCGGCTGCTGCGGGCGCCGGCCGTGATCACCGGTGGCAGCGTTCACTACCAGGGCCGCCGCATGGAGACGCCGGCCGACATTCTCCAGCTCAGCGCTGACCAGCTCGTCGGCATTCGCTGGCGCGAGATCGCCATCGTCTTCCAGAGCGCCATGAACGCCCTCAACCCGGTCCTGCGCATCCGCGACCAGCTCACTGACGTGATCCGCGCGCACCTGCCATTGAGCCACAGCGAGGCGAGGGACAAGGCGGCCGGACTGCTGGACATGGTCGGCATCCAGCGGGCGCGGCTGCGCAGCTATCCGCACGAGCTGTCAGGCGGCATGCGCCAGCGGGTCATGATCGCGATGGCGCTCGCCACCGACCCTGAAGTTGTCATCATGGACGAGCCGACGACAGCGCTCGACGTCGTCGTCCAGCGGGAGATCCTAGGCCAGATCCTCGACCTGAAGGAGCGCCTGGACTTCGCGATCCTGTTCATCACGCACGACCTGTCGCTGCTCCTCGAGCTCGCGGACCGGATCGCAGTGATGTACGCGGGACAGCTGATGGAGGTCGCCACCGCTGCGGAGATCCATCACGAGCCGGCGCACCCGTACACCAAGCGGCTGCTGCACTCCTTCCCGTCGCTGCGCGGGCCACGGAAGGAACTGACCGGCATCCCCGGCACCCCGCCTGATCTGCTGGACCCGCCGCCAGGCTGCCCGTTCCTGCCGCGATGCACGGAAGGCACGGATGCCTGCGCCAGGATCGAGGTCCAGCTCGCGCAGGTTCGCACGTCGGCAGATCCCGCCCACGTGACCGCGTGCCCGTTCGTGCTCCCCGATGCCGTCGACGCGTCCAACGGCCGGCCGGCCGTTGTCGCAGCCGCCAGCCAGCCGAGCACCGAGGATGTGACGCCGTGAGCAGCCAGGCAACGGACAGCCAGCAGCCGGAAGCCGCCGGGCTGGTCTCAGTCGCCGCCGCGCGCGGGCCGCTCGCGCTGTCGGCTGAGGGCCTTGGCAAGGATTTCCGGCTCAGCCGGGGCCACATCCTGCACGCAGTCAGGAACGTGTCGCTCGGCCTCTACCGGAGCGCGGTCGTGGCGCTGGTCGGCGAGAGCGGCTCCGGCAAGTCCACCGTGGCCCGGCTGCTCGCCGGGCAGGAGCAGCCAACCGCAGGCACGATCGCGCTCGATGGCACGTCGGTGCATCTGTCAGGCCGGCGTGCGTTCCGGCAGTACAAGAGCGAGGTTCAGCTCGTATTCCAGGACCCGTTCGCCTCACTGAATCCCGCGCACACGGTGCGCTACCACATTGAACGCCCCCTGCACCTGCACCGCCGCTCGCTGTCCAGGAGCCAGGTCCGCGAGCAGGCGGCAGCGCTCATCGAGCAGGTGCGCCTCAGCCCGGCTGACAAATACCTGGCCAAGTACCCGCATGAACTATCCGGCGGCCAGCGCCAGCGCGTCGCGTTCGCCAGGGCGCTCGCCGCGGAGCCGCGTGTGCTGCTCGCAGACGAGCCTGTCTCCATGCTGGATGTGTCGATCCGGCTCGAGATGCTGAGCCTGCTCGACGACCTGCGCACAGGTTTCCAGCTGGCGCTGCTCTACATCACCCACGACATCGCGTCTGCCCGGTACTTCGCCGACGAGGTGCTGGTCATGTACGCCGGGCAGATCGTGGAGCGCGGCCCGGCTGAGGACGTGACGCAGCAGCCTGCGCATCCCTACACCCAGCTGCTTGTTAGCTCCGCGCCTGACCCGGACAACCTCGGCGGCGCGCTGCGAAACAGACCAAAGCGCGAAATTCTGAATGGGAACGGTGCCGCCGGCGCCAGTGCCGTCTCGGCCCCCGAGGTTGGCTGCCCGTTCAGCCCGCGCTGCCCATTCGTGGCCGAGCGGTGCCGCGCGGAGGCGCCGCCGCTCCTGCAGATCTCGTCGTCGCGTGCCGCCGCGTGCTGGCGGCTGGACGTCGCGGCTCCTTCCGTCTATGCCGGGCGCGAAGGGGGTGGGGACATTACGAGCTAGGTCAGACGACCCCATACCAGGCGGGATATTAGGCACAGCACAGGAAAGGTAAAAATGAGTATTAACCATCTGAGCTCCAAAAGCCTGATCGCCATCGCGGCGGTCGGCCTGCTCACGGCTGGAGTCGGCGCGTGCTCGTCGACCAAGTCACCCAGCGGCGGCAGCTCGTCGGCCGCGACAACCGCGTCGAACACGCTGGTCATGGAGAGCTCTCCGGAGACCACGATCACGGACGACTTCAACCCGTTCGTGTCGACCGCTGCGCCGCAGGGCATGGGCGCAACGGGGCTGATCTATGAGCCGCTGCTTCAGTTTGACCTGGCGCAGCCACCCAAGTACACCCCGTGGCTGGCCACGGCCTACAGCTGGTCCAACGGCGGCAAGTCAGTCACCTTCACGATCCGGCAGGGCGTGAAGTGGAACGACGGCACCGCGATGACACCGGCCGACGTCGTCTTCACCTACGACCTGGTGATGAAGAACGCCGCGATCAACCTGGCCGGCCTGCCGATCACGAGCGTGAGCTCGTCGGGCAACAACGTCACGATCAACTTCAGCTCGTCGCAGTACCTCGACCTGCAGCAGGTCGCCGGGGTGCCGATCCTGCCGAAGGCGGTCTGGGGCGCTCAGAGTAGCCCGACGACGTTCACTGACGCCAAGCCCGTCGGTACCGGTCCTTACGTGCTGAAGACCTTCACCCCGCAGGGCTTCACGCTGACGAAGAACCCGTCGTACTGGCAGGCGTCGATGGTGAAGGTGCCGAACGTCTACTTCCCGGTCTATACGAACAACACCGGCGCGCTGTCGGCGCTGTACTCCGGGGCGATCGACTGGACCGGCAACTTCATCCCCGGCCTGCAGAAGGACTTCGTCTCGACCAATCCCTCCGAGCACCACTTCTGGGAGGCACCGGGCAGCACCAACGCCCTGATGCCGAACCTGAGCAAGTGGCCGACTAACCAGCTAGCGGTCCGGCAGGCGATCAGCCTGGCGGTCAACCGCAACCTGCTCGCCTCTGAGGGCGAGGCTGGGCTGGAGAACCCGGTCACCAACACCAGTGGCATCACGCTCCCGACGTTCTCCGCGTGGGCCGGTCCGGCCTCCTCGGACACCGTCTCGCCAACCGGTAGCGCAGCTGCTGCCGCAGCGGTACTTGTCAAGGCTGGCTACAAGAAGGACTCCAGCGGCTATTACGCGCTGGGCGGCAAGGAAGTCGTGGTCACGCTCATCAGCCCATCCGCCTACACCGACTACGCCGCAGTCGGGACCATGGTCGCGAACGAGCTCAAGGCAGCCGGCATCAACGCCAGCTTCCAGGGCATCAGCGTAGACGCGTGGAACGGCGACATGGCCGACGGTGATTTCTCTCTGGCCGAGCACTGGTCGAACAACGGCCTGACGCCATACAACCTGTATGACAACTGGCTGAACAGTGCGCTCAACAACGGCAAGGCCAACACCGGCGACTACGAGGGCCTGAAGAGCAAAGCGATGGACGCCGACCTGGCCAAGCTGGCCGGGGACTCGACGGTGACGCAGCAGACCGCTGACCTCGCCCCCATCGAGAGCTTCGTCGCTGCCAACCTGCCGGTCATCCCGATCACGACGGCGTCTGAGTGGTTCGAGTACAACTCGCAGCACTGGGTTGGCTGGCCCACTCAGCAGGACCCGTACGAGACCGGGCAGCCGACAGGCACCAACACCGGCGCTGGCGCCGGTACCGACGAGGTTGTGATCCTGCACCTCAGCCCGCGCATGTAGCGCTGACGCGGTCAAGTGAGCCCGCCCCCGGGTGAAACCGGGGGCGGGCCACACCCCGCAAGCACCGTAACGCCTCACTCTGCACCACTACCTGTGCGGGCCGGCTGACTGACAGCCGGCCCGTGCCAGCGGGCATGCCGCGCGGCTCACCGACCAGTCGCGCGGCATGCCCGCTGGCGTTGGCGCGGGTCTAGCCGGACGGGTGCTGGCGGGGCTGCCGCCGGTCGTTGGCGGACCTGCCGCCGGTCGTTGGCGGACCTGCCGCCGGTCGTTGGCGGACCTGCCGCCGGTCGTTGGCGGACCTGCCGCCGGTCGTTGGCGGACCTGCCGCCGGTCGTTGGCGGACCTGCCGCCGGTCGTTGGCGGACCTGCCTCCGGTCGTTTTGCGGAAGGATTTGACACAGCCGACTGTGCCGAATCCTTCGTGATCACGGAAGAGCCTGTTCCGCGACTCGGTCCTGGCGGCCCTGTCGCGTGCCGTCAGTCGTAGCTGGCCTCAATGAGCCAGCAGCCATCCTGGAGCGCTGCCAGCCACGCATTCCCGTCGTCAGTGATGAGCTGGAGCCTGGCTTGCCGGCGGGCGAGCCGCGGATCCCACCACTGCTCGGTGATCGGCCACGGCCCGGCCCAGGCCGTGACTGCCCGGGCAGGCCTGTCCGCGGCGGCCAGCCAGGCTGGCGGCGCCGACAGCTCGGCCCGGCCGCTGACCGATACTGTCTCGCCCGATTCATCGGTCACGCTGGCCGTGAGCGGCGCGGGGTATACGGTCGCCGGCGCCGGCGCCGGAAGCTGTCCCGACCAGGGGCGATCAGCGGGCCGCCGCGGTTCCCCGGCGTCGCCGAAGGGCACAAGCAGCGCCTGATCGGCTGGGCGGCGGGCGCCCGCCAGCACCGGCCTGACCACGCGGTCATGGCCGAGCATCGCCTGTACCCGGATGGCCGCGCGGGCTACCCGGTCGCTGATCACGCTGTCGCCCCAGAGCGCCAGCTGCCGCCCGGTGGCACGGACCAGCTGATCCGGTGTCAGTCGCAGCAGCGCGATCCCGTCCGTGCCTGGCCAGCCGTCGAGCTGCCAGCGCACGCGCTCAGCCACAGCCAGCGCCGACAGGAGCCCGTCATGCCGCCAGAGCCGGCTGAACTCGCGGCCGTCCGAGCAGCGCACCGCTACCTGAACCCGCACGCAGGCGAAACCGCTGGCCGTCAGCCGGTCATGCATCGCATCGGCCAGCGCCTTGGCCGCGAAGATCACTGGCTCCGACTGCTCAGCAGGCGGATCAAACTCCATCTGAACAGAGAGATCGGCCGCAGGCACCCGCGGGATCAGCGGGCGTGGGTCAAGGCCGCGGGCAAGCCGGCAGGCGAGCTTGCCGTCTGCCCCGAACCTGCTGGCAGCTTCTGCAGGCGGCAGGCCAGCAAGCTGGCCCAGCGTCTCTATGCCCAGCCTAGGCAGCAGCTCGCACAGCTCGGGCAGGCCAAGTACCCCGACCGGGAAGCCAGCCAGGAACTCCCGCGCCTCCCCCGGCGGGACGAGCACTCCCGTCGGCCCGGTGCGAGCCGCAAGCCCGGCGGCGAACAGACCGTCAGCGATACCAACCTGGCAGGTAAAGCCAGCCCGGCAGACCGCCTCGGCCAGCTTCGCGGCCAGCTCGGCCTCCCCGCCGAAGTAGCGCGCCGGACCACGCGTCGGGATCGCGCACACGCCTGGCCGCAGGACCTCGACCTGCGGGCAGAACTCCTCGACGACGGCGACGACGGCCTCGAAGGCTCGTGTGGCCACGCCGCTGTCCGGCTCCCGCCTGCTGTCCGGCTCCTGCCTCCCGTCGGGCGTGCCCAGCCCCGGCGTGCCCAGCCCCGGCGTGCCCAGCCCCGGTGTGCCCGGCCCCGGCGCGTCCTCCAGCCACTGCGGGCAGCGCAGCACGAGTACCCGCCGCGGCGCCGCGGCGTGGCTGGTCATCCGCTGCTCACCAGTCGCTCAGCATCATCGAGGTAAGCGTCATCACCGTAGCGGTCGCCCTGATAGCCGTCGCCTTGGTAACCACGCGAGCTCGCATCGGCCAGGTCCGCTGTCGTGACCGCGCCGTCCGGGCCCGGCAGCCACAGCCACGTTGTACGGGTCCGCTCTCCGGCGCCGCGCCCGGACGCGACGACCCGTGCCCTGCGCGCCCGCAGCCGTCCGTGCCCGGCGCCGATCCCGATCCACTGCGCATCCGTCACCAGTAGCCGGGACTGTGCGCCTGGCCAGTCCCCCGCGACCACGAGTACGCTGCCGTGCCGGCGGGCCACCGCCTCCAGCTTGCGCCGCAGCTGCGCCGACGGCTGATCCGGCGGGCGAAGCAGCACGACGTCGAAGCCGTCCAGCAGGGACGCCACCACCTGTGCCCAGCTCGGTCCGGGCTCGCTGACCAGCAGCACGCGGTCCAGATCCAGGCCGGCCTCGGCCGCTGCCCGCACGCCTATGGCTGGCACCCCGACGACCGCGCACCACGCTCCGTCGGCAACGGCGCCGGCCGTCAGCGCCAGCGCCAGCAGGCCCCAGTCCCCCGATGTCACCACAGACCCACGCTGCAAGCCGCCGCCTGGCAGCAGGTCCCGCAGCGCGGGCAGAACCGGCAGCAGGCCCTCGCCTGTCAGGACGTCATCCCGGTGGCGCACCGGAGATAGCGAAATGACCTGCGCTATCCCCGCTCCCATCCTCCTACTATCGAACAGATATTCGATACAGTCAAGCAGGGCTCGGGCACTCGTCCAAAGCAGGTTCTTGGCTCAGACACAGCCTCGTCTAGAGCTCCCTACAGATCGTGATTATCTCAGGGCTGTCCATACCAAATGGTGACCGGTCCCAGTCGCCGTACTGCTCATCAATCTCCAGGCCGGCGCTCGCGAGAAATCCCGACAGCGCCTCAGCATCCAGGAAGCGCAGCGTGCTGCGGCTGACCTGCGACCGCTCCCAGCCCGGACTCGAATACGTGGTGGTGAACGAGACAAGCTCGCCCTGGACCGGCAGGTCGACTTGATGTGCCACCCGCACCACGGCACCACCGCCATCGGTGATCTCTTGCGCATGCTCGGGGACCCAGTCTTTCCACTTGCGCACCAGCGGATTGCGCGTCTCGAATGCGAACCGGCCACCCGGCGCCAGTGCTGCCCGCGCCGCCGCCAGTGCCTCGCGGAGCTGCTCGTCTCCGGTGAGGACCTGGAACGCGTGACCAGTCATCACGATCAAGTCGAACTCGGGTTGCCACCGGACACAAGACAGATCACCGAGAATCCACTCGACGTCCCGCTCAGCTCGCGCCACGTCGAGCATTGCGGCCGCCGGATCGAGCCCGCACAGCCGCCCGGCGTGACCCGCAGCTCTGGCCCGGCGCAGCAGCATCCCGGTCCCGCAGCCGACATCCAGCACCCTGTCCGCGGCCATTACCAGCGGCAGGTAGAACCCGAAGTCGCCGCGCGGATCCCACGGGCAGAGCAGGTCGTACAGCATCGCCAGCGACGGCTCGGCGAACTGATAGTCGACCACGCCGCCAGCGTGCCAGCCAGACCATGCCGCGGCGACCGATTAATGGCGCCGACGATGCCTGCCGGGTCACAAGATCGGCCAGGATGGCAGGCCAGGCGAGTGCCCGCAGAGCTACGGGATCCTGCAGAACCGCTATCCCTACGAGAACGGCGGCTGGCCGGCCATAGCCGCCTCCACGGCGATGAACGCTGACGCCGCGTACGCCATCTGGCGTGCCTGTTACGACGGATACGAGACATGGCTCAACTCGGTTCCGCGCGGCACCCAGTACAAGCGCGGTGACGCATGGGGCTGCGTCGGACGGTGGTTCGCCGGCCGGTGGCGCACGTCGGCCGCCCTGGGCTACATCGCCAAGGTCGAGCAGTAAAACGGAGAGAAGATCTGGCTCACGCCAGATTTCCGCCAGGTCGGCTGATCATTCAGTCGCCTTAGCTATATCGACTTAACTCAGTCGCGCCCGCAGCAGGAAAATGAACTTCATGACTCCTCTATTGCTTCCCGCAAGGAGTTCTTTGATGCGCACTATGCCAGCCAATGGATCTTCGGCGCCCAGGGTAAAGGAACTCCCGACTCAGTTCATCGTGCGCGGGCTGCCTTAGTCTGATTCGCATGCCACGCCACGCGATCGGCCGTGTTTTCAGGCGATATGCCGTGGCATGGCTGTACCTGGCCGGATTCTGTGCCGTCCAGGTCTGCTACCAGTTCTTGCCGCCCGGCGACAAGGCCTCCTTGCTGCACTGGGCCAGCACCAGCGTGCACAACCTGGAGCACCACCCTGTCGGCTGCCTGATCGTCTCGGCGTTCGTCCCGTCCGGATTCGAGCCCGTGTGGCCGCTCCTCATCGCGCTGGCCCTCTTCGGCGCCAATCACCTGCTCGGCAACTGGCGCACGCTGGTGACCTGCGCCGCAGGGCAGCTGGTCGGAACGCTGGTGAGCGAGGGCATAGTGGCCTACCGCGTCGCGGCTGGCGCGCTGCCGGACGCAGACCGCAATCTGCTCGACGTGGGACCGTCCTACGTGGTCGTCGCCGCCATCGCAGTCGGCCTGCTCTGGGGTACTTGGCTGATCCGTGCGGCCGCGGCACTCGACTTCGCGCTCCTGATCTTCGTCGGCCAGATCTTCGAGGGCCTCAGCCATCTGGAACTCAGCGCGGTCGGCCACCTCACCGCGCTGATCACCGGAGCCGGCGTGGGCAGCCTGCTCCGCTGGCAACTACTACGCGGGCAACAGCAGGAAAAAGCACGCGCATTATCCGGTCATGCATTGGCAACCTGACGCGGGATTATCATCGACCCGCTGCTAAATTCGGCATCGGTAATCGCAACGGCCCGAGTCTCGGGACTTTGCGAGGGGTAGAGGGCAACTACCCAGCCTGAGTTTCAGGGGCTTCGCGGGTTCAAGGGCGTTGTCGACGCTCTCTTCACCGTCAGATTGAGCTTTCCACCATGGGCATTGACGTTCATGGGCGCGCTCGGACTCAGCCAGGCTCCGCGAGCCTGACTGTGCCGGTGGGCCCATTTACCAGGGTCTGCGCCTGGGTCGCAGCAGTCGGCATCGGCGCCGCGCTGGCCGTCATGATCGCGGCATCCCTGACCCGAGCGTCCTGGATGGGACCGCCGATGGCGATGCCGAGGACGGGGCCGCCGTATCAGTTCGGCAGCTGGCGCATCCCGCTGGACGACATGGCTGTCGCGCTGTGGCTGTCGGCGGTGGTAGCCGGCATCGGTGTGGCTGCCGGGCTGGTTGCCGTCCGCCGCGGCGCCCGCCCGCCGGTTGGACTGCTTATCGGGGCTGGAGCACTGGTCGTCGCCATCCTGACCGTGCTGCCGCCGGTTGGGTCAACTGACTCACTGGATTACATGGCCTTTGGCCGGATCGTGGTGCTTGGCCGTAGCCCGTATGTGATGGTTCCGTGGGACCTCAAGCACGTGCACGACGCCGTCGGCGTCTCGATCCCGTGGGAGTGGGGCAAGGCCACGACGCCGTACGGACCGGCGGCTACTGCGGAGCAGTACCTCGCGGCCTGGCTGGGCGGTGCGTCGGCGGCCCGGATTGTGTTCTGGCTCAAGCTGGCGAACGCGGCGGCGTTCGGCGCGGTGGCATACACGGCCGACAGACTGCTGCGGTCAGACCCCGCTGGACGGCTACGGGCGCACCTGCTCTGGACCGTCAACCCGCTGCTGATCTGGCAGCTGATCGCCGCGGCGCACCTCGACGTACTGGCGGCCGCCGCCGGCCTGCTGGGGCTGGTCATCGCTGGTGGCTGGCCCGCACTTCCGCCGACCGGGCATCCACCACTCGGCCGCGTCCTGGCTGGTGGTGCGCTCATCGGGCTGGCGGCAGACATCAAGATCACCTTTGCCCTGTTCGGATTGGGTCTCGCATGGGCGCTCCGCCGCTCGCCGATGGCGTGCCTCACCAGCGCGTGCGCCATGCTTGCCGTTCTGCTGCCTAGTTATGCATGGTTCGGGCCGCCCGCGATCAAGGCCGTAGTGGGTCGCGATAGCCACACCACCGCCGATAACTTCTACCAGCTGTTCGCCCGGGTACCGCACAGCTTCCTGATCAGGCACATCGCCGTCATCGCCGCCGTCATCGTGGTCGGAGCCGCGATCGTGGCGCTGAGGAACCTGCCGGGACGTGAGAAGGCGCAGCCCGCCATATTCGCGGCGCTGGCGTTTAGCACGGCGTGGCTGTTCACCTGGCAGTACCAGCTGCCTTCGTACGAGGCGATGATCGTCTGCCTGCTGATCGTGGTGCCAGCCTGCTGGCTGGACTGGCTCGTCATTGCGCGTCTCATCGCGGGCACCACAGCGCTCATGCCGGGTAATCCCACGCCGTTGCCATCGCATCTGCTGTCCAGGATCTCCAACGACGACCTGACGCTGGCCGCGCCCATAGTGCTGATCACGGCGCTGGTCGCGATGATCGCCATGTGTGTGGCCGGCGGTCGCCGCTCCCGGCGGCCCTCGGCAGGCGCTCGCAGCGCTCCCAAGGCTCCCAGCCCTCCCAACGCTCCCAGCCCTCCCAGCGCTACTAGCGCTCCTAGCGCTACTGGCGGGCTGGCCCCGCGGTCGCAGGGGGCTACGGGCTGACTACCGGCTGACGACCGGGACCGGGCTGTCGGCGGGAATCGCCCCGGCCTTTACGGGACGGCGCACCGCCCTCGCGCGCACGGCGAAGACGACGATGACAATGAGCGCGGCGATCCCGGTGAGTACGTACAGGTTGCCAGCTATGAGCTCCCAGCCTGTCCAGTGGTACTCGGCATAGGAGGGCCGGTCGCCAAGCCGAGCAAATGTGCCAGGCGGCGTGTTGGGCGGCGCCCAGATAAATCCCTCGGAGAAGGCACCCAGGTCAACGGGCTGGCCCCAGAGGAATCCAGGCCAGGCGCCGAAGAGCCCCGTGACGAGCGCCGCGCCGGTCAGGCAGGTCCACCGCATCGCCCTGCGCGTCTGCAGGCCGTAGCAGGCCAAGATGGTGACGCCAGGAACTATCCAGACCCAGTGATGATCCCAGCTGATGGGCGACACGAGCAGGCCGCTCAGTGCGCACGTAACAACCCCCGCCGGCGGATGCCCGGCCCGACTCAGCGCCGCCGCAGCTACCAACCCGGCGATGAGCGTGACGGCGGCGGCCGCCAGCCAGATCCACTGGCCTGCCGCGATGCTCCCGCTGAGCCTGGTGATGATGCCCTGGAGCGACTGATTGCCCTCCCAGCCGATGAAACCGGTCCGGCTGCCCTTCGCGAACAGGCCGTTCAGCCACCAGAGCCGGGAGTCGGCCGGCCTGACGGCGAATCCAATGAGCACGGTGAGAACAAAGGTCCCGGCCGCCACGCCGGCCTGCCGATACCGCCGGGTCAGCAGCAGGTAGGGGATGAAGATCAGCGGCACGAGCTTGATCCCGGCGGCGATGCCGACGCCCGCGCCTTTCCACCGGCGCGGGTCCGGCTGGCACATGTCCCACATGATCAGCGCCATCAGCAGTAGCTCGATCTGACCCAGATACAACGTGCGCTGAACTGGCTCAGTCCAGAACAGGAAAGCCGCCAGTAGCAGCATGCCGCCAGCCCTGGCCAGGCCGGCCCGATAGCCCAGGGCGCCCAGGGTCACCCAGATTGTCGCTAGGAACGCAAGAACGTTGGCTGCGACCGACAGTGCCTGCAGGACGCCCCAGGACGGCAAGGCCAGAATGGCGAAGACGATCGCCGCGAACGGCGTGTAGGTGAACTTCAGGCCGTACCCAGGCCAGTCGTACAGCGGTGCGGCCAGCCCGGCCCGGTAGCCGGGCGCGATATGCGCGACCACGTCGCCGCCGAGCCGGTAAACGTCCAGGTCAACAGGCGCAAGCCAGCGGTCCATCGAGTGCGTGAGGATGAAGACCAGGTAGCAGGCCGCTGCCGCCAGGAACGCGACGACCCCCGCTGTCAGCAGACGCCGATCGGGCGCCCGAACAATGCCCACGCGCCACGGTAACTCAGGCCGCACACGTCGCCGGGGCGGTAAGCCAGGCTATGACTCCGCCGTGAAGGTCAGATTAGCCACGCGATACCCGGACGCCCGAGCGCGCAAAAGTCTGCAGACCAAAGGACGCGCCGTCGCCGCGTCCACGGCGGTCACTCAGCTGCCCGCCGCCGTCAGCACCACGACCGCGCGCTCGCTCGCGGACCGGACTCGCGGGACAGGGTCATCGCGCAGATTCGCGACCGCCGCCAGTGCTGCGTCGATCTTGTGCCTGGCGATCACTTTGGCCGCCATCTCGCGAACTCGCCAGTGCTCGTCATGCAGCGCGTCGATGATCGCCGGCGCTGCCCGGTCGTCGAAGACATACAGCAGACCCCGCGCTCCCCAGACCCGCCGCCAGTACTGATTGCGCTGGGCGGGCCCGTCATCCAGGACAATGCGGCCCACCGGGCCGCCAAGGGCCATGATCAGGTTGTCGTCCACGTCGCCGCCGCGCAGCAGCTTCACGCACCCGTCGACCACTTGCTGATGACCGCGCCGCGCGCACTCCAGCTCCACGCTCTGCCGCGGCGTGAGCCCCCATCCGGACCGCGCAGGCACTGCGTCACCCTCCCTCGATGCGACGCTTCTCACAGTGCCACAGTGCAGGCTTTACCGGCGTTCATCTGGCCGGGAACGGGGCCGCTCCTGCTACCGTGGCGCTATGCCTTGAGTCCTCGACATAATTCGCCGGGTACGCCGATATCGATCGCCCCGCCGCGCCAGCCGGCGAGCCGCACGGCGGGAGCTCGCCCGTGCATTCCCTGGCCTGACCCTCGCACTAGCGCTGCTAGCCCTCCTGTCCGGCGCGCTCCCCGCGGTCTTCGCCGGCCTGGTGGGCGTGCTCGTCGGCCAGCTGCCAGCGGTAGTCCGGCATGGATTCGGCAGCACGGCGGGGCAACATTCGATCGAGGCACTGACGGCCATCGCAGTCTTGCTCATCTTGATGGAGGTCGCCAGCGGCGCTCAGGATGTGGTCGGCACTGACCTGTACCGCCGGTTCGACGGCTACTTGCTTGCCCGCGTGATGGCGTCCGCCCTGGCCGGGGACGACTTGCGGCTCTTCGACGACCCCGAGCTCGCAGCAAGCGTGGACCGCGGGGTCCAGCTCGCCAGGTACGGGCCTGGCGAGCTGGTCTCCGGATTGAGCGCCCAGTGGACGGCGCGCTGTCAGGGCCTGGCCGCGGCAGTTCTCGTTGGCATCTACCGGCCGGCCGCGGCGGTGGCCCTGACCGCTCTATGGCTGGTTGTCGGCCGGTCCCTGCAGGCGAGCTACTACCGGGCCGACCCGTTCTGGACCGACCCGCTACGCCGGGCCCGCTACATCCAGCGCATCGGGCTATTGCCGCCCTGGGCCAAGGAGATACGCATCTTCGGGCTCGTCGGCTGGCTAGTCGATCAGTACGGTCGCGAGTGGTCGGCCGTGATGACCCAGCTATGGCGTGCCCGGCGGGCTGACCACCGGCCGATAGCGCTCCTCGGGTGCGTGGTGCTCGCCGCGCACGTCGCTGTGCTGCTGCTCGTCGCGAAATCGGCGAGTTCCGGCGCCCTGCCAGTGTCCGCGCTTGTGGTGATCCTGCAGGGGCTATTCGGCATGGCGCTGATCGCGAGCCTGACCGGTGACACCTGGATCGAGAACGGGTCCGTGCCGGTCCCGGATGTGCTCAGCCTCGAGCAGGCTGTACACGCGAGCGAACAGGCCGCCCCTCCGGACGCCGGGCGACCAGCCGCTGGCCTGCCACAGCAGGCGGTCAGCTTCGAGGGCGTCAGCTTCGGGTATCCGGGCCGGGACACGCTCGTGCTGGACGGCTTCGACTTGAGGCTCGCGGCCGGCCGGTCGGTGGCTATCGTCGGGCTCAACGGCGCTGGCAAGACGACGCTGGTGAAGCTGCTCACCGGCCTGTGCCGACCGAGCGCTGGCACGATCGCCATCGACGGCATCGACCTAGCCGACCTCGACCTGGCGAGCTGGCGCCGCCAGGTCGCCGTCATCTTCCAGGACTTCGTCCGGTATGAGCTGCCGCTGACCGAGAACATTCGGTTCGGCAACATCGAGCAGGACCGCCTCGACGCGGCTGAACTAGCCGATATCGCAGCGCAGGCGGGCGCGGCCGAGCTGCTCGCTGCCCTGCCGGCCGGGGCGACGACAGTGCTGTCTCCCCGCTTCGATGGCGGCGTCGACCTGTCGGGCGGACAGTGGCAGCGGGTCGCGTTCGCGCGTGCGCTCATGGCGGTCCGGGCCGGAGCCACTGTCCTGATCATGGACGAGCCGACCGCCCACCTGGACGTCCGCGCCGAAGCCGAGCTTTATGACAGGTTCCTCGAGCTCACCAGCGGACTCACCACGATCGTGATCAGTCACAGGTTCTCGACGGTACGCAGGGCCGACCGCATCGTCGTGCTCGAGCAAGGCCGGATCACTGAGGACGGTAGTCACGATGAGCTGATGGCCGGTGGCGGTCAGTACGCACGGATGTTCAGTCTCCAAGCCAGCAGCTACACGGGGGATATCGACGCGGCCGGTACCCGCCAGGGCGGGCCAGATGACTGACGAGCGCCCGTCGCCATCCGTCCGCGCAGCTCGGCGAATGCTGGGATTCGCCTGGGCGGCCGATCGCAGGCTCGCCATCTGGACCCTTGCGTTGCTATCAGTGCAAGCTGCCGCCGCGTCGCTGCTCGCTTTGTGGCTGCGGCTGTTCACCAACGCCGCATTGGGACACGACGGCCGGGCGACTGTGGCGGCCGCTCTGGCCATCGCACTGTCCATTACGGCCAGCGCTGCGGCTGGCCACGCGGGTAACCGAACGCGAATGGCGCTCGCGGACCGCACGCAGTACCTGCTGAATAGCCGTCTGCTGGAGCTCGTCGGCAGCTCCCCCACGCTGGCGATCTACCAGACACCGGCTTACCTGCGCCAGCTCGAGCTGCTGCAAGCTGAGTCGTGGGAATTCGGCGAGGCCGTACCATCGCTCATCGAGGCGATCACGACGGGCGTCCGCATCGCGATCACCGCCGTCTTGCTGGCCTCGATCACGCCGGTGCTCCTGCTGCTTCCGTTGTGCGGCCTGCCGACGCTGCTGCTGTCGCGGCAGACCACCGGCCTGTACAACCGCGGCAACGAGCTCGCCGCCGAGCCCAGCCGTCGTGCGCAGATGCTCTACGAGCTCGCCGCGAGCCGGACGGCGGCGGCTGAACTGCGGCTGTTCCGGCTGCGGCCCGAGCTGCTCCGCCGATTCACCGCCGAGCACCACCAGATCCGGCAGATCCACGTACAGCTCGCGCTGCGCGCTCAGGGCTTCCGGCTGATCGGCCGCACCGTGTTCTTGGCGGGCTACCTCGGCGCGATCGTGCTGGTGGTACTTCTGGCGGCCCGCGGTAAGGTCAGCGTCGGCGACGTCGCTATGACCGCCGTCCTCGCCGGCCAGGTGCTGACTCTTATCACGGGTTCTGCCGAGCTTGCCCAATGGCTGCTGCGCACGCTGACGGCAGCTGCCAGGTACCTGTTTCTCGAGCGCGTCGCCGAGCGACCAGGGGCGGAGAGGCCCGCCGCGTCCGCGCTGGTCCGAGGGCCGCATCAGGCGGTCGTGTCTCCTGTCGTACCGTCCGTCCTGGCTACTGGCATACGCCTGGATGCTGTGTCCTACCGCTACCCGGGGCGCAGCGAGCCGACGCTCCGCGACGTGAGCGTCACCCTGCCAGCGGGGTCCACCATCGCCATCGTCGGTGATAACGGCGCCGGCAAGACCACGCTAGTCAGCCTTATAGCCGGGCTGTGCAGGCCGACGGCTGGCCGGATCCTGATCGATGATGCCGACCTGGCCGACGTCGATCCGCAGGACTGGCGGCGGCGGATCTCAGCCGGATTCCAGGATCATGCCCGGTTTGAGTTCAGCATCCAGCGAGCCGTAGGCCTGGGGTTCCTTCACGACCTCGACGACTCGGCCGCCGCGACGGCCGCCCTTCACCGGGCGGGCGCCACTGACGTTGCTGATGGCGCGCCGGCGGGACTGGCCACTCAGCTCGGACCGAGCTGGCCCAACGGCGTCGACCTATCCGGCGGCCAATGGCAGAAGCTCGCCATCGGCCGGGCCATGATGCGGACGGATCCGCTGCTGCTACTGCTCGACGAGCCAACGGCGGCCATCGACGCCGAGACTGAGCACCAGCTGTTTGGGCGGTGGACGGCCGCCGCGCGGGCCACCAGGCAGCGCTCGGGTGCCATCACCGTGCTCGTCTCGCACCGGTTCTCGACCGTCCGGATGGCCGACCTGATCCTGGTGCTGTGCGATGGCGGCATCTGCGAGCGCGGCAGCCACGCCGAGCTCATGGCCGCGCGCGGCCTGTACGCCGAGCTGTTCGAGCTCCAGGCACGGGCCTATCGATAATCACGGGCCTATCGATAATCAGTTGCGTCCCCCGTCGCGCGCTGGTCTACTGCCACCGGCGACAGTCACACGGCAGGACCTACGCGACAGGACCTACGCGGCAGGCAAGGGAGGCGAGATGCGAGCAGCGCTCATGTTCACCGATGGCAAGTACGGCCTATCCAAAGGACATGACGCTTCGTGCACTCGCTCAACTTGGGGATTCTGGCGCATGTAGACGCCGGCAAGACCAGCCTGACCGAGCGGCTTCTGTTCGCCGCCGGGGTTATCGACCACGTCGGCCGCGTCGATGACGGCAGTACGCAGACAGACTCGCTCGCACTCGAACGGCAGCGAGGGATCACGATTAAGGCGGCCGTCGCCTCGTTCCGCATTGGTGATCTTGCCGTCAACCTGATCGATACCCCTGGTCACCCGGACTTCATCGCTGAGGTCGAACGTTCCCTGGTCGTTCTCGACGGCGCCCTGCTCGTCGTTTCGGCGGTCGAGGGCGTTCAGGCCCAGACGCGCGTGCTGATGCGGACACTGCGGCGGCTGCATATCCCTGCCCTCGTCTTCGTCAACAAGATCGACCGCAGCGGCGCACAGCCCGACCGGGTACTGGCCCAGATCGGCGCGCGGCTGACGCCCGCGGTCGTCGCGATGGACGTGGTGACCAATCCAGGCATGCGCGGCGCGGCCTGCCGTCCGCTGGGGCCAGGCGACTCGGTGCACGTCGCCCGCCTCGCTGACGTCCTCACCCAGCATGACGACGCCCTGCTGGCGGCGTACGTTGCCGACGATCACGCGCTGCCTTACGCGCGGCTTCGGACCGCGCTCGCTGCGCAAACGCGTCGCGTGCTTGTGCACCCGGTCTATTTCGGCTCGGCGATCACCGGGGCCGGCGTCGACAGCCTGATGGCTGGCCTAGCCGAGTTCCTGCCGGTGGCGTGCAGCGATGCGGATGGTCCGCCAGCCGGGACCGTGTTCAAGGTCGAGGGCGGGCCGGCCGGCGAGAAGGTTGCCTACGTCCGGATGTTCGCCGGGACGCTGCGCGCAAGGGAACCGGTCCCCTTCGGTTCCGGACGCGAGGGAAAGGTCACGGCGCTCAGCGTGCTGTCCGGTGGGCCTCCGGCTCCGCGCGCTTCGGTGGCCGCCGGGCAGATCGCGAAGGTCTGCGGCCTGCCCGGCGTGCAGATCGGCGATGCGATCGGCCCGGCTACGGCGACCTCGCGGCAGCATTTGTTCGCGCCGCCAACGCTTGAGAGCGTTGTCGTCCCGGCCAGCGCCGCCGACAAGCCAGCCCTGTATGCCGCGCTCTCCGAGCTTGCCGAGCAGGACCCGCTGATCAACCTGCGCCAGGACGACGTCCGGCACGAGATGCTGGTCTCCCTGTACGGCGAGGTGCAGAAGGAGGTCATCCAGGCCACGCTGGCCGACGAGTTCGGTCTCCACGTGCACTTCCGCGAGACGACGACGATCTGCGTCGAGCGCGTGACGGGGATCGGGGCAGCCGCAGAGATGATGGACACGGGTGACAACCCCTTCCGCGCCACTGTCGGCCTGCGCATCGAGCCAGGTCCGGATGGGTCCGGGCTATCGTTCCGGCTGGAGGTCGAGCTGGGCTCGATGCCGCTGGCGTTTATTAAGGCAGTCGAGGAGTCCGCCGGCGACACACTCAGCCAGGGCCTGCACGGGTGGCAGGTCATCGACTGCGTCGTGACGCTGACGCACTCCGGTTACGTGCCGCCGCCGCCCTACGGCTGGAGCAAATTCTCAAGCTCGGCCGGTGACTTCCGCAGCCTGACGCCCCTGGTGCTGATGACTGCGCTGCGCGAGGCCAGGACGGTCGTCTGCGAGCCGGTGAGCAGCTTCAGGCTTGATATCCCGGCCGACTGCCTGCCCCCGGTCCTGACGGTGCTCGCCCGCCTGCGCGCGACGCAGCAGACGCCCGAACTGCACGGCGAATCGGCTGTCATAGCCGGCGAGATCCCGGCAGGGCAGGTCCGCCAGCTTCAGCAGCAACTGCCGGCCCTGACTCGCGGGGAAGGCGGCCTGGAATCCGAGTTCGCCCGCTACCAGCCGGTCCGCGGCGCACCCCCGATTCGGCCGCGGACCGATCGCAACCCGCTTGAGCGCCGGGAATATCTGCTGCGTGTGCAGCGCGGCCTCAGCGCGCTATGACCGACCGCCGCCGGCAACGCGAGAAAACCTCACTGCAAGTCATCGCGCATGCACGGCCAGCGACAAGGAAGAACGTCCGAGCCTTCAACTGGCGCGCGGATCCCGCCTGGTGTTCGCCACGGCGGTATTGCGGAGTACACGTATCGCGGAACACGCGTGTCGCGGAATACACGGTGCGGGCCGCTCGCTATGCCCAGAGATACAACGCTAGCTGTGATCTGTCCTCGGTGGCGGCGGCCCCGATCGAGTATGAGTGTTCTCGCTTGGGCCCGCCGTCGGTGCCGTGTGCGGGATCGTGAGTCGGTGCGCCGGACGATGTGTCGCCCACCGCGAACGCACCCCGCGGCAGGCTTACCGCCGACACGGATCTAACGTTAACGTCAGGGTCAAAGCTGAATATGAGCAGAGCGTTCCCGGCAAGACCGGTGAAGTGACCGAGCAGAGCGGCTGGAGGAGATGGAAAAGGCGATCCCGTTCGCGCTCCTCGCGAGCGTCTGCACGGCTACGTCCTCGGTGTGCCAGCGCCTCGGAGCTAGAGACAGCCACCCGACTGGTCTCGACGTGTGGCTCGTCTTCCGGCTGGCGCGTCGTCCGATCTGGCTAGCTGGCATAGCCAGCATGATCCTCGGGTTCGTCTTCCAGCTGACGGCCTTGCACTACGGCGCCTTGGCGCTGGTCCAGCCGATTCTCGCGCTGGAGCTCCTGTTCGTATTCGCCTACATGGCGGTGCTGAGCTCGCGGACCGTGCGCCGGCGCGACTGGCTCGCCGCGGCCGCGATGTCGGCCGGGCTTGGCCTGTTTCTGTTCGCTGCTTCCCCGTCAGGCGGCCGGCAGCACGCGCCGACGTTCCTGTGGCTGCTCGCGGGGCTGGTGACCGTCGCGGTAGTGCTCGCTGGGCTTGCGGCTGCATTCGGCTTGCGGCACCGAAGGTCGGCAGCTTCCGCGGCGCAGCGGGCCGCCGTGCTAGGCGCGGTGACCGGAGTTGCCTGGGGCTTCGTCGCGGCCGTGATCAAGGAGTTCAGCTCGCATCTGAACGGCGGCGCCGCGGCGATCTTCTCCAACTGGTCCGTCTACGTCCTTCTCGGTGCCGGGGCGATGAGTCTGCTGCTTGCCTCGCACGCGCTGGCGGCCGGACCGCTCGCCGCATCTCAGCCTGGCTTCACCATCCTCGATCCGCTCGCCGCCAGCCTGCTCGGGCTGTTCCTGTTCGGCGAGCACTTCGACGCCAGCACTGGTGACCTGGCACTCGAGGCGCTCGCCCTCGCACTGCTTGTCGCTGGCGTCACGGCGCTGAGCCACAGCCACCTCATCGATGGCGAAGAAGATGCCCGCACAGCCGGTGACGCAGCGGCTGGCACCCCCACGGCGCGTGGTGCCGAGCCATTTAGCTACTGAGCCAGGACATGGCGCGATGAGGGTAGCCCCCTCCGAGATGAGCCGCACGCCTCGCGGGTAATGTTCGGGGCACAATCAGGAGCGCTTCAGGAGGCGCCTCGGCCAACCCCGGACTGCGATCACGACCGCGTTAGCACGTGCAGGCTGACCACGCGAGGCAAGGAGGCCCTCGATGGGCGTCTGGCAGCTCGACCCGTATCACACGCAAGTCGAATTCTCGGCCAAGCACCTTGGCATGATGACGGTGCGCGGCAACTTTGACGACGTCAGCGCCACGGCTGACATCGCTCCCGAGCACCCCGAGAATGCCTCGGTCGAGGTGACAATCTCAGCTGGGAGCATCCGTACTAACAACCCGGCCAGGGACAACGATCTCCGTTCGGAGAACTTCCTCGACGTAGCGCACAACCCGGTGATCACCTTCAAGAGCACCGGCGTCGAGCCAGCGGGCCAAGACCGGTACAACCTGACCGGTGACCTCACCATCAAGGGCAACACCCGGCCGGTGACACTCCTCGTGACCAAGTACGGCGAGTTCAACGACCCAGGGATGATGGGACACCGGATCGCCTACAGCGCCGAAGGCGCGATCAACAGGAAGGACTTCGGCCTCAGCTTCAACATGGTCCTGGACGGCAGGCTCGTCGTCAGCGAAGAGGTCAAGATCATGGTTGAGGGCGAACTCGTCGAGCAGCAGGAGACAGCCGCGGCCGCCAATAACTAACGGTGCGGATGCCCGGGCCCGCGAGCTTGCCTCGCCGGGCTCATCGGGGGGACCAATGAGGTTCTTGAAGTGGACAGCGGCCACGGGGGTTATCGCCGTGGGCACGATCTTGCTGGCCAGCAGGAAAGACCTCGAGCGTTACATGCGGATGCACAGCATGTAGGAGGCAATCATCGGCGGCTTCGCAACCCGCTTGGCGAAGTCGCCGGTGAGGCCCGCTCGCGGATAGCGAGCCGGTGGTCGTCAGCGACCGAACTCGCGCGCGGCCCTGGCTGCAGCGCACGGAGCGCACAAGGGCACGTCGATGTCACCCAGCAGGTCCGAGCTGTGCCGGCCCGTGACCACTGCGTCGAACGTCTCGCAGATGCTGCGGTCGTCCGGATGAGCCCGCTGACAGAAACACAGGCACGGTCTGCGCCGCAAGGTCCGCTCGGCGCGGTCGAACACTGCCCGTGCCTCTGGCCGATTGACCATCTCGGTAAGCGCGTCGGCGGCCGGCCGCACGCGCTCCAGGGCGTCCGTGATGGCCTGGCCGACTCTCCGGCCGACCTCGGCTAGGGTGTCGGCTAGGTCGGTGTCCTTCTTGCCATCGTTCACGGGCCTATTCTCGCACTGAGACGGGCCTACAGCTAGGGCGCGTTTGCGCAGTTCAGAGGCGGATGGGCGGCTCCGCGCCGAAAACCAGCACCTCGACCAGCCCCGGTCAGGCTCGCAAACCACGGGCAATAAGGCAGTACCGGGGCCGACTCAGGTCACGTCACCGCGCCGGACAAGATCACAGACTCAGGCTGCAGCAATAGCAGCCTGCCTGTATATCTAGCGAAGTGCGCGGGTCCAGGTTTCGACGTTCTGCTCTGCGTAGTCTGCCGCTGGTCCCCAGAAGGCGGCATGACCCTCGGCATAGAGCCGAGCCCACGGCTCCTTCCCCGTCAGCGCAGATCCCACGAGCAGATCGGCCATGCCGCGCGAATGCGCACCGATCAGCGGCGGGAACTCTAGCCGCTGTTCAGCTGTCAGTCCGTAGCCATCGGTAAGCGCAGCCAGCCGCGGGGCATCCGCGGCCGGGTTACCGTCTGGTTCCATCGGCACGAAGCCAGTCGCCGCCCATGCCAGGTCCCATAGCCGCGATCCTGGTCCGGCACCATCCCAGTCGATGAACACCCAGCGGTCTCCGTCACAGACCAGATTCCAGGGCGCCAGATCGTGATGACAGATGAGGTCGGCTCGGTCCGGCGCAATGCATACTTCCCATTGCGCCTCCGCCGGCGCGGCGAAGCCCTCGGCGACGTCGTGCAATTCCCGGATGAGCCTGCCTACCCGGTACAGGCCCCCAAGATCCATCGGCGGCATGTCATGCGCGAGCCTTCCCGGGATGTACTCGAGGGTGTGCCGACCGTGCTCGTCCCGCCCTAGGGTTCGCGGCGCTGCAGGGTATCCGGCCGCGTTCAGATACGACAGGAACGCCTCCACGGCCGGTGTCTGCGGAAGCCCTGGCTTGCGGACCGTGTCACCGACACGGACTACGACATCCGACACGTTGCCGCCGACCAGCACATGTTCCTCGGCATCGGTCACCGGAGCATCACCTCAGAGCTCACGCGTCATCATCAAGGTGAGACCGTCATCCACCCGCACTGTCGTACCTGGCGCGACCGGGGTGAATTCATAGGCGATTCCGCGCCCGTCGGGAAGGTAGCCGCGCTTGAGATACATGAGGTGCGCGGCCGCGTAGTCCGCATAAAGCCCGACGCCAAGGCCAACGGCAGAGCTGCGGGCTGCGACCAGCGATTCGGCCGCGTCCATCAGGGCCGTGCCAACGTGCTGGCGGCGGAACTGGGGCAAGACATTGAAGTCAGAGAGTTCGGGTATCCCGGCCTCGCGGAAAGGGAGATACGCGCTGCGCCATAGGACGGTGAGATAGCCGAGCACCACGGTGCCATCCACCGCGACCAGAGTTGTTCGCGTTCCGTCGGCCTGCTCAGCTAGGTAGCGCCGGTACAGTTCGGCATCCTTGCCCGGCCAGCCAAGGAGCGCGAAAGCCTCCGCGACCATCTCGACGTGCGCTGAGGCCAGAAGCTCGACCTTGAAGCTGATCACAGGTCACATACTCCGCGAGATGTGCAGTTTTGCGCCACGGCTTTAATCCCCGGTACTGAGGTCAGCCTTACCGCTCCCAGCAGGCAGACGAGCTGGCCTTAGCGGCTCATGGCCGTGCGCTGCTAGCTGATGTTGGCCAGGAATGCCTCGACGTCAGCGGCGAACTGGACGTGATGCTGGAACAGGAAGCCGTGCGCGGAATCCGGGTAGATCTTCACCTGCGCGTGCGGGATGAGGCCGGCGAGCAAGTGCGAATAGCGCGGCAGGATCATCGGGTCGCTGTCGCCGTTGGCCACGAACACCGGCAGCTCGATGGCGCTCAGCCGCTGCAGCAGCGAGTGGTCCGGGATCCCCCACGAGCAGACCGCGTCGTACTGCGCCTGGCGCGTGTCCCAGGTCGTCGCCTTGTCCCGGTCCTTTGTCCGTGCGTACATGCGCTGCAGCGCTTCCTGGCCGGCCTGCTGGCTTGCCGGTGAATCAGCGAAGAACACGCTGAGATAGCCCTCCGGGGTTGGCTGCGGTCCGCCGACCGCGCCGATGACGGCCTCGGCCCAGCCGTGCATCCCGGCGGCGCCCCGCGGTGCCGACGAAGCCAGCACCAGGCTGCGCACCACGCCCGGCCGGATCAGGGCAATCTCCTGGGCGACGAAGCTGCCGATCGAGAACCCCAGGATGTCGACCCGCTCGAATCCCAGCGCGTCCAGGAAGGCGATGGCATCGTGCGCCATCTGCGTCACCGTGGCCGGCGTCGTCCCGGTCGAGCCGCCCACTCCGGCGTTGTCGAACGTCAGCACGCGCCGGTTGGATGCGAGCGCGTCGATCAATGCCGGATCCCAGTTGTCGAGATTGCCACGGAAATGCTGGAGCAGGACCAGCGGCGCCGCGCCGCCCGGCACCGGGCCCGAGCCGGACTGGCGATAGGCGTAATCGACCCCGTTCCCGGCTCTTACGTACTTGTTCGGAACCTCCGCATATGGTGCCGCCATAACCCGCACGCCCGCCCCTTCTCGCCTCGCTGCGCCGTGCCTATGCGGACCGGAGGAGGCGGCGTTCCAGCACGACCGGCACGAACAGCTGGCGGTAGCCGTGCTCGTCGAACAGCACAGTGATCTGGTCGCCGTCGTACCGCTGCACAGTGCCGTCGCCCCAGCGCCCGCTCACGACGCGTGCACCCACAGCGAATGGGACCTCAGCGGGCGCTGCCGCAGCACCCCCCGCATCGTTGTCGCAGTTCCCGCAGGGGCCGCGGTAGTCCTGCCCGAAATAGGTCAGCAGGAACGAACGTCGGCAGCCGGTGTGATCGGCGTAGCGGCGCATCATGGCCAGCCGTGTGCGCTCTACCTCGTCACCACGTTCCGTCTGCGCCTCCGAGGCCTCCACCGCCGCCGCCACGGCCATCGTGCCGGTCCACCGGACCTCGCCGTCCGGCTGCCAGGCCGCCGCGCCCAGATCCGCCAGCCTGGCCAGCGCAGCCGTCTGCTGCCGCGCGGCGGGCCCGGCCGTCTGCCCGGCGGCGAGCGCGGTCGCAGCCCGCGCGACGGCGCTGCCCGAGATCCCTCTCGAGGTCAGGTACCGCGCCATCTCGAAGTCCTCCCAGCGGTACAGGAGCCGCACGTGGGACGGCTGCCCGTCCCGGCCGGCGCGCCCGATTTCCTGGTAATAGGCGTCAAGTGACGGCGGCGGATCGGCGTGCAGCACCCAGCGGACGTCCGGCTTGTCGATCCCCATACCGAACGCGACCGTGGCCGCGATGACGCGGGCCGTACCGTCGAGGAACGCCGTCATCGCCTCGTGCCGCTCGCGCCCGGACAGCCCGGCGTGATACAGCGCCACCCGTTCCCCGGCCGACGCGAGCGCATCGTGAGACGCCTGGGCGCTCGCGTGCGTGGCAGCGTAGACAATCCCCGGCCCGGCGAACTCCCGCGCCGCGCGGACCAGCTCGCGATCCTTGTCGGGAACGGTCATCACGTGTTGCGCCGATAGATTGAGGTGGGGTCGGTCGAAGTCGCCGATCACCACCACTGGATCCTGCAGGCCGAGCCGTCCGATGATCTCCTGCCGCACTGGCGGCGCTGCGGTCGCGGTCAGGGCCACGCGGACCGGCGCGCCGAGCGACTCGGCCTGCGCCGCCAGCAGTAGGTAATCCGGGCGGAAATCGCGGCCCCACTGGCTGATCAGGTGCGCTTCATCCACGGCGAACAGCCCCGGCCTTGCCCGCCGTAGCGTGTCTCGTGTCTCGCCGTTGGCTAGTTGTTCTGGCGCGAGGAATACGAATGTGTCCGAGTCACACGACGCCAGCAGCGACGCCGCCCGAGCACCAGCCGCTTGCTGCGAGTTCAAAACGATCGCCCGCAGCCCAGCTGCCCGCAGGTGGGCCAGCTGATCATCCTGCAGGGCAATCAGCGGCGAGACCACCACCGTCGGCCCCGCCCGCAGCATCCCCGCCAGCTCATAGATGGCGGACTTTCCGGCCCCCGTCGGCAGCACGGCCAGCACATCGCGGCCATCGGCCAGCGCCTGAACAGCAGCCAACTGCCCAGGACGAAGCTCCTGGAAGCCCAGACGCTCGCGCGCCAGGTCCTCAATCACAGCCACGCTATTCCGAGCGCGAGCATGGCGCAGACCTGAGACGTGAACAGCGTTGCCGCATCCGCAGCGCGCTCCGAGCCCTCATTCACGCCAACCAGCGTACGGCTCGCTCGTCGGCGGGATGCTGCTGACCGAGCAGCACCTGATCCAGGCCGAGACAGAACCACTGAGGTCGAGGCGTTACTCGCCGGCTGAGTCCAGCAACGCGCGACAGACGTCACCAATGTCGACAATTCCGACGAGCCCGATGTCGCTGACGACTGGCAGGTGCCGGAAATGCCCGGTAACCATCATCTCTGCCGCCTCATGAATGCTCGTTGTCGCGACGATGACGGTCGGATCGGTGGTCATGAGCTCGTGCATCCGAACCTCGTTAACGTCCTTACCGTCCGCCACAGCTTGCGAAATATCGGCGTCGGTGATGAGGCCTATCGGCCGCTTCGCATGTTCGTCATCGATGACCACTAGCGCCGTCTCGCCCGCATGCTTCATCAGATAGGCGGCTGCGGCCAGGTGACCGTTTGCTTCCACCGTCGTCAGCGCTGGCCGGACAACGTCCGCGACCGTGGCCGGAGCGTGCGGCGGCCGCGTTGGCGGCTGGCCCGCCGAGGCTCCCACCATGATTCGCTCCGTCTCCGTGGGGTCCCCGTGATCGATCGAAGATCCACCACGCCAGTGGTCCTACCGCCATCGGACCGACACGAAACTGCGGACAAGATCCATCCCGTGTGAGCGCCGTCGACCTCGCCGCCATCGCTCGCGCATGCCAGGGACGTTCAGCCTTCCGGTCAGTTTGCGGCGACGGCAACCTCGCATCCAGGCGCCGTCTGGCGGCTCTGGAGGCGATTAGGCGGCACGGCACCGGGAATGGCCCTGGTCTGGATCAATGTCCCAGTCGCAGGTGAACAGGACCGCGTATGTCTGATGGCCCGGTCGGTCGGCCGCCCGGCAGTCCAGCCAGCCCGCAGCCGCAGCGTGATCCGACAATCTGGGACCCAGACGTCGAACAGATGAACGAGGCCGAGTGCCTCCAGCTCATCGCTCCCGGCGGCGTCGGCCGACTCGGATACTCCGGCCGGCACGGCGTCGGTGTACTTCCCGTCCTCTACAGACTGGACGACGGCAGCATCTTGTTCCGCACTCCGCTGGACAGCCCGACTGATGAGGACCTTCGCACCGGCATCGAAGGCGCCGCGTACAAGGTGAGCTTCGAGATCGACGAAGTCGGCCGGGACGCCCACGAAGGATGGATGGTCTTCATCCAGGGTGACGCTCACCATATGGACTCAGAAGACGACCGGGTCTCGGCGTGGACGCCGGATATCCCGTCCAGTAGCAGCGGTACGCAGGAGCACTTCCTGCGCATCACGCCGACTCTGATTACGGGGCGGCGCTTGCGCCAGCGTTAGAGCTGCGGTGCAGCGACGTGGACTCGCACCCCTGCTCACCTGCTTGCAACTATTGGCGGCGTCGTCGATGGCACGTGCGGGGGTTGCTACCTCGTGACTGTCCTAGCCCTGCCGTGTCACTTCACTCGTGGCAGCATTGTGTCCGTGCGGCTGCGTAAAGGGGGTTGATCATGGGCGAAGTAGCCGACGTGCTGATCGTGGGCGGTGGCATTGCGGGTTCTTCCCTGGCTTATGCCTTGGCATCAGCAGGGCGAGCCGTGACGGTCCTGGAGTCGAGCGTCGAATATCAAGACCGTGTCCGGGGCGAGGCCATGATGCCGTGGGGGGTGCAGGAAGCCCGGAATCTGGGTGTCGAACAGGTCCTGCTCGACGCGGGAGCGCACGTAGCTCCGGCGTGGATGCAATACGTCGAGGAATTCGACGAGCCCGCGATGCTGCCGATGTCGATGATGATTGAAGGGATCCCTGGCGCCCTGAACATGCGCCACCCTGACGCCTGCCAGGCTCTTGTCGATGCGGCGGCGGCCGCCGGCGCCACGGTGGTGCGGGACGCCCATGACGTCAAGCTGAACGTGAACGCGGGGCAGCCCGCCTTGGTCACCTATTCCTCCGACCGCGCCGGGGAGGTGCGCGCCCGGTTGGTTGTGGGGGCGGACGGGCGTTCGTCAACGGTTCGCCGCCAGGCCGGTATCTCCCTTCAGCGCGATGATCCGATCAACTACATCACCGGGCTGCTCGTGGATGGGCTCGCAGGCATTCCCGACGAGAACGACGTCATGGTCTGCGAGGGCGATCGGGTGCTGCTGATGTTCCACCAAGGTGGCGGCCGAGCCCGGCTGTACGTCGCGCTGGGCCGGTCTGGTCAGCGCCGCTTCGCCGGGCCCGACGGTGCTGCGCAGTTCCTGGCGGCATGGAAGCCCGGCCGCTACCCGCTGTCCGACCTAGTGGCGGAGGGGATCCCCGCCGGGCCATGTGCCACCTACCCAGGCGATGACACGTGGACTGACGAGCCCTTCGCTGACGGCGTCGTTCTGGCGGGCGACGCCGCGGGCCACAACGATCCGATCGTCGGCCAGGGGCTGTCCATCGCCCTGCGCGACGCCCGTATTCTCCGGGACCTGATTCTCGACGGCGCCAGTCAGCCTGCGGACTTCGCTCCATACGGGCAAGAACGAACCGAGCGCATGCGAAGGCTCCGGCTGATTGCCGATGTCGTCTCGGTAACCTACGCCGAGGACGCCGACAATCGCATCGCCCGGCGGGCGTTCCTGGGCGAGAAAATGGCCTCCATGGACGCCGATGTCTTCCCGCTTCTGGTCGGCTTCATAACCGGTCCCGAGACGATTCCAGACCAACTCGTCCATCCACAGATCCTGGACCGGATCAGGAACGCCTGATTGCTCGCCGACGCAGGGAGACTTGGGCTCGCACTTGAGACCGGCGGAGCCTGGCTGCCTAGCCGGCAGGTTGCTGCGGCCATCCAGTTGCTGCAGCGATCAGAGCAGCGGATTCCTCGGGCGCGTGTCCGTCGGTGTCTATTCGCACGGTCCCGACATTCTCTCGTTCGAAGACGCCGTCCGCTGATATCGCCTGGTCGGCAACGGAGCGCAAGTACTCTGCTGACTTCCCCCGGAGTGGATCGCCGGGTTGTGGCCAGCTACCGCCAGCGCCGCGCGACATGACTCTGTCCGTCAATTCGTCGGGACCGGCGTGGAGCCGACAGAGCGTCACGGTCGCCAGGGGAAACGCATCAACGTACGTCTGGAGTTGTGTGTTGCTCTCGATCGGACCGGCGGCGATCAGATGGGTTGCGCCGGCAGCGTGGTAGTTCCGCCACATGGCCGCGAGATTCCGGGCCTTGAGCTGGTGGTTGCCGGGATCGTCCGGTCGTGCTGGGCTTATGAAGCCGATCTGGTCCAAGTCGACGTAGCCGGCGGTGAGTTCGGAGTGCAGGTACTGCATGTACAGGCGGAAGGCGATCGTTGACTTGCCGACGCCGGTTGGCCCGCAGATCAGCAGGATGTGGCCGTCGACCTCGGTGGCTTCCGGGTGCGTGTTCTCCGCGGACGCACGTTGCCGGCGGATCGAGTCGCTGAAGCCTGGCCAGTCATGGCAGCTGTCCCTGACAAGGCTGGCGACCTTGTCGGCAGGTATTCCGGTGGTCTCGATACAGGCGTCGGCGAACCCGCTTTCATCCATGCCATCAGCTTCGTCGCGGACCTCCCGGATCATTTGATCCAGGTCCTCCCACTGCGCGCCTCTTTCGACGAACCGGCGCACCACTTCCGCGTGCTCGGCCCGCAGCCGAACAACGGTCACATCGGCACCCGGCATCAGTTCGCGCCGCACGCCAACCACCGGATCAACGGAGCCACCAAAGATGACGCAGTTAGCGCCAGCAGCCTGGTAGTTCGGAATCATCGCGCCGACATTCCTGGCCTTCAGGTGCTCACATGTCGGATCTTCTAGCGGGGGTGGAAAACACATGCCCAGCTGGTCGGTATCAGCGAACGCGACTTGCACGCCGGCCCGCGACAGTTCAGTGAAAAGCTGCCAGGACACCGTGGACTTCCCAACCCCGGCCGGACCACAGAGCCACAGGACAGGAACAGGTCTGTCGGTCACCGCATCACCGCCGGTCAGCGAGGAACGTACACGCGGGCACCGACGGCGCGATGATCGAGATCACGGCAGTGATTCTTTGCGCTGGCGTCTTCGCAGGTCAAGTGACTTTCTTGCCGACCTCGCGGGGGCATGCTCAGCTTTCAAACAGTGGGGGGTGGGCGGGGCTCGGCTAGTGGGTTGAAGCAGCCACTCGCGGGCAGGGACTCAGGACCGCAGCGAGTTGGCCAAGGGGGGCAACCATGGGGGACGAACTACGCGAACTTCGTGAAGGCTACGCCGAGGTCGGCGACCAGCGGCTGCATTACGTGGAGGCCGGCGACGGGCCGCTGATCGTCCTGCTGCACGGGTTCCCCGAGTTCTGGTACGGCTGGCGGCAGCAGATCAAGCCTCTCGCAGCCGCGGGATTCCGCGTCGTCGCGCCTGACATGCGCGGCTACAACCTGTCGTCGAAGCCGGACGGCGCCGCCGCTTACGGCACTGACCAGCTGACCGCCGACATCCGCGATCTGATCCACGAACGCGGCGCCGAGTCCGCGCTGCTGGTCGGTCATGACTGGGGCGGATCCGTCGCCTGGGCCACCGCCATGCAGCACCCTGAGGTCGTGGACCGGCTGGCCATCCTCAACGCAGCGCACCCGCGGAAGCTATCGCAGGGCCTACACCACCCGGGCCAGCTGAGGAGGTCCTGGTACTTCTTCTTCTTCGACCTCCCGGACCTGCCCGAAAGCGTTGTCCGCGCGGACCACTGGCGGTTCTTCCGGCACTTCCTGCGCGACGCCCGCCCCGGCGCGTTCACGCAGGAGGACATGGACCGCTACATCGACGCGTGGTCGCAGCCAGGCGCAGCCTCGGGGATGATCAACTACTACCGGAATTCGGTGCGGCAATCGCCGAAGCGCGCCGAAGCGCAGCTCCGCCCGATCCAGGCGCCCACACTGGTCATCTGGGGAGAACGCGACCGCTACCTCGACCCAGAGCTAGCCGAACCGGACCACGACGACGTACCCAACCTGGACCATGTCGAGCGCTTGCCCGACGCGTCGCACTGGGTGCATCACGACGAACCTGAGCGCGTCACGCAACTGCTCACTGGCTTCTTCGCCCTCTCCGCACCGACTAAGATCCGCTGAACGCCGAGGACGTCACCCCGGAGGCGTCGGCTATGGATGGCGCCGCGCTGACTGCGCGCCCGCCTCCCAGGGGAGCAGATCCACTGGCCGCACCTCTACGGTGCAACTGCGCGCCAGCGGATGCGCCGCGGCCACCTCGAAGGCCGCGGCCAGATCCGGGCACTCGATCAGGTCGTACCCGCCGACCTGCTCCTTGGTCTCGGCGAACGGCCCATCGGACACCAGCATCTCGCCGTCCCTGACGCGTAGCAGTTTCGCGTCCCTCGCGTGCTGCAGGGGACCGCCGCACAGCCGCGTCCCGTTGTTGCTCATGCCCTCCACCCAGGTCCTGAGCTCGGCCAGAAAGGCAGCGTCGTTGTCGGCCTCCGGATCGGCGGCATCGTCGTCCCAGTACATCAGCAGGTACTTCATCGGCCCTCCAGCGTCGTGAGACCCGGCCCGGGTGCCTGGTCGTCACCACGACGAACGGCACAGCTGGCGATGGACAGGCGCCATCGCGCGGCTCTGTATGGCTGGCAGCGCCCAAGGTACGCTGGTCCTTTCCGGCAGTGGCTGGGAGGCCCAAATGACGATGATGCCGGTTTAGCGTATGACGGCCGGACCTTACCGCATGCGCGCATCATCGGCGGATCGAGAGCGCACGATCCTGGTGCTGCAGAAGTCGTTTGTCGATGGCAGGCTGACCACGGACGAACTGGACGAGCGGCTCGGCCAGGCCCTGATGTCGCGGGCCTTTCACGAGCTGATGGCGCTCACCGCCGACCTGCCTGTCGGCCCGTTCGGGAGACTGCCCGCGCACCCTCCAGACGCGCCGTCCCCGAAGCGCCAGTCGGCTCTGGCCCCGATGGTGGCGACACTGGCCTGGCTGGCCGTGGTCTCCATCGCGGTCTGGGCGATCGTGAGGGGCTAGTTCTCTTCCTAGACCCTCAAGTTCGGCTGGCGCATCATCGAGCAGCGCGAGGATATGGCCAAGGAGCAGCCATTATGAAGCTTCTCCTCATTGACTCTGGCATCACGAACACGAGCATCCACAACGCGCTGATCGACCTTCTAGGCAAGCCGATTGCCTAGTCCAGCGCCCTCTGCATTCCACCGCGGCATACGCCAAGCCCGGCGGTGCTGGCAATGCATGGCGGTTCATCAGCGGACGACAGCCCATCGCCCCCATGACCGGACTGGGCTGGAAGTCCCTGGGGGTGCTCGAACTCACCGCCCTGCCCAGCATCGATGAAGAGCACTGGCTCCCCCTTGGCCCAGGAGACGAACGCCCTGCTGGAGGAAGGCGGCGATGCCGCGTATCTGTGCTACTGGATGCGGCAGTCTGGACTGGCGGATCTCTTGCCGTCGCTGCGCGCGGTCTGGGTCGGACTGAGCGCCGGGAGCATGGTGATGACGCCCAGCATCGGGGCGGACTTCGTCAGCTGGAGCCGGGCCGACAGCGACAGAGCGCTGGGAGTAGTCGATTTCTCGATCTTCCCGCATCTGGATAACGAGATGCTGCCGGAGAACACCATGGCCAACGCAGAAAAATGGGCCGCCGGCATGCCGGTGCCGAGCTACGCGATTGACTATCAGACCGCGATCAAAGTGACCGACGCCAACGTCGAAGTCATCTCCGAGGGCCACTGGAAGCTGTTTACCCGCTAGAGCCGAGGGCTGAGCGGATTCGCTGGCTGCTCAACTAGTTGCGCAGTGGCCTGAAGCCCGCGCGGGCCTCTTCTGAAAAGCACCGCGGCAGTTCCCAGGCGGCGAAGTGCCCGCCCTTGTCTACTCCGCGCGGCCTCACATCCGGGCTCTCAGCACGTCGACCTCGCAGCCTGGCGAGAACGGGTCGAAGCCGTGGTCGACCAGCCAGCGGACCGCGCACAGGCTTCGCAACGACCACCACGCGCGGATCACGTCGAGGTCGACGTTGGTGCCGTAGCCGGCGACGACGTCGCCAAGGTGCTCTTCGTGTCCGAGCGTCAGGATGGCGAGGTCGTGCAGGGCATCGCCCTGGCCCGCCTCGGACCAGTCGAGCACGCCGGTGATCTCGTCACCGTCGATGAACACGTGGGCGACCTGCAGGTCGCCGTGCGTGAAGACCGGTGTATAGGGCCGCAGCGCGGCCTCGGCAACCCGGCGGTTGCGCGTGACCATGTCGGCGGGAAGGACGCAGTTCATGATGAGCCAGTCGCATTCGACATCGAGCTCCGATGCGTACTCGTCGTGGCTCTCACCGGGCCATGGCGGCAGCGGCGCGTCGTGCAGCATCCGGACGGCGGCACCCGCCGCGGCCCACGCCGCCGGGGACGTGGTCGACGGCTCGCCGAGGCGGCCGAGTGCCCTCCCTGGGAGGGCGGCGAGCGCGAGCACTGGCGGCTTCCGCCACAGGACCTCCGGAGTCGGGATCGGCGCCATAGCCATCGCCTCGATCTCGACGTCGGTGCGCGTCTGATCAGCGTCGATCTTCAGGAACACGTCACCGACGCGCAGGGTCGCGCGCTCGTTATGGGCGACGACGACCTCGACCTCCTCCACGTCGGCCATTGTCGCGGGGATGGCCACTGACGTCACCGGATTTATCGCGTGCGACTGCGCGGCTGACCGCGTCCCCCTGCCCGGCGGCCTCGTACACGCGGCCGACGTCCAAAGCCCAGTGGGGAGGACGGACCACGGGCAATTGCGACCGCAACTGCAACGACGGCTGATTATGAGTCGGCACCCTGATGTGCCGGGCGCTACCGAGTGATTACGCGCCGATCCTTTATTGCAGTCGCCATCCGTTTGCCGTGTCGCGCTCGTTCATTCCGTGCGGCCCGAATCCGGCTGGTCTTGTCCGTCCGGGCTCCCTACGAACGATCTTCAGCCCACCAATAAGACGGGCCGCCGCATACGCGGGAGCGCAACGGCGCCCTTGACCATTGGGCGTACGTCAGCACCGGGGTCGTCGGGCTTTCGGATATTCATAGGCTCGCAGTTCTCGGACCCGACCTGCGATGTATCGCAGCACCGTTGAGGAAAGCATCCTCTAGCAGCCGAGGATGCGGGAGCTGCGGCGCCTCGCCAAGCAGGCGGCTGACAGTCAGGTCGCGGAGGAAGCACGCCGGCGCGCCGAGCTCGAAGCCCGCCGCTGGGGGGCGCTGGGACGACGTGCGGAACTGGGACGTCGATCACGCCTTCGCCTCGCACCGACCGGGAACGCGCCGACCGGGCGAGGTCAGTCGAGGCCGGCCAGCACATCCCGCTGGAGCAGCGCACCCGCGCCCAGGCCGGCATCGACCTGCACTGGGAAGAGAGAAAGCCGACCGGCCAGCCGGCTACCAAGACCAGCCAGGCGGCTAGCCAGGGCCCCACCGTCGTGCAGCTCATGCGAGACCGCATCGAAGCCGGGCGCGTCCAGGATGAGCACCCCCGCCAGCTCTTCGCCGGCTCCCGCTGGAAGTAAATCCGCGGCCGTGCCGACTGGCCGCGTCGGACACGCCGTCAGTCGATTCCCGATCGGACTCGCTGGTCCTTGTAGTGGTCGCCGCCGCACTTCGGACACGTGCGCAGTTGCCTGATTGTCTCAGCCTCCTGGTCAAGCCCGTCGCTAGCCTCGGCGAACTGCCGGCTAACACTCAGCCCTGCGCCAGGCCCCATACTCCCGCCCCGGCCAACCACTAACCCGCTGAGGTGCCGCGATCGTCCTGCGTGTATGTGGGCCTCGCCGGCTTCAAGCGTCCACGCTTCACCGCAAGCCAGGCACGTGCGCTGCACCATCCGGGACCGCCCGAAGAACCACCGCATGAGCTTGAGCGTACGGAGATACGAGACTTTCTGCGAGTCTCCCAACGGCAGCCCTGTGGTTGCGTACCTGGCTAAGCTGCGCGTTGTCCCGGCTGTAGACTCTTGTTACTTGCCTCCGGTCGCCCTTGCGCAAGCTCAGTAGCTCACCACGGCAGACGCCACAGATCCGCGAAGCCGCAGGCCAGGGCTTCGCGAATCGAGTGGGGCGGGTGGGGCTCGAACCCACGACCGGCGGATTATGAGTCCAGACCGCCCGCAGGGTCCATCATCATTGCTGACCTGCGCAAAGCCGGGCTCACGTGATCATGACGGCCGCCACTTGGGCACGCATTTGGCATGATCATGAACTTAACCGCGACTGTTCCCTAGACGACGAAGGTGCCGCGTCCCTGGACTCGGACTACCAGGCCTTCATCAACCAGAGTGTCGATCGCCTTGCGAACCGTCCCGCGGGCGAGCCCGTGCGTCTGCATCAGAGTCGTTTCTGATGGCATCACGCGACCTGATGCGAGCTTGCCCTTGCGGATCTCGGTGCGCAGCTCGTCGGCGAGCTGACGCCACAGCGGGGTGGCTGCATCATGGTCGACCGGCACGAAGATCACGCTAGCTCCCGGCGAGCCCAGTCCCGCCCCCAGTCGACCGGTGCCCGTGCAATCCGTACAGCTAGCCAGGGAGCAGTGGCATGGCCGCGGCACCCGATTCGCCTAACCCGGCGTCGGCCGGGACAATACCTGGCATGGCTCGGAGGCGGGATGGTCTGCTCGCGCAGATCGAGGCGGACTTGCTCGACGACAGAGTGCCGTTGTCGTCGCAGTTGCAGAGGTGCCTTGTGCTCGGCGGCCAGGCCGGGGAGCAGGAGCTTGACCCAAGTAGGAGCGTCGGGGCTGGCTTCTAGGGCTCCCGCTGCGGCCGTAGTCAAACCAAGCGAGGGCCCCACTTGGACGTTCAGGACCTGCTTCGGCGAACCAGCCGCGCGAGGGAGATCCGGCGCCAGGCGCGAGCTTCACTTGGATGTTGTGCACGCGCAGATGCATCGAGCCCGTGACCCGCTCAGCTGATCTCATGGAGCCACGCCCGACCTGTGCAAGACATTTGATCGAAGTGCATGCGAGCTTCAATCGGACTGGTAGACAGCGCGGACGCGATATCGGGCCAAGTGCAACCGTTGGCCCTGGCGCTCGCTACTCGGTCTGCCAGGGCCTGGACAGCTGCGTCGATGAAACTCGCCAGGAGCTCTACACCGACCAGACATCCCCGAGGTACTTGGCACGGCGATGTGCCAGTTCGACCAGGGACTCCTCGACGAGGTCGCTCACGTCGTCGTAGGTAGTGCAGTGGCAGACGTTGTCAGCCTGTCCGTTGCCACCGGTGCCCCGGGCGACCCGGTCACCATCATGGGCAGGAACTTCTCAGACACCCAGGGAAGCAACACCGTCACCTTCAGCGGCACACAAGCCACCATCGCCAGCTGGACTGCCACCAAGATCGAAACAACCGTCCCCGCCGCCGCCAACACCGGCCCGCTCGCCGTGATCAGCAACGGCATAACCAGCAACACCATCACCTTCACCGTCACTTAGACGACTTGCTATCAGGTTTCGGACTCGCGAATGACAGCGGTGCCGGTGGCAGCGAGATGCAAGATCACATTACGTATCGGGTAAGACGCAGGCCCAACGGATATCCGAGCCGGGCGGTAGCGACCCTCCGCTCTCCGCCGCCCTGACAAGCTCGCCACAGCACACCGGTCTGACATCCGGGCTCTGTAGCTACTCGTGTAGAGCGTCGCGGATCGGATGCCATCGCCAGGCCGCTACTGCAAGTGTTGCTTCTCGCTGTCCGGGTAAGTGTCGGCTTACAACATGTTTTACCTCAGTATTTCCGGGGTCCCAGCGCAAGGAGATGAGGTGCATGCGGATACCAGGCCCTCGGACCTGGAGGGTGCGTTTACTCGTGGCAGGCATCCTTCTGGTGATACTCGGACGAGTAGGCATAATCTTTCCGCCTGCGCGAGCGCCGGGAGAAATTGTACTAAACACAGGATTGGTGCTGGTGTCCTTGGGATGCCTGGGCCATATATTGGACCAAGAGCGCCGGACTCTGCGCGAGAAGCCGGGCCGCCCCAACCTAGGATTGTGGATGTGGGCGCTGGCCTTCGCTCCCTTGGCACTGCTTTTCCTGGTTACCCAAGGCAACACCGGAATCCTGGGCATCAGTTCTTCTCACGTTAATAGTCACGGCTTCCTGCCCTATATGGAATCGTACGCGCTCGGCTTCGGTCTAATGTATACGTTGCTCTTTTGGCCGGAGGTTCTTCATCGAGAATTGCCCTCCGAGCAGGCGTCTGAGCAGACACTGCGCCTGCTGCCTGCGGGGCTTGCCGTAGGCGCGGCGATTGTCACAGGGTCATACCTGCTCGCCCTCCACTTCTTAAACGAACCACTGGCAAGAATCCCACCACGTCCGCTCGCCGCCTCAATCGTCGCAGTGATGGCTCTGCTAATGCCGCTTTATCAGCTCATTGCACGGGCATGCTGGCGCTACGGTCTTGCGAATCTCATTGATCCAGCGGTCTGGCTAGCCAAGTGGTCCGAGGTGACAAATGAATTCAGAAATCATCAACAGGCGCTGCCCGGAACCGACCAGGAGCCGCCCACTAATCGCAAGGACGCTACCAATCCGCCAGCATAGTTTCGCACAATATTTGTAATGCGACGATGTTAACGCGGCCTGGCGCTTAATCTGGAGGCAGGTGAGGTCACCATGGGCGGCTCAACTGCGGTGTAGAAGGATGCCGCCTGACTCCGTCTGCGTCGCTGGCCTAGGAAGGCCGACCTTGATCAGCGCATCGAGTAGCGGTCGGCCCTCATCACCAGGATCGTTTGCCCTCGCCACGCGGATACCGTACGCGCTGCTGGCCCAGAGATGGCGGGACATCGTGACAAGTCAACATGGGGCGCAGCTCGATGTCATTGTCGATGCGCCCGAACTGGTGCATGCACTCCGGCAGCCCGGCCGTGATGGGCGGATCCCACGGCTCGATGAAATCCCTGGCGTTTGCCTTCGCCGTGGCCCGACCGATGAGCAGCACGTCGTAGATCACGTCGCTGACGAAGTCCAGGTAGCGCTTTTCGTCGTCGCGATCAACGCAGACCTGGGCAGCTTTCCCCGAAGGACCGCTCGAACTCGGTAAGTCCCATCACCGCCATGACAGTTTCTCCTGCTAATGAATAAGCGCAACCTGTCGAAGGCGAGCCGGATAGCCATGGCGCCCTCGCCCACGGCGGCAGCGACGCGCTTGGTCGAGCCACTGCGTACGTCCCCGACCGCGAACACCCCGGGCTCGCTTGTCTCGAGCGCCGATGGCTGCCACGTGCCCGAAGCAGGCGGCTCGCTGCGGGCTCGCATCGCGTCATCGCCGGTACGGACGAAGCCGTGCTGGTCCAGCGCAACGATGTCGCCGAGCCAGGGGGTGGACGGCGCAGCCCCGATGAAGATGAACAGCGCCCGGGCCGGCATGACCTGCGTCATACCTGCCTGGTCCTCGACTGCCACTGCCTCCAGGGTGTCGGTGCCGATGAGCTCGCGTACCTGTGACCTCACTAGTACCCGGATACCGGCGGTCCCGTCAAGCTGGTCGATGAGATAGCGCGACATGCGCTCGGCGAGGTCGCCGTCCCTGGTTACCACCGTGACTTCGGCCGCGTGCCGGGACAGGAACACCGCCGCCTGGCCGGCGGAGTTGCCGCCGCCGATGATGACCACGGGATCATCCCGGCAGAGGAGTGCCTCCGCCTGAGACGCCGCGTAGTAGACGCTCGTCGGCTCGAAATGCTCCAGCCGGGGAATGTCCGGCCGCCGGTACCGGGCGCCGGTCGCGATAACGAGGAGTCTGCCGGTCACTGACCTTTCGCCGGCCAGCCGGACCGTGCACTGGCCGTCTGTTAGCTCGGCGCTAGTAGCCTCGGCCGGGATGGCGAACTTTGCGCCGAACTTTTCCGCTTGCAGCATGGCCCGGACGGCGAGCTCGTCCCCCGATATGCCGGAAGGGAAGCCGAGGTAGTTCTCGATGCGCGATGAGGTACCTGCCTGGCCGCCGCTTGCAGTCCCTTCGATGACCAGTGTCTGCATGCCATCTGCGGCCCCGTATACCGCGGCGGACAGGCCCGCCGGACCGGCGCCGACGACGAGTAGCTCGCAGGTAGCGTGCCGTCGCATCGGCGCGGGCAGGCCGATGGCCGCGGCCAGTTCCGCGTTGCCCGGATTGCGGAGCACGCGCTGACCGTACAAGATCACGATCGGCGTGTCCTCCGGACGGATGCCGAGCTGCCTGAGCAGCGATTCCGCGCCAGCGTCGTCCTCGAGGTCCAGCCACTGGGCGGGCAGCCGGTTGCGTGCCGCGAAGTCGCGCAGCCGGCGCGCGTCCGGCGAGTACCGCGAGCCAATGATCCTCAGCCCGACGCCCAGCCCGACCAGCAGCGAGCGACGGATAAGGAAAGCGCGCAGGATCAGGTCCCCGAGCGCAGGGTCGCGGCCTACGAGTTCGCGAAGCCGGTCAACCGGTACGGCCAGCACCGCCGCCTCGGCGAGCGCCACGGCACCGTAATAGGCAGCCTCGCCAGTCAGCAATCCCAGCTCGCCAAGGAACCGGCCGGGGCCGTGCACGCTAATGACCCGGTTGCCGGCCATTTCGTCGGCCTCGACGACCGCCACCGTTCCGCTTAGAACCACGTAAAAAGCGCAGTTGCGGTCACCAGCATGAAACAGGTGCTCGTCCGCCGGCACGATGCGCTGCTGGCCAAGCGCGGTCAGCCGGGTGATCTGGTCCGCCGTTAGCCGCGGGTAGGCGCCGTAGCTGTCCGGTGTCTCGGCTGGCATCTGACCATGCTTGTCCGCGCCCGCAGGAGGGCCGGCGTGCCCTGGGCTGACCTGGTGATCGCTCATGCCGTCACACGTAAGACTCGTCGACGTAGCACCAGCGCCAGTCCTCACCCGGCTCGGACGACTTCACGATCGGGTGCCCGACCGCGTGCGCATGGCCCCTGGCGTGCCGCATCGGAGATGAGTCGCAGCAGCCGACGTGCCCGCACGTCAGGCACAGTCGCAAATGTACCCAGGGCGTTCCCCGCCTCAGGCACTCCTCGCACCCCTGCGGCGTTCGGGGCGTGACCGGGCGCACCAGGATCAGGCGCGGATCGCTGAGTGTGGTCACGGCTGCTCCTGGGACTGGGGTGAATATTCAGCCAGGCTCGTCTCGTCGGCGCCGCCTGCACATCATCAACCCGGCTAGTTCAGCGGAGGCGGACGCCGGTCCGCTCGGCGGGTGATCGCCAAGTCCAGGGTCCTAGCTGATCTGGGGATACGGCGCGGCTGACCGGCCGCCACGCTGTCTAGCGGAGGCTCGGCACTGCGACCGCGGGCAGCGATGCGGCAGGGGAGAACCATGTCGGCACGAAGGCATACCGCAGCTGAGCCTCGATTGCCGCCCGCATGCCGTCGCCTCTGTCCAGTTAGCGGCGACATTCCGGCGGGCCGCAGAGGACGCTCCCGCGCTTCAGCGGTCGTCAGGTGAACCGGCTCGGTGCGACTGCTCGCACCGTCGCCCAGCGCGCGCCGGAGACGCTGACCGTCGTCCGCTATCGAGCCCAGCCGACGGCGGCGACGATAGCCCGGCTCGCCACCACGGCCATCGTGGCCTACCTGCTCGCGCTGTTGCTCCCGGTGACCTCACGGCCGGTTCTGGCACCGCTGACCGCGATGCTGGTCGCTCAGGTGACGCTGTATCAGACGCTCCGCAATGCGGTGCGCCGGGTGGCCAGCGTGCTGGCCGGCGTCCTGGTCGCGGTGGCCTTCTCGGCCCTGATCGGATTCACCTGGTGGAGCCTCGGGATCACGATCGTCGCAGGACTCAGCCTGGGCTACGCGCTGCGGCTCGGCGACCACATCCTCGAGGTTCCGATCAGCGCGATGCTGATCCTCTCGGTGGGAACCGGAACAGCCGCGGAGAGCCGGATCATAGAGACGTTGCTGGGCGCGGCGGCCGGCCTGCTGACCGGGCTGGTTTTCGCCCGGCCGACAGTGCAGCCAGCCGAGGAGGCCATGAGCGAGCTCTGCGAGCGTATGGCAGCGCTCCTGGAGAGGATGGCCGCGGGCCTGCTGGCCGGGCCGGTGCGCGAGCCGTCAGCCGACTGGCTAGCCGAATCGCGTGACCTGGCCAGGGAGATCAGGGGCGTGGACGAGGCGCTGCGGCGGGCTGAGGAGAGCATCAGGCTCAACCCGCGCCGGGTCATGCTGCCGCGGACGGAATTCAATCTGCGGCACGTGCTGGAGACGCTTGAGTACGCCGCGATCACCGTCCGGGGGATCGCGCGCTCACTTGCAGACAGCGCCGGCCTTGCCGAGGACGACAGCCCGGTCCGCGACCAGGACATCCGAGACCGGCTGGCTGCCGTACTGGAGGAACTGGCCGGGGCAGTCCGCGCGTATGGCAAGCTCGCCAAGACGCACAGCCCGGCCATCCACAATCTGGTGGCGCCCGAGATGCGTGAGCACCTGGCAAAGGCGCGCGATCGGCAGGCCTCGCTCAGTGAACTGCTTGGCTCGGATCCGGCAGTCCGGCCGGTTGGCTGGCCGCTGCGCGGAGAGCTGGTCAGCCACCTCGATCGGCTGCGCGCCGAGCTTGAGGCAGCCGCCCCCGGTGAGGAGCACCCGCCGCGGCGGGAGCGCAGCAGCCGGCCGTGGCTATCGGCCTGGCAGCAGGGACGGCGACGGCTAGGCGCGGGACGCTGACAGGACGCCCATCACCCGTGCGCACCAGCGGACTGCGGGCTGCGCTCCCAGTTCCCCTCGGCCACGTCGCCGCCATGCAGAGCCTTCATGAGCTCCTGCTCGGCGTCATGCGTCAGCGAGGTTCGCAGGAGGGTGCCGCCGTACGGCCGGAGGCCCTCCAGGAACTTGTCTGGCGTGGCCTTGCGAACGACGACGAAGATCGCCGACGTTCCCGGCTGCACCAGGTCCTGCACTCGCTGCTTGAATTCGTCCTTTATCCCGAGGTCTCCGGCAGCCCCGAGGGCAGCGCCCATGAGACCACCTGCGGCGCCCACGATCGGAGCCAGCGGGAACAGGAACACCAGGCCGATGAGCGTCCCCCAGAACAGCCCGCTCAGCGTGCCCCACGCGACGGCATGGTGCGCGGGCGTCGTCACGTGCAGCTTGCCCTTGGAGTCTCTGCGGATAATGGCAGCGTCCTCGAGATCGACGAGGTAGTCCTGCTGAAGTCTGACCAGTTCCTGCCAGACGTTGTCGGCTGTCTTCTCGTCCGGATAGCCGATGACGATGAGGTCGCTCATGCCAGGTCCTCCATGTCGGAAATGAGGCTGGTCCGTCGCGCGTCGTGCCGGGCCGGTTGGCCGCGGCCGGGCATGACAAGCCGGCATCCCAGGCGTGGCGTGTACGGCAACAACCCTTCTCCGCCCGGAGCGGCCCGCACATCGTCAGATCGTGCAGTTATGCCGCCTGGGCCGGGAGTTACAATTACTGGGCTTAGTGGAGCGCCCCTGAAGCGGTGTGACGCGGTTTGTGTTCCTTTCAGGGCAATTGGCCCGGCCGGGCGATGCATTCCGCCGGCTCGTTGCGGATCCTGATAGCGACGTAGTACCTGACGGGCACTTACTACCGAGCGAGGTGAGCCGCGATGAGGCTAGACGGGGGTACCCAGACCTACATTCGTGACCTGGAGGCACACCTCATACGCGCCGTGTTCGACGGCGTCAGCCCGATCCGTTCGGATGCCGCTGTCCTGCTTGTCCGCGGTGCGCTGGCAGGCGGTGACCGCTCCCGAGCCGCCAGTCTTGTCCAGGCGACCCAGGGCCTGGCTGACGATAAGCGGGATAACTCCGACATGGTGGCCGCGGCAGAGCATGCCCGCGGCCTCGTCGACCGGGATTCGGCCATGCTGGAGCGCGCGGCCAGCGAGTACTCCTCGCCAATGGCTCGGGCCAGTGCGACCGAGGATGCCGGCCAGGCCTCGTCCGCGCATGGCGATCACGGCTGCGCGGCGGCCAGGCTACGGGAGGCCTATAACCAGTACGAGCAGCTGGGCTGCGCCGAGGGCATGGCGCGCGTTCGGTCTCAGCTACGCGCCTGCGGGGTACGGGTGCACCACTGGAAGCGAGCTGACCGGCCGGCTTTCGGCTGGGCGAGCCTGACAGATGCCGAGCGGCGAATTGCCGATCTGGTAGCACAGGGGCTCAGCAACCGCCAGGTAGCGGGACAGGTGTTCCTGAGCACCCACACGGTAGCGTTTCACCTGCGTCATATCTTCTGGAAGCTTGACGTCAGCTCGCGCGTGCAGCTTGCACGGCTGGTAGCAGAACACCGGCCGGAGCGCGCAGGCAATTAGGCCGAGTCTGACCGACGTTCGGCCGGCGATGCCGGCTGAACACCGAGGTGGGGCAGGCATGGAAGCTGACGGCCACGTCAGGCAGGACGACATTCGCGAGCTGCAGTGGGATCCGCAGGTATCGGATCCGGACGCGATCACCGTGGCAGTCCAGGACGGCGCGGTGACCTGGGCGTGTGCGCGCCGACCTCCGCCGAGAAGCTCGCCGCGGTCCTGCGGGTCAGCGCGACCAGGTAGTGGCGAAGCTCGAGGAAGCCTTCAGGCGTGACGCCGAGGTCGACTCGCGCTGCAGGTCAGCGCGAGCTTGGGCCGGACTAGCCGGATCGAGGATGTGGGTGCCTCCAGGGTCGCGCCAGTGTGTTGGTAACGACCGCTACTAGGTAGGAGGCTGTTATGACAATGCTCCCCGCCCGTCGCAGAGGACGGACATTTGCCGTCGCCGACCCGTCCAGCGAGCTCGAGGCCATCTATGAGCGCATGGGCCAGCTGGTCAACGCGGCGTTCACCGACCTTGGCACCAGCCAGATGACAGATATCCCGTGGTCGCCGCCGGCCGACCTGACCGAGACCGACGACACGTACCTGGTGCACGTCGAAGTACCGGGCATGCACAAGGACCAGCTGAACGTGGAGGTCGGCGATCGCGAGCTGGTCATTACCGGGGAGATCCCCGAGGAGTCTGGCGGCAAGAGGCACCGCAGCTCACGCCGGACCGGGCAATTCGAGTACCGTGCCATCTTGCCTGGTGACATCGAGACCGACCAGGTCAGGGCCGAGCTAGCTGACGGAGTCCTCACGGTGACGGCACCGAAGTCGGAGGCGGCCAAGCCGAGCCACGTCGAAGTAACAGGCTAACGCGCAGCCGACAGCCGACCATCACAGCCCGAGCAGGAGGTAGGGAGCCTGCACATGGCCGCGCTAGCCGGATCATGGACTGCCGTGGTACTGGGCCTCGGTGGCATGCGCTGGTGCCATGGCGTGCTGGAATTGCCGCCGCCGCAGCCCCCGGGCGCTGACCCGGCTGGCCTTCACCGTCGTGTCCCGGCGGCGAGGCTGCGCGTGGAAGCAGCAGGTCGGGCCGTCACCTACACGCTCGCTGGCGACCAGCCTGCGCTGGAGATCAGTCACCGTGGCGAGCGTATTTTGCTGTCCGCTAGCGGCGCAGCGCAAACGCGCGATGCCCGTACCGCCGAGGAACCGGAGCTAACCCAGCCGTCAGGACGCGAACCGTCCAGCGGGTTCTGCAAGCGCCGGCGGACCCCAGCCGGACGCCGGGTGGCACGTAACTGCGCGGCCAGCCGAGGCCTTGCCGCAAACACGGGTTCCGGGGGGAATCAAATGGTCCAGGGACAGACATACGACGAGCGCAGGCGCGCAGGTCGCGCCCAGCGCCCCGAGGTGCCGCGCTCCTCGCACGCCATCTGGAGCTCGCCTGCAGGCCGCGCCGACCCGATCGCGTTGCTAGAGGAGAACAACCGCACAAGGCTGCCCGACCTGGTCCCCGTCCGCTACGGCCGGATGCTCGCGTCGCCGTTTGCCTTCCTGCGCGGTTCCGCGGTGATCATGGCACATGACCTGTCGACGACTCCGCGCACCGGGCTGACAGTCCAGGCCTGCGGCGACGCGCACCTGGGCAACTTCGGCGTATTCGGTACACCGGAGCGGAATCTGGTCTTCGACGTGAACGACTTCGACGAGACTCTGCCCGGTCCATGGGAGTGGGACGTCAAGCGACTCAGCACGAGCACGATCCTTGCTGCCAGCAACCTGGGCTTGGGCAGACCAGACGCCGCCGCGATCGCGCGGTCTGCCGTGCGCTCCTATCGCTTGCGGATGAACGAGCTGGCGTCAGCCGGGCCGCTCGACGTCTGGTATGACCGCATCGACGTCGCAGCCGTGCTCGCCATCGCACGGCAGGGCCGAGCCAAGGTCCTCAGGCAGCAGTTGCGCGTCGCCAAACTCCGGCAGCGTACAAGCCTGCGCACGCTGCCGAAGCTGACCAGGGTAGTCAACGGCACGCGGAAGATCATCGATGATCCGCCCCTGATCGGTCACCTCGACCCGGAGACGCTCAACGGAGCGGCGATGATCGAGGGATACGTCCAGTCGCTGCCACCGGACCGGCGGCCGCTGCTTGAGCGCTACAAGGTGCTGGACTGCGCCCGCAAGGTCGTCGGCGTCGGCAGCGTCGGCACTCGTTGCTACCTGAGCTTGCTCGCCGACGCAGATGCCCGGTCGCCGATCTTCCTCCAGCTCAAGGAAGCTCTGAACGCGGTACTCGCGCAGCACGTCGGCCATTCTGAATTCGACCATCAAGGGCAGCGCGTCGTGGTCGGCCAGCGGCTCATGCAGGCCGCAAGCGACATATTCCTCGGCTGGACCAGCTACCGGGAACACGAGTACTACGTGCGTCAGTACCGGGACATGAAGGGGTCGGTCAACCTCGACGCCATGACGCTGAGCGGGCTCGCGAGCTACGCGCAGGTATGCGGCCGGACGCTGGCCCGCGCCCACGCACGATCGGGCGACGCCGCGATGATCTCGGGCTACATGGGCCGCGGAACCCGCTTCGAGGACTCGGTAACCGCGTTCGCCGCGTCGTATGCCGATCAGGTGGCTGAGGATCACCGCACGCTGGTCGAAGCCGCCAAGTCCGGGCGGGTGACCGCAACGCCAGGCTTGTGAGGGGTCGCCGCCATATGTGCCGGACGGGGCTGACCGGCCCGATGGGACTCTCAGGAACGAGGAGGTCAGACAGTGCCGGCTCCCCGGAGGACCTGGCCAGTCCTGCAGGGGGTCCTGCCGGTCCGATGGTCCTGGGTGCCGGCAGAACTCCTGGCCGGCGTGACGCTGGCGGCGCTTGCCGTTCCGCAGGCCATGGGATACGCGAAGATCGCCAGAATGCCCGTGGTCGCCGGCCTGTACACACTGCTGCTGCCGATGGCGGCTTTCGCTCTCCTCGGGTCCTCACGCCACCTCGTAGTCGCCGCTGACTCGGCGACCGCCGCCATCCTGGCCGCCGCGCTGGCCGGGATGGCGGCGCCCGGGTCACCGGACTACGTGCGCCTGGCCGGATTTACCGCGCTTCTCACCGGCGGCCTGCTGCTGCTGGCCTGGGTAGCCCGGCTCGGATTCCTCGCCAACTTCTTGTCCAGGACGGTCCTGGTCGGCTTCCTGGCGGGCCTCGGTATTCAGGTCGCCGCCTACCAGGTCCCCGACATGATCGGGGTGCCCAGCACGGGGCGCAGGCCCATCGGCGGGCTCGTGCCCGCTGCCGCCGAGGCACTGCCACATGCTCATCCGCAGGACCTCGCGGTGTCCGCGGCTGTCATCCTCGTTGCCCTAATCGCAGCCCGGATCACGCGCAGAATCCCCGGTCCTCTGATCGCGGTGACCGGGGCGATCGTCGTCAGCCGCCTGGCCGATCTCGACCAGCATGGGGTGGCCGTGACTGGCCCGGTCCCCAGCGGACTGCCGCAGGTGGCCCTCCCGGCAGTCGGCCTGCATGACGTCACCTCGCTGCTCGGCACTGCCGCGTCCCTGTTCGTGGTCGTCCTCGCTCAGGGCGCCGCTACCTCGCGCGCCTACGCCGCGAGGCACAACGAGACGACCAACTCCGACAGCGACCTGGTTGGCCTGGGAGCCGCCAACGTGGCCGCGGCGTTCACCAGCGCGTTCGTCGTCAACGGCGGTGCGACGCAGACGCAGATGGTCGACAGCGCTGGCGGGCGCAGCCAGCTAGCCCAGCTCACCGCCAGTGCGGTGGTCGTCTGCGTCCTGCTGTTTGCCACCGGGCCGCTCGCGTACCTGCCGATCGCTGCGCTGGCGGCGGTGGTCTTCCTGATCGGTCTTCGGCTCATTGACCTCGGCGCGCTGCGGCGTCTTGCCGCCGCCCGCCGGGATGAGTTCGCGATCGCCGTGCTGGCCGCGGTCGCGGTCGTTGTCCTGGGCGTCACGGACGGCATCGTGCTCGCCGTGGTCGCCTCGATGATCGACCATCTGCGCCACACCTATCACCCCCGCAACAGCGTTCTGGTGAAGTCGCCCGCCGGGCACTGGCACCCGGTCCCGGTGCGGCCGGGGGCGCGCACCGAGAAGGCGCTGGTGATCTACCGGTTTGGCACCGACCTTTACTACGCCAACGCGCCGCGGCTGGCGGAAGATGTCAAGGCGCTTACCGGCCGCGGCGGCCCGCTGCAGTGGCTGGTCCTGGACAGCGCTGGCATCGGCGACGTCGATTTCACCGCCGGGTCCGTCCTCCTGGAGGTGATCGAGCGGCTGCACCAGCGGCATGTCCGGTTTGTCGTCACAAGCATGGTAGGTCCGGTTCGCAGCCAGCTTGACCGCTACGGCATCAGGGGAGTAAAGGGCCCGGACGCCTACTACGACACTCCCGGCGAGGCCCTCGAGGCCTACCATGTCGGCAGCCAGCGCTGACGCTCTGGCCATGCGGCGGCGTGCCGCTTGAGGTCCGAGAGTGCGACGGCCCGGGTTGTATCTGCTGGTCATGCGGGGGATGTGCCGGAAGGTCGGCCAGACAAGCGTGGTCGGCATGGCGAATAACGGCGGCGATGGCGCCGATGCGCTGGTGATCTTCGGCATTACCGGGGATCTCGCCAGGAAGATGACTTTCCGCGCGCTCTACCGGCTTGAGGAGCGCAAGCTGCTCGACTGCCCGGTCATCGGGGCGGCCAGCGACGAGATTACAGCCGAGCAGCTCGCAGAGCGTGCGCGCGCGGCAATCCTGAGTGCCGGGGAAGGATTCGACGACGCGGTATTCGGCCGTCTGGCCAGCCGGATGTCGTACATCAGCGGGGACGTCACCGACGCGGCGCTGTACGGGAAGCTCGCCGAGGCGATCGGCTCGCGCCAGACGCCGGTGTACTACCTCGAGGTGCCGCCGTCGCTGTTCGGGCCTATCGTCGAGCAACTGGCGGCGGCGAAGCTGCTGCGCGACGGCCGAGTCGCCGTCGAGAAGCCATTCGGCTCAGACCTGCACTCGGCACGAGAGCTGAACAGGCGGCTGCACCGGGCGCTGCGAGAGGATCAGATCCTGCGCGTCGACCATTTCCTCGGCAAGGAACCAGTCATCGGCATGGAGTACCTGCGCTTTGCCAATTTCGCGCTTGCCGAGCTGTGGGATCGGAAGAGCGTCTCGTGCATGCAGATCACGATGGCCGAGAACTTCGGCGTGGGGGGCCGCGGCAGGTTCTACGACGCCGTCGGCGCGCTCCGGGACGTCGTGCAGAATCACCTGCTGCAGGTGCTTGCGCTCATCGCCATGGACCCGCCAGCCGGCGGCAGCGCGGATGACTTGCAGGACAAGAAGGCGGAGGTGTTCCGCGCGATGCCGGCCGCGGCCCCGCGGCATTACGTGCGGGGCCAGTACGAGGGCTATGCCGAGACCCCGGGCGTCGCACCCGACTCTGCTACCGAGACGTTCGTCGCGCTGCGGCTGGAGATCGATAACTGGCGATGGGCGGAGGTGCCCATATTTCTGCGGGCCGGCAAGGCCATGCCGCATCGCGCTACCGAGGTACGACTGCTGCTTCGTCGCACCCCGCGGCTGGCGTACCTGCCGACGTCTGGTCGGGCCGATTCCAATCAGATCGTCTTGCGCATCGATCCTTCGCCCGGCATGCGGCTGCACCTCGCGGCTCTTGCCCGCGAGTCATGGCGTGCGGTTCACCTGGACTCGTCATTCGTCCGCGACCTAGGCGAGCCGATGGAGCCCTACGAGCGGCTGCTGCACGCGGCGATCACCGGCGATCACCAGCTTTTCGCCCGGCAGGACAGCGTTGAGGAGACGTGGCGCATAGTGCAGCCCCTGCTCGACGATCCGCCGGAAGTCCGCTCCTACCAGCGCCTGTCCTGGGGACCGGCGGCGGCGGATTCCCTGATTCGCGGCCATCCGCGCTGGCAGGAGCCGTGGCTTGCCCAAGACTGAGAGCCGCACTGCCGGATGCTTAGTTGTAACGCATAACCCGCGGGCGACCGCCAGGGCCAGCCCGCGGATGTTTCTCAGCTGGCTCAGTCGACCTCGGTCAGCGGGTTGGCGATCTGCTCCAGTCGCTTGCCATCGGCGTTGATGCCGAAGAGGATTTCGACGATGCCGCCCAGGATCATCATGGCGCCAGCGACCGCGTATCCCGGTCGCAAGCCGGGTCCGGCTCGACCCGTTGCTGATGAGGATCCCATAGAAGGCCGGACCGATGGCGCCGCATATCTGGGCGATCACGAGGAAGACAGCCAGCGCCTCCGCCCTGATCTCGTTCGCCGCGCCGGGGCGCGGAGTATCGGATGCAATAACCCCGGGGCCAGCACAGCGTGGCGCATGCCGATCGGGGGAGACTACCCGTTCTGACGGTGTGCCGCGTGATCAGAGTGATGACCGTAGATACGTAGGCCAGGAGGGAGTGCCCCGGCCATGTCAAGCACTACTCGTACCGCGGGCGGCGCGATGCGCAGCGTCATCCCGGCGAGGGTGGATCGTCTGCGGTGGACACCGTTTCATACCCGGATGGTCGTCGCCCTCGGGGTCGCCTGGATCCTGGACGGCCTGGAGATCACGATCGCCAGCTCAATCGCGGGCGACCTGACCTCCAAATCGACCCTCGGCCTCTCGTCAACCGCCGTCGGCGCCATCGCGACGGTCTATCTCGCCGGGGAGGTCGTCGGTGCCCTCGGATTCGGTCGGCTGTCGGACCGGCTAGGCCGCAAGAAGCTCTTCATGGTGACGCTGGGCGTCTACCTCGTCGGCAGTGCCCTCACTGCGGCCACCGCTGGCCACACGGCGGGCTGGGTGGCCTACATGTACCTGACCCGGTTTGTCGCCGGGACCGGTATCGGCGGTGAGTACGCGGCCATCAACTCGGCGATCGACGAACTGATCCCCGCCCGCTACCGGGGCAGAGTGGACATCGCGGTCAACGGAACCTACTGGGCCGGAGCGATCATCGGCACTCTCGTGACGTCCCTGCTGCTCAACGAGCTTGCCCCAGGCCTCGGGTGGCGGCTGGGCTTCCTGCTGGGTCCCGTGCTGGCCGTGGTCATCATCTTTATCAGGAGGAACCTCCCGGAGAGCCCGCGATGGCTGCTCATGCACGGCAGGCCCGCGGAAGCGGAGGAAGCGATTCGCCGCATCGAGGCGGAAGCCGAGGCCGCCGGTCAGCAGCTAGCCCCGGTGGACCCTAGCAAGGCGATCGAGGTCAAGCCGACCGAGCGGACCAGCTATGTGACGCTGGCCTACGTTCTGTTCAGGAAGTACTGGCGCAGGTCGGTTCTCGGCGCCACGCTGATGATCACTCAGGCGTTCCTTTACAACGCGATCTTCTTCACCTACACCCTGGTGCTGACGAAGTTTTACCATGTAAGCGCCGCCAACGCGCCCCTGTATCTGATCTTGTTTGCCGTCGGGAACCTGCTCGGCCCGCTCACCATCGGGCGGTTCTTCGATACCATCGGCCGGAAGCCGATGATCGCCGCGACCTACATCGGATCAGGCGCGATGCTCGCGGTTACCGCTGCCCTGTTCGACCAGCACTTGCTCACCGCCACGACCCAAACCATCGCGTGGTGCGTGATCTTCTTCTTCGCCTCCGCAGGTGCCAGCTCCGGGTACCTGACCGTGAGCGAGGTCTTCCCGCTCGAGGTGCGCGCGCAGGCGATCGCCGTGTTCTTCGCCATCGCGCAATGCTTCGGCGCACTAGGGCCAGTCCTGTACGGCCATCTGATCGGGAACGGCACCAAGACCACTAACCTGTTCATCGGCTACCTGATCGGCGCGGGCGCGATGGTCCTCGGCGGCATCGTCGAGATCTTCCTGGGCATCGCGGCGGAGGGCAAGTCTCTGGAAGACGTGGCCAGCCCGCTGTCCATGGTCCGTCGGCCGGTCCACTCCGACTCCGGCATGACCTCAGGAAGCGCAGGCCAGGTCTGGCGCCCGAACCAGACTGACTGGGCGCCTGACTGGTCAACCAGGTTAGGCGCCGTCTCGGCGCGTGGCTCCCGGAGCGCCGGACAGGTACGCGGGCTCAAGCCAGTTCAGCAATCGCCGTTCGAACATGTGGCTTAGCTCCCACCAGCCTTCGCGGTGCCCGGCCGCGTTGACAAAGGGACAGCGCAACTCCTGTCCAAGGCCTTCGCGGACTCGCCGGATCTCTACCCAGGATCGCTCTGCGGGCAAGCTCCGCCACCAGTGCGTGCTGGCGGTTCCAGCTCCAGCGCGCCGGTGAGCAGAGGCCCGCAAGGCGGACTCCAGGCTCTCGACGCCGACGGCCGTCAGGACGCCAGTCCACTCCTCGGCGTCGAAGTGGTTGCTGAGCAGCACGCCCGCCGCCTGTACGACGGCCAACCCAGAACAGGGCAAACGGCGTGCCACCTTATGCGCCGCCGGCGCATACACCGGCCCGCTCCGAGTCGCCACTCGGCACGGCTGGCATCACGCCCAAGCACGCGCTCCGCTGATGTGCGGATGTTGGTGGAGTCGGCTGGATGGGCGTGCTCGGTCGCGACAGTGTCGCGGTGACAGTGAGTCGCTGCGCAAGCCTGTGTAGTCAGGGCTGAGGCTGAGCGAGTCCATAGGAACGAACGCTACGATCCGCTCATGGTGACAGTCTCTGTGGTCGGCGACGATCTCGTTGTTGAGGTAACGGGGTTTGACCGATTCTGTGCCCTGAACAAGCGCGGGGTCACGGTTCCCCTCGAACACGTCATCACCGTTGGCGAGGGCGTACAGATGGGCAAGCCTCTAATGCCCGGTCTCCCGTGGCTGGCAAACAGCTTTCCCGGACTGTTCACGGTAGGTTCCTACCGGCGTCGGGGCAAATGGACTTTCTGGGTTGTGCATGATCCCAAGCAGGCAGTGCTGATAACTCTGCGAGACGAACATTACTTTCAGCTCGTGATCGAAGTAGACGATCCCCAGGCGACCATCGCGTTGGCCAACGAAGCACTCAACAGTCGTGGATTGAGTTAGCAAGGGTTCAATCCGCCGAGATGCACCTCGTCCATCACCTCCCTGACGGGTGCTTTCGGAGCCTGCAGCATGTGGCGTATGCAGGAAGTGCTTTTCCGCATGTCCTTGAGATCCGAGCCGACGTCGACGCTTCGAGACCTCGACCAAGTACACGTCATCCCCAACATGGCTCTACCCAACTGGCGCGGCATCTGAGATCCGAAGGGCTTCGACACGGACATCCGCGACGAACCCTCATCGGCATGTGCGTGAGTTGCAGCTCCGGCACATACCTGGTGTGCGCTAGTTGAGTTTTCGTAGGGTAGGCGCCTTCGCAGCCAATCGCGACACTTCACACTGCGCTCGCAGCAGCGTCGGGAGCACGCAGGCGATCGCAGACGGGCGCGCCCACTGGCCGATCGCCCCAGCCTTGTCGGCGATCGAGTTGGCCATGCTGCCGGCCCAGGAGGGCCAAAGCGCAAAACCGGCCTTTTTGCAAGCACCCGGAGACCGGCTGTATTCGACGCTGAAGCCATGGGCACACGGCGTGAAGGTGCTGCTCCAGATGCTGGTCGGACTAGGCGCCGTCGTTGACATCGGTATTCATGTCGCCCACTCGGTCGCCACGCATGCGGGCAATACCCGGCTCGCGCCGAACATCACAATCAGCATCGCTGTGATTGCCTACGCGCTTGCGGTGGCGGCCGCAATCGAGCTCGCCTACACGCTCTTTACGCCAGGTCCCGACGAGGCCCTCGATCCGCTGATGCTCGGCGTATCGTCGGCGATCTTGATACTCGTTAGCGGCGGCTTCCCCCATTGGGCCCAAGTCGCTGCTCTCATCACAGGCGTCGTGGCGCCCGCGATCCTCTTCCTCGTGCGTCGTTACCTACTTGAGCAAGAAGGTGATTAGCTGCCCTTTATCCTCGAATTCTGTTGCAGCAGCCGTCAAGGCCCGCGCCACCGTCACCCGGAGGCTGTGCACCATCGCCGGGTTCTACAAATACGCCGTGGAGGAGGAACTGCTTGAGCACTCCCCGGCCGCCCACGTCCGCCGTCCCCGGCTGGACTAACGACTCGGGACACTAGCTCTCATTTCGCGGCGCAGCCACTGTCCCCACCCCGAGGGGCTCATTTCCCGCCCGAGTCTTGGCTGCCCATTTGCCCGGATCGCCGTAAATGGTCGAGGTGTTCGATTCTGACGTCCTTAGCCAGGCTAACGGAACTGGAGCGCCTGGTGCTCGCTCATGGCCACCGTCAGCAGCCAGTATCAGGGCACCACTGGCGGCAGGTTAGCCCCCGAAACAGTGTTCTACTGGCAGTAGCCCCCCGGGGTTAGTGTGCTCGGCCCCGGCTTGCCCAGGAGGCCCAGATGCCTGCTATCAACACTGACCTATTCGACCACGAGCCCAGACACCGGCAGCGTTGCCAGGACAGGCAAGCCCCGGTGTTCGCCATCCGCTGCCCCGTCTGCAAAGGGAAGGGAACGATCATGTTCACATCCGGCAGCTGCACCTCATGCGATGGCAAGACCATGGTGATGGGCTGCATGCTGCACAGAGTTTGGTGGAAGCCCTAAGCCTCAATCCACCGCGCAAATCGTGGGCTTGGCCGGGCGGACAGCGCGCCGGCGGACACCGCGGCGGTGCTGGGCGCGCTCGGGGCGGGAGAGTTCGTCACCCTGGGCTGGTCAGGTGGCGGCCCGCACGCTGGCCTGCGCCGCGCTGCTGCCGGCCCGTGCCGCGCCGCAGTGACCATCGCCTGTACCGCGCCGTACGGTTCGCCTGGACTGGACTGGCTGGCTGGCTGGGACCCGAGAACATCGAAGGCTTCACCATTGCCCTGGCCGGGGATCGTCAGCACGCCGAGCTGCTGACTGCCGACGCTCTGTCGCATGCTCTCATACAACCATTCTATAAAAGCAAACAGCGCTGGTATATCGCAGCCAGCGCCATTCACCACCAGTAGTGACACTACTAAGCGTTAGTCACCACTCCATTCTCTTCGTCTTCCTCAAGGTCGTTCGGATCGTACTCAGCCAGGCCGTCAGCGGCATCCTGGCAGGCAGCCTCATACAAGGCGCTGGGGCGCGCCCGTCCACCGCACCGTTCTCGCCTGGCTTTCCCTGGGCAACAGCGTGAGGACAGCGCGTTGCTGGCCGTTCACCAGCATCGGGGCCGTTCCCCCTTCATAGACGGCTTCCCCGTCCGTGACCTCGCCATTCAGCCCTGAACTGCGGGAGGCACGCCAGAGTTTCTGCCGGTCAGGCGGAAGATTCATCTGGCCTTTTTCGGGGGGCATGTACCTAATCAGCCGAGCGCAGCGGAACGGCGAAGCCCCTGCCCCATGAACTACTTCCTCGGGCAAGGGCTTCGCCACGAACCGCATGTTCGCGCGTGCCTGATTTCGTCAGGGGCCGTAATACCAAAGCTGGGCCGGCGGGCCTGTGTCGTTCACGGCCCACTGGTTAAGCACGGCACTATTGGTGTCGCAGCCACAAGCGACTTGAATAACCCTCAGCGAAGCCTGATTAAAATACAAGACAACCCCGGGGGAACAGGCCGGTATCACCGAGCCGCATTCAAGTTCCTTCTGCCAGTATTGTATGTCATTGCTGCCGCAGTTTCCCATCTGGATCTTTGCGCCATTAGCGAGACTTCCACCAGCAACGCTGATGCACTGGCCAGTGGCGTAGTTCTTGATCTGCTGGTAGGCCCCGTGCGTGCCGCCGTAGTACCACGCTTGGTTGTTACTCCGGTTGCAGGGGTACTGCGTCACAACGGCGTTAGCCTTCCCGCCAGAGCTCATGCAGTCCAGGCTGTGCGCATTCCAGATACCAAACAACACGGGGGTCGCGTTAGCCGGGGCCGCCTGGACTATGGATGTCAGACTGAGCCCGAGCAGACTCGCTGCCGCTATCGCCAGGGTCACCCGCAGCCGTCGGCCAGCGAATGCACGACCGACCGCGCTCGTCCCTTTTATACGGAATCTCATGCTTTCCTCTCCTTTCTGTCCGGTCCGGGTGGTTGATATTAGAGCATATGTAGGTGCATGGGAAGGGAGGGCCTAGGGCGGAGCACCGCACGGCTACTCAGGGCCGCTTAGCGGTCAAAAGGTCTCAAGTTGCCACCCCTGGTTCGTGTCATTGACACCATCGGCCCCCCCGTTGTATGACTCCTGGTCAACGACCTTGCTATTCCCGCTGCAGTTGCAAGCGATCTGAATAACGAGCTGCGAATGCTGATTCAGAAAATGGGGAATGTTGTATATCTGCGGAAAGTCCGTGGCCCAGTACCCGGAGTCATTAGTGCTGCAGTTCGCCATTACAGCGTCGGCTCCCGCGGACGCGCTTCCGCCACTAATGCTGAGGCACTGCCCGTCGCCGTTGATGAACTGCTGGTAGCTCCCGTGGCTACTGCCCGCGTGCCAGTGCTGGTTCGAAGACGAGTTGCAGGTGTACACCGTCACCTTGCCGTTATGCACCCCGCCAGAGGTAAGGCAATAGCCCGAGTGCCCCCAGTTCTCGAAGCTCCAGGTCCCTGACGGGAGACTGGCCTGGGCGGCCAGGTGCACGGGGGCCGCGTTGGCCGGGGACACCGCGACCGCGGATGTCAGACTGAGCGCGAGCAGGCCCGCGGCCGCCAGGGCCACCCCCGCTCGCCGGCCAGCGAATGCACGCCCGGCCGGGCGCACCCCTTCCTTGCGTAATCTCATGTGCTCTCCTCTCAGTTCGGGCCGGCTTCTGCCGCTGCTGGCCCCGGGCTCAGCAGTTCCGCCAGGTCGCCCGGGCCGCACGAGGACCCTGGTGCGGCTGCCGCTCACGATCCGAGGTCGTGCCATGTGGATTTGCTTATAGATGCCGCCGTCCATGGCGGTAAAGGTGATACTGACACCACGCGCTAACACGCCCCTACTCCGGCGCTACCACAAACGTCACGGTCAGGTCATGGATACCGAGTTCTGCCTGCTCGGGCCGCTGCAGGTGCGATGCGGCGGCGAGCTGGTGCGTGTGCCTTCGGGCAAGCAGCGCGCCGTCCTGGCCGCGCTGCTCCTGCAGGCGAACCGGGTCGTCACGGCCGATGAGCTGGTCGATGTCATGTGGGGAACGACACCACCGCCAACCGCCCGCGCGGGCCTGCACAACTGCGTCAAGCGGCTGCGCGATTCGCTGGGCCCCACGCGAGCTCGGATCAGCACCGAGCCGGGCGGCTACATGATCTGTCTGCGGGAAGGCGAGCTGGACGTGGCTCGCTTCGAGGCAAGGCTGGACGAGGCCAGAGTGGCGGCAAAGACCGCTAGCTGGGCCGCCGCTGCCCGGCAGGCGCGGGCGGCCCTGTCACTGTGGCGAGGACAGCCGCTGGCGGATGTGGCATCCGACGTGCTGGCAGCGCGGGAGGCGGGCCGGCTGGCTGAGCTGCGGCTGCAGGCCGCCGAGACCTACATCGGCGCCATGCTGCAACTGGATCAGCACAGCGAGGTGATCGAGGAATCGCGGCAGCTGGTAGCCGCCGCGCCGCTGCGGGAGCACTTTCACGCGCTGCTGATGATGGCCCTGTACCGCGACGGCCGTCAGGCCGAAGCGCTTGCCGCCTACCGGCATGCCCGCAGCGTCCTTGTCGAGGAACTCGGGACGGAACCAGGACCCGACCTGCAAGAGCTGCAGCAGCGGATCCTGGCCGCAGACCCGGCGCTGGCCGGGCCGATGGAACTGGCGGCGGCCCGGCAGACGGCCGGGCATGTCGTGCCGCGTGAGTTGCCTGCCCCGGTGCGTCATTTCACCGGGCGGGCGGCCGAGCTGGATGAGCTGTCGGGCCTGGCCGCTGGGGGCGGCGTGCCCGCGCTGGTCATCTGTGCCGTCGGCGGCACGGCGGGGGTGGGGAAGACTGCCCTGGCGGTGCATTGGGCGCATCAGGTCGCGGAGCGGTTCCCGGACGGGCAGCTGTATGTGAACCTGCGCGGCTTCGACCCCTCGGGCACCCCGGCCGCCCCGCAAACGGCCATCCGGGGGTTCCTGGACGCCCTGGGCGTGCCGCCCGGACGGATCCCGCCGGGCCAGGAGGCGCAGGCGGGGCTGTATCGCAGCCTGCTGGCGGATAAGCGGATGCTGATCGTCTTGGACAACGCCCGGGATGAGCAGCAGGTGCGTCCGCTGCTGCCGGCCAGCCCCACCAGCCTGGTGCTGGTCACCAGCCGCAGCCAGCTGGGCGGGCTGGCCGCCGCCGAGGGGGCGCGGCTGATCAGCCTGGATGTGCTGAGCCACGGCGAGGCGGTGCAGCTGCTGGCCGCCCGGCTGGGCGCCGCCCGGGCCGGCGCCGAGCCTGCCGCGGTCGATCGGATCGCCAGCTTGTGCGCGTGCCTGCCGCTGGCGCTGGCGGTCGCCGCGGCCCGCGCCGCAGCCCGGCCCGGGTTCGCGCTCGCCGCCCTGGCCGGCGAGCTCGCCGATGCCGCCGGCCGCCTGGACGCGCTGGATGCCGGCGACCCAGGCTCGAGCGTGCGGACGGTGTTCTCCTGGTCTTACCGGCAGCTCAGCGCGGACGCGGCGCGGCTGTCCCGGCTGCTGGGCCTCCACCCCGGCCCCGACATCTCCGTCCCCGCCGCCGCCAGCCTCGCGGGAATAGCGGAGGCCGACGCCCGCTGGCTGCTGCGCGAGCTGGCCCGCGCGCACCTGATCGCCGAGCATCTCCCCGGCCGGTACGCCTTCCACGACCTGCTGCGCGCCTACGCCGCCGAGCAAGCCCACCACACCGACAGCGACACCGGCCGGCGCGAGGCCACTGGCCGGGTGCTCGACCACTACCTGCACACCGCCGCCCGTGCCGCCCGCCTGCTGAACCCAGCAATGGAGCCGGTGGTCCTCGCCTCGCCCACGCCGGGTGCCGCTGCCGGGCAGCCCGCCGACCACGCGCAGGCCCTGGCCTGGTTCGAAGCAGAGCACCCGGTGCTGGTTGCCGCCGTCACCCTCGCCGCCGGATCCGGGTTCGACACCCACGCCTGGCAGCTCCCCTGGGCTATGACGGACTTCCTGCGAATTCGCGGGCACTGGCAGGAGTGGGCCGCGACCCAGCGCATCGCGCTGGACGCCGCGACACGCCTGGGCGACGTCTCCGCGCAGGCCGTATCCGGCCGCCTGCTGGCGAACGCCTGCCTCGACCTCGGCGATCATGATCAGGCTCGTGGTCACTACGCAAGCAGCCTCACGCTGTACCAGCGGCTCAGCAACCGTCTCGGCCAGGCCAAAATCCAGCACAGTCTCGGCTTCGCAGCCGAACGGCAGGGCCGCTACGCCGACGCGCTCGGGCACGCCGAGCAGGCGCTGCGCCTGTACCAGGCCATCGGCGACAAGGCGTTCGAGGCCGTGGCGCTCAACAACGTCGGCTGGTGCCACGGCCTCCTCGGCGACTACCAGCAGGCCCGCGCGTTCTGCCGCCAGGCACTACCCCTCAGCGCGGAAATCGGCGACCGCTGGACCGAGGGAAATGCCTGGGACAGCCTGGGGTACGCCGAGCACCACCTGGGCCGCCTCGCCGAAGCCGCCGCCTGCTACCAGCGCGCGCTCAGCATCTTCCGGGAATCCGGCGACCGCTTCGATGAAGCGGACACCCTCACCCACCTCGGCGACACACGCCAGGTCGCCGGCGAGCTGGCGCGGGCCCGGGAGGCCTGGCAGCAGGCCCTGACCATCTTCGAAGACATCCAGCATCCCGACGCCGGCCAGGTCCGCGTCAAGCTCGCCAGCACAAACGACCACGCCTCTTCGAACCCGCCCGCGTAGGGACGCGTCGCTCGCAGGAGTGCTAGTCCATGCCGCGACAGAACGTCTCGGCATGCCGGAACAGATGTTCTGCGCTGTGGGACATTCAAATGGCTATTGGTTTCGATAGACATTCCTATTCGGCGTTCGGCGCTGTACCCGGCGCAGCTCCGATCAGCGACTGCCGACGCTCTGTGACAGCGAACGATCGTTCGCCATGCTTCTGACGTCGTGCAATCGAAGGTGCGCGGTGATTGGGATTTCGTAGTCTTAGCGCCGCGCTCGCCGAGATCGGCGGCATGCGGCTCGGCTCCCGCCCGGCGCGCCGTGGCCTGGCGAGTGACCATCGACGCGACCAGGAGCCGCCCGAGCAAATCGGCGGCGGGTACAGCCGCAGAGCACGCCGGCAAACTGCTCGACCTCGCGCCCGACGACGTCACGCGCCGCCGGATCGGCGACATGATCGCCGCGACGAAGCGAGGCGCGGCCTTGCCAGCCGCCGAAGACGTGCGCCGCAGGCTCGGGCTCGGCCAGGCACCGGACCACGCCGGGGTGACGGTGGCCGAGTTCATGGCCGGGTGGCTGGCCGGAAAGCAACGGGCCAAGAGCCCGTCGACCGCACGCGGATACGAGGGACACATCCGCAACTACATCAGCCCGGTGATCGGGGATCTGCCGCTGGAGCGGGTCAGCACCGAGCACGTCGAGAAGGTGCTGGCCGCCGTGCCGGGATCGTCCGCTACCCGGCACCGGGTGCTGGCTACCCTGCGCGGTGGTCTCAATGCCGCGGTGAAGCAACGCAAGATCGCGTTCAACCCGTGGGCGGCCATCGAATTGGAGCCGGAGAACGCGCCAGAGGCCCGGCGATGGACGCCGGCCGAGGCGGCGAGGTTCTTCGCTCACACTGCGGACGACGCGATGGGCCTGCTGTTCCGGGTCTCAACCCTGTGCCCCTCGCGGCGCAGCGAGATCTGCGGCCTGCGGTGGTGCGACTGGGACGACCAGGACGCCACTTTCATCGTCGAGCGGGTCCTGCTCCAGCTCGGGGGCAAGCTGGTCTCCAAGGACGGCCCCAAGACCAGGGCGAGCAAGCGCCTGCTATTCCTGGACGCCGAGACTGCCGCCCTGGTTCGTAGGCACAAGGAGGCCCAGGAACTGGAACGCCAATTCGTGGGTGAAGCCTGGCAGGGATGAGGACTACGTGTTCACTGACGTCAGGCGGGCCGGCCTCCCGTGGAACCCCGACCACGTCACCAAGCGGTTCAAGAAGCTCAGCGCCGCCGTTGGCGTGCCGGTGATCAAGTACCACGAGGGCGGACGGCACATTGCTGTCAGCCTGAACCACGACGCCGAGGTCCGCGAGGATGTCTCGATGCGCGAAGCCGGGCACTCCGACCGTGCCACGCACCAGCGGTACAACCACCCGCTGCGCGAGGCGCACCTGGAAGCCGCAGAGAAACGCGCAGCACTGGTCCGCAAGGCCGGAGGTGCGTCATGATCCGCACGAGTGTTCCCCGGTTGTTCCCAGCGTCCGTCACAGCAGAACTCTCACAGCCATCCGGTAACCGTAAAGCCGCAGTTCAGATGTGGTGGGGCGGGTGGGGCTCGAACCCACGACCGGCGGATTATGAGTCCGCTGCTCTGACCGGCTGAGCTACCGCCCCTGGACCGCGTGACCATTACACCAGAAGCCGGGCCAAGGGGTCGCAGGGCCAGGCCAGGCACGGCCTACCTTGTGCTGAGCTGCATCTCCATGGCGTGCTCGACCAGCGCGATCAGGGTCGCCTTGGTGGAGTTACGGCCGCGGGCGTCGCACTGCATGATCGGGATGTGCGGGCTGATCGACAGCGCATCCTGGACGTCGGACAGCGCATGCGGGAAGTCACCGTGGAAGCCGTTCACCGCGACGATGAAGGGCAGCCCGGCCGACTCGAAGTAGTCCACTGCCGGGAACGAGTCGGCCAGCCTGCGGGTGTCCACCAGCACGACGGCACCGATCGCGCCCTGGATCAGGTCGTCCCACATGAACCAGAACCGGTGCTGCCCCGGCGTACCGAACAGATAGAGGATCAGGCCGGCGTCGAGGGTCACTCGGCCGAAGTCCATGGCCACAGTCGTCGTGGTCTTGTCCGGCGTGTGGCTCAGGTCATCGAGGCCATCGCTCACGGTGGTCATGACGGCTTCTGTGGTGAGCGGCGTGATCTCGGAGACCGAGCCCACAAACGTGGTCTTGCCGACGCCAAAACCGCCCGCGACGACAATCTTTACCGATGTCATCGCGGATTCCGCGGCCGTCGACTGGACGGTCCTAGAGCTTCCGAAGTCCACTGAGCACCCTTTCGAGCAGGTTAATGTCCGGGCGACCCTGTGCGTGGTCGATCTGGTGTACCCGGACCAGTCCTTCCATCGCCATGTCCGCGATGAGGACACGCGCGACACCCAGCGGCATCCGCAACACCGCCGAGATTTCCGCGACCGACCGCCAGTCGCGGCAGAACCCGAGGATGGCCTGACACTCGGGGCTGAGCACGGACAAGTCCCGCGCCTCATAGTGCGACGCCGCAACCATCGCCTCAATTTGAAGCTGGTAACGCGGCTTGGTCCGCCCACCCGTCACTGCATACGGACGGACGAGAGCGCTACTCTCCTCGCCTGCGGCTCGGGATCCCGGCTCGTTCAGCCAGGGCTCGCGCGGGCGAGCAGCGTGCCCAGGGGCATACTCAAAGTCCGGGGCGCCGAGTTCATCGCGACTAGCTGGATACAGGCGCTCGCCCGTATCCCAGTCATCGCGGCCGTGGCCAAACACGGCAGCCTCCTGTCACTATCGGCCGCCCTCAGCCCAGCCAGGGTGACCGCCGCGCACTTCGGGCGTCAGTGCGCTGCCGACCCGCTCGACGAGCAAGGCCATCTCATAAGCCACCAGACCCATGTCGGCGTCGGCCGCAGCCAGCACGGCGAGGCTCGATCCGTCGCTGATCGCCATGATGACGAGCAGGCCCCGCTGCATCTCGACCACGGTCTGTGTCACGGCGCCGCCCTCGAAGACGCGCGCCGCGCCTTGAGTCAGGCTCGTCAGCCCGGACGTTACGGCAGCGAGCTGGTCAACTCTGTCAGCCGGGAAGCCATGCGAGAACGCCATCGGCAGTCCGTCCGCGGAGACCACGATCGCGTGGGCCACTGATGGCACCCGCTCGACGAAATTCGTGATCAGCCAGTTCAGGTCTTGAGCCGGACGCACAAGCGGACTCACAGGTGCACCTTCCTCTCACGGCATGCATCAGGTCCGAACGGACTAGGTGCCGCCTTGGCTTGTCGCGGGGCTACCGACCGGCGCATCCGCGTTCCCAGGCTAAGCATGACGAGTTGAGCAAGATCGTGTCAGCCTCATCGAGAACCGTCATCCCCATCCGGCTGTGCATCTTCGCCCGCTACCGCCGCGCGGCCTTCCCGCACGCCGCGCTGGAAACTCGCGAACCTCTCCCTGGTGGCAGACGCCGAGCGGGCGGGAGCGGGCGCGAGGGGCTCGGGTGAGGCGGTGCCAGGGACCAGATTGGCCTGAGGTACTCGCTTGGGCAGTCCGGCGTCGGTCGTGCCACCGGTCGTCGGCGAGTTGGCGGCGGCGGCCGCCTCCCAGCCCCGGTCCGCTGCCGACGCGGCCCAGCTGACTTCGGGCTCAGGCGCACTTGCGGCAGCCGCCGGACTGGGCCAGCTGTCGGTTCGGCTGCCACCGCCGAGGCCAGCGCCGCTCAGGTCGGCGCCGACCTGACCAGCTGCGCCGCCCAGGGCTGAGCCGGTCGCTACCCCGCTTCGACCCCGGCGGAACCAGTCGGACTCCACGGCCTCGAAGATGGGAAGCCTGTTCTCCGTCGCGACGTGCTCCGCGGGCGGGACCACCACCCCGCTGGGCGAGCTGACTGACGCAGCGCTTCCAAGCGGGTCGCTAGCGAAGCCGACCTGGGCCCCGTTCCTTGCCTGTCCGCCCTCCCAGCTGAAGACGCTCCTCTCGCTGTCGCCCGTGTCGTCGCTGCGCTGAGCAGCGTCCGGACGACCCACGACGATTGGCTGGCCGAGATCGACCGACGGAGCGGGCGCCGCGCTGAAATCGACTGTCGGTCCGGCCAGGTCAGCCACCGGCATCGGCCCGGAGCCGTATGAGTCGGCGCCCGCGTACGAACCCGACATCGCCTCGGTACGGTCAGATTGCGTGGCGAGGTCGGCTTCGGCCGCATCCGAGCCGAAGGCGGGCAGCGGGCTCGTTGTCGCGGCGCCGCCCCAACCAGCGTTGCCGGGATGGAGCCCGGCACCCGGTACCCGGCGCGGTCCGAGACCGGCACCAGCCTCGCTGGCCGACTCTTGCTGTGACGCGAACTTGGGAGCGCGGGCCGCGTTGATCTCCAGTTCGGCGGGCGACGCCATGCCATCCGCACTGCCGTTGGCGACGAGGTTGAGCCTGGTACCGCGACCAGCGTCAGCGCCGCTGGGGGTCAAGCCAGCCGACCCGGCTCCGGCGGCCGACGAGTCGAACCTCCGCAGGCCGGGCGCACCGGTGGTGGACTCGTGGCTGACGACTTCATCGGGCAGCCATACCAAAGCCGTCAGGCCGCCCGCTGGCGCTGGCCGGAGCCGGACCCGGATGCCGTGCCGCGCCGCAAGTCGTGCCACAACGAACAGGCCCATCCGGCGGGATACGGCCACGTCGACGACGGGCGGGTTGTCCAGGCGCCAGTTAGCGTGCGCCATCTCTTCGGCGCCCATGCCCACGCCTTGGTCCGTGATGTCGAGCAGGACGCCTCCGCTAGTCAGCAGGTGACCGGCCACCACGACCGGCGTCTCTGCCGACGAGAAGGAGGTAGCGTTCTCGGCCAGCTCGGCCAGCAGGTGGACGACGTCGTTGACCGCGTGGCCACGGACGGCGATGCCCGGCTGGACGTTCAGCGTCACGCGTTCGTACTGCTCGATCTCGGAGACAGCTGCACGGAGCACGTCGACCAGAGCAACCGGCTGGTTCCACCGCCGACTCGCGTCGTGACCGGCGAGGACCAGCAGGTTTTCCGAGTTGCGCCGCATCCGGGTGGCGAGGTGGTCCATCTGGAACAGGCTGGCCAGCCGGTCCGGATCCTGCTCGCCCTGCTCTAGATCATCAATCAGGCGGATCTGCCGCTCAACCAGCGACTGACTGCGCCGCGACAGGTTAACGAACATGGCGTTGACGTTGCCGCGCAGAGCCGCCTCGTTGGCGGCTAGCCGCAGCGCTTCCCTGTGCACCTGGTCGAAGGCGCGCGCCACTTCACCGATCTCGTCTGAGGAGTCCACATCGATCGGCTCGACCTCTAGCGGGATGCTGGCACCGTCGGAATCACTCATCCGGCGGACGGTCTCCGGAAGCCGGACGCCGGCCACCTCGAGCGCGCCCGACCGCAGGCGGCGGAGCGGCCGCACCATCGACCGCCCGACCACGGTGGTGAGCAGCAGGGCGATCAGCAGCACGATGAGGACCGCGGCGCCGACGAGGCTGGCCGAGATGATCGCTTGCCGCCGCAGCGCCGATGCTCTGGCGATGGTGGTGGCCACCAGGTTCTGCTGCACCGTGTCGATGCCGCTCATGGTGCCGGTCGACATCGCGCCGTTCCACTCGTTGGCGGTGGTACCCAAGAAATGGAGCGACTTGTCGTCCTGGCCGTACTGGATGGCCTGGAGCTCGTAGTCGCTGGCGTAGTCGACCAGGCTGCCGCTCACCGAGCCGCTGTAAAGGGCTACCTGTTGCGGCGTGGCGACCCGGCCGTACTCCGCGACGTTGGCGTTTTCCTCGGCATACGCCGTCGTCGCGTCGTTCAGCGCCAGGGGATCGAAGGTGCCATCCTGGGCGAAGGCGTAGGACAGCAGGCCGCGCTGCTCCGATGCCTCCTCGGCGATGAGGGAGACAAGGTTCAGGGCACGGACGTCGTTGCTGAGGGCCGGGTCACCGCTGTCCAGCGCGATATTGTCATCGATTGCGAGCAGCTGATTGATCATCGTGCCGTACTGGGTCAGTACCCACGTTGCTGGCAACTGAGTTGTCGTCGCCGCGGTCCGCAGCGGCGTCAGCAGCTTCAGCAGGTTCGGAATGTTGCGCGCTTCGGTCTGGACCTGCGCCGGGTAACCGGAGCCAATGCCCGCAGCGTCTGCCAGCACCTTCCTGATCCACGGGACAGTCAGGCTCTGGTCCTGCGTCACCAGCTGAAGGTTCGCCGGGGCCCCGTCCCCCGTGTTGTGACTGAGCGTCCCGGCTCGGCCGGCAGAACCGTAGCCGATGTATTCCATCGTAATATCGCGCTCGTCCTCAAGGCGGGCGGCCAGGCCCGTCACGTCATAGCTCGTGCTCGCAAGCTGCTCGACACGCTGGTAGGCGAGCGTGCTCTGCACAGACGTGACGATGCGCGAGCCGCCCAGGACGACCGCGGCGAGTGTCGGAATGATGATCAGCAGCAGCAGCCGGGACCGCACACGCCAGTTCTTGAGCGACCGCCAGGACACCGCACTATTACGCGGCGACTCTGCTTGTCCGGCATTGTCAGGCCCAGCATCAGCAGCGCCAGCAGTGGCAGCCGGACTACCGACGGGCTGACTGGCGACAGCCAGAGCGGCAGTGCGGGCCTTCTTGTCTCGGGACGGCACAGTCTCTGAACCCCTCACCTGGCGGCCGGGCTCTGGGCACACGCCATCGCGGCACAGGGCACTACCGACATGGCAAACCTCCCAGACAACGGCTCTTCATCGGGTGCAGTAAGTCACAGCCAGCGCAACTCTAGCTGGTAACCGGGTAAGGTGCGCCAATACGTGCACGAATCGGAAAAACCGATGTAACGTGACGTTTGACGGGCCTCCTGGCAGCAATAGGGTACTCTCTGCCGCATCGTCCGTGTTTAGGAAACTGACCGGTTCGCCTGCCGGCTGACCGGACGAGGTACGATATATCCGAACCCGTGCAAGGAGAGTCATGAGGCTTGACCCGGCCGGAAGCCTGCTGCTGAAGAGGAGCCGCCGGGCAACCAGGGCCCGGATCCTCCTGGCCGCTGCGTCCGGGCTTGCGCTTATCGGCGCTGCAGGATGCGCCGGGACCGCCAGTGCCGGTGGCAGCGTTTCCAGCACCATCACGATCGCCGCTGTGCCGGGGGTAGGCAACGCACCTCTCTACCTTGCCAAGAAAGAAGGGCTGTTCGCTGGCGCTGGGCTCAAGAATGTGGTCATCAAGCCCTACTCGAGCCAGGCTGCCGAGGTCAGCGCCATCCAGAGCGGGCAAGCCGACATCGCGGCCAGCGACTACGGCAGCATCTTTTACCAGCAGGCCCAATTGCACGATCTGCGGATCCTCGGCGATGGATACGACGCAGGCGCGGGCGTGCTCGAGATTCTGACGTTGCCAGGTCCAGGTTCGATCAACTCGCCGCTCGACCTCGTCGGCCAGACGATCGGTCTGCCGGCAGACAGCGTCCTGTCAGGCCTGCAGCGCTCCAACAGCCAGACTAACTCTGGCAACCCGATCAGCCTGGACGCAGCGGCCGCGACCCAGGTGCTCACGAACTATGTCGGCAATAACGCCGAGTCAGTCTCGTGGGCGCCGATGTCGCAGGCGCTGGAGGTCACCAAGCTGGAGCAGCATAAACTCAAGGCGATCCTGGTCAGCGAGCCGTACATCTACGAGGCCGAGAGCCAGGCCGGCGCCGTCGAGGTTCTGGACGCCTGCAGCGGCTCAACCTCGGGCCTGCCGCTCGCCGGATACGTGGCGAAGAGCACCTGGGTCAAGGACAACCCGGCCGCCGTCGCGGACTTCCAGCACGCGCTGGCGACCGCCCAGGGCAATGCCTCGATGACGGGGCAGATTCAACAGCTACTGCCGTCAGCGACCGGCATGACCGCCGAGGATGCCGACCTGATCACGATCGGCACCTACCCGACATCAACTAACGTGCTCAGCCTGGAGCGCGTGGTACGTCTGATGTCTGACTCCAAAATGTTCACGCAAGGGTCGCAGATCCCGTCCGTCCCGCAGATGGTCGTGCACGGCTGAGAGGCCCAAGGCGTCCCGGCGCCAGTTAGGTCGGCGCGAGCTAGGTTGGGCGCCGACCTAGGCCCAGCCCAAGCTGCCGGGCGATGACCATGCGCTGCACTTCCGACGTGCCTTCTCCGATCTCCAGCACCTTCGCGTCCCGGTAGAACCTGGCAACCGGGAATTCGTTCATGAACCCGTAGCCGCCGAATATCTGCGTCGCGTCCCTGGCGTTGTCCATCGCGGCGTTGGAGCAGGTCAGCTTTGCCAGCGCGGCCTGCGACTTGACTGGCTCGCCGGCCACCAGCCGGGCGGCCGCGTCGTACCAGGCAAGCCGGGCAACGTGAGCGCGCGCCACCATGTCCGCGATCTTGAACTGGATCGCCTGGTAATGCCCGAGCTCGTGGCCGAAGGCGGTCCGCTCGCCGGCGTACCGCAGGCACTCATCCACGCAGCCTTGCGCGAGGCCGGCTGCCAGCGCGGCGATCGCCACCCGGCCCTCGTCCAGCGTCTGCAGGAACTGGGCGTAGCCGCGGCCGACCTCACCAAGGAGGTTCTCTTGCGGCACCCGACATCCGCCGAACGCCAGTTCCCTTGTATCCGAGGCGCACCAGCCGACTTTCGAGTACTCCCGCCCAACGGTGAAGCCGGGCGTTCCGGACGGAACCATGATGGCCGAGATCTCCGGTCGCCCACTCGCTCGACTTACGCGTGCGCCACTCGAGCCTTCCGGTCCGGCCGCGCCACGCCGGGGCTCGCCGGTGAGGGCGAGCACCGTCACCACCGACGTGATCGACGTGCCCGAGTTGGTGATGAAGGCCTTGGAGCCGTCGATCACCCATTCGTCACCGTCGGCGCGGGCTCTGGTTCGCATGCCGCCTTGAATGTCGGACCCGCCGCCCGGCTCGGTCAAGCCGAAGGCCGCGAGGCGCTCGCCCTGGCACAGGTCCGGCAGCCAGCGCTCCTTCTGGGCTGCCGACCCGAACCTGAAGATGGGCATCGCGCCGAGCGCGACACCAGCCTCGAGGGTGATCGCGACGGACGAGTCGATCCTGGCAAGCTCATGGAGGGCCAGGCAGAAGGCGAAGTAGTCACCGCCCATGCCGCCGTACTCCTCCGGGAACGGCAAGCCGAACAATCCCAGCTTGCCCATCCTGGCGACAATCTCGTACGGGAACTCGCCCCGCTCGTAGTAGCCGCCGATGACGGGCGCCACCACGTCGCGAGCGAACTCCGCAACTGTGGACCGAAGCGCCTCCTGCTCTTCGTTGAGCGTGAAGCCGATCATCCCTGGATCGTACCGCCGGCCCCTTGGCCAGCACGAAGGCCAGGTCAGCGCCGCGACGACGACTCTGGAGTTTGGGCCTGGCACCAAGACGGGGGCCAGGCACGTTAGTCTCTCGTGCGGAGGTTGCGGTGCGGAGGCTGGCCGGGGCCGCGGGCGAAGGAGTCCAGGAGGACGTGATGGCGACGCTTACCTGTCCCAACTGCGCGGCCGAGGTCATGCCCGACGACCTGATCTGCTTCACATGCGGCGCCAACCTGCCGCGCAAGCCCAGGGAGGATGACTACCCTGCGCCGACCACTGTGATGCAGGAATACCTTCGTCCAGACACACGGCCCGGCGCGATCTCCCCTGCCGTTCTGCGGCTCACTTTTCCGACAGGGAACGTGGAGGTTCCAGCTGGCACAAGCTTGCTGCTGGGACGTGATCCGGCGGAATCCCTGGTAGCGGCCGCATTCGCCGAGTTCGAGAACGTGTCCAGGCGCCATGCGACGGTCATGGTGGACGACAGCGGGCGTGCCAGCATCCGTGACGAGAACTCGACCAATGGCACGTTCGTCAACGGCGACCGGGTGCTGCCCGGCATCGCGGTGCGGCTTGCCGACGGCGACGTCGTCCGGCTGGCTGCAGACGTCTCCGCTGAAGTGAACCTGCCGCGCCAGCACCCGGACCCTGCCTCGTTCACCCGGGATTAACGGCAGATCGCCGTCCCGGCTGCCAAGCCCCGCACCCGCCTCGCCCGCTCACTCAGTCAGGTCGGCCACGAACCAGGGATCGGTCGCGCCGCCAGCGCCGAACCAGGGCCTGTACGGGCTGCGCGCAGGCCCGCCGAGCTCTTCCCAGGTCGGCGTAGGGCCACGCCGGCCTGGCCGAATATCAGCGATCGCGGCGTCATTCTCTGCCCCGTCCGAGCCAATGCCGTCCGAGCCGATGTCATCTGAGCCAGTGTCGTCAGGACCGAAGTCCTCACAATCCAGGTCGCCCGGATCCAGTTCACCCGGATCCAGTTCGTCAGCACCCAGGTCGTCGGGATCCAGCTCATATTCGTCCGCGTCGCCTGCCAGGTCGGCAGACGGGTGCCCGGCCGGCAGCCGAGTCAGCCGGCCGACGAGGTCGTCCGGTCTGGCCTGATGGTCCCAGCCGGCGCGCAGATTCTCAGTGCCGTGCGCGTTCGTCTCTGCCCAGGGCCGGTCTGACAGCCGCATGGGCTGATTCTGCCGCAATCTCGGGTCCGGCCGGCCGCGATCCGGCCCAGCCAATCGCGCCTCCGCACCGCCCTAACGTGCGTTTGGGCGCCGGCAGTCCGCTGGACCGCTCATGGCCGTCTGGCCGTAACCTAGGCCACGTGAGCATCGCGCCCGTCCAGCACGCAAGCTTGGCAGGTAGCCGCAGGTGATCCACTTCGAGCTCACCTGGCAGCAGGCCGCCGGCGCCGCGGCGTGCCTCGCGATAACCACAGCGGCCCTGCGCGCATCACGTAAGCCGCGGCTGACCTCCCTCTCGGTCTTCAGCCAGGAGACTGCGCAAGTGGTGGGCTTGTTCGCGCTCTGGCAGTACGCGGGCTCATTCGCTCTACTAGGCCCCGGCGGCGCGCTCGGCCGGTCTCGCTGGATCTGGCACGCCGAGCGCGTTATGCATCTGCCCAGTGAGACGGGGATCCAGCAAGTCTTTCTGCCGCATCCGCTGCTCATCCAGTTCTTCAACCTGTACTACGACGTCCTGCACTTCCCGGTGCTGATCGCGTGCCTGATCTGGCTCTTCGTCTGGCACCGCGACAGTTATGGGCGATGGCGTACCACCCTCGTCGCCTTCACGGGCATCAGTCTGCTCGTGCAGCTCATCCCGGTAGCCCCGCCGCGGATGCTGCCTGGCACCGGGCTCGTCGACACCGGCGTGATCTACCACCAGTCGGTGTACTCCAACTCGACCGGGTTCAACGCCGATCAGCTCTCCGCGATGCCTTCTGTCCATGTCGGCTGGGCGATCCTGGTGGCCATCGCGGTCATCACCACAGCCCGCAGCAAGTGGCGCTGGCTAGCTGTCCTGTACCCGGTCATGACGACGCTCGCCGTGGTCGTCACCGCCAATCACTTCTGGCTCGACGGCATCGGCGCGGCCGTGATCCTGGTTATAGTGCTCGCCGGCCAGAGCCTGGCACGGCGGCTGCTGGCGGCCAGGACAAGGCCGGCCGCCCAAGCCAGTCCAGAAATGGCCGACGAGGCGGCTATGGTCGCTCGTCATCAATGACGATGCCGAGGGTGGCAGCCAGGACCGGGGCTACGATCGCGAGCTGACCCGAGCTGATAATCGCGCCGCGCAGCGAGTCAGCGTCGATGATGAGGCCAAGCTCGGCCTCCCGGAGGTCGGTCCGGTCCATCGTCACCTTGCTGAAATCCACTCTGGTGAGTGCGGATCCGGGGAACGAGCACTGCGTGAGCGTGGCGCCTGCGAAGTCGACGTCACGGAGCACGCAGTTGTGGAACGTCACCCCGGTCAGCTTGGCAGCCCGGAAGTTCACCGAGTCCAGCTTGCACCCGCTGAATACGACGCGCCGCAGCTCGGTACCGAAGATCTGCACACCGGCCACGGACGAGCCGATGACCGTCACGTCGAGCCAGGCACCCTCGGCAAACGTGGTGCCGGTCAGCCGGACGTCGCGCATCCAGGTGTCGCGGACGCTGGTCCGTGACAGTCGGCCATCTGTAATCGACACCTGGCGAAACGCGCACTCCAGGAAGTGCGCGTTGGGCATCTGCGGCTTGTCGAACTCCGCATGCTCGAACAGGACGGTGTCGTACTCGCGCTCGGCGTCGAGTGCGCCTTCATGCCGGATAAGTGCGCGAGCATAGGGCAGGTCCGGCAGGTCAGGCAGCTTCATCGCGCCCCTCACCGGCCGGCGAGCCGCCGAGGAAGCGCGCTACGTCGCGAGCCTCCGCAGCCAGGTCAGCCTCGGTGTCGGCCGACAGCGGTGCGAACGGCTCCAGCGTCACGCGTCCGGCTGAAAATGCCCAGATCCCGGCCGCCCGGCCGTCGACCAGAGCGAACGGCCGGAACAGCCCGTTCATGGTTACGACGCCCGCTTGGCCGCCGAGTACCGGATCGCGGGACTCCCAGCCCAGCAGAACTGCGTCGAAAGCGCCAAGCAGCCGCGGCGGCGGCAGGCTCATCTGGTCGCGGGCCGGCGCGGCCAGCTCAGCCAGGCCGTCCGGGCGCTCGCGGAGCTCAGTGGCGATGGCTCGCAGGCCGCGGCGCACCTGCCCGAGCGGCAGGCCCGCCCACTTCGCCAGGTCGCGATCGCTAGCCGGACCATGGCCGGCCAGGTAGCGCCGGGCCAGCTCGGCGAGCGCGACGTCGCCATCGAACGTATGCGTCGGCGGGCCGAGCCAGTCGCGCACGCTGACGTAGGCGTGCTGGGCGCCGACTATCGGCCCCCGTACGGCGATGCCGCGCAGGCTGGCCAGCATCAGCACGTGCAGGGCGACTCCGGCGTCGCGCGGCAGTCCGGCGGCGGCGATCCGCTCAGCGAGCTGCGCTCGGACCTGCGGCCCATCCGTCAGGAGCGCCTGCTCGACCACCGCGACGCCCTTGTCCGCCTGCTCCTCGGACACGCCGAACCGAGCCAGGATTCGGTGGCAGCCGATCTGAAACTGCGGCTTAGCCATCAGCCGGTGCAGCCACCAGTAGTCCTCGCTGCGGACCAGGTGCAGCGTGCCACGGTTTAGCCAGGTGATGAGCAGCGACCGGTCCTCGGTCAGTGCCCGGTCCACGTCGGCGGCCGTCAGCCCTGAGGTCCGTGAGCGTACCGCCAGCCTCGCGCCGCGCGGATCCTGGCCCTGAATCGCGAGCAGACGCTCGGCGACCTCGGCTGGCGTCCGTGCGCGCTCGTCCGAAAGCAGCTGCGCCGCGAAACGCTGAGCCTGGACAAGCTGGCCGGGCCCAAGATGATGGACAGCGGCCATGCCTGTTATCGCGTCAGCCGGCACAGCACCTCCAGTCACTACAACCGTGTCACCCACAACTGGCCGCTAGCCAGACAACCATCATCCAGGAAACCACCGACAGCCCAATAGTGAAGTTACTACTTGACTATTAGGATCCCGGCGATCATACTCAAGTGTGTGCTTAACCAACTGGCGTATCTCGGAACGTGCGGCACTAACCCGGCCCCGATCCGATCGGCCAAGAGCTGGATCGCCGAACGGCGTGCCCGCTGGGAGCGCCGTCTGGATCGCCTCGGTTCCTATCTCGCCGACGCCGCCAGCAGCGCTCCGCCGCCCTACCCAGGCAGCAATCTCACGCAGCAATCCAATGAGTCTGAGGAGAACCAGTGACCGAGCGTTCTGTAAATCACGCGACCTTCGTTATCGACCGCACCTACCCGGCGCATCCCGCTAAGGTCTTCGCGGCCTGGGCCGACGCCGCCGCCAAGGACGTCTGGATGGACGACCCGGATCTCCAGTCCAACGGAACCAACTCCCAGCTCGACTTCCGCGTCGGCGGGCACGAGCGCTTCGGCGGCCTGAACCCTGACGGGTCGAGTTATTCCTACGATGCCACCTACTACGACATCGTGCCGGACCGCCGGATCGTCTACTGCTACGAGATGTACGCCGGCGACGACCGCATGTCGGTGTCGGTCGCCACCGTCGACATGGTGCCCGACGGGGACGGCACCAGGCTCACTTACACCGAGCAAGGCGTGTTCCTGGACGGCATCGACAAGCCCGAGGCGCGCGAGGAAGGCACGACGTGGCTGCTCGACAACCTCGGCAAGTACCTCCAGTCGCAGGCCGACAGCTGAGGGCCCGCCAGATGCGCAAAAGCTCGAATTGGTACGAGTCCGGCAATTCATCTCAGGAAACGTCTTGCTGACCTACAAGCCCGTCCGATAGCCGACCGTGGGTGTGGACCGAGGCCGCCTATATAGCGGTAGCTCGGTCACACTCACGGAAGACCATCGGCTGTTCAGCGACGGCCATAGCAGCCTTAGACTCATTGTCGCGGCTCAGGTAACGAGCCCGAGTTGAGCGCGACAGGGCGGAGGACGCCACCATGGCAGCCGGTAATTATGGCGGCGCTATGCGCGCGTCAGACCACGACCGCTCGCGAGTGCAGTCGGTGCTAAATGACGCTTACGCCGAAGGCCGGCTGACTCACGAGGAATGGGACCAGCGCGCAACCAGTCTCGCCAGTGCAGCGACTTACGCTGACCTGGATCGGCTGACCACGGACCTGCCAGCGCGGTATCCAGGCACGCAGGTCAGCCCGGCGCCGCAGGCCTGGCCACCGCAGGCAGAGACGCAGCACACCAACGGCATGGCGATCGCAGCACTAGTCTGCGGGATCGGCCAGCTCGCCGTCGGTTTGCCGGCCGGCATCGCGGCGATCATCCTGGGTCACCAGGCTCGCAAGCGCATCCGGATTACTGGCGAGAACGGCGATGGGCTCGCACGTGCCGGCATGATCCTGGGCTACATCGGCATCGGTGTGATCGTCCTTGCCGTGCTGGCAGTGCTGCTGGTAGGGGTCGCTGTGACGCACGGCAGCCGAGCGGGCTAGCGTCACAGGCGGAGACGGCCTCGTTCCGGGCCTTAGAGCTTTTCGCTGTCTAGTGACGCCATGCCGCCAGGGTCATAGCGTTCGCCCGCCACCGCCGACGCGGGGACGGCAGTCTCGATGGCGGCCAGCTCGTCAGGGGTCAGGGTCAGGTCGAGCGCGCCGAGCGCCTCGGCGAGGCGGTCGCGGCGCTTGGTGCCGATGAGCGGGATGATGTCGCGGCCGCGGGACAGCACCCACGCGATCGCGAGCTGCGCCGCGCTAGCCCCGCGGGCGGCCGCGATTTGCTCGAGCGCGCCGAGCAGGTCGAGATTGCGGCGCAGGTTGTCGGGGCGGAACCGCGGGAACCTGGTCCGCGGGTCCGCCGCCCCAATCGCCCGCGCACTGTCGGTCGACAGCAGCCCGCGCGACATGATTCCGTACGCGGTCACGCCGATTCCGAGCTCGCGCACGGTCGGCAGGATGGCGGTCTCGATCCCACGGCTCATCAGCGAGTACTCGATCTGCAGGCTGGCCACCGGGTGCACGGCGGCCGCCCGCCTGATCGTCCCCGGCCCCATCTCCGATAGGCCCAGATAGCGCACGTAACCGGCCTGAATCATCTCGGCGATGGCGCCGACCGTTTCTTCGATAGGAACGCGGTCGTCTAGCCTCGCCGGCTGGTACAAGTCGACGTAATCGGTGCCGAGCCGGGTGAGCGTGTACGCGAGCGAGCTCTTCACCATCGCCGGGCTGGCGTCATGACCGACGAACGCGCCGCGCGGATCCCGCTGGCCGCCGAACTTGACCTGAATGAAGACTGTCGAGCGATCGACGCCCCGGAGCGCGTCCCGCAACAGCAGCTCGTTGTGGCCCATGCCGTAGAAGTCGCCGGTATCAAGGAGCGTGATCCCGGCGTCGAGCGCAGCCCTGATCGTGGCGATGCTCTCGCTTTCATCGGCCGGCCCGTAGATGCCGGACATTCCCATCAGCCCGAGGCCGACCCGCGAAACCTGCGGGCCGCCACGGCCGAGCTCAGTGAGCTCCATCAGGGACTCCGTTCGTCGCGAGGTAGACGGGCTCACCCTGGACGTAAGTCGCCAGCACGCCGGTGCTGCCGATCTCGGCCGCCGGATGTGCAAACGGATCGCGGTCGAGTACGACCAGATCCGCTAGCTTGCCGCGCTCGATCGAGCCGGTCTCGTCGTCGAGGTGGTTCACGTAGGCCGATCCGATCGTGTAGGCGGCGAGCGCTTCGGCCAGCTCCAGGCTCTGACTTGGCAGGAACGGCTCAGCATCGGACCCGATCGCTCCTTGCAGCGAGCGGTTGACCGCGACGTGGATCGCGCGCAGCGGGTTGGCGCTGCTGACCGCCCAGTCGCTGCCGGCCGCCAGCCGCGCGCCGCTGCGCAGGAGATCGCCGAACACATACTGCCGCCGCGTCCGCTCCGGGCCGATGAAGGGGATTGTTAGCTCGTCCATCTGCGGCTCGTGCGCGGCCCACAGTCCCTGCATGTTGGCGGTGACGTCGAGGGCGGCGAACCGGGGTACGTCGTCGGGATGCACGACCTGGAGGTGGGCGACGTGATGCCGATTGTCGCGGCTGCTGACGCCGTAGGTGCCGGGGGCGTTGCCGCGGTCGCCGAGGTCGCCGTCGGGCAGCCCGCCGTTCGCGGCGCGGGCGGCTTCGATGGCGTCGAGCGCCTCCCGGACCGCGCGGTCGCCGATCGCGTGCAGGTGCACCTGGAAGCCGAGCGCGTCCAGCTGTGAGACGTAGTCGCGGAGCGCGGCCGGATCCACGTAAGACAGACCGCAGCCGTGCTCGTGGCAGCCGGTGGGGTCGAGGTAGGGCTCGAGCATGCCGGCCGTGAAGTTCTCGGCGACGCCATCCTGCATGATCTTCACGGTGTTCGCGCGGAACCGGGGCGCGCGGGCCCGCTCCCGGCGAGTCAGGATGTCGGGCAGCTGCTCGCCGCCCCTAGTCCGGTCCCACCACAGGGCACCCTCGACTCTGGCGGTCAGCTGCCCGCTGGCCGCGGCGGCCAGGTACACCGGCAGCGGGTCCGGGCTGCCGAGGTAGTCCCCCACGATCGCGTCCTGCCACGCGGTGATGCCGCGGGCGTGCATGTGCTGCTGAGCAAGGAGCAGGCCAACGAGCCGCTCCTCGACGGCGAGTTCGGGTAGCAGGCGGCCGACCAGGTTCGCGGCGCCTTCGTGCAGCGTGCCCTGCGGTCCGCCGTCCAGCTCGCGCTCGATCCGGCCGTCGGCCGGGTCGGGCGTCCGAGCGTCGATCCCTGCCAGCTCGAGTGCGCGGGTGTTGGCCCAGGCGCCGTGGCCGTCGCGATTCGACAAGTAGGCCGGCCTCCCGTCGGTCACGGAGTCGAGCGTCTGCCGGTCCGGGGTCCCGCCTGGGAACCACTCCATCCGCCAGCCCGAGCCCGCGATCCACTCGCGGTCGGGGTGCTGGCGGGCGAAGTCGCTGATCCTGCCCAGCGCCTCGTCGAGGCTCCCGGAACCCATCAGGTTGCAGCCGATCATCGTTATGCCCGCGAAGGCCGGGTGCACGTGGGCGTCCTGGAAGCCCGGCAGCAGCGCGCGCCCGCGCAGGTCGACGACCTCCGTGGCCGGGCCGATGAGGTCCTGGATATCGCCGTCGGCCGCGTTCCCGATGACCTCGATCCGGCCGCCGACCACGGCGACAGCGCTAGCGGGCCGCCCGTCGGCCGTGACCGACGGGACCACGCGCCGCCTGCTGGCGTCGGCCGTGTATACGGCCCCGCCCGCGAACACCAGCTCCGCCTGCTGCCCCATGCACGTCCGCCTCTCTTGCGTGTAGGACAAGCCTTACCACGCTGCTGGCGGCATACTCAGCCGGGTTCTCACGATCGCGAAAGGGTCAGCAGCGCCGCGGGCCGCGTCGGCTCGTTTGGCATCACGGCGGACGCTCGCCGTCGGGCCAGCGCACCGAGCGGATCGCGGGCGTAGCGAGCACGACTGTGCTGCTGAGGATGGCGTAGGCGGCGGCGAAGCCCAGCAACCGCGCCGGGCCGACGAGGCCGGCCACCGAGCCGATGACGGCGTAACCGAGCGACCCGAGCGCGTAGGAACCGGTCAGCGCGAACGCGGTCGCACGCCCGAGCATCTCCGGCGCGATCCGCTGCTGCATCACAGTCGACCAGTTCGTGCCGAACACCGCGCTGCCGCACCCAGCGGCGAGCGCTGCGGCAGCGACCGGGAGCAGCGGCTCACGCAGGGCCAGCAGGAGGCATGGCAGGGCGTAGCCGAACGTGCCGACGACGGCGACGACCAGCGGCCGTCGCGGTCTGCGCCCGACGAGGCAGAGGCCCGTCAGGACCGAGCCGGCCGCATACGCCGCCGCGATGACGCCCCAGGCGCCAGCCCCGCCCAGGTACTGGCGGGCGAGGATCGGGCCGAGCAGCAGGTAAGGAGCCCAGGTGACGAGATTGAAAAGAGCGAATTGCACTGTCGTCAGCCACAGCCACGTCTGCGCCAGGAACTGCGCCCAGCCGTCAGCGAGATCCCGCCAGGGCGACTGGGCCGCGTGTCGGGCTGGCGGCACGGCGAGCAGCGCCAGGCTCATTACGCTCACGCCGAAGGTCGCTGCGTCAAGCGCGATCACGACCGCGGGACTCGTCAGCGCGATCAGGATCCCGGCGAGCGCGGGCCCGGTCACCGCCGCCGCCGACTGGGCAACGCTCAGCAGCGCGTTAGCGTCCGGCAGCTTGTCGCGCGGCGCCAGCTCGGCTCGCAAGCCGCCAAGCGCCGGGTTGAAGAATCCCTCCCCGGTCCCAAGCAGCGCCGAGAGCGCGATGAAGAGCCAGAGCGGAGGCCGGCCGGCAAAAAGCGCGCCCGCGAGCGTGCCCTGCACGGCAAGCCGGGCAGTGTCGGTTACCAGCATGACGGGCCGCCTGCCGATCCGGTCGGCCAGGACTCCCCCGCCGAGCATGACGAGCACCTGCGGGACGACGCTGGCGGCGAACACGTAGCCGAGGTCAGCTGCGTTGTCGCCGCTGTCCAGCACGGCGAATGTCAGGCCGATGGCCGACATCGCCGAGCCGAGCAGCGAGGTTGAGTAGCCCGCGTAGAAGACGCGGAAGTTCCGCTCCGTCAGTGGGCCAAGCCGGCGCTGGAGCCAGAACCGGTTCGCGGCCGAATTAGCTCGAGGAGGGCCGGCCGTAATCTCGCTATCGCAATGCTCGCATTGCGGAATTGATTTACTGCGATTACCACTGGCCATCTCGTCAAATTCAGACACGAATATAAGATTGCCAGAATCAGATTCGGCGTAGCAATGGCAGGTGTTACCTCTATTGCAAGAATCACCTGGTGAGCGGCGCGCTGTCGCAGTAAATTCGGCAGCCAGTGCGCGTGCAGTAAATGCGCGGTCGCGTAAACTCGGTAGAGCCTGCCACGGTCCCGGTGCGCTAGGATAAATGCGCGGGGCTTCGGCCGCGCGATTTACCGCGGGGAGCACGGGAGGTACGGCGATGAGCTCGCTGATGGCGCCGAGCATTGCACCGGTCGAATACGCGGTCGCCGTGGACCGCTACCTGGCTGAAGCTGAGCTTGGCACGCCGTCGCAGCGGGTCTACCGCGTCTCGCTAGCGGGCTGGGCCTGGCCCCTGGTCGGCCGGCCACGGCCCCAGGGTGCGAGCCGGCGGCTGGCAGCGCCGCCTGTCGTCCCGTTGGCTGTCCTCGACCGCGAGGACGCGGCGGACACCTTGGCCCAGGCGGTCGCTACGCGTTTGCAGCAGGCCGAGGTCCGGACGGTGAACAGAGAGCTGTCCGCCCTGCGCAGCGCGATCGGCTGGTGGCGGCGCCAGCAGTGGATCGCGGCCGACCCCACGGCGGGTCTCACGGGTAGCAAAGAGCGGCTGACGCCCGCGCGCCCGCTGACCGAAGCGGAGGTGCGCGCGCTGTTCCGGACTCCGGCGGGGCTGCGCGAGCACGCGTCGTGGCATCTGCTGCGCGACAGCGGCGCGAGCGCCCAGACTGTGCTCTCGCTAGACGCGCATGCGCTGGACCTGCGCAACGGACGTGCTCGCGTGGCCGGCACTGAGAGCCTGGTCGAATGGGGCACCGCGACCGGCGAGCTGCTTAGCTGGCTGCTCGCGGGGCGGCGGCACGGGCCGGTATTCCGCACCGACCGCCGCGCGCCCGCTGGCACGCCGTCTGCCGATGTCTGCCCGCTGAGCGGCCGCGGCCGGATGTCGTACCGGCGGGCAGCTGAGATCTTCACCGAGCACACGCGCCAGCTTGATCCGGGCGGGCGCGGCTGGATGCTCCACCAGCTGCGCCGCAGCCGCGCTGCGGAATCGACAGCTGGCTAGCCCTGAGCCGAGCGGCTAAACAACGGCTACAGCCCTGAGCCTGGCGGCTACAGCCCTGAGCCTGGCGGCTACAACCCTGAGCCGGCGGCGAGCTCGAACGCGGTGTACGGGCGACCGGGACCGACTTCCTCGGTACTGATCACAGCGCCGGCCGGGGATTCCTCGCGGATCCGCGCGGCGAACTCTTCGGCTTGATCCTCGTTGTTCGCACCGACGACCAGGAACCGCCAGCGCCGTACGACCGAGTAGCCCTCGGCTACCAGCCGAGCCGCCAGCGCGACAGACTCGCGATGCGACGGGAGCTGCACGCGAACCTCGAACAGGGCAACTCCGCCCGCCACCGACTCGCTGGTCTCCTCAGCGTCGAGCTCCTTGCGCTCGGCCTGGACCTCGGCGGGAGTGCCGGGCAGCGGTTCGCTGGCGGGCTCCCATTCCTCGGCGACCGGATGCCATCGCTCAACGGTGTAGTCCGCGCCGATGCCATGACTGGACAGCAGATCGCTGACCGACCGCTGCGCTGCCGCCGCGGCGTCCCGCGTGTGCGTATAGAGGAACAGCTCGTTCCCGCCATCGGTCCCGACCACGACCCGGCCGCCAAGGCGCTGGTGCACCTCGTCCTCGACCCCATGAGCGCTCAGGTGCTCGACTGCCTTGCCCGCCTGATCGCCCGCGTGCAGCCGGACGGTCACCCGCCAGTCATTGTCGTCGGTCGTCGCCCCGCTGTCCGGGATGGCGCTGTCATCTGTCACGGGGTGATCTGTCACGGGCGTGAGCCTACTCTGCGCGAAGAGCGGGCCGGCACGGGCTCCGGGCCATACTGCACGGTCGGATTCCGCCTCGCTGGGGCTGGCCCCGGCGCCGATGGTTGTGGCACAGTGCCCGCATGACCACGGTCACCACCAAGTACGGCATCGTCAGCGGCGAGTCCACCGAGGGGGTGACACGGTTCCTGGGCATCCCGTACGCGGCTAGTCCGACCGGCCCGCTGCGGTTCCGGGCACCTGAGCCGCCGGCCCCGTGGGATGGCGTCCGCGCGTGCACCGAGTTTGGCCCGACCCCGCCGAAGCCCGACTACGTGGCACCATTCGACACCCTGCTGCCAGAGCCGAACATCCCAGGCGACGACTGGCTGAACCTCAACGTCTGGACTCCAGACGTGGCCGGGCGCGCGCCGGTGATGGTGTGGATCCACGGTGGCGCATTCGCGAACGGCAACTCGGCCGTGCCTATATACGACGGCCACGCGTTCGCGCGCGACGGAGCCGTACTGGTCAGCATCAACTACCGCCTGGGCGTCGACGGGTTCGCCCTGCTGCCGGACGCTCCGCCCAACCGCGGGCTGCTCGACCAGGTCGCTGCGCTGGAATGGGTGCGCGACAACATCGCGTCGTTCGGCGGTGACCCCGCTAACGTAACGATCTTCGGCGAGTCGGCCGGCGCGATGAGCGTCACGACGCTCCTCGGCATGCCGCGGGCGCGCGGCCTGTTCGGTAAGGTCATCGCGCAAAGCGGGGCAGCGCAGGTTGGCGCCGATCGGAAGGACGCTCAGCTGGTGACGGGCGAGCTCAGCGCGGTCCTCGGCGTCGAGGCCTCGGCCGCCAGCCTGGCGGACCTGGACCTAGACAAGCTGATCGCGGGTCAGGCAGCTGTCCGCGACGCGATGGCAGCCGCTCCCGACCCGGCGCGGTGGGGCGCCAGCATCGTCGCGACGTCCATGGCGTTCATCCCGGTCATCGACGGTGACGTTCTGCCGGTCCACCCGCTAGCCGCTCTGGCCGCCGGGCAGGGCTCCGAGGTGACGCTGCTGGCGGGCACGAATACCGAGGAGTTCCGGCTGTTCTTTGTGCCGAACGGCCTGGCCGCCATGGTCACCCCCGAGACGCTGCCGGTTTTCCTGGCCGGCCTCGGCATCAGTCCCGACACAGCGGCGGTCTACCAGGCCAACCGGCCAGAGGCCAGCGCCGGCGACGTGCTGTGCGCGCTGGTGACCGACAGGTTCTTCCGCAATCCGACCTTGGCAGCCGCGGAAGCCCGCCTCGCGGCTAGCGGTCCGGCCCGGACGTACCTATACGAGTTCGCCTGGCAGAGCCCCGTGATGGGTGTCGGTGCTGCGCACGCTGTGGAGATTCCCTTTGTCTTCGACACCCTGGCCTCGCCCGACGCGCATGCGGTGGTCGGCAACGAACCGCCTGCTGACCTCGCGGCCGAAATGCACGGCGCCTGGATCCGGTTCGCGACGACTGGCGACCCCGGCTGGCCGGCCTTCGACGCGAGCTACCCGGTGATGACGTTCGGCGGACCCGGCGGCTCGGCCGTCGCGCTCGACCCGCGCGGCGACGAGCGGATCAGCTGGCCCGCCTTTCCACCCGCTGGCTAGTGCAAAGCTGGCCAGCCCATCCTGTAGTTGGGTGACACTAGAGACATGGTCCTCATCCCGCGCGAGTACATCGCTTTGCCTGGCGGTGCGATCAAGCGGGTCTACAGCCTCGAGCAGGGCGACGGCAGCCTTGCCCTCGGTGATCACGAAGCGTGGCTGGCCAGTCGCGCGGCTCGCTGCTCCTGCGGGCGCGTGTGCCGTGGCTCCGGCCGGACCTGCGGGCAGCGCGAGTGCATCGCACGGCTCGCCACCGTCTAGCCAACCTCGCCCACGGCTCGACGCAGCGAGACCATGACAGTTTCAGTCATGATCACGATTAATTCGCGGTATTTGTCCCCACCAAAGTGTCATGGTCTCTCGTCGAAGCCAGGTCCGGCCAGGCCCGCTCAGGGCCGAAACGATCGGGATCGTGATTCGCTGCTCACGAGCGGTTAAAGATGCATAAAATCGTCGAGATCGCGCTAAGCAGACGAACACCCCGGGGGCCGCATGGATGACCAGCATGCCGTGATCGCGAGCCTCCGGAATGCCGTAGCGGCGCTTCCAGACGATCTTGCGCTCCGCATGCACCTGGCTAGCCTGCTGCTCGAGGTCGGACACCGCGATGAGGCGGTCGCGCACCTCGGCGCGGTCCTGCAGTCCGATCCCGGCAACGCCCAGGCGCTGAGTCTCCTGATCTCGGTCCGCCCAGCGACACCCCCGCCCGCCACTCTCCCGCCGACCACTCCCCCGGCCACCTCGGCCGCGCCCGCCCAAGGTTCTGCCCAAGGCAGCACTGCAAACCCCGACGCCAGCACGACGCCGGCCGGCCCCACGACCGAACCTGTCGACGCCAGCACAGCACCCGCTGACGCCAGCACAGCATCCACACGGCGCCAGCACAGCATCCAACGATCGATCGCGGCAGCCCGGAGACTTCAACTGGGCCCAGGCCGAGGCCGAGCTGCGGGACGTCCTCCCGCCGATGTTCGTCAGGCCGGACGGCGCGGCCGAGCATGCGCAGCGTGCCCGGCCCGACGACGTGACCGCTGAGACGACCGCCTACGACGCCGAGCGCCCCGGACTCCGGCTGGCTGACGTGGCCGGGATGGCCGACGTCAAGGCGCGTCTGGAGGCAGCGTTCCTGGCCCCCATGCGGCACCCGGAGCTCCGCAAGCTGTACGGCAAGAGCCTGCGCGGCGGACTGCTGCTCTACGGGCCGCCGGGCTGCGGCAAGACCTTTATCGCGCGGGCCGTCGCCGGGGAGCTTGGCGCCCGCTTCATGAGCGTGTCCTTTGCCGACGTCGTCGACATGTACATCGGCTCAAGCGAGCGGAACATCAGGGAGATCTTCGCCACTGCCCGCCGGAACGCGCCCTGCGTCGTATTCCTGGACGAAGTCGACGCCATCGGTCAGAAGCGCAGCCAGCTGCGCAGCACGCCGATGCGCAGCACTGTGAACCAGCTCCTGCTCGAGCTCGACGACGTGACCGGCGCCAATGAGGGCGTCTTCGTGCTGGCTGCGACCAACCACCCCTGGGACGTCGATAGCGCGCTACGGCGGCCAGGACGGCTGGACCGGACGCTCCTGGTGCTGCCACCCGATGATCAGGCCCGCGAGGCCGTGTTCCGCTTCCATCTGCGCGATCGGCCGGTAGCTGGCATCGAGCTGGCGAGCCTGGCGGCGCGGACTGACGGGTTCTCCGCCGCCGACATCGCACATATCTGCGAGAGCGCGGCTGAGCTGGCCCTGCTCGACTCGGCCCGAACCGGCTGCGTCCGCATGATCGGCCAGGACGACCTGCTCACAGCGGCCAGTGAGGTCCGGCCGTCGCTAGGCCCGTGGTTCGACTCGGCGCGCAACGTCGCGTTGTACGCCAACGAGGGCGGCAGTTACGACGACCTCGCCGCCTACCTGAAGAGGCGGAAGCTGCTGTGACAGAGGCTCGTCTCACGGGCCAGCTGGCCTCGCGGCGGCGCCGTTGACTGACCGCCAGGCGGGTGATCTCAGCCGGGCCAGCGCAATGATCGATCTTGGCCGCTACGGCGACGCCGCCAGTCTCCTCGCCTCGGTGCTAGCCTCCTCGCCCGCCAGTAGCCGGGGCTGGTGCCTGCTCTCCCGCGCTCACCTAGGCGCCGGGAACGCTCCCGAAGCAGTCGCGGCCGCCGCACGTGCCAGCGCGCTCGATCCCGCCGACGACTGGCCCTACCGGCTCGTCAGCACCGCGCTGATCGCGATGGGACAGACCGCCGAAGCCGTGACCGCGGCGCATGAGGCGCGCAACCTGGCCCCGCATTTCTGGCGCTCGCACGTATGCCTCGCTCAAGCTGCCACAGCCGATGGTCAGCACGATTTGGCCGCGCAGGCTGCCGCGTCAGCCCTCGCCCTCGCGCCCGACGTTGCGGACGTCCACGTCACAGCAGGAAAGGCGGCACTAGGCCGCGGTCAACTGGCGGAAGCGAGGCGTTGGCAGGAGTCGGCTCTCGAGATCGAGCCGACGCACAGCGGTGCGATCAACGAGCTCGGCCGGATCAGCCTGCGCTCAAGCGACGCGGTTGCAGCCGCCGTGCACTTCCTGCGGGCGGCCAGGACGTCGCCGGGCACGGGTGTCTTCAGTCGCAACACCGAGCTCGCTCTGGGTCGGGTCGCATTCCTGCTGACGGTGTCGGCGATCTTGATGGTGGCCGTGGCCGGATGCCTTGTCTTGACCGTCGCGACGGGATACCTGCCAGCGGCGATCGTGTGCAGCCTCCTGCTGATCCCGCTCGCAATACGGTGCGTCCGCGAGGTCCGGCGGCTGCCCCCGGAGGGGCGCCGCCACCTGATGCGTCTGACGTGGGCCCGATGGGCCCAGGCTGGCCGCCACTTCAGGACGGCCGCGATGGGCGGCGTGGCCGCGGTGACCCGCGGCCGGGTCAATTCATCTAGCACTCAAGCCAGGAACGAGGCCGCTCGCGGCTGATGCCGCTCGCCCGCTCGGGTCGGCCGCCATCAACAGGCGACCCCGCCGAAGCGGGCGGGAGCGGCTAGCAGCCGCCTCATTCCTTGCCGTCAATCGACGATTCGGCCTCCTTGCCGATCAGCAAGCGGCAACTAGGCCGCGCACTCCCGGCAGACTGGCTGGCCGCTCCGGTTGTCGGCAAGCTGACTGCGGTGGTGGACGAGGAAGCAGCTCGAGCAGGTGAACTCATCCGCCTGTCGCGGAATCACCCGGAACGAGAGCTCCTCGTTTGAAAGGTCAGCACCGGGCAGTTCAAGCGACTCGGCAACATCATCAGGATCGATGTCTATCGCCGTTGAGGACTTGTCCATCCGCCGCGCCTGCAGTTCCTGCAAGCTGTCCTCGGTAACGTCGTCGTCTGTCTTCCTCGGGCTGTCGTAGTCGGTAGCCATCTCGGCCCTTACCCCTCCATCTTTACTAACCTCGTCGCGCGCTTGTAACGCTCGGGACGGCTCGGTTGTGCCCGAATCCGGCGGGGAATTCTGCCACGTCTGAAGGGTCGCTACACCTACCATGCGCAGCTAACTCCAACGTGTCGGACAGTCCGGCTTCCGAATTCACCAGGTAGCGGACAATCCGAACGCTGAGATGCCTGGGTTGAACTGATACGTCACTATTTACTCCGAAGAAACTTAGTCGATTCGACCCACCGAGATTCACAACGTGCGTATGGTACGAACCGCACCACAGGTCGCACGCTGCATGCCTAAGCGGAGTCCCGGTCCATGCCTCACCCAACGCCCCTGCGTTCCGGCGACCCCAAGCGGGTCGGCCAGTATCGACTGACTGGGCGGCTAGAGGGTATCCCGTCCGACGACCCGATCTTCACTGGCATGGGTCCGGACGACACGCATGTCTCGATCACCGTCCTCAGCGGCGACTGGGCACTGGACCCGGCAGCCAGGGACAGGTTCGCGGCGGAGGCCGCCGTGGCCAGGCGTGTGCCACCTTTCTGTGCCGCCCGCGTCCTCGATGCCGGCCTCGACGGCTCGCAGGCCTACCTGGTCAGCGAGTACGTGTATGGCGAGTCGCTGCTCGAGCTGGTGTCAGCCGACGGGGTGCGGCGCGAGCACGACCTGGAAGCGGTCGCAATCGGGATGGCCACCGGCCTTGCCTCGGTCCACCAGGCGGGCCTGGTGCACGGCAACTTCGGGCCCGAGTTCGTGATCATGGCGACCGACGGCGCGCCGCGGGTGGTGGAATTCGGCATCACGCCGCCCTACGGCGCGGCGACGCCGTCCGCCGACATGCTGGCCTGGGCCCAGACTGTCGTCTTTGCCGCCTTGGGCCGCCCGCCGGCCGCGATCGACGATCTTGATGCACTGCCCGAGCGCCTGCGCGACCCAGTAGCGCGCTGCCTGGATCCCGAGCCAGCTCAGCGGCCAGCAGCGCGGGCGGTCGTGCAAAGCCTGCTTGGAACCGATGACCTGCCAGCAGGGGTGCTAGCGGAGGGATCCAGGCGCGCGATCCGCGCGGCCCCCATCAGCTATGGCCAGGGACGTCTAGGCCCGGCAGGTTACGCCGGGACGAGCAATGCCGGGGTCGGCGTCCGGCCGTCGGCGCGGCAGCCCAAAGCAGCTCGCAGCGAGGCCGACAATGCTGACGAACACCTGCCAGCCCGGCAAACACGCACAAGGACGAGGGTCCGCCGATCTGAGCCGGGCTCGTTCAAGCGGCGCGGTGGCTGGCTCATCGGCGCTGTCCTTGTCGCCGTCATCATCGTCGGCGCTGTGGCGACGCACGCGCTGCTGGCCAGCCATGCCAACGCCCGGCTGTCGGCGAACGCCGGGGCAAAAAGCAAGACGTCGTCGCCCGCCCCCTCGGCCTCCCCGAGCCAAGACCCGGTCACGCCGGGCGCCTTCGCCGGCTCGTGGTCCGGGATCGTCACACAGCCGCCGACGGACACCTACTACGTGAGCGTTACGTTCGCGGCCGGCAAATCCGCGGGCACGGTCAGTTACGCGGCCACAAGCTTCAGCTGCTCGGGCGAGCTGACCTTGGCCCAGGCGACGCCCCAGAAGCTGCTCTTGACCCAGGGCATCATCCAGGGACAGTCCAAATGCGAGAACGGCCTGGTCACGATCACGCTAACCAGTGCCGACAAGATCAGGTTCAGCTTCCGCAACCCCGGACCCGCCACCGGTCCAGTAGCCGCGGGCACCCTCACCCGCCAGTAACCGCCCGCCAGCAGGCGCCACGGCCCCGCGGGCCGGTCTATCCGGCCTGGCCCGGCGGGCGGTCGGCGTCCAGACCCGCCAGCAGGTCGTGGAGTGCGCGGAATAGCGCCGGATCCGCTGCGATCGTCATGGACTCGCCAGCCGGCTGGCCGTTAATGCCACCCATCATGGCCCCGGCCTCACGTGCGATCAGGCCACCCGCAGCGATGTCCCACTCGTGCACGCCTTGCTCGTAGTAGGCGTCCACACGGCCGGCCGCGACGGAGCAAAGATCGTTCGCGGCCGCCCCAGTGCGCCTGATGTCCCGCACTCGCGGCAGCACAACAGCGACGACCTGGCCCTGCGCCGCTCGCCGCGCCGAGGCATACCCGAAGCCGGTCGCGACCAGGGCAGTAGGCAGCGGGACGCCGGAGTTGCACGCAAGCCGCCGCGGACTGTCCTGCCAGTCCGACTCCAGGAAGGCCCCGCCGCCGAGCGTCGCGGTGAACATGTTGCGCCGCAGCGGGACGTAGACCGCCCCGGCCACTACCGCACCGTCGACCTCGGCAGCGATGCTCACGGCCCAGTCCGGCAGCCCGTACAGATAGTTCACGGTGCCGTCGAGCGGATCGACGATCCAGCGCACGCTGCCGTGTCCGGTCTCGCCGCCCTCCTCGCCCAGGATCGCGTCCGCTGGCCTGGCCGCCAGGAGCCGGTCCCTGATGAGCTGCTCGGCGGCGCGGTCCAGCTGTGTCACCACGTCGGTCGGGCTCGACTTGACCTGCACGACGGCGGCCTCGTCGTGCTGCGCCAGCAGCAGCTCGGCGGCCTCGCGGGCGACGGATCTGGCCAGCTCGACGAGCGCGAGCGGATCGGGTGTGTCAGGTCCAGCCTGCCCGGGCCGGCTCACGAGCGCGCCGGGCGGCCGGGCCCTGGACCACAGCAGCCAGCCGGGCACGAATCCGGGCCGGCACCGAGCGCGCCGAGCGCCAGCGGAGCCGTTCCATCGAGCCGCTCGCAGACCAGGTCGGTGATCATCGAGACGAACCGAGGATCCGTGCCCGGCGTCGCGGCCCTGACGAACGCAAGGTCCAGGTTCCTTGCGGTCTGCGCGGCCTCGACGTCGAGGTCGAACCTGACTTCCATGTGGTCGCTGACGAACCCGATGGGCACGACGACGACCGCCCTGGTCCCAGCGGCCGCCCTAGTCGCCAGCAGGTCGCTGATGTCAGGCTCGAGCCACTCCTGCGACGGCGGGCCGCTGCGGCTTGAGTACGCGAGGAACCACGGCCGCCCGTACCCGATCTCGGCCGCGACCAGCCTGCCTGCCTCGGCTAGCTGAGCCTGGTATGCGCCCCCCGCTGGCCCGCTGGACTCGGCCATGGACAGCGGGATGCTGTGCGCGGTAAAGATCAGGTCGAACCCGTCTGATGTACCGTCCGGCAGCGACCTGATGGCCGCGGTCGCGGCGGCGGCGAAGGAGCCGATGTAGCCGGGGTGGTTGAAGTACTGCCGGATCTTGTCCACCTGCGGCGCGCCATCGCCGACCTGCCGCCGCGCGGCCTCGATGTTGCCGAGGTACTGGCGGCAGCTGGAGAAGGAACTGTACCCAGACGTCACGAACGCCAGTGCGCGAGTGACTCCATCGGCCGCCATCGTGGCGAGCGTGTCAGCCAAGTAGGGGTCCCAGTTGCGGTTGCCCCAGTACACGGGCAGGTGCACGCCCCGGGCGGCGAAGTCCTTCGCCACCGCCGCGATCAGGTCGCGGCATTGCTGGTTAATCGGGCTCACGCCGCCGAAGCGGTAGTAGTGCTCGGCCACGTGCTCAAGCCGCTCAGCCGGGATGTCGCGCCCTGCGGTCACATTCTGGAGGAACGGAATGACGTCTTCTGGCCGCTCCGGGCCGCCGAAGGAAACGAGCAGGAACGCGTCGTAGCTGGCCATGGCTCCATCCAACCAAGGCCTGCGGCCTGATCCAACCAAGGCCTCCGGCCTGATCCAACCCAGGCCAGCGGTCAGGCGGTCTAGGCGGACGACCGCTAGGCGTAATTGGCCGCGTACTGCGCCGCGAGCGACAGGACCTCGTTGACGTACCAGTCCGCGTGGTTGTAGTCGAAGATCGCGTTGTACAGCGACTGGCCACCGGCCGCAGCGCCGTCGGCGCAGAGCAGCCTCGCCGCTGCGGGCACGGCGTCGTACGGGTTCATCACGTCGGGCGTCCCGGTCTGGCCAAAGGCGTCGATGCCCCAGCTTGCCCACGTCGACGGCAGGAACTGCATCGGCCCCAGCGCGCCAGCGCTGGAGGGGCCCATATTGGTCCCGTCGGCGCTTTCGATCTGGCCGATCGCGGCCAGTACCGTCCAGGAGAGGCCGGGGCAGTAGTCGGCGGCCGAGGCCTTGAACAGCTGGATGTAGTTGGTCGGCACCGTTCCAGCCGGAACTGTCGCGACCGGCAGCTGGCTGCGAAGCGCCTCAATCCGGCCGCCAGGCCCGAGCACCTTCTGGACCTCGGCCATCAGCGTCGTCAGGGTCACGCTGGGCGCGCTGATAAGGCCCGCTACCTGCCGGACCAGCCCGAGCCGCGCAGAGGTCGCCTGGTTGACCACGAGGTCGACGCCAGCTAGGTCGAGCTTTGCCGACATACCGAACTTGACGATCTGGGTAGACGAGCCGTCGAGCTGGTAGTCATCGCCTGCCGTGAGCCCCAGCGTCTGGCCTGCCGCGGCAGCGGCCACGAATTCGCCGTCGGCCAGCGCCGTCCAGAACGCCTGGTTCGACGCCGTCTGTAGCGGCACCCACGACCTGAAGGTATCCGGGTTGACCCCGATCACATTCACTGGCTGGCCGCCAGCCGTGATCCTGGCGCCGTCAAAGGTGATCATGTTCCGCACGCCGGTGATCTTGCGCAGGCTAGCGATCTGCTTCGCCGTGAGTCCCTGCGGCGCCACGATGAGCAGGTCCGGCAGGATGATCTGGCCGAAGGCGCTGGACTTGACGCCCGACCCGGTGAGCGCGACCTGGGTCGTGCCCGCTAGCGCTCCGCCGGGCACAGCCACGGCTCGCGTGGCCGGATGAATCGCGGTCGCGTGGCGGCTGGGCGTCACGCTACTGCCGGGTGCCCCGAAGGCCTCGGCGCCGCCGCAGAGCACAAGGCCGACTACGACGACTGTGGTGATCGCGGCGCCTTTGCGTATCCCCCCACGGCTGTGCTGCCTGGCGCCGTGCTTCCTAGCGCCATGCTTCCTGGCGCCTGCCGACACACTGCCGCCCGCCGGCTGGCTGGCCGACGTGGCTCGCTGAACACGCCGCGGGAAGCGTTCCATCACGCAACTACCCTAACTTCCGGGCTCATTCCGGCACAGCAGGCCGCCTCGCCAACGTCTTCCGAACAGATTCGGTACGTCCAGCCAGATGTCCCGGCACAGGCGTTCCGGCAAAGGGTTCCGGGCACAGAGGTTCGGGCCCAGAATCGCGCCAGCCGGCCGGGCGGCTCCACGCGATACCGTCAAGGCGGAGGTACCCACCGCATGACGCAAGTTCCCGCTGGGCTCGACGCTGGTCAGCTCGAGCCGAGCGAGCCAGCAGCCGAAGGCAAGCAGCGGCCTGGCGCCGGTTACCTCGCGTTGCTGCGCGTACCGGGAGCGGCTCGGTTCTGCGTGACGGGCATGGTCGGCCGCGCGCCGATGGCGATGTTCGGGCTCGGCACAGTGCTATTGGTAGCCGCCCGTACCGGCCACTACGGCCTGGCCGGCTTGGTGTCCGGAGCTGGCTCCATTGGCTACGCCATCGCAGCACCTCAGGTGGCCAGGCTCGCCGACAAGTTCGGGCAGCAGCGTGTGCTCCGGCCGCTCGTCGCCGTCTTCGCCGTCAGCTGCCTGGTGTTCGTCACCTGCGCCGAAGTGCGCGCGCCGGTCTGGGTCCTGATGATCACCGGCTGCGTCGCAGGCTCCTCGATGCCTTCCCTCGGGTCGATGGTCCGTGCCCGCTGGAGCGCGCTCCTCGACGGCACGCAGCTACTGCACTCGGCTTTTGCTCTGGAGTCGGTCGTCGACGAAATGATCTTCGTCGTCGGGCCAGCGCTGGTGACCATCCTGGCCACTGCACTCCCGCCCGCCGGAGTGCTGCTGTGCATGGTGCTGTCGGTCACCGGCACGCTGCTCTTTGCTGCGCAGCGCCAGACCGAGCCGCCGACCCGCCCGTCGGCAGAACATGCCGGTCAGCCCACCCGCGGCGGCCGGCTGCCGGCGCCTGGCCTGCTGACGATGGCGCCGCTGTACCTCTGCCTCGGCGCCATGTTTGCGTCGATCGACCTCAGCACCGTCGATTTCGCCCAGCGGCAGGGTCATAAGCCGCTGGCCGGATTGATCCTCGGGACATACGCACTCGGCAGTGCCATCGGTGGCCTTTGGTACGGGTCACGGACCTGGCGTGCTCCGGTTCAGCGCCGGTTCGCGCTGACGCTGATTCTGACGGTGGCTGGCGTCGCCACGTTCTGGGCCCAGCCAGCGCTGATCACGCTGGACGCCGGGATGCTCGTGGCCGGCCTGACGATCTCGCCCACGCTCATCGCCGGCTATAGCTTGATCGAACGGCAGGCGCTCGCGTCGCGCCGGACGGAGGCGATGACGTGGCTATCGTCAGCGATTTCGATAGGAGTTGCGGCTGGTTCGGCCGCATCCGGACGGATTATCGATGACGCAGGGCCACGCTTTGGTTACGGATTCGCGGCCTGCTGCGGGGTGATCACTGTCACCATATGCCTCGTGGGGCTGAGGAGGCTGCGTGCGACGTCTGATACCGAAGCGGCAGAATGGGCCAATGCATAGCGATAGCGACTCTGGCGGACAAACCTGGCGAAACTGGGCGGGCAACGTCAGCGCCAGCCCTGGACGCATCGGCTCGCCAGGCTCGGCCGCCGATGTCGCCGCGGAAGTCAAGCGGGCCGCCGCGGACGGCCAGACGATCCGCATGACGGGCAGCGGCCACTCGTTCACGCCCGCCGCCGTGGCCGACGGCGTCTTGCTCCGCCCGGACCGGCTGACCGCCATCAGATCGATAGACGCCGCCGCCGGGACCGCCACAGTCGAGGCCGGCTGCCCGCTGCACGTACTCAACGCCGAGCTGCTGGCGCGCGGTCTGTCCCTCGCCAACATGGGCGACATCCAGGTACAGACTGTGGCCGGTGCCATTCAGACTGGCACCCACGGCACCGGCCGTGAGATCGGCGGCATGGCGGCCCAGGTCGCCGGGCTGGAGCTGGTGCTGGCGGACGGCCGCATCGTCAGCTGCTCGCCGGATCGTCCTGACGGCGGCGTAGCTGGCCCGGACGGCCAGCCGGCCGCCCTGCTGGACGCGGGGCGCGTCGCGCTGGGCGCGCTGGGGATCGTGACAGCGGTGACCTTCAACGTCGTCCCCGCTTTCCTACTTGAGGCCCGTGAAGAGCCCATGAGCTGGTCACAGGTGATGAGCCACCTCGACGAGCTCACCACGGACAACGAGCACTTCGAGTTCTACTGGTTCCCGCACAGCGACGGCTGCCTGACCAAGCGCAATAATCGCAGCAACGGGCCGGCCCGGCCGCTGCCGCGGTGGCGCTACCTGCTCGACGACGAGTTCCTGTCTAACTCGGTGTTCGGTTTCACGAACCGGGTGGGCCGCCGGATTCCGGCCGTTATCCCGTCGATCAACGCGGTATCGGCCAGGGCGCTCGGCTCTCGTACCTACGTCGATGCCGCCTACAAGGTCTTCACGAGCCCTCGGCGGGTCCGCTTCAAGGAAGAGGAGTACGCGATCCCGCGGGCCACGCTCTCGGATGTCCTGGGCGAGGTGCGTTCGCTGTTTCAGCGTCGCGACTGGCGGATCAGCTTCCCGATCGAGGTGCGGGTGACGCCGTCCGACGACGTGTGGCTGTCCACGGCTTATGGCCGCGACAGCGCGTACATCGCGATTCACGTCTTCCACTCCGCGCCGCACGAGCAGTACTTCAACGACGTCGAGGCCCTGATGACCTCCGTCGGCGGCCGACCTCACTGGGGCAAGATGCACACCCGCGACGCCGACTACCTCAGCGCCGCCTATCCGCGGATGGCCGAGTTCATCGCACTGCGCGACCAGCTCGACCCGGACCGCCGGTTCGGCAACGACTATTTGCGCCAGGTTCTCGGCTCCTGATCACGGCAGGCCGGTCCTGGCCCGCAACGCGCCGGCCGAGCATCACGGTGCGTGAGCGACAATGGAGTACGTGCGATTCCTCAGCGAACCAGTCCACGACCTGACCTACAGCGATGTCTTCCTGGTACCAAGCCGGTCCGGCATCGGCTCCAGGCTGGATGTCGACCTGACGACAAGAGACGGCAGCGGGGCCACCATTCCGGTCGTCGTAGCCAACATGACGGCCGTCGCCGGCAGGCGGATGGCCGAGACCGTCGCCAGGCGCGGCGGCATTACGGTGCTGCCCCAGGACATACCGGTTGATGTCGTCGCTGAGGTGATTTCCTGGGTCAAGTCGCGCGACCTCGTGCACGACACTCCTCTCACGCTCGGCCCGACCGCCACGACGGGCCATGCGCTCAGCCTGCTGCCTAAGCGCGCGCACGGCGCCATCGTCGTGGTCGACCTCGATGGCAGGCCGATGGGCGTCGTCACCGAAGCCGACTGCACCGGCGTTGACCGCTTCACGCAGCTAGGCCAAGTGATGTCCGCCGAGGTGCTGACGCTGCCCGCGGGCACCGATGCGGAACGGGCCTTCGGGCTGCTGCACGACGGCCGCCACCGCGTCGCGCCGGTCGTCGACCCGGCCGGCCGGTGCGTGGGCATCCTGACTCGGACCGGGGCGCTGCGTTCCACGCTGTACCAGCCGGCCGTCGACATCCGGGGCCGGCTGCGGATCGCGACCGCAGTCGGCATCAACGGCGACGTACCCGGCAAGGCCAAACTGCTGCTGGACGCAGGTGCGGACCTACTGGTCGTCGACACGGCGCACGGTCATCAGGACAAAATGATCCAGGCACTGCGGTCCGTCCGGGAGCTCAGCCCGTCGGTCCCGATCGTGGCCGGGAACGTGGTCACAGCCGCCGGTGTCGCCGACCTCGTCGAGGCGGGTGCGGACATCATCAAGGTCGGCGTCGGACCCGGCGCCATGTGCACAACGCGGATGATGACCGCCGTCGGCCGCCCGCAGTTCAGCGCCGTGCTCGACTGCGCCGCCGAAGCCCGGCGGCTTGGGCGGCACGTGTGGGCCGACGGCGGGGTCCGGTACCCGCGCGACGTCGCGCTGGCGCTGGCCGCCGGCGCGGCGAGCGTGATGATCGGCTCTTGGTTCGCCGGCACGTGCGAGTCACCTGGCGACGTCTTCCGGGATGCCGACGGTCGCCTGTATAAGGAGAGCTTCGGCATGGCGTCGGCGCGCGCTGTTCGGCTGCGCGCCGCAGCGGACTCGCCGTTCGAGCGGGCCAGGAAAGAACTGTTCGAGGAGGGCATCTCGTCCTCCCGCATGTACCTGGACCAGCAGCGGCCTGGCGTCGAGGATCTGCTCGACACGATCACCGCTGGCGTCCGAAGCGCGTGCACCTACGCTGGCGCCGACAACCTCGACGGCCTGCATGAACGCGCCGTGGTCGGGATCCAGGGCGCCGCTGGATACGCGGAGGGCATGCCGCTCCCGACTGGCTGGTAGGAGAGCACAGTTTTAGCCGCCACTCCGCGTGGCGCATAGCTGATCACCGTTGATTCAGCAAGAGTTACCTACTGTCGCTGTGGTATGAGCACAGGTAGGTAAATCTTGCTGAACCGATCCGCGTATCGCCGAGTCAGCCGCGTCGCCGCATTCATCGCTGTGACTGGCTGCGCCGTGGCAGCAACGCAGCTCGGGGCCCTCATGTCGGCGCAGGCGGCGTCGGCTGCTCGCCGCACGCCGCCCAGGGGCGTCATAGCCGTCGCCGGGGAGCTGGCGAACGTGGCGTCCGGCAGGCTGATGTGGAGCCGGGGGCTCGACACCAGACTTCCGATCGCAAGCCTTACCAAGGTCATGACGGCGATCGTGGTCTTGTCGGGCGGTGACCTGAGCCGGAAGATCCGGGTAACCGATGCCGCCGAGCAGTACGCGGCCGCTAACGGGGCTACTACCGCAGGACTCTACGTTGGCGACGTGCTCACAGCGCGACAGCTGCTCGTCGGCATGCTGCTGCAGTCAGGTGCGGACGCTGCGTACCTGCTAGCCAACTCTTATGGCCCCGGCCGGCACGCGTTCGTGCGCAAGATGAACGCCACCGCGCGCAGGCTCGGCATGACGCACACGCATTTCGCGAACGTCGACGGACTCCCCTGGCCAACTCCGACGTCGACGTACTCAACCCCACACGACCTCATCATCATGGGCGAGGCCGCGATGAAGCTGCGGGGCTTCCGTGCGATCGTCAGTCAGCGCAGCCACTGGGTCGGGGCCACCGGCGCGCACCATGGCTACTACTGGCGCAGCACCGACCTGCTGCTGACGCAGTATCCCAGCGCGATCGGCATCAAGACGGGCTTCACCAGGGCCGCCGGATTCTGCCTGCTGTTTGAGGCCCGGCGTGGCCACACCGAGCTCATGGGAGTGGTGCTTGGCAGTCCGGACGGCAGTGAGCGGTATGCGGCCGCCGAGCGGCTGCTCGACTGGGGCTTCGCCCGCGGCTAGGCGACGGCGTTGGGACTGGCCGCGACCGTCGTAGCGGTCAGCGCCCACCTGGCGATCCGGTCGACCAGCGCGGCGCTGACCGCCGACTCGGCGTGGCCGAGACCCGGCACGATCCACAGCTCCTTCGGCTGGCTGGCCGCCTCGAACAGCTGCTCGGCGTGGTCGGAGGGGAAATACTCGTCCCGATCGCCGTGCACGATGAGCAGCGGTGTGGGCGCGATCCTGGCGGCCGCCTCCGCTGGCGGCAGCGGGATCGGATCCCAGCGGCCTTGGCTGATCCGCGTGTTCATGACGTGCTTCGCCAGGATTCGACCGATCCTGTGCTCCACCGCCCAGTGCACTCGGCGCATCGACGGTGTACCGCGGTAATACCAACGGCCAGGACCGCTGACCGAGACGGCCGCGTCGACCCCGCCGATCAGGCCAGCGTGGCGAAGTACGATCGAGGCACCCATCGAGAAGCCGACGGTGACGACCTGCTCATAACCGAGGTCGCGCATGTACCGCACGGCCACGTCGACGTCGTTGATCTCTTTATCCCCAAGCGTCGTCGCCCCGCCGGACCGGCCATGACCGCGGAAGTCAAAGGCCACGACCCCGCCGTGCAGGTTGAGCCGGTTAGCGACGCGCCAGACATGGGGCCAGCGCCAGTTGAGGGTGAAGCCGTGCGCCACCACGAAGCCCAGGCCCCGATCACCAGCCAGGTGGACCGCCTCGATCGGGACGCCGTCGTCGGTCACGAGGATCTGGGCTTTCGCCACGGGCTTCGTCATGCCCCTATTCTGCGTGACGATTCGCCCGGCCTTACGACGAGGTCTTCCCTGGCCGCTCCCCGCTACGGCAGGCTGGTGCCTGCCCGGAATGCCCGCGCAATCGGCGGGACACACCCCGACTACTCCGAACAGCCCAGCCCAGCCCAGTCCTGGAGATGATCATGGGAGTGCTCGACCAGCTCATCGCAGCTATCCGGTCCGACGCGATCGAGGTCATCGACCTGAGCGCGAGGCTGGAGTCCACGACCCCAGTGATCCAGCTGCCGCCACCATTCGCGAACACCGCGCCCTTCACGCTGCGCGAGGTCAGCCGGTATGACGAGCGCGGACCCGCGTGGTACTGGAACGACATCAGTACTGGTGAGCACACCGGCACCCACTTCGACGCGCCGGTGCACTGGATCAGCGGCCGGGATCGCGAAGATGTCGCCGACGTGCCCGTGGCCAGCCTGATCGCGCCCGCCGTCGTGCTGGACTTCAGCAAGCAGGCGGCAGCAGACCCGGACTTCCTGCTGGAGCCCGATCACATCATGGCCTGGGAATCCGAGAACGGCCCGCTGCCGGCCGGCGGCTGGCTGCTGTACCGGACCGGCTGGGACGCCAGATCGCACAGCCAGCAGGAGTTCCTCAATGCGAACGAGACGGGACCGCATACACCAGGGGTATCCGTCGAGTGCGCACGCTGGCTCGCCGAGGAGGCTCCCGTGATCGGCATCGGCGTGGAAACAGTCGGTACTGATGCGGGCACTGCACACTCGTTCGACCCGCCGTTCCCATGTCACTCGGCCTTGCTCGGCGCCGGCAAGTACGGACTGACGCAACTCCAGAATCTCGCGTCGCTGCCGCCAACCGGAGCCGTCGTAGTCGCCGGCCCGCTGCCGATCGTGGGCGGCTCAGGCAGCCCGGCGCGTGTGCTGGCGCTTGTTGAGCGGTCCTGATGCTCGTCACCGACGCCATCGCCAAGGCGCTCGCCAACCTTGGCGCCGATACCGTGTTTGGCGTCGTCGGCAGCGGCAATTTCCATGTCACCAATGCGCTGATCGCGCACGGCGCCAGGTTTGTCGCGGCCCGGCACGAGTGCGGCGCGGCGACCATGGCCGACGCCTGGGCGAGGCTGAGCGGCCGGCCCGGCGTGCTGAGCTTGCATCAGGGCCCCGGCCTGACGAACGCGCTGACCGGGATCACCGAGGCAGCCAAAGCGCGGACGCCGCTGCTGGTGCTCGCCGCGGATGTCAGCTCGCGAGCCGTGACGTCGAACTTCAGGATCGATGTAGGCGCCATCGCAGCCGCAACCGGCGCGACGGCCGCGCGGCTTGGGTCGGCCAGCCTCGCCATCAACGACGCTGTCCGGGCCTACCGGCTAGCCCGCGACGAACAGCGCACGGTCGTGCTCGCCCTGCCGCTGGACGTGCAGGCTGCCCAGTGCACCTGGCCCGGTGCGCCCGCATCAGACGGTGCGGCTTCGCATCTGCCGTCGGACCAGCAAGCGGCCGAGCTAGCGGCCGCGCTCGCAACCGCGGACAGGCCCGTATTCATCGCCGGGCGCGGCGCCCGCAACGCGGCCGCCAGGTCGGCCCTGGAGAAACTCGCGGACAGCTGCGGAGCGCTGCTGGCAACGTCGGCCGCCGCGAAGGGCCTGTTCCGCGGTAATCCGTGGGACCTGGATGTAAGCGGCGGCTTCGCGTCGCCGCTTGCGGCCGAGCTGATCGTCGGCGCCGACCTGATCGTCGCGTGGGGCTGCTCGCTGAACATGTGGACGACGCGCCACGGCAGCCTGATCGGGGAAGGTACCCGCGTGATCCAGGTCGACTGCGAATCGGCGGCCGTAGGCCGGCATCGGCGCGTGCAGCTCGGCGTCATCGGCGACGCGGCGCTCACGGCGTACGCGGTAGCCGCGCTGCTCGAGCACGAGCCGCGCGAGCCCCTGGCATCCGCAGCGGCCGATCCGGCGGATCTGCCCGGCCCTGGTTACAGGTCGGCAGGCCTGCGCGAGCGGCTGGCCGCCGAGGTCCGCTGGCGTGACGTCCCGTTCGAGGATGAGAGCGACGGAGATCGAATCGATCCCCGTTCCCTGACTATTGCACTGGATGACATGCTGCCGGCGGAACGGATCGTCGCCGTGGACTCCGGCAACTTCATGGGCTACCCGAGCATGTTCATGTCCGTGCCTGACCAGGACGGCTTCTGCTTCACCCAGGCCTACCAGTCGATCGGGCTCGGGCTCGCCTCCGCGATCGGCGCCGCCATCGCAAGGCCGGACCGGCTCACGGTTGCCGCGCTGGGTGACGGCGGTGCGCTCATGGGCATCAGCGAGCTCGAGACCGCTGTGCGGCTGTCGCTGGCGATGGTGATCGTCGTGTACGACGACGAGGCCTACGGTGCAGAAGTTCACCACTTCGGACCGGAGGGATTCCCGCTCGACACCGTGCGGTTCCCCGCCGCGGACATCGCCGCCATCGCCCGGGGATTCGGTTGCGACGCGGTGACTGTGCGAAGCCTGGACGACCTGAGACCGGTCCGCGACTGGCTGGAGACGCGGACCGGCCGTCCGATCGTGATCGACGCTAAGGTCACTTCGAAGCACGGCGCATGGTGGCTCGAGGAAGCGTTCCGCGGCCACTAGCGGAACCGTGGCTTGCGTCAGTCGCTCACTACCTCGTGGCTGGCGAACCGATCATCGGGGACGCCTGGCCCGCCGTCGGGCGTTCCCGCGCCCACCATGGCCGGGATGCCGTGGTCCTCTTCCTCGTTCGGATACGCTTCCTCGCCGTGCGCGGCCATGTCGCCGATCACCAGATCAGCATCAGACATCCGCAGCGGCGTGAAGAACTTGATCACGCGCAGGATGGCGAACGTCACAAGGCCGTCCCAGACGATGACAGTCAGCGCCGCGCCCGCCTGGATCAGCAGTTGCCTGGGGTGGCCGTAGAACAAGCCCGAGGTCGTGACGTCCGGATTCTTGCCGAGCCCCAGGTAGACGATCATCTTGGGGTCGGCCAGCAGGCCTACGAGCAGACCGCCGAACAAGCCAGCGAATCCGTGCGTGTACACCACACCCAGCGCGTCGTCGACCTTGTTGAACGGCCAGACCTTCCGCGGCAGGTAGCCGAAGAGAATCCAGACCAGGCATGAAGTGACCGCGCCGATGACGATGGCGCCGACACCATTCACGTAGCCGGCCGCCGGGGTGATGCCAACCAGGCCGCAGATCATCCCGTTGACGCCGCCGAGGAACGTGGGCTTCTTGTCCTTGCCGAAGCCCATGTCCATGATGATCCACGTCATCATGGCCACGGCCGTCGCGAGGTTGGTGTTCACGACAGCAGCTGTCGCATCGGCGCCGGCAAAGTACGGGTCACCGCCGTTGAAGCCGTTCCAGCCGAGCCACAGGATCCCGGCACCGACCGCGATGAAGAGCAGGTTGTTCGGGACCGCCTTCTCCCGGTCACGGGCGAGCCGCGGCCCTACCATCGCCGCCGCCACGAAGCCAGACACGCCGGCTGCCAGGTGGATGACATAACCACCCGAGAAGTCCAGGGCGCCCTTGCCTGCCCAGAAGCCGCCGCCCCAGAGGAGGAAGGCATTGACCGCGTAGGCAAACGTGATCCACAACGGCACGAAGATCAGCCAGACCTTGAACCTGATCCGGCCGACCACGCTGCCAACGAACAGGATCGGCGTGATCGCCGCGAAGACGAACTGGAAGTACACGAGCGAGCCCTCAGGGAACCTGAAGTTCGGCATGAGGCCCTTGAGCAGCGGAATGCCTGCCTGCGCCTGCTCTGCAGAAGCTCCGACGACGGTCGACGGCTTGCCGACGAACGTCGAAATCCATGGCTGGCCGAAGCCCATCTTGAACGCCCACAGCACCCACACGATGAGGGTGAGCGCGAACGCGGAGAACACCATCATCATGGTGTTCACGGCCCACTTGCGCTGGACGATGCCGCCGTACAGGACGGCCAGGGCGGGGATGCTCATCAATCCGACGAGCGTGGCAGCCGTCATTTGCCAGGCGTTATCGCCCGCGCTCAGAAAGCCTAGATAGGGACTCAAAACTCCGCCTCCAGAGGCTGAAGCGAAGCGTAGGCAGGTAGCCAGGCATCTGCGACCAGCAGGTCCCAGCCGACCGCTTCGGTTCTGTCAGGTACGGATCATGTTTCCCACGCGCTCGTTTCCGGCAAGTTTCGTGACCGTTACGCCGGCCGCACAACGCTTGCTGGCGCGGTGTGACGTGTTAAACCTTTGTTACGGCGACTCAGCGCGACGTTGTACCGCGGGCGCGCAGGTGGACCCGTTCGCCTTGCGGGCCGAAGATGTTCAGCACTTCTGCCGGCTCGGAGCCGGCGTTGGTGACGGCGTGCGGGATGCGTGTGTCGAACTCGGCAGCCTCGCCCGCGGTAAGGGTGAAGTCCTTGTCGCCCAGGATGAGGCGGAGTCGGCCGGCGATGACGTACAGCCATTCATGGCCCTCGTGGATCCCTTGTGCCGACGGGGCACGCGGACCAGCGCTCGGGTTAGGGTCCGGCGGGATGATCTGCTTGAACACCGCCGGCCCGCCTGGATTGCGGGTGAGCGGCAGCCAGGTGGTGCCATTGCGCTGAATTGGCCGGGGGTAGATGCGCGGGTCACCCGACCTTGGGGCGCCTGCCAGCTCGTCCAGCGGCACCAGCCGCAGTCGCCGCCCGGCGGGCGATGCACGGCGTCGAGGTGTAGGCGCCGCGACACCGGCTGCTTCGATGCTAGTTGTAAGGCTTTCAGGTGCCGGCCGATGAGCCGCTCTGGCTGACCCGGCACCAGGTGATCCGGCCCTCCGGGCTGGAGATGGTGCCCCACCGCTCGGCCAGCAGGTCGACAAGCAGTAAGCCGTAGCCGTGCTCTGCGCCGTCGGCGGAGATCGCCGAAACACATGGCTCCGACGGACCGCCGTCATCGCTGACCTGAATGAGAATGCCGGCCGGTCCCGAACACAACGCGACGGTCACGCTGCCGCCGGGCTCGCCCGAACTGCTGTGCATCACTGAGTTCGTGACGAGCTCGCTGACGAGGAGCATGGTGGTCTGCGTCGCCGGATGCTCGTCGCCTAGGACCTGACGCGCAATCTGTCTGGCGGCGCTCACTGATTGCGGCGTGCCCGGCAGCACTGCCAGCACCGGCGCTCGCACTTGTGTCGCCGTCGTCGCTGTCGTGGTCGCCGTCATGCGGGGCGGCATCGCACGGTCCCGGCTCGCCGCCGTCATGTGTCGTCTCCGCGGCCCGGTTCTGGCCATGCTCGCATGGACCGCTGACAAGCTGCGCAGCAACATATGGCGGGCCGCGAGCGTCGCGCCAGCCACGGCCGCGTTCGCCAGGATCGTGCTCGCCAGGATCGTGCTCGCCACGGCAGGCAGAAGATCATTTGATGCTCCGATGAGCGCTGAGATTCGGTTCGAGTGAATGACACCCGTCCCACGGGGAAAGGCCCGGACATTGGGGGTTTGCGGTGATGACCATAACCAGGCCGCTATTACCGCTCCGTTGCCCAGCCGTAACAGGCCTGGGGCCGGGAGGTTGACGAAGTATCTCCGCAACCGTTAGATATCGGCACGAGAGACTTCTATTGCGCCTTTCCGTTGGAAGCAGGCAGCCAGTGGAGTTCCGGATCCTAGGTCCGCTCTACGCGGATGCCGGCACGGGCGTGGGCCCCGCCGTCATCAGCCAGCCATTACTCCAGTCGGCACTGGCCGTTCTGCTGTTACGGGCAAACAGGCCATGCCCGCGCCGCATGCTGATCGAGGCGCTGTGGGGCGCCGAGCCGCCAAGCTCGCCGGAAGCGGCATTGCGCGTCTGCATCAGTCGGCTGCGCAGTTGCCTGGGCGACTGCGCGACGCGGCTGGACAGCGTTGGACCCCCGGGCGGCCGCGCACCAGGGCACCGCCAGCAGCGCGGCTACATGATGACGGTGCGTCCCGGTGAGCTGGACGTGGATGAGTTCACCGACCTTGTGGCACAGGGGCAGGCGGAGCTGGACACGGGCAACGCGCCCGCGGCGGCCGCCTCCTTCGTGCACGCCCTGGCTCTCTGGGGTGATCCGCCGCTGCCTGATCTGCCGGAAAGCGAGGTCACCGCAGCACCGGTCGCCCGGCTCAGGAACCAGCGGCAGGCCGCGATCGACGCGCTCTTCGACGCACGGCTGGCAGCGGGCGAGCATGAGCAGGTGCTCGGCCAGCTGAGAGCTGCAGTCAGTGCGGCCCCTGGGCGCGAGCGAACGTGCGGCCAGCTCATGCGTGCCTACCACGAGCTAGGCATGCACACCGAGGCGCTGGACGTATATCAGCAGGCGCGGCAGGCGACGCTAGAGCAGCAGGGCGCCGAGCCAGGCCCGCTACTTGCGGTTTTGTATCAGCGGATCCTAGCCGAGGAGCTGACGACCGATCGGCGGGCCCACGTCGGCCAGATCGGCGCTGGCGGCCTGATGATGCCTGCTTCCCAGGTTCCTGCTCCGCCAGCTGACTTCGCGGGCAGGTCAGCCGAGGTCGCGCGCGTGGTCGAGTACCTGAGCGGTCCGGGCGTCCCGGTCGTCACCATCACCGGCGGCCCTGGCATGGGCAAGAGCGCGGCCGCCGCGGTCGCGGCGCTCCAGCTTCGGCGTCGATTCGCCGACGGCCAGATCTATGCGGAGCTCGGCGGCGTCCAGCATGCACGCGATCCGCAGGACGTGCTGGCTGACATCCTCCAGAGCGTGGGCATCCCAGCCCGCGCGATCCCGCTGGCAGGCGCCGCGCGGGCTGCGATGTACCGCTCGGTCTTAGCTAGTCGCAAGATCCTGGTCATCGCCGACGACGTTGCGTACGCCGCTCAGGTCCGGCCCCTGATCCCGGCCGCGGGCGGAGCCGCAATCTTGGTCACGAGCCGCAGCCCGCTGACCGGCCTGGTCGGCGCGAGGCAGGTGAGCCTCGGCGAGCTTGCTCCTGACGACGGGCTCACACTGCTCGGGGTGGCGGCTGGTCCGGGCCGCATCGGCGCCGAGCCAGCGGCCGCTAGGGAGATTGTTGCCGCCTGCGCGGGGATGCCGCTTGCCATCCGAATCGCCGGAGCCGTTCTGGCGGCGCGGCCTGGACTCGCCCTGGCCAGACTCGCCCGCGAATGCCGCAGCGGCCACCTGCTTGACGCCCTCGCCGCAGAGGACAGCTCGGTACGCGGAGCGATCGGCTCCAGCTATCGCGCTCTGCCAGGCGCCGCGCGGGCCGCACTGTCTCTCGCGGCCACGTTGGTGCATGACGAGATCCCGGCGTGGGCGCTGGCCGAGCTGGCCGCAGGCGATGCCAAGGTGGTGGGCAAAATCGTCGGCGTCGGACTGCTGACACCAGCTCAGGCAGAGGTGTCCGGCCAGCGGTTCCGGATGCATCCGCTTATCCGGGCCTACGGGCGGGAGCGGACTGTCGACCACGAGCAGAGCGCTCACGGCTCAGCCGAAAGCGAGCCGGATGCAGGCAGGCGGCTGCGAGCGGCCTGGCTCTACCTGGCCGACCAGGCCGCGGCCCGGCTGCCGCAGGTGCCGTTCATCGCCCGCCTCGCACCGCTTGCCGCCGCATCTGCGCCTTTGGCCACGTCCGGCATCGACCCCGACGAGACGTGGCTCGACTGCGAGCGAACCAACCTGCTGACCGCCGTGGTCCAGGCCGCCGGAGCTGGCGACCACACCGCGGCAGGGGCGCTGGCCAGCACGCTCATCGGGCATCAGTGCATCACCGGTGCGTTCGCCGACGCCGGTAACGGCTGGAGAGCCATCGCCGCGGCCGCCTCCCGCGCTGGCGATGCGCGATATCAGGCGATAGCCGAGTACTACCTGTCGGTCGCGTTAGCTGAGTCGCACGAGCGAGTCAGTGAGGCAGCGGCGTTGCTCGCAGGCGCGTTGCCCGAGCTCGAGAGAGCCGGAGAACGCGAGATCGCGGCCATGGCTTATGCCCTGCGGGCCCGGTGTGCGAGCGCGGCAGGCCGGCACGCGGCCGCTATACGGGCTGCCCGTCGAGCGATCCGGCTCGCTGGGCCGGATGGCTACCTGCCCCGGTGTTGTGCGACATCGGTCCTTGGCCTGACCCTGGCTCGAGTCGGCATCACGCAAGCCGGAATCGAGCAGTGCGAGCAAGCGCTCGGCGATGCCCGACAACTGCAGGAGCCTGCCTACGAGGCATACGCGACTAGAGCGCTGGCCCAGGCCCTCATGATCAGCGGCCAGTACGAGGCATCCGTGAGCGTGTGCGGCGATGGCATAGAGCTGGCCCAGCAGTACGGCAGCGCCATCGCAGCGGCCAGGTTCTTGCTGCTGCTTGGCCGCGCTCGCCAGTGTGACGGTGACCGCGCGGCGGCGGCCGCGAGCCTGCAAGCCGCGGCGGACATATTCAGGACTGCCGGCCTGACGATCGAGGAAGTAACGGCCCGCAGCTTGCTCGCGGCGTGTCTTACAGCGGACGGAGACCGCGGCGCGGCCGCGGTCCAGGTCGAGGCGGTGACAGAGATCCTGGAGCGCCGGGGCATCGCCGACGCGGAGTCGAGGTCAGTTGCCGCGGTAGCCGCGAGCAAGCCCGCGGGCGACCAGCCACTCTCGTCCGGAACCCTGCGGCTCATTGCAGGTTGAGCAGGCGCTGTAGCACTTGCTCAAGTACTTCCGGGTCGTGCGTTCGGCGCACGGGCCGGCTAGCGGGGCGTTCCGCTACCTGCCGGACTGGCAGGGCTCCATCCCGTGCCTCTGTCGGCGCATCATGTGCAGGCCGATCAGCGTCTCCACCGTGACACTCAGGCACAAGCCGGCCGGAACCGGCCGCATCCGGGAGCTCTTTCATGCCCGGACGCTAGCTCGCCGCCGATTACCGCGCCCTTGCCGAGGTGTTACTGCGCGCAACCGCGACGCCAGCAGGACGCGGCCCCTCCATGCGCTAATCCCAGCGCCAGTAAAAGCCGCCGACCGACTTGTCTAGCAACCGCAGATAACGGTGCACCGACTGCTGGCTGTCCAGCACCACCTGTTCCTCGTCTAGAACGTCGCCCTCCACACCATCCCAGCGAGCCCACCAGACATGCGCGGGCAGCTGGTCCGCATGAAAAGCGACGCGAATATCGAAGTTCTGGATCTGCCGCATGCCTGCTCGGCGGTATTCGCGCTCCGCCGGATCCAAAGCGTCGCCGGGATAGCGGAAGGTCGTCCAGTACTCGAGCGTCAGCGTCTCGCCGAGCTCAAGCGACCTGCTCAAGATGATGTCAGTTGCGAATACATCGTCACCGATCTGCCGCACGTCGCCGGCGAGCTGCCTACAGCCATGTCCTACCTCGACCGTCATCACGTTCGTGTCGCACAGAAACGGGATGCGGTCGACCGCGTCTCCTGTCGCCTCAATGACATGCAGGGTCCGCACCCGGTCGATGCGCCGGTCCGCGCCGACCCACACGTGGTCATGCAGAGAGATCGTCTGGTGGCGGCGCGGGCCGAGCGCCTCATCGACATCGCGCTCTGCCTGACTCGGTATTGCGTGGCTGCCAGACAGGACGCTGATCCTCGCGGTACCCGCCCACAAGCGACGGAGGCGCTCGGCCTCGTGTTCTGCGAAGCCGAAAGCATCAACGAACAGCTCAAGAGTCTGTCTGCTCAGATCCAGGCCGGATAACGCGCCCGACACAGTCTCACCAAGCTGATAAGGCATTACCTGGGCATCACCGGCGTGGCCGGGAACCGAGCGAATGTGGCCCGCGATCACCTCGGCAACGGCCATCTGATTGATCACGTCGTCTCTCGGCCGCGTGACACGGTGCTGCCACGCGTCGCGATACCGGCCAGGCTTCAGCAGCAATTGCCGCAGATACTCCGCCGCGCCGCGCTGACCTTCGATCTGCGTCCCATCGCTCACAGGCGTGCTCTCTCTGCATCGCGTCAACGGATCCAGCAGTGCAATCGTAGGGTCGTCGAGCCTGGCGAGCAGCGACGTACAGCAGACATCAGGGAGCGCCGATCCCGGCTAACAAAGCGAACGCCGGCCTTAGCCGCGTCGTCAGCAAACGGCCGGGTTAACGACCAGCTTCCTTCTCGCCAACGTCCCATTGCCAGTAGAAGCCCGCCACTGTCTTGTCGAGCGAACGAAGGTAACGATGAACAGAGTGCTGGCTGTCGAGGGTGACCGCTTCGCGTTCAAGTACGCGGCCCTCGGTCCCATCCCAGTGCGCCCACCAGAGCTGCGATGGCAACTGCTCAGGGTGGAACTCGATGCGCATATCAAGGTTGTCCACGTGACGTATCACTGCCCGGCGGTACTCGCGTTCAGCAGGGTCAGCCGGATCCCCCGGGTAGCGGTATGAGAGCCAGTATTCGAGGGTCAGCGTCTCGCCAACATCAAGCGTCCGCGTTAGCAAGATCTCGGTGGCAAACACGTCCGCGTCGATCTGGTGGATCTCGCCGCCGAGTTCCTTGCAGCCCTGACCGACTTCGAGCGTGAGCACGTTGGTGTCGCAGAGGAATGGGATCCGGTCGACTCCCTGTGCGTTAGCTTCGATGACCTGCATCGTGCGCGCCCGGTCAATGCGCCTGTCGGCACCCACCCAGATGTGGTCGTGCAGCGAGAGTGTCTGGTGCCGCCTCGGACCCAGCGCCCGGTCTACCTGCGCCTCCGCCTGATTGGGCACGGCGTGCGTGCCCGAGATCACGCTGATGCTGGCCGAGCCGCTCCATAGGCGCCACAGCCGACCGGCTTCATGCTCGGAGAAACCAAATGCCTCGATGAACAGCGCCAGAGCCGGACGACTCAGCAGTCGCCCGGTGAGCGCCCGAGAGACCGTGTCCTTCAGCTGGTGCGGCGTGACATGCGCATCGCTTGGCGTCCGAGGCGACGACCATAGATGCCGAGCGATGACCTCCGCCACCGCCAGCTGGTTGATGGTGCCCTGCCGCTCCCTGGAGACGTACTGCTCCCAGGACTCCCTGTAGGCCCCGGGCTTCTGCAGCAGCTGCTGAAGATATGCCGAGGCAGCGCGGCGACCGTCCGGACGCGCAATCCCACCACGAGGCATCAGCACATCCCGCAAACACCTGAGCGAATTCTGGACCCCAAGCTTATCGACGTTGGGAAGGGATACTGCATAACAAGACGATAGGAACTGGTCAAAACGTGCCAGTTATGCCCGGAACGACTGCTAAATCCCGCGGGCCGCGTGGCAGTCACTTCGTCGGTACGCAGCTGCCGGCTTCGATGACAGTCGCCATGGGACAGACCGTTGACGACGAGCCACTCGCGATGTTGACGGTTCCAGCGGCCGCAGAACTGACGGCGACCGCAGTCAAGCCGAATGCGCTTGCCAGCAGCCCGCAAGTGGCCACGGCGACGCCGACCCGAGTGCGGATGACCTTCATATTGCAACCCTTCCGGCTCATCCGCGCGCATGAACCGAGAGCTCATGCTTCTCCTACGTGGCCGCCGTTATTCAATCGTAAAGGTATATATTGGACCCGTCAATGGCCCGTGAGCGTCATTTGCGCAGGTCAGCCACGTGCCGCTCGGCGCAGCTCGCGAGCGCGCGGCAAGCTGACGCTCAGCGCCACTGGGAGACCCGGCGAAGGCCGTCACGCGCATGACTCGCGAAGGTTCCTGGCCAGCATTCGAGTCAAGGAACGTGCGCATTTTGAGTCAAGAAACTGAGTCAAGTTTGCCCGACACAGCTTATCCCTGCGACGGGAAATTCAGGCGCTAGTCCGCGACGAGCTCGGCCTCGAAGCCGTCGGCGTTCTCGAGATAGGCGGCATAATGCTGCGGTCCGCCGGCGAAGGGGTGCTCATCGGCAAACATCAGCTTCCAGCCGTGCAGCAGCGCCTCGGCGGTGAGCTCGTCCACCAGTTCCCGGCCGGCGACGTGGAAGGCCAGATGGTTCAGGCCAGGTCGGCACCGGTCGTGACGGCTGGCGGTGCGAGCAGGAGACTGCTCGACAACGATGTAGGCGTGTCCGGACTGCCAGCTCCGGCCGCCCGGCCAGTCCTGGAACATCCGGTAGCCGAGCGAGGTGAGCAGCCAGCCCCAGCTGACGATCGCCCGGTCCAGGTTCGGAACCCACAGCTCCACATGATGGATCGCGCCGGTGGCCGGCCGACTCGGCGCCGCAGCTCCCCGAGGTGGTGCCTCCGGCGCCACGTCGGGCGCTCCCCCGGGCCCGGACTGCGCACCAGACTGCACGGGCGATTGCAGCACCTGCGGCTGAGCAGCCATCATCCCCTCGCTGCCCGGTCCCGTCCCGGCTAGCTGCCGACTCGCCTCTGCTTGCGTCTCTGTCATAACGAGCCCCTGGGGATCTCCCGCTGTCGCCTGGCGGCCGCATCACGACACCGCGCAGCCTCCGAAAACGACCACGTTACGACATTTAAGGAAGACTTTCCCTGCTAACTGCGCGAAAGAGCCAAGGCCGGGCTTAGTACGCACATCCGGCAGCGACCCTGCTGCACGCTGCCGGGGTCCGGCACACACCAAAGGCGGCCGTGAGTCGGCTCGCGCTACCCGGCAACGGGCGGCTCGCGCTACCCAGCAGCTGGCGGCGCCGGCAGGTTCACGAGCCTCGCTAGCGATGCCCGGTGCGCATCCGCGGTGCCGAAGCCGATCGAGTCGGCCTTGGCTCGCTTGAGGAACAGGTGCGCCGGGTGCTCCCACGTGAATCCGATGCCGCCATGCAGCTGGATCATCTCCTGCGCCGCCTTGACGGCCGTGTCAGAGCACGCCGCCTTCGCCAGGGCCACCGCGAGCTCGGTCTCGGTCCCGTTACCGTTCACGAGCCCGTTGGCGGCGGACCGCGCAGCTGCTCGCGCCTGGGTGACAGCCACCCACAGATCGGCCAGGCGATGCTTGATCGCCTGGAATCCGCCGACCGGCCGAGCGAACTGGCGCCGCTCCTTCACGTACGCGACCGTGATCTCGAGCGCCCGGTCCGCGACGCCGAGCTGCTCCGAGGCCAGCACGCCCGCGCCCGCCAGCAGCGCCGCGGCGATGGCCGCCTCGGCGGCCGGCCCGGACGCTACCCGCCTCGCCGGGGCGCTCGCCAAGGTGATGTCGCACAGCTGGCGCGTCTGGTCCAGGGAGACCACCGGCGCCGTGCCCACGCTGGCGTCCGTGACGCGCACCGCGTAGAGCCCAAACGGCACTCCATCAGCCGGAACGAGCAGCACCTCGGCTGGCAGCGCGTCGGCCACACCCAGGACTTGCCCGCTGAGCCGGTACGTGCCGTCGGGGTCGCCCGGGTGCGAACCCTCGATCCGCACGGTCGGCGCAGGCAGCTTCCCAGGCCCCACAGCGAACGGCATTGCCAGCGCCGCAGTCACCGCGCCCGATGCGAGCTCCGTGAGCACCTCGGTGTGACCGGCGGTCAGCAGCGCCGTGGTCGCCACCACCGCACTGCCGAGGAACGGCACTGGCGCGATCGACCGGCCGACCTCTTCGGCGACTACCGCGGCCTCCCGGTAGCTCGCGCCCGCACCGCCCAGAGCCTCGGGAATCAGCAGCCCTGCGACGCCGACCTCGGCCGCGAGCGTGCGCCACAGCCCCTTGTCGTACGTCTCCGTCGTCTCGGTCCTGGCGAGCACGTCTCGCCAGCCTGCCCTGTCCGTCAGCAGATCCCGGACCGCGGCGCGCAGCTCGGTCTCGGTCTCGCCGTAGAGCAGGTCAAGCGGGCGCGCCCTGGGCGTTACTCCCGTCGCGGTCGGCTCTGTCACCGATGCCTCACTCACCGTCTGCCCACCCACGATCTTCCTGCCGACCCACGATCTGCAGCTCACTCATCGCCTGGGCGCTCACCGGGGCAAGTCCTTCCACGGGCCGGTGTCGACTCTGGCTTCCTTCGGCAGCCCGAGCACTCGCTCGGAGATGATGTTGCGCAGGATCTCCGACGTGCCGCCCTCGATCGAGTTGCCCTTGGCACGCAGGAACCGGAATCCCGGCGTGCGGCCGAAGAAGTTCGCCCCGTCCGGCCGGCGCAGCGTCCAGTCGTCATACCGCAGCCCGTCCGCTCCGGCCAGTTCCACCTCGAATTCGGAGATCTCCTGGTTCAGCCGCGCGAAGACGAGCTTCGCCGCGGATCCCTCCGGGCCTGGCTGCCCGGCGGCGAGCTGCTGTCGCAGCCTGGTACCGGCCATCCTGGCCACCTCGGCGTCGGCCCACAGCCGCAGTATCCGGTCGTGCAGGCCGGGGGTGCGCAGCTCGGGCTTGTCTCGCCACGTCCGGGCGGCCAAGGCGATCATGCCGCCCTCGCGCGGCATGGCGTTGCCGCCGATGGAGACGCGCTCGTTCATGAGGGTCGCCATCGACACCGTCCAGCCCTGGCCGACCTCGCCGATCCGGTCGGCGTCGGCGACCTTGGCGTCGGTAATGAACACCTCGTTGAACTCGGCCTCGCCGGTGATCTGGCGCAGCGGCCTGACCTCCACGCCGGGCTGCGTCATGTCGAGCGAGAAGTACGTCAGCCCCTCGTGCTTGGGCACGTCCGGGTTGGTCCGGGCGACGAGCAGACCGCGCTGCGCGATGTGGGCGACCGAGGTCCATACTTTCTGCCCGTTCACGGTCCAGACGTCGCCGTCACGCACGGCCCGCGTCGCGAGCCCGGCCAGGTCAGACCCGGCGCCCGGCTCGCTGAACAGTTGGCACCAGATCTCCTCGCCCGTCCACAGGGGCCGCAGCCAGCCCTGCTTCTGCTCCGGGGTGCCGTGGGCCAGTATGGTCGGCGCAGCCATGCCCAGGCCGATGCCGTTGCGTTCCGGGTGATTAGTAGGCGCGCCCGCCGCCTGAAACTCGCGATCAACACCCGATTGCAGGGAACGGGGTAGCCCTTGCCCGCCCAGCCCGGCCGGATAATGCACCCACGCGAGGCCGGCGTCGAATCTGGCACGCAAGAACTCGAGCGGGTCGCTGGCCTTGGGGTCATGCGCCGCCAGGAACTCCGCTACCTGAGCACTGAGCGCGGCGGCGTCGGTGACGGCCCCGTTCCCATCCTTAGTCAGCACAGCGGGCCACCGGCCACGTAGATGACCTGCCCCGACACGAAGCCTGCGCCGTCGCTGACCAGGAACGAGATCACGTGCGCTACATCGTCGGGCGTGCCTACGCGACGCACCGGGATGCCCGCGGCCGCGGCCTTCTGGAACTCCTCGAAGCCGATCCCGATCCGGGCAGCCGTGGCTGCCGTCATGTCGGTGGCGATGAAGCCCGGCGCGACCGCGTTGGCCGTGATGCCGAACTGGCCGAGCTCAACGGCGAGGGTCTTAGTGAAGCCCTGCAGGCCGGCCTTAGCAGCGGAGTAGTTCGCCTGGCCGCGATTGCCGAGGGCTGAACTTGACGACAGATTCACGATCCGGCCGAACCGCTGGTCCACCATGTACTTCTGGCAGGCCTTGCTCATCAGGAATGAGCCCCGCAAGTGGATGCCAAGCACCGTGTCCCAGTCGTCGACGGTCATCTTGTACAGCATGTTGTCCCGGATGACGCCGGCATTGTTGATAAGGACAGCCGGCGGGCCGAGCTCGGAGGCGATTCTGTCGACCGCGGCCTGAACCTGATCGGCGTCGCTGACATCGGCGCCAACGCCAAGGGCCTTGCCGCCGGCCGCGGTGATCGCGTCGACGGTCGCCCCGCAGTCGCCTTCCTTGAGGTCGAGCACGGCGACAGCCAGCCCGTCGGCAGCTAGCCGCTTGGCCGTGCCCGCGCCGATTCCGCGTGCGCCGCCGGTAACAACGGCTATCCGCTCCGACGCCTCTGACATCTAGTCCTCCTACTCGCGGAGGGCTCAGCCCCCCGTGCACCCGGAAAGCCCGGAGGTGCAGCTAACGGTTCATTCCTTTTTCAGACTCGCCGGGCTGAGCCCGCGGTTATCTGTACTTCTTCAGCTCGCGGTACGCCATCGAGCGCTTGTGTACCTCGTCCGGGCCATCGGCCAGCCGGAGCGTGCGGGCGTGTGCCCACAGGGCGGCCAGCGGGAAGTCCTGGCTGACTCCGCCGGCGCCGTGCGCCTGGATCGCCTTGTCCAGGATCCACTCGGTCGTCCGCGGCACCAGGATCTTGATGGCCTGGATCTCGGTGTGCGCGCCCTTATTGCCGACGGTATCCATCAGCCACGCGGTCTTCAGCACCAGCAGCCTGGCAGCCTCGATCCGCACCCTGGACTCCGCGATCCAGTCCTGGATGACCCCTTGGTCGGCCAGTGGCTTGCCCCATGCGACTCGCTCGGTGACCCGGCGGCACATCAGCTCCAGGGCACGCTCGGCGGCGCCGATCTGGCGCATGCAGTGGTGGATACGGCCGGGCCCGAGCCTGGCCTGGGCGATGGCAAAGCCCTCGCCCTCGCCCGAAATGACGTTCTCGACTGGCACTCGGACGTCGGTAAACACGATCTCCGCGTGGCCGCCGTGCGTGCCGTCGGTGTACCCGAATACGTTCATGCCCCGCTGGATGTCGACGCCCGGAGTGTCCCTCGGTACCAGGACCTGCGACTGCTGCCGGTGCCGGTCAGCCTCCGGGCTCGTCTTGCCCATCACGATGAGGATCTGGCAGCGGGGATCCATCGCCCCGGATGACCACCACTTGCGCCCGTTGATCACGTAGACGTCGCCGTCGCGGGTGATGCTGGTGGAGATGTTCGTAGCGTCCGAGGAGGCTACGTCCGGCTCGGTCATGCAGAAGGCCGACCGGATCTCGCCGTCCAGCAGCGGCCGCAGCCAGCGGTCCTGCTGCTCCTTGGTGCCGAACTCGGCCAGCACCTCCATGTTGCCGGTGTCCGGGGCCGCGCAGTTCAGCGCTTCGGGGGTGAGGAACGAGCGCCCGCTGAGTTCGGCCAGGGGCGCATACTGAAGGTTGGTCAGGCCTGCACCGTCGGGATGATTGGCCAGGAAGAGGTTCCACAGGCCGCGGTGCTTGGCCTTGGCCTTCAGGTCATCCATCACCGGGGGCCGCTCCCAGCCACGGCCCTCCGCGGCGAGCTTGGCCGCCTGCTCCTCGAAGACTTTCTCGGCTGGCACGATCTGCTCGTCGATGAAGGCCTGCAGCTCCCCGCGGAGTTCTTCGGTGCGCGCGTCGTATGCAAAATCCATCTGCTGCCTCCTGCGGCCCCGGACGAGTCCGGACAATGCTACCTACCGGTCGGTACGGACTCCACGCTACGGTGCTGCCATGGCACAGGTCGAGACCGTACGAGGCCCCGTCGACGTCGATTCGCTAGGCCTCACGCTGATGCATGAGCACGTCTTCGTGCTCAACGAAGAGGTCCGGCAGAACTATCCGGCAGGGTGGAACGAGGACGACCGCGTTGACGATGCCATCACCAAGCTGAATGCGCTTGCCGCGCAGGACTGCCAGACAATCGTCGACCCTACAGTTGTCGGGCTCGGCCGTGACATCGGCCGGATTAGGCGCGTTGCCGACGGCACGGAGTTGAACATCATCGTCGCCACCGGCCTCTACACCTATAACGAGGTGCCGTTCTACTTCAAGTTCCGCGGGCCCGACGAGGAGGGCGTCGACCCGATGACGAGGCTGTTCATCGGGGACATCACCGATGGGATCGCGGGGAGCGGCGTCAAGGCGGCGTTCCTGAAGTGCGCGATCGACGACCAGGGCATGACGCCCGGTGTCGAGCGGGTGCTCCGGGCGGTCTGCCGGGCGCACGCGGAGACGGGAGTGCCGATCACGGTGCACACGCATCCGCGCTCGGGCACCGGACGCGACGCCGTCCGGGTGCTACGGGAAGAGGGCGCCGACCTGACCAAGGTCGTGCTCGGCCACAGCGGCGACACTACCGACCTTGACTACCTCTGCGAGCTTGCCGACGCCGGCTGCCTGCTGGGCATGGACAGATTCGGCCTTGACGTGATCACGCCGTTCGAGGACCGTGTCGCCACCGTCGCGGCACTGTGCGAGCGGGGGTACGCGCGGAGCATGGTGCTGTCGCACGACGCGGCCTGTTACATGGACTGGTTCCCGCCCGAGGTGATCCCGCTATTCGCACCGAGGTGGAACTTCCAGCACTTGTTTGATGACGTTCTGCCGGCGCTTAAGTCGCGCGGCGTCACTGACGATCAGGCTCGCCAGATGCTGGTCGACAACCCGCGGCGGTATTTCGGCGGCTAGGCGCGAGACCGGCCTGTTTCGCGCTCGAGACCGTGACAGTTTCAGGCAAGATCACGGTCACTATGCCGCTTTTGTACCCACGAAAGTGACATGGTCTCGAGCAGTGAGTCAGCGGCGGGGCAGTTCTAGGGCCTCGGCTGCTTGTTGGAGAGCCGCCAGGTGGCCGTCCACGCCGCCGAGGCCGACGCCCATGCTGTTGATCGACAGATGCGAGGCGCCGACGGCCCGCCAGCGGCCGACGTGGTCGATCAGCTTGTCGGCGCCGGCGTCGGTCCAGCTGACCCTTCCTTCCATGCCGATCCGCGCTGGGTCTCGGCCTGCTGCCACCGCCGCCTGGTCGACGATCGCCTTGGCCTCCTTGAGCCTGTCGTCCGGCGGCACCTGCGGGAACCAGCCGTCCGCCAGGCGCCCAATACGGACGTAGGCGGGGCGGGACTGCCCGCCGAACCACACCGGGATAGGCCGCTGGACTGGCGGGGGCCCTAGGCCGGCTCCGTCACGGTCTCGTACTGACCAGCGAAGGTCACCGACCGCTCAGTCCACAGGCGACGCAGCAAAGTCACCTGCTCGGTCATCCGCTGGCCGCGGTCGGCGAAGTTCTTGCCGAGCGCCTCATACTCGACCGCGTTCCAGCCGAGGCCGATCCCGAGCCGGAAGTTCCCGTTCGTCAGCAGGTCCACCTCGGCGGCCTGCTTGGCGACCAGTGCGGTCTGCCGCTGCGGCAAGATGATGATGCCGGTGACCAGTTCCAGCGAGACCAGCGCCGCCAGGTAGCCGAACATGACCAGCGGTTCGTGGAAGGTGGTGTCGACGTCGTACGGCCCGTTCCACGGCTGGTGCACCGCTGGATCGGCTCCGAGGACGTGGTCGTAAGCGAGAACGTGCGCGAAGCCAAGCTCCTCGACCCGTTGTGCGTAGGCCCGGACTGCACCGCGATCGGGGCCGATCTCTGTCTGCGGGAACACGACGCCGATATTCACGAGTGATTGTCTATCTGGCGACCGAACGCGGCGACAACCCGACCCCGCCCGCCGCCCGGATTGACCGCCGTCGGCAGGCGACCGGAGTTGGCCGCGAAGGAGTCACGCGGGTTGGATGGGCACATGAGAACTCCAGGCCGACCGAGCGCGCGGATAACCCACGGTGAATCTCGATAACTGGCTCAGTCGCGCCGCCGACGCCGTCGCCGAGTGGCAGCGGACCTTCGGCGCCTACGAGACTCACCCGTCCCTCCAGGTCAGCGATGAGCTGTTCGGCGCGGCGTTCGGCGAGTTCGCCGACCGGCTGACCGACAACTACCCGTTCTTCCATCCCGCCTACGCCGGGCAGATGCTCAAACCGCCGCACCCGGCGGCCGTCGTCGGCTACCTCGCCGCGATGCTCATCAACCCCAACAACCACGCGCTGGACGGTGGCCCCGCGACCGCCGCCATGGAGAAGGAAGTTGTCGGCCAGCTAGCCGCGATGTTCGGCTTCGCCTCGCACCTCGGGCACCTGACCACAAGCGGCACGATTGCCAACCTCGAGGCCCTCTTCGTGGCGAGAGAACTGCATCCAGGCCGCGGCATCGCATACAGCACCGAGGCCCATTACACCCATGGCCGCATGTGCGCAGTGCTGGGCATGCCGGGCACGGCCGTCGCCGTCGACTCAGCGGGCCAGATCGATCTGGCCGAGCTCGACGATCTGCTCGCCGGCGGACAGATCGGCACTGTGGTCGCGACTGCCGGCACCACCGCGCTCGGCGCCATTGACCCAGTTGCCGACGTGCTGGCCGTCGCGCGCCGCCATGGCGTCCGAGTCCATGTCGACGCCGCATACGGCGGCTTCTTCACGCTGCTAGCCGGCCAGGACGGCCTCGCCGGACTGGAGCCGACGCCGTGGCGAGCAATCACTGAGTGCGACTCGGTCGTCGTCGATCCGCACAAGCACGGGCTGCAGCCGTATGGGTGCGGCGCCGTGTTGTTCGCCGATCCCGATGTCGGCCGGTTCTACCTGCACGACTCGCCGTACACCTACTTCACTTCCGGAGAGCTGCACCTGGGTGAGATCAGCCTGGAGTGCTCGCGCGCCGGGGCGGCCGCTGCCGCGCTGTGGCTGACCTTCAGGCTGCTGCCGCCGACACCCGCGGGTCTCGGCCAGGTACTCGCCGCTGGCAGGCGTGCCGCGCTCGACTGGTCCGCGCGCCTGGCGGCATCCGACAGCCTGGAGTTGTACCAGCCGCATGCGCTCGACATCGTCTGCTACTTCCCGGCCGAGGCGAGCATGTCCGCCATCGACGACGCGTCAGCGCGCATCCTGCACGCCGGGATGACCGATCCGGACGACCCTGTCTTCGTCAGCACGCTGCGCGTCACCGCCGATGCCATGCGCCGCCGCCACCCCGGCGTCGCCGTGGATCAGGACGGAGCCCGGGTTCTGCGCAGCGTCCTGATGAAGCCTGAGCACGAGACATACGTGGCGCGCCTGCATGAACGTCTGGAGCGCCTCGCGGCCGAGGTGCGTCTCGGCTGAGGCGCCGTAGCCGGATGCGCGTCCAGCCTGAGCGGGATCCGGTGGGGCCGCACCATCCGCAAAGGGCGTGAGGGTGGATCTGTCGCCCCTAGTTGGGCGTCACTTCCACTCTGACGCCCAATGCGCCGGAGTTATCGTCAAGATCATCGGAGGTTCTGGGGATCTTAGCCCAATTTGTTCCGACGGCGGCTAGCGCAGCAGCAAGCGGCTGATCCGGCTGCCCGCAATCGCGAGCCCGCCTGCGCCCATCAGCACGAGGTAGAGCACGTGCCACAGCAGGCCCGGGCTAACGTAACCGAGGGTCAGGCTGCGCAGCAGCGCGATCCCCTGGTACAGCGGGGTGCAGTCCACAACCAGCTGAACCGGCCGGGGATAAACGCTCAGCGGATAGAACGTCGTCGAGAACAAGAACATCGGCAGCGTGGCCAGCGTCACGTACTCAAAGTCCTGCCAGCTCCGGATGAACGTGGTCGCCGCCATGCCGGCGCCCGCGAAGGCGAAGCCGATCAGCAGGGCGACGGGAATGGCCAGCACGGCCCAGACCGAGTGCACCAGGCCCAGCGCCAGCATGATGACCATGAACGCGCACGCGTAGAGGCCGCCGCGGATCAGGGCCCAGCCGACCTCGCCGAGAGCCACGTCGCCCGATCGCATCGGCGTCGCCAGCGCCGCGTCATACAGCTTGGCGTACTTGAGCCGGAAGAAGATATTGAACGTCGAGTCGAAGATCGCGCCATTCATCGCCGAGGTCGCAAGGAGCGCGGGCGCTACGAAGCTGGTGTAGCCGACGGCGTGCCCGTCGAAAGTCACCTTGCCAACCAGCTCGCCGATGCCAACGCCGATCGACAGCAGATAGAACAGCGGTTCGAAGAAGCCCGACGCGAGGACCAGCCAGGTGTGCCGGTACACGCGAGCGTGCCGCTCGATCAGGTGCGCGCTCCCCCGGCCGCCGAGCCTGCCGCGCCGGGCCAGCAGCATCGGCGCGGGCAGGATGCGCAGCGGTATCTGCCGCAGGGCGTTCTGAGACATCGACTGCTCAGACATGGAGCCGCCGCCGGTAGGTCCGCTGACCTGCCACGAGCCCGAGGCCGGCGATCGCGACCAGGTAACCGACGTGGCCGAGTGCGCCGGATAGGTCCGCGGTGCCGAGACTCAGCGCCCGGCACAGCGCCACCCCGTGCCACAGCGGTGTCGCGTATGCGACTGGCCGGATCCAGGCAGGCAGCTGGGTGATCGGGAAGAAAGTGCCGCTGAACAGGAACAGCGGGATCATGCCGAACCGGAAGATCACGTTGAACGCCTGGTCGTTCTTCGACTGGGTCACGGCGAAGGCGTCCAGCGGCGCTGCGAAGGCCAGCCCCGTCAGCACGGCCACGGGCAGGCAGGCGACCGCCCAGGCCGACCTGATCGCGCCGAACCCAGCCATGATGCCGAGGAAGATCGTCATGTTCATGGTGAGCCGCAGCAGCGTGAACAGCACGTGCCCGCGATAGATGTCCCCCGGTCGCAGCGGTGTCGCTGCAGCGGCCTGATAGGTCTTCTGCCACTTCACGGCCGTATAGACGGGGTAGAGCGACTCGCCGACGGCGGTCTGCATGGCGCTCGCTGCCATCAGCCCAGGGGCCAGAAATGCCAGGTAGCTGACCCGGCCGAGGCTGGCTGTCCCGTGCTGATCTACCAGCTTGCCGAGCGCCAGGCCCATGGCGCCGAGGTACAGGACCGGGTTGAGCACGCTGGAGTAGATCGACCCCCGCCAGGTCCGGCGGTAGTTGGTGAGCCAGAACCGGAAGGCCCGGACCGCCATCCCCCACGAGTCCGCGACTCCAGTACCAGGCGATCCGGTCGCGGCCGATCCAGTCTGGTAGGGAGCGACCGACGCGGTCACCCGTCCTCCAGGCGTCTGCCGGTCAGGCGCAGGAAGACGTCCTCGAGCGTGCTGCGGCGCACGAGGGAGGTGACCGGCTCCAGCCCGAGACCGCGCACGGCCGAGAGCACCGCGTCTCCGTTATCCACATAGAGCAGGATCCGGTCGGCGAGGACCTCGATCCGGTCGGCAGGGACGTCGGCGATCTTGTCCGCCGCCTGGTCGTGGTCGGAGACGTGGAATCGCAGCTCGAGAACCTCGCGGGTCGAGTACCTGTCGATCAGGTCCCTGGGCGAGCCTTCGGCCGCGATCTTGCCGCCGTCCATCACCACGAGCCGGTCGCAGAGCTGCTCGGCCTCGTCCATGTAGTGCGTGGTCAGGATCAGCGTCACGCCCTGCTGCTTGAGCCGGAAGAGGCGATCCCAGACGACGTGCCTGGCCTGCGGATCCAGGCCAGTCGTCGGCTCGTCGAGTAGCAGGATCTCCGGATCGTTGATCAGCGACCTGGCGATGGTCAGGCGTCGCTTCATGCCGCCCGACAGCGGCTCGACCTGGTCCGCGGCTCGCTCTGCCAGCTGGACGAAGTCGAGGAGGCTCGCGGTGCGCTGGGCGATGACATGCCTCGGCAGCCCGAAGTAGCGGCCGTAGATCAGGAGGTTCTCCCGGACCGTCAGCTCCACGTCCAGGGTGTCCTCCTGGGGAACGACGCCGAGGCGGGCCCGGATCGCAGGACCGTCAGTCACCGGGTCCATGCCGAGGATCGAGAGCTCGCCCGCGCTTGGAGGCGAGACGCAGCCGATCATGCGCATGGTAGAAGACTTGCCCGCCCCGTTTGGGCCTAGGAATCCGAACGCCTCTCCGCGCCTGACCTCGAAATCAATGCCATCTACTGCGACAAAGTCGCCAAACCGCTTAGTAAGATCGAAAGCGCGAATTAGGATGTCGGGTTCAGGCACGCCCGCGACACTACCCGCAGGGTCTGTCAGTTCCGAACGAATATCTCCGCCCCGCAGGGTGATTTAGCCTGACCAGTTGGGCACGCCATAACCGGCGGGGCGGTAGTCTCGCAAGGTCATCCCGAGGCGGCGGCGAACAGGAGGCAGGATCCAAAGGTGAGCACGGTTCGCGGGCTCTACGAGCGGTTCCGCCACCTGATCCAAGAGGGCTCTAAGTTCCTCGTCATCGGAGCGTTTGGCACGGTCATCACGTTCGCCGTGGCCAACGCGCTCCACGGCATCGGCAGGTACAAAGCCGTCACGGTCGCCACGATCCTGGCGACCGTCTTCACGTACCTGGGCAACCGCTACTGGTCGTTCAGGCATCGCCAGGGACAGGGCACGGTGCGCGACACCGTGGTCTTCTTCGTTCTCAACGGGATCGGCCTGCTCATCTACTACGGGTGCATCGGTCTCACGGACCTGGCCGGCCTGGGCAAGAGCAAGCTCTGGTACAACATCGCGCTGGTCGTAGGCACCGCGCTCGGCACCCTGTTCCGGTTCTGGTCGTACCGCAAGTGGGTCTGGGTCGCTAAGGATGCCTCGGTGCTGGAGCCGTCCGAGCCGCCGGAGGAGCTGGCGCAGGATCTGGCCGCGATGGTGGGGGCCGCTCCGGTGACCCACCACGAAGAGCTGCCACCCACGGCCAACCGGGGTGCGCCCAGCCACGCTGCGTCGGCCTCGCACCGAGCCGCGGATCCCCGTCGAACCGTGGCATCCCACCGCGCCCCAGCCTCGCACCGCAGGATCAAGTAGCGCCCTCCGCTCGCTGAGCGCGCAGCTCCCGCGAAGGCAGTGCAAGGCGCGGCCGACAACACCGTGCGGAAGGTCAGCGAGCGGCAGCTAGCCGCGACAGCCCCCGGCATGGCTCAGCAGGCTGCCGAGCGGAATGGCCAGGTAAGCATTCGCGTCGGCCTGGCTGATCGCGCCGACCGAGACCAGCCGCCCGATGACGTGCTGCTCACGGGCCAAGCCGGCCGCAGGGTGATTGATCGGGTCATCGATCGTCGGTGCCTGGACCAGCCCGGCGAGCAGGGCCGCCTGAGGCCAGGACATCTGGTCAGGGCGAACGCCGAAATAGCCGCAGCTGGCGTTCGCGAGCCCGTAATACCCGTGTCCGAAATAGGCGACGTCGGCGTACAGGCGCAGGATCTCGGCCCCGCTGTAGCCGTACTTCAGCTTGACTGCCAGCGCGACCTGCTCGGCCTCAGCCGCCAGGCCCGTCCGGCCTGGCGTGTAGAGCATCTTGGCTAGCTGCTGGTAGAGCGTCGCGCCGCCCTGGTCACCCTGGCCACTGACGTAGCTGTAGAAAACGCGAGCGACCGCGAACGGGTCGATCCCAGGCTCGGAGGCAAACCTATGATCCTCCGTCGCTTCCAGGGACGTCGCGAACCGGTAGGGCACGACCACGCCCGGATAGGGCGCACCGTGCGCCTGGTCAAAAGCGCTGGCCAGTGTGGTGGCATTGCTGGTGGAGGGCGTGATCAGCATCAGCACGCCGAAGAGGACCGCGCACGCCAGGAGCAGTGCCAGGAAGCCCAGGGCGAGCCTGCGCGCCGCTGCCGCGAGCACCTGGCGGCTAGTCAGCCTGACGGGCCGCAGCAACGGCACAGTTGCCTGATCGGTCCCCGCCGCCCGCTGCACAGAAGATGCCCGCCTCATCGACTAGGCCAACGGCTGCAGGGCCCCCGAAGTGCCTGGACCTGGCCGATGATGTGCCCTTATGTAGGAGAGAATAGTCCCCGCCGAACGCCAGCCTGGCCACCGGGCACGCCACGTTTCCTTGCCCGAGACAGGGTGGGCAGACCGCCTGGCCCGCCGACTGTCAGCTAGCGGGCAGCCAGCCCGCCGATCAGCAGGTCGGTGAACAGCTCGGCGACCTGCCCAGGCGACAGCGAGCCGTCGGGCTTGTACCAGGAACCCAGCTGGTTCACGACGCTGAGGAAGTAGTGCACGACGATGTCCGAAGAGATGTCGCTGCGGAACATCCCCGCTGCGACCCCTTCGTCAACTAGCGCCTTGAACTTGTCCTGGTAGAGGCGCCGTTCCGTACGCACCTGGGTCTGCTTGTCATCGGGCAGCATGTGCAGCGACCGGAAGAACACGATCATGTCGTCGAGGTTGTCCAGGCTGGTGGTGACGACGTCCGCCGCGGCGGCGCGCAGCCGTTCCTCCGCGGTGCCAGGCCCGGCAGCGATCTCGTCCAGGCGGGACGTCTGCATCGTCAGCAGCTGGTGATAGACCTCGTAGAGCAGATCGTCCTTGGAGCCGTAATAGTGGTACATCGCCCCTTTGGTGACACCCGCCGCATCCACGATGTCCTGGACCGAGGTGCCTTCGAATCCGTGGCGGGCAAAGAGCCTGGTCGCGACGTGTAGGAGTCGTTCCTTCACCGGCGGCCGGGGAGATTTGCCTGCAGCCCGCCCCGTGGACTCTTTTGACCGCACCGCCATGCCGCACACTCCGGGGTCCACTCGTCTCCGCCCGGCATCATACCGGCCGGTCGGTCTTAAGTTAGGACGCAGGTACCGCGTGGTCAACTAGCACTCTCAGCAGCATTCACGGGATCGGTTACCGGCCACCACCGGCGGACTGCTGGTCGAGGTGAACGGCGACGTCTTCGACGAGGTAGCCGGGCCTGTGCCGCCGGGGACCGGTACCGCCTTGCTGCCACGGGCGAGGCCCCTCGAGCGGCCTGTACTCCAGGCCCGCCGCGTCCAGCCTCCGCAGATGCGTTGCTATCCGGTCCGTCAGCGGCGGTCGGCCAGGCTCGCCGCTATTGAGCGAGACCGGCCCGCCTGACCAGGCGACATCCGCGAGCGCGCACGCCCGCGGGAAGATCATGTACTCCAGGGACCGACTGTCGGGAATGTATTCCGTCCACACCTGGAACTGAGTACCGATGAGCTGATCGCGCGCCTGCTGCGGCCAGTCCGCCGGGACCGGCTCGAACGCCGCCACGTCCGCAAGCCGCACCGGCCCGCCAATGGCGACCGGCTCGGTGGGAGCCCGTTCCTGGTAATAATCGAAATAGGCGGGCAAGACCGGCACCGCCACGACCTCGTGTCCGGCCAGGGCTGCCTCGCGCGCGATCTGCATTCCGCGCCAGGCCATGACGACCGTGTCCGCACGCAGCATCCCGGCACGTCCGGCTGAACTGCTGAAACCCTCGTCCCAGACGACGGCCCTGGCAGCAAAATCTGCGGCAAGCATGTCCGCAACGTCACGAAGGAACGCGGCGTGCAGATCGTCTGCCGTTGCTAGCTCGCGGTCACGCCGGGCCGCCTCGATCCTCGGATCGTCGCGCCAGCGGCCGAGCAGGCACTCATCACCGCCGATGTGGACGAAGCGGGCCCCGGTCGCTCTGAGCAGTTCGCCGAAGACGTCGTGGAGGACGCGCATCGACTCCGGGAGCGGCGCCAGCAGGTTGGGAAAGATGCCCCAGTCGGGGATGACCTGATAGCCGCCGTCGGGCACCGGGCCGGAGCCGAGCTCGGGCAGCGCGGCCAGCATCGCGGTGCAGTGACCGGGCAGATCGATCTCGGGGACCAGCGACATTCCGCGCTGGCGCGCGTAAGTCGCGATCTCCGCGAGGTCGTCCAGGGTGTAGTAGCCGCCGTGCGGGATCTCCTCGTAGACCTTCGGCTCTTCATTGTTGAGGCTGATCCTGGTCCGCGCCCGGTGCGAGCCGATCTCGTGCAGTTGCGGGTGCAGGCGGCTCTCGATGCGCCAGCCTTGGTCGTCGGTGAGATGAAGATGCAGCCTGTTCAGCTTCAGGGCGGCGAGCGCGTCGATCAGCGCCAGCAACTCCCGTTTGGTTGAGAAGTGGCGGGCGACGTCGATGAGCGCGCCACGCCAGGTCAGGGCTGGCTTGTCCGCGATCTCCGCGCAGGGAAGCTGCCAGTCGCGCGTGCCCGGGAGCGGCGCGGCGCGCCAGGCTTCATCGGGCAGCAGCTGGCGGATGGTCTGCACCGCGTAGGCCGCGCCGCCAGTGTCTGCAGCTCGGATGATGATGCCGCCGGGGTCGATGGTGAGGTGGTAGGCCTCTGGGCTTAGCTCTGTGTCGATGCTGACTGCGCACTGTTGAGGCTGAGCGGAGGCTGAACTGCCTGGCCAGGGAAGGCTGGTGAGGAGGTGGCGGACGGTGGCGGCCGCGTTCTGCGTTGCGGCTTGGTCGCCGTTCCCCGCCGGCTGGACGTCGGGCATGGACGTCAGGCTTAGGGCGCCTTGGTTGGGACGTATCGAGACTGGCTGCGGGATTAGGCTGCCCAGGCGGTCGTCCATCAGCGTGCGCGCTCCCCTGTCGTCGTGGTCGGTGTCGTCGAGGCGGTCCCGTGTGGCCGTCATGGGTGTCGTCGTGGCGGTCGGTCGATTTGTCGGCCGAACACTAACAGCGGAGCCGTTGAGCTGGTTCGGCCGGGATCGGGATGATCGATCCTCGGTGGCAAGCGTGTGGGTATCGGCGCCAGGGCTTGCGGCTGTTCTGCGCTAAGGTAGTGAAGCCCGCCGCTGACCAGGCGGGTCGGCAGTGCCGGGACGTAGCGCAGTTTGGTAGCGCACTTGACTGGGGGTCAAGGGGTCGCGGGTTCAAATCCCGCCGTCCCGACGCAGGTCAGAAGGCTGATTCGAAATCCTGATCGGTCTTCTGAGGACCAGGTTTGGGACCAGATCGCAGATACTTCTCAGCTAGCGCTATTTGACGGCCGGTCAAGTGCGCCAGCGGCGATCAGCGCCCGCATCGTCACGGTGACCGTGAGATGCCGGCGGCGCTTGAGATGCCGGCGGCGCTGCCCGGACGTCGGGTCATCCTCTTGCGTCATCCCGTGGCTCGCAGGAGGCAGGACGTGATCCGGAAGTGCGGGCGGCGACCCTCAGACCAGGAATCCCGGGGTGTAGCAGAGCGCGTACGGCCGGATGAAGTCTTCCGAAAGTGGCTGCCCCGTGCTCCTCAGCCGAAGCGACGACAGCGGCCTGGCTCGCGTGATCGGCTTGAGGTTCGAGTAGACGCAGGTGGTTGTCCTATTGTCTTCATCGATGGCGATGTCGTCGATGGTTGCCCAGTACATGAGGCGAGCATCTTGGTCGGCGGCCGAGAAGATCACGGGCATCAGCTCGCCTGACCGGCGTGCCTTGGTCCACAGCAGCTGGCCTGCTCTCCATACCCTGCGCTCGGTGAAGACGTCAGCCTCACTCGCTCCTGCCCGCGCATCGAGTTTCGCCGAATGCCGCATCGTATAAATGCAGAAACTGGAAAGGTTCGTTAATGCTTTGGTCGCGCGGAACGATGTCTGCCAGCCATCCGGCGCGGGATACATCGAAAGCTGTCCCTTGCTCGGGATGACCGGGTCGGCGGCGCGCGGGGCGGCAGTCAGCCAGTGCTGGTAACCGGGTATCGCCCAGCGCGAGCGGGAATCGTTGACACAGCCGGTGACTTCGACCGACCCGATGATCGCACCAGTAACAAGCTTCTCAGCGGGCGGTAGCTTGATGCCCTCGGCTATGTAGCTGGCATACGCGGCTTGGTCGACTTTCGCCGATGCCTGGATCAGCAGGGTCCCGCGGTACCTGGTCAGCTTATTGCGGTTCTCGACATCCTTGATTCCCGCATTCGGGGAGCCGTGAATCAGCAAGTAAGCATGCGGCTGCCGGACTGCCAGGACCTTGGTTCCGTTGCCGTCGTTCATGTGAGATATCCCCTTGCGATGACCCCGGGGATGCTGGCCGCCTCCAGGCGGCTGATCCCGTTGCCTTGCCAGAGCATACGCTTGTAATCTGACACTAGCAATCTTTTTCTAGAATATTGGCTCTTATTTATGCAGCCCTGCAGGTCGTCGTCGGCGGCGGGCCAATCGGGCAGCTGTGCTGCCGGATCGCGCGACACTACGGGGCGGCGGCAGTGTGCCTCAGCGAGCCATCCGCCGAACGCCGCCGCTACGCCGAAGCCTCACAGGCCGACCGCGCATTCGATCCGACGACCGAGGCGGCTGACATCGAGCGCCTGAAGGCCTACGTAGTCCTGGAGTGCTCCGGCAGCGAGCCCGGCATCCGCTCCAGTCTGGCTGCAGCCAGGCCCGAGGGCACGGTCATCGTGGTCGGTGGCGGCCGTTCAGGCGGCTTCTGGCGATCTTCGATGAGTTCACTTACAGCGGCGCAGTACATGCTTACTGGCTCGTGGTGGGTGACCGTCAACCGAATGGCCAGGGCGATACTCACCCTCGCTGACGCAGGCCTCGGCTGGGAAGCGATCCCGCCTGGGCGCTCGATGATCGAGTTCTGCCTCTGGGCTGTCGCGCTCTCCACAGATGACGGGAAGCTGGTCGCCACCGTCATGCGCAACGCTGATGATGCGTGCGCTCGAGCTGACCTCTGAGTGACCGACCGGGCGCGATAGTTTTGCCCCATTCGGACAGACATGAGCCCTACGGTGATCCCGGGTCTGTAGGCCACACCAATCCATTGCACTCGAATCGGGAGGCATTTTGAAGCTTCTTCTGACGTCCGGGGGCGTCACCAACCCGAGCATCCGCGATGCGCTGGTCGGCCTGCTGGGCAAGCCGACCGCCGACGCCAGCGCACTCTGCATTCCCACCGCGCAGTGGGGCCACCCCATGTGCGGGCCGGTCTCGGCGCGGGGGTTCGTCAGCGGCCTGCCGCCGTGGGGTGGCATGACCTCGATGGAGTGGAAGTCACTGGGCCTCCTTGAGCTGTCGGCGCTGCCCACCATCGGCGCGGAGCGCTGGTTGCCCTGGGTCCGGGAGGCCGACGTCCTGCTGGTCGACGGCGGCGATGCGACGTACCTGTGCCACTGGATGCGGGAGTCCGGGCTGGCCGACCTCCTGCCGTCGCTGCCCGACACCGTCTGGGTGGGGGTGAGCGCCGGGAGCATGGTGATGACGCCCCGGATCGGCGCCGGCTTCGTGGAGTGGCCGTCCGCGCCGGATGACCGCACCCTCGGCGTCGTCGACTTCTCGATCTTCCCGCACCTGGACGCTTTCCCGACAAACACCCTGGCTGACGCAGAGCGGTGGGCTGGCGAAATCGGCAGCCCGGCGTACGCCATCGACGACCAGACGGCGATCAGGGTGACCGACGGCACCGTCGAGGTCGTCTCCGAGGGGCGCTGGAAACAGTTCCCCTGACGGCCGCGGCCCCAGAACCGCGACGAGGTCCGGCGCGAGGCCCTCAGACCCGAACTGGCGCAGCGAGATCGGCAGTTCGACTCGAGCTGCCGAGACCGTCGGAGGAGTCTTGGTGATCTCCGCCACGCTGCGCCGTCAACTAGGTATTGACGCCATACCCTACTTGGATAGGGTCCGCGACGACCCGCGCTCGCGGCCAGCTGAGCGAGCAGGGGTCCCGACGTGATCAGCGGCGTGACCAATGTCGTCGGCAACGGCGCGGAGAAGCCTGGCAAGCCGCTCCCGAAACAGGCGCCTGAGGCTCGAGGGAATGACGAGAACCGGAGTGCCGCGGCGCCAAGCCTGCCGCGCCTCCTCCGATGACTCGTCTTCGACGTAGAAGTCATCCCTCACGCCTTCCATCATGCCCTCCGCGGCCGTTTCTGCACATAGGCGCTGGCCAGGTGCCACACGTCATCGCCCGCAGGGTAGAGCACCACCAGGACGTCCTGGCCTGCGGCGTTGCGGACTGACAGGTACAGCCTGCTGCCGCGCTCATCCCGTACGAAACGACCGATCCTGGGTGGCGGGGATTTCGCCAGCTTTGCGATCTCGTCCGGGTTCAGCCCGTGCTTGGTGAGAATCTTCCGCGCGGTCGCGGCGCTGACCAGCACGTCCCCGACCCACACGTGGAGCGGCGGCTTCTCCCTGGGCACAGCGAGAACCTATACCGTATGTCCCTCATTTCGGGGTCGCCGCGCTGCCTCAGCGAGGCGGCCGTCCTGGCGGTACTTAGCCTCCTCAAGGCTCGTGTTCGGGGTCGAGCCCCTGGGGACCATCTGGGGACCACACGTCCTGTGCGCTAGCGCACGACGGCAGCGTTCCCGCACGAATTGCACGGTGCATAACGTGTTTGACGTGCAGGAGCGCTTAACCCCTATTACTGGGGGTCAAGGGGTCGCGGGTTCAAATCCCGCCGTCCCGATTCAGTTCAGAAGGCTGATTCGAAATCCTGATCCGTCTTCCTGAGGCCCCATTGGGGGACCAAGATCGCAGATACTTCTCGTCTAGCGCTTCTTGACGGCCGGACAAGTGCGGCAGCTTGGGCGTGGCGAGCTGAAGAACCGCTCCATGGCGTGAATGAGCGTCCGGCGCCGTCGGCACGCAACTGCGCGGATACTCTGTCGCCATGGGACGGTCGACGGGCCGATGCTCGCTATTGGTCTTGCCCGTATGACAGGTGCACCGGCTGCGGCGCGCGATTCGCGGGAAGTTCCGCCGGCCAGCGAGACGTCGCGGTGTAACAAGGGGCGCCGGAAACCAATCGGGTCAGGGTTCCCTGCCTGTGGTTTGAGTTCTATCACTGGGGTGTGAGGCGCCGCGGCCGAGGCCTGATTGCGCGGTTCGTTGCCACACGAGAATTCGGCTTCGAGCAAATCACGCAGCTCGTCGTGCTGGCTGCTGTCACCGGCGCGTATCCGAGGCATTCGACTCCGACGAGCGGGCGAGTCAGGGTCTGTGTACATCTTCGCCGGGCCTGCGGCCGTGTCGCTGATAGTGGAACTACTGGGATGCCACGGCGTTGCCCTTGACGGACGAGTGACTGGCACTCGCATTCCGTACACCAACGGCGGATACATCTAACGGGAGAGCGCCCGTCGAGTCGTCAGTCTCTTAATGACTGTCCGTTGGCGTAGCGCTTGACTGTCGGCGGGGACCAGGACCCGAGAGGCGGAGGTCAAAGGTCGCGGCGCATGCAGACCCGCGGCCACCGGTCCATGCCGAAGGACGCTTCGCGCTGCCGGATGACCAGCAGCCCGGCGGTGACTTCGCCGTCCTCGAGCACCCGGAATCCGCATCTTGCGTAGTAGGGCGCGTTCCATGGCACGTCGGCGAACGTCGTCAGGGTGAGCGCGGGAACACCGGCGGCGGCCGCCTGCTCAGCGGCGTGATCGAGCAGTGCCCGCCCCAGCCCCCGTCGGGCGCTGCCCGGATCGACCGATAGCTGCTCGACGTGCACGCAGCCGTCGACCATGTCGGTGATGAGAAACCCCGCCGGGCGGTCATCAGCGCCGGCTATAACCCACAGGCGGCCTTCATCGCCGCAAGCCGCGAGCGCTTCTAGGTGCCATAGCATCCCGCAAACCTCAGGCCTGCCGACCTCGGCGAACATCTGCCCCGCTGCCCGGTCGATCTCCTGGACTGCGGAAAGCTCAGCCACCCGGCAAAGGCGAACATCCATGCTTCAGTATCGCTGCGCAGTGCCCGCCACCGGACACCCGCGCACAAGGCGCTGAGTATGCTCAGTGACTACCTTGTTGTGGTCGCAGCGCGCAATAGTGCGAAATCGACGACCTGGGCTGCGGTCCGATTAGCGTGAGCGATCGCGCGATCGACGGCGTCCACTGGACCATCGTCATGCGCTTCACGGACGATGCCGGGCTCTGCTGGCAGATAGATCGAGACCTGCAGTCCTGCCGCGGACACCGTGCCTCGAGACATCACGACGCATCACTGTGCTTGCGGACCATCTGGGGACCGCGAGTGGGCGGCGAACAGCTGCCCGCCTCACCCCCGGCCTAGTGTTGACGGGGTGGTGTCGATGTAATACTTACTTGATTACATCCTTGACGGAATGCGCCCCGGCGGCCACGGCGCGTCGGGATGCTCGACAGTGCAGCAGAGACGCACGTGCGGGAAGCGTCGGCGACGGACGGCCCGGGTAGCGTGCCCAACGACACTGTGAGGGATCCAGCTATGACCGACGCCGAGCAAGCGGTGGGCACCGGCTTGCCCGCAGGCAGCGGACGGCTCGCGCAGGTGATTGCGACGCGCGGGGGCACAGCAGCGCCGGAGGCTCCGTTCGTGATCGAGCACCGCGAGGCGCTCATCTACATGCTCTGCGAGGCAGCGGAGCTCGAGCACGGGATCATGTGCCAGTATCTGTTCGCAGCGTTCTCGCTCAAGCAGTCGACCGGCGAGGGGCTCACCGAGGCCGAGCTGGCCGCGGCGAACCGCTGGCGCAAGCAGGTCCTGCACGTGGCCACTCAGGAGATGCTGCACCTGGCGCTGGTCCAGAACCTGCTGACCGCGATCGGCGGCCCGCCGCACCTGGTCCGGCCGAACTTGCCGCTGCCCGCCGCCCACTACCCGGCAGGGGTCCAGCTGGCGCTGTTGCCATTCGGCGAGCAGGCGCTGGCGCACTTCATGTTCCTGGAGCGACCCGAGGGCATGGACCTCGACGACGCCGACGGGCTGGCCGCCACCGCCCGGGCCGAGCCGCTGATGAACCCGAGCGACATCGTTCCCCGGCCGCAGGACTTCGCCACGGTCGGGCACCTGTACCGGTCCATCGAGGCGGGCTTCGCCCACCTGGCCGAGAAGTACGGCGAAGAATGGCTGTTCGTCGGGCCTCCTCGGGCGCAGGCCACGCCGGAGTACTTCCGCTGGCCGGAGCTGGTCACCGTCGCCGACCTGGACTCGGCCCAGCGGGCGATCGACACGATCCTGGAGCAGGGCGAGGGCGCGCGCGGTGACTGGCGGAATGCCCACTTCGGGCAGTTCGTAGCGATCCTTGACGAGTACCAGCAGATGCGCTCGGCCAACCCGAGTTTCGACCCGGTCCGGGCGGTGATCGCTGCCAACGTCCGTCCGCCGCAGGGCGACGTCGAGGTCCCGATGATCACCGATCCGCTGACGGCACGCGTCGCCGACCTGTTCAACGTGGGATACGAGATTTTGCTACAGGTCTTCTACCGGTACTTCGCGCACACCGAGGAGACCGACGCGCAGCTTAAGGTCCTCGCCGACGCGACTGTCAGCCTGATGTCGTCGGTGCTCCAGCCGCTCGCGAACGTGATCACCACGCTCCCGGCCGGCCCTGGTCACGGGGGGAAGACCGCGGGCCCGAGCTTCGAGCTGTTCTACGAGGCCGATTACCTGTTGCCGCACCGCGAGGCGGCCTGGACGCTGCTGGCCGAGCGGCTTGAGGTAGCGGCCTCGTTCTGCGTGTCGGTCGGCAGCGATTGCAGCACGCTGGTGGCCGACCGCCTGACGGCGATCACCGCCGCGCTCGAGGAGATAGCGCAGACCCTGTCCGCGCACCTTCCCGCAGAGCGCTCCCACGGAGGCACTGACGGCCTCGATCCGGCCACGGTCGACGCCCGGCTGGGCCGGGCCGCGGAGCTGATCCGGCAGGCCTGTGACGTGCACGGCAGCGACGATCTGGCCGCCGGGCTCGCCGGACTGGCCGACCTGGCCGACGCTGCTTGCCGCGCGACGCAGGACGGCAAGCAGATCGGGCAGTCACCGGCCGATCTGGCGTGGCAGGCGGCGAAGGCCGCCACCGAGCTGCGGGCCTGCGCTGGCCGGGACGGAAGAAACGCGCCGAAGCTGGCCGAGGCGACGGCAGCACTGCAGAGCCTGGCCTGCGAGCTCGGCTCGGCGAAGGAGCGGGCTGAGCGCCGGGCGGAGCTGTGGCGCATGCAGGCCGACCTGCCTGCCGGGATCCAGACGGCCAGGAACGGGCCGTACCTGGCCACCAACGTCCGGCTGCTGCGCGACTACCTGGGCCAGGAGATTCCTGCCCAGCCGCAGGTGGCCCTGTGCCGCTGCGGCGGGTCGGCGACTAAGCCGTCCTGCGACGGAAGCTGCGCCAGCAACGGGTTCACCGACGCCAAAGACCCCAAGCGCGTGCCCGACCGACTCGACACTTACCCCGGCGTGCAGCTAACGGTCCTGGATAACCGCGGCACCTGCCAGCACTCGGGCCTGTGCACCGATCGGCTGGCGACCGTGTTCCGGGCCGGCCAGGAACCGTTCGTCGCACCCAGCGGCGCGCGGCAGGACGAGATCATCTCGGCCGTCCGGAACTGCCCGTCGGGGGCGCTAGGCTTCGCGATCGACGGGAAAGGTGCGCGCGGCCTGGCCGACTGGGGCGGCACGCGGGAGCCCGCCATTGACGTGACCAGGGACGGCCCCTACCGCGTGACCGGAGGGATCGAGCTCACCGACGCGGACGGAACCCCCGTTCCCCGCAGCGAGGGCGCCTCGCTGGAGCACTACGCGGTCTGCCGGTGCGGCCACTCACAGAACAAGCCGTTCTGCAGCGGCATGCACTGGTACGTCGATTTCCGTGATCCGGTGGCTGACCCCGGTCGCGAGCCGACGATCTTCGAGTGGGCGGGCGGCCTGCCGACGCTGACCCGGATGACCCGGCTGTTTTACGAGAAGCACGTGCCCGGCGACCCGCTCCTCGCGCCGCTGCTCGCGAACGCACCGCCCGCCCTGCCGCAGCGGATGGCGGCGTATCTCGGCGAGGTGTTTGGTGGGCCTGCCGCACGGAATGGTGACGACGGGTACTCGCGCCTGCTGTCTGGGCTGCTGAGCGAGGGCATGGACACCGAGCAGCGGGGCCGGTGGGTGACGCTGCTCGCCCAGGCGGCGCAGGAGTCCGGCCTGCCGACCGATCCCGAGTTCCGTGCGGCGCTCACCTCGTTCATCGAGTGGGATATCGCCAGCCCGCCGGACAAGCCCACGCCGCGATGGGACTGGGGCCCGTCGGGGCCGCCGAGCATCAAGGCTCCCGAGGGCCAGGAAGACGCGGACCAGGTGACGCTCCCGGATCCCGGCCAGCGGGTGAGCTTCGCCGCGCACATCAAGCCGCTGTTCCGCAAGAAGGACCGGAACTCCATGAGCTTCGCGCTCGACCTGTGGTCCTACGAGGACGTCAAGGCCGCAGCTGGCGACATCCTGGAACGCCTCGGCAACGGGACAATGCCCTGCGACGGCGCCTGGCCGAAGGAGCGGGTGGACGTCTTCTCGCGCTGGACCACCACGGAGATGCAGCCCTGACCGTCGGTGCCGGTCACGGTCAGCCGGCCGGGGCGATAGGACAGCGAGCCCGAGGGGCTTCAACGGCTACCGTGACTAATCCGGCGTATGACGCAGCCGACGCACGTCTCTGTCGCGCACCCTCGGCGTGGGGGGCGCACCGTTATCTCATTCGACGCTGCGCAGCAGCACGGCGCTTGGGGACCATCCGGCGACCACACGTCCCGCACGCTACTGCACGACAGCAGCCTTCCCGGGCCAGGACCGCCACCATGGGACTGTCGATTGCACAGCGCCGATGGCTGACGCTGGTTGAATCGACGCCGCAGCTCGTGGCCGTGCTGATCGGCGGGCTAATCTGCGCGCTCGGACTCGCGCCGCTGGCCGGCCCGGCTCTCGACCTGGCGGCATTCACCGGATCGGCTACACCGGTCCCGGTCCGTATCGAGCCGGCCTGGGTTGCGGTCACCTCGATCGGGCTGCTTGTCCTGGCGATCGCGACGGTCTCCATCCAGACGATGCTGACCGACCGCGAGGTACCGCGTTCCCTCCGGATCGGAGGGTGAGGCAGAGGCGAGCGATGCGCATGACATCGCCATCGGAAGGTGGCGTGGCGGCCGCGGGCTGGATCGCCGAGCTGGGCGCGGAGGCGCAGCGGGCGAGGACGTCATATGGCGGGGGCGCGCTGAGCAGCTGAACCCGGCCCGCCCGGTCGAGTACCGCGTGCTCCACCGTGTGCCGCAGCCTGGTTTGGTAGTCGCACCAGCTAGGCATAGCGGCCATTGTGCCGCAACGCAACAGCTAGTCGATGCTGTGCGGACCTTGCCAACAGGTCGCAGGGCACCTGGTAATGGCTAGGCAAGTTGCCCGAAGCAGTGCAAGCCTTGATGGAATGGAAGCCGATCCGCGAATCGTGCTGCACCGCCCCGGCGGAACTGACGACCTGATCGTTGATCACCCTGGGCAGCCTGCGGACTACCTGCACACCGACGGCACGCTCTGGACATGGCGAGAAAGGTGGCGGCCAACAGGTGGAGTCCTAGACGAGAGGGGCGGGAGACGCGGCGGCACACTCCTGCGTGTATACGACCCCGTGATCCCACGCCCTGGATTCACGCTGACGCGTGCCGTCGGCCCGCACCCAAAGCAAAGACCTCCGAGGCGTATCTCGGAGGTCTTGCTTGCTCAGGGAAGAGCAGGACTAGGCAGATGCGGAGAGTGCAAGCCTTCTTGGTGGGCGTATCCGACTCATTGCCGCTACGGCCACCCGTGGGGACGGGGCTGGTCACGGTCGGGTGGATGCCCTGCGAAATGCCTGGAGGCCAAAGCCGCCAGGCTCGTGCACCTGTGGGTCAGATGCCGCGCGGCGCCTAACTGCCCGTCGATCTGGCACTGGCCGACACACTTGCCAAGCTCGGAGAGCCATTAGCTTCCTAAATCTGCAAGAATGTGTCGTATGCGCCGGATTGAGAAGCTGAGCAAGGCACAGCGGGTTGTCGTGGTCGTCGCCGTTGGAGTTGCGTGCCTCGCTGTAGGCAGCTTCCTCCTCAGCCTGGGCCAACCTTGGATCCCGCTGGGCTGGAGTGGATACGCACCCCTCATCGAACAGGGCGTCGGGCCGCCGGGCTGGGTGAATCTGCTTGTCTGGCTCGCACTGACCTTGCTGTGGATGGTCGTGTCTGTCAGGCTGCTGCGTCCCCAACGCCACGATGATTCTGATTGAGAAAGCTGGCCTAGAGGCTTCACGAAATGGGCACCAGAGCTGGTCAAGGTCGGTCGGATGCCCTGGGTGTGCCCTGAGGCGAAGGGTGCGAACCTCGGGCGCTCGGAGTCTAGTAGTACCACTTTGGTACCATGAGGTCATGGCTATGAATCTGCGGCTCGATGACGAAGACAGCGCCTTGCTGAAGGCGCTGGCGGAGGCAGAGCACATCTCGCTTCACGAGGCTGCACTCCGGGCTATCCGTCGCAGCGCGCGTGAGCTCGCGCATACCGATCGCGTGCGAGAGGCAACTGCGGAGATGCTCGACCGATGGGGCGAGGTACTGGACAGGCTCGGCCACGCGTGACTGATCCGGCTTCTCGCGTCGAATACCTCAGCCTGGAAGACCTGCTTGATCTGGTGAACGCGCTCGGCGCCGGCCCCGTCCGGGATCTCGGCCTGCTCGATTCGGCGTGTCACCGCCCACGGGCGAGCTTCTTCGGTCAGGATGCATATCCGACCCTGCCAGCAAAAGCAGCGGCGCTCATGCACTCACTCGCTTGCAACCACGCACTCGTGGACGGCAACAAACGGCTCGCCCTGCTGGCTACCGTGGTGTTCTCGCGCATCAACGGTTACACCCTCGACTTGGCCGATGATGAGGCGTTCGACCTCACGATGTCCGTCGCCGCAGGCCATCTTGACCCCGACGGGATCCAAGAGCGGTTTCGACTGGCGCAAGTATCCCCGTGACCCATGATGCTGCGTTCTGAACCGCCTAAGGCGGCGTCTTCTGCCGCTGTCCGCTCGCGTCTCGGCTGGGGGACCAGTGGGACCATACGTCCCAAGCGCTGGCGCGCGACGGCGGCGTGCGTGCACGTCATGCACGGTGCATCACGTGTTTGACGTGTTGATCAAATCATCAGTGTGCCATGAGATACGCACGGACCAGCAGGACGTCGTGGTCGGTGTGTATGGCGGGCACGACCTGCGCTGAGGGCGAGCGAAACGCGCCTGTTCCGTAGACCTGCTGACTCCCAGGATCCTGGTGCGCGGAACTGTCGGTACGGGTCCAGAAGCCGTGCGGGGCGCAGGAGGGGTGACGGTTCACGTCGCCTCCGAAGATGACGGCGCCTGTCGCCGCGCGGCGCGCGAGGATCGCGCCGAGCTCGGCGCACTGCAGCTCGTTCGCGGCCACCTCAACGGGCTGGTGCGTGGCAAGTTGAGAAGTGCACACGTCAACGCCGATCCCGGTGCTGGCGCACAGCCACACGCGCCGCTCGGGGCCGGCTTGCGCCTGGAAAGGCTGGCTGGCGGCGCTCAAGATGGATGCTTTCGACAGCACCGCGTCACCGTAGAATCCACGGCCGCCCGGCCGTATGCATTGAAGGGGCTTTCCGTAGTAGATCACCTTCGAGAAGAGCAGGTGGTAGCCAGTCCGCTGGGCGATCAGCGCGACGTCACCGCTGCACGCCTCGCTGAACGTGACCGCGTCCGGGCGCGCTTCGCGGATCCGGGTGATTGCTTCCCGCACCACCGCGGGGTATTCCACCTTCGCGTAGCAGCCGCTGAGGCCGGACAGGCACAAGTTCATCTGCATCAACGTGTAGGCGGAGGTTGGGGACGGCCGCGCGGCCGGAGCCGCGGCTGTCCCTGAGGATCCGCTGCAGCCGCCGAGAGCGAGGACAAGCCCGCACCCCACCAAGACGAGCGGGACCGCAGACCTCGCCGAGCGCTCGGCGCCGCGTCCGACCATTATCTTCACCGTTCATCGACGGTACATCCACTCCATCTACAGCAGGTAAGACGGCGTCATCCAAACCAGGTGCGGTTCCGCAGCTGGACCGAGCCCTCAACCGAGGTGGGCCCACGCGGTTCGACTCGGAACAAGCTACGTCCGCGGCGACTGAGCTTCAGCCCATGCCGGGAGGCAGTAATCATGCGGAGCCAGGCTTGTTTACTTCCGTGGTGGCCCACGTCGTGCAGCGCCAAGCTGCTCAATCCAAAGGAGCGGTCCTTGCAGGACCTCGATTTGACCTGCGTAGTCTTGGGGTTGGGGTCGGCTGAGCTGCCGACGGCGGCCTTGCTATGCCGACCGGAGGGGGCTGACATGAACTCGGGAAGCGGAACCAAGGTTCTGGTACGCAAGCGCAACGGCCGCATGGTGGCCGGGGTCTGCGCCGGGCTCGCCGATTATCTCGGCTCCGACGTGACCCTGATCCGGGTGATCGTGGCCGCCATCGCCGTCCTCACTGGCGGTGCCGGCATCCTGGCCTACCTCGTGGCGTGGGCAATCATCCCCGAGGAAGACCAGAAGACCCCAGTCGCCGAGGACCCGGCGACTAAGACCCGTCAGGATTCACCACGCTGACTGACGATCATCCAGTCACGCCGATCTCTACACTCTCTTCGTACGATGCCGGGCAAGCGCCGGTTTGGTCGCGCTGGTGATGACTGGGCGAGTTCTACAGCTCCTTCAGCAGCGAGATCATCAGTGCCGCGGACTCGTCGAACGACAGTGCCGCTGCCTGAAGGTGATCGAAGATCATGTTGTAGTTGCGGACCTCCGTGACGTCCTCGAGCCACAGCATCCCGGTCGCGTACCCGACGCAGACCACATCGGGGTCTGCTCGATCGGGGAACGCCAGGATGACAAACGGCGCATCCATCGCTACGTGCGCCCCGCCGCTGAACGGGATCACCTGGAGGAACATGTTCGGCGCCGCGCTGAGCTCGATCAGGTGCTCGGTCTGCGCGCGTGTCACCTCCGGTCCGCCGACCTGACGCCGGAGCGCCGCTTCGTCAACCACGACCCACACAGTCGGTGGGTTGGCCTCAGCCTGCCGCCGGCGCTCTGCCAGTAACGCGAACTTCTGCCCCTGGTCCGGACGCGGCGTCCTTACCTCGCCGGTAGCCAGGAGTGCCCGCGTGTAGTCCTCAGTCTGCAGCAGGCCCGGAATGCGGTTGACCCTGTAAACCCTCATCTCAGAAGCGGCGCTCTCGAGCCCCAGATATGTCGCCAGATGTGGCTGCACGCTGTCGCCGTAGGCGTGCCACCAGCCTTTCTGCCGGGACTCCCGGGCCAACTGCATGAGGCCGTCGTGCTGGCCGCCCGTCACGCCGTATATCAGCAGCAGGTCGCGGACATCGCGCGGCGATACCGCGACGCGCCCGGTCTCGATCCGGCTGATCTTGGACGCTGAGCATTCCAGCCGCTCCGCGACGTCCTCGCAGGTTAGCTTCGCGGCCTCGCGCAACCGCCGGAGCTCGGAGGTGAGACGGCGGCGTCGGACCGTCGGACTCTGCATGCTGGGCACTGACTTCTCCAACCTGCGACAGCAGCACGTTCTCGCAGCGAATGCATACATTGTGCCGTGAGCGCTTCACGTATGCCAAGATCCGAGTCTCCAGGCCACCCCGAATATAGCGAGTCAGCCGTGGCATCCTGACCACGCCAACCAGCCGACCCACGACTGGTCCCTTCGATCAACTATCGCTTCCCGAAGCCCAGCGGATAGCGCGTTCGGCCAGGTTAGCCCCATGACGCCACTAATGAGTGAGGAAACATTGTGCTCGGAACTAGTGGAGACGACTGACCGTCGGCTCTGTTCGCGGCGTGCGGCCGTATGCACCCGAGGCCGTCGCGCATTGTCCATCCGTCCTCGGGCACGTAGTAGTCGGGTGAGGTGCTCGTGGGATATGACGCTGACGACGAGGTACGCCTCGGCGGCGTGATCCGGTTAGGGCATCGTCAACATGAGGATCTCCCTGGCGTGGAAGGAATGCTGCGCTAAGAACCTGGTTAACATCGCCGGATGAGCGATGAACTGTTCGTTCCTGATGACTTCGCGGTACCGAACGGGCTCATTGCCGGGGAATTCCGGCTGGCCCCGCTCGGGCCGCAGCACAACGACGCAGATTACGCCACCTGGGCGTCCAGCATTGACCACATCCGCGCGACGCCGGGGTTCCCTGATGACAGCTGGCCGCGCGAGATGTCTCTGAGTGACAACCTCCGCGACCTGGAGCGGCACGCACAAGACTTCGCCGAGCGCCGCGGGTTTACCTACACCGTGCTCAGCACCGGCACCGGGGACGTCATCGGCTGCGTGTATATCTACCCGGCCAGCGGCCATGAGCCTAGCGGCGGCGCCGAGGGTCGGCGGCGCGCTTCCGTCAAATCCTGGGTACGCGTCGACTGCGCCGCACTCGACCCGGTCCTCCACGACGCGGTCCTCGTGTGGCTGCAACGCGACTGGCCATTTGATTCGATCGAGTACGCTCCTCGGCCGTGACCGCAGCCTGACGCTAGGTACGCGCCGCCGGTTCTTCGGCTTCGCGCAGTTGTCCATGTCGCCCGTCCCGGTTCGTCGTTGGAGTGAACCGGCCCCACGGCCGGCTGGCACAACGGCCCATTGCGGCCTAGCGGCGAAGGAGAGGGCAATGCATCCGGAACTCGCACACATGATCAACGCTGAGCGGAATAGGGAGATGCGGGACCAGGCCGCGGCCTGGAGGCGCGCTGGGGAGGCCCGCAGTGCCGCCCGGACGCGGCCCGCCACGATCCATTTGGCAGCCATCGCTTGCCTCGCGCGGACTGCACAGTCCGTGCCCGGGCTGAAGGCGCTGCAGCGCCCGGCCGCCACATGAGAACATGCGGCCGGGGGACGGATCTGAACGTTCGAGCTGCGGCCGATCTGGGGATGGGAGAGCGACGACACCAGCCGCCCGCCAGGTGTTCATCTCTACCACGGCGCGGCGCGAGTACGACACTTGCCAGGAACCGTTCTGCTGGCCGTGAAGCTCATCTACGAGACCTACCCGCTGATCGGCAACCGTGGCGTGTGGCCGCAGGCGGCATCGGCCACGCTGGTTCGAGCAGCTTGTATGTCGGAATCGTCGGCTACTTCCCGGTCGGTGACCTGGACAGTGCAGTCGCCCGCGCGAAAGAAGGGCTCGGTCGCAGGCGCGTCCTGGATCCGGTCGGCACGCCTGTCAGCCGCCCCGCCGTGTTCACCGACCCCGATGGCAGCTGATCGGGGCCGGTCTGTCGCCGACCACACTGACATTTGGTCGAGCGCCCCGGACCCAGGAGATTCGACAGAATGACGACACCAGAACCGGCAACCAACCTGCATCATGCGAGCGGCATCTGGTCGCTTGTGCACGCCGAGCGCGCCGCTCTGGCCGCTGACCTCGCGGACCTCACCGACATTCAGTGGGCGACACCGTCGCTGTGCACCGAGTTCAGCGTGCGCCAGGCGCTGGCGCACCTCACCGCCGGAGCAAGCCTCAACCCCGTGCGGTGGCTGGCAGGCGTGATCCGCTGCCGGTTCGACTTCGACAAACAAGTCGCCATGCGGCTGGCCGAGCAGCTCGGTGCCACCCCGACCGAGACGCTCGCACGGTTCCGCCGCGTCGTCACCAGCACCGTCAAAGCACCGTTGCCGACCGCGGCGATGCTCGGCGAAACGATCGTGCACGCCGAGGACATCCGCCGCCCGCTGGGCATCCACCGTGACTACCCGATCACCACACTCACCCGGCTTGCCAACTACTACCAAGGCTCTGACCTCGTCGTCCTCGCCAAAGGACGGATCGTCGGCCTCCGATTGCAAGCCAGCGACGGCCCGTTCGCCACCGGCTCGGGGCCGTTGGTATCCGGCAGGACCCTGGCCCTGATCATGGCCATGACCGGCCGCGTGACCTACTGCGACGAACTCGACGGCAACGGCGCCGCCACCATCCGCGCACGCTGCACGACACCGTGACCCGACCGAGGCACAGGCCCAACGCCGCAAACCGTCAGGCGCCCATGCACCACAAGAGCTGATTCCAGGCGGCCCAGCCCACCGGCGATGGCACTACGCTCATGCATGCCCCTACTGGGGGTTGGCCCGCCCGCGCGACGTGGTCCCCCGCCAGCCGTGTGCCTGGAACGCGCACGTCTGCCACTCCGGTGCGCGAGCCGGGATGTCGCCGAATGGGCGTCCTCGATCGCCCGGAACATGCCGGCGGGCCGATGATTGCCGTTAGGGCACGTATCTAGGTCTGTGGAGGTCTGGTGTTCGCACGCGTCATCTCCGCCGAGATAGCAATCGACCGGCTCGACGCAGGCCCAGCGCCTGGCCGAGAGGCTGGACGCAGCCACAGACCGCTACGGGCTGCTGGTGTGCTCGCCGCTGCGCCGGGCACGGCAGACCGCGCAGATCGTCTCCGCCCGGCTGGGGTTGCCGGTTGCGGCGGAACTCGATGACCTGCGTGAGGTCAACGTAGGAGAGCTGGACGGGCGAGCCGACGACTGGGCGTGGCGCGTGTATGAGGCGGCACTGGCCGCCTGGCGCTCCGGGCAGCTCAGCCTCGGCGGGCGGTACGGACGCTGTAGTTATCGCCCATGGCGCCAGCATCCGGGCCGCGGTCCCTGCGTTGACCGGGCAGCCAGACCCGGGTCGCGATCTCGCAACCGCCGACGTAGCCCGGCTTTCGGTCACCCAGGGCCAAGGCTTAGCCGTCCACATCGCATTGACCACCTAGGCCTGACCACGCCGCCGGCGTGCGCGATCGCGAGCGATGTCGGTCTCCAGTACTCGCAGGTCACCGGCACATCGGGCCCCACACCTGGCGACGCCCAGCGATGGCTGGATCCCGACTGGGGGCTCAAGGGGTCGCAAGATCAACCGCGTGATGTTCGTGTCCGGTGACGACGCCGCGAAGCACGAGTTGGAGCGTTTGCACTCGAAGACCTGCATTTCGCCACCATTGACCTTGGAAACCTCGCGCCGGCGGCGCGCTGCAGCAAGCCGGAGAGCCGCTGTCAGGCGCGAACCTCATCATGCTGCCTGACCCACGCAGGCAGGAGCTGCCCGATGCTGGCCCGGATGTGTCCCAGGGTCGTGACTGCTCACCCAGCGGCGGTGGAACACACCCTGCGGACTGCCTTCGACCTGCCGGCCATCAGACGCAAGCTAATGGCCGGCAGAACTGGTCCTGGTCATTGCGGCCATAACCGGCTCGATGCTGACCAAGCCCGCCAAGGAGATACCTGAGATGCGGGCGCACGTTGCCGAGTGGTAGCGAGTCAACGCGAGGACAATCCGAGGTAGCGGCGTCGCGATGGGTGAGGTGTCGCCGCCTCATCGGCAGGCACATGCCTCCTGCCCCCAGGTACTTCGGGAGCAGCGTTTTTGAGCCACGCCGACGCACCGGCAGCGAGCCTGGTCGACTCACAATGTCCAGTGCTGATCGGCGGTCTAAGGCTCGAGTCACAATGCGCTGTCATTCGGCGATGACAGCAGGTCTTCACGGCCACTGGTGCGGGCTGTGGCCGCAGCCTCATGCCCTGCGCTTGCCAGGTCGCCACCCAGAAATCGGGTCGTCGCTGACTACTCGTGCGTGCCAGGATGTTCTGGTGAAGCATCTCAGCACCGCCGAGCTGGAGGCGGGCCTCGGTTGCGTCCGAGACTCCCCTTCGGACGGCGGTGCGCTCGTATTGATTGCTCGCCGTCCGGCCGTGGACGAGCGCGAGGTACTCACTGAGGCGAGCCTGGATGTAGAAGCCGGCCTGGCGGGTGACACCTGGCCGACGCGGCCAAGCTCGCGCACCGTCGACCGGTCGCCGCATCCGGGAATGCAGGTGACGATGATGAACTCCCGCGCTGCCCTGCTCATCGCGCACGACCTCGAGCGGCGCGTGCTGGCCGGTGATCAGCTCTACGCCGATCTCGACCTGAGTCCTGCCAACCTGCCGCCAGGCGCGCGGCTGGCAGTGGGCTCGGCAGTCCTCGAGGTCACCGATCAGCCGCACCTGGGCTGCGCCAAATTCGCCGCCCGATTTGGTCAGGATGCCTTGCGGTTCGTGAACTCCCGAGTCGGCCGCGAGCTGCGGCTGCGCGGCCTGAATGCCCGAGTCGTCGTCTCCGGAACCATCCGTACCGGAGACGCAATCCGCAAGTGCGCGGGCCGGCGAGGCACCCTCGGAGAGGCAAGCGTGCGGCCAGCCCGGGTGACTGACCTGTAGCGGCTGTCTCACCTTTCTCGGTCTGGGCAGGCTGGAGCTGCGCTGCAGCAGCAGACGCACGATGCAATGAAGTCGCCGTTACTTGAGCGCGCTTGTCAGATCAGCTAGGCGGGGCAGCACGGTCGTCTCCGCGGCAGTGGGTACGGCGCACTGGAATGCGTTCTCCCAGTGATCACGGGCAGCCCGACACATGAAGATCGCCTGGCCGAGGCTCATGGGCACGGCGGCGACGCCCAGCGGACCGAGCAGCTGCGCATGCAGCTTGCCGAGTTCAACAGCCACCACGTCGTCCCGGCCGGCGAGCTGCTTGGACCCAAGCCACAACGCCCAGTCCCAGAAGTGATCATCAATCGGCGCCAGCGTCGCGGCGGTCACTAGCCACGGCGGCGCGACCGGATGCGGCCGGCCGAAGAGGAGGTCGACCTTCGCCGCGCCGGCCAGGATCATCATGTAGCACCAGCGCCGGCTCAGCCGGTCCCACTGCGCGACCACCGGCCGCAGCGAGGCAGTCAGCGACGGCAGCGCATACCGAACGGCCTCGAACTCAGCTGTGGTCACCGTGAAGTCCCAGTCCGACAGCGCCGTAGCCGCGCCGCGGGCCCGGGAACCGGTCAGCTCCACGCACTGGACCCTCGCATCGGAAGCCAGCACCCTGACAACGTCGTCCGGCAATACCACACCGCTCACCACCGATCGTGCCCGCTCTCCGGACGATCCGCTCGCGGCGCTGCCGGGAGTGCCCGTGCTTATCCGCTGCGCGTAAGGGGCGCCCGGGCTGGTCCGGTGGTTCGAACTCGGCAGCCCTTGCCCTGGATCCGGCAGCGGTATTCACTGCTCACGATGCCCGGGGTCTTCACCGCCGCGCAGCTCTACGAACTCGATCACCACGTTGTCCCAGCGAGTCACCCAGGCTCCTGGCAACGGGCGCTGAGCGGTGACGATCCAGGTCCCGGGCCAGGTGAGCCCGCCCAGAGGAGGCCCATCAACATCAGCCGAGACCACGACCAGGCCAGCCTGATGGCCCGCCCGGCGGGCGTCCGCAACAAACATCCCGACCAGCCGAGGCACCTCCACCCGGCCAGCTTCACCCCAGCCGCTGCCCTCCATACATCCTCCCGCACCATGATGTCGCTCGCTGGGAAGGCCATTCAACACCTTCAATTGCCGCGGCTCGTTCGATGCTGGCGCGCGGAAACGGCCTACAGGGGAAAGGCGGATCTCAGTGGCATGCCTCCGACATCTGTCAGCGAGTTGACTCGGCCGAGAGTTCGTGCCACTCGCTGTCGGCGATGCTCGCGCGTGACGGCGCTGTACGGGCGTGCGCGGATCTGAGTGTCGGATGGGAGCGGCAATGGCCATAGATCCGGCATCGACTCCCAGGTAGCCATCCGGCAAGATCAGCGCAGCTGCATGCTGAGCGCGGCGAGCGGCGTCCCGCTACCGACTACCAGGCGGCCCGCGGCACTACTCGTCTTCCTCGCCGTCGCCCGGTTCGGTGTCCCGGCGGCTGTGCGCCCAGGCCTGTAGCCAGGCGTCGTAGAACCAGCGCCCGAACAACTGGCCTGCGTAGACGACCCAGCCGGCGCCAATCAGCCATGACTGCACGATGAGGACGGTGCCCAGCGCGCCGTAACTGACCGCGTTCGTGACGATGAGCGGCTCAAAGACCAACGCGGAGAAGGCCCGCAGGCCACTCAGGCCCACCAGCGTCGCCACCGCACCCGGCATCGCGGCCAGATAGCTCACCCGGCCACCGAGCAGGAAACGCAGCCCCCACCAGAAAAAGGCGATGCCCAGCACGACAGCCACCGCCACCCGGCCCGCCGTCTCGGCCAGCCCGCCATTGGTCACCGACCCGACCGTGGCGGCCGCGTAGAGATAGGCGACGAGGGCGGCCAACCACACTGCCTGACGCCAGATTTTGTGCCACGGCCCGGTGGGCAGGCCCCAGATCCTCTCGAACCCGGCCTGCACGCTCCCTGCCAACGCCACCCCGGACACGCTCAGTACCAGAGCACTGAACACGCTCGTCGTGCCCAATACCCGGGCTGGCGCCGAGAACAGCCGTGTCACCGCGTCCGCGGAAGAGCCGGTCAGTCCCATGCCATAGACAACCCACCCGGCGAGGCCGCGGTGCGGGGCAGGGCTGGCGGCGGCGACGAGGATAAGCAGCGGGATCACGGTGAGGATGGCCAAGGCAGCGAAGCCAAGCGCCCGCTGCATGAGCTCGAACTCCTTGCCGCTTCGATAAAGGGTCTTGAACCGGAGATCGTGCCAGACCCGCTCGGCGCTGCGGCGTACCGCCCGGCGCACCGCCCGGTACGGGCTCCCGCTCGTCATCGGCGGACACGCCCATCGCGCCGCCGCGTCGCGCTACCTGCTGAACAGCGCCTTGCAGCGCGACGGCCACCACCCCAGCAACATGATCGTCGCGTCATCACGAGTTCATTCTGCTGGTGGTCAAGGATCACCTAGATGAGCAGGGCCAGCTTCTCGGATCGAGTTCTCCCGCCGCCTTGACCGGGATGGTCAGGCCGGTCAACCGTTCGAGCCCGCACTCAGCGCCAGCCGGCATGGTCCAGAGCCTTAATCCGTAAAGGCGAGGAGAACCACCAACACCAGGCCAAATTGTTTGGGGAGGCTTTGTGCACCCGAATCGCGCTGCGGTCGAGACCGAGGTTGCGCGTGTGATGCAATCGTTAACTCAGTTGCACTGAGCGATCTGTTATCGAACCAGCCAGAGATGACATGATCGGCCCAAATGCCCCTCCCTCGCCCTCAGGAGCGATGATGGCCGACGCCGGGCTCAGACGCGATGCTGTTGGATTGCGTGAGGTGCTGATCCACATCGACGAGGCGCCAGCCGAGACGGTCGCGCACCGGTGACTTCGTGAGCGACATTCAGGTCGTCCGCTTCCGGCCAGAGCGCGACCAGTACGCCTGGACATTCGGCGGCGCGGCACCCGTCGGGAGGATACGTACCCCGGCAGTACTTGAGGTGTTTACTGAGGACGCGTTCTTCGGCCGGGTGCGTAGCCAGAATGACCTGGTGTCCGAGGTCTGTGAGTTCCCGTTCGTGAATCCGCAGACCGGCCCTTTCTTCATCGAAGGAGCCGAGCCTGGCGACACAGTCGCGATTCATTTCGTGTCGATCACGCCGGCCAGAGACTGGGGTGCGTCCACCACGATCCCACTGTTCGGTGCGCTGACCAGCACGCACTTGACGGCGCTGCTCAACGAGCCGCTGCCTGAGCTGGTGTGGCTCTGGCACTTCGACCAGGCGGCGCAGACCTGCAGGTTCACCCCTCGGCATGGCGACTTCACAGTGGACATGCCGATGAACCCGATGCACGGCACGGTCGGCGTGGCACCGGCCAGTCTCGAGGTTCGGAGCGCCCTGGTGCCCGACGCGTTCGGCGGCAATATGGACACCCCGGAGATGCGGGCGGGAACTACCTGCTACCTGGGCGTGAACGTAGAGGGCGCGTTGCTCTCGCTTGGCGACGGACACGCTAGGCAGGGCGAGGGCGAGACCTGCGGCGTGGCAGTCGAGACTGCAATGAACACGGTCGCGATCGTCGACCTGATCAAGCGCGCGCAGTGCCCGTGGCCGCGCCTGGAAACAGACGACTACATCATGACCGCTGGCTCGGCGAGGCCACTCGAGGACGCGTTCCGGATCGCGCAAACCGAGCTAATTCGGTGGATCGCTGGCCAGTGCGGCATGGACGTCATGGACGCATATCAGCTCGTCAGCCAGGGCGTCGAGGCACCCCTGGCTAACGTTGTCGACGTCAACTACACCTCCATCGCCAAGATGCCCAAGCGGTATCTCCCTAGCGGCCCAGTAATGGACGACACCCACGCAAAGCTGCGCGCCATGGCGCTGAGCCTGGGCATGGGCTGACGTCCGACGACTCACTGCACGCTGCACAGGAACATCGAGTGCGCCGGCGGCTGCCTTGGCTCAAGTGCCGCCGACCTTGGTCCGGCTGATATTGGCCTCGGCTCGTGCTCCGACGCTGGCCGGGTCACACTCAGCCCCGTCGAGAAAGCTTGCACGGCAGGTTCGGCCCGTCCGGCAGTGGGTACGGCCAGCCCCGTTGCCCGAATCCTGTAGGGAGGAGCTGGCCAATGCTCACGATCACCGACAGCGCCGCCTCTGCGATCCGCAGTCTGACGTCGCAGCCGGACCTGCCCGTTGACACAGGCCTGCGCATCATGAAGCCGGGTGCCGGAGCGCCGGCTTTCGAGCTCGCCCTGACCGAAGGCCCGGTGGCCGGCGATCAGGTGGTCGAAGAGGGCGGAGCCCGCGTCTTCGTCGAACCCGCGGCCGCGGCCGTACTCGAGGACAAAGCGCTCGACGCACAGGTCAACGAGCAAGGCGACCTGGCCTTCCACATCTCGGACCAGGCGCGACCCGCCTGACCGCGCGGGCCCGTGCGCCGTGCGCCCACGCACCGAGACCATGGGCGTCCTCGCTGACGCCATTGCCCGGTGTCGGGTGAACATCGATTCGACCGAGACGATAGGGATGGCGTCGGGGGTGGTCGAACCATGCCACGGTCAATCCCAGCGGCTCGGACACAGGCTCGCGCGCGACGCGCATGCCTGCCGCTGTCACCACGTTCGTTCAGCGTTGGCATCGCTACGGAAGCCAGTGGCGGCGGCTTTGACTACCCAACAGCGTTGTCGGGATTTGCGGCCGCTGCGAGTGCCCAGGTCGGGAAGATGTCCTTGTAGAGCCGGTAGTCCAGGACCGCAGTCTGGAAGAAGACGCCGCTAGCAGACTGCTGGGGCCAGCCGCCGTCTCCGCGCTGGAGGTTGGTCAGGCATCGCGCCGCGCGTTGCGCGTCCGGATCGCTGGCGGCAGCGGAGCGTGCCAGCGCTAACAAAGCCCATGCGGTCATTGCGGCCTGGCTCTCCGAGTGCTCGACATAGCTGCGGGTGAGGCAACTGGTGTAATGCTCTCCCCAACCGCCGTCTGGTTTCTGCGCGCGGCGGAGCCAGCTGATTGCTCCTGCGACCGCCTTGTCGGAGGCCGGAACTCCGGCAGTTAGCTTCTGATGTCCCTGGCGGGACGCCCGTTCCGGGGTGAAAATCGGGGTGGCTGTCCGCCGACGCCGAGCGCCTATGGTCGCTGGAGGCCGTCAGTTAGCTGGGTGCCGGGAGCCGCCGCGCCGGGACCTTCTTTGTTGCCTTGAGCACGCGGATTAGATTCTGCTGTCCCCTGTGCGGTTCCTGCGGGCAGCCGCCCTTGGCCGGGATGTGCGGGAGGTGGTGGCGGGTGCTGCAGGAGACAGACGAGCGTGAGGAGATTATCGAGCGGGTCGCGGCGCTGGATATCGGCAAGGCCGAGGTGACGTGCTGCGCGCGGATCCCCGATCAGGCCAGGCCGGGCCGGCGGCTGCAGGAGGTGACGACCTGGCCGACGATGACGCGGTCGCTGCTGGCGTTAGCGGCCCGGCTGGCCGGGCTAGGCGTGAGCCGGGTGGTGATGGAAGCAACCTCCGACTACTGGAAGCCGGTGTTCTGGGTGCTGGAGGCGCACGGGTTCGACACCTGGCTGGTCAACGCCCGGGACGTGAGGCACCTGCCGGGCCGTCCGAAGACCGACCGGCTGGACGCGGTGTGGCTGTGCAAGGTCGCCGAGCGGCAGATGATCCGGCCCAGTTTCGTGCCCCCGCCCCCGATCCGCCGGCTGCGGGATGTCACCCGGTACCGGATCGACCTGGTCACCGCCCGGACCGCGGAGAAGCAGCGGGCCGAGAAGCTGCTGGAAGACGCCGGCATCAAGCTGTCGGTGGTGGCCAGCGACATCTTCGGGGTGTCCGGCCGGGCCATGCTGGCCGCGCTGATCGCCGGCGAACGGGACCCCCAGGCGCTGGCGCAGCTGGCCCGCACACGGATGCGGGCCAAGATCAGCGCGCTGGAAGAGGCGTTCACCGGCCACTTCACCGATCATCACGCGTTCCTGCTTGCCAAGATGGTCACCCGGGTCGACGGCCTGGACGCCGACATCGGCGAGCTCGACGAGCGGATCGAGGAGATGATCGCCCCTTTCGCCGAGGCGGCGGCGCGGCTGGATGAGATCCCCGGCGTCGGCCGCGTCGCCGCCGCGGTCATCATCGCCGAGATTGGCACCGACATGAGCCGGTTCCCCACCGCCGGGCACCTGGCCTCGTGGGCGAAGTTCGCGCCCGGCGTGAAGGAATCGGCCGGGAAGAAAAAAGGCAAGGGATCCACCGGCCACGGCAACCGGTACCTTGCCCGCGTCCTGGGTGAGGCTGCCATCGGAGCCGCCCGGACCGATACCTTCCTCGGCGAGCGGTACCGGCGGATCGCCCGCCGCCGCGGTCCGCAAAAGGCCACGGTCGCTGTCGGCCGCTCGATACTGGTCATCAGCTGGCACCTGCTGTCAGACCCCGGCACCCGCTACGCCGACCTCGGCGCCGACTTCTACGACACCCGGATCAACCCCCAGCGCCGCATCCGAGCCCACGTCCGTCAGATCGAGGCCCTCGGCTGCAAAGTCACACTCGAACCCGCCGCCTGAAACGGCAGCCGCACAAACCAGCCCGGCTCCGCCGGGCGCTGCCGCCTGCCGCTAACTCACCGATTTTCGGATTAGCAGCGCCTCAGTGACGAAGCAGGCAGCGTAGGTGAAGTTGATGCCCCAGGTTCCTGCGTAACTGCCGTCGGCGCGCTGGCAGGAGCGCAGGTGGCGGACGCCGCGGGCGATGGCCCTGCGGACCCGGCGCTGCTGGTAGGACGGGTAGTCCTGCCGGAATCGGGCCAGCGCCGAGACGCATGATGCGGTGGGCTCGGGATGGGAGGAGTCAGTCATGCAGTCCGCGTACATCTCGGTTGCGTTGAGCCTCTCCAGGATGGAGGGGGCCCGTACGCGCTCGTAGGTGCCGAATCCGCCGTCCGGGTTTTGCCGCGAGAGGATGAACTCGACCGCCTGATACAGGCGCAGGTCGCTCAGGCGATCGCCCAGAAAGGGCTGCAGGTCGGCCCGGCGGTGCACGGTGAGCACCGCAGACAGCGCCTCGGCTGTGCAGTCAGACACCGGCCATCTGTGCGTCCCATCGGAGAATGACCATCCGCCCAGGACGCTGTCACGGCCCCGACGCACCAGAGGCGGCAGTTCACGAGTCTCCTGGGCTGCCGCCAGCCACCGGTATCCGCGGCCGAGGGCGGCCGCAACCTCCGGGGTCGCCGGTGTGCATAGCAATGTCCGCATGGCGAAGGCGGTGTCCCACAAGGCGGAGCGGGCGCCGGCAATGCGGATGCCGCCCACCTCGTCGTCCCAGCGCCAGGCATCCAGCCTGGCCAGGGCACTCAGCACATCTTCGTGCGGCATGCCATCGCAGGCCAGGACAAGACATCCGAGCAGTGCGCTGACAGGCGAGATCCCATGCCCCGCCGATGCCTCCAGCTCAGCTTCGATCCGGGCGGCGCAGCGGCGCAGCGCCAGTTGGCGCGCGCCCTTGATCGGGTGGCGCTCGTACCGTGCCATAACGTCAGCCACCACACCCAGCAGCCGAGGCGGCGGGCTGAATGTGTCAGCGGTACGGAGCTTCTTCCGGCAGGCCGCGAAGTCAACCGACTCATACGGCTGGTCATACAGCTCCAGGCGGAGCGGCCCGGTCAGCGGACCAAGGTCGAACCGGGCCCTTCGTGCATACAGGTACGACAGTCCCGCGTAGATCATGCGCGTATGGACATAAAGCCGGTCTGGGTGCACAGGGGCCCAGGCGGGCAGCAGCACTGTTTCCGGAGAGAGCGGGTTAATACCCTCGTACTCATACAGGCCGAGCATCGCCAGCCACATCCGGCCCCACGACGGCAGGATTGCCACGCTGTCGTCCTGGGCTCGCATCCACCGCCGCGCGGCCGCGGCCATCGGTTCCTCTGGTGCGACCCCCAGGACCCGCACGGCGACGTACGCCAGCACCGTAACAAACAATGATCCAGGTGCCTCAGAGTGCAGCGGCCATGACCCGTCCGCGCGCCTAGTCGACTCAAAGTGACGCAGGATCATGTCGCGATCCCGCCCGGACCAGCGCGGTCGCCCAACCATCCGGCTGGTCAGCACATACTGCGACAGCAGCATCGTGTTCCACGCCACCTCGCCTTCCCAGTAGCCCTCAGCATCCTGGCGCAGCAGCAGGTGCGTCACCGCGTGCGTGAGCTCGTCCGGCGCGCTCGGCGCGGCGCCCGCCCCGCGCTGATCGCCGGTCACCCTGAGCCGCGCTCAGCGGCAACCGCGCCGGTAACCGAGCAGAACCAGCCAGCGAGCGCAGCGCATTGGCGGCTGACGCGCACGTTGCCCGCACCGGGTCTAGCAATGTCGCCAATCAGCGGCCGAGGCTCGGCAGATGCCCAAAATGGCAGGACCTGGAATGCACGGCCTGGAGGTACGGTCACGGACGCCATTGTCGTACTCGACTCCGCACCAGAGCCAGGCCATCGTCCATCGTCCGGAAGCCGGAACCACGGTCGAAGGTCGGATGTCGGCGTCACCGATCTCGCGCGACGGCACACGGGGCTGGCGGTCGCTGCCGATGTGACATTGACTCGCGATGGAGAGGCCACCTCCGCGCGCGTCGGTGCTGGGGGCACGCCGGCTATGCCCCCAGGAGGGGATGCGAGTCACCTTCGCGATGTATGGAAGATTCACTCGCGCGCGCGATGCGCTGACGCCGCCTCACTGCCTACGGTGCCAGTATGACCCGGCGAACGCATCTCCTCGGCGTAGGGACCCTGGCTCTGTCCGTGGTCGCGACGATGAGCCTAGCCGCGGCATGCTCGTCAAGCGTCAGCACGCCACAGGCGCCTGCGAGCAGGGCCGCCGGGTCCGCTGGCGAGACCGCCGACTGTAGCGATGCGGCCACTTGCTACACGCCCCAGCAGCTCGAGGTTGCCTACGGCGTCAAGCCGCTCCTGCAGCGCGGGATCGACGGCCGAGGCGAGACGGTAGTGCTGCCCGAGCTGGCCGAGTCGCAACTGGACCCGCCCTCGGTCACTGACCTGCGTGAGGACATGGCGGGCTTCGACGACCTGTTCCACCTTCCGGCCGCGAGGATGCGGGTCGTGACCACTCTCGCTGGTGCCGGCTCTCCTTGGCTTGCCTTCGGGGAGGAAGTGCTGGACGTGGAGCTAGTGCACGCTCTCGCCCCGGACGCCACCCTCGTAGTCCTCCTGCTCCCGTCAACATCCCTGAACAACACTCCGGACGCCGTCGCCGCCGCCGTCGCCGAACTCCGGCTGGGCCCTGGCCTCGGGAGCGTCATGTCGATCAGCGCCGCGGGACAGATCGGCGGCGAACACTGCGTAAGCCGCGCGCAGGCCGGCAGCGTGAACGCAGCGCTCCGGGCGGCCGTCGACCGGGGCATGACGGTAGTCGCCGCGTCCGGCGATATCGGAGCGGCGGCCTATCAGTGCGATCTCTACTCGGCCCTGACCGGCACCGCGCCTGCTGCCCCCGTCAAGGGGGTCCTTCTGCTGGCCTCCGATCCGTTCGTCCTCGCCGCGGGCGGCACCAGCCTGACGGCCAGCAATGCCACCGGCGCCTGGATCAGCGAAACGGCGTGGGGACTTGCGTCCGGCAACCCCGGAAACCAGGGCGGGTCCTTCCAGGCCTCCGGGGGCGGGTTCAGCCAGTTGTTCGCTCGGCCCGCTTACCAGGCCGGCGTCCCTGGTACCGGCGCTGCCCGAGGGGTTCCCGACGTGTCCGCCGATGCCAGCGACCGTACCGGCGTGGCGGTCGTCTTCAGCGACGGAACCCAAGACACGATCCAGAGCCACGGCGGGACTAGCGCCAGCGCCCCGATCTGGGCAGCTCTGATCGCTTTGACCGACCAGTACGCCGGGCGGCACCTGGGCTTCATCAACCCGGCCATCTACCAGATCGCCCGCAGTGCCCGTTACCACCAGGCCTTCCACGACATCACCACCGGAAACAACACGGTGCGGTTCCCGCCCACCACGATCTCCGGCTACCAGGCCGCACCCGGCTGGGATCCGGTCACTGGCTGGGGTAGCCCCGACGCCCAGGTCCTCATCCCCCTGCTCGCCCACTTCGCCAGCCATTGAAATCCCAGACCCGGTAACCGTCGGCGCTGTGCGCCTCCCCCCAGAACGAAACGCCCGGCGCGCTGCGCACCTGCTCGTCGCCGCGCGACTCCAGCGTTCGGAAGCCTGGCGCGGCACGCGCCCGGCCGCCCCGCTCTCACAGGTCTAGTGCGATGTCGCCGCGCGGCTGCGAGCAGCAGATCAGCACATCACCGTCGGCAGGATCGTCAACTGGGTCAGGCGAATAGCCGACCTCCCCCGATACCAGGGCGGACTCGCAGGTATGGCACACGCCGGTACGGCAGGACCAGCGCACCGGCACGTCGCAAGCTTCAGCAAGCTCCAGCAGGCTCGCGTAGCGCTGGTCCCAGCGGGCGGCCAGGCCACTGCGCGCGAACGCGACCTCCGGTCCGGTACCCGGCGACCCGGTCGGCTGGTGCGGCGGCACCGCGGCCGCCGCGGCGATGCCGGGCGTCAGCGCCGGTCGCGCGCCGAAGATCTCGGTCATGATCTGGCCGCCGCCGATACCGAGTTCGGCCAGCGCAGCCGCCATGTCGGCCATGAATCCGGTCGGCCCGCAGATATAGGCTTCCGCCTCGCGCGGCAGATCCAGTTCTGCCAGCACTGCCGCAGACAACCGACCTGCCGACTGGTAGTCGCGTCCGAGCACGTCCTCAGTGCCGGGCCGGCTGTAGCAGACATGCAGGTGCGCGCGCGGCAGCTTGGCCAGCAGCGACCGGGTCTCAGCGGCGAACGGTTCCTCGGCCCGGCTGCGCGCGCCGTGCAGCCACCACACCTCACGGCCGGACCTCGCGTCGGCAAGCGCGTACAGCATCGCCAGCACGGGCGTGGCGCCGACGCCCGCGCTGATCAGCAGCACAGGTGCCGCGTCCGGCCGAAGGATGAAGGTGCCGCGCGGTGCGGCGACCGCGAGCTGGTCACCGGGCCGCACGTGGTCGCACACGAACTGGCTGGCCGCGCCGTGCTGCTCGCGCTTCACGCTGATCCGGTAGGACCCGGCATCCGGCGGTCCGGACAGCGAGTAACTGCGCAGCAGCGGCGGCTGGTCCGGCTGCGGCTTCAGCCGGACGGTAAGGAACTGACCGGGATTCGCGGCTGGCAGCGTCGCGCCGGCCGGGTCAGCCAGCCGCAGCGAGATCACCGAGCGGCTCTCTGGCTCGATCGCCGTCACCGCCAGCGGGCGGAACCCCGGCCACGCCGGCGGCGGGCTCGCCGCCGCAAGCCCGGCGTTACCAGCGCCCTGGCCGTGGTCAGGCTGGCTGACCAGCTCGCGGAACGACGACTTCCAGCCCTCTGACAGCGCCGGGATTGTCAGCGCCCTGCGCACCTGCTCCGCCGGGTGGCCGGGCAGGTACAGCAGCGCGTCTATCTCGCTTACGGTCATGGCCTGCGGGCCGCGCGCCACCCGGACGATCTCGTCTCCCGCCCGGACCGCGCCCTCACGCAGCACCCGAAGATAGAAGCCGGGCCGGTGATGCGAGACCAGCAGCGCCGGGATCCGGGCATCATTCATCCGGATGCCGACCCGGAAGCAGGTGACCCTCGGCTGCGTCACCTCGAAGTGCGCCTCGCCGATCTGGTACCGATCGCCAATGCAGACCTCGTCGTCGGCTAGCCCACGCACGGTGAAGTTCTCGCCGAACTGGCCGAACTCGAAGTCGTCCCGTCCTAGCTGCTGCTCCCAGTACCTGTACGCCTCGATCTGGTACACGAACACGGCGCGCTGCTCGCCACCATGGCCGGCCAGGTCACCCTGGCCGTCGCCATCGACGTTCAGCCGCCGGGCCAGCCGCGGGCCGTCGGCTGGCCGCTTCCACACCGCAGTGCGCACGGTACGGCCCTGCCAGCTGACATCGCGCGGCAGACCCACGTTCACCGAGAGCAGGCTGCCAGCCTGCTGGTCCACGGTCACCCCCGATCGCGCCGCCAGGCGATTATTTTCTCAGACGGCACGGTCAACGGCTCATGATGGCCGCACAGTCCGGTGTCAAGGGCGGGCGCCAGGCGCCGATATGGTGGCGGAAATTACCGTGGTCAACTACGCGGTGATGCCACGCTCCCAGGCCAGCTTGAGGGATCGGGCCATGGGGTATCAGGTGCCTGGGCTGTTCCTCTGCGCAACTGCACGCAGCTGCCGCTGCCGTTACTGGGAGCTGCCAGGCGATCTAATGAGATGGAGTGCGCACTAGAGCGACAGGGACACTAGACGTCAGGCCAGCCCACGGCATGCGATCAGGCATTGGCGCGGGCGATTGTCAGGTACAGGGAGAGGAACAGGTGTCGTGGACATGAAACTTGAGGTCGTGGTGCTGCCCGTCGCTGACGTCGAGCGGGCCAAGGACTACTACGTGCGGCTCGGCTGGCGGCTCGATGCCGACAGCACGGTCGGTGACAACTTCCGCATCGTCCAACTCACGCCTCCAGGCTCCGAATGCTCGATCCAGTTCGGCACGAACATGACGTCAGCCGCGCCCGGCTCGGCCCGGGGCCTATACCTGATCACCTCCGATATCGAGGATGCGCGCGACGAGCTCGCCGCAGGCGGTGTCGAAGTAAGCGAGGTGTTCCATGAGGGAACGCTGGGCGCCCGGTTCCGTCCGGCCGGCACGGACGGCCGCGTCAGCGGTCCGGCTCCCGAGCATGGCAGCTACGGGTCGTTCGCCTCGTTCAGCGATCCAGACGGCAATGGCTGGCTACTTCAAGAGGTCACGACGCGACTGCCCGGCCGGGTCGACGCAGCACAGACCGCATTCGTGTCCGGAGCGGACCTTGCGAGCGCGCTCCGGCGCGCGGCGGCCGCGCACGGCGAGCACGAGAAACGCATCGGCCATGCAGATCCGGACTGGCCCGACTGGTACGCCTCGTACATGGTGGCGGAGCGGGCCGGGACGGAGCTGCCGACATGAGTGACTATGACGTGATCGTTCTGGGCGGCGGGGCGCCGGGTGAGCACTGCGCCGCGGCGCTGGCGGCGCGAGGGCTGCGTGTCGCGGTGGTGGAGCGGCAGCTGGTGGGCGGTGAGTGCTCGTACTGGGCGTGTATTCCGTCGAAGTCGCTACTGCGGCCGGGTGAGGCGGTACAGGGGGCGCGGGAAGCAGCCGCGACCGCGCAGGTTGATGTTCAGGCGGCCCTGGCGTGGCGGGACTTCATGGTGTCGGGCTATTCCGACGCCGGCCAGGAGCGCTGGCTGGCGGGCCGGGACATCGAGCTGCTGCGAGGCAGTGGCCGGCTGGCGGGGACCGGCGTGGTCGAGGTGGACGGCGTCCGGCATACCGCGGATCACGTGGTGGTGGCGACCGGAGCGGATCCAGTTGTGCCGCCGGTCCCTGGCCTGCGTGAGCTTGCGGGCGTCTGGGGGACGCGGGAGGCGACGAGCATGACGGCTGTCCCGCGGCGCCTGCTCGTGCTGGGCGGCGGGCCAGCGGGCGTCGAGCTCGCGCAGGTGGTGCGGCGGCTCGGCGGCGAGGCGGTGCTCATCGAGGGGGCCGGCCGGGTGCTTCCCCGCGAGCCGGCGCCGCTCGGCGAGGCGCTGGGCGAGGCCCTGCGCCGGGACGGGATCGAGCTGATCCTCGGGAAGCACGCCACGGCCGCCAGGCGCGACGGCGACGAGTTCGTCCTGGCCATGGACGGCGGCGACGATGTGCGAGGTGACCGGCTGCTGGTGTGCACCGGCCGCCGCCCCCGCGTCGAGGGCATCGGCCTGGAGACCGTCGGCGTCACGGCTGGCCCGCGCGGGATCCCGGTCGATGACCACTTGCGCGCCGGTGAACGCCTGTGGGCGATCGGCGACGTTAACGGCATCTGGCCGCTCACCCACGTCGGTGAGTACGAGGGCGACATCGTCGCGGCGAACATCGCCGGGGATCCACGCCCGGCGAACTACGAGGCCGTCCCGCGAGTCACCTACACCGACCCGCAGGCCGCGGCGGTAGGCGCCGCCGAATCGCAGTACAGCGCCACCGCGCCGCTGTCCGAGGAGCCGAAGACCGCCACCTATACCCACGCCTATGCTGACTCCGGCGGGTTCCTGACCCTGCTCAGCGACGGCCAGCGGCTCACCGGCGCCTACGCGCTCGGGCCTGAAGCCGGCGAGTGGCTCCAGCAGGCGACGCTCGCAATCCGGGCTCACGTCCCGGTCGAGGTGCTCAGCGACACCATCCAGCCCTTCCCGAGCTTCTCTGGCATCTACAACGCCGCACTAACGGCCCTCCGCATGCAGATCGCCGACATGCCGCCGCCAGCCCGGCCGACGGCCGCGCAGACAGCGAACCTGTCCCGATGAGCATCCAGCCGGAGGAACCATGAGCAGCACGACCACGCCTGTTCCGGCCCAGCTAGCACCGCAGCTAGCCGGACAGACCGTCGTGGTCATCGGCGGCAGCGCAGGCATCGGGCTTGAGACTGCCCGGCGCGCCCGGGCCGAGGGCGCCGATGTGGTCCTCACGGGCCGGAACCCTGACCGGCTCCAGCACGCGGCCATGGAACTCGGCGCGCAACGCACTGCGGCCTTCGACGTCACCGACTTCGGCCAGCTGGAGACGTTCTTCCAGGAACTGCCGGCGCCGATCGACCATGTGATGGTCACCGGCCCGGGCCCGTATTACGCGCGCCTCGCCGAACTCGATCGCGAGCGGGCACACCACAATTTCGACGCACACCTTTGGCTTGTCGTCGCCGTCGCGCAGCAAGCCATCGGCAAGGTACGACCGGGCGGCACGTTGCTGTTCATGAGCGGCATCGCCGGAGCGCGCGGACCCGGCCTGTCGCTCATGGCCGCAGCCACCGCCGCGTTGCCCGCCCTGATCGCCAACCTCGCGGTCGAAGTCGCGCCGATCCGGGCCAACCTGATCGCGGCCGGGTTCGTTGACACACCGCTGTCCGCCTCGCTGCTCGGCGACGACCTCGAAGCTCGCCGCGACCAGCTCCGCGCGACACTGCCGATCAGGCGCGTGGTCGGCCCGGCCGATGTCGCCGCGCTCGCCGTTCACATCATGACCAACACCGCGCTGACGGGTTCGACCTACGACATCGACGGCGGCCAGCAACTGACCTCATCATGAATCACGACCGCGAAATACCCGATCACCCTGCGACCCGCCACCGCCTGCAGTAGTCATGAGGCTCCTAGGTAGTGCACCCGATGCGCATGGGTAGCCCTCGGCCTGTCGAGCAGGAGGCTTGTGCACGGTCGCCGATCCGCTTCTTCGCAGGATCCAGCATCGCATCCGACGGCCTTGGGCATGGGTCTTCGAGGGATGCTCATGCGAGCGGGACCTCGCGGCCGTGATCAGTGCCGCCGACTTCGCGTCTGTCGAGATCGACCATTACCGACTCCGCTCGCCATTCCTGCCAGCCAACACTCCATCGCCGGAAGGGCGATCGCCTGAAAGATCACCGGAGGCATCGGCATCCCGAGCGATCGATGCTTCGGCTCCGGCTAGATAGGCAGCCGGCGGAACACCAGCAAGGCGATGTCGTCTCGGACTGGCTCACTGCCGACGAGCGCTGCCATGATGGCGGAGCACGCTGCCTCCGGCGATCGGGTTGTGACGGCTCCGCAGAGCCGCGCTAGCCCGTCGTCAAGCGGATACTCTTTGCGTTCGATGAGCCCGTCGGTACACAAACACAGCAAGGCTCCCGGCAGCATTTCGATGCTGGCCACGTGCCTGCAGGCATCGGGCGCGACACCGATCATCAGGTCAGCCGGGATCTCTGCAAGCTCCGCCGGCTGGCCGGGCGCGGCGACGACCGGTGGGATATGCCCGGCCGAGGAGATAACCACGCGGCTCAGTCCCGGCTCGATAACCGCGTACAGCACGGTGGCCAAGGCACCCGGCTCGAAATGCTGCATCTTGCGGTCCAGCCTGCTGAGGACCTCTGCCGGATCGGTGACCTCGAGCGCATAGGCGCGAAGAGCGCTGCGCATCCGGCCCATAATGACGGCCGCACGCAACCCAGATCCGGCGACATCGCCGATCACCAAGCCCGTTTGGCCGGACGGCAGGGCAAACACGTCATACCAGTCACCGCCCACGCCGCCGCTGCCCGCAATGAACCGCGCCGCCATCTCTGCGCCGACCACTTCGGGCAGCGCCGACGGCAACAGGCTTCGCTGCAAGGCGGCTGCCGCGGCCCTGTCGGCCCGGGCGGCCAGCGACTGGACTGCTGCGGCCGCCCGGTCCGCGGCCATCTTCAGCAGCTCTACATCTTGATCAGTGAACTTGCGTCCGGTGAGCGACCCGACATGCATGACGCCAATCACGTTGCCGCTAGCAATAAGCGGCACACCCATCATCGACCGCACGCCCCGGGCCATCAGGATCGGATTCAGAACTGTTGTGTGATCTACGCGGTCCAGGATCGCTGCCCGGCGCTCGGCAGCAATACGCCCGGCGAAACCCTGGCCGACCGGGATCCGCACCCCTTGGAGTACCTCCTCCTCCAGGCCTGCTGCCGCCGTGGCGATCAGCTGACCGGACGAGGAATCAAGCAGAAGCACCGCCGCAGTATCGGCTCCCAGAACTCCCCTGGTACGTTCCACCAGCTCAGTCAGCAGTTCCTCGTCATCAAGCCGGGACAGCTCGGCATCGATGATGGACTGGATATCCCGGAGCCTCGCTGCCGCGGGTTCCCGGCTCAGCCGTGCCCTCACCTAGATACCTTCCGCCGGGACGGGAGCTTGCCGGCAAGCGGCATCGGCACTTGCTGAGCTACCTGCCAAGCACCTGCAAATTCCCGTCTCAGTCTGCCGGCCATGACATTCACGCGCAATGGCAAGCAAGGTCCTGCGACGGCGCGAGCATGAGAACCGGCGGCGGCGCCGCGGCGCCGCGCGACCGATCTCAACGTCTCCCCAGGCTCGGCTTGGAGCGACCAGCTCACCGAGGCGGCCCACTCGTGTCAGGAATGGGAACGGGGCCGAGCGCGAGCTCCACCGCCAGACCGTGGCGCCGCGATTTTAAGGCAGCCGGTCCGTCCACGCTTTCGCCGACGAAAGCGTTCGGCATCGCGTCACTCGGCGTCACGTCACCGGACCGTTTGCTGATCGGCGCTGGTAGTCGATCACGGACATGGTCACAGTCTGCTCGCAGCCCAGGCTGTCGCACTCGCAGCTGAACGGGAATGGGGGATCCTCAGGCATACGCTCCCGGCCAAGGTCCGCCCGCCAGCCAACCAGTTGCCGCACGACGACGGCGTTTTCCGCCTGCCTGATCCGCCGCCGCTGACCGCCGTCGGCAGCCTGGACCAGCCCGCCAGGCAGACTCTCCAGCCGCTGCGCCAGCATGTCGATGGTGTCTGCGAGCGACCGGTTCCCGTCCACGTCCGCTGACGGCAGACCGTGCCGCCTCACCTGCCGCCTGTTTATCTCGGTGAGGAGCGCGTCACGATCGCGCCGACGCTTGGCCGCTTCACCGGTAAGGCCGCCCGCCCGGCGGCCGGCAACTCCATGCTGCCCGAACTCCGGCGTCGGCAGCAGCCACAGGCCGTGCTCGGGGGTCTGCATCAGCGGGACGATCAGGTCGGGAAACAGCTGCGGCCCCTCCGCCACGACCGTCGGACCCGGGCCGAAGTCGCGCAGGTCCGTGAGGATCATCTCGAGCCGTTCCGCGGCGACCGCGGCAAACCGCTCCGCCAGCTCGGCCGGAGCTCCATCCCAGCGCTGCTCCGGTGGCAACTCAGCCACGGTCCGGTTCAGCGGGAAGCCGCCGTGCTTAGCGCGGTCCGCGTGCGCGTAGGTGTACCCGTCGACCGGGTAGAGCCTCAGATCAAAGCGCCGGGTCAGGACTCGCGCGATTGTCGTCTTGCCCGATCCGCAGCCACCGCCGAGCCAGAACACACTCAAGCTCTCGGCACTAGGCAAGAACGCAACCCATCGATCTCATCAACGGAATCGCCGTCAAACGGACCCTTCGCCCACCATATCGGGTCGAGCATATCGGCATCGGTGGTCGTTTCTGGATTTCGGCTTCCCTCGCTTGCTGACCGCCGCCCGTGACGGCTGGGTTGACTTCGAACACGCTTCAGCTCCTACGCTCGATGGCGTGACCACCGAAGCCGGAGCCGACAGGGCTGGTGAAACGACCGCACCGCGGAGTCCTGCCGCTCCCGACGAGGAAATCACGCCCAGCGGGCTTTGGTCGGCGCAGCGCCGGGCACTCACCGCTGGGCTGGTGCTGACCATCACGTTCATCGCCTCCGAGGCGCTGGCCGTGGTGACGATCATGCCCGTTGTAGCCCACGATCTCGGCGGTCTAAGTCTCTACGGGTGGGTATTCAGCGCGTTCATGCTCGGCAGCGTGGTCGGCATTGTGGCGGCCGGCAGGCAGGCGGACCGCTATGGCCCAGGACGGCCCTTCGTTGCTGGGCTCGCGCTGTTCGGTGCTGGGCTCGCGACCGCAGGCCTAGCCCCGACCATGCTGGTACTGATCGGCGGCCGATTCCTGCAAGGCGTTGGAGCAGGGGCTGTCCCCGCGGTCGCGTACGTAGCGATCGGCCGAAGCCTACCGGAGGACTTGCGGGCCAGGATGATGGCTGTCCTATCGACTGCCTGGGTGGTGCCGGGCTTGATTGGTCCGGCCGTCAGCGCGGCGGTGGCGGGGTTCTTTGGCTGGCGGTGGGTGTTCCTAGGCCTGCTCCCCCTGGTCGCGGTCACCGGTTCATTTGCGTTGCCAGCACTCTTCCGGCTGGGCAAGCAACCGCGGGTGAGCGGCAGCGCTCCCAGCGGAGCGGACACCGAACATCGGCTTACCGACGGGCTGGCAGCGGCTGCCGGGGCCGGGCTGATCCTGGCGGGTCTGACGCTGGCAGCAGGATCCGGCCAAGTTCTCGGCGGCATTGGCCTTCTTGGACTGGGCATCGCCCTTATCGCTCCGTCGCTGCGCCGCCTCCTGCCAGCCGGCACCTTCACCGCCCGGCCGGGCCTTTCGGCCGTCATCCTTTGCCGCGGCCTGCTTACCTTTACATTCTTCGGCGCCGACGCGTACGTCACGCTGACCATCACGACGGTGCGTCACCACACTCCGGCGCTGGCCGGCGTAGCGGTGACCGGCGCGACGTTGGCCTGGACTGCAGGCGCATGGCTCCAGTCCCGGCTGAGCGGGCGCTGGGAGCCACGCCGACTGGTGAGCTGCGGGCTGAGCATCATCGTGATCGGATTGGCCGCCATGGCGCTGGTCCTGCTGCCCGCCACTCCCGTCGGCGTGGGCCTGGTGGCCTGGACCGTCGCGGGATTCGGGATCGGCCTGGCCTACGCGCCCATATCGCTACTTATGCTGCGCGAGGCACCGTCGGGCAGAGAGGGCTGGGCGTCGGCGTCGCTCAGTCTGGCTGACGTGCTCGGCACCGCCCTCGGGATTGGGGCCGGCGGTGCCGCCGTGGCCGCTGCGTCAGCTCGCGGATGGCCGCTGGCGGCGGGGGTCGGCATCGCGTTCGCGATCGCCGGAGCCGGTGCTGTCGCGCTGGCGGTCGCCAGTCGTCGGTTGCCGCTAACTCGTTCGGCCGCCAGCCGGATCCGCAAATGAGCGTCAGCGTGCTGCGCCGACGGCTTGGAGGTATTCGGCGGGTGCGAGGACGGTGCCGTCGGCAGCGCCCGGTGTAGTCCGTCGCTCGGCGCTCAGGCCGGTGATCTCCCTCATGCCGTCAGGGCCGCCACGGCGGCCAGGTCTGCGCTCCAAAAGGCACCGTCTGGATACGTGTATTCGCTAATCGAGGATGCGTGCATCTGGGCAGAGAAGCCGGGTGCGCTCGGCGCGGCGTAGTGCCCGTTCACGATGCGCACCGGGGTCACGAAGTGCTCGTGAAGATGGTCCACATACTCGATGACGCGGTCACGGGTGGTGCACGAGAGCGCGACGTAGTCGAACATGGACAGGTGTTGGACGAGCTCGCACAGCCCGACGCCGCCGGCGTGCGGGCACACAGGCACGTGATGCTTGGCAGCCAGCAGCAGGATGGCGAGGTTCTCGTTGACCCCGCCGACACGGGCCGAATCGATCTGCAGGATGTCAAGCGCACGGGCCTGGATCAGCTGCTTGAAAACGACCCTGTTCTGCACGTGCTCGCCGGTGGCGACTTTCACAGGGGCGACGGACTGGCGAATGAGAGAGTGGCCGAGGATGTCGTCCGGACTCGTGGGCTCCTCGATCCAGTATGGGTCGAAGCGTTCCAGTTCCCGGATCCAGGTGACCGCCTGCATCACGTCCCACCGCTGGTTGGCGTCGATGGCAATGCGCACATCGGGGCCGACCGCGTCGCGCGCCACCCGCATGCGTCGGATGTCGTCGGCCAGGTCGGCACCGACCTTTAGCTTGATCTGGGTGAAGCCGTCCGCTACAGCCTGCTTGGCCAGCTGGGTCAGCCTCTCGTCTGCGTATCCGAGCCAGCCGGGCGAGGTGGTGTAGGCCGGGTAGCCGCGCTCGCAAAGCTGCGCCGCGCGCTCGGTGGCGCCATCCTTGCCGCGTCGCAGCAGCTCGACGGCATCACTGTAGGTCAGGGCGTCGGTCAGGTACCGGTAGTCGACCTGCGAGGCGAGCCATTCGGGGGCTGCGTCCGCCAGCAGTCGCCACAGCGGTTTGCCCGCGCGCTTGGCGGCTAGGTCCCAGACAGCGTTGATCACGGCGCCGATCGCCATGTGCATCACCCCCTTCTCCGGGCCGAGCCACCGCAGCTGGCTGTCGCCGATCAGGGTCCTGCTGAGCGAAGCTGGATCCGCGCACACCTCATCGACCGAGCGCCCGAGGACGTGCCCGCGCAGCGCGTTGATGGCGGCCACCTGCACGTCGTTGCCACGTCCTATGGTGAAGGTGAAGCCGTGCCCTGCTAGCGCTTCGTCAGCATCCGTGCGTAGCACGAGGTAGGCGGCCGAGTAGTCGGGGTCAGGGTTCATCGCATCAGAGCCGTCGAGGCTGCGCGAGGTGGGAAAGCGGATGTCGTAGGTGTCGAGGGCGATGAATCGCGCTTTCGCAGAGTGGTGGGTCATTGCTCATGCCTCGCTCTTGCCGAGGTCCGAGTGGTTCGAGCGCTCGAGCTGGAACTCGCGTTCGGAGACGTCGTTCCTCATCGCGTATCCGGCGACCTGGTCGAGCGCGCTCGCTGGGGTGTCGAGGTAGCGAGCGGTGCGGCCGATAACGAGGAACGCTCCGTCGATGTCGGCCGTCAAGCCGGACAGGTCCAGGACCGTGCCGTCCTCCCCAAGCAGCGCGGGGTGCTCGACGCTACGAGCGCCAATTCTTATCAGTTTCATGGGCGAACGCTGCACACCGTCCGGGGCGCCGACCCGATTCAGCGCGGGCAGCCGCTCGTGCGCGCAGACCGCCTGCTCGTCGGCGACCACCACCCAGGTATGTGACGCGCCGCCCGCCACCAGGAGGCACCTCAGCTCGGACATCATCCGCTGTCGCCGCGCAGCTCACCAGATCCCCGGGCGATGAGCGTCGTCGGCACCGTGACCGTCTGGATGAGGCGAGCCGGATCGGCGAGCCTGGCGCGGAACAGGTCGATCGTGGTTCGCCCGATCTCTGCCTCGCCCTGGGCCACGACGGTGAGGCCGGGGCGCAGCAGGTCCGCCAGCGGGAAATCGTCGAACCCGACGAGCGCAGTATTACCGAAATCCGGGCCGAGCAGGCGTATCACTGCGATGGTCGTGGACACGTTGCCGGTTACGATGGCGGTCGCCGGAGCCGGGCCGCTGGCCAGCGTCGCCAGGGCGGCGGCAATCCGATTCGGTTCGATGGGCCCGGGGTGCACCATGCCGTCAACCGGGCTGCCCTGCTCGCGCACGCAGTCGCGGAACGCCGCGGCGCGCTCGTGCCCAGTGTAGATCCGCTCGTCGTCGCCGATGTAGCCGATGCGCCTGTGGCCGTGGGCAGCGAGGTGCCGGAAGGCCTGGATGATGCCGCCCCGGTTGTCGGTGAGCACGGTATCCACCGTGACGCCGGTCGCTGGCCGGTCGAACGCCACAACTGGCAGGCCAGCGTCGATCTCGGGCTGGAGATACTGGTGGTTCTCGGCGATCGGCTCGATGATGATCCCGTCCATGCGCCGCCGGCACATGGACATGATCGCCTCGCGCTCGCGCTCCTCGTCATCCTCTGTCGACATGGCCACGATCGTGAGTCCGGCCGCGCGGGCCGCCTCGTCGGCTGCCCCGAGGACCGGGTGAGCGTCGGAGATGTTGCGCACCGCCGCGCCGACGGTGCGCGTCCGGCCGCTGCGTAGCTGGCGGGCGCGCTCGTCGGGCTGATACTCCAGGGACGCGATCGCCTGGCGAATTCTCTCGGCCAGCGCCTCCCCGACCGTCGAGTCACCGTTGATAACGCGCGACACCGTGCGCAGCGCCACGCCCGCCTCTTTCGCGACGTCCACCATCGTGGGCCGGCGCGGCCGCGGTACGGCGCGTTCATTCAACTCTCCCGGACCAGCCACTGCTCTCCACTTCTCCTCGATCGTTCACGGGGCTACTGCGGCTCCTTCGAGACGCTTTTGTTACGAACGAAGCCCTTGACACGCCGCAGCAGAAACCTCACTGTAACACCGAAAGATAACGTTATCCCAGAGTTGCTTCCTGGCAAATACCCACCATGTACGCTTTCATCCGATTCCAGCCCAGAAGGGGTGACCATGTACAGACGATGTCTTGCTGGGGCTGCCGCTGCAAGCCTGCTGCTCTTGGCTGCGTGCTCAAGCTCGCCGTCTCAGTCCGCGACCGGGACGTCATCGAAGAAAGTGACGCTGACCTACCTGACCTTCCTTACTCCTGACCTGACGCCGCAGTTCTGGGCCAAGTCCATTGCCGCCGCGCAGAAGACGGTGCCAGGCGTCACGATCAAGCAGGACGTCGACCCGACGACCGACCGTGACGGGTACGCGAAGCAGCTGCTGCAGGCCGGCCAGTTCCCTGACCTGCTTGAGTCGATCACGCCATCCCTGTACACCTCGGCTGGGCTGCTGACGCCGTTCCCCGCATCGTGGATCAACGCCAACTTCATCCTGCCCAACAACATCAAGGGCAAGGACTACATCCCGCCGACCAATTCCCAGATCATCCCGCTCGTCTACTACAACAAGGCGCTGTTCGCCAAGGCCGGGGCCACGCCCCCCACGACGTGGGCGGAGTTCATGGCCGACTGCGCCAAGCTGAAGGCGGCCGGCATCGTGCCAATCGAGCTAGGCGGCCACGACTCCTTCGCCGCGGCGATGCCGCTGACGGGGGCGCTCAGCGCGGACGTCCTCGGCTCGGACCCGAACTGGATTCAGCAGCGCTATACGGGCACGGTCAAGTTCGCCGATGCCAATGTCGTCGCCGCCGCGACGAAGATGCGCACGCTGGTGACGGACAACTACTTCGAGCCGGACGCACTTAGCGTCAGCTACGCCCAGTCGATCATCAATTTCAACGCCGGCAAGGCCGCCATGTACCCGATGGGCAGCTGGTACCTCGGCTCAATCCCGAAGAACTCGTGGAACAACATCGGGGTGTTTCCCTGGCCCACCAACAACGGATCCCTGGTCATTCCCTTCTCGCTCGGCGGCTCGATGGCCGTCAGCTCAAAGACCCCAGACTCTGCGGCCGCATTCAAGTTTGCCGAGTCTTGGTCCCTCAACCCCGACAACCTGAAGTCACTCATCTCGGGCGACGGCGCGTTCCCGATGCTCAAGGGCAAGTCGCTCGCCGGCTACGGCCTGTCCCTCAGCCCTGCCTTCTACAACTCCTACTCCTACGTCACCAACACCAACACCAAGGTCAGCTCCATGAGCTGGGCGACCAATGACAACGCGCTGCCCGGCAACCTGACCAGCGACTTCGACGCGGCCGCGCAGGCGCTGTTCAGCACCTCGAACGTACTGGGACAGATGCAGACGCTCGACCAGGACTGGGCCAGCGCCACCGCGGCTGGGTAACCGCAGCCCACGCGTAACTGCACCCGGGCCACCGACCGAGCCTGCCGGGGTGACGCCGAGACGGCGTCACCCCGGCACCGAAGATAAGCAGGACAGATGAAGTCACTGCGGGTCCGCCTCGCCAGGCTGGACACGGGCCTGAGCGCTATCGCCGCCCTGGCCCTGGTGCTCTACCTGATATTCCTCATCGTGCCGGTCCTGCTGAGCCTCAAGACCAGCTTCACCAACCAGAACATTCTGTTCCCTACCAGCAGCTTCGTCGGACTCGGCAACTACCGGGCTGCGCTGCACGATACCCAGCTGCGCGCGAGCATCGAGTTCACGCTGGCCCTGGCCATCGCGGTGACCATTGTGGCCAACGCCGCAGGTCTGTGCTTCGCGATCCTGCTCAACCGGACGAGCCTTAGCTACCGGGTCCTGCGCACGCTGGCATTCTTGCCCCAGGTGATCTCCGGGATCATCGCCGGCTTCGTGTGGAGCTGGATGCTGTCGCCGACGGGCCTGGTCAACCACATTCTCACCGGAACGGACCTGGTCAGCCAGCCGGTCAACTGGCTCGGGACACCTCAGCTGGCGCAGCTATCCGCCGCCATCGTGGTGTCCTGGGTGCTGTCGGGATTCACCACCGTCGTCTACCTCGCGGCACTTCAGAACATTCCGCGCGAACTCTACGAGGCCAGCTCGATCGACGGGGCGAGCAGCCGCCAGCAATTCCGGATGATCACGTTCCGGATGGTGGCGCCGGCTACCACGATCAGCGTGGTCATCTGCCTGATCACCGTCCTCAAGCTGTACGACATCATTACCGCGCTCACTGGGGGTGGTCCTGCTTACGCCACGAGGTCGATTGCCATGTACATCATCAGCGTGGGCTTCTCCAACGACGCGTATGGCTATGCCTCGGCCATCGCCATGGTCTTGCTGGTGCTGACCGCGATCATCGCACTGTCGGTGACAACCATGCTCCGCCGCCGGGAGGTTGACCTGTGATCGCCGAGCGTGCGGCTGCGCCTGGCATAGCGCAGGGATCGGCCGCTCCGCATCGTCGGGCCAGGCGGGCGCCCCGCATTGTCCGCCGCTCGTCGCGGCTGGCGCTGGCCATCCTGGTGATCGTGGCGTTCGTCAGCCCGATCTACCTGACGATCGTCAATGCCTTTAAGACCAACGCCGCCATCGCGAGCAGCCCGCAGTCGCTGCCCGTCCACCCTACGCTGAGCAACGTCTCGGCGGCGCTGAACCAGCCCGGCCACGTCCTAGAGCTCGGCTTGCGCAACTCACTCATCGTCGTGGTGTGCTCGGTGGCGCTGCTGATCCCGCTCGGCTCCGCGTTCAGCTTCTACATCTCGCGCAAGCGCACTAGGACACGGGCTGCGATCATGGCGGCGTTTGCCGCCGGCCTGATGATCCCGCCGCAGATCACTGTGCTGCCGATCATCCACATCCTCACGATGATCGGGCTCGACCACACCTATCCCGGCCTGGTCCTGTCCAACCTCGGTGGCGGGTACCTCTCATTTGCCGTCTTCGTCTACGTCGGCTTCATGCGCTCGATCCCCGCTGAGGTAATCCAGGCAGCTCGTATCGACGGGGCGACCGGCCTGCGGATCTGGTGGAAGATCGTCATGCCTCTCGTCCGGCCGGCTACTGCAACGGTCGGCATCTTCCTGTCCCTGTGGATCTGGAACGACTTCCTCAACCCGCTGCTCATCATCGGCCCGATCACGGGCCAGACGGTCACTGTCGGTCTCTATGACGCAGTCAGCAACCAGGTCCAGCCTGATTACGGGCTGCAGTTCGGGTTCATGTTCCTCGCCGCGCTGATCCCGGTCGCCGGTTACCTGCTTGCGCAGAAGCAGTTCCGGGCCGGCCTTACCGCCGGATCGACGCGATGACGGCTCAGGCCGAAGCTGGCGGCGATGCTGCAGGGAATCAGCCGCCCGCCGGCGTGCCGGACCTCGACGAAGTGGCAGGGAACTGGGTCGATGCCGCTGATCTGGCGCATCTGCCCTCGTTGCGCAACCAGTGGGGCCAGGGCCACGTTAATTCCGACCTCAGTTCGCTGTCCTGGCTCGCCGCGCCGCCGTACTCGTTCGGCTATCACACCGGAGTCCTGCGTGTCGACGGGGTGACGCTGCCCGCGCAGCGTTTCCGCTGGAAGCCGTGGGGTGTCCAGCGCGAGCACTCTGGCGCCCGCATGACGGTGCGCACCGACGCCCGGATGGTGCTCGAGCAGGATCTGCTGCTCTGGCAGATCGACGTGACTAACGACACCGACCGGCCGCTGGCATGCACGGTCTCCCAGGATCTGTTCGCCATGGTCACAGAGAGCGATACCGGGTGGGGCTGGCTGTATGACGTGCCGTGGACGGCTGGCAACTACCACGACTTCATGACGCTGGAGCGTATCCGGGCGTCGGTCACAAGCGAGATGGCCGCTGCGTACCTGCTGGGACCCGGACCCCGGCGACTGCGGCTGGGCAGGCCCCGGCTGCCAGGCATCCAGCGCGACGCCGACACCGAGCCGATGTCGCTGGCTTATGAGCTTCCGCGCCACGTCAGCCCCGACACTGTCTATCCGCACCGGGCCGCCGCGGCGGCCAGCGTGCGGAACATCCGCTGCCGGAACGCCGCCGCCGACCAGCCAATCCTAGTTGCCTCCGCCGAGATCACCCTTCACCGGACCAGCGAGGTAACCCTGGGAGCGTTCGAGCTACAGGGGGGCCAGGTCATCGAGCTCGAACTGCGCGTCGACGCGCTCGACCATGGCGGCATCGTCCTTACTCACGGCAACCATCCGGACTCTCTTCAGCTCGGCGTGGAGGCCGGCCGCCTCTGGTTCGGGATCTCGGGAGAGAAGGAGTACTGCACAACCGACGTCATCACCGGCCGCTGGTACGACATGGTGATCGCGCTCGACAGTGATCGAGTCGCGCTGACCGTGGACGGCGAGGAGGTCGCCGCTACCGGCCACTGGTCGGCCTCGCCCCGGTGGAAAACCCTGGCTGAGGATTCACTGGTCTCCATCGCCGACAACTGCTCGCCTGCTCGCGCCAGTTACGGATTCGACCCCGTTCCCTCCTCGCTTGAGGATTCCGGCGCGGGCGCGCGCGCCACCTGGAGCCTCAGCCTCGACGCGGGCCAGACGGTGACGATCGGGGTCGTGTGCGCCTACGGTAATGACGTACTCGATGTCGCTGCCGCCGCGGCCCGGGCTGCGCGGGACTTCCCCAGCGTGTTCGCCCGCTCCGAGATTGGCTGCCGCGACCTGTGGCGCAGCATGTTCACTCCGGGCAACCGGCATTTCAGCGGTCACCTGCCCACACTCCGGACCGTCGACGGGGGCCTTGCGAAGTCGTACTACATGGCCGCGCTGCTCGCCCTCTATATGCGAAACACCCGGATCTCCCCTTCAGAGCCGATCTTCCTGACTGGCGGGCCGCGACTCGGACCCACCACGACTTATTTCTGGGATCACACCGAGTGGAGCAGGCTCTACGCACTGCTGGAGCCAGCCGGGATGCGCTCGTGGGTGCACCGTGCGCTGAGCAGCCCCTACGATCAGTCGTTCGGATTCGATACCAAGAACGGCGGTCCGCTCGGCAACCACTACGCCGCGAACGACTATGCGCTCTTCCGGCTCGTGGAGCATTACATCTGCGTGACGGGCGATGTCGCATTCCTCGACGAGCGGGCCGGATCCCGCACCGTGCTTGCCCACCTCGAGCGCCTCGCTTATGGCTGGAAGGCCAGGCGGAGCGCGACCACCGGCGGTATCCTCGCCGATTTCGGCGCGGACCCGTGGGCGCTGCTCGAGTGCGTGCCCAACTACGTCAACGTGGTGGCCTCATTGAATGCGGCTTACGCCGGAATGACGCGCTCGCTCGCGGGGCTGCTCAGCATGCTCGGCCGCGCCGAGGCGGCCGCAGCCGCAGAGGCCGAAGCGGACGCGCTGGTTCGGGAGGTGATCGCGATGTCTCTGCCACACGGGCGCTGGCAGATCAGGCATCCCGCCTTCGCCGAGTCCATCGGTCACTGCCTGGACTTCAGCCTCGTGGCAGCTCACCTGCACGCCGAACTGAGCGAAACTCAGCGGTCCGAGGCTGTCCGGTTCGTGTCGGAGAAGCTGCTGGCGTCCACCTGGATGCGGGCGCTGGCGCCGGACGACCCCGCGGCGCACGTCTCGAACCGACCAGATCACGGCGCCGCGGGAGCATTCTGCGCGTGGCCAGGCGTCACCGCGCACGGCCTCGCCAAGCTCGGCCGTCAGGATCTTGCCGCTCAGCTACTCAGCATCGTGCATGAGTCTGCGTCCGGTGGCCTCTGGGGCCAGGCGATGGAGATCGTGACCGACAGTCGCGGCGAGCGGGTGCGTGTCGCCGAGGACGGCGTGTCGAACCGCGATTCCATCGCCGGCGTCGCAATCGCGGAGGCGGTCGTCTCGGGCCTGTTCGGCTTCGAGCCGAGCTTCCGCCATCTCGCCGGGACTCCCCTGCCAGACCGCATCGATGTGCCCGCGATCGGATCCCTGTCGAACATCAACGTCGGGCGACCCAGTCCGGCCCGGACGCCACGCGCCAACGCGCGTCCCGATCTCGGCCGGTTATGTGCTTCGTGAGGGTCGCCGATGATGACGCAAGTTCAGCTGGCGACGTCGCCGAGACGCCGACGCCGACGCCACGGCGATAGTCACTGCCTATCAGGTGAAGCCGATGTTCAGGATGAAGTGACCGAGCCTCAGGTTGAGTAGTCCGCCGCCAGCCCAGTGCACGATGGCGGCCAGCACGATGATGGCCAGAATGACGACCACGACCCAGAAAAAGAACACGATGATGCCGGGGATCGCATACCCCGCTACAGATCTAGTTCTCGCCACGGCCGGCAGCTACCCCCCGCCGCGCGACTTATGCGGCGCCGAGCCTTCGGGCGCTGATCACTCGGCACGCGGTCCGACGCGCAGGACGCTCAGGTAGCGGCGCGCTACCCGGTCGCCCAGCTGCGTGCGGACGCGTTCGGCGATTGCGTCTAGCAGGGGCTCGCGGACGTCGCTGCCGAGCGGCCGGTACAGCGACGTCGTCCGGAGCAAGTCGGCGAAGCCTGCCCCGTCGAACCACTGGACAGTCGGATACCAGCGCACGATCGTCGGGCCGAACAAGCCGCCGGGGTCTTCAACCAGTCCCCAGCCCTCGCCGGTCATCCGCACTTCCTCCTCGAGCGGCGGATGACCCCAGCCGGGGTTGCCGGGCGAAAAACGCTCGTGCAGATCGGCGGTCTCGGCGTACACCTCAGGCTCACCCGGTCGGCGGACGACAACGTTGCCGAGCAGCGCCATCCACCCCCCTGCTCGGAGCACGTCATGCGCCCGGCGCCAGCCGACGGATGGGTCGACCCAGTGCCACGAAGACGCGGCCACCAGGACATCGAACCGTCGGCCGGCGTCGTTCCACTCCTCGAACGTCGAATTCTCCACCTCGACGTTGCCGAGGCCGGCGAGCCGCTCGCGGGCGAGCGCGGCCATGCCCGCGCCGGGCTCGACGGCGGTCACCGAGCATCCGAGCGCCGCCAGCGAGCGTGTCGCCTGACCGGTACCGCAGCCCACTTCAAGCACCGACGACCGGCTGCCCATGCCGGTGATGGCAACCAGGTCCGCGAACAGCTCGTCAGGATACGTCGGCCGCACGCGGTCGTAGAGCTCGGGCACCTCGTTGAACACCCGGCCAAGGTCACGTCGATTCTGGCTTGTCATTGCACGATCCTCCCGTCAGCCGTCACCGGACGCGATGCAGATGGCGGCTATGGTCTGACGGTTGACCCGTGACACGTTAGTGCGCGCCTGAACGGCTATCCCCAGATCGCCAGGTCAGCTTCGTTGCCCTCGGGATCGGCGAGTGTCCACCAGCCGGGCGCATGGGCGTCGCTGACGATCCGGCCGCCGACCGCGAGCGCGGCGTCAATTCTGGCCTGCACCTGGTCGTGCGGCACGTAGATGTCGATGTGAAAGCGGTTGCGCCCGGTCCTCGGCGACTCCATCTGCTGGAACCAGAACGTCGGGCCCTGGCGGTGCGCGTCAAGCAGGTCCTCGTCGCCAGCAAGGGCGTAGCCGAGCACCGCATGCCAGAACGGCCGAACCTTGGCGATGTTCAGGGCGTCGATCGCAACCTGCACGTGTTGGACGGTCGCCGGGTCGGGTTTTGCCTGCAGCCGGGCCGCGGCTGCCGAGATCTCCCTGGCCAGCTCGGCGTCCCGGCTGGTGAGGCCCTGAACCTCGGCCGTGCACAGGCGGACAGTCACGCTGTCGGGCCGCACATCGACGTCCGGGTCATGCGCGGAGGCGACCGCCAGCTCGCCGATGGCGGCGACCAAGGCCAGCCCGTCGGCGAACGACCCGGTCAAGAAGCGCGCAGCCGCGTATCCACCGCCCCACAGCACCCGCCAGTCACTGACCCCGTGAGAGGCTGAGAATTGGGCTGCAGTCAGCCGGCCGCTCATGTTTTCACTCGCAGAGATCTCGTTGTCGGTCATAGCTGCCACGCTAAGGCCCTTAGCGGACGATGTGCTTCCGGAACGGACCGAGCGGCGCGAATCACCAGGATCAGGTGGCAGCCGCTCACCGTAGGTGCCGCTAGCGTCAGGTACCGCCTGGACGTTCACCCTGAGCAGGAGTCATGTCAACCTTTGCGCTCGGCCATATGCAAGTCAGGCGTTCCGGGTACGGTGCGATGCAGCTCGCCGGCCAATTCGCTGCCGGGCCACCTCCTGACCGAGCGTCGGCTATCACGGTGCTCCAGGCTGCGGCGGCCTCTGGAGTCGATCACATCGACACTGCCCAGTACTACGGCCCCGGCGAGGTCAACGAGCTGATCCGCGAAGCGCTCCACCCCTACCCTGATGGGCTGGCGATCGTCAGCAAGGTCGCCGTCGCGGGAGAAGACAGCGGGTCCGTCCTCCCATTTGACGATGCGCGCCAGCTGCGCGCCGGCATCGAAGACAACCTTCGCAGCCTGCGAGTCGGCCAGCTGGCAGCGGTCAACCTTCGCCTGCCCGGCGACGGGCGCGTTAACGCACGTTTCGACGACCAGCTGGCCGCGATGGTGGCGGCCCGTGAGGAGGGTCTCATCGCCGGAGTGGGCCTCAGCAACGTCAGCCTCGAACAACTGCGGCACGCCTTGGCAGGCACCGACATTGTCTGCGTGCAGAACCTCTTCCACCTGGCCGACCGCCGCGGATCCCGACTTCTCGATGTGTGCCTCAGTCGTGGAATCGCGTTCGTACCGTTCTGCCCGCTCGGCTGGCCCCGCGGTCAGCGTAACCCGGTGCTCACCAGCCCAGTGGTCATCAAGACGGCAGGCCGCCTCGGTGTCACGCCGGCGCAGGTCGCGCTCCAGTGGCTCCTGCAGCTGGCGCCCAACGTGCTCCTCATACCTGGGACCGCATCGGCCGCGCACCTGAAGGACAACCTGGCCGCCGAAAGCGTCACGCTCGATGACAAGGCCCTGCGCGAATTGGAGGGCGTCAGCCCAGAGCGCGGTCGAGATTGAAGGCTGCGCTGATCAGCGCGAGGTGGGTCAGCGCCTGCGGGAAGTTGCCCTGTTGCTCGCCGGTGAGGCTGATCTGCTCGGCGTACATGCCCACGTGGTTGGCGTAAGTGAGCATCTTCTCAAACGCTAGCCGCGCCTCCTCCAGGCGTCCTGCGCGTGTGAGCGCCTCCACGTACCAGAACGAGCAGGCCGAGAAGGTGCCCTCTGCACCACGCAGCCCGTCCGGGCTCGCCTGCGGGTCGTAGCGGTAGACCAGGGAGTCCGAGACGAGGCGGTCGGTCAGCGCGTCGAGGGTAGACAGCCACTTGGGATCGGTCGGCGATATGAACTTGACCAGCGGCATCAGCAAGACGGCTGCGTCCAGGACCTCGGCGCCTTCATATTGGGTGAACGCATGGAGCGCTGGTGACCAGTCGCGGTCCATGATCCGCCGGTAGATCGCATCTCGAGCGTGCCGCCAGCGTTCCAGGTCGGCGGGCAGGCCCCTGCGGTTGGCCATCCGGATCGCCCGTTCCATGGCCACCCAGCACATGAGCTGGGAGTACAGGAACTTCCTAGGGCCGCCGCGGGTCTCCCAGATGCCCTCGTCGGGCTGGTCCCAGTTATCGCAGAGCCATTCGGCCCGGATCGTGATCGCCTCCCAGTGGTCGCTGGAAATTGGCTGGTACCAGTCGTCGTAGAGGTAGACCGAGTCCATGAGCTCGCCATAGATATCGAGCTGAAGCTGGCTGGCCGCGGCGTTGCCGACCCGCACCGGCTGCGAGCCCAGGTAACCAGTCAGGTGTGGCAGCTCCCGCTCGGGCAGGTCGGTGCGCCCGTCAATGCCGTACATGACATGCATCGGGCCGGAGGCGCCAGGTTTGCGCGCGCTGGCGTGCTTGAGAATGAAGCGCATGAATGCATCGGCCTCGCCGGCGAAGCCCAGCCGCAGCAGCGCGTAGACGCAGAAGGCGGCATCCCGGACCCACACGTAGCGGTAGTCCCAGTTCCGCTCGCCACCGATCTGCTCGGGCAGGCTGGTCGTCGGCGCGGCCACGATGGCGCCGGTCGGGGCGTAGGTCAGCAGCTTTAGCGTCAGCGCCGAGCGGTGCACTATCTCCCGCCACCTGCCCCGGTACCGGGACATCGAGAGCCAGCTCCGCCAGAAAGCGATTGTGGCGTCCCCGAGTTCTTCCGCCTCCCCGCGGGAACATTCGCTGGGCACTTCGCCGCCGGTCACCTCGTCCAGCGCGAATACGGCGGATTCACCCTCGGCCAGCTTGAACTCGGCGGTCACGTCACGGCCGTCGTGCTCCACCGGCACTGTGGCGCTGAGGCCCAAAGTGAGCGTGTCTGAGGTGAATACGACGCCCGTCTTCGTCTCGGCGAGAGTGTGCGGGTCCATCCCGTAGTTGAAACGGGGCGCGATCCGAGCCCGGAACGGCATTGCACCCCGCACGCACACCACTCGCCGGATCAGCCGGTGCCGCCGTGTCTCCGCGGCGCCGCCGACCGGCATGAAGTCTTGGATCTCACCGACGCCATCGCCTGCGGAGAATCGGGTGATCAGCACATTGGTATCGGGGAGGTAGAACTGCCGGGTCTTCGCCGGCACGGCGGCGGCCAGCTCAAAGCTCCCGCCTCGGTCTGCGTCCAGGATCGATCCGAAGATGCTCGGGGCGTCGAAAGACGGGCTGCAATGCCAGTCGATGGTCCCGTTGGTTCCCACCAGCGCCACGGTGTGCAGGTCACCGATCAGGCCGTGCTCAGACACTGGCAGATAATCGGAACGAGTAGCCGTGTCCGAGCCAGGCTGCGGCGATGTGCCGGAGTCAGCTGGGTCCGACGCCAGTGACCGGTCTGGTACCACCCTGACGTAGTCCTTCCGTGAGCGGACCGCGGCTTAGGCCGGAGGCTGCAGCTGACCGTACCTCGTTAGCCGCATCCTCCGGCCAGCGCTGATCGGTCAGCCTCCATTCATTCTGTAGCTCCCGTTGAGGAAATCGTCGACAAGCCCGAGATGGGACGGACGCCAGCCGAGCTCGGCTTGAGCCTTGGCCGCGTCGAGGCCCTGGTCGAGCAGAAGGACTTCGGCGAAAGCGTCGCCCAGGCGTGCCCGGGCTTCATCGTCGGAGCCGGCGACCGCCCCCGGCGCCCTGGCTGCGACAGCGGCCGCCTCCGTCAGCTCGGCGACGGTCGCGTTCGATCCGTCACCCACGAGGTAGCGGCCACGGGCCGACTCGTCTTCCAGGGCGCGCCGGAAGAAGTCGGCAAGGTCCGCGGCATGCACTGTGGACCAGTGCTGTTGCCCGGTGCCGAGCATGATCAGGTTGCCGGCCTCGTCGCGGGGAGAGCCGAGAACGATCCCTGGAATCCCGCCTCCGCCGTCCCCATAGGCGACGCTGGAGATGATCACGCATCCGCGCATGCCTGGCGCGTCGAGCACCTGGCGTTCGATCGGCTCCCGCCAGGCCACCATCGCAGGTGCCTGGATGGGAGACTCCTCGGTGATGTCGAGATTGTTCCCGTAGATCCAGTCGCCGCTGATATGGAGATAGGGCTTGCCGGTGCCCACGAACGCGTCGGTCGCCGCGTTGGCGACTGCGGCGTCGAGGTTGGCGCTGGTGGCGTCGCCGGGACTGGCGGTGTGGATGGCGCCGTCTGCGCCGCTGAATTTGCTGGTGACCGCCGGGCGGTCGTAGAGGTCGATTACCGCCGGCGTGGCGCCCTTGGCGGCGACGCGCTCCGCCTCCGCGTCGTCGCGGACGAGCGCCGTCACCTCGTGGCCGTGCTGTTGCAGTTCAGTCAGTATGTGAGATCCGATGAAACCGGTAGAGCCTGTGAGCGTCACGTTCATTTTCTACATCCCCCTGTCCTGATCGTCAGAGCAGCGCGTCGGTCGCGGCAAGCTGGTAGGGCCAGCGTTGCGGCGACCTCAGCGCTGCTCGGTCTTGTGAGTTCCTATGCCATCGAGGCCAGCAGGTCGCGTGCTTCTGCGTCGAGTTCGATGTTCGCGACGGCCATGTTCTCCTCGAGGTGGCTTATCGAGGACGTGCCGGGGATCAGCAGCACGTTTGGCCGGAGGCTGAGCAGCCACGCCAGGGCTACCTGAGCCGGTGTACGACCTAGGCGCGCCGCGGTAGCGATGACCTGAGGGCTGCCAAGCACAGGGTCGCCCTGGGCGAAGGCCGAGCCGAGCGGGAAGAACGGCACGAAGGCAATGCCGCGCGTATAGCACTCCTCGAGCACGGGCATGGAGGCCCAGTCCGCCAGGTTCATCGGATTCTGCACGCAGGCGATGTCGGTGACCGAGAGCGCGTGCAGCAGGTGGCTGCGGCTGACATTGCTGAGGCCGACGCCGCCGATCAGCCCGTCGTCGCGCGCTTTGACCATGGCGGACAGCTGGTCGTCGAACCTCTGATCGGGCTCGGCGTCGTCCATCAGTCGCAGGTTGACCGCAGCGAGATGGTCGACTGCCAGGCTGCGCAGGTTGTCCTCGATTCCCTGCCTGAGCTCCGCAGGCTGGTCGTAGAGCAGCACTGCGCCCGACTCGTCCCGGCGCGCGCCAACCTTGCTGACCAGGGCGAGACTCTCGGAGTAGGGATACAGCGCCTCGCGGATGAGCTCATTAGCGACATCAGGACCGTAGTACTGGGCAGTGTCGATGTGATCGACGCCGAGTTCGACGGCGCGGCGGAGAACGGCAATCGCGGCATCTCGGTCGCGCGGCGGTCCGAACACCCCCGGACCCGGAAGCTGCATCGCGCCGAACCCGACGCGAGACACAGTCGCCGTCCCTAGGGCATAACGCTGCGAAGTGCGACTAGTCATCGACCTGTTACCACCGGGTTATGGTGATTCGCGTGAGCTGTCGCGCATCGAGGAAGTTCCATGCAGCCATAGTCGATCCCTGACAGGTGAGCCGGCATCGCCCGGATCAGGTGAGCCCGGGCCTAGCGATTAATCCCCCGCCGGCAACGCCCCGCAGCGGCGGCCGTCCCTCGACATCACGCATGGGACGTCGAGGTGCTGGGTCGGCCGCCCAGTACGGCCGGCAGTAGCCAGGACAACTACGGTCAGCAAGATGCCGAGGGCGGCCGTTGCCACATCGGGGATCATGTACGGGCTATGGAAGCCTGACGCGGACGCTTGCGGCGCTGACGCGAGGCCAATCAGCAGTGCCGCCCAGCCAGCCCAGCGCCGGCCCGCCCGGCACCCCCGGGCTGCCGACACGCTGACCGCGGCCGCACCGATCCCGGCCGCAACCAGCCCGACGGCCGGAGTGACATGCCGGAATGTCATCAGAGCGAGGCTGCAGCGAGTGAGATCCAGGGCGGCCGCGACGATCAGCAAGGCGGCGATCAGCCGCAGACTGCAGGGGCGACCCGCGGAAGGAGACGCCGCTCCTGGTGTCGCACCAGCCAGGGCCCCTGGGCGCTCCACCAGGTCCTCGGCCACCGACGTCTATCCGAACACCGCCACGTTCTCGTTCCGCGCGGCGCACTTCCGCAGCGCCGAGATCACGCTGCGGACTACCGAACTAGCCGACAACACGGGCCGGCCTTTGCAGCCTGAGACCCCGCTGGACGCCAAGCTCATCAGCGCCTACGACGTGCCGCCATTCGTCAACAGCGCCGGCCAGTCCGGAGCCGTCCCGTTCCTCGACATTGCGAATCACTACATCCTGGCTGGCGCGCAGTACAACCCCCAGATCCTCGCCGGCCTGTCCGCAGCTCAGATAGCCAGTCAGCTGCGCAACCCGTCGAGTCCCGTCGCGCAGGCGATTGACGGGTCTGCCAGGGTCATCGTCACAGCCATCGATCAAGTCCTGCACGGCACTCCGACCGGGAGTGCGAGTCGCAGTTGATGGCCGCGGCCATCGGTTCCGCTTATCCGGCCGGTCGCGGCGGGGCAGCGCCGGCGCCCTATTCAGACTCCGGCTGGCACCGCGTCGGCGGCGTTCTTGATGAGCTGGGTGACGTCGTCCGGGTGCGAGACCATCGCTACGTGGCTGGAGGGGATCTCGATCGTGACCGCGCCCATCCGGCTGGCGAACTGACGCTCGGCGTCGGGCGGGATGGCCTCGTCGTTCGCGGCGACGAGGTACCACGACGGGATTGACTTCCAGGCCGGGACGCTCATCTTGGTGCCGAGAGCGGAGGCGGCCAGGGCCTGCTGGACAGCGTGCATGGCCTTGGCCTGGACCGGGTCCACGTCCGCGGCGAAGTGCTGGACGAAGTCGTCTTCGGATAGCCAGGTAAAGCCTTGCTTATCGGTGACCATGTGCGCCAGAGCCGGGGTTACCGGGCCCTGGGCCAGCAGCGCGCCGAGCGACTCGCCCTCGTCGATGCCGAACGCGGCGATGTAGACGAGGCCGGCGACATTGGGGGCGTCGGTCCCGAGTGCGGTCATGATCTGGCCGCCGTAGGAATGTCCGGCCACGATCGTCGGGCCGTCCTGGGCGGCGAGGACCTCGCGAAGCCGGGCGACGTCGGCCGCTAGATCGGTCATCGGGAACTGGGGAGCGGTGACGTGGTACCCGTCGGCTTGCAGGCGCCGGATAACGGCGTCCCAGCTTGAGCCGTCTGCCCACGCGCCGTGGACCAGGACGATATTCGGCCGAGCACTCATGTGGGCGATTCCTTCCTAAGGTGGTGGCGGAGCCCAAGGACGCAGGCCCCGAGCGGATAACTCGGCATGGGCGGGGATTACCCGGACGACGCTGGCTTTCCGCCGATCTCGGACACGTGCTGCTGACCAGTGACGTCAGTTAGCGGCCGCACCGCTGCGGCGCTTCGCAGAATCGACCCGCCCACGTGCTGACGGTGCTTCGATGGGAGTGTTATCTCCGCGGGCCCGATCACATAACCCGTACCGCTCAGACGAATAGCGGCTCGGCTGCTGAGCGGTGCGCCAGCTCCGTCATCGCGGCGTCGTCCGGCTCGCCGGCGTACCGGCTCGCCGCGTCGAGCACCTTGGGGAGCAGGCTGATGTCGCCGACGCTGTCCAGGAACACTCCAGGGCGGCTAAGGGCCCACCACACCGCCACGTCGATGTCGTTCTGCTCTTCGAGCGGCTCATACCATGTCGTCCGCGTGTGCGGCCGTCCCAGCCAGGGGCGGCGGGCGATCGACTTGATCGTCTGGATCGCCACGTTCCGCTCGCGGCAGGTGGTGTAGAGCGCGTCGAAGTTGGCCGCGTAGTAGGAGTTCTGCAACGTGACGTAGTTGTAGGGCAGTAGCACCGAGTCGAAATCGAATCGGTCGAGGCTGCGGCGGTGGGTGGCGGCGATCTGGGCGCCGTGGCCGGTGACGCCAATCCAGCGGATCAGGCCCTCGTCCCGCGCTTCGACCGCTGCCTCGATGGCGCCGCCGGGGCTGAGGGCGACGTCCCACTCGATCGGGTCCGCCAGGGCATGCAGCTGCCACAGGTCGACGTGGTCGACACCCATCCGATCCAGGGACCGGTGCAGTTCTTCGCGCGCACCTTCCCTGGTGCGCTCGTCCCCCTTGGTGGCCAGGAAGAACCGGCCAGGCTCGCGCTGCAGCCATGGCCGGACGCGCGCCTCCGCGTCGCCATAGGACGAGGCCACGTCCAGGTGATTCACCCCGTAGGACAGCAGCACATCCAAGGTCTCGTCCGCGACACGCTGAGACACCGCCGCCAGGCACGCACCCCCGAAGATCACCCGAGTACTGTGATGGCCGGTACGACCGAACTCCGCCAGCTCGATAGTCATGAAGCCACCCTAGGCCCCCGCGCTGCTGGAACGCGGCTGGTCAGGGACCAGGTCGCCAGGCACGGGCCGGCCAGTGGCGGCGTAGGTAACCGCCGTATCCGAACACCGCAATGAGCACGACGAACAGTCCAAGCCCGATCTGGAGTCCACGGGTCAGGCCGGGCGGGTAGATCACCTGGATCAGGTAGTGCGAGATGAACCCGCCGCGGTATCCGGCCTGGCCGCCCCGGTGCAGCAAGTAGTTCTGCAGCGCAGTCAGTGGGCAGGCGAAACCGGCAAATTCGACCAGAGCGCCATACACCATCGCCGGCAGCTGCACCCAGATGAGCCGCGGCCAGCGCCAGGCCAGGAAAGAGCCACCCACCACGAAGCCGATGAACAGCAGGTGGACGACGAGCACGAGGTCAGCGGCAATCAGGTACCACATCAGGTTCACCGCCAGCAAAAAGCTGGCTTCAGGATAGATCTAAGCCTGAGCTCGAGTCATGCGCCGTCAGTCGACCCGCTGCGGGCAAGATCAATAGCTGTCGAGAAAGGCCTTGACCTCGGGGCCGGCGAACTGAGCGCCATAACCGGCGCTGACTACCAGGCAGGCGACTGCGACGTCCCTCGACGGCTCGAAGGCGATAAGCCAGCTGTTGGGCTTCCCTTGGCCGTTGATGTCGGCGGTACCAGTCTTGGCGTAGACGTCCGCGCCGAACCCGATCGGCGCGGCCGTTCCGCTGGTGACGACGGCCCGCATCATCTCCTTCAGCCAGCTGTCGGTCGTAGCCGGAAGCGGCTTCGCAGTGACCAGCGGCCCACCCGATGCCAGGTAAGGCTGATGGAACCGCCCGCTGGCGATGGTGGCAGCAATCGACGCCATAGCAAGTGGTGAGGCGGTCAGCGCACCTTCGCCGAAGGCTTCTTGGGCCAATTCGGAGCCAGATGCTGAGGCCGGGGCGTTGAAGTAGCTCGCGGAAAGGCTGCCGATGCCGATGTCCCATTGCTGATCCAGCCCGTAATACTGCCTGACTGTCTCGGCGAGGCGGCCGCCGGTCAGATGCTGCCACTGCGTACTGAAAGCGTTGTTGCAGGACTGGGCAAAGTCTGTGATGAACGGTGTCGATGGCGGCTCGGATTCGCCCTGGTCGTTGTGGTAAGTGATCCCCTGAATCCGGAAAGTCTTCGGGCAAGCAACAGGGCTGGCCGGATTGAGCACCCCCTCGTTGAACAGCGCAGTCGAGGTGATGGTCTTCATCGTCGAGCCTGGTGCCACTGCCGCAGTGAGCGCGAAGTCGTTGAAGCCAGCGTTATTGGCGACGGCGAGGATCTTGCCGGTCGATGGCTGGATGACGACCATCGAGCTGTCGTTATGAAGGCCGACGGCAGACCGGGCAGCCTGCTCCGCCGCCGCGTCGATCGTTGTGGCGAGGCCTGAGACGTTCTTCGGCGCGACTACGACCGCCTGGGTGTTGGCGAGGAGCTTGCCCGTCTTGGTCTGAATCTCAACGTTAAGGCCGGGGGATCCGTGCCCCGGGGGGGCACCGGCCTCCAGGCCCGCGGCGATGTGATCCAGCCCGGCGTCACCGTAACTGGTGAGATCGTTGCCGCTGGCGTCAGCAACCGAGGTGACGCGCGGGGCGACCGGCACTGCGTCAAGGTGCGTGGACGTGGTGAGGTTAGGAGCCAGGTCAGCCGGTGCCCAGGCGACGTACCAGTACTGGGACTGCTTCGCCTGATAGGTGACTAGCGACGCGTGGTAACGCCAGATCCCGCTGACCGTCGCGGCCCCGTACGACGCGGCCACGGTGGCGCTGGCAGCATAAATGACCTTCTCCCGTGGGGTCGCCGAGCGCGGCAAGACGGCTGTTGCCAGCCCGGCCGTACTGGTGAGTTGCTTGAGATGGAGATAGGTCTGGAACGCCGTGAGGGCGGCCCTTGCGGCACCCGGATGATCGGTGTAGTTCGCTGCCTGCCGAAGGTGACCCGTATCCCAGGCTCGCAGGAAGGCCCGCGCTGTCTGCTGCGCGTCCTGGCCAGCCGACGAGCCCGTCGGCAGGTAACCAGTGGTCTGCGTTGGCCGGCCTCGCGGCAGCACGACGACCGCGGTGATAGCAGCCGCTGCTGCTACTACCAAGGCGACCAGCACGTACGGAAGCTTCCGCCGCTTCCTGCCCCGCCTCCCGTGCCTGCCGCTCGGCGGCCGCTGCTCGACGACCGGTGGGAGTCGAGCCGAGGGCTCCGGGCGGTACCACGAGTCCAGCCAGCTGCCGTCGTCCGAACTGTCGCTCACCTCACCGACCGTACCTACTGCCCCGATTGCTAACCAAATAATCCGGAAAACTGCCGCTGAATCAGCCGGGCGGGCAGGTGCCGGCCTGCCTGGCCAACCAGCCGATCCTGGCATGGCGTGGGCCAGCGGCGCGGTCCGCTCCCGCTGCGCTGGGTCTACCCTCACATCAGCGCGAGCTCGCTCAGCACTGCGGGCACGCCGACATCCTGCGCGAACAGGTCACGCACGAGTAACGGCCTATTCGACGGCAAGCACTTCGAATGCCGGATGCTTCGGCGCGATGGAGCGGATCTGGTCATCGCTGGAATCTGGCCCGATGCCCTCGAAGAAGATCCCGACCTCCGCCTTCCACCTCTTCAGGTAGGCGCGCAGGACCGGCACTTTGTCATCATCAGTGAGCTCCCGGCCGCGAAACCGCTCGGCGCGCCTGCCCAGGCGCAGCTCGCCCGTGCCGACGGCGCGCAGGTTGCGCACCCACTGAGTCTCGCCGCGCGGCGCGACGAGGTACCTGCGGCCATCGTGGGTGAGCAGGTTCACTGGGGTGGTACGCCACTGCCCACTCGTCCGGCCCTTCACGGCTAGGATCCGCGACCCGAGAACGCTAACGCCCTGCCGGGTCAGGAACGCCACGAACTGGTTGAAGACATTGCGCGTGAACCAGCCGGGCGCACGGTAGTGATCGGACACGTTTGCCAGCCTAGTTTGAGTGCATGCGGCTAAACCGGGCGGGGCGCGTCGGCGGCCGACTACGACCGTGGACCGCGAACCAGAAGGGCCGGACACGGATTCGGCACCGTTCCCTTCCTGGTTAAGGAGGCGGGTGCGGGGCGCTGGACGCTCACCCTCCACCCTCGCCAGACCATTCCCTGGCACGTTCGCGATGCGCGTCCGGTACTAGCCGGCGAGGGCCGTACGCAGCCATGACTCGATGCCGGAGATATGCACCGTCGCCCACGAGCGCGCGAGGTCGGCGTCCCTGTTCATGATCGCCTTGTAGATAGCGCGGTGCTCGGCCAGCGTGCGCTCTTGGGCTTGTGGTTCTGTCATGCCACGCCAGATCCGCGCGCGCGCCGTGGGCACGGAGATGTTGTCGACCAGGGACGCGAGGACTGAATTGCACGAGCCGACACCGATCAGCCGGTGGAATTCCATGTCGGCCGCGACGAACTCTTCAACCGGAGAGCTAGCGTCGGCGGCGTCGAGGACCTTGCCGAGCTCGATCCTGTCCTCGTCAGGCATCCGTATCGCGGCCAGGGCCGTGGCGGCCGGCTCGAGGATCCGGCGAATTTCGAGGAACTCGAGCACCGTGTCGTCGCGGTGAAAGTCGACGACGAAGCTCAGCGCTTCAAGCAGCAGGGACGGCGCGAGGCTGGTCGCGTAGGTGCCGTCGCCCTGACGCACGTCGAGCACGTTGATCAGGCTCAGCGCCTTGACAGCCTCACGCAGCGAGTTTCGTGACAGGCCGAGCTCCGCCGCGAGGTCAGCTTCCCTGGGCAGCTTCTCCCCCGGCCGTACCCGGCCGGAAATGATCATCTGCTTGATTTTCTCGATCGCCTCATCGGTCAGCGCCACGAACCGCCTCCAGATTCCCGGTTTCCGCCGTCAGCAGGCACAGTGGTGCCGATTCCGTACACCCGCGCCGCTGTCCCGGCGAACACCGCCGTCCGCTCCGCCTCCGACAGTCCGCTCACGAGCGCCTCTGCCAGCGCCAGCACGCTGGCGTACGTACTTGCCAGCAGGCAAACCGGCCAGTCCGACCCGAACATGACCCGCTCGGCTCCGAACGCGCCCAGTATGACATCAGCAAATGGAACAAACGCCTGGCACGGCGTGCCCGGCGCTGCCTCGGTGACAAGCCCGGACAGCTTGCAAAACGTGTTGGGCAGGGCCGCGAACTGCCGGATCGCGGTCGCCCATGGCTCGAGCGCCCCATCAGCAATCCGCGGCTTGCCGCCATGGTCGAGCACGAACACCAGCTCCGGCACTGCTGCGGCAGCGTCACTGGCGGCCGGGAGCTGATGTGGCAGCAGGACCAGGTCGTAGCACAGACCTGCCGAGGCCACCGCGCGCAGTCCCCGCAGTACATCGGTGCGGCGCAGCCAGTCTGGATCGGGCTCGGACTGCACCTGGTGCCGGATGCTGGCCAGGTAATCTCCGCCTAGCCCGGACGCGAGCCGGGCCAGGTCGTCCGCGATCGACGCCTCGGTAAGGTCCGCCCAGCCCACCACAGCCGCTACCAGTGGATCCGCCGCGGCCACCGCCAGCAACTCCGGTGTCTCGTCCGCGACCGTGACCGTCTGGACGAGAACCGTGCCGCCAATGGTGGCTTCGTCGGCGTCGCGCCGCAAGTCCTCCATCGAGAAGCTGCGCCGGAGCGCTTCCATCGCAGCACCACGGATCCATGGCTGATCGCGGACGCTGAGATCCCACACATGGTGGTGTGCGTCGATGATGCTCATAGCTGCCACACCACCGGCAGGGCAGCACTGGCGCCGCCGGCTGAGTAGTCGTGCGCCGTCTCGAGCAGCCCGGACATCTGCCCCTGCCAGGCGACGTTGACCGGGTTGTCGTTCAGCGTGCTGAGCAGAGCCGCGTAGTCGTCACAGTCGATGACGTGGAAAAGGTGGGTGCCGCTCCGCCAGATCGTCCAGCTCGTCACCCCGGCTGAGCGGATGGCGTCCGTCAGCTCGCCAGGCACGTCAGCGTGCGCATGCTCGTATTCCTCGATTCGGTCGGCGCGCACCCGGGTATGCAGAGCGATCCTCATGAGGCGCCTCCCTCGGCGATGATGACGTGCAGCGTGCGCGGCCCATGTACGCCTTCCACTCGCTGCAGCTCAATGTCGCTCGTCGCGGACGGGCCGGAGATAAAGGTCAGCGGCCGGACCGGATCGAGGTGGGTTAGAGCGTCCGGCACATCGGCCGCGATCTGCTCCGCGCGCAGCACGCATACGTGCACGTCCGGTATGAGGGTGAGGGCCCGGCGGCCCTGACCGGGGCGCGCATCGAGCACGATAGTTCCCGTCAGCGCGATCCCGGCGGCTGCTGTCGTGAGCGCCGCACCGCAGCGGTCCAGCTCGCGGAGGCCGAGTGGTGGATCGTCAAGCAGCCATCGCGCGCCGACTTCGTCGGGCAGCCACGACGGTGGGAAGCCGGGCGCCACTGCGATGTCGGCCAGTTGGAGCCGAGCTGCCGTGGCAGCAATGGCGCCTGGAACGCCCGCCAGCGTGACCCTGGTTACCGTGGCGCGATAGTCCGCTAGCCGCTCCGCAAACAGCGAGATCAGGTCCGACTCCGCATGACGGCGCAGATAGGTGCGAGGAATCTGCTCATCTGCAGCGGGCCCGGTCAGCAGCGCGGCGCGAACGCGGTCCAGGATCACCTCGCGCGACGTCACCTTGACCTCCGGTGCTGTACGCGCCACCAAGCACGGAAGCTTTGCGCGGGCGGCGTGGGCACGTCACGGCTGCTCGACCAGCTGCGGCCGAGCGACAGCCGTCCGGCAATGCCCGACAGCCGCCGAGTCCGGCCGGCCAGCCACTGTGCCATCCGCAGCAGCCTCGGCCGACCGAGCACGACAGCCGCGGCCGCCATGACCAGCCGCTCCGCGCCACCCCGCTCCTGTTCAACGACGCGGGCGCGCAGGTGCGTCAGTACCTCTGGAATGTTGATCTTGACCGGGCAGGCGTCGTAGCACGCGCCGCACAGGGTGGACGCGAACGGCAGGGTCGCCGCGTGTTCCACGCCGACTAGTTGCGGTGTTAGCACGGCGCCGATCGGCCCTGGGTAGACGGACCCGTAGGCGTGCCCGCCAACGCGCTCGTAGACAGGGCACACATTCAGGCAGGCGGAGCAGCGGATGCAGTGCAGGGCCTGCCGTCCGCACGGGTCAGCCAGGGTCGCGGTGCGGCCGTTGTCGAGCAAGACGAGATGGAACTCCTGCGGGCCATCGCCGGGCGTCACGCCGGTCCACATCGACGTGTACGGGTTCATCCGCTCGCCGGTAGATGACCGTGGCAGCAGCTGGAGGAAGACTTCGAGGTCCGTGAACGAGGGCAGTACCTTCTCGATGCCCATGATCGTGATCAGCGTTCGCGGCAGCGTCACGCACATCCGGCCATTGCCCTCGGACTCCACCACGACAACCGTGCCCGTCTCCGCGATGGCGAAGTTGGCACCCGAAACGGCCACCTCCGCGGTCAGGAACTTCTCTCGCAGATGCAGGCGAGCTGCCTCGGCCAGCGCTGCAGGGTCGTCGGTAAGGCCATCCGGGGCCAGGCCATGCACGCCCATCTCGGCAGTGAAGATGTCCCGGATCTCACGCCGGTTGCGGTGTATGGCGGGCACCAGGATGTGGGAAGGCCGGTCGTCGCCAAGTTGCACGATAAGCTCTGCTAGGTCGGTCTCCGTTGCGGCGATGCCGCGCGCCGCGAGCGCGGCGTTCAGGTCGATCTCCTGCGTCACCATCGACTTGACCTTGACGATCTCGCGCGCGCCTGCCGCCTCGATCAGGTCGCCGATCACCTTTGTCGCCTCGGTCGCGTCACGTGCCCAGTGCACGGTCCCGCCAGCCCTGGTCACCGAGGCCTCCAGCTGGACCAGGTATGTGTCCAGGTGGGACATGACGTGCTGCTTGATCGCCGCGCCCGCGTCCCGCAGCGTCTCCCAGTCCGTGAGCTCGGCGGTCACCCGCAGTCGCTTGTCCCTGATAGTCGAGGTGGCGTGCCGCAGGTTCGACCGGAGCTGGTCATTCGCCAGGGCCAGGGCAGCCGCCTCGGGGAAAGGCGGCGAGCCGAGCCAGACAACGCCCTGGCCTGTCGGGATGGTCATCGCGCCGCCAGTATTTCCGCTAGGTGCATGACCCGCACCGGTGAGCCCGCACGCGACAAGCCGCCGCCGATCTGCATGAGGCAGGAGTTGTCCAGCGCGCACAGGACCTCGGGGGCGGCCTGCTCCACCGCCGCGATCTTGTCCGCCAGCATCGCCTCGGACACGGCAGCATTCTTGACCGCGAACGTTCCGCCGAATCCGCAGCAAGAGTCGGCCGACGGCAGGTCGACCAGCCGAAGCCCAGAGACGGCGCCGAGCAGCCGGTACGGCCGGCTCCCGACCCGGAGGGCCCGCAGCGAATGGCAGGTGGGGTGATAGGCGACCCGGTAGGGAAACACGCCGCCCACGTCCACCACGCCGAGGACGTCGATGAGGAACTCCGACAGCTCATAGACAGGAATGCCGTCCGCGACGCCGAGTACAGGGTATTGATCGCGGATCATCCCTGCGCACGATGGCGAGGGCGTCACCACGGCGTCAAAGCCGGCGAAGGCCCGGCGGAAAGAGCGCGCCAGCTTCGCGGCGGCCGGCCGGTATCCGCTGTTGAAGTGCATCTGGCCGCAGCACGCCTGGGCCGTGGGAAACGCGATATCGCAGCCCAGCCGTTCGAGCAGCGAGACCACGGCCTGGCCGGTGCGCGGATACAGGCTGTCGGTGAGGCACGTGACGAACAGGGCTACGCGCATGGCTCAGCCTCATCTGCCCGCTCAGCGCCCAGTGCGTCCCACAGTGCGGCCGGAATCTCCAACTCCCAGAGCGCGACGGCATCGCGGATCTCGGCTGCGCTGCGCGCCCCGATTAGCACGCTGGCGACGGCTGGATGGCGCATCGGGAAACGCGCCGCGGCCGCGCGCAGCGGCACGCCGAACTGCTTGCAGATCGCTTCCAGGTCCCTGGCGCGTGTGATCAGGGCGGTCGGCGCGGCCCGATAGTCGTACCTGGGGCTCGTCTCCGGCGCCGCCAGCACGCCCGAGTTGAATACGCCGCCGACCAGGATGGCGACGCCGCGTTCGTGTGCCGCGGGGAGCAGCGCCTGGCCGGCAGACTGGTCGAGCAGGCTGTAGCGGCCGGCCACCAGGACGACGTCAATATCGGTCTCGGTAACAAACCGGGTGAGCATTTCAGCTTGGTTCATGCCGACGCCGATCGCCCCGATACAGCCCTGCGCCCGGAGCTCCTCCAGCGCCGGGTATGCCTCGCGCAGCGCCTGATCACCGTGGTCATCGGGGTCGTGGATGAGCGCAATGTCGATCCGATCCACGCCGAGCCGGGTCATGCTTCCGTCAAGGCTGCGCCGCACGCCGTCCGCGCTGTAGTCCAGCACCCTGCGATGGGCGGCCGGGACCGCGAAGCCCTCGCTGTCCGTGCCATATGGCGGCGCGGCCGGTTCCAGCAAGCGGCCGACCTTTGTGCTGATCACGTACTCGTGCCGCGGGTACTGGCGAAGCGCCGCACCGAGGCGACGCTCCGACAGTCCCAGGCCGTAATGCGGCGCGGTATCGAAGGTCCTCATGCCGCCATCCCAGGCCGCCGCTATCGCTGCCTCAGCTGCGTCGTCACTCACCTCGCTGAACATGTTGCCGATGGCAGCGCCGCCGAAGGACAGTTCCGTGACCTGGATCGGCGTGGTGCCGAGCCGTCGCAAGCGCATGGGCACGCCGATCATGACCCAAGCCGGAGCCGCAGCCCGGCCATGCCGCCATCAATGGCCAGCGCGATCCCGGTGACCGATGCGGCCGCCGGGCTGGCAAGGTAGGCGATGCCCGCCGCTACCTCCTCGGCGGTTACCAGCCGCCCCATCGGCTGCCGTGCAGCCAGCGCGGCGCGCTCAGCATCCGGGTCATCGGCCTGACCGAGCAGCCGGCCGATCCACGGGGTATCGGCAGTCCCTGGGTTAACGCAGGTGACCCTGATGCCTTCGCGTATGTGGTCGGCCGCCATCGCGAGTGTCAGTGAGAGCACGGCTCCCTTGGTCGCGGCATACAGCGCGCGCTGCGGCAGGCCAGCCGTAGCCGCGATCGAGCAGGTATTCACAATCGCCGCGTGATCCGATCGGCGCAGGTAAGGCAGTGCCGCCCGGCTGACGCGGACCATGCCGACGACATTCACGTCGAAGACCTGATGCCACTGCTCATCGGGATTGTCGGCGATGGTGCCGATCGCTCCGATGCCCGCGTTGTTCACCAGGATGTCGATGCCGCCAAGCCCTTCGGCGGCAGCGTTGACCGCCGTTCGCACAGATGCGTCGTCGCTCACATCAGCGCACAGTCCGAGGAACTCCTGGCCCGGTGCCAGGTCGAGCACCGCGACACGAGCGCCCCTGGATGCCAGCAGCCGGGCAGTGGCCAAGCCGATCCCGGATCCGCCGCCCGTGACTACCGCGGCCAGGCCGGTCAGCTCGCCCGGCGTCATCCTCTTCACCTGCGTTCCCCTAGTCTTCCCTAGTCTTCCCTAGCTTTCCTCGGCAGTGGACTCGCCGCCGACTACCCGGGCCAGGAAGAGCGCGAACAAGATGACTCCCCCGTCGATGGCCTCGATCCAGTAGTTCGAGACGTTCGCCAGGTCGAGGATGTCCTGGACAACGCCGAGGAGGATCACGCCCGAGGCGGCACCGATCATGTTGCCGCGGCCGCCTTTCAGGCTGACTCCGCCGATGACAGCGGCCGCGAATACCGAGAAGATGATCCCCTCGCCGTAGCCCTGCTGGCCGGTGACGGCAGACACCCGGCCCGCCTCCATTAGGCCGCCGAGAGCCGCCAGCATGCTGCCAGCCATGTAGACGCCGATTTTGATCCGCTCTACTTTGATGCCCGCCGCGCGGGCTGCGGCCGGGTTGCCGCCGACAGCGTAGATGGCCCGTCCGGTGCGGTGATACCGCAGGAATAGTCCCACGAGCACGAAGATTACGGCCGTCACGATGAACGAGACCGGCACCTGACCCACGTAGGCGGAGCCGAGGTACCCGAATACCTTCGGCAGGTTGAACAGGCTCTGTGCCTTGACGACGCCATTCTGGAGGCCAGCCAGCACGATCGTCATTCCGAGGGTGACGATGAAGCCGTTCAGGCGGCCCTTCACGATCAGCACGCCGTTGAGGAGGCCGACCGCCGCGCCGACGCCGAGGAGTATGAGCAGTCCGAGGTATGGACTGAGCTGAAGGCCGCTGCCGTAAGCACTGACCGGCAGGATCAACCAGGCCGCAATCATCGGCGCGAGGCCGAAGGTCGATTCCAGGGACAAATCCATGCCGCCGATCATCAGGATCAGGCTCTCGCCCACGACCACCACGCCAAGCGCAGAGATCTGCTGGCCGATGCCGGCGATGTTCGTGATCGTCAGGAACGCCGGGCTGACAACTGCGCCGACAACCACTAGCAGCACGAGGACAGGCAGCAGCGCGACCTCCCGCACCAGGCCGACGTTCACGCTGCGCAGGCGGCTGCGCATCGCGTCGCCGCGGGCCAGGACGGCGCCGCCACTGCCTGCCGTGGATACGGTCGCGGCTGGGCCATCCGGACCCTGGTTCGAGATCATTGGGGAGCCTCCTCGGCGGTGCCATTAGCCGCGCTGGTCATGCCTTCGGTTGCGACGATCAGCTCATCGCGGTCAAAGGGCGGATCGGTGAATTCAGTGAAAACCTCGCCGCGGACCAAGACGATGACCCGGTCACAGATGACGAGGTCGGACAGCTCGTCGGTGCACAACAGCACCCCGGCCCCGCGATCGCGAGCCACTCCGGCGAGCGAGTCGAGCAGCAGCGCCTTGGATGCAACATCGACGCCGCGCGTCGGGGTGATGGCGACGATCAGGCCCGGGTCGCGGGCGAGTGTGCGCGCGACCGTTACCTTTTGCTGGTTGCCGCCGGACAGTTCGCTGACCGGCTGGCTAGGCCCGGACGAGACCAGCGACAGCGCACTGGTCAGCGGTGCGGCTGCGGCGGCGAGCCGCCCTGGCCCCATCAGCCCGAGCCAGTCCGACAGCCGGTCCGTGATGGTCATCGTCACGTTCTCGGCCACGCCGAGGTGAGCGACGAAACCCTCGGCCCGGCGGTCCTCTGGTATGTAGCCGATCCCCGCTCGCTGCGCTGCGGCACGCCGTCCAGAAGGGACCAGTCTTCCGTGCAGCCGGATCTGCCCGCCGTCGTGGCCCTCGGCTCCTGCGATCGCCCGGCCGACCGTCGCCACGCCCGCGCCAAGCAGCCCGGTCACTCCGACAATCTCGCCCTTGCCCACTGCGAACGAGACTCCGTCGACCTGGCCCCTCACCGATCTCGCGGTCAGATTCTCGACAGTGAGCACGGGTTCGACCGCTTTGGCTGCCGCGACGCGAGCATCCTGGCCGCCACCCCTTTCGGCGACTGCGCTGACGGACGCGGTGCCGACCATCGCGGCGACCAGATCCTCCTTGCCCAGCGAGTCGGCCGGTGCGGTCAGCACCAGTTCGCCGTCTCTGAGCACGGAGACGTCGTCGCAGATCTCGAAGACTTCCTCGAGATGATGAGAGATGTACAGCACCGCAACGCCCCCGGCGGTGAGCTGCCGCACGCGCCCGAAGAGACGGCGAACCGCATCGCGCTCAAGCGCAGCCGTCGGCTCATCCAGCAGCACGCACCGGGCGCCGCGGGCGAGTGCCCGCGCGATCTCGACGATCTGCAACTGCTCGACCGTTAGGCTCCGGCAGGGTGCGTCAGCCCTGATGTCATAGCCCCAGTCGCGCATGATCTCGCTGGTCCTGGCGCGCAGGCGGCGCCAGGAGACGAACGTCTCCGTACTGCCGAGGAACACGTTCTCCGCCACGGACAGCTCCGGCACCACCATCGAGTGCTGGAAGACTGTGGCGATCCATTCGCGCCAGCGGCTGACGTCGCCCACCCGTGGCGCCAACTCGCCGGAGAAATGCACGCTGCCAGCATCAGGCGCCTCCAGCCCGGACAGGATCGACACGATCGTCGACTTGCCAGCGCCGTTCCGGCCGACCAGCCCCAGGCACTGACCGGCCCTGATGGTCAAGTCCACGCCGTGCAAGGCAACAGTGCTGCCGAACCGCTTGTCGATTCCCGTCATCTCGACCAGTGCCGGGCCACGTGGGGTCATAGGCTTTCCGTTCTTTCGAACGCAGAGCGGCCGGCACCTTGCAGGTGCCGGCCTCCCTCCGCTAGGACGAGGAGCAGACGCCGCCGTGCGCGGCTCCGTAGACGTTGCCCCAGAGAGCTGAGTCGGAGACCGGCGTCGTGCTGACGCTGCCAGGCAGGCCATCCACTGGGGACGCGACTGTCAGGCTCTCTGCGCTCTTGGTGACGAACGGGGCCACGATCGGGTCGGCCAGGTTCTGGTCGCCCTGGTAAGTGACGTCCTGCAGGGTCGGCGCGCCGCCGCCAGGCTGGCCGACTCCTAGCTTGACGCCCTTGGCCGCGTCGACCGCGTAGGTCAGTGCGTACTGTGCGTAAAGATTGGCGGGCTGCGACTGCGACGCGGAGACGCTTCCGTTTCCGATATCGCACATTTCAAACGGCACCCCATCGTCGCTGACAAGCAGGACAGGGTTCTTCGAGCCGGGGCCGAGGCCCTTGCTCTTCAGCAGCGGGATTATGCCAGTGTCCGGGCTGGACCACTGCGAGTAGATGGCCTTGAGCTGGCTTCCGTAGGCATTGATCGCGTTCTGCGCGTCGGTGACAGCGGTCGCGTCAGTCCAGACCGTTGGGTCCTTCAGTATCTTGACACTCGGGTCGTTCGCGGCCATGCAGGAGTTGAAGGCGTTCGTGCGATCCGCGCCGTTCGAGGAGGTCAGGTCGCCTTCGAGGTCGAGCACGTAGCCCGACTTGACATGGCTGGAGATGTAGGCGCATGCGTCCTGGCCATACAGGGTGTTCGACGCACGGACGACCATGTACACCTTGCCGACCCCGACGATCGTGTCGACTGAGACGAGCTGAACGTGGTGGGCGCTCGCATACGTGATAGCGGGGCCTAGGCTGGTGGCCGTCTCGGGGTTCACCACGATTGCCTTGGCGCCTTCGTTTACCAGGTTCTCGATCTGCTGGTTCTGAAGGCTCGCATTCGCCCCGGCCAGGAGCGGGCCCAGCATCTTGACATGAAGCTGGGTGGCGTACTGCTGCTCGTAGTTGATGTAGGCGGCCCAGAAGGCTGTGTTGTTGTAGGTCAGGTCGATCCCGATCGTGACCTGGCCCGACGACGTCGACGACGTCGTGCTGGACCCTGATGGCCCGCTGGAACTGCATGCGGCCACTAGCACGCCGGCTGCGGCGACCGCGACGGTGCCCAGCAAACGGCCTTTAACGTTCATGGCGCTCCTTACGTGATTTCGAAGCTTATGAGACAGGTAGTGGGATTAGTCGCTTTTTCGATCTCTTATCCGCCTCCTAGCTGCTGCCAGACCGAGCCGTGCGGGAACTCGTAGTCGCGTAGCGACTCCGGGCGGAACGTGGCGGAGAAGCCAGGAGCCGACGGGGCGATGTACCGGCCCGCGCTGATGCGCACAGGATCGATGAAGTGTTCATGCAGGTGATCGACGTACTCGAGCACGCGATCGGTCATCGTGGCCGAGACACCAACGAAGTCGAACATCGCGAGATGCTGGACCATCTCGCAGAGCCCCACGCCGCCCGCGTGTGGGCAGACAGGGACGCCAAACTTGGCGGCCAGCAGCAGGATCGCCACGTTCTCGTTCACCCCAGCGACCCTGGCCGCATCGAGGGTGATGATGTCCAGAGCGCCCGCCTGCAGGAGTTGCTTGAAGATCACCCGATTCGCGACGTGCTCGCCTGCCGCGATCTTGACGGGCGCGACTGCGGCCCGGATCAGAGCCAGACCGAGAATCTCGTCCGGGCTGGTCGGCTCCTCCACCCAGTAGGGGTCCAAGCCGGCCAGGGCGTTGACCGCGGTGATCGCCTGTGAAACACCCCACCGCTGGTTCGCGTCCACCGCGATCCTGACGGAGGGGCCGACGGCGTTCCTGGCGAGCGCGAGCCGCCTGGCATCAATGGCGATGTCGGCGCCGACCTTCAGCTTGATCTGCGTGAACCCGTCTGCAACTGCCTGCCTGGAGAGCTGAACCAGCCGCTCGTCGGAGTAACCGATCCAGCCGGGCGTGGAGGTGTAGGCGCGGTAACCGCGCTGCGCGAGCTCGGCGATCCGCTCGTCCCGGCCGTGCTGAGCGGTCCGCAGGATCTTGAGCGCCTCGGCTGGGGTCAGCGCGTCGTCTATGTATCGGAAGTCGACAAGCGAGACGATCTCCTCGGGCGTCATGTCGGACAGCAGACGCCAGACAGGCTTGCCTGCGAGCTTGGCGGCCAGGTCCCAGGCAGCATTGACGACCGCGCCGATCGCCATGTGCATGACGCCCTTCTCCGGGCCGAGCCAGCGCAGCTGGCTGTCGGCAATCAGGGAGGCACTGAAGCCGCCCAGGTCGCCAGTTATGTCCCTCACGTGCCGGCCCACTACGTGCAACCGGAGCGCCGCAACAGCGGCGACTACCACCTCGTTGCCGCGCCCGATGGTGAAGCACAGCGCGTGGCCTTCCAGCCCCTCGACGTCAGTCCGCAGCACGGCATAGGCGGCCGAGTAGTCCGGATCGGGGTTCATCGCGTCCGATCCGTCGTGCTCGATTGAGGTCGGGAAGCGCACATCGAAGCAGTCGAGCGCGACGACCCGGGGGCCGGAATGGCCGGAACCGGGCCGCGGAGCCGGAATCGTCGCGGCATCCTCTGGCTGGACCTGCGTCACGGGCGCTCCTCCTACTCGTAAACATCCGATCTATTGATCGGATGTTTACACCCGGCGCAGAGAGCTAGCAAGACCTGATTCAGACGTAGGGCATGTCTGACCTCGGTCGTGGATGCCCCGTCAATGTGGTCTCGGGGCGCATCGTCCGAGCGTATCCCTAGTAGGAGCGTCTGCTAAAGGTCCGATGAGTGTGCGTCTTGGTGCAGGTTACAATTTAGAAACAACCGATGTTTTCCGCCGTCGAGGCGCGCCACGGGTCGACTGGCTCAGCGCCCGGCGGGCGATCTGCGGCCGGCGATGCTCAGCATCGCGTGCGGCCTGGAGCCGGCGATGCTGAGCGCGTGGGCACCGCAGCAGGCTCAGGCGGACCGTAGCATTAAGCATGCTGCTACTGCTGATATGGCTGGCAATCGGGGGACTGATCATCGGCGGACTTGGCCGTCTCCTTGTGCCTGGCCCGAACCCGATCGGCCTGATCCGGACCGCGCTTGTCGGTCTAGCCGGGTCGTTCCTGGGCGGGCTGGTCGCCCGCTATGCCATCGGGCTGCACTACCGCTACTCGCTGCTGGCGGGATTCATCCTCGCCGTGATCTTCGCTGCGATGATCGTCGCGGCTATTGACCGCCGACCGTCGGCGAGACGTTAGAACGTAGTTCTCTGGGCGGCCTCGACGAGCCGGGCGCGTCGACCGCGGCCAGTCTGCGTTCATCGCCCAGCGGGACCTTGCTCAGCTCAAAGCCAGCGTCGAGCGCACCGACCGCTCCAGCGGCGGCCGCTGACAGCAAAGGGAGCGTGTAATGGCCGAACTGATCACCGCCGCTGACCTCGGCATCGACACCAACACCGACCAGGGCCTATTCGACTGGCTGCTGGCGAGCCTGCTTTTCGGGCGGCCCGTGCCGCAGAAGGTCGCCGCTCGCGCATTTCAGAAGTTCAAGGCAGACGGCTGGGACAGCCCAGACCACTTCACCGCGGACGACCAGCATCCGCTCTGGCACGAGCTCTGGGAGGGCGACTACCACCGGATGAGCTCGGTCATGAGCGAGGAGCTTCGCGACGTGATGCGCTCGCTCACCGCGGATTACGACGGCTCCGTCGCCCGGCTGGTCCGGACCGCCGCGACGCGAGAGGAGATAAGCCAGCGGTTGCAGCATTTCAAGGGTGTAGGCCCCAAGACCGCCGAGATCTTCCTGCGCGAAGTCCCGGACGCGCTCATCGGGACCGGATGAGCGGCCAGGCGTCCAGAAATAGGGTGATCTGCACATGACTGGCCGTCGCCAGCAACGGTCCTGAACTGCACAAACGCGTCGTGCTGTGCGTTAGGTCGGACCGACAAGGGAACAAGCCCAAGACCACCATTCGATTTTCCTGAGCCTGGCCCGGCCAAAGGCAATGCTCAACTCAGGGGGAAGCAATGCAGAAGGTCGAAGTACAACTGGAGGACGATCTCACCGGCGGTCCGGCCGATGAGACCGTGGAGTTCGGTGTCGACGGCAGAGCCTACGAGCTCGACCTGAACGCGCGGCATGCCGCGGACCTCCGCCACCGGCTGGCACCCTTCGTGGAACGTGCCAGGCTGATGCCACAACGGCGGTTCAAGACCGCGGCCAGGACCCCCGCCAGCCGGGCGCGCAGCCGACAGATACGCGCCTGGGCCGAACAGAAGGGCTTCACCGTCTCGGCGCACGGCCGACTACCCGCTGGCATCATCCAGGAATACGAGGCGGCACACAGCAGCCAAGAGCCAGGGCGTAGCGGAGTCCGCCGGTCCTCTGGCAGGCGCCAGTCCGCATCGCCCGGGGCTAGCAGCACTGGACGCCGCGGCGCTCGCAATCCCTCGCAACGTCGGGCTCAGCGCCGAGGAGATTGAGCATGAACTCTGCTCCGCGCGCAGTCTTCGCTGGACGCCAAGAGGAGCTCACCGCAGGCGTGCGCGCTTTCAGTCCCGACTCTCGCCATGACCGCTGCTTTGCGGGATCTGCGCCGCGAGGTCGACCAGTACATATGGATGCTTCCGCTGGATCAAGGCGTTCAGGCGGTCCCGGTCCGGAGCGAGCAGGGCCTTGACGCCCTCCGCGCTCACGTCCGCGACGATCACGTCGCCAACCTCGTTGTGGACGTCGCTATAGAGGCCGTGCGTCTTCATCTTCTGAGCCTGGTAACGATTGTCGTCGGTCGGGCTGACGTAGTGGACTGACCAGATCTTGTAGCGGTGAACCAGGAACAGGTGGTTGAGCGTCATCAAGCGCTTCTTGCGCAGGGCGACGTCGAACGTGTTCTGGTTTCGGACCGAGAGGATGTTGCGCCCACGGCGATCCACGATCACGTCGAAGATGACGTTGGCGACCTGTTCCCCGCTTGTCTTGGACAGGGTGAGCTCCAGCAACTCAGACCCAGCCGTGTTCGGCCGCAGTCCGACGCGCAGCGAATACGGGATCTGGTGGTGCTTTGTCCACATCGCGAGCCATTCTTCAAGCAGCTTGGTCGGCACCTCGGTCTGAACCAGGTGCTGGTGCTGCGTCGAGCCCTCGCCCATCGCTTTGGTGGCCGCGGTACCGCCCGAAGAGGCCATGAGCGCCGCATCCAAGCGCGGCCCGCCTACGAGGGTCTGGGGTGTCCTGTACGGCGACTCGACCAGGCGGAACCGTCGCTGAAGCCGGGCCAGGCAGAGCATGCCGTCTTGCTTGAGCGCTGCGGCGAACTCTTCCGCCGCCAGGCCGTCGATCTGGTGTCCGCCGTAAGTAATGAAGTTGAAGACGAACCCCAGCTTGCCGAGCTCCTCCGGGAATCGTCTCATTTCCTCTTCGCTCATCCCGGTCGTATCCCAGTTGAACGACGGTGACAGGTTGTACGCGAGCATCTTGGAGGGGAACTCGGCGTGGATGGCCTCGGCGAAACGCCGAGCATCCGCGAGGTCCGCAGTCTTGGTCTCCATCCACAAGAGGTCCGCGAACGGGCCGACAGCCAGCGACCTGGCGATCGCGTACTCGATTCCGCTCTGAATCTGGTAGTAGCCCTCCGCCGTCTTGGAGAGCTCGCAATCCCAGATGATGTCGATGCCCATCGACTTGGCCCTCGCGCGGGCGGCGTGGAACGAGGTCCGGTTCGCGAAGGCCAGCCACTCCTCGGCGCTCAGCTCGAAGCGCTCGCCTTCGCTTGCGCGGAACTCGATCACATCAGCGACCGCCTGGGGATAGCTCTTCAGGTTGGCCTCGGACTGCCACGCCTCCAGATACCGCGTCTCGACCCGGTCCAGCAGTGCCTCGACCGTCGACCCGTCGGCCTCCTGGAAGGCCTTCGCGCCCTCTTCAAGTACGCGCATCACGCCGGTTCGCTCGAGCCAGGCGCTGGCCTCGTCGTACTCCGCAGCCGAGATCTTATACAGCAGATGACCGCGCGCGTCGTCGACGCCGAGCTCGCGGAGGTGTCTCAACATGGCCAGGTAACCGACCTTGTACGTTGGCAAGTCAACACTGGTGGCGCCCAGGATGAACGGATGATCGCGCTCGTCCCCGCGACCTTCCAGGAACGTGGCCGATTCGGCGTCGGTTCGGGCCACGATGATGCCGGCAACCTTCATGACGTCAAGCTGGAAGCGCGCGGCGCTGAGCCGCTTGATCTGCTCGTCCACGCCGACGAGCACCTTTCCACCCTGGTGCCCGCACTTCTTGGCGCCGGGTTTCTGATCCTCGATGTGGTAGCCCGAGACCCCGACTTCAACGAAACGACGGACCAGATTCCGGACGTGCGCATCGCCCCCGTGCCCAGTGTCGGCGTCGGCGATGATGAACGGCCGGTAGTCGACCTCGGGAGTGGCAGCACGTTGCGCCTCGCTCAGGCGTGAGCGGGTGAAGCGCTGGTTCCGGTCCGCCATGAGCAGCGCGCGCACAATAGGCGCGGCCTCGTCGGGCACCTGGGAGAGCGGATAGCTCGCCAGGTCGGGCCCTGGGTCCTCGGTGACGGATCCCTTGGCCGACGTGGCCCAGCCGCCCAGGTAGATGCCCTCGATGCCCATCCGCTTCAGGGCCACTGCCTGACCGGGTGAATAAGGGCCGAAGGTAGTGATCTGCTTGCCCTCGGCGAAGAGCTGGCGGAGCCGATCGTAAAACTGTCCGGCTGCCACCCTCGCGACTGTGTAGTCAGTGGGGATGGTGCCCTGTTGCTCCACCACCTGACGCGCGGAGTATAGACGCGTGATGCCCTCAAATCGAGGGCTGGCCAGCCATCTTGCGGTCTCGGCGATTTCCGAATCGAATGACTTCATCACTAGCTCCTGCCGCTCCGCAGCCAAGTCACATCGGCTGCGGAAGATGTTGTCAGGTCGATCTGGCGCGGCGCCTTGAGAGGAGCGGCGGCCCGGACTTCCTCTCATCAGATCATGCCGTGGGCACAAAGAGGTAGGGACAAAGGTCAGAGGCCTGTTACTCCGTCCATGGCCGACCGCCAGCTGCCGATCCTGACGGTCGCTGCCGGTACAGCTCTTTTTGAACGTGTTCAAAGTCACATCGTTCTGACGTAGCCCTGAAGGCTGTCCCGGAGGATATTTGAACATGTTCAAGGAAACGCCCTAAGGAGCGGCCATGAGCATTGTCGTGACCTATGTCGCCTATCTCCTCATCAGCATTGGCCTCACGCTCCTAGTCGGCCAAGTGCTGTCGCGCAGCGGCCGGCTGTTCCTGCTGGACGTGCTCGGCGGCAGCGAAGCGGCCGCCAGAGGTATCAGCAGCCTGAACGTCGTCACCTTCTATCTGATCAGCCTGGGGTTTGTCGCGCTGACCATGCCCACAGCAGGCAGTGGCGTCACGGCCAGGCAGGCGATCGCCCTGCTGGCAACGAAGATCGGGCAAGTCCTGCTGGTCCTTGGCGCCCTGTACCTGGCGAGCATCCTCGTTCTGACCAGGCTGCGCCGCCGGCTCGGCGCGCAGGCGCAGCGCATTTCCGAGGCACCGTCTGCCGACCCGCAGGCGGCAACGCCGCCCAAGTCCGCGCCGTCGACCGGGAAGTCACCGCCGCAAGCGCTCTGGCGACCCGCCCCACGGAAGACCGCTCAGTGACTAACTCCGGTGAGCCGGAGCTGACGCCACGGGCGGAGCAGACCAGGGCAGCCATCGTCGAGGCGGCGCTGCGGCTATTTCGCCAGAACGGCTACGAGGCCGCGACCATGCGCGCCATAGCGCGGGAGGCAGGGGTCTCCACCGGCAACGCGTATTACTACTTCGGCTCCAAGGAGGAGCTGATTCAGGAGTTCTACCTGTGCAACCACGTCGAGCACGCCGCGGCATGCCGGAGCATGCTCGCCACCGAGCATGAGTTCGCCAGCCGCTTGCGCGGCACGCTCAGGGCTCTGATCCAGGTGCTGGACCCCTACCATTCGTTTGCCGCCACGTTCTACAAGCATGCCGCCGAGCCCACCAGCCCGCTGAGCCCGTTCAGCAAGGAATCCAGCGCGGCGCGAGACGCGTCCATTGCCCTGTACCGCGAGGTCGTCGAGGCATCGTCGGCCAGGATCGACCGTGAGCTCCAAGTCGAGTTGCCGGAGCTGCTGTGGCTGTACTCGCTGGGCATCGTGCTGTTCTGGGTCCACGACACATCACGAGATCGCACGAAGACCTACCGCCTGATCGACGCCACAGTGCCGTTGGCCGATCGGCTCGTTTCCTTGACCCGGATACCCATGCTGCGCGGGACGATGCGGGAGGTCGTCGCGATCATCCGCGAGATCCGCGCGTGACTACGCGTGCGACCCGCATGAAGCAGCGCTCGCACTCGACAGCCGTCAGTCACGTGCCGGGCCAGCACCGCGGTGGCGAGCTGGCGGCGGTGGCACGACCTTGCCGGCGAGAGCCCGCCCCGCTGGGATAACGACCTGTTGCCCGTCGGAGGTACGGACGGTAAAAGAACCGGCGTCAGCCTGTTCGAGGATGCCGAGGACGTCGGCGATCGGCTCGCTATTGCCCGGTCCGGGCCGGCGCCAGCGGATCACGACCCGCTGGCCGACATCGGCGGGCGTGAGCCGGACCTCGAGCCGGTAGCGCACGCCGGTCACCTCCTAGCAGGCTGGGCCGCTTGCGATGCCGGAAGACGACAGCCATGGCGGCTGGGCAGGTCGCGCCATTCTGCCGGCCACGCCATAGCGGACACTACCCGCCGATCACCCACGCTACGACCCTGCCAGTGTCCGCGGGCAGCTGGCCCGTCGTGGCGCTCGTGACGGTGCTCCGCGGTTCTGTCCGAGCTCGAGCGCTTGACGGCATTAGCTAGCCGACGGACGATGGGGGGCGCCATGCGGTAACAGGCATGATCAGTCCCTTACGTGCACGATGGAGTGCCGTACCGGCTGTCCGGTGCGGACGACGACAGCTCGCACCTAAGCCCCGAGTGCGGGGGTTCGGCGTCATCAGCGCCCTGTCCCAGGGGTTGGGGGGAAACCGTCAACAGTGAGGCCCTGATATGCAGGTGAGAAGAAGGAGAATCGTTCGCAACACCCTGGCAATGATGTCGCTGTTGTCACTGCCGCTCGGATTAGCCGTCCTCTCCACGGGGTCGGCGGCGGCATCGGCCAGCACGCCAGCCGCTCGTACAGCTAGCACCGTTACCACTTCCAGCCTGGGGAGCTCCTCCCCAACGTTTACCGGCCCGGCCGCCACAGGATGTTCAGCCGTCGGCTGCCAGCTGCTGAGCGGACCATTCCGAGCGCCGTCCACGGCCAACGTGTCGCCAGCAGCCAGCGCGGCCGCCGCGGCGACCAGCCGTTCACTCGCTTCGCAAGCGGCAGCTGCCAATGCGCCACCGGGCATCCACCAGATGCCATATCCGCTGCTGCAGCGCAACGGCCCCGATCCGACGCCGCCAAGCGTTAGCTGTCAGCCGATGGGACCGGGCTGTGACCCGATCAGCGCGTCGTCGGGCGGTGCGGTCGGCGTCAAAGGCCTGAACGCCGTCGACAGCGGGACGCTGACGACCAACCCGCTCGGCGATATCGAGCCCTCAGATCAGGGCCTGTGTGCCGGTAATGGCTACGTCGTCGAGGACAACAACATCGGCGAGATCATGGTGTTCAACCAAGCGCTGAAGCGGATGTCCGGGGCGATTCCGCTGGACACCCTGATGGGTCTCACCCAGAAGGGCTGGAGCAGTGGTGGCGACATCATGTGCCAGTACGACTACAGCAACGGCGGGCACTGGTTCTTCACCGAGATCGTCTCCGAGAGCAGCGAAGCTAATGGCGGGGCGTTCACCGGCTGCTTCGCAGCCGCCGCGGCCAGTGACTGCCTTGAGGGCGTCGCCGTGACGGTCGGCAACAACCCGTTCGGCCCGTACAACGTCTACTTCGTCAACGCCAACTACAACCCGACCGAGCCTGGCTTCCCCTATCTGTTCAACGACTTCGCGAAGATCAGCACTACCCGGGACGCCTTCCTCCTGTTCTACGACGAGTTCCCGAACAAGGCTGGCTTCCCCGGTATTGGCGGCGGCGGCTTCAACGGCGCGCAGGAACTCGCGTTCGGCAAGACCCCGATGGAGCTGGGCGAGCCAGTCACGCTGTCCAACGGCACGCCGAATCCCGCCTTCAACGTCGCGATAGAAAATATGGGCTTGCTGCCGACTCCGGACGGTACGTGTGCCTCCGATAATCAGTTCCATGTGCCAGGCCTCACGTGCTGGTACCAAGTGATTCCGGCGGCCGCGCCTGACCCATCACAGTTCGACAACAGCTGGGGCGGCACTGGCTTCATGGTGGGCTCTCTCGACTTCTACGGTTCGGGTGACACCAGGATGGCAGTCTTCGACTGGACCGGTCTCAGCAAACTGAACAGCAAGAACTGCAACGCCTGCAACAGCCTCCGGTTCGGTGGCCAGTTGTTCTCGGGCGGGCCGTTCTACTTCGGCGAAGGACAGCGGGGTGCTCAGAAGGCCGGGCCTATACCGCTCGGTGCTGAGTGCGGAGCGGCTGGTCTCACCGGTACCCCGCCTGCGCTGGCGAGCTGCCCTGAGGGCGGCATCGCAACCAACGGCGACGGAACGACACAGGCTTCGCAGGCCCAGGACCAGGTCTGGTTCGCTGCGAGCACGGAAGTCAATCAGACCTTCACGTCGGAGTCGGCCCCAGAGACGCACATGGGCGCCATCTACTGGGTCGTCGGCACGCAAGGATTCAACAAGAAGGGAACGGGCCTGACACTGACAAGCTCTGGCTATGTCTCCGCAGAGCACGAGGACATCGAGTTCCCGACGATGGCTGCCGAAGGGCTGCCCGGGCAGGACGGCGGCAACGGCGGAGCGATCATGAGCTTCACGCTGAACGGCAACGGCGGTCCGACCGCGGCTGACAACGGTGGCTTCTACCCGAGCTCTGCCTACGGCCGGCTGACTGCCGTCTCCGGCAGTCTGGTCGGATCGATCCACGTCGCCGACCTAGGGCAATCGCCTCAAGACGGCTTCACGGAGTACCAGGGTCTGCCAGGCGGCACCCGGCCGCGCTGGGGAGACTACGGCAACGCGATCTTCGCGCCTTTCACGGGCGGGAGGATCTACTTCGCCAGCCAGTACATCCAATATCCGAACTGCACGGGTTCGGACTTCACTCTGGCGCTGGCAACCTGCGGCGGTACAAGAGATGGCTTCGCCAACTGGGGCACCTCAATGAACTATGTAACGCCATAGCTAGCTAGCACGAGGTAGCTGCCGGGCGCGCGGTCTTCGGACTGCGCGCCCGCGCCGCTCAGGCGCTGTCAACCCCGATTCCTCAGCCGAGCTTGAAGCGCTTTGGGGAGATCTAGCTGTCCGGGATCCAGCTGCCATGGAAGCCAAGCGGGATTCTGGCCGGCAGGTGGATCGTGGCCACCGGATCGCCGGTGAAGTCCTGCGCGGCGAGGATCACCAGGTCCGACGAGCCGCGCTCAGGGTTATGCACGAATGCCATCACATAGCCGTCATCCTCTGCGGCATCTGACGACGATGGGGCGAACACTGCCTCTCCCACAGCGGCGTCGCGCCCGAAGTCGCGCGCTTCGTTGCTGCCACGCTGGACGTCGTGCTTGATCAGCGCGTTCGAGAATGCGTCATCGGCAAAATCTCCGGCCGCCGTGATCGCCCGGTTCACCTCACCAATCACAGCGCTGTACCCGTATCGGTGCGGGCGAGAGGTGATCCGGTCGTCGACGCGCGGGAACTCTTGCCCGCGATCGTCCAGGCGTTGCTGCGTCACCCTCCCGGCGAGCGGGTCAATGGTCCATCGGTCCAGAGTTATGGGTCCATGCGCTGCCCAGAGGGTGGAGACGTCGAAGGACTCGTTGTACTGGCACAAGTCGACCACCACCCGGCCGCCGTCGTCGTCGTAGCCGTTCAGGCAGTGGAAGACCCAGCAGGGCTCGATCTCGATCCAGCGGACTTCCGCGCCACCATTCCGTGGCAGCAGACCGACGCGCGCCTGGTGCGCGGGGTTCCACACATATGGCAGCTCCCGGCCTGCGCTGACCGCGTTCAGGCTGAACGTGACCGGCAGGTCCAACAGCACCACGTAGTTCTGCGTAAGCGCGAAGTCGTGCATCATCGGGCCGTCGGGGACGGCGATGTCTGTTGTCCGCGTGACCTTGCCCGCCGCGTCCACGACGACGTGCTGCACGTGATCCCAGGCCCAGAAGTAAGCGATCGCGTGCAATTCGCCGGTCTGACGATCGAGCTTCGTATGCGCCGCGAAGCCGCCCGGCAACGTGCCTGCGAAGTCGCAGGGCCCGACCGTATCGAGCTCGTAAGTGAGCTGGTAAGGCAGCGGCCCTGCCTCGACAGTGGCCAGCGTCCGCCCGCCATGGGAAATGACGTGCGTGTTAGCGGCGAAGTCCATGTTCTCGTGCACAGGACCACCCGGCCACGGCTCGCCGCGTGCCGCGGCGACGGCCTTGGAGCGGACCCAGCGGTTCCGGTACCACTCGGCCTTGCCATCCCGCAGCCGGACGCCGTGGACCATGCCAGCGCCCAGGAACCAGTGGTGGTTCGGGTCGTCCAGACCTAGCGGGTTCGGCCCGTTCCGGAGGTAGCGACCAGTCAGTTCTGCGGGAACACGGCCGGTGACCGGCAGGTCGAAGGAGGTGATCTCCTCGTTGACCGGCGCAAAGGAACCTTCGAGAAAGCGGCTGCTGACAGGCATCAAATGTCCGTTCTGGATTCCTGGCGAGTCACGTCAAGCTACTCGCGAGTCTCGGACAGATTCTCCTCCTCGATCCGGGCGCAAACCTCGACGCCGTCGAGGAGATGCTCGAGCACCCCTTTGCGACGGCTGCTGCGCCTTACACACGCGACGTGGGGCTCGACTGGAGTCCATGGTGGCCCAGACAACTGAAGGCGTCACGGCTTCGTACATCAAGGAACTGGTCCGTCGCGCGGTCCTGGTCGCGCTGCGCGCTCAGGAGCGGCCTCTCGTATTGCGCCAGGAGCATTCCGAGGAGGTGCTGGCCGCGATGAACGCCGAGCACTGACCTCGTTCGTTGCTCGGCGGCGACGCCGACCCCACCGACCCGCATCCGCTTGGTCCCGTCCGGCGGAGCCGCAGGCAGGGAATCGGCGACTGTGACGGCAGCGCCGCGGGCGCCGGTAGTCGGTCATGCCAGTTGGCTAGTCAGCTCCTCGAGCTGAGCGACAGTCACGGTCAGCGCGGAGTGACCGCTTCGGCGCAGCACAGATGGCACCTTCTCGGCGAAGTGGATGCACACCCCTGCGCTGTGGTTTGTTCCGAAGCTCAGGCCGTCATCGGCAAGCGAAGCCCGGACGCCGAAGGCTGTCCACCATCGGTAGTCCCGCGTGATATGCGCATCGGTGATGTTCACAATCGGCGTCGCGAGCTTGAAGAAGCCGAAAGTGGCCAGGAAGCCACCCTCGTCGCTAAGGGTGACCCCGTCCTTCGCTGGCCGCAGCCCGAATGGCAGCAGAACCGGCAGGTATCGCTTGTCGATGGCATAGCCGAAACGTTGCGTCATCGTCGGCCTAGTTCCTCATCCAGATTCGCCCTGCCGTCCTACTGTCGACGTGATTCTGCTCAAGGATGGCAGGGTGATTTCGGGACGGCAGCGACGACCCCGGCGGGCCTGCGCTAGGAACGGCCGAGAACCTCTTGCAGGGCCGCGGCGAAGCGGTCGGAGGTCCGGGTATCCCGGACGGCGACGCGGATCCAGCCCGGCGCCAGCCCAGGGAACGTCTCGCCGCGCCGGACCGCGAAGCCCTCCTGGTTCAGCCGCATTCGCACGTCCGGCATCCCCGTGTCGAGCAGCACGAACGACGCCGACGGCGCCGGGACAACCCGCACATCGTTGACGCTGGCAAGTCCGCTCATCAGTTGCGCCCGCTCCTCAGCGATCTCCGCAGCCCATGCCCCGGCCGCGCTAACTGCGGCGTCCGACGCGGTGGCTATGCACGCCGTGAGCGCCGGGGTCGAGACCGGCCACAGCGGCTGCGCGGCTGCCAGCAACCGGACGATGTCCGGTGCCGCCAGCACGTAGCCGACTCGCAATCCGGCCAGCCCCCAGGTCTTGGTGAGGCTCCGGATCACGACCAGCCCGGTCAGGTCAGCCTCATCGGCGAGCGATTCGCGCTCGCCCGGCAGGCAGTCAGCGAAAGCCTCGTCGACAACAACCGTCCGGCCGGGCTGGACCAGGGAAAGCAGCACGCCGCGAGGATGCGCCACCGATGTCGGGTTGGTCGGATTACCGAGGAAGACCACATCGGCGTTCGCCGGCACCCGTGCGGGATCGAGCGTGAACGGGAACGGCAGCACCACACGGTCGACCAGGTGACCGGCAGCACGCAGGGCAGCCTCCGGCTCGGTGAACTGAGGGTGGACCACGACCGCGTGGCGGGGCCGCAGGGCGCGCGCAAGCAGCACAAAGGCTTCTGCCGCGCCGGCGGTGAGCAGCACCTCATCCGCTGATCGACCGTGGCGCGCGGCAACAGCGGCGACCGCAGCCCGCTGGTCAGGGTAAGCGGCCAGATCGGCGCCGCGGATCTGTGCTGCGAGCCAGTCGGGACACCCGGACGACCGGACGTTGACTGCGAGGTCCACCAGATCGGGAGCTAGCTCGGCGTCGCCGTGATGACCGAGGTCGGACGAGTCGCTTGCGAGATCAGGTGACGCGTGCGCATGCATCCTCGGCAGGCTAGCGCGCCGAGGCCGCTGCCCGCGTATGCAGTGGGCCAGCATTAGCCCCCTGAAGAGCTTCAGTAAACCCTGGCTACCGTCGCTGTCACGGTTCACGAGAGACAGGCTCGGTTGAAATATCCATAAAGCACCTATCTCGGGCATCGCCAGGCTCGGTTCCGCCGCTGCGCGCGCCTGACCGCGACAACGCGTGCACCAGAGGTCCAAAGACTTTGTACCTACGGTTCACACGTTGTCAGAGTTGATCTTGCAGCACGGGAGCAATAGCCGCTCACGTTATATTTCGGCCACCCATACTTGTTCGAACTGCGCGCAGTACGGAACCGGCGCCCCGCACTCACCTCCGGCGCCGCAAATGCCATGATGCGCACGTGACTTCGCGAGCCGACATCTGGCCGCTGGCGGCGGGCCTCACCGCGGGAGTGATAGCCGACGAACTGCTCGGCGACCCAGCGCGCGGTCACCCCGTCGCGCTTTTCGGTCGCGCAGCGCAGGCCGTCGAGTCGAGCATTTACGCCAAACGCCGGGCGCGCGGCGCAGGGTTCGCTGTGTTCGGTGTCACGCTAGCGACGGCGCCTATGCTGGCCGCCGGCCGACTCTGCCAGGACCAGCCAGCCGCCCGACTAGCGCTGACAGCCGCATGCACCTGGACCGTCGTCGGCGCGAGGTCACTACGAACTGAGGCCGAACGGATCCGACGCGCGCTCGTCGCCAACGACATCGACAGAGCCCGGCAGATGCTGCCCGGGCTGTGCGGCCGTGACCCCGCACGACTCGATACTGCAGGTATTGCCAAGGCTGTTGTGGAGTCGATCGCGGAGAACTCGAGCGACGCGATCGTCGCCCCGCTGATCTGGGGCGCCATGGCCGGTAACGCAGGCCTGATCGGCTACCGCGCCGTCAACACGCTCGACGCTATGGTCGGCCATCATTCCCCGCAGTACGAGGAGTTCGGCTGGGCATCCGCGCGCCTCGACGACGTCGCGAACTGGGTGCCAGCCCGGCTAACTGCCCTGCTGACGGCAGCATGCGCTCCGGTCGTGGGCGGACGGCCAGACAGCGCCTGGCAGATAGCGCGGGACCATGGGCCCAGGCACCCCAGCCCCAACGCCGGCTGGTGCGAGGCAGCCTTCGCGGGCGCCCTCGGCGTGCAACTAGGCGGGAAGCTCAGCTATGCAGGAAGGGTAGAGCAGCGGCCAGAACTTGGTTCGGGCCCGGCTCCAGGTCCGGCGGATATTCCCCGCGCTCTCCGCCTCTCGCGCGCCGTCACGGTCGCCGCAACTGCCCTCGCCGGATCACTCGCGCTTACGCCCACCCTGCGTTCATGACGGAAGCCGGCTGCCGCGCTCCGCCGGAGGCTGCGTGCCGGATCAGACTCCAGCGGCCAGCCGCTGGATGCTCAGCAAGGTCACAGACCTCGATGCGCAGGTCGCAGCGGTGAACTGCACGTACGCAGCGGCGAGCTGGTCAGGCGGGAAGATTTTCAGCCAGTGCGCGGTGACCGGATCACACGTTGCGGAGGCGTAGTCGGCCGCAGTTCCGACGCCGAGGAACGAGTGCGCGACCGATCCCGGCGCCAGGACGATCCTCACTGAGGGCGTGACCGGGTCTCGCCGGGCCGCCGCACCGATCTGCTCTCCCGAGCCATTGCCGACGGTCACGAGCGAGGCGCCTGGGTAGCCCTGCACGAAGCAGGTAGCGGCCGACACGTTCGTGAGGTCAAGCGAGAGGTAGGTGGTTCCAGCTGCGGCTCCCGACCGGCCGATGCTCACACGCAGGCTCGCCGTCGCACACTCGTCAGGCCCGGCGGCGGCGACCGACTGTGTTGCGCCGGCGTCGGCCGGCGTTGGAGCCGAGCTTGGGGACGGGCTTGGCGTTGACCCTGTCGGCGCCGACGTCGCCGGTCCGCCGGACCCCGCCGTGGTGCGGGTCGGCGCGGCGCTGACGCCGCAGCCCGCCGTAAGCACCGTGGCGGCGGCGATCAGCGAGGCGGCCAGCCATCGGAGCCGGATTGCGGCAATGTTCATGACTGGTAGACGCCGGAACCGGCCCGACGGTTGGAGCTTCGCCAACGCCTTCCAGGCCTTAGCGCTTGCGGAAGAAGTCGCGGATGTTGGCGAGGAGCACGGCGAGGGCGGCCACTAGGAGCAGCACGGCGACGGCCAGCCGCCAGTTGCCGATGATTGCCTGGGCGGCTAGCCATCCGAGCGCGCCGACGGCGGCCGCAGCGACCAGGCCGCCAATGAACTGCCACAGGTGACCGCGCGCGAACGCTTCGATGCTGAGCATCACGAACGCCAGGCCTGCGAACGCCGGCAGCAGAGACCCGACATGATCGAGAATGACAACGGCGAGCCCGGCCAGGAAGACCGACGCGGAGACAGCCGACCACACTCGGAGGACCCGGCTGCGGGTGCGGGCCGGGTCGACATTCGGGATTGCCCGATGGCGAAGGTGCGCATGCGAGTCTTCCTGCGCAAGTCCGGCCGCGGACGCGCGCGCCAGCGCCGCCTTTTCCTCGGCGAGCGCCTGCCGCTGCGCACGCACCTGCTCTACCGACGTTTGCAGCGCCGCCACCGCGGCCAGGTTGGCAGGACTGCCAAGGACCCGGCTGCCGATTCGCGCGCGGCGCAGCTCATCGCCGATGGCATCGAGCTCCGCAGCGGCGGCGGCCGTCCGCGCGTCTAGCTCGGCCATCCGATCCTTAACCAGCTGTGCTTCCGCTGCAGGCGATGGCGGTTCCTTATCCAGACCGGCCCAGCCGACTGGGTCGGACCATGACAGCCGCACCGATCCCTCGCGCTCGTACCGGGGGTCGGCCGGTGCCCGCTCGCCGCCGAAGGGGTCGCCCGTGTCCAGCCCCGTCGCAACGAAGTTCGCGAAATACATCAACTCGGCAGGCGCGGTCGTGACTCAGTCGACCCTCCCAGCCCCAACGCACGAACTGGTCAAGATCCGCGCCAGCCAGATCAACGGCTGCGCCGCCTGCACCGACATGCACACCAAAGATGCCCTGCACGCGGGAGAAAGCCAGCAGCGGCTGAACCTGGTCGCAGCGTGGCGGGACGCCACGGTCTTCACCGAGGCCGAGCGGGCCGCGCTGGAACTCGCCGAGCAGGGCACCCGCATCGCCGACGCCGCCGGCGGTGTCACCGACGAGGCGTGGGCGAACGCGGCCAAGCACTACGACGACGACCAGCTCGCCGCGCTGGTATCGCTTGTCGCCCTCATCAACACCTACAACCGGATCAACGTCATGGTCCAGCAGCCCGCCGGCGACTACCAGCCCGGCCAGTGGGGCTAGTCGCCGCAGCGGCGGCTAGATGCCGGTGTGTTCGGCCCGGACCGGGTCGGGGTCGGGAACGTGCGGCATCAGCGCGTCCGGGGGAATGCTCCCGAACCTCCCAGCCTGGAAGTCTTCCACTGCCCGCCCGAGTTCGGCTTTGGTGTTCATCACGAACGGACCGAACATCTCAACCCGCTCACCTATCCGCCGACCACCCAGGATGAGGACCTCCAGGTCCGCGCTTCGCGAGTCCTGCCTGTCGTCGGCCCGAATGCCGAGCCAGTCGCCAGCGCCGAACACCAGCAGCTGACCACTGCGTACCGGGCGGCCATCGGCGCCCGCCCGACCAGATCCGGCGAGGATGTAGGCGAGGGCATTGAACTCGGCGTTCCACGGCAGCTGCAGTTGCCCGCCGGGAGAGACGGTCGCATGGACCAGGGCCATCGGAGTGTGAGTCGAGCCGGGCCCGGCGTGACCGCCGACATCGCCGGCGATCACACGCACCAGGGAACCCGCGTCAGCTGAAGTGAGCAACGTGACGGCGTCGCCCTCGAGTCCCTGGTAGGCCGGGGGGATCATCTTTTCCTTAGCGGGCAGGTTCACCCATAGCTGGATGCCGTGGAACAGGCCCCCGGAGACCACAAGCGACTCGGGCGGAGTCTCGATATGCAGGATGCCGCCTCCGGCGGTCATCCACTGCGTGGCGCCGTCGGTGATCAGGCCACCGCCCCCGTAAGAATCCTGGTGCGCGAACTCTCCGTCGATCATGTAAGTCACGGTCTCGAATCCGCGATGCGGATGCCACGGCGTCCCCTTGGGCTCACCAGGCCCGTATTCCACAGCACCCATCTGGTCCATATGGACGAACGGATCGAGCGCGGCCAGCGAGACGCCCGCGAACGCTCGATGGACCGGGAATCCCTCCCCTTCCAGGCCGGTCGGTGCCGTGCTGACCGAATCCAGAGTGCGCTCACGGGTGACACCGGACGGCCCATGCAGCCGGGGCAGCTTCAGGTAATCGGCGGTTACGGCAGGCATCTCAGCCCTCCCGTCAGGTCGGCTGTCCGATATAGCTGCGCGCCCGCTCAGTCTTACACCCCGAGCACAATCGGTCCTCTGGACCCCCGCAGGCCGCGCTCGACGGGCAAGTGGCCCTGCGCACTGGGACAACCTTGATCATCTGCTTCACTGAGGCACGGACCGGGGATTGTCCATTGGGCGCAGAGTCAGCGCGGGACCCTGCGGCATATCAAAAACGGATCCCTGATCAAGTCCGGGTCCGCGGATAGGTGATGACGGAGGATCACATGACATCAGCCAACGGAGGCGGCTCGGTCAGCTTTGCGCGGGACATCGAGCCGCTGTTCCGGGACAAGGACCGCCAATCGATGAGCTTCGCCTTCAACCTGTCCCAGCATGCCGACGTTGCCGAGCACGCCGAGGCCATACTGGAGGCTCTGAGTAGCGGAAAGATGCCCTGCGACGGGCCCTGGCCCGCAGCCCAGGTACAGATGTTTCAGCGCTGGGTTGACGCGGGCAAGCCGGCTTAGCTATTGGAAGGTCCGTGCTCGTCAAGGACCGGATGGACTGCCCGGATGCAGGATGGAGACAGGCGGATGACACAGATGGACGGCCAGCGGGCGCGCGAACCGGTGCGGCTCCTTGTCTTCGCGGCATCTCTGCGCCGCGACTCATTGAACGCGCAGCTCGCCGACCTGGCCGCGGCGTGCATCGAAGCGAATGGCGGCCATGTCGACGTGGCGTCGATGCGTGACTTCGACGCCCCGTCCTACGACCAGGACGTCCAGCGAGAGGACGGATTCCCGCCCGGCGCCGAGGAGTTCCGGCGTCGGCTCGAGGCCTGTCACGGCTTCGTCGTGGCCGCGCCCGAATACAACGCCTCCATGCCCGGAGCGCTGAAGAACGCCATTGACTGGGTATCTCGCTATCACCCGCAGCCGTTCAACGAGCGGCACGGGCTGCTGATGTCCGCATCACCCTCGATGGCAGGCGGCAACCGCGGTCTGTGGGCCCTCCGAGTCCCGTTCGAGCACCTCGGCGCGCGTTTGTATCCCGATATGTTCTCCCTCGCCCAGGCCCATGAGGCCTTCACGTCAGAAGGGCGAATCGCCGATGAGCAACTGCAGCAGCGGTTTGACACCAACGTGATCAACTTCCTGGATCTGGTGGAGGCCTCCGTCCACTACCCCTGCATCAAGCGAGCCTGGGTGGAGTACCTGGGCGAGCACCCTGACCCAGCGCTTGACCGGGTGGAATGAGGTGCGCACGGCGAGGTACCCGCGTCACCATGCGTAGATCCTGGTGGGCAGCTCGTGAACTCGCACCCGGTCCGGCCCTGGATAGACGATCACGACGGCCACCCCGTCGGGGTCGGTGCCTTCCACCGCAGTTACGTCCCCGCTGCGGTTGGTGCCTCGGTATCCAGCATGCGATTGCAGGACCTTCTCGCACCGCCTGAGGTCTTCCTCGCCGTCGGCGACCCACACGACGTACTGGACGCCAATGCCACCCAGTGCATGCTGGGCCTCGGGGCCCATGGCGCGGACCACGAGCTGAGCACCTCCCGGGCTGACCAGCATGGCCGCGGTCGGGCTGCGGTCGGTGACCTCCAGCGTCAAGAGTTCCTGATAGAAGCGCACCGACCGGTCCAGGTCACGAACGAACATGACCGAGGCAGCGATGCGGATGCCCTCAGCCATGTGGTTACCTCGTCTCTACTCGGGGCAGGCGTACCTTCCACTAGCGACACTAAAGGACCGGACAAGCTGCCACTAGGAATGCCCGCCTCCCGGTAGTTCAAGCACCGGTCCGATGAACCGCTCCAGCCGGATCGCCGACCTGAGGTTCTACGGCGCCTCGGCCGCAAGACCTGCTCTGGCCTCTAGCAACTCACGCTTGACCTGCTTGCTCAGGGCCGGGTACTGAGGGTTGATTCTCGTCAGCGCGTCAGCCAGGACTGCTGACGCGCATATACGCGCGTACCACTTGTGGTCGGCCGGGATTACGTACCAGGGCGCCCAGCTAGTGCTGGTGCTGGAGAGCATGTCGGAGAAGGCAGTCTGGTAGTCGTCCCAGCGGGCGCGCTCCCTCACGTCACTCGCGGAGAACTTCCAGTTTTTTTCTGGCACATCGATGCGCTGGAGGAACCGGACGCGTTGCTCTTCCTTTGACAGGTTCAGAAACAGCTTCACGATCACGAAGCCGTTGTCACTCAGGTAGCGCTCCCAGTCGTTGATCTCCCGGTAACGCCTTGTCCACAAGCCTGGCCCTAGCGCTCGCGGAGGCAGCCGCTCCCGGCTGAGGTTCTCCGGATGGACGCGGGCAACGAGGACCTCCTCGTAGTGAGACCGGTTGAAGATGCCGATCTCGCCACGCGCGGGCAGATCCTTAGCGCATCGCCAGAGGTAGTCGTGGGCCAGCTCCTCAGGCGATGGAACCTTGAAGCTGTGGACGTTCACGCCCTGCGGGTTCACGCCGCTCATCACATGGCGGATCGTCCCGTCCTTGCCGGCGGCGTCGATACCTTGCAGCACGAGCAGTACGCCGTAGGTGTCCTGGGCCGCAAGCCGGGCCTGGTATTCGGCGAGGATTTCGACGCCGCGGCGCAGCAAGTCGGCACCGTCCTTTTTCTTCGCAAACGGCCCCTTGAAGCCGGGGTCGAAATCCTTGGCAAGAGTGACGTGCGAGCCGGGCTTCACCCGCAGGCCCTGGATGAACTTCCCGATCTCCTGCTGGCTTCGATTGGCCACGGGGCGGTCCCTTCTGCATTCACAGGCTGCCGTGTACGGCGTCATCCCTTAGCCGACGGCTCGGCGCTGCGGACGATGTCCGCCATCAGCTCGACGGCAGCTTGCTGGCTAGTGCCGATGTGCAATCCGCTGATTCCGCAGTCGGCCCACGGGCGGTACCGCTCGCGAATCCGCTTCTGCGACCCGACGAGCGCCTGCTCGTCGACGAACTCGTCAGGCACTGCGTCAGCCGCTTCCGTCTTTCGTCCCGCCCGGAACAGCTCCTCGATCCTCGCAGCGGCGTCGGCGTAGCCGAGCTGCTCCATGGCGCTCTTGTGGAAGTTGATGGTCGGATGGCCCATCCCGCCGACATACAGCGCAATCCCGGGTTTCATCGCCTGCAGCGCAGACTTCACGTCTTCGGTGAGCGTAACCGGGACGAGGGCCTCGAACGAGAAGCTGTCCCACGACTTCCCGTTAGCCGCCCGATGGAAACCCTCCTCGATGCGGTCGAGGAACCGCGGCATTTCCCTGGGCACGAACCGCAGCGGGAGCACGCCGTCGCAGATCTCCCCGGCCAACCGCAGCATGGAATCCCCGCCGCTCCCCAGCACAATCGGGATGTCGTTCGACGGATGGAGGATCGAGCGCAGTGGCTTGCCGAGGCCGGTAGCTCCCTCTCCCCGATACGGCAGGGAGATCTCCCTGCCCGCATGCTCGACCGGTCCTTCACGCCGGAAGATCTTGCGCATGATCTCGACGTAGTCGCGCACGCGCCAGTACGGCTTGCCCCACGGCTGGCCGTACCAGCCCTCGACGATCTGCGGCCCGGAGACGCCGAGACCGACGATCATCCGTCCGCCGCCGGCCAGGGCGTCGATCGTCATCGCCTGCATCGCGCACATCGCAGGCGTCCGGCCCGCTAGCTGCGCGATCGCCGTGCCCAGCCGGATACGCGACGTCTGTCCGGCGATCCAGGCCAGCGGAGTCATCGCATCCGACCCGTAGGCCTCGGAGGTCCACACCGAGTCGTATCCCAGATTCTCGGCCAGCTTGACCAGGTCAATCGGGAAGTTGATGGTGGCACCGGAATAGCCGAGCATCAGCCCGAGCTTCACGTATTTTCCTTTCGGCCTGTCGCGCCACTGACCGCGATCTCGGCATGCATGGGCGCGACCTCGCGCGGGATACCTGCCGTACCCTCGTCACATTCTCCTCGTGCGACGCGGCCATGTCGCCGGTACCGACGACCGGTAGCCGGTTGCTCCCACAGCCGATAAGTGGCCGGCGATTTGGCCGCCATCGATGTGCAGGGTCTCGCCAGTGATGAACCGTGATGACTCCAGGAACAGGATGCCGTCCACGACGTCGCTGACCTGCCCCACGCGCCCCAGTGGGTGGAGCGCAGCGAGCCCTTGGTAGCTCTCGTCTGCATTCATGGGGGTCTGGATGACTCCGAGCGAGACAGCATTGACGCGGATGCCGCGGGATGCGTACTCGATCGCAAGCGACCGGGTGGCCGCCGCCAGGCCACCCTTGGTGAGCGCGACCATAACGGCCGGCACCGCGGAGTTCGCGTAATCGACCAGGGTGCTCGTGATGTTGACCACGTGCCCGCCACCACGCGGGAGCATCTCAGTGACGGCGCGCTGCGTCACCTGGAAGAAGCCTGTGAGGTTGACTCCTACGGCCAGGGCGTAGTCGTCCGCGGTGTAGTCGGTAAACGGCTTGGAGATGTAGACGCCAGCGTCATTTATGAGGGTGTCGATGCGCCCGAAGCGCTCGAGTGCCCCGTCGATGATCCGGGTGGCCGTCGCCGGCTTGCTGACATCTCCCTCAATCGTCAACACGGCGGGGTCTTTCGACGGCTTGATCGTGCGCGCATTGGCGACGATTGCCCAGCCACGCCCCCGGTACCCTGCGACCAGGCCAGCCCCGATACCCTCCGAACCGCCGGTGATGATGGCGACCCTGCGGCCGTTGTCGCTCATGACGTTCCCGCCTTTGCTGGTGAGCGCCGCGGAGCCGAAAGCGGGCGCCAGGCCGAGAGCCTGACGCCCGCCGCTAAGCGGATCCCGCTGCTAGTTGGGCAGGCCCAGATAGGGGAACTGAGCTTGAAGGTCGTCGTGTGGCTTGAGGCCGTCGGGCCCGATCTGGCCGTTGCTCAGCCAGGCGAAGCGCTCGCTGTAAACGTCGTCGGTGAGCAGCCGGCCGTTTGGGTAGGTCGCGTGCTGGGTGCGATCGTAGTGCAGAACGTCGGGCAGTACGGTCAGTGCTGCGGCGCGCGCGTCCTCCGGCGTGCGGCCGCCCTTCTCCTGCAGGAGCTGCGACCACGGACCCAGGTAGTTGGCGACGTCGTCGGCGGGCTGCCGGGCGTTGTACTCGTCCTTGGCGTCGTCGGGGTTGATGAACGGGTTGATCGTCGGGTTGCCGCCGCGGTCCATCTGCACCAGCGTGCCATCACGGCGCAGGCTGATCGTCGCCCACAGGCCGATAGCCGGGCCTGGGCCGAGCATGTCGTTCGGCACTTCCATCACGATCGAGAGCACGTTCTTGCCCGCGAACCCGTCTTGCCCGGTCCACTTGAATCCGTGCAGCGCGCCTTCGATGTCGGCGAAGAACGGGTCGCTGCGCACGCCGAAGAACAGCCGGACCGGGCCGGCCATGCAGGGCTGCGCCGTGCCGTCGAAGCCTACCGGCGTTGAGGCGATGAGCAGCTCGCCAGCCGGCTCAGCCTGGCGGGCCTGGGCGGCGGACTCAGAATAGACAGCGGTCGCTGTCTGTGGGCCCTGGGCTGGGTCGGTGAACATGAAGCTGAACGCGAGGTCGGGCTGAATGTCGCCGTTAGTGTCCACGTTGATGCGGTAGACCGCGTCGGGGTGGAACGTCGAGCCGGCGGCCATGAACGGGTTCGAGTCCATGATCAGGATGGTCTTGTCCTGATCGGCGGTCGACGGGAAGACGAACAGGTCGGTCAGGTCCAGGCGCGGATCGTCGCCCGGCGATTTGAGGTTTGCGGCGCTGAAGTGGTTAGACATGACGGGCTCCTTGTGTGTCCGAGGTCCGGGCTTGCTTACCTTCGGCTTGCTGAGCACGCTGCCTGCGCGCGAACGCTCACGGCCCTGATCAGTGTCGGCCGCCGGCGTCAGGCCATGAACTTCAGCAGGGCGGCATTCACCTGGTCGGCGTGAGTCCAGCTGATCGCGTGCGGGCCTCCGTCGATGGTGACCATCTGCAGGTCCTTGATCATGCCGGGCAGCCGCTGGCCGGTCTTGGGGAACGGCAGGACGCGGTCGTCATCGCCCTGGATGACTAGCATCGGCACGTCGATCCTGGCCAGGTCGGCGCGGAAGTCGGTCTCCCAGGTCGGGATGCAGGCAACCGCCGCGGTGGCCGACGCCGAGACCGCTATGTTCCAGCACGCCTGGTAGTACTGGTCGCTGACTAGGGTGCCGCGGAACTTGTCGATGTTGAAGAAGTTGTCTAGGAAGCCCTTCATCCACGCCGGGGCGTCCTGCCGCGCGGCCTGCATGAATCCGTCGAACATGCTGGCAGGCAGGCCTTCCGGGTTGTCACCGGTCTGGAGTAGGAACGGCGGGATCGGCGAGACCAGCACACCGCTAGATACCCGTCCTGACCCGAATCGGCCCAGGTAGCGGGTGACCTCGCCGGTACCCATCGAGTGTCCGACCAGCGTCACCTCGCGCAGGTCCAGCGTCTCCAGCAGCGTGTGGAGGTCGGCGGCGAAGGTGTCGTAGTCATACCCCGTGGTGGGCTGGCTGGAGCGGCCGAACCCGCGCCTGTCGTAGGTGATCACCCGGTGACCGTCATCTAGCAGCACCGGGACCTGCTTGTCCCATGCCCGGCCGCTGAGCGGGTAGCCATGGATGAGCACCACCGGCCGCCCTGAGCCGTGATCCTCGTAGTACAGCTCTATCGAGCCCGAATTCTCCTGGCCTACCTTCACGTACGGCATTGCATCCCCCCGTTGTGGATGAGCCAGTTTGGAGTTGGCCTTCCCGGCCGGATGTGCAGTAAACAGGGACGCCGGCCTGAGTCCGCGAGCCCCCAGGGCCGGAGAGCGCGTCACTGCCAGATACTTGGGCAGGACCGGTTCCATCGGAGAAGGCGGCGGGACATGGCGCAAGGAACGGTTCAGGTACGCCGGGTTTATGATCAGCCAGAGCGGAGCGACGGCACCCGCGTGCTGGTCGACCGCGTCTGGCCCCGGGGAATGACCAAAGCCAGGGCGGCCCTCGACGACTGGTGCAAGGACGTCGCGCCGTCTACTGAACTGCGCAAATGGTACGGTCACGACCCCGCCAAATTCAGCGACTTCAGTCGCCGATACCGGACGGAGCTGAAAGATCACCCGCAGGCTGAAGCGCTGGCGCGCCTACGCGTCCTTGCAAAGGACGGGCCGCTGACGCTGCTTACCGCAACTAAGGAACCTGAGATCAGCGAAGCTGCCGTGCTTGCCAGCCTCCTCCAGGGCTAACCGAGGATCTTCGCAGCGTCCCGGAGGAACGCTTGCCGCGCGTGTCAGCTGGGCATGTTCGGCGCAGCCGCATCAAGCGCTACGCGTTGCCCGACGCAGTCCGCGGCGATTACCTCTCCTCCTACGACGGCGATCGCTTCGCAGAGTCCGCGCGCTATGTGCGTGCCTATCCGACGCAGCTCCAGGCGCTGAGTGATCTATTGCCAGAGATAACGACTCCAGTGCTGAACATTGCCCGCCGTCAGGACACTGCCGTGCCGCCGGTCAACTCTGAATTCCTGAATGACCGGCTGCCGCACAGTCAGCTTGCCATCATCGACGTCGGCCACTTCACCTGGGAAGACGCCGCAGACGATTACGCGGCTCTCGTGACAGCGTGGTGGGGCGGAGGCTTCGGGCCTAGTCGTTGACGAGGACTGCGGCACCGTCGAAACGGCCAGCCTTAAGATCCTGCAATGCCCGCTGTGCTTCTGCCATGGGATACACGTGGGTCTTTGCGCGGACATCGTAGCGAGCGGCGAGTGCAAGGAATTCCCGGCCGTCGTCGCGAGTGTTCGAGGTGGTGCTGCGCAGCTCCTTCTCATAGAACAGCTCGCGCTCGTAGTTGAGCGCCGGTATGTCGCTGAGGTGGATCCCGGCAACGGACAGGACCCCCCCGCGATCCAGCGCCCGCATGGCGACGGGCACGAGATCCCCGACCGGCGCGAACAGGATCGCGCTGTCCAGAGGTTCGGGCGGCGAGTCGTAAGCGCCCGCGGCCGATGCGGCGCCGAGCTCGAGCGCCAGCCGCCGGGAGGATTCGCCTCGCGTCAGGGCATGGACGGTCGCGCCTTGCGCCAGCGCTACCTGCGCGCACAGATGGGCGCTGTCACCGAACCCATACAGGCCGAGCCTGCCGTGCTCAGGCAGGGACGCGCGCAGCAGCGCCCGGTAGCCGATGATTCCGGCACAGAGCAGCGGCGCCAGCTCGACATCGGGCACATCAACGGGCAACCGGTAGGCGTAGGCCGCGGGCACAGTGGTGTACTCGGCGTAACCGCCGTCGGCGTCCCAGCCGGTGTACAGCGAATTCGGGCACAGGTTTTCGTTGCCGCGGCGGCAGTATACGCAGGTGCCGTCGGTGTGCCGGAGCCACGCGACGCCAACCCGGTCCCCGATCGCGAATTCGGTGACGGTTGGGCCTAGTGCCACGACTGGCCCCACGACCATATGACCGGGTGTCACATGCTCCCTGTGCACTGGCAGGTCGCCTTCGCTCACATGCAGGTCAGTCCGGCAGACGCCGCACGCGAGGACCCTGACCAGCAGCTCCCCTGGAGCCGGAGTCGGCACCGGTTTGTCCTCGTAGCTCAGCGGATCGCTTTCGATTGGGCCTGGCTCGCGCACGACCCACGCCCGCATGGTCTTCGGGCTGTCCCCAGTCATGGCGTTACCCCCTTCATGATCGCGCCGTCAGCGCTGAGCAGCTGTGCGCCCAGGAGCCTGTCCAGCACGGCTGAACTGCTTGCTCTGGTCGACGACAGTCGATACCACATCGGCGTCCGCAGCGAGTACAGGATCCAGCCAGCCGAGGACACGGGGCACGGCAGAGGCGAGCGGCCCCGCCGCGAGCGGGACGACCTCGTCGGCTCGAGCGTCGCTGACCGGTGCCCCGGCACCTCGCAGGTGGCAGATCCACGCCGCCAGGACGCGGGTGGCGGCGGTGGGCACGCGGCCGAGGGCGCGCTCGGCGCGCAGGACGGGCAGGAAGCGGATCGGGAGCTTCTGCGATCCGTCAGCGGCGATCCGGTCCAGGCGGTCGCGCATCCGCGTGTTCGAAAAGCGTTGCAGCAGCGCGGCGCGGTAGGCCGCGATTTCCGCGGCCGGCTGATCCAGGTGCGGCGAAGCTACCGCCCACCACTCCTCCACCCACGACCGGCACGTCTCGTCAGCAATCGCCGCCGGGACAGTCTCGTGGCCGCGAATGGACCCGGTGTAGGCCAGCAGCGAATGTGCACCGTTGAGCAGCCACAGCTTGCGGTGCTCGTACGGCGTGATGTCGTCGGTGAACGTCGCCCCGGCGCCCTCCCAGCGGGGCCGTCCGGCCGGGAACGTCCCGCTAAGCACCCATTCGTGGAACGGCTCACTGACAACGGGGCAGCGGTCTTCGAACCCGGCCGCCGCGCGCACGGCGAGTACATCCTCTGGCGTCGGGACAGGGGTGATCCGGTCGACCATGGTCGTGACGACCGCGACCCAGTCGGTGAGCCAGGCTGCCAGGTTGTCGTCAACGAGCTGGGCTAGGTCGTGGACGACCCGTTCCGCCAGCGCGCCGTTACCTGGCAAGTTGTCGCAGGGTACGAGCGCGATCGGACCCGCGCCAGCGCGCCGCCTGGCCGCGAGCCCGGCGACCAGCCGGGCGGGAGCCGTGCGCACGCTCGCCGTGGGGTCGTGGCAAAGTACCTGGATGTCGGCCTGGATCTCGGGGCGGCTGGTGTCCAGCCCTCCGTCGAGACTGCGCAGGTAACCGGCCTCGGTCACGGTGATCGTGACCGCTGCCAGCTGCGGATCTTCGAAATAGCGCACCCATGCCTCATTGTCGGCTGCCACGTGGACCCCCGACAGGCCGCTCAGCACTTCGAACTGGTCGCCGTCGCGAGCACGCGTCACGAGCGTGTACAGGCCTTGCTGCTCGGTCAGCTGGTCAACAAGGGACTGGCTGCCGCGGCCGGTAAAGGCCGCTATACCCCAATGCGCGCCGTCCGGCGCATGCTCGGTATACCAGCACTGGTGTGCGCGGAAGAAGCTGCCGAGTCCCAGGTGCACCATCCGCACCGGCGCGGCCGGCCGGCCGCGGCCAGCGGTTCGTGAGAGGCGCGGGGCGCTCACAGCCTGAACACCGTCGTTGGCTGGTGGGTGACCAGATCGACAGCCGTCTCGGTCGCTTCCTCCACGCCGAGCCGGTGCTCGGCGACCAGCCGTGCAAGGACGCCTGCATTGACGCGGCGGGACATGTCATGCCGGGCCGGAATAGAGCAGAACGCCCGTGTGTCGTCGACAAAGCCGGATAGCCGCGAGAAGCCGGCGATCTCTGTGACAGCGGCGAAGAAGCGACGGATTGCGTCCGGAGCGTCGAGGAACCACCATGGCGCGCCGACGTAGACCGACGGGTAGAACCCAGCCAGTGGTGCAAGCTCTCGCGACCACACCGTCTCATCGACGGTGAAGGCAACCAGGTGGAAGCCAGGGTAGGTGCCGAAGCGCTCGAGCAGCGGGCGCAGCGCGTCAGTAAACTCGGTCCGAATCGGGATGTCATGGCCGGTATCAGGGCCGAACCGCTCGGAGGTACGCCGATGATGGTTACGCCGCACACCGGGGTGCAGCGCCATCACTAGTCCGTCATCGCAGGACATCCGGGCCATTTCCAGGAGCATGTGCCGCCGGAACGCCAGCGCCTCGCCGTTGGTGGCCCTCCCTTCGAGCGCCGCGCGGTAGATGCGCGCGGCCTCGGCGGCCTCGAGCGGCTCGGCCCGAACGTCAGGGTGGCTGTGGTCGGCTGCCGTCGCGCCGTGCGCGATGAAGCACAGCCGCCGCTGCTCCAGCGCGTGCACGTACCCGGCGTAGTCACCCGTGTCAGTCTCGGCGGCCTCGCCGAGCCGGCCCACCGCATCGCGCCATCCCGGCAGGGCCGGCTCGAGGTAGGCATCCGGGCGGAATGTCGGGATGACCCGTCCGGGCCACGCCGGATCCGCAGCCAGCGTGGCGTGCGCCGCGAGATCGGAGCATGGGTCGTCTGTAGTGGCCATGACCGTGATACCGAAGCGATCGAACAGCGCGCGAGGCCGGTAGCCGTCCTGTCCAAGACGCTCAGCCACCTGGTCGTAGATCGCGTCGGCCGTCTCCGCCGAAGGGTGCGTCGTGACGCCGAAGATGCCTGCCAGCTCGGCCTCGAGCCAGAACCGGACCGGCGTGCCCCGGAACACGTGCCAGCGCTCGCACAGGAGCCGCCATGCCGCCCGCGCCGCCTCTTCCGACAGCCGTCCCTGCCCGACCCCCAGGGCTGCGAGCTCTACGCCGCTTGCGTGGAGCAGCCGGGTTATGTAGTGGTCGGGCGTCACCAGCAGCGTCGCCGGATCAGGGAATGGGTCGTTGTGCACGAGGAGCCACGGGTCGACGTGCCCGTGCGGCGAGATCACCGGCAGATCGCATGTTGCCTCGTACAGTCGGCGCGCGATCGCCCGCTCGCCAGGATCCGCGGGCAGTAGCCGGTCCGGGTGCACCAGCTGCAAGGCCTGCCCTGCGGTCATGACCGTATAGTTTCACGGGATGGCAGTAGCGCAGATCGGCGGTGCACAGGACGTCCTCACCACGGATCAGATCAGCGGATTCGTGCACGAGCAGCTCGACATCGGGCACCTCGACGGCCGCAGCGTCTGCGTCCTGGTACCCGACGGCACCCGCAGCTGCCCACTGCCGCTGCTGATCTCAGCGATCCACGAGGCACTGCACGGGCGCGTCAGCCGGCTCACGGTTCTGGTCGCTCTCGGTACCCACGCCGCGATGAGCGAGCAGGAACTCGGCGCGCATCTCGGCTATGAACCCGGCGCCCTAGCAGAACGCTATCCGTCGATGGCCGTGCTTAATCATGCATGGTGGGATCAGTCGACCTTCGCCGACATCGGGACGATCAGCGCCCGCCGGATCGCCGAGCTGTCCGACGGCATGCTGAAGCACACCGCCCATGTGCGCATTAACCGCGCCGTAGTCGAACACGACGTCACGGTCATCGTGAGCCCGGTCTTCCCGCACGAGGTCGTGGGATTCTCCGGGGGCAACAAGTACCTGTTCCCCGGCGTTTCCGGCCGGGAGCTGATCGACTTGTCGCACTGGCTTGGCGCCCTGATCACCAGCGCGACAATCATCGGCACCCGCGGGACTACACCGGTCCGAGCTCTCATCGACGAGGCTGCGGCCATGGTCCCCGGCGAGCGGTATGCGCTGTGCATGGTGACCAGGTCCCATACACCGGACCTGCACGCACTGATGTTCGGCGACCCGTCAGCGGCCTGGTCGGCGGCGGCGGACATCTCGGCCGAGACCCACATCCGCTACCTTGACGCGCCAGTGCGACGGGTGCTATCGCTGATCCCGGCCAAATACGAGGACATGTGGACCGGCGCCAAGGGCTTCTACAAGGTGGAGCCCGTTGTAGCTGACGGGGGCCAGGTCGTGCTGTATGCCCCGCACATCAAGGAGATCGCCACGACGCACCCGGCGATCGCGGAGATCGGCTATCACTGCCGTGACTACTTCGTGAAGCAGTGGGACCGCTTCTCCGGTCAGCACTGGGCCGACATTGCGCACTCCACGCACCTGCGCGGCGCCGGAACGTGGGATGAGATCAGCGGCGAGCAGGACCGGGTCACGGTTACGCTGGCCACGGGCATCCCCGAGGACCTGACCCGCGCGATCAACCTCGACTATCTCGACCCGGCCCAGGTCGATCTGGCCGGATGGGCGGCAGCCGACGACACGCTCGTCGTTCCCGACGCCGGCGAGGACCTCTACCGCCTGCGGTAGCCCGGCTGGCCGCCCCGTGCTGGTCCGGTGGGCCGCTGCCGGATGCGGGCTAAGACGAGTCGTCCTCCTCAAACAGATCCTCGTCGAACAGGTCCTCTCTGATGGCTTCGGAGCGAACGACCGGCCACCCAGGCAAGCCGGCGTCGGCGGCCAGCAGCGTTACGACGCGCATCGCCTCGGCGACGGCCTCAGCGGCGCCTGCAGCCTCGATGCTGACCGTCGCGCTCCACCGGGCCGGATCGCCGCCCATGCTGACGGTGCCGCTATAGGGCTCGGTCAGTGCGATGAACTTCTCGACGGCGTCGTCAGCGATCTGGGCAGGCCCGTCCGTCCGGGCCTCGATGTTCACGCTCCACCAGTCCATGGCTGGTCCTCACTCGCTAGTGCTCGTCGTAGTGGCCTTCGTGCGCGGCATGCCGGTGCCCGTTGTGGACATAGTCGACATGGTCGCCATGCTGGACAGCGTCATGACCGCAGCCAGGCTCGTGAGCGTGGCCGTGATCAGTGTGGGCTATATGGGGCAGCGAGTGCTCGTCGTAGTGGCCCTCGTGGGAGGCGTGTGCGTGACCGTTGTGTACGTAGTCGGTGTGTCCCTCGTGCTGGACGCTGGCATGCCCGCAGCCAGGACCGTGGTCATGCGCGTGCTCGGCATGGACCTCGTGCATGTTCGCAGTCATCATTCCTCCGTGAGAATACTGACCTGGTTGCCGGCTGGTCGTACATCGGCACAGCCGGTCGCGATGGCGTCAGGGCCTCGTGGGTACTCCGCGGTCCGCGGAGCCCAACGACCCGGCGCGATCGTCTAAGGACTGTTCGTCTAGGGGTTCTGCCCAGGCACGAGGTCAGGCAGACAGGCTCTGCCGCTGGAACTGCGCCACGAGCCGCGTGCCCGCAGTGCATACCTCCGACCGGACCTGGGACCACCTGGTGCGCACGAAACCGCACAGCCGACGTGAAATGACGACGTGTGGGGTATCGGTAGCGGTATGACGCCGCCGAGGATCCTGGTAGGCACCTGTTCGTGGACGGACAAGACGCTGACCAACGAGACCGACTGGTACCCGAAGCGGTCGATGTCGGCGGCCGAGCGCCTGAAATTCTATGCCTCGCAGTTCCCGATCGCCGAGGCCGACAGCACCTATTACTTCCCGCCATCACCTGACCTGGCCCGTGGCTGGGCTGAGCGGACCCCCGACGGCTTCACCATGGACGTCAAGGCCTACTCGCTGCTCACCGGCCATCCGGCCAGGCCCGAATCACTCTGGCCTGACGTGCGCGATGCCATCAAGCCCGAGTTTGCCGGCAAGCGCAACGTCTATTCATCGCACCTCGACCCCGAAGCCGTCGAGGAGGCGTGGCGACGCTTCGAACTCGCGCTGCGACCGCTGCGCACAGCGGGCAAGCTGGGCGCCGTGCTCTTGCAATACCCCGAGTGGTTCACCGCCAAGAGGGCGAACCGCGATGAGCTAGTCGCCGTCCGCAAGCGCTGGCCGGACCTGCCGGTCTGTGTCGAGTTCCGCTCCCCTACCTGGCTCACTGCGCCCGCCGACCGCGAGCGCACCCTCCGTACCCTCACTGATCTTGGCCTGGCTCTCGTCGTCGTCGACGCTCCCCAGGTGGCTAAGCTCCCGGCCGTCCCGGAAGTAACTGATCCCGACCTGGCAGTGATCCGCTTCCACGGCCGCAACGACGAGACATGGAAGAAACCCGGCACCACGGCCGCGGAGCGCTTCGATTATCTGTACTCTCTGCCGCAGCTTCGGGCCTGGGTACCCAAGATCGAAGCCCTTTCCGAGATGGCTGGCACCGTTCACGCCCTGATGAACAACTGCTATCGCGACTACGGCGTCCGCAACGCCGCAGACCTAATCTCGCTCCTCGACGGCTGAGCGCCGGCGCATGCGGCATCCGGCCCGGCGCCGCTGGACACGGCTGGCCGGCTGCGGGAGATTCTGGAGCATGTCCGGGCGCGGGGTCGCGAAAGCTCGCGCTCGTCCGCCATGAACCGGCCTTCCCCGGCCCAAGGAGTGCTCATGCGCTACGGCGTCGTCCTGTTCACCAGCGACCGCGGCATCACCCCAGCGGGGGCCGCGCAGGCCGCTGAGGCGGCCGGCTTCGACTGCTTCTACGTGCCCGAGCACACCCACATTCCGGTCCGCCGCGATGCCCCGCATCCGCGGACCGGGACCGCGGAGCTGCCCGACGACCGGTATCTGCGCACGCTCGACCCGTGGGTGTCACTCAGCATGGCAGCCGCGGTAACCTCCGCTATCAGCGTCGCCACGGCCGTTGCGTTGCCGGCCGAGCACGATCCGATCAGCCTGGCCAAGACGATCGCCACCCTCGACCACCTCTCCGGCGGCCGGGTCGTGCTCGGTGCCGGTTTCGGCTGGAACACAGACGAGCTCACCGATCACGGCGTGCCGGCCGACAAGCGGCGCACGGTGCTGCGCGAATACCTGGAGGCTATGCAGGCCCTCTGGTCGGAGCCTGAGGCCAGCTACGACGGCAAGCACATCAGTTTCGGTGCATCGTGGGCCTGGCCGAAGCCAGTCCAGCAGCCGCGGATTCCGATCATTCTTGGCGCCAGCGGCACACCGAAGACGTTCGCCTGGATCGCCCGCTCAGCCGACGGCTGGCTGACCACGCCCGGCGAGACGGGCCTCGACGGCAAGGTGGCGCTGCTGCATAAGACCTGGCATGAGGCTGGCCGAGCTGGGCTGCCGCAGGTGCGCGTCCTGGCCGGCAAGCCTGACCCGGCCCAGCTCGCACACTGGGCCGGGATCGGCGTGACCGACGTGGCTTTCGGCATGCCCGACCGGGCCGCCGACGAAGTGGTCGCCTACCTTGGCCGGCTGGCGGGGAAGCTTGGCCTCCGGCCAGTCCCGGCCGCCTAACGTCGCGGACGCCCAGCCAACACGGCCGACCGCCGGTCCTTGATCGCTATCTGATCGACCCGGCCGGGCTCGGGTGCCGCTGACCCTCACTGATGTCGACCGGGCGCCCGCGGCTGCGCCCGCGCAGCCAGAGGATGACAGCGAGCACCACCAGCACGAAGCCGAGGCACAGGCAGATGATCGGGACCGTCACGCCCCACGTCGAGATTGTCGTGCTGCCGTCCTTGGCATCCGCGACCGCCTGCGACAGGCTCGCCGGGGTGGCGTGGTAAGTGTCCGACAAGATCGGGAAGATGGGTATGAGCTTGCCGGTCGGCAGGGCGACGTTGCCGGTCTCCACCTCGTTGTTGGAGACGTTCACGACCAGGCCGGTGTTCGGGTCGACAAAGTAAGTGTTCGCGGCCTGGTACGTGTACTTGACCGGGATGGCGGTCGCGCCAGGGAAAGCCTTCCCGAGCGCCGTGATGTCAGCCCGCGGAATGAGCCCGGCCGCGCCGATGCGCGCGAGCAGCGCTGTGGGCAGCGCCTTCGGCAGGCCGGCCAGGACCTGCGGGTTCGTCATCACCGTCGGGTGCACGATGGCCTGATATTCGTAGGTGTTGATCCCGCCTTGCGTAACCTGGGTGATGTACCGCAGCGGCGTCGTCGTCTGCGTGAGATAGACCCACCCGGTGTAGTTCTGCTTCTTCGCGCCAAGCGGCCAGCTGACCGTTAGCCCGGTGGCCGGGGTCACGCTCCAGTTGCTCGGGTGACTTGCCGTCGCCATGAGGGTCGACCGGTCGAGCGCGTAGTTATTGACGGTCTTGGTGACCTGGGACCCCGCCGCGCTAATCGTCCTGGTGTCCTGCACTTGCGCCGTGTTGCCCGACGTCTGGAGAGTCTTGACGTGATCGGTCAGGGTCGCGGGCAGGCCCGTCTTGACGGCGCCGGACAGGTTGCCAGTCGCGAGCGCGCTGGGCACGACCAGGCTACGGATGGTCCCGGTATATGTACGCGTCTTGTTGTAGCTACTTGGCAGGCGGGCGATGTAACTCGGGGTTATCCACCATGCCAGCAGCGCGGCGGCTAGCAGAAGGATCAATCCGATCGCTCCGCTTGCGATCGCGGCCTTGCGCATATCGGCTCCAAGCGTGCAGATACCGCCCAGGCTTCCTCGTAATCGGCGCCTGCGGCAGGCGGCATACGTCGCCTCCACTCTTGTAGCCGTGGAGCGCCTACGCCTCCCCCGTTTCAGGTGATCCGTGTCAGCGCTCAGTGCAAGCCGTAGCTCTAGTCCCGGATAGCCAGGCCGGTGCCAGGGTCGAAGAAATGCAGCTTTGTGGTCTCGAAATGGACCCGAGCATTCTGGCCCTCGGTCAGCGCGGTCTGCGGGTCCATCCGAGCCACCATGGTGGCCAGCGAGGTTACGTCCTGCGCGGCAGCTTCGACATGATGGGCGATCGCCCCGATTCCGCAGTGGATCTGCACATCCGAGCCGAGCTCCTCCCGCAGCCGTACCGGCAGCTCGATCACCGACGCCTCGTCGACGTCGCGCATCAGCGCCGCGTCGGAGAGATGCTCCGGCCGGACACCGAGCACAATGTCGCGGCCGAGATACCGATTCAGGCCAGGGCGATCCGCCATGACCTGCGCGGGAATGCCCAGGTGGTGACCGCCGAAGGCAACACGCGGGCCAGCCGAGCCGTCTCCGCCCCGCTCCACCTTTGCGTCGATCAGGTTCATCGGCGGTGATCCGATGAAACCAGCCACGAAGAGGTTGGACGGGCTCCGGTACAGCTCTTGCGGTGGCGCGATCTGCTGGAGCACGCCGTGCTGAAGGACCGCGACACGACTGCCAAGCGTCATGGCTTCCGTCTGATCATGGGTGACATAGATGGTCGTAGTGCCAAGGGAACGCTGTAGCTGGGCGATCTCCGCCCGCATCTGGACGCGGAGCAGAGCGTCGAGGTTGGACAGCGGCTCGTCCATCAGGAATGCACGGGGCTGCCGGACGATCGCGCGGCCCATCGCCACCCGCTGCCGCTGGCCGCCGGATAGCTGCCGCGGCTTGCGGTCCAGGTACGGCTCAAGCTCGAGAATCCGTGCGGCCTCATCGACACGCTTCTTCACTTCGGATTTCGAGACAGCCTTGCGGTACTTCAGGCTGAACGCCATGTTGTCGTACACCGACAGGTGCGGATAGAGGGCGTAGCCCTGGAAGACCATGGCGATGTCGCGGTGACGGGGCTCTACATCGTTCACCGGGCGCTCGTCGATGTAGATGGTGCCGGAGGTCACCTCCTCCAGGCCGGCCACCATGCGCAGGGCCGTCGTCTTGCCGCAGCCTGACGGGCCGACAAGCACCAGCAGCTCGCCGTCGGAGACGTCCAAATCAAGTGCATTGACGGCAGTGGTCCCGCCGGGGAACTGCTTGGAGACCGCGTCGAGCACGATCCGGGACATGTGCCTGCTCCTATCCGGCGTAACAAACGGGTGCTTGCCCGCGCGCGCCCGGGCGGGCGCACAGCAGATGTCCGGCCAGCGGCTCAGCATCGCGCCGCTCGCCGGTCAGGCCTTCCCAGGCCGTCGTGAGATACAGCTCGTCCAGGTCGGGGCCGCCGAAGCCCGGACAAGTGGGCCGGCTCACCGGCACCGGGTAGCGCCCGAGCAGTTCCCCGTCGGCGGAGTACCGTCGCACGCAGCCGCCATCCCACATGGCGATCCACAGGCATCCCTCGGCGTCCGCCACCAGGCCGTCCGCGATTCCGACGCCTGGCGCGAACGGGATCAGGTCACGCTCACGGCCCAGCGTGCCTGTTGCCAGGTCGAAGCTGAACGCTCGCACCCGGGACTGCGACTCGCCGGAATCGGTGTAATAGAAGGTGGTCGCGTCCGGACTCCAGGCGAGGCCGTTCGACTCCGTCACGCCATCGAGGATCTCGGTCACCGAGCCATCTGGGTCCAGCCGGTAGAGCGAGCCGTTCCCGGCCTGGCCGTCGGTAGCCGCCGTGCCAGCCCAGAATCGGCCGGCCGGGTCGCACGCCCCGTCGTTGAACCGCACGTTGGCCGGCATGCCTGCCGGGACCACCGGCGGGCCAGCCGCAGCGCCGTCCGCGGTGATGAGCCGGAACCCGTCTGCCGCCGCGAGGACATAGCCGCCGCCAGCGCGAGGGGCGGCGGCGCCGACTGGCACGCCAGCCGTCGCGATGATGCTGTCGCCAGCGTCCGCCCCGGATTGGCCGACACGGAACTGATGAAGGTGCCCGGCCTTGATGTCAACCCAGATCAGGCAGTTCGTGCTCGCGTCCCACACCGGCCGCTCGGCAAGCTCGGCGCCGGAGGGCGCCGCAATCTCCCATATCAGCTGTGTGCCGGTCACTTGCCCATGCCCAGGGTCAGGCCCCTGATCAGGTACCGCTGGAAGACCAGGTAGACGATGATCGCGGGGATGGCGCTCACCAGCGATCCGGCCATTAGCGGCGGTATGCCCGTCGTACGGCCGGAGGACAGCACGGCAAGCCCAACCGTGATCGTCCGGTCATTAGTCGGCAGGAACAGATAGCCGACCAGCAGGTCGTCCCAGATCTGGATGAACTGCAGGACGGTGACCGTCGCGATCGCCGGCAGCGACAACGGCAGCGCGATCCGCAGGAACGTCCGCTCGTAGCTCAGACCGTCCATCACGGCCGCCTCGATCAGCTCATCGGAGATCCCGCGGTAGTACGTCGCCATCAAGAACGTGGCGAACGGTGCCCCGAGCGCCGCATAGACCAGGACCGCACCGGTGTAGTTGCTCGTGAGGTTCAGCTTCGCGAGGTTCACGTACTCGGGGATGATGATCGATTGAAGGGGCACCATCATGGCGGCGACGATCAGCAGGAAGACCAGCCCGCTCCCCCGGTACCGCAGCTTGGCGAACGCGAAGCCGGCGGTCGTGGCGACGATCAGGATGATCGCGATCGCGGCGGCGCAGACAACCGTGGAACTGACTAGCTCATGCACGACCGGCAAGTAGTGGAACAGCTGCGTCCAGCCTGCGAGCGAGTGACCTGTCTGCAAGTCGAACTGGGCCTGGCTGCGGAACGAGTTATCGCCCATATACCAGAATGGGTAGAACATGACGATCGCGATCACGATCATGACCGCGAAGATGACGCCAGCGGTGACACGGCGGCGCAACCGGGCCGATTGCCACCGGCTGGCTGGAACGACCGGCGTGCTCGGCGTGCTCGGTGCCTCAGCTGGAGGCGCGGACGCGGTGGCCATGGCTACCAGCCCTCCCCGTCCCCGGACCTGATCAGCCGGAGCTGGCCGATTCCGACGATGATCATGATGACGAACAAGATGATCCCGTACAAGGCGCCCGTACCGAACTGGCCCTGGGCGAATCCCGACTGGTAGACGAAGAACTCCAGCGTGGTCGTGCCGAGCCCGGGCCCGCCGCCGGTCATCACGAAGATGAGGCTGAACAGCGCGGAGAACGCACTGATGACGGTGATGACAAACGCAAACTGAATGAACCTCGTTAGAAGCGGCAGCGTCACCCGGGAGAAGATCCGCCACCGGCTGAGGCCGTCGACGCGCGCGGCTTCGATCAGCGTCGGGTCAAGCGTGGCCATGCCGGTCAGGAAGATGATCGTGTTCGTGCCGATCATCGACCAGATGAACGTGATGGCAAGCGCCGCCAGCGCGCTGTACTCAGACGCCAGCATGTCTGTGTGGACCGAGCCGAGGCCGATGTCGGCCAGGAACTGGTTCAGCGTCCCGTTCGCGGCAAAGAACTGGAGCGCCACCATGCCGATTACGACCCAGGAAATAGCCGTCGGCAGGAAGTAGATGGAACGGAAGAATCGCCAGCCCCGGACGTGCTCGTGCAGTAGCGCAGCGATGATCAGCGGGATCCCGATGGCGACCGGCACCGCGAGCAGCAGCAAGGCGTTGTTCTCGAGGACCCGGTGCACGATCGGATCGCTGAACGCGGAGACGTAAGCGCTCGGACCTATCCACACCGGTGCGGAGTAACCGTCCCACGTCGTCATCGAATAGCGGATCGCCTGCACGATCGGCGCCCAAAGCAGGGCGCCGACGAGCAGGATCGCCGGGACCGACATCAGCAGGCCAGCGCGCCGACGACGGCGGGCTAGCCGACTGCGGGCCGGGCGCCGGACCGGCGGGTCGGCAGTAAGACTCACGAGCGGACTCCGGGAGTGAGTGGGGCGGTGAGCGGGCGGACGCGCCGGCTGGGTGCCGGCGCGTCCCGCTCGTCAGGTAGCTCGTCGGGGTTAGGGGAAGGTGTTGCCGCGCTGGTTCGCCGGCAACTGCTGGAGGGTGGTCTGCATAGCCTGGAGCGCCTTGGTGATCGACTCGCTGCCACCGAGCACCGACGGCAGGAACTTCGATCCGATGTTGACGACGTTGCCTTGCACCACGTTGTCCAGCATCGGATAGGCGGTCATGCCGCCCTGGCTAACGAAGTTCAGCATTTCCTGGTTGACCGGGTTGCTGGTCGACGTTCCTTCGATGGCGGGGATCAGCCCGGCTGCGTTGATGATGGCCGCGGCCTGCTTTGTGGTCATGAAGGTGAGGAATTCGGCCGCCTGAGTCTTGTGCGGCGAGTAGCTCATCATCGACAGGCCATCACCGGCGAAGTCGACGACGCCCTTGATCGGAGTGTCCGAGAACGGCGGCGCGAACGCCGCGACGTTGCTGCCCAGCGCACTGGTGAACTTCTGGGTGTCCCACGTGCCGTCGACCATCATGGCGGCCTTGCCGGACTCGAACTGGCCGAGGTTATTGGTGTTGGTGACGACGTCGGAATTGGTGCAACCCATGGAGTGCAGCTGGTTCCACTTCGTCAGCTGAGCGGAGATGGTCGGCGATGTCCACGGGGTCGAGCCGCTGTAGAGGCCCTGCCACTGCGATACCGAGTATGCGCCGATCATCATGTAGCTCATGTCGTACCAGGGGTAGAAGGTGGCACCGAGCGGCTGGCCGCCGTTGCCGTAGACCAGCGGCGTGAAGCCGGCGTTCTTCAGCTTCGTGCACGCGGCGTACAGCTGCGACCAGTCGGTTGGCACGGATGTGACGCCCGCCTTGGCGAAGTCCGCCTTGTTGTAGAAGCCAATGTAGAACTGGTTCTCCAGCGGGATCACATATGGACCGTTGGCCGCGTCGAAGCTGTTCGACGTCCACTTCAGCGCGTTCGGGTCGACCTGTGCGAGCGCTGACGCGGGGACCAGGCCCTTGAGATTCTGCAGGAAGCCCTTGTACTGGAGGGTGAACAGGCCGGTCCACATCACCGCGAGGTCGGGGCCGTTGCGCGATATTGCCTTGGCCTGGAGCAACGGGAAGTAGTTGGGAGCCGGCTGGCTGACCACATCCACCGTGATGTTCGGATGCAGCTTGTGAAATGCCTTGGCCAGGTTGACCAGGGCGGTCGCGTTCTGTTCGGTGCCATAGTTGTGCCAGATCGTCAGGGTCACCGGCGCATTACTGCTGCCGCCTGAGCCTCCACCGGAGCTGCTGCCGCACCCTGCGGCGAGCAGCGCGGCGGCAGCTACCGCTGCCGCAATCTTCCATCGCCTCACGGCTCTCTCCCTTCTCACGCGGACTGCTCTCATGAACGGCCCACTGTTGGTTCCACGAATATCCGGTGCGCCGGAGTAGGCGCCCGGAGGAAGTCCAGGTCGCATCCGTCAGGGGCCTGGAGGACGTGTCTGGCATACAGGGCCGGCCAGCCGCGCAGGTGCTTGGTCGGCGGGGGAGTCCACTCCGCGCGGCGACGCTCAAGCTCGTCTGCGCTAACCTCCAGCTCGATCGTCCCGGCCGGCTCGTCCAGGGCGATGACATCGCCGTCGCGGACCAGGCCGAGCGGGCCGCCGATGGCGCTTTCGGGGGCGGCGTGCAGTACGACCGTGCCGAAGCTGGTCCCGCTCATCCGCGAGTCTGTGACGCGGACCATGTCGGTCACACCGCTCTGCACCAGCCGCGCTGGGATCGGGATCATGCCCCACTCCGGCATGCCGGGGACGCCGACCGGTCCGCAGTCGGCCAGCACCAGGACTGTCTGCGGCGTGATCGGCAGTGCTGGATCGTCGATCCGGGCCAGCATGTCGTCGTAGCCGCGGAAGACTATCGCAGGCCCGCGGTGGCGCAGCAGCTCCGGCGTTGCCGCGGAGGTCTTGATGATGGCTCCGTCCGGCGCCAGCGAGCCCCGGACGACGCCGAACGCTCCGCCCTCGCGCAGCGGATTGCTCACGGGTCGGATGGCACCGGACGCCGGGGCGGCGCACGCGATCACGTCGCCGATGCACTGCCCGGTCACGGTGATGGCCTTGGCATGCAGATGCGGGGCGATCTCGCGCAGCAAGGTCGGAACGCCGCCAGCCTTGTCGAAGTCCGGCATCAGGCCCGACCCGGACGGCTCGACATCGGCCAGCATCGGGACCTTGGCGCCAAGCCGCCCGACCTCCTCCAGCGGGAAGGGCACACCCGCGCGGCCCGCCATCGCGGCGAGGTGGATCACAGCGTTGGTCGAGCCGCCGATCGCGTGCAGGGCGACGATCGCATTGGCGAAGGAGTCCTCGGTGAGGATGGACTGCGGCCTGAGGTCCGCCTGCACGGCGCCGACAGCGAGCCGTCCCGCCTGCCGCGCAGCCGATCGGCCCCGTTCCGCTCCTGATGGGATCGAAGCCGAGCCGGGGACCATCAAGCCGAGAACCTCCGACAGAACCGCCATTGTGGACGCGGTGCCCATCGTGTTGCATGCGCCCAGGCCGCAGCTCAGACAGCGCTCGAACTCCGCCCAGCCCGCATCGTCGAGCCGGCCGGCCCGGCGCTCGTCCCACATCTGCCAGAGTGCCGTGCCGGTGCCGACGGGCCGTCCGCGGAATCGCGCGACCGGCCGGGAACCGCCCGTGACGAGGACGGTGGGGATGTTCGCGCTGATCGCACCCATCAGCGCGCCGGGGACGCTCTTGTCGCAGTTGGCCAGCACGACCAGCCCATCCAGCGGGTTGGCTCGCACCATCTCCTCGATCTCGATGGCGAGCAGGTTGCGATAGAGCATCGCGCTCGGCTTCATCAGGTCCTCGCCGAGCGAAATGGTTCCGAACTCCGCGCCGATGCCTCCCGCCTCCTCGATGCCGGCCTTCACGTCGACTGCCAGGTCGCGCAGCGGCAGGTTGCACGGGTTCAGGTCGCTAGCGGAGTTCGCGATTCCGATCACTGGCCGGTCCGCGCTCCGGCTCACCGCCAGGCCCGAGCTTGCCAGCGCGACCCGGTGCTCGAGCGCGACCTCGTCGTCGCCGACGAGCCAGGCCTGGCTGCGGAGCCGGGCGCCGGTCACCGGGCGGGCTCCGGGACACCGAGCCCCGGCGCGCCCGGGGCCGACTGCGACAGCTTGAGCCCGCTGCGGGCCACCCACTCCATCGCGATCTGGGCGCGGCGCACCTTCTCACGCGCGATGACAGCGGCGTCGGCAGCGATGTGCAGGCCGCTCGGGTAGAGCGGCCGGGAGTTGCGCAGCCCGAACTTCACGTACATGGGGGCTGCCACCGTGATCAGGTCAGCCGCCTCGTGGCCACGGACGACGCCGCCCATCGCGTCGGGCGTCTCGACGTAAAGGTCGATCGGCAGCGAGCTCACCGACCGCATCTCGGCGACCTGGCCAAGAGTGAGGTCGGACGGCACGTTGACGGTGGACGCGCCGATGCGCTCCAGCAGCGAGAACGCGAGCGGATTCGACGGGGCCAGGACGGCCGACACCTTCCAGACGATCGAGGCGGGCAGCTGTCCGGCCGCCTGCATCTCACTCACGAGCTGCAGCAATCCGGGATCGGCGACGAGGAAGCCGCGGATACCCTGATCAGCTGCTCGCAAGATGTCCTCGACCGCGTACCGCAGCTGGCGGGTGCCGCGCAGACGGCCGGCCAGCACTCCGCCCTCCGCGGAGGCGGCCGCGCGGCCGATGTCCCACTCCTCTCGCGGGCCGACGAACAGCGAGACCTCGATGCCGTTGTCCGCTGCGATCCGGGCCAGCTCCGCCAGCTCGGCTTCCGAGTGCAGCATCGCGCCGCTGCCCTGGGAGACCCGGTTGACGGTGACGCCGCGCGCCGCTGCCTCGTCCACGATGGCGCGCAGCACGGCCGGTCCCTCGCAGCTCGGGATCTCGATCCGGAAATGCGCTCCGTCCGGGAATCGCACCCGGCTCGCGGGCGCCTCGGCTTCGGCGGTCAGGCCGCACGCGGCCAGCACGCCAGCACCTGTGAGGCCCTCTGCCTGCGATCCATCAGTCACGTGCCGACCTCCAGTACAGCGGGGCGCGGCGGCTGCCGCCCATCGTCAGGCTCGGCCGGCCAGCCCGGCGCGTCCGTCACTCGTTCCAGCCGACCGTCGCCGACCACCAGATACGTGTCCTCCGCCTTGGCGCCGCCCGGCAGGCTGGGATTCCAGGCGATCGCGTGACCTGCCGCTATGGGCTCCTGCGACCAGCGCGACGCGGCCTGGTCGGGCGCGATCTCGAACTCCCGCTGGGCGAAGCCGATCGGGCCGCCCTGGTAGTGACCCGCCCATTGGCCAGGGGCGCCCGCCTGCGCATAGGCGACGTCGAGCGCCGCGAGCGCGTCGCCGTAAGTCGCGCCTGGCTGGCTTGCCGACAAGACGGCGTCGTCGATAGCCAGCACTCTCCGGCGCAGGGCTGCATAGGCATCATCGAGCGGGTACGCAGTCGCGAACCGCGTAGCGGCCGCGTGCAGACCGCTGCGCCTAGCCACAACTACCGCCATCGCGAGGCGGCTGACTGGTGCCCCAACGGCCATCGGATGGCGATACCGTTCCAGGCGGTCGTCGCCGCCGACGATCAGCACGGGCGCGTCGGCTCCGGCTGCCTCGAGCTGCGCCGCGCAGCGCGCCTGAATGTCGAGGTCACGCTCGCCCGGCTGCCAGGACATGAGCGCGGATTGCAGCGCGGCTGCCGCCTCGAGCCCGAGATCGGCGAGGTCCTCCTGCTCTGGCTCCGAGAGCGCAAGCCGCAGCCCCACGAGGTCATCGCTAACGTCCAGACCGAACGCCGGATGACCATCGGATGCGAGCCGGGCGGCCGGGGCGCCGGCGAGTCGCTCCGCTGCTCGCACGAATGCTTGCGGATCCTGCCAGGGAACGGGGACGAGTTCGGCGAAGCCGTGGGCCACCGGATCGTACTCATCCCGGATCCGGTCCGCCTCGACGTACGTCGTGATCAGCGCCGCGCCGGCCTGAGTAAAGACCGCCCAGACAAGGTCGACGGCGGCAGTCCGGTCAACGGGCGGTGCCACGCCGCCGCAGGCCCACGCGACGGCGGCAGGACCGGTAAGTATCAGGCCGGCGCATTGCCGCACTCCGCCAGTGCCGACCTGTCCCGCGTCCAGCCAGGCGCTAATGCGCCGCGCGGCAGCCTGAGCGCGCGCCACGCTTCGGACCTGATGTTCGGCTGTACCGAACGCTGTTGTGTGATATAGAATCACGCTCGCCACGAAACCGGACATCAGGGAGCATGTCAAGCTTCGTTACCAGTTCCTGACATTGCGTTCGGTTCTGCCGAACAGAATGCGAAAGGTCGGACCCGTGACGTCAGTTCATGCCGAGAGAGCTTCGGGCGGCGAGGACACGGCGAGCCGCTACACGGTGCGCAGCGTGGCCAGGGCTATGCGCTTGGTGCAGATTGTCGCCGACGGCCCGGCCGAGGGCTTGACCCTCAGCGATCTGGCCCGGGCGCTCGGGACGTCGAAGAGCACGACGCTCGCGCTGGCGCGGACACTGACCGCCTTCGGGATACTCCGCGACGGGAAACCTGGCCCGCGGTACACGCTCGGTACCGCCGCCATCAGGCTGGGCGACATCGCCCGTGGTCAGCTGCCCCTCGGCGACCTCAGCCGTCCGCTGCTCACCGAGCTGGCCGATTTGACGAAGATGACCTCGCGGCTGGCAATCTGCGACGACGGGTTCCCCGTCTTCATCGAGCGCGTCGACGGGCCCGGCAGCGTCAGGTTTCACACTCCGCTCGGCCAGCGCGAGATGCCGCACACCTCAGCCGCCGGGAAAGCCATCCTGGCGACGATGAGCGAGCAGCAGGTACGCGACCTGTGCGCCCAGACCGGCATGCGGCGGCGCACCAGCCATACCATCACCGACGTCGACTCCCTGCTGGCGAACCTGGAGCTGGTACGCAGCAACGGCTTCGCCATAGATGACGAGGAAGACGCCGAGGGCATCTTCTGCCTGGGCGCAGCCATCTTCGGCCACGACGGAGCCGTCGCCGGCGCGATCAGCGCGACCGGCATTAAGGGCGACCTGCCCGCCTGGCGTTTCAACGAGCTAGGGCAGGCAGTACGACGCGCGGCGGACGGGGTCAGCGAGATCCTCGGCGGCCCGCGATACGCGGATGTGCTCGGATCGGAGACTGCATGAGCGACACCACGCGCGCGCTGATCGTGGTCCGGCCCGGCGAGGTCGTGCTGGCCGACAGGCCGGTTCCGGCTGCGGCGCCCGGAGAGACGATGATCCAGCCCGACCTGGTCGGGCTGTGCGGCACTGATCTGGAGATCATCGGCGGCCAGGTGGATCCCGCGTTCGTTACCTACCCGATCGGACTCGGTCACGAATGGACGGGCATCGTCACTGGCAACTCGCCGCACGCCGGCTCGCGGGTGGTCGTCGAAGGTGTCGTTGCGTGCGGACACTGCGCGCGGTGCGCGCGGGGCGAGACCAACTTGTGCGAGACCTACGACGAGATCGGCTTCACGCGCGATGGCGCCGCAGCCGGCCTGGTCGTCGTCCCTACGGCGCTCGTGCATCCGATCGCTGCCAGCGTGGCAGCGGAGGACGCGGTCATGACCGAGCCTGCCTCGGTCGTCTACCGGGGCCTGACCAGGGCGGCAATCGCCCCGGGTAGCCGTGTGCTGGTGATCGGTGACGGGACGATCGCGCTGCTGGCGGCCTACCTGGTCCGGCTGTGGTCGCCAGCTGAGGTCGTGCTGCTAGGCCGCCGCGAGGCGCAGGCGGACCTTGCCGCTCGCGCTGGGGCCGCCCGCTTCGAGACCTCCGCGGACGCCGCGGGCGGGGGCTACGACATCGTCGTCGAGGCAGCCGGGGCCGTCGACGCCGCGGCTGTCGCGTTCGGCGCGGCGCGGCGCGGCGGCACGGTCCTGCTGCTCGGCCTGCCGCCGCACGGCGAGACTGTCGCGCTGGGCGTCGATGACGCCGTCAACAATGACCTGGCAATACTCGGCAGCTTCTCTTACACAGCGGCGGCCTGGCGCGATGTGGTGCGCCTGCTGAGCGAGGGCCTGATCCGACCGGGATTCCTGGTCACGCACCGGTTCGGTCTGACGGAATGGGAACGGGCTGTTGCGTGTCTGCGCGCCAGCGACGGGCTCAGGGGCAAGGTGCTGCTGGAGATCGGCGCCGGCTGACCGCCGAGGTCGACCGCAACTAGGGAACAATCGCACGACGGGAAGAGGCACGACCGATGACCTTCACCAGCGTCAACCCCCACGACCCGGCAGACGTCCTCGGCGAGTGGCAGCCAGCCGGTGCGGCCGAGGCTGCGGCCGCGGTCGACCGGGCCGTCAAGGCGGCCGCAGGCTGGCGGGAGACTCCGGGGCCAGCCAGGGCGATAGCGCTGTCTGGTGCGGCGAACGCGCTCGAGCAGCGGTCAGCGGACCTGACGGAGCTCGTCGTCCGCGAGGTCGGCAAGCCGGTGTCTGAAGCCCGCGGCGAGGTTGCGCGCGGCGTTGCGATCCTGCGGTACTACGCGCAGGCCGCGCTGCTGCCTGATGGCGAGACCATCCCGGCCGCAGGCGCCGACCAGCTGCTGATGACACGGCATGTTCCCGTCGGTGTCGCGGCGCTGCTCACGCCCTGGAACTTCCCGGTCGCCATCCCGTTGTGGAAGGCCGCGCCCAGCCTCGCATACGGCAACGCGACGATCCTGAAGCCGTCGAGCGCTGCTGCGGCCACCGCTCTGGCCATAGCTGACATCCTCGGCGCTTACCTTCCGCCGGATGTGTTTCAAGTGGTGCTCGGCGGCGCGACGGCGGCCGGCACACTAATCGACCATCGCGATGTGGCAGCCATCTCCTTCACCGGCTCATCCGAGGTCGGCCAGCAAGTCAGCCGACGTGCTGCCGAGCGCGGCTGCCGCGTGCAGGCCGAGATGGGCGGCCAGAACCCGTCCGTCGTCCTGGCCGACGCCGACCTCGACCGCGCTGCCACCGCCATCGCGTACGCCGCCATGGGGTACGCCGGGCAGAAGTGCACCGCGACCAGCCGGGTGATCGTCGAGGACGCGGTCTACCAGGAGTTCCGCGACCACCTCGCGGCTTCAATCGAGGCGCTCCAGGTGCTCGACCCAGCCGACGACAAGACGCTTGTAGGTCCCGTCATTGACGCCGGCGCGCGCGCTTCCGCGCTGGCCGCCGTGGCTGGCTCGGGCGGGCGTGTGATCACCGGGGGCGCTGCACTCGACGCGCCTGGCTACTACCTGGCCCCAACGCTGGTCGAGCTCGACCAGCCAGCCGGACCGCTTGCAACCGAAGAGGTCTTCGCGCCGGTCGCAGCCCTGATCCGGGCCGCATCGGCGGACGAGGCAGTCGCGATCGCCAACGACGTCCGCTATGGCCTGGTCGCTGCCGTGTTCACCAGCGATCTTGGCGGAGCGCTGCGGCTGACCAGACGGCTCGAGGCCGGGATGATCCGGGTCAATGCGCCGACATCCGGCGTCGATTTCCAAGCACCGTTCGGTGGCGCCAAGGGCTCCAGCTACGGACCGCGTGAGCAGGGCATGGCTGCCCGCGCCTTTTACACCGAGTCGCGCACGGTACTGATCGTTCCCTGACGGGGCCGGGCCATCGCGGCGGCCCGCGTGCTAGCTGCGCCCGGCTGCAGCCAGCGCGGAAAGGTTTCCGCACGGGCTGCTAGTCCACCACCCTGACGATGCGGGACTCGATCGTCAACCTGCCTGATCGGCGCACTTCGAGGTTATTTGCCTTCCGACAGGATGGAAGTGACGGCCACGTGGGTATGTGGTGGCGGATGTGGATCAACGGGGGGACTGACAAGTGCACCCGTTTCTAGCCGTCGTGCTCGCCTTGATCGCAGCGTTGGTGTTCGGCGTCGCTTCCGTCGCGGATCAGCGAAGTACCAAGCGAGTTAAGCGGCGGGGACCGCTGTCGCCGCGGATCTTCCTCGATCTAGTGCGGCAGCCCTTGTGGCTGGCGTCGATATGCGGCACCTTGCTGGGCTTCGCCCTCCAGGTTCTCGCGCTCAGATACGGGCCGCTCGCCCTGGTCGAGCCGCTCCTGGTCTGTGGCCTGATCTTCGCCGTCCTGATCAATGGCTACCTGAACAAACGCCTGGATGCTGTGCTGATCGGCGGGGTTATCGCGGCCGCAGCCGGCGTGGCCGGGTTCCTGGCCATCGCTCGGCCGACCAACGGTCAGTCCAGCGTGGGGTTCTTCGTGGTTCTGCCGCTCGGGGCCGGACTCGCGGCCCTGATCGTGGGTTGTCTCGCCGTGGCGAAGCGGAGCGACTTCCTTCGTCCGCTCGCGCTCGCGCTGGCGTGCGGCATCAGTTACGGTCTCGCGGCATTCCTGGTCAAGATCGTGGTCTCCGACGTCAGCGGCGGCCTGCCTGCGGTGCTCACGGACTGGCCGATCTACGCGCTGGCGGTGGTGGGACCGCTCGGCTTCCTGCTCAACGAGAACGCCTTCCAGCAGGGCACCCTCATCGCACCGGTCTTGTCGATCATCACCGTCTGCGACCCGATAATCTCCATCGCGCTCGGCGCCGCGTTCCTCCACGAGAAGCTCAACAGCACGCCAGCCGGAATCGCCGGCGAGGTCATCTCACTGACAATCTTGGTCATTGGGGTTGTCGTGACCGCGCACCGGGCGCCCCACGTCGCGGCGCAGCTCAGCAATACCCAGGCCTGATCGGCCCGATGTCAGGCGGCGACCCTGACTCTGCGCGCCCCAGAATGTCAGTGCCGTAGCTCATCATGAGCAGCAAAGCATGTCACCGAGAGGAGCGCGCCCGAATGCCTGCCGAGCCGAGGCCGCCCGAGCCTGGCCGGCGGTCGCGCAAGGTGTCGCCGCGGGCGGCTGCCAGGGAGCTAGCCGAGCGTGACCCGGTGCTGGCGCGGCTCGTCGCCGAGGCCGGTCCCCCGGCGCTCCCGGTGCCGGCGGAGACACATTTCGCCACGCTCGTTCGGGCTATTACAAACCAGCAGCTAGCGGGCAACGCGGCGCGGGCCATCCACGGCAGGCTGGTCACCGCCCTTGGCGACGAGGTCTTGCCGGAGCGGATCCTCGCGCTGCCCGACGAGGCGCTGCGCGGTGTCGGCCTATCCCGCGCCAAGATCGCTTCGCTCCGCGACCTGTCTGCCAAAGTCCTCGACGGCACCGTCGTACTTGAGCCGCGCGAGCTGGCACGCCAGAGCGACGCTGAGATCGTCGCTCGCCTGACGAGCGTGCGCGGCATCGGGCGGTGGACCGCAGAAATCTTCCTGATGTTCCAGCTCCGCCGTCTGGACGTCTGGCCAACGGGTGACCTGGGCGTGCGCCGCGGCTACGGCCTGGCATGGGACGTGCCGACGCCGACCCCCAAGGAACTCGACCTACTGGGCGAGACCTACCACCCCTATCGCAGCATCGTCGCCTGGTACTGCTGGCGGGCTGTCGAGCTGTCCGGCCCCCGAGGCGGCACCGCGGACGGTCCACGCGCCGTCCCGTTGTGAGGGGCCCGCTAGCAGCCGCCGGGCGGCCCCGGCACGCCGGGACCGGACGACGGCTGGTCTACCATCCCGCCGTACGACGTCCGCAGCTCACCGCCGAGGTGCACGACATACCAGCGGCCGCGCCAGGAGATCAGCGTGGCGATGCCGAACGACATGATCCGGTCGCCGACCCGGTACACCAGGCGCGCATTGGCCACGTGCCAGTAGCCGACGGCGTTCTCGCAGACGGCCGGGCTGATCCAGTCGGCATCCTGGTCCGGCACGATGACCTCAACCAGCGTGGCCTGCCGGGCTCGGCCACCGAGCAGATCGTGGGCCGCCATCACATCTGCCCTGAACTCGGCCACAAGGCGTCCCTGCCAGTCGCTGGCCGGGTAAGGGATCGCCTTGACCTGCTCGTAAGCGACGAGAGGGAAGAACGCCGCCATGGCAAGGTCTGGTCGGTCGGAGACGACCCCCGCCCACAGGTCGGTCATCTCGGCCTTGAACAGGACGCTCTGCGCTGTCGGCCGCGTGCTCGTCTGATGCTGGCCAGCCTGGGCGGCCGGTACGGGGACCACCAGCGGCCAGCGTGAGGCCGACGGCGACGGCGAAGCGGAGGAATTCGATGGGGCAAGAGTCGGTGGGGCAACACCTGCCAGGGCCGACGTCGCCGTGTGGGTAGGAACGGCGGCGGATGCATCGCGACCAGACGAGGCTGACCCGGCGCAGCCGCCGGCGGCGGCCGACACCGCGGCGATCACGGCGGCCGAGACCAGCGGGCCTAGGCGCCCCGTCTGTCTCATGGCCAGCATGGTAAGCCGCCACCCGTCGCGCCCAGCGGGCCGGCTCGCGTCTGGCGCGAGGTTACGACCGCTCAGCCAGGGCCATACTGACCTACGCCTGAGTACGTGATTCCGGAGATGCGCGGCTGTCGTCTCGTATCTGATCGGGCATCTGATCGGTAGATACTGACAGCTCGGGTGTCAGCAGGAAGCGGATCGTCCCTCGCAGGTAAGGCTCACGTGTGCTATGCCCGTTACCGCACTTCCCGCTTCTGATCAGCCGGGGCGGCACGCCCGCCGCATCCCGCCCGAGTTCTTTGCTATCTCCCTCGGCCTCGCCGGGCTCGCCAGCGCCTGGCATGCGACGCGGGGCCTGCTCGGGGTACCCGTGCAGATCGCCGACTCGCTCTATGCTCTCGCCGCGGCTGTCTTGGTCATTCTGGTCATCGCCTACCTCGCCCAGGGCTGGCGGCAAATGCGCGCTGATGCAGCTGACGCTGTGCTGTCGGCCTTCTTGCCGCTCGCTGTCATGACAGCGCTGATCCTGGCGACAGCGCTCGCACCTGTTTCGTTCACGGCCGCGCGCATGCTCGTCATCATCTTCCTGGCGATGACGATCGTCATCGGCGGGTGGCTTACCGGGCAGTGGATCGTCGGCGCCATGGATGAGGACTGCGCGCACCCCGGTTACTTCTTGCCGACCGTCGCTGGCGCCTTCATCGGCGCGTACGCCGCCGCCGTCGTACACCTGCACGCCCTGGCGGAGGCTTCGTTCGGGATCGGCATCCTGTGCTTGATCCTGCTCAGCTCCACGATCCTGACCAGGCTGTTCTTCTTCCCGATGCTGGCCGCCGGGCTGGTGCCGACGCTCGCGATCCTGCTCGCCCCGCCCGTGGTGGCCGGGTTCGCTTACGCCGAGATGACACACGACAGGATCGACTTCGTCGCGCGCGCCCTCGGGGGCTACGCGATACTGATGGCCCTGGTCCAGCTGCGATTCATCCCGATCTACGCCAGGCTGAAGTTCTCGCCCGGATTCTGGGCCTTCACGTTCCCGTATGCGGCCGCCGTCACCGATGCGCTGTTCTGGATGCAGGCGACCAGGCCACCCGGCGCCAAGGCGTACGCGATCGCGGCAGTTACGCTTATCACGATCTTGGTTGCGGGCATCGCTGCCAGGACTCTTGCCGCCGTCAGGCGCGGCGAGTTGTTCCCGAAACCGGCCCGGACATGACCCAGTTGCATTCATGCGCAGAGGAAGGTACCTCGTGGATCTTGGGCTGACCGGGAAGGTTGCCGTCGTGACTGGGGCCAGCAAGGGCATCGGGCTCGCCATCGTCCGCGGCCTGGCGGCCAACGGCGCGCACGTCGTAGCGGGCTCTCGCACTTCCTCGCCAGAGTTGACCGAACTGGAGAATGCCGGCCAGGTCCAGACGGCACAGCTGGACCTGACGGACGCCGGAGGCCCCGCCAGCCTGGTCGCGCTCGCCGGCAGCCGGATCGACGTCCTGATCAACAATGTCGGGAGCGCCCCCGCGCGGACTGGCGGCTTCCTGAGCATTACCGACGAAGACTGGCTGTCGGCCATCACGATCAACCTACTGGCCGCGGTGCGCACGACGCGGGCTGCGCTCCCGGCCATGCTGGCGGCCGGGGCCGGCGCGATCGTGAACACCGGCTCGGTCAACTCCCGCCTGCCTGATCCTCTGGTCATGGACTACTGCGCCGGCAAGGCAGCGCTGGCGAGCTTCGCCAAGGCGCTGTCAAAGGAGGTCGGGCCGCACGGCATCCGCGTCAACTCCGTCAGCCCAGGGCCGGTCGCCACTGATCTGTGGCTCGGCGCCGGCGGCGTCGCTGCGACCGTGGGCGCGGCCACTGGCGCAGACCCGAACGACGTGGCTGGCCAAGCAGCGACACAGATGGCCACCGGTCGCTTCACAACACCTGAGGAAGTGGCCGACCTGGTGCTGTTCCTGGCCAGCGACCGGGCAGCAAACGTTACCGGCGCCGACTACGTCATCGACGGCGGCCTCATCCAGACTTTGTGAGGTATGACCGGGTTGATCGGCAAGTGCCGACTACGCCGAGAGCGAAGCGAGCGCGAAACGCCCATGGTCACAGGCCCGCTGCTGCGGTCATCGCGAGAGGCGGTACGCGCGGAACTTACGATAGGCGAATGGAAGACGCACCGGCTGCAGCGGCCGAGTCTCGCGGCGATCCCGCGTCCGCTCCAACTTCGGCCCCGGAATCGCGGCCCCGGTCAGCCATCATGACCGTTGACGACGACCCGGATGTGTCCCGCGCCGTCGCCAGGGATCTGCGGCGCCGCTACGGCGAGCAGCACAGAATCGTGCGCGCAGAATCGGGTGAAGCCGCGCTTGACGCGCTGCGGCAGATGAAGCTGCGCGGCGATCTCGTGGCGGTGATCCTGGCCGACTACCGCATGCCGCAGCTCAACGGCATCGAGTTCCTCGAGCGCGCGATGGACATCTACCCTGGCGCGCGCCGCGCGCTGCTGACCGCCTACGCAGACACCGGCGCGGCGATCGACGCCATCAACGTGGTGGACCTCGACTACTACCTGCTCAAGCCGTGGGATCCGCCGGAAGAGAAGCTGTACCCGGTCGTGGACTCGCTGCTGGAGATGTGGCTGTCCTCGGATCACCGGCCGGTGCCCGAGACGAAGATAGTGGGACACCGCTGGTCGGCGCGCTCATCGGAGGTGCGCGAGTTCCTGGCGCGCAACCAGGTGCCATATCGCTGGTATGCATCCGACGAGCCAGAGGGCCGTCGGCTGCTGGAAGCGGCGGACCAGGACGGGCAGACGCTTCCCGTCGTCATCGCACCCGACGGCACTGTGCTAGTAGAACCGTCCGAGCCGGAGCTGGCGAACAAAGTCGGCCTTGCGACGAACCCGTCGACGGACTTCTACGACCTCATCGTCATCGGTGGCGGGCCGGCCTCGGCGCGGCCGTTTATGGCGCTTCCGAAGGACTGCGGACCGTGCTCGTGGAACGGACTGCTACCGGAGGCCAGGCAGGTCAGAGCTCGCGGATCGAGAACTACCTCGGCTTCCCCGACGGCGTCTCGGGTGCGCAGCTCACCGATCGCGCCAGGCGGCAGGCGGCCAAGTTCGGCGCCGAGATCCTGACCACGCGCGAGGTTGTCGGCCTGGAGGTCAACGGGTCGGCCCGGACGATTCGATTCGCCGACGGCACCACCATCAGCGCGCACACGGTCATCCTCGCGACTGGGGTGGCCTACCGGCAGCTCGCCGCGCCCGGCCTGGCCAATCTCACTGGCCGGGGGGTCTACTACGGCTCGGCGCTGACCGAGGCCACCAGCTGCGCCGACCAGAACGTCTACATCGTCGGCGGTGCTAACTCCGCTGGCCAGGCCGCGGTCTACCTAGGCAAGCACGCGCGCTCCGTGACGATCCTGGTACGCGCCCCGTCGCTGACCAAGTCGATGTCGCACTACCTGATCGAGCAAGTCGAGAACGTCCCGGCGATCACCGTCCGGACGTGCACCGAGGTGGTCGAAGCGCACGGAACTGATCACCTGGAGCGGCTCACCCTGCGCGACAGCAACACAGGCGAGACCCATACCGTCGACGCCCAGTACCTGTTTGCCTTCATCGGCGCTGCCCCGCTAACGGACTGGCTGAAGGACGTGGTGGTACGCGACGATCACGGGTTCGTCATAGCCGGCCCCGACCTAGTTGTGGAGGGCGAGCCGCCGGTCGGCTGGCCCCTAGACCGCATGCCGTATCACCTGGAGAGCAGCGTGCCTGGCGTCTTCGTGGCAGGTGACGTCCGGGCCGAGTCGGCCAAGCGGGTCGCCTCCGCGGTCGGCGAAGGCGCCATGGCGGTCATGCTGGTACACCGGTATCTGGAGAAGCTATGAGTGCCGAGGCAGTGACCAGCGCGCCGATTTCAAGCTCCAAGGACCTGTGCAGCGCCGACGAGCTGCGCCACCTGTTCCTGTTCGAGAAGCTGGCCGACGATCAGCTCGCGTGGCTCTGCAAGGAAGGCCGGGCGATCGTCGTCGAGCCCGGCCGTGTCTACACCGAGGGCGAGCCGGCTAAGGCGCTGTACGTGCTGCTGTCCGGCACCGTCGTGCTGTCGCGCCAGATCGGCACCGACGACGTCGAGACAACAAGGTCGTCGAGCCCTGGCGTTTACTCCGGCGCGTTCTTCGCCTATCTCGGCGACCGGGTGCCTCAGGTCTACAACAACTCCATGCGGGTCACCGAGCGCTCGCGGTTCTTCGTGCTCGATTCCGCCAAGTTCGCTCAGCTGATGACGGCCTGGTTCCCGATGGCGGTGCACCTGCTCGAGGGCCTGTTCTTCGGCGTTAAGAGCACGCAGGAGGCCATCGGGCAGCGCGAGCGGCTGCTCGCGCTCGGCGCACTGTCGGCCGGCCTGACGCACGAGCTGAACAACCCCGCGGCGGCGGCGGTACGCGCGACCGCGGGCCTGCGCGAGCACGTCGTCGCCCTTCGGCGCAAGCTGCCAGCGATCGCATCGGGCCGACATGACGGCGCCGTTCTGGGACTGCTGGTCAAGATTCTCGACGACGCGGCCGAACGCGTCGCGACGACACCCGAGCTCGGCCCCCTGGAGACATCGGACCTGGAGGACACGCTCACGGACTGGCTCGACGAGCATGACGTGGCCAACAGCTGGCAGCTCGCGCCCCCATTCGTGCAGGCTGGCATCGGCCCGGACAAGCTGGACCGGATCGCCGCCGCTGTGACAGACGCGGCCGACGACAGCTCCGGCGGCGAGCTGGCGGGAGCCTTGCGCTGGCTCGCCGACACGATCGAGACCGAGCAGCTGCTGAACGAGATCACTGACTCGGTAGCGCGTATCTCGAGCCTGGTTGGCGCGGCGAAGCAGTACTCCCAGCTCGACCGCGCCCCGTATCAGGTCGTGGACATTCACGAGCTGCTGGACAGCACGCTGGCCATGCTGGGCGCCAAGATCGGTGATGGCATCACGGTGGTGCGCGAGTACAGCCACAACCTGCCCCGCGTGCCCGCCTTCCCCGGCGAGCTAAATCAGGTCTGGACGAACCTCATCGACAACGCGGTGGCGGCGATGCAGGGCTCAGGAACGCTCACCATCCGCACTGCTCTCGACCGCGATCAGCTCCTAGTGGAGTTCGGCGACACCGGGCCCGGCGTGCCGCGGGATATCCAGGATCGGATCTTCGAGCCGTTCTTCACCACCAAGCCAGTCGGTCAGGGCACGGGGCTCGGGCTCGACATCTCCTACCGGATCGTAGTCCAGCGGCATCACGGGGACCTGCGTGTCGAGTCGGTGCCTGGTGACACCCGGTTCCGGGTCTGGCTGCCACTCACGGCTCCCGAAACCGCGATATAAGGGACAGAAGCCGCAGCTGAGCAGACCGCCACGGCAACGTGTGTACCAGAAGTCCAAAATCTTTGCACCTATGCGCCACGCGTCGAGCCGCGACGGGCGCCGGGCCTATCCCAGCCGATGCTTTTGTCCGGTTCATGCAGTTACGATGATCGTAATGATCAGCGCGAGCAGGATGCACAGGAAGATCGCCGGGACCAGCCACTTGGGCGCGTGCCAGTCGCTGGCGCGAGGCTCACGCGCGTGCCGCCGCTGCGGGAGTCGCCTGCCGCCGTACCCGCTGAATGCTTCGGGCGGCATCGGCGGACCCGACAGCGATCCGGGGATGCCGCCGCCCTGCTCCCACGGCTGCCGTGGCCGCCGACGGCGCGTCACGGCGGACCCGCATCCCGGCGGCCGATGAAGATGACCTTGGCGGATCCGGCCCCGTTCCCTGCCTGAATACCTGGCCGAGCCTCGGCGGCGAACCCGGCAGCCCGCAGCAGCGCGAGCCACGTGCCCCGCCGAAACGACCCGAGCCGGTGTGCTTCCGGGACGACTCTTACCGTGCCGTCCGCGTCGCGCAACGTGAACTCGTATTCGGCGAGGATCCAGTCGTCGCCGGCAACGGGGTCGCGGGTCCTTTCGCGGAAGCTCGCCTGCCGGCCGGCGCCGTCATGCCCGCCGCCTCCCCCGGTACCGGAACGGAAGGTCTCGGCAGTATGGTCAGGCGCGAAGACGGCCAGGCCGCCAGGGCGGCAGTGCGCGAACGCCGTATGGATGACGCTCTTCAGGTCGTCCTGGCTGGTTACGTAGTCGACCGCGTCGTGCACCAGCACGGCGTCGAACTGGCGGCCGAGCCGGATCGTTCGCATGTCCCCCTGGACGTGCGCGCAGTCAGGGTTCAGCCGCCGGGAGACGTCCAGCATCTGCGCCGACAGATCGATCAGTGTCATCGACCTGCCATCCTTGAGATGCAGCGCCACGTGCCCGCCGCCACAGCCCAGGTCTAGCACGGTGCGCACCGGCTGCGCCGCCAACGCGAAGATGCCGGCGATGACGGCAGCGTCGTCGGCGTACTCGGCCGGCGGCGAGATCACTGGCCACCACCCCGCCAGTTCCTCGTAGAGGCTATAGCCGCCCGACCTAGCCACACCGCGTCCTGTCACCGTTCCATCATCACCCATGACCGTCCGCCGGCTGCATCCTCGGCAAGTCCACCGCATACTCTGTGCAACGGGGCCGTAGAGGGTTAAAGCTGCAACGAGCGCCAGGAGGACACCGCGTGGCTAAGACACCGGAAACCGGCCAGGTTCCCCCCGATTTCACGCTCCCGGGCATCGAACTGGCCGACGGCGAGGTCATGCACTCGCAGTACACCCTGTCGCAGCAGCGCGGCCAGCCGATCGTCCTTGCTTTTTATCCCGGCGACAACACCACGGTCTGCACGCGCCAGCTGTGCTCCTACACCTCGGGCCTGGAAAGCTTCACCGGCTTCGGCGCGAAGGTCTGGGCGATCAGCCCGCAGGGCCTGGCCAGTCACGAGCAATTCGCGCGCAAGTACGACCTGGCCTTCCCGCTGCTCGCGGACGAGGGACTGACGGTGGCGCGTCAGTACGGCATCACGCTCGGGGGCGCGGGGCTGCGCCGTTCGGTATTCGTCATCGACTCTGGCGGCGTCCTGCGCTGGAAGCACATCACGCTGGTCGGCCTGACGTTCCCGACAACGGCGACGATCTCTGCCCAGCTCGCCGCTCTCAAGGCGGCGTGATGCGCATACTCATCATCGGCGGTACCGCGTTCGTCGGCCGCCACATCACGGCAGCGGCGATAGCCGCCGGTCATGACGTAACGGTGTTCCATCGCGGCAAGACCGGCGCTGAGCTCTTCCCGGCGGCCACGCACCTGACTGGCGACCGCGACGAGGACCTGTCCGGGCTCGCCAGCGCTAACTGGGACGCGACCATCGACGTGTGCGCGTATTTCCCGCGGCAGGTGCGCTCGCTCGCAGCGGCTCTCGGCGGCCGCGGCGGCACGTACGTGTACATCTCCAGCGTCTCGGCGTACAGCCCGTTGGTGCCGCCGAACTATGACGAAAGCGCGGAACTCGCGACGATTGAGGACCCCGAGGCGACCGAGGTCACGAACGAGAACTACGGCGGCCTGAAGGTGGCCTGTGAGCAGGCGAGCACCGAGCTGTTCGGCCCGGACACGACGATCATCCGCCCGACGTACGTAATCGGGCCGTATGACCGGTCCTACCGGTTCACCTGGTGGGTCGACCGGCTGGCCAAGGGCGGCACGGTGCTAGCGCCCGGCGACCCCGACGACCCGATTCAGGTCATCGACGCCCGCGATCAGGCCGGATTCGTCGTCTCGTTGCTTGAGCGGCAGGTCACCGGGACGTTCCATACGGTGAGCCCGGCGCCGCCGTTCGGCTTCGGTGCCATGCTCGAGGCGATCGCCGCGGAGGTGGCACCGCCGGGCACGCAGCTCACGTGGACCGCCAGCAGCTTCCTGCTCGAGCACGGCGTCGACGGCGCGGCACTGCCGCTATGGGCCGAGGGCGACGGTGAGGCCGCGAACATGAGCAGGGCCAATCCGGCAGCTGCCTTCGCTGCCGGACTGACGCCGCGGCCGCTCCGGCAGACTGTCGCGGACATCCGCGCGGAGGACCGGGTACCGGGTACTGGCCGCCCCGGCGTGGGCATCTCGGCCGAGCGCGAGGCCGAACTGCTCGCGCACTGGACGGCGGCATCGCGCTGACCTCAGCGCTACTGGCAGCCCGACCCGTCCGGACCGGCCCGCCACCGTAGATGGCAACGGGCCCGCCACGGCGCGCCATTAGATGGTGCGCTGGGGCAGGCCCGTGCCGATGTGGGGCGAGATCAGGCCTTCACGGCCTCGATCTCAAGTTGCAGCGTGACCTTCTCGCCGACCACGACGCCGCCGTTCGACAACGGCGCGTTGAAGCTGACGTTGAAGTCACTCCGGTTGATGTCGCCCGTCGCAGTGAAGCCCGCGCGCAGGCCGCCGTACGGATCTGGCCCGAAGCCGTTGAGCTCGAGGCGCAGCGGCACGCTCTTGGTGACGCCCTTCAGAGTCAGGTCGCCCTCGAGGACGTACTCGCCGTCCTCGACGCGGATGCCCCTGGACTTGTAGGTCATGGTCGGGTAGGTCTCGACCTCGAAGAAGTCAGCCGACCTGATGTGGGCATCGCGCTGCTCCTGGCCGGTGTTGATCGAGCTGAGGTCGATCTCTGCTGTCACCGAGGACTGGGTTGGGTCATCAGCCGTGACGATCTGGCCGCTGAAGTTGGTAAACCTCCCGCGGACCTTGCTGACCATCATGTGCCGGACCGAGAAGCCCACCTCAGAGTGAATCGGATCGATGTTCCACGTGGCGGCCTCGTAGCCGGGTACGGCCGTCTCAGTCATTGCTGAGGTCAAGGTGATCACTCCCGAAAGCATGTGGTTGAATGTGAACTTGTTGAGTACTCAATGATTATCACGCCGGGGAAGTAGTTGTCAAACGCTCAACTACCTGGGGTATGATTGGGGCATGACCGATTCCCGGGCTCGGTGGCTGTCCGCCGAGGAGCAGAGCGCGTGGCGAGCATTCCTCGTCGCGACGCAGACGCTTTTCTCGACTGTCGAAGGGCAGCTACAGCGAGACTCCGGCATTCCGCATGGTTACTACGAAATACTTGTAAAGCTGTCCGAAGCCCCAGATCGTTCGCTGCGGATGAGCCAGCTTGCTGAGGCTTCTACCTCGAGCAAGAGCAGACTCTCCCACGCGGTTGCGAGGCTTGAGGACCGTGGCTGGGTGGAGCGCCTCGACTGTCCGACCGACCGGCGCGGACAGATCGCACGACTGACAGACGTTGGGTTCGCGGCGCTTGATGGCGCTGCTCCGGGTCACGTCGAGCAGGTCCGGCGGTCACTGTTCGACCGGCTGACCCCAGCCCAGGTGGTGCAGCTGGCGGCTATCAGCGCCGCTATCGCCGCCGGCGAGCACGGCGACGGCGAGTGCTGTCCGAGCAGCTGCGGTGGCGAGCCCGGCGAGCTAGGCGAGCTCGGCGAGCCCAGGGAACTAGGCGAGCCGGCTCGCTAAGTCCGACCGCTAAGCCGGGTCGCTGAGCCCGTCGCTGACTGTCAGCTGAGCCGCCATGGCGGTGGCGATCGCAGCAGGACCTGCACCCGGCTCGTGTCGGAGGCCCGCGACAACGCCCTCGCGGTCAAGCTCACTGCGGTTCTGGCTGAGCTTCTGCTTGGCCGCGATCGCCGTGATGGTGAGCTCGACGCCGACAATCGCCCGCAACTGGCCCTCGATGTACTCGGGCGGCGCATCCGTAACCGCCCACGGATGCTCCCGGCCGCCCTCGTGTCGCCGGGTCAGCCGGGTGACGAAGCTGCGCAGCCACTCGGGGTCCTGATGGAAGGTGACCGGCCCGGTCAGGTGCACGGCCTCGTAGTTCCAGGTCGGCACCACCCGGCCATGTCGAGCCTTGCTCTCGTACCAGCTCGGCGAGATGTAGGCCTGCGGACCGTGCACGATAGCCAGGGCCTGCGCTCCGGGCTGAGCGGTCTTCCACTGGTCATTGGCGATAGCGATATGCCCGAGCAGCCGTCCGTAGCCCGTCTCCTCCCCGGCATTGACCGCATCGGCGATCTCCCCCGCCTCAGCACCGAGGGATTCGGGCCTTTCCCAGACCACTGGCAACAGCGTCGATACCGGCTTCGTGCCATCGAAGGTGACGAGGTTGGCCGACTGTGCTCCATCAACGAACGCGGTAATCTGCGCAAGGTCGGTGAGGGCGAAATGCCGCGGGAGATACATGCCCATAGCGTAAGCGGCGGGCGGAGCGCCGTGATCGCGAAAGATCCGGCACAGCCGGCGCTGCCGAATCTTTCCTCACCCGGCCAATCGGGCCTGAAACCCGTTACCAGCGGCCTGGCGCAGCCAGCTATGCTGCACCCAACGCGCTGACGGAGACAAGTAGCGCCGGACCACGCGAGCATCCGCCCGCCAGCCTCGGCATGAGGTGAGGCAGGCAGCAGAGAGCCCCTGGAAGCTGAGAAGGGGGCATCGCGCCCGGCCGCGAAGACACTCCTGAGCGCGGGGAGGAACGGCGACCGCCGCCAGCGGCCAGCCTCATGCCCCGCCGGCCAGCCCCCGTTACCGGGCTTAACGAGGCCGCCCGAAGGCCCGGCTCTCGCAGCCGGGGCGCCGGGTCGGCGAAAGTGCGGTGGCACCGCGAGTTCCCTTATCGCCCGCACTCCCAAGGGGTCGCCACAATCCCCAGGGGGAGCTGTGATGATCTCACGAGTACTGTCCGCCGACCTGCCCACGCACATCGGCGACCATGTCACGATCGCGGGCTGGCTGCACCGCCGCCGCGAGCTGAAGTCAGTGACCTTCCTTATCATCCGCGACCGGGCTGGCCTGGCCCAGGTCGTCCTGCCGGCCGGCGAATCAGTGGCCGCCGGCGAGGAAACCGTTCTGCAGATCGAAGGCCTAGTCGTCGCGAACGCGCAGGCGCCGGGCGGTGTCGAGCTCACCGAGCCGGTCGTGACCATGCTGTCCGGCCCGGCCGAACCGCCGCCGTTCGACCTGTACCGACCCACTCTCACGGCCACACTGCCGACGATCCTGGACCACGCTCCGACCAGCCTGCGGCATCCGCGGCTCCGCGCCGGCTTGGAGGTCGGCGCAGCGAGCACGGCCGGCTTCCGGGCCGCGCTGGACGCGGCCGGATTCACGGAGATCTCCACGCCGAAGACCGTAGAGTCCGCTACCGAAGGCGGCGCCAACGTCTTCCGGATCGACTACTTCGGCCGCCCCGCCTATCTGGCCCAATCGCCGCAGTTCTACAAGCAGGCGATGGTCGGTGTCTTCGAGCGCGTTTACGAGGTCGGCCCGGCGTTCCGGGCCGAGCCCCACGACACAGGTCGCCACCTGGCGGAGTACACCAGCCTGGACGCCGAGCTCGGCTTCGTCACCGACCATTTCGACGTGATGCCAGCCTGCCGGGACGCTGTCGCTGGCATGATCGATTCAGTCCGGGAACGGGCTGGCGCAGCGATGCAGTTGCTTGGCGCCACGCTGCCGACTGTGCCAGCCGAGATACCGCACATTCACTTCGCGGCGGCGATGGAGATGATCTCCGCGGCGACCGGCGAGGACGTCACTGGCGAACCCGACCTGGCCCCGGCCCATGAACGCTGGCTAGGCGAATGGGCCGAGCGAGAGCACGGCAGCGAACTGCTGTTCGTGACCGGATACCCGCTCGCGAGCAAGCCGTTTTACACCCACCCGGACCCAGCGCGGCCGAGCTACTCCAACGGCTTCGACCTGCTGTTCCGCGGCACCGAGATCGTCACAGGCGGCCAGCGGCTGCACCGGTACGAGGACTATCTGGCTGCGCTGGGGGCGCGCGGGCTGGACCCGGCGCCGTTTGCTTCCTACCTCCAGGTGTTCCGGCACGGCATGCCACCGCACGGCGGGTTCGCGATCGGGCTAGCGCGCTGGACAGCACTCCTGACCGGCGCTGCCAACGTCCGCCAGGTGACGCCATTCCCGCGCGACCTGCACCGGCTCAGCCCGTGACCGCCTGCCGGGCGGCCGTCAGGGAATCTCGACGACGACCTTGCCGACGTGCCCCGCCTCGACGGCCTCATGGGCCGCGACGATTTCGTCCAGCGGGAACGTGGTGACCGGCAGCGCTGTGAGCGCTCCGGCCGCCAGCGCGGCGCTGATGTCGGTAACGGCCCGGTCAGCCGCCTCGGCAGGTATCCCGTACAGCAGGACGAAGCGCAGGGTCAGGTTGGCGTTCATGAGCTTGCGCACCGGGAGCACCGGATCGCTGGGCTCGGCCGCGTAGTCGACGATGTGCGTCGACGGTCCCGACACGGCGAGGTCGAGCTCGAGGTTGGCGCCGAGCGCAAGCTCGACGATCCGGTCCATGGTAGGGGCGAAGGCACGCAGCTCATCGGCGGCATCGGGATCGCGGTAGTTCACGACCAGGTCGGCGCCGGCCTGCCGGGCTAGCTCGGCCTTCTGCGGCCCGCTGACGGTCGTCGCCACGCGCGCGCTGAAGAACTTGGCCAGCTCGATGGCGAAGTGGCCAACTGCTCCGGCCCCGCCTGCGACGAGGATGTTCTTACCGGCGACGGAGCCGTCGGCGACGAGGCAGCGGTGCGCTGTTATCGCCGGTACGCCCAGGCAAGCCCCGAGCTCATCTGAGGCTCCGTCCGGGAGCGGCACGGCCTGCCGCGACGGCAGGACGGACCACTGCGCGGCAGTCCCCCAGCGTCGGCCGGCGGCAGCCAGCCAGGTCCAGACCCGCTGCCCTACGCGGCTCGCGTCGACTCCGGCGCCGACCGCGTCGATGACCCCGGCGCCGTCATGATGCGGGATCTGGAAGTCGTCGATAGGCCGCGGGGTAGCGCCGCTGCGTGACTTCCAGTCGGTCGGGTTGATCCCCGACAGCCGCATCCTGACCCGAACCTCGCCCGGCCCTGGCTCGGGCGTCTCGACGTCCGTGACCTGCAGGACGCCAGCAGCTGGCCCGTGCCGCTCGAAGAGTGCCGCCTTCAACGTGCTACCTCCCTCAGCCGAAGAGTGGCGCGAGCCCGTCGATATCGGACAGATCCTGGGGGGTCGGCTCCCACTCGCCCGCCGCGGCGTTCGCCTTGACCTGCTCGGCCGAGGTCGCGCCGGCGATGACCGAGGTACAGCCAGGCAGTGCGGCAAGGCCGCCAATCGCGACCTCCAGCATCGTCCTCCCGTGCTTATCAGCCCAGTCCGCCAGGGCCTCGACTTTATCCAGCTTGTGATCGGTGATGTAGTCCTTGCGGTCGGCCAGCCGACTGCCTGCGGCCGGCGGGACGCCGCGCCGGACCTTGCCGGTGAGCAGGCCGTTGGCGAGCGGGAAGAATGGCAGGACGCCGAGCCCGCATTGGATAGCGGTGGGCACCACCTCAAGCTCGGCGTGCCGCTCCAGCAGCGACCAGTGATTCTGAGCCGAGACGAACGGAACGGCGCTGAGCTCGCGCGCAGCCGCAGCCGCTGTCGCGATCTGCACGGGGGAGAAATTCGAGTGACCGATGTAGCGCACCAGCCCAGCCTGGACGAGCTCGGCCAGCGCCGACAGCGTTTCCTCGATCGGCGTGACCGGGTCGGGTGTGTGGATCTGGTACAGGTCGATGTAATCGGTGCGGAGTCGGCGCAGCGAATGCTCGACGGCGCGCCTGACATAGCTGCGGCTGCCCTTGGCTCCGGCAGCCGGGCCGTAGCCCATGTCGCTGCCTTGGGAGCCAAACTTGGTGGCAAGCACGACCTGGTCGCGACGTCCCGCCAGCACCTCACCGAGCATCTCTTCGGAGCGCCCGGCGCCACCGTAGGTCTCCGCGGTGTCAAGGAGCGTCACGCCCACATCGATGGCTGCGTCCACGACCGAGCGCGTCTGCTCGACGTTCAGCCGACGGCCGAAGTTGTTGCAGCCGAGTCCGACCACGGAGACGAGGAGCCCAGAATTGCCGAGTGGCCTGTAACGCATGCGTCCTGCTTTCAGGCGTAGCGGATGTGACGTACCTCCGCGATGCTACCGAGAGCCGCGATCAAAGGCGGCGGTCAGGCACGCGAGCTGCCGAGCTATCCGGGCTTGGAGTCCTGACCTGAGAGAATGCCGCGGCGCGGCCGCCTCGAAGGGCTAGCCGGAATTCGTACCTGCGATATCATCGGCACAATGGCGATTGGGCCGCGTCCATTACGCAGATGCGCAGCAAGTGACCGCGTATAAGGGCGAGTGGTTTAAATCCTCATGGCGACACGCTCGGCCGTGGCTCGATAGTAAGATCCACGCGGCCTATCGGAAGGAGCGCGGCTGATGCATGACGGCACGAGGCCTGTCGGCACGGTGGCGGGTGAGGCCCGCACTACCAGCGATAAGGCACGCGCCGACACTGCTGGTGCACCGACAGTGCTGCGTATTTTGCTAGGCACTCAATTACGGCGCCTGCGGGAATCCCGCGGTATTTCGGCCCAGGATGCTGCCAAGGCGATCCGCGGCTCGGAATCAAAGATCAGCAGGATTGAGCTTGGTCGCAATGCGGTACGCGAGATCGATATAGCCGACCTGCTCAACTTGTATGGCATCACCGACACGGCCGAACGCGAGCAGCTCCTCACCCTGGCGAGCCAAGCCAACCTGCCGGGCTGGTGGCACCGGTACCAGGATGTGCTCCCGGCGTGGTTTCAGTCGTATATCGGGCTTGAGGAGTCAGCGGAGTCCATCCGCAGCTTCGACGCCCAGTTCGTGCCGGGCTTGCTGCAGACGGAGGACTACGCGGCTGCGGTCATCCAGCTCGGCGCGTACTCACGTGCGGAGACGCACAGGCTCGTGTACTTGCGCAAAGAACGGCAGCGGCGATTCGCATCGGGCGGGCTTCGGCTGTGGGCAATTATCGACGAGGTGGCCTTACGCCGCCCGATCGGCAGCTTGGCGCTCAGGCGCGCTCAGCTAGAGCACCTGCTGGAGATCTCCGACCGCCCTGGTCTTACTATCCAGGTGTGCCCGTTCCGCACCGGCGCGTCGCACGCGGCGCCGGGCAGCTTCAGCATCCTGGAATTCGCGACCGACGACCTTCCTGACGTCGTCTACGTGGAACAGCTGACCAGCGCTCTGTACCTGGATAAGCGGAGTGACGTGCACAGGTACACCCAGGCAATGGATCAGATCGCCGCGTCGAGTACGACGCCCGACCAGACCATAGACCTCATCCGTTCCATGCTCGGGGAGTTGGAGGGATCCGATTGAGCAGCAGCGCCGGGCCTAGCGCCCGCAATTCAAGCGCCCGTGACATTAGCGCGACCTGGATCAAGAGCAGTCACAGCGGCCCTACCGGCGGGAACTGCGTCGAAGTCGCGTTCCTGGCCGATGGCGATGTGGCCATCCGTAACTCCCGCTACCCCGACGGCCCGGCGCTGGTCTTCACTGGCGCGGAATGGGCCGCGTTCCTCGGCGGCGCCGGCGACGGCGAGTTCGGCGATCCCGGCTGACGTTGCTCCAACCCCCGCCGATGCGGGAAGATGTGAGGTGTGCACGGCATCACCAGCTTCGTCGAGGGTTACTGGTGGCTGGTCTTTATCCTCCCGCCGATCCTCGGCGGCAGCCTCCAGCAGCACCACAGGCGCCGGCTCGCGATCCTCGCGGCTAAGGGTCAGCTCGCCGAGACCAAGAAGCGGTCGCTCAGCGCTCCGCCCGAGCCCCAGGCGATCTGCGGGTGCAGCCACCACCTGAGCTTTCACAACCCGCGCACCTCAGCCTGCGCGGTCGACGACTGCCGCTGCCAGCAGTACGTCGGCCCCGAGCCGCTTGGTCACGTCTTCGCACTGCCGCTGATCGATCCCGATACACCGCCTGGGGTCGCAGTATCGCCGCCGTCATCGCACGTGACCTCGGCCGACTAGCTCGCTCCAGACTGCCACGCCTGAAAAACCTACGGCCCCCGGACGCTGGCGCCAGCCAGCATCCGCAGGGCCAGCCGCCCCCTCAATACACCTGACGGCCCCCGGACGCTGGCGCCAGCCAGCGTCCGGGGGCCGGTCAGTCTCTGCCCCGCCCGGGTTCAGCTCACCGGCCCGTCGAACTCGCCGGCTTTGACACCAGTCAGAAACGCAGCCCACTCCTCGCCGTCAAAGATATGCGGCGGCTTGGTGGTGTCCTTCGAGTCGCGGAGCGCGACCATGCCGCCGGGCAGGTGGGCGACCTGAACGCAGGCCGAGTTGTTGCAGGCGCGGCTGGTGATCCACGCTGCATTGGAAGTGTCGTGTTCGGACATGCAGGTGTATTCCTTTCAGGCGGATACTTCGGATCCTTCAGATATAGATCGGATGAGCAGCGCCGAGTCGACAGGTGGAAGGGCAGTCGCACGTAGAAGGTCGAACGCTTCAGAACGTGCGCGTACCTCGCGGTCGCGCTCCTCTATATACGCCTGCCCGGTAACCCCCTCTGTATAAACAACGTCGGGGTCGAAGCGCTCGGGAAACTCGATAATCGTGAAAGAGCCGCCCATGCCAGGGTGCAGCCCGCTGCCAAACGCGAGCACCTGCAGGGTGACATTCGGCCACTGACTAGCCTCATAGAGGCGCTCGAGCTGCTCGCGCATGATGCCTGAGGGGCCCACCAGCCGCCGAAGCACGGCCTCGTCGAGGATGAGCCACAACTCGAGCGGGCTCGCGCGCAGGAGCACATCCTGGCGCTGCATCCGGAGCTTGACCAGTCTGTCAATCTCATCAGGGGTCTCTCGCCTGCGGACCGTCGACATCACCGCGCGGGCATAGTCCTCCGTCTGGAGCAGGCCATGGACCACCTGTGCCTCGTAGACCCGCAGTGAGGTGGCTTCAGCTTCGAGACCCACATAGATGCCGAATCCGGTCGGCAGCACACCATCCCAGACGGCCCACCAGCCTTTGCGGTGCCCTTCCCTGGCCATCTCCAGCAGGATCTTCCGCTGGCCCGCATCGTCTACCCCGTAGAGCTCGAGCATGGAGTTGAGGTACGACGTCCGCGTCGGCGCCTTGCCGGTCTCGATCCTGGACAGCGTCGACGGGGCCAGTCCGAGTCGCTCCGCCACCTCTTCGAGCTTGATGGACTGCGATTCCCGCAGCCGCCTTAACTCGCTGCCGAGCCGACGGCGGCGAACGGTAGGTCCGACCGACACTGGTACTCGCCTCGTCTTCGGGGAAGCTCGCAGCCAATCCTTGGGCCTAATCGATCCGGCCAGCGGATTGGCTGCCTGTCACTCGCTTATCGATGACGATACATGAATCACCAGGATTCGTGAGATCCCATATGAAATCTCGCGGCAGTGATTTGTGTCTTGCACTTGCGTGCCATGCATCGTCACTTCATGATTGAGCTTAGAAGGCGCCTTGCTCGCGTCGCCCGCTTTTGGCTCGGGTTCCGCCGCCAATACTTAGCAATTCAGGACGACTCGCCGTATCCGAGCAGCAGATTCTCGGGCGCGCGGGAGGGAGCGACCGGGATGGCAGCCTCCGCCGCTCGAACGAGCGACCCCAACGAGGCTCTCAGCGTGATGGCAGAAGCCCCGGTCCTTGGCAGCCTCACCATTCCTGGTCGACCTGAGCACGTGCGTGAGGCACGTGCATTTGCTGCCAAAGCCCTGGGCGACTTACATCCCGCCCTGGACGCAGCCGTCCTGTTGACGTCCGAGCTCGTAACCAATGCGATCACGCACAGCCGGTCGCGCCGCAGCGGCGGCACTGTCACAGTCGTAGTCGCCGAGTACAAAGGCGGCGTGCGCATCGAGGTCTCCGACGAGGGCTCCGAGCTCAGCGCTCCGGTTGTCCGGGGCGAGGTGTACGCGTCCGACGGACACGGTCTGTTCCTGGTGCAGACGCTGGCCGACCAGTGGGGCTACGTCCGTGACAACGGCGGCACCACCGTCTGGTTCTGGCTTGCCGCTGGCAGGCAGAAGCTCGCCAGGTAGGTCAGGCAAACCGGCTTCTCGGCGCTCCCCCCGGCTGCCGTCGGCCGACTAGCTGCGGCCAGGGCCGCGCGCAGCCCGACCGGACGGCCCGGACCGCTTCTCCCGCAGCCGCATCGATACCTGCACGGGAGTCCCGGCGAAGCCGAATTCCTCCCGGAGCTTGCGCTCGATGAAGCGCCGGTAGCCCGCCTGCAGGAATCCGCTGGTGAACAGCACGAAGTGCGGCGGCCTAGTGCCCGCCTGCGTAGCAAACATGATCTTTGGCTGCTTGCCGCCACGCACGGGCGGCGGCGTCTGCGCGATCAGGGCCGTGAGCCAGGCATTGAGCCTCCCCGTCTGCACCCTGGCTTCCCAGCTTTCCAGCGCCCGCTCCAGCGCTGGCACGAGCCGGTCCACGTGCCAGCCGGTCTTGGCCGAGATGTTGACCCTCGGCGCCCAGCGCGCATTGTGCAGCTGACGGTCGATCTCCTTGTCGAGGAACTCCCGGCGGTCCTCGTCGACCAGATCCCACTTGTTGTACGCGATCACCAAGGCGCGGCCCGCGTCGATCACCATTGAGACGATGCGCAGATCCTGCTCGGCCAGCGGCTCGCTGGCGTCGATGAGCACTACGGCAACTTCAGCTCGTTCGAGCGCCCGTTCCGTGCGCAAGGCGGCGAAGAAGTCGGCACCCTGCGTCTCCCGCACCCGCCGCCTGATGCCCGCCGTATCGACGAACCGCCAGGTCTTGCCCCCGAGGTCGATGAGCTCGTCCACCGGGTCACGGGTGGTCCCGGCCACCGAGTCGACAAGGACGCGCTCGGCTCCGGCTAGCTTGTTGAGCAGGCTCGACTTGCCCACGTTCGGGCGGCCGATCAGCGCGACGCGGCGCGGGCCGCCCTCGGTCGGATCTCGCTCGGCGGGAGCGTCGGGCAGCGCGCCGAGCACTGCATCAAGCAGGTCACCGCTGCCACGGCCATGCAGTGCGCTAACCGGCACCGGCTCGCCGAGCCCGAGCGACCAGAGCCCGTGCACCTCGGGCTCTCCCGGCGCGTCATCCACCTTGTTCGCTGCTAGGACCACTGGCTTCCTGGACCGCCGGAGCACCGCGGCCACAGCGGCGTCGGCGTCCGTGACGCCGACGACAGCGTCGACAACGAACAGCACGGCGTCCGCAGCATCCACCGCGATCCTCGCCTGCGCGGCGACCCGTGCGGCTAGCGCGGGCGTGCCTTCTACCGACGGCTCCCAGCCACCGGTATCGACAATCGTGAAGGCTCGACCGCGCCAGGTGGCGTCATAGGTGACCCGGTCCCTAGTGACGCCGGGGGTGTCCTCGACCACCGCCTGGCGGCTGCCCAGGATCCTGTTGACGAGGGTGGACTTGCCGACGTTCGGACGGCCCACCACGGCTAGCACAGGGGCGGCAGCATCCGGCTGGGCCTCAGTCTCTTCTGGCTCAGCCACGCGAGACCGCCTGCCGGGCTCGCACCATGTCGATGACGAGTGCCACGACTTCATCCGTGCCGAGCATGCTCGTGTCCACCTCGACCGCGTCGTCCGCCATGACCATCTGCGCCGCGTCGCGCTGATCACGGCGCGCCTGCTCGCGCCTGGTCGCCTCGACCGTAGCCGCCGGGTCCGCGGCCAGATCCGCGCTGCGGCGCTCCGCACGCACGTCCTCGCTGGCCGTCAGGTAAACCTTGATGGCGGCATCGGGCGCGACGACGGTCCCGATGTCGCGGCCTTCGGCGACAATGCCCTGGCGGGCTCCGGCGTCGGCGATGATGTCCCGCTGCATCGCGATCAGCCGGGCGCGTACTTGCGGGATCACGGCCACGATGCTGACCGAGTTAGAGACGTCGCGGGTGCGGATCGGGCCGGCCACGTCCTTTCCATCGACCTTGATGTCGGGCGCGGCGGGATCCGTGCCGATCGCGATGCGCGGCTCACTGAGCCGGGCCAGTACGGCGCCGGTGTCGGTGAGATCAACGCCGTGCTCGCGTAGCCACCAGGTAAGCGCGCGATACATCGCCCCGGTGTCCAGGTAGCGCAGGCCAAGCTCGACAGCGACACGGCGCGCTGCTGTCGATTTGCCGGACCCGGCAGGCCCATCCATGGCAATGACCAGACCGGGCATACCGGCATAAGGCTGCATCTCGTCCACGCCGGTCGATACCATCCTGGCGGCTGATTCGGTCACTAGGCGATGCTACCGGCGAACTGGCCATCCTCCGGCAGCGAGCACGCCCGACAGGCCGGATACCACTTCCGGCCGGACCCACAACTCGGCGACGCCGACAGGCAGGCCAGGCGAATGCTCGATGCTCACGTCCTCGATGTTGATACCGGCCTCCTCGGCCGCCCGGAAAAGCCTGGCCAGCTCGCCCGGCCGGTCCGGGATGACGACTTGTACCGCGGAGAATTCCCGGGTCGGGCCGCCGTGCTTGCCAGGGATCCGGTGCACGCCGTCACTACCGCGCCGCAGCAGGTCCGCCACGTGCTTGACGGCGTCATCGTCGCCGGTTGCCAGGCTCTCCAAGGCGTCGCTAACCTGCGCCAGGTCAGCGGCGACCGCGCGGATCACTGCGCTGGCGGGTGCGGCGTTCGCCGTCAGGATCTGGAGCCACATGCCCGCACCCGACGCCGCGATCCTGGTGACGTCCCGCAAGCCCTGGCCTGCCAGCGCCAGCGCGCCCTCCGGTGCATATTCGAGTCGGGCCGCCATCGCCGCCGCCACAAGGTGCGGCACGTGCGACACCAGCGCCACCCACTGGTCATGCTCGGCCGGCGACACCGCGACCGGCAGGGCGCCACTGGCTTCGGCCAAGCCCGTTCCCAGCCTGATGGTTGTTGTGTCGTTGCCAGCCTGTGGGCACAGTACCCATGGGCGCCCAACGAACAGGTCAGCCCTGGCCGCGGCCGGGCCAGACCGCTCGCGACCCGACAGCGGGTGGCCAGGCAGGTAACTGGCCAGGTCACAGCCCAGCTCGCGGGCGCCGGCGAGCGGCAGTTCTTTCACGCTGGCGACGTCGGTATAAGCGCGCGCCAGGCCACGGGCCTGGGCGGCACGAAGCTCGGCGGCGACGGCGGCGGGCGGGACGGCCAGCACAGCTATGTCGGCTGGGCCGCCGGGCACGCCGTCGGCCGGCAGCGGCTGGCCGGCGCCAAGGTTGACGGCTAGCCGCACGGCCTCATCGTCACGGTCGGCGAGCCAGACGCTGACATCGCGCTCGCGAAGCGCCAGCGCGATCGACGTTCCAATCAGCCCGGTCCCGATGACCACCACGCTGGTCGGCTGGAGGCCTCGCCCCAGCGGAGGGAAGTCGCTGGCTTCCGTCATCGCGGGAGGACCGCCGCCGTCCGGCTCGGTCACTGCGCGATATCCAGGCGCAGCGCCGCGGCGCCGCGCAGGTAGACGTGCTGGAGGGCAGCACGTGGCTTGCTCGTCTCGATGTGCATCATCAGGCGGACGACATGCGGCATCGCACCGGGCACGTCGATTTCGGACGCGCAGAGCAGAGGCACTTCCTGGAATCCGAGCTTACGTGCGGCCAGGGCCGGGAACTCGGCCGTCAGGTCGGGCGTCGCGGTGAAGATCACGCTGATGACGTCCTCGGTGCTCAGCTCGTTGCGGCTCATTACCTCCGTGACTAGCTCGGTGGTACCCATCAGGATCTCGGCCCGCTCGTTACTGCTGACCTGGACGGCGCCGCGGACTGCACGGACGGCCACGCTTCCTCCTCCTCCGTTCCCATGGGCTGAGTTGCCAGTCTCAGTGTCGCCGGTCTCAATGTCGCCGGCCTCAGTGCCAGCCGGCCTCAGCCTCAGACGCGGCGGGCGGTCACAAGCCGACGGCCGAGTACAGGTCGCCGATCTCCTTGGTGGACAGGCGCCTGGTCGTTCCCGGTCGAAGCGAACCAAGCGAGACCGGTCCCACCTGGGTCCGCACCAGCCTGCTCACCGGGTGGCCGGTAGCCGCGAGCATCCGCTTGACGATGTGCTTGCGCCCTTCATGCAGCGTAATCTCCACGAGGGCCCGGTCGCCGACCTGCTCCACGATGCGGAACTTGTCCGCGCTGGCGACGCCATCCTCAAGCTCGATGCCGGTGATGAGCTGCCGCCCTAGGTCCTTGGGTACTGGACCCGGGACCTCGGCCAGGTAGGTCTTCGGGACGCCGAACCGCGGATGCGCGAGGCGGTGCGCGAGCTCGCCGTCGTTAGTCAGCAGCATCAGGCCCTCGGTGTCGTAGTCGAGCCTGCCGACGTGGAAGAGCCGTTCGCCGACGTCGCCGAGCAGATCCGCCATTGTCTTGCGGCCGCGGCTGTCCGACATTGAGGTCAAGACGCCGGACGGCTTGTTCAACGCGACGTATACCAGGTCCTCGCTCGCCGGGATGCGACGCCCGTCCACCCGGATGATCTGATGCTGCGGATCCACCCGCGCTCCGAACCGGCGGACGATCTCGCCGTCGACCTCGACGCGGCCGGCGCCGATCAGCTCCTCGCAGTACCGCCTGCTGCCCACCCCGGCTGCCGCGAGCACTTTCTGCAGGCGCACGCCGCCCGGCACGTCGGTGAGCGAGTCACGTTCGGCGTGCTCGTCCCCCTGCTCCCAGTCGTCGTAGCGATCGAAGTCATCGCCCAGGCTCGCGGCCGCGGCCCTGGCGCGTGCCAGGTCGGCGGCGCTCAGGCCTGCGCGCGTGCTGCCGGGGTCGCCACGGGTACCGCCCGGTGCAGCGCCGGATGTGGCGCCTGTTGCGGCGCCGGGCGTGGCCCTGCCGTCGCGGGCGCCGGGACGGCCCGAACGGCCTTGCGCTCGGCCCTGCCCGCCGCCTTGCGCTCGGCCCTGCCCGCCGCCTTGCGCTCGGCCCTGCCCGCCGCCTTGCGCTCGGCCCTGCCCGCGGCTACCTGGTCGCGTCATGGCCAAGGTCCAGTTCCTCGTCCAGGTGATCGGGCAGGAAGGGCAAGAGATCCGGCAGGTCCGAAAGTCGGGCCAGGCCGAGGCGCTCTAGGAAGTACCCCGTCGTCCGGAACAGGATCGCCCCGGTCTCGGGATCAGCGCCTGCCTCTTCGACTAGCCCGCGTAGCACGAGAGTCCGCATCACGCCGTCGCAGTTGACTCCGCGAACAGCCGAGACCCGCGCGCGGCTGACCGGCTGGCGGTACGCCACAACGGCGAGCGTTTCGAGCGCCGCCTGCGTCAGCCTGATCTCCTGCCCGTCGCTAACGAACCGCTCGACGACGGCGGCGCAGTCGTCCCTGGTGTACAGGCGCCAGCCGCCTGCGACCACGCGTAGGTCAAATCCGCGGCGCTCCGCCGTGTAGGAATCGGCCAGCCAGCGCAGGGCCGCCGCGACCTCCGCGAGGGGCTCGCCAGTGACCTCGGCCAGGACCTCCTCCGCAACCGGCTCGTCCGCGACCAGCAGGATTGCTTCGAGGCTCATCCGCAGATCCGGCGCCGCCCCGTCGGGGCCCGGCTCGACAAGAGACATGTCGTCGGCTGCCTCGGCCACAGGCGGGACGCTAGCCGCCCGGCCGACAGGCGGCGGGACATCCGCCGACTCCCAGCCGAACGACGCTGGCTCGTTATCCATCGTATTCCTCGTGATCATGCCTAATACCCAGCTCACCCTGGTCTGTCCAGGAGAGATAGAGATCGCCGAGCGGAGTTATCTGATCGAGGCTGATCCGCCCGTCGCGGTAGAGCTCCAGCGCGGCCAGGAACCGCGCCACCACCTCGTAGGTCCCGGCACAGTCGGCGATGAGCTGCCGGAACGTGGCCCGGCGCAGCGACCGCAGCCGTGCAAGCAGTATCTCAGCCTGCTCGCGCACCGAGGTCTTCGGGACATGCAGGTGCGCCGTGGAGACCGTCGGCGGCTTGCGCGGAGTCAGCACGCGCGCGGCAATCGCGGCGAACTCGGCCGCCCCGATCCCGAGGAGCACCTCGGGCAGCAGCTCAGCGAACTGCGGCTCCATCGGCACTCGCCGCGGGTAGCGCCGACCCTCAGTCGCGATCTTCGCGGCGAACACGTCGGCGACCTCCTTGTACGCCCGGTACTGGAGCAGTCGCGCGAACAGCAGGTCCCTGGCCTCGAGCAGGGCCAGGTCTTCCTCGTCATCCACTTCGCCAGCCGGAAGCAGCCGCGCGGCCTTGAGGTCGAGCAGCGTCGCGGCGACGACGAGGAAGTAGCTGGCCTGGTCCAGGTCCCAGCCTCCGGCGAGCGCGCGGATGTACCCGATGAACTCGTCGGTCACGCTCGACAGTGCGATCTCGGTGATGTCGAGCTTGTGCTTCGAGATCAGCGCCAGCAGCAGGTCGAACGGCCCCTCGAAGACATCGAGGTGTACCTGAAAACCGCCCGCAGCCGGGGCAGCCTCGTCTGATTCGCCGGTCATCATGATGTTCACCGGCAGGTTACCGGACTCGCTGACTGATCCCGCTCACCCGCCGCGCTCAGCCTGGCCGCGCTCAGCCTGGCCCGGCTCACAGAGCCTCACGCAGCCGCCGGGCGATGAGGCTGTCCTCGCCTGCCTGGTCCAGGTCGGCGAGCACGACCGCGAGCGCCTCGCGAACGACCCGGCCGCGGTCCACGGGGATGCCGTACGACCGCAGCGCCAGCCGGGCACGCTCCAGTTCGAAGAGCTCCGATCCCGACATGTAGACCGTGATTTTCTGGGGGTGGCTTTCCCTGCCGCTTGCCTGCCGCTCAGTGTCAGCCGCTGGGCTTCGGGCCGACGGTCGCAGCAGCTCTGCGACGCCAGGCAGGCTTACCCGGCGCGGACGGGACCCGCGGGAACGCCCTGACGCCACCTCTCCAGTACCTCCTTGGCCAGCTGACGGTAGGAGCTGGCACCGTTGCAGGCAGGATCGAACCTGGTAATAGGTTCACCAGCCACCGTAGCGTCCGGGAAGCGCACCGTCCGACTGATGACCGTGTGGTAGACGCGCTCGCCGAATCCCTCGACAACTCCGGCCAGGACCTCCCTGGTGTGCAGGGTACGCGAGTCGTACATCGTGGCCAGCACGCCGTCGATCCTGAGCTTCGGACTGAGCCGCGAGGACACCTTGTCGATGGTCTCCATCAGCAGCGCCACGCCGCGCAGCGCGAAGTACTCGCACTCCAGCGGCACTATGACGCCGTCGGCGCAGGCGAGCGCGTTGACGGTGAGCAGGCCAAGCGATGGCTGGCAGTCAATCAGGATGATGTCGTAGTCGGGAATGACCGGCTGCAGCACGCGGCCAAGTACGAACTCGCGGCCGACCTCGTGCACGAGCTGGACCTCGGCGCCCGACAGGTCAATGTTGCTCGGGAGCAGATCCATGCCATCGACGCGCGTCTTGATGACGACGTCGTGCACGGTCATGCTGCGCTCCATCAGCAGGTTGTAGACGGTCGCATCAAGCTCGTGCGGCTGCACGCCAAGTCCGACCGACAGCGCGCCCTGCGGGTCGAAGTCGACGAGGAGCACGCGCCGACCGTGCTCGGCCAGCGCCGCGCCCAGGCTGATGGTCGTGGTCGTCTTGCCGACGCCACCCTTCTGGTTGCAGACGGCTGCGATCCGGGCCGGCCCATGCACCAGCAGCGGCTCGGGTTCAGGGAACACCGGCAGCGGCCGCCCGGTCGGTCCCTTCAGACCGGGCCTGACCTCGAGGGTTTGGGATGCTGACACAGCTACCGCACCTCCAGGCGGCTAGCGCGAATGCGCTCACTGCCAGGCGACTCTAAAGGCTGGGCCGCACGCCGGCAAGCCGGCGCACCGGGAGGCGGCAAATGAACCGCATGCGAATAGTGACCGGAGCGCACCCCCTGGTATTCATGGAGGGAACGGGCCCGGCATCGCTCAATGTCATCCGCCCTGGCCAGGCCATGCACCTGCTACCCGATCGCGCGCGGATGCGCGGACGCGTACACCTCGCGCAGCTTGTCGACGGTCACCAGCGTGTACACCTGTGTCGTGGTTACCGAGGCGTGCCCGAGGAGTTCCTGCACCACGCGGACGTCAGCGCCGCCGTCGAGCAGGTGGGTGGCGAAGGAGTGCCGGAGCACGTGCGGTGACACCTCGACGAGACCGGCCCGAATGGCAGCGGCACGCAGCGTCCCCCAGGCCCCTTGGCGGGTCAGCCGGCCGCCCCGCGCATTCAGGAACAAGGCCGGGCTCGGCTGCCCCCGTCCAGACGCCGCGGCCAACGTCGGGCGGGCGCGGACAAGATAGGCGTCCACCGCGTCCCTGGCGAAGCTCCCGACTGGAACCAGCCGCTGCTTACCGCCCTTGCCGTTGAGCCTGACGATGGCAGCGACCGATGACGAGCGGGAGTCGCCGGACAGCTCGACGTCGTCCACGTCCAGCCCGACCGCCTCGGAGATGCGGGCGCCAGTGCCGTATAGCAGCTCCAGCAGCGCGCGGTCGCGCAGCGCAGACTGCCCGACCTCGGCCGCGTCGAGCAGGCTCTCCACATCGGCAATGGAGATCGCCTTCGGCAGGCGCCGTGGCGGCGCAGGTGGCCGCACTACCGAGGCTGGATCCTCAGTCGTCAGGCCCTCCGCGAGTGCGAACGCGTGCAGCCCCCGCACCGCGACGACGGCCCGGCCAGCCGAGCTGGCGGCGAGCGGCGGATGTGTCTCGTCGCCCTGCCGCAGTCCAGCGAGGAAGTCAGCGACGTCCTGCGTGCTGACGTTCTCGATCTCGGTCTGCCCGGCCGCGATCACGGCTGCCGCGTAGCGCTCCAGGTCACGCCGGTACGCTTCCAGCGTGTGCTCGGCGAGGCCCCGTTCCACGGCCAGGTGGTCGAGATATCGCCCGATAGCTCGGGCGAAGGTGGTCAGGTGAGCACCTCCGCCAAAGGCGCCGCGGGAAGGCCGTGCGCGTCGGCGACCGGCGCGCAGGTGACGCTGCCTTCATGCGTGTTGAGGCCGAGGGCGAACGACGGGTCATGGTTCAGGGCATCCCGCCACCCCTGGTTGGCGATCTCTAGCGCGTACGGCAGCGTCACGTTCGTCAGCGCGTACGTGGACGTGTGTGGCACCGCGCCTGGCATGTTCGCCACGCAGTAGAAGACCGAGTTGTGCACCCGGTACGTCGGATCGGCGTGGGTGGTGGGGTGGCTGTCCTCGAACGTGCCGCCCTGGTCGATCGAGATATCGACAAGGACCGAGCCCTGCTTCATCCGCGAGACCAGCTCGTTTGAGATGAGCTTCGGCGCTTTCGCGCCGGGCACGAGTACAGCTCCGATGACGAGGTCAGCGTCGATGCACGCGCGCTCGATCTCGTAGGCGTTCGACGCCACGGTCTGGCAGTGGCCCTGGTAGATGGCATCAGCCTGGCGAAGCCTGGCGATGTTCTTGTCCACCAGCAGCACCTCGGCCTGCATGCCGAGCGCGATGGCTGCGGCGCTCATGCCAGACACGCCAGCCCCGAGCACGACGACCTTCGCGGCGTAGACACCGGAGACGCCGCCCATCAGCACGCCGCGGCCACCACCGTCGCGCTGGAGGTGATGGGCGCCGACCTGCGGCGCCATCCGCCCGGCGACCTCCGACATCGGGGCCAGCAGCGGCAGCGAGCCATCCGGCAACTGGACTGTTTCGTAGGCGATCGCGGTAATGCCAGATTCGAGCAGGGCGTCGGTGCAGGCGCGGCTCGCGGCCAGGTGCAGGTAGGTAAACAGCACCTGATCCTTGCGCATGCGGTGGTATTCCTCGGCAACGGGCTCCTTGACCTTCAGGATCAGGTCGCCCGTCTGCCAGACGTCGTCGGCAGTCGGCAAGATCACAGCGCCTGCATCGACGAAGTCGCTATCGGGAATCGAGGATCCTTCGCCTGCACCCTGCTGCGTATAGACCTCGTGCCCGTTCCGTACCAATTCGTGCGCCCCTGCGGGCGTGATCGCGACGCGATACTCGTGATTCTTGACTTCCTTAGGAACGCCGACCTTCATTGGCCTTGTGTCCTTTCTCGCCCTGCGACCTGCCCGGCCCTTTGCCCGGCAAAAATGCTCGTGATGCCAGCCGACGCGGTCACAGGGTCTCAGGCTCACTGGCGTGACGAAGCGCCCTGAAACCGTCCCCCCGCGCCGCATACGCGGACAAGATACCCACGGCGGCGACGCCGTTGTGCAGATCCCCTGCCAGAACCCCGCGCACAGCATCCGCCAGCGGGACCCAGGCCGTCGTCAGGTAAGCCTCCTCATGCTCAGGAACATACTCGCGTTCCGCAGGCGGGACCACGGTCAGGTTCCGAGCCAGGAAGACCCTTAGCCGCTCGGTGGAGATCCCGGGAGACGACAGGTAATCGGCCAGGACATGCCAGGTAGCGGCCCGGTAGCCGACCTCCTCTAGCAGCTCGCGGCGGGCGGTCTGGACCAGCGGCTCGCCAGCCACGTCGCGGAGCCCGGCCGGGATCTCCCAGAGGGTCGCCCCGATCGGATGCCGGTACTGCCGGATCATCAGCACTCGGTCCTCGTCGTCCAGAGCCAGGATGGCGACCGCACCGGGGTGCTCGACGACCTCTCGGGACATCACCTCGCCGTCGGGCAGCTCGACTGTGTCCCTGCGCACGGTCACGATGCGTCCCCGGACCAGTACCGACGAGTCACGAACCGGCCAGCTGCCCGCTTCATCGCGGATATCTGCCACGCTCAGGCGCTCGCGACTGGCCGCCCGAGGCCGGCGGCCACTGCCTCCGCAGTGGCCGCCGGCAACGCGCGGCTGCGTTCCAGCGCCGCGGCGACCAGCCCGCTGAAGAGCGGGTGCGGCCGGGTTGGCCTGGACAGAAGTTCCGGATGCGCCTGGGTAGCCACGAAGTACGGGTGGACGTCGCGCGGCAGTTCTACGAACTCGACCAGGCGTCCGTCCGGCGACAGCCCCGAGCAACGGAGCCCGGCGTCCTCGAGCTTGTCGCGGTAGGCGTTGTTCACCTCATACCGGTGCCGGTGCCTTTCCTGCACGACAGGCTCGCCGTACAACTCCCGCACGAGGCTGCCGTCGGCGAGCACAGCCGGGTACAGGCCGAGTCGCATGGTGCCGCCCATGTCCCGCTCCCCCGCGATGACATCCTCCTGGTCGGCCATCGTGGCGATGACTGGGAACTGGGTCTGCGGGTCGAACTCGGAGCTGTTGGCCCCCTCTAGGCCGGCCATGTCGCGGGCCACCTCGATCGCCATGCACTGGAGGCCCAGGCACAGGCCGAGGATGGGGATGCCGTGCTCCCGTGCATGCCGGACCGCGCCGATCTTGCCCTCGATGCCGCGCACGCCGAAGCCGCCCGGCACGAGCACACCGTCCACATCGCCGAGATGCCGCGCCGCGCCCTCGGGCGTCTGGCAGTCGTCGCTGGTCACCCACCTGATGTTCACCCGGACATCGTGAGCGAACCCGCCAGCCCGCAGCGCCTCGGCCGGGGACAGGTACGCGTCCGGCAGGTCCACGTACTTGCCAACCAGCGCGATGGTGACAGTCCTGGCCGGCCGGTGCACCCGGCGGAGCAGGTCGTCCCAGTCGCTCCAGTCAACGTCGCGGAATGGCAGGCCTAGCCTGCGCACCACGTACGCGTCGAGGCCCTCAGAGTGCAGGACCTTCGGGATGTCGTAAATAGACGGCGCGTCTGGCGCTGAGACCACGGCCTCTTCGTCGACGTCGCACATCAGGCTGATCTTGCGCTTGATTCCATCGCTGATCGGCCGGTCGGACCGGCAGACGATCGCGTCCGGCTGGATGCCGATGCTGCGGAGCGCCGCGACGGAGTGCTGCGTCGGCTTGGTCTTGAGTTCTCCCGACGGCCCGATGTAGGGCAGCAGTGAAACGTGCAGGAAGAAGCAGCGGTCCCGGCCGATCTCATGCCGGATCTGGCGAATGGCCTCGAGGAACGGCTGTGACTCGATGTCGCCGACTGTGCCCCCGACCTCGGTGATCACCACGTCGGTTTCCGGCCCGGCCATCTCCCGGATCCGCGCCTTGATCTCGTTGGTGATGTGCGGGATGACCTGGACGGTGTCGCCGAGGTAGTCGCCGCGGCGCTCCTTCGCGATGACGCGCGAGTAGATCTGGCCGGTCGTGACGTTCGCCGTGCCCGGCAGCCTGATATCCAGGAACCGCTCGTAGTGCCCGACATCGAGGTCAGTCTCGGTGCCGTCGTCGGTGACGAAAACCTCGCCATGCTGGAACGGATTCATCGTGCCGGGATCGACGTTGAGGTACGGATCGAGCTTCTGCATGCTCACCCGCAGGCCGCGGAGCTTCAGCAGCCTGCCGATGCTAGAAGCGGTCAGTCCCTTGCCGAGGCTCGAAGCGACGCCCCCGGTGACGAAGAGATGTCTGGTTGTCGCTGGTCGTGATGCATGCCCTGGAATCGCCAATGAGGCTCCCGTGGTCAGATTCGGCGGATATCCCGCTCGCCCACGGGGTCTCAGAATATCAAACGGAATACCAACAACTCGCCAGACACGGCAGCCGAACCGACTCAGGACGCCGGATTTGCGCAGCTAGCGGCCGTTCTGCCGGAAAGGCCGCCACAGCGTTCTGCGGGCGGTCTCGCCCCGGCGGCCGCCTATTCTGCGCCCGATCTAGGTCTGCGTCCGATCTCGCCATGCGGCCCATCTCGCCCCGGCGGCCGCATATTCTGCGCCCGATCTAGGTCTGCGCCCGATCTCGCCCACCGGCCCATCTCGTCCTGCGGCCGGTCTCACTCTGCGCCCGGTCTAGCTCTGATGCCGCGACGCTACAGATGGCTGCGCAGCTCCCGGTGCGGTAATGCGGCGCGCCGGCCGACCGCCTCGCCGACCTCCTCAGGTTCTCGCGTCTCGGTCTGCGCGTTACCCTCACTGGCCTCGCCGAACCGGGCGAGGGCGAGGGCGCAGACGACGGCGAGGATGAAGCCGAGCGCCGCCACTCCCGTCAGCCCGTGCCTGGTTGTGTCGCCTAGGAACATCACGCCCACAACCGCGGGCGGCAAGGTCTCGGCCAGCACGACGGCGGCCGTGGCCGTCGTGACGCTGCCACCTTCGAGTGCCGTGGCATAGAGCAGGAAGGAGACTATGCCGGCGGCGGCGAGCGTATAAGCGGCCGGGCTCTTGACGAGCTGGAGCGGAGCGAACCCAGGCAGGATGCGGGCCGACACCGCCACCACGGCGTATCCGAGGCCGGCGATCGCCCCGAGCGCTGGCGTGCGCACCGGGTTCGGTAGTCGCGCAACCGCGAACCCGGCGACGCCCACGCCAACGACGGCCACGATGAGGCCGAGCTGGAATGCCGAGCCGACCTTTGCCGCGCCCTGGGCACCGGCCGACAGGCCGAGCAGCGCAACCCCGATCACGACTCCGGCTACCGCAAGCCATTCGCGGAGCTCCAGGCGTATCTTCATAAGCCATGCGGCAAAGACGGCCGTAACAGCCAGATTCGACGCCATGATCGCCTGGACGGCGAAAAGCGGCAGTTTGCGCAAGGCGACCAGCTGGGCGACAAAACCCAGCAGGTCAATCGCGACGCTCCCCAGGAACAGGCCCTGCCGCAGCATCCGGACGACCAGGCCCGGGTCTACGCCTTGTCCGGCCTCGCCGACAACCTCGGCCGACCGGTGGCTCGCCGCGCGCACGGCGATAGCCTGCATGACGGCGGCGATCCCGTAGCAAACCGCCGACAGCAGAGCGGCCAGAAGGCTCGCGAGCATGATTTGACCCTACGCCAGGGGCCGAGCTTGGCGTTCGCTTGATGCTGGCTTAAGACCAACCGAACGTCTGGAAACGGTCACGGAGCGCTACGCCCTCTCTGCGGCTCGTCGGCCTGACGCGCGACACGGCCACTGCGCTGTGCGCCACGACCGCTGCTCAAGACTCAACCTCTCCTCGCCTTCCGCCGCATACCGCCGCCGCGGCCGACGGCGACACCGCCAACCAAACGCAGGACAAAATCCTCAGCATTCCGACCGCCCGCTACCGCCGGGGCTGACGGTGCCGCGGCCTGCGGCGCTTACGGCCGTCAACCGGCCTAAACTCCAGCCGCCTGCATGCCCCGGAGCTCATGCTTCAGGTCGCGAATCTCGTCCCGGATCCGTGCGGCCAGCTCAAACTGGAGCTCGGCCGCCGCAGTGTGCATCTGATCGGTGAGCTCCGCAATCAGCGCGGCCAGGTCGGCGCGAGCCGGTCCGCCCTTGTCGCCTCCCGCTGCGGCCGCCCTGGCCCTGGAGGACACGCCTGGCACCGGCGCCTTGCCCCGGCTCTGCTGTCGTCCCGAGCCGCCGAGAAGCTGCTCGGTGTCAGCGTCCTCCCTGGCCAGCTGGTCCAGGATGTCGGCGATCCGCTTGCGCAGCGGCTGCGGGTCGACGCCGTGCTCCCGGTTGTAGGCAATCTGCCGGTCGCGGCGCCGGTTGGTCTCGTCGATGGCGCGCTGCATGGACGGGGTGACCTTGTCGGCATACATATGCACCTGACCGGACACGTTCCTGGCCGCGCGCCCGATCGTCTGGATCAGCGACGTGCCCGAGCGCAGGAATCCTTCCTTGTCCGCATCCAGGATTGCGACAAGCGACACCTCTGGCAGGTCGAGTCCCTCACGGAGCAGGTTGATGCCGACCAGCACGTCGTATTCGCCCATCCGCAGCTCGCGCAGCAACTCGACACGGCGCAGCGTATCGACCTCGCTGTGCAGGTATCTCGCCCGGATGCCGAGCTCGAGCAGGTAGTCCGTCAGGTCCTCAGCCATCTTTTTCGTCAGGGTCGTGACCAGCACGCGCTCAGATCGCTCAGCCCGGTCCCTGATCTCGCCGACCAGATCGTCGATCTGGCCCTTCGTCGGCTTGATGACCACCTGGGGATCGACGAGGCCGGTCGGCCTGATGACCTGCTCGATGAACTCGCCGCCGGTCTGCCGTAGCTCATAGGGACCCGGCGTAGCCGACAGGTATAGCGTCTGCCCGATCCGGTCGCCGAACTCGTCCCACGTCAGCGGTCTGTTGTCGATGGCGCTCGGCAGCCGGAACCCGTGGTCCACCAGGACGCGCTTGCGCGAGACATCACCCTCGTACATGGCGCCGATCTGCGGCACAGTGTTGTGCGACTCGTCGACGACCAGCAGGAAGTCCTCTGGGAAGTAGTCAAGGAGCGTATTCGGCGGGCTGCCCGGCTCGCGGCCGTCGATGTGCCGCGAGTAGTTCTCGATGCCGGAGCAGGTACCCACCTGGCGCATCATCTCGATGTCGTAGGTCGTGCGCATCCGCAGTCGCTGAGCTTCCAGCAGCTTGCCCAGCCTCTCCAGCTCCGCCAGGCGCTCTTCCAGCTCGGCTTCGATGCCGGCGATGGCCCGCTCCATCCGCTCGGGGCCAGCGACATAGTGCGACGCCGGGAATATGTACAGCTCGTCATCCTCGCTCATGACCTCGCCGGTCAGCGGATGCAGTGTCATCAGCCGCTCGACCTCGTCGCCGAACATCTCGATCCGGACCGCGAGCTCCTCGTACTGCGGGATCACCTCGATGGTGTCGCCGCGCACCCGGAAAGTGCCGCGGGTAAACGCCAGGTCGTTGCGTGCATAGTGCATGCCGACGAGCTTGCGCAGCAGTCCGTCTCTGTCCATCCTGTCGCCGACCTTCACCTTGAGCATCCGGTCGACGTACTCCTGCGGCGTACCAAGACCGTAGATGCACGAGACCGACGCCACCACGATCGTGTCGCGCCTGGTCAGCAGCGAGTTGGTGGCCGAATGCCGGAGCCGGTCTACCTCGTCGTTGATCGACGAGTCCTTCTCGATGTAGGTATCGGTCTGTGGGACGTACGCTTCCGGCTGGTAGTAGTCGTAATAGGAGACGAAGTACTCGACGGCGTTATGCGGCAGCATCTCTCGCAGCTCGTTGGCGAACTGAGCCGCAAGGGTCTTGTTAGGAAGCATGACCAGCATCGGCCGCTGAATGCGCTCAGCCAGCCAGGCCACCGTCGCGGTCTTACCGGTCCCAGTCGCACCGAGCAGGACCGTGTCCTTGGCGCCTTCGTGCATGCGCCGCTCCATCCCGGCGATCGCCCCTGGCTGGTCGCCAGCCGGAACCATGTCCGTGACGACCTCAAACGGGGCTACGCGCCGCTGGAGATCGGTCACTGGCCGCATGACTTCTCCTCTGCTTGCACTGCTTCCCTCATAGATCCTTGGGCCCCTGACGGGTAGCTGCCCACGTCCCACTGTAAGGCGAAGTGCCGACAGTCTGGCGGGTCAGCGCGACGCATCGCCCAGGTCGGGGCAAGATTGCTGGTCGGCGTCATCGCGATGTGCGCCTACGGGCCACCACCTGGACACCAGCACGGACGGCAATGCCCAAAGGACCACGCAGCGGAATAAGCCGCCGCGGACTCTGCGCATTCCGCGAGGTCCGCGGCGCGGTCCCGCGGGAGGTCCGTATCGGACGGTCCTCGGCAGTGCGACGATTATCGCAAAGCGCGTCGATGATCTTGTACGCGCGAATTGCGGGCGGAATTTTCGTCTGGTCTGGCCGCGATCCAGCAGCCGCGCGCCTCAAGAGACAAAGGGAGGCGCAAGCCTCTCCTCGGCGCGTCGGTCAGGCGTTGGCCTCGTCGGCCGAGGCGATCAGCGCCCGACGGCGCAGTTCGCTCCAGAGCTCGCCGACCTGACGGTCCAGTTCGGCGAGTGAGCCAGAATTATCCACCACGATGTCCGCGATCGACAGTCGCTGCTCGCGGCTCGCCTGTGCTGCCATCCGCGCTTGCGCCTGCTCGCGGCTCATTCCGCGGTGCCGGACCAGCCGGTCGAGCTGAATCCGTGGCGGCACGTCCACGACGACCACCAGGTCATAGGCATCAGCCAGACCGTTCTCGGCGATGAGCGGCACGTCGTGCACGACAACCGAACCAGGCCCGGCAGCATCCTCAAGCTCACGCATCCGGGCGCCGACCCGCGGGTGAACGATTGAGTTCAGTGCGGTCAGCTTCTCGTTGTCTGCGAATACGACGTCGCCCAGCCGGGATCGGTCCAGTGCGCCGTCTGAGCCGACGACGTCGGGGCCGAAAACCTCGACCACGGCGGTGAACCCGTCAGTACCGGGCGCAACGACCTCCCGCGCAATCAGGTCAGCATCGATGATGACAGCACCCTGCGCGGCGAGGCGCCTGGATACCTCGCTCTTGCCAGCCGCGATGCCGCCCGTCAGGCCGACTCGCAGCATTTCAGCAGCTCACGGCCGCTAGTCCGGCCACAGAACGCCAACGGCGGGCGCCCGGTGCAGTGCACCCGGAGCCCGCCATCGCCACGTACTCGCTGGGATCGGTCGTCAGCTCTGACCACCGGACAGCTTGTCGCGCAGAGCGGCAAGTGCCTCGTCCGAGGCCAGCGTGCCGGCCCGCTCGGAGTCGACGCTCGACGTGCTGTGGTGCTCGCGGGCGTCGCCATCCTCGCTGGCTTCCTCGCCAGCGGCATCCGCCTTGGTCCGGGCCTCGGCCACCTGCTGCTGGTGTGCCTCGTAGCGCGCCCTTGCCTCGGCGTACTGCCGCTCCCACTCCTCGCGCTGGCTGTCGAAACCCTCGAGCCATTCGCCGGACTCGGAGTCGAAGCCCTCGGGGTAGAGGTAGTTGCCCTGGTCGTCGTAGGCGGCTGGCATGCCGTAAAGGGTCGGATCGAAATCCTCGCCCGCTACGTCCGCGCCGCCACCCTCGTTGGCCTGCTTCAGCGACAGGCTGATGCGCCGGCGGTCCAGGTCAATGTCGATGATCTTGACGAAGATCTCGTCGCCCACCTGCACGACCTGCTCGGGAATCTCCACGTGGCGGTCGGCCAGCTCGGAGATGTGCACCAGGCCCTCGATGCCTTCCTCGACCCGGACGAACGCGCCGAAGGGCACCAGCTTCGTAACCCGGCCCGGCACAACCTGGCCGATCTGGTGCGTCCGGGCGAACTGCTGCCAGGGGTCTTCCTGGGTCGACTTGAGCGACAGGGAGACGCGCTCGCGGTCCATGTCGACGTCGAGAACCTCTACGGTGACCTCCTGGCCGACCTCGACGACCTCACCCGGGTGGTCGATGTGCTTCCAGGACAGTTCCGACACGTGCACGAGGCCGTCTACGCCGCCCAGATCGACGAACGCGCCGAAGTTGACGATGGACGAGACGACGCCCTTGCGGATCTGGCCCTTCTGCAGGGTGTTCAGGAAGTTCTGGCGGACCTCGGATTGCGTCTGCTCCAGCCAGGCCCGGCGGGACAGCACCACATTGTTGCGGTTGCGGTCCAGTTCGATGATCTTGGCCTCGATCTCCTTGCCGACGTACGGCTGGAGGTCGCGGACACGCCGCATCTCGACGAGGGAGGCGGGCAGGAAGCCGCGCAGGCCGATGTCCAGGATCAGGCCGCCCTTGACGACCTCGATGACGGTGCCGGTGACGACGCCGTCCTCTTCCTTGACCTTTTCGATGGTGCCCCAGGCCCGCTCGTACTGAGCGCGCTTCTTGGAGAGGATCAGGCGGCCTTCCTTGTCCTCCTTCTGGAGAACAAGGGCCTCGATGTGCTCGCCTGTCTTGACCACCTCATGCGGGTCGACATCGTGCTTGATGGACAGTTCCCTGGACGGGATCACGCCCTCGGTCTTGTAGCCGATGTCGAGCAGGACCTCATCCCGGTCGACCTTGACGACGGTGCCCTCGACAATGTCGCCGTCGTTGAAGTACTTGATGGTCTCGTCGATCGCGGCGAGGAAGGCCTCCTCGGAACCGATGTCGTTGATCGCTACCTTGGGGGTCGAGGTGGCCTCTGTGCTGCTCGTCATGTGTAGGTGGACTCCGGATTACGGACAGGGATGGATTTGCTGGACAGTACCGTGCGCGGGTGTCCGACAAGGGAAAGCCATGGTTTGCGTGACATGCCTGGTCAGCATGACCGAACCCGCGGCCTGCAGTGAGACTGCCCCGCGGGCTGCCTGACCATTGGCGGACTGCACCAGAACACAGTGCAGCGACCAGCATATGAGAGCCCGGCCGACGGGTCAATCTTGGGCCAGGCCCTGCACCCGGCGCCCCCGACCTCGGAGCAGGCCTGGGTACCTGACCTGGCCGGGCGGCGCGACCCGACCGGGGGAGGCTAGTGCGCGGCGTCCGCCCAGCTGCGACCCCAGCCCATGGAGACCTCCAGCGGGACAGCCAGATCGGCCGCGCCGCCCATAGCGACGCGCACAAGGTCCCGGACGGCCTCCAGCTCCCCCGGTGCGACCTCGAACAGCAGCTCGTCGTGGACTTGGAGCAGCATCCGCGACCGCAGGCCAGCCGCCTGCAGCTCAAGGTGCGCGGTCAGCATCGCCACCTTGATGATGTCGGCGGCTGAGCCCTGGATCGGCGCGTTCAGGGCCATCCGCTCGGCCATCTCCCGCCGCTGCCGGTTGTCGGAGGTGAGATCGGGCAGATACCGGCGGCGGCCGAGCATCGTCTGGGTGTAGCCGTCCATCCTGGCCCTAGCCACAACCTCGCGAAGGTAGTCCCGCACGCCGCCGAACTGCTCGAAGTACTCCTCCATATAGCCGCGAGCTTCTTCTGGCGAGATCCGCAGCTGCTGCGACAGCCCGAAGGCAGACAGACCGTAGGCCAGGCCATAGTTCATCGCCTTGACCTTGCTGCGCAGCTCCGGGGTCACGGCCTCCGGCGCCACGCCGAACACCCGGCCTGCCGTCGCGGCGTGGAAGTCGTGCCCGGACGAGAACGCGGCGGCCAGGGCCTCATCACCCGACAGGTGGGCCATGATCCGCAGCTCGATCTGGCTGTAGTCGGCCGTCAGCAGGTACTCGTAGCCCGATCCGACGACGAAGCCCTGCCGGATCCGGCGGCCTTCCTCGGTACGGATGGGAATGTTCTGCATATTCGGGTCGGTCGAGGACAGCCGGCCAGTGGCCGCGATCATCTGGTTATAGGTGGTGTGGACGCGCCCATCCGCGTCGGCCATTGGGATCAGCGAGTCGACGATGCTCTTGAGCCTGGCTACGTCGCGGTGCCGCAGCAAATGCGCCAGAACGGGGTGCTCGGTCTGCGCCAGCAGGCTGGTCAACGCCTCGGAGTCGGTCGTGTACCCGGTCTTGATTCGCTTTGTCTTCGGCAAGCCGAGCTCGGTGAACAGCACCTCCTGGAGCTGCTTGGGCGATCCGAGGTTGAACTCGTGCCCGACGACGGCGTAAGCCGCCTGCTCGGCTGCCTTCACATCCGCACCGAGGCTCGCCGACATGTCGGCGAAGTGCTCCGTGTCCGCCGCGATTCCGGCTCGCTCCATCGCGGCCAGCACGCCGACGAGCGGCAGCTCGACCTCGGCCAGAAGCTCGCTCGCACCGCGCTCGGCCAGGTCACGGTCCAGCGCATCGGCCAGCTCCGCAGTCGCCTCGGCACGCTGGGCCAGCGCGGTAGCGACCTCGGTCTCGTCGGCCACGTCAAGCGTGAGCTGACCGGAGGCGGGCTCGGCGTCACGCAGCTCCCGGTTCAGATACCGCAGCGACAGGTCGGCCAGATCGAACGAGCGCTGCCCCGGCAACGCCAGGTACGCCGCCAGCGCCGTGTCGCTGCTGAGCCCGGACAGCTCCAAGCCGCGCGCGGCGAGCGCATGCATCGGCCCCTTGGCGTCGTGTAGCGCCTTGGGCCTGGCCGGGTCAGCGAGCCAGGCGCCGAGCGCCTTGTCGTCAGACTCGGTCAACCGGGTCGGGTCGATGAACGCAGCCGTCCCGCCGGGCGCTGCGATGGCGAGCCCGGTCAGGGTCCCGGTGCCCCGGCCCCAGCTGCCGCTGACGGCCAGGCCAGATCGGCTGGGGCCGGCCACGTTCCCATCAATCCAATCGGAGACCTCATCAGGCCCGAGCATGACGGCTGCCACATCGAACGCGGGGGCGCTGCCCTCTGGAGTGGCGGCCGCGGACGGCAGCACCCCGATCCCGTTCGGGAGCGTCGAGTACAGCCGGTCGCGCAGCACGCGGAACTGGAGCGTGTCGAACAGCTGGTGTATCTGCTCGCGGTCCCAGGGCACGGGCCGCAGGTCGGCCGGCCCGGCCTCGAGCGGGACGTCGCGGACGAGCTGAGTCAGCTGGCTGTTGCGCAGCACGCTGGCCAGGTGCTCGCGCAGCGCGTCGCCGGCCTTGCCCTTGACCTCGTCCACCCGGTCGACCAGATTGGCCAGGGAGCCGAACTCGGCGATCCACCGGGTCGCGGTCTTCTCCCCGACGCCAGGGATGCCGGGCAGGTTGTCGCTCGGATCGCCCCGCAGGGCCGCGAAGTCCGGGTACTGCACCGGGCTCAGGCCGTACTTCGCCAGCACGGACTCAGGCGTGAACCGCGCCATCTCGCTGATGCCGCGCATCGTGTACAGCAGCGTGATGTGGTCGGTGACCAGCTGGATCGGGTCCCGGTCACCGGTCACGATGAGGACGTCCATGTCGGGCTCCGCCTGTGTGGCGAGCGTGGCGATGATGTCGTCAGCCTCGTAGCCGGGCACCGAGAGCCGGGTGATCCCGAGGACGTCGAGCACCTCGAAGATGAGGCTCAGCTGGCTCCGGAAATCGGAGGGCGTCTCTTTCCTTGTGGCCTTGTACTCGACGTACTGCTCGTGGCGGAACGTTCTCTCGGCACGGTCGAACGCGACCGCGACATGCGTGGGCTGCTCATCACGCAGCACGTTGATGAGCATCGCGGTGAAGCCGTAGACGGCGTTCGTGGGCTGACCGGTCGTCGTGGAGAAGTTCTCCGGCGGCAGCGCGTGGAACGCCCGGTAAGCAAGCGAGTGCCCGTCCAGGAGCAGCAACCGACCGCGACGGGCCGGGTCTGCCGGTGCCTCAGCGGCCGGTGCGGCCGCAGCCGGTGCGTCAGCCGCCGGTGCGTCAGCCGCCGGTGCGGCCGCGGCCTGCGCCTCAGCAGCCTGTACCGCACCAGCCGGCGCCCCCGCACGTGACGCCTCGTCGGCCGGAGCCGTCTCGCCAGCTTGGAGCTGAGGTGCTGCGTCCTTCGTTGCCACGTCCAGATCTTAGTGCCCGGGTCTGTCATTTACCCGGGCGTTGCCGCCCCGCTAGCCCGTCGATCATGGGCACCCCTACGCTGGCTCCAGCCGACGGTAGAGACCGCATGGGCAGGGACGTGGAGGTATAGGTGCCCGAGTTGTCCGAACGTGAGGAGCAGATCAAGGCCGCCTTCAACAGCCAGAGCAACGAGACACTGGCCGGGCGGATGGGCATCAGGATCCTAGAGGCATCAAGCGAACGCGTCGTCGGCACGATGCCAGTCGAGGGCAACACCCAGCCGTACGGGATCCTGCACGGCGGTGCTTCCTGCGTGCTCGCGGAGTCACTCGGGTCGCTCGGCGCGGCACTTCAAGCCGGGCCGGACCGGTTCACCGTCGGCATCGAAATCAACGCGACGCACCACCGGCCGGCGCGGACTGGGCTTGTTACCGGCGTCGCCACGCTCGTGCACGGCGGCCGGACCATGTGCACCTTCGACATCGTGATGACCGACGAGGACGGCCGGCGCGTCTGCACCGCGCGGCTGAGCTGCCTGCACCGGGATGCCGTACCTGGCGCGACCCGGCTCTCTTAGCCCGGCCGCCCCCCGGCTCCTGGCCAGCAGCTCCCCGGCCAGCAGCTCCCGGCCCTAGACTCCTGCGACACATCGCTTCCTGCAGCGCGCCGCGGGTCCGGCTCGCCTCGTCCAGCTGCTCGCCGGTGAGACGCACGCCTGGCCGGTCGGCGACCACCTGCATCGTCTGGCGGACGTCGCCGAGCGCGCCGCTGATTCGCTCCGGGAAGCTGTCGTCAAATCGTGGAGGAGAGCGTCGGCGGGCACCTCGATGGTGCAAAAAGGGCAAACATTCCGTTTCGTCAGGCCAAGCGCAAGCGCACACAGCAGCGGAGCGGCTACTCTCTGTCATTTCACGTCGGACGTGCAGTTTTGTGCCCGGCTTGAACCTTTTGTGCGCACGTTGGACGTGAAATGCTGCGGCGCCCCTGCGCAAACCAACCCATCCTTCACCGGCTGCAGCCCCTCTTCACCATTGAGGCGTCCGATGACCCCTTGACTCCGGGATTTCCCGGTTCTGCGCGATCTTGAGTCCCAAGTCAGCGCCGCGGGCCGCTTAAGCGGCGCGATTTGCCGGTTATGCGACCGGTCGCTGCGTCCTTTCACGCTTATTAGGTGGCGCCGCTGCGAACGTGTGTACCGTCGGTCCTCATATCGCGGCGGATCTGAGGACCCCTGCGGTACACACGTTGAGGTTCGAGCTGACGTGGCCGCGTAGGAATAGGTCTATAAGCGGAATATCCGGCGGCGTACTGCGTGGTTCGCACGCGCAGTCCAGGACGTCGAGTCTGCAAGCGTTTGCACAGCGCGGTTACGCATTGAGGCGCGAATCAGACCATCCAACGACCCGTTGCGCCGCTCTCGGAGGGGATCTTTCCCTCATACCGGCAGCGGAATCGCTGTGTCTATGCGCGCCGCCGTCGCCCGTCGCTAACGTGGTGGCAGAGCAAGGCGACCGAGTAGAGAACGTGCCGGCCCGGGGAAGGCCGACATGGCACCAAAGGTTTACTGGCTCACTGACCGTCGACCGCTTCCGGCGTCCGGCGGCCGCAAGCGGCGGGCGCCGGTTACAACGGGGGTTGTGTGGCCGGCCCCGCGCGCTTGCCACGCTCAACAATGACGCATGCAGTGGCAACGCTTGACTAATGGCACCGAACTAATAACTCTGAACAGCCCGGCGGACTATAGGCCTGCCGGGCTGCTGTGAACCCCGCTGTTGTAAGCCGGGCTGCCGCTAGCCGGGCTGCTGAGTAGTCAATCTCCGCGATCAGGCGCGCGATCGGCGCCGGGAGAAGTCAGCTTGCGGGGCCCGGAAGCCCGGTCCCCTTGCCCGCAGTCCCAGTTCCTGCGCCCGTCCCGGTGTCTGTGGCCGTCCTTGTGCTTGCGCCAGACCCACCGCCCGCGTCAGACCCACCGCCCGCGCCAGACCCACTACCGGTGCCTGACCCACTGCCGGTGCCTGACCCACTGCCTGCGGCTGAATGGGCGGCAGCCTTTTCGGCCTCGGCCAGGACTTCCTCCGCAACCGCGCGCATTGTCTGCCGCCGGTCCATCGATGTCTTCTGGATGTACCGGAACGCCTGGGCTTCGGTCATGCCGCGCCCGTCCTGGAGGGCGCCCTTGGCCCGGTCGAGCAGCTTGCGCACCTCAAGGCGATCACGAAGGCTGGCCGCCTCGGCGTTCAGGGCTGCGATCTCGGCGAACCTGCTGACCGCGACCTCGATCGCGGGGACAAGGTCGGCCTTGGTGAAAGGCTTGATGAGGTAGGCCATCGCGCCCGCCTCGCTCGCGCGCTGCACGAGGTCACGCTGCGAGAACGCCGTCAGGATGATCACCGGGGCTACCTGGTTCGCGGTGATCCGTTCGGCCGCGGAGATGCCGTCCAGTCCTGGCATCTTGACGTCCATGATCACCAGCTCAGGCTTGAGCTGCTCGGCCAGCTGCACGGCGGTCTCGCCGTCGGAGGCCTCTCCGGCTACTACGTAGCCCTCCTCCTCTAGCATCTCGCGCAGATCGAGCCTGATCAGCGCCTCGTCCTCGGCTATCACCACGTTAAAGGGGGTCTTACTCACGAGCAGAGCGTACCCAGACCCGGTACATTGGCGTCCAGCACCTCCCACCTAGGTGGTCTGTGAAAACCCGCCCCGGTAAGCCAACAGGTAGAGCTAGCGGCCTCAAAATCCGTCCAGTGTGGGTTCGAATCCCACCCGGGGCACTTTCTTGATCACAGGAATTGACGTCGCTGATCGGTCGGCGGGGGCATTCCCAGGCGGCGCTAAATGTCAGATTCTGCTGCGACACTGCAGGCATGCATAGCAAGGAGATCCGGCGGCAAGCGCTTCTCCTGATCGAGAATGGCTGCAGTCTGCGATCGATCAGTATGGCCACCGGCGTCTCTCGACCTACGCTGCGTGACTGGCGCGAGCGTCCAGAGAAGCGAGTTCGACATCCCGGATGCCCGCGGTGCATGGACCCGCGAGAATTACCGGCACCGGCCCGCGATTATGCCTATGTCCTCGGCCTATATCCGGGCGACGGCTACATAAACCCGGTTGGAGACCGCGCTAAGGGAGTCTGGGTTCTCCGGATCATGTGCGCGGATGCATGGCCCGGCCTGAAGAACGAGTGCAAGAGCGCACTGAGCGCCCTACGGCCTGGCAAGAAGGTCTCGACACTTCAGTGGCAGGGCTGCGCCGAGGTGCGCGCGTGGTGGAAGCATTGGCCTTGTCTGCTACCGCAGCATGGGCCGGGCAAGAAACACGAACGCAAGATCGAGCTAGAGCCCTGGCAACGCGAGGCTACGGACTTGCACCCCGGCGCATTCGCCAGAGGGCTCTTCCACTCCGATGGCTGCAGATTTCTCAATCGCGTGCGGCGACCGCTTTCAGATGGCGATCACTGGTACGAGTACCCACGGTACATGTTCACCAATGAATTGGCCGATATCCTTCAATTGTGCGGCGATGCTCTTGATCGGCTGGAAGTGGCGCGGCGCTTTTCGCGCGGCAACACTATTTCGGTAGCCCGCAGAGACGCGGTCCAGCGGCTTGATCAGTCCGTCGGGCCGAAGTACTGACCGCCAGGCGGAATACGCAGACCTAGAGTTCTACCCGAGGTCAGATCAAGGTACCGACGCGGCGGGAGGCTCAGATGGATGACAGCACCTTTGAGCAGGTGCTCGAGGCGGTGCGGCGATTCGTCCGCGAGAAGGTCATGCCGCGTGAGGACGAAATCGAGACCACCGACGCGATCCCCGACGACCTGCGAGCTGCAACCGCGGCCCTCGGCCTGTTCGGCTACGCGCTGCCCGCAGAGTTCGGGGGCGCTGGCGCGACCATGTCGCAGGATGTGCGGCTTGCATTCGAGTTCGGCTACACGACGCCGGCGTTCAGATCCCTGTTTGGCACGAACAACGGGATCGCAGGTCAGGTGATCGCCAAGTTCGGCTCCCCCGACCAGCAGACGGCCTTCCTCCCGGCGCTAGCGGCCGGCGACATGATCGGCTCCTTCGCGCTGACCGAGTCCGAGGCCGGCTCAAGCCCCGCCGGGCTGAAGACCTCGGCGCGCCGAGACGGCGGCGACTGGATCTTGTCGGGTACCAAGCGGTTTATAACCAACGCGCCGCTCGCTGACCTGTTCGTTGTGTTCGCCCGCACCGATCCCGACGCTGAGGCGGGTCGCGGCATCTCCGCCTTCGCCGTCGACGCACGCAGCCCTGGCCTGACCGTCGGGCCGCGCGATCACAAGATGGGACAGCGCGGCGCCTGGACTGCCGAGGTGAACTTCGACGACGTCCGGGTACCGGCGGACCGCCTCATCGGCGCCGAAGGTCGCGGCTATCGCAGCGCCATGACCGTCCTAGCTCGCGGCCGGCTGCACATCGCGGCGATGTGCGTAGGCGCCGCGCAGCGCGTCCTGGATGAGTCGGTGACGCACGCGGCGTCCAGCAAGCAAGGCGGCCGCCCGATTGGCGAATACCAGCTCGTGCAGGCGATGCTGGCGGACTCCTACGCCGAGATCGCGGCCGGCCGCAGCCTCGTGCTGACGGTGGCCGCCGCCTACGACGCGGGCACCGACCAGGCCGCCGGTCCATCGTCGGCCAAGCTCTTCTGTAGCGAGATGGTGTCGCGGGTGGCGGACCGGGGTGTGCAAATCCATGGCGGGCTGGGGTACATGAGGTCAACCGTCGTGGAGCGCATGTACCGCGATTCCCGTCTGTACCGGCTCTATGAAGGAACGAGCGAGATTCAGAAACTCATCATCGCCCGCGCGCTGCTGGCTCCGGCTAGCCCCTGAACCGCCGCCCCGCAGCTGCGTCAGAGCTCGCCAACTGTGTCAGGGCTCGCCAACTGCGTCAGGGCTCGCCAGCTACGTGAGGAGGCTCGCCAGCTGCGCCAGGGCCCGCCGGCTACGTCAGGGCACGCCGGCTACGGGTCCACCAGCTGGCCGTCCTCGAGCGCGAGCACTTTGTCGGCGAGCTCATGCAGCGCCGGGTCATGAGTGGCCACCAGCGCGGTGATCCCCTCAGAGACGACGACCGTCCGCAGCAGGCGCATGATCTGCCGTCCGGTCTCGGAATCCAGCTGGCCGGTCGGCTCGTCGGCGATCAGCAGCTGCGGCTGGACGGCCAGCGCCCTGGCGATGGCGACGCGCTGCTGCTGACCGCCCGACAGCTCATTCGGCCGCTGATGCGCGTGGCCTTCGAGGCCGACGACGCTCAGCAACAGTCGTACCCGCTCATCCCGCTCGGCCCGCTTCGTGCCGGTAATGCGCAACGGTATGCCGACGTTCTCGGCTGCGTTCAGCATCGGGATCAGGCCGAAGGACTGGAAGATGAACGAGATCGTGCTGCGGCGCAGCAGCGTCCGCTCGCGCCCCGGCAGTGCCGAGACGTTACGGCCCGCGACGAAGACCTCGCCGCTCGTGGGCGCATCCAGGCCGCCGACGATGTTGAGCAGCGTGGTCTTGCCCGAGCCGGACCGCCCGGTCAGAGCGACCAGCTGACCCCGCTCGACCGTGAACGAAGCGCCCCGCACCGCGTGCACCGCGGTGCTTCCGTGCCCGAACGTCCTAGTCAGTTGCCGGGCGACGACCATGTCCGATCGGTCGTCCGTCGATGTCCGGGCAGACTCCGCCATACCCGCGGTCACGTCGCACCCCCGTCGGAGTCAGCGCCGGAGTGAGCGCCCCCGGCGGGACGGTCGGGCCACACGCCGATGTGGTCATTTAGTGAACGCAGCCGCACCCTGTCCCGCATCCGGTGCCGCTCGGTCATTTCGCGCGGCAGTTGCACCCGGCCTGCGCGGTCGAGCACGGCGTACTCGACCGCCTGCCGGACAGTGTTGCCGAGCTCGTCGGCCGCATCGTGGCGCAGCGTCTCGCTACTCGTCCTGCCGTCCCTGATGGCAACCGTCCGCTGGACCTGGTGGGATACCGCGGGATCGTGCGTCACGACCAGCACGGTCGCGTCGAACTCGGTATTGGCGGTCTGGAGCGCGCGGAACACGTCCTGGGCTGTGCGACTGTCCAGCTCTCCCGTCGGCTCGTCGGCCAGCAGCAGGTCAGGCTCGTTGGCCAGTGCGGTTGCGATGGCGGTGCGCTGCTGCTCGCCACCAGACATACGAGAGGGCACGCGGTCCGCGCAGTGCGCGATTCCGAGAATGCCCAGCAGATCCTTGGCGCGTCGGTCGCGCCGTCGGCGGCTGACGCCGTTGAACCGCATCGGCGTCACGACGTTCTGCCACGCCGTGAGGTAAGGGAGCAGGTTGCGCGAGGTCTGCTGCCAGATGAAGCCCACCTGCTGCCGCCGGTAGATGAGTCGTTCCTTCGCGCTGAGCCCGCCGACGTCCTGCCCAGCCACTCGCACCCGGCCAGCGGTTGGTGTATCGAGTCCCGCCAGGATGTTCATTAGCGTGGACTTGCCGCTGCCGGACGCGCCGACCATGGCGACGAGCTCGCCCCGGTCGATCAGCAGGTCAAGGCCTTGCAGCGCCTGGACCTCGATACCCTCCCCGGTGTAGATGCGCACCACCTGATCGCAGACGACGAGCGCGCCCTCGCCATAGGACGTCCGCCTGCGCTGCACTTCCGCATCCAGCTCCGCGATCCCGGCCGCCACCGAGACCCGACCTTGCGCCGGCACTGTCATGCGCACCTCCTCACGTTTGCCCTACCCGCCAATCCGAAGGGAACGGGGTGTCCCTCGGCTAGCCAGCACCGTCTGGCCGGTCAGCGTCGCCATCGCCAGGACCAACAGGCCGATCGCGGTTGCTGCCAGCCACACCGGCTCGATCCGCACCGGCACGCTAGTTGCGGACGATGTGAATACCGACAGGTCGAGCGTCGGGCCGACAAGCGGTACTAGCGTCAGCGCGCAAATCAGCCCGCCAAGCAACACGGACAGGATTTGCGGCAACGCCTCGATCAGCGTGAGCCATCGGCTCTGTGCGCTCGACATGCCCATCGTGGCGGCCCTCGCCAGCGTCATCTCCCTGGACTGCGCCGACAGCATCAGCGTCAGCAGCAGCACCAGCAGGCAGGCGACTGCGGCTGCATCGCCGCCAACCGCGAGCTCGCCGTAAGCACCGTGCTGGAGCGGCGCGCGTTCCAGCGCTGTCAGCACCTGCGACCGCAGCGTGACGAATGTCCCCGCCACATGCCACCGGGCCGTGGCCGCGGTCAAAGCGCCTGTGTCGAGGTCCGGACCGGCGACGAGCACCAGGTCCGGCGGCAGCAAAGCTAGCGCCCGTGCGTTGAGGGCCGACCGCGGCAGCACGATGTAGCCGCCGGACGTCTGGCCGCTTACGCCCGGAACCGCCGACATGGGGGGTGCGGTCCCGACCACGTGGATCTGCTCCCGGACCTCGTCCAGGAGGATCACGCTCACGGTCGCGTGGCCGAGCTGGCGCGCTATCTCCGCCGATGCCAGCACGGGCACCGATCCGGCGGCTCCGGCGGCCTTGCTCGGGTGCCAATCCGTGAAGCTAGGCGGTGCCTTTGCCAGCGGTGTCGCTGCCATGAAGGCCCCATACTGGCCTGGATCGGCGACCATGACGGACAGACCAGGACCTGAGTACCCGACGATTGCCGATGCCATGGACGTCAAGGCCGTTCGTTGCACCCCAGGCACTGAAGCGATCGCTCGCGACTGCTCGGCAGACATAGCGCCGGGCACGCTGACCACCGCCTGCGCCCCAGCGTCCTGCCATGACTGCGCCACCTCGCCGCGGACCACAGCGCCGCGGACCATGCCAGCGAACGACACCAGCGACAGCGCGAGCACCATAGCGAACGCCGGGAGCACCGCCGTGGCTGACACCCGTGCGGCCCTAGCCAGGCCGAGGAAGGCAGTGACGCCGGACCGCCGGCTGGCAAGCAGTAGCAAGGGCCGCACCAGGATCGGATACAGCCGCAGCAAAACAATTGCGACGGGGACGGCCAGCAGAATCGGCGCCGCGCTCGCGTACAAGTCGCTACCGGTCGGCCCGACGCCCTGATCACGCAGGACGATCAGCCCGCCGACCGAGCCAAGGGCGAGAGCAGCTTCGACGATGAGCCGCCGTACCCAGGCCAGCCGGCCAGGCGGCCGGTCGGGCCTGGTCGTGCCCGCATATCTGCGGTGCACACGGATCGTGATGAACACGGGTCCGGCCAGCGCGGCCGCGATCGTCAAGCCGGCGAGCCACCACGAGAGCGGTGAACCTTCCCCGCGCGTCACGAGCAGCGCCACCACGATCCCGGCGGCTGCTCCCGGCACTGCGGCGATCGCGCTGCCGATCAGCGCACCAATGGCAAGCTGCCGGCGGGACGCGCCCCTGGCTCGCAGCACGGAGAACTCCTCTCGCCGTTTCTCCGCCATCAGCCACGCGGCCAGCAGCACAACCGCGGCCGCGACTACGGCGAGGCTGACCGACATGAGGTCCAGGAGGTTGCTCACAGCGCTGTTCTGCGCTGCGAACTCGGCCAGCAGAGACGCGGCTCCGGATGTCAGGTTGACGGCAGCCGCGTTCTGGAAGCGTGAGTACGCAAGCTGACCAGCTGCGGGCAGTTCGTTGGGCAGGACTTGTCCCAGCTTTACGGCCTGCGCGGCGGTCAGGTCGCCGAGCGCGGTACCGAATACCCAGGTCAGCTGGATCTCCTGCGGATCGAACAGGCGGTTGAGCTTAGGCAGCGCTCCAGCCGCGACGAAGGCACCGCCCTGCCAGTAAGGCTCTCCCTGCACCGGTTGCACCACCACAGGCGCGGCGACGATCGAATCGACGCTCCAGAACGTGCCGCCCTTGTCGATCGGGGCGACGATGCCCGTCACCGTCAGCACGATCCCCGCGCCAGCGAGCTGAACGTGCGATCCAACGACAAGATCGAACCGGCTAGCCGTCGCGGCGGTGATGGCTACGGGCACCTTGACGACGCCGCCCCGGCCCACGGCGGCACTGCCCGACGGCAGGGTTCCGGCTACAACGCGCGCGTTCTTGCTCAGGCTGTCGCGGTACGCGAGCTCGAACAGCGTGTCGTCCGTGCCGACAGCTCTCGAGTGATCGGTAAATCCCGAGAACGGTGTCGTGAAGCCGCTCCAGTCGGTGCCTGCGCCAGCCAGTGGCAGAATCTTGGCGAGGCGCCGGTGCAAGTCGGCCTTGGCCCGTTGGAGTTGTGCCTGGTCGACGGGGGTATTCAGCGCGGTCCCAAGTGCATTGGCGTCAATGTTGCCTACCACCGCCGCACCGAGCGCGGGCGCTGCGGCTGCTAGTTGTCTCAGCGCATGCGTTCGCAGCTGGGCGCTAGCGCGCGGCCCGGCGACGGCGACCAGCCCGCCAGCGCAGGCAAGCAAGCAGAACGCAACCGCGGTCGCGGATGCAGCGCCGGTCAGCCGCCGCCATCCGCTGGCGACGCGCAACCGCAGCCGAGTAATGCCGGGCGGTCGCTCTGTTGCCGGCCGCCTCGAGCGTCCGCGCGCAGCTTCGTGCTTGCCGGTCATCCGGCCGCCTCCGCAGCACGCAATTCGGCCGCCGGATCGGGCTGTCGCAGCGTCGCGACTGCGGCAGCGAGCACCGGTATCGCCGGCACCGCGACGACGATCAGGGCGACCCACATGGCCGGGATGCGCACCAGCACGGGCGGCACCGGCAGCCCGGCTGTGGCCGTAAGCGTGATAGCTGGGATCAGCAGGTGCCCTATGCCGATCCCGAGTATCAGCCCAACCAGCGCGGCCGGTCCGCTGATCATGATCTCTTCCAGGCAGAACAGCCCGGCCTGAGCGCCGCCGTGCACTCCCAGGGCGGACAGCAACGCCCGCTGGCCCCGGCGCTCCCGCGCGCTCGCCGCCACGCTGACGCAGAATCCGACCACTGCGAGCAGGGCCGCCGCGGCCGCAACAGCAAGAGCCGCCTTGATTGGCGCGACCGAGACCGGGTCGTGCTCCAGCCCGTTAATAAGGGTGGCCGCATCGACGACGCTCGAGCCTGCCGGCAAGCCCACGGGCGGCCTGCCGCCCGCCGTGCTCAGCCACCAGGACGTCGCAGGCAGTGGTGCGCCGCCGGCACCGATTAGCGCGTCTTGCAGCGCCGTCTGATCGGCGACCACAGCACCGCCGGCCGTCACGCTCGGGAACCCGCTGACAGTGAGCAGCACATTGCCTGCCACACTGGCGCCTTCGATGCTGATCGGGACGGACGAGCCGTTAGAAAGGCCGTTCGCGCGCAGGAAGGCGCTATTGGCGATTAGCTGAACGCCTAGCTTCGGCGGCGGGATGGTGATCTGCACCCCAGCCGCAAGGGTGGTCACCCCGTACAGGCGCAATGTCGCCGGCGGGTGCAGGATCGGCCCGCTGCCTGGATCCAGATTCATCTGAACGTCCTGGCCCACAGCTGCCCAGCTAGTGACTTCCGGCTTGAGTGATCCGTCCGTCTGGCCCTGCAACGTGCCACTGATCGCGTCCAGGCCGGGCGCTGACGTGCGCGGCCGCCAGCCTGCCAGTGTCCGGCCTGCGGCGAACGGCGCCGCGAACGGCGCTGTCGGCGTAGGGCTCGTCGCTATCGAGCTGAACGTGATGATGGCAGCGCCGTCGGCCGCGAGGGCGGCAGGGTCGGGCGGCATGTTGTAGGCAAGCGATACTCCGATGAGCCGCACCGGATAGGCCACGCCCGCCGACGAGCCCAACTGGACGACGAGCTGATGGGGGCGTCCGTCTGCGAGCATCGTGCCCGCGGGCAGGTCATAGGCGAGGCCGTACCCATCCTGGATCGTGACAGAAGCGGCGACCGGCCCGAGCGCTCCGTGCGATCCGCCCGTCATGCTCGCGGTGATCCCGATGCGCTCCGGCCTGCCAGGAACGGTCAGGCCGGGCAGCGGTCCCTGGTGCTGGTCGAGATAGCCCCACAGCTGCGAGACCGGTACTTGTTTTGACAGGTCAGAACGCATCGTGACCGTAGCTGCTGCCTGTGGCCCGCCGATCGCGAGCAGCTGGCCGGTCCCGATTGACTGCTGGCTGACCGGCATGGCTGCCGTAACACCGCGCAGCCGGGTGATCTGCGCCACTCCGGACAGCGGCTCGGCGTTGACCAGACCGACTCGGACCTGCGCACCGGCTGCGAAAGCAGCCTGATCGTGCACCGATTGCCGCCAGCTCTCATACTGAGCAAGCGCGAGCGTGCTGGTGCCGACGGCCAGTATCACCAGGAGCGCCGGGCCGCTCTGCCGGACCGGCCGCCTGCTGATCTCCCAGCTCGCCATTGCAGAGCCCAGACGCCTGCCGCGCGCTGTTAGCTTCTCCAGGCCCCTGGCAGCCAAGGGAAGCAGGCGCAGCGGTATCAGCGCGAGGCCGGCGAACGCGAGCGCCGGGGCAGCGACAATGACGGGATCAAGGCGAGCCCCGCCGGCCGCCGCCGAGTAGCTGAGCAGCTCGTGTACGGACACGATCGCCAGCGCGATCAAGGCGAGGTCGACACCCGCGGCGGCCGCCGACGCGACGGCGGCCTGCCGCCCGCGGCGGATCCTGACGGCGGCAACGCTTGGCGGGCGCAGCGCGGGCCAAAGCACGATGCCCACGCAGAAGACCAGTACGAAGGCCGCACCGAGCCAGGCCTCTGCGCCCGGCACTGCCGCATGCAGCTCGTTTCCGGTGAGCCTGGACAGGAGAAGCTCGGCCAGCCGGACACCTGCGATCGAGCCGGCAGCAGCGGCAACCGCACAGGCCAGCACGCCCTCGGCGAGACTGGACCTGATGAGCTGCCAGCGTGCCGCACCGCGGGCCGCCAGCAGTGCGGTCTCCTCGTCGCGATGGCTGGCGAGCAGCCGACCCGCCAGCGCAAGCGCAGCGGCCGCCAGCAAGAGCAGCTGGAGACCGCTGATGAGCACCAGGGACTTCGCGGCGGCGAGGCCCTCAGCTACGTCGATCAGGGCCTGCGGCATCGTCGTGCTGACGAGCGAAACCCCGGAGTTCTGCAGGGCGGCGATCGCCGCGTCAGTCCTGGCCGCCAGGCTGGCAAGGTCGGCAACCTGGATCCGGCTCACGGCGGGCAGCGCCTCGAAAGAGACCTGGTTCGCAGGCAGCCGGGCAGGGCCGGCCCCGGGCTGGCCAAATGCCGCCGGACTGACAACAGCCGGGCCATAGCTGACGAATCCGCCGCCGACGGTCACGCCCGACGGACCGAGGAGGTCTAGCCGCCAGTAGGTCGCGGCCGGATCACGGCGCCGGAACAGCCCCGTGACCTCCAGCCGCACGGGCGTGCTCGTGCTGAGGTAGCGCAGCTTCAGCACCGCACCGACGGTTACATGCAGGTCGGCCGCGGCCTGCACCGGCAACGCAACCGGGATAGGCTTCCCAGCCACGGGCGCGCCGGGCCAGGCACCGCGAGTCAGCTCGGCATAGGTGCCAATGCCGGTGACAGCCGCGGCCTGCAGAGCCGGGACGTTGCCGCCGGGACGCTTGCCTGGCAGGCCGAGGTCGTTAGACCAGGTGGCGCTGTAAAGCCGGTATGGCACGGGTCCGAAGGCCGCCCGCATCCTCGTGCCGACGAGCCTGGTGACGCCGGCAGTCGAGCCGCTCGTCTGGGCGGTGACGCTGATCGACAGTGTGCTGGACTCGGCGAGCTCACTCCTGACGGTTGCCGGAAGCGCTGCGGAATAGAAGCTGAGCAGCGCGGCCACCAGGGCAGTCGTGATAAGGACCGAGAGCATCAGGCAGCTGACCAGGAGCCAGGCAGAACCCATCCTTCGCACGAGAAACGACCGTCGAAGCATCCGAGCCGATGCCCCTCTCGACGAGCTCCGGCCATCAGCTGCCGGCGTGGCCCCCTAATTGGCAGGGTATGTCCGGAGCCGTCGCGACCGGAAGAAGGCACCGTTAATGGTTACCGGACCGTTGGCGAGTTGTTGCAGGCACGGGATCCCGCAGGTTACGGCTCGCTGACGCTGCCCGGCACCTGGGTCTTCAAGTACGGTCGCGGAGTATCCGCGGCAGCTGCGTTGACACTCGGCTTTCCGGCTGCGCCGATCCTTACGGCTGCGCCGCGTCGGCTCGCTCGCCGGAGGCGGCGAGGCCGACCTGGCCCGATGCGGCGCGGCTCGAGCGCGGCCGCAGTGCCCGCTGACCGGCGGGCGGCTCCGCCCGCTGGATTGCCACCCGCATGCGGCGCTTTCGCCGCAGGGCGATCAGGTAGCCGCAGGCGAGGACGAGCACGACCGCCATTCCGAGCATGTTGGTCCGCAGCCCGAACATCCGTGGCGAGTAGTCGATCCGCAGGCTCTCGATGGTGGCACTGCCGAGCGCCCACAGGCCCGCATACAGGGCGAACGCCTGGCCGCCTGACAGTACGAACCTGCGGATCGCCAAGGCGAGGACAACGGCAATCAGCACGTCGAGCAGTGACTCGTACAGGAAGAGCGGCTGGAAGGTAGCGAACGACTGGAATCCGGTGACGCGATGCTGCGGCGAGATGTCGACGGCCCAGAGCAGTCCGGACGGCCGGCCGTAGAGTTCCTGGCTAAACCAGTTGCCCCAGACCGAGATGGCCTGCGCGGCGGCGAGCGCTGGCACGGCGGCCAGCGCCACGGGGCCGATCTCGATGCCCGTCCGGCGGCAGTACATCCAGGCCGCCAGCGCACCAGCCGCAACGGCGCCAGCCACACCCATGCCGCCGTCCCACACGCGCAGCGCGTCAATCCAGTCGCGGCCTCCGCCAAAGTAGTGGTTGAAGTTCGTCAGCACGCTGTAGATGCGGGCGCCGAGGAGGCCGACCGGAACGGCGATGGTGGCCATGTCCAAGATCACGCCCGGCCGATAGCCGGCCATCCGGTACCGCCGCCCCGTCAGCCACAGACCTGCCACGACGCCAGCCACCATGCACAGCGCATACGCCCGGACTGGTATCGCGCCGAGGTGCCAGACCGCGCTGGCAGGGCTCGGGAGGTAGGCCACCGGCATGATCAGGACGTTACCCGTCGCCACGGCCGGCTAGCCAATTTTGGGCGGTTTCTCAGCTTTCGCTCGCGGCCCGTTCTGCTGCTAGCTCATGGGCAGCTACCTCATGGGCAGCTACCTCATGGGCATCGTCGTCGGGCTGATCGCCGCCGGCAGGCTCGTGTCACCGCACAGGTAAGTGTCGACCGCGGCAGCTGCCGACCTCCCTTCGGCAATCGCCCACACGATCAGTGACTGGCCCCGGCCTGCGTCCCCGGCCACGAATACGCCAGGTACCGACGTGGCAAAGGAGCTGTCCCTGGCGATATTGCCCCGGTTGTCGAACTCGACGCCGAGCTCGGCGACCAGCGGCCTGGGCTCGGCGCCGGTGAACCCCATGGCCAGCAGGACCAGGTCGCAGGGCAGCTCGCGCTCGGTGCCGGGCACCGCCTGGAAGCCGCCGCCCGCGGACTCGACCTCGACCAGTACCAGGCCGCGCACGCGGCCATTGCCGTCACCGAGGAACCGCTGCGTTGACACCGCGTAGACGCGGTCGCCTCCCTCTTCGTGCGCGCCGGACACACGGAAGACCGCCGGATAGACCGGCCACGGCTGGCTGATCGGGCGCTGATCGGGCGGCCGCGGCAGGATTTCTAGCTGTGTAACGGACGCGGCGCCCTGACGCAGGGCGGTCCCGAGGCAGTCAGCGCCGGTGTCGCCGCCGCCGATGATCACCACGTCACGGCCGCGGGCCGAGATCGCAGTCTCGGGCACGCGCGCCACCGGGGCCCGGCGACCGTCCGCCACGCGCGCGTCAGCCACCATCCGCCCGCCTCCCGCGTGCCCGTCCACGGCTTGTCCTTCCCCGGCCCTTCCGTGCCCGGCCCGCCGCTCCCCAACATGACCATGGCCCCGTCGCTGGCGGCCGTCGCCGGCCCGGCCGCCCCCCGCGCCATCGGCCGCAGCCACGGCCCGGTTGGCTAGCGGGAGGTACTCCATTGCCTGATGAATCCCGGCGAGCTCTGAGCCGGGCACAGGCAGCCCACGCGGCACCGTCGCGCCGCAGGCCAGCACGATGGCCGCGTACTCTGCCCGGAGCTCGACCGCAGTGACATCGTGGCCAGCCTCGACGCCGCACCGGAATTCGGTGCCCTCGGCCAGCATCTGGATGAGGCGGCGATCCAGGTGCCGCTTCTCCATCTTGAACTCCGGGATCCCGTAGCGCAGCAGCCCGCCGGGAGCGTCCGCGCGCTCGAACACGGTGACGGTGTGCCCGGCCCTGGTGAGCTGCTGGGCCGCGGCCAGACCGGCCGGTCCGGAGCCGATCACCGCGACCTTACGGCCTGCAGCGAGCGCGGCCGGGGCAGGCCGCCGCGGCGGCACCCACCCCTCCGCCCACGCCCGGTCGATGATCTCCACCTCGACCTGCTTGATGGTCACCGGGTCGGCGCTGATGCCGAGCACGCACGCAGACTCACACGGCGCCGGGCAGAGCCGGCCGGTGAATTCGGGGAAGTTGTTAGTCGCGTGCAGCCGCTCTGCGGCCGCCCGCCAGTCCCGCGTGTGGACCAGGTCATTCCATTCCGGGATCAGGTTGCCGAGCGGGCAGCCAGAGTGACAGAACGGGATACCGCAGTCCATGCACCGGCCCGCCTGGCGCTCGAGCTGGTCGGATCCGAACTCGGTGTATACCTCTCGCCAGTCAGAGATGCGCACGTCGACCGGACGGCGGGCGGGTATCTGCCGCGGCGTGGTCATGAATCCCCTCGGATCAGCCATGTCCGCCCCCTCAGCCACTCGCCGCGGCCATCACGGCCTCGCTCACGTCCAGGCCATCCCGCTCCGCCCGGTGAGCAGCGGCCAGCACTCGCTTATAGTCACGCGGCATCACCCGGGCGAACCGAGGCAGCACCGAGTCCCAGTCAGCCAGCAGTGCCGCTGCCACTGTCGACCCGGTCTCAGCCTGGTGCCGCCCGATCAGCTCACGCAGGAAGTCGCCGTCTTCGGCGGTCACCGGCTCTAGGTCGGCCATCTCGGTGTTGACGCGCAGTGGATCGGCATCAAGCAGGTAGGCGATACCGCCCGACATCCCGGCTGCGAAATTCCGGCCCACCGGCCCGAGCACGACGACGCGACCGCCGGTCATGTACTCGCACCCGTGGTCCCCGGTGCCTTCGGCCACTGCCGTGGCTCCTGAGTTCCGCACGCAGAACCGCTCGCCCACGACGCCGCGCAGCAGCATCTCACCGCTGGTGGCGCCGTACCCGATGACGTTGCCCGCGATCACGTTCCGCTCAGCGGCGAAGCAGGCCGCCGGGTCAGGCGCGGCGATGATCCGGCCGCCGGACAGGCCCTTGCCCAGGTAGTCGTTGGCGTCACCGCGCAGCCGTAGGGTGATGCCCCGCGGCAGGAACGCGCCAAGCGACTGCCCGGCCGAGCCAGTCAGCACCACCTCAATCGTGTCGTCAGGCAGCCCGGCTCCGCCCCAGCGCCTCGTCAGCTCGCTGCCGAGCATGGTGCCCACCGTCCGGTTGACATTCCGCACCGGAAGCTCGAGCCGCACCGGCGTGCCCTCGGTGAGCCCGCCCTCGGCCAGCAGGATCAGCGTGTTGTCCAGCGCCTTCTCAAGGCCGTGCTCCTGGCTGGAGATGCAGAAGCGCGCCGCGCCCGGCGGTAGGTCTGGCACGTGCAGCACCGGCTGGAGATCCAGGCCCGCAGCCTTCCAGTGGCTGACGGCCGCGGTCGTGTCGAGCAGCTCGGCCCGGCCGACGGCCTCGTCGAGCGTCCGGAAGCCGAGCTGCGCCAGGTACTCGCGCACCTCCTCCGCCAGGAATTCGAAGAAGTTGACGATGAACTCCGGCTTGCCGGTGAACCGCCGCCGCAGTTCAGGATTCTGGGTAGCGACGCCGACGGGGCATGTGTCCAGATGGCAGACCCGCATCAGCACGCAGCCGGCCACCACCAGCGGCGCGGTGGCGAAGCCGAACTCCTCGGCGCCGAGCAGCGCCGCGATGATCACGTCCCGGCCTGTCTTCAGCTGGCCGTCGACCTGCACCACGACGCGGTCCCGCAGGCCATTGCGGAGCAGCGTCTGCTGCGTCTCAGCGAGCCCGAGCTCCCACGGAGCGCCAGCGTGCTTGATGCTGGTCAGCGGTGAGGCGCCGGTTCCCCCGTCGTGCCCGGAGATCAGCACGACGTCGGCGTGCGCCTTCGAAACCCCGGCAGCGACGGTGCCGACGCCCACCTCGGCCACGAGCTTGACGTGCACCCGCGCCAGCGGGTTGGCGTTCTTCAGGTCGTGGATGAGCTGCGCCAGATCTTCGATGGAGTAGATGTCGTGGTGCGGCGGTGGCGAGATCAGCCCAACACCCGGCGTGGAGTGCCGGGTCGCCGCGATCCACGGGTACACCTTGTGTCCCGGCAGCTGACCGCCTTCGCCTGGCTTGGCGCCCTGGGCCATTTTGATCTGCAGGTCGTCGGCGTTGACCAGGTACTCGCTGGTCACGCCGAAGCGGCCGCTGGCGACCTGCTTGACCGATGACCGCCGCAGGTCGCCATTCTCGTCCGGGAGGTACCGGCGGGCATCCTCGCCGCCCTCGCCGGTGTTAGACCGGCCGCCGAGCCGGTTCATCGCTATGGCGATGGTCTCGTGCGCCTCGGCGGAGATGGACCCGTACGACATCGCGCCGGTGGCGAAGCGCCTGACGATGCTGGCGACCGGCTCGACCTCCTCGATCGGCACGCTCGAGGGGACGCCCCTCGAGCGCCGCCCAAGACCATCCCCGATCCCCGTCACACCCTCCGACGTCGTGCCTGACGGGACGTCGTCGATGCCGTGGATGCGCAGCAGTCCGCGCAGCGTCATCAGCTTCGCCGATTGATCGTCGACCAGCGTGGTGTACTCGCGGAACACGTCCTCCTTCCCGCTGCGCGTGGCGTGCTGAAGCTTGAACACGGCCTCCGGGCTGAACAGGTGCGGCTCGCCGTCGCGGCGCCACTGATACTCACCGCCGGTCTCCAGTCGCCGGTGCGGCCTGCCGCCGCGCCCTGGGTAAGCGATGGCGTGCCGGCGGCTGACCTCGGCGGCGATCTGCTCGAACCCGATGCCGCCAAGCGGCGATGAAGTGCCGGCGAAGCAGGAGCCGATGACGTCCGGGCCGAGGCCGACAGCCTCGAACAGCTGAGCGCCCGTGTAGGACGCGACCGTGGACACGCCCATCTTCGACATGATCTTGAGGACGCCCTTGCCGAGCGCCTTGGTGAGGTTGGCGGCCGCCTTCTGTTCGGTGACATCGCGCAGCGTGCCGCGGCGGACCATCTCTTCCACCGACTCGATGGCCAGATACGGGCACACAGCCGCGGCGCCGTAGCCAAGCAGCAGCGCGATGTGGTGACACTCGCGGGCGTCGCCTGACTCTACGACCAGGCCGGCCATCGTCCTCGTCTGCTCGGCGATCAGGTGGTGGTGTACGGCGCCAGTCAGGAGCAGTGACGGGATCGGCCCGTGCCGCTCATCGCTGGCCGTGTCGAGGACCGCCGCTGAATCGGCGCGCGGGGTAACCGGGCCAGCGCCCCCAGTGGGTCCGCCACCGGCCTCGGCGCCGCGATCGGACAGCACGATGATCCGGGCGCCGCCTGCGATCGCGGCCGATACCTCGGCCCGGATCTCTTCTAGCCGCGCCACGAGCGCCGGGCCGCCGCCTGCTACCTCGTACCGGCCGTCAACGACGTGAGCGGCAAACCCCTGCATGTCGCCGTCGTCGTTGATGTGCACGATCTTCGCCAGGTCGCTGTCGCTGATGACCGGGAACGGCAGCACGACCTGGCGGCACGACGCGGGGCCCGGCTCGAGCAGGTTGTGCTCAGGCCCGGTAGCCGTACCAAGCGAGGTGACGAGCTCCTCCCGGATCGCGTCCAGCGGCGGATTTGTCACCTGGGCAAACAGCTGGCTGAAGTAGTCGTAGAGCAGCCGCGGCCGGTCTGACAGGACGGCCAGCGGCGTGTCGGAGCCCATCGAGCCGAGCGGCTCGGCGCCGGTGCGGGCCATCGGCGCGAGCAGGACGCGCAGCTCCTCCTCGGTGTAACCGAACGTCTGCTGCTGGACGAGCAGCACCCGGCTGTCGGGCAGCTCGCGGACGCGATCTGGCAGGTCCCGCAAGTGCATCATGCCGGCGTGGAGCCAGTCCGCGTAAGGATGCTCGGCCGCGAGCGCCGACTTAACTTCTTCGTCCTCGATGATCCGGCCCGCTCCGGTGTCCGCAAGGAAGATGCGGCCGGGCTGAAGCCGCCCCTTGCGAACGACCTGAGCCGGGTCGATGTCAAGCACGCCGACCTCACTGGCCAGCACGACGAGTCCGTCGGTGGTGACCCAGTACCGCCCCGGCCGGAGGCCGTTGCGGTCGAGCACCGCGCCGATCACGGTGCCGTCGGTGAACGCGATCAGAGCCGGGCCGTCCCACGGTTCCATCAGCGAGGCATGGAACCGGTAGAACTCGCGCCGGTCCGGGTCCATGTGCGGGTTGTTCTCCCACGGCTCGGGGATCATCATCAGCACCGCGTGCGGCAGCGACCGGCCGCCGAGGTGGAGCAGCTCCAGGCATGCGTCGAAGCTGGCCGAGTCGCTCACCGTACTGTCCATGATCGGCAGCAGCCGCTCGATCCCGCGACCGTCGGCGTCGGTACCCAGCACGTCCGCAGCCAGCTGCGCCTCGCGCGCTCGCATCCAGTTCCGGTTGCCGCGGATGGTGTTGATCTCGCCGTTGTGCGCGATCAGCCGGTAGGGATGCGCCAGCGGCCAGGACGGGAACGTGTTCGTGGAGAACCGGGCGTGCACCAGCGCGATCGCGGACCGGTACAGCGGGTCGGACAGGTCGGGGAAGAACGGCTCCAGCTGGAGTGCCGTCAGCATGCCCTTGTACACGATCGTCCGGCTGGACAGGCTAGCCATGTACAAGCCGATTTCGTGGTCGGTACGCTTGCGCAGACAGTAGGCCTTACGTTCCAGGGCCAGGCCGGACTCCCCCGCCAGCCCCGCCACGACCAGCTGGACGAGCTGTGGCAGCGAAACTAGGGCCTCGTTCCCGCAAAAGCCAGGGTCGTACGGGACGTCGCGCCAGCCAAGCACGGCCAGGCCCTCGGAGGCAGCGATCCGCGCCACGTCAGCCTGTACAGCGGCCCGATCTCGGCCGGTCGGCGGGAAAACCAGCCCGGCCGCATAGCTTCCGGCCGGAGGGAGATCAAAATCACACCGGGAACGCAGTAGTTCGTCTGGTATCTGGGTCAGAATGCCCGCGCCATCACCGGACTCCGGGTCGGCGCCCTTGGCTCCGCGGTGATCGAGGTTGCGCAGCACGGACAGAGCACTGGCGACGGTGTCATGACGACGCTCGCCGGTCAGGTCAGCAACAAAGCCGACGCCGCAGGCGTCGTGCTCGTACTGGCTGTCGTACAGGCCAGCGCTGTGCAGCGGACCAGGCCAGTACAGCCCACTTCCGGACCGGCCAGACCCTGGCGGCGGGGAGGCAGATGCCATCCAAAGCGCTCCTGTCGTCTCGTCCGCCGCCATCGCCAATGGAGCGGTAGTGGGATCGGGACGACACTGGCCCTGTCACGCGGGACAACACTGGCCCTGTTGTGCATTTACATTCTGGGTGGCAGCGGGCAGCCCTGGTGCTCGCGCCTCCTGCACTGTGAAGCAGTATAACGAAGCCATCGCCCGGGGATCAGGCCCCGGATGCCACCGATCATGCCCAGCGCCCCGCAAGATCATCCGCGGGAGTCCCGGATGGCTCTGGCCGCGGGCGGTTCAGCGGCCAGCGCGGACACCGTCGGCGAGCTCGGCCGCGAGCGTCTGGACGCTGGCCAGACCGGCCGCCGGGCTGTCGGCGGCCAGGAGCCGCTGCACGAATGCCGAGCCGACGATGACCCCATCAGCGAAACCGGCAACCTGGGCGGCCTGCCGGCCGTCGCGCACGCCGAGCCCCACGGCGACCGGCAGCTTGGTGGCCTCCCTGACGCGGCTGACTAGGGCGGCCGCGTGGCTTCCGACCGATTCTCTGGTGCCAGTGATGCCCATGAGCGAGGCCGCGTAGACAAAGCCGCCACAGACGGAGGTGACGAGCTCAATGCGCTGCCTAGTTGAACTCGGCGCGACGAGGAACACCGGGTCGAGGTCATAGTGCGCCGCGGCGGCCAGCCACGGGCCTGCTTCCTCGGGCGTCAGGTCGGGCGTGATCAGGCCGCTGCCGCCGGCCGCCGCCAGGTCGCGCGCGAACTCGGCGACGCCATGCCGGTCGACCGGGTTCCAGTACGTCATGATCAGTGTCGGCACGCCGGCCGCCGCCACGGCCTCGACGGTGCGCAGCACGTCAGCGACGTGCGTGCCTCCGAGTAGGGCTCGATGCACAGCCTCCTGGATGACCGGGCCGTCCATCAGCGGATCGGAGTACGGCAGTCCGATCTCTATGATGTCCGCGCCGGCCTCGGCGATCGCGAGCGCTGCCTCGATGGCGCCTGCAACAGACGGGAACCCAGCCGGCAGGTAGGCGATCAGGGCGGCCCGGTCCTGCGCAGCTGCGTGCTCGAGCGCGTCTCCGACGGCGGTCACCGGGCGGCCCCGTTCCCGTTCTCAGTGGTTTGATTCTCTACGGAGCCGCCAAGGTGACCGAACCAGCGGCCGGCGATGTCCACGTCCTTGTCGCCGCGACCGGAGAGGTTGACGAGCAGGACAGCGTCTGGGCCGAGTTCGCGGCCAAGCTCGAGCGCGCCAGCCAGCGCGTGCGATGACTCGATCGCCGGGATGATGCCCTCGGTGCGGCACAGCACCGAGAATGCGCTCATCGCCTCGGTGTCGGTGATCGCACGGTAGGTCGCGCGGCCGGTCTGCTGAAGCCAGGCATGCTCGGGCCCGACGCCCGGGTAGTCCAGGCCAGCGGATATGGAGTGCGTCTCCAGCGTCTGCCCGTCGGCGTCCTGAAGCAGGAACGTCCGCATCCCGTGCAGGACGCCAGCCGAGCCCGCGGTCAAGGTGGCCGCGTGCCGCCCGGTCTGGAGCCCATCGCCGCCAGCCTCGCAGCCGATCAGGGCGACATCGGCGTCGGGGATGAAGGCGTGGAATGCACCGATCGCGTTGGAGCCGCCGCCCACGCAGGCGATCACCGCATCTGGGAGCCTGCCGGTCGCGGCGAGAATCTGTTCGCGCGCCTCGACGCCGATCACGCGCTGGAAGTCGCGCACCATGACCGGGAACGGGTGCGGTCCGCCGACCGAGCCGATGCAGTAGTGCGTGTCCTCCACTGTGGACACCCAGTTGCGGAACGCCTCGTTCATCGCGTCCTTGAGCGTGCGGCTGCCGGTCCGCACCGGCACGACCTCAGCGCCGAGCATCTGCATGCGCGCGACGTTCAGTGCCTGCCGCCTGGTGTCTTCCTCGCCCATGTACACGACGCAGTCCAGGCCGAGCAGCGCAGCCGCGGTCGCGGTCGCCACGCCGTGCTGGCCGGCCCCGGTCTCGGCGATCACGCGCTTCTTACCGAGACGCTTGGTCAGCAGCGCTTGCCCGAGCACATTGTTGATCTTGTGCGACCCCGTGTGGGCGAGGTCCTCCCGCTTGAGGAAGACCCGGCAACCGCCAGCGTGCGTGGCGAACCTCGGGGCCTCGGTCAGCAGAGTCGGCCGACCAGCATAACCGCGCAGCAGCGCTGTCAGCTCGGCCTGGAACCCAGGGTCGGCCTTGGCCTCGAAATACGCAGTCGTCAGCTCATCTAGGGCCGCCATCAGCGCCTCGGGTGCCAGGCGGCCGCCGAACTGGCCGAAGTAGCCAGTTGCGTCGGGGACGACATCCGGGTGCGCGGGAGTGGTGGTCATCGTTTTCCCTCGTCGGTCGGGCCTTCAGTACCGGTCGGACCCTGGCTACCGCTCGGGCCTTGAGTACCCGTAGGGCCGGGCCCACCCGAGGGGGCAGGCCCGCTCGCTCCGCCCTGGCCGCTCGCTCCGCCGTGGCCGCGGCCGGAGCGCAGCGCCGGGTGTGACCCGGCCGTCACGAGGTCGGCGACCGCAGATCGCGGATCCTTCCCCGTCACCAGGCTCTCGCCGACTAGCACGGCATCGGCACCAGCAGCGGCGTAGGCCAGCAGATCGTGAGGGCCGCGCACGCCCGACTCGGCGATCTTGATGACGCCTTCGGGCACGCACGGCGCCAGCTCGGCGAACACCGCGCGGTTGACTTCCAGCGTCGCCAGGTTGCGGGCGTTGATACCGAGCACCGTGGCGTTGGCGTCGATCGCGCGCTCCAGCTCGGCCATCGTGTGCACTTCGACCAGCGGCACCAGCCCGATCGAGGCGGCGCGCTCGACCAGGGAGACGAGCGCGTTCTGCTCAAGCGCGGCGACGATCAGGAGCACGAGATCGGCGCCGAACGCCCTGGCTTCCCAGAGCTGGTACGAGCTCAGGATGAAGTCCTTGCGGAGCACCGGCACGTGCACGGCCTCGCGGACGGCCGCGAGGTCCTCGAGGCTGCCGCCGAACCGGCGCTTCTCCGTCAGGACGCTGATGATTCGCGCACCGCCAGCCTCATAGTCCGCGGCGAGCGCAGCAGGATCGGCGATGGCCGCGAGGGCACCCTTGGACGGGCTGGCCCGCTTCACCTCGGCGATGACGGCGACCTCGGTCCCGGAGAACGCCGCCATCACGTCTTTGGGCGAGGGTGCCCTGGCCGCGATCTCCTTAAGCCGTTCCAGCGGGGTTGCCTGCTGGCGAGCGGCCAGGTCGGCGCGCACTCCGTCGAGGATGTCGTCAAGCACGCTCACGCGGTAATGCCGCCCCCTCGGGTGGGATGCCTTGACTCAAAATCGTAGCGAGAGCGTCGCCGGCCGACCGGCCGCCCCCTGATCTGGCCTGGTAGGCCGACGCAGTCAGGACAGCCTATGTGGCTAGCGAACCGCTATCGCCAGATCAGGCCCGAGTGATCTCGCTGCGCCCCGACGTGGGGTCGTCGCCCCGGCTCAGCGCCTCCCACATGGACGCAGAGTCGGCGGCTGCGGCCTTCGCAGTCGCCCCGGTAGTCGCAGCAGTCGCCCCGGTAGTCGCAGCAGTCGCCCCGGTAGCAGCGGTCGCCCCGGTGGCGCCGGTCGCCCCAGTCACCGCGGTCGCCGCGGCCCGCTGATCGCGGCCGCGGCCCGCGTCGGTGCGGCGGCCTTCGCCGGCCGGCGAGTCATATCGGCTCGACATCACTGCCATCCTGTCGGCGCGCCAGGCGACCAGGGCGCCCGCCCCGATCATCACGACGGCGCCGAGAACGACTAGTACTTGCCAGCCAGCGGCGCTGAACGTCACGTGCGGCACCGCGCCAGCGACGTTAGGCACCGCGGACGCCGCCGAGCCGCTACCGTCCGTGACCGAGCCGGCGCCCGCTGTGGCCGGGCCGACGTTCGAGTTCGCCGCCGTGACGGCTGCCGCGCTGGACACCGTGAAAGCCGAGGCGGCCAGGCTCGCGCCGAGCAAGGCGAGCAGGACACCGGTCAGCCGGCGCGCCAGCCCGCGGCTGGCGAGCACAGCCGCCAGCGTCGCCAGGCCAGCGAGCACGAGCGCATCGGCATAGGGCACGAGCGCGGCGCCAGTCACTGTCACAGTGCTGGCCGGCAGCGGCTTCGGCGGCGTCGTGCGCACCTGCGCCCAGTCCTGCCGGCTGGCGAGGAAGACAACGCCTGCCCCTACCGCGCCAAGCAGCATGGCCACGATGAGTTCGCGCCGACCCTGCGATCCGGTGCGCGCAGAACGCAGCCGCGCGCGCAGACCGCCCGGCCCGCGCTCAGTGCCGCTGGTCATGCGCTGCCTCCCGGTGAGTCGTCCCTCAGAAGGTTAACGCCCCAATGGTCGGCCGCTGACCTGCAACCCGGCAACCTTGACGCCCGCCATTTCGGCGCTCGGTAGAGTGCCAGCCCGCCCCTCCCGCCGGCCATCCGCGCGCCGATCGCCTACGATCGCCTCATTGTCGCGCTCGCCGTCCCCGCACTCCCCCTGGCCAGCACGGCAACAACGCTGCAATGATCAGCCAGGCCGGCTGACATGAGGAGCAATTCGTGACCCACGCCAAGGACGAGCGCCAGGCCCTCTGCGACCTGCTGACCGAAGTCGGCCCGGACCAGCCGACTCTTTGCGCGGGCTGGCGGACGGCAGACCTCGCCGCGCATCTGGTACTGCGCGAGCGGCGTCCCGACGCGGGCGCCGGCGTCATGGGTGGCCCGGTGGCCAGGTATACCCGCCGCGTGCAGACACGGCTAGCCGGGCGGCACTCGTTCGCCCAGCTCGTCGGCATCATTCGAAGCGGGCCGCCGCGCCTGTCTGTGTTCGGCTTGCCGGGCGCGGACGAGAAGCTCAACCTGGTCGAGTACTTCGTGCATCACGAGGATGTGCTCAGGGCGCAGCCGGATTGGCAGCCGCGAAAGGTGGAGCCAGAACTCGCCGACGTGCTGTGGGACAGGCTGAGCCTGGCCAGGCTGATGGTGCGCAAGGCGCCGGTCGGCGTGGAGCTTGTCCGGGCGGATCGGAGCCACGGTCTGGCGAGCTCGAATGCTGCCGAGCACGGCACCAGTGGCGGCCAGGGTTCCGCCCGGCGTAGCCGGGTGCGGATCACCGCCAAGGCCCGAACTCCCGTCGTGACAGTCACTGGCGACCCCGTCGAGCTGACGTTGTGGACGATGGGCCGCACCAGCGTTGCGGACGTGCATATGGACGGGGCGGACGCCGACGTGGCCGCGCTGCGCTCGGATCACTGGCGGTCATAGGACCACGCAGCTGCCAGGCGGTTGCTAGCTTCCAGCCAGTCGTGCTAGCGGGAATGGCGCCGCTACCCGCAGTTCGACGTTGCGATCAGCGTGCGTACCCGGCCGGGTCGAGTCCATCCCGGCGAACGGCATGTTCGCGGCCAGCTCCCGGTGCAGGCCAGCGAGATCGGCAGCGGCCGTCAGTGCCTCCGGGCGGAGCGGGCTGTCATGGTCGATCATCGTGCAGATGATGGACAGTTGCCCGCCGGCGGCCTCGACCAACTCGACGAGACGGGCCTGGCAGGGCCAGTCGACGATGCTGCTCGTGGTCACCTCCCAGAAACCGCGGGCAGGGTGGCGCGGGTTCGGTCGCGGCCGGATCGCGTTCAGATGAGTATGCCCGTTGAGCCAGAGGACCACGTTTGGGTACCTGTGCAGTAGGGCCAGCACGTCGGTACCGCCGAGGAGTGGCTGGCCGTCCGGTCCTGCATGGCGGGTCAGGGGATGCACCAGGCTCTCGACCCCGTGGTGAGTGAAGATGACCACGAGCCGGTCATCGTTCGGAGTGTGCACGTCATGACCGGCCTGGTCCTGGTAGTTCGAGTGAACCTCGGCTAGCCGCGCTTCCAGCCAGCGCGCCTGGTCGTGATCCACGCACCCCGACGCCCCGCCGGCGAGGCAGTTCGTGTCGAGGGCGATGAATCGGACCGCACTGGTGTCGTGGACGTAGTAAGCAGTGCCGTCCAGGCGGTTTCGCTCGGTGAAGCCGTGGCCGCTCGGCCGGGCTGTCGGGCCGAAGTGGGCCGCGACGAATTGCTGCCGGGTCACTGGCCGGCGCCCCGGGTCGGCGAGGACATGCCTGGCCGGCCCGGTCATGAACACCTCGGGGCGGTGCGTGAACAGCTCTAGTGCCTGGTCGTGGTCGAAGTTGTCTGGCAGCGCCCAGGGCTTGATGTCACCGACAAGTGCTGCAGCAAGGCCAGCGCTCATCACTCCGACACCTTGATTCAGCGCCTCATGGTTGCCAAAGCACGACAGCCACGGCATCCGGAGACCCGACGCGGTGAACGCTTCCATCGCGCGGCGAAGTAGTCCCGGGCAATGCGGGAAGCCGAATGCCGTGCGGAACAAGTCCGGACCGCTTGCCGCGATCCCGTCGGGCTTCCAGAAAATGTCGTCCGGCCAGTCCAGAGCCTGCACGCCCTGGTATTCGGGGCCGCCCGAGTTCATGACCACCTGACCGCCGTCGAACAGCGCCAGGAAAGCCTGGACTTCGTTCCACTGGGCGTTATCGATCGCGTCGCCAGTGGTCACTGCGAATTGCGGCGGAACTGCCGTGACGGGGCCTATAGCCGCATTAACCGTCCGCAGCATCGCGTCGATGGCATGCGCATTCAGCGCCTCCTGGGGCCGCTGCACGGGGATGATCTCGGCGTACCTCGGATCCGCGAACTGGCGGTTCAGGAACTCAAATCTCGCCGGTGACTGGATGTCGGCGAGCTGCAGGTCGGTGAGGTGTACTAGGCAGAGCAGCGGCCGTCCCTGGCTCGCGGCTGCCTGGCCCTGCCCGCCTAGGTCTGCGCGAATGACGTGCCGCTCGCCTTCGATGATCTCGACAGCGCGGTACGGCGAAATCGTGCCGGTACGCAGCACGGCCCCAGGGCCGAGTCGTCGGGCCGTCGTGAGGAGGGGATGACCTCCGCTCACGCCTCGGTCGCGCCAGCCGAGTCAGCGGATACCAGTACGGGGTCGGGCCGGATCGTAAGCGTCACTCTGCTGCCTGCGGGCAGCTTGGTCGCGTCCGAGGTCGGCAGCTGGGCCATAATCGTCGTGTCACCGAGGTCGACAGTGACTCGGCTGGTCGCGCCCAGGAACGTCGAGGCGATCACCGTCCCCGTCATCGGGCCAGATTCGCCCGAGCTATCCGACGCCAGGGTCACCGCCTCCGGCCGTACGATCGCCGTCACTGGCCCGGCCGGAGTCGATGGGTCTACGAGGGGCAGATCGTGACCGCGTACGGTCACGGTTGACCCGGTCACAGTTCCCGCGAGCCGGTTGCTCAAGCCGACGAACTCCGCCACGAAGGGCGTGGCCGGGCGGGAATACACCTCGGTAGGTGGCGCGAGCTGCTCTAGGCGGCCAGCACGCATCACGCCGACTCGGTCCGCGATCGCAAGTGCCTCTTCCTGATCATGGGTCACAAAGAGGGTAGTGATGCCCACCTCAAGCTGGATCCGGCGGATCTGGTCACGCAGTTGCGCCCGGACCTTGGCATCCAGCGCCGATAGCGGCTCGTCCAGGAGCAGCACCTGCGGCTCGATGGCGAGCGCCCGTGCAAGCGCGACACGCTGCTGCTGCCCGCCGGAGATCTGATGCGGATACCGGTCGGCCTGCGTACCCAGTTCCACTAGCTCCAGCATCTCGAGTGCCCGCTGGTCCCGCTTCGCGGAGCTGATCTTGCGCAGCCGCAGCCCGAACGCGACGTTCTGCTGCACTGTCATATGCGGAAACAGCGAGTAGGCCTGGAACACCATCCCCATGTCCCGCTTGCTGGCGGGCAGGCGCGTGATATCCCGGCCAGCTACGTTGATGCGGCCGGTGTCCGCGTCCTCGAGGCCCGCCAGCAGCCGAAGCGTCGTTGTCTTGCCGCAGCCCGAGGGGCCGAGCAACGCGATCAGCTCGCCTGCCTGGACGGTCAGGTCGAGATTGTCGAGCGCGACGACGGGGCCGTAGTGCCTGCTAAGTCCCTCCATCCGCACCTCGACCGCGGTCCTGGTGGCGTCGGACTGGGTACTCATCGTTGGCGAGCTCACGTGTTCCACCTCATGGCCGGCCGCGGCGCAGGCGGCGCCCGGCGTAGGACAGGATCAATAGCAGGATGAACGCGAACAGCAGCGTGGCGGCCGAAGCAGAGAAGAGCACGCCCGCGTTCGGCGTACTGCGGCTGACCTCGAAGAGATTCACCTGCAGGTTGACGTACGTCAGCAGGTAAGCCACCGTGAACTCGCCGAGGACCAGAGCGACGGTGAGCAGCAGGGCGTTCAGGATGGCCTGCCGCATGTTAGGAACGATTACCCGGAACATCACGGTAGGCCAGCGCGCTCCGAGGCTTCGCGCAGCCTCGGACAACGTCGTGGCGTCAACGGCGTTCAGGCCGGCAGCCAGGGCCCGGTAGGCGTACGGCAGCGCCAGGATCACGTAAGCGAAGAACAGCATCAGCGCCGAGACGTTATACCGCTCGATCCGGTTGTAGATCGGGGCCAGGCCCACGACAAGGACGATCGCGGGGATGGTCAGCGGGAGGAGGCAAATGAATTCCATCGCGCGGCTGAACCACTGTGCACGCAGTCGGATCCAGATCATCGTCGGCACCACGAGCACCACCATCACGACACTGGTGATGACGGCAAGCTCCAGGGTGATCTCGATGGAAGACAGCAGCGGAGGCGGCCCCGGGTAGGACACGATCTGCGTCCAGGCGGCCACCGACCAGCTGCCGGGCTTCGTGCCCTCCAGCGAGAACCTGACCATTCCGAGCAGCGGCAGCAGGAAGAACGCGCCGAAGATCGTGAACGCCACATACCTGAAGATGTTCAGCCGCCTGCGCTGGCTGGCGCGCAGGCCGCCGGGCCGCCTTGCGACCGCAGGGCGCCCGGTCAGATCTGCCGCCGCCACGGGCGGGTTTACCGCTGCCATCGCGCCGCCCGCCGCTGCAGCAGGAAGTACCCGGTCATGACGATGACGACCATAACGATCATTCCCAGCGCGAGCGCGTCGCCCTGGTGGACGTTGGCAAGGCCCACCTCGCTGATGAGGGAGCCGCTGATCGACTGCGGCACCACGTAGTTGATCTGATCCTCCCATGCTTCGATGGTCGCGAACGCGGACAGCGCGTTGGCGAACAGCAGCAGCGCGGCGCCGGTGAACGCGGGCATGAGCAGCGGACCCGCGACGTGGCGCCAGTACTGCCACGTCGATCCGCCTAGGTTCTCCGCTGCCTCCCGCCACTGGATCTTCAGTCCGTCGATCGCGGGCAGGAAGACCAGCACCATGAGCGGGATCTGGAAGTAGCAGTAGATCACCGCGATGCCCCACGGAAAGTTGCTGTACCAGCTGGCGTGCAGCAGCAAGCCCGCCGGGCCGATCGTGGCGAGGAAGGCGAAGGCAAGGGTGACGCCGCCGAACTGCGCGAGCACGCCTGAACCAGCGAGATAGAGCCTGCGGATCAATCCATCCGGCTTTCCCGACGCCACGGCGTACGCCAGGATCGCGCCGAGCACCGCACCGATCACCGAGGAGATAACGCAGAGCTCCAGAGAGCCCTTGAAGGCGCTCCGGACGGGGCCGGTGTTGAGCGCTGTGATGTTGGCGAGCGTCCAGCCCCCGCTGTTCCCCTTGAAGGCGTTCCAGATCACGATCCCGGTGGGGAGCAGCAGGAAGATCCCGGTGTAAGCCAGGAACGGCACCGTGCCGACCCAGGCGAGCGGAGGCCGGCGCCCGGCCCGTGCGGGCCGGGCGCCGGTCTCAGTCGCAGTAGCGGTTGTCACAACCGATTCCTAGCTGACTGCCTTAGGCCAGTTCGTCGCCAGGTACGTCGCGGCGGCAGTGGCCTGGGCCTGAGTCAGGAAGATCGGCGTCCCGGCCACCGGCGGCAGCGCCGCAGCAGCCGACTTGTTGATAGTGCCATTGCTCGTCATCGCGATCTGCTCAGACGGCCGGGCGCCGCCCACGAGCCACAGGTTCTGACCGCCGATGGCGGCCTGAGAGAACAGGAACTCTTCCCACAGGCGCGCCGCCGCCGGGTGCGGCGCGTTCTTGTTGATGGCCTGGTAGTAGAAGCCGCCCAGGGTGGCGTTCGCCGGGATAAAGACCTTCCAGGTAGAGGCCGGCTGCCCGACGACGGCCGCGGTGTTGAGGTAGTCCCAGTTGAACACCACTGGCGTGGTGCCGGCCTTGATGGTCGCCGGGGTGGCCTGCGTGGTGTTGAAGTTACCCGCCGCCTTGAGGCTGTGGAAGAAGTTCACGCCATCGGCGATGCTGCCCGCGCTGCCGCCCTGAGCCAGACTGGCCATCATCACGCCGTTCAGCGCGGCGTTGGCCTGCGTCGGGTTGCCGTTGAGCGCCACGTCGTTCTTGAACTTGCTGCCGAGCAGCTGGCTCAGCGACGTGATGGTGCCGAACTTGGCGGAGTTGTAGCCGACTGACATGTAGCCGCCGTAGTCACCGACATACAGGCCGCTCGGGTCCTTCAGGCCGGCTGGGATCGACGACCAGGTAGCTACCTCATAGGGCGCGAAGAGACTGGTGCTGGCCGTGGCCACGCTGCCACCGACATCGAGCACATCCGCCGCCAGCGAGGTGCCGTTCTTCTGCTGGATCTGGGTCACTTCCTGCGCGCTGCTGTCCGAGGGAGCGATCGAATTGACCTTGATCCCGTACTTGGCCGTGAAGTCCTTGATGATGTTGCCGTAGTTCGCCCAGTCTGCGGGCAGCGCGATGACGTTGAGCGTGCCTTCGTGCTTAGCGGCGGCCACGAGCGCGGACATCCCGCCTCCCGATGACGCCGAGGTGGCCTTCGACCAGTCGTAACCACCTGACGATGACGGCGACGACTTCGCCGCGCACCCGGCTGCTGCCACGAGCGTCAGCGCGGTCAGGCCGGCTAGTCCAAGTCGGTACGGAGTTCTCACTACTGCCTCCTGTGCTTCCCCACCTGGTTGACCGGACGAGTGCCGGCCAGAAAATCGGCGAACTCCACGCTCGCTGATAGCTCTGTGCCTATCTGCGAACGGAGACGTCCAAATGTCTGAAACGTTTAGCCTTTGGCATGCTGACGCAGGCGTCGGGTACGTGTCAAGCGTCGTTACCGACTTGACGCCCCCTGGCCATCTGATGGCCATCAGTGCAGGTAAGCGCGCTGTAACAGGCCGCTCTCAGGCGGCTGAAGAGAGGCGCGCTCGATGAGCTCAACCGGTGCGACAAAGTCGCCAAGCGGCGCCTGGGCGAGCAGGCGCGCCATTAGGGCCTGCCCCATTTGCCGCATGTCCACTCGGATGGTCGCAAGCGGCGGGTCAAGGAGCTCCGAGGTGGGCAGGTCGTCATGACCGATGACAGAGATCATCGGCCCGACGAGCAGCGACAACTCGCGCGCCGCCTTGTAGATCGCGTGCGCCGTGTAGTCGGAGTTCGTGATGATCGACGTCGGCCGCTGAGCGTCGGACAGCACAGCGCGCATGGTGCGTGCCACATCCTGCATGGTCAGCGGCGAGTACACCACGCGACCGCGCAGGCCGAGCCGTGAAGCTAGTCGGCGGAAGTGGCGAAGCCGGTCGGCGTCGGCCATGAGGCCGCGTGGTGCCGTGATGAAGGCAACCGAGCCATGACCCAGCTCGGCCAGGCGCTGCATCGGCAGCGCCACGGCCGTTGCGTTGTCAGGTGACACCAGCGAGAGGCCCTTGATGCCGGGCAGCGAGGCGTTGAGCGCGACAACGGGCATGCCGGGGCGCAACTGCTGCCATAGCTGGATGGAGGCGCCCGCCCCCACCGGGGCGATCGCCAGCCCGGCAAGGCGCTGGGCCGCCATGGTCCGGACGTGCGCAGCTTCGCGATCGATCGAGTACTGGGAGTCGAGCACGAGCAGCGTGGCGCCCGCTTCGCTCGCGACCTCCTCAGCGCCGCTCATCACATCCAGGAAGAACGGATTGGCGAGGTTCCGTACCACGAACCCGTACATCGTGCTGCGCCCGCTTCGCAGAGCCTGAGCCTGCGGGTTTGCGCGGTAGCCAAGACGCTCCGCGGCCGCTGCGATGCGGCGGCGGGTGACATCGGCTACGCCTGGGTGGCCGTTGAGGGCCAGGCTCGCCGAGGCGACAGATACGCCGGCCAGCTTGGCGACGTCGCGGATCCCAACGGGTTTGACCGTCGCGTCAGCCTGCTCTGTCTCTCGCGTTTCACGAGTCGTCACGTCCGTCTTGCTCCAGCATCCGAATTGGCTCACCCGCACCGCGACGATGGCCTACGTGTGCACACCATGCAGGAGAGCTAGCTGCGCCGCAAGTTATCCCGCCGGCCTTCGATACTGTCGTGGCCGTGCCTAACGATGACGCGCGCAACTCGTGAGCGCCGGTGACACGCCTGAGTCGACCGCGCGCGGCCGGTTCGTTCCTGGCCCGGCGCGCGATGGCGGGTACAGGCCGCTGCTCGCGACCGACGGCGAGCAGCACGTGGTGCGGACTGACCTGTGCAGCGGCAGCCTGGCCGCCGGCTGGCAGCGCTCGGCCAGTCTGTTGCTGGCTGTCGCGCACCTGTCGGATACGCACGTCATGGATCACCAGTCCCCCGGCCGGGCCGAACTGGTGGACAGGTTCTCCGACCCAGACTCGCCGCTGCGCGCTAGCGTCGGCATCATCGGCACCTACCGGGCGCAGGAGCTATTTACCTTTCACGTCGCCGAGGCGATGGTGCAGGCGGTCCGCCGCACGACCGCAGCCCCCCTCTCCGGACGGCCGCTGGACTTCGCCGTGGTAACGGGCGACGCCACGGACAACTGCCAGCTCAACGAGCTGCGCAGTTACATCGATCTACTCGACGGCACAGACGTCAGGCCCGACTCCGGCGACCCGGCAACATACGAGGGGGTAGCGGCGCCGACCGTGGATGATGAACGCTACTGGCATCCGGAGGGCGGCGGCACTGATCTGCCGAGGACGCGATACGGCTTCCCGGAGGTGCCCGGCATCCTGACGGCGGCCCGCCGCCCATTCCGGGCGACCGGCCTCGGATTTCCGTGGTACGCCGTCCACGGCAACCACGACAACATGCTCCAGGGCACAGTCTCGCCGACGGGATGGCTGCGCGACTTCCCAGTCGGTGCCGTCAAGCTGGTCACCCCGCCGGGCGGCGTGGACGCTGCTGAACTGCTGGCCAGGTTCGAGAGTGCCGACGGCGACGCGCTCGCTGAACTGGCGCGCGGCATCCAGCTGGCGGTCACGCCCGATCCCGGCCGCGCCATGGTTACCAGGTCCGACCACATCCGCGAGCACTTCCGGTCGACTGGCACGCCATCGGGGCACGGGTACTCCGAGCGCAACCTCGCCGACGGTACCGCGTACTACGCCTTCCATCACGGCCCCATTCGGTGCGTTGTGCTGGACACCGTCAACCATCACGGCGGCTGGCAGGGGTCGATCGACGCCACGCAGCTGGACTGGCTCGAGGCGGAGCTGACCGCGAACGCCCCCAGGCCGGTCGTGCTCTTCAGTCATCACCCGCTGGAGACCCTGATCAACGACAATCGACCGCCCGGCGCCGATCGGCGTGTGCTGGCCGACGAGCTCCGGGCGGTGCTGCTCAGTCATCCGTGCGTTGTCGCCTGGTTCAACGGCCACACGCACGTGCATGCCGTCACGCCCATTGCCGACGGCGCCGGTGCCGGCTTCTGGCAGGTCACCACCGCTTCGCACATCGACTGGCCGCAGCAGGCCAGGATCGTCGAGTTCCTGGCCACCGATGCGTCGCTGGCAATCGCGTGTACGGTCATCGACTCGGCGGCCGCAGCTAACTACCAGGGCAGCGCCGAGCCCGCTGACCTGGCGGCTCTAGCCCGCGAGCTCGCGGCTAACGACTGGCAGGTGCGGGATCAGATCACCGCGGACGGCGGGGCTGGCGCGGGGGCTGTAACCGACCGCAACGTCGTGCTCTCGATCGACTGGCCACGGGCCCCGGGTCAGGCTCGCCTGCGCTGAACCTGGCCTTGCCTTCTTCGTGATCAACTAGTCCTGGACCGCCGAAGATCATCGGGGTCGCGGGCGCGTGTGTCAATCCACGCCGGCGGGTTGACGACCTGCACTGGACGCAGTCCTGCCGGCGGCCGACGACGGCGCCGCCGACTGGACAGCCTTGCACCTTCCTGATGCGCCGGGCAGCGGGCCCATCCCTGTCCAGGCGCCCAACCGGGGCGTCGCGACACTTCTTCCGAGCTGCGAACGCTTGACGCGGCGTATCGGTAAGCTATAACTTACGGTAAGTAGTGACTAACCATGCAGCGATGCTCACCGCGCTCGCCGACCCGACCCGTCGGGCGATCTTCGAGCGACTGGCAGAGTCGCCGAGCGCTGTTGGCGAGCTTGCCCGCGAGTTGCCGGTTAGCCGCCCAGCTGTCTCTCAGCATCTGAAGGTGCTCAAGTCAGCTGGACTTGTGATCGACGAGGCGGCGGGTACGCGTCGCGTCTACTCCGTCGACCCCGCGGGCATCGGCACGATTCGTGACTACTTCGAGCAGTTCTGGCAGCAGTCGCTTGTCAGGTTCCGCGCTGCCGCGACTCAGCCAGCCCAGGTACCTCAGCCCGCCCTGCCAGCGCAGCCAGCCCTGCCAGCGCAGCCAGCCCAGCCAATCCAGGAGGAAGAATGACCACACAAGTGGATTCGACGTCTGTGACGACGGCGATCAACGTTGATGCACCGATCGAGCACGCGTTCCAGGTGTTCACCGAAGGCATCGGATCCTGGTGGAACCCGACCCATCACATCCTCGAGGCCGAACTCGCCGAGATGGTGTTCGAGCCATACGTCGGAGGTCACATCATCGATCGCGGCACCGACGGCAGCGAATGCCGCTGGGCTCGCGTACTCGCCTATGACCCGCCTCGCATGGTGTGCTTCAGCTGGGACATCAGCCTCAACTGGCAGCTCGAGACAGACCCGGCGAAGGCCAGCGAAATCGAAGTCACCTTCACGCCGGACGGGCCAGCGCGGACCCGGGTCGTGCTTACGCACCGCAACCTCGACCGTCACGGTGACGGCTGGCAAGGCATGCGAGCCGCCGTGCAGCAGGGCTGGAGCCTCGAAGCCTTCGCCGCGGCCGCCAACGCTGCCGCATAAGCGGCCGCTGCGGCGGCTGCCCGGCTCTGGCCGCCAGCCGCCGCGTTGCCGGCCGCCGCGGCGTCAGGCGCAGGCGTGTTCACCGACCGCCGCGTCGTCAGCCCAGGCGAGTTTAGCGCCCGCCCACCATCGTGATGAAAACGAGATATATCCGGTATGAGCGGCATGGCCCCTTGCTATAGCCTGCCAGCGGCATTCTGGGCGCGGGTGGCGTCCAGTCATACGGGAGGCGGTCATGGATTTGCGAGCGTTCAGGGGCGCTGCTTTGGCAGCTGTGCTGGCCGCCGGCCTGGCGGTGTCTGCATGCGGTTCGGCGCCGGCGGGCAGCAAGAGTGCGGCGAAGCTCATGCCCGCGGTACAGGCCGCCGCCGACGGGGCCACGAGTGTACATATGGCGGGTTCGGTGACCCAGGGCTCGCAGACGACGACGATCGACGTGAGCTTCAGCGGCAGCTCGGTTGCTGGCAGCGTCGGGGAAAATGGCCAAACCGTCAATCTGCTCTCCCTGAACGGCAACACATATATCAAGCTCGACGCGGCGTTCCTGAAGCTAGCCAAAGCTCCTGCGAGCGTTTGCGCCAAGGTCTGCGGCAAGTACGTGGAACTCCCAGCCGCCAGCGCCGACCAGATCACGGGTTCGCTGAGCATGCATGAACTCGTCACGAAAGTGTTCAACAACAAGAACATGACCTCGGCGGCAGCAAGCGGCTGCACTTTCTCGCCCGCAACCGTCAACGGCCAGTCCGTCCTGCAGTGCCGTCAGGGCGGGTACACGATCGACGTGAACGCCCACGGCAAGCCATTCGTCGTGTACTTCACGGGTCCGAACGGGGAGCACATTGCGTTCTCCGACTGGAATACGGTCACCCAGCCGACTCCCCCTCCCGCCAGCCAGGTGGTCAGCCTCAGCAACCTCGGCTGAGCAGCGCTGACCGCGGCCATACGCCGCAGAGGGCTACTGCGGGAGCGCGGAGCCCACACCGATCAGCTGGACGAGACCGCCGATTGTGTCGAGTACGTACGGCGCGCCAGCGGCAGCCAGGGACTCTGCGCTGCCTGAGCCGGTCGTCACGCCCGCGACCAGCCCGGCACCGGCTCGAAGACCTGACTCGATGTCGCTTGCCGTGTCGCCGACCACAGCAAGCTCGGCGACCGAGCCGCCTCCAAGCCGGAGCAGTGCTGTCAGCGGCATATCAGGCCAGGGCCTGCCCCGGCCCGCATCTGCTGGCGAGAGCGCCAGGTCGATCAGCGCCCGCCATCCGAGCGCGTCGAGCAACGCATCCCTGGTCACCGGCGCGAACCCGGTGGCCAGGCACACCTTGATCCCGCCCGCGCGCAGCGCAGTGATCGTTTCGAGAGCGCCAGGGAGCGGCGCAACCAGGCCGGCACGCACGGATTCGGCGTAGCTCTGCTCGAAGATACGGTTCCCCTGCTGGGCGCGTTCCTCGCTGCCCAGTAGCTGACGGAACACCTCGATCTTGGACTGGCCCATCGTCGTCTGGACGAACTCGATGGCGTCGTCGTAACCCGCTGCCCCAGGCACGAGCCCGAACTCGGCAGCCGCGGCGCCGAACGCTGCCATCACGCTGCCGTCGTCCGCGACCGTCGTCCCAGCCATGTCCAGGCAAGCGACCGTGATATCCCGCATTGAGTCACTCTCCCACGGGTGTGGTTATTGGCGGTGTTGTCATTGGTATGGAGCAGGCACGCTCGCGTCGCGAATGTCTCCTCCGCCATGGCCGGCAAGCGCGCCATTCCTCGCCCGCCGGATCCCGTACGAGGAGCTAGCGGGCGACGGAACAGCTGGGCCGGGCTACCTGCATCGTCATGGCTGGAACTCTCGAACGTCGGAGGTACGCGCGGCCGACGGCTGTGCTCGATCGGCGAAAGGTCGGATTATGTAACGAACGTGCCTTTCGCCGGCAGCGTGACTACCAGCCCCCGCTCGCGCAGTTCCTCGACCGCGCGGCGTGCCGTGCCGACAGCGACCTGATAGTCGGCTGCCAGATCCCGCTCAGCGGGCAACCGGGCGCCGACCTGCAGCTCTCCGGCTTCGATCCTCGCCGCGATGTGGTTAGCCACGCCGACGTAGATATAGACCGGCCCTAGAGCATTGGCATCGAACCTGGGCACCTTCACCACGAAGATCACCCTAGAACGCCTGTGAACTGCTCAAACAGGCAGGACGCGCTCTGCTGCGTTAGAGCGCTCTATAGTGCGCTATGATGATGTCGAAGCTGGTCCTGGCACCCTCACGGCGCGCATAGGGCGCCCCGACAGGGCCGGCGGTGGAGGCCGCATGGACAGGAGTGAGGCGTCCGCGCTGGCGGACTTGCAGATGCACTGGGACGAGGCCTACATCATCGGCCTTGACGGCGACATCTGGTCTGCGAGGTACCGCAGCTCGGCCGATGAGCTGCGTGCTCACACCAGCACCGAGTTGCGGGAGCTGATCCGTTCCGACTACGCCTACCGGCAGAAGGCCGACCTCGCCAGCGAGGTTCCCGACGAGGACGAGGACGACGACGATTACCAGGACGACCAGGACTCCCAGGACGATGGCGAAGCAGACCTGGTCGACGCCCCGACTGGCAACGACGTGGCCGATGAGCAAGACGATCGTGCCGCTTGCGGGCGGCGCGACGAAGTTGAGAGCGACAACTTCGCGACGCTACACGCGGAGCGTATGTCGACGTGAGCGGCGCGGAAGTGCATGCCAACCCCGACCGCATGCCGACCAGAACCGCATGCCGACCAGAACCGCATGCCGACCAGAACCGCATGCCGACCTGAGCGGCGCGCGGAAGCGCATGCCAACCCCGACCGCATGCCGACCGCGACCGCATGCCGACCGCGACCGCATGCCGACCGCGACCGCATGCCGACCGCGACCGCATGCCGACCGCGACCGCGTGCCGAGCCAAAGCGCCTGCCGACCATACGGCATCCGGGGCATCACCGGCCGGTGTCGGCCGCGGCAATTTGGCCGGGCCGCCCAGGTTCCGCGCCCGGCCGCTCCAGAGCTTGTAGCGTGGGCGGGCCGACCTTCGGGCCTTAGGCTGGTCTAGGAGGCTCAGCCCGCCCGGCACGCCACCGGCGTCGGGCCTTAACCGGAGGCATGCATGGCTCACGTGCTTGGGATCGACATCGGCGGAACCGGGGTCAAGGCCGCGCCGGTAGACACGACGACGGGACAGCTGACGGCCGAGCGGCAGAAGGTCGCGACGCCGCAGCCCGCCACGCCAGAAGCCGTCGCGAAGGTCGTGGCACAGCTTGTGCAGGCATTCGAGTGGACCGGCCCGGCAGGCATCACCTTTCCGGGCGTCGTCGTCGGTGGTGTAGTACACACCGCCGCCAACGTAGATCCGTCCTGGATCGGGGTCGACGCGGTCAAGCTATTCGGATCGGAGACCAAGCTGCCGGTCACGGTCCTCAACGACGCCGACGCCGCGGGGGTCGCCGAGATGCGCTTCGGCGCGGGCAAAGGCATACCAGGCACGGTGCTACTGCTGACGCTTGGCACGGGCATCGGCAGCGCACTGTTCATCGACGGCGTCCTGGTGCCTAACACCGAGTTTGGCCACATCCAGATCCGCGGTAAGGACGCGGAGAAGCGCGCTTCCGACCACGCCAGGGAAGAGCATGATCTGAGCTGGGGTGACTGGGCGGGCCGAGTCGATGAGTACCTCGAGCATATGGAAGCGCTGCTGTCCCCTAGCCTCATCATCATCGGCGGCGGCGTCAGCCGTAAGTCCGACAAATTCCTGCCGTTCCTGACACGCTTGCGGGCCAAGGTCGTACCCGCGGCGCTGCACAACGACGCTGGTATCGTCGGCGCCGCCATGGCCGTCGACGCCGCTAGCAGTCTCACGACGCTGCGCGTCTAGCCCGCGCCGCACGCTCAGGCAAGCCTTGGCCGGTGTCGGCCCGGTATCCGGCCCGGTATGGAGCAGCCAGGCGGAGGAATGGCTGCTCCGCATCGGTCCCGTCCCCGGCCGTGCGCCATCGACTCTCTGCCGGAGCTTTGCTGGTGTCGATATGCGCAGTTTGCACCCTGGCTGACCGAGATTTCCCGCCTTGATGTGCAGTTTTCTGCCCTATTTGTACCTTTTACGGACGCGGTAGACGGGAAATGCCGATGTGACTCGTGTCGGGGCGGCGCTTCGTGTCCGCCCCGCCGTCCGATCGGGCCCGTTAGCTAGCAAGTTGTCCGATTCTCCGCCCCGAACCGCGCACTCGCGGCCCTCAGGGAGCGACGCGCCCGGTGCCGCCGTCCTGCGCCTCGGGGCCACCCGGCGTTCCGCAGACGCCCGGTGCTCCGAAGGCGCCCGGCGCTCCGTAGGCGCCAGGCGCCCCCGGCGTCTCCTCCGTATTCTGGCTGCGCGCGGCCGGCGACTGCCCGTTCCTGTGCCGACTCACGTACGGCCCGGCATTGTCGGGCCGTGCCAGGTACGTCCGAGAGCCGAACGTCTCCATGCCGGGCATCGGCATCCCGTCCTCGGGGCCCTGGTGCCGGGCCTTGAGCATGCCCACCAGTTCGATCCCACCCGCCACACCAGCGGCGGCCAGGGGCCAGAAGGCCACGGCGCCGTGCGACCCAAGCTGGATCGGCGCATGCAGGAACGTGCCGGGCTTGCTGGTCGCCAGCAGGTGATCGAAGCCGGGGCCGCCCGAGAGTAGGTGCCCTAGCCAGGCGACGATGAAGGCCGCCGCGAGCGAGCCGAGGACGACTCCGACCATCGGCGCTGGGCCATACCGCCGCACGGCGAATAGGTAGCCGAGCAGCCCGATGATCCCGCCACCCACAAGGGCGATGATGCAGTACCACCCGTCGGCGGCGATGAATGCGCTCGTCTCCGGGTTGGTGGCGTAGGCGGTCGGCGGGCTGAGGGTGTACACCTGGTACACCACCCGCGGCGCTACTGCGGCCCAGATCGCCCCCGCGGCCACGCCTACCACGATGCTGCCCGCGACGATCAGGACAGCAGCCACTAGCGCGGGACCCAGTCCTCCTGGCCGCGCCTGCACGTCGGTTGGCGATGCCTGGCCGCCGGGCGGCATCAGCATGCTGTTATCACTCATAGCCTCGTAGCAGGGTACGGGACATTCCTGCAGGCCCGGTTATCGACCGGTCCCGTTTCATGATCCACACAGCTTACCGTCGGCCCGCATGGGTGCATATTTCCGGGGAACGAGGTCGGCGCGCCCGCTCATGGCTCTGATAACCTCGCGACGCGATAGGACGCAAATGCCAGCTTCGCCGGACGAGAGACACCGATGATCGAAGCCACAGACCTCACTAAGCTTTTCGGCGACAAGGTCGCCGTTGATCACCTGTCCTTCGCCGTTCACCCCGGCCGCGTGACCGGTTTCCTTGGGCCTAACGGCGCCGGCAAATCGACGACCATGCGCATCATCCTCGGCCTCGACCATCCCACAAGCGGATCGGCGACGATCGACGGCAAGCCGTATGCCGACCTGGTCAACCCGCTGCGAACCGTGGGCGCCCTGCTGGAAGCCAAGTCGGTGCACACCGGCCGCAGCGCGCGGAACCACCTGCTGTTCCTGGCCCAGACCCAGGGCCTGCCGAGCAGCCGGGTGGACGCGATGCTGGACCTCGTCGGTCTCCGCGACGTGGCGAAGAAACGGGCAGGCGCCTTCTCGCTCGGAATGAGCCAGCGCCTCGGCGTGGCCGCCGCACTGCTCGGCGATCCAGAGATTCTCCTCCTCGATGAGCCGGTCAACGGCCTCGACCCCGAGGGCGTCCTGTGGATCAGGAACCTGATGAAGCATCTGGCCAGTCAGGGCAAGACCGTGCTGGTCTCTAGTCACCTGATGAACGAGATGGCGGTCACCGCCGACCACCTGATCGTGATCGGGCGCGGCAGGCTGCTCGCCAACGCCTCCACCGAGGAGGTCATCGCACGCGGATCTGGCCAGTCGGTGCGGGTCCGCACGCCGGAGCCGGACCGCCTCAGCGAGCTGATCACCGCTGACGGGGGCAAGGCCGTCCTTCAGGCGGCCTTGGGGAACGGCAACGGCACAACCGAGCCGATCGACCAGGCTCCGGTCCTGACCGTCACCGGCTTGTCAGCGCCGCGCATCGGCGAGCTAGCAGCCTCGTCGTCGATCGTCCTGCACGAGCTCACCCCGCAGCTTGCCACGCTCGAGGACGCCTTCCTGGAGCTGACCGCCGACAGCCTCGAGTTCGGCCACCTTGACTCCGCGCCAGCCCAGTTCACCGACGGGAGCGCCCTATGAGCGCCACGACAGCTTCCGGCCAGCTCGAATCCAGCCCGGCGCGCGCAGGCACGAGAGCCGGCTTCGGTCACGTGATGCTCGCCGAGTGGACCAAGATCCGCTCGGTCCGTTCCACCGTCTGGTCGCTGATCATCTTCGTGGTCCTGACGATCGGCCTTACTGCGCTGTTGTCCTGGCTCACTGTGCACGCCGTTCAGACGGGGCGCGCCCCGCGCCGGTCGGCCAACCTGGTGAGTGATCCTGTTTCGTTCATACTCGAGACCGGGCTCGGGTTCGGCCAGCTGGCCATCTGCGTTCTTGGCGCGTTGACGATGACGAGCGAATACTCGACTGGCGTCATCCGGGCCTCCCTACTGGCAGTGCCTAAGAGACTGCCGGTACTGGCCGCCAAGTGCGCCGTATTCGCCGGGCTCATCCTGGTGGTCGGCGAGATCGTCGCGTTCTGCTCGTTCTTCATCGGCAGGGCGATCGTGCATCCGGTGGTCGATGTCTCACTCAGCCAGCCAGGCGTCGCCAGGGCCGTGATAGGCGCGGGCCTCTACCTGACGGTGCTCGGCCTCTTCGCACTCGCGATCGGATCGCTCATACGGCACAGTGCCGGCGCCATCGCGGCCGTGATCGGCCTGGTGCTCGTGGTAGGCCCGCTGCTGGGCTTGCTCGACAGCTACGACTGGGGCGCGCACGTTCACGCCTGGTTCCCCACCGTGGCGGGCAGCTACATCACCGCCGACCGTCAGCCGGTAGGTCAGCTGCTGACCCCATGGCAAGGCTTCGCGGTGTTCTGCGCGTGGACAGCGTTGCTGCTGGCCGGCGGGGCGGTTCTACTCAAGCGCCGCGACGCCTAGCCGGAACGATGCGGCCCGCCCGCGCCTTAGCTTAGGCCGTTCGAGTGACCTAGCTCAGGTGCTGCCATCGCGGCACGGGTCGCCGCCAGCACCCGTTGATAGGCCCGGCTGACGTCCAGCCGGTCGGCGGGCTCGTCGACCGTGGCCGAGCTCAGCCGCTCGATCATGGCCGCCTGATCCAGCAGTACCTGACGGTCCGCCGTCGTCGTCGTCCGCTCCATGATCCTGGTGAGCGCGTCGAGCTGCCGGATCATGACCGCCGGCATGCCCCGCCCGGCCTGCCGGATCTTCTCAAAGGCCCGCTGAACCAGCCGTTCCCACGTGGTCTCGGTCGTGATCACCCGGACATCACCCGCTGAGTCCCGGTACAGCCTCGTCGGCTGCCACCGGCCGGTGACCTTGCACAGGCTGTCCCCGATCCAGTCGATGCAGGTCAGCGCCGTGAAGGTGTCGTTGACAGCCGCGGACAACGCGCGGATGGCAATCTCTACGAGCTGGTCTACCCCGAAGGAGACATCCTGCGCGAGCGTCCGGTACGGGCCGGTTACGTGGGCCCTGGCCAGCTCGAGCGCCACCTGGTCGGCAGCCTCGGCCGGCCACACTGACGCGTACTGGTTCCCCTGCACGATGAAGTGGCCGGGCCGGTACAGGACGTGGATGACCGCACCTACCTCTGCTGCGATCGTGACGAGCTCATTGTGCTCGATGTACTGCAGGTAACCGCTTCGCGGCGCGGCGACGACGCCCCCGCCCCCGCTCATGTTCGCGATCACTGCCGCCGCTAGCTCCAGATCGGCGGCCTCTGCCTTTTGCCCTGCCTGTAGCTCGATCGCCTGCTGAAGGTCACCGGCGATGCCGGCGATCACCTGCGGCAGCTGGATCTGGACGGCGATGTGGTGCAGGAAGTAGATAAGTACGGCCAGGTCGGCCAGCATCAGCACCAGCGTCATGGTGACGCTGATGTGCGGCACGAATGGCCCGTGGTTGCCCTGCCCGACGGAGCCGAGCGTCAGCACCGCGTACACGAACGTCGCCACGTACGTGCCCAGCGTGAGCTGGGTACCGCGGTCGCGGATGAAGTTGCGAAGCATCCGCGGGCCGAACTGGGTCGAGGTCAGCGTGAGCGCGACGATGACGATGGAGAACACGACGCCGATGACAGTGATGACTGCAGCCGCGATCGCGGTGAGAATCGTCCTGGCCACGTCGGCAGAGCCGCTTATGGCCCAGCCTGGCACGGCGAACACGTGGTCGTACACGGCCCGGTCCAGCGAGTACGTGATGACAAACAAGATGGCGGCGGCTACGACCTCTATGGCCGGCACCAGCCACAAGTTGGTCCGCAGCACCTCACGGCGCCATTCAGACCCGCGCAGCAACCTGCGGATCACTGGCCCCCGCCCCCGGTGCTGACCGTCCTGATACATGGCGAGCCTTCCGAATGCTGGTCCAGCTGTCGACCAGATGGCTGGTCCAGCTGCCGACCAGGCTTCCCGGCTCACCTAACGTCTTGATCTTACCCAGCCCGGAAGCCCCGCATCCCAGCACCGGGCAATCCGGGCATCAGCCGACGCACCCAGGGCCTAGCAGCTGCTTGAGATCGGCGAGCAACGACGGCGACGGCTTAACCCGGAGCTTGTCGTCCAGGCGCAGGACCTTGATCCTCTTGCCCGTCACGAGGCGCAGGTGCACGTCCGTCGGGCCAGGGTAGCTCCGCAGCACTTCCTTCAGCCGCTCGATGACCGGCGGGACGCAGCGCCCTTCGAGCATCGACACTACGAAAGGGCCGGTCTCGCCCGCCGTAATGTCCGGCGTGCTCACCTCCATGGCGACCAGCTTCGGCACCTCCTCGCGCCGGTCCAGGCGACCACGGACCAAAACGATGGCATCGTCGATGATCTGGCTCATGCACTGGGCGTATGTGGCCGGGAAGAACAGCACCTCGATGGCGCCTTCCAGGTCCTCCAGCGTCGCCGCTGCCCACGTACTGCCCTGGCGTGTCACCTTGCGCTGGACGCCGGACAAGATGCCGCCGACCGTGACGACCTGCGCGTCGCGGTCACCGCGTGCGCTGCGATCCGGCTCGTCCTCTGCGGAGCCGACCAGCTGCGCGAGCGAACAGTCAGTCGCAGCGGACAGTACGTGCTCGACACCGAGCAAGGGGTGGTCGGAGACGTACAGCCCGAGCATCTCGCGCTCGAAGGCCAGCAACGTCGACTTCTCCCACTCGCCGTCCGGTATCGGTACGTCGAAGGTCAGGTCATCGCGAGCGTCGTCGCCGAAGAGCGAGTCCTGCCCGATCGCCTCGTTGCGCTTGACGTCGATGATGGCGTCGACCGCCTGCTCGTGAATGAGCATCAGGCCACGGCGCGGGTGGCCGAACGAATCGAACGCGCCGGCTTTGACGAGCGACTCGATGACGCGCTTGTTGCAGACGTTCACCGGCACCTTGCGCAGGAAATCGGAGAAGCTGGTGAAGGCGCCCTTCGACGTGCGAGCTGCCACGATCGACTCCACCACCGATGTGCCGACATTGCGCACCGCTGCCATGCCGAACCTGATGTCTGGCCCGACGGGCGTGAAGATGGCGTTGGAGGCGTTCACGTCAGGCGGCAAGACCTTGATGCCCATGCGGCGGCACTCGCTGAGGTACAGCGCCGACTTGTCCTTGTCGCCGGCGACGGAGGTGAGCAGGCCTGCCATGTACTCGGCGGGGAAGTTGGCCTTCAGGTAGGCGGTCCAGTAGGAAATGAGCGCGTAGCCCGCTGCGTGCGCCTTGTTAAAGGCGTACCCGGCGAATGGGACCATGACGTCCCAGATCGTCTTGATGGCCACGTCGGAGTAGCCGTTGGCCTTCATGCCGGCCGCGAACGGCTGGTACTCCTTGTCCAGGATCTCCTTCTTTTTCTTGCCCATGGCCCGGCGCAGTAGGTCCGCGCTGCCGGCCGAGTACCCGGCAAGCTTCTGCGCGGCGAACATCACGTCTTCCTGGTAGACCAGCAGCCCGTAGCTCTCGCCGAGGATGTCCGCCAGCGGCTCGGCGAGCTCGGGGTGGATCGGCGTGACAGGCGCCCTGCCGGTCTTGCGGTCGGCGTAGACCGGAGCGCTCGCCATCGGGCCCGGCCGGTACAGCGCGATTACGGCCGATATATCGCCGAACTTGTCCACCCGCATGGCTCGCAGCAACGCCCGCATTGGGCCGCCGTCAAGCTGGAACACCCCGAGGGTGTCACCGCGAGCCAGCAGCTCGTAGGTCGGCTTGTCCTCCAGCGCGAGGTGGTCGAGGTCGATCTCGATGCCTCGATTGGCCTTGATCCCGGCGACTGCGTCCTCAAGCACCGTGAGGTTGCGCAGCCCGAGGAAGTCCATCTTGAGCAGGCCGATGTCTTCGCACGAGGGATAGTCGAACTGGGTAATGATCGCCCCGTCGGCCTCGCGCCGCCAGACCGGAATGTGGTCGAGCAGCGGCTCCTTGCTCATGATCACGCCGGCCGCGTGGACGCCAGGCTGCCGGATCAGGCCCTCTAGGCCGCGTGCGGTGTCGATAACCTGGCGAACCTCGGGCTCGGCCTCATACAGAGCCCGCAGTTCCCCCGCCTCGCCGTAGCGCTGATGATCGGTGTCGAAGATCCCCGCGAGCGGAATGTCCTTGCCCATCACCGCGGGCGGGAACGCCTTGGTGATCCGGTCCCCGAGCGCATACGGGAAACCCAGCACCCTCGCCGCGTCCTTCACGGCGGCCTTGGCCTTGATGGTGCCGTATGTAATGATCTGCGCGACTCGGTCGTCACCATACTTCTCAGTGACATACCTGATCACATCGCCCCGCCGACGCTCGTCGAAGTCGATGTCGATGTCGGGCATGGAAATGCGCTCGGGGTTGAGGAACCGCTCGAAGACCAGCCCGTGGAAGATCGGGTCGAGGTCGGTGATGCCGAGCGCGTAAGCCACGATCGATCCGCCGCCTGATCCGCGACACGGTCCGACCCGGATCCCGTTCCGCTTGGCCCACATGATGAAGTCGGCCACGACCAGGAAGTACGAGCAGAAACCCATCGTCTCGATGACGCCCATCTCGTACTCGGCCTGCTTGCGGCGCTGCTCGTCGTAGCCGTCCGGGAAACGCCAGTCCATCCCGCGCCAGACTTCCTGGCGCATCCAGCTTTCCTCGGTCTCGCTGTCGGGCAGCGGGAACACCGGCATCAGGTTGCTCTTGGTGAAGCTCGCCTCGGACCGCTCGGCGACCAGCAGGGTGTTGTCGCAGCCCGACTGCCACGCGTCATCGGTGCGCAATCCGCGCATCTCCTGCGGGCTCTTCAGGTAGTAGCTGCTGCCCTCGAACCGGAACCTCGCCGGATCGGCCATGTTGGTCCCCGTCTGGACGCACAGCAGCACCTCGTGCGCGGCAGCATCGGGTTCACTGGTGTAGTGCGAGTCGTTGGTGACCAGGTAAGGCAGCTTGAGCTCGAGGGCAATCTGCTGGAGTCCGTCAGCGTAGCGGCGCTCGACCTCTAGCTCGTGATGCATCAGCTCGGCGTAGAAGTTGCCCGGGCCGAAGATGTCGCGGAACTCAGCAGCCGCGGCAAGCGCCTGGTCGTACTGGCCGAGGCGGAGCCGGGTCGGGATCTCGCCTCCGGCACAGCCAGTGGTCGCGATGATCCCGTTGGCGTACCGGGACAGCAACTCGCGGTCCATCCGCGGCTTGCGGAAATACCCCTCAAGCGACGCCAGCGACGAGAGCTTGAACAGGTTGTGCATGCCCTCGGTGCTCTCGGCCAGCAGCGTCATGTGGGTGTACGCGCCGCCGCCGGACACATCGTCGTCACGCTGGGCCGGCGTGCCCCAGCGCACGGGCTGCTTGTGCCCGCGGTGCTCGGGCGCGACATAGGCCTCGATGCCGATGATCGGCTTGACGCCGGCGGCCTGCGCCTTAGACCAGAAGTCGTATGCGCCGTAGACGTTGCCGTGGTCGGTGATCGCGACCGCCGGCATCCCGGTCCGCTCGCACTCGCTGAACAGCTCCTTCAAGCGCGCAGCGCCGTCGAGCATGGAGTACTCCGTATGCACGTGGAGGTGCACGAACGAGCGCTCCGATCCCCTGCCCGCCGGGCCTGCCGCCATGAAGCACCGCCTCCTTCAGGCATGCTGCCACGAGCCCAAGCGCGGCGGCCTGGGAACTGGCGCCGCGCGGCTGGGGCATATCGCTTAGTGTCTGTCGACCCTACCGCTGACCTCTGACAGCCAGTCTCCGCGACACGCACCGCTCCGGCCCTGGCCCGAGTACGTCAGGCCGGCACCACCGGCCTCCGGCTGCTGACCCAGAAACCTGCAATTCACTCAACCATTTCGAACTATTACGTAATTGGATTCCGCATGCTCATCACTTCCTTCACTGACCGTCCTAGCATCAACGGCGCAGCCTGCTCGTCGGCCTGGAAATCCTACCCAGCCGGGACAGAGCTAGATCTGCAACCGAAAGGAAGCGCGGATGCGACGACCAGTCAGGGCCCTGACGCTCACCGCCGCAGCGGGGCTCTTCGCGGCCATGGCGTTCGGTGTGACGGGTGCCATCGCGAGCGGAGCGGCACCCAGCACGCACCAGAGCGCGGGCTACGGCGACACCAAGACGCCGATCAAGCACCTGGTGGTGATCTTCGACGAGAACGTATCGTTCGATCACTACTTCGGTACCTACCCGTACGCACCGAACCCGCCGGGCGAGCCTGCCTTCCACGCCAAGCCAGGCACGCCGACCGTGAACGGGCTGTACAGCAGCATTACCAAGGCCGGCCCGGTCGGCCCGCTGCTGACCAGCAACCCCAATGGCCTGACTGCGAATCCGGTGCGGCTTGGCCACAATATTCCGATGACCTGTGACCAGGACCACGGCTACAACGCGGAGCAGCTCGCCGCCGATCACGGCGCCGAGGACGCTTACCCGGCCAATACGGGATACGGCGAAAACCTGGACCAGTGCCTGACCGGGTTGGACTACCCCCCGGGCACGCCCGAGGTAGCGCCGCCGGGGACGGGATCCCGCGCCGCCGTCATGAGCTACTACGACGGCAACTCGGTGACGGGGCTGTGGAACTACGCCCAGCATTTCGCGATGAGCGACAACGCCTACGGCACGACCTACGGGCCGTCGTCCCCAGGCGCTCTGAACGTCACTTCGGCCCAGACCTACGGCGCGATTTGCGGGCCGTCATCAGCCACGATCAACGATTCCCCCTGCGCGGCTCCGCCTGGGCTGGACACCAGTGACCCTGCTTCCTCTAACATCACCGCCGGGCCAGCGCAGTCAGCAGGACCAGGGACCGCTTACAGTGATGCCGACCCGACCTACGACATCTGCTCCTACATGCCGAGCGCGGACGGCGGGGATGGCCGCGCTCCGGCAGCCACCCTGACGATGGGTGGTCCCAACATCGGCACCGAGCTTGACTCGGCCAACCTCACCTGGGGCTGGTTCGAGGGCGGCTTCGACAACGGTTACGTGCCTGGCAAGGGAACGACGCCCCCGACCACTGCACAGATCTGCTCGCAGACCAACGTCAACGTCGGCGGCAGCACGGTGACCGCCTACATCCCGCACCATGAGCCGTTCGAGTACTACGCCTCGACGGCCAACCCGATGCACCTGCCGCCGACGTCGGTGGCCATGGTCGGGCACCAGGACCGGGCCAACCACCAGTACGACATAGCCAACTTCTTCGCGGCCGCCGACGCCGGCAACCTGCCGGCGGTTTCCTACCTCAAGGCTCCGGCCTACCAGGACGGGCACGCTGGTTACTCCGACCCGCTGGATGAGCAGACGTGGCTGGCCAACACCATCAATCACCTGGAGTCGCTGCCGACCTGGAAGTCCACGGCCGTCATCGTCACCTGGGACGACTCCGATGGCTGGTACGACCACCAGCTGGGCACGATCCTGACGCAGTCGCAGACATCGCTCGACGCGCTGACTGACCCAGGTGAGTGCGGGAGCCAACTCTCGCAGGTACCGGTGAACACCACTGACCAGCCAGAGCAGGGTAAGTGCGGCCTTGGCCCGCGGCTCCCGTTCCTAGTGATCTCGCCCTACTCGAAGTCGAACTACGTCAGCAGCCAGCTGATCGACCAGAGCTCGATCGTGAAGTTCATCGAGTACAACTGGGGCCTGCCGGCGCTGGGCAACGGCGCAGCCGACACCAACGCAGGCTCGATCGCGGATATGTTCAAGTTCCAGTCCGCGCCGAACCCGCCGCTGTACCTCGACCCGAACACCGGCGAGCCCATCGGCTACAACACCTGGGCGGCCAACTTCAAGAAGTCCTAACCCCCTACGCACGCTGCAGGCCGGGGCCTAGGCCTCGGCCTGCAGCACATCTAGGGCGTGCGCCAGATCAGCCGGGTAGGGGCTGGTGAACTCGACGTGTCGGCCGTCGGCGGGGTGCGCGAAGCCGAGCCGAACTGCGTGCAGCCACTGCCGGGACAGCCCGAGCCGCTCCGCCAGGACCGGGTCGGCGCCATAGAGCCTGTCCCCCACGCAGGGATGACGCACGGCCGCCATGTGCACCCGGATCTGGTGCGTGCGGCCAGTCTCCAGCCGCACCTCCAGCAAGCTCGCCGCCCGGAATGCCTCCAGGGTGTCGTAGTGCGTGACCGAGGGGCGCCCGTCGGAGACAATCGCGAACCGACCATCGCCCGACGGGTGGCGGCCGATCGGCGCGTCGATCGTGCCCCGCAAAGGATCCGGATGACCCTGCACTAGGGCGTGGTACCCCTTGTCCACCGTGCGATCGCGGAACGCCTGCTTGAGCACGCTGTAGGCGCGCTCGCTCTTGGCGACTACCATCACGCCGGTCGTGCCAGCGTCCAGGCGGTGGACGATGCCCTGGCGTTCGGCTGCGCCGCTAGTGGCGACCGTGTGACCGGCCGCGAGGAGGCCCTGGAGCACCGTGGGCCCGTTCCAGCCCGGCGTGGGATGCGCGGCCACCCCGACTGGCTTGTCCACCACGACAATGTCGGCGTCCTCGTACAGGATGCCAAGACCCGGTACGGCCTCCGGGCGCGCCGAGAGCGGTACCCGCGGCGGCGGCAACGTCACCTCTAGCCAGTCGCCTGCTCGCACCCGGGCCGACTTAGCCGCCGGGCTACCGTCGACGAGAACGGCCCCGTTCCCAACCAGATCTTGAGCCTGAGTCCTCGACAGCCCGAACATGCGGGCCAGCGCAGCGTCCAGGCGCTCTCCGTCGAGTCCGTCCGGCACCGGGACGCGTCGGGCGCCTGTGGCGGTCATCTGGATTCGCGCTGTCCGTCCAGCCGGATACCGCGCGCGGACAGCAGCACCGCCAGGATCCCGCCGCATACGATCGCGGAGTCAGCCAGGTTGAAGACAGGCCAGTGCGGCACCTGGATCCAGTCCACGACCCAGCCGCGAAAGAATCCGGGCGACCGGAAGATGCGATCGATGAGGTTGCCAGTTGCGCCGCCGAGCAGCAATCCCAGCGTGATCGCCCACGGCAGGCTGCGGATCCGCCGCGACGAGCGCAGGATCACCACGATGACGGTGATCGCGATCAGCGAGAACACGATGGTCAGCCCGGGGGCGAAGCTGAACGCGGCGCCGGAATTCCGTTCGACACGCAGTTTCAGGAAGCCGCCGAGCAACCGGATCGGCTGGTGACCGCTCAGGTTCGCGACGACCGCCACCTTGCTCGCGATGTCCAGCCCCAGGACGGCGACGGCCACGGCAACCAGCATTCCGATCCGGCGGCGCGGCACGCCGACGGCAAGCCCGGCGGGGACGTCGGACTTGCCCTGTTGCGGCTGCTGGTCGGCTGCCACCGGGCCGGTCAGCGTCGCTCCTCGCGCTGTTTGCAGGAGACGCACAAGGTTGCCCGCGGGAACGCCTGCAGCCTGGCCTTGCCAATGGGCTCTCCGCAGGATTCGCAGGTGCCGTACGTCCCGGCGTCGATCCTCGCGATCGCGCGCTCGTTCTGCGCCAGCAGCTCGCGCGCGTTGTGCGTCAGCGCGAGCTCGTGCTCCCGCTCGAATGTCTTGGCACCGACGTCGGCCTGGTCGTCGCCGGCGTCACCGACGGCGTCACCGAGCCTGCTCGCAATGTCGGACTCCGCGCGATCGATATCGGCGCGCAGCGCAGCTGCCTCGGTGGCCAGCTCGTTGCGTAGCTCGGCAACCTCGCGTTCAGTCCAGCGCTTTTCGCCGGTCCGCACCGGAAGGGCGGCAGCGCCAGAATGCGCGGTAGCGGTCATTTTCCGCCTCCCTCGGTGCCTGGGCTTTGGATCATCAATGCGAACAGTCACCGGAGGATAAGTGGTGACTGGCGCAATCCGCAAACATACCCGCCACCGCGAGCGGGCCAACCGTTCATCTTGCATCGACCGGATCCCGGCCAGGGCCGGCCCGGCAGCCACCGGGAGGCCCGGCTGAGGCCCGTCCGCTATCCTGTGGCCACCATGCCGCGCCCCTACTCCGCGCTGCCAACCAGCGCTGACCTGCCCGCTCTTGAGCACGAGGTCCTGCGCAGGTGGCAGGACGGCAAGATCTTTGAGCGCTCCCTTGAGCAGACAGCGGGCGGCTCGCGGTGGATCTTCTATGAAGGTCCGCCTACAGCGAACGGCATGCCCGGCGTCCATCACATCGAGGCCAGAGTCCTTAAGGACGCCTTCCCGCGATTCAAGACCATGCAAGGCTTTCACGTCCCCCGCCGGGGCGGCTGGGACTGCCATGGGCTGCCCGTTGAAGTGGCGGTCGAAAAAGAGCTCGGCCTTACGTCTAAGCGAGATATCGAGTCATATGGGATAACCGCGTTCAACGCCCGGTGCCGTGAGTCCGTCTTGCGGCATGTCGACGCTTTTGCGAAATTTACGCAGCGGATGGGCTACTGGATTGACTTGTCCCAGGCGTACCGAACGATGGATGCCAGTTACATCGAGTCTGTCTGGTGGTCGCTCAAGGACATCTATGGCAAGGGCCTGCTGGTCCGGGACTTCCGGATCAGCCCGTACTGTCCGCGCTGCGGGACGCCGTTGTCAGACCACGAGATGGGCCAGCCGGATGTCTACCGGACGGTCGCCGACCCCTCGGTGATAGTGCGGTTCCCTCTCCGTTCGCTGCCCCCGTCCGCCCCGGCCCAGCTAGCGGGCGCGGACCTGCTCGTATGGACGACCACGCCGTGGACCTTGGTGTCGAACACTGCCGTGGCCGTACATCCCGAGGAGACGTACGCGCTCGCTCGCCAATCGGGCGTGGGCGACCGGGTGATCGTCGCCGACGCCCTGTTCGCTCGGGTGCTCGGTGATGGCTGGCACATCACTGACCGGTTCAAGGGCGCCGAGCTCGCCGGCGCCACGTATCAGCCGCCGTTCAGCCTTATCGAGATCCCTGACGCGCACCGGGTAGTTACCGGGACATTTGTTACTACGGAGGACGGTACCGGCCTGGTGCACCTGGCGCCCGCGTTCGGCCCCGACGACCTGGCGGCGGGCCGGGCGCATGGGCTGCCCGTGGTCAACCCGGTGATGCCTGACGGCAGGTTCGAAGAGCACATCCCGCTGGTCGGCGGCATGTTCTTCAAGGCCGCCGACCCCCGGCTGATCGAGAGCCTGTCCGACCGAGGCCTGCTGTTCAGCTCGCATCTGCACGAGCACAGCTACCCGCACTGCTGGCGGTGCGGGACGCCGCTGCTGTACTACGCTCTGCCCTCCTGGTTCATCCGCACCACAGCGATCCGTGACCAGCTCCTGGCGGCGAACGAGGCAACGAACTGGCAGCCGCCGACTATCAAGCACGGCCGGTACGGCGACTGGCTGCGCAACAACGTCGACTGGGCGCTGTCCAGGACGCGGTACTGGGGCACGCCCCTCCCGGTCTGGGTGTGCCCATCGGATCATGTGACCTGCGTCGGCTCACTCGCAGAGCTGTCGGAACTGGCCGGGACCGATGTCACCGGCGTCGACCCGCACCGGCCGTTCGTGGATGCCATCGCGATCCGCTGTCCCGAATGCGGTGAGTCCGCGGCACGGGTGCCCGAGGTCATCGACGTGTGGTTTGACTCCGGTGCAATGTCGTTCGCACAGTTCGGCGCGCCCTGGCGAAACGTCGCAGAATTCGAGCAGTCTTACCCGGCGCAGTTCATCTGCGAAGCCATCGATCAGACCAGAGGCTGGTTCTACTCGCTGATGACGGTCAGCACCCTGGTCTTCGGCCGGTCCGCCTACGAGAACGTGGTCTGCCTGGGCCTCCTCGTCGACGAGCGCGGCCGCAAGATGAGCAAGCACCTCGGCAACGTGCTGGAGCCGATGCAGCTGATGGAATCCCACGGCGCGGACGCCGTGCGCTGGTTCTTCGCCGTATCCGGATCGCCGTGGGCAACGAGGAAGATCGGGGCCGGCGTCCTGGAAGATATCGTCCGCAAGGTTCTGCTCACATACTGGAACACGGCCTCGTTCCTGTTCCTGTATGCCGGTGCGGCGGCGACCGGGGCGCCTGCGGGTGTGGTGCCGACGTTGGTGTCTGTACCGGCGCCCGCTGAGCGGGCGCCGCTTGACCGCTGGCTGCTGAGCGAGCTGAACCTGGTCGTCCGGGAGGTCACCGCGGCGCTGGAGGCCTTCGACTCGGCAGCTGCGGGACGGCGGATTGCATCGTTTATCGACGACGTCTCGAACTGGTACGTCCGCAGGTCGCGCCGCCGGTTCTGGGATGGGCCGTCGACGCCGGACGGCGCCGCGGCCTTCGCGACCCTGACGCAGGCGCTCGATACCCTGACGAGGCTGATGGCGCCGATCACGCCCTTCATCACCGATTACATCTGGGCAGTACTGCGCGAAGATGACGCGCCCGAATCCGTTCACCTCGCTAGATGGCCCGAGGCGGACGAGTCGCTCATTGACACGGACCTGGCCGCGCAGATGGCGCTGGTCCGGCGCCTCGTCGAACTCGGCCGAGCGGCTCGGGCCAGCGCTGTGGTCAAGATCCGCCAGCCGTTGTTGCGGGCGCTCGTCGCCGCGCCCGGGTTTGCCGGCCTGCCGGCGGAGTTGCGGACACAGATCGCAGACGAGCTGAACGTTCGCGCGATCGAGCCGCTGGATGCCTCGGATGGCTCGCTCGTGCATCACACTGTGAAGGCGAACTTCCGCGCGCTGGGCAAGCGGTTCGGCAGCGGAACCCAGCCCATCGCCGCGGCGATCGCCGCTACCGACGCGGGCGCGCTGGCCGCTCAGCTGCGCGCGACCGGCGAGGCGCAAGTGCAGGTCGGCGACGAGGTCGTGAGTATCGGGCCAGAGGATGTCGTCGTTACGCAGACGCCGATCGCCGGCTGGACCGTTGCGGCCGATGGCGCCGAAACGGTCGCGCTGGAAGTGACCATCACACCGGAACTGCGTCGCGAGGGCCTTGCCCGCGAGTTCATCAGGCTGGTGCAGGATGCGCGCAAGAGCGACCGGTTCGACGTGAGCGACAGGATCTCTCTGCGCTGGTCCACAGGTGATCCCGAACTGGCCGAGGCGCTGACCGAGCACCGGGCGTTGATCAGCCGCGAAGTGCTGGCCGTCGATTTCGGTCCGGCGAGAGCGGACGTGGGCTCGGAGGCCGTCGGCGGCGGCACCTTGAGCGACACTGGCGACGGCGCAGACGCAGACAGCACGCCGGTATTCCGGCACGAGAGCCCGGACCTCGGGCTCACGTTCTGGCTGGAAGCGCGGTAGGAAGAGCGCTACGCGGTAGCGCCGGCCTTCTCGGGTCGGCAGGCCCGGCACGGAACGCAGCCGGACTTCTCGGCAGCCTGCTTAGTCATGGTCTCAAGATCGTCATCGCTGAGGAAGCGGATCAGAATGCAGTCGACCGTGTGGTACCTGGCGATGCCTGGCACGACAGAGACCATGCCGTCCGGTAGCGGAGACGGCGCGGCAGATGCCGTCGTCCCGGAAGACGCGGACGTCACAGGCGACGATCCTGTGCTGGTGCCCGCGGCGTTGCCGACGCTCTCTCCTGCCCTGGCGGCGATGGGATCGGCAGCCGTCGGGGTTGCGGAAGCCGGGATCGCGGAAGCCGGGGTCGCGGAAGCCAGAGTCGCGGGGGGCGGGTGTACGGAAGCCGGACTCGCCGCCCTGCCACTCGCCGCTGGAGGCCTCGCGCTCGCGGCTGACGGCACTGCGCCCGGGGCGGACGGAACTGTCCCCCTGGCCGACGACGCCGGGCTTGAGGCACTCGGAGAACTGGTCCGGGCGGGCTCGTCGCGGCCAGGCGCACCTGGCCGGGTAACGACAGGCTCAGGCCACGGCTCGGACGCCGGTCGCGTTGTGGGGGCCGGGAGGTGCCCAGCGGGCGCCGGGATAGAGCTGGCCACTGACGGCGTGCCGGCGGCCCCTCCGGAGGTCGGCGAACCCCGCTGCGAACTTACCCGTGGCGGGCCTGTCAGTGGATCTGGCGAACGGCTGACGCGAGTCTCAGCCCGTGTCACCGACGCCGATGGGGACGAGCCAGATGGCGATGCTGTCACTGGCGAGTTCACTCCGGCCGACGCGGCCGGGGTAAAGAAAGGCGAAGTGAGAGGCGACGCGGCCCGGTCAGGCCGGCCGGAGCCAGCAGACTCAGTAGCCATGGCGGGCCCAGGCGTCACAGTGGGCCCGGAAGTCACAGGGGGCCCGGAAGTCACAGGGGTCCCGGAGGTCACAGGGGTCCCGGAGGTCACAGGAGCCCTCGAAGTCACAGGGGATCCGGACGTCACGGAGGATCGTGCCGCCGCTGCAGGCCCCGACTCCGCACCGGCTCCGGCAGCACCACTTGCGATCGGGACCGGCCCAAGCCGCTCGCGCTGGTCGCGCCCGCTCCAATCACCGTCGCGCCGATCGCGCGGGCTCCGATTACCCTCGCGCCGGTCACGCCCGCTTCCATCACCGTCACGCTGATCACGGTCGCGCTGATCACGGTCGCGCTGATCACGGTCCCGCTGATCACGGTCGCGCTGATTACGGTCGCGCCTATCCCGCTGATTCCCGTCGAGCTGGTCGCGGTCGCGCCGCTCGCGCTCACCGCGATCTCGTTCCTCATGGCCGGCACCGGACCTGATTACCGGCGCAACGCGCGTGTCGCCCGGCGTCGCCGCACGGTCACTCGGCCTGTGAGATGAACGCCCGGAGGCGGTACGTGCGGACGAGGCGGCGGCCGTTTCGCCGCCGCCGCTCCTGCGCGCGGATTGACCGTCCGCTGCCCCACGCCCTGCCTGGCGGGCGGCCTGAGCCGCATCCGCCGCCGCGCTGGCTCCCGCGGCCCCCGCAGACACGAGCTCGGTCTGAGCCGCCGCCGCCCTGGGCGGCGACGGCTCCTTCGAGGCCGCCGGGCCGAATATCTCGTCCCGCCAGACCATCACGCCCACTATCAGCATGAGCAGCGCCAGGGCAGCCAGGCCGATCGATACGTAGACCAGCTTCAGGTCGCCTGAGACCGCGCCCGCGATCAGCAGGCCCATCGCGACCGCCACGACGGACACGATTGCGCCGAACCGGATCACCTGAGCGGCTCCGTTAATCGGGAAGCAAGCGCAGCCAGCGGCTGGCACTACCGACGGTCGTGCTGGCCTGCGTCGGACGGGTGGAAGCCGCCATTGTGGCCGACCGGCTCAGACATCCCCTGGTAGCCGCCGCTCGGGTTGCCATTGCGCATGTCCAGGCGGCCGACGCCGACGCCCACGGGCGACTGCTGCTGGCCAGAGCCCACGGCGGGGAAGACCCCACTGTCAGCCGCGCCTGCCTCCAGGTCGCGAAGCTGACCCTCAAGGTATGCCTTCAGCCGGCTGCGGTACTCGCGCTCGAACGCGCGCAGGTCATCAACCCGGCGCTCAAGTTCCTCGCGAGACTGCACGAGCGAGCCCATCGCCTGGCGGTGGCGCTCCTGTGCGTCCCGCTCGAGGCTCTCGGCCCTGGCGCGCGCGTCGCTGGTGACCTGCTCGGCCTGGCGACGTGCCTTGGTCAGGATGTCGTCGGCCTCGCGCCGGGCGCGCCCAAGCGTCTCGTCGGCCTCGCGGCGCGCATCGGCGATCGCCTGGTCGGCGGTCTGCTGGGCCAGCGCGAGCACCCTGGCCGCCGTGTCCATGTTGTCCTCGGCGGGGCGCGGCGGGCTGATCATCACCGGCTCGGGCAGGCGCTCGGGCTCGTGCCTCATTGGCTCGGGCTGCATCATCTCGGGGACCTCGGCCTGCGGGGTCAGCGAGACTGGCGGCTTGCCGCGCAGCACCTCAGCCAGCTTGGCCCGCAGCTCCTCGTTGTCCTGGATGAGCTCGTCAAGCGCCGCTTCTACTTCGTCGAGGAAAGCATCAACTTCCTCTTCGTCGTAGCCCGGCCTGAGCCTGGTAGTGCTGAACTGCTTGTTCCGCACATCCGCGGGCGTCAGTGGCATCTCTTCTCCCTGGAGCTTTGTCCCCTATGGACCTACCTGATGACCTTACCGTCACCGTGCGACTTCCCAGAGCACGTAGACCACCAGGAACAGCAGCATGAAGCTGAGGTCAAGAGCCACACTACCGAGCCTGACCGAGGGAATGTAGCGCCTTAGAAATCTCAGTGGCGGATCCGTGGCGGAGTAAACACCCTCAGCTATCACAAGAAGGATGCCAGTGGGGCTCCATGACCTGGCGTACATCTGAACCCAGCTCAAGATCATTCTGGCGATGAGCACAACTAGATAGACCGAGAGCACATAGAAGCCAACATCTTTGAAAATGTTCACGCAGGTCTACCTATCGGTCATGCAGGTAATGCGTCCTGCTCTGGCCTGCAGCCGGCTGGCTGCTGGCTCAGCTCTGGTTGAAGAAGCCCCGCTCCGCGATCCGGGCCTTGTCCTCGGCCGCTACCTCTACATTGGCCGGGGACAGCAGGAACACCTTGTTGGTCACTCGCTCGATGCTCCCGCGCAGTCCGAAGATCAGCCCGGCTGAGAAGTCGACCAGACGTTTGGCGTCACTGTCGACCATCTCGGTCAGGTTCATGATCACCGGAGTGCCCTCACGGAAGTGCTCTCCGATCGTACGTGCCTCATTGTATGTGCGCGGATGCAAGGTTGTGATCCTCGCCAAATCGGTTGTCTGCACCTGGGCGACGGCGCGCCGATCCGGGACCCTGCCGCCTGCCGGGCCATCGGGCAAGTGGGTGTCCTGCCGGTCATCCTCCTGCACCAGCTCGGCGCCGTACTCGTCGTAGTCATCGACGAAGTCGTCCTGGTACTGATCCTGATCCTCGAAGCGGTGGTCGTCCTCTACCAGCCCGAGATAGACCGCCATCTTGCGCATAGCGCTGGCCATCTTCTGTCCTCCGTCATACACGCCAGGCGGCCCCGCTCAGTGACCGGGTCCCACGCGTCGGACATTACCTGACGAAGGCTCGCCGGCCGCCGAGCAACGCCGTACCGATTCGCACATGTGTCGCGCCTTCCGCAATGGCATCGCCCAGGTCACCGCTCATGCCAGCCGAAATAACCTGCGCGCCGGGATGGGCTGACCGCACCATTTCGGCGATCTCGCGGAGCCGGGCATAGGCCGGCCTGGCTGGCTGGCCAAGCGGCGCGACAGCCATGACGCCCCCGAGCGCGAGGCCGTCGCGATCTTCGATCGCGGCCGCGAGGTCCAGCACCTGGCCCGGCTCGGCGCCGCCCCGGCCGGCCGCGTCATCCAGGCCGACCTGGACCAGGCAGCGCACCTGGCGCCCGGCCGCCACGGCCCGGTGGCCAAGCGCGTCTACCAGCCGGATGCGGTCCACCGAGTGCACCATGTAGGCATAGCTAGCCACGCTGGCAGCTTTGTTGCCTTGCAGCTGGCCGACGAAATGCCAGCGCAGCTCCACCCCCGCGGCGGCGAGCGCCGCAACCTTGGGTGCCGCTTCCTGGTCCTTGTTCTCGCCGATGTCGGCGATCCCAAGCTGGTACAACCGCATGATGTCAGGAACGGGGAACGTCTTCGTCACTGCAATCAGCGAGACCTCGGCCGGGCTCCGGCCTGCCGCCGCGCAGGCCGCGGCGATACTGGCGCGCACGGCCGCGAGGTTCGCCGCCAGCTCTGCCAGCCGTTCACCGCCGCCGGGGACGTTCATCGAGGCAACAGCCAGACCAGGCCAGCGAATCTCCCGGTAACACCATCTCGCCGGTAGGAGTACAGGCCGTCCGACTCACGCGTGCACCGCCCGTCTGCTGTGACACGGCTCACGCCGGCCTCGGCCAGCTGTGCCCGCACCCCGGCCGCGATGTCAAGCCCGGTCGTGCCCGCGAACGTGTCGCAGGTCGCTGCCGGTACGAGGGTGCCGACCCTGGCCTGCATCTGAGGGGGCACCTCGTAGCAGCCGCCGCAGATCGCCGGGCCAGTCACCGCCCGCATCCGGGCCGGGCTTGCCCCGGCCGCAGCCATCGCGGAGACCAGCGCAGGTACGACGCCCGCGACGAGTCCCTCGCGGCCGGCATGCGCCGCCCCGACGATCCGGGCGGCGGGATCAGCGATCAGGACGGGCACGCAGTCGGCCACGAGAACGCACAAGGCCTGTCCCGGCACGTCAGTGAACATCGCGTCGACCGGTCCGGGCGGCTCCTGAGCTCCCTGGCCCGCGTACCAGACGTCGGCGCCGTGGACCTGCCGCATGAAGATCAGGCCGTCCGGGGCGAGGCCGCAGGCATGCGCTAGGGCAGCTCGGTTGACCTGCACGGCGGCAGGGTCGTCATCGACTCCGAGGCCGAGGTTCAGGCTCTGACGGGGCGGCCTGCTGACACCGCCTGCTCGACCCGAGAACGCAGACAGCACACCCTCGCCCAGCTCAGGTCCCGACGTGATCAGGGCATCGGAGGGACCCTGGCTCACTTCAGGAAGTCGGGTACATCAAGCTCGTCGTCTTCCTCGAACACGACAGACTTGCGACGGGTACCGGTCGAGTCAGCCGGTCGCGCCCCGCCCATGCGCGCGCCGTTCTGCGATCCGTCCTTGGCCACCTGACTGCCAGCGCTCTCCGGGCTGCCGGGGCGGGGCGGCGGGATACCTTCGATCCTGGCGCCGTCGCTCGAGGTGCTGTCGGCGTCCGCCGACTCGCTGTCGGTCGCAGGGCCGCCGTTCGCACCGCCGCTGTGCGCAACACCGCCGTTCGCAACACCGCCGCCGCTCCCCTGGTCATGCTCACCAGCCACCGGGGCGGCAAGCGCGCTGGCACTCGGAACGGCAGATGCCGGGGCACTCGCCGGCTTGCTCTCGGTCAGCTGGAATGGCCGCCAGTCTGTAGAGGCGGAGGGCGCCGGTCCGGACGTGCCGCCCGCACTCGCGGCCAGCTCAGCCGACGGTAGCGAGGCGCTGTAGGCAGTAGTTCGCGGTCGTGGCCGGCCAGACTGCGGCTCGTCGAATCCGGCTGCGATCACCGTGACCCTGACCTCGTCGCCGAGCGCATCGTCGATGACGGCGCCGAAGATGATGTTCGCGTCCGGGGCGGCTGAGTTCGCGACAAGCTGCGCGGCCTCGTTGATCTCGAACAGCCCTAGGTCCGAGCCGCCCTGGATCGACAGCAGGACACCGTGCGCACCGTCGATACTCGCCTCGAGCAGCGGGCTCGAGATAGCCATCTCGGCGGCCGCAACGGCCCGGTCATCGCCGCGGGCTGTGCCAATGCCCATGAGCGCCGAGCCCGCCCCGGACATGACGGATTTCACATCGGCGAAGTCTAGGTTGATCAATCCGGGCGTCGTGATGAGGTCAGTGATGCCCTGGACACCCGACAGGAGCACCTGGTCCGCGGCCTTGAATGCGTCCAGGACGCTCACGTGCCGGTCCGAGATCGATAGCAGCCGGTCGTTCGGGATGACGATGAGGGTGTCGACCTGGCTGCGGAGCTTCTCGATCCCAAGGTCAGCCTGCGCCGCCCGGCGCTTGCCCTCGAAGCCGAATGGCCTGGTCACCACCCCTATGGTCAGAGCGCCGAGCGAGCGCGCTACCTCCGCCACGACAGGGGCCCCGCCGGTACCCGTGCCGCCGCCTTCGCCCGCAGTGACGAAGACCATGTCGGCGCCCTTGATTACTTCCTCGATCTCCTCCCGGTGGTCCTCCGCCGCCTTAGAGCCGATGTCGGGATTCGCACCAGCGCCAAGGCCCCTGGTCAGTTCCCTGCCGACGTCCAGCTTCACGTCGGCGTCGCTCATCAGCAGCGCCTGGGCGTCGGTATTGATCGCGATGAATTCGACGCCGCGGAGTCCTTCTTCGATCATCCGGTTCACGGCGTTGACGCCGCCCCCACCGATACCGACGACCTTGATGACCGCCAGATAGTTCTGCGGTGCTGCCACGAGGAGCAAACCTTTCCGCTCGTACGATGTGCCGCGGACCCGCGCCGCCGACAGCGGCTACGTTCCGGCTGCCGGGAACGGGGCCGCCCCGGTCTCGGTCCTCCTGCCCGCGAACTCCCCCAAGTGCCATCGGCCCGCGTCCATCAGCGTCATCGCGATCTGCCCGGCTCCGAGCAACACCGGCCTGATCGAGACCGCTGGGTCCGGCGGATTCTGGCTCGTCAACTCTCACCCTCAAGTTGAGATTTAGAGTTATGTCAAGCTGCCGACTGTTAGGGACAGTAGGGTTGCGCGCGGGGCCAGGTCAACCACTGTCAGCATCCCACCCCGGCGTGTCGCGCCCGGACTGCCGCGCCCGTCGCGTGCAAGGTCGTCTCGGTGCGACCGCCCTGCTCGCGCGGCGCTCATCGTTGTGTCACAGCAGTGCTGGGATCGCTGATGTCATAGAAGTGCGCGTGCGTCCGCAATAGCAGCTCAAGCTCGGCCCATTTCTGCGCCTCTTGCCCTACCCCGCCCCACAGCACCGTGACACCGCCAGCCAGGTGCAAAGTGACGGCAGTGGCGGACGGCGCTGAGACTGACTTGGTCCGCAGGCGCAAGGCATCCGGAAGCTGCCGCAGCACCATGGCCGCGGCCCGGACGCCCGGGTTTCCGCGCAGGACGGCAGGCGAAGCGCTCAGTACAGGCATCCCGGCGGGCTTGCGCTGGGCCCACCGGACGGTCACGCCGTACTCGTCGACGAGGTCGTACCCGCCCGCCGACGGCACGGCTAGCTGCGGTGTCCGCTCACGTACCGTGATGACGATCGTGTCGGGCCACGACCGGCTGACGGTGGCCGACAGTACCGCCGTGATCCGGTCCACCCGGTGCGCGGCAGCGGCGGTGTTGACGCGCGCGAGCGGCTGCCCGGCTCGGATTCCGGCCGCGGAGCGCACCTGAGCGGCCGGGACCAGCCGGTTGCCGGTCACCTTGACGTGCCGCACGACCAGCAGGCTCGAGCCAAGCAGCGCCCAGGCGGCCCCGGCCAGGATGGCCAGGATCAGCACGCCGAAGAAAGCCGCGCGCACTGGATCGACATGGCGGCGCGCCCGTCCCGCTCGCGCGGTCCCCTCCGGGCCCAGGTCAGGAGCGCCTGGCCCGCCAAGCGGTTCAGCCGCGGGCAGCCGCCTCACAGGCCAGCCGCCCGCTCGCGCAGAGCCTCGACGATCTGCGGCCCGAGCGCGGTGACGTCGCCGGCCCCCATGGTCAGCACCAGATCACCGGGCTTCGCCAGGCCGGCGACTACAGCGGGTACAGCGGTCCGGTCTGGCACGAACATCGCGCCGCCGCCGGGTACGGCGTCGCTGACAAGCCTGCCGGTGACGCCAGGCTCGGGATCCTCGCGGGCGGCGTAGACATCGAGGACCAGCACCTCGTCGGCCTTGGCCAAGGCAGCGCCGAAGTCCGCGGCAAAGATCCTGGTCCGGCTGAACAGATGCGGCTGGAAGATCGCGATCAGCCGGCCTCCAGGGGCAATGTCGCGGGCGGCAGCGAGATCCGCGGCGAGCTCGGTCGGGTGGTGCGCGTAGCTGTCGATGACCTGGACGCCGTCCGCCTCGCCCTTGAGCTCCATCCGGCGCCGCGCGCCCCGATAGGCTGCCAGGCCGGCCACGGCGTCGGCCACAGACACGCCGAGCTGAACTGTCAGCGCGAACGCCGCGGCCGCGTTGAGCGCGTTGTGACGGCCCGGTACCGCGATCTCAAGCTGGACAGGCCCGGCCCCGGCGAGGACAGTGCCCGGCCCGCCGGTCACGCTGAACGCCGTATGCATCCCCAGCGACCGGATGTCGGCGATGCGGTACGACGCATCGGCCGTCGTGCCGTACGTCAGGACCGTCACGGTCGGCGGCGTAGCCGCGATCAGGGCGCGCGCGCCGGGGTCGTCCGCGCAAGCCACGAGGAGGCCGCCGGCGGAGATTCGCCCGGCAAAGGCGGCGAATGCCTTTTCGATCGCCGCGAGAGTCCCGTAGTTGTCCAGGTGATCGGCTTCGACCGACGTCACGACCGCCGCATCCGGCGCGAGCATGAGGAACGACCCGTCGCTCTCGTCGGCCTCCACAACCACGGCAGGGCCAGTGCCCTCGGCCGCACCGAGCCCCGTCTCAGCCAGGACTCCCCCGATGACGTAGGACGGCTCCGATCCGCTGTGCAGGAGCACGGTGGTGATCATGGACGTTGTCGTGGTCTTGCCGTGCGTGCCAGCCACCGCGATGCCCTGGTGGCCGAGCATGATGCTGGCCAGGGCTGCGGCCCGGTGCAGGACCCGCAGGCCACGACGCTGCGCCTCGACGAGCTCCGGGTTGTCGGGCCGGATGGCGGTCGAGACCACGACGGTGTCGGCGTCGCCGAGGTTGCCAGCGGCGTGTCCGACTGCCACCCGCGCGCCGGCGGCGGTTAGCTCATCGAGCAGAGGCGTGGCCGCGGAGTCGCTGCCGGAGACGGTGACGCCGCGTGACAACATGATCCTGGCGATGCCCGACATTCCCGCGCCGCCGATGGCGATGAAATGCACCTTGCCGAGCTCACCAACCGGAACCGTATCGACCGGAGTGACCAGGCCCACCCTGCTACCTCCCTGTCCGCGTCAGCCTGCGCTACGAGCGCGGCCGCCGCCGCCGTCCCGGCCGCCGCCGTCCGACGGACAGCACCAGCTTGGCCAGATCGGAGTCGGCGTCCCTGCGCCCGCATGCGGCCGCAGCCTCGGACATCGCGGCAACCAGCGCGTCATCCAGCAGGATGGGCACCAGCGTCGAGCTGATCCAGTCCGCCGACAAGTCGGCATCCTCGATGATCAGCCCGCCGCCGGCGTCCTCAATGGGCTCGGCATTCAGCCGCTGCTCTCCGTTGCCGTGCGGCAGCGGCACGTAAGCGGCCGGCAGGCCGACGGCGGTGAGCTCAGCACAAGTCATTGCACCCGCTCGGCACAGCGCGAAGTCCGCTGCCGCGTATCCGAGGTCCATTCGGTCTAGGTACGGCAGCACAACGTAGGGCACCGGGCCCTGGGGCACCTCGACCTCGCCGGTCTTGGGGCCGACCACGTGCAGCACCTGGATGCCGGCCGCGCGAAGCGCGCCAGCCGCGTCCAGCACGGCCCGGTTGAGCGAAGCGGCGCCCTGCGATCCGCCAGTGACGAGCAGGACTGGCAGGTCAGGCTGGAAGCCGAAGTGGGCGCGCGCCTTGTCAGCCAGCGCGATCCGGTCGAGGCCTGCGATCTCACGCCTGATCGGGATGCCGACGTATCTCGCGTGCGGCAACCGCGTTCCCTGCTGACCTGTGCAGACGTGCTTGGTCAGCCGGGCACCGATGCGGTTCGCCAGGCCGGGTTTCGCGTTCGCCTCGTGCACGACGATCGGGACCTTGCGCCGACGAGCGGCAAGATAGCCGGGAGTCGCGACGTAGCCGCCGAAACCGACGAGCACATCGGCCTTGGTCTTCGCCAGGATCCCAGCGGTCGCGCCCACCGCGCGGAGCATCCGGCTCGGCACGGACAGCAGGGCGGGGGTCAACTTCCGTGGCAGCGGGACGGGCGGGATCAGCGCCAGCTCGTAGCCGCGCATGGGCACTAGCCTGGTCTCCAGGCCGCGCTCTGTGCCCAGGCACGTGATCGCGACGTCTGGATCAGCCCGGCGCAGCGCGTCCGCGAGCGCCAGGGCGGGCTCGATGTGCCCGCCTGTGCCGCCGCCCGCGATCACGACGCTGACGCTCATAGTGCACCACCTTCCCTGACGGGCCACCTTACTTGCCCGCCAGCCGCCGCGCGGTTCACCGCAGGCGGTACCCGATCCCGAGCCAGGCCAGCAGCCGCCGCGGGAGGCTCGGCCCCGCCGCTGCCAGGGCCAGCGCGGCACCGGGCTCGGATCTGGCAAATGACATCAGCATGCCGATCGCCGCCATGGTGACGATCAGCGAGGAAACCCCGGCCGAGATCAGCGGCAGCGGCACGCCGGTGATAGGCAGCAGGCCTAGCACGGCGCCCATGTTGACCAGAGCCTGTGCCGTCAGCCATACCGTGATTGCGCCAGCGCATAGCCGGGCGAAGGTGTCCGGGACCCGGCGGGCGACGCGCAGGCCCGCGAACGCCAGCGCGCCGTACAGCGTGACCACGCACAGCGTGCCGACCAGCCCGAGTTCCTCGCCGAGGATCGCGAAGATGAAGTCGGTCGGGCTGTTGGGCACCCAGCCCCACTTGGCCCTGCTGGCACCGCTGCCCACGCCGAACAGGCCGCCTGACCCGAGCGCGTCCTTGCCCTGGACCAGCTGGTAGCACGTCAGGCTGCGGCAGCTCGGCGACTGCGACGACAGGAAGCTGCTGATCCTCGCCCACTCGTATGGGTGGACGGCGATGAGCATCAGCAGCGCGAACGCCATCAAGGCCACCATGCCGACGATCAGCTTCCCTGGCGCCCCGATGATCCACAGCAGCGACACGAAGATGACCGACAGCAGGAACGTGGTGCCCAGGTCCTTGCCGATCATGACCAGCATGCACATCAGCGCGGCACCGGGCAGCAGGGGGACCAGGATGTGCCGCCAGTCGGTCAGCTGGCTGAGCTTCTCCTTCCTCGCCAGCAGGTCGGCGCCCCACAGCACGAGCGCCAGCTTGGCGAACTCCGACGGCTGCACCTGGGTACCGGCCACGGCAAGCCATCGCTTGGCGCCATCGACCTCGTGACCGAACTTCAGCACGAGCACCAGCCCGGCCACCGCCCCGAGCAGGAGCGGATACGCGAACGCCCGGAACAGCCGCGGCGGCGACTTCGCCGCGAGCCACATCAGCGCCAGCCCGACCGCCGCCCCGAGTAGCTGCTTCTCGAACATCGAATACGCGGGCAGCCCCTGATCCAGGTCGTAGGCGGTCGACGTTGACAGCACCATCATCAAACCGACGCCCAGCAGGAGCAGCGCGCACCCCAGCACCAGGTAATACGAGGCCAGCGGGCGGTCGAGCAGCGCCTTGAGGCGCAGCGTCCCCTCCCGCAGGCTCCTGGCTCCGGCCGCAGCGCGCCCTACTGTCGCGCCCCTTCCCGCCGGGCGGAGGCCGGCGGGAAGGTCCGGGTCGTCGACCTCGTCATCAGGCCGCGCGCGCGGCCGGCCAAGCCCCGTGCCGGCGGACCCGGCGCTTGCGGACGGCGGGCTCACGGCGTATCCGCCAGCCTGATGACCGCTACCGCGAACGCCTCACCTCGCGCCGGGTAATCGCGGAACATGTCCCAGGACTGCGCGGCCGGCGCCAGCAGCACCGTGTCCCCGCGCCGCGCGGCCGCCGCCGCGATCGCTACCGCCTCGTCCATGACTCCAGTGTCGGTGCTGCTCAGCTCCGTAACGGGGACATCCGGTGCGTGTCGCGCAAGCGCGCTGGCGAATCTGCCCCGGTCGGTGCCGATCAGAACGGCGGCGCGCAGCCGTGGTGCCGCGGCCGCCACGACGGCGTCCAGGTCGGCGTCGGTACCGCGGAACAGCCCTCCCGCTAGCCACACAATGGAGGGGAACGAGGCAAGGGATGCGGCCGCGGCCGCCGGATTGCTCGCCTTCGAGTCGTCGATGTACGTCACGCCGTCCCGCTCGGCCACCTGGCTGATTCGATGTGGCTCGGGTACGAAGCCGGCGAGTCCGGCGGCGATTGAGTCCGGCCGGTCGCCGTAAGCGCGGGCGAGCGCCGCGGCCGCGAGCGCGTCGGCGACATTGTGCGGCGCCGCCGGCCGGACGAGTGCCTGCCGGGCGAGGCGGACATCCCGGCCGAAGGCATTGTCGAGCAGCCACCCGCCAGTCACGCCAAGCTCGCCGAGCCCCGGCTCTCCTAGCCGGAATCCGACCACGCGTGCCGCCCCGCGCGTCGCAGCCTGCTCGGCCATCGCGACCGACCGCGCGTCCTGCGCGTTGCAGATGGCGATCGTTCCGGGTCCGAAGATCCTGGCCTTCGCGGCCGCGTAGGACTCAATGTCGTCGTGCCAGTCCAGGTGATGCGCGGCAACGTTGAGCACCACGGCGGCCACCGGCGCGAGCGTGGCGCTCCAGTACAGCTGGAAGCTGGACAGCTCGACCGCGACGACCGGATACGGCTCAGGGTCGGTGACCACGTCCAGGATCGGCGTGCCGACGTTCCCGGCGGCAATGCTGCGGTGCCCGGCCGCGGTGAGCATAGCGGCTAGCATCCGGACGGTCGTCGTCTTCCCGTTCGTGCCGGTGACGGCGAGCCACTGCTGGCGGCCGCCGCCGGCCAGCGCCGGGCGCAGCCGCCACGCCAGCTCGACGTCACCGATCACTTCGATCCCCGCTGCAACGGCGGCCGCCAGCAGCGGCGTGTCCGGCCGGAGTCCGGGCGAGGCGACGACCAGTCCGGTGCCCGCTGGCACGGTCGCGCCTGGTCCGAGCTCGCCTTCGCCCAGCCGGACAGTCACGCCATCCTTTGCCAGCCGGTCGGCAAGATCCCGCCGCTCGGCGTCGTTGCGTGAGTCAGCGGCTATGACGTGGGCGCCGTGGCTGACCAGCAGTGAAATAACCGACTGCCCGGTGATGCCGAGGCCGGCGACAAGCACATGCCAGCCGGCCAGGCTGGCCGGCTGAGTGGTGTCGTCCGTCGCCGTCATGGGCTAAGTCTGGAGCCACTCGGCGTAGAAGATGCCCAGGCCGAGTGCGACGCACAGGCCGGAGATCAGCCAGAACCTGATCACGATGGTCGTCTCGGCCCAGCCGATCAGCTCGAAATGGTTATGCAGCGGGCTCATCTTGAAGACACGTATCCCTCGGCCGGTTCTGAGCCTGCTGGCCTTGAAGACGCTGACCTGGATGATCACCGACAGCGTGATGATCGCGAATAGCCCGCCGAGGATGATCAGCAGCAGGTCGGTCTTGGTGCAGATGGCCAGCCCGGCCAGCACGCCGCCGAGCGCCAGCGACCCGGTGTCACCCATGATGATCCGGGCCGGCGGCGCGTTCCACCACAGGAACCCGAAGCAGGCCCCGAGCACGGCGGCGGCAACCACGGCCAGGTCGAGCGGGTCCCGGATCGTGTAGCACTGCCGAGACAGGAACAAAGTGCAGTCGTTCCGCTCCTGCCAGATGCCGATGAGGACATACGCGGCCAGCACAAGGATGGTTGCGCCGGTGGCCAGCCCGTCCAGGCCGTCCGTCAGGTTTACGGCATTGGACGTCCCGGCGATCATGATCACAGCCCAGATCACGAACGGCAGCGTCCCGATGGCGGGCCCGAAATCACGCAGGAACGAGAGATGGGCATCGGCCGGCGTGATGTCCAGCGCATCGGGGTGCTGGAGCACTTCAAGGGCGAAGATCGTGCCTACCACGATCTGGCCAGCGAGCTTGGCCCCGCTGCGCAGCCCGACGCTGGTCTGGCGAAAGATCTTGATGAAGTCGTCGATGAACCCGACCAGGCCAAGGCCGGCCATCAGCAGCAGCACCAGCACACCCGATGACGTCATCGGGTCGTGCGTGGTCACGTGCCCGACAAAATAGCCGATGAGCGCCGCGAGCACGATGGCGGCGCCGCCCATGGTCGGCGTACCGCGCTTGGTCTCGTTCGACCTCAGGCCCTCCACCCTGATCGGCTGTCCGTATCCCTTCCGGCGCAGCAGGCTGATGATCAGCGGCGTGCCAAACAGGGCAAGCAGAAGGGAGACAGCGCCGGTTACCAGGATGGTCTTCAACTGCGCGGCCCCTCGTAGGCCGCCGGCTGCTCACCGGTCAAGACGAGGGCGACGCGTTCCAAGCCGATGGAATGCGAGGCCTTGACAAGGACGACGTCACCGTCCCGCAGCCGGTCACGGGCGGCGCGCACCGCTTCCGCCGCGTCCGGGACGTGGACAAGCTCGCCCTGCCAGGCCGGCACGGACTTGGCACCGGCCAGGATGGGGGCCGCGTCCTCGCCCACCACGATCAGTCCCGCCAGGCCTGCCGCTGCCGCCGCTGAGCCGACTTCTTCGTGCAGCCGGTCAGCGTCGTCGCCGAGCTCGGTCATATAGCCGAGCACAGCGAAGCCTCGCCCCCCGCGCGCCATGATGGCCAGCGCCGCCAGCGCGGCCCGGACCGAGTCCGGGTTGGCGTTATAGGCGTCGTTGATGACGGTGACGCCGTCAGGCAACCGGGTGACCTCCATCCGCCATCGGCTGCGGGCCACCGCCGCCGACAGGCCAGCGGCTATGTCGGCTACCGGCATGCCGAGTTCCGCGGCGATGGTCGCAGCGGCCAGCGCGTTGTGTACGTGGTGCTCGCCGTACAGCTGAAGCTGGACGGCTGACGCGCCGGCCGTGGTGATAAGCGTGAATCCCGCCCTGCCGGAATCGTCAGTGCGTACGTGCTCAGCCCGCACGTCGGCGCCAGGCGACCGGCCGAACGTGACGACCCTGGCCCTGGTCCTAGCGGCCATCGCGGCGACGCGGTGGTCGTCGGCGTTGAGGATGGCGACGCCGTCGGCTGGCAATGCGGCAGGCAGCTCGCCCTTGGCCGCCGCGATGCGCTCCAGGCTGCCGAACTCACCGGCGTGGGCGTGACCCACGCACAGCACGGCGCCGATCCGGGGTGGCGCGATGGCGCACAGCTCCCTGATGTGCCCGATGCCGCGCGCCGACAGTTCCGACACCAGGTAGCGAGTCTGCTCGGTGATCTTCAGGACGGTTAGCGGGTGGCCAATCTCGTTGTTGAACGATTCCGGCGGCGCGACTGTGGCCCCGAGTGTCTCGATCAGCTGGGCCGCCAGGTCCTTGGTCGTCGTCTTCCCAGCCGACCCAGTGATCCCCACGACAGTGAGATCAGTAGCCCGGTCGATCACGGCCCTAGCGACCTTGCCGAGCGCGGCCTGCACATCGGGCACGATCAACGCCGGGCCATCGACAGGGCGCGCGGCCAGGACCGCGACCGCACCGGCCGCGAGCGCGGCTGCCGCAAACGCGTGGCCGTCGGTCCGCGTCCCCGGCAGGGCGGCGAACAGGCCGCCCGGTCCGGCCTGGCGCGAGTCGATGACGACTGGCCCGGTGACGAGCACATCCGGGTCTGGCACCTGAGCCAGCTGCGCTCCGGTGGCTGCCGCGATCTCGGCCACCGTGAGCGGGATCACGTGCCCTCCGGGTAGGGGTCAGTCACGTTGCCGGCGCTAGTGCCGATCGCGCCCGAGCCGCCCGGTATCGTCGCATCCTCGGCCGCCCGGCGGCGCTGGACGGCCTCGGCAGCGACCTCGCGGTCGTCGAACGGGATCACGGCGCCGCCGATGTACTGGCCGTGCTCGTGCCCCTTGCCCGCGATAAGCACCACGTCGCCCTTGCCTGCCGACGTGATGGCTAGGCCGATCGCGGCGGCACGGTCGGGCTGCACCACGACTTGCGCGCGCTCGGCGCGCGGTACCTCGATCGCCCCCGCCAGCATCTCGGCCAGGATCGCGAGCGGGTCTTCTGACCGCGGGTTGTCGCTCGTCAGAATCGCCACGTCGGCCAGCCGCGCTGCTGCCGCGCCCATGAGCCTGCGCTTGCCGCGGTCACGGTCTCCGCCGCAGCCGAGCACGATCACCAGGCTCCCTTGCGTCACGTCGCGCATCTCGGTCAGCAGTGCCTCCACGGCGCCCGGCTTGTGGGCGTAGTCGACCAGGATCGTGAAGTCCTGACCGCGATCCACGCGCTCCAGCCGGCCCGGCGGCCCCGCGCACGCCGCGACCCCTGTCACCGCCGCCGCCAGGCCCACGCCGGCCTCAACGAGGGCGACGATCGCTGCGAGCGCGTTGGCGACGTTGAAACCGCCGGGCAGCGCCACCGACGCGTCGGCCTCGACGCCGCCGGGCCCGATGACCCGGAATGTCGAGCCGTCAGCCCCCGAGCGCACGTCGACAGCCCGCCAGTCGGCCGCGCGCCGCCCTTCCGCCGAGAAGGTCGTGACAGGGATCGGCGCCTCGGCCGCAAGCTCGCGGCCGCGCGCGTCATCGATATTGACTACGCCTGCCCTGGCGTACTTGGGCGTAAACAGCTCAGCCTTGGCGGCGAAGTATTCGTCCATGCTGGCGTGGAAGTCCAGGTGATCCTGGGACAGGTTGGTAAAGACGGCGACGTCGTAGCGCGTGCCCGCGACCCGTCCGAGCGCCAGGGCATGGCTCGAGACCTCCATCGCGGCCGCGCCAACCCGTCGCTCGGCCATCGTCGCCAGCAGGGCCTGAAGATCGGTCGCTTCTGGCGTGGTCAGCGTGCTGACCGCGGCAGAGTCGCCGATGCGGGTCGCCACGCCGCCTATCAGGCCGGTCTGGTACCCCGCAGCGCGCAGCCCGGACTCCAGCAGGTAGGTGGTCGTGCTCTTGCCCGCGGTGCCAGTGACGCCGATCACGAGCACCTTGTCCGACGGATGCCCGTAGATCCAGGCCGCGACCTCACCGAGCCTGGCGCGCGGGTCAGCAACCACGAACACAGGCAGGCCAGATGCGATCGCGCTCTGCCGCCCGGACGGATCGGTGAGCACGGCTACGGCACCAGCCGCGGCGGCTGTCTCGCAGAATCTGGCGCCGTGGACCGTGCTGCCCGGCAGCGCAGCGTAGAGATCCCCGGGCCGGACGGACCGGGAGTCATGCGTGATACCCGTGAGGCCGCCCGGCCGGCCTATCGGCCCATTGGCACGCTGCGGGTCAGCTGGCCGCAGCCCGAGTAGCACCGCTAGCCCGGCTAGCGGGCGCGGTGGTACGTAATTTGGGCGGAAGGCCGCTGGCACGGGCAGAGGTTACCTCCCATCACGGTGCCGTGAGCCTGATATAGGGCGTCTTGGCATAGTCCGGCGCAATCTTCATGGTCTGCAGGGCGAACTTCATCACTTCGAAGAAGGCTGGCCCGGCGACCTCGTCACCGTAGTACCTGCCCCGCGGATCCTGAATGTTGACGGACACGACCAGTTGCGGGTTGTCAGCTGGCGCAATACCGATGTAACTCGATCCATACTGGCAAAGGCAATTGCCCTGGCCCGGCTCGGAGACCTGCGCGGTACCGGTTTTCGAGGCCACTGTGTAGCCAGGTATGACGCCCCAGTCCTGGCCGGAGTGCGCGTCCACGCCGGGCACCTGCTGGAGGATCGTCATCAGCTCGTGGGCAGTCTGAGTGCTGATGACACGCCGGCCTGCTGGTGGCTTGGCCGGGGTGAACGCCCCCGCCGAGTCTGTCGTACCGGCGACCAGCGTTGGCTGGACCCGGACGCCATCGTTGGCGATGGTCGCGTAGACGCTGGCCATCTGGATCGCTGTCACGCCAATGCCCTGGCCAAACGCGTACTCGTATCGGTTGTCCGCCCAGTAGCCGGCTGACCCGGGCTTGGGTAGCAGTCCCGGGCTCTCCCCGTTGATTCCGAGCCCGCTGGCCGAGCCGAGGCCGAACGCCCGCAGATACTCGTACTGCTGCTGCGGGGTGATGTGCTGGGCGACCTGGACCATGCCCACATTGCTGGAGTGCGCGAGGATGCCGGCGATTGTGTAGCGCACGGTCGGATGGAACTCCGCGTCGTGGAAGGTGTACAGGCCATCCATCCTGATCTGGTACGGGATGGTGTAGGCAGTCATGGGCGTCTGGCCGCCCTTCTCGAGCGCTGCGGCGACGGTGACCGGCTTGAGCGTGCTCCCCGGCGCAAAAACGTTCGCAGTGCTGATGTTCGTTGTGCTTGCGTACGGCACTGGGTTGTCAGGGTCATAGGTGGGCCATTGCGCCATGGCCAGGATTGCGCCAGTCTTCGGCTGCATCACCACGATCGAGCAGTTGCGGGCGTGGGTCTGCTGCACGCGCAGCTTGCAGACCTGATCGGCCTCGTACTGGATGTCGGCCTGAATGGTCAGCCGGAGATTCTTCGCCGGCACGACCGGCGAGACGTTGATCTCAGTCAGCGGAATTGGCTCGTTGTCGGTGCCCACCTCGACGTCCTCACTGCCCGCCCGGCCGGCCAGCAGGGAGTTGTACTCGTTTTCCAGACCCTGAGCGCCAGACAAGCCGCCGACACCCTGGTTACTGGTGAATCCGACTACGTCGGATGCCAGATCGGCGTTGGGATAATCGGTCGTGTAGCTCGGTTGCGCGTCGATCCCCGGTAGTTGGAGCCCGCTGATCTTGTTTTCCGTCGTCACCGAGACGCCGCTGGCGAGCACCTGGTACTGGGGACTGGACGGATGATCAAGCATGGACATGATCGTGCCTGCAGATAGGCCGAGCGGTCCGGACAGCCTGGAAGCCACGCCAGGCCGCGACGACACCGGGATCAGCACCGGGTCGGCGAACACGGTATAGGTCTGCACAGTCATCGCCAGCACAGTGCCATCGCTGGTGGTGATGTCACCGCGAACGGCGGCGATCGGGATCCGCTTGAGCAACTGCTGCGCTGCGTCCGTCTTGTAGGCGGCGGAATCGAGTCCCTCGAGCTGGACGAGCCGGCCTGCGAATATCGACAGAGCGAAGGCCGTACACAGCAGCGTGATCCGCAGCCGCCTTGCCGGATTGCCGCGGCGCGGCCTGCGGGTCTGCAGTCGCGGTATCCGAGCGCCGGGCCGCGGCAGGTCGCGGCTCGGCCCGTTGCGACTCGGCCCGTCGCGACCTAGCCGAAAGGAGCTCGCTGCACCCGCGCCATAGCGGCGTCCCTGGCTCGCCGCGTAGCGGTTCGGCTCGCCGACGCCGCCGCGGCCAGGACCCGGCCTGACACCTCGGCGAGCCGGCTCACCTGGTCGGCCGGGCGATCCCGGTGTGCGCGGCCTGGCTGGTCCGCGTGATCCGCCGGGCATCGACGGCCGCCCGCGGCGCGACCGGCGCGACCAGTCGTCGTTGTCTCGGCCGCCGCCGCTCACCGCCCCGATCCGCTCGGAAGCGAAGCCCTGCGCGTCTTACCGGCCAGCGCCTTGCCCGTCAGCGCCTCTCCAGTATTCGCGTTGGCCGTGCCGGCCTTGGCGGCGTCGGTCTTGGCGGTGTCGGTCTTGGTCGGGACCCCTGTCGTGGCGATGGGGGCTCCGAGCGGGACGACAGCGCCTGGCTGAGTGGGCAGCTTGAACAACTGATGCGTGCCCAGGTCCAGGATGTTGCCGTTCGCCTGAACTCGCATGCCGAGCTGATAGGCGAGCTGCGCTATCTGGGCCGGCGACCTCTCGGCTGCGATCCGCTGCTCAAGCGCCTGCTCCTGCGTGGCCAGAGTTGCGTTCGTGCTCTGGAGCTGGCTGATCCGGAAGCTCGTTGCCCCCAGTGTGGTGTTGATGACTAGCAAGCAGACGAGCCCGCCGCCGAGCAGGACGAGGACCAGCAAGACGAACGGCATCCGCGGCAAGGTCGCGGCGCCCGCCGCATAGCCTGCTCGGCCTGCCTCACGCAGCCGACCGGCGCCGGTCGCCTGCCGCGCGGTCGGCCGGCCCGCAGTGGCTCGCGACGTCACTGCTCGCGTCGGCGTCACCCAAGGGTGAGTCGACCGCGCCGAAGAAGGCCGACCAGGAGCGAGCCGGATCGGCGCTGGCGCGTCCGCCACTGCGCGCAGGTCCGGCCTACCGCCTCGCTGGCGGGCGTGCACTCTGGGCGGCTCGGCTGACCCGGGATCGGTCGGGCTGCGATCGGCGCGCCTGGCATCGGCCCGCCTAGGATCGCCACGGAGAGGCCCGTTGCCGCGGGGTGCCTGGCCCTCCGCGGGCGCTCGCAGCCGTTCCCGGTCTCGAGTTGTGGTCTGCATCCGGTCTAGCCGTCCCTCCGTCAGCACCGAGCTCCCCACTCGAATGCGTCCTGTCTCCCGCGTCGCGCGCCGCGCTGTGGCTCGCCGCTTCGTGTCCTGGGTTGTCATGCGGCCGCCCTGACTCGCTCGGCCGCCCGCAGCCTTGCCGACGCCGCGCGAGGGTTCGTCGTGAGCTCGTCCGCCGACGGCCGTTCAGCCCCTCTGGTCAGGAGCCGGAACTGGGGTCGCGACTGCTCCAGCGGGACCGGTAGCCCAGGCGGCGTAGTGTCAACCGTCCGCTCGGCCAGGGCGCGCTTCACTGCGCGGTCTTCCAGCGAGTGGTAGGCGAGCGCGACGATCCGGCCGCCGACCGCGATGCTGTCGAGGGCGGCCGGCATAGCCCGGTGCAGCGCATCGAGTTCGCCGTTGACTTCGATCCGCAGGGCCTGGAACGTGCGTTTGGCAGGGTTGCCGCCGGTGCGCCTCGCCGGTGCCGGGATCGACTCCCGAACGATCTCGGCCAGTCGCGACGTGCTGGCGAGCGGCGCTCGCGTCCGCTCGCGCACCACGGCCTCCGCGATGCGCCGCGCGAACCGCTCCTCTCCGTACTCGCGCAGCACACGGGCGAGCCGGTCGGCAGGGTAGGTATTGAGGACGTCGGCAGCCGTCAGCTCGGCCGCCTGGTTCATGCGCATGTCAAGCGGGGCGTCCTGCGCGTAGGCGAAACCCCGGCTCGGGTCGTCCAGCTGCGGCGAGGAAACCCCGAGGTCGAACAAGATGCCCTGGACGGCCCGCAGACCTGCGCCGGCGATGATCCGTGGCAGCTGGTCGTAGACCGCCTGGACGAGCGTCACCCGGTCGCCGAAGTCAGCGAGGGTCAGGCGCGACTGCTCGATCGCGCTGGCGTCGGTGTCGATGCCAATGAGGCTGAGCCCAGGGTGGGCCGCCAGTAGCGCGCTTGCGTGACCAGCACGCCCGAGAGTCGCGTCGACGAGCACAGCTCCCGGCGGCGTCAGTGCGGGTGCCAGCAGCTCGAGCACCCGGTCACGCATGACCGGCAGGTGTGCGGCCGCGGCCGGTCCCATGACGCCCCCTCGCTTACTGCTCACTCCCGCGCTTGCACTGCTGTACTTGCCGTGCTGTGCCTGCCGTACTGTGCCCGCCCTGCCGTACCCGCTGTGCTGTACCGGCTGTGCTGTAACCGCTGTGCTGTCCTGCTGGCGCGATGCCCGGCCAGGCCACCATCCGCGCCACTGCACTGACGAGTCGCGATGTCCGCCTGACGCCGGGGAAGTGACGTCAGCCGGGCCGCGGGCCCGCCAGCACGGGTGGAGACCTCGCCGGGCATCCAGCGCGCCGTTACAGAACTCCTGGCAGTACCTCCTCAGATGCGTCGGAGAACGCGTCCTCTTGCTGCTCCAGATAGTTGGTCCAGGCTGCTGCGTCCCAGATCTCCAGCCGGGTATTCGCCCCGATCACGACGCACTCGCGCTGCAGCCCCGCGTACTCCCGCAGGCTCAGCGGGATCGTGATCCGGCCCTGCCTGTCCAGCTCCTCGTCGGAGGCGCTGGCGAAAAACACCCGGCTGTAGTCCCTGACGGCCTTGGCGGTCACTGGCGCCGTCCGCAGCGCCTCGGTGATGCGGCCGAACTCGGTGACCGGGAATACGTACAGGCACCGCTCCTGGCCTTTGGTCAGGACGAGCCCGGATGCCAGCTCCTCGCGGTACTTGGCGGGCAGGATCAGCCGGCCCTTCTCGTCGAGACGAGGCGCGTGAGTGCCAAGAAACACCAGCCTCACCTCCCCAAGTCCCCCACACGTTGCCCCACTGAGGCCATTCTGGCCCCACGGACCACCACTGTACTCCACTCTCCCCCACCGTCAATCACAGACGGGCTGTGAACCGACTCGTCGTCTGGGGAGTTACCAGGTCAGCAAGGTGGAGCAGAATGGAGAGCAGCGAGTACGGCGCCGCTGTCAGCGACCCTGGACGCGCGATCGGCAGCCGCCGATATGCCCGGGGCAGAGATTGTCGCGCCAGATAGTGGCCACAGTGTTATGGCCCCGATGCAAGAGGGGAATCGCTCACAGAAAGTAGAAGACGTACTGTCTGAAAGCACGGCTCTTGATTCCGCGGCAGTGCCGGTGTGGTGATTTGGCACTGAAGTGCCTGATGAGCAGTGAGCGCAGCTAATTATGGAATTGCCGCCAGGAGGGCACGTGGTCACCGACACCGACCAGCAGGCTGATCGATCGCTGGACGATCTCGTCTCCATCGCTAGACAGGTAAGCGGGGCGGTGCAGACCGTCATCTCCGGCAAGGCGGGCGCGGTCCGCCTAGCCCTGACGGTGCTGCTCGCTGAGGGGCACATCCTGATCGAGGACGTGCCAGGCGTTGGCAAAACTCAGCTCGCCAAAGCGCTGGCGAGGTCCATCGATTGTTCCGTGCGACGCGTGCAGTTCACGCCGGACCTGCTGCCGAGCGACATCACCGGGGTAAGCGCGTACAACCAGGAACTGCGCGAATTCGAGTTCAAGCCAGGGCCCATCTTCGCCAATATCGTGCTCGGTGACGAGATCAACCGGGCCTCGCCGAAGACACAGTCCGCGCTTCTGGAGGCCATGGAGGAGCGCCAGGTCACCGTCGACGGCAGCACCTACCTGCTCGAGCGCCCGTTCATGGTCATCGCAACGCAGAACCCGGTTGAGATGGAAGGCACCTACCCACTGCCGGAAGCTCAGCGCGACCGGTTCATGGCGAGGATCTCGATCGGATATCCGGACCGGGATTCCGAACTCTCGATGCTCGACTCGCATGGCTCGAGCTCACCGCTGGACGAGCTGAAGCCGGTGGCACACGCGGCCGACATCCGGGCGCTCGTAGCCGCAGTACGTGAGGTGCATGTCTCCGTCGCGATCCGGCAGTACATCATTGAGCTCGTCAACGCGACCAGGACATCACCCGAACTGCGGCTGGGTGCATCACCGCGCGCGGCGCTGCACTTGCTGCGGGCCACCCGGTCGTTCGCAGCGCTCGACGAGCGCGACTTCGTAATTCCCGACGATGTGCAAACGCTGGCCGTGCCGGTGCTCGCGCACCGCCTGCTGCCCAGCGCCGAGGCAATGGTCGGGCGCGAACTGCCCGATCAGGTGCTGGCGGCCATTGTCCGCCGGCTGCCGCTGCCGGGTCGTTAGGTCCTAAACTCGGCCGCAAGGGCAGCCGGAAGGAATCAGACCATGCGGACCTCGCTGCTCGCCGGGTTGACGACCCGCGGATCGTCTTTCCTGGCTGCCGGCATAGCCGCGGCCTTCACCGGCTATCTGCTCGGTGAACGCGCGTTGCTGTGCGTCGGTGTCGCGCTCGTCGCACTGCCCCTGCTGGCGGCCGCGGCGGCGCGGCGCGGCCAGTACAGGCTCAGCGTCAGCCGCATAATCAGCCCGCCACGCGTTCCAGCGGGCCACACTGCCACCGTCATGCTCCGGATGGAGAACGTCTCCAGGGCCTCGACAGGACTGCTGCTCGCCGAGGATGCCGTGCCCTATGCGCTCGGCGCCCGCCCGCGGTATGTCCTGGACAAAATTGAACGGAACGGAACGAGGGAGCTCACGTATCCCCTTCGCTCGGATCTGCGGGGCAAGTTCGAGATAGGCCCGCTGCAATTGCGCGTGGCCGACTCGTTCGGGCTCGTGGAGGTCAGTCGCTCGTTGTCCGGGCGGACCATGTTCATCGTGACGCCGCGCGTCGTGCCGCTCGCACGGACAGTCATCAGCCGGTCCTGGGCGGGCGAGGGCGAGGGCCAGGCCAGGCTGGCGTCCATGGCCGGCGAGGATGACGTCATCCCCCGCGAGTACCGGAACGGGGATGAAAGGCGGCGTGTGCACTGGCGCTCGACAGCCCGCTACGGCGAGCTCATGGTCCGCCGCGAGGAGCAGCGCTGGCGGAACAGGGCGACGGTGCTGCTGGATAGCCGGTCGATGTCTCACCTGGGGAGCGGAGCTGGCTCGTCGTTCGAGATGGCGGTCAGCGCCGCTGCATCGGTCGGCGTGCATGTCTCGCAGGAGGGCCTCACCGGTCAGTACATCTCCGACAACGACATCATCCGGGCCGGCCCGTTCTTCGAGGACAGGCTGCTCGATGCGCTGGCTGTGGTCCGGCCCTCCAACGCGCGCACACTGGACCGCGCGTTCAAGGAGCTCAAGGTCATCGGCGCCGGCGTGATCATCGCCGTCATGGGGCGGATGTCACAGGCCGAGGCGCGTCAGCTCGCTGCATGCCGAACTGAAGGCAGCCAGGGCATAGCGCTGTTGTTGGACGTCGCCACCTGGGCGGACGCGGGTCGGCGTCCATCCCCCACCGGCTCGCCCGCTATCGGCGCCGACGCGACCGATTCGGCCAGCGCCGACGTCAGCCTGGCCGAAGCGGACGGGGACGGTACTCGCGTGTCCGGCGGCCAGCGACCTACCTCTGCCAAGGCGGCCGAACTGGCGGCCGCCGCTACCGTCCTCCGCGGCGCCGGATGGCACGTCACGACCGTGGACACCGAGACGCCGCTCGCGATTGCCTGGCAGCGCCTGCCACGGGCGGCCGAGATGCTCGTCGCTACCGGCACGGCGCTCTATCCCGGAACCGGGAGCGGAGTGCCAGCATGAACCTGCGCATCAGCATCACGGCCGCGACTGCCGTATTCCTGGCGTCACTCTCGCTCAACGCCGTACTGCAAGGGAACGGCTGGCTGACAGCCGGCCTCGGCGCCGTGATCGTGGTAACCGGAGCCGGGGTGCTCACGGTCCTGTCGAGCGTGACGCTGGCGGCAGCCACCACGCTCGTCGTACTGATCGGCGTGGTCCCGCTCCTGTCCGCGCCGACATGGCCCCTGCGTATCACCGGGTTGGTGATCGTCGCGCTGACCGCGGCCAGCGCGACCGGCCGCCGACTACTTCGCTGCGTTGCCACCGCGGCCGGCTACCTGGCGGCACTGCTGATCTACCTGAACCTGGTGTTCGCCAACGCCGAATCGTTCGGGCGCATCATCCCGACTTATCACTCGGTCGCGGTGCTCGGCCGGATGGTACCGCTGGCGTTCGACGAGTTCAGGTACTCACCGCCCGTACCTGACATCAGGCCGGTCAGCCTGGTCGCCGCGGCCGGCATCGGCCTGACCGCGATGATCGTGGATATCGTCGCGGTGCGGCTGCGGCGGCCCGCCCTCGCCGGAGTGCCGCTCCTGGTGCTCTTTTGCGTCCCGGTAGCGAGCGTCCTCAAGTCCTTCGGCGTCATGCAGACGGTAATCTTCGCCGCTGCCCTCGCCGGCTTCCTGGCCCTGCTTTCAGCCGACGGCCGGATGCGGCTGAGAATGTGGGGCAGGCTGGTCACGTTTCGATACGTGCAGTCTGCCGACGAGACCGGCGGCGGACCCGACACCAGGGAGCTAGCTGCATCAGGCCGGCGCATCGGGCTGGCGGCCGTGTCCCTGGCAGTGATTGTCCCGTTCATCCTGCCAGCCGTGCATGCACGTGACGTGTTCGGCACAACCGACTCCGGCAAGGCGGAGGCCATCGGCGGCGGCCTGGATGCGTTCCTGCGAGTCCAAAAAGACCTCTCGGAGCAGTCGGAGCCGGTGCTGTCGTACACGACCGATGCCCGCAACCCGGGGCAGCAGTACTTCCAGGTCTTCGTACTGAACTACAGCAACGGCAGCGGTACCTGGCTGCCGGAGTTCCCTGTCGGCATCAGCGGGACTCGGCCCGTGCTGAAGACGGTGCTGCCGTACAGTCCGCCAGGTCAGCTGCCCAGCACGCCAATTCTGACGGTCCAAACAAATGTCCAGATGGTCGGCAACACGGGCGGTCCCACCGCGTACCTGCCCGTGCCCTACGCCCCGGTAGACCTGAGCCTCGCCGGCACTGACTGGCAGGAGCTGGGGGGGTCGCTGATGATCTTGAGTCCGGTTGAAGGCCTGTCTGGCCTGAGGTATACGGTCACCAGCCGGGAAGCCGATCCGAGCACGGCCGCCATCGACGGTGCGAACGGCCAGGTCGTGCCTGGCACTGTTCAGAGCCAGTACGGAAGCTACGCAGGACCGGACGCTGCGAAACTCCTGACTATCGCTCGCGATCACACCCAAGGTGCGCTGACACTCTTGCAGGCTGCGATCGATCTGCAGAACTGGCTCCAGTCCGGCTCGTTCACGTACACGCTAAAGCCCAATCTCCCCAAGTCGCACTGGCTGCTGAGCTTCCTCACCACCGACCGCCGCGGTTACTGCCAGCAGTTCGCGTGGGCCTTCGCCGTGCTGGCCAGGCTGGTCGGGATCCCGTCCCGGATTGCTGTCGGCTACACCGGCGGCTCCCGCGGTCTGGGCGGCGTTTGGCAGGTCACGACGGCAGATGCACACGCCTGGCCGGAGTTGTACTTCCCAGGACAGGGCTGGCTGCGTTTCGAGCCGACACCGAATGGATCCGTCGGCCAGGGCACGGCGACAGTGCCTGCCTACGCAGTCGGACGATCGACAGGTGCCGCGGCGCTGCCAACCGGGCAGTCCCGGACTTCGCCGCCTCCGGGCTCCTCCCCGGGCTCTGGCAAGAAGGCGCCGGTCCTCCGCCGCCAGCTGCACGGTCAGCCCGGCGTCTCCAGCGGTGTCAGCGGTACGTCCGATGCCGGGCTGTGGCTCGCAATCGGCATCCCCCTGCTGATCGTGCTGCTGCTCACCTGGCCCGCCCTGACCCGGCTCCTGACTCGGCGACGTCGCTGGCTAGGGGCCGCTGGCGATGCTGGCCTTGCGGAGGCAGCCTGGCGCGAACTGACCGACGACGTCGCAGACCTCGGTATGCCATGCACGCCCGGCGAGACACCCCGCACTATCGTCGGGCGCGTCAGCCGGCAAGCCAGCCTCGATCCGGCCGCCGCCGACGCGCTCACCAGGATCGCGGCCGCCGAGGAGCGGGCGCGCTACGCCCGACTTCCAGTTCCCGGTGCCGGTTTGGCCGCCGACGTACGGATGGTCCGCCGGGCGGTTGCTGCGTCTGTGACGCGCGGGCAGCGATTCCAGGCGGTATTGCTTCCCGCCTCCACGCTCGCCGCGGCACGACGCCTCGTCGAGCGGGCCATGGGCCTGCTCAGCTGGCTGGATTCGTCCTGGCCTGCGGTCCGGCGGCAGATGCAGCGAGCCATGGCGCATCGGCCCGGCTGACCGACGTTCCCGGCGGGCGCTTACCCGGCGGCCGCTACCGAGACATCCATCCAGGAACGCCGCGCACCGACTAGCGGTTGTTGCCTTCCTGGCGCCGGCGCCAGCGTTCCTCGATGCGTTCCATCAGCCCGGTGTTGGCGGTGGTCTTCGGAGCGCGCCGATCCGGGCGCTTGCGCTGATCCATGGTCATACCGGCCATACGCCGATAGCTGGCCACCGCCCATATGCTGCTGACGATCATGATCGCGAAGCCGACGGAGGCAAGCCAGTTGTACTTGAGGTAGAAACCGGCCCCCACTGCGCCCACGCCGATGATGAATCCGATTGCCGCCTGGATGACTCTGCGCCGGTAGTGGACCTTGGGATCTTTAGCCCGCATTGCCCGAGCGAGTCGCGGATGCTCGGCATAGAGCGCCTGCTCAATCTGCTCGAGCTGGCGCTGCTCGTGCTCAGAGAGCGGCACTGTGCCTCCCAACGACTCCGGCCCATGTTAACCGCACAACGGCCTTAGCTTTACGCCCAGAATACGAGGGCCAGGGTGCCCTGTGGAAGGGTACACGGCCGCCGGAGCCAATCCGGTACATGATATCTACCGTTAGTCACTCCCTACCCAGCTCACGTCGTACCGGCACGACCTGGGCTCCGCCACTCCCTGGGCCGGACTCGGCCCGATGCACCAGGGTGGCCGGTCGCACCGCGTCCGGCCCGAATCGGCCGGTGATGCGGTCGAGGGCAGACTCCGCGTCACGCCAGGACGAGCCCCGTTCGCCGAGCGCGAGCTGCGTGGCCGCGTTGACCGCTGGCACCAGCCCGGTCGCCCGCACGCCGACAAGGCGCAGCCTCGTCTGCCCGCTCAGCCCGGACGCCTCGTACAGTGCGCACGCTGTCGCGTAGATCCGCTGAGTCTCGCTGGTGGCTTCTGGCAGGGTCTTGGACCGGGTGATCGTAGTGAAGTCGGCTTTGCGCAGCTTGACCACGACCGTCCGGGTTGCATAGCCGGAAGCGCGGAGAGCGCGGGTCGTCCGCCGCGACAGCCGGAGCAGCTCTCGCCTGATCACCGCTGGGTCGCTCACGTCGACCTCGAAGGTCTCCTCGGCGCCGACGCTCTTCTCGTGGAAGGCAGACTCGACGCCGCGGCCATCCTTAGCCCAGGCCAGCGCGTGCAAATGCGCGGCCGCAGCCTTTCCCAGTTCAGCCTCGAGCGCGGTGACAGGTGTGCGGGCAATATCGCCCACGGTGTGCAGGCCCAGCCGCGCGAGCGAACGGGCAGTCCGCTCGCCGACGCCCCACAACGCCGAGACAGGGAGCGGATGCAGGAACTCCAGGGCACCGTCGGCCGGTATCACCAGCAGGCCATCGGGCTTGCAGTGCACTGAGGCGAGCTTAGCCAGGAATTTGTTCGCGGCGATGCCAACCGAGCAGGTGATCTGCTGCTGCTCGGCTACCTGCTGGCGGATCAGCTGACCGATCGCGGCCGCTGAGCCGAGGAGCCGCGTAGCCCCGGACACATCGAGGAACGCTTCGTCCAGCGAGAGCGGCTCTACCATCGGCGTGACTGTGCCGAAGATCGCCATGACTTCCTTTGATACGGCTCCGTAGAGGCCATGCGTTGGCGGGATCACCGTCGCTTGCGGGCACAGCCGGCGGGCCCTGGACATTGGCATCGCCGAGCGCACACCGAACGCGCGCGCTTCGTAGGTCGCCGACAAGACGACGCCACGTCCGGCCAGGCCGCCGACGATGACAGGCTTGCCGGCCAGCTCCGGACGGTCCCTGATCTCGACGCTGGCATAGAAGGCGTCCATATCCACATGCAGGATGTGGCAGCCGGTGTCGTCAGCGAGCGGCCGGTCGCGCCCAGGTCGGCCTGCCCGCGGTTGCTGGCTGGCCCTGCCCATAGATCACCGCCAACGACTCGGCACACCTACCGCCTGGGCCGACTGTAACGCCTGGCTCGGACAATCGCAGCCGACGATGCCGCGGCCCTGATCCCGCCTGATTCAGAGCGTCAAGGTCGGCTTGAGTTCGAGAACCCGGGCGAGGAGACCGTTGACGAACGAGGATGAGTCGTCTGTTGACAACTCGCCCGCCAGGGCGACCGCCTCGCTGATGGCAACGGCGTCCGGCACGTCCGCCTTCCAGAGCAGCTCGAAGGCGCCGATACGCAGGATGTTCCGGTCGACGGCAGGCATCCGGTCCAGGGACCAGCCTCGCGCGTTCGCAGACAGCAGCGCGTCGATCTGATCCGCGTGCTCGTGCACGCCGCGCACGAGCTCGGCGGCGTAGGCCGAGACCGGCGGGTCCGCAGCCGCCGTGCGCTCGGCCAGCAGCTCGAGCACAGGCTCGCCGCGAACCTCCGCCTCGAATAGGACGTCCAGCGCCCGCTTACGGGCCTTACTGCGAGCTGCCATGACGGTCCTCTGCTCGCCGGGACGTGCGTGATCGCCGACAGCTGGCTCGGCAGATTGTGATCGTCAGCTCAGGCCCGGCCGAGGTAGTCGCCCGACCGGGTGTCGACGCGGATCTTCTCGCCTGTCGTGATGAACAGCGGCACCTGGATCTGGGCGCCAGTCTCCAGCGTCGCTGGCTTTGTCCCGCCGGTCGACCGGTCTCCCTGCAGGCCAGGGTCAGTGTGCTCGACGGTCAGCTCGACCGCGGCCGGGAGCTCGACGTACAGCGGGGTGCCGTCATTGAAGGCAATCGTGGCCGTCTGCTCTTCCAGCAAGTAGTTAGCAGCGTCACCGACGACCGCGGCCGGGATGTGCGGCTGGTCATAGTCGGTGGTGTCCATGAAGACAAAGTCCTCGCCCTCGCGGTACAGGTACTGCATCTCCCGCCTGTCGACGTTGGCTACCTCGACCCGCACGCCGGCGTTGAACGTCTTATCGACGACCTTGCCGGAGAGCACGTTCTTCAGCTTGGTGCGGACGAAGGCGCCCCCCTTGCCGGGCTTGACATGCTGAAAATCCACCACGCTCCAGAGCGCGCCGTCGATGTTGAGCGTCATGCCGTTCTTGAGGTCGTTCGTGGTGGCCACGTCTGTGTGTCTCCTGCATACGAACGGGACTGCTGTTGCGAACGCGACGGCTGTGCCCGCGTCACAGGACGAGCAGTTCCTTGGTGGTCGTGGTGAGTATCTCCGGCAGTCCCGCCTGCCCCGCGTCGCCACGGCCGGAGTCAGCACGGACGACGAGAGTGTCCTCGATCCTGACTCCGCCCTTGCCGGGCAGGTAGACCCCAGGCTCGACGGTGACTGGAACCCGATCCATCAGTCTACCTGTCCGACCGCGTGACATAAGCGGCGCTTCGTGCACCTCCAGGCCAACCCCATGGCCCAAGCCATGACCGAAGTGGTCGCTGTGGCCGGCCGCGTCGATGATGTCGCGCGCGGTGGCGTCCACGTCGCCAACGTCAGCACCGGGCACTGCAGCTGCTACGCCGGCTAGCTGCGCCTCCGCCACCAGCTCATAAATCTCTCGCTGCCACCCGGCCGGCTGCCCGAGGGCCACTGTCCTGGTCATGTCCGCGTGGTAGCCGCCGTATCGGGCCCCGCAGTCGATGGTGATGAGGTCGCCGTACTCGAAGGCGCGGTCACCCGGTGAATGATGCGGGATCGCTCCGTTCGGACCGCTCGCGACAATCGTCGTGAACGCGGGCGCCTCGGCGCCAAGGTCGATCATGGCGCGTTCTAGGAGCACGGCGAGGTCCCGCTCAGTCCGGCCCGGCACGATCTCGCTCAGGATCAGGGCGAACGCGTCGCTCGTTATTGCGCACGCACGGGTCAGCAGCGCAATCTCATCTTCGTCCTTGATCATCCGCAGGCCTTCGACAACGTGCCCTAGCGGGACCAGGCGCGGGCCATTGGCCATCTCGGCCAGCGCCGTATGCCGCTCGACGGTCATGTCCTGCGCCTCAAAGGCCAGCATCGAGTAGCCGCGCTCGACAGCAAGCTCGGCGAGGGCGAGCTCCACATCCCGCTGGGTGGCAATCTCAATGTCTGGGCAGTCCCGCTCGGCGGCCTCGGCATAGCGGGAGTCGGTGGCCAGCACGGCCGGGCCGTCCGCTGGCAGCAGGATCGCCGCATTGGAGCTGACCAGGCCGGATAGGTAGCGAACGTTCGGCGGCGCCGTGATCAAGGCGGCGTCCGCCGCCGACTCCCCGACCTTCTGCTGTGCTTCGGCGCGACGAGCTGCGTGCATTTGGGCCATACGGAGGACTCTAGTGCCCGCCATGACCGCCGGGCTCGGCCCGGCTGTCAGTCCTGCCCTGGCACGTCGTCACCAACGATGATGCCGCCGCCGCGGCTCCACGTCAGGTAGCGCCAGGCCAAGTTGAAGAGCGTGACGATCCGGTTGCGGCCGCCCAGCAGGTAGATCAGGTGCAGCCCGAGCCAGGCGAGCCATGCCACCGTTCCGCGCAGCCGCAGGCCACCGCGCAGCTGCACCACAGCCGACCGCCGGCCGATGGTCGCCATGGTGCCCTTGTCGTGGTATCTGAACGGCTGCGTCGGCAACCCGCGCATCAGCCGGACCACCTGCTCGCCCGCGTGCTTGCCTTCCTGCAAGGCTGGCTGCGCGAGCTGCGGGACCGGTGCGGCTGGGTTGACGGCGATGTCGCCGACCGCAAAGACCCGTTCCAGCCCGATCACGCGCAGGTCAGCGCCGACCTCGATCCGGCCGCCCTTGCCACGTGGCAGCCCGGCCGTCCAGCCAGCGCTGGGTCCAGAGACGCCGGCCGCCCACACGGTGATGTCACTGCGGTGCTCGCTCCCGTCGGCGAGCAGCACGGAGCCGTCCCTGACCTCCTTGATCGCCATGTCGAGCACGACCTGCACGCCGCGATTGACAAGCTGCTGCCTGGTGTAGTCGCGCAGCTTGTGCTCGTAAGGCGCCAGCAGCGCCGGGCCCACCTCGATCAGCCGTACATGGAACAGGGACCGGTCGATCTGCGGGTACACCGCGGGCAGGGCGAAGTTACGCAGCTCGGCGAGGGTGCCTGCGAGCTCGACTCCGGTGGCGCCGCCGCCGACGACCGTGATGTCGATCTCTGGATCGGTCAGGCCCTCATTGCGTCGCTCCAGCGCGTCCATCAGCGTATTGCGCAAGACGACCGCGTCCCGCCGCGTGTACAAGCTCAGCGAGTGCTCGGCCGCGCCCGCTACACCGAAGAACGCTGCGCTGACCCCGGTGGCAATGATGAGGTAGTCGTAACTGAGCTCCTCGCCCGCTGCCAGCGTCGCGACCCGCCGCTCAAGGTCGAGGCTGGCCAGCTCGCCCTTGCGATACCGCGCACCGCGCCGCCCCGTCGCGCTCCACAGCGGGTACGCGACGTCGGCAGCCGTCAGCCCGGCTGTTGCCACCTGGTACAGCAGCGGCTGGAAGGTGCTGTACACGTTGCGGTCCACGAGCGTCACCTGTGCGCCCGACTTGGCCACCCTGCGCATGGCGGTCAGGCCGGCGAATCCGCCGCCGATGATCAGCACCTGCTGGCCTTCGGCCACCCGCCGGGAGTTGCCTCGCATCACACTCCCCATGAGATTGGCCCGTCGATCTACCCTGCCCGCAGTTCAGTACCCAAAATAAGGCTCGGTAGATGTGCCAGTCCGCATCTGGCCTGGGCCGCGCGCGACCGAACGTCAGCCTGCCAGGTCTTTGATCTGCTCGATCAGACCGATGCGCTCGGCGTGCGTTGAAGCCATGGGCGCCACGTTCAGGGTGGTAACGCCGGACTCCTTCATGGCTGCGACTCGCTCAGCCACGAACGACTTCGGGCCGATGAGCGAGACGTTCTCCAGTAGTTCCTGCGGGATCAGGGCCGCAGCCTCGTCTTTGCGCCCGTCCAGGTAAGCGTCCTGGATGGCGGCGGCCTCCTTCTCGTAGCCGTACCGGACGGCCATGTTGTTGTAGAAGTTACGGCCGCGGGCGCCCATGCCGCCGATGTAGAGCGCCTGAACCGGCCTGATCAAGTCGATCAGGCCCTTGACGTCCTCGCCGATGGCGAGAGCCGTCTGCGCGAACACGTCCAGCTGTGGCAGCGACGGGTCACGCTTGGCCTTGCCCGCCGCAAGCGACGGCCCCCAGACGTCTTTTGCTTTCTCCGGGTAGTAGAAGATCGGCTCCCAGCCCTCGGCGAGCTCGGCGGCCAGCTCGACGTTCTTCGGGCCAAGCGCGGCCAGGATGATCGGGATCCGGTCGCGGACGGGGTGGTTGATCAGCTTTAGTGCCTTACCCAGCCCGGTGCCCTGCCCGGCGGGCAGCGGGATCTGGTAGTGCTTGCCGTTGTACTCGAGCCGCTCCCGGCGCCAGACGGCGCGGCAGATCTCGATCGTTTCCCTGGTCCGGGCTAGCGGTGCGTCGTATGGCACGCCGTGCCAGCCCTCTATTACCTGCGGCCCGGACGCGCCGATGCCGAGCGAGAAACGGCCGTCGGACACGAAGTCGATGCCCGCGGCGGTCATCGCGGTCAGCGTCGGCGTGCGCGAGTACAGCTGCATGATCCCGGAGGCGAGCTCAACTCGCTGCGTCACGGCGGCGAGGTAACCAAGCTGGCTCACGGCGTCATAGCTGTAGGCCTCGGGCACGAAGACGATGTCCAGGCCGGCCTTCTCGAAGTCGGCGAGTTCGGCTGCCGTCTCCTTGAACCCGCTCGCGTAGTTCAGAGCCATCCCGATGCGCATGCAGCACCCTTTCGCGCGCAAATGACCGCAGCTGGCGGCCCGCAGCTGGCCAGAACGGCCCCGTTCCCTGCTAGGGATGAATCGTAACTGCCAGGGCCAGATACGGACAGACGCCGGCTAGCCGGCCGCCGCGAGCAGCCGGGCCACGGCGCGCAGGGCCAGCTCGTAGGACCCGAGGCCGAAGCCTGCGATCGTGCCATCGGCGACGGCTGATACTACCGACGTGTGGCGGAACGACTCCCGCGCGGCGGGATTGGACAGGTGCACCTCGACCAGCGGGGCCGTTCGCATAGCGAGCGCGTCACGCAGCGCGTAGGAGTAATGCGTGAACGCTGCCGGGTTGATCACCACCGGCAGCAGCAGCTCCGCCGCCTCGTGCACCCAGCCGATCAGCTCGGCCTCGTCGTCGGTCTGGCGCAGGTCGACCTCGAGGCCCAGCTCGGCGCCAAGGTCCTTGCACGCCGCCGCGATGTCGGCCAGGGTCGCTGACCCGTAGATCTCCGGTTCCCGCGAGCCCAGGCGGCCGAGGTTCGGGCCATTGAGTATCAGCACGGTGGTCACGTGTCAGCTCACTTCCGCGTAGGCGAGCTCGAGCAGTTCCTCGGGCGGGTCGGCCAAGATGACCGGTCTGGCCAGCCCGTCGAGTACCACCAGGCGCAGCCTCGCTGCTCGCGTCTTCTTGTCGACCACCATCGCCGCGCGGAGCGCGGGCCAAGCCTCGGCTTTGTATGAGACCGGGAGGCCTACCGACGCCAGGATCGCCCGGTGCCGCTGCGCCGTCGGCGCGTCTAGCCGGCGGGCCAGCCGGCTGACCGCAGCCGCGAAGCACATGCCGATCGACACCGCCTCCCCATGCCGGATGGAGTAGTCCTCGACGCTCTCGATCGCGTGCCCGAGAGTGTGCCCGTAGTTGAGCGTCTCCCGCAGGCCCGCTTCCCGCAGATCCGCCGAAACCACGGCCGCCTTCATCGTGATCGCCCGCTCGATCAGCTCCCGCTCGTGCGGGCCGCCCGGCTTCGCGGCGCCCGCCGGGTCCGCCTCGATGAGATCGAGGATCTCTGGATCCGCGATGAGCCCGGCCTTGATCACCTCGGCCAGCCCGCTGGCGTAGTCGGCCGGCGGCAGGCTGGCCAGCACCCTGGTGTCAGCGAGCACCCCGGCCGGCGGGTAGAACGCGCCGACCAGGTTCTTCCCGTCGGGAGTATTGATGGCCGTCTTACCGCCGATCGCGGCGTCCGTCATGCCAAGCAGCGTCGTCGGCACTAGCACGACGCGCACGCCGCGCAGCCACGTCGCCGCGACGAAGCCGGCCAGGTCAGTCACCGCTCCCCCGCCCACGCCGACGATCGCGTCGGTCCGCCCGATGCCGGCGGCGGCCAGCCGGGACCACAGCCGGGCCGCAACGCTGATCTCCTTGGCCGCCTCGCCGTCCGGCACCGGCTCCGGCCGCACCGCGTATCCGGCTGTGGCCAGCGCCTGGCAGACAGGAACAGCGATACCGGGCAGGCCGGCCGCGTGGATGACGACCACGTTCCGGACCTGATCGCCCAGCAAGGACGGCAACTCGCTCAGCACGCCGGTACCGACGACGACCTCATAGGGCCGCTCGCCGCCGACCGCGATGCGGGTTGCGGTCACCGCCTGCCGCCCGCCCCGTCACCTTTGACCGCCGCTACGATCTCGTCCGCAATCTCGTCTGGGTCGCGGCCGTCGGTGCGCACGGTCAGCCAGGCCAGACCTTCGTAGACGGGCAGCCGCTGCTCCAGCAGCGCCTTGAGCTGAGCACGCGGGCTCGTGCCAATGAGCAGGGGCCTGGCCCGGTCGAGTCCGACGCGTTTCACCAGTTCGGCGAAGCCGGCCTCCAGATACACCACGCGGTGCCCGGCGAGGCGAGCCCGAGTCTGCTCGTCCATAACCGCACCGCCGCCGAGCCCGATCACGCCGAGGCCAGCCTCGGCTTCCACGTCGTCCTGCGCCGCCGCCAGCGCCGCCGCGACGGCCGCCCGCTCCAGCCGGCGGAACTCCGGCTCGCCGTCGGTGATGAAGATGTCGCTGACTGGCTTGCCTGCCGCCGCCTCGACGATCGCATCGGTGTCGGCGAAGGCAACCCCGAGGCGGGCGGCCAGGGTTGCGCCCACCGTTGTTTTGCCCGCACCCGGCGGCCCTATGAGCACAATGGACGGGAACGGGGCCGCCTCAGCTGGTGTCGTCTCCCCGTGCCCGGTCACCGGATCACCAGCGCCTTGAGGTAGGCCTCAGCATTGCGGGCGGTCTCGGTCACGCTGTCGCCGCCAAACTTCTCCAGTACGGCGTCAGCCAGCACCAGCGCGGCCATGGCCTCGGCTACGACCCCGGCGGCAGGCACGGCCGTCACGTCGCTGCGCTGGTTGATCGCGCGCGCCGCCTCGCCAGTCCGGACGTCGACGGTGGCCAGAGCCCTGGGCACGGTGGAGATCGGCTTCATGGCCGCACGCAGCCGGATCGGCTCGCCCGTGCTCATGCCGCCTTCGATCCCGCCCGCCCGGTTGGTCGTGCGGCGGATGCGGCCTCCGCTGCCGTCGATCTCGTCGTGGGCCTGCGAGCCGCGACGAAGCGCTGTGGTAAAGCCGTCGCCGACCTCGACACCTTTGATCGCCTGGATGCTCATCAACGCGCCAGCCAGCCTGCCGTCCAGGCGCCGATCCCAGTGCACATGACTGCCGAGACCAGGCGGCAGCCCATAGGCGACGACCTCCACTACCCCGCCCAGGGTGTCTCCGTCGCTGTGCGCGGCGTCGACCTCGGCCTGCATGGCCGCGCTCGCGGCTGCGTCCAGGCACCGGACCGGGTCCGCGTCGATCCGCTCGGCATCTTGCGGTTCCGGCACGTAGTCATCCGGCGCGCGGACGGCGCCGAGCGCCACGACGTGGCTGACGATCTCGGCACCGAGGACCTGCCGCAGCAGGCGTCGCGCGATCTCGCCGAGCGCGACCCGGGCCGCAGTCTCCCTGGCGCTGGCACGCTCCAGGACCGCCCTCGCGTCGTCATGACCGTACTTTTGCATCCCGGCCAGGTCGGCGTGGCCAGGCCGAGGCCTGGTGAGGGGTGCGTTGCGGGCCTGGGCGGCGAGGACCTCTTCGTCGACCGGATCGGCCGACATGACGCTCTCCCACTTCGGCCACTCGGTGTTCTCGATCCGTACGGCGATCGGGCTGCCCAGAGTCACCCCGTGCCGGACGCCGCCGGTGATCTCGACCTCGTCCTGCTCGAACTTCATCCGGGCACCGCGGCCGTAGCCCGCCCGGCGGCGCGCCAGGGCGTGCGCGATGTCGGTGGTGGTGATCTCGACCCCGGTAGGGACACCCTCGCAGATGGCCACTAGTGCGCGGCCATGTGACTCGCCTGCGGTAAGCCAGCGCAGCATGGTGCCGATCCTGCCATGTCGCCCGCAGCGGTGTTCGTTTGCCCGTCAGGGCACCGGGTATTCAGCCATGGCAATACGGGGAATCGCCAATCTGGCACCTGCCCTCCGCGTGTTGGCGGAGCTGTTTGCCGCGCTGCGATGCGGTCTTCGAGAGGAACATTCATGCGCCTAATGCGGCGATTTGCCGCTTCGGGCAAGCTGAGTCATAGCCTGGCCGGCCCGGCCGCTCTGTGCCTCTGCGTCATTGCTGCGGCCATATCCGGCCCGGCACTCATGTCCGGTCCGGCGCTCGCAGCGACCGCCGGTCAGCCAGGGGCTGCAGTGGCCTTCGCCAGCCCGTCGACGGTCACGGCTGGCACGGCGGTCGCATTCCAGGTGACATGCGGCAGTCTCCAGGCAACGTCGGCGACGCTGTTCGGCACGACGCTCGGCCTTCCGCAGCAGATCCCGATGAACAAGGAATCCAATGACGACGTGTTTGCCGTAACGGTGACATTGCCGCCCAGCATCCGGCCAGGTACGTACAAGCCGGACATTGACTGCAGCGACGGCAGTTCGGCCGCAGCCACCGTGCACGTCACAGCGATGCCAAGTGGCGGCGCGGAGACGGGTGACGGGACCACCTCGTCCGCCACGAACACGGGCCTGTCCGCCGGCGGTCTAGCGCTCATCGCGATCGGCGCCGTAGCCGGCGGCATCGCCCTGCGCCGCCGCTCAAACACCCGCTCCTGACTCCTTTGGCGCCTGGCGGCCGCGCGGTACGGCGGTGCCGCGCTCTCCGGCCAGCGCGTTTCGCGCCGGACTAGAGTGACGACCAAAGAGCGGCGCAACGTCCAGCTTCCCGTCAAACGCCCGAGCAGTCGGGGCGTGATAGCGTCTGAGATGATCATCTTGGCGGGATTGCGTCGTCTCGCCGCATCCACTCGCTGCAATGCGATCGTCGTGAGTTATCCGTGACCAGACAGGTAATCAAGCTCGGCTCCAGCTCCATTGCCAGTCGGGACGGGCTCGCCCTGGATGTCATCGCCGGCCTGGTCAGCCAGATCGCGGCCGCCCAGCGCGCAGGTCACGAGATCATCCTCGTCACCTCGGGAGCCGCGCGCCTCGGCCGACGCCTACTCACGTTCGAGGGCCCGACGGCCGGCGCTGCCGCCGCCCTCCAGGCGCTCGTCGGGTCCGTGCGCTCCTCCGTTCGGACTGCCACAGACTACGACCACCTCGTTCAGGCACTGGCGGACATCGTGGGTCGCTACGGCGGACCGGGCGACGCGCCGGGCGACGGCTCGGAGGCCGTAGAGACCGCTCTTCCGGCTGCGGTCGGGCAGCCCGCACTAATGGCGCTGTACCGCCAGCTCGCCGCCGCTGTCGGCGTCGAGGTCTGCCAGATCCTCGTCTCCCGCAGCGACCTGGCATCCGCGCGGGCGATGGGTGATCTCGGCCAGGTGCTGCGCGAGGCAACCGCGCGGGGCCTGCTGCCTATCGTGAACGGCAACGACGCCACCGATCCGCTGTCGGCACTCGACAACGACCAGGTCGCCGTCGCGGTCGCGGTCGCGGCCGAGGCATCCAGGCTGCTGTTCCTGACCGACGTCCGCGCTGCCTACCGCGACTCATCCATGAGCGAGCGGATCGACCGGCTTACGCCAGCCGAGGCTCGCGCAGTCCGGGTCTCGACCGGCGGCACCGGCCGGGGCGGCATGGGCTCGAAGCTGAGCGCCGCTGCCAGGGCCGCGTGCTGCGGCGTCGAGGCCGCGATCGGCTCGGCTCGCGAGCCCGACGTGGTAGCCCGCAGCCTGAATCCGCGCGCGCGGATGGGCACTGTCGTCCGCGCGGCCGGCGGCCAGCTTGACGCAGCCAAACGCTGGATCGGCGGCATCGCGTACTCCGAGGGCTCAGTGCACGTCAACCGCGACGCCGAAGAAAGCCTGCGCACGGGCAGCACGCTCTTCCTGTCCGGGGTCAAACGCGTCGACGGCGACTTCGCCGCCGGCTCGGTCGTCGAACTGCTCGACGTTCGCCATCCTGAGCGGCTGCTTGGCCGCGGTTCCGTGGCGCTGCCATCGAGCCTGCTGCGGCTGCTACGAGCCTTGTCGCCGCAGGAAGTCGCCTGCGTGATCGGGATCCTGCTCCGGCTACGCTACGTGGGCACTAGTGCAGCCGACGACAAGGACGGCTCTCACGGCGCGGCATCGCTGCTGGATCCCGACGTCTACAAGGACTGCCGGGAACTCGCGGACGGGACCTCACGCGCGAGTCAGGAAGCCTTTGCCCAGCTCGCTAGCTTTTCGCCGGAGCGGGTGACCGAGCTCGCCGATTCACTGATGCTGGCGCAGCCGCAGCTGTGTGCCGCGTTCCTGCTCAATAAGGGATTCCTGCACGGTCAGGTGCCTACGGATCCGGCGGCACGCCGGGTCGTCCGCGGTATCCACGCGGTGCACCGTGAGTCGCTGGTGGTCTACCAGGGCTAGGGCGCGCCCTTCGGGACGACCGCATACTGACGCAGGTACAGATCCCGGAACGTCACCGGGCCGCGCGGGCCCGGCACTACGTCGATGTTGATCCCGGTCTCGGGCACCGACAGCAGCTTGAACCCGTCCAGCAGGCGCGGGGTCGCATTCCAGAACGCCCCCGTGCCCGCATACGTGCTCAGGAACCGGCTCGCCGCGCCGGTGTCAGCCGCGACGATCGAGGCCGCCAGCCCGGACGTCTCCCGGTTCGCGATCTCAGCTGCTGCGACCGCGTCCGCTGCGGGAGCAAGCGTGATGGTCGCCTCCGCGCCCGCGTCCAGGGCCCACTCGTGGCCGAGCGGGTGTACGTGCGGCGGCAGCGAGACCGCGATGCCGAGCTTGCGCGCCAGGGCAATGATCGCTGGCACCGTCTGGTCCCAGACGGCTTCCTGCACGAGGAGCAGGTTCAGGCGGTTGCAGACGCCCAGCCGATCCAGGCTGCGCTCAATGAGCCGCACGGCCAGCTCGGCGTCGGCTGACTGGTCGACGTAGATCACCGCGCCGCCATCGGCGTGCGCGAGCGTGCGGACGCCGTGCAGCGCGGCCTCGTGTGCGAGCGCGCGCGTGCTGTCGCCGCTGCCGCGGAGGATGACGAGCGGGATGAGTCGTGGCTGCCGGACGAGCTCGACAGCGGTGTCGCGGCCCGGCAGGCGGAGCAACTGGATCGCCTCCGGATCGAGCCCTGACGCGGCCATGGCCGGCCCGACGACGTCATCGACGAGCACGGCTGCCGACTTGATGGCGCTGGATCCGGTGCGCAGCACGCCGGCGTTACGCGACTTGATCAGCTGTGAGGCGATGTCGACGACCACGCCCGGACGAGCTTCGAAGTTCGCGCCGATCACGCCCACGGGCCGGCGCCACTCGTAAAGCTCGAGTCCGTCGGGCAGATCGCGCAGGTACGAGCGTGCAGGCTCGGCTGGCACGTCGGCCAGCGTCCGCAGCTGATCAGCCATCGCCGCCACGCGATCAGCGCCGAGCGTCAGCCGGTCCACGAATGCGTCGGCGAGCCCGTCCGCCCTCGCCCTGCGGACGTCCTCGGCATTCGCGGCGATCACGGCATCCGCTCGCTTGACCAGGTGCGTCGCCATGGCGCGCAGCGCCGCATCCAGACCATCGGCGGGCATATCACGGAGGGGACCCGCACCAGCGCTGGCGGCGTGACCGGCCGCCGCGACCGCGGCGTGTGCCTCGCCCATCGGTGCTCCCTGTCTGGCTGGTGGCCGGGTACCCGGCCACCACCCGAGCATAGTCATCCGGCCCGAGCGGCAGGCTGGCCATCGGCCGCCTAGCCTTGGGGATCCGTCGTCTGGCAGGGTGGCTCGGGTGACTGATGACCCTGCAAACGCCGCTACTCCCCCGTCCGGCCCCGACGCGTCCGGTACTGTCGCGTACGGCACTGACGCTTCCGGATCTGGCGAGTCGCAACGCGCCATGCGATTCGGCCTGGTCGGCACCGGCTACTGGGCACGGGCGGCCCATGCGCGCGCGCTCTCCAATACGCCCGGCATCGAGTTCGCGGCCGTCTGGGGCCGCAACCCTGAGGCCGCGGCCGCGCTGGCGGCGTCTTTCGGCGCCGCCCCGCATACCGACTTTGATGCGTTCCTGGCCGACGTCGACGCCGTTGCCTTCTCGGTGCCACCAAACGTGCAGAGCTCGCTTGCGGTGCGCGCCGCACGGGCGGGCAAGCACCTGCTGCTGGAGAAGCCGCTTGCGCTCAGCATCGAGGCGGGCGACGAGCTCGTGGCAGCCGCGGAGTCGGCTGGAATCGCGTCGGTGGTGTTCTTTACGTCCCGGTTCCAGGCTGACTCAAGAGCGTGGCTCTCGGAGGTCACCAGCACGGCTGGCTGGGCTGGAGGTCACGCGGTCTGGCTCGGCTCGGTCTATGCCGAGTCCAGCCCGTTCAACACACCGTGGCGGCGCGAGAAAGGCGCCCTCTGGGACCTTGGTCCGCACGTGATCTCGCTGCTATGGGCGATCCTCGGTCCGGTGGAGTCGGTCACCACCGACTCCGGCCGCGGTGATCTCACGTACCTGGTGCTGCATCACCACGACGGCGCGACCAGTACGGCTACCCTGACGCTGGGCGCGCCCGAGCCCGCAGACGGGTTCGAGCTTCAAATCTGGGGGGAGCACGGGCGCGCATCGGTACCGCCGCTCGCTGATGACCCGACCCCCGCGCTCCGGGTCGCGCTGACTGAGCTCGCCGGCAACGCCAGGTCCGGACGTACCAGTCATCCGTGCGATGTCCGGTTCGGGCAGGCAGTGACGCGGGTACTCGTCCAGGCACAGCGCGCGATCGACACCGGGCGGATCTAGCATCCGCAGTGCGCGTCATACGTCTGCCAGGAGGAGCCAATGGCGTCACGACTTAACCCGTACCTCAACTTCAACGGCAACACCCGCCAGGCGATCGAGTTCTACGCCGGCGTTTTTGGTGGCGAGCCAGCCATCACGACGTTCGCTCAGTTCGGGCAGGAGGGACCGGACGCAGACCGGGTCATGCACTGCGCGCTCGAGACTGACGCGGGCTACACCATCATGGCCGCCGACGTGCCGAGCACCATGGAGTATCAGCCGATGGCCGGCGTGTCGATCAGCCTGAGCGGCGACGACGCCGAGACCCTCCGCGGCTACTGGGAGAAGCTGTCGGCCAGCGGGACCACGACGATGCCGCTCGAGAAGCAGGCCTGGGGGGATGAGTTCGGGATGTGCGTCGACAGGTTCGGCGTGCCGTGGCTGATCAACATCGGTCAGGCGTAGCCAGGGCCGACAAAGCCGTCACGACGTAAGTTCCGCGCCGCCGGCGATGCCTGGTCTTCGGGATCACGGTCTTCGAGATCACGGCGTTGTGCCCGCCTGGCGCCGAGCCTGCTCTAGCCGCCGTTCCGCGCTCGCGAGGCGGCGGGCGGCGCCGTCCCGGCTGCGCACGGCCTGCTTGGCTTCGCGGCCAAGCTGCGCATCCGTCGCGCGCGCCTCGGTGAGCTCGCGTTCCAGATGGCTGATCCGCCGGCTCAGGAACTGGCGCTGCTCATCGACGCCCGTGACCGCACGCTCGGCCGCAGCGGACGCGGCCGCGGCCTCGTCAACTGCCTCTTGCGCCGCCTGCAGTGCGGCGTCGGGGCCTCGCCGCGGACTGTCGGCAGCCAGCTCACCCTTGGCGCGCGGCCGCGTGCGGTCAGCGCCCTTGTCGGCCTCGGCAGCCTTCGCGCTGCGGGCGGACCGCGGCTGAGCCACCACAGCCAACGCCGCGGACAGGTCGACTTCGCCGAGCCCGGCGTAGGCGAGCGCCTTGGTGAGCAGGCCCGAGCGGACCGCCGCCCTGGCGTCGGCGTCGGCTAGCGCCGCCTCGAGGGTCGCCCGGACTTCGCCGAGTACGGCCGCGCTGGCGGGCTGGTCCGCACGCGCGGCCAGGTCGCTCGCCGTCGGCAGCAGGTCATTGATCACCTGCCTGCGCTGGACCGACAGCTCCCGCAGCCGGTCGCCGGCGAGCGTTCGCTGCGCCTCCTGCAGCTCGTCACCGAGCTCGTAGAGGCGGGCCATGGGCTCTTGCGCGGTCCGGGTCAGCTGATTGACCAGCCACGCGCTGGTCGTGGGCCTCGCGAGTTTCTTGATAGCGGCCGCCTCGTCCCGCTGGCCAGCCGCCCGCGCCTGGCGCGCCCGCTCGTCCCTGGCCGCAATGAAGTCCGCTGGCGTGAGCCCGTAGAGCTCATCGGCCACCTCGGCAAGCGTCACTGGCTGCACAAGTCATGATCGTAATACCGACGGTCTCCGCTGGCCGGTGGCCGAGCGCATCCGCGCTAGCCAGGCCGCCGCATGACGGCGATGCCAGATCGAATCCGGCCCGGCAGCCGGCCGTGCACTGCGTCCGCGATACGGCTCGCGACGTCCTCGGGCACCAGCGCAGCTGATCCGGCCGGCGGAGCGAGCTCGAGGGTGAAGTCCAGACCGCCATTGGGCTGGCTGAGCCGCACCCGGATGCCGGGCGCAACCTCGGCCGCTGCGGCGGCTACCTGCCGCCAGACGTCAGGATCCTCGTGCATGCCAGGCACGTCACCGCCTGCCGCAAGCGCTGCCAGCCGACTGCCCTCGATCACCATCGGAACGGGGCCGGCTATATCGATGACTACGGCACATGACTCCTGGACAGCCGACTGCCACACACCCGCCGCTGGCACCGGAACTGGCCGCGCCCGTGCCCGCCACCGTTGCAGCGACTCGACGGAGGTGAAAGCCGGGAGGGCCCGCCTGCCGTCCCGGCCGACGATTTCCGGCATCGCCATCTCGCTGGCCTTCTCGCCGCGCGGCAGCGCCGGGGGCTCAAGCCCGGCGTGGCCAGCTTGACCGCCGTGGCCCGCCTGACCGGCCCGGCCAGCCAGATCCTCGTGGCCAGCCAGACCGTCGTGGCCGGGTAGAGCGTCGGCGCCGGCACCGTCGTCGACAACGGCACCTTCGTCGGCCAGGACGGCGACCACCGGGACAAGCAGCCGGCTATCGGCCAGCGCGACCAGGACAGCATGCTCGCCGCCTGTGCCGTCGGCATACGCCGCCAACGCGGCTGCAACCGCCGGATCCGCGGCACCGCGATCGTCGCGGAATCGCTCGTCTCCCGCCCTCAGGTCGGCCATTTCGCCAACTGTACTGACGGCCTTTCGCCGTGAGCGTCCGGGTTCGGCGACCGGGCTGGCCCAGCCGGCGCGGTAACGTTACCCGCGATGGGGACTAGCTGGGCCGAAGCAGTTGAGGACGCATTTCGCGATATGAGAGTCTCGTGGGACTGACGGTGAATCGTCGCAGCGTAGACGCGGTCAGCAGAGCGCTTCCATACGCAGCAGTCCACGACAGCATCCCGACCGCAGAGGACCATGTGAGCTACGTGAGCCAGGGACCCAGAGCCGTGGAACCTGGCACGCTCATGCAAAAGGCAATCGCGCCCCGGATGGTCGAGCCGTATCTGACCGGGCGCAGGTCGATCATCTCCGGCTTCGTGCACCGGGTTGGTGATAGCCGGGCCGCCAGCCCGCGCGAGCTTTACGACGCCTTTGGCCTCGGCTACGACGGCTCGGAGTACAGCCTGGATATGCCCGAGATCTATCTTTTGCGGTGGCGCGCAGTCGGTACCGAGGCCTACCAGGTGCCGTATTCCGCCGCACATGGCGGCGACTGGGCCATGCAGCCGCCGTTTACCGGCACCGGATACACCGCCAGCCAGGAGCAGGCGGTGGCCGAGTACTTCACCGACCCGATCCCGGTGCCAGTCGGCGCTGAGATTCACCGCATTGGTCGTGATAAGTCCGACTTCATCGCCAGGTACGACGGCCAGGTATGGCTGCGTCCGGCAGAAGGGCCTGAACTGTGCGCTACCGGCTGATGGCCACGTACCAAGGATCTCCGTTCGAGGCCGGAATCGGGCCAGCGCAAGGCGACATCGTCCTGTTTGCCGCGTGCCCGCCACCCGAGGACCTGGGTTTCGAGCCAGCCACAGGACACTGGCGCAAGCAGCTTCGTCTCAGCGACGTCCAGGCCGTCTGGGAATCTCGACCAGTCGGCATGTTCCGCGGCGAGCGTTGCATGGTGGTCGACGACCTGGGCGACCGGCTGCACATCGGTTACCTGGGCCACGACGGCTTCAAGGCCGAGCAGCTCGGCTACTGGCAGGTGGACCGCGGAGTCTTCGAGCTCGTCGCGCTGAGGTCCGAGGTCACCGAGATTGTCGAGGAGCGGACCGAGTACCCACGGCTCCTCTCCGAGTCGCGTCCCGTCACTGGACCGCTGCCTGCCGTCCGGCCGGACAGCGCTGGGTATGTCCGTCCTTCCGGCCAGTATTCGGTCCCGGCCGATTACACCTCCGGCACGAGCGGCCAGTACACGGCCCCGGCGGGCCGCGGCCAGGGCGCGAGCGGCCAGTACACGACGCCGGGCGGCTTCAGCCCCGGCACACCCGGCCAGCATGCGGCCCCAGCCGCCCAGAAGCTGCCGAGCCCATCCGCCGGAGACGCCGGGCACGGTGGCGACCTGCTCTCCGCGGCCTACGTGCCACTGCCCGACAGCGGCACCGGCGTCGCGTTGCCGGTCGCAGCGCCAGCGCCGCTACCGCTGGAAGCGGAGGCACTGCGAGCCGCGTCGGCCGCTCGGCGTCGCCCGGCAGCGCGTCGTAGTGTGCCAGCGCGCTCGGCGGCCGCCATGCCGGATTCCCCGCCGATCGCACCTGACCCCGTTCCCGGCACGCAGCCGCGCCCATCCACCCAGCCCAGGCAGCGCCGCTCGGCGCGCAGCCGGCTAGCTACCGAGCGTCTGTTCGCCGACCTGGCCGCCCTCGCCGGGATCCCAGCCGACTCCTACGCCGTCGGCGAGGTCGTCGACGGCGCAATGTGCCTGGTCCAGACCGCGCAGGGATTCGAGGTATTCCACTCCGCTGGCGGCGGCCGTCAAGAGCTCCAGGTCTTCGCGACCGAGGAATCCGCGTGCTTCTACCTGTTCGGCATCCTGACCGCTGAGGCAGTGCGTAACGGCTCGCTCGCTCGCGTGCCGGCTGGCCTCGGCACTGGCCAGGCAGCAAGCGCCTGAGACAGACTCCTGAGGCACACAAACTGACACCGAGCCGGGCGTAACCGGGCCGACTGCCGGGGATAAGACTGCGACGATCACTGCGCCCAGGGGTGATCGACGCAGAACCGGGGGAAGACGATGCCGCCAGCCAGGCCTGCCCGATCCGATGAGGTTGACCGCGCCCAGCGAGCGTGAGCTCCTCGGTGCGCCGGATCCCCTGGCTCAGCCTGGCCGCGATCGCGATGATCGTGACCGGGATCATCATCGCCTTCGTCGGCCACGACACCTTGCGCTGGGCGCCTCCCCCGGTCCCGCCGGCCTGGGCCGCGGCCGACCACGCGCCCGCCGACCAGGCGCCCGCGGCCCCGAAATCCACCGGCCAGACTCCCACCGCCCAGACGCCCGCTGGCCGGGCGTCCACCGGCAAGAAGCCGCGAGACCGGACGCCCACTGACCGCGCACCCACTGACCGCGCACACTCTGACCGGACCGGCACCAGCCAGTCGGCGGCGGGTGAGGCCGCCCCGCACATCGCCACCGGCGGCCTGCCGAGCCGGTCAAGTCCGGTCAGGCTCCAAATCCCCGCCATCAAGGTAGACGCCGACATCGTCGCGCTCGGCCTCAACCCGAACGGCACGCTGACCGTCCCGTCGCTCAGCCATCCCGGCCTGACCAGCTGGTACGACAAAGGCCCGGCGCCGGGCCAGCCAGGCGCCGCCGCGATACTCGGCCACGTCGACGCCTCGGGCGTCGGCCCGGCCGTCTTCTACGACCTCGGCAATCTCCGGCCGGGCGCGAAGATCTACATCCGGCTGCGTGATGGTCAGACCATCGTGTTCGAGACGTACTCGGTAGCCCTGTTTAGCAAGACACAATTCCCGACAGCCAAGGTGTTCGGCTACACCAGCTGGCCGACACTGCGGCTGATCACCTGTGGCGGCGAATTCGACGAGAGCACTAAGCATTACCTCGGCGATGTGGTAGCTTTCGCCAGCTATATCGGCAGCTTTCGGTAACAGCGGGCACCCGTCCGCCAAACGCTGAGAACTCGCTCCAGGCTTGCGGAACTTCGCACGGACGGACAGCTACGGCCGCTAGGGTGCAAAGAGCCGGCGGGGCTGAAGGTCCCCCGCTCCCCAAGCAGCCCCGCCGGCATCGTCCGTCCTGGCCGGGGCAAGATGGACGCCATGTCAGAGCCGACCCTCCCCCTCACCGGTGCGCAGTACGACATCGCGGCCGGCGATTTCCAGGCCACCATCACCGAGCTTGGCGCTGGGCTGCGCGCGCTGAGCCTGCGCGGCCAGCCGATCATCAGGACCTACGACGCGGATGAGCTGCCGCCCGCGGGCGCGGGCCAGTTGCTCGCACCGTGGCCCAACAGGATCGACCACGGCCGCTACGCCTTCGGCGGCGCTAGCTACCAGCTCGACATCTCCGAGCAGGCCCGCGACAACGCCATTCACGGGCTGACCAGATGGGCTAGCTGGCGCGTCACGGCGCAGGCCCCCGATCACGTCGAGCTCGGCCTGGATCTGCTCGGACGGACCGGCTACCCGTTCTCCCTGGAGCTGCGGGCTGGCTACCGGCTCAGCGTGGACGCTGGGCTTGAGGTGACCGTGACCGCGCGCAACTCCGGCAGCCGCACCGCGCCATTCGGAACGGGCGCGCACCCCTACTTCATCGCAAGCTCCGGCCTTGTCGACGACTGCGAGCTCCAGATCCCGGCCGCACATTGGCAGCCGACCAGTGATCGCGGCATCCCGGCCGGCGAGCCGCAGGAAGTTGCCGGCTCGGAATTCGACTTCCGCGCCGGCCGGAAGATCGGCGACGTGGCACTGGATCACGGGTTCACGGCACTGGCGGCCGACGCCGACGGCCGCGCGTGGGCCCGCCTGTCCGGGCCGACCGCGCAGATCGCGGTCTGGCTCGGCCCCGGCTACCGCTGGCTTCAGGTCTTCACCGGCGATCCGCTCGGTCCGGAGGCGCGCCGCCGCGCGCTCGCGATCGAGCCGATGACGTGCCCGCCGAACGCATTTGTCACGGGCATCGACCTAGGGAAGGTCGAGCCGGGCGAAGGCGTGACGCACCGCTGGGGCGTCCAGGCCACGATCAGTTAGGACGGGAACGGGGCCGACGGCCCGAGCAGCGCCGCCACGCGCGCCAGGTCTTCACGGGTGTCGATATCGTCGGGCCGCCCGGTGTCGGCGCACTCGATCTGCGTGACGAGCTCAGGATGTGCCCGCAGGAACGGCCGCGCGCCGACGTCGCCCGCGGCTAGCTGGGCGACTTCGGCCCAGTGTTCCCGGCTGATCAGCACTGGATTGCGCGGCTGGCCTTCGTAGCACGCGACAGCGACGCGAGCGCCTGCCGCGTGCGCGGCGATCAGCCTGCGCACGGCCTCCGGCCCTACCAGAGGCTGATCCGCCAGCGCGATGACCACCGCGGTGGAGCCCTCCGGAGCCGCTGCCAGCCCGACCGCCAGCGACGAGCCCATGCCGCTTCGCCACTGCGGATTGTGCACGCCGATCACGCTCGCCCGGCCGCGGTCGCTGGCGCCGGTCCCGCTCCCCGCGCCGTCGCCACCCGGCCCATCCGGCGCACCGGAGTCACCGGCCAGGTCCGCGGCGCCAAGCGCCGCCGCGCCCGTCACCACGATGACCGGCCTTGCCCCGCCCGCTTGCAACAGGGCGATGCCACGGCGCGCGAGCGACTGGCCGCTGAGGACCACGAGGGCTTTGGGCTGGCCGAGCCTGCTCCCGTCGCCGGCGGCGAGCAGGATTCCGGCCACGTTCCCGGACTTTGATGTCAAGCGGTGCGCTCACCCAGCAGGTCCGGTGTTCCACGATCACCTGGCAGCTGCCCGTGGTGGATGCGGCCGGTAGTCGCCGTGAGCGGCTGACCGGAACCACCCCAGCGCAGCTGAATCAGCTCGGCGGCGATCGCGACGGCCGTCTCTTCCGGTGTGCGGGCACCGAGGTCCAGCCCGATCGGCGAGCGGAGGCGGGACAACTCGGCCTCTGACAGGCCGGCCTCGCGAAGCCGGGCGAGGCGATCCTCGTGCGTGCGCCTGCTGCCCATGGCGCCGATATACGTGGCGGGGCGGCGCAACGCGACTTCCAGCAAGGGGACGTCGAACTTCGGGTCGTGCGTCAGCACGCAGATCACCGTGCGCTCGTCGGTGCTGATACCTGCCAGGTAGCGGTGCGGCCAGTCGGTGATGACCTCGTCAGCGTCCGGGAACCGGGAAGCCGTCGCGAAGACCGGCCTGGCGTCGCACACGGTGACGTGATAGCCGAGGAACTTGCCGGCCTTGGCGACGGCGGCGGCGAAGTCGATGGCGCCAAATACCAGCATCCTTGGCGCTGGTGCGAAGGACTGCACGAAGACCGCGAGCTCGTCGCGGCGCCGCTCCCCCTCCGGGCCATACCGGCGGACGCTGGTCAGCCCTTGGGCGAGCATGCCGCGGGCGTCGTCGTCGACGGCCTGGTCCAGGCGGTCACCGGCACCAAGCGTGCCCGTCGACCGGTCGCCTTCCCAGATGATGCGCCGGGATCCGATCTCGCCCGGGCCCTCGATGATCGTCGCCACCGCGATTGGCGTACCCGTGCGGACCGCCCCCGCGACCTCGCCCAGCGCCGCGAAGCGCTCCCGGCTGGCCGGCTCGACGAAGATGTCAATGATCCCGCCGCAGGTTAGCCCCACGGCGAACGCGTCGTTGTCGCTGATCCCGTACCGCCGCAGCACCGGCTGCCCGCTCGCGGTGACCTCCGTGGCGAGCTCGTACACAGCACCCTCGACACAGCCCCCGGAGACACTGCCGACGACTTCGCCGGTCGCCGACACTGCCATGGCCGCGCCGGGCTCGCGTGGCGCGCTGCTGAATGTCTGGACGACGGTAGCGAGGCCGAACGTCTCATTCGCGTCCCACCACTTGGTGATGGGATCAAGGATGTCGCGCACTGCCGGTCACCTCGCGCATCTATTGGCCGTCCACTGCGCCAACAACCCGAGCGCCTCCCGTGTTTCCCCAACGCATGTACGGAGCCTATGTACGGCCGGGCGGGAGCGCGATCTTCGGAGTCGACGAATCCGGCATCGGTCCGATTTAGCGAGAAACGTCGAGATAGCCGTCGCCGTCCGCTAGCTGCTGTACACGCGGGACGGCGTCACCAGCACGACAGCGCGCCGCTGCTCAGCCATCACCCGGTCGTAGGTGTCCCAGTCATCGTGCGTGCCGCCCGCCGCGGTAAAGACCTCCCGGCGGAGCAGCCGCAGCCCTTCCCCGTCGATGCCGGGGGCCGGGTCGTCCGGCCCGATGATCCGGGCCCGTCCCTCGACTGCGGTCCACTGCCAGCCGGCCCGGAACGTGACGGTGATCTGCGGCCTGGCGCGCAAGTTGCCGAGCTTGGCCTTGCCGTAGGTCACGAAGCCCACGACTTCCTGCCCGGACTGCGGGTCGGCGAGCACGCCGGCGTTGACCAGCGAGGACTGGATGGTTCCGTCGGCGCGCGCGGTCGAGATGACCGCGAGGTAGCCGTCCCGGCTGCCGATCTCGGCAGCATCTGACAAAGTCGCCATGCGCCCATACTCCCGCATGCGTGCACGCGCGCATGCACGCCTGGGCCGCATGCGTACGTGTGCACGGGTGCAGCCTTGCGTGCGGCGGCGCGGACGCGCGCTGGCACACTGCCAGCGTGACGATTTCCATCGCCGACCTCGAACATGCGGCGGCGCCACACTGGCAGGCGCCAGACGAGGAGCGGCTTGGTGCCTGGCTGCTGCGCGCCGCCGACGGCTTTACTGGCCGCGCGAACAGCGCCCTGGCCGCAGGCGATCCGGGAGTGCCGCTGGAGCACGCGATCGAGGCGGTTGTCCGCTGGTACCGGGTTCGCGGTCAGCCGGCCATGATCGCCGTGTCGTACCCGGCCGGTCACCCGGAGCGCAGCGAGCTCGACCAGATCCTGGCCGGCCTGGACTGGCCGATACGGGCGGATGCCGCGACCGTAATGACCGCCTCGACAGACAGCATCGCCCGGCATGCGAGCGCCGACACGAGGGTGGCGATGGATAAGGCTCCTGATGCCGCCTGGCTCGCGCGGTACCGCTATCGCGGCCAGGCCCTGCCGCCCGTCGCCGGGCGGCTGCTGACTTCAGCGCACTGGCAGGCCTTCGGGTCGATCCGGGCCACCGGAGAGACGATCGCCATCGGGCGGGTAGCGGCCAGCGGCGCCGGTGCTGGGCTGCAGTGGGCGGGCCTGACTGCGATCGAGGTCGATCCGGGGCAGCGCCGTCAGCGGCTAGGTACCGCCATGACCGCGGCGCTGGCGGAGCATGCGGCCGACCACGGTGTCCCGAACCTCTATCTCCAGGTCACCGACGGGAACGCGGCCGCCAGGTCCCTGTACAGGCGGCTTGGATTCACCGACCATCACGGTTATCACTACCGCGTCGCCCCGACCTGACCTAATGACCGGCCGGCTACACGGGCGCGCACGCATGCGTCTGATGCGTAAGCCGGGCTGCTGGCGATCGAGGGACCTGAGCACAATCGCCGTCTCCAGCGCAGCCACTACCGCGTCCCAGCCTTTGTCCTCCGCGCTGCCTTCCGCACCGCTCCGATCACGAGCCTGCTCGAGAGTGTCGCAGGTCAGCACGCCGTTGCCGACCGGCGTCCCCGCGTCAAGTGCAACCCTGGTCAGGCCGTAGGTGACCGCGTCGCAGACGTAGTCGAAGTGCGGGGTTCCGCCGCGGATCACCGCACCGAGGCACGCTACCGCGTCGTGTCGGCGGGCGAGCGCCGCCGCGACGACCGGAAGCTCGACGGCGCCAGGAACGCGGACGACCAGCGGCACGGCCACCCCACACGCTCGAGCCGCGGCGACGGCCCGGTCGACTAGCTGATCGGTGATCTCGGCGTGCCAGCGGGTGGCCGCGATGGCCAGGCTGAGACCGGCTGCGTCGACTATCTCGCCGTCCGGGCGTCCCGCACCGCTCACCGCATGCCCGCGGCCGAGGCGGACGGGCCAGGGGTGACATCGGCGGCGGCCGGGAGATTGTCGATCTGGTGACCCATGCGGTCACGCTTGGCCGTCAGGTACCGCAGGTTGTGCGCCGTGGGCAGCGATGGCAACCCGACCCGGCCGGTGACCTCGAGGCCGTATCCCGCCAATCCGTCCACCTTTGCCGGGTTGTTCGTCAGCAGCCGCAGCGAGTGCACGCCGATGTCGGTCAGCATTTGCGCGCCGGTGGAGTACTCCCGGGCGTCGACCGGCAGGCCAAGCTCCGTATTAGCGTCGACAGTGTCGGCCCCGCGATCCTGGAGCTGGTAGGCACGCAGCTTCGACAGCAGCCCGATGCCGCGCCCTTCATGCCCGCGCAAGTACAGCACGACGCCGCGTCCCTCAGCCGCGATGGCGGCCATGGCGGCCTCGAGCTGCGTCCCGCAGTCACATCGGTGGGACCCAAAAACATCACCGGTCAGGCACTCGGAGTGCATGCGCACGAGCGCATCAGGCCCCGGCTCGGTCAGGTCACCCAGCACGAGCGCCAGGTGCTCGGTGTTGTCCACGGTGTTGAGGTAGCCGAGCGCGCGCCAGTCGCCAAACTCGTTGGGCACCCGCGTCTCGACCATGCGCGTGACGATGCGCTCATGCTGCCGCCGGTAGGAGATCAGCTGCTCGATCGAGATGAGAGCCAGGGCATGCTCGTCGGCGAACTCGCGCAGCCTCGGCAGCCTGGCCATGGTCCCGTCGTCGTTGACGATCTCCGACAGCACGCCGGCCGGGGTCAGCCCGGCCAACCTGGCCAGGTCGACTGCGGCCTCAGTGTGTCCACGGCGGCGCAGCACGCCGCCTGGCGTGTACCGCAGCGGGAACACGTGGCCAGGCCGGACGATTTCGTACGGCTCGGTGGCCGAGTCGACCAGCGTGCGGATGGTCTTGGCCCGGTCGGCGGCCGAGATGCCGGTCGTGACGCCGTCGCGGGCATCAACGCTGATGGTGTACGCGGTCCGCATTCGCTCGGCATTCTGGCTGGTCATCAGTGGCAGCTGAAGGCGGTCCAGCATGTTCCCCGGCATCGGCACGCAGATCACCCCGCTGGTGTGCCGGATCGCGAATGCCAGCAGGGCCGGCGTCGCCTTGCTGGCGGCGAAGATGATGTCACCCTCGTTCTCCCGGTCCGCGTCGTCCACGACCACGACCGGGCGACCGGCGGCGATGTCGGCGATCGCACGGGCGACGCTGTCCAGCCGGGTACCGTCCTGCTCTGTGCCCGTGTTGTCGGCCACCGGGCCATCGTGCCTGGTCACTGGAACCTCCCCGCGAGCAGCCGCTCCACGTACTTGGCGATGAGGTCGACCTCGATGTTGACGACCTCGCCCGGCCGCCTGCGGCCGAGCGTGGTGCGGGCCAGCGTCTCCGGGATCAGGCTCACCTCGAACCAGGGAGCCCCGGCATCTTCGCCGAGTCCGGAGACAGTGAGGCTGATGCCATCGACCGCCACCGATCCCTTCAGGACCACATAGCTGGCCAGCGGCCCAGGGATTGAGATCCGGACGACCTCGGAAGCTCCGGCGGCCCGCCTGGCCACGATCGTGCCAGTACAGTCAACGTGGCCCTGGACGATGTGGCCGCCCAGGCGACCGTCGGAGCGTACCGGGCGCTCGAGGTTGACAACGGCGCCCGCGCGCAGCGCGCCCAGGCTTGAGTGCTCGAGGGTCTCCCCCATTACGTCCGCGCTGAACTCGCCGTCCTGTGAGCCAGTGACCGTCAGGCAGACTCCGTTGATCGCGATCGAGTCGCCGCGAGCGGCGTCGGCGGTGACGAGCGGCCCTCGAATCCTGATCCTGGCCGAGTCGCCTGCGAGGTCGATTCCGACTACCTCGCCGAGTTCTTCCACAATCCCGGTAAACACCGTGTCCTCCTCGGAGCCGCTGTCCTGAGCGAGCTCCGGGATGCGCTATCGGCGCAGACGCGGCCTGGCTGCCGGGAACTGGCGATCACGCCAGCGCGAGCCTTCGCCGCGCACGTGCTGCCTCCCATCCGGACTTTGACCGTCGGTCCCGGAGTTCCACCGGGTCAGCCGGCCGATGGCTTCGGCCGGGTCGCGGACTATCACCGCCGGTTCGGAGTTTCACCGACCCCGGAGCACGCGTACTTGCGAGAACTAGTGTGCCATGCCGGGTATTCCGCGCGACCAGGCAACCTGAGGCCGCCGGGTCCCCGACATTCTCGTCGGGGACCCGGCGGCCGTTACAGGCTTCCTCATCAGCGCTGGACCCTGACATTCCTGCCGGGCCTAGCGGCCGGTACAGCGCTGCTATCTGATCGTCTGGCCCCGGCGGGCTAGTGCGTCGAGCGTCACCGCGGCGAGCAGCACAGCGGCCGTCCAGATGTACTGGCCAGCCGCGCCAAGGCCGAGCAAATCGACGCCGTTGTAGATCACCGCGACGACGAAGCCACCGAGCACGGCGCCGAGCATCCTGCCCCGGCCGCCGAACAGACTGACCCCGCCGATGACCCCGCCAGCCACCGAGTACAGCACGTACTGGCCGCCTGGGAAGTTCTCCGACATCGAGCCGAGGTAGGAGGCGTACAGAATGCCGGTAATGCCGGCGAACAGGCCAGCCAGTGCAAACGCCAGTACGCGGATCCGGTTCAGGTTGATGCCGGCACGCCTGGCTGCCTCGGCGTTGCCGCCGACGGCGTAGATGTAACGGCCGAACTTCGTGCGCATCAGCAGGACGGTCGTGGCGAGCAGCAGGATCAGCACGATCACGACGACCCACGGCACGCCTTCCAGCGTGCCGAACGCGGCGCGGTTGATGTTCAGCACGATCACCAGCGCGGCACCGATCGCGGCCATGACGATGAGCTTCAGTGCAGTGACGCCGAGTGGCGGCGCGACCAGGTTGTTCGCTCGCCGCCGCCGGTCCCGAAGGACCATGAAAACCCCGCCGAGCACGACAGAGCCGATCAGCACCACCCAGCCAGCGGTGGCATTGAGGTTGCCGTTCACCAGGTCGTTGATGAAGGTGTTGTGATTGGAGATCGTGCCGCCGATGCTGACGGTATGCGAGATATCGAACAGCCAGATCAGTACGCCGTTCAGGCCGAGCAGGCCAGCCAGCGTCACGACGAACGACGGGATCTTGAGCCAGACGATGATCAGGCCCTCGATGGCGGCAATGAGCGCGCACGCCGCCACGCCCACGATGATGGCCAGCCAGGTCGGCCATGGGTGCGCTACAGACACCGCCCACATGGTGATGGTGCCGCCAATGGCCGCATTGAACCCGACCGACAGGTCGATCTCGCCGAGCAGCAGGATGAACGTCTGGGCCATGGCGATCGTGATGATCCAGCCGGCCTGGCCCATGAGGTTCGCGATGTTGGTCGCGGACAGGAACGTGTGCTCACGCAGCTGGAAGTAGGCGCCGAGCGCAATCAGCCCGATGATGACGGGGAGGGCACCGCTCTCGCCACTGCGGACGCGCCGGAGCCACAGACGCGCGTACTCGCCGAGCGAGTCGACCAGCAGGTCCGGGGACGTCGCCAGGCCGCCAGCGCTCACGGCCGCGTCGATCTTGGCGTCCTCGCCGGCGACGGCGACCGTTCCGGTGCCCTGGTCTGGCTCTTGGTCTGTCGATGCCATTCCTCAGCCCTCCGATCTGCTGTTGCCGGGCGAGGCGGCTGTCTCGGTTCCGCTGCCGTTAACCTGGCGGCTCGAGGCGCCCGTCGTCATGATGTCCACGACCGACTGACGGTCGAACTCGGCCGCGGGGCCTTCCGCGACCAGCCTGCCCAAGTAGAGTACCGCCAGCCGGTCGGCGACCCCGAAAACGTCGTTCAGGTTGTGGGAGATCACGATCACCGCGTGCCCGCGGCTGGCCAGGTTCCCGATGAGATTCAGGACCATCTCGGTCTGGCTCACACCCAGCGCGGCCGTCGGCTCGTCCATGATCACCAGGCGCGCTTCCTGCATGACAGCCTTGGCGACCGCGACCGCCTGCCGCTGTCCGCCGGACAGCGAACCGACCGGCTGCCGGATCGACCGGACAGTAGTGACCGACAGGTCGCTGAGGGTCTTCTTGGCCGTCAGTTCCATGGAAATTTCGTCTAGCAGGCCGAGATGGGTCTTCTCATGACCCAGCAGCATGTTCTGCACGATGTCCAGGTTGTCAGCGAGGGCGAGGTCCTGGTAGACCGTCGCAATGCCGAGATTCGCAGCGTCCTTCGGCGAGTGCAAGTGGACGGGCCTGCCGTTCCACAGCATCTGACCGCTGCTGGGCTCGTGAATGCCCGCGATGCATTTAATCAGCGTGGTTTTCCCGGCTCCGTTGTCGCCGACCAGGGCCGTCACCTGGCCGGCCGGGACGTCCAGATCGACGCCGGTGAGTGCCTGCACCGGTCCGAATGATTTACCTATGCCGCGCAGGCTCAGCAGGGGGGTTCCGTTGGCCGTGGTGGTGCCGGGCACAGATGGTGCCACGCCCGCGTTAACGGGCGTGGCACCATCCCCGGCGCTGTTTGCTACCACCGTGCCATCCAGGCCCGGTCGTCAGCGCTCATTGTCATCCTCAGATTCCGTACTTGGTGCAGTCCGCCGCGAAGGTACTAGTGCAGATCTGCGATGCCGGCACGAAGTTGTCCGCGATGACGGTCGACTTCATGTTGGCGGTGGTGACCCACTCAGGCGTCAGCAGGATCGACGGCACCGGCTTGTTGCTCTCGTCGACGTCCTTGACTGAGCCGTTCACCAGCGTCGCCGGCGGGGTGACGCCAGCCCGCAGGTACATGGCCAGGGCCACGGACGCCTGCGCCTCCAGGTAGATCGGCTTGTAGACCGTGCCGCACTGGTAGCCGGACACGATGTTCTGCAAGCCGGTCAGCGTTGCGTCCTGCCCGGTGACCGGGAAGGTCATCGCCTTGATGCCCTTGCTCTGGAGGTAGTGGATGATGGGCGCGCCATTCTCATCGTTCGGCATGAGCACGGCGTTGGCGCTCGGGTTCTTGGTGTAAGCAGCCTGGAACTCGGTCAGCGCGACCGTCGGCGTCCAGGTGCCGGCCGGGTTGGCTACGTCCTTCCACGCGCCGCTGCTGAAGTAGGTCTGCAGGACGGCGTCGTACCCGTCGGCGAAGAGCGTCGCGTTGTTGTCCGTCGGGTCGCCCCTCATGACGATGACCTTGGGGCTCTTGACGTTCCAGGCCTTGATGCAGCTCGCCAGGCCCTGGCCGAGCAGCGTGCCGACGTAGACGTTGTTGAAGCTAACGTAGTACTTACGGCTGCCGCCGAGTGTGATCCGGTCATAGTCGACGACCGGGACGCCGTGCGACGCGGCGTAGGACTCGATCTTCTGACCGACACCCGGGTCAATCGGGTCCATGATCAGGACCTTCGCGCCCTTGGTGATGGCTGCCTGCGCGTCGGAATACTCAGTCGCGTCACTGCCCTGGGCATTCTGGACGGTGAACTGCGACGTCTTGAGACCGGCGAGCGTCAGCGACTTGGTCAGGTACGGGGCGTCAAACTCGACGTACCGCGTCGATGACACGGTGTCCGGCAGGATGACTGCGATGTTGCCGGACCCCTCGGACGCCAGGGGCTTGAGCGTGGCCATGGCCGAGAAGTCCAGCGTGAACGACGATGTGCTGAGCTGCGGCACATTCTTCGTCGTGGACGAGCTTGGTGAAGGTCCGGAACTGCCGCAGGCGGCGACCAACAGCGCCGCGCTGCTGGCGATGGCCACCGCGGCCACTGCCTTGGAGACTGAGCGCAAGAAAACCACCTCGTCTGTTAGCGGTCAGCCACTGAGCACGGGCATACTCCGGGAGCCCGTCGGACTGTCCCGCGTGGGTTCAAATCGTCTTCCGAGGCAAACACTAGGACCCGTTTGATGAACGGCTCCGTTAACATCAGCGTAACCTCGTGAATATTTCGTAAACGGAATCCTTGCACGTCAGGGCCAGTTTTCGAAACCGACGGACGGCGCGATGCTACAAATAGCGCTCTTATCGAAGCCATCGTTATCGTGTTGATACCGTGTTGTGTCCGTACCATGCCAATGGACTCGCTCAGTCGGCCAGGATCCGGTAGCCGGCTCGGGGCTGCGTGACGATCAGCGGGGTGCCGTTCGTCTCGAGCTTGGCCCGCAGCCGCCGGACATACACCCGCACGTACTCGGTCTCGGTCTCATACCCCCGGCCCCAGACCCGGCGCAGCAGATGGGCGTGGCTCAGTAGCTTGCCGCGGTTCAGCGCGAGCTCCCGCAGCAGGGCGAATTCGGTGGGGGTCAGATGCACCGTGACACCGCCCCGGCGGACTTGCTGGCTGCCCAGATCGATGACGAGGTCCGCGATGGTGATTACCTCCGGCGCGGTCTCGGCGGCCAGGTGCGCGGCCGGCCTGGTGCGGCGCAGCGTGGCGTTGATCCTGGCCAGCAGCTCCTCGATGCTGAACGGCTTGGTCATGTAGTCGTCCGCACCGACGTTGAGGGCGCTGACCTTGTCTCGTTCCCCGCCGCGGGCCGACACAACGATGATCGCGACCGACGAGCGCTCGCGGATCTGGCGGCACAGCTCGAAGCCGTCGATCTCCGGCAGCATGAGGTCCAGCAGGACGATGTCGGGTGACTCGGTCTCCAGGAGCCGGAGCGCGCGCAGACCATCCGTCGACACGATCGTATCGAAGCCGCGAACCGCGAGGTTGGACCTGATCAGGTCGACGATATTGGGGTCGTCTTCGACCACGAGCGCCCGGGTCGCTGCCTCAGTGGCCACCGGCACTGGCTCCCGTCTGCGCGACAGCTCTCGCGGCCTGGTCGGCTGGCTGCGGCTCGCGGGCCAGGCTGATCTCGGCCTCGACGGGGAGGCAGATCCGGAAGCAGGTGCCCGCTGGCTGCGCCATGAGCTCTATGTGCCCGCCGTGTGCCACGACGATGCCGCGCGCGATGGACAGGCCCAGGCCGGCCCCGGCCGTAGGGCCGCGCCGGCGCCGGGTCGGCTCGAACGGTGCGCTGCTCATATCTGGGCTCAGGCCGACGCCGTCATCGGCCACGGTGACTTCCACGTAGTCAGAGCCGGCGGCCGCCGCGACGCGGACTGTCGTGCCGGCCGGGTTGTGGGCGACCGCATTGGCCAGCAAGTTGACGAAGACCTGCTCGAGGCGGTCGTGGTCGGCCCAGATGACCGGCAGGTCAGGAGCGCACGTCATCTGGACCAGCGGGGAGGCATCGGGCGGCAGGCACGCAATCGCCGCCTCGAGCACCAGCGGCAGGTCGCACCAGTCGCGCTGGAGGCGCAGGATCCCGGACTCGATGGCGGAGAAGTCGAGCAGGTCGTCGACGAGGCGACCGAGGCGAGCCGATTCGGCGGTGATCCGGCGGAGGAACCGGTGCTGCGACTCGCCGTCCCAGGTGACGTCCGTCTGGAGCAAGCTGGAGGCATAGCCCCGGATCGCCGTCAGCGGAGTGCGCAGCTCGTGGCTCAGCCTGGACAGGAAGCCGCGCTGGAGTTCCTGCGACCGGCGCAGCGTGAGGGCTTCCTGGTGGGCCACCGACGCTTCCTCCCGCTCCAGCGCTAGCTGCAGTGAGCGGGCGGCGTCCTCCAGCAGGGCGGAAGCATCTGAGGGCGGTGTGCCTGTCCGCCAGCAGGCGACCAGTGCGGCTGCCCCGCCCGGCGCTGCGAACGGCACGGCCAGGAGGCGGCCGCCGTCGTGCCCGGCTCGCGGCACGGCGACGTCATCGGGCCCTGGGTGGCGGAGGACGCTGCCGGCGGTACTGAGCAGCTCGGCGCTGACGTCGCCCGAACGCGTGATCGCTGGCCATCCTGCTGACGCCCGGACCGCGATGTCCTGGCCCGCCGGGCAGCTCACAAGCGCGGCCTCGTCGGCCTGGAGGCCATGGCACAAGGCCTGGAGTGCGACCCGCAGGCTCTCGTTCACCGGGAGCGGTCCAGCGAGAGTCTCGAGCATCTCCCGGATCGTCTCCAGCACCCGGTTGCGGGCCGTCACCTGGTCGAGCAGGCGATCGCGCTCGATGGCGCTGGAGGCGTACCCCGCGTACAGCGTGACCAGATCAAGATCGTCCCGCTTGGGCTTGCCCGGCATGCTCCGCAGCACGGTGATGACGCCAGCCAGGCCGCCGGGCCCGAGTACCGGAACCGATAGCGAGCTAGCAACCTTTGCCTGCCTGGCCAGCCCGGCAAAGGACGCCCAGCCCTCGCCCGTCCGCACGTCTTCCACGATCACCGGCTCGCCGGCAGCCGCCGCGATGCCAACCGGACCGCCCGCCGGGCCTTGCTGCAGATTAGACCAGGCGGACAGCAGCGCCTGCGACATGCCGAGCGAAACGTCGCAGACCAGCCGACCGTCACCAGCCAGGTGGATGCACAGCCGGTCAGTGCCAAGCGCGGCGCCAAGCGCGGAGAGGATCAGGGACAGGCTCGACGACGGATCGGCGCTCACCAGCCGGCCGGTCAGGCCATGCAGCCGGGTGAGCTGGCTGCGCGCCGAGGAATCAGCATCCTGGCCAGACAGCAGCGCGATCACATCGTCGGGATGCACCTCGGCGGGCGTGACCTCGGCGACCACTCGGCCGTGCCGCAGCACCACGATGCGATCAGCGAGACGGAACATCATGTCGATGTCGTGGCAGGCGAGCAGCACCGACGTGCCTTGTGCACGCACGCCGGCAATGAGTTCCTCGACCTGCTTGGCCATGGCCACGCCAAGTGCGGCGGTCGGCTCGTCCAGCAGCAGCAGCCGCGGCCTGCGGGCAATCGCCCTGGCCACGGCCACGAGCTGGCGCTGGCCGCCAGACAGCGACTTGATGTCACGGGTGGTAGCAGGTAGTACGATTCCGAGCTCGCGCAGCAAGCGAGTGGCCTCGGTGTGCAGCTTGACCTCGGACACCAGATGCAGGCGCCGTTCCCGGCCGAGCATCAGGTTGGCGGCGATGTCGAGGTTGTCGCACAGGGCCAGGTCCTGCCAGAGGACGCTAACCCCGTTCCTGCCCAGCACGCCCGGATCCGCCGGCAGAGGCGCCCCGCCGATCCTGATCTCGCCTCTGGTCGGCGCGATGTCGCCGCCGATACACCGGACCAGCGTCGTCTTGCCTGCGCCGTTCTCGCCTGCGAGTGCGACCACCTCGCCGGGACCGACGGCAAGGCTGACGCCGTCCAAAGCCTGCACAGGGCCAAAGCTCACGGCCAGGTCGCGGATCTCGAGCAGCGCACCTGCTGCTCCTGGCTCCGGGCCGGCAAGGCTGGGCGTGGCTGCTGCCGTCATGAGCCCATTGTGGGTCCGCACCATCACTCGCCACCAGCGGCATTGCGGGCAATAGCGGCGCTCCGCGAACCTCGAGATCGCGGTCGCGATGGCAGGAAAAGCGGGGTAATCATCATTGCTGTCGCCGACGCTAGCCGCCAGGATGGACGCATGCAAGCCAGGCTCGTCGTCATCCCGCTGTTCGACGGGGTACAGAGCCTGGACGTGACGGGCCCACTCGAGGTGTTCGCCGAAGCGGCCGACTATGTGGCCGCCCACGGGCCAGCCACCGATCCTGGCTATCGGGTGCTGACCGCCAGCCTGGGTCGTCGTCACGTGCAGACATCATCCGGGCTTGGGCTGATGCCCGCTGCGGACCTGCGGCACGTGCCGGCTGCCGAGATCGACACCGTGGTGGTGCCTGGCGGTCCCGGCGCGCATTGCCTCAGCCCGCAGGTCGCCGCCTGGCTACGTCACTGCGCACCGCTGGCCCGGCGGGTCACGTCGGTCTGCACTGGCGCCTTCCTGCTTGCTGAGGCTGGCCTGCTGGACGGGAAACGCGCCACCACGCACTGGGCTTTCGGCGCGGATATGGCGCGCCGGTTCCCTGACGTCATAGTCGACATCGAGCCGATCTTCATCAGGGACGGCGCGATTGCCACCTCGGCCGGCGTGACGGCGGGCATCGACCTTGCCCTGGCCATGGTCGAGGAGGACGTCGGCCGCGATGCGGCGCTCGCGGTGGCCAGGGGGCTGGTGGTGTACCTGCGGCGGCCCGGCGGCCAGGCTCAGTTCAGCGCCCAGCTGCGGGCTCAGTCGGCACAGCGGGCCCCGCTGCGCGAGGTCCAGCAGTGGATCGGCGAACATCTGGCGGCGGACCTGTCAGTGCCCGTCCTTGCCGCCAGGGCCGGCCTGTCGGCCCGGCAGTTCGCGCGCGCCTTTGCCGCCGAGACCGGCGTGCCGCCGGGTAAGCACGTCGCTGCTATGCGACTCGAGGCCGCCCGCCGGATGCTGGAGGACTCGGACCTGGGCGTGGAACAGGTGGCCCGCGCCTGTGGCTACGGCACGCCCGAGGGCATGCGACGTGCGTTCGTGCACGCGCTCGGCGTCCCGCCCTCCGGCTACCGCAGCCGCTTCTGACGCCGGCCCGGCGCAGCGTCAGGACTGTTCGCGCTTCGCCCGAGCCCGGCGCTTCCCCTCGTGCATGGCCACGACCCTGGCGATCGGGATGTCGTGGCCTTCCGCGACCAGCCCAGCTGGCAGTTGCTGGGGATCGGGCAGCAGGTCGGCCCACGGGTCACGGCCGCCAAGCATTCCCGCGGCGGTCCGAACGGTGAAGTCGGAAGGCCGGACACCGTCGAGATCACCCCAAGCGACCGGGAACGACACCTGCGTGCGCGGCCGAACGCGCGGGCTGTACGCCGCCACGACGGTCGCGCCGCCGGCTCTTGTCGGGTCGATGAAGACCTTGCCGTCGCGATCCTCCCGGATGAACGCTGTCGTAGCGAGGTCTGGATCCAGGCGCTGGGCCCTGGCCGCGATCGCCCTCGTGGCGGCCGCGGCGTCAGCGCTACTTTGACCGGGTGTCAGGGGCACGAAAACGTGCACGCCCTTGGCGCCGCTGGTCTTGACCGCCGCCGCCAGCCCGGCCGAGTCCAGCGCCGACCGCACGAGCATCGCGGCGCCCACCGCCTGACCGAATTGCTCGGCCGACGGCGGATCGATGTCGAGCACCATGAAGTCCGGGCTGTCGGAGTGGCCGACGCGCATCAGGGTGGGGTGATACTCGACTGCGCGCTGGTTGGCGAACCACAGCAGCGTCTGCCGGTCATTGCACAGCGCGTACGCGACCTCGCGGCGAGAGCTCTCGGCCCACACCACAACGGTCTGCACGAAATCCGGCGTGTATCTCGGCACGTTCTTCTGCATGAACGGCGCCTGGCCGCGCAGGACCCGCACGACCGACAGGGGCCGGTCCGCCAGCACCGGGATGAAGACGTCACTGACCGCGTCCAGGTAATCGACCAGATCTCGCTTGGTGGCTTCCGCGCCTTCGAACAGCACCTGGTCCAGGTTGGTGAGCCGGACGCCGCCGCGTTCCCCGTCGTGATCTTTGGTCGCCGCCACCGGATCAGCCGCAGGTACCTGGCGCGCTGGCGGCAACGGCGAGTTCGCGCAGCGCCTTGACCGCCGCCGCGGGATCCGCGGCTCCGTACACCGCCGAGCCAGCGACGAACATGTCGGCGCCCGCCTCCGCGCACCGCCCGATCGTTTCTTCGCTCACGCCGCCATCCACTTGCAGCCAGACCTCGCCGCCGTGACCGCTGATCAACTCGCGCGCCCGGCGCACCTTCGGCAGCACGAGGTCCAGGAACGGCTGGCCGCCGAAGCCGGGCTCGACGGTCATCAGGAGCAGCATGTCGATCTCGGCCAGCAGGTCCGCATTCGATAGCACCGGGGTGCCCGGATTGAAGGCCAGGCCCGCGCGCGCCCCGGCTGCGCGGATGGCGCGCAAAGTCCGGACCGGCGCGCTCGCCGCTTCCGCGTGAATGGTCACGCTGCGCGCGCCGGCCTCGGCGTAGCCGGGCGCCCAGCGATCGGGATTTTCGATCATCAGGTGGCAGTCCAGCGGCAGCCGCGTGTGGCGGTGCAGCGCTTCCACGACCGGCAGTCCGATCGTGAGGTTGGGAACGAAGTGGCCGTCCATCACGTCGACATGCAGCCAGTCGGCCGCGTCCGCGACCGCGTGCGCTTCGTCGGCGAGCCTGGCGAAGTCGGACGCCAGCAGGCTCGGCGCAATCTGAACCTTCATCTCAGGGCGATTCTAGGCGCCGCCCCTGCGGCGAGGGTGGCTCGGAGTGTCAGAGCGAGCCGCTAAGTTCGAACAGCACGAAGGATCGCTGTTCACGGGAGGCAGTCGTTGAGCACCGCACCGACCACGGAGGCACCCGACCGACTGCTCGACCGGGTGCGCAAGCTCCTGGCTAAGGCCGAGGCCGAGGGCGTAACGGTCGAGGAGGCGCAGGCTCTCACCGCCAAGGCAGCCGAGCTGATGGCCAAGTACGGCATCGACCGGGCGCTGCTCGCGGCGACGCGGCCGGAGACCGACAGGCCGGACAACCGCATCGTCGAGATCTACAACCCGTGGGCCAGGGTCCAAGCGCACCTGCTGTGCGGGCTGGCCGCCGCGTTGCGCTGCCAGTGCATCCTGCTGTCTGCCAGCGATGGCCAGCGCGTGCACGTATTCGGTTACGCCTCCGACATCGAGCGGGCCGACGTCCTGTACACCTCGGTGCTCGTCCAGATGTGGCATGGCCTGGTCGCCGCGCAGGTTCCCGCCAGAGCCGACAACGTGCGCGCCTGGCGGCGCAGCTGGCTGCTCGGCTACACGGCGGCGGTGATCGCCAAGGTACGGGCGGCGGAGCAGCGCGCCGAGCAGGCAGCGACAGTCACCGAGACCGGCGCCGCGTCGTCCCGCGCGACGCTGGTCCTTGCCGATCGCTCCATGGTCATCCGGCAGACCGTTGCCAGCGCTTATCCGCATACCAGGACGGCCCGCGTGACCTACACCGGCGGCGGCTACGGCGCTGGGTATGCGCAGGGCAAGCGCGCTGACATCGGGACCGGACGCGTCGGGCCCAGGCGGACTCCGGCACTGCCGAGCGCAGCGCGCTAGCTAAACACTGGGCCGGAGCAGAGCAAGGAAGATGGCGTCTGTGCCGTGCACATGCGGCCAGAACTGCGCGTACCGCCCGGCCGGGCCGCTCCTGATGCCGTCTACTTCGGCCAGCACAGCGGGCGCGTCGAGCACATCGACACCGGGCCGCGCGGCCAGCACGTCAGCGACGACGTCGTGGGTCTCGGCCAGATGGGGCGAGCAGGTCACGTATGCGACGACGCCGCCCGGCCGCGCCGCATCCAGCGCGGCCGCCAGCAGGGCGCGCTGCACGCCGCCCAGCGCGTCCACGTCGGCTGGGGTCCGGCGCCAGCGCGCCTCGGGCCGGCGGCGGAGCGCCCCCAGGCCGGAGCACGGCACGTCGGCCATCACCCGGTCAAAGCTGCGGTCTTGCCAGGCCGGGCTGGTGCCGTCGGCGACTATGACACTGGCGGATCCGGCCGGGAAGACGGCTGAGCGGACGAGCCTGGCGCGGTGCTTGCGTATCTCGGCGGCCAGCATCCGCGCGCCCGTACCGGCCGCGAGCCCAGACAGCAGGCGCGCCTTGCCGCCAGGGCCGGCGCACACGTCGAGCCATCGGGCATCGGTCCCGTCGACGCTGACCCTGGCCAGCGCGAGGGCGGCGAGCTGGCTTGCCTCGTCCTGTACCCCAGCCCTGCCGTCGGCGACGACGCTGATGGCGGCCGGATCCCCGTCAGCCAGGTAGGCGCCGAACGGTGACCAGCGCGCGGGAGCGCAGCCGGCCGCCACCAGTTCGTCACGGCTAGCGAGGCCGGGTACCACGCACAGGTGAACGGCCGGGCGCTCACTGTCGGCAGCGAGCGCGGCCTCGGTCTGGCGCATATTACCGCCAGGTGCGTCGCCGAGTGCCGCGGCGAACGCCTCGACGATCCACCGCGGATGGCTGTAGCGGACCGCCAGGTGACCGACCTGGTCCGTATCCCGGCCCGGTGCCGCGATATCGAGCCAAGCCTTCATGTCTCTGGTGGCGACGCGCCGGAGGACCGCGTTCACGAAGCCGGCGGGCCGCTGGCCGACCGCTTCCTTGACCAGGTTCACCGATGTGGCCACCGCGGCGTGCGGCTGGATTCTGGTAGCGAGGAGCTGATGAGCCCCAAGCCGCAGCACCTCGCGCACGACCGGATCCAGGGAGTCAAGATCGCGGTCACAGCAGATGGCCAGGACCGCGTCGTAGGTGCCGCGGCCTCGCAGTGTGCCGTAGCTCAGCTCGGTTGCCAGCGCTGCGTCCCGGCCGGTAAGCCCACGCTGGGAGAGCAGTTGCGGAAGCAGCAGGTTCGCATAGGCGTCCCGGTCGGCCACGGCCAGGAGCACGTCGAGCGCTACGCGCCTGGCCGGATCGGCTGACCGGGCCGGCTGGCCCGGCCGGCCCCGGCGGCTGGGCTCACCCCGGCGGCCTGCCTGAGCCTGGCGGCCCGGCTGACCACGTTCCTCTGGCTCACTCTGGCGTCCGCCCGAGCGCGGTGCCCTGGCCACTCAGCCAAGCACCGCCGGCCGACCGTCCAGGTGCAGACCGCGGACCCAGTCAGCGGCCCGCATCCTGCGTTTGCCATCGGCCTGAACGTCGGCGAGTAGCACTGGCGTCGTTCCCGTCCCGGCGAAGATGCGATCGCGCTGGACGCGGAGCTCACCAGGAGCCAGCGGACCGTTGCTGTCGTCGCCGACGTCGACGCCGGCGGCGGCCGCTAGCGGCCACAGCTTGACCCGCACGTCGTCGAGCTGGGTCCATGCTCCCGGCTCAGGCGTGCAGGCACGGATCTGCCGATCGATGGCGGTGGCGGGATTGCGCCAGCTGACTTGCGCGTCGGCTGGCGTGACCTTGGGAGCGAGGCTGACGCCGTCGGCGGGCTGCTCGCGCGCTTCGAGCTCGCCCGCTTCGATGCCGTCGAGAGTCGCGACGAGCAGGTCGGCGCCGGCGAAGCTCAGACGCTCGAGCAAGTCCCCGGCTGTGTCGGCCGGGCGGATGGCCTCTGTCAGCACCCCGTACACCGGACCCGCGTCGAGTTCACGGACAATCTGGAATGTCGTGGCGCCGGTCACGTCGTCGCCGTGCAGGATCGAGTGCTGGACCGGAGCTGCACCGCGCCAGGCCGGCAGCACCGAGAAATGCAGGTTGACCCAGCCGCGGGCGGGGATATCGAGCGCGACCTGCGGGATGATAGCCCCATAGGCCGTTACCGGGCAGCAGTCAGGCGCGATCTGCCGCAGCCTGTTGAGGAATTCCTCGTCGGCCAGCCGGGTCGGCCGCATAATGTCGATCCCGGCCTCGGCCGCTCGCTGGGCGACCGGGCTCTGGCCCACCTTCAGACCGCGGCCAGCCTTCGCATCTGGCCTGGTGATCACCGCGACGACCTCGTGCCTGGACTTCAGCAGCGCATCCAGCGATGGCAACGCGGTTTCGGGTGTTCCGGCGAAGACCAGGCGCATGCCCTAGAAGGCCTTGCCGTTAGTCGGGTGCGGTGACACCTTCACCAGCGGGACTGGCTCGCCCCACCATTCCGACGCCCGGATCTCCTTCATCGCAAGCTTGCGCTGAGCTGGATCGAGCCGGTCGATGAACAGGACGCCGTCCAGATGGTCTGTCTCGTGCTGCACGCAGCGGGCGAGTTGGCCGGTGCCCTCGACAGTGATGGGCTCGCCGTGCATGTCGAAACCCGTGGCAACCGCGCCGAACGACCTGCTGGTCGGGTACGCCAGGCCAGGAAATGACAGGCAGCCCTCGTCATCGACCTCGACCTCAGTGGACAGGTTCAGCGCAGGGTTGATGAGGTGTCCGAGCACGTCATCAACGTAGAAGGTGAAGACCCGGAGCCCGACGCCAATCTGCGGAGCAGCAAGGCCGACGCCCGGCGCGTCCATCATCGTGTCCGTGAGGTCCTTGACCAGCTTGCGCAGCTCTGCGTCGAAGGTGGTCACCGGGTCGGCTGGCGTCCGCAGCACCGGGTCACCGAACAACCGGATCGGCCTGATACTCACTGCATTCCTCCAGGCATAAAACGCTTATTTCAGCAGCCCGACGGAAAGGCCGCAGCCGCTCAAGTCTATGAAGCTCGCGGCCCTGCCCCGGCCCCTGGAGAGCGGGCCTTGAATGCAGCCTTGCGGGCCGCGCGCGCCACGCCGGGATCGGGATGATGCTCGCTGAGGGTCGTCAGCAAGTCGATGACGCCGGGGTGCCTGACCTGCCAGAGCCCGGCGACGATCTCGGCCTGCGCGTCGGGCGCCACGTCGGGCAGCAGCTCGGCGACCACGTCGCGCGGGTCAGCCTCCTCAAGCAGGCCGGCACCAAGGTCGACAAGGAGCCACGTGCGATCGGCCGGGCCCAGCTCGGCGTCCTGCCCGTGCTCGTGTAGCCAGACGGCCGCGTGTGCCCGCAGCAGCGGCTCGTCAAGCGCCGCGCGCACTTCCTCTGTTGCGGCCTTGCCGATTCGGTCAAGGACAGCGAAGGCGGCTCCGCGCAGGCCGGGCGTGCCGGTAGCGGCGGCGGCAATCAGCTCGGCCGCAGCCTGCCTTTCGGACCGGCCGACCAACCACTCGTTGATCTTCGACTCGCCGTCCTCGGCGTCGCAGCTGGCCAGCGTCGTCAGCAGGCCCACAGCACCGTGGCGGTTCGCTGCGCCGAGCACCGGCACGTGCCAGCCTTGCGCGAGTAGTCGCCGGTGTACCCCCCAGACACCGAGCGGCGACAGCACTACGGTCAGGCCGCCGGCGTGCTCCTCGGTGCCGAGCTCGACTACGCCGAGGTCGGCGAGCGTCTCGAGCGCATGCGACAAGGCCGCTGCCTCGTCGGCGTCGGGCGCCCGCGTTGTGGCTGGCGGAGTGTCGCCCGTGTCGGGGACAGCGGTAAATCCAGCGCTCGTGGCCTCGTTGCCGGCCACTCCATTGCCAGCGACTCCGTTGGCCGCCGCGCTCTTGGTCGCCGTGCCATTGCCTGCCGCGCCCTTGCCGGCCGTGCCCTTGCCCGCCATGCCGTTGCCCGCGGTGCCCTCGCCCGTCGCGCGCTTGCCCGTGGTGTCCGTGTCGGCACCCGGCAGCCGGCGCGTTCCCGCGGCCGCCACGTAGGCGTCGAACAGCGCTTCGATCCGCACCGGCGCGCCCACCGTGTACAGCGCGGTCGCGAGGCCGTCCAGTTCCTCGCCAGCAAGGAGCGCCGCGAGCGCAGCGTCCCATTCGCGCAGGACGTCCTCTGCGCTAGCAGCGGACAGCGACCCCGAACCAGGCGCAGGCGGCTCCGCGCTCACGGTCTCGCTCGTAGCGGCGGCGACCTGCCAGGCCGCGTCTAGCTCGTCGAGCGTCAGCTCCAGCGCCTCGGAAGCCGCCCGAGCGTCGCTGCCATCCAGCACCTCGCTGATCGCTACATCGGGCTGCTGCGCGGCCCAGGCCCGCAGGTCGCGGGCCGCCCGCAGCAGGGGCGCCACCCTGGCAGCGGCGGCCAGCTCATCGCGCGGGGCGAGGCGCACTGGCGGCATCCGCGGGCGGTCGAACCGGGCATTGCCAGTAGCGTTATCGCCCGCTGCTGGCCCCGGCTGCGGGCCGCCCGGTGAGTTGGTCACCCAAGTACCCTACGGCCTAGACGGAATGTAGTCAGATCAGCGCCGCTGGGTCGAGCTGGACGCGGACAGCCCCAGGTTCCTTGGCCGCGGTCCGCACTGCCTGGGCCGCGCGCAGCGTGAGCGCCAGTTCGGTGCCCTCTGACCTGGGCACACGGATCAGGTACCGGACCGCATCCGGGCCCTCCGCACTGGCCTTTATGGCGGTTCCGCTTCGTCCGATTGCTCCGGCCGCCGCCCGGAGAGCTGGCCCGCTTAGCGCGGGCAGGGGACCGAGCACCTCCGCGTTGTCAGGAAGCTTGGTGACCGCGATCAGGGAATCGACGGCATCAGGTGACCCCGCGACCGATGCCATCCGGGCCGCTGGCGGGAACCGCAGCTCGGCGCGCTCCGCGAACTCCCGGTCAGCGAACGTCGCCGGATCCCAGCGGATCAGCGCCTGCACGGCCGGCTGGCTGCCGTCAGCGACGACCACCACGCTGCCGCCGTCGGCCGCCGGCCGCACCAGTGCGGCCGCATTGAGCCACCGCCGCAGCGCCTCTTCTGCCGCCCGCAAGCTTGCCGCGCCCAGCATGGCCCAGCCGTCCAGCAGGATGGCAGCGCGGTATCCGCCATCGGCAGCTGGCTCCGCGCCCGGAGTTGCGACTATGACGGCCGGCTTGCTGCCCACCCGGTCGATGACGCGACTGCCCCCTGAGGTGAGCACGGGGACCGGGCTGAAGGCCCGGCCGAGCTCTTCGGCCGTCCGCCGGGCTCCAGTCATCACAGCGCGCAACCCTTCGTGCCCGCAGTGGGGGCACACCCGGCCGATCGCCGAGCCGCACCAGCCACATCGCAGAGGCGCTTGCGGGCCAGGCAGTTCGGCCGGGCCGCCGCACGTGCACCGCGCCCGCGCGTGGCATCGCTCGCAGGCGACGGCCGCCAGGTAGCCGCGCCGGGGCACCTGGACGAGTACTGGGCCATCAGCGAGCGCGGTCCGCGCTGTCCGCAGCGCAATGCTCGGCAATCGAGCAGACCTGGCGGCTTCGTCTCTGGCCAGCTCGGTCTCGCCGCCTGCGGGCTGCACAGCCGGCGCACACTGCCGGACGACGGCCCGGTCGGCAGCCAGGGACCGGGCCCAGCCGCTGGACACCAGCAGGGCGGCCTCTGCAGTCCTGCCGAAGCCGCCGAGGAGCGCGCCGGTGTGCGCGAGGTAGGCGCGCAGCGCCAGCACTTCCCTCGCGTGGGGATAGGGCGCGCGCGGCTCTGCATGCAAGTCATCGCCCTCGTCCCAGAGCACCACCAGGCCCAGATCGGCGACCGGGGCGAACATCGCGGATCGCGTCCCGGCCACGACCTTGACCTCGCCCCTGGCCACCGCCAGCCACCGCAGGTACCGCTCCGCTGGACCCAGGCTGGCCGATAGCACGACGTGCCGGGCGGGCCCGAGCTGATTGGCGAGGGCAGCATCGACGAGGGCCAGGTCGCGCCCATCCGGCACCACGACGACGGCTCCGCGACCCGACCTGGTGACCGCAGCAATGGCAGCCGCGATCTCATCCGGCCAGGTCGGCCCCGGTAGCGCCGACCAGACCGCACGGGGACTGCGGCCAGCTGCTAGCGCCGCGAGGAACGACGCGCCATCTCGGTACCGCGCCCAGAAGCCGTGCCCACCCGCCACGGTCGCCAGCTCGGTCCCCGCCAGCGCCGGCTGGCCGTCAGCGAGCACCGCGCTGGCCACGGCCGCTGGCCCGATCACCGCCTTGCTCGCCGTGGCGTGACGTGGCGGTATGGCCAGGCGCAACACGTCGGCAAGTGTGCCGCCGTACCGGTCGGCTACTGCCCGAGCCAGCTCCGCGATCTCCGGCGTCAGGATCTGCTCGGCAGCTACGACGCGCTCCAGAAAGCCCAGCCTGCCGGGGTGATCGCTCTCGGCCAGGCGCGCCAGCACGAATCCGCTGACCAGCTGCCCGGCGAACCGGACCCGGACCTGGCTGCCCGGCACGGCAAGTGCCGCGAGCGCGTCCGGGACGAGGTAGTCGAACGGCCGGTCTAGGTGCGGCAGGGAGATGTCAACGGCCACCCGCGCGACGGGAAGCTCGGCCGCCGGCTGCCGCGGCGAGCGTCCCGGCGCACCCTGCTTACGCGCCGTCTGCGGCGCCTTGCCCGACACGGTTCCTGTCCTATCAGAGGATGACGACGCTAGGGACACGCCGCAGCCTCCGTTAGCCGCGCGCTGCGACGGCCAACTGGGAACCGTGGGTCAGCTGGCGCAAGACCCCGAAGGCACCGCACCGTCATCAGCCAGGTGCTGCCGCAGCGCGTCCGGAATCGGCCGCAGCGCCACGACGTCCGCCCTCGCCTGTGTCATGTCGTTAGCCATCGCGAACAGCGCGGTGCGAACGCCGATCTGCCCGGCCGCTGCCGCCGAGGCATTGGCCCGGCTCGCGGCCGTCTCAAGATCCGCTGCCTGAACCGACGCTGGCGCATTCCTGCTCAGAGCTGTCAGCGCCTGCTCGTACGCCTGACGGACGCCAGCGGGGTAGCCACTGCAGCTAGCGGCCGGCGCGCCCGCGGTGCCGACGACGATCAAGATGATGACCACGGCCCACGCGATGGACGCGCCAATGGCCAGCCACGAGGCCTTACGGACGGCGCGACCGCCTGGCTGGCGAAGGCTCAAGATACCGAGCACAAGGCCGGGAACGACGAGCGGTATCAGGCCGGCCGTCACCACCGTGCGCGCTGGCCAGCGACTCTGCGCGACTGCCGCGTCCGTGGACGCGTGCGGGGCCGGCGCGCGAGTCTCCCGATGGCCGTTAGCTGACGCGTCCGAGCCCGGTGACCCGAGGCCGCCCGGACCTGGCCATGGCCCATTCTCCCAGGGCGGCGGCGCGCCGTCCGCTACCTGCGTCGTCTCGCCCGCCCATGGTGGTGCTCCCGCGGCGGCGATCCGGACTTCGTGATGGTCACGCGACGGTGTATCGGCCGCGTCGTCGGAGGCGACGGTCATGGAGTCTGGCAACAGGCCGGCGCGGCCCGTGCGGAGGAACCACTCGGCCCCGCGACCACCTCGATCGTCAGCGGCGTCAGCATCGGCGGGTACGGCTATGAAAGTGTCGCCTTCGGTACCATTAGCAGCGCTATCGGCATGGCCGTCGTCGCCGCGCCCCGCATCGGCGTCCTGCTGAGACACGGGCGCAAACCACGGATCACCCGGCTGCGCGTCGGTCCTGTCAGACGACATCACTCACCTGGTCGGATTCGAATCGGCCTCGATATTGGTAAAGATGGTAGGGCAATACGACAACGTCATCTGGATAACTACAAATTGCCCGATACCACTACGACCGAATGCCGCGCTCGCGCAGGGCAGCTTGGGTCAGGCGCGGATCGCCGACCTGAGCGCCTCGGCGCGGTCCGCTCGCTCCCAGGAGAAGTCGGGCTCCTCTCGCCCGAAATGACCGTACGCAGCTGTCTGGGCGTAGATCGGGCGGAGTAGGTCGAGGTCACGGATGATGGCCGCCGGGCGGAGGTCGAAGACCTGAAGCACGGCGTCCTGGATCCGCTCGATCGGGGCGCGCTCCGTGCCGAAGCACTCGACGAAGAGGCCCACCGGCTTGGCTTTGCCGATCGCGTAGGCGATCTGGACCTCGCAGCGGTCGGCCAGGCCGGCCGCGACAACGTTCTTGGCCACCCAGCGCATCGCGTACGCGGCGCTGCGGTCCACCTTGGACGGGTCCTTGCCGGAAAAGGCGCCGCCGCCGTGACGGGCCATCCCGCCGTACGTGTCAATGATGATCTTGCGGCCGGTGAGGCCGGCGTCGCCCATCGGTCCGCCGATCTCGAACCTGCCGGTGGGGTTCACCAGCAGACGGTAGCCAGCGGTGTCCAGCTCCAGGCCGGCCAGCACGGGCTCGACCACGTGCTCGCGGATGTCTGGCGTGAGCAGGCCGGCCAGGTCGATGGCAGGCGCGTGCTGAGTCGACACGACCACAGTGTCAAGGCGGACCGCCTCGTCGCCGGCGTACTCGATGGTGACCTGGGTCTTGCCGTCAGGCCGGATGTAGGGGACCTCGCCGCTCCGGCGTACTTCAGACAGCCGCTTGGCCAGCCGGTGCGCCAGGGTAATGGGCAGCGGCATCAGCTCGGGGGTGTCGCGGCAGGCATAACCGAACATCAGGCCCTGGTCGCCGGCCCCCTGACGGTCGAGCTCGTCCGAGCCCTCGCCCTCGCGGTGCTCCACGGCCTCCCCGACGCCCAGGGCAATGTCGGGCGACTGCGAGCCGATTGAGACTTGCACGCCGCAGGTCGATCCGTCGAACCCCTTCGCCGAGGAGTCGTAGCCGATCTCCAGGACCTTCTCCCGGATGATGCCGGGGATGTCGACGTAGGTATCGGTCGTCACCTCACCGGCGACGTGCACCTGGCCGGTCGTGATGAGCGTCTCGACGGCGACCCTGCTCCGGTGATCGCCCTTGAGCATGGCGTCCAGGATCGCATCGCTGATCTGGTCCGCCATCTTGTCGGGATGCCCCTCAGTGACAGACTCGGAGGTGAAGAGACGACGAGCCACTACACACCTTTTCTTCTGCTGATTCTTCCGCTGAGCTAATGATGAGGCCTGGCAGCGACCGCAGGCTCCGCAATGATCTCCGCCGAATTGTACCGGTGCACCTCCGGCGCCGTGACGGACCTCCGGTTATTGCGTGCTAGCCGAGTCTGGCGGCCATCAGATCCCAGATTGCGTCGGCGATCTCGTCCTTGGGCGCGCGGGGCAGCTTCACCTCCGTGCCATCCGCGCCGAGCACCGTGGCCTCGTTGTCGGCAGTCCCGAAAGCCAGCCCGTTCCCAACTTGGTTCACTACCAGGAAGTCGCAGCCCTTCCGCGCCAGCTTTGCGCGACCGTTCGCCAGGACGTCGCCCGTCTCGGCTGCGAAGCCGACAATAAGCTGACCGGTCCGGTGTCGGCTCGTGACGAGGTCGCGCACGATGTCGGGATTCTCGGCCAGGACAATCGGCTCAGGCTGCTCGACGCCCTTCTTGATCTTGGCCTCGCTACGGACCAATGGCCGGAAGTCAGCGACTGCGGCCGCCATCACGATGACGTCAGCCGAATCGGCGGCCGCCAGCACGGCCACGTGCATCTCGGCCGCCGACTTGATGCGGATCACGTGAACGCCGGCCGGGTCGGGCAACTCGGTGTTCGCGGCCACGAGCGTGACCGCGGCACCCCGGCTCGCCGCTGTGCGGGCGAGGGCGTAACCCTGCTTTCCAGACGACCAGTTGCCCAGGTAGCGGACCGGATCGAGCTCTTCTCTTGTGCCGCCGGCGGACACCACGACCGTGCGGCCTGCCAGGTCCGGCGCGAGCGCCGCGGCTCCCTTGGCCAGTACCCGCTGGGCCGTGGCGAACAGCTCCGCAGGCTCCGGCAGCCGTCCTGGTCCGGAATCCGCCCCGGTGAGCCGTCCGGAGGCCGGATCGAGCACGATGCAGCCGCGCTCGCGCAGGGTCGCGACGTTTGCGCGGGTGGCCGCGTGCTCCCACATCTCCGTGTGCATCGCAGGAGCAAAGATGACCGGACAGCGTGCCGTTAGCAGCACCGCGGTCAGCAGGTCGTCGGACATGCCGGCGGCAGCGCGCGCCATGAGGTCAGCGGTAGCCGGGGCGACGATGACGAGGTCCGCCTCCTGCCCGAGGCGCACGTGCGGGACCTCGTGAACTGACTCCCACGAGCTGACAGCCACGGGCTGGCCGGATAGCGCCGCCCAGGTAGCGGCGCCGACGAAATTAAGGGCAGCGGGCGTGGGCACAACCCTGACCTGGTGACCGGACTCGGTCAGCAGGCGGAGCAGCTCACACGCTTTGTACGCCGCGATCCCTGCAGAAACGCCCAGGACGATGCGCATGCAACCCTCCGGGCTTCACTTGCCGAGCACGCGGGTTAGGTCAGTCCACGCCAGGAGGCCAGACCGCGCCAACAGGCTGTACTCAGACCTCGGGCGTCTCGGCGGTCAGCAGACGCTCGCTGATCTCGCGGAGTGCGATCGACAGCGGCTTCTCCTGCAGCCTGGTCTCGACCAGCGGACCCACGTACTCCAGCAGGCCCTCGCCGAGCTGGGCGTAGTAGGCATTGATCTGCCTTGCCCGCTTCGACGCCATGATCACGAGGCCGTACTTGCTGTCGACTACCTCGAGCAGGTCGTCGATCGGCGGGTTGATGATGCCTTCTAGGGCCGGAGTCGCTGCCAACGTGTGCCTTCCGGATCTGCATCGCAGTGGATGCCTTGCTCAGTGGATGCCTTGCTCAGCAGATGCCTTGCTCAGCAAGGTCAGGGGCGGTATCGCCATACTGAGCCCGCATCAAGGCTACCAGCTGTTTGGCTACGTCCCGGACGGACGTGTTAACCAGCGTGATGTCGAACTCGTCGCTCGCGGCCATCTCAGTGCGCGCAGCCTCCAGACGGCGGCTGATGGCTTCCGCCGACTCCGTGTTCCGGCTCACCAGACGGCGCTCTAGCTCCTCCCAGGAGGGCGGCGCCATGAAAACGAGCAGGGCGCCAGGGACCGCCGCGCGGACCTGTCTGGCGCCTGCCACGTCGATCTCCAGGAGGGCGGGCTTGCCCTGGTCGAGACGCTCTTGGACCGGAGCCCGCGGCGTGCCGTAACGGTTGCCGGCAAATCGCGCGGATTCCAGCAATTCGCCGCGTGCCGCCATTGACTCGAATTCAGGCTCAGTGACGAAGAAATACTCCCGGCCATTTACTTCGCCTGGCCGCGGCGGGCGGGTCGTGACAGACACCGACTGCCAGATCCAGGGACACTCGCTGCGAAGCCGGGCGGCCACTGTACTCTTCCCGACCGCCGAAGGGCCGGAGAGCACGGTGAGCCGCGCAGGGGCAGGGGCACCGCGGCGCAGCCCGCGCGGCTCGGCTGCGAGCATGCTTCCCGCGGTCCCCTCCCTGGCTCGCTCAGTGCTACTCAGATATCGCCACCGAACTCTGTCTCCAGCGCGCTGCGCTGGTTGGCGCCCAGACCGCGAACGCGCCGCGACTCCGCGATGCCGAGGCGCTCCATGATCTGCCTCGCCCGTACCTTGCCTACGCCCGGCATGGACTCTAGCAGTGCCGACACTTTCATCTTGCCCACAACGTCGTCGGTCTGCCCCTCCTTGAGGACCTGAGGAAGGGTCGTCGAGCCGTGCTTGAGCCTGTTCTTTACTTCCGCCCGGTCCTTACGGGCCTGGGCCGCCTTCTCTAGCGCCGCCGCCCGCTGCTCGGGGGTAAGTGGAGGAAGAGCCACGCGAGGTCACCTCGGGTTTCGTATCGAAAATGTCGCTCCGCGAGGGGAAACTAGCGAGTTACGCCCGGCTCGGCAACGCGAACCCCCGTTTGCACTGGCACAAATTAGCCAATATCACGCCCAGTACCAGTCCGTGCACCTAGCGTAGTTGTATTTTCGCTGGTAGCGCAAGAAATTCGAGTTCCTGCGACACATCGCAGGCCGCTGACCAGCGGCTCAATACGTCCTCTGGGTCCGCTGTTCGGCGGTGATGAGCGCCACCGGACCGGTTCCGCCCACTTCAGCATGATCCCGAAAGAAAAGTGTCGCGGGCCGCCGACCTGGTTCTTACCTGATAACGACTTGCGCGGCATTCCCGACTAGCCCCGCAGGGCCTCCGCCCGGCGCAGCGAGGCGGCAATCGCCGATGCAGCGGCGCCAGGATCGGCCGCCCCGGTGATCGGCCGGCCGATCACGAGCAGGTCGGCTCCGGCCCGCAGCGCTTCTTCGGGCGTTGCGACCCGCGCCTGGTCGTTGACGGCAGCGCCCGCTGGCCGGACGCCCGGCGTAATCAGCATGATGTCGTCGCCAACCTCGGCCCGGAGCGCCGCGACCTCCTGCGGCGAGCAGACCAGCCCGCGAGCGCCAGCGTCGACGGCCAGCGCCGCCAGCCGCCGGGCCGCCTCGCTGACAGGCCCGGCTAGTCCGATTCCGCTGAGGTCAGCCTCGCTTAGCGAAGTGAGCACCGTGACCGCGACCACCCTGGCGCCCGGGGCTGCTTCGGCTGCCGCCCTGATAGCCGCCGGGCCCCCGGCCGCGTGCACGGTCAGCAGGGCCGGGCGCAACCGCGCCACCGCCCGCGCCGCTCCCGCCACCGTGGCCGGGATGTCGTGCAACTTGAGGTCAAGAAAGATATCCACGCCGCTGGCGCCGCGGACGGAGGCGACAGCATCGGGGCCGTACCGCAGGTACAGCTCGAGGCCGATCTTGACGGTGCTGACGTGCGGTGTTACGAGCGCGGCCCAGCGGGCGGCGGTCTCCAGGTCCGGTGCGTCCAGCGCGACGGCGATCGGTGCGTGCCCGGCCATCAGCTCCTCCTCACAACTCTGGCGTTCGGACTGAGCGTGCGCCCAGCCAGGGCACGAGCTTCGTGGGCGAGCCCGACGACGTCCGCAAGCCGCTCTACCCCGCGAGCGGTGAGTTCCTCCTCAAGTTCACGCAAGATTCGCGCACATGCCGACGGATCGTGAAAGATCGTTGTCCCGACGCTGACCATGGACGCGCCGGCCAGGATCAGCTCCAGCGCGTCCTTGCCGGTCCGTACGCCGCCCATGCCGATGATCGGGACGCCGGGCAGTGCCTCGCGTACCTGCCAGATGCAGCGCACCGCAATAGGCCTGATCGCGGGGCCGGACAGGCCGCCCGTCAGGCCCGCCAGGCGCGGCTGCATCGTGTCGGTGTCGATCACCATGCCGAGCAGGGTGTTGATCATCGACAAGCCATCAGCGCCTGCCGACACGCACGCCTTGGCAATCGTGACGATGTCAGTGACATCGGGCGACAGCTTGGCAAACACCGGGATGTCATACCGGGCCCTAGCCCGCACGGCCTCGATCACGGCAGCGGACGAGTCCGGATCACAGGCGAAGACCTGGCCTCGGTGCTCGACATTCGGGCACGAGATGTTGACCTCGATCGCGGTGACCCCCGCGGCGTCGGACAGCCGGCCGGCGAGATCGGCGTACTCGGCCACCGTCCCGCCCGCGATGGATACCACGGCACGGGCACCTCTGGACAGCAGCCACGGCAGGTCGCGCTGGAGGAAGGCGTCGATGCCAGGACCTTGAAGCCCGATCGAGTTCAGCATGCCACTCGGCGTCTCGGCCATCCGCGCGGTTGGCCGGCCGGACCGGGGGCCGAGCATGACCGACTTCGTGACGACCGCGCCGATCTTGGACACGTCCATGAACTGGGCCAGTTCGCGGCCTGCGCCGGCGCAGCCCGACGCCGTCATGATCGGGTTCGGCAGCTCGACATGACCGAGCTTCGTCCGCAAGTCAACTGCCATGTCCCTGCCTCCCTCCGCGACCCTTTCCGCCCTGGCCACCGGCCCCATGGCCGCCGGCTGTGTGGCCACCCGCCGGCTTGCCGGCCACTGGTTTGCCGCCGGCAGACTTGCCACCCACCGGCTGAGCGCTACCCGCACCACCGCTGCCGAGGCCGGAGCCGACCCCGTTCCCTTCATGGTCAGGCGGGCGCTGGAGGTGAGCGGCCCGGCGGGACCGAGGCTCCCAGCCGGGCGCCCCGAATGCGTCGAAGGGGATGGTGCCGATGTCGTCCCAGCGCACGGACTCGCCGCGGAAGACCGGGCCGTCGACACAGGACCGGACCATCCGGGTGATCCCGTCCGAGCCGATTACCGGCAGCACGCAGGTCATGCATACGCCGACGCCGCAGGCCATTGCTTCTTCGACGGCCGCCTGCACTGGAATGTCGTAGCGGCGGGCCAGCATCGTGACTTGTCGGAGCATGGGCATCGGTCCGCACGCGTAGATCACGTCGGTCCGCCCGTCGTGAATGACCTGATCGAGCATGTCCGTCACCATGCCGCGAGTACCGAGCGAGCCATCCTCGGTCGTGATAGTCGCCGACCTGCCGGTGCGCCTCGCCGTAAGCGCGCCGAAGACCCGGTCGCCGCTCCCCGCGCCGAGTAGGAAGTCGACCTCGCAGCGCCGTTCCCGCAGCTTCGACGCCAGCGCGAACATCGGAGCGCTACCGTAGCCGCCGCCGATGAGCAGGCAGTTCACCGGGTCGCGCGGCAGTGGGAACGGCCTGCCGAGCGGGCCGGTCACGTCGAGCACGTCCCTGGCGCGCCGCTCGGCCAGCCACTGGGTGCCGCGGCCATGGACGGCGAACACGAACTCCACCGTGCCGCCGTGGTCAGGCCGGACGTCGTGGATCGAGAACGCTCTACTCAACAGCATCGAGCTGTCCGGACCGCCGACGGCCAGCGTGACGAACTGGCCTGGCTTGAAACGCGCCGCAATGGCCGGCGCGACCAGTGTCATCGCGTGATATGCGTCGACCCGGCGAACGGTAAGCACGGTCCCGCGCACCTGCACCGGACCCGCCTGCGCGTCCATTTCGCTTGGCGTCATGGCGTCCCGCGAAGTGTTGACGCAGGCGCCGATGCCGACTCCGCTGATGTGCCTGGCGCGGGCGCTCCGGATGACGAGGCTCCCGACGCCGGCATTGAGGCCGGCGCTCCCGCCGCGGACGCTGACGTCGGCGCGGGCGCGGGCGTCGTCCACGCTCCGCGCAGGCGCGCTGCGTGCTCCTGGAGCGACCGCACGCCTACCTCATCCCTGTCAATGGCCTCGATACCCTGCACGGCCGCCCACAGGCCCTGGACTGTCGTGATGCACGGAATCGCCCGACGGACCGCGGCTGTCCGGATCTCATATCCGTCCCGCCGGAACCCTGACTGGCCCGGTCCGCCGAATGGCGTGTTCACGATCAGGTCGACCTGACCGTCCAGGATCCGGTCGACGATCGTCGGCTCGCCGTCGGGCCCGCGACCCTCGCTGTGCTTACGGACGATCGTGGCATGAACGCCGTTCCGGCGCAGAACCTCCTGAGTTCCCCGGGTGGCCCAGATTTCGAAGCCCAGGTCAGCCAGCCGCTTGACCGGGAAGATCATCGAGCGCTTATCTTTGCCGGCCACCGTGACGAACGCCCTGCCCTTGACCGGGAGCGAACCGTAGGCCGCCGCCTGGCTCTTGGCGTATGCGGTCCCGAATACCTCGTCGATGCCCATGACCTCGCCGGTCGAGCGCATCTCCGGGCCGAGAACGGTGTCGACGCCCTCCCCCTGAGCGTCCGCGAACCGGTTGAACGGCAGCACCGCCTCCTTCACCGCGATCGGCGCGTCTAGCGGCAGCGTCCCGCCGTCGCCGACGGCCGGCAACATCCCTTCGGCGCGCAACTCGGCCACAGTGGTGCCGAGCATGATCCGCGCGGCCGCCTTGGCCAGCGGCACGGCTGTCGCCTTCGAGACGAACGGCACGGTTCGCGACGCGCGCGGGTTGGCTTCCAGCACGTACAGGACACCGGCCGCAAGCGCGTACTGGACGTTCAGCAGCCCGCGCACGCCAACGCCGCGCGCGATCGCCTCGGTCGAGGACCGGATCAGCGAGATGTACTCCTGGCTCAGCGTGATCGGCGGCAGGGCGCAGGCCGAGTCGCCGGAGTGGATGCCGGCCTCCTCGATGTGCTCCATCACGCCGCCGAGGTACAGGTCCTCGCCGTCGTAGAGGGCATCGACGTCGATCTCAATCGCATCGTCGAGGAACCTGTCGATCAGCACTGGATGCTCCGGCGATGCCTCAGTCGCCCGGCGCACATAGTCGGCGAGCGCGGCGTCGTCATACACGATCTCCATGCCTCGGCCGCCGAGTACGTACGAGGGCCGGACCAGCACGGGGTAGCCGATCTCGTGCGCGATGGTCTCTGCCTCGGCAACTGACGTGGCGGTCCCGTGCCTGGGCGCCAGCAGCCCGGCGGCCGCCAGCACGCCGCCAAACTCCCCGCGGTCCTCGGCCAGGTGAATCGCTTCCGGCGACGTGCCGACTACGGGCACGCCCGCGGCCGCCAGCGCCCTGGCCAGGCCCAGCGGTGTCTGTCCGCCGAGCTGCACGATCACGCCCGCGACCAGGCCTGTCGCCTGCTCCGCGTGCACGACTTCGAGCACGTCCTCAAGTGTCAGCGGCTCGAAGTACAGGCGGCCCGAGGTGTCGTAGTCGGTGGACACGGTCTCCGGGTTGCAGTTGACCATCACGGTCTCGTATCCCGCGTCGGCCAGCGCGAACGAGGCGTGCACGCACGCGTAGTCGAACTCGATCCCCTGGCCGATCCGGTTCGGGCCGCTGCCCAGGATGATCACCTTGGGCTTGCTGCCAGCCGGGACCTCGGTCTCGATGTCGTAGGTCGAGTAGAGGTATGGCGTCCGGGCAGCGAATTCGGCCGCGCACGTATCGACCGTGTGGTACACGGGCCGGACATTCAGCGACCGCCGCAGCTCCCGGACTTGCGCCTCGGTCCTGCCGGTGAGCTGACCGAGCTGGGCGTCCGAGAAGCCGAGCGACTTGGCCATGGCGAGCGCCCGGGCAGTCGCCGGGCCGCCGACGCCGATCCCGTCGTCCTGGATCAGGCGGGCGTGCTCTTCGATTCCTGCTATCTGGTCGACAAACCACGGGTCGATCGAGCTGGCGGCCGATACCTCGGCAACACTCGCGCCTGCACGCAGCGCCTGGTGCACCGTCGCGAGGCGTCCGTCGTGCGGCACCGCGCAGGCCGCGAGCAGCGCGTCCTTCTCGCGCGGCGGCTGGGCCCAGCTGAACGACGCGCCCGCCTGCTCCAGCGAACGCTGCGCCTTCTGGAGCGCCTCGGCGAAATTGCTGCCGATGGCCATGGCCTCGCCAACTGACTTCATGTGGGTGGTCAGTACCGGGTCGGCGCCGGGGAACTTCTCGAACGCGAACCGCGGCACCTTCACAACGACGTAGTCCAGCGATGGCTCGAAGCTAGCTGGAGTCTCCCCCGTGATGTCGTTACGGATCTCGTCCAGGGTGTAGCCGATGGCCAGCCGAGCGGCAATCTTCGCGATCGGGAACCCGGTCGCCTTCGACGCCAGCGCGCTCGACCGCGACACCCGCGGGTTCATCTCGATGACCACCATGCGGCCGGTCTCCGGGTGGACCGCGAACTGGATGTTGCAGCCGCCGGTGTCGACGCCAACAGCCCGGGCAGTGGCGATGGCCACGTCGCGCATGTGCTGGTATTCGCGGTCGGTGAGAGTCATGGCAGGCGCGACCGTTACGGAGTCCCCGGTGTGCACGCCCATCGGATCGATGTTCTCGATCGAGCAGACGATCACGACATTGTCGCGGCAGTCCCGCATCAGTTCGAGCTCGAACTCTTTCCAGCCGAGCACCGACTCCTCGAGGAGTACCTCGGTGACTGGGCTGGCATCCAGGCCCGCGCCGGCGATGCGGTCCAGGTCGCCAGCTGTCCTCGCGATGCCGGACCCGGTCCCGCCGAGGGTGAAGGACGGCCGCACCACGACCGGATAGCCAAGCTGGTCCGCCGCCTCGCGGCAGTCCTCGATGTTGTGGCAGATCCGGCTAGCTGGCACCTCAGCGCCGACGCCGACCACGATCTCCTTGAACTGGTTGCGATCTTCCCCCGCCCTGATCGCCTCAATGCCGGCTCCGATCAGCTCGACGTCGTACTTGGCGAGCGTGCCATTGTCGTGGAGGGCCACAGCGGCGTTCAGCGCCGTCTGCCCGCCCAGGGTCGGCAGGATGGCGTCTGGCCGCTCGATGGCGATGACTTTCGCCAGTACATCCGGCGTGATTGGTTCGACGTACGTCGCGTCGGCGAACTCTGGATCGGTCATGATCGTGGCCGGGTTCGAATTGACCAGGCTGACCCGGATGCCTTCCGCCCGCAGCACGCGGCATGCCTGCGTGCCCGAGTAGTCGAACTCGCACGCCTGCCCGATGATGATCGGCCCGGACCCGATCACGAGCACGGACTTCAGATCCTCGCGCTTAGGCATGCCGGGCTCCCGCCATCAGCGCGCAGAACTCGGTGAACAGACCGGATGCGTCATGCGGGCCTGGTGCCGCCTCGGGGTGGTACTGGACGCTGAACGCCGGCGCATCCAGCAGCCTCAGGCCCTCCACAACGCCGTCGTTGAGGTTCAGGTGCGTGATCTGGGCCGGCCCGAAGTCGGTGTCGAATGCGCCGCCTGCCAGTTCGCGGCCGAATCCGCCAGCCCCGCCCACTGAGGCCGCGCCGGGAAGCGCAACGGCAAACCCATGATTGTGGCTGGTGATCTGCACCCTGCCAGTGCGGACGTCCTGCACGGGCTGGTTCACGCCGCGGTGCCCGAAGCGGAGTTTGTACGTGCCGAGGCCCAGTGCGCGGCCGAGGACCTGGCTGCCCAGGCAGATGCCGAACACCGGCGTGCCGGCCGCGAGCACGCCGCGCATGGCGTCTACGGCGTATCCGATCGCCGCGGGATCGCCGGGCCCGTTCGAGAAGAAGACGCCGTCCGGGCTAGCCGCCAGGATGTCGGCCGTCGTGGAGGTAGCCGGCACCACATGCACCTCGCAGCCGAGGGCAGCCAAAGCGCGCGGAGTCGCCGCCTTGATGCCGAGATCAACTGCAACAACACGGAACCGGAACGGGGTGCCATTAGGCGGCTGTACGATGTACGGCCGCGGCGTCGACACCTCCCTGGCCAGGTCGGCGCCCATCATGTGCGGGCTCGCCAGGACTCGCTCGAGGAGTTCGGCCCTGTCGGCCGTGGCCGCGCTGATCCCGGCCCGCATCGCGCCCCGGTCGCGCAGGTGCCGGGTCAGCGCCCGCGTGCCGTTCATCGCGATGCCGGTGATGCCCTGGGCCGCTAGCTCGTCCTGGAGGGTGCGCTGAGCTCGCCAGCTCGACGCTAGCCGGGCGGGCTCGCGCACGACGTAGCCGCTCACCCAGATCTGGCGCGACTCCGGGTCGGTGTCGTTGACGCCGGTGTTGCCAATATGGGGCGCCGTCATCGCGACGATCTGGCGCGCGTAGGAGGGGTCGGTCAGAGTCTCCTGGTAGCCGGTCATGCCGGTGTTGAAGACCATCTCGCCGAACGTCTCTCCGTCCGCGCCGAAGCTCGCACCCGCGAACGTGGTGCCGTCTTCGAGGACCAGGATCGCCGGCTTCGCGTGCCCGGCCGGCGCAGCAAGCGTGCTGGTCACCGGGCCAGCTTCCCGTCGAGCACGGTCGGCGTGCCGCGCAGGAATGTCGCGACTACCTGACCAGGCAGCTCCATCCCGGCGAACGGGCTGTTGCGGCTGCGCGAGGCGTGCGCCGACGGGTCGACGACGCTGGTCACGGCCGGGTCGTAGAGCACGAGGTTCGCCGGGTACCCGGGCTCGATCGGCCGGCCGTGCAACGGGACGCCGCCGGCCTCGAGCGAGCCGCTGCCGCCGAGGGACTGGCTGCCGTCCAGACGGCCGATCGCCGCAGGGCGGGCCGACATCCTGTCAGCCACGCCGGCCCAGTCGAGCATGCCGGTTTCGACCATGGCTACGTGCACGACGCGGAGCGCCGTTTCGAGCCCCGTCATGCCGAACGCGGCCGCCTGCCATTCGGTCTCCTTGTCTTCCACCGGGTGCGGCGCGTGATCGGTGGCGACGCAGTCGATTGTGCCGTCGGCGAGCCCGGCCCGCAGCGCCTCCACGTCGGCCCAGGTCCGCAGCGGCGGATTCACTTTGTAGACCGGGTCGTATTCCGCGGCCAGCTCGTCGGTGAGCAGCAGATGGTGGGGAGTCACCTCGGCGGTGACGCGCCAGCCCTTGGACTTGGCCCAGCGGATTATCTCCACCGAGCCTGCCGTCGACACGTGGCAGACATGCAGGGCGGACCCTACGTGGGCAGCCAGCAGGCAGTCTCTGGCGATGATGGCCTCCTCGGCCACCGCAGGCCACCCGGTGAGCCCTAGCAGTCCGGATACCTCGCCTTCGTTGACCTGGGCGCCTTCGGTCAGCCGCGGCTCCTGCGCGTGCTGCGCGATCACGCCGTCGAAGGCCTTGACGTACTCCAGCGCGCGCCGCATCAGCACGGCATCCGACACGCACCGGCCGTCGTCGGAAAACACCCGCACGCGAGCCGCGGAATCGGCCATGGCCCCGAGCTCGGCGAGCCGACTACCCTGCAGGCCCGCAGTGACCGCACCAACCGGCCGGACGTCGCACAGGCCGGCTTGCGAGCCGAGCCGCCAGATCTGCTCGACCACGCCGGCCGTGTCGGCTACAGGATCGGTGTTCGCCATCGCGTGCACCGCGGTGAAGCCGCCGAGCGCGGCGGCCTCGGTGCCGGTCAGCACGGTCTCCGCGTCCTCGCGGCCGGGCTCTCGTAGGTGGGTGTGCAGGTCGACGAGACCGGGCAGCGCGACAAGGTCCGCCGCGTCCAGCACCTGGGCGCCTGCGGCGGCGAGGCCCTGTCCCGCCTCGATGATGAGCCCGTCGCTGAGCAGCAGGTCGGTAGGCGCCCCGCCGAGTGGCCTGGCGTTCCTGATCAGCCATGCGCTGCGGTCGCTGGTCATCTGGGCACCTCAGCCGTCGTGGTTGGCTCAGTCGTCGTGGGCGCAGTCGTCGTGTGCTCAGTCGTTGTGACTGCCGTCGTCGTGAGCTCGGCCCCGCCGAGCAGCAGGTACAGCACGGCCATCCGGACGCTAACGCCGTTCGCCACCTGCTCGACGATGGTCGAGCGCGCCGAGTCGGCGACCTCGGCCGCGATCTCCACGCCGCGGTTCATCGGTCCCGGGTGCATGACGATGGCGTGCTCAGGCAGCAGCGCCATTCGGCTGGCGTCCAGGCCGTACCGGCGGCTGTATTCCCGCACCGTCGGGAAGTAGGCAGCGTTCATCCGCTCGGCCTGGACCCGCAGCATCATCACGACGTCCGTCTTGGGCAGCGTCGCTGAGAAGTCGTAGCTGACCTCGCAGGGCCAGCTCGAGACCGCGACGGGCAGCAAGGTGGGCGGCGCGACTAGCGTGACGTCGGCGCCGAGCGTCCGCAGCAGCAGGACATTGGAACGGGCGACACGGCTGTGCAGAACGTCGCCAACGATAGCGACGCGCAGCCCATCCAGGCGGCCGAGCCTGCGGCGCATCGTGAAGGCGTCCAGCAGTGCCTGCGTCGGGTGCTCATGTGTGCCGTCGCCGGCGTTCACGACGCTGCCGCGGACCCAGCGGGCCAGCCGGTGCGGAGCGCCCGAGGCGGGGTGCCGGATCACGACCGCGTCCGCGCCCATCGCCTCCAGCGTGAGCGCCGTGTCCTTGAGGCTCTCGCCCTTGGCGACGCTCGAACCCTTGGCGGAGAAGTTGATGACGTCCGCAGACAGCCGCTTGGCGGCAGCCTCGAAAGAAATCCTGGTCCGGGTCGAGTCTTCGTAGAAAAGGTTGACCACGGTGCGGCCGCGCAGCGTGGGCAGCTTCCGGATCGGTCGGTCGGCAACCTGCGACAGCTCGTCGGCCGTGTCGAGGATCAGCAGCGCGTCATCGCGGCTCAGGTCGGCCGCGGAGATCAGGTGGCGGTTCATCGTCCGGCCTCCGTACTCAAGATGACCGCGTCCTGGCCGTCAGTCTCGGTCAGCAGCACCTGGACGACCTCGCGCTGGGATGTTGGCAGGTTCTTGCCTACGTAGTCGGCCCGGATAGGCAGTTCGCGGTGGCCGCGGTCGACTAGGACGGCGAGCTGGACTGCCCGCGGCCTGCCAAGGTCGCCGAGCGCGTCCAGCGCGGCGCGCACGGTCCGGCCCGAGTACAGCACGTCGTCAACCAGCACGACGATCTTGTCGTCGATGCCCGATGCGGGCACTTCGGTGTGGCCGAGGGTCCTAGCCGGGCGCAGCCGCAGGTCATCGCGGTACATGGTGATGTCCAGGGATCCGGCGGCCGCCACGCGGCCCTCGACCTGGGTCAGCCTCGCGGCAAGCCGACGGGCGAGCGGCACTCCCCTGGTCGGAATCCCGAGGAGCACCACGTCGTGGGCGCCGTTCGTCCGCTCCAGGATCTCGTGCGCCACCCTGGTGAGTGCGCGGCCGATTTCGTCCGCCCCGAGAACCGTCTTGCCCTCGGGCAGCGGCGATGAGCGAGCCTGACTAGCGGTGGGCTGAGCGACACGGGCTGGCGAAGTGGGCTGAGCGACAGCGGTGGGCTGAGCGACACCAGTGGCCGACCCGGCGGCGCGTGCCGCTGTGGTTGGCGTTGGCCCGGCTGCTGCGGTCGGCCCGTCGGCCGTGACCTCGATGGCCGCTGCCGCCTCGACGCCGAGTGGCCTCGATGCCTACTGTCGGCCCCGACGGCCTCTTGGCTGCGTTGGTGCCGCCTGGAAGTGCATGCGTCATAAAGGACCCCCTTTCCCGCCTCACAGGACGGGGCTTAAAGGACGTCTGTCTGCACAACCGTATCAGCAGGACCCCGGCTGACAGCACTTGCGGCGTTCAAGGCGCGCTGGCGCGCCGTGCCAGCCAGCAGCGCCCGCGATCGGCGGTCGCCACTACGTTCTGTGAGCGAACCGCGACTCGGCGCCATCAGTGATTTGAGTCACAACATAATGGACTTAATGCTGGATTGCGAGGCGGTCGGCAGCGAACCTGCCGTGGCTACGCAACGCAAGAATCGCCGGCCACATCGGGTTTCTCGAAGCCGCCTCCTTGGTCCGACCCGATAGCAGACGGCCCGACCTGGGATGAGACGACGCGCGTAACTTCACCCGGTTTTTGGCAATCGGCTTGACCGTGCGCTCTGCGGGGCTTACCGTCACTGTCCGTAACCGTTACTTTCCGCTATCACAGGCCAGGGGGCCGTAACTATGGCATCTGATTACGCCAAAACCCTTGGTGCGCGGCTGCGCGCCATCCGCACCCAGCAGGGGCTCTCGCTGCACGGCGTCGAGGAGAAGTCCCGCGGCCGCTGGAAGGCCGTCGTTGTTGGCTCGTACGAGCGGGGCGACAGGTCGGTCACAGTTCAGAAGCTTGCTGAGCTCGCCGAGTTCTACGGGGTCCCGGTGTCCGAGCTGCTTCCGGGAGACGTCATGCCCACGCTCATTGCACCGGCGCCGAAACTGGTGATCGACCTGGAGCGCATGGCAACGCTGCCCAAGGACAAGGCCGGGCCGCTGTCGCGCTACGTTGCCACGATTCAGAGCCAGCGCGGTGACTACAACGGCCGCGTGCTGTCGATCCGCCAGGAGGACCTCCGCTCGCTTGCCGTTATCTACGACAAGACGCCTGCTGATCTCACCGAGGAGCTCATCAGCTGGGGCATCCTTGACTCCGATGCCCGCGGAGCTATCGACGCCTTCTGACCGGCGTACCCAGACGTCCGATCGGCGGACCCCAGACTGCCGATAGCGGGCCGCAGAATGCCGATCAGTTAAGCCCCCAGATGTGAAGACCGGGCAGGCCACCAAGGCCTGCCCGGTCTTTTGATGATCGCTAGCCCGCGGTCGGCAGCGGCAGCAATTCCTGCCGCCCCAGAATGCCAAGGGCTCCTTCGGCCAGGGACACGAAGATCGCGGCGTCCCGCAGCAGTTCATCGGCCTCGCGCGCACTAACGGCGCGGGGCAAGCCGGCTTCCGCGGCCGCGCGCTTTGCCGCCCCAGCCGCGAAGAACGCCGCCCACTCCCGCAGCGCAGGCTCCACCTTCGGCAGCAGCTCCCAGACGCTCTGCGGCCGCCGGCGCCTGCCTCCTGGCGGCTCGGCTCGTGCCGCAACCACCGCCGCGGCCGCTCGCAGCGCAGCTAGATGTGCGCTGACGTACCGGGCGCCAGGGGTGACTTCGTCCTCGGCGGCGGCAAGACCGTGCCGAGCCGACTCCACCAGCGCCAGCGCTGACGAGGCGATCCTCGCCTGCTGCCGGTGCCCTCCTGGCTTCACCTGAACGATCGGGCTCATCGAAGCTCCTTATCCGCTGTGCCCGGCCGGGCGGGGCGCTTCCCCACGCCTCACCCGGCCGAGGCGAGCAACCGAGGGGGCCCGGCGCTCATTCGCACAACGTTATTCGAACATATATTCGTTGGGCTGTCTAGCTCTTGCATCTGCGTTCGAAGTTACAGGGAGGGTCTGACAAAATGGCTGGCTGGCGTGACCGCAGGCCGTGCCGGAGCCATTTCGGGCGCTGGTCCGGTAGCCGCCGGCAGCACCGACGGGCGGCACGACGGCCGCCACGATCCGGGACGGTCGCCGGCAGCGGCCGTCCCCCGCGAGGCCGCGCTGCTCAGCTCAGGCCGCACAGGCTGGCTGTCATCACCGGCGCAGCCGTCAGGCGTAGCTGACGTCACGGAGCCAGCTGACGTCACGGAGCCAGCTGACGTCACGGAGCCAGCTGACGTCACGCAGCCAGCTGACGTCACGCAGCCAGCTGGCTTCATGGGGCAACTGGCGCCACCGGGCAGGGAGCGTCATCGGGCTAGGCTGTGCTGGTGCAGGACGCAACGGACATCGCCGAGCTGTCGCGGCCCGACTTCCTGGCGCACATCGAGAACTTCGTCGCGATTTACGCCGCCGCGATGGGCGCTGGGCCAGATGAGCTCCCCTCTCGGCAAGCCATTATGGACCGGCACTCAGGTAATCCCGGCTTTCGCGCCCTGGCCGTTTACAGCGGCATACCGTCCCGCATCGTGGCCTTCACCTACGGCTTCCACGGGCACAACGGTCAGTGGTGGCACGACGTCGTGCACTCTGGCATCACGGCTCGCGCCGACGCGGCGACAGCGAATGGCTGGCTTGCTGACGTAATGGAGATCGCCGAGGTACACGTTCATCCCGATTATCAGGCCCAAGGCATCGGCCGCCGGATGGTCCTGACGCTGACCTCCGGCCGCCTGGAACGGACGGCCGTTCTTTCGACAAGGGACGGGGAGACGCCCGCGCGTCGTCTCTACCGAAGCCTTGGCTTCGCCGACTTGCTAACGGGCTTCTTGTTTCCCGGCGGCGGCCCGGCATATGCGGTTATGGGCGCCGAGCTCCCGCTCGTCCAGCCCGCGGCGCGAGCCTGACTAGCGGCTACCCTGACCAGCGGCTACGACGTAGCGCCCCGCGGCCCGAGACCGAGTACCTGGTAGATCTCCCTGGTCGCGCGCGAGCCGTTCAGCGTATAGAAGTGCAGGCCGGGCACTCCCTCGGCCAGCAGTCGTTCGCACATGGCCGCTGCGAACTCGACGCCGATCTTGCGGACCGCGGCCTTGTCATCAGCATGCGCCTGGAGTTCGTCGGCCAGGTTCGGCGGGAACCTGCACCCGGACAGCAGCACCGCGCGCTCGATGCCCGGCACGCTGATGATCGGCATGATGCCGGGGATGATTGGCACGTCGCATCCCCGCGCCGCGACTGCGTCTCGCAGCCGCAGGTAATCCTCGGGGTAAAAGAACATCTGCGTGATCGCGAAGTCGGCCCCAGCACGTACCTTCACGACCAGGTAGTCGACGTCGGATTCCCAGCTCTCCGACCGGATGTGCCCTTCGGGGAACGCGGCGACCCCGACGCAGAAGTCCCCTGAGGCGCGCAGCAGGCGGACGAGATCGTCGGCGTGGTCGAGGCCGTCCGGATGCGCCACCCAGTCTCCGCGCGGGTCGCCGGGCGGATCCCCGCGCAGCGCCAGCACATTCCGGACGCCGACATCGGCATAGGAGCCGATTACGTGCCGCAGCTCCGCAACCGAGTGGTTTACCGCCGTCAGGTGGCCAAGAGGCGTCAGCGTCGTCTCCGCGGCAATGCGGCCGGTGACCCGGACCGTCCGATCCCTGGTCGAGCCGCCGGCGCCGTAGGTGACCGAGACGAAAGTGGGCCGCAGCGGCTCGAGCTGACGGATAGAGAGCCAGAGGCGCTCCTCCTCCGCCTCGGTCTTCGGCGGCATGAACTCGAAGGAGAACGACTGCCGCCCGGCGGCAAGCAGGTCCCTGATCGCTGGAGCGGCACCAACTGGCATGATCAGTAGGCTACCGGCCCCGCGCCAGCGGTCCGCGACCAGCTCAAACGGCCCCGTTCCCTGCCTTTATTGGGGTTTAATCCGTTTTCGCGGGCCTACACGCTGCCGCCAGCATGCCGCGCAGGGGTCTACCCTCCTGAAGCATGGCAAGCCAAGTGGCCGAGGGCAGCCAGGCCGACCTCGGGCGCATCCGCACCGAGGTGGCGCGCGGGCTGGAGGTCTTCCTCGCACGCCAGCGCGAGGCGCTCGGCGGCATCGGCGATGATCTGCTGCCGTGCCTGGATGCCATGGAGGGGCTGCTGGCAGGGGGTAAGCGGCTGCGGCCGGCGTTCTGCTACTGGGGCTGGCGGGCCGCGGGCGGCGAGGACTGCCCGGAGATCTATACGGCGGCGGCGGCGCTGGAGCTGCTCCAGGCCAGCGCGCTCGTCCACGACGACGTCATGGACGCGAGCGATACCAGGCGGGGCAGGCCAGCGGTGCACCGACAGTTCGCTAGCCGCTTCGCTGCCGGGAAGCTCGGGCCAGCGGCCCGGTTCAGGTCGGCGGGACGCCCTCGACCTGCCGGACGTCCCGGACGCGCGGGACGGACCGCATCGGCGGAACGGCCCGGACCTGCAGGGCAACCCGGATCGGCGGAGCAGTTCGGCGTCGGCGCGGCGATCTTGATCGGCGACATGCTCCTAGCCTGGACAGACGAGCTGTACCACGCCAGCGGGTTCGCGCCCGGGGTGCTCGCCTATGGGCAACCTGCGCTCAACTCCATGCGGACCGAGGTTGCCGCCGGCCAGTACCTCGATCTGCTGAGCCAGGTGAGCCACAGCACGTCCGTCCGGGCCGCGCTGCGGGTCGTGACGTACAAGACCGCGAAGTACACGATCGAGCGACCGCTCCAGCTGGGAGTGGCCCTGGCAGCCGGGGCCCAGACGTTCAGTCCGCAATCGGCGCCAACAGCGGGCCAGGCTCGGCCACGCCGTCGATCGGCCTCCGCCGAACCGAGCACCACCGCCGCCATCGAGGCCGCCTGCACCGAATACGGCATCCCCCTTGGTGTCGCTTTCCAGCTCCGTGACGACGTCCTTGGCGTATTCGGCGATCCGGCGCGGACGGGCAAGCCCGTTAGCGGCGACATCTCCGAGGGCAAGCGAACCGTTCTCATGGCCATCGCGCGGGAACGCGCCAGCAAGAGTCAGGGCCGCGTACTCGATCGCCACCTCGGCGACAGAAACCTGACCGAGGCGGCTGCGGCGCGCGTCAAGGCAGTGCTCACACAGACGGGTGCCGTTGCCGAGTGCGAGGCGCTGATCAGCGCCAGCGTCAAAGAGGCGGTGGCCGCCCTCGATGGCGCGCCGATCACCGAAGACGCCCGGATAGCGCTAGCCGAACTCGCCGTGATGGCCACCGACCGCGACGAATGACAGCCGTGACAACTCAACAGGCACTCGGCAGCCGGATAATGATGGCGGAATGCACCTTTTGCGGATTTTGCGGCGGGCGCTAGTTAAGGCGGGAGGCAAGGCGCGCCGCGACGGCACCTGGCTCAGCCGCCTCGGTCAGTACCCGAACCACGACGATCCTGGTAGCGCCCGCTGCGAGCACTTGATCGAGGTTGCCCTCGTTGATGCCTCCGATGGCGAACCACGGCCGACTCGTATCCAGGCCCGCCGCGTAGCGAACCAGGTCTAGCCCCGGGGCCTGGCCCGGCTTGGTCGGCGTCGGCCAGACCGGGCCCGTGCAGAAGTAATCGGCCGCGGGCTCTGCGGCAGCCGCCGAAGTCTCCGCGGCCGCATGCGACGACAACCCGATGATTGGTTCTGGTCCGATGAGCTGCCGCGCGAGCACAACAGGCAGGTCGTCCTGACCAAGATGCAGGATGTCCGCGCCAGCAGCGTAGGCAACATCGGCCCGATCGTTAACGGCCAGGAGCGCTCCATGCGCGCCACACGCTTCCCGGAACACCTCCAGATAACGCAATTCCTGGGCAGCTTCCAGGCCCTTCTGCCGGAGCTGGACGATGTCGACGCCATTGCCCAGCACCTCGTCAAGGAACCGCGGCAGGTCGCCCTGGGCCTCCCTGGCGTCGGTGCAGAGGTACAGCCGGGCCGATGCGAGTCGGTCAAGCAGGTGATCACGCTGGCGGAATTGCTCTTCTGGCACAGCTCAGAAGGCTAGCGCCTGAGCCCGCCTGTTCACCTCAGTGCGCCGACGCTCGGCGAGCGCCTGGACTGGCGTCCCTGGCAGCGAGTCGTCGGCGGTGAACAGCCAGCTCAGCGCCTCGGTCTCGGTGAACCCGCAGTCGAACAGCAGCGTCAGCGTGCCGCCGAGGCCCTGGATGACCTGATCACCGTCCAGGAACCCGGCCGGGACCGCGAACTCGCCGCTTGGCCGCTGCACCGCGAGCAGCTTGCGGTCGCGGAGCATCTGTTTCACCCGGCTAACTGGCAGGCCAAGCCTGTCAGCGACGTCCGGAACACTCATCCAGTCACCGACGATGGCGTCGGTCGGGGGGTCGATCTGTGCCACGTGAGGAGCTTCCCACATCGGGCCGCCGCCGAAACCTACCCCATCCCATCCAAGTCCGGCGTGTCAGCCAGCGATCCCGGCGTCCCGGACCGCAATCCCAGGATCGGCCAGCTTGATCGGATCGACAAGACCACCGGCCTCGATCAGCCTGCGCGCCTGCAGCAGATCACGCGGCAGCCCGACAGTCAGCGCGGCCACCAGCCGGTTCCCCGAGAGCCAGCAGAACGTCCACTTCGGCTCGGTCGGCTGCCCGCGCCAGATGACCCCGTCTGCACCGCCGTGGAATCCCACGTACTGCACCATCCGGCCGAACTGTTCAGACCAGAAGTAGGGAACGGGGTCATAGTCCGTGCACCCGCCCAGCATGTTCGCGGCCACGACCTCGGGCGCGTGCAACGCCACATCCCAGTGCTCGAACCGAAGCTGCCGCTGATACCGCGCCGACCAGAACGACGCGCAGTCGCCCGCGGCGAACACGTTCGGGACGCTCGTGCGCAGCTGCCCGTTCGCGGCGACGCCGTTCTCCAGCCGCACGTCCGACCCCGCCAGCCAGGACACGGCAGGCCGGACGCCAACGGCCGTGACCGCGACATCGGCCGGCACCCAGCCACCATCGCGAAGCGCGATGCCGCCCGGCTCGATGGTCGCGACGCCCTCGTTCAGCCTCAGCTCGACCCCGGCCTCGGCGTACCAGGGAATGGTCATGCCGCCCACCTCAGTGCCCACGGCGGCGGCAAGAGGCGTCTCCGCTGCCTCCACCACGGTGACATCACAGCCACGACCAGCAGCGGCCGTCGCTAGCTCGGCGCCGATCCAGCCTGCCCCGACGATCGCCAGCGTGGTGCCGGGGATGAGCAGCTTGCGGATCGCGAGCGCGTCGTCGGCAGTGCGCAGCACGTGCTGGGGTCCTGCGCCGGGCAGCGTGACCGGGTTCGCGCCCGTGGCGAGGGCGAGCGCGTCCCACTCGTATTCCTGCTGGTCTGTCCGCACTATCCCGTCGCCGAGCTCGATCGCGCTCTCGGACGGTCGCAGATCGATGGCCAGCGACTCCATATCGGCCCGCAGCGACGTATCGTCCAGCTCGCCCATCATGACCTTCTTCGACAGCGGCGGCCGGTCATAAGGCGGTCGGTCCTCAGCCCCGATCAGGATCACTTCGCCCTTGTAGTCCCGAGCTCGCAGTTCCTCGGCCACGCGTAGCCCAGCAAGACCGGCCCCGACAACGACCACCCTGGCCGGCTCGGCCATCCTGCCCTCACCTTCGTCCGCCGCAACTGCCCGCGAGTCTCGGTAGTCATCACAGCATGAGGCAGATGGTCGTTGCACTGGTGGTCCTCACGGGCGATTGTCATGCCCGGCGGTGCCGGGCCGGGTCCGTCTGGACGTCGTTCTTACCGGGGCTGGGCTGACACTAGGCAGGCAGCGATAAGCTGGCCGATATCGCGCGGGAGTCTGGTGCTGACCGGACTGAGAGGGCGGCTGGTGAGTCGCCGACCGCAGGAACCTGATCCGGGTCATGCCGGCGAAGGGAGCGGACATGGGCGCTCACAGCGAGGCTACCGACGTCGTGATCGTCGGCGGAGGCGTGATCGGCCTCAGCATCGCGTGGCGCGCCGCCCAGCAAGGTCACCGCGTGGTTGTCGCGGATCCTGAGCCAGGGAGTGGCGCCACGCACGCCGCTGCGGGCATGCTGACGCCGATCGCCGAGGCGGCATACGCCGAGCGGGAGATCTTCGGACTCGGTCAGGAGTCGCTGCGGCGTTACCCGGGCTTCGTCGCAGAGCTCCACTCAGCGACGGGACTGCCAACCGGATTTCGCCAGGCTGGCACGCTCCAGGTTGCCTACGACAGCGACGACCTCGCCGTGCTCACAGAGACCCGCGTGCTCCAGGAGTCGTTCGGGGTTCACCTCCAGCAACTGACTGCGCGCGAGTGCCGCACTGCCGAACCCATGCTCGACCCGTCGGTACGGGCTGGGCTGCTCGCGCCCGACGATGGCTCGGTTGACCCGCGGCTGCTCGCGGTGGCACTGCTCCGGGCGGCCGAGGCCGCAGGCGCTCGTCTGATCCGGCGGAGTGTCGCCGAGATCATCTGCAGCGGCGGCCGGGCGGCCGGCGTACGCACGGCCGACGATGCGGTCGTGCACGCCCCCTGGATCGTGCTGGCGGCCGGTTGGCAGTCGGCCGATATAGCGGGCCTGCCCGACGGAATCGCACCGCCAGTACGCCCGGTGAAGGGCCAGATCATCCGGCTACGGACCACACCCGTGACCGACGCGGCCGGGCTGCCGCCGGCGTTGCTGCAGCGCACGGTTCGCGGGATCGTTCGCGGTTCGAGCGTCTATCTGGTCCCGCGCGACAGCGGCGAGCTCGTCGTGGGCGCGACGCAGGAGGAGCTGGGCTCGGACAGGACGGTCACCGCGGGCGGAGTCTGGGAACTGCTTCGCGATGCTCGGACCCTCGTCCCCGGCATCACCGAGCTGGAGATCGCGGACATCGTGGCCGGCCTGCGGCCGGGCACGCCCGATAACGCGCCAGTGATCGGCCCGAGCCGCCTTCCTGGCCTCGTGCTGGCGACCGGGCATTTCCGCGCGGGCGTCTTGCTGGCGCCGGTGACGGCTGACACCGTCGCGGCCTTCCTGCGAACGGGCACGCCAGATCCGAGCTGGCTGCCGTTTGCGGCCGACCGGTTCCGCACTCGCGGCAGTCAGGTAACGCACCGTGACGTGTCCGGCGGTAATGCGCGGGCTGCAGACTCGCATGCGGAGGCGTCGGCGTGGAGGTAGTCATCAATGGCAAGCAGCATCAGGCCGCCACCGCCCTGTCACTCGCGGACGCAGTCGCTTTGCTGACCGATGCTCGTACCGGCGTGGCGGCCGCCGTCAACGGCGACGTCGTCCGCCGGGCGGCGTGGGAAGCAACCTCATTGTCGGACGGGGACGAGGTCGAAGTGCTGACCGCTGTCCAGGGAGGCTGAGAGTGGACGATCCGCTGCTGATCGCGGGCGAGGCGGTTAGCTCCCGATTGATCATGGGCACAGGCGGCGCCCCGAGCCTGGACGTGCTCGACCGCGCGCTGGTCGCCTCCGGTACAGAGCTGACGACTGTCGCCATGCGCCGCCTGGACCCGGCCGCCGCCGGGTCCGTGCTCGACCTGCTCAGGGACCGCGGCATCCGGGTGCTGCCCAACACGGCCGGCTGCTTCACCGCAGTGGAGGCCGTCCGCGTGGCAAAACTCGCCCGTGAGGCTCTCGGCACGGCGTGGGTCAAGCTCGAAGTCATCGCAGATGAGCGGACGCTGCTGCCGGACCCGTTCGAGCTGCTAACGGCGGCGGAGCAACTGGTCGCGGACGGCTTCACAGTCCTTCCTTACACCAATGACGACCCGGTACTCGCCCGGCGACTCGAGCAGGCAGGCTGTGCCGCGGTGATGCCGCTCGGCTCGCCCATTGGCTCTGGCCTGGGCATCCGGAATCCGCACAACATCGAGCTCATCGTCGAGTCGGCGGGCGTGCCCGTCATCCTGGATGCCGGGATCGGCACCGCCAGCGACGCCGCCATCGCGATGGAGCTGGGCTGCGCTGCCGTGCTGCTTGCGACGTCGGTGACCAGGGCACGCAGCCCTGAGCTGATGGCGGAGGCCATGCGGCTCGCTGTCAGCGCAGGCCGGCTCGCCTACCTGGCCGGCCGGGTACCGCGACGGAAGCTTGCGCTCGCCTCCTCGCCACCGGTGGATTGACGGCACGGACCCAGGCGGCCAGCCGGGTGCTAACGATGCGGAGATAGTGCAGCTAGCGGGCCGAATGGCCGTTATTCGCGGTGCCGGGCGCGGAACGTCGCTGCGCCCCTACAATTCTCCGTGATGGATACGACGTTGTCGGCCCCGATCGGGCAGTTGCTTGACGGCCGGTACCTCGTCGAGTCGCAGATTGCCCGCGGCGGTATGGCCACGGTCTATCAGGCTCGAGATGTGCGGCTGGAGCGTCCTGTCGCGCTCAAGATCGCCCATCCCGAGCTGGCTCGGGACCAGGAGTTTGTCGCCCGGTTCATCAGCGAAGCGCGGTCGGCCGCCAGGCTCTCCAGCCCAAACGTCGTCGCCGTCTTCGACCAGGGCTCCACAGGTGACCTGCACTACATCGCGATGGAGTACGTGCCGGGCCCGACCTTGCGCGAACTGCTCGTGGCCCGCGGCCGCCTCAACCCGCGCGAAGCGCTCGACATCATCGAGCGGGTTCTCGTCGGCCTCGCGGCTGCCCACGACGCTGGAATCATCCACCGGGACGTCAAGCCAGAGAACGTCCTGCTCGGCACCGGGACATCCGTCAAGGTCGCCGACTTCGGACTAGCCAGGGCGGCCGCTGGCATCAGCCACACCAAGACTGGCTTGCTGATCGGAACGGCCGCCTACCTTGCACCGGAGCAGGTGGCCAGTAACACATCGGACCAGCGCAGCGACGTCTACGCCGTCGGCGTGATGCTGTTCGAGATGCTGACCGGCGTGCAGCCGCACACCGGCGAGTCGCCGCTGGCCGTCGCCTACAAGCACGTCAATTCCGTCGTGCCGCCGCCGTCGAGCGTCAACCCCGACCTGCCGGGTGCGCTGGACGCGCTCGTCGCCCTCGGCACCAGCCGGGATCCGGACCTACGCCCGCCGGACGCTCGCCACTACCTCAGGGCTATCACCGAAGTACGCCGGGGCATGCCGCTGCCGCCAGTCACGCGCGCCTCGCACCCAAATGCTGCTGCCGACAACGGGTACCGAGCAGCGGCTAGCCAGGCTCCGGCGTTTCTGGACGCAGCGTTCCAGCACGCGGCTGGGGCGGGCAACGGCCAGCCGGAGCGGACCGACGCAACTGGTCCCATGGCGCGCCGTGCGGCCGATGGACCCTATCCGACCGCTCCGTCGGCGGTCGGCCAGGCCGGCGCCAATCACACGATGATCGTGCCAACCGGCATGGCAGACGGCTATGCCGAGGACAGCGGCTATTCAGCCCGGCTGCGGCGCCGGCGATCCCGCGGCTACCGCGATCCGTTCCTCCAGCGCTGGCTGTTCAGCCGGCGAATCTTGATCATCGTCGGCGTCGTGGTCCTCGCCGCTATCGCCTGGTGGCTGGCCGAGGGTCAGTACTTCCCGGTGCCCAGGGTCGCTGGGATGTCCGTCAGCGCCGCCAGGACCGACCTGTCCGATGCCGGCCTGGTCGTCGTCTCCGGCGCAGCCCGGCATAGCAATACCGTGCGCGCGGGCGACGTCATCTCAACCAGCCCAGCCGGCGGAGCGCGGATCACGCACGGCGGCAAGGTCGTCCTCATCGCCTCACTCGGCCCTGTCCTGGTCAGCGTGCCGCCTGTCACGGGCGAGCCGATCGGCCAGGCCGACCAGGCGCTGAAGGCGGCAGGCCTCATCCCGGCCGCGCCCACGTATCAGACCTCTGCCAGCATCCCGCTGGGCGTGGTCATCTCCACCAGCCCGACCGCCTACGCGCACTGGCCTAAGAACAAGCCGGTCCATCTCGTGGTCAGCGCCGGCGCGCCGCTGCCCAACTTTGTCGGTCAGCAGATCGGTGCGGCACAGGGCGCCGCATCCGCTGGCGGCTTCAGCATCAACCAGGTCACCGTGACCAACAGCGCGCAACCGAACGGAACCATCATCCGGCAGTCCCCTGCCCCCAACACGCCAGTCACATCCGGCGAGGTCGTGACGGTCTGGGTATCGTCGGGGCCGCAGCAGGTGCCGGTCCCGAATGTCCAGGGCATGAACGTCAACCAGGCGGAGCAGGCGCTCGCCGCAGCCGGGTTCAACGTTACGGTGAACCAGTTCGGCCCCGGCCAGCGCGTCATCACCTACTCCCCCACCGGCACTGCACCGCAGGGCTCGACCATCACGCTTACGGTCGGCTTCGGCCTCTAACCTGGTCACCAGCCCCGCGACGCCAGGCGGGTCAGGGCATGCCGTTAGCACGGCTCCAGAGGCGGCCGAGACATGCGACGCTGTCCACAATGGAGAGACCTGCGCGGCACGACTCAGTTCGCCGAAGCTATGACGCGGTCGCGGAGAATTATGCGACCGGCTTCCGCGACGAACTTGCCCATAAGCCGCTCGATCGAGCCCTGCTCGCTTGCCTCATTGAGCAAGCCGAAAATGGCGTGCCCGTTGCAGATTTGGGCTGCGGCCCTGGTCATGTCTCGGCCTGGCTTGCCAGCCAAGGCACTACGGCGGTAGGCATCGACCTGTCCGAGGGCATGATCGCTGTGGGCCGAAGGGAGTACCCCGAGGTCGAGTTTCGCCAGGGCGACTTCCTCGCCCTGCCGGCAAGCAACGGTGAGTTCGGGGCCGTTGTGGCGCTCTACTCGATCATCCACCTGGAGCCCACCGAGCTAGGTCGCGCCTTCGAGGAGATCCGCCGGGTGCTGCGGCCGTCCGGGCTTGTACTGGTCGCGTTCCACATCGGCTCGGAGGTGCGCCACACAGCCGAGTGGTGGGGCCATGCGGTGGATGTCGATTTCCGTTTCTTCGAGCCGCCGGACATCGTCGAGACCCTAGAAGCGGCAGGCTTGGCCGTTGAAGTGCGGCTGGAGCGCACGAGCTATCCAGAGGAGATCGAAACGCGCCGCGCCTATCTGCTGGCCCGGCGCAAGAACTAAACCAGCTGCGCGCGTCACGTCAACCGGCCAGCACCGCTGGCCCAGGGCCCATGGGAACGCCACGATCAGATCGGCGGCCCTTCCCCTTCCGTCTCCTGGTAGGAGTAGCGCTGCTCGCGCCACGGGTCGGCGGTGTTGTGGTAGCCGCGTTCCTCCCAGAACCCGCGCCGGTCCCTAGTCAGATACTCAAGGGCCCGGATCCACTTCACGCTCTTCCACGCGTAAAGGTGGGGCACGACGAGGCGCAGGGGGAAACCATGCTCTGGGGTCAGCCGGTCACCATCGCGATGAGTCGCCAGCACGCTGCCGTCGGCAGCGAAGTCAGTGATCCTGATGTTGGCGCTGTAGCCAAAGTCGGCCCAGATCATGACGTGCGTCACTTCGGCGGCTGGCGGATACCGGCGCAGCACCTCGGAGGCGAGGATGCCGACCCAGTGAACGCCGGGCACAGTGAACTTGGTCACGCAGTGGAAGTCCGCCGTGACGTCGCTGATCGGCAGCGCCGCTACATCGTCCCAGCGCAACCTAGCGTCGGCGCCCGACTCCGTCGCCCCGAAGATCTTGAAGTCCCACGTGTCCCGATGAAACGCGGGGATCGGACCGTAGTGGAGCACCGGCAGGGTCCGGGGAATGTACTGGCCAGGGGGCAGCACCGGCTGCTGCCGGCACCGTGACCCGTCCCCGGCCGCGGGGCCGCTATTGTCGGCGTCCGCAGCGTCGCAGCCTGCGCGAGGGTCCGGCGCATCGCCGCCGGGGCTCGGCGACGGGTCTGGGCGGCCGTCGGCCAGCGGGTCGTCAATCACAGGGCCATCGAGTCCGGTCGCTTGCAGGCCCAGGCCGCGTCTGCCACGTTCGCCACGTGCCCAGGCCCCAATGTCGGGCTGCGCCATGTCCCGCTGACCTGCCCCTTCCCGAATGCGCGCCGCAGTTGGCCGCGGCGTCGACCCTTGCCCCCCGCAGGTGCAGCTATCTTGCCACTCCGCCGAAAGTGCCTGAGCCGCGCCCACCGCGCAGCGGGCACTCTGAGTGGTGCGCTAGGCTACCGAACGTGCGTCGTGAGTATTGGTTTGGTTTCGGCTACCGGTCCTGTCCTGGGACGGTCGCCCGCCAGACTCTGCGCTGACGCGAGCGACACGTACTTTGAGCCCCGGGCCAGATCGGTCCGGGGCTTTCGTCATGATGGGGACGAGGAGGATTCGATGGTGGTGGTGATGGCCCCGGAGGCCACCGAGGAAGACATTGCCGAGATAGTCGGCCTAGTCGGCATGGCTGGCGGCGAGGCCTTCGTGAGCCGCGGAGTGTCCCGCACGATCATCGGGCTGGTCGGCGATGTCGAGCAGTTCGGCGCGCTGAACCTGCGCAGCTACCCCGGTGTCAGCGATGTCGTCCGCATCTCGGTCCCGTACAAGCTGGTGAGCCGCGAGCATCATGCGCAACGATCGACGGTCACGGTCGGCGGCGTCCCCATCGGACCCGACACCGTGACGGTCATTGCGGGGCCCTGCACCGTCGAGACGGCGGAGCAGACCCTGACTGCCGCCCTGATGGCCAAGCAAGCCGGTGCCTCGCTGCTCCGCGGCGGTGCCTACAAGCCGCGGACCTCCCCGTACGCGTTCCAGGGGCTCGGCGAGGCTGGCCTGCGCATCCTCGCCGATGTCCGCGCGGAGACCGGCATGCCCGTGGTCACCGAGGTCATCGACCCAGCCTCCATCGACCTTGTCAGCTCCTACGCGGACATGCTCCAGGTCGGTACCCGGAGTATGCAAAACTTCGCGCTGCTTCAGGCCGTCGGTTCGGCCAGCAAGCCAGTCCTGCTCAAGCGCGGCATGAACGCCACCATCGAGGAATGGCTGATGGCCGCGGAGTACATCGCCCAGCGCGGCAACCTCGACATCGTCCTTTGCGAGCGCGGTATCAGGACGTTCGAGACCGCGACCAGGAACACGCTGGACATCAGCGCCGTGCCCGTCGCTCAGCGACTGTCGCACTTGCCAGTGATCGTGGACCCCTCCCATTCGGGCGGCCGCCGTGACCTGGTGCTGCCCCTGAGCAGGGCGGCCATCGCGGTGGGCGCGGACGGCATCATCGTCGACGTGCACCCGCACCCGGCGGCCGCGATGTGCGACGGAGATCAGGCGCTGACCGGCGACGACATCCGCCAGCTCGGGGCGATGGTGAGCACGCTGCCGCAGCTGCTTGGCCGCGCCCTCACTCCGGCGATTCAGCCGGTCGCCATCGGCTGACGGGCACCAACGTAACCAAGTTGGGCAGGAACGACGCTTCGACTACGCTCGCGGGCCGCTACAGGCCCGCGACTGCCGGGATAACCTCGCTGCCCATGACCTCCAGCGGCTTCAGGCCCCACACCCCGGCGACGCCGCCGATCACCATGTCGATGCCAAGCTCAGCCAGCCCGGCGACCTGGTCCACGACCTGTGACGCCCGCTCACCCCGCTCACCGACATCGAACCGGAAGATGCACGTCTTCTCGATCTCGTCAAAGGAGCGGCCCTCGGCTTCGCAGTGCGCGCGCAGCACGTCGAGCTTGCGCGGCAGCTCCGGACCGGGGAACAGGTTGCAGGCCTGCGCGTAGCGCGCAACCAGGCGCAGCGTCTTACGCTCGCCCGAACCACCGATCATGATCGGCGGATGCGGCGCCGTGACAGCGGGCGGATGGTTCAGTGGCCGTTCGAGCTGATAGTGCTCGCCGCGGAAAGGCGACTCGTCCCCCTGCCACATCTGCAGGCAGATGCGCAGGGTCTCCTCAAGCCGCTCGAATCGCTCGGCTATCGGCGGGAATGGCACGCCTAGCCCCCGCGCTTCTTCTTCGTTCCAAGCCGCCCCGATGCCCAGCCAGGCCCGCCCGCCCGACAGGACGTCCAGCGTAGAGACCATCTTGGCCAGGATGCCGGGGTGCCGGTAGACCACGCCTGTGACGAGGGTAAGCAGGCGTGCGCGGGACGTGCACGCAGCCAGGTAGCCGAGCGTGGTGTATGCCTCGAGCATGTCTTGCTCAGGTGGTCCGATTATGGAGATCTGGAAGAAATGATCCATTACGCCGATGCTGTCGAAGCCGGCCTCGTCGGCCGTCCGAGCGACGGCGGCGAGCTGTCGTCCCAGCTGATGCGCTCCACCGGCCCCGTTGAAGTCGGGAATCTGCAAGCCAACTCTCACGTCTCTCACCTCAGGAGCAGCTTCCCACACCCGCACACGGCGACGCGTCCCATGATCCACCCTGCGCTACTTGGCGCTTCCAGGTATCTTGGGAAAGCCTTGACCTGAACGTTGCGCGCCCGCGAACAATGCGGCTACCTGCACTAGCACTGGCTGGACACGCGCGGAGACATCGATGCTGAAGTTCCGCCCCACCGCGGCACTGGCGCTGGTATCAGCTGTCGCTATCTGTCTGGGCGCCTTCTCCTGCTCCGCCGCCGCCGCCCGGCCAGCTCCCGCCCAGAGCGGTGGTAGTGTCCCGCCCGCCACCCGGCCGGCGCTCCGGACCAGCGTGGCCGTCTTGCGCGTAGCGGTGGCCCGCCACTACGGCGAGCCAGGCAACGCATCCGGGTTCAACGTCATCATCGCGACCGGGGCCGAGCAGGCCTGGGCCTTCGGCGGCACGAATCCCGGCGGGCCGAGCACGCCGATCGCCGCGCGCTGGAACGGCAGCACCCTGACGGCATCGGCGCTGCCTGGTGGCCTGACCGGCTACATCAATGACGCGAGCGCGCCCGCGGCTAACGACATCTGGGCAGCCGGGCAGTACGGCCGCTACGTGCTGCACTGGAACGGCAAGGGCTGGCGCATCGCTCGCCGGTGGCGGAGCGGGCAGATCACCGGGCTGACCGCCATCAGCATCAGGGACGTCTGGGTCTTCGGCACCACCGTCACCGGGTCGCGGCTCCTGGGTACCTGGCATTTCGACGGAACGTCATGGACCTCAGTCACCGGCCAGGCGGGCTCCGTGTACCGGGCGAGCGCCGTCTCGCACACCGACATCTGGGCGATCGCTGCCACCTCACACACCGATATCGTCCTGCGCTACAACGGCCACACCTGGTGGCGGGTGCGCACCGGACCGGTCTTCAACGGCGCGCGGCCTGAGGACATCCTGGCGGTGTCTGACCGCGACGTCTGGATCGCTGGCAACGAGGTCAGCTCCGCCGGTACTCCGCGCCTCGTGCTGGCCCACTGGAACGGAAGCTACTGGTCACGGCTGGCGAGCGGGCTGTCGGCGTGGGCGGGCCGACTCGCGCCCGGTCCGCACGGCGACGTGCTCCTCACGGCTACGCCAGCGAACGCGTCAGCGACCGGGCTCATCCTGCACGCCTCCGCCGACGGCTGGGGAGACACCATCGTCGTCGCGGACGGCCTTGGCAGCGGAGTGAGCGACGTGGCCCTCGCCCCGCGGACCAGCTCGCTGTGGGCGACGGGAGGCATACTCACTCGCCTCGGCGGCGAGGCCGCGATCTGGAGCGGTCCGATGGCGCGGGCCGACCACGACGCAGACGACAACATCTAAGGAAGGGAACGGGGTCAGAGCTTACCGGGGTTGTGTTCCTGCGCCGCGGCGGCGAGTTCCTGAGCAAGATCATCGGCCTCTAGCCGCGCTTCGATCCTTCGCAGGTCCTCGATGCGCGCCTTGGTCTCCACCTGACGCGGCGTGAGCAGCGAGCAGCAATCCTCGTCCGGAAGCTCGGAGATGGCCAGCGTCGAGATGCGCCGCGCTTCGGCCATGATCTCGGCCTTGTCCATGCCGATCAGCGGACGCAAGATGGGCAGCTCGACCGCGTCGTCGAGCGCGGTGATATTCGTCAGGGTCTGGCTGCTGACCTGGCCAAGCGAGTCACCCGTCACGAGTGCGGCGGCCCGCACGCGGCGGGCCAGCACCGCGCCCGTTTTCAGCATCAGGCGCCGTTGGGCGACGATCTGGAGTTTCCCGGCCCCGGAGGTGGCGAGCCGCCGCTGCGCGCTCCCGAACGCGACCACGAACAGCCTGGAGTCCGTCTGATACCGGTCGAGCTGGCGTGCCAGACCATACGCCTTGTAGACCGATTCCGGCCCGGTGAGCGGCATTCCCGAGAAGTGCAGGAAGTTGCACCGCAGGCCGCGCCGCATCATCCGGTAGGCGGCAACCGGCGAGTCGATCCCGCCGGACATCAGTACGAGCCCGCGGCCGCTCATGCCCACCGGCAGACCGCCCTGGCCAGCCCAGCCCTGCGTGAAGACGAACACTTCTCGCTGATCGACCTCGACGAAGACCGTCGTGTCCGGCGTGCGCAAGTTCACCGGGTAGCCGTACTCCTGCTGGATCCGCCGGCCGATCAGCACCGCGAGCTCCGCCGAGGTCACCGGGAAGCGCTTATCCCGGCGGCGCGCCCGCACCGCGAACGAGCCCGGACAGCCGGCCGCCAGCTCGACGGCGGCTGCGATGGCCGCCTCCGGCTCCTTGTCCACCCGGACGGCTCGGCACACCCTGGCCAGGCCCATCACGAACGTCATGCGCTCGGCGACCAAGTCCACCGCGGCCTCGGCCGCCAGGCCGCCCGCCTCCGCGCCGGCGACGCGGAGCACGATCACACCCTCCCGCTGCCAGACCCGGACGTCGATACCCAGATCACGTACTGCCCGTCTGATGTTGTCGTGCAAGAGGCGCTCGAAGTGCTGCCGGTTGCGGCCCTTGAGCACGATCTCGCCGAGCTTGAGCAGGACACAGGGTTCGTGCAGGTTGCTCCGCACTTCGTGGTCAGCCTTACCGGCGACGGGCAGTACGGACATCACAACAGTCTGCCATCTGAATCGGAATGCGCCCGGCCGGAAGCAGCGATAATCCTCATCTCGGTGGCGGCGGTGAGTATCTGCTTGGATACTTATCGTGAGCGTGACGGTGCGCCAGCCGGCATAAGGACCCAATCCGATGGCATTCTGCAGCAGATGCGGCCAGCAGACCGCAGATGATGCCGAGTTCTGCACAGCGTGCAGCGTGTACGCGGCCGACCTCTTGCGGGTCGGCGCCTACTCGGGTGCTGTATCGCGCGCGAGCTACTCCTCCGCGGATAGCTACGATGCGCCGCGGCCTGACCAGTACGCCCCGGCAGACTCAGACCGGTATTCCTGGGCAGGCTGGGACCGGCGATTCCCGAATGAGCAAGCAGCTTCGGACGCCGACGTCTTATCAAGGTACGAGCGCGTCCGTCCTGGCGGGCACGTCAGGCCTCCGCTCGCGCCACCGCCCGCCTTTGTCCAACCGCCTGATGCCGACCTTGCCGTTAGCTGGCCCAGGCAGCCCGGGCCCGCGCGGCGTCGGCCGGCGCCGGCAGTCCACAGCGTGGCCGACCGGTCATTCGGGCCGACGGCGCGGACCGTGCCCCCGCGGAACGGGCGCTGGATCGCTGTGGCAGCCGCGCTGGCGGTCTTGTTCGCTGCGGCGGCAGTCGCGATCGCCCTCGTCGTCCTGCACCGTGCGGGCCATCACTCTCCGCGAGCCGAGAGGCCAAGCGCGGCCGCCAGGTCGTCTAGCCCGGCCCCATCCAGCGCGCCGTCGCCCGCCGTCCAGGGCCTGGTGACCGTCGATCCGGGCGCGGCAACCGCTGCGGACCAGGCAGGGATCGCCGCGTTCCTGAGCCGCTACTTCAGCGCTATCAACCGCCACGATTACGGCGCTTACGAGCAGCTATTCAGTCCGGCACAGCGCGCCGGCCTGTCCGCCGCGATGTTCAACGCCGGGTACGGGACAACTCGGGACTCGGCCGAAAGGCTGCACAGCATCGGCGTGATCGGTGCCGGCCAGATCGACGCGCTCGTGACATTCACCAGCCATCAGCTGGCCGCCGACAGCCCGACGAACTCGTCTTGCACCACCTGGAGCATCGCGCTCTACCTAATCAAGCAGGGGCACCGGTACCTGCTTGTGGCGCCGCCGCAGGGATATCAGGCGTCGTATCACAGCTGCTCTTAACCGCTGCTCCTCACCGGGCAGAACGCCGCAGAGCAGCCTGTCATCCCTGACGTCAGCCTGTACCAGCCCCCGCAGCCCTCGGTGGGTAACGGCGCGCAGATCAGGCGTTCGCCGCACGCAGAGTCCAGGCCGCGGCCCTGCGGGCGAGACTGGGGCAAGGAAGCCCGTTCCTGTCTTGATGGGTGTTGCCCTTACCTAGCCGAAGAAGACCTCAGCCTCGGCATACCGCTCCGGCGGAACGAGCTTGAGCTCGGCAGTCGCCTCCGACAGCGGCACTCGCACGATGTCAGTGCCTCGCAGGGCGACCATCGTGCCGAACGTGCCCTCGGCGACCGCGCGGGCCGCGTGCACGCCGAACCGGGTCGCCAGCACCCGGTCGAACGCTGTCGGGGTCCCGCCGCGCTGGATGTGCCCGAGCACCGTGCAGCGCGCCTCTTTGCCCGTCCGCTGCTCGATCTCGTCGGCGAGCAGCTGGCCGATCCCGCCGAGTCTGACGTGCCCGAACGCGTCCCGCTTGTCGTCGGCGATCGCGTCGTCGACGGTCTTGGGATGGGCGCCCTCGGAGACGACGACGATAGGCGCGTAGCGGGTCTGGAACCGGTGCTCGACGTACTCGCAGACCTGTTCAATGTCGAAGGGCTTCTCCGGGATGAGGATGACATTCGCGCCGCCCGCGATCCCCGCGTGGAGTGCTATCCAGCCGGCACTGCGCCCCATGACCTCGACGATGAGCGCGCGGTGATGGCTCTCGGCCGTGGTGTGCAAACGGTCGATCGCCTCCATCGCGATGTTGACCGCGGTGTCGAAGCCGAAAGTGAAGTCCGTGGCGCCGAGGTCGTTGTCGATCGTCTTGGGTACGCCGACGACCCTGCCGCCGGCCTCGTTCAGCTTGTTAGCAACGCCGAGCGTGTCCTCGCCGCCGATCACGACCAGCGCGTCAACGCCGAGGCTGTCCAGGTTTTCCAGTACGCGCTCGAGCCCGGACTTGCCATCCTGCTGGTTGGCCTCGGCCATCGGGTTAGTCCGGGACGAGCCAAGGATCGTGCCCCCGCGGGGCAGGATGCCGCGCACCGCGTTGACATCCAGCGCCATCGTGTCGCCCTCAAGAGGGCCGCGCCAGCCGTCGCGGAAGCCGATGAACTCCATCTCGTGCTCGGCTACGCCGGTCCGCACGACCGCCCGGATGACTGCGTTCAGCCCCGGACAGTCGCCACCACCGGTGAGGACTCCGACTCGCATGCGTGCTCCCTCTCGCCTTCCTTGACGCCAGACTAGTGCTCATGACAGTTCTCGCGATCGATGCCGGGACCACCGGCGTGACCGCTCTCATCGTGACCGACCAGGGCACCCTCGCGGGCCGCGGATACCAGGAATTCCGGCAGTATTTCCCACAGCCTGGGTGGGTTGAGCACCTGCCAGAGGGTATCTGGCAGGCGACCCTGGCCGCATGCGCCCAGGCTCTTGGGTCAGCCGGGTCTCCGGCCATCAGCTGCGTAGGGATCACGAACCAGCGAGAGACGGCTGTCATCTGGGATCGCGCGACCTTGGCGGCGCCCCGCCGCGCCATTGTCTGGCAGGACCGGCGGACCGCGGCCATCTGCGAGCGGTTCCGATCCGACGGGGCTGCGCCGCGAGTGGCGGAGCTGACCGGGCTGCGCATCGATCCGTACTTCACCGCGACCAAGCTGACCTGGCTGGCCGAGAACGAACCCGCGGTCTGGTCGGGTGTCTCCGACGGCTCGCTGGTAGTCGGCACCGTGGACTCGTATCTTGTCGCGCGGCTGACCGGCGGCCGGCTGCACGTCACCGACGCCTCGAACGCCTCCCGGACGCTGCTGTTCGACATCGAGGCCGGGCAGTGGTCGACGGAACTGTGCTCGCTGTTCGGCGTCCCGCCGCATGCGCTGCCGGAGGTAGTCGCGTCCTTCGGGGTCGTGGGGCACACGGACCCCGCTTCGTTCCTAGGTCTTTCGGTGCCAATCGCCGGGATCGCCGGCGACCAGCAGGCGGCCCTGTTCGGGCAGGCGTGCTTCGAGGCTGGCGCCGCCAAGTGCACTTACGGGACTGGCTCGTTCGTCCTGGTCAACACCGGGCCGAACGTGGTCAGGTCGGCCGCCGGGCTGTTGTCGACGGTGGCCTGGCTGTCACCGTCTGAGGGGCTGACCTATGCGCTCGAGGGATCGGTGTTCGTGACCGGCGCCGCGATCCAGTGGCTGCGAGACGGACTCGGCCTGCTGGACCACGCGGGCCAGAGCGAGGCCCTGGCGCGCTCGGTGCCAGACTCCGGCGGGGTCGTGTTCGTTCCCGCCCTGACCGGGCTGGGCGCGCCCGACTGGGACCCCGATGCCAGGGGCGCGATGTTTGGACTGACGAGGGGCACGACCAGGGCGCACCTGATCCGGGCGGCGCTGGAAGCGATCGCCTTCGAGGTACGTGACGTCATCGACGTCATGACCGCCGAGTCGGCAGCGCGGGTCGGCGCGCCTGGCGGTGGCGCCGGAGGCGGGAGTTGGCCCGGCGCCGCGAGTGTCACAGCGCTTCGGGTGGACGGCGGCGCCAGCGCCAACAACCTGCTGATGCAGCTGCAGGCGGATCAGATCCAGCGGCCGGTAGAGCGGCCTGTGGTGGCCGAGACGACAGCGCTCGGGGCCGCGTTCCTGGCCGGGCTGGCCACCGGCGTGTGGTCATCCAGGGAGGAGCTGGCGGCGACATGGCAGCTCGACCGCCGGTTCACGCCTGAGCAAGCCGATGACGCCGCTCACGGCCGCTGGCGCAGCGCGGTGGAGCAGACGAAGGCCTGGGCGCGCTGATCCCGGTCGGTGCGCACTGCCAGCAAGGCCTGGGCGCGCTGATCCCGGTCGGTGCGCAGCGCCAGCAAGGCCTGGGCGCGCTGAATTCCTGTCGCGGCGCGGTCCGGCAGCCAAGCACGCCGGCGCTGCGACTCCGACAATCTTGCTCGCGCGCCCGAAATATAACGTAAGCGGCTATTGCTCTGTGACGCAAGATCAACTCGGCCAACGCGTGGAGTGTAGGTACAAAGCGTTTGTACCTACACTCCACACGATGGAGCGGTGAGGGGCGGGCAACACCGGAACCGAGCCGATCGTGCCCGAGATAGGCGCTTTGTCGGTACTGCATGCGAGCCTGTCTCTCGTGAACCCCGCATCCGATGGCAACGGGCGGCCCACCAGCGGCCAACGGGCGCTCGAGCCACCCATGCCTTTAGTCGCAACCACATCGGCAGCGCCTCGCGGCCTTCGTCAGGGCGCTGGTCGCTCAAGCAACACCGGAGCACGCGATCCGGTTGCCAAGCTGCTGGACAAGCAACATGGTGTGCTGTCACGCAATCAGGCTGTGACTCTCGGCATCTGCATGAGTGCGATCGCGTACAGGATTCAGCCTGGCGGGCCGTGGCAGCGAATCTTTCCCGGCGTGTATCTGACCGAGCGCAGCGCCCCGACCATTGACCAGCTCGATATGGCCGCTCTGTTATACGCACGCAGCTCCAGTCTGCTGACGGGCCGCGCGGCGCTTCGACGGTACGGGATCTTGCCGACAGCGACCGGCATCGTCGATGTTGTGGTGCCCGTGGCATCGCGGCTCGCTGATCGGGGCTACGTCCGCTTGCACCGCACGCGGCGGATGCCAGCCACGTTCTTCCGGCAAGGGGCCATCCGGTTCACTGCCATCCCGCGCGCGATCACCGATGCTGCCCTCGGCGCTCCCAGCGTGCGCGACATGCGAGCGATCGTGTGCGTCGGCGTGGACAGGGGACGCTGCACGCTCCAGGATCTGGCCGCAGAGCTCGGGCAGAGCCGGCTGCACAACTCGGCGCAGCTCCGTGCCGTGATCGAGGATGTGTCCCGCGGCATCAGGTCGGGGCCGGAGGGTGACCTGATGGATCTCATCGACCGGTCCGACCTGCCGACCCCGCTGTACAACCCACGCCTGTATCTCGGCGACGCCTTCGTCGCGATGCCGGACGCCTGGTGGGAAGCCCGCGGCGTGGCGGCCGAGGTTGACTCCCGCGAGTACCACTTCGAAGAGGCGGACTGGGAGAACACCATGCAGCGCGATGCCCGGATGACGGCTATCGGGATCAGGGTGCTGCACTTCACGCCTCGGCGGATCAGGGCTGAGCCTGACCTGGTCATCGCAACCATTCGGCGCACTCTGCAGATCGGTGCGCCTGTCTCGGGCATCCGGACGGTGCCGTTGGATTAGTCCGGTGCGTCCTCGAACTCGTCGGCATCGGCGTCGGCATGAGCTCCCTGCCCGTTCTCATGGCCAGAATCCGGTTCGCGGGCCTTGCCGCGGGAGTCGTGGTGGAGCGCATGAGCGAGCCTGCCCTTGGCCCGCTGCGCGTATTCGTCCACGTACTCCTGGCTGGAGAGCTTCATGAGCTCGTACATGATCTCGTCGGTGACCGCGCGCAGCACGATGCGGTCATTCTCGAGGCCGTAATAACGGGAGAAGTCCAGCGGCTTGCCGAACACCACGCCGGGCCGTACTGCCAACCGGGGAGCCAGCTTGCCAGGTGGCTGAAACTCAAAGCCGCCGATCATCGCGGTCGGGACGACCGGCGCTCTGCCCTCGAGGGCGAGCCTGGCCACGCCCGTCTTGCCGCGGTAGAGACGACCGTCGGGGGTCCTGGTTCCCTCCGGGTAGATGCCGAGGAGCTCCCCTGAGGCCAGGACGCGCAAGCCCGTGCGGAGCGCTCGCTCGCTCGCCGCCCCGCCGGTCCTGTCGACCGGAATCTGCCCGACGCCGCTGAAGAATGCCTTGCTCAGCAAGCCCTTGATGCCGCGGCCTGTGAAGTACTCGGATTTCGCGAGGAACACGACCTTGCGCGGCAACGGAAGCGGAGCAAAGAAGTGGTCGGAGAACGAGAGATGGTTGCTGGCGAGGATCGCCGGACCCTCGCGCGGCACGTTCTCTGTCCCTTGCGCCCAGGGGCGGAAGATGAGCCGCAGGAACGGGCCTAGTATCGCTTTGACCACCCAGTAGAACACGGTCATATGTTCCCACGTCACGCTGGATACGGCGATCACCAGACTGTGCTCGGCTGACCACCTAACCGACTCCCATTTCCGAGCACGCCGTGCAACTATGCGGATGAGGAGAGCGAGCCCGGCACGGGTCGGGCAGAGCGGAGGATACGGGTCATGCCCGTTATGCCAGGCGCAGAGGCCTATGTCCACGACGGCGGCCCGACGGGCGTGCTGCTCTGTCACGGATTCACTGGTAGTCCGCAGTCATTGCGGCCGTGGGCCGAATATCTCGCCAACGCGGGCCTTGGCGTCAGCTTGCCGAGGCTGCCAGGTCACGGCACCACCTGGCAGGAGATGGCCAGGACTCGGTGGGAAGACTGGTTCGCCGAGGTCGACCGGGCCTTTGACGAGCTCCAGGCACGATCCGATGAGATCTTCCTGATGGGCCTGTCGATGGGCGCCTGCCTGGCGCTGCGGCTGGCCGAGCTTCGCGGCCCCGCGGTCAGCGGGCTCGTGGTGGTGAACCCGTCGCTGACGGCTGATAACAAAGTGCTGTTCGCCATCATCCCGGCCCTGAAGCACCTGGTCCCGTCCGTCAAGGGCATCGCCAGCGACATCAAGGACCCGGCCGCGGCCGAGGCCGGATATGACCGGACCCCGGTGAAGGCGGCAGCTACGCTGCCCGGCCTGTGGAAGACAACACAGCAGCATCTGGATGAGCTGACCCAGCCTGTGCTGGCGTTCCATAGCACCACTGATCACGTGGTCGGGCCTGCCAGCCTGAAGCTGCTGAGCCAGGCGCTGCCAGCGAACCAGCTTGAAGTGCGAGAGCTGGCCAATAGTTACCACGTGGCCACGCTGGATAATGATGCAGAGGCAATATTTGCGGGAAGCCTAGAGTTCGTGCGTATGCATTCCCGCGTGGGGCGGGAAGGAACAGGCGAGCACACGGCACACCAGCAGGCGGGGATCGACGGCGGATGAGCGGACCTGGGGACATCGACGGCGAGGTCAGCGGTGAAGAGGCCGCGTGGCGTGACCTGATTGCGCGCTTCGATGACCCGGCCGATCGGATAAGCACGGGCGTCCCGTGGCCGGCCAGGGAAGACCTGTCCGAGCCGACCAGTCCAGCTGAGACGGCTGACACCCTGATCGACTCCCCCGAAGGCTCGGTCGGGCCGGCCGCCAGCACCGCCGATCTCGCCGCCGGCCCCGACGAGCCGCCGCGCAGCACTGCGGACCCATCCAGCAGGACTGCCGACCCCTCGGGCCGCACCGCGGACCCGTCCGGCAGGACTGCCGACCCCTCGGGCCGGGCCGCGGACCCGTCCAGCAGGACCTCCGACCCCTCGGGCCGCACCGCGGATCCGTCCGGTGCTTCGGATCACCCCGCGAGGCCGACGACGAGCTTCACTATCCCGATGGACCGCATGCGCCTAATCCGTCCGGCCGGCGATCCGCGGTCATACACGCCACCGGAGGAAGCGGACGAACCGTTCGTTCCCGTTCCGCTGCCGCCTCCGGCCAAGCTGGACACGGCGTCAAAGGCTGCTCTGGCAGGCGTCATCGGCGGCCCTGGCTACCTGCTGATCGCTAGCGTCTTCCTGCACTGGACTATCTCCGCAGAGGCGGCACTCATCGCCGTCGCCGCGTTTGTTGGCGGTTTCGTGACCCTGGTGATGAAGCTCGGCGATCATTCGGGCCGGGACGATGATGATGACGGAGCCGTCTTGTAGCGGTTCGCACTTGCGGCGGCCTACTGGATCTTCCGACCTGGCACACCTGGCTGTGTTAATCGAGCTGGCTGAGTCAGCCGTCCCCGTTCTTGGCCAGGTCGGCCGCGCCGATCAGCCCAGCATCGGGTCCTAGCTCGGCAAGTCTGACGTCGGCGAACTCCCGGTGCGAACGACCAGTGAGACCGTGCTCGTACGCCTCGCGCGCAGGGTTCACGAGCAGCTCAGCAGCCTCGGAGACTCCCCCGCCGATCACGAAACAGCCCGGATCGAGTATCGCGGCCAGGTCGGCCAGGCCAGCGCCGAGCCAATTACCTACGATCTCGAAGCAGCGCAGCGCGGCGATGTCCCCTTCCCGCGCCGCTATGGTGACCGCGGGCCCGTTGATCCCCTCGGCGGTGCCGCCGCCAAGCTGGAGCAGCCGCACTGCTGCCTCGGGCGACCTCCTGGCAAACTCGCGCGCCTCGGCGACCAGCGCACTCCCGCTGGCGTATTGCTCCCAGCAGCCGCGGTTGCCGCAGCCGCACAGGCGGCCCTCGGGCACTACCCGGTAGTGACCCGGTTCGCCAGCCGATCCGAACCGGCCGCGGTAGAGCTTCCCGTCCAGCACGATGCCGGCCCCGATGCCTGTCCCGACGGTGATCAGCATCACCTGCTGAAGTCCGCGGGCCGCGCCGAGCTTAGCTTCGGCCCAGGCGGCGGCGTTGGCGTCGTTCTCGACAACTACCGGTCGGCCAATGCGCTCCTCTACCAGCTTCTTCACCGGTTCGTCGCGCCAGGCGAGGTTGGGCGCGAACAGCACCGTGGATCGCGTCTGATCGACAAAGCCGGCCGCCCCGATCCCGACGGCTTCGATCTCATAGCGGCCGAGCAATTCGTTGACCACGCCGGCGATCACGCTGATCGTGCCGCCAGGGCTCGCGGCCGGCGTGAACCGCTTCAGCTTCTCGACGATGCGCCCGTACTCGTCAACCACGCCTGCGGCAACCTTGGTGCCGCCGACATCAACCCCGATCGTCAGGCCCATGCCCCTGCCCGTCTAGCTGCGCCTCGTCCGGCCCGAGCGGCGAATCACCGACCTCCGTTCCTGGCTGTCCGCCGTCCTCCGAACCAGCGTCGCCGTCCGTGGCCCCCGCCCACGGATCGGGCTCGATGACGTGCTCAGTCGCCAGCCTGTCGCCGGGCTTCCAGCCACCAGGGCCGTGGCCTCCGGCCACCGGTCCGTGTAGGTCGTCCGCCGCGACATCAGTGCCGCCAGCTTCCCGACCGTCTGCGTCACGACCGTCTGCCTCACGACCGGCGGCGCCCGGTCCAGCCTCAGCTGTCTTGCTGTCATTGCGGTCTCGCCTGGTTGCCGCTGGGGCTGGTCCCGATCTCGCCGGGTGACCCGCCTGGGAACTACCCGCTTGGGAACTACCCGCGGCGCGCTGATCGCCACCGCCGCCAGCCCTGCTCAAGATCGAGTCGAGAGCACTGATGGCGTCCTGAACAGCTGAAGCCACTGCATCACCGGCGCCGGACAGCTGCCCGCCCAGGCCGGGTCCTGAATCACGCATCCGCCGAGCCGCGCGGCAGATCGGGCACCACTGGCACTCCGGCGACTCTCCGACCTCAGGCGGGATCTCGTTAGTAGCGGTATCCCAGACCTCGGCCGCGCCTTTCTTCTGCTCGCTACCCCCGAACGTCCGGCGCACCTGGCCGCTTAGCTCCTTGCGCATGCTGCGCGCGCTTGACCGCAGCAGCCAGCGCTGAAGGTCGGTGAGCATATCGGAGGCAGGCGTGGCCTGCCGCTGCCGCTCCGATCCCGACCGCTCCGATCCCGACCGCTCCGATCCCGACCGCTCCGAACCTGACCGCTCTGGCGACTCATTGCGCCCGGACTGCTCACTCATTGATGTCACCGTTTCCTGATCCCCGCGAAATCACGGGATGGACTCTGCCCGCGACTTCAGGCCTTTGAGCGCGGTATCGATGATCGTCTTCTCGGCGCGCCGCTTCAGCAGTCCGATCATCGGAACCCTGGTACCGACGGCCAGCTCGTAGCTCACCTTGGTGCCCGGCCCGTCATCGGTCAGCACGTAAGCGCCGGACATCTCGGTCACCATGGACCCTGGCTCCCGCAACTGCCACCGCACGGCTGCGTCCCCGTCCCATTCGTAGGCCAGCACGTAGCTGTCCCTGATCACCCCCGCGTCCAGCCCAAACCGGACACGCAGCGGGCGACCGTCCTGGGTCATCTCCAGCACCTCGGCGGACCGCACTCCCGTCGCCCACTCAGGGTAGGACCCGAAATCAGCGATGACGCCCATCACCATCGCGCGGGTAGCCGATATAGCGATGCTGGAGGAAGTTCTGTCCGCCATGACTCGGAGCGTACCCCTAGGCGTGCGCGCTGCCTGACCTGCCAGCCCGCCGCAGTTAGCCCCACTGGAGCACGTAAGGCGTCCCCGTAGCCCGGAAATGGCCGACGTTGATGCACTCGGTCCGGCCGATCCGGACCCGGCTCTGCAGAGGCTGGTGTACGTGGCCGAAGAGGACATAGCGCGGCTGGGTTTTCTCAATGGTCGCCAGCAGGGCCTCGCTTCCCCGCTCCATCCGCTTGGCGACCGTGTCATAGAGCAAGTCCGGCACGGCGGGCGGGATGTGCGAGCAGAGCACGTCGACCTCGCCGATGGCCTCGACCTTGGCCGCGAAGACGTCGTCATCGAGCTCGTTAGGCGTGCGGTATGTAGTCCGCAGGCCGCCGCCGACGAAGCCGAACGTCCAGCCGTCCAGATCGACCCGCTCACCGTCCAGGATCTGCTGGCCCGGCCTCGCGTGCTCGGCCCAGAACTTCGGCAGGTCGACATTCCCGTAGGTCAGGTACGCGGGCACCGGCATCGCGGCGAACAACTCCGCGTACTGCCGCGATACCGCCGCCTCGATGTGCTGGCGCGGGTCGCCGCCAAGCTGCGCCCACAGCTCGCGCGACATCTCCCTCGCCTCATCGAACCGGCCAGCCGACCGCAGCTCGATCAGCCGCCGCGCCTGCTCCGCGCCGAACAGGTCAGGAAAGATTCCCTGGCTGTGGTCGGCGTAGTCGATGAACAGCAGCAGGTCGCCGAGGCAGATGAGCGCGTCTGCGCCTGCACCCGCGGCGCTCAGGGCGTCCGCCCGCCCGTGAACGTCGCTAACCGCGTGCACCCGCATCCACCTACAGTAGGCAAATCCCCCGTGCCGGCCTCGCCGGCCCGCGACGAGCATGCAGACCGTAGACGGGGTAACGTCCAAGAAGATCGGATGGGAACGTGGTCGTTTCTGGAGGCTCGGTGCTCGAATATGGAATGCCTGCTCTCATCGAGGTACCGGACAATGCGGGACTGGCCGATGTCGTGTACAGCCGGGCTGCTGCCGATCCCGACGAGGTCATGTTGCGGCGGCGCTCGGGCGATAGCTGGCAGGACGTCACCGCGGCCCAGTTCCACGCACAAGTAGCAGGCCTGGCCAAAGGCCTGATCGCGGCCGGGATCCAGCCCGGCGACCGGGTCGCCCTGCTGTCCCGGACCCGGTATGAGTGGACGCTCGCCGACTACGCGATCTGGTCGGCCGGCGCGGTGACAGTGCCGGTCTACGAGACCTCCTCCGCAGAACAGGTGGAGTGGATCGTTAGCGACTCCGGCGCCCGGGCTGCGATCGCCGAGACCGACCAGCATGCGGAGATCATCGCCAGCCTGCGGGAGCGCCTGCCTGATTTGTCGCAGGTCTGGCGGATCTCTGGCCTCGACGAGCTCACCGCAGCGGGCGCTGACGTCTCCGATGACCAGCTGCGCCAGCACCGCACCAGCCGTCGCGCCAGCGACCTGGCCACGATCATCTACACCTCGGGCACCACCGGGCGGCCCAAGGGCTGCGAGCTGACGCACCGCAACCTGCTCAGCGCCGCTCGCAACGCCGTGCATGGCGCGCTGCCCGAGCTGTTCGAGGCTCCGGGTGGCACGACGCTGCTGTTCATGCCGTTGGCGCACGTGTTCGCCCGGATCATCGAGATTGGCTGCCTGGAGTCGGGCGTCGTGCTCGGACACTGGGCGGACATCGGCACGGTGGCAGAAGGGCTGCGAGAATACGGCCCCACGTTCCTGCTTGCCGTGCCGCGGGTGTTCGAGAAGGTCTACAACACTGCCCGGCAGCAGGCGTCAGCGAGCCCGGCCAAGAGCAAGATCTTTGCCGCGGCAGCAGCGACGGCCATCGCTTACAGCGAAGCGACCGACTCGGGCCGACCCGGCCCAGGGCTGCAGCTACGCCACGCCCTATTCGATCGCCTGGTCTACGGAAAGCTCCGGGCAGCCGTCGGCGGCAAGGTCACCTACGCCATTTCCGGGGGCGCTCCCCTGGGTGAGCGGCTCGGCCACTTCTTCCGCGGGGTCGGCATCACCGTGCTCGAGGGCTACGGGATGACCGAGACCTCGGCCGCTGCGACGGTCAACAAGCCCGGGCGAAACAAGGTCGGCACGGTCGGCCAGCCGCTGCCCGGCGCGAGTGCCAGGATCGCCGAGGACGGCGAGATCATGCTCCGCGGCGGCATGATCTTCACCGGGTACTGGCGCAACGAGGCGGCCACGACGGAAGTACTCGACGCCGACGGCTGGCTGCACACCGGCGACCTCGGCTCGCTCGACGACGAGGGCTTCCTGCGGGTCACCGGCCGCAAGAAGGAGCTGATCGTCACAGCGGGCGGCAAGAACGTCGCTCCAGCTGTCCTCGAGGACCGGCTGCGTGCCCACCCGCTAATTAGCCAGGTCATGGTCGTCGGCGACAACAAGCCCTTCATCGCCTGCCTGATCACCCTCGACCCGGAGGCGCTCGATCACTGGAAGCAGCAACATGGCAAACCGGCGGATGCGACGGCCGCCGATCTCGCGACGGACCCCGGACTACTCGCCGAGCTCCAGGCGGCTGTCGACGACGCGAACAAGGCAGTTTCCAGAGCCGAGTCGATCCGCAAGTTCGTAGTACTGCCCGTCGACTTCACAACCGACAACGGCTACATCACCCCGTCGCTCAAGGTGAAGCGTGCGGTCGTCGCCAAGGACTTCGCCTCGGAAATCGAGGCTCTCTATACCAGGTAGGGGCTGGCATCGACCAGACCGGAGCAGCTAGGGCAGAGAAATAGCTGCTCCGATCCGCTCGACACCAGCCTTACGCGGTCAGCCCACTTTGCCTGTCAGGATCTGCTGAAGGCGATCCGCGACCAGATCCCAGGTCCATTCGCGTTCTATCCACGCTTGGCCTTTGTCGCCCATGGCGGCGGCACCCGCCGGGTCCGCGAGGAGCTGGACTAGCTTGTCTGTCAGTTCTTCCCGGTCGCGGCCTGGCACCACGTAGCCGGTCTCGCCGTCGATGATCGCGTCGGGCGCACCGCCGGAATCGCCGCCGATGACGGGCAGGCCGGTCGCAGATGCTTCCAGGTAGACGATGCCGAGGCCCTCGACGTCGAGACCTGCGCGGCGGGTCCGGCACGGCATCGCGAACACGTTGCCCGCGTCGTAGTAAGCAGGCAGGTCGTCCCAGCTCACGGGCCCGGTGAACAGCACGGAGTCTGACACGCCGACTTCTTTGACGAGGCGGTTCAGGTTCGGCCGGTAGGGGCCGTCGCCGACCAGCATCAGCAGCGGGTCGCAGTCGGATTTTGCGCGCACCGCTGGCCAAGCACGGATCAGCGTGTCCTGGCCCTTGCGCGAAACTATTCGGGACACGCATACGACCACGGGCCGGTCGGCCGGGATGCCCAGATCGCCACGGACCTGCATGCCACCGGCACCCGGCCTGAACTCCATCGGATCCACGCCTGGCGTCAGCTTGACCATGCGGCCAGCGGCCTCGGGTGACAGCGCTTTGGCCATGCGGATCCGGAAGTACTCAGCCAGATAAGTCAGCACGTCCACGTCGTTGCCTATGCGCCGCAGCAGCGACCTTGCACCCGGCAGCGCGGCCCAGCCAGCCTCGTGCCCATGCGTTAGCCCGACGATCCGCTCGGCACCCGCCTTACGCAACTGCGGCCCCAGCAGCCCGAGCGGGGCAGCCGCTCCAAACAGGACACTGTCGCAGCCGTGCTCGGCCAGCAGGGCACACGCCCGAGACCGAACCGGCGGAAGCGGGAGCATCAGCGAGCCTGGATGCCGGATCACCGGGAACGGCTGGCGGGCGTCGAACTCGGCCGCGCCAGGCCAGGCTGGCGCGTACACGACTACGCCATCCGCTGGCAGCCGCACAGCTAGGGCGTGCACGAACGACTGAATCCCGCCGCTGCGCGGCGGGAAGTCGTTCGTGACAATCAGTACCTTGGTCATCAGGCTCCCCGGCGACCCCACGGCGCACTCAGGTTACGGACGCCAAGAGTCGGCCAGAATCGCGATCGTACCCGGCCCGCCGCCCGTCATAGCGGCTGGCCGCTAGGGCCGGACTGCTGCGTCAAGATTCGAGCGGTACCAGCCCGTGAAAGACACGAGCTCAACGTCGAGCCCTGTATGCGGCGCGTCTATCAACTCATTGTTGCCCACATAGATGCCGACATGGCCACCGCCCAGGAAAACCAGGATATCGCCGGGCTGGATGTTACTGATGCTGACGCTAGGCAGGTCGGCCCACTGCGCCTCGCTGGTACGCGGGATCGATACGCCGGCCGCCGCCCACGCCGACATCGTCAGGCCCGAGCAGTCGTAGCCAGCCCCGCACGGACCAGTGCCACCGAACACGTACGGGCAGCCGAGCTTGCTGTAGGCAAACGCGACAGCCTTGCCAGCCTGCGTGGCCGTCGTGCCCGTGTACGTTGCACTGGTCGAGCCGCCGCCCCCTGTGACCGCGGTCTGCTGTGCTGGGGTGAGCTGATTCAGTAGCGCCTGCTCGTTGCTCACAAGTTTGTTCATGGCAGCCTTGCGCTTGGCCAGGCTGGCTTTCAGCTCTACGATGCCGATCTTCGTGCGCTCGGCGAGTAGCTGCGTGGACGTGAGGAGCTTGGCGGCGGCCAGGAACTGATTGATCTGCGCGTCATTCGACGCGGAGAGCTCCAGGAGGATCGAGGACTGGTTCAGGATCTGCTGCGGGTTGCCCGAGGTGAGCAGCGCGACGGACGAATTGAGGTTGCCGTCCTCATACTGGGTGACCGCGATTCGCGTGATCTCCTGGCGTCGCGAGGCGAACTGCACGGCATAGGCCGCGGCCTCCCTGTCGATCAGGCCCAGGCGCTGATCGGTTGAGGTCAGCTCCTGCTGTACCTGGTCGTACTGCTGGTCCAGCTTGTCCGCCTGCGTTTGCAGGCTCTTGAGCTTGGCTTGGACCTGGCTGAGCGTCGGGGTCGGCGTGGCGCTGGCACTCGCGCTGATGCCGATCAGTAGTCCAGCGGCAAAGACCGAGACGGTCACAGCCGCAACACCTTGCCTGACGATCCTTCGAACCGACGGCGGCGTATGCACCTGCGTGACACGCTCCTTCTTCCACTGTCGGCCTACCGGGTCAGCTGACGGGTTCGGGCTGTGGAAGTCTGCCCTACGGCCCGGCTCTTGACCGGGCCGATTCACCCCTGGCGGGCGCTGCACCTGCGCGCCGACCGGTGGGTCCCCGGCTCTCCCCGCGGGCCACACGAGCCCGCTGAATCGGGAGATTCGGCTGCGGCCGCTCGCCGCCGCCGAATGGCGACTGCTAACGATGCGGCTCGGTCCACGACCTTAGCGGCGTGCCGAGAGTGGATTCAACCACTTCGCGAACTCTCGCGGCGTGTTTCTCTTGGCCTGCAAGCGCGGAGAAGGGCATGTCCGCCTTTGGAGGGTCGTCGCGAGGGTGTCCCCCTGGCTGCCCGCGGCGCGCCTGAACGGGACTGTCAGCACCAGGTCCTAGCGTGAAATCATGCTCGGAGCGCTGGCCGACCTCAGTCTCGTGGTGGTCGACGTCGAGACCACCGGATGGCAGCACGAGCAGGGCGAGATTACCGAGATCGGCGCTGTGCGGCTGACGGGCGGTCAGGTCACTGGCGAGTTCTCGTTGCTGGTGCAGCCGCGGTTTCCCATCCCGGCCGACATCACCGACCTGACCGGCATCACCGACGACATGGTAGGCCGCGCACCCCAGCCGGCCCCGGCCCTGCGCGCCTTCCTCGCCTTCGCGAGTGACTGCGTGCTAGTCGCCCACAACGCGCCGTTCGATCTAGCCTTCCTCACGGCCGCCTGCGAGGCCTGCCAGATCGGTTGGCCGCGCACGGCCGTGGTGGACACGGCCGTGCTTGCGCGCCTCCTCCTCGGCCCAGAGGACGTACCGGACTGCCGACTGAGCACGCTGGCCGACTATTTCGGCGCGAAGACAGCGCCATGCCACCGGGCTCTGGCCGACGCGAAGGCGACCGCGGACGTGCTGACCGGACTGCTCAGCCTGGCCGCGGGCATCCGGCCTGCGCGGCCACGGAGGCTCATCAGCGTGGCAAGCTGATCCGGCGGTACGCTACTGGCGCGGTCGGGGCACTCGATCCCGACCGACCGAGGAGGCGAGCTATGGTCACCGCAATCGTCTTGATCAAGGCCGACGTGGCCCGCATCCCCGAGACCGCCGAGGAGATCGCGAAGATCCCGGCAGTGAGCGAGGTCTATTCGGTCACCGGGGAGTTTGACCTAGTCGCCATGGTCCGCGTCCGTGCGCATGAGGAACTGGGCGACGTCATCCCCGGCACTGTCAACAAGGTGGCCGGTGTGACTCACACGGAGACGCACATCGCGTTCCGCACCTACTCCCGGCACGACCTCGAGGCGGCGTTCTCGCTCGGATACGCGGAGGCCTAATCGGCTCCGCCTCCTGACCTCGGTCGGCGCCGGGCCTAGCGTTCGCCGAGCCGCCTGCTCGTCTCGATCCAGCGGTCAAGTAGCCCAGCAGCTGCGCCGGAATCGACCGCCGCCGCGGCGCGGCGGTACCCGTCGGCCAGCGCAGGCACGAGCGCATCTGGGCCCGTCACCCCGGCGTCGGCCGCGAGCGCGGCGGCCGCGTTGAGCAGCGCGGTATCCCGCACAGGGCCCTGCCGACCGGCAAGGAACTCCCTGGCCACGCTCGCGTTGTGCGCAGGGTCGCCGCCGAGCAGGTCAGCCGGTACAGACCGCGGGATCCCGAGCTCAGCCGGGTCGAACGAGGTCTCGCTCACGGTGCCGTCGTGCACGATCCAGACTGTCGACGTCGCCGTCGTTGTGAGCTCGTCCAGGCCGTCGCCGCCGTGGAACACCAGTGCCGAGCAGCCACGGGCCGCCAGCACGCCGGCGAGGATCGGCCCCATGCGCGGGTCGGCCACGCCGAGCGCCTGCGCCTTCGGCATGGCCGGATTAGCCACCGGACCGAGGACATTGAAGACCGTCGGAACGCCTAGCTCGCGCCGCGGCACGATCACGTGCCGCAGGGCCGGGTGATAGAGCGGCGCGAACAGGAACGCCGCGCCGATCTCCGTCACCAGTTGCTCGGTCGCGGGCGCCGGCAGGTCGATGACGACACCCAGCGCCTCCAGGACGTCGGCCGTGCCGCAGGCCGAGGACGCGGCCCGGTTGCCGTGCTTCACCATCCGGGCACCGGCGGCCGCAGCCGCGATCGTGCCCATGGTGGAGATGTTGACGGTCTTAGCACCGTCTCCGCCGGTGCCGACCAGGTCAACGGTACGGCCCGGAATCGAGATCGGCGCGGCGTGGTCGAGCATGGCTTGTGCCAGGCCGGTGACCTCGCTGGCCGTCTCCCCCTTGATCCGAAGGGCTACGCCGAAGCCCGCGATCTGGGCCGGGGTCGCCGCTCCGTCCATGATCTCGTTCATCGCCCAGGCGGTCTCCTCCGCGGTGAGCGATTCGCCTTTGATCAGCGCGCCGATCAAGGCAGGCCAGGTTGCGCGCGAGTCCATCTAGGGCCACCTCGATCCAGATCAGGCTGTCAAGCTACTGCGGGAGGGGACTACCCCGTTCCCATTCTGATGGACAGGGGGGCAGCGCGCGCCGCTCAGCCCTGTACGGCCTCGCTGCCCGCGGCGGCGCGCTGGCGCATGAGGCCAGCGAGCTCGCGGGCCAGGGCTATCGGATCGATTGGATGGCTGACCACCGCGTCGGCCCTTGACCAGGTCGCGAGCCAGCCATCGTCGACACGCCCGATGATCAGCAGCACCGGCGGGCAGTTGAAGATCTCGTCCTTGGCCTGGCGGCAGACGCCCATCCCGCCCGCGGGCTGGGCCTCGCCGTCCAGCACCAGCACATCGGCCCCGCCGGCGTCCAGGATGCGCCACAGCATGGGCTCGGTGGCAACGTCAATGATCTCCGCCTCGGGCACGTCGGGTGCCGGGCGGCGGCCTATGGCGAGCCGCACCCTGCCCCGAGTGTCGGCATCATGGCTATACACGACAACCTTCATGTCAAATGATGGTACCGACCCGGGGGGTCGGGCTACGCACGCCTACGCGGTGTCGTAATAATGGCCCCGTGGTCACAGCATCTACTGAGGTAGCTCCCAGGGGAGTTACCAGTCGGCCCAACCTCGTCAGCGTGGGCACGATCATCTGGCTGTCGTCGGAGCTGATGTTCTTCGCGGCGCTGTTCGCCATGTACTTCACCATCCGCTCGGTTGACAAGGGCCTTGGCCAGGCCTGGCCCAAGGCACACCTCGACCTGGCTCTGGCCACGACGAACACCATCGTCCTGCTGCTGTCGAGCGTGACCTGCCAGATGGGCGTCTTCGCGGTGGAGCGGCATCAGATCCGCCGGGCCGGCCGCATCTGGAACGTCCCCAGGTGGGGACTGCGCGAGTGGTACGTGCTCTCGTTCCTGATGGGCCTGTACTTCGTGCTGGGCCAGGGTTATGAATACCTGGACCTGATCCGCAAGCAGCACGTGACGCTGTCCTCCACCAACTACGGGTCGGTGTTCTTCCTCACAACCGGCTTCCACGGACTGCACGTCTCCGGCGGCCTGATCGCGTTTATCTTCTTGCTCGGCAGAACGTTCGCCGCCAAGAGATTCACGCTCGAGCAGCAGACAAGCGCCATCGTCGTGTCGTATTACTGGCACTTCGTCGACGTGGTCTGGATCGGGCTGTTCACGACCATCTACCTGATTCACTGACCGGGACCTGGGGATAGCTGTGAGCTGGATCACCGCGAGGCGCCGCCGCCCGGCAGCTGGTTACGTCGTCGTCGTCTTCGTGCTCTTCCTGATTGGCGTCGGATACGCCGTCATCACCAGCGGCAACGCCTCCGCGTCCTCGCCGGTCGCGGCCAACGCCGCCCAGATCGTCCAGGGCCGGAGCCTGTTCCTCATGGACTGCGCAACTTGCCACGGCCTATTCGCCGAGGGCGTCTCCGGCCAGGCGCCCAGCCTCATTGGCGTTGGCGCCGCGGCCGTCGACTTCCAGGTCAGCACGGGCCGCATGCCTGCCGCCGAGATCGGCGCCGAGAACGTGCGCAAGCCGCGACACCTGAACCCGACCCAGACGCACGCGGTGGCCGCCTACATCCAGTCCCTCGGCGGCGGTCCGCCGATCCCGTCCGCGGCTCAGGTCAGCAGCACTGGCGCCAACATGGGCCTTGGCCAGCAGCTGTTCGTCGCCGACTGCGCCGCCTGCCACAACTTCGTCGGCGCGGGCGGTGCTCTCACCTACGGCAAGTTTGCGCCACCGCTGACGGCATCGACGCCAACCCAGATGTACGAGGCTATGCTGACCGGCCCCGAGGCCATGCCGGTATTCAACGACCTCACGATCACCCCGCAGGAGAAGCGGGACATCATCTCCTACGTCACCACCGTCCGCGCCCAGCCCAACCCAGGCGGGTTCAGCCTGGGCCGGGTCGGGCCTGTGACCGAGGGCCTGGTGGCGTTCCTCGGCCTGCTGCTGTTCATGGTGCTGGTGGCACTGTGGATCACTGCGAAGCACGGGAAGGCGCATGAGTAACAACCCTCCAGGCCAGCCGGGCAGCGGGGAATCCGGCGAGCAGAGCTGGCCCGAGTACCTCACCGGCGGCGAGAGCCATGGGTCGCACACCTCTGCCACGGCTGGGCACGGCGAGGCCCAGTCCGAAGGCCACGCTCCGCCACGCCGCGTGATCGGCACGCCGCCGCCCGCGGCCGCCCGCACGATGCTGGCCGATCACGGCAGCGACGGCGGCGAGCCGGTCGTCCGCGAGCTGCCCGCCGACCCCGAAGACCCAGTGCACGCCAAGAAGGCCGAGCGGGTCGTCGTCGCCTGCTTCCTTATCGCCTTCCTGGCAGGTCTCGGCTTCCTCGTCGCTTACGCGCTGATCGGCGTGGGCTCGATCACTGCGGCGCTGCATTCGAACCTGTTCCTGGGCAGCACGCTCTCGCTGGTCCTCTTGCTGCTCGGCGCCGGCGCCGTCATTTGGGTCCGGCACCTGATGCCAGATGTTGAGCTGACCGAGCAGCGGCACTTGCTGCGGTCAGACCCGAAGGACCGGGCGGCGTTTAAGGAAACCTTTGAGGAAGGCGCCGAGGCCAGTCAGTTCGTCAAGCGTCCGATGGTCCGCCGCAGCCTCATCCTGGCAACGCTGCCGCTTGGGCTCGCGCCGCTCTTCTTGCTCCGCGACATGGGCCCGCTACCGGGCACGAGCCTGGACACCACGGTGTGGCGCAAGGGCCTCCGGCTGCTGGTATACGGCACTGGCAGGCCCATCACCGCAGCCGACTTCAGCTCGCCTGGCGGCATCATCAGCGTGGGACCCGAGGGCTACCTGGACGACGACGATGCGATGGCCAAGGCCGCGGTCATCATCATCAAGTTCCGGCCAGGCGAGCTTCAGTACACGACGGCGAACCACGCGGTGCCGAACAAGGTGGTCGCGAACTGGACCGTCGAGAACATCGTGGCGTACTCCAAGATCTGCACGCACGTGGGCTGCCCGGCCGCTCTCTACGAGCAGACGACGCACCACATCTTGTGCCCGTGCCACCAGTCGACCTTCGACGCCTCCGAAGGCGCCCGTGTCATCTTCGGTCCGGCTACCAGGCCGCTGCCACAGCTGCCGATCGGCGTTGACGCCCAGGGTTTCCTGGTCTGCGAGGGTCCCTTCCAAGAGCCGGTAGGCCCGAGTTTCTGGGAGCGGTCATGAGCGTGGACAGGGCGCTTGAAGGTACCGGCCGGTGGCTTGACGACAGACTCCACGGAGCCCGCGGCGTCCGCGTCCTGCTCAGGAAGATCTTCCCCGATCACTGGTCGTTCCTGCTGGGCGAGATCGTCCTGTACTCCTTCGTCATTTTGCTGCTAACCGGCACGTTCCTGACGCTGTGGTTCCAGCCCAGCATGACGGACGTCATTTATCACGGTTCCTACATCCCGCTGCGCGGCGTCAGGATGAGCGAGGCGTACGCCTCGACCCTGCACATCAGTTTCGACGTGCGCGGCGGGCTGCTCATGCGGCAGATCCACCACTGGGCTGCCGACCTGTTCATGGCCGGGATCTTCGCGCACATGCTGCGGGTGTTCTTCACGGGCGCCTACCGCAAGCCACGCGAGATCAACTGGCTGATCGGCATCACGCTGCTCACCCTCGGTCTGCTTGAGGGCCTGTTCGGCTACTCGCTGCCCGACGATCTGCTGTCCGGCGCAGGCCTGCGGATCCTCGAGGGCGTCATGCAGTCGATCCCGATAGTCGGCACCTACCTCGCGTTCTTCCTGTTCGGCGGCCCGTTCCCCGGCCACGACATCGTCCCGCGCTTGTACATCCTGCATGTGCTGGTGATCCCTGCGCTGATCCTGGCGCTGGTCAGCGCGCACTTGTTCCTCATGTTCCACCAGAAGCACACCCAGATGCCGGGCAAGGGCAGGACGAACCAGAACGTCGTCGGCGCGCCGATGTACCCGTACTTCATGGCCAAGACGGGCGCGTTCTTCTTCTTCGTCTTCGCTGCCCTCACGCTGGCCGCGACGTTCGCGCAGATCAACCCCATCTGGCTGTACGGCCCGTTCAACCCGGTCGCGATGTCAGCCGGCTCGCAGCCCGACTTCTACATGGGCATGCTCGAGGGCGCGCTGCGCGTGATGCCTGCCTGGCAATGGGTGTTCTTCGGGCACACGTTTGCCTTCAACGTGTTCATTCCTGCCCTGGTCCCGCTGGGCCTGGTGTTCACGCTCGCCGCTCTCTGGCCGTTTTTGGAGCAGTGGGTTACCGGCGACAGACGTGAGCACCACGTCAACGACCGGCCGCGGAACGCCCCGACGCGGACGGCGCTCGGCATCGCTGTGATCACTTTCTACGGCATCCTGTGGGCTGAGGGCGCCAACGACGTCATCGCGGACCAGCTAAGCGTTCCGCTCTACTGGATCACCTGGGCGGCCAGGGTCGGCATCTTCGTAGGCCCGGTGATCGCCTACATCATCACCAAGCGGATCTGCCTCGGTCTCCAGCGCAAGGACAACCACCTGATCGAGCACGGCGTCGAGACCGGCATCATCCGGCAACTGCCCGGCGGCGAGTTCATCGAGGAAACACGGCCGGTCGACGAGGACTCGCTGGCCGTGCTGCTGTCACGCACCGACTACCCGCCGCTGCCGGAGATCGAGACGGCGGAGACCGAAGTCCCGTCGGCCGGCATGCGCGGCGGTCTCGGCCGGGTGCGCGAGCGTCTCTACAAGGTCGTGACCGAGACTGCCCCGCTCCCCGAGGCGAACGGTCACGCGATTGGTCACGGGAACGGGCATGGCAATGGGCACGCCGTCGAAGGCAACGGCCACGGCCACACCGCGATCTCCACGGGCGCCAGCTCGACGCAGCCTGAGCCCGGCGACGAAAACGATAGATAGGCGCTGCGCGCGTCTCACGACCGCTAGGACGGCTTCAAGGCCCGGCACCGGAACTCTCTGGCGCCCGGCCTGTCATCACGGCTGCTGGGGCCAAGTCAGGCGGTCTTGCCGCCGACGGCGGACGGCCCTTGGTCGGAGGTTACGCGCGCTCGATGCTGCGCAGTCCGTGCGTGGGGGTCCACCAGTCAATGACGAGCATCGTGGCCTGCTCGTTGAGGTGGGTGTGTATGACATCGGCGATGTCGGCGTAGAAGCGGTCGCCGTCGGATCCCTCAGTGAGTGGGCGGGCTTGGATTGCTCGTCCGGAGATCTTCGCCTCGCCCGGCCACTGCGCTTCTGCGCCCTCGACCGGGTCGATCGTGGCGCTGTGCAGCGCGAACCGTGGATCTCGACTCAGATCCGCGCCCTTGCGCGCGTTGGGCATCGAGCCGAAGGCGAGCTGACCGTCCTCGAAAGCCACCTCGATGCCGGAGATCCGCGGTGACCCGTCGGCCCGCACGGTGGCAATCGTCTTGTGTCTGTGCGCGTCAAAAAGCGCCCGCACGCGCTGGGCGAACTCAGGTTCCGCGCGCTCGACGTCCGTCCACGCCGTCATGCGCCCAATATCGCACAGGACGGCGAGGCCGGCGGGATGAGCAGGACTCTCAGGCACAGATGTCCGGTGCCCTGGATCCGCTCGGCGTTCAGGGCTGTCGACCAGACGACGGCATAAAGCGCCCTCGGCTGTAGACGCTGCCCCCTACCTGGCGGCCGGAGGGCTGAACCAGGCTGGCCGTTCGCGCCGGGCGTCCTGAGATGATCGGTGGCGACTTCGCCTGCAAGCCGAAATGTGGCCAGATCGCGCCAGCGGCCTGCGGATTGGTCATGGTCTCAGTGCGGTCGCCCAATCGTCCTTGCCGTGAGTCCACAGCTCCGCCGGGCAGGACCGGTCGGGGGGCGGCGCGCGGGTTAGCTTCGCGCCTCGACGCGCTGCTTGAGAGCCTGGTTGAGGTTCCGGAAGTCGGTCTTGGTCTGCGTGATGGTCTTGCCAGTGAACGGGATCAGGATGCCGCGGAACGTCTCCGACTGGGTGACTCGGGTGTGCCCGCCAATGTCCTCAAGCGCGAACTGGTGCGTGCCGTCGAAGATCCCAGGCATGATCAGCCGGCCGATCCACCGCAGCATGGAGCCTGGCTGTGCGACTAGCACGCGAGGTCTGAACGTCATCGCCCTGCCCTGAGACGGAACCATCCGCAGAGTGAGCGTCGCGCCTTCGGCAAGCTGCCCGGAAGCGGACCGGATGAACGGATTCCACTCGCCGTAGGACTCCAGGTCGGCAAGGACCGCCCAGACCTCCTCCGGCGATGCCGCGATATCCACGCTTGCCGAGATCGTACGCATTCGCCGTCACTCCCAACAGACTCGAAGTTGCATCAACGCCGACCGGCCTCGCCGACGCCACCATCGCGATCCGTCGACTGAACCGGCAGGCATGGGATCACCTACCGGTGGGATAGTCTGCCCGCGCGACGGCCATGATCACTCATCTATCCGCGCGCCCTCTAAGCCGACATAACGGGGTGTTCTGCCACCCGGGCGTTCGGTCTGGCCGCCTATGGATGTTGATCCAGGACGGCCATTGGCGTACCGGATCAACATTCATGACTGGGCCGTGCCCTCCTTCAGCCAAGCTGGGCCGAACGGGTTGTCTGCGCCCAGCGCTCGCTACCAGATACGGACCCGAGCCGCAGGCTCGAGCCACAGCTCGTCGGTGGCGGCGACATCAAACGCGCCGTAGAACTCGTCGAGGTTGCGCACGATCTGGTTGCAGCGGAACTCTTCGGGGGAATGCGGGTCGATGGCGAGCCGACGGATGACTTCCTCGTCGCGGATCTTGTCCTGCCAGGCACGAGCCGACGACAGGAAGAAGCGCTGGGCGCCGGTCAGGCCGTCGATGACCGGTGCTTGCTCGCCGTGCAGCGACACCAGATAGGCCTTCCATGCGATGCCGAGGCCTCCGAGGTCCCCGATGTTCTCCCCGATCGTCAGCGCTCCGTTCACATGCTGGCCTGGAGTCTGCCTGGGCGCCAGCGCGTTGTACTGCTCGATCAGCGACCGGGTCCGGGCTTCGAACGCTTGCCGGTCCGCCGCGCTCCACCAGTCGGTGAGCCTGCCGTCACCGTCGTACCTGGAACCCTGGTCGTCGAAGCCGTGGCCGATCTCGTGGCCGATGACCGAGCCAATCGCTCCGTAGTTGGCCGCGTCGTCGCGGCCCGGATCGAAGAACGGATCCTGCAAGATCGCTGCGGGGAACACGATCTCGTTCAGTCCCGGGCTGTAATAGGCGTTGACGGTCTGGGGGGTCATGCGCCATTCGTCGCGGTCGACCGGCTTGCCGATCTTGTTCAGCTGGCGGTGCAACTCGAAGGCATGAGCGGCGCGCACGTTGGCCATGAGATCCGCCGGGTCGATCCTCAGGCTGGAGTAGTCCCGCCAGCTGACCGGGTAGCCGATCTTCGGCGTGAACTTCCCGAGCTTGTCCAGGGCCCGCCGGCGGGTGTCTGCGCCCATCCACTCGAGCGTCTCGATGCTCTGGCGGTAGGCCTCGAGGAGATTGGCCACCAGGACATCCATCCGCTCCCGCGCCGCAGCCGGGAAGTGCCGGCCGACGTAGGCTCGCCCGACAGCTTCCCCCATCGCCTCCTCTACCAGCGAGACACCCCGCTTCCAGCGCTCACGCAGCTCGGGGGTGCCGCTCAGGGTGCGGCCGTAAAAGTCGAAGTCTTCCCGGACGAACGCCTCGGACAGGTACCCGGCGGCGCTGTGGATCACCTGCCAGCACAGCCAGTCCCGCCACGCCGGAACGTGCTCGCCGGTGAGCAACGACGCCAGCCCCGCGCTGAAGCTCGGCTGCCGGAGCACGATCTCGTCGAAGGCGCCGCCGGGCGGGTCCAGGGCCGCCAGCCACCCGCGCAAGTCCGGCCCGACAGACAAGACGTCGGTCCAGGTGAACAGGTTGTAAGTCTTCTCCTCATCGCGGCTTGCCACGTTGTCCCAGTGGTGCCCAGCCACCGCCGTCTCCAGGCCGAGCACCCGGCTGGCCGCCAGCTCGGCGTCCGGCAGCCCGGCCAGCTCGAACATCCGCTGCACATGACCAGCGAACGCGTCGCGGACGCCAGCGAACCGCTCCTCCCGGTAGTAGCTCTCCTCCGGCAGCGAGATGGCCGCCTGCTCCAAAAACACCAGGCAACGCCGCGGGTCGCCAGGATCGGTGTCAACAAACAGCCGGTACAGACCCCCGATGCCCAGCCGCTCCAGCCGCCCGAGCGTCTCCAGCACCTCCGGGACGGAGCTGACAGCACGCGCCGCCGCTAGCGTCTCGCTGACGGGCCGCCAGCCGAGCAGCTCGGCCCGGTCCGCGTCCATGAAACTGGCATACAGATCGCCGTACTTCCGCTCCTCACTGCCCTCAGGAGCCGACCCGGCCTCTTCCACGATCGCGCGCACCGCTTTCTCAGCCTCTTCAGCCAGAATCTCGGCCGAGCCGTAGCCAGCCCGGTCCGCCGGAATCTCAGTCCGCGCCAGCCACCGGCCGTTGACGTGCCGGAACAAGTCGTCTTGGGGGCGGATGCCGGGATCGAGCTCGTCGAGGGGGATACCGGAGGGGAGCGTCATGCGCCCAGCGTAGGGCCAGCGGCGGCCAGGCCGCCGGGCCGAATAGGTTCCGCCGCGCCCATCATCGGTGCGCATGCTCAGCCGATACGGGTGAACTCGAAGGTTCGTCGTCGCCAGCGGTGCGCGGTGATCCCTAATGCGCGTAGTGGCCGCGATAGTACTCGAACACGAACCCGATGACCGACAGGATCAACGCGAGCGCCCCGATCAGGAACAGCCACCAGCCGATCGCCACGCCCAGCGCCGCAAGGCCGGCGGCCAGGCCGACGAACAGCGGCCACCAGCTGTGCGGGCTGAAGAAGCCGAGCTCGCCGACACCCTCGTCGATCTCGCCGTCCGGAGTGTCCTCCGGGCGCTCGGGCAGCCGGCGGCCGGTAAACAGCACGTAGAAACCGGTCAGGAACGCCAGGCACACGGCCAGCGCCAGCGCCGTCGTGCCGGTCGGATCGTGCGAGAACCGCCAGTAGACGATGTCGGATGCGCCGAAGAAGGTGGCGCACCCCAGGAAGAGGTAAGCCTCTACTTTCACGACCCAGCTCCGATCGACTGCTGCTCTTGGTCAAGATGCCGATCTCGGCCTGTCCTGATATGCGGATAGTGCAAGTCAAACGCTGGCCGCTCTGACCTGATCCGCGGGATCGAGGTGAAGTTATGCCGCGGCGGCGGGCAGGACGTCGCCCATTCGAGTGAGTTGGCGAAGCCCCACGGGTCGTCGGCTGTCACGGTCTCGCCGGTCTTCCACGTCTTGTAGATGTTGTAGAGGAATACAAACGTGGACGCGCCGAGCACAAATGAGCTGATCGAGGAGATGTCGTTCAGCGTGGTCGCCAGGTGCGGCAGATCCGGGTAATTCGCAATCCGGCGCGGCATGCCCATCAGGCCGAGCCAGTGCTGCACCAGGAACGTTCCGTTGAAGCCGAAGAACACGAGCCAGAAGTGCCAGGCCCCGAGCCTGTAGTCCAGGATCTTGCCGGTCCACTTCGGCCACCAGAAGTAGAACCCGCCGAACATGCAGAACACCACGGTGCCGAACAGCACGTAATGGAAGTGCGCCACCACGAAGTACGAGTCACTGACCGCGAAGTCAAGCGGCGGGGAGGCCAGGATGACGCCGGTCAGGCCGCCGAACAGGAAGACGACAAGGAACCCGAGGATGAACAGCATTGCCGGCTCGAATGTGATCTGGCCTCGCCAGATCGTGCCGACCCAGTTGAAGAACTTCACCCCGGTGGGCACCGCGATCAGGAAGGTCATGAACGAGAAGAACGGCAGCAGGACCGCACCGGTGGTGAACATGTGGTGCGCCCACACGGTCAGCGACAGGCCGGCGATGGCGATGGTGGCCGCCACCAGGCCCTTGTAGCCAAACAGGGGCTTGCGAGAGAAGACAGGCAGGATCTCGGTGGCGATGCCGAAGAACGGCAACGCCACGATATAGACCTCTGGATGGCCGAAGAACCAGAACAAGTGCTGCCACAAGATCGCCCCGCCGCTGTTGGCGGCGAAGACCTGCGCGCCGAGCTTCCTGTCGATCTCCAGCACGAGCAGCGCGGCGGCCAGCACGGGGAAGGCCAGTAGCACCAGCAAGGAGGTGAGCAGGATGTTCCAGGTGAAGATCGGCATCCGGAACATCGTCATGCCGGGCGCCCGCATGCACAGGATCGTGGTGATGAAGTTGACACCGCCGAGGATCGTGCCCAGCCCAGCCAAGACCAGGCCCATGATCCACATATCGCCGCCGATGCCTGGCGAGTAGGTCGCGCTGGTCAGCGGCGAGTAGGCGTACCAGCCGAATGACGCCGCGCCATTGGGCGTGAGGAAGCTGAACAGCAGGATGATGCCGCCGAAGGTGAACATGTAGTAGCTGAGCAAGTTCAGCCGCGGGAACGCCACGTCCGGGGCGCCGATCTGGAGCGGCATGATCTCGTTGGCGAATCCGACGAACAGCGGCGTCGCGAACAGCAGCAGCATGATCGTGCCGTGCATGGTGAACAGCTCGTTGTACTGCTGGTCGGACACGATGTGGTTGTCCGGGCCCATCAGCTGCGCTCGCATGATCATGGCCATCACGCCACCGATCAGGAAGAACGCGAACGACGTGATCAGGTACAGGTGACCGATGATCTTGTGGTCGGTCGACGAGAGCCAGTCGGCGAGGATCGAGCCCTTCTGGTAGCCACGCTTCGCAACAGTCGGACCACCCGCCACGGTCTCGGCTGCAGGCTGGTTGTACGTGGTCACTGAGCACCCCCAGAAGCGTTCTCGGACGTCTGCTGCGCGGTGATCCAGGCCTTGAACTGGGCTGGAGTCACGATCTTGATCCGGAACAGCATCCGGCTGTGGTACAGCCCGCACAGCTCTGAGCAGCGGCCGATGGTGTCAGGACCGCTGTACAGGGTGGCCGTCGGCGTCACCTGGAAGTGGTTCGGGTGATCAGGAAGCACGTCGCGCTTGAAGTCGAACGGCAGAATCCAGAACGAGTGGACGACGTCGTTGGACTTGAGGTTGAACCGCACAGTCTCGTGTTCGGGGATCTCCAGCAGCGGCAGCTCGTTCGTGTTGTTGGCGTTCCCGAGCTGACCGTCCCACATCTGGCCGACCTCGGTCACGCCGGCGGGCGAGTTCTTGACCGGGTACTGCGGGTACTGGAACTCCCAGCTCCACTGGAACCCGGTCACGTCCACGACCACGTCCGGATGGGCGGACAGCGCGGTGATCCTGTTCTCGTCCCGCGCGGTGAAGTAGAACAGCACGCCGACCATGATGAACGGGACCACCGTGTAGAGGATCTCGATCGGCAGGTTGTACCTGACCTGGTGCGGAATCCGGTCGCTGCGCTTGCGGTACACCACCACTGCCCACAAGATGGCGCCCCAGACCACAGCCCCGACCGCGAGCGCAGCGATCCAGGAACCCTGCCAGAGGCCCACGACGAGCTTGGCCTGGGTGGTCAGCGGATTGCGCAGCCCGAGCCGCTCGACGGTGGTGGAATTGCAGCCAGCAGTCAGGGTGACCAGCACGATCGCCAGGGCAGCGCGCGGCACCCACCGCCGAACCGGCCGCGACCTCGGCCCGCGGTGTGGGGCCCCGTCCCTGTCGGCCCCGCGCCCCGCGGCACGGTGCCTCTCGGCCCGGTGGATGGGACTCACTTATGGCCTTCCCAGCAGCTAAGTCCCGGCGTCAGCGGCCGGTTGAGTTCGACGTCCTACAGCCTGTCGTGGAAAACAGTACAACGCCGACGTGCCGTAGCACGGGGTACCCCCAACCTCCGACGCGACTTGGTTATCCCGCCACCGCCTAGAGTCGGGACCGTGGCGTATTTCGACGCGGCATCGGCCGAGCCTCTGCATCCGAGCGCGCGCGAGGCGCTGCTGGCTGCCCTGGACGACGGCTGGGCCGACCCGGCGCGTCTGCACCGCGAGGGCAGGCAGGCCAGGCTTCTGCTCGACCAGGCGAGAGAAGCCGTCGCGGGCGAACTTGGCTGCCGTCCCGACGAGCTGTCCTTCACGACCTCGGGCACGCAGGCCGTGCACCTGGCCGTCCTTGGGGCCGTGCAGGCCCGGCAGTCCGCCACGCGCGGACCCGGTCACGTAGTAGCCAGCGCCGTCGAGCACTCCGCCGTGCTGAACGCGGCCGACTGGCTGGCGCGGGTCACGGGTGCCGCAGTCACGCTCACGGGCGTCAACGCCCTAGGACAGGCCGACGTGGGCGAGTTCACCGCCGCCGTGCAGCGCGACCGAACCCTGCTGGCCTGTCTCCAGTCAGCCAATCACGAGGTCGGCACGCTCCAGCCGGTCGACGAGGTCGCGGCGAAGTGCCAGCGCTATGGCGTTCCGCTCCTGGTCGACGCTGGCGCCTCCGCCGGCCGGCTGCCTGCGCCGGGCGCCTGGTCACTGCTGACCGCGAGCGCCCGCAAGTGGGGCGGTCCGGCCGGTGTTGGCGTGCTAGCCATCCGCAAAGGCACCCGCTGGCGGGAGCCGTTCCCGGCTGACGACCGCGAGAACCGGCGCGTCCCTGGCTTCCCGAACGTCCCGGCGATCCTGGCTGCTGCCACGTCCCTTACAGAAATGGGCAAGGAACGGGGTGATTCCGACGCCGCGCTGCGCGCTCTGGTCGACCGGATCCGCGCCGCCGTTCCGCTGACGGTGCCCGACTCGGTCGTACACGGCGACCCGGTGGCGCGGCTGCCGCACATCGTCACGTTCTCGTGCCTGTATGTCGACGGCGAGGCGCTGGTGACTGAGCTGGACCGGGCCGGATTCTCGGTGTCATCGGGCAGCGCCTGCGTGGCTGACACCCGCCAGCCGAGTCACGTGCTCGCGGCAATGGGCGCGCTTACCCATGGCAACGTGCGGGTATCGCTCCCGCGTGGGGTCACCACACAGTCAGTTGAGGAGTTCCTGCAGGTCTTGCCGCGAATTGTCGCGGCTGTGCGCGACACTGTCAGGGCGGCCACCGCTTCGCCGGCCGTGCCCTGATCAGCCGATGCATGTTCAAACGGTGCATGTTCAAAGAGTGCATGTTCAAAGAGTGCACGTTCAAACAGTGGAGGTACCCGAGTGACCCGCCAGCGCCGCCCCGCCAGTGCCGCGGACGCTAGCGCTCCACTCTCGGGCCCAGGCACTCGGTCCCCCGACCGCAGCGCAGGCATCACCCCGAAGCCCGCGCTCACCCTCGACGCGCTCGGCAAGAAGTGCCCGATCCCGATCATCATGCTGGCTGACAGGATCAGGGAGATCCCGATAGGCCAGACGATCGAGGTACTAGCAGACGACCCCGCCGCCAGGACCGACTTGCCTGCCTGGTGCGCGCTCAAGTCGCAGGAGTTCGTCAGTGCAGCGGACCTGCCGGTCGGCTGGTCCTTGCTGGTCCGCCGCAGTTACTGATCGGCCATTCTCGGTTCGCCGCTAGTCGGACTCATCCACAGCGCGGAATCTGTCCGCGAACCGGCGGTCGCTCTCCCACCACGGTTGCTGGGCCGCGGTCTGAGCCCCTTCAGTCTGGACGGTGCCGCCTTGGACAGTGCCGCCTTGGACAGTGCCGCCTTGAACAGTGCCGCCCTCGACGGTGCCGCTCTGGATAATGCCCGCCTGTACGGGCGCCGCAGCCTCAGCCGCATCGAGCTCGGCGTCGATGATTTTCGCCTCGACCTCGTCCTCGCGGATCATCTGGATGAGCTGAGCGGCCAGGAACGGCAGGCCGACGATGTCACCAAGGATCCATAGCACTCCGCCGCCAAGTACCTGCGTCGTCGGCAGGCTCGGCCCCCACGGCCGGGCGAGCGCGTGATAGTACGGTCCGGCGATCAGGTTGGTATCCGCGATCACCGCCAGGCCGAGGACGGCGTCGCCGATGACCTCGGCCGCGGTGATCCACAGCGCGACCACGTAGGGGTAGGCCTTGGGCACCGGGTCGACGCGCAGCAGCGTCCAGAAGAACACGAAGCCCGGCGCCATCAGGGCGAGGTGCGTCAGCTGCGCGACCAGTACCGACCGGAAGCCCGCCGCGTACCACGGGGTGAAGTACACCAGGAACGGCGTCAGCACCAGGACGAACGTAGTGATCAGCGGGAACGTGAGCACGCGGGCGACGCGGCTCCTGATTGCCGACTCGAGTCTCTGCCCGACCCGTGGCACAGTCGCAATAATCAGGGAGAGCGGCCGACCGAGGGCGACGAACAGCGGTACGACAAGCAGCAGCAAGATCGTCTGGACCGACCGCATGTAGAACAGCACAGGCTGATAGACGCCAACCGATGACATGGTCGCGATCACTGCGAACGACAGACCGAGGCCGCAGAACGCGATGGTCCGTCCGACCGGCCACGGCACGCCAGCCCGGCGCGCCCGGCCGGCCGCGACGAGGTAGGCCGTGCCGAGCAGGACGACCGCGGCAAGCGTCCACGGGTCTAGGCGCCAGGATGTGAACGCCCTCGCGAACGTCAGCTCCGGCGGACCGTGATAGCCGGACGCGAGCGCAGCGAGCATGCCCGCAACACTACCGCGCGTAGTGGAAAGGGGTAGAACCCGAGCGGCCCCGTTCCTGGTATGAAATCAGTTGACGTGCTTCCCGAGCTCGTCGGCGGCTTCCTGGCCATAGGAGACGGCGCAGCGCGCGAGCAGCTCGGCAGGCTTGAGCGTGTAGTCCTGCGGGCCGGTGGTTTCGAGCGCGTGGACCGCGAGCAAATTGCCCAGCTGAGCTGACCGCTCAAGGCTCAAGCCCCAGGCAACTCCGGCCAGGAACCCGGACCGGAACGCGTCGCCAGTCCCGGTCGGGTCAGCCGGGTGGACGTCCTTGACCGGGCCGACGAGCACCGGGGGCTCGCCGCTCTGGTCGACCCTTGCGCCGGTCGCGCCGAGGGTGGTGACGCGCACGCCGACAGTTGAGATCACGTCGGCGGCGCTCCAGCCCGTCTTGTGTTCGGTGAGCGACGCCTCGTACTCGTTGCTGAACAGGTACGCCGCACCGGTGACGAGATCCCGGATCTGGTCGCCGGCTAGGACTGCTAGCTGCTGGGACGTGTCGGCCGCGAACGGGATCTGATTCTCGCGGCACTGCTTGGTCAGGCTGAGCATGGCAGCCGGGTCACCCGCGCCGATCAGCACCAGGTCGGCGATACCCGCAAGGCCGCTGAGATCCAGGCTGGCGTCTTCGCTCATGGCGCCCGGGTAGAACGACGCGATCTGGTTCAGGTCGGCGTCGGTGGTCCCCACGAACCGCGCGGTGTGGAACTTGGTCGACTCGCGCACTCTGCTCGTGTCCACGCCGTGGTCCTCCAGCCACTGCCGGTAGTCGGCGAAGTCGCTGCCCACGCTGCCGACCAGCAGCGGCTGGAGGCCGAGGCAGCCGAGGCCGAAGGCGATGTTGGCTGCGACCCCGCCGCGGCGGATCTCGAGGTCCGTCACCAGGAACGACAGCGAGACCTTGTCCAGCTTGTCCGCAAGGAACTGATCGGTGAACCGGCCTGGAAAGGTCATCAGGTGATCGGTGGCGATCGATCCGGTGACGGCAATGCGCATTGAGAGGCTCCGTATCCGCGCCGGGTTCTCGCGGTGGTTGTCCGTTGGGGGTAGCCGCGGGTCGTACGCAGTGGCGGGCCAAAGGCTACACGCAACCCGACATCTGGGCACGCCGCGCCCGCCGAGGGGCACCTGCCCGGCGGCGATCGTGCGGCACGTGACCGAGTGGCGGCAGATAGCCGATGCCAATCGGAAGACGCGCAACTGCCGCCAGGCCACGCGCTTGCTGGCGTGGCTCAGGCGGCAGTTACGGCAAGTTACTACCGAATGGCTTGCGCTGAGTGCTCGTGCCTAGTGGGCTGAGTGCTCGTGCCTAGTGGAACGAGTCGCCGCAGGCGCATGAGCCGGTGGCGTTCGGATTATCGATCGTGAAACCTTGCTTCTCGATCGTGTCCACGAAGTCGATCGTGGCGCCACTCAGGTACGGGACGCTCATCTTGTCGGTGACGACCTGCACGGCACCGAAGTGCGTGACGACGTCGCCGTCCATATCGCGCTCGTCGAAGTACAGCTGGTAACGCAGGCCAGAGCAGCCTCCAGGCTGCACGGCGATGCGCAGCCGCAGGTCATCGCGGCCCTCCTGCTGGAGCAGGTTGCCCACCTTGACCGCTGCTGCGTCGGTGAGAACGATGCCCTTGGTAGTCGCTTCGTCCTGAACTGTCATCTGCATTAGCTCCTGCGTCGCGTAGGCTCCGGCGTCCGCCGGGGTGGCCGCTGCCTTACCCGCACGGCCGTCCTGCACTCACAACGATAGTCCCCGCCCGCTGATTCCTGGCCAGCCGGCTGCCTTCGGGCTGGGGCTCGATGTAGAGCCGACGCTGGCCCGGTGGGCTTGGTCGCCGGGCCCGCCGCGACCCGGCCGCCCGGCCGCGTCCGGCCTTGCCGCCGGATCCGCCGCGGACCTGCCCCGGACCCGCCCCGGACTCCGTCGGGCTTGGCCGGCTCGGCTAGGATAGGTATCGTCACTCAGACGATAAGTGCCGAGGGATCGGGGTTACCATGACCACGTCGCCCAGCCGGACAGACGAAGCTACCAGGACCGGCCGCTCGCTGCCGCTGCTTGTGCTCGGCGCCGGTGCGGATCCGGCAGCTGAGCGGGGCGTGAGCTGCCCCGGTGAGCTGCCGCCGGCCAGCGACCCGGCGCTCGTCGCGCGGGCAAGAGCGGCGCGCCGCGCACTCGGTGACCGGGCCTTCATTCTGGGCCACCACTACCAGCGCGATGAGGTCATCCAGTTTGCGGATGTGACCGGAGATTCCTTCAAGCTCGCGCGCGAGGCGGCGGCGCGGCCGGGCGCCGAGTTCGTGGTGTTCTGCGGCGTTCATTTCATGGCCGAATCTGCCGATATTCTCACCACGCCGCAGCAGAAGGTAGTCCTGCCCGACCTCGCGGCGGGCTGCTCGATGGCGGACATGGCGACGTATAACCAGGTCGAGCAGTGCTGGGAGGCGCTGGAGGACCTGGGCATCGCCGACGAGGTGATTCCAGTCACATACATGAACTCCTCCGCCGACATCAAGGCCTTCACGGGGCGCCACGGCGGCACAGTGTGCACCTCGTCCAATGCCCGCCGCGCCCTCAAGTGGGCGCTCGGCAAGGGCAGCAAGGTCCTGTTCCTCCCTGACCAGCACCTGGGCCGCAACACGGCGGTGCTGGAGATGGGGATGAGCCTGGACGATTGCGTCGTGTGGGACCCGCACGCGCGGGGCGAGACCGGTGGCCTGACGCCCGACGAGCTCCGGGACGCCACGATGATCTTGTGGCGCGGGCACTGTTCGGTCCACGGCCGGTTTTCCCCCGCATGCGTCGCCGAGGTTCGCGAGCGCATTCCGGGCGTGAACGTCATCGTCCATCCCGAGTGCCAGCACGAGGTCGTGCTCGCGGCGGACTACGTCGGTTCAACAGAGAAGATCATCTCGACGATCGAGAGGGCACCATCCGGGTCGGCCTGGGCCGTCGGCACCGAGCTCAACCTGGTGCAGCGCCTCGCGAGCACCAACCCCGACAAGTCCGTAGTCTTCCTCGACAAGACCGTCTGCTACTGCTCCACGATGAACCGGATTGACCTGCCGCATCTGGTCTGGGCGCTGGAGTCCCTGGCCAGCGGCCAGCTCGTCAATCAGATCACCGTCGATGACCAGACCGCGGACCAGGCCAGGGCCGCGCTGGAGCAGATGCTCGCGCTGCCGTTAGAGGCGAGCACGGCTGCCGCGTGATCATGGTCTGAGCCGGCCGCCAAGCCCGCCAGACCCAGGGGCCGGGCACGGCCGGGCTCTGGCTCGTTCCCGCTGGCGGTGTCGCGTGCCGCGCGCCTAGGGCTGGCCTACAGGCCCGGCGCACCCCAGATAGGCATCCAGCGCCCGAGGTCCGGCTCAATCTTGAGATCGGCCCCGAGCGCCCCGCGGATCTGAAGCTCAAGTGCGCTGTCGCGCTGCTGCCCGGACAACGGGGCGAATGGGTAGAACGTGCCGCGCTTGTAGAGGTAGACCAGGCCGAGCGCGCGGCCACCGGAGTCGCGGAACGCCATGATCGTGCACAGCAGCTGCGGGCCGAAGCCGCCGAGCTCAAGCGACGAGTTGACCGCGTGCAGGTCCGTGACCAGGCCCTCGGGGTCGCCCGGGTCGTGTCGACAGACGAGCCACGTGAACCCGTAGGTATCGGTGGATACCTCCACTGGCTTGCTGTCCTTGCCCATGTTGAGCAGGTCGCGAACATCCTTCTCGATGTCGCTGAAAGCCTTGCCCTCGGCCGCGCGGAAGCACACCGAGCCAGATCCGGTCGGCTTGAAGTCAGTGCCGGCCTCGAGCGTCAGCGCCGCGCCCGGCAGGGCGAACAGCTCGTCCAGGTTCGGCGGCACCGGCTTGGTCCTGCCGAGCAAGGCGTCCAAGAACCCCACGTGCTAACCCTCCCCTGGTCCGGCGCCGGGATCGGCCTCCTGCTCGGCTGTACTTAGCCAGCCGCTTTCAGTCAGCTGGTTCAGTCAGCTGCCGCCCTGGCCCAGCTGCTTCGAGATCTTGTCGAGTTCCTTCAGCCGCCGGTCAAGCGACGGGTGCGTCGAGAAGATCGTGGCCAGGCTCTGACCGGGCCGAAGCGCCGGCGCGAAGTAGAACGCGTTCAGCGGCTCTGCTTCGCGCAGATCCTTCACGGGGATGCGTCCCATGTCACCGGTGACCTTCACCAGGGCGCTGGCAAGCGCCGACGGCCGCCCAGTCAGCAACGCGCCAGACCGGTCCGCCGACAACTCGCGGTACCGCGAGAGCAGCCTGATGAGCAGGAAGCTCACGGCATACACGACAATGCTCAGCGCCATCACCGGGAGGATCAGCAGCGCGCTCTGGTTGTTGTTACTGCGACCCCGGCCACCGAACAGCTCGGAGTAGAAGGCGAACCGGACCATTAGCGCGGCGATGATGCCAAGGAACGAGGCGATCGTCATCACCGCGACGTCCTTGTGCGCGACGTGTGACATCTCGTGAGCTAGCACGCCCTCGAGCTCGGCATCGGTCAGCCTGTTGCTGTCCAGGATGCCCCGGGTCGCGCAGAGTACGGCTACCTTGCTGTTACGCCCTGTCGCGAACGCGTTCGGCATCTGCGTCGGCGCGATGGCCACCCTGGGCTTGGGCATGTCGGCGAGCGCGCACAGCCGGTCCACGATGCCGTGCAGCCTCGCGGCGTCCGGCCCGTCGTTCGGGCTGACTAGCCGCGCGCCTGACGTCCGCAGCGCGATCTTGTCAGACCAGTAGTACGAACCCACGGCGCTGCCAATGCCGATCAGGGCGGCGAAGACGATCAGGACGTCGATGTTGGCCGTCGAGCCGCCGCCACCGTGGCGGTAGCTGCTGTAGTACGCGATGAGGAAGACCAGGCCGGTCGCGAATCCGGCGAAAACAAGCCCGAGCAGGAACATCGTCGCGCCCATTCGCGCAATAAGTCCTGGGTCGGACGCGTAGCGAGTGCGCGCCATCGGCGCCGCCTCCCTTTTCTGAGCGGCTGCTTTGCCGCCCTGTTACTTCATTACACCTGATGCCGGACAGTGCTCAGGGCAGGGTCTCCTACCCTGCCCCGGACAGCCATGCTGCTGGCTGCAAGCAGCCTCAGCATCCACTGAGTAAACGGCAAAGCAGCCTCGCGCGTTCCCGCCGGATGAAAGGCATATAACCGGTAAGCGTTGGGTCAGCGCAATACCGGGGGTCTGACGCAAATGTATATCGGGCCTGCGCAGCCCCGACCCTCGAGCGCCCGCGACCCCAAACTGGCGGCCCGCCTGGCCGACTCCCGCGGTCGTCCCAGGCCGACCGGATGACCAGGCTCCTGCCCCCAAGCGCGAACCTAACCGGGGATCAGGCCCTCGTCAGTGAGCAGCCGGCGCACGTCGGCCATAGTCGCGTCTGGCTGGGGGATGATCAGCTCAGACGGCCGCAGGTCGTCGGCGTCGGTAGGTGAGCCGACCTGCCGCACCCTGGCCAGCAACGCCGCTAGCGCAGGCCGGAAGGCCTCCTCGTCGTTGTGCTCAACCGCTGCTTCCAGGGTGGCGTCGAGCTCGTTCAGCTCAGCGACCGCCGACTCTGGAACCTCGAGCTGACCCTCGCCGAGGATGCGGACGATCATTCCGGTTCACCGGTCTCAGCGGTCGACGCCGCACTGGCCGGGGCGGTCGTCGCACCGTCGCTCGATCCGGCTGGCGTGCTCTCGATCTGCCTCGGCGCGCCGCCCTGGGCTAGCTCAGCCTTCATCTGCTCAAGCTCGCGGTCGACGCCGTGGCCGGCGCCCATGCGGTCAAGCTCAGCCTGGATGTCGTCGCGTGGGCCGCTCACCATGTCGTCCAGCGCGCCCGAAGCCATCAGCTCGTCGATCGCGCCCGCCCGCGCCTGCATCTGGGCGGTCTTGTCCTCGGCCCGCTGGATAGCGAGGCCGACGTCGCCCATCTCTTCGGAGATCCCGGTGAAGGCCTCGTTGATTCGCGTCTGGGCCTCGGCTGCGGTGTACGTGGCCTTGATGGTCTCCTTCCGAGTCCGGAAGGCGTCGACCTTGGCCTGCAGCCGCTGCGAGGCCTGGGTCAGCTTCTCCTCCTCGGCCTGGAGCGCGGCGTACTGCGTCTGAAGGTCCTCCAGCTGAGTCCCAATCCCGGCCTTGCGGGTCAGAGCCTCGCGAGCGAGGTCCTCGCGCCCGGCGGCGAGCGAATCCCTAGCCTGTCGGTCCAGCTTGGCCGCATTCTGCTGCAACGTGTTGACCTGGAGCTCAACCCGCTTGCGGGAGGTCGCCACGTCGGCGACACCCCGGCGCACTTTCTGCAGGAGCTCAAGCTGGGTTTGGTAGGAGTAATCCAGGGTCTCGCGAGGATCTTCCATCCGGTCGAGCGCCTTATTGGCCTTGGCGCGGAAAACCATCGTGACCCGCTTCATGACGCCCATGGGCGCGACCATCCCCTCGATCAGAAATCCTGCTGCCGCAGCGCGTCCGGGGTCACGGACTGCCGCCGTTGAAAGCAACACACACCTATTGCTGGCAGATCTCGGCTCAAGCCTACGACGTAGCTACCGGAACCGTCACCACGGACCAAGATCGGCTGATTCAGCTGCGACGGCGCCAATGACGACGCACGGCCCGGGCGTCCGGCCTGCGCGCCTATGCATGCGCGCCAGACACATCTGCGCCGTTCGTCCCGGTAGGCTGTAGACGTGTTCCGACGACGTTCCAGTGACGCTGCCGAGCTGCTCGATCAAGATGATGCAGCTGTCGGCACCAGCGACGACGAGCAGTCTCGCCCGGCTCGGTCCAGCATGACCCCGCCAAAGGGTGCGCCAACGCCCAAGCGCAGCGAGTCGCAGGCCAACAGGCGGCAGCCTTACCAGGCGCCCGGCGACCGGAAGGCCGCCGCCAAGCAGTCCAGAGAGCGCGGCCGGGACGACAGGCTCCGCCGGACGCAGGCGCTCCAGCGCGGCGAGGAGTGGGCCCTCCCGCGCAAGGATCAGGGTCCGGTGCGCGGCCTGGCCCGCGACGTGGTGGACGCGCGACGTGGCCTCGGCGAGTGGTACATGCTGATGGTCGTCGTCCTGCTCGCGCTGCTATTCCTGCCGGGCAGCTCCAAGGTCATCGCGGACGTCCTTGTGCTTATGTTGCTGCTGCTCATCGTCGCGGAAGGCTGGCTCGTCGGGCGGAGGGTCAAGCGACTGGCCGCCGAGCGTTTCCCTGGCCACAGCACGCAGGGCCTAGTGATGTACACGGTGATGCGCGGCATCAGCATGCGCCGGATGCGGATCCCTAAGCCTCGTGTCAACCGCGGCGACAAGATCTGACCGCAGCGCAAGATCCGCACCCCTTACGTGGGCGCCTTACCTGTCTGACCCTGAGCGCCGCGAACGATTGCGCCTTCGCTAGGTTGTCCCGATATGGAGCATCGTCATCTCGGCCGCAGCGGCCTGAAAGTCAGCGAGATCGCTTACGGGAACTGGATCACCCACGGCTCACAGGTAGCCGAGGATGCGGCGCTGGCCTGCGTCGCCGCGGCCCTCGAAGAAGGCATCACGACGTTCGATACCGCGGACGCGTACGCCGGGACGAGGGCTGAGACGGTCCTCGGCAAGGCCCTGCATGGCGTGCGGCGCGAGTCGCTGGAGATCTGCACGAAGGTCTTCTGGCCCACCGGGCCTGGCCCGAACGACCGGGGCCTGTCCCGCAAGCACATCACGGAGTCGGCGCACAACTCGCTGCGGCGACTCCAGACCGACTACATCGACCTGTACCAGGCCCACCGCTACGACCACGAGACGCCGCTCGAAGAGACGCTCCGGGCCTTCGACGACCTGGTTCGCCAGGGGAAGGTCCTGTACATCGGCGTGTCGGAATGGCGCGCCGAGGAAATCGCGGCGGCGCTCAAGATCGCCGATCAGATGGGCCTGGACCGGATCGTCTCCAACCAGCCGCAGTACAACATGATCTGGCGCGTCATCGAGACCCAGGTTATTGAGCTGAGCCAGAAGGAAGGCATCGGCCAGATCGTCTGGTCACCGATCGCCCAGGGCGTGTTGACGGGCAAATACCAGCCCGGTGCGGCTCCCCCGGCTGGCTCGCGGGCTACGGACGAGCAGGGCTCTGGCTTCATCTCCCGGCTGCTGACCGACGAGCTCCTCGGCCGGGTCCAGCAACTGAACCCCGTCGCCGAACAGGCCGGCCTGAGCCTGGCCCAGCTCGCGGTCGCGTGGACGCTCCAGAATCCAGCCGTCTCGGCCGCGATTATCGGCGCGACCCGGCCTGAGCAGGTCAGGGAGAACGTCAAGGCATCCGGTGTCCGGCTCGACCCGGCCGTACTCACGAAGATCGACGACATCCTCGGCGACCAGATCGTCACCGATCCCGCCTACACCTCCAGCCCACGCAAGCGGCCCTGACCATGAGCCGACTTCACCATGATCTCGAAGGAAAGGTGTCGCCGGCAGACCTGTTTCTTACCTCATAACGACTTTTACTCCTGTGCGGGGTGCAGGCTCATCGGGCCGTACTCGACTCGGCCGTCCTCGGTCAGCGTGACCTGGTCCACGCCCGCTTTGAGCAGACTGGGCCACTGCTCACCCAGCCAGCTCTCTGCGTCGCCCTGGCTGGTGAACGTCTCCTTGGACAGCTCACGGCCGGTGATCACCGTGCCGTCTTCCTTCTCCAACTGCCAGGTCCAGGTCATCTCTCGCCTCGATAGCTAGGATCAAGGCCGCCATCGTAACCAACCGCGATCATCAGGCAGGGCAGTGGACGCGCTCGTAATCGGCACCGGCGCCGCACGCGGCTGGCCGGAGGATGGATGTCGTTGCGCGTCCTGCATGCGCGCGCGCTCTGCCGGGCGGCGCCGGGCTCCTGGCCGCGTGCTGATCGATGACTGGCTTGACGTGGTCCCTGGAAGCCCTCTAGTGCCAGGAACGGGGCCAACCCCGTCCGCCACCCTCCACATCGAGCGGCTGGCTGGCGGGCTCGAGATCACCGGCCGTGACGGCGGTCGCCTGCTGCTCGCGAGCGGCCCTGGCGAGATCCCGGAGCCCTCGCCCGGCGCGCGGCCGTATGACATTGCGCTGCTCGATCTGCTCGCCAGCCCGGCCCAGCTCGGCGGCTTGCGTGCGAGGGGGCTCGTGCACGAGCGCACGGCCGTCGCTGCCCTGTACACGGATCACCGGATCAGCTCAGACGAGGAGATGGCCCGTCGCTGCGTCCTCTGGGCCGCCGACCAGGCGAGCGACGGTCAGCTGATCACCGGCCCGGCTGCCAGCCCGGCACCGCAGGCTGCTCGGCCGCACCGGACGCTGATCATCGGGGGCGCTCGGTCCGGCAAGTCCACCGAGGCCGAGCTTCGGCTGGCGGCCGAGCCGCACGTGACCTACCTCGCGGCTGGTCCTTTCGCCTCGCCCGATCGGGCCGGGCCGGGCGGCCGGGCCCGACCAGCCGGGGCGAACAACGGCGGTCCTGACCAGCCGAGCGCGGCCGACGGCGAGTCCTGGACCGGGCCGGACGGTGGCCCCGATACCGAGTGGGCGCACCGGGTCGCCGCCCACCAGGCGCGCCGGCCGGGCTGGTGGCGGACTGTCGAGAGCCTGAACATCGCCGAGATCCTGCGTTCAGAGACCGGCGCACTGCTCATTGACGGGATCGGAACATGGCTGGCAGCCGTGCTTGACGAGGCGGGCATGTGGGCGGTCGAGCTGGCGCCGCCAAGGGCTGAGGGCGCTGGTAGCGATCCCGTCCAGGGCCGCCTGGATCCCACCGCTGTCGTCGAGGCCCGGATCGACGAGCTGGTCGACGCATGGCGCCAGACCAGCGCGCTCGTGGTCGCAGTGACCGATCAGGTCGGTTCCGGGCTGGTGCCCGCGTATCCGGCCGGGCGAGTTTTCCGGGATCAGCTAGGCTGGCTGAACCAGCGGCTGGCGGCCGAATCGGAGCTAACTGTGCAGGTCATAGCCGGGCGAGCAACAATGCTCCCAGGCTGATCGGAACCATCCGCAACAGGAGCTTGCGTCCCTGAACGGCACGAGATGGACCCGGGAAGCTGTTAAGTTCTATGCGCGAGCTCTGATTAGGACTACTGTTCTCCGCCCGGGTCCTGACGCAGCCTGTTGATCAAGGTGGTGACGACATTGACGCGCGTTGTCGTCGTTGGTGACCTCATGACGGACACGGTCGCGCACGCGACCGCCCCCCTGGCCAGGGGCAGCGACACCCCCGCCACGGTGACTATGCACGGCGGCGGGTCCGGTGCCAACATCGCCGCCTGGCTAGCTGTGGACGGCGCCGAGGTCGCCTTTGTCGGCCGGCGTGGCGCTGACATAGCGGGCCGCAACCGGGACATGGAGCTGATGGGGTACGGGGTCGACGCGCGGCTCGTCATGGACCCCGAGCGGCCAACTGGGACTTGCGTCGTCATGATCACTCACAAGGGCGATCACACGATGCTCTCCGATCCCGGCGCCAACGCCGCGCTGTCTCCTGACGACCTGCCCCAGGATCTGTTCACCCCAGGCAGCCACCTGCACGTATCGGGGTACACGCTGCTGAACACGGGCTCGCGGCAGGCCGTGCTGACCGCGCTAGGGCAAGCCCATCGGGTCGGCATGACGATCTCAGTGGACGGCGCGTCGTCAGCGCCGCTCGCACGTGCAGGCGCCGAGCCCTTCCTCCAGCTCACCAACGGCGCAACGCTGCTCTTCGTCAACCCCGATCAGGGCAAGGTCCTGACCGGCCGCGACAACCCGGGACAGGCCGCCAGGGTGCTAAACGCGTGGTACCCGCACGTCGTCATGAAGCTCGGGGCCGACGGGGCGATGATCTATTCCGGCGGGCGCCCCGAGCCCGTACGAGTCAGCGCCCCGCCGCTCGAGCGCATCGTGGATGGAACTGGCGCGGGCGACGCCTTCATCGCAGGGTTCCTGCCTGCGTGGCTCGACAAGAAGCCGGCCGGCGAGGCGTTGGCTGGCGGCTGCCGGCTAGCTGCTAAGGCGCTCAATCTCGTGGGCGCCCGCCCGCTGCTGTAACGCCATCGGCCCTACGAGAGCACATCGGCCTTACGAGCTGCTTCGCTGCGTCTGGCCGCTCACGAACAGGCCGGCCAGATAGCTGGCGAGGCTTAGCGCGAACAGTCCGGCCATCACCTGCAGGCTCAGCCTCGATGTGGCCAGTGTTGGCTGCGCGGCCGTAAGCTGCGCTGGCGAGGGCTGGGCTGGCTGCATTACTCGGCCTCCAGACGGCGAGTCCGTGACGTGAAGGGCTCGGCGGGCCCATGTTAGTGACGCAGCAGAGGCGCACGTGGACGCCTCGCTCGTGGAACTCTGGCGCGGTCGACCGGTGGCCAGGCCCGAGCGCAGCCAGGCTCCACCGAGGGCGTGGCCGCGAGCGAGGCCGTGGACCGAGCGCAGGCCGCGGACCCGAGCGCAGGCCGCGGCCGCAAGCGCGGGCCGCGGGCCAACAACTAGTCTGGTCTCTCCCGAATTGCACCGGCTGCGCCCCTGACCCAGCCCGGGAACACCCCGTCCCCGGCAACTGAAACGAATGCAGAGATGACCGCTTACCTTGATCAGCTCTTCTCGCTCCGCGATCGCGTCGCCGTCGTCACTGGCGGGAGCTCAGGCATCGGCCGAGCGATAGCGCTAGCGCTGGGTCAGGCGGGCGCCGCCGTGGTGATCATCGCGCGCGATCCCGGCAACCTGGCGACCACGGTCGCCGACCTCGCCGCCGCGGGGTGCCAGGCGGCGAGCGTGCGCGCAGATCTAGGCGACCGTGCCGAACTCGAGCGCGCCGTCGAGGCGGCACAGGCTGCATTCGCGCCGCCGGACATCCTGGTGAGCTGCGCCGGCCTGAATCTCCGGCCCCCGATGGCACAGCTCACCATCGAGCAGTGGGACGAGCTGATGGCCGTGAACCTGACGGCACCGTTCCTGCTCGGTCAGCGGTTCGGTCCGCAGATGGCCGAGCGCGGCTGGGGCCGCATCATCAACATCACGTCGCAGCAGGCCGACCGGGCGTTCGGCAACAGCGGCGGCTACGGCGCCGCCAAGGGCGGCGTCGCGGCGCTAACCCGGTCGCAGTCGGAGGCGTGGGCAGCCCGCGGCGTCTGCTGCAACGCGATATGCCCGGGGTTCGTGGTCACGCCGTTGACGGCCGAGGTGTCAGCGGATCCGGTCCGGCTAGCCGCGCTGGCTGGCCGGACGATGGTGGGCCGCAATGGGCTGCCCGGCGACTTCGCCGGGGCCGCCGTGTTCCTCGCCAGCGCTGCCAGCGACTACGTGACTGGGCAGATCATCCGGGTGGATGGCGGCTTCTCCGCGACCTGAGACCAGGCCATGCCACCCATAAGGCTCGGAGCGGGCGCGCCAGCCCCTCCGCGCAGCGCGTGCCAACGCTCTCCGCACAGCGCGTGCCAACGCTCTCCGCACAGCGCGCGGCAACGCTCTCCGCACAACGTGCCGACCGCCTCAGCGCGGCTCGCCGACCGCCTCAGCGCGGCGCGCCGGCCGCCTTGGCACGAGCGTCCGGGCCGCCGGGACGGCACAATGGCGGTCATGGCCAGACGCACCACAACATCTCCCGCCAGCCGCGGCCGCGGCGGCGCTGGACGCGCCGGCGGCGACGGCTCCGACGTCGACGACGCTGACTTCGAGGAAAACATCGTCGACATCGACGTCACCGACGAGATGCGCGCCAGCTACCTCGAGTACGCCTACTCGGTGATCTACCAGCGCGCCCTGCCTGACGCACGCGACGGGCTCAAGCCGGTCCAGCGCCGCATCCTGTACCAGATGAGCCAGATGGGCCTGCGGCCAGATCGGGCTTACGTCAAATGTGCCCGCGTCGTCGGCGACGTCATGGGTCGTTTGCACCCGCACGGCGACAGCGCCATCTACGACGCTCTCGTACGGATGAGCCAGCCGTGGGCGATGCGGCTGCCCCTCGTCGACGGCCACGGCAACTTCGGCTCGCCCGACGACCCACCTGCGGCGATGCGCTACACCGAGGCGCGGATGGCCGCCGCGGCGCTGGAGATGACGAACTCGCTGGACGAGGACACTGTCGACTTCGTTGAGAATTACGACGGCAGCGAGATGCAGCCCGCGGTCCTCCCGGCCGCCTTCCCGAACCTGCTCGTCAACGGCGCAGCCGGCATCGCCGTCGGCATGGCGACGAACATGGCGCCGCACAATCTCGGCGAGGTGATCGCAGCAGCGCGGCACTTGATCAGCAACCCGGATGCCGACCTTGAGACGCTGATGCGATTCGTTCCCGGTCCCGACCTGCCGACCGGCGGCAAGATTGTCGGCCTGGAGGGTGTCCGCGAAGCCTATGAGTCCGGCCGCGGTGTATTTCGCACCAGGGCCGCCGCGAGGATCGAGAAGCTCACCCCGCGGCGCACCGGCATCGTGATCACTGAACTGCCCTACGGGGTTGGCGCGGAGCGGGTCATCCAGCGAATCAAGGATCTGGTGCAGGCGCGGAAGCTGAACGGAATCTCTGACCTCAAGGACCTTACCGACATGAACAAGGGCCTGCGCCTGGTCATCGAGGTCCGGTCAGGATTCGTACCTGAGGCGGTGCTGGACGAGCTGTACCGGCTGACACCACTGGAAGAGACGTTCGGCATCAACAACGTCGCGCTCGTCGACGACCAGCCCAAGGTGCTCGGGCTGCGCGAGCTGCTGCAGATCTACGTCGACTTCCGCATCGACGTCGTACGGCGCCGCTGCGAGTTCCGCCGCGCCAAGCGCGAGGCCCGGTTGCATTTGGTCGATGGCCTCCTCATCGCCCTACTCAACATCGACGAGGTCATCCAGGTCATCCGTACCAGCGACGACGCGGCCGCCGCCAAGGAACGGCTGATCCAGATCTTCGACCTCAGCGAGATCCAGGCCCAGTACATCCTCGACACGCCGCTGCGCCGGCTGACCCGGTACGACCGGCTCGAGCTCGAGCGGGAGCGGGAGACGCTCCAGGGCGAGATCGCCGAGCTGACTGCGATTCTGGAGTCCGAGCAGCGCCTGCGCGACCTGGTGTCTACCGAGCTCGGTGCGGTCAGCGAGAAGTTCGCCACGCCGCGTCGCACGGTGCTGCTGGAGGGCACGGGTGCGACGAGGACTGCCGCTGCGCCGCTGGAGGTGGCTGACGAGCCCTGCACGGTACTGCTGTCCTCGGCGGGCCTGTTGGCCCGCACAGCCGCCAGGCCGGCGTCCGGCGGGCAGGCCACGTTGCCGACGGATGATCAAGAAGGGGAACGGGGTAGCTCGCCACCGCGGTCCGGTCCCGGCCGGGGCGGGCAGCGTGCGGCGCATGACGTCATTGTCTCCTCGGTCAGCTCGACGGCGCGCGGCACTATCGGCGTGGTGACCTCGGCCGGGCGTCTGATCCGGCTCGGCGTCCTCGAGCTGCCTGCGCTGCCGCCAAGCGCGAGCTCCCCCGCGTTGTCGGGCGGCGCCCCGATCAGTGAGTTCGTAACGACCGGGCCGGGCGAGACGGTTGTAGCGATCGTCGCGGCCGAGGCGGTCGGTGCTGGCCTGGCGCTCGCCACGGCCCAGGGCATCGTCAAGCGCGTCTCGCCCGACTATCCGCAGAACGCCGCGGACTTCGACGTGATCGCGCTGAAGGCTGGTGACCGGGTGGTCGGGGCTGTTCAGCTCGCCGATGAGGATCAGGAGCTCACGTTCATCACGAGCGACGCCCAGCTGCTTCGGTTCCCAGCTGCGGCGGTGCGGCCGCAAGGCCGCGCGGCTGGCGGGATGGCGGGCATCCGGCTCTCACCACGCGCCAGCGTGATCTGGTTCGGGGCGGTCGACCCAGCCGCCGGGGTGCAGGACGCCGCTTCGGATGGTCCGGCGGTCGGCCCAGTCGTCGTCACGGTGGCTGGTGTCGCTGGCGCCCTGCCAGGGACCACTGCCGCGACCGTCAAGGTCACGCCCTTCGCGGAGTTCCCGCCAAAGGGCCGCGCCACCGGCGGCGTCCGGTGCCACCGCTTCCTCAAGGGCGAGGACGTGCTGGTCCTCGCCTGGGCCGGGCCAGGCCCGGCCCGTGGGGCCACCGAGGCGGGTACGCCTGTCGAGCTACCGCCACCGGTCGGTCGGCGGGACGGCTCGGGCGAGCGCGTGCGCCATCCGCTGGCGGCGATCGGCGGCACCGCTAGCTAGCCGCTGTCCGGGAACGGAGCGGGCTGGGGCCCGCGCGCGCGAACGTCATGGATACCCCGCTGCGAGCCGTATCGGCCGCAGCGGGCAACGACGTATTCCGGCTCAGCCAGGTCGCCGGCACTGCTCACGGTCGGCACCGCTCATCGCCGGCGCCGCTCATCGCCGGCACCGCTCATCGCCGGCACCGCTCATCGCCGGCACCGCTCACGGTCACTAGTGCTCATAGTCCGCTGAGAGCGGGACTTCGGCCGTCTGCAAGGGCCGAGACGCACGCTGATCCCGGAAGGCGAGCTAGCCGCGCCATGCGGCTGGCCGTCGCGAAGGGAGGAACCCGAATGGTTTCCAGAGTTGGCGGCCGCACCCGGCGGCTCATCATCACCGGCGTCGTCGCCGCCGGCGTAGGGGCGGGCGTCACTGGCGTGGCACTCGCGTCCACGGGTGGTTCGGGGACGGCAGCAACTACGTCGAACGCCTCGACGACATCGTCCTCATCATCGCCTAGCGCGTCGTCGTCACCGTCCTCGTCGGCGTCGACGGGGACCAGCCATGCCGGCACAATGCCGGGATCGACGGGCACGCATAAGTGCACGCACATGAGCGGCAGTAGCTCGGGCAGCGCGAGCGGCGGGAGTTCCGCTGCCCCCGGCTCCAGCAACTCGACTGGCTCGTAGATCCCGCTGGTACGCCGTTACCTAGGCGGCATGCCAGCACCGGGCAATGCCGTGCGGCTATCCCAGGTATCCGCGCGGCACTGCCGCAGCGCAGCCTGCCCTCACGGAAGTCACTGCGCTAGCGCTCGACGTGTGGAGTGTAGGTACAAGTACTTTGTACCTACACTCCACACGATTTTTTTTGCGTAACGCACCGCCGGTCCGGCCGTCAGACGTCGATGCGCGAGGGATCAAGCTCGGTGGCACCGCGGACGATGAAATCACGGCGCGGCCCGACTTCGCTGCCCATCAGCAGGTCGAACATATTCGTCGCGGCCTCGGAATCCTCGATCCTGATCCGGCGCAAGACGCGCCGACGCGGATCCATGGTCGTCTCCGCCAGCTGGTGCGCATCCATCTCGCCCAGGCCCTTGTAGCGCTGCGGCGGCTCCTTGAACCGCTGGCCCTTGCGCTCAAGTTCGAGCAGTGTCCTATGCAGCTCGCCGTCGCTGTAGGTGTAGATGTACTTCTGCTGTCCCTTCCGCGGGTTCGTCAGCTCGATCCGATGCAGCGGCGGCACTGCGGCGAACACGCGGCCGGCCTCGACCATCGGACGCATGTAGCGGTGGAAGAGCGTGAGGAGCAGCGTGCGGATGTGCGCGCCGTCAACGTCCGCGTCGGCCATGAAGATCACACGCTGATAGCGCGCGGAGTCCAGGTCGAACGCGTTGCCTGAGCCCGCCCCGAGCACCTGGATGATCGCGGCGCACTCGGCGTTCTTGAGCATGTCGGCCAGAGACGCCTTCTGCACGTTGAGTATCTTGCCCCGGATCGGCAGCAGCGCCTGGAACTCGGAGTCCCTAGCGTTCTTCGCCGTGCCGAGCGCCGAGTCGCCCTCGACGATGAACAGCTCGCTCCGGTCGTCAGCCGACCGGCAGTCGACCAGCTTGGCGGGCAGCGCCGAGGTGGCAAGTGCTGACTTGCGCCGCTGGTTCTCCCGGTGCTCGCGAGCGGCGATCCGCGTCTTCGCTGCCGATATGACCTTGTCGAGCACGGCTCGCGCTTGCTGCTTGCTGCCACGGACCCGGCCGTCCAGGAAGTTGCCGAGCTCGGTGGCGACCACCTGAGCGACAATCTTGGTGGCGGCCGGAGTGCCGAGCACTTCCTTGGTCTGACCCTCAAACTGGGGCTCCGGGAGCCGGACCGAGATAACCGCCGTCAGCCCCTCGAGCACGTCTTCCTTGATGACCGAGTCGTCCCCCGCCTTCAGCAGCCTGGCCGCCTTGAGCTGGTCATTGAGCGTCCGCACTATCGCCCGCTCGAAGCCGGCGACATGCGTGCCGCCCTTGGCTGTGGGAATCACATTGACGAAGGAACACAGCGTGCTGTCGTAGCCGCTGTCCCAGCGCAGCGCGACATCGACCTCAAGTTGCCGCTCGACCTCGGTCGGGGTCAAGTGCCCGTCGTCGTCGAGCACCGGCACCGTCTCGGTGAACATGCCGCTGCCGGTGATGCGGAGCACGTCGGTGACGGGCTCGCCGGCGGAGAGGTGCGCGCAGAATTCGCTGATCCCGCCGGCGAACCTGAACTCGGCCGACTGGCCCGCCACGCTCTCGTACGTGACGGCGTCCTCGGCGTGGCCCTCATCGGCGTGCTCACGCGGGGGGCGCTCGTCGGTCACCTTGATACTCAGCCCCGGCACCAGGTACGCCGTCTGCCTAGCCTGCTGGGCAAGCCAGCCGAACTTCCACTCGGCGTCGGGCACGAAGATCTGCCGGTCCGGCCAGAACCGGATCCTGGTCCCGGTCGCAGACCTGGCCACCTTGCGGCCCTTGCGGATGCCGGAGCCCGGCGTGAAGGCGGCATCAGGGCCGTCGCCAGCGAATGAGCCCGGGGCACCGCGCCGGAAGCTCATGGTCCACTCATAACCAGCCTTGTCGACCCAGACATCGAGCCGGCCGGAGAGCGCGTTCACCACCGAGGCGCCGACGCCGTGCAGGCCGCCCGACGCCGTGTAGGAGCCCCCGCCGAACTTGCCGCCCGCGTGCAGCCTGGTCATGATCAGCTCGACGCCGGACAGCCCCGTCTTTGGCTCGTTGTCGACAGGGATGCCTCGCCCGTTGTCGACGACCTCGGCCGAGCCGTCGGCGTGGAGGGTCACTTCGATCCGGCTACAGGCCCCAGCAAGCGCCTCGTCCACTGCGTTGTCGAATATCTCGCCGAGGCACTGGGCAAGGCCACGACCGTCAGTCGAGCCCACATACATGCCAGGCCGCTTGCGGACCGCGTCCAGGCCCTCCAGGACGGTCAGGTGGCGGGCCGTATATCCGTCGGCCCCATGTCCGTGGCTGGCGGCTCCTGGGGCTGCGGCGGCGCTCTCACGCCCGGCTGGCCCGCGCCTGGCCGGCGCATCACCGGCTCGCCCCCGGTCGGCTGACGCCCCGCTGGCGGGTTCTGTGCTGACGGCGGTCACAACGGCTCCCTGAATGCGACGTAGGTCTCGCGGGCCTGCCAGGCCGGCGCCACGGCCGCAGCTGCATCGGCTGATCGCCGCTACCTCTGCTCGCTAATGGGCACACTGCTGATGTGCGTACTGACCAGCATGCTGAATGCCGCGCGCAGGCTGACAAGGCCCTGAGGGCAGACTAGCCGCCCCTACCCCCAGCCCTGCGCCACCACGCCGGGGGACATATAGCGCTCCACGTAGATAACTTCTTATATAGGCTCAAACCGGTACGGCCCAGAGCCACCGGGCATAGCCGATTGTTCGCCCTCGGCATACTCGTGCCCCGCGGGGGATGACAAACGACAGCCCTGAGTGTTGTGATGCTTAGGAGATCACAGGTTGGACGGACTGTCGGCGACGTGGCCGCCAGAGCCGGGACGTTCCCGGCACCGGAGTGCACCCGGCACCGTCCTCGAGGCGAGGAGGCGACTATGACCGGAGCAATAGCCCCAACGAGGCCGCTGAGCGCCCTTGACTTGTGTGATCGATGCGGGGCGCCCGCGTATGTACGCGTTCTTCTTCCCGGTTCGGGTGAGCTTCTGTTCTGCGCCCACCACAACCGCAAGCACGCCGATGCGCTTGCCAAGATCGCAGTCGAGATCCAGGACGAGACCGGCAGGCTGACAAGCAAGCCGACAGACGCGGCCTCCTGACCTGCAAACGTAACGATCGGCCCCTGACCAGCTGGAGCTGGTCAGGGGCCGACTTATTTGATGCCCGCCATGTTGATGGCAGCCAGCCCGTCGGCGCCGGCGAAGCCGGGACGCGGTCGTGGCGGCTTAGTCCAGGTAGTCGCGCAGCACCTGCGAGCGAGACGGGTGCCGCAGCTTGGACATCGTCTTGGACTCGATCTGCCGGATCCGCTCCCTGGTGACCCCGTAGACCTTGCCGATCTCGTCCAGCGTCTTAGGCTGGCCGTCGGTTAGGCCGAATCGCATCGATACAACGCCGGCCTCGCGCTCCGACAGCGTGTCGAGCACCGAGTGCAGCTGCTCCTGCAGGAGGGTGAAGCTCACGGCCTCGCCCGGCTGGATGGCCTCGGAGTCCTCGATCAGGTCGCCGAACTCGCTGTCGCCGTCCTCACCGAGCGGTGTATGCAGGGAGATCGGCTCACGGCCGTACTTCTGGACCTCGATGACCTTCTCGGGAGTCATGTCGAGCTCGGCCGCCAGCTCCTCCGGGGTCGGCTCGCGCCCGAGGTCCTGGAGCATCTGGCGCTGGACGCGGGCCAGCTTATTGATGACCTCGACCATATGGACGGGGATCCGGATCGTCCTGGCCTGATCGGCCATGGCCCGGGTGATGGCTTGCCGGATCCACCAAGTCGCATACGTAGAGAATTTGTAGCCCTTGGTGTAGTCGAACTTCTCTACAGCGCGGATCAGGCCGAGATTGCCTTCCTGGATCAGGTCCAGGAACAGCATCCCGCGGCCGGTGTAGCGCTTAGCCAGCGAGACCACGAGCCTGAGGTTGGCCTCGAGCAGGTGATTCTTCGCCCGTCGGCCATCGTCAGCGATCCACTCCAGGTCCAGCCTCGTCTCCGGGCGGAGCGAGCTGCTGGCCTCGGCGAGCTTCTCCTCGGCGAACAGGCCCGCCTCGATGCGCTTGGCCAGCTCGACTTCCTGCTCGGCGTTGAGGAGCGGGACCTTGCCGATCTGCTTGAGATAGTCCTTGACCGGGTCAGACGTCGCGCCGGCCACGGCTACCTGGGCGGCGGGCAGGTCCTCGTCATCGTCGCCGTAGACGAACGCCTCGTCCTCAGAATCCTCTGTCGCGGCCGTCGTGGCGCCGTCGGCGCTGGCTGCGGGCACGGTACCGTCCTCAGCCGTCTCCGTGTCGTCCGTGGCGTCGGCTGGCACCTCGGCGGCCTCGGCCAGGTCGGTCTCGCCCGTCAGATCCTCGGCGTCGGCCTCGGTCTCGGCGTCGTCGCCCTCAAGGATCTCCAGTTCTTCCAGCTCGGCGTCGACGTCCAGGAACGCTACGTCGGCGAGATCAGGCTCGACGTCCATGTCCGCTACGTCGTTGAGATCGGGATCGACGTCAAGGCCACCCGTCTCGGCCAGCTCCGGATCGGTATCCACCCCGGTCTTCGCCGCCAGTTCAGGATCCGCCGTCACGTCCGCGCTCCCGTTGTCACGATGCTCTCTCCTGCCCGGCAGCTCACTGGCGGCCTTCTTTCCCTGCCTGCCCTTGGCGCCAGCCGCGCCTGACCGGCTACGACTCTTGCCTGCGGAAACCTGATCGTCGGTACTTGTGCCATTGGCACTGCCTGCAGTGCCACTGCCTGACTTCGTGCTGCTCGAGGTCGCGGGCCTGACTGCTGACTTGCGGCCGCGACTGCCCGCGGGCCGCCTAGCGCTCGGAACGCCATCGCCCGGCACCAGGGCGACTGGCTGGTCTGCTGCGCGCGCCTTGCCGCCGGCAGCGCCGCCACGGGCCTGCTGCGGAACGCGTGCGTCCTGCGCTGACGGCCGAGCCTGCCGCCGCGCCGCCGAGCCTGCAGCGCTAGCCACCGCGGTCACCCCTTCCCTCGCTGGATGACGGCCGCCCTGCCGCGACCAGCACCCGGCTGTCCGAACTCGCAGGCGACACTGCCACCTCTCCGGCATACCTCTGTCGTAAGCATCGGACCCTACCGCGACAATCCCGCTCCCTGGACCGTGCCGGAAGCGTGGAAACCGCGCCAGGAAAGCTTGTCCTGCCCGAGGTTCTCTCCCGTCCACCACATTAGGCGCAGTGTGCGGGTAGGTCGTACGGCTGCGGGAAAGCGCCATCGCCATCCCGCGCTGGCCGCGCTAGCAACGCCCGTGCCTGGAACGACCGGGCTGAGAGCACAACCTCCGGAATGGTACCCGCATTCCTCACAGCCTCCCCTTCCTGACGGAACCGGCTCGCCCCCTGCCGCCGGCCTTGTCCCCGCCCGCCGGGACGTGCAGGACCAGCACCGTCACGTCGTCGTCCTGCTCGTACCCGGTCAGCATCCGGTTTACGAGATAATCAAGTAGTTGTGCCGGATCCGCAGCGACCGGAGCCGGCGCTTGCGCCGCCACGGCCACCAGCTCGTCCAGCCCGGCGTCCAGCCCGCGCTTGCGGTTCTCCACAAGTCCATCGGAATACAGGACGGCAGTGTTGCCGGGCGGCAGCCGGAATGCGTATTGCTCGCGCGGGCTCGCCCAGCCGAGGGGCGTGCCTGCCTCGGTGGGGTCCAGTCGGGGCGGCCCGTCCGGGGACAGCAGCAGAGGCGGCAGGTGACCGGCGTTCCCGGCCACGCCGTCGCCGGTCAGCGGGTCAACGACTAGGTAGGCGACCGTCGTGACCTGCTCGGCCAGCTCGGTGGCGAGGAAGAGCCGGTCTAGTCCGGCCAGGACGGCGGCAGGTCGCGGGTCGGTGAGCGCGAGCGCTCGAAGCGCGTTGCGGACCCGGCCCATCCCGGCGGCCGCGGTCAGACCCTTGCCCATGACGTCACCGGTGGCCACCGCCAGCCGCCCGTCCGGCAGCCGGAAGGCGTCGTACCAGTCCCCGCCGATCTCCATGTTCCTGGTCACCGGCAGGCACCGAGCCTCCAGGATGATGCCGGGCACGGTCGGCAGCGTGTCCAGCAGCAGGCTGCGCTGGAGCGTCTCGGCCGTCGTGTGCTCGCGCTCGTACAGCGTGGCCCGCTCCAGGGCCAGGGCACACTGCCCGGCGAGCGCCTCCAGGAAAACCCGCTCCTCCTCGGTGATCTGACGCGGCCGGGTGAAGGAGAAGCGGAGCGCGCCGAGCGAGGCGCCCGATGACAGCAGCGGGAGGCCGACCCAGGCCTTCTCATCGCTGTGCTCCAGGAAGAGGCTGACGTCCACGCCCTCGGCGTCGAAATACCGGCGCAGCGCCTCCGGGCTCTCAAGCAGCAGCGGCCTGCGCGAGGTGATCGCATACGTCATGACGCTGGCCACCGATAGCGGGATATCGCCCCCAGGGGCTCCCAGGCTGCCCGGCAGGCCGTCCGGATTGATCGTCCGCAGCCGCAGCCGGTCGGTGTCGAGAATGGCCACCGCGGACCGCTCAGCGCCGATGGCCGAGCGCCCAACCTCGGTGATGACCTGCACCACCTGCTCGACGGTCAGCGCTTCGGCCAGCATCGAGGTCGCCTGCTGCAGGCGGGCCGTGCGCAGCGCGGCGGCAGACAGCTGCTCGGTCAGCCGACCGCGCATCTCCTCGGCCTCACGCTGCGCGGTGACGTCCGTGCTGGCGCCCATCCACTCGATGATCTTGCCGTCCCGCTCGATCGGCACCGCGCGGACGTCGTAGTGCCGGTAGGAACCTGTCCTGCTGCGCACCCGGTACCGGCTGTCGAAGACCTTGCCCGATCGGACGCATTCCCGCCAGGCGGCCTCGACCCGCTCCCTGTCGTCGCTGTGTATCGCCTCGAGCCAGCCCTTGCTGAGGTACTCCTCGGTGGTCTGCCCCGTGATCCAGCGCCACTCAGGCGAGTCCTCCGCGATCTCGCCGTCCGGCCGGGTCACCCAGACGACCTGCGCGCCTGCCTGCACCAGGGACCGGTAGCGCTCCTCGCTGCGGCGCACTGCATCGGCCGCCAGATGCTGCGTGGTGACGTCGATCGCGATCGCCCCGAGGCCGTTGATGTCGCCGTCGGTCGATGGGAACCACGAGAACGACCAGTACCGCACCTGCTCTCCGTCGTCGCCGTGGCTGGCGCCAGTGACGAGCACGTGCGAAGTCTGCGGCACCGGGCGGTCGCCGGCGGCGACCCGGCGCAGCGCGGCCTGCGCGACTTCGGCGAGGTCGGGCGGCCAGACCTCGGCCGGCGTACGGCCAGCCTGGTCGGCGTCGTCAGCACCAGTCAGCGACGTCATCGCCGCGTTCATCCGCAGGAAACGGAAGTCGGATCCGATGAAGGCGAACCCGACCGGCGCGTCGTGCAGGAGCGAGGCCAGAAGCGCGGAGTCGGAAACATCGAGACCGGGCAGTCGAGGCCGGGGCACGGACATGCCTGTGCTCATCGCGTGCACCTCGACCCAGGCCGATCGCGCGCCATCGGCGGCTCCTTCCTGCTCACGGCGAACACAAGAAGGCTAGCGGCAACAACGGACACAAGCAGGACGGCAGGAACAACTGGTCGACGACAGCGCCATTGCGGGGCGTCGGACATGGCCTTGCGGCACGGTCGGCGAGACGGCAGCTGACCAGGGCAAACGCCGCCAGGTACGGCACCACACGGCGCCAGGACACCGTCGGCGCGACGGCGCGGTGCGACTTAAGCGATGCTCGGAATTGAGTGGCCGGACGGTCGATCGGGAGCTGCAGGATTGACCGGGAAATGGCACGCCACCATCTGGCCCGTCGCCAGCACCGGGCGCAGCGGAGGCTCCTGCTCGGCGCAGATGTCAGCGGCGAACGCGCACCGGGACCGGAATCGGCAGCCAGTTAGCGGCTCCGCTAGGTCGGCTGGGACTGCGGCTGAACCGCCATTCGCGCCGACCGACTCCGGTAGTCGCGCCGCTACTGCCGAACTGGCGATCGGCTCGCCCGTCACCGCCGGGACAGCGTCGATCAGGCCGACCGTATAGGGGTGCGCGGGCGCCGTGCAGATGTCCTCCGCTGAACCGACCTCGACCAGCTTCCCGGCGTACATCACGCCGATGGTGTCGGCCATGTACCTGACCACCGACAGGTCGTGCGAGATGAACAGGTAGCTCAGCTCGTACTGACGCTGGAGCTTGCGCATCAGGTTGAGAATCTGGGCCTGTACCGACACATCCAGCGCTGACACCGGCTCGTCCGCGACAATGAGCGCAGGGCGCTGAATCAGCGCTCTGGCGAGCGCCAGCCGCTGGCGCTGGCCGCCGGAGAACTCCCGCGGATAGCGGGCGGCCGCATCTGCTGGCAACCCGACCTCATCAAGGATCCTGGCGACCTGGCGGCGATGGCCACGGCGGCGGATTGTCTTCTGGATCGCCAGCGGCTCGCGCAGGATCGAGCGGACACGCATCCGGGGGTCGAGCGAGGCAAAGGCGTCCTGGAACATGAGCTGGATGCCTGGCCGCTCACGGCGCCGCTGACGCCGCGACATGGCCGCGAGCTCGGTGCCGCTGAAGACGATCGAACCCGCACCCGGTCGCTCCAGCCCGACCAGCAGCCGGGCGACGGTTGTCTTGCCGCAGCCCGACTCGCCTACCAGACCAAACGTCTGGCCCGCAGCCAGGTCGAAGCTGACGCCGGCGACCGCGCTGACGGTGCGGCTGTGCCGGTCGAGCATGCCCCGGCTGACCTGGTAGTCCTTGACAAGCCCGGACACCCGCAGCAGCGGCGCGACCGCGTCGCCATCGGCAGCCTGGTGGTCGCCCCCCGACGGGCTGCCGGTGCCAGGCCGACGCGGCCCCGACGGACCGGGGCCGCCCGCCCAAGCGCTGATAAGCCGTTGCCCGCCCTCGCCGACGGGTCTGCTCGCCCCGAGCGGGAAGAAGCACGCGTAGGTATGGCCGGGATGATCACCGTCGAGGGCCGGCTCGTGGCTGCCGCACCAGTCATGGACGTGCCGGCATCGGGGCGCGAAGCTGCATCCCGGCGGGCGCGCAGTCATGTCGGGCGGCCGGCCCGGAATGCTGTACAGCGACCGGCTCGCCGGGCCCGCCATCTCCGGCAGAGCGTCGAACAGTGCCTCGGTATACGGGTGCCGCGGACCCGCGAAGAGTGCGGCGGTATCCGCGTGCTCGATAATCCGGCCGCCATACATCACGGCCACGCGCTCGGTGCGCCCGGCGATGACGCCGAGGTCGTGCGTCACCAGGATCACAGCCATCCGCAGTTGGGCGCGCAGGTCATCGATGAGCTCAAGAATCTCGCGCTGGATCGTCACGTCCAGGGCCGTCGTCGGCTCGTCGGCGATCAGCAGCCGCGGCTCGCAAGCCAGGGCGGCCGCGATCATCGCGCGCTGGCGCATGCCACCGGACACCTGATGCGGGTACAGGCCGGTCGCACGTTCCGGCTCCGGCATCCGGACCAGCCCGAGCATCTCGACGGCCCGCGCCGTCGCTGCCTGGCGATCAGCGCCCCGGTGCACGATGACGGACTCAGCGATCTGCCTCCCGATCGTCATGGTGGGGTCGAGGGAACTCGACGGGTCCTGGAAGACCATGCCGACGTCGTTGCCGCGGACGGCCTGCATGTCGCGCTCCGACAGGCTCGTCAGCTCGGTGCCGGACAGCCTTATCGAGCCGGCGGTGATCACGCCGCCGGCCGGGAGCAGCCGCAGTACCGACCGGACCGTCATCGTCTTGCCGCTGCCGGACTCCCCCACCAGCCCGACGCACTCGCCAGGTGCAATCGCGAGGCTGACGCCGTCGACGGCGTGCACTGTCGCATCTTGTCGCCGGATCTCGGTGTGCAGGCCATCGATCTGGAGCACCGGCCCCGCCGTCTCCGGGCGCGCCAGCTCATGGCCGGTCGGCACTGGTTCAGCCATCGGCCGAGAACCAGTCGCGCAGGCCGTCGCCCAGCATGGTGAAAGCCACCACGATGACGATGATCGCCAGTCCGGGCGATAGTACCTGCCACCAGTAGCCATCGGAGATGGTCTGCGTCGCCGAGGCGATCATGTCTCCCAGGTCTATGGACGGGAACTGCACGCCGAGGCCCAGATAGCTCACCGTGGCAAGCAGCAGGATCGCGTTGGCGATCTGGAAGCTGACATTCACCACGATGGTGCTCAGCGCGTTCGGCGCGATGTGCCGGAGAATCACACGCAGATCGCCGCCTCCCATCACGCGGGCGGCCTGGACATACTCGCGCACGCGCAGCGTCAGCGCCTCGGCGCGGACCAGGCGCGCAGTGCCAAGCCACGCCGTGCCCGCGATTACCAGGATCAGCATGGCCGTCGATGGCCGGTAGATGGACACAAGCAGCAGGAGCAGCACAATTGCGGGGATCGCGATAGCGGCGTCGACGATGCGCATCATGACGGCATCTACCGCCCCGCCCAGGTAGCCAGAAGTAGCGCCCCACAGCGAGCCCAGGACCGCCGCCAGCAGACCAGCGGCCGCCCCGACCTCCAGGGACACCTGCCCGGCCTTCATGAGCCTGCCGAGCTCGTCAGCTCCGTCAGCGTCGGTACCAAACGGGTGCCCGGCCCGTGGCGACAGATTCGCCTGCGACAGGAACACATGCGTCTGGTCAGTGTGGTAGAGCGCGGGCCCGAGGAAGCAGAAGGCCACCGTCGCGATGATGACCACGCCGCCGGCGGTAACGAGCGGGTTCGCCCGGCAGGCGGCCAGTCCGCGCCGAGCCCGGCTGGCGAGCTCGGCCCGCTGCACGCTGACCGGCTGGCCAGCCGACGCCGGGCCGGCATGCCGCCCGCGACTGCCGCGTACCGGTGCGCCCTCGCCGGCTGCCTGGTTCGTCATCATCGCTGCGCGTACCTGACTCGCGGATCCAGCACGGCGTAGCCGATGTCGGCGAGCACCGACCCGACGACCGCGCCGATGCCGATCACCAGAGTGAAGCCGAGAGTCACGGAGAAGTCGTGATTGAGCACGGCCTGCCAGATTTGCCAGCCAACGCCCTGGATGTTGAAGAAGCTCTCCACGACCACTGCGCCGCCGACGATCTGCGGGAAGCTGAGCCCGACCAGCGTTACGACCGGGACCAGGGAGTTGCGCAGGACGTGCGCGCCGACTACCCGGCGCTCCCCCGCACCGCGGGCCCGCGCCGCCTCGACGTACTCCTGGCCGAGGCTATCCAGCGCCGCCGAGCGCATGTATCGAGCGAACGTCGCGATGGTCACTAGCGTCAGCGTGAGGACGGGGAGCGTCAGGTCGCGCACGTCCGTCACGACGCCGACGATGCCGGGCGCCTGCGGCCCCTCCGCGCCGAAGATGTGCTTGTCGACCGCGAAGAACAGCACGAGTACGGCGCCGAGCACGAAGGTCGGCATGCCGTAGAACACGTACGTGAGGCCGCGCAGCACGTGGTCGGCAGCCTGGCCGCGCCGGACCGCCTGGAGCAGCCCGAGCGGGATGGCGACCGCCAGCGCGATCAGCGTCGAGATCCCCATCAGCGCTAGCGTCCGCGGCAGGCTAGCGGCGAGCAGCTCGGTCACGCTTTCGTTCCGCAGCCGCGAGTAGCCAAGATCACCGTGCAGGATCCGCCCGAGCCAGGTCAGGTACTGCAGCAGGAACTGCTGGTGCGCCGACCCGGTACCAAGCACGTCCGCGGCTGCGCCGCCGGGCGCGAGCTTGAGCAGCCCGAACACGATCAGCGTCACGAGTAGCAGGACGGCGATCGCCTGCAGCATCCGGCGGGTCAGGTATGCCGTCACGAATCAGGCCCGCCTGGCCAACGGTGGCTCACTGCCGGTAGGACCACAGTTCCGGGGTGATGTCGAGCGCGCTGTTCTGCGCGCCAATCTGGAGGCCCTTGATCGTCTCGAGCAGCGTCGGGGCGACCGGCTCGTACACGACGGGAAGCTGAGCGGCGACGTAGTTCTGCCAGTTGTACATCGCGGTGTTGAACTGGCTGGGGGTACGCGCCTCGAGCGAGGCCGTGATCAGCTGATCATTGCGAACGTTGTTATAAGCACCGTAGTTGTTGGGCGCGGTCGACTCGAACAGCGTGTCACCGGTCGGCAGGTAGTCAGGCGCGTAGGTCCAAGCGCCGTAATAGGCCATCTGCCAGCTCTCGCCGTCAAGGCCGATTGTCGCATTGATCACGTTGTTGAACGACTGGGCCGAGAGGTTCACCTGCATGCCGACGAGAGAGGCGTTGGAGGCGAGCTCGCGGACCGCCGATTCCATCCAGTCCGTGCCAGTGGCATACATCAAGGTGAACCTGAGCGGCGCGCCAGCGGCGATTCCGGCGCCGCAGTCACCGGGTGCTGTCCCCGCGTGGACGCACGTATCGGTCCCGTTCGGGTTCAGCGACCAGCCGTGCTTTTGCAGCAGCGTCCCGGCATTGCGGACGTTCAGCGTCCACTGATCGCCCTTGACCGCCAGCTGCGGCGACAGGAAGTGGGTCGTGGGGTACGCCGATACCGGGCCGATCGTGGGCTTGCCGTAGCCGTGCAGCGGCCCGTTGATGACACCTTCCTGGTCGACAAGCTCCTGGAACGCCTGCCGGAAGTACAGCTGCTTGAATATCGGGCCCTGGCCGGTGTTGTTGTTGAAGTTGTAAGGGAAGTAGCTGAGCTCCCAGGGGTAGATCACGCTGAGCTGGTAGTTCGACAGCGCGGACGGGTTTGCGCCCACGAGCTGGCCGGCCGGTGGCACCGGCGCATCCACTGTCGGGAGGAAGCCGACATCGATGGTCTGGCTGCCATTCGGGTCCAAGAGGACGTTGTACTCGGTCTGCTCCGACGTGAAGGGCAGCTCGGTGAACGTCGTGATGTGGTGCGCGCTGACAGGCCCGCCGTATTTCGTGTTATAGGTCAGCACTAGCTTGCCCTGGCTGTTCAGGCTCTGGATCTTCCACGGACCGTCGACGACGCCCCAGATCGGGGACCCGGCGAAGGTCGACGGCTTGAGCGCCTGCGAGCTCAAGTAGTTGTACACAGCCTTGCATGCGGACACGACTGTAGAGCAGTCACTCGGCCCTGCCGCGGTCCTGTCCCATGCGGTCGGCATCGGGGAGATCAAGCTGAGCATGTTGTTGGTGAACCACGGCTGGGAGAACTTCGGCGTGGTGATGTCCATCGTGACGACGTACTTGCTCGCCGCTTTGATGTTCCTCACGTCGTTGGGCAGGCCGTTCGGGCTCCAGATGACGGCGTTCTTGCCCTCGGCGATCATCATGTTCATCCAGAACACGACGTTGCTGGCCTCGACCGGCTCGCCGTTGGACCACTTGTAGTTCTGCTTGAGCCGGATCGTCACCTTATGGTTCTGATAAACGGGCAGGTCGGCCAGGCTTTCCGCGGGATTCAGTAGCGGGGTGGTGCCGGTGCCGAACCAGTACAGCGGCCGGTACAGCAGGTACTGGAAATCGTTGACGTTGTAGACGCTGAAGTCGGCATCGTAGTTACCGGCCATGAACGGGAAGGGATAGCTCGCGTAGCCGCCCGGTTCCATCGCATACGTGACGGAGTTACTGGTGGTCGACGCGTCCGGGGTCGTGCCCGACGTCGCGCTCGATGCAGGCCCGCAGGCGGCTAGCACGGTGGCCAGGCCGGCCGCGGCCCAGCACGCGCCCAGGGCGCGCCTGCCCAGGGCTCGCCGGATCGCCGCAAGTCCTGCTCGCATGTAGTAACCGCCGTCCTCTCGCACCGGGAGCAAACCGCGACCTGCTCTCAAGTCCCAGATTTACCGCTTAGACACTCAAATGCTTGATTATTACTTATGTACCGGACCAGCGTGGCCGACCGGCCGGGAGTCGACCTCAGCGGGAGGCCAGCCCCGCCAGGCTGGGCGGCACTCCGCCCGGTCTGAACCCCTGGCGTGATCGGCAGGCAGGCATGGCTCAGTAGGACGGTACCGGACTAATGGGCTGTTCGCCGGAAAGACGGGCGGAAGCGGTGCTCTCGACATCATCTGATTCCGGCGAACTATCCCGGATACCTGAGAATCGGGCACGAGCATGGCGAGGCGGGGCGTACCAGCTCCGGAAATCTGCGAAGCTAGAACAGTGAGCCCCCAAAGCCGACGCCGAGAGCCAGCGGGCGACCGGGGTCATCGAGGCTCCTCCGGCCCGCCGCCGCGCCGCCGGGTCGGTGGCCTGGGCGGTCCCCCGCCGAATGCCCTATTCGCCGAGATGCTTCGGGCTGCTCGCGAACTACTCGCCGTGCGCAGCCCCCTGGACGCTGAGCTCATGGTGAGCGAACTGCTCGGGACCTGGTGGGGGCACCGGCCGGGAGGCAGCGCCCGCGGCGCCAGGCGCCGCGCCGGGATCGAGGAGCTGGTCGGCGAAGGCCTCGTGAGCTACGCGGCCGAGCAGGGCAGTCCGGCTGCGCTCGCGTTGCTGTCGGGTATCGCCTGCCTCGGCACCTCCCGGCAGGCCGCCCAGGCCGAGCAGGCCGCGCTCGCGCTGATGGACCGCGGCGTTGCCAGGCCGGCCTGGGCCGAGCACGTCGGTGCGGTCGAGGCCGCCGAGTGTTACGTCAACTCAGACGCCTATGGCGACCGGGATGAGGTCGTCTGCGTCTTCAGCTACGCCGGCCAGGAGCAGCACGCGCTGGTCGTCGTCGTCGACTACAACGCCGGCGGTCTGGCCCGTGACGGCTGGGTGACCTCGCAGGTCGCCAAGCTGCTCGACTACTGCCGCGACGGCGGCGCCAGCCCGGGCAACACTGGCAGCACCGCCACCACCAGCAGCACCGCCAGCAATGGCACCAACGGCACAGGCGCCGACAGCACCGGCAGCCGACCGACGTTTATGCAGATCGACCCCCCGCAGGCCCGTCGTATCCTGGCGGCCGCAATGGCGGCGACCGAAGCGGCGGCGGATCCCACCGTGAGCTCCTCGTTCCCCTCCTATCACGCGTTCATCCGGGCCCGGGTCCGCACGCTGCCGCCGGTGCTGGCCGCGGGGACCGTGAGCCAGGAGGCCGTGCCGGCGGCGCCCGCCGCGAACGCCACCAGCCGGCGGGCGGTGTGGCGCAAGGACCGGCGGGCAATGCTGGTCGCGGAGTTCCTCGCCTCAGACGACGCCGAGGACCTGTCCGACCGGCAGGCCGCCAGCCGATGCGCCGACCACATCGTGGAGTACGGCTGCGAGCACGACTTTGGCCGACCGCTTCGGGTGAGCCCGGCCAAGGCCGAGACATTCCTGCTGGACTGGCTGCCGCGCAAGGTGGTCCTGTCAAAGGCCGACCAGGAGGCCATGCCTCATGTGCTGCTGGCCTGGGTTCGCTGGGCAGGAGCGCGGTCCGGGCTGGACGAGACCGCCATCGGAGCCACGCTGGACGCGGTGTTCGACTCGATGCGGACGTTCCCCAGCGTGTACCGAGATCCGGCGTCGTTCGGCCTCGAGCCAGACATGGTCGGGCGCCTGCTGCCTGACGGCGACCTGGAGGCGCTGGCGCGGCGGGTATTCGCGTTCCCGCTGCTGCGCGGCAGCTACCGCGGCACTGATCTGGCGAAGCTGGACCCGTCCCGCCACGCTGACCGCCGTACCCTGCTCGCCGCGGACCACGACGACGCGGACGCCAGGCACGGCCGCGGCGAGCGTGACGCGAACGGCGAGCACATGGACAAGCACATCGCGCTCGCCGACCGGCTGTGGCGCGGCGATCCCCCCGAGCTCTGGGACGCTGCGCAGCGCCTGCTTGACCTGGGCGAGGATCGGCACGAGGTGCTGCACGTCCTGATCGAGACAGTCCGGTCGGCCGGTTCCAGGGATACCGACATCGCGGCAGCACTCGCCGATCTCCCGCCGGAGGAGCCGGGCTAACCTGGCCCTGGGGGTGAGCACCGGATGACGGGCCCGCAGCGACTGGTCGACTTGAACGCCGACCTTGGCGAGAGCTTCGGCGCCTGGCGGCTCGGCGACGACAAGGCGCTCCTGGCGATCGTGACCAGCGCCAACATCGCCTGCGGGTTCCACGCCGGGGATCCGCTCACGATCCGGCGCGCCTGCGCCGGCGCGGTCGCCCGTGGAGTCGCCATCGGCGCCCAAGTTTCCTACCGTGACCTGGCCGGGTTCGGCCGCCGCGAGATGACCGTCCCGGCCGAGGAGCTAGCGGCCGAGGTGCTGTACCAGATAGCTGCCCTCGACGGAGTGGCGCGCGCGGAGGGCGGCCGCGTCCGATACGTCAAGCCGCACGGCGCTCTCTACAACCGGGCCGTCACCGATCCGGAGCAAGCCGCGGCGATCGCCTCAGCGGCCGTCTCCTACGACCCCGCGCTGCCGCTGCTCACACTCCCTGGCTCAGCGCTGGCGACGGCCGCGGCTGATGTACGGCTGCCGTCTGTCACGGAAGCGTTCGCCGATCGCGCCTATCGTGACGACGGCACCCTGCTGCCGCGCGGCGAGCCAGGCGCGGTCCTGACGGATCCGGCAGTCGTCGCGGCGCGCGTCGTCGACATGGTCGTGCACGGGACCGTCCAGACCGTATCCGGTGCCGCGCTCGAGGTGAGCCCGCGTTCGATCTGCCTGCACGGCGACACACCAGGTGCGGTGGAGCTGGCCGCCGCCGTCCGCGCCGCGCTCGAGCAGGCAGGCGTCACGCTGGCGTCCTTTGCGTGATGCGGGTTCGTTCGGCCGGCGATGCGGGCCTCTTGCTCGAGACACCGCTGGCGTCGGCGACGAATCAGGATGGGAACGGGGCCGCCACCATCGCCGCCTTCATCACTGCCGCGGCGCTACCAGGGGTCATTGATGTCGTGCCAGGCGCGGCGAGCGTGCTGGTCATTGCGAAGCCGGGAAGCTGGGTCGCGGCCGAACTGGCGGCGCGGCTCACCACGCTGGCCTCGGCCGCCGCCAGCGGTGAGGCCGGCGGGCAGACCGGCCTTGGCATCGTGACTGACAGCGGTGACGTCGAGCTCGAGGTCTGCTACGACGGGCCCGACCTGGCCGATGTTGCCGCTCTCACCGGGCTGTCCGTCGCGGACGTGATCGCGCGGCATCAGGCCGGGCACTACCGGGTCGGCTGGCTCGGGTTCGCGCCAGGCTTTGCGTACCTCACGGGCCTCCGCCCGCCGCTCGCGGCGGTGCCACGACTGGACAGCCCGCGACTTCGCGTGCCAGCCGGCTCGGTCGCCATCGCCGGCGGACTGGCCGCGGTCTATCCGGCGGCCTCACCCGGCGGCTGGCGGCTGATAGGCCGCACCGCCGCACCGCTCTGGGAGCCAGACCGGCACCCGCCGGCGCTGCTGGCGCCGGGGACGCGGGTCCGGTTCCGGGCGGTGGACAGCCTGCCGCAGCCCGCTGCGCAGGCCGCGGCGGCTCTCGAGCCTGCCGTACCCGCCGGACCACGCCGCGTCCAGGTGCTCCAGCCAGGGCCGCTCACGACGATCCAGGACCTCGGCCGGGCCGGCCTGGCGCACCTTGGCGTGCCACCCAGCGGCGCTGCCGACGCCGAGAGCCTGCGGCAGGCGAACCACCTCGTCGGGAACGACGCCGACGCCGCTTGTCTCGAGGTCACGCTCGGCAGGCTGGTGCTGCGGTTCGAGTGCGACGCGATAGTGGCCGTTGCCGGTGCGCCAGTGCCGATCCGAGTCGGCAGTGCTAGCGGTTCCGGCGTCGGCGGCGAACGTGCGAACGACCGCGAACACGCGCCGGCCGTGGCATTCGCGGTGGCGGCCGACTCGGTGCTAAGGCTCGGCCCGCCGGCGACCGGGTTGCGCAGCTACGTCGCCATTGACGGCGGCATCGGCGTGCGGCCGGTCCTTGGAAGCCGATCGGCGGACTGCCTATCAGGGCTCGGCCCAGCGCCACTGCGGCCTGGCCAATGGCTGCCGGTCCAGCGGCCCCGTTCCCATCCAGAAATACCGCGGGACGAGCGGCCGCGCGGGGCCGAACCTCCCGTACCCGGTGCGGGTCCCGTGGAACTGCGGGCGATCGCCGGGCCACGCGACGACTGGTTCACCGCCGCCGCCCTCGATGCGCTAACGGCCGGGACGTATGTCGTGAGCCCGGCTAGCAACCGGACAGGACTGCGGCTGACGGGGCCTGACCTGCGTCGCAGCCGCCCCGGCGAGCTGCCGAGCGAGGGCATGGTCACGGGCTCCGTGCAGGTCACGCACGACGGGCAGCCGATCCTGCTGCTGGCCGATCACCCGACCACAGGCGGGTATCCGGTCATCGCCGTCGTGGTGTCCGCCGATCTCGGGCGCGCGGCTCAGCTGCGGCCTGGCCAGCAGATCCGCTTCCGGGTGAGCCGTGGCCTGGACTCGGCGGCGCCGCCGGGGTCAGCCCGCTAGCTCGCGGTAGGCCGTCAGCAGGTCAGCCGCGAGCACCGTCGTGAGGTCGGCGGCTGTGGCCTCGTCGCCCTGGACCGACGCCCGGACGTCACGAGAGGCGCACGCGCGCTCGAACAGCGACCGGGCAAACCGGCCGTTCCCCAGGGTGTCGATACGGCCTGCCTCGACAGCCTGAATGAAGATCGACTCGAGCACCGGCAGCGCCTCACCGTCAAACGTGTCGCCGGCCTGCGCCGCGATGACCTGGGCGATCTGGCTGAGCTCAGTCGGTGTGTAGCTCGGGAAGGTGATCCGGGTGCTGAAGCGGGACGCAAGACCAGGATTGCTTCGGAGCAGCCGGTCCATGTCGTCGGTGTAGCCGGCGAGGACGACGACGAGCCGTTCCCGGTCGTCCTCCGCCCGCTTGAGCAACGTGGCGACCGCCTCGGAGCCGAAGGCGTCGCCCCCGGCGTAGGCCTCGTTGTACAGCGCATACGCCTCGTCGATGAACAGTACGCCGCCCATTGCCGAGTCGATAAGCCTGGACGTCTTGATCGCGGTCGAGCCGAGGTGCTCGCCCACCAGGTCCGCCCGGTGCGCCTCGATAACCTCTGGGCGGACCAGCAGCCCCAGAGCGGCGAAGATCCGCCCGATGATGCGCGCCACCGTGGTCTTGCCAGTGCCTGGCGGGCCGGTGAAGACGAAGTGCCGGGACGGCGGCTGGCTGGCCAGTCCCTGCCGGTCCCGGAGCCGGGCGACCTCAAGCTGGGCGACGATCTCATGCACCTGGCGCTTGACCGGCTCGAGCCCGACGAGCGCGTCGAGTTCGGCCAGCGCGCCTTCGACCGTCGGCGTGTCGGTATAGCCGCGGAATCTGGCTGTGAGTTCGGCGTAGGCGAGCTCGATGTCCTGCCCGTGAAGCCTGACTAGCTCGGTCGCGGTCGGCTCCGTCGGCCCGGCCATCACCCGCACGTCGCGTTGCTGGCCGGCCTTGGCCAGCAGGCTGCGGACGAACCTGCCATTGCCCAGATCGTCCGCGAGGCGGCGGCGGCCGATCTCCTCGAAGATACGGCGCAGTACTGGCCGCGCGTCCGGATCGAGGAGCTCGCCCCGGCCCTGGATCGCTGTCTCCGCCAGGGCCATGAGCTCGGCAGGCGAGTACGTCGGGAACCTGACCCGCAGGCCGAATCGCGAGTTCAGGCCGGGATTGGAGGCGAGGAACGACTCCATCTGGCGGTCGTAGCCGGCCAGGATGATGATCAGGTTCTCCCGGTCGTCATCGGCACGCTTGAGTAGCGCTTGGACGGCCTCGATCCCGAACCTGTCACCCTGGCCGTCGCCCTCGTTCACCAGGCTGTAGGCCTCGTCGATAAACAGCACCCCGCCGAGCGCGGAGTCAACGAGCTCGTTGGTCTTGATCGCGGTCGCGCCGAGGTACTCGCCGACCAGGTCGGCGCGCTGCGCTTCGACCACGGCCGGCGAATCGAGCAGGCCGAACGCGTAGAAGATCTTGGCTATGACGCGGGCGACCGCGGTCTTTCCAGTGCCGGGCGGCCCGAGGAACACGAAATGCTGCATCGGCTTCTCGGTGCCGTGCCCGGCTATCGCCCGCCGCCTGGCAGCTTCGACCGACGCCGCGATCGAACGCACCTGGTCCTTGACGGCGGCCAGGCCGATCATCGCGTTGAGCTCAGCCATGGCCTCGTCGACAGTGATCACGGGCCAGTTCGGGGCCGACTGCGGCGCGCGGCCTTGCAGGCCGCCGGCTTCGCCGTCAAGACTGCGCAGGCCGCGGGCAGCCTGCGCGGCCCGGACCGGCCCAGCTCCCGCTCGCCCTCCCGCGCCATTGCCGGCGGCAGCTTCGGCGCCGTCGCCGGCCGCGGGCGGCGCGCCCGACGGTGCCTGCCCGTGCGGTGCTGCGTCCGGCGATATAGAGCCAGGCACTACGGCACCAGGCGGGGTGCCAGCGCGGCCGGCCCTGGGCGGGCCGCCCGATCCGGCGGCCGCCATCGCGTACGGGGCAGCGAGCGCACCAGCGATAGCCGATCTGCGACTCTGTTCCCGGCTTTCCTGAAGCGCCATGGCCAGGCGCCAGCCGAGAACGACGAGCGCGATCAGCCAGGCTGCTGCCGGGCCGAAAAGGCGCTGACTATGCCACAGGCGGAACATCGCAATGCCAATTGGCAGCGACCAGATCATCACCCAGGTCGCGGTCCGGCACGGGACCTGGATTCGGCCGAGCAGACCGACCCTGGCTACCACCGACACGACAAGCGGCAGGAGCAATAGCAGGTACCTGGGCTCGTCCGGGCCATGCGCGAGTGCAGCCGTGACCGCGATGCCCCAAAGGGCCACCGAGACTGAGGCGAGCCTGGACTTGTCACTCGTCCAGAGTGCGTACGGCGCGTACGCCAGGGCGCCGAACAGCCCGATCGCCAGCAGGGCCGGAGCGAAAACGCACGCGAGCGCGACCAGCAGTACCTTGACAGGCAGCGGCGCGGCGGCCGCGAGCTGGCGGGAACGAGTCAGCCATCCCCGGACGGCCTCGCGGCCGGGCAGGGAAGACTGCTGCTCCGCTGACCCCATCTCGCTCCCTCGTATTGAGACCTGTATAGCGCATCACAGATCGCATCTTGAGGTCCACATTCAGATGCCGCGGGAATGTCGTGGCATGGGCATCGCGGATTGGTGTGACAAATGGCGCGCTCACATGGGCCGTGGCTCATGGCTGAAGGCGCGTTGGTGTCCGCCTGACCGGTTGTCAGCGGCACGTGCTAGAACGCTGGCATGCAGAATCTCAGCTTCCCCGACATGACGGCCCTGATCGACGACCGGTCCACGGCGCTGCGGGATGCCGCGGCCCAGGCTGGATTTGCGACGCGTGTTCCTGGCTGCCCGGACTGGACCGTGGCCGACCTGATCACCCATCTCGGTGAGGTCCAGCTGTTCTGGGCCGCCGTTGTCGCGGCAGGCCCGGCAGAGGCTCCGCCGACCGACGATGTCATCGGTGACCGGGAGCCACACGGTGACTTGCTCGCGTGGTCCGCGGACGCTACGGGCCGCCTCGTCACGGAACTAACTCACGCCGGACCCGACCGGCTCTGCTGGACATGGTGGGATGAATTCGCCGTCGCACCAAACACATCGGCGGCCATCGCCAGGCACCAGGTGCAGGAAGCGGGGGTGCACGCGTTCGACGCCCAGCAGGCTGCGGGCCATGCCTTGCCGCTGCCGCCCTCCGTGGCCGCCGACGGCGTCAACGAGTACATCACCGTCGAACTGCCTACCAACGGCCCATGGCCTTACGAGCCCGCTACCGTCGTGCTGGAGACCGGGCCGGGGGGCAGCTGGGTTCTTGACCTAGGGCCGCTTGGCGTGCGCATCCTCGAGGGCGATGTGCATGGGGACGTCAAGCCCACCGCCACGGTGACCGCTGATCCGAGTGACATGGTGCTGGCCTTTTACCGCCGCGACACCGCCCATCAGCTCCAGATCGACGGTGTCGCGGAACTGGTTCCTCAGCTCATCAACTGGCCCAATCTGGACTAGGCCGGGTCTTGACCGAGCCGAGTCTGGACAGGCCGAGTCTTGACTGAGCCGCATCCGGACTAAATCAAGCCGAGCGTGGACGCTTCGCGGGCGGCGTGTTCCACCTGCTCACGGTAGGTTCGCCACCACTCCGCATCCTCCGACGGCATGTTGGAGATCTGGGCCGTGAGGCCCGCTGCCCCGTCGATGAGTTCCCGGACGATGTCCGCATGCCCGGCGTGCCGGCTCGTCTCGGTGGCAACGTGGACCAGGATCTTATGCAGCGTCACCTCGTTGCGTTCCGGATTCCACCAGGGCACGCGTCCGATGGCGTCGAGCGGCAGTTCCGCGATCGTCGCGTCGGCGTGTGCCCAGGCCCGGCGGTACCGGCCTGTGATGAACTCGCGTGACTCGTGCGGCTTGGCGTACATGTCCGAGTTCGGATCTGACTCGTCCCAGGGCAGTTTGTCAGCCGAGGGCCGGCCGAAGGTGTCGCCGAAGTACCCAAGTTCGACGCCGGTCATGTGCTTGACCAACCCGAGCAGGTTGGTGCCACTTGGCACGAGCGGGCGGCGGATGTCGTACTCCGAGAGCCCGTCTAGCTTCCAGAGCAGTGCATCGCGTGCCTCTTGCAGGCCACTTCGGAGGTCGGACTTGGCATCGCTCACGGTCATGCAGGACATCTTCGCAGACCGCCAGACCGCCACAGCGATGGACAAAGACCGCTGTATGACGCCAGCACACGATGACGCGGCGCCTTAGGCCGGGTTAGGAGCTGACGTAGCTCGCGAGCAGGGGGACGAGCACCTGTGCGTTGGGGCTTCCCCAATCGGTGACCGGGTCCCACCCGGGCGCGGCCCGGTAGCCGGTGGTCGTCGCCGGCCCTGTTGCGCCGCCCGATCCTGCGCTGGTGCCAGACAGCAGATGCTTGCAGGCGTCATTAGCGCGCACCAAGGGGCTGTTGCGGCCGCCGTTAAGTTGCCCCCTGATGCTGTAATGGCCCGATGGTTTGGGGTTGGGGAAGTTCGGCACGCCGTGGGTCTGCATGCAGTGTGCGTAGGCAAGGCTCGCCCGGTAATTCGCCGGCGCAGGGCCGCTGTGGAATCCAAAGTGCACATGCACGCCGCACGCCGTCGTCAGCACGGCGACCGCTGCCACGACGCTCAGGGCTCCAGTGCGCCGCAGGCGCCCGTTACTGCTCGCCCTGCCCTTCATCGCGGCCCCCTCAAGAAGCCATCACCGGACATCGCGTCTTTCTCCTGCTCTCTCTCCCTGCGAACTGTTGTACAGAATGGGAGGTGACAGCACGGTGACCGAAAATGTGACCTTGCTGTGACCGGCGGGCTGCGATCTTGGGAAGCAGGCGGCTGAGATGCCGCGGGCGCGTGAAGCGGACAGGCGATGCGAGTTCTGGTGACCGAGGACGACGAGGTGCTGGCCATGGCGCTGGCCGCTGGGCTGCGCCGGGAGGGGATGGCGATCGACGTGGCCCTGGACGGCGATGCGGCCCTGGAGCACCTGGCGGTTAACCGCTATGACGTAGTGGTGCTGGACCGGGACCTGCCGGGCACGCACGGCGACGACGTCTGCCGGGCCCTTGCCGCGGGCAGATCCGAGAGCCGGGTGCTGATGCTCACCGCGGCCAGGTCGATCCAGGAACGGGTCGAGGGCCTCGATCTTGGCGCCGATGATTACCTGCCCAAGCCTTTTGATTTCGCTGAACTTGTAGCCCGCATCCGGGCCTTGGGACGCCGCGGCGCCGCGGCGCTACCGGCCCGCCTTGAGCACGGTGACCTGAGCCTGGACCCGGCGCGCCGCGTCGCGCTCCGCGCGGGGCGGCGGCTGCCGCTGACAACCAAGGAACTGGCAGTACTGGAATGCCTGCTCGCCGCCGACGGACGGCCGGTCCCGGCCGAGGAACTGCTCGAACGGGCCTGGGACGAAGCGGCCGACCCGTTCACCAGCACCGTGAAGACGACCATCGGCCGGCTCCGGGCCAAGCTCGGCGACCCGCCGGTGATCCAGACCGTCCGGGACAGCGGCTACCGCATCGGAGGACCCTAATTGCGCATCCCCCGCCCGCGCCCCGATCCCCCGCGCCCCGATCCCCCGCGCCCCGATCCCCGGGGCCCCGATATCCCGCGCCCTGATCCCCAGCGCCCCGATCCGGCGCGCCGCCTGCGGCCGCGCCGCCGCACCGCCCGCCTGCGCCTTACCGTGCTGTACGGCGGAGCCGTTTTCGTGGCATGCGGCGCGACCGTACTCGCATTTACCTACTTGCTCTACGGCGTACTCGGGAACGCGACGCGGGCAGTGCTGCTTCTTCACAAGCAAGGCAACGTAGTCCCGGCGGTCGCCCCCCAGCAGGCAGAAGCGGTAATCCGCGTGGCGGGTCTTGGGCAGATCGCGATCGACAGGCAGCAGCTGCTGCTCGTCTCCGGCATCGCCATGGCGGTCATCGCGGTGGCTGCCGCCGCGATCGGCTGGCTCATCGCCGGCCGGGTGCTGCGCCCGCTTCGCACGATCACCGCCGCCGCCCGGCGGATCTCTGCCACCAGCCTGCACGAGCGGCTGGCGGTGAACGGACCCAACGACGAGCTCAAGGAACTTGCCGACACGCTCGACGGCCTGTTCGCCCGGCTGGAGGCTGCCTTCGACGCGCAGCGGCGCTTCGCCGCCAGCGCCTCGCACGAGCTGCGCACCCCGTTGACCCGGGAACGCACCCTGCTCCAGGTCACCCTCGCCGACCCGGCGGCCACCACCGGCACCTGGCAGGCCGTGAGCCAGGAACTGCTCGCCTCCAACGGCGAGCAAGAACGCCTCATCGAGGCGCTGCTCACCCTGGCCAGCAGCGAAACCGGCACCGGCAAGCGCGAGCCCGCCGACCTGGCCGCCATCACCAGCGCCGCCCTGGCCGCTGCCCGCCCCGCGATCAGCCGCCTCGGCCTGAACGTCCGCGCCGACATCCAGCCGGCCAGCCTCGACGGCGACCCCCTTCTGCTCCAGCAGATGGTCGCGAACCTGATAGACAACGCCGTCCGGCACAACGTCCCTGGCGGGGACATCCAGGTCACCACCACGAGCAGCGATGCCGGCGCCTGCCTGTCAGTGACCAACTCCGGGCATGCAGTCCCGGCCGCCGAAGTCGAGCGCCTGTTCAAGCCCTTCCAGCGGCTAGGCCCGCGCCCCGCCCGCCGCGACGGCGGCCACGGCCTCGGCCTGTCCATCGTCAGGTCCATCGCCACCGCGCACGGCGCCGCCATCACCGCGGAGCCCCGGCCCGATGGCGGCCTGGCCATCGACGTCTCTTTCCCACCGCCAACCCCGCCCCAGCGCAGCGAGCCACGCGAGGCCGGGCATCTTATCCCTGGCCCGACACCTCAGCTCAGATAGAAACCGGGCACCATCACCCAGACGTATACCAACCGCGTCGGCTGTGCTTGGCCGGCTTCATGCAGATGACACTGAAGGATGGGCGTAGCCATCGAGCTGCGCCCTCCTGGGCGGGGAAACTCAGTCCCGGCCATGCTCAGTTACTGGCGCAGTGCATTCATTCGTGAGGTGTCGTATTTCCTTGGTCTGGCCCGCTCCCTCCTGTGAAGGGATTCAGCATGCTGACCCCGGTTGACCTGACATCGTCAACGTTGCGCGTCACCAGGGTCCAGTCATGGACCAGCGCGGTCGCTGCCATCAGACCGTCAACGACCGGCACGGGGTCCGGGACATTAAGACGTCCCCACGCCTGAGCTATTCGTTCGGTGATCGGGACAAGGCGATCACCGTAACCTCCGATCAGCTGAGCGAGCCAGCGCTCGAAGGTCTCAGCTTGATCAGGGTCCCGGCGGGCCAGCCTCTCGATGCCTTGCCTGATCTCGCCTACGACCAGCACGCTGAGGAACAACGTGTCCGCGGGAACCGAAGCGAACCACTCGGCGACGCCTGCGTCGGGCGCCCGCTTGCGGATCTCCGACACCACGTTGGTGTCGAGCAGGAAGCTCACTTGCTAACCCAGCTCGATACGTCGTGCAGGCAAGGCTGACCGGCTAACGTCCAGGTCGACGTCGGGTGCGGACTGCAGGAACTCTTTGAAGTCCCTTCCCCCCTCCCTAAGGTGCCGGTACTCGGCGATACTCACGACGACTGCCACTTCTTCACCATGTTTGGTCACGAACTGCGGCCCGTCGGCCTGTACCGACCGGATGAGTTCGCTGAAGCGCTGCTTGGCTTCCTGAAGCTGCCAACGATCATGCATAGGGTTCTCCTGTCTTGCATCTAGACAGTCTAGACAGAAAATGTGTCCAATTCAACAGCCGACCCGCTCCCGGTACCACCGGTTACACCGAAGCACGCCCATGCAGGCGATCGCCATAACCGTCGGCCGGGCGCTTACGTCTCCTCGGCGCTGTGGCAGACGACCTCGAGCATGGAGCCGTGGGATCGAGGAAGTAGGTGGCGTAGTGGTCGCCGTACTCAGGGAACTCGCGGTGTTCATGGACAACCTCCGCATTGTGAGCAACCGCCCAGTCATGTGCCTCGCGGACGACGGCGCGGCTAGACACCATGAATGACAGGTGCTGCAGGCCGGTGCCATGGCGCGAGTGAGACCCAGGCTCGAGTGCTTGGTAGAAGAAGATCTGAGAACCGATAGCGCCGTCGGGGCCGTAGTTAAACTCTCCGGCTTCCGTCGTCGGGAACCAGGCCCGAAGCCCCAGGATCGGCATGAGCTCGTCGTAGTACTTGGCCGCCGCGAGGTCGGGGACGCCGATGCCGATGTGATCGATTAATCCTGTCCGGGCGCTTAATCCTCCTGTCGACGCCTTAGCGCAGCGGAATGCCACGGTTCGAGCCTGGCACACGGGCAGTTCGCACCGCGCGACGAGTTAGCCCGCTGCCGCGAGTCGGCGCGGTCGCGCGTCGCCATTCGTGACCGGCATGCCCGACGCAGCGCGGTCCGTGAACCTACGGCCTCACAGGATCTGGCAACGACCGACGACCAAAGAACACGCAGGAGGGGCGCGCCCCTTGAGCCGAGCACCCCTCCTGCGCTAGGACAACTCATTCCCAGCGATGCTCAGTTCTAGCTGCAGCCGCTGGTCGAACCGCAGCCCTCACATACGTAGCAACTGCCCGCCGGACGCATCTTCGTGCCGCAGGTCAGGCACAACGGCGCATCCGCGACGCGACCTTGCTGCGACTCGATCAGCTCCGTGGAGCTGCGGGGTGCGTCGGTGGGAGGCACCGGCGGCGTGCTCGCAGACTCGGCCTCGCCAGGCGGCTGTTGCGGCTGAACTCTCTCGACCGGCACCGATTGTGCGAGCTCCTCCGGGTCCAGCTCGTCGGCGACCGCTGTCGGGTCCTCGCCGTTGAGCTGCGCCGTCCGCTCGGCGGTGGTGAGGATGCCAAGCTCGGCGCGCTGGTCATATGACAGGTGGTCGAGCGCCAGGCGACGGAAGATGTAGTCCATCACCGAGCTAGCCATCCTGATGTCCGGGTCGTCAGTGATGCCCGCCGGCTCGAATCGCATGTTGGTGAACTTCGCGACGTATGACTCCAGCGGGATGCCGTACTGGAGTCCAACCGAGATGGCCACCGAGAAGGCGTCCATCACGCCGGCCAGCGTGGAGCCCTGCTTGCCGAGCTTCAGGAAGACCTCGCCGACGCCGTCGTCCGGATAGCTCGAGGCCGTCATGTAGCCCTCGGCACCCGCGACCGAGAACCGAGTCACCGTCGCGGAGCGCTGCTTGGGTAGCCTGCGCCGCACCGGCCGGACCTCGTGCGGAGTCGCAGGCTCCGCTGCCTCCGCGACCTTCTTCTTGGCAACCGATAGCGGCTGGCCTACCTTGCAGTTGTCGCGGTAGATGGCCAGAGCCTTGAGCCCGAGCTTCCAGCCCTCGAAGTAGATCTTCTCGATGTCCTCCACCGTCGCCGATTCCGGCAAGTTCACGGTGTTGTGGTTGACGATGCCGTTCGCGACGAACGCGTGCGTGACCGGCACCGATAGATCAAAGACCGCCGCATCGCCGGCATCCGTTACCGACTCCACCGGGGAGAAGTGCAGATTGCCGTCGATGACTTGTTGCAGCCATGTCGGCAGCCCCACTCCTGGAAGCGAGGAGACGCGCTCTAGCGTCCGACGCGTCACATGCTGCGTGCGAGGATCCAGCAGGAACGTGAACGCGTTGCGCCAGCTCCGTCCGTGCTCCACGCCTCGATGACCCAGCGGTATGAGCTCGTACAGTTCTCGGCCGGAGATTCCGGGAACCACGTCAGCGGTACCGGCAGAGCAGTCTCTCTGCAGATATTGCGCTGCCCTGGCCGCCTTGTCAGGCTCGAGGAAGGGAACCAGACTGGCCATGAGCTGGCCTTGAGGTCCCGCTGCGTAGACCTCGTCGTAGCTCTTGTCGTACTCCTTGTTGTACTTGGTGACTCTGCCGTGCAACACCCCGAGGTTTGTCATCACCGCCTGCAAGTCGTCAAGCAACTCCGGGCTGTCCAGGCAGATTGCCCACTTGGGCGCGGTAGTCATCGTCACGTATGCGTCCAGCGCCAGCCCCTGGAGGAATGCCATGACCATCTCGCGGGGCGACCGCAGCACTGCGTCAGGTATCCGCTTGTCGGACGAGCGCGTGCCGCAGCCGAGCGCGGCCATGAATTCCACGGCAGACTTGGACGCCACCACGACCTGAGGGCACTTGCCCGGATCGGCAGTGATCCGTGCGTCCAATCCGAACACAGTCCGCCAGGCGTCCCGGACACGCTCGAGTACGGCGGGGACGGAGTTCGTGATGCTGATCGTCCAGTTCGAGCGGACGGTATGTCCCTCGGAAGCGTATGCACCCAGCAGGAACGCCAGATCAGCACTCATCTCCACCGGGAGAGTGATCTCCTTCTGACTCCCGTGAGGTTTCGAGATGGTGATGTTCCTCAGGCTGTACGGCGTGCCCGCCCACTTCTCCGCGCCCGACTGGATAGCAACGCTGTCACCGACCTCGATCTCTGCCAGTGACTTCCACTCCAGTCCGCTACGGCCAGCTGTAAGCAGCCGATGGGGCAGCGTCCCGGTGATGGTGTGACCTGACCGCAATACGACGCGGCGGACCGGACGGATGCCGCCGTAGTAGAACGCGTCTGTCTTCCTGTCTCCGTCGAGCGAGGAGATCTCGAGGAACTCGTCGCGGAAGCTGTCCTCTGCCTCATTACGGTGCAGGCTGCCAATTCGGATCAGACCGTCAGAAGACGGGACCAGCGTGTCACCGATCACGCACTTTGATATGGCACCTGATAGAGCCGGCTGGACGGCTGCCATCATGCGGACGTGGCCCATCGGGCTGATAGCCCGCTCCCCCATCGCGCAGTCGAACACCGGATAGTGCTCAAGCCGGAGACCCGGAGCATCCACGACGTGACCGTGCTCAGCGATGTACTCGACGATCGCCTCAGCCTGCTCAGGCTGGTAACCCAGGTTCTTCAGTGCGCGCGGCACCGTCTGGTTGACGATCTGCATTGACCCGCCGCCGACCAGCTTCTTGAACTTGACCAGAGCCAGGTCTGGCTCGACGCCGGTGGTGTCGCACCCCATCATCAGGCCTATAGTTCCGGTCGGCGCTAGTAGGCTAGCCTGCGCGTTTCGGTATCCGTTGGCATGGCCCAGCGTCAGGCACTCCTGCCAGGCCTTGTTCGCCGCCGCCAGCACGGGCGCGTCGATGCTGCCGACCGGCCTGATCGATGCGCTCGCCGTCGCGTGCTTCGCCATCACGCGCTGATGCGCCGTCGCGTTACGCGCGTACCCCTCGTAGGGCCCGACGACGGCAGCCAGTTCAGCCGACCGCTTGTAGGCGGTCCCGGTCATGAGCGAGGTAATCGCGGCCGCGATCGCCCGGCCGTCCTCGGAGTCGTAAGCATGGCCGGTGGCCATCAGCAGCGCGCCCAGGTTGGCGTACCCGATGCCGAGCTGCCGGTATGCACGCGTCGTCTCGGCGATCTTGTTCGTCGGGAAGTCGGCGAAGCTGATGGAAATGTCCATCGCCGTGATGATGAGCTCCGTGAGCTGCTCGAACTTCTCGACATCGAAGGTGTCGTCACTCCGCAGGAACTTCATCAGGTTGATGCTGGCGAGGTTGCATGAGGAGTTGTCTAGGTGGACGTACTCACTGCAGGGATTGCTGGCCGTGATCCGGCCTGACTCCGGGCAGGTGTGCCAGTCGTTGATGGTGCTGTCGTACTGGATGCCGGGGTCGGCGCACTCCCATGCGGCCGTGGCCATCTTGCGGAACAGGGTCTTGGCGTCCACCTGCTCCAGTGGCTCGCCGTTGGTTCGAGCGGCCAGGTCGAACAAGCCGCTCGACTCGACCGCGCGCATGAACTCGTCGGAGACGCGGACGGAGTTGTTGGCGTTCTGGTACTGGACGCTGGTGATGTCCTTGCCGCCGAGGTCCATGTCGAATCCGCCGTCGCGCAGGACCCGGATCTTTTCCTCTTCGCGCGCCTTGGTCTCGATGAACTCCTCGATGTCGGGGTGATCAACATCGAGAACGACCATCTTGGCCGCGCGCCGCGTCGCACCGCCGGACTTGATCGTCCCCGCGGACGCATCCGCGCCGCGCATGAAGGACACCGGGCCGCTCGCCGTGCCGCCCGAAGACAGCAGCTCCTTGCTCGACCGGATCCGGGACAGGTTGACGCCAGCGCCGGACCCGCCCTTGAAGATCAGGCCTTCCTCGCGGTACCACTCGAGGATCGAGTCCATCGTGTCATCGACAGCGAGAATGAAGCAGTTGTGCACCCGCAGGTTGTCAGACAGGTACTCGCCGCTCTCGGTCTGGATGTCGTAGACCTCCATCGGGCCGAGATTCTCGATCTTGCTGACGTCCAGCAGCATCCGGTCGGACCCGCCGACATCAGGCTGGACGTACAGCAGGTGGTCGCCCGGCCGGAGGAAGCCAGCCACGGTGAACTCGCCGGTCTCCAGGTCCGCAGCTCGCCAGACGCGGTGATCTGCAGTCGCGTCCAGCACATGACCGGAGGTCGTGTGCACGCGCAGCACTTCCTTGACGCCGTTGGACTTCGTCGCCAGGATCCGGGTCGTGCCGTGCGCGTCGTACACCTTCGCGCCAACCGCGTCGGACTCAACGAGGCTGCCGATGGACACCGGGCCGGTCGGCGTGCTCACCAGGGCGTCGTAGGGCTGGCAGGCAGACACCTGCTGCGGAGACGAAGTGCCGACGTTGAACCAGACGGGTGAGTTGAAGCTGAAGGTCTGATGGATCAGAGCGTGCTTCAGCTCGTGCTCGAATATCTCTGCGTCCTGCGCCGTCGCGAAGTAGCCGTGCTCGCGTCCGGCGGCCGTGTAAGTCCCGACCACCCGGTCGACGAGCTGCTTCAGGCTCCACTCACGTTGCGGCGTGCCTGGTGCACCGCGAAAATACTTCGTCGTGACAATGTTCGCCGCGTTGACCGACCAGAAATCAGGAAACTCGACGCCACGCTGCTCGAAGTTGACCGAGCCGTCCCGCCAGTTCGTCATTACGACGTCGCGGCGCTCCCAGGTGACCTCGTCGTAGGGGTGGACGCCTTCGCGGGTGTAAATGCGGCGCATGGTCAGGCCTTCGGCACGCTTGCTGCCGCCCTGCGACGCCGCCCCGCTTGCCGTCTCGGTCATGTGCTCCCCCTCCGCGGATCCACTCGGACCCGATAGCGGGCCCTACCGGCCCTCCCAGTGATTTCGTATTGCTCGGCCGCTCTAGCTGGCCGGTGCGGGCTGCTGCCCGTGCTGCCTGGTAGCGCGATTACCGGCCGATTGCCCGGACCCGGTCCCGCGCTCTCCCTCGGGTCGCAGCTCCGCCTCCTGGGCGAGGAACTGCACATCCTCGGGTCGCCATTCACTCAGATGCTCAGCGCGCAGCGCCGCAATCTCCTGCTCGAAGTCGCTGAGCGACTCAAAGCCCCGGTACACCGAGGCGAATCGCAGATACGCAACCTCGTCGAGGTCGCGGAGCGGGCCCAGAATGGCGAGCCCGACTTCATGCGAGGGAATCTCGCCGCTGCCTCTGCTCCTGATCACGTCCTCGACCTGCTGGGCCAAAAGCGCCAGCTGGTCTTCCGAGACGGGCCGGCCCTGGCATGCGCGACGAACACCGCGAACGATCTTGTCCCGGTTGAAGGGCTCGGTGACCCCACTGCGCTTTGCCACCGTCAAGATCACCGTCTCCTGGGTGGTGAAGCGGCGACCGCATGCGGGACATGAACGCCGTCGGCGGATCGCGGCCCCGTCATCTCCAGTCCGGCTATCGATGACACGGCTGTCAGGATGCCTGCAATACGGGCAGTACATGCGATCACCTCCCCGGTGGCTGGACGTCGCGTCCTCAAAGCACAAGCTATAGGAAAATTACAAGCGTGCAACTACTACATATTGTGGTCCACGAGGCCGCCGTTGGCAAGTCCGTCACGCCCTGGGCAGAACTCGCTGGTAGACGATGCCCCGGCCACGGAGCGCGCGTCCCGGAATCCGCGCAACACGCCGGCGTGTCGCGGCAAGCTGCTGGCTCGAATCACCGCAAGCCCTGCCACCTGCATTTAAAGCACCTCAGAGCGTCATCTCTAACGCGTCACGAGATCCCCGCCAGCGAGGCCTACGGAACCCACAAGAGCTGTCCCGCGGTGATGCTCGGGCTGCTGAGCGCGTTGGCCGACATGATCTCTTGGACAACATTGCGCGGGTCCGCGGTCGGCTCGGCCGCGGCGGCTAGGGACCACAGCGTCTGACCTGGCCGCACAACGACCTGATGCATGCCCTGGTAGCCCGCATGGGCCTGGCCGTGGTTGGTCGCCTGCGCGCCGCCGGAAGCGAGAATCGTGATGAGCAGCACCGCCAGCGTGACGGCAACGATGACCAAGGTCGCCACGACGACCCGGCCACGCGTCGTCAGCCGAAGCTGGGCACGGCGCACGCCAGCATCTGCGGCGAGCTCCGGCCGCTGTCGGCCGCGCGATATGACGGTTCCGGTAAGAACCGGGCCAGTCCGAACCGCGCCCGTCCGAGTGGCGCCAGTCCGAACCGCGCCTGTCCGAGTGGCGCCAGTCCGAACCGCGCCCGCAGAAACCGCGCCGGAACGGACCGCACCTGCAGGAACCGGCGGGGCGGCCGCAGCAGCCCGAGGCACGCGAGGCAGCCCAGCGGCTCCGGTTCTAGAAGCGGCCCCCGGATTGCAAGCGGCTCCCGGATTACAAGCGGCTCCCGGATTAGAACTAGAGCGCGGTTGGGTACCAGCAGCGGTGCCTTCAGCGGCCGGAGCCGCGATGGATGGCGCCGGCCCGGCAACAACCCGCAGCGGCCGCGCACGGCTCGCGAGGTTCGGCCCGGCCGCATTGCGAGCATCGGGTGCGCCAGCCACCGGCGTCTCGATTGCGCCCAGTGCGCTCATCACAGCCTCCATCTAGCGAAAGACAGTTCGATAGTATCTGTGTTCTATCGCATCCTCGTTCGATCGAACGAAGATACGGTACCGTTCTATCGCAGGGGTACGACATTTTTAAGTGTCGTCGAACAGATGTTTGAGATCCGATGCCAGAACCGTTAGCGTCGGCTTCGACAGCACAGCATTTCCGATACCACCGCACCCGAGCCGGAGGCCCGAAGATGAGCGATGCGACCAGCGATGACGGGGCGCGCGAGGCCTCGACCATCGATCTCGAACCGACCGGCGCCGATATGGACACCGCCGCGGCCGAGCGGCCGCGGGGCAAGCCAGGCAGGCGGCCCAAGGGCAGCGTGCCGACCGTCGTTGCCGATCTGCCTGACAAGCCAGATCCCGGTCACGTGCTGACGTGGCGCCAGCGCAAGGTCCTTCAGGTGATCCGGGAGTCCGTCCAGCGGCGCGGTTACCCGCCCTCCATGCGCGAGATTGGCGAGGCAGTCGGCCTCACGAGTACCTCGAGCGTCTCGTATCAGCTGTCGACCTTGCAGGCCAAGGGATACCTCAGGCGCGACGCCGGGCGACCGCGCACGGTCGAGGTCCGGTTGCCCGGCCATCCGGCTATCCGACCGGAGCCAGAGCCTGACGACGACACGCCGATGGACATCGCGTCGCAGGAGGCTGCGTACGTGCCGCTTGTGGGCCGCATTGCGGCCGGCGGCCCGATCCTCGCCGAGGAATCGATCGAGGACATTTTCCCGCTGCCCAGGCAGATCGTCGGCGAGGGCAACCTGTTCTTGCTCAAGGTGGTAGGCGACTCCATGATCAACGCGGCGATTGCCGACGGAGACTGGGTCGTTGTTCGTCAGCAGCCGGTGGCTGAGAACGGCGACATCGTCGCCGCGATGCTGGATGGTGAGGCGACGGTCAAGACGTTCAAGCGGTCCGCCGATCACATCTGGCTGATGCCGCACAACCCCGCCTATGCGCCCATCCCCGGTGACGAGGCGGAGATCCTGGGCAAGGTCGTAGCGGTCCTGCGACGGGTCTGAAAGGCTGCCCGGCCGTGGCGCGCCATCCGTCGACGCGCCACTGGTCCGAGGTCGAGTTCTGTCCTCCTAACGCGTTAAGCAACAACAGGCTGAGCTCCATCACAAGCGGTCAGGATTGTTGCTGCCATGGATGAGCTATTCAGTCAGATTCCCACTCTTCAGCGCGCAGCCGCGGACGTCATCACCGCTAATGACTTGCGCGCCAGGCTTGCCTCCGGCAGGCCGCTCCGGATCAAGTACGGGGTCGACGTAACCGCCCCGTTCCTGCATATAGGCCATGCGGTCAACCTCTGGGCGATGCGGGAGATGCAGCAGGCAGGTCACAAGGTCGTGCTGCTGATCGGCGACTTCACCACCCGGATCGGGGATCCGACGGGCAAGTCGGCCACCCGGCCGACGATCCCGGCAGAGCAGATAGAGCGCGACGCCGAGGTATTCATCGCCCAGGCCAGCCGGGTCCTGCTGACTGACCCAGCGCTTCTTGAAGTCCGGCGGAACTCGGAGTGGTGGGCGCCGATGCGCCTGGAATCGTTCCTCGACCTAATCTCTGAAGTGACGCATGCCCGGCTGATCCAGCGCGACATGTTTGCTGCGAGGATTGCCGACGGCAGCGAGATCCATATGCACGAATTGCTGTACCCGATCCTCCAGGGCTACGACTCGTGCGAAATGCAATCAGACCTCACGATCGTCGGCACTGATCAGCTCTTCAACGAGCTGATGGGCCGATTCCTGGCTGAGCGATTCGGCCTTGCTCCGCAGGTCATTGTCACCACACAGATCACGCCTGGCATCGACGGCCGGGCCAAGCAGAGCAAGAGCCTGGGCAACTACATCGCGCTGGCCGACAGCCCTCGCGACATGTTCGGCAAGGCCATGAAGCTGCCTGACCATCTCGTGACGGCCTACCTGCGGCATTACACGATGGTCCCGCTGACCGAGATCGGCCGGCTGGACGCAGCGATGGCCGACGGCACGCTGAATCCGATGGAAGCCAAGCGCCTGCTCGGACGGTCACTGGTGGAACGCTATTACTCGGCCGAAGAGGCAACCACGGAGCAGGAATGGTTCAGCCGGGTCTTCTCCGGCCGCTCCGTGCCCGACGACGTGCCGTCTGTCTCGGTAGCCGACCCGAACAGCACCCTGATTGACGTGCTGAGGTACTGCCTGCCGAATGCGTCGGGTACCGAATTGCGCCGGCTCATCGCCGACGGCAGCGTCAGGCTCGACGGACAGCGCAAGCTGACCGACCCCGACCAGCGTCATCCGGTATCCAGCGGCGACGTGATCCGGGTCGGCAAGAGGCGATGGTTCCGTATCGTCTTCGGGCCCTTGCCGTCGCCGCCGGTCACGCAGACACGATGTTGACGAGCCTCGGCGCCCTGACGATCACCGTACGGACGCCGCGTCCGGCCAGCGCGCGTTCAGCCCCAGGCGCCGCGAGCGCCAGGTCACGCAGTTCGTCCTCGCCGACGGAAGCAGCGACCTCCAGCCGATCCCGTACCTTGCCGTCCACCTGGACCACGCATGTAACGGTGTCCTGGACAAGCAGCGCGGGATCGGCAGCCGGCCAGGACGCCTGGCCAACCGACGGCTGGTGACCCAGCATCTCCCAGCACTCCTCCGCCGTGTACGGGGCGAACAGGGATAGCATGACCGACAGCGCTTCCGCGGCCTCGCGCACGGCCGGATCACCGGCGCCAGGCCCGCTGTCGATCGCCCGGCGGGCAGCGCTGACCAGCTCCATCAGCCGGGCGACGGCGACGTTCAGCCGGGTCGACTCGACCAACCTGGTCACCTCGTCGATCGTCCGGTGCGTTGCTCTGCGCAGCTCGGTGTCGCCGCTGGTCACGTCGCTGGCCGTCCCGGCAGCCCCCGCAGCTGCGATGTCCGCCACCGCGGCACCGGCCGCCGAAGCAGGCCTGGACGCGGCCACCTCGGCAGCAATCCGGGCCACCCGGCCGAGGAACTTGACCAGGGCGTCGGGATGCATATCGGCCCAGTCGATGTCGTCCTCGGGCGGGCTCGCGAAGATCATCGTCAGCCGGATCGCGTCGACCCCGTGCGCTGCCAGCTGCTCGCCCAGGTTGACGCCGTTGCCCAGCGACTTCGACATCGCCTTGCCCTGGTTGATCACCTGACCCTGGTTCACCAGGGCCGTGAACGGCTCGGTGAAGTCCAGCATCTTCATGTCGTAGAGCACCTTGACGAAGAACCGCGAGTACAGCAGGTGCAAGATCGCGTGCTCGACGCCGCCTACGTACAGGTCGACCGGCGACCAGCGGCGCACCGACTCGACCTCGAAGGGCCCGTGCTCAAACGTCGGCGAGCAGTAGCGCAGGAAGTACCACGACGAGTCCACGAACGTGTCCATCGTGTCGGTGTCCCGCTTGGCCGGACCACCGCACTTCGGGCACTCCGTAGTGACCCAGTCGGTAGCCGCGGCCAGTGGCGACGCGCCCTTGGGCGCCAGCTCCTGCCCGCGCAGGTCCGGCAGCAGGACGGGCAGCTGGTCGTCTGGCACGGCGACCTCGCCGCAGCCATCGCAGTAGACAATCGGGATCGGCGCGCCCCAGAAGCGCTGCCGCGACAATAGCCAGTCGCGCAGCCGGTAGTTCACGGCGCTCCGGCCCAGCTCACGTTCGGCCAGGATCTCGATGATCCTGGCGATAGCTTCCTGCTTCGACAGCCCGTTGAGCGGCCCGGAGTTGATCAGCGTCCCTTCGCCGGGCGTCGCGATCCCCGTCGTGGCGGGATCCGGAGAACCGGTATCCAGTACCACTCGCACCGGCAAGCCGAACTTGCGAGCAAAGTCCAGGTCACGCTGATCGTGCGCGGGGACCGCCATGATCGCGCCCGTGCCGTAGTCGGTCAGAACGTAATCGGCTGCCCACACCGGGATTGCCTCGCCGTTGACCGGGTTTATGGCGTGACGGCCCAGGAACACGCCCGTCTTGTCGCGGTCGGCCGACTGCCGCTCGATGTCCGTCAGCTTCCGCACTTCAGCCACGTACCTGTCCAGCTCGGCACGCTGAGCGTCGGCGCACAGCTCCACTGCGAGCGGCGAGTCGGCCGCCACGACGAAGAAGGTCGCGCCGTACAGGGTGTCCGGCCGGGTGGTGAACACCGTGACGGGCTCTTCCCGGCCCTCGATCTGGAAGCTGACGTCGGCACCTTCGCTGCGCCCGATCCAGTTGCGCTGCATCAGCAGCACCCGCTCCGGCCACTTGCCTTCCAGAGCCGTCATGTCGGCCAGCAGCCGGTCGGCGTATTCGGTGATCTTGAAGTACCACTGCGTCAGCACCCGGCGGATGACCTCCGAGCCGCAGCGCTCGCACTTGCCGTCGATGACCTGCTCGTTGGCCAGCACGGTCTGGTCGACAGGGCACCAGTTCACGTAGCCGTCTGCGCGGTAGGCAAGCCCGCGCTCGTAGAACCGCAGGAACAGCCACTGAGTCCAGCGGTAGTACTCCGGGTCGCACGTCTGGAGCCGGCGAGACCAGTCAAACGACACGCCGTACTGACGGAAGGACGCCGCCTGGGTCTCGATGTTCTTATAGGTCCAGTCGGCAGGGTGGGTGTTGTTCCTGATGGCCGCGTTCTCGGCGGGCAGCCCGAACGCGTCCCAGCCAATCGGATGCAGGACGTTGTGACCGCGCAGGTTGTAGTACCGCGCCATGGCGTCACCCAGCGCGTAGGCCTCGGCGTGGCCCATGTGCAGGTCGCCCGACGGGTACGGGAACATGTCCAGGAGGTACGTGCGCGGGCGCGGGTCCGCTGGGTCGTCGCTGGCACGGAAAACGTCCAGCTCGGCCCAGCGCTGCTGCCACTTCTCCTGGATCGCGCGCGGATCGAAGCGATCCGCGTTATCGGCGGCTGTCATGACTTCCTCGCGTGCATGGTGAGATCCGGATCGGCCCCTGCCCGGCCTTGTCTCCTAACGCTGCGCCTCAGGAAATAGAAGCGCCCCCCGGATCACGAGGGGCAGCCGCGCCAACGACAGGACAGTCGGCGCGGCTAGGTAAGGAGCAGCCCGGCGAAACGCATGGGTTCAGGGTAGCGCACTCCGTCCCAGCGCCGGATGAGTGCGGACGATCACACACCTCCTGCGACGCTCGCAGCGAGCGCCAGGCAGGGCGCCAGGGAGCGCCGGTCAGGGGCGCCAGGGAGCGCCGGTAATCGCCGCCAGGCAGCGCCGGGCAGGGGGCGCCGGCCCCGTTAATGCGGACACTTAGTTACCGGTAGCCACATTCACCAATAGATGCTCGCGCACTCCAGAAATGCCGCCAGTCATGATAACCAACGCGTCGTGAATTCCGCCTTGACCCGGCCCCATGGGCGACGAATAATGTCCTGACACCCAGCAGCAATAGTAATCGGGCATCGCGGGAACGAGCTGGCTGCGCAGGCCAGCCTGGGGTAGCTACGCGTGACGGCCTAGCTAGCGCCGCTGAGCTGGGCCATGGGGAGACAGGCCATTATCCGGGGGAAAAATGCACACTTGCTCGTGCGCGGAATTACTACTGCTGATTCGCGGAATTACCACAGAGCGGACGCAGAGTAATGGACGGCGCCGTATTAATGACCTAGTTAGCATCCCGGTTGTCCCTAATGTCACCTCGGGGCCGCGCCGTGCCTGACGCGAACGCGGTCGCCAAGACCGCCCGGAATACAGCAACCACTGGCACGCCGTCGCTCGCTGTTGTCGGACTCGCCTGCCGATTCCCGGACGCCGACGACCCGGCAGCCCTGCTCGACGTCGTGCTGACCGGCCGGCGGTCGTTCCGCCGCCTGCCGCCGGGCCGGATCGACCTGGCTGACTACTACCAGCCCGACCGCACCACATCGGACGCGACCTATAGCACGAGGGCCGCGGTGATCGAGGGCTGGCAGTTCGAGCGCGAGGCGTTCGGCATCGAGCCGGCCGCGTACTTCGCCGCCGATCCCGCGCGTTGGCTGGCGCTGGAGACGACAGCTCGCGCGCTGGCCGCGGCTGGGCTGCCGGCGGGCAGTGGACTGAACCTCGATCGAACCGGCGTCATCATCGGCAACACGCTCGCCGGCGACACCTCCAGGGCCAACGCGCTGCGTGTCCGGTGGCCCTACGTCCGGCGCGTGCTGACCGAGGCGCTCGGTGACCAGGAGATCCCGGCGAACCAGGCCGGCCTCGTACTGCGGACGGCGGAGACCAGCTATCTGGCCCCGTTCCCTGCCATGGGATCAGGCTCGCTCGCCGGCGGTATGCCGGCCACGATCGCCACCGCCATCAGCGCGTACTTCGGGTTCCGCGGCGGCAGTCACGCCGTCGACAGCGCCTGCTCGTCCTCGCTCCAGGCGGTGGCGTCTGCGTGCGCCGCCCTCGCGGCTGGGGACCTGGACGCGGCGATCGCTGGCGGGGTCGACCTCAGCCTCGACCCCCTCGAGCTCATCGGGCTGGCCAAGGCGGGCGTCCTGGCCACGACCGACGTCCGCATCTACGACCGCGAGCCGACGGGCTACCTGCCTGGCGAGGGCTGCGGCGTCGTCGTGCTGATGCGCACCGCGGACGCCCGCGCGGCCGAACTCCCCGTCTACGCCGAGATCCTCGGCTGGGGCACCTCCGGCGGCAGCGTTCCCGGCGAGGTCCAATCGCAGGCCAGCACACAACTGCTCGCGATGCGGCGTGCCTACGAGCGCGCCGCCGTCGACCCAGCGGACATTCAATTCATTGAAGGGAACGGGGCCGCCACATCCGCCGACGATGCTGCCGAGCTCAGTGCGCTCAGCACGCTCCGCTCTGGCGCGAGGCGGCGGGCAGCTCTCGGGTCAATCAAAGCGAACATCGGTCACGCCAAGGCCGCGGCCGGCGCCGCCGGGCTGATCAAGACCGTCCTGGCGCTCGGCACCGGGGTTGTCCCGCCCACGACGGGCGTTCACCAGCCGCACGAGCTGATCGCGGGCGGCGACACCGGGCTGCTGCTCCCGCAGTCGCCGGAGGAATGGCCGAGCGGCACCCGGCTGGCGGCGATCTCGACAATGGGCATCGGCGGCAGCAACGTGCACCTCGTGCTCAGGCACGAGCCCGGTCGGCAGCGCCAGGACCGGTGGCTGCGGTCGGCGCCGCTGCTGGCCAGGTCGACGCCCAAGCAGAGTCCGGAAGGCGTGCAATCACGGCTGCAGCCGGAGCCTGAGCCAACCCCGTTCTTGCTGCACGCGTCGGACACGTTCGCCCTCGCGGCACTCCTGACCAGGCTCGCGGATGTCGCAGCATCGCTCTCCGATGCCGAGCTTCAGGACCTTGCCTGCATGCTCGGTCGCGACCCCGGCAAGCAAGGCCGGGCCAGGGTCGGGCTCGTGGCAACGCGCCAGGACCAGCTCGCGCTGCTCGCCAGGGAAGCCGTCACGCTGCTCCCGCACCTAACCGACGGACTGATCACGGCCAGGCCGGGGATCTTCGCTTCTGACGACGCCGATGGCCGAGTGACCCTACTCCTGTCCGGTGACGCGAGCGGCCCGGGCCGCGACGTCGACGACGCTCAGCCCGGACCTGTCGCGCTCACCTCGGGTGTCGCCCACTGTCTCGACACGCTGCGCTGGCTGGAGTCGCTGGACGTGCAGCCGACGGCTGCCGTCGGCCACGGGATCGCCGCGCTTGCGGGGCTCGCCTGGGCCGGCGTACTCGGCGAGGCAGAGGTCGTGGAGATAGCCGACCTGCGTGCCGAGTTCCTGCTCCGGTCGGCCGCTCGCGCCGAGGGCGGCACCCAGCCGATGCCGTCAGGGCAGGCTGGCAGCAGAACCGGTGACCTGTCCGGCGCGGTCGAGCTGCGCGCGGCGATTGCGCAACGCTTCCGGTTCGGTCCGCCGCGCCGACGCCTGATCTCGACCATGACCGGCGCCGAAGTCGAGTCGATCGACGACGCGATCGACCTCATTTGCAGCGGTTTCGCCGGTGCCCAGCGGCTGACCGAAGCGGTGGCCGATGGCGCGATCGGGGCCACGCTGCTGGTCGAGACTGGTCCGGGGCGCATTCTGGCGTCGGCGGCTGCACAGGTCGCGAAGGTTCCCGCGATCAGCCTGCAGTCCGGCTTCACCGACGCGGAGAACAGCTCGAGCGTCGCGGCGGCACTGTTCGCGGCTGGTGCGCTCGGACAGCCGAAGCCGCTGTTTGCCGGACGGCCCGCGCGGCCGGTCGACATCTGGCGGGACCAGGTGTTCATCACTAACCCGTGCCAGGTCGCTCCGCAGCTGCCGGTCGCGGCCGAAGGCGCGTCTGCAGATCTAGTGGTCGCCGAGCCAGCGGCCGCCGAGCCAGCGGTCGCCGAGCCAGCGGTCGCCGAGCCAGCGGCCGCTGAGCCGAATGTCGCTGAGCCGGCCGCTGCCGAGTTCGCGGCTGCCCCGGTCCTCGAGCACGACATCACGAGCAAGCGCGACGAGTTCGAGCGGCGGCTGCCCACGCGGTCGCCAGTCGACGCGACGCCGGGCGAGGCCGAGTCGGCCGCGGTCGCTGAGACCGCTGCAGCCGAGGTACCGCTGCCAGAGACCGATTCGGCCGCGGCCCCGGAAACATCCGCAGCCGAGGTACCGGTCCCCGACGCCGATTCGGCCGCGGCCCCGGAAACATCCGCCGACGCCCCGGTCCCCGACGCCGATTCGGCCGCGGCCCCGGAAACATCCGCCGACGCCCCGGTCCCCGACGCCGATTCGGCCGCGGCCCCGGAAACATCCGCCGACGCCCCGGTCCCGGCCGACACTGCGAAGCCGGCGCCTAGCGGCAAGCCTGGCGCGGCGGGCAAGCCGGCTGTCGTCGGCAAGCCTGTCGTACTCGGCCAACCGGTTGTTCCGGGCAAGCCGAAGGTTCCCGGCGAGCCAAAGCTCCCGGTGGCCGCAGCGCCATCGACCCTTGAGTCGCCGACAGCGACCGCACCCTACGAGGTTGCTGTGCCACCGAGCAAGGCTCAGGGACCGGTGAACGGGCTCGGACCGTGGGCGCGGTGCTTCACCGAGGGGCTCCGACCAGCGAGCGCGCCAGCCGTGCCCGCCGAGCCCGGTTCCTGGCGTCGGCACGTGGCGGGGCACTTCCCGATGCTCGCGGATGTGAGCAGCCTATTCGCGGCCGATCGCGCCGCCCGGCGCACGCTCGCGATCCTGGCGGACCCAGCTGATGGGAAGTCACGCGCCGCCGCGATCAAGGCGGCCAGAGACGCTCTCGAGACCGGCACGCTGGTGGTACTGACGACGAGCGCACAGTTCACCGGGTTCTTCGCCAGCCTGCATGCCGAGCATCCTTCGATCGGCATCACGATTCTCCGAGTGCCGACGGACGGCGTCAGCGGAGACGCGATTCGCCAGTACGCCAGTGCCGAGGCCGGGCAGTTCCGTGAGCTCATCCTCGACTCGACGGGCCTGGCCAGTGAACCAGTTCTGGCCGAGGTTGCCGTCGCCGGCGGCCGCGACGCGGTGCTCGGCCCCGACGACGTGATCCTGATCAGCCGTAGCGCGGGCGGCGCCGGGCTCGCGCTCGCTCATGTACTCGCGTGCTGCGGGGCTGGCATCGCGGTCGTGGGGCGAGCAGGCGAGTACGACGACACCGAGCTCGTCGCGGGCCTGGAGCAGCTGCGATCGGCGGGCGCGCGAATCGGCTATGAGGTCATCGACATTGCCGACCAGGCCAGCCTCGCGGCCGCGATCCGGCGGATCGAGGACCGGCTTGGGAAAGTCACGGCGCTGGCGTACGGCGCTGGCACGGATGACCCCGTTCCTGTCCTGGAAATGACGGATGCTCAAGTCCGCGCACAGCTTGCCGAAGAGATCAGCGCGCTCGAGTTGCTGGCTAGCTCGATCCGGCCGGGACAACTCAGGCTGATCGTCTCGGTTGGCACGATTGCGGACCGGTACGGGCTCGCAGGCTCCAGCGTGCACGCACTCTGTAGCGGCGCGCTTGCGAGCCGAGCGGGACAGCTAGCTGGCGCGAGCGCCGGCTGTCAGCACCTCCATATCGACATGCCCGCCTGGTGGGCAAATGGCCTCGGCGATCGCCCAGAACTCGCCATCGAGCTGGCCGCAGCGGACACGCCCGCGCTGGCGGTAGACACCGTAAGCCGCCTGCTGCTGAAGCTAATGACGACGGGTGGCCTGCCCGCCAGCGTCGCCCTGCACGGCCGAGTCGGCGGCCTGCCTGCCACTCCGGCGCCCGCCATCACGCGCGCCGAGCTCAGCGCGGCGGGACTGGCACAGGGCGGGCGATTCCTGCGCGACGTGGCTGTGCACTATCCGGGCATCGAGCTCGTCTGCTCGGCAACTCTGTCGCTGGCCAGCGACCCTTACCTGGCGGATTACCGGGTCGACGGAATGCCGGTGCTGCCGCCTGTCCTCGCGCTGGAGGCACTCGCGCAGGCCGCATCGGTCCTCGCCGGGCGCCCATTGCGGCGGGCGGTGGGCGTGCGGCTGGATTCGCCGGTGCTCATCCCCGCTGGCGGCGAGGCGCTCCTGCAGGTCTGTGCGCTCCGCGACGGCAACCGGATCGTGACGGTCCTTCGCTGTGCCGACAGTTCCTATCGGGTCGACCACGCCAGGGCGGAGTTCAGCTGTGCACCCAGCCTGCCCGGCCTGCCCGAGATGCCGGAGGCAAGGTTCGCGGCAGCATCGCCGGCGCTGCAACAGCTCGTCGCCGGCCCGTCTGACCTAGTCGATGGCGCCGAGCTGTACGGACCGATCAGCTTCCAGTCGGGCCGGTTCCGGCGGATCGCGCTGCTGCCTGAGGTGACAGCGCGCTCAGGCCGGGCCCTGGCCAGGGGGGCCGACGAGCATCCGTGGTATCCGGTCGGCAGCGAGCTGGCGAGCACCGAGTTCTTGCTCGGCAGCCCGGGCCTGAACGACGCCGCGATGCAAGTGCTCCAGGCCTGCATGCCGCACCGGCGAGTGCGCCCGGCCGGGTGCGAGTCCGTGCAGTTCTCCGGGCGAAGCATCGATGGACCGGTCGAGATCCGCGCACTCGCCGAGCCGGTTCGCTCCGTTCCGGGTGACGTGGCGGACGTAGCCGATGCGGTCGCTGCGGCAGGCACCACGGCCGTATCCGCGCCTGCTCCGCTCGAGATCGTTGTCATGACACCGGCTGATTTGCCAGAGCCGGCTTTCGTGCCCGGTCAAGCGGGCGCGCCGGAAGCCGAGACGACGAGCGGGTCAGCGAACGCAAGCGGCGCGCTGCCGGTCGGACGCGCGCCCGCTGTAGCGGCGCCTCAGGACATGACGGGCGAGGAACTGGCCGATCTGGAGATTGCCGAGCGTCGTCCGCAGGCGCGGAAGTCGCGGAAGTCGTGGAAGTCGCGCCGCAACGAGGGCCAGAGCGGTTCCGAGCAGGGCCGCACGTCGTATTCTGCGCTGCACACGTGGGAGGTTCCGGCACCGGCGCCGAGCGACAGCACGGGCGAGACAACGACCGGCAACCCATCCGGGCGAGACGATCGCTCACCGTCGGCGGCCGCGACCCAGGCGCGCCGCGTCAAGGCTCCTGCCCCTAAGCGCCAGGCCGTCCGCGGCGGCCCGACGTACTCGGCGCTGCACACGTGGGAGGTTCCGGTTGCGACGCCGAGCGAGAGCGCGGCCGCGCCGACGACCGGGAATTCGGCTGCTCAGACTGCGCAGTCGTCGCCGGCGGCCCGTCGGGCTGCTCGGCCCCTGCCCACACCGCTGCCTCCGTCGACGCCGGTGCCACAGCTCTGGAATATCGAGGCCGTGGACGGCGCTGGCGAGCTCGTCGCGACCTGGCGTGGTGTGCAGCTGCACGACTCCGGCCCGCTGCCGCGCAACACCGCGTGGCCGCCGACGCTCCTGTCGGTGTTCCTGGAGCGCCGTGCAATCGACGTAGGGCTCGATGAAGGCCTGCGTGTGACGGTCAGCTGCGGCCAGCCGCACGACCTCCAGCTCAACGCGGGCACCACGGTCCCCCGCAAGTCCCAGCCTGGCGATGAACGGCCCAGCAAGGGCCGCCACGCTGGACCAGAGCGGCGAGCGATGAACACCGCGGGCGCGCCCGGCACTGGTGCTCTGGCGGGCTTCGGCCTAGCGCTGCGGGCACCCGTTCCGGTGGCATGCGCGTGGACGGCGGTCGAGTCCGTGCACCGGCAGCGGGAGCTCGGTCCCGGGATGGCATCGGCCTACGCTCAGCTGCGTGCTGAGCTAGCTGAGCCGCCTGCACACCTGTCGGCCAGGCTCGATGCCGTGAGCGCTTGCCTGGCGATGGCGAACCTCGTGCCCGCTGACCACGGCGGCAATCAGCTGGCCGTCGTCCGAACGACCGGGGACGGCTGGGCGGTGTTCTCGCTGGGCCGGGCGCACATAGCCTCCGCCGTCGTCGAGATGAGCGGCGTGTCAGCTCCTGTCGCTATCGCGATCTTGACTAGGCGGTACGCACATGCTCGCATTCCAGCGAGCCGAGTGGCGGCTCCCGTGACTGCGTCGTAAGGCAGCCTGGGCGGCGCCGCCAGTGCCTGCGGACGGCGGGCAAACGGCGGCGCCGCGACCGCTTCCGCGCCGCCACGGCCAGTCGAAAATCGGGTGGCGCAAGCGCCACGCCATGCCATCGTGAGGCCGCCATGAACCTGAGCACTAGGACATGGCGGAGACTTACGCCAGTCTGTAACTTAGGACCAGAATGAGGTTCTAGTCGAAGGCGGCGTAATGACCACACCGGCCAGCTCAGTGGACGGCATCGACCTGTCCCTGATGGAGTTCTGGGAGCAGCCCCTTCAAGGTCGCCATACCGACTTCGCCAGGCTGCGTGCTCTCGGCAAGCCGCCCTACTTCCTCGCGCCGGAGGGGCCACTCAGCGTGGCCGGCGACGGTTACTACGCCTTCGTCTCGCACGCCGACGTATCCGCGGCCAGCCGCCATCCCGAGCTGTTCTCGTCAGCCCGCGGCGCGACCAGCATCGAGGACCTACCCGCGGAGTTCAACGAGTACTTCGGCTCCATGATCAGCATGGATGACCCGCGCCACGCCCGGCTGCGCCGGATCGTATCCCGTGCGTTCACTCCTAAGATGATCAAGAAGTTCGAAGAGGACGTTCAGCGGACCGCAGCTGGCATCGTCGACGAATTGCTGGTCACAGGGCCGTGCGACTTCGTCCAGCACGTCTCAGCGCGGCTGCCCTTGAAGATCATTTGCGAGATGATGGGCATCGGTGACGAGCACTACGACATGGTGCTGCGCAACACCAACATCATTCTGTCCGGCGCGGACCCGGAATTCATCAGCGAGAACATGGACGAGGCAATCACCCAGCTGCTTACTGCGGGCAAGGACCTCGCTGACTTGGTCACGGAGATAGCAGCAGACCGCGCCGAGCACCCGCAGCACGACGTCATCACGTCTCTCGCCAGCGCGAACATCGATGGCGAGCAGCTCACGGCGGCCGAGCTCGGCTCGTTCTTCATCCTGCTCGTCGTCGCCGGGAGCGAGACTACCCGTACGGCGATCTCGCACGCGATGAACCTGCTGACGGAGCACCCGGACCAGCGTGCGCTGCTGCTGGCCGATCTAGAGGGTCGGCTACCGGGCGCGGTCGAGGAGATCGTCAGGTACGTCTCACCTGTCATCTGGATGCGCCGGTCGGTCACCAGGGACTGCACCCTCAATGGGCACGACTATCGCGAGGGCGACAAGGCGGTGCTGTTCTACTGGGCCGCCAACCGGGATGAGTCCGTATTCACCAATCCCGGCACGTTCGACATCACGCGCACTCCCAACCCGCACGTGGGCTTTGGCGCCGCCGGCCCGCACTTCTGCCTCGGAGCCCACCTCGCCCGCCGTGAGATCACGGTCATGCTGCGCGAGTTGATGACGCGAGTGCCGCGGATCCGGGCGTCCGGCGAGCCGGACAGATTGCTCTCGAGCTTCATCAACGGCATCAAGCACCTCCCGTGCGAGCTTGACTGATACATCCCGAGCTCGACGGCCGCCTCGCTGACAGCACGTCTGGGCTGGTCAGGGCCACTCCGTTTGCGCCGACGACAGCGCAGTCTCGAGGCTGCGTCCTCGGGCTGACCCGCGTTCCCAAAATGATGTAGGTACTGGCGTGAACGCAATCTTGTAACTACCTGTGATGGCAGCAGCACTGCGTGTATAACTAGAGTCCCACGCAGCGCTGAGGGGTCCGGCCCAGGCCGGAAACGGGGGAAGGCGCCGCTGGAAATGAGGGAACCGTAAGCCGCGGAGGGGGACCTTCGTCTGGGGCCGTTCGATCCCCGGCGGAATCGCCCGGCTGCATGTCGCCCTGGTGCACAGGGCCGGCAGGCAGCATACGAGGGTCGCGGCGAGCGGTGGGTTCTTCGCCCTGTGGGCGGCGCCACCCGGGGGCGTGGCGCGGCCCACAGGCGAAGCCCAGCAACGTCTGGATCATGTCAAGCTGGCTGATCCGCCGGCCGCCTGGTCCCGTCGGCTTAGCTCAGCCGGTTGACCTGCTCAGCCAGGGCGAAGTCGTTGATCGTCAGGCCGTGAGCGGAATGGGTCGAAAGCGTCAGCGTGACCTTGTTCCACTGGATCATGACGTCTGGATGATGGTTAGCTGCCTCGGCCAGATATGCGACCGCGCCTACGTACAGCAGCGCGGACTTGAAATCGGCCAGGATCTCCGTATGCACGATGCTGTCTGCCTGCCGGGTCCAGCCGGACAGCCCGGCCAGCCGCTCGGCCACCTGCTCGTCGGTCAGCACGTCCATAGGGCACCTCCATGTGCATCTGGCTCAGCGAGCCGGCCCGGTGAGCGTGGCTGCCAGCAAAGCTCGGCTCAATGCCTCTAGTCTCCGCCTTCGTCGCCGCCGGCCGACAAGCCACCCAACCGACCGTCCGCCGGCCGCCGTGCCAGCCGCTGCAGGGTCACGGCCGCCAATGGCCGTCACGGCCCGGTAGGCTCCGTGGTCGTGACAGACTCCTCACCGACGTCAGCATCTGCGTCGCCGCCAGCGGCGCCGCGCCGTACCCCGCTGACCGGCGTACACGAGAAGCTCGGCGCCAGCCTGACTGACTTCGCCGGCTGGCTGATGCCGCTGCGCTACGGCAGCGAGACCGCCGAACACATCGCCGTCCGGACCGCGGCCGGCCTGTTCGACCTGTCCCATATGGGGGAGTTCGCGGTCACGGGCGACGAGGCCGCTGCAGCCCTGGACTACGCGCTGACCGGCGAGCCCTCGGCGCTCAAACCAGGACGCGCTCGCTACACCATGATCTGCGCGGACGACGGCGGCATCCTCGACGACCTGATCGTCTACCGCCTTGCTGACGACCAGTTCCTCGTCGTAGCGAACGCAGCCAACGCCGCCGTCGTCGGCGCCGAGCTCACCGAGCGGGTCGCTGGCCATAACGCGCACGTGCAGAACCGCACCGACGATTACGCGCTGATCGCCGTGCAGGGACCAAGGGCTGCCACAATCCTGGCCCGCCTGACCGAAGCCGATCTGGCCACCGTGAAGTACTACGCCAGCTATCCCGCGCGCGTGGCCGGCCGGGATGTGCTGCTGGCGCGGACCGGCTACACGGGCGAGGACGGCTTCGAGATCTTCGCGGCGCCAGACGATGCCGAGTACCTGTGGGCTGAGCTCAGCGACGCAGGCGCGTCCGACGGGCTGGTCCCGGCTGGCCTCGCAGCACGCGACACACTCCGCCTCGAGGCCGGCATGCCGCTCTACGGCAACGAGCTCACGGCCGACCTGACGCCCTTTGACGCTGGCCTCGGCCGGGTCGTCAAGCTCGATAAGCCCGGCGACTTTGTCGGCCGTCGCGCCCTCGCCGAGCGGGCCACCGCAGCGCCGCAGCGCCAGCTGATCGGCATCACCAGCCAGTCGCGCCGCGTGCCGCGGCACGGCTACGCCGTCTTGTGGGATGGCGAGCCATGCGGCACCGTTACGAGCGGCGCACCGTCACCGACGCTCGGCGTCCCGATTGCGATCGCGTACGTGCGGCCGGACGTTGCCGTTGCCGCCTCCCACCCCGGAACGGGAACGGGAACGGGGACGTTGGCAGTCGATGTTCGTGGCCGCGCCGAGCCGGCCACACTGGTGGAGCTGCCCTTCTACCGCCGCGCGGTCTGATTCTCGGCCGCAGTATCCGACCTCATACCTAACTAATCTGTGCAAGAGAGGCGAATATGACCGTTCCCGGCGAGCTCTATTACACCCCAGAGCACGAGTGGGTCGCCATCAACGGCTCCACGGCTTCAGTGGGGATCACCGACCACGCGCAGCGTGCACTGGGCGATGTCGTGTTCGTGTCGGCGCCGACCACCGGGTCGAGGGTCACCGCAGGCGAGCCATGCGGGGAGGTTGAGTCGACGAAATCGGTCAGCGACCTCTACTCGCCCGTCGACGGCGAGGTGACCGAGGTCAACCCGGAGATCGATGACGACCCTGGCCTCGTGAACTCCGACCCGTACGGTGCGGGCTGGCTGTTCCGGGTCCACCTCGACGACGTTGACGGCGACGTGCCGCCCGGCCTGCTCTCGGCGCCCGAGTATGCCGCCTTGACCAAGGAAGATCAAGCTGAGGACGGCGAGTGAGTCGTAGCGGCAGCCCGCACGATCTCCGCCGGCTTGACCAGGCGACGGCACACCTCGACGCGCCGTTCGCGATCGTCGACATGGCCGCTTTCCGCGCTAACGCCGCCGCCATGACGCGCCGGGCCGGCGGCAAGCCGATTCGCCTTGCCAGCAAGTCGGTCCGCTGCCGTCACCTCATCGAGCAGGTCCTGGCGATGGACGGCTTCCGCGGCGTCCTCGCCTACACGCTGCCCGAGGCCCTCTGGCTAGCAGCGTGCGACACCAGCGATGACATCGTGGTCGCATACCCGACAGCTGACCGGACCGCGCTGGCCCGGCTCGCCGGCGATGCGACGGCGGCAACCTCGATCGCGCTCATGGTTGACTGCGCCGACCACCTCGACCTGATCGAGAAGGCTACGGCCAGCGTGAGCCATCCCCACCAGATACGCGTCGCGATCGACATCGACGCCGGCTACGAGGCCCTGAGCGGAAGGTTCAGGGCAGGCGCGCGGCGGTCCCCCGTTCGTACGCCGGCCGACGCCATCGCGCTCGCCAAGGCGATCTTGAGCCGCCCTGGCCTGCGACTCGTCGGCCTGATGGCTTATGAGTCCCAGATCGCCGGCGTCGGCGACAACCCGCCGGGCCGGCCCCTCTATGCTCGCGCGGTCAGGATCATGCAGCGCAGATCCGCCGCCGAGCTTGCTGCTCGGCGCGGCGCCATTGTCGCGGCCGTCCGCCAGCTGACGTCACTGGAATTCGTGAACGGCGGCGGCACGGGTTCCCTTGAAGGAACCTCGGCCGAGCCAGCCGTCACCGAGATCGGGGCCGGCTCCGGCCTGTATCACCCGACGCTGTTCGACGCCTACCGCGGCTTCACCGGCCTTCCCGCGGCGATGTTCGCGCTGCCGGTGGTGCGTCGTCCGGGCCCGGGCGTGGTCACCGCTCTCGGCGGCGGCTATCCGGCATCCGGCCCTGGCACGCCGAGCCGCGTTCCGTCGCCGTACCTGCCGGCCGGATTCCGGCTGGACAAAGAGGAAGGCGCCGGCGAGGTGCAGACTCCGCTCATTGGCCCGGCCGCTGACACTCTCCGTATCGGGGACACAGTATGGATGCGCCACGCGAAGGCGGGCGAGCTCTGCGAGCGATTCAGCGAGCTGTACCTGATAGAGGACGAGGCAATCGCGGCCGCCGTCCCCACGTACCGGGGTGAAGGCCAGACCTTTCTGTAGGCAGCTCGCCTCTGTTAGCAGCTCGCCGAACCTAGGCTGACCCTGGCCATGCGGACGTCGGCTTCGGCGCGAGGCGGCTCGGCGCCGTTAGCGGTTGCGGCGCCTGCGGGCCCAGATGCGCAGGATCGTCACTCCCGCAACCGCGAGGCCGACAGCTACCGCGCCCATCTGGACTTCCGGCTTGGCAACCTGCGCAGCGACCTTCTCGCGGAGCAGGCGGATGTTGTTGGCAGGGCTCACCCGCTCGGCCAGGCTGTCGATTGTCCGCGCGAGATCCTCGCGGGTCCGCTCGATCTGCGCGACCAGCAGGTCCGGATCACTCTTGGCAACGGCGCCCTCGACTGGCGCAGCGCCGCGGACCTCTATGTCCACGCCTGGTTCCGCCATTACACCTCGTCCCTTCCGCGCCACGGCACCCATAACGCCGGTGGCATGGCGACTAGTCTCCCAGGCAGCTTCCAGTTACGCACGGCCGGCTGGCAGTTCGCCGAGACGGCGCCGAACGCCGCTGGTGCGTTGCTCGGCGGCCTAGACAGGCACCGACGGGACCGACGGGGTTGCAAAACAGTCGGTGGCCCTGGGCAAATCGCCCAGGGCCACCGATACTTCTGGTTCGGGTGCCTAGCTGTTGCTGGACACCTGCTCCGCGGCGTTAATCAGGCCCTGGCAGGCCAGGGTCTGGATATCCGCAGCGAAGATCGGCTTGTCCTGGAAGGCCGCGGCCTCCAGCTCGCCCTTGATCACGCCCGCCAGGTGGTCCCTGGCGATCTCAAGCCCGCGCAGCTGGGTCTCCACGCTGGCGTAGATACTGTCACCGGTACTCGTGCTCTCGATGGCGTTCGTCGAGGCCACAAGTGTCGCCGCACCGAAGTCGCCGACACTGGAGTTGAGCTGCTTGTAGCACTCACCGAGCTTGGTCACGCCAGGACCGCTGAGCGCCGAATTCGGCTTCGTGAGGATCTGGGTGATCACACGCCCGTCGTGCTCGTAGTCGTCGTGCAGTCCGGTGAGATACATCATGGTCGGCCTGATGTCGGTCTCGTCCACCCACGGGCCTTTGAAGTGGTAGTCCGCCACGACGGTCTGGCCGCTGTTCGCGCCAGCCGACGACGGGCCTTCGCTGGCGCCCGGACCGTCGACGCCGAGCTGCTTCACGCCCGGCCCTACGAAGCCGACGTAGTTGGTGTTGATCTCGGCCGCGTAGTCACCGTGGTCCCAGGCGAACCCGTCGTTCTGGCAGATTTGCTGGCCCTTGCACGGGAAACCAAGTGGCGCTGCCTGGAGGTAGTAGTCCGGCTTGGCGAACATGGCCAGCGTTGGCGTCCTGGCTGGATCCGCGTCGACGAAGTGCAGGATGCCTTCCTCGACCGGGTTCGCCAGGTAGTTGGTGATCTTCTCGTTGGCCGTGCCCGAATAGGGGTTGAGCGGATTGGTCAGGCTCGCCACGTCGTGCTCAAACGACCGCACCACCGGCGTATCTGGAGCCGGATTGCCGGTCAGGTAGAACTCTGGCGCCGTGTCGTTCTCCATGGTGAACGGCGTGGTGTTGCCGGTCTCGCTGGACAGGAGGCTCGTGGTAGCGACGTCGATCTCGCCGAAGTCTGACGATGTGTAGTTGCAGGGCACGGTGACGCCGTCGCAACCAGCGGGGGTCGGCGCGAGAGCGCGGCCCACGTTGGCGCCGGCCTCGTGGTCGCCCTCGTCGGAGCTGAGCACGAACAGGGTGTTCTTCTGGGTGATCCCATCGGAGGCCAGCCGCTTGAAGAAGGTCCCGAAGGCCTGGTTGTAGAACGCCGCCTGGTCCAGATAGCACTTACTGCCGCTGCCGAGCGCGTCTGGCAGGCCGTTGCAGTCCGCCGCGAACTGCGGGAGGAACTGGTTGCCGTGGACGTCCGAGATGTACATGTTGACGACCGGCACGCCATTCTCCAGCATGTCGGCCGCGTACGCCAGCGACTGCGACGCGTTGATGTCGCTGTAGCCAGGGAAGCCCGGGTAGTTGGTCAGGAAGGCGCCATCAATCTCGTTGCCATTGAGATCAACGAGGTTGCCCGCGGCGTTGGTCACCTGGTAGCCGTCGTGCGTGAGGTTCGGCGTGCCAGCGCCCAGCTGCGGTGCGATGTACTTGTGGCCGAATAGCGCCTGGTACCCGTTGTAGCCACCCGGCTCGTCCGGCAGAAGGTCGGCGACGGCCGTCGCGCTCGGGCTGGTCTGGCCGAACTTGACGGCTTTGGCGTCGGCGCAAAAGGCGCTGCCCTTGGCGCAGTGCACGCCCAGGCCGACGTAGTCGGCGACCTCGGGGTCTTTGAACGAGTCCGGATCGGCATTGAGCTGCTGAACCTCGGGCGAGTTTGCGCCAAACACCTCAGCAAGGTCCGGCGAAGGGTTCTCCAGTTCCTGGTTGACGGTCGCGATCTCACCGACGTTGCAGCCTGCCCTGGTGTAGGGAACCCACGGCGCAGGCGTCACCGTTGTCGGCGACACGGGCGTCGACGCGGTTGCCGGTGGCACCGGCGAGTAGACCAGATTCGGGTTCGTGTCATGGCCGGCGTTCGGGTGAGATGCAGTGTCGTCCATGGCGTCGGTCCAGTACGCGAACGACTCGGCTGGGTCCGTCGTGCCATCGGCGTTGTACGCCTGGTAGCTGTTGCTGATCCCCTCGCCCTGCCGGTCGCCGTACAGGCCGGTCGCCGTAGTGAGCAGGTCATCGGCGGTGTGGGCGATCAGCGGCGTGTGGTTGTTGGACAAGAACGTGCCATTGTCCTTGAAGAAGTTCAGCAGGTTCGGCATGAGCTGAAGGTCGGACGGGACGTTGGGGTTGTCCCGGAAGTAGTGCACGTTGTCGAAACCGATCTGGACGACGTGCTTGATGCCCTTCCCCAGGTGGCATTGATTGCCTTGATCGCTAGGGTTGGCCTTTGCCGCGGTGCTGGCCGAGGCCAGTACCTGAGACGTCCCTCCGATGACGCAGAGCGCGCCGACGAGCGCCGCGCTCACGCCGGCTGCGGTCACGCGCAGTAGGCGTGCTCCCCCGCCTCGCTGCTGAGGTCGCATTCAGTCCTCCTCATGCTCCGCCCAGGCGGGCGGGAAATGGACAATGCCGCCACAGACGCTAAGCACGCTGGTCAAACTCTTGGCGACAAGTCACCGACGGGTCAGCCAATCCTGAGGTCCATTCTGTAGCGCGCAAGTCTGGGCAAGCGGACGCTATACCGCACAAGCCAGCATTGGCCATACCCATCGGGAAAGACCTCTCTGTCGTCGGCTGCGTCCGCCGCCGCAGCCCGGCTGATGCCGCTCAGCGCTCGTTATGCGCTTGAGCGTCTGCTGAGGAGTACTGTGGGCAACAGGTCCTCTTAGGAGCGACGCCTCGTTTGGGCAGGCCGACCGTTTGCGGTTGTCGCCCCGTACAGGCCCGACGCCTCTTCTGAGCAGTTCGCAAAGCCGGGAGGCGAGATGGACATCATAGTGTTCTGCGCAGTAGTGGTCGTTTGCGTGCTCTTCGCAGTCTCTAACAAGAGGCGCAGAGGCACGTTCTTCTGGTGGAAAGGCCGCCGGAACAGCTGAATCTGCGTGCCGGCAAGGCCTGTAGGCCGTGGCCTGACCTCGGCGACAAGGTCATCGGCACTTAGTATCGGCGCGTGGCAATAGACGCAGTGATCTTCGACTGGGGCGGCACGCTCACGCCCTGGCACAGCATCGATGCGGCCGGGCTCTGGTCTCGTGTATGCGAGCCGCACTTCCCCGCGCCCGAGGCGGCCGAGTACGCCGCCGCCTTGCGTGCAGCCGAAGATGAGCTGTGGCGGCGGTCCCGCACAGATCACCGCAGCGCCACGATGGGCGCCCTGTTCGAACTGGCTGGGGTCACTGCCACCGAGGCGTTCCTAGCCAGCTACGTCGACGCCTGGGAGCCGCACACGTTCACCGATCCTGATGCTCCCGAGCTGCTTGATTGCCTGCGCAGCCACGAAATCAAGATCGGCGTACTCAGCAATACGATGTGGCCGCGCACCTGGCACGAGGAAGTGTTCCGACGCGACGGCGTGCTCGACCTGATCGACGGTGCCGTCTACACGAGCGAGATCGACTGGACCAAGCCGCATCCGGAAGCCTTCCGCGCGGCGATGACGGCGGTTGGTGCGCCCGATCCGGCACGCTGCGTCTTCGTCGGCGACCGCCCTTACGACGACGTGCACGGCGCGAAGAGCGCTGGCATGCGAGCCGTCCTCGTGCCGAACAGTGACGTCCCGCCGTTCGACGCGGCCGAGCCGGACGCCGTGATCAACCGGCTTGCTGAGCTACAGCCGCTGATCGAGTCCTGGCACGCTCACAGTCCCTAGAACGACCCTGGCCACCAGTCCTTCTGAAGCGCGCGGGGCGGAGCGCGCTCCGAGACGAAAGCCGGCAAGTTCGCGGTCTTCCTGAACCACTCATTCCAGTCTTATAGTTAGCGCTCGCAACGGCAGATCACTATTACTCGCATAGCGGTCAAACGTTGCAAAGCAATTCGCCCGCGAGCGGGTTCGGCAGCGCCGCCGCGACTATCGTGCAAGGGGCTTTTATGCATATAAGTGCTGGAGACACCGCCTGGATGCTCACGTCCACGGCTCTCGTACTGTTCATGATGCCGGGGCTCGCGCTGTTCTACGGCGGGCTCGTCGGAGCCAAAAACGTGGTCGCGACCATGGTGCAGTCCTTTGTCGCCATCGGCGTGATCAGCCTGCTCTGGGTCATTGTCGGCTACTCCCTCGCCTTCGGCACTGACCACGGTGGCGTGATCGGCAGCCTGTCGAACGTGATGCTGCGCGGCGTCGGGGTGAACCCGACGCACTTTGCGCCCACGATCCCGGCGCTCGTCTACATGGCGTTCCAGATGAAGTTCGCGGTCATTACCCCGGCGCTGATCGCCGGGGCATTCTGCGAACGAATGCGCTTCCGCGGCTACCTGGTCTTCATCGGCCTGTGGTCCCTGGTCGTCTACTGCCCGTTCGCGCACGCCGTGTGGGGCGGCGGCATCCTCGGAACGGGCGGGCTGCATGCGATCGACTTCGCCGGCGGCTCGGTCGTGCACGAGCTGGCCGGAGCTGCCGCCCTGGCCACCGCGTTCTACCTCAAGCGCAGTAAGCAGCTCGACCGTCCCCACAACGTGCCGTTGGTACTGCTCGGTGCCGGGATCCTCTGGTTCGGCTGGTTCGGCTTCAACGCCGGCAGCGCCACTTCAGCTGGCGGCGTCGCCGCATATGCCCTGGTCAACACCCAGCTCGGCGCGTCCACCGCGATGATCGCGTGGATGGGCTTTGAGTGGTGGCGGAAGAAGAAGCCGTCGGGCGTCGGTATCGCGGCCGGCGCGGTGGCGGGACTCGCGGCGATTACACCGGCGTCCGGTTATGTTCCTCCGTGGGCCGCGATCATCATCGGCGCGGCCGCCGGAACTCTGTGCTACTTCGCAGTGAACCTCAAGGACCTGCTCCACTACGACGACTCGCTCGACGTGGTCGGCGTGCACATGGTCGGCGGGTTGATCGGCGTAGTCCTAACCGGCGTGTTCTCCAGCCTCGCGGTCAACGCTGCTGGTGAGGCTGGCAGTCTGACGCAGCTTGGCCGGCAGGCAGTGCTCGCGGTGGCAGGCGTCGTCTACCCGTTCGTCATGACGTGGCTCATCCTCCTGGTCACCGACAAGCTCGTCGGTCTGAAGGTCACCGAGGCGGACGAGGAATTCGGCCTGGACGTCGCCGAGCATGGCGAGAGCGGCTACGGCTGGTCGCATCCCGTTCCTGCAATGGCCACCGCGGCGGCCGCGGGTACAGACGGCGATCAGGTCGCCATTCCGGCCGCTGACTAGCCGTTGAACCGCAGGCGTCTGACGGTCGACGGCCAGCCTCAGATCCTCGGGATCGCAGCCATCTGTCTAGTAGTGCAGGTGCGACTGCCAGTCACGGGGCACCCGGCCTTTCGGTCCCGGGACCGGCTGGTCGAGCGGGTGCTGCTCTGGGGCCGCCAGCGCTGGGCCGTTCTCGAACATCTCGTCGGTCCGGTAGTCGTAGTACCAGTCCTCGCCGGGCTCGAAGCTCTTGATGACCGGGTGCGCGTCTTTCGACGCATGCGCACTCGCATGCTGCGAGGGAGACGTGTCGCAACAGCCGATATGCCCGCAGAGCGCGCATCGCCGCAAGTGCAGCCACCAACCACCGGCCGCCTCGCACTCGACGCATCCCGTCCCGCTGGGTGGAACCGCGGGGTCAATCCCGTCAAGCGTTGTCATATGCCCTCCAGATCTGGTCGCTACTCGGGCAGGTCGCCGGACGACTCGCTGGCCGCCCACCGGTATACCCCGCTGGACATGGTGGAAGTCGCGCGCTCCGCGCGGATGGTGAACACCTGGTGCCGGGCCTGCCTGACCTGGCTGTCCGTCGGCGCGGCCAGCCAGGCCAGCTCGGCTAGGTGCCCGGCGAGCCGCAACGCTTCCTCGCCGCCGGGCAGGCCGGCGACCCGCGGGTCTGTGAGCTCGGCCGGCCTGGGCCGGGCCGCATCGTGGGCCGGCACCGCGACGGACTCGGCCAGCTCGACGGCCCTGGCGGCGAGCGTAGGCGCGCCGCCTGCCAGCGCCGCGATCTCCGTTGCGAGTGCGCGCTCCGGCGCGGGCTTGAGCGTCGCCGGGTTGCCGTCCCACCAGCCGCCGTAGAGCCGCCAGATGGTGCGGACGATGAACTCAGGCTCGTCGTAAACCGGCTGCAGATACGGCCGGTCGGCCAGCTGGCGCGGCACGACGACGCTGTGAATGGCCTCGTCGAGACGGCCGCCGCCGTTCATCACCGCAAGCGTCTGACTGACGAGCGACTCCAGCAACTCAGCGGTCTCAGTCAGCGTCGTGGCCACCCGGTCTGCTCCGCTGACCGGCAGTCCATGACCGGGCAGCAGGTACTCAGCTCGCAGCTCGATCATCCGGCGCAGTGCGGCCGCCCATTCCAGCGGGTACCGCTGCACCTTCTGCGGGTTACCGGCGTTGGGCGACGCCCAGATGAACAGGTCGCCGCAGCACAGCACCTTGTGCTCAGGAATCCAGGTGACGGTGTGGTCGTCGGTCTCGCCCTTCTCGTGCCGCAGCTCGAACTTCGTGCCGCCCACGTCGACCGTGAGCTCCCTGGCGTACGTACGGTCCGGGTAGCGGTATTCGGTCGGCCAGCGCAGCCCGCGGACACCGAACTGACGCTGATTGATGATCTCGTTGTAACCCACGGTCATCCGGTACCTGTCGAAGCGGCGCGGCAAGGCCTCGTGCGCGGTCACGATCAGCGCCGGCCAGCCTTTCTCAGCCGCCTCGGCTTCCCAGACGCCCACGCCGAAGACGTGGTCGATATGACCGTGCGAGTAAACCGCAGTATTCAGCCGCTGCGTCGTCCAGCGCCGCAGCTCGTCATGGATCGCCTGCGCGACGAATGCGCTACCGGTGTCGACGAGCACGAGCCCATCCGATGTCCTGGTCGCCGTCACGTTAGCGAACGCGGGCAGGAACACCACGTCATCCGTGATTTCGGCGATGCCGCCCAGGTGGGTGACTGGATGGTATTCGCTGATGTGCACCTCGCCGCGCCATAGCCGGTCGGCCAGCGCCAGGATGTCCGTACTCATCGGGCTCGCTCTCACCTCTAACTTCGAGTCAAACTCTCGAATTGCCGCGAAAGCCTGCATACCATGACGGGAACTCCAGCAGCGAGCCAAGCACCACATGCGCACCGGCCGCCGTCAGCTCCAGGGCGCTGAACGAGCCGGTCGGCACGCCCACGGCCACCGCGCCGCCGTCGCGGGCCGCGGCCATGTCCGCTGGTGTGTCCCCGACGTATGCGACAGCGCCGATGTTGGCCAGGACCGCCGCCTTCTCCGGGCCATGCACGTACGCGAATACCTCGTCGGCAACGAGCGCGACCGCCGCCAGACTCGGCTCCACGGACACCGGATGCTTGGCCGTGATGATGACCGCACGCTCTCCCGCGAGCCTGACGGCCGACAGGGCCTCGGCAGCGCCGGGCAGCGGCAGCGTCATGCTCGGCGCCAGCTGGACGTAGTGCCGGCGGTAGCTGTCAGCCGCCGCCTGCTGGCTGTCGGCCGGAAACCAGTAGCTGACTTCGTCCTCGAGCTTGATGCCCATGCGCGTATCGACCTCGTCCAGGTCGATGTGCACGCCGAGCTCTTCGACCACGGCCGACCAGGCCGCCATGATCGCTGGCCTGGAGTTGATCAGAGTCAGGTCGAGGTCAAAGCCGACCGGCCCTGCCACTGGCATCTGGCTCCTCACGACGACGCTGTGACGAGTCCGCCGAATCTCGGGCTGAGCCCGGCAGACCACGACCGCGCCCGCACTCGCGGCGACCAACAAGCGTAGCGGCGGCACCTCGCGTCGTCCGCGGCGCGGCCGCCCGCCTCCAGCGTGAGGTTGCAACCGCGGTCGCCGTCCTCGCGCGGTTGCCGGCCAGCGCTATGGCCGTCCTCGCGCGGTCGCCGGCCAGCGCTATGGCCGTCCCGGCGCATTCGCCGCGCAGTCCCCTTCCCTGCGCGGATGATCTTGAATGGATGTGAATTCGGTACGCCCGGGGCCGTACCAATTCCGCATTCATGACCGCGCCGCGCAGTAGCCGCACGACGCCGAGCGTCGCGGTACTCCGGCCATGGCTCTTTATGAACCTCGGCGGCAGCCCCATTTCGCTGGGGTTCAAGTGCGACGAACTATCTCAACGGCATATCCCGATGCCCCGTGGATGTAAAGGATAGCTTGACATGGACATGTGTAAAGATATCCTTTACACGTGGGCGATTCTCCTCAGACCCTGACGAGCCTCAGCGGTTTGCTGGCCGAGCGGGCCTTGGCCCTGGCCCGGGCGGTGGGCAGCCCGTTGGCTTCACCTGCCTACCTCGACCTGGTCCGGCGCGCTCAGGATCTGGATGACCTGTCGGAGCAGGTGCTCAGGCTGTGCGTCCAGCAGAGCCGGGACGCGGGCCACACCTGGCAGGAGATCGGGGACCTGCTCGGAGTCACCCGCCAGGCCGCCTTCCAGCGGTTCGGCAAGCCCATCGATCCCCGGACGGGAGAACCCATGGACAAGACAGTCCGCATGGCCGACGCGGCGGAACGCGCGATCACGATCGTCGCGGCCGTCCTCGAAGGGCGCATGGACGACGCCAGGCAGTCCTTCAACGCGCAGGTCCTGGAGGCTTTCACGGACGAAGTCCGCGGCAGCGCCCTGGCCACGATCGCCGGCCTGGTCGGCGCGTTCGAGGGCTTCGGTGAGGGCGAGCCGCTCGTCCGCCGCATCGGCGACCTCACGGTCGTCGACATCCCGCTGTGCTACGAGGCCGGCGACATGAAGGCCAGGGTTGCGTTCGACGCGGACGAGAGGGTCGCCTCAATGTTCATCCTCAACCCGGACACTCAGTGAGTCGCTGCTCTGCAGGGCAGCGGATTGACCATCAGGAGATGCAGGTGAGCGTGAACGCGGCCGCCTATGACGATGGCGGAATCCGCCGCGACGATCAGGAACTGATCATCCGCAACTACTACCTGACCGCCTCCGCTGACCTGCGGACCAGCCCCGGGAAGCACCTCGGGCTCAGCCCGGCTAGCACCGCTGCGGCGTCACCATCACGCTGGCAGGGCAGCGGCAAGCTACCCCTACCCGGGCAGGCCCGGTGAACCCGGCACTGATCACCGTCATCGCCCTCGGCGTCGTGCTGGTCGTTGCCTGGGACGGCTTCTGCCTGCGCGATCTCATCCGCGCTGATCCGGCGACGGTCCGCTACCTGGGCAAGGGGACGTGGGCGTTCATCTGCCTGCTCTCGTGCCCGTGGGGCGGCCTGCTCTACGTGATCGCCGGCAGGGGCGGCTTCGGCAGGGTCCTAAAAGGCCGCGGTCAGCCGCCGGGCCGCTAGTGAACAGCACCACGCAGGAAGCAGCGACCAGAGTGCCAGGTGAGGAAGTGACCTTCTACAGCGGCCGCGGCCACCCTCGCCGGCCTCCAGGACCACCTCGACCAGTTCACTGACGTCTGCAACAACCACCGGCCGCACCGGTCCCTGGCCCGCCGGTCCACACCCGCAGTCGCCTGCAACAACAACCCCCCGTCAACGGAAAGACCCCGAACCCCAACGTAGGTCCGTGGTCATTCCTATGTCCTGAGAGATCACATGGTGGGGCCGGTGGGATTCGAACCCACACTGTCAGGAACCTAAATCCTGTGCCTCTGCCGTTGGGCTACGGCCCCGTGCTAGGAACGCGGTGCTGGAAAAACGCGGCGCTGATAACGCAGTGCTTGTAACGCGGTGCCGTCAGACGCCGAGTTCCTTTCGCAGCCGGGCGACGTGGCCGGTCGCCTTCACCGCGTACTGCGCCTGCTCGATCTTGCCGTCCGGGCCGACAACGAATGTCGACCTGATGACTCCGACCGACTTCTTGCCGTACAGCATCTTCTCGCCGTAAGCGCCGTAGGCCTCCAGCACCGCGCGCTTCTGATCGCTCAGCAGCGGGAAAGTCAGGCCATCCCGCTCGCGGAACTTCGCCAGCTTCGCCGGGCTGTCCGGCGAGATCCCGACCACGGCGAACCCGGCCGCGGCCAGGCTCGCCAGGCTGTCCCGGAAGTCGCACGCCTGCTTCGTGCAGCCCGGCGTCATCGCCGCCGGGTAGAAATAGATGATGACCCGCTGACCGCGCAGCGACGACAGGCTCACCTCGTTGCCGTCGGCATCCGGCAGCGAGAAGTCAGGTGCTGCGTCACCGGGAGCCAGGCGCACTTCGGGCATGCTCGTTCCCTTCCCTAAGCTTGTCCGGTTCGAGATTAGCCAAGGAACGCGGCGATTACCGGGGCAAGCCCCCGCAACGCCTTGCCGCGGTGGCTGATCCGGTCCTTGTCCGCCGAGTCCATCTCGGCCGTCGTGATGGCCGCGGAGTCCGGCACGAAGATCGGGTCGTAGCCGAACCCGTTCTGCCCGCGCGGCTCGCGAACCAGGCGGCCGCGCACGACGCCCTCACTGACGTGCTCACGTCCGCCCGGCAACACCAGCGCCGCCGCGCACACGAACTGCGCGCCCCGCCTCTCGTCGGGCACGTCAGAGAGTTGGGCTAGCAGCAGCCGCAAGTTGGCCGCATCGTCGCCGTGCCGGCCGGACCACCGGGCAGACAGCACGCCGGGCATTCCGTTGAGGGCGTCGACACAAAGGCCGGAGTCATCGGCGACCGCAGGCAGCCCGGTGAAATCGGTGATGGCGTGCGCCTTGAGCAAGGCATTCTCGGCAAAGGTGGCGCCGGTCTCGGCGATGTCTGGCGCGCCGGGGAATTCGGCCAGGCTGGCCAGTGCCACGTCGACGTGGCCGGCCGCGAGGATGCGGGTCAGCTCGAGCAGCTTGTGCTGGTTCGCGGTGGCAAGGACGAGCCGCGCCGGAGCCTCTGGTGCTGCGCTGGTCATACGCCGAGCGCAGCCTGCTGGATCTTCGTCAGCTCGGCGCAGCCGGCGACCCCGAGGTCGAGCAGTTCGTCCAGCAGCTTGCGGTCGAACGGCTCGCGCTCAGCGGTCCCCTGGACCTCGACGAACCTGCCATCGCCAGTGCAGACCACGTTCATGTCGGTCTCAGCCGCGACATCCTCGCCGTAGCAGAGGTCAAGCCGCGGCTGCCCGTCGACGATGCCGACGCTGACTGCGGCCACGGACGTCGTCAGCGGCTCGCCCTTGGTGCGCTTGCGCTCCTTCAGCCAGCCGATCGCGTCAACCAGCGCGACGTACCCGCCGGTGATCGCAGCGGTCCGAGTGCCCCCGTCCGCCTGGAGGACGTCGCAGTCGATGAGGATCGTGTTCTCGCCCAGCGCCCTGGGGTCGAAGCAGGCGCGCAGCGACCTGCCGATCAGGCGGGAGATCTCATGCGTGCGACCGCCGATCCGGCCCCTGACCGACTCGCGATCAGTCCGCGTGTTCGTTGACCGCGGCAGCATTGCGTACTCGGCCGTCACCCAGCCCTGGCCGCTCCCGCGGCGCCAGCGAGGCAGATCTTCCTGCACGCTCGCGGCGCAGAGGACCCTGGTCGCGCCGAACTCGACCAGCACCGAACCCTCGGCGTGATCCAGCCATCCTCTGGTGATCTTGACATCGCGTAGCTGATCCGGCCGCCGGCCATCGGGTCGTGACATACCGGCCAGCCTAGTGCTACCAGCCAGCTCGCTCGGGCGAGCCGGCCTCGATCCACCGGTACACCCGGCCGATGCCGTCGGCGAGGGGCGTCCCCGGCGTCCAGCCAAGGTCACGCTTGGCCCGCTCGGGCGCGAGCGCGCCGCGCAGCAACTCGCCCGGCCGGGCCGGTGCGAACACCGGGTCGAGCTCATACCCGGCGACCTGGCTGATCACCCGCGTCAGCTCCAGGACGCTGACCTCGGCGCCTGTGCCGATATTCCAGGTACCGGGTCGGCCGCTGTTGGCGGCGGCCAGGAACGCGTCGACTGCGTCGGCGACATAGACATAGTCACGGGTCTGCCGGCCGTCGCCATAGACCACCGGCCGCTCCCCCGCGAGCGCCCTGGCGCAGAAGATCGCGACGACGCCGGCCAGCCCGGCCGGATCCTGCCGCGGCCCGAACACGTTCGCGAAGCGCAGCACCGCGTGGCTCGTCCCGTGCAGCCGGTTGTAGAGCAGCACGTACTGCTCGGCACAGTGCTTAGCCACGCCGTACGGCGACTCCGGCAGCGGCAGCACGTCCTCCATCGACGGGATCGGCGCGTCCCGGCCGTAGATCACCGCGCCGGTGGAGGCGAACAGCACCCGGGCGCCCACGGCCCGCGCCGCCTCCAGGACGTTGACGGTGCCGACGACGTTCGCCTGGGCGTCCGCCGCCGGGTGCGCGACTGAGAACCGGACGTCGATCTGCCCAGCCAGGTGGCAGATCAGCTCGGGGGCGAAGTCCGCGGTGAGCGCCGTCAGGTCGGCGGCCTCGGTGACGCTGACCTTGTGCACGATCGCCTGCGCTGGCACCCGGCCCGGCCGGCCCGCGGACATGTCGTCTACGACCTCGACCGCGTCACCCCGAGCGACGAGCGCATCGGTGAGGTGCGAGCCGATGAAACCGGCCCCGCCAGTGACGAGCACGCGCATGGGAGAGGAGTCTATGCGCGGTCGCCCGCCCCACCACCTCTGCGCTTGCTCAGCCGACCGGTCAGCCGAGCAAGCGCAGGCCGGAGGTGGCGAGGCGCACTGAGCCGGTGAATGCCGCGGACGCTTGCTCCAGGGACACAGCCAAGTCGTTCCACGCCACCAGATGCGTCAGCACCAGCTCACCGACGTCTGCCCTGACAGCGTGCTCAGCCGCCTGCCGGGCCGTGAGGTGCAAGTCGGTCGGGAGATCCGGGCCGTCGAGGAAAGAGGCCTCGGACAGCAGCACGTCGGCACCGGCCGCGATCTTGAGGAGCTCCCCGGTCGGCCCGGTGTCGGCCGAGTAGGCCAGGGTCTTGCCCGCGTGCTCGATCCGGAATCCGAATGTCTCGACGGGGTGGTTCATATGTCGGGTCGTGACGCGCAGCGGACCAATCTCGATCGTGCCGAGGGCGAGCGTGGTGAAGTCGAAGGCATCGGCCATACCGCGGTGCTCGGCGCCGAGCGCCCTGTCGAGCCGGTCCTGCGCGCCAGGGGGCCCATACACGGGGATTCTCGGCCGCGGACCATCCGGGTGATAGTTCTGGAAGACGGAGTAGCCGATCATGTCGAGGCAGTGGTCGGCGTGCAGGTGGCTCAGGCAGATGGCGTCGACATCGGCGAGCTCTGTGTAGCGCTGGAGAGCCCCAACGGCCCCGTTCCCTAGATCGAGCACCAGGCGGAATCCGTCGGCCTCAATCAGGTAACAGGAAGCCGGGCTCTGCGGTCCAGGGAAGCTGCCTGACCAGCCAACGATCGTTACCTGCACGGCAATTTGGGGTTCGCGCTACAGATCATGGTGCCCACAGCCGCCTAGAATAGCCCGGCGGTCAGCACGGCCCGGCATCGGAAACGTGTCAACAAAACCGGCGCTGCAACTATCATCCCCAAAACGGCTGATCCGGGTCACAGACCCCTGACGAGCGACAGCGAGCCCGCCGGGCCCGCGGAGGTGTCATGACCAACCAGTCGACCGACTCCGAGCGGGCTGTCCCGCTTGCGCTGGCCGAACCGTCGGTGCATGTCAGGCCCGGCTGGATCGCCGGGCTGAGCCTCGCGAGCCTGGGCATGTGGATGGCCTCCCTGACCCCGATTCAGGTACTGCTGCCGATCCAGTTGCAGAACATCGACAAGGCACACAAGCTCGAGGCACTGGCGATCGTGTCTGGCGTCGGCGCTGTGGCCTCCGTGCTGGCGACTCCGCTGGCCGGCGCCCTGTCCGACCGGACGACGTACGCGTTCAGCTTCTTCGGCCTGAACGGACGGCGGCACCGCTGGACGCTGATCATGGCCCTGCTCGGTGCCATCAGCATGCTCGTGCTGGCGCACCAGCGAAGCGTGGCGGGCGTGGCGTTGTTGTGGGTGCTTTTCAGCGCATTCCAGAACGGCGAGTACGCCAGCCTGAGCGCGGCGATTCCCGATCACGTACCGGTACGCCAGCGGGCGACTGTCGCGGGCTGGGTCGGCATGCCGCAGGCCCTTGGTCTGGTCGTCGGCACGGTCCTGGTCGTTCTGGTGCTGGCCAGCAACGTCATCAGCGGGTACTACGTCATGGGCGCGCTGTTCTTCGTGCTCGTCATTCCTTTCGTGTTCCTGACGCCGGACCACCCGCTCGATCCCGAGCACGTTGCTTCCTTCTCCTGGAAGAAGCTGATCCAGGCCTACTGGATCAGCCCTAAGGAGTATCCGGATTTTGCCTGGGCGTGGATTACACGCTTCCTGGCCTCGCTCGCCATCGCCATGGGCACCCTGTACCTGCTGTACTTCCTGCGCGACCAGGTGCAGTTGTACAAGCACGAGCACATCCCGGCGGCAACGGGCCTGCTGATCCTGATCGTCATCTACACGGTCTGCGTCGTGCTGACCGCCATCGTCGGGGGGATCATCTCCGACCGGATCGGCAAGCGGAAGATGATCGTGACAGTGTCCGGTGCCCTGATGGGCCTGGCTGCGCTCCTGCTCACGTTCGTCGAGAACTGGGATGCGTCGCTCGTGGCCGCGGTCCTATTCGGCATGGGCTTCGGCGCCTACCTAGCTGTCGACCAGGCGCTCATCACCCAGGTACTGCCGGCCGCCGCTGACCGCGCTAAGGACCTCGGCATCATCAACATCGCCATCGTCGGACCGGCAGCGATCGGCGCCGCGATCGCAGGCCCGCTGGTGATACTCGGCGGTTACCCGACGCTGTTCGCCGGGACCGCCATCATCGCTGCGCTTGGCTCGATCTTCGTCTGGAAGATCAAGAGCGTCCCTTAGTCAGGCTCGCGCCGTCGCTTGAGCTAGCTACTTCGCCCCGCAGTGGCCTGGGCTGAGCCGTCCACGCCCGCTTCGCTCGAGGCGAGCGCGAGGCCGCGAATCCGGCCGCGCCCGACCCTGGCGATCTGCCGGCTCTGCGCGACCAGGCGGCCCGAGGCGTCCCAGACTTCGGCCTCCTCGTCGAACCAGCCGCCGCCAACGTGCCGCGCCCGCGCCGCGACCGCGAGCGGGCCAGCGCTCGGGACAGCCCGCATATGCCACGTCAGCTCCACGGTCGGCGCCCAGCCGGTGGCGCCTAGACCGAAGACCACCGGAGGCAGCCCGTCCACCGCCATTGCCAGCACGAACGCGTCAGGGTCCTGCCCGTCTCGCAGCCGGAAGTAGCCGCGCATCTCCGGCAGGCCCGACGGCTCGTCCCGGCGCCAGCCGGTCGTGGCCGGGTCCATCAGCACCTCGACTTGCGCGGCATAGCCGGACGTGCCGTCCGCGGCCGTAGTGCCGCGCCACTTGCCGAGATCGACGCAGTCGCCGATAGGCGGGAAGCCCGGGGGCGGCCCGGTCCACGTTAGCGCGGCCAGAGCGGCGTCGTCGGAGTGCGCATTGTCGGAGTGCGCATTTTCGGCGGCGGTGGATTCATCCGGAGCTGTCACGGTGCCGACCGTCATCGTCGTGTCCAGGATGACCTTGCCGTCCTGGACGAGAGCCGCCCGCGCGGTCGCGGCGGTCCGGCCGTGCTTGAGCCAGCTGACCTGCACCTGCGCTGGCGCGATGGCTGCGACCCGGAGGAAGTGAGCGCTGGTTGCAACCGGATGGGGCAGCGGCGACTCGGCCAGCACGGCCCGCATGACGGTGGCCAGCAGCGCACCACCGTTGATGGCCGACGGGGTGGTACCCCCAGGCGCCATGGCGAACCTAGCGTCCGGCGCTGTGTCGTAGAGCCCCTCGCTGCGGCGGGTGACCGCCGTGGCCTCATCGAAGATCGTCATCCGGCCCGTGTCTTCCTCGTCGTCGCAACACCCAGGCGCTAGCGCCTGGTCGCCTCGCCGCCTGATCGCCTGATCGCCTGGCCGCGGCGGACTTACTCAACCGCGTACCTACTGAAGAGTAGCTTCGTGGGCGGCCCCGTTCCCAGAATGGGGCAGTTCACGCCCAGAGCTGGCCTTCCAGCCGGGCCTCCGCCTCTGCCAGCGTGCCGCCATAAGCCCCGGTCGACAGGTACTTCCAGCCCGCATCGGCGATCAGCAGCGCGATGTCTGCCCGGTCGCCTGCGGCCTGCGCCTTGGCGGCGACGCCAAGGCCAGCGTGCAGGACGCAGCCGGACGAGATGCCCGCGAACAGGCCCTCGACCGACAGCAGCTCTCTGGTCCGGCGCAGCGCATCGGCCGACGACACCGAGAACCGCGACGTCAGGACCGACTCGTCGTACAGCTCGGGCACGAAGCCCTCGGAGAGATTGCGCAGCCCGTACACAAGCTCCCCATATCGCGGCTCCGCCGCCACGATCTGGACACCCGGTACGTGCTCGCGGAGGAACCGGCCAGTCCCCATCAGCGTCCCTGACGTGCCGAGTCCAGCCACGAAGTGAGTGATCTGCGGCAGGTCGGCTAGCAGCTCGGGCCCGGTCGTCTCGTAGTGGGCGCGGGCGTTGGCCTCGTTCCCGTACTGATAGAGCATGACCCAGTCCGGGTGCTCGGCGGCGAGGCCCTGCGCCACGCGGACGGCCTCGTTGGAGCCGCCCGCCGCCGGCGACGCCACGATCGAAGCGCCGTAGGCCTCCAGGAGCGTCCGCCGCTCCGCCGAGGTGTTCTCCGGCATCACGCAGATCAGCTTGTAGCCGCGCACCCTGGCCACCAGCGCCAGGCTGATGCCGGTATTGCCGGAGGTCGGCTCCAGGATCGTCGCGCCGGGGTAGAGCAGACCGTCCTTCTCGGCGGCCGCGACCATGTAAGCGACGGCGCGGTCTTTCACTGAGCCGGTTGGATTCCGGTCCTCGAGCTTGGCCCACAGCCGCACATCCGGGCTCGGCGACAGCGCCGGCAGTCCCACGAGTGGAGTACCGCCGACGGCGTCAAGGATGGACTCGTAGCGCATGTTGCCTGTCAGCCAGTCGCGTGTCAGCTGCCGCTAGCTCAGCGCGAGCCGCCGGCCACCGCCGGCAGCACCGTGACCGTGTCGCCGTCGCTGACGGGCGCGGACAGGCCGCCGATGAACCGTACGTCCTCGTCGTTCAGGTACACGTTGATGAACCGGCGCAGACCGGAGTCGTCAACCAGCCGCTCGCGCAGGCCGTCGTAGCGGCCGTCGATGTCGGCGAGCAGCTCGTCAAGAGTCGAGCCCGAGCCCTCGATCGACTTCTGGCCGCCGGTGTAGCTGCGCAGGATGGTCGGGATGCGGACCTCGATTGCCATGGCTATTTCTGCTCCAGTTAGTGCGTTCGCAAGTGAGTGGGTACCCGGCGAACCGGGCGCAACAGACGAGCCGCGGCGGCTAGGTGCGCAGCCGCCAGCTGCCGCAGCCGCTAGCGGGTGCAACCGGCCACCGGGCGCGATCATTCCGGCCCGGTAACTACCTCTTCCTCGGTGACGATGCCGTCCACGATCCGGAACGACCTGAACTCACTCTGATCCGGGTCCCTGGTCGATACCAGCACGTAATGGGCGGCTGGCTCGCTGGCGTACGAGATGTCGGTCCGGGAGGGGTAGGCCTCGGTGGCCGTGTGCGAGTGATAGATCACCACCGGCTCCTCGTCCCGGTCGTCCATCTCCCGCCACACCCGCAGCTGCTCCATCGAGTCGAACCGGTAGAACGTCGGCGAGCGCTCCGCGTTGAGCATCGGGATGAACCGCTCCGGCCTGTCGCTCCCGGCCGGCCCGGCGATCACCCCGCAGGCCTCGTCGGGATGGTCAGCCCGGGCATGCGCCAGGATCTTCGTGCACAGCTCGGCGCTGATCATCAGCATGCCAGGAGAGTAGCCGAGCTGAGCGCGGCCCCTCCTGCCAGTGCCTGGTGCGAGTGCCTGACATGTCAGGTCAGCGCTTCACACATCAGGTCAGGGCTTCGATGAGGCTGTCCTGCAAATACGCCAGCCACTGATAAACCCAGACATACGCCGACCGCGGATCGTCGGCGGCGAGATGCTCGGAGAGGTCCTCGTTCTCATCGGTGATGCCGAGCCGGACGCTGAGCGCCAGCCGGACGTCGTTGAGCGCTCGTAGCCACTGCTGGCACTCCATCTCGCTCAGGCGTACTTCACCGCCGGAGGCGGGCAGCGAGGCCAGGACCGTCTGCGCGGCTGCGACCTTGGCGGTCCGCAAGCTCTCCTCGGTGTAGCGGCGGAATTCGGCCGAGGCCTGCGGATCGTCGCGGTACCCGTCGGGCAGCAGCCGGGCGAGCACCGGATCTTCGGGGATCTCGGCGTGAGTGGACAGGCCAAGCTCAGCCTCCAGGGCGTCGTCCTCGCCAGTTTCCGCCACCTCGGCGGCGGTGCTGTCAGCGCTGACCAGCTCGGCGATCTGACTGACCAGGCTACGGATCACGCCGGCCTGGGCCTGCTCGAAATTAGCTGCCGCGCCGCCAGGAACGGGCCGGAACGATGCCGCCAGTCCCAGGCTGTCCTCACCCTCGTCGTCTGGCTCTAGAAAGTCCCAGGTCACGAGTCGTGGCTCACAGTGGCCCAGAGGCCGTAGCCGTGCAACGTCTCGGCGTCGCGCTCCATGGCCTCGCGCGTGCCCGACGAGACGACCGCCTTGCCCCGGTGATGCACGTCCAGCATGAGCTTCTCCGCCTTCGGCTTGGCATAGCCGAAGACCTTCTGGAAGACGTACGTGACATAGGTCATCAGGTTGACCGGGTCATTCCAGACGACAGTCACCCATGGTGCATCCAGAGCCGCTTCCTGGCCTGTCATCGGCTGCTCAACCTCAACTGGCGCGACGCCCACCTGCCGTCACCTCCCCAGTAGCCAAGTGTCCCACTCTCCCGACGTTAGTGTTCCACTCCCGCCGGGCGCGAACGCATGGACATTTGCCCCGAAATCCACGTTGCTCGGGTGTCACCGACTGGCCGCCATCCGCGTCCGCCGGCACTGGACGGTTTGGGGGATTCTTGAATCCTGGTTTCGACCGGTTTACGGCCAACGAAACGGCGAAGTGCCGACCCCACGCAGCACTAGCGGCGCCGGCCTTGGTCACGCCCTGCATGCTGGCCGGCTCATGGAGAGCGACGCTGCCATCGACGTCGGTCCCGGCGACCGTAGGCTGCCTTCGTGACGTCGACGACCGGCCTGCTGACTGACCATTACGAGCTGACCATGGTGCGCGCCGCGCTGCGCAGCGGCACGGCCCGTCGGCGCGCCGTATTCGAGATGTTCGCCCGCCATCTGCCGAACGGCCGCCGCTACGGCGTCGTGGCCGGCACCGGCCGGTTGCTGGACGCGCTTGAGCAGTTCCGGTTCGGCGACGACGAGCTCGCGTTCCTAGAACGCGCCGAGATCGTTGACAAGCCGACGCTCGAGTTCCTGCGCGACTACAGGTTCAGCGGTGACATCTGGGGCTACGCCGAAGGCGACTGCTACTTTCCCGGCTCTCCGATTCTCGTGGTCGAGGGCACGTTCGCCGAGGCCGTGATCCTCGAAACCCTTGCGCTGTCGATCTTCAACCACGACAGCGCGATCGCCTCCGCCGCGTCGCGGATGGTGACGGCCGCGCATGGCAGACCGCTAGTGGAGATGGGCTCGCGCCGCACGCACGAGCGGGCGGCCATCGCGAGCGCGCGGGCGGCCTATATCACCGGCTTCACTACGACGTCGAACCTGCGCGCCGGATACCAGTACGACATCCCCACCAGCGGCACGAGCGCGCACGCGTTCACGCTGCTGCACGACGACGAGCGGCGGGCCTTCGCTGCGCAGCTCGACGCGCTCGGTCAGGACACAACGCTGCTCGTCGACACGTATGACGTGCCGGGCGCGATCCGCGCCGCCGTCGCGGAAGCCGGTCCTGGCCTCGGCGCGATCAGGATCGACAGCGGTGACCTCGCCATCGTGGCGCGCGAAGCCCGCGAGCAGCTGGACGCGCTCGGCGCCACCAAGACCAGGATCGTGCTCACGGGCGACCTGGACGAGTACTCGATCGCCGCGCTCGCGGCCGAGCCCGTCGACGGCTATGGTGTCGGCACGTCGCTGGTCACCGGCTCGGGCGCGCCCACGGCCGCGCTGGTCTACAAGCTCGTGGCCAGGGCCGACAGCGACGCACCCGGTCCGCTGCGCCCCGTCGCCAAGCGCTCAGTCGGCAAGCCATCGCGGGGTGGCCGCAAGTGGGCCGTGCGCCGGCTCGACGAGTCCGGGTCGGCCGCGGCCGAGGTCGTCACGGATTACCAGCCCGCTGACTCGCCGAAAGGCCGTCCCCTGCTGAGGCAGCTCGTGCGCGGCGGCGAGATCATCGGCCGCGAGCCGATCAATTTGGCGCGGACCAGGCACCAGAAGGCCCTCGCCGAGCTGCCGGTCTATGCGCTGCGGCTGTCGCGCGGCTACCCCGCGATCGCGACCGTGTTTGAGCCGGACCGCGACTAACGCCACAGCCGGCAAACCGCTGGTCATGACAAAATTCCTACATGCATGGGAACGCAGAGCACGTCGCCACTGCACTTCGCACGCTCGGGGTGGCCGGCCAGGTCAGAGAGCTTGCCGAGCCCGCGCCGACGGCGGCGACCGCAGCCGCGCAGCTCGGCTGCGAGGTCGGCGCGATCGCGAACAGCCTCGTGTTCAGCGCCGACGGCGACCCCTTGCTGGTCCTGACTAGCGGCGCCCACCGGGTTGACACCGCCAAGGTCGCGGCCGGGCTCGGCGTGCAGAAGGTTGGTCGCGCCGACCCTGAGTTCGTCTACGCCGCGACTGGTCAGCGCATCGGCGGGGTCGCGCCCGTCGGCCACCCAAAGCCGATCAGGACACTGGTGGACTCCGCGCTCGCGGGCTACGACGTCGTGTGGGCCGCGGCCGGCCACGTGCACACGGTGTTCCCTACCTCGTTTGACGAGCTCGTGCGCATCACGAGCGGCGTGCCGGCCGACGTCGGCTAGCGCTACGCTCAGGCCGTGCGCGCACTCGTCATCGTCGATGTGCAGAACGACTTCTGCGAAGGCGGCTCTCTGGCCGTGAGCGGTGGTACCGCCGTCGCACGGGCTATCACCGATTACCTGGTCGGCCCTGACGGCGCCAGGTACGACCACGTGGTGGCGTCGCATGACTTCCACGTCGACCCGGGCGCGCACTTCTCCGCGCATCCCGACTACGTGGCGAGCTGGCCTACCCATTGCGTGGCCGGGACAACGGGCGCGCAGTTCAGCCCGGAGCTGGACACCAGCCGGATCGAGGAGATCTTCCGCAAGGGCGCCTATGCCGCGGCTTACAGCGGGTTCGAGGGCGCCAGTACGGCCGGTGCCACGCTGCAGGACTGGCTCATCGAGCGGGACGTGACCGACCTCGATGTGATCGGCATCGCGACCGACTACTGCGTCCGGGCGACTGCGGTTGATGCAGCGGCGGCCGGCTTCGCCACGACCGTCCTGCTGGGCCTGACCGCGGGCGCAAGTACGCCGACGACGGACGCCGCCATCGACTCCATGCGCGCGGCGGGCGTCACCCTCACGGGGACACCTCTGCGGTCCTAGTCCGCGCCCTCCGGCAGCGATTCGTAGATCCGCTTGCAATCGGGGCAAATGGGGAACTTCTTCGGGTCCCGGCTCGGCACCCAGACTTTGCCGCAGAGCGCCACGACAGGCGTGCCGGTCACCGCGCTGTCGACGATCTTGTCCTTGTCGACATAGTGCGCGAACCGCTCGTGGTCGCCGTCGCCAAAGGAGAGGTCAGGCCGGACATCTGCGTCCTGGCGAACGTCGGTGCCAGGTATGACTTCTGTACTCATAGCCGTCAAGCCTACGCCCCGCGGTCCAGTCGCCTCGATCAACGCTGGTGCCGCTCAGTTCAGGACCGGGTCGTCAGGGAACGTGGCGACAAGCGCCAGGTCACCGCCCTGGCGGCGGAGCACGGCGCGCCAGAGTCCTTCCGGCTCGGCCGCGAACGCGTCCGCTGGATCCCCGGGCAGCACAAACCAGGCCCCTTCGTCGATCTCGTCGCGTAGCTGGCCGGCACCCCAGCCCGCATACCCGGCGAAAACTCGCATCGAAGTGATGCCACCGGCGAGCAACTCGGGCGGCGCACCCAGGTCGACGAGGCCAATCCTGGACATCATCGGAGTACCCTCGAGCGATCGCCAGCCGACGGGCTCCTCGCCGCCGTAGGCGAGCGCCAGGGCCAGCGCGCTGTTCGGCGAGATCGGGCCGCCGCGGAACACCACCTGCGGCCCGGTCGCGAGCGGCGTCCACGGCTCCAGGACCTGGTCGAGTGGGACTTCGGTGGGCCGGTTCAGGACAACGCCGAGGGTGCCTTCGTCCTCATCGTCCTCGACGATCAGAACAACGGCCCGGCGGAAGTTCGGATCACCGAGTTTCGGGCTCGCCGCCAGCAGCCGTCCGCTGAGGGATTGCTCCTCCATAAACCCATAATGCGCCAGGGAACTGGCGGTCCGCGCAGCGGTGCCGCATCGCCGCGCGCCAAGAGGCCGATGGTGGGCGCCGCGCTAGCGCATGGACGTACCCTGCAAGTGTGTCCTTTGGATCCAGCGTCGCCACCGCGGCCGCCACGGCGAGCGTCGAGCCCGCGCTCTCCGGGCTGAGCCAGCCCGCCATCGACGCCGCCCGCCTGCGGGTCGCCGTCCTGCGGCTCTCGCGTCGGCTGCGCAAGCACGATCTGGCCGGACTGACGCCAAGCCAGCTGTCGACACTGTCAAGCGTCGGCTTGTGCGGGCCGGTCCGGCTCGGCGATCTCGCCGCAGCCGAGCGAATCGCGCCGTCAACCCTGACCCGGCTCGTGAACGTGCTCGAAGAGCGCGGTTACCTGCTACGAGAGCCCGCGCCGGGCGACGCGCGCGCGTTTCTGGTCACCGTGACCGACAGCGGCCGCGATGTATTGGAGCGCATCCGCACTGAAGCCACGAACCTGCTGGCTGACATCCTGACGACGCTCCCGACTGACCAGCTGGCCGCGCTCGAGGCGGCGCTGCCGGCACTCGAGCAGCTCGCTGGCTCGGCAATGGGCTCGGCCAGCTCGCTGCCGACGGCCAGTTCTAGCCCGGCCGACTCAGGCCAGACCAGCACCGCCTAGCCCGCGACGTCTGCGCAGGCTAGAAGAGCAGGCTCGACAGCGTCGACCTAGCCTTGGCGACCCTCGGATCCTTTGGCGGGAAGATCTCGAACAGGCTCACCAGGTGTTTGCGCGCCGTGTCCCGCTCGTCGCCTGATGTGCGCCTGATGGTGTCGAGCAGCCGCTGAAATGCGGCCTCGATCTGACCCGAGGCCAGGTCGATATCGGCAGCCCTTGCCTGCGCCTGCGCATCGTCAGGCCGGCTGTCGGCCTCGCGCCTGACGGCCGCCTGATCGTAGGACTCGACGCGGCGGATCAGCCCGACCTGTCCGAGCCCCATTGCCGCTACAGGATCGCCGGGATCCGCATCGAGCACCTTCTGGAATGCGGCGGCGGCGGCATCCATGTCGCCGCGCTCCATCGCGTCCTGCGCCTCGGCGAAGACCGCATCCGGCCCGGTGCCAGCGACGCCGTTCGGATAGCCGGGCAGCTGGCCATTGCCCGTCCCGCCCGAGTCCTGGCCCTCAGGCGAGAGGCTAGCCGGAGCCCCAGGCTGCAGGCCGAGCTGCTCGGCGACGCCCATGACCTGGCCGAGCCACTCCCTGACTTGCGCCTCGGGCAGCGCGCCGAGGAAGCCGTCGGCGACCTGGCCGGCGACGATCGCGACCACCATGGGGATGCTCTGCACCTGGAGGGCGGCGCTGAGCTGGGGATTGGCGTCGACGTCGACCTTGGCGAGCACGAAGGCGCCGTTAGCCTCGAGGGCAAGCTTCTCGAGGATGGGCCCGAGCTGCTTGCACGGCCCGCACCACTCGGCCCAGAGATCAAGCACCACCGGCACGGTGCGCGACCGTGCCACAACGTCGGTGTTGAACGTCTCGTCCGTGACATCGATGATGAGACCGGACTGCGCGCCTGGCTGGCCAACCCCGGCCGAGCCCGGCTCCGCCGTGCGCTGCCTGCGCTGCGCAGCGGCCTGACGCGCGCCCAGGTCAATGGCGCCAGAGAGGGAGAAGTCCCGTGGCTGCTTCATGACTCCATCTTGCCGCACCCGCGGGGCACTCCGCCCCCGTGTACCCCCGAACCTGGCAGGGCCTCAGCCTGTCTCAGAATGCCGGCGCCTCGAAGTACCCGCCCCATTCGTCGCGCAGCACGCCGCAGATCTCGCCGAGCGTGGCCTCCACGCTAGCGGCTACGATCATCGACGGGATCATGTTCTCGCCTGAGCGCGCGGCGGCGAGCATCGCCGACAGCGCGGCGTCGACGGCGGCCTGGTCGCGCCCGGCCCGCCGCTGCCGCAGGTCCGCGACCTGCTCGAGCTCCACTTCGTGGCTGACGCGGAGGATCTCGATCGGCTCTTCCACCGTCTCGGTGTAGCAGTTGACGCCAACGACGCGCTTGTCGCCCTTCTCAAGCTTCTGCTGATAGACAAAGGACGCTTCGGCGATCTCCGACATGAACCAGCCATCCTCGATGCCACGCAGGATGCCGCCGGTCATCGTGCCGTCCGGGCTCATCGCCTTGATCCGGGCGAAGATCTCCTCGGCTTCGGCCTCGAGCTTGTCCGTCAGGGCCTCGAGGTACCAGGAGCCGCCGAGCGGATCAGCGACGTTGACGACGCCCGTCTCCTCCATGATCACCTGCTGGGTGCGCAGCGCGATCTCGGCGGCCTTGGCGCTCGGCAGCGCCAGCACCTCGTCCAGCGCGTTGGTGTGCAGCGAGTTGGTCCCGCCGAGCACAGCGGCAAGCGCCTCAACTGCGGTCCGCACGATGTTGTTGTCGGGCTGCTGAGCCGTGAGCGACACTCCGGCCGTCTGCGTATGGAAACGCAGCCACTGTGCGCGCTCGGTGGTGGCGCCGTACTCGTCACGCATCCAGCGCGCCCAGATCCGCCGCGCCGCGCGGAACTTGGCGATCTCCTCGAAGAAGTCGATGTGCGCGTCGAAGAAGAACGAGAGGCCAGGCGTGAACACCTCGATGTCTAGGCCTCGTGACAGCCCGAGCTCCACGTAGCCGAACCCGTCAGCCAGCGTGAACGCCAGTTCTTGCGCGGCAGTCGAGCCCGCCTCTCTGATGTGATAACCCGATACCGATAGCGGCTTGTAATCCGGGATGTGCTGCGCGCAGTACTCCATCAGGTCGCCGATCAGCCGCAGGTGCGGCTGCGGCGGAAAGAGCCACTCCTTCTGCGCGATGTATTCCTTGAAGATGTCGGTCTGGAGGGTGCCGTTGAGGCGGCCCACGTCAGCGCCTTGCCGCTGCGCCGCGGCCAGGTACATGCAGAAGATCGGCACCGCCGGTCCGCTGATGGTCATCGACGTGGTGATGTCGGCGAGCGGGATACCGCCGAACAGTGTGTCCATGTCGGCGGTGGAATCGATCGCCACGCCGCAGTGGCCGACCTCGCCGGCCGAACGTGGGTCATCAGAGTCGCGGCCCATGAGCGTCGGCATGTCGAACGCAACCGACAGACCACCCCCGCCGTGCTGCAGCAGCATCTTGTACCGCTCGTTGGTCTGAACCGCGTTACCGAATCCGGAGAACTGCCGGATCGTCCAGGTGCGGCCGCGGTACCCGCTGGAGTAGAGCCCCCGCGTGAACGGGAACTCGCCAGGCCAGCCGATCCGTTCGAAACCCGGGACCACGGCGCCGGCGGGCGGGCCGTAGACCGGGTCCACCTCGACTCCGGACAAAGTGGTGAAGTCCACGTCGCGCTTGCGGGAGGCGTCATACCGGCGCTGCCAGCGCTCCCGCCCCGCATCTTCCACAGCGCGGCCAGCCGAGTCCCGTCCGTCGGCCATCGAGCACACCCCAACCACAATTTAGTCGGACGTCCTACTACCTAGCTCGAGTGTACCCGGCACAGGGCTGCGATAAAAAGGTTGGACGTCCTACTAATTTGCAACCCACTGGCCCCCGTAGCCCTGGACGAGCCTGTCGCGGTCACCAGGAAACTCTGAATCTGTCCCAACCCATCCGGGGCATGCGTCGTCTTAGCTAGTGCCCGGCATGCGCCGAATATGTTAAGAACGTCGCTGTTCTCCCAAACGGTGGAAATGTGATAAAGCTATGCAAGACGGTGTAACCAGCGCAGGCTGCGCTGTGCTCCGTCCCAGGCCCGCGGCTCTAGAAGACACCGGGAACCTTCAGCTAACGTGGCCGCTGGGATCAGCGCGCGCGGCCAAGCGAGGTAGCCCGGTTAACCAGAAGAGCACGGCGGCCAGGCTTCGCGCCTCGGACCAGGAAGCCGTAGAGGAACTGTTCAATGCCTGCTACCCGCGCCTCGCCGGCTGGGTGCGCAGGCTCGTCGACGACGACGAGACGGCCCATGAGATCGCGTCGGAGGCGTTTACCCGCCTATTGTCGCGATGGACGGGCCTCGACAACCCGCAGAGCTACCTGTACATGATCGCCACCAACCTCGTCAGGGACCACTGGCGTAAAACCGGCCGAGAGCGCAACGCCATCAGGGTTATGACCGCCGCCGGCCCCGCCGATCCGGCGTATCACCCGGCGCAGGACGTCGACGTCCGGGCACTGATCCAGGCGCTGCCCGAGCGGCTGCGCAGTCCATTCCTGCTGCACTACTACGGAGGCTTCGGGCTCAAAGAGGTGGCTGTCATGCTTGGCCGCCCGGAGGGCACCATCAAGGCTGACTTGTTCAACGCCAGGGCACGCCTGAAGGCCGCACTGGGAGACGCACGTGACTAGCCCACGGGACGAGATCGACGACTGGCTAGGAGGCGAGGTGCAGCCGCTCAGCCCGTCGCCGGGTTCGCTGGACCGGATCCGGCGCCAGGCACGGCACCGCAAGACCCGTCAAGCTGTGTTCACGGCCGCGGGTTGCGCGGTCGTGCTCGCAGCCGCCGTCTCGGTGCCGCAGCTCGTCGGCGGCAGCAACCCCGCTGGCAAGCCCGTCGCGGGCGGAGCCACACCTGCGTCCATACAGCCGAGCGCGAGCCAAGCCACCTCGAATAGCGTCGCACCGTCCGTGCGCAGCAGCGCTCCGATCCAAAGACCTCCCCAGCGAACCACGCTGTCCAGCTCCTGGACGATCCCCCCGCCCGGCTTCAGGCCAACCTCCGTGACGTTCGTTGGCACCGGGTCAAACAGTTTGGTCGGCGCCGTCATCGGCCAGGCCGCACGTCCGTGCGCCTCGCAGTTCTGCACATCGCTGGCCGGCACATCCAACTACGGCACGACCTGGTACGGGGTCAGCGCTCCATATGCGCCCGGCTCAGACGGCAGCACCGGCGTCAGCCAGCTTCGGTTTGCCAGCCTCCTCGAAGGCTGGGCCTTCGGTCCTGCGCTGTACGAGACGAAGAACGGCGGCTCGTCATGGCACCAGGAGCCCACGGGCGGCCAGCGCGTCATCGACATCGAAGCGGCCGCAGGCGGGCCTGCGCTCGGGCTGTTTGCCACCTGTACTGGTTCCGGGCCCGCATACGCCACGAACTGCACGAGCTTCTCGCTGAACACATCGGCGGCTGCCAGTAGAACGTGGACGCCGGTCACCGTGCCCGCTGGCACCATGTCGACCGGCCAGGCCGCGTCGGCCGCCCTAGTCGTCACCGGAACGACCGGATACTTGCTCACGCCTACGGGGGCCGTACTGACCGGACAAGTGTCCGGTGGTTCGTGGCGCCTAGCGGGCCAGGCCCCGTGCACGCCGGGACCGGCACAGGCGAACGGGCTGCCATCGCGCGCGCTGCTGGTAACCAGCCCGCTGCAGATCATGCTGGCCTGCAGCGCCGGTTCGACCGGCGGTCCAAGTTCCAGTGGTTCGGAGATTCTGACCACTGTGTACACCACGGCGAACGGGTCAAGCTGGCAGGTCACGGGCAGCGTGAAGCACCCCACTGCCACCACTTCGGTAGCATCTGGCACGGCCGGCCAGCTGGTGCTGGCGACCACAACCGGGATCTACGAGTCCAGCAACAGCGGCAAGAACTGGCGCGCGGCCAGCTTCGGCGGCGGCGCCCCGGCCGGCGGGTTCAGCTACGTCGGCATGACAAATGCCGCGCAGGGTGTCGCTGTCCCAGCGACCTCATCGCTCGGCGAGATCTTCGTTACCGGCGACGGCGGCCTCACTTGGCGACCGTCGCTGATCAAGGGCTGAGCGGCCGACTAGCTATCCTTGAAGTCGCCGGCGGTTACCCGGAGATCGCGCAGCAGGCCGAACATGTCCTGCAGCTGGCCTTCGGTATAGCCGCCCATGCCGAACTCAGCCTGCATGAGGTCTGCAGTCGCCCGCTGCATGATCGAACGGCCCTCCGGCGTGATCTCGGCGAGCGTGCCGCGTCCGTCCCGTGGGTTGGGCTTGCGCATCACGAGGTGCTGGCGCTCGAGTCGGTCGATCGTGTTCGTCACGCTGGTCGGATGCACCATCAGCCGCTCCCCTATCACCCGCATCGGCAGCGCGCCGTCCCGGCTGAAGCTGAGCAGCACCAGCGCCTCGTATCGGGCGAACGTCAGACCGTGCGGCCGGAGCAGCGCATCGAGCTGACTGAGCAGGATCTGCTGGACGCGCATGATCGCCGTGACCGCCGCCATGGCCTTGGCGTCGCCGAACCGGCTCTCCCAGGTCTCGGCGGCGCGGGCTATCGGGTCGAACGGCAGATCAAGCGGTTTGGGCACAGCCACAACGTACCGTGGCCCGGCTTGCCCGGCATTTCCTCACCGAGCGTGTAACAGCAAGCCGGTCGGCCGGCGCGTACGTGGACATGGTCAATTACAGACCGTTACATTGCCTGCGGGGATCGACTCATAGCTAAATCCGGGGGAAATTGTGCCGTTCGGCCACGCCGTCATGGGCCCGGATCCCGTCCTCGCTGCCGGGATCGGCGTGCGGCGCGGGCGCGGCTGGGCTGTGCGCGCGGCTAGCTTCCGCATCGGGCCGCCCGTGCCCGGCCGGTCGGCCCTCGGCATCCTCAGCGACTACCCAGCGCAGTCAGCAGCGCTCGTGGATCTGCTCGCCGGGGTCGCTCGCCCGGCCTACGGTGAGCTACGGGTCCTCGGCCACGACATGGCCACCATCCGCGGCCGAGCCGCCGTCCGGCGCCGCGTCGGCGTCGCGCGCCGCAACGCCAGGCCGCTGCCGGCAATGCGCGTCCGCGGGCTGGTCGAGCACTCGGCCCGGATCGCGCGTCCGCACCGGCAGGACCGGCATCTCCTCGCTGCGGCGATCCTGGACCGGCTGTCGCTGATGCCGTGGGCCGAGGTGAAGCTGCGGGCCGCGCCCGACGCGATAGCGAGACGGACGCGGCTGGCGGCCGCCGCCGTCCATCAGCCAGAGCTGCTGCTGCTGGACGGGCTGCTTGACGGGCTCGAGGCGCGGGAAGTGGCGGTGTTAGCTGCCGCGATCCGGGACCTAAGCCGGGACAGCGGCATCCTGCTCGCCGGCTGTGACCGCGAAGCGCTCGAGCTGGCGTGCGACGACGTCCTCATGCTGACCGATGGCGTACTGATCAGCACCTGAGCTCGCCGCGCCGTGACGATTGCATCAGCTTGCTGCCCTAGGCTGCCAGGGTGGACTGGAGCACGCTTGGCTGCGGACGAAGCGGACATGTGACGTTCGCGCCCGACGAGCCGGAGCTCGCGGCCCAGATGGGTGCGATGCTGCCGGACGGCAAGGCGTGGCAGTGCCTGCGCTGCGGCGCTTACGTGCCAGGGCCGCCGACACGTTCAGGCCCGGCCGCGACAGCGCCAGTCGTACCACGCGGCAAGGAGATCAGAAGCAAGCTCATCCTGCGCGTGTTCGCGATCGAGCGCTACCTGCGCGGCGTCATCTTCGGTACCTTCGCGGTCTTCCTGTGGCAGTACCGGTACTCGCAGACCAGCATCGAGCAGCGATTCGACCGTGAACTGCCCGTCATCCGCAACCTGTTCCGCCAGCTTGGCTTTAACATCACCAACTCCAAGCTGGTCGGGCTGCTACACCATGCCCTCACTCTCAGCAGTAAGACGCTGACGCTGCTGGCGATCGGGCTGGCGCTCTACGCCGTCATCGAGCTCGTCGAGGGCACTGGCCTGTGGCTGGCCAGGCGCTGGGGTGAGTACTTCGCGATGGTCGCGACATCCTTGGGCCTGCCGCTCGAGATCTATGACCTCGCGAGGAAGGTCTCCGCGACCGCGCTAGTGCTGTTGGCCATCAACCTCGCGCTTGTGCTGTACCTGGTGATTACCAAGCGGCTCCTTGGCGTCCGCGGTGGCAAGGAAGCCTACGACGCCCGGCTGCGGAGCGAGTCGGTCCTGGAAGCTGCCGAGGTCGCCGCGGCGCGGCAAGCCGAGCCCGCCGACGCGACCGAGGTAACTGGCACGCTCCTTGACTCCGACACACCCGAACCCGCGAGCACAACCATCGCGGCCGGAGCAACCGAGTCCGCCAGCACACCTGAGTCCGCCGGCACAACTGGGCCGGCCAGCACACCCCTAGCCGCAACCGAGACCGCTAGCGCAACCGAGCCAGCCAGGGCACCGATAGCCGCCGGCGCAACCGAAGCGGCAGAAACCGGTCCGCACTAGCGCTCGCAGCCAATCGCGTGTACCAGAGGTCCAGTTTCTTTGGACCTCTGGTACACACGTTCCCCTGCCCTCGCGAGCGCGGCCCGGCATATCCGTATAAGTCCGTCTCAGCTCAGCATGAGCCGAGCGCCAACTGGATGTCGCCGCCCGCAGGCCGCCGCCAGCCGAGCACAGTCGCCCGATATAGCCGGCTATGTCGGGCGCACTCGGGTGAGTGGCGGCCCAGGCACTGATCGGGTCGGCGCGGGAGGCGGACGCTAGCCGGAAAGCAGCTCGTCGGCGGCCGAGTATGGGTCCAGGTCGCCTGCCAGCACGCGGCCGGCTAGCTCGTCCAGCCGCGGCTGCCCGGGCAGGCCGCCCATGCGCTGCCGCAGTTCGCCGACAGCGATCGCTGAGATCTCCTCCCGCACCCGGCCGAGACGGCGCTCGTCAAGTTGCCCGCTGGCGGCCAGCCAGTCGCGATGCTTGTCGATGGCCGCGGCGAGATCGGCGATGCCGTCGCCGGTGGCAGCCGAGGTGCTGACGATCGGCGGTTTCCAGTCGTTAGCGCCGTAGCTCGCCATCGCGAGCATCGAGCGCAGGTCCCGAACGACCTCTTGCGCGCCCGGTCGATCGCTCTTGTTGACCGCGAAGATGTCGGCGATCTCGAGGATGCCAGCCTTCGCCGCCTGGATTGAGTCGCCGAGGCCTGGCGCGACGACGACCAGCGCGGTGTCCGCGAGCGACGCGATCTCGACCTCGGCCTGGCCGACCCCGACGGTCTCGATCAGCACGACGTCGAAGCCGGCCGCCGTCAGGATCCGCACCGCCTGCGGAGTGGCCCAGGAGAGGCCGCCCAGGTGTCCGCGGCTCGCCATCGACCGGATGAAGACCTGGTCATCGGTGGCGTGGTCCTGCATCCGCACCCGGTCACCGAGCAGCGCCCCGCCGCTGAACGGTGACGACGGATCGACCGCCAGCACGCCAACGCGCAGGCCGGCGTCCCGGTAGACGCGCACGAGCGCGCCAGTCACCGTCGACTTGCCCACGCCCGGTGATCCCGTCAGCCCGACGATGTGCGCGTGCCCCGTTAGCGGCGCGATCACCTTCATGACACGGCGAAGCTCGGCCGATTCGTCCTCCACTAGAGAAACCAACCGGGCAAGGGAACGCGGATCGCCCGACCTGGCAGCCGTGATCAAGGCCTCCGGGTCGGCGCTACGCCGGACCTGCCCGGTAAGCCCGGTCACGGCCCGCCCGACTCGGTCCAGGCCGGCTCGGTCACGGCAGGCTCGGTCACGGCAAGCTCAGGTCTGTTCGGCGGCTGGTACCCGAAGCAGCAGCGCGTCGCCCTGCCCGCCGCCACCGCAGAGCGCAGCCGCGCCCAGGCCGCCGCCGCGCTGCCGCAGCGCGTAGATAAGGTGCAGCGCGATCCGTGCGCCTGAGGCGCCGAGCGGGTGGCCGACGGCGATCGCGCCGCCGTCGACGTTGACCTTGTCCGGGTCCAGGCCGAGGTCGCGCATGGACTGGATCGCCACCGCGGCGAACGCCTCGTTGATCTCGACCAGATCCAGGTCGCCGACGGTGAGCCCGGCCTTGTCGAGCGCGCGCTGGATGGCGCGCGATGGCTGGGAATGCAGCGAGTTGTCCGGGCCCGCGACTACGCCGTGCGCGCCGACCGTCGCGAGCACCGTCGCACCCGCTTCGGCTGCAGCCTCCGCGGACATCAGGACGACGGCGCACGCGCCGTCGCTGATCTGCGACGCCGATCCCGCGGTGATGGTGCCATCGACGGAGAACGCGGGCTTGAGCCCGGCCAGGGACTCAGTAGTGGTGTCGGCGCGGACGCCCTCGTCGGTGTCGACGATCACCGGCTCGCCGCGCCGCTGCGGGATGACGACCGGGGCGATCTCGGGCGCCATCAGCCCGTCCTTGATGGCCTTGGCGGCTAGCTGGTGCGACCGGGCAGCGAACGCGTCCTGCTCCTGCCGCGTGATACCGAGCTTGGCGTTGTGCCGTTCGGTCGACTCCCCCATCGACACCTGGTCGAATGCGTCCGTGAGGCCATCGAGCGCCATCGAGTCGACGAGCTCGGTGGCGCCGTACTTGAAGCCGCGGCGCGAGCCTGGCAGCAGGTGCGGCGCCTTCGACATCGACTCCATCCCGCCGGCGACGATGACGTCGAACTCGCCAGCCCGGATCAGCTGAGCAGCGAGCGCGATGGCGTCAAGGCCCGACAGGCAGACCTTGTTGACGGACAGTGCCGGGACCGTCATGGGGATGCCAGCGGCTACTGCCGCCTGGCGGGCCGGGATCTGTCCCTCGCCTGCCTGGAGCACCTGGCCCATGATCACGTACTCAACGCGGTCGCCAGGAACGCCCGCGCGCTCCAGCGCCGCACTGATTGCCAGCCCGCCGAGCTGGGCTCCGCTGAATCCGCTCAAGGACCCGAGCAGACGGCCTATCGGGGTTCGCGCCCCGCCCACGATTACTGCTTCACGCATAGCTGAAACGATACCTGTCAGTCACCCAGCGCCCGGAGGTGCAGAAGCCGTGCTTACCCGCATCGATCATGTCGGCATCGCGTGCAGAGACCTGACGGCGAAGATCGCCTTCTACGAGTCAGCGTTCGGGCTGACCGTCGCCAGCATGGAGGTGAACGAGGCGCAAGGGGTCAGGGAGGCGATGCTGCACGTCGCCGACGGTCCGGCCGGCAGCTCATACGTCCAGTTGCTCGAGCCACTCGGCCCGGAAACGCCGGTCGGCAAGTTCCTCGCGCGCCGCGGTGAGGGCGTACATCACGTGGGCTACGGCGTGGCGAATATCACAGCGGCGCTGGCAGCGATCGGCGCGGCGGGTGTGCGGCTCATCGACGAGCGGCCGCGCCACGGGTCCATGGGCGCATCGATCGCCTTCCTGCACCCGGCCGACATCGGCGGGGTCCTGACTGAGCTCGTCCAGGCACCCGACGCAGGCCCAGCGGGCTGATCCAAACCGGTCAGCAGGGCCCATACCTTCTCGCTCAGTGTGACGAAGTGTCGTCACGTATATCACATATCGTTAAAAAACGGTATCTCAAGCACTACCAGCCGCGAACACGCCGCCAACGGCTCACCGGGAGAGTACGCTGCCACCACCGGACGAAAGCTCTTTCGTGCCGGCCGGGCAAGGCGGCTTTGAGCAGCGCCGATCAGGCTCGGCAATCGGACCCGACAGGCGTTCGTTTCGGTGCGCGACCCTCCCGTCTACACAGGATTAGGCGACATGCAGCCCGACATTGATGCTCAGCTCAGCAACTTCTTTGTGGAGAACTCCATCCCCGAGTTCTCGAGGGTCATGCGCGGATATGACCCGACTCAGGTCCAGACAGAACTGGGGCGTCTCGACACGGAGGTGCGCAAGCACCAGGAGAACGCCCAGGCCCTGCAGCGCGAGCTAGCCGACGCACACCGCCAGCTTCAGGAGCAGGAACGGCCGACGTACTCGGGCCTCGGCTCGAGGATCGAGCAGCTGCTCCGGCTTGCCGAGGAGCAGGCGACCGAGATAGTGCAGGAGGCGAGGTCTGGCGCCAACGAGCTGAACGCGGCCGCCAAGGTCGAGGCGGCCGAGGCACGCGCGTCGGCCGAGAACGAGGCTGCCGAGCTGCGCGCCGTCGCCAAGCGGGAGACCGATGATCAGCGCTCGTCCGCTGAGCGCGAGGCCGAGGCGATCAGGACCAAGGCCGGGCGGGAGGCCGACGAGCTTAAGTCGACCACCGAGCGCGAAGTCGCCAAGCTGCGGGCCACCGCCGACCACGAGGTAGCCGAGAAGCGCGCCGGCAACGAGCGCGAGGTCGCCAAGATGCGGACGACCGCCGAGCGCGAGGTCGCGCAGATGCGCGCGTCCTCCAAGCGTGACCGTGACGAGATCCTGACCACTGCGAAGCGGCAGGCCGACGAGATGCGCAGCCAGGCGCAGCGGGCCTTTGAGGACAGCGAAGCAGCGCGGGCGCAGGCCGAGGCCGAGTTCGAGATGCAGCTGGCGGCGCGGCGCGAGGAAGCCGAGCGCCAGGAGACCGAGAGGCTAGCCAAGGCGCAGGAAGCCACCCAGAAGATGGTCTCCGAGGCCGAGCAGCGGGCGGCCGTCGCCGAGGAGCGCGCTAGCAAGGCGAGCATCCAGGCCGAGCAGACCAGGCGCGAGGCCGATCAGCACTCACAGCAGCTGGTCAGCAACGCCAAGAAGAACGCCGACGCCATCCTGGCCCAGGCGAAGGGCCAGGCCGATCAGCTGCTCGCTGACACCAAGTCCGAGGCCGAGCGGGTGCGCAGCAACGCCCAGCGCCAGGTCGACGAGCTGAACAAGCAGAAGGAGAGCGTCGGCGCTCACCTCGCGCAGATCAGCCAGCTGCTGGGCGGGACGATGCCGGGCCTCGCGGACGTGCTCAAGTCCAGCCCGCCGCAGCAGGCCGCAGTCGCTCCCGCGGCCGCCAAGGCCGTCACTGCCGGGCCGGCCGTCGAGGCGGAGCCCGCCCCGGTCCCCGCCGCAGCCACCACGGCCGCAGCCAGCACCGCCGCAGCCCCAGCGCGGCAGTCTGCCGCTCCGGCCGCCGACGGCCCGGCCAAGGCGTCGGCCAACGGCAAGCCGGGCGAGGGCGACGATGAGTGGTGGACCGAGTAACTGGCATGTGTAGGTAGCCCGAGTAGCGTGCTCGGGTCGCAGGCCTGAGCCAGCCTGGTTAGACGGATTGAGGGCCCTCCCGCGGGATCGCGGGAGGGCCCTCAGCGTCTTCTGATTTTGCTGGCGTGCCGGGTGACACGGGTTCCGATCACACGGCGAGCGTCTGGCCCCCGTCGACAACCAGCGTCTGCCCGGTCATGAATGACGACGCGTCGCTGGCCAGGAACACCGCGGGGCCTGCCATCTCATCGGGGCTGGCCCAGCGTTTCATGGCCGAGCTCGCAACCGTGGCCGGACCAGTGACCGGATCTTCCCAGAGCGTACGGTTCAGCTCTGTCGCGGTCCAGCCAGGGCACAGCGCATTGACCCGCACGCCTGCGGTGCCCCATTCGACGGCCAGCGACTTGGTTAGCGATACCAGGCCGGCCTTGGCCGCGCCGTACGGGGTGATCAAAGGCGACGCGGCGATGCCCGTGACCGACGCCACGTTGATCACCGTGCCCGTCCCGCGATCGAGCAGGTGACCGGCGAACGCGTGACAGACGTATACCGCCGAGCTGAGGTTGAGCTGGATGAGCTTGTCCCAGCCTGACAGTCGCAGGTCACGGAACGGGACCATGAAATTGGACCCGCCGGCATTGTTCACGACGATGTCGACAGCGCCGAGCTGGTCTATCGCGATATTGGCGGCCCTGCCGACCGCGTCGTAGTCAGTGACATCGGTTGGAATCACGATGGCCTTCCGGCCGACCGCGTCGATGGCCTCGGCGGTCTCGGCAAGCCCGTCGGCGCTGCGCGCGACGAGGGCGACGTCGGCGCCAGCGTCCGCAAGTGCCACCGCGATGACGCGGCCGATGCCTCGGGACGCGCCAGTCACGAATGCGGTCTTGCCAGTCAGGTCAAACAAGCTCACGGTGAGACCTCCCAGACGGTTGGCAGCGGCCATGCCGCCGGGTTGACCCGGCGCACGATCTCGTTGAGCACGATCCGGACGTAGTGCTCCCCCACCCACAGGTGCTTGGCGCCCGGAACGCCGATGACCTCCGCTTGCGGCACCCGCGCGAATCGCTGGCGCGCCTCCGGCGGCTGGAGGTAATCATCGTGCTCCGGTACCAGCGCGAGCAATGGCTTGCCAGACCGAGCCCAGGCATCAAGGTCGGCATCCCCGGCGCGACGCAGTGGCGGCGACAGCAGAATGGCGCCGGCGATGTCTGGATCATTGCCCCAGCGCAGCGCGATCTCGGAGCCGAAGGACCAGCCGACAAGCCACAGGTCCGGCAGGTCCATGTCGGCGCCGTACCCGATGGCGGCCGCCACGTCGTGCCTCTCGGCCTCGCCTGCGCCGAATTCCCCTTCGCTGCGGCCGCTCTCAGACGAGGTGCCGCGCGTGTTGAAACGCAGAACCGCTAGGTCAGCCAGGGCAGGCAGCCGGTAGGACGCCTTCCGGAAGATGTGGCTGTCCATCATGCCGCCGTGGGTCGGGAGCGGATGCAGGCAGATGAGCGTAGCGACCGGCGTGCGGGTGAGCGGCTGCGCGAGCTCGCCAACGAGCCTCAGGCCGTCGGACGTAACCAGGGTGATGTGCTCTCGCCTGGCCGGCAGGACGCTGCTCGCCGTGATCTCGGTCATCGCGTCCTCACCGGTGCGTCTGCGGACCAGGGCCGGGGCGGCGCGGCCGACGCTGCCAGCATGCGTTGTGCCAGTGGCGTCGCTCGTCCGCGGCCGGCGCGTCGGCGGGCCAGACAACCACGTGCGCCGTACCCGCCACGAGTTCCTGGTCGCAACCGGGACAGCGGTAGGTTTTCGCTGCCGCGACGCCAGGCACCCGACGAACGATCCAGTCGCCGTCCGGCCACTCCTGCAGCTGCGGTGGCCCGAGCCGGACGGCATCGTCGCCGGGCGCCGCGGAATCTGGTCTCGGCCGCCGGGCTCGCCGTGGTTTGCTCGGCTCATCCGACGGCAACCGCCGCGCCTTCCGTGGACTCACGTGCACAGCCTGCGTGCTCAGCTGCCTCCGCTGGCGCCATCGCCAGCGCGGCCGCGCCCGAGACTTCGGAACTCGATCCCGGCCGCGGCGTGCTCAGCCAGCAGCGGCGGCGGGGCGAAAGCCGGGTAGCCATAGGCGTCGTACATGGCCCGCAGGCCCGTCAGCACCGCCGCCTGCCCCGCGGAGTTCAGCAGCTGGAACGGCCCCTGCGGATACCCGCAGCCCAGCACCATCACGGTGTCCACATCCTGTGCCGTTGCGTAGCCGTCCTGGACCATCCGCACAGCGTCGGCCAGGTGCGGATAGAGAAGTGCTCCGACGAGGAAGCCCGGCCGATCCGGAGCGTGTACGACGACAAGGCCGAGCCTTGCCGCAAGGGCTGCGCCGACTGCCATCGCCTTGTCCGAGCTCAGGCTCGTCTGGATCAGTTCGGCCAGGCTGCCTCCGGCTATGCCGCCAGGCAGGTTCAGTCCGACCGACTGCTCCGGGCGCCCGGCGGCGAGCGATGCGGGCAGCACTGGCTGCCCCGACGCCGCGGCAATCAGCACGAGGTCGGTGGGATGAGCCGCGTTCCTGGTGACGTTGATGCCCGCGCTCGCGAGCGCGGTCGCGAGGTCGGCCTCGACTTCATCGCCCGACCCGATCAGCGTGACAATGTCAGGAGCACTCGAGCCGAGCCCGTTCCCGCCCGAATCGTGAGGGGCCGCGGCGTAGTCGTAGATGCCACGGCCGGCCTTGCGGCCGGTCCGGCCCGCATCGCAGAGGCGGCGCAGCAACGGCGCCGGGGTGTACCTGGGCAAGCCGAATTCGGCGCGCAGCACTTCCATGATCGACAGTGAGGTGTCCAGCCCGATGAGATCGAGGAGCGCGAGCGGCCCCATCGGCAGGCCGATGCCCGCGGTCGCGGCGAGGTCGATGTCTTCCCGGCTGGCGTACCCGGTCTCCAGCAACTGGACCGCGTGGTTGAGATAGGGCAGCAGCAGCGCATTCGCAATGAAGCCGGCCCGGTCGCCAACCTGCACCGGCGTCTTGCCGAGCCGGTGGGCAAGCTCTGCGACGGTGTGCACGACACCGTCGTCGGAGAGCGGTGTGGAGACGACTTCCACCAGCCGCATCACCGGCGCCGGGTTGAAGAAGTGCATGCCGACGACGCGGCCGGGGTGCTTGGTCGCCGCCGCGATCGCGGTGACCGACAACGACGACGTGTTCGTCGCGAGGATCGCCGCCGGGCTCGTGACCCGGTCCAGCTCCGCGAAGATCTGCCGCTTGATCTCCATCCGCTCCGGCACCACCTCGACGGCCAGGTCAACCGCTGCCGCGTCGCTGAACCCGGCGGCCGGGCGGATCCGGGCGCGGATCTCCGCCTGCTCGCTTGCAGATAGTTTGCTCCGGCTTACGGCCTTCGACAGGCTGGCATCCAGGATGCCGAGGCCGCGTGCCATGGCCTGCGGATCGGCCTCGATCGCGACAACCCCGATCCCGGCTCGCGCGAACACCTCGGCGATGCCCGCGCCCATCGTGCCGAGGCCAACGACCGCTACCTCGCGAATGTCCATGGCGGCGACATTACCGTCGGCGCCGTCGGCGCCTGTCGGCGCCCGGCTAGCTCATGGTCTCGGCGCAGCGCTTCAGCCCGTCGGCCTCCATGCGAACGAAGCGCCGCGTCCGGGAACCCGTGAGCAGGCCTACTCGGGGCCGGCGGACAGCCGATCCCATGCCCGGAACGCTACATCCGACACAGGCATCGTCGAGCGCCTTGCGGGGCGTCAACCTCGCCGCCATGCGGCGCGCCGTCAGATCCGCGGTATGCGCGCCTGGCGCGCGCTGAGCGATCATGATGACAAGAATCCAGCGTTCCGACCCAGCCTGAGCCTTGTGGAGCCAGCCGCATGCCACGTCCCGACCGCAGCAGTGCCCTCGACCATGTCGTCGTGCTCATGTTCGAGAACCGCTCATTCGACAACTTGCTCGGCCGGCTCTACCTGCCCGGCGAGATCGCGTCGTTTGAGGGCGTATTTGGAAAGGATCTCGCCAACCCTGTACCGGAGTGGGCGGCCGATCGCTCCGGCGGTGCCTCCGTGAGCTACGGCGTCCCAGCGGACATGAACACGCCGAGCACCGACCCCGGCGAGGAGTACCAGCACGTCAACACGCAGCTGTTCGGCGTCATCGACCCGGCGGCCAACCGCAACGTGCTCGCCAATAAGATGGTGGCACCGTTCAACGCCCCGGCCGATGCGCGGCAGCGGCCGTCCATGAACGGTTTCGTCGCCGACTACATCAGCGCGTTCACTGCGGAGATCGGCAGGCAGCCGCGCTACGACGAGTACGCGCAGATCATGACCGGGTATACGCCCGCGCAGATGCCGGTTACCGCTGCGCTGGCGCGCGGCTTCACGTCTTTCGACCACTGGTTCTGCGAGGTCCCGTCCCAGACGTTCGCCAACCGCTCGTTCTTCCACGCGGGCAGCTCGTCCGGGTATGTCGACAACCTGTCCCCGCCCGATTCGTTCCCGCTGCACAACACGGCCGAGACGATCTTCGAGCGCCTCGACCAGCAAGGCCTGAGCTGGCGGGTCTATTGCGATCCGCCCAGCCACATCTCGCTGACTGGCATCATCCACGCGCCGCGCCTGTGGCCGTACTTCGCCACCAAGTTCGTGTCCACCGATCAGTTCCTGCAGGACGCAGCCGACGGCAATCTGCCGACCTACTCGTTCATCGAGCCCAACCTGCTGTACGGCCACAACGACATGCATCCCGCCTTCGACGCGCTGTTCCGCGACACTCCGATCGACTCGCCGTCCTCACTGCTAGGCGGCGAGGCGCTGCTCGCGAAGATCTATAACGCAGTCCGCTCGGCGTCGTCGCCGCAGGGTTCCAACGCCTGGAACACGCTGCTCGTCGTCACGTTTGACGAGCACGGCGGCACGTACGACCACGTACCCCCGCCGCTTGCGCCGCCGCCGCATCCCGCGGCGGCAGCTGACCAGATGAACTTCGGCTTCGACAGGTCGGGCGTCCGCGTGCCGACAATCGCGATCTCCGCCTGGGCCCCGGGACAGGCGGTCGTCACCAGCCAGCACCGTGCCACCTCGGTCATCGCGACGCTGCGCAACCGCTGGCAGCTCGGTGCGCCGCTCACTGCGCGCGACGCCATCGCGGCCGACCTCGCGCCCGTCCTGTCGCTGGAGACGCCGCGCGATCCGGCCGGCTGGCCGGACGTCGTCCCACGGCCGGTGCCGCCGTACATAGCGGAGGTGCCCGCACCCGAGGCCGCGCTCGTGGGCTTGGGCCGGGCGGCTCTGCACGCGTGCATAGCGCTGGCCGAGCGCCGCGGCAAGATCAGCCCGACGGTGACAACGGACGAGACCATCAGCCGGGCGGACGGCATCGAGCTCGTCATCGACCTGGCCGGCGACGCCTTTACTGGCCTGCGGGGCGGCTAACCAGACGAAACACGGGGTCGCGCACGTCGAGCCAGGACTGTGGCGGTGCGCGGGCTCACAGCCCGCCTACTGCATGCAGCGGCCGAGCGTCCGGTTGCCCGCGCAGGTCATGGCTGCCGCGGTCGGCGAACTCTATCCCCGAGCCGGCGACCAGGTCCTTGACAGTGCGGGAGACAAGGATCTCGGCCCACTGCGCCAGGGCCGCGATATCCCGCGCAAGCTGGACAGACACGCCACCGACGCCATCGTCGACGAGATCAACTTCGCCGGTGTGGATGCCAGCCCTGAACTGGATCCCACAGCCGACCGCGGCATCACGCACGGCAGCAGCGCAGCGGATGGCCCGGCCTGGCGCGTCGAACGTCGCGAGGATGCTAGTGCCGTCGCTTCGAATGAGCCGGCCGCGGTGATGCCGCGTCTGCTGGGTCGCGATGTCCCACAGGTGGCCTAACGCGTCCGGCCCTGGCAGCGTGGTAGCCGGGCGCGGGGCATCTGTTAGCGCAGTGGCTGTAGCCACGGGCCCAGGCGCCACGTCCGCAACCAGCACGGTCGACAGCACGCGCTCCGGCGCACCCGATTCTGCCTCGGGCGCCTCCGGCTCCCCGGCGAGGAACTCCTCGATTGCCTGGCAGAGCGCGTAGTTGTCCCCGCTGCCCGCGAACCCGCAGCGAATGATCGCCGGGCTGCTCAAAATAGCGAGCGCCGGGGATGCGAGCAGCCAGGTATCGCCCGTGGAACGGGGGCGTGATGCGGTCATCAAGCCGCTGCACGACGAGCGTAGGCACGCGAATCGTCGGCAACGCCGCGCGTAGCCGGTCACGCGAACACGTACCCGGTCGGGCACTCGCGTCGCACGATCCTGCCGGATCTTGTCCGCAGTCTCTGGCCCACGATCATCGAGCTTGGCCTCGCCGACGAAGGTGAGCTCGCGCAGCTTGATCGGTCAGTCCGCCAGCACTTCGCCGACCCAGCGACACTCGTGCTGCCACATCTGCTGGTTCTAGCCCGCGGGCGCAAGCCCGACCCGCTGCACTGAGCCTGGGCGCGCTCATGGGTGGTGAGCCCGCGCTCACCAACTACAGTTGGGTTTCGTGCGTCTCGTCATCGCCCGGTGCAGCGTGGATTACGCGGGACGGCTGTCGGCCCACCTGCCCCTGGCCACGCGCCTGCTCATCGTCAAGGCCGACTCCTCCGTGCTCGTTCACTCCGACGGTGGCTCCTATAAGCCGCTGAACTGGATGTCACCGCCGTGCCGGCTCACGGAGGATCAGGATCGCTGGGTCGTCACGGGCAAGTCGGGCGAGACGCTGACCATCGAGCTCGCCGAGATCATCAGCGACTCCTCCCACGACCTCGGCATCGATCCAGGCCTGGTCAAGGACGGCGTGGAGTCGCACCTGCAGGAACTGCTGGCCGCGCGGCTCGACGTCCTCGGCGACGGCTGGCGGCTCGTGCGGCGCGAGTTCCCGACGCCCATCGGCCCGGTCGACATCATGTGCCGGGACGCGGCCGGCATCAGCGTGGCGATCGAGGTCAAGCGCCGCGGCGAGATCGACGGCGTCGAGCAGCTCACGCGCTACCTCGAGTTGCTCAACCGGGATCCGCTGCTCGCGCCGGTACAGGGCGTCTTCGCCGCGCAGGAGATCAAGCCGCAGGCGCGGGTGCTGGCTGAAGACCGCGGAATCCGGTGCGTCACGCTGGACTACGACACGATGCGCGGCATGGATGACGGCCTGCTGCGGTTGTTCTGAGTAACCGGGCAGAGTGACGGCGCCGGGTAAACCCGCCTGGTTCGCTAGGCGCTGCAATCGAAGGAGCATGACCAGCTGATGGGCCAGACAGCTTCACACGACCTCGCCTCTGGCGGCCTGACCGCGACCGAGCACAGGCTCGCCAACGGCCTGCGCGTCGTGCTCTCCGAGGATCACCTCACTCCAGTCGCGGCTGTCTGCCTGTGGTACGACGTCGGCTCCCGCAACGAGGCCGAGGGCCGGACGGGCCTGGCGCACCTCTTCGAGCACCTCATGTTCCAGGGATCGGCTCAGGTCCACGGCAACGGCCACTTCGAGCTCGTGCAGGGAGCTGGCGGCTCGCTCAATGGCACGACGAGCTTCGAGCGCACCAACTACTTCGAGACCATGCCCGCGCATCAGCTGGAGCTCGCGCTCTGGCTGGAGGCGGACCGCATGGGCTCGCTCCTCGCGGCGCTCGACGAGGAGTCCTTGCAGAACCAGCGGGACGTGGTCAAGAACGAGCGCCGGCAGCGCTACGACAACGTGCCCTACGGCACCGCATTCGAGCGGCTGATTGGGCTTGCCTATCCGGCCGGCCACCCGTACCACCACACGCCGATCGGCTCCATGGCCGACCTGGACGCGGCGACGCTGGCGGATGCGCGCGCGTTCTTCCGTGCGAACTACGCGCCGAACAACGCAGTGCTCGCGATCGTCGGCGACATCGACCCGGAGCAGACGCTCGCGTGGGTGGAGAAGTATTTCGGGTCGATCCCGCCCGGCACCGGCAAGGTGCCACCGCGCGACGGATCGCTGCCCGACATCATCGGCGCCGAGATACGCGAGGAGATCCGGGAGGACGTCCCGGCCCGTGCCCTGATGGCGGCTTACCGGCTGCCACCCGACGGCACTCGTGACTGCGACGCGGCGGACCTGGCCGCCACCGTTCTTGGCTCCGGTATGTCATCCCGGCTGTACAACCGGCTGGTGCGGCGCGATCGTACCGCCATATCGGCCGGCTTCGGAGTGATGCGGCTGGTCGGCGCCCCGTCCGTGGGCTGGCTCGACGTGAAGGCGGCCAGCAGCGCCGGGTTCGCAGAGATCGAGGCCGGCGTCGATGAGGAGCTGGCGCGGTTCGGCGCGGATGGGCCGTCGGATGAGGAGATGGAGCGGGCACAGGCCAGGCTGGAGCGCGAGTGGCTCGACCGGCTGGGCACGGTCGCAGGCCGCGCCGACGAGCTCTGTCGGTACGCGGTCTTGTTCGGTGACCCGCAGCTCGCGTTCACGGCCATCGGCCGGATCCTCGACGTGACCTCGGCGGAAGTCCAGGCCGTAGCCGCGGCGAGGCTGCGCCCTGACAACCGCGCGGTGCTGGAGTACGAGCCGGCGAGTCCGCCAGGCCAGGCAACTCCCCCAGACCAGGCAACTCCGCCAGACCAGTCGACCTCGGCGGCCGGCAAGCAGGAAGAGACAGGCCAGTGACCGACCCGCTCGTGACGATGGACTTGCACCCGCTGCCGGCCGCCGGGCTCGCGAAGCCATGGGAGTTCCCGGTGCCCCAGCACAGCGCGCTGCCCAGCGGGCTGACCGTCCAGCGGTGCCACCGGCCGGGGCAGCAGGTCATAGCCGTTGAGATCTGCCTGGACGCGCCACTCGACGCGGAGCCGGACGGGCTCGACGGGATCGCCACCGTGATGGTGCACGCGCTGTCGGAGGGATGCGGCCCGTACTCAGCCGAGCAGTTCGCCGCCGAGCTGGAGCGCTGCGGCGCGACGGTCGGCTCGCGGGTCGACTACACCGGTGCCCGCATCTCGATGGAGGTGCCCGCCTCCCGCCTGGCCAGGGCGCTCGGCCTGCTCGCCGAGGCGCTGCGGGCACCGACGTTCGCGGCCAGCGAGGTCGAGCGGCTAGTGCGCAACCGCCTCGACGAGATCCCCCATGAGCTGGCCAGCCCGCCGCGGCGCGCGGCCAAGCAATTGTCAGCGGAGCTGTTCCCGGAGTCGTCGCGGATGTCCCGGCCGCGCCAGGGCACTGAGGACACGGTCGCCCGCATCGACGCCGCCAACGTGCGCGAGTTCTACGAGGCGCACGTGCGGCCTGGGACAGCGACCGCGATCGTCGTGGGCGACCTGGTACGGACCGATCTGGATGCGGTGCTCGCCGACACACTCGGCGGGTGGACGGCCGACAACGCCGCGCCGGTACCGCAGCCTCCCGTGACCGCCGACGACGCCGGCCGGGTCGTGATCGTCGACCGGCCGGGTGCCGTGCAGACGCAGCTGCTCATCGGTCGGACCGGGCCTGATCGCCGCGAGCCGATGTGGCCAGCGCTCGTCGTCGGCACGTACTGCCTCGGCGGGACGCTAACCTCCCGGCTCGACCGGGTCCTGCGCGAGGAGAAGGGCTACACCTACGGCGTCCGGGCCATCGCGCAGGTGCTGCGCTCCCCGGCACCAGCGCCTGGCGACGGCGCGGTGGGCAGCTCGCTGCTGGCCATGAGCGGTGCTGTCGACACAGCGTCAACGGCCCCCGCCCTGGCTGATCTGCAGGCCGTGCTACGGACGCTTGCAGCCGATGGGCTGACCGACGCCGAGCGTGACCTGGCGGTGCAGAACCTGGTGCTCGTCGCGCCGCTGCGGTACGAGACGGCCGGAGCCGTCGCTGGCACGCTGGCGGATCAGGTAGAACAGCACCTGCCCGACGACTACCAAGCGCAGCTGTACAGGCGACTCGCCGCGACGAGCACAACGGAGGCGACGGCGGCGGTAGTCTCGGCGTTCCCGATCGACCGCCTCGTCACGGTCCTAGTCGGTGACGCGGCACAGATCAAGGAGCCGATCGAAGCACTCGGAATCGGCGACGTCCTCGTGGTCGCCAGCTGACCGGGCGCCCGAACATACTGGCCTGGCGCGATCCGTTGGCGGGAGGCTGACATGGCCATGGCAATGACGCCCCGTTTCGATCAGATCCAGACTGACCGGCTGGTGCTGCGGCGCTGGCGGGACTCCGACCGGGCGCCGTTCGCCGCACTGAACGGCGATCCGGAGACCATGCGGTATTTCCCGGAGACGCTCGACCGCGCGGCGAGCGACGCGTTCGTTGACCGCATCGAGGCGCGCTTCGACGAGCAGGGGTTCGGCCTGTGGGCGCTTGAGCTGGCCGCTACTAGCGAGTTCATCGGCTATACCGGCCTGAATCCGATGCCCGGCGGGGTGCCGGGCGCCGGTGGCATGGAGGTCGGCTGGCGACTGGCACGCCACGTCTGGCACCACGGCTATGCGACCGAAGCCGCCAGGGCCGCCGTAGCCGTGGCCTTCGACGGCGCCGGCCTGCCCGGGCTCTGGTCTATGACAGCCGTGCTCAACGAGCCGTCGCAGGCCGTCATGCGGCGGATTGGCATGGCTGAGGTCGCGAGGTTTGACCACCCCCGGATACCAGCTGGCCACCCCACTCAGCCGCACGTGGCCTACTACCTGGCCCGCCTCGACGGGGCGTGACGGCAGACTGCCCGCCAGCCTTCGGCGGCCCGCAGGAGCTGGAATAGGCCGCCGGAGCGGGAAGCACCGCAGCCGACGCTTTCAGCTAACGAGCAGGTGGGAGTTGACGGCCATGGCGGCTGCCGCCAGTTCGGGCACGGTGGTAACAGCGACTCCCGCGGCGCGCAGCCGGAGTGCGCCGCCTCCCGGCACGAAGATCGGCGGCTCCTGCCAGGCAATGACCACCCTGCCGATTCCGCTGGCGATGATCGCGTCGGCGCACGGAACCGGCCTGGACGCTCGCGCCGCGCAGGGCTCGAGCGAGCTATACAGGGTCGCGTCGGCCAGCCCCGTCACGGCCGCTGACCCAGGCAGGCCGATCTTGGCCAGCGCCACTTCCTCGGCGTGATCGCCGGGATCAAGCTCGCGCGAGTAGCCCTCCGTCAGCACGGTGCCGTCAGCGCCCACCAGCACCGCACCGACCGAGAACGCGGTCATCGACGGCGTGCAGCGCCTCGACAGCTCGATGGCGGCGCGGAGCCAGTGCAGGTCCGCGTCGCGGCTGCAAGGCTGGGTCACGCGGCACAACCTACCCGAGGGGATCTTGGCGGGCCAGCCGGTGGTGTACTGATCTCAGGCACCAGGCACACGGGGGCGCGCACGCGTACAATCGCAGCAAATCGCACAGAACGGCGGTGCAAGGGTCATGACAGCGACGCTCGGGACGTACGGGTTCGTCAGGTCGACCGAAACCTTCGACAGCCTGAATCCGGCCACTGGCGAGGTCATTGGCACCTATCCGGTCTTCAGCGAGCAAGACGTGGCGGACACTGTCGAGCGCGCCAGAGCGGCTGCGCAGTGGTGGGCTGACCTCGGCTGGACTGGACGCAAGCAGCGCCTGCTGGCGTGGAAGTCGTACCTGACCCGTTACATCGGCCGGCTAGCGGAGCTCGTGCATAACGAGACCGGCAAACCGCTGGCCGATGCGCAGGTCGAGATCCTGCTCGCGATCGTGCACATCGACTGGGCCGCCAAGAACGCCCGGAGGGTCCTGCGCCCCCGCCGGGTCCGCCGCGGCCTTATCGCTATCAACCAGGTGGCAACGCTGGAGTACCAGCCGCTCGGTGTAGTCGGCGTGATAGGGCCGTGGAACTACCCGGTATTCACCCCCATGGGGTCAATTGCATATTCTCTTGCGGCTGGGAACGCGGTCGTATTTAAGCCCAGTGAGCTGACCCCGGCGGTGGGCGCGTGGCTGGTGAGCTCGTTTGCTGAGGTCGTGCCCGAGCACCCGGTACTTCAGCTGGTGACCGGCATGGGCCAGACTGGCAGCTATCTGGCCCGCAGCGGTGTGAACAAGATCGCGTTCACCGGCTCGGCGACGACGGCCAAGAAGGTCATGGCCGCATGCGCCGAGAACCTCACTCCGATGGTGGCCGAGTGCGGCGGGAAGGACGCCTTCATCGTGGGCGCCGACGCCGACCTGGATGCCGCCGCTGACGCGTGCGCCTGGGGCGCGCTATCGAACGCCGGCCAGACGTGCGTCGGCGTCGAGCGCGTCTACGTCGTCCAGGACGTCTATCACACGTTCCTGGAGAAGCTGGCCGACCGCGTGACCAAGGTCCGTCCCGGCGATGACCGCGAGGCCGACTACGGGCCGATGACGCTGCCTGGCCAGGCCGAGGTCATCGAGAGGCATATCGCGGACGCCCTGGCCCGTGGCGGTCGCCCGGTCGTCGGCGGCATCGCCAGCATCCGGCGCCCGTTCGTCGGCCCGGTGATCCTGGCCGATGTGCCCGAAGAGAGCAAGGCGGTTACCGACGAGACCTTCGGCCCGACTATCACGGTAGCCAAGGTCGCGAGCCTGGCCGAGGGCGTCGAGCGCGCCAACGCCAGCCGTTACGGCCTCGGCGGCACTGTCTTTGCTGGCAGCAGGAAGGCTGCGATGGCAGCAGCCCGCGAGCTGACCAGCGGCATGACCGCGATCAACTCGGTCATCTCGTTCGCCGGCGTGCCATCCCTGCCATTTGGCGGGTCCGGTGATTCCGGGTTCGGCCGGATCCACGGCGCGGACGGTCTGCGGGAATTCGCGCGGCCCAAGGCGATCGCCAGGCAGTGGATGAAGCCGCTGGTGAACCTCACGTCCTTCGACCGCACCGATGCGGACATGAAGAAGATCCTGAACGTTGTCACGATGCTGCACGGCCGCCGATACAAGTAACCGCGGGCCCACTAACTGGGACAAATTACGCAGGCCCAGGGTCGGCGAGCATCCGGGCGCGGAGACCATGACAGTTTGGTGGGGGCAAATGCCGCATAATGGCCGTGATCTTGCCCGAAAGTGTCATGGTCTCGCCCGGGACGGGCGCTACTGCCCGCTGATGATGGAAAGCACGGAGTCTGCGGGTTCCAGCGCGGCCAGGGGTGCCCGGCCCTGGATCAGGTCGGCGGCGCGCTCGGCGATTGCGATCGTCGGCGCGTTGGTGTTGCCGCGCGGCACCGTCGGCATGACCGACGCGTCGACGACGCGCAGACGCTCGACGCCGCGCACTCGCAAGTCGGTGTCGACGACGCTGGCCAGCTTGCTGGCTGCGACGCGCGAGTCACCGCCCATCGCGCACGTCCCGACTGGGTGATAGAGCGTGGACAGATTGCCGCGGACCCAATCGCGCACGTCGGCGTCGCTGCGCACGGACAGGCCTGGCTCGAGCTCGGCCTGGAGCTCCTTGCTCAGCGGCCTGGCGGCCGCGATATCGCGGGCCATGCCGACGGCCTTAACCAGCGACTCGAGGTCGTCGATGTCCGACAAGTACGACGGATCGATTAGTGGCTTGTGCCGCGGATCAGCGCTGCGCAGCCTGATCTTGCCGCGGCTGCCAACCGACACGAGCGTGATGAGCACGGACAGCGCCCGGCTGGCCGGGTCGGCAAGGCCGCCGTCGACGAACGGCACCGGCAGCACGTGCCACTGAATGTCCGGCGCGACTAGGGACGCGTCCGTCCGGCTGAAGCCCCCCGCCTCGGCCAGGTTGGTCGTCATCGGCCCCGAGTGCATCAGCTGCCAGCGGGCCAGGTTCCGCGGACCCGCCTTCTCCCACAGACTGCGGTTCTTTGGAGCGCTCCATATCGCCGGCACGACCGGGTGATCGGACAGGTTGCTGCCAACGCCGGCGTTCTCCGCCATGACCGCGATGTTGTGCTCGTGCAAGTGATCGGCCGGGCCGACGCCCGAGAGCATCAGCAGCTGCGGGCTGCCGACGGCGCCGGCCGACAAGATGATCTCGGCCTCGGCCCTGACCAGCTCCTCGACGCCGCGCCTCAGGTAACGAACGCCGGTGGCCCGGCCGGCCGCGATTTCAATCCCGGTCACGTGCGCATCTGTGTAGATGGTCAGGTTCGGCCGATCGGCCGCCGGGTGCAGGTATGCGTCGGCCGCTGACCACCGGCGCCCGGCCTTCTGGGTGACCTGGTAGTAGCCGACGCCCTCCTGCTCGGGCCCATTGAAATCGTCGTTGGCCGGGAGTCCGCTGTTGCGCGCGGCAGTGACGAAGTCGCCAGTCAGCCCGCTGCGGAACTTGAGATCCTGCACGCTGAGCGGGCCAGAAGCCCCGTGATAGGCCGATGCGCCACGCGAGTTGCTCTCGGCCCGCAGGAAGTACGGCATCAGGTCGGTGTAACCCCAGCCTTCGCAGCCGTAGTCGTCACGCCAGGAGTCGTAGTCGTGCCGGCTCCCGCGGATGTAGATCATCGCGTTAATCGAGGACGAACCGCCGAGTACACGGCCGCGGGGCCAGTAGATGGAGCGGCCGCCAGCGCGATCTTGCGGGACCGTCTGATAATTCCAGTCGTAGGCACTCTGGAAGAGCAGGTTGACCGCGGCGGGAATGTGGATCTCGTCCGCGGTGTCCGGCGGTCCGGCTTCGAGCAGAAGCACGCGCGAGTCAGGGTTCTCACTGAGGCGCGAGGCCAGCACGCAGCCGGCGCTGCCTGCGCCCACGATGACGTAGTCGTACACGCCCTGTCCTCCCAGTCCGCCGGATCAAAGTTCGCCGGATAAAGATCTCCGGAACGGTGTTTCAGCCGGCCCGATCGCCTCAACTGGCATCGGCGACCTGCTGCCGGGGATCCTGCCGCCACGGATAGCTTCCGGGACCCAGCCGCCGGGGACGCTGACCAAGAGTATCGAGCTATTTATCCCCAGCTCTACCCGTTCGTGCGAATCGGGACGATGTACGGCCCTGCCTGGCCCACGGGCGACCTAGGTTCCGGGCCCGGACATCAGCGCGCTCCCGGCCATGAAGGCCGGGAGCGCGCTCCCCCCACCTGTATGCGGCCCCCGCACTCCGGCGGGCCCCCGAGAACCGCCGGCGTACCGAGATGGACCGCGAGCCGCTGAGCGGCTCATTGTCGGGCCTAGATCAGGCCCAAGCTTCCAGTGACCCAAACCCCCCACAGGCGGCCTACCGAGCCGCGCAGTTCGATCACTCTTCGTATCCATACGATGCCACATCGTGTTCAGGTTTGTGAATACCCCATGGTCAGACGGCTAACCCCACCGGGAAGCAAGGACTATTCCCGAGAACCGAAGGAGATCAGAAGGCCTTACTGGCAAGCATTTTCGTGCCAGCGCTCGGATCACCTCGGCTAGGTAAAAAATCCCCTCCCGGTACGGTGGGTTCATGCCACGCGACCGCGAGACCCCTGTCGTCCTGTCGAGCATCTATACCCGCACGGGCGATGACGGGACCACTGCGCTCGGTGACATGAGCCGCGCGCCCAAGACCGATCCGCGGCTCGCCGCCTACGCCGACACCGACGAGGCCAACTGCGCGATCGGGGTCGCCGTGACCATGGGCCAGCTGCCAGCCGAGATCGCGGCGCTGCTTGTCCGCATCCAGAACGAGCTCTTCGACGTCGGCGCTGACTTGTGCAACCCGATATCGGCGGATCCCGCCTATCCCCCGTTGCGGATCGACGCCGGCTATGTGACCGCGCTCGAGCGGGCCTGCGACGAGTTCAACGCCGGACTGCCCGTCCTGCGTAGTTTTGTCCTCCCGGGTGGCAGTCCGGCCGCTGCGCTGCTGCACGTGGCGCGGACGGTCGTCAGGCGCGCCGAGCGCAGCACCTGGGCCGCACTAGACGTGCATGGCGCCGCCATGAATCCGCTCACCGCGCAGTATCTGAACAGGCTGTCCGACTTGCTTTTCATCCTCGCCCGGCGGGTCAACGAGCCCGACGGCGACCTGCTGTGGAAGCCGGGCGGCGAGCGCTAGGAGGCCTGGCTCAAGTAGCCCGCGGGCGCTGCCTCCGGCCAGGCGAGATAGCCGGTCAGCGCTCCCCGCGACATCGCCAGCTGGATAACAACAGCGTCGGCGCGCTGGCCCGCGTACCGCGCTGGCGCCTGGTCCGGCCATGCCCCGCTGGACCGTGATCGCCGCGCCTGCTCGGGCCTGGCTCGGCACGTCACGATCATGGTTCCGGACCCGAGCCAGGGGGCATCGCCGGCGCCGACCGGGCGGCTGCCGACCAGGACCAGGCCGCGACGGTCGAAGACAGCCTGCGGACCGAGCCCCAGGCTGAGCGAGCGGTGCCAGCACAGCTGGCCGGCCCGGTACTCAGCGAGGCCTTGCTGCCAGCGGCCACTGGGGGTCGCACGCAGACAGCACTCCACAACGCCGCCACCCCGGGTGATCAGCCGCCGACGCAATACCAGGCAGGCCGCGACCACCACCACAAGGGCGAGCGCCACTTGAGCGAGCGTGAGTACTAGCTGGCTAGACACTCCCGCTCGCCCCCGACCGCCCGCTGTCGCCGGTCAGGCGGTCTGCTCGGCTGCCAGCAGCAGCGACTTGTAGAACCGGATGTTCGGAGGGTCCTCGGGACCGGGGCCAGCCGGGCCAAGGTCCGCGATCGCCTGGTCAAGGGCTGCCTGTGCGGCGGCTGTGTCCACGTCCTGGCCGAGCTGTGCCTGCCGGGCGAGGATCGAGACGCGGTTGTCAGCCATGGACAAGAAGCCACCCGTGACGGCGGCGAAGACGTCGGCCCCGTTCCCATTGTCTGGTCTGATCTGAACCGTGCTGCCCTCGTACAGGATGCCGATCAAGGGGGCGTGGTTAGTCAGCAGGCCGATCTCGCCGTCCAGCGTCCGGGCGATGACCATCTCAGCCCGTCCGGACCAGAGCTCGCCTTCGGGCTCGACGAGCTGAACATCCATCGTCACGACGCCACCCCGCTCGGCTCCGCCGTGCGGGGTGCCCCCGTCGCGGTGCTTATTTTGCGCGACTTCGTCACGACGCCACCCCGCTCGGCTCCGCCGTGCGGGGTGCCCCCGTCGCGGTGCTTATTTTGCGCGACTTCGTCACGACCGCTCCATGTCCTTGGCCTTCTTCTCCACGTCCTCGATGCCGCCGACCATGAAGAACGCCTGCTCGGGAAGGTTGTCGTACCTGCCTTCGCAGATGGCCTTGAACGAGGCCACGGTCTCCTCGAGCGGGACGAAGACGCCGGGCTGGCCGGTGAACTGCTCGGCCACGAACATCGGGTGCGACAGGAAACGCTCGATGCGGCGAGCTCGCTGGACGGTGACCTTGTCCTCTTCAGAGAGCTCATCGATGCCGAGGATCGCGATGATGTCCTGGAGCTCGGTGTAGCGCTGGAGGATTCGCTGCGTCTCCCGCGCCACCGAGTAGTGCTCCTCCCCGACGTACTGCGGGGCAAGGATCCGGGATGTCGAGGCCAGCGGGTCGACTGCCGGGAAGATGCCCTTCTGGGTGATCTCCCGCGACAGGGCCGTTGTAGCGTCCAGGTGGGCGAATACCGCAGACGGCGCCGGGTCGGTGTAGTCGTCGGCAGGCACGTAGATCGCCTGCATCGAGGTGATGGAGTGACCGCGGGTCGAGGTGATCCGCTCCTGGAGCTGGCCCATCTCGTCGGCCAGCGTCGGCTGGTAACCCACCGCGGATGGCATCCGGCCGAGCAGTGTGGACACCTCCGAACCCGCCTGGGTGAACCGGAAGATGTTATCGATGAACAGCAGCACGTCCTGCTGCTGCTCGTCGCGGAAGTACTCGGCCATGGTCAGCGCCGACAGCGCGACCCGGAGCCGGGTGCCCGGCGGCTCGTCCATCTGGCCGAACACCAGTGCGGTGTCCTTGATGACGCCTGATTCCGTCATCTCAAGGAAGAGGTCATTGCCCTCGCGGGTCCGCTCCCCCACACCGGCGAAGCAGGATACGCCGCCGAAGTTCTTCGCGACGCGGGTGATCATCTCCTGGATCAGCACGGTCTTGCCCACGCCCGCGCCGCCGAACAGGCCGATCTTGCCGCCCTTGACGTACGGAGTCAGGAGATCGAGGACCTTGATCCCGGTCTCGAGGATCTCGGTGCGGGCTTCTAGCTGGTCGAACGGCGGCGGGTCACGGTGAATCGACCAGCGCTCGGTAACCTTGAGCGAGTCCTTCGGCACGTCCAGCGGCTCGCCCAGCACGTTCCACACGTGGCCCTTGGTGACATCGCCCACGGGTACCGTGATCGGGCCACCGGTGTCGGTAACGGCCGCGCCGCGGATGAGCCCGTCCGTGGGCTCCATCGAGATCGCGCGCACCGTGTCGTCGCCCAGGTGCTGCGAGACCTCCAGCGTCAGCGTCCTCTGCGTCTCGCCGAGCGTCACGTCCACGTGCAGCGCGTTGTAGATCTCGGGCATCTCCTCGGCCGCGAACTCGACGTCCACGACCGGGCCGATCACCCTGGCTACGCGGCCGGTGGCTGCCGGGCTCGACGCGCCGGCGGCGGTGGTCTCTGCGGTAGCGGTCATCTTGCTGCTCACTTACTCCCTGGTCGCGTCGGCTAGCGCGTTCGCGCCGCCCACGATTTCGCTGATTTCCTGGGTGATCTCGGCTTGGCGTGCCTTGTTCGCTTCCCGGCTGAGCTGCTCGATGAGCTCATTCGCGTTGTCGGTGGCCGACTTCATTGCCCGCCGCCGCGCGGCGATCTCCGAGGCCGCCGAGTCCAGCAGCGCTTGGAACAGCCTGCTTTCCACATACCACGGCAGGAGCGAATTGAGAACATCCTCGGGTGACGGCTCGAAGTCGTAGATCGGCAGCGGGCCGCTGGGCGGCGGCTCATCGGTCTCCACTACTTCCAGCGGTAGCAGCCGGTGGACAACTGGCTGCTGTGTAAGCATGGACACGAACTCGGTGTAAACGACGTGGATCTCGTCTACGCCGCCGTCCTCGGTCGGGCGCTCGAATGCCTCCAGAAGAGCCTGGGTGATCTCGGCCGCGTTCTGCTGACGCGGGGTGTCGGAGAAGCCGCTCCACTCCGCGGCCGTCGCCCGGTCCCGGAACCGGTGCCAAGTGATGCCCTTGCGGCCCGCTACGAAGGTCAACTCCTGGATCCCCTGCTCGCCGAGCAGAGCACGCAGGCTCTGTGCCTCGCGCAGGACGTTGGCGTTGTAACCCCCGCAGAAGCCGCGGTCGCTTGTCAGGATGACGACCGCGGCCCTGGTCGGATTCATTATCGGGCGCGTCAGCGGGTGGTCGATCTGCTCGGACCTGCTGACCACGGCCTCCACCGCCCGCGTGAGCTCCCTGGCATACGGCGCTGCCGCATGCAGCCGCTGCTGCGCCTTGATGATCCGCGAGGACGCGATCAGCTCCTGGGCGCGCGTGATCTTGGCGGTGGACTGGATACTCCTGATCCGCCGCCGCACCGCGCGAAGCTGTGCTCCCATGCTGGCTTATACCGCCCTACTCTTTGCCGGCCGGCGCGGGCTGCCTGTATTTGTTGACACGGTTCGGCTCGACGTCGCTATCGTCCAGCGGCTCGGCGGGCTCCTCGGCCACCAGCAGTGATCCGTCAGACTTCTCGAAGGTGGCGCGGAACCGCTCGATCGCGTCTTTCAGGGCCACGATCGTGTCTTCGCTCAGGTCGCCGGTCTCCCGGATCGCGGCGTAGATGCCGGAGTTCGAGCGGCCGAGCTCGTCCAGGAACTCGGTCTCGAACCGCCTGACGTCCTCGACGGGCACGTCGTCCAGGAAGCCCTCGTTACCCATCCAGACAGAGACGACCTGGCGCTCGACCGGGAACGGGCTGTACTGCGGCTGCTTCAGCAGCTCGACCAGGCGCGCGCCGCGGTCAAGCTGAGCCCGGCTCGCGGGGTCCAGGTCTGAGGAGAACGAGGCGAACGCCTCGAGGTCGCGGTACTGGGACAGCGCGAGCTTCAGGCCGCCGGCCACCTTTTTCATGGCCTTGATCTGGGCGTTGCCGCCGACTCGCGACACCGACTGGCCGACGTTGATGGCCGGCCGGACACCCGAGTTGAACAGGTCGGTCTCCAGGAAGATCTGGCCGTCGGTGATCGAGATGACGTTCGTCGGGATGTAGGCCGAGATGTCGTTGGCCTTGGTCTCGACGATCGGCAGCCCGGTCAGCGAGCCGCCGCCGAGTTCGTCTGACAGCTTCGCGCAGCGCTCGAGAAGCCGCGAGTGCAGGTAGAACACGTCGCCCGGGTACGCCTCGCGGCCCGGGGGGCGGCGCAGCAACAGCGAGATGGCGCGGTAGGCCTCGGCCTGCTTGGTGAGGTCGTCGAACACGATCAGCACGTGCTTGCCCTGGTACATCCAGTGCTGGCCGATCGCCGAGCCCGTGTAGGGGGCAATGTACTTGTAGCCGGCCGGGTCGGAGGCCTGCGCCATCACGATCGTGGTGTACTCGAGCGCTCCGGCCTCCTCGAGGGTCGCGCGGACTGCGGAAACCGTCGAGCCCTTCTGACCGACCGCCACGTAGACGCAGCGCACCTGCTTCTCCGGGTCGCCAGAGTCCCAGGCCTGCTTCTGGTTCAGGATCGTGTCGATCGCAATGGTGGTCTTGCCGGTCTGCCGGTCGCCGATGATCAGCTCGCGCTGCCCCCGGCCGATCGGCGTCATGGCGTCGATGGCCTTGATGCCGGTCTGGAGCGGCTGTGTCACGGGCTTCCGGTTGATCACGCTAGGCGCCTGGATCTCCAGCAGACGCTCCTCGGTATGGCCCTCGATCGGGCCGAGGCCGTCCAGCGGGGCGCCCAGCGGGCCGACCACGCGGCCGAGGAAGCCGTCGCCGACGGGGACCGACAGGACCTCGCCAGTGCGCTTAACCCGCTGGCCTTCTTCGATCTGGCTAAACTCGCCGAGAATGACGACGCCGATCTCGCGGACGTCGAGGTTCAGCGCGATGCCGCGCGTCCCGTCCTCAAACTCCAGCAGCTCATTGGCCATAGCCGAGGGCAGGCCGGACACCCTGGCGATGCCGTCGCCGCACTCGACGACCGCGCCGACCTCCTCCGTGGAGGCGGTTCCGGGCTCGTAGGCCTCGACGAAACGCTCGAGAGCGTCCCGGATCTCTTCCGGCCGGATAGTCAGCTCCGCCATCTTCCTCGTGTCCTTCTCGTCTGTCTCGTCTGTCTCGTCGGGATCTGTGCCGTCAACGTCTGTCTGTCTAATATCAGTCTGCGCTTCGTGCCTAGGAAGCGAGCCTGCGCCGTGCCTCGGCGAGCCGCGTCGCCACGCTGGCGTCGACGAGCTCATCGCCCACCCGGACTGTCATGCCGCCGACGACCCGCGGGTCAAGCACGACGTTCAGGTACACCTGGTGCCCGTAGGTCTCCGTGAGACCGGCCGTCAGTTTCCTGCGCTGCTCGGCCGTCAGCGCAACCGCCACGTGCACCTCAGCGACGAGCCGCTCGCGGCGGCGCGCTGCCAGCCGTGCGTACTCCTCCAGGCTAAGGTCCAGGCTCCGCCCGAGCGGACTGGCCGCCGCCTCAGTGATCAGCCGCAGCGACTCCGGCGTGACCTTGTCAGCCAGCAGGCTGGTCAGCAGCTGGCGCTTGGCGTCGGCCGCGATGAACGGGTTGGTCAGCGCCATCCGCAGGCCGGGCTGGCTGGCGACGATCCGGCCGAACCGGAACAGCTCGTCCTCCAGGTCGTCCAGGTGACCTTCATGCTGGGCCGCGGCGACAAGTGCCTGCACGGCCAGCTGCTCGACGGCATCGGTCAGGTCACCGGGCGCCGACCAGCGGGCCGCGGCGACGGCCGCGATCACGTCAGCTGTTTCCTGGCGTACCTTGCCCGCCAGCAGCGACCGGGCCAGGGCACTGCGCTGCTCGGGCACCCGGGACGGGTCGGCAAGCGCCCGGCGCAGTACCGACTGGGTGGCCAGCAGGCCCGCGACGCCGAACAACTCGTCGCCCAGCGCGTCCGCCAGGCGCGGGTCGGCGGTCAGCGGCTCGAGTCGTTCCTCGACCTCGGCAAGAGATGCCCTGCTCACGCCTCTCATGACGACGTCTGCGCCCCTGACGATGTACGTGCAGCAGATGCCGCGGCGCGACTGGCGTCGAGGTCCTCCAGGAACCTGTCGACGACCCGGCTCTGGCGCGCCTGATCCTCAAGCGACTCGCCGACGATCTTGCTGGCCAGCTGGACTGAGAGGGTGCCGATCTCGGCCCGCAGCGACGCGAAAGCCTGCTGCCGGTCGCTCTCGATCTGGGCCCTGGCCGCAGCGGTGATGCGGGTTGCCTCTGCCTGCGCCTGCTCGCGCATCTCGGCGATGATCGCCGCGCCCTCTTCCTTGGACTGCTCGCGCAGCCGCGCCGCCTCATGCCTGGCATCCGCGAGCAAGGCCTGGTACTGGTCGCGCGTGCGGTTCGCCTCGGCCATTGCATCCGCTGCGCGCTCGAGGCCGCCTTCGATCTTGTCAGTGCGCTCTTCCAGGGTCTTGGTGATCCTGGGCAGCAGGACCTTCCACAGCGCGAAGAAGACGATGAAGAACCCGATCGCGCCGACAATGACCTCGGTCCAGTTCGGGACGAGGGGGTTAGGTGTTGATGAGGCCGCTAGACGATGCAACATGTGCGGCTACCTTCCAGCCGGTACGTCTACTTGATGAAGAACGGCACCGCGATGCCGATGAGGGCCAGGGACTCGGTCAGCGCGAAGCCGATCCACATCAGGCCCGTGACACGGCCGGCAGCCTCGGGCTGACGCGCGATGGACTCGATGGTCCGGCCGAAGATCAGGCCGATGCCGACACCGGGGCCGATGGCCGCGAGGCCATAGGTCAGGGCACCCAGGTTGATGATGTGGTACCAGATCGGGTTACCCGAGGACGAGCCTGGCGCCGTGGAAGCCAGTACCAGGTGATGCGCGCCCGAGGCGACATAGAGCAGGTGATGCAGTTGCACCAGGTGCTGCATGGTGTGTTCCTTTGTGTTGGCCGGCGGATGTCCGCCGGGTTTCTTCTGGGGTCGGCTCAGTGCCCGGTTTCGTAGGCGCCCGAGATGTAGGTAGCTGTCAAGATCGTGAAGATGAATGCCTGAAGCGCCTGGATCAGGACCTCAAGGCCAGTTAGGAGGATCACGAGCACGAACGACGCGGCCGAGTACACCAGGGAGATCCCCAGCGTCAGCAGATACCAGGTGGCGAGCGTAAAGACAAGCAACAGCACGTGGCCTGCCAGCATGTTGGCGAACAGCCGGACCGATAGCGTGAACGGCCGGACGAGGATGTTCGAGAACAGCTCGATCGGCACCAGCAGCGGCAGGATCCACCAGGGCGCGCCTTGCGGCACAGCCATGTTCTTGAAGTAACCGAATACGCCCTGGTGCTTCATGCCGAGGAACATGTAGATGAGCCAGACCATCCCGGCCAGGGCGACCGGGTAGCCGTACTTCGACATCGCCGGGAAGTAAAGGATCGGGATGATGCCGAAGATGTTGTTGATCCAGATGAAGAAGAAGAGCGACGCCAGGAACGGCAGCCACTTGTCGCCGCGCTTGCCAAGCTGGGGGCGCAGGATCTGATCGCGGACGAACAAGATGCCCATCTCGCCGACGTTCTGCGCACCGCGCGGCACAAGCTTCGGGCTGTGGAAAGCGAACCAGAAGAACGTCACCACGATCAGCGTGCTCAGCAGAACCAGCAGGCCGGGCTTACCAAACCCGACGCTGCCAACCTTGAACAGCGGCGTGAAATAGAAGTCGTTGATCGAAGGTGCCGGGAAACCGCAGCCGGAGCCGAGATGGCAGCCGCCGGACGCCGCCGCCCCCGCCGCAAGTACGTTACTCAACGAGTTACCCCTTCGGGCTGTCGCGTGCAGACTGGCGCCGTGGCAGGCCGCTGCGGGTCAAGGTAGGTCATCATGGCGCAGGTGGCCGACGCGCTTGCACGCGGGTATGCCCTAACTGTCGCCACAGTCGCGGCGCCGGCGGTCAGGTCCGGCTGAACCGAAAGATGATCATGGCGACGGACAGGCCGATACCCAGAATCATGCCGAGCGGGAAGATGATAGAGATCCCGGTCCAGCTGCTGACGAGCCAGCCGACGCCGCCGTACAGGATCATCCCGCCGAGCATGTAGCTCAGGATCTGCCAGCCGTCGCTCTCCCGTGGGGCCCGTGGTGCCTGGGCCTGCGGATCCTGGCGCCCCGCATCGGGCTGATCCAGCTGAGCTTGCTGATCCGGCATGCGATCCCCCTCTGACAATGGGCCGGCCTTCATGCCAGCGAGCCCGCAGATGCAGCCAGGAGGCAGCACCGGCCGCGGGCCGCAATCTGCCGTCCGGGAGACGTATGCGAGCCACGGGTCATCTTTCTCTTTCCGGCTCGACATAGAGCATCTTCGTCCGGCTGAAGGTGATCGCCAGGGCGGCGTCATACACCAGGACGAGAACGATGGCTGTCAGGCCGAAGTACCACGGGCTGAACGCACTGCTGTTCTGGAAGCGGCCGACCAGGAAGAGCAGGACGAGGATCTTGAAAATGTAGGTGCCTATACCGGCGAGCATCATCGCCTGAGGGCTGATCTTCGCGGCGCGGCTGAGCGCGAGCACACTCAAGCCGAAGAACGCGGCGACGACAGCCACCGCGATAGCGGCGCCGATGACGCCCTTGTGGCCGCCGATGACAGCGCTCAGCACCACCATGACGGTGGCCGCGATGGCCGTCACGGCTGCTGATCGCCGCGCCATCGGGGCGATGTTCGCCAGCATTGTCTGGGAAACTCCGGATGATCTTTATTTACAGCTGGGCTGCAGCTCAACGCGAAGCGAGGCGTCGGGGCCAGTGCCCGCTGACACTTGGCCAGCTGACCGTTGTGGTCAGGTGAGCGCAACGTATCACGGGCCCCGCACCAGACCTCGACTGGGTGCTCGTGAAAGATATCACAAGCTCTCCGACCTTGTATTTCATGAGGTCACCTACCGTGACGAAAGCCACCGACCATCCGGACATGCTGGCTGGTCACGGGCCTGCGACGGCCCCCTGCGCGCTAGGTCAACGGATCGTCGCCAGAACGTCAGCCTGCGCCAAAGCGAAGGGGTTGGCCCGGTTACCGACGGGTGCTTCCGCGTGGGGACGGTCGCACGCGATCTGCGGAGACACCGCAGCTAGAGCTCAGTCGGGCCAGCGTCTCTGCGATCGAGGTCTTTGCTCTGGATGGCGGGCGTTCCGTTGGTTCCGAGGCTCGTGACTGCGGGCGGTGGAGTCCCGATGATCGACCGAGGCGCAGCGTCGCCATTGCCCGCCGGGCGGTTACTGCCGTTCCGCCATGGATCGAACCGCGCGGTCTCAGACACTGTGTCATCGACGGTGCGCCCATCGGTCGGCCCGGGATCCGAACGCCGCCGGTCGCCGAATGTCCACCCAGAGGCCGGGGGGTCACCGTGGCGAGGGTCAGCAACGGCGTCATCTGACGGGTCGGCCGCTACGTGATTGGAGCCCTCTGGCCAGCCACTCTTGCCGTCGTCACGGCCAGCCCAGTCCGGGCTGGCCCAGTCCGGGTCCGCCCACTCTGCACGCGTCCAGCCCGAGTCGGCCCAGTCAGAACCACCCCAGTCCGAGTCCGTCGCGACCCGTTCGGCGCGTTCACGCTCGATCTGCTGGCGATCCACCCAGCCGGGCGTCCGCGTAGCCCGCACTGGCGACCCACCGTTCGGCATCGGCGCGCTCAGTGGCGACATCCTCGACACTGCTGCCGCGGCGACAAGCTGCGGCTCGGCCGATCCTGTCGCTGCCACGGGGGCCGCCGCCGGCGGCCGGAGCTCAGCTGCGGCCGGCTCAAGCACAGCGGGCTGAACCGCTCCCGACTGAACCGTCGCGGGCTGAAGCGCGGCCGGCTGAAGCGCGGCCGGCTCAAGCGCCGCCGACTCGAGCGCGGCCGCCGCCAGACTCGCCGGAACCCTCGCGGCGGCCGGCGTTGACGAAGACTCATCCAGCGTGGCAGCAGCCTCATCCAGCCGCGCGCTACGTCCCCACTGGCGCAGCTTGGGCATCGACATCAGCAGCAGGACCACAACGGCGGCCGCGGTGATCGCGACGAACACCAATACGGGACGTCCGTGGTGGTTGACGCCCCCAGGCTGCTGCGTCCGCTGAAGCGACAGCCAGACGACGCTTCCAGAGAACACGGCCGCCCACAGATACATGATCAACACACTCGCGCGCTGGGAGTGCCCGATGTCCAGCAGCCGGTGATGCAAGTGCTTGCGGTCAGGCGCGAACGGAGACTGACCTGCTCGGGTCCGGCGCACGACCGCCAGGAGCAGGTCGGAGTACGGAATGACGAGCAGTGCCGCTGGCAGCAGCAACGGCATGATCACGGGATACCGGTTGATGTGGCTCGCCAGCACAGCCGGGTCCAGCGAGGGGATGGCGGAGATCGGAGCGTAGGCCAACAGCAGCCCGAGCAGCATCGAGCCGGTATCGCCCATGAAGATGCTGGCGGGCGAGAAGTTATGCGGCAGGAAGCCCAGGCACATACCGATCAGGACGGCCGACGCGAGCGCGGGCGCGGCCAGCGACGAGATGTCGATGACCTTCGTCATCGAGTAGTAGTACAGGAAGAACGACACCGCCGCGATAACGACGATGCCCGCGGCCAGGCCGTCCAGGCCGTCAATGAAGTTCACCGCGTTGATGGTCGCGACCACGATCAGGATGGTCAGGACCGTAGCCTGGTCTGAGGTCGGCACGTAGGTATTGCCACCCGGCAGCGGCAGCCAGTTCAGCTGGGTGCCGGTAGCTACGAGGATGCCCCCTGCCGCTACCTGGCCGGCCGCCTTCGTCAGCGGGCTCAAGCCCCAGCGGTCATCGATGATCCCGACGACGACGAGCAGGCCGCCTGCCAGCAGCAGGCCGCTGACCATGCCGGTGTTCGCGAAACCGTCCCGCAGCTGCGGGATGTGGTCGGCGACGAGCAGGCCCGCGGCGAGGCCGCCGTACATGGCGAGGCCGCCGAGGAGCGGAACAGGCGCTACGTGCACGTCCCGGTCCCGAGGCTCCTTCATGGCGCCGATCCGGCGGGCGAACCGACGGACCAGGGGCGTGAGCATATAGGTAACGGCTGCCGTCACCAGGAGAGTCAGGACGTAGTCCCTCACCGGGTCACCTGACCCGTGCAGGAGGAACCAGGTGTAAGGAGCATCACGGCCACTGTAGAGCACAAGGCCGGCTGCCACGGCTGATGCCGGCGCGTCGGCCGGCGTTCTCGTAGGCGTACAGTTCCGCTCTCCGGCGGGCCCCGCATCCGCCCGCCGCGCAGCCGCTGACGGAAGCCGCCCGCCAGCTGCTCAAGGCAGCCGCCCGGATCACGGCGAGCCCGCCTCCAGCAGATTCGGCCGCGCCAGCCGCTCCGGCCGCGCCAGCCGCTCCGGCTGTGACAGCGGCGACCTCCCGTAGCCTGCCGACCGAGATCGCGCCGCGGCGCAACAGCCGCGGCTGCGGCCCGGTCAGGTCGACGATGGTCGACGCGACGCCGCCCGAGACCGTCCCGTTGTCCAGGTAGACCGAGACAGCTTCGCCCAGCTGCTCCCTGGCCAGAACCGCCGTGGTGGCGGCCGGCTGGCCCGTCATGTTGGCACTGCTCACGGCCATCGGCCCGGTCTCGCGGAGCAGGTCGAGCGCGACCGCGTCCTCGGGCATCCGGATAGCCACGGTGCCCTTCGTGTCCCCAAGGTCCCAGCTCAGCGTCCGGGCGGCCCGGCAGACGATGGTCAGCCCGCCGGGCCAGAACTCGTCGATGAGCCGCTGCCCGTCCGGCCCCAGATCCTCGACCAGGGCCGTCGCGGCACGGACAGTGCCGACCAGCACAGGCGGTGGCATATCTCGGCCCCGGCCCTTGGCCGTCAGAAGCCTCGTCACGGCCGTCGGGCTGAAGGCATCGGCCCCGAGGCCGTAGACGGTGTCGGTCGGCAGGACGACAAGCTCCCCGTTGAGGACGGCGGAGACGGCAGCGGCGAGCCCTTCAGTCCGCTGGGATTCATCGGCGCAGTCGTACCAGGCGCTCATAGCTGATCATCCTGCCACGTCGCACGCACCTCACGGCCGCGTCGCCGTGACAAACCGGTCGCGCCCTGCCAGGTCCATGTGGTTACGGGTCTCCCGCCAGCCGCTCTCTTCGGCGAACACCCAGTACACGGCCGCGCCCTGCTGGGCTCCATGCTCGACGGCGACGAGCCCGCCCGGCCGCAGCAGCCGCCGCGCCGTCGCCTCGACGACCCGGACCGCGTCCATCCCGTCGGTGCCGCCCCACAAGGCGGTAGCCGGGTCATACTCCCCCACCTCGGGCGGCACGGAGGCCCCCACCGGAATGTACGGCGGGTTGCTCACCACCAGGTCGACCTGGCCGTCCAGTTCGGTGAGCGCTGAGGCGAAGTCCTCGGCGTGCAATCGCACCCGGCCCGCGGTGTGCGGCGAGGCAACGGCCACGCTGTCAATGTTGCGCTCAGCCCACTGCCGGGCGAGCGGATCGGCCTCCACGGCGTGCACCTGGGCTCGCGGCACTTCCTGGGCGATCGACAGAGCGATGGCCCCGGAGCCCGTGCCCAGATCGGCGACTACCGGCTCGGCCACATCCATCGCGGCGAGCCGGTCGATGACCCAGCCGGTCATCACCTCAGTCTCCTGCCGCGGAACGAACACGCCTGGCCCGACGACGAGCTCCAGGTACCGGAAGTACGCGACCCCCGTGATGTGCTGCAACGGCTCGCGCGCCTCGCGCCGGGCGATGTCGTCCCAGAACCGGGGGTCGAATCCCACATCAGGGACTAGGTGCAGCTCACTGCGGGAGACACCATGCAGGCGCGCAGCAATCAGCTCGGCGTCGGTCCGGGGCGACTCCACCCCGGCCTCAGCGAGCCTGGCTGTGGCGATCGCGATCTCGTCGAGCAGCAGGCTCACGACAGTCAGCCAGACTCGGGACCGGCGATCTTGTCCGCCCGGTCTGCGTCGACCAGCGCCCCGATCACGGCATCCAGGTCGCCATCGATCACCTGGTCCAGGTTGTAGGCCTTGAAGCCGACCCGGTGATCGGAGATGCGGTTCTCCGGGAAGTTATAGGTCCGGACCCGCTGGGACCTGTCGACGGTCGCGACCTGGCTGCGCCGGTCGGCCGACGCCTGCGCGTCGGCTTCCTCCTGGGCCACGGCCAGCAGCCGCGCCCGCAGCACGCGCATGGCCTGCTCCTTGTTCTGGAGCTGGCTCTTCTCGTTCTGGCATGACACGACCACGCCCGTCGGCAGGTGCGTGATCCGCACAGCCGAGTCCGTGGTGTTTACGCTCTGTCCGCCGGGCCCCGACGACCGAAACACGTCGATCTTCAGGTCCGCTGGGTCAATCGTGACCTCGACAGGGTCGGCTTCGGGCATGACGAGTACGCCGGCCGCGGAGGTGTGGATCCGGCCCTGCGATTCGGTCGCCGGCACGCGCTGGACCCGGTGCACGCCGCCCTCGTACTTGAGCTTGGACCACGCGCCCTCGTCGCCCCTGGCCTTGACCGCGACCGTGACGTCCTTATAGCCGCCAAGGCCGGTCGTGGTGGAGTCGAGGACCTCGGTCTTCCAGCCGTGCCGTTCGGCGAACCGCAAGTACATCCGCAGCAGGTCGCCCGCAAAGAGCGCCGATTCCTCGCCGCCCTCCCCCGCCTTGACCTCAAGGATCACGTCCCTGTCGTCGTTGGCGTCGCGCGGGACCAGGAGCTCGCCGATCCGCAGCTCAAGCTCCTCGCGGCGCGCCGCGAGCTGCAGCGCCTCCGCCGCAAATGAGGCGTCCTCCGGCGCGAGCTCGCGCGCGGTCGCCTCGTCTGCCGATACCTGCTTCCACTCGGCGTAGGCGCGGACGATCGGCGTGAGCTCACCGTAACGGCGGCTCAGCGTCCTGGCCCGGTCTTGATCGGAGTGAATGGCTGGGTCAGAGAGATCGAGCTCTAGCTGCGCGTGCTCGGCGGCGAGGTCGGCAAGCCGCTCAAACACAGCTGACCTCCCTGTTCTGTTGCTGATGAAGGCTGGACAGGCTAAACGTTCCCTTCCAGACATTCAGGAAGGGAACGGGGTCGCCCGACTACTTGCCGCCAGCAGCCTTCTTGCCGAATCGGCGCTCGAACCTGGCGACGCGGCCGCCGGTGTCGAGAATCTTCTGCTTGCCCGTGTAGAACGGGTGGCAGCTTGAGCAGACGTCGGCGTGAATCACGCCGTTCTTTGCGGTGCTGCGCGTCTGGAACGTATTGCCACAGCTGCAGATCACCGTCGTGTTGACGTACTCCGGGTGAATACCGGACTTCATTGCTAACTCCTGGTCCCCGCGGTCGCCGGGTCGCCAGTGCGCATATCGCGCGGCGTGAACCGGAACCGCATATTCGTTGGCCTACCAGTGTGCCAGACGCTGCAACGTGCAGGAGCCTCAGTGCATTCCCGCAGAGCAGGGATGCGCTTTGCTCCTTTTGTCCGGGCAGGCGCCGGGCGGACTTGCCTGTCCGGCAGCCTTGCTTATCCGGCAGCTTTGTCCGGGCAGCGCCCCGACGTTACTGCGAGTTCGTGGTCTTCTGCACGTGCAGCAGGAACTCGGCGTTGCTCTTGGTGCCCTTCATCCGGTCCATCAGCACCTCGAGCGCTTGCTGCGGCTCCAGCGCGTGCAGCACGCGGCGCAGCTGCCAGACGATCTTGAGCTCCTCCGGCGTCATCAGCAGCTCTTCCTTCCGGGTGCTGGACGCGTCGACGTCCACCGCCGGGAAGATCCGCTTGTCGGAAAGCTCGCGACGCAACCGCAGCTCCATGTTGCCGGTGCCCTTGAACTCCTCGAAGATCACCTCGTCGGCGCGCGACCCGGTCTCGATCAGGGCCGTGGCCAGGATCGTTAGCGAGCCGCCGTGCTCGATGTTGCGCGCTGCGCCGAAGAACCGCTTCGGCGGGTACAGCGCGGTCGAGTCCACACCACCGGACATGATCCGTCCGCTCGCGGGCGCCGCGAGGTTGTAGGCGCGGCCCAGCCTTGTGATGGAGTCCAGCAGCACGACCACGTCGTGACCCATCTCCACCAGCCGCTTGGCCCGCTCGATGGCAAGCTCGGCAACCGTGGTGTGGTCCTCGGCCGGGCGGTCGAAGGTCGAGTGGATGACCTCGCCCTTGACCGTGCGCTGCATGTCCGTGACTTCCTCGGGCCGCTCGTCGACTAGCACGACCATGAGGTGGCACTCGGGGTTGTTCTTCGTGATCGCGTTGGCGATGGCCTGGAGGATCATCGTCTTGCCCGCCTTAGGCGGCGAGACGATCAGGCCGCGCTGGCCCTTGCCGATCGGGCAGATCAGGTCGATGATCCGGGTGGTCATGATCGTCGCGTCCGACTCGAGCCGCAGCCTCTCCTGCGGGTAGAGCGGAACCAGCTTGTTGAACTCCGGCCTGCTCTTAGCCTGCTCCGGGTCCAGCCCGTTGATCTTGTCAAGGCGGACGAGCGCGTTGAACTTCTCGCGCCGCTCACCCTCGCGCGGCTGCCGGATGGCGCCCTCGATCACGTCGCCCTTGCGCAGGCCGTACCTGCGGACCTGAGACAGCGACACGTACACGTCGTTTGAACCCGGCAGGTATCCGGTCGTGCGGACGAACCCGTAGTTGTCGAGCACGTCCAGGATCCCGGCAATCGGGATCAGCACATCGTCCTCGCTGATCACCGGCTCAGCTTCGTTGCCGCCACCGCCGCGCTCGCGGCGCCGGTTGCCAGTGTTGCGGTTGCGGAACCTGTCCCGGCTCCGGCGGTTGCCGCCGTCCCGGTCATCATCGTTCCGGTTGCTCTGGTCGCGGCCGCCCTGGTCACGGCCACCTTGCTGGTCACGGCCACCCTGGTCGCGGCCACCCTGGTCGCGGCCGCCCGCTGGTCACGGCCGCCCGGCTGGTCACGGCCGCCCTGGTCACGGCCGCCCTGCGGCTCACGTCCGCTGGTACCAGCGTCGTGTCCATCGCTTGCCGCGCGCGGCTGCTCGGCCGCGTCGTCGCGGCGCGGAGCCGACCGGCGGCGGCGATCGGTGCGCTGGCCATCGCCAGCCTGCTGGGCGTCGTTGCGCGGGGTCCCGTTCACGCCGGGGCTGCCGCCGTCGAGGACGGTCGAGCCGCCTCCCGGTGCGCCCCCAATGCCCGCGTCAGCCGGGCGCGTCACCTCGCCGATGCCACTCGCGCTATTGCCGCCCAGCCCGGGCTGTGTCGATGTCTGAGATTCCATGGCGTCCTGCTCGAAGGTGCGGTCAGCGCCGGCTCCCGCAGGCGCTCCCCGCTGGACTGAGTTGTCGGAAGTCTCGATCTGATGGGCCGCCGGCTCCTGGTCCTGGGCTGCGACTGCCCGGAAACCCCCGCCGCTACGGCTGATTGGGCTAGCCTCCTGCGGCGCCCCGCCTTGCCGCCTCTCCTCGATGGCCGCGATCAGCTGGCCCTTGCGCATCCTCGCGGTGCCGGTGATACCCATCGACTGGGCGACTCGCTGAAGCTCGGGCAGCAGCATCGCCGACAGTCCCCCGGCTCGGCTGGTAGCGCCGCCAGGGGGACTCGCGCTGGCCTCGTCGGCGCCTGTAGTCGTGTCAACGGCACCCGGCACGGAGCGTACCGCGCCGGGCCTGTCGTGGGAAGTCCCAGCCGATTCCGCCACGCCGACAAGCTGGCCGTCTGACCCGGACGAACCCGGTCCAGACAGGTCAGCAGAATCCCCGTTCTCGGCCGAGAACAGGTCCAAGGTTTCGCTCACAAGGGGTCCTTCCCAGGGTGCGGGTCACGGCTGCACCTGCGGCCTATTGCCCGCTGTCGTGTTGCTACCTGCCACCGCCGCCTGCTAGCACCACGGCTACCAGGCCATCCCGGTCGCGGCGTCATGCCGCAAGGGTCCGCGTCGACCAGGTCCTTGGCTAGGGCCGGGCAGACCGGGAACTCCCGCGATGGGCAGATGAATGTCGAGATCGCACGCCGCCAAGCGCTCGGAAGACAACCGGGAGGAGTACGAACGAGCACCTGTCCCCATGGCGGGGCATCTGGTGCAGCATCTAGCTTAACACCAACATGACCCACGGCATTCCTTTGGCTGTGGGCGCACTTCCAGCACTGCCGCGACCAGCCGCCAACTTCCCGGCCGAGTCGTGACATAACCGCGGGTGCGCTCGAGCCAGCGAGGCGGGGCTGGCGCGGGGAACCCGGGCGGGCTTGAGCTGGGTACGTCCAGGGGGGCTTACAAGGCATGCGTTACCCGTTTCGCCGGCGCTTGAACCGCAGATCCATGGCGAAGCATCTGCGGGAGCACCAAACTTGCGACAAGAACGTGGCCAGACAAACGCGGCCCCCGTACCACTGCATACCTCTGGTTGACCCGCGAACCTACTTGAACGTGGCGATTCTCTCAAGCCCACCAAGCCGCTGATGGCGGCCGCCCGCCAGCTCAAGGGCCCTGGCTACCTCGTCGTCGCTTGCTAAAGGCGTTCAGTGGCCGTGATGCCAGTCAGCGCCAGCCCCGCGGCGAGCACCACCCGGACCGCGTCGGCGAGCACAAGTCGGGCGCTCGCGAGGTCAGGGTCGCTCGGCGCGGCGAGGCCGCCGAAAGGCAGTGCCGGGGCCGCCTGCTTGCAGGCAAGCCACGCAGCGGCCACCTGTTCGAGGTAACGCGGCAACTCGTCGGGACGGTGCCGACGGGCCGCTGCTGCCACCCGGATTGGGAGCCATGGCAGCAGCCCGAGCACGTGCTGCTCGGGTGGCGAGGCGAGCAGGTCCGCTAGGCGTTCCCTCGGATCTAGGGTCGCGAGCTTGAGGTCAGCGGCCCAGCGCAGGGTTGATGCGGCGTCGGCATGTGCCTGCTGGACGGGATATAGCGGATCCGCGGTTCGCGCCCGCGCCTCCGACAGCTCGGCGAACTCGGCCGTGCCGCCGGGCAGCGTGCGCGCCAGCCGGTACCGGACCGAGCTCGCGCCAAGATAGGCAACAGCGGCGTACACCGGCGACCGCTTGTCGTGAGCGGGACGTGGCTGGATCGCACCCCGTTCCCATTCCGATGTGATTGTGACGGTCGCGCCGGCAGCCTGCGCGAGTCGGCCGGTCATCGTGTCCGTCTGGTCCTGCCAGGCCTCCGTCCAGCTGCGGGCGGCGGCCAGGTCGGGCCAGGGCCGGACAGCTGCCGTCGTGCCGCGCAAGATGCTGCTGTGTGCGCAGTCGAGGCCGGCCGCCGCCATCCGGGCCGCCGAGGCCGCCAGTGCCTGGGCGGTCACCGTGATCGTCAGGTAGCCGTCGCCGGCGGGCTCGGCCGCCTTGATCCACGGGAGCTCACCCAGCGGCGCGGCCAGGGCGGCGGCAACTTCGGTGGGCGACCGGCCGTTCAGCCGCGCGATCTCGAACGTGAGCGAGGTGGCGAAGCTTGCGGGCTGGCCGCCCGGCGCCGGGCGCCACGTGCCACCGGGCGTGAACTCCGCGGCCGTAGCCGGAAGCTCGCCGCTGCCTGCCAGGGCGGCGAGGCAGCCGGCCAGTTCGCGGTCGAGATCGCCGGTGATCACTACCCAAGGCTACGGCCGGGAGGGAGTCCGCTGGTCAGTCGAACGCGCTGCTAGGCGCCCCCGCCAGCGCACGGACGACCCGGATCATCTCCGCCGGATCGAAGGGCTTCGTGAGATAGGCGTCGACACCAATCTCCCTGCCCCGGTCCCGGTCGTCCTCCTGGGCGCGCGCGGTAATGAGGACAACCCTGATGCCAGCGGTGGCCGGGTTCTTGCGCAGCTGCGTCGCGGTGACCCAGCCGTCCAAGCGCGGCATCATCACGTCGAGAGTAATGACGTCGGGCTCGACTTCGGCGACTTTTTCGAGGCAGTCGCGGCCGTCGACGGCTGTGACCACCTCAAATCCCTCAAGGGTGAGATTGACGGCGATCAGCTGCCGGATGACTTCGTCATCGTCGACAACAAGCACGCGGCCAAGTCCCTGGGTCACGGCGCGAGGGTATCGGCTCTGGCCAGCTGATGCGCGCAGATCAGCTGCGTGTCCGGGGATCCGCGCTCCTGATACTGTTGGTCCGGCCTGCGGGAGTGATGCGTGGGCCGAGATATGTGCCAGCCCCCATAGCTCAGGGGATAGAGCAACGGCCTCCGGAGCCGTGTGCGCAGGTTCGAATCCTGCTGGGGGCGCAGGTAGATTAGGTATTTCGAAATCTTGTTTGAGCAATTCGAGCCGTTAGCTACGCTAATCAAGCCTGACAGCAAGATAGGGTCTCTGACCTGCATCGATATCGTCAGCCTCACGAGCGTCACAGTGCAGCGATCGCGTGCCCGTAACCTTGATCACGAGAGAATGACGATAGAAAACGCGCCACCAAACCGCGTATCTGCGCGCGCCGCAGGTCGGCCAGGAACTGAAGCGTAAGTGCAACGGCCCCGCGACCGTGTGCCCGAGTCCAGCCGTCATCGCGAGAACTCGCGGATCCAGCGTCTGGCCTGCTGCGACTAACGACTGCGACACGAGCTGAAGTCCAGCCAGGTCCAGCTAGCGCCGCCTCTCGCGTCCGCGAGGCTAGCGGCCGGGGCCGCCACGACGCAGCACGCTCGCAGCCGTGCCCTGCCCCGTTCAAGATCGTGTGTCTGCCCTTGCCGCGATGGTTCACATCGCACATCGTCAGAGCCGTCGCGAACACGCCTGCCGGTTTCAGCGGCGGCGGCGCACGACACCAACGGAACGGCCAAGCGGATGTCCGGTCATGCCGATGAGCGCGCGAGTGGCCCTTCCGTTGAGATCCGCGCCAGTCCTTCAGTCAGAGTCGGCGGCAGCCGGAGCAATGCGGCGTGCGGCTTTCACGACGTCGAGGTAGTGATCCGCAAAGACCTCACCGATCACGGGCGGGCTGGTCCGTGTGCCTGGGGTAGCCTCGCCTCAGTGTTCAGCGGCGGCCAGCGGGCAGCCGCCGCCGCCCTCTCATGGACGGAAGGACGATGCGGCGAGGCGAGATCTGGTGGGTCGCGTTCGACGAGCGGCGACCTGTGGTGCTGTTGTCGGAATGCGAGCCATCCGGATTCCGGGCGATGCAGGTCGTCGCTCCGGCTGACGGTGACATCTCGGGCCTGGGCATCGAGGTAGCAGTCGGCGTCCGGGAAGGACTGCCCTTTGACGGTGTGCTGCGGTTCGGGTTCCGCTGGCCGGGCGTTACCCCGTGCAGCTGGCTGACCACCCTGAGCCGGGAGGACCTGATCGAGCGTGCAGGCGCACTGTCTGCCGCAAAGCTCACCGAGATCGACGACGCCATGCGTGCCAGCGAGCAAAGGGCGGACTGGACGCCACCTGCGGCGGCCAGACTCAGCGAGATTAAAGCTTCCCTCCGTCAGCGGACTCAGGGAAACGGGGAACGACCTGAGGCCAGCAGCGACGGTGACCGCACTAGGCGGCTGGGACACGGTCGATTACACGATGATGATAGGGCCGAGGGGTCACGTCCGGCCGCTCGGAAGCTGTCGGCCTCAGGATCCATCGTCGTGCAGGGCGCCCTGCCGCTCGCACAGTCATGCGACGAATTCAGCCGCTAACGGCTAAGCCCAATTGAGGTATACAAGCATCCTGATCTCATGGCTTCTGCCGGGCTGTTTTGGCAGGCTCGGTTCCGGTAGCGGCTGGCGGGTCAGCACTGTCCTCTTCAGGTCCTGGGAGGCCTTGCGGCAGACTGTGCGCCCGCTGGTCGTGAGGAGATGCGACCGCTGATGGGGTGACGGGCCCCGCTGCCGCGGTGAGCACTTGACCATGAGATCGCCGGGTGTCTCCTCCGCTGCTGCCGTGCGCGAGGCGAGGAGCCGTGGGAGGCGTGATGTTATTTGCCGGCGACGACTGGGCCGAAGATCACCACGACATTGAGATCGAGGATGAGTCGGGCAGGCGGCTGGCACGCAGGCGGCTGCCGGAGGGCCTGGCCGGGATGTCGCAGCTGCATGCCCTGATCGCGGAGTTCGGGCCTGCGCGGTGGGCGGACCTGGATCCTGGCGAGGCGGCGTCGCTGGTGAAGATCGGCATCGAGACCGAGCGCGGGCCGTGGGTGGCCGCCCTGGTCGCGGCGGGTTATGAGGTGTTCCCGGTCAACCCGATGTCGGTGGCCCGGTACCGGGAGCGGCATTCCACCTCGGGAGCGAAGTCTGATGCCGCCGATGCGCACCTGCTGGCCGAGATCGTGCGAGTAGACCGGGCGCATCACCGGCCGGTGGCCGGGGACTCGCCGCAGGCCGATGCGGTCAAGCTGGCCGCGCGGACGCATCAGACGCTGATCTGGGACCGGACCCGGTGCGTGCTGCGATTGCGGACGGCGCTGCGGGAGTTCTTCCCGGCCGCGCTGGAAGCCTGGCCGGACCTGGACGCGCCCGATGCGCTCGAGCTGCTCGCCAGGGCTCCCGATCCCGGCAGCGCCGCTGCGCTGCCGAGGTCGACGATCGCGGCCGCGCTGCCAGAGCCAGGCGCCGTGACGTCCCGGCTCGGGCCGCGGCGATCCAGCAGCGGCTGCGCGCGCCGGCGCTGCGCTAGCCGCCGCCGGTCCAGGCCGCCTACGCCGCCATCGTCGCCGCGCAGGTCGCGCTGATCAGGTCGCTGAACGAGCGGATCGCTGTGCTGGGCGAGGTGGCGGGCAGCCATTTTGGCCAGCATCCGGACGCTGATATCTACACCAGCCAGCCTGGTCTGGGTGTCATCCTCAGCGCCCGGGTGCTGGCCGAGTTCGGCGACGACCCCGCCCGGTTCGCCGATGCAAGGGGCCGCAAGAACTACGCCGGCACCGCGCCGATCACCCGCGCGCCCGGAACCCGCAAGATCGTCCTGGCCCGCTACGCCCGCAACCGCCGCCTCGCCGACGCCCTGCAGCAATGGGCGTTCTGCGCGATGCGCGGATCACCCGGCGCCCGCGCCTACTACCACGCCCTGCGTGCCCGTGGCATCGGCCACCAGGCCGCGCTGCGCCAGCTCAGCAACCGGCTCGTCGGCATCCTGCACGGCTGCCTGAAGACCCGCACCCCTTACAACGAGCACATCGCCTGGGACCACCGTCAGCAACCGGCAGCTTGACATTCCAGAACATGGGGGATGTCTGCCGCCTTCAGCTCCTGTTTTCCGGACGTGCATACAGGTTCTGCCTGTTCAGATTCGAGGAACGAGCAGAGGCGCCTAAATTTGTGATCGTCGACATTCGCCACGGAACGATTCGGCACACCATGACTCACAGCGAGCCGAGAACAGCGCTGGCGATCCGCGCCGCCGCGGCGGCGCTGGGCGCCAGCGCAGGAATCGCCGGGCCTGAGGCAGCCGTCGCTGGTGCCGCCCTTACTCCCGCCATAGAGGCCTTTCTTCTCTGGCTTGGGAGGAAGAACGCCGAGCGAGTCGCGGAGACCATGATCGATGCAGTTGATGCGCAAACTGACGACGCCGACACTGCGGAGAAGCTTCGCCGGATCGTCGATGCCGCGCAAACAAGCGACGAGTACCAAGAACTTCTGATTCGTGCTCTGACGATGGCCCAGGAAACATCGATGCGTGACAAGCGCCGCGCACTCGGCCGTTCCCTGGCCAACGCGGTTGAGGACACAGGCACGAAGGTGGACGAGGAACTGTACTTTCTGCGCGTCCTAGCCAGCATCGATCCGGTACACGTGAGAGTGCTCAAGATTCTTAGTCGCAGACCACCGCATCTTGACCCGGTAGCTGAACAGATGAATCGGCTCGGCGATCCGAGGGCCGTCCGGCAGTGGTACCCGTGGAGTGTCACTAGCCAAGACCCAGGGCTTGAGCGCGTTGCATGGCGCGTGCTCCGCGAGCTAGCTCAGCTCGACCTTGCCTCAAGCGCTGGCGAGTTCCTTGTGCCGGATAGCGGCATGGAGCCGCAGTACGAGATCACCGGGCTGGGCGAGTGGCTCCTGGAACGTCTAGCGGAGCCCGGGTGAGGGACGAAACGGCCAGTCCGCCACGACTGTCCGCCTCGATGGCGCGGACGCACCTATCGTCCGGCCTTGATGTGATCATGCCGCAGCTCATCGCGAACCAGCCGGACCTCGCGAAATTCGAGACTGCCGCCGCGTCGGCCGGTGCCCAGTACTGCCACATCCTGCTGACCGCCGACGTCGCATCCGCGATCGCCCGGTTCGCTCAGCGCGCGGCGGCCGATGACACCAGCCACCACCGGGTGATCAGAAATATCGTCGATGAGCGCGGCGGCGCTGTTCCCTCCGGAAGATCCATTGTCAGCTCACTGAGTTCGTGGCCGTGCGTCAGCTGCATTCGGTCACCGACTGCGAACGGCAGACTCCCGAGCAGACCTACCACGCGGTCAAGGCTGCCCTCGGCCGATGATCCAGCGCCGTCTCGCGCTCATAGGGCTGGCCGCCTGCGCCATCACGGTGCGGCCGGCCCGCAGTGATTCGCCGACCGATCCGGACTACTGTCGGGCAATCGCCGAGTGCCGTACGACGCTCGCTCATGCCGCATGCGGCATGAATGGATGGGCGCCAGGATTCGCCTAATCACGTTGCAGCCAGGCCCCTACGTCCAGCGGCGCGTAGCGACGCTGGCTGGAACTTTGCGGCAAGGAAGAACCACGCTTCGCGAGGTCGGACGAGCCGGATGTTACTAAGCGCCGTACCGCGCCTGCCTGATGCGCGCTCCCTGCTAGTCAGCGTCAAAGGTGCATAACGCGCGGCCGACCTGCCTGAGACGCGCAGTACCCTTTTACTCGCCCGGCGAGGCCTCAAAGCGCTGCGATCTCCGGAGCATACATTTTTATTGAACCAATATAATCAGGGTGTAATGGCATTTATTGCTGATGATCTGGCGGCCTGGCTTGTCGCCCTGCTCGCGGACGGCACTCGTAAGAGGCTGACCACCCTCGTCCTCGGCGATGAGGTCGACCGAGCCCTGCGCACCGCGGCGACGGCTGCGATCCAGGCTACTGCTGCCGAATTGTTCCCGAACGAGGCTGAGCACGCAGCGGCAGTGATTAACGAGGTATTCGGAAAGCAAGCACCCGCTGCCGTGGTGGCCCAGCACCGGACGATGCTGCAGGCACTGTGCGACGGCGTCAACAGCAAGTTGGCCGTGCTGGATGACGCCGCGCTCACCGGCACCGGAGTTTCCTCCGCCGACGTTCTTGGCGTACCGGCCGCGGTGATCTCTGCAAGCCTCGCGGTCAACCTGATCGGCGAAATCACCGCCCGTGCCGCCCGCGGTGGACCGCTAGCGCCGCTAGCTGACCAACTGAATCACGACCGCAACTTTCTGCAGGGCGATGCTACGCAGACCGCGGTCCATGAGGTCGGTGCGCAGATCATCGCAGCCATAGCTGCCGCCCATCCGCCGGCCCTTCCCGCGAGCGAGGCAGATCCAGATATTGCCCTACACGTGGAGCAAGCCTTCGAGGGACTGGGTCTCGATCAACACGATGAAGCAGAGCGGCGGCTCTACCGCCTGTTCATGCACCTAACTTGGCAGCAGCAGCGTGCTGCGATCGCGGCCATCATCCACCTCGCCGCCACCACCGACAATCACACCACGCAGCTGCTGGCGGCGAATCTGCTCGAAGCCGCCGACCGCCTGGACCCGATGCTCATCGATATCGAGGATGTTGAGCTTCTCGCCCGATCCGCTGTTACGGCACACCGCATTTGCGCCGCGTGCCTCCTTTGGCAGTGGGCGGAGTCCAATCCCGGTCGTGTGCCGATACCGCTACTCGGCAAGCTCACCCAGCCCAGCACAGAGGACTGGTATGTATTTTCGCCAGCGCGAGCTGCAGCACGGCAGCTGCTGCTGAGCCGGGAAGCGGCGAGGGCAATCTTCGACCGGATGGCTGCCAGCCAAGACCGGCACGACCGCGACTACGCAGTCGGCGACCTACTTGAAGTAGCCAGAGTCGAGCCGCGGGCCGTACCAAGAGATCTCGCGGTCAAACTGGCCCGTGACGAGGATAAGGGCGTTGCCGAGCGCGGAGTCGAGTTGCTACTGATGCTTCAGGGGCTCCAGTACGAGGAGCGCTCAGGCTACTACCACCAGTTCGGAATCTGATCGGCGCGGCGCTCAGGCGGCTTGGCTGGCGCCGGTCATCGTCCAGCCGGCCGCCGGCGTATGTCATCTCGATCAGTACGCAGTAGCGGCGGCCACGGATCCGCCGGCGGCCGAAGTTGCGCACACCTGCCATGCTTACAGACTCGCACTCTCATGCCGCGGACGGATCGCCGTACGGCCATGCCGAGAACCGCGGTTCGCCCGTACGCTGATGAGAAATGGACGGTCAATCCCACGACTTCGCTGTCCGCGACCCAGCCGACTTCAAATCCTTCGCCGTCGAGGCGTGGGCCGGCCGCCGAGCCAGCGGCTGGCCGTTCTCCAGATTCGACATCAGCAGCCGCGAACTGCGCGTACGCCTGTCGTTCCCGTGGTTCACCACGCGATCGCAGCAAGCCTCGGCGATCCGGGCCGTGCAAGTAGCGCGTCGGCTCGGTGATATGTGCTGTATCCGCTTTGACGACGCCCGCGGCAACCTCGGCGACGTGCACGTCCACCCGCTATACCGTCGTCAGCAAGTGATCGACGAACTGCGCCGCTGCGGATACCACGTGGTTGGTGACACGGTCCGGGGAGCATCTCGCTAGCACCGGCGACGTAGCTAGCTGGCCGCAGCCCCAGCACGGAGGTGGCCCGCCACGACGACCGACATCCGGTCATGCCGCTGCTGGTGCGAGTTCCGCGACACTGCAGGCGCATAGGTCGCCGGCTGTGAGCGGCATGCGGAACGGCCGGCAACATGAGCCCGCCGGTGCGCAGATCGTCTGTTCTGGCGTCGTGGTCGGGCCGAGTACTTACACCATCGAAGAGGACGTCCCGTCATGGCGGGCAGGGACGCCGTCAGGTGTCGAGGACCGCGACTGTACGTCCGATCCGGAGGGCTCAGCCGGTCAGGTCTGCCAGAATGCAGGTCAGCCGGGCCAGGGCCGCGCCAATCCACGGGAGTGCGAGCGGGTCAGGTGCGGTGAGCGCCGCTTCTCGCTCGCTGTCGCTGTCGCCGTAGAGCAGGGCGGTGGCCAGCCGTAGCCGCAGCGCTGCCGGGTGGTCGCCGAATGCGCTGCCGGGTAGTGTCGCGGCGCCGTACCGGTCGAGCAGCAGTCCGGCTAGGCCGGCGCTGCTGGTCACGCCGTGCCGGCGCTTGAGGTGGTCACGCCATGGTCCGAAGTCCGGGTACGCGTAGAACGCGGCCTGCGGTGGGGGGACGAGCAGTCCGGCGGCGCTGCACACGCTGGCGACGGCGCGGGCGACGGTGGCGTGCAGGGTCCGGCTGCGCGTGATCCGCTGGCAGATTTCCGGGGTGCCGGAGAAGGCCAGCGCGGCGGCCTGCTGGATCGGCGCGGCGGCCGCTGACCAGATCTCGCTGCCGGCGCCGAGCAGGGCCTGGCGCAGCCGGCCGCCGGGCGGGCCGTCAGGCATCCCCGCGACGCCGATCCGCCAGCCGCCCAGCGCCAGGCTCTTGCTGGCCCCGGTGGTGATGACGGTCCGCTCCGGTGCCACCTCGGCGGGCTCAGGACCGGCGTCGCGGTGTCGTGCACGAGGTCGCGGTAGATCTCGTCGCAGATGATGATGAGTTCGTGCGCCGCGGCCACCTTGCAGAACACCCGGACGGTGGCCGGGGCTGGCAGCCGTCCGGTCGGGTTGTCGGGGAGTGTGACCACCACCGACCGGATCGGGCGGCCGTCGGCGGCGGCCGCCGCGGCCGCGGCGGCCAGGCCGTCCGGGTCGCAGATCCCGCCTTCGCCGGGCGCGGCGGCGACGAAATGCGGGCGCACGCCGATCATGGTCGCCTGGGCGGCGTAACTGACCCAGCTGGGCCGCGGGACCGCGACGTCACCGCCGATCGCCAGGAACAGCCCGAACAGCAGCGCCTTGCTCCCCGGCCCGCAGACCACCGACTCCGGGAGGGTCGGCAGGCCACGGCGGTCGCAGTACCCGGCGGCCGCTGATCGCAGCGCGGGATGCCCGGCCACCGGCCCGTAACTGTTGCTTGCCGCGGCCGCGGCGAGCGCGTCGCGCAGCGCGGGGTGGACCGGAAGCCCGGCCTCCCCGAACGCCAGCGGCAGCACCGGCTGCCCGCGGCGCCGGCGCGCGGCCATGGCCTCATTCGCGGCCAGCGTGGCCGAGACCGGCATGTCGCGCACCATCAGCTGCCCGTCAGCGTGCAGCGCCGGCGACACCGTCAGAAGGGCGGGCGTGGCGGCGCGGCGGCTCGCCGCTGGCGGGATCGTTTTCATCGCTGCGCTTGCCGGCGACGGCGGCGACATCGTCACGATCGCGGGCGCAGTCGCAAAGGATGAGAGCAGGACGCCTGAGCGCCCTGGCAGGCCGGCCGGGGAAAGGCAGGAGGCTGCGGATGTGGCTGATGATGACCTCCTCGCGAAGGCTGACCGGGCAGGCAGCAGGGGCAGCGCAGCTGATTCCACTGTTGGCGGCCGGTCTCCGCCACACATGACCCTCACAGGACCGCCCACAGGAATCGCTGCGCGGGCTGCCTGCCCGATGGTCGCGCTGCGTCGGGCGCGGTTGTGTGCAGACAGTGCGCTGACCGGTTCCGCAAGGGTCAGGGCCCTGGGCGCAGATGCCGCCGTGCCCCGGCCGGTTAGCGAGAGATGGCGGTGGTGGGCGGGGCTGCGTAGTGTTGACGGCAGGATTTCTGGCTGGGCGGGTGCGAGGGATGCTGGGGCGGTGGCGGAGCAGCCTGCGCTTTCGTTTGCCGGGTTGCTGCGGCAGCTGCGGGCCGAGGCCCGGCTGACCCAGGAGGAGCTGGCCGAGGCAGCGAGCCTGTCCCCGCGTTCGGTCAGTGACCTGGAGCGGGGCATCAACCGGACGGCACGCAAGGACACCGCGCTGCTGCTGGCTGGCGCGCTGAGCCTGACCGGGCCGGTGCGCGAGCTGTTTGTCGCGGCGGCCCGGGGGCGCGCGCCGGTGGCGGAGGTGCTGGCGGCCCGGCAAGCCGATGCGCGAGGAGCCGCCGCTGCTGCCGTGACCGGCAGCGTGCCACGTGACATCGCCGGTGTCACCGGCGGCGCGGGCGGCTGGGCGGGGACTGTCACGTTCTTGTTCACCGACATTGAGGGCTCGACTGCGCTGCTGCAGCGGGTGAGCGGGGATGTGTACGCCCGGGTTCTGGCCGAGCATCATGCGGTGATCCGGTCGGCGCTGGCCGCGCACGGTGGCGACGAAGTGGTGATGCAGGGCGACGGGTTCTTCGCGGTGTTCTCCTCGCTACGGGCGTGCGCGGCGGCGGTGCTGGAGATGCAGCAGGCCCTGCAGGCACATGCCTGGCCTGGCGGGGAGCACGTCCGGGTGCGGATGGGCATTCATTGCGGCGAGGCAGCGAAGACGGCCGCAGGCCTGGTGGGGCTGGATATCCACCGGGCCGCCCGGATTGCGGCAGTAGGCCACGGGGGGCAGGTGCTGGTGTCGGAGTCGGCGGCTGCCATGGTGCGCGACTGGCTGCCAGAGGGCGTCGCGCTCACCGATCTCGGCATCCACCGGCTGAAGGACCTGGGCCGGCCAGAACGTCTCTTCCAGCTGCAGGCGGCGGGCCTGCAGGCGGAGTTCCCGCCGCTCCGCTCGCTGGGCAACCCCGCGCTGCTGAACAATCTGCCGGCCCAGCTGGCCTCCTTCGTCGGCCGGGACCGGGAGCTGGCGGAGGTGCGGGCGCTGGCCGGATCGGCTCGGCTGGTGACGCTGACCGGGGCCGGCGGGTCCGGGAAGACCCGGCTGGGCCTGCAGCTGGCCGCGGAGCTGCTGGACGGGTCCGGGGATGGGGTGTGGCTGGTCGAGCTGGCCCCGGTCACGGACCAGGACGGGGTCCCGGCGGCCATCGCCGGGGCGCTGCGGATCCCGCCGCAGCCGGGCCGGGACGTGCTGGACGCGCTGGCCGATGCGCTGGCGCCCCAAGACATCCTCATCGTGCTGGATAACTGCGAGCACCTGATCAGCGGCTGCGCCAAGTCCGCTGAGGCGATCCTGCGGCGGTGTCCGAAAGCGCATGTGATCGCCACCAGCCGGGAGCCACTGGGCATCGCCGGTGAGACGATCTACCGGGTGCCGCCGCTGTCGCTGCCCAGCGAAGACGATGCCGATTCCGCGCCGGCGGCCAGATCGTGTGATGCCGTCGCGCTGCTCGCCGCGCGGGCCACCGCGCAAGGCGCCAGCCTCGTTCTGGACGGTGACACCCTGGGGCTGGCGGTGTCGGTGTGCCGGCAACTGGACGGGATGCCGCTGGCGATCGAGCTGGCCGCGGCGCGGGTGCGGTCGATGTCGCTGCCGGACCTGCATGCCCGGCTGGACCAGCGGCTCCGTCTGCTGACCGGGGGCAGCCGCACCGCGCTGGCACGGCAGCAGACCCTGCGCGCCACGGTGGGCTGGTCGTACACGCTTCTGGCCTCCGCCGAGCAGGCGCTGCTGGCCCGGCTGTCGGTGTTCGCCGGCAGCTTCGACCTGCCCGCCGCCGAAGCCGTCGGCGCCTCCGGGTCCGCGGCCACTGACGCGGTCGAGGTTGCCGGCCTGCTGGGGTCGCTGATAGACAAGAACCTGGTCGTGGCGGAGCCAGCCGGGAGAACCCTGCGGTACCGGCTGCTGGAGACCATCCGCCTGTTCGCCGCCGAACGACTGGCCGATGCTGGCTCGGAGGTATCCGCGGCTCGTAACGCGCACTGCGCGCATTACCTGGCCGTCGCAGAAAGGGCCGCCCCGCATCTGACCGGCCCCGAGCAGGGCAGCTGGTTCGACCGGCTGGAGGCTGACCTGGCGAACCTGCGCCGCGCCGCGGAGCACGCTGGCGCCCAGCCGGGCGGCACCTCGCAGATCCTGCGTTTGAGCGTTGCCCTCGAACGGTACCTGGGAATCCGTCCTTCAGGCGTCGAGCTGTGGGCGGGCCTGCCGCTGACAGCCGCGCTTGAACGACCTGACGCCGCCGCCGACCCCGCGCTGTACGCCGCAGCGCTGCTGGTGGCATCCGGCTCTGACGCATTGTGGGACCTGACCGCAGCCTGCCAGTTCGCCCAGCAGGCGGCCGACGTCGCCGCCGGGATCGGCGACGACCGGCTGCTCGCCCGGTCGCAAGGCTGGCTGAGCCAGCACTATCACTTCGCGGGCGAGCCGGAGCGAGCGCTGGCGCTGGCACAGGAAGCGGTCGCGCGGGCCCGCGAGCTCGGCGACGACGTGCTGCTTGGCGTGAGCCTGTTCCAGTACGGCATGGCGGCCGGACCAGCGGCGTCGGGTCCGCTATACGCCGAGGCCATCGCCTGCACCGGCCGTTCCGGCGACCTCTATAACAACAGCGTCGTTCACATGCTTGCTGGCGGTGCTGCCCTGGAGAACGGGGACATCCCTGGTGCCAGGGCTCATCTAGCGCAGTCAATACAAGCCGCGGAAACTATCGGAGAACCGCACCTCTTCGCCTCGGTGAACCTGGGCGATGTACTGCTGGCCGAACGCGACTACGACGGCGCCCGGTCCACATACGCCGAAGTGGTCCGGATCAGCCGCCGGATCGGCAACAGGGCACACATCGCGTTCGCCGTCCTCGGGCTGGCGTCCCTGGCCGCCGACCTCGGTGCCTGGCACCGGGCAGCCATGCTGCGCGGCATCGCGCAAGCCATGGCCGACCAGATCGGAATGCGGTGGGAACCGTCCAACACGCGCGCCCGCGAGGAAAGCCTCGACCGGATCGGTGCCGCTCTGGGCGATGAGCAAGTCCAGCAGGCCTACGCCTACGGTATGGCGCTCAGCTTCGACCAGGCCATCGACCTCGCCCTTCAGCCGGCACCGGCGCTCTGACAGCCACTGGCCTTGCAGCCATCGCCTTGCGCGCCATCATTATCTGGAGCCGCCTGCACGGCCTGGTGAGCCTCGAGATCGCCGGGAACTTCGTGTCCATGGATATCGACGCCGGCCACCTCTTCGAGGCCGAGCTGGTCACGCTGACGGCGTAGGCATGCCCGCACCAGCCAACGCCGAACGCCTGCCGGCCATCCACACAGGTCACTCGCCAGGCAGCCCGTGCCATGCCGCCGACGGCCTGCAGGCGCAGCAGGCCATCCATCGCAGGCCCGTCCCCAGCGCGCCCAGAACGGGCAGATATGGTCGTCCGGAACGCCAACAAACGACCCGGGCACACACACCTAGTCGGCAGTTAGGGTCGGCAGTCAGGGGCCGGTGGGCGCTATTAACGGCCACCCACTGTGACCGTTATCGCGTAGCTGGCATGCTAAATCAAAACCCGATTTGCGTTGGTGAGCACTGTTGGGTTTTCGTAGCCTACGAGCCTCCGTAGCCGAAGGCGACACCCCGCTCGGCGCTCGGTGGCCCGTCTGGCTCAACTGCTGCCGGGCGCGGGCGGAGAACGCCTTAGCCCTTGGTCGCCGGCCCAGCGGGGAGTTCCAGCTGGATGCGCGGCCTCAAAAAGCGGTCCGCAAATCACCCGCTCGGCCACGAGTTACCAGCTGGGCATCATGTACTGCTCTGGTCCCGAGGTAACTGCGGTAGGTTTGCCGCCTGCCGCTGACACTACGTAGATTTCGGTTGCGCCGTAGTCACTCTGCACGAAAGCTATCTGCTTGCCGTCGGGCGACCACGCGGGTTCGACGTCCTGGGTGCAGGACGGAGGGCGGCACGTCGTCAGTTGCCGTACCCCTGAACCATTGATGTTGCTCACGAACAGGGCATTCGGACCCGTCTGCCCATAGACCAGCTGCCTCCCGCTCGGCGACCACGACGGGTCGTACTGCTCGACTCCCGTAGCCGGGGTGAACCACCGGAAGGTGTCGCTGGAGATTTTGACAATGGCGATCCGCTCCGGGGAATCGCCGACGGAAACCGCGAGTTCCTTCCCGTCCGGCGACCATGAGATGCTGTGCACCGCACCGAGCGCGACAGGGAGCTGGTGCTGACCGGACCCAGACGCCGACATCAGCCAGATGGACTCGTTGCGGAGATAAGCGATCTGGGTACCGTCCGGGGACCAAACTGGATCGGTAGATGCGCCGCGAGTAGTGACGGTCCGCGGGCTTGAGCCATCGATCTTCGCGATCACGATGTTGCCTTCACCGTCATTAGCCTCCAAGTGCGCTGGCGCTCCCACTACGTAGGCGATCTTGGTACGCGCGGCGTTGGCCGACGGCGCCCAGTAACCGTTTGGCGAGGCCGGTTTTACCAACGCCAAACTGTTTCTGGCCGGTGCGCTACCCGCGTCTCCCGCAGCGATACTCGCCGCTCGCGCAGACGGTACCGACGTATCGAAATTGGAACTAGCGATGTAGACCAGGAATCCCGGTTGGGCAACCATGGCCGCGAAATGTGACGACTCTTGCAGGCTTGACTGCGATTGAGGCGGTCGCACTGCTGCGGTCCCGGATCTCCCCGCGCCCGCGGACGGCGCAGTCGCATTCCGGGTCGTGCCGCTTCCCACGTGCACCGCTACGAGGGAGCCCACGGCAGCTATCGCTACAACGGCCGCAGAAGCCATCGCGGCGGTACCGCGATGCCTGCGCCGGGGCCGCCGCAACATCGGCCGGACGGTAGCCCACGGAGTTTCGGGTACCTGCACCGCATCCAACGCAGAATGAATGCGGGTTCTCAATTCTTTGTCGGTGATGCTCATTGTGCCACGCTCCGTTCCTGGTCGAGCACCACGGCTAGCTGCCGCAGGCCCTTTGCCGTCTGGCTCTTGACGGTTCCCACCGAGATATTCAAGATGGCGGCTGTCTCCGGCTCGGATAGGTCCGCGTAGTAACGAAGCACAACGCAAGCGCGTTTCCTATGCGGGAGCCGGCCAAGCGCTGCGATCAGGTCGAGGTGGATGTCGGCATCAGCGGCGCCGCCCGCCTCCCACGGGTTGCGTGCCAGCAACGCGGTAGTGTCGGCCATGCGCTTGTTCCGCCGCCATGCCGCGCGTGTACTGTTGATCACCACGCGCTGGAGATAGGCATGCGCGTCATGCGGATCCCGCATAACCCGCCAGCGACGCAACAGCGTCGCGAACGCATCCTGCACGATCTCCTCGGCGAGGCCCACATCGCCTGACATCGAGGCCGCGAGGCGCGTCAGGCTGGCGTGATGACGATGCCACAGCAGCGCCGCCGCCTCATCCCTGGACGGCGTTGCACGCTTAGCGTTGTCTTCCACAGCTCATTACAGTCCCCACGACGTCGAAAGGTTGCCGCCGATTGGTAATCGACAGGAAGGGCGGTCACGTGAGTCACCGCAGTCACCTCAGCGCCTCCAAGACGCTGATGACGGTAATGCCTGCGGCCAGTATCAGTCCTGGAATCCTGTGAATGCTCTCAGTCGCATACTTCTCCACTATCACGGCGGGGGCCGGGTGTTTCCTGGTCAGCGCGCCCATCCATGGCTCGACGGACCGGGCGAGCCCGAGCCCGGCGCCCGATGCTATCCCGAACCACCCGCCTCCAAGCGGGCAAAGTGCAGCGAGCGCCTGAGGAAGCGGAGTAACGAGCTGGGTGAACAGGGTTGCGCCCAGGATCCAGCCGAAATATGCGGTCCCGAGCATCCCGATGCCTGCTAGTCCGCGCCGAGCCTGCACTCCTAGACGGTCCAGGCTAAACCGCCGTGGCGGTCGCAAATGCCACCGCAGTGCGCGGCCAGCGGATAGCATAGCGATGACCGTCAGTGGCCATCGTGAGTACGGCAGCCGACCGAGAAGAGCGATCCCGCCGAAAACAGTTGCTCCGCCTGCTACCGCGAACGCTGTGAAGACCGCCGCAGTCTCAATTCTTACGAGGCGACCGCCCCGCTGTGCGCCAAAGTAGGCATTAGCCCCTCAAGCCGACGATGAGTTGAGCCTGCCAACAAGCACTCCAAGGATGAGCCCGGCGATCCAGAGATACTGATAGTCGAGCTTCAACTGCACTTAGTGCCGCCTTTCGTGAGGTACCACGAGATGCATCTGCCGTACGGTGTGCCGCAGGAGCTGGACACAAGGCAATCACAGCAGGTGGTGGTGTAGTACGTTGCGCACTTACCGCTCACTACGGCGGCCGTGCAGCTCCAGCAGTGAGACGAGTAGATGTTCCTCCCGTCGCCTTCGCAAGACCCGCCGCTTTTACAGCCGCCGTTGCTCGTCGCGCACTGGCATGCACTCTTGAGACTCGAGCAGCAGGGACTTGGCCCGCACGGGTGTAGTCCGTAGACTCCGCCAGTTGGGCAGCCGGCACCTGCACTGCACTTTGAATCGTTACAGTCACAGGCGAGCGCATTCGTAGCCTTAAAGACCTGCAGGCCCTCTCCAGCAGCGGTGGCCGCGGCAAGTATGAACAAGCCGCGCGCCGAATTGCGAAAGAATCGTCTTCGTTCGATTTTCTGCGCGATCCCTTCGGCAAGGCGACCCGGCAAGGCCTGAAACACGTCGGTCATGTCGTCTTTCATCGAGCCACCTGCATAACTAGCACCGAGCTATTCACTACGCGGTCGCTGATACCGCCGTTTCCCACTCGCCGGCCTCCTTCAATATCGACTCTATGTCGGTTACACTATTGATTAGGCCTTTCGACATGATGCGCGACTCCGTTGATACGAGATAGGCGAAAGGCGTACCCGGAATATCCAAGGCCTCGTGTGCATTGCCGTGACGGCTGGACAGAATAGTCCATCCGCTAAGTGCCGGATTCGGCTCGGCATGCCCGCCATCAATCCAAATGAAACGAACAGTCGGATAGCGCTCTGCGACGAATGCCGTGGCATTATCCGAGGCAAGGGTCTTACACAACGGGCATGTCGGAAGCGCCAATAGTGCGAACGTAGCAGAAAACTTGCCGTCGCCACCCGCGTTCCGCCAGTCATAGACTACCTCTGCTTGATTATCAGCCCTAACCAGCACCGCTGGTGCCGACGAGCCGATGTCAAGCCCGCCATAATTAATACGCTGACTACCAGGCATAAGCATCAAGCCAAACTGCCGGTAGAGCAGAACGAGAAGCATGACCACGACCGCCAGGACCAACCATTGAAGTCCATAAGTTATCCAGAAAACCGGATTCATGCTGCCTCACCGACTCGAATTCTGCTGGACGCGCACCGGTATCGTTATTTCCAGCACAGTGGGTATCTCCATTATCAGCATGGCAGGCAGGAGCGAGCCGACGACGAGTACCAGAACCAGACCGGCGCCTGGACGTTGGGCAGGAAGCGCTGCCGCAATGACAAGTATGATCAGGAGTGCGTTGCGCACCAGATAGGGAGCAGCCCGAGCACGACCGCGGCGAACCGGGCGCCAGCACCCGCAGCCGTTCGCAAGCGAGTCAGCGCGAAGGAGAAAGGCAGACGTTGCGAGCAGCACGCCTAGCGCTATAGCGGTCGCCATATAGACATAGATCTGCGACGCCGCGACGATCAGGAAGATTGCCGCGACGGCTTCCGCAAGACTCAGTGCGGGCCTAAGCGCAGTGGCAATGCTGGCTTTTCGTAGAAGGACCGAGGAGCTTCCAGACATTACTACATTGAAGCCCGCCTTGTTCCGAAGCTTCCAGCCAGCCGACATCAAGAAGGCAACAGCCACAAGGCACCGGCAGAGTACAATGACCCCAGACGTTAAAGTCAATACGATCACCGCTGATCCCGCGGGCGGCCATTCTAGACCGCACACCGACGCGACAGTCTCCGGCAAAGGCTTGAACCACAACCCTCAGCCGATGATTTACCGGCATGTAGCAACTTGTCACCAATGATGGCACCTTCCGTGAAATTGTCAAGCACTGCGCCTAGCGTACGCAGATGACGCAGAGCGATAGGCCATGAAGCTCGGCGCTGAAGGCCGGGGACCCACCGGGGTCGTCAGGTATCTCCCGTTGCGACCGCCGGCCACCCCAGCGGTTTAATGCAAGGCTGCCCGCGCGTGGAAGGCCTGCGTCGCGCGCCAAACCTCGTGCCATCGGCCGATCGCCCGACGCCATGTCGCCCCAACAGTGGGCTGCGCCCTTTGGGAAAGTGTCCCCTTCGCGCCACCGAAGTTCATAGACGATCGACGCTGCCGCTCATGAGTTTGCCGGAGCTCCCAAGAGTGCGATCGCATCCCGATACCGACACGCTTAAGGGTCGCAACACAGCGCCACGGACAATCGAACGCCCGCGCTGGCGACTCAGGTCCGAGGCAGGACAGGTCCGGGATCAGCATTGGCCACTCCACAAGGCGGCATCGTGTCGCCGCTGCTGGCCAACATCGCCCTGTCGGCGCTGGATGAGCATTTCTGCGACTGACCTGCTGGGTCCGTACATTCGTGTGCGGATTGGTTGTCTGTCTGGCGACATCACGTGGCGGTCTGCCGTCTTGGATCACGCCGGGGGCAGTTCTTACCGTAATGGAGTGAGCCGCGAGAGTGGTCGTGGGCGGCCGCCTGACCTGGCCGATCAGCTTCGGCGAGCCCCGCCTGCCTCGCCGCCGCCCGCCCCGATGCCATGGCCGGGTCCTCGAACTGGTCCGAGCCCAGTTCTAGATGAGCGCGTGAACTCACAGATGCTGCCAGGTGTTGCGCTTCATCCGCCCGGGCCATATACAGCCGACCAGCGACGACCGTTTACTAGCCAAGCAAAGTCCGTTTTGCACCCAGGAGAACCGGGTGATCATCCATGCCGGGAAGGACGTCCAGAACGGGCGATGGACGCCGTCTCGGCCCTGGGTGTGGACTTTCACTTGCGAGTCTGTCTGTAGGGCACTTCCTCGTTCGATACCTGGAATCCCGCGCGAGTAAGAGCGGCCATGACATCGTCGCGCCAGGCCATCGGCCAGAAGTAATACGACTGTCTCCCGTTAGCCTTCAGTTCGATCCCATCCTTGCGCCCCGATCGAACTGGACGGATCAGAGCTTGGTCAGCAGGCTCGACGTTCAGGCTCTCGAAACCGTTCAACTTGCTCAGCAGTCCTGGACGCACGCTCAGTGTCAGCCGTTGGCCGGATAGCATCATGACGACAAGCGGCACTGATACCTGCCAATAGCCGAGGTAGCCGGGCAAGGTGCCGGCGCCTACCCAGCGTGTGCCGACAGGACCTGCCATTAAGCATTTCCTTTCCCTGCCAAGCATGTAGCGACCGCCAAAAGTCGCCAATCAAGCATCGTGCTCGCGAGCAGTTCTGAGTCGTCGGCGGGCCCGCTCGAAAAGCCCAATGGTTATCGCCCCACCGCTGAGTCCGAATGCGATCCAGCACGTGCCGTTACCGACCTGGCCAACAGTTGCGAGGATAATGCCGCCGATTACGGACGCCAGTGCCACTGAGATGTAAACGATGATGGCTGCAGGAACTCCGCCCGAGACATGGCACGGCGCCCAACGTGCGTGCGGATGCCTGCTCATCGACGTCTCCGGCCTTGCGTCGCATTCGCGCTGACGATGGCAAGTCCGACATGAGGCTGTCAAGGGTCGGGCAGCCCGCTATTGGGCGGCGGAGCCCGGCGAGGATCAGTGGCGAGCTTCGCCCTGCGCGATGCTGAGCGAGCACTAGGTCCAGCCATGCGGTCGCCGCTTCCGGCGTCATTACCGCCGCCGCTGCGGTTCCGCGCCGATAGGTGCGACATACGGGTGCGGGTGTTCTGCGGCTCGTCGCTGCGGCCGGGACCGTCCCTAGGGGTCGACGTCAGTGTCCGGGCTCGGGGTCGTCGCGGTCAGGCCCGGGTACGGCGGGATCTGCTTGACGCCGGACGGGCGGACCTTCCGCTGTGAGGTCTGCCGCGGCGAGCCGGACCTGCGCGCCCGAGGGTCGGCTGACGGGCAGCTGTGCGACGGCGTCGGCGGTGCGGGGCCAGGCGGCGAACCGCTCCCGCAATACCGCTACGTCGGCGCCGGGACAGACCGTAGCGCGCGAACCTCTCGTCGCCCATCCGGTCAAGCTGCCGACCGGCGTCAGCGAAGTCGCGTGCGGAGAGCCCGGGATCGAGCCTGCGCGCGAAGCCGATCAACTCGGCCGGGGTGTAGCGTTCCAGCATCCGCGGCGTCAGCGTAATCACGCGGCTCGACCCGGCTGGCGAGCGCGCAGACCTTGCCGCCGGCCACGTCTTCCACCGACAGCACCGGGCCAAGCTCGGTCGGGACCGGATCGCGGCTGCGGTCGAAGTAGGCCAGTTGCAGCACCGTGCGCTCACCGTCGGGGCTGGTGACTGTCCACTCGGCCAGTCCCTGGCCAATATCCGGGAAGATGTCGGCCAGCCCGGCGGCCTCGTCGTGGCGCTCGGCCCGGAATCCCGCGGCCCGCAGCGCCGCCTCGACCGCGTCCGCGGCCGCTTCCACGCCGTGTTCCCGGTTGGTGAACAGGTCCACGTCCTGCGTCGGGCGGGTGGTGATCCCGTGGGCGAGCAGGGCGTTGCCGCCGCCGAGCGCGAACCCGTGCCGGGCCGCCGCGGCCAGCGCGGCTAACGCGACCTTCCGGTGCAGCGGGCTGACAGCCATCAGCCGTGGATGGCAGGAGCGCGCAGGATCGGGTGCATCTCTTCCCATGCCTGCCGCACCCCGCCGGGCAGCCGCAGGTCCGGCCAGATGCTGATGAGGGTGTCCCGGTCCAGGAAACCGGTGAGGTCGTCGGGCCGGGACGCCTCCCGCAGGACGGTCTGGTACAGCCACTCGCGCATCGACGGCTGATCCAGGTCGAAGCTGCGGTCCGCGCTGCTCCAGAACAGCCGAAGCGGGAGCTCGACAGTGCCGCGGACTGGCCCGCGCAGGCTCGCCAGGTCGGTGACAACGATCGCACGGCGGCCTGGCCGCGCCTGGTGACGTGTCCGCACGGCCACGGCGCCCATGGTGTCCATCTTCCTAGCGTAGCCGCCCGGCGCCCGGAGCGAAATTATGTTCGAGCTAGCCGGAAGGCGCCTTCCTCAGCTCCCTGCCACCCGGCTCGCGTCAGACTGCGCTGCGAACTGCGGTACCGGGCCAGGACCGCCGGTACAGGTACCGGCATGCTCGATCCGCGGCGGCGGCCACCACACCGGGGGTCTTGAGGTCGGGCTGTGCGACGGCGCACCCGTCGCGCCGGTCACCCCCGCGGGCGCTCTGCGGGAACCACTGGCTGCAGCGCGCCGTGGCCGGCGCGGCCAGTGTGCCGCGCAGTGACGAACCCCAGCACATCAGCAGGGACCAGACCTGATCGGGCGGCTTGCCGACCACCTTGAAGAACACCTTCAGGTCCTACGCTGCCACCAGAGTCGGGTCCCGACGGCACCGCCGGCCCAGGAAGTCTAGATACACCAACGGGCCGGGGAGCTCGCACCAGATGGACTCAGCTGGACAAGATCCAGACTTTGCCGACTGGCTAAGGCGCCGCACGTGCTCGGTGAGCAGCGCATACGCGGCGCTGCGGCGCCGCGATGCGGCGATAGCGAGAGACCTGCGATAGAGATGCGGGCCCAGCGCCCTCTCCGGGAGCGTTCTTGCAGGTCAGGCCTGGTGCGGCTCCGCGACGGCGCACGGTCTCCGGAGCCGTGTGCGCAGGTTCGAATCCTGCTGGGGGCGCATAACTCGAATATGGTACCGAGATAAGAGCGCTAACGGCCCTTCAGGCCGTGCATTCGGGTCCTCTTGCTGGCCTCCCATGCCATGACCCGCCTGACCTCGATTGCTCGGTGCCTCTAACGCGCCGGCGCCCAGTCACGTCGTACTGATCCTTGCGACCTCAGCGGACTCCGTCGGCGCTGCCGTGCTGCGCCGCGGGCGGCATGCGGCCCGTGAACGGGCGCCGATTTGTGAGGCGCGTCGGGCGCAGATCGAGATGATGTGCGTGGTCAACTGCGCATGTGGAGCAATTCGCTTCCCGGCTTGTAATAGGCGCGGCCCGCATCACGGTCCCGAGCCGTTGACCGGGTCGATCGGCGTGAAGGTTCCGAGCGACTGCTCGATGGCCATGGCGGCAGCCAGGCATAGCTCATCGCCGAGGTAGGGGCCGATCACCTGGACGCCTTGGGGTACGCCGTCCACCACCCCGGTTGGCACCGCAACTGATGGCAGGCCGACGAGGTTGGCGACGGTGAGCAGACGATGGCGTCGGATGGCCTCTGCCGTCTCGTCGGGCCCTCGGATGTCGAAGCCAACCTCGAACGGCGGCTGGGTCGAGACCGGTCCCAGCACCAGGGGATACTCGACCTGGAATTCCGTCCACGCCCGGGCCACCTTCAGCCGTTCGATCCAAGCCAGCGCCAACTGGTCGGGTTTCACGGACCACCGGGCGAACCAGTTTTCCAGGAACGCCCGGGCTCCCGGGCTGACCAGCGCCTCCATCTGGGGCCATAGGGTGTGAATATCGCTGCAGACGAGTTGCGACCACGTCTCGAACGCCGCGGCGATTGGCGGCGGATTGACTTCCTGGACTGTGTATCCGGCTTCGACTAGCGCGTCGGCAGCGCGGCCGACGCTGGCAGCCACATGCGGGTGGGTAGAACCGCCGTCGGGTTCGGCTACGACGGCGACTGCCCTTGGGCCAGTGTCGGGCTGAGCAGCCCCCTGCGTCGGGAGCGGGACAGACCAGGGGTCGCGCGGATCGGGGCCAGAGATCACCGCCAGCGCAGCCCGCAGGTCCGCGACCGATCGTGCCATCGGCCCGTTCACCGCCATCAACTGCACCACCAACGGCGGCCCGCCTAGGTCGGTGGCGTTCCACCACGGCACCCGGCCGCGCGAGGGCTTCAGGGCACAGATCCCGTTGCACTGGGCAGGCATCCGGAGCGAACCGGCCATGTCGTTGCCAAGCCCGAGCGGTGACATGCCGGTGGCCAATGCCACCGCTTCGCCACCCGAAGAACCGCCGGGGGTGAGCGTCGGGTTCCACGGGTTCACCGTGGCGCCGTGCAACGCGTTGTCGGTGTGGAAGCGCAACGCGAAGTCAGGCAGGTTGGTGCGGGCGACAGGTATGGCCCCGGCAGCGCGCATACGGGCGACTAAGACTGCGTCGGCCGGGGCGACGTTGTCCCGCAAGGCGGCCACACCTGCCGTGGTAGGACCGCCCTCCACGTCCAGGTTCTCCTTGACCGTGAACGGCACGCCGTGCAGAGGGCCGAGTGAGTGGCCCGCGGCGATTGCCTGATCAGCGGTTGCCGCTGCGGCCATCGCCTTCTCTGCCAGTGGTACGGTGACGGCGTTGACCGCCGGGTTCACCGCCTCGATCCTGGCCAGGTGTGCGCCGATGACCTCTCGACTGCTGATCTCTTTGGCCGCTATCCGCTCCGCCAGGTCGAGCGCGCCCAGCGCCCACAGTTCCCTTGTCATCGCACCTCCTCGCGTCCCCTTGTCGAGACTGATAGCTCCTACTGCTTGAGCCCTCTCTGCCGGGCATTGGTCAGACCGAACGATGGAGCGGAATTGCGCGCTTTGCGAGGGCGTACCGTGCCGTTATTAAGCCGGCATTGGACACACCCAGCGGGGCTCTGGCGTCACCGCGCCCCGGTCACGGCCGGACACGTTAAGTGATGAATCTTGTTCCCAGGCGATGTTCCCGATCACGGCGGTCATCCGGACGGGGTGGGGCGGATGTTCTGGTTGAAGCGGAACCGGTTGACGGGATCGTAGTGGGCCTTGACGGCGGCCAGCTTTGCGTAGGTCTCGGCCGGGTAGGACGCGCGTACCTTGTCCTCGTCCCCTTCGCCGGTGAAGTTGACATACATCTGGCCTGTCCCGAACCTGGCCATCGAGTCCCGCGTACCGCGGGCCCACGCCCGGTTGGCCTCGAAACCCTCCGCCGTGGGTGTGCGCGCGATGCAGTTAATCAGATACGGCGCCTGCCGCTGGCTGAACGCCGTCGCGCCGGGCGCCGACCGCGCCATCGCCCCGCCGAGTTGGTGGATATGCAGTTCGTTGGTGGCCGGGAGCCCTGCGGAGCGCCGGTGGGCATCGACGAACTTCTCGATGGCCGGGTCGGGAAGCTCGTCGAGGAAAGCCGAGGTGAAGTAGTTCGCCGCGCCCGGTTCATACAGCGGATCGACGAGTTGCTGCAGTGCGACGTACGGGATCGGACCGAGCAGGTCGGCTAGGGGGGTGCCCAGGGTCCGCAGCGGACGGACGACTTCCTCGCCCTCTTCCAGAGGACCCGCCCAGCACACGGATACGATGACGACCTTCTGGCCGTGCAGGTCCTCCGGCAGGAAAGGCGCGGCCGGGGCGGTCGTCAGGTCGACCAGCGTGGTGAGCTCGTCGGGGGCACCGGCAACCGCGTCCCGCCAGCTGGCCACTACCTGGGCCGCTTGCTGGCCGGGGTAGAAGACGGCACCGCCTAGTACGGTGGGACCGACCGGATGCAACGCGAACTCCAGCTCGGTGACCACGCCGAAGTTCCCGCCGCCACCCCTCAGTGCCCAGAACAGGTCAGCGTTCTGCTCTTCGCTGGCACGCACCAGCTCACCTTCGGCGGTCACCATTTCGGCGGACAGCAGGTTGTCGCATGTCAATCCGTACTTGCGGACGAGGTGGCCGATGCCGCCGCCCAGCGTGAAGCCGCCGATCCCGGTCGAGGAAACCAGGCCGCCCGTGGTGGCCAGGCCGTGCGCCTGCGTCTCGTGGTCGAATCGTCGCCAGGTCGTGCCGCCCTGCGCGAGTGCCCGCCGGTTGCGCGGGTCCACGCGCACCGCCGCCATTGCCGAAAGATCGAGCACGACGCCGCCGTCGCAGGTGGAGAACCCGGCAACGCTGTGTGCCCCGCCGCGGATCGCCACCGGCAGTCCTTCACTGCAGGCGAACTGGACCCCGCTGATGACGTCGGCGACTCCGGAGCAACGGAGAACAAGCGCGGGATGCATGTCGATCGCTTGATTCCAGATCCGCCGGGCGTTCTCGTAGCCCGAGTCACCCGGGGAGATCACCGAACCGAGCATCCGTGTCCGGAGTTCGGCCAGCGTCGCCTCACCGAGGACGCGCGGGCTTTCCGATGTCATCGCCTCCATGGCCGTTACCTCCCAGGGTAAGAAGTCGACGATCGGAATCTAAGGCCGGGGACTTTGCATCCGCTTAGCGCTGCGCTCAACGCCGAGCCGACGGCCCAGTCCGGCGGCAGCCGCCAGGCCACGCTGCTCGCCGCTTTGCTCAAAACAGCCCCGCGCCGCCGCGAGCGCCGCCACCGCTGCCGCGGTCTCCCCCGACATCCCGCGCAGGCCGGCGAGCAGCATGTACTGCCAGCCAACGCTGGGGGTCGCGCGCAGCGCCATCGCCCGCTCAATCAGACCGATGGCCTGCCCCGGACAGCCAGTGAGGACCTCGGCCACAGCCAGGTTGTTCAGGGCGCCGGCGTGGCCAGGAAGATCTCCCGACCGGTCCAGCATGCGGCATGCTTCATGACCGAGCGCGCGCGCCCGCTGGCCGTCACCGAGTGCCGCCTCTGCGAGTGCGACGCCGGTCAGTGCGATGGCGGTGCCGCGCTGATCGGGGATGTCCGCCCGCAGGTCTGCGGCCGACCGGAAGCAGTCCCTGGCAGCAGCGGGATCGCCGCGGCTGCGGAGCAGGTGCCCGCGTTGCGCCAGGATGTGTGCCTGGCCCGTACGGTCCCCCAGCGATTCGAACATCCGCAGGGCCTGTTCAAGCATCACCCCCGCCTCGTCGAAACGTCCCTCCATCCGGGCTGCCGCTGCCTGGGTGGCGAGGATGTAGCCGCGGCTCTGCGCCGCGCCGACACGCCGGCCGACCAGCATGGTCTCCTCGAAGACGGGGAACGGCAGGTTATCGATGGAATCGACCGACCAGCCCGGGGTGCACACCGTAAAGAAGGGCGGCGCGTCGGGTGGCACGCGACCCAGAGCACTCAGCGAGTTGTCGAGCAGGGCATGCGCCGCGGAAGTTTCGCCGCGAAAAAGCGCCTGCACAGCCCGCAGGTGCTCGTGCGAAGCCCGGACGTCGGCCATGCCGCGGGCCGCGTTGCCCGCCTCGCCGGCGAGCCGGGCCGTGTCATCCCACTCGCCTGCCATCCAGGCGAGCAAGGACTGCTGATGAAGCGCCTCGGCCATCGAGCCGGGATCGCCGAGGCCGCGCCCGAGGGCCGCGATCTCGGCGCCGATGGCGGGGCCACGCCATGGCCGGCCCAGCCGGACCTCCAATACCGCGGTCGCGAATAGCGCCCGGGCCCGCAGCGCCGACGGTGCTGGGCAGGCTTCCAGCGCTTGAGCCAGCCATCGGAGTCCCTCGGCGTGAAGCCCGCGCGCCATCCACGAGCGCCACATCGCAACCGCCATCACGAGCGCACGGTCTGGCATCTCACGCACTGACGTCGACAGTGCTGCCCGCAGGTTTGCGCCTTCGACCGCGAACCATGGGCTCGGCTCACCAACCACGCCACCGCGAAGGTCAGGATCAAGAGACTCCGCCTGGCTGGCGTACCACAGGGCATGCCGGCGCTGGTGGCAGGTCAGCTCCCCCGACGAGGCAAGACAGCCGGCCGCGTACTGCCTGATGACCTCGAGCAGCCGGAAACGGGCCCGGTCGCCGCTCGTCTCCACCGTGACCAGAGACTTGTCCACCAGCCGTGACACCACCACGTCGACCGGTTCGGACAACCCGCCCGCACACACTTCTTCAGCCGCGTCGAGGGCGAACCCGCCAGCGAATACCGACAGCCGGCGAAGCACCGCACGCTCATCGCCCGCCAGCAGGTCATGGCTCCAGTCCAGCGTCGCCGCCAAGGTAGCCTGCCGGTCCGGCACGCCATGGATCCGTCCAGCGAGCGTGGCTAGCGCGTCATCCAGCCGAGCGGCCAGCTCCGCGGCCGCCAGATGCGCGATCCTGGAGGCGGCCAGCTCGATCGCCAGCGGTATGCCGTCGAGACGGAGACAGATGCGTGCGACCGGCAGGGCAGTCGCAGCGTCGAGCCGGAACGCTGGTGATGCGTTCCCCGCGCGGTCGAGAAACAGCTGGACAGAGTCCAGGCGGGCCAGTCGTGCCGGGTCGGCGGGAAGCCGCAGGTCCGGCAGCTCAAGGGACGGGACCCGCCAGATCACCTCGCCCGGCAGGCGCAGAGGCTCGCGGCTGGTGGCCAGCACAGCCACGCCGGCACAGCGCTCAAGCAACGCCCTGGCGAATTCCGCTGAGGCCGCGAGCAGATGCTCGCAGTTGTCGAGCAGCACGACCATTCTCCGGTCGGCAAGCTGCTCCACAACGGCCGCCGCGGTGGGCCGGGCGCCGGTCAGCGCGAGGCCAAGAGATGCCGCGGCAGCCGCCGGTATCAGCCGCCCGTCGCGAACCCCCGACAGGTCAACGAGCCACACGCCGTCGGGGACCGAGTCGGCATTCGCCAGCCGACGCGCGACCTCGATCGCCAGCCGGGTCTTGCCGGCGCCGCCAGGTCCGCTCAAGGTGAGCAGCCGTGTGCGGTAGGTGAGGGCGAGCAATTCGACGATCTCCCGCCGGCGCCCGATGAAGCTGGTCACCGCAGCCGGGAGATTGGAGACCACTGCCGGGCCAGCTGAACTCTGCCCAGAGAGAATCCGCCGGTAAAGACTCAGCGTCGCCGCCTCCGGAGCCGCCGCATACTCCTCGTCCAGCACCCGGCACAGGCGCTCGTAGACGTCGAGCGCATCCCACCGGCGCCCGGCCTGGTCGAGCGCCTCCATGAGCACCCGGTGCAGCGGTTCGTCGTTCGGGCGGTCCCTGACCAAAGGCTCAAGCAGAGCAACCGCCTCGTCGGGGCTTCGGCGTTCCAGCAGGGCGCGAGCTTGCCCGGCCGTCAGCGCCTCATGCAAAGCCGCCAGTCGTTCCCGATGGGATGCCGCCCAATCGGCGTAGCGGTCCTCCGGCAAAAGCTCACCGGCGTAGAGCTTCAGGGCGGCCCCGTAATCTTCGACAGAACCAGAACGCAGCGCTCGCTGCGCCGCCGCCGCGAACACGTCGGCATCGACGATGAGGTCACCGTCGGGCCACAAGATCACAATGTCGTCCCGCAGGCAGAGCGCGTCAGCTGAAGGCGAACCATCCGAGGCCAGCGCCCGCCGCGCCGCATGCAGAGCCTGGTGCAGATTGTTCGCCGCGGCGGCAGGGTCCAGCCCAGGCCAGAGCAACCCGGCAAGCACATCACGGTGAGCCCGGTGGCCGCCGGCGAGAGCCAGCAACTTGACCAGCGTCTTGGACTTGCGCAGCCGCCACGAGCCAGGAACCGCGCGGCTACCGACACGAGCACTGAAGCCGCCCAGCAGCGCTACATGCAGCGTGCCCCGAGCGGCCGCCACATCCACACTGCGTTCGCCTGTCATACGTGGAGTCTCCGCCCGCAGGGTCGCGCTTGCCAATTCTGCGTACCCGTGGCAGCGGCGCGCCCAGACCGCCCGCAGCCACGCATGACTGAGGGAGCCTGTCGCGCCGAGGGACTTGTTCCCGGGATACACACCCAGAAGCGCGCACACCCAAGAAGACCCTTCATCCCCGCGGAACGACGCGTTCTGCGCACTCCCCGCCACCAGACGTGAGAGAACCACGCTCGCGGAGACGGGTCGGCGGGCGGTTATCTTGCGGCTTCGCGTTTTGGCGCATCGAGCACGGCTACAAGCGTGGCGGACTCAGCAGCGGCGGTCACTGGCCGGCCTCCAGGTCGGTGTCTGGCGGCTCGGGATCCCCGGCCGCGGTGTCCCGATCGGGCAGCCTAGCCTGTTGCGCGTCCGGGTCCGCGTGCCGCTGCGGCGCCAGCCGGGGCCAGGAGTCGAACCGTTCCCGCAGCCGCGCGACGTCGTGCTTGCTGAGGCCGACCGGGGTAAATGCGTCGTCGGGCATCTGGTCGAGGCGCTGGCCGGCGTCGGCGAAGTCCCGGTCGGTCAGGCCCGGATCCAGCTGCCGGGCGAAGCCGATCAGCTGAGCCGGGCTGTAGGTCTCCAGCAGCGCGGCGGTGTCCGCGTAATCTCGCGGTTCGACGCGGCCGGCGAGCGCGCAGACCTTCCCGCCGGCCACGTCTTCGATGTCGAGGACCGGGCCGACGTCCATGACCACCGGCTCGCGGCCTCGGTCGAAATAGGCCAGCTGCAGCATCATCTGCTCACCGCCCGGACCGGTCACGATCCACTCGGCCAGCCCCTCGCCCATGCCGGGGAAGATGTCGGCCAGGCCGCCGGCTTGGTCCCGGCGCTCGGCCACCAGCCCGGCTGCGCGCAGCGCAGCCTCCACACTTGCGGCGGCGGCCGCCACGCCGCCTTCCAGGTTGCTGAATAAGTCCACGTCCCGGGTAGGCCGGGTGATGACTCCGTGGGCGAGCAGGGCGTTGCCGCCGCCGAGCGCGAACCCGTGCCCGGCAGCCGCATCCAGTGCGATCGTGGCCACCTGGCGGTGCAGTTCGCTGACTGGCATCAGGCCACAGCCGCCGCGGCGGCGCGCAGCACAGGGTGATGCTCCTCCCAGGCCCGCCGCACACCGGGGGGCAGGAACAGCTCCGGCCACAGCGCCGTCAGCGTCCCGGCATCCAGGTAGCTGGTCAGATCCTCCGGGCGGCAGGCCTCCCGCAGCACTATTTCGTACAGCCAGCGGCGCAGGAATGGGTTGCCCAGATCGAACGCTGGACTTGGGCCGCTCCAGTACAGCCACAACGGCAGTTCGACAGTCCCCTGCCCTGGACCGCGCAAGGAGGCCAGGTCCGTGACCACCAGCACCCTGCGCCCTGGTCGCGCCTGGTACTGCGTCAGCACCGCGCCCGCCTCATCCACGGATCAAGGATAACCCCTTCCCGCATGCGGCAGGCGAAACTCTGTTCTAACAGTCGCACGCTAGGCCGCTGCCAGACTCGCGCGATGAACACGGCTCCGAACAGCCCACGGCACAGAACTGACACGCGGTCGCCTCGCTGGCAAGCGTCGCCGCTCTGCGCCGGTTATCTGTGGGGCCTAGCCACAACTGGACGGAACTGGACAAGATCGAGAACATGACCAAACGTTCGCGCTGCAAGCCATCCGCGCTGACCAGCAACAGAACCCCGGAATCGCTTACACACTCGGATTCGGCGACAGACCGGCGATAGAGACACGACCCCAACCCTATCTCAAGATGCGTTTCCGCAGGTCAGAACCAGTGCGGTCCAGCGTCCGCCCACGGTCTCCGGAGCCGTGTGCGCAGGTTCGAATCCTGCTGGGGGCGCAGCCAGCGTTAGTATTTTCGAAATCCTGTTTGAGTTAGGTGAGAGTTAGCCACGCTAATCAAGCCTAACCGCAAATAAGCTGCTCTGACCTTTTCTTTTATCCTCGGGCGCGCGAAGGGCACGGTCCGGCGTTCGAGTGCCCGGGACCTTGATCACGAGAGAATGACGATAGAAACACAGGCTCGTTAGCCGCGGATCTCGTCGCGCCGCACGTCGGGCCAGGGACCTGGGCGTAAGTGCAACGGCCCCGCGACCGTGTGCCCAAGTCCAGCCGTCACTGCGAGGACTTCGGGCTGCGGTCCCTGGCCTGCGGTGACTAACAGCGGCGACACGAGGGGAAGTCCAGCCGGGTCCAACTGGTGCCGGCTTTCGCGTCCGAGGCTAACGGCCAGGGCTATCGGCCAGGGCGGCCACAACGAACGACGCTCGTGGCCGCATCGGCGCCTCCGCCGGTCAGGGCCAGGGCATCGTCGCGGCGGGCTTGTCCGGCCGTGATGTAAGTCAGCCCCACCAGTTTCGCCCAGACCCTCCGCCCGCGCGGCGCGGAAGCCACCAGCAGCGAAGGCGGCGGCGTCAGGCTCATCAAGCACGCCGACGGCTACTCGATCGTGGACGTGTCCGTGCCGGATCTGGCCGTGCTCCAGCTGTGCCTGCTGCTGCCCGGGCGCGGTCTGGTTCATGCAAGGTGGTCAGCTACGTGCTAGACGCTCGCTGCCCGAGCGCTGCGTGCCGGCAGTCACGGTTCCTTGGGGCGGCGCCGGCAGCCGCGCGCCGGCAGGTCTGCGAGCTGATGCAGGAGGTGGTCACCCTCGGAGGCGTAGTCGAGACCGTCGCCGCCGGGGTCGCCGATCAGCCTGCCGATGCTGGCGCGGGCCAGACGGGCGCGTCGTTCCAGCAGCGTCAAGTAGGCCAGGCGGTCCCAGAGGCGGGCTGGCGCGGGAAGGTCGAGTGCCTGGTGCACCGCAGACAAGAAGCGCCCGACCGCAGTGTCGTCCGCCGACGCTGGGGTCGGCTCGGGGACGTCGCGCACCGATCACCTCCAGACCGCAGCCGGGGATTCAGTAGCACTTTGCGCGGTGACTATCGCGAACCGGAATGAAACGCTCAGCCAGGCTGGCGGACGCGATCTTGAAGATGTCCGGCGGACGCTATCCGACGCTTCGAGCTCGACCTTCGAACGGGCCGTCCCTCTCTCACACAGCTGAGCAGTACCATACAGATTGTCTGGTACTTGTCAACCTGTCCGAGTACAGACGAACCGAAGACATTAGGGCAATGCGCGAGCAGCGTGACCGATCGCGATTTACTGGTCCCACCAGGCCCGTCACGTCCCGGGCGCAGGGAGACAGCGATGCCACCGTCACGACCAGGCTCGCGCGTGCAGCGGCGCGTCGCCCGCACCAGGGCAGCGATCGAGGGCGCGTTCGTGCACCTGGTGCTCGAGCACGGCTATGACCGGGTCACGGTAGAAGACATTTGCGACCAGGCCGACCTGGCCCGGGCCACCTTCTACGCCCACTATCCCAACAAGGAAGCTGTGCTCTTCTCGGTCTTTAACCGGCTCATCGAGGACCTGATGCAACGCGTCGCCTACCGCAGCGGACCGTTTATCGAGGCACGCCGGAATGCAATCCAGGTTTCGTACACGCATGCGGCCGAGATGCCCGACCTTTACAAGGCCTGCCTGAGCGACGCCCGGACCCGCCGGGCCTACGTCTCCACCCTGAGCCGCCATCTCGAGCAGAACCTCCGCGACGGGCTCAACGCCGTCAACAAACAGCCGCGGGTCCCCGTCCCCGTGATGGCGCGGGCCTTCGTCGGGGCGCACGTCGCCGTCCTGGAAGCCTGGCTGGCTGGCGAGGTCAACGGTGACGGAGAACAGCTCGCCAACATGACCCTCGACCTTCTCATAGCCGGCGCAGCCTGGGCTAGCGGATTCCGCCTTGACCAGCTCGGATACGCAGCCGGATCCCCGGCCGACGCTGGTAACCGGGCGCCAGCAACAACAAAAGCAGGGTCACGCCGCCCTCAGCCTGCCAGTACCTCCACGTCCGAGGATGCCGCCGGAAAATCACAATGACGCAGTGCGGGCAGGACCGGTGACCGACCACTCGGCCAGTCCCTCGCCCATGTCCGGGAAGTTGTCAGCCAGCCCGCCGACCATATCCTGGCGTTCCACGAGGAAGCCCGCGCCGCGCAGCGCAGCCTCCACCGCGTCAGCGGCTGCCTCGAGACCGTGCTCCTGGTCAGTGAACAGGTCCACGTCCTGGGTTGGACGGGTAATCATCCCGTGCGCGAGCAGGGCGTTACCGCCTCCGAGGGCGAACCCGTGCCCGGCCGCCGCTGCTAAGGCGACCGCGGCGACCTGGCCGTGCAGCGCACTGGCCGGCATCAGGCCGCCGCGGCCTGCAGCATCGGGTGCTGCTCTTCCCAGGCCTGCCGCACTCCCCCAGGCAGGCGCAGGTCGGGCCACAGCGACACCAGGGTGTCACGATCCAAGAACCGGGTCAGGTCCTCTGCCCTGGACGCCTCCCGCAGCACCGTCTGGTAGAACCAGCGCTGCATGAATGGCTTGTCCAGGTCAAACGTCCGGTCTGCGCTGCTCCAGAACAGCCGCAACGGCAACTCGACGATGCCGCCAGTCGGGCCGCGCAGATCCGCCAGGTCAGCCACCACAATGGCCCGCCGCCCAGGCCGCGCCAGGTACCGCGACCGCGCCGCGACCGCGCTCACCGCTTCCATATCCCACAGCGTAACTGCCCCTGGACTGGAACGAAACTATGTTCGAGCATCCGTCGCTGCGCGGCGCGCCCAGTGGGCCGTAGCCGGACTCGGCGCGACAAGATCGAGAGCGTGACTTGCTGGCCAGCTAGCACACTGGCCCCATGACCGGCCAATTCGCAACACTGCCGCACCCGCGCTGCGCCGATCGCGAGAGACCTGCGATAGAGATCCGGTCTCAATGCCATCTCGCTGAGCGTTTGCGCAGGCCATGGCCGGTCCGGTCGCGCGACGGCCTACGGTCTCCGGAGCCGTGTGCGCAGGTTCGAATCCTGCTGGGGGCGCAGGTAAATTAGATATTTCGAAATTCAGTTTGACTAACTCAGAAAATAGCTACGCTATAACTTCTGACTGCAAATAGATTGCTCTGACCTTGCCGTTTGTCATAAGACGCGGCAGCGTGACGGTACCGCGCTCCAGTCTCCTGAACCTTGATCACGATAGAACGGCGATAGAAACACGGGCACACAAACGGCGTATCTCCGCGCGCCGCAGGTCGGCCCAGGGACTCAGGCGTAAGTGCAACGGCCCCCGCGACCGTGTGCCCAAGTCCAGCCGTCATCGCGAGAACTCGCGGATCCACCACCTGGCCTGCGGCGACTAACGACTGCGACAGCAGCGGAAGTCCAGCCGGGTCCAGCTAGCCCGCCTCTCGCGCCCGCGAACCGAGCGGCCACGGCCGCCACGACGCAGGACGCTCGCAGCCGCACCACGCTCCGCTCAACATCTGGTGTTGCAACGTCGCCCAGGTCGTTCGCCTGGCGCATCGTCAGATCCCTCGCGAACACGTCGAGCCAATTCAGCGTCAGCGGCGGAGGCAGGCGCTCCGGCAGCCGAAACGGTGGCGCGGACGGAGCCCGCGGCCGCGAGTCTCAAACCAGTCGGCATTTGCTCGTGATCTACATTGCCCGCTGCCCACTGGCTCCACGGAGTAGCCGGAATTGTCCGGAAACTGTGACAACTGATCCGCATGGTTAAGCGTCCTACCAATGGCGTATCTGCCGGGAATGTCCCGGCGACCGGGGAGGGAACCCAGTGACTGCGATAGTCCGTACAGTGCGGCTGACAGCCGCCGAGTCGTTCTGGTACGTGCTTGGCTGCGTCGGCTTCGGCGCCATGTACTTCGGCAAGGTGCCGGCCAAGAAGGCGCTATCTGACGCCGGGCTCGCACAGATGACCAGTGCAGAGCAGTTCTGGTACGTGCTGCAATGTATCGCCTTCGGCGCAGGCTATTTCGCCAAGTTGCCCATCAAGAAAGCGCTGAGCGAGATGCCGCAACTGGCTGGCCCAGGCTACGACCAGGTCAGGTCCGGCTACCAGGGTCCAGATCAGTTCCAACAGGGTTACCAGCGGCGCGGAGTTGACGGGCGGGTGCCCGAGCAGTCACGTGGGCTGCCACCGGTCCCGCGCCATTCGCAGCACAACCGCGGTCGTGGCCAAGACTCGTAGCTCCTTGACGCGGCAGGCGCGACGGGCGAGGTGCGGGCCCTGCAACCCGCCCGTCGGCTCAAGCTTCCCGGGCCTGGTTCGGCTCTCCGCGAGAGATGAGGCGGCGCATCGCCGTGGCTCTGGCAGCAGTGGTGACGGTTGCGGGGTGATCCGCGTGCGCCGGCGGGGGACGGCGCGGCGGCCAGCCAGATCCTCACGTCCGGCATGTGATGGCGGTGCCGCGCTCGCTGACCCCGGAGCAGCTGCGAATTAGGTACTCGGCTGCGGTTGGCCGCATTGACTCCCGACGCCGTCCTGAGCATGGTGGTGATCATGTTGTGCTTGACCAGGGCTTCGCAAGAGAGCTCGAACTGCTGGATGCCGTATCGCTCAGGACCGCTGACGACGGATGAGTACAACCATGCGAAGGCGAAGGTCCTCGGACTTTGATCTTCGCGGCGCCGGCCGGGATTCGCCCGCATTGCGGGCGGGCCCCGGGTCAGCAGGGTACTGGGCGGGCGCCGGCAGGCCTCGGGTGCCGGGACGGATTGACTTGGACCGCAAGATGCTGACCACGCTCGCCGCCGCGGCAGTAGCCGTCGGCGCTGCCGGGTGTGCAAGTGCGGCGTCGCACCAGGCCGCGCAGCCTGCTGTCTCGAGGCTGGCACCGGCGCCCGCGCCGTCGTCGGATTTCGCGGTCCCGCACAGCCCATCACCAAGCCCGCCGCCCCGTGCCACGTCGTTGCAGGTACTGACCGAACCTCAGGCCGGGATCAGGCCGGTCTATCAGCTGATCACCGGGGCGCGCTCGTCCGTCGACCTGAGCATGTACGAACTGGCCGACCCGGTCGCCGAAGCCGACCTGGCCGCTGACGCCGCCCGCGGCGTCGACGTGCGGGTGATCCTCGACCAGTACCTCGAGAAGGACCGCAACACCGGCGCCTACGACTACCTGGCTGCCCGCGGCGTGCACGTCCATTGGGGCCCGGCCAGCGCGATCTACCACCAGAAGACTCTCACCCTCGACGACGCCACCTCGGTCATCATGACCGGCAACCTGGTCGCCGCCGACTACGCCGGCACCCGGGACTTCGCCGTCATCGACACCAGCCGCGCCGACGTCACCGCCATCATCACCACGTTCAACGCCGACTTCACCGGCAGCGCCGTCACGCCGCCCGACGGCGCCGACCTGGTCTGGTCACCGACCAACGCCCAGGCATCAGTCCTGGCGGTCATCAACGGGGCCACTCGCACCCTGGCGGTGGAGAACGAAGAGATGGACGATCCCGACGTCACCGGCGCCCTGGCCGCCGCGGCGCGGCGCGGCGTCGACGTCCGGATCACTATGACGGCGGACCCGGAGTGGGAGCAGGCGTTCGCCGAGCTCGCCCAGGCTGGTGTGCATGTCCGGCTGTACCCCGACGACCCCAGCGCCCTGTACATCCACGCCAAGGCGATCGCCGCTGACGCCGGCCTCCCCGGCCAGCAGATCCTGTTCGGCTCGCAGAACTTCTCCGTCGCGAGCCTCGACTACAACCGGGAACTCGGCATCCTCACAGCTAACCCGGCCGCCGTCGCCGCCGTCAGCGGCGCCCTGGCCGCCGACTACGCCAGCGCGGCGCCCTACTCCCCCGCAGCCGGCCCCGGTCCGGCACCATCCACCGGGTCAGGCGCGTGGTGCACCGCCACCGCCAGCGTCTACAACGCCTACGACAACGAGAACAACGTCTACGTCCACTCCAACCAGCCCTACGCCAGCGCCACCGCGGCCGCCGACGGCTACTCCCACAGCTATGAGACGAACAGCTCCGGTTACGCACTGATCTACCTCAACGGACCCCCGCCCGGCGCGCGCATCACCGTGACAGTCGGCGGCGCAACCTGCACCACCAGCGACTAGCAGCACGCGCCGCGAGGTTCGGTCACTGTAAGCAGCGATGTTCGCCGATTGCTCCAGGCGCCACTCCAGGATCACCCGCACGTTCACCCCGCGGGCGGCGTCGGCGGCCAGATCCAATTCGGCACTGCTGTCGCCTAGCTCATACATGGTCAAGTCGGCTGTGGAATGCGCGCTGCTGACCAGCTAGTAGATCGGCGCGATCCCGGCCTGGGGCCCGGTCAGCAGGGTCAGGGATGCCGGGCCTAGATGCGTATTGCGCGTCACGGTCGCCGCACAGCGGGAAGCTGACGGGCTGGTGGCCGCGATGTGCTCGATGTCCGTGCCTGTACTGCCGGTGCCTGCCGCGTTCTACCTCCGCCTGGCCGAAGAACCGGGCGAGGACCTGACCACCGACGCCGGGATCCTCGGCCGGCTGAGGTCTCTGGGAGTCTTGGTCCCTGTGGTGGTGGCCGCGGAGGCATCTCCAGCCGAGCTGGCGCGCTCCTACATGATCGTGACCGAGATCCCCGGCCAGAGCCTCGCCCGGGGCGGAATCGATGACGAGGCCCGGCGAGCCGCCCGGGCTGCTTCCTCGCCGGGTACGCCGAGGTCACTTCGTTGCCCGATGATCACCGGGAGAGGGTCAGGATCTCGGCCATCCTGCTCGGCCTTCGCCAGCTTTCGCTGTGGCTCGGCCCGGACAGAGCTAGCTCGTCGAAGAGTCGGCTCGCCCAGCTCCGGGTCGCAGAGCTGGCCAACCTGCTCGAGCGCAAGCCAGCCGCCCAGCGGAGCGTTTCCTGAGCCGAGCCGGCTTTCAGGATCCCCCAGATTGCAGGCCAGTAATGTGCCGCTGGCTCACGCATCGCCCTGCAGGCAACCACGGCGAAACCGGCTGCTTGTGCCGCCGAGGTGAGACGCTCAGATACAAGCCCTGCCGCGCCGAACGCTACCGCGCCGCAGCAGCTGCACGAGGCCATTGAAGTCGCCGTTAAGCTCGCTCAGCAGCGGCCAGAGCCCGGGTGCCTGCTTCAGCCCGGCGCCGAGTCAGCGGCGCAGCGCCGTGGATCCCGCGAGTAGTGATTTCCTGTCGATGCTGGCTCGATCAGCAGCCTTGGCCAGGCGTAGTCGGATGGTTCCGGATCGAGTAAGAAAGGGAGTTCATGCCCGATGATGCGTCAGCTGTGACGCGGACACTGCCAGTGCCGTCAGGATTGGGTTGGCAAATCGCGATCGCGGACACGCTGATCGAAAGCGGCGCCAGTGTGGCGGCGTTCGTGCCCGATGCGCGGCTGCGGGGGATCCTCGAGCGTCTCGAGTGCCACGGCATTCCTCTCCGCTCGCTAACCCGCGAAGAGGAGTGCGTGGCCTACGCGGCCGGACAGCGTATCGCGGGCAAACGGCCGGTCGTGCTGATGCAGACGTCCGGACTCGGTAACTGCCTGAATCCGATCGCGACGGCGGCGGTCCCTTACCGTCTGGGGATTCCCATGGTGATCTCGATCCGGGGCACGCTCGGTGAGAAGAATCCGGCGCAAACTACGATGGGCAGGGCTTCAGCCACCTTGTTGCGCGCTGTCGGCGTCCAGTGTTTCACCCTGCAGCGCGCCGAGGATGCGCGGAAGTTGATGGCGGGTGTCTGTCAGCTTGCGTATGACGCCCGGGAATGTGCGGCGCTCTTCCTGGGGCCGGAGTTGGGGGGCGGGCGTGAAACCCACTGATGTCGCGCAGGCGGTGGTTGACACGCTCCCGGAGGCACTGTGCGTGGCAGCTCTTGGTACTGCGGTCTCCGCCCTGCGTAAAGCGTCCGGTGACGGCGCGCACTGGTACTACGGTGCCGCGATGGGCTCGGCATTGGCAGGGGCAATGGGTGTCGCCGAGGCTCTGCCCGACCGGCTGGTGGTCGCCCTCTTGGGTGACGGCGAACTGCTGATGGGAGCGAGCACTTTGTGGTCGGTGTCGGCATATCGGCCGGCCAACCTCATCGGGGTGGTCCTGGCCGACGGCAGGTACTCAATCACCGGCGGCCAGCAGCTAGCCCCGCCGGCGCGATTCGTGGAAGTCTCGCAGGCGCTGGGGGGCATCGACGCGGCGCGTGTGCGGACGGCCGAGCTTTTGCGGACCGCGCTGCTGGACCTGCATCGCCCATGCCTGATCGAGGCAGTAGTGGACGAATGGGTATGGCCGGGACCCTCACCGTTTGTTGACCCGGCCCGAGTCCGCATCGCTTTCGAAGACAACGTTGCTAGCGGCACGATCGGTACGATCCGGGCCCTCACATCAGGAGCGCTCTGATCACATACTTGAAATCGTCCCTGGGGCTGCCCAGAACGCACCCGCGCCCTCGGCGTCCGCAGAGATCTGCTCACCCTCTACGCGGCCGACGCCACAGCGCACCGCGTCTCTAACGAGCTCTCCCGCCGCGTCGCGCTGACAGGCGGCGGCGCGACTGACATGGCCAGCGCGATCTCGACGGCGCTAGGTGCTGCGCGGATGCCCGACCTGGTGATCGTCATTACCGATGGCCTCACACCGTGGCCGCCTACGCGGCCCAGCCGCGAGGTCGTCGTCGCGGTGCTGCCAACTCCGTTCCCAAGGCCCGCGCCGCAAACCTGGGCCCGCGTAGTCGAGGTTTCCGTGTCATGACCCCGTCCCGATGCGTGCAGCCGACGTCGGCCTGGCCCTCTGGACCGGGCTGCGGCCGGTGCTTCATCGGAGCTGATTATCGGAGCACATACAGCAGACCAATTTTGGTATGCCGCCGATGACCTTTCCGAGGGATTCAGCTACGCGGCTGCGCGGAGTGGCTGCAGCGCCACGACTACAGCGAAGCGCTCACAGCGTGGCCTCGGTCGAAGCGGCCGCCGATCCCGCCGGATTCCTGATCGCCGCCAATTCGTCCAATCTCAGCCGTCTCTCCCTCCCATCCCGGGAAGCAGAGATTGGCCCGCGCCGACCACAACGCCGACACCGTCAGCGCCGACCACAACGCCGACACCGTCAGCGCGGAAAGCTTGGGCCGCCACCGCGTGCCGGGCAGTCATCCGAAGGCGCAGAGGCCGGCCCACGCCGACGGAGCTGCCTTGTCCATCCTCGCGCGGCCTCCGCCCGGCACGCGCACTGTAGTGTCTCGCTGCGCAAGGAAGCGCTCGCGGGCCCGGCGCAGCGCCTCCGGCCGGTCACCCTCGGACGCTCGCGGCCGACAGCACGGCCTTGATCTGCCCGGCGAGATCCGGGCCGCCTGGCAGCAGTCCCTCGAAGATGGCGCCGCCAATCGTGAATCCCCACGCGCCGGCCGCGGTGATGTCGCGGATCTGCCCGAGTGATGCGATCGAGCCGGCCACGATCACGGGCCCGGACGCGGCCTCGGCCACAGCCCGGACCAGCGCGACCGGGTCCGCGGAGACGTGCCGGTAGGCGAGCAGGTCGAGCCCGTAGATCCCCGGCGTCGCGGTGAGCGCGCGAGCGTGCGAGGCAATCTCGGCGATCTCACCCGTCAGGACGCTGGGATGGTCAGCCACCGTGCCGGGGAACGGGCAGTACCTCCTGTCCGAGCCCGCCAGGATCTCAGCGCCACGGTCCGGATGCGTGCCGCCGAGCACCCAGTCCACGCCGATGTCGGCAGCCGCGGAAATGCTCCTGATTTCGGCCTGCTCGCTGGTCGAGACCACCTCGAGCATGACCTCGAGACCGTCATCGTGTGCGGCGCTGGTAATCCGAGCAAGCTCCTCCGGGGGTGCGCCGATGTCCTTGAATCCCACGTACCGCAGGCCTGTGCCACGGATCTGGTCGTAGACCTGCCGCGCGTTGGCGACCGTGGCGTCGTGATGAGTCAGCATGAAGACGAACTCAGGCACGTTCCAGATTCCTCGTTTCCCGCGCACCCGCGGTCTCGGTCGGATCAGTACTCGGATCAGTACTGGGTCGGATCGGCGCGGCGAGCAGCAGCTCGGGCAACGTCTCGATCACGTAATCGGGCAACCGAGCAGGCTCGGCAGCAGCCAGATCGGTCGGGCTGGTGGCGCCGGTGAGCACCAGGACACCGGTCATCCCCGCGTTCCTGGCCATGAGCATGTCGGTGCTGAGCCGGTCCCCCACCATGACTGCGCCGGCCGCCGCCACGCCCAGCCGGCAGAGCAGGGCGGCGGCCATGTGCCGGCTCGGTTTGCCAACAACGGCCTCCGCGACGGAACCGGTGCACGCCTGGACGGCGGCCAGCATGGCCGCGCAGTCGGGCAGGCCGCCGTCCGGCGTGGGGCAGTACGGGTCGGGATTGGTCGCCACCAGCCGCGCGCCGTGCAGCCGGACCGCACGGTAGGCGGCCAGCAGCTTGGCGTAGTCGAACGTCCGGTCAAAGGACACCACGACCACGTCCGCGACCGCGGCATCCGTGGTCAGGGCGAACCCGGCGGCGGAAAGAGTGCGCAGGAGCAGCGTCTCGCCGAGCACCAGCAACGGTCCGTGCGGGCTGGCTGTTTTCAGGTAGGAAACGAGAGCGTCCGTGGCAGTTACTATGTCGGCGCTGGTCGCCTCGACGCCAAGACCTTGCAGCTTGCCGGCGTAGTCCGCGGCTGTATGCAGCGGGTTGTTGGTCACGAACACGACGGGGCGCCCGGCCTGGCGGATCCGCCCGATCGTCTCGACCGCGCCAGGTAGCGCCGCGTCGCCCAGGTACACCGTGCCGTCCAGGTCGAACGCGTATCCGTCGAACAGCGGCGGCGGCGCGCCAGGCAGCTGCCCGATCACGGCTCGGCCCCCGCCGCTGCCAGCACCGCGTCAATGTCGGCCGCCTGCCAGATCCCGAGGAAGAACGCAAGGTCGACGACGGTGAACCTGTCGCGCATCAGATGGCAGTTCGCCAGCGCCCATCTGGCAGTCTGCGCGTCGACCGGCGGGTCCAGCTCGGCCATCCGGGCCGGGGCGCCGCTGCGCTCCAGCGCAGCACGAAGGACGTCCGGCTCTTCAAGCAGCCGGGCCGCATCGTCGAGCAGTGCCGGATCGAGCAGGTCGGCGTCACCGTGCAGTTCCCGCCACCGCCCGAGCTTGCGCCGGTAGTCCTGCCAGCATTCCTCGGCCATGGCTCCGGACGGGTCAAGTGCGCGAAAGGCTTGCAGCACCTGGGGCCGCATCTGCTCCTCTGGCGGGCACCGCATCAGGCGGACGCCCGCCAGCATGCGCTGCCTGACGTGCCGCCATACCAGCGAAGCCAGGACAGCGGCCGCTCCCACCTGAGCCCCGTGATACGCGCTGCGCTGGCCCTGCCGGGTTGCCGCCATCTCGATCAGGTGGCTGACCGTGTGCTCGGCCCCTGAGGCAGGCGCGGTCGTGCCAGCAAGGCCCATGCCCACGCCGCTGAGCGTGAGCACCCTCGCCATCAGCTCGATCGCGCTCGATTCAGCCGACCGCAGCAACGGCGCCGCATCCAGCAGCGCCGCGCCATGCTCGCGGACCATGGCAACGAGATCCGCGGCGTACCGGTCGTCCATTCCGAGCAGGCTGGCGATCCGCCAGTCCGCCGGCGCTGTGAACATCGCCAGCAGGTCACCCACGCCCGCCAGGTTCAGCTGCAGCGGCGCCTCGGCCAGCAGCTGTGTGTCGGCGACGAGCGCGTCCGGCCAGCGTGTCGGCGTGGTCCGCTTGACCCCGTCGATGAGCAGCACAGACTGATCGTCGGCGTACCCGTTCACGCTCAGCGCGGTCTGCACGACCACGTGCACGGGATCGCGCAGCCTGGCAGCCACGGCCTTGCCGATGTCGGCAACCGTTCCCGACCCCACCGTGACGATCACGGCTGCGCCTGTGGCGGCCGAGGCCGCCGCGGCGACCGTGTGCTCGTCGGCATGCACGCCGCCGGGGCCCGCATGCGCCGTCACTCGGTGCACGTCGCCGACGCCAGCAAGCAGCGATGTGGCCAACGCGGTCGCTTCCGCGCCGAGGCGTTGCTTCGGCACGGTGTCCGAGAGCACGACGATCCGGTCGGCTGGAGCCGCAGCTCCAGCCGACCGGATCGTGGCGGGCAGCCGCAGCAGCGCGTCGGCGCCGATGTCCACTGCCCGCAAACCCACCGGCCGGTCGGGGGTCGCATACCGCTGCACGTCGAATGCCGTGCTGGACAGATCAGCCATCAGGTGATCGCCTCCACGGCGTCGAAGAGCCGACGGTAACGCAAGTAGCCATCGTCGTAGCCCGCAAACCTGCCAGGCTCCGGCTCGTAACACTCCTCGCCAAGCAGCGCCATCTGCCGGGCGGCCGCCACGGCATCGGGATACCGGCCGGCTCCGACGGCAGCCAGCATGGCGGCGCCAAGTGCGGTGGGCTCGGGCCCGAGCACCGGGCGCACCGGCAGCCTGCACACGTCCGCCTTGGCCTGCAGCCAGAGCTGGCTGCGCGTACCGCCGCCGACCACCCGGATCTCGGCGCCGGGCAGCCCCATGGTTTCCAGCCTGGTGGTGATGGCGCGCAGCGCGTACACGCAGCCCTCGATCACAGCACGGCTCAGATGACGGCGGTCGTGGTTCACCGACAGGCCGTGGAAGGTCCCCCGCATCCGGTCGTTCCAGCGCGGTGCCGTCGCGCCGGACAGGGCTGGCAGGAACGTGACTCCGTCGGCACCGGCCGGGGCCTCGGCCGCCCAGGACAGGATCTCCGTCTGCGAGGCGTCGAGCACCTTCGCTAGCCACAGGATGCTGCCGCCAGAAACAAAGCCGGGGTTCTCCACGAAGATGGCGCCGTCGACCGCGTGCGCGTGGGTTTCAAGCAATCGCTCGCTGTCCAGGACCAGGTCCGGCGGCACCGTCCCGACCGGCTCGGCGGTCCCGGTCACGTCCACAATCAGGCCGGGCTCAACGACCCCGGCGCCAAGCGCCGCACCGTGGTCGTCGCCGGTGCCCACGACTGCCAGGCATCGGGTGCTGAGGCCGATCTCGGCTGCTATCTGGGCGAGCAGCGGCCCGGCGATCTCGTGCGCGGCAGCGATTGGCGCGAGAGACGACGGGTCGAGTCCTGCCGCCTGCAACAGCGGCTCGGACCAGTCTCGCCTGGCAATGTCGTAGACCAGGCTCGAGGAAGCGTTCGCGTGGTCTTGCAGCGGCCGTCCGGTCAGCCAGCCGACCAGGTACGCGGCCGGCGGCAGCAGCAGCGCAGACTCGCGGAAAACCTCGGGCTCCTCGTCTCGCAGCCACATCATCTTGGGCGCGAGATGCGACGCATCGGCCACCAGGCCAGTGGTCTCAAATACCGCGTCAGCGCCGAGCCCGCGCACCAGCCGGCCCGCCTGGGCAACGGCCCGCTTGTCCAGCCAGATGATGGCCGGCCGCAGCGGCCGCAGCTTGCGATCCACCGCCACCACGCCGTCGACCTGGCAGGCGAGGCCGACGTGTCCAACCTCCGACGGCGCGAGAGCCGCGTTGGCCAGCAGCGTGCGCACGACAGAGACAATGCCGGCCTGCCACTCAGCCGGGTCTTGCTCGGCCCAGCCGCTGGCCGGGTGTGTCATGCCGCACGGATAGGCCGCGGTCGTCCGCGGACGGCCATCCGGATCGCACAGCACGCCCTTGACGCTCTGCGACCCCACGTCGAGCCCGATCAGGTGCGCGCCAGCCACCGGCTCAATCCCGTCGCTTGACCGGCATACCCAGGTCAGACATGGCAGAGCAGCCCGCCGTCGACCACGAGGGTCTGCCCAGTGATGTAAGAAGCGTCCGCGGATGCGAGGAACGCAACTGCTGCGGCCATCTCCGCAGGCTCGCCCTGGCGGCGCATCGGCACCGTGCGGTCGATCAGCGCCTGGACGTCATCGGCTGTCAACTGATCGTGCTCGAACTGCGGATCGTTGAAGCCGGTGTCCACCCAGCCGGGGCACACGCAGTTCACCCTGATGCCTAAAGCGGCCAGGTCGATCGCCAGCGACCTGGTCATGTTCACCACCGCCGCCTTGGACGCGGTGTAGGCGGTAAGCGCAGGCTCGCCGAACAGCCCGCTGATCGAGCCGGTGGTCACGATGGCGCCGCCGTCGCGCCGCATGACCGGTACCGCTGCGCGGACAACCAGGTACATCCCGGTGACGTTGACCGTGAGGATGCGCGACCACTCCTCCAGGTCGGTCTCCAGCACGGTCCCGGCCCGCAGCCGGCCGGCGTTCGCGTGCAGCACGTCGATCGTGCCCATGTCGGCGGCGACGCGCTCAATGACAGCAGGCACGCCCGCCGGATCGGTCACATCACAGCGGTAGTAACGGCCTTGTCCGCCGGCGTCGTCGCACTCGGCCGCGACCCGTTCTCCGTCCGCGTCACGCACGTCAAGGATCGCGACGTGCGCGCCCTCGGAAGCTAACCGCAGCGCTGTGGCGCGGCCTATACCGTGCGCGCTGCCGGTGACCACCGCCACCATGTCCTGGAACCTTTTCACTGTCCTCCTCGGAGCCGCAGAGTCAGTGCCAATATGTCAGTGCAATATTGTTTGACTTCCAGTTGTCTGACCACCATACTCTGAAATGCCGTAAGACGCACCGGAAGGCGCCGTCACGTGAGCAGCACCCCATTCCTGGATTCGCTGTCAGACGTGAAAACCGGCCGTGTCTCACTCCCCCAGTCCTGCGCCGACGCGATCGCCGCGGCGATCACCGCCGGGGACTACACGCCAGGCGCGCAGCTTCCCGCCGAGGCGCAGATGGCGGCCAACCTCGGGGTATCCAGGGCCACCCTGCGGGACGCGCTGCGCCAGCTGCAGGACCGCGGGCTGATCATCAGGCGGCATGGCCGCGGCACGTTCGTCGCCAAGCGCCCGATCCGGAAGGACCTGAACCGCAACTTCGGCATTACGGCCATGATCCGCTCCGGCGGATACCGGCCGGGCACCTGCGGGCTAGAGCTGCGCAACGAGGCGGCCGACCGGGAGCTGGCGCAATGCCTGGGGCTGTCGCCAGGCGACCCGGTGACCATCCTGGAACGAGTCAGGCTCGCAGACGACAGGCCAGTGGTGTGTTCGAGGGACGCGATGCCACGTCGTTTCCTGGATGTTGCAGAGGCGATGTCAGGAGACGATGCGTCGCTTTACGGCCTGCTCTTCAAACTGCATCAGATAACGGTCTATCGCGGCATCGCGGAGCTCAGCCCGAAGTCCGCCACCGCAACCCTGGCAGCGCGCCTGCAGGTCAAGCGCGGCGCCCCGCTTCTGTACATCAAGCAGGTGGACTACGACGGCAGCGGGACACCCGTCCTCTGCTCGATCGAGTACCACGTATCCGACTGGATCTCATTCACGCTCGAACGAGTCGGGCCAGGTGCCACGGTGGAGTCGTGACCGTGGCCGCGCATAAAGGCACAGAGAGGAAGTGATTCCGTTGGCCACAAGCGCTGCCACAGCGCAAAATGTCGGCCTGAGGGAGAACGCGGTCAGCCTGTGGGGTGACTTCGTCGTCTCGATCGCGAACGTCGCGCCGTCCAGCAGCGTCGCGTACACATTAGCCATCCTCGTCGCGTTCGCCGGCCACATAGCGCCGCTCGCCGTGCTGATCACCGGCCTCGGGATGTTCCTGTGCGCGATTGGCTACTCCAGCCTGAACCGGTGGAAGGCGCACGCCGGAGCGCCATACGTCTGGGTCAGCGAGGCGGTCTCGCCAAAGGTCGGCGTAGGCACGGGCTTCCTCAACGTCTTCGTGTCGACATTCGCCAACGTCGGCAACATCACGCTGGCGGGCGCGTACCTGCTGGTCGTGCTGTTCCCGACGGACACGTTCTCCAAGCCGGTCACCTGGCTGGTCGCCGCGGCGGTCATGGGAGTCCTTGTCTATATCTCAATCCGCGGCATCAGGCCCTCGGTGTGGGTGCAGACCGGCTTCATCGTCATCGAGTACTCGGCGATGATCTCGTTCGTCATCCTCGCCCTGATTCACGAGGCGTCCGGGGCCGGCGGCGCCACCCTCCCGTCGGTGTCCGACTTCACGTTCTCTAAGGCGGTGGCCGGTGTCGGCGGCTTCAAGGGCCTGGCCGAGGCGGCGGTGCCGTGCGGCTTCCTGTATCTGGGCTGGGAGGCTACCGCGGTTCTTGGCGAGGAGTCTACGAAAAAGAACATCAACCCCGGCCGGGCCATGCTGCTCGGCACCGGCTTCCTGACGATCTGGTACACCTTCCTCATCGTGGTCTTCCAGGGCGTGTCCAGCACAGCTCAGGTGCTCAAGAACGGGACCAACGTGCTCGCCTACGCGGGCACCCTGCTGGTGCCGGGCTTCCTCGGCAGGGCGCTGCCGCTTGCCGTGCTCATCGCCGTGATCGGCACCTGCCAGATCCAGATGATCGAGCCGAGCCGGATCCTGTACGCACTCGCCAGGGACAAGATCATCCCGCGGTTGTTCGGCCTCATCAACAAGGCGCACCAGACCCCATGGGCCGCGCTGCTGGTCCTCGCCGCGATCCCGCCGATCCTGCTGATCCCCTACCTGGCCAGCTCCAGCGCGAACACCGCCATCGGCTACATCATCAGCGCGGACGGCATGTTCGGGCTGTTCATGTACTTCGCCATCGCCCTCAGCAGCGTCTGGTTCTACCGGGCCTACCTGCGCAGGAGCGCGGTCACCTTCCTGGTGCTTGGCGTGCTCCCGCTGCTCGGCGGCCTGTTCATGGGCGCGATCTTCTTCTACGGGTTGACTACGCAGTCCGCGACTGTGGCCTGGGTGGCCGTGGCCGGCGTCGCGCTCGCGTTCATCCTGGGCGCGCTTGTGGTGTGGCGGGCACCAGCGGACTCGCCGTTCTTCACCGAGATCGAGGAGCGGCGCAAGGCCGACCGGATGGGTAGCGCGGACGCCGAGACCGAGCTCACGCAGGAGAATGCCTAGGCGGGCCGGGAGTAATCACGTCCAGGGAGGCGAATCGGCTACGGCTGCCACCCGCCTCGGCCCCGCCGAGGCGGGTGGCAGCACTGAGCGCACTCGTCGGCACCGAGCTGCAGGTGCTCGTGGTCGGCGGCGGGATTGTCGGAGTCGGCGTCGCGCTGGGCGTTGTCAGCCGCGGCCTGTCGGTCGGCCTGGTGGAGGCCAGGGACTTCGGCTCGGGCACCTCGTCGCGGTCAAGCAAGCTGATTCACGGCGGCCTCAGATACCTGGAGCAGCTGGACCTGCCGCTGGTCAGGAGGCACTGTCAGAGCGGTCATTACTCTTGCAGCGGCTTGCTCCGCATCTGGTCAAGCCGGTGTCGTTCCTGCGAGCCGGCGGCTTGCGCGACCACGTATGGAGGCCTCATCGGCGGTAACGCGGCCCGGATACTTTGCCGCCCTAGCTAGCGCCGCGGATGCCGGTGACACGGTCGGCCGCGAGGAGTTGTCTCAGCACGGGCGCCCCGCCCGCGCGAACGGCGAGATGGACGTCTGTGAGCTCAAGCTGGGCCCGCGCCGAGCCGGCGAAGGCCGCCGTGCAGAGCTCTGGAACTAGGTTCGCGATCGCAAGTATCGCTCCGGAGCAGCCAAGCGGACCAGCGAGCGCGAGCAGTGCGGACGAGCCGACATACGTGGCCTCGGAGTAACGAGCAACCTCAAATAGCAGCCGGTCGGGATCACCGGAGGAATCTTTAATGCCAGCCACCGGCAAGTCTGCCAAGGACTCAACCGGAACGCCCGGTGCCGACACCCACGGCACGTGGTAGGCCAGAACTGCCAGGCTGGGTGCGGCGCCGCCGACGGCAGCGTAGTAGCCGACCAGGTCCGCGCAGTCCGGCGGTGGCCAGGCGAGCACCGCATCGGCGCCCGCTTGGGCGGCCGCGCTCGTGAGCTCAGCGGCGCGAGCGGCGCTCGTGGCGCCGGTGCCGGCGATGACCGGTACGTCGCGTGGCACCGCTTCCCGGACCGCGGAGACGATCTCGCTGCGCTCCCGGTCGGTCAGCTGTCCTGCCTCGCCGGTCGTGCCGCAGGCGAGAACGGCTCGCATTCCCCGGTCGACCAGCTGCGCCGCGAGATCGCCCGTTGCCCTTGCGTCGGGCATGTCCCGCGCATCTCGCACCGTGATGAGTGCGACGCCGACACCGGTAAAGATGGTCATGCTTATCCGTCCCTTATCGACCTAGTCGGACTGCCCCTACGTCCCATATAGTCAACGTAGTCGACAATCGACAATAGCCGCGACGGGTCGACCGGAGGTCGGATGCCGCAGGTCCGCTTCGAAGGCAAGGTGGCTGTTGTCACCGGGGGCTCCAACGGTATCGGCCGCGCCATCGTGAAGGGCCTAGCCGCCGAGGGCGCCTCGGTCGTTATCTGCGATCTCGTGGACACCCGGCACTTCGCCGGCTACGCGAGCGTTGCCACCGTGGTCGCCGACATCAGCGACCCGGCCACCGCCGACGTCGTCATAACAGAGGCTGTCGGCCGCTGGGGAAAGGTCGACATCCTCGTCAACGATGCGGCCGCCTATCCGGACGGCACGCTGCTGGACATGCCATCCGGGGACTGGAACCGGGTCTTTACCGTCAATGTCACCGGAACGTTCATGATGACCCAGGCGTTCGCGCGCCACTGCGTCTCAAGGCGCGCCGAGGACGCCTCCGTCGTCAGCATCACGACCGGATCGGCGCGCAATCCGCGGCCAGGCGGGGCGGCGTACAGCGCATCCAAGGCCGCGGTCGAGACTATGAGCAAGGTCTTCGCGATGGAACTCGGCCAGCACGGTATCCGGGTGAACGTCGTATCACCGGGCTACATCGACGTCCGGCAATGGAGCTCGGCGTTCCCGGACCGAGCGCCGGATGACATGCGTGCTGACCTGGTGAAGTCGATCCCGCTTGGCCGGGCCGGCGATCCGCGCGACATCGCGAACGCCGTCCTGTTCCTGGTGTCCGCCGACGCCAGCCACATCACCGGGACGGTGCTGGAAGTGGACGGCGGCAGTAACGCGGGGCGATACGGGCTGCGAGCCCACGTGAGCGACGGAGCTACCAGTGTCCGCGGGTGAGACAGTGTCCGCCGCTACCACGGTGGCCGCGGCTGAGCAGAGTCGGCCACCGCCAGACGTGCCTGAGCCCGTGCTCGAGACCCGAGACGTCAGCCGGTACTTCGCCGCCGGCCGGGACTCGCTCGGGCGGGCAAGACCGGTGCTCAAGGCGGTCGACGGCGTCTCGCTGTCGATCCACCGCGGTGAGACGCTGGCCCTAGTCGGCGAGACGGGCTCTGGCAAGACGACCTACGGCCGCCTGCTGCTTGGCTTGTACACACCGACGAGCGGCGACATCTTGTACCGCGGCAGGAGCATTCTCGATCGCAAGAGCGACGCCGCCCAGTCCGTGCGCCGGCAGATTCAGGGTGTCTTCCAGGACCCGTATTCGTCGCTCAATCCAACTATGACCGTTGGCCAGTCGTTGTCCGAGGTTCTTCGCGTGCACCACGTCGTGGGCCGACAGGAGCGGGCTGAGCGAGTAGCCGAGCTGCTCACGACCGTTGGCCTGTCGCCTTCCCAGGCCGACCGGCGGCCGCATGCCTTCAGCGGCGGCGAGCGGCAGCGAGTGGGAATCGCCCGGGCGCTCGCGGTCGAGCCCGAAGTGGTGATCGCCGACGAGCCGCTGTCGGCGCTCGATGTCTCGATCCAGGCGCAGATCCTAAACCTCATGATCAGGCTGCAGGAGGAGCGCGGGCTGACGTACCTGTTCGTCACGCACGACCTCGACGTCGCGCGGCACATCAGCCAGCGCACGGCCGTCCTCTACCTGGGCCGCGTGGTCGAGGTAGCGCCGACCGAGAAGATCTTCTCCGATCCGCTGCACCCCTACACCCAGGCGCTGGTCCGGGCGGCGCCGCGGCTGACCACCCGGCGCAAGGCCACGAAACCAGCGCTGACAGGCGACCTGCCAAACGCGTACGAGCGACCTTCCGGCTGTCACTTCCATCCGCGCTGCCCGCAGGCGATGCCCGTGTGCCGGGAGCGCGAGCCCGTTGTGCTGCAGCTGGGCAGCGGCAGTTCCGTGGCCTGTCACCTGCACGACCCGGACCTGGCCGCTACCCCGTCCTGACCGCTGCTATGGCGACGGCGCCTCGTGGTCAGGGAAGGCGATCAGGTAATGATCGCGCAGTTCCTTGCGCAGCCTGCTGAGATCGCCCTCGCTGACGGCCTCGAGGATCCCCCGGTGGCGCTCCACGGCATCGGTCATGGCGATGCCCTGCCGCTCGATCTCCGATCGCATCAGGGCGCCCATCTGGCTGTTGAGTATGCTCCACAGATCCTTCAGCCTGGGCCTCCCCGAGATCTCCACCAGCAACTCGTGGAACTGGGTATCGCTCGCCACGAGCGCGTCCAGGTCGTCGGTGCGCGCCGCGATCGACATGTGCTCCATGGCGACCCTGAGGGACCTGAGCAGGTCCTTGCGGTTCCGGCCGAGTCCGCCTTCCACGCTCGCGTCCTCCAGCACGTACCGCGCATAGCAAACGTCCTCGGCATCCTCGCGCGACATGCGCGTCACGACGCTGTAGCGGCGGGGAACGATGGCGATGAGTCCCTCGGCATGCAGGCTGCGCATCGCGTCCCGGATCGTGCCCCGGCTCACGCCGAACTCGGCCGCCAGGTTCGCTTCGACCAGGCGCGTGTCGGCTGGCAGCTCGTTGTTCAGGATGCGATGCCGCAGCGCCCGGCTGACTGCCTCCGGAAGAGAGACATGCTCAAGCACGCGCTCTCGCTCCCCTCTTCGCCTCAGATCGGCCGTCGTCGGTCACTGTAGCTCCAACAACGCCGCAGTCAAACCGACGTGACCAGCAAGGTCAGGACTCGGCTGCAGCGTGGCGGACGGTCCGGTCAGGATGGGCGTGATGCCAGGCCCGTGGCCGGGCAACGGGCTCGCGCCGTGCACCACAACGCCCACCGTCAGCCAGCCGCGGCGATACCCCATGTTGTACCTGGCGTCGATGTCGGTCAGCGCCACCAGGTCGCCGAGCAGCACGTCCTTCGGCAGATCCGTCATCTCACCTGCCGCCGCCAGGTCAGCTGAGGTCAGCTGCAGATCGAGGTCCCAGCTCGCCGCGGGCCGGCCGATGCCGTTCCCTGCCAGCTTGCCGGGAAGCACAGCGCGCACGGCCGCAGTCAACCTGCTGCCGTCCGCCGAAACCTGGACCGGCAGCGCGGCGAAGGCGGCGGGATCCAGGTTCATCACGGCGACGTCGGCCGGGAGGCTGGGCGGCCGCCAGCCCTGCCCCGATGATCGTACGAGTACTTCGTCAGACGGTCGCAAGGCGGCCAGATCCTGCGGCGAGAACCCGACGATGACGCGCCCCTCCTCGCCTCGCTTCCCGATCACGCAGCCGACGGCGCCCGACGCCCCACCAGTCCTGACCAACGCGCGGTTCCCGATGCACGCGAAGACGGCCAGTGCGTGCCGGGCCGCGGCATCCGGATGCATCAGGCACGCGCCGGGAGCGGCGTGATCGGCCGCCAACTTGAACACCGAGTCACCAAGCTGGAGCCCTAGCACGATGCCGCCGTCACCCACGGGGACGTAACTGACCCCGTCCCTGTTCACCCGATACGGTGACTCGCGGAGCACCGGATGCTCGACGTAGCCGAGGAGGTTAACGCTGGTCATCTGCGGCCTCCAGCGGCCACGGGTGCAGCCAGCTCGCCAGGTTGGCGCCCGCGTCGACCACGATGCTGAACGCGTCAGCGGGACCTGACATCAGGGTGCTGGGACCAGGCCCGTGCCCGAACAGCATGCACTGCCCAGTGGAGACGATGCCGATCGTCAGGAAGCCGGGGCGGTAACCCCGGCCGAATCGATGGTCTGAATCCTCGAGACAGACGACATCGCCGATACGGAGAGACTCCAGCCCGAGCGACAGGTCGTCGCCCAGACCCTGATAGGCGCCCATCAGGTCGGTGTTGGCATACTCGGAGATCATGCCCGCGCCTGCCCCGATCGCCTCGGCGGGCACCCGGGCCGCCACGTGCACCTCGAGCCGTCCCTCCGCGTCCGTCCCGCCAGGCATCCGGTCAAGCAGGCGGGGATCGCAGTTCTTGACCACGACGGTCGCGTGATCGGCCAGTACCAGGCCCTGTCCGACAGCCATGACGGTCACGCCGTCGCCAGGTCCCATGACCTGAAGCGCGGCTTCGGGAAAATCCACGAGAACGTAGGCATGTTGTCCGATGACGTGCCCGACCGCACCCGCAGCCAGACCGCTTGCGACACGCACCTCGTTCCCAATGCATGTCAGGAATTGCAGAGCGTAGTTAGCCGCGGGATCACGGTGCCGAACGGAGGCGCCGGGCTCCAGATGATCAGAGGCGTACCCAGTCGTCGGATCACCGCAGTGCACTCCCAGCGTGACCGCGCCCATGCCCGGCAGGACAAAGGGCCTGCCATCCGGGTCAACCCGATAGACGTGCCGGTCGGCGAGCGCGGGCCAGATCTCCCCCGCGAGCACCTGGCGCGGCAGCCGCACCTGGTTAGCGGTCAGGTTCACGACGCTGCCGCGATGGCGGGCGCGTCGAGCGGGAAGTCGACCCAGGCGCGGCGGCGGAAGGACTCCTCGAACGCATTGATCGTCTCCTGCACGAGCGCGCCCTGGGCAAAGTCACCCTGGGCTGCCAGGCTGCCGTCGGTGATCTCGTCGATGAAGTTCGTGACCAGGTTGGAGTAGAACAGGAACTCCCAGTCCTCGCCCGAATTCCCGCCGGGCGGGAAGAACTTCGCCGGGATGTCCACCTCGGTGAACTCCACCGCGTCCGTGCGCGCGGTCCTGATCGTCTGGCAGCACCCGAACTCATCGACGAGCCGGATGATCACCGCGCCCTCCGATCCATACAGGCGGGCCTCGATGCCGGGGTAGTTGCCGACCGTGACGTACGAGGACTGGATCGAGGCGAGCGCACCGGAACCGAACTCCGCGATCCACATGTCGCCGTCGTCGATGTTGGCCCGCGTCATCAGCCCGGTGTCGCGAATGATCCGGCTGGGAACGAAGTTCCGCATGGCTCCGACTACTGCGGACAGCTCGGAGCCCATCCACCAGTGCATGATGTCGATGATCGGCGCGCCGTAGCCTTCGATGGAGGACACCGCGATCTCGCCCGGATCGGCGCCTGGGTCGAACTGGCGCAGTGGCGTGGCCGGGTCGATCCACTGGCTGTTCTGCTCGTACCCGTTGAAGATGTAGGGCTCGCCGACGAAGCCGGCGTCGATCAGCTCCTTGGCGTACTGGACGGCTGGCGCGTACCGGAAGGTGAAGCCTAGCTTGGTCCGCAGCCCGGCGGCTGCGCCCAGTTCGGCGGCCTGCCTGGTCCGGCGGTAATCGGTGTGCACTGGCTTCTCGCAGAGCACGTGCTTGCCCGCCGACAGGGCGTCCCAGGAGATCTGGAAATGCGGCTGGTTGCCCGTCACCACGTCGATGACGTCGATGCCAGCGTCGTCGAGCAGGTCGCGGTAGTCCGAGACCGTACGGGGAACCCCGAACCGGCTCGCTGCAGCGGCCAGCGCCGTCCCGTCGACATCGGCGAGCGCAACGACGTCTGCCCGAGGGTCGCGCTGCCAGCCGGGTATGTGCGCCACCTGCGCCCACCGACCCGCACCGACGACCGCGACCCTGATCCGATCTCCAGCCATGACCTTCCCTGCCTCCCTAGTAGCCCGCTAGCCGGTCGTAGACGTTGCGCAGCGGCTCACCGGCAAGCCAGCGCCGCAGGTTGTCGATGAACAGGTCGGTCAGGAGCCGGTTTTCGGCGGCGGCCGTCGCTGCGGAATGAGGCGAGACGATGACGTTGTCCATCGCCCACAGCGGCGAGGAGAGCGGCAGCGGCTCGACCGCGAACACGTCCAGGCACGCACCCGCCAGATGACAGTTCGTCAGCGCGCTGACCAGCGCGGGCTCGTTGATCACGGCGCCGCGGCAGACGTTGACCACGACGGCTCCGGGCGGCAGCGCGGCGAGTTCAGCTGACCCGATCAGACCCTCGGTCTCCTTGGTCAGCGGGCAGGCCAGGATAAGCGCGTCTGCGGCGGGGAGTACCTCGTGCAGGCGCTTGGTGTCTGTGTAGTGCGACACGCCGGGTACCTGGTAGCTCCGGCCTGGCCGACCGCAGCCGTACACCTGGAGACCCGCGGCTGCGAGCAGGCGGCAGACCTCGCGGCCGATGCCGCCAAGGCCAACGACCACAGCCGTCGTGCCGGCTAGCACGCCCGAAGTATGTCGCTCCCAGTGCTGCTGGCGCTGCCAGCGGGCGAGGGTCGGCATCTGCTTCGCGAAGTGGAGCAGTCCGAGCAGCGCGAACTCCGCCAGCGGCGTCCCGTGCACGCCGGCCGCGGTGGTGAAGACCAGATCCGAGTGCACGAGCCCGGTGCGTTCGAGGAAGCCGCCGATGCCAGCGCTGGTGCCCTGGACCCAGCCCAGTCTGGGGCAGAGCTTGGCCATCTCGGCCGGGGACTGCCAGTCGAAGTCAAAACTGACATCGGCTTGCTCGCGCAGCTGCGCCCACCGATCCAACTCGGCCGCCGTCAGATCCCGCGCCAGGCCGGAGTGATCACACGCATACCTCGGCACGGGCAGCAGGTCCGGCGCGTACAGCAGCCGAAGACGACTGTCTGCTGCCTCGATCCTGGCCACGTACTCCGCTTCCAGCGGCGACGCAACCAGGACATTGACCGGGCCACGAACAGGCATGCATCCTCACTCGCCGGATGATTGTCGACAGTCAACGACTATCTTGCTCCTGCCCATCGCGTCAAGACTTCTCCCCGGTCCGGGTAGCGGCCGCTATGTCTCACGTAGCGGCGACATAAACCTGAATGACGAAAGGGCCACAGGTGTCCATCAGGTATTGACTGCCCGAAAACGCCGAACCTACAGTTAGCGATGTTGTCGACAATCGACGAAATGGAGTGTGACATGGTCAGAGCCACTCCGTCCCGGTTCCTGAGCATCGTGGGTTTGATCTCGCTCACCGCCATGGCTGCCGCTTGCGGAAGCAGCGGCAGCGGCGGCGGCAGCGGCGGCCCTGGGACCTCGGCGAAGGTAACCACGCTGGTCATCGCGAACGCGGTCAAGGTCGATACGCTTGATCCCGAGGCCAACTCAGTCAACGAGTCGATTTGGCTCGACCAGAATCTCTACAGCCGCCTGCTGCAGCCCAACGACACTGGCACGGGGCTGCTGCCCGACCTGGCACAGTCATGGACCATCGCACCCGACGGCATGACCTACACCTTCCACCTGCGGACGGATGCCAAGTTCTCCAACGGCAGCCCGGTCACGGCCAGCGACGTCGTGTACTCCATCGATCGAGCACGCGCGTTCGCCGGCGGCTGGGGCTTCCTGCTGACGGCGGTCAAGTCCATCACGGCGTCCGACGCGCACACGGTCGTGATCACATTGTCGGAGCCGCATGCTCCGCTCCTCGCCGATCTCGCCATGTATGCCTATTCGGTAGTGCCCGAGAGCCTGGTGAAGGCCCAGGGCTCGGGCTTCTTCCAGCACCCGGTCGGCAGTGGGCCCTTCATGGTCACCTCCTACAGCCCGGACAGCGAGGTTGACCTGTCGGCGAACCCGTACTTCTACGGGACCAAGCCGCAGATCAAGAAGGTCAGAGTCCTGATCGTTCCGGACGACAACGCCAGAGTCCTGATGCTGGAGAGCAAGAAGGCCGACGTCATCGAGAACCCGCCAGGAAACCTCGTCAGCCAGATCGACAAGACGCCTGGTCTGAGCGTGCAGCTGTTCCCGTCCACGAGGGTCGACTTCATCCAGCTCGATGAGCACTTCAAACCGTTCAAGAGCGAGCTGGTGCGGCAGGCGATCAACTACGCGATCGACAGGAACGCGATTGTCAAGCTCGCCTACCAGGGACACGCGGTGGCCGGCGCGTCGTTCATGCCGTACAAGATGCAGTACTACGACAGCTCCATCACGCCATACCCCTACAACCCCCAGAAGGCCAGGCAGCTGCTGGCCCAGGCGGGTTATCCGCACGGCTTCAATGCCTTCCTCATCACCGTCAGCGGTGATGTCGCGGGCCAGGCAGAGGCCATCGTCGTGAAGTCCGAGCTGGCTGCCGTTGGCATCAACATCAGCATCCAGTCGTACGAGCTGCTGACCGCGTACAACAAGGAGGACGGCGGCCACTCGGAGTTTGGCGAGCGGTACTGGACGAATGACATCGTCGACCCAGACGAGGTCGCCACCTTCGGTGCCGACTGCAAGGGTGGTGCCTTCGCCTTCAACAGCTACTGGTGCAGTACGCAGGCCAGCAGCCTGGTCGCGCAGGCGCGCGCCGAGCTCAACCCGGCCACCCGCCAGCAGCTGTATGACCAGATTCAGCAGATCATCTACCAGCAGTCGCCGTTCGTGGTCATCGACTACAGCCCCTATCGGTACGGCGTCGGAAACTGGGTGCACGGCTTCCACGTCACGCCACTCGGCAACTACGACCTGTCCCTCGAGGCGCTGACGGTGTCCGCCCACTAGCGCGTCAGGGCTGTCCGGTGTAGCCGGGCGGGCCATGCAGGCCCGCCCGGCCAAAATCGAGGGTGAGGAGACGCTGTGAGCCGGTTCGGAACACTGCCGCGACGTCTCGTGCACGTGGTCATCGTGTTGTTCGGCATCACCCTGGTGACATTCTTCCTGCTCCGGCTCATCCCTGGGGACCCAGCGCTCGCCATCCTCGGCAGCAGCTACACCCACACAAGGGCCGTCGCGATCGACAACTTCCTCGGGCTCAACAAGCCCATCTGGACGCAGTACGGCCAGTACATGGATCGGCTGTTCCACGGGAACCTGGGCTTCTCGTTCTTCTATAACGAGTCGGCGACCGTCGTAATCCGGCAGCACATCGCCCCGACAGTGTTCCTGGTGATATACAGCGCTGTGCTTGCCGCGCTCATCTCGCTGCCGATCGGCTTCATCTCGGGAGTCCGCCGCGGTGGCGTACTCGACCAGGCTGGCCGCGTCTTCTTCACGCTGAGCTTCGCGATGCCGGCATTCTGGCTCGGCATCATCCTTATCATCATCTTCAGCGTCCGGCTGCACGTCTTCCCGATCAACGGGTTCGGCAGCGGATTCGGCGGCCACATCTATTACCTGTTCCTGCCGGCGCTGACCATCGCGCTCGGATTCTCCACAGTGCTGGTCCGCAGCTTGCGGGCCGCGACGATCGCGACGTTGCAAGCGGAGTTCATCGACACCGCCCGGATGAAAGGCATCCGGTGGTCGCAGGTTCTGTGGCGGCACGTCTTCAGGAATTCGGTGCTCGCTGTGGTGGCCGTCTATGGCGTGAACCTCGCGTACCTGATCGGCGGGACAGTCCTGGTGGAGAATGTGTTCTCCCTGCCCGGGCTTGGCTCGCTGCTGGTCAGCTCGGTCGCCGACCGCGACTACCCGGTGGTACAGGGCGTGACGCTTCTGTTTGCCGTCCTCATCGTTTTCATCAACCTGTTCACCGACATTGCGCAGGCAGCCTTGGATCCACGGGTCGGCCAGGAGATCGGCACATGAGCGCCATATTGGCGGCGAGCCCGTCCGAGATGCTGATGCAGGTCGCGACGAAGGCGGCGGGCAGGCAGCGCAGCCTGGTCAGGCGGCGGCTCGTGCTGATCATCGGGATCGGCATGCTGGTCATCGCCATCGTAGCCGCGGTCTTTGCGCCGTTGCTGACGCCGTATTCCCCCACCGCGATCGACGTGCTGCATCCGTTGTCGCCACCGTTCACCGCCGGGCACTGGCTTGGCACCGACCAGTACGGCCGTGACCTGCTGTCGCGCATCCTGTACGCAGGGCGGATCGACCTGGCGATTGCCTTCGGCGCGACCAGCGTCACGCTGGTGGGCGGTACGATGATCGGCCTGGTGGCCGGTTATCTGGGCGGCAAAGTCGACAGTTTCCTCATGCGCCTGGTCGACTTGTTCTTCGCCTTCCCGTTCCTGGTCCTCATCATCGCGATCATCGCGATGCTCGGCCCAAGCACGTTCAACATGTTTATCGCGATCTGGATCACGAGCTGGGTGAGCTACGCGCGCATCATGCGGGCGCAGACAGTCGTGGCCAAGAAACAGCAGTACGTGCTGGCGGCGAGGGCGCTCGGGTACAGCCCGGTTCGGGTCATGTTCCGGCATATCCTGCCCAACACCGCGTCCCCGGTGATCATCTTTTCGATGGTGGACGCGGTCGGGAACATCATCCTGGCCGCGTCATTGGGATTCCTCGGGCTAGGAGCCCAGCCGCCAACCCCCGAATGGGGCGCCATGATCTCCGACGGCCAGAGCTACATCCTGTCCTCATGGTGGCTGGCCGCCTTCCCCGGCCTTGCGGTTGTCTTCGTCGGTGTCGCGTTCAGCCTGATCGGCGACGGCCTTGCGGACGTGCTCCGCGCGGGTGACCGGTGACCGCGACCGGCGGGCCGCTGCTGACCGTTCGTGACCTGCACAGTTACCTGGCCACGCGGCAGGGAGTCGTGCGCGCGGTCGACGGCGTGTCGTTCACGGTGAATGAGGCCGAGGTCCTCGGGATCGTCGGGGAGAGCGGCTGCGGCAAGACGGTGACTTGCCGCACGATCATGGGCCTGATGCCGGCCCGGTCTGTGCACACCGACGGGGCCGTCATCTACCATCCGCTTGGCGAGCAGAGCCTGCTGGGCGCGCCGGAAAGCGAGATGCGGTCCATACGCGGCAACCACCTCGCGATGATCTTCCAGGACCCGATGACGGCGCTGAATCCCGTGCTCAACATCGGCGACCAGATCATCGAGGCCGTCCGGGCGCATGCCGACTGCACTGCCGCCGAGGCCAGGATCCGCGCCATCGGCCTGCTGGACCGAGTTGGCATCCCGGCCGCGAGCAGGCGGATGCGTGACTACCCGTTCCAGTTCAGCGGCGGCATGCTGCAGCGGGCGCTGATCGCGATCGCGCTGGCCTCCTCACCCCGACTGCTGCTGGCCGACGAGCCGACGACGTCGCTGGATGTCATCATTCAGGACCAGATCCTCAGCCTGCTGCTTGAGCTGCAGGAAGACACCGGCATGAGCATGATCCTCGTCAGCCACGATCTGGCGGTCATCAGCGAGATGTGCGACCGGATCATCGTCATGTACGCGGGACAGATCGTTGAGGAAGGAGCGGCCGCCGACGTCATCACCGCGCCGAAGCATCCCTACACGCACGCCCTGCTGGAAGCCCTCCCCCATGCCGGGTCTCGCGGGCAGCTGCGCAACATCTCCGGCTCGCCGCCGAGCCTCATAGACGTCCCGGCGGGCTGCCGGTTCGCCCCGCGCTGCCGGTTCGCGACCGCGGAGTGCCTGAGCTGGGAGACCGTACTTGTCGCAGCCGGCGAGCGAGAGCACGCTGCGCGATGCTGGCGACATGAGGAAATCACTGAAGGGCGGGACACGTGGGAACCAAGCGACTCGGCGTCGGCGTAATCGGCGCGGGCCGGTGGGCGAACCTTGCGCACCTTCCGGGCTGGGCGCGAGATGAACGGTGCAAGATCGTCGGCATCTGCGACATCGACGAAGCGCGGGCAACAGCAGCCGCCGCCACGTTCGATGCCCAACTGGCCACGATCGACTACCGCGAGCTGCTGAAGCGGGACGACATCGACATCATCGACGTGGTGACCAGGGACAGCGAGCATCTCCCGCTCAACTCGGCCGCGCTGGAGGCAGGCAAGCACGTGCTGAGCGAGAAGCCGGTGGCGCACGATCACCGCGAGGTCGCCCGCCTAGCCGAGCTCGCCCGCTCTTCGGGACTTAAGACCAAGGTCGGCCTTACGTTCCGGTATAGCCCGGCTGTCCGGTACATGAAAGATCTGATTCGCAGCGGCAGCCTTGGCACGCCCTACATCTACAACGCGTACGAGCAGAACTCGCAGTGGCTCGACCCGCGGACTCCACTGCGCAGCCGTGAGCAGGCCGCTGACGGCCCGATCCAGGTAGCCTCGCTCGAAGGATATGGCGCGCCGGTGATCGACATAGGCCACTGGCTAATGGAATCGGACCTGACCGCGGTCGTCGGTATGCTCAAGAACTTCGTCCCCGAGCGCTTCCTCGCCGCCACCGGGGAGATGGCCCGCGTCAACATCGACGACGGCGACATCTTCATCGGTGAGTTCGCCAGCGGCGCGATCTGCTCTGTGCAGACCAGCTTCGTTACGGTCGGCAACTACCCGGGCATTGAGGTCCGCGTGTACGGCAGCGAGGGAGCCGCGATCGCTCGGCTGATCGAGGAATTCGGGATCTGCGAGACGCTCAAAGTCGCGCGTCCGGATGACGTGGAATTCCGCGACGTCGACGTGCCAGCTAGCTACTACCCGGCCGGCGGCAGTCCGCGCGAGTCATGGCGGACGCTGTACTACGCCAATCTCACTGCTAGCTTCATCAGCGAGGTGCTCGGGGAAGCTGACGGCAATGAGGGAAACTTCGACGACGGCCTGTGGGTGCAAGAGGTAGTGAACGCGGTCGAGATCTCACATCGGGAGCGGCGGTGGGTCAGCCTGCCGCTCGAGCAGGATCAGCTCAGCGAGGCCGGCCGCTGATGACCGCAGAAGCGCCGTCGGTCAGGTGGGGCATCGTCGGCACGGCCAACATCGCCCGGGCGGCCTTCCTGCCGGGGATGCGCCACGCCGGCGGCACCGCCGAGGCAGTGGCAAGCCGCGACCTCGGCCGGGCAGAGCAGTACGCTGCCGAGCACGGCATCGCCCGGGCAATCGCGGGTTACCAGGAACTGATCAATGATCCGGACATTGATGCGCTCTACGTTCCACTGCCTAACTCGATGCACGCGGACTGGGTCATCGCGGCACTTCGCGCGGGCAAGCCGGTCCTGTCCGAGAAGCCGCTATGCGGCAACCTCGCCGACACCGAGCGGGTCCTGGCCGTGGCGCGTGAATCCGGCACCCTGCTCTGGGAAGCCTTCGTCTTCCCGTTCCAAGCGCAGATGACACACGTCAGACAGGCCGTGGGCAGAGGCGCGATCGGCGCATTGCGCGAGATCCAGTCCAGCTTTCACTTCATGGTTAGCCGCCCGGACAACATAAGACTGTCCGCCGATCTCGAGGGCGGCGCACTGAATGACGTGGGCTGCTACCCGATCCGGCTGGCGTTTGATCTATTCGGCGAGGAGCACCGCACTGCCTGGGCGGATGCAGTATTTGGCGGGCGAGGCGTGGACGTCGACAGCTGGGGATCGCTGGAATATTCAAGCGGCCGCCGGCTGATGCTGTCCTGCGGGCTCCGCCGCAGCTACGACACGTTCACGCGGTTGCTGGGCACCGCTGGCGAGATTCGGATCAGCAACCCGTTCCACCCATCGGCGGGCGATCAACTTCAGATACTCGCACCCGGCCACGCCCCAACGACAGAGCAGGCCTCTGACGAACCGTCCTTCGGGCCGGCAATCCGGCACATTCACGCCGTGCTACGCGGCGAGGAGGAGCCCAACCTGCTCGCTATCGACACGGCGCTGCCGATCGCGCGCGCTCTCAATGACCTGCACGCCTGTCTCAGGCGCCAGGATGCTGGTTAACCGAGATAGGCACCATCGGCCGTCGAGCCTGAAAGTGGATCCACTCATCTCGGGCCAGCGAGACAGCTTCCCATCCGCCTCTGGGCTGCCGAGCTCGCCAAGCACTGACCACACCCCAGCAACCTCCGCAAGATCTGGAGCTGGCCCGGACCACCCGCCGGTTCGATCACGCAGGCCGTCCGCGCCAAGCTCCAGGCAGCCACCAATCAGCACCCGCGCACCCGCACCGCGAGACCGTCCGGCGAACTCGGTTACCAGCCGGGACTTCCCCGACCCCGGCCTCCCCGCCACCATGACCGCCGACGGACTGCCACGGCTCACCCTGGCCAGCGCGCTCTCCAGCGCGGAAAGCTGGCTGGCACGGCCGATCAGAACCGGACTCGACATCCGAGGTTCCACATCAGCAAGCGTGCCAGTAACCCCCGGCACATGCCCACGACGCCTCTTCGGCCCGCCCACCACGGACGTCCGGTTCTGTCGGTCAGGGCAGGCGGACAAGGGCGAGCCGGAAAGGCCCCTGAGACTCATTCCCGCGTCGCCCTGGCCGACGCCCACCAGCGCTACGACGAGATCATCGGCGACTTCCCGGCGGCCTGACCACGGCGATCACACTTGTTTTGGGCTTGTGACAGGCTTCTTGCCGACACGTCGCCCGCGAGTTCAGCCGAACTGAGTGTTGCTTGCCGCGAACTCACGGCTCGTGTCGTGAGAGTGTGACGGGATCGCCGCGGCGGATCGGGCCGCTGGCGACGACGTCGGCGTAAACCCCTACGTTGACGTTGTTGTGCTGGGCGGCAGTACGCAGGATGCCGGAGTCCTTGGGCAGGTCCCCCTGCGGCAGCGTGGTCATGACGCAACGGCTGCATGCTCCGGTGATCCGCAGGCGGACGCGGTCTCCGATCGAGACGGTCTGACCGATCCAGTCATCCTCAGGAAACCCGTGCGCATCTGGGCCGGACGAGACGACGATGTTCGGCCGGAACCGCCGCACCTCGAAGCGGCCTTCCGGATGCAGCGCGCGCAGACGGTCCATGGTGGCCGTGGTGAGCAGGTGCACGACAGCGACGTCGAAGAACGTCCCGGCCGGCAAGTCGAAGTCGGTTACCGTGTCGTGGAGGTCCAGGCCTTCCATGTCGGGCCAGTACTCCTCGGCTGTCGTGCCCGGCGAGTCTTCGGCCTGCTGCGCCTCCGCGAACGTGACTTCGCGGCCGAGCGCTGCGGACAGTATTCTCGGCAAGTCGGCCTGGCTGCTGGTCAGCGATGTCCCGCTAGGCAGCGTCAGACGGACTGCGGGCAGTGCCGATCCCGGCTGCGGCGGCTCCACGTAGGTAGCGCGGAAGTCGAGGAAGTTGCCCCACTTGCGCGGATTCTTTGCACCAGCGACCTTCCCTGTCGCCGTGTCTACGACAGCGAACTGCCGATCGCCTAGCAGACCGCGCGACGTGATCTCGGCGGCGTTCAGTTCCTCGCCCAGCATCGACTTCACTGGATAGCGCCACAGCGCGCCGACAGATCCGCCGTTGGTTTTGGCCGGATGCGCCGAGTTGGCTTGCATAACGGGCCCCAAACCAGAGGTCGAAGACCGGGAACCGGGCGCAAACACCCGATTTACGCGGGCAGCCGCCCGCAGTCGATATCTGTCGCCAAGCCTAGGACGGTAATCACGAGGCGCTCACGCCAGGTCGTACCGGAGCCGCGCACGCACGTCGCGGGCGCGTATCTCCAGTGCGCTGACGTAGCCGATGTGAGCAAGCCAGGACGACGCATTCATATACGCCGATCGCGCCCGCAAGCATCTGCTGCACATGGCGGCATTGAACGCGGGTAGGCGGTGATGGTTCCTTCGCGTGGAGTCAGGGCGGCCTTGACTCGCCGAGGGCGAGGTCGATGGCCTGGTCGAAGGTTAGCGCCGTGCCCTGGGTGTAGGCACGCTTGAGCTGCTCATCACCTAGGGCCGCCGCTATCAGGTCGAGGCTCTCCTGACGTTGTTCTGCCTCATCCGGGTGCCACCCGAATCCGGTCTGGTCGGCCAAGGCTTGCGCGGCGCCGTGCAGGGTAGCTGCCCGGTGCCATTCACCGGTGTCAGCGGCCAGGCGGGCCAGCGCGAGGATAGCTTCAGCCGCAGATCTCTTCCAGCCGATGCGGCGGCTGAGCCGGAGGGCGTCCTCGAATGCGGATCGCGCGCCGTCGAGGTTGCGTTCGGCCAGTAGCACCTCGCCCAGGCTTTCCAGCACGGTGGGATTTGGCCGTCCGATCATCTCGAAGGTCCGGATCGAGGCTTCCAGATGCGCCCGCGCAGCAGCGATGTCGCCGATCTCTAGCCTGTAAATGCCCGCGTTGTTGTGCAGGGCGCTGTTCATGGCAAGGTCGCCGGAACGTTCGGTGCAGGCGATGGCCTCTGCGTAAAGCGGCCCGGCCGTCGCCGCATCGAACCCGGCCGCCGGGTGGGTACTAATGATGCATGCCAGCAGCGCCCTAGCCAGCAGCACGTCGTCGCCGAGCTTACGGGCACGCTCAACCGCCTCCTGTCCCAGCGGCCGTGCTCGCTCCAGCTCGCCACGGGCCCAGTACAGCCACGCCAGCCGTCCGCGGGACATGGCCAGCAGCCGGTTGTCGCCCAGCTCGCCGACGACCTGGTCCATCTGCTCGGCCAGCCGAACGCATGTGGTCATGTCCTCGGCCACCGCCGAGGCGGCGAACAGCGCTTCGGCGAAGACCGCGGGGTCTGCGGCCGCCTCGGGCCGCCGCAGCACCGGCACCAGCAGCGCGGCCGCCCCCTGATTCCGGTCTGGCCAGCACCAGTACGGCCACAGCGCGATCCCGAACCGCAGCACCTGCATGGTGCCGCCCGGCTGGCCGGCGGCGTGCTCGGCGGCGCGCAGGAAGTCGGCATCGTCGGCCTCCAGCCGGGCCAGCCAGGCTCCCTGTTCCGGGCCGGTCAGGTGAGGGGCAGCGGTCTCGGCGACAGTCAGGTAGTGCGCGCAGTGCGCCGTGCGGGCCGCGGCGGCCTCCTGGCCGCCAGCGCCGGCGAGCCGCTCGGCGGCGAACAGCCGGATGGTGTCCAGCAGCCGGTAGCGCAGGCCTGCCGCCGCCGGTTCTGTCACCACCAGGCTCTTGTCCGCCAGTGAGCCCAGCAGCACGGCGACCTCGGCCGCGTCAATGGTCCCGTACCCGCACACGGTCTCGGCGGCGGCCAGGTCGAAGCCGGCGGCGAAGACCGACAGCCGGCCCAGCAGCAGCTGCTCGGCGGGAGTTAGCAGGGAACAGGACCAGTCGATGGCGGCGCGCAGGGTCTGCTGCCGTGCCAGCGCGGTACGGCTGCCGCCGGTCAGCAGCCCGAACCGCTGATCCAGCCGGCCGGCGAGATCTTCCAGCGACATTGACCGCAGCCGGGCGGCGGCCAGTTCGATCGCCAGCGGCATCCCGTCCAGCCGCCGGCACACCGACACCGCGACCGGGACCGTGTCGGCATCCAGGGCCAGGGTGACGCCCTGCGCCCGGGCCCGGTCGGCCAGCAGCGCGACCGCGTCACACGAGACCACTGCGGTCGGCTCGGGGTCATCGGGTTCGGGCAGGGACAGTGACGGCACCCGGTAGATCATTTCCCCGGAGATGGCCAGCGGTTCCCGGCTGGTGGCGATCAGGCGCACCTTCGGGCACCGCTGCAGGATCGTCTCGGCTGTCTTGGCGCAGCCGCCGATCAGGTGCTCGCAGTTATCCAGCACGATCAGCGTGTCCTGCGGCCCAAGAGCATCCGCCAGCGTGTCCAGCACCGGCCGGCCCGGCTGCGCCGGGATACGCAGCGCCCCGGCGACCGCGCCGGGCACCGCGTCCTGGTCGGTGACCGCGGCCAGCTCCACCAGCCACACCCCGTCCCCGGACCCATCCAGCAGCTCGGCGGCCACCTGCAGGGCCAGCCGGGTCTTCCCCACGCCCCCGGCACCGGTCAGCGTGACCAGCCGCGAGCCTTCCACCAGCGCGCGGACTTCGGCGATCTCGTGGCCGCGGCCGATGAACGTGGCCAGCTGCGCGGGCAGGTTGTTGGGCAGCGCCGGGTTGCCCAGCGACCGCAACCGCGGGAACTCCGCCACCAGTCCAGGCCCGCACAGCTGGAACAGCCGCTCTGGCCGGCCCAGGTCCTTCAGCCGGTGCACCCCCAGATCCCGCAGCGCCGCCCCTGGTGGCAGCCCATCACGTACCAGGGCCGCAGCTATCTCTGAGACCAGCACCTGACCGCCGTGCGCCACCGCCGCGATCCGGGCCGCCCGGTGCACATCCAGGCCCAGCAGCCCGGCGGCCGTCTGCTCCGCCTCACCGCAATGCACGCCCATCCGCACCCGCACCGGCTCACCGCCCGGCCAGCCATGCTCGGCCAAGGCCTGCTGCATCTCCAGCGCGGCAGCCACGCACGCCCCTGGGGAGGAAAACGCCGCGAAGAACCCGTCCCCGGCAGTATTCACCTCCCGGCCGCCGTGCCCGGCCAGCGCCGACCGGATCAGCCCATGATGGTCGGCCAGCACCGGCGCGTAGACATCTGCGCCCACCCGCTGCAGCAGCGCCGTCGAACCCTCAATATCGGTGAACAAGAACGCGTGTATTGCGCCGACCCCGCCGTTCACGGCCAGCGTGTTCAAAGCCCCAGTCACCTGGGCGGCCCGGGCAGATAGCACCTCGGCGGCCGGGGCCTTGCCACGGGCCGCCGCGACAAACAGCTCGCGCACCGGCCCGGCCAGGCCCAGCGCATCGGCTAGCAGCTGGGCGGTGTCCTTGCGGGCGGTGCGGTTGATCCCCCGCTCCAGGTCACTGATCGACCGCGGGGATAGCGCAGCCGCGTCAGCCAGCTCCTCCTGGGTCAGCCTGGCCTCGGCCCGCAGCTGCCGCAGCAGCCCAGCGAACGAAAGCCCGGCCTCCGCCACCACCCAGCATCTCCCACCGAGCCCCCGCCGCAGCGCCCCGCGCCGCAGCGGAACCAATCCTGCGCCAACAGTACGCATCCTCGACGGCCGCCGCCATCTCCTGCCGCTCCCAACGGCCAGGTGAGCCCGCAGGTTCTAATGGTCGCCGTGCGACGACTCCTGCTGCATCATCTGGCTGTGACCCGCCGATTTCCTGCTGGCTTCGGTGACTGGGCTGTTCAGGTGGTGAGGCTGGCGAGAATCTCCTTGAAGCCGGCCAGGGCTGTGGCGATTGATGGATGCGTGAGCGGGTCTGGCGCCGAGAGCGCGGCCTCCTGCTGGTCAGCGCTGTTGCCGTAAATCCGGGCGGTCGCCAGCCGGAGAGTCAGGGTGCCGGGCCAGTCGCCGAACGCGGTGCCAGGCAGGGTCACCGCTCCGAAGCGCTCCAACAGCAGGCGGGCCAGGCCTGCGCTGGTGCGGACGCCGTACCGGAATTGCAGGTAGCCCCGCCATGGGCCGAAGTCGGGATAGAGGTAGAACGCGGCCTGGGGCGGCGGGCCCAGGAGGCCCGCGTCAGTGCATGCGTCGGCCAGCGCGCGGGCGACAGTAGCGTGCAATATCCGGCTGCGGCTGATTCTCTCGCGGATCCAGGCAGGCTCGGAGAACGCCAGCGCTGCGGCATGCTGGATGGGAGCAGCGGGTGCTGACCAGATCTCGCTGGCCGCGCCGAGCACAGCCCCGCGCAACCGGGTGCCGAGCGGGCCGTCGGGCATCCGGGCGACGCCGATCCGCCAGCCGCCCAGCGCCAGGCTCTTGCTGAGCCCGGTGGTGATGACCGTCCGCTGCGGAGCTACCTCGGCCGGGCTGCGCACCGGCGTGGCCGGGTCGTGTATCAAGTCGCGGTAGATCTCATCGCAGATGATGATCAGCCCGCGGGCCTCGGCCACTTCGCACAAGGCCCGGACGGTGTCGGGCGCGGGTACCCGGCCGGTCGGGTTGTCTGGCAGGGTCACGATTGTGGACCTGATCGGCCGGCCCATGGCCGCGGCCGCGTCGATCGCGGCGTCCAGTTCGGCCGGGTCGCAGATCCCGCCCTCGCCGGCCGGGACCGCCACCGGATGGGCTCGTATTCCCAGCAGGCGAGCGTGGGCGACGTAGCTGACCCAGCTGGGACGCGGGATTGCGACGTCGCCTCCGATCGCCAGCATGAGCGCGAACAGCAGTGCCTTGCTGCCGGGTCCGCCGATGACCGAGCCGGGCCCGGTGGGCAGCCCGCGGCGCTGCCAGTATCCGGCGGCGGCGGCGCGCAGCGCCGGGTGTCCCGCGACGGGGCCGTAGGAGTTGCAGGTCGCGGACGTCGCGAGCGCGGCGCGCAGCGCCGGGTGGACCGGCAGTCCCGCCTCCCCGAAACCCAGCGGCAGCACCGGCTGGCCCCGGCGCAGCCGTGCTGCCATAGCCTCATTAGCGGCAAGCGTCGCCGAGACGGGCAGTGTCCGGATTACCGGCAGGACAAGTCCAGCGCCTGGCGCGGCGATGCGCCGCGGTTGCAGGCCGCGTGTCAGAGCAGGCGAAGCCGTCGTCATCGCTTCGGCCCCGCAGCCCGCCGAAGCCGCGGATGCTGTAGATAGCAAACCGGCGCGGCCATTCAGATTGCCCAGCGGAAAGCGGGCCTGCCCTGTCCGGTCCATCACGAACCTCCGATCACGCCCGCGGGAAGATCTCCGCGAACCCCGGCAGCGGTCATCGCTACCGGCTCCACACTCCCGAGAAATCGCCTTGGTCACCACACGTGGCCGCCCACGTGACAACCCACAGGATCAGCCGCCGACACGATCGAGGCCTACCGTTCCCCGATGCCGCCCGCCCTGCGGCAAATTCCAGGTGGTCCCGCGCAGCGGCGCCACGGTTCACGGTTCCGCACGGACTAGGCCACAGGACTCCTGGGCCGCTGAAGGACCCGGCCTACATCGCCCAGGTAGTTGTGGATACCCGAGAGTGGGACTATCGGCTGGCCAGGCAGCATTTGATCTGGATCCAGAGCCGCTGTACGAGCGGGCTCCGCGGCTACCCACGGGTTCGGTGCGGACACGGTCGCCGGGCTCAACATGATCATCAAGTTCGCCGCCGGCACGGCTGCGGCGGCGGCGGCGGCGTAGACGCTGGTCGGCTCAGTCCGCTCCGGGCACGGTGCCGGGACCTGTCACGATTCCACCCGACTTGGTTGTCCGGCTTGGCCAGTGCCAGCACGCATCCGGCCGCCGTGATCAACACGATGCTGCGCTGGGCCTGTCCCTGAAGACGGTCCAGAACTACGTGTCTCGCGTACTGGACACAAGCTCCAGATAACCGACCGAACCCAGGCCGCGATCCGGGCGCGCGACGGCCGCGCCGGTTCGCGTGGGGATTGTTCCGAGGGCTAACAAATGATCAGCAGCGGCGCAATCATTCTGCCCGCTGAGCTGCGTGCCTGACCCACTACGGTTGTCTGTGGCTCAAGCCCTTTACATAAGGTGCGCGCTGACCGATGAGTGCCTTACCCGACCCGCGCGCGTGGCAATTGGGCCGGTCAGTCGTACGGGACCTGAAGGCTTAGCCTCGGCGGATGCGGTCCTGCGCCGGCGCTGCCACGTGGTGCCCCTGTCCGATACCGGAATGTCTCTGTTCGTCAGCTTGTTCGACAAGGTAATCCCCGTTTGCGTACCGGCGCCATCTGGCCAGGCCGGGCGAGACGAGTGGGACGTCCAGCATTCACAGAACCGCAGCCAGGGAGGCCAGCGATGCGCCGAATAAGAGCCGCGAGGGCCACTGCAGCGACCGAGATAACTAAGTCCGATGAGCAGTGGCGGCTGGAACTGAGTCCGCTGCAGTACGACGTGCTGCGCCGGGGCCGCACGGAGCCCGCCTCCACCGGTCAATATGTCCATGCGAAACAGAACGGCAGCTACTGCTGCGCGGGCTGCGGGGGTGAGCTATTCCGCTCGGATACCAAGTTCGAATCTGGAACGGGCTGGCCGAGCTTCTACGAGCCGGCCGAGGCCGCGGCCGTTGAGCTACGCGCCGATTACAGCTTGCTCATGCGCCGAACCGAGGTGATCTGCCGACGATGCGGCGGCCACCTGGGCCATGTATTCAACGATGGACCGGCTCCGACCGGCAAGCGCTATTGCATCAACTCGTGTGCGCTGGCCTTCGAGCCCACGCCCCTGCCCAGCGTTGGAGCAACGGCAAACCCGCCAGCTGACGTGCCCAGCCGCCGCGCAACCGACCCAGTTCCCTAGATCTCGCGGCGTCGTTATGGCTTCCGTCCAGTCGTACAAATTTCCGTCTCACAAGTTCCATAGACATCCTCAGTAGAGAGCCACGCCAGTGCTGGAGGACCCGGCGACCAGGCGCTGCCTGCACCTGCTATTACCACCGGCGTGAGCGGCGCATCTGGCCCCCTCCCTGGAGTCACGGTCATGGCGAGCAGCTTGCCGCGCTGTTCGTAGCTGGACTCAGCTGGACAAGATCCAGTGCTTAGTCCGACTGGCCAGGCGCCTAAACGCGGTGAGCAGCGGATTCGTAGCGCTGCGCAGCCGCAATGTGACTTTCGCGAGAGAAACGCGATAGAGATGCAGCATCACTGGCGTCTCCGGGAAGTTCTTGCAGGTCAGACCAGGTGCGGTCCGGCGACAGCCAACGGTCTCCTGAGCCGTATGCGCAGGTTTGAATCCTGCTGGGGGCGCTCCTGCTGGGGGCGCTCTCCCGATCAGACCAAATGGCCGCTGACCTGCAGTTTCCTTTAAGCGTCCGGTTCCGCCGTGTGCAGCCATACGCCGCCAGATGCGGCCCGTGAGCGCGGTTCCAGGAACATACGCGGAACGAATTCCCGATCATCGGCCCTGGTCAGCGCGCGGTTTGCAGGCGCTCGCAAACCTGGCCAAGAGCCTGTTCCACCAACTCATACGTGCGGCAATCCTGCTCGTCTAGGTAGCGCGGACGCCTGAGACAAGATCGCCACGCTGTGCCCGCCGCGGCCCTAGGGTCCGGCACCTGCCCGGGCGGGGTCGGCACTGGGCCGAATGGGCTCGCTGAACTCGATCAGTCCCCAAACTGGTTGCCGGAAGATGCGCCCTCCCTCCGCAGCGACGCGGCTTCCGACTGGCGAAACATGGCGCACATGCCCCGACCGGGGCTACTGGTCAATATCTGGTACCAGTTGGCGAGGAGGCCCACCCATGTCGATCACTGCCAGCGAGGCCCGCAGGAATCTGTTCCCCCTCATCGAGAAAGTCAACGAGGACCGGACCCCGATCGAGATCACGTCACGGCGCGGAGACGCTGTGCTGCTGTCCCGCGCCGACTACGAGGCTCTCGAAGAGACCGCGCGCCTGCTCCGGGTCCCAGCCACCGCCAAGCGACTGATGGAGAGCCTGCAGCAGGCCCAGTCCGGCCAGCGACACGAACACAAGCTCACAAGGTGAGGCTTGCCTTCACACCGCACGGGCGGGAGGACTACACCTACTGGCTTACAGCCGACAGAGCCAACCTCGAGCGGACCAACCGTCTCATCGACGATGCGTTGCGCGACCCTAGCAGCGGGATAGGCAAGCCCGAACCACTGCGCCACATGCTGGCTGGTGCCTGGTCCCGGCGAATCAGCGAAGAACACCGGTTGGTCTACCTGGTCGACGGCGACGATCTCGTGATCCTGCAAGCCCGATTCCACTACAAGTAACCTGCAGCGATGGGCGAGCAAAGCCTGCTGCGCCGCCGGGCCTGCCATGAACGTGATCCGGGCCCTCCGATGACAGTCGCACGTCAACCGACGAAGGATCAGGCAACACCGCCGCGCGCTGCCGAATTCGCCCTCTCCGTAGATCAAGGCAGCGCTGTGGCGCGGCATCGGCGCTGCCCGCGCCGCTCCGGCGTGAGGCCCCACTCGCGCGGGCGCGCGAATCGGGCACAGCGCGTCTTGACGAGACAGTGTGTCGGCACCCGGAGCGATGATTTTCGTGGTGTGAGCGTGAAGCGCTCCAAGCGCGCCAGCGTTGCCCTGACGCGCGGAGTGTGCCCGTTATGCCAGCGCCGGCACCTCGTCAACGCGGATCTGCTGCACGAAAAGACAGGCTGTCGACGTTCAGCCGGTATTCGGCGAATTTCCCGTCTTCTACCTGGACGATGTCGGTGCCAGTGAAGGCAACCGGGGGGGCCGGCCGCGTCCGGGGACGAGCCGGGAAAGCCGCCGTTGTAGGTCCTTTCCACTTCGTCTAGGAATCCGGCTAGATGGACCATCCCGTCGTGCTCGAGAACAGGCAGCGCGAATCCCGGAACCTGCCGTCCACGGCGACTGTGACGACCTGCTCACGTTCACAGCCACCGATATCGCGCCAGCTGACGCAGCCTTACAGTAGGTCCATGACGGACGATGCGTTGTCGCAGCAACGCGGTCATGAGCTGGCCTCTCGGGCCAGCCTGAGGGCGTCACACGCGGATCGCGATCAGGTCGTCGAGCTGCTGCGCATGGCGGCGGGTGATGGCCGGCTGTCCGCGGAGGAACTTGACGAGCGGCTGGAGGCCGCGTTGACGGCGCGGACCTACGGGGAGCTTGCGGCGCTGAGCACGGACTTGCCGGCCGTTCCAGAGTTCGCACCGGGCATACCGGTCCCGGAGCCGAAGGACCTGGCCCGCATCGAGTGCCATGGCAGCAGCGTGAAGCGCGATGGCCGCTGGCTCGTGCCGCAGCGGATGGAGGTGCGGATTACCGGCGGCAGCGTGACGCTGGACTTCACCGAGGCGGTGATCTTGCAGCCGTCGCTGCTGATCGACGCTGATGTGAGCGAAAGCCGGCTGACGCTGGTGACGAAGCCTGGCGTTGTCGTCGACACCGATGGCGTAGCGGCCGAAGGCAGCTACATCAAGGTCCGTGCGCCTCGGGCCACCGAAGCGCCGATCAACCTGCGGATCCAGGTGTCCGGCAAGGTCAGCGGCGGCCACATCACCGCGCGCCCGCCACGCCAGGCCACCTGGAAGTGGCTGCGGCGCCATCGGCGCCCATGGTCTCCGTCCTCCTAGCGACGCGGCACCGGGCGGATCTACGAGGAGTTGGTAGCAGCGAGGTAGGCCGCGTTCAGGCGCTCGCGAACGCTCGGTGATCGCACTGGGGATTCCGAGCCAAGGTGCGAGCGGCGAAGCTCGTCCATGAACTCTCGCCAGAGCGCGGGACCGCCTTGTTCGAGCAGCTCGGCGCGCACGCGAAGCGCACGGCTCGTCGGCCGGTGGCGAAGTCCCCAGCTGCCGAGCTGCGCGAACACGGGTACGAGTTGGATCGCGGGTTCGGTCAGGCTGTAGCGTGCACGCTGGCCGGCTCGCGTGTCCTCACGGGTGAGCAATCCCAACCCGACGAGTCGCTTGAGTCGGTCGGCGAGAATATTTGAGGCGATCCCCTCTTGCGAGCCGGCCTGCAGCTCTCGGAAATAGCGGCGGTCTCCGAAGACGATGTCGCGGAGGACGAGCTCCAGCGATCGCCGAACACCTCGATGGTGGCGTTGATCGGGCACCCCGACCGCGGCTCATGCGCTTCGCCCATAGTGCTTGCGGTTTTACTACCGGCAGGTACTACGGTCTCAAAAAGCGATTGCAAACCACAAGCGGAAGGAGCCGCCCGTGCTGAGGCAGGTCGCGGAGGGTGTGCTGATCCACGAGAGCGAGTTCGTCCAGAGCAACGCCGTTGTCGTGCACGGCCGGGCTGGCGTGCTGCTCATCGACCCGGGGGTGCAGGGCTACGAAATGGCCTGCCTCGCGAACGACCTGTCCGATTCGGGCCAGACCGTTGTGGCAGGCTTCTCGACGCATCCTCATTGGGATCACCTTCTCTGGGACGCCGGGCTCGGCGCGGCGCCTCGTTACGGCACGGCGCGCTGCGCGGACACTGTCCGAGATCTGCGGTCGGACGCGCGTTGGAAGGCCCGCATCGCGGAGTGGATACCGCCGGACATCGTCGAGCAGGTACCGCTGGACCTGCTCGGCCTCATTACCGGCCTGCCCGCCGAGATGGCGCAGATTCCCTGGGATGGCCCTCAAGTCCGGATTATTGAGCATCAAGCGCATGCCCCGGGTCATGCGGCGCTGTTGATTGAGGAACGCGGGGTTCTCGTCGCCGGCGACATGCTTTCTGATGTCTTGATTCCGATGCTCGACTTGAACGACACCGCTGACCCGATCGAGGACTACCTCGCCGCGCTGCGGCTGCTCGAGGGCGTGGCGGGCGACGTCGATGTCGTCGTCCCCGGCCACGGGTGCATCGGCGGAACTGATCAGGTACACGCACGGATCGACCAGGATCGAGCGTACGTGCACGCCTTGCGTGACGCCCATGTTCCCAGCGACCCGCGGGTCGGCCCATCGGCCAAGGACGGCTGGGACTGGGTGGCCGACGTGCACGCATGGCAACTCCAGCGGCTCACCCAAACAAGCGAGCGCGACGGGACGCCCGCCTAGCGATCGGTGTGCGACCGCATCATCCCCACGTTTGGTTGCGCGCCCAGGAGCGCCTTTCGGTGGTCGCTAATAAGCCTGGAAAATCAGGGGCTGTTACAGCAGGCGGCCGGTGATCGGCGAGCCATCACAGATCACACCCGGGTTCGCCGGGCCGACGCTTGCAGCCGTTAAGGCAGCATTCCAGCCTGACGACCGATAATCTCTTGCCGGAGCGGTGGGTTCCTGGGGCGCAGTGCAGGTCGCACCATGCCCCTGTTGCGGAAGGAGATGCCGAGTGACCCCGCCCGTCCAGAGTCTCACCAAGATTCCGGCGGCAGCCGCCGGAAGCGAGCCGCTGCACGTGGCCATGATCGCGCCGCCATACTTCGACGTTCCCCCGACAGGCTACGGCGGAGTCGAGGCCGTTGTGGCGGACCTCGTGGACGCCCTGGTCGACCGGGGCCATCGCGTGACTTTAATCGGCGCCGGCCGACACCATACGATGGCGCAGCGGTTCCTTGCCACCTACCAGCGGCAGCCCGCGGACCAGCTAGGCGAGGCGCTGCCCGAGGTCGTGCACGCGGCCAAGGTCGCGCGACTGCTTGAGGATCTCGACGTCGATGTCGTGCACGACCACACACTCGCCTGCCCGTTATTGGCTCGTGGCCGGCGTACCCCGACAGTAGTTACCGGTCACGGCCCCGCTACCGGCGAACTGGGCGCCTATTACCGCTCGCTGGGCAGCACAATCGGCCTGGTCGCGATCTCTGACGCGCAGCGTGCCAGGGCGCCCGAACTGGCCTGGACTGCGACCGTGCACAATGCGATCCGCGCCGACACCTTCCCGTTCCGGGAGGACAAGGACGAGTTCGCGTTATTCCTTGGCAGATTCCACCCAGATAAGGCTCCCCACCTGGCCATCGAGGCAGCCCGCGCAGCGAGGCTGCCGATCGTGCTGGCCGGGAAATGCGCGGAGCCGGCCGAATGGGCATACTTCGCCCGCGAGGTCCAGCCCAGGCTCGGGTCGGACACCACCATGTTCGGCGTCGCCGATGCCGCCGCCAAGCGCGATCTGCTGGCGCGCGCTGCCTGCCTGCTGTTTCCGATCTGCTGGGATGAGCCGTTCGGCCTGGTCATGATCGAAGCGATGGCCTGCGGTACGCCCGTAGTGGCGCTGCGCCGCGGCGCCGTTCCGGAGGTTGTCCTGGCCGGTCAGACCGGGGTGATCGTCGATCACCCGGACGAGCTAACCGCCGCGATTGGTGAAGCCCGGCGCCTTGACCCTTGGGTATGCCGGAAGCATGTCGAGCAGAATTTCACCGTCGATGTGATGGCTGCCCGCTACGAGGCGGTCTATCGGCGGGCGGTCGCCGGACTCATGAACTCGGCCGGGCGCGCAGTTAGTCGGGGTTCACGTCTGTGCCCACCGGTCGTGGTCGGAGTGCTGGACGGAGACCGCCGGGGCCCGCTGGCTCAAGCAGCGGATCGCGGTTTACAGGTCAAGCCGGGCGAGTGCGACGATGCCGGCTCGCCCGGCGGCCGGACGGCCGGGGATGGCCTCTAAGACCGCGGTCAGCGGTTGGGTGCGACTCGTTACTGGCGGCTGTTGCACTGCGACACGGCACCGATGGGGTCACACCGGACCGCGGACATCTTGACTGGGCGGCTCGCACCCGAGTTCCTCGATTCCCTCCGGTCCGCGATATCTTGCGCGGTCTGGTTCGCGGTGTCACGGCAGCGTGCGCGCGTGAACATGGCCGAGGCGAAGCTGAACGCGGCGTACATGCCGGTCGGGAAAACAGTGGGCCAGCGGCGTACTTCGGACGCCGATGGCTGAGCCGCCGCTGCGACCCGTCGGCTGGCCGGTCAGTGCTTCAGAGCTACGACTATGAGGAGAATGAACACGATCAGCACGACGATGCCCCGAAGCACGAACGTTCGGATCTCGCTCCACATGGTCCGGATTTGCCCGCGGCGTGACCGGATGCCTAGCCGGGCCTGATTGGCGCGGGTGGCATGCCAGACCAAAAGCCCGGCGGCGACCGCGATGAGAATGGCCAAGAAAGGAAACCGATCTGGGGGGATTGGACCGGATGACGTCCAGCACACCGCGCCATGCTGCGGCGTGTCAACTGATGCTGCGGCGTGTCAACCATCCGGAATGACCGGAGTATGAATGCTTGACCATCGTATCCACCGATCGGCTTGAGGCCGCGGCCGCTAGCGCGACGTCGACTAGCGAGCGCTGCTCGGCGGCGCCGGCTTGGCCGGCCCCGCGGCTGTATGCAGCTGCAGGATGATCGCTCCCCGTTCCTTTTATGGGAACGGGGACGCCCAACGCGCCGCCGGCCCTCCGCCGGCGACTCTCGGCACAGGTAATTGGGATATCCGTTGGTGGCGACTTCCCGGCCAGGGGGAATTACGGCATGGGGATCGTCTTCGAGCTATTGCCGACACCGGCCGTCGCAGCGAGTGCCTCAACGGACCCCACCCGGCTCCAACGTAACAGTGCAGTCGGCAGCGCCACCTGCACCAACAGCGACTGATTCGCGGCACCGCGCCGTCAGCCCGCAACCGGATCGGAACCGAGGGTGCGCAGGTTCCCAGACTGCGAACACTCCGCGACCGTGTTGCAGGCCAGTCACGGCGACTTGACGATTCTGATCGCTGTCCAGGCACCGATGCAGATGGTGTCGCCGTCGCCAAGCGACACGGGCTGTCCTGGCAAGATCTCGCTGCCGTTTACCCTAGTGCCGTTTTCCGAGCCGGGGTCTATCAGAACCCAAGAGCCTTCGGGCGCCGGCCGCAGAATGGCGTGCAGCCGGGAGATGCCCGGATCAGCAAGCGGTCCGGTCAGGTCGATCTCTGGCATGACTTCCTTGGAGAGGCTCCGTCTTCCGATGCGCATCTGATTGCCGGTGAGCGGGAACCTGCGTACCGGGCGATCGTCTGGGAAACGCAGAGCGCTTGCATCGGGCCCTGCAGCAGCCATCACGGTGTCATAGTGGCGGCGGCTGACGGTGACGACGGCCGTCCATACTTCGGGCTGGCTACCCCGCAGCATCGGGATGTCGGCTCCCCCGGTAACGGGCGGGTCGGCGGGCTCGGCGGCCGTTTCAGTCCCGACTGCGAACCCGCACTTCTCGCAGTAACGGACTAGCCCGGGCGTGCCGCACTCCGGGCATGGTGCGGCTGGCGGATCTGGCAGCGCCCCGAGCGCTGGCCGACCGTATTCGGTGGCCGTAGACGGCGCGGCCGCCGGCGTCATCCGCATCCCGCAGATATCGCAGTAGTCGGCCGCGATGGACTGGTGGCCAGCCGGGCAGGTTCTCATCGGAGCCTCGAGGCTATTTCTTGACCCGGATGGTCTTGCTCGACCGGGTGTCTAGCGCCATCTCGTCCGCATCGACGACCTTCGCCTTGAGCCTGACCGTCCCGGTGACGGGGTCGACTACGTCAACCACGTTGGCCAGGAGCCGGGCACTCTCTTCGTTGCCAGACTCGTGCGCCAGCGCAATGGCTCGGCCGAGTCTCGCCGCTGCCGTGTCATCGTCGCCTGCCTTGCGGGCCTCAAGTCCTTCCTGGATAGCCTGCGCGAGCTCGGCCTGGCCGGTGTAGTGGGCAACGTGGCGATTGATCCGGGTAGATAGGCCTTCGTCGTCGGTCCAGACCGCACGGACGAGGCCTTGACCAAGCGTCTTCGGGCCTTCAGCCGTCTCGAGAATCAGGCTGATCCGGGCGGCGAGCATCTCGTCGCCGACCGCCGCGGGCTCGACGTTGACACAGACGTGGTAGTCGCGGCTTTCAGTTCCCCAGGCCCCGATGGGGTAGTCATTGGCCTGCGGTGAGCTCTGGGTTCGCCGGTCAGTGAGATCCTCGATGGTGGGAGCGACCTGCTTAACGAAACGGACAGTCGTGTGCACCGGTGTCCACACCCGCAGCGCGACGCCGGCGACCTCCTTGTCCATCGATGCCAGCATCATTGCTTCAAAGTCAGCGGCCAGCCCAGCCGGGTCAGGCACGATGTCGACAGTGCCCAGAAGCGCGTTCGAGATCTTGCGCAGTTCGTCAACGTGCCAGTCGGTGCCGACGCCACGGCAATCACAGCTGAACATCCCCTCGCAATGCCTGATGGCGGCGGCCAAGTCGTCCCCCGGCTGATTCTGGCCGTCGGTCAGAAGGATCACATGCCGCAGGGTCGCTTCGCTCGTGGCGAAGATGTCGCGGGCCAGTCGCAGCCATTCCCCGATCGCGGTTCCACCGTCTGCGCGGAGGCGAGGCAGGGCACGCTTTGCGTCCTCTCTGGTTCGCGCATTTGCAATTGCCAGCCTCGCGTTGCGCGGGTACACGGTCTTTGCGACGTGGCTGCCGGCGATTACAGCGAACGCGACTCCGTCGCGCAGAGCATCGATGGCCGCAGCGGTCGCCTGGCGCGCTTGTATCAGTTTCATTATGGGAGCGCCCATTGAGCCGGAGGAGTCGACGACGATGATCTCCGCCGCGTTGGCCGTGGCCGGTAGCTGGCTGCCAGCTGAGCCCGTGGACGTTACGGTCGCGACGGCGTTGACTTCGCGGGCGCTGGCTGGCAGGTACTCGTTCTGGAAGATCTCGACAGTGAACTCGGGTGCGCTCATTGAAGGTGCTCCTCTCGCTTGTCAGCGCCTCGGCATGACGGGGGGGAAGGCGACGAGCACGATTGTGACGTTGTCGTGGCCGCCTGCCTTGAGCGCGAACGCGAGCAGGTGGGCGGCAGCGCCGGGCAGGTCCACGACTCCCATCGGCAGGACCATGCGGTGGAGCTCGGCAGCATCCGGCTGGTAATTCCACAGGCCATCCGAGCAGACCAGCAGGATACCGGGCCCCTGCGGCTCGAACCGTCCGGTATGCGGGGCAACAGGCTCGGCATCCGCGCCCAGCCACCGAGTCACTATATGGCCGTGCGGGGAGGCGACCACGTCAGTACCTGGCACCCCAGTAGCGACAAGTTCCTCGGCCAGAGAATCGTCGCGGGTGAGTTGCTTCGCGGCGTCGATGGCGCCGGTCGGAAGCCAGTATGCGCGGCTGTCACCGGCCCAGCAGAACCAGATGGTTTCACTGCTGACGACGGCTGACATGTACGTGGCCGCTGGAGCATTCTCGGATTGCTCGGCTAGCTCCCGCACTGCCGCATCGGCGGCAGCGGCAGCTTCGAGTAGCGCCTCCTCCGCCGCCGCGCCCGCGCGTAGTGCTGCAGCAAGAACCGTGGCGGCCTTGTCAGCCGCGGCAAGCGACGCCTCGTCGGCCCGGTCCGAGGTAGATACTCCGTCGCAGACAACAGCTGCCACGGCCCGTATGGCGGGTGTCTCGATAACTGCCAGCGCCATAGCGTCTTCATTGCGGTGGTGCCGGACCCCACGGTCGGTGACACCCACAGCCACGCCGACGTCAATCTCAATGTGATCGCGAGCTGCTCGCGCCTTATGACCGCACTGTTCGCAGTAACCGTCCGTGCTGATGCGCGGCGAGTCGCAGTTCCGGCAGACGGCAGAAGCCATCGATCTGACGCCGACTGCGGCTGTGCCAAGCTCCCGGCCGCATGCCTCGCAGTAGCTGTCGGCAGGGCTCGCGATGGCGCCGCACGCCTGGCATGTTGCTGGAGCCGCGGTTTCCATCAGGCCAGCGTCCTCGGCCGCACTTCAGTTGCGAGGTCCACCAAGGCATACCGGCCCAGCTGCGTCGCGGACAGCCGAGCGAGCGCTCGGTAGCAGCGCTCCAGTCCGAGCCGCAGCCCTCGTTCGCTTAGGTCGCAGTCCAGCAATCGACTGCCCGTGACCGGCGTGCCTGCCTGCGATAGAGCCAGTGCCGCCCTCAGCACCTCGCCGGTGAGGGTGTACCGCGTTGCGTCGTCGACTCGCAGACGCTCTAGCTGGCTAGCCGCATCCCTCACCGCACCGGCCGACAAGCCGACCGGATCGGACGCGACACGGGCCCGGACGGCGGCTATCTGTGCCGCAATGTGATGGCTGGAATTTTCCGGAACGTGGCTCAGTACGTCCACCGCCGCTGACTGGTCGCCGGTGGCTAGCCGGACCCGGGCCAGCCCGAACGCCGCGCTCACATACGATCTGTCTGTTGTCCAGACAACGCCGAGATACCTCGCCGCGGTACCAAGGTCGCCCGCGGCTTCAGCGGTAAGCCCTAGCGCCAGCTTCGGTGCGAGCTCGCCAGGCACCACATCGTAGACAGCCTCGAACGCTGTCCGCGCCTCCGGAAGCCGACCGGCCAGGACATCGGCGAGACCCTGGTACCAGGTGACGCGCCAGTCGGCGCGGCCGCGCCCAATCAGCTGGTTCAGCGCTCTTCCAGCGCCCGCCGCGTCCCCCGTTGCGATGCGGGCCCTGGCTAGGCCCAGGTAAGCCTCGACGCTGTCGGCCACACCGCCCGCCGTACCCGGGGCGGCGGATACCGCGGACTGAAGTGCGTCAGCCGCCTGCTCTGGCTCAAGGGTGCCCAGCGTTGCCAGGTAGCTGGCCGCAGGGTCGGTGCTGTCGACAAGCGGGACCGGCAGGCCGGCTACGATCTCCGCGGTGCTGGGAGACCCAGTTGCGTTGTCGGCACCGGTCATTCCCCTGCTGCCGATGGCGTGCACTTCTGGGGTAAACCTGCCGCTGAACGTCGGCCGCGGTATCCCGTCGGCAGCAGCGAGCACCTCGCGAAGCACACCGGTGAGCTGGGTGATCATGTCCGCCGCTGCGGTGAACCTACGCCGCGGATCGGGCTCGGTGGCTCGGCACAGCAGCCGGTAAAACGACTCATGGGAGGCCAGCACGGGTACCGTCGCCGGGTCCGGCAGGCGGTGCTGCATCGTGCTGGTATAGCCGACGAATTCAAAGGTAAGCACTGCGAGCGCACGCCCGACGGAGTACAGGTCGGAAGCGGGCGAAGGCCCGGCGGCGGCCACTTCAGGCGCCTGGTATCCGACGGTTCCGTAGATGGGGCTGTCGTCGTCAGCGATCCGCCGCACGCCGCCTAGGTCAATGAGTTTTAGCTGCTCTTCCACCTGGATGACGTTGTCGGGCTTGAAGTCGCAGTAGACGAGGCCGCGGCGATGCAAGTAGGCCAGAGCGGGCAGCACCTCGATCGCGTAGGCCAGAGCCTGGGCTACTGGAAGCGACTGGCGGACTGTCCGTCGCTTGAGCACGATCTGACGGAGGGACTGACCGCCGACGTATTCCATGACGATGTAGCCGGTTGGATCCCCGGTCTGGCCGTCCGGATGTTCCACGAAGTTGTAAATGCGGACGATGCTCGGGTGCTCCACTTCCGCAAGGAACCGCCGCTCCGCCACCGCGGCAGCCTGGGCATCCGCGTCGCCAGAATTCAGCAGGCCCTTTAGCACGACCCACCGGTCGCTCACATTCCGGTCCTTGGCTAGATAGATCCAGCCGAGCCCGCCGTGCGCAAGGCAGCCGAGGACCTCGTACTGGCCGGCGACCAACTCGCCGGGCTGCAGCTTCGGCCGAAACGAGAATCGGGCACCGCAGTTCTTGCAGAATCCGTCGGTGCGGCCTGCGGAACCGGCACGACCACGCCCCACCGGCTGGTCACAGCTGCCGCAGAACCGCTTGCTCTCCGGTATTTGTGGATCCGTAAGCACGGCTTTGGCCGGATCACTAGCCTCGATCGGGGGGATCTCAACCAGCCCAGCGCCCAGACTCCCGCGGCCGGAGCCGGCTGAGGCCGATTGTGCAGCGGAACTGCTCGGCGCCTGCGCGGACGGCACGCCGCCGTTTCCGGTCATCACCCCGGCTGTCGCGGATGCACCCGGACGCGCAGCGGGAACGGGACCTTCTATGCCCGGTGCGGGCGCAAGTCCGCAGAGGTTACAGTAGCCGTCCTCGATCGCTCCGCTGCAGCCCGGCTGCGCGCACGCCATTGTCACGATGGCCCCTCCCGCCGAGCCAGGATGGCCTCCTGGTAGCCGCGCACTGCTTCGCCTGCTGTGGTCAGATCACACGGGGCGGACCAGAGGAGATCGTGCGCACGCCGATACAAGTCCCCGACATTCGGATTCTCGGCAGCGCCCACGCGGCCGGCCTTAGCACGATAGGCCTCTAGCAGCCCGCGCAGCTCGCCGCGCCGGTCAAGCAGCGCCTGGGCTGCGATGCCGGCCTCCTTCCACCGTGCCGCTGCCGCAGCAGAGTCTTGTTCAATCGCCTCGATCTCCGACGCCAGCCGCGGCCACTGTGCGGCCTGCCTCAGGGCGTCGAGGTCGGCGAGTCGTTGACGCAGGGCCCCTGTAGTCGGTGGGAGCGCCAGCAGTTGACCGGCAGTTACCTTCCGCGTCGCCTCGTCGCACACGGTTGTCGCGTCGTGCTCACAAGCTTGCGCGACGGCGACCGCCTCGGCTGCTTGCGCCAGCCGACTGGCGGCGCCTGCCCGCAGCCGGACGAGCGCGGCGCACCGCGCTTCAACGTTCTGCGCCTGCTGCAGCAGCTTTTCCAGCCCTGCGGTGTCGACACGTTCGTCTTGCCAGAGCGCCAGCGGGTCTGAATTCAGTAGATCGCGCGTACTGCGCAGCTCGGCGTCTGCAGCCCGGAGCAATCCGGCGAGAGCGTCGTCGGCAAGCCCTTCGGCATTCGTTACGACAGGACCGAGGACGGCTCCGATCTGGTCGAGTCTTTCCGAAACTTCGTTCCAGACGGTCTCGGCCGCGCTGACCACCTTGGCGACGCGGCTGAACATCGTCGTCATCCGCTGGACCGCCGCAGCCAGGGTCACTTGCTCATCAGGCCTGGCAGTTCCGGTGAGCTGCCGACGGGCCAAGGGCACCTGTTCGCCGCTCAGCACTACCGAGGGACCGGTGAGTATTCCAGTCAATTCGGCCAGCAACTGCCCGGCTGGACGCCGCGTGCCAACCTGGAGCTCGGCGGCCCGCTGAACAACCGACGCGTAGGCGGCGAAGATCTCCCAGACCGAAGTCAGGTCTGCAGACGCCGCAGCCCAGCGCACCTGCGTCTCGCCGGCGAGGCTAGCGCCGGCCAGCAGCCGCTTGCCGAAGCTCGCGTCCAGGTCCAGCAGGTTAGCCTGGATTCTGTCCCGCTCGGCAGCCCGTTCCGCCAGCGCTGCTGCTGCTTCTCCGCGGGTCAGTAGCGACGCCATACCTCAGCCCAGGTATCGAGCTGGCGGCGGAGCCGGAACCGGGCCGCCGATCCAACGCTTGTAGCTGGCGGCCCACTGGCCGTCTGACCGCAACCTCGCGAGCACTGCGTTGACAAATCGGACGAAGTCCGAGTGCTGCTTGGAGATGGCCAGGCCATAAGGCTCGCTGGTCAGCCTAGGCCCGACGATGACGGTGTAGGGATCCTGCGCAGCCAGGCCGGCAAGGATCGAGTCATCGGTGGAGATCGCGGCCACGCTGCCCTGCTGCAGCAGAACCAGGCAGTCCGTCCAGTAGGGCACAGCGACAGCAGTCGCAGCAACTTGCGGCCCTTCTAGGTAGGCCAGCGAGGTGGAGCCGGTAGTGGCGCAGACCTTCCGGCCATAGAGATCAGATACGTTCTCGATGTGGGACCCCCTGAGCACGAGGATCCGCTGGGCGGCCTGGAAGTAGACGGTCGAGAAGCTAACCTGCTGTAGCCGGGCACAGGTAATCGTCATGGTATGAGCAACGATGTCGACCTCACCGGACTGGACGGCGGCAATCCGCTGCGCGTCGGAGATGGCTATGAACCTGATCTTGTTCGGGTCCCCAAAAATTGCGGCCGCTACGGCGTGCAGCATGTCGATGTCGAATCCTTCGATCTGACCGTCGAAAGGATTGAGATAGCCGAAATGGTAGGTGCTTTGATCCACTCCGGCGATCAGGTAGCCGCGGGCGCGGATCTTCGCCATGAAGGACCCAGTCGTGACTACCGGCGGCCCGACCGGTCGCAGGCTGGCTGTCGGGTCGCAGGCCTGCGCAACCGAATGCGCTGCGGGTTCCACTTGGGCCGTGAACCGTGCGCTCGGAGCCCGTGCCAACGGCACATGGCGCGCCGGCCCGGTCGGCCCGCAGAGTACCGAAACGGTCGCTACAGCCAGCGCGATCGCCTTGCGGCCGGGCCGCTTCAGCGCAGTCACCGGTACTCCGCAAGCCGACGCGAGATCCCCCAGGCACAACCGGCCGCCATCAGGAGGCACAAACTGATCATCCCTGCTTGCAGGCCGGTCAGAGCATCCCGACCGGCTAGGGCAGCAGACCGGAACGACGCCTGATCCGCCCTTATCGCACCAGTCAGATCGCCATCAAGCCGCGCGAACAAAACGGCCGAGTCTGGGCGGCCGTTGCCGACGGCCAGCCGAACGGCAGCCGTGTACCTGCCTCCGTCGTCGAGGGACCGCACCCGCAGGTGCGCGGTGAACCAGGCCGGCGCGACTTGCAAGCCGGCCGCTGCTAGCGCGGCGCCCGGACTGCCCCGCGCGGCGAGTGCAGCGTCAGTCAGCAGGGACCCGCGTCCCGGACCCAGTCTCTTTTCGACTGAAACGAAGTCTTGCTGGAACGAATCGTCGCCGCTGCGGTCGATCAGCGTCAGGCTCTCGTCCGCATGCGCCTGGAGCACAGCGATATCTGCCCGAGCCACCGCCTCGACCGGCACCGATCCTCTGTCGCTCGCGGCCACCAGGTGCGCGCGGGCAACAGCAAGTGCGGTCACCAGCCAGACGAGCGCCGCAAGCATTGCAACGGTCGCGACTAGAAGGCCCGGATTGACGATGCGCTTGGTCCTCCGAGCCAGCCACCGTTGAGTCCCGAACAACAACAGGACTGCGACGACCGCAACAACCAGAGCCGCATACGGCACCGCCGTGGCTTGGTGGTCGGCCGCAGCAAGCTGCGCATTCTCCTGCGCGTAAAGATCGCGTGCCGCAGGCAGCAATGTGCCGCGCATAAGGCCTGATGCCTCTCGCAGATACGCGGCACCAAGCGGCAGGCCCAGCCGGTTATCGGCGCGAGCGCTCTCGACAAGTCCCGTGTATACCGGCAGGCCAGCTGACAGAGTGGCGAGCCGGGAGGTGGCAGTCGACTGCCCCGCAGCCGCAGTGGCCGCCTCCAGGCGCCGCGCGGCCTGCGCGATGTCCGCCTCATACCGGGTGCGCAATGCCAAAGGTTCCAGACCGCCGGACAAGAAAGCAGCCGCCTCGGTCGCGTCAGCATCGGACAGTGCCCGGTAGAGCTGCTGGGCGTCCAGGCTGAGTGGTTCGCTGATGGCGACTACGTTGTCCGCCGCGGAGGTTCGTCCCGCTACAGTCCACGCAGCGACGGCGCCCCAAGCCAGGCTCACTGCAAGCAAAGCGGTAAGCACAACGCGTAGTTTCGCCGGGGTGGTGCTCATACCGGCTGCGTCTCGCACCCGACGGAATATGGCCCACTGTGGGTAAGCGGAGTAACTCGGCACCGATGAGACGGTGCTAGCAGGCGTCACGCCCGGCCCCGTACGAACGCCGGGTCGGATTCCGGTTCACCATGACGTCCCGCCTCCCCGACTCGCGGATCCGGGCGGCGCTCGCCGGCCTCCCTAATACACGAGATTGAGCGCAAATCGTAGCGTGAACAAGCGCGGCAGAACAGCGGTCAATACCATCAGATAAACGACACATATAGAAATTGGCACTAAACGCCCTTTCTAAGCGGCCCGTCGTGCCTCAGGATCTGGTCATCAGATGAGACAACCTGCGGGAACGCCCACAGAGGGTAGCGACCCTGCGCCATCGAAGGGCAGAATCCAATAAGCCCGGTGATTGGTGATAAATGTCCCGACCAGGGAGTTCAGCCTAGACCGGGGTATTCGGTCTCTCGTGGCGCACCGGGACGGGCGGCCTGGAGGGCCTGCAGCTCGGCCCACGTTGACAAGTACCCCTCCTGGCCCGCCGCCTCGTGACGGCCTGGTGGTGCTGGTAACAGCTGGCTGCCAGCTTCCCATCCAGATGCCCTTCAGGTGCGGTAGCGGAGCGCAGAGCGGTTGGTCGGCGACGTCGAGGAAGCCATTCGCCTGCACTCTTCCATCTATTCGGCGCCAGGAGGTCGCTCCAGGATGTAGCGCAGTTCGACAGTCTCCCCGGTACCCGGATCGGGCCGGTTAATCTCTTCGTCCAGAACGAAGCCGGCATTGACGGCCACACGTTCGCAGGCCCTTTGCCCCTGATCTATCAGTACTTCTACGGTATGCACGCTGGGCTGTCTGGCCATCCATTGCGCGGCTAGCCGCGTTGCGCGGCTAGCAAGGCCTCGCCCGCGCCAGCCGGGCGCGGTCCCGTAGGCGATATCGAAGGCCCCGTCGTCATGCTCGGCCATGCCAACGATGCCCACGAATCCCGGCTCATCAGCGACGGTCACTACAAAGGCAGGGCCATTGCGGCTCTGGCGGCCAGCCCAGCCATCCAGCCAGTCTGCGACGAGTTGCTGGCCGGTTACAAGCGGGACATCTGGCAGCCAGCCGCCATCAAGTTGATCTTCCTCGATGTACTTATCGATCGTCGTGATGTCTTCGGCGTTCGGTGAAGGTAGCCGGAGCGCTACTGCACCGTCGGTCAAGGTGCCCGCTGGTGCCGTCAGGATTGTCATGTCACACCCCCGATTCGGACCGTCTGCCTGACCCGTGAATCACTGGAATGACACCGGCGGCCGCTCGGCCGGCCACTCCCCGCAAGGCGGCGACGAACTTCGAGCCCTATCCGCGCGGACGCCGACGGTCTGGGGTGTCATATAGGCCTGAGCGCGAGCTCGCCCCGAGGTGCCCTGGCACAGCACGCGCCGAGGTGGCGACACCCCGACTAGCTCGTGAAGGTCTCCTGGTCCGGGAATACCTCGCTGAGCCGCCCGGTATTGACGTCATAGACGAACCCCCTGACTGGGACGTCCGGCGAGATCCATGGATGTGACCTCGCCTTCTGCATCTGCTCCTTGGTGTTCGCCTCGGCGTCGGTGAAGCTGTAGAACTTGGCCGGCGCAATCGGCGCCCGCCCTGTCTCCTTGCGGAGCCGGTCCTCCATCTCGCTGTCGGTGAACCTGAGCATCCCGCAGTCGGTGTGATTGATGATCATTATCTCTCGGCTGCCCAGCAGCCTGGTCGAGAGAACAAGCGATCGGACCGAGTCGTCATCGATCACCGTGCCGAAGTTCCTGATCATGTCGGCATCGCCATCGGCGAGACCCAGCATCTGCGTGATGTTGGTTAGCCGGGGATCCGCACAGGTGACGATCGCGATCCGAGGCGCCGGCGGCTTCCCACGCCCGGGATCGTAGTCGTTGGACATGGTCGCATTGGCGCTCAGCGCCTCGTCGATGACACTCATGACGCTTTCCCCCTCCTGGGCGTGCTGGTCGTCCCTGGGCACGCCGGATCAACCCAACCGTTCATCCGACCCGTACCCCGTCCCAGGCGGTAGCTAGCATCCATCGGGCGAGCACTGCTCAGGCACTGCGGCCCGCGCTCAGGCACCGACCCGCTGGCGACGAGCTCGTGCTGCCATTCCCGTCGCAGGGCATCGAGCCAGCAGGGGTCCAAGCCAGCAGATCGTGCGGGCCGTTACCCTGTCGAGAGCGCCGGGCTGTCGCCGGCCGGCGTCCAGCGCCGACGCTAAGGCTGCCGGCCCTGGAAGGCCGCCAGCTGGTCGGCGGGCGGCGCCGATTCCGGTACCTCGACTCTCGGCCCGAAGGGCGCCTCGCCTTCCGGGCCACGCATGGAGTCGGGCAGGGTTTTCATGATCCGCGCCAGCAACATCCCAGCAAGGTCGGGTTCGAGATCGGTCGATTGCCCGGTCGCCCTGGCCAGGTCCCAGCCGTGGGTGAAGATGTCGGTAGCGGCGATATAGGCACAAACCGAGCCTGGCGTGCCGCCAAACGGCATCTTCATCATCGCGTCCATGGCGCCCGGCGCGTCGAATGCCGCTACCAGGCGGCTGGCCTGCTGTCTGAAGGTGGCGTTGAATTCCCCTGCCGTGAAGTCGGGATCGTCGTCGCGTTGCCCCACTTCCCCGGCTTCGGCGAGTTCAGCGAAGAAGCCGGCGCCCCCCACGACGTGACTGACAATGTCTCGCGCGGTCCACATCGCGCACGGAGTAGGTCGGCTGAGATCGGCTGTGGTCAACATGGCCAGAATCGTCCCAGTCGAACCGCAAGCACGGCCGCAGGGAGAATACTTCCGGCGGCTTCATACTGTCTGTTTCCCGGCTCCACCGACACTGACCGCGTTGGCACCAACGATCGCGGCGATCGCGATCCAGTCGGCAAGCTGGAGCGACTGGCCCAGCACCATCAGCCCGGTCAAGGCCGCGAACACCGGGTTGACGCTCATGAAGACGCCGAAGAACCGGGCCGGAACCCGTCGCAGCGCGAGTAGGTCAGCGACCATCGGGACCGCCGAGCACAAGACGCCGGCTGACGCCGCGTGGCCGACCGCCGCCCCGGTCACATCGTGGCTGGCGAGGACCCAGATGCCGACCGGCACATAAAGCAGGGCGGACAGGGCAGCCGCGGCAGCAGGTCCCTGCGAACCCGGCACGCGCGCGCCCACGATGCGGTTGACCAGGATGTAGGCGGCCCAGCAGACGGCAGCCAGCAATGCCAGGCAGATGCCGAGGTAGTCAGTGCTCGGCTGCGGCCTGGCGAGCACGACGACCGCCACGCCGGCGATCACTGCGCAGCCAAGGTCGACCATTCGCCGCGACGCCAGCAGCGCGACCGACAAGGGCCCGAGGAATTCAAGCGTTACGGCGAGGCCAAGGCCGATCGTGTCGATGGCCACGTACAGCGACAAGTTCATGGTTGCGAAGATCAGCGCCAGCCCGAGCACCGGACGCCACTGGTCGCGCGTGAATGCCCTGAGCCTTGGCCGGACAGTAGTCATCAGTACCGCGGCGGCCACGCATTGGCGGATCGCGACGACCCCGGCCGGCCCAAGTACCGGGAAGGCTAGCGCGGCCAAGGCCGCGCCGAGCTGGTTGGACATGGCGCTGCCGGTCATCAGCGCGATACCCGTCAGCTGGTCCGGCCTGGCGGCGACAATGCCAACAGGAACGGCAGTCGCTATCTTGTCACGCGTCGGAAGGCTCATAGCCCGAGCCTGAGCCAGAATCGCCAATGCGCAAAATGCATGGATGGAGGTATCTATACGCTCTACTCATGGATCTGGAGCTTCGACACCTGCGCTGTCTCGTCGCGATCATCGACTCGGGGACCTTCACCGATGCCGCCATCGATCTCGGCATCTCCCAGGCCGCCGTGTCACGGAATCTCATCGCCCTCGAGCATGTCCTGGGCGTCCGGCTGCTGCATCGGACAAGCCGGGCCATCAGCCTCACCGCCGCTGGCGTGCGCGTGCTGGCCCAGGCGCGGCAAGTGCTCGCCGCAGCGGACAACCTGGTCGTCGAAGCCACAACCGGCCACACTCGACTCCGCGTCGGGCACGCATGGTCGGCAATGGGCCGCCACACCCGAGAGTTTCACCGCCGCTGGGCTGCCGCCTACCCGGCGGTCGAACTTCAATTGATCCGCACCAACTCGCCCACTGGAGGCCTAGCCGAAGGATTGTGCGACATCGCCGTGCTCCGAGCGGCCGTTGATGACAGGCGGTTCGCTAGCGCCATTGTCGGCCACGAGCGGCGATACTGTGCTCTCGCGGCTGACGATCCATGGGCCAGCCGACGTTACATCAAACTGCGTGACGTGCCGCAGCGCACTCTCCTCATCGACCCGCGTACCGGAACTACGACGCCAGATCTGTGGCCGACCGATACGCGGCTGCGCATTCACGAGACGCGGGACATCGACGACTGGCTCGCAATCATCGCGGCAGGCGACGGCATCGGAATTACGCCTGAGGGCACGACCGCCCAGTACCGGCGTGACGGCGTGGTGTTCCGACCGCTTCGTGATGCGCCGCCTATCGCGGTCCGGGTGATATGGCAGCGGAACGACCCGCATCCCTCGACGCAGGCGGCAGTCGATCTGCTGAGTGAGTTGTACTGTCGGCCATCCTGACTTGGGCAGCAGATCCGCTCGGCCAACCCTCGCCCAGCGCCGTGTTCGGAAGTCTTCGACTTCCGCGTCAAGGTCGCTGGCTGTATGGCTGACATCAGACTGCGACGAGGCGACCAGCTTTCTCATCCGCCCGTCGGCACGCCCAGCAGGTCGCACGTCGTCACTACGCTGGTGAGCATCGCATCCAAGTCGGTGATTAACCGGAAGCTGATTGTCCGGTAGTGCGTCTATGGTCAAGGCGGGACGGTTTGCCGGGCCAGCGACGCGCAGATCGCAGCTAGGTCCCCTGCTGGCCTTGGGATCTATGGTCACTTGGGAAGGAGCAGTGGTCACGATGGAGATCGTCCTTATCGCCGGTCTGTGGCTCGACGGGTCGGCGTGGGATGCTGTCGTTCCACCTCTGCGGGCGCTCGGTCACCGGGCCGTGCCTCTTTGGCTGCCTGGTCAGGGGACTCGGCCGACCACGGGCACTCGGCCGGCCACGGCGACGCTTGCCGACCAGCATGCGGCCGTCCAGGCGGCAATCGACGCGGCCGCCGGCAGCGTTGTGGTCGTCGGCCATTCAGCCGCCTCCACGCTCGCCTGGATGGCTGCCGATGCCCGGCCGGAGAAGGTGGCGCGGGTCGCGATGATCGGGGGCTTCCCGTCCAGTGACGGTGAGGTCTACGCTAACTTCTTCGAGATCGTAGATGGCGTCTTGCCGTTCCCCGGTTGGGCGCCCTTCGACGGCCCGGACTCGGCTGACCTGGACGAGCAGCAACGCCACCGCATCGCCGGCGCTGCCTTCCCGGTCCCCGAGGGGGTAGCGAGGGGGGTTGTGCACCTGCGAGATGAGCGGCGGTTCGACGTGCCCGTCACGCTGGTTTGCCCCGAGTTCTCCCCCGCCCAGGCCCAGGAGTGGATCGCTGAGGGCGAAGTACCAGAGCTGTCGAAGGCTCAGCACATCGATTACGTCGACATCCAGTCGGGCCACTGGCCCATGTACACCCGTCCGACTGAGCTCGCCGACCTTTTGGCGGCGATAGCCGATGCCTGACCGCGCATCGCAGGCACCCGCGGCGGCGAGTCCGCCTCAGGAGCTGTCTTACACGACCCGGCCGCTTGACGCATCCACGTGGGACGCGTTCGCGGAGTTGGTCGAGCGCAACAACGGGATCTACGGGGGGTGCTGGTGCGTCGCGTTTCACTCGGCGTACGAGAGCGGAGTCAGCGATCCCCGCACGCTGAAGGAGCAGCTCGTGCTGGCGGGTGATGCGCATGCCGCGCTGGTATTGGACGAGCAGGGACTCGCGCAGGGCTGGTGCCAGTTCGGCAGCAGGGAGGAGCTTAGGCTCAGGCACCGCCGTGAATACCACAAGGACCCGCCGCCTCCTGCTCCCTGGCGGATCACGTGCATATTCGTCGACAAGCGGCATCGCGGCCAGGGCATCGCACGAGCCGGGCTCGAGGGTGCGCTCGCGCAGATCGCCGAGGTCGGCGGCGGTCTGGTCGAAGCGATATCCGAGACCACAGCGGGCCGCGAAGCTCAAAGCCGGTTCCTGTTCAGCGCAACGGTCGAACTGTTCGAGCAGCACGGGTTCACGCGGGGACGGCAGGTGGGCAAGCACGCGTGGATCGTGAGCAGAAACATCGACCCCGTCTAGGGATGGACCGTACCCGACGAGCACAGCGCTGCCAGTCCGTACGGAGAGCAACTGCTCGGCGGTCCGGGCGACTGGCCGCCCGGCCGGCAGTTAGCTGTACTCGCGCAGTCCGTCCTCGAGGCTGGCCTGATCGCCGTTCAGCGCCGCGGGAAGCGCCTGCTGCAGGGCGAAGGTACTGGCGATGATCTCAGCCTCTGAAATCATCTGACTGGCCGCCAGGCGGCGCGACGCGTTGACCCGGCTCGCCAGCGACCAGCCGACGGTCACAGCGATCGATGCTAGGTCGTTTGCCTGATTAGCAAGGCTTACCCCGTCCCAGTCAAGGACGCCCGCAAGCTGAGGCTGGCCATCCGCAGCCGTCCACAACAGGTTGCTGCCGCCGAGGTCATTGTGGACCAGCGCCTCGCCGGTGGCGGTCACTGTGGCAACCGCGGCCAGTTCGGCGTCTGCGCGTCTCCGGCCGTCGGCGGACATCAGCGGGAACAGCACCTGCCGAACCTGCTCGCCGAAACTCCGCCAGTAGTCGCGCCCGGTGCGGGGAACCAACTGCCCGATCGCTGGATCGGCGCCCAGCTCGGCGAGCCGGTCCAGCAACCCTGCCAGCTGCGCGATGACCGCGCCCTGAGCTCGCGCGCCGACGATGACGTCGATCGGCTGCCCAGGTACACGGCTCAGCGCGACGTAGCTACTGCCAAGCGGGCGCCCCATCTGGTCTGTTGATATGGGAACGGGGACGGCGACCGGCAATTGACACTTATTCAGCGCCGTGAGCAGCGTTACCGCGGCCGGCAGGGCGCGCCGGGACTGTTCATCACGAGGGAACCGGTAGGCCACCTCGTCGACGAGCACGACGTCGTGGAACTGGCCGTGCACCAGCCGCGCATCACGTCCGCGCATGCCCACGACATCGAGGTACCTGCCGAGCTTGTCACTCACCTCGGTGAGGATAGCCACGACAATGACCAGCCGCGCCGAATCATGGACCGCGCCGCACGTCGTAGTGCAGCCACACGGCTCCTGCTGGTGAGGATTCGGCACGCACGAGTTCAAGTGTCGAAGCGGATTCCGTAGGCGCAAGTGGGACGCCGTCGAATGTGGTCGGCGTGCCCTTACCTCCAACGATCGCGGGAATGATGATGACGTGGAATTCGTCGACAAGACCGGCGCGCAGCAGGGCTCCGTTGAGCCCGCCGCCCGCTTCGGACACGACACAGTGCGCATTCAGAAGCAGCCGCATCTTCCGTAGGGCCAGGTCAAGGTCCACCTTCCTGGTCCCGGCGACCAGGTAGGGGATGCCCGCCCCGCGCAGGTATTCCAGGTGCTCGAGCGGGGTAGTGGCGCAGGCCAGGACCAGCAATCTCGACGTCACGTCGCCAGTAGAGGTCCACTCGATACGGCCCCTTCCGTCGACCACGGCGAACCATTTGGTATCGCGTCGCGCGGGGAGGAAGTCATCCAGCAGAATGTCGCGGTCGTGTCTATCGGAACGTTGATGCTCTAGCGGGCCGGCATCGTCGTGGACGAACGTGCCGCTGCCCTCGAGCACGACGCGAGGATGATGACGTCGCTCAATGTCCGCAGCGCGCCGCTCGAGCAGCGCCACGAGATCCTCTGGCCAGAGGCTTCGCCACCGCATGCCTGGCTCCTCTTCCAGGAGCCGGGAGTCTCGGTTCAGAGCGACTCGCCCGTCGGCACTTGCAATGAGGGAAACGACCACTCGCGGACGCTCGGTCATCGCAGTTCCTCGCGCCACAGGGCGAGATTAGGACGAGGGTCAGACAACGATTTGTTGCCGCTCAAGGGGTTGCACGCAGCGTCGGCCAGTCAATGCTGCTCCCACCATGGCAGGGCCCGCCGTTCAACGCGTGCTGTGACTGTCGCAGCCGGGGCATCAGGGCGGCCTGAAGCGTGGCGCGCATGGGCGGCTCGGGTGTCCAGGAACGGGGGCGGCTCCGTGGCGGGCAGGCCACCGTCTTCTGCTCGCGAGCCGACCTTCGCGTATCCGAGGAACAGCACTCCGCTGACGAGCGTGACCAGGATCCAGACGATGTGGCCGTTAACCCGGCTCCAGTCGTTAATGCCGTGCAGGATGGCGGCTGCCGCCAGACCTATCCATCCGACCGCGTACCACCTGTGTCGGCTGGTGACGGCCAGGCCGATGAAGTATCCAGTCAGGCCCGACCAGCAGGCGTGGCTGATGGGGTCGGTTAGGAATCGCCAGACGAAGTTCAGGATGAAGTCGAGCACCGGCCCGATCAGGGCAGAGAACAACGACGTCGCCGCCGAGTTCCCAGTGTGGAGGAGGCGCTCGACGGTCGGCAGCGAAGACTGCACCGTCAGGTAGAACTGATCGACGCCGTTGATCGTGAAGTACCTGACGACCTCGCTGGCGCCGAATACCAGTCCGCTGACCGCGCCGAGGAACAGATAATCCCTCGGTGCGAGGGCGTGACGGCGCCGGTAGAGCAGCGCGACGATCGCGATCGGCAGCGCCTTCGCCAGTTCCTCGGGCAAGCCGATAGTAACGATGCTGCTGCCCAGGTTCACGTTAGTGTCGTGCAGCGCGGTCTCCAGCGCTACCGCCAGCGGTATTTGCGTGGCTAGGGCCGTGACGATGATCAGAGCCAGCATCGTCCTGGTTACGTGCGCCGGCCGGATGATGACTCCCAGCAGCAGTAGCCACGCCGCGGCAAAGTAGGCGGCGAAGATCCATGCGACCTGGTCGAAAGTGTGCGCGGTGGCGCTGGTGCCGAGCAGGACCAGCGCGCACGAGGGTACGCAGATAAGCGTGAGGAAAAGCAGCACCGGCCAGCTGCGAAGCGATTGATGCCGGACCCAGTCGCCAAGCGGCAGCAGATCACTGGGAGGGGGCATCCCCCGGTTTGCGCCGCCCGGTGCGGCCGGGCGTGACGTCGAAGATGAGCGTTGCGGTTCGGCTGGATCACTGGACATCGTCGACACCTATCCCCAAGGAATCAGTCGACCGGAGGTCATCGGCGGCCGGACACGGCTTGTTAGCGGTAGTTCCATCTTCGGTCCCCCCTGCCGCCGGATGGCTTCCGAGCCATTCTTGCCCCACCACCCTCATGAGCAGCACGCGCTTGGGCAGGCGCGTCAGGCGAACGGCGTAACTGCGACTGTCTGGGCGAGAGCCAGCGCGGTTGTCATGGTGGTACGGGCGCCCGTGCCGCCCACTGCGCGCGTGGAGGCCGAGCCGACCGCGCAGCCGAGGCCGGTGGCGGCCGCCAGGTCCATCCCGCGCAACAACCCGGCGATGACGCCGGCGTTACAGCAGTCGCCCGCACCAATGGCGTCGACGAACCGGCTGCCCAGCGCGCCGGGCAGCCCAGCCTCGTGCCAGTCCGAACCGTCGGCGCTCAGCGCGCCACGGCTGCCCAGCTTCACCACGACCCTTGGCCCGGCTTCGGTTAGCGCTCGCACGGCGTCCCGCACGTCGCTCGCGCCGGTGAGCCCGAGTGCTTCTGCCTCGTTCGGCAGCAGTACGTCGGTACAGGCCAGCACGCCTCGAAGCTGCCCGTCACCCCAGCGCTCGGCGGGATCCCAGTTGGTATCTAGCGAGGTCGTGACTCCCATCCCGTGCGCGGCTACGAACAGATCCGCCAGGCCTGGCCCCAGCGAGCGCTCCAGCAGGAAGTACGAGCTCACGTGCAAGTGCCGGGCCCGGGACAGCAAATTCGCGGACACATCGCCCGCGGTGAGAGTGGACACGGCGCCGACGGCAGTCAAGATCGCGCGGTCGTTGCCCTGAGTGAGCACCACGGTCAGCCCGGTGGTCATATCCGGCCGGATGACCATGCCTGTTGTATCCACGTTCTCAGCAGCCAGGCGGCCGATCATGAACTCACCCGTGGCGTCGGCGCCGACCGCGGCTACCAGCGCTACCCGCAGCCCCAGCCGGGCAGCTGCGACCGCCATGATCGAGGCTGACCCGCCGATCACCATCGACGCGTTGTCCACCAGCTTTTCCTGCTGGCCGAAGGTCGGGGTAACGTCCTCACCGAGCACCACGACATCCGGATTGCAGTCGCCGATGATCAGCAGGTCGAGGTCTGCGCCGGCCTTGGTGCCGCCGCTACTCACGCGGTCATCACCTGCACACCGGCGTCGGCGAACCCAGCCCTGTCCGCATCGGCGATGCCAGTGTCGGTGACGAGGACGTCGACCTCGCTCGGTGCGCAGATGCGCGCGAACGCCCGGCGGCCTATCTTCGAGCTGTCCGCGACGATCACGACGCGCGCGGCCTGCTTCGCGATGAGGTGGTTGATGCTGGCCTCGCCCTCGTGCTGGGCCATCGCGCCGGCAACTGGGTCGATGCCATCGACGCCGAGTATCGCGATGTCGATACTGACCCGCTCCAGTACGCCGGTCGCCAGCGGGCCCGTCAGCTCGTAGGACTGCGTCCTGGCCACGCCGCCGCTCACCACGATCTTGATGTGCTGCCTGACCGCCAGCTCGGTAGCAATGTTGAGCGCGTTGGTCACCACTGTCACGCCGGGAGCAGCGGTGACGTTGTTCAGATCTGCTCGTATCGCTAGTGCCCTGGCCACCTCCGTCGTGGTGGTGCCGCCGTTCAGCCCGACGACCTGGCCCGGCTGGACTAGGCCGGCTGCCACCTCGGCGATCCGGCGCTTCTCCGACGGGTGCCGCTCGGTCTTATATCGCAGCGGCAGGTCATACGTGACGCCCTGGGCGACGGCCCCGCCGCGGATGCGTGCGAGCATCTGCTGTCCGGCCAGCTCGTCGAAGTCCCGCCGGATCGTCGCTGCTGAGACGCCGAGTTCCTGCGCCGCGTGCTCGACCTGGAGCTGGCCCTCGGCAGCGAGCAGCTCAAGCAGCTGGTTCCAGCGGCGGTAGCGGCTCACTGGTCCGCGCCTCCCTCAAGTGCGGCCAGCAGACGGGCCACCTCACTCGCCACGGCCGAACGACCCGCTGTCAAGTATCGACGCGGGTCGGCGACCAGCGCATCGCCAGCGAGGCACTCGCGAACCGCGGCGGTGAAGACCTTGTTCAGCTGGGTGGCTATGTTGATCTTCGTAAGGCCGGCCCCGATCGCCGCGCGGAGCGTCTCGTCGGGTACCCCCGAGGATCCGTGCAGCACCAGCGGCACCGGCACGGCGCGGCGCAGCGCGCTGATCAGCTCGAGGTCAAGCGACGCATCCCTGGTGAGCATCGCATGCGAGCTACCGACAGCGACCGCTAGCGCATCGACGCCCGTCGCGGCCACATACCCGGCCGCCTCACCCGGCTGGGTCCTCGCGCCGGCAGCGTGCACGCCGTCCTTCCCGCCCACCTCGCCAAGCTCTGCCTCGATCCACACGCCCCGCTCATGACACCACGCCGCGATAGCAGCGGTCGCCTGGACGTTGTCCGCAAACGCCAGCCTGGACCCGTCGTACATGACAGACCCGAACCCCAGCCCGACCGCCTGCATGACCAGCTCCTCGCTAGTCGCATGGTCCAGGTGCACCGCCACCAGCACGTCAGCTGTGTCTGCTACCGCTAGTATCGCGTTCCCGATCGGCTCCAGGGCCCCGTGATAGGCCACGCAGTTCTCGCTGAGCTGCAGGATGACTGGACTGCCGGCCATCTCCGCGCCCGCCACGATTGCTTCGGCGTGCTCGATCCCGATCACGTTGAAGGCACAGGCAGGTCGGCCCGCGACCCAGGCGGGCGTGACGATCTTTTGGATGGGAACGGGGTTCATTGATCCTGATCCATCTTGGTCACGCGCATGTCGCCTAGCGCCTGCGTATAGTCCGCCAGCCGGAACTCGCCGGCTGCGGGCGCGCGCGCTGCCGCCGAGCCCAGAGCTGCTGCGTGCCGTAGCCGCTCGGGCCAGGAACGGCCGAGCGTCAGCCCGTGCACGAGTCCGGCGACCGCCGCATCACCCGCGCCGATGGGGTTCCCTGGCACCGGGCGCGGCGACGCGTGCCACGATCCCGCACCGGTCACTGCCAGCAGACCATCAGCGGACAGCGACACGACGACTACCTGCGCGCCTCGGTCGCGTAGCTCTGTGGCAGCAGTCACGACGGCCGCTCGCTCGGACGGGCTCGCCCAGGCCAGATCCCGGCCAACTGCCGCCGCCAGCTCGGCCAGGTTCGGCTTGACCGCTGCGGGCTGTGCAGCCGCGCCGTGCAGCAGGGCGTCACCCGAGGTGTCCAGCAAGGCGGGCACTCCGGCGGCGTCCGCTATCCGGATCAGGCTCGCGTAGGCATCGGCCGGCAGCCCGGCCGGCAGGCTGCCCGACAGCACGACCGCCGAACAGCCATCGAGCGCCTCGACGTAGGCGGCGATGAACTGCTCATATTCGGCTTTGGTAACCATGGGCCCTGGTTCGTTGAACAGGGCGACGTCGCCGCCGCGGGTGTCGACGACCGCGAAAGTCCGCCGGGTCTCGGCCGCGATCGCGGTAAATACGCTTCGGACGCCGGACGCTCGCAGCGCGGACTGCACTGCCTCGCCAGTACTGCCGCCCGCTATGCCGAGCAATAGCACGTCGGCACCGAGCGCATGCAGCGTCCTGGCCACATTGAGCCCTTTGCCGCCGGGCGCGTTGCCTACGCCAACGGGCCTGTTGACGCCCGCCCAGTCAACGCCATCGACGTGATGCGTAACATCCAGCGCCGGGTTCAGCGCAACCACCGTTATCACCGTGGGCCGGGCCGGCTATCGCTGCAGGAGGATGACCGACCGGGTCAGATTCCGCGGCCGATCTGGATCGAGCCCGCGGGCACGCGCGATCGCGGCCGCGACCCGCTGGACCCTGACCAGCTCCGCAAGCGGGGCCTCGCGGGACTCCCAGGCCACGCCGCCCGCGGCGGCGATCTCATCCGGCAGGCCCTCGGGCGCCGGTCCGAGCAGCCAGACCACGCTGCCCGGACCGGTCACTGCGATAGGCCCGTGGCGGTACTCCATGGCCGGGTAGGCCTCGGTCCACAGGCCTGCTGCCTCCCGCAGCTTGAGCGCCGCTTCGCTGGCGAGGCCGCAGGTCCAGCCGGTGCCGAGGAAGGTGAACTGCCGCGCGCCGGTCAGCTTCGGCGCCAGCTCTTGCGCGAGTACCCGCTCTGCTCCCGCAGCCATCGCGGCGACATCCTCGCCCATATGAGCGAGCAGTAGCGCCAGCTCGGTGGTCGCGAACCTGGTCTGCACGACCGATTGCTCGTCGGCGAAATCGAGCGCGATCAACGCATCAGCCGCTGACGCCGCCGGCGTGGCCGCATCGGCGGTGATCAGGACCGTCGGCACTGAGCCGCGCAGCTGCGCGAGCAGCCTGAGAATTTCGGTGGTCGTCCCGGACCGAGACAATATGAGCACCCGGTCGTACCGCCGGCTCGCGGGCATTTCCGAGGCGGCAAACGCGTCGGTCTCGCCCTGCCCGGATGCCTCGCGGGCCACCGCGTAGGCCTGTGCGATGAACCAGGAGGTCCCGCAGCCCGCAACCGCGACCCGCTCTCCGGGCGCCGGCAGCAGACTCGCCACCTGCGGCGCCAGCTCGGCAGCTCGCCGCCAGCAGGCAGGCTGCGAGGCGATCTCCGCCTCGATACTGCCTACCGTGGCACCGTCCTGCCCGGCCCGCTCGCTCACGTTCGACCCCACGTCGCCGCCCTTTCGCACTCGCTCGCCGTGACCACAGCCATCAGGTGCCCGCCAGCCCGGTGGCCGCGACCGACCGGACGAAATAGCGCTGCGCCACAAAGAAAATCACGATCATCGGGGCCAGGCTCATGACGTTGCCCGCCATGAGCAGCGTCCACTCGGTGCTGTGGGCGCTCTGGAACGTCGCCAGCCCGAGCGGCAGCGTCATCTGATTGGTGGAGGTGACCGCGATGAGCGGCCAGAGGAAGCTGTTCCAAGAATCGATGAACGTGAGCGCGGCGAGCGTGGCCAGCGCCGGGACTGACAGCGGCAGCACGACCCGCCATAGCACCTTCAGCCGGCTCGCCCCGTCGACCCTGGCGGCTTCCTCGTACTCGATCGGCAGCGTGCGGAAGAACTGGCGGAGGAAGAACACCCCGAACGCGGTAGCCGCGTTAGGCAGGATCAGCGCGCCGATGTGATTGATCCCGACCGACGCCAGCAGGTGGACGCCCAGCCATTTGGTGATGATGAATTGCGGGATCATCGTCACCTGGAACGGCACCATCAGCGTGGCCATGATCAGCACGAACAGCAGGCCGCGGCCGAGGAACCGGTACCGGGCAAACGCGTAGCCGGCCAGCGAGCAGAGCACCAGGTTGCTGATGACCGTGGTGAGGGTGACCACGGCGCTGTTGATGAAGAACCTGCCGAACGGAGCCGCCTGCAGCGCCTGCGAGTAATTCGCGAAGTCGAGGCGATGCGGCACCAGGATCGGCGGGAAATGCAGCGCCTCGGCCGGAGTCTCGATCGAGGTGATGATGAGCCACGCGAAGGGCGCGATCAGCACGATCGTCGCCGGGATCAGGACCAGGTGCCACGGGCTGAACGGCAGCCGCCAACGGCGGCGGCGGACTGGCAGCGTGAGGGCGGGCGCGCTCATGTCATGACCTGTAGTAGATGAATCGGCGGCCGCCCCGGAACTGCACAGCCGTGATCACCAGGATCACCACGAACAGGAAGTAGGCGATTGCCGAGGCGTAGCCGAAGTTGAAATCCGAGAACGCCTGCTCGTACAGGTAGTAGACCAGCACGGTGGTCGAGTTCAGCGGGCCGCCCATCGTGCTCAGGTACACCTCGTCGAACAGCTGCAGCGCGTTGATCGTCAGCCACACCAGCAGGAACAGCGACGCCGGGCTGAGCAGCGGGAGCGTGACGCGCCGAAACGTCGCCCACCGCCCCGCGCCGTCGATGGACGCCGCCTCCAGCAGCGTCTTCGGGATTCCTTGCAGTGCGGCCAGATAGATCACCACTGCAAATCCGGTCCAGCCCCAGATCGTCATGACGACGACGACGTACAGCGCTTCGGAGGTGGAGCTCAGGAACTGCTGCTGGGGGATGCCGACCAGGCTGAACAGGTAGTTGACGATGCCGTACGACGGTTCGAACAGCCAGATGAAGACCAGTGCCTCGCTGATGGTGGAGATGGCCATCGTCGCGTACGCGGCCGTCCGGTACAGCGAGATGAACCTGATCTGCCTGTTCATGGCGACCGCGAGGAACAGGCCGACGATCATGGTGCCAGGCACGAACAGTGCGGTATAGACCAGAGTGTGGTCGACAGCCTGCCCGACGACAGGATCGTGCAGCATAGCGCGGTAATTCCCGAGGCCTATGAACCGGGCGGGCGTCAGCAGGTTGTTGTGCTGAAACGACATGACGGCCGACCAGGCGATCGGTACGAGCCCGAAGAGCATGATGATGGCGACGCCGGGCGTCATGAACGCCCAGCCTGCGATCTGCTCGGATGCGCGAGGCCGGAGGCCGCGCCCGACAGCAGGCTGCCGCCGGGCACGCAGCGCGAGGGTCCGGGCTACCACGTCAGGAACTCGACCCGCCAGCCAGGACCTTGTCCACCTGCTGCGCCGCGCTGGCCAGGGCCGCCTGCGGCTGCGTCTTGTTCAGCAGCACCGACACGATCATCTGGCCGAGGATCGTGGAGATCTGCGGGTATGTCGCTAGCTGCGGGCGGGCCTGCTTAACGTTGTTGAGGTTGGTAACGAAGGTGTCGACGCCTGGCAGCGCCGTGTCCATCTGCTGCAGGAAGCCGGGCGAGTTCTCCACCGACGCGCGGATGGGCAGGTCGCCGGTGTGCAGCGAGAAGTACGTCGCCTGCGGTGTGGCCGTCATCCAGAGCAGGAACTTCTCCGCGGCGGCGACCCTGGCCGCGCCGTTGTTGAAGATTACCCAGTTGTCCGGGCCGGAGATCGTCTGATGGCCGCCATCGGTGCCGGGGTACGACGGCATGATCTGCACGCCGTAATGAACGTTCGGGAATCCGGACAGGTCCCAGGGACCAGTCACCAGCATCCCGATCTTGCCGGAGTTGAACAGGTTGGCATATTCGGAGTCGGTTGGGTCCAGGTACATGGAGTGGGCGGTTACCGCCATCGTCCGGAGACTGTCCAGCGACAGCAGTCCTGCTGGCGAGTCGAAGGCCGCCTTGGTGTTGGCAGGATTCAGGATCGCTCCGCCCGCCTCCCACAGCAGCGCCTCCCAGTGCCACACCGTGTCCTCGCTGCCCGGCGTCACATACGCGGTGCCGAACTGCTTGATGGCCGGGTCGGTCAGCTTCTGCGCATCGGCGGCGAAGTCGGTCCAGGTCCAGTTCGGCGACGGCGGCTGCAGCCCCGCCTTGGCAAACAGCGTCTTGTTGTAGACGACAGCCAGGTTGTCGACCAGCGCCGGGATCCCGACGACCTCGCCATGCACGGTGGCCACGTCGCGCTCGCCGACCCAGAAGTCGTTCCAGTTCACGCCGGGCTGCTGCACGACCTTGGTCAGGTTGACGACTTGCTTGATCTGCGCGATGTTCGGCGCCCAGGATCCGTAGACGTAGGCGATGTCAGGCTGGCTGCCGCCACGGACTGCCGTGAGCAGCTTGGGAAGCGAGTCGTCGTTGTTGACGTACAGGCTGGTCACCCTCTCGCTCGGGTGGGCGGCATTCCACTCGTTGAGCAGGTGCTTGAACGTGTTGGCCTCGGCGCCGGTGTAGCCCTCCCAGATCTGAAGCCCGCTACTAGAGCCCCCGCTGCCCGATCCGCACGCGGTCAGCCCGAACACGAGTAGTGCCGACGCCAGCGCTGCACGCAGCCAAAACTTTCTCATTGCCGACCTCTTAGCGACTGATAATGCGCAGATCTTGAATGTTTCCGACATCATCGCGCACCGCTAAGGACCACTGTCAACCCCTAACAATCATCTAATCGGTATTAATCGGAGTACTGATCGTCTTCTAACCTCTGCACGGTCTTGCTCACTGAAGCCCCGAATGCAACACTGTCGAGCTGTGATCAAGGTTGCGTTCATCGGTGCTGGCAGCATCGAGTTCACCAGGAATGTCGTGACGGACCTGTGCGCCTACCCGGAGCTTGCCGGGAACCTGCACCTCGCCCTCCACGACATCAGCGCCGACCGGCTCGCGTTCGCCGAAGCGCTAACCCGGCAGATCGTGACGCAGGCTGGCGCCGGAGCCGTGGTGACCGCGTACGCCGAGCGCGGCCCGGCCCTGGACGGAGCAAGTTACGTAATCAATGAGGTCCAGGTCGGCGGGTACGCCGCGACGCTCGCCGACTTCGAGATCCCGGCCAAGTACGGCGTGCGTCAGACCATCGCTGACACTCTCGGCATCGGCGGCATCTTCCGCGGCCTGCGCACGATCCCGGTGGTCACTGCGCTGGCTGAGGACATGCTGCGGCACAGCCCTGATGCCTACCTGCTCAACTACTCCAACCCGATGGCAATGCTGCCCTGGGCTGTGTACGCCGGCACCGACTTCAGCAAGGTGTTCGGCCTGTGCCACTCGGTACGCGACACCCACGGCTTCCTCGCGGGGCTCGTCGGCGCCGATCCGGCCGACGTGACGTTCGTGACGGCCGGCTTCAACCACCAGGCGTTCGTGCTGCGCTTCGAGCGGAACGGTGAGTCGCTTTACCCGCTGCTGTCGCAGATCATCGGCCGGTCACCGGAACTGCAGCGCCGCGTCAGGGTCGAGCTGTTCCGCCGGTTCGGCTACTTCCCCACCGAGTCCAGCGAGCACTCTGCCGAGTACGTGCCTTGGTTCATGCGTCACGACGATCAGGTCGAGCAGTTCCGGATCTTCGTCGGCGACTACCTGGCCAGGTCGCAGGAGAACCTTGCCGAGCTCGAGTCGCTGCAGGCGCAGCTCGCGGCCGGCACCCCGCTAGACCTCGAGCCCGCCGATGAGCTTGCGTCCCAATTCATCCACTCCCTGGAGACCGGGAAGCCGCGCGAGATCTACGTCAACGTACGCAACGACGGGCTCATCTCTAACCTGCCGGGCCAGTGCTGCGTCGAAGTGCCCTGTGACGTGGTCGGGGGCCGGGCCACGCCGAGGGCAGTCGGCGCGCTGCCACCACAGCTGGCCGCGCTGAACCGGACCTTCCTCAACGTGGTAGAGCTGACAGTACTGGCCGCGCTCGAGGGCAGCCGGGAGCACGTTTACCAGGCCGCACTGCTGGATCCGAACACTGCCGCCACGCTCACCACGGCGCAAACGGTCGCGATGTGCGACGAGCTGCTCGCGGCTCACCGCGACCTGTTGCCAGCCGACCTCTACAGCTGACCGTTGGCGGCCCGGCCACGGGCCGCCCACTCTGAAGGACTGCGCATGCGACGGATGAGAGTCGGCCGGCACACCGCGTTCCCTGCAATGATCGCGCTGGCGGGCACTGCGCTAGCTGGCGTGACCACCGCAACCCCCGCCTCCGCTGCGCCAGCCGTCGCGATCGCGCCGCCAGTCGCGACTGGCCAGCTGCGCGTCACCGGCGGGCTGAGGGACGGCGGAGTAGTTACCGCAACTGGCCTGCGCTGGCGGCCAGGTCATTTGCCGCACGGTGACCGGCTGCTCAGCTTCGAGGTTAGCTACAGATGGCAGGCATGTCCGGTCGGCGCTGGCACGCAAGGCTGCCGGGCCGGGGCTGATACCACCGTCACGCCGTTCGCGGCCAACCGCTACATCGTGGGGCACGCCGACACGGGCCTGCGGATCCGGCTGACCGAGACCGCGAGCGAGGTCATCGAGACCGATCCGGCTACGTTCGCCTTCACCGTGGTCAAGTCCTCTGCCAGCGTCACGACGGCAGGGCCGGTGGCGGCCTTCCGCGCCGGGCGAGCGCCGGTTACCGAACTCGTAAACGGCACGCCCGAGCAGCGGACCGCGTCGGACGCTGAGTACTTCCAGGTCGACGCGCCGCATTACCGCGCGGCATCAGGCGCGCCGGTGCAGACCTATCGGGTAGACCACGACGCCTGGCAGGCGCTGCCCGCGAGCCGCGTGTTCTATACCGGCAAGCTGGCCGTAGGCCCGCATAGTGTGCAGATACGAACCAGTGACTCGGCTGGGGCGACGACCCTGGAGTTCCGCTGGCGAGTCGTCGCGATGCCCGCGCCTGCCGCCTGCCGGCCTTTGCACGGAAGGCTCTGCTGGTATCCGCCGCACCTGACAGCGGGCAGCAAGCCCATGCGGTGGGACTGGCAGATCGGCCGGGTGACCCCCCTAGAACGCACGGGCGCACGCGCTGTCGATATCTACGACGTCGATGGCTTCCTGACCACGGCCGCCGAGGTCAGCCAGATCCACACCGGCTGGCAGGCAGCCACGCTGCCGCACCCGAAGCTGATCTGCTACCTCGACATGGCCTGGGAGGACTACCGCCCGGATGCGACCCCAGGACAGGTGTTCCCGGCCGCCGCGCTCGGCGAGATCTACTACGGGTACCCGCAAGAACGGTGGGTGGACTTCCGCCAGCTCGACGCGCTCAAGCCGATGCTGGACGCGCGGATCGCGATGTGCGCGCGGAAGGGATTTGACGCGGTCGAGCTCGACGACATCGACAGCTTCGACCCGCCGTCGACAACCGGATTCCACCTGACCCCCGGTGACGCGCAGAACTTCCTGGCTTACGCCTTCAACGAGATTCACCGGTATGGCATGACCGGGCTGTGGAAGAACTCGCCGTACCTGAGCTGGTGGGGCCGCGACTACGCGGACGGGGCCATCGTCGAGGAATGCTACGTCTACCACCAGTGCCTGGCCTCCCAGCTACGCGGCAGCAAGCAGTACGGCATCACCTGCACCGCCCTGGCCGGCCCGACCCCGTGCGCCTGGGACGACTTCACCACTGATCGCACGCCGGAGCAGCCCACAGGCAAGTGGGTTGGCGAGGCGGAGTACTCCGACGACAACTACGTCTGCAATCCCGGGCAGTCGTGCACCTATCCGCGCAAGTTTTCGACGTTCTGCAAGGTCGTGTATGCGCCGTCTTACGGCTTTGCTGCAGTCAAGTTCGATGTGAACCTCGATGGCCTGATGTTCCTGCCCTGTCCGGCCGGGGTGTGACAGCGAGTTCGCACGCCCACCCCCGACGGAATCTTGTGTCCGGGCGGTTGGGCGCGCGAAGATCGGGCGAGGATGACGAGTATGACCAGGCAGGATGCTCATCTGGACGCGATGGTCCGGGATCTGGGCGTCGCCTACTTCCGGGCCCTGCACGGAGACGCGACCGCGGCTGACGTCAGCAGAGCGGTGGAACGAGTAGCCGAGGCCGTCCGCGACAACGCGGACGATGGTCTGTCCGCAGCCGAGGCAGAGCTCGCGGCCCTGCACCGGACCGGCCGATGCCAGGTTAGCGACGTCATGACCGCCAAGGTCGTCGCGGTCACCAAGGAGACCAGCTACAAGCGGGTGGCGCAGCTGCTCCGCGCCCATCACCTGACCGCGCTGCCAGTGATCACGTCAGAGGGATGCGTGGCCGGCCTTGTATCGGAGGCAGACCTGCTGCGGAAGCAGGAACGTCAGGAGGACCCGGAGAGAAAGCCTGGACGGCAGCTGCATTCGACGGCCCGCACGAAGGCCGAGGCGCAGACCGCCGCCGAGCTCATGACGGCACCGGCCGTCACTATCGGACCCGAGGCGCTGCTGGGGACAGCAGCAAGACTGATGAACGCACACCGCGTGGAGCAGCTGCCCGTCGTAGATCCCGAGGGCAAGATGATCGGCACCGTCAGCCGTCGAGACCTGCTCAGCGTGTTCCTGCGCCTGGATACAGAGGTAGCCTCCCAGGTCACGTCGGTACTTACGGATATCTTGGTGCCAGACCCCAGGGCGGTGCGCGTCAGCGTCCACGATGGCGTAGTGACCCTGCGCGGGCGTCTTGCCAGCCAGGAACAGGTGCCAGCCGCATCCCGACTTGTCTCGGCGATCGATGGTGTCGTCGCCGTCAGGAGCAAGCTAACTGCGCCACCGCCCGAGGACTGGCCTGGAGCGGGTTATCACATTCCTGGCTTAGCGCTGGGCGGGCCAGACTGGCAGCCTGTCGATCAGCAGCGGCGGCACCGCCACAGGAGGTATGTCGGAACCGGAGCTGGCGGCTCGACGAACCGCTCCGTTTCCAGCCCGGCGTCCAGCAGGGCGTTCAGGACCGTGGAAAGCTTGCGGTGCGTCGCGCCCACCCGGATCCGGACGCCTTCGGGACTGTGGTCCGGCGAGGTCCACCAGCCTTCGCCTTCGTAGCCTTCTCCTGGCGGCCAGCTGCTCCGGCCTCGCTCGCTGCCGGGAAAGCACGGATGCACGATCGAGGCGACGAACCACCCGCCTTGGCGCAGCACCGTCGTCACCGTAGACAGCGTCCCGGTCAAGTCGTCGATGTCCATCAGCGCCATCTCACAGGTACAGCCGGCGAATGGCCGCCCGTCCCACCAGCCGGGGTGCCGCGTAACGTCGGCACGGACATAGGCGATGTCCGCCGGGCCGGTCGCGCGTGCTTTATCGAGCATCGCGGCGGAGACATCGAGTCCGACAACGTCCGCCCCCAACCGGGCCAGATAGCGGCTCATCCGGCCCTGCCCGCAGGCGATGTCCAGCACCCGTTCGCCGGCCACGGCGGGCAGCAGATCGGAATGCGCAGCGATCAGTGGCTCCTCACCGACCCACTGCTCGTACCACTCGGCGAACTCGTCATACCTAGCTAGCGTCCCTTCCACGCTGCCACGCTAACGCGCGGTCGGTCAATGCGGCGCGGATAGCGCGGCCGCGGGAGCGTCGGCCAATGTGGTGAGCCACTGCTGCATCAGCGCCATCTCCGGCCCGCTGAGCGGTGTGCGCTCGGCGGCGAGCTTGCTGCTGAGCGTCGCGGCTGCGGTCGCGACTGTGGGCTCTGCCGCGCGTTCGCGCTGGTCAGCCGTGGATACGCCGCTTTGCGGCACGGTGATCGATGCGATCACCGCCTCGCGCAGCTGGGTGGCAAACGTGCCGTCGCCGTACAGGTCAGGCTGCGAGATGAGCGACAGCGCGGCGCCGGTGGTCGCGGAGAGGACTACGCGGGACGCGGTTTCCGCCGAGACGCGCAGCTGGCCGCGGCCCGCGCCGAGCTGCAGCCGGTCATACAGCATCTGGTAGGCCTCGCGTACCGCTCTGCTGCCCGGGGCGACGGTCGGCGACCACATCAGTTTGTAGAAGCTCGGGTTCTCACGGGCGAACTCCAGGTGGTTGTCCCAGCCCGCCCGGACGTCGTCAGCGACGTGGTCGTGGACGACGGCTGCGACGGCCCGCTTGGTCTCGAGGAATGTGGCCCAGCCGAAGTCGACCACGGCGGCGAGCAGCCCCTCCTTGTCACCGAAGTGGTGGTAGAGGGTCGGCGCTGTGACACCGGCTGCATCGCATATCGCTCGGGTGGAGGCGTCTGCCTCGGCGGACTGAGCGAGGAGGCCAGCGGTGGCCTCGAGGATGCGGGTCCTGACGGTCATGGGATCTAGGCTAGCAACCAAGTATAGCGCTAGTCAATTATAATGTGTATCATCGCTATAGGCGCTAGAGAGCACGCGAGGAGGAGCGATGATCGTCATCACCACACCCAGCGGCCTGATCGGCCACCAGGTCCTCGACAACCTGCTCGAGAGCGGCGAGGCGCTGCGCGTCATCTGCCGCCACCCGCGCAACATCCCGACCGGGGCGCGCGAGCGCCTCGAGATCGTCGAGGGCTCTCATGGCGATCCTGCCGTCGTCGACTCGGCTTTCGCCGGCGCCGACGCGGTTTTCTGGCTTGCTCCGCCCGATCCGCGGGCTGAAAGCGTCGAGGCCGCCTATGTCGGTTTCACCCGGCCGGCGGCCGAAGCTTTCAAGCGGCATTCAGTAAGGCGTGTTGTTGGGATCTCGGCTCTCGGCCGAGGCACTACCTGGGCAGCGCACGCCGGCTACGTCACCGGGTCGCTCGCGATGGACGACCTGATCGCGAGCACGGGCCTTAGCTATCGGGCACTGACGATGCCTTCATTCATGGACAACATCCTGCGTTTCGCCGAGCCGATCAAGAACGATGGCGTCTTCTTCGCGCCGATCGCCGGGGACCGCAAGCTGCCCATCTGTGCCACCCGCGACATAGCAGCAGACGCGGCCAGGCTCCTGCTCGACGACTCCTGGAGCGGCGTCGACCATCTAGCCGTGCTCGGTCCCGAGGACATCTCCTACGACGACATGGCCAGAATTATCTCGGAGGTCCTCGGCAAGCCCGTGCGTTTCCAGCAGATCCCGGTCCAGGCGCTGAAGCAACGGCTGCTCGAAGCCGGAACCTCGGATGCCATGGCCCAGGGTGTCGTCGATATGTGGACAGCCAAGGCCAGCGGCCTCGATAACGCCGAGCCCCGCACTCCGGAGTCGACTACCCCGACAAGTTTCCGGCAGTGGTGCGAGGAGGTGCTCAGGCCGGCCGTCATCGGTCAGCGGCAGGGCGACTGAACGGCCGGCGGATCCTCACCTGCATTCGCACGGAAAGCATGTACCGGTCGGCTCCGCCGTCAGGGCGCAGCGGGACAACCGGGATCGCGCCACGGGCTGGGTATGGTCTGCGCGAGAGGACTGTCGCAGGAGGAAGGCGAACATGACGCAGCCAGTTGCTCCGGGCTCTGATGACTGGCAGCGCCGCTGGACGATCGAGGCTGAAGGTGTGACGCTCCAGCCGGTGACTCGCAGCATCCCTGATGCCGTGCTGGACGGCGGGCCGATCACACGAAAATTTGAGACTGGAGCCCTGCACGACAGGATCCCTCATGTCATGGCGATCGCCATCCGCGACATCGACTCTGGCGCGGCGGACGTGGCACGATGATCGCATGCGGCATTCCGGGCACCCGGGAAGTTAGGAAGCTATCTCAATGCACATCGTTGACATTGTCATTCTCGCTGGCTGGGCTGCTTTCTGGATCTATTGGCTCGCGGCGTCCATTGGCGTTAAGTCTGGAAAAACACGATGGGGCCAGTTCGCTGGCTCCCGGGTAGCGATCATCCTCATTGTGCTTCTTCTGCTGCATCTCAGACTTCTGAAGGGAACGCAGGAGGTGACGCACAGCCCATTGCTGGAGGGCATAGGCCTCGCCGTCTGGGTGCTAGGACTCGCACTGGCTGTGTGGGCTCGCGTCTATATCGGCCAGAATTGGGGGATGCCGATGACCAGGAAAGCTGATCCCGAGCTAGTAACGACCGGCCCGTATCGGACTATCCGTCATCCCATTTACACCGGCATCATCGTCGGAGTGGCAGGTACAGCCATTGCAGTTAGCACATACTGGCTGATAGCGCTTGCACTTGTCGGCGCCTACTTCATTTATAGCGCTTTCGTGGAAGACGGCGACATGGCCAAGACCTTCCCCGCCGCCTATCCGGACTACAAGCGCTCAACAAAAATGATAATACCCTTTGTCTTCTGAGCCGCCAGGAGTCAGGTGAAGCCGACGTTCAGGATGAAGTGACCGACCCTCAGGTTGAGTACCCCGCCGCCGGCCCAGTGCACGATGAACGCCAGCAAGATGATGGCCAGAATGACGACCACCACCCAGAAGAAGAACACGATGATGCCGGGAATGCCGTACCCCGCTACAGTTCTCGCTCTTGCCACGGCCGCCAGCTACCCGCCGCCGCGCGACTTATGCGGCGGTCGTACGGTGCGACACCTTCGCGACGGGTGCCGGCACCACGGACAGGTAATGTCTTGCTGGTGGACGGGACGCAGACCAAGGACAGCTGGCACTCATGAGTGCTCCGGCCGCAACGACTGCGAGCCCGCCGGCGAGCGAGGGCTTCACGCACCGCCAGATCCTCGCGATCATGTCCGGGCTCATGATGGGGATGTTCCTGGCCGCGCTCGACCAAACGATCGTGTCGACCGCGCTGCCGACGATCGTCGGGGACTTCCACCACAGCAACCTACTGTCGTGGGTCATTACCGCGTACCTGCTGGCCAGCACGGCCTCGACGCCGATATGGGGAAAGGCAGGTGACCTCTACGGGCGCAAGCGCCTCTTCCAGCTGGCCATCGTGGTGTTCCTGGTAGCTAGCGCGCTCTGCGGGCTCTCGCAGAATATCTTCGAGCTGATCGCATTCCGCGGCCTGCAGGGAATCGGCGGCGGTGGCCTGCTGTCGCTTGCCTTCGCGATCATCGGCGATGTGATCCCGCCGCGAGAGCGCGGCCGTTACCAGGGATATTTTGGCGCCGTCTTCGGTGTCTCCAGCGTTGTCGGCCCGCTGGCAGGTGGGTTCGCCGTCGACCACCTCAGCTGGCGCTACATCTTCTACGTCAACTTGCCGCTGGGCATAGCTGCGCTGATCGTCACCAATCGTCAGCTGCGGCTGCCCGTGCGCAAGCGGCAAGTGAAGATCGACTGGTGGGGCGCGATCCTGCTAGTCGCCGGGGTGTCGTGCATCCTGCTCGCGGTGCAGCTGGGCGGTAGTACGTACCCGTGGGGATCGTGGCAGATCATCGGGCTGTTCGTGCTGGGAGGGCTGGTGGTAGCCGGCTTCGCTCTGCGGGAGGCTGTGGCGCCCGAGCCGATCCTGCCGCTCGGGCTCTTCCGGCTGCGGATCTTCACGGTGTCGAACATCATCGCCTTCGTCAGCGGCGTGGCGATGTTCGGCGCGCTGGCTTTCCTGCCGCAGTACCTGCAGCTGGTGCACGGGGTGTCGGCTACCGAGTCGGGCCTGCTGCTGCTGCCGTTGCTGGTCGGCCTGCTGGCCATGAGCATTAGCTCGGGCCTGTATATCTCCCGTACCGGGCGGTACCGCTGGTTCCCGCTGGCCGGCACGATCATCGTCACTATCGGGCTAGCGCTGCTATCGCGTCTCGGCGCGCACACCTCGCTGACCATCGTGGGCCTGGACATCCTGGTCTTCGGCATCGGGCTGGGCCTGTTCATGCAGGTGCTGGTGCTCGTCGTGCAGAACGCCGTGCCGGTGAACGAACTTGGCGTCGCGACCTCATCCGTCACCTTCTTCCGGTCCATGGGCGGCGCCATCGGGGCATCCACCCTGGGCGCGGTCCTGACCGCAGGCATCACCGCGGAGCTGCCGCGCTACCTGCCGCCGGCCGCGCTCGCCGTAGGCGGGAACAAAGTGGGCGCGCTCATCGGGAGCCCAGCCCAGCTGGACGCGCTGAAGCACACTCACCCGGCCATCCACGAGGGCATCATCCAGGCGTACTCCCATGCCATTGACCGGCTGTTCTTTGTCGCCGTGCCAGTGTCGATCCTTAGCGTCATTGCCGCACTGTTCATCAACCAGGTGCGGCTGCGGACGAGTAACACCCAGACGCGGCCAACGGTTGAGCCTGCCGCCGCGGCCGGCGAGGATGCGATTACGGTTGCTCCCGAAGGGACGCATTAGATGCCTGGCGTGACCATCTCAGCGGGCTACGGCGCGGGCGGCAGCATAATCGCCCCCGAGGTCGCCCGACTGCTCGGTTTCCCGCTGCTCGACCGGGCGATCAGCTCACGCGTCGCCGCGCAGCTGCAGGTATCCGTGCAAGAAGCCGAGGGAGCGGTGATCCGCCGACCCCTGGTCGACCGCTTCTTCAGCGTGCTGTCCCCGCTGGCAGGTGGCGTCCTCGGCGCCGGCACCGACGGGACACCACACGACTTCACCCCGCCACCGAACGAAGCAGCATTCTTCCGCGCCCAGGCCGAGGCGATCATGCGAGAGGCCCTCGCGTCGGGCGCGGTGATCCTCGGACGGGCCGCCGGGGCCGCCTTCAGCAAGGAGCACGGCGTGCTGCGGGTGCGGCTGTTCGGTCCGCCAGAGGCGCGCATCGAGCAGGCAGCCCGGATCGAGAACGTGGACATCGGAACCGCCCGTCAGCGTCTGCCCCACGTCGATCGCGCCCGCGCGCAGTACGTCCGCCGCCTGTACTGCGTCAGCATCGATGACCCGGAGCTCTACCTGCTGCAGATCGACAGCACTGCGATACCACTCCACGCCTGCGCCGACCTCATCGCCGCCGCCTACCGCAGCTACGTCCAAGCTCAGCTGGCCGACGCCTAAGCGAAGTGTGCTCAGGCGTAGCGCGCGCTACTCGGCGTTAGCTATTGGGCCCACGATTTGGACGTCGAAGTCGAGATTTCGGCTGGTGGCGTTGAGACCATGTCGCTTTCAGTCGAGATCGCGACATGTTTGTACCTTTTATACCCACGCAAGTGTCATGGTCTCGTCGGAGAACGTTCCCGTGTCGACCGACAGAAGTGTGGGGTGTCGTCCGGCAAGTCGGTGATCTGCGGCAGCTTGCCCTATCTTTCAGGCGCTGCCGCGGCGTAGTGTCGAGCTGTTGCTCCGGACCCCGGCAGCCACAGCAGCGACGCGTCGCGGCTGTGGGACGGGCCGGAGTTTTTTCTTGCCTGACCGCGTGCACACGCGGGCCATTGTTTCGGGCGGGAGCCCCATGACAGACGTCGCTTACCTGTGCCACAACTGCGGCAGCGTGCACGAGGTGGAATCGATCCGGGAGAATCTGATTCTCAACCTGCGCACCGCTGCCAGCTACCAACTCTCCAAGCAGCGTGGGATGCTGGATGCCCGCCCCCGCTTCCTGCGCTTGCGCATGACCTGGGGCCTAGCCCAGGCCCTCTGGCCCAAGTACTCGCAGCATCCACGTCGGGCTCGGGCCCGTCGGCCGGTGCCGGGGCAACCAGCGCCCGTATCTGATCGCCCCGTCCGTTGCCATATCGCAATTGGCGGCGGCGATGCGCGCCTGGGTGACTCGGCTTCAGCCGGTGCCAGCGGCCGACTGGCTACTATCAGCGTCGCAACCAATCCCGCTTCCAGCCAAGACCATGATCAGGCTGGCTATTCAATCTGAAGGGTCCGGAGGCGGCGGGGATCGGCCACGATCTCGATCTCTGCGATCCTGCCTTCTCTCGAGATCATGACGAAAGCGGCGCGGACACGACCGTCAGCCACCCACACCGCTCCTGGGTTGCCGTCGATGAGGGCTGCCCGGGCTGCGGCCGCTCGCCCGGCGAACACAGCGGCCACCGCGTCGCTGCCCCGGATCTCCTCTTCGAGCGGCGGCGCGCCTTGCGCCTGCCGTGCGATGGCCATACGCGCCGCCGCCTTGTCAGCGGTCACGACAACGTCGGGATCCAGCACGGCGAGCAACGCTGCGAAGTCCCCCTGACGGGCCGCGGCGAGGAATGCGTCGACCAGCCTCGACTGCCGGTGCAGGTCGCCATCCCGGTCCGCCTGCTGGCCCTGAACCCGGTGCCGGGCGCGGCTGGCGAGCTGGCGGGCAGCCTGCGTGCTTCTCCCGACGATCGGCGCAATCTCATCGAAGGAGACGGCGAACATGTCGTGGAGAACGAAGGCGACGCGCTCGGGCGGGGTTAGCCTGTCGAGCACGATCAGAAGCGCAAGCCCGACAGAGTCGGCGAGAAGCGCCTCGTATTCGGGGTCAGCACCGGGGTGAGCCGCGGCCGGTTCGGCGATCTCCTCGGCAAGAGGCACCTCGGGCCGCGACCGGCTCAACGTCACCACCAGGCAGGTGGCGGGAGGAACCTGGGGCTGATCCGCCGCCACGCCGGCCAGCCGGGGGCCCGTGATCGCCTCTGCCTGGTCATGTGCGCTTGGGCTTTCTCCAGTGGCTGGTCAGGCGGGCCCGCAGCGAAGTCGGTGGCCGCGTCGCCCGTCGGGTCAGCCGCTCGGTTAGCCACGAGGCGGCGCCGTATACCGGCAGGGCAATCGCCAGCAATAGCGCGGTCCCGGTGAATGCGCTCTCCAGAAAGTTGCTGCCGACCTTGGCGACGCCGTAGTAGTACAGCACCACGACGGCCATCAGGACCAGGTAACCGGCGACCGTGTCGGTCAGGACATGCAGGATCAGCGCCCGCCAGCCGTGATCGCGCCGACCGGTTAGCCGCGTGTTGGGCAGGCCGGCCGAGGCACGCCGGCGTTGGACTCGCAGTCCGACGGCGAGCACCACCATGAGGATGAGGTAGCCGCCCAGGATGGGCACCAGATCGGAGCGGATGAGATGCGATGACATCTCAGCAGCGGCCCTGTCCGCTCGTCATGCCCGCTGCCCTGTCATGCGCGGAGGAGGAAGTGCCAGCCGCGCACGAAAAGGTGCCAGCCCAGCCACAGCCACAGCGCGAATAGGGCCCAGCGGCCCGGCGGATAGCGCATGATGGCACGGAATGTATCGCTCAGAGTGGGCACGAAGCCGCTGATACCGCTCAGCGCCAGGCCCTCCCACGCAAATACGGCGCCGATCAGCACCGCCCAAACCAGATAACCAAGAACCGGATGATTGGCCATCCCGACCTCCCGGTGACGCCGACGCAAGCAAGGAAAAGACCCTATTCCGCAAACCGCTCGGCGCGAAGGGACCAAGCGATGATTCGACTCTGCCAGGAACCAGGCCGACAAGCCGCTGAACTGCGACGGCTTACCGGCGCGTTTCGAATCAGCCTCGTGCCTGGAACGGTTCGACGAGCTGGTGGGCCATGAGCAGCACAGGCCCGGCCGAGTCGCCTTGCTCGACCGGGATCGGTCGGCCGTCGAGGCCGGTACGCCCTACAGCATCGGTGCGGGAGGGGAACCTCGCACAGCCGGCCAGGACGTCCCAGATCACCAGTACGACGCCCAGGTTGGCCCGCTGAATGTCGGGCGCATGGTGGAGCCGGTGGTACGCCGGGCTGACGAGCACCCGGCCGACCGGGCCGAACGTCCAGCGGAGATTGGCGTGCTGGAGAGTGCCGATACAGACGTAGATCGTGATGAGTACCGGGACTATCGGATGCGTCGGCATGAGGGCCACGACCGGGACAGTCGCAAGTAGGAACCCCGTAGTGTGCATGAGGGGGTGCGCACGGAACGACGTGAGAACGCTGAGCTCCTCCTGGCTGTGATGAAGGGCATGGAAGCGCCAGAGCGGACCGAACTGGTGATCGGCATAGTGGGCCAGCCAATTGGCTGCATCCATTGCCACAACAGTGAGGGGCACGAGCAGCCAGCCAGGCCAGTGCGCGGTCGCCCGGAGCTCGATCCAGCCAGCATGACCACCGATCAGCGCCGCCGCCCCGACGCTGAGCAGCGTCATCAGCGGGATCACGACGATGGCATGCAGAGCCAGGAAGCACACATCCTGAACGTGGCCACGTGCGAGGACCGGACGACGCTCGGCCGGCCATATTCGTTCGCAGATCCCTGCGGCGACGACGAGCGCGACGAGAAGGGGAGCCGCAAGCTCTGCCCGGCCCGCTGACAGCACAGTTTCGAGGCGGCCTTGCCTGAGCAGTTCGGCGATGGCCACCCATAGGACAAGCAGCGTCACTGCGGCCAGGGCAAACGAAGAGAGGCATAGACGCCGCCACCACGAGAGCCGCCCGCCGGGCAGCCCGATCGACGCATACATAGATACCCAGTCTCGCGTACCGGAAGGCCTAGGCACTATGGGCGTCCGACTGATCAGTGATCTCGAGCTCGTCGGCCGGTTGAGTATCCCAGAGCGCCCCGGCATAGATCGCGTCGTGGGCGGGCCGTCCCGGCAGCCAGTTCAGCCAGCCCGGCAGATACCAGCTTCGCTCACCGAGCATGGCCATGGCGGCGGGTACCAGGATGCCGCGCACCGCGGTCGCGTCGATAAGCACCGCGACGGCCAGGCCAATGCCGAGCGTCTTGACGTCGACGAAAGACAGGGTGGCGAAGATGGAGAACACCGCCACCATGATGACGGCAGCGCTCGTCACGACTCCTGCGCTGGCGGCTATTCCGCTGGTCACCGCATCGGCTGTCGGCATGCCGCGCGAACACCGCTCGCGGATACGGCTGAGGATGAAAACGTGGTAGTCCATGCTCAGCCCGAACAAGAAGACGAACATGAACAGCGGTACCCATTGCGCGATCGCACCGTTACTAGTGAAGCCGAGCAGGCCCTGCAGCCGGCCATCTTGGAAGATCAGCGTGATGACGCCGTATGCTGCTCCGACCGAGAGCAGGTTCAGCACGACCGAAATCAGCGGGATGACGACGGAGCGGAATGCGCACATCAGCACAAGGAATGCCAGCGCCGCGACCACTCCGAACACGATCGGCGTGCGCGTGCGCAGCGTGGTGCTCCAGTCATAGTTGGTCGCGGTATTCCCGGTGACCACCGAGGTGACGCCGCTCACCTTCCCGAGCGTCTCGGGCAAGACCTGGCTGCGCAACTCGAGAAGTGCATTGTTAGACACGTAGTTCGACCCGTTACCCGCCAGCGGAACCTCGATCACCAGGCCGCGCCCGGACGCCACTGGCGTGACCGTGATGGGGCCCCGGATCGGACCGTCCGCTGATGCGCGCTCTTGCAGACCGACGACTGCGTCTCGAACAGCTGGGCCAGCCAGGTCCGGGCCGGTCACCACGACCTCCGCCGGCGCCGGCTGACCGGGAAACGCCACGGAGATCTGGGCCAGGGTGCGCGCCACGGGTACGTTGCCGGGCAGGTCCACAATTGCATTGCCCAGACGGATACCGAGCGCTGGCGCGGCCAGCACCAACATCGCAATCGCGGCTGCCCCGCCCCACGCGAGGGGATGGCGTACCACCCGCCGGACCAGGGCCGCCCACAGTCGCGACGGCCGCGCGGCGGTGCGACGGCGACCGACGATCGGGATTCGGCCACGGTCGGCCCAGTCGCCCAGCATCGACAGCAGCGCTGGAAGCACGGTCAGAGAGCCGATTACGGCCACGCCCACCACCGTGATGGTGCCGAACGCCATGCCGGTAAACAGATTTATCCCGCTCAGGAACAGCCCGGCCAGCGAGATCATCACCGTCAGCCCCGAGATGACGATCGCCCGGCCAGAAGTTGCAGCTGCCACCCGCAACGCGTCGGCTGACGATCGTCCGGCGGCCCGCTCCTCACGCTCCCTTCGAAGGTAGAACAACGAATAGTCGACCCCGACCGCCATGCCGAGGATCAGCACTATCTCGGCGGTGCCGGATCTGATCGGCAGCCACCGGCTGGGAATCGCCAGCAGCGAGATAGTAGCTGCGACGGCGCTGCCGGCCAGTACCACGGGAATCCCGGCGGCAATCAGCGCACCGAACACCACAAGAAGCAAGATCAGCGTGATCGGTATCGCACTGAACTCGGCACGCCGGAAGTCGGATTCCAGCAACGAGTTCCCCGCCGCGCCGGCGCTGGCTGAACCCGCCTCGGCGACGAGCAGGTCTGGGTGCGCCGCTTGCACTCTGGCGACTGCGGCCTGATCCACTGCGACGGTGGAGTCGACGTCGGCGTGCGGTCCCGCAACCCGGAAGGTAACCAGGACGCTCCGCCCGTTGCCGGAAATGAGGCTCCCGGCGCCAGCGGCGGTAGCGGACGGACCGCCGCGGACGTTCGCCAAGCTCGGCGAGTTGACGTCCATTGCCGCTGAGTGCAGCCGGTCGAGCGCGGCAGCCACTTGGCGCACGGCCTGCTGCATCTGCGGGTCACTCGCGAAGGTGAGCCGGTCGGTTCCAAGGCCGCGCGGCTGGATTAGCACGCTCTCTGTCGGCGCCGTCGTAACGTCGAGCTGGTGCAACGTCCGCTCGCCAAGCCCTGCCTGCCCTGGGTCATATTGCGGCAGGCTCTTTGTTCCCAGCAGCTGACCCCCCACGAAGGCCACGCCGACCAGGCCGAACCAGCAGACGACGGCGATCGTTGAGTGCCGCGCACTCCAGCACGCAATGCGCTCGACAACCGGCGCACCGCCGTTGCGCTCCGATCGGGCCGCAGTCCGCAGTAACCCTTGGCGGCGGAGCAGGTACATCGGGCCTCAGATCATCGGGAGGGCCGTCTGCGGGAGCATGAGCGTCCTTGTGGCGATCATCTCCGAAATCGCGCCACCGGGCCACCACTCGCGGACTTATGAATATGCGCGTCCGCCACGTCGACCTGCCAGAGGACTTGGGGTGATACGCGGCCGACGCCGGTTACGCCCAGGACGTGAGCAGCCTGTTAGAGGTACTGTGCGGGAATGCTCGCTGGGCCGCGTCTCCGCCAGGTCGCGCTGGTGGCCGCCGACTGCGAGGGAGCGGCCAGACAGCTGCGGGAAGCCTTCAGCTGGCCAGAGCCGTACCACGATCCGGGCGTTGGCAGGTTCGGCCTCACCAACGCCGTGTTCGCCGCGGGCGACACGTTCGTCGAGATCGTGGCACCGGTTCAGCCGGATACTGCCGCTGGCCGTTATCTCGAGCGTCGTGGTGGCGACAGCGGCTACATGGCGATCTTTCAGATGCCGGATCTGGCCGAGGCACGACGCCGGGTGGCCGCTGCCGGGGTGCGCGTCGTCTGGACGGCCGACCTCGCCGACATCGCGGGTACTCACCTGCACCCCAAGGACGTGCCGGGCGCGATCGTGTCGCTGGACTGGGCAGACCCGCCGGAGTCGTGGCGCTGGGCCGGCCCGGAGTGGACCGGCCACGCGCCGGCGCACCCCGAGGGAGGCGTGTCCGGGCTGACAGTCGAGGTGTCCGATCCAGCAGCTACTGCCGCCCGCTGGGCCGAGGTGCTCGGCCTGGACGTCACGTATGACGGCGGCATGGCAACCATCCAGCTGGAACACGCCGGGCAGGTTCTGCGTTTCGTGCCAGTCTCTCAGGGCCGCGGCGAGGCCATCACGGAGGTTCAGCTCACGACGCCGCGCGAGATTTCGCCGGTGCGGATCGCCGGGGTGCGGTTCGTCTCGACACCCGGCAGCGCGTGAAGGAGGGTCGGCATGACGCAACTCGACACGGGAACTGAGGATCTGCTGGCCGACGTCGACGACGGCGTCGCTGTCCTGACGATGAACCGCCCTGACCGGCGGAACGCCATGTCCGAGGCCATGATGGCGGCTATGGACCGCGTCCTCGGCGAAGTCGAGGCCGACGATGCGGTCGGCTGCGTGGTGCTTACCGGGGGTGGCGGTGCCTTCTGCGCCGGCGGCGACGTAAAGGCGATGGCGGAGCGCACTGCGGGCGGACCGGCGCACACCATGGATGCTGCTATCCACCGGCAGCGGCTCAGACAGCGCGCGACCAGCGGTCGGCTGTGGCAGATGCCCAAGCCAACCATCGCTGCGATCGGCGGGCCGGCCGCGGGCGCGGGCCTCTCCCTCGCACTTGCTTGCGACCTGCGGTACGCGGTGGAAGACGCGGTGCTCACGACCGCATTCGCCAGGGTTGGCTTCTCCGGCGACTACGGCGGGACATGGTTCCTCACACGCCTGGTAGGCAGCGCCAAGGCCAAGGAGCTGTATTACTTTTCTGAAAGGCTGCCCGCGGCCGATGCCGAGCGGCTGGGGATTGTCAACGCGGTGTTCCCAGCCGCCGACTTCGAGATCGAGGTACAGCAGCGCGCCCGGCGCCTCGCCCAGGGACCGCGGCTGGCGTACCGCTACATGAAGGAAAACCTCAATCGCGCCGTCAACGGCGAGCTCGGCGAATGCATGGACATCGAGGTCACTCATCACGTCCGTACCGGGCTGACAGACGATCACCGCGAGGCGGCGCAGGCCTTCGTGGCCCGACGCGAGCCGCGCTTTACCGGTCACTGACTTGCTAAGGGCGAACCTCGTAGTAGAGGTTGACCGGGTCTTCGAAGTCATGCTGGGCGAAGCGCGAGAATCCGGCTTCCCGGCACATGCGCTTCAGCAGCTCGGGATGGAGGCCGAGCGTCCCGAGCCCGGCGCCGCCTGGCTCGGACAAGCCCGACGACATGCAGCTAGTCACCGACAGCCCGTACATCATCGCGAGAACAGGGTTGCGCAGGTTGTCATGCCAGGCCGAGCCCGACCGGATGTCCTTGATCAGCCAGGTGCCGTCCGGCTGGATAGCACGCCGGATGGCGGCCACGCTTTCCGCCGGGCGCGGCATGTCGTGGAGGCAGTCAAGCGTCGTGACGAAGTCGTAGCGGTTGTCGTCCGGCAGATCCTCGGCTCCGGCCGCCCGGAATATTGCGTTCTCCAGTCCGAGATCCGCCGCCTTGCTGCGGGCGCGGCTTACTGCGTGATCTGACGGATCGACCCCTTCAAACCGGGATCCGGGGAACGCTGCCGCCATCGCGCACACAGCGACCCCCGAACCGCACCCAACGTCTGCGACCAGAGCGCCGGCGTGCAGCCGATCAACGAGGCCGTCCAGGGCCGGCAGGACCAGCGGGACCAGCGCGAGCCTGGTCCACGGTTCCGTCATGCGCTCCACCGCTTCAGCGGCAGCCGGACCCAGATCGTCGTAGCTCAGGCCGATGCCGGAACGGAACGCGCCGGCTAGCCGCTCCACCACATCCGGGGCAGCCGCGCCGCCAGTGAACGCACCCGCCGCGAACCACAGACTCTGGCGAGAGTCCGCTAGTACTGCCACGCCCTCCGCGCTCAGCTCGAAAGCCTCGCCGTCGTCGGTGCCGATCAGGCCAGCTGCCGCCTGGCCCCGAAGCCACTCCAGTAGCCACCGCTCCTGCAACCCCGTGACGGTCGCGAGCTGCGCCGCCGTCATCACACCGCGGCCGCTCATGGCCTGGTACAGGCCCAGGCGGTCGCCCAGGTGAATCATCAGCGAGACCACCTCGCCCTGCTTGTAGCCCCATACCCGCAGCGCGAAAGCCCTCAGCCGGTCCCGCTCCTCAGTTGCCATGTGGCCACAGTGCCACCACCTTGGCCCAGGCGCGATGTCAGGAGGGTCGGTTAGTGTGGCTGAATGCTGGAGTCGTTCCATCCGGCCGTGCGTGCCTGGTTCGAGCGGCGGTTCCCGGCGGGGCCGACGGAGCCGCAGGCTGGGGGCTGGGCTGAGATCGCCGCGGGGCGGCACACGCTGATCGCGGCGCCAACGGGTTCGGGCAAGACGCTGGCAGCGTTCCTGGTTTGCATTGACCGGATCTACCGCGCCCACGAGGCGGGCAGTGAGCCTGACGACGGCCCCCAGGTTGTCTACGTATCCCCGCTGAAGGCCCTGGCAGTGGACATCTGGCAGAACCTCGAGCGGCCCCTGGCGGAGATCGCCGATATGGCGGCCGAACTGGGGATGGGCGCGCCGCATATCCGGGTGGCTGTGCGGACCGGGGACACCGCGGCGGCCGAGCGGGCGGCGATGCTGAGGCGGCCGCCGGATTTCCTGATCACCACACCGGAGTCGCTGTACCTGTTGGTGACCGCGGAGCGCAGCCGGGCGATGTTGCGCGCCGCGACCACGGTCATCGTGGATGAGATTCACGCTGTTGCGGGCAACAAGCGCGGATCTCACCTGGCGCTGACCCTGGAGCGCCTGCAGCATGTTGCCGGCCAGCCGATGCAGCGGATCGGCTTGTCGGCGACTCAGCGCCCGGTCGAGGCGGTAGCCCGGCTGCTAGTGGGCGCTGGCGCGGACCGATCCGAGCCGGGCGGCGAGCCGCGCTGCTCCATCATCGACGCCGGACACCGGCGCGAGCTTGACCTCGGTCTGGAACTGCCGGGTGATGAGCTCGGCGCGGTGGCCACGACCGGCCAGATGGCCGAGATCTGCGATCTGATCGCCGGGCATGTACAGGAGCACCGGACGACGCTGGTGTTCGTCAACACCCGGCGGCTCGCCGAGCAGCTCGCCCATCAGCTCGGCGAGCGGCTGGGCGATGGCCAGGTCGCAGCTCACCACGGCAGCTTGTCGAAAGACCGCAGGCAGCGGATCGAGGCCCGGCTGCGTTCGGGCGATCTGCGAGCCCTGGTAGCGACGGCGTCACTAGAGCTCGGCATCGATATCGGCCCGGTAGAACTGGTCTGCCAGATCGGTTCGCCGCGCAGCTTCGCCACGTTCCTGCAAAGGGTAGGGCGTTCAAATCACACCAGGAACGGGGTGCCGTCCGGACTGCTCTTTCCAACGACTCGGGACGAGTTGGTGGAATGCGCAGCCCTCATGTGGGGCGCGCGGTCCGGTCGGCTCGACCGGCTGCGGATTCCGTCGCAGCCGCTGGACATCCTCGCCCAGCAGGTCGTGGCCGAATGCTCGGCCGCGGAGTGGGCTGCCGATGACTTGCTGGCCCTGGCCCGCGGTGCCGCCCCGTTCTCGGATCTGTCTGCTGAGGATTTCGAGGATGTCGCCGAGCTGGTGTCGGAGGGTATCCGGACTGGCCGCGGCCGGCGCGCGGCTTACCTGCATCGCGATCAGGTGAGCGGGCAGCTGCGCGGCAGGCGGGGCGCCCGGCTGGCGGCCCTTACTTCAGGCGGGGCAATCCCGGAGCTCGGCGACTACCGGGTGCTGGCCGAGCCAGACGACGTCCTGGTCGGCACCGTCAACGAGGACTGGGCGATCGAGAGCATGGCGGGCGATGTGTTCCTGCTCGGCACCACCTCGTGGCGGATCCGGCGGGTCGAGCCCGGCGTGGTCCGCGTGGTCGACGCGCAGGGCGCACCGCCGTCGGTGCCGTTCTGGCTCGGCGAGGCGCCGGGCCGGACCGTCGAGCTGTCGGAAGAGGTCTGCGCGCTCCGTACCGGGGTCGCAGAGCGCCTGGCGCAGGACGGGACCGCCGGAGCAGCCGACTGGCTCGCGATCGAATGCGGCATCGGCGACGCCGCCGCCGAGATCATCGTCGCGTATCTGGGCGCCGGGCTAGCCCAGCTCGGAGTGCTGCCGACGATGGACACCATCGTGTTGGAGCGGTTCTTCGATGATGCGGGCGGCATGCAGCTAGTGGGGCACGCGCCGTTCGGAGCCCGGCTGAACCGGGCGCTCGGCCTGGCGCTGCGCAAGCGGTTCTGCGTCACGTTCGACTTCGAGCTGCAGGCAGCCGCTAGTGACGATGCCATCTTGCTGTCACTCGGCCCGCAGCACAGCTTCCCGCTGGACCGGGTCCCCAAGTTCCTCGCCTCGGGCACCGTCGAGGACGTGGTCCGCCAGGCTGTCCTGACCTCCCCGATGTTCGCCGCCCGGTGGCGATGGAACCTGAATACCTCGCTCGCCGTGCTGCGCATGCGCGGCGGCCGGAAGAATCCGCCAGCCATCCAGCGGATGGAAGCCGATGATCTGATGGCGGCGGTGTTCCCGACGCTGGCCGCCTGCCAGGAGAACGTCGCGCCCGGCCCGCTCGAGATCCCCGATCATCTGCTCGTCCGGCAGACGCTACAGGACTGTCTGCGCGAGGCCATGGACATCGACGGTCTCAAGGACCTCGTCGCCGGGATCGAGTCCGGCCGCGTCCACGTCGTCGTCCGGGATACCACGGAGCCCTCCGTGCTTGCACACGAGATCCTGAACGGGCGGCCGTTCACCTACCTGGATGACGCGCCGCTGGAAGAGCGGCGGAGCCGGGCCGTGCCGCTGCGGCGTGGGCTGCCCGTCGAGCCCCACGAGCTCGACACGCTGGATCCAGCCGCGATCGAGCGGGTCGCCGAACAGGTGCGTCCGGACCCGCGCGACGAGCACGAGCTGCACGACCTGCTCATGAACATGGTGGTGACGCGTCCGGTCAGCGACTGGCGGGCATGGTTCGAGGTCCTCGTCGCTGGTCGGCGCGCAGTCGAGGTCCATACCGCGGCGGGTGTGCTGTGGTCAGCCGTCGAGCGACTGCTAGCGATCAATGTACTGTTCCCTACGTCGCACCGCGTTCCGGATCATCCATGCCCGGTCGCCGCGGAGCCACCGGATGAGGAGACAGCAGCGGCGGATCTCCTTCGCGGTCACCTGGAGAGCCGTCGCCCTTCCACGGTGCCGGAGCTGGCCGCCGCCTCGGCGCTGCCCGAGCCACTGGTCGTCCGCGCGCTCGCGCAACTCGAAGCCGAAGGCTTCGCGATCCGCGGCCACTTCACCAGTGGGGGCGGGGCCGAGGAGTACAGCTCGCGTCGGCTGCTGTCGCGCATCCATGCCTACACCAGGCAGCGGCGCAGGCGGGAGATCGAGCCCGTCACCGCACGGGACTATATGCGCTTCCTGCTGCGCTGGCAGCATGTCGCGGCCGGCACGAGGCGCGAGGGGCGGCTCGGGGTCCTGGCGGTCATCGAGCAGCTGCAAGGATTTGAGATCGCCACCGGAGCGTGGGAACGCTCGGTCCTCGAAGCGCGGGTCGAGGGCTACCGCCGCGAGTGGCTCGACGAGCTGTGCATGTCCGGGCAGGTCTGCTGGGGGCGTCTGTCGGTGCGCGATGCCGAGCCTGACCCGGTCCCGCAGCGCGGCGGCCTGACCCCGTCCCGCGCCACCCCGATCACGCTAGCCATCCGTGACGACCTGCCGTGGCTGCTGCGCGCGGCCCGCGGCGACCTCAGCCCGGCCGAGCCGACCGGCGGCCGGACTAGCGACGTGCTGGACGCGCTGCGCCAGCACGGAGCGCTGTTCCGACCCGACCTGGCGACCCTGACCGGCCGCCTGCCATATGAGGTCGACGAGGCCCTCTGGGACGGGGTGGCCCGCGGGCTGATCACGGCCGACGGATTCCGCGCGGTTCGGTCCCTGCTGCGGCGCGGCAGCCCGGAGCGGTACGCCCCGACCCGTGGTCTGCGGCGCGGGCTGCGCAGCGCCGCAGGCGCCTCGGGGCGGTGGTCATTGCTGCCGGCACCAGACGTCAGCGCAGACCGGGACGAGCTGGCCGAGGCGGTCGCTGAGCAACTCGCAGCCAGGTGGGGCGTGGTGTTCCGCGACATCGCCGTCAGGGAGAGCCTCGCCATCCCCTGGCGGGACCTGTTGTGGGCGTTCAGGCGGATGGAGGCACGCGGGACGATGCGCGGCGGCCGGTTCGTCACCGGCTTCAGCGGCGAGCAGTACGCCCACCCGGCCGCGATCGACGTACTGAAGTCCGTCCGTAAGCAGCCGCTCGCCGGCGAGACTGTCCGGATCTCGGCCTCCGATCCGCTCAACCTCACAGGCGTCGTGCTACCTGCCCCGCGCGTCCCCTCGATCGCCGCACACACCGTCACTTATCTCGACGGCGTCGTCGCAGGCCCGGTCCCCGAAGTGCTTGCCGGAGCGTACTGACGGCCAGGTGACGGACCTGACGGGCAGGTGACGGACTCGGCCATGGTCCGGCTACACCGTCTCCATTTACACCGTGCTGAGGACGGCGATCTGGCAGAGCTCTGGCAGCCTGCCCTCAGCCTCCCTGGCCGCGATCTGAACGCCGGCATAGGCCAGCGCGAGGCCGTAGGCGGCGGAGCCGATGATGAGTGCCGGTGTCCGGACGGAGGCCGAGACGCTGCCGGTGAACGCCGCCGCCAGTATGACCGGCGTGGCCGCGACGGCGGTGCCGGCCAGGCTGCCGAGGATCCCGCCGAAGGTGTAGGAGCCGTATCCCTGGGCGGCCTGGCGCATGGGGCTGCCGGTGCGCTTCGCCATGGGGTAGGCGAGCGTGACGGTGAGAATGTTGCTCAGGCCAAGGGACGCGCCGAGGCCGGCCAGGGCGACCGCGGTGGCCGATACGCCCTCTGTCGGATGCCTGACCGCAGCCGCGAGGCCGAAGCACATCGCGGTGAGCAGCGGTATGGCGATCACGCTCAGCGCGATGTTCTGGCCGGAAAAATAGGCTCGCAAGGAGCGACGGCTGGTCAGCGCCAGTGCCTCGACGATGAACGGCGAGCCGGTCAGGCCTACCGAGTTGGCGTGGAAGTAGCCGACGAAGGCTGCGCCAAAGACGGCGCTGGCGATCACGACGCCCGGATGCTTGTGCTGGCCGGCGGTTCCGAGGATGGTGCTGGCGGATACGACAGCCATGATGACCGCTGTCATGCCCCAGTAGACGAGTGATGTGGGGTCGCGGCGCTGGTAGATCCAAGTTCGTGCCGTTACGGCGCCGCGCACGCCGTACCGGGCCAGCGGCAGCGCGGCGGCCCGCACTTGCGACGACTGGGTGGAGCTGTCGGCGGTGACCAGGCCACGGCTCAGCGCACGGATCCACAGCCAGCCGAGCACAACGATCACGGCCGCCAGCACCCCTAGCCGCGCCAGCGCGGTGCCGGGCCGCCCGTCGGAGGCGTCCTGGATCGCGTGGGCGGCCAGGCCCGGCGGCAGCCAGCGCATCCACGCGTCGACGCCGGCGAAGCTGGCCGCGGTGATTCCGCCCTGGGCCGCCGCCCTGGGTATCACCTGGCCTAGCAACTCGACCAGGGCGAAGATCGGGATGACCAGGAAGACCGCGAGGTCCTTGCCGCGGCGCGAGTGCAGCATCCCTGCCAAGCTGGTGGTCACCAGCCTGGCCAGCGTGATGCAGAACAGTACCTGCAGCACCACCGCGACGACCGCCACGAGCAGGCCGAGCCCGCCCTGAGCCAGCCCGACCATCACCCCGAGCAGGGCGATCAGGTTGGCCGCCGGCCAGGCGCCGGTGGCCGACGCGGCCAGCAGCCCGACAGCGAGCGGGCGGGTGCGCAGCGGGTAGAGCGCCAGGGTGGCCGGATCGAGGGTGCCGTCGAGGCCGGACGCCATGATCGGCAGTATCAGCCAGCCGAGCGCGAATGCGCTGAAGATGACCGTGGTCAGGTCCACCGACGCGCTGTTCCCGCGGAACAGGGTCAGGACATAGAAGCCGCCGACCGCAACGACGAGGGCAAAGAACGTACTGAGGATGAACGAGGTCTGCGCAGCGGTGGACGAGCGCAGCGCGTTGGTCAGCAGACGCAGTTTCAGCTGGACGAGGAGCCGAGCCATGACAATCCCTCCTCGTCGCTTGCCTTCGAGCCGACTAGGTCGACGAACGCCTGCTGCAGGGTCTTGCCGCCGCGCACGTGGTCGGTGGTGCCGGTGGCCACGATCTGGCCCTTGTCAATGATCGAGACGTGGTCGCAGACCTGCTCGACCAGCTCCATGACGTGACTCGAGAACAACACGGTCGAGCCCGAGGCGGCCAGGCGCGTCAGCAGCCGTCGGATCACATCGGCTGAGATCGGATCCACGCCCTCGAGCGGCTCGTCCAGGAAAAGGACCGGCGGGTTGTGGATGAGGGCGCAGCCGAGCGTGGCCTTCTTGCGCATGCCGGTGGAATAGTCAGCGACCAGCCGCTTGGCATCGGCGGTCAGGTCGAGCACGTCCAGCAGCTGCGCCGCTCGCGACCGCGCCTCGGCGACGGGCAGGCCGCGCAGCCGCCCGGCATACTCCAGCATTTCCTCACCACTCAGCCGCTCGAACAGCCTCGCCTCGGCCGGCACGACCCCGATGATCGCCTTGGCAGCAACCGGGTCTGCCCACACGTCCAGCCCATTTATCAGCACCTGGCCGCCATCTGGCCGCAGCAACCCGGTCATCATCGAGAGGGACGTGGTCTTGCCCGCCCCGTTCGGGCCGACGAGCCCGGCGAGGGAGCCGACGGCGATCTCCAGGTCGATCCCCGCCACCGCTACCTTCGTACCGAAACTCTTGCGCAGCCCGCGCACCTCGATAGCTATCTCAGCCATCTCTGCCTCCTCAGCAGCCATTCAGCCGGTCCGTAACAAAGCTCGTGACCATCGGCTACCGGCCGACGGTGTCGGGGAGCTTGCCCGTGGCTCCGAGTTTGTAGGCGATGATCAACTGCTTGTCGTTCTTGGGTATCTGAACGCCCGCCCCGACGAGGACGTAGTCGCCGTCGATGGCGACGGGCGCATTGGCTCCGGAGGACAGCGGCGTCTGCAGCAAGATCGCGCCGGTGGCGGCGCTGAAGGCGTACAGGTAGCCGCTGTACGTCGTGGTGAACACGACGCCGTTGGTGACCGTGGCGGCCCCGTAGGGGGAGGACGGGAGCTTGATGTCCCATTCGATCTTGCCGGTGTCCTGATTGACTGCGACCATCTCGCCGGTGGCTGTGCCAATCGAAGCATCGAATGCCTTGGAGCTCTCCGTCACGCCCTTGACCGACATCGGCACCGCAAGATTGTTGACGGCGGCGAAGACGGTGGACCCGTCGGTCGCCAGCTGGGACTCCACGCCACCGAACACGCCGGGCTCCAGGGTGAAATTCGCGGGCAGCGAGATCGGTGTTGTGGGTGTGGCGGTTTCGGTGAGCAGGCCGGCGTTCTGTGGCCCGCTGTGGACGCCGACCGGGAGCTTCCACAGCAGCTTGCCAGTCTGCGCGTTCAGCTCGATCAGGACGCCGGCCTTGCCGCCATCGATCACAACTGGCTGCCCATTGGCAGTGGTGAGCACCGGCGAGTTCTGCAAGTCCCAGTCAAAAAGGTCGTGCGGAGTTAGCTGGTAGTACCACAGCAGCTTGCCCTGCGGGCTCAGCTTGACCACCGAGTCGGTGTACAGGTCAGGACCGGGCCGGCTGGTCGCCCACGGATAGCCTTTAGGCCACCCGCCCTGGCCTATCGGGCCGGGGTTGGCGATGCCGATGTAGAGGTTGCCCAGGGCGTCGAAGGACGGCGGATCCCACAGGCCGCCACCGGAGTTGATAGCCGGGTTGCCCCACAGGTTCTGCACCTCATCGAAGGACCATTCCGGCGTGCCAGTCGCGGCGTTCAGCGCCCACAAGATCCCCTTGCCGCCGCCGAGATATTCGCCGACGGTCGGGTTGACCGGCACGGTCGACACGTACACCGTCCCGTTGTTGTACCCCGGTGCCATGTCGATGCCCTCGTGGTTATTGCCGATCAGTGTTCGGCTCCACAGCTGCTTGCCGGTGGCCGCCGACAGCGCGACCACCGCGTGATTCGTCGCCGCGTACACAGTTCCGCCGGCCACGTTGACGCCGTCCGGGCCGCCGTTGGGCGAGCTGTAGTTGTGCGTCCACAGGACCTTGCCGGTGGCGAGCTTGATCGCCATCACGTTCGACTCCATGTCCTGCAGGTAGACCACGCCGTTCACGACGACCGGCGTGGTCGAGTAACCGTCCGTCAGCCCGACGGAAGCCGCCTCACCGGTCGACTCGACCGGCACGCACCAGGCCACGCCCAGCTGGGCGACGTTCGCGGCGGTGATCGCGCTGGCGACGTCCCGCGTGTTCTGCAGGTTGCCGCCCGGCAGCGTCCAGGCCGCCGCGACTCCGGGACTGGCCGAACTGGCCGAGCCAGTGCCGGCCGAGCCAGTGCTGGCCGCACCCGCCTGCTTGCCGGAGCAACTCGGCGCACTCGCGTGTGGCGTGCTGCTCGCGCAGCCGCTGGCTGCCAGGCTCGCCGCCGCCAGCAGGGTCACGCTGGCAACCGCGGTCCGCGTAACTGAAGACCTCATCTGGCTGCTCTCCTGTTCCCGGCTGCTGCCGGCCCTGCCCACCGAGTACCGGGGACAACTACGCGGCCCGCACAGCCGGACGCGCCGTACCCGGCGCTCGTTGCATAATTAAATTGATATCATTATGCTAACCACGTGGTATCTAGCACGTCAAGTGGAGGGCGCACATGACATCCGACGTTCAGACCGCAGAACGCACCGGCACGCTCTGCCAGTGACCGCGGATACGGTAACGCTGACGGAAGGCAACGGGGGGACGCGGTGAGCGAGCGCAAGGGCGTGCTGCTCCGGCTTGATCCGGCCGTCCACGACGCCTTGGCCAAGTGGGCCGCGGACGAGTTGCGCAGCACGAACGCCCAGATCGAGTTCCTTCTGCGCCGCGCGCTGGCCGACGCGGGGCGGCTGCCCAAGCAAGCGGGACAGATGCGGGCCCGCGGGCGGCCGCGTGTCGGCAGCACGGCCGAAATCTGATCGGCGCGGCGCGAATGACGGGGCGTGCCGACACTGCGAGCGGCGCTGTCAGGATTCCAGGTACCTGACGGCGGCGATGACGCGGCGGTTGTCGCTGTCAGACGGAGCGAGGCCGAGCTTGGCGAAGATGCTTGCGATGTGCTTCTCGACGACGCCGGCAGTGATGACGAGGTTGTCGGCGATCGCCTGGAGATCCAGCGGAGCACGCCGGTTGAGTATCACGTCGAAGGCGGCCGACGGCGTATGCCGGGGCACGGCAGAGCACTAACTGTCAGTCCGCTCGCGACGCTGGACGAACCGGGCCAGCGCAGCCGCGGCCTGGGATGGTGTCTGGGCCGTTGTATCAACAACCGATCAGGTGCTTAACCGATCAGGTGCTCAAGCCGAGCAGCCACCTCCCGGTACCGGGCAACCGGGATCAGGTGCACGCCGTCGAACGCGCCGCTGTCCCGGATCTGCAGCACGTACTCGCATGCGGCCTCTACGCCAGCCAGCCCATCGGCGGCGATCCGCTCCATCAACCCAGCCGGGATCTCGATGTCGGGTATCGCCGCTGCCAGGCGCCGGGCGTGTGTCGCACTGGCCACGGCCATCACTCCCGCATAGACCGGTACGTCCACCTGGCTGGCCTCCCGCCACCGCAGCAGCGCCTCCAGCGAGAAACCGACCTGCACGAACAGGAAGTCCACCGCACGCTTCCAGTCCGGAAGCGCCCCCAGGGCCGCAGCCGCCCCGATCCGGAACGGCGGCACTGCCGCGAACGCCGCGTCACCGGCCAGCGCGCGGACTTCCTCAATCATGGTCCGCACGGTCAGCTCCCCCGTGCGCCCGCCCGAGGTCGGCTTGTCGCCATAGACGAACAGAAACTGGTCAACGCCGTACGCGGCCGCCGTCAGCAGATCTCGGCGGAACCCCAGCAGATTTCGGTCGCGCGAATTCAGGCACGCGATGCTGCGCCCTCCCATCGCCTCGACCTCATGCGCCACAGCCACGCTGGACACGGTCGCCCGGCCCAAGTGGTTGTCCGGAATCAGGAACGCGTCAGCCACCGTGCTCAGCGTGCCGATCTGATGGCGGACATGTCTCAGGTCCGGCCGGGTCGGCGGCTCGATCTCACAGACGACCTCGAATCCGCGATTAGTCACTCCACCAACCTAGGGCTTGGCCCCCCGAACGGGCATCCGCCTCATCTACTGCTGGTCTCTAGCCGGGCCAGGGGCCTTGATAGTGCGCGATCAGCTGCTCCGTTCGCTGAACGGCTTCGAGCAATTCCGGCGTGCTGTTAGTTATCGCCCGGGTAACCACGTTGCCGAGCCCGTATCGCCGCTTGATCTCGCGGATCCGCTTCGCTGCCTTGACTCGCTCGCCGTCGGGCGAGGTCGTGATGTCGCAGTACCACAGAGCATCGCGGAGGGCTCCGGCCTCGTCGTCGAACTCGGCTAGCTGCGCGCCCAGGCCACGGAGTTGCGCCTCCTCCCGTGCGCACGAGTGATGGGCGACGAGGCAGACAATGCGGCGTGGCGCGCCGATCGAATCCAGATAGATCGCACCATCCAGCGGGTGAAAGCCTGTCACCGCGAGTTCGGGCGCATACCCGATGTCGTGCAGCCAGGCGGCGCGGACGAGCATGTCATCCCAGTCGCCGACTAACGGGGCAACCGCCTCCGCGCGGCTGCCGACCGCCTGGACGTGCCTCCACCGCTGTGGTAGCTCGTCGGCCAACAGCTTGGCGGCCAGAGCGCGCGCTTCTTCGGTATTCACTTCGATCTAGGCTAAGCCGCCGCCGGTCCAACTGACAGGCCTAAGCAGCGGCGGTGTGCAGCCGCCAGATCCTGGCCGACGGGCTTCTAGACTGAGCTGCCATGGACAAGCTGGCGGGCAAGCGGGCACTCGTTACTGGCGGCACCACCGGTCTGGGCCTGGCTATCGCCGAGCGGTTCCTGACCGAGGGCGCGCAGGTGGTGATCACCGGTCGCGACAGCGAACTCGGCGCCCGTGCCGAGCAGACGCTCGGACCCGGCGCTCGATTCATCGCCGCCGACGTCGGCGACCCCGACGCGGTCGCCTGGTCGGTGAACGCCGCCGCCGCCCACCTCGGCAGCCTGGACGTGCTGGTCAACAACGCCGGCGTCGGCGTGACCGCGCGGCTGATCGACACGCCTCAGGCCGACTATGACCGGGTCATGAACGTCAACGTCCGCGGCTATCTGCTGTACGCGCAGCACGCCTACCCGCACCTGGCGCGCAGCCGGGGATGCATGATCCACATCGCTTCGGATGCCGCGATCTGGGGCGAGCAGGCGATCGGGCTGTACTCGGTGACCAAGGCCGCCGTCGTGATGCTCGGCAAGATGCTCGCCCTCGACGGCGGCCCCGACGGAGTGCGCTCGAACGTGCTGTGCCCAGGCGACATCTGGCCTGGCATGCGGCACATGGGCCCACCCGGCGAACACGACCGGGGCGAGGAGGACGGCGGCTGGCCGGTGCCACCGATCGGCCGGCTTGGCCAGACCAGCGACGTTGCCGCCGCGGCAGTTTTTTACGCCAGCGCGGACGCCGAGTTCATCACCGGAACCACGCTGCTGGTAGACGGAGGAATGACGGCCGGCTACCTCCAGCGCGATTACAGCCCGCAAGCCGAAAGCCTGTAATAAAACCTGAGGCGCGCGGAAATGGTCCCGAAAGCCAGACTGCTGGAGGATAAATCCGTGTTTATCCCTTACAGCCGACCGCGTCCTAGGCCTCGGCAGAAACGTGTGGATCGTAGGTGCAAAGTTTTTGTACCTACGATCCACACGTCGCGCGCTCGCGACCGCTACTAGCAAATCGGTGCCCGAGTTGCGGCTTTTACGCAGCCCGATGCACCTGGACAGCGTCAGGACAGCCACAGTACAGATCCACGAGCAACAATCGGTACACGCGCGGGCCGCACCCGCCGCGGGTCTCGGCGGCAGAGAACGCTGGGGGGAGCTTTGGTGGAGGGAAGATCATGGAAGTGACCGCGGGAAAAGTCGCTGTCGTTACCGGCGCAGCAAGTGGTATCGGCCTGGCGCTCGCCGAGCGCTTCGCCCGCGCTGGATTGAACGTGGTCCTGGCCGACGTCGAGCAGACCGCCCTGGAAGCAGCTGAACGGAAGATCGCTCGCCTCGGTGTCAAGACGCTGGCTGTTCCCACCGATGTCAGTGACGAAGCGTCGGTGCAGGCTCTGGCGGCTGCGTCCGTAGATCGCTTTGGCGCTGTCCACATCATCTGCAACAACGCAGGCGTTTCGAGCGCCTCCGACCCATGGTTCGGCCCGCTATCGGCGTGGAAGTGGGTGCTCGGAGTAAACCTGTGGGGAGTCATCCACGGGATACGGGCGTTCCTGCCGCTGGTGGCAATGCAGGGCGAAGGTCACATCGTGAACACCGCGAGCGTGGCGGGGCTGATGCCCGGATTGCATCCGTCCTATGACGCGTCAAAGCACGCGGTGGTCGCCATTTCCGAGGACCTCTATGCGGCGATGCAGGTGGCAGGGCTTCGCGTCGGGGTCAGCGTCTTGTGCCCTGGCTGGGTCCGCACGCAAATCCTTGACGCCGAACGCAACTGGCCCGACGGCATGGGAGAGATTCCGCCGCTAGCGGTTACCGCCGAAGTGACGCTCCCGCACGTCCGTCGAGCCGTGGACGAAGGCATGGAGCCGGCCGCCGTGGCGGACTTGGTGGCCGACGCGATTGCTGGCGACAAGTTCTGGGTGCTGACCGACCCCGGCTTCACCGCGATAGCGCTCCGCCGGTGGCAGGGCATTGCCAACGGTGACAATCCAGCCCTTGACGTGGACATGCCGGGCCTGCCGCCGAGGGCGCAGATGGTTTCGGAGGTCCAGCGGCTGCTAGCCGGCCCTGGCGCCGGTTCGTAGCTGTTTCCGCCGACGGCACATTAGAACGAAATCATCCTATAAGGGGTGCATTCGCCGCTAGGCCGCCGGCCGATTGTCAGAGGCATAAGTACAATGGGTGTTGCTGGCCATCACAAGGGTGGCCAGCGACACGGACGGCTTTCATTTCAGTCGCCCCGCACCGACCCGCGGCGGACATAGTCCGCCGGCCCGGACCTGGAGGGGAATGATGGCCGTTCTCCGCGCTCCCGTTCAAGGCGCCCTCGATGACGCTGAACCGCTTACAGCGGAGGCGGCCTACGCCCGATCGTTCCGCGCGGCGCTCGCTGACTCGGAGATCGGCATTGTCGGGCTCGAGGTCGAGACCCACCTCGTAGATCTCACCGCCGTGGCCGCCGCCGTGCCATGGGACCGAGTAGAGCCGATCCTGGATCTTGTCGGCACCGTCGCTGATGCAAGCTCGGTCACGGTTGAGCCTGGCGGCCAGGTCGAGCTGTCTGGATCGCCGGCGCCGCACCTCCTGACCGCCGTGTCCGCGATGCGCCGCGATGTGACAAGTTCCCGGCTGGCTCTCTCGCCGCTTGGTCTCGGGCTCGCTCATGCGGGCGCCGATCCGCTCCGATCGCCGCACCGGATCAATCCGCGACCGCGCTACCGGGCTATGGAGCAGCACTTTGCTGCGACCGGCAAGGCGGCGGCCGGCGCGGTCATGATGAACTCCACGGCGGCGCTCCAGGTGAACCTGCAGGCCGGACCACAGCGCAGTTGGTCAGAACGGGTCGCACGCGCACATCGGCTGGGGCCGACGCTCCTCGCGCTCTCGGCAAGCTCGCCATGGCTGAGCGGTCGGGACACCGGATGGAAGTCAGCCCGGCAGCGAGCCTGGGCTGGCCTGGACCCTCGCGCGTGCGGTCCGATGCCGGGCTACCTTACGGCCGCCGGAGTCTCGGATCCCACGGCGGCCTGGGCGAAATATGCCCTGCAGGCTCCCGTGGTCTTCGTCCGGACCGGGGTCAGCGACGTCGCCGCCGTGGGCCGATCTGTGCCGTTCGAGCAATGGGCAAGTGGCGCAGTTCGGCTGGGCGGCAGGCTGCCGACCGCGGCCGATCTCGACGTCCACCTGACGACGCTGTTCCCCCCGGTGCGGTTGCGCGGCTACCTGGAGCTGCGCTACCTGGACATGACCGCGCCGCGATGGTGGCCGGCGATAGCCGCAGTGGTCACGACCTTGATGGATGATCCGGTCGCAAGCGATCTCGCATCCGAGGCGACTGAGCCTGCGGCGCTGCTGTGGACACGTGCGGCGCGCGAGGGGCTGGGCGACCCGATGCTGGCGCGCTGTGCACGCCGTTGTGTGGAGATCGCCGCGGCACGTGTACCCAGCGACCTTGCGGCCGCCGTGGCTGATCTCGCCGAGCTGATCGGCGCCGGCCGCTGTCCGGGTGACGTGCTGGCCGAGCGCATCGCCGAGGTCGGGCCGCAAACCGCCTTCGAGGAGCTAGCCCATGCATGATGACGTCGTTCGCGATCTAGAGAATGCACGCGCCCGGACGCTCCAGCTCACCGACCTGGACGAGCCGACACTGCTCGCGCAGCACGATCCGCTGATGAGCCCGCTGGTCTGGGATCTTGCCCACGTCGGTCAGCAGGAAGAGCTGTGGCTTCTGCGCGGCGGCGATCCGGCGCGGCCGGGCATGCTGGCCCCGAACGTCGACTCGCTGTATGACGCGTTCAAGCATGGGCGCGCCGAGCGGCCGTCGCTGCCGCTGCTACCGCCGGTCGAAGCGCGGGCTTTCAATTACGAGGTGCGCGGCCGGGTGCTTGACCTGATCGAGCGCACCTCGGAAGAGGACCTGTTCACGGCCGGCATGGTCGTCCAGCACGAAGAGCAGCACGACGAGACCATGTACGCGACGCTGCAGTTGCGGCAAGGACCGCCGGTCCTCTTGCAGCGGCGCGCACTCCCGCCCGGTCGCCCGGTCACCGGCGAGCGCATCTACGTGCCCGGCGGCCGCTTCGTGCTCGGAGTTGACGCGGCCACCGAGCCGTTTTCACTCGACAACGAGCGACCCGCGCACGCCATCGACATCGGGCCGTTCTGGATTGGCCGAGTGCCGGTAAGCAACCGGCAATGGCTCGACTTTGCAGCTGACGGCGGCTACCACCGGCCGGAGCTGTGGTCCGAGCCGGGCTGGAAGCACCGGGTCGGTGCCGGCCTCGAACGACCCAAGTTCTGGACGGAGTACGGGACTCGGCTCCGGTTCGGGACCGAGGAGGATGTGCCGCCGGATGAACCCGTGCAGCATGTCTGCTACTACGAGGCGGAGGCATTCGCGGCCTGGGCTGGCGCCCGCCTGCCGACGGAATCCGAATGGGAGAAGGCCTGCGCATGGGATCCCGTCCGGAGTGCCAGGCGTACCTGGCCGTGGGGATCGCAGGCGCCAACCCCAGACCTCGCCAACCTGGGTGGGCTTGGGCTGCGGCCGGCCCCAGTCGGTGCCTACCCGGCAGGGGCCTCGGCCTATGGCGTAGAGCAGATGATCGGCGACGTCTGGGAATGGACATCGTCGGACTTCGTCCCGTGGCCAGGGTTCACTCCGATGATCTACCGCGCCTACAGCGAGCCGTTCTTCGGCGGGGATTACAAGGTCCTGCGCGGCGGGTCGTGGGCAGTCGCCCCGTCCACGATCCGGCCCTCGTTCCGCAACTGGGACTATCCGATCCGACGTCAGATCTTCACAGGCGTTCGGCTGGCGTGGGACGCATAGGTGTGCCGCCACCTCGCCTATTTGGGAACGGGGCCGCGATCCCTAGCGGAGCTCTTGCTCGAGCCCGCACACGGGCTCCTGGTCCAGTCCTATGCCCCGCGACGCCAGCGTCACGGGCGCATGAACGCCGACGGCTGGGGAGTCGGGTTCTTCGCTGACGCGCGCCCAGCCCGCCAGCTGGATGGCATGGGCCAGCGGGCTGGCGCGGGCCAGCGGCTCGTGCCAGCCCGCCCGCTGGATGGCATGGGCCAGCGGGCTGGCGCGGGCCAGCGGCTCGTGCCAGCCCGCTGGCGGTCGAACCGAGCACTGTGGGGTGATATGTCCTTTGCCTCGGTGGCGCCGGTCATCTCCTCGACCTGCGTCGTGGCCGCGGTGCGGTCGGCTAGCACCGGAATGCCGCTAGACGAGACGGCAGTTGCGCCGTTCCAGTCGGGACGGTGGCTGCTGTCGCACAACGGCATCGTCGACCGGGCGATGCTCGGTCCGCACCCCGCAGCGGAGTCAGTGTGCGACTCGGCCCAGCTCGCGGCGTGGCTTTTCGATTTCGGTCCAGAGCGGACCGGCGAGTTCGTTGCCGAGCTCGGCAAGCGCGATCCGGGCGCCCGGCTGAATCTCCTGCTGGCGAATGGCGAGCGGATCATCGCGACCCGATGGAACGACACGCTGAGTGTCCTGCGCACCGATGACGGAATCGTGGTCGCGAGCGAGCCCTACGACGATGACCCCGGCTGGAGCGACATCCCCGATCATCACCTCGTCGACGTCACGGCCGGCGTTGTGACGATCACCGATCTGGAGGCATGAGTATGCAAGGGAACAACTGCGCAGAAGCTCGTCCAGCCCGGTACTACGACGCCCTGCGCGCTGACGTTCGGGCTGGTCTCACGGCGAGTCCGAAGACGCTGCCGCCCAAGTATTTCTATGACGAGCGTGGCAGTGATCTCTTCGACGAGATCACGCGCCTGCCGGAGTACTACCTGAGCCGGAGCGAGACCGCGATCCTGCAGCGGCGCGCAGCCGAGATAGCGGATCTGTCGCGGTGCGATTCGCTGGTTGAGCTTGGCAGCGGCACCTCTGCGAAGACCAGGCTCCTGCTCCGGGCGCTGCGGGCCGGCGGAACGCTGCGGCAGTTCGTGCCGTTCGACCTTGACCCGACCGTGCTCGCCGAATCTAGCGAGGCGCTCGCGGCGGAGTTCCCCGGCCTGCATGTCGCCCCCGTCGTGGGCGACTTCGAGTGCGACCTTGCGGCCATTCCGGCCGATGGCCGCCGCACGATCGCATTTCTCGGCTCAACGATCGGCAACTTCGAACCTGCGGCCCGGGCTAGCTTCCTCAAGCAGATTGGCGCCATCCTGCAGCCCGGCGACACCTTCCTGCTCGGCACGGATCTGGTCAAGGACGTCGATAGGCTGCTGCGCGCCTACGACGACGCGGCCGGCACGACGGCGGAGTTCAACCGCAACGTACTCGTGGTCTTGAACCGAGAGCTCGGCGCCAACTTCGCCGTCGATCAGTTCCAGCATGTCGCCGTCTGGGACGCCGCCGACGAGTGGATCGAGATGCGGCTGCGGTCGACGCGAGACCAGCAGGTGACGGTCCGCGATATCGGCCTCACCGTCTCCTTCGCGGCGGGCGAAGAATTGCGCACCGAGATTTCCGCGAAATTCCGACCCGACAGGCTCGCAGCCGAATTCGCCGCAGCCGGGATGGAGACAATCCGTTTCTGGACCGATCCGGCCGGCGACTTCGGCCTGACACTGGCCCAGGCCGCCGGCGATGCCAGCGCCGGTCTCTAGCCGGACGAGATCAGCGCGCTGAACAGGTCCGCGTATCGAAGCAGGTGCAAGTCACCTACGTAGTGCTCGCCAATGTAGACCTGAGCCGCCCGCCCCATCTGGTTGGCTTCATCCGGGTCGTCGAGCAGCTCGCGCACCGCCACCCCGAACGCCTTGAGATCCCTGGCATCGGGCAGCAGGATCCCCGTGCCGTCGGCGATCTGGTCGATGATCCCGCCGACTGCGGACCCGACCACCGGCCGCGCCTTCCACATGCCCTCGGCGACCGTTAGTCCGAACCCCTCGGCCAGGCTCTTCTGCACGATGACGGTCGCGTGCCGTTGCAGTGCGTTGACCATCGCGGCGTTCTCGTCGGCGTCATCTAGCGGAAGCGTGACAAGCAGCACGCGACTGCGAGTCGCCGCTGGCAGCTCGTGCCACTGCAGGAGGCAGTCCGCGAACACGGCGGCGCCTTCCGGGTCGTCGGCGACCCCGGCGACCGCCGGGCCAACGAGCAGCAGGTATCCAGTCCCGCCGCCCGGCACAACGTAGTTCGCGAAACCGTTCATCACGCCTGGCATGTCCTTGAGCTGGTCCCATCGGGAGACCTGGATGACCAGCGGATCCTCGGGGCCGGGCCGGCTCTCACCGGTGATCTGACCCGGACGCGATACGACGCCCGACGTGCCGTCGCCGCGAATAAAGGACGCGGCGCTGTCCGGTACCGCTCCATCCAGCACGCCGATGCGGACGAGGATGCCCCGCACGGTGGCGTCATCGAGGTACTGGTTCTTCGGCGAGAACGGATCGATCGACGGCGGGATGATGGCCACGTCGCCGGCCGGTATCCATGAAGGCACGTACTCGCGCCGGGAGAAGACATAATTCTGCACCGCGGCCAGGTACGGACGGAGGAAGTTCCAGGCAGCCCTCGTGGCGTCGTTTTCCCAGTCCACGCCGATATGGCAGCGCCACGCTACCCTGGCGCCCGCGCTCACCAGCGCGGCCGCCAGCCCGGCCGTCTGCGGATCGTGGAGCAGCACGAGGTCGCCGGGCCGTATCCGCTCCAGCAGTTCGACGGCGTTGGCGGCGAGCATCCGAGCGTAGTGGCCAGCCTCTGCGCCGCTGATCGGGCCTCCGGCCCACTCGCCGTGGATCTGGTTGTGCAGCCGCTTCGTCATGACGAAGAATTCGGAGTCGCCCGTGATCACGCCCCAGCCGGTCTGAACGTCAAGGTCCTTCGCGTACCCGATCAGGACATGCAGCATCTCGGCGACTCCCCCGCCGACCGCGGTTGAGCTGATATTCCAGATCGTGCGGTCCCCTAGCGAATCCCGGAACAGGCCTCCGGCCGTAACGAGCCGCTCATACCGATCCCCGCCTATGACGGCCTCCATCTGAGCGACCGGCCGCCCAGGCACGTCCACCCACCTCACCAGACTCACAGTCAGCCCCCATAGCAGAAAGGTCAGTCCAGTCGAGTGAGCAATACCCAGCCACAGGAGAAGGAACGCGGCCGACAGAGCGCGTCTCGGTTCAAGCTCCTAGCCCGCCCGCTGCTGACTGGCGGCCTGCAGCGGCCCCAGCGGCTTACGGTGCGAGCTTGAGGCCGAACAGCTGCCGCCATCCCCCGACGAGGAGGACGAGGCCCGCAGCCGACAAGATCAGCACGGGCCAGTAGACGACCCTCGGCAGCTTGGCGGCCGCGCCGATGAATATCGGGAACGCGCTCCAGACCAGCCGCGGCCTAGGGCCCGCTCCGGCGGACGTGATGGCCAGCAATATCGTCAGGACCCCGAACAGGATGAGCGGAAGTGGCAGGCGGGCAGCCACCATCAGGGCGATTCCGGCCAAGGCAGCGACGAACATGATCGTGAGCATCACGACGAAAGCCTTGTGATACCGGTCGTGGGGATCGAGCCAGAACAGAATGCGGAACGTGCTGGCGCCCCAGTCGAAGTGCTGGTGCCAGCCCTTGTTCACGACCCAGAACCAGTATGCGTAATTGTGGTATCGGTGCCCGACATAGTCGAAGAAGGCCAGCATGCCGAGCGGCGTGAGCGCTGGCGCGAGCAGGGCCCACCACTCGCGCCGGGCCCAGATCGCCTGAATCGCTGCCACGCCGGAGACCGCAACGAGAACGATGAGCGTGGGCCGCTCGAAGGTAGCCAGAGCACCGATGACCCCGGCAAGCAGCCACCTCCGGTCCAGGAGGGCCAGGAGCGCGGCCGCGGCGAGAGCGACGCCGAGCGGCTCGGAATAGAGGATGCCAAAGGCCATCGCGCCGGGGAAGAAGCAATAGAGCACGACAGCGCCGTCGGCGACTCGGCGACCGCAGACCCGGACCGCCAGCGCCCAGACGGCGACCGCTGACGCCGCCCCGCATGCAACGGTAGTGATGAGCCCGGCGAGCAGGTAGTCGCCGCCGGTCAGGTAGCTGGCAAGGTGGATCAGCAGCGGGTAGAGAGGGAAGAACGCGCCCCGCGCCGGATCGCCGGTGTACCCGTACTGGGCGATGCCCCGGTAGAAGCCGGTATCCGCGATCAGGATGTGCCAGCCCCAGGGGTGGCTGCGACCAGTGATCGCGTCTGAGCCGTCCCAGGTCACCAGGATGAGCAGCCAAACGGCCGCGAAGGCGGCGAGGGGGAACAGCCACGGGCGCGGCAGCCGATCGCTTAGCGCCGGCCGTCCTGCCCCCGGCGTTTCTACTCGGGCGACGGGGCTGGCCTGCTCCGTGGGGGCATCCGCCCTTGCCATCGACTGGGCCTCTCTACTGCCCTCCGCTTCTACCGCGCCGGGGACAGGCAGCGGAAAGACCCCGCGACAGCCAAGGCCGCGAACGCAGAGGGCATCTGCGCGGCCAGCGCATATTGGCGCATAACTCTACCGACCCTATGCGGGTGGGAGACACGAGAACCGCGGAATCAACCGGCCATGGCGATCATGAGCCAGGAGCGTCATAGCGCGGCCGGAGCGCGGCCGCGCGATCGACTTCGTCGGCAGTCAGAAGCGTCACCATCCGGCTGACGACCATGCCGCTGGCAGCTGCCGACATAGCCGTTGCTGCCGCCGCGACGTTGTCCGGCAGGTCGCAGACGATATAAGCGTCATCCTGGCCAAGCGCGAAGTAAAAGCCCTCTAGCGAGCCGCCAGCATCAGCCAGGACCCGCTGCGTCGCTTCGACGCGAGCGGTGCCGCCCTTTGCCATCACCCCCCTGATGCCCTCGGCAGTGTAGGACGCGATCGCCAGATACTTCGCCATGGCTATTCCCCCCCGGTTGCGGCCCCCGCTTGAGACCCCGTACGGCCATGGTTCTCCACGAGGGCCCGGCGCAAACAAGCTGCGCAGACAAGTGCCCAGCGGGCTCAGCATGCCAAGCAGCAGCAGTACGGGCTGCCGGACGACACGCGCGGTGGCGGCGAAGTCGGAGCCGGCCACCGCGCGCCCCGCAGGAGCGTCGCGGCGACGATGGGAAGGAAATCCCGGCCGCCGGGCGCGCGGCCGAGTTCCTCGACCTGACCGGCCGTCAGGCCGATGATCTCGGTCAGGAAGCTGAAGGTAGCCCGGCCAGCCTCGCCCGCGGCGATCCATGAGCTGAGTTGGTCTAGCCACTGAGGGCTGGCCGTCTGCGGCCCTGGCGGTTCATACAGCACAATGCGACGGAACGGGGCCCCGAGCGCTGCAGCCCCGAGCACACAGGTGCCGCCGAAGCTGTGGCCAAGGACGTCCACCGGCCCGCCTTGCTCGCTGGCCAGCGCAGACGCGACCGCCGTCACATCTCCGCATTCGCGGGTCAGCGTATACAGCTCAGAGTCACCGCTAGACCTGCGACCGCGGCGGTCCATGGCGGTGACCCGCCGCCCAGCGGTCAGCGCTGGCCACACCGGCTCCCAGCGCTCGATGCTGCCCATCGCGCCGTGGACCAGCAGCAGCGCGGCTCCGGCGCCCTCAGTCAGCAGCCCGATCCTGACGCGTCTGCTCCAGCGACTGAATGCCTGTGCTCGTCCATGTTGCGGAGCGTATGGCCCGAGCATCGTCCCGTCGCTGCATATTTGGCCGCTAGCCAGGACCTTGACCGGCGCGGCGCAGGGCAGCCGCGGCGGCGGCACGGACCGCGGCATGCGGGTCTTGCAGGGAAGGTGTGAGCAGGTCTCGGGTCCCGGTCACCCCCAAGGCGCCAAGCGCGGTCGCGGCGCTGGCCCGCACCCTCGGGGAGACGTCGTGGAGGGCGATGGCGATGCCCGGCGCCGTGCCAGGATCGGCGATCTTGCCAAGCGCCGCCGCGACGCGGGCCCGGACCCGCTCATCGCGGTCGGTCAGGAAATGGGCAAGCCGCCTGGCCGCGGTCTTGTCGCCGATCTCGCCCAGTACCCAGGCGGTAGCCGCGAGCTGTCCCGGATCCATCCAGCTCGCCAGATACAGGCCGGCAGAATTGGTGGCCGAGCGGGCTAGGGCCCGGCCGGCCAGATCGCGGATCCTGCGCTCAGGCGCCGTGGTGAACACCCGCTTCAGCGCCGGGACTGCGCGCGGGTCGGCAAGGCGGATCAGGCCCTTGAGCGCGACCGCGGCAAGCGCCCCGTCGCAGAAAGTCAGCAGCCGGGCGGTGGCCCGCTGGTCAGCGCGCGCGGCCAGGAGCCTGACGGCGACCTCGCGCACATCCGGCTCGAAATCCTCGGCGGCCGCCAGCGCCACGTCTCCCACTGCCGGGTCATCGATATGCGACAGCGCGAGCAGTGAGGCGGCGCGCACGGATGCCTGCTTTTGGTGGGCTGCAGCGGCCAGGCCGGCCACTGCCGCCGGGTGCGCGATCTTCCCTAGGGCCTCGATACAGGCGTGAACCGCCTGCAGGTTGACCGTCTCCTCCCCTGCCATGCGGATCAGGTCGCTGACGGCCTCCTGGGCGCGCAGTTCTCCGAGCAGGTATGCCGCGGCTGCCCGGCCAGGGGCGCTGCTCCGGACCTGACCGATCAGCTGCGCGATCACCGCCTGGTCACCGGGCTCCGCCAGGCTTGTGACGAGATCGCGGCCAAGTCCCATGCCATCACGAGCCAGGACCGCCAGCAGCGCTTCTTGCGCCCGTGAGTCACCAGTTGTCGCCAGGCGGCGCGCGGCCAAGCGGCGAGGCCATGCCCACTCTCTTCCCGGCTGCCTGGTGATCGTGATCAGTTCGTCAGCCAGCTCCCTGTCCTGGCCAGGCTCAAGGGCCTGGAGCGCCGCGGAGACGACCTGCGGACTGTCATCGGACAACGCTCGCACGACCACAGGCTGGCCGATGGCAAGCCCGGCGAGCCCCCGGACTGCGGTCGCGCGCAGAAACCCATCACCGTCACCAGCCAGGCCCAGCAGCGTCCCGACCCACTGCGGGTCATCTTGATTCCGGCGTTGCGCGGCGATCCGCGACAGCGCACCAGCCAGGTCCGTGGCCCCGCTCGCCCAGCGGCCATCCCCTGCTTTCGCCGCTCGGTACGCGCCAATCAGCGGCCGGGCGGCGCGCAACTCACCAGCCGACCCGAGAGCCCGGACGGCTTCCCATCTATCCGGACAGGCAGGATCGAGCTGCTCAAGCCGTACCTCGACGCCGACGGGCGGACGCGGGCCGGCTGCCTGGTCGGGCAGCTCCGATCCGAGCGGCTCGCCCAGCCTGACCAGCAGGTCGCGATAACGGCCAACGCGGTGCTGCCGCATCCCCGGCGTGAGCGCGGCCAGCGCCTCGGGCCGACATTCATCGGCAGCAACGGCGCCCAGCACCAGCGTTGCCCCACGACAGGCAGCGATCCGTCGCGCATGACTGTCAGCCGTGTCTGCGACCCGAAACGCCAGCGCGTCCACGATCCGGATGACCCGGCGCGGGACCCGGCGCGCCGCCAGATCCACGGGCCGCAGCCCAGTCCTGGCGATGCCGTGCAGCCATCCGGCCATCTGCTCGCATACGCCACCACCCCGCGATGCAATCAGCGCCACGACCCGTTCAAGATGATCAACGTACAGGCCACCTGCCTCGTCGATCTCCCACCGATGCCGGGTGCGCGCCAGCCTTTCTGCGCCAGCCAGGTCCATGCCCAGGATTGAACCAGTACGGAGCGCAGGCGGCCACTTGCCGCGGAAGGGGATATCAGGCGTAAGCCGCTTCCCGCCACGGAGCGCGACACGGGCTGACTGTCAGCCCGTGACGCTAACGTCGTCGCATGGCTGACTTCATTCGTGCAGATCTTCGGGGTTCGCGGTTCGAGCGCGTTGACCTGAGCGGCGCCGAGCTGCGCGCAGTCGACCTGAGCGACGCCCGGTTCCGCGGTGTAGACCTGAGCGGCGTCGTGATGAGGGGCGTCGAACTGGGCAATGTCGATATACATGGCGAGATCGAGAACGTGACGATTAATGGCGTCGACATCGGCCCGCTCATCAACGCGGAGCTCAACAGGCGTTATCCTCTTCGGCCCAAGATGCGGCCGACGGACCCAGCCGGCTTCCGCGAGGCGTGGGACATCCTCGAGCGCCTCTGGGGCGAGACCGTGGCCAGGGCCCGAGGGGGGCCGCCTGACCTGCTGCACGAGTCGGTCGACGGCGAGTGGTCGTTCATCGAGACGCTGCGTCACCTGGCGTTCGCCACCGACTCCTGGATCAGGCGGGCGATCCTCGGCGACCCGTCGCCGTGGGACGCCCTGGACCTGCCGTGGGATGAGATGCCCGACACGCCGGGAGTGCCCCGCGACCGCGACGCCCGACCGTCCCTCGACGTGGTGCTCGAGTTGCGCCGTGACCGGATGTCGACTGTGCGTCAGGTGATCGAGGGCCTGACCAGTACGTCGCTGGACGGGTACACGGCACCGGTCGAAGGACCCGGCTGGCCGCCGCCCCGCAGCTACCAGGTCCGTGAATGCCTGCTGGTCATCCTCAACGAGGAGTGGGAGCACCGGCTCTACGCCGAGCGAGACCTGGATGTCCTGGCAACTCGAAGTGCCTAACGGGAGAGGCGGCCTGCGACAGCGCCGCCGGACGCGTGAGGTCATGGTTCGCGGCTCGCTGGGAGCGTCATCACGAGGACGTCCGATACGGACGACCCGGACCCGGGATCTCGCGTCCGCCCGACCTTCCGCCAGCCCCAGCTCTGAAAAGCGCTCTGCGCCGGAGTCGCCGCGGGCGCAACGGTGAGCGTGGCTCGTTCCTCGCGCCGGCTCCGGAGTATCAGGTCGTGCAGCGCCCGCCCGATACCCTGCCGCCGCCACGATGCCCGCACCAGTATGTCGGTCAGCGCAAACGTGCGACCTGGATACTCAGCGGTGACATCGTCGGGCAGCGGCGTGGTCAGGTCCCGCCACCAGGACGTGGACGGCCGGAGCGGCATCCCGGTCGCGTACCCGACCAGATAGCCCCCACGGCGGGCCTCAGCCAGCACAAAGCCGGGCTGGCGCCGCTGGACCCGGAAGCGCTCGGCAAACAACGCCGCCTCGTCATTCAGCTCGTACGGCGGGTCGGCGTAGACCTCGGCATGAAGGCCATGCAAGTCGGCCGCGTCCGCGGCTGCCTGCGCGCCGCCGAGCAGCTGAAACGTCATGTCGGGCGAGGTCACGACCACCTTCCTCTCCAACCGTCGGCTAACAAGCGCCACGCCGGAAGTTCGAACGAGGGCACGGCGCCGGTACCGGCCCCGGCCCGTCGGTAGCCTGCAGCGATGGGTTACTGCACACTCCGCCCACGATGCGGCGTCCGCCTTGCAGGTTAAGCCGCGGCCACTCAACGCTCGCACGCTGGCGTACTGGAGCGACCGGCTGGCGGTTCCGGCGTACGACCGCCGCCTTGTCACATCAGGTGTCGTGCATTTCGGAGTAGGCGGCTTCCACCGAGCCCACCAGGCGATGTATCACGACCGCCTGATGAACGCGGGCGGGGCACTGGACTGGGGTATCTGCGGCGTCGGGGTGATGGCCGTCGACAGGCGGATGCAGGAGGCGCTCGACGCCCAGGACGGTCTCTATACGCTGGTCATCAAGCACAGCGACGGGACGTATGAGCCACGGGTAGTCGGATCAGTCGTCGAATACCTCTTCGCGCCGGATGACCCGGAAGCGGTCATCGAGAAGATGGCGGCGCAGCCGACCCGGATCGTCTCGCTGACGATCACCGAGGGCGGCTACAACATTAGCGATGTCACCGGCGAGTTCGACGTCGCGAATCCTGACGTTGTGCACGATCTCGAGCCTGACGCTGCGCCGCGGACCGTCTTCGGACTGATCACGGAGGCATTGTCGCGGCGCAGAAAGCGAGGGCTGCCGCCGTTTACGATCATGTCCTGCGACAACCTCCAGGGCAACGGCAATCTCACCAGGCGCGTGGTCACCGAATTCGCGCGGCTCCGGGAAGCCGGGCTTGGGGACTGGGTAGAGCGGGAAGTGCACTTCCCCAACTCGATGGTGGACCGCATCACGCCCGTGACCACCGACGCCGACCGGGCCGAGGTCCGGGAGCGATTCGAGGTCGACGATCGGTGGCCGGTCGTCTGCGAGCCGTACACCCAGTGGGTACTCGAGGACTCGTTCACGGCCGGGCGGCCCTCGTACGAGGAGGCCGGGGTGCAAATCGTCGAGCACGTGGAGCCGTACGAGCTGATGAAGCTGCGGCTGCTCAACGGCAGCCATCAGGCCATGTGCTATTTCGCCTACCTAGCTGGCTACCGGCTGGTGCACGAGGCCGCGCGCGACGGGCTCTTCCAGACGTTCCTCCGTGGCTACATGGACGAGGAAGCCGCCCCGACGCTGCCCGCCGTGCCAGGCGTAGATCTCGACGCTTACAAGCAAACGCTCATTGAGCGTTTCTCGAACCCGCAGGTGCGTGACACGATCGCCAGGTTGTGCGCGCAGAGCTCCGACCGGATCCCGAAATGGCTAGTGCCCGTGGCTCGTCAGCAACTCGCGACTGGCGGTGAGATCAGGCGTACCGCCGCCGTGGTCGCGAGCTGGGCGCGCTACGCCGAGGGCGTCGACGAGGCGGGGAACGCGATTGAGGTCGTCGACCGACTCCGGGGCAGCCTCATGGAACTCGCGCGACGCCAGGCCGAGGATCCCGAGGTGTTCATCCAGAATCGCGACCTGTTCGGAGACCTCGCTCACAATGAGCGCTTCGTCGCGTCTTACCGGTCGGCGCTTGACTCGCTGCACCGTCGCGGTGCACGGGCCACGCTCGAGTCGCTAGTGTGACACCGGCACGAGCAAGCCAGGCGAGGAGCAGACCATGACCGAGGCCCCCAGCAACGGCGAGGCCAGAATCGTCGTCGGCATAGACGGATCGCCACCGTCACTGGACGCGCTGCGCTGGGCAGCTCATTTCGCGGCGACCTTCAGCGCCAGGCTAGACGTAGTCACCTCATGGGAGTACCCGCCTTCGTATGGGTGGAGCTCTATCGCGCCCGAGTGGGACCCGGCGCGAGACATGGCGAAGGTCCTCGACGACAGCGTGCTCGCCGTCTTCGGAGGTAGGCCTCCCGCCAACATGGCGCTTCGGGTATACGAGGGCGGCGCCGCCAAGGTACTGCTCGACGCCTGCGATGGTGCGGTCATGCTGGTTGTGGGCAGCCGCGGCCATGGCGGCTTCGCCGGGCTGCTCCTCGGCTCGGTCAGCGCGAACGTGGCCGAACATGCCTCCTGCCCGGTCTTCATAGTGCACGGCCACCGGCCGCCACCCCCGGCCCTGCCTACGTAAGCCTCGGCCTGGCTGGTCGCGCCAGGCGCCCGGTGCGCGGACTCAGTCCCCGAGCTGAAGCGACACGGCGAGCCGTCGCGCCAGATCCGCTGCCTCGCTGCGATCAGCGGCGCTGAAGCGCCCGCCGTCGCGGGCGAACGTCAGCTGCCCGAGGCCGCCGACGCTCCCCGTTCCCTTCTCAATGAGCCGAACGCGCGCGCCGTTCTCCCACGCCAGCTCTGCGCCGGGCGCTCCGCCAAGGTCCGGCGAGCTGATGATCTCACCGTCCAGCACCTCGGCGAACAGCCGCACAGCGCCGTCGAGGTCGGCCACGTGGTGCTCCATCAGGGCAAAGGCCGACGGCACACCGGGCGCCGGAAGCTTCGCCGGGGCCGGGAGCTCCGGCGGCGGCCCGGATTGCTCGGCCACCTGGATCACGATGCCGTGCGCGTCCTTGGGGTGCAGGAACGCTTCCTTCCACGCCGGGTTCGCGAGGCTGATGTGGACCGGCTCGATGCCGAGCGCCCGGACCCGCGCCAGCGTGTCGCTGATGTCGGGAACGATGAAATTCAGGTGATGCGGACCCGCGCCGCGGGTGGCGAGGAAGCGCTCGAGGAAGGCAGCGTCCGGGCCTCCGGTCGGCGTGAGCAGCTCGATCTTCGGGCCGGTGCGGAACCGTAGCTGCCCCCACCAGAAGCCGAGCGAGTCACCCCCGTACACCCACGTGCCCCCGAGGACGCCGCCGAACAGGTCCCAGCCATCCGTCAGCTCGAGCGTCGCGATGGCGACATGATCCAGGACGGCCTTGCTCGTCACGGTCCCGTTCCCCTTCGGTCCTCGGACAGCCACGGCTGCTGCCAGCTGCTATAGCCGCGAACCAGGGTGTCTGCCGCGGCTGGGCCCCACGATCCCGGCGGGTACAGCTGGATGTCGGGCGGGCTATCCAGCAGCGGCTGAACGATGCGCCAGGTTTCCTCGACATTGTCCTCCCGCGGGAAGAGCTGGTGGTCATCGACGATCGCGGCGTACAGCAGTCGTTCGTAGGGTTCCATCGGCGGCCCGAGCTCGCGGGTGAACGATGCGTCCAAGTGCACCGGGCGCCAGGTGTCACGCGCCAGCGCCACGAGTTCCAGCCGCATGCCAGGATCCGGGTCGATACGCACGACGATCTGGTTTGGCTCGGCCCTGGTCGGCAGCGAGAGGAACGCCAGCCGCGGAGTTCGGCGCAGCAGTAGCCGTACTTCGGTGACGCGCTCCGGTAGCTGCTTGCCCGCGCGGATGAACACTGGTACGTCAGCCCAGCGCCAGTTGTCGATCTCCAGCCGCAGGGTGGCGGTCACACTCCTGCGGTCCCACAGCTCGGCGAGAGCGAAGTTCGCGAAGCGCAGGTACTCGAGTCCGATTACGGGCTCCTTGCCGAGGAAATGGTCGACGCGCAGGATCTGGTCGTCGCGCAGCATCCGATGCAGTTTGGCATTGAGCTCCCGCGCCGAGGCTAGGTCGTGGCCGAAGGGCTTCTCGAGAGCCACCCGGCCGTCGCGGAGCAGGCTCGCTGCGCCAAGATGGTCGACGATCGGTGCGTACAGCTCCGGCGGCATCTCCAGGTAGAACACCGGCCTTCGACTGTTGCCCATCTTCGCGGCGAGCTCGCCGTAGACGCCGCTCTGCGTGACGTCGCCGTGCACGTACGAGATCCGGCGGGCGAGGCGGCCGAAGACATGCCGGTCCACGTCCTCGCCAGACTGGACGATCGCGTCGTGCGCGCGGGCAACGAGCTCCTCGGCAGAAATGTCAGCCCTGGCCACCCCGATAATCGGGAAGCTGAGCAAGCCGCGCTGCTCCAGCCGGTACAGCGCTCGGAAGGTCATTTTCCTGGCGAGATCACCGGTGATGCCAAAGATCACCAGCAGGTCCCCGGTCTTATCGCCGCTGCTCGCCATGCCCCGTGCCCGCTTGCTTTGGCTAGCCTGCGCTCGGCTGGCGGCCGTCGGCCTGCGGGCCGGCGTTCCGCTCGAGCCGGCCCTCGGCCAGGGCCTGCCGGGACACCGCGTCGAGCGTGGTCACCACGAGATCGGCGTGGGCGCTGAGCAGGACGTTCTCGTCGTTGAGGCGGGCGACGCCGAGCGCTGCCATGCCGCCGCCCTTGGCGGCCTGTACCCCTGACTCAGCATCTTCGACTACGAAGCACCCGCCCGGCTCGGCACCGAGTTCCCGTGCCGCCGTCAGGAAGATCAGCGGGTCGGGCTTGCCCCGTGGCAGGTCGCGGCCGGACACGTCGGCGTCCAGCACGTCGAGCAGCGTGAGTCCCGGCCGGATGAGCGGATTGTCCAGGTGCTGCTGTTCGGCGAAAGTGTCCAGGCGGATGTGCTGCATGATCAGGTCGGCATTCTTCGAAGACGACGCCGCAGCCACCGCGATGCCCAAGGCCTTGGTGTCCAGCGCCAGTCGCAGCGCGTCATCGAAGGCGTCGAACTGGCCCGACGTGATCAGCCGCGTCATATGTGCCTGCTTGACCGCGGCGTACCGCTCGGCCCTGCTCTCGGCGTCGGGGACGCCGAAGTACTGGAGAGCGGCGCGGGCCCCGGCCAGCCGCGGCAGGCCGGCGACGTTCTCCTGGTAGACGGCCTCGGTGAAAGCTTCCGGCTTGTACGAGGTGCCGCCACGAATGTTGGCCCACTCGGTGTCCATCAGCTCGCGGAGCGCATCGCGCCAGGCCTGGTAGTGCGGCGAATTGACCAGCACGCCGTCCACGTCGAAAATGGCGCCCTGAAATCCCATGGTGGTGGCTCCCCTGCTCGGCGATCTAAGGTAACTGCCGGCCGGGCAGGCATTGGGCGTCAGGGTGGAAGTGCCGCCCCTCATTGGGCAGTACATCCACTTTCACGCCCAATGGCAGGAGGACTCGGCGCGTCCGAGGCCCCGACCGGCTTCGGGCAACGGTTCGCGGCGAGTTAGCCTGGCCGATGTCCGGCGAAACGGCGGTCGAAACGGCGGTACCGACGCGGGAAGGTGGCGACTCAGCGCCGATGAGCGGAACACCGACAGGCCCGGCGCGCGCTTCCACGGGCACGCGCGCTCGTCCCGGCGCGGGCGCCCGCGCTCGTTCCCGTGGCAGCGTCAGTCTGCCCGCGTGGGTCGAGCCGCAGCTGGCGACGCTGACGAGGGACAGATTCTCCGATTCTGCCTGGCTCTTCGAGCGCAAGCTGGACGGCGAGCGCTGCCTGACGTTCGCCGACAGCAGCGGGATCCGCCTCATGTCCCGCAACCAGCGCGACATCACGACCACGTACCCGGATCTCGCCGCACCGCTGGCGGCCCAGATCACCTCGCCCGGCCACATACTGGACGGCGAGATCGTGGCATTCCGCGGCGACGATACGAGCTTTGCGCAGCTCCAGCAGCGGCTGGGCCTGCTGCACCCGAGCCCGAGCCTGGTCAGCTCGGTCCCAGTGGCGTACTACATCTTCGACGTTATGTACGCCGACGGAAAGGACGTGCGGCCACTCCCCCAGCGGGAGCGCAAGGACATCCTGCGCCAGCTGCTGCCGTTCGACGGCCCGCTCCGCTACACCGAGCACCGCGAGCGGGATGGGGAGCGGTTCTTCGAGCAGGCCTGCCACGACCGCTGGGAGGGCCTCATCGCCAAGCGTGCCGCCGCGCCGTACCGAAGCGGCCGGACGCGCAACTGGCTGAAGTTCAAGTGCGAGAACGCGCAGGAGTTCGTCGTCGGGGGGTTCACCGACCCGCAGGGCTCGCGGCAGGGGCTGGGCGCGCTGCTGCTCGGCTACTACGACGCCGACGGCAGGCTGGCCTACGCCGGCAAGGTCGGAACCGGCTTCAGCGACGCTGCACTGCGGCAGCTGCATTCGGCGCTGTCGAAACTGGAGCGGGCCAGCCCGGCGTTCGACGACCGGGGACGGCTGCCGAGGACGCGGGTGCACTGGGTCGAGCCGCGCCTGGTCGCCGAGGTCGGGTTCAGCGAATGGACCACGGACGGGGAGCTGCGGCACCCCCGCTATCAGGGCTTGCGCGACGACAAGGATGCCGCAGAGGTCGTGCGGGAGTCGCCGACCTGAGGGCTGCCCACGGTCCGCGCGCGCCTGTAGCCTCAACGGCAACGACCGCGGTCACGCCGAGGGAGATGCATGTTCGCGCGACAGCATGCCGAAAGCCACCCGGACAAGCCTGCCGTCATCATGGCCGCGACCGGCGAGACCGTCACGTACGCCGAGTACGAAGCGCGGGCTGACCGGACGGCGCGCCTGCTCCGGGCCGCCGGGCTTCAGCGCGGCGACCACATCGCCGTCTTCACGGAGAACAGCATCCGGATGCTCGAGATCGAAGGAGCAGCGGAGCGCACTGGCCTGTACTTCACGCTGATCAACACCTACCTGGCTCCGGACGAGGTCGCCTACATCCTTACCAACTCGAAGTCACGGGTGCTCTTCAGCTCGGCCGCCCGGTGCCCCGTAGCCGTGGCCGCTGCGGCGAAATGCCCTCAGCTCGAGCGGTTGTTCATGACAGGACTCGGCGACCCGCCCGAGGGGTGGGAGTCCTACGAGGCCGCGATCGCGGCATATCCGGCTGAGCCGGTCCCTGACGAGTCGCTCGGCGCGGCGATGCTCTACTCCTCCGGTACGACCGGGCAGCCCAAGGGGATCCTGCGTGACCTGCCGGCGATCGCGCCGAGCGAGCCGCTCCCGGTGATGGACTTTGTGCGGGCCATGTTCGGATTCCGGGCGGGCATGACCTACCTCAACCCGGCACCGCTCTATCACTCGGCGCCAGCTGCGAGTGTGTCCGCGTCGCTGCGCCTCGGCGCGACCACTGTCGTAATGGAGCACTTCGACGCCCAGCAGTGGCTGGCCCTCGTTGAGCGGCACCGAGTAACGCACTGCCAGATGGTCCCGGTGATGTTCAGCCGACTGCTGCGGCTGTCGCCAGAGGTACGGGAGCAGTACGACACCTCCTCGCTGGAATGCATCGTGCACGCCGCCGCGCCCTGCCCCGTGCCCGTGAAGCAGGCGATGATCGACTGGCTCGGCCCCATCGTTACCGAGTACTACGGCGCCACCGAGGGACATGGCTTCACCTTCTGCGACAGCGTGGAGTGGCTGCTGCATCCGGGCACGGTCGGCCGCCCGATTCTCGGCGAACTGCTCATCCTCGACGAGGACGGCAGGCAGTGTCCGACTGGCGTGGATGGAACGATCTGGTTCCGCGGAGCGACTGCCTTCCAGTACTTCGAGGATCCGGCCAAGACAGCGGAGAGCCGTAGTACTGACGGCTTGGCGAGCAGCGTCGGCGACGTCGGCCACGTCGACGCGGACGGGTATCTGTACCTGACCGACCGGAAGACATACATGATCATCTCCGGGGGCGTCAACATCTACCCGCAGGAGACGGAGAACCTGCTGGCCGCGCACCCCGCCGTCCTCGACGTCGCCGTGATCGGCGTTCCGAACGAGGACCTCGGTGAGGAGGTCAAGGCGGTCGTGCAGCTCGCGGACCCTGCCAGCGCAAGTCCCGAGCTGGCCCGGGAGCTGATCGGCTACTGCCGGGCGCGGCTGGCGCACTTCAAGTGTCCGCGGACCGTCGACTTCGTGACCGAGCTGCCCCGGTCTCCGACCGGCAAGCTGTACAAGCGCCTGCTGCGCGACACCTACTGGGCGGGCCACCAAACGTCGATCGTGTAGTCGGCAGCAGGCTTACGATTCAGGCGTGAAAGCTGCGGTTCATACCCGGTACGGTCCGTCTGACGTCGTGCAGATTACGACGGTCCCGCAGCCGGATCCCGGCGAGGGCGAGCTGCTGATCAGGGTTCGCGCGACGACAGTGAACCGCACCGACAGCCACTACCGGGCAGCCAAGCCGGCCGTCATGCGCCTGCTATCCGGCCTTGTCCGGCCGAAGGCCACCATCCTCGGCAACGAGTTTGCTGGTGACGTCGCAGCCGTCGGCAGCGGAGTGACCGCGTTCGCGGTCGGCGACAAGGTCTTTGGCTACTGCGAGGGCAGGTTCGGCGCACACGCGGAGTACCTGGTGGTCCGCGCCACCGGCCCGGTCGCGATGATGCCAGCCAGCATGTTCTACGACCAGGCGGCGCCGGCTACCGAGGGCTCGCACTATGCCCTCTCGCACATACGGCGCGCGGGTGTTAAGAGCAGCCAGGCCGTCCTCGTCTACGGCGCGACCGGGGCCATCGGCTCGGCCGCCGTCCAGTTGCTCAGGACGCTCGGTGCCGCCGTGACGGCTGTCTGCGCCACCGAGCACCTCGACCTGGTCCGGCAGCTAGGCGCCGACAAGGTCCTGGACTACACGACCGGGGACTTCGCGACCCACGACGAACGCTACGACGTCGCCTTCGACGCCGTCGGCAAGGCGTCGTTCGCCCAGTGCCGCCGGCTGCTGAAGCGCGGCGGCATCTACATGTCCACGGGGCCAGGGCCCCGCTACCAGAACCTCGTCCTGCCGCTCATCTCGCCCCTGCTGCGCGGCCAGCGGGTCCTGTTCGCCTTTCCGCAGATAGATCAGGCGATGGTCGGCTACTTCCGCGACCTGATGGAGTCCGGCCAGTTCGTGCCCCTGATCGACAGGCAGTACCCACTGGCGGAGATCGTCTCCGCTTACGCGTATGTCGAGACCGGTCACAAGATAGGGAACGTGGTGATCCGCGTCGACTCACCGTCCTAAGGCCGCCGCGAGTGCCTGCGTTGAGAGTTACGCGCGCGCCGTCTGGTCACGGATGACTACGACGGGGCAGCTGGCGTATTGCACGCAATGCTGGCCGACCGATCCAAGTAGCGCCTCGGCAAAGCCGCCGTGCCCGCGGCTGCCGACCACCAGCAGGTCAGCGCCTTCGGCGTCCGCCAGTAGGACCTGCGCCGCGTTGCCTGGCCGGACGATGGCGCGGACCCTCGTCAAGCTGGCCTGATCGACTGCCTTGGCTATGGCGTCGTCCAGTTCCTGTGCGAAGAACGCCTTGAACTCGGCGTCGTCCTGCGCCGCGACCAGCGCCCAGGCGGCTCGGTTGATCATGGCCGGGTACTGCCAGGCCATGACGGCGTCAATCGTGGCACCCGTGATCTCGGCTTGGCGCACCGCCCAGGCAAGGGCGGCCAGAGATGAAGGCGAGCCGTCCACGCCCACAACGATGCGCCCCCCGAAGACGTCATTTTTCTCGCTGGCCATTGCCGCTCCCTCCGATTGCTACTGGGCAGTGCGGGCAAGACCCTCAGCCCGCTCCTTGATCCCAAGCAGCATTTTGCGCTCCATGATCAGGCTGCCCGGCTCCATGGCATACCGGTACAGCCCCCGTACCACGGATGAGGCATCCGGCGTGGCGATCCGGTTCCTGCTGACGAGCCTCGTCCCACGGCGGTCTGGTGTTAGCGAGAAGGCCCACACCCAGTTGCCGTCGTCCGACCGGAGCACAAGTGACCGCTCAGGTTCGAGAACGGCCACGCGGAGAGTCGGTCCGTGCACGCCCAGGGCCTGGGCGTCGCCGACCTTGAGATCCTGGAATTCCGGCGCGATGGAGTCGGCGCTGTGCATACCTAGCCCGAGAAGATTCTCTATCCAGTCGTAGGTGTAAGCCCCGCCGCGACCCGGCCCCATCTGCATCAGCCACGGCCAGATCACGGCCGGCGCCGCTTCAACCGATATGGCGCGGGTGGAGACAGTATCTGGCGCTGGTAGCAGATCGTCGCCTGGCAACGCGGTCGCGGCCTCGTGCGCGGTCGCCCCCCAGTTGAGACACCATCGTCGCCAGACCGGATAGGTGACGGCCTCCAGCACAGCGATCAGGATGATGCCCGCCGCCACCTCGCTGCAACGCGCTACAGCCTGGGACCGGCGCCGCGGCGGCCCAATACGTCCGGCCGATGGGCCTCTCACGGGGATGGGTACTTGGCGAGGATCTCCCGCAGCTGACCAGCGAATCGCAGCGACTCCTTGTGACTTCGCTGCCAGACGTTGCGGCCGAAGATCAGGCCGGTGGCACCAGCTTCCATGGACTGCCTGGCCTTCTCCAGCATGACCTCATCGCCAGCGCGTTCCCCGCCTGAAACTAGCAGCAATGTGCGTCCAGCAGACCTGACGACGGCATCGATGGCCTGCTGCGGCGATACGTCCTGCGCGTAGTCCGCTGGCGCGCCAGAGATCTTCTCGGGGTGCGGGAAGTTGACCTTGACCACGTCAGCGCCGAGCTCGCTGGCGGTCCTGGCCGCATAGTCAACGGCGTAGAACGAGTCCTTGCCTCCCTTGCTGTCTACGGCCGGGCCGCGCGGGTACGACCAGACGATCAGCGGCATGCCCAGGCGCACGGCGTCGTCTCGTACGCGCCGGAGCTGGCTGAAGTCGTGTTCCTGGGCTGGCGAGCCGACATACAGCGTGTATCCGACGGCGTCGGCGCCCAGCCGCACCGCGTCCTCGACGCTCGCGTTCAGAGGCGACAGCGGGTCGATCGCCGGAATGTCGGTCTTGCCGTTGAGCTTGAGCACCAGGGGCACTTCGCCGGCGTAATCCCAGTAGAACTTCTCGGCCAAGCCAATCTGGATGGCGATGCCATTAAATCCGCCTTCCAGCGCCAGGCTGATCACGTAGCCGGGATCGCTGGCGACGGGATTAGCGAAGAAATCCCTAGGACCATGCTCTAGCCCCTGGTCATATGGCAGGAACATGGCAGTGCCGTTGGCCAGGCCATGCCGACGCAGAATCCGGTGCAGGCGGGCCTTCTTCCCGGTGCTCAGACCTAGTTGTTCAAGTGCTGGCCGCGCAGTCATGGCTGCCTCCGATTCAAAACTGCAGGTCACACGGCAGCGCGATCACGCTCACCGGTCCGAATTCGCAGCGCGCTCTCTACCGGACACACCCAGATCTTTCCGTCACCGATGGACCCGGTGTTCACGGCCTTGGCGATGGCATCAGTCAGCTCTCGAGCCAGTTCGTCCTCGACTAGCACATCGAGCCGGACCTTCGGCAACACCAGTGCACTCTGATCGCTGGAAGCCGACGGGTGATGCCCGTACTGCTGGCCGAACCCCATCACTTCGGTGACGGTGAGGCCGCGGCCGCCGTTCTCGGCAACCGCGGTGACGACATCATCGAGCTTGCCCGGCTTGATGATTGCCGTGATCAGTTTCATGATCCGTCACCTCCGATGTGCTTCTTCGCACACACTGCGACGCGCGATGCGGCGGCACTAGGGCCGAAGGTCCGCTAGCGAAAGGCGGGTAGTCCATGGCTGTACCAGTACTCTCCCAAGGCCGGCTTGTGACCTTGGGCCATGCCGGCGTCACCCGCTCCGGCGAGATGCTGGAAGCTGAGATATCCGAAGGGGGTGATGACCATCAGCGCGACCGTCAGGGACATCATGACGACGTCAGTGGTGGCAGTAAGGAAGGACGCGTCGTTCAAGGAGATGGCGGCCATGCTCCGCAGCCGCCGGATCAGCGCATTTCCGGTGCTCGATGACGCGGGCCGCGTCATCGGCGTGGTCTCGGAAGGCGATCTGCTCGTCAAGGAGGCGGTACAGGCGGATGGCACGAACCTGTTCGCCGCTCTGCGGCACCTGCGCGAGGACGACAAGGCTGCGGGTATCACCGCTGGTGACCTCATGACCGGGCCTGCCGTCACGATCCGCCCAGATGCCCCGGTCGAGGAAGCGGCCCGTCTCATGTACGACCGGCGGGTCAAGCGGCTGCCGGTCATAAACAGCGCAGGCCGGTTGCTAGGGATCGTGAGCCGGGTCGACGTGCTGGCCGTGTTCAGCCGCCCGGACGACGATATCCGGGACGAGGTCGCGCGCCGGGTGATCCCTGGGGTCATCCCGGTTGACCCGACGGACTACGAGGTCAAGGTCAGTGACGGCATCGTCACCATAAGCGGCGAGCCGGAGTCGGAGCAGCAGGCCCGCGTTGTCATCGACGCGATACGGCATGTCCAGGGAGTAGTGGCCGTGCGGAGCCGGCTAAGTAGCCCACTTCGGGACGAGCCACGGCGCTAAGGGCGTCGGCCGACGGCGCAACGTTGGTATAGCAGTCCGTCGGACAGTCGGAGCTGACTGCCGGGGCTGCTCGCGTCGCGGCTGAGCTGACGTTGCTAGGTTCTAAATGACGTCAGCCAGGGAGGCCTTGCGATGACCAGCGACGCGATGTCGGACGGCCAGCCGGCGATCACGACCAAGATCAGCCCGCTGCAGTTCGCCGACACGATAGCGCGCCTGCATAGGCTGCTCGGCGCCAAGGGCATGAAGACGTTCGCCGTCATTGACCAGCGTGCGGAGGCGCGAAACGCCGACCTCGACCTGCGCGACATGACTCTGGTCATGTTCGGAAATCCGGCTGCTGGCACGCCTGTCATGGCGGCCGCACCGTTTGCTGCGCTGGACCTGCCGCTCAAGGTGCTGATCTGGGCGGACGACGGAAAGGTGAAGGTGTCTTACGTACCGCCAGCCGAGCTAGCCCGCCGGTACCAGCTCAGCGCGGAGCTGACCGCGAAGCTGGCGGCCATCGACGCGCTGACGGACGCGCTCGTCTCTCCCTGAGGTACTGGATATGGTCGGCGCATGCTGATCGACGCGGCCGCTCACATTTCTGACGATCCCGTCGGCGTCGAGGCCGCTGCCGTGGCCGCCGAGGCGGACGGCTACGACGGCTTCGGCGTCGCCGAGACCAGGCACGATGCCTTTGTGTCGCTGGCGCTCGCCGCGCGCGCGACCACGTCTGTCACGCTGCAGTCCGCGATCGCCGTGGCCTTGGCGCGCAATCCGATGAACATGGCCGTACTGGCGAACGACATCCAGCTCGTCTCCGACGGCCGGTTCCAGCTCGGCCTCGGCTCGCAGGTCAGGCCGCACATCGAGCGGCGGTTCTCGATGCCGTGGAGCCATCCGGCCACCCGGATGGAGGAGTTTGTCGCTGCTATCCGGGCAATCTGGAGCAGCTGGGCCACGGGCGAGAAGCTGGTTTTCCGCGGCCAGTTCTACCAGCACACGCTGATGACCGACTTCTTCAATCCGGGCCCAAACGCGCACGGCAACCCGCCCATCTTCCTGGCGGCAGTCGGGGAGTTGATGACGGCCGTGGCGGGCCGTGTTGCCGACGGCATGCTCTGTCACAGCTTCACCACCGAGACCTACCTGCGCGAGCGCACGCTGCCGGCGCTCCGGTCAGCGCGCGGGAGCCTGGACGGCTTCACCATCTGCCTGCCTGTCCTTGCGGCCATGGGCAGTGATGAAAAGACGCGCGCGGCAGCAGAGACCGCGGTACGCGCACAGATCGCCTTCTATGGCTCGACACCCGCCTACCGGCCGGTCCTTGCCCTGCATGGCTGGGGTGAGCTGCATGCACAGCTGAACCAGCTGTCCCGGCGCCAAGAGTGGACCGAGATGGGCGAGCTCATCACCGACGACGTACTGGACGCTTTCGCGGTGAGCGGCAGTCCCGCGCACGTGGGCGCGACAGTCCGGCAACGCTTCGGCGACGTCGTCGATCGCATCTCGCTGTATACGCCGCACGTGCCCGACCGGGCCGAGGTGATCGCGGCGAAGGCCGCGCTGCGCGCTGGTGAGCCTGGCTGAACAGGCGATAGCCACAGCAGTCCCCGCTGCGAGTTAACGGGACCTCCGGCCCGCCATTCAAGCAATAGGGCGCTGCCGTCCCCCGACATCGCGGGCCGACGCAGGCATTGTCAAGACGAATGGCTCCCGCTGTACACCGCGGTTCAGGACTTAAGCCCCTTCGATGCCGACCGAATGCCCCCTCCTAACAGCCCTGAGGCCAGGCAAAGCTGAAGAAGGACAGGGCTGGCATTTAACGGCCGCCCGGGAAGAGAAGGTCACACATGTCAGGCATCGTCGTAGGAATTGATGGTTCGCACAACGCCAGTCACGCCCTTGAGTGGGCGATGACCGAGGCTGCGATCCGCAAGGCGCCGCTGACCGTCATCACGGTGAACTCGGTTCCCGCGAGCTACTGGTCTCGCACTCCAGTTCAGTTGCCCGTAGACGAGGACACGGTCGCCGAGATCCGCAAGATAGCCGAGGCCGCAGTCGCAGACACCGCTGCCAAGCTCGGCGCGAGCCAGCCAGAGTCCGTTACGGTCAGCGCGATCAGCGGCTTCCCCGCGCAGACGCTCATTGACGCATCTCAGGACAGTGACCTGGTTGTGGTAGGCAGCCGGGGCGGCGGCGGTTTCGCGCCGCTCGTTCTCGGCTCCGTCAGCCATCAGGTCGTGCACCACGCACACTGCCCGGTCGTCGTCGTGCCGTCCGGCAAGTAACGAGCTAGCAAGCCCGCCGAGGACTCGGGCGGCCCAGCGGCCCGAGTCCTGTGTAGCCAAGGAGAACGACAGTGTCCATCCGCATCGGTATTAATGGCTTTGGCCGGATCGGGCGCGCGTTCGTCCGGCGCAGCCTCGAGTACGACGACCTCGACGTCGTCGCCATCAATGACATCACGGATGCGCGTACGCTTGCGCATCTGCTGGCCTTCGATTCGACCTATGGCAAGTTCGCGGCCGATGTCGAACACAATGAGAGCTCGATCATCGTCAATGGCAAGCCCATAGCTGCGTTCACCGAGCGCGAGCCCGCGGCGATAGGCTGGCGCGAACTCGGCGTTGACGTCGTGATCGAATCGACCGGGAAGTTCCGCGGCCGTGACGACGCGGCTCTGCACCTCAAGGCCGGCGCGCGCAAGGTCCTGATCTCGGCACCAGGAAAGGGCGTGGACCTCACGGTTGTCGTCGGCGTCAACGACGCCGATTACGACCCGGAGCACCATGACGTCATCTCCTGCGCCTCGTGCACGACCAACTGCGTCGCGCCCATGGCTAAGGTGCTGGATGATGCCTTCGGTCTGACACAGGGTCTGATGACAACGGTGCACGCATACACGGGCGACCAGATGCTGCTTGACGGCCCGCACAAGGATCTGCGCCGCGCGCGCAGCGCCGCCATCAACATCGTGCCGACGTCGACGGGCGCCGCACGTACGACGGGTCTGGTCATTCCGAAGCTCGCTGGCCGACTCGACGGCGTTGCACTGCGAGTGCCAGTCGAGGACGGCTCGCTCACCGATCTGACCGCCGTGGTCAGTCAGGAGGTTACAGCCGAGCAAGTCAACGACGCGTTCCGGGCAGCCGCTGACGGGCCGCTCGCGGGCATCCTGGAGTACAGCACGGACCCGCTGGTCTCTCGCGACATCATCGGTGCGGAGGCGTCCTGCGTCTTCGACTCGGGCCTGACCCAGGCCGCGAGGAATCTGGTCAAGGTATTCGGCTGGTACGACAACGAGTGGGGCTACACGTGCCGGCTCGTCGACCTCGCGGCGATTATCGGTGCGGCTCGGTAGCAGGGAGTCTCACCCGACCACGACAGACGCCGATGGCCGCCAGGGTTAAGTCCTGGCGGCCATTGGCGTCCCCCGCGCCTGCCCACTCACAGCTTGCGCATCTCCCGGAACCGGCGAATGTCATCCCGGCCCGCCAGCAGCGCGCCGCACACCGCGGCGACGCCAAGCACCAACACGACTCGCTTCATGACCACCCAGCCTCCCTCTCTACTTGCTAGCTCGCTGTCGTACTCATCGTGCGTCGCCGCCGACCCTCGGACCTAGGGACGAAGGTCCGCGGCGCCCCTGACGAGAGACCCATCGGGTGACTACTGGCGCGGTAAGCAGGGACCTTCGCCCCTGCGGACTGGGTCGGTAGCGGTAGATGCTCAGCGCGACCAGACGGATCGCCTGTGTTTCACCCGGCCGATACCGGAGCCGGGTCCAGGCCAGATCACAATCCAGATGCAGGCCTCTGGGTTGTGCCACACCGACATTCATGCTGCGCACGGCGACTGGCCGGTGAAGCCCACCCCGCCGTTCGTACCCGGCAACGAGGGCGTCGGTACCGTGCACGCGATCGGCGAGGGCGTGACCAGCTTCAGCGTCGGCGACATAGCTGCATATCCCTGGCTCGGCTACGCCTGCGGCGAATGCAAGCACTGTCTGACCGGCTGGGAGACGCTGTGCTTGCGGCAGCAGAACACCGGGTACTCGATCGACGGCTGCTACGCAGAGTACTTCGTCGCCGAGGCAGCCTTCGCGGCCAAGGTGCCGGCCGGGATCAGCCCGTTCGACGCGGCACCGCTGACCTGTGCGGGCGTGACCACCTACAAGGCGGTGAAGGTCGGGAATGTGCGGCCGGCCGACCTTGTGGCCATCTCCGGGATCGGCGGACTCGGTCACCTGGCGCTGCAGTACGCCAAGATCTTCGGCGGCACCGTCGCGGCCATCGACATCACCGACGAGAAGCTGCAGCTGGCCAAGGAACTCGGCGCCGACTACGTGATCGACGCCCGCACCGAGGACCCGGCAGCCGTGCTGCAGTCACACGGCGGCACCGATGTCGCTATCGGGCTTGCTGTCGATGACAAGTCGTTCGCTACTGCGTATGCCGGGCTCCGTCGCGGCGGTCGCCTGGTACTCGTCGCGCTGCCTGCTGCCGGGACGCTCAGCATCCCGGTCTTCGACACGGTGCTCAATGGAACCTCGGTGATCGGCTCGATCGTCGGCACCCGCGCCGATCTTGCCGACGTGTTCGCGCTGCACGCGCTCGGCCAGACCAAGGTGATCTACGAGATCCGCGACCTCGGCTCGGTCAACGAGTCGATCGACGATGTCCTGCACGGCAAGGCAAAGGCCCGCATTGTCTTGCAGCCATAGCGTGCCTGCGGAGCCAAAGCGGCTCAGAAGAAAGCTGGCTCACCGGCCGAAATCGGCCCGGTGAGCCAGCTGCGTCATGGGCGGAGGCGCTGACGCGAGCATTCGGGTGCGACGATGGGAGCCGATCTTGGACAGGACCATCGGCCCTAGCCACAAGAGTGCGCGCCGGATTGGATTGCGAGCGGATCCCTGCGTCGTCGCCGTCTGCTGACAACGCGGCTGGGCATTAACGGAAGCGAGGCAGTTCCATGGGCACTGAGGACGATTCAGGACCTCAGATCGTCGTCGGCGTCGACGGCTCGACCGAGTCGGTCGAGGCGCTGCGCTGGGCAGCTGGGTACGCCGCAGCGACGGGAGGGACTATCAGCGCTGTGCTGTCGTGGCACTATCCGACTGCGGCCGGGATTGTTCAGCCCGGCTCCGCGCCCAAGCTGCTCACGGACGACGTTCGCGCCACCATGAAGGAGGCGCTGGACGGGGCGATGGCGGAGGTGTTCGGGACGACCACACCGCCCAGCGTCCATCCGAAGATCGTCTATGGCCATCCCGCCGTGGTGCTGGTCGATGAGTCGGAGCACGCCGATCTCCTCGTCGTCGGGAACCGCGGTCACGGGGCGTTCGCCGGAATGCTGACCGGCTCCGTCAGCATTCATTGCGTGAATAGCGCCCGCTGCCCCGTCGTCGTCGTGCGCGGCACGGCGTGACCGCCGTGACCGAGCCAGTACCGCTGTCGCAGGCTGATACCCAGGTCCTGGACAGGTACTGGCGCGCCGTCAACTACCTCGCGGTCGGCCAGATCTACCTAATGGACAACCCGCTGCTGGCCGAGCCGCTGCGGCCCGACCACATCAAGCCGCGGCTGCTTGGTCACTGGGGCACGACTCCGGGCCTGAACTTCGTCTGGGCGCACTTGAGCCGGGCGATCAAGGTCCATGACGTGCCGATGATGATCGTGGTCGGACCCGGTCACGGGGGTCCGGCCGCCCTCGCCAACAGCTGGCTGGAGGGCAGCTACACCGACATCTACCCCAGCGTGCAGCGCGACGAGGCCGGCATGGAGCACTTGTTCCGGCAGTTCTCGTTTCCCGGCGGCGTACCGAGTCACGTGTCGCCGGAGACACCGGGATCGATCCACGAGGGCGGCGAGCTTGGCTATTCGCTCTCGCACGCGCACGGCGCCGCCTTCGACAATCCCGACCTCATCGTCGCCTGCGTCGTCGGAGACGGCGAAGCGGAGACCGGCCCCCTCGCCACCAGCTGGCACTCACACCGGTTCATCAACCCAGCCGGCGACGGCGCCGTGCTGCCGATCCTGCACCTGAACGGCTGGAAGATCGCCAATCCGGCTGTCCTGGCCCGGCTCCCTGAGGACGAGCTGGACGCGCTGCTGCGCGGATACGGCTACGAGCCCGCCTACGTCACCAGCGAGGGCGACCACGTTCCTCATCTTGAGATGGCAGCAACGCTCGACGCGGCGATTGCCCGCATCCGCCGCATCCAGGACGAGGCCAGGGCTGGGCACCATCAGCCCGGTCAGCTGGAGCCCGGTCAGCCGCACGGCCAGCGCTGGCCGATGATCGTGCTGCGGACGCCGAAGGGGTGGACTGGGCCGAAAGAGGTCGACGGGCTGCCGGTCGAGGGCACGTGGCGCGCGCACCAGGTGCCGCTGGCCGAGGTGCGCACAAACCCGGCGCATTTGCGCCAGCTTGAGGACTGGATGCGGTCCTACCGGCCGGACGAGCTGTTCGCCGCGGACGGTGTCCCGCACGACGACCTTATGACGCTCGTGCCGCCCGGTGCGCTCCGCCTCGGCTCGACGCCGCACGCCAACGGCGGAGTCCTGCTGCGCGACCTCAAGATGCCCGGGTTCCGCGACTACGCTGTGCCGGTGACTGCGCCCGGCGCGAGCGTGTCAGAGCCGACCCGTGTGCTCGGGGCTATGCTGCGCGACGTGCTGCGGCAGAACGCCGGGCAGCGAAATTTCCGCGTCTTCGGTCCCGACGAGACCGAGTCCAACCGACTCGGCGCGGTGCTCGAGGTGACCGGCAAGACGTGGGAAGAGGCGACGCTGGCGGTCGACGTCAACCTGGCGCCCGATGGGCGGGTCATGGAGATCCTGTCCGAGACCACTTGCCAGGGCTGGCTCGAGGGTTACCTGCTGACCGGCAGGCACGGCCTGTTCTCCTGCTACGAGGCCTTCATCCACATCGTCGACTCGATGTTCAACCAGCACGCCAAGTGGCTGAAGGTGGCCAGGCACCTGCCGTGGCGCCGGCCGGTCGCCTCGCTGAACATCTTGCTGACCTCGCATGTCTGGCGGCAAGACCACAACGGCTTCAGCCACCAGGACCCAGGCTTCATCGATCACGTGGTGAACAAGAAGGCCGAGGTCATCCGCGTCTACCTGCCGCCGGATACCAACACGCTGCTGTCAGTAGCCGACCACTGTCTGCGCAGCCGCGACTACGTCAACGTGATCGTGGCCGGTAAGCAGCCGAATCCCGACTGGCTGGACATGGACGCGGCCGTACTGCACTGCACCCGCGGCGCCGGCATCTGGGAGTGGGCCAGCACCGATCGGGACGGGACCGAGCCCGACGTGGTCCTCGGCTGCGCTGGCGACGTTCCGACGCTGGAGATCCTCGCTGCCGCCGACATACTCCGGCGCGAGTTGCCCGACTTGCACGTTCGGGTGGTCAACGTCGTCGACCTCATGCGGCTGCAGCCGGAGTCTGAGCACCCGCACGGGATGAGCGACGCCGAGTTCAACGGGCTCTTCCCGCCGAACCGGCCGGTGATCTTCGCTTACCACGGCTACCCCTGGCTGATCCACCGGCTGACGTACCGGCGCGAGGCGCACGGTGAGTTCCACGTGCGCGGCTACAAGGAAGAAGGCACGACCACCACGCCCTTCGACATGGTCGTTATGAACGACATGGACAGGTTCCACCTGGTCATGGACGTCATCGATCGGGTTCCAGGTCTCGCAGAGCGGGCCGGCCAGCTGCGGCAGCGGATGGTCGACACGCTCGCCCGGCACCACGCCTGGACACGTGAGCACGGCGAGGACATGCCCGAGGTCAGCAACTGGACCTGGGCAGCGGCGCCGGCATCTCGATGACGATCGTCGCTGTCGTCAACGCCGGGTCGAGCAGCCTCAAGGTCCGGCTGCTCGGCGCGGACGACGTCGTGGCGGAGTCACTCGACCTCGATCCGTGGGACGGCAGCCCGGACCATGCCGAGCTCGCCGACTTCCTGACGAACGCCTGCGCCGATGCCGCGGTCGTCGGTCACCGCGTCGTGCACGGCGGCACAAGGTTCAGCGAGGCGGTACTCATTGACGCCGGCGTTATCGACGCCATCGGCCAGCTGACCGACTTGGCCCCGCTGCATCAGCCCCGCGCGCTCGCCGGCATCGCAGCCGCCCGGCGCGCGCTGCCGGACACTCCGGCCGTCGCGTGCTTCGACACCGCCTTTCATGCCGCGATGCCCGCGGCCGCCGCCCGGTACGCGCTGCCCGCCGCGTGGACCCAGCGGTTCGGGCTGCGGCGGTTCGGCTTTCATGGCCTCTCGCACGGGTACGCGGCACGGCGAGCCGCTGAGCTGCTCGACCGCGACCCGGCGAAGTTGCGCATCGTGACGTGCCATCTCGGCGCGGGCGCTTCGCTGGCCGCGGTGCATGGCGGCCGCAGCGTCGACACGACGATGGGCTTCACTCCCCTTGAGGGCCTGGTTATGGCGACCAGAAGCGGCACCGTGGATCCAGGGCTAATCGTCTGGCTGTTGCAGCACGGCCAGCTCGGCCTCGACGAGGTCGCCGCCGGCCTTGAGCAGTCGGCCGGGCTGGCAGGCCTGTCGGGGCAGCCGGGCGGGGACATCCGGGACGTCCAGCGGGCCGTCGCCGGAGGTGATGAGTTGGCCGCGCTGGCCATAGACGTCTACGTGCACCGGCTGCAACGTGAGATCGCGGCCATGGCGGCCGCAATGAACGGCGTGGACGCGATCGTGTTCACAGGCGGCATCGGGGAGCACAACCCGGCCATCCGGGCCGCAGCGGCAGCTGGACTGGAGTTCCTCGGCATCAGCGTGGACTCCAGCCGCAATTCGGTCACATCGGACGCGGTCGTCAGCGGCCCGCAAGCGCTGGTGTCGAGCCTGGTCGTCACCGCAAGGGAGGACATCGAGATCGCCCGGCAGTCGCGGGAGTTGTTGATGCGGCTGTCCGGTTAGAGCAACCCGTCGCGGCGGCTTGCTAGTTCCCTGTCCTTGGCCAGTCGCCCACGCTTCTCTTGAGCTACCTGGATCCCGATGTCACCAGGGACACACGTCACCTTCAGGAACTTACCTTCGGCCCTAATCCCGCCGTCAATCTGGCGCTTAAGTGGAAGGTGAGCAGAGGAGGGCTGAGATGAGAACTTCCCCCGGCATGAACGTCCCGGCGAGGCCGATGATCGTCGTGGGTGTCAGCGGCTCCCCGGCATCGGCCCGAGCGTTGCGCTGGGCTGCGAGTGAGGCAGGTCGCCTCGACGCGCGGCTCAAGATCGTCCTGGTCTGGCGGATAGATCCTCGCGCGTATTATGCACCCGCCATCGGCCCGGACGAGTATGACCGGCGCCAGGAGCGCGCCGTCTCTGGACTGGCGGCAACGGTGCGAGCCGAGCTCGGGCCGCACGCGCTAGAGGCTGCGATCACTCAGGTCGTCCAGGGCATGCCCGAGCGAGCCCTGGTCGAGGAGTCAACTGGTGCCGACCTGCTCGTGCTCGGGTCGGCGTCCACAGCCGTGACCGTGACCGGACGGTCGATCGGCGCAGTGATTAGGGCGTGCCTGAGCCACGCACACTGCCCTGTGGTCGTCGTGGGCCCAGAGGGCCAGAACACCGGCCCGAACAGCGGCCAGCACCGTGACAGCGCAGACCCGCAGACGATAGATGGCGCGGTCGAGCGCGGACGCCAGCTCACCGGCCAGCGAACATAACGGGAGGTCACCATGAGCCGCGATGAGATGCACCTCGACGCGATGCTGCGCCATCTGGGTGCGGCGTATTACGACTCACTGCACGGCCGAGCAGCGAAGTCCGACGTGACCAGGGCAGTCGACCAGGTCGCCCAGCAGGTCGGCGAGAAGCCCCAAACGCACGCCCCGGCTCACCAGCCGTCACTCGACCAGGCACATCACAAGGTCCCGCGACATCACGGCCGACTGCACAGCCGCATCCGCGACGTGATGACCACCGAGGTCGTCACGGTCGACAGGATCACGCCCTTCAAGGAGATCGCCGAACTGCTGGTCGAGCACAAGATCAGCGGAGTGCCGGTGATCGGGCTTGGCCGGCACCTTGTCGGCGTCGTCACCGAAGGTGACCTCATCGCCGCGCGAGACAGGCGAGCGGGCATGCGCCGGAACTGGACAGGCATGCTTCGGTACGACACTGATCGTGCCCGGTATCTCCGGCTCACCGCCGAGCAACTCATGACGTCTCCACCCATTTCGATCCATCCGGACGCCAGCATCGCCGCCGCGGCCCGGCTGATGAGCAGCCACAACATCAAGCGGCTGCCCGTCGTCGACCCCGATGGCACGCTGGTGGGCCTGGTCAGCCGCCGCGACCTGCTGAACGTGTTCTGCATTCCGGATAGCGACATCGCCCGCCAGGTGCGGGAAGTGCTCGCTGAGGTCGTGCCCGGCGAATCGGCCTCGATCAAGGCGGCGGTGCATGGCGGCATCGTCACGCTGACCGGCCAGACCGAGACAGCCGCCGAGCGCGACTCCATCGTCAAGGCCATCGACCTTGCCTGGGACCTCGACGGCGTAGTGGACCTCATCGACCACGTCACGAGCCCTCAGCTCGCCTGATCTCGCCCGATACAGCTCGCCTGATCCAGGTCGCCTGATCGGCAACCCGGCGCCGCCGATCCGCTAGCGGAACGACGACCAGCGCGGGCCGATTGCCTCCCAGGCCTTGGTCCAGCCGGCGATGCGGCGGCGGTTCGCCAGGATGCGGATGGCCCACGCCGTCATCGACAGGAGCAAGGCCAGACCAGCCAAAACCGCGATCGCGACGGTGATCTCGCGATCGACCACGGCGGCGTTCGTCAGCTTCGGAGGAGTCAGCTCGCCGGCGGACGTGACCCAGACCGTCAGGCGCTGCCCGGCCTTGGCGTTGAGCTGGACGGGGATGATGCCGCTCCGGTGGGCGCCATCGGGCGCGGTCCACTTCGCTGTCACCCAGGAGGTGTCCCATTCGCCATCCAGCCCGACTAGCCCGGCTCCCGCGCTCTGTGTGAGCACAGCGTCCACCGGTCGCCACTTGCTCTCGGCGCCCTGCTCGCGCACGCCCGCGGCTCCGACGGCCCGGACGCTAAAGATGGCGAGGAGCGGAGCGGCAACCAGGAACGCGATCACGAGGCTCACGGCGATAGCCGACTCAAGCTTGTCGACATAGCGTCGCAGCGGATTATCGTCGCCAATGACTATCCGGTGCAGTCGCTGCAATCGCTGCTGATTCATCGCAGGTACCTCCGGTCCAGGCTGTCGTCCCTACGGTGCGCGTTAGACGGCGCTCACGGCAGGGACGATGAGCCTGTAACACGCAGACTAAATGCCTAGGCCTGGTTTTCGTTAGTCCTGTATTCAGCTTGTGGCCGCCGCGGCGTCGCCGGCGCAGTGTTGGCCCGGCCGAACTGGAGCAGCATCTGCGGCTGGCCCGACAGCGCTAGCAGGTCTCGCACCTGGTCGCGGTAGCGCGGCGATTCGAGCGGCTGCGACTGGAGGCTGGCGAACACCCACCGAGTCGCAGCACGCAGCAGGAGCCGGTTGAGCGCCTGCCCGGCGCGTAGCCAGTCGTCGCGCGTGTCTTCGGGCGTGACAAGCACCGCCGTCACTACCGGCGGCTCGGCAGTCTCATCGTCGGCAGCCGCGGCAGCAGTGGCGGCGCCGCCGCCGGTCCGAGCGCCAGCCTGGGCGCCAGCCTGGACGCCAGTCCCGCTGCCAGCATCGGCCGCCCCGCCCAGGACCACGCCAAAGTCGCGGGTCCGGAAGCGCAGCCGGGCAGGCGCAGCCGACTCCTCAGCGCCGCGAGCGGCATGGGCAGGCACACCGTCTCGGGACTGGCTCCCCGCGGGCCGAGCCCACTCGCGTGTCTCCGCCCTGGTCTCGGAGTTGGCCTCCTGCTCGGCAGCCGCGAGGTCTACCAGCGCGGCGAGGTCGCTGACCAGCTCGGGCTGCTCGACGAGCCGAAGCTCACTACCCTCGGCAGCCGCATCCGCGGCCAGGGCCGCGAGCAACCGCGGCGACACCTCTCCCGGCGTGAACGGTCCCCGATGGGTATGGCGGTGCGGCACGGCCGCGAGCAGCTCCGTTTCGGCGGAATTCGCAGCCACGTGCGCGTCCGGCCACGCGCGCGCGATCAGCCTTGGCTGCGCCGGATCCGGCCACAACTGCACCGCCGGCAGGTAGCCGAACTGCCGGAAGCCCAGCCGCAGTCCGAAGAGCGCCGCGCCGCAGCTGATCATCAGCTCGCGGCCGACCGGGTCGATCTGCATCAGGACCCGTTCTGGATCGGCGCGCAGCTCGATCACATCAGCGCTGATCCGGAATTTCCATGGCTGGGTGTTATGCACTGACGGCGCTCGGGCCGCGATCGCGACGACGTTCGCGAAGTTGGCCGGAGTGAGCGCGGCTCCAGGCCTTCCAGACCCGGATGGCGCTGACCTAGATGCCCTAGGGCGCCCCCCAGCCTTCCCTCGCCTCCGGGCCTCTGCAGCTTGCCGGATGATGAGACCCACCAGAAGACCGCCCTGATCGGTCACCGCGGGCTGGCGGGGCTGGGGTACGGATTCCCCACGCGCTGCTTTCGAAGTCGAGCTCATGGTCATCACCCCTCTCCAGGGTGCGCCACGACGCGGCGTGTGGGCAGGGCCGAACGGCCTTAACTCAGCTGGACCGATGTCCGTAGAGTTGACCGCGGACCGACTCGCCGCTGCGCGCGGTTCCGGCTGATCTCGGGGGATGGCCGAAGGCAGCCAGCGGCACTGGAGGAAACATGGCTGAGCAAGCCAGTCCGGGGCAAGCCAGTCCAGGGCAGGACAGTCCGGGGCAGACCAGTCCGGGCGGTACCGACCTGGGCAGGCGCGTAGCCGAGCAGCGCGACGAAGCGCACCTCACCGTGGACGAAGTGGCCGACCGCGCGGGCATGGCACCGCAGTACCTGCGCTATCTAGAGACGAGTCCGGCCGCTAACCCGACCCCGGCGACGCTGACACGGTTGGCAGTGGCGCTGGATGTCATGCCGAGCTCATTGGCGGGCGCCGGCCTCAACCTCCCCCCTGGCCAGCGGTCGGCCGCCCGGAACGCCACACTGCACCACCTCACCGTCGCGGAGTGCTGGGCCATGATCGCACCTGGCGGCATCGGCAGGTTCCTTTTCGTCCAGCCCGGCCGGGGACCGGTGGCGATCCCGGTGAACTTCAAGCTGGACGGGGACGACGTTATCTTCCGGACCGGTAGCGACTCCACCGTCGCGGAGGGAATCCACCAGCAACCCGTCTCATTCGACGTCGACCATCTCGATGACGCCCTCGGCGAGGGCTGGAGTGTACTGCTGACCGGCACCGTAAGCGTCATCACCAGCCCGGCTGAAGTAGTTCGGCTACAGGCTCTGGACATCGAGCCATGGGCCGGCGGCGACCGGAACACTTACGTGCGCCTGACCCCTACGCAAATCACCGGGCGGCGCATCCGGGTAAGCGGCTAGCCCTCAGCTCGACCTCCGGTGGCAGGCATCGGCTAGGCAGGGCAGCCGCTAGGCGCCCAGGAGGTGGCCGGTTGCCTCCGCCACCATGAGGCGGTCGCGGACGGCGACCACACCTTCGGCGTGGCGTACGCGCGCTAGCAGCGCCAGGGCGGTGTCCATCCGCGGCAGCGGACCCGCCAGCGTGACGACACCGGCCGCGACCGTCACTTCGAACGGCGCCGAGTCTAGCCTGAACTCCCCCGCTATGATGCTGCTGACGATTTCGTCGCGGATGTCGGAATCGGGACGTTCGTAGACGCTGAGCAGGTCGGTCCGGCTCACGATGCCGACGAGCATGCCGCCTGGACCGACGACCGGCAGCCGCCGGACGCGGCGGTCCTGCATGACGCGGGCCGCGACTTGCACGGGTGCGTCCGGGGCGATGGTGATCGCGGGCGAGGTCATCAGCTGGTCGGCCGTGACGGCGTTGACCTTGGACTCTTCGCCGAGCTTCCAGCGCAGCCTGATCAGCCCCGAAGGTGGGTCAGGATCGGCCACCTTGTACAGCAAGTCGGCCTCGGACACCACGCCGACAACCTTGCCCGCGTCGTTGATGACCGGGCATGCGCTCACTCGATGCTGGCGAAGCACCCAGCAGATCTCTTTGTAATCCGCAGACCGCTTCACCGCGATGACCCTGGTGGTCATCACATCACCGACCGTGGCTTTCATGGCAATCTCCTCCTCCGTCGCAGAACCTCGTTCGCGACACCGTGTCCGCAGCCAGGCATCACTGATCTCTTGGTCCGCGAATGATGACCACCGGGCACCGGGCGTGGTGCACGCAGTTCTGGCTCACCGAGCCGAGGAGTGCCTCAGTGAAGCCGCCGTGTCCGCGGCTGCCGACCACCAGCAACTCGGCGTCGTTGGCAGCGTCGAGGAGGATCTGCGCGGCGATGCCTTCGCGGACAGTCGAGCTGACCTTCACCGAGCTAGCCGGATCGACCGTGTCGCTGATCGTCTCGCTGAGCACCTGTGCCGCCATCCCGGCGAAGTCGGTGTCCATCACCGATCCGATCGGCGCGTACGGTATCCCGCCCAACGCGGTCGGGTAGTGCCAGGCGATGACCGCCTCAACCGTGGCATGGGTCAGCTCGGCCTGCTGAACTGCCCAGGCCAGGGCGGCCTTAGACGACGCCGAGCCGTCAACGCCGACCACGACCCGGTGGTTAACCAGTTGCTGTTGCCCGTTCATCCTCAGCTCCTAGATTCCGTACCTCACCTCAGGATTGCGCATCCCTGCACGTTGGAGCAGGGGCGTCAAGCCCAGGGAACGGGGACGTTGGTCCCGGTCCGGCCAGCTCGCTGGCAGCTACTTGAGCTGGCGCAAGAACGGGTCCCTCGGCTCGGCCGGGGCGATCCGCACCCGGACGTCCACTATGTGCGCGCCGTCGGCCCTGGCGATCACTGGGTTGAGATCCAGCTCGGCGACCTCAGGCAAATCGTCAGCCAGCCGGGACACGCGCAGCATCAGGTCGGCCAGGGCCGCCGTGTCGACGGCCGTCGAGCCCCGGTGGCCGAGCAGCAGCGGTGCCGCCCGCACGCCGCTAAGCATGTCGGCAGCGTCCGTATCGGTCAGCGGCGCCAGCCTTGCCGAGTGGTCGCCGAGGACCTCGGTAGCGACGCCACCGAGCCCAAACACGACGAGCGCCCCGAATACCGGCTCTTGCACGACGCCGACGATGGTCTCCACCCCGCCGGCGAGCATCGGCTGAACGAGCACGCGGCTCAGCCTGGAGCCGAACGCGGCGTTCAGCTCCGCGTACGCGTCCGCGATCTCGGCGCTGGTGCGCAAGTCCAGCTTGACCGCGCCCGCGTCGGTCTTGTGGATCAGACCCGCCGCCTCGGCCTTCAGCACGACGTGGCCGCCCAGGTCGGCAGCAGCCTTGAGTACCTCATTGAGGCTCGCACCGGTCCTGGTGGTCACCATGGGGATCCGGTAGCTGGCTAGCAGCGAAGCCGCGTCGGCAGTGGCCAGCCAGCCGCCATCCGGGTTCGCTGTCAGGAAGGCCGAGATCAGAGCGCGCGCGCTAGTCACGTCGATATCGGCGAGCTCGGGCACCTGCCCCTGCTGCGCGTCGCGCCATTCCCGGTACCGGACCGCGTGGCCGAGAGCCCTAGCCGCGCTCTCCGGATAGCTATAGACAGGAACGCGCAGCGGGAGACGCTCGGTATGTGCATCACCCGAGGCCGCGCCTCCGGCCACGGGCAGCAGGCTGACAGCTGCTGCCTGATCGAGCATCGTCGCGGCGACGGGCTTGCCAAGCCGCGCCGACAGGATCGCGCCGCTAAGATCGGCCACCGCGGTTGGCACGCCGATCGCCAGCACCGCGTCGACCCCGTCGTCGGCCGCGACCGTCTCGAGGCACTCTCGGAAGGCACTGACGCTCACGGTCGCCGAAGCATCTACCGGTCCGGCCACCGACGCTCCGGCAGGCAGCAGCCGGCCGAGCCGACGCTGCGTCACCGCTCCGAGCGTGGCAACAGTCAGTCCAGCGTCACCGCAGGCATCTGCCGCGAGAACGCCCGCACCGCCAGCGTTGGAGACGATGGCGACGCGGCGGCCGGCCGGCAGCGCTTGGCAGGACAGGAACGCCGCCGCCTCAATCAGCTCGCCGAGACTGTGCGTCGCGACGATGCCCGCCTGGCCGAACAGCGCCTCCTGCGTGACGAGCGGCGTGGCCGAGGCGGCGGTATGCGAAGCGGCAGCGCGCTGCCCCGCCGCCGACCGGCCGCCGATGACCGTCAGCACCGGCAGCTTGCGACCGACGCGGCGAGCAGTCCGGGCGAACCCGCGGGGATTGCCGAAGGACTCCACATACAGCACGGCGAGCCTGGTCTGCTCGTCTTGTTCCCACCAGGTCAGCATGTCGTTGCTGGAAACGTCGTATTTGTCGCCGACCGATGCAAAGGACGTCACGCCGATGCCTAGCCGGCGCAGGTGCTCAAGCAGCGCGATCCCAACACCGCCAGACTGCATCACCAGGCCCGCGCTGCCGGGCGTCGGCGCCCCGGCCGCGAACGTGGCATTCAGCTGGGCCGGAGTAGATGCGACGCCGAAACAGTTCGGCCCGACTAGACGCATCCCGTACCGACGGCAGATCGCCAGCAGGTCAGCGCCGCCGCCGCCGAGGCTCGCGGTGATGACGATGAGTGCGTGCACGCTCCGGCGGCCGCACGCGGCGGCCACGGCCGGCACCTCGGACGGCGGCACCGCGATAACCGCGAGGTCGATGCCTAGCGGCAGGTCGGCCGCGGACGCGAGGCAGGTCAGGCCTTCCATCGAGTGGCCGCGCGGGTTGACCGCATAGATGCGGCCCGCGAAACCGCCCGCGACGATATTGTGCAGAATCTCCCGGCCGACCGAGCCGCGATGGCGTCCCGCGCCGATCACGGCGACGGACTCGGGCAACAGCAGGTGGCGCAGGCTCGCGACGTCCGCGCGGCTCGCGCGGCCGGCCACTGCGTCGAGGTAGTGATCAAGCTGGGCGCCGTCGTGCCCAGGCAGCGGCATCACCAGCTCAATCAGGCCGTCGGCGAAGTGACGCTCAACCGGCAGGCCGGCGTCGGCGAACACCCGCTGCATGGCCAGGTTGTCTGGCAACGTCTCGGCGGCGAACGCCGTCAGCTTGCGTTGCCGGGCAATCGACACCAGATGCTCGAGTAGCAGGGTGGCGACGCCGCGGCCGTGCATCTCGTCGGATACGGCAAAGGCGATCTCGGCGACCCCAGGTCGACCAGCAGGCTCGTAGCTCGCAACGCCCACTAGCCGGCCATCCAGCCGGGCGAGCAGCGCTGCATGCTGGTCGTCGTCGGGACGGCACAGGCGCTGCGCTTCCCGCTCAGGCGCCTGCGGGCTGTAGCTGAAGAACCGGAAGTAGGTGTTGCTGGGCGACAGGTCCGCGTGCATCTGCCGGACGTCATCGACGTCCTCCGGCCGCGCTTGGCGGATCTCGACGGTGCTGCCGTCCGCGAGCAGGGCGTAGCTTGGCCGGGAGTTCAATAGCAGTTCCGCCAGCTCATGCGCATTCCTGGTCATCTGCATGTCGTGGCCGCCTCCCGCGCAGGATCTCCGTCCTGCCAGGATGGCCGCCGGCCGCCGAGTACCGCACCGGGCAAAGGTGCCGCCAGGACGGGACCTTTGGCCCGCCTGCGGGCTCTGTGTCAGTCAGCCGCTTGCTGCGGCCTCGTCATGCTGTTGTACACCGCGAGCAGCGCGGCCTTCTGGGCATCGTCCAGCGTGGCATCGGTCCTGATCGCGTGCTCGACTCCGCCAGAGTCATCTTCGGGCGCCTCGCCATTGGTGCGGCGATCGATCAGCCCGGCCTGGGTGAGCAGCATCTCGGCCGACACATTCAGCGCATCGGACAGTTGCTTGAGCACGCGCACAGATGGCTGGTGCATGCCGCGCTCGAGCTCGCTCAGGTACGGATTCGACAAGCTCGTCAGCTCGGCTAGCTGGCGAAGCGTCATATTGGCAAGCTTGCGCTGGCTCCGGACGAAGGCGCCGAACGCCTCCATCTGCGCATCCCACTGGCTGGTCATGACTATCTCCCTCTGGCGCATCAGTATCCCAGGCCGGTCTGGCCGACTGCGCATGCGGCTTGCTCGCACGGGACCTGCAACAACAGCACGCGCGGCAGACCAGTGTCTGCCGCGCGGTGCGCATGAGATATCGCGGTCCACGGATGAGATGTCGCGGTTTACTTGGCGGCGGTGCCGTTCTTCTTGGCGGTCGGCGTGCCGGTGGACAGCAGCGGCGCGGTCGCCTTCAGCAGGTCCTCGGCGAACTTCCGCTGGCTGGCCAGCAGCTGCTCGGCGAAGTTGTACGCACTCGACACCACGTCCTCGGGCGTGGGCAGCTTGTCGGCGAACGGCAGGTTCACTTCCGGCAGGTCAGGCTTGATCGACTGGACCGCACTGGCCCAGGTCTCGATCGCCTCAACGACGGCTGCCTGGCTCTTGCTGATCGTGTTCAGGACCTCGTTAGTGAGTTCCTGAGCGACATTGGACTCGGCCATTTCTTCCTCCTCAGGATCGGCTTCTTCGTCTTGCTCAGTATAACTAGCAAAGATTCGCGTTGTCAAGCGAGCAACGAGTCAGCCTCGCACGTAGTCGCCCGGCGCGTCGCGCTGCGGCGGGAACCGCTCGCTGCCCATCGGCGGTGGTGGCACCAGGTGGCCGGCCCGCGGCGCTGCCCAGTCGGTCCAGTCCTGCCACCAGGATCCGTTCGTCCGGATGGCGGCGGCTTGCCAGGCGGCTGCGTCCGGCGGATAGCTGGCGCCCGCCTCGTGCCATGCCTTAGGCCCAGGCGGGTTGACAATGCCGGCGATGTGACCGCCGCTGGACAGCACGTACCGGACATCGCCGCCGAGCAGCCTGGTGGCCTGATAGGAGGCACGCCACGGCACGATGTGATCGTTGACGGCACCAACGACATACGCGTCGCTCTTCACATCAGCAAGTGACAACCGCTGGCCGGCAAGCTCCATGACGCCCTGAGCAAGCTCGTTCCCTCCATAGAGGTGGCGCAAGTAGAACGAGTGCATAGCCGCGGGCATCCGGGTGCTATCGGCGTTCCAGGCGAGGATGTCGAAGGCGGGCGGATCCTGGCCCATCAGCCATCCAGACACCACGTAGCTGAAGATCAGGTCGTTTGCCCGGAGCACGTCGAACGTGGTCGCCATCTGGCGACCCTCCAGATAGCCCGCGCTGGCCATCTGCCGCTCGAGCCGGGCGACGGTCCGCTCGTCGGTGAACGCGCCGAGCACGCCCGGCTCGGCGTAGTCGAGCATCGTGTTGAGCAGCGTCACCGAGCCTAGCCTGTCGTCGCCGGTCCCGGCCATGTACGCAGCGAGCATCCCGGTAAGCGCGCCGCCGAGGCACAGTCCCACGATGTCGATCTTGGGCGCACCGGTGATGTCTGCGATGACATCCAACGCCTGCCGCGGGCCGTGCAGCAGGTAGTCGTCCAACCTCACGCCGCGCATCGACGTGTCCGGGTTCCGGTAGGAGATGGCAAACACGGTCCGCTCGTGCTGGACTGCCCACTCCACGAAGCTGCGGCCAGGCGCGAGATCCATGACGTAGTACTTGTTAATCCATGGCGGGCTGGCCAGCACCGGCACGGCGCGGACCTGGCTGGTCTGCGGCACGTACTGGATCAGCTCCATCAGGTCGTTAGCGAAGACGACCTTGCCAGGCGTCGCGGCCAGGTTCACGCCCAGCTCGAACGGCCTGGTGTCGACTTGTCTCGGCATGCCCCCGTTGGTGAGCAGATCGGCGACGAAGTTCCTGGTGCCGCGCACGATGCTCGTTCCGCCGGTCTCGAAGGCCCGCTTCAGCGCCGCCGGGTTCGTCAGCAGGAAGTTGGTCGGCGCGAGCGCGTCCAGCACGAATCCAGCGGCTAGCTCAGCCTTGGCGTCGGTGACCGGATCGCCCGACCGGCCCGCGGCTCGTATGTCAGTGCCGAGACGCCCCGCCGCCAGGTAGCACTGCAGGAGTGCGAAGAAGAACGGATTACCCGCCCAGGCCGGGTCCGCAAACCTGCGGTCCGCCGGGACCGGCACCGGCGGATCACCAGGTACGCCGAGCAATACGGCCGCAGCGGCCCGCCCGGCCTCGGCGACGCTCAGGCCGAACGTCGCCATGGCGGCGACGATGTCCGCCGGCCGCGATGCCGCCCGTCTCGCCGCGCCTGCGAGCGCCTCGCCGAGTCCGGCCATGTCGAGGCCGCCGAATTCGGCGGCCTCCGGCGCCGCGGCGGCGACGATGTCCTCAATCTCCGGCACCGGAGATTCCGGGGTGCTCATGGATGACTCCCCTCGTCGTGCCTGCGTCACTAGCTCAGCACCGCTCGAAGATCGCGGCAATGCCCTGCCCGCCGCCGATGCACATGGTGACCAGCGCATACCGGCCGGAGATGCGGTGCAGCTCGTACAGCGCCTTGACGGCCAGGATGGCACCGGTGGCGCCGATCGGATGGCCGAGCGAGATGCCGCTGCCGTTCGGGTTGGTCTTGTCGGGCGGCAGCCCCAGCTCCCGTGCGACCGCGAGCGCCTGCGCGGCGAATGCCTCATTGACCTCGAAGACATCGATCTCGTCGAGCTTGAGGCCTGTCCGATCGAGCACCGTGCGCACCGCCGGAACCGGCCCGATCCCCATGATCCGCGGCTCCACGCCAGCGTGCGCATAGCCGACCAGCCGGCCGAGGGACGTCAGCCCGTGGTCGTCGGCGTAGGCCCGCGTCGCCAGCACGACGGCTGCCGCGGCGTCGTTGATGCCGGATGCGTTCCCGGCCGTTACCGTGCCGTCGGGCGCGAAGGCGGGCCGGAGCCGGGCGAGATCGTCGACGGTAACGTCTGGCCTGATGTGCTCGTCCGCGTCGACTGTGACGCTGCCTTTGCGGCCGGGCACCTCGATTGGCACGATCTGGCCGCGGAAGTGGCCGGCCGCCGCGGCAGCGGCGGCGCGCCGGTGGCTCTCGACTGCCAGTGCGTCCTGATCGGCCCTCGATATGTCGAAGTCGGTAGCGACGTTCTCCGCCGTAACGCCCATGTGGCAGGCGTCGAACGGGTCGGTAAGCGCGCCGACCATCGCGTCGACGACGGTGCCGTCCTGCATGCGCTGGCCCCACCGCATCCCGGGCAGCCAGTACATGCCGCGGCTCATCGACTCGGCGCCGCCGGCGACCGCCACGTCGCAGTCGCCGAGCAGCAGTGCTTGCGCGGCGGACACGATGGCTTGCAGGCCGCTACCGCACAGGCGGTTCACCGTGAACGCCGGGGTCTGCGCCGGCAGCCCGCCATTGACAGCCGCGACGCGGCCGAGGTACATGTCCCTGGCCTCGGTGTGGATGACGTTGCCAAAGACTGCGTGTCCGACGTCCACGGCGGGGACTCCCGACCGGCTGACGGCCTCGCGCACCATAGCGGCGGCCAGATCGCACGGAGGCACGGCGGCAAGGCCGCCGCCGTATTTGCCGATCGGCGTCCGGACCGCCGATAGCACGACCACGTCCTCGGCTTGTGCTGAGTTTCTATTCATTGGGTCAGGTCCTCACATGTCCAGGCCGCCATTGACGGCCCAGATCTGGCCGGTGACGTACGCGGACTCATCGGCCGCCAGGAACGCCACGACGCGCGCGATCTCCTCCGGCGTGCCGAGCCGACCGACGGGGATCTGACTGCGGATCCGGTCCAAAACCTTGTCCGGGATGGTCGCGAGCATGTCCGTGGCGATGAAGCCGGGGGTGACCGCGTTGACGGTCAGCCCGACGCCATCCCCGACCGGGAGCTGGGCCCGGCTGAGCTGGAAGACGGCCTCCTTGGCCAGCGACTTGGTCAGGCCGAACAGGCCGGACTTGGATGCCGCGTAGTTCACCTGGCCGATGTTGCCGGTCTCTCCGATAACCGACGACACGTTGATGATCCGGCCGGTGCCGCGCGCAAGCATGTGCTCAAGCGCTGCCTGCGCCATGAAGAAGGCCCCCGACAAGTTGACGGCGATGACGCGCTGCCAGTCCTCGTCAGACATCTTGGCCACGGTCCTGTCAATGGTGATCCCAGCGTTGTTGACCAGGATGTCGAGCCGTCCTTGCTGGTCGATAACCTCGTGCAGCACCCTCCGGCAGTCCGCGGCAACGCCGATGTTACCCTCGTGCACGGTGATCAGCTGGTGCGGGCATTCAGCCGCTAGGCTCGCCTGAAGCTTCTCCGCGCTCTCCGCGTCGCGCCAGTAGCCGGCCGCGATGGCAGCTCCGTCGGCCGCGAGCCGCCGGGAGATGGCCGCGCCGATGCCGCGCGTGCCTCCGGTCACGAAGGCCACCCGGCCGCCGAGTGTCTCTCTGCCGAGGGCGTTTGCTGTTTCCGCGGCCGTTAAGCCCGCGCTGGGAATGGTCACGACTACTCCTTCTGCCTTTGCTTGTGCCGCGATCCTTCGTGACTAAGCGCCGATCCGGAAGTGACCAACGTCCCGCAGCGGACAGCCAGGAGACCCTCATGCATTGCCGGCTCCCGGTGGTCCACTTGCGCTACACGGTGGCCCGCCGCCCCGCGTGAGGCCATGTGGCAGGCTAGCCGCACGACATCGGGAAGGATCGCGAGCGTGACCTGCACCCTGCATGTGGCCTGGGACGAGCGGCTGACCAGCTACGACTTCGGACCGGAGCACCCGCTCGCGCCGATCAGGGTCAAGCTCACTATGGAGCTGGCGCAGGCATTCGGGCTGCTGACTCGCGATAGCGTGACGGTGGCAACGGCCCCCGCGGCATCCGACGCAGAACTGGCGCTCATCCACGACCCGGAGTACATCGCGGTAGTGAAGAACGCGGGCGCGTTCGCCGCCGGCCGCGACGTGCCGCAACTCAATGCCGCAATTTTGCTGAGCCACGGGCTCGGCACCGCAGACGATCCGGTCTTCGCCGGCATGCACGAGGCCTCGGCGCTGGTCGCAGGCTCCACGCTGGCCGCTGCGCGTGCGGTCTGGTCCGGCTCGGCGCAGCACGGTGCCAACATCGCCGGGGGCCTGCACCACGCCATGCGCAGCAAGGCCAGCGGCTTTTGCATCTATAACGACCCGGCGATCGCGATTGCCTGGCTGCTCGAGCAGGGCGCCGAACGGGTCGCCTACGTCGACATCGACGTGCATCACGGTGATGGCGTACAGGCCGCATTCTGGAACGACCCTCGGGTGCTGACGATCAGCGTGCATGAGTCTCCAGTCACGCTCTTCCCCGGCACAGGCCGGGCCGAGATCGGCGGTCCGGAAGCCGAAGGGTCGGCCGTCAATGTCGCGCTCCCGGCAGGCACCAGGGACGCGGGCTGGCTCCGCGCTCTGCACGCGGTCGTGCCACCGCTGGTGCGCCGGTTCCGGCCGCAGATCCTGGTCAGCCAGCACGGCTGCGATACCCACTGGAGCGACCCGCTGGCTGACCTCCAGGTCAGCATCGACGCGCAGCGCTCCGCGCACGCACTCGTGCACCAGCTCGCGCATGAGACGGCCGATGGCAACTGGCTACTGACCGGCGGTGGCGGCTACCAGCTCGTACAGGTCGTGCCGAGGACCTGGACTCACCTGCTCGCCGAGGCCAGCGGCCATCCGATTGACGCGGCCACGCCCACGCCTGCGCTGTGGCGTGAGTACGTCGACTGGGTCGCGAACGAGCCGGCGCCTGAGGTCATGACGGACGGCGCTTCCGCGCAGTTCTCCGACTTCGACTCCGGCTACGACCCGGCCGACCCCGTCGATCAGGCCATCATGGCTACCCGTAACGCGGTATTCCCCCTGCACGGGCTATTCCCCTGACGTTCGCACCCCTGATCCTGGGCGGCTGATCACGCCGTCTTGGTGGGCAGCGCCGTCCGGACGGGGTGGTCGGGTGGGGCATTCTCCTCGACGTAGGAGCAGATAGTCACCATCGCCTTGTCCTGTGCGGTGAGGTGGCGTTGCAGTCGGCGGCATTCGTGCAGGATTGCTTCGGTGTCCAGGAACGTGAGCTGGGCGCGCTGGTCGGCTGCGCGGCCAAGGACGTCCTGCCCGACCATGATCACGAACATGAAGACCAGCTGCAGGAGGCTGGAGATGAACAGCAAGAACGCAAACGGGTACCGGTCGAACGAGAAGACCCCGGCCTCGGCCAGCGCGATCCAGCCGAACTGGAAGACGGCCGCTAGGTAGAACGCCCACATGGTGCTGACGGCCCTAGTGATCGACGCAGCGACGCGGCCATTCAGGCCCACATACTGCGCCTCGACCGTGGGCGGGCTGATCGCCGCTCGTTGCTTGACCCACGGATGGGTTTGAGATTGCACTAGCTCGACGCCGTGGTTCAGGATCCTGTCCTGCTCTTCGAGATGGGAGTGGAGTGTGATGATCTCCCGGAGGATCTGCTCGCCATCCCGGAAGGTCCGCTCCGAGCGCTTGTCAGCGCGGCGGCCGAAAACGCCCTGGCCGACAAGGATGATGAACACGAGCATTAGCTGGACCAGGTTGCCGAGGAAGAGCAGGAACGGGAACGGGTAGGGATCGGATTTGCGCAGCGGGCCGGACGTGGCCAAGACGATCCAGCCGCACACGAAGCCGATGGTGATGTACACCGACCACATTGAGCCCACCCTGCGGGTAATCAACGCGCCCAGGCGAGCGTTGAGCCCGAGGTGGTCGTCGACCATTGGCGCGGGCATGATGTGCGCTGCCATCGGGGTCGAAGGATCCCGCTCGCCGACTTGTTTCATGCCGCCCACGATAAGGTGCGTCGCCGGCGCATGCCGTCTGCCGACGGGCGCTAGCTATGCGCGGGCACCAGTGCTGAAGCGGGCGGCCCGGCGGCGCAGGTGGTGCAGTGTACCGTACCGACGGGACGTGGCCGCAGTGGCGACTGAAGCGCGGTAGAAGACTCGCTTGCCAATCTCGATAAGGGCGAGATACGCGGCGACCATGCCGGCGAGTGCGGCGAAGAACAGCCCCGGCAGCGGCCGGAAGCCAAGGGTGTGAGCCAGCGGCGTAGCCGGAAGCAGGGTACCGATCGTCACGATGCCGAGCGCGGCGAGGGTCAGCGGCAGGCTTGGGTGGCTCCGAAAGAAGGGCACGCGGCGCGTCCGGATCGCGAAAATAACCAGGGTCTGGGTGGCTAGGGACTCGACGAACCAGCCGGACCGGAACTGCGCGGGACCGGAGTGGAAGACCCACAGCATGATGCCGAAGGTGATGAAGTCGAATACCGAGCTGAGCGGCCCGAAGAAGATCATGAACCGCCGAATGAAGCCGATGTCCCAGTGCGAGGGCCGGCGTAGCTGCTCCTCGTCGACGTTGTCGGTCGGGATGGCCAGCTGGCTGGTGTCATAGAGCAGGTTGTTGAGCAGGATCTGGGACGGCAGCATCGGCAGGAACTTCAGGAAGATAGACGCGCCTGCGGCCGAGAACATGTTGCCGAAGTTGCTCGACGTACCCATCAGGACGTACTTGATGGTGTTCGCAAAGATCCGGCGGCCTTCGGCGACGCCGTCAGCGAGCACGGAGAGGTCTTTCTTCAGCAGGATCACGTCGGCTGCGTCCTTAGCGACGTCGGTGGCTGAGTCGACGGAGATACCCACGTCGGCGGCATGCAGGGCGAGCGCATCATTGACGCCGTCGCCAAGGAAGGCGACTCCGCCGCCGCTGCGCCGCTGGACCCGGACGATCCTGGCCTTGTCCTCAGGGCTGACCCTCGCAAAGACCATTGTGCCGGGGATCGCCGCTGCGAGCTGGGCGTCGTCGAGCGCATCCAGCTCGCCGCCGGTCAGCGCAGCGCCCGCGGCCAGCCCGAGGTCCCGGCAGATCTTGACAGCAACAGCAGCGTTGTCGCCGGTCACGACCTTGACGGCGATGCCTAGGCTGGCGAGCCGCTGCAGCGAATCGGCAGCATCCAGCTTGGGCGGGTCGAGGAACACCAGCAGCCCGGCCAGCTGTAGGCCGTGCTCGTCACCGGTGCTGAGCTGACCTACGTCGGCTGCGGGCCGGGTGGCCACCGCGACTACGCGGTTGCCGGCCGCGAACTCCCCGGCGAGCGCGTCTCGGACTGTGCCCGGCACTGCGGCGCAGCGGTCCAGGACAGACTCCGGCGCACCTTTCGTGATGAGCATGTACTCGCCTGCATGGTCCTGGACCAGGACGGACACCATGCGCCGCTCGTGGTCGAAAGGCAGCACCGCGAGCCGCTCATATCCTGCCAGCCCGGCCCGCTCGGCTCCGGCGGCCGCGGACTGCCAGAGCGCCTGATCGAGCGGATTCCCGCCGACCGCCTGGCCGTCCTGCGTCATGTTCTCGGTACACAGCAGTCCCCAGCGCAGCACGGCGTCCGGCTCGGCGTGTGCTGCGGGCACTGCGCGCATGTAATCAATGCGACCCTCGGTAAGGGTGCCGGTCTTGTCGGTGAACAGCACGTTGACGTCGCCGAGGTCCTCGATGCAGACCAGCCGCTTGACCAGGACCTTGCGGCGTCTCATCCGCTGCGACCCGGCGGCCAGGCTGCTGGACACCACCGCGGGCAGCAACTGGGGAGTGATGCCCACCGCGATGGCTAGCGAGAACAGCAGCGCGTCAATGACCGGCTTGTGCAGGGCCACGTTGATCACGAAGATCGACGTGGTCAGCGCGCCCGCGACGTACACCAGCAGCATGGAGAAGCGGCGCAGGCCGACCTGGAATTCGGTATCGAGCGGGTGCGTGTCCAGCCCGGCGGCGATCTTGCCAAACTCGGTCCGTGCCCCGGTGGCGACCACTAACCCTCGGCCGCTGCCGGCGCTGACCACCGTCCCCATCAGCGCACAGCCCGACAACTCGGCTAGCGGCGTCCCCGCAGGCACCGCTGCAGTGTCCTTCTCGGCAGGCAGCGACTCGCCTGTGAGGACTGACTCCTCGCACTCCAGGCCGGCGGCCTCCAGCAGCCGGATATCAGCGGGCACGATATCGCCCAGTCTTAGCTCCACTACGTCGCCGGGCACGAGGGCGGTGACGTCGATTGAGGCCAGACGCCCATCGCGGACAGCGACTGCCACGTGGCGAATCTGGGAATGCAGTGCCTCGGCGGCTTTCTCAGCCCTGTACTCGTTGACGAAGCCGAGCCCGACGGACAGGCCGACTATCACGCCGATGATGAGCGCGTCGCTGTGCTCCCCCGTAAAGTACGACGCCACGGCGGCGGACAGTAGTAGCGCCAGAAGCGGGGAGCGCAGCTGGTGCCACAGCACCGGCAGAGGCCGGGCGCGGTGCGAGGCGACCGCATTCGGGCCGGACTGAGCCAGCCGCCGCGCAGCCTCGGGACTGGACAAGCCGGCATCGGCGGTCACACCCAACTGCTTAAGCAGATCCGGGCCAGTCGCCTCGGCTGCGCACACGATCCCGCTCAGGGACCCGGCCGGACGCTGCGCAATGACCGTCACGGCCGTAATCCAGCAGTTGGGCGGACGGTATCGGCGCTGTCGTTGTGACGGGCGATAATGCCCTGCGACCGGATCGGCATCGTTTCGAGCCGGAGCGACACCCGGTGCAGTACATCGGCGAACGGGATGATCAGCCTCAGCGCAGGGGCCCGCGAGCCGCGCAGCCCGCCAAGCCGGAACAGCACGCCCTGCTCGTACTGATGGATGACTCGCACCACGAGGGCGAGTGCGATCGCGATCAGCACTGCCACGACAGCGACGACTATAAGGAGGATCTTCACGACAGGCTCCAGCCGGGCGTTGCTGACGGCAGTGGCCTGTCGAGGCCTCCGTCTGACGCCAGCGTGCGTGTGGCTGGGTACACCCGCCAGGGCCGAAGGTCCCGCCGCCGCGCATTGGCGGCGGGAGCCCGCCGGAGCCCGCGAACCGGCGGGTGCAGGAGAGGCGGCGCTGGTTCCGGGAGGCCAGGGCGGCTGAAGGGCACTATTCGATGAGAGCGCGGCAACCCCGGACGGCAAGCGTGATCGCGCTCGCGGTCGCCGCCTACATGGTGTTGGCCCGACCCCACTTCGGCCGCTCGTCGGAGCCCAAATCATGCTGATGGTGATCAAACACCACGTTCCTGATGTCCCGGATCGCCAGATCAAGCTCAGCGAGAGCTTGTTGAGCGTTCGCGACCGCTTGATGGTCGCCCATCAGCTGCATGGCCATCTCCAGGGCGAGCCCGGCAGAGAACAGCCGGCGTACCACGATGTCGTTCAGCCCGCTGGCGATCCGGTCGCGATCATGCACCACCTGCAGCGTCACACGCGCCACATCGTCTGCTGCCCGAGCCGGAGGGCCTCGCACCGGCCGCACCTGCGGGTCACCCAGGTCCGGCATCACCCCATCGGCGGGCACACTCGACGGCTTAAGCATCGCTGCGTCTCCTTCGGTCCTGACCGGCCCTAATTGGCCGAGCCGCCAAGGTCCGGAGCGACGCGGTTTCTAGATTCGCTGTGAGCTGGCGCAAGATCGCCACCAGATACCCCTGCGTACGTTAGCCTACGCGCCAGATCTGCGCCCGGACAGTGGACTGCTCCTGCTGGACATAGACACGAGCCAGGCTGGTGATGCCAGCGGGGCGGTTCGCCCATACGGACGCGGGAAGCCGAGGCTCTCGGGTACCGGGTGACATCGAGCTTCGACGCGATCAGGCCTGGCGGCCGAGACGAACACCAGCGTGGGCCGCCTGCGCGAAATCGAGCACTTCTTGACCACCCCTGCCTGCTTGTCAACGTTGACCTTCGTGGCCGATGTGGGCGTGTTTACTAGTCTTCAAGCCCTTGCTCTTCGAGCCCTTGGCTGGCTTCGGGGCCTTGGAATCCGTCAGCGGCGTTGCCGCCTTCGACCGGCTCGGCACGACCGCTAGGAGTTCGGCGATGCCGTCCTCGATGCCGGCGGCTAGCACATCCAGATCCGGAGTTGTCGCGTAGTCGCCGGTGATCCCGAAGGTGACCTGACCGCAGTAGGTGAAGATCGACACACCGGTCCGCAGCGTGGTCGCAATGGGCACGTAGGGAATGATCTCGAGCAGTCGATGGCCGAGGCCGTAGAGCGGGAACTGCGGACCTGGGACGTTTGTGGTGACGGTGACGATCTCTCGCTGCGGGATGCTAACGGCAAGCCGGACGAACATCGAGGCCAGGGCGAACGGCGTGTATCGCCGCAGCGATACGAATGCCTCGCCGGCCTCGGACTCGCTGCTTGCCTTCAGCGTCGCCATCTGGTCGGTGATCGCAGCAAGGCGTTCGACCGGGTCGGCGATGTTGACCGGGAGGCTGGCCACGAGTGCCGAGACCCGGTTCTCGTAGATGCTCTCCTCCCCTGGGCTCCGGACTGAGACAGGGACGAGCGACGGAACCATCGACGGTGCGGGCTCTTCCCCGCGGGCCAGCAGCAGAGCGCGGAAGGCGCTGCTGATAGCGGCAAGGAACACGTCGTTGACGGTGCCGCCAAGTTCGTTCTTGATCGTCTTGACGTCGTCGAGCGATGCCCTGGCCCAGGTGTAGCGGCGCTGCCGGCCAATGGGACCACTTAGCGATGAGGCGGCCGCCGGCGGCAGCGCCCTGGCGTACCGAGCCAGGCCCCGCACCGTGTCGGCCGCCTTGCGGACGGCGAGCTCAGGGTTCGCTACCAGCCTCTGGATCGCACCGCCCTCCTGCACGGAGATCAGGGCCGCGTTCAGTGCCGCACGCGCAGCGAGCTCAGCCCCCGACGGCTCGGATGGCACAGGCTGGTCGTCGACCGCTGGCAGCGGCGGCGGCTCGGGCGAGGTATCGAAGATCACGCGGTACAGATCCGTGCCCGATACGCCGTCGACCATGCAGTGGTGCACCTTCGAGATTAGCGCCCAGCGGCCCTGAGCGAGCCCTTCGACCAGCCAGTACTCCCACAACGGGTAGTCGCGGTCCAGCCGCTGGGTCATGACGCGCGCCATCAAACGCCTCAGCTGCTGATCCCCGCCGGGCGACGGCAATGCCGTCTGCCGGACGTGGTAGCGGAGATCGAAATTCGGATCGTCTACCCACACAGGCGGCCCGAGGCCGAACGGCACCTTGCGCAGCTTCCTGCGATAGAGGGGAACGAGCGGCAGGCGCTGCGCGATCGACGCGAGGAACTCCTCATATGAGGGCGCCGGGCCCTCGAAGACCGCAATCGAGGCAATCGCGAATGAGGCGTTGTGGTCCTGGTCCTCCGCATCGACGAAGGAGGCATCCAGCGAGTTCAGCTGTTGCATAACCAAGCCCCAGACTGCGCCGTTTTGTTCGACGAGCGGCGACCGCACGTCGAGTAGCACACCCTCACGCTAAGCAGCGGGGGCTGCCGCCGACATGGCCGATGGTCCCCCGCGAGAGGACGTTCGGCTCAGCTGGCCACACCGAGTCCGATCCGGGTACCACCACCACCGGGCACCGAGCGTGTCTGGTGCAGTACCTGCTCACCGAGCCGTGAACCAGACGTCGAAGCAGGTGCCCGCCGCGGGTGCCTACGACGATCACGTCGCCGGGCTTGCTGGCCAGGTTCACCAGGGTGACCGCCGGGTCGCCGTCGGGTGTCTCGAACGTTACGCCGACATCTGATCGGAGCGGGCCAACCGTGGCCTTGAACACATTCCCGATCAGGACCAGGGCCGCCGCGCGCTGTTCAGCACCGGAGAAGCTCAGGATGACGTGTGGGTGCGCCAGGTGCCGGAACCGGCGACCGCCATGCCGTGGCAAGCCAAGAGCCCAGGACCGGACCGCGACTAAGCGGGCGCCATGCGATCTGGCCAGCTCGATCGCGGTCACAAGGGCGGCTAGGCCGGGATCGGAGTCGTCGACGCCCACAATCACTCGGTCGATCTTCCCGACCTTCTCGCTACCCGTGGCGATCGGCCGCTCTGTCATCAAGGTCATGGCGGCCACCTCCCTTACGTGCTGAGCACCACCTTGAGTGCCCCGCTGTCGCCGGCGTGCGAGAAGACCTCGTACGCCTCGTTGAAGTCGTCGAAGCCGAAGCGGTGCGTGATGAGCTTGCCAGGGTCGAGCTGGCCACTGGCCACCAGCCGCAAAAGCGTTGGCGTTGAGTAGGTGTCCACCAGGCCCGTGGTCACGGTGATATCCCTGATCCACTGGTCCTCCAGATGGAGCGCTGCCGGCTTGCCGTGCAGGCCAATGTTGGCTATCCGCGCTCCCGGCCGGGCCAGATTCACCGCGAGCTCGAACGTCTCTGGCTGGCCAACCGCCTCGATCGCCACGTCCGCGCCAAGACCATCGGTCAGCGACCGGACCACGGCGACCGGGTCGGTGACCGCGTTGTTCACGGTGATATCTGCGCCGAACTGCTTTGCGGCGTCGAGCCGCATGTCGGTGTGATCGATGGCGATGACATGGCTCGGGCTGAACAGCCGAGCAGCCATGATGGCGGCCAGCCCGACGGGTCCCGTTCCCACTACGGCTACCACGTCACCAGGGCTGACGCCAGCCTTTAGAACGCCCACCTCGTAGCCGGTTGGCAGGATGTCGGCCAGCATCAGGGCATCCTCATCGCTGACGCCGGCCGGCAACCGGTAGGTGGACAGGTCGGCGAACGGTACCCGGACGAACTCGGCCTGCGTGCCGTCGAAGGTATGGCCGAGGACCCAGCCGCCGCCACCTCGGCACTGACCGTAGTGGCCTTCCCGGCAGTAGCGGCACGCTCCGCAGACAGAGATGCAGGACACGAGGACGCGATCGCCAGGGCCCATCGTGTGCACTGCGCCGCCGACGTCCTCGACCGTCCCGACAGCCTCGTGCCCGAGGATGCGGCCAGGCCGAACCGTCGGCACGTCGCCAGCCAGGATGTGCAGGTCAACGCCGCAGATCGTGGTCGAGTCGACCCGCACGATCACATCGGCGTCATCGGTAATCTCCGGGTCCGGTACTTCCGCAAACGTCCGCTGACCTGGCCCGTTGTAGACCATCGCTCGCATGCTGTCCTGCTCCTGCCGTCGTCGTCGGGTCCTGCAGCTCTAGTTACGCACCAGTGCTCCGCCTGATGCGCCGACCCGTGATCCGGGCGGGCGTGATGCGGATGAAGTGCTCGCGCACGCCGTCGGGCCAGGGCACCACGCCCGCGGCCACGGCATCGGCACGCTCGGACTCGGAGTCCAGGTGATGGGCCGGGCCCTGCACAAGCACGCTCCAGCCTTCACGTGCCTCCTGGTCGAACGCGTCGACCTCGAAAGCGATCCTGTACTCTGCGTCCGCGATGCCCGTACGCAGGTCCTCGTCAGTAGCGCCATGCTGCGTGGTCCGGAACAGGATGGCGTTGTTATACCACTTGTAGTTGACCGGGAGCACGGTGAGATCGAACCGCCCGGCGAACACCAGCCGGCCGATACCACCAGGGGCGATCAGTCGCACGCACTCGGCCTCGTCCAGTTCCTCGAGCACGACTTTGGACACGACGTGATCTCCTCTCTAGCTGTGCGGGTACCTGAGCTTGTCTGACGATGCCGACCAGTCGGCCGTCCTCACTGACAACCGGGAGCCGTTCACATGCTTTGCGTGCATCGTGCGCGCGGCTTCGGCGACCGAGGCCTGCGGACTGATCGTAACCGCCGGCCGCGTCATCAGTTCGGCGGCAGTGAGCCCGCTGGAGTCCTTGAACTGTGCGTGCTTGCGAAGGGACACCACATTCCGCGTTATCACGTCGCCAACCCGGCTCGTCATCTGTCGTCAACTCCTGGCTGATCCGCTCGTCAGCCTGCCAGCGACGCCATGCGTCCAGTAGAGGCAAAAGACCCGGCGAAACGGGACTCTGGCAACGAATGCCAGCGAGAGGGACCCGCCCGCTTCTCGCGGATCCAGATTTCGCGGTGTGCTGGCCCGCTCTGACCAGTATCTCCGCGACTCAGGTGGTCGGTCCCTCCCGCCACTCCCATACCAGGTCGCTGGAGGGCGTCGCAGCAGGGTCAAACGTCCGCTGCCTCGGTGACGTTCTGCCCGCCCGCCGGCCGTGCGGGGTTCCGCGGCGCGACGCTGACCTTCGGCCCTAGCGGAACGGGCCCACGGGCCATGATGGTAGTGAGCTGAGCAGGTCAAGGGGTGGAGGGGTCATGACTGAGCACACGAACGCGCGGACATCCGCCTGGCAGCTGCCAGCCGCCGGACTCGATGACCTGCACAGCGCTCTGGTATCCGCCGGCTACCGGGTGATCGGCCCGCGAGTGAAGGCCGGCGCCATCAGTCTTGGCGAGCTGGAGTCCGCCGGCGACCTGCCCTTCGGCTGGGGTGTCATCCTCTCCCCCGGCGGATACCGGCTGCGCGAGCGCGACGATCAGGCCGCGTTCGGCCATTCGGCCGGGCCCGGGTCGTGGAAGGAGTTCCTCCATCCGCCCCGCGAGCGCATGTGGTCGGCCGGCAGCGACCAAGCCGGATCAGGCCTGCGCGCCGACGAACGCGAAGAGCCGGCGACACCGATGGCCTTTCTCGGCGTCCGTCCCTGCGATCTGCGCGCGATCCAGATCCAGGACAGGGTGCTCGGCGGACAGACGCACCCGGACTCCGCCTACGCTAAGCGCCGGGCCAGGGTGTTCATCGTGGCGGTGAACTGCACAGAACCGGGCGAGACGTGCTTTTGCACTTCGATGGGCACCGGGCCGCAGGCGAGCCCCGGCTATGACCTCCTACTGACCGAGCTGGCCGCCGACGCAGAGCACACCTTTGTCGTCGAAGCGGGATCGGCGGCCGGTGCGGCGATCCTGGCCGGGCTTCCGGTGCGGTCGGCCGATCCGGGCATCCTCCAGCTCGCGCACGCGGCCGTGGAATCTGCGGCCACCCAGATGGGCAGGTTCATGGAGACCGACGGGCTGCGCGAGCTGCTAGCCGCCAGCCACGACGCCGACCGCTGGGAGGACGTTGCTGCACGGTGCCTGACCTGCGGTAACTGCACCATGGCGTGTCCTACGTGCTTCTGCACGACGGTCGAAGACCTCACCGATCTCAGTGGTGACCACGCCGAGCGCTGGCAGAGCTGGGAGTCCTGCTTCGATCTCGACTTCTCCTACCTGCACGGCGGCCAGGTGCGGTCGTCGGGCGTGAGCAGGTATCGCCAGTGGCTGACCCACAAGCTGGGCACTTGGCACGATCAGTTCGGCTCCTCGGGCTGTGTCGGCTGCGGCCGGTGCATCGTCTGGTGCCCGGTAGGCATCGACATCACCGAGGAAGTGGCGGCGCTGCGCACCGAGCTAGGTGAGCAGGAATGACTCCGGCTGCAACGTCCAGGGTGAGCAGCGCCGAGTTTGCCGGGCACGCGTTCGCAGCGGGGCTGACGGCAGCCCAGGTCGAGCGAGTCGCCGCCGTAGCCGCGAAGGCCGAGATCACGGCTGGCCAGCGACTGTTCGAGGAGGGCGGCCAGGCGGCGAGCCTCTGGCTGATCAGAAGCGGCCAGATCGCGCTGGATCTGCGAGTTCCCGGCCGGGACAGGCTGATCGTGGAGACGCTCGGGCCCGGTGATGAGCTCGGGTTGTCCTGGCTGATGCCAGCGGCGCAGTGGCAATTCGGTGCGATCGCCCAGGCCACGACGGCCGTATTCGAGCTCAGCAGCGCGGCGGTGACGAACCTGTGCGAGAGCGACCACGAGCTCGGCTATCAGCTGACCCGCCGGTTGCTCACGACAGCAATATCCCGCTTGCAGGCGGCGAGGATCCGGATTCTCGACCTGTACGCCACGCCCACGCCGCGAGGCGCAGGTGCGCCGTGACTAGCTCGGCCATGCCGTCCAGCTACCGGATCAGCGGCCGGCAGGAGGAGACCCGTGACACGGTCAGCATCACGCTCGAACCGGCTGGCGAGCCGATCGCCGACTTCCGGCCCGGCCAGTTCACGATGCTGTACGCGTTCGGAGTCGGCGAGATCCCGATCTCCATCAGCGGGCCTGCCGGATCACCCGTGCTGACTCAGACCATCCGTGCCGTCGGCGCAGTCAGCACGGCCTTGTGCACTGCTCGGACTGGCCAGCTCGTCGGCGTTCGCGGACCATTCGGTACCGGCTGGGATGAAGCTGCTGCCGTAGGCCGGGACCTGCTGCTCGTGGCCGGCGGGATCGGCCTCGCACCATTGCGGCCGGCGCTGCTGGCCGCACTGCGCGAGCGCCAGCGCTACCGTCGCGTCATCGTCTTGATCGGGGCGCGCTCACCAGCCGAGCTGGTCTTCGCGGGCGAGCTCGCGACCTGGCAGGAGAACGGTGCCGAGGTCACGGTGACGGTCGACAGAGCCGATGCCAGCTGGCCAGGGCACGTAGGTGTCGTCACTCAGCTGATCGGCCGAGCCAGGCTCGAGCCATCCCGCACCGCGGCCCTGATCTGCGGCCCCGAGGTGATGATGCGCCTGACCGCCAGAAGCTTGCTGGCCGCTGGCGTCACGGCTGCCAGCATTCGGCTGTCGCTAGAGCGCAACATGCAATGCGGAACGGCAGAGTGCGGGCATTGTCAGCTCGGGCCGCTGCTGCTGTGCCGGGACGGGCCAGTGGTCAGCTACAGCGTGGCCGAGCCGCTGATGGCGATCAGGGAGCTATAGATGAGCCCAGACAGCACGCGGCCTACGCTGGCAGTATGGAAGCTGGCGTCCTGCGACGGCTGCCAGCTCGTCGTACTCGACCTTCAGGACGAGCTGCTCGCCCTAGCCGCTGAGGTGGATATCACGCATTTCACCGAGGCGACGAGCACCGATCTGCCCGGGCCCTATGACGTCTCACTTGTCGAGGGCTCGGTCACCACCGCGGCCGACGAGGCGCTGATCCGCCGCATCAGGGAGCAGTCGCGCACACTGGTCACCATTGGCGCCTGCGCGACGGCGGGCGGGATCCAGGCGCTGCGGAACTTCGGCGACGTCGCCGAGTTCGCCGCCACCGTGTACGCCCGGCCGGACTACATCGCGACGCTAGCGACCTCGACCCCAGTGCAAGCCCACGTCGCCGTCGACTTCGAGCTCCGCGGCTGCCCGATCGACAGGCGCCAGCTCCTCGGAGTGCTGTCGGCACTTCTGGTGGGTCGCAAGCCGCGCATCCCCGGCTACAGCGTCTGCCAGGAGTGCAAGCTCCGCGGCACTGCGTGCGTCATGGTGGCACACGGCACGCCCTGCCTAGGCCCCGTGACGCAGGCGGGCTGCGGCGCGATCTGCCCGGCCTTCGGCCGCGGCTGCTATGGCTGCTTCGGGCCGATGGCCACGCCGAACGCCGACGCCCTGGTGCCGCACTTGGAGCGGCTCGGCATGACCGGCACCGACGTGCACCGGGTCTTCCGTACGTTCAACGCGGCAGCCGAGGCGTTCCTCGCCGCGGCCGACACGCGCCCGCCAGCATCCGGGTGATCATTCCGGCGAGGCGGCGTAGATGTCAGCGAGGACCGCGGCAGCCAGATCGCCGATCCGGGCAGCCACCGGCGGGCTGAGCGTGGCGGCCTGGCCGAAGTCCGCGCCCTGGATGCCATGCACGATCAGCCTGTCGGGCATCCGCCCAAGCGCCCTGGCCAGTGCCACGGCCGAGCCGACCCCGAGGTCGTGTGAGCTGGTCGAGCTGCCAGCCAGCACCGTGGCACCAGGCGCGTCCGGGTCAGCCATCACGTCGAGGCGGTGCAGCGTGCCGGGCGGGGCCGGACCACCGGCGACCACGTCGATCACGATGGCGGTCGCGACACCGGTCCACGCTTCCAGCAAGCTCGTGGCCTCTCCGTCGCTCAGCACCAGCGCGACACCGTCAGGCAGGTCGGGAAGCAAGCCAAGTGCGGCAAGACCAGCACCGTCGTCGGCGCGGTACTCATTGCCGACGCCAATAACGACGACCTCCCGCCCCCGAGTCATGCGCGATCAACCGACAGGGTCAGGAAGTGCGTGGCGCAGGAGATGCACGGGTCGTAGCTGCGGATTGCCCGCTCGCAGGCTCGGGTGAGCTGCTCATCGTCAAGCTCAAGCCGTGCTTGGACCAACTGACGCAGGTCGTACTCGATCGCCGCCAGATTCTGCGAGGTCGGCGGCACGATCCGGGCGGACAGAATGGTGCCCTCATTGTCGAACTCGTAGCGCTGATAGAGCACACCGCGGGGGGCCTCGGACACGCCGTGACCGATCGCTGCGCGCGGCGCCACCGCCACGCTTGCGGCCGCCGGCGGCTTGTACTCCGCGATGATCCGGATCGCCTCCTCGACGGCGCAGACTACTTCGACGGCGCGCACGACGATGCTCCGGAACGGGTTGCGGCAGATCGAGCCGAGCCCCGCGGCGGCGGCCGACTCCGCGGCAAGCGGCGGAAGCACGCCCGAGTTCAGGCTGTACCGGGCCAGCGGACCAGTGAGGTAGGTGCCATCGTCACCAGCCAGCCGGGCGTGCAGCGCCGTTGAATGCGGGACCTGCTCCTCCACGATGTGCTGCTCGAACTCGGCGGCCGGAAACTCCCGGCCGCCGGTCGTCACCACGGTGCCGCCTTCGATCGCGTAGCGGCCAGGCTGCCGCAGCGCGAGCATCTCGTGGTCGAAGGTCAGCTCGGGGAAGTCGAAGCCAGCTACCCACCGCACGGTCTCGAGCGCATCATCCATCGCGGCGCGCAGCTGTCCGGCTAGCGCGTCGAGATCGCGGCGCTCGGGAACTGAGTAGAACCCGCCGATCTGCACGTTGATGGGGTGGACGGCACGGCCACCGATGGTTTCCATGATGGCGTTGCCCGCGCGCCGGAGCCCAAGTCCGCGCTCAACGAGGTCCCGGTGATCACGTGCGAGCTCGACAGCCCCTGGATAGCCGAGGAAGTCGGGGGCATGCAGCATGTAGATGTGCAGCGCGTGGCTGGCGATCCACTCGCCGCAGTACAGCAGCCTGCGCAGGTCAGCGATGGGGCCGTCGACGGTCACGCCGCAGGCGGCCTCGATGGCGAGGAACGCGCTCGTCTGGTAGGCGACCGGGCAGATGCCGCAGATCCTGGACGTGATGTCGGGCGGCTCCCGGTAGGAGCGTCCGCGCAGGAAAGCCTCGAAGAACCGCGGCGGTTCGTAGATGTCCAGCCGCACCTCGTCGACGTGGTCGCCGCGGACGCGGATGTGGACGGCGCCCTCGCCCTCTACCCGCGCTATGCCCGCAGCTGCCAGCGTCCGCTCATGCCGATGTGTCATCGCAGCGACATCTTGTCACGTCGCGCGGCCCCGGCCAGGACCAAGGGCCTGGCTCGCGGGTCCATGGGCCGTAGCGGCGCCGAGTAGGACGCCACAGCATTGACCTCTGTGATCCAGGCCAGGAGGCCGCTCGCGGAGGTAGTCAGATGCAGAACGTGCTGGCCGATGATGAACTGGTTCACGAGATGGTCAGTGCCATCTGCGCCACCGAGAGCCTCAATAACTCCCGGCCGTGGCTCCAGCTCACCGAGTCGGGCCTTATCGAGCTGCACGCCGAGTCGGCCGCAGCCGGGAGACTCGGTCCCGACCACGCTGATCGCCAACATCGAGCTGGCACCCGGATGTCCGCCTACTCATGTGGAACGCGAGATGCTCGCGGCACTCGGGCACCGACTCAGCACTCCCGCGCCCCTGCGCTGCCAGCAACTGCCCGACACCATCGAGGTCGGCCTGCAGCAGGCAGCCGGATTCGAATGTGCGAGCTTGCGCATACTCGATATCACTGAGGCTGCCCTCATACTTGGCTTTGAGGACGCCGCTTGCCGCGAGCTTGGCCTTCCTATCGAGCCGAGCTTCCTGGTGGACACTGGCGACCCGTGGACCGTGATCGCCAGCCTTCTAGAACCGCGGCTAGGCGTGCTCACGACGGCGCGAGACAACCGCGACGACTGGCTGCGCGCGGGCCAGGCGCTCGAGCGGATCGTGCTGACAGGAGCCCGGCACGGACTGGCGACGTCGCTGCTGTATCGGCTGATCGAGCTGCACGACCTGCAGGACGAGCGCAGCTGGTGGCCGTGGCCGGAACAGCCGCAGATGATCATCGGATTCCGCGCGGAGCCGGGGACGGAAGTCCCGCGTGCCGAGGCCGCACGGCCCTGTGTGGTGACACCGAGCCGGGGAGATGCTCAGCCCAGCTAAGTAAGTCCACTGGCCGGGTCAGCAAGCCCGGGGTCAACAAGGAGGAACAAGAAATGCGCAGGAGGACTTTTGACGCACTGGCGACAGCGGCGGGACTGCTTTTGGTGGTCGTGCTCGTGGTCGCCGGAGTGCTGCTGTCCTGGGGCCACTCATACGCCAACAACCAGGTAGCCAGCCAGCTATCCGCACAGAAGATCGTTTTCCCGACCACCAGCAGCCCCGAGTTCAAGGTCCTGCCAGCCGCTAACCGGGCGCAGATGGCCCCCTACGCCGGCCAGGCCATGACCACCGGGGCGCAGGCCGAGGTCTACGCCAACTACTTCATCGGCCGCCACCTGTTCCTGATCGGCGGCGGCAAGACCTACTCGCAGCTGTCAGCGGCGGCCATGGCCCAGCCGAAGAACACCGTGCTGGCCGGCCAGGTGGAGACGGTTTTCAAGGGCACCACGCTGCGCAGCATGCTGCTGGAGGCCTACGGATTCTGGCAGCTCGGTGAGATCGCGCTGATCGCAGCGATCGCGTCCTACATCGCGGCCGCGCTGATGCTGGCTCTGTCCATCTTCGGGTTCGTGCACCTGCGGCGCACCGCCCCGGAGGCCGAGATCCTGCCCAACGTCGCGACCCGCGTCCACGTCAACGCCAGCTGACGCAGCCCTCGCCGAGGGCTTACGCCCGGCCACCTGCCTCCCGTCCGCGGCTCACGCGGGCGGGAGGCGTTTTCTTATGCCCGTTCTTGTGCCAGCATGCTTGGGACTAAAGTCCCGCGGCCTAGTGACCGTTCGCACTGCCGGGGCAGGCCAAGTCGCGGCGAAGCTCGGTCTGCGGATTTCGCCGCATTACGCTTCAGTCCTCCAAGGAGCTAGACACATGAGCGCATATGCAGTGGCAGATGCTGCCTCGGCCATCAACCTGGACCATCCAGGTACGTATCTGAGCTGGTCGTTCATTGACATCTCGGTGGCGAACCTGATCGTGATCGGCGTCATGGTCGTGATCTTCGGAGCTGCGCTGCTGATCCGGTTCCCCTCCCGGCACGACGCGCAGCTTACGGCGCCGGGCGCCGGCACCATGGCTGGCGCCACCGATACCGACGGGGCGACAGCAGCCGACGATGCGGCTGACGACCCGGACGCCGACATGTGGACTAACCGCGTCCGCCGTCGCGCGCTGCGGCTGCTGCCTCCAGGCAAGCTGCTGCCCGATCGCCAGCCTGCCTACGTTGCCTCGTGGATCTACGTGTTCGGCGTGGCCACGCTCGCCACGCTCGGGCTCGCGATCGCGACTGGTTTCGCGCTCGCGCTCGGCGGCCCGGACTGGTATCACTACAACTCGGTCGGCCACTTCTTCAACAGCATGCACCTGTGGAGCGTCGAGCTTTTCATGGCCTTCATGGTCATCCACCTATGGGGCAAATTCTGGATGGCCGCCTGGCGAGGCCGGAGGGCGCTGACGTGGATCACCGGCGTGATTGCGTTCATGGCCTCGGTCGTGGAGTGCTTCACCGGCTACCTGTCGCAATCGAACTTCGACTCGCAGTGGATCGCCACCAATGGCAAAGACGCCTTTAACGCCGTGGGCATCGGGGCCTTCTTCAACGTCATGAACTTCGGCCAGATGCTGATGTGGCACATCGTGTTGCTTCCGATCATCCTGGTCGCGATCGTCGGCGCGCACGTGCTGATGGTCCGGGTCCGCGGCGTCGCCCACCCACTGCCAGCGCGGACCACCCTCCGCCGCAACCGCGCCGATCGTAAGGCTGCCGCTGCCGCCGACAAGGCACCGTGGCGCGGCGCCACCCGCCGCTACGACATCCTGAAGGAAGGCACCGTCGCCGTCGTGATCACCGGCCTGCTTGTGCTGCTCATGGCCGGGCTGCTGTCCTCTCCGGACCTGCCGCCGCTGAGCGTGCAGACCTGGGCGAAGGCGAGCGCCGCCGACTTCGTGGGTACGGCCGCTGCGGAACTAGACGGCACCGCCCTGGCGGCATCGTACGGACCTCCCTACAACAACGGCAGCAGCGCAGTGCAGCAGGTCGGGCCCGTCAACTGGCAGAAGCTGGCCGGGGTGACCCAGCCCCTCAACGCGGCGCAGACCTTCGTCATCACGCCGCTGTCGAAGCTGGCCCCGACAACCCCAGCGCTCGCCACCGCGCTGCACACGTACACGAGTGCGTCGCCGGCGCAGCAGCTCAGCTGGGCCACCGCCTTTGACAAGGCCGTCACCAGCAACAAGGTGCCGTTCAACGGCGGCAACCTGGTCGTGCCAGCGGCTGGTCCTGTGCCGGTGATGATGTTCTACGAGCTCAAGGCGGCACAAGGCGGGACGCTGGACGCCGACCTGCTGGCCCAGACGAAGTTCTACGGCACGAATTTCACCAAGCCGCTGCTCTTCATCGCCGACGGCGGCTACTACGCCAATCTCGCCACTTCGCTGCACCTGACTGGCGGCCAGTGGGGCGTCATGAACGAGACCGGCAGCTACCCTGGGCAGCCGTGGCTCTGGCTCTACCAGCTGTGGTACCACGTCGCGCCGTTCAACAACTCCGCGAGCGTCGACGTCTGGGCCGTCTACCTGACCGGCGTCGCAACGATCCTGCTGCTGCTCATCCCGTTCATCCCGGGCCTGCGGGACGTCCCGCGGGTGATTCCCGTGCACCGGCTGATCTGGCGCCGCGACTGGAGCCAGCCAGCCGACGAGCCGGCTAGTTCTGTGACACAGGCCGCGCCAGGCGCGGAGGGCAAGGTCGTGTCCTAACCAACCCGGCAGGAGGGATCGTCCGGGCCGCTACCGAGCGGCCCGGACGATCTCGTCCCCGGGCTGGTGCGAGACCAGCCGAATGCTTGGCACGCCGCCGGACCGGACGCAGGATTGGTGGATCCGAGCGAAGAGGACCTGTCGTCCTGTCGCGAGGCGGGCACCAGAGCGGGGCGAAGGTCCCGCTGCCTTAGGTCGTCTGCCCGCTACCCGCTGCTTGTTGGTGGGACACGCTGATGAATGAGCGCCGATTAGGCGCGCTGAAGCAAGCCAACGTGACGAGGAGAGCCGTTATGCACGCACATGTGGGCGACCGGCTCGTGGTTGAGGGTGACCTGGCACGGACGGGCCTCATCATCGATGTCCCGCACGCTGACGGATCGCCGCCGTACATCGTCAGGTGGCTGGCGAACGGGCACATCGCGATGGTGTCCCCTGGTGCATTTGCGCGGGTGATACCTGGCGACAATGCGGCCGAGGGCGATGCGGCCGGCACCGCCACGCACGAGTAGCCGGTTAGCTCCTCATCCGCTCCGTGAGCAGCGCGCCGACGTAGTCGGGCACGAATGTCTGCGACTCACGCGGCGCCCGCACGTACCCGGTGGATTTCGGCCGCGGTGGCAACTCGAGCGGCAGCCGCTGCACATCGTGGTAGCCGATGGTGCCGAGCAGGTGCGCGATCATGTTGAGCCGGGCGCGCCGCTTGTCAGCGCTGTCCACGACATACCACGGCGCCTCCGGGATGTCGGTGTGAACGAACATCTCGTCCTTGGCGCGTGAGTAGTCTTCCCACCTTGTGATCGACTCCAGGTCCATCGCCGACAGCTTCCACCGCCGCATCGGATCGTCAAGCCGTGACCGGAACCGGTGCTCCTGCTCCTCGTCGCTGACCGAGAACCAGTACTTACGGAGCAGGATGCCGTCCTCCACAAGGAGACGCTCGAAGATCGGGCACTGATGCAGAAACCTGCCGTACTCCTCCTTAGTGCAGAACCCCATGACGTGCTCGACGCCGGCCCGGTTGTACCAGCTCCGGTCGAACAGGACGATCTCGCCAGCCGCGGGCAGGTGGCTGATGTATCGCTGGAAGTACCAGTGGGTCCGCTCGCGCTCGCCGGGAGCCGGCAGCGCGGCGATCCGCGCCACGCGCGGGTTGAGGTACTCCGACACACGCTTGATCGTGCTGCCCTTTCCGGCCGCATCGCGGCCCTCGAAGACCACGACTAGACGGGCGCCTTCGGCACGCACCCACTCCTGGAGCTTGACCATTTCGGCCTGAAGACGCAGGAGTTCGCCCCGATACAGCTTCGCCGGGACGCGCTCTGGCGCCGTCGCGGCGTCCGTAATGGGCTTTCGAGCCTTGCCAGCATGTCCAGACATGAGCGTCCTCCGCGACCAGCCTAGTGCGCGAGTCAGGCCGCCAGCCGGTCGCGCGCTGACGACGCAAAGGTCCTGGTAAGACGGCACCTTCGGCCCTGGTCTGGCTCCACCCGCAGCGCTGGACTGGGAGCGCAAGGCAGAAGTGAAAGGAGGCGTGACGATGAGCACGCTGACACGCAGAGACTATCGAGGCCCATTCGGCGACATGGTCGACTGGCTCGAGGCTCCGTGGACAATTCTGCGCCCAGCCACCGGCCATCTGATGCGGGTGGAGGACTACGTCAAGGACGGGAGCTACGTCATTCGGGCCGAGCTCCCCGGCATTGACCCGGAGAAGGACGTCGAGGTCACGGTGGGCAAGGGCATCTTGACCATCAAGTCCGAGCGGCGCGAAGAGGACACTAGCAAGCACCACTCCGAGTTCCACTACGGCACCTTCAGCCGCAGTGTGACGCTGCCCCACGGCGCGGACGAGGAGCACATCGACGCGGTGTACGGGCACGGCATCCTGGAAGTGACGGTGCGGCTGGCCGATAAGGTCGCTGAGGATTCCGCCCGCAAGGTCCCGATCCGGCAGAACCAGCACATCCAGCCCAGCTGATGTGCAAGGGCCGGCCAGGCCAAGACATGCCCGGCCGGCGAGATAGAGCAGTCCCCGGCGCCCACTCGCCGGGGACTGCCCCCATTCTCGGCCAATCCGCAGCCCGGCCCTAAAGGCCCTTGGTCCTCAGTTCCGGTGCCGGACGCCTCCGGCGACACCGGTCGGCCGGCTGCACCATGGACAGGAATCGAGGAGGTACTGCCGGCATGTTCGAGATCCGCATTCATGGCCGAGGCGGCCAGGGCGTGGTGACAGCGGCCGAGTTGCTGTCGGCCGCCGTATTCGCGGAGGGCAAGTACGCACAGGCCTTCCCGAGCTTCGGTTCTGAGCGAACCGGCGCGCCCGTCGTGTCGTACTGCCGCATCGACGATAAGCCGATCCGGGTCCGCGAGCCGGTCATGCATCCGCACGTTCTGATCATCCAGGACCCGACGCTGCTCCACCAGGTGAGTGTCTTCGAAGGCGCGGGCGACGACGCGCTCCTGCTGATCAACTCCGGGCGCCCGCCCGCCGACCTCGGCATCGAGGACTTCACCAGTCACCTGCGCCCCGGTGCCGTCGTCACGGTGGCCGCCAGCGAGCTCGCCCAGCAGCACGCCGGCCGCCCCGTTCCGAACGCGGCATTGCTCGGCGCCTTCGCCGCAATGACCGGCGCGGTCTCGCTGGAGTCGGTCCTGGCTGCCATCACCGACCGGTTCACCGGCGCGGTCGGCGAGGGTAATGCCGCAGCCGCCCGCGCCGCGTACGGAGCCGCGCTCGAGCAGCTCGGCGTCGGCGGCCAGCCGACGGCCAGCCAGCCAGTCGCGCCCATCAAGCTAGCCAGGGCAGCTAGCCCAGGCCAGGGGCGCATCGGCCAGATCGAGGGATCGCGCGGCGTGGCCGAGGCCGTCAGCCTCTGCCGGCCCGAGGTGATCTGCGCGTACCCGATCTCGCCGCAGACCCATATCGTCGAGGCACTCGCCACGCAGGTAAAGGCCGGCGATCTTGCCCCGTGCGAGTTCGTCAACGTGGAGTCGGAGTTCGCCGCGATGTCGGTCGCTATCGGCGCGTCAGCAGCCGGCGCCCGCGCCTACACTGCGACGGCCAGCCAGGGCCTGCTCTACATGGCCGAGGCGCTGTATAACGCCTCCGGGCTTGGCCTGCCGATCGTCATGACCGTTGCGAACCGGGCGATCGGCGCGCCGATCAACATCTGGAACGACCACAGCGACTCCATGTCACAGCGCGACTGCGGCTGGATCCAGCTCTACGCCGAGACCAACCAGGAAGCGCTCGACCTGCACATCCAGGCGTTCAGGATCGCCGAGGAAGTGTCCTTGCCGGTGATGGTGTGCATGGACGGGTTCATCCTCACGCACGCCTACGAGCGGCTGACGATCCCGGCCCAGGCTCAGGTTGACCGGTTCCTGCCCGCCTACGAGCCGCGGCAGGTGCTCGATCCCGCTGACCCGGTGTCGATCGGCGCGATGGTCGGCCCGGAGGCCTTCACCGAGGTGCGCTACCTCGCGCACGCACGGCAGAATCAGGCACTCAGCCTGATCCCCGAAGTCGCCGCCGAATTCGCCGCCGAGTTCGGCCGCCACTCCGGCGGTCTGGTCCGCCCGTACCGGGTCGAGGGCGCGGAAACAATCGTGGTCGCGCTCGGCTCGGTGCTCGGCACCATCAAGGACACCATCGACGAGCTGCGGGCCGACGGCACGAAGATCGGCGCACTCGGCATCACCTCGTTCCGGCCATTCCCGCTGGAGGCGGTGCGAGGAGCGCTGCGCGATGCGCAGCGAGTCGTCGTGCTGGAGCGCGCGCTGGCCGTCGGCATCGGCGGCATCGTGTCGGCCAACGTCCGGATGGCCTTGTCGGGTATCCAGCTGCACGGCTACACGGTGATCGCAGGCCTCGGCGGCCGAGCCATTACCAAGGCCTCGCTGCGCGACCTGTTCAGCAAGGCCGCCGCTGACGAACTGGAGCCGCTGACTTTCCTGGATCTCAACACCGACCTGGTGAACGGGGAACTGAAGCGCACCGCCGCCGCCCGCAGGTCCGGACCCGCCGCCGAGAACATCCTGCGCGACCTTGGCGCAGTCGCCTCCCGGATCGGATAGGAGCCCACAACATGCCAGTGCAGCCGGTGAAGTTTTACCAGGTCGGGAGCTTCGCGGTCGGCAACAGACTGCTGAGCCCAGAGCAGCGCTCGGTGCAGTCCGAGCCCGGCCGCACGAACTCGCTCAACTGCGGCCACCGCGCCTGCCAAGGCTGCGGCGAGGCGCTCGGCGCGCGCTACGCCCTGGACGCGGCGATGCGCGCGACGAACAGGCAGATGGTGGCCGTGAACTCGACCGGCTGCCTCGAGGTCTTTTCCACGCCATACCCGGAGACGTCCTGGCAGATCCCGTGGATGCACTCGCTGTTCGGCAACGCGCCCGCGGTCGCGACCGGCATCGCGGCGGCTATGCGGGTCAAGGGCCGCGCAGACGTACGCGTCGTCGGCCAGGGCGGCGACGGCGGCACCGTGGACATCGGGTTCGGCTGCTTGTCCGGCATGTTCGAGCGCAACGACGACGTGCTGTTCATCTGCTACGACAACGAGGCGTACATGAACACCGGGGTCCAGCGTTCGGGTGCTACTCCCCCGGCGGCTAGGACGGCTACCACACCCGCTGTCGGACCGGAGCCTGGCAACGTGTTCGGCCAGGGCAAGAACGCACCGCTGATCGCGATGGCGCACGAGATCCCCTACGTCGCGACCGCGACGGTAGCGAGCCTGCGCGACCTTGAGTACAAGGTGCAGCGCGCGATGGAGTTCCGCGGCGCGCGGTACCTGCACGTCCTGGTGCCGTGCCCCCTCGGCTGGGGCAGCGCGTCGGGAGACACCATCAAGATCGCGCGGCTGGCTGAGCAGACCGGGCTCTTCCCGGTATTTGAGGCTGTCGGCGGCGAGGTGGTCAGCGTCACCCCGATCCGCAGGCAGGCGCCGGTCGAGGAGTATCTGAAGCTGCAGACCCGGTACGCCCATCTCTTCAAGTCGGCCGAGGGAGCTGCGACCATCGCCCGCCTGCAGCAGATCGCCGACCGGAATATAGCCCGGTTCGGCTTGCTCGGACCGGCCGAGGCGAGCAGCGGGCCGGCCGCCGACCCCGACGACATCTTCAGCGGCCAGCTACCGCCGGCCGATGGACACATCCCGCCGGTGACCGACGCCCCCGCCACCAGCCAGCCCGGCTAAGGAGGACCTCGTGCAGAACAAGCCGTTCGCGATCACGCTGAACCCCGGTTCCAGCCTGGCCAATAAGACTGGCTCCTGGCGGACTGAGCGGCCCGCCTACGTCGACCTCATGCCGCCGTGCAATCACGCCTGCCCAGCAGGCGAGAACATCCAGCAATGGCTCTACCACGCCGAGGATGGCAGCTACGAGGCGGCCTGGCGGCAGATCATGCAGGACAACCCGCTGCCCGCGATCATGGGCCGGGTCTGTTACCGACCGTGCGAGACGGCATGTAACCGCGCTCAGGTGGACGAGGCCGTCGGCATCAACTCGGTGGAGCGCTTCCTCGGTGACGAGGCTATCCATCAAGGCTGGACCGTCCCGATCACCGCCGCGGACACCGGCAAGCGCGTGCTGATCGTCGGCGCGGGGCCGTCCGGTCTGTCCGCCGCCTACCACCTCCGCCTGCTCGGCCACCAGGTCACACTGCGCGACTCGGCCGTGTGGGCAGGCGGCATGATGCGCTTTGGCATCCCCGCCTACCGGCTGCCGCGCGACGTCTTGGACGCCGAGGTCGGCCGCATCCTGGCCATGGGCGTGACCTGGGAAGGCGGCCGGCAGGTCACCGATATCGAGGCGGAGATGACGGAAGGCGGCTTCGATGCCGCGTTCCTCGCGGTCGGCGCGCAGAAGGGCAAGCGCGCTTACATCCCGGCGGGCGACTCGGCGAAGATCCTGGATGCGGTCGCGCTCCTGCATTCGATGGAAGGGGCGGAGCCGCCGCAGCTCGGCCGGCGCGTCGCCATCTACGGCGGCGGCAACACCGCGATGGACGCGGCCAGGACCGCCCGGCGCCTCGGCGCCACCGACGCCGTCGTGGTGTACCGGCGAACCAGGGACAAGATGCCAGCCCACGACGTCGAGGTCGAGGAGGCCACCGAGGAAGGCGTCCGGATGATGTGGCTGTCTACTATCGCCAGAGCCGAGGAGGGCAAGCTCGTCATCGAGAAGATGGCGCTGGACGAGACCGGTTTCCCTCAGCCGACCGGCGAGTTCACCGAACTAGACGCTGACACAGTCGTGCTGGCACTTGGCCAGGAGGCCGAGCTGTCGCTGCTGGACGGGGTTCCAGGCGTGACGATCACCGACGGCGTCGTCCAGGTCGGCCAGGATCTCATGACCGGCCGCCCTGGCATTTTCGCCGGCGGCGACATGGTGCCGGCCGAGCGCACGGTGACCGTGGCGATCGGGCACGGCAAGGGAGCGGCACATAGCATCCACGCCTGGCTGGCAAGCAACCATGAAGGGAACGGGGCCGTCCCCGCCGACGCCTACCGGACAGCTGCGGCGGCCGGCCCGCGCCTAGCGACCGCCGACCGGCTGAACAGCTGGTACTACGCCGACGCTCCCGCAACGGTCCGGCCGCAGCTGGACGCGGCCCGGCGGATCACCACGTTCGACGAGGTCACAGGCGGCCTGGACGAATCTACAGCGCAGTTCGAAGCCCGCCGGTGCATGTCGTGCGGCAACTGCTTCGAGTGCGACAACTGCTACGGCGTCTGCCCGGACAACGCCGTCGTGAAGCTGGGGCCGGGCCGCCGGTACGAGATCGACCTGGACTACTGCAAGGGCTGCGGCATCTGCGCAGCCGAATGCCCGTGCGGGGCCATCGACATGGTGCCGGAGCGGATCTGAGCCGTTGGGCCCCTCCGCGCGGACCTATGGCGAGCTACTCCGCCGGCTGGCTAGTTCGTGGCACGAGGCGCGTCGAGTGGCTTAGGACCTGCGCTGATGGGTCTGACGACCATAGCCTTCGTCCGCCATTCCAAGCGATAGTGACGGTGTAACGGCAAAGCAACAGACAGCCACTCGCCGACCGACTCCCAGAGCCGCCGTCGGAGGGCTACGAGCAGACCGGTTTGCGCGCTGGATGACGGCCAGCCGAAGAAGAGGGTAGGACGAATTGAGTTCTGGTTGCCGATCATCGGGCCAGTCGGCCGTGAGGGGTTCATCATGGGCGAACAGACATCACTGGTTGGTGCGCAACCATTCCTGCGCGGCCTCCCACCTAGGTACATTGCCCGGCTGGCAAACGTCGCCTGCCATGTCAGCCTTCCGGCGCGGCATAGGCTTTTCGAGGAAGGCGGGACCGCGGACAGGTTCTGGCTAATTGACGCGGGCCAAGCAGCCCTCGACGTGCTCGTGCCTGGCCAGGGCAGAATGGTTCTCGAAATGCTCGGGCGCGCAGATGTCATCGGACTGTCCTGGCTGCAGCAGCCCTACCAGTGGCGATACGGGGCGATCACAACTCGGCCGATGCAGGCAATCGAGTTCGACGCGCGCGCAGTTCGGGCTGCATGCAGCCTGGACCCGGCATTCGGTTATGCATTGGTCACGCGCTTCATGGCGGTTGCAGCGCATCGGCTGCAGGCAACAAGAGCGCGCCTGATAGAGGCTCGCAAGCATCTTCCGCCTGAGTTCCTGGACAGCGATGTCATGTGAGTAGACCAGGCACTCCCCGCTAAGCGAAGTGGTTATTTACTCGCGCCGACCGACCGCCGGACGGCTACCGCACTACGACGACCGGCCTGTCCGCCAGATGGATCACCTTGTGGGCCGTACTACCAACTAGCAAGCCAGCCAGATCGCCACGGCCACGCGAGCCCATCACGATGACACCGATGTCGTTCGCCTGGGCAAAGTTCATGATCTCCCGGGCCGCGTAACCATAGATCGTATGCGCGACTTCACCGTGGGCGTTCAAACCGGCGCTGGTCAGCTTGCCGACGGCAGCGTCGACGATAGCGAGCACCTGATCGGTCGACTCCGTAGACGAGCTACCGAATTTCGACGGCTCCCGTTCCATCACGTGGATCACCCAGATCTCGCCGCTGGCCAGCATGGCCAGATCTTGCGCGGCAGCCAATACCCGCTCGGAAATCTCCGATTCATCGATAGCTACTAAGACTCTCTCGAACATCTTCTTTCCTCCCGACGTAACGCCCGGAGCAGAACAGGAGCGGATAGCTCATCGCTCATGACACACCTCCAGGCTGGCCACAACACGGCCAGTCTTGACGCCCGCCCAGCACGGACAACAGGGCCGAAAGGCCCCTCGCTGGCGAGACAGATCGATTTGGATCCATGGCTCCAGGCATCACCGCAGCGCAAATTGCCGCGAGGTGGATACCAGGGAGCCAACGGTCTGCGGGGTGTCGGCGTCGAGTCGCGTCGACAGCGCCAGGAATACCTCGGCTGTGGTCAGCGCATCACCGAGGGCATGATGCGGCTCGTGAGCAGGCAACCCGAGATCGCGCGCCAGAAGCTCAAGAGACGGCTCGCTAGACCCGCCGACGCGAGCCATGCCCGCACACCTGGCGAGGGCCGCCGTATCGACGACGATTCTAGGCGCCGGCACCTGCCGCGTACGGAAGGCGCGGCGCAGGAAAGCGCGCTCAACCCACGCGGCATGGGCTACGAGCACCCGGCCCGTCAGCGCGCTGAGCAGTACGTCCGCTGATTCCTCCCAGGTCGGGGCATCGGCCAGGTCCGCTGGGCGCAGCGAGTGCACAGCGATCGCCTCGGGGGACATGCGCACCGGTCCCCTAACAAGGCGGTAGCTGGAGCTTCCTGCGATGACGCGCCCGCCGTCGATGGCCACCGAGCCGAAACTGATGATCACGTCGCGCCTGAGGTCGAGCCCGGTGGTCTCCAGGTCGACTGCACAATAAGATGCCGAGCGCCAGGGCTGATCAAGGCGCACAGTCGTGTCTGCGTATGCGCGGGCCACTTCGCCGCGCGGGCGGCGCATGGCGAGTCTTACTTGACCCGCGATATCCACTCGCCCTCCAGCGTGGCCTGCACCGCGGAGATGACGCGGAACGTCTCGCGGAGGAGCCGACGGGTGAGCGAGTCGAGTTCGCGGGGAGCCAGGTATCTGCTTGGCGGCCTGCTTGCCCTGATGGCGTCGATCTCTCGCGTCATGAGCAGCCCGAAGATTTCCTCGAATGCTCCGGCCAGGCTGCTCGACTCGTCCGCAGTCAGCAGGCCGGCTTGCTGGGCCCGGCGCAGTCGCTCGGGCGTCGAGCCCCTGACGTCACGCATCACGATGGCCGCCCAGCGTGCGATCGAGGCGACGGGGACTAGCCCGCCGTGCTTGAGATCGAGCTCGCCTCGATGCTCTCCCGTGTGCTCGACCACGAAGTCTCGGACGAACCCGGTCGGCGGCCGGTAGTGCAGCGCAAGGTGCAGCACGCCCTCGGTGAAGTCGAAGCTCCTTGTAGAGGCTGCGAGCGCGTCGGTAACGGATCGGCCGAGAGGTATGCCGGTCAGCGGCCGACTGTCGGCGATGATCGAGACCAGCAGGGCGGTGCCCGAGCCGGTCGGCTGGCCGACCCACCGGCCTGCGGCTGCCTTCCAGTCGGTAACCGACCGGTTGAACAGATGGTCGGTGGCGTTAGCGCCTTCCGTGCAGCGCTGCAGGCCGCACTGTTCCATGTCGTCGAGCAGCTGCGAAGCCGCGGCCTGGACACGATCGAAGTGGCCGGGCTTGCCAGGCTCGTCAGCCCAGGCGACGGCGGTGTCGAGGTCCGAGCTGGGAAGCGGTTCTGACCGTGCCGTAGAGCCAAGGACCATCCACGAGCACTGCGTACCGGTGGCGTTAGTGTCGGCGTCGATGGTGATGAGGCGCCGCATGATGGCGTCCCGCACCGTCCCGAGCAATGCAGCCAGCCGCAGCGGAGGAACTCCGGCATCGGCCAGGGCCACGGCAGTGGACGGCAGCATCCGCGCGGCCGTAGCCAGCGCGGGCACGTCCGCCGCGTGCTCCACCGCCGATCTGATCACAAGCGGGTCGCGGACTTCAGCCGAGGCCATGTCCACGACCCGGACCACTCCGCTTGGCCGTCCCTGACTGTCCGCCACCGGCAGGTGGTGCACATCATGCTCGACCATCCGCAGGAAAGCCTCGGCGACCGTGGCACTGTCAGTGATCACCACGGCCGGCATCGTCGCGATGTCGCCGACCGGAGCGTCCGCTGGCACCCGGCCGGTCGCCACATGCCGCCGGAAGTCACTATCAGTGACGATCCCAAGCCCATCCCGGCATCGCACCACGGCGCATGACTGGCGTGCCTCGCCCATCCGCCGCGCCACGTCGGCAATCGGTTCAACCGCGTCACACCAGACCAAGGGCCGCGCGTACGAAGAGACGGGCGCGGTCGCATGATCAGTCAGACCGGCGCCTCCCGTCAGTCGCTCGCGGGCGATCAGGGTGCCGTAGTGACTGAAGCGAAGCCGATCCGGATGACTGAGTATCTTCCTCGGATCTGGCAGGAGGTAGCAGAGCGTCTCCTCTGCCGCCCGCACCGCGAGCGCAGGCGGAAGACCGGACAGCAGCGACACATGCCCGAATGTGTCACCAGGCCCGAGCACGTCAACGACCCGGCCGCGATCGAGCACCTCGACCGAGCCCGTGCGGACGATATAAAGGCGATCCAGAGGCTCTGCATCGGCAGCCACGACCACCGTCCCGCGGCCGAAATACTCGACTTCGACGTGCCGTGCCAGCTGCTCCAGGTCTTCCGAGTCGAGGGCGTCGTATGGGGGCTGACGGCCGAGGAAGTCGGCGTACTCCTTCACCGATCACCTGCCCGTGGCCGACGTGCTACTCAGACACCTGCGCGGCCGAATCACCGCGGACCCAACCGTACCGGCACACCCTGCCCAGCGGCCGATTGCACTGCTTCGCACTGTCGTCCTGCCTACCGTGCCATCAGGTCCGAACCCCCGCCAACGACGCTTGCCGAAGTACGACCACGGGAAGTTCGGTAAGGTGAATGACTTTGTGGGCCGTGTTGCCGACAAGGAGGCCAGCCAGGTCACCCCGGCCGCCAGAGCCCATGACGATGACATCGACATCATGCGCCTGGGCTGAGTAGATGATCTCCCGCGCCGCGTAGTCGTACAAGTTGAACCTGACTTCAGCATGCGCCGTGACACCGGCGGCAACTAGTTTGTCGACTGCTGCGGCAACCAGGGCGTGCGCGTCCCAGGTGGTGCGCGCGGTTGGCGACGCGTGCCTCGATGGATCGCCTTCCCGCACGTGGATTACCCAGACCTCGCCGCCGGAGAGAATGGCAAGCTCCTGTGCTGCGACGAGCACTTGCTCAGCCGCGTCCGAGTCGTCGATGGCCACCAGGATGCGCTCGTACATCGGCCGTCCCTCCATTGTGTTTCTACAAATCTCCTTGATCCGCCCGACCGCTGGTAAGGCCGTTGGTCCCGAGATCACAAATCAGAAGGCCTCCGTCGGCACCGGCTGCCGGGCTGGCAATCTGCACCTGCTCGGTGCTGCCTACAAGGAGCCAAAGGCGGCCCTTGACGCGGATGCGGTCAAGAGCTTCTGGTTCCGGTCTGAGCCAAGCCTGACGGCGTCCATAACACGGCTCCGTTCCCAGCCGTTACGTGCTGTTGATTTTTGGCATCGAGTGCCTTTAGTCCTCGCGCACTGGTGACCTTTGCTCATGTTGGCGCTGCGCCGCTGCGGCGGAAGCTGACCTCAGAGCCCGCAGGAACCGGGTTCACGAGCAAAGGGAAGAAGGCAATTCAAATGGCGAGCCAGGTTGATTTTCTCGGTGAGCCGACCGCACGCCGCAACCTCCAGGTGTGGGAGTGGCTGAAGGAGTCCAAGATCATGGCAATCGGCTGGACGGCGATGCGCGTCTGGCTCGGGATCATGTGGATCCAGGCCGGTGTGGCCAAGCTTTGGGGAGCAGAGAACCCCGGATTCCTGCACAACAGCGGTGCCGCAGTCGCCGGCTTCGCCGGACACGGCACTCCCGCCTACACCTGGTGGGGCAGCTTCCTGCACAACTTCGTCGTCCCGAATGCGGGCTGGATCGCCGTTCTCGTCGCTGTCGGCGAGTTCGCGATCGGCGTGGCGCTGTGCCTCGGCCTGTTCACCCGGATCGCGGCGATTGGCAGCCTGGCGCTGCTGTTCACCTACGTGATGTCCGGCACGGCTAGCGTGTGCGCGTTCTACGCACTGTTCGCCATCGTCATCCTGACCATGTGGCGGACCTCGAGCTGGATCGGCGTTGACGGGCTGGTCGCCGGCTACCGCCAGCGCCACCACCACGAGCGCGGTCTGCACACCCCCGTCCGCGAGCTCCTCAGCCAGGTTGCGGCCGGGACCCCCACGGCCGACAAGACCGCGTGACGGTCCGTTCCTCGGCCGAGTCGCACCGATGCGGCCTGCTCGCGCAGGCCGCGTCGTCGTGTTTCCAGGGTGGAACGCTTGCCAAACGGCCGTTTGGCACCTGATCACCGGGACCAAGGTCCTGCACGGGCGCAGGCGGCCGCGGTTATCGTGGAGTGACCGGCCGGGACTGACCCCGTTCCCGGCGTGAATGGTTCTTTAGGGAAGGCCCCGCGGAAGGCGACTGGGATGACCGATGATCGGCACGGCAAGGCTGGCATCAAGGTGTTCCTGCTGGATGACCATGAGATTGTCCGGCGTGGGGTCAGGGACATGCTGGAGGTCGAGCCAGACATCACGGTGATCGGCGAGGCCGGCACGGCGGAGTCGGCTCTGGCCAGGATCCCGGCGCTGATGCCGGACGTCGCCGTCCTGGACGTGCGGCTGCCTGATGGTGACGGGGTGACGGTCTGCCGGGAGATCCGGTCCCGGCATCCGGAGATCGCGTGCCTGATGCTGACGTCGTTCGGCGATGACGAGGCGCTGTTCGATGCCATCATGGCCGGCGCGGCCGGGTACGTGCTCAAGCAGATCCGCGGCACTGACCTCGTCGGAGCTGTCCGAACGGTCGCGGCCGGCGAGTCGATGCTGGACCCGGACGCGGCCAGCAAGGTGATGGCCAGGATGCGTGACCAGGCGAACAAGAAGGACCCGCTGGCCGGGCTGACGCCGCAGGAGCGCAAGATCCTGGAGCTGATCGGCGAGGGCCTGACAAACAGACAGATCGGCGAGCGGATGTACCTGGCGGAAAAAACCGTGAAGAACTACGTCTCCGCGCTGTTCGCCAAGCTCGGCATGGAGCGCCGGACCCAGGCCGCCTCCTACGCAACCCGCGTCTTCGATCAGGCTGGCCACTGATCTGGCCGGGTACTGACCCAAGTATGGCGAGCGAACCGTACGCGGACGTGGCCGAGACGCCGTCGGCCGCGGTTTACTTCGCGGGGGGCCGCGCGTACAAGCTCAAGAAGCCGGTGAACCTGGGGTTCCTCGACTTCACGACCGTCGGAGCGCGCGCCCAGGCGTGCGCGCGCGAGACGGAGCTGAACCGGCGATTCGCGCCCGATGTCTACCTCGGCGTCGCTGACGTGCGCGACCAGGCCGGGGAGATATGTGACCACCTGGTGGTCATGCGCCGGATGCCCGCGGAGCGACGGCTATCGGTGTTGGTCCAGGTGGCGGCCCCTGTGGACGTGCCTGTGCGGCAGGTCGCCAGGATCCTCGCGGCCGCGCATGCCCGCGCACCGCGATCTGCGCAGATCAGCGCCGCGGGCACCGCCGACGCCGTGCTCCAGCGGTGGCAGGACAACATCAGCCAGACCGCGGCCGCGGCGGGGCGGCTGCTCGACGACAGCGCTTTCACCGAGATCGACGAGCTGGTCCGCCAGTTCCTGGCCGGCCGGGGCCTGCTCCTTGAGCAAAGGGTCAGAGACCGTCGCATCGTAGACGGACATGGCGACCTCCTCGCCGACGACATCTACTGCCTGGACGACGGCCCGCGCATACTTGACTGCCTGGACTTCGACGACCGGCTGCGCTGGCTGGACGGCCTCGACGACGCAGCGTGCCTGGTCATGGACCTGGAGCGGCTCGGTGCTGGCAACCTCGGCCAGCGGTTCGGTGACTGGTATAGCGAGTTCGCCGGTGACCAGCCGCCCGCATCACTCCTCCATCATTACGTCGCGTATCGCGCCTTCATGCGGGCGAAGATCGCCTGCATCAGAGCGAGCGAGGGTGCGGCCGCCGCTGGCCGCGACGCCCGCCAGCTCGGCGACCTCGCGCTGAAGCACCTGCGAGCCGGAGTCGTCGCGCTCGTCCTCATCGGCGGGCTCCCTGGCACCGGCAAGTCGATGCTCGCCGGCGCCGTCGCAGACCGTCTGGGCTGGACAGTGCTGAGCAGTGACCGAATCCGCAAGGAACTCGCCGGGATCGCGCCAGACGCGGACGGCCGGACCGTCTTCGGCACCGGCATTTACACACCGGCGTGGACTACGCGAACGTACGCGGAGCTGCTCCGCCGGGCCGGAGAGCTCGTGGCTCGCGGCGAGTCAGTCATCCTCGACGCGTCCTGGTCGTCAGCCGAGCTGCGGTCGGCCGCCGGTAGCCTTGCGCTCGAGCAGCGCGCGCACCTCGTAGAGCTACGCTGCGTCGCCTCACCCGGGCTAGCCCGCCGGCGCCTGCAAGCCCGGCCACCCGGCCCGTCCGACGCCGGCCCCGAGATTGCCGCACAGCTCGCGGCTACCGCAGCACGCTGGCCGAACGCCACCGTAATCGACACCGAGGGCGGCGGCTTGGCCCCGGACATCGGCAAGTCGGACGGCTCCAGGCCGGACTCTGGGCCAGATTTCGGGCCGGATTTCGGGCCGGATTTCTCGCAGATCGTCGGGCAGGCGCTCGCCGCGATCCGGCCGCATGGCGCCGAGCACGTCTGGCGGCCCAGCCGACCGCTACTGTCCCCTGGTTAGCCCGCTGTCCCCTGGTCTAGCCCGCTGTCCCTAGTTAGCCGACCTCGCACCGCGGCTCGGGAACCGCCAGCCAGACGTCTCGGTCGGTCACCAGCGCGCCGCTGGCGTCCACAACCCTGGCACCACACGCCGCTAGCTTCTGCCGCGACACCCGATAGTGATGCATGCACAGCAGCAGATCGGCCTGCTTCCCCTCGCCGGCACCCGTGGGCATAAACACGATGACCGCCGGCTTGCCGACGCAGCAGCAGGACCGATCTGCCCTCGCCAGCGCGGTAAGCCCGGTATCGGCTATCGATTCGACAGCGGGCGCGGCCTGGACCTGCCCCGCCTGCAGCGCGCCAATCCGGCCTAGGTAGCTCGGGTGCTCGTAGCAAGACATGGCGCCATGCTGGCCGGCGCGCCAGCGTGGCCACAGAGCCGATGAGCCCAGGGCTTCGGGACCTACGGCCCGGCTGGCCCCAGTGGAACTCGCCAGTCAAGCTCGGTGCCGCCGCCGGCGGCTGGATCGACCCGGAAGGAGCCCCCGAGATTCCTGGCGCGCTGCAGCAGGTTGTCCAGTCCGCTGCGGCGGCCACCCGCTTTGATGCCTGATCCATTGTCGCGGACCGTGAGCGACAGGTCGGCGTCGGCGCGCACCTGTACCTCGATCTTGGTGGCATTTGAATGCCGGGCAGCATTGGAGAGCGCCTCGCGAAGGACGCTGATCAGCTGCTCCCCGACGTCGGCGGGCACGTCATCGTCCAGCCGACCATCTAGTTGCAGCGCAGGCGGGAAACCGAGTATCCCGATCGCCTCATCTGCTACTTGCAGAATCCGCGCGCGCAGGCCAGGAGGCTTCGTGTCCTGCCTGGTCTGCAGGGCGAAGATGGCGGACCGGATCTCCCTTATCGTCTCGTCCATGGAGTCCACGGCGCTGCTGACGCGTTGCGCCACGTCTGCCGAGCTGATCAGCGAGACCGCACCCTGCAGCGACATGCCAGTTGCATAGAGCCGCTGGATGACCAGGTCGTGCAAGTCGCGCGCGATCCTGTCCCGGTCTTCGAAAACGGCCACGCGCTCGGCCTGGCGGCGGTGGTCTGCCAGCTCCAGCGCAATACCGGCCTGGCTGGCAAACGTCACGAGCATGTCCGCCGCGGCCGGCGCAAGCGGCATGGCGCCGGGACGGCGGCCTGCCGTCAGCACGCCGCGCACATTGCCCGCCTTGCCCAGCGGGACCAGGATCGCCGGGCCGAGATTCATGTGTTCCCTGGCGACCGGGGCTACCCGGTCATCGTGACTGAAGTCATCCACGCTTAGCAGCTCACCGGTGGCCAGCACATGGCCGGACGCCGAGCCAGCCAACGGCAGCACGAGACCGAGGGCTTTCTCAGCGCCGCCTCCCGCGGCGTGCTCGATCTGGAGCAGCGTTCCGTCAGCCGTCGGGAGCGCGAGCGCGACCAGATCAGCGCCCGACATCTCGAGCGACTTAGTAGTGATCAACGCGAGCGCCTCGCTGGCATCCGCGCGGGACAGCAAGGCGCTGGTCACTTCCGCGCTCGCGCTCAGCCAGCGCTGCTGGCGCCGAGCCTCGTCGTAAAGTCGGGCATTCTCGATCGCCACGCCGGCCGCGGCAGCCAGGGCCACTAGGACGGTCTCGTCTTCCTCGTCGAACTGGCCGCCGTCCCGCTTCTCGGTGAGGTAGAGGTTTCCGTACACCTCGTTCCTGATCCGGATCGGCACGCCGAGGAATGAGCTCATCGGTGGATGACCTGCCGGAAAGCCCGAGGACAGCTCGTGCTGGCCAAGGTCGGCGATCCGCATCGGCTTCGGGTCGGTGATCAGGGCACCCAGCAGGCCCCGGCCCTCCGGCCAGTGATGGATCCGCTTGATCTCGTCCTCGGTTAGGCCGACCGGGATGAACTCGGCGAGCCGGTCACCTTCGCCGATAACGCCCATAGCGCCGTAGCGTGCGTCCACGAGCTTTACAGCCGACTCAACGATCCCCCGCAGGACGATCTCGATATCGAGATTGGTGCCTACCGCCACGACAGCCTCAAAGAGAGCATTGACCCGATCGCGCGTGGCGAGGACTGCCTGGAGGCGGACCTGAAGCTCTCCCAGCAGCTCGTCGAGGCGCAGGCTCGGCAGCGCCGACCTGGGCTGTCCTGCTGCCACCGTGACTCCCGCCGTTGATACACGAAACGCTCAAAAGAATACGTGTGGCACACGTGACCGGCCAGATCGGCGCGCTTACGGACCCTGGCGCTCGGCGCGAAGCCACGCGATCGGCCACAGATACCTCGGTTCGTGCCACCGCGACGCCGGCCTGTTGACGCGGTCAGCGCTAGCTTGGCAGTGTCGAACGACCCGCGGCCGTGCCGCGGCACTGGAGGAGGCCGGACATGACATCGCAGAGCGTAGCGGCGGCGTACACGCCGTTTGTTGCCTCACTGCTGGCGGGCGGATTCCGCGACCCAGCCGAGGGCTGGCCAGCCGAGGTCGTCGCGGCGCATGTGGCCAGGAACAACGACCTGATCGCCGAGACGGCCGAGCTGGTTGCGGAAGGAGCCGAGGTCTCCTACGACAACGCAAGCACCGTCGACGACGTGGAGCTGGCGGCGTACGCCACGAGCGTCGGCGGGCTGCCAGGGCTCGCGGCTGAGATCGAGCGGTCGGCGGCGCGGCTGGAGGCGGCCCGCGACGCGCTCGGCGCCAAGGCCGGCACGCCTGTGCACGTCGTTATCCGCGATGGCGGCACCGTGGTGCAGGACGGCCCGGTTCCCATCGGCGCATTCATCGAGGGCAACGCAACGTTCCACTTGCGCCTGCACCACGACCAGATCAAGGCCCTGGAGCCGGCCTGGGCGCCCGACGGCCCGCCCGGCGAGTTCGATGCGTACCAGCTGATACTCCTGGTCCGGCCACCCGACCAGCCCCAGCTCGACGAAGAGGCCGCAACGGCACTCGGACTTCAGCACCTCGGCCACTTCCGGAAGATGCACGCCGCCGGCTACCTGAAGATCGCCGGGCCGATCGACGATGACGACAAGATCGCGGGCATCTGCCTGTACCAGGCGGGTTCGCTAGAGCGGGCCCGTAGGCTGGCCGAGGACGATCCAGCAGTCCGCGCCGGGCGGTTCGTGGTCCGGGCGATGACGTGGTACACGCAGAAGGGCGGGCTGACCTGGGGCGAGGCCATGTACTCGGTCACAAGCTGAAGCCCCAGTAACTCGACATGTGCATGGTCACCGCGGCGACGCCAACGCCAACCGCGAGCGACACAGCCATCAGCAGCCAGCGCGCGGCCCCTCCGGGCACGGGCCCTCCTGGCACGGCCACCCCGCGGCTCCCACCGCCGGCCCTGGCAGTCAGCATCCTGGGCAGGCGCGGCGCGTAGTTGAGCACATGCACGGTCATCACCCCGAACCAGAGCACGAACGACGCCTTGTGCAGGAACAGCCACGGCCCGCTCCGTCCCACGACGGACAGCATCACGCCGGTGCCGAGAACGGCGACCGACGTGAGGACCACTAGCGGCCCGAGCACGCGCAGGATCGGCGACGGCGGGCCCTTGCGGACGTATGGCAGGGCTCCCGTGTAGTACCGGGCGAACCTGTACATCGTCGAACCGATCTTCAGCAGCACGGGCCCGATCAGCACCAGACCCAGCAGAAAGTGCAGGTAGAGCAGCCGGTGGAGCTGGAGGATCGTGAGACCCTCAACGGCAAAGCCGACCAGCAGCAGCGCGCCCGTCATCGCGGTCAGTTTCTCGTTGCCCTCAACTCCGGCGGCAGGACCTGTCCGCCTGTGCTGCGGCGCCAGGCGCGCCGTATCCGGGCGTCCCACCTAACTCTTCTCCTGGTGACGTTTCGTACGTGACAGCCGGAGCGCGAGCGTCGGACACGCGTTGACGGCGCGCCGGGCATGAACAGCAAGGTCGTTTGGCACCCTCTCGCGGATGATCGGGTAGCCCCATTCGTCCATCTCGATGAGCTCGGGCAGGAGGTCGGCACATAGTCCGTGTCCGCTGCATGCGATCGGGTTGATCTCCAACTTCAGGCTCACCGCCACTGCCCCTCAGCAAACGGCCGCGGCACCGGCAGCTGTGCTGACTGAAAGTTGGCCGCCTCCCGCCGTCCCCGCTCCCACGCAAGGCACGTCCGCCGCCGGGCGTGCGCGTGCGCATCCGCCGCGAAGGCCCGCAGCGCAGATGCCGCCATCCGGACGGCGCCGTCGGGGTGTCGGCACGCTCCCCGCCCGGCTATCTGGCCGAAGCGACGCTGCATGCGCCCGAGTGGATCACCCTCCGGCCGGGCCGATGCCAGCTGGCGCAGATCGTCCGCGATCGCCGGGAGCCCGAACATGCACGGGCCGCACTGCTGTGCGCTCTGGCTAGCCAGGTAGCGCAGGATCCGGGCGCCCTCGGCAAGTCCGCAAACCGCGGGCGGCAGGACGTACAGGACCCCGGCGCCGGGCGCCCCGCCGACGGCGCGCAGGCCGCCGACCGTGAACGGCAGGTCAGCCACCTCGGCAATCTCGTGCCAGGTGCCGAAGTAGCCACCGACTAGCACTGCCGATGCGGCCATGTCGGCGCCGGCCATCGCGAGCACGTCGCCGACGCTGGACCCGGCTTCTATCTCGTACACGCCTGGCTCGGCGACAGCGCCCGACACGGTGGTCAGCATCGTGCCGGCGGCACCGCCAACGCCGGCCTCGCGGAACCATCCCGCGCCGTACCGGGCGATCAGCGCAACGTGGGCTAGCGTCTCGACGTTGTCGATCAGCGTCGGCCGCCTGCCGACGCCGCGTTCGAATGGCCGTGGCGGCGTGTACGTGGGCTTGGCCTCGCCGCCGTTCAGCCAGTGCACGAGCGAGGTCTCCTCACTCGACACGTAGTTGTGGGGCAGGTCATGAACGGAGACGGGAACGGGGTCGAGTCCGGCCTGTCGCCGCTCTTCGACCGCCGCGAGCACGGTGTCCATGAGCCAGTCCCTGGTGCGCGCCAGGCACAGGTGCGCCTCGCGCGCGCCGACGGCATCGGCCGCCAGCGCGATGCCATCCAGTACCAGGTGGGGCGCGCGCGCCAGCAGCGCCTGATCCTTCTCGCTCGCCGGCTCGCTCTCCACTCCGTTCGCGACGACGACGGCCGGTCCGCGCTTCGACGCGACCGTGCGCATCTTGACCCCGGTCGGGAACCCTGCGCCGCCGCGCCCGGTCAGCCGAGCGGCCGCCACCTCCTCGGGCAGGCCGTGCCTGCCGCGTCCGGTGACGTCCGGGACCGGCCCGTAAATGGCAGCGTGCTGGCGCAACGTCGCAGCACGGCCGGTGTCCTGCCAGCCAACGGTGAGCCGGCTCAGCTGCACGCGGCTCGGCGCCAGTCTTGTTGTCGCGTCGAGATTCATGCGCTGTCCCGTGGCGCCCCGAAGGTCCGCGCGTCCGCCGTCTTAGCGTGCACCGGGCCCTGGGCGTGGACGGGCGTGCCGGCGCGCCGGGCCCAGCCCGGCTGCGACGGGCCGATCGCCACGAACACGATGGTTGCCAGCACGAATCCCGCCGTCGCCACGTAGCCGGCCTTGCGCAGGTCGGTGCGCGGCGACAGCCGGAGCCGCCAGCCCACGGCCGCGGCGACGACCAGTACGCACACGGCATCTAGGAGCAGCAGCCACGACAGGCGGCTATCGGTGCCCGTCCCGAGGCCGTGCCACAACGCCACCGGCCAGCATGCGTACGCCAGCCAGTGCGCAGCGCGCCAGGCGCGGTACGGCAGCCAGGTGCGGATGAGGCTGCTGATGACGATCGCGAGCAGCATGTCGAACGCGACGGCACCGAGGCTGAGCCACAGCGGGCGATACGCGGAGCTAAACGGGATCACCGCGGAAGTGAAGCCAATCCCCGCGTACGGGTCGAGCACGGCGGTCAGGATGTGCGCGGCCACGAATGCCACTGCCAGCAGGGACACGTTGCGGTGCAGCCCCGATCGTACGACGCGCGGCATCGCACGGGTTTCCAGGCGAGCCGTCCCGGCGATGCCGAGCGCCACGGCGAACGTCAGCAGGATGAGCGCGACGACGCCGGTCGCCCTGGTGGTGTACCAGAGCGGGCTAGGCCCAGAAGTGCCAGCGGCCAGCGCGTGGCTGGCTGTGAGCGTGACCAGAGCATGCGCTGAGCTGGGCAATGCGATCACGATCCGCCCGAGGTCACCGCTGGCGGCGCCTGCGTCGGCGCGGGCTGTTGCTGTGGCTGGGCGAGCGCCTTGTGGTGATGGTGCGGATGCGTACTGGTGCTGGCAGACGGCGTGGCGGCGGCCCGGCCGCTGCTGGACTGACCTGAGCCGCCGGACGAGCCGGCCCCGGCGGTCGCTTTGGCCGGGCTGGTCGTTGGCGAGATGGCTGAATGACCGGGTACTGCTTGCGCGAATGCCGTGCCCAGGCCGAGGGACGCGGCAGCGGCGCCGCCGCCGACCCAAAGTGTCAGCTTCCGGATCCTGGCGAGCCTGTCATCGCGTCGAGCGGACGCAAAATGCAGGTGATCACGCATGCAGAGGTCACTCTTCCTGTGGGTATGGCGGTGCTGTCCTGTACTGCTTTGGTACTGAGCCGGGCCGGCCTTGACGGCTACGCGGCCCGGTGCGACAGTCCCGGTCGCCAAGCCGCGTACATCAGCTTGCCCTGTCTCATCTCGACGACCGGTTCAGGAAAAGTTCAGAACTGGTTAATCATGATCAGTCGGCCGACAAAGTCGGCCCAGAGTCGGTTCCCCCAGCGCCTTCAGTGGCGCTGCCAGCGTGGCTGACTAGCCGGACCCGGTGGCGGCGCGGCACCTGAGGACAGATGGATTCCTCGGCGCTGACTGCGCTCTCGTCGTGCCAGCGGCAGGTCGATTGTCACGGTCAGGCCGCCGCCCGGAGTATCCGACAGCGCGGCCGAGCCGCCGCTGGCGACCGCGAGCCGGTCCACGATCGCGAGGCCGAGGCCGGTGCCGCCGCCATTGCTGGTAGCAAATCGCCGGAATGCGATCCTTTGCTGCTGCTCGCTCATGCCGGGGCCGTTGTCTGCGACGATGATCCTGGCGCGCTCCCCGACCGCTCCGGCTGTGATCCGGATCGCACCGCCGGCAGGCAGGACGTCCAGTGCGTTAGCGATCAGGTTGTCGAGGATCTGTTCCAGATGCCCTTCACCCATCTTGGAAGTCACACGCTCGACGTCCGCCTCAAGCCGCACGTTGCGCTCGTCGGCCGCCGGCAGCCACGCTGCCACCCGCGTCCCGATCACCTCATCCAGCGACAGGCTGACCTGGGGTGTAGCGATGTTCTCAGCCCGTGCGACCGCGAGCAGCCCGTTGACCAGCCGCGACAGCCTGGCGATCTCCTCCTGGGCGCCTGCGAGCTCGGCGGCCGTGGTGGTGTCGCTGTCCTGCGCGAGCAGGTCAAGCCGCAGGCGCAACGCCGCCAGCGGGGTGCGCAGCTGATGCGACACGTCAGCAACGGTGGCCTGGTGGCCGCTCACTAGCGCCTCGAGCCGTGCGGCCATCGAGTTGAAGTTAGCCGCCAGTCGCCGAACCTCCCGCGGCCCAGCTTCAGCGGGCGCCCGCGTGCTGAGTTGCCCGTCGCCGAGTTCCTGCGCGGCGACCTCCAGGTTGCTGAGCGGTTTGCTGACCCAGCGCGCTAGGCCGATCGCGACCAACGCCGCAGCGAGCAGCCCGGCCGATGCGACAGCCGCGATCACCCCCCACAGCACGGCGGCCTGACGCTCGATCGCTGATGTGGGCCGGGCGAGCACAACGACGCCTGCGCTACCCGACCCGGAGTCACGGCGCACCGGGGCGACCACCATGAATGAGTCTTCGGGCTGATAGGTGGCGGCCCGCCCGGTCGCAAGTGCCGTGGCAAGCTGAGTCTGGGCCACCGGCGGGCGGGCGGGGCTCCCAGCCACCAGCCGGCCGACCCGGTCGAGCACAAGAACGCGGTCACCGCCTTGGGTGAGCTGACTCACTTCTCGGACCAGGGCTGAGCCATGGGCCTTGTCATCGAGCCGCTCCTCAGCCACGTTGCTCAGCGTGGCTGCGGCGACGCGCGCCTCGTTCTGGAACGCCCGCATGTCCTGGTCCGTCGTAATGACGCCTAGAGGCACGGCGACGGACCCCAGTACCGCGGCGACCAGGGCCAGGACCGCGAGCACGATCCTGCGAGCCATCTAGACCTCGCCGAGCCGGAACCCGCGGCCGTAGACCGTCTCGATCAGGCCAGGCACGCCCAGCTTGCGTCGCAGCGACGCCATGTGGACGTCCAGTACCTTGGTCGGCCCGTACCAGTGCGCATCCCAGGCGCTCTCCAGGATCTCCTGGCGGCCAACGACCCGGCCGGGATCAGCAGCGAGGATCTCGAGTATGTCGAATTCCTTCGGCGTCAGCACGATCTCCGTGCCCGACACCGTGACACGCCGTGTCCGGATGTCGACGACGAGCGGCCCGTGCTTGACCACGTCGCCGCCAGGCCGCACCCGGCGCAAGACCGCCCTGATCCTGGCCTGGAGTTCGGCCAGCCCGAATGGCTTTACCAGATAGTCGTCGGCGCCGGCATCGAGCGCCATCACGCGATCCGGCTCCTCGCCGTGGGCCGTCACCACGATGATGGCTGCGCCGCTCCGCTCGCGCAGCTTCCGGCAGACCTGCACGCCGTCCAGGTCCGGCAGCTCAAGATCGAGCAGGACAACATCCGCCTGGCCCCAGACAAGCGCGTCGTGCCCGGTCAGCACGTGGTCGACGCGGTAGCCGCCCCTGGTGAGCCCCTTGACCAGCTGCGCAGCGATGCTGGCGTCGTCCTCCACGATCAGCACGCTCGTGCCCGTGTCCTCCGGTGCAGAACCGGCGCTCGCTTGGCTGCCAGGCGCTCTCATGCCACCTACCGTAGGCGACCGCACTAGGTGAGATGGGCTGGACACGATCCCCATCCCAGGCTCCTCGCCCGGCAAGACCGCGCTGCATGGTTTGGCGGTCGCACGCAAACCGGCCAAACCACCACTCAAGATCAGCTGCTCGGTCTCGCATCAGGTGGGATTAGACACCGGCAGGGCCGGTGGGTGTTGGTCGGCTTGCACCCGGCCCGCCGCCGGGCTTTCGTGCTGTCGGCGCAGCAAGATGACCTCATCGAGATCGGGTCGTGACCCCTGCCGGTTTACTGGGTATGACCGCGCACGTCCGGGATCGGCACGGGGGCAGGTACGGCTGGCCGTAAGGCGCGTCTTGGGCGGCTGCCGCTGGAGGCATTGGGGCGGCTGACCGGGCGCGGTATTAGCGAATCGCACTGAACCGTAGTTCATTTCAGAGCGATCATTTCGGACCGGAGGGCAACGGCCCGAAGTGCACGCTTGGCGACCTACAGCGAGCGAAGGTGACCATGGCCACTGCGGCCACGCGGGATGAGCAGCCCGCTCATGGGGGGAAGGTCGCGCGCTGGCTGTCGGAAGTGTTCAAGATCAACCCTGCGGGGATCAACTGGCCGCGAGGAGTGATGTTCCTGAGCGTCGCGCTGGTGCCGCTGGTCGTCTTCTGGGCGATCGGATACGAGCAATACCTTCTAAGTGCCCTGTTCGGCGCCCTGTTCGCGGTGCTAGCCGACCCAGGCGGCCGCTTCGGGCACCGCGCCTCGCGCATCGCCGTCTTTGCCCTGATCGGTGCAGGGTTGACCGCCCTGGCCTTTGGGATCGGCGGAGACGCCTGGGGCTGGCTCGTGCTCGCGGCATTTGTGGTCACGCTGGTGGGCGGCCTCGCGATCACGTTCGGGGTGCACAGGTTCGTCGCGGCCCTCCTACTGAACGTCTGGTTCATCGTCGCCCTTGGGCTCGCCTCCAGCCTCCATCACTACACTCACATCGCCAGCTACACCTGGGCTCAGGTACTCGCATGGGCCGGGGGAGCGGCGCTGTGGATCGCCGTTACGTTCATTGTGTGGCTGATGCTCGGGCGCAAGGATAGGCCCCAGCCGGTCGCAGAGTTGCCTGGTGATACCTCGCGGCGTAGCTTGACCCGGCCGCTGATCATGTTCGCGGTGATCCGCGCCCTTGCAATCGCCGGTAGCGTCGCGCTCGCATTCGGGCTGAACCTGTCGCACGGCTATTGGATACCGATCGCGACCATCGTCGCACTGAAGCCCAGCCTGGGGCAGGCAACCCTCGTATCCATCCAGCGCATCGCCGGCACTCTGATCGGCGCCGCCGCGGCCATGCCGCTGCTGCTCATACCCGCCGACGAACACGGACTCAGGCTGCTGGCGATCACGCACGGACTCGAAGTAATCGCGCTCGTCCTCTTCATGTACGCCACGGCGCTTCGCCTCTGGAACTACGCCGTGTATTGCGGGGCCATCTCCGCGGCAGCGCTGATCCTGGTGGACCTTCCGCAGCCCAGCAACTATGGTGCCGAGGGCGACCGGGTGCTCTGGACGCTGTGTGGCGCGGGGATCGGCGTGCTCGTGATGCTCCTGGGCGGCCTGCTCGCTAGACACACCGCCAGAACTCCGCCAAAGCCAACTACACAACCAGCCTGACCGCCCATGCCAGGCCGCGCTGGCCCATAACTGCGTCTACGCGTGTAAAGGATCTGAAGCCGGTCCGTTCAGGATCAAGTCATTCTTGGCAACGAGACAGCTGAGGGTTCCCCCGCGTGACCAGCGCGTAGATTCAGCCCCCAGGCCGACCGAGAGGGAACCAACGTGAACTTCATCCTGGTGATGCGGAACGAGAAAGGCGACCTCGTCGCGATCGGCCCGGTTTCGATCGAATACCAGGCCGCGATGCTCCGAGATGAGCTGGAGGAGACCGCCGCCTGGACGACGGTGGGGATCGCCAGGGTGCTGACCGAAGACCAGGCTCGCCGCGCCGTTGCGGCGCAGTAGCCGCGGCTAGTATCCGGGCCTAGTAGCCCCGACCAGCAGGCGCCCTGCTGCCCAGTCAGGAAATCTGTTGCCGTCGGCCCGGTCGCGTGCGAAGCTGTCGGCGCCCTGATAGGTGCGGTGAGCACAGACAGAAGGGAGGACGCAGATGACGAACGTCCTGAGTTTCATGCTGCCTGCCCTTCCTTTCTGCCTGAGGAGTACCTGTCGTGCACGACTTCGCGCACCAGCGCCGTAGCAGACGGCGATTCGACGACGACGACCCAACTTTCGCTAAGCGCAACCGCCACCGTCCGGCGCTGCCGTCGGTTGCCGACATCGAGGCCGCCGACGGCGTGGCCGACGGCGACCGATGGTCGACCTGGGATCAGTCGACGCCAACCGAACGCGGGCCCCGGCCGCATCCGCGCTGGCTAGTCACCGATCTCGCGGCTACCGACACCGAGCTCGGCGTCCTGAAGACAGGCAAAGAGGCTGACGTCTTCCTGATACGACGCGGAGTGCCGGGCACTGACCGGTCATGCCTGCTCGCGGCCAAGCGGTACCGCTCGGCCGAACACCGACTGTTCCATCGCGATAGCGAGTACCTCGAGGGCAGGCGCGTGCGCAAGTCGCGTGACAGCCGGGCCATGGCGAGTCGCAGCGCGGTCGGCCGGGAGATGATCGCAGCGCAGTGGGCGCAGGCGGAGTTTTCCGCGCTGTGCAAGTTCTACCTGGCCGGGGTGCGGGTGCCGTATCCGGTGCAGGTACTCGGCACCGAGATCTTGCTGGAGTTCATTGGCACGGCCGACGGAGCCGCAGCGCCAAGGCTGGCCGAGAGCGGACTGCGCGGCGCCGACCTGAGCGCACTCTGGCATCAGCTCGTGCAGTCGATGGCAACGCTCGCGCGGCTCGGCATGACGCACGGCGACATGTCCGCGTACAACCTGCTAGTGCACCGCGGCGAGCTCGTCATGATCGACACGCCCCAGGTCGTGGACGTGATCGCCAATCCGCGCGGTGCAGATTTCCTCGACCGCGATGCCGAGAATGTCGGACGGTGGTTCACGGGACGCGGGCTGGACATGGACGGCAGCGGCGACCCCAGCCCAGGAGAGCTTGCCGCCTACCTGCGGGCGGAGGCACGGCTAACCTAATCGCCCCATGGCTGCGCTAGGTTAGCCGCCGCTCGGCCGCCCAGCGCGTGAGCTGGTGCCGGGTCGAGAGCTGGAGCTTGCGCAGGACCGAGGAGACATGGCTCTCGACCGTCTTGACCGAGATGAACAGTTCCCTGGCGACCTCACGGTAGGTGTAGCCACGGGCAATCAGCCGGAGTACCTCGCGCTCACGCGTGGTCAGCTGGTCAAGCTCGGGATCGAATGTCGGACGGTCCATTTCCGGCGCGGTCCCGGCAGCGAACGCATCGAGCACGAAGCCGGCCAGCCTGGGCGAGAAAACGGCGTCTCCGGCCGCGACCCGCCGGATCGCGTCCACTAGCTCGGCGCCGGAGATCGTCTTGGTGACGTAGCCGCGCGCGCCTGCCCGGATGACCGCAATGACGTCCTCGGGGGCATCCGATGCCGACAGCGCCAGGAACTTCACATCCGGGTGCCCGGCCTTCACCGCGGTGACGACGTCCTGACCGCCGCCACCGGGCAGATGCACGTCCAGCAGTACGACGTCCGGCATGCACTGCTCGATCTCGGTGATCGCCGGTGCCACGTCGGCGGCCTCCCCGACGATGTTGACGTCGCCAGCCAGCTCAGACCGGACACCTGACCTGAACATCCCGTGGTCATCGACCAGGAATACCCGCGGCCTCCGATCACCGCTAGGCCCGGCACCGACCTGATCAGGGCTGGGGCTCGTCATGACCGCCTCGGCAGCCGGTCGGCAGCGGACCGCGGCATCAGCAGGCCGATCTCGGTGCCCTCACCGGGAGCGCTGCGGACTGTGACGGAGCCGCCGCGCCTGGCCATCCGCGCGTGCACCGACTCGGCCAGGCCCTTCCTATCGTCCGGCACTGCCGCCGGGTCGAATCCGCGACCGCGATCGCGCACGAAGAGCGACACCGAGTCGGGCTCGACCTCGGCGAAAAGCGACACGACGTCGGCGTCCGACCATTTAGCCGCATTGACCGTGGCTTCCCTGGCAGCTGCCAGCATGGCCGAGAGGTCGTCGTCGAGCTCGCAGTCCCCCACCATCACGGCTTCGACGGGCATCCCGTGCTGAGCCTCGATGTCCTGCTGAATGAGCCTGACCGCGTCGGCTACCGTCGCGGCCTGCCCGTCGAGGGAACCCGGCGGCCGACCGTTGAAGAGCCAGGCGCGCAGTTCGCGCTCCTGGGCTCTGGCCAGCCGCACCACCTGTTGCGGATCTCCGGCGCGCCGCTGTATCAGTGCCAGCGTTTGAAGCACGGAGTCATGCACGCGGGAAGCGATCTCAGCGCGCTCCTCGGCACGGATCCTCGCCTGACGCTCAGCGACCAGGTCGCGGGCGATGCGCAACCACCACGGGCCCAGAGCGGTGGCGATGCCGCCGACAAGGAGCAACGTGCCGACGAGGGGGCGCAGCAGCTCGTAACTCCTGGCGTGGCCGCCGAGCAACGCCACGAGGCCGAGCACCACGAGGATGAGCGCCAGCACCATCCGTAGCACTCGCCTGGAGCGGGTGCCTGTGCCGCTCATTGCGACCGGGTCGGTGAGGCTGCGCAGATAGTCCAGCTCCGCCTGCGGCGCGTTGCGCCAGATGATGGCCAGGCCGACCGCACTCACAATGATCGGAACCGCGAGCGAGGTGACCCAAGGCGCATTCAGGGCTGAGGCAATGATCAGGCCCAGCACGAGGATCGAGGTCAGCCCGGCCGCCAGTCCAAAGCCGCGCTTGTCGGCGAGCGCCCTGGCGCCAATGCTGGCATCGGCGCCGGCAGCAGGGATCAGCAGCCACGCGACCACGTAGGCGGGCGCTGCAAAGCCGCTAGTCGCGAACACCGCCACGATGATCAAAACGCGCACCATGCCGACGTCGAAGCCCGTGCGCTTCGCGATGCCGGCCGCCACGCCGCCGAGCAGACACCCGTCGATCTCACGACGGAGCGGACCGTCGCTGCTCGGACCACGGGTTACCCGCAGTCCCAGCGCTTCCAGTCGGGCGGCCCAGCGGCCGTGCCGCCCCGGCCTCGGCTCGCCGACCGACGTGGAATAGCTGTCCTGCGAGGTCCGCCATGACGGGCCGCCGTCAGTCGCCCCGTCTGCGTGGAAGTGCCCGTTACCGGGCTGAGTCGGTCCATCCACGAGGAATGGTCCGTTGCCGGGCTGACCCTGCGTAGCGGCGCGCTGCGGCGTACTCGGCCCGCCCGGCTCGCCGAGGCCGTCGGCGCGCACCGACATGCCAGGCTGCGTCGGACCATCGGCAGGAACCGGCCTGCCCGGCTCGCCCGGCTCGCCGCGGCCGCCGATGCGCATCGACACGCCAGGCTGCGTCGGACCATCGGCAGGCACCGGCCCGCCCGGCAGGAACCGGGTATAGGGCCGCGTACCGGCGTCAGCCTCGCCTGCGACGGGCTGGCCGTCAGCGGCGGTGGCGCCGAGACTGGCTGGTGGGTTGGCGTTATCGCCCATGTGCCCATCATCGCGCCTCCGGCGACTGGCCGCTATCCGGGCACGCCCTGGTCATTGTGCTGGGCGTTCAGGGTCTGGTTAGGGTTCTTCCCGATAGTCCGGATGGCGATGGGCGGGCAGTCTGAGGTCATGGACACAACGACAAGGCCTCCGCAGGAGGACCAGACCGCCCAGACGGCTCCCAGTCACGGACCGGGAGCGCAAGCGACGGGACATCAGGTTGGCCAGCGCACGTTGACGCGCCGGCGGAATGATCGGATGCTCGCCGGGGTGGCATCCGGCATCGCCGGGTACGTCGGCATCGACGCTCTTCTCGTCCGCATCGCGTTCGCAGTGCTCACCATCGTCGGCGGTGTCGGCATCCCGCTCTACGTCGCGTGCTGGCTACTGATACCCGAGGAAGGCAACGAGCGCTCGATCGCTGCGGACTTCACCAGCAACATGCAGGCATGGCGGAACTGACCCGCAGGAACTGACCAGGGAGGCCAGTACACGATGTCGAATCCGGTGAGCCCGCCGCAGCCGACCAATCCGGCGGTGCGGCGGGCCAGCTGGCCCGGCGCTGACATGCGAGTCGGTGACGCCGAGCGGGCCGAGATCGCTGATCGTCTTGCCAAGCACTTCAGCGACGGCCGGCTCGACGAGGCCGAGTTCGGCGAGCGCCTCGACCGGGCGATGCGGGCCAAGACGATGGCCGACCTGTCCGGGCTCTTGTCCGACCTGCCCGGCGAGCCGGGGCCGCCGCAGCCAGGCGGCCGCCGTCATCAGCGCAAGATGCTCAGGGTCCAGCTCGAGCGAGAGCGCTTGCAGCTCAAGCACGAGCGGCGGGAGCACCGGCGGGCCGAGCGCGAGCTGCACTGGCGGACCATGCGCTGGGTTCCCCTGCTAGTCGCCGTCGTAATCGGGGCCGTGATCATCGTTCACACGCTCACGCACTCGGTTGCCGCGTGGCTGGTGATCGGGCTGATCGCATTCTTGTGGCTGCGCCACCGCGGAGGTGGCGGCCACAGGAGCGAGCAGCCAGATGCCCACCAGCAGGATATTGACCAGCGGCTCAGCGACCTGCGACAGAGTGACCTGCGACAGGCTGACCTGCGCGACAGCGACCAGCATTACGGCACTCAGTAGCTGTTGTCGGCATCAGGGAGTGGAGATCGCCTCCATCCACTCCCTGATGTACCAGTTCGTGATGACGCCATGCAGCACGAACGGGTCGCCCGCGGCGAACTCCTCCGCGGCGGCCATGGTCGTGAACACGGCCATCGCACCGCTCCCATCGCTGAACGGACCGATCAATAGCAGGTTGCCGCGCTCAAGGAACTCCTGCCAGCGGGCCTTATGCTCCGCGAAGTGCACCGGCGCCTTCTCTGCCACGTCGTCGGCAGACTCGTAGAACAGCACGTATTTCATGGGAACCCAGGTTTCATTGGATGCCGGAGCTTAGCGCGGCGACCCGGTCGATGCCGACGCCGCTGATGAGGAGTCGTTCCTTGTCGCTCGCCGTCAGGCGCGCGGTCCAGTTGGTGAACCCTCCGTCGCCGACCTCGGCCCACTCGCCGCCCGCCCAGACGCTGATCTTGAAGCACAGCTCGCGGTAGTAGCCACGCCCGGCCTCGCGGTCGTTGTCAATGACAACGTCAAGCGGGACGCCGCCGAGTAGCGAGGCGACGGATCCCACTACCGCCTCCCCCGTCGGCGTGAGCGGGGTCAGCGCCAGCTGGCTCCGGGTCAATCCGGTTGCTGCGAGCCCAGCGGCAACGGCACTCACGTGCTCGGCTACGGCCTCTCGCTCAAACCGGTGGCCCCCGTCGTCGCGCCCGGCGGTCACCAGGCCGAGCAAGCTGAAGTGGGCGAGGTAACCTGCCCGCTCGACCTGCTGCGCACGCACGACTCGCTGGAATGCCGCCAGCCTGACCGCTCCACCACGATGGGCGATCCGGCGGGTAGCCGCTTCCAGCGCCAGCGCGTTCGTCGGGTCGGCGGCGGTCTCGCACGCCCGCATCGCCGTGACGACCTTGTCCTGGCTAACTGGCCCGAGCGCCGAGTGCGCGCCGAGCGGTACCAGCGGCGCCAGCGTAAGCACCTCGAACTCAGCCGGCAGGCTCGCGGCCAGGAGGTTCTCGGCCTGACGCAGCCGGCGCCAGGGCGCTCCGGCAGGCTGCACGAACCGGTCGCTGCGATACCTGCGCAGGACGCTCGCCGGGGTCTGGCTTGCGGCACGCCGCCGCGCTACCTCCAGCATCAGCGTCGTGAAGTCGCTGCCACTGAGTCCGGCCAGCCGTTCGACGACGTCGACCCCGATAGTCTGCTCCAGGCGCGCCAGCGCCGCAGCGCGCGCGCCTTCACCGCCGTCAGTCGACACGGGCAACATTCTCTACCGAGAGACCATGACACTTCCGTGGGTATTAAAGCGACATACCGCCCCTGATCTTGACTGAAACTGACATGATCTCAGTTCCACGAGCCGAAGTGTCGGCGGCGGCGCCCATTCTGGGTGCCGTGAACTCACCACCGTCGCGACCATTTCGGCGCGTAGCAGACATAATGACCACTTCCGAGCTGCTCGCGGCCGGCTTATCGGCCGACAAGATCCGCACCAGGGCGCGACGGGGCGACCTGGTCCCGCTCAGTCGGGGCGTCTACGCCGATGGCGCCCGGGCTCGCAAGGTCGAGAAGCTGGCTGGCGGCGTGCAGCTGCTAAAAATCGCTGCCGCAGCCGCGGCAACCGGGCCGGACGCCGTTGTGAGTCATCAGTCAGCCGCCTTGCTGCAGCGCATTGACCTCTTGGGCCAGGCCTATCCGCTCGTAACGCTGACTTGCCCGCCACGCCGTGGCCGGCGCGGGCGGCCCGGAGTCCGGGTGCACGCGATCGCTCTGCCGGCCGAGCACGTGACGGCGCAGGTGGGAATGCTGCTGACCACGCCGGCCCGGACGGTTATCGACCTGGCCCGCACACTGGACTTCCGGGCGGGCGTGGTCGCTGCCGACTCGGCGCTGCACCGGAATCTGACCACGCTAGAGGAGCTGCGTTCCGTCCTGGCCGCGTGTCCGCTGCGCAGCGGCATCCGGCGGGCGGCAGAAGTCGTGGAGTTCGCCGACGGGCTCGCGGAGTCGCCACTCGAGTCCATCGCCAGGGTGGTATTCCGTGACTGCGGACTGCCGCCGCCCGAATTGCAAGTGTGGCTGGGAGGGACCACCGAGCCAGCGGCTCGGGTCGATTTCTACTGGAAGAAGTACCGCACCATCGCGGAGGTCGACGGGAGCATCAAGTACGCCGATCCGCTACGAGCAAGCAACCAGCTTCGCCGCGATGCCATCCTGCGGGCCGAGGGGTTCGAGGTAGTCCACTTCGGCTGGCAGGAAATCACCGAGAACCCTGCCTTTGTCCTGGCATCCATCAAGACAGCCTTCCGCCGCAGCATGCTCCTGTCAGCCCGGCCTGGCGCGGCTGGCTAGGTCACGCTAGCGGGGCCACCGCTGGCTAGGCCACCGCTGGCTCATGGTCACCGCTGGCTAGGTCACCAATCAACCAGGGCGTCGAGCGCGGCACTGATGCGCTTCTCCGAGACGGGCCCGGGAGTCCCGAGTACCTGCGCGAACAGGCTGACTCGCAGTTCCTCGAGCTGCCAGCGGATCGAGACGACGTCGGCGCGGGAGCGGGCCTCCGGCGGCAGCTCCCGGCGCACGGCGTCGTAGTCAGCTGCGACCCCGCGCACGATTGCCATCCGCTCCGCGTCCCTGGCCTGGTTGCCACCGAGGTTGTCCAGGCGCCTCAGGATGCCGCGCAGGTATCTCACCAGGTCCGGAAGCCGAGCCGCGCCTGTCTCCGCGATGAATCCCGGATAGATGAGGCCCGTGAGCTGGGCTCGCATGTCCGCCAGAGCCGCCGTCACAGCGGGAACCCCACCCGCGGCGCTGGCCAGGCGCATTTCCACGTCGTGCGCCTCCGCCAGTATCTGGGCCACCGTCTCCAGGACCCTGGCCGCGGCCGGGGCAAGACGGTCGCGAGCCGCCTCGACCAGCCGGGCGAAGCCGTCGGCATCCCAGGGCGGCCCGCCAGCATCGGCGATGACCTGGTCGGCCGCGCACGCAGCGCAGTCGTCGAGGAGTGCCTGCGCGCCGGGATACGGATGGCTGCTCAGTGCCATCTTCGCTGGCATCGGCAGTCGGCCAGCGATCGAGCGCACGCCAGAAGGTACAGCGAGCAGGAGCAAGCGCCGGGTGCCACGCTGCATCGAGGCGGCTGCGGCCGCCTCAGTGTCGAACACCCGGATATCTGCGGAGTTGCCGGCATCGGCGAGGGCCGGATAACCGCGCATCTGGCCACTGCTGAATTCGCGCGGCAGGGCGCCGAAGTCCCATCGGGTGAGACCGGTCCGTGCCAGTCCGGCGGCCGCCTCGGCGAGCACGGCAGCAAGCCGGGGCCGCAGCCGCGCGCGCAGCTCATCTAGGTCCTTGCCGGTCCCGAGCACTGCTCCATCGTCGCCGAGCACGCGGAACGTGACCCGCAGGTACGCAGGGAGGGCGGACACGTTCCAAGCCGAGCGCGGCACTCGCACGCCGGCTAGGCGGCCAAGCGCGCCGCTTAGCGCGTCCAGCAAGTCGCCAGCCGGCTCGCCGAGCGTCGCCAGTACCGCCCTGGCGGTATCCGGCGCCGGGATGAAGTGGCGGCGCAGGTCCTTCGGCAGCCCGCGGATGAGCTCTGTCACCAGCTCGAGTCGCAGTCCAGGCACCTGCCAGCCGAGCGCCAGCTCGTTCCGGTCATAAAGGTCCTTCAGCTGGATGTCCGCCGTCACGCCGTCGTCCACCTCACCGGGCGCGAACTCATAGGACAGCGGGACGGCGCCCCAGCGCGCGGGGTAATCCTCGGGACTGATCTCATCGGCCACTGGGCCGGTCAGATCGGCGGCAGTGAGGTCGAGTAGGCCGGGGTCAGCGCGGCGAGCCTTCTTCCACCACGACTCGAAGTGGCGAGCTGAAGTGACCGTCTTGGGTATGCGAGCGTCGTAGAAGTCGAAGACCACGCTGTCGTCGGCGACAAGGCCGCGTCGGCGGGCCTTGTGCTCAAGTTCCTCGGCCTGCTCTCTGGCACGCTGGTTACGAGCCAGGAACGGGGTATGCGTCTCCCAGTCACCCTCCACCAGTGCGTGCTGGATGAACATCTCCCTGGCGGCCGCCGGATCGATGTTGCCGTAGTTGACCTGGCGCGCGGCCACGATCGGCAGGCCATAGAGCGTGACCTTCTCGGCGGCCATGACAGCGCCGCGGCGAGCGTCCCAGTGCGGCTCGCTGTAGCTGCGCCGGACCAGATCGCCAGCCAGCGACTCGGCCCATTCCGGCTCGATGCGCGCAATGGTCCTGGCCCACAGCCGCGACGTCTCGACGAGCTCGGCCGCCATCACCCACTGCGGCGGCTTGCGCGCGAGCGGCGAGTCGGGGAAGATCGCGAACCGCGCGCCGCGGGCCCCGGCGAACTCGACCGGACCGCGACGGCGCCCCGCGGCACCGCGGTCACCAGGCGTGCGACTGACGGCCTTGCGGTCGGCGTCCTGCATGCCGATATGCGACAGCAGCCCGGCCAGCAGTGACTGGTGGACGCGATCGGCAAGGTCAGCCGGATACCGGTCGCTTGAGTCGGCGGGCTGGGCGCCAGCCCGGTTCTGACGCCGGCGGCCTGACTGGTCTTGGCTCGCCTGCCGACCCGAGGCGTCATCGCGATCGCGACGGCCGACGAGAATGCCCAGATCACGAGCCGCCTGCTGGAGCTGGCTGTACACGTCCTGCCACTCGCGCACGCGCAGGTAATGCAGGTACTCGCGTCGGCACAGGCGGCGGAACGCGGACGACGACAGCTGCCGCTGCTGCTCGCGCACGTAGTCCCACAAGGTGAGCAACGTCAGGAAGTCCGACCCGGGCTCGGCGAATCGGCGGTGCATAGCATCGGCCGCTTCCCTGGCGTCGGCGGGTCGCTCGCGGGGATCCTGGATCGCCAACGCTGCGGTGATGATTAGCACCTCGCGGACGCAGCCGTTAGGCCCGGCGGCCAGGATCATCCGGCCCAGGCGAGGATCAACCGGCAGCTCGGCGAGCTTGCGCCCGGTGTCGGTCAGCCGGGTGACGCCGGCCGCGCCACTCCCGCCGCCCGGCGCGATCGCCCCGAGCTCTTCGAGGAGGCGCAGGCCGTCGGCCACGTTCCGTGAATCGGGAGGGTCGACAAACGGAAAGTCGGTAACCACGCCAAGGTCCAGTGCCGCCATCCTGAGGATGACTGAGGCGAGGTTGGTGCGGAGGATCTCCGGATCGGTGAACTCCGGGCGCGACTCGTAGTCCTCCTCGCTGTACAGGCGGATGCAGATGCCGTCTGATGTCCGGCCGCAGCGACCCTTGCGCTGGTCGGCCGAGGCGCGCGAGATGGGCTCGATCGGGAGCCGCTGCACCTTCGTGCGCTGGCTGTAGCGCGAGATCCGCGCGGTGCCAGGATCGATCACGTACTTGATGCCGGGGACGGTGAGCGAGGTCTCGGCCACGTTGGTGGCCAGCACCACGCGCGTGCCCTGGTGCGGCTGGAAGACCCGGTACTGCTCAGCGGCCGACAGCCGCGCGTACAGGGGCAGGATCTCCAGGCCCGGCTCATCGGCCAGGGCATCGGCGGTGTCGCGGATCTCGCGCTCGCCGGACAGGAACACCAGGATGTCGCCGGGCCCTTCCCGACGCAGTTCCGTAACGGCGTCGGCAATCGCCTGAATCTGGTCACGCGGCTCGGTCTGGCTCTTGCCCACGCCGTCGTCAGGACCGGCCAGCGGCCGGTGCCGCACCTCGACCGGGTACGTGCGTCCAGACACCTCCACGATGAGCGCCCCGCCACCCTGCTCGCTGGATTCGGCTCCGCCAAAATGCTCGCTGAACCGCTCTGGGTCGATCGTGGCCGAGGTGATGATGACCTTCAGATCGGGGCGGCGCGGCAGGAGCTGCTTGAGGTAGCCGAGTATGAAGTCAATGTTCAGGCTGCGCTCGTGCGCCTCGTCGATGATCAGGGTGTCGTAGCGGCGCAGCAGCCGGTCGCGCTGCATCTCGGTTAGCAGGATGCCGTCAGTCATGACCTTGACCAGCGTGTCATCGCTGCTGGTGTCGGCGAACCTGACCTTGTAGCCGACCGCCCTGCCGAGCTCGGTGCTCAGCTCCGCGGCGATCCGGTCGGCCACGGTCCGGGCCGCGATCCGGCGGGGCTGCGTGTGGCCGATCTGGCCCATGATGCCGCGGCCGAGCTCCAGGCAGATCTTCGGCAGCTGAGTCGTCTTCCCTGAACCGGTCTCTCCCGCGATGATCACGACCTGGTGATCGCGGATCGCCGCGGCCAGCTCGTCCTTGCGCTGGCTGACAGGCAGTTCAGGCGGATAGGTGATGACCGGGACGGCGCTTCGGCGCGACTGGACCCGCTGCTCGGCGGCGCCGACCTCGGCCGTCAGCTCCGCGATCGCCCGCTCGCGGGCGGCGGCATCCCGCAGGGACGCCGCCCTGTCCGCGCGCCTGCGAAGCCGCTGCTGATCGCGCAGCATCAGCGCAGGCAGGCTGGCTCGCAACTCGGCGAGCGTGGCGGTCACGGCGGGCTCTCTTCCTGCTTTAGCTTCCTGGTCCGGCATGCCGGGTCTGGCTTCCCGGGTCTGGCTTCCCGGGTCTGGCTTCCCGGGTCTGGCCCTGGTCTGGTCGGAGCGGGGGCACCGGACAACCGACATCTCGGAGCTCGGCCAGCGAGTCGATCAAGGATGACTGGCCGCCGGCCCGCTGTGCTAACGCTTTTCCGGACGCGTTCCTATCCCGGCCGCTTCTCCCGCTCCGCTGGGTGCCGGCGCACGCCGGCCGCCCCGCGCACGCCGGCCGCCCTGGCCAAACGTCGTCGCCCGCACAGATACTGGAAGCCTGCTGCGACGCACTCCTTCCAGGGGGTCGTGATGACGGACCAGAACTCGCCAGGCCAGCCAGGCCAGGACGCCGCCGGAGATCTCGCCGGCGCGCTCGACATGCTGCTCGCTGACGGCGCGCTGGGAGTAATGCGAAGATTCCGGCCAGATGGGGCGATTCTGCGGCTCGGGGCGAGCCTCGCACGGCAGCCCCACCTCGTCAGCCAGCGGGTCGCCGGGCTCGGCGCGGAGCTGGCGAAGATCGCGCAGGGCTCGTCCCAGCTGGTCCCTGATCGCAAGGACCGCCGGTTCGCCGACCCGGCCTGGAGCCAGAACCCGGTGCTCAGGCGCGTGCTCCAGACATACCTGGCAGCCGGCCAGACCGCCACTGGCCTGCTGGCCGGCGCCGAGCTTGACTGGCGTGATGATGAGCGGCTGCGATTCGTACTCACGAACCTCGTCGCGGCGGCGTCCCCGAGCAACAACCCCCTGCTCAACCCGGCCGCCATCAAGACGCTCGTGGACACCGGCGGCCTGAGCGCGTTGCGCGGTCTCCGGGCCATGCTGTCGGACCTGGTCGAGCCGCCCCGCGTTCCGGCCATGGTCGAGCCGGGCGCCTTCGAGGTCGGACGAGACCTGGCACTGACGCCCGGCTCGGTAGTCTTCCGCACCGAGATGTTCGAGCTGATCCAGTACGCGCCAGTCACCGAGCAGGTGCTCGAGTACCCGGTCCTGATCGTGCCGCCGATGATCAACAAGTACTACATCACCGACCTGGCGCCCGGCCGTAGCATGACCGAGTACCTAGTCGGTCAGGGCCATCAGGTCTTCGCGATCAGCTGGCGCAATCCCGACGCGCGGCATCGGGACTGGAACCTCGACAGCTATGGCAGCTCCGTCATTCAGGCCCTAGACGCGGCGCTCGCCGTCAGCCGCGCAAGCAAGGCCAGCATTTGCGCGCTGTGCTCGGGCGGCATCGTCTCGTCGATGGTCGCCGCGCACCTCAGCGACATCGGCCAGCTGGACCGCGTCGCCAGCCTGTGCCTCGGCGTGACCGTGCTGGACCAGGAGCGTGCCGGGACCGCCGGGGCGATGATCGACGAGACGACAGCGGCGGCAGCTGTCGCTGCGTCAAGTGCCCGCGGCTACCTGGACGGCCGCGCGCTCGCCGAGGTGTTCGCCTGGCTGCGCCCTGACGACCTGATCTGGAACTACTGGGTCAACAACTACCTGCAGGGTCGGACGCCACCGGCGTTCGACATTCTGTACTGGAACGCCGACACCACGCGGCTGCCCGCTGCCCTGCACCGCGACTTCATCACCCTCGCTCTCGGCAACGCCCTGACGAAGCCCGGTGCCGCGACGATGCTCGGCTCGCCTGTCGACCTCGGGAAGGTGGACACCGACACGTATGTGATCGCGGGCATTGCCGATCACATCTGCCCCTGGCAGTCGTGCTATCGCACGACCCAGCTCCTCGGCGGGCCGATTACGTTCGTCCTGTCCACCAGCGGGCACATCGCGTCGATGGTCAACCCGCCTGGCAACCCGAAGGCAACGTTCCAGACGGCTGCCGACAACCCGGCCGATCCGCGCGAGTGGCTCGCGAGCGCGCAGACGGTCAGCGGCAGCTGGTGGCCGCACTACTCTGACTGGCTCGCCGCGCGCAGCGGTCAGGAACGCAAGAGCCGGACGAGGCCCGGCCGCAAGGGATTCGAGGTACTCGCCGCCGCGCCGGGTACGTATGTTCACGACCGATAGCCTCCGCTCGGTCGCCGTCGGCGACCAGGTGCTGCGGACGTCGACACGGCGAGGCCGGGCCCGGCGGATTGGCCAGCCCGGCCGGACGCCGCTGCTGCTGATCAACGGCATCGGCGCGAGCCTGGAACTGCTCGAGCCGTTCGTCGCCGCGCTGGACCCCGCGATCGATGTGATCAGGTTCGACGTGCCTGGTGTGGGCGGCTCGCCGTTGCCGACCCGGCCCTACCGGTTCACCGGCCTGTGCGCGCTCATCGGCCGGATGCTAACCGAGCTGGGCTACGACACCGTCGACGTACTTGGTATCTCCTGGGGTGGCGGCGTCGCGCAGCACTTCGCAGCGGTCCAGCGGTCGCGCTGCCGACGGCTCGTCCTGGTCAGCACCGCGACCGGCGCGCTGATGGTGCCTGCCAAGCCGAGCGTGCTGGCCAAGATGATCACGCCGCGCCGCTACACCAATCGCAGCTACCTCGAAGACGTCGCAGGCAGCTTGTACGGCGGTAGCGCGCGGACCGATCCGGGTCGCGTCGTCGCGGCGATGAACGCTGACAACCGGGTCGGGTCGCCACGCGGCTACCTCTACCAGCTCGCGGCCGGGGCCGGCTGGACCAGCCTGCCTTTCCTTCCGCTGCTGGCGCAGCCGACGCTGATCTTGTCCGGCGACGACGACCCCATCATCCCGGTCGCCAACGCGCGCATCATGCACCGGCTGCTGCCGAACTCCACACTGCACGTATTCAACGGCGGCCATCTTGGCCTGGTCACCGAGGCAGCGCGGCTGGCGCCGTTGGTGAGCCAGTTCCTCGCCGCACCCGAGCATCCCGCGCCGCAAGCCCAAGCCCAAGCCCCAGCCCAAGCCCGAGCCCCAGCCCGAGCCCGAAGGGGGTCCTGACATGGATCCGGCCGTCGACGCTGACTTCTACGCACTGGAGCAGCTGCTTGATGAGGACGAGCACCGGCTCATCCTGAACGTGCGCGACTTCATGGAGAAGTCCGTCGCTCCCGTGATTAACCACTACTGGACCAGGGAGGAGTTCCCGTTCGACCTGATCCCGGGGCTCGCCGACCTCGGCATCGCCGGCATTGCCTGCTCTGGCTATGGCTGCCCCGGTGCGAGCAGCCTCCTCGACGGCATGGTCGCGCTGGAGCTAGCTCGGGTGGACCCGTCTATCGCCACGTTCATGGGCGTGCACGGCGGCCTCGCGATGGGCTCGATCTACCTGTGCGGCTCGGAGGAGCAGAAACAGCGCTGGCTGCCGGCCATGGCGCGAATGGAGAAGATCGGCGCGTTCGGGCTGACCGAGCCCGATGTCGGCTCCGGAGTCGCCGGCGGCCTCACCACCACCGCGCAGCGTGACGGCGATGTGTGGGTGCTGAACGGGCAGAAGAAGTGGATCGGCAACGCGACGTTCGCGGACCTGATCATCATCTGGGCTCGCGACGTGGCCGACAACCAGGTCAAGGGCTTCGTCGTCGAAGCCGGCACGGAGGGCTTCACGCCCGCGAAGATGAAGGACAAGATCGCGCTGCGCGTCGTCCAGAACGCGGAGATCACCCTGGACAACGTCCGCGTGCTCGAGGAGAACCGGCTCCAGCAGGCCACCACCTTCAAAGACACCGCCAAGGTGCTGCGCCTCACGAGGGCCGGGGTGGCCTGGCAGGCGACCGGCTGCGCCCGCGGGGCGTACGAGCACGCCCTGGCCTACGCCAAGCAGCGGCAGCAGTTCGGCCGGCCCATCGGCGGGTTCCAGCTCGTCCAGGATCTGCTCGTGCGCATGCTGTCGAACGTGACCGCGTCCGCGTGCCTGTGCGTGCGGCTGTCGCAGCTCCAGGACCAGGACCTGGCCAAGGATCACCATTCAGCGCTGGCCAAGGCGTTCTGCACCGTCCGCATGCGGGAGACTGTCGGCTGGGCCCGCGAGCTGCTCGGCGGGAACGGAATCCTGCTAGAAAACCAGGTCGGCAGGTTCGTGGCCGATGCCGAGGCCATCTACTCCTACGAAGGCACCCGCGAGATCAACACGCTCATCGTCGGGCGCGCCATCACCGGCCTCAGCGCTTTCGTGTGACTGCCGGGTTGCCAGGCGAAGTCGAGCAACCGGGCGCCCTGGCCCACCCGCGCCCGAGCGGCGCCAGGCCCGCCGCCTCGAGGATCAGCGTCGCCCGGCGTTCGACCGGCCCCGGCGGCACCTCGATCAGCTCGAACCCGAGCTCGCGGTAGACCTGCTCGTGCACGCGCTCGAAGGCAAGCGAGTCTTCGAGGCTGATCCGCCGGGCCGCGGTCGGCTCGACGAACCCCTGGTTTCGCACGAAGAACACCGCGTCTCCGTACACGCGGTCCGCCACCACCCGGCCCACATCCGCGGCGAGCAGCGCCGGCACCGGCAGATCCAGGTGCCGGCAGAGCGCCAGTGTGCAGACTGGCGACCTGTCGAAGAAGACGGTGTCGTGCTCCGGTCCGCCGACGTCGGCTTGCTCCTTGCGCTGCCGCTGCAAACCCGCGATCGCGTCGGCAAAACCTGGCGACCTCCACGGCTCCGGCCGCCCGTACGCCAGCTCGAGCGCGATCACGTCGGTCGCGGCCTCCTCGACCACGCGGTAGCCGGACCGCTCGAGCAGCCGCAGGATCGCGGTCTTGCCGGCCCCCGGCGCCCCAGTCAGCACGTATCGAGGCACGTTGAACTCCTTTACCAGATCAATGAATGGGAACGGGGATAGGTGAGACCCGGTGCGCGACCCTAGGCCGCGGCCGCCTGACTATGCAGCAGGATCGGCAGGCGGCGATGCGGCCGCGGCGAGCCGGGCAAGCTCGGCGATGACCGAGTTAGCCAGCCTCGCGATCCCCCAGAGGGCGGCCATGACGGCCAGCACCTCGATCGCGATGCGCGCGCCGCCTCCATTTAGGTGCTCGTGGTAGATGAACAGCCCCAGCATGGCGCCGACCACTGGCTCGAGGACCGCGAACGCAGGCAGTGAGGCAGCCAGGCCCGCCGCCCTGAACGCATTCTGCTGCATGGTGAACGTCATGAGCCCGACCACAACGAGCAAGTACAGCCGAACGTCGCCGAACAGCCCAAGGCGCTCAGTCCCGACCAGCGCCGCGACGGTTTTGGTCAGCGCATCGGTCACGCCGGCCCCAACGCCACCGCCGATGCTGAGCAGGAGCGCTCGGTGCGCTGGCGCCATCTTGATGGCCGCCACGCAGCTCACCGCCGCGATCACGACCGCTCCTGCTGCCGTCAGCCCGAGCGAGCCGGCCGGCGCCGTGCGATGACCGCCGGACGGCTGTGCCGCCACGAGGAAGATGGCGAGGCCGCCCACGGCCGCGACGGCCGCGGTCCACTCAGAATGGCCCAGCCGGCGTCCCTCGGCTCGCGCAGCGAGCAGCAAGGCGAACAACAGCCCGATCGGGAAGACCGGCTCTACGACGACCAGGCGACCGAAATCGAGGGCGGCGGCCTGGCATGCGTACCCGCAGATCACGGCGATCAGGCTGACGAGCCAGCGGCGCCGGCGCGCGAGCCGGACCAATACCGCCGGGTCGAATGCGGCCGAGGATGGCAGCTGCGAAGCCGCCCGCTGCTGAGTGACCGAGGCGAGGGCGTAGCTGAACGCGCCGGCAGCTGCGAAGCCGACTGCCAGGACCTGTGCCGGTGCGCCGGTCATCGAGACGGCCACCTGCCCTCCTGGCCGCTCGAGCCGCGATTACGAACGGAAAATGATTAACGTGACGGTCGCATACAGATCGTCCTGTTCGCTAGTCCCGAACCCGAGATATTCGCCGGAAATGATTACCGCTTGGCAGCAGTCAGCCGATGCAGGAGACGGCTGTTTCAGTGCGTACCCGGCGAACCTGGCCTACCACGAGGCGGCTCCCGTGCCGGCCTGCTCGTGATCGGGTGGCTAGTCCCTCAGGACCGAGTCGCGGACCGCGGACCACCGCAGCGAGTCGGCGATTCCGTCGGCGACGGAGTACCGCGGCTCCCAGTTCAGCAACCGCTTCGCCCGATCACTGCGGGTGAACGCGCCAACCACGTCTCCGGGCCGCCGCGGCGCATCGACGGTCTCCACCGGCCGGCCGACCACGCTGTTGAACGCGGCTACCAGTTCGCGGACAGTCGTGCCAGTCCCGGTTCCAAGGTTGATGGGCATCGAGGCGGCCTGGCCAAGTACCTCGTCGAACGCGGCCAGCGCGGCCACGTGCGCGGCGGCCAGGTCCCACACGTGGACGTAGTCTCTGATCCCGGAGCCGTCCCTGGTGGGATAGTCGGTCCCGGTGATCTCGAACGGCCGACCGGTCTCGTGCGCCTCGATCAGCTTCCCCAGCGCGTGCGTCGGATACCGCGTTTGCAGGCCGGTCCGCAGCTCCGGGTCGGCGCCGATCGGGTTGAAATAGCGCAGGGACACCACACGCAGCGGCGTGCCGGCCGCGATGTCGGCGAACATCGCCTCGCATAGCGCCTTGGTCCGGGCGTACGGACTGCCCGGCGCGACCGGCGAGGCTTCGTCGACGCTGCCGTCGGGCCCAGGCTGGTAGAGCGCCCCGGTGGAGCTGAACAGCAGCCGATTGCACCCGTTGCGCAAAAGGTGCTGCACGAGCTCCAGGCTCTTGGCGACGTTGGCCTCGTAGTACCGCACAGGGTCGGCGACCGACTCCGGGACGACGATCAGCGCGGCGCAGTGCACGACGGCAGCGATGTCGGGATGAGCACCGAATATCTTGTCGAGCACGGATCCATCGGCGATGTCACCCTCGTAGAACTGCCGCCCGAGCCCGAATTGGCGCTTCCCGGTCACCAGACTGTCCAGGATGACCGGCGTGATGCCAGCGTCGCTGCACGCCGAGGCGACAGTGCTGCCGATGTAGCCGCCGCCGCCTGTGATAAGGACCTTCACGCCGCTCCCTAACGTCCGTTAACTACGAATTTGTCAGCTTATCGAACCAGGCGAGTTTAGCCGCTTCGCTAACGCGTGTACCGAAGGTCCAATGGATTTGTACTAACGGTACGCACGTTGCCAGCGGCCGGACTCAGGCCGGTAGTGCGGCAGCTTGTGGGCGGCTGGCGAGCCAGGGCAGCTCAGCTACGCCGATCGCCGTCGTCGGCGGCGCCTGCATGAAGGGCCAGATCTCCTCCGCGATAGCCCGCCAGTTAGCCGTGGCCTTCATCTCGCCAAGCAGCGCGAACAGGCCGAGGTTGATCCGCTGCAAGATCACGTACGAGCGGGGTATGCGTGCGTATTGCGCGACAGGGCTGCGCACGTCGAAGAATCGCCGTACGACGGCCGAGGCATAGTCACCGGTGACCGTCACGGTCTTCGACTCGCGGATCAGCTGATAGAACACCGCCAGGTGCTCGGCGACCTGGTCATCGCTAAGCGGCGAGCCGGGCACGAGGAAGCCTGCCTCCTCCAGGCTGGCACGGAACCGGGCCGGGTCCTGGTCTACGCAGAGGTTGCGGGCCATCTGCATCAGCGGCAGCAGATCAGTGTCGGTGAAGTGCTTCACCATACCGAAGTCGAGGAAGGTGATCTTCCCGTCACCGTGGAAGATGTAATTGCCCGGATGCGGATCGCCGTTGAACGCGTGCACCTCATACAGGCTGCGGAAGACGAACCTGTACATGGTCTCTCCGGCCAGGTCGCGTTCCTCCTGCGACCAGCCGACAACGTCGGCGAACCTGGCCCCTGTCACCAGCTCGCTTGTCACCACTCGGCGTGTTGATAGGTGGGGCACGATCGCTGGCACGCTGATCGTCGGGTGGTCGGCGAAGTACTCGTGCAGCGTCTGCTGGTTGGCCGCCTCGCGGCGGTAGTCCAGTTCCTCGAGTACGCGCTCCCGCAGCTCGGCGATAAGCCCGTCGACGTCCTGACTCGGCGCGGTCACCCGCAACATCCGGCGCAGTAGCGAGACATTGTCCAGGTCGGCCGCCATCATCTCGGCGATCCCCGGATACTGCACCTTCACGGCGACGGCCAGGCCGTCCTTGGTGATCGCGCGGTGCACCTGACCGATCGAGGCGGCGGCGATGGGCTCTGGGTCCCAGCGGTCGAACAGCTGCTCGGGCGGCTGGCCCAGCTCCGCCTCGATGACCCCGGCGGCGAGCTCCGGGCTCATCGGCGGGACGCTGTCCTGGAGCCGGCTGAGCGTGCGCCGGACCGACGGGGCCAGGCCCTCGTCGACGTAACTGGCCATCTGGCCAAGCTTGACCATGACGCCCTTCATCGTGCCGAGAGTGGCGGTCACGTCGTCAGCGGTCTGCATCGCGAGGTCGGTGCGCAGCTTCTGACGGTTCTCACCAGCGGCGATGAACAGGCGGGGCGCACTGCCTGCGTACCGTAGCCCGCCGCGGACGGCAAGCTGGGCGGCTGCAATGCCGCGCTCGAACCGCAGCCGGCCGACGCGCTGGCGTACCAGCGCTATCCCGACCGCGGCCGCTGCGGTACCAGCGGACAACGCAACCAATGCGCGCGTCATACCTCTTATTCGTGCGCTGCCCCTCATATGCGCACTGCCCTCATATGCGCACTGCCCCTCATGCGCGCACTGCCCCTCATGCGCGCACTGCCCTCATGCGCGCACTGCGGCGCGCATCCGCAGGGTGATGCGCTGCCTGGCCTCCAGGACTCCGGGCTCGCCGATGAAGACCGCGTCGAGCACGCCGAGCGCCTGCCGGATCTCCTCACGGCGCGTACTGGTCAGCTCTGGCGCGGAGTAGCCATACATCTGGCGGGCCCACTCTGGCAGCGAGATGAGCGTCGCCTCCCTGATGTCCTGCCAGATCTCGGCGACCTCAGGGTCAAGTCCCGGCGGGTCCAGCAGGTAAGCCATGGATTCCCTGGCGGCCGGGGTGCACAGTAGCTGGGGTCGCACCCACGTCATGTACTTGTCGAGCGCTACAAGGCTGTCGGGCACGAGCTCGGCGGGCACGCCGATGAGCTCCGCCGCGACCACCATCTCCTCGACGTAGCTGTTGGCCTCGTCGGGAGTCAGCGGGGTACCGAACTTCTCCCTGGCCGCGATGTTCGAGTCGACGAGTCCGGCATGCACCCACAGCAGCAGCTCAGGATCCCCGGCGGCATAGGGCTTGCCGGTCTCGTTATCGACGCCCGTGACTTGCTTATGAATCCGCCGGACGCGTGCGGCGGCGCGCTCAGCCGCACCCCGTTCCCCGAATGTGATTGTTGCTAGGTACGCCGAAGTCGCGGCGAGCCTGCCGACTGGGTCGGCGCGCCAGTCGCTGTGCTGATCTACGCCGGCCATCGCCAGCGGGTGCAGGGCCTGGATCATGAGCGCTCGCAGGCCCGCTACGGGCGCGGACAGGTCGCCGCTGATGCGCCAGGCGACGCTCGCCGGGCCGAAGAACCCGTCGTCGACGGGATCCTCAGGGATTCCGTGGATGAACGCAGCGGCCGATCGCTCGACCAGGTCAGCCGCGCCTGCGTACTGGTTCATATCCGTCACGTTACCTCGCGTTCCGGTGGCAGCCGCAGCCGTCAATGGCCGGACAGGTGGTCGCGGCCGGCCGGAGCGGTCCAGTCCAGCACCGGCCCGTCCGGGACGATCCGGGATGGGTTCAGGTTCGGGTGGGTGGTGTAGTAGTGCCGCTTGATCTGGTCGAACTTCGTGGTGTCACGGAAGGCGGGCAGCGCGTACAGGTCGCGCGCATAGGCCCACAAGTTCGGGTAGTCACTGATCCGGCGCAGGTTGCACTTGAAATGCGAGTAGTAGACGGCGTCGAATCTGGCCAGCGTCACCCATAGCCGCACGTCGGCCTCGGTGATCGCGTCGCCGAGCAGGTAGCGGTGCTCGGACAGGCGGGCCTCGAGCAGGTCCAGGGTCGCGAAGAGCCGGGTGACCGCCTCGTGGTAGCTCTCCTGCGTCGTGGCGAAGCCCGAGCGGTAGACGCCGTTGTTCACGGTCACGTAGACAAGCTCGTTGAGCTCGTCGATCTGCGGCCGCAGGTGCTCGGGATACAGGTCGTAGGCGGGGTTGGCCCAGGCGCCGAACTGCGTGTCCAGGTCCAGCGTGATGTCCGGGAAGTTGTTGCTGACGATGCGCCTGCTCTGCCGGTCCCACAGGACTGGCACCGACACGTGCCCGTCGTACCCAGGTTCCGTCGCCTCATAGGCCTCCCGGAGCAGCGCGAAGCCGTTCACCGGGTCGAGGTCGTACTCGTCGCCCGCCCGGAACGCCCAGCCCCGCCCGTCGCGTACTGGATCGACCGCGGACAGGGAGACAACGTCGGTGAGGCCGAGCAGTTCGCGCACGATGGCCGAGCGATGCGCCCACGGGCACGCCCACGAGATGTACAGGTGATAGCGACCGGGCTCGGCCTTGTAGCCGCTGGACCCGTCGGCTGTGATCCGGCCCTGGAAGGGATAGGCCGCGCGGACGAACTCGCCAGGCTTGGAGGCTGCCGGCGCCGCTGCTCTCGTCGACACTGCGTTCGTCGACACTGGCTTCTTCGGCCTAAAGTCGCCATAGTCCCCGAATGTCGCAAAGTCCACCCGGCTGGCGCCCCTGGTCTGCGCGGTGCTCGTCATTCGGACCTCCCTGATGCGGCCTGGCTGCGGCATCTGCGCAGCCTGTCTGCAGCGTGGTGTCTGCAGCATGTCCGTCGCCTATCCGTCTCCTGTCCGTCGCAACCACGTGCACGGCGAAGCCATTCCTGCCGGCTGGCCGGAAGTGAGCGGGGTGCGTGGGGAAAGATGAGCGGGTGAGCACTGACGTCGTGAGCACTGGCGCCTCGGCCATCGGGGCCGTACCGGCCCCGCCAGCGGAGCCGGCTGAGCCCGCCGAGCCGCAGGCGGTCGTCGCGCCGCTGACTAAAGCCGCCATTTTCCTGGTCGCGGTGCTCAATACGGATCCCGCCAGCGAAGATGCCGTCGTCGGCCTGTGCGCCGATATCGCCAGCCTGGTCAAAGCCGTCGGCTTCCGTGACCTGAACGGTCGGCTGACGTGCGTGACCGGGTTCGGGGCAACGGCCTGGGACCGGCTGACCGGGCTGCCACGGCCGTCCGGGCTGCATCCCTTCCGTGAGATCCAGGCGGGCCGCCGCCACGCCGTGAGCACACCCGGCGATGTGCTGTTTCACATCCGCGCCACCCGGATGGACCTGTGCTTCGAGCTGGCCGGCCAGATCATGACCAGGCTCGACGGCGTGGCGACGATCGAGGACGAGGTGCACGGATTCAGCTACTTCGATGAGCGGGACCTGCTGGGTTTTGTCGACGGCACTGAGAACCCGACCGGCGCGGCGGCCGTGCGGGCCACCATCATCGGTGACGAAGAGCCTGCCTACGCTGGCGGGAGTTACGTCATCGTCCAGAAGTACGTGCACGACCTGGCCGGCTGGAACGCCCTGCCGGTCGAGGACCAAGAAAAGATCATCGGCCGGACCAAGCTGTCAGACATCGAGCTCGACGACTCGGTCAAGCCCACGTCCGCGCACAATGCCCTCACGACGATCATCGTGGACGGCGAGGAAGTAGACATCGTCCGCGACAACATGCCGTTTGGTCGCGTCGGCTCCGCTGAATACGGCACGTACTTCATCGGCTATGCACGCTCGCCTGCGACGACGGAGCAGATGCTGATCAACATGTTCGTCGGCTCGCCACCGGGTAACTACGACAAGATCCTTGACTTCAGTACGGCAGTAACGGGCTGCCTGTTCTTCGTCCCGTCCCAGACGCTCCTCGACGGCCTCGCCGACGACGATGACGACGGCGCGGCCGATGAGGCAGCGGCCTCGGCCGGATCTGGTCCCGCAACGCCACCACTCGCCCACCAGCTACAGACACAGCCAGCCCAGCCAGCTAGTGACGGCTCACTGAACATCGGCAGCCTCCGAGGAGATGCATCGATATGAATAACCTGCACCGCGAGCTCGCACCCATTTCGGACGAGGCCTGGGGCGAGATCGAGCAGGAGACGACGCGCACGCTGAAGCGGTATCTCGCAGGGCGCCGCGTGGTCGACGTCAACGGTCCCGCCGGGTCGACGTTGTCGGCCGTCGGTACCGGCCACCTGGCGGCCATTGACCCGCCAGCTGAGGGCGTGCGGGCCAGGCAGCGCCAGGTGCTGCCGTTGGTAGAGCTGCGAGTCCCGTTCACGCTCAGCCGTCAGCAGATCGACGACGTGGCGCGCGGTGCGGTCGACTCGGACTGGCAGCCGGCCAGAGAGGCCGCGCGGTTGATCGCGGCCGCTGAGGACCAGGCAATCTTCGCCGGGTACTCAGCGGCTGACATCGGCGGCATCACGCCGGGCGCGAGCAACCCGCCGCTCGGTCTGCCCGCCGATGTGGCCGACTATCCCATGGCATTCGCGCAGGCCGCCGGCCAGCTGCGAGCCGCCGGGGTGGACGGCCCTTACACTGCGGTGCTGTCCGCCGAGGCCTACACGGCCGTTAGCGAGGCCAGCGATCACGGATACCCCATCATCCGCCATCTCCGTAACGTGCTCGACGGCGAGCTGATCTGGGCGCCAGCCATCACCGGGGCCGTCGTGCTCACATCTCGCGGCGGCGACTTCGTCCTGCATCTGGGGCAGGACCTGTCAATCGGCTATCTATCCCACACCGACGACGACGTCGTCCTGTACCTCCAGGAGAGCTTCACCTTCCAGCTCGTGACAGCCGAGGCTGCCGTTGCGCTGACGATGTCGGCCGGGAGCCGCCCGGCTTAGGTCTGCCGGTGCGGCCGGGTCTAGCGATCCTTGGGATCTAGCCGCGTGCAGAACAGCTGCGGAGGCTGGCGGACGGAGCGTTCGCCGCTCGCTAGCTGCTCGGGCTGTTACGGTCATACCGGGAATCTGAAGAGCGTCCCGCTGTGAGCCGCGATCGTTGCGGCTGGGACGTGGTCAGGGCAGTGAGCCGGCATGGCTTGGTCATGGCCTCGGGCGCTCCGCCCTTCTGTTAGTCCAGGGGCTGGCGCGAGACGGCGGGTGGCTGGCGGCCGCCCAGGAGCCACGCGGCGGCGGCCCCGATCAGCGGCATGCCGATGACGAGCAGGCCGATGTCTCTCCATGGCACGTTGCCGAAGGTCTCGGTGAGGTTTGCGTGCGCCCACATGAATACCGCGAGGCACCCCGCTACCGCCCCGAGCGCCGCGCCAAGGAAGGCGATCACGCCCGTGGTGACGCCGGTCAGCGCCCGCCTTGTCCGGCCGCCCGCGCCTGCCGCAGTGAGCGTGCGCAGGCCGCCGACGGTCTCGCTGCGGATCAGGCCGACGGTTAGTGCGAGCACGCCTAGCGCGAGGAGCAGGCCGCCGGTGGTCGCGCCGTTGCTGATCTCGCTGAGGCTGAGCTGCCCGGATTTCGTATCGATGGTGGTGCCAAGGCCGATCGCGGCCTGGCGCGCCGCGTTAACCTGCACTGCGGTGAGGGCGGTCGGGGTCTGGATCAGCCAGCCGACAGGGACGAGCGTCTCGTGCAGTGCCTTGACCGCGCTTTCGGTGATGACCGTATTCGGCACGTCGGTGCCGACCGGCAGCTTGCTCATCTCCTGGATGACAGGGTTCTGGATGCACATCCCCGCCGGGCAGGGGGTGTTCGGCGACTGGATCAGATAGCTGCCGCTGACCAGGGCGAGGTTGCCTGTAGACGGCAGTAGCGCGCGCATGGTGAGCACGTCAGCGCGCGGGTTCACCTCGCTGTGGCTGATCCCGAACGCCTCGAGCAGTGCCGGGGTGGCTACGTACAGCAGGCCGCCGGACCCGTGACCGTGCAGGCTGATGATCGTGCCGTACTGGTTCTGCGTGGGCTGGCCGGGCTGCGGAGTGTTCGGGCTGACCGCCAGGTCGAGCTCGAGCGGTGCCGAGGCGTGCAGCTGGGCGGCGATGGCGTCCGCCTGCTTCTGCATCGCGGCCAGCTTCGTGACGGGGACGGGCTGCCCCGGTTGGTACTCGGCCGGGTCGTTGCCCGGGTTGTAGAGGATGAGCTGATTGGACGCCATGTTCGGCGCGTTGTAATCGAGGGCGTCGTGGAACTCGATGCTGGCGATGACAATCGCGATCGTGGCGATGAATACCGCGAACGAGACCGCCGCGAGCGCGGCACCTGCTCTGGACCGGTAACGCGCCAGGTCGCGAAGCGCCAGCCTGGGGGCCAGCGGGGCGCGCCAGGCCAGCCGGGCGAGCTTGTCGACGATGAACGGGGCGAGCAGCGCGGACGCGATTTCGCAGCAGAGCAGTCCGGCGATGACGAGGTAGCCGCCGCTCTGGCCGGCGCTCTGGCCGCCGGAGAAGAACAGTACGAAGAGGCCTGCGGCCAGGAAGATGAGACCAGGCCGCAGCGAACGGTTGACCAGCTGCGGCGAGTCGACTCTCCCCGAGATGGCCGCGACGACCGGGATCTTGCTGACCGCGCGGCCCGGCCAGACGGCGGCGAGGACGGAGGTGGCCACGGCGAGCAGCAGGCCGATGACCACAGCCGCCCAGGGGAGGTTAAAGGGGTCGATGCGATGCGCGGTGGCGGTCGCCAGGTGCGGGTAGTACCGGAGCCAGCCGCCGAGGGCGACCGCGCCGCCGATGATCGACCCGGTCACGCCGCCGATTAGGCCGTCGGCGATCAGCACGAACCTGACGTCGGCCTGGGTCGCGCCGAGCGAGGCAAGCATGCCGAGGGCGCGCTGCCTGCGCTGGGCCATGACAGTGAACGCAGCCGTGGCGACGAGGCCAATGAAGACCAGGCCGACCACCGAGACGATAAGCACGACGGACGCCGCGGAGAGGACAGAGTTGCTCGGGGCGGGCGTGGTCACGATCGCGTTCTTCGGGATGACGTCGCCGGCCGCGGATGCGGCGGCGGAGTTCAGGGACTCGCCGAGGAAGACCCGCACCTGGCCGGAGCTGGTGAGTTGGCCGGGGCGGGTGAGCTGGCCACCGGCGACGAGGGCGAACTCGTCGAGCAGGTTGGACGGGTCCTCGACGATGCCGGTGACGGTGAAGGCGCTGCCGGCCTCCGCCCCTGTGCCTGCCGGGACGTGCCAAGTCGAGCCGGCCTTCAGTCCGTAGAGCTGGGCGAGTCCGGATGTGACCGCCACCTGGCCCGGCCCAGTCGGGTAATGCCCGGAGTCGAGAGCAAGCAGCACCCGGGTATACGGCGCTGACGGGTCCTGGGCGCGCAGGTCGGCGCCGCCGGTCTGGCCGGTCGTGATCGGCTCGTCGTAGATGACGCTCGCCTGGCCGTAGGCCTTCTCGATCCTGGCGATGACGCCGCCGAGGCTCCCGGTGGTGCCTGGCAGCTGGACGAGGGTTCGGGCAGTGCCGAAGGTGGCAGCGTTCGGCGTGCCGGGCGACGCGGAGGCGACCGCGATGCCGAGCAGCGTCGCGGCGGAGGCCACCGCGATCAGCAGCACGATCAGGATCCGCTGCTTCCACTCGCGCAGCGCGAGGCGCAGCGCCCAGCGGGATAGGGAGCTGCGGGCCATCGCGGCGCGGCGCGGGTCCTCGGGCTCGCGGACCGGGCGGTCGTCTCGCTCGTGCGTGGTCATGCTCATGACGACGGCTCCAGCAGTGTCTCCGGACCCGCGGGGGCCGCGGTCTGGTCGACGACGCGGCCGTCGCGCAGGAACACGACCCGGTCGGCCCAGGAGGCGAGCTGGACGTCGTGGGTGACGACGACAGCGGCGGTGCCGCGCTTGCAGTAGGTGTGGATGAGCTGCATCACGGCCTGGCCATTCGCCGAGTCAAGCGCGCCGGAAGGCTCGTCGGCTAGCAGCAGCGTCCGCTCCCCGACCACCGCGCGGGCGATCGCCGCGCGCTGCCGCTCGCCGCCGGAGAGCTGGTCGGGGAAACGGCGGGCCTGGCCGCCGAGGCCGAGCTCCACCAGGACCTTGATAGCGGCGAGGTGCGCCTTGTGCATCGATGTGCCGTCGAGTTCCAGGGGCAGCGACACGTTCTCCGCCGCGGTGAGGCCTGGCAGCAGGTTGAAGTCCTGGAAGACGTAGCCGATCGTGCGGCGGCGCAGCTGGGACTTCGCTCCGCCGGACATCCGCAGCGTGTCCTTGCCGTTGATGAGCACGGCGCCGGACGTCGGCTCCTCTAGAGTGCCGGCGATCGTCAGCAGCGAGGACTTGCCGGACCCGGACGGGCCCATGACGGCGACCATCTCGCCGGCGGCGACGGTGAGGGAGACATCGCGGAGCGCTTGCACTTCGGCGGCGCCCCGGCCGTAGACCTTGGATATCGATCGAAGTTCGAGGACGCTCATCGCCTTATTCCTATCGTCGGCCGGGTTGGCAGCCTGACACCTGCTGGCGGAAAAGCCCCGGCGGGCTTCCAGCCGTCGGCCAGGGCGCGGCGCAGCCGGGCCTCGGCCGCGTCCAGCCAGCGGACAACGGATTCCAGCCGGAACAGCTCGGAGTCGACGACCAGCGCGAACGCCAGATCCCGGCCGTTGTCGTCGTCCTTCAGCCTGGTCCACTCCTGCATGAGCTGGACCAGGTACCGCCGGTGCGCCTGGATGACCTCGAAGACATCCGTGCCCGGCACCCGCAGCGCAATCAGCACCTTCATCACGAGGTCGTCCCGCGGCGGCCTGGACAGGTCCGGCGGGACGCGCAGCCAATGCGCGAGCTCGGCAGACCCGGCCTCGGTGATCCGGTAGCCCTTCTGCGGCCCCGGCACCAGCTCCCCGGTGCCGCTGAGCGCGGCCACCAGGCCGTCACGCTCAAGCCGCTGCAGCGTCGTGTAGACCTGGCCGCCGTTCAGCGGCCACACCTCGCCGGTGTTCGCCTCGAACTCCTCACGAAGCTGGAGCCCGTACTTCGGACCGTCGCTGAGCAGGGCTAACAGCGCGTGCCTAACGCTCATGAGCACCTCCGGATCAGGCATAGAAACCTGTATAGCTACGAGTAGGATGCTCAGTATTCAGGTCGGCGCGCCAGGCCGCGCGCCGTGAATCAGGGAAGCGTCAGGGAAAACCCTGACCCGCACCCGCCCGGCCGAATGGATCGTGTGCCGTCGGCCGTGGGCCCGGTTCGACTAATTCTGGAGCGCTAATTCTGGCTGTACGGCGAGTAGCGGAGGTCTGGCGCCGGCGTGGCGGTCAACGACCGTAGCATCTGCATCTCGCGTGCCAGCACGCGCCGCTCAGCCACCAGGCGCCGGTGCGCGTCGGGCTCCTCGAGCAGCTGCTGCTTGACCGGCAGGTCGACGACGATCGCCGCGGCGACTAGGTAAGACAGCAGTAGCGGCTCGTCCGGCAGGTCGTTGATCGTGATCTGCGCGCCGCCGCGCTCCGCGAGCATGTCGAGGTAGGAGCTGAACGACTGCTGCACGGCGGGCACGACCACCGCGGCCTCGGCCGCCTCGCCGAGGTCGTCGGGCAGGAACTCGACTTCGCCGCTGAAATACGGTGCCTGATCGCCAAGGCCGACCAGAGTGAACCGCCGCGCGCCCACCGTCATCAGGTCGAAGCGGCCATCCTCATATGCTTCCACCTGTCGCAGGACCGCGGTGCAGCCGGTGTCATACAGCGCCGACACACCATCGATGCCGGTCTCCCGGCCGTGCCGGATCGCGATCACGCCGAATTCCTGCGGCTCGGGTCGGTCCAGCAGATCCGCGACGAGCTGCCTGTACCGCTCTTCGAAGATGTGCAGTGGCAGCACCAGGCCCGGATACAGCACGCTTCCGAGCGGGAACAGCGGCAGCGTCGTGCTCATTATTGGAGACTATTGCGGCGGCAAGAGTGCGACCGAGCCGGCGTGCAGCTGAACGTCGCTGCAAGATGGCACTGCCTGGTGCACAGACCGCGGCCTGACGAGGAGCCTGGCGGGCCAGCGATGTCAGTGCCATGCGGCAGGCTGATCCTGTGGTCACCATCGACGATGTGCGCGAGGTCGCCAGCCAGTTGCCGCGAGCTTATGAGGCGCTGGTCCGAGACCGGGTTAAGTTCCGGGTCGGGCGGATCGTTTTCGTGGCGTTCTCGCGCGACGAGCAAATCATGGGCTTCGGCTTCCCGAAGGAGGAGCGGGAGGCGCTGGTCGCCGCCGAGCCGGACAAGTTCCTCATGCCCGGCCAGTCCGATCTGCGCTATCGCTGGGTACACGTGCGCCTGGCCGCGATCGACAAGGCCGAGATGGAGGAACTGGTCCTCGACGCCTGGCGCATGTGCGTGCCCAAGCGCGTGGCAGCCGACCACCTCGCGCGCCGGGCCGGCGCGCTATGACTATGAGCCTCTATGACTATGAGCCTCTGCTGGCCAGTTCGGGCACGCCCGCGGACGGGTGGGCCGCCGGCGGCCGCCCCGGTCTCCTGATCGCCTGGTAGATCATCGACACCGCAAGCGCTGCCGCGACCGTGAGTGCCAGTGCCGTCGCCAGATTCATTCCGACCATGTGCCTGGTGGTGGAGATCCCGGCAAAGTACGCGGGCGGGATGAATGCCGCGATGGCGCAGCCGATCATGCAGAGCACAAGCACCGCGCCGTCGCGATGCCAGGGCCGACGGCGCCTGGCCAGCGCCGCGATGGCGATGGCTGCCATAACGCACCACAGCGGCACGTACCACAGCAGGCCGAGATCGACCGGCAGCCGCTGCATGGCCCAGCTGAAGGCGATCACGCGAGACTCCGTCTTCCCTGGCGGGTACCCGGCCGACGCTGGATAATCGCCGAGCGCATACACACGCTGAACCTGAGCCTGCTCCGCGGCGGCCTGGCCGACCGAGATGATGCTGCCCGGATGCGTCACGAGGTAGCGCGCGATAGTGCCCGCATTGAGCTGTCCTTCATAACGGCTGAAGTCCGGGCTGATACGCACCGAGCCGACGTCCCAGTAGTACCGGCCTGCGTACTTAGCCCAGCTGACAGGCAATCCGAGCGCGCGCAACTGGGCCGGAGCCGTGGACCGCTGGGTCACGATGTCGGTGAAGATCATGTCGACCGCTTGTATGTAATGCAGCCGCTTGCCGTAGTTGCTGGTGAAATCCCAGCCGGTATACCCGGCTGCCAGTACGGCGAGGAACACCGCGATGAGCAGAGACGCCGCAGCCTCCCTCGTCTTGAATCTCTGCAGGCTGTACCAGCGGCCAGGCGCCGCGCCCGCCAGCGCCAACGTCACGCAGATGGGCGCGGCAAGGATGAGGTACTGCTCCTTGGACAAGATCGCGAGGAAACCGCCGGTTCCGGCGAGCGTCAGGCCGATCACCGTCGAGCGCCAGCCCCGGCCCAGGTACACGACCCCGGCAGCGACCAGCAGCAGGCCCACTAGGGCCGCGGGCTCGCTGAACGGGCCGGCATTGGTGTCGAAGAAGGAGGCGTCCGCCATGATCACCCAGATGACGGCTGCCATCAGGAGTTGTGCCCACAACGGCACGCGCAGTCCGGTGACCAGGCTGGCAATCCCCACAGACGCCAGCGCGCACCACATAACCCCGACCGCGATCATGTTCAGCTCGCCGGGCAGCCCGAAGACGGGGGTTAGGACCCTGCCTATTTCGAGCGCCACCAGTTCCGACGACGGATAAGGGACACGGCCGGCGCAAGAAGCCCGCGACACGTACTCGAAGTAGGCGTAACGGAAAAAGAGCGGGTGACCGCCCGTCACCGGGCCGAGGCCGAGGCCGCACAACAGACGCGGGCCGTCACGGTTGTCCGCCTGAGCCACGGGCGTAGGAACCAGGAATCTCAGCAGGAACAGCGCGAGGCTGGCGGCGAATATTGCCAGCCATTTGCGCGCGCGGATCAGCCCGCTGCCAATGGCGCCGCGCGCTGGCCAGAGCCCTGATCCCGGCTGCCGGGTACCTGAATTCAGGTCATCGCGCTTCGAAGCTGGCGGCGTGGGCCCGGTGGCCGACTGCTCACCCGGTTTCTCTGCGGCCTGTTCATGGCCCTCAAGCTCGTCGCCTGGCACCAAGACCTCTCAGCGCGTTTCCACTCAGCTACAGCTACGGTCAACTCAGCTACGGTCAACTTAGGACTGCCTGGCTGGCAAGACTTGCCGCCTGCGCGCGACTACGCGACGCCATCGAGTATCTCTCAGCGTGATCCCATGATGCGGGCAGGTGGCTGGTTAGGCCGATCCGCCCGAGTCATCAACGATGCCAGAAGGCGTTAGCCTGAGCGACGAGAAGCACCGTCCTCATCGGCCTGGAGGCCTGCACTGACCGGCCCGCGCGAAGCCGACGCGGGTCCGCACCGTGGGCAGGTCAGCGGGCACAGATGATCTTGCTACGCCACATTTCACGCGGGAGGTGCACTTACGCGCCCGAGTTGCCGCTTTTGCGCGCACCTTAGACGTGAAATGTCCTCACCGCGGCCCTGAAACGCGGACCAGCTCATGATCACCGACCCTCATGCGCACCGCGATCTACGCATATCGGACAGCACTCGGCCTCGGGCCTGTAGCCAGCCAACGGTCCACCCACCCCGCCAAGCCGTTTCCCGGCAAATACGACAGTCGGCTCGGCCCGCGGAATACTGCCGAGCCGAGAAGTGCTCACTCCCGCTAGACTTTGTTACACGCGGCGATGATCCGGCTATCACCGGGGAGCTTCCGGAAGAAAGGGCCCTGCTAAGCGCTGCCAGCGGGCGGCGACAATCAGTGCCTGATTAGACCCGGGCGGGTCCGGCCCGTCACAGCCGGAGCACATGAGCGGTCGCGGACTGGGTTTACGGATCCATGTCCGCGGCAAGCGAGGTGGTACCGCGGTACGCCCGCGCAGGAGCGGGCGCGTCGTCCTCGCGCTGACGACCAAGATCCAGCGCTGCAAGGACGTACCACCAGATGAGCGTTTACCCCAGGGCCGAGACTGCCAAGGCTGCCGGCCAGGCCGGGAACGGAGTGCCGTCTCAGCCCAGCTTTCCCGAGCTGGAAGAGGGCGTGCTCGCCTACTGGGCCGGCAACAACACCTTCCGCGACTCCGTGGCGGAACGCCCGCTGAAGGATGAGTTCGTCTTCTACGACGGGCCGCCATTCGCGAATGGGCTGCCCCACTACGGGCACCTGATCACCGGCTACGTCAAGGACGTGATCCCGCGGCTGCGCACGATGCAGGGCAAGCGGGTCGAGCGCAGGTTCGGCTGGGACTGCCACGGCCTGCCCGCCGAGGTTGAGGCGGAGCGGCTGCTCGGTATCTCGGGCAAGGCCGAGATCATGGCCATGGGCATCGAGAGGTTCAACGCGGCCTGCCGCGAATCGGTGCTGCGGTACACGCACGAGTGGCGCGACTACGTGACCCGCCAGGCCCGCTGGGTCGACTTCGACAACGACTACAAGACGCTCGACACCTCCTACATGGAGAGCGTCATGTGGGCGTTCAAGCAGCTGTGGGACAAGGGACTGATCTACGAGGGCTTCAAGGTCCTCCCCTACTGCTGGCGGTGCGAGACGCCGCTCTCCAACCACGAACTGCGGATGGACGACGACGTCTACAAGGACCGGCAGGACCCGTCGGTCACGGTCCGGTTCAAGCTGGAGACCGGCGAGTGGCTGCTGGCGTGGACGACGACGCCATGGACGCTCCCGTCCAATGAGGCCGTCGCCGTCGGCGCCGACATCAGCTACACCGTCCTGGAAAAGGACGGCGACCGCTACATCCTGGCCCGCGACCGCCAGGCCGCCTACGAGCGCGAGCTCGAAGGCGCCGCCGCGGTCGGCGAGCTTACCGGCGCGGAGCTGGCCGGGCGCCGGTACGAGCCGCTGTTCAGCTACCTCACAGACGAGGCCAGGTTCGGAACGCAGAACGCGTTCCGGGTGATCCTCTCGGACGACGTCACGACCGAGGATGGCACCGGCGTCGTGCACATGGCTCCCGCCTATGGTGAAGCCGACGCGCTGGCGTGCAATGCGGCCGGCATCCCGACGGTGCTGACCGTCGACGAGCACGCGCAGTTCACCTCGGTCGTGCCGGACTTCGAGGGACAGCACGTCTTCGACGCCAACCCGGGCCTTACCGCCAAGCTGCGCGATCAGGGCAGCCTTGTCCGCGCCCAGACCCATACCCACTCGTATCCACACTGCTGGCGCTGCCGCAATCCGCTGATCTACAAGGCGGTGTCGAGCTGGTTCGTCGAGGTCACCAAGTTCCGCGCCCGGATGGTCGAGCTGAACGAGCAGATCACCTGGGTGCCCGGTCATGTCAAGGACGGCCAGTTCGGCAAGTGGCTGGAGAACGCGCGCGACTGGTCCATCAGTCGCAACCGGTTCTGGGGCTCGCCGATCCCGGTCTGGCAGAGTGATGATCCGGACTATCCGCGGACCGACGTGTACGGATCCCTGGATGAGATCGAGCGCGACTTCGGCGTCCGGCCCGCGGACTTGCACCGCCCAGGCATCGACAACCTGACCAGGCCGAATCCGGATGACCCGACCGGCCGCTCGACCATGCGCCGCGTGTCCGAGGTGCTCGACTGCTGGTTCGAATCCGGATCGATGCCGTTTGCCCAGGTTCACTACCCGTTCGAGAACGCCGACTGGTTCGACAGTCACTACCCGGGCGACTTCATCGTCGAGTACATCGGCCAGACCCGTGGCTGGTTCTACACGCTGCACGTGCTCGCGACGGCGCTGTTCGACCGGCCTGCGTTCCGCAACTGCGTGAGCCACGGCATCATCCTCGGCAGCGACGGCCAGAAGATGTCTAAGAGCCTGCGCAACTACCCCGACGTCAACGAGGTGTTCGACACCTACGGCTCGGACGCGATGCGCTGGTTCCTGATGTCGAGCCCGATCTTGCGCGGCGGCAATCTCGTCGTGAACGAGCCCAGCATCAGGGATGCGGTCCGCCAGGCGATCCTGCCGCTGTGGAACAGCTACTACTTCTTCGCGTTGTACGCCAACGCCGAGTCCTACGACGCGTCCGCGCGCACCGACAGCGAGCACGTGCTGGACCGCTACATCCTAGCCAAGACCCGGTCGCTGGCCGCCCAGATGACCGCGCAGCTCGCTGAGTACAACGTGCCGAGCGCGTGCCAGGAACTGCGGGAGTACCTCGAGGTACTCACCAACTGGTACATCCGCAGGTCACGGGATCGGTTCTGGGCCGGCGACACCGCGGCCCTCGACACGTTGTGGACCGTGCTCGAGGCGGTCACCCGGCTGGCCGCGCCGCTGCTTCCGCTCACGACCGAGGCGATCTGGCGCGGCCTGACTGGCGAGCGGAGCGTCCACCTGGCCGCCTGGCCCGACCTCTCGGACTGGCCGGCCGCCGACGAGCTCGCCAGCGCGATGGACCTGGTCCGCGCGGTGTGCAGCACGGCGCTCGGCCTGCGCAAAGCCCGCCAGCTGCGCGTTCGGCTGCCGCTCGCCCGGCTCACCGTCGCTCACCCGGACGCGCTCGCGCTCGCCCCGTACGCCGAGCTGGTCCGCGACGAGGTCAACGTCAAGGACGTCGCCCTGTCACCCGACCCGGCTAGCCTCGGCACGTTCGAGCTGGCCGTCAACCCCCGCGTGCTCGGGCCGAGGATCGGCGCCAAGGTGCAGGAGGTCATCCAGGCGATCAAGGCAGGGAACTGGGAGCGTCACGGCGAATCAATCGTTGCAGCTGGCATCGAGCTTGCGGACACCGAGTACGACCTTCGCCTGGTCGCGGCCGACCCAGACTCGGTATCGGCCCTGCCCGGCGGCGTCGGCCTAGTCGCGCTCGACACGGCCGTAACGCCCGAACTGGCCGCCGAGGGCACGGCGCGCGACGTCGTCCGGATCGTCCAGCAGGCACGCCGCGACGCAGGCCTGGCGGTGTCTGACCGGATCAGGCTGACTGTCGGCGCCGACACCGCGGTTGCCGACGCAGTCCGCGCTCATGCGGAGTTCATCTCCCGCGAGACGCTCGCGGTCGAGCTGACAGTGCTGCCCTTGGCCGACGTCGCTGCACCAACGCAGGCGGTCGGCGACGGCGGCACCGTGAACGTGGTCGTCACAACCGAGGCCCGATCAACGCCGTCTTAGTTTCGGCGAAGGATTCGGCACAGCCCGCTGTGCTGAATCCTTCGCCGAAAGAGCAGCAGCGCATATCGGGGGCGTTATGGCTGACATCATGCAGGCGAATGGCGCGGGACCGCTGCGCCCGCTCTTGCCGCGCCGCGACTTCCTCTACGCATCGGGCGCCGTCGGCGCCGCGTTAGTCGCCGGCAGGTTCGGCCTGGCCGCCAGCCCCGCGGCTACCGCGCGCAAGGCGACGCCGGCCTGGCTGTCCGGACCGCGTGCGGCGCCTACCCAGGCGGACTGGAACGCGCTCCGCAATCAGCTTTCCACTCACCGGCTGTATCGGCCGGGACAAGCCGGCTATGTCCAGGCACACGAGCTGTTCTCGCCGCAGTACGACGCGCTGCAGCCGTCGGCCGTCGCTTATTGCAAGACGGCCGCTGACGTCGCCCTGTGCCTGAGCTTCGTGACGAAGTTCGGCCTCGCGGTCCGGATGCGCTCGGGCGGCCATAGCTACGGCGGCTGGTCCAGCGTCACGGGCGGCCTGATCCTCGATGTAACCGAGATGAACTCGATGTCGTTCGGGACCGGCACCGTCACCGTTGGAACCGGCATCGACCTCATCAACTTCTACAGCGGGCTGGCCGCACACGGCAAAGCTGTGCCCGGCGGATCCTGTCCCACCGTCGGCATCGCCGGCCTGACGCTCGGCGGCGGGATCGGCGTGCTGGCCAGGATCTACGGTCTCACCTCTGACAACCTGCGGTCGCTTGAGGTCGTCACGGCTGACGGCAGCGCCCTGACGTGCAGTCCTACTAGCAACGAGCCGCTGTACTGGGCCAGCCGAGGCGGCGGAGGCGGGAACTTCGCCGTCGCGACATCCTTCACGTTCGGCACGCACGACCTGACGAATGTGGTCCTGTTCTTCCTGGGCTGGCCTTGGTCGCAGGCCGGCCGCGTGGTCAGCGCGTGGCAGTCCTGGGCACCGCACGAGCCCGACGCCCTGTGGTCCAACCTGCATCTTTCGGCCGATTTCGGCGGACTGCCATCGGTGGGCGTCGGCGGCTCGTTTGTCGGGTCGGTGGCGGCCGCGCGCACTGAACTGGACAAGCTCTATCACCTGGTCGGCACCGGGCCGTCGTCCGTGACGACTGTGGAGCACACGTTCCTCAGCGCGATGCTGCTCGAAGCAGGCTGCGCGAACGTACCCGTGCACGCCTGCGACACGCCGCCCGGCGGGAAGCTGCCGCGCGTGCCGTTCTACGCCAAGTCCGACTTCTTCAGCAAGCCGCTCAGCAAGAGCGGCATGAACGCGCTCCTCGCCGGCATCGAGCGGCTACGAACCATCAAGGGCGCGACGGGCGGTGCCGGGAGCATCGCGTTCGACGCGCTCGGCGGCGCGGTGAACCGGGTGGCGCCGGACGCCACGGCGTTCGTGCACCGGGACGCGCTGTTCGCCGCGCAGTACTACACGTCGTGGACCTGGCCAGGCACAGCTGCCGGCCGGGCCAACCAGCTCGCCTGGATCAGGGCGTACTACAAGGCGGTTCACCCGAACGCCAACGGCCAGGCCTACCAGAACTATCCCGACCCGGATCTCGTCAACTGGCAGCAGGCTTATTACGGCGCCAACTACCCCATGCTCCAGGACGTCAAGGCCACCTACGACCCGCACGACCTATTCAAGTTCCCGCAGGCGATCACGGCTCCAGCCGGCAGCTGAGCGGCCCCGGGTCAAAGCCAGGAAAGGTCTTCCACGGGCTGTACTGGCTGGGTCCATTCCTCGACCGTCCGGTTGACCCGGCCGCGTTCCTCGTATTAAACTGATTAGTTGTACAACTAGTGAGTTGAACTAGCCGAGGAGCAGCCATGATGGATATCATCTCCGCACACCGCCGGGCGCTCGCGGACGCACTGGACCGGCTGACGCCCGAGCAGTGGCGTGGCGAGTCGCTGTGCGCAGGGTGGACGCCGGCCCACGTGCTGGCGCATCAGACAATGCCATTCCGCATCTCCGAAGCCGACTTCATGGCCGGGATGCAGGAGTGCGGTGGCGACTTCACCAAGTTCTCGGACGAGATAGCCGAGCGCGACAGCAACGTCCCGCCCGCGGAACTCGTCGCCGTCCTGCGCGAGAATGCGGAGAACCCGTGGGCCCCGCCGGGCGGCGGGCTGGCCGGTGCGCTCAGCCACGACGTCATACACGGCCTGGACAGCACCTGGCTGATCGATGTTGCTTATGAGATCCCGATCGAGGCGATGACGATGGTCCTCGGCTCAATCACTGCGCCGCTGGCGCTGCCCGGCGACGCGGTCGTCGCTGCCGAGGTACAGCCCAGGGCCGAGCGCGCAACCCTGTTCGGCTTCCGGCTGGACGGCATCAGGGTGTCCGCTACCGACCTGGACTGGTCCGCTGGCCAGGGCGCAGACCTGCGGGGACGTGGCCGGGATCTGCTGCCGCTGCTAGCAGGCCGTCGGATCCCGCACGAGCTATTCAGCGGTGCAGGCGCGGACCGGGCCTGGTCCCTGGCCATGCGATGAACACCGCCGTCGACGAACTCAGTACGACGTTCGCCGCCCTTGCTGATCCGACGCGTCGCGCGATCCTGACGCGCCTGTCGGCGGGCGAAGCGACGGTCGGGGAGCTCGCGGCGCCTTTCGCGCTCACCCAGCAGGCGATCTCCAAGCACATCAAGGTGCTCGAGCACGCCGGACTGATCTCGCGCTCGCGCGCCGCGCAGGCCCGGCCGTGCCGTCTCGAGCCGGCTCAGTTCGATACCGTGGCCGAGTGGATTGGCCGGCACCGCCAGGTCTGGCACGAACGCTATGACAGGCTCGACGAGCACCTGGGGACCCTAGGCCGTGGCGGTTTCGATGCCAGCTCCGATGCCGGGGAGGAAGCGTGACTGAGCTGGGCGAGTTCACGTACCGGCGGACGCATCGGGCAAGCCGGGAACTGCTCTTCGAGTGCATGACGCAGCCTGGGCATCTGACGCATTTCTGGGGACCGGACGGAACCACGACGCCGCTCGATGGGATTACTGTGGAGCTCCGGCCAGGCGGCAGATTCGAGACCACGATGGTGAGCCTGGCCGACGGCGCTCAGTACACGATGCGCGCGGTCTTCCTGACGATCGACCGGCCGACGAGGCTCGCGTGGCGAGAAGCCGACGTCGAGGGCGGCATGATCACGACGATCACCTTCAACGATCTCGGCGACGGTCAGACTGAGATTGTCACGCACCAGACCAATGTTCCGTCGCTGTATGTAAGCGCAGATGCACGCGCTGGCTTCGAGACGAGCCTGCGCCGGTTCGACGAGTACGTGACGAGTCTCGCGTCTGGCTGACGCGTATACGTGCGGTGCGCGCCCGCGCCATGAGGACAGTCGCCTCCGCCCGGCGGGCCCGATCATCGAGCACCTGTTAATTTCGACTGAATGGGCGGTTCCGGTTGTACGGCGGCCCGTCCTGTGCTGCTGTTGACCTGGGCTCAGGCGCCCTTATCGCAGCTTGGGGGTGCGCCGCATGGCAGACGACAGCCGTCCGCCACCGGATGAGGAGTCGCAAGAACTGCCGCGGCGGATACCGGGAACGGGCGGGCTGACGCCGGGACAGCTTAGGCGTGGCTTCTTGCCCGCGCGGACTCCAGGCACGACGGCGAAGGCTATGCCGTCCCAGGCCGTGCACTCCGGGCAGACCGAGCAGCCCGAGCGGTTGCGGTCTGGTGGTCCGCTGCCACGGCGTTCGCCGGGCGCTAGCGCGATCCAGACGCCTCCGGCCACCCGACGGTCGCTGCGGCAGCGACAGACCGATCCGCCCGGCGCGGTACCAGCGGCAGGGTCCGCCGCTCCCGGATCTGCCGCTCCCGGACCTGCCGCTCCCGGATCTGCCGCTCCCGGACCTGCCGCGGACACGCCCGGAGCCATTACTCCCGCCGTCCGCATGCGCCCCGGCCCGCCGTCGCCGGCAGCGCTCGCCTCGTCGGCCGCCAGCCTTCTGCGGGCCACCTCGGCGGCAGAACTCGCAGCCGCCGCAGCTCCGCCAAGCGCGCCACTAAAGGCACAGGCAGTAACACCGCCCGTATCTTCCAACGCCCCCGCCTCCCTCACCGCGGCCGACTCCCCCACGCTGCCGGTGTCCCTCACCGCGGCCGATTCCCCCACCGCACCCGCATCCCTTACTGCAGCTGACTCCCCCACCGCGCCGGTGTCCCTCACCGCGGCCGATTCCCCCACCGCGCCGGTGTCCCGCACCGCGGCCGACTCTCCCACCTCGCCCGCGTTCCCCATCATGGCCTCATCAGCCACCGCGGCCTCGCCAGCAACCGCATCGCAAGAGACACAAGAGACAGCTGCGGCCGAGACAACTGGGGTCGAGACAACTGCGGTCGAGACAACTGCGGACGCCGCGGCTGCGCCATCATCGTTAACTGCACCAGCAACCGTCTCCCCGCCTTCGTCGGCGGGTACGTCCCCGACAGGGACCGTGCCTCCGGCGGTCACGTTGCCCGACACAGGCGGCCAGCCGGGCACAGCGTCGGCGCCGCCTATACGCGGCCGCCAGCGCCACGTGGGCCGAAAGCCCGTCGCGGCGGTCCGGCCAACGCGGCCAGCTGACCGCCCGCGCGTGAGCCGGCAGGCTCGCCGGTGGCAGCTGGCCGGGCTCGCCCTCGCGGTCGTCATCATGATCGGCGCGGTCTCGGCGCTCATCGCCAGTCACCACCCACCGCGGCCGCCGGGCAATAGCTCGTCCGCGCAAGCGGATGGTCAGCGAATCGCGAGTGCGTCGGCCGTCCGGAGCCAGGCTGTCGGGTGGGTCGCTACCCAGGTCGGCCGAAACGTGTCCGTAGCCTGCGACCGCGCCACTTGCGCTGCCCTGGCCGCACGCGGCTTCCCTGCCAATGACCTGACCGTCTTGCAGCCGAGCGCGCCGAATCCCTACGGTTCGCAGCTGGTGATCGCGACCGCTGACATCCGCAGCCAGTTCGGCAGCCAGCTCGCGGCGGTGTATGCGCCGCAGGTAATCGCCAGCTTTGGCGCGGGGCCGACTCGGATCGACATCCGCGTCATCGCGCCACGGGGCCCGGCGGCATTCCGTCTCGCGCTGAACTCGGACGTTGCTGCCAGGAAGTCGTCAGCCGCCCAGGTGCTGCGGAACGCCCGGATTGCCATCTCCGCCAGCGCACGTGCGCAGCTCGCGTCCGGGCTCGTCGATATGCGCGTTCTTGCGACGCTCGTGTTTCTGGCCAGGCAGCATCCGCTCGACATCATCAGCTTCGGCGGCATGGCGCCTGGCGCCACGCCCGGCGTCCCACTGCGCATCGTCTATCTGGCCGAGTCGGACGCCTCTGCGCACGTAACCGGCGGCGCCTACGTGCAATCGCTTGAGTCGGGACTGCAATCGCAGAGCCCGCCCTACGTCCCGCTCAGCGTCGGGAGCGTGCAATTGGCCGGCGGTCCGCCCGTACTCAAGATCGTATTCGCCGCGCCGAGCCCGCTCGGCCTGCTCCAGTCCTGACCGACTACCCCGCAGCGAGGCGCCTCGCCTGTCCGGCGATCTGCTCGGCTGCGCCGCAAACACCGGAGCCGCAACACCCGAGCCGCACACACGCCGAGCCGCACACACGCTGAGCCGCAAACACCCAAGCAGCAACTACGCAGCAACCTGCAACCTCCCCGGCCGCCGCGACGATAACTGAACGGGCCGCGAAGCCCGTACCCGGCGAGCTCTCGCGGACTCCGAGGAGTTGCGGACCTAGCGATGAGTGCGACCGATGGCGACGGCGACAGCGGCGTGGCGCGTGACGCGGAGGCTCACCCCGGGCAAGCAACCCCCGGGCAAACGACCACCGCGCAGGCGACCTCCACGCAGCCAACCGCCACGCAGACGACCAGCGAACAAGCCACCAGCGCGCAACCCACTAGCCAACAAGCGCCCAGATCATCGCGCCGCGAGTTCCTGATCGGCGCCGGCACGGCGAGCGTCGCCGCGGTGGGCGCCGGGTACCTGACACGCACTCTTCGCGACACGAGGCTGCCAGAGCCCAAGACAAGCCCCCGCACGCGCGTGACCGTCGCCAGGCCACCACACGTCACCCCTAAGCCGACGCGCGCGGACTGGGCCGCCCTGCGCAAATACCTGTCGACGGGGCGGCTTCTGCGCCCCCGCGAGAACGGCTACGGCGAGGCCAGGCAGCTCTTCGAGCCGCGCTTCGATTCACTGGAACCGGCCGCGATCGCGTACTGCCAAACGGCCGCCGACGTCGCCGCCTGCCTGAGCTTCGTGAGGAAGTTCGGGCTTGCAGTCCGCGTCCGGTCTGGCGGCCACAGCTACGCTGGGTGGTCCACTGTCGCCCGCGGATTCGTCATCGATGTGTCACCGATGAACTCCGTAAGCTTCACCAACACAGCCGTTACTGTCGGCGCCGGCGTCGATCTGATCCACTTCTACGCCGCCCTGGCCGCTAACGGCGTGGCCGTGCCCGGCGGCTCCTGCCCTACGGTCGGAATCGCCGGCCTGGCGCTCGGCGGCGGCATCGGGCCGCTCTCCAGGTTCTACGGGACGACCAGCGACAATCTGACGGGCACGCAGCTGGTCACCGCGAACGGGAACGAGCTAACGTGCGACGACACGAGCTACGGCGACCTATTCTGGGCTTGCCGCGGTGGCGGAGGCGGCAACTTCGGCGTCACGACGTCGCTAACGTTCCGCACCCATCGCCTCAGGAGACTCTGCGTCTTCGGCCTGACCTGGCCGTGGGCAAGCGCGGCGAGGGTAGTCAGCGCCTGGCAGTCCTGGGCGCCGTACGCACCCGACAATCTGTGGTCGACCATGCGGTTGTCCGCTAGCTTCGGCGGGAGCCCGGCACTCACCGTGACTGGGACGTACGTCGGACGACTGCATGGCGCTGCCCGGCACCTCGACGCCCTCTACGGACGAGTCGGCAGCGGGCCAGCCACGGCCTCGGTACGCCAGGAGTCGTACCTGAACGCGATGCTGCTCGAGGCCGACTGCTCAGCTATCCCTCTTCACGCCTGCAATACCGGGCCGGGCGGGCGCCTGGCGAGGGTGCCGTCATTCGCCAAGTCCGACTTCTTCGCCAGCCCTCTGACGCTCCGCGGCATCCAGGCGCTCCTGTCTGGCATTGAGCAGGTCCGCGGCATCACGGGCGCGGCCGGCGGCAGGGGGAGCATCACACTTGACGCGTGCGGTGGCGCGATGAACGCGTCCAATCCGGCCGCGACCGCCTTCGTGCACCGGGACGCGCTCTTCCTGGCCCAGTACTCGACCGACTGGACCTCGCCCGGCAAACGCAGCGGCGTGATGAGTCAGCACGGCTGGCTGAGCTCGTATTACGACGCGCTGCACCCGCACGCCAGCGGGCAGGCGTACCAGAACTACGTCGATCCGGATCTCACCGACTGGCAGGACGCCTACTATGGCGCGAACTACCCATGGCTGACGCTGGTGAAGACGAGGTTCGACCCCGCGAACGTCTTCCGGTTCCCCCAGTCGATCCAGCCTGGCTGACGCTCCAGCGCGGTCCTAGTCGATCTGGGTGGAGATCGGCGTCGGCAGCTCCACAGTTCGGCCGACTGTGCACAGCCGATCGTGCGATTGCCGGACGGATTCGGGCAGCACGGCCCGCGCCTTGTCCCCGGCCTGCCCCTCCGGGAACCTGATCCGGTACGTGATCTCGATGTTGGCCAGGCGGTTGCCGCCCTCATCACGCACCTTGTCCGCGTCGACGACGATCTCGAAGGACTCAGGCTCGGCGCGGCGCGTCGTGATGATGTCGACGTCGATGGCCGTGCAGCCGCCGATCGCAACCAGCAGCAACTCTGTTGGCGTGAACGACTCGTCGGCGCCGGTGCCGAAAACGATGCGCCCGCCACGCGAGTTGACCGCGGCGAACTCCCCGGCCGCGATCCGTTCGACGGTCAGCGTGCGATGCGTGGAATCAGATGCCATAAGCCCACCATGCCAGACCACTGGACCCCGACCCACCGGCGCGGCGTCGTTCACCGACGGCACCTTTGCATTTCTCATCTACAACGTGGCAGCCGCTCAGGCGTAGTCGCGGAACGCCGGCCAGGCCCTCGTCCATGAAGACCGCAGCCCGGTCGCCAGGAAGATCTGCGCGCCTTCCTCGTCATCGCTGACGCCGAGGCCGTTCCAGAACGTCGCGACGAGCCTGACGTGGCGGAACTCGCGCCGCAGCAGTGCTGGATCCACATTCACCGCGATCGCGGCGGTGTCGCTGGCCGGCGGCGGCCCCCAGAGCCAGAAGTTGTTGGCGCCGCTATAGACATCTGGCAGCCCGTAATCCGACCGGTAACGCTCGATCGCGCCCGCCTCACCGTAGTTGCCGGCGAGGATCGTCGTGGTCCGCCGCAACGACCGCGGGAGCGCGTCGAATTCGCGGCCAACCAGAGCGACCTGCTGCGGCCACCCGATCGACTCGGCCAGGTCATAATTGATCTTCTGTAGCGGGACCGTGCGCAGCACGGCGGCGGGCAGTACCGGCAGCGCCACCGGGAGCACGACGGCGGCCGACAGCAGCATGCCGCTGGCCATTGCCGTGGCCGGCCTGATCCGGCCGAAGAGCGGACGCCGCAAGGCGAGCCAACGCTCAACCGGCACGCAGCCGGCCGCCAGCAAGAACGTGTATGCCGCACCCGAGTAGTACGGCTTGCCGCCGAGGACGAACTGGAGCAGCACCGCCAGGCCGCACCCGATGGCCGCCGGCCGGAACGCGCGCGCCTGCGGATTGCGCAGCGCCCAGACCAGTCCCGCTGCCCACACCGGTGTCAGCGCGATTCCCGTGAAAATGATCTGCCCTGGCCAGTACGTCGCCCGGTTGTGCCACGCCTGAGTCTGCAGCTCGCGGAACACCGCAGCCGTCGGCCAGCCATGTGCCGCCTGCCAGACCAGGTCCGGCGCGGCCAGGGCGGCCGCAAGCACCGCGCCAAGGACCAGATATCGGCTGCGCAGCAGCGACCTGGCGTCGGTGACCGCGAAGCCCGCGAGCAGCGTGGCCGCCAGGAAGCCGATGTTCCACTTGGCCTCGCTCGCGACGCCAACACAGCCGCCGATAGCCAGCCACCAGCGCGGGTCCCGGCTGGCGAGCAGCCGCGTGATCAGGTACAGCGTCAGGGTCCAGAAGAAGAAATCCGGCACCGTGGTCGTCAGCTCGTGCGCAGCGCCGATGAACTCGCCGCAGGTCGCGGCCGCGAGCGCGGCGAGCACCTGGCCAGCCCGGCAGGCCCCCAGCACCCGGCTCATCGCGGCGGTGAGCACGATGATTGCCGCGAGGCTGAGCGCGGGCAGCACCCGCAGGCCCACGAGTGTGTTGCCGCCCAGCAGCGCGCCAAGTCGCGCCAGCAGCGGCGTCAACAGCGGCTGGTCGACGTAGCCGACGGCCAGGTGCTGGCCGGCCGCGAGGAAATACAGCTCATCCCGGACGTAGCCGTATCGGCCGCTGACCGCTAGTTCCAGGGCGACCGCGCAGAGCGCGATCAGGGCTATCGCCAGCCGCGGCGCGCCCGCGGGGCCAGCCGGCTTGCCGGCCGGATCCGCGCATGCTGCTGTAGAGGCGTCACGAGATTCTGTGGTCATGCATTGATCGTGACGGGAACGGGGCCGCACGACATCGGGCCGACAGCCAGTTCGCCGGCTCCGCCTGCTGGCCGAGGAACGCCCGGCGATGACCCGCGCGCCTCCGCCTCGGGACTGACCTTTTCGATCCTCCTCTCGGCCGATACCGCCAGTCGACCTGCGGACTCTACTATCAGGGCGTGACGACGCTCGCTGCGCGGATCACCGCGGTCCGCCGCGGGCTGGCGGACCGCATCGCCTCGTTGCCCGAACGCCGCCAGGAGCAGCTCACCGACACCGGGCTCGCAGTCGCGCTCGCTGCGGTCAACGTGGTCTCGGTCTTGCCGTACCGGGCGCAGCTGCACCCGCTCTGGCTCGCGTTGTTCCTGCTCGCCGGGCAGGCCCTGCCACTCGCCTGGCGCCGGTCGGCGGCCGTTGGCACCGGCCTCCTTGTCGGCGCCGCCCGGATCAGCTACGACAAGATCGGCTTCGGGTTCGCGCCGCTTCCGCTCGGACCAGCGATAGCCGTGTACACGGTCTTCGACCGGCGCGGCCCGGCCTTCCGGCTCAGCACCGCCGCGCTGGTCGTGGTCGGCGTCACGATCTCGCTCGACTCGCCTGGACACAGCGAGCCATACGAGGCGATCTTCCAGGGCCTGATCTTCGCCACAGCGATGGCGGCCGGGACGCTCAGCCGGGCCAAGCGCGCCTCGTTGCGCGCCGCGCAGAGCCGGGCTGAGCGCGCCGAGTCCGAGCTCGACCAGGAGGCTGCCAGGGCGGCTGCGGCTGAGCGCGCGCGCATCGCCCGCGAGCTGCACGACGTCGTGGCTCACCACGTCAGCCTCATCGCCGTGCAGGCCGAGGCCGCAGCTTCGCTGCTGCCGTCACAGCCCGAACGGGCACGCCAGTCAGTCGACATTATCGGCGACACCGCGCGGCAGGCACTGACCGAGCTGCGGCGTCTGCTCGGCGTGCTGCGCGGGCCGACCGAGCATCGCCCTGCCACTTCTCCGACTGCCTCGCTGACCGACCTCGGCGACATTCTCGCCAAGGTGCGCGAGGCCGGACTGCCGGTCGAGTACGAGGTCAGCGGCACCCCGGCCGTGCTAGCACCGGGGATCGAGCTGACCGCGTTCCGGATAGTGCAGGAGGCGCTCACTAACACGCTTCGGCACGCCGACGCCGCGCAGGCGCGCGTCACCGTTAAATACGAGCCCGGCTACGTGACGCTGTCGGTGGCCGATTCCGGTCCGCGACGTACCGAGCCGCCGGCCAGGTCCGGTACCGGATTTGGACTGGCCGGCATAGCGGAACGGGTGGCGTCATGCGGCGGCAGCCTCACTGTCGGGCCCAGCCCGGCGTCCGGCTTCGCCCTGACCGCGCGCCTGCCAGTGCGATGAAAGCGCCGATCAGGGTCGTGGTCGCCGACGACCAGGAGCTGGTCCGGGCCGGGTTCTGCGTGATACTCGACACCGCGAACGGCATCAGCGTCGTCGGTGAAGCCGCCAACGGCGCTGAAGCTGTAGCTCTGGCTGCACAGCACCAGCCCGATGTGGTGCTCATGGACGTCCGCATGCCGGAGATGGACGGGCTGGAGGCGGCCCGCCTGATCACGGGCAAACCGCAAGCGCCGAAGGTCGTCATGCTCACGACGTTCGACCTCGACGACTACGTGTACGCGGCGCTGCGCGCGGGCGCCAGCGGCTTCCTGCTAAAGGACTCGCCGCGCGCCGACCTGATCGCGGCCGTCCGCGCGGCAGCCGCCGGTGACGCGCTGCTGGCCCCATCGGTCACCCGGCGGCTGATCGAGGCCTTCGCACGCCGACCGCCGGAAACCACGCCGTCACCGGCGCAGCTGGCATCGGTCACCGCGCGCGAGCGGGACGTGCTGATGCTGCTGGCGCGAGGCCGCAGCAATGCCGAGATCGCGGCCGCGCTCTTTGTTAGCGAGGCCACGGTCAAAACCCACGTCGGCAGTTTGCTCGCAAAGCTCGGCCTGCGCGACCGGGTACAGGCCGTGATACTCGCCTACGAGACGGGCCTGATCGTGCCCGGCGAGTAGCCAGACTCACATTTCCCGCCTCCCGTGCGCGCAAAAGCCGTAAGTCGGGCTCCAGACTGCACGTCCGACGTGAAATGTCGCGCGAGCGGGTACCACGACGACCGAACGGTGCCGGTTAAGGTCGGCCGCGCCGCGCTAGCGGACGGCGAGGGACTGCACGAAGCTGGCGATCTGCCGCAACGTGCTGCACTCGCGGACCTGATCGCACACCGGCGCGTACCGCGCGATCACGGAGTCGCCCTGGTTCCAGTATCGGCGTGGCTCGGGATTGAGCCAGTACAGCTTGCCGACGCGGCCGGCGACCTCGGCCAGTGCACCCGTAGCCGGATCCAGGTAGTTCGTGCGGGCATCGCCGACGACCAGGACCACGGTGCGCCGCGAGAACTGCCTGCTGTAGTCGCGGGCGAAGTCGCGCAGCACGTGGCCGTAGTCGGAACTGCCGTTCCACCGCACCGCGCCGCGCGCCGCCTCGGTCTGGCTGAGCTGACGGCCGGCCGAGCGCGCCTCGCTGACGAGCTCGGTGATCTCCGACAGCCCGTCGACAAACGAGAACGCCCGCAGCTTGCTCAGGCGGCTGTCGAGCGCGATCAGGAGGTTGAGCGTGAACCGGGAGAACGTCGCGACCGACCCTGACACGTCGCAGAGCACGACGATCTCGGGTTTCGGCGGCGGAGCCTGCTCAGTGCCGATCCGGAACGGCACGCCGCCGGTGCCCATTGCCAGGTGCAGCGTGCGCCGCACAGACAGGCGGCGCTTGCGGAACTCCTGTTGCGCCAGGATCTTGCTGAGCTGGTGCGCGAGCGGCCCGATTGAGGCGACCATCGCCTCCTGCTCTGCCGCCGATGCGGTCGCGATATCGACGTCCTCCGCGAGCCTGACCCGCATCGTCTTGCTGACTGCGCGCGCGCCGCGGTCGGCAACCAGTGCCCGGCGGATCGCCGCCTGCAGCTCGGTTCGGAACCGGTCGACAGCCCGGTCCGCATCAGCACGGCCGAGCCGGTCCCGGATCGCTCCCGCGCCGACATTCCAGCCGCCCCCGGATCCCCCGCCGCCACCACTGCCCTCGCCTTCGCCTTCACCCTGGCCCGCCGCCAGCAGCGCGTCCCTGATCGAGTCAAGGTTGGCGGCCTCGCTCGCGGCGATCATGGCGAAAACGCCGGCGACCGGTGCGCCAGGCTCCAGCGCTGCGTAACGGCGGACGTACTCCTCGGCGAGGTGCCGTAGCTGCACCGGGTCGCCGGACCCGATGGCCGCGCGGAGCGCGGCGGCGAGCTCATCTTCGGATAGGCCTGCGAACGGCCCGGGCTCATTCGGCCCCGTTCCCATAAAATGAAGATCGAACAGCAAGTTGAACGCTTCCACGTGCTCAGCACGCTTGATCAGCGCACACTGCAGGGTCGACCGCACGACGCGGGTGTCGGCCAGCGGGACGGCGGACAGTGCGCGCGCAGCATCGAGGTGCTCGCCGACAGAGACGCCGACGCCGATCGTCCGCAGCTCGTCGACCAGCGCGGTCAGCGTGCTCTCCGGCGGGTCTGCTGTCTCGGTCGAGGGCATGGGTCAGGCCAGCGAGAGCTCAGCGAGCGCAAGGGTGATGTCGCGCTCATATTTCAGGAGGACCGACAGTGTCTGCCTGGTCATCTCGTCCGTCAGTTCGGCCGCGCCCAGCGCAAGCAGCGTGCGCGCCCAGTCGACGGTCTCGGAGATGGACGGCGGCTTCTTCAGGTCAGCGCCGCGCAGCACCGCGACCAGCGACGCGATCTCGCTGGCGAGGTGCTCGCTGAGCTCGGGAACGTGGAGCTGGACGATCTCCGCTTCGCGCGCCATGCTCGGGTAGCCCAGGTGCAAGTACAGGCAGCGCCGTTTAAGGGCCTCGGACAGGTCCCTGGTGTTGTTCGAGGTCAGGAACACCTCCGGGATGTGGCGCGCGGTCACGGTGCCGAGTTCAGGGATCGAGACCTGATACTCAGATAGCACCTCGAGCAGCAGCGCCTCAGCTTCCATGTCCAGGCGGTCCACTTCGTCGATCAGCAGCACAACCGGCTGCATGGACCGGATCGCGGCCAGGAGCGGTCGGCTGAGCAGGAAGTCCTCTCCAAAGATTCCTGCCGCGGTCAGGTCGTCGCCGCTGCCGCGCTCCTGGAGCTGGAGCTGGAGCAGCTGGCGGCGGTAATCCCACTCATAAATGGCCTTGGATTCGTCCAGCCCCTCGTAGCACTGGAGCCGGATCAGCGGCTTGCCGGTCATCGCGGCGACGCTCTTGGCCAGCTGCGTCTTGCCAGTGCCGGCGGGGCCCTCGATGAGCACCGGTTTGCCCAGTGCCGCCGCCAGGTGCACGACCGTGCCGGTCGCCGTGTCCGCCAGGTACCCGGCGCGGCGCAGCTGTTCCTGCACGTCATGGATCGGGGTGGGAGTTTCCGCCATAAGGCTAATAATCGCGAAGACGTGATCATCCTGCTAGCCCGGGGTTACCGATCGGTATACCGCGATCCTCGCCGGGATCGTCTCCCGGACCCTCGCCGGCGTCTGCGCCGGGCGCCGGGCGGATCCGGCGGCTGGCGGCCGCGATGCAGGCAGCGGCCGGGCCGAGCGCGGCCGCGCCCGCCAGCAAGGCGATCCGCAGCGACGCGAGGGTGCCGATGGCGCCGATGGCCGGGCCGCCGAGTATCTGGCCGGCACTGTCGAACATGTCCCTGGCCGACAGTGCCGTGGCCCGCACCGAGGGCTCGATCCGGCCCACCAGCCAGCCCGAGACGAGCGGGTAGATGACTGGCCGCAGTACCGAGACGATGAGGTAAGTCACCACGACCACAACGAACGCGTCGGCTGTGGCCAGCCCGATCACCGCCGCAGCGATCGCCAGCGTCAGCACGAGGAGCGCGCCCACAACCGAGTCAGGCCCGAGCCGCCGGGTCCGCCGCTTGGCTATCTCCGTCGCGCCGAGCCCAAGCACGGCGGCGGCACACGCGAAGAAGCTGAACCACATGGCCGGATGCAGGCCGCCGAGCTGCGGGAACCTGATGTCGCGGAGCAGGAATGCGCCCCAGAGCCGGTCAAAGCTCTCGGTCCACATCCCGACGAAGAACGTCATGCCGAACAGCAGCACGAGGCCTGGCACCGCTAGCACCGCGCGGTGCGTTGACCGCGTCTGCGCAACCAGGGCGGCGCCAGCCTGGCGGACAATGCCGCCGACGCCCGCCCGCACAAGCCCGGTTGCTGGATGGAAGTTCCGCTCGGGCATCAGGTACGCCACCGCCAGCGCGAGCAGACACATGAGGGTGCCGCCCACGCGAGGCGGCATCTGGAGCCCGGCCAGTGCGATGACGCCCGACAGCAGGCTGCCAGCCACGGTGGCGACCAGGCCGAGCTGGGTCGCGCGCAGATAGATGCCGGTCATCCGGTCGTCACCGACCGGGGCGGAGAGCTCGTCGGCGATCCAGGCGTCCTGCGCGCCGTTGTTCAGTGCGGCACCAAAGCCGAGCACCGCCCAGGAGGCCATCAGGTTGCCGAATGACGGCGACAGGCTCGCCATAATCTGGGCCACGCCGACGATGAAGAGTCCGGTGACCACGCACAGCCGCCTGCTCACCAGGTCGGCGAGCACGCCGGTGGGCAGCTGGAACACGAAGTAGCTCAGCTCGAGCGACGTCCCGAGCAGCAGCAGCTGGAGCGGGTTGAGCCGACCGACGGTCACCCAGTAGACCGTGATCGTTGCGTAGCTGATTCCGAGCAGGAAGTTCGTGCCGCACTCGAGGCCGAGGTACAGGCGGTACGGGCTGATCGACTGACGGTGCAGGCGCATGCAGCCTCCCACCGGCGGTCGGAATGGCGTCGCAGGCTCGCGCGGACGGGTCAGCCGCGTTGACCAGGTGCCGGCGACGGTAGGCCATCGTCGCGCCGGAGGTCAACGCATTTCTCGACCGATTCACAGGGCGACGCTCCGACGTCCGTCGGCAAGATAGCGACGGCCATCGCCGCATCGATAGGCCAAGTAAGCCATCTCTAGCTCCGCCCGCAGCTAACGCTCGATGAACGACCCGCCGGTTCGGGCGCCTCCTCGCGGTCTCGACAGCCGGGCGCCAACCAGACTACTATGTACTGCATGGTAGATGGCGAGGCCAGTAACCTTGTCGCCCAGATGCGACGGGGCGTGCTTCCCTTCTGCGTGCTCGCCATGCTCGGGGACGGCGAGCGGTACGGGTTCGAGCTGGTCCGTGCGCTTGCCTCGGTTGACGGAATGGTGACCGGCGAGGGAACGATCTACCCCCTGCTAGCGCGGCTGCGGCGGCAGGGCATGGTGGAGACCACGTGGCGGGAGTCTGACGCCGGGCCGCCGCGGCGCTATTACCGGCTGGCGCCGTCCGGGCGGGCGACGCTGGCCGAGTTCACCGGCTCCTGGAAATTGTTTCGGGACAGCGTGGACGGCCTGCTGCAGGTCGGCGAGAAGGGCGGCACCACATGAACGACGACGACCTGGTCGCCGGTTATCTCGGGCGGCTCGTTCAGGCAGCCCGCCAGCTCCCGCCGGACCGGCGGGCCGAAGTCATCGACGAGATCGCCGACCACATCGAGCAAGCCCGCGCCGTGAGCGAGGCCTCCGGGTCCGGCCTGCAGGACGTGCTGCGGCGGCTCGGCGAGCCGGAGGCCATTGCTGCGGCAGCAAGCGACTCAGCACCCGATTTCGTCGCCACCTTCGCGCCGCCGGCCGCGATGACGCAATCCCCGGTCGGCCGCGGCCCCCGCCGGCAGCGCTGGCTCGACCTCGCCGCGGTGATGCTGACGCTGGGCAGCGCGCTGCTGGCGCCGGTCAGCTTCGTCCTCGCGCTGCTCGGCTGGGCAGTCGGCATCGTGATGCTGCTGCTCTCACCTCGATGGCCCAGGCGCGCCAAGGTGCTCGGCGGCGTCACTGGAACGCTGGCGCTGCCACTCTTCGGCGTGCTGCTCGCCACGCTGGCCAGAATCTGGAACCGCTTCTACGGGCAGGCCGGCCCGTTTGGCTGGCAGACGGGCGCTGGCCCATTTATCTCCTCGATCTTGGTGACGGCCGCTGTGGTCGCGGTCACCCTGGTCGGAGTTCGGCTCCTGCGATACCCCCTCTCCCAGCCCGCCGAACCCGGGCCAGCCACGCCAGAGGGCCGCTCCGCCACAGGACCCGCGGCCGCCGCGGCACCCGAGCCCGCCACCTCTGCCCCGGCGCGCCGATAGGTGCCAGCCCTCGGTGGTGCCACTCCAGCGCAAAGCGAGCGGCACCACAGAACATGAGGCGGGATCGTTGCGCGCGCTGGTCTCTTAGTCAAGCTGCCGAGCTAGTCGGGTGGTTGGCACGACGTGACTGCCGAGCCGGTGACACTGCCCTCCGCACCGGCACGGGCGAGTAGCCTCTTCTTGTGTCAACCCAGGTCATAGGGGACGGCGAGCCCTTCGAGAAGCACCACATGGCGGACCTGGTGGTTGACCGGGTATATCTGGGTGGCCCGCAGCCGAACTGGGCCGGTGACCCCGTCCAGCGACTGCTGCCCGTCGGCCTTCAGGGTGGCATCAGGTACAACGGCGGGCAGCGGTCACCGCGTCTGGTCGCACTCAGCACGAGCGGAGCCAACGTGGACTGGCCAGATTCGATCGACACCGCAACCGGCACGGTCACGTACTACGGAGATAACCGCAAGCCCGGAGCCGACCTGCATGACACCCCCAAGGGCGGTAACCGCATCCTGCGGAACACCTTCGACTGGGCCCATGCCGACGCCGAAGCCCGACGTGCCGTCCCGCCCTACTTCCTGTTCGCGAAGGCCGGGCCAGGGCGCGACGTGGTCTTCCGGGGCGTGCTCGCTCCCGGCGCGCCAGACCTGACCGCTGACGAGGATCTGGTCGCGGTCTGGCGCAGCCAGCAGGGCAGACGATTCCAGAACTACCGCGCCCAGTTCACCATCCTCGACATCGCAACCGCGACGCGGGCCTGGATCAACGACGTGCTTGCGGGCGACACGCTGTCGGCGAACTGCCCCGGCCCGTGGCGGCGGTGGATCACCGGCCGTCGCTACGACGCGCTGACCTCGACCAGGATCGAGTACCGGTCCAGGGCAGAGCAGCTCCCCGATGACCTGGTCGGACGGCAGATCCTGGACCGTATACATGCGCATTTCGCGGCCAGGCCCACCAGGTTCGAATACTTCGCGGCGCAGCTATGGCAGATGGCCGACGGCCACGTCGGCTCCTATGAGGTCACGCGCGCATCGGTCGACGGCGGCCGCGACGCGGTCGGCGAATACCGCATCGGACCGCCATCCGACCCGGTGGCCGTCACGTTCGCCCTGGAAGCAATGCTGTACGATCCGGCGGGCGGCGGAGTCGGAGTCACCGAAAAAGCCCGCCTGATATCGCGCCTCCGGCACCGCCAATTCGGCGTCTTGGTAACCACGAGCTTCGTAGCCAAACAGGCTTACCAGGAGATCCGGGCCGACCAGCACCCAGTAGTCATCCTCGCCGGACGCGACATCACTGAGTTGCTCCGGGAAAAGGGCTACCCAACCCCTGCGGACGTGACTCGCTGGCTCAGCGAAGCCTTCCCCATCGAGTAGCCACCACCACGAAAGACCGCGGATTGGCTCACGTTGCCGCGGACCTGGCCTCCTGCCCAGTTATGCCGCCAACATCTCATCGCGGCATAGAAACACGTTCTGCGTGTCGGTTCGTGACGTAGGAACGTCCCCCTGATGCGCTTCGGGCTTGGTGTCCCACGCAGCAGGAGGACGTTCATGGGTAACGGTAGTGGCGTGTCCCGAGGTGACCGTAACCGCAACGCCCGGCTGGAGCGGCTGCGCGCCCTGGTGCCGGTGACGAACGCGATCGCCGGGATCGACCTGGCGGGCAGCAAGCAGATGGTCGTGGTGACCGATCATGACTCGAAGGTCATCGCGCGGCGGACGTTCCGGTGCCGGGCCTGGGATCTTGGCTCGGCGCTGGACTGGGCCGCCGGGCGCGCCGCGGCGACGGGCTGGGCCGGGGTGACGGTGTCGTGCGAGCCGACCGGGCACCGGTGGCGGGTGCTGGGGCAGCTGGCCGCGGACCGGTCGATGCCGTTCGTGTGCGTGCAGCCGGTGGTCACGTCGTGGTCGCGGCGGACCGAGGACCTGACCTGCGATAAGACCGATGAGAAGGACGCGGTGCTGATCGCCCGGCTGACCGCGCAGCTGCGCTGCTATGTTCCCGAGCCCGTCGATGAGACGTGGGGCCGGCTGCGGCACCTGGGCACCCGCCGGGAGCAGCTGATCACCGAGGCCGGCAGCCAGGTCCAGCAGATGCGGGACCTGCTGGAGTGCGCCTGGCCGGCGGCGCTGGATACGGCCAGGCAGCCGTTCCGGTCGGGCACCTGGATCGCGGCGTTGTCGGTGATCGCCGGCCGGGACGGCGGGGACTTCGCCCGGACCCGGCGGCTCGGGGCGGCCCGGTTCGAGCAGGCGGTGCGGCGCGAGATCACCCGCCGCGGCGGGCAGAAGCCCTGCCTGCGGATCGTGCGCGGGCTGTTCGCCGCGCTCGCCGATCCGGCCGGGGTGATCGCGCACCGGCCCGGCGCGCTGGAGCGGGTGCAGCTGCTGCTGGAAGACTGGGAGCACACCCAGGACCGGCTCGCCGAGACCGAGCAGCGGATGACCGCGGTCCTGGACGAGCTCGGGCTGACCGGGCTGGTCACCTCGATCACCGGCCTGTCGCCGGTCGGCGCGGCGGCGATCCTGGCCGAGACCGGCGACCCGCGGCGGTTCGCCACCGCCCGCGCGGTGGTCAAGCACGCCGGCCTGGCCCCGCGGGAGAAACTGTCCGGCGCGTTCACCGGCCGGACCAGGCTGACCGGGCAGGGACGCCCCGGGCTGCGGCTGGCGGCCTGGCGCGCGGTCTGGGGAGCCCAGCGCGCTAACCCGGTCTACGCCGCCCGCTACCAGTACCTGACCAGCAGGGAGCAGAACAAGCTCACGCCCACCCAGGCGCAGACCGTCATCGCCGCCGCGATCTTGCGGCAGCTGCACGCCGTCATCACCACCGGGCAGGCCTGGGATCCGGTCACCGCGGCCCACGGCACCCGGCGGGCAAGCGCAGCACTCGCCGCCTGACCCGCCAGCGGCGCTCAAGCTGGCGGCCGGGGCGAGCCCTCCGCGGCATTGAGACACCCCGGTGATCTCGGCGCACATCATGGGCAGCCCCGTCCGTCGTCTCCTCAACCCGATCACGCGCTGCAGGGACCAACCCCATAACCGCTATGCAGGGACAGACGACGGACGAGGCACCGGCCAAAAGCTTGACGCAAACCGACTCACGCTGATGTGCGCGCATTCGCAGGTGGCCGTGCAGCGGGTCAGATGGGCCTGCCGATATCGAGGAGGTCGAAGGCCCCCGCAGACTGGGGACCCTGTGGCGCGGTGGCAGCCACCAATCACATTGAGACGGAAAGCACCCGCCTTGTTGTGTGCGGCATTAAGTCCGCCTGGTGCGGGCCCACCGGCTGGCAAGCCACAACGCCAGGAGGAGAAGGACGAGCAAAGCTGGCACAAAGTAGTTCACCCAGTCCACTGGTGCCTGCGCCGCATCCCAGAGGCTGACCGCCACACCGACCACGGTGCCGCTGATGACGATCAGCGTAGTCACGCGCAGGGCGGAGCGCAGGAGCACGCTGATGGGATAGGCGACCAGAAGCAGACTCCAGGCCAGATTCAGGTAGTTGAGCGGATGCTCCGGTGCCCGCACGATGGTCCAGATGTTCCAGGTCACGCAGGCCAGGCCCGCGAGGAGCAGGACGCTCAGCGCCGCCGTCAACGCGGGCGTCTGCCGCCGGGCCCTGATGCGTGTCGGGGTAGTGGCCCGGAAGGTGTCCGCCGCGTAGCCCAGCATGCGGACTGCGCGGCGCGGGGCGAGCCGGATCTGGGGATCATGCAGGATGGCGGGCAGTTCGGCCGCCCATTCCCGGCACCGCTCCTCCCGGATGTCCTTCGGCAGCCGCTGGCAGGCTCGGCCCACCAGGTATTCGCCGAGGCGCAGCAGCTGGCGCTCTGCCCTCATCCCGGGCTCCCCGGTGCCGGACGGGCGGCGCGGGCCGGCGCGTGCCGACGGCGGGCGGAAACTTGCGCGAGCTCGATACGGGCGACCCGGATGCCCTCGCCGGTCAGCCGGTAGTACTTCCTGGGCCGCTGCCCCTCCTGCTGCGGGGTCTCCCACGCGGAGGCGACCAGCATCTGGTGCTCAAGCCGGGTCAGCAGCGGGTACAGGGTGCCGCTGGGCAGCCGCGCCGCCTTCATCAGGTCATAGCCGTAACGGGGCGCGGCGGGATCTGCCAGGAACGCACCCAGCACGCGCTCCAGCGGCCCGGTCATCCTCACACACTGAACTCTACACATGTAGCCGAAAACATCCAATGCCAGATTAGGCTTCGTGCGAGCACACGGCTGCCCTGTGTCGTGCTGGACGTCACCAGCTGCCTGCTTCACGACGTGGCTGCCGCCCTGGCGATCGGCCGGGCGGCGGCAAGAGCGGACGACTCGTAAGGCACGGCCCTAAGGCTCTTCTTGCGTCATGCCGCTTCGCGTCACTCTGAACGCATGGCGTCCTGCGACCTATGCGAGATGAACCGCGACTACTGCGAGCACGGGCTTCAGGACAGACGCAGAACCGTCATGGCGGCCGCCGATGAGCTGCTCATCTCGCCGAATGGTGTGGGCCACTTCCCCGGCTGCCCGCACAAGGGGATGACCCGGACTACAGCCGATGGGCCAAGCTTGATATGCCCCGTGCCTGGGAACGGCTAGGCAAAGGCGAGAGACTGCAGGCTACCGGAGGCGAGCAGCCGAAGTTGATCGCCGAATCTAGATGCCAAGATTGCGAGAGCCACGGTCCCTGGTGACAACTTCGGCGGGCACACGGACGGCATGCTGGCTCCGGCAAGTGCGAGATAGGGCGCACGCGGTCAGCGGCAAATTAGTGTGACTGCGTCGTGCGTGCGGCAGGCTGGGCTCGTGGCCGTGATCGAGTTCTGGCCGGACCATGGCGCAGGGCCGCTGTGGCTCGGCGGCCGAACCGTCCCGCCAGAGGATCTTGACATCCCGGAGCCGCTCGCGAGCCGGCTTCGAACTTGGAATGCGAGCTACGAGGAGTGGAAGATTCCCGTCGAAGGCCTGGGAGACACTCCCTGGGTTGAGGAAGGCATCCGGTTGCTACGAGCAACACGTGAGGCGCTAGCGCCCGGCACCGAAGTCGTCGTGACCGAGCCATGGTGGGGCGAGGAACCGATCACGTAGCGGCATGAGCGGACTCGGTTGGCAGAGTCAACAGCGGCTTACTCGTCCGCAAGGTTGCTGCGGATGAGGTGCGCGAGGTCGGCGAGTTCGCTGTCGTCAACATCGAGGACGCCGTTCTCGAGCATGAGCGCGGCGAACTGCTGTTGCTCGTAGGGGACGCCGGGTGGCAGCGGGGCCAGCTGCCAGTGCAGGTGCGCATTGCCTTGCTGGCTGCCCAGGCTAAGTGCATACATCCGCTCGGTGGCTACTGTCGCCGCGATCGCGCTGGCCACCTTGCGCACCACGGCCTGCAGCCGGAGGAACGCCGCCTGGTCCAGGTCGTGGATCCAGCTCTCGACGTGCCTCTTGGGCGCCACCAGGCAGTAGCCGCGCAGCGTCGGATAGCGGGCCAGGAACGCGATCGTTTCCTCATCCTGATATACCTCGTGGTGCCGGTAGTCGGGGTGACAGGTGAGCAGCGCGCAGACGAAACACGGCCCCTCACGGGACCGGCGCGCATACTGCCCGGTGTCGAACTTCCGGCGGCTAAGCCGGGCATCTTCCATCAGCGAATTATGACTGTTGACTGACAGGTCTGGCACAGGCATGCGCTCGGCGGCATAGCGCGTTGCGAATCCTCGATCCGCCATCCAGGACCGTATAGGTATGCAGGACGTCACCCTGCCCGCACACGCTAGGGAAGTCGGTCGGTGAGGCGGTTCGGCCCGGCGCAAGCGCTGGACGCAATGACTTTCACGGTCCATCCCGGCCACGTGACCGGCTTCGTCGGACCAAACGGCGCGGGCAAATCAACCACCATGCGCATCGTCCTCGGCCTGGACGCCCCCGACGCGGGCACCGCCACCATCGGCGGCCGCCCGTACCACTCGCTGAAGAACCCGCTGACTCACGTCGGGTCGCTGCTGGACGCGAGCGCGCTGCAGCCCAGCCGCAGCGCGCGCAATCACCTGCTGTGGCTCGCCCACTCCCAGGGCCTCAAGGCTCGCCGGGTCGATGAGGTGATCGCGCTGGCCGGGCTGGAGCCCGCCGCCCGGCGCAAGGCCGGCGGGTACTCCCTCGGCATGCGGCAACGGCTCGGCATCGCCGCCGCGCTGCTCGGTGACCCGGCGGTGCTGATCTTCGACGAGCCGTTCAACGGCATGGACCCCGAGGGCATCGTCTGGATGAAGGGCTTCCTGCGATCGCTGGCGGTGCAGGGCCGCGCGGTGCTGGTGTCCAGCCACCTGATGGGCGAACTGGAGGACACAGCCGGCCACCTGGTCGTCGCCGGCCGCGGCAAAGTGATCGCCGACACCTCCGTCGCTGACCTGATCGCCGCCGCCTCCGGCGAGCGGATCACGCTGCGCACCACGGCGCCGGCCGACGCGATGACCGTGCTGGCCGGTGCCGGGGCTGAGGTCACCGTCAACGGCTCCGGCGTGCTCAAAGTGTCAGATCTTTCATCAGAACGAGTGGTGGCTGCTCTGACCAGCCACGCGATCCCCTTCAGCGAGGTCACCGCCCACCGGGCCACCCTCGAACAGGCCTACATAGAACTCACCAGCCACAGCGTGGAATACCGGTCGGGGACGACGTCATGACGACGCAGACCGTTACGCCGCGCCGCTCCGCTGTGACCCCGCAGCGGGACAGCTCCTGGCACCTGGTGCACGCCGAGTGGACCAAGTTCCGCACCGTGCGCGGCTGGGTGATCGCGGTGCTCGTCACGATCCCGGCAATCATCGCCTTCGCGTTCCTCGGCGCTAACGTCAGCGGCGGGTGCGCCGGGGGCAATGCAGTCAGCAGTGGGCCCAGCGTGGTCGGCTGTCCGGCACAGCCGACCGGGCCTGGCGGTGAGCCGGTCCAGGACGCGTTCTACTTCGCGCACCAGCCGGTTGCAGGCAACGGCACGATCACCGTGCGGGTAACGTCGCTGACCGGCCAGACCCTCATCGGCCCGAACCAGACAGCGCCCGGCGGCCTGCAGCCGTGGTCCAAGGCCGGGATCATCATCAAGGAGAACACGTCGCAGGGCTCGGCGTACGCGGCGATGATGGTCACCGGGTCCAGCGGCGTGCGGATGCAATGGGACTACGTCAACGACACGCCCGGCCTGGCGGGCAGCGTGTCCGCTTCCTCGCCGCGCTGGCTGCGGCTGGTCCGCGACGGCGGCACGATCACCGGGTATGACTCCGCCGACGGCACGCACTGGACGCTGGTCGCCACTGCGACCCTCCCGGGGCTGACCTCCACCGTGCAAGCCGGGCTGTTCGCCGCCGGGTCTGGGGACACCTTCAACACCCTGGCCACGGGCGTCTTCGGCCACATCGGGCTCTCCTGGCCTGCTACCGGATGGACGGGGACCAACGTAGGCGGCCTGAACGCCGTGCCAGTGCCTGGCACTCTCCGCCAGAGCGCCGGCACGGTCACCGTGGCCGGTGTCGGCGACATTAGCCCCGCCGCCGGGAACACCGGAGGTGGTCAATCCCTGCAGCGGGCGCTGGCCGGGACGTTCTTCGGGCTGATCCCGCTGATCGTGGTGGCCGCGATGTTCATCACCGCCGAGTACCGGCGCGGGCTGATCCGCGTCTCGCTGACCGCCGCACCCCGCCGCGGCCGGCTGCTGGCCGCCAAGGCCGTCGTGATCGGCGCGGTTGGTTTCGTCACCGGGCTGGTCGCGGCCACCCTCGCGCTCGCCGTCGGCACGCCCCTGCTGCTCCGGGCGGGCCCGCTGGCATGGCCGGTTTCGCTGCTCACCGAGGCACGGATGGTCGCCGGCACCGGGGCGCTGCTCGCCGTGGCCGCGGTGCTCGGGCTCGCGATCGGCACCATCGTGCGGCGCAGCGCGGCGGCGGGCGCCATCGTGATCGTGGTGATCTTCGTCCCGTATCTGCTCGCCTTCGGCCCGACGTCGGGCGGGGGCAGCGGCGGGGGAGGAGGGTTGCTGCTGCAGGTCACCCCGGCCGCCGCCTTGTCGGTGCAGCAGGCGGTCCCCCGCTTCTATCAGCTCATCGTCAACTACACCCCGAATGAAGGGTACTACCCGCTCGCGCCGTGGGCCGGGCTGGCGGTGGCGTGCGCGTGGGCGGCCGCTGCGCTGGCGCTGGCCTTCTTCCTGCTGCGCCGGAGAGACGCATGAGCCTCACCGCCCGGGTCGCTCCCCCGCGTTATCCGTTGCTGGGCCAGGCCCTGCACGCCGAGTGGACCAAGTTCCGCACCGTGGCCGGCCCATCGTGGCTGCTGGCCGGGGTCGTCACGCTGACGGTCGCTGTCGCGGTGGCGGCGGCCAGCGTGGCCCAGTGCCGGTCAGCCACGTGCGGGATCGACCCCGCCACGGTCAGCTTCACCGGAATCTACCCGGCCCAGGCGGCGGCCGCCGTCGCCGGCGTGCTGGCCATCGGCAACGAGTACAGCACCGGGATGATCAAGCTGTCGCTGCCCGCGATCCCCCGGCGGCTGACCTGGTTCTTCGCCAAGGCCACGGTGCTCGCCGGCCCGGTGCTCACCGCCGCAGCGCTGGCGGTCGCAGGAGCCGCGCTTGCTGGGCGGCTGATCCTGCCCGGCCACGGCTTCACCCCCGCGCACGGGTACGCATCCCTCACCTCGGCCACCGACTTGCGGGCCGCCGTCAGCGCGGTCTTGTACCTGACGCTCATCGCCTTGCTCAGCATCGGGCTCGCCGCGGCGGTGCGCGAGTCCGCAGTCGGCCTCGGCCTGGTCCTCGGCGTGCTGTACCTGTTCCCGCTCGCCGCGGCCGTCATCCCCAACCCGGCCCTCGCCCGGCACCTGCAGCAGATCGGCCCCCTGCCCGCCGGCCTGGACGCCCAGGCCACGATCGGTGTGCACAGCTTGCCGCTCACCCCGTGGCAGGGCCTCGGCGTCGTCGCCCTCTGGACCGTCGGCGCCCTCCTCCTCGGCGCACTCGTCCTGAAATTCCGCGACGCATGACGCCTCACACGGCATGGCAGCGCGCACCAGAACCCCTTGACATAGGGGATCGCTGACGCGGCGTTTCAGGTGTTATACCGGCGGCGACGAGGACGGCGAAATTGAGCTGTTATTCGTCTAGTCTCAGCTATGCAGATGTGGCCCTTGGCCCCGAAATGGCAGTCAGGACACGTTGGGTCACGCTTGGGCTTACCCCGTTCCGCGCATGATGACCTTGATCACGATTCAGCTGGTGCCGGTGGTGCGCCGTGAGGCGCTGTTGATTCGAGTGGAGGTGAGAGACCTTCGCCTCCGTCCTGTCGCAGCAGGGCGGTGAAGCTGGGGGCAGCCTGATCCGGGTGGTGCCGGGGCGGGTGGCAAGCGGCCCTGACAAAGCCGGGACGGGCTAGTACTGCCAGATGGCCTGGGTCCGGCGAGCGTGGCGGAAAGGAGTACGCGAGGAACCGGCGTTTACGTCTCTCAACCTGGACCGGCTCAAATCTGGCGGATACGGGCCGGGAGCGGCGCGCACCCGCCCGTGGGGGCGGGGAACTTCCGGGCTGGCTTTCGACGACTGGCCGGGAGGCCACGGTGAAGTGCTGCGGGGTAGCCGTGGTGATGCCGCAGGGACAGAGTCGGGCTCCTCCTTCGCCGAGCGAATCACAGTGAACACGGGAACCGTCCCGGTCCGTTCCCGCTGCCGGGCATCCAGCGTGGCTGGCCGGGCTGGGCGCGCCGACGGCTGACGGGCCGGGCGGGGCGGAGCCGCCGTAGTACTCCGAGCCGGGGAGAGCCCGGCACATGGGGAAGGGCGGCAGCGGTATCGAGAAGGGAAGGAGGCTGCAATGCCGCAAGACGCGCCGCCGAATGGCAGCGCACCCGACCTGGTCCCGCAAGGGTCGTGGTCGCGGGTAGCGGAGATGCAGGCCAAGCTTCACCGTTGGGCGGCGGCCGATCCTGGCCGCAGGTTCGATGACCTGTTCAACTTCGTGCACGACCCGGCGACGCTGATCGTGGCGTTCGGCCGGGTCGCGGGCAACCGTGGCGCGAACACTCCCGGCGTCGACGGCGTGACGGTCGCCGATGTCGAGGAGGCCATCGGGGTGCCCGGGTTCCTGGATGACCTGCGGGCCGCCTTAAAGGACGGCTCGTTCCGGCCGCTGCCGGTGCGGGAGCGCAAGATCCCCAAGCCCGGCGGGTCGGGGAAGGTCCGCAAGCTCGGTATACCCGGTGATCGCGGACCGGGTGGTCCAGGCAGCGCTGAAGCTGGTGCTGGAACCGATCTTCGAGGCGGACTTCCTGCCCGTCTCCTACGGGTTCCGGCCGAGGCGGCGGGCGCACGACGCGATCGCCGAGATCCACCAGTACGGCACCCAGGGCTACCGTGGGTGCTGGACGCGGATATCGAGGCGTGATTTGACACCATCTCGCATGCGGCCCTGATGGACCGGGTGCGGGCCAGGGTCAAGGACAAGCGCGTGCTCGCGCTGGTCAAGGCGTTCCTCAAAGCCGGGGTGCTCACCGAGACCGGCGAGCCGGGAAGACACCTGGACCGGCACGCCGCAAGGCGGCATCCTGTCCCCGTTGCTGGCCAACATCGCCCTGGCCGTGCTCGATGAGCACGTGCACGGGCCGTGGCTGGCTGGCGGCGTGATGAGCACCACCCCGCCGACGCGCCACGACGCCGCGCTAAGGGCCTGCCGAACTGGCGGATCGTCCGCTATGCCGACGACTTCGTCATCCTCGTGCACGGCACCGCGGCGACGTCGAGAACCTGCGCGAAGAGATCGCTGATGTGCTCGCCCCGCTGGGCCTGCGCCTCTCGGAGGCCAAGACCCGGGTCGCGCACATGAGCGAGGGGTTCGACTTCCTGGGCTTCCGCATCCAGTGGAACCGCAAGCGAGGCACGAGCAAGTGGTACGTCTACACCTTCATCGCCGACCGGCCTATCCGGTCGGTGAAGGACAAGATCCGTGCCCTGACCCGCAGGACATCGCAGCAGCCGCCCAGGGCAGCGCTGATCCGGCTCAACCAGATCATGCGCGGCTGGGCTAACTACTTCAAGCACGCAGTCTGCAAGCACACCCTCGAGTCCCTGGAAAACTTCGCGTGGCACGGGTGATCCGCTGGTGGATGCAGCTGCACCGCTGGAGGTGGAACGACGTCCGCCGGCACCTCACCGGCCGACACGGCCGGTGGCGCAGGCCGTCGGCGGACGGGATCGAGCTGTTCAACATCGCCAAGGTGCCGGTCACCCGGTACCGCTACCGCGGCAGCAAGATCCCCAGCCCCTGGCCTACTGCTAACCACGCCTGAACGGCAGACGCCGTGGAGAGCCCGCTGCCGGGAGACCGGCACGGCGGGTTCGGCGAGCGGCCTGGGGAAACGGACCGGGAGCAATCCCGGCACCGCGCCCCAGGCCGACTCAACCAATGATGAATCGGCGGGTGAAGTCCTCGCGGGTAGCCAGCCGCTGGAGTCGATCGGGAGGCTAGTGCCGGCTTCGCGCGGGCGGATACCGCTGGCGCAGGCGCGCAGGGTAGGCAGCCGGCGAGCGCTGTTGATGGCGGTCACGAGGTTCAGCCGTCCTCGCCATCTCATCACTGGCAAGCAGAATTGGTTGATCTGTGTGCTCACCCATCAGGGTCACCTCGGCTGTATTACGCGCGCGTAATCGGCGATCGGCTCGAAGCCACCGACGGAAGCGCCAATCACGTGCTCACTCACGGTGACGACAGCGACCACCCAGCATGGAGTTGCCGACACCTGGATTAAGGAGCGCCTAGACATCTCACGACGCAGAGATCCTCTGGCTCGAACTTATCGGGTGGCCTGGTTCGCCCGAACTGTCGTGCACAGAGGTAAGCCCAGCTGGCCGCGCGTTCCGTACCACCGGGAAGATAGGTGGTCCGGAGCTTCCTGATGACCTGGCCGAGGGCGGCCACGCGCTGTCGGGGCCCTAGCGCAACGAATGCGGGGTCATGTGCCGGACCACCGAGGCTAAGGGCGTAGTGCCCGTTGGGCGTCCGTCGCTGGTTAGTGTGCTGCCTCGTACTGGCGGATGATGTCGGCACTGATCCGGCCGCGTTCGGACACCTGCAGGCCAGCGGTTCTGGCCCACGCCCTAATGCCCGCGTTGTCAACCGACGGGCCACTGGCGCGGCTTGGTCGGCGTCTGCCCGCCCTCGTCGGCAGCCGCCGTCCAGCCTCGATAAACGGAGCTAGTGCCTTTTCGAGCTTGGCCCGGTTTTTCGCGCCAAGGTCAATTTCGTAGCTCGTGCCATCAAGGCCGAAACTGACCGGCTCGGCGCCGCCGGATCCATCCAGATCGTCGCTGATAATTACCGACATCTTCGTCACCATGACGATCATGGTCTGGCGTCGGCGGAGGCGATGTCAAACCAGCGCGCCGCGAACGGGGCGTGGCCCCGCGCAGGTGGCCGGCCAGCAGCACCGCCAGCGGGACGGGCACCGGATAGAGGTCAGCGCCGATCAAGGTCTCGGCGAAGGTGCGGGCAGGCGGGGAACACCCAGCGCAGCGAACACCTCCGGCGGGGAGGCGCCGCCCTGCCTGCGGAGCCACGCAGCAGTGCTGATCCGCATCACCCTCTGCGGGAATTCGGGCATGGCGGCGTCGGCGCGGTGAGGCAGCTGGAATCCGGCCTGCGGCCAGCGCGCGGTAGCTCAGCGAGCCGGCCAGTGCGGGTCGAGGCTCTTCCCGTGCTGCTGCGGGCAGCGGCCGTTCCCGGTGCCGGACAGATGCCAGTGCCGGTGACAGTACGCGGCGTCGCACTGCTCGCAGAATCCCGCGTCGTCGTACAGGCCAGCCTTGTGCACCTGCTGGAAGCGGTACGGCCGCCGGAACGCCTCGATGATGACCTGCGCGCGGTCGGCGCTGACCGGATCGCCGACCCAGCCGTTACCGCCGGTGACACCTGCGAACATCAGGTACCACTGCGCCGGATCGCGGTGCTGCCCGAACGACTGGCGGTGCTTACGGCTCCACCGCCGCCAGCGGGCCGGAAGCTGGCCGGGCGGCACCACCTCAACCCGCGCCGCGACCTCACCGCAGACCGCGCACAGCGGCTCCGCCAGGATCCCGACAGCCATGCAATCGATTATCGCCGGCCGCGCCATCGCGTCCCTCGCGGCAGTTAGCCCACGTATGGGCGGGCTTCCGGGCAGGGCCGGGCCCGGCGAGCCGACCGCCGGCCCGGTATGTGAGGTGGTCTGGGGTTTACCGACCCAGCACTCTCCCGCCGTACGGCAGCCGCGTTACGATTTACCACAATCGTGCTGGGAGCAAGCACGGGGAATGGCAGGGCCGGGGACCAGATGGCAGTACGCCGGGCGGGGCGTGGCCGGCCGCAGGCGCCGCACGGCCACCGCGACCAGGCGATCGACGTGCTGAAGGCCGCGTTCGTGCAGGGTCGGCTGGACATCGACGAGTTTGACGTGCGTGTGGGCCACGCGCTCGCGCCGCGAAGCAGATCTGGTCCAGCAGCAGGCCGCATCGCATCGTCGTTCGGCCGATTGCACTGTCGGCGATCGTGTTTCTCGGTGCCCTTCGCCTCGCTCGCGGCGGCAGTAGGTTCACCGAATCCAAGCTCGTTAGGCAGCTACGCCGATGGCATCACTAACCGAGGACCCAGGCCGGCATCTACACACGGATCAGCTAGGACGGATCTGGCGACCAGCACGGTGCGGCCAGCCAGCTGAGCGAAGGTCATGCTCCAGCCAGCGCCTGAATGCGGTGCTCCAAAGCGATCCACCCGCGGGATCTGCGGCCTCTGATGACCTCTCGGATGTCCATGACTGTAGCCGCGCCGACGCCGAGCGCGGCCCCGGCCACAGTGCCTAGCGGCCCGGTGATGCCCGACACAGCGAAACCGGCGACACCGCCGACGACAAACCCGTTGAGGGTTCTGTGCGCGATAGCTCCCACGCTAGGCAGCGTCTCCGGGTATGCGGCGAGATGCCGACGGTACGCATGTTCTGCCGCAGCTTCGATGTCGCCACCGAGAGCCTCGGCCGTGGCCTCATCCTCAACTTCCCGCAGTTCTGCCCGGAAGCGCGTCATGGCCAGCCTATCGGCCGTCGCCGACACCACCCCTCACCTCTGAGGACGACCACGCATGGCCGAGGCAACCGGCTCACCGAGCAAGACGAGCGCATCTGGCACGTCCGCCTCGCAGACCTCGACATGTTCGTCAGGGCCGTCTACCCGACGAAAGACAGCTCGCCGCAAGACGGCTGGACGGTCCTCAAGGACCGCAATCACAAGATCGTCGCCGCGGTCCGCGACGACTGCGCCCTCTACATCGAGCGCACCGACGCCGTCGTCACCAAGACCGAAGTGGCCGCCCAGTGAGCTACATCGCGGACATCCTCTGGGCAGGCCTGGCGATCGTCGTGTTCCTGCTCGCGACGGCCAGACTCGGCCAGGCCCGCACTAGCGGGCGTGCCGACTGGCCGCGCTGGATATGGCGCTAGCCGTTTTCCGCTCGGACTCGCCCGTCCTGGTAGTGGTCGCCGCCGCACTTCGGGCACGTACGTAGCTGCCTGACTGTCTCAGCCTCCTGGTCAATCCCGCCGCTTATCTCGGCGAGCCGCTGGCTGACCCTCTGCCCAGCCTGGCCAGGCCCCATTGGCCCGCGGGCAGCCCCGCTGAGGCCGAAGAGGCCCGTCGATCGTCCTGCGTGCATGTGGGCCTCGCTGGCTTCGAGCGTCCACGTCTCACCGCAGTCCAGGCACGTGCGCTGCACCATCCGCGACCGCCCGAAGAACCACCGCATGAGCTTGAGCATACGGAGCGCAGCCCCGAAATGGCAGCCACCAACCACGACCAGCGAGGCCAGCCAATGACACCCGTCGCTTGGGTCGCGGTCACCGCGATCATCTCGGTCGCTGTCGTCCTGGCCGTGGCGATCATCTGCGTCACGGTCTACCGCAACGACCGCAACTAACCCACTACCACGGAGACAACCCCCATGACCTACACCGACGCTCAGATCGCCCAGGTCTCGCCTACGCATCACCACCCGGCTGCTGCCGGTTGGGCAGCGCTCGCTCGCGCAATCGGCGCCAGAGCGATTTATGCCCGGCAGCGGCTTTGGCAGCTTTAGCGGCCTTGGCTAGCCGGTCCATCTCGGCTTTTTCGTAGAACTTGTCGATGAAGTGCTCTGGGCGGTTGAGGGGATCCCCGCCTAGCGACATGTCCGCGCTCCTCGCGTCGAATGCCAGCTGAGTCCAGCGCGAACTTCGCCCGCGGACCTCTTCTCCGGTCATCCCGGCCTTCCGGGTCCGCAATGAGCGACACCGTCGCGCCCACGGTCATCGCGCCCGGAACACGGGCACCCTCCCACGATGCGCCCGGCACAGTCCGGCACGCAAGAACCGGCAAGCGCCCAAGGCAGGATCTATCAGCCAGCCTCAACCGGCTGCGCGAAGACGGCGGTCAGATGCTTCACTTCGTCACCTTGTCGAGCCGGTATCTGCTGTGCGGCGACGAGATCGGGTCTGAGACCGTCAGCATCCGGCCGCAGGACACCACCTGCCCGGCCTGTCGCGACATCATCAACGAGTGGGCACGCGGCACCGTCGCCCGGTCAATGCGGCGCCGCCAGATGGTGCAAGCCCAAGCCGCGATCGCTAACGATGTGCTGTGGCGGCGCGGCTACCCGCTACCAGACGGCTTCCCGATCCAGACGTGCGAGCACATGAGGTTCGCCGCGTCGGTCGAGGCGTCCCGGCTGACCGAGGTCGACGACGGACCGGTCACCGGCTACTCAGCTGACATCAAGGTCCAGTGCGCTGACTGCGGGCTGCCATTCCGGTTCATCGGCCTGCCCGGCGGACTGGAACCCGACCAGCCGACGACTTCGCTCGCCGGTGACGAGCTACGCGCGCCGCTCGAGCCCATGCCCGTTCACCTAGCCGATCGGGTACAACGGTCACGCCAGGCAAGCAGTGACGCTCTCATCCGCTCATGAAGGGACCGTCTTCACCCACGCCACCAAGGTGAGTGAATGACCTGAGATGGTGCCCGTCACCTGCCAACATCCAGGCGCGGGCCAATAGAGGCCGCTAGGGGCAAACCTGCTGGCGCCGATGCTGCCACTGGTGATCTGGCTGTGGAAGCCCGCACTCGGCCCGTCCAGCCTGCGCGCGGTGATCGTGAGTTTTCCCGGGATGTTCGGCCACCAGGGGAACTTGGTGCCCCATTCACTGGTCGCCCATGGCGTCGCGGAGGGACGTCCGGCGGGGAGAATTCCTTGTACCGGCACGCCTACCCAGAGCGCGGAATTGCCGTACCAGCCGTGCAGGTAGTAGGTGAAATTGTCGATGGCGTGCAGGTGCGACGGAGGCGACGCATCCGGGATGGGCCGTGTCACCGGACAGCTTGCTGGGACGGCCGGGTGGGTCGGTGAGCTGGCCGCCGGAGGCTTTGTACTCGGAGTGCCAGCCGACGGGGCGCCTGTGGTGCAACTCACCGTCATGATCGCGGCCGCCAACGCGACGAGCTGACCGGCTCGCTTCATGCCTTCATTGTCAGCATCCGCGGCGCCGCCGGGAAGGGGCCAGCTGGCATGATTCTCGCCCGGTCACTCGCTGCCGACGAACTCCATGCGCCACTCGAGCCGATGGACGCCGCCATGGCTGCGGCGCTCGCCGACCTGGAATGACCCGGCCACGGCTGGTCATCGGTCACGTCACCGAAGGTGTGTGGTGCCCTGGCTGCAACGCACCGATCCGCATACGTATCCCGATACACAACCGCGGCCGCCATACGCAAGTCCTCGCCGACGTCGAGGAGTGCGCCAGCTGCGGCCACCACTACATGCCGACCAGGCCAGCAGTCGCAACCCTGACCAGGCACAGACCGACGCTGCGGCTCAACCCCGTCGCAGCCGTCCTCTGGTGGCTGCACTCCCGGACGGGCCGCTAGCCCGTCGAATGCGGCTACCGCGACTGCCGGCGGCCGGGCTGGTGGGAATGCGCATGGATCGAGCAAGTCGACTTCGGCACCGTGCGGCATGTGTTCTGTAGCGGGAGCCATCGGGCACATTGGTTGGGAAGCCACCTCGGCATCCGGGATTCTCGCTAGGACGGTGTGCGCACGACCGCGATGTCGATCATTCAGGACTGAGACTTCGCGGCTGCTGCGCACGGCTGCCGACGGCGCGCCTTTGCTGGCCGCGCCAACTGGCTTCCGCAGGTTGTCTCACTTGACGACCGGCGGATGGAGCGACGCAGCTCTCGCCTGGTGGGTGCGTCTGGGCCTTTCGGTGAACTAACGCCCTGATAACTGAGCCCTGCGAGCGCCGGCGGGCCGGGCCATGGGTGGCTGGGCTGACCGCAGGCGGGTCCGCGCGACTAAGGCGCGGCGGGCGGCTGCTGGCCGTTGCTGCAGGTGTAGGAGCCGGTGTAGATGAGGTCGAAGAACAGGCCGTGGTCGCCGTTGACGTAGTCGAAGAACAGCTCGGTCCCGGAGGGCAACGCCGCGGGCTTGATTACTGTCACGGTGGCCGGGGGGACGAAGCTGGCGCGTGCTTGAACAGCGGGGGCTGGCCCGGGCACCGGGCTGCCGTCGCCGTGCTGGACGGTGAGCACGCCGATGCTGGCCGGGTCGGGAGCCGCGGGGCTGGACGAGCAGTAGGTGCTGGTCTTGACCAGGGCCGGGATGCCGTGTTGCACGAGGGCCCGCTGGAGCCTGGCAGGGTCGAGCACCTGGCTGGCGGTCAGGGTCAGGGTGCTGGTGCCGTTGGCGTTGGCGGTGATCGTGAAGGCCGCGGTCCGGATCGTGCCCGTGCTGCCGGCGGCCTGGGGCCCTGTCGCGCGTGTGCTGTGAGTGGGGGCCGCACCAAGGACGCCGCTCAGACCCAGGCCGAGCACTACCGAGCCGGCGGCCGCCGCGGCGGTGATGCCTGCGGCGAGCCGCCTGTGGCTGCTGCTGGGCCGGTAGTTGCGCTGCAGCAGCCGCAGCTGCGCCTGTTCGGGGCGCTGGTATCCGGCCGCCGCCGAGGCGAGGACACGGCGGAGTTCGTGTTCAAGTTCTTCTGTAGGCATCGGGCGTCCTTTCATGCGTGCGGCGTGACGGATGGCTTGGCGTGGGCGAGGATCTCGGCCAGGCGAGCGGCTGCACGGGATGCAGTGCTGGTCACCGTGCCTTCGGTGCAGCCGAGGATGTCGGCGACCTCGGCGACGGGCAGGTCAGACCAGTAGCGCAGCACCAGCACAGCCCGCTGGCGGGCGGAGAGCTGGGCCAGCGCCCAGCGGAACTCGTCCCGGTCGTCGACCTCCGGCAACGCCCGTGCTGCGTTGACGTCGGCAAGCTCAGCCGTGCCCGCATGCGGCTGCAGTTCGGTCCGCTGCCGGGCATGGCGGTCGGCGTTATGCAGGACGAGATTGATCAGGACCCGGCGGGCATAGGCTGCCGCGTAATCCATTGAGCGGAACCGGTTCCAGCGGCGCGCCACCTTCAGCAGCGTTTCCTGGACCAGGTCCTCAGCGTCTTTAGCGTTCCCCGTCATCAGAAATCCGGTGCGCAGCAACGAGTCCAACGCGCCGGCCGCGAAGCACTCGAACTCGCGCCTTGCCGCCTCGTTCCTGACCAGGTCCATCCGCATCTCCCCGTCGTTACTTCGTCTACGCCTGTATAAGTCCTGCCGGGCGGCCGGAGACTGAGAGCAAGCTAAAGAAACTAGGCTGCCAAAAAACGGTCGCTAGGAGCCCACGAGGGGAGCGTGACCATGTTCGCGGAGTCCCGCCTGGTCAGGACGCCCCGAGGGCCTGCTGTCTCAATTGACGAACACTGCCTGGGACATGAGACACCGGGCATCCGACGACGGGATTCACGGGAGTGACGACTGTCTCACGGGCTGATCTGCCGGATCTCAACGTCTCGTGAGACGGCGCGAGGCGGAGCCGCCGCCGTCTGCGACCGGTTCCCAGTTCGCCGCCGCGGGCGGTGAACAGATGGAGCAGGGATCGAGGTGCGATCGCAGTCGTAGGCGCTCCCGCAACGGGTGAGCGCGACGCTGTTACGCGCGACACTCGCCGGACGTGATCGCGGCGAGATCAGTGCTCGGGCCAAGTCGCAGGAGTTCGACAATGAATTCGCCTACCGGTTCATGTATCACCTGCGGAACTACAACTCGCTCGATACGAAACGTACTCGGCATCTGTAATCGCAGCGATCACATCCCCGCAAACTGCTGATCGCGAGTCCTCACCGATTGAGCCAGGCCACGTCCCTCGATAGCGACTGAGCGCATGTCCCTGACCAGCGGCGCGACCGTCACCACGCGCTGGTTCTGCAGTCTGCGTTTCGCCATAGTTTGCGTGGGCCAGGCTCTCAGCGCTGCGGCGCTGTCGAACGATCGCCCGTTTCCAGGCCGGGTGTGTCCCAGCGCATAGCACTCCAGAATCTTCCCGGAGTGTCTGGAAAGACAACCTCGTCAAAATGCAGCGTTATCCTGGGATCAGGCGGAAGTGCTAGCCTCCGGCGCAGCCGTGGACTCTCGGCTGGAGTGACATCGAGCCGATAGCCGACGAGTACGCGAGTTTGCGGATCCGTATGACGAAGATGCTCCAATGACACCGGTACCTCAGGAAGCTCCGCGATCCTGAGGAGCTCGTCGTCCGATGTCAGCTCCGCTATCTCGCGGATGTCGTCGCGGAACTTCGGCGCCAGCCGGGTAGTGGTTTCGTAGGTGCCACCGGTCTGCTGGAGCACGTCGCCCAGAACAACACCCGGTTCGGCGCGCATGTCCTCCTCGACTACGGCGGGCCGGTATCTGCTAGGCGCCCAGCTGGTGGTCCTGGTCTTGTTCTTCATCAGTGGGTGGTCGGGCCTAAGGACCTCGGCGTATGTTCTGAAGGTCGCCATCGGGCAACACCTGCTTTCCTCACGTTAACTGGCGCCGTGAGACTGCAACCTGCACCTGCGACCATATCCAGTCTGTCACGCACCTGGCTGACATCAAGACGATGCTGATGTGCTGGCGGACTGGCTGAGGACGTGCAAAGGGCTGGTGCTGTGTTCGTGCCGAGCAAGCATGCAGGCGTCCTTCGGCGCCATCGGCCAGCCACAGCGACAACCTTCGACGTACGGCGCTGGCGGAAGCCTTGTGCGTCCGGTTGGGGTCCCGGTGAGGGAAGGGCCAGCCGCCGCGCGGGTGACGGCCCGATCGACCTTACCCGATTTGCATGATGGCGACGCACCCAGTCCGGCGAGACGCTGGTTGGGTACAGCGATTCCCGGCGACGTGTCCACGGGCAGTAGCGCCGCTAATGCAAGACGAGCCGCGGAGCAGCTCCGAACTGCTCGCTAGCCGTTCTGTCCCAGACCGCAGGGCAGCACGCAGCCACATATCAGATGCAGAGGCGGGTGATCATGTCCGGCAATGTCGGAAGCTATCCGTCGGCAGAGCCGGCGCTGAACGTGCACAGCCGCGAGGAGCTGGTGTATCTGCTGGGCCAGGCCTGCGAGATCGAGCACGGCGTGATGTGTGAGTACCTGTACGCGCAGTTCAATCCTGATCCGCGCCCGCTCAACCGTCTGTTTGGCCGACCGCGGACGATGAACGAACCATGGCACTGACCAACGGCACCCGGCGGTGGGACTTGGTCACCTTGGTTGCCAGTTAGCCTGGGATCTCTTCGCCGATTCATGGTGTCGCGGTACTCACGGGGACGTAGTAGGTGGAGTGCACGAGGTCTAGCCAGCCTTGATCAGACAGCGACGGCACCCGTCCGGGCGCCTGGACCCCGCGGCGGGTGAGGTCGGCAGAGATGATCTCGATGATTGTCTGCGGTGTGAGCGGGGCAGCGGTGTCACTTTCGGGGCCGGGGCGGACCTGGGCCTTCCAGAGAATGGAGATGCGGATGTCACGGTCGTGGTAGCGGACGGGGGCTCTGCCGGTGTCGCTGATAATCCAGTCACCGTCGGCGTGGTAGCTGATCTGGGCGGCGGCGGAAAGGGCCGGAGCGGCGGCGGCAGGATCGCCGGCCCGGCCGATCCGGTGGTACATGCGGTTGTTGTCGGCGACTAAGGCCGAGTTGATAAACGGAGGCTGCTCGGAACGCATCGGGCCGTCGAGCCCGTCCGGCCAGTAGTCGTAGGCGCCGCCAGGCCCTTGGTAGCTCCACCATACGGCGCCCGCTTCAGCGACTCGCCAGTCCTCGAATAGCCCGGAGGCTGCCATCGCCTGGAGGAGCTGCATCGGGTAGCGGTCGCGGTCGGCTCCCCGGAACGAGGGGACGTCGACGTGGATGTTGCCCGCGGGCATGGGGGCGGTGACGTTGACGGCCACGGTGTTGGGGATCACTTCGGCGTCAAAAAGCTGCGAGGCTGCGCGCCGGAGGCGGGGGTTGTGCAGGATGACCTCCGCCGCGTCCATCAGCGGGCGGCCGCCCGCCGCCCAGGTGGCCCGGAAATGCGTCGGCACGCCGTCGTCGGCTGCGGGCTGGCTGCCACGCATAGCCGAGGACGGCAGGTAGCTCACCATCGTCCGGTACGGGCCGTTGCGCTGGATCAGGCGGCGGATGACGTGAGGGTCGTCGAACACGCCGTCGATCCTGATCGGCGTGAACAGCCTGGCAGCACCTCCAGCCCCCTGGACCACGACTTCGGGCATCGCTGTCTCCCTCACCTGACCGGTCCTCCGGAAGTCCCAGGCCAGCTTATGAACGGCCCGGTTCTTGGACTATGCCGCCGGTCCCGGCCAGCGCGCATCGCTGAAATCAGGTATCTGGCGGCCCGCTGCTGGCTGAGGCGGCGACCGCGGCCAGCTCGGCCCGCGAGCGCAGCCCGAGCTTGGCGAAGACGTGCTTGAGATGCGTTTCCACTGTGTAGCGGGACAGGAACAGCTGGTCGGCGATCTCAGCGTTGGTATGACCCTGAGCTGCGAGCGCCACGACCCGCCACTCTCCCTCGGTAAGCGCAGGCCAACCCACAGGATGTCCGCGGGGCAACGAGGCCCGAGGCCGCTTCGCCGGCGAGTTCGCTGGCGCCACGACGTCGATGAAGCCGGCGACCGCCTGCACGACCGGCTCCCAGTCTCCGGCCCAGGGCAGGTGGTCCCGGCCTGGAACGACCCTCAGCACGGCGCCGGGGATCGCGCTGGCCACCGCCCGGGCGTCGGCCAGGGGGATCATGTCCTGCGCGCGGTGCACGACAAGCGCCGGGGTCTGCAGGGTGGCCAGCAGGTCACTCACGTCGGCTCGGGCCATGGACTCGATCAGCGCGGCTGCCATGCCCGGGCTGGCCGCAGCCCGCTCATAGGCCCCGGCGGCTTCGCGGCTTACCGGGCCGACCAGGCTGGGAGCGACCAGCTCAAGCAGATCCCCCTCACCCCAGTGGCCGACAATCGAGCGGTACCGGTCCAGCAAGCCAGGCCGCGGACCTCGGTAGGAGGTGCCATACAGGACCAGGCCGACCACGCGGCCAGGGTGCGCAGCCGCGAACGCGATGGCGCCACGGCCACCATCGGAAACCCCGAACACCACCGGTGCCGGCGATCCGGCAGCATCCATCACTGCGGCCAGATCCGCCACCCGCTGGTCCATGCTCGGCAGCGCGTCGGTCGGGTCGGACAGACCGGTGCCCCGCTTATCAAAGCGGATCACCCGGCACCCGCGCTCCAGTGCCGTCACGAACCGGCGGTAGCTCAGCTGCTGCCACTGCAGCTCCAGGTGAGACACCAACCCGGGCACGAACACCAGGTCACACGGGCCTTCACCGGAGACCTGGTAAGCGATCTTGGCCCCAGCCGACTGGGCATAGCGGGTTGGCGGCACGCGGCGAGCCACACCGACATGATCCATCACCGCCGACGGCCAACGCCAGCACGCATCTGTTGTCTCCCGCGGCGGATGGCTTCTGCGCCAGATCCACCCCGACGTGCGCCGCGCCGACGTTTGACGTGACAGATCAGTCGATCTGCACGGCGTTTAATCCGTCCGAGCTTAACCCCGCCGCCGACCAATCAGGCGCTTCTGGCCAGCCAGCCGGTGCCAGCCGGCCAGAACCGAGGTCGATGCCGGAGTAGCCGGGCAGAACGGCGGTTAGCGCAGCTCCGCTATTTCAAGGCATGATCACTGAGCGTGTCCGCGTGCGCCGGGCCTGCGAGCCGTCGGCCTGGGGACATGCGCGGCTGATCCAGAGCAGCCGTACGCCGCGCATTGGTTCGGCTGTCACGATGGTGGTCTCGCCAGCTGCCAGGATCCATGATTGGTGGCCCTCGTAGTCGACGGGCATCAGCTCGGGCGTGATCACCTCAAACGTGCACTTAGCGTCCTGCGATGACACGCCGGCCCACCAGGCGAATGCATTTCCCGCTCCGCTAGACAGGACCGTAGCGCGGCGTCCGTTCCCTGGAATCGCTAGAAACCGTGATATCCATTGCGCTTTTGCCGGATCTTGGCGGGTGGACTAGTGATCTTGCAGGAACACGAGAACGGCGCGGACCCGGCGGTTGGCGGCAGGGGTGCCTGACAGCTGGAGCTTGCGGAAGATGTGCTGAACGTGGGTGCCGACGGTGTCCAGAGATATGAACATCCGCTCTGCTATCCCCTTGTTGGACAGTCCTTCTGCCATCAGTTTGAGTACCTCGCGCTCCTTGCTGGTCAGGCAGCTGAGTACTTCGCTGTTCCGGCGGGCGGCAATGAGCTCGCCGACGACGTCCGGGTCGACGACGGTCCCGCCCTCGCTTAGGCGCTGAAGGGCCTGGCTCAGTTGCGTCGGTTCGAAGATGCGGTCTTTCAGCAGGTACCCAGTGCCGCTCGCACCCCGTTCGAGCAGCCGGGTGGCGTATTCGGGCACCGCGTACTGGGATAGAACCAAGATCGCCATCTCTGGTCTGGCATCCCGCAATTCGATGGCGACTTGCACGCCTTCATCAGTGAACGTTGCCGCATCCGGATGTCCAGGATCACGGCATCCGGGCGTCCCCCCTGAACGGCATCCGGAAGTCGCTCAATGCGGCCAAGCGTGGCGAGGACCTGGTGCCCTTCCGACTCGAGTAGCCGTCGCAGCCCTTCTCTGGCGATGACCGAGTCATCGACGATCAGGATCCGCATGGGATCTCCGCCCGGATGCTAGTGCCGCCACCGCACGGCGACGTGATCTGCAATGTGCCACCGACAGCGGCAACGCGGTCGGTCAGTCCGCGCAGCCCCGTGCCGGCTTGCGCGGAGGCGCCGCCGGGGCCGTCGTCGGAGACTTCGATCACCAACCTGCCGCCATCGTGAACGGCGAGGACGTGGGCTCGGGCATCGTCGGTGTGCTTCGTCACGTTCTGAAGGGCCTCGCTGAGCGGATCGCCGGCGATGCCGCAGTGGGTGCTGACTCGGCTGCGGAATGCGTCGGCACTGGTCGGGCTTATGACTGCCCGGCCGGAACTTGAGGAGTCGGGCATCGCGGTGGCCGTACTCGGCGCCGAGCGGTGCTGAATTGCCATTAATGCGGCCGACACGGCGACCGCTGCCTCGGCACGCGCTGATGCTTGCCGCAACTGGCCGCGCTCGCCGTTCGGTTTCGCCCGCCTCGGCGAGCACTCGCGAAGATTGTCGTCGTGGCGCACGCGTTACGGCTTCACCCATTGCCAACCCTGGAGGTCGCTTGGCACGGCGGATCGTCGGACTCGCGCTGACAGTCGCGCCGGCGCGATCGCCGGCCACCGTCGCGCGCTGCCAGCAGATCACCCGAGCGACGGGTCTTCGTGTTCGGCATGGTCCTGGTCAGTAGATCTCGAGCGTGGAGAGGAACAGCCAGCTGACGATCGCCAGCGCCGCGGCGGACAGGGCCACCACCGCCAGGTGCCCGCCCGGTCGCCGGCCGAACCATGCCAGTGCCCAGAACAGCGGGAAGACCACGACGAGGAAGCGGGGGTCGCTGAGAAGCGGCCGGCCGGAACGGGCCGCGCACAGGAAGAACAGGATGCTGGCCCAGGTATAGACGGCGTAGACCGGACGAGTGCGTACGGCCACCCAGACGCCCAGCGCGAGTCCGACTGCGACCACTACAAAGTCGAGCACCTGCCAGCCCTGCCCGGCGAGGGGGGCGTCCTGTGCGGCCGTCACCATTCCCCGCCAGAGCGTTACCCAGGGCAGGCTGAAGTGGTGCTCCCAGATGACCTGCTCAACCTGGAGCGGCCGGTACCAGTCATGGTAGCGCAACTGCCAGAACAGCAGGTAACCGCCGATGCCGGCAAGAGGCAGGACGCTCGCACCGAGCCGGATCGCAGGCCGGACGAGCCGGTCGCGCAGCCCCTGCGGTCCGGCGGCCCGGCGGTCTTCTATCGTCTGGTGCACGGCCTCGACCACCAGCGCGAGCACGATCACGACGCCGACGCTGCGGGTCAGGGTCGCAGCGGCACCAGCCAGGCCCGCCCAGACCCAGTGGCCGCGCCTGGCCAGCGCGAACGCGCCGATCGTCGCGAGCAGGAACACCGATTCGGAGTAGGCGTCGAACAGGAAGAACGCCGTCGGGAAGAGGCATACACAGAGCACCGCCCGGCGGGCAGCGGGCAGGTCGTACTCGTGTTCGGTGAGCCGGTAGAGCACGACCAGCGCTGCGAGCAGCGCGCCGTTGGAGACCAGGTACGCGGCGACCACCAGGTTGCCGAGAAACAGAAAGCTGACGCCCAGGATCAGCAAGGGGTACCCAGGGTAGAACGCGGCGCTGGCATCGCGGTTGAGGCTGTAGCCATGCTGCGCGATGTACAGGTAATGCTGCGCATCCTGCTTAAGCCAGCCGGTGATCGCGTTATGCAAGCCGTTTCGCACCGGCAGGACGTGGTGATCCACCGTGATGAGCGGGTAACGGTGCTCGTCGGACAGTCCCCACGCCGCCGCGCCTAGCGCGAAGAGCGCGAGGCGCACGGCGAGGTAGACGCCCGCGCAGTAACGCAACGCCGGGAGCCAATTCCGGAGGCTCTGGAACCGTGCCCGCGGGCGGTCGACGAGGTCGCTGCCGCTGCCGGCGGCTACGCTGGCTGGCGACATTGCCGTTCACCACAGCCAGCAGCACGCCAGGTCCGGTCTCGCGGACGAGGGCTGGGAGGCACGATTGTCCCCGATTTCGGCAGTCAGGATCTGGCTAGGCTCGCGGCGCGGCGGCGCACCGCCACGGTGACGACAAGGACGATGACAACGAGCGCGAGCACGGCGATCGCGGCCGCAAAGAGGAACCCGACTGCCGACGAGACGACAAGGGGCCCGATCGGCCGCGTCGTCCATGCTGACGGCCTAGGGCCGAGCACTCTCGTGTGCTGGAAGAGTGTTGTCAGAGAGACTCGGGGGCCGTGTGGACGATACTGCACCCATTCAAATACCAGCAGTCCATTGGCGTGCGGGGCGCAGAGCATGCTGTCGACGGTGATGAGTCGGTAGCGCGCCGGGTGGGCGCCCACTTTGACACGGTTAGTGCCAGCCTTCGTCTCGACCTGATAGCCGTTGATCGTGCCCGCTTTTGCGTGGTCGAAGTAGCCGAATTGGCTGCAGTTGCCGCCTCCGACGTTGGTCGTTACGTCAGGCAGGCCGTTGTAGGTCGCACCAGCGGCCCAAAGCGCCACCTTGCCGGTCGTCAGATTGACATCCTGCGCGAGCCAGTTGCCGCTAACGCGCGTCACGGAGGTGGAGCCGATGCGCCAGCGGGACGGCACGCCGGTCAGCTGCACGGCGAACTTAACCGGCTGAGCGGCATCGCCGCCAAAGGCGACGCTGCGGGCGATCCGCAGCAGCGTCTGATCTGATTGCTGCAAGCCGACGCTGACCAGTTCGGCCCAGTATCCGGGCGCGTATTCCCAGACCAAAGCCGCATGTTGTGGCCCATAGCCGGACTCCCAGAACGCCATGTGGCCGTTAATATCCGGCGCGGCGCCGGAGAGCGCCTGCTGTCCGTTACACAACAGACGGCGGTGCCGGCCATCGAAGGTGCAGATTCTCCGGGAGTAGTCCGACAGCCGCCAGCGAGTGTTGGCGTCCCGGCTGGCATACGAATTCAGATTCAGGTTGCGTTCCTGGTACACGATGAGCGAGCCGTTAAGGTCGCCGGTGCCGCCGGTCAGGGCCGCTTCACCGGGCGGGAGCCAGCCGATGGACATGTTGACCGCCAGCGGATCAAACTGGCCAGGCGCCGGGGCCGGATTAGCAATCGGGGGCCGAACTGGCGCCGTTCGGTGAACGTACGCGGGCAGCGTGGCTGCTAGCGCGATCCCCGCCGCGGCCGCTGCGGCCACGACCGGCGCGGCCGCTGCTGAGAACCTCCTCCGGCGGCGGCGGAGCCTCTTGCCGTCCCTCAGCGAGTTCGCCACGAGGTGCCCCAGCGGAGGCTCTGCCGCGGCCGCGTCGTCAAGCAGAGCGTGCAGCGACGTCTCGTCCATTCCGGCCCCTCCTCTTCGTGCCGGGCTGCCCGGCCGCCGGATCCCTCGGCCCGGCCTCGGTGGCGGCGTCCTCAAGCAGCAGCCGGAGCTTGTCCAGGGCGCGCGCGCTCTGGCTCTTGACGTTGCCGGGCGAGCAGCCGAGGATCGCGGCCACCTGATCGACGCTCTGATCGGCCCAATAGCGGAGCACGACAACGGCTCGGGCCTTGGGCGGCAACGTCGCCAGCGCCTCAAGCACCGCCATCCGCATCTCGGGACCGGGCGGCGCTACCGGGCTTTCCGGCAGGTCAGCGGTCAGCACCTCGCTCGGCCGCCGTTTGCGGCTGTCGCTGAGATAGGTATTGAGCAGAGTCCGCGTCGCGTAGGCGTTCACCGCGTCCCGCCGGTTGATCCGCTGCCAGGACGCGAATACCTTCGCCAGCGTCGTCTGAGCCAGGTCCTCGGCGGTGTGCCAGTCCCCGCAGAGCAGAAAGGCAGTTCGGCGCAGCCGGGCCGAGGCCGCCTCAGCGAACTCGACGAACTCAGCCTCCGCGGTCGTCACGTGACCTTATGCTCCTCTCGGCCGCCCGGATCTGCCTGCCCCTGCTGAAGGTAGCTCCGGGGCGCGGTCGTGATCGCCCTGCCATCGAGAGAAGATTCACGGCAGACGCAGCAGGTTGCAGTGACGGCGAGATCGTTACATTGATCGCATGACGACGGAAAGCCCCGACGCGGTCCAGCCACTGGCGCAATCCCTGCGCGATGACGAAGCTGAGCGCTGAACCCGGCGCAACGCGCCCTTCTGCTGTGCGTCATGTAGTGTCCGGCGACGAGCGGGTTTTGGCCGCGGCTGTAATCAGCGGCGCCGAGCGAGCCCCAGATCAACCCGCAGGCAGTCGATGGCGTCCTTCGATTCCTTCAGGCCCGCTCCTGTCATCTGCCGGTACACCTTGATTGCCTGAATGGGCTTGCCGGCCCGGACTAGCGCGACGATCTCGGGCGAGGCTGAAGCGGGCGGCGGTCCGGTTCCGAAGGCTGCGTCGTCGGCCGCTGCAATCTCGGCATCCACGCCGACATAACGCAGCAGGTACCGAACCTGGCGTTCCAGGCGGTCTATACGTTCGGCGTCGTCTGGCACCACTGGGGCATCGTAGGGCTCAGCAGATTCCATTAGCCAGTCAGCCCGCCTCGCCAAGCGCTAACAGGATCCTTCCACGCACAGGCGCTCCCTCCACAACTGCTCGATCCGACGGCGCGAAACCCCGTGTTGAACTCTCGCACGGTCGGGACACCCTAGAAACGGTGCTACCACGAGTGCCGCGGTTTCAGTGAACTGCCTGGCACCGTCCCGGGCAGCGGCTCCCGTCACGCCGATCACTACAGCCGGGAGCGACGGCAGAGCCCCGGGAACAGCGCGCGCTGCGCATTTGTTAGACTGGCGAACTATAAGTGTGCCGTACCAAAGGAGTTGCGGGTGGTCAAGCCGGTCGTGGTCGAGACGGGCGAGGTGGCTGCTGACGTGGCCTGTGACGCGAATGAGGACGTGACGATCAGCGCACTGCTTGCCGTGCTGCGCGTCACCCGCGTCCTGGAGCGCATCGACGCGGGCATCAGCCCGCAGCAGTACCGGATGCTCAAGCTCATCGGTCAGGGTGGCGAGCGATCCGCCCGGTTGGCTGAAAAGCTGGCCGTCGCCAGGCCGACGCTGACCGCGACCGCCGACAGCCTCGTCGCGTCGGGACTTGCCTGCCGCGAGGCTGAGCCAGGCGACCGGCGGGTCGTGCGACTGCACCTAACCGAGGCCGGCCGCGCGGTTGTCGAACGAGCCGACGCGGCCTACGCCGCGTGGTTCGGCTCCCTCCTTGATCACACTGGCTGTCGCGACCAGATCGTCGCCGACCTGCTTCGGCTCGACGAGTCCATGACCGAGCGCCGGCAAGCCCGGCTGGCTAGCAGCGCCGCGGCCACTGTCGAGGGCCAGCGGTGAGGCGGGGCACCACAACGGCGCGGTCAGCATCCACTCAGCAGCGGACCCTTGGCTCGGGTTACGGCGAGGGCTGGCTGCGCCGCCTGAGCGCGTACTGCTGGCGGCACAAGAGCCTCACGCTCGTGGCCTTCGGCGCCTCCCTGGTGGCGACGCTGGTTACGACCGTCATCCCGCTGATCCAGCGCGACATCATCGACAACTCGATCGTGAAGCACACCCAGCCTGTCTGGCCGGGAGCGGTGGCGCTGATCGGCGCGGCCGTCGTAAGCTTCGGCGCTGTCTACCTGCGCCGCTACCGCGGCGGCCAGCTATCGCTGGATGTACAGCACGACCTGCGCACGGAACTGTTCGACTCCCTGACCAGGCTCGACGGTGTCCGCCAAGACCAGCTCCATACCGGCCAGATCGTCAGTAGGTCCATCACCGACCTGAACATGGTCCAGAGCCTGCTCAGCATGCTGCCCATGCTGATGGGCAACGGACTGCTATTCGTCTTGTCGATCGCGGTCATGTTCATCCTGTCGCCCACGCTCGCGCTCATCTCGCTTGCGGTTGGCCCGGCGCTGCTGGTGCTCTCCGTCCTGTCCAGACGGCGCCTGTTCCCCGCGAGCTGGGATGCCCAGCAAAAGGCCGGCGAAGTCGCCGGAGTGGTCGAGGGCGCGGTCACCGGCGTGCGCGTGGTGAAGGGCTTCGGCCAGGAAGAGCAGGAAATCGATCGCCTGGATGGCGTCAGCCAGGTCCTGTACGCGGCCAGGGTGCGCGCGGTCCGGTTGATGGCGCGCTTCAGTCCGGCACTCGGCGCGATCCCTGCTCTCGGGCAGGTCGGCGTGCTCGCCCTTGGTGGCTGGATGGCAATCAAGGGCAGCATCACTCTCGGCACGTTCCTCGCCTTTGCCTCGTACCTGGCCCAGATGGTCAACCCGGTGCGGGCGCTCACCAACCTGATCACGATCGGCCAGGAGGCGCGCGCGAGCGTCATCCGGGTGTTCGAGGTCATCGACTCCCGACCGGTCATCAAGGAGCGGCCGGACGCGGTGGTCCTGCCGCCGGGCACCAAGGACATTGAGCTGGACGACGTCCACTTCGGGTACGTGCCGTCCGAGCCGGTGCTGCGCGGCTTGTCGCTGCGAGTGCGGCCAGGCGAGACGCTCGCCGTGGTCGGCACCTCGGGGTCGGGCAAGTCCACGATCTCCCTGCTGCTCCCCCGGTTTTACGACGTACGCTCCGGCGCCATCCGCGTCGGCGGGTATGACGTCCGCGACCTGACGATCGACTCCCTGCGCGCCTCGATCGGTCTGGTGCTGGAGGAGAGCTTCCTGTTCTCCGACACGGTGCGCAGCAACATCGCCTACGGCCGTCCGGACGCCACGCAAGATCAGATCGTCGCCGCGGCGCGCGCTGCCGAAGCCGAGGACTTCATCCTCGGGCTGCCTGCCGGCTACGACACGGTGGTCGGCGAGCAGGGCCTCACGCTGTCCGGCGGTCAGCGCCAGCGAATCGCACTGGCCAGGGCTCTGATTACCGATCCAGCCATCCTGATCCTGGACGACGCCACGTCGGCGATCGACGCTCGGGTCGAAGCGCAGATCCATGCCACGCTCCGCAAGGTCATGGCCGGCCGCACCACGCTGCTGATCGCGCACCGGATGTCCACGCTCGAGCTGGCCGACGAGATCGCAGTACTGGACCAGGGCCGGCTGGTCGATCAGGGCACGCACGAGGAACTGACCGAGGGCTGCCCGGAGTACAGGCTGCTGCTGGCTGGTCCAGGCGATGACGCTGAAGGTGTCGACGCCGGCGAGCTCGACTACTACCGGCGCCATGCCGACGACGACTCCGCCCTGCTGACCGCGCCGGCGGTCGGCGAGATAACGCCCAGCCTCTGGCCTGCGGGCTCCCGCGCGGCACAGAACGGCGCGGCGCAGAACGGCGCGGCACCATCCGGGGCGGCCGCTGAGCAGCTAGCCAGGACGGCGGCGGCTGGCATCGGGCGCGGCACCATCTCGGGCGGCGGTGGCGGTGGCGGTCGTGCCGGCGGCGCGTCCCAGCGTGGAGCGGCTCTGACCGGCGGAGCGACGGGCGGCGGGTGGCTAGCGGGCGTCCCTGCCTCACCGGAGTTGCTCGCCAGGGTCGATGCGCTGCCACCCGCCACCGAGTCGCCCGACGTGGACGAGTCCTTCGCCCGGGCGCCCGAGCCGCATTTCACGCTGCGCAAGCTACTGCGGCCGTTCGCCATTGCGCTCCTGATCGGGCTGGCCCTGGACGGACTGGACGCCATCGCGAACACAGTCATGCCGCTGCTGGTCCGCGGCGGGATCGACGGCGGCGTCGAGCGCACAAGCTTGAGCGTCGGCGCCAGGTTCCACACCATCCTGGTGGTGTCGCTCATCGGCCTTGGCATCGTGCTCGCTGACTGGGTTATCAACGCGAAGCAGACCGTCGTGGTCGGACGCAACGGCGAGCGATTGCTCTATGCCCTGCGCGTGAAGATCTTCTCCCACCTGCAGCGGCTCGGCCTGGACTTCTACGAGCGGGAGCTGACCGGCCGGATCATGACGAGGATGACGACGGACGTGGACGCGCTGTCCTCGTTCTTCCAGACCGGCCTCATCACGATGGTCAACTCGGTCCTGACGTTCGTCGTCGTGCTCGCCCTGATGCTGATTATCAATCTCAGGCTCGGTCTGATTCTTTGCCTCGTACTGCCGATACTGATCGCCGCCACGATCGTCTTCCGGCGCAAGTCGTCCCAGGCGTACACCGAAGCCAGGGAGAGGGTCAGCGCGGTCAACGCCGATCTCCAGGAAAACGTCGCTGGCCTGCGTGTTGCTCAGGCGTACCGCCGCGAGGAGGTCAACTCGGGCAGGTTCGCCGGCCTATCGGGGGCCTACCGGGTGTCCAGGCTGCGGGCACAGCGGATGATTGCCGTCTACTTCCCGTTCGTGCAGGCGCTGTCCACCATCGGCGGGGCTGTTGTGCTACTCGCCGCCGCTAGCGAGATCCACAATGGCGCCATCTCGGTCGGAAGCCTGATCGCGTACTTGCTCTGGGTGGACTCCCTCTTCGCGCCCGTGCAGCAGATGTCGCAGGTGTTCGACGGCTATCAGCAGGCCAACGTCGGCCTCCAGCGGATCAAAGGCCTGCTCCAGACGTCGACGAGCACACCACCCGCCGCGCACCCCATCCGGCCTGGACGCCTACGCGGGGCGATCGAGCTGCGTGACGTGCACTTCGGGTATACGGGTCAGCGCACGGAGGCCATCGGCGGCGTGAGCCTGTCGATCGTGCCGGGCGAGACCGTTGCCCTCGTCGGGCAGACCGGGGCTGGCAAGTCGACACTGGTCAAGCTCATCGCCAGGTTCTACGACGTGACATCAGGCCGGGTGCTGATCGACGGCACCGATGTGCGCGAATACGACCTGCCCGGCTACCGGCAGCAGCTTGGCGTCGTGCCGCAGGAACCCTACCTGTTCGCCGGAACCGTCCGGGACGCCATCGCGTACGGCCGACCGGACGCCAGCGACGCCGAGGTCGAGGCCGCTGCGCGCGGCGTCGGCGCGATCGAGATGATCTCCCGGTTGCCGGGTGGCTTCGGCCACGAGGTAGCCGAACGCGGGCGGAACCTGGCAGCCGGCCAGCGGCAGCTGATCGCGCTCGCCCGTGCGTACCTGGTCGACCCGGCGATCCTGCTGCTCGATGAGGCGACGGCCGCGCTGGACCTGGCGGCTGAGGCCGCAGTGAACCGGGCGGCCGAGCAGCTAGCGGCGCGGCGCACGACGATCGTGGTCGCGCACCGGCTGACAACCGCGTCCAAGGCTGATCGGATCATCGCGCTGGCCGACGGGAAGATCACCGAGATCGGCACCCACGACGAGCTCCTCGAGCGTGGCGGCGCCTACGCCGCAATGTGGGCCGCCTTTACGGGCGACGCCGAGCTCGTGGCCTAACCTGCCGAGCTTCGGAGTGACGCGCCTCACACTACGGAATCCGTCGATCTAGTGCTGGATTGATACCGATTCAGTGGTGGACTGTGTCGGGACGTGCGCGGAAAGCTGTTCACGCAGCCGGTGCCGGGCCCGGTGCAAGCGGGACATAACGGTGCCGATAGGTACACCGATTATCTCCGCGACGTCGTAATACGAGTAGCCCTCGACGTCCGCTAGGTAGATCGTGGCCTTGAAGCAATCCGGCAGCGCGTCGAGAGCCTGGCGACATTCGGAGTGCGCAAACTGTCCGAGCACCTCGTCCTCGGCCGAGGGCGCGTGGGCCAGCGCGCCGCCTATCATGCGAAAGGCCGTCACTGAGGGCACTGTCTCCAGCTCCGGGCTAAGCAGGGGTACCGCCTCGCGGCGCCGCTTGCGGCAGCCGTTCACGAACGCGTTGGCCATGATGCGATGCAGCCACGCTCCCGCATTCGAGCCCGGCGTAAAGCCACGCAAGCCGGTATACGCGCGGGTAAGCGTTTCCTGGACAAGGTCCTCGGCATCGCTGGGGTTGCCCGTCATCTTCAGCGCCGCTCGATACAGCTGCCGCCGGCAACATTCGACTTCGCGCTCAAACAAGAGATGGTCGGAATGAAGTCGCTTCGTATACGCGCAGGCCGCAGTACGCATGAGCGGTGTTTCCTCCTCGCCCGTCACCGGATCCGCTTCGCCGGATCACTGTGTAACCCGATCGCCGCGTCGCCGGATCGAAGTAGTCAATTAGCTACTCCGCGTAATGTCCAACGGCCCATAACGGCCCAAAGGCAGGTGCCGCGACGGATTCCGCAGGCAAGCGCGTGCGGTTCGCAGGCGCAGTGTTCGTCATCCGAGCACGCGCCCGGCGGGGCAGTCATTGAGGCCGCCGCGCCACGCCGGCGGGCGGGAACGGGCAGGACGGGCGGGAACCGGCAGGACTCTCGGAACGGGAAGGGACGGGAGTTAGGCAGCCTTGGCGGCGCTTCGCCAGGCAGCGAGGGCCGCATGAACGTCGGCCGTCTCGATGCCGACGTGAGTGAGCATCCGGATCCGGCCGCCGACCATGGTGACGAGTACTCCCTCAGCGGCCAGCTGAGCGCGCCACCACGTCTCGTCGCGGCCGGTGCCGGACACGTCGACGAACACGATGTTGGTCTCGACAGCATCGGGGTCCAGGCCGTCTGGCAGCAGTTCGGCGACACCCGCCGCTAGGGTCTGGGCGTTCGCGTGGTCGACGTGCAGCCGCGCGGGTCCTTCTTCCAGCGCGATCAGGCCCGCCGCGGCCATGATGCCGGCTTGCCGCCACGCACCGCCGAAGAGGATCTTCAGCCGCCGCGCCTCCCGGATGAACTCCTGGTCCCCGGCCAGGATGGAGCCGATCGGGGCGCCAAGACCCTTGGAGAGGCAGAACATCAGCGACGTGACCGCGCCGGCGTACGCGGCGACCGGGACCTCCGCGACAGCGCAGGCGTTGAAAATGCGTGCGCCGTCCAGGTACAGCGGCACACCCGCGTCGGCGCAGACGGCAGCGATGTCACGGACGCCGGTGACGCTCTGGACCGAGCCACCCCCGACCTGGTGCGTGTTCTCGATCGTCACCAGGTCGACGACCGAGACCTCATAAGGATCTGGCGCCAGAGCCGCCGCCACTTGCTCGCCGAGCAGCAGGCCTCGATCGGGTGCGGTCACGTAGTGGAACGAAATCCCCGACAGCACCGCAGCCGAGCTTGCCTCGGTCCGCCCCGCATGTGCGCTGGCCTCGCAGACTGCTAGGTGACCGGCCCGCACGTAGGCGTGCATGGCGATCTGATTGCACATGGTGCCCGTGGGCACGTAGAGCGCAGCTTCCTTGCCGGTCAGCTCGGCGGCCCGATCCTGCAGCCGGTTGACCGTCGGATCGTCGCCGTACCAGTCGTCTCCGACGTCGGCGGCTGCCATCGCCTGCCGCATGCGGTCCGAAGGCTTGCTGACGGTGTCCGAGCGAAGGTCAATGCGGGCGTCCATGTGCCGCAGGATACGGGACTGCACCTCGCGCTTATCCGGACGGCCAGCGCTGACCGGCCCCACCGGCCTCCCAGTGTCCCGGACGTTCCCGCCGCCGCCCGCGGCTCCTCGCGCGCGGGCCCTAGGAGGCAATACCGGCCGGGGCGGCTACACCAGCTGGCCGACTGCACCAGCCTCGCCGATTGCGTCAGCCGGGGCGGCCGTGCCAGCCGGGGAGCCGGCCAGGGCGGGGCCAGCCAGGTGCTCGGCGCGCAGGGTGCGGATGTCACGGGGGATCAGCGCGAATACGGACACGACAAGGATGAGCGCTGCCGCCCCGTACTGGGTCGCTGACACGCCCGCCCAGGCGGCGATCGGCCCGGCCACCAGCGCGCCGATGGGCATGGCCATGACCGACCCGAACGCGTCATAGGACGAGACCCGGGCCAGCTTGTCCGGCGGAATGTTCCGCGCCAGGGCCACAGTCCACTGCACCATCATGATCTCCAGCGCGATGCCCAGCAGGAACGACGAAGCGCAGATCGCTGGGAGCGGCCATGGCATCGCCAGTGAGAGCGGCGAGAGGGCGATGCTCGCGCCGATGAGCACGACGAACAGCATCGGCCGCCGCGGGCTGAAGCGCAGCGACATCAGGCCACCGGCGATGAGGCCGAGCGACTCGGCCCCGGTGATCGTTCCCCACGCGGCCGGGCCACCGAGGTGCGCTCGCGCAACCACTGGCCCGAGCACGCCGAACGAGCCATACCAGGCCATGAGCACGACCGAGAACTGGGCCACGATGACCCAGAGCCACGTATGCGACCGGAACTCCGACCAGCCATCGCGCAGCTCACGAACCATGCTCGTCTGATGCACGCGCTCGTGAGCGGTGACGCGGAGCGCGAGCATTAGCGGAATGGTGCCGAGCAGCCCGGTGCCGCACACCGCGAGTGCCCAGCCGGGGCCGTTCTTCCCGATCGCGGCGATGCAGAAGCCGGCCAGCACTGCGCCGCCCATCTGGGCTGCGTTCATCGCCAGCCGTGACACCGCGCTGGCTTCCTGCAGCAGTTCAGCGGGCACGAGTCGCGGCAGCAGCGCCGAAGATGCGGGATAAAACACGGCCATGCCGGTCCCGGTCAGGCACTCCAGCGCGATCATCTGCCAGAGCGGCGGATGGCCCGTCAGCACCAGGATCCCGAAAGTGCCCTCGCCGAGCGCCATCATCGCGTTGCCAGCGATGATGACCTTCTGCGGCGCGATCCGGTCCGCGATGACGCCGCCTACCAGCACGAATATCAGTGACGGCGCGATCTGCGCGGCGAGCACGTAAGAGAGCTTCGCCGTTGAGCCATGAGTCTGGTTCAGCACGGCGAACGAGACGCCGACGAGCGAGAACGAGTACGACAACGGCGCGAGCACCCGGTCGGCGAGCAGCAGCCGGAAGTCGCGGATATCGAGCACCGGCAGGCGCTGCGTGACCAGGCCGAGGCGGCGCCTCAGCACGCGCGCGAGCATGACGAAGATTCCGATCTTGGTGCCAGGGGGACTCTTGATCTTACCCGGCGCCCTGAGCTGGGGAAAACGATTATCTTGCCCGCGCCTGCGGGGCCTCTCCGGCATGCGCCCCCGGCTTCACCGCAGTTGACCTGGCCGCCACCGCCCCGGCATGATCGCTCGTGGCGGGCAGCCGTGACACCCCCGGTGTAGTCCGCGAAGTCGGTACTGGCACCCTCAGGAGTACCGGCCGGAGGAATATCGGCCGGTACTGGCGGGTTCGCGACATGTGCGGTACCGGTGGCGTCTGCACGGCCGGCGAGAGGAGCTGATGGGCAGTTGAGCATCCTGGGTACGAGGGTCCTGCGGACAGAGGATCCGAAATTCCTCACCACCGGCGGCGTCTATACCGAGGACCTGGTTGACCAGCGCCTTGAGGGCGCGTACCACGTGTTCTTCGTGCGTTCCCCGGTCGCGCACGGGCGGATCAACGGCGTTGATGTCGCGGCGGCCCTCGACGCGCCCGGCGTCGTCGCCGCGTACACCGGCGCAGACCTGGCCGACCTGGAGGTCATCCCGCCATCAGCGGCTGGGCTGATGAACGTCGAGATGACCCAGCGTCTGCTGGCGACCGACAAGGTGCGCTTCGTCGGCGAGCCTGTCGCCGTCGTCGTCACCGAGCACCCCTATCAGGGTGAGGACGCGGTCGAACTCGTCCAGGTTGACTACGACCCGCTGCCGGCGGTGCTCGCCTACGAGCCGGACGACAGCTCGCTGCTGTTCGAGTCGGCCGGGACGAACGTGGCCGGCAACTGGGGCGAAGCGTCGCAGCTCAAGCCGGATCTGTTCGACGGCTGCGAGGTGGTCGTAAGCCACACGATCGTCAACCAGCGGGTCGCCCCGGCCCCGATGGAGACGCGCGCCGCCGCCGCCGTCTGGGGCGAGGACGGCAGGCTGACCGCCTGGATCCCAAACCAGGGCGCCCAGGGCACCCGCGACGGCATGGCCAAGCTGCTCGGCCTGGAGTCGAGCAAGGTCCGGATCATCACGCCAGACGTCGGCGGCGCCTTCGGCGCAAAGTTCGGCGCCGACCCCGAGCACGCCATCGTTGCCTGGATCGCCCGTCAGCTCGGCCACCCGGCCCGGTGGACGGAGACCAGGTACGAAAACATGATCGCGATGACTCACGGGCGGGCGCAGCAGCAAACAGTGACCATCGGAGGCTCCAGGGACGGGAACGTGGCCGCCTACCGGCTCGAGATCATCCAGGACGCCGGTGCTTACCCGAAGATCGGCGCCGTCTTGCCCTTCCTCACGATCCTGATGACGACGGGTCCTTACGACATCCCGAAGGCTGAGGCGATCGCCAAGGTCATTGTCACCAACTCCACGCCGATCGGTGCCTACCGCGGCGCGGGCCGGCCCGAGGCCACGGCTGCCATCGAGCGGGCCATGGACCTGTTCGCCACGGAGATCGGCGTTGATCCGGCGGAAGTCCGGCGCAAGAACCTGCTGCCTCCCTTCACCGAGCCGCACCGGACCGCGTTCGGCGCGCTGTACGACACCGGTGACTACGTCGCAGCACTGGATAAGGCGCTCGACGCAGCCGATTACGCCAAGTTGCGTAAGGAGCAAGCCAAGCGGCGTGCCAGCGGTGATGTCCGCCAGCTCGGCATCGGGGTCTCAAGCTACGTCGAGATAACCGGCATGGGCGACGGAGAAGAGTCGCCACCTGAGGAGAACGCCACCGTCGAGGTGCATCCGGACGGCACGGCGACGATTCTTACCGGGACGTCTCCGCACGGACAGGGCCACGCCACCGCCTGGGCGATGCTCGCCAGCGACGAGCTCGGCATCCCGGTGGAAAAGATCACCCTCCAATGGGGCGATACCGACCTGATCCCGCAGGGTGGCGGCACCGGCGGGTCGCGCAGCCTCCAGCAGGGCGGCGCCGCCGTGCAGCAGGCGTCGAAGGAGCTGATCGAGATGGCCAGGCTGCGGGCCGCGGCCCAGCTCGAGGCCAACGCCGCCGACCTTGTCTTCGACAAGAACCGCAGCGCGTTCGCGGTGGCCGGCGACCCGGACGCGTCGGTGCCGCTGACCCAGCTTGCGGAGAACGAGCGGCTGCTGATCAGGACGGTCTTCACGGCGCCCGGCGCCACGTTCCCGTTCGGCACGCACGTAGCGGTCGTCGATGTCGACACGGAGACCGGCAAGCCAACGTTGACCAGAGTGATCACAGTCGACGACGCCGGCCGCGTGCTCAACCCGTTGCTGGCCGAAGGCCAGCGCCACGGCGGCATCGCGCAGGGTGCTGCCCAGGCGTTCCTGGAAGAAGTCGTCTACGACCCCGACGGGAACCCGCTGACCACGAGCTTGGCCGACTATCCGTTCCTCTCGGCTACTGAGGTGCCGAGCTTTGAGCTGGCGGATATGGCGACACCGACTACTTACAACCCGCTCGGCGCCAAGGGCATCGGCGAGGCCGGCTCGATCGGCGCGACCCCGGCCGTGCAGAACGCCATCATCGACGCCGTCGCGCACCTCGGCGTCCGGCATATTGACATGCCTGCCTCCTCCCGCCGGGTGTGGCAGGCCATACAGCAGGCGGCTACGGCCGACACTGGATCGGAGCACTGATGACGCGCATCGAGCTGACCGTCAACGGCGAGAAGCGGTCCGACGAAGTCGAGCCCCGACTGCTGCTCGTGCACTACCTGCGGGAGGTACTCGGTCTGCGAGCGGCCAACGTAGGTTGCGACACGACCTCGTGCGGCGCCTGCACCGTGCTGCTCGACGGCAAGTCCGTCAAGTCCTGCACTGTGCTCGCCGTCCAGGCAGCCGGCCACGATGTCACGACGGCGGAAGGCCTCGCGCGCGGCGGCGAACTGCACCCAGTGCAGGCAGCGTTCCGTCAGAACCACGGCCTCCAGTGCGGTTTCTGCACGCCAGGCATGGTGATGGCTACCGTCGGCCTGCTGTCGGAGAACCCTCATCCGACCGAAGAGCAGGCTCGCGAGGCGCTCGAAGGCAACCTGTGCCGGTGCACCGGCTATCACAACATCATCCGGGCGGTGCTGGCGGCTGCCGATGCTGCTGACGTTCATGCAAGTGGTGTCCCGGCAAGCACCGAGGTGAGCGCATGATCCCCGCGCCGTTCGAGTACGTCGCCGCCGAGTCAGCCGAGCACGCGATCAGCCTGCTGGTCGCCCACGGCGACGACGCCAAGCTCCTGGCCGGCGGTCACTCACTGCTGCCCATGATGAAGCTGCGGCTCGCAACGCCTGAGGTGCTGATCGACATCGGCGGCCTGACCGAGCTGGCAGGCGTCGCTGCCGATGGTGATGAGCTGGTGATCGGCGCCACCACCCGGCACGCCGACCTCGCAGCCTCGGAGCTCGTCCGCACCGAGGCACCGCTGCTCGCCTACGCCGCAGCCCAGGTCGGCGACCCACAGATCCGGCACCGTGGCACGATCGGGGGCTCGCTGTCACACGCGGACCCGGCCGCTGACCTGCCGATGGCGCTTGTCGCCCTCGGCGGCTCCGTCGTGCTCCAGGGCCCGAGCGGCACGCGCACAGTCGCTGCTGACGACTTCTTCGATGGGTACTTCGAGACAGCGATGCAGCCGGACGAATTGCTGACCGACGTCCGCGTGCCGCGCCGTCCCGGCGTGCCGTGGGGCTACCAGAAGTTCGTCCGCCGGGCCAACGACTGGGCGATCGTCGGGGTCGCCGCCATCGACGGCCGGATTGCTCTGGCCAACATGGGGCCGACGCCGTTGCGCGCCACAGCCGCGGAGGCGGCGCTCGGCGCCGGGGCCACCCCTGCCGAGGCCGCCGTGTACGCAGCCGAAGGCACGTCACCCGGCGAGGACATGCACGCCGACCGCGAGTACCGCCGCCACCTGGCCCAGGTCCTCACCCGCCGGGCCCTTGAGCACCAGACTGGCTAGCGCAGACGGCGAACAGAGCGATAACCACGCCGATCGCGGGTAGCGACTAGATATGAGCCCTGCGAAGCCAGCGGACAACGAGCGTCAGCCCAGTGATGAGGCGCTGGGCAACGGTCAGCTGCCTGAACGCGTCGCGGAGCTGGCAGGTGAGCTCAGCGAGGCTAAGACCGAAACCCGCCGCAGGCGGCTCGCCCGGCAGATCCCGGAGCTGGCCAGCCGCAGCAGCAAGGCCACCAGGCGCAACCTCAAGTCCGGCCGGGACGCCGCCGCGTACGGTCTGCAATCGGGCGCGAGCGCCGCAGGTCGGCGCGTCCGGCCCGTCGGATCTGTCACGGTGCGCGGCGCCCGGGCTGGTGGCTCGGCCACGGCGCGTGGCCTGCGTGCGAGCGGCCAGTGGCTGAGCAGCCAGGTTCTGGAGATGGCGCCCAAGGTACCGATCCGCAACCTGGCCACGCTCCAGGAGCAACGTCCTGGCCTCGGCACCGAGCAGCTGGCCGACTCCCTGATCACCGGTGCGGCCCGTGCGTCAGCCGGTGTGGGCGCCGCAGTCGGGGCGGCCGCGGCCGTACCGTTCATCCCCACGGCTCCGGTCGAGCTTGTCGTCGAAACGATGGCCCTTGTCGCCATTGAGCTGAAGCTCATAGCCGAGCTGCACGAGGTATACGGCAGGCCGGCCCCTGGTTCGGCGCCTCAGCGCATGATCGCCTACGTCGGCTCGTGGGCCGAACGTCGCGGCGTGCGCATCACCAGCGGCGGCCTGGCGCTCGCCGTGGGATCGCCGCTGCGCCGCAAGCTTGAGCGGCGGCTGCTGGCGAAGGCGGGCAAGAGCGCGCTCGCGCTCGCGCCGCTGCTCACTGGCGCGGCCGCCGGCGCGATGATCGACCATCACGAGACTCGCAGGCTCGGCAACCTCGTGCGCGAGGACCTGCGCAAGCAGGCCCTACAGCAGGGCTAGCTCATCACAGCAGGCAGTCATCACAGCAGGGCAAGCTCGGCCGCCAGGTCATCGAGCCCAAGCGAGCCGAGCGACAGCGCCGCCATGTGCCAGGCCTTCAGGTCGAAGCTGTCGCCGCGCGCGGCCTTCGCGGCGGCGCGCCCTGATAGCCACGCCCGCTCCCCCAGCTTGTAGCTGATTGCCTGCCCTGGCATGCCGAGATACCTGACGATCTCGCTCTGCAGGAACTCGTGGTCCCGGCCGCTGTGCTCGGCAAAGAACTCGAGCGCGAGCTCCGGCGTCCACCGCTGCCCGGCTCCAGGTGCCCAGTCCGCCGCGATCGGCATTTCCAGGTGCATGCCGATGTCGACGATGACCCTGATAGCCCGCATCAGCTGAGCGTCAAGGTAGCCCATCCGCGCGCCCGGCTGCTCGAGGAAGCCGAGCTCGTCCATAAGTCGCTCGGCGTACAGCGCCCAGCCTTCCGAACACGCGCTCACCTGGCCGAGGCTTGTCTGGTACAGCGATAGCTGCGCTGCCACGTACCGCCACTGGGCGATCTGCAGATGATGGCCGGGCACGCCTTCGTGGTACCAGGTACTGATCAGGTTCCACATCGGGAACTCGGTCTTGCCCAGCGTCGGCAGCCAAGTCCGGCCTGGCCGCGAGAAGTCCTGCGACGGCCCCGTGTAATACGGCGCGGCCGCACTGCCTGGCGGCGCGATCCTGGCCTCCACAACCTTGATCGGGTCGGCGAGATCGAAGTGCGTCCCGGCCAAGCTGGTCATGGCCTCGTCCATCAGCCGCTGAAGCCTGTCGCGGACGGCGTCGACTCCATCGATCACCTCACCGTGGGTGTCGAGGTAGCGCATGGCCTGCACCGGCATCGAGCCGGGAAGGACCCGCTCCGCTTCGGCGCGCATGTCCGCCCATATCTGCCGGTACTGCGACCAGCCCCACTCGTAGGTCTCGGCGAGGTCGAGCCTGGTGCCATTCCAGCGCCGCGCACCGGCCAGGTACCGCTCCTCCCCGACTCCGTCAGGCGTCCCGGCCGCGCCGGGGAGGTACTCAGCAACGAGCCAGTCACGAAGGGCGGCCACGGAGGCGTCCGCGGCCGCAGCGGCCGCGCTGAGGTCGGACTGCAGCGACGCCGGAAATTCCGATAGCCCGCCAGTGACAAAGTCGCTGAACCAGCCGCGCCCGTCGCCAGTCGCTAGCCAGTCCCGGAGCTGGCCCGCGACCGCCTCGGCCTGCCGCGGCGCCGCATAGAGGCCGCGGCTCGCGCCTTCGGCCAGCGACACGCGGTAACCAGCCACCGCCTCCGGCACGCGCGCCAGGCGCCGCGCGATGACAGCCCAGTCGTCCGTCGTGGCGACCGGCATCAGCAGGAAGATGCCGCGCACCTGCTGCGGCGGTCCGAAGATAATCGACATCGACCGAAGGTGCTCGCCCGTCCCGCTGACCGCGAGTTCGGTCTCCAGCCGCTCCCGCAGCAGCCGGGCGCACCGCCGTTCGTCCGGGCCCCTGTACTCGCTGCTGTCGGCCGCTCCTTCCATCTCGGCGAGCCCCGCCAGCGTCGCGGTCATCAGGTCATCGCTGGCGTCCTGGCCCGCTGGCGACAAGTCGGGCAGCCTGTCCTGACCTTCAGGCAGTCCGAGCATCGTCGCCAGCAGCGGGTTGAGCTCAGCGGCGCCCCCGACGTACGCATCCGCCGCGTCCCGGACCGGTCGAGCGCCACGGTCGCCCTCGGTGGAGTTATGTGTCATGCAGGACATTCTGCCCGCAACCCTGCGCCGCCTTGGCAGTGCCGAGCCGATAAGGTCAACCGGTGACTAGCCGCAAGATTCTGGTGACCGGGTCGTCGAGGGGGATCGGCCGGGCCGTCGCGCAGGCCTTCGCGGCGGCCGGTGACATCGTCGCTGTCCATCACCGCGACTCGCCCGACCTGGCTGCGGCCGTGCGAGCCAGCCTCCCCGGCGACGGACACGTCGTCGTCCAGGCCGACATCTGCGACCCCGTCGCGGTCCGCAGCATGGTCGATGCCGCCGCCGACCACCTCGGCGGTCTCGACGTGCTGGTCAACAACGCCGCCAGCTACGGCCGCGTGGCCCACCACGTTGCCGAGGTCTCCTATGAGGCCTGGCAGCAGGCCTGGCAGGACACGATCGGGCTCAACCTGATCGGAGCGGCGAACGTGACGTGGTGCGCAGTGCAGCACATGATCGCCGGCGGCGGCGGCACCATCGTGAACGTGTCGTCGCGCGGGGCTTTCCGCGGCGAACCGGGCCAGCCTGCCTACGGCGCTAGCAAGGCCGGCCTGAACGCGCTCGGCCAGTCGCTCGCGGTCGCGCTCGCCCCCCACAACATCACGGTGTCAGCCGTCGCGCCCGGCTTCGTGGAGACGGACATGGCGGCGGCGCACCTCCACGGCGGAAGCGGCGCCGCCATCCGCGCGCAGAGCCCGTTCGGGCGGGTGGCGCAGCCAGAGGAGATCGCGTCCGCCGTCCTTTATCTCGCCTCGCCCGAAGCTGCCTGGGCGAGCGGCGCGATACTCGACCTCAACGGCGCTTCCTACCTGCGGACCTGAGGTCATGAAGACGACAACCTTCGAAGTACACACCGGCCGGACGCCGGTCGTGCAGGACATCACGCGGCAGTGCACGCAGTTCGCGCGTGAGTCGGCAGGCAATGATGACGGCCTGCTGCACGTGTTCGTGCCGCACGCGACCGCGGGCCTGGCGATCCTCGAACTTGGCTCGGGCAGCGACGCTGACCTGCTGTCGGCACTGAACGACCTGCTGCCCGGTGACGACCGCTGGCGGCACGCGCACGGATCGCGCGGCCACGGGCGGTCACATGTGCTGCCTGCGCTTGTCCCGCCGTACGCGACGGTGCCGGTCATAGGCGGTCGACTGGCCCTCGGCACCTGGCAGTCCATCGCGCTGGTGGACCTCAACGTGGACAACCCCGACCGCCACGTCCGGCTGTCGTTCCTTTCCTAAGCCGCCGGCATCAGGCCCAGCTCAGCGAGGAAGCTCGCGACCACCCGGTTGTACTCGGCCGCGGTCTCGTAATAGACGTTGTGCGGCGACTCCGGTACCACGTGCAGCTTCGCGCCTGGCACCGCCGCGGCCAGCGCGCGTGCGTTCGGCGCAAGCGGGTCCAGGTCGCCCACGACTACCAGCATCGGGGACTGTATCTTGGCGACGGCCTCGTCCAGTTCGCCGCGGCTCGGGTCGGCCATGGACCTGGGCCGCGGATGGCGAAGAGCTTCCAGCCGGGTCGCCGTCGACCGGATCCGCAGGTACCGGTCGTAGAGCTGAGGATCGCGCTCCCGCAGCGAGTCGGTGAGTGAGCCGCCGACCGGCAGGAACAACGTCTCGTTGTCGAGCGGTTCGGCCGCGCGCGCGAAGCGGCTGACCGCGCCGATGCCCATTCCCGATGGCAGGAGTGCGGCCGCGTCATCCGGATGACGGACGGCCCAGCGCAGCAGCGTGAGCGCGCCCATGGAGTTACCGGCGATGATCGGCCGGGTCAGGTTCAGCGCGTCAAGGAAACCCTCGAGCTCGTCGGCCCGGTCCGGCTCTGGCTGATCCCGCGGCGAGTTGGCCGAATGCCCGTGATTGACGCTGTCGTAAGCGATGACCCGAAAGTACGGCGCGAACGCCTCGAACTGCTGAAACCATGCCTCCGCACACGAACTCATGCCGTGGAGCAAGACAAGGGGCTGGCCCGCGCCGGCTTCCTGATAGTAGAGGTCACTCGCGTTCACCTGTGCCCAGGGCATTTCAACCTCCGGGGAGCGTCGCCAATCCGGTGCCCTTCACACGCTAACGTGTGGGCACGTGGCAGAAAATGCACAAACCCGGAAGTACATCCCGGCCGACCAGGACGCGGTCGTTGCGCTCGCGCCCCGGCTGACCGAAGGCAAGGCGCCCTGGCGAGACGACACGGCGCTTGGCTACCTTGAGGAAGACATCAGACTCACAAAGAAGATCCGGGAGGGAACGGGGTAGCCGATGGATACCGACCATAGACAGCTCGGCGTCGACCTGTTCAACAGCACCTGGGAGCTGATGGACAAGACCGACCGGACGCCCGACGATGACGTTCTCATGATCCACATGGCGCACGCGTCGGCCTATCACTGGCTCCAGGTCGGCGCGCCTGAAAACGCAGCCCGCAGCCACTGGCAATGTTCCCGGATGTACACCGTGCTTAGCCTGCCCGAGCCGGCGATCTACCACGCCAAGCTCGTCCTCGACGTCTGCGAGCGTAACGACATCGGCGACTGGGATCTGGCCTTCGCCTACGAGGCGCTCGCCCGCGCGTACGCGGTCGCTGGCAACTCGGCCGAATCGGCCCGCTGGCTCACCAAGGCCAAGGCGGCCAGCGCCGACATCACCGACGGCGAGGATCGCGACCTGCTGCTCAAGGACCTGTCCACCATTCCGACGTAACGACGACCGGCATCAGTGCTAGCCCCGTTGTCTCGGATGAGGTCTGGTCGTAGACCAAGCGCGCCTCACTTGAAGATACGGCCCAGGGTCTCCTGGATGGCGGATACCAGCGCGCCCCCCGCCACGCCGATCAGCGCGCCGGCGATGAACGCCACGTGATTGTCGCTTGACTGGCGGGACTCGTTGATGCCGACAGCGACCTTCGACGGAGTGTCGTAGCCGGCGACTGGCTCGCTCCAGCCGATGGTCGAGGGTGTGTACGCGGCGGGCGAAAGCGCGGACCAGTCGAAGCTCTCTACCGATGGGATGTGGTAGAAGACCAGTATCTCAGGCGTGCCGTAGCCCTGGTAGAAGACCTCAGGGAGCACCGCTAGCGCGGTGACCCCGTTGTCGTTGACGCCGAGGCTCTTAGCCTGCACGAAGAAATTCTCGAACGCTTGCCCGTGAACGTTGAACGTCAGCTGTACCTCCCACGTGAACGCTGGAACTGGTCCGTGAATCTCCGTGCAGCCCCCATAACAACTCGGGAACCTAGTCCCGATCGGCGGGCTCACGATCAGGTTCGCGAAGGGCGTTGGCGCACCGGCTGTGGGTGTCGATAGTGGCCGCACAAGCTCGATCTCGATCTTGGCTAGCGTCGGCTTGAGCTGGACGACCGAGAAATCGATGAACGTGATTTTTTGGTTCGTCACTACCGACAGGCGCGCGTACGCGGGATCGGACGTGGCCGTCGACGACGGGTAGAGCGCAAACGCCACCGGTAGCAATGCAATGCCGAGCAACGCCAGGACGATCGGCGTCGCCATCATCTTCCAGAACGGCTTCTTGCCGCCTTCGTCCGCCGCGGACGATGGCGCCAGCTCGCCTTGCGGTTCGGTTGGCGGGCTGTCGCTGATCACGGTGCTACTGCCGGCTCGTCCGCCGCTGGCTGGTCCAGGGCTGGCTGATCCGTGCCGCAGTACTTGCACTTCGTCGCTGCCACCGGCAGGTCGGCAGACAGGCAGGCCGGGCACGTCTTGACTGGCGCCGGGTCGCCGAAGACCGTGACCCCGCGGCGTGCGGAGATGACCTTGTACGGCACCGCGATCACGAAGTACACGACCGCCATGAAGATGACGAAGTAGATGGCGGCTGAGATAAACGATCCGATGTTGAGGAACGTGGTCTTGTTCCCGGCAGCGCCGAGCTGCCAGCCGAGGCCGATGGAGTTACTCCCCTCGGCCCGCGCGATGATCGGATCGACGACGCTGGTGGTGAACGCCGCGATCAGCGTGCTGAATGCCAGCGCGACGATCAGCCCCACCGCGATGACGATGACGTCCCCTCTTAGCAGAAAGTTCTTGAAGCCTCGCATGCCGTCTCCCAGCGTCATTCCGGCTCTTTAGCCGCCACTGCATCACAAACGTCACTCGCGACGCAATGCCTCGCCTGTGGCATGATCCGGGTCAGGAACCGGCGGCGGAGGAGATCCGATGGACGTCCGTGAGGCGCTGTACACGACCAGGGCGATGCGGCGAGTCAAGCCCGACCCCATACCGGCCGACGTGCAGGCTCGAATCCTGGACGCCGCGATCCGCGCGCCGAGCGGCGGAAACGCGCAGAGCTGGCGGTTCCTGCTGGTCGACGACCCGGACGTCAAGCGCAGGCTAGCCCCGCTGTACCAGGACGCCATCGCTAAGTTGTGGGAGACGGCTTACCGCGAACGGCTGGAGCAGGCCAGGGCTCGGCCCAACGACCCGGAGAGTGCCTCCCTGCTGCGCGTGCAGTCATCCGCGCAGCACCTTGCCGATCACTTCGAGTCCGTGCCGCTATTCCTCATCGCGTTCTCGCGCGGTGACGGCAGCGGCGCGTCCATCTTCCCGGCCGTATGGAGCGCACAGCTGGCCGCCAGGGCCGACGGCGTCGGCAGCGCCCTCACCTCAGTCCTCGGCTTCTTCCACGGCGAGGAGGCCATGCAGATCCTCGGCGTGCCATCCGGCAAGGGCTGGACGATGGCCTGCTGCGTCTCGTTCGGCTACCCGACCGGCCGCTGGGGCGTCGCGCCACGGCGCCCGGTGCAGGAGGTCGCCTATCGCAACGCCTGGGGAACCGACATCGGTTTTGAGATCAGCGATCCGCTGTGGTCCCCTGAAGTGTGACATCAGCGGACGGAGGCAATTCCGGCCAGCGCCCGTACTCGCATGGCGAGGTCGTGGAGTTCGGCAGCCCGCGCCGCCCCGGCAAAGGCTGGGTGAGCCGACTGCTCCTGGCGGCCATCGTGGTCACCGCACTGGTCTTCGTCCTCTATCACCCGAGCAAACGCCGGGCACCACCGCCGCCGCCGGTCAGCGTTACTAGCGTCGGTCACCGGATCCTCGGCATCTCGGCGAACTGGGAACTGTTCGGCCTGAGCTCGAATGGCCTGGTATCGGTCCAGTTCTCCCGTGGCCAGATCACGCGGACAGTGCTGCCGCCCGCGCTTGGTGACGCGCCAGTTTCGTTCATTGTCGGGCCGAAGCAGGTGATCATCCGCCCGCTGGACAACGTGCCTGGCTACGTGGTGCCCGACGGCCTGCCGGCGCGGCCGCTAACCGGGATCCTGGCGAGCGGCGGCCAGCTGCTCCCTGGCCCGGTTGCGGACGAGGAGTGGTACATCGGCGGCAACCAGGACATCACCCTCATCGGACCGCAAGGTGCCGCCACCGGACTTCGCTTGGCGGCGCTCTCCCGGCAGTACCCAGTGCAGTCGGCCACCTCAGACGGCCGGGGCTACGTGGTGCTATTCAACAACTCAGGCCGACAGTACGACGCCACCCCCGCCAGCTTGCGCGCCGTGGGCGCCTTGCTCGTCGCGGTCGGGCCCAGGAACTGGCTGGGCCTGAGCTGCCAGAAGGGCCAGTGCCGCAACGTCGTGGTGGACGCGTTGACCGGCACACGCCGGACGCTGCCGGGCGACGGCCTGAACGTGGTGTCATGGCCGTGGCCGGACGAGCCCGGTGTCGTGGCGCCTGACGGCTCGTTCGCCGCCGTGACCGTCGCCAGCGGCGCTCAGGGCGCAGCGCTTGACCTGGTGAACCTGAGCACGGGGCGCACGACGACGCTCCCCGTTCCCATCGGTGCGGTATCGGACAGCACAACGCTCGCCTGGTCGCCGGACAGCCGGTGGCTGTTCGCGCTCGCCGGCAACGGTGAGCTTGTCGCAATCCGGGCGAGCGACGCCAGCGTGCACTCGCTCGGGGTGCGGTTGCCCGCGCTCAGCCAGATCGCGATGCGGAGCGGCTAGGCAGGCACCCGCACCCTGAGCGCGCCCGGTCGCACCGCCACCGTCATGGACCTGGCCGGTGCGATCATTTCGCCGTCCACCTGGCGTGGCAGCTCGGCTTCGGCGCTGATCTCGACTGTGTGCGCCTGGTACCGCTCGAGCTGGGCATCGTCGCGGCGGCTGCGCGTCAGCACTCGGTGGCAGACGCTGGCCCAGCCGAACGCGCCGGCCGGTGCGAGGACGAGGACGTCGAGCAGGCCGTCATCGAGCCGCGCCGCCGGCATGATCAGGAAGCCGCCCGGCAGCGCCCCGGAGTTCCCGACCGTGATCGAATGCGCCTCGCGGATCATCGGATCGCCGCCGTCTAGCCGGATGCCGAACGTGACCGGCCGCCGTAGCATCTGACCAGTCGCGGCCGCGGCGTACGCGGTCCAGCCGACGACCCGCTTCAGCATCGCCGACGTAGCGCCGACCACCGCGGCATCGAGCCCGATGCCAGCCATTGCTGCGAACGTCATCCCGTCCGCGACCGCCAGGTCAATCTGCCGCTCGCGGCCGCAGAACGCCACCCGGAGGGCTGCCTCGGCCCGCGTGGGGAGGCCGAGGGCGGTCGCGGTCAGGTTCGCCGAACCGGCCGGGACGATGGCCAGCGGCACCCCGGTACCGGCCAGTGCCTCGGCACACGCCCTCACGGTGCCGTCACCGCCCGCCGTGATGACCAAGGCCGCCCCGACCTCCAGCGCGTGCCGCGTCTGCGCTGAGCCAGTGTCGGCGGGCGTCGTCGTGAGCACCAGGGGCGGCCGCCAGCCACTCGCCGTCGCGACCCGCTCGCAGGCGCGGCGCAGCCGCCGCACGTCATTCACGCGCGCGGTGTTCACGACCAGCACGGGCAGCGGCGCGTCACTGAGCACGACTTCATTCTCGGTTGGCTGCGCCTGGCCGTCCCGGCTAACCTGGCAGGCCGGTCACTCCTGGCTCAGAAAGGACGAGGCGTGCACATCACCTCTTTCGCGCCAGCCGACGCCTCTGCGGCTGAGCTGGACGCGTGCTTCAGGCTCGAGCAGGCGGCTGCCGCCGTCGATCGGCCGGATGAGCCTGAGCCCGCGCGCGAGGCCACGATCGCGCGGCTGACCAGGGCTTCGGCACCGGACCGGCGCCGTCTGCACTGGCTGGCCGCTAGCGCCGCGGGCAGCGAGCCGATCGGCATCGCTTACTTGATGCTGCTCGGCGACCAGTCATCTGACCTGGCCGCATTCGACATCACCGTGCACCCTGAGCAACGGCGCCGCGGCGTCGGCACTGCGCTGCTGCGTGAAGTGGCGGCGTCCGCGTGCGACCGCGATGCCCTCCTGATGGAGGGCCTCACCGACGGATCGACTGGCCAGGCCTGGGCCAGCGCGCAGGGATTCCGCGTCGCCCAGCGTACGATCTCGCTCACCCTGGACCTGCCTACCGTGGACCGGGCGCGCTGGCGAGTCCCTGTGGCACCGGGCTACAGGCTCGCCTGCTGGACCGGCAGCACTCCGGACGAGCTGCTCGACTCCTACTCCCGCGCCCGCAACGCGATCAGTGAGGCGCCGCACGGCGACATGAGCTTCACCGAGCCCGAGTGGACCCCGGAGCGGGTCCGTGCTGAAGAGGCCGTCGCGGCCGACCGGGGCTGCGAGCTCAGGGTTGTAGTCGCATTGCACGAGTCGTCCTCGGAGGTAGCTGGCCTGACGTACCTGGAGGTTCACCGCCATCAACCAGAGCTGGCCATCCAGCAGGACACGGCTGTCCTGGCGACGCACCGCGGTAACGGGCTCGGAGCGTGCATTAAGGCCGCCAACCTGGCGCGGCTGACGGCCGATCACCCGCACGTCACCCACGTTCGCACCAGTAACGCGGCCGATAACACGCACATGCTGCGCGTCAACCGCCAGATGGGCTTCGCCGCGGAGGTCGCTACCGAGATCAGGGAAGCGCGCCTTGCGGACCTGGCGAGCCGCCTCGGCCTAGCGGTGAGCAGCCTGCGGTGAACTCAGGATGCCGGCCAGGAGCTCCTGCGCCTCGGTCTGGATCCGGGCCAGGTGCCCGGGCCCGCGGAACGACTCGGCGTACAGCTTGTACACGTCCTCGGTGCCCGACGGCCGGGCGGCGAACCAGCCCGACTCGGTAACGACCTTGATCCCGCCGAGCGGCTCGCCGTTGCCGGGGGCCGTGGTGAGCCGCGCGAGGACCGGCTCGCCCGCGAGCTCGGCCGCGCTGAACTGGTCGGGCGATAGCTGCGCCAGGACCGCCTTCTGCTCGCGCGTGGCGGGCGCGTCGATCCGCGCGTAGGCCGGATCGCCGAGCCGCTCGGCGATTTGCCGGTACTGCTGGCTCGGCGTGCTGCCCGTGACTGCGATGATCTCCGCGGCGAGCAAGTCGAGGATGATCCCGTCCTTGTCGGTGGTCCACACCCGGCCGTCGCGGCGCAGGAAGGACGCGCCCGCGCTCTCCTCGCCGCCGAACGCGATGCTCCCGTCCAGCAGGCCTGGCACGAACCACTTGAACCCGACCGGCACCTCGGTCAGCGAACGGCCGCAGTCGTCGGCAACTCGATCGATGATCGAGGAGCTGACCATGGTCTTGCCGACCGCAGCCTGGGCCGGCCAGTCGTCGCGGTGCCGGTACAGGTAGTCGATCGCGGCCGCGAGGTAGTGATTAGGGTTCATAAGCCCGGCATCCGGAGTCACGATGCCGTGCCGGTCCGCGTCGGTGTCGTTGCCAGTCGAGACCGCGAAATCGTTGCGGCGACCGATCAGCGACGCCATCGCGCTCGGCGACGAGCTGTCCATCCTTATCCGGCCGTCCCAGTCGAGGGTCATGAACCGGAACGTCTTGTCGACGACCGGGTTCACGACCGTGAGCTCGAGCTCGTACCGCTCGGCGATCTCGCTCCAGTAGGCGACGCTGGCACCGCCGAGCGGGTCGGCGCCGATCCGCACCCTCGCGGCCCGGATCGCCTCGACGTCGACGACGGACGGCAGCGCGGCGACGTACTCGCCGAGGAAGTCGAACCGGCCCGCGGCCGCCCGCGCCCGCGCGAACCGAACCTTTCGGACCTCCCCAAGACCCCCGGTCAGCAACTCGTTCGCCCGCTGCTGTATCGCGGCGGTGATCTGCGCGCCGGCCGGGCCGCCGTCAGGGGGGTTGTACTTGAAGCCGCCATCTTCGGGCGGGTTGTGCGAAGGGGTAACGACGATTCCGTCAGCGAGTCCGGCGCTGCGGCCGTCGTTATATACGAGGATCGCGCGGGACAGCGCGGGCGTCGGCGTGTAGCCGTCCCGGCTGTCGATGAGGACTTCTGCGCCGTTCGCGACCAGGACCTCCAGCGCGGTGTCTAGCGCGGGCTCCGACAGCGCGTGCGTGTCACGGCCCAGGAAGATAGGCCCGGTGATCCCGGCAGCGGCCCGGTACTCGCAGATCGCCTGCGTCGTCGCCGCGATGTGATCCTCGTTGAACGACAGCCGCAGTGAGCTGCCCCGGTGCCCCGAGGTGCCGAACGCCACCTGCTGTGAGGGCTCGGCCGGGTCCGGGTGCTCGGTGTAATAAGCGGTCACGAGTGAACCGACGTCCACCAGGTCCGCTTCGGTCGCGGGCTGACCGGCCCTGTCGTTCATTGCATCGCCCGCTTTCATGGCGCCGTGGGCTTATTGAACCCCGGCCTATTGAACCCAGGCCTATTGAACTCCGGCCTTCTCCTGCACCGGCATAACATCCGGTAGTTCTAGTGCCCGCGGCGACAGCTCGTAACCCGCCCGGCGGGCCAGGTCGGCGTAGACCGCCGCGCAGTCGGCCCGGACGACAGGCTCGAGCTCGGCGTACCGGGCCGCCGCAGCCGCCGCCCCAGCCGCAGCCGCTACCGCTCCCGCGGACCCTGCCGCATCTGTCCCGGAGACCGGATCCGGCTCCTCGCGGTAGTCGAAGTAGTACTTCAGCTTGGCCTCGGTACCAGATGCCCGGACCACGATCCGGTAGTGCTCGCTGATCAGCTCCAGCACGTCACGCGACGCCCGTTCCCCCTCTGTCAGTGGCCCTTCAGTGCCGTCGACCAGGAAGTCGTGCCGCACCAGCACCGGCTCGCTGCCGAGGTCCGCCAACGGCTCCGACCGCAGCGATCGCATTACGGACTTGATCTTCTCGGCACCGTCAGCGCCAAGCAGCACCAGCGACCGGCCGAGCTCGATGTGCACGCCGACGTCCGCGAACACCTGCATGAGGTAATCCCAGAGCGTCCGGCCGCGGCTGCGCATCAGGGCGTGCAGGTGCGCGACGATGTAGCCGCCCGAGGCGGCGTCCTTGTCTCGCAGGTCGGTCGTGGTGAGGTAGCCATGGCTCTCTTCCGACGCCAGCACGAGGTCGGCAGCCCCTGACCCGGCCGCGGCGGCCATCGAGTCCAGCAGCTGCCCGATGAACTTGAACCCGATCATGAGGTCGTCGGTCACCTCTACGCCCGAACCGAGCCCGGCGATTGCACGTAGCACCCTGCTGGTCGCCACCGTCGTGATCAGCGGCCCGGCCAACCGGGGCCCGTCGGTGTCGGCGATCAGGAAGTAGGCGATCAGCGCGCCGATCTGGTTGCCGGTTAGGTGCCGCCACGTTCCGTCAGCGAGGCGCACCTCGACGCCCAGGCGGTCTGCGTCAGGGTCGGTCGACAGCACGAGCTCGGCGCCGACTGTGCCGGCGAACTCGATAGCCGGGTCGGTCACGCCCGGGATCTCCGGGTTCGGCGACCGCAGCGGGATCGGCGCGAACGAGCCATCCGGGTACTGGTCACGCGGCACGTGCACCCGATAGCCGGCCTCGGTCAGCGTCTCCCCGACGTTGGCGAGGCCGGTGCCGCACAGCGGCGTGTACACGATCGGCACGTCCGCGCGGATGGCGTCCGAAGCCGCGCAGATCACTGCGGACCTGTCGACGTACATGCCGATGTAGGCGTGGTGCACATCGCCGGGGATCTCCTCGGCGGCGCCGGTGTAGCGCGCGACCAGCCGCTCGATGTCCGGATCGAGCTCGACCTGCTCGACCGCCCGTGACAGGGTCGCGTCGTCGGGCGGGCAGTACTGGCCGCCTGTGGGGGTGTAGACCTTGAAGCCGTTGTCGTCCGGGTGGTTGTGCGACGCCGAGACGTTCAGGCCGCCGGCCGCCCCGAGCGCGCGGATCGCGAACGACAGCTCGGGCGTCGGCATGTAGGCGTCGTTGTCCTTAGGCGCGGTCAGGTACGTCTCGAACCCGTAGACGGCGTAGATCTGGCACGCGAGCAGGGCCAGGCTGCGCGAACTGGTGCCGAGTAGCGACCAGTCCTCGCCCATGAACGTGTGCGCCGCGTTGATGTCGGTGAACACCCTGGTGTCGTTCGCGACGACGACCGTCCCGCCGCTAGCAGCAGGCGCCGTGGCACGCAGGAACTCGCAGTGACCGGCAACCGTCAGCGCCAGAGTTCGCGGGTTGATTCGGTTCGGCCCGATGCCGACCCGGCCGCGTCGCCCGCCCGTCCCGAACGGTATGTCGCACCGGAACGAGTCCACGATCAGGCTCACCGGCGCTTGCTCAGCGAATCGCCTCAGCTCGGCCCCGTTCACGAAGGGCTGTTCGGCCGACAGCCAGCGGCTCAGGGCCGCCGCGGCTGCCGCCCCGCCGTTTTGCTGCTCGGCGATTTGGGCGAGTCGGGTGCTGAAGTCCGGGCCGGTCATCGCTCTCCACTAACTCCTTGCTGACATGACGACTAGCGAACAACCATATGCCGGGAACGGGGCTGTCGTGGCTGGCGGCCCTTGGCCGGCTCGCGCTCAGTAGCCGGGTACCGAAGGCCAGCGGACGCCCAGGATGGTCGAGTCCTCCTCCGCCTCGAAGGAGTGGCCGACTCCGGAGAAGACCACGTAGGCACCCGGCCGGTCAAGCACGACGCTCCGACCTGGCAGGTCGACGCGGAACCGGCCGCTGACCAGGAAGATTGCCGCCGTACGCGATTCGGTGGTCACCCATCTTGTCGCCGCGCGAGTGCGCGGCCCACTTGATCTCGACGTCCTCTGATCGCCGTGGATCGTCGACCGGCATGAAATGGCCGAGTACCCAGCCACGGTGCGCTAGCCTGCTCGTCGGCATAACCGGTATAAAACTCCTCGGCCATGGCCGGTGAGGCTAGCAGGCGCTCTGTTACCGGATGGCATAAACGACACATTCCGGAATATCGCTATGCCTAGACGGACGCTCAGCGGCGACCTGACGACGGGACCGCAGCCGACTGGGCGCTCACTGGGCGCCGCCCGATCGGCTAGCGTTTCGCCAGTGAGCTTCGAGATCGTGCACCGCCGTTGGGAGCTGGTCCCTGATGACTGGTCGTGACCTGATCACCTCAGGCGAGAAGGTCTACTTCGCCGAGCACGGCGAGACCAAGGCTGACCTGGCCGAGCACTATCTGCGCGTCGCCGAGCCGCTCATGCGGACAATGGGCGGGCGGCCGGTGCTGCTTCAGCGCTTCCCGGAGGGAGCCGGCGGTCCGTCGTTCTTTCAGAAGCGGGTGCCGAAGAACAAGCCCTCGTGGCTCCAGACAACCGTGGTCGCCACGCCGAACGGGACGACGTCCGAGGCACTCGTCGCAGCCGACATTGATCACGTCCTGTGGGCCGTGAACCTTGGCTGCCTGGGCTTCCACGTCTGGCCGTACCTGGCCAGCGATCCTGACCACACGGACGAGCTTCGGATCGATCTTGATCCGACGCCTGGCGTGAACTTCAGCCACATCCAGCAGGCGGCCGCCGAGCTCCGGACGCTGCTGGCAGAGCTCGGAGTGACTGGCTACCCCAAGACGACAGGCAATCGCGGCGTGCACGTCTACGTCCGGCTCGAGCCGCAGTGGGACTCCTACCAGGTGCGCAGTGCCGCCGTGGCGATCGGCCGCGAGCTGGAGCGCAGACGGCCGGACCTGATCACCGCAGCCTGGTGGAAGGAGGAACGCGGCCAGCGCGTGTTCGTCGACTTCAACCAGAACGCGCCGCATAAGACAGTGTTCGGCGCGTGGTCCGTCCGCGCCCGGCCTGGTGCCCAGGTGTCCACGCCGCTCAACTGGGACGAGATCGATGAGATCCATCCGGACCAGTTCACGATCTCATCACTGCCAGCTCGACTCGAGACTGTCGGTGATCCGTGGCTCGCAATGAATGACGAGCCGCAGTCGCTGGCCCCGTTCCTGGCTATGAACGATAGGGACATGGCCGCTGGCCTTCTTGACGCTCCGTGGCCGCCTGTCTATCCAAAGCAGCCAGGTGAGCCGCCGCGGGTGGCGCCGAGCCGCGCCAAGAAAACTTGAAGTTCAGCTTCGCTGGCCTTCAGCGCCGCTGGCCTCCTTCGCGCTGCACCCGACGCCTACGCCGAGAGCCGACGCTCGGCCGTTGGCGGGGCGCCCGTTGCCATCGGATGCGGGGTTCACGAGAGACAGGCTCGCATGCAGCACCGACAAAGCGTCTATCTCGGGCACGATCGGCTCGGTTTCCCGACTCCGACAATCTTCCTCGCGCCCGAAATGTAACGCAAGCGGCTATTGCTCCGAGGTGCAAGATCAACTAGGGCAAACGCGTGGAGTGTAGGTACAAAGCGTTTGTACCTACACTCCACACGATGGAGCGGTCAGGGCGCTCGAGCCACCCGAGCCTTTCGCCGCAACCACATCGGCAGCGGGTTCAGTCACCACGACGCCGAGCCTGGCTCGGACGGCATCGGCTTCGCGGCGGGCGGCCCGCACGACACTCTTCCGCCGGCCCTGAACTCGCGAGCGCTCATCGGCGTGCTAAGCGCCTGGCAGCGACTCGCGTCCTGGGCGCAAACAGGCCAGGCGGCTACCTTGATGACACTAGTGCGGCGCCGCGAGACCCAGGTTCGCGAGACGCAGCGGTCACGCGTGGCCGAGCACGTCAGCGATGAGGTTGCGGCCGCACTGCGCCTGACGAGCCGGTCGGCGAGTCAGCTTCTGGCCAACGCCAACGGCGTCGACCGGCTCCCGGACGTCTACGCGGCTCTCAAAGGCGGCGGAAATCGACTGGGCGAAGGTGTGCGTGTTCGTCGACCAGCTCACCGGCCTGTCCGAGACGACGCTCGCGAGATCGCTACTGGCCCGCTGGGACGAGCGGGCAACATGACGTCGGGTCAGCTCAGGGCGGCGCTGACGCGTGCGGTGCTGGCCCACGATCCAGAGGCCGCGGCGCAGCTCCGGAAGGAAGCTCGTGCCGACATCGGGGTCCACACCTGGACCGAGACATCCGGCAACGCAGCTCTCGCTGGCCGCGAGCCGGCCACCGCGGACGTCGTCCACGCGAGCGTGCGGCTGACCGCGTTCGCTCGCTGGCTGCGCAAGCGCGGTGCGACCGGGACGATGGATCAGCTCCGCGCCGCCGCGTATGTCGCCCTGCTCACGGGCCGCGCGGTGGATTCGCTGCTGACGCCGGACCCGGATGCGCGCGTAAGTGAGCCGGACGCCGCCAAGCCCGAGCCAACCGCCAAGCCCGAGCCAACCGCCAAGCCCGAGCCAACCGCAGACCCCGAGCCAACCGCAGGTCCCGAGCCAACCGCAGGCCCCCCGCAACCAGGTACGGCCGCCGCCTGGCCTCCGATCACCGGGCGCTGTCGGGAGCCGCGCTGGCGGGCTCCGCGGGCGGCTGGCCGCAGCTGGCCGCTGACCCCTGGGGATCTAGGCAGACCTGCTGGCCAGTAGGCAGCAAAAAGGCCACCCTGGGGACCAGAGGGTGGCCTGGCTCTTGGGCGGTTACGGACTCTTAATCGTCACCGACCAGTTGCACTCGCTATTTACCGCCAGGTAATACTGGCTGCCCACGTCCTGCGGGTAGATGTTGGTCGTGTAAGAGCCGCCATTGCCGATCAGGTTGGCGATCGACTGATCATCGCTATTGGTGCCGCCTTGACTGGCAGTCTCCAGGTCCGCGATGAAGTTGCCCGACTGGCCGAACGAGGCGCAGTTATAGCTGTAGCTGACGGTCAGCGTGCCGCTGGTGATGTTAAATCGGCTGGCTGTTCTTGATGGCGAGATTAGCCGTCTATCTCAGCGATCAGGATGCGGCTGCCAGGCGGGGCGATCGCGGCGAAGTCAGCCGTAGCCAACTCGCCCTCCGGCGAGGCCACCGCTGCCTGCATTGCTTCCATGCTCGGGAAATCAGCCGTCGTCACCCTGTAGTACGGCAGCTCACCTCCGTCTGCGGCGCCTACCATCCGCGCTGCCTGGATGATGTCGAGACCCGGAAGTCTGCGGCCCATGGGCATGTGCTCGCCGAGATAGTGCTTGTCCCAGTCGTCTGGGCTGTCGGGCTGGGTGTAGAGAATCACGAGTCGGACGGTCATTGTTGCTCCGTTCCTAAGCCGCTTTACGGCTCATGGTTGCCGGTGTTGAACGGCAGGTAGCAGTGTCAGGGACTCAAGTCGAGGATCTGCGGCGGGGTTGTCTAGGTCGCAGAGACTGAGCGCGGTGATCTTCTGGACCATTAGCGGGCTTGTCCTCTCCTGCCAGATATTCATCGGGGCGAGAGGGCTGAGGCCCTATGTCGGAAGAGTGGCCAGGAGCCCAGCCCTAGGCGCAGGTCGCGGCAGGGACTAGACCGCGAATGCGCAGCAGATTGTCAATGGGCACTCACCCCCCGCCCTTGAGACGAAGCACCTTCGCCCATTGTGCTCGCAGAACAGCGGAAAGTCCCGCGCCGCAGGATGAGCTCGGCAAGAAGGGCGGGGATGACCAGAGAGGTCAGTTCAGTTGATGGATAGGTCCGCAACCAGGAGGATTCGCGCCATGCCGGCCAAGCTCATCCCCCTGTTTCGGCGACGGTCTGCCCAACGTGCAGGTCCGCGTACCCATGTTGGCCTGTGGCTGCGCGCAGTCTTGCTGGCACAGAGCGAGGTTTCAGGACGAGCTGAGTGGCAGGCTGAATGGAGGGAGAACCGGCTGGAACGACGATGAGCCGGCTGTGGTTGAGGCTGCCTGCGAGCTAGCCACCCTGCGCTTCTTCGGAACGGATTACGAGGGTGAATCGATCACAGCCTTTGTTGCCGACCTGCGCAGGCGGATTCCTGATGAACGAGATCGCTTCGACCAGGTGGAATTGGAGGCAGTGATCCGGGCTGCGCTCAACGACAAAAGCGTGGCGACAGCCACCCTTAACCTGCGGACCTATTGACCATGCGGGCTGCCGTGGTCGCGGACATCTGTGATCGGCTGAAGTTGAGTGCGTCGGCCATCGACGAGCTGATAGTTCGGTCCGAGCAGATGGCCATCAATCGGGGATGGGTCCCGCCCGTTGCCGCAACGTGATGTGTTCTCGTTGCCTCGCGCCCCCATGCCGCCACCATCAAGCTAAGCATGCGCCCGGCTGGAGCCTGACCCAGCCCGAGCCCGGTCGCATGATCTGGGGACTTTTTCATGGCCACGGACAATCTGGCGGTTGCCGTACGGCCACAGTTATCAGACGTCGAGCGAGCCTTATCCCCTTTGAACTCGCATCACTGTCGCGGCCCAGGAGATCAAGGTCCCGGTTGACCACCGTGCGCCTTGCAGTAGGCCGGGTCCAGGTTGGCTTTCGTCTGGCTGAGGGCGAACATTACGGGCAATTGGATAGCCTCGGTTCGCGTGATCCAGCCCACTCGGACGCGGAGGGTTAGCTGGTTGGTTCCGATCCAGCCGCCCGGGACGTTGAAAAGGCAGTGCCATGACCGCCAGATCACTCGGACCCAGCGATAGGAATGCGGCGGGATCGAGCCACCGATGGCGTAGTGGTCCTTGTAGGGGTTGTCGTCAGGCCCCGATGTAGTGGCTACGGCAATCTGCGGCGGCGTCGTCCCCGAGGCGAGATAACCCTGAAAATACGGAGTACCCGAGATTTGAGGAGTACCCAAGATTCGCTGCGTCACGTCGGAGGGGTTTTCGAGCTGGACTGCTATGCCTTGGAGCTGACCCGGACGCAGGGGGGCGGTGTCCTGCGTGGCGAAGGCGGCCTCAGTGTTGACGTCGTGGGCCCTGTCGATCGAGTACCACCACATAGCTTCACCGCTATAGAAGCTGGGCTGGTCCTCCCAGAAGATGAGAGTGCCGGCAGCCAGGCAAACCGCAAGGACGAAAGGTACGAGGATCAACCAGGTTCGTGGTTGGATGCGCCTGATCCGGATGGCAACCCGGCGCCCCAGCGGCTGCCGGGGACGGTAGCTTCGCGGCCAAGGCGGGCCCGCGTCGGCCGCGACTACCGCGGGCGGGCCGAGCGCGGCCAGCACCTCGGCCACCATGTCGTCGGAGGCGTCGGGCGGGAGCGCGTCCACGATGTGGGTTTTGAATTGCTCGGAGAGCTCGGCCGCCACTCCCGGGTCGAGGCTCGCCAAGGCGCTATCCAGTGTGCGGAGGTAGCCGGTTACCAGCGGGTGCTCAAGTGCTGTCTTCACGGAGCTGCCCACCCGTCTGCCGGCCCTGATGTCGTCTCCGAGGCTGACCGGCGTCGATACGAAGGACGGTGTCGACCGCGGCGGCAAACGCCGACCACTCAGCGCGGAAGGAGGCGAGGTGATCGCGTCCCTGCTTGGTTATGGAGTAATAGCGCCGCGGGCGCTGATCGTCTTCATGCCTCCACCTGCTGGTCACCCAGCCCGAGTCCCGCAGCCGGTTCAGCAACGGATAAACGGTGCCCTCGCTGGTCAGCAACCCGTCGGCAGCTGACAGATCTCGCACAAGTTCGAGGCCGAAGCGTGGCCGCTCGGCAAGCAGCGCGAGCACACAGGGACCGAGCACGCCCCTGCGCAGCTCCGTCGTCTCGCCGCCGTGTTCCATGCCTCACATGATGCCTTGTCACACATGACTTCGCAATCAGCGATCTAGCCGGAACGCTTTGGCCTCAGCGTTGCCCGGCCAACACGCGAAGGGGTGCCCGGATGGATGGAACGCTGGCTGCCAGAGTCTTAGCTCCCACCTGACTCGGCCTCGACCGCCGACTCGACTTGCCCAGCCCCGTCGCCGCACTTCAACAGCGGCTTCTCAGAGCGTGGAGCGGCGTCGTCCGACGGCGGTGTTAGGGGTGCTGGACCTGCCCTGACTGCCGCGAGTTGACGGCCATCCCTCGGGATTCGCCGCATCGGAGCGGGATCTACAGTCGGTGGCATGGTTCAAGCCCGGTACGACGCAGTTGCAGAGTTCTACATCGACGGCTTCGACTCCATCGACCGATCCAGCCTCCTGGGCCCTGCTGGACTTGCTCGGCCCGATTGCTGGTCTGCAGATCCTGGACGTTGCGTGCGGTCACGGCCGAATCACCCGGGAGCTGGCCCGCCGCGGAGCCAGCGTGGTGGGCACCGACATCTCAAGTGTCCTGCTTACCAGGGCCAGGAAGACCGAGCAGGACGAGCAGCTTGGCATCCGCTACCTTCACGACGACGTGACCATGCCCGGTCCCTCGGCGCCTTCGACGGCGAGTTCGACGTGGCGACCTGCAACTTCGGCCTCTCCGACATTGACGACCTCGATGCCGCAATCACCGCGATCAGCGATGCGCTCAAACCCGGCGGCTACTTCGGCTTTTCGATCGTGCATCCGTGCTTCGCGGGAAGCAATGACATCTCGGGTTCATGGCCAGCGACCGGCAGCTATTACGACGAGGGACACTGGACGGCCCAGGCCGCCCGTTCTGGTCTACGTCGTCGCGTCGGCGCCAACCACCGGATGCTCTCGACATACCTTGCGACGCTGCGCCGCAACCGCCTGTTCCTCGACGAGCTTGCCGAGCCGCTCCCGAAGCAAGGCTGGGACCCGGCCCATGATGCCGACTGTCAGCCGGTCTTCCTCGTTGCCCGGTGCATCAAGCCACCCTCGGCCTGAAATTACTAGAAAGGTCTGGTCGCATCGGGGGCTTTGATGCGTAGAGCTAATGACGGATGCCTCGCGCAGACTGTCGAGGCACTGACCACGCCGCGAGGGAGTACTTGACTGCCGACATCCTGAACCGCTCGCCCGCTTCTGGGCCGCAGCCCTGGGATACGAGTTCGAGCCACCGCTAGAGGGTTTCGCCACCTGGCACGACTACTGGCGTGACGTCGGCGTGGGCGAGGAGGACTTGGGGATCGGCCAGGACTGCATCATCGATCCCGACGGTTGCGGCCCGCGCATCTGGTTTCAGGTAGTACCCGAGAGCACCTAGACAGTCTCAAGAACCGATGCTGAGTACGTCGGCGGTAATTCAGGGCGCGACAGTCGGTGCCGTTAATGGCAAGTCGCCAGCAGAACGTCGGAGTCGACACCCAGAGTGACTGCGATAGCTCCGCTAACGTTGACTGGCTACGCAGGACATTCCGGTGGCACAAGATTGGCGCCAACATCACCTATCAGGGAAGGCAAACATGGCAGAGAGAGCGACCTTCAGTATCGGTGCGCAAGCTAACTCTACGGACGGCGGCTGCGGCCACCTGACCAGGGTGATCGTCGATCCGGTGGCGCGCGTCCTGACACATCTGGTGATCAGGCCACCGTTTGGGCAGGGGCTGGACCGGCTCGTCCCGATCGAACTTGCCGAGGCTGCGCCTGGCGAGGTGCGCCTCCGCTGCACCAGGGCCGAGTTTGATCAGCTCGACCCCGCTGAGGAAACCGACTTTCTGCCGGGCAACTACGGCTACGTCCCGTACGGGCCGACGGAGGCGAGCGCGTGGCCCTACTACGGCCTGGGCAGCGCCGCCATGAACGCAAAGATCGCCGCCGAGGCGCCACACGTCGTCTCATATGATGCGATGCCGCTCGATGAGGTCGAGATCCGCCGCGGCGATCACGTGCATGCGACTGACGGCAGCATCGGCCGGGTTCAAGGTCTGGTTATTGAGCCAGCAAACCACCACGTCACGCATGTGCTGCTTCAGGAAGGTCACTTGTGGGGCCGCAAGCAGGTCGCAATCCCGATCCGAGCGGTCAGCGCTGTGGAACCCGAAGGCATCCGTCTCAGCATCAGTCGGTCTGAGGTAGAGGACTTGCCGCCTGTAACGCTCGACAGTCCTGCGGACATCCCCGCTGACAGCGGGCAGGGCCACCACTGAGGGCGGGTCACCGCAAGCGCGTCGATGCGGAGCACAGCGGTGCCGTCGGCCTCTTCGATGCGGACGTCGACAGACGGCGCAGCGACTCGATCACCTGCGCTGCGCAGCACGATCAGGCCACTTGAGACCTGGAGCAGACCATGTCACTCGGCGGCGGCGGACCACTCGGCAACGACGATTCCAAGGCGCGGGTCGAGAAGCTTGCGGCCAGCGCCGATGCTTCGGCCGGGTCGTCTGGGAGCTGCCATTTGGCTGTGGCGGGAGCAGCGGCGGCTCCGGCACGCCGACTTGCTGGAGCGCAATGTCACCGCGCGGGAGAACTTGCGGGATTTTAAGCAGTTCACTGGCGACGAGCCTGGCCAGTGGACGGGGGGCGGCGGTTTCTAGCCCCGCGGGCATCGCGCCTTTCTGGGAAGCAGCCCTCGGCTGGCGCCGTACTGGGACGAGTATGACGGAATCTGCCCCGAGGCTCCTGAGGGCAGTCCGGAGGACGGCGTCGTTGCCGGCACCCTTTTTGAATGTCGCCGAGGGCAACCGGACAGTCTAGAGAACCACTACCTGGCCGGATGATTCTCCAGCGACCCGCCCTGGCCACGAGCTAGGCGGTAGCTGCTATCCAGCGGATCCGCTCGCACCAGTCTCAGTTTCTTAGCGCAGTGCGGGACCGGCACCATGGCCGACGTTACCGACGTCTCGGTAGAGCGCCTCGACGTTGTTTCCGTCGGGGTCGAGTAGATACGCCGCATAGTAGCCGGGAGCGTAGTCGCGGTAGCCAGGTGCGCCGTTAGTGCGAAATCCAGCGTCAGTACCGGCGCGATGGAAGGCATCAACCTGATCCCTGCTCCTTGCGTGGAAGCACAGGTGAAGGTTGAGAGTTGCAGGACGCCGGTCAATTATGTTCAGGTTCGTGAAGCACGTACCTTCCGCATGCTCGGCGAGCTTAGGAATGCCAAGCGGCGCGAGGACGGTCTCGTAGAAGCGGACACTCTCGGCGTAGACCTCGGCACAAAGATCAACGTGGTCAAATACCCGAAGGGACCAGTCCCAGTTCTCCATCACGCCCACACCGAGACGATGTCACAGCGATCATGCCGCCTCAAGCTGGGTGTCTTCACCGTCCATTGAGCCCGCTGCCGGGTCGCGCTCAGTGCAGCCCCAGGGTCGTAGCGGGTCAGGCGGCGCGGCCGAGCCTGGGATTTATTGGCTGCAGGCGGAGCGGGCCTGTCG
>CAWKKA010000004.1:0-1077963 GCA_963850105.1 uncultured Actinomycetota bacterium
AGATCTACCAGGCAGAACTCCCAACTGCGGAGCCGCGGGCCGGAAAGCCTGGGGGACTATCGGCCACCCGAGCGGCGCATCGGGCAGCGTCAGCGAGTCGCGTAGATAACGCGCGACCGCGCGAACTAGACGCGCACGAACCGATGCGCCCCCGCACGCGTGCAGACGTCGTGCCTTCGCGCACACGCGTGTCCTGCTGACGTGTCAGATCAAGGTGTCACTCCGGGCCTAGGCACCGGCACCCGACGGCCGCCCTGTGGTCCTGGATCAAGGCCGGACCCAATGACGACCTAGGCGCCTCGTCCGATGATCGGCACAACCGGCGCTGTCACTGAGTGAGGATTCAAGAACTCGGCGGGCGCATTCGCGCAAGAGATGAAAATGCCGCGTGCCGCGTCTGGTAGTCACACCGGGCCGCTCCCGGCGGCCACCACGCCGCCGCGACCAATCTCGGCTGGGCGGACAGACCGGCGCCGTCTACCGCACCGCCCTCCTCGCCAGCGCCGACAACCTGATCCTCTTGTCCCGCGTCGGCGATGAAGGAGTGGGTCATCTGGTGCGGCGCCTCAGCGGCCCGGGCAGCGTGCATCCGATCCGGGTCGGAAAACTAGAGGATTCGGGTCGTCAAACGACGCCTGTGTCTTCGCGAGATCATGTAACAATCGCACTTGCAGGGTGTCGTCTCCAGCTAGACGTAGGACGGTTCAGTAACTTCCCATCGTCCCACTCAGAGGGCACCTTTCGCATGGACGCGCCCGAATGCACACTCTTTACGCGTGGATCGAGGCTTAGTGGCCATTTGCCGTTCACGACCGTAACGCCGCGGATGCGCCGGGGATGAACGGGCGGTCCTCGGGTGCGGCCTGGCGTGCGGCCAGGATCTTGGCGGCGGGCCGGCCGACGGGGATTCGCAGGGGCAGCTGTGGTGCCTCTGCCGCGTCGGCGATCCCGGCCGCGACTTCTTCCGGCGTGATCATCTGGCTGGCGGGCGTACCGCCGCGGCCGGGCAGGTGGGCGTAGGGATCGTCGGGCAGGGTGTAGGTGGTGACGTGGTCGAGCACTCCGGAGCTGACCGGGCTCGGTTCGAGCAGCGCGGCCTCGATCCCCAGTGGGCGGGTCTCGATGGCCAGGGCCTCGACCAGCGCCTCGAGGGCCCACTTGGTCGCGGCGTAGGCCGCGCTGGGCGGCAGCGCGATGCGCCCTGAGACGCTCGACATGAACAGCAGCCGCCCGCGGCCGCGGCCGCGCATCCCTGGCAGGACCGCCTGCGCCACCCGCATGGCACCGATCGTGTTGATGTCGAGCAGCCGCGCGAGTGCCTCCGGCGGTGTCGCCTCGACGGCGGCGTAGAAGATCTCCCCGGCGTTGGAGACCAGAACGTCGATCTCCCCGGCCTTCTCGACCGCCGAGGTGATGCTGTCGGGGTCGGTGACGTCGAGTGCGAGCCGCTGGTCCGCGGGCACGCCGGCGAGTGTGCGCGGGTCCCGCGCGGTGGCGATCACCCGGTAGCCACGGCGGGCGAACTCCGCCGCCGCCGCGCGGCCGATGCCCTTCGACGCTCCTGTGATCAGTACCGATGCCATGACGACCTCCCGTGTTCAGAGATTTTCAGTCTTGCCTCCGGGCCATGAATGCCACGCTAGGCCCCTGCTCGGCCGCGGCGGCGCTGGGGCTCGTCGGAGACCGCTGGGCGCTGCTGGCGGTCCGCGAAGTGATGTTCGGCAACCACCGGTTCAGCGAGATCGCGCGCAACACCGCAGCCCCCCGGGACCGCCTCGCGGCGCGCCTGAAGGCCCTCGTGGCGGCCGGCATCCTCGAGCGCCGGCAATACCAGTCCAGCCCGCCGCGGTACGACTACCACCTCACCGCCGCCGGCGGGGAACTGGTACCTGTGCTGCACGCTCTCCGTGCCTGGGGCGACAAGTGGGCCGTCGACACGCCGCCCCTCCTAGTTGAACACGACGGCCATCCGGTCCTCACTCGCGTGATCTGCACGACCTGCGGAGAGCGCGTGCGCGGGGACGACCTCGAGTACTTCTCCACTGTGCCGGACTGGGACATCCCCGGCCTGAAGCGCGGCGCTGACCTGGCGGTTCCCGCCCCAGAACCGACCTGCGGCAGCACCTGACCAGCTCAGCATGCCGCCCGGGCCGCATGCTTGCCTACCAGGCCACCCTCGACATCCGCGCAACGCTGGCTGCTGCGCATCCGGCCAACACTGGTGGCAGCGTGACCTTGAATACGCGCAATAGCGAATCGACGGTCTCCGCAACTGAGCCTTGCCGTCCCCGCATGAGATGCGCCAGCCTGGCGGACCTATGACCATCCCCCTCGATCTCGAGAGCGACTTTCCCGTGGCCGCGGGGCTTGCCGGTGAACATCGCCCCGTTGTCGGACAGCACCGAGGCGCGCAGTCCCCAGCTCGCGGCGGCCGAGCGGAACACGGTGACCAAGTCGCCCGCCCGGACGCTCCCGGCTGAGACCAGCTGGCCGGCACAACGGAGACGACGCTCGCCGACATCCGCATGCCAGGTGCATGGACGAGCTGTGCACGGCTCATGGCATGCCGACATCGACGCCGATGAATTGCAGGGTGACCCGCCCCCTTGATCATGCCTCGGGCGGCAAGCTCCACTGAGCCCGGCGGGGCAGCCTGCTGAAGGTCTACGCACACTGTATGGACGGCCGACCACACGATCGGCCCTTCACTGCCGCCTTGCGGCGGTCCTGCGGCGAGGCCGAGAGCAGGGAAACGGACAAACCCCGCACCAAGGCCGCTGGCGACAGCGCCGTCATCATCTGCCAGAACCTCGCGAAGTTGACAACACTGGCCATGCACCGAAGAAGGGCGCTGAACACGATGGTGACGTGGGACGACGTGACCCGCACTGAGGTGTTGCGTGCGATACGGCAGTACGACCGGCTGGGTCCGGAGCGGTTCTTCGCCGCTCATGGGTTCGTGCCTACGACGACCTATGAGCTGGTCCGGGAGGATCTCCGTTATCCGCCCAATGCGATCCTGGGCACGGCCTATGAGTTCGCCACAGGCCGGTGCCTCGCCTCCGGCGATTTCGAGGGCGGCAAGTCCGGCGCCGCACGATGCTGACGACAGCGGGGGATCCGGCCAGCAGCACAACGTTCGCGGCGCTGCGGACGCCGGAAAGGTACGGGTCTTTGAGCAGCCCGCGCAAAGCGGGTAGCGGATGCAAGACCGGGTACCGATTGCGGGTAAGGAAGCGCGGCATCTGGCCGGACCGGCCGACCGATGAGGCCCAGCCGCGCGGTAAATGTCGCTGGCGCGATGGCGGACCTTTCTCCCGCGGCGACGGTGAGGCAAGCCCTGCCGAGACCTGGAGGTTGGGGCCGGGCCACCCGGAAGCACCCTGTCAGGTTCCTAGCGGAAAGGAATCCCTCAGATGGCCATGACAGCAGGCAATGCAGTCGAAGACCGCACGCGCACCGCCCTGGTGACTGGCGGGACCGGAGGCATGGGCCGGGCGATCGCCGGGAAGCTCGCGGCCGACGGGTTTGACGTGGCCCTGGCTTATGCCGGCGACAAGGAGACAGCCGACGCGACGGTGGGCGAGATTGAACGGCACGGCCGTCGCGGTACGGCATTCGGCACCGACATAGCCGATGAGAAGGCAGTATCTGACCTTTTCGACGCCGTCGTGGACAGCTTCGGGTTTGTCGATGCGGTGGTGAATACGGCCGGGATCAATCGTCCCGCTACCCTGGTCGATCTTGACCTGAGCGACTTCGACGCGATTCAGAGGGTGAACGTACGGGGCGCGTTCGTTGTGAACCAGCAGGCCGCCCGGCGGGTCCGTGACGGCGGCTCGATCGTCAACGTGTCGTCGAGCATGGTGCGGGCGGCACCACCCGAGCTGAGCGCATACGCGGCGTCCAAGTCGGCGGTAGACACACTGACCCGGATCCTTGCGAAGGAGCTGCGCGGCCGCGACATAACGGTCAACGCCGTGGCGCCAGGCCCCACCACAACTCCGGCATTCCTGGGCAGTACGCCGCCCGAGGAACAGAAAGAACTGGCAGCGTTGCCGCCGCTGGAGCGTCTCGGCAGTCCGGCCGACATCGCCGGTGTCGTGTCCTTCCTGGTCGGGCCGAATGGCCGGTGGGTCAACGGCCAGGTGGTCTACGCTAACGGCGGATTCGTCTGACCATGGGGAACGATCACTACGACGTGCTCGTCATCGGCAGCGGGCCGGGAGGCGCGACCACTGCGGCCCGCGTAGCGGAGACGGGCAAGCGCGTTCTGCTGCTGGAACGCGGCGACTTTCTGCCGAGAGAGCGAGACAATTGGAACTCTCGCGCCGTCTTCGGCGCAGGAAAATACACCGCCGACGAGACGTTCTACGACCTCCATGACCGGCCATTCCGGCCGGAGCTTCATTACTACGTGGGCGGCAACTCGAAGGTATACGGCGCGGCGCTGCTCCGGCTGCCGCCGGCAGACTTTGCCGAAGTCCAGCATCCGAACGGTGCGGCGCCGCCTTGGCCGCTGACTTACCAAGACATGGAGCCCTACTACGTCAGAGCAGAGCGGATGTTCTGGGTGCACGGTCGGCACGGCGAGGACCCGTTCGCCGGCATCTCGAGCCAGGACTACGAATACCCCCCGGTGCGGCACGAGCCTCATATCCAGCAGATATCAGACGGACTGCAGGGGCTAGGCCTGCATCCTTTCCACCTGCCGCTCGGCGTGCAACTCGCTCAGGATGCTGATGGCCTGCCCACCAGGGATTCACTCTGCATACGGTGCGACCGCATCGATGGGTTCCCCTGCCCCGTCGGCGCCAAAGCCGACGCCGAATCGGCTGTGCTGCGACCCGCGCTGGCCGCGCACCCCAATCTGGTGCTGATGACCAGAACGACTGTCGAGCGGCTGCTGACAGACACAAGCGGCACTTCCGTTGCCGGGGCAGCGGTCACGCTCCCGGACGGCTCCCCGCATACCTTCACTGCCGACATCGTGGTGGTCTCCGCAGGAGCCATCCTTTCGGCTTACCTTTTGCTGAAGTCAGCCAATGACAGGCACCCCAATGGCCTGGCGAACTCGTCCGATCTGGTGGGCCGGAACTACATGCGGCACAACAACTTGGCCCTTATCGCGTTCTCACGCGAGCCCAACCTGACGGTCTTCCAGAAGACGCTGGCTCTCAATGACTTCTATGGCCCGAGCAAGTACTGGCAGTACCCGATGGGCCACATCCAGATGCTTGGCAAGTCCGATGACTGGCAGATCAAGGGAGCGGTGCCACGCCGGCTCGGGTGGGCTCCGTCCGCCCCGTTCGGCGAGATCGCTAGGCACTCTGTCGACTTCTGGTTGTCTAGCGAGGACATCCCCCTCGCAGACAGCAGAGTGACGGTCCGCCGTGACGGCGCGATCAGGCTGGCGCTGCAACCCGGCAACAACGTCGAAGCCCTGAAGCGGCTCCGGCAGACCTTCCAGCGGATGCTGAGCAAGCTTGGCATGGTTCACATGACGTCTGTTCGCAGCCTCTACCTCCATAAGGGGTTCGACGCCGCAGCGACGGCACACCAGGCGGGCACCGCCTGCTTCGGAACCGACCCCACCACCTCCGTCCTCGACGTCAACTGCAAGGCCTACGACCTGGACAACCTCTATGTCGTGGATGGCAGCTTCATGCCGTCGGTCGGCGCCGTGAACCCCACCCTCACGATCATCGCGAACGCGCTGCGGGTAGGTGACCACATCGCTGAGCGCACCGGAACCACCGCCCCGCCACAGCCACCTACCGCCGTCGCGGGCTCCTCGCAACGCCCGCACAGCCCATGAGAGATCTGTCCAGATGCCGAAGATCGAGGATTACGCACTGCTGGGAGACCTGCACACCGCGGCGCTCGTGAGCACCGCGGGGTCGGTCGACTGGCTCTGCTTGCCGCGTTTCGACTCACCCGCCGCGTTCGCCGCTCTCCTGCACGATGACCATGCGGGACATTGGACGCTCGCCCCCGCGGCCGCCAGTAATCGCACGACCCGCCGCTACGTTCGCAACACCCTGGTGCTCGAGACTGACTGGGAAGCCAAGGACGGCACCGCGCGGGTCATCGACTTCATGCCACCGCGGGCGCGCACCCCACATCTCATCCGCATCGCGGTGGGCCTGAGCGGCGAGGTCGCGATGTCATCAACGCTAAGGCTGCGATTCGACTACGGGCGGGTCGTTCCATGGGTTAAAGCCGACGCCACCGAAATCCACGCTATCGCAGGCCCCGACCTTGTCCGGCTGCTGTCACCAGTTCCGCTGCGCGGAGATCAATGGCAGACTCTCGCCGACTTTACGGTGCGCAAGGGCGATCGGATTGCGTTCGTAATGTCATGGGCGCCCAGCCATGACCCTGACATGGAGCATGTGGAGGCCGAGCAGGCCCTGTCGGCTACGACAGACTTCTGGACCGAGTGGTCTGCTGGCGCCGCCTACGAGACCGGGCTGTACAACGCAGCCGTCGACCGGTCCCTTATCACCCTCAAGGCCCTGACATACGAGCCGACAGGCGGCATCGTCGCGGCTGCGACCACGTCGCTGCCGGAGGAGCTCGGCGGGGTCCGCAACTGGGATTACCGGTACTGCTGGCTCCGCGACGCTACCTACACCCTGCAGGCCCTGCTCGCGGCAGGGTTCAGATCCGAAGCTGGCGCGTGGCGCGACTGGCTGCTGCGGTCCATCGCAGGCCAGCCCGAAGCGCTCCAGATCCTCTACGGCATCGACGGAACCCGTCGGCTCCCGGAGATCGAGCTGAGCTGGCTGGCCGGCTACGAAGGCAGCAACCCGGTCCGCGCCGGCAACGCCGCATCCGAGCAGGTCCAGCTCGACGTCTGGGGTGAGACGCTGGACGCCTTGTTCCTCGCCCGCCAGGCAGGCCTGCCGGCCAACCGTGACGCGTGGGCCCTTCAGGTCGCGCTGATGAATCACCTCGAGTCAGCCTGGCGCGACCCCGACAACGGGCTGTGGGAGGTGCGCGGGGACCGGCAGCACTTCACCCACTCCAAGGTCATGGCGTGGGCCGCTGCTGACCGGATGGCACGATCGGTACGCACGCATGACCTGCCCGGACCGGTACAACGTTGGGAGCAGCTGCGTGATCAGATCCACCACGACGTGGTCACACACGCGTTCGACGCCGAGCGCAACACCTTCACTCAGGCCTACGGCTCCCCCGCGCTCGACGCCAGCCTGCTCCTTATCCCGCGGGTCGGCTTCCTGCCCGCCACCGACCCTCGGGTGCTGGGCACGATCGATGCAATCCGGCGCGAGCTGACCGAAGACGGCCTCGTCAAGCGCTACCAGACCAGCCAGACCAACGACGGGCTCAAGGGCGGCGAGGGCCTGTTCATCGCCTGCTCGTTCTGGCTCGTGGACGCGCTGCACGCCTCTGGGCAGCAGCAAGACGCGACCGACCTGTTCGAGCGCCTCCTCTTGCTGCGCAACGACGTCGGGCTGTTGAGCGAGGAATGGGACCCGGCCGGACAGCGCCAGCTCGGCAACACCCCCCAGGCGTTCAGCCACTTCGCCCTGGTCGTCAGCGCCATCCAGCTACACATGGGAGGCCCTTGCCGCAGCGACAACCCGATGGCGCGGTGACGGGCATGCAAGCCGTGAGGATCGACCGGGTTACCCTGATCGTGTCGGACCTTGACCGGTCAGAGGATGACTACGTCACGACCTTCGCGTGCTCCGTCGAACGACATAACGCCATCGAGCCTTCGGTGACCAGCGTTCTCGGCATCCCAGAGGCCAGCGGGCGGCGGTCATTGCTCCGGCTCGGCCGCGAGCGGATCGAGCTACTCGAGTTCACCGACTCGATGGGACGCCCGTATCCATGTGACAGCACCAGCACCGATATCTGGTTTCAGCACATGGCGATCGTCGTGAGCGACATGACCGCCGCGCACCAGCGCGTCATGGCGCAACCGCGATTCAGGCCAGTCAGCCGCGCAGGGCCGGTCAGGCTGCCAGAAGAGTCGGGCGGCGTGATGGCCTTCAAGTTTCGCGATCACGACGGCCACCCGCTGGAATTGATCGCATTCCCGGAGGCGCGGGGCCCGAGCGAATGGCACAACGCTGACAGCACCGGGTCCTTTCTGGGCATCGATCACACTGCGATCGGCATTAGCGACTCCCGCATCAGCACCAGATTCTTCAGATCAGTCTTCGGGTTCAGAGCCGGACCGAGCACCGAGAACCGCGGACCGGAGCAAGCCCAACTCGACGACGTCGACGAGGTGCAGGTCAGCGTCACTCAACTCGCCAAAGATCTGCCCGCGCCACGCATGGAGCTACTGCAATACCACGTGGGCACACGTCGGCCGATCCCTCGCGATACGGCCAGCAACGACATCGCAGCCACGCACTCCGTCGTGCAAGTCACGTCACTCGACGCAACCGCCGACGCGCTCGCGCGGTGCGGCGCGCCCTTGTCTAGCGGTGACCTGATGACCCTGGATGGGGACATCCCCGCCGCTCTGGTATCAGGACCTGACGGGCATCGCTTCCTGGTCGAAGAGCTCGTTGCGATGCGGCACCAACCGGCGAGCTGAGCACGAAGCGGCGAAATGACAGGCACATTCTGCAACGTGCAACCCGGAGGGAGGCTGACATGGCGGAGGATCGGGCTGGCGCACTGGTGATCTTCGGCGCCACTGGCGACCTGGCGAAGCTGGAGACGTTCCCGGCGCTGGTCGGGCTAGCCGAACGCGGAGTGCTGGACATGCCCGTGGTCGGGGTCGCGAAGAGCGGCTGGGGCCTGGACCAGTTCAGGGACTACGCGGTGGCCTCGCTCAAGCTCAATGGCCTAGACCCGACGACCCCGGCAGCAACCAGGATGCTCGGCCTGCTGCGCTACGTCGACGGCGATCTGGACGACGACGCCACCTACCGGGCCATGTCCGACGCCGTGGGCGGCCAGGTCGACAGGGTCCTGTTCTACCTGGAGGTCCCGCCGCTCCTGTTCGGGCGCATCGCCAAGGGTATCGCCGGCGCCGGCCGGGCCGAGAATGCGCGCGTGATGGTGGAGAAGCCGTTCGGCACCGACCTGGCCAGCGCGCAGCAGCTCAACCAGACGATGCACAAGTTCTTCGACGAGGACGCGATCTACCGGGTGGATCACTGGCTCGGCCTGGATCCGGTAGAGAGCATGCTGTTCGCCCGGTTCGCCAACTCGCTGCTCGAGCCAGTCCTGAACCGCACGTACGTGCAGAGCATCCAGATCACGATGGCCGAGGCCTTCGACGTCGCCGACCGCGGCCGCTTCTACGACAAGACCGGCGCGATCCGCGACGTAGTGCAGAACCACATGCTGCAGGTCCTGGCCAGCGTCCTGGCAGATCCGCCCGACGGCCGCGGCCTGGGTTCGTGGCGGGACGCCAAGTCACAGCTCATCGGCGCGCTGCGGCCGCTGACACCAGAGGACACCGTACGCGGCCAGTACGACGGGTACCTGGACGTCGACGGCGTAGCTGCCGGCTCGACAACGGAGACGTACGTAGCCCTACGCACCGCCGCCGACTCGTGGCGGTGGGCGGACGTGCCGTTCATCATCCGGGCCGGCAAGTGCATGCCCGTGACCGCCACCGAGATCACCATCCGGCTCCGACGCCCGCCGCATGATGTCTTCGGCCTCGAGCCGTCTGCCATCGGCAACGCGCTGCGGTTCCGGATCTGGCCCGAAGCCCAGGTCGGCCTGAGCCTGATCGGCAAGAAGCCCGGCGCCGGCTGGACACCCCAGCAAGAAGAGCTCACCTTCACCGAGCATCCCGGATCCGACATCCGGCCCTACGACCGCCTCATCGCCGCCGCGCTATCGGGCGATCGCTGGCTGTTCGCCCGCCAGGACACCGTCGAGGCCGCCTGGCGCGTCGTCGACCCGGTACTCGGCGACGTAGTTCCCGTCCACAGCTACGCGCGCGGCAGCTGGGGTCCCAAGGAGGCCGACAGCCTGCTGCCGGAGCACGTGCCCTGGCACGACCCGGCCTGACGGGATAAGAGCGGGAACGGGGGCCTTCTACCGATGCCTGATGAGAAAGGCCGCAGCGCGTGGTCGTCGTGGACGCCTGCGTCGGCGGCCTGTTCGCGCCCGCGCGCTGCGCGACGGACCATTCTCCGTGACGCTGATCGACCGCACAGCTCAGCACGTATTCCAGCCGCTGCTCTATCAGTGCGCCACCGGCATCCTGTCCGAAGGGCAGATCACCGCGCCATTGCGCGCCTACTGAGGAAGCAGCGCAACCTCAGTCCATGACGGCCGAGGCGATAGACGTGGACGCCACCGCGCGGCACGCCATCTGCCGGAGCCCTTCGGCGAGCGCAAGCCAGTCCTCGCAGCCCCGCCGGACCGTTTAGCTCCCTGAGCCTGGCTTGGTGATCCGCCCCTTGATCACCTTCCGCAGGTCCTTGAGGGCGTTCTGCACCCGCCGCCTTAATCGGCCCGGAGACTGCTGGCGCAGCCGACGCCCTGCGCATTGCGCCCGAGGGTGATCTCGCCGGACCAGTTCCAGGCCTGGCTCGCCGGCAGCCTCCAGCACCTCCTCCTCCCCGACCCCTAAACCCGTCCCCAGCCGGCCCGCAACTGCTCTCCGCAGCGAGCCCGGCTTGCTAACAGGACAGTTCCCGCGCCCGGCCCTGCACACCGCATCCGGCGCCGAACTGGCAGATCCCTGGTCCCTGGACGCCGAGCCTCCCGCACCGATCAGCCGCAAATATTCGGCGTTCGGCGCTGTACGCGGCGCAGCTCCGATCAGCGACTGCCGACGCTCTGTGACAGCGAACGATCGTTCGCCATGCTTCTGACGTCGTGCAATCGAAGGTGCGCGGTGATTGGGATTTCGTAGTCTTAGCGCCCCCGCAGCCGAAGGCGACACCCCACTTGGCGCTCGAGTACGGTCGGGCGCGCGAACGGGAACCTGCCGCGAAGAAAGCACTGACATGCGACAGCACGCGGCCGAGGGTGAAGTGCTAGGGATATGACCGCGCGGTCTGGCGATAGCCGCCTGTTGGGGACCATCGGTGGACAGTCATCTCTCCGTGCTCGATATCCCAGGTGACGAACAGCGCCAGGCCGATGCGCAACGCGAACACAATCGCCTTGTCTGAGCACTGGGCCGACCACCACGACCCTGCCGCCTTGGTGCGTAGGTCGGGGTCTGCTTCGGCCGCCAGACCATGCAGCTTGAGTTCCCCTTCGCCGCTGTCCGGGCCCGTCACGATGCTGTGCAGTGTGTAGCGCGGGTCCCGGCGCAGATCCGCTGCCTTTGCCGACCACACTATGGCGCCGACGAGCAGGCACCCGTTCGCCCTGTAGGGCTCGATGGGGCTGATGCGAGGCGATCCGTCCGCGCGTACGGTGCCTATCATTGCTACGCGCGCACTATCCAGGCGTGCCGCGCCGAGCCGAGCAATCTCAGGCGCGCCCAGTTCCAGGTCTTGCCAGTCGAGCACGTCAGTTGGACCGCTCATGGCAGCGACGTTACACGGCACTCGACGCTCACATCTGCAGCGATCAGGGGCGGTACCCGTCGGGCTGCCGTGGCGTGCGCGGCTTTTGTTGCGTACTCAGGATGCCTTCTCGGCGTAGTAACGTGCCGACATGCGGCAAATCAGCGTCTCTGTGATCCCGCACCAGGACCACGACTGACGACTGCGGAAATCCAGTATGACGTCGTTACCGGCCGCGGCGGAACGCCGTCTGACGCCCTGGCCGACCTCGCAGCGGCGGCGCTCATTGCGGCAAAGCAGTTCGCGGAGCGGTTCCCGCCCTGGTTACCGGAGACCCCGGACGCCTACCGGCACCCCTTAACGAAAACAGCGATCCGGAATGGCGCTTTGAGGTCGTCGGGGTGCAGATAGCCGGCAGGCCTCTGGAGTCAGGTGAGCCGGGATGGCTGGCGTTCGGCACTCTCGCCTCGCGCTACGACGCGCCGGAGGACCTTGGCTGGTGGGATCCGAAGCCGCCGCCGTCGCTGCGAGATCGCGCCGCCAGACGGCTCGGGCGTTGACGCGGGGAGGATCGGTAATCGTGACTGACGGCGAGTCAGTGCCGCAAGCCGACGTTGATGCAGGGCGGACTGGCCCGGCGTTGTTGGGCCGTCTTCTCTTCGCAAAATTTGCAGCGGATCCCCTGCTCTGCGGTTTTTTGCGCGCTGTGCTGCTTACCACGTGACGAGTTCGTGATTCTAGCGCGCGGCTGTTTCCCCTAGTGGTAACGGTGTGCAGGACCCCGCGGATTACGAGGCAGCAGATCGGAGGGAGTTGTGTTGGCGACCGGGCCCGGCGAGATCGCGGAGCGCGTCATGCAGGCACTGGAGGCAGCCGACGTGTCGGTGGCCGGGCTGCCGGGCAAGGTCGCGGGCGTTGTGCTGATGGCGCTGGGGTCGAGCGCCGCGGAGCACGAGGAGCTGGCACGGCAGATTGCCCGGCTGTTCCGCGACGAGATGCTCAGCGCGGTCGAGGCGACGGTGCACCGGGCGCTTCTCCGTCTAGGCCAGAACCCTGACCAATAGACCACGGCAGCGAGGATCTCTGCGTGCCTAATCGCCTCGGCGGCACGGCCTGCGGGCTTAGGTTGGCGGCTCGGACGCACGCAGAGGGCCGACGACTGCCCGGAATACTTTCATCTGTGCGGAATGATCGACTCTATGGCTCTCGCGATTGACACACAGCGCCCGCGCCGGCGAAGCCGCTCGCTGCGCCGGGCGGGTATGTCCGGTGACCATCGCGTCACTGCGGCTGGAAACCTACGTGGGCTGCCTGACCCTCTAATCGGCTGCCGCGGCCATGCTGGCCTGCTAAGGACTCGCCGGCCGTCCCGGGACCCTCTCGAACTTGCTGGGCGTGACCTCATAAGAGCTTGCCCTGCGACTCGGAGCGGCCCTTCCCGGTCTTGTCCGCAACCCAGCAGCACCAGCCTCAATCACTCGAAAAGGGAGTCAGGAGAGGCCGGACGGCTCGGGCAAGTGTGCTGTTGCGGCTGGTGGCGGTTCTAGGTGTCCTGCGGCAGGGCCTTGATCATCTGGATTATCTCGCTCCGGTCGTAGCCGTGCTGGCGTGCGAACTCTAGGAGGGTGCGTACCTGGGTGAGGACCGCGCCGTACGGCGGCGTGCCGGAGACGGTGATGCCCCGGCCGCGGCGGAACTCCAGCAGTCCCTCGTCCCTGAGCAGGTGCAAGGCGCGCAGCACTGTGTTCTTGTTCACCCCGAGCACGGCGGCGATGTCCTTGGCCAGCGGAAGCCGCTCGCCTGGGCCGGCCTCGCCCTCGGCGATGGCCCGGCGGATCTGCGCGGCGACCTGGTCGTGCAGAGGTGCCGGACCGGCGCGGTCGAGGTTGACATCGAACATGGTCCTAGTCATAGTAGTTCCATAGCAGGCGCGGGGCAACGAACGCGCCGCAGCTTGGCGCGGAGGTGAGCAAGGTGATCGCCCCGCCCGGCCCGGCCGCTAACCGGGGCCTGCCCGTTCGCGCGGGCAGTGGCGGCAGCGATAACAGCCGGCTGCCGGTCCGGCCGGGCGCCGGCGACCCGCTCGTCCGGGCGCTGTTCGCCGAGGCTAGAAGGAGGAGGCGGCGGATCAGACTGGCGGGCTCGGTCATCGTCGTCGCGCTGGCTGTCGCGGCGGCCGCGCTCAGCCTGGCATGGGGGCATCGCCCGCCTAATCCCCACAGCGGTCTGGTGCCAGCGGGCGGTTCCGGCACGCCGCACGCCTCGAAGGTGCCGCTGCTGGCCTGGGTGAGCCCGAGCGACCGCGTGGTGCTGGGGAGCCTGGCGACCTTCACCACGCGAGTGGTGGCGGAGGTCAACGCCGACCCGTCTGCTCCCCTCGTACCATTCGGCGGGCATCTTTTCTGGATCAATCAAGCCGGCGGCCAGGTGGACGGGGCGTACTGGCCGCGGACGATCGAGGAACTGAATCTGGCCACCGGCAAGAGCACCGACATCGGCCCCGGCGAATTCGTGTTCCTGTCGGCCGACGGGCGCCGCCTGTACATCTCGCAGACCGACACCACGCTGGCCGAATTGCCGGCCGGCGGCACCGGCCGGGTGCACTACCTGGCCCTGCCAGCCGGCTGGTACCTGCCGGGTGGGTTCAGCGTCGCGGTCGCCAACGGCTTCGTGATGCAGTCCAACGACGCTCAGTCGCCCGCGCATCCGCCGGATCTGGCCGTATGGAATCCTCAGACCGGGCACGTGACGGTGATCGGCCGCGCCATCGGCAACAACATCCCCAACGTGATCGGCGCCTACGCGCCGCCGGGCGCGGGCTACAGCCTGCTGGCCTGGATCCCGGCCAGCTGCCAGAACCTGCTCTGCCCCATCATGATCACCAACACCGCCACGCTGGCCAGCCGCACGCTGCGCAGCCCGCTGCGGTACGGCTTCGTCCTCGGCGGCGCATTCTCCCCGGACGGCCGCCAGCTCGCCGTCTTCGTCAACGACCGCCCGCAAGCTGGCGGCCAGCCAGCGGAACTGGCGATCGCTAGCACCGACACCGGCACCGTGCGCCTGGTCCCCGCGGTCCGCATGACGGTCGGCGAGGACGCCGACTGGGCGCGGTGGCTTCCAGGCGGTACCCGGCTCGTGGTCCAGGCCAACCGCGACTACCTCGTCACCGCGGCAACCCTCGAGATCCGCCCGTTCCGCTTCACCGGCGGCCAGGACATCAACTTCTCGGCCGAACTCATCCCCACGCGCAGTTAACGACGGGCGCCGGTGGGCCGCTACGGGACGCACAGGGAAGCCGCCTCGCACGCCGATTCGCGCGCCACGGTGCACCAGAGCGCGCAGTCTGACTGGCTCGCCGTCGGCGGGCGATCGTCGGCTGGGCGTGATGCCTGCCACGGCAGCCACCGACCCACCACTTGCCGCACACCGCCGAAGTCCAGCAGCGCTCACCGTCCGCAGTGACGCTCAACAGCCGCCAGCAGACGGCGTTGACTCGGCCTAAGAATCAGAGAAAACCAGCCAGCGCATCCGCAGGACCATCGCTACGTCAGCCGAGAGGAAGCCCGCAAGCCTCGCCGCAGCCTCCACACCGCGGAGCCCGCCGGGCCGAACGGCCACGTCGTTCTCTGAGTTCACAACGATTAGACGCCTACTGGGAGCCCCACCGGGGTGCCCGGCGCTGATCTGGAGGGGTGACTGGTGATCGCCCGGCTCGCCGGGCTGCTGAAACTGCCAGGCTCCGCCCGGTTGCGGGGGCTCAGGCCGACGACGACGACCAGGAGGTGCTCGTCAACCCAGGAGACCTCGGGGCCGGGCAGGCGGCCCAGGAACGTCGCGATGGACGCACGCAGCTCCTCCGGCGGGTAAAGCGAGAACGTCGAGTAGTGGCGGCCTTCGGCCTGGGCCCTGAGCCGCTCGGCCGTGCTCGAGCGCGGATGCCGGAAGGTCTGCGTTGCGACCAGCGTGAGCCCGCCGGTCCGGCGGACGGCGTCCCGGAACGCGGCCTCGCTGTGGAGGCGCTGCTCGTGCTCGGTGAAGCCCGGGAAGTAGCGGCCCCAGATCGTCCGCGCGTTCTGCTGCGGGGTGCGGGTGTAGATGAAGAGCTGGCCGTCGGGCTGCAGCACCCGGGCGACGGCGGTCAGGAACCGGGCGAGGTCGAAGTGGTGAACGCAGTTGAACGCGGTGACCAGGTCGAGGCTGGCGGTCCGCAACGGCAGCTCTTCAGCGGCTGCTACCAGCTGCACCACCCCAGGGGCGTGGCCGCCGCTGCCGGCCTTGAACTGTGCCAGCATGGCCGCCGAGACGTCGCTGCCGACCAGCCGGGAGCCGTCCGGCAGCAGCCCGCCCAGCAGCCGCGAGTACCGTCCCGTCCCGCAGCCCACATCGAGGCCGGTGACGGGGCGGTCAGGCAGCAACTGGCCGATCCTGCGCACCGGCGCCTCATCGGTGGTGCGCAGCGATTCGTAGACGGCGGCTACCCGCTCGAAATGGTCGGCCACGGTCACGTCCGGCACCTCCCCGCCCTTGGTCTGCTGCCGACCATCATGCGCTGTTTTGCTTAGTTCATCTACTGTTCACCCGTAAGTCATACCAGCAACGGGGCCACTGCCCGCGTCTCAGAACTCATCGACGTGGCCGCCGCGGAGGTCGGTAAATCTGCCTCCCGCAACCGTGTCCGAGCCGGGCTATCTGGCACTTCAGTAGGCAGCCACAGCTAGGTTTGCGTCGTCAGTCGGGAAAGACCATCCCGACGCCCCTGAGCGCTTGCTTGTGTCAGGAAATCTCTTGAGTGCCCGCCTGGGTTCAGGGACGAGGAACTGGTCTGCCGCGCTGCGGTTCGGCGCCGAGTTCTGTTCGTCGAGGTGCGGCATGCGGAGCGCGCAAGAACCGTAGGCAACGTCACGCATGGCCGGTGCCAGCCGCGTAGACGTGGATACTGGCCCGTGCCAGTCTGGGTACATCGTGAGCGTGTCCTCCGGCTCGGGCAGCGCGGGGAAAGCGGACATGCCGTCAGCGAATGCGGACGAGGAGGTGGGCGCATGCAGGCGGCCACCGCCGCCAGCGCTGCGGTGGTCCGCTCCCTCATCGCGGTGATCACCACCCTCAACGCGCAGATCAAGATGCTGGAGGGGCAGGTGGCCGAGCATTTTCACGCGCACCCGGACGCTGAGATCATCATGTCCCAGCCTGGCCTCGGGCCGGTTCTCGGCGCCCGGGTGCTTGCCGAGTTCGGCGACGACCCGCACCGCTACGCCTCAGCCAGGGCCCGCAAGAACTATGCGGCCACCAGCCCGATCACCCGCCAGTCCGGGAAGCGCAAGACCGTGATGGCCCGGTACGTGCACAACGACCGGCTCCGCGACGCGCTCGGTGGCCAGGCCTTCGCCGCCCTCAACGCCTCGCCCGGCGCCCGCGCCTGCTACGACGCTCAGCGTGCCCGCGGGGTCGGCCACCGGGCCGCACTGCGCCACCTCGCCAACCGCCTAACCGGCATCCTGCACGGCTGCCTCAGGAGCCGGACGCTCTACGACGAGGCCACCGCCTGGCCGCAGTACGCCAGCCAGGAAATCAAGACTGCAGCTTGACGCGCAAGCTCCTGGGATGTCTGCGGAAGCCGGTTGCCTCTACGACGCTGGCGGCTCGAGGGGCCTAGTGGCACGTTGCAATGGAGCTGTGCTGACTCGGATCACTGCGCCGTGGAGCGCTTGTTTGCTTCCAGTCTCTGCTTGAGCGCTGCCACGTTGGCTGGCATCTCCTTACGTGCCTCCCGGCGGATGACCAGCGGTACCAGGATCTTGCCGATGCCGTGACCTGTGAAGTCGACGCTGATGGTCAGCCGGGAGCGGGAGTCGGTGACGGGCTCGACGAGGACATCGACGACGGCCCGGATCGGGCCGTCTACGCCGCGCACGCGCCAGGTCCTGGGCGGGTCGATTCGCGCGAGCTCGGAGGTGCTGGCGCGGTTGGCGCCGCCGATGCGCCGGGTCGTCAGGCAGCGTGCACCCACGGCGGGCGATCCGGTGGCGTCGGTCGCACCGTCCATGTGCCCGTCCACCGCGCCCTTCTGCCATTCGCTGAAGCGAGTCGGGTCGGTGGCGTACGCGAAGACCTCTGCGGCCGGGCGGTCGACTTCGGTGCTGGCGACGATGGCAGGCATGTCAGTGACCTTCCTTGAGGAGAGCGGCGAAGCGGTCGAGGTATAGAGGCCAGCCTTCCGGCCCGTCGACACCGTCGAAGACGGCTTCCGACCCGGGGCCATGCCGGTCGATGTGCCGGTGCTCCAGCTCGACCCGCGTGCGGGTCGGGGACTCGGCGTAGAACCGCACTTCGACCTCGCTGGTCTGAGCCGGGTCGGTCTCGATGGTCCACTGCGGGCTGATATCCCAGCTGAACACCACCCGGTCCGGCGGGTCGAAAGCCAGGATCCGCGCCCACCGGCATTCAGCGCCGTCGGCTGCCCGGTCAACGATGTTGCCGCCAACTCGGCGCTCGAACACCGTCTGGGCTATCGGCGCCCCGAGCATGTTGTGCTCGGGTGGCCTGAAGTCGCCGAACCGATCGGTGAACACGGTGAAAGCATGCTCGATTGGCGCGTCGACGACGATCTGCTTGCGGACCGTCGCTGCTTCGGTCTGGCCCATCAGTTCTCCTTGGTCGGTGCGTTCACGACATCGGCGTACCCGGTCAGCGCCCGCCGCCAGTAGGTGTCAAGCTGGTCCCGCAGCGCCGCCAAGGCGACAGTATTGAGCCGGTAGATCCTGCGCGTCCCGGCAGCCACGTCGTCCACCAGGCCGGCGTCCTTGAGGATCTTCAGGTGCTGCGACACCGCCGACCGGCTCACCGGCAGCCCGGCCGCCAGCTCCCCGACAGCCCGGGGCCCGTCGGCCAGCCGCGCCACGATCGCCCGCCGCGTCCCATCGGCAAGCGCGCCCCAGCCGTCAGCATCTTGGTTAGCATCCACTAACCGTTAGCATCCACTAACCGATACACCACGTCAAGACGCGCTGCGATCCGGTTAGCGGTTCGAGAGCGGTGGCCCGCCACCCGGCTCTCGTCTCCGAGACGATTTCCCGCTCGCGCTGGAGAACTCGCTCCTGGAGCGCACCACAAACACAATTGCCAAGATCCCGAGGACGGGCGTCCATATCAGTTTCCCGTAAAAATGGGGGGGGAACACGGCGCAGATTGCCCCAGCCAAAGCCAGGGGCCAAGCCATGCGTCTCAAGGCGCTGATGCCGCCGAGTATCGCTACCACGCCGAGTGCGTCAGTAAGTGCGGCACCGATCGCAAGCGGCCACGTTAGCGAGTTAGCTCTTATGGCTTTCCCCGTTTGGAATTCGCAAATGAACGCCCCGGCGATGATGCTGAGTACCCCGGCTGCGGTTGGTTTCCAAGTTCTCATACGTTCATTATCGACGTCCAGGCCGTCCGAGTCGTCATGCCAGGGAATGAATCGGCTCGTCCGCACGGATGCAACCGCGGCGGCGCTGGCGGTCGTGCGCCGCCGCCAGGACTACCAGTTGCTCATCATCGGTGCCGTCGCGTTCGCTGCTGCCACCGTCGGATATCTGCACCGGAAAAGCAACCGGCCTGGCGACACCGGCCACATCGCGGGATGGGCGTCGGTTACGTGGCGATGCTGACCGCCTTTTACGTCGACAACGGCCCGCACCTGCCCCTGCGGGACCGGCTGCCAACCCTGACGTTCTGGTTGCTGCCCGCCGCGATGGGGGCTCCTGTCATTGCCCGCGCCGTCCTCGCCGCGGGCCACTGAACGTCTGGGAACCTGGCCCGGGTGCCGGCGGAGAGCCTGGCGGCGGCCTCGCCGAGCACTGTGCAGTTCCACAACAAGGCGTCTCGGCGCTGCCGGTCCCGTTCCAGGTCGGTTGCGCTCGCCCCGGCGGCCAGATGGCGTGCCTGCTCGGCAGCGTCGATCATCTCGCTGATCAGCAGGATGTCAGGCCGCATACACCGACCGGGCCTCCGCGAGCACAGCCGAACGCAGCAGCCGGTGCAATGCCCGCCGGGGCACCAGGTCGACCCGGCGGCCGAGCAGGGCGGACAACTCGTCGGCGAGGTCCTCGATCTCCCAGCCGAGCCGCCAGCCAGGCTTCATTGTGTACAGGATGTCGATGTCGCTGTCCGGACGGGCCGTGCCGCGAGCTGACGAGCCGAATACCTCCAGCGCCGCGATCCCGTACCGCTCGCAGACAGCATCCAGCCGACCATCGTCGATCTCGATGCCCGCGATTGTGGCCATAGAACCTCAGGGTAACGGGGCGGCCGTCATGCCACCGCAGCCGCCGACACGCGGCGGCCGCCGGTGGCTCGCCGGCCCAGCCTCGCAGAAACGGGACCCCGCGCAGGGGCTAGCTAGCCGCAGGACTCGCGCCATCACGCGCTGAGACACCCGCGACGCGATGATGCGATGCGCGCCTATTCGACTGGACACAAGTCCGAACCCGACGTTGAGCGACCCGGACCCGCGTCGGGCGGGCCGCCACGGTCGTGCGCTCCGATGCCAAGCGGCTGCCGAAGCTGATCGGCGAGAAGGCCCACGTTTCCGCTATTGGCTGAAGAGTTACCGAGGCGGAGATAGATGCGTTCAGCTCGCGCCGGGATTCGGTGACCACCAAACAGGCCGAGTTAGCCGAGCAATTCCGCGACCAAGTACGGCTGGGCGCCGAATCAGCGGGAATGGGCGCGCAAGTTCGGCACTCCCCTGGCGCATCTCGCGTCACGCGTCGCGAACATGCGCGGCCCGAGGCATTCGGCGCGGCCCATTCCAGATGAGCACTGGCACGATCCGATCACCCGCGGGCACATGTTGACTGCACGGAGCCAGCAGCACTACTATGCGGTGCATGCTAGCTGGCGAAGCCGGGAACCTGGTGGCGCAAATGCGCCGCGGCGTGCTCCCCTACTGCGTGCTAGCCATGCTCAGGGACAAGGAGCAGTACGGCTTCGAGCTCGTCCACGCATTGGGCGGGATCGACGGCATGGTGACCGGCGAGGGGACCATTTACCCGCTCCTGGCCCGGCTGCGCCGGCAGGGCCTTGTCGAGACCAGCTGGCAGGAATCGTCCACCGGGCCGCCGCGCAAGTACTACCGGCTCGCCGAGGCAGGCCAAGCAGCTCTGGCCGAGTTCACCGAGTCCTGGCACCGGCTCCGAGACAGCGTCGACGACCTGCTCGCCAGCTCAGGGCAGGAGCCGTTCTGATGACAACAACACTCTCTGACCAGCACGCGGGACCGTCGCGACACATCACGCAGGAGGCTGGACCGTGAGCAGCGCCGACGACCAGCTAGTGGCGGACTACCTCGGCAAACTCGCAGCAGCAGCAGACGACCTGCCGGCCGACCGGCGAGACGAGCTGATCGAGGAAATCAGCATGCACATCGCCGAGGCCAGGGCCGTGTTGGCGGCCGCCGCGCGTACCGCCATAGCTGACATGCTCGAGCAACTCGGCCGTCCCGAGGACATCGTGCGCGCGGCCGCCGATGACAGTGATACCGAACCAGTTACGCTCGCGCACGACCAACCGGCCGGCTCACCGCCCACCGGGCAAGAACTCGGCAGCAACTGCCCGGTCGTGCCAGCCCCGCCTGCGCCGCGATGGCGAGCCTCAGACATCGGGACGGTCCTCCTGCTGCTCATAGGCGGCCTCCTGATCGGGCTTGGCTGGATCGTCGGAGTCGTCATGCTCTGGGCCTCGCCACGGTGGCGAACCAGCGACAAGCTGCTCGGAACCCTGGTCTGGCCAGGCGGGCTAGCCGCCGTGCTCGCAGTGCCGCGCTTCGAAATCGGTCTGCCGCCCTTGCTCGTACTCAGCCTGCTGCTCGTCGGAGTTAGCGGACCGATACTTGCGGCCATCAGGCTGCTCCGACAGGCCCGCCGGGCTCCTGTCCAGCCGCCCGCCGATCCGCCCACGCTCCAGCCGGCCTAGCTGATGAATCCGAAACTCTTCGCGGTCAGGTGGTCGTTGCTGCTGGCCCTTGGGACTTCGGCGTGCTCGGCGCGCTGGCCCGCGATCAGGCGGCGCATCCCACGTTGACCCGCGCGGAACTGATCCGTCAGATCAAGGTGTCACTGCCCGCGTAGCCCGAAGCGCGAATGTCCAGGCACCTGCGGAAGAAGCCAGTCAGGACGTCCTGACCTGCCTGTCCACGTCAGGGTCGGTGCTGGTCCTGGCCTTCCCGTCGCGCATTATCGCGGCGGGTGCAGCGCTGTCGGTGTCAGTTTCCGCCGGGGCGGTCAGGTCTGGCTTCGCGCGGCTGCGGACAACAGCCGCCACCGCGCTGGCGGCGGCCGCAAGTAGCGAGATGCCGGCCAGCTTGCGCCAGCGCCGGCGCCGTGGCTCCGGTGGCTCGAGCCGGCGCGCTGCCGAGGACAGCATGGCAGACACCTTGGGCGCCACGCTGTCTTCCAGGGCCTGGCCGGCGCGCTCGACTTGCGGCGCCGCCAGGGCGCGCGTTCTGTGCACGCCCCGCCCGGCGGCTGCCCGTGCGCTGCTGGCATGCGGCTTCACCTGAGCCGCCACCTGCCGCGCGCGGTCTAACGCCGCTGTGCCTGCGGCACCGGCCTTGCCGGTTACCTTCGAGCGGGTCATTGAAACCTCCCAGGGTTTGTTTGTCGCGGCAGCTACCCTTCGCGCGCCGCGCCAACCATCAGGCAGCGAAGGAAAACGGGCCGGCGGGTCAGCGGGCCGGCGTCAGCCGCCGGCCCGCAGTACGTCGACTATGTCCCGTAGCCGTTCCACGCGGTGCTCCAGCTCGTGCACGGACAGGGCGACGTCGGGGCCTGGGTTGGCGGCCGTCTGCTCGGACAGCACGCTGACCACCTCCTCGACCGACTCGAGCCGCGCCGAGAGCTTTGCTATCAGGGGCTCGACGGTTGCCGGGACAGTCCCGGCTGACTGCGGCGTCTCCGCCGTGACCGGCGGACCCGAGCGGGTCATCACCTTGTCCGACCCGGCTGCCGCTGACTTCGGCGTCACGCTCTCCGAGCCCGACACCGACCGGGCTCGCGGTGCCCTAGATGAGACGATCGCCTTGCTGGCCGATGGCCGGCTCCGGCTGCGCGCGCACACATCGATGCTCATCCAGCAGGCCGCCGACGCCCTCCCGCCAGCTAGAAACCGGCAACGTCCATGAGCGCATCATCCTCACCCTGCAGTAGCAGGCAGCACAGCTGTGGCCAGACCAGCCGCTCGTGACATTCTGACCGGACCTACACGGACACTCCACCAGTGCCACCCGATACGGGAGTTCGGCTGGGGTCGGTGGGGTCGGCCACCTGCTTCGTGAACGCCGCGCGTCACGTCGCGTCACCAGGAAGAGGCACGGTCAGCGCGTCGCGACCGCGACCACTGCGGAGCCACACCGGGCCAGCGGATCAGCAGCTGACCGGGCCCAGCCAGCCCGGCCGGTTCCCGTTCCTGTTACCGGCACCCACCAGCCGGTAACCTCCGGTCATTGTGCGCATGCGGTTCATTTGCCGCTCTACGGTGCGCCGCCTTGCCGGGCCAGGGTGCAGCGCCTAAAGTCCGTGTTTCAGCGAGCGCGTTCGCGCTCGCCACCGGGAGGTGCGGCAGCTGTGTCAGCATCCCAAATCCTCGAGGTTGGGCGCCGTCTGCTGGGACCGGCGAGGCGGCCACTGCCGGTCTTCCCCGAACCGGAGCCGATCGTCGTGCACGGGCCAGCGCGCATCGCCGCCGTCTGCAATCAGAAGGGCGGCGTTGGCAAGACCACGACGACCATCAACCTCGGCGCCGCGCTGGCCGAGCACGGCCGCCGTGTCCTGCTGGTCGACTTCGACCCGCAGGGCGCGCTGTCGGTGGGCCTCGGGATAGAACCGAACGAGTTGGACGCGACCGTCTACAACCTGCTGATGGAGCGCGGGCTGACGGCGCACGACGTGATCATCAAGACCCGCATCGACGGCATGGACCTGATGCCGAGCAATATCGACCTGTCCGGTGCCGAGATCCAGCTCGTGCACGAGGTCGCCCGCGAGTTCGCGCTCGGCCGGGTGCTGCAGCCGGTAATCCCTGACTACGACGTGATCCTGATCGACTGCCAGCCGTCGCTTGGCCTGTTGACCGTGAATGCTCTCGCTTGCGCCGACGGCGTGCTGGTTCCGATGGAGTGCGAGTATTTCGCGCTACGCGGAGTAGCGCTGCTGATGCAAACCATCGACAAGGTGTCCACCCGGCTGAGCCCGAAGCTTGCCATCGATGGCCTGCTGGCGACCATGTACGACTCCCGTACCTTGCACACGAGGGAAGTGCTGGCCGGGGTGCGCCAGGGGTTCGGCGACCTCGTCTTCCAGACCGTTATCAGCCGGACGGTGCGCTTCCCTGACTCTACGGTGGCTGGAGAGCCGATAACCAGGTTCGATCCTGCGTGCAACGGCGCTCACTCGTACCGTGAGCTGGCCAAGGAGGTACTGGATAGGTGGCGTCAGCGTCAGGGCGTTCTCGCAGTTCGCGCTGGGTAAGCCGTCTGGCCCTGTCCCGCCAGGCCGGCGCGCGTTCGTCCGAGACCGACGCGCTACATCTACTGGGTGAAGTTTCGCTCGCCACCGGCGATCACCTGCAGGCTTGCATCCACTACGCGGGCGCGCTCGCCTTGGCCAGCCAAGCAGGCGCCATACACTTGCAGGCCCGCGCCCACGACGGCCTCGCCCGCGCTCATCACGCCGGCCAAGAACTGGCGCAGGCTCGACATCACTGGCAGCAAGCCCTGACCCTCTACACCGAGATTGGCGTATCCGAGGCAGACCAGGTGCAATCCCGGCTCAGCGAGAAGGAGGCGTCGTCTGCGGCGGCTGACCGGAAACTAACGCTGAGGGGCGCGCAGGGCTAAGCCACCTGGGCGGGTGGCCGCCAGGCCGCCGGTGAGGTGCGGGAATGCGGGGTTGCTGTGAGTGCTCCTGGAATCCTGTTCTTGTCTCGGATTGGCGCCCTGCAGTACGGTGAAAGCACACTTTAGTGCTGTCCAAGTGCGTACTCTCGTGGGGTTGCAGTCATGACTGATCAATCAGACGGCTCGGCGCTACGCGCAACGGTGCTCGTCGAGAACGGCTACCACGAGCTTGGCCTTTGGTACCCGGTGCTGCGTCTCCGCGAGATGGGCGCCAACGTGCGAGTGGCCGGGCCCGCCGAGGACCATACCTACTTCAGCACGCTCGGCTATCCGGTCATCCCTGACGTCGATCTGACCACGGCACGCCGATTGCCGACAGATGTGCTCATCGTGCCGGGCGGTGAGGCCGGCGAACGTATCGCTGGCCATGGTGCTGCTGACTCGCTGATTGCCGCCTGTCGCGCCCAAGGCGCGCGAGTCGTAATCGCCGGCGACCCCGACGAGCTGCCAGCTGATCTCAACACCGCAGCAGCGGTGCCTGATGAGCCACATCTGCGTGGTCGTCGGGTCTTAGTACTGGCCGAATCGCAGTATCAAGAGCTTGAGCTTTGGTACCCGACTCTGCGGTTTCGCGCGGGAGGAGCGGACGTCGTTGTCGCCTCACCCAGCGGAGGTGCTATCTACGCGAGCAAGATCGGCTACCCGGTACGGTCCGACTGCTCGGTCGAGGAGATCGCGCCCGACGATGTCGATGCGCTGATCATTCCGGGCGGATTCGCGCCGGAAGGGATGCGGCGCTCGCAGCCGCTGCTCGATCTGGTCCGCAAGACCTACGACAACGGCGCCATCGTTGCCGCGATATGTCATGCGGGCTGGGTACTCGTTTCAGCCGGCCTGGCGCGCGGTCGCCGGCTGACGTGTGTCCCGATCATCCGGGACGACGTCATCGCCGCCGGAGCCCAGTACACCGATGCGCCAGTTGTGCGAGATGGCAACCTGATTACGTCGCGGCTCCCGAACGACCTGCCGGTTTTCTGCGCTGAGATCTCAGCCGCGATGCGTGAATCGCCCGGCAGCGGTGGCAACGGGCACTCGTGGCCGGAACAAGCGGACCGCTTGTCCCAAGCTGCCTATGCGGTCCCGGCTGAGCTGAGGATGGCCCCAGCCGGGCGAGCCAACGCCAACTACCGCGCCGTTTCCGTGCTGGCGCGCTAGGCGGAACGTCAAGTCGAACTCATCGGCAGAAGCTGACGAAGGGAAATCACGTGGCAATCATCCGCACAGTGCTGGGCGATATTCCCTCAGAGCAGGCCGGCGTGACGCTCGCGCACGAGCACATCCTCTATGCGTATCCGGGCGCCGACCTCGATCACCGTACGCAATTCGACTTCGATGCGATCGCCGACACTGTCGCGGAGGTGGCGCGCGCTGGCCTGGAGGAGAACGGCATCGCTACTGTCGTGGAGATGACGCCGGTCGAGGTATGCCGGCATCCGCCGCTGATGCGAGCGGTGTCGGAGCGTAGCGGCGTAAATATCATCGCGATAACGGGATTCTTCCCCGAGAGCATGGGCATCCCTTATTACTGGCGCCGCCAGACCGTCGGCGAACTCGCGGAATTCTTCGTAACGGACCTGACCGACGGGATGATCTTCCACGGCGCTCAGACGGGGATCAGAGCCGGTGCGATTAAGATCGCGACCGGCGGCGAGGGCGTGTCGACGCAGCCCAGTCCGATCGGGCCGGGCGGGCGACGGATCACGAAGATCGAGGATCGGATAATTCGCGCAGCAGCGCACGCTCAGCAGACGGTGGGCTGCGCTATTAACACTCACACTGACCCCAATGACTACGCGGTCGCAAACCCTGGCATCGAGCAGCTCGACATCCTCGCCGAGGAAGGCGCAGACCCGACCAAAGTGATCGTCGGGCATGCGTTCATCATGCCGCGGGACATGGAGCAGGTCATCGAGATCTGTGCGCGTGGCGCTACCGTCAACGTTGACCACGTCGGGATCCCGTGGAAACACGACAGCATCGACCGACTAGACAGCCTGCTCGCGGAGCGCGTTGCCGAGGTTGTCGAGCGCGGCTATGCCGACCAGATCTCGATGTCCTACGACAGGTGGTTCTTCAACCCGAGGGCGAAGGTCACCGAGCTCGACCCCGAGTTCCTGAACGCGAAGGTGCCCTACAGCCACATGTTCGACTCGTTCTTGCCTCGGCTGGCCAAGATGGGCGTGCCGGAGGACGTCAGCATGCGGTTCCTGGTCGACAATCCGCGCCGCATTTTCGAGCTCACCCCGGCCTGACAGCCTCCCGCCCGCCGCAGGTTGCCGCTACGGTTCGAGCGCCCGCATGGCCTGTTCCGTCCGGACGAACTGCTGCAGGACCGCCGCGTACCGATCAACGAGCAGCGGCGTAGGCTCGTGCACGCTCCCGGTACCTACCCAGTCGTTGGCCGAGGCTGCACCTGGCCCCAAGACACCGAGGCTGCGCGCGGCGAGCATGGCGACTCCGAGCGCGCCCGCCTCAATGACGTCCGGGACTATCACGGGTACCTGATAGAGCGCAGCAGCGATGTCGGCGTTGAGCGGTACTCGTGCCCCCCCTCCAGATATGACCAGGGACCTGATGCCCTGGCTCGCGACCTCTTTACCAGAGACGGCCCGCAGCCACAACGCGGTCCCCTCGAGCACGGCCCGCGCCAGATCACCGCGATTATGGCTCAGGCGCAGACCCGCAAGCGTGCCCGTTGCGTTCGGCCTTATCGAGTCCCCGCGCTCGCCCATCAGGTGCGGCAGGAAGGTCAGCCCGCGAGCTCCAGGTTCGCTGCGAATCGCGAGCTGCGCCAGCGCCGCGACGTCCTGACCGGAACCGTCCCCCACGGCTTCTCCCAGTAGGCGCGCGAGCCAGTCGAGCGCGGACCCTGTCGATGTGACCGCGGCAAGGCACACGGCTTCGCCGAGTCTGTTCAGGTCTTCCTGCGACCGGAAGCCTCCCAGCACACCCGCCGTGCCTAGATACAGGGAAGCCCGATCCGGGAGGAATGCACCAGACCCGATCAGCGCCGCGTGCCAGTCGCTAGTGCCGACGATGACCGGCGTTCCCTCAGGCAGGCCGGTCGCCGCGGCTGCTGTCGCCGTGACGACGCCAGCCTGGCTATCAGGCGGAACGATCTGAGGAAGGCATCGGGCCGGAACGCAAAGACTTTCAGCCAGCTCTTCCGACCACGCCAATCCATCAACGCATGAGAGGCCGGTTCCGCCAGCCTCGTATCGGTCCGTCGCAGCTTCTTGTGTCAGCTTGAACCGCAGGAAGTCTTTGACCGGCAGCAGGAAGCGAAGACGGGAGCGCACCGCGGGGTCGCGATCGAGCAGCCACGCAAGCCGCCCGATGCACGAGTTTGCGCTCGGCTCGGCGATGCGGTCGCTGACTGTTCCGAAAGCTGGACTCGGCTCAGCTCGGTAACGCTGATCTGCCCACAGCGGGATGGCCTCCGCCAGCGCCCGGCCAGACTGATCTACCGGCACGAGCGTGTGCATGAGCCCGCAGAGAGAGACGGCCCGAACCGTACGGGTTTCTATAGCTGGGTCGGCCAGAAGCGCCTGCAGCGATGCTGCGCAGTGCGACCACCAGTCTTCAGGTAGGCCTTCCATCGTGTCGTGGCCGGAAAGCCGGACTTCGGTGGGCACTGCGATGGATCTGACGGCGTGGCCGGACAGATCGAACGTAAGGATTTTGAGGCTGCTAGTGCCCTGATCGATGGCAATGATCAGTTCGCTGCTCGTCGACGAGCTATCCATCGGTCGCCGGGAAGGGGTCCGGATGCCGGGTGGATCGCATCACGAGTTCACTAGCACTTTGATCGCCTGGCTTCGTGCTTTGTCATTGCTGGTGGCGAAGGCCTCGGCAATCTGTTCGAGGGCAAAGCGATGACTGATGAGCCCGTCGCCGTCGAGGCGGCCGGATGCCATGAGCTGCAGGGTCTCGTCGAACTCCGAGGAGGCCTGGTACAGGCCGTAGCTGTTCGACCACAGCAGCGAAACCTCTTTGGCGTAGGCAAGATCGGGTGAGAAGGCGGGGCTGACGGTATAGGTGCCGAGGACGCAGACCTTCCCGCCACGCGCGACTAGCTGGAGCGCCTGGTCCATTGTCGGCTCCGACCGGCCGACCGCCTCGAAGACGACGGCTGGACCGGCGCCTTCAGTCAGGGCACTCACAGTCGCGAGTACGTCGTGTTCGGAGGTGTGGATGACGTGGTCGGCGGCGCGGGTGCGCAGTGCGACTTTCAGAGCATTCCAGTTGTGGCCGACCGTGAGCACCTGGGCGGCTCCGAGCGCGCGGGCGGCCTGGCCGACGCACAGCCCGATGGTTCCGCTGCCAATGACGGCCGCCGTCTGTCCTTCGACCCCGCCGACTCGATGAATGGCGTGGATCGCGACACCGAAGCAGTCGGCGATCGCCGCAGCGTCGAGGGACAACGACTCAGGAATCGGGTGGACGTGGCTGGCAAGCACGGCATCGTACTCCGAGAACCCGTGACTTCCGTGGGGCGCACCGCGGAGCACGCCTAGCTGGCGGCACAGGTGCGCCATCCCGAGGCTGCACTCTCGGCACGAGCCACATGCGATCAAATGCTCGGGTCGGACAGCGACGCGCTGACCCACCTTGAGGCCGCGTACGTCCGAGCCCATGTCTGCTATCTCGCCGGCCAGCTCGTGGCCCTCCTCGATGCCGACGCCTGGCGGAGGCTGCCACGGCCCGATGCTGTTGTAGCCGAGCAGGTCACTGCCGCAAATGCCGGCCGCGCGTACCCGGATCAAAACCTCGTCTGGGTGCAGCTCAGGCAATGGTCGGTCCTCGACGCGGATGTCCTTGCCACCGTAGAAGATCGCGGCTCGCATGGTCGGCGCGATCATGCCCGGCATCCCTCGACTCCAGCTAAGACGTCAGCAGGGACGCGGCGCTCTCGACGCTTGCCCCACCGTGCACCACTTGGCAGAGCGCGGCGACGATCCGCGTCGGCTCGTCTGCCTGAAACACGTTGCGGCCGAACACGACACCGCGTGCACCGGCGTCCATGGCGTCGGCGGCCAGGCGCAGCGCATCAATGGGATCAGCACGCGGCGCGCCGCCTAGCACGAGTACTGGAACGAATGCCGCCTCGATGACCGCCCGATATTCCTGGGCGGTTCCTGCGAATGGAACCTTGATGAAGTCGGCGCCCGCTTCGGCGCAGATCCTAGCCGCGTCGGCGATGTTCTTCACGGTGTGCGCTTGGACGTCCGTGAACGACACGGGAATCGCTTCAGCCATCAATGGCAGTCCGTGCGCGTCCGCCATCGCGGCGAGCTCTCGGAGCTCGCCCAGCTTGTCGTCGTCCGGATTGCCGGGGAATACCTTGAGCTCCACGGCGTCTGCTCCGAAGCGGAGCGCGGCGTCGACGCCGTATCTGACCACGGAGCGCTCACTGTCGAGGACGACGATCGAGCCCGCGCCCCCGATCTCGTCGCGAACCGCCCGGCCCATGCCGATGGTTGTCATCACCGCATCGGCTCCGCCAGCAGTCACCTTCCTGACCGCGTCCTTCGCGTCGATCAGGCCGGGCACGGCACCCCAGGTAATGCAATGGTCCATGGCGACCACGACCGCGCGCCCGTCGGCGGCGAAGACGTGATGCATGCGCCGTTTCTCCCAGCGCGCTTGATCGCGTACCTCGCCGGATGTCTCGCTGAGTACGGAGAGCCTAGGGTCCAGCACGCTCATCCGAACCTGCCTCTGTCTGGCCTGGATGAATGATGGACTTCAGCCCTCGCTGGTCGCGGGCGGTTGCGAAGGCTGTCGCAATATCGCCGAGCGGGTAGTGATGCGTCGCGAGCGGCCCAACCCGGACTATGCCGTGCTCGAGCATGCGCAGTGCCGTAGCGAACTCCGCAGGTCCGTAGTCATGGCTGCCGGTCAGCGCGATCTCGCCGTAATGGATGAGATTCGGGTCGATGCGCAGTTCACCGGGCGGATAGATGCCGGCGAAGAAGTTTACTGCGCCGCCCTTGCGCGCCATTGCAATCGCTTGCTCGGCGGCCGATAGCGATCCGACGGCAACGATGACAGCGCTCGCGCCGTGGCCGCCCGTCAAGTCGCGGACCTGGGCGACAGGATCGCCGAGTGCGGGGTCGACTGCGTCATGCGCGCCAGAATCGAGCGCGGCCGTCCGTCGCTGCGGGACAGGATCGATAGCGATGATCCGTGCGCCACGATGAGCGGCAACCTGGACGTGGAGCAGGCCAATCGGCCCGGCACCCACCACCACGACGTCGGAGCCGGGCCGCACCGTGAGCAGCCGGTGAGCATTGAGGATGCAAGCCAGCGGCTCGCAGAAAGAACCCTCGGTGAACGTAAGGGCTGCAGGCAGCCTATGCAGCGCGGTCTGCGGCACGACCGTGAACTCGGCAAACCCGGCGATCGGGAAGTCCGCGCGGCGCGAGCAGAAGTTCGGGTTCCCATTCAGGCAGTAAAAGCAGCTCCCGCAGACCACGCGCCAGTCCGCGACGACGCGATCCCCGACCGCCAGTCCGGCGTCTTGATCGCCCGCGATGTCGGCGACCACGCCGCCGACTTCATGGCCTGGCGTCCATGGCTCGAAACTGTCCGTGCCGTAGAAGCGCCGGATATCGCTTGGGCAGACACCGCAAGCCTGCACGCTCACAAGCGCATACCCAGCGTGAACCTTCGGATCATCCACCTCCTCGACGCGAAGGTCTCCTGGGCCGTGAAGGACGGCTGCCTGCATGCTGTGTCCGTTCTGCTGAGTTCACGCGCGCTCGCGCCCCGCTGTCACACCGCCGCCGGAACCGACTCTGCCGGCATGGACTCCTGCTGCCGGACCGTCCGGACGCCGTAGGCGAAGTAGCCAATGAAGCCCAGAACTAGCGCGATCACGACTCCGAGGTCAGAGTAGGCCCACTCGCCGGTCTTTCCGCCTAGCCCAAACGGGCTAAGGAGGTATCCCTGCCAGTCCAGCCAGCCGACCGTGTTATTCGTGATCAGACCCCAGCCAACGACAGTACCTACAGTCAGCAAGGCGATGGACGGCCAGCTGATACTGCCGTACCGGCCCTTGGCGGTATGGAGATCGCGGTCGACGTACCCCTTCTTTCGCAGCAGCATGTCCGCGAGGAACATCCCGCACCAGACGGAGATCAGGACGCCGGTCGTGGTCAGGAAGGCCTGGAACGGGCCCAGGAAGTTCTGCGCGAAGAAGATGATGTAGATCGAGCCTGCGATCATCACCAGCCCGTCGAGAGTCGCCGCCACGTATCGAGGCACAGGCAGGCCGACCGCCAGCAGCGACAGCCCGGAGGAGTAGATCTCCAGGACCGCTGTGGCGATCATTCCGGTCACCGCTACGAAGAGGAACGGGACCATGAACCAGGTGGGCAGTATGGAAGCAAGGGCGCCGATGGGATTGTTCGCGATCCCGTTGCTCAGGCTGTGGGACGAACCGGCAAGCAGCACGCCGAAGATGAGCATGACGGTGCAGGGAATCGACGCACCGGCGGTAGTCCAGAACGCAACCTTTGAGCCGCTGGAGCTACGCGGGAGATAACGCGAGTAGTCGCCCGCGGTGTTCGTCCAGCCAAGGCCGAAGCCAACCATGATGAAGCAGAAGGCTCCGATGGCGAGCGGTGCACTTCCGGCCTTTGTCGCGGTGAGCACATGGAAATGTATATGCGTGACTGTCAGGGCGATGAAGACGATCGACAATGCACCCGTGACGACGCTGATCCAGTACTCCATCCTCATGACGATCCGGTAGCCGTAGATGCCAGCCAGCACGACGATGGCGGCGATGACCACCAGCGAGACTGCCTCCGTGACATTGACGTTGTGCAGTCCGAGCTTCGCGAGGACCGTGTAGGCAGCTAGTACGGCGAGCGTCGTCAGGACGGTTTCCCAGCCCACGGCGAGCATCCAGGAGAACAGCGAGACCACGCGGTTCCCGTCGACGCCGAAGACGGCCCGACTCGTCACCATCGTCGGTGCAGAGCTTCGCTTGCTACCGATCGCGACCAGGCCGACGAAGACGAACGACAGGATGCCGCCAATGATGCCGACGATCAGGCCCTGCCAGTATGCGATGCCAAATGACAAGAGGAACGACCCGAAGCTCATGCCGAGGACGTTGACATTGGCGCCGAACCACGGCCAGAACAGATCGAAAGGCTTCCGTACGCGCTCGTCGGTTGGGATCGCGTCCAGCCCGTGGACCTCAATGTCAACACCGGCGAGAGCCGGGTGCTCGGCCGTCCCTAACGCGTGCAGATGCTCGCCTGACGTTGCCATCCCCGGCGGATGCTCCGGCGACGAAGTCATGGCCGCCACCTCCTCATTTCGTGAGTTGAGCGGTCGAGGCGAAACCCGAGCCCAGCAGGCGCGGCAGGCCGCGTAAAGGAGCGCCGAAGCTGCCCGTCGCGCCTGGCATGGATCCACATGTTGCGATTCCTTCTGCGAGCCGTGCAACGCCGACACGGTCACTGGCCGACTCGCGACTCAGGGTTAGACGGGCCGCTACTTCTACTGGCTTTAGTGAGACCACATGTGGTTGAAGTGAGCGTACAGTTCGCCTTTAAGAGCGGTCAAGGTCCGCCCGACTCAGGGAATCTAGAACAACGGCGGAGTCTGCACCCAGAGCATCGTTGCCACCGCTGGCCCCGGGTTGTAGAAGCTGTGCGGGCTCTTGGGATCAAGAAGCAACGCATCGCCGGCACTGAGGGTGTAGTTGTCAGTAGCGATACTGACCTCAAGAGAGCCGCTAAGTAGCACTAGGCATTCTTCGTCGGCCACGTGCGTGTAGCGCTCCTGTCCGGATCCCTCACCAGGTCCGACTACGCAGTAGATGATCTGAAGTCGCCGAGCCGTCTGGGGCGTCAGGAGATAGTCCTCCAGCATTCCCATTGGGTGCACGAGGCGACGACGGTCCTGGACCCGGACCAGCATTCCGGGCGGAGTCTCGCCAACGAAGAAGGAAGCAACTGGCTCACTCATGGCATCAGCAATGCGCCGCAGGGATGCCACCGACGGGTTCGCCAGCCCCCGCTCGACCTGAGAGAGGAAGCTCTCCGAGACGTCGGCCGCGACGGCGGTCTCGCGGAGCGTCATCCGCTTCCGCTGGCGCACATCACGCATCCGTTGACCGAGTTCCAGCGCGGCTGAAGCATCGCCGTCCCGGTCCGCGCTGAAGCCGGACTCCGTAGCGGCTGACCCGCTGACGCCATCCTGGTTGAGCATCTCGGTCACGGGCGAGGTCTCCTTAGCCGCGGACGGTTCCTACTTGCTGGATTTGTTGGTAGTTGGCTTCACTGACGTGGAAGTAATCTTAACCAGCGCTTAGATTCTCAGCTGTTGACTGCAGTCAAGGCACCAACTTGGCTGGCGGTGTGAACCCTAAGACGGGAGATGGCTGTGACTGGCTGCGTTGCGGCTTTGGTGATAGGCGGCGCCAGCGGTATCGGCCGAGCTACGGTCGAGTTGCTTCGCAGTCGGGGCACTGATGTCTATGTGGGCGACCTGAACGAGAGTGGTGCGGCCCAGGTAGTCTCCGCCGATGCCGTCGGCCGCGGTTTCTCTAGCTATTGCGACCTCGGCACCGTCGACGGGCCCCGTCGAATCGTCCTCGAAGCTGTGTCGGTACTCGGACGGCTGGATGCAGTCATCGTGTGCGCAGGGATCCTCATCGAAGCCGAGCTACAGAACATCGACCTCGCCGACTGGGAGCGGAGCATCGCTGTCAACCTGCGGGGACCATTTCTCCTCGTGCAGGCGGCGGCTGCGCAGCTGACTCAGTCACCCCATGGCCGGGTTGTGCTGACCGCGTCGACGGCTGCTTTCCGCGGCGGTGCAGGAACTGCAGCGTATGCAGCGTCCAAGGGTGGCCTGGTGGCGATGATCAGATCGCTCGCGCTTGCGCTCGCTCCTGCCGGAATCTGCGTCAACTGCGTCGCGCCGGGCTGGATCGAAACCGCCTTCAATGAGCCGTACTGGATCCGAGTAGGCGACACGAAGGAAGCCCGGGCCGCGCTGGCAGCACGAATCCCCCAGGGTGCTCAGGGAACCCCGGGCCAAGTTGCCGCCGCAATCGCCTTCCTGGCCTCGCAAGAGGCCAGCTACATCAACGGCCAGACACTCGTCGTCGACGGGGGCTTGCTCGCATCGTGACGCGCGAATGTGAATGGTGAACCCATCGCGAAGGGTCCGAGATACTTGGACCTTTGTCTACTTGGACGAGCGTCAATGGGGCGCAAGCCAGCTCTGCCGTTAACCGCGCAGGGCCAGAAGGACCTCGCGGCCAGGGCGGACGACCGCCGCTACCGAGTCGGGGCCGAGCAGAGGACCGAACGACAGCTGTCAAGGCATTTAGGAACGTGCGTCGCCGGCCTGTCCGATGCTCTGGGTCGGCCGGTAGGGATCCAGAGGTCAGCCAGGCGATGTCGTTGCCGAGGGTGAGGTCATCCCGGTCGCTGGTCAGGGCGTGAGCGGCGGCCAGGACGGATGGCTGGCTCTCGGCGCGGCGCCAGACCAGCGACCAGGTCCAGTACGGCGTGGGCGCGACGATGGGCCGGCGGACCAGGTCCGGCGGGATTGGTGTCGTCTGTCCCTTGGGTGAGTTGACCACGTGGCGGCGGAGCCGCCGGACGTGGCCGAAGAACGCCGGGCCGGTGATGCCGCCGTCGTCGATGGCGACGCGGGCAGCGCCGGTGCCGGCGGCGAATTCGCCGGCGTACCTGTTCCACGACAGCCAGCTGGTCTCGTCGGTGTCGATGAGCACGGCGGTGTCCCAGGCGCGCACCGGCGAGGCGTCGGTGCCGGGCGCGACCGCGTACAGCCGGTCGGCGCCGAGCAGCCGGGCCTGCAGGCCATGGGCGGCGAGGTCGTCGGCCTGGACCCAGCAGATCGCCAGGTCGATGGTTCCGTCGGCGACCCGGGTGGCCTGGGTGTGGGAGGGCAGCACCCACGCGTCGACGAGCAGCCGGGCGACGCCGGCGGTGCGGCTGGTGAAGTCGGCCGGGCGCCAGCTGACGTAGCCGAGGCGGACGGGCTCGCGGGCGGACAGCCCGGCCGCCGCCCGGCGCAGCTCGTCGGCCTGGTCCAGCAGGGCCAGCGTGCGCGGGAGCAGCGCCTCGCCGGCCGGGGTCAGCGTCACGGTCCGCCGGTCCCGGTCGAACAGCCGCGTCCCGAGGGCACGTTCCAGCGCCTTGATCTGCTGCGACAGCGACGGCCCGGCAATGCGCAGCCGCGCGGCGGCCCGGCCGAAGTTGAGTTCCTCGGGCCACCGCCGCGAAGTAGCGCAGCTGGCGGAGGCGTTGTGGCAGCGCATACCGATCGCGAGGCCGCGCAGCCCGCGTGCCGACTCGGCGACCTGACGATCCTCACGCCCTGCCTGCGAGACCAGGTACGCATAACACTGGCTTGGCCGGGTAGCGCACAGACCGGAGGAGGCGAAGCAATGTCGATCTCAGAAACTGCTCACCTCAGCGTTGACCTCGACGAGGCCGCCCGGCAATTAGCGCAAGCCGCGCACGACGCCCAGGTCGCCTACGACTCGATCAGCCTCGGGGACCTCGACTGGGCGCACACCCATGCGATCACTGCCCGCGCAGAGGCTGATGCGGCTGAAAGATTCCTCCGCGCCGCCCTCGGTGCCAGCGAGGACTTCGCCGGCGACCGGTGACGCGAGGCCCTCCGTTCTCGGAGGCAGGCCATCGCCGGGCCCTAGGCCGGACGGGCCGGCGGCTGGGGGATCATCCCGGTCAGGCCCTTGTTTGCCGCGCGGAAACTTTGCGTTGCGTTAAGCTGCCGTTCGGTTCTGCCATGTAGCCGCGAGGCCGGAGGCGGTCCTGTGCACGTGATCCGGGCGTAGGGGTCCGGGAGGGGAAGCACACAGGGCCAGGCGCGATGCCTGGCCCTGTTGCTGTGTCGCGGCTGCCCTTGGCCTGGCCGCGCTCCGGGCGACTAGACCGGCGGACGTACTTACCGCGTCGACCGGCTGGCTTCGGCTCTGTTCTTCGATTCAATCGGCTGGCCTATCGTCTCTGCCGTTGACGATCAAGCCACAAGTCGCGGACGGAGGCAGGGTCGAGGTGGATCACCTTGCTGTCAGCGTCCCCCGCCAGCGTTGCGGGTTCGGAGATCGGCGGTGCAGGCCCGGGGAGGTAGAGCTGCTCTCGTGAGGTGGGGCCGTACGCGAGGGCGCCTTCGAGTACGGTCCTTGCACCGTCGCGGCGCATGTTCCCGTGGCGGCTTCAGCGCGAAACCCGCGGGCTCATACTTCTGGAGACCTTACTGGCGAAGCCTTGGCCGTAAGCGGCTAAGTCGGCCGAGTGGACGGGACCCGTGAAAGGACGGGTCCTAGCCGTGCGTGAACCTAGCTCACCGTCGCGATGCAGCGCAGGCAGTTGAACTAACTATCTTCGCGCCGCTCCCGGCGGAGTTGATCGGCAAGTTGACGGTCCCTGGCCTTCCGGATACCGTCCAAGCCGATAATCTCGCGCAACCCGCCAGCAGTGAACTCCTCTGGATCAAGATCGCTGATCAGATGCGGAAGCAGCCATCGGGCAACAACGGCGAAGGTTTCTGGCCCGCCTAGGGCCATTGTCTCGAATGGCCCAACTGCATTCCAGCGCCGCCCCAGGCCATCCCGGACAATCTTGTCAATTGTCTCAGGCGCGACACCGTATCTGGTCACGAGCCCGACAGCCTCCCGCAACAGTGCGAATTGCAACCTGTTCCAGATAAAGCCAGGAATATCGGGCGCGATTATCGGTCTCTTGCCCGCCTGTTCGAGCGTCGCCCGCATGGTACTCACAACCGTCGGATCGGTGTCATGGCCTGGGACCAACTCGACGAGCGGCATGAGCGTAGGCGGGTTCCAGTAGTGGGTCCCGACCAGCCGCCGCGATGTGCCGCTCGCATCCCCTAGGGTCGTCACCGGGATGGATGAGGTGTTTGTCGCGATTATCGATGCTGCATTCTGTGCTGCCACTTTGCGCAGCACCGCAGCCTTGGCGTTGAAGTCCTCGGCGATCGACTCAACAATAAGCGCAGCGTTTCGGGTTGAGCCTTCTATGTCACAAGACGAGGACAAAAGCGCGAGCGCATTACCCGCATCTTGCTCGCTAATCAGGTCGGCGGTGTGCAGGAGTCCGGCTGCTTCTGCGGCCCGGTTCATTGCACGCTCCGCGGACTCGTGTGTCCGGTTCACGAGCGTCGTCGGGTGACCCGCAAGGGCGTACTCAAGGCCGATATGTGCTCCCATCAGCCCGGCGCCGACCACCACTACTGGTGTGCCTGGAGCGATTGCCAGGCCGATATCGGTTTCGGGCGGCGCGATGGGCTTATCGTCAATCATTACAGCGGCCGTTCAATACAAACTCGCCAAACTTCGCCGGGCGAAAACTGCGCGAATGCCGCATCAATCCGATTGGCCTTTCACATCACCGTGAATTGGCAGGCGCGACAGAAGCCTCGTCCCCGCGACCGGCTCAAGTCCACGTTTGCTCGGCTCTCGGTATGTTCACACCAACCAGCAGCTTGTCATCTGATTGCCGCCCAGACAAGTGGTCGTCACGAAGCTTGACGCGGCGATCGCGTTTAGGAGATGTGTATTCCATCGACGATGAGGGTAGCGCCAGTCACCCAAGACGATTCATCAGAGACGCCATTCCGGACCGTCAGAAGACCAGGGCCGACGGTATAGCTTGGAGGCGTGAGTGCTTCGCCGCTGGGACTGCGATCGCCACGGGGCTGGCGGCGGTCCGTGCGGAGCACGCTGGCGACCAAGGATTCACGCTGCCTGTTCATGTTCACGTTCATGTCAAGCTGGGTTGCTTTCGGAGATCCTGGTAGGCACGCTGGTGCATGCGCTACCTGTGCTGACCGGGCCGAGGAGCTTACGTTTCGATATGATTCACAATCAGTCCAACGAGCCGCGCAGCGGTGGTGGTGGAAGTCTGCCGAGATGACGAGATCGCCGACGCGCACAAGCTAACCGGGCACTATGGCGCTGACGCAGCGCGGTCGCGGGACATGATGGCCGGACCGCGCGTCGGAGTGGTACCAAGCGGCGTTCTTGGCCATAAGCGAGCGCCGGAAGAGCGGAGGGCCATGACGGCGGCCTTCGACTTTGCCACGGCGGGCCGCATCATGTTCGGTACGGGCCGGGTTGCGGAACTGCCCAATGTGCTCTCCGGGCTTGGCAGCCGCGCGCTGGTATGCACGGGAGGCAACCCTAGTCGCCACGAACGGCTGCTGGCCGCGCTCGACATGCCGACGGAGGTTTTCGCAGTCGCGGGAGAGCCAACAATTGCGACGGCGCGGGCCGCTACCGCAGTTGCGCGCTACCACGGCGCTGACGTTGTCGCCGCCATCGGGGGCGGGAGCGTGATCGACGTCGGCAAATGCGTGGCGATGCTGCTTGCAAACGGCGGCGACCCACTCGACTACATCGAGGTCGTCGGCGCGGGACGCAAGATCACTCAGCAGGCGGCTCCGTGCATCGCTGTGCCAACTACTGCCGGCACGGGCACGGAGGTGACTGCCAACGCCGTACTCGCCTCGCCAGCCCACGGTGTCAAGGCGAGCCTGCGGAGCCCGATGATGATCGCAAGGATCGCGTTGGTCGATCCGGAGCTCACAGTCTCCTGCCCGCCGCCGGTCACTGCCTCCAGCGGCCTGGACGCCCTCACCCAATGTCTCGAACCCTTCGTGTCCTGCCAGGCAAACGCGCTCACCGACGGTCTCTGCGTCGAAGGGCTGCGTCGCGGGGCCAGCGGGCTGCGGGTCGCCTACGCCGACGGCGATGACATTGACGCACGGACCGACATGGCCATGTGCAGCTTGCTCGGCGGGATCGCCCTGGCCAACGCCAAGCTCGGTGCCGTACATGGGTTGGCGGGCGTCATCGGCGGCACGGCTCACGTCCCGCATGGCGTCGCCTGCGCCGCACTTCTAGCACCAGTTATCGAGGCGAACTTCCGTGCGCTAACGGCCAGCCAGCCGCGCCATCCGGCACTCGGCCGATACGCCCAGGTGGCCGGGCTGCTCGCGGGCAGGACCGGGGCCTCGATCGATGAAGGCGTCGCCTGGATCCGCGACACACTAGCCCTGCTCGAGATTCCCGGCCTTGCCGCGTTCGGTATCACATCCCAGAACGCGGATGAGATAGCCGCCAAGGCAATCAAATCAAGCAGCATGCAAGGCAACCCTGTGGCCTTGAGCCCGAGCGACCTACGCGCAGTAATACTGCAAGCGCTCTAGAAAACGACTTGCTGTTCGCTTGGATCCGCTAACCCGCGTCTCGCCTGGCCACGGGGCCGCGTCGAGTAGCTCCGGCAACTGGCGCTCCCCCACGAATCGGCGGCTACCTGCATCGAGAGGAGTAGCAGTTGTGGATGATGGCCGCACAGAAGCGCGTCTGGTCGCCGCGGCCACGGTCCGCTGGCTTCCTCGGTGTTGATCGACGTCGACCCGGCTAGGCAGCTGCCTGCGCACCCGCCGCCGCGGGTGCAAGGCCGTGGTGGCCAGGACCCCTCGGGATAACCGGCCAGATGTCCACGACTATGTCGTCTTGCACGACGTGGAACGCGTCGTAGAAGTTGACCGTGCTCGGAGAGTAGCCAGGCACTAGCGTGACGCATTCGCCTACCTTGAGCGATGCGCCGTCAGGAGCGGAGAAGATGCCGTGCTCCTCGTCAGATCTAAGGACCTTCAGATCGTGGCCGACGATGGTCACGTTGTAAGGATCGGCGACAGACTTGTTGCCGACGTCCACAATGACTTGGTTGCTTTGCCTGCTGATCACTGAACCCTGGATCGTCAGCGAGTGCTCGAAGCCCGGCACCATCTTCCCGTGGAAGTTGTCCATCACAACGTACGAGCCTGCCTGGATCTCGGTGATTCCCGGGTAGGCCGCCGTCCAGTGCCACGTCGCAATACCGCCTGCTGACCGGATCGCGCAAGGGATGCCGTTCGCCTCGAGGAAGTCAGCGACGCCGGTGAAAAGCTTCATCGCATCCTCCTGCTTCGCATGCCGCTGGTTTTCCTCAGGTGTCAGCGTGCAGTGGCCTTCATAGCCTGTGATCCCCTCGAACCTCAGGCCGGGCAACTCGCCGACCTGCCGCGCCAGTTCGAGCGCCTCCTCGGCCGTGTCAACGCCGCATCGGTTCATCCCCGTGTCGACCTCGACGAAGATGCCGACCGTTGATCCCGCCCGCACCGCAGCGGCGGAATGCGCGGCTGCGTTCGACGCTTCGTCCACCGCGACAAGGATCCGGCAGTCCCTGGCAAGCTCAGCAAGCACCCGGATCTTGTCCGGGTGGGCGACGGTGTTGACGACGAAAAGGTCATCAAAACCGTCGCCGGCGAGGACCGCTGCTTCCCATACTGTCGCCATCGACAGACCGCCCGCGCCCGCCTGCACCTGGCGACGGGCGAGATCCGGGCTCTTGTGCGTCTTGTAATGCGGCCGGATCGTCGCCGGGCCAATTCGCCGCAGCTCGCTGGCCATGCGGTCGATGTTCCGCTGTGCAGCGTCGATATCGAGCACAAGCGCGGGCGTGACCAGTTCGTCGCGCCGCTGCCCGACAGCGTTCCCGTACTGGCGCAGCACACGATGACGCGAATCGGCAAGCAACGGCGATGTGTCCAACATTCGAGGATCTCCTCTGGTTAAGGTTCGGTCGTCGGGCCGAGGCAGCGGATGACGCGAAGCGGCTCGCGCCCCGCGCGGACACGGAATGGGACGCTGGCGGGCAGCGCGTACGTCTCGCCCTGGCGCACTGGCTGGCTGCCGAAGTCACCCTCGATGGAGCCATCGCCAGACACGACAATCGCGACGCTGAATCGTCCGTCGTCGGTCTCAATCTCGTCCGCCACCTCCAGCGCGGTAGCGTCGAAGAACGGGAGCACGTCGTCCTGGAACAGCCTAACTTCGCGAGAGCCGCGGCTGGCGCGCAGTTCTCGCGGCTGCTGGCGAGCGCGGGTGAAGGTCTGGTTCGCATCGTTGCCGGTGTAATCGATCATGTCGAGGGCGAGGTCCCAGCCCAGCCCCATCGTCGCCCCCGCGTCGTCGTCGCCGGACGTCTCCGGGATGACGATGTGATCACTCGGCTCCTGGACTTCGATGAACGAGATCCGCGGGCCTAGATAGTGCGGAACGCCCGCATGCGCCACGTACACCTCGCCCGGATGCACGTCGGTGCGGTGTAGCGATCCGCGGATGCCCTTGCTGTCGCGAGCGCGGACCGCGTCCGCGAACCAGTCGCGGTCGACTCCGCTGACGAAGCCGATCCCGGCGTGCGCCTGCTCAGCGCCGTCGCCGGGCGCGTCGAGCAGTATCCAGGCCTCGGTCTTCCCGAACCGCGACCCCAGGTGACGGCGCGCCCAGTCCCGGCTCGGGTGGGCATGCACCGGCACCGGGCCGGCGGGCGAGAGCAGCTTGACCAGCACACCAGTGATCGGTCCCCAGTGGTGCGCGAAGGCGGCTCCAACCATCTGCTCGGGCAGCGCCTCGACGATGTCTTTGAGCGCGACGTTCCCGATGCCGGGCAGCTCCACAGAGCTCACGCCTTGCTCCTGGCCGTCGGGATCGCAGTTGTTGGCGGCCGTGCATGAGCCGACCCAGTCCTCAGACCACCAGTCGTCCGGCCGGTCAGGGAGCCCACGGAACTGCCGGGTCAGTGAGCCGCCCTCGTAGAAGCGATAGAGCGGATGATAAGCGAGCGGCAGCGGCCGCCTGATCGCCTCGCGCAGTTGGTTAAGCCTGTCGGTCATCGCGGCGCACCTAGAGTTCGGCGTTGACGATGAAGCCACCGTCTACGAGCAGTGTCGCAGCTGTCACGTAGCTGGCATCGCCTGAGAGGAGGAATGTAATAGCGGCCGCCAACTCCTCCGGCTGTGCGCCGCGGTGTAGCGGGATCCGCTCCTCGTAATACTTTCGCACCGCCGGGTTGTCCAGGATCGGCGCGCTCATCGGAGTCACCGTCCATCCGGGCTCAACCGCGTTCACCCGAATACCCCGCTCGCCGAGATTGCAGGCGAGGGCCTTCGCCAGCATGCTGATCGCACCCTTCGTTCCGCAGTATGCGGTCTGATACGGGGCGCCGACGTGCGCTGAAATCGAGCTGACGAAGCAAATCGCGCCGCCGTGCCCCTCGCGGATCATCTGCTTGGCTGCTTCCGTGGCAACCACCCAGGTGCCGCGGACGTTCGTCTCAAAAAGCCGGTTGAAGTCCTCGACGCTCGTCTCGTCCCACGTCAAGGTCGGGTTGATGCCGGCGTTGGACACCACATAGTCGAGACGGCCAGCCCGTTCTGCCACGCCGCGCACCATGGCCGTGACCTGATCAGGGTCTCGCATGTCCGCGGAGAATGCGAAACCCTCGCCATTCACCTGGCTGATTCGAGCAAGCGTCTCGCTTGGATCCTGGCCGGGGAGGTGGTTCACCGCCACAGTCGCGCCATCTGCCGCGAGCCGCGCCGCCGTCGCCTGCCCCATACCGGTGGCCGCGCCGGTCACTAGCGCTACCTTGCCTTCGAAACGTCGTTCCATGGAGCTCTCCTGCGGGGTTCAGAAGATGGCAATCGGGTTCCATGGCGACCCGGTGCCACCGGGCAGACGGAGAGGCAGTCCGACGACCATGAAGTCGAACCGCCCTTCCTCCGCGCAGGCCTGTGAGAGGTCTTCGAGCTGGAGGCTGTCGGCCGCAAACATTCCCATCGCGGTGACCTGCAGCGGGTGAATGGGATAGAGCATGCCCTCGACGTTGCTGGGCACCGTTTCACCGTCACCGTCGGGAAGGAACGCGGCGATCTTCCGCTCGTGCAACCAGCGGATCGTATCGACGTGCAGGCCGGCCTTGCCCTGGCCGGTCGGCGGGTAGCCGTTGTCCCAGGCACCGAGCTCAAGGCGGCGCCGGTGGTGGCCCGTGCGGAAGACAAAAATGTCGCCTTCGCCGAGCCGCACGCCCTGAGCCACCTCGACCGCCTCAAGTTCTGCACGAGTGACGGCCTCGCCCGGCTCGAGCCAGCGGGCACCCCGGTAGCGCGGCACGTCCAGCAGCACGCCCTTGCCGACCAGCCCGTTGCTGTAGGTGGTGACATCCAGCGCGGTGGCGCCGCGGGAGGTCACAACCTCCTGGGCTGGCCTGCCGTTATAGACCAGGCCCTTGTAGGCGATGTGGCACAGCGCGTCCATGTGTGTATGGCAGTCGCCGTGAAAGGCCAGGCCGACGAAATCCAACGCGTACGTTAGCGTGCTCGATTGAAGGTCGATGTCATGGCCCTGCACCACGTGGTGGATGACCGGGCTCCGGTTATCCGGTCCGGCAGTCTTGTTCATCGCGATCGCCATCGTGACCTGACGCCCGGACCGGACGAGCCCGGCTGCCGCCCGCACCATGTCGGGCGTGATGTAGTTCAGGGTGCCGAGTTCGTCGTCGTCACCCCAGCGGCCCCAGTTCTTCACGGCCTCGAAAATCTCGTCGAACTCGCGCAGCGAAACCCGAGCGGGTCTAGTCAGCGTGGCCACTCTTGTGCTCACCTCCCGGTGAAACTTGCGAGCCAACTAGCTCGCACACCGTCGCCTCGAAGGCGCTGATCGCCTCGGTGCCTGCAAGCGCGCCGACGTGTCCGTCCAACCTGTAGTCGACGGTCTCTGGCACGTGCGGCTCCTTGAAATGGGAAACGCAGCCCCGGCCAGGGACCGTTGTGTGATCGGGGCCGCTGGTCTGCATGCCACCGTCACAGGCGCGGAAGCGACCGCGCTCGTCTCGTAGCAGCTGAGGCACATCAGCCCGCGGCCCAGACCGGAGCTGCGCGCTCCCAGCTCTTGGCCACGCTGGCGCCTCCTCACGCGGCAAGCCGCCGTCAGAGCATTCGCTCAAGGGCTGGCCATCCGCTCCATATGGGAGTATCAACCAGCCAGCGGGTCTTGGCAAGACACCCTCACCTGCCCGTTCTGATTCCCTGGCGGCACCGCCGACCTACCTCTCCAGGGTGAGCAGGTACGACTACCTCGGCGCTCAGCGGGACCCGGATCCGGGCTTGGATGGTGCACCGATCTCGGACGCCGGAAACACGATCTGCGCGCGTGGGACCTGGCCGTACTCCTGCACGTAGCGATTGTGCAACGCGTCGACCTGAGGGCCGGTTAGACGACGGGGATCGCCGAGCTGGCGGGCTAGATACACGGTGCGGGCCGCGTCCTCGCACATCACAGCGGCCTTCACCGCGTCGCGGGCAGTCGGTCCGATCGCGAAGACCCCGTGGCTGGCCATCAGGACGACCCGTGAGCGGTGCTGCGACAAGGTCTCCACGACAGCCTTGCCGATCTCGTCGCCACCGATCGGCGCGAACGGCCCGACAGGGATATCGCCACCGAATTCATCGGCCATCGCGGTAAGCACGCACGGGATGGGCATCCCGCACGCCGCCCAAGCCGTCGCGTACGCCGAATGCGTGTGCACCACCCCGCCGACCCCTGGCATGTGCCGGTAAACATACGCGTGCGACGCGGAATCGCTTGACGGGCGCAGCGCGCCGTCGTTCCAGCCGGCCACAGGGACACCATCAAGGTCGCAGGCCACTATCGACCGCTCGACCAGCTCGTCGTACCCGACTCCGCTCGGCTTGATCACCATGAGGCCGGTCCCGGGCACGCGCTCCGAGACGTTACCCGACGTCCACGCAACCAGGCCCCAGCGGACAAGCTCAGCATGCAACGCGCAGACTTCGAGACGGCTTGCTTCCACTGCGGCGTGCGCCAGCGCATCGCTTCCTGCTCCGGCGGCCACACTCATGGATCTAGCTCTCCCATCATTCAAGGCTGCCGGGAATTCCTAGCGTCTGCCCCCCGTCAATGACAACCGTCTGACCAGTGATATATGACGCTTGATCGGATGCGAGGAACGCCACACAGTCGGCTATATCAGATGGCTGAGCGAACCGCCCAAGCGGTATCGATTTTAGGTATTCCGGAGCGAGTTCAGCATTGTGCACCACAACCTCGGCTAGCGGCGTATCCGCCACTCCGGGGGCTACTCCATTCACGCGGATACCGTGAGAAGCGAGATCGATCGCAGCGGACCGGACGAGCGCCCAAACTGCGGCCTTTGTGACGTTGTAAACGGCGTGGGTCTCCTCGACGTACCACGCGTTAATAGATGACGTACAGATAATGGCGCCGCCATGAGACCTCACCATTGCACGGGCGGCTTCCACCAGGCAGTACATGGTGCCGTCGACGTTAATGGCAATATGGCGTCGCCAGTGCTCGTCGGTCATATCAAGAAGTGCGAGCGGATCGGCGATACCAGCATGCGCGCACATCACGTCGATACGCCCGAACTGGGTCACGCACATCTCGACTGCCCGGCGGCAGTCCTCGTGAATGGATATATCACCAACAAATTGGACGCACCTGCCCCCGAGGCTACTAGTAGCCGACTGCAGCTGCTCAGCGTTCCGATCAAAGGCGACCACGGACGCACCTTCATCAAGGAAGCGCCGTACGATCGCCAGGCCGATCCCTTGGGCCGCGCCAGTTACAACGACGCCCTTCCCACCGAACTGAGACATGTGCGACTCCTAGGTTGCTGGTGTGCTGATGGCTAACTTGAGTTACGCGTACTCCGACCTTCTACTATTCGGCCGCCAGGAAATCACGATACCGGGATATGTATTCGCTGATTCCTTCTCGCAGGGGCGTAAACTTCGGCGTCCAGCCCAGTTGCTCGCGAGCGTTTGCAATCGACAATATCCCCCGGAACGACGCCTCCATATCATCGAGCGGCGTCGACACATCGGAGACGCTAATATTAGCGCCAGGAATGAGGTCCATTATAATTTTCGCGACGTCATTAGCGTCAGCCAGTGCCTCACCGGTCGCCGCATAGAAGACTCTATCTGTATTGTCGCCCGCGTTGAGGATAGCGACTGTCAGATCTGCCACGTCCTGGACATGGGTATAGTCTCTCGGCAGCGTCCCTCCGGAGGCAAGCACGGCCGGCTCGCCGCGCACCGCAGGCTCAACCAGCTCCTTAATGTTGTTGGCGGAATGCCACGGCATGCCGAAGCCGTAAACGGCAGAAGGTCGGATGATGCGAACATCCAAGTCGTAAGCCTGGTTGTAAGCGTAGGCGAACAGTTCGCCTGATGCCTTCGCAGCGCCATACGAGCCGGTTCCTGGCCCGCTGCGCGCCAGAATGATCGGATGGTCAACATCGATTGGCTCATAGCGACGAGGTGGCAGGACCCCAATCGAGGAGAAGAAGATTACCTTGCGGACACCGAGCAGGCGGGCCGCCTCAAAAACGTTTATGGTCCCTGTCACATTCTCAACGAACGCCAGGTACGGGTCCCTGAGCAGGGCTGGCACGTCAACATTGGCTGCGACGTGCACGATAGCCGATGGTCTGATTGATTGTACTTTCGCAAGCAGGTCAGGCAGATTGCCGATAGAACCGTGCGCAATCGTTATCCGTTCGGATTCCTCCGCCAAAACCCGCTCCATCTCCGGAGAAGGTCGTCTCCGGGCATATGCGGTAACTGCGCGACCGTCGGCCGCGAGGGCGCGTGAGAGGTACCCGCCGATAAAGCCCGTCCCGCCCAGGACCAATACGGAACCGTTATCTACATTTGCCATCCTCGCAGACCCTTCCTTGCCCGGCCTGTGATCGTGATGCTAATCTGGTAGTGAAATGTCTGACCATTCCAGTGATTCCTTCAGCGTCGCCAAGGCCGTGCGCCCGAAGCTCACAGAGGTTGTCGCCCAGCAGCTTCTGGATGTCATTCGCGGCCTGCCGGAAGGGGCGCGTGTTCCTTCTGAGCGTGAGCTGACGTCTGAACTGGGAGTCGGGCGTTCCACTCTTCGTGAGGCCTTGCACGGCCTCGAATTGCTCGGCGAAATCGAGATCCGGCATGGGCAGGGCGTGTTCGTTTCGAAGCCGTCGTCGGACAAGCGGGGCCTGGCGGCCCTGACCGCTGCGATCAATCAGGGCGTGACTCACGATCTGCTCGAGGCGCGGAAGGTCATCGAAGTCGAGGTTGCGCGTCTCGCTGGTCAGCGGCGCACGGATGCTGAGATTAGCGATCTCGAGGCGATTCTGAGGGCGCATGAAGCGTGCATGGACAGGGGCCAATCTCCAGCCGCAGAGGGCATGCGATTCCACCTGGCCGTCGGCTACGCCGCCCACAATGAGGTTCTTGCTGCAGTGATGCGGACCCTGAGGAAGCCGATGTTCGAGCGCGGCCCGAGCCTGTATGAGGACCTCGAGGGCTTTAGCGGGTGGGAACTCCGCCAGCACACCGGCATCTACCTCGCCATTCGGGACCAGAACGCGGGGCTTGCAGCGAGGCGAATGGCTGCCCATGTGGCCGCGATGGCAGGACATTATCGCAAGGCCGGGGAAGCCTGAACGGCGCCACAGTGACGGCATCCTGCTTGCGTCCTTCCTGTCGGCGGCTGCGCCGAGGCCGACCGATGCGGCTCCGCCAGCCCTGCGGTTAGCTCGCCGCGGCTGGCGCCTGCGCGCATCATGTCGGCGGCCACGCACCTCCGGCCCGTGCCCTCTCCATCACGGAGCGGGCACGGGTCCTGAGATGTCATCGTCTGGCCGCTCTATGATCAGGCGGTGGGGGTCTCCGCGAGCTCCTCGCCGGTCTCCGGACGCTCGGAGACGATATCGCCCGCTCGCGTGAGCCAGGCCTCCCGACCGGTGCGGTGCAGCCAGTAGAGCACGCCGACGCCGACAAGCATCCAGCCGCCCACGATCTCCGGTGCATACGCATAAGGTGCAGCGGGGAATGGCTGGAACGACTTGACCACCGAATATGCCAGCACCACGCTCGTCACCAGCGGGAGCAAGAAGTGCAGGAACCAGTTGAATTCTGAGCGGCGCTCACGCCAGTAGTAAGTCCCCATCCCGATGTTCGAGACGATGTAGATGAAGATAATGGCGAGCACGAGCGTGAGCCCGACAAGCAGGTTGAACGAAACCTCAGGGCCGAGCAGGAAGCCAACGCCTAGTCCGAGGCCCATGGCCATGATGAACTGGATGAGGATCGCCACGACGGGTGTTTTCCTGGTCGGGTGGAGCGTTGCCACTGCCTTCGGCAAGGCGCCCTTATCCGCCATGTTCCACCACATGCGCGTGGCGACATTCTGGCAGGCGATGAGGTTGGCCACGACCGACGTGAACAAGGCGAACATAACGACCGGCCAGAAGTGTCCCCAGTACTTGGTTCCGAGCACGAGCGCGGGAAGGGTCGGCGAGTTCACCAGGCCCTTCAGATTGTTGACGCCCCACCCGACAACCTGGCCCCAGTAGGCCACGACAAGAACCACGCCCACGAGAACAATCGAGATAAGAATCGACCGCTTAACGTTCTTTCGCGGGTTCTGCGTCTCTTCCGCGAGAGGTACGGCTCCTTCCCAGCCTGTTAGACCTTGAACGCTGAAGACGACGGCGAGAGCGACCCCGCTGGCTGTCGCGATGTGTCCGGGATTGAAGCTTGGGTTCAAGACCTTGAGATCCGATCCGCCCACTCCGGGGTTAGCAAGGCCGGAGATGGCCAGCGCCAGGACGATGAGGAGCTCCAGCGTTCCTAGCAGGATGAGCAGGCGCACCGAGACGACGATGCCCAGGTACATCAGCAGCGAGACCAGCGGTACGAGAATGAGCGTGGTCACCCACCAGGGGAAGTCGAAGCCGTAAGCCGACTTGAGCTGATTCTGCAAGATGAACCCGAAGAATGCCGCGACAGGTCCCGAGATGATCGGCGCATAGAAAATGAACGTCCAGGCACTGAGAAAACCGAAGCGCGGCCCGATTGTCCGGCTGATATATGTGAAGTATCCTCCGGCCGACGGGAAGTTCTTGGCCAGCTGGGTAAGGCAGACGCCTAGGCCGAAGACGACCACCACCCCGACGGCGTATGCCAGGACTGAGTGCGCGCCGGCCAGGCTTACCACGAATGGCGTGAAGAAGAACGCGGCAATGGCAGGGGCGATGTGCGTGATGTTCTGCATCACCGCGCCGCTTAGGCGCAGGGAGCCCGCCTTCAGTTTGGTCTCCGCGACCCAGACGCCAGAGGCCTCGACAGCATCATCCTGGCGTGTGTTAGGTGTTGTCATACTCACCCTCCAGTGGTCTGATTAGCTGATGATCAGGCCGCACGACAAGCGTTGTCAAGGTTTCGGTACCGCCCATGCAGGCCTTGGACAGCAGGCTGCTGCGGCCTCCTGGAATCAGGAGCCACGAGATCAGACAGGCCCGCCGCGGACGTGACGCGCGCCTCCTGGCGAGCACCCGGCTGCCGCCAGTGCCGGTGGTGACTGTGGCAGTGGCAGCCACCACCAACGTCGCAGTGAAGGGAAGGATGGATCGCCAGTGTCTGAGCTGTTCGGTCTCCGCTTCGCGAAGTCGGACCTACTTCGGCGCATCGGCCGGCTTGAACAGGTCGCCGGAGTTCGGCTCGTCACGCTGGGCGACGGTCAGGCTCGGGGCGTCCGGGTCCTGGAATTCCGCACCGGATCCGGCTTCGGGTTCGACGTGCTGGTTGACCGCAGCTTCGACATCGGCCGCTGCGAACACAACGGGCGGCCGCTGAGCTGGCAATCGGGTTGCGGCGTCGTCGCGCCGTGGTACTACGAGCCCGATGGCTGGGGCTGGTTCCGGTCGTGGGGCGGCGGCATGGTTGTCACCTGCGGGCTCGACCACACCCTAGCCCCGGGCGAGGACACCGCCGAGCACTTCAATCAGCCGCACATCATGAAGACGCTCCAGTACGGGCTCCATGGGCGTATCGGCGGCCTGCCGGCCCGCCTGATTGGATATGGCGAACAATGGGATGGCGATGAGTGCCTGCTCTGGGCTGAAGGAGAGGTCGTGCAAACCGCGATCTTCGGTGAGCACCTGGTACTGCGCCGACGCATCGAGGCGAAGGTAGGCGAATCCCACTTCAAAATTCATGACAGGGTCGAGAACGCCGGGCACACACGTACGTCACATATGTTTCTCTACCATTGCAACATAGGATTTCCTGTGGTCGACGAATTGTCGGAGCTTCTCGTGCCCAGCCGCGATACGACCACCGACTATGGCGTTCCGGTTGAGGGATACCAGACAATGTCCTCACCAATCAAGAATTTCACTGAGGCATGCTTTGAGCACGACCTCATCGCCGAGCCCGCGGGAACCGTTCCGGTAGCGCTCGTCAACAGGAGACTGTCCCTCGGGGTGTACCAGGTCTTCAGCATCAGTCAGCTCCCGCACCACACCGTGTGGCGCATGATGGGCGAAGGAACCTACGCACTCGCGATGGAGCCGAGCACCAACCGGGACGCAGGTCGCTGGGATGCGCGGGAACGCGGCGAACTGCAATGGCTTGACCCCGGCGACGAACGCCAGTATGACCTCGAAGTTGGCGCGCTTGCTGGAGAGGCCGCCATTACAGCCTTTGAGACTCGGATCTCGCAGCTGTCCCAGTAGAGGCTTCCTGGGGCTTCGCGACGGCTGCTGAGCCCCCGCCGAAATGTGAGGAGTCCGCGATCCACCCGCACTAGCTCGCCTCGAGTTCAAGCAGGCGGATAGCTGCGATCTCGTTGGTAACAAGGACGTTTAGGAAGCCACCACGGAGCGCGCCCAGGATCGCCTCGGCCTTGTGCACGCCACCGGCGACTCCGACGACCTTCCGGATCTCCTTGAGGTCGGCGAGCTCGATGCCGATCCTTCGCTCGTGCAGCGGGATGTCTACCACCACGCCGTTGGCGTCGAAGAACTGCCCGAGGATATCGCCGACCACGTTGTGCTTGGCCAGTAGTGCCAGGTCATCCTCGCTCAGATAGCCCAGCTGGACGATTGTCGCATCCGGCGACGGCGTGCCCACGCCCACTACTGCCTGATCGACCTCGCAGGCGTGCTTGAGCACCTGCTGGATCGTCGGTTCTTCCCGGAGCGCAGCAGCGAGCTCTTTCGATGACGCGTGGATCGGCGCCGGGATCACGGCCGCCGTGGTGACGGGGTCGCCCTCCGCGCCGTCCCCTTTGGACGACAGGATCGTCTGCAGGTAGCCGTCGACGCCGCCGGTTAGCGTGACCATGTGAATGGGCCCGACGGCGCCGAAGTTGGTCGCTGCGATCACCCGGGAGACCGTCTCGCCCCAGCCGACACCCAGGCTTCCGCCTGGGCGCAGGTGGGTGCTGAGGAACTGCGCCCCGCCGAGCCCGATCCGGCGGTTGAGCACCCGGTGGTCGCTGGGTTCCCTGTCGTGGTCCGGCACGACCAGTGCCTCAGCCAGGTGGAAGACGCGACGCAGCTCGGCGCTGAGCTCGAACGCATCGAGATACTCCGCACTGAGTTGGATTGACACCAGCCCGACACGGCGGGCACGGTCAAGCAACCGACCGACCGAAGCACGCGACAGCGAAAGTCGTTTGGCGATCTCGTCCTGAGTGAGCTCGTCCTTGTAGTAGAACCAGGCGGCGCGCAGCAAGAGCTCTTCCGAGCTCCAGCGACCGACCTCGTCCATGCCGGTGCTTCTCACCCCATCGCCTCGCTCCGGGTGCTGCCGGTGCCTTGACCCGGGTACTGCACAGCACAAGAAGAGGTTGAGCACTCGCTCATGGTCTTGACATATGCCCAGTCCCCTAAGGCAAGATCATACACATCCTGCATAGTGCCTGAAAGGCCACTATGGTCTGGCCGAATGAGGTGGAGGTCCGATGACAGGAGCGGCGGCTACCCTCGGCTCAGCGGGGGACCTAGGCCTGCGCGATGCGGCCGTCATAGTCACGGGCGCGAGCAGCGGGATCGGTGCGGCCACCGCCACCCAACTCGGCGCGGCCGGAGCAAGCGTGGTGCTCGTCGGCCGCCGCAAAGAAGCTCTCATAGCACAGGCCGACGTCGTCGTTCAGGCCGGCGGACATGCGCTGTGCATGCCGGCGGACATGGCGGAGGTCGACAGCCCGGCCCAGATCGCCGCTGCGTGCCGGGAGCGGTTTGGCCGGATCGACGGCGTCGTTAACAACGCCGCCGTTGTGCGGCACAGGCCGCTACAGGACTGGAAGGCAGGCGACTTCGACGAGCATGTCGCGACCAACGTCCGTGGCCCCTACTTTCTGATCCAAGCCGCGCTGCCGGACCTCACTGCCTCCCCGATCAGGTCCGTTGTGAACATCAGCTCCTCCTCCGGCACTATGCACCTATCCGGCCAGTCTGTTTACGGCATGACCAAGGCGGCGCTGAACTACCTCACGATGAGCCTGGCCGGGGAACTAGCGTCGGCAGGCGTCCGCGTGAACTGCATCGGTCCCGGGCCAATCGATACGCCGATCCACCAGACTTGGGCAGACGACCTCGAGGCGGCCTATCGATGGCTGGCCGAGCAGGTGCCGCTCGGCCGGATTGGCGTCGCCGATGAGGTAGCCCGGTGCGTCACGTTCTTGCTAAGCCCCTACTCCTCGTTCATAACTGGCGCAGTGATCCCGGTGGACGGGGGGCAGGTGATCCATCGTGTGTGAGCTGTCGCCGACGCAGACGCGGGCTAGGTCCGCTGCGGCCTGTAAATGACCGATCGAGGCGACTCTTTCACGTTCCCAATCGTCCGACGGCTGGACGCCAGCGGCGGTCCCTGAGGACGAATCCGCGCGCTGAACCCTTGTCAGTCGCAGCTGGCGTCTCCATAATCTGAGCAAATGATCCTGTCATGAGCGCCCGCTCGTCCTCAGTTTCCGGAGGCTTGCCGCGTGATCTGCTTGTGGGAACCGCCCTGGTCCCGTCGCGAGCTGCTGTCCGGAGTTCCGGTGTGACCGGGCGGGATCCGGCGTTGCCGGCCATGGCGGACACCGGTACCCAGCTGAGCGCCGGGGTAATCACCGCTGACCTCACCCGGCTTGGCGCCGAGATGGAGGTGCTCCGCGGGCGGGCGCACTGGGCGCACGTCGACGTCATGGATGGGACCTTCTGCCCGCAACTCACTGTCGGCCCGTCATTCATTAAGGCCGTGGCGTCGACAGGCGTGCCGGTGGACGCGCACCTGATGGTCGAGAACCCGCTGCACATGCTGCGAGAGGTAGTCCAGGCGGGCGCCGGGATCGTGACTGTGCACGCAGAGTCGGGCCGCCACCCGCACCGGGCGCTGCAGGAGCTCACCTGGCTGGCCGCTGGGATACGGCCGGTGATCCGCGGTTACGCGATCAATCCCGGTACTCCCGTGCAGGCGATCGAGCCAGTGCTCGACCTTGTCGACCTTGTGCTGGTCCTCGCCGTCAACCCTGGCTGGTCCGGTCAGGCACCCGCCGCGAATACCGCTCGCCGCATCGCCGCGGCGCGCGAGATCTGCCGCGCGGCCGATCATCCCGTCTTGGTCGGCGTGGACGGCGGTGTCACCCTGGCGAACGCCGCTGAGGTCGCCCGCTGGGGCGCTGACCTCGTCGTCAGCGGGAGCGCCATCTTCGACGGCAAGGACGCCCCCGGCAATCTCGCCGCCATGCTCGATGCGCTAGGCGCGTCGCGAGCAACCCAGACCGAGTCCGTAACTGCTCGCTCCCCAGGAGGTTCACCATGACTGAAAGCACGGCTGGCATCGTCACGCCGCGCACTCCGTTTGCGATCAGCCAGATCGCCATCGTCGTGCGCGACATGGAGAAGGCCCTCAAGGACTACACCGAGAACCTCGGCTGGGGTCCGTGGAGCGTCTTCGACTACAAGCCGCCTCTGCTGCACGACACCTTTGTGCGAGGCGAGCCGGTCGAGTACCGGATGATCGGCGCCGAGACGCACGTCGGGGATCTCGGCTTCGAGCTGATCCAGCCGGTCAGCGGCCCGAGCATTTACCAGGAGTACCTCGACACCTATGGCGAGGGTGTACAGCACATCGCCTGCATGAAGCACTCCGTCGCCGACAGCGACCTAGTCAAGGAGCACTGGCATGAGCGCGGTGCCGAGGTGCTGATGAGTGGCCAGATCGGCGACTCGATCGAGTTCTACTACCTGAACACCGGCCCCATGCTCAAGTGGGTCCTTGAGTCCGGCAGCGGACACGCGATCGACCTCAAGCCGACATACGTCTTCCCATAAACAGGAATCAGCCAGTGCGAGTCCTTGCCATCGGTGATCCGTACATGCCGGTGACCTGCTTCGCCGAGGCCCTGGCAAGCCTCGGCGACGCGGTAACGATCAGCCAGATGCAGATCGACCGGACCGACGGCGAGCCGCCCAGAACCGACTCCGAGCGCCGGCTACGCGAGTACGCCGGCGACCCCGCCGAAGTCGCGCGAGCCGCCGCCATGCACGATGTCCTCGTCGTGCATGGCGCCCCGGTCAGCGCTGAGGCGCTGGAGGTGCCGGGTCTGCGGCTTGTCTGCTGTGCCCGGGGCGGCCCGGTCAATGTCGACGTGGCTGCCGCCACCGAGCGCGGCATCCCGGTGGCCAACACTCCGGGCAAGAATGCCGAGGCGGTCGCGGACCTGACCACCGCGTTCGCGCTGATGCTGATCCGCGGTGTGCCGCGGGCTAGCCGGTATCTCGCCTCCGGTGGCACGTTTGGCGAGTCGGTTTACGATGGCCGGGAGTTCTTCGGCCGAGAGGCGCCGGGCACGGTACTCGGCCTCGTCGGCCTCGGCCACGTGGGCCGGAACGTCGCGACGCGTGCGCTGGCTCTCGGCTTTGACGTGATAGCGCACGATCCGGCGACGCCATCGATAGTGCCCGACGGCGTCCGGCTGGTCAGCTTCGACCGCCTGCTCGTAGAGGCGGACATCGTGTCAGTGCACGCCCGAGCCACCGTCGCTAACCGCCACATGTTCTCCGCACCCGTTTTCGCCCGGATGAAACCGGGCGCAAGCTTCATCAACACCGCCCGCGAGTCGCTGGTGGATGAGGACGCGCTGTCGGACGCAGTGCGCTCCGGCGCGCTGGCGGGAGCGGCGCTGGATGTCGTGGAATGGCCCACGGACGGCACGCGGCATCCGCTGCTCGACCTGCCGCAGGTCTTCGTTACGCCGCACATCGGCGGCGCGACTCAGGAAACCCTGGACCGCGGCGCCCGCCAGGCAGCGGCCGCGGTGGCGGCCATCCTGATTGGACAGCGCCCGAACGCCGTGGTGAACCCGGAGGTCTTCGACCGGGTCGGCGCGGCGGGACGAGGCGGTGATGCATGAGCTACCTGCTGGCGATTGACGCGGGTACCGGGAGCTGCCGAGCGCTCCTGTTCACCGAGAAGGGCGAGCAGGTCGCTGCGAGCCTTCGGGAGTGGACGCACCATGAGCCACCGGACGCGCCCGGCGGACAGGACTTCGACGTCGCCGCGAACTGGCTATCGATCGCGGCCTGCATCCGGGACGCTCTGCGCGCCGCCGGCGCGACGGGCGCTGACGTGGCCGCCGTCGCCGCGACCAGCATGCGCGAGGGCATCGTGCTCTATGACGAGGCCGGCAAAGAGATATGGGCCTGCCCTAATGTCGATAGCAGGTCCGCGACCGAAGCGACCGAGCTCATCGCTGAAGGCGCTGCCGACCGCATCTATGCGATCGGCGGCGACTGGGTCTCGATCACGGCGCCGGCCCGGCTGCGCTGGCTCACCAGGCACCGGCCGGATATCCTCGCGAGAGCCCACGGCATGGGCATGCTCAGCGACTGGATCGCTATGAGGCTGTCTGGTGTGGTCGCCACCGAACCGTCCTGCGGCTCCAGTTCTGGGATGTTCTCACTCGCTGGCCGGACTTGGTCGGGTGAGATCGCCCAGATCTGCGGCATCGACCCGCTGGTATTGCCCGTGGTCGTCGACCCAGGGACTGTCATCGGCGCCGTGACTCGCCGTGCCAGCGAGGAGACCGGGCTGCGCGAGGGCACCCCGGTCGTCTCAGGCGGTGCCGACACCCAGCTCGGACTGCTCGGCGCCGGTGCCCAGCCGAACGAATACACGGTCGTCGCCGGCACGTTCTGGCAGAACACGATCCTGCTCGACCGCCCGCTCATCGACCCGAAGACCCGGCTGCGCACGCTCTGCCACGCGATCCCGGGACAGTGGATGCTCGAGGGCATCGGCTTCTACTGCGGGATGAGCATGCGCTGGTTCCGTGACGCGTTCTGCGAGACCGAGACCACATTCGCAAGGGAACGGGGCATCGATCCGTACGCGGTCATGGAAGAGAGCGCGGCCTGCGTGCCACCAGGATCCGGCGGCGTGATCGCGATCATGTCGAATCTGATGAACGCGCGCCGGTGGACGCACGCAACCCCGTCCTTCCTCGGATTCGACCTGTCGGATTCAGCCGGATCAGGTCGTGGTGCTTGCGTCCGGGCGATCGAGGAAGCAGCGGCCTATGTTGCCCGGGGGCATCGGGACATCATCAACGAGCTGACCGGGATCACGTTCACCGAACTGGTCTTCACTGGCGGTGCAGCCAAGGGAACACTCTGGCCGCAGATCATCGCTGATGTCACAGACCTCCCGGTGCACGTTCCCGTCGTGAAGGAGAGCAGCGCGCTCGGCGCAGCCATCTGCGCCGGCGTCGGCGCCGGAATCTACGGAAGTCTCACGGATCTCGAGCCCCATCTGCGTGCCCGCTCGGCGACGTTCGAGCCCGGCGAGGCCGCGGTCGCCGTCTATGACGAGGCATATACGACCTGGCTGCAGGTCTATCGGCGAATGCTCGCCATGTGTGACGACGGCCTGCTCAGCCCGCTGTGGCGGGCGGCAGGCGCTGAGGCAGAACCCGCGCCAGCGACCCTGGCATAACTCCGGAGGCACTGACTATGCCCGACAACGACGACCTCACCGAGGGCGAGCGATTTCAGACGCATGTGCCGGCGCGGCCGCACATGAATCAGCTCAAAGGCGCCGGAGCGCTGGACTGGGGCATGCAGAGCAGGCTCGCACGGGTCTTCGCGCCGGGAACTAACCGCACGGTCATGCTCGCCATCGACCATGGCTACTTTCAGGGACCGACTACCGGGCTAGAGCGGGTTGATCTGTCGATCGTGCCACTGCTCGGGTACGCCGATGCGCTGATGACCACGCGGGGAATGGTGCGCTCGACGGTCCCGCCGACGTCTGGCGTGCCGATTGTGCTCCGCGCCAGCGGGGGTCCGAGTGTCCTCAGGGAGCTGTCCAACGAGCAGATCGCCGTCGCGATGGAAGACGCAGGACGGCTTAACGCCGCTGCGGTAGCGGTTCAGGTCTTCATCGGTGGCGAGTACGAGACCCAGTCCGTGCACAACATGACCCAGCTCGTCGACGAGGGACAGCGAGCCGGGATCCCCGTGCTCGCGGTCACTGCGGTCGGCCGCGACCTCACCCGGGATGCACGCTATCTGAGGCTCGCGGTTCGGATCTGCGCGGAACTCGGCGCCCACGTCGTGAAGACGTACTACTGCACCGAGGGCTTCGACACCGTCACGTCAGCGTGCCCCGTGCCGGTCGTGATGGCAGGAGGCAGGAAGCTGCCCGAGCTAGAGGCACTGACGATGGCTCACAACGCAATCGAAGCCGGCGCCGCCGGCGTCGACATGGGCCGCAACATCTTCCAGAGTGACCAGCCGGTCGCGATGATTCGCGCCATCCGGGCCGTGGTACACGAGTCTGTCAAGCCGGAGGACGCCTACGAGGAGTTCGTGCAGCCGGCGCTGCCCGGCAACTGAGCGCACCGCTACGGATCAAGCAGGTAGCGCATCTGTCATAGTCGCGCCGCCTCTGGGCGCGGCCCCTGCGACAACTCGCCGGCGATCGCCGTCAGGTTGGCTATGTCAAGCCCTGCGCGGCCGAGGAAGAGCCCGTCCGGGCACTGGCCTGGCGCGGCAACCCGCCCTAGCTCGCTGAATAGGCCCCTGTCGGCCGATCCGCCGTAAAGGACCGCACCGCGAGCCCGGCGTCGTCCGCGACCGTCCTGATCACCCCGGTGATAGCGGCGATCCGGCCCGGCGACGCGGCAGTGCCACCGCCCACTGCTTTAGCTCCTTCTTCTTGCGGGCTCGACCTTCTCATCGAACTCAGGCAGCGTTAGCCTCGCGGTTCCAGTTGCGAACCAAGAATTTGTACGCATCGGCGGCGAGTTCGTCCTCGCTCTCGAAGAGCTTTCGCCAGATCCTCGTGGCAGCGGCAAGGTTCGGGAGGAAGTTGCCGAACGCCTCGACCGTGAGCCAGCCGTCGTAGCCGATGTCCCGCAGTGCCGCGAACGAGGCGTCCCATCGGACGCTGCCAGTTCCTGGCACGCCTCGATCGTTCTCGGATATGTGCACGTGCGCGATCCTCGGGCCCGCGCGGCGGATGGCATCCGCCGGGTCTTTCTCCTCGATGTGAGCGTGGAAGGTGTCCAGGTGGATGCGGCAGTTCGGATGGTCGACCTCGTCGATGCAGCGGACCGCCTGGTCAAGGGTGTTCAGGTGATACAACTCGAAGCGGTTGACGACTTCCTCTGCCAGCACGACACCCGCTCCCTCCGCATACTGAGCGGCCCGGCGCAAGTGATCGACGCTTCGCTTCCACTCTTCATCAGTGGCGCCCTTACCGGTGAACACGCCAAGTGCCACCTGGTGCGGACCGCACAGAAGACCGGAACCGACAGCGGCACAACAGTCGATCACCTCCTTCAGGTGCTGGTAGGCGGCTTCTCGGACTACCGGGTCGTCGCTGAGCGGGTTGTGCTCCGCAGCGATTACGGTGTTCGCTGTCCGCTGCAGTCCGAGGTCGTCAAGGCGCTGTCCCCAGACCGCCCACTTGGCCTGGTCGAGGTCGAAGATCGGCACCTCGACGCCGTCGAAGCCGATCTGCTTCAATCTTTCGAGGACTGGCATGAGCCCGTCGTGCATTTCATCTGCCCACAGATAGAGGTTGATGCCGAACTTCATCTGGTTCTCCTCTCATCACCAGCTATCGGCCGCGGGCGCTGGTCAAGGGCCTCCTGCGGCATGCTGCTAGTCCTCTAGCCGTCGGTCATAACGAGCGACCCTCGTGGCTGACCTCGCACGGACCGCGAGCTGAGAGCATCCGCTCAAGCGCTGGCCATCCGCTCCCTCGGAGTATCAGCCTGTGGCCGGGCGTTGGCAAGGGGCTTGCTGCCGACTCTGTCGGCTTGAAGACGCCGCTCGAACTCAGCCGACAGCCTCCTGGATTCCCCGCCGCCTCGAGCTGCTGCTCGGCGCCCACTGGCCAAGCCGGCTGGCGAGGCGGACCTGCTGGAGAAGCTCTGCAGGCGTTGGCGTAGTTGGCGAGGCGCTTCCGATATCGGGCGTAGTGTCAGGGAGACGTAGCCGCTCTAGCGGGAATTCGCATTCTGGAGGAAGGCGACGGTCTGCTCTGGCCTGTACTGAGCAGTCTCACCGGAGCGAGAAACAAGCTATAGGCACCCGGCCAATCTCGCGCTAGAGATGTGGCCGCTACGAAAGGAGCACTTAAGTGGAGCAGCGACCACTGGGTCGAACAGGCCGGGACGTCTCGATCATTGGCCTCGGATGCTGGCAGCTGGGCTCTGATTGGGGTGCCGAGCCGATGAGCGAGACTCAAGCGCTTGGCGTACTCAATGGCGCCATCGACGCCGGCGTAACTTTCCTCGACACTGCAGACGTGTACGGGGATGGCGTGAGCGAGAAAAGGATCGGCCGACTCCTGGCCGAGCGGGGCCGGGATGGGCTGACGGTAGCGACCAAGATGGGTCAGCGCGCCGAGCCCCACGTTCCCGAAGCGTATAACCTTCAAAACTTCCGGTCGTGGATCGATCGGAGCAGGCGCAACCTCGGAATCGATGTCATTGACCTCATGCAGCTGCACTGCCCGCCGTCCAGCGTCTTTTCCGATGATCGGGTATACGACGAACTAGACCAGCTGGTCTCCGAAGGATCCATCGAGTCCTATGGTGTCTCCGTCGAGACATGCGACGAAGCACTGGCGGCCATCGCACATCCACGAGTCACCAGCGTTCAGCTGATCCTGAATGTCTTCCGCCAAAAGCCGCTTGAGCAGGTCATTCCCGCAGCCGCAGCAGCAGGGGTGGCGATCATTGCGAGAGTCCCGCTTGCCAGCGGCATGCTCTCAGGTAAGTACACCGAGAGCACAACCTTTAGTCCTGCCGACCACCGAAACTACAACCTGCACGGCGAAGAGTTCGACGTAGGAGAGACATTCAGCGGAGTCCCGTACGAGGTGGGGTTGCGCGCAGCCCAAGACGTCGCGAAGCTGGCACCCTCAGGCGCGACGGCGACACAACTAGCGCTCAGGTGGATCGTAGACCAGCCCGGAGTGACCACCGTCATTCCAGGTGCGCGCACTGCGGAGCAAGCGATCGACAACGCCCAGGCCGCATCTCTGCCCGAACTGACCGACACTCTGCAGGGGGAACTGCGGAACATCTACGATCGCGACGTCCGTCAGTATGTCCACTCGCGGTGGTGAGCGGTACTGATCCCTGCGGGCAAAGCCGCTAGCCATGCCGAGAAGGGCGCTCGAGCGGTAGCCAACGTGCTACCTCGGGCTAGGTCGCACGCCCTGCGACTCTCTCCACCGCTATCCGGACAACAACGCGGATTGCGCCTGGACGATCCTGGACAGGGTCCTTGCCGTCGTATTTCCAGGACAGCTGTGTGTCGACCTGACGCCCGACGTCCGGTGTTATAGACACCCGGCCACGCAACTCGACGTAGTTCTCCGGGTCCGACCAGTCGATTACTGTGAGGCTGACACGCGGGTCGCGCACCATGTTGCGGTGCTTAACGCGCCCCTCCACCGTAGTGAAGAACACGTCGTCGCCGTCACGGCCGACCCAGACGACAGAACTCTGCGGGCTGCCGTCCGGATTCACCGTCGCTAGAACCGCGTAGTTCCTCCCATCGACCAGCCGGAGCGTTCGTTCGCTGAGCGCGATACCCATAGCGGCACCGTAGCAGCGCTGACGCGAGCGGCCCGTCACCCCGGCCGCGATGGGCACGGCGGGCATGTTGTCTAGTTCGCCGACGCTGTCTTGCCCGCCGTCGATCCCCTTCCGCTCTACCGGCTCATACTCGCGGCGGCGTCGTTGCCGCGAGGCCAGGACCGAACAGCGAGACGTGTCCCAGTCGGCGGCGCTTAGGAGGGCGTCCATTTTCTCGGCTCCGGTGGTCATGACGGGCCGGAGCCGGTGGCGATAGACGGTCTCGGTGACCTTGCTGCTGGCGTGGCCGACGAGCCGGGCGATCTCTTCGACGGCGACGTTGCTGTCGGACATGAGGCTGACGAAGGTGTGCCGCAGTTCCCGTGGTGTCCAGTCCGGGCCGAACCCCGCCGAGGTGCAGACAAGCTCGTATTGAAGGCGCCGGCTTCACCGCAGTGCACCTCGACACCAACGAATACGCGGTCCGGTTCCGCGGGACCAAGGCATGGGCAGCCACCGGCTCCAAAGCCTGAACCCGCAATGCGTCGTCAAATGTGTCGCGCACGGTGGCCTCACCATCAAGCTGGCAGTAGACCGGCCGAGAAAGCCCCTGCCACAGGTCGCGCCCGAATATGTACGAGCGAGGCAGGCTAAGCGCACACTGGGAAGATGACTCAGACCGCTGCAGGTTACGCCCGCGGCGGCACGGACGACCAGGACCACGCCGCGCGGCGCCCGGCGCTGGCCGCGCTCGGCCTGCTGAGGGACAGACTCGGCGGGCCGACGCTGAGCACATCGCAGCGTGCGCACTTGACCAAGCTCGACGCCGCGGGCGAGCACAGCATCTCGGAGCGCACAGAGGTGTTCTCAGTCAGCCGGCCGCGCACCTACCGCGTCGCGGCGAGGCAGGAATCCTAGTGACCGGGACTACCAGGCCGCGCGCCATGAGCACCCGCGTCGACTCGGCCGCCACTACCCGAGCCGGATTGGCGGCTGAGGTCGCCTGCGCGCTACTCGTCGCGGGTGTCTCGGTCCATGTCGTCGGGCCGCTGTCACTGGCCGCGGACATCCGCCGCGGCCGCGAGCGGCACCGGCAGGATGTTCTGATCGGGAAGCTGTACGCCGCCGTTGAGCGCATTCCGGCCGGGGTCGTGCTCGACGATCCGGTCACCGGAAGGCGGGTCAGCGCTGAGCGGGATGGCGGCTTCCTGATCCTGGCGATCAGTGATCCACTTGATCATCCAGATGCTGAGGCGACAGTAGCCCGTTACACGCTCGGCTTCTGGGCAGTGCAGGCGCGACCACCCTTGTACTGGCACCTGGCCGGGATTCATGACATGTCTCCTGCCCGGATGCGCTGGCAGCAGCGCAGGCGGCTCGCGGAGTTCAACGCCATCATTAGCGCCGCGGAAGTCACTACTGACGAGCTCGCCGGGCTTCTCGAGCAGGTGACCCGGACGACGACCGCACATCTCCGATGACCAGACGAGGCGCGCCACGTCCCGAGGCTGGCAGCGCGCAATCCCAGGACGACGCACCCGCCGAGCCGTCGCGATGGCTCGACGTGTGGAGCGTAGGTACAAAAACCTTGTACCTACGCTCCACGCGATTTGGCCGAGGCGCACGGGCGCGGTCTGGGCATGCACCTGGCCGCGCTGGAACCGCAGGTGCTCCTCGGGGCCCGGCCGAGAAGATCCCGGGCATCAGGCCCGCGGCGAGATCACCAGGCCGCGGTCCAACTTCCTCAACGGGATCAAGCGAATGCCCGTCCGGCTCGACAGCACCTCACCGAGCCTGCCCGCACGCGCAAGGGCCGGCGACCGGCGAGCCGAGCCGAGGCGGCCGTGCTACCCAAGCATGATGAGGTCGCCCGCCCGGCCGAGCCCGTCGATCACACCGCTGCGCGTCACGCAGAACGCGCCGGCTCGACAGCCGTAATCAATCGCCGACTCCATGGGCTCGCCCCGGACCAGGGCCGCCGCTAGGGCCGCGTTGAACGCATCGCCGGCTCCGGTCGTGTCGACGGCCTGTACTGGATAGGCGTCGAAGTACCGGAGTCCCGCCGCCGATGCCCACAGCGCCCCGTCTTCCCCCAGCGTGACCACCACGTCTCGGATTCCATAGTCGAGGAGTCGCTGAGCCAGCACCTCCGTCGCACCGTCGCCGATGCCCAACGATGCCGCAAGCGTCTGGAGCTCGCCCTCATTGGGCGTGATGATGTCGAACACCGCGAGTGCATCAGGCGATAGCGGCCGCGCCGGTGCGGGGTTCAGGATTGAGACGGTGTCCGAGTCGCGTGCCTGCGACGCGAGGCCGATGGCGAGCTCGGCTGTGCACTCCAGCTGCATCAGCAGGTACCTCGAGCTGCTGAGGTCGGGACCGAAGCTGGCCAGTACCTCGGGCGCGCTGAGTTCAATGTTGGCGCCCGGCGCGACAGAGATGGCGTTCTGGCCGGAGTCGTCGACGAGGATGAGGGCTATGCCTGTCGGGCTGTGGTCATCCGTCGTGATAGCACGGTCAGGCAGTCCTTCTGCGCGCAGGATGGATCGCGCCTCGTCGCCGAATACGTCGGCTCCGAGCCTCGTGACGAACAGCACGTCGGTGCCGAGCCGCCGTGCACCGATAGCCTGGTTCGCGCCTTTTCCGCCGGGTCCCCGGTCGAAGCGGCTACCGATGACTGTCTCGCCGGGTGCCGGCAGCTTGGCGCTGTACACGCTCATGCTCGCGTTGTACGACCCGACCACCATCAGATCAGCCATGTCGACTCTTCTCGCCCGGGGTGTCCCGGACTGAGGCCGAGACTGAGGCCGAGACTAAGGCCGATCACTGTATCCGGGCGGCGCATCAGACAGCCCCTGACTTGCGCTGCGAGCTCGCCCGCTCGATGAGCTCGGCCTGAAGTACTACGCGCCGCGGCGGGAACGCCTCCCCATCGACGCGGCGAAGCAGGAGCTTCGCCGCCGTCTGTCCGATCTCGTAGGTCGGCTGCGCTACCACAGTCAGTGGCGGCCGGAGCGCGGTGGCCCAGATTACGTCGTCGAAGCCCACGACCGCGATGTCATCCGGGATGGCGAGGCCAGCCTCGGCAATGGCCCGCAGGCCCCCGACGGTCATGAGGTTGTTGGCGAACAGCAGCCCGTCTGGCGGCCGACGCTGTCGCAACAGCTGCCGGGTGGCTGCGTAGCCGCCTTCGGTCCGGAAGTCGGCGTAGGCAGTGAGCGAAGGATCAAGCGGGCGCCCGGCAGCCCGCAGCGCTGCCCGGTACCCAGCCAGCCGGCTGGCGCCGGTAGTGGTCTGGACCGGCCCGGCGATGAACCCGACACGTCGGCAGCCCTGGCCGATCAGGTGCTGTGCCGCTGTGCGGGCTGCCTGGTAGTTGTTCACGGTGACGCTGTCCACCGGCACTCTGGCCAGCCGCCGGTCTATGGTCACCACCGGGATGCCTCGCTCGAGCAGCACGTCGATGCTGGTCCGCGTCAGCGAGGCTGGGGAGAGCAGCACCCCGGCCATCTGCTCGGCGGCCGCGACCTCAAGGTAACGCGCTTCTTTGTCCACGTCCTCATCGGCATTGGCAAGCACGAGGGAGTACCCCGCGAGCTGCGCCTGGTCTTCGGCGCCGCGCACGACCGCAGTGAAGAACGGGTTGCTGATGTCCGAGATGATCAGGCCGAGCACCATCGCCGCTCGCGTGCGCAGGCTGCGCGCCGGACCATTGCGGCGGTAGCCGAGGTCGGTCACCGCGCCAAGAACACGCTGCCGCAGGTCAGCGGCGACATCCTGCTTGCCGTTTAAGACCCGCGACACGGTCGCCGGTGATACGCCGGCTACAGCGGCCACGTCGCGAATGGTCGTCGGCACTGTCACCTCCCGTTCCGGCCGCGGGCTGTCGGGCGGCCCAGCCTGCCACCGACCGCCCGGCGGTCCCCCAGGCGAGCGCCCGGCGCTCGCCGCGTCAAGGGTTGACTGCCTTCAACCACGGTCCCTACAGTAATAGAAATCGTTACATGAAACGATTTCTCGCTGACTGACTGGGCTCTCTGCCGAGGTGCTCGTATGGCGCGTGTGGCGTTGCTGACCATGTCTGACGGGCGGGATTTCGTTGCGCGTGAGCTGACCGGATGCTGCCGAGAGGCGGAGGACGCAGTGGCGGCCGCCGTGGCGGCAGCGGGCCACCAGGTCGAGCACCGCGCCGAGCCGGTCTCCACCAGCGAGGTCGCGACGAGCAGCGCCCGCCGCCTTGCCGCCACCCAGCCGGACCTGACGGTCTTCCACTATCCGGTGTGGGCGTTCCCCCACTTCACGATGCTCGCGGCGAGCGCGACCTCGGGACCGTTACTCCTCCTCGGCGCTAACCACATCCACGCAGTGCCGGGCGACCGGATCGCGGAGGTGCCGGCCGCATGCACGTTCCCGGCATCAGCTTCGAGCCGCTCGGGTCGCCGCCAGGTTAGTCAGGAAGGATCTCATTCGCCGTGAGCCCACAGCCGCCAGCCGGTGACCGCAGCCTGCTGCTCGTTGGCGAGTCCTGGTTCAGCCACAGCATCCATCAGAAGGGCTTCGACAGCTTCACGACGTCCACCTACGAGGAAGGCTGCGCCGACTTCATCGCGGGCCTCCAGTCGCGCCGATGGACGGTCGAGCATGTCCCAAGTCACCTCGTGGACTCAAGAATGCCAGCAACAGCCGAAGCCCTCGCGCAGTACTCCGTCGTAGTCCTGTCCGACGTAGGGAGCAACACGTTCCTGCTCGGCCGGCAAACCTTTCTGCACGGGCAGGTCGCGCCGGACCTGCTGGAACTGATCGCCGCCTATACAGCTAGCGGCGGCGGCCTGGTCATGATCGGCGGCTACATGTCGTTCAGCGGAATCGACGGCAAAGCCGGATACGGCAATACGTGCCTGCAGGATGTGCTGCCCGTCACGGTGTCGGCGAGCGATGACCGCGTGGAAAAGCCGGCCGGTGTTGTGCCCCGTGTGCAAAAACCTGACCATCCCACCGTGGCCGGGATCACCGGTCCGTGGCCCAGGCTCCTCGGGTACAACCGGCTGAGTCCGCGGCCACCCGGCCAGGTCGTCGCCACCTGCGGGGAGGACCCCCTGCTGGTCGCCGGCACTTACGGCCAAGGGCGGTGCGTCGCGTTTGCCTCGGACATGGGGCCGCACTGGGCGCCCGAAGGATTCATCGGCTGGGAAGGCTATCCCGAGCTGTGGGACGGGATAGCGTCCTGGGCCGCTGGCTTTGACCGATAGCGCTGCAACATCTCAACTGGAGGAAGCGTGACAACTGACCAGGGCGGCCGCGAGCACGGGCTCCGGGCCAATGCCATCGGGCTCGGCGGCGACATCATCGTCGCGGTGGCCAACGTAGCCCCGTCTAGCGCAGTTGCCTTCACCCTTGCGCTGCTGCTGACGCTGACCGGCCTTGCGTCACCATTAGTCGTCGTGATCGTCGGTGCGCTGATGCTCTGCGTCACCTTGGGGTACGCCGCGATGAACCGCTGGCGGCCCAGCGCCGGGGCGCCCTACGTCTGGGTCGGCGAGGCGACCTCGCCCGTGGCAGGGATCGGCACCGGCCTGCTGCAAGCCCTCGGAGCCACGCTCTTCAACATCGGGAACATCACCCTGGCTGGCGCGTATCTGCTGTTCGTCGTATCCCCGAGCTCGACCTTCCCGAAGGCGGTCACCTGGCTCATCGCGGCCGCCATCATGGCGGTGCTGCTCTGGCTGTCGATCCGCGGCCTGCGTCCATCGGTGTGGGTGCAGACCGGGTTGATCGTGATCGAGTACGCCTCGGTAATCTCGTTCATCATCCTGGCCCTCATTCACGAAGCTAGCGGTGCGGGCGGGGCCAGTCTTCCCTCGATTCATGACTTCTCGTTCGCCAGCAACATCGGCGGCATTCACGGCCTGGCCAACGCCGGCGTCACCTGCGCGGTCCTCTACGCAGGCTGGGAGGCTGTCTCCGTGGTCGGCGAGGAGTCGAAGAAACCGCGGCAGAACCCAGGCCGCGCGATGATCGGCTCGGTCGCGTTCCTGCTCGTCTGGTTCACCTTCCTCATCATGGTCTTCCAGGGCATCTCCAGCCAGAAGACCCTCCTTGCTCATGGTGGCGATGTGCTCGCCTACGCCGGCAGCCTGCTCGCCCCCGGCCTGGCCGGCCGGATTCTGCCACTGGCAGTGCTCATCGCGGTCATCGGCACGACCCAGCTCCAGATGACCGAGGCGAGCCGCATCCTCTACTCGTTCGCTCGTGACCGCCTGCTGCCGCGCTTCTTCAGCAAGATCAGCACGAAGCACGGCACGCCGTGGGCGGCCCTGACCGTCCTCGGGCTGATCCCGCCGATCTTCCTCATCCCTTACCTGGCGAGCTCGTCCTTCTTCAAGGTCATCACGGACATCATCAGCTCGGGCGGCGAGCTGTACTTGTTCATCTACTTTCTGGTCGCCGTCAGCAGCGTGTGGTTCTTCCGCAGCCAGCTCGCCAAGGGCGGGCAGGCGCTGGTCCTGGGCGGCATCCTGCCGCTACTCGGCGGCCTGCTGATGCTGATCCTGTGCATCTACGGGATGACGACGGAGGCGGGGGTCGTGACCGGAGTGGCCCTCGGCATCATCGCGTTGTGCTTCGTCGTCGCCTTCATCATCGTGCGCACCGTGAAGGATTCGCCGTTCCTGGACGAGCTGAAGCGGCGCCGCGCCGCCGGCGTCAGCGGGCCCGAGGAGGAGCCCGGCCGAGTGCCCGACGTAGCGGGGACGCCGGATGCGTGACCGCCCAGTAAGGCGCACAGTGACATCAGCGAGGCAGCGCGCAGATGGCTGAGGTACGGTTCCTGGGCTGCGACAACGACGTATTCTGCGGTCGCGTCCAGGCGCACGCATCTGAGTTCGAGCAGGCATCCGGGCACAAGCTGACGGTGCGAATGCTGGACAACGACTTCTACTACGCCAACAAGCTGACTGACTACCTCGGCGGCGAAAGTCCGGCGGACGTCTACATGTCAGGTCCGGTACTGGAGTGGGAACAGCTCGCCCTGGGATTCGTTCGCCCTCTGGATGAGTTCGTCGGACGGGCAGCTGGAGCCTTCGACCTGGGCGACTTCTTCGAGCGGCTGATCCGGGGTAGCCGATGGACCGGCCGTTTCGGCGACAAGCTCGGCACTGGCCCGCTGCTCGCCATCCCGGTGAACTGGGAGTCCTACAACCTCGCCTACATGCCGGAGATCCTCGGCCGGGCCGAGGTAGACGTGCCGCGGACCTGGCCGGACTACTTTGCCACCGCGAAGACGATCGCGGCGCGCGTGCCGGGCGCCCGAGGCTTCGGCCAGCGCGGTGCAGAGGCCTGGCACACCGTGTATACCGGCTTCGCCACGCAACTATGGTCCTACGGCGGGCATGACTTTGACCCGGACGGGTCATGTGCCATCGCGTCCGAGGCTGGCGTCGAAGTGGCACAGACGCTGTCGGACGCGATCCGCGTGGCCGGCCCGCCCGACTGGACCCAGCAAGGCTGGTACGAGCTGGCCTTGGACTTCGCCCATGGCGAGTACGGCCTGCTGGTCGACTCTGACCACTACGTGGCGTACTTCGAGAATCCCAACCTCTCGAGCGTGGCGGGGAAGGTCCGCTACGCCCTGCCACCGACCGGCCCCGGCGGCATCAGGCGGTCGAACATGTGGATGTGGTCGCTGGCCATGAACGGCAGGACGGCCGTGCCAGATGCAGCCTGGGAGTTCATGGAGTGGGCGACTAGCTCACCGTTCCTGACCGCCGCGGCACTGGAGGGCAACATGAACCCGACACGCCGCAGCTCCTGGGCAGACCCCGAGTTCGCCGCGTGCGCGAGTCAGTGGCACGAGTTTCCCGAGGTTGCCATGCAACTCGTCGACGGCGCCGACGTGCTGGTCACTCCGGCGCTCAACTACATCGAAGTCGCGCGGCGGTGGACTCGAGCGCTGCGCGAGGCGTACCAGGGCGCAGGATCGGTTGAGCAATGCCTCGCTTCGGCGGCGAGCGACATCGATCGGCTGGTCACACGGACATGACTGCGGTCGTCGGGCCGCTGGACCGCAGATCGCTCGGCCGGACCGGGCTAGCGGTCTCGCCGGTCTGCGTCGGCACGAGTCCGCTGGCGAGCATGCCGGAGCACTACGGCTACGAGGTCAGCGAACAGGCCGCGATGGCGACCATCGGCGCTGCTTTCGATGGCCCGTTCAACTTCATGGACACATCGAATAACTACGGCGCCGGTGCCGCCGAGCGCTACATCGGCCGCGTCCTGGGGGACGTCGGCGGCCTGCCCCCAGGGTTTGTGCTGGCGACCAAGGCTGACGCAGACCCAGTCAGCGGTGATTTTTCCGGCGACCGGGTGAGACGCTCGGTCGAAGAAAGCCTGGAGCGGCTCGGGCTGGACCGAGTCCAGCTGATGTACCTGCACGATCCGGAGTTCCACCTCACCTTCGCCGAGGCGATGGCGCCCGGCGGCCCGATCGCGGCGCTAGTACAGCTGCGCGACGAGGGCGTGCTCGGCCACCTCGGCGTGGCGGGCGGCGAGGTCCAGCTGCTGGCCGACTTCATCGCGACCGGACTGGTCGATGTTGTTCTTAGCCACAACAAGTTCACACTCATCGATCGCAGCGCCGAGCCACTGATGGAGGATGCGCGACGGCGCGGCGTCGGTGTCATCAACGCAGCGCCGTACGGGGGCGGCATCCTGGCACAAGGCCCCGACGCTCAGCCTCGATACGCATACGAGCCGGCCGACACGGCAATCCACGACGCGGTCCGGGCGATGCAGGCTGCTTGCGCGGCGCACGACGTACCGCTGGCGGCTGCCGCGCTGCAGTTCTCCGTCTGCGATCCACGGGTCGACTCGACCGTGGTGGGCGTCTCGGCGCCCGCCCGCATTGACGAGACGGCAAGGCTGCTGTCACACCACATTCCCGATGAGCTGTGGGCTGAGCTGGACTTGCTGACTCCCCCGCCCGAGCACAGGCTGAATTAATTCTGGGAACGTGGCCGAGTGCGGCCGCCGCCGAGGACCGGCTATGCCGCTGGGAGATGAACTGAGTGCCTGATACGACATCCACGAAGAACGCACTCCGCGCACAGCGAATCGAGACTCCCTCCTGGGCGTTCGGCAATACCGGGACGAGATTCAAGGTGTTCGCCCAGCCAGGGGTGCCGCGCACGCCACAGGAGAAGATCCAGGACGCGGCGCAGGTGCACGCCTTCACTGGCGTCGCGCCCAGCGTCGCCGTCCACATCCCCTGGGACAGAGTCGACGATTACGGTGCGCTCGCCTCGTACGCCACAAGCGCGGGCGTCACGATTGGTACGGTCAACGCCAACGTCTTTCAAGACGATGACTACCGGCTCGGCAGCGTCGCCAACCCCGACCCGCGAGTGCGCCGTAAAGCCCTCGATCACTTGCTGGAGTGCGTCGACATCATGGACGCGACCGGATCGGCCGACCTGAAGCTCTGGTTCGCCGACGGCACGAACTATCCGGGCCAGGACGATATCGCCGCCCGCCAGGACCGGCTCGCAGAGGCTTTGCAGGCCGTGTACCAGCGACTCGGATCCCATCAGCGGATGCTGCTCGAGTACAAGCTGTTCGAGCCGTCCTTCTACACCACCGACGTCCCGGACTGGGGCACCTCGCTGCTGCACTGCGTCGCGCTCGGGCCGCAGGCGGCCGTGGTCGTCGACACCGGGCACCACGCGCCCGGTGTGAACATCGAGTTCATCGTGGCCATCCTGCTGCGCGCCGGACGGCTGGGCGGCTTCGACTTCAACAGCCGGTTCTACGCCGACGATGACCTGATGGTCGGGGCAGCAGACCCGTTCCAGCTTTTCCGCATCCTGCGTGAAGTTGTGGCGGCAGACGCGCTGCGCCCGGACTCGGGGATCGCGTTCATGCTCGACCAGTGTCACAACATCGAGCCGAAGATCCCGGCGCAGATCCGGTCGGTGATGAACGTCCAGGAGGCAACGGCCAAGGCCCTGCTGGTAGACGCCTTGGCACTCGCCGCCGCGCAGCAGGCCGGCGACGTCCTCGGCGCCCATGCTGTGCTGATGGACGCATTTAACACCGACGTCCGGCCGCTGCTCGCCGAGTTGCGCGAGGAGATTGGCATCGATCCCGACCCCGTCAGCGCCTACTTGCGGTCCGGATATCCGGAGAAGATCGTGGCGGACCGCGTCGGCGGCACGCCCGCGAGCTGGGGCAGCTGACCTGGTCACCCATCCTCACCAAGGAGACGTGGCATGGCAACGCCGGACCCGGATCCGCAGGTCGCTGCCCTACTGGCGCGCAGTAACCGGCTCGGCTCGGACGCACGCAACACCAACTTCGCGGGCGGCAATACCTCCGCAAAGGCAGCCGATCTCGATCCGGTGACGGGGAAGCCCGTTGAGCTGCTGTGGGTGAAGGGATCGGGCGGCGACCTCGGCACGCTCACCGCTGACGGTCTCGCGGTACTCCGGCTGGACCGACTCCGCATGCTCGCCGATGTGTACCCAGGCCCGGAGCGCGAAGACGAGATGGTGTCGGCGTTCGACTATTGCCTGCACGGCAAGGGCGGGAGCGCCCCGTCCATCGACACAGCCATGCACGGGCTGGTGGCCGCGGCGCACGTGGACCACCTGCATCCCGACTCGGCCATCGCGATCGCGGCTTCGGCCGACGGCGAGAAGCTGACACGTGAGTGCTTCGGCGACCGCGTCCTCTGGGTGCCATGGCGGCGGCCCGGCTTCCAGCTTGGACTGGACATCGCCGAGATCCAGCGCGACCATCCCGGCACCATCGGGGTAATACTCGGTGGTCACGGCATCACCGCCTGGGGTGCGACAAGCGATGAGTGCGAGGCGCGATCGCTGGAGATCATTGCCGGCGCGCAGCGGTATCTCGACGAGCGGGGGCGCGACGAGCCGTTCGGCCCGGTAATTCCCGGCTACGAGCCGACGGCGCCCCGAGCCGATCGCCTCGCCCGCGCCGCAGCTCTCGCGCCCGTGCTGCGCGGGCTTGTCTCCTCTGACCAGCGACAGGTCGGGCACTTCACCGACAGCCAGGCAGTACTCGACTTCCTGGCGCGCCGCGAGCATCCCAGGCTGGCCGCGCTGGGTACCTCCTGCCCTGACCACTTCCTGCGCACCAAGGTCCGGCCGATGGTCCTCGACCTGCCGCCAGCCGCGCCGCTGGCCTCGGTGCTGGAACGCCTCGGCGAGTTGCATGCCGCCTTCCGCGAGGACTACCGCGCTTACTACGAACTGCACGCCGTCGCCTCGTCGCCGCCGATGCGCGGCGCCGACCCCGCAATCGTCCTGGTGCCCGGCGTCGGAATGTTCAGCTTCGGTGCGGACAAGCAGACCGCGAGAGTCGCGGGCGAGTTCTATCTCAACGCGATCAACGTGATGCGTGGTGCCGAGTCTGTCTCTGCCTACTCGCCGATCAGCGAGGCCGAGAAATTCCGGATCGAGTACTGGGCCCTGGAGGAGGCCAAGCTCGCGCGCCGCCCGCGCCCGAGGGCGCTGGCAGCCAGAATCGCCCTGGTGACCGGCGGCGGGTCCGGTATCGGCCGGGCCACGGCGCAGCGCCTAGCTGCCGAGGACGCCTGCGTGGTGATCGCCGACCGCGACGGCCATGCGGCGGAGACCGTCGCGAGCACGATCGGCTCGCCCGACCAGGCCGTCGCGGTCACCGCCGACGTGACCGACGAGGACGACATCGCCGCGGCGTTCCGGGAAGCAGTGCTGGCTTTCGGCGGCGTGGATCTGGTGGTCAGCAACGCGGGATTGTCGCTGTCGAGGCCGCTGCTCGAGACCACGACCGCGGACTGGGACCTGCAGCACGACGTCATGGCCCGCGGGTCTTTCCTCACCGCCCGCGAAGCGGCGCGAGTGATGCAGGCGCAGGGCATGGGCGGCGACATCGTGTACATCGTGAGCAAGAACTCCGTCGTGGCCGGCCCAGACAACGTGGCCTACGCCAGCTCTAAGGCAAGCCAGGCACACCAGGTCCGGCTGCTGGCGGCGGAGCTCGGCAAGCTCGGCATCCGGGTCAATGGCATTAACCCCGATGGCGTGGTGCGTGGCTCCGGCATCTTCGCTGGCGGCTGGGGCGCACGGCGGGCCGCGGTATACGGCATCCCGCAAGACCAGCTCGGCGAGTTCTACGCCCGCCGGACCCTGCTGGGACGGGAGGTCCTCCCTGAGCACGTGGCCGCGGCCGTGATCGCGTTGACCGCTGGCGAACTGCCCCTGACCACCGGCGCGCACGTTCCGGTGGATGGCGGCATTGCGGCCGCGTTCCTTCGTTAAGCATGGCAGGCAAACGGACCACTCCTTCGGTGGCAGTAGCGGCGGTGGACCTTGGTGCCTCGTCCGGGCGGGTCATCGTCGGCCAGGTCGCCGCCCGTAGCGAGACGGCTCAGTTGCGCCTGCACCAGGTGCACAGGTTCCCCAACAGCCCGGTCACGGCGGGCGGGACGTTGTATTGGGACATCCTTCGGCTGTACGCGGAAACGCTTGCCGGGCTGGCCGCCGCCGACCGCGAGTTCGGGCTAGCCAGCGCAGGGATCGACTCCTGGGGAGTCGATTTCGGCTTGCTCGACTCAGGCGGCGCGCTCCTTGGCAACCCGGTGCACTACCGCGACGCCCGGACAGTTGGCGCCGTGGACCGGCTGCTGGCGCGGATCCCGGCTGCTGAGATCTACGCCGCCACTGGCATCCAGCAGCTTCCGATCAACACGATCTGCCAGCTAGTGGCGGCCGAAGGGACGCCCCAGCTGGCGGCGGCACGCACGCTGCTGCTGATCCCGGACCTACTGGCCTACTGGCTCACCGGGAGCGCGGGAGCCGAGATCACCAACGCGTCCACTACGCAGCTGCTTAACGTGCGAAGGCATTCCTGGGCCGCCTCGCTGATGGACCGGGCCGGGATCCCGCGGCTCCTGTTCCCACCGCTGCGCCAGCCCGGTGACACGATCGGCGTGCTACTGCCCGACGTGGCCGCCGCCGCCCGTATGCCGGCCCGACCCAAGCCGCTGCCTCTCATCGCGGTCGGCTCGCATGACACAGCGTCCGCCGTCGCGGCCGTCCCCGCGGTGGGCAGCGACTTCGCCTACATCTCCTCCGGCACGTGGTCCCTGGTCGGTGTCGAGCTTGACCAGCCGGTTCTAACCGAAGCCAGCCGACGGGCTAACTTCACCAACGAGGCTGGCATCGATGGAACGATCCGCTACCTGCGGAATGTGATGGGCCTCTGGCTGCTGCAAGAGTCTGTCCGCACCTGGTCGGCGGCGGGGATTCCGGCCGAGCAGGCCACCTTGCTGCGCCTGGCAAGAATGGTGCCGCCGCTGCGTGCCGTGCTTGACCCGGGCGACCCGGCTTTCCTTTCACCCGGTGACATGCCGTCTCGGATCGCGCAGGCATGTGAGCAGACCGGTCAGCGGCCACCACAGAACCCCGCGGAGACAGTCCGATGCATCCTTGACAGCCTTGCGCTCGCCTACCGGCGGACGATTCGTGAACTGCAGGCCCTGTCCGGTCGCGAAGTGGATGCCGTGCACATCGTTGGCGGCGGGGCGCGCAACGCCCTGCTCTGCCAGCTCACGGCTGACGCCTGCGGGCTGCCCGTAATCGCCGGGCCCGTCGAGGCGACCGCGCTCGGCAACATCCTGGTCCAGGCGCGCGCCATCGGCGCCGCGCCGACAGACCTCGACGGAATGCGCTCGCTGGTGCGCGCAACGCACCGGCTGCGGCATTTCAAGCCAGCAGTCGGTGAGGCACAGGCATGGGAGAGCGCGACCCGCCGGGTGGCAGCCACGGTGTGAGCATCATGATCCCGAAAGGCGATCCTGCACCGCGGGCCGACGTCAAGCGGAATGCCAGGCGTTCATCTCAGCAATCGACGATCTCTACTCGGAATCCCAGTGCGGCGGCCGGTCTCGATAGAACCGGTCGCGCTCGTCTGGCTCAGGCTGGTCACCCCAGCCAGGGTCGGTGTCCTCCCTGCTCTGCACCGGCAGCGCCCGGGCATCGTGGCGGTCTGACGGGCAGCGCGCGCCGACCGTGACGACCGGGTTCTCCAGTGTGCCGAGCGCGGCTGCGCTGACCGTGACGACGTCATCGTCGCGCAGGGTGAAGTCACCCGGCGGGACCAGGCTTGTCCCGGTGAGCAGGGCGACTCCGTGCGGGAAAGACTGGGCAGCGAAGAGCCACCGCAGCAGCTCGACGGGCGTGCGCTGCATAGTGGCCAGCGACATCCCGTCCTCGTAGAGCGTCCTGCCGGCGCGGGCGATCCGCAGCTCGATGCGGATCTGCTGCCACGGCGGCGCCAGGCTGACCGGCACAAGGCAGGGGCCGATGCCGCAGCTGCGGTCATATACCTTGGCCTGCGGCAGGTAGAGCGGGTTCGCGCCCTCGATGCTTCGCGAGGACATGTCGTTGCCGAGTACGAGAGCTTGCAGCTCTCCGTCCGGCCCGGCGACCACGCCGAGCTCCGGCTCAGGCACGTCCCAGTCGGAGTCAGCCCGGATGCCGAGCTGACCCCCAGGCCCGATCGCGGCGCCAGCGGCGGCCTTGACGAACAGCTCGGGCCGGCTGGCGCTGAAGACCCGGTCGTACACGTCGCCGCCGTCGATCGCCTCTTCCTGCCTCGCTTCGCGGCTGCGAGGGAAGGTCACACCAGCTGCCCACACTGGCTGCAGATCCAGGGGCGCCAGGATGACGGCCGCGGACACCGGCCCTGATGCCGGCAGCGACGCCAGGTCCTGCAGGGGCCGGTCCGGATCTGCCAGCAGCGAGGCCACTGTCACGGCCGGGCCGAGCAGCTCCTGCGGACCCTGCTCGGTGTCGCCCCGCGCTAGGCGGATCTCGCCGGCGGCTTGCACCCGCCACAAGCCAGTCGTCACGGCTGCTTCCTCTCGGTCCGGACCGCTTCCCCGGCCCAGGCCGGTCCATCCGGATAGCTGTATTCGCGAATCGAGTCGGCGCGCATTTCCATCGAGTTGCCGGCCGCGGCCGGCGCGAGGTACCGGCCGTGGCGCACAACCGCCGGGCTGACGAAATGCTCGTGGAGATGATCGATCCACTCGATGACCCGGTCGTCCATCGTGCCCGACACGCACGCGTAGTCGAAGAACGACAGATGCTGGACCGCCTCGCAGAGCCCGACCCCGCCCGCATGCGGGCAGACCCGGATCCCGGCCTTGGCCGCAAGCAGCAAGTTGGCCACGTTCTCGCTGACCCCGGCGACGCGGGTCGCGTCGATCTGCATGATGTCCAGGGCCCCGGCTTGCAGCAGCTGCTTAAGGACCACCCGGTTGGCAACGTGCTCGCCGGCCGCGATCGGGACCGGGGCGACCGCACGGCGGATCTGCGCCATGGCCAGGACGTCATCGGGAAACGTAGGCTCTTCCATCCACGCGAGATTGAACGCTGACAGCTGGCCGATCCACCTGATCGCCTCGGCGGTGTCCCAGACCTGATTCGCGTCGATCGCGATGCGGTAGTCAGGACCGCAGATCTCCCTGGCCAGCGTGAGGCGCCGCACGTCATCCTCGAGGCTGCCGCCCACCTTGAGCTTGACCTGCCCGAATCCCTCAGCCATGGCCTGGCGGAGCAGTCCGGCCAGGTGAGCATCGGCGTAGCCGAGCCAGCCCGGCGCGCTCGAATAAGCGGGATAGCCGCCTGCCTCCAGTTCCCGAATCCGCCCGGCCTTGCCGTCCGCGCCGCGCTCCAGCAGATCTAGTGCCTCGGTCGGCGTGATCGCGTCCGTCAGGTACCGGAAGTCGACCAGCGCGACGAGCTCGGCCGGCGTCAGCTCGCACAGCAGCCGCCATAATGGCAGTCCAGCGCGCTTGGCCTTCAGGTCCCAGCACGCGTTGACGATCGCGCCCACCGCCATGTGGGCGATGCCGGTCTCGGGTCCGAGCCAGCGCAGCGGGCTGTCACGGACCAGCCGCCGGGAAAAGTCACCGAGATCGGCGACAAGCTCGTCCACGTCGGCGCCGACGACCGCCGGGGCGAGCGCGGCGATGGCCGCGACCTGGACGTCGTTGAACCTCCCGATCGTGAAGGTGAAGCCATGGCCGGCCAGTTCGTCCGCCCCATCGGTGCGCAGGACCGCATAGGCTGCCGCGTAGTCAGGGGCCGGGTTCATCGCGTCCGAACCCGCGAGCGTCTTGGACGTCGGGAACCGGACATCGTACGTATCCAGGGCCAGGATGCGAGGCACCAGGCTCCCTTCCGTAGCCGCGAGCAGTGAGCGAAACGTGCGGCGTCAGCCGCGCGCTCACGCTCCTCTTGGTAGACCCCTTGTCAGCTTTCAATTGCCATTATTGGGCCTGACTACATCTGCTGCCGGCTGCTGGCCTGCTGGAGCCGCTCAAGGGCAGCTCGACCTACAACAAGCAGCTCAGCCTCCGCTTCGTCGGCAGGGACGCCGCGATCGTCGTCAGCGAATCCGGCATCCTGTTCGTTGGCGAAACCGAGGTTCCGGACGCGGGCAAGGTCAACGCGACCTGGGTCTTCGAGAAGCGGGACGGCCAGTGGCTGATCGCCGCCTATCACAACAGCCCGGTACTGGCGCCTGGGCAGTGAGCCCTTCCCCGTAACCAGCACTGACCGGGCAACGAGAATCACGCCTCCTGCTTGGCGGATATCCTGAATGACGTGGAGATCCGGGAGAGCGACAAAATCCCCGGAGCCAAGGTGCGTTTCAAACGACCCATACGAGCCCAGTCCTCGTCAGATGGCAGGCCGCGGGAGTGGCTGGCGCTAGCGGACGGAGCTGTCCAGGAAGCCAGGACCGAGGGGCCTGCTCTTGCCCTTGTCGGAGAGCCGCTGCCGTACCAGCCGGGTCGCGCCGAGCGGCGCAGCGGCGTGCCTGCCGAGGTCATAACTGCTGACCGCGTACCTAATTCCTGTACGTGCTCGTGGGCGTATTCCCAGGGAAAGCTGACCTTGAAGCACTACAACGCAGCCTGCCCGGTGCACCTGGCGCCCGGCTGACTGTCTGACTGTCTGACATCAGCGGGTCGGCGGTTCAAAGCCCGCGGCTGGGATCCGGCCAGACGAGGGGCGACGAGACCTGTCGTGGCGTGGCATCCAGCAGCGGATCATCGAAGAGCGGGCACTCGCTGAGGTTCGGGCATTCGCAGCGCGCAGCGGACTCAAGCCAGCTGCGAACGAGCTTGGCGCGCTCGATCAGCGCCGTGATCTGCGGCAGCTTCCGGTCGGCCACGTCACGAAGGCGGCCGACCGCTGCTTTGTCGTCGGGCGATGCGGACAGCAGCATCTTGATCTCATTGAGGGTCAGGCCAGCCCGCTGCGCTGTGTCGATTACCGCCAGAGTGCGCACGGTTCCTGCGTCATATCGGCGCCGCCCGCTTGCGCGCGCCGGCAGGGGCAGCAGCCCGATCTGCTCGTAGTAACGGATCAAGGACGGGCGTTTGCCTGCCAGCTCGGCCAGCTCGCCTATAGCCAGTGGCGCGATGCCGCGGCGCTTGGGATCGGCGGTTGACATCAAGTTGACTTTAACACCGACGATAGCTCCAACCGCTTAAGCCGGAGGGACTACCACAATGCATCCGACCGTCCACGAGATCACCAAGGCACGAATCGCCGACCGGCAAGGCCAAGCCGAAAGGGTCACTCGGCTGGTCGCGGGCGGCCGGCGGGCCGAGCGAATGCCCGCCTGCCAACCGCCTGCGCCCTGCAACGCGTGGGCCTGAAAAGCACCGCTGCCACAAATCAGCAACAGGGATCGATTCCCGGCTCTCACAAAGGAGCAGATCATGAACCCGCAACAGAGCACTACCGGAGACAACCACGGCCCCGTTCCCGTCGCGTGCGCACTTACGTCGGCAAACCTGGCGGCGCAGAGCGAACGCTGGGCGCAGCTGGCAGAACGGGCGATGACTGAGCGCGCCGAGACTGCGCAGGGCCTTCGCCTCTCTTTTCGGCTCGAGTCCGGCGCCGAGGAACAACTGCGCAAACTGGTGGCTGTGGAGAACGAGTGCTGCCCCTGGGCCGACTGGAGGTTGGAGTCGCACGACGGGCAGATTGTGCTCGACGTCCACTCAGCCGGAGCGGGCGTCGCCATCCTGCACAACATGTTCACCAGCCTGCAACCGGCTCCCCCAGCTTGATGTGACCGAGCCAGCCGCCGGCCTCGGTGCCCCGCGATCAGGAGTTGATCTAGCGCCGCTCCTGCAGCAGTTCTTTGACTCCCCGGGCAAGCGCTCCGGCTAGCGCGCGCCGCGGCCACAGCGTGTGCCACTGCCGCCACTGCTGATTATGCAAACGGCATGCGGGTACCTAGGTGCTGTCGCTGCATCGCCTGCTAGGAGGGGCAGGAGCTAGGCAAGGCAGATGCTGGACACCTACCCGAGGCCACGACGAAGACCACCCCGCTGGATCAGTGAACGTTCTCGATCCGGCAAGGCGGAGACATGACCAGGTCATGGAGCTGGCAGCAGATGCGGGCGTTGCCCCTGAAACGGTCATCGCAGACATCCGCGGCATGACTAACTGGTCCAAGCTGGACACATAAGTGGCAGGGCGTGTCAGTGGACACGCCTCTAGGCCAAGTCGACCATGGCGTCCGGCGCGGCCACTGGTGCCGCATCTGGACTTCTGGAAGAGCGCCAAATGGGCGCGAGCTGGAGCTCCGGGATCACGACGCGGGTCTCCGGGACCTGCGGTTCGAGACGCTCTTCCAGGCGGTGTGCGTCGGCGATGAATGCTGCACAGGGAGGCCGGAATGTCCTATCCGCTTGACGTAGAGCAGATCCTGGACCATTGCATGCTGAACATCCGGTGTGCCAGCGACGCAATGGTAGATGACATGCATGATGCCGCCATGAAGCTGGGCACTGCCGAAATGATGCTGGCAAGCGCCAGTCATGCGGTTCACAAGCACGCCGCTCAGCTGCCGCAAGAGGCGCCAGAGTCCAACACCGAGGGCGCGTGACCCAGGCCGTGGTGATCCGGTCAGCACTACGCCCGTCAGTCAGATGGGTGAGTCGGGCGCTGTGAGTGAGCTGCACCTGTCTGAAGGGATTGCATAATGACCACTCCTGGGTACTTCGGCACGTATGAGAACCTGGCGTTCTCCCGCGGCGACGACGGTGTGCTCGTGCTGCGGTTCCACACCGATGGCGGGGCGATCGTCTTCACCGGCCAGGCACACGAGCAGTTCCCCGCCGCGCTCGAGGACATCGCGGCCGACCCTGGCAACAAGGCCATGGTCCTCAGCGGCACCGGCGACTCCTTCATGGACCAGATCGATGGACCGAGCCTCGGCGAGATCTTCAAGCCCGCCGTCTGGGAAAAGACCCGCACCGAGGGCGCCAAGGTCCTGCAGCACCTGCTGGACCTGCCGATGCCGGTCGTCGGCGTCGCGAACGGCCCGGCCACCGTCCACGCCGAATACCTGCTGCTGGCCGATGTCCACATCGCTTCCGAGCGCGCCACCTATGGCGACTTCCCGCACCCCGCGTTCGGGATTACCGGCGGCGATGGCGTCCAGGTCGTCTGGGAAGAGGTGGCCGGCACCGCCCGCGCTAAGTGGCTGCTGTGGACCGGCGAAACCATCGACGCGCAGACCGCGCTGAACTGGGGCGTCATCAGCGAGGTCGTCCCGCACGACCGGGCCCTCGGCCGCGGCATCGACATCGCCCGCGGCCTGGCCGCCAAACCCGCGCTTTACCGCACCCTGCAGAAGCAAACCCTCAACCTCAATCTCCGCCGTCGCATCACCAGCGACGTCCCCTTCGGCATGGCCCTGGAAGGCCTCACTGCCGCGGACATGCCCTACCAGATGGAAGAAACCGATGTCTGAGATGAGCACGACCATGACCCACGCCAGGCGCACCGTCATGAGGGAGGCGCCCATGATCAACGCCGAGCGGATGTACGCGCTCGACGAAGCGTGGAACGCGCGCGACTGGGACACCTTCGATTTCTTCCACGACCCCGGCGACAGCGTCATTTACTGGCCGGACCGTCAGGACAGCCCAACGCACGGAGGCCCAGATCACCGCGACGAGTCGATCCGGTTCTGCACCGCATTTCCGGACAACCGGGTGCACCACCCGTATCACATCTTGTTCGGCGAGGGCGATTTCACCTGCTTCGTTACGCGATTCACGGGGACGTTCACGGCGCCGCTCGAAATGCCCGACGGGACGGTCGTCCAGCCGACCGGCAAGGCGTTCGACGTCATCTTCTCGACGACCGCCCGCTGGCGGAACGGCAAGATCGTCGAGGAGTACCTCCTGTACGACACCGGCACCTTCCTCAGGCAGGTCGGCCTCGTGTGAGGCGGCCATACTGCGACGGACGGAACCCTGAGGCAGCCGACGGGCAGCTAAGCGGCCGTCCTGCGACCGGCGACCATCGTGCCGATCCCTGGCCTGCATGACCACGGTCCGCGCCGGGAATACCGACGAAAGGAGCTTGAGGATACATGGCCTGGACCAACCTGGTCTCCAGCGCGACCGCGAACCGTGCCAGCAACGAGCACCTCGCGGTAGTTGTCGCGGCCATGATCACAGCTGATAGCGGGATGCAGCCCGCGTTGCAGGACCGGTAGTCATGGGCAGAGCAATCGGCTGGGTCGTCGTCGTAGGCCTTGTGCTCGTGCTGGGCACTCATCCCGGCACCATGGCCGGCCTCATCCACCACTTGTTTGATGTTCTGCGGGGCGCCGGAAACGAGCTTTCGTCGTTTCTGAGCAGGTTCTAGGCCTAGCAGCCTGGAACCCATCGTCACAGGGGCTACCTGCGCGAGCGGCGACGCCGGAACCTGAGCCAGACCAGGACTCCGATGGCCACCAGCAACAGCCAGGGGGAGAAAAACAGGTGCACGGCAAAGCTCAGCACGGTGAGCGCCAGGAAGGCGACAAGGACAGCGGCGATGATCCAAAGCATGTCGATCGGTCTCCGTTCACGATGAACTAGCAGAGGCAGTGGCCAGGGCAGCAGTACCGCCTCCCCCGCCAATTCCAAGATTGCCGCTGCATGGGACGCGGGTCGATCCGGATGAACCCCGGCTCAACCCTGGTTCGCTGCCGAATGGCATCAGGGAGCCTCGCTCCTCTCGCGCGTCCACGGCGCGGCTGGCGTCTGAAAACCGGGTGGCGGGGCCGAGCCGGCCGTGAGAGGGTCGCCGCATGGCGACGGACCGGGCGCGACCGGCGCAGAATGCCGACGAGCGGGAAATGCTGACCGGCTGGCTGGAGCATCACCGGGGGATCCTGGTTTGGAAGTGCGAGGACCTGACTGCCGAACAGCTCCGGCGGCGGGCCGTCCCGCCGTCCACGCTGTCCCTGCTGGGGTTGGTCCGGCACATGGCCGAGGTAGAGCGCGGCTGGTTCCGGCAGGTGTTCCTCGGCGAAGACGTGCCCGATCTGTACGACAGGTCCACCGATGAGGACTCGGACTTCAACGATGTCGACCACGCCGACCCGGCGGAGGCGTTCAATGCCTTCGAACGGGAGTGCGCCGCGTCGCGGCAGGTGGTCGCGCAGGCCCCGAGCCTCGATGTCCTCAGCAAGCAGGCGTCTGAGCGTACGGGCCAGCCGTGGTCGCTGCGCTGGATCGTCACCCACATGATCGAGGAGTACGCGCGGCATAACGGCCACGCCGACCTGCTTCGCGAGCGCGTCGACGGCAGCACCGGCTACTACTGAGCGGCGAGGCTCAGTCAGGCCCCTTGGCCGGGCACGCGGAGATCACCGATCAATGAAACTAGCACCGCTCTTGCCCCACATCCGTCGCACATAGTAGTAAGTAACGATGCGAAGACAGGCAGCCGACGTGCTCTACGTGCTCGCGCTGATAGCCGTCGTGGTCGCCGTGGACGTCCTGTTCTTCAGGAACCGGTTCTGGGAACGACTGACCGTAAATATCGGAATTGTCCTGGTGTTCGTGGCATTTTATTTCAGGTTCCTGAAGCGTCCATGAGCGCAACCCTCCCGGATCGGCCTGGCAGAGAATGTGTACCCGGCGCTTATTGCAGCGACGATTGGACGACATCGATTGCGGTGACGGCGCGATGACTCTGCCGACCTTTGTGGTCATCGGGGCGATGAAGGCGGGGACCGTGACTCTTCGTCACTACCTCGATGAGCACCCCGACGTCTTCATTGGGCGCGGCGGCATGTTCGGCGAGCCGAACTTCTTCGTAGAGGAGGACAACTGGCCACGCGGCCGTGACTGGTACGAGTCTCTCTTCGATGACGCCGACAGGGCCGCCGCACTCGGAGAATGCTCTCCGTCCTATACATGGGCTCACGTCTACCACGGAGTCCCCGAGCGGATGGCACAGGTCATTCCGGAGGCCCGTCTCGTCTACGTCGTGCGCGACCCCATCGCCCGCATGCAGTCGATGTACATGCATCAAGTCTCAGCCGGCCGGGAGAGACGCCGCGCGGAGGTCGCCTTGCTCGACGACCGTTACCTCGGTCCAAGCCTGTACGGGTTGCAGCTCGCGGCGTTTCTCGATCACTTCGACCGCAGTCAGGTACTCGTGATCGCGAGCGAGGTCCTCCGCGATAGCCCACGCGAGGCGCTGAGCGCGGTGTTTGACCACCTTGCTGTCGATCCGGCCGGTGTGGATCTCGACAGACGGCGGCAAGAGCACCGCTCGATTGACAAGCCCGTCCCGCGCCTGCACGACCTGGAGTGGCTGCCGCGACGCCAGGTCAAGCTCCATCCGCGATGGCGACCCGATCAGCGCGCCGGGTTCGCTCGACTCCTCACGACTCGGCGTGCGCGCCCCGACGACTCCGCGATCCCACGCGAACTCCGCGACCGACTCGTCGAGCGCCTTGCCGGCGACCTGCGCCGCTTCGAGCATCTACTCGGCTACCAGGTACCCAGTCGCTGGCGATGGTCAACTTCAGCATCCGCTAACCCGACTCCGCAAGGAACGGCTAGCACGCGGCCGTCCCTTAACTGACGATCGGCCACCCCAAGGAACTGTGAATTTGTTCAGTTGCAACCGGCTGCAGGCGGTTAGGTTGTAGATCGCCGTTGATGCCGGGTTCGCGGCCTGTGCGCGCGGGACGAGGTGCGGCTGAATCCTCGTACCGGCACCCTGTGGTCATTTACGGCGCTTGGTGAAACGGTGTACGCAGGCGCAGGAAGGGAGACGGATATGAGCCAACGGTCGTCGGTGGCAGCCGGCCCCCGTGGCAGGGTCGAAACAGTGCTGGACCAGATGGCCGGGCCGTGGTGGATGTTCCTCGTCACAGGGATCGCGTGGCTGGTCATCTCGCTGATCGTCTTGAGGTTCCGGCTCGCCTCAGTGGTCGCTGTAGGCGTGCTCATGGGCGTGGTCTTCCTGGTCGGCTGGTTCAGCGAGCTGCTCATCGCCTCGACCCGCTCGCGCTGGCGCTGGGCGCACGTGCTGATGGCGATTCTTTTCCTCTTCGCGGCCTGCTGGTCGTTCGCGAGCCCGTTCGGCGCGTTCTGGGCGCTAGCCGCGATCTTCGGGCTTCTGCTCATCTTCCGCGGCAGCCTCGACCTGTTCACCTCGATCGCCTCGCGCGAAGTCAACCCCGCCTGGTGGCTGGGCATGATCGCGGGCGTCCTGGAGATCCTGCTCGGCTTCTGGGTCTCCCAACAGGAGTTCCCCGCCCGGGCGGTGCTGCTGTTGCTCTGGGTCGGATTCTTCGCGCTGTTCAGGGGCTTCTCCGACATCCTGCTGGCATTCGAGGTGCACGGCCTCCAGCGCAAGTAACCGACGTCAGAGCCATCAGCACGGATCCGCGATCACCGATCAACCGGTCACCCTGCCGCGGCGCTGCACCGCGTCGTTAGGCATCCGCTTTCTCGCGCGGCGCTCCCCCGCTGGCCGGCGCTGAGGCAGGATGCAAGACCGCCGCGCCGAGCCAGGAACTCGCTTGCAGCGCGAGCTCCACGTCGTGGCGGTCGTCGCCCACTGCGCGGCCTAGGCTCTCCTCAGCTTTGCGGATCCGGTACTGGACTGTGTTCTTGTGCAGCACGAGGCGTTCAGCCGTGGCCTTATAGCTGCCCCCGGTCTGCAGGAAGACCAGCAATGTCTCGCGCAGCCGAGCGTGGTGCTCATCGTCGGCAGCCAGGCCCGCGAGCGTGCTGCGCACCCAGCCGCGCAGCAGGTCCGCGGATCCGATCATCATCGCGACGGGCGCCACCTCGGTGAACGTCAATGCACGAGGTGCGCGCGAACCCGCGGCAAGCGCGACGGCCTCAGCGGCCATGGCCTGCAGGTAGGTGAGGCAAAATCCGCCAGGACCCTTCGCAGGGTCGCCGAAGGCGAAGCGAACGTCGGCGCTCACGCCTGCTGTGCTGGCTTCCGCCGAATCGAACTTGTCGCGGATCCCCAGCGGCAGCCATGCCCAGGCGCTCGATTCGTCGCGGGGCACAAACACGGGATCACCTGCGCAGGCTGCTTGCACGGCGACCTGGCCGACTGCCCGTTCCAGTCTGGTGAGTTCGTCCGCCGTGCCGGACGCGTCCACCCAGCACACCATACCGACGTGATACTGGCGCAACCGGTAGCCGAGGGTGGCCTCCGCGGCCCGCACGTCGCTCCGGTCACCGGACAGCAGTCTGCGGATTCTGGCGGCCCGCGCTGCGTTCTGGTTCCGGAGCCAGTGTTCCCTCTCCTGGGTATAGGCCGCGACCATCTCCTCGGACGTCTGGTCGATGTAAGCGGCCACGATCCTGGACAGGCTGAGCGTGGTCGCGCTTATCACCTGGGCGTCATCGGCATGCCGGGCGAGCTCTTTGAGCAGCCAGTCTGAGAAGCGAGCATGGCCGAGCCGGTAGGTGCGCAGCAAGGTGGTCAGCGGCGTGCCACGCTGAGCCAGGCGGCGCGCGTACTCGACTGCCGCGGCGGGCGCCTGCACGGCCGAGAGATCGATCCGGTGCTGCATGATCTGCAGGCACGTCTCCACGTTGCTCTCGACGCTGGAAGCGAGCAGAGCCAGCAGCGGCTTGTCCTCCTCCAGCTGCGGAATCTCCCGGACTATCGCCTGGAAGACGTCCGCAGACACTGCCTTCCGCGGTACGGCAGCAGCGACGGCAGCGACCAGCTCAGCGGCCCCCTGACCATCGGAATCCATGTCCATCAGAGGATCCTCGCGTATCCCGGCGAGCCTGCCTAGTGTGCCCGCGGAACCACAGGTGAGCCCAGCTTTGTGACGCCAGGCCAATGGAAGAGAATCGCCCGCGCCTTACGCTCGGCGGAGGACGGAGATCCATGAATCCCGATAGCGACACGATCAGGTCAGCCGCGGCAGACGCTGCGACAGCGCCTATGGATTTGCTGCTAACCAGTGCGGCGATGGGCATGCTGCGCCGGGTGAATCCCGGCGGCTCGGGCTTGCGCCTGGCCGCGGCACTGGCTGGGCAGTCCGGGCTCGTCGCGGGCCGCGGTTTCCGGCTGCTGGGCGAGCTGGCGCGCATTGCCGCCGGTGCATCGCAGGTCCAGCCATCGCGCCGGGATCGCCGGTTCGCCGATCCCGGCTGGGCTGGCAACCCGCTGCTGCGGCGGGCGATGCAGGCGTACCTGGCAGCCGCGGAGACCGCGGAGGGAATCGTAGCGGACGCGGGCCTAAGCCCTGCCGACGGCGAGCGGATCGGCTTCATCTTGACTAACCTGGTCGACGCGCTGGCGCCGAGCAACAATCCCCTGCTGAACCCGGCTGCATTGAAGGCCGCCGTCGACACCGGCGGGGGAAGCGCCGTAACCGGCCTCCGGCATTTCGTCGCCGACATGGCGGTTGCGCCCCGCATACCGGCCATGGTCGAGCCGGACGCGTTCGAGGTCGGCGTGGACCTCGCCGTCACGCCCGGCTCGGTTATCCTGCGTACCCCCGTCTTCGAGCTGATCCAGTACCGAGCGGCTACGGCCGCGGTCCGCCACGTCCCGCTGCTTATCGTGCCGCCGACGATCAACAAGTTTTACGTCATGGACCTGGCGCAGGGCCGCAGTCTCGCCGAGTACCTGGCCGAGAGCGGTCTGCAGGTGTTCATGATCTCCTGGCGCAATCCGGACGCCCGGCACGCGGCATGGGACTTCAACACGTACGGGCAAGCCATCCTGGACGCCATGGATGCGACGGCTCGCGTCACCGGAAGCGAGCAGACGTCGCTTCTGGGAACGTGCTCAGGCGGCGTGATCAGCGCTATGGTGGCCGCGCACCTGGCGCATACGGGCCAGCAGCACCGCATCGCCGCACTCACGCTCATGGTCACTGTCCTGGACCAAGCCCAAGCAGGGCTCGCCAGCGCCGTCATTAGCGAGCCCGCTGCACGGATGGCTGCGGCCGCTTCTAAGGCTCGCGGTTACCTGGATGGCCGGTCGCTGGCCGAGGTCTTTGCCTGGCTGCGGCCCAACGACCTGATCTGGAACTACTGGGTCAACAACTACCTGCTCGGACGCAAGCCGCCGCCGTTCGACATCCTGTTCTGGAACGCCGACACCACCAGGATGGCGGCGGGCCTGCACCGTGACTTTCTCCAGCTGGGCGTCACGAACGGGCTGGTCTCGCCGGGCAGCGTGACCATGCTCGGGTCGCCGGTCGACTTGGCGTTGATCGACCGTGACACGTACCAGGTTGCCGGGATCACCGACCATATCTGCCCGTGGCAGAGCTGCTACCGATCCACTCAGCTGCTGTCCGGCCGCCACCGGTTCGTGCTGTCCACAAGTGGCCACATCGCCGCGATGGTCAATCCGCCGGGCAACGAGAAGGCCAGTTATCAGGTAGCTGATCAAAGCCCGCCTGACCCGGAGCAGTGGCTGCGCCACGCGGACACCTGTCGCGGCTCCTGGTGGCCGGACTACGCAAGCTGGCTCGCCGAGAGGTGCGGTGAGGAGAAGGATGCCCCGTCCGAGCCCGGTGGCGGCGGGCTAGTGCCGATCTGCGACGCACCCGGGACATACGTCTATGACCGCTGATGTCCCGCGTCCGGGATCGCCCGGCGACGACCGCCGGGGACCTAGCCTCGGCCGCGCCATCCGGGGCCGACTGGGCCGGGCGGGGCGGGCTGAACGGATGAGGATCCTGACGGTCGGCGGCCGCGCCCTGCGCGTCTCAGTGCGGGATGGCGATGCGGGCATGCCGCCTTTGCTGTTGTGCAACGGCATCGGCGCGAGTCTCGAACTACTCCAGCCGTTCGTCGACGAACTAGATCAGCGGCGCCCGGTCATCCGGTTCGACATGCCGGGCGTTGGCGGCTCACCGGCCCCGGTCCTGCCGTACCACCTGGCCACCTCGGCGCCGCTGCTGGCCGGCCTGCTCGACCAGCTCGGCTACCAGCAGGCCGACGTGCTCGGCATCTCCTGGGGCGGCGCGCTCGCGCAGCAGTTCGCGCTCAGCCGGTCGGACCGGGTGCGCCGCCTGGTGCTGGTGGCGACCGGGCCGGGTGTGCTCATGGTGCCCGCGCGACCGACGGTTCTGCTGCACATGCTGACGCCGCGCCGTCACCGGGATGCTGCGTATGCGGCGCGCATCGCCGGTCACCTGTACGGGGGTAGCGCGCGCACGCAGCCGACGGTCGCTCGTGACTTGCTGCACGGGACGACCCGCCTGGGCCCGGTCCGCGGGTACTTCTACCAGCTGATCTCCGCCGCCGGATGGACTAGCCTGCCGCGGCTGGCCAGGCTGCGACCGCCGACCCTCATCCTGGCCGGCGACGATGACCCGATCGTCCCGCTGGCCAACGCACGGATCATGCACTGGCTGATACCGCGCAGCGAGCTGCATGTCTACGCAGGCGGCCACCTGGAGCTGGCCGCGCGAGCCGAGCGCATCGCCCCGGTAGTCGAGGCGTTCCTCGATGCCGACCGCGCCACGCTGGAGCGCCCGGCCACGAAAGGAGGCCAGCGATGACTCAGGTGAGCGAGCACTTGGGCGAATCCCTTGGCACGGACTTCTTCTCCGTGCGCGATCAGTTCACCGACGAGCAGTGGTCACGGTTCATCGCCGTCCGGCGATTCGTCGACGAGGAAGTCGTACCGGTGATCGGCCCGTACTGGGAACGCGCGGAGATCTGCTGGCCGCTGATCAATCGGCTGCCGGAGCTCGGCGTCGTGGGCGAAGACATCACCGGATATGACTGCGCTGGCATGAGTCCGATGGCGTGCGGGCTGGTGACCATGGAACTGCACCGCGGCGACGGCAGCCTCGGCGTGGTCCTCGGCGTACACGCGGGACTGGCCATGCAGTCCATCGCCATGTGCGGCTCGGAGGAACAGAAGGCACGGTGGCTGCCCGACATGGCCCGGATGACCAAGCTTGGCGCATTCGCGCTGACTGAGCCAGATCACGGCTCGGACTCGGTCGCGCTGGAGACGTCAGCCAGCCCGGACGGCGACGGCGGGTGGGTACTGAACGGGCGCAAACGGTGGATCGGCCTGGGTACCGTCGCCGACCTGGTGGTCGTCTGGGCCAGGAACACCAACGACGGTCAGGTCAACGGATTCGTCGTGGAGAAGGGTGCCGCTGGTTACCAGGCACAGGTCATCGAGGGAAAGGTTTCCCTGCGCGCTGTCTGGCAGGCCGACATCACTTTGGACAACGTGCGAGTGCCGGCGGAGAACCGGCTGGCAGAGGCGCGCTCGTTCCGGGACACCAGCCGAGTCCTGGCCACTACCCGGGCAACCTGCGCCTGGGCGGCACTCGGCCATGCCACGGCCGCGTACGACACCGCCCTGCGGTACGCCCTGCAGCGGCATCAGTTCGGCCGGCCGCTGGCCAGCTTCCAGATCATCCAGCAGCGGCTGGTGTCGATGCTCGCCGATCTCACCGCGATGCAGCTGTACTGCCTGCAGATCGGCAGGCTTGCCGAAGTCGGCCGGCTGACGCCCACCGTCGCCGGGCTGGCGAAGATGCATAACACACGCAAGGCCCGCGCCATTGCCGCCGAAGCCCGCGACATGCTCGGCGGCAATGGCATCCTTCTCGACTATCAGGTCATGCGGCACATGGTGGACCTGGAGGCGATTCACACCTTCGAAGGCACCGAGACCATGCAGACGCTCATCGTCGGCCGCGCCATCACCGGCATAGGAGCGTTTTCCTAGGGGTCCCGTTGCGGCTGGTTCCGCAGCCGGAGCCGGGATGCTTCCACCTCAGCCTCGGCTGCGGCGCGGTCGGCCCAGGACGCCCCTTCGACGCTTTTGCCCGGCTCAAGCTCCTTGTAGATCAGGAAGAAGTGCTCGATCTCCAGCCGGTCGAAGTCGGGCAGGTCACTCAGGTCCCGCATGTGTTCCTGGCGCGGATCGCCTGCGGGCACGCAGAGGATCTTGTCGTCGCCGCCCTTCTCGTCGGTCATTCGGAACATGCCGATCGGCCGGCTGCGGATCAGGCAGCCGGGGAATGTCGGTTCCTGCACGAGGACCATCGCGTCGAGCGGATCGCCGTCCTCGCCGAGGGTGTCCGGCACGAAGCCGTAGTCAGCCGGGTACTGAGTCGCGGTGAACAACGTCCGGTCCAGCCGGATCAGGCCGCTGACGTGGTCAAGCTCGTACTTGTTCCGGCTGCCGCGCGGAATCTCGATCAGGACGTCAAACTCCACTGCTGTCCGCCAGGTTCGCTGTCCGCATGTTCGCGCCAAGTCTTGATTCAAAGGTTAAAGAACGAGTCTGCGCTGCATCAACGTGCCGGCGATACAAGCCTTGACGGGCTCCTTGGCTTACCGGCACAACCCGGCCCGGACGCGGACCGCATGGGCCGTCCGGTTGTGCCGGGGAACCAACAACCCGTCACAGGCTTGATCCCGCGGACCGAGGACTGGCCCGGTTGCCGATCCGACAATAGCAGCGTGACAAACCTTGCGAAGAACCTGACGGACACGACCGGTGTCCACGCCGGACGGGTAGCCGTGCGGGTGGACAACGCGGCCATGACATACCGGGCGCTGGACGAAGCGAGCGCCCGAGTGGCCGGATTGCTGCACGAGCGAGGTCTCAAGCCGGGCGACCGGGTCGGGATCATGATGCCCAACGTCGCCGAGGTTCCCGTCGTCTACTACGGCATCCTGCGCACGGGCGCCGTCGTTGTGCCGATGAACCCGCTCCTCAAAGCGCGGGAGGTCGCCTACTACCTCGGCGATTCCGGGGCCGGGCTGTTGTTCGCGTGGCACGCCTTCGAACCTGAGGCACGCGCAGGCGCCGAGCAGGCCACGGCGGAGCTCATCGTCGTCGACGAGGTCGGTTTCCCCGATCTGCTGGCATCTGCCGATCCGGTTGAGGGCGTCACGGACCGGCACAGCGGGGACACTGCGGTGATCCTCTACACCTCCGGCACGACCGGCCAGCCTAAGGGTGCCGAACTCACCCACGGCAATCTCATCAGTAACACTGACATAGCGCGCACCGATATCGTCCGCGCGCGCCCGGAGGACGTCATCTTCGGCGGGCTGCCGCTCTTCCACGTCTTCGGACAGACCGTCGCGCTTAACGTTGCCGTGGCCTCCGGGGCATGCCTCACCCTGCTGCCCCGCTTTGATCCCGCGCACGCCATGCGGATCATCGCTGGCCACCACGTCACCGTATTCGAGGGCGTGCCGACCATGTATGTGGCGCTTTTGCACCTACCTGACCGCGCGGACTACGACGTCTCCACACTGAGGATGTGCGTTTCCGGCGGCGCGGCATTGCCCGTCGAGGTGCTCCGCGGGTTTGAGGACGCGTTCGGCTGCACGGTGCTCGAAGGATATGGTCTTTCGGAAACCTCACCGGTGGCCTCGTTCAACCACCCCCGCCGGGAGCGCAAGCCCGGCTCTATAGGCACGCCCATCCGGGGAGTGCAGATGCGGGTAGTAGACAACTCCGATCACGAGGTCCCGCAAGGCGAGGTGGGCGAGATCGTCATCCGCGGGCCGAACGTAATGAAGGGTTACTGGCATCGGCCAGATGCCACCGCCGAGGCGATCAAGGATGGCTGGTTCCACAGCGGTGACCTGGCGCGCGTAGACGAGGACGGCTACTTCTACATCGTGGACCGCAAGAAGGACCTCATCATCCGCGGCGGCTATAACGTCTACCCTCGAGAGATCGAGGAAGTGCTCTACGAGCATCCCGCGGTAGCCGAGGCGGCCGTGATCGGCCTGCCGCATCCAGCCCTGGGAGAGGAAGTCGCTGCGGCCGTGGCGCTCAAGCCAGGTGCCACCGTCAGCACCGAGGAACTGCGCGACTACGTCAAGGGCCAGGTCGCGGCCTACAAGTACCCGCGGCATGTGTGGCTCGTCGACGTGCTGCCCAAGGGGCCGACTGGCAAGATCCAGAAGCGGGATATTGTCGTCCCGGCCGGTCTGAGGGCCGGGTGAGGCTGCTGCTGCTTGCTCCGCCCGGCGCGGGCAAGGGCACGCAGGGAGAGCGGCTTGCGGCATGGTGTGGCGCCCGGCATATCGCGGCCGGTGACCTGCTGCGGGCGCAGGCCCAGGCCGGAACCCCGCTGGGCCGCGAGATTGCCGCGCATCAGGCCCGCGGTGACCTCGTTCCCGATCAGGTCGTGCTGGACGTGCTGACGCCGATCGTGGTCGAGGCTGCGGCCGCCGGCGGCTACATCCTGGACGGCTTTCCTCGCTCGCTCCCGCAGGCGATCGCGGCAGCAGAACTCGCTGCCCAGCTCGGGGTGACGCTCGATGCCACGATCTCCCTCTACGCACCGGAGGCAGTACTGACGCAGCGTTTGCTGGACCGCGCCAGCAAGAGCGGGCGCGCCGACGACCGAGCCGAGGTAATCCGGCACCGGCTCACGGTGTACGCCGAGACCACGGAACCGCTCGTCCCCTATTACCAGGAACGGGGCATTCTTATTGGCGTCGACGCCGACCAGCCGCTCGAGTCTGTCACTGCCGACATCCGGGCCGGCCTGGCCGGGCTCTCGCTGCCTGACCCGAATCCGGGAATTGCTTACTGATGATGAATACCTCGTCTCTCGTCCCTCGTCCCCCGTTGTCGCGAGCGACCGCCGACTTCCGCCTTAGTCGCCGACAAGGCTGGCATCCCGCTTCTGTAGAAGAGATAAGCGAGCCGGTCAGCGCACTCGATCGCGGCGTCGAGCGTGCGGGCCCTGAGCTGGGCGTGCTGAGAGCCCCAGCTGACGGAGACTTCGAAGCTGGTATCGCCACCGGACGTGACACGGGCTGTCGGCCCGCCGCCATGCGGACCTCGACGAAGCGCCCCCAGGACCCCCCGCCTGTGATAGCTGTGCGAGCGTCTGCGATGAGCCTGGCCAGTTCAGCGTCGTCATCGGCAGCCAGGATCCGAAATTCATAAGGCATGGCCAGATCCTCTCGAGCCCATGGCAGGCGACCCTGTCGGTGGTGAAGTGACGGTATGCGGACATTTTCCAGGTCGGGGCATTGACGCCGTGCCACGGCAGCTGCAGTGACTGGGCGAACCTCAGGACACCCGCTGGTCACTACCGCAAGGAAGGTTCGACCGAGCCGTGCGGGACTACCTGGCTCGGTGGCCCGACCGTGCCCGCTCGCAGGCATGTTGATGACCACGTAGGGCCTGGTGCAGCACGGCATACAGCCGCGCCCAGCGAGCGTCAGGCGAGCTCGCGGCGGACAAGCCAGCGCGGCTTGCCGCCGCTTCGGCCCTTCGTCTGCAGGACGCGTTCGAATCCGTGTGCCTCGAACAGGCGGACGGTGCCCACATACGCGCTGGTCTGGTCGACACGGTCGCTGTCCGGCTCCACCGGGTAACCCTCAATCACGATCGCTCTGCTGGCGCGCGCGTGCTCAACTGCACCATCGAGCAGCTCGTGCATCAATCCCTTGCGCCGGAATCCCGTCCGCACCACGAAACAAACTGCCGACCACGCGTCCGTGTCATCAATATGCGGAATGGTCCGTGAGTTGACCAGGGCGCGATAGGTGGTCTTCGGCGCGATCGAGCACCAGCCAGCGACCTCGCCGTCCACGAACGCCAGGACACCCGGGCCGGGCTCGCTGTCACACAGCCCACGCATGTGCGCGATCCGGCCGGGCATGGCGAGGCTGGAGTTACGGTAGGCCATGCACACGCACCCGCTGCGGCCCGGCTTGCCGGGTACCATCAACGACGCGAAGTGATCCCAGCGCCCGACGGCCGGCAGCACCTCGATCTCCACATCGCCAGGATAACGATGGAGCAGGTGGCGTGACGGCGTTGAACATGACCGTTGACCGGTGAGAGGCGGGCCTGCCCAACCGGTGCGGGCAGCAACTTGCACCCATTCTGCCTCGGGGTTCAGGCGACAAGGAGCCGGAGGCCAAGCTCCCCCTCATCGAGATCAACGAGGTCGCGGTTGCGTTCGGCCCATCGGCTTGAGACAAGATCATCACGGAGGCTGCGCACAGCCCGCTGCTCGGCATCCGGCCCGACTCTGGCCCACGCCGATACTCCGCGACGAACCCGATCGTCCAGGTACGCCTCGGGCCTGCGCCAGTAGGCTTCGAAGAAGCCGTCAGCGCAGTCCCATGGGATGAGCACCGGTTCAATGCGGGCACCGATCGCGCGGGCCAGCTCGGTCAGCGAAGGACGGCCGACAAGGAGGTCCGCAACCTCGGGCAGGTAGTCGCGAGTAAGCCAGAACCGGCGTCGCCAATCGGCGTCGTTGGTGTCGTGCGTGAACACCACCACGCGGCGAGCAGCGCGCCGCATCTCGCGCAGGCCGGCGATCGGGTCCTGCCAGTGATGCACGGTGGCAAAAGCCATAGCGGCGTCGAAGGACTGGTCCTCGAACGGAAGGCTCTCCGCAGCGGCAGCCAGGCAGCGCGCGGCGTCGGCGGAACGCTGTGCCCGCATGACGGCCGACGGCTCGACGGCGGTGACGTCACGGTCAGCGGGCTCGTAGGAGCCGGTGCCAGCCCGGCATTTGGCGCGGAGGTAACGTATCGGGGCGCGGGGTGCTTGTCGCTTCCGCACCATTTCATCACATTGGCGAACCTGACGCCGTGTGGGCCACCGGCCAGCGGTTAGATAAGGCATCCTGTGTTCGACGCGCTGTCGTGCCGGCAGATTGGACCAGTAATCACATGCGGTATATCAAGGCATTCCGCCGCGGCCGTGCCCTCTGGATTACCTTCGACCGGCCGGAGAAGCTCAACATCTTGCACCCCGAGGACCTGGGCGAACTGCGCGACGTCATCGCCGGCCTCGCTCCTGGCGTGCAGGCGATTGTCTTCGCCGGCGCAGGCCAGGTGGCCTTCAGCGCCGGGATGAATATCGAGGCTTTCGCCGGTCTGACGCCTGCCCGAGCGCGTGCCCTGATCGGCGATCTCGCACAGGTCATGCGCGCTATCCGGCACTCGCCGGTCGTCACCGTCGCCGCGGTCAACGGGTACTGCCTCGGGGCTGCGTTCGAGCTGGCCCTGGCGTGCGATCTTCGCGTGGTAGCCCCGACCGCGTCATTCGGCCTGCCCGAGATCAAGGTCGGCGTGCCATCGGTCATCGACGCCGCTCTGCTGCCCGCTTTCGTCGGGCTCAGCAAGGCGCGTGAAATGGTCCTCACCGGCGACATTTATACACTTGACCAGCTGCCTCCCGGCAGCATTGCCAACGTCGTAGCCGAGCCCGGACAACTCACCGCGGCGGCGGAGAGCCTGCTACACCGCATCGCGACGCACCCGCGGGCTGTGACCGCAGCGCAGCGGCGGCTGTTCGACGTATGGCTCAACAACCCGCTCGATGCCGCCGTGAACGCCAGCATCACCGAATTTGCCGAGGTGTTCGCACACCAAGAGACGCACGAGCAGATCGCGCGTCACCACAAGAAGATCAGTGGATAGCCCAATCCGCACGATCGCCGTCCGCGTACCAGTTCATTCCTTGCTTACATGCCGCGTGCACTCTCGTGGGGGTTGTGGCGGCGATCCGGAGATGCCGTTCACGGCGTCTGGCGGGCCCAGTAACGACCTGGCGAAGGGCGCTGGCGGGCAGTTGCCACCGCCTTGGACTCCTCCAGCTTCTGCAGCAGCGAGGTCAGCATCCGAACCTCCTCGGGCTCCCAGTCCGCCACGAATGAGGCGAACCGGTCCAGGCCCTCTTCGGTCAGGGAGCGCAGCTCTGCGGATCCGGCGTTCGTAACCGTCACCCGGCAGGAGCGCTTGTCAGCTGCGTCAGCGCTGACGTGCACGAGTCCCAGGCTGTTAAGCTCCCGGACCTGCCGGGTGACCTGGGAGGGGTGGACACCCTGCGCGGCGGCGATCTCTGAGGGTCGGATTCCCGGGGCCGCGGCCACGAGCTGCAGGAGGCTAAGGGTACTTGCGCCCTTCCTCTGGCGTCTGGCCCGATCCAGCGCCGCATTCGTCACGAACAGCGCGGTCACCATCGCGCGGACGTCGTCCCGGCTTGCTGTCACGTCGACTATGCTACATTAGTTGATAGACGCAATCATCATTCTGCAGGACTGGAGCATGGCATGAATCCGATCGAGAAGGTCATGGTCAGCGGAAGCTCGCACGTCAAGCTGGCAATGGCGGTGGCATTGCTGGTGCTGGTGTTGTGGGCAACCGGATCGGCGGTCCAGTCGCTGTGGATGACGCCGGTCATCATCGTCGTGCTGTGGATCGCTATCCAACTGGGGCTGAGGCTCCGCGGTCGGCACCGCAGCGCCTAGCGCGGCGGGCAGAAAGCCATTGGTCGCTGGAAGGCCGCGACGACACCTGCGGGACTACTCCGACCTGGCGGCTGGTTAGGACTTCCGTGAACCTGACCAAGCATCTGCCTGCCGAGCGTCGCGAGCACGTCGAAACTCGCCTGCGCAGCAACCTGATGGCGTGGCTGACGACAGTTCGCCCCGACGGCCAGCCCGATAGCGTGCCAGTGTGGTTCCTGGTGCGCGAAGACGACACGATCCTGGTCTACAGCCAGCCGAGAAAGATGAAACTGCGTAACATCCGCGAGAACCCCAAGGTGACCCTGGGGCTCGACGTCACCGATATCGGCAGAGACATCATCCGCATCGACGGCACCGCAGAGCACGCTGCTGACGTCCCCCCGGCCGACCGGCAGCCGCAATATGCAGCGAAGTACGCCGAGCGCATCGGGGCGATGTTCGGTACACCACGCCGGTTCGCCGAGTTGTTCTCAGAAGCTCTGATCATCACGCCAGCCCGCCTGCACGCCTAGTCACGTGCCGTCTACGCGTCTGCCGTCGGGGTAGGCTCGGTCGGCGTGACGACACCACAACACCGGGCGGACCTCTTCCTCGATCCTGGCTCCGACCCGCGCGAAGGCGGCCCGCGGCTGGGAGACGAGCGGACGACGCTGACTGAGTTTCTGCGCGGCCAGCGGCTGACGTTGCAGCTGAAGTGCGACGGGCTCGGCGCCGAGGACCTCGCCCGCCGCGCCGTGGAACCGTCCACCATGTCGCTGCTCGGCCTAGTCCGGCATATGGCCGAGGTGGAACGCGGCTGGTTCCGCCGCCGCTTCGCCGGGCTTGACGTCCCGAAGCGCTACCAGACCGAGGCCGATCCCGACGGCGACTTCAACGGGGCAGTCGCTGACCCTGCTGTGGTCGAGGAGGCGTGGGAGGCGTGGGGCGAGGAGGTCGCCTTCGCCGAGCAGTTCACGCGCGTCCACGATCTCGGTTTCACTGGCCGCGACTCCGAGGGTGAGCCGACCTCGCTGCGCGAGCTGCTCGTGCACATGATCGAGGAGTATGCCCGCCACAACGGGCACGCCGACCTGCTCCGGGAGCGCATCGACGGGCGCCTGGGGCAGTAGCGCTCCCACTGCATGGACGCGGTCCCGACCGCATCAGTCAACAAGATGATCTAGGTCTCCGCTTGCGCACCTCTCAGTAGGTCAACGACGTCCGCGAGTGTCTCGTCATCGCCGACGTTGCCGGCGAACACGACGTAAGGCAAGCCGATAGCCTCTGGTGCCGCGTCTATGGGCCGGAATACCGAGATCATGCCGGGAAACAGCTGGCCGGTTACCTCAGCGCGACGGATGCCCAGTCCGTGCAGGGCGACATCGTGCGACGTGATGCCGCCTTTGGCGACGACCCAGGCCGGCCCCGCGGCTAGCGCCTCGCGGACAATGCGGGACAGAGCCCCGGAGACTCTCCGCGCGATGGCGAGACTGTCAGCCGCGTCATATCCGCGAATGATGGTGCGGCTGGTGTAGAGAAGGACGTCTGAACGGTCCAGCGCGCGCGCGACCTGCCGGGCCGTGGCAGTTATCGTGTTGTCGGCCCCGCTCACGATGGCGGAAACGTCGAGCTCGATGTCGGTGGTGCCGCCACGCCTGCGGAGGCCGGCAAGTTGCCGGCTCGTCTGGCTGACGTGGGACCCGACGACGATCAGGCCATGGCCAAACCGGGCAACGGCCGGTCCGATCTGCTGGCCCCTCAGTGGCGCTCTCGGCTCCATGCCGCTCAGGGCACGCACGAACGACGGCCCGGTACGGAAGAGAAGCGACTTGCCTGCGCGCTCGGCCAGCAGCGCGCCATAGGCCACGATCTCCAGGTCGGAGTACTCGGTCGCGTTGACGACGATCCACATGCCGTCCTGAGCACTGGCCAGCAGCTCGCTGACGCGGGGTGGGCCGCCGATCCTGATGTCGGTGAGGCTGATGCTGCGGACGTCGTCGCGCTCGATCAGGCCGCAGCTCCTCTCGGCGAGGAAGTCCCGCAGGTTCGAGGACGTATAGCTGAAGGCTGAATCTCTTGCGAACTCGGTCTGGCCGACCGGAATCAGGTCGCGACCAACTCGAGCCCAGTGGATATCGGCAGCGGTCAGGCGCCCGGCCTCGAGGAAGGCCGGAATCAGCAGGACGGCGTCGAAACCGCTGCCGTGCATGTCCCGGCGGACCTCGTGAAGCGCCTCTACCTCCGCCACGACATGGCCGCGCAGCGTCGAGTCGCTGCGGCTGATCAGCTGGATCTGCACGCCCTTGCTGCGGGCGACGGCAAGCAGGCCGCGAGCAGCCTGCGTAGTCAGCCCGGCGGCGGCCGGTGCGTCGAGACTGCGCGTGTTGGTCAGGACGAAGCAAGCGTGCGGCGGGCTGTCGAGCGCCGCGCGGTAAGCGCCTTGCTCGAGGACAGTCACGACCTGGACGCCGTGCACCGACTGCGACCCGGTCGGATCGTCGTCGAGTACGCCGAGCAGCAGTCCGTCGGCGGCCCGGGCAGCGCGAATCGACGCCCGGAGGCTACCGTCATTCGGCCGGGACTGGGGTAGGTCGGCGAATACGTCGGGCGCCGACGGCAGCTCGTCGCGCAGCTATATGACCTCTTCCTCAGCCAGCTGAGTGCGGGCGACACATACGATCACCTTATTCGAGCTCCGGTGCTGGTTGCAGATGGGAGACGCGGTGACGAACGTGGTCATCACCGGCGGCGCCGGGTTCCTGGGCTCTCGCATCGCGCGCAAGCTCTTGGCGGCGGACTCACTCGACGTGGCGGGCGGTGGCCCGCGTCAGCTCGGTCACCTGACACTGATCGACTCCGCGCCGATTCCTCCGGACCTGGCTGCCGACGAGCGAGTCACGGCCATCCACGGCGACCTCGGTCAGCTGTTGCATCCCGCCAGCGCCGTCCCGGCCGCGCTGACCGCCGCCGAGGTAGTCTTTCATCTCGCAGCCGCCGTCAGCGCCGCGTGCGAAGCGGATTTCGACCTCGGGGTGCGGGCTAACCTGCGCGCCACCGAGTCGCTGCTCGAGTTCTGCCGTCGGCTTGGCACGAATCCGGTCGTCGTGTTCGCCAGTTCGGTTGCAGTCTTCGGCGCGTCTGCCGAGCATCCACTTCCGCAGATCGTGGACGATCACACGATGCCCAATCCGCAGTCCAGCTATGGGGTACAGAAGGTCATTAGTGAGGTGCTACTGGCCGACTACACCCGGAAGGGGTTCCTGAGGGGACGGTCTGTTCGCCTGATGACTGTGACCGTGCGCCCGGGTCGGTCCAACGCGGCGGCTTCGAGCTTCCTCTCCAGCATCATCCGGGAACCTCTCGCGGGCGAGCGAGCGATCTGCCCAGTCGACGCTCGAACCGCCGTAGCACTCGCCTCGCCGGCCAGGGCCATCGACGGGCTGCTGGCCGCTGCGAGCTCATCCGAGTCCGCCTGGGGCGGCCGCACCGCAGTCAATCTGCCTGCCCTCACACTCACCGTCGCGGACATGGTCGCGGCGCTTGAGCGGATAGCAGGACCCGCGGTCAGCGCTCGGATCGACTGGGTCCCCGACCCGGCAGTGGCGGGCATCGTGACAAGCTGGCCCGCCAGATTCCAGGCCGACAGGTCCGCGGGGCTCGGCCTCAGCCCGGACCCAGATTTCGACTCCATCATCAGGATGCACATCGCCGAGACGACTACCACCGAGCGCGGAGCGGGAGGAGCCGGATGAGCACGAGCATCGCGTCAGTAGTTGGCGGCCGGGAACTACCGGGGGCACCAGGCGGCCGACTGCGCTCGGTCAATCCGGCCCGCACCGCCGAGGTGATCGCCGAGGTCAACTTCGGCGACGCCGACACCTTCGTCTCCGCTGCGCGAGCCGCACGGGCAGCCCAGCCGACGTGGGCCGAGGTGCCCGCGCCGGTGCGCGGCCGCGCGATCGCGCACATAGGCAGGCTGGTGGAAGCCAACGCCGAGCGCCTGGCCAGGCTTGTCACCGCGGAGATCGGCAAGCCATACACCGAGGCGCTCGGCGAGGTCCGGGAGATAGTCGACACCTGTGACTTCTTCCTGGGCGAAGGCCGCCGCCTGTATGGCCAGACCGTGCCCAGCGAAATGCCGGACAAGCAGCTGTTCACGTTCCGCAATCCAGTCGGCGTGGTCGCAGTGATCACGGCCGGGAACTTCCCGGTAGCAGTCCCGTCCTGGTACCTCGTTCCTGTCTTGCTATGCGGTAACACAGTGATCTGGAAGCCGGCGGACTATGCGGTAGCCAGCGCCCACGCGCTTTTCGACCTCCTCACCCACGGCGGCGGCCTGCCAGACGGGGTGCTCAATCTCGTCTTGGCAGATGGCGAGCAGACCTTCGCCGGTCTGGAGCGGGCGCTGGCCGAACGCAGCCTGGACAAGATCGGGTTTACCGGGTCCAGCCTCGTCGGCGCGCGCATTGGCGAGCTTGCCGGCCGCAACTTGCAGTCGCCATGCCTCGAGCTGGGCGGCAAGAACCCGATGGTGGTCGCGCCGAGCGCGGACGTCGAGCTGGCCGTCTCGGCCGCGCTGTTCTCGGGCTTCGGCACGGCCGGTCAGCGCTGCACCTCGCTCGGTACCGTGATCGTGCACGCGGACATCGCCGAAGACTTCACCCACCTGCTGGACAAGGCGGTCCGGGATGCGCCAATCGGCGATCCGTTCGCCGATGTCGTGTACGGCCCGATGCTGAGCCAGCGGTTCGCCGAAAGGTTCGAGGAGTACCTGACGTGGATCCAGCCGTATCACCGCGTGCTCGGCTCGCCCGGTACCGGTCGGATCACCAGGCAGAATCCGCGGCCGGGATTCGTCGGCGACGCCGACGCGGGGCTCTACTACCACCCGGCGGTCGTCGCCGGCGTGCGGGAGGACGACGCGCTGTTCCGTGAGGAGACCTTCGGGCCGATCATCGGCCTGACCACCTACCGGGACCTGGACGAGGCGATCCGGCTCGCAAATGCGCCCGGCTATGGCCTGTCTTCGTCGATCTACACCCGCGACCCGGCCGAGGCGTTCCGGTTCCGCAGCGGCATCTCCGCTGGCATGGTCAGCGTGAACAACTCCACGTCGGGCGCCGAGGCGCATCTTCCTTTCGGCGGCAACGGAAGGTCCGGCAACGGATCACGGCAGTCAGGCATATGGGTGCTCGACCAGTTCACCCGGTGGCAGTCAATGAACTGGGACTACTCGGGCGTGCTGCAAAAGGCCCAGATGGACGTCACCGAGCTCACCCCGAACGAGTCGTTCCGACTGGCTGACTGAGCAGCCGTTCGCAACTCTGCCTGCCGCCAGGCTTAGGCGCGCATGTGCCTGCCCTACGGCACCCCCGGAACCGGTTTCCAGGCCTCGGGCGGGGGGTTCAGCCATCTCTTCGCCGCCGCCGACCCGGGGACTCGGCCGCGACGCATCCCTCTTGCGGGGGACGTAAGGAGCGAGGCGACACCTTCACAGTTATTTGAGCGCGTCGAGATGCGACTGAAGCTCAGTGCCGATCCGGTCGAGCAGGTCGCGGACGCGGTCGTCGTTCTGCTCTGATAGTGCCGCCCGCAGATGCTCGCCGAGCCGTTGCAGCTGCTGGGTCACCACCTGGCGGACATCGTCGTCGCTCACTCGACCTTGCCAAAGGTTGGGCCGTTCCCTGCCTGCCACGCTCGGCATGTAGTCGAGTGCTGACACGCCTCGGGCGGTGTCTGCCTCCATCAGCAGCTCGGCCCACGTCCTTGCGTCGCTGAACAGCTGGTCTAGCTCGGCATGCAGCTCGTGGGTTTCTGGCACCCTGCGATGCGCTTGCCGTAGCGCCATGACCACGTCGATGACCTCGCTGAGGACCTCGTTGAGCGCCGTCATCGCGTCGTGCTGAGATGCCGATGTCATGCATCCACCGTCCCACCCATGTCCACCAGACGGGCCGACGCCGCCGGACGGTCCACAGTACATTCGCCAAGCCACAGGCGGTAGAACTGCAGCCCGGCCGCTCCCGCTGCTCTCATGCTTTGGAATTGGCTGGGCGCTCGCGATGCTCAGGTGCCTCGTCGCTCAGCTGGTTGTACGCCTGGGCGCGCAGCGCGCGCAAATCATTGCCCAGCTGGTGAAAGGCGTCCGCCTGTTCGCGGTCCGACTCGATTCGCGATCGGATCACGCGGGTCCCCAGTCCGGCGGCGGCGCCAAGCGGATGGATCTGAACGGCGAGCGTAATGCTCGCGCTGACCGCATGCGAAATACCGGTCTCTTTCAGCTGGCTGGACACCCTGTCGGGACGCACTTCGCCGACCGAGGCTGCGTGGTCTCGCGCCACTCCGGCCAGATACTGAGCGACGAGCTGCCAGTGGGCTTCGACGCTGCATCTGGCTACCACACTGCTGCCGCTGAGCAACTCGAGGTCCAAGCCACGCCTGTCGCTTCGTGCGGACTCGGCCAGGCGCACGCGGTCCGCGTTTCCGCACAGCGGGCCGAACGCGCCCTGGTTGATCACACTCACGACCAGCCTGGCAAACTCCAGCTCCCTGTCCGGATTCTGCAGCGTCGCTCGCTCGGGCGCGGTCAACTGAGCCTCCAGGCCCTGTCGGGTCCTCGGCGCGAACCGTGTCAGGCCGAGACGTTGCATTGGCTCCGTCAGCTGCGCTGGCCATCGCGCGGGCGCCGCGACGTCATCCCCGATCACGCCCGCGACCAGCGCACTGTACAAGTAGTAAGCAGCCAGCCGCTGAAGCCCAACTTCCTCGATGACCTGGCTAAGTGCAGGCGGGTCCGACGTGAGGCGGGAGGTGTCGTCACGCAGAGCACTAAGCAGCTGGACGTCAGCCATCGGAGCCATTCCCTGGCTTGGTTCCGGTCCGTGCCTCGAGTTCCCCAACACGGCCGATCAGGTCGATGACCAACGCGTGATGGGCGCGCGCGATCTCGGTCAGCTGCTCGACGTCGGCGCGCAATTCCTCCCACGCGTCCTCCTGCGTGACCTTCCTGGACACGTTCTTGGATGCCTCCTCAGCCCGCGCGGCGGCGTCCTTGGTAACGGCGGCCGCGCGCTTCACTCGGTCGTCTTGCCCGACGCCCGACAAGGCCGATCGCGCCCTCGCGGCGAATGACTTCATTCCCTGCGAGTCGCTGTCAGTCAACGATCCCACCCCCTCGCCAATGGCCCGGATGGCTGGCCAGCGCCAGATCCGCCTGCACGTTCACGTGCTGTCGCAGCAGCCGCCGTCACAGGGGTCATGCCCAGGCCAGCGAACCCTCATCGCACGACCGCGAATTCGCTCCGCAGTCGCCTTGCTGCGGGTTCAGCCGGCGCTGGCATTACCTTGGTGCGCCCGGATTACGGCTTTTGCGCCACGTCTGAGTTGTTGTTGCGTTCGGCGGAATGAGGCGAGGCGGCCGGTGGGGGGATAAATCGACCTTTATCGCTCACAGCCCGACCGCGCCCTGGGCCTCGGCAGAATCGTGTGGAGCGTAGGTACAAGGTTTTTGTACCTACGCTCCACACGTGAAGCGCTCGCGACCACTACTGGCAAATCGGTGCCCGAGTTGCAGCTTTTGCGCGCCCAGCCACAGCCACCCCAACCCGAACCCCCAGCCGTCTGCGTCTGGCGGTCGCCGTATATAGTAGGACTTAGCTGTATAAAACCGTACACGTACGCTGCCGCTTCGGCGCCCAGAGCAGAAAGCTTGGGGCCTAATGGCGCACGCCGTAAAACCGCGCGCTGACCGACGGCAGTCCGGACAACTACCCCGTTCCCATCTATACGAATGATCAAGGAACCCTGCAAGTCAACAGTGGCGTCCAGCTCACAGCAGTGGAACCGTGGGATAACGAGACGAACCGTCCGCGACACAGAGTGGCGCCATACCGGTGGTCTCAGTGAGCCCTGAAGCCCAGGAGGATCAAATGACTACCACCAGCGACGTGATCACCGGGCCCGTACGCAGGCCGCGCAACCTGGCCGCTCATATCGTCGGCAGCATCCACGACGACGAGACTGCAGCGGCGCTCGGATTCCGGGGCGGCACCGTGGCGGGCAGCGTGCACCTTGACCAGTTCCCGCCCCTGCTCATACAGGCTTTCGGCCAGCAGTGGTTCGAGACGGGCAGCTTGTCCCTGTATTTCCGGCATGCCACTATCGACGGTGAGGCGGTCCAGGGGTTCGTTGAGCGTCCGCCCGCGGGAGCTCACGATCCGCAGGTCCGCGCCTGGATGACGACGCCAGGTGACGAAGGCCGTCAGCTCGTCGCCGATGGGACGGCTGCGATCGGCAATCCCGCGGCTGCGTCGGCATTGCACGAGCGAGATCTGCGCCCGGCCGATCCGGCTGAGCTCAGGATCTTGAAGACGCTGAAGGCCGGCGACGCACTCGGCGACTTCCGTGCTGCCGTCGACAGCGAGCGCCAGCGATCTGTCATCGGCCAGGGCGCAATGACCGAGCCCCTCGACTGGTATAGCGGCCCCTCGCCCTGGGGCGGCCCGATAGCCTCGCCGTCCGGCGTCGTCGGCCTGCTGTATGCGCAGCTGCTTGCCGGAACGAAGGACGCCATGGGCGAGCACGTCGGCCTATTCGGGGCCATCGAGATCCGGTTCCGCGCCGGCCCTGTCTTCCTCGACCGCGAGTATCGCGTGACCGGCGAGGTAGCGGCCGTCAGCCAGACGCCCAAGACCGAGGTCCTGTGGTTCGACAGCAGGGCGCTCGACGACCGCGGCGAGCCTGTGGCCGAGATGCGCATGATGCTCCGCCAGATGAAACAGTCCTCGCCTCTGTATCGGAATCAGACCGCCGCTGGATGAGCGCGGCCGCCAACGCCGGCCGCTATTACGCCACTCCCCGTGCTACTCGGGCTCTGCCTGCTGCTCTAGGACGCGCGTCACGACGGTCAGGTCCTGGTCGCCTAGTCCCTTGTCGACGGCCTGCTGCCACTCGTCAGCCAGGCAGCCCAGAACGGCAAGCCGGCCATCACCGGCCGCCTGCAGCGCGAGATACACGTCCTTGAGCGCGAGTGACAGGGCGAACTGCGCCGAGAACTCGCCCTGGGCGATCCGTTGCAGCTTGGCTGCCTGCCACGGCGAAACGATAGGGCTGCCTTCGAGTGCGCCGACTAGCGTCTCGGTCGGAAGACCCAGTCGTGAAGCGAGTCCGATGGACGCGGCAACCGCTTCAGCCTCGAACGCGAGCCAGGTGTTGTTCACCAGTTTCAGGCGCGTCCCGGCGCCGGCCGTGCCGACCCAGATAGTTCGCCGGCCCAGCGCATCAAATAGCGGAGTGACGCGCGGTCGCGCGTCGTCCGGCCCCGACGCGAAGATGATCAGCTGCCCTTGCTCCGCTGGGTCCTTGCTCCCGGACACCGGCGCATCCAGCAGCACTACGTCGGGGCGGTCGTGATCGACCATGGCCATAACCTCGGTGATCCCGGCCAGGCCGATCGTGCTCATCTGGATCCAGATAGCGCCCGGGGAGAGAGCAGCCAGCATTCCCTGGTCACGCGCGACCGAGATGACGGCGTCAGCATCGGGCACCATCGTTACGACGATCCCTGCCCGCTGCGCCGCTCCGGCGGCCGTGTCGGCGACCTCGGCACCGCGTTCGGCCAGGTCGCGGGTCGCCTCCGGGTGACGATCCCAGACAATCGTCGGGATGCCGCCCCGCAAGGCGCTGGCGGCCAGCCCGTGGCCCATCGTCCCGACGCCCAGAATCGCGACCGGCTCGCCTGTCGATGCCATTGGTATCCCCTTGTCGGTAGCCGGGTTCCTTGCGTGAATTACCCGCGAGCCGGTGCGATACACGACAGGGTGCGTTAAGAAGCCAGTCCCGAAGCGGCCAGCGCATCAACGTCCAGCAAGCTGTCATAGGCCGTGTCGGCCGCAGACGGCTCAGCCTCTGGGCCGGCCGCAGCGGACGTCGCTTCGAACAGGAGCAGCGCGACGTCGTCGTCGAGCTTGCGGCCTGAATGCGCCAGGAGCCGGTTGAGCAGCTCGTCGGCGGCTGCCTCCAGCTCGGGCTGACGGAGAATATCGACGCAGTTGTCCAGCCGGAAGTACCGGCCTGCTCGATCGCGTGCCTCGAGCAGCCCGTCGGTGTAGAAAACTAGCCTGTCCCCCGCGCCCACCGTGAACGTCGAGGGCCGGATGTCAGGGTGCAGGCCGAGCGGTGTCGCGTACGTGGCGGGAGTCAGCGCCTGCAGGTCGCCGTCCGCCGTCAGCCGCAGCGGCGTTGGGTGCCCGCAAATGATGAGCTCGAGCCAGCCCCGCGGATCGAATTCGGCAAACAGCGCGGTGACGAAATCCTCGTCCGCTGCCGCCCGCGTGACTGATCTGTCCACGACTCGGGCGATCTCCGGGAGCGACAGGCCTGGCTGCGTGCACGCGTCCCGGAAGCTGGTCATCGCGACGCCGGCCAGACGCACCGCCGACAGGCCCTTTCCGCGCGTGTCTCCGATGAGCCAGCGCGAGCGAGGCCCGTCTGAGACCACCTCGAGCACGTCCCCGCCGACCCGTGCCTCTGCCGCCGCTGAGATATAGCGCGAGGCCAGCCGTCCTGCCGTGACAGTACTCGGGACCTTGCGCAGCAGCGCGCTCTGCGCCACCCTGGCCACCGCGCGGACCTGGCCGAGCCGCCGCTGCGCCGCGGTGCGGAGCACGGAGTTCGCGACAGCAAACGCAGCCAGGAGCACGAGCACGCCGAGGTGCGACGCCAGTATGCCGGGCCGTTCAGGCTGGTCGACGACCAGCCCGAGACCAAGCAGCATCGCCCATCCGGCCAGCACGGCGGTGGTCCGCGGACGCAGCAACAAGGAGGCCAGCAGCGGACCCACGCCCAGCCACGGCACCGGGATCAGGCCGCCGTGCGTGCGATACACACCAATCGCCAGGGCCGTAATGGCGAGCCATGAAACGACCGCGAACACCCGTCTGGCAAAGGCGCCCGCGTCCTCCGAAGGCCCGGTTACCGCCAGCGGGATGCCGCGGCCGGACCGCACAAAAGAGGTCCGCAGATGCCGCCCGCACCACTCGCGCGCACGCGGCCGCGCTCTCGACATGGAGTCGGTGTGCTGATCCACGAGGCCGTCTCCCCTCTGAGCTTGCATGTGCGGGTAGGCCCGCGCTCTCGCTGCAATACTGCCGGCCAGGCCCTAGAAGCGGCTGAGCACAAGCTCTGCGCACGCTGACAGAAAGCCGCACGGAACCCTAAGCAAGCCGCACGGAACCCTAGGCCGTCGCCGCCTGCTCGCAGTGTCTCGGCAACCATCCGGGTGGCTTCCATCGGAGGTCCAGCGCAGGCCGGCATTCAGATTGACATCGACTTCAGGACATCGACTTCATGACATCGACCGTGAAACCGACCAGGGGGCTCAGCAGATGTTGTCCCGCAAACTCATCAGTTCCATCGTTATGGGCGCCGCAGCCGTCGCGGCCGCCGGTTCCTACGGGATCGTCAGCGCGACATCCAGCAGCGGCCCGGCCGCGGCCGGCACCGGGCCGGGCAACGGAGGATCCAACGCTCGATCGGGACCCGCGGCAGGTGGAGCAGCCGGCACGGTCGGCACCGTCTCCACGCCGAGCTTCACACTGTCCACATCCGCAGGCCAGAAGGTCACCGTTGATGAGGCGCCCACAACGACATACCAGAAGGGAACGAGCTCGGCATCGGCCAGTGCTATCACGACCGGTGAAGCCGTCCTCGTACTCGGGACCACCAACGGCACGATCATCACGGCCGCGCAGATCGTCGTGCAACCGGCGAGCGGCGGCGGATCTGCGACTTCCTCGGCGGTGATCCCCTTCGATCGCGGTGGGCCAACCACGTCCAAGCACGTCGGTCAGATCCCGGCGAACTGGAGCCAGGGGTCGGGGACGATCGTCGGCGGGACGGCCGCTAACAAGGCGACGGAAGCTGCACTGGCCGCCTACCCAGGCGGCATCGTCGACCGTGTTGTGAAGCTCAGCGACTCCGATTACAACGTCCACTACATCGGCGTCGACTGGCCGCACCACGTCTTCGTCAGCCAGGACTTCAAAGTAATCGGCGCCGAATAAGAGGCATCTCGTCGTGCTGCCATGGCTCATGCGTAGCCACGAACTAGTCGTCCGCCAGCGTAGACGGCCCGGATGTTCGTCTTCAGGTTGGCAAAATCCAACGCGTCACCGGCAACCACGACAACGTCCGCGCGCTTGCCTGGCGCGAGCGTGCCGCACTCCTGCTCCAGCCCCAGTAGCTCGGCCGCTGACCGCGTCGTGGCCACGAGCACGTCCTCCGGCGCCATTCCGCCAGCTGCCATCAGCGCCAGCTCGCCGAGGTTACTGCCGTGCGGGCCGACGCCGCTATCGGTTCCCATCGCCACCTTGACCCCGGCGGCCACCGCGGCCGCGAACGACGCGTTGTGCGCCTCGACGACCGCCTCCGCTTTGGCCAGTACACCGTCGGGCAGCTGAATGCCGTTTTTCGCCGCCTCGATCACACTGGCAGGCGCCGACAGCGTCGGTACCAGCCACGTGCCCGCCTCAAGCATCATTCCGATCGCCTCGTCGTCTAGGTAGATGCCGTGCTCAATCGACCGGACGCCAGCGCGGATGGCTGCCTTGATGCCGTCTGTCGCCTGTGCATGAGCCATGACCGGGAGGCCCGCAGCACCGGCCTCGGCGGCCAGGACCGCCAGCTCGTCCGGCCGGAAATGAGCGTGCCGCGGGCTATCTCCCGGCGACAGCACGCCTCCGGATGTGCAGACCTTGATCACGTTCGCCCCCGCCCTGACGATCTCCCGAACGCGCTTGCGCATCTCCTCGGGGCCATCGACGATCCCCGATGGCACGCCCGGATACGGGACATCCAGCACCACTCCGGACGGGAGCCAGCCGTCACCGTGGCCGGCGGTCTGGCTCAAGATCGTGATCGCGATGCGCATCCGGGGTCCGTCGATCAGCCCATCCTCGACCGCTCGCTGGATGCCCAGGTCCGCGCCCCCGGCGTCACGGACCGTTGTGATGCCGCAGTCCAAAGTCGCCGCCAGGTTCTTAGCAGCCTCGTAGAACTGATAGGAGAACGGCTGCTGCAGGTACTTCATCCAGCTGACGCCGGACATTGTGACGTGCACGTGGCAGTCGAACAGACCGGGTAGCAGCGTGCACCCGGATACGTCGATGTGCTCGTCCCCGTCCACGCCGACTCCGACTCCGACGATCTGGCCGTCCTCGATGGCCAGATCGCCATCGGCGATCGCGCTTCCGCTGCCATCAAAGATCCGTCCGCCGTGCAGGACCGTGCTGGTCAACTGGGTCTCCTCCCGATTACCAAAACACGACCAATATCGTGCCCGCACGAAGTTAGTCCTGCCGCCTGGCTGCCGCCTGCGCCGGTGGCATAAAATCCGGGAAAATTGAGCTATGCGCTGTCTAGCTGATCAGATCGCCTGAGCGGAGCCCATCACCAGTGACCGCTGCTTCTACCGCGCCGCTCAACATTCTCGATCCTTTTCTTTACGCCGGGGATCCGTACCCGGCGTACAAGTGGCTCCGCGACGAGGCGCCCGTTTACTGGGATCCGCTCAATCAGATCTGGGGCGTCTCCCGGCACGCAGACGTACTGTCCATCGAGCGCGATACCGCCCGTTACAGCTCGGCCAGAGGTAGTCGGCCGCTCATCGACATGAGCGCCTCGATGATCAACAGGGACGATCCCCGGCACCAGCAGCAACGCAGACTTCTGTCCGGGAGGTTCTCGCCACGGGCGGTGCGCAGGCACGAGGAACGAGTACGGGCCATCGCCAGCGAGCTGATCGCCGCCATGGCAGCAAAAGGAGCGGCAGAGATCATCGACGAGCTGGCCGCCCCGCTGCCGGCCATGGTCATCGGAGAACTCCTGGGATTCGACCGGGCGCTGTGGCCGAAGTGCAGGGAATGGTCGGAGCGCACCATGAGCGCGGCCGGCTACCGCAACGATGACCCGCACCAGCCTGCCGGGTCACCTGAGGCCATTGCGGAGTTCGCTGCTGCGTTTCACGAGCTGATCGAGGCAAGGCGGAACGACCCGCGCGACGACCTGGTGTCAGCCTGGGCGCACGGAGCCGTTGACGGCCAGCCGCTGGACGTTCCCGAGATCATCCAGGAGGGCCTGCTCCTGCTGGACGGCGGCGCGGAGACAACGAGGTCGGTCATAGGCCAGACGGTTTGGAATCTCATCCGCTTCCCTGACCAGTTCCAGATCCTGGCTGCGGACCCTTCGGTCATCGGCGCTACCGCAGTGGAGGAGTTCATCCGGTACGCGAGCCCGATACTCAACATGCGCCGCACCGTCACCGTGGACCATGAGCTGCACGGCCAGGTCCTGCGGGCGGGAGACCAGGTGCTGCTTATGTACGCAGCGGCCAACTCCGATGAGAGGGCGTTTGACAAACCAGACCGCTTCGACTTGACCCGCTGCCACAACCATCACGTGGCGTTTGGTCTCGGCACTCATTTCTGCCTCGGCGCCAACCTGGCAAGGCTCGAGCTTGGCATCGTGTTCGACGAACTCGTGCGCCGGGTTCCCGACATCAAGCTGGCCGCCGGTTCCCAGCCAGAGTTCGTGCCGGGTTACTTCACTCGCACACTGAAAGAGCTGCGGGTGGAGTTCGGCCCGGCTGGCTGACGGATCAGAGGCCGCGCCCAGCGGTCCGCGCCGTCATGCGGCATCGGACGACGCGGACCAATCAACCGGCCAGAAAGATCTGGTCCTAGGCTGCGGTAATGGCCATCCCCGAGTTCGTTCTCACCCTTCGCGCCAAGATCGGCCCCGAACCACTGCCGCTTCCGTCGGTCACCGCGGTCGTGCTGGACGACGCGGACCGGGTCCTGCTTGTGCGAAGGGCCGATAACCGGCGATGGGCGCTGGTGACTGGGTGCCTCGAGCCGGGCGAGCAGCCTGCCGCGGGCGCCGTGCGGGAAGTAGAGGAGGAAACCGGCGTGCTCGCCAGAGCAGACCACATTGTCCGGGTGTCCGCCCTTCCGCTCGCTGTTTGCGCCAATGCAGACCAGGTCTACTGGCTCGACGTGACCTTCCGCTGCCAGGCGGTGGCCGGGCAGGCGCGGGTGAACGACGACGAAGCTAACGGGGAAGGCGGTAGACCGACACGTGCGAGCGTGAGTCCGCGGTGAATTCTGAGCCTGACCAGTCTGCGTATCTGCTTTCCAGCTCGAACCCAGCGAGCTGGGCCATTAGGTCGAGCTCCGCCGGCCAGATGTAGCGGTGCGGGCTGCGGAACAGTTGGGCCTGCTTGCTGTCATCGAAGCGGAAGTGATGCGAGACGACCCGCTGGTGAAGAACGTCGTAGGTGTCCAGGCCGATGTAGCGGGGCTCGCAATGCCACACCGTGGCCTGCTGGCCCGGCGGAAGCCTGCGGAGGTCGGGGACCCACAGCTCGATCACGAACCGGCCACCGGCTACGAGGTGCCGCGCTGCATTGCGGAAGCAGGCCACTTGCTCGGGCTGGGTCAGCAGGTTAGAGATCGTGTTGTAGACGAGGTAGACGAGCGTGAAACGCCCCGGTGCCGAAGCGGTCGCCATATCCCCGGCGACCACCGGGATCGTGTCCTCGCTCGCCTTCGCCCGCAGCTGCTCGATCATCGGACCGGACAACTCGATACCGGCCACCGGCACGCCGCGCTCTGACAGGGGCAGAGCCACGCGACCAGTGCCGATGGCGAACTCAAGCGCCGGCCCGTCGCCGGCCAGCCGGGCCAGGCAATCAACCGTGGGCCCGAGAACCTCCGGAGCGAACATTCCCGCACCAGGGGTGTCGTAGCCTCGGGCCGCGTCCGCATCCCAGATCTCGTCCTGCCGCACGACCGCGATCCTGCCAACGCGTGCCCGTGCCCGTCCAGCGTTTAATGCACGATCCCAGCTGCGCATCCGCTTGTCTGCTCCTGAACGCGATGAGCGCCGGTCGACCGAGTGGCGCCAGATCAGCCCTCGTGTTCGTACTTGAACGAGAGCTGGAGCTTGGTGCGGTAGGTGATGGCACCGCCTTCGTCGAGGTGGATGTCTTGTTTGACAACCTCGGCAACACGAAGATCGCGGATCGTCGCGGCGGAGGTGCGGACCGCCTCTGCGGCCGCCTCCTCCCACGACGTGCTACTCGTCCCGATTACTTCGATCACCTTGTATACGCTCATGTCGTTCTCCTGTGAGGAGTGCCGGCCAGGCCTGCGGTGACAGCGCCCGCTCGGATCCCGCCGCGTGAGCTGCAGAGGCCGCCCGCAGCCTGGTACTGCCAAGACCCTAACCCATCGCGCGGCGGCTGCCCGACCAGCGCACAATCAGAAACCACGTGCGACTACGTCCGCCGTCGTGAAGACCGCACAGGTAATCTCGATCTTGGCCCGGAGAAAAAGGCCCGTCCGGTCGGGAGGCTTAGCCGGGACGAGTCAGGCTCTGGCGGGTCGGCAACGTGAGAGGAGCCGCGGAGGATGAAGGTGACGCCAGCGGACGCGAGCGCCGAAGCTGGGCCGCGGTGGCCGACCGGGGCGGCCTGGATCGACGGAGGGTACTGCGCCATCGAGGATGCGAAGATCTCGGTCCTGGATCTCGGTGTAACTCGATCGGACTGCACATACGACGTCGTTCACGTCTGGCGCGGGCGCTTCTACCGCCTGGACGCACATCTGGACCGGTTCGCCGCCAGCCTGGCCCGGCTGCGGCTGGACCCAGGACATGGCCGTGCCGAGATCGAGTTCATCCTGCACGGCTGCGTCCGCCATGCAGGGCTGCGGGACGCTTACGTGTCGATGACCTGCACCAGGGGCCGCCTGGTGCCCGGCAGCCGTGACCTGCGCACCGCCCGGAATACGTTCTGGTGCTACGCCGTGCCGTTCGTATGGATCAGCAGCCCCGAGCAGCAGGTAACGGGTGCCAGAATGCGGATCAGCCAGGTGACGCGCATTCCTCCGCAAAGCGTCGACCCCGCAGTGAAGAACTATCACTGGCTGGATATGGACCTGGCCCTGCTGGACGCCTATGACCATGATGCCGAGATCGTCGTGCTGCGGGACCTTGCCGGCGCGATCACCGAGGGCCCGGGTTTCAACGTGTTCGCTTACGTCGACGGACGCTGGCTGACGCCGGGCAGCGGCACGCTGCAGGGCATCACCCGGCGCTCGGTGATCGAGTTGGCCGCCCAAGAACTCCAAGCCGTAGACCAGGACCGGCTGACCGCCCTCGACCTGAGCCGCGCACAAGAGGTCTTCATTACCTCAACCGCGGGCGGGATCATGCCTGTAACCATCATCGATGGCGAGCCAGTCGGAACCGGAGCGCCGGGACCACTGACGGCACGCCTGCGGGACCGCTACTGGGCCAGTCACCAGGACCCGCAATATTCCACCCCAGTCCGCTACCACGACTAGTAACAACGGCAGACATGCAGTGGGCTTAGGCGTTCAGAGTTGAATGACGAGTCCGTCGTGGGCGACGTCGAAGTCGAGATAGTCACGTCGGGCGAGCATCTCAGCGGACATGTGGGTGAGCACGATCCGACGGCTCGTGAGATCACGGCGGTGGCCGGCAAGATCGGCGTGCCGAAGGTGATAGGGAACGCTCTTGTCGAAGTAATAAGCCTCGGCGATGAGCAGGTCTGCGTCGGCCGATGCAGTAACTAGATCATCGGTCCAGGCCGTATCGCCGGTGTAAGCGATGATCTTGCCGCCGACGTCGAGGCGCAGGGCAAGCGCCGGGGCCCCGCTGGGGTGGTTCACTTCCCAGCTGGTCACGGCAATGCCCGCAACGGTGCTGGTCGCGCCCGGGGTGAGTTCCACCACGTCGAGGCTGAAGCGGCGGTCGATGCCAGGCGACCTGGGGAACATGACCTCCATCGCCTGACGTAGCCGCGCGGCGGTGCCGGAGGGGCCAGCGACAGTAAGCGGCCTGGTGCGCCGGCTGAACTGGCCGTCCAGGACGAGGAACGGCAGTCCCCCGAAATGGTCGCCGTGGAGGTGAGATATGAACACGGCGCTGATCTCGCCTGGATCCAGGCCTAGTGTCTTGAGCGCGCTGAGCGACGTGGCGCCGCAGTCCAGCAGGACCGGTGGATGGTCCCGCTGGCGCAGGTGGATGCACGCCTGGAAGCGGCCGCCGCTGCCGAAGGCATCACCCGAGCCGGCGAAAGTGACCGTGACAGCAGGCGCGGCGGAAGGGTTCATCAGACCGATGATGCCTGACGGCGAGAGCGCCGATGCTTACTAAAGGTCGCCTCAGGGGCCACGCTAACCCCTGCCATCTGGCTGGAGTGTCAGCTGTGGACCGGAGGCGGTGATGACATCCCAGGCATACCGCATCGGGATGAGTTCACATCTGGACCAGGCCTCATGCTGATCGATGTAGTGCGGGCTAGCCGGATCTCCTGATGCGCCGCCTACCACGATCCAGGTGCTGTCCTCCCAGTTGCCAACGTCGAACACGTACCGGGCCACAGCGCCGTAGACGGCCACACTGCCGGTCTCCGCCCGGCATCCCGTTGCCCAGACGGTGTCGTTATCGCCGCCAACCCCGGCGCCAGCGGGGCTCAAGGCCGTCGGCGTGCCCGCAAGCACCGGCGTCAGCGGATGCGTGAGCGCGGCGGTGTGCACACGCTCCCACGGGGTGTCGGGGGCGACTTGTTCGCTCGCGACGGCTTCGAGCGCCTCGGCCAGCAGCTCGCGCCAGGTCCTGCCTCCGGTGAGCGAAAGATCACCGGACCGCAGTAGGGCCGGCAGCACCCACCAGAGATGGCTGACGGGCGACACGCCGCCCGGCAGCTGCAGCAGTTCGCCAGGGCCGGCGCGCGTGACTGCGGCGAGGCCAGACCGGCTGCCCACGATCCTGGCGAGAGCCCAGCGCAGCCGCGAGTAACAAGCCGCGCCTGTCGACTCAGGTGCCATCCGGGCATCCCAGGCGAGCACGAGATCCCGGACCACGCGGGCAGCTTCACTCGCCGGTTCCACGTCCGCCAGCGCCGACCTGAACAGCTGAGCCGGCACACTGAGGTCATCCCGATGGATCATCGGCATATCCGTGGGCAACGCGGGACCGAGCCCTTCTATGAGCTGCTCGATTCTCCTGGCCCGGTATGAGGGATGGGCGTCGGTGCAGTAGTAGTCGCCGGTACCGGGGATGGTGGTGACCACGCGGTTGTTGGCCGTCACGAGGTAGCCCCGGTCCGGATCGTCTACGCGCGGCATCTGCTCGGCGGGAATCACACCGTCCCACTCGTACTCCCCCGTCCACCCCGGCACAGGCAGCCATCCGTTGATGGCGGGGCGGCGCGGGATAACCGCCCGCACGAGGTGGCCGATGTGACCACCCGTGTCGGCGGCAACCAGATTGTGGTCGATGAGCCCCCAGCCGCGGACGGCTCGGAACAGCGAATCCACCGAGTCTGCCCGCAGCATCGGCAGGAGGCAGTCAAACGACCGGTCGACGTCAAAGAACTGCATCGACTTGAGCGTCAGCGAAGCGCCATGCGCCGGATCTCCTGCGACCACCGGACCGTGGATCGTCTCAACGATCTGTACCGACGTTGGGGCGCCGCCGCGGACGTCAATGTCCTCGGTGGTCGTCGCGGCTTGCAGCCACTCACCTTGGTGCAGGTAGCGGGACGGGTCGGTCCGGTCGAACTGCTCGACGTAGAAGTCGTGAATATCGGCGAATGCATGCGTGACGCACCAGGCCACCTGCGCGTTGTGCGCGAAATGCGGGAAGGCCGGCACACCAGGAATGGTCAGGCCGATGGCATCGAACTCCTCGCAGCCGAGATGCATCTGCGCGTACATGCCCGGCAGCTCGAACGTGCGATGCGGGTCCCCAGCGAGTATGGGCCTGCCGGTAGCGGTCCGGGTCGGTGCCAGCGCCCAGTTGTTGCTCCCGCCGTCGATGTCGGCGGCCGCGGCCAGCAGGCTCAGCGCACGGATCGGATCCCGAAGGTCGGCGAGGCTCGCAGTCCACCGGCTGACATCGGCACCAGGCGGAATGCACAGCCGGTCGGAGCCCCCGTCGTCGTAGCGCAGCTTAACGAGGTCCTCAGCACTGACGACGCCGAGTGCGCCGGCTCGCCAGAGCTTGTACCAGAGCGAGCCCATCAGGTAGCCGCGCTGTCGCATCGCGGCTATACAGTGCCAGCCCTCCCACGGCTCCGGGTCGCTTGCCAGCAGTGCGTACTCGGGCGGCGGCTCAGGAAGAGTCCGCAGGTACGCGTTCACTCCGGCGGTATAGGCATCGACCATCGCCCTGGCATCCGCGCCGAGCGCCTGATAGTCCCTGATCGATGCAGCACCGGCGCGCAGGCGCCGGGCAAGGCGGTCGGCTTCAACGCCGGCCGCGCCGACCCACTCGGCCCATCGGCCCTGCATCTGCTTCCTGCTCGCGTCCATCTGCCAGAGGCGGTCCATGGCATGCGCGTAGCCCTGGCCGACAAACGCGTCGTGGACCGAGTGCGCGCGAACATGCGGGATCCCCCACTCGTCGCGGTACATGTGCACCGGACGCTCGACCCAGCCGCCGCGATGCAGCGCATCACCCGTGGGCTGAGTACCTGGACGGTCCATCGGCGGCTCCTTTAGCACTGAGTCCTCAGGTCCGCGGCATGCCCAGTACCAGCTCGCCAATGACGTTGAGCTGGATCTCCAGCGTGCCGCCGCCGATGAGCGACGGCGGGATCGACAGGTACTGCTGGCTGGACTCGCCGCCAGCACCGTCGAGGGCCGCCGCTTCGGCGCCGTGCCATTCCATAACCGTGCGGCGCAGGTTAGTCACGTTCCAGGCGGCCTGGACCTTCAGCACGCTAGCCTCGGCTCCGGGTTGCAGCCCGGAGATCTGGCGGAGCAGCGATCGCTGGCCTAGCGCCGTGAAGGCGTTGACATCGGCGGTCAGCGCCCCCACCCGCTGCAGCACCTCGGGCGGCGGGTCGCCGGCGAAAATGCCGAGGAAATCCGCGGGCAGCTCGCGGCGGCTGCCCATCCCTACGGCGATGGTGACACGCTCATGACCGAGTGTGGTGCGCGCCAGCCGCCAGCCGTCGCCCGGTTCGCCGACGAGGCGCGCGTCCGGCACGAACACGTCGTTGAAGAAGACCTCGTTGAACAGGTAGCCGCCGTTGGCCTCGCGCAACGGCCGGACCTCGAGGCCGGGACTGCGGATATCAATGAGGAAATAGCTCAGCCCCTTGTGCTTGGGCGCGTCGGCGTCAGTACGCGCGAGGCAGATGCCCCAATCGGCCTCCTGGGCCTGCGAGGTCCAGACCTTCTGGCCATTGACCAGCCAGCCGCCGCCCACCTTCCTGGCACGAGTACGCAGCGAGGCAAGATCTGAGCCGGCGCCCGACTCGCTGAACAGCTGGCACCAGAAGATATCGCCACGGAGCGTCGGCCGGACGAACGTCTCGCGCTGCTCTTCCGTGCCGTGCGCGATGATCGTCGGCAGCGCCCATTCGCCGATGTTGGTGGACGGCTGGATCATGCCGGCGCGCTCGAACTCCTGCGAGATTACGACTTGCGCCACCGGGCCCGCGGCGATCCCGTATGGGCGCGGGTAGTGGGGCGAGACTAGGCCCTGGTCCGAGAGGAAGGCACGCTGCTCCCCTGTCGGCCGGCCCGCTGCCTCGGCAAGCTGGTCGGCGACCCAGCTGCGCAGGCCATCGGGCTCGTCGTCGAGCTGCAAATCGTGGCGACGCTCGATCTTGCGGGCCAGCTGACCCAGGCCCAGCTCCCAGCTGCTGCGCGGGCCGAGCAAACTCTGCAGGCTCATCGCGCGGCGCCAGTACAGATGCGTATCGTGCTCCCACGTGTAGCCGATACCGCCGAACAGCGTGACGGTCTCCAATCCGATGTCCACCGCTCCCGGCAGGCATACCACTGCCGCCGAGGCAGCGGCGAGGGCGAACTGGTCCGCGTCCTGGTCATATGCCGCGGCGGCATCCCACGCGGCGGCCGCGATCAGCTCGCTGCGGACGAATAGGCGGGCGCACTTGTGCTTGATCGCCTGGAAGGCCGCAATGGGGCGGCCGAACTGCTCACGTACCTTCGTGTAGGCCAGCCCGTTCGTCTGGCACCAGCGGGCCGCGCCTGCCGACTCCGCGCAGAACAGCGCGGCGGCCGTCGAGCGCAGCCGCTCGGAGTCGACATCGAGCACATGACTGGCGGGGACATGAAGGCCGGACAGCACGATCTGGCCAAGGTCCCGCGTGAGGTCCACGCTGCGCAGCCTGGTCACTTCGAGCTCAGCGCGCCGGGACTCATCGACAACGAACCAGACAGTGCCCACACCAGTGCCGTCGGCGGTCTGAGCACCCAGGACGTAGGTCTGTGCGCTCAGCGCGCCTAGCACCGGCACCGTCGTCCCGCTGATGACCCATCCGTCCCCGGATCTCGTCGCGATCAGGCCGCGGGCGTCCGTGGCACAGGCACCGGTCCCGCCGGCGACGAATCCTGGCAGCACGCTTTCGGGCAGTTCACCGCTGCCGTGGCGGCTGATGACCAGACTGGTGAGCACGGTCGGCAGCAGCGGGCCTGGCAGCAATCCGAACGTGGTCTCGTCCAGCACAATCGCGAGTTCGATGAGTCCAGCGCCGTCGCCGCCGAACTTCGCCGGTAGGTGCAGCCCAAGAAGGTTCTGCTCGACTAGTGCGCGCCAGGAAGCCGGCCAGATGCCGGCAGCCAGATCCTCGAATTCCGCTCGTGTCGACGCCGATTCGGCGTGATGGGCGGTAAACGCAGCCACCGACTCCGCCAGCGCCTTCTGATCCTCGCTCAGTGCAATAGGCAATGCTTCTCCTCGTCACCAGGCCCGGCGCTGACTCCAACCGGCTCATTTGTTCCGCGGATCGTCGCGCGGGTCCACGTATTCAAGGCTGATCGGGCCGATTGCCGTCACCTGCGTCACATACTCACCCGATCTTGCCCAGTGGAAGTGACGGGTGCCGCTGGGCAGCACTACGACGGCGCCTGGCGGGTAGGCCTGCAGCTTCTCTTCCTCGAACTGCTCGCCGAGGCCAATGTAGAAAACACCGGATATGACCGTATAGACCCGGTCTTCGTGATGCCAGTGCGGCATGAGCTTTACCCCGGACGGAAGCTTTACCCGAACCACGTACGGACCGGGCTCTCGCGGATGGCCCACAACGACGGCGAGGCGAGCCGGAGGCGGGAATGCCGGGAACGGCTCCCAATCCATGTTCTCGGCCAGCACCGACCTGAAGACGCCCTCATCCGGTTGGTGGGTGCTCATCGTCACTGACCTCCGCTCCGCGAGCTACTGACCCGATACCCGTATTCGCGACCGTAGCGCAGCAGCCTCTTCCGCCGGGCCCTAGCACGCCCCGTGCTTGTGCCGTGGACTCGCCACCGCTCGGTATGGTTAGCAGCACGGACAGAACGACTTCTATGGACATCACCAGGCGCCGTGAGCTTGCCAGCCGGCTGCTGGACGGTTACGTGCATGGCCCGGCGGCTGCGACCGAAGCCACGGCCCGAGCGCTGGCGAAGGCGCCCGCCGCCGAGGCCATCCTGCTTGTTGAGGGCATCAGCGACCAGATCGCGGTCGAGACACTCGCCGCTCGCCGCGGCCGGGACCTTGTTGCAGAGCGCGTGGTGGTCGTACCTACCGGCGGCGCGCACGCGATTACGCGCTACCTGACGCAGTTTGGTCCCGCCGGAGCTGGCCTGAGACTGGCGGGGGTGTGCGACGCCGGCGAGGAGAACGTCGTCCGGCGCGGTCTGGCCCGCGCTGGCATCGGCACGCCCGGCACGCGGGCCGACATGGAGCGGCTGGGCTTTTACGTCTGCGTCGAGGATCTGGAGGACGAGCTGATCCGCGCGATCGGCGCCGCCCGGGTGGAGGCGCTCATCGACTCGCAGGGAGACTCCGGCTCTTTCCGCAGCCTCCAGCGGCAGCCCGAGTGGCGCGGTCAGCCCGCGCAAGCTCAGCTTCGACGGTTCCTGGGCAGCGGCGCCACGCGCAAGCTCCGTTACGCGCGGCTGCTCGCCGGGGCGGTAGATCTGGACCGACTGCCGCATCCGCTCGAAGCGGTGATTACTCAGGCGTAAGCCACCGGGCAATCGAGTCCTGCGTTGTTCGGCCGGAGTGCAACGGTATTGCAACACGCGAAGGGACTATTTCGGTGGCGCGACTGGTGGGAATATAGGCGGCAGCAACGGCGAGGGAGGGCGACGTGGGGTTCTCGGTCGAAGGGGACTACTTCGAGGTATGCAACTGTGACGTCAGCTGCAACTGCATCTGGCTAGGGACTGCTACCCAGGACAACTGTGACGTCTTGCTGGCCTGGCATGTCACCACCGGCAGCAAGGACGGCGTGGACCTGTCTGGCCTGAATGCGGTGATGGCGGTCCACTCGCCGAAGCGGATGACCGATGGCGGCTGGAAGGTGGCGCTGTATCTAGATGACCGTGCTTCCGCCGAGCAGTCCGAGGCGCTAGGCGCGGTCTTTTCCGGGGGTGCCGGGGGCTACCTCGCCGGGCTTGGCCCGCTGATTGGCGAGGTCGCCGGGGTGGCGCCGGCGGCGATCACGTTCGAGAAGTCGAACCTCTCGCTGCACGCTGAAGTCGCGGGGGCTGTGTCCATGAGCAGCGATCAGCTCGTGGGGATGGACGGCCAGGACCCGGCAGTGATTGCGAATGCCCCGTTTGGCGCTGTCCCCCAGCCCGTGCGGCAGGCCAGGTCGAAGGACGTGAGCTATCACGGTCACTGGAGCGCAGAGTTCTCGGGGACGAACAGTTTCGTCACCGATTTCAGGTACGAAGGCTGACTGGCGGCCGTCGTGGCTGACCGTTCCGGCCCGGTCGTCGTGACCGAGCCTGTGCAGGCACTGCCGCCGCGGCAGGTCGCTGTACCGTGGATCGCGCTGGCAGCGCTGGCGGCTGGGGCGTGGGCCGTCACCATCATCCTGGCCCGTGCCATGGGCAACGGACCGGGAACCATGGGCCTGGCGCTGCTGCCATTCCTCGGGCTGTGGGTGTTGATGATGGCCGCGATGATGCTGCCGTCTGTGGCGCCGGTCGCGGTGCTATGGGCCCGTCTGATCAGTGGTGCTTCGGCTGGCTTCGGGCGCGCGGCACGGATGAGCCTGTTCCTCGGTGGCTACCTGCTGGTCTGGGCCGCGTTCGGGGCGGTTGCCTTCGCGGCTCTTGCCGGGAGCGGGCGCTTGCTCACAGCATCCCCCACGGCGGCGAAGTGGCTGGGCGTGACAATCCTCGTCACGGCGGGCATCTACCAGCTCACTTCCTGGAAGGACTGGTGCCTGCGCCGTTGCCGTTCGCCCGTCGGTTCGCTGATGTACTACATCGGGTTCAGGGGCCGCGGCCGCGATGTCCGCGTCGGGCTGCATCACGGAGCGACCTGCGCCGGCTGCTGTTGGGGCCTGATGATCGTTCTGATCGCCGTTGGCGTGATGAACGTGGCGGTCATGGCAGCGCTGGCGGTGGTCATCTTCGCCGAGAAACTCTGGCGCTATGGCAAGCCCTTCGGCCGCGTCGTCGGGGTGGTCCTGGTCGCGGTTGGCGTGCTGGCCATCTGGTTCCCGTGGCTGCTTCCGGGCCTTCACACAACCCCTATGCCCGCAATGTAGACAGGTGGACGACCTGCGAATGGCGTCCCCGTCCGGCGCGGCACAATGACTGCTATCGCTGCATCGCTACTACAGGAGGGGCCATGAGCTACGCCAGGCAGCTGCTGGACACCTATCCACGCACGGTCAACGTCGACGCCGGTGTACTGGCCGCCACCATCGACGCGCTCAGCGACTGCGCGCAGGCCTGCACCGCCGACGCCGACGACAACCTGAGCGAGCACAACCTGAGCGAGATGGTCAAGTGCATCCGGCTATGCCTGGACTGCGCTGACATCTGCACCGCCACAGCGAGAGTTGCAAGCCGCCAGACCGCGTACAACGCCAGCGTCACCAGGCCTCTCTTGCAGGCCTGCGTGGCGGCCTGCAAGAGCTGCGGCGACGAGTGCGAGCGGCATGCCCAGATGCACGCGCACTGCCGAGTCTGCGGCGAGGCCTGTCGGCGCTGCGAGCAAGCCTGCCGGGAGCTGCTGGACGTGATGCTCTAGCCGGCCAGGCTCCTGGCGGCGGCCGCGATGTGGTCGGAGCTAATGCCGGCCGCGTTGAGCAGTTCCTCACTTGTTCCCGAGCCCGGTAGTTCGGATACGGCCAGATGCCGGATGGTCAGGTCGACGCGGCCCGCGCCAGTCAGTGCGTCGACGACGGCGGACCCGAGACCCCCTTCCGGATGGTGGTCCTCGGCGATGACGAGCCTGCCGGCCGTGACGGCGGCAGCATCCGTCAGCGCGTCAATGTCGATGGGCTTGACCGAGTACAAGTCGATGACGCGCGCGCTGATGCCGTCGGATTTGAGCTGGTCTGCCGCCTCCAGGCAGGCGTGCAGGGTGACGCCCGCACCAATAAGGGTCACCTGGTCCTCGTCACTGGCGCGCAGGACCTTGGCGCCGCCGACCGGGAACGTCTCGCTGGTCTCGTACAGGACCGGATAAGCGCCGCGGGTCGTCCGCATGTAGACGATGCCGTCGGTGTCCGCCATCGCCGCCACCAGCGCGGCGGCGCTCGTCGCATCGCTCGGGTACAGGACTGTGGAACCCTGGACCGCTCGCAGCATGGCGAGGTCCTCCAGCGCCATCTGCGAAGGCCCGTCGGCACCAATCTCGACGCCCGCGTGTGACCCGCAGAGTCGGATATTGGCCTGGGAGATGGCGGCCATCCGGATGAAGTCGTACGCGCGGGTTAGAAAGGCCGCGAACGTCGACGCGAACGGCCGGTAGCCGCGCACGCTGAACCCGACGGCCGCGGCGATCAGTTGCTGCTCCGCGATGTACATCTCGAAGTACCGTTCGGGATGCTCATGCGCGAACTGATCGGCAAATGTCGAGTTGCTGACCTCGCCGTCCATCGCGACAACGTCCGGCCGCACGCCGATGGCGGCTAGTGCCTGGCCGTAGGCCTTGCGGGTTGCGACCTTCTCTCCGACAACGTAAGTCGGCAACTTCACTTCGGGAATGTCTTTCGTATCGCGCGCGGAGATGGCAGCTGAGTCGGGCATGGGGCCGCGCACGATGAGGCCACGCTCGCCGCCAAGCTCGATGATGGCGCGCTCGGCCATCGGAGGCGGGAACGGCTTGCCGTGCCAGTCCTCCCGGTCCTCGACCTCGGAGAATCCGCGCCCCTTCCGGGTGCGGGCGAGGATAACGGTCGGCTGGTCGCCGGACATATCGCCGGCTTCCGCTATCGCCCGGTCGACCTCGCCGAGGTCGTGGCCGTCGATGACGAGTGCGCGGGCGCCGAACGCTGTGACCCGGCGGCGGTAGGTATCCAGGTCCCACGACAGATCGGTCGGACCGCGCTGCCCGAGCCGGTTGATATCGACCATGACGATGAGGTTAGACAGCTTGTAATGCGAAGCCTTGTCGAAGGCCTCCCAGATCGAGCCTTCCGCCATCTCACTGTCGCCGCACAAGACCCAGACGCGGAACGGCAGCTCATCCACGTACTTCCCGGCGAGCGCAACGCCGACCGCGTCGGGCAGCCCCTGGCCGAGCGAACCCGTCGCGACATCGACCCACGGGAGTATCGGTGTCGGATGACCTTCCAGCCGCGACCCGAAGCGACGGTAGCCGGTCATCAGCTCGTCGTCGGAGACGACGCCCACCGCCTTGTAGACCGAGTAGAGGAGTGGCGACGCGTGGCCCTTGGAGAAGATCAGGTGATCGTTGGCAGGATTGCCCGGCTCGTCCCAGTCATAGCGCATGTGCCGGCTGACGAGGACCGCCAGCAAATCCGCAGCCGACATGCTGGACGTCGGATGGCCGGAGCCGGCCGACGTACTCGACCGCACCGAGTCGACACGCAACTGCTGAGCGAGGTCACCCGCTAGCTTGAGATCAATGTCCGTCTTGATGGCGGTTGGGGCGGCCACAAGCACCTCCTGGGCTGACGGTTGAGCGCTGGTCGCAGCACGCGCACTTACCCAGGCTAAGCCGTCCGCACGCGCGCGGGCTGACAGACCCGCCTCCCCTGGCAGTTCGTTACAACCAGTCGTTAACAACCAGTCGTTAACAACCAGTCGTTAACAACCAGTCGTTACAGCCAGCCTGCGATCGTCTCGATGTCGGCGGTACCGTTCGGCCCTACCGGCTGCACGTTGAGGATCGTGACGCCCGATTCGCGGTAAGCGGCTACTCGGTCCCGTACGAAGCCCTCGTCGCCGACCAGCGAGATCCCGGCGACAAGCTCTGCCGGCACCATCGCGGCCGCAGCCTTCTTGTCACCCGATAGGTAGGCGTCCTGGATCTGCTCGGCCTCCTTCTCGTAGCCGTACCTCTTGAGCACGTCGTTGTAGAAGTTCCGGCCGCGCGCACCCATGCCGCCGAAGTACAGCGCCAACATCGGCCGCGCCAGCTCGCGCAGATGCTCGACGTCGTCACCGATCGCCAGCGGGCCGCCGGCCACGATCTCCAGCGGCGGCAGGCCGTCCTCGCGCATGGCGAGGCCAGCAGCCAGCGACGATCCCCACACGCGGCTGGCCCGGTCCGGCCAGTAATGCAGGGGCAGCCAGCCCTCAGCGATGGCAGCGGTCATCTCGACATTCTTCGGGCCTAGCGATGCGACATAGACAGGGATCCGCTCGCGCTGCGGGTGGTCGATGAGCTTGAGCGGCTTGCCCAGGCCGGTACCCTGACCCTCGGCCAGCGGGATCTGGTAGTGCGCGCCCCAATGCTCAAGCCGGTCTCGCCGCCACACCGACCGGCAGATCTCGATGATCTCCCTCGTCCGGCCGACTGGCGCGTCGTACTGCACGCCGTGGAAGCCCTCGATGACCTGCGGCCCGGACGCGCCGATGCCGAGGATGAACCGGCCACCCGACAGCTTGTCGAGCCCGACCGCTGTCATCGCGAGCAGCGACGGCGTCCGGGTATACAGGGGCAAGATCGACGACCCGATCTGCGCTGTCCTGGAGACCGCCGCCAGGAAACCCAAGGTCGACACCGCGTCAGCCGTGTACGCCTCGCCTGACCACAGGTAGCCGACGCCGGCCTCCTCCAGCCGGCGGACGTGCCGGGCGAAGGACTCGGGGTCATCCCGCATGCCGACCACTGCGCCAAGCTTCATCGCGACACCTTCCTGCCTGCCAGAGTCCGCACGGGTGCGTGACGGCTAAGGTCAAAGCTTTCCAGGCAGGGAACGGGCTCGCCAGCGCTGGCCGCACCGGCGAGGCAAGCGGTCGTTTGCGCTGACTTACGCCGTCAGGTACCGGGCCAGGCCGTCCAGCATCTCGGTCGTGCCTTCCTCGCGCAGCGACGGTGCCTGCGTACCGTCGATGCCGTCCAGGTACGCACCCTGCTCAGTCCAGGTCAGCGCGGTGCCGTCACCGCTCTTGGCGAACTCGATAGTGGCCACGGACACCGAGATCCTGGCATCGTCGGCGTACATCTCGTAGCTGTACACGATCCGCTGGTCCGGCACGATGTCGTAATACAGGGCGTCGTACCGGAACGTCGTCCCTTCCATCTTGTGGCCGAACCGCTCCCGGCCGCCCGGCCGGAAGTCGAACTCTTCGGTCCCAGCCTCGCCCTCAGCGGGCTCAAGCACGCCGGTGTCGCCCCAGGCGTCTTTGGCCTCCGCCGATGCGAAGGCCGCGAACACCCTGGATGGTGCGACCGGGTAGGTCCGCTCGATCGAGAACGTGTCGTGGATGACGGAACGATCGGTCATTGCTTCTCCTGCGAGTCGCTGATTGCTTCGCGCGGCCCTGCGTCCGAGCGTGCATCCGGTCGATCGGCGGTCTCCGCCAGGTACTCGCCAAGGCGGTCAAGTCGGCGCTCGACCATGCTGCGCCGGTCGGCGATCCAGCTCTCTGCCGAGCGCAGGCCAGCCGGGTTGATGCTGCACGTGCGGGTACGGCCCAGCTTGCGGGACCGGACAAGACCGCATGCCTCAAGCACCTGCACGTGCTGCAGGACTGCGGCCAGCGATATGTCCAGCGGCCTACCGAGCTCGCTGACCGACGCCGGGCCCCGGCTCAGCCGCTCGACCATGAGCCGCCTGCCGGGGTCGGCCAGCGCCTGGAACACCCTGTCCAGGTCCGGCGCATAGTTAAGCATGAACCTGAGTATGCGACACGCCTGCCAAATAGTCACGTGGACGCTTCACTGTCGGAGCGCTCGGCGGGACGCCTAGTACCCAGTCGCACCGTCGACTAGCTCTCGCATCAGGTCAGCATGACCGTTGTGGCGGGCATATTCGCCGATCATGTGCGCATACAGCCAGCGCAGGTCGACGGTCACGGTCTCGTCCCCGAAGGTGTCGTCCAGCGATCTGCCCTGGACCACGAGCCGAGCTTGCGCCACCTCGGCCAGGTAGGTGGCGAAGTCAGCATCGGCGTCGGCCCGATCAACGAGGTCGAATTCCGCGCCGTCAGGGAAGTCGGCTGACTCGTAAAGATCGCTGACGTCAGCGTGCGCGAATCGAATCTGGAACCAGATCCGCTCGTTAGCGGCCATGTGCCGGACGAGGCCGAGCAGCGACAGCGCCGATGTCGCTATAGGGCGCAGCGCGAGCTGCTCTGCGGTCAGGCCCGAGCATTTCCGCATCAGTGTGGCGCGCTGAAAGTCCAGAGAGCTGTCGAGCCGACGGCGTTCGTCGGCGACGTACGGAGGATCGGTGCGCTCCACATTCGGGGCTATCCAGGTCATGCCAGGGCATGCTGTCCGCACCCTGGCGGTAACGTCAAGCAAGCACGAACCATGCAGGCATCTTTTTTACCCCGCAGCCCGCGTCTACCCCGCAGCTCGCGTCAGGTTCTGGGTCGTAGCGGGGCGTGAATGTACAGCTCCGTGCGGTCCGGCTTGGTGGCTGGTGTGTCGGCTGGCGGGGGAAGCTCGTAGCGGGTGGGGCGCTGGTGCTCGGCGTATTGCCGGTCGGCGTTGTAGACCTTGTCGAATTTCCACAGCATCCGGGCGAAGTTGGTCTGGCCGCGCAGGAGTTGGCGGGCGACGATGCCGGCGGTCTGGGCGAGGGCGGTGAAGCCGAGGTGCTTGCGTGCCAGGACGGCCTGGGTCTTGACCAGCTCGGCGTAGAATTCTCGCAGCGGCAGCCGGGTGGGCAGGACCGCATGCTGGACGTCGAACAGGCGGTAGTCCAGAGTGGTCAGCCGCCGTTCTTCGGTCAACCAGGTCTCGGTTCCGGGGTAGGGAGTCTGGACGGTGATATTGACGATCTCCGGGACGCTCATCGCCCAGTCCCGGACGAACGCGAACCGGGCGTGGTCCCAGTCGGGGTCGGCGATGATGTTGATGGCCACCATCAGGCCCATCGACCGGGCGACTTCCAGGGCCTTGTTGTTGATCTGCGGGGTGGTGCGCTTGCGGAACGCGGCCAGGCCTTCCTCGTCGAGGGCCTCCAGGCCCAGGAACATGTAGTTCAGGCCGAGGCGCTTCCACCGGCGGAACACCTCCTCGTTGCGCAGCAACACGTCGCAACGAGTTTCGAGGTAATAGTCCTTGCGGATCCGGCGGCGCTCAAGCTGCCGCGCGATCTCATCCCCCTGATCGGCCTTGATGAATGCGACGTCGTCGACGATGAACACACCCCGTTCCCGGATGCGGCTCATGTCCTCGACCGCAGCCTCGGGCGACAATTTGCGGTAGCTCCGCCCGTAGAACGTCCAGGCGCTGCAGAAGGAGCAGTCCCATGGGCACCCGCGCGTGAACTCGATCGACGCCGCCGGATCCATCACGCCGATGAAGTACTTGCGGCGGCGGCCGCCCAGGTGCCGGGCCGGCAGATGGTCGTCCAGGCTGTGCATCATCGCGGGCGGGCGGCCAGCTCCATCGGCGGTGACTGCACCCGGTACGTCTGCCCAGCCGCGATCGGGAAGGGCTGCTAGCAGCGCTGGAGTGCCTGTCTCGCCCTCGCCCTTCAGCACGACATCGATCGCGCCCTCGGCATGCTCCAGAACCTGTTCCGCCACGAACGACACGCTGTGCCCCCCGGCGAACACGACACAGGCCGGCATAACCCGCTTGATCCACTTTGCCAGGTCCACCACTTCCGGCACATTGGCCAGGTAGTTAAGGCTGAACCCCACCGCATCAGGCCGGAAGCCCATTAGCTCCCGCTCCAGGTCATCCTGCGTATACACCTGCAGGTCCATCAGCCGCACGTCATGCCCGTCCGCCAGCGCCGCCGCCGCCACCCGCTCCAGCCCGAGCGGCTCCAGCCGCAGGAAAATCTCCGAATACATCAGCGCGCTCGGATGAACCAGCAGGACACGCATAACCCAGCACTCCCTCACAGGCAGTTCCCGGTTGGGCGGGCCGCGCAAGACGGCTGAATTGCCCACCAAGCGCCTGACCTTCGTGCAGCATCACGCCACTGCCCGCCGGCTCGTGGTCGCGCAGAGCAACCTTCCCGCCTGTCGGCCCCTCTACCCGGGCGGCCCGTAGGTTTATTACGTGCCTGAGCTACCCGAAGTCGAGTTGGCCCGCGGCGTAATCGAGCGCGCGGCCCTCGGACGCGAAATTGTCGACATCGACGACAGCGATACCTACGTAACCCGCCCGCACCGGCCCGGCGAGATCCGCGCGGCGCTGGTCGGTCGGCAGCTGACCGCAGCGCACCGGCGCGGCAAGAGCATGTGGTTCGACACATCAGGACCAGGCCGGTCCGCCGCAGCGGGACCTGCCTTGGGCATTCATCTGGGCATGTCCGGCAAGATCGTGATCGCTGACGGACGCGGCAACGAGATCGAGGGCGGCGATTACTGGGAACGAGGCCGTGCCACCGGCGACCACCGTTTCTCCCGCTTCTCGCTGACGTTCGCCGACGGCGGGTCGCTGCTGCTCGTCGACCCGCGGCGGCTCGGTCGAGTCCGTCTCGACCCGCCCGTCGAGGCGCTCGGTCCCGATGCGCGCGAGATCACCCGGGCGCGGTTTCGGGCCGCGTTCGCCCGCGGCACCGCGCCAGTGAAGGCACGGCTGCTCGATCAGACTGCGATAGCCGGCATCGGCAACCTGCTCGCCGATCAGGTCCTCTGGCAGGCGAAGATCCATCCGGCCCGGCCGGTAGGCGGGCTAGAGCAGGCCGAGGTCGACCTCCTCTACCGGGCGGTGCGGCGCTCCGTCGAGCGGGCGGTGGCGGACGGCGGGGTGCATAGTCTGCCGATCCTGAAGTTCCGTTCGGCTGACACGCCCTGCCCGCGGTGCGGCGCCCCGATGGCGCATGGCACGGTCGCCGGCCGGACGACCTGGTGGTGCTCACGAGAGCAGGTCGCTGATGTCAGCGTCCGCCCTCGTCGTCAAAGTCAATCCGCATGACCGCCCGCCGGAGAGTGGGGCGGCTGACCTCCTTGAACCCGGCCTCCTCGAAGACCTGACTCGCCCCGACGTGCAGCTCACCCCAGGTGACTTCCTTGCCGGGCTGCGTGATCATCGCGTACGCCTCCAGCGACCTCGCGCCGCGCTCGCGGGCGAAGTCGACCGTTGCGCGGGCCAGCGGATACGTAAGGCCGCGACCGCGATAGCCCTTCCGCACGACGAAGCACGTCACCGCCCAGATGCCATCGTCTTCCTTGTCCTCGTGCCGGCCTGTCCACGGGACGCGCGAGGTGCGCAACTTCGGATACGCCGTCCGCGGCTCGACCGCGACCCAGCCTGCAGGCTCGCCGCCGACGTAGGCCACCAGCCCGCTGGTTGAGGCCGCGTCCAGGTCACCGCAACCGGTTTGCGCCTGGAGCATCGCGGTCCGCTCCTCCTGCGTCGAGTCCCGCCAGATCCAGCCGACGACCTTGAACCGCTGGCACTGGCAACGGGCCGGGTAGTCGCTAGTGCCGAAGATCGCAGTGATGTCGGCGGATGACGCCTCGTTGGCAGGAACGATGGTCAGCTCACTGTCGTCGGTCACAACGGCATGCTACCGTCCGTTCCGGACGCTTTACTTCCGGATTGCAGGTTGATGCCGTGAATGACGACGCGAGTCCCACTGCGCGCGCGCTTCTGACCCTCGAGCTGCTTCAGGGCAGCCCGGGCATCACCGCGGACCGCCTCGCCGACAAGCTCGGCGTATCGGAACGCGCCGCCCGGCGGTATGTCGGCATTCTCCGCGAGGCCGGCATCCCGGTCGAGTCGGTGCGCGGCCCATATGGCGGCTACCACCTCGGCCGTGGACTGCGGCTTCCGCCTCTGATGTTCAGCGCCGCCGAAGCCCTCGGCGTGGTGATGGCGGTCCTGGACGGCCACCATAACGCCAGTGATCCTGCCGATCCCGTCGGCAGCGCGCTCGGCAAGATCATGCGGGCGCTTCCGGAGCCGGTCGCCGCGCAGGCCGAGGCCGTGCGGCGGATGGCTGCGCCCGCTCCGGACCGCGCGGCCGCGCGGCCTGACCCTGCGACCACGACCGCCCTGGTGCAGGCTTGCTCGAACCATCAGCAGGTACGGCTCGGCTACCGGTCCGAGGCCGGATCGGAGCTAGTCATCAACGTCGAGCCGTGGGCTGTTGTCGTCCGCCACGGCCGCTGGTACCTGCTGTGCTGGTCACGCACTTCGGACGCGCGGCGCGCGTACCGGATCGACCGGGTCGGCGCAGTCGATGTGCTCGACGCTACGTTCAGCCCGCCCGCCAGCCTCGACCCGGTGGCGATGCTCGAAGAGCATCTCGCGGTCGGGTGGGAGTACGACGTCGAGATCATCATCCATGCGCCCGCCGACGAGGTAGCACGCTGCGTTCCACGCGCGCTCGGACGGCTGACGCCGGTTGATGAAGAGTCGAGCCGTCTGGCCGGGAGCACCAGTAACCCGGCGTGGTATGCCGAGCGGCTTGCGGCGATTCCGGCGGCGTACACCATCGTGCGGTGCCCGGAGCTCCAGGACGCCGTGCGAGTGCTTGGCGAGCGACTGCTGGCAGCGTCAGGCGTGGCGAACTCGGGCGAGAGCAAAGCCTGACCTCCATAATCGGAATCAATATTCCGCTCTTGGTATTCTCCCATCGGAAGACGCATTCCGCTTAGAGGAGGCCTGATGGTCGAGGTCGGCGGCCGCGCTCGGCCCGGGACCACGTTCGCGGTACTGGCCCTGGGTGTCGCGGCCTTCGCGCTGCTGCAGTCACTGGTCATTCCCGTGCTGACGACGGTGCAGCATGAGCTGCACACCACGCAGGGCACGGTCACGTGGGTGCTGACCGCTTACCTGCTGTCGGCATCGATCATGACCCCGATCCTCGGACGAGTCGGCGACATGATGGGCAAGAAGCGGGTCTTCGTGGCCACGCTCGCTGCGCTGGCGGTCGGCTCACTCCTGGCCGCCGTCGCGACATCGATCGGCGTCTTGATTGCGGCGCGCGTGATCCAGGGCATCGCCGGCGGGATGGTGCCCGTCGCGTTCGGCATTATTCGCGATGAGTTCCCGGCTGCGAAGGTTGCTGGCGCCGTGGGCGCGCTCGCGTCGTTGACGGCAGTCGGGGCTGGCTTCGGCATCGTCCTCGCCGGCCCGATCGTGGACGTGCTGGACTACCACTGGCTGTTCTGGCTTCCGCTGATACTCACAGTCGCCGCCGCCGTGTGCGCCATCGCGTTCGTGCCTGAATCCCCGGTGCGCACCCCTGGGCGCATCAGCTGGCTGCCCGCGCTGCTGCTCTCGGCGTGGCTGGTGGGCCTGCTGGTGGCCCTCAGCGAGGCACCGGCATGGGGCTGGCGGTCTGGTCGCGTCATCGGCCTGCTCGGTACGGCAGCGGTGCTGGCAGCCGCCTGGGTTGCGGCCGAGCTGCGGGCGACGACGCCGCTCATCGACATGAAGATGATGCGGCAGCGGGCCGTGTGGACCAACAACCTGGTCGCGCTCCTCATTGGCCTGGGCATGTATGCGACCTTCGCCTTCCTGCCCGAGTTCGTGCAGACGCCGACCATCGCCGGTTACGGTTTCGGTGCGAGCATTACCCGGTCGGGTCTGATGCTCCTGCCCTCGTCGCTCACGATGTTCGCGGTCGGAGTCCTCGCGGGTCGGCTCACGCGCATGGTCGGCGGCAAGGTCCTCGTTGTCACGGGCTGCCTCATCGGATGCGGCGCCATGTCCATGCTCGCGTTCGCGCACCAGGACCAGTGGGAAGTATTCGTGGCCGGCGCGATCATGGGCGTCGGGTTCGGCCTGGTGTTCTCGGCGATGTCGGCGCTCATCGTGGCAGCGGTTCCGGCCTCGCAGACGGGCGTCGCTACCGGCATGAACGCCAACATCCGAACCATCGGCGGCAGCATCGGCGCGGCGGTGATGGCGAGCATCGTGACCTCGCAGCTTGCGCCGTCCGGCCTGCCGAAGCAGTCGGGCTACACGACTGGGTTCGCCGCCATGGCCGGCGGCCTGGTCTTGGCGGCGCTGGCTGCCTTGCTCCTTCCGTCGGCACGGCGCCTGCGGCGGCCGGCCGGCGAAGTCGATCACGCCGAGATGGCGGTCATCGCCGGCGCGGCAATCGCCGAGCAGGCGGAGTGACCGGACCGACGGCTATGCGCAGCGACGCGGTACGCAACTACCAGCGCATCCTCGACGCCGCCCGCGAGGTACTGGACGAGTCGGGAGCCGACGCGAGCATGGAGGAGATCGCCGCGCGAGCCGGCGTCGGCGTCGGCACCGTCTACCGCCGGTTCGCCAGTAAAGACGCGCTGATCGACGAGCTGCTCAGGCTCGCCCTAGAGCAGCTTGTGAACGCCGCGGATCAAGCGCTGGCGCGCACCGACGGGCTCGGACTCCAGGAGCTGCTGAGCGCTCTGGGGCAGTCGTTCGCGGAGCATGCGCGGTACGCCGGCCTGCTGCTCGAACGCCCTGCGGATGCCTACTCCAGCCGCCGGATCTGGGCCGCGATCGAGGAGCTCACCGGGCGCGCCGCCGCGGCCGGGGCGTTGCGGCGGAGCATTACGGCGGTCGATGTCGTCGCGCTGATCCTGGCGATGCGAGGGCTTGTACAGGCCGCAGGCGACGCGGCTCCCGCGGACTGGCGGCGGTTCCTCGATATCCACCTTGCGGGCATGCGGGCAAGCGCGCCGTAATCAGACTTGCCGGATGGCGTCCGGGGCGTGTCGCATGACTGGAGCTGGGTACGTGACCGGTCATTGCCACTGGGCAAGCTACGTTGGTTAGAGAGATTCCGCCTGGCTGTGGACCGAGGGAAACGATCATGAATTGTCCGCATCGGCCGCCATGCCCCCCAGCGGACGCGCCGGACTGCGAGGCCGCTTGCGTCGTGGCCGGCCATCCGGAGCAGGGGTGGAGCCTCCTCTGCAACGGCGTCGTGGTGTTCGAGGACACCGGCGACCTGCTGCCTGATGGCCGGATCATCGCGCCCCATCGCGCTGAGCTCGACCTCGAGCTCCTCCCTGTCCGGCGCCAGCGCGCGCCGTGCTGGAGCGCCCGATGACCGCCACCGGAGTGGCGCGCTGTCGTAGCCCCGTTGGTCCGAGACTCAGCGCTGCAGATCTGGTCAGCGTGCCGAGCACATAGCGGCCCGCCCGCGCAGCTGCAGGTGACTAGCGGGGGAGCCGCCCTCCGCTCGTGTTCGCGCTGTTCTGCTGCCCTGGCGATCGGCGTGGCGGAGGTGGGATCTGGTTGCTTTGGGCGGGAGGCTGACGCAAGCCAGTCCTGTGGCTCGTACGGACCCAGCGCACTCCGGCGATCACCACAGCCAGCGCGGTAGCGGCGACCATGGCGAGGAATCCGCTAGCGACCCAGCGCGCGGCGTTGATGGCGAGCAGGGTGCGCGACGTGTCGGTTGCCCGGTCGTGGATGAGGCCGGCCAGGATCGCGGCGGCCAGGTAGGCGAGCGCTGGCGCGGGAATGATGAGGAAGGCGCGGCGCGGGCTGACGGCCAGGCATGCGGCTACCGTGCCGAGCACCACCAAGAGCTCGAGAAAGAAGCCAGGATCGCTCCGTGTGAGGACCGTCACCAGGGCGCCGAGCCCCGCCGCACTGGCGACCAGCACGATCCCCCGTACCCAGGGGAGGTTCCCCCAGCGCGGCGATGTACCAGCGGCCGCTGGTCGCCTCGGCGGCTCACTGCGCGGACCGACGTCGTATTCGGGCAAGGTCGGGCGAGCGCCGGGCGCCCGGCGAGGAGGCTGGCGCGGCGGCTCGCGGGTCCCCGAATCATTCCACCGTGGCTCGCTCATTTGATCACCGATGGTAGCCGTCGCATGGGGTAACTTCGCGGGTAGTCACGCCGCAGATGTCGAGTCGGCCGCGCAAGAGCGGAGATGAGCATGCCAGGCCCGAGAATGTCCCGGCGCTCCAGGGCCGGAACGCTCATATACGCCCTGAGCTGCCTCGCAGCTGCCGTGGCGCTGGTGGTCAGCGGCTTCTCATATTTCGTCGTCAGGGACGTCGCCAGCATCGGCTCCTCCCACGCGATCGTCAGCGGTCCCTCGATTGGGCCCCAGAACATCCTGCTTATGGGCCTCGAGAGCCGCACGGACTGGAACGGCAACATCCTGCCCAACGACATCCTCCGGGCGCTGCACGCGGGCAGCAGGCAGCAAGTCCAGAACGGCACCGGCGGTAACGCCACAAATACCCTCATCCTCGTACACATATTCGCCGGCGGAAAGCATGCCGTCGGCTTCTCTATCCCCCGTGACGACTGGGTCAACTTCGCCGGCACGGTCGGCCCGCAGCAGGCGGGCAAGATCGACCAGGCGTATGGCGTCAGCATGTACTACAAGCAGCAGAAGCTCCGGGCACAGGATCCGTCCATCAGTCAGAACCAGCTTGCTTTTCTTGGGAACGAGGCCGGCCGAGCGGCGGCCGTCGCTACGGTCGAGCAGCTCACCGGGGTGCACATCGACCACTTCGCTGAGGTCAACCTGGACGGCTTCTATGAGCTGGCCAAGGTACTCGGCGGCGTCGAAGTCTGCCTCAACCATGCGACCAGCGACAGCTACTCCGGCGCCCATTTCCGGGCCGGCTTCCAGCACCTGAATCCCCGGCAGGCGCTGGCATTCGTCCGACAGCGTCACGGCCTGCCTAACGGCGACCTTGACCGGACGCACCGCCAGCAGGCGTTCCTTGACTCTGTGATGCACCAGCTGCGGACAGAGGGTGTCCTGTCAGACCTGACGAAGATGCAGGCGCTGCTCACGGTCGCCAGGCAGTACGTCATTACAGACGCCGGCTGGAATCTGCTCGACCTTGCATCGCAGCTGCGAAGCCTGACCAGCCGTAACCTCGTCTTCCGCACGCTGCCGATTCAGGGCTACGCCACCATTGACGGTCAGGACTCCAATGTCGTGAATCCCGCGTATATCAAGTCGATCGTGCACGCCACGTTCTACCCAGCGCCGGCGCGGCACGTCTCGCGGCCGACGGTCAGTACCCCCGCGGAGGCCAGGCACACGACCGTCGATGTTCTCAATGGCGGCAGTACCGCAGGCCTCGCCGGGCATGTCTCGGCCGCGCTGGTCAAGGTCGGGTACCGCCCCGGCCAGGTCGGCGACACGAGCTCCCGCACCACCACGGCCGTCTTCTACGGCGCAGGCGCATCCGCCAGCGCGCGCATGATCGCCGCGCTGTTCGGCGTCACGGCGGAGCGAAGCACATCAGTACGCGCCCGCCACGTCGAGATCCTGCTCGGAACCTCAGCGACGGTCCCGGCCAGCATCGCTGCGGGCCTGACGTCGCCATCGCCGTCGCCCGTAGTCGTGATCCCTACAACCGGCCCGCAGGGCGGCGCGGTGAGCTCAGCAACCGGCATTCCCTGCGTGAACTGAGCTCCCGCCTTACCGCGCAGGTCACGCCGGGTGCTGCCGATTGCCCGTTGCTGGCGCGGGAAGATCACAGTGATGACCCGGTCGCGTCCGGCAGACGAGGACCAGGTCGGTGAGTCCGGCAGGCTACGGAGCATCGGACCCGAGCTGGTCGCAGCGGCGTCCGACAACGACCCGACCAATGTCGGCACCGCAGCCGCCGTCGGCGCGCAGACGGGTTACCAGCTGTCCTGGGTCGCGCTGCTGGTCGCGCCGCTGCTCGCCGTGGTCCTGACGATCGCAGCTCAAGTCGGCGCGGTGGCGCGCGACGATCTCCAGTCCCTCACCCGCAGACGCTACGGCCGAGGTCCGGCGGCTGCCTTGCTGGTGTCGGTGGTGGCGGTCAACCTCGTGACAATCGCCGCGGACCTGCAGGCCGGGGCCGCCGGCGTTGGCCTGCTGGCCGACGTGGACCCGCGATGGCTGGTAGCGCCCCTGGGGGCGGCTCTGGCCGGTCTCTTGCTGGCCGGCAGATACGCCCACGTCCTAGCGGTGCTCCGGTATCTGATGCTCGGATTCCTGGTATTCGGGGTGGCCGCTGTCCTGGCACGGCCCGACTGGCCACGCCTGCTTGAAGGCAGCCTGGTCCCGACTCTCTCCTTCCGGTCCTATGCCGTCACTGGCAGCCTCGCCTTGCTTGGTACGACGCTGACCAGTTACGTCTACGTGTGGGAGACAATCGGCCGAGGCGTGGAAGGGCGCCCCGCCCGGACATATCGGGGCAGCGAGGTGGCCAGGGCTAGGAGCGGCGCCATTGTGGGCGCCGTTTTTACGGCCGTGATCTTGTGGTTCATGCTCGTCGCCGCGGCCGCGACGCTGGGGCAGCATCACAGGCAGGTCGCCACGGCGCAGGAGGCTGCCAGCGCGCTGCGCCCGCTGGCAGGCGCAGGGGCCACGGATCTGTTCGCCGTGGGGATCATCATCTCCGCCACAGTCGCCGTGCCGGTTCTGCTCGCCACTACCGCCCACGTGGTCGGCGCTCAGTTTGGCTGGCGCCGCGGGCTGTCAGAGCCAATCAGCCGCGCCCCCGGCTTCTACGCGGTCCTGGTTGCCTCCGTCGGGCTAGCACTCGCCGTGTCGCTCGCTGGCATACCGGTCATTGGCATGCTCGTTGCGGCCAGTGTCGTCGGTGGCCTGGGCGCCCCGATCGGCCTGGTCTTGCTAGTCGGCCTGGCCCGTGATCCGGGGATCATGGGACCGAATGTCATTGCCTTCCGGCTCGCTCTCGTCGGCTGGTCCGTGGCCATCATCGTTGGCGGGTTCGGCGTGTTGTACGTGGTCGCAGCGGCGGCCGGGGTGTTCTTACTCGGCTCCGGGGCGGACTTCCTCGCGCCGCAGCCCTTCCTCGGCGTACTCGGCTAGCAGATCGCTGACGGACAGGCGCCGCTGCTCGGCTCGGGCTGCTAGCCGCGCGGCCAGCTCCACCGGCAGGACCACGGTGCGGCGGACACAGTCGTCGCTCTCCCACGCCTCGCCCGGCATTTCAGACACGTTCGCCCCTTTGCGCGCTCGCAATGTGCTGCGCCCCCGTATCTTCCTGCGCAGCGTGCGCGGACTCACCCTGCGGGACGTAGCGGCGCAAGATGCGGTCGCTCAGCAGGCCGAGGCAGCTCAGGTTGGGAAAGCCCGGACCCTGCGCGAGCCCGGCCAGCAGCGGCAGATGCAATGCCGGGCTCAGTCCCGCTACTGAAAGGTCAAGCTCAATCAGGCGCTCGAACTGCGCCCCGGCGAGCGCAGCCCGAAGCCGTCGGCGCGCTTCGTCGCCGAGCAGCCGCTCGAACCATCGAGCGTCGAAGCCCATCGCGACCACGACCAGGTCGTAAGCGACACGCTCTTTCTCCGCGCCGTACTCGATCGTGACGACGACCTGGCGCTCGCCGGCGTCGATCGCCACCGCCCGGCCGGCGAGCGCCCGATAGCCGCGGGCCTGGTTGAGCGCTGCCTCTGCCTGCAACGAGAAAACGCCGCGGTCGGTGCGCTCGATGAACTGGCGCCGGTGCGCCTCGGCCAGGCCCGGCCAGGCGGCGGGGTCAGAGAAGTACCGGTTCTCGTCGTAGCTCTCGCCTCGGGAGTACAGAACTCCCCGGACGGCCACAACATCGACCGTCGACCGCTTGTGCGACCGGCTGAGCACGTTGATGAGCACCGATGCCGCGGTCTCGCCACTGCCGATCACGCAGACACTCTGAGCCATGTCGGAAGGGACGGCGCGTTCGGCCAGCCAGTAGCTGCGACCATCGAGCACCCGCGGGTGCTGCCGCGGCTGACCCGGCACGCTGATCGGCGGGCCGGGGCCAGTGATGACGACGCCGTCGGCGCGGATCGCCTCACCCGAGCCAAGCGCGACCCGCCAGCGCTGGCCGTCGGCCTCGACGGCCGCGACCTCACCGGTGACGACCTCCGCGTCGGCCCGCCGGGCGACGTCGTGCAGATACGCGGCCCACTCCCGATGCGTCGGCCGCAGCCGACCCCGGTCAACCCAGTCCGCGTACGCATCGTGTGCGATCAGATGCCGCTGCCAGCTGTAGGGCGCCATCGCCGCGGTGACGGCCGCCGAGGCCGCGCCCCAGCTATCAGCGTAGGGAAAGCCGATGTCTTTCTCCGGCGGTGTGCTCAGGGGCAGCAGCCCGCTGGTGTAACCCTGGTCGCCCTTCCAGTTCCCGGCTACTGGACCTCGGTCGATCAGCAGCACCCGAGGCGCCGGCAGGCCGGCGGCCGCGAGAGCGCGGGCCTTGGCGGCGATCGCGATGCCCTTCGGCCCGGCGCCTACTACTGCCAGTGTCGGCATGACGGCGAGGATACTGGCGAGGTTAGCCTCAGCGCGGCCCAGGGACCGTGGCGAGCTGGCGCATGAGCGCCGCGAACTCCCCGAAGGACAGGCTCTGCTCGGCGTCGGACAGCGCTTCGTCGGGCTTGGGATGCACCTCGATGAGCAGGCCATGCGCGCCGGCGGCCCGCGCGGCCCAGGCCATGGGCGCGACGTACTCGCGTAGTCCGGTGCCGTGACTGGGATCGACGATGATCGGCAGGTGCGAGCGCTCGCGGACCACGACGACAGCGGAGAGGTCGAGCGTGTTGCGGGTGGCGCTCTCGAAGGTCCTGATACCTCGCTCGCAGAGGATGACCTGCTGGTTGCCCTGGGCGACGATGTACTCGGCGGCCGCGAGCCACTCCTCGATGGTGCTGGACAAGCCCCGCTTAAGCAGGACCGGCCGGTCCAGTTTCCCGACTTCGCGGAGCAGATCGAAGTTCTGCATGTTCCGGGCGCCGATCTGCAGAATGTCGGCTTCCTTAGCCATCCGCTGCACCTGGTCGACCGCCATCACCTCGGTGACAACAGGCAGGCCGGTCTCGCGTCCGGCAGCCACCAGAAGGTCCAGGCCTTCCCAGCCCAGCCCCTGGAACGCGTACGGCGACGTGCGGGGCTTGAATACGCCGCCGCGCAGGACATGCGCACCATGATCGCGGACGAATCTCGCAGTCTCGGTGATCTGCTCGCTGCTCTCAACCGAGCACGGTCCAGCCATCACCGCGAATCCGTCGCCGCCGACCAGAAGGTCGCCGACCCTGACGATTGTGTCGGCTGGCCGGGCGGCCCGGTCGACGAGCCGGTACTGCCGGGAGCGGCGGACCGTCGCTGGCTGCTCGGCCGCGACAGCCTCCAGCGCTTCCGCGGGCGACTCGGGCGTCGAGTCCGGCAAGCTGCCGGGGTGCGCGGAATGACGCAATGCCTTCGCCGGATAGCTGCCGAGGACCTTGATGTACTGGGCCGCTGACCGAAGCTCGTCCAGCGCGGCGGCAGTCCGAGGGTCGGCCGAGTTCCCTTCAAAATCCAGGAAGAACAGGTACTCCCACGGCCTGCCAGGGCGCGGCCGCGACTCGAGCTTGGTCATCGAGTGGCCGCTGCCCGAGAGGATCTCCAGGCAGCGCAGAAGCGCTCCCTCTTCGTGGCGGGTGACCAGGATCAGGCTTGTCTTGCAGGCGATCCGCACGTCCACCGGGGCTGCTGCGGTCGACAGCACCACAAAACGCGTGTAGTTGTCCTCGTTGTCGGCAATGCCATGCCGAAGCACTACCAGTCCGTGCGCTGCAGCGGCCTCCGCCGAGCCGATCGCGGCCATGGTGGGATCGCCTGCCGCGGCGACAGCCGCCATTGCGCCTGCGGTATCGAAGTGCGTCGTCGGTATCGCGTCCGGCATCGTCTGCAGGAACTGGGCGCACTGCTCCAGGCCCTGCGGATGCGAGAGGATCCGCCCGAGCGAGCTCAGCGGAACGTCCTGCACCGCGGCCAGGCAGTGGTCGACCTTCCAGGTCTCCTCGCCGATTATGAACAGCTGGTGCTCACGCAGCAGCGCGTAAACCTCGTTGATGCTGCCGGCCGTTGTGTTCTCGATCGGCAGCACGGCCAGGTCGACGTCGCCGGCCAGCAGCGCGGCGACTGCTTGCCGGAACGTGCCGTAGCCCACCAGTTCACCCTCGGCGCCGCGGCCTGCAAGGTACTTCCGCGTGGCCGCGTCACTGTAGGCGTGCGCGGCGCCCTGAAATGCCACGCGGACCCGGCCGCCTGCGGCTCCGTTCAGGTGCCGGGCCTGCTGGGCGACCGAGTCGCCAATCAGCTCACGGAAGACCCGCCGCACTAGGCTGGCTGACACACCCAGTTCGGTCGCCACGGCTTCAACGCCCGCCAGCACCTGGCGTTCGCGGTCAGCGTCCTGGATCTCGGACGGGTATTTCTCCTTGCGGCGGGCAATGTCCGAGATAAGGCGGCCGCGCTCCGCGATGAGCCCCACGATTCCGCCGTCGACCTCGTCCAGGCTCCGCCGCAGATCGCCGAGGTCCGGCTGCTGATCGGTCACGCTTCCCGCTTCCATCGTGGCATTGGCTCACAGGCGTCCGGCCATCATTGGTCCCGGCCATCACTGGTCCCGGCCATCACTGGTCCCGGCCATCACTGGTCCCGCCCATCACTGTAATGTCGCCCGCCTCGCGCAGTGACCTGCGTACCACCTGATAGCTGACGAGCCTTAAGACAAAGCGGTCAGCAGCTCGCCGTGATCGTCGTGGGGCCCCACACGATTTGAGCAGCATCCAGGTTCGGGTACAGAAGGCGCAAATCGCTGCCGTCAGGGTTGACGATGTAGGCGCTCGTCGGTGCATCAGTGGTCGACGTACCCGTCTGCCGGAGGAACACGATCTTGCCGCCTGGCGTCCAGGTGGGGCTGTAACTCGTCCAGGAACTCGGGCTAACTCGATGCCCAGCCGTCCCATCGGCGTTGGCCACGTCGATCACCGACTTGGCGGCGTAAGGATTGGCGACGAACGCGATGGCGGCACCGGTCGGCGACCACGACGGCTGGCCGAATCCGGGAGTGCCGCGAGTGAGCGGCGTGATGCCGGACCCGTCGACGTTTGCAGCCTCGATCTCCCCGACGCGCAGGGCCGGCACGTACTGGACGAAAGCCAGCCGATTGCGCACCGACCAGGCGGGCGCGTCAACTCCGTAGGAGTCCTTGGTGGTGTTCGCGATGAGACGACGAAGACCTGAGCCGTCGGCGTTGATCACGAAGATGCCGAACGGAACGGAGAAGGCGACCTGGCGGCCGGTCGGCGACCACGACGAGCTGGTGCCGTTCAGCCCGCGAGTCAACCTGGTGACGTGACATCCGGGGTCGTCGAGATTGACGGCGTACAGGTCGTACTCGCCGTCGCCCAGACCGTAGTAACCGCGGAAGGACAGCTCACGGCCGTTGGGCGACCACGCCGGGTCCCACTGCGCCGACTGCGGCGGACCGGTGAGGGGCACGGTTCGGGGCGCGGTCCCGTTCGGGTGCATAAGGCAGATGACGTCTCCGCACTGATAAGCGACCTCTCCGCCGAGCTGCGCCGCCCAGGACGGGTACGGTGCCGCAGTCGCCGGGGACGACCTGTGACCCGCAGCCCGCTTCCCGCTAGTTGGGGTAGCGCCGGCTCCAGCTAGGAGAGCGAGCGGCACAACGACGCCGGCGATCAGGAGCGCGATCATCGTGGCGAGTCCCCCGGTCTGGCGGCGGGCGGCGCGCCGGACGCGACTCATCGGATCCGGCCAGCTGGGCAGCTCGCGTCGCGGGTCGTGCAACGCCTGCCGGACTCGCTCCTCTAGGTTAGTCATATCGGGCTCCGGTGATCCGCTGCTCGGCCGGCTCAGCGTCAGCGAGTATGCCGGCGAGGCGCCGCAGCGCGCGAGCAGACTGACTCTTGACCGTCCCCGGCGATGTGCCCATCACGGCAGCAATCTCCAGTTCGGACAAGTCCTCGTAGTAGCGCAGCACGATCACCGCTCGCTGTCGCGGCGGCAGCGTCAGCAGGGCACGCCACACGGCGTCCCGGTCGTCAACAAGCGCGGCTGCATCGATGGCGACCGCTGCGCCCCCTGGGCTGGCTGTCACGATCTCCCGGATCCCCTGGCGCCGGTACCAGGACGCGTAGCTGTTCACCATGACTTTGCGCACGAACGCATGCGGGTCGTCGATCCGGCGCAGTCGCCAGGCGCGCAGCGAGCGGCCGAGCGCGGTTTGCACGAGATCCTCAGCTGAGGCCGGGTTGCCCGTCAGGACATGACCGAAACGCAGCAGTCGCGGCAGCGCAGCCGCCACGAACTCCGCGAACTCGTCTTCTCCCGTCAGGGGCGACACACCCCTAAGACCCAGCACGAGCTGCCGAGGTTGTCAAGCCGAGGGACATTCCGCGTAGGCGGCGTACCGGCCGGGAAGGCTGGCCCACGTCACCGCGTTACGTGTCTATTGTGTGTTGAATCTCTGCCGCCGTCATGAGCAGGAGGCGGAGAGTGACCGGAGGTGAGGTGGAGCGTGCCACTTCCATATGATTCCGCCGCAAAGTTCCAGGACTATGCGCGGCCGGAGATGCTCGTCACGACCGAGTGGCTGGCCGAGCACCAGCATGACGAGGGCCTGGTTGTCGCCGAGTCCGACGAGGACGTGCTGCTCTACGAGACCGGGCACATCCCTGGCGCGGTGAAACTCGACTGGCACACCGAGCTGAACGACCCGGTGACGCGCGACTACGTCGACGGCGCGGGTTTCGCGCGGCTGATGTCGGAGAAGGGCATCGGCCGGGACACGACGCTCGTGCTCTACGGCGACCGGAACAACTGGTGGGCGGCCTACGCGCTGTGGGTATGCACCCTGTTCGGCCATCCGGACCTGCGCCTGCTGGACGGGGGCCGGGCGAAGTGGATCGCCGAAGGGCGGGAGCTGTCGACCGACGCGCCGCAGCGGACCAAGACCGACTATCCAGTCATCGAGCGCGACGACACTACCGTGCGTGCCTTCCGCGACCAGGTCGAGGCGCACCTAGGCCAGCCGCTCATTGACGTGCGCTCACCCGGCGAATACACGGGCGAGCTGCTCCACATGCCGGATTACCCGCAGGAGGGCGCGCTACGCGGCGGCCACATCCCCGGTGCCAAGAGTGTTCCCTGGTCCCGCGCTGCTGCCGACGACGCGACATTCCGGACCCGGAAGGAGCTTGAGGCGATCTACCAGGATGACGCCGGGCTCCGGCCAGCGGATGACGTCGTGGTCTACTGCCGGATCGGCGAGCGGTCGAGCCACACCTGGTTCGTGCTGCACCACTTGCTGGGCTATCCGCAGGTGCGCAACTACGACGGTTCATGGACAGAGTGGGGTAACTCGGTCCGCGTGCCTATCCGCCGCGGAGAGACACCATGACGGCTGGCGCTAGCACCCTCCATCCCCGGCTCCAGGAGATCGCCGACGACTTTGTGGCGGTGGCGGACCGGGACAGGCTCCAGCTGCTCCTGGAGTTCGCCCAGGACTTGCCGCCGCTGCCGGCCCGATACGCCGAGCATCCAGACCTGCTGGAGCCGGTACCCGAATGCCAGACGCCGCTATTCCTGGCCGTTGAGCTGGACAACGATGGCAAGGTTCACCTGTTCTTCGATGCGCCGCGGGAGGCGCCCACTACGCGCGGTTTCGCCGGCATTCTGCACGCAGGCCTGGACGGCCTGGACGCAGCAGAGGTCCTGGAGACCCCCGGCGAGTTCTCCGCCCAGCTAGGACTGCAGGACCTGGTGAGCCCGCTTCGGCTGCGCGGCATGGCCGCCATGCTGGCGCGGATCAAACGGCAGGTACGCGACAAGCAGGCCTAGAGGTCAGCGCGACGCGCGTGCGCGGGCGGCGGCGCCGAGCAGCGCTCGCGCCCTGGCCTCCCGGACCTCGGCCGAGAGCGTGCCGATGTCGTACGCGCCGTGGTGGCGTTTGCCGTTGATAAAGAAAATCGGCGTGCCGGATACGCCACTAAGGTCGGCGGAGTCCGTATCCGCTGCGATCTTCGCGTCGCCGACGCCAGTCCTGAGGTCAGCCATGAACCGGTCGGTGTCCACGCCGATGTCGGCGGCGTAGGCGAGAAGGTCCTTCGCCGTCAGGGCGCCCTGATGCTCAAGTAGCTGGTCGTGCATATCCCAGAACTTGCCCTGCTGCGCGGCGGCTTCCGAGCCCTCGGCTGCGAGCACCGCGTGCGGGTGCACGTCGGTGAGCGGCAGGTGACGCCATACGTAGCGGAGATCCCCGTAGTCGGCGAGCAGTTCCCGGATGACGGGCTCGGCCTGACCGCAGTACGGGCACTCAAAGTCGCCGTACTCCACCAGCGTCACCGGCGCCTTGGCCGGACCGCGGATGTGGTCACGTTCCGGGTCGACCGGAACCGCCAGGTCGATGAGCGTGTCGGAGGTGCCGAGGAGAGCGCGCAGCCGCAGCTGCTTCGGGAGCATCGCCGTGATGCGGAAGACCAGCCAGGCCAGGGCAGCTGCAGCAGCCGCCGCGGATAGAACGCCGACCTTGGCCTCGTCGAGGTCCGTGCCGTGAAAGGCCAGCGAGGCGATCAGCAGCGACACGGTGAAGCCGACACCGGCGACGACGCCCGCGCCGGCGACCGCCCCCCAGCCGATCGGCGGTCGGATCCGGCCGCGGCTGAGCCTGGTCAGTAGCCAGGCCCCGGCCAGTGTGCCCACCGGCTTGCCCGCGACGTAGCCGACCAGGATGCCGAGCGTGATGGGCGAAGTGAAGGCGCGGGCCAGGAAGCTCCCACTGATCGTGATCCCGGCGTTCGCCAAGGCAAACAGCGGAACGATGAGATAACTGGTCCAAGGGTGATAAAGCTGCTGGAGCCGGTCGTTGGGCGAGATCGCCGTCCTGACGCTCTCCCGCGCAACCTGGGCCAGCTCGGGCGTGGGCTGCTCCCGGAAAAGGCGGAAGGTTGCGGAGGCCTGCTCCAGGTCCATCCGGGTAGCCGGGTAGGCCAGTGCCAGCAAGCCGATGACCAGGCCGACCACCACCGGATCGATGCCGGACTTGAAGAAGGCGACCCAGGCGGCCAGGCCGAGTAGGGCGTAGACGGGCCCGTTACGGAGATCTCGCCAGCGCGCCACCATCACCAGGCCGAGGATGGCCAGGCCGATCGCCAGCGCCGTCAGGTCCAGACGGCTGCTGTACACCAGCGCGATCACGATGATCCCGGCCAGGTCATCGACGATGGAGAAGGTCAGCAGGTAGGTACGCACCCGGTCGGGGACGCCGCGACCGACAAGGGCCAGCAGGCCGAGCGCGAACGCCGTGTCGGTGGACATGGCTACGCCCCAGCCCGACGCAGACGGGCTGCCGATATTTATGGTCAGGTACAGGATGATCGGGACGGCCATGCCGGTGAGGCCTACCACTACTGGCAGGGCGAGCCGACGGCGCTGCCGCAACTCCCCCATGTCGAACTCGCGGCGCGCTTCCAGGCCGGCCACCAGGAAGAAGAACGCCATCAGGCCGGAGTTCACCCAGCCGTGCAGGCTGTCGGCTAGTCCGGTCGTGCCGACCTTGATAGATACCTCGGTCTGCCATACCGAGGCATATCCCGACGAGTCAATGTTCGCCCAGGCGAGCGCCACGACCGTGGCGGCAAGCAGGATCGCAGAGCTGCCGGTCTCGGTGCGCAGGAACCGCCGCAGCGGTGTCTCGAAGCTCCGCCCCCAGGCGGTGCGCAGGGAGAACGCCGAGGCAGGCGACTCGGACTCGGTCACTCCAGGATTCTCTCCTGTCGCGCGCTAGTTGCCGTCCGGTGCCCGCGCCTGGGCGAGCGCACGGCGCGTCCGCGTCAGGTCAGGTCAGGTCTTTGTCTGTCAGACAGCCCGGCCGGCGCGGCTGACTGCAGCGGTGATCGCCCGCGCGTCCGCGGTGACCGGTACGCCCGCGACCAGCACGGTCGGCGTGCCATTGACGCCGGCGGCTGTGGCGCGGGCCGTCACGTACGGCGGCCAGTCCAGATACGTGCCCGCGGACACGCAGGTAGTGAACGCTTCGTCAAGCCCGGTCTCGCGGCCCAGCTCGATCAGGTCAGTATCGCTGAGGCCGGGACCGCCCTCGGGCGGCTGAGCGACGAACAGCGCGTGCGCGTAATCCATGAACCGTCCCTGGTCCGCGGCGCACCCTGAGGCCGCTGCAGCACGCGTTGAGTAGTTCGTCGTCGAGGCCTCGTCCAGGAAGTTCATGGGATGGTAGGCGAGGCTAGCCGCGCTATCTTTGACCAGCTCGGCCAAGACCGAGTCGGCCGACAGCTCGAATCTCTTACAGAACGGGCACTGGAAATCGATGAAGGCATCGATCCGCACAGGCCCCTGCCCGACAAGGATCCCGTCACCCTCGGGTGTCGCGCTTGCGGGCACGTGGTCAGGAGTAGTCCGGTATGTCATGCGAGCCCCCAGGTCTTCGTCGGTCAGCACCGTCGTCTGCCGGCACAGCGTCGGCCGGCACAGTCGTCGGCCAGCACAGTCACGGTGCCAGCCTCTCTCGTACCCGGCCGCGCTGAGTTAAGCCAGGTACTGGCGGCGGAGGTATCGATCCAGCCCACGCGGGAATCAGGACGGCATCGAGGAAAGACGTCACCCGAGAGACGGGACCTCAAAGAGATGGAGCCCCCAAAAAAGGGGGACCAAGATAGGGAGCAGAGATGCCCGGCAAATTCAGCGAAGCGCTCAAAGGCACCAACGAGATCACGATCACTGTCACTGGCCGCTCCAGCCGGAGGCATATCTCGATCCCTGTCTGGTTTGTCGCCGAACAAGGCACGGTCTACCTGGTCCCGGTGCACGGCTCCGATAGCGACTGGTACAAGAACCTCTTGGCGACACCACAGATGCAGCTGGCCGCCGACGGCACGACAGTCAGCGCGAGTGCCACCCCCATAGCCGACCCGGCGCGCGAACGGGAGGTCGTCGAGAAGTTCCGGGCCAAGTACGGCGCGCAGCAGATTGCCTCGTACTATCCCAAGACGGACGTAGCCGTCGAGGTTAGCGTGCCGGCATAGCCGGCCTGCCGCGGTCGCGTGCGTTGTGCCACGACCGCCGTGAGATGACGAACGCGATCAGGGCGACGAACGCGGGGGTCAGGTATATCCCCATCGTGGAATCTGGATAGCTCGTCATGTCCACGAATGGCGATGCTGGGATGGCGAACAGCAGCAGCGCCCGGCGCGTCCTGGCCGACACCAGCGTGGCCGCTGCGGTCACGACCGCCAGCAGCGCCAGGTACTTGCCGTCGATGGCCAGACTGGGCACACCCTGGTCCATCCCGACGACGGCGCCGATTGCGAGCCATGGGCTGGCTAGTAGCACGCCCTTCCAAGTCAGCAGACGCAACCCGCGCCTCGGTCCAGCCGACACGGCCAGCGCTGCAATCTCGACGGCCAGCAGGACGAGGAACGCGGCGGTGTTCGGGGCCTGGATCTCCCAGCCGAGACTGGCTTGCACGGTGGTCCAGATCAGCAAGAACGCGCACAGGAAGAGCGCGGTCCGGCGCAGCCGCAGCAGGCCAAGAATGACTGGCATGAGCGGGGTCGCCATCAGCAGGACGAACGAAATGATGCCAGCCGCGTGGAGCGACAGGTGCAGGCCTGGGTTCTGGAGCAGCGCAAACGGGGCGAGGCCGAGCGGGTGCCCCCACAGTAGCGGGCCCAGGAACACCGGATCCCGGTAGATGGCGACGCTAGCGAGGACCGGCGCGAGCAAGCTGTAGACGGCGAGCGCGTCGCGCCAGCGCGGGTCTGTGCCGGTGCCAACGGCCCCGAGCCTGGCCCGCGCCCCCGAGCAGGCCAGGTTCAGGGCGTCGGCGAAGCTAGCGCGCGTGCGGCCCGTAGGCGCGGCGGCCATGAGCACGCCGAGCATCTCCTCGCCGTAGATGCGGCGATACTCAGCCGGATACCACGCCAGCAAGCGGCGGTACCGGCGCTCGAGGGGCGCTGAGCCGCCGGCAGCGGTCGTCTTCGCCTCAGCCGGGCGCTGGCCCACCGGCTGCTGGCCCGGCGGCTGCTGGCCCGGCTCTCCACGTGACTCGTTCACGCGGTTCCTCCAGCAGAAGCAGCACGAGTAGCGAGCTTCCGCAGCCGCCTCGCCGCGACGCTGGCGTTAGCTTGGACGCGTGCTACCTCGGCCGACAGGGCCGCCACGCCGGCCGGGGTGAGCTTGTAGTAGCGCCGGAGCCTGCCATCGACGATCTCCTCGCGATCGACGTCGATGCTGCCGTCGTTGCGCAGCCGGTCGAGCGCTGTATACAGCGTCCCGGCCCGCAGCCTGACGCGATCTGCCGAGATACGGGCAACGTCGGTCATAATCCCGTAGCCGTGCTGCGGGCCATTAGCAAGCGCGGTGAGGATCAGGAACGTAGGCTCCTGCATCGCCTGGTTGCTCATACCGCAGGTATATATCGGCCATCGATAATTAGCAATGGGAACGAGGTCCGCGGCGGGATGCTCGGCCCTAACAATCAGGGCGAATCGTCGCTCCGGATGCCGCCCTTCCACTGCGCCGAGCCCGCATCCCACGCGGTGTAGGTGTAGGGGTTGTCCAGCATTGTGGTCGCCGGGATCTCCGGGTGCATCCCCTCGGCCCAGGCGTCAGGTCCGAGCTGGCCCTGCAGGTAGTCGACTGTCTCGCCGACGACCAGACGCGCCTTGGCGAGGTCCGCGCCGGTCAGGCGGTGATTGTGCTTCACGACCCGGCCGTTGATCACGACCGTGTGCACGTCACCGCGCTGGGCCTGGAACGCGACGTGACCGTACGGGTTCAGCACCGGGAACATCACCGGAGAGGCGTCGTTCTTGATGAGGATTACGTCGGCATTCTTGCCCGGCTCGAGCGCGCCTACGACCGAGTCCAAGCCGAGAGCCTTGGCACCACCGCGAGTGGCCCAATCGACCACGTCCTCCGCGCGCAGATGGCAGTTGGTGACCGTCTCCTGCCTGGCGTGCGCCTCCAAGTGCTCGCGCGACCTGTCCGCGCCGAGCGTGGACCGCATCGCCGAGAACAAGTCACCGCTCCACCAGACACTCGTGTCCATCGACAGCGACACGGGGATGCCGTGCTCGCGCAGTTGCCAGGTGGGCGGGTACCCCTGGCCGGCGCTCTGCTCGCTTTCGGTGGACACCGATGCCGATCCGCCGGTCGCCGCGATCCGGTGGTAGGAGTCCCTCGTCAGAGTCGCCGCGTGCACATAGATCGTCGCCGGCGTCATGAACCCGTGCTCGTGCATGAGCCGGATGCCGTCATCGTTGGTAGCGCCCCAGACGCCCGCGTGCGTCGTGACCGGGACGCCGAGGTCGCGGGCTACCTCAAAAGCTGCCCGCTCGGGGAACGCCGGGTCGCCGGTGACGTCGAAGGCCATCTGGAAGCCGAGCATGTCGTTCGCGGTGCCGAATCGCCTGCTGACGAAGTCGCGGAACTCGGGTGCCGCGGACCACTCCCACGGACCCGCCTGGATGTTGCCATAGGCCAAAACGAACCGACCGGGAACTTCGGTCAGCGCGTCCACGGCGGCCTCAGCGTGATCGACAGTCTGGAGTCCGTGCGACCAGTCCACAGTGGTGGTCACGCCAGCATCGATGGACTCGATCGCCGCCAGCAGGTTGCCCGCGTAGATGTCCTGCGGGCGGAAGATCTTCCCCCAGTTCAGGTAGTACCAGACGAAGTACTGGGTGAGCGTCCAGTCGGCGCCGTACCCGCGCATCGCCGTTTGCCACATATGCCGGTGCGTGTCGATCATGCCGGGCATCAGCAGGCCGCCGGTGGCATCGATCTCGACGGCCCCGTCCGGAGCTTCCAGCCTCTTGCCGACTGCGGCGATCCTGTCCCCAACGACCAGCAGATCGGCGCCATGCTCGACCGTATGAGCATCGTCCATTGTGAGGATGGTCGCGTTCCGGAACACCAGCGGCCGACCCGTTGCCAGCTCGGATTCTGCCGGGGCAGATTTCGCCGGGACAGGTTCTGCCGTCATTGCAGACCTCCATTCTCGCCGACCGGTTGCCGGGCTCACGAACACTTGTCCGGATCACGACTGCATGGAGCCTGACCGGAAGCGTGGTCGGTTTGGCGACTGGTGTCAAGGAGTCGTGGCCCGCCGTCCGCACCGGCTCGAGACTGGGTGTCCGCAGAGCGGACAGACCGTTCGGGCCGGGTCATCGCCGCCATGAACGTCACCGTCCACGCCGCGGAGACCCCTGTCGAGGTCCTGACCGAGAAGTACCTGCCGCTGCTGCTTCAGGCCGCCGGCACGGTGAGCGCGGACTGGGCGGCATGCCAGGCTTCGCCGCAGGTCACGGTCTCCATCGGCCGGGCGGCCTCTTGACATGGGATCGCGCTCATGGCAAAACTTGCGCATCTCGGGACTAATGTCCGTTGAGCGGACAAGGAACCATCAGGACAAGCATCCTGGTCCGGATAATCCCTGAGGAGCAGCATGGCCACTGTCGCCGCGGTCATTGCATCGACACATCACCCGTTCTATTACAAAGCGAGCACCTCGACCGGAGCCGACCGGCCGCCGTTTGCCGATGAATGGGTGACGAAGATAGCGGCGTTCCGCGCGACCCTCACCCGGGCTCGGCCCGACGTGCTCGTGATGGTCGGCAGCGATCACTTCCACCAGCTGTGGCTTGACAACATGCCGCAGTTCCTGGTCGGCAAGGCGCCGTACTACGACGCGAACTGGTACAACGAGGAACGCGAGTTCGGCCTGCCCAGGATGCTTCTGCGCGGTGACGAGGATCTGTCCGCTTACCTGCTGCGCCAGGGCATGGACGCGGGCTTCGATCTCGCCTTCAGCAACGAACTGCGAATCGATCACAGCATCACGTGCCCGCTCATCACGCTGCGACCCGACGCAGACCTGCCGATCGTGCCGATATACACCAATATCTTCGCGCCGCCGTTGCCGCAGCCCGGCCGCTTCGTCGAGCTCGGCCGGACCATCCGCAGGCTCGTGGAGTCCTGGCCAGCCGACAAGCGGGTGGCCATCATCGGCACCGGCCACCTGTCGCTTGAGCTCGGCGGCCCCCGTCAGTTCGGCCCGCACGGCCCCGATCCGGAGTTCGACCGCAAGGCCGTCAGCTGGATCGCCTCCGGCGACCTCGAATCAGCGCTTGCCGACGTCAGCCTGGACAGCCTGTGGCTGCCTGGCAATGCGACCCACGGATTCATGGACTTCATGCTGATGATGGGTGTCGCCGGCGACAAGGTCGCGGCGGACTACGTGGATTCGCTCGATCTCTTTCACACCATGGAGGCGTACTTCACCTGGTACCCGGAGGGCGGCCTAATGAGGGGGACAGAGTGAGCAAGTATCTGCTGAACAAGTTCCTGTACACCATCGACCGCGACCCGGACCTCGTGGAGCGCTACCGCCAGGACCCGCGCGGCACGGTCCAGTGGTGGGAAGCCGAGCGGGCGTGCGTCATCCTCAACTGCACGGCGCCCGAGCGGAGCACGTGGCTCGAGCTCACGCCGACCGAGCGCGAGGCGCTGGCAACGCACGACTATGTCACGTTGTTCGAGCTCGGCGCGCACAACTTCTTGCTGCTCACGCTCTTCATCGCGCTGTTCGAGCGCGACTACGCCGAGCCACTAGCGTTCCAGCGCGAATTCGCGGCCAGGCTCAGCCACTGGAGCGTGCCGTACCCCGACATCGCCACCTGACGTCGGCCTCGCGCGCAGAGTCACGACCGCGGCCCGCGTCGCGGCGCCGATCGTTCAGCGTTCCGCAGCGATTACCGCATGTACAGGGACGATGACGACCGGGCAGGACGAGTGCTGGACGATCTCGCTGCTCACCGATCCCATGACCAGCCGGGTCAGACCGCTGGTCGTGCGCGAGCCGAGGACGAGCTCGTCCGCGTCGTGCGAGGCATTGACCAGTTGCTCGACCACGAATCCACTGACGGCGCGTACGTGCACCGGCGTCGGCTTGTCGTCTCCGAATCGGTCGAGTGCCCGCTGGGTCATCTCCTCAGCGCTTCGCTGCAGCTGCTCCAGGATCGTGACATCGGCCGCGCCGACAACTGGCTCGTGCCCCCAATAGCTCTTGGCGACCTGATGCACCGCGATGGCAGTAAGCGAGGTCCGCAACGCCGCCGCGTGGCCGACCGCCCACACCAGCGCTCGTTCCGAGTTTGGCGAGCCATCCAGGCCCACCACGATTCCCGGCATGGCCTCCTCCTCCTGGTCGGGCCAGCGGCGTCGACGGCGGCCGCAAGCCGCTTCCGCCCATCATGATCCACAACACTATCGGCCCACGAGGCGGGCCGGCTAAAAACGGCTACGATCCGCTCAGTGACATGCTGGAGACTACGACAGTGCTGCTGACGATCTCCACGACTCACGAGCCGGCGACCGACCTGGGCTACTTGCTACATAAGCACCCCGGCCGGGTTCAGTCGTTTCCCCAGTCCGTAGGCAGCGCGCATGTCTTCTATCCGGTTGCGACCGAGGCCCGCTGCGCCGCAGCCCTCCTACTAGAAGTGGATCCGATCGCGCTGGTCCGCGGACGACAAGGCCCGTCGGGTGACGGTTTCGCACTGGGCCAGTACGTCAACGATCGGCCCTACGCCGCGTCCAGCATGCTCGCCATGGCGCTCAAGGATGTGTTCCGGACGGCGCTAACCGGCCGCTGCAACGCCCGTCCGGAGCTGGCGGCGTCCGCCATCCCGCTGGAACTCCACCTGCCCGCCGTTCCCTGCCGTGGCGGCGCCGACCTGCTGCGTCGCCTCTTCGAGCCGCTCGGCTGGGCAGTGGCCGCGACCGCTGGCCCGCTGGATCCTGCCATCCCTGAGTGGGGCGAGTCGCGGTATCTGGACACCCGGCTGACCGGTCGCGTCCGCCTGGCTGATGCGCTGAACCAGCTGTACGTCCTGCTGCCCGTCCTCGACGACGCGAAGCACTACTGGGTCAGCGACGAGGAGGTCGACAAGCTGATCCGCGCTGGCGGCAGCTGGCTGGGGTCACATCCCGACAAGGTCCTCATCACCACTCGCTATCTGTCGCACCGGCAACGGCTAACGCAAGTAGCTATGGCCAGGCTCGCCGACATCGACGACACTGACGCCGACGAACTCGACAACGCGACCGAGGACGCACTTGTCGTCGGCGCGCCAGACCGCGCCGTGCCGCTGGCCGAAGAACGTCGCGGCGCGGTCCTTGCCGCATTGCGGGCGGCAGGAGCAAGGACCATCGGCGACTTCGGCTGTGGCGAGGGTGCCCTGATCCGTGACTTGCTCGCGGATCGCACCATCGAGCGGATCGTGGCGGCCGACGTTTCCGCCGGCGCTCTGCAGGTCGCCGCGCGCAGACTTCGCCTCGAGACCATGCCCGAGCACCAGCGTGCCCGGCTGCAGATCTTCCAGTCAGCCCTCACCTATCGCGACGACCGACTGGCGGGCCTGGACGCCGCGGTACTGATGGAGGTCATCGAGCACATCGATCCGTCCAGGCTGGATGCGCTTGGCCGCACGGTGTTTGGACATGCGGCCCCGCAGACGGTGATCGTGACCACGCCGAATGCGGAGTTTAACGTCCGGTTCGACACGCTACCCGCAGGCACCATGCGCCACCGCGATCACCGTTTCGAATGGACACGCTCGCAGTTCGAGGCCTGGGCTGGTGCGATCGGCTCCCGCTACGGCTACGAGGTTCGGCACCTTCCGGTCGGATCAGAAGACCCGCAGGTCGGGTCGCCCACCCAGATGGCGATCTTCAGCAAGGCCGCTGCGGCATGACACGCGACATCGCCGTGCCTGAGCTGAGCCTGATCGTGCTGATCGGCATCAGCGGCTCCGGCAAGTCAACATTCGGGCGTGCGCATTTCCGCCCAACCGAGGTGATCTCCTCGGACTCTTGCCGAGCGCTCGTGGCCGACGACGAGAACGATCAGGCTGCGACCCCGGAGGCATTCGAGCTGCTCCACTACATCGTCGGCAAGCGGCTGAAGGCAGGCCGGCTGACGGTGGTGGACGCCACCAACGTGCAGCCAGCGGGACGCAAGCAGCTCGTGGCGGTTGCGCGGGAGCACGATGTGCTCCCAGTGGCAATCGTCCTCGACGTGCCGGAGAGCGTCTGCGCCGCGCGGAACGCCTCGCGCGCCGATCGCGACTTCGGCGCGCACGTCCTCCACCGTCAGCACGATCAGCTGCGCCGCGGTCTGAAAGGTCTCCAGCGCGAAGGGTTCCGCGCCGTGCATACGCTGCGCGGCGAAGCCGAAATCGCTGACGCGGCGATCGCTCGCACCAAGCTCTACAACGACTTGCGGCACGAGACGGGCCCGTTCGACGTCGTCGGCGATATCCACGGCTGCCGCGCCGAGCTTGAGCTGCTGCTGAGCAGCCTTGGATACGAGATCAGCCGCGATCATGCCGGGCGTGCCGTCGGCGCGCGCCACGATGGCCGGCGTGCGATCTTCCTCGGCGATCTCGTCGACCGCGGGCCCGACACGCCTGGAGTCCTGCGCCTGGTCATGGGCATGGTCTCCGCCGGAAACGCGCTCTGCGTGCCGGGAAATCACGAGGCCAAGCTGCTGCGCGCGCTGCGCGGCCGCGACGTCCAGGTCACGCACGGCCTCGCGGAGTCGCTCGCCCAACTTGCCGCGGAGCCCGCCGAGTTCCGCGCGGACGTCGAGCGCTTCCTGGACGGGCTGATCTCCCACTATGTGCTCGACGGCGGCCGCCTCGTGGTTTCCCACGCCGGGCTGACCGGGCGCTTCCAGGGCCGCACGTCGGGTCGCGTCCGTGACTTCTGCCTCTACGGCCAGACAACAGGCGAGACAGACGAGTTCGGGCTGCCGGTGCGATATCCGTGGGCGCAGGAGTACCGAGGGACGGCGATGGTTCTGTATGGTCACACCCCCGTGCCAGCGCCGGAGTGGATCAACAACACGCTATGTCTGGACACCGGGTGCGTTTTCGGCGGGAAGCTGACCGCGCTGCGCTATCCGGAGCGTGACCTAGTCAGCGTCCCCTCGGCCGAGGTGTACTACCAGCCGGCGCGGCCCTTCCCGGTCAGCCCCTTCCCGGTCAGCACCGACGCCTCAGCCGGCTCGGTCGGCGGCCCGACAGTAGCCGGGCGGAGTGAGCCCGACGTGCTCGACATCACCGACGTCACCGGCACCCGCGTCGTCGAGACGGCCTATCAGAAGCGCATCGGCGTTCGCGCAGAGAATGCAGCGGCTGCACTCGAGGTGATGAGCCGGTTCGCGATCGACCCGCGCTGGCTTGTGTACCTGCCGCCGACGATGTGTCCCGTGGCGACCGCCGCGCTCCCCGATTTGCTCGAGCATCCATCGCAGGCGTTCGCTGCGTTCCGGGCCGATGGCATCGACCAGGTGGTCTGCGAAGAGAAGCACATGGGCTCGCGCGGCGTCGTGCTCGTGTGCCGGACACCCGAAGCGGCGAGGGAGCGATTCGGCGTCCCCGGCGAGCAGTTGGGCGCCGCGTGGACGCGCACCGGCCGCTCATTCTTTTCAGACAAGCTGACCGGCGCCCTCGTCGACCGCCTCCGGACCGCCGTCGAGGCAGCCGGGCTGTTCGAGGCGCTGGGCAGCCCCTGGGTGTTGTTCGATACCGAAATCCTCCCCTGGAGCGCTAAGGCCGGGCAGTTGCTGCGCGATCAGTATGCCGCCGTCGGCGCGGCCGCGCGGGCGGCGCTCCCAGCCGCGGTGGACGTCCTGGCGCAGGCGGCGGCAGCGGGACTCGACGTAGCTGAACTCCACGAGCGGACGCAGGCACGGGCGGCGAACGCCGCCGCGTTCACCGATGCCTACCGGCGGTACTGCTGGCGCACGGATGGCCTCGTCGGAGTGCGGATCGCGCCGTTCCAGGTGCTGGCGTCGGAGGGCGCCACATACCACGAGCGCCCGCATGGCTGGCATCTGGAGATCGCGGACCTCCTGACGGCAACCGATGCCGAGTTCGTGACGCCGACGCGCCGCCTCTACGCGGACACCACCGATCCGGACTCGGTGGCTGTGGCGACGCAGTGGTGGTCGGACCTGACGGCGGCGGGCGGCGAAGGGATGGTCGTCAAGCCGGCCGCTAACCTGACTCGCGGCCGGAAGGGACTCGTGCAGCCGGGCCTGAAGGTCCGCGGGAGGGAGTACCTCCGGATCATCTACGGACCCGACTACACCGAGCCGGCGAATCTCGAGCGGCTGCGGCCGCGCAGCCTCGGGCACAAGCGCTCGCTGGCCTTGCGCGAGTACTCACTCGGCCTGGAGGCGCTGGACCGGCTTGCCCGCGGCGAGCCGCTCTGGCGTGTACATCAGTGCGTATTCGGTGTGCTCGCGCTGGAGTCCGAGCCCGTCGACCCGCGGCTATGAGCGCAGCCCCCCTCCGCCTACCTCGCGCTGGAGATCGATGGCGATGTCGCGATCCCGCGTCCGCTCCAGCCGACGGCAACTGGATGGTGTGCGCGCCCTCACGACGTAAGGAACGTGTCACCCGGCGACACCATCGTGACTGAGCTGCCCTGGACCAACCGGCCGGCAGGCTGCACAATGCATGACGCCGCGGTATACCCCGCGGGATACGATTTCCGCCAAGCCAGGCCAGCTGGCAACACGCGGGCCGTAATGCTGGAGCGTCGATGCCAGAGGCAGCCGTGACCTTGAAGGACGTGGCACGTCAGGCTGGTGTGCATCCGGCCACAGCGTCGCGGGCGCTCAACCCCGAGACCCGGCTGCTCGTCAGCGAGGACACTGCAGGCCGGGTGCTGGCAGCGGCGGCCGAGCTCGGCTATCGGCCCAATGCCGTGGCCCGTAGCCTGCGCACGAGGCGCTCCCACACAGTGGGAGTGCTGATCCCCGACCTGAACAATCCGCTGTTCCCGCCGATGATCCGCGGCCTGGCAGACCGGCTCGACGCCGACGGCTACGTCGCGCTGATCGGCAACACCGACAGCGATGACGCCCGTGAGCACCGCGTGTTCGAGCAGATGCGGGCGCGGCACGTGGACGGCTACGTGCTGGCGACCGCGCACCTGCGCAATCCGTTGCTCGACGACGCGGTCCGCGCAGGTGTCCCGGTCGTGCTGATGAACCGGATCGCAGAGGACTACAGCTTCCCGTCGGTCACCGTCGACAACGAGCGTGGCGTCAGGATGGCAGTCGGCCACCTGACTGCGCTTGGCCACCGGGCGATCGCCTGCATCGCCGGGCCGCAAGACGTGTCGACAGGGCTCTCTCGCTATCGCGGCTTCCAGGGCGCGATGGCCGGCGCGCGCCTTGAGGTACCGCCCGGCCGAGTTTCGTTTGCGCGCGCGTTCTCGATCGAGGAGGGCCATCGCTGCGCGAAGGAGATCCTGGCCGCTAGCGGCGGCTGCACCGCGGTCGCGGCGGGCAACGACATGCTGGCCGTCGGCTGTTACCTCGCGCTGGACGAGGCCGGGCTCAGTTGCCCCGCTGACATGTCCGTCGTCGGGTTCAACGACATGCCGTTCATCAGCATGCTCCGGCCGCCTCTTACCACGGTGGCGTTCTCCCACTACCAGGTCGGGGCCGAGGCAGCCCAGCTGCTGATCGAGCGGCTCAACGGCATCGACACGGTCAAGGTCCTCTACCTGGCGCCCGAGCTGATCATCAGGGGCTCAACGGCTCGGCCGTCCTGAAACGCGATTCCTCGGCCTTGCCGCCCAGGCGGCGCGGCTCGGCGCCGACGTTGCCAGGCCACGATTGGCGGATGACGGTTCGGCCGACGCATGGCATCGCTGCAGCATGCGTGGTACTCGCCGCCAGGGTGAAGGCCCAGCCCTAGGATTGGCTGATATTTACCATTGACAACCCATTGGCCGTACGCCAATCTCTCTCTAGTGCAAACGATTGTCGCAAACGATTGTCGCAAACGGGTTGTGGCAACCGGATTGTGGCGGCCCGGCGCGCCGAACGGCTCATCGACGAGACAGTCCGGCTGCGTCGCGTGGACAGCTGAGATCACTGAGCACCTGTGGGGCACTTCATGACCGATCACCCGCAGAGCCAGGTCGGCTGGCTGGGCACCGGGCGCATGGGCTCGATGCTCGTTCGCCGACTGCTCGCGGCCGGCCTGGACGTGTCGGTGTACAACCGCACGAAGGCCAAGGCAGAGCCACTCGCAGCCGACGGGGCCAAGGTCGTCGACCGGGCGGCTGACCTCGCCCGCTCACGCATCGTCTTCGTCATGGTCGGCACATCGCAGAACCTGATTGACGCCCTGCTGGGCTCGGAGGGCCTGCTGGCCGACGGCAGCGCCGGCGATAACGACGGGGACAGCGCGCCGGCGATCGTGATTGACCTGTCGACGGTTTCGGTTGAGGCGTCGGCTGAGGTCCGAGCCGGGCTGGCAGCCCGAGGCACCCAGTTCCTGGCTGCACCTGTCATGGGCAACCCGCGCGTGGCCGCTGCGGGCAGGCTCACTTTCGCTGTGTCCGGCGAGCCGGACGCAGCCGCCGAGGCGCGGCCCTACCTGGACATTCTTGGTGCGGGCGCCAGCTATGTCGGGCCGGGAGAGATTGCCCGGACGGTCAAGCTGTGCCACAACCTGCTGCTCGGGACCGTTATGCAGTCGCTGGCGGAAGTGACGATCCTGGCCCAGAAGGCCGGGGTCAGCCGCCAGGCGTTTCTCGCCTGCATCAACGACAGCGTGATGGGGTCGACATTCACGCGCTACAAGTCCCCGGCGCTAGTGAATCTCGACTTCCACGCGACCTTTACGTCCGAGCTGCTACGTAAGGACTTTGACCTGGGGCTCGCGGCGGCACGCGAGCACGAGGTGCCTATGCCCGTCGCCGGGCTAGTGCACCAGATCGTCCAGAGCCTTGTGGGCAACGGCTACGGGCAGCAAGACTTCGCCAAGATGATCGAGCTCCAGGCCAGGGCCTCCGGGCTGGAGCTCGTGAGCGAGGACGTCGACGTACCCGACGGGCTCGAGACCCCCGACGGGCTCGAGGCCGTCAGCGGAGGCGAGTAACACCACAGCAGCACCAACGAGCACCCGACTGACACCGCACGGTGAGCCTCCGGCCTCACCACCACGGCCAGCCGCTGCGGCTGGCTACCTGATAACGATCGGGCCTTTCCCGACCTGGAAGGAGCACCGGGATGAGAACGCACCCCCATCGCGCCCGGTATCTCGCTGCTGGCGCAATCGCAGTACTGACAACCGCATTGATAGCTGCCTGTGGCAGCTCCGGAGGAAAGTCGTCCTCGTCGTCCGGACCGATCCTGATCGGCACCTCGCTGTCGTTGACCGGGGACTTCTCCACAGACGGTCAGGCGTTCGAGAAGGGCTACGAGATCTGGGCGAATGACGTCAATAAGCATGGCGGCCTCCTCGGCCGCCAGGTCAAGCTCGTCATCCTGAATGACAACAGCAGCCCGACCCAGGTGGACACGAACTACACCGACCTCATCACGGTCAAGCACGTGGATCTCACCTTCGGGCCGTTTTCGTCGTTGCTGACAGCCCCGGCCGCTGAGGTGGCGCACCGGTACGGCTTCGCTTTCATCGAGGGCGCCGGCGGCTCACCGGCGGTCTTCGCTGAGAAGTTGCCGAACGTCTTCGATGTGGCGCTGCCAGTGGCGAACGCGCTTGATCCCCTGGTGAACTGGCTGAAGTCGCTCCCGGCTGCGCAGCGTCCGACCAGCGCCGCTTACCCGATCGCGAACGATCCGTTCACGATCGACCAAGTCCAGCGTGCACAGGGCCTATTGCAGCAGGCGGGCATCAGCACGTCGTACTCGAAGATCTTCCCAGAAGAGGTGCCGGACTTCCTCCCCAACGCAACCCTGGTGGCCGGGAAGAAGCCGCAGATCGTAATCCTCGGCTCGACGGCGGTGCCGACCGTGGCCTCGTTCGTGAAGGCCTTCGCGCAGCAGCACTTCAACCCGAAGATCATGCTCGCGACCTCCGGGCCTGACCAGGGCGCGGCATTCCTGTCCGCTGTCGGCGGCGCCGCGGTGGCCAACGGGATCATGGTGCCGAACCTGTGGTACCCCGGCTACGTCGACCCGACGAGCGAGGCAATGGTTCGGGAATACGTCGCCAAGTACGGCGGAACGGCCTCGGGCGTCAACGCCGACGTGGCCGAGGCATACTCGGTCGGCCAGATCACTGCAGACGCGGTCACGGCCACCCATGGCACGAGCGGCTCGAAGATAATCGCGTACCTGCACGGTGCCACGACATTCTCGAGCGTCGAAGGTCCGGTCCAGTTCAACAGCCTCGGCGAGAACGTGAAGGCCATCGCGTTCGTCTTCCAGTGGCAGAACGGCAAGTTCGTCCAGGTGCTCCCCGTAGGTGCGCCTGGCTCGGTGCCGATCATGTACCCGAAGACGAACTGGTAACGGCTCACTACTAACGCAGATGGCACGGAGCTGAGATGGGAAGCGAGATCGCCCACGCGATAGCCGCCGGGATACTCGGCGGCGGCGTGTACGCGCTGATGGCGGCCGGACTCACGCTGATCTTCGGCGTGCTGGACATCATCAACGTCGCCCAGGGCATCCTGGTCGTGCTCGGCGGCTATCTCAGCTACGTGCTGTCTGTCCACCTGCACATAGACCTGCTGGTTGGTCTGCTCATTACCGTGCCCGCGATGTTCGCCATCGGGGTCGTGATCTACTGGCTGTTCATCAGGCCGCTCCGCGGCGCGGAGCGTACGTCCATGACGCTCCTGGCCTGCTTTGCGGTCGCCCTGATAGTCGAAGGGGCGCTGTACTGGGGGTTCGGCTCGAACTATGTCTCGCTGAACGCCTCGTACACCTCGTCGAGCGTGTACGTCTTCGGCTTCTACTTGTCCGACATCTATCTCATCGGTTTTGGGCTCGCCGTCGTGGCCATCGCGGCGCTGTACCTGATCCTGTACCGGACCACGTTCGGTCGTGCAGTGCGCGCGACCATGCAGAACCAGGCAGCCGCCCGGCTCATCGGGATCGACGTCAACCGGGTCGCGGCTATCACATTCGGCATCGGCACGGCAGTCACCGCGGTCGGCGGCATGGTGTTCGGCGCGACCAGCGGTGGCTTCAACCCCAACAGCGGCTACGACCTGATCTCCCGGCTGCTCGCGATCGTGATCCTGGCGGGCATGGGCAGCATCGGCGGCGCGCTCGTAGCCGCAGTGTTCATGACCACAGCCGAGGCGCTCGTGGATATCTGGCAGCCGAACTGGGCGGTCGTGGTGTTCTACCTGGCCCTCGTGATCGTCCTGACGATCCGGCCACAGGGGATCTTCGGGGCGCGGGCGGTGCGGGCCCAATGACGGACCAGCTGGGGGCTGAGGCACCCGCCGCGACAGACATCATCCAAACGGGAACGGGCTCGCTCCCACGGACTCGCCGCCGCATGCTCGCGCTCGTCGGCGTAGCAGCGGTCGCCGCCATCATCGCCGTCTACCCGCTCGTCGTGACGAACCCGACCGCGACGAACTTCGGAGTCGTCACGCTCATCTTCGTGGCGGTCGTGTCGGCCTGGAACCTGTTCTCCGGGTATTCGGGCTATCTCTCACTTGGGCACGCCGTCTTCTACGGCACCGGCGCCTACTTTCTGTGCGTCGCGGGCAAGGACTGGAACCTGTCCGGATCGGCGATCTTTTGGCTTGTCCCGCTCGGCGGTCTGGCGGCAGCCGTGATCGCGATACCGCTCGGCCTCGTCGCCCTGCGTGTGCGCCGCCATACGTTCGTGGTGATCACGATCGCGTTCTTTTTCATCGCTCAGCTGTCCGCGTCCAACCTCGGCGTCACGGGCGGCTCGAGCGGGATCATCGTGCCGCCGCCAGGCAACTGGGACCCGGCCACGTTCAACAACCCGTTCTATTACTTTGCCCTGATCCTCGCCGCGGCGACGGTCGCGCTGTCGTGGCAGATCCGCCGTTCTCGGTTCGGGTTGCAGCTCCGCGCCATCCGGGACGACGAGGATCGCGCCGCTGGCCTCGGCGTCCGGGCGATGCCGGTCAAGCTGACCGCCCTGGTTGTGTCGGCGTTTATCACCGGCATGGCCGGCGCGCTGTGGGTCTTCTTCATCGGTGAGGCGTTCCCTCAGTTCGTATTCGACCCGCTGTTCGATCTTGCGGTCGTGCTGATGGCGTTCTTCGGCGGCCTGGGCACGGTGGCCGGGCCCGTGCTCGGCGCATTGATCCTGGAGCCGACGCAGCTCTGGCTAAACCTCCAGCAATCTAACAGCTACGAATCGGAGATCATTTTCGGCGCCTTGTTCCTGGCGGTGATCCTGTTCCTGCCGCGCGGCGTTGTGCCGACGGCTTCGGAGTACGCCACCAAGTGGCGCGCACGGTGGCGCCGCAGTCGCGAGGAAGCGCCGTGACCGCGGATCTGCGGGCCGAGGGCGTGACCAAGTCCTTCGGCGGCGTGCAGGCACTGGCTGACTGCTCGCTGACCGCGCCGGCCGGGCAGATCACCGGCCTCATCGGCCCGAACGGGTCCGGCAAGACGACGCTCTTCAACGTCATGACCGGCTACGAGCGAATCGACGCCGGCCACGTTTATCTCGGCGAGCAGCAGATCACCGGTGCGCCGCCGGCTCGCGTCTTCGGGTTCGGCGTCGGCCGGACGTTCCAGCTCACGCGCGTATTCTCGCGACTCACCGTGCTCGAAAACATGCTGGTGCCGGCCAAGCGTGGCCGGTCCGGGCGCCAGCACCGGCAGCGCGCGCTCGAACTGCTGGCCTTTACCGGTATCGCCGATCACGCCGGCGACCTCGCCGGCACATTGTCTTATGGCCAGCGCAAGCTCCTCGAGCTCGCCTATGTCCTCGTGGCCGACCCGGCGGTCGTGCTACTCGACGAGCCGGCCGGCGGGGTCAACCCGTCGCTGATACTGCACATCGCGGATCGCATCCGCGAGATGAACAAGCAAGGCCGCACGTTCCTGATCGTCGAGCACAACATGGACTTCGTGATGGGCCTGTGCCATCGGGTCACCGTCCTGGACTCAGGCACCGTCGTCGCGTCCGGGCCGCCGGACGAGATCCGGGCGGATCCGCGCGTGCTCGACGCGTACCTGGGCAGCGATACGAGCGATGACGAGCTCGCCGATGACTGAGAGCGCGCTGATAGTCGAGGGCATCACCGCCGGGTACGGCGGCGGCGATGTCTTGCACGACGTCTCGTTCGAGGTTCCGGCCGGCGCCATCACGTGCATCGTCGGGCCGAACGGCGCCGGGAAGTCGACCCTGCTATCGGTGATCAGTGGCATGCTGCGGCCCCGGCAGGGCCGCGTGCTCCATCGCGGCGAGCCGCTCACCGGCAAGAGCCCGCGCGACGTCCTGCGCGCCGGCGTCGTTCAGGTGCCGCAGAATCACAGCCTGTTCCCGGCTATGACTGTCGAGGAAAACATCGAGCTCGGCGGCTACATGCTGGGCAGCCGCTCGCAGGTCGCCAGCCGGCGCGCCAGCGTCGAGGCGCTGTTCCCCGACATCAGCGCGTGGTCGAAGAAGAAGGCAGGCAGCCTGTCTGGTGGGCAGCAGCGGCTGGTGGAGTTTGCGCGCTGCCTGATGCTTGATCCCGCCGTCGTGATACTCGACGAACCGTCCATGGGCCTGGCGCCCAAGATCTTGCGCGTCGTCTTCGGCGCCGTGCAGGAGATGAACTCGCAGGGCAAGACGGTGGTGCTCGTGGAGCAGAACGCCAGAGCCGGCCTGCGAATGGCCGGTTACGGAGTCGTACTGGAGAATGGCCGCGTCCGGCTGACGGGGACCGGCACCGAGGTGCTCGAGCACCCCGAGATCGGCCAGCTCTACCTCGGCGGCCAGGTGGGATCGGTCCAGGCACCAGCTGCGGAGCCAGAATCGGCTGCACCGGGGCCCGCGTGATCCTCGATTGTCACTGCCACGTCATCCCGGCCGGGATGCTCACCGACGCGGTGCCCGAGGACTGGCGGCCGGCCCTGAGCCAGGAGGAAGGCCGACGGGTCGTGTCGTTTCAAGGCCGCCGTCTCACGTCGATTACCGGCGAGTTCTGTGACGTCGACCTGATGCTGGAGCAGGCGGCCGCGGCCGACGTCAGTCACCTGCTGCTGTCGCCGTGGATCCTGCTCGTCCCGGTCGGCGCGGAGCCGGCCCTGGCAGCACGGATCTGCCGGGTCCAGAACGAGAGCCTGTCCGAAGCCACAAGCCGCGCCGATGGCCGAGTGCTCGGGCTCGGCGCCGTACCGCTCCAGGAGCCGGCTCGCGCTGTGGCCGAGCTTGAATACCTGATGGCGCTGCCTGGCATGCGCGGGGTCGAGGTGCCGGCCAGCGTCGCGGGCAGTTATCTCGGCGAGGAACGCTTCGCCCCCTTCTGGACCGCGGCAGCGGAGTGCGGCGCGGTCGTTTTCGTGCACCCGACAACGACCGGCCTGGGACTGCCCGGGCTTGATGCCCACTACCTGTGGAACTCGATCGGCAACCCGGTCGAGACAGCCATCGTGGCCGCCCAGCTCGTGACGAACGGCGTCCTGGCGCGCCACCGTGGCCTGCGAGTACTCCTCGCGCATGGGGGCGGCGCGCTGCTGGGGCTGCGGGGGCGGCTGCGCCGGGCCTACGCGGTCCGGCCGGAGGCGCGCGCAGACAGCGCCACGCAGCCCGACGAATTGCTGCGCGGGCTGTATTACGACAGCCTGACGCACGACCCGGCAGTCCTCCGCGACCTGGTCGCGTTCGCCGGTGCCGGGCACGTGCTACTCGGCTCGGACCGCCCGTTCGACATGGGTGCCGACCGCCCGGCCGATGAGATCGCCGCGCTCGGCCTGAGTGACGCCGACGAGCAGCTAATGCTGTCCGGCAGCGCCCGCAGGCTGCTCAGCCTCCGACACGACGAGTGAGGTGGACTGCCGATGACGATTCACACCTACGGCGCCAATGCCGTCGACTGGGAGCAACGGGTCGACCTGGACAGGCTGCGGTCGGAGCGCCTAGCGCGGCTTAAGGCGCAACTGGCGGCCTCATCCCTGGGCGCGCTACTGACTTTTGACTTCGCCAACATCCGGTACATGACGGCCACGCACATCGGCACGTGGGGCATGGACAAGCTGGTCAGGTTCGCGCTGCTGCCGCGCGGCGGCGAGCCCGTCGTGTGGGACTTTGGCTCGGCGGCGCGCCATCACCAGCTCTACAACCCGTGGCTCGATCACACCGACGGTCCGCCAACGCCCGAAGGGGCGCGCGCGACGGGCGCACGGGCGGGCATCTCCACACTGCGCGGCGCGCTGCATCCGGATGCGGGTATCGCATCGGACGTGGCGGCTAAGGTCGCCGAGGTGCTGCACGAGCACGGCCTGGCCGACGCGCCGGTCGGCATCGACGTCGCCGAGATGCCCGTGCTGGCGGCACTGCAGGCGGCCGGCATCCAGGCCGTTGACGGCCAGCAGGTCTTCCTGGAGGCCAGGCGCACCAAGACCAAGGACGAGATCTCGCTGCTCAGCCAGGCATGCGCGATGGTCGACGCGGCGTATCAACAGCTCTATGAGTTCCTCCGGCCCGGCGTGCGGGAGAACGAGTGTGTCGGCCTGGTCGCCAAGGCGCTGTACGACCTCGGCAGCGAGTTCGTCGAGGGCGTGAACGCCATCTCGGGGGAGCGCTGCTCGCCGCACCCGCACGTGTACTCCGACCGACTGATCCGGCCCGGCGACCCGGCGTTCTTCGACATCCTGCACAGCCATCTGGGCTACCGCACGTGCTACTACCGGACGTTCGCGGTCGGCAGCGCGTCCCGCGCCCAGCGCGATGCCTACGTGCGCTGCCGCGAGTACATGGATCGGGCGATCGCGATGGTGAAGCCGGGCGTCACGACCGGCGACATCGTCTCGCTGTGGCCGCGCGCGACAGAGTTCGGCTTCCCCGACGAGACCGCCGCGTTCGCCTTGCAATACGGGCACGGCGTGGGCCTGTCCATCTGGGAGAAGCCGATCTTCAGCAGACTGGTGTCGCTCGATCACCCCGAGCCGCTTGAGGAGGGAATGGTGTTCGCGCTCGAGACGTACTGGCCGGCTGCCGACGGCTGGTCGGCGGCGCGGATCGAGGAAGAGGTCGTCGTCACGGCCGACGGCTGCGAAGTGATCACCAAGTTCCCGGCCGAAGAGCTGCTGGTAGCGGGCCGCAAGTACTGGACCGCCGGGGGTGCGCTCGACACGCTGCGCGAAAGCCAGTCGAACCTCAACACCGCGGCGGGCCGCGGCGAGCAGGGTGGCGACGCCGGATGACGGTCACCATGGACGCTCGCGAGCTGCTCACCAGGTACGAGCAGATGGCCGTCATTCGCGGCACGGAAAAGGCCGCGCACGACCTGTTCCTGGCCGGCCTGGTCAAGGGCACCACGCACCTGGCGGCCGGGCACGAGGCGGTCGCGGTCGGCGCCAGCGCGGCACTGCGGCCCGACGACTACGTCTTCGCGACCTACCGCGGCCATCACCACGCGATGGCCCGCGGAGCGAGCCCGACGGAGTGCCTGGCGGAGCTGATGAGCAAGGCGACCGGCGTCTGCAAGGCCAAGGGCGGCTCGATGCACCTGACCAAGGCGTCGGCCGGCATGCTGGGCTCTTACGCCATCGTGGGCGCGCACCTGCCGATAGCGGCGGGCGCGGCGTGGTCGGCGCAGCTGCGCGGCTCCGGCCAGGTAGCCGTCGCCTTCTTCGGCGACGGCGCCACCAACATTGGCGCATTCCACGAAGCGCTCAACCTCGCCTCGGTCTGGTCCCTGCCGGTGCTGTTCATCTGCGAGAACAACCTCTATATGGAGTACACGCCGATCGCCTCGGTGACAGCAGCCGAGCACCCGGCGGCCGACCGCGCGGCGGGGTACCGGCTGCCGTCGGAGGTCATCGACGGGAACGACGTCGTCGTCGTGGCCGACGCCGTGACGCGGGCCGCCGAGCGCGCCAGGGCCGGCGAGGGCCCGACCGTGCTCGAAGCCCTGACCTACCGGCACTTCGGCCACAGCCGCACCGACCCGGCTAGCTACCGGCCTGCCGACGAGGTCGCGGAGTGGCTGAGCCGCGACCCGCTGGATGTGGCTCGTGACAGGCTTGCCGACCTGGGCGTAGCCGCGGCCGACATGGACGCGGCGGCCGAGCGGGCCGCCGCCGAGGTGGCCGCCGCGGTCGCCGAGGCCAAGGCAGCCGACGGAGCCGACCCGGCGCAGGCATTCACCGACGTATGGGCGGACGGAGGACACCAGTGGCGGACCTGATCACTTATCGCGACGCCGTCGCCGAGGGCCTAGCCAGGGAGATGCGACGCGATCCGGCGGTGGTCTGCCTGGGCGAGGACATCGGGGCGGCCGGCGGCGTTTTCAAGACCACCGTCGGGCTGCTGGCCGAATTCGGGCCCGAGCGAGTGCGGGATACGCCCATCTCAGAGCAGGCCATCGTGGGCATGGCGATGGGCGCCGCCATGACCGGGATGCGACCGATCGCCGAGATCATGTTCTCCGACTTCCTCGCCTGCTGCTGGGACTACCTGGCGAACGAGATCCCAAAGATGCGGTATATGACCGGCGGACAGGTCACTATTCCGCTCGTCGTCAGGACCGCGAACGGGGGCGGGCTAGGCTTCGGCGCCCAGCACTCGCAAGCGGTGGAGAACTGGGCGCTAGCCGTTCCCGGTCTGAAGGTCGTTGCCCCGTCAACCCCGGCAGACGTGGTCGGTCTGCTCGCCGCCGCAGTGCGCAGCGACGATCCGGTTGTGTTCTTCGAGCACAAGGGGCTGATGGCCAGCCGCGGCGCGGCGCCGCCGCCGGAGCACGTCGTGCCGCTCGGCCAGGCCGCGGTCGTCCGTCCCGGCACGGACGTCACCGTGGTCGCGCTCGCGGCCACGGTGCCACTCGCGCTCGCCGCCGCCGATGAACTGGCCGCCGCCGGGGCGTCCGCCGAGGTCATTGACCTGCGCTGCCTGGTGCCGCTCGACATGGCGACGGTGCTGGCCTCGGTCGGCCGGACCTCGCGCCTGCTGATTGTGGAAGAGAATCCGTTCCAGGGCGGCTGGGGCGGTACGGTCGCCTCGATCGTTGCCGACGAGGGCTTTGAGTCGCTGGATGCCCCGATCCGGCGGCTCGCCGCTGAATGCGTCCCGCTCCCGTTCGCGGACGCGCTGGAAGACCAAGTGATCCCCACGACCGCGAAGGTCACTGCGGCCTTGCGGCGCCTGCTCGACTACTGAGGCGGCTGGGCGCGCGGCCAACTAGCTCCGCTACTGGACGGCCGGCACGATATTCGCGTTGACGTGGAACATGTTGTCCGGGTCGTACGCGGCCTTGATCCGCGCCAGCCGCTCGTACTTCTGCGCGCCGTAGCTGGCGCGAACCCGGTCCCCCTGGTAGTCGCTCGTGCCGTTGACGTAGCCGTCACCGCTGCCGACGGCGTACGGTCGCAGTGCCGCCCAGAGGTCGGCCACCCAGCGCTGCTCAGCGGGCAGCCCGGCGGCATCCGGCGCGACGCCGACGATGAAGACGCCGAAGCGCGGCGAGCGCCCGCCGCTAAACGCAGTAGCGTCGTCGCTGATCTGGCTGTATGCACCATCAAGCCGGTACAGCAGCAGCAACGACATGGGCGAGGTCTTGCGCGGGACACCGCTGGTGAGCACGTCGATGACGTCGTCGGACAGGTCCTCAACGTAGGTGCCCTTCTCGTAGGCGTACGAGCCCCAGGCGTTGGCCTCGTCGAGCATCTGCTGCAGCCCGACGTACGGCATCGGCGTGACCAGCTCGAAGAGCGGCGGCAGGCGCCGCCGGATCTCGGCGATGATCTCCGCATGGTCAGCCGAGCCGAATCCCGTCAGCAGCAGTGCATAGCCCGGAGTGAAGTGATGCTGCTCGGGCACGAACGGCGCTGGAGGCGCGTTGAGAGCGCCTACAACGGCGTTCACGTCTGGCGGCATGTCGGCGACGATCTCCCGTGCTAGCCGCAGTGCCTCGTGGCCCTGAGCCAGCGGCCAGAAGAACAGGCCGAGCTCCACCATCGGATCGACCTCGTGCAGGCGGAACTCGAATCTCGTGACGACTCCGAAGTTGCCGCCGCCGCCGCGGATCGCCCAGAAGAGATCGGCGTGCTCCTCGTCCGACACCCACAGGGTTTCGCCTGCGGCGGTGACGACCTCGGCTCCGGTGAGGTTGTCGATACTCAAGCCGAACTGGCGCGTCAGCCAGCCCATGCCCCCGCCGAGCGTGAGCCCGCCGACGCCGGTGTGGCTGATCAGGCCGGCCGGAACGGCAAGGCCAAATGCCTGAGCCGCGGCGTCGAGGTCGGCCAGCAGCGCCCCGCCTCCGACGCTCGCGCGGCACGCGTCCGGGTCGATTGTCACCGCGTTGAGCGAGCTCAGATCGATCATCAGGCCCTGGTCGCAGACAGCCGTACCCGCAGTGTTGTGCGCGCCGCCGCGGATAGACACCTCAAGTCCCTGGGCGCGGGCGAAGTTAACGGCCGCGGCAACGTCAGCGGTGGACTCGCAGCGGGCGATTGCGGCCGGATACCGGTCCACTCCGGCATTCCATACTCGGCGCGCCTCGTCGAAGTCAGCGTCACCAGCAACGATGAGAGGCCCGTCCAATTCCGCGCGAAACTCCCCGATCCGGTCCGCGGCCAGCTGTGTCATGCTCGATTCCCTTCCCCGTGGCGCACGGTCAGAGGCGCGCGCTGTGTTCAGTCAATCGATCACAACGGCGTGCTGGCCAGCGGGCCGGAACCATGGAGATCATGTGGAGTCCCGGCCCGCTGGGGTCCCTCACTCAGCGCGACGACGCGACTGCAATACTCGACTGGTCGACGCTGGCAGGCGGGAGGATCAGCACAGGAACGATCTCGAGACCAGCCGAGGAGGGCATTCCATGCCGTCTATGACAGTCGGTACCGAGAACAGTGGTGCGATCAATCTCTACTACGAGGATTACGGAAGCGGAGCGCCCGTCGTCCTGATCCACGGCTACCCGCTTAGTGGACGCGCCTGGGATAAGCAGGTACCGATGCTGCTCGACGCCGGCCGGCGCGTGATCACCTACGACCGCCGCGGCTTCGGCAAGTCCAGCCAGCCATCATTCGGCTACAACTACGACACCCTCACCGCAGACCTCAACACGCTAATGGAAGCGCTTGACCTGCGCGACGCCATCCTCGTCGGGCACTCCATGGGCACCGGCGAGGTCACCAGGTACCTCGGAGTCTACGGATCAGCCCGAGTCAGCAAGGCCGTACTCATCTCGCCGATCCCGCCCTTCTTGCTCCAGACCGACGACAACCCCGAGGGCCTGCCGGCCAGCCTCTTCGACGGCTTCATCCACACGGCCGCCGCGGATCCTCCCGCGTGGGTGAAGGGGTTCCTGGACAACTTCTACAACATGGACATACTCGGCGGCACGCTGGTGAGCGACGAGGCGTACCGGGCCAGCTGGAACATCGCGTCGGCGGCGTCTGCGATCGCGACAGTCGCGTGCATCCCGACGTGGGAGACCGACTTCCGCGCCGACCTGGCCAGGATCAACGTGCCCGTCCTGGTGATCCAGGGTGACGCCGACCGGATCCTGCCGTTCCCCAATACCGGTCGGCGGCTGCCCGGGTTGATCAAGGACATGGAGCTGTTCACCATCGAGGGGGGACCGCACGCGATCGCGTGGACGCACGCCGATCAGGTCAATCACGCCTTGCAGGACTTCCTCAAGTAACGGCCCGGCCGGATGTCGGGCCTGCGGGTGGCTGCCCCAGCGCCGGCATCCCCGCGGCCACCGCCACCACCGGCGTAAAATTGCTCAAAGACATACCTCCAGATAAGCACTGACCTGCAGATAAGTGCTGAGCGAGACGCAGCCTCAAGCTAGCGGTCCGGGAGGGGCGTCTGGCTCGACCGTGAGCCGTGGGGTGATGCGCATGCAGACGCAGACCCGGCCTAAGTTTCGCTTCCACCTTGCTGCTGTCTACTGGCGACCAGTCCTCACCTGGCGAGCACTTTCCGCGCGGCACCCGATGTTGCGATTTGCGCAGATCCTCCCCATCGGGCTACTGCTCTGGGGCCTTGACGACGTAGCCCGTTTCCGGGCCGGGGCTGCCTCCGTCGGCCGCCAGCACGCGGCGGTCGTCAACTCGGTGAGCACGACGCTCGGCGGTGCGTCCGCTCACATCATGAACGACTGGACCGTCGCCCACGGGGCCGCGGCACTGGCGTCAGCCTGGTACTACATCCTGTTCCAGGGCGCCATCACCGGCGTCGCCGGCGCTGTACTCCTGTGGCGGCGCGTGCCCACTTTCGGGCTGCACCGCAACGCGCTGGTCGCCATCACGCTGCTCGGCCTCGTGGCGTTCTGGCTGTATCCGGTCGCGCCACCCCGGATGCTGCCGGGTTATCACGACGTCATCGCGATCGCGGTCCCGGCGTTTACCGGCCAGGTGGAGACGAACGGTGCCGCGCAGTTCGCGTCGCTGCCGTCCCTGCACGTCGCCTGGGCACTCTGGGCGGCGATCGCACTGTGCGCTGTAGTTCGGCGCCCGCTGCTGCGGGTAGTCGTCTGGCTTTATCCGCTCGCTACTGTGACCGACGTGCTCGCGACGGCCAACCACTACCTGCTTGACGTCATCACCGCGCCTGGTCTCCTGCTGCTCGGCTACGCGGTCGCACTGGCACCGGCCCTCGTACGCGAGTTGCGGCCCAGCCAGTTGCGGCCCAGCCAGTTGCGGCCCAGCCTGTCGCGGCGTGTCCTCGTAGGGCTGCACCTGCTGCTGCCGTGGCGGCACCAACCGGTGCCCGAGCCTGGACCGCAGCGCCTCGCCTACACATGCAGCGCTCGTTCCGACCATGGCCATTCCTCCGGCCAGCACTAGCCGTTCTGGGCTTGCCCCTGCCATCTCGGCGCACCGCGGCGGTCGTGAGAGCGCGCCGCCAGGCACCTACGACGCGTACCGCAGCGCGCTGGCCGCCGGTGCCGACTACCTGGAGTTCGATGTGCGCCGCACCGCAGACGGCGAACTGGTCGCGTTCCATGCGACCGGGCTGGGACGTAGGCGTCCCGTCGGCTCGCTGAGCTATGCCGACCTCTGTCGCCTCGCCCGCTGCGAGATCCCTACTACCAGCGGGGTGCTCCGGCTGCTGGCCGGCCGAGCGGCCGCGCACATCGACCTCAAGGACCCGGCCTGCCTCGCCGCCGTCGTATTGGAGGCACTCAGGGTCCTCGAGCCGGAGCGCATCATCATCACGACCGGCGACGAGGCCGCCATCAGCGAGCTCCGCGATCGCTTCCCCGCTGTGCCCGCCGGGCTCACGATCGGCGGCGATCATGCGCAGACCCTGCGTTATCTGGCCGAGCGTGCACGCCGACGAGCCCGCAGCCGCATCGACGCGGTCGCCCGAGTTGGCGCGGACTGGGCCGTCGTGCACGAGCGCCTGGCCCGTGCTGGCGTGCTGGCCGAATGCCGTCGCCGCGGCCTGGCCACGATGGTGTGGACCGTCAATGACGACACGGCCCTGGCTCGCTGGCTGAGCTGTCCGGACGTCGATGTCCTGGTCACCGACCGACCGAGCCGAGCGGCCGAGCTGCGCGGCCTCGCGAGTCAGTAACCGAACTGGTCGCAGTAGACAACAGTGGCATCGTCGGTGGCCTTGCTGCGGCGCCAGCGGCGGCCGTCAGGATCGGCCGCCTCGGCTGCCGCTGTGGCCATCCGAGCTCTCATGATCAGCCAACGCTTCCGCGCACGGCGACAGACTACCGAGCCGCCGCGGCCAGCCAGCGGCTGCGCTGACTATCGGACTGGCAGCGGGACTGATAGCGCGCGTTGTCCAGATGGGCGCGGCTTGGCGGCCCTGGCTACCGCGCGCAACGGCACGATTCGGACCGCAGGCGTCTCGGCTACCGCTTCGGCCACGGTCGGAAAGTGCCGGATGACACGCTGGAGCCCGCTATCCGCTAGGACCTCCGCCAGCGCGTGGCGACCGGCGACCAGGCGCAGGTCGCCACCTTCGGCGGCGGCGTGCCTGTAGGCGCGGGCGAGCTCGGCCAACCCGGCGGCATCACATGCCGCGGTAGAAGACATATCGATGACCACGGTGACGCGGCCCGTGTCGGCCAGATGGAGCAGCGTCTCGCGCAGCAAGCGAGCGCTCACTGCATCGAGAGCCGCGGGCGCGGCGACGACGGGCACGCCTCTCACGACCTGGATCGCGTATCTGGACTCCGACATCGGCGCGCACCTCCGTTGAGCGCTACTGCCCAGAAACTAGCCGGTGCGCACGGAACGCGGCGGCAAGTCCAGCAAACCCGGCTCGGCTACATCTGGCACCCTTGCGCGCAACTACCCACGGAATCGCGACGTATTCGGCTGGCGCCAGGCCGCGCACTGGGCATGACAGTCGATCACGATCGTCTCGTGCACGACCGCGGCCCGACCTACTCGGGCGGCACCGCTCCGATCGCCTGGAGGCCTGCATCGGGCGCCGGCCCAGCGGCCGATGCTCGCCCGCGGCGGAACCGGTGCGCGATCACCCCCGCGCTGACCCAGCCAATCGCGATCGGGAGCCAGAAGTTCACGATGCGGAACGCCAGCGCCGCCGAGACCGCGGTGACCTGGCTGACCCCGTAGGCGACGAGCACAACCGCGAGGCTGCCCTCGACGATGCCCAGACCGCCGGGCACGACGGGAAGCGACCCGACGACCTGCGCGACGCCGTACGCCAGCAGCACCGCGTGCCACGGGATCGCCCAATGCACAGCGCGGAAGCTGCACACCAGACAGAGGAAATCGCAGCCCCAGACAGCGGTCGCGATCACGACGACGGCCACGGTAGACCTCGGCCCGAGGGGGATCTCGCGCATCCGGGTCAGCGTGTGCTCGATCCGGACCGCGATCGTGACCCGGTCTGCACGCGGCGGCGCGTTCCGACGCCTGGTCAGCCGATCCGCGCCGCGGACCGCCGCGCTCGCCAACCGCAACACCAGGTCGCGGCGGATCAGGATGGCGCCGGCGCCGACCACGAGTACCAGGCCGATGACGGTGATCCCGGCGCCCAGTGTGCTAGTACTGCCGGCCAGCGCAACGACGACGCCGAGCAGCAGGAGCACCGACATGCCGATGGCCTGCGCGATCAGGATCGTGAAGATGGTCCACCCGGCGCTCGCGCCACTCGCCCCCCGCCGCCGGTAGTACCGGTACCGGTAGGCGCTGGATACGGCGGGCTCGCCCGGCACCGAGTTGGCGATCGCGTCATTGGCGAGCGTGAGCAGGAACAGGCCTGGCAGCGGGATCACCGTCCCGCTGAGGCGCAGGACGTGACGCTGGAGCCAGGCGAACGTCAGCAGCGACACTGACTCGGCACCGATCGCCGCGGCGACCCACCCGCCGCTCGCGCCCGCGAGATGATGCCAGGCAGCGGCGAGCTCCCCCCGCTTGCCGAACAGAATCAGCAGGACGACGCACCCGAGCGCGACGCCGACTACGTAGCGGACCACGGCCCTCAGGTCGCGGCCCGCGCCTGAGTCAGCCAGCTCGTTCGCCACGCCACCACGGTACCGAGTCGCCCTCGGGTGGCTAGCCTCCTGGCAGCATGGGCTGCAGATCAGCGCGAGACCCTGCTGGCGCGAGCCCGCGGTCGCGGAGAAAGGAGCAACCCCGAGTGGCGCAGTACTTCGGCGGGCGGATCGGGACGGACTGGCGAGACTCGCAGCCATGGTGGCCTCCCGAGCCGACACCACCGGCCGGCTCCCCGAACGTGCTCCTGATCGTGCTCGACGATGTCGGCTACGCGCAGCTCGGATGCTACGGCTCCGACATCGAGACGCCGGTGATCGACGGCCTGGCCGCCGGCGGGGTCCGGTTGGCGAACTTCCACACCACGTCGCTGTGCTCTCCAACCAGGGCCTGCTTGCTGACGGGCCGCAATCATCACCGCAGCGGCATGGGCCGGGTGGCCGACCTGGCCATCGGCTATCCCGGTTACTGGGGCAAGCCGCCGCGCGAGAACGGCTACCTGTCCGAGATCCTGCGGACCGCGGGCTACGCGACCTACGCGGTCGGCAAGTGGCACCTGTCCCCGGAAGACGAGACGAACATGGCCGCGTCCCGCTCGACCTGGCCGCTGGCGCGCGGATTTGACCGCTGGTACGGCTTCCACGGCGGCGAGACCAGCCAGTTCGTGCCTGCGCTCTATCACGACAACCACAGCGTCCGGCCGCCCCGGTCGATCGAGGACGGCTACCACCTCACCGCCGACCTCGCGGATCGCGCGATAGAGTTCCTCGCCGACCTCCGCGCAGTCGAGGCGAGCAAGCCGTTCTTTCTGTATTTCGCCACCGGCGCATGCCACTCCCCGCACCAGCCACCGCGCCGCTGGCTCGAGCGCTACCGCGGCCGGTTCGACCTCGGCTGGGACGCTTGGCGCGACCAGGTCTTCGCCCGCCAGCTCGCCATCGGCCTGCTCCCGGCGTCTACGGCCCTGACACCGCGGCCAGCCTGGGTGCCGCCCTGGGATTCCCTCAGCGACCGTGACCGGACAGTCGCCGCCCGCTTCATGGAATGCTTCGCTGGCTTCCTGTCGCATGCAGACGAGCAGGTCGGCCGCATCCTGGCCTTCTTGCGGGAACGCGGTGAGCTCGACAACACCATCGTCTGCGTGGTCTCCGACAACGGCGCCAGTGCGGAAGGCGGGGCCGAGGGCTCGATCAACGACATCCGGATGCTGAACATCGATCCGGCTCAGCCGGCCGAGATGTTCGCCAGGATCGACGAGATCGGCGGCCCGCTCACCCATAACAACTATCCGTGGGGCTGGACAATGGCTGGCAACACGCCGTTCCGGCGCTGGAAGCGCGAAGTCCATGAAGGCGGCGTCGCCGATCCGTGCATCATCGTCTGGCCACACGGCGACGGGGAATCGGGCGCCATCCGGCACCAGTTCGCGCACGCGATCGATGTGCTGCCAACGCTGGCCGAGCTGGCCGGGGTTGCAGTGCCGGCCGAGATCGACGGCACCGCGCAGTCGGAACTCGACGGCGTGAGCCTGGCCTACATGCTGCTGCCCGGCGGCGCCGACGCGGCCGAGCGGCACGATATGCAGTACTTCGAGATGTTCGGCTCGCGGGCGATCTATCACCGGGGCTGGAAAGCGGTGGCGTTCCACCCGATCGGACCGCTCTACGACGACCAGGACCCGAATGCGCCGTTCGACGCGGACATCTGGGAGCTCTATCACGTGGCCGCCGACCTGTCGGAGTCACGCGACCTGGCAGGCGAGGAGCCGCAGCTGCTCGCTGAACTTATCGACCTGTGGTGGGCCGAGGCCAGACGCAACCAGGTGCTCCCGCTCGACAACCGGGTGCTGTGGACGCTGGTCCACCCCAAGCCCGACCGACGCCCGCCGCGAGACGAGTACGAGTACTTCCAGGGTGGCGCGCAGGTACCCGAGTCCGTCGCCGTGAACGTGCGCAACCGCTCGCATGAGCTTGTCGTCGACGTCACGATCGTGAGCCATGACGAGACCGACGGCGTGCTGCTCGCACTCGGCTGCGCCCTCGGCGGCTGGTCACTGCACATCCTCGACGGCCGGATCCGGTACGTGCACAACCTGTACGGCGCGGCGCGGCACATCATCGAGTCCGCCGAGCTGATACCACCCGGCGACCACCGGATCGAGTACGCGTTCAGCAAGGACGAGGGGCTCGGCGGTACGGGCGTCCTGCGCTGCGACGGTCGCGAGATCGCACGCGGCTCGATCCCGCGCTTCACCCCGTCCGGTTTCAACGGCGTGGGCGCTGGCCTGACCTGCGGCTATGAATGGGGGCCCGCCGTAGGCGGGGGGTACACGGCCCCGTTCCCGTTCCGTGGAACTATTCGCCGGGCAGTGGTCCGGACTACCGGTCCGATCGTCCGTGACCCGCTTGCCGAGCTGGAGGCGATCCTCGCCGAGCAGTGACCATCCCGCCTACGCAGCTGGACCTGTCGCCTTACGCGCGCCAACCCGGAACGCTGCAGTTATCGACGCCGCCACCTCGGCCGGCTTGGCCGTGATCTCGTACCACGTGAAATGAACGACCTCATAGCCTGCCTCGCGCAGCCGTTTGTCGCGTTGCAACTGCGCCCTGGCGCGTCCGGGATCGTTCTGGTACTTCAGCGCGCCGTCCACTTCGGCGATCGTCTTGTATTGCTCCCAGTAGAAATCAACCCGCCCGATCGCCTCGCCTGTCGCCGCCGGAATCCACACCTGGAGCCTCGGGGCCGGGAGGCCGAGCGCATCGAACGACACTCGGGCGATGGACTCGAGCACCGACTCCGAGAGCCCGCTGGCGAACTCCACAACGCGACGCGCCTGCACGACACCCCGCTTTCCGCTGCTCGCGGCCAGGACCATCTGAAGCTGCGGCTTGGACGTTAGGCCTTTGCGGATCGCCGAGTCGGCGGCTACCACGCCGTCGACGAAGGTCAGCGTCCTGGCTAAGTCGATCACCGTCCTCGCTACCGTCGTGACAGGCACGCCGAGCTTGTATGTCGCGTGCTCCGGCGGCAGCGGAGTCGTATAGAGGTGCAGGTGATCAGTGCCCTTGCGGCCGCTACGCGGGCGTCCGGTGATAGTGACGTCATCGCCCGGGCCGCTGATGAGATCAATCCCGTGCAACACCGCGGCCGACTGATGGCTCAAGAACGCGCCTCGCCCGGCTCGCACCACCGCCGCCGCCGCGCGCAGCACGTGCTCGCCGTCGGGCGTCGCGGCGAAGGCCTTGGCTGTGGCAGGGCGGACGTAAACGCCCCGGCCGATCCTGACAAGTCGCCCGCGCCGGACCAGCGTCTGGATGTGCTCCGGTGAGTTGCCGGCGGCCCGGAGGCGAGAAGTGGTCAACAAAGGTAACTTTTCGGGCCATTCTCTCGAGGTCATGGCGCCTAGGGTCCCGCAGGCCTCCGACATTTCGGGCGCTGGCAGGTGCGTCCGCCGTGGGTTGTAGGGAGTGAGCGGGGTTTCTTGGGCGATATGGCCGATTCATCCCCCCTGAAGTCCTACAACTGTCCGATTTGGCCTCCTAGTTCCTACAATCTCGGGCCCGCGGCGCCGACTATTTGCCGTTCCGCGCGCTGGCCACGCGTGGCGCGCTAGTCGAGGACTTAGAACGTCTTACGCGACGCGGGCTGCGCGCGACGTGCTAGTCGTCCACGACGTGGAATTCGATCCGGTACACCAGTGTGTCGGCGTCGATCGGCCCGGCATGGGCGGCACGATGTCGCAGCGATTCCAGGTCGTGCTCGCCAGCCCGGCGGACGTCATCGTCGCCGATAAATCCGAATGGGACCAGCTCCATGGAGTCGATCTCGATGAGTGCCGGGCCAACCGGGTAACGCCCGCCAACCTTGACCTTCGGGCGTCGCCACAGCCGGACAGACACGGTGATGTCGCCGGCGATCACCGCGTCGCGGAGGTCGTGGCTGAAGTTCACATCCGCCACCGTAGGGCCTGCGCGTCGAGGCCGGCTGACTCCCCCGCCTAGTCAGCCGACCTACGGCATGCAGCTAAACGCCGCCTCGGTCCCCGCTCGACCTACGGCGGCGGCGAGATCAGGGGATGCTCGTCAGATCAAGCCAGACCGCCGTCGGATTGGACGGGTCAACAGCACCCTGGAGCGTCATTCCGGGCCGAAGCCGACCGATCTGCATCTGGCTGACCGCCTGCTGGGTGGTCGCTGGGTACGGCGGCATGCCGTCGGCCATCACCGTCAGCTCGAACTCGACGAGCAGGTCGAAGTTGATCATCCCGACCTGGCGCATGCCCGAGATCATCACGTTCCTGCGTACCGCTGTCCCGTTGGCGAGGCCCGCGGCAGCGGCAGCCGCCGCGTACTTCCGCAGGTTGCGGACCGCTGTCGAGCGGCTGGCGGAGCACATGGCTGCCGCGGGCGCGCCCGCCGACGTCGCCTGAGCCTGACGAACTACCAGCCCGCCCCGCAGACCGGCCTATTGCCGACCAATGTGCCCCGTAGTAGCGTCCGGAACGCAGGCCACTGCGGGAGCGGCGACCCGGTGATCGGCGGCCGACAACTGCGCACAGAGTGCCCGCCCGCCGAGAAGACACGAGCAGCGGAGGCAGCGATGGCGCTAGACGAGGCAACCGCAGGCTTCCTGGCCCAGCTGGCTGAGAGCGGCGTCAAGCCGCTGCCTGAGCTCACGCCGGAAGAGGCGCGCGGCGTCGGAGCGCTGCTGTGGGACTTGATCGGACCGGGACCCGACGTCGACAAGTCCTATGACGTCGAGCTGCAGACATCCGACGGTGACCGCTTCGCCGTCCGCGTGCTGGTCCCGGCCGGCGACATCCGGGCGGTGGTCGTGTACTACCACGGCGGCGGCTGGGTCATCGGCGACATCAACGAGTACGACAGCCTGGCCCGCACGCTGGCTACCAGCCTGCACGCCGCCGTGGTCAACGTCGACTACCGGCTGGCGCCCGAGCACCGGTACCCGGCCGCAGTCGACGACGCGTGGACGGCGCTGACTTGGGCGGCCGATCAGATGACGGAGATCGCGGGCGGCCCCGTTCCCTTGATCGTGATGGGTGACAGCGCTGGCGGCAACCTGTCAGCCGTCGTCGCGCAGAAGGCGCGCGACGCGGGCGGGCCCGAGCTCGCCGCCCAGGTGCTCATCTATCCGGTCACCGACGCCGACCTCGACAACGGCACGTACACCGACCCGGAGAACCAGCTAATGCTCACCAGGGAGTCGATGATCTGGTTCTGGGATCACTACGCGCCGGACCCGGCCAGCCGCGCGCAGCCGGCCGCCTCGCCCTTCCAGGCGGCGAGCCTGGCTGGCCTCGCCCCGGCCATCGTCTTGACTGCCGAGCACGACGTGCTGCGAGAGGAAGGCGAGGCATACGCCGAGCGGATGCGGGCGGCCGGAGTGCCGGTCGAGCACCGCCGGTTCGCCGGTCAGATGCACGGCTTCTTCACCATGGTGAACCTGCTGCCGGGCAGCGCGGACGGCATCGCCTACCTAACCGAGCAGCTGAGCGCGCGCCTGGAGGCCTGAGGAACGATGCCCGTGGACGAAAAGCAGGGTCACGAGAGCTATGACGTCATCGTCGTTGGCGCCGGGCTGGCCGGGCTATATCAGCTGTACCGGCTGCGCGAGCTCGGTCTGCGCACCCGGGTAATCGACGCCGCAGACGACGTGGGCGGCACCTGGTGGTGGAACCGCTATCCCGGCGCACGCTGCGACGTGCAGAGCCTGTCGTACTCCTACTCCTTCTCCCCCGACCTGGAGCAAGAGTGGGACTGGACGGAGAAGTACCCGACGCAGCCTGAGATCCTGCGGTACCTGAACCACGTCGCCGACCGCTTCGACTTGCGGCCGGACATCACGTTCAGCACCAGGGTGACGGCGGCGCGGTACGACGAGGGGACCGACCGCTGGACAGTGACGACCGATGCAGGCGCGGAACTCGATGCCCAGTTCCTGGTCATGGCGACGGGCTGCCTGTCGACGTCCAAGCTGCCTGAGGTGCCCGGCCTGGAGCGATATCGAGGGCGGACGCACCATACGGGCCGCTGGGGCAACGAGGAGGTCCGATTCGACGGCCTGCGCGTCGGCGTCATCGGCACCGGCTCCTCTGGCATCCAGTCGATCCCGATCATCGCGCAGCAGGCGGCCGACCTGACGGTGTTCCAGCGCACGCCGAACTTCTCCATACCCGCCGGGAACCGTCCGCTGACAGCAGCGGAGACCGCCGAGATGAAGGCGAGCTACCGTGAATTTCGGGAACTGCAGCGCACTTCACGGGCTGGCATCCCGGGTCCGGAGGGAACCGAGTACGCGGTCGCGGCGTCGGAGGAGGACCGGAACGCGCGGTTCCAGGCCGCCTGGGAAAAGGGCGACTTGACGTCGCTGACCGGCACCTATATCGACATCCTCATCGACCGTGGCGCCAACGAGCTGGCGGCGGAGTTCATCCGGGGCAAGATCCGCGCTGTGGTGGACGATCCGGAAGTGGCCGAGACGCTGTCGCCGCGGACGTTCCCCTTCGCCACCAAGCGGCCGTGTCTCGACACCGGCTACTACCAGACCTTCAACCGGCCCAACGTGCACCTGGTTGACCTGCGCAAGACCCCGTTGGCGGAATTCACCGAGACTGGGCTCCGCACGTCCGAGCGCGAGTATGAATTCGACGCGATCGTCTTCGCCACCGGGTTCGACGCCATGACCGGTGCGCTGGCCGCGATAAAGATCATTGGACGGAACGGGGTCTCGCTTGCATCGCAGTGGTCTGCCGGGCCGCGGAACTACCTGGGCGTCGCGATGGCCGGATTCCCCAACCTGTTCACCGTCACCGGGCCGCTCTCGCCATCGGTCCTGAGCAACATGGCGGTGTCGATCGAGCAGCACGTCGAGTGGATCTCCGACTGCATCGCCTACCTCCGCGAGCACGGATACGCCTCGATCGAGGCAACGGTGGCGGCGCAGGACGAGTGGGTCCAGCATGTGGCTGACGTCGGGTCGTTCACGCTGTTCCCGCAGGCCGACTCCTGGTACATGGGCGCGAACGTGCCGGGCAAGCCGCGCGTGTTCCTCCCGTACATCGGCGGCGTGGGCGTGTTCCGGGAGAAGTGCGCCGAAGTCGCGGCGGGTGGCTACGAGGGCTTCACCCTTTTGAGACAGGGCGAGCCCGCGATGGCATGACGCCGGTCACGCCTATGCCTGCAGGGCCGACACGATGTGCTCGGCGATCGCCAGGCTCGCGGTGGCGGCAGGCGAGGGCGCGTTGCGCACCAGCAAGACGCGTCCGTTGCGCCGCAGCACGAAGTCGTCCTCGAGGCTGCCGTCGCGTCGCACCGCCTGGGCCCGGACCCCTGATTTGGATTTGAGCAGATCGGATAGCTGGAGGTCGGGGAGGTAGGCGCGGACGCTGGCCAGGTAGCGGCGCTTGGACAGCGAGCCTGCTACCTCGGCGATGCCGCTGCGCCAGTTCCGGCGGGCCAGCTGCCAGGCGCCTGGCCAGCGCGCCATCCGGGCTATGTCCCCCAGGCTGACGTCCGACCAGCGGTAGCCCTCGAGCGCGAGCGCGAGCACTGCGTTGGGGCCGGCGTGCACCGTGTCGTCGACGTGCCGGGTCAGGTGCACTCCGAGGAACGGGTAGCGGGGATCGGGTACCGGGTAGACCATGCCACGGACGCGATCGGTGGCCCGCGGCGCGAGCTCGTAGTACTCACCGCGGAACGGGATGATCCTCAGATCGCCGAGCCCGCCGAGGCCGCCGAGCCCGCCGAGGCTTGCGGCGAAGCGGTCGCCGTTCAGACCGGCGCACACGATCAGGTAGTCGACGTCGAAGACGCCGCCCGCCGACTGCACCCGCACGCCAGACGCGGTCTCGCTTGCCCCGATGACCGGCGTGCCGAGCAGAACCTTGCCGCCCGCGGCACTGATGGTCCTCGCCAGCTCCTCGCACATCCCGACGTAATCGACGGCAGCGGTGTGCGGCGAATGAAGCGCGGCGGCGCCCTTGATGTAGGGCTCGATCTGTGCGATCTGCTCGCCAGGTACGCGCCTGAGGCCTGGCACCCCGTTGCGCGTGGCCCGGTCCTCGATGCGAGCAAGGGCAGGGAGTTCCTCAGCCGAGATGGCGACGATCAGCTTGCCTAGTTCGCGGTACCGAACGTCGTGCTCCTGGCAGAACTCCCGCGTCATCGCGGCGCCGCGTCGGCAGAGCGTGGCCTTGAGGCTCCCTGGCACGTAGTACACGCCAGCGTGCACCACACCGCTGTTATGGCCACTCTGATGCGCCGCGACCCGGTCTTCCTTCTCGAACACGGTCACGCCCACGCCGGGCCATCGGATGGTCAGCTCTCGCGCGACCGCGAGGCCGACGATGCCGGCGCCGACCACGCCGACGGACTTCAGGGACGTCACCCCGCGAGCTTGCTCGATTGCGCACCCTGCCCGCAACTCTCGCTGCTAGTACTCAACGCTGGTCGCAACTCCAGCTGTTCGTTACTTGCGGTGCCCGCGACCCCAGCTGTTCGTTACTCACGGTGCGCGCACCTCCAGCTGCGCGCAATTTTCAGCCTCTGCGGGAGCCCCGCTGACGGCGGTTGCCACCGACACACGGCGGTTGACACTGACACCGTGACAGTTCCAGTCATGATCACGACCGGTATGCCTTATTTGCCCCCACGGAAGTGACATGGTCTCAGGCGCTGGCGCTATGGCAACCCGGTCGGGCCGCGGCGGTCGCGCTCGCGGCGAGACCGCGAAGTCCGGTGGGCCGGATGCGCCGCTGACTCGGGGTGCCCGGACGGGCGGAATCTCGGGCGGCGCAAGCGTGCAGTGCCAGCTGGCCTCGGCCGCGGGAACTTCGTTCGCTTGACCACGCTAGGCGCTTCCCCTGGCGCCGGGCGCGATGCAGGTACGGACGAATCGGCGGCTTCCGAGGCCGCCGCGGCGACGCCGGCCGACGCGAGGCTGCCAGTACCCGCATAACTGTCGGCGCTCGCATCTCCTTGCACACCCACCGTGCTGGGCGCGCTCGCCCCGCTGGCCTCGCTCAACCTGCTGGGCACGATCACCTGCCTGGGGGCAGTCACCTCGCGGGGCGCGCTGACCCTGCTGGGAACACCCACCCCGCTGGACACGCCGACCCTGCTGGACACGCCGACCCTGCTGGGCACGATGACGTGCCTGGGGGCAGTCACCTCGCTGGGCGCGCCGACCCTGCCGGGCGTGCTCGCGCGCCACCGCTGGCCGCGTATCACCTGGAAGGTGCTCAGTCCGATGCCGACGGAAATCGCGGCGCCGCCTGCCAGCTGAGTCGGGCCGGCCGGCTCAGCGAACAGCGCCATTCCCATGATGGCGCCGACCAGCGGCTCGAGGTTCAGGAAGGCGCCCGCGACGTCGGCGGACACGCGGCTCTGGCCGAACGCGAACAGCGACGTCGGCAGCACGGTCCCGGCCAGCACGAGTCCGATTGTCGCCAGCACCGCGGTGAGGCTTCCCGGCCCGGCCGCCTGGTGCTCCGTGATCAAGGCGACCGGCAGCACGACGATGGCCGCACCGAGTAGCTGGAGCCCGGTGACCGCGATCGGATCCCGCCCCCGCAGCAGCCTGGCCTGCGAAACCGTGAATGCGGCCGAGATCAGCTGCGCTGCCAGCACCAGGCCATCGCCGGCCAGGCTCGATCCCGAGCCCTGACCGCCGGCGATGAAGCCGACTCCGGCCAGCGAAATCGCGAATCCGGCCCAGGCAAGCGGACGTGCCACGCTGTGCCGGAGCACGGCGGCAGTGATCGCGACCAGCACCGGCGTGGCACCGATCAGCAGGGCCGCATGCGTGACACTGGTCCGGTCGATGCCGAAGTTCTGGAGCAGGACTGACCCGCCATAGCCGATCGCGCCGGTGATCATGATCGCCGGGCTGAACGCTGCGCGAAGCCGCGACCGGCTCACCACGAGCAAGATCGCCGCGGCCAGGGCGAACCTAACGAACGCCAGCCACCCCGGAGGCAGCCAGCCCAGGGCGACCTTGGACAGCGGCACGGTGGTACCCCAGAGCACTCCTGCGGTGAGGAGCGCCGGGAAGACGAGGCGGCGGTTGTTGGTCATGACCTCAGGTCTACCTGGAACGGCGCTGAATTTCGCCAGTCGCCTGCACAAACAAGATAATGTTTGGTGTCATGGCAGTTGAACTTGATGAAATTGATCTCTTGCTGCTAACCGAGCTCCAGGCGGACGCAGACCGCACCAACGTTGAGCTGGCCAGACTGGTGGGCCTGTCGCCGGCCGCGACGCTGAACCGGGTTCGCCGCCTCAAGCAGTCCGGCGTCATCAAGGTCATCAGCGCCCGGCTTGATCCGGCCACCGTGGGTTTCCCGCTGCAGATGTACGTCGCTGCCACCCTGGGACGGCATGACCCGCGCTCGACCAGGCTGTTCGAGGATCAGGTCCGAGCGCTCCCCCAGATCATTACCGCCGACAACGTCACTGGCGAAATGGACTACCTCCTCACGGTGGTGGCGCGGAACGTCACCGAGTTGCAGCAGGTCCTAGCCCGGCTCGCCGCGAGAGGGGGTCAGCGGCTTGTGACGTACCTGCGGCTGGAGGAGATCAAGCCGCCGTCGCGCCTGCCGCTGCTGCCCGACGTCACTCCGTGACGGGCCTCACTGGCGCTGCCGGGGCTGTGGGCGTGGCGGGTGTCACCGGGGCGGTGGGCTCCCCGCCCGGATAGGCGTTGGCGGGGCCGTCGGGCAAGGGCGCTGTGGACCGCCAGACAGTCTTCATGATCACCTGGATCGCCCCCGCCGTCGGAATCGCCAGCAACGCGGCCACGAACCCGCCGAAGAATCCGCCGATCCAGCTGCCGAGTGACGCGCCCACCAGGATCGCGACGAGGACGAGCAGTGGGTTGATCCGCACGGTCCGGCTCATGATGACCGGGTTCAGGATGTGATTCTCGACCTGCGTGTATACGAGGAAGACGACAAGGACCACGATCCCCGCGGACAGCGAGTGCGTCAGCGCGAAGAGTACGACCGGAATGCCGGCCAGCGCGCCGCCGATCATCGGCAGGAAGTCGATCAGTGCCACCCAGAGCGCCCACAGGAACGGGAAGGGCACCCCAAGCAGCAGCAGCGTGACGAGGACGACCACGCCCGCGATGAGCGACGTAGCGAAGTTGCCGAGCATGAATCCCACGACTGACCGGTTGACCTCGCGCGCCACCTGGGTGTAGCGCTCGGCGCGGTCCGGCGCCATCAAGCGGAGTAGCCCGTCGCGCAGCTTCGGACCCTCTAGGAGCATCATCACGACCAGCACGAAGATCGTGAACAGCGAGAAGATCAGCGACAACGCGCCCTTGCCCAGGCTTAGTGCCGGATGGGCCAGGTCCTGCCCGTAGCTGGCGAGCTTTGGCGCGTTCTTCACGACCCACGCCTGGAGGTGGTACTTGGTGACAAGCTGCCCGAGCCAGCCCTTGCCGTGTTGCACTGTGCTGACGTACGCGGGCAGGTTGTCAGCGAAATGGCTGATGCCGTTGACGAGGGGGTAGCCGAATGCCACTGCGAGCCCGGCGAAGGCGCAGACGGCCAGCAGGGTGACTACGGCTACAGCGATCCCGCGCCGGCCAACCCACCGGTGAAACGCCGCGACGAGCGGATTCAGCAGCAGCGTGACGAAGCCGGCGACCACCAGCAGTAGGATCACGCCGCGCAGCCGGTCGATGATCTTTCCGGCCAGGAACGCGAGCACGACCACGCCAACTGTCACCAGGATCGCGCGCAGCGGGACATTTCTGGCTTCCGCCGCGTGCCACAGCCGGGCCCGGCGAGTCGGCGAAGACGGTGTTCCAGAGCTCATGCGGCAAGCATGACAGCCTCCGGCGTGCCCGCGACCGCCGTTCCACAGCCTGCGCTGCTAAGCCCGGGGGGCTTCCGGTGCGACGGTGCAACGCTCAGTACACAGGCGGCGGCGTGCCCTGCGCACTGGCTGCGAGCGCCGGATCCCAGTGGCACATCGTGCAGGAGTGCATGAACGCCGACCGGGCGAACTCCAGCGCTTCGCGATGCGGGTCGGCACTGGTCCGGATGTCATCCCAGTTCAGGACGTACTCCCCGAGCCCTGCGTCCCAGTGCGCGGCCACCGGGGTAAGCTTCCCGGCGCTGTACCCGGGCGGGGCCGGATGGGCGAAGGCGTAGAACGCTGCCGCCGGATGACGCGGATCCCCCGGCCACCAGCCGACCGCCACTTCCTGCGCATCCATAGCGTTGCGCATGATGAAGTCGTGGGACGGCGGGTCCGCCGGCTGACCCGAGAACAGGCTGACTGCCAGGTCGAAGGATCCCCACCAGGCACTCACGCGCGTGGACCGGCCCCGGTACGGAGCGCGGAACTCCGTCAGGACCATCGCCGCCCGCCCGGCCGCCTCGAAGTAGGCCGAGACCTGGTCTTGTTTGTAGGTCGCGTGCTCCTCGTCCATGTCGAGCGGTACGGTCCACGGGACCTCCTGCGGCGTCGGATCGACCTCGACATCGCCGGCTAGCCGACGCACCGCCGCCAGCAGCTCCCGCGTCACAGCGCCAACGGAGCGGTTCGGAGTCAGCGGGACTCGCTCAGTACGGCCATCGCTGTGTTCGGCCACCGCCTCATGTGAGCGCAAGTCCAGCAGCACGCCTAGTCGCCCTGATCCATCTGGGGCCGGCAGCGGTTCGGTTTCCCAACCGCGAGCTGTCAGCCGCAGCGCGGCGTGCTGGAGTTGAGGCTCGGGCGGCGCGAGCGCGACCGCCAGCTTGCCGAGTACCTGAGTGTGCGCATGCAACGTGTCGCAGGTGTCGCTCCACTGCTCGTACGACACCGCCGGCCAGACGGGAGACATGTGCTGCACGCTAGTCGGCCCTCGGCGGCGCCCGTCCACGCGCCCCGCCGGATGCCGCGTCTGGCCCGATTGCACCGTCCCGGCAGGCCTCCGGCCGCGTGGCCGTCCGCCCGGGCGCCCGCCAGCGCCCCATCCCAGCGCCGCGACCCGCCAGCGCCCCATCCCGGCGCCGCGACCCGCCAGCGCCCCATCCGAGCGCCGCCAACCCCTAACCCGACGAGGCGTACCAGACTGACCGGCTTGACATGTGACTAATTGGTCACCTATTCTCGTTGCGTGGATGAGGTATTCAAGGCCCTGGCGGATCCGACCAGGCGCGAGCTGCTCGATGAGCTCTACCGCGCCGACGGCCAGACACTCAGCGCGCTCGAGGAGCGCTTCGCGATGACGCGGTTCGGCGTCATGAAGCACCTGCGGCAGCTAGAGGAGGCTGGCCTGATCGTGACCAGGAAGCGCGGGCGGGAGAAGCTCCACTTCCTGAACCCGGTGCCGATACGGCTCATCCACGACCGATGGGTCAGCAAGTACGCAGAGCCCTGGGCGGCGGCGCTCAGCGAGATCAAGCAGAAGCTGGAGAGACCGATGGAAAAGATCTTCGAGATCTACATTCGTACGACTCCTGAGCGCCTCTGGGACGCGATCACGGACCCAGAGATCAGGAGCAAGTACAACTTCGGCGCGGGCGTGAGATCGGACTGGACGCCGGGCGCGCGGCTCGAGATGGGTCACCCATCAGCGCCGGACACGCGAGGCGACGGCTCGAATCTGCTCGGCGAGGGTGAGGTACTGGAGGTCGATCCCCCGCGCAAACTCGTGCACACCATGACCGCATTGTGGAGCGACGAGGTCAAGAGCGAAGGCGCCAGCCGGGTTACCTGGGAGATAGAGCAGGTCGCCGACTCGTGCCACCTGGTCGTGACACATGACCAGCTCCGTGAAGGCGCCAACGACCAGCTCTACGGCGGCTGGCCAATGATCCTCTCCGGGCTCAAGACCTGGCTGGAGTGCGGTGAACTGCTGACAACCCCTGGCTCACTGATGTACGGCCAGGCCTAACAAGCCGTAGAAGAAGGAGGCAGGCGCATGAGCGGCAGCACTGTGGCGACGCGGATTACCGGCATGCGGACAGTCGGCGTCCCGGTGTTCGACCAGGACCAGGCGCTCGACTTTTACACGAGCGTCCTCGGTCTAACGAAGACGCTGGACGTCGGCCTCGGCGGTGGTGCGCGCTGGATCGAAGTCACGCCAGTCGGAGGCGGCACGACGATCGCCCTCGTTAGCGCGAAGCCCGACGCGCCCGCAGGCGTGGAGACGGGCATTCGGCTCGGCACGCCGGATGCTGACGCCCTGCACGCCTACCTGCTCGAGCACGGGGTGAGCGCTGACGAGGTCCTGCGCTGGCCAGGCGTGCCGCCGATGTTCGCGTTCCGTGACCCGGACCGCAATGGCCTGGAGATTGTCCAGGACGCCTAGCCGCTCGGGCGAGGCAGTGGCAGGCGGCACCTGGCCTGGTGTCTGGCTGCGCGCGAGTGTGTTTCGGCCCGCCTCGGCTGGCAAGGCTCCGTCCTACCGTCCGCAGGCGGCGCATCTCAGTGCCATTGGGCAGCAGATGCGACAGTGCTGCCCATTAGTTGGGCAGCAGATCCACCCTGACGCCCAATGCGCCGCGACGGTCGAGCCCGCCGAGTATGCGGAACATGACAATTCGGCGCGGATCCGCTCCGCGAGCACGTGGTGACGGCGTCTCGCCGCGTCTGCGCTTGACATATTGCGCGGTGTGCTTGATATAGTTTGCATGTAGACGCTAATCAGGAGGACTCCATGATCGACACCCGCGCCCTCGCGCAAGAGGTTCAGGACCAGTTGCTCGCTGCCATGCAGCGTGGCCAGGACCAGATGCGCAAGAGTCAAGAGCAGATGCGCAAGAGCCGCGAGGCAGTCCACGACGTCATTCGAACGGGCAACCAGCTGGCCAAGGCCGTACGCCCGAGCCTCCCGACGCTGCCCAAGCCGGACGTCCACGTTCCGTCAATGAGCGCGCTCGCCGATCCAGCCAAGCTGCGGGCCAGCGCTCAGGAGCTGTCCGAGCACGTCATTGCTACCCAGCGGAGCCTGACTAACAAGGCCGTTCAAGCCGCCACCCCGGTGGCCGAGCAGTTCGTCGCCCGGCAGCGCGAGCTGGCTGCCAAGGCTTTCCACGCTGCCAGCCCGGTGGCCGACCAGTTCGTCGCCCGGCAGCGCGAGCTGGCTGGCAAGGCCTTCCACGCTGCCAGCCCGCTCGTCGCTGAGAGTGTTGCCAGGCTGACCCAGGTTGTTGGCACCCTCCAGGATGCCCGCAAGCCAAAGCACGCCCGCATGGCGACGCTCGAGGCTGTCACGGCTGATGAGGCCGTCGTCCCGGCTGAGGCAGCTCGTGTCGAGACCTCGGCTACGGAGAGTGCCCCGGCCAGCGCACCCGCCGATACCGTCGCCGCCGAAAATGCCAGCGAGCCCGCAGCCACCGACACCGTGGCCGCTGAGGGCGCCAAGGCACAGGCCAAGCCGCGCGACGCGAAGCCCCGCGCCACGAAGCCCCGCACCACGAAGACAAGCACGGCGAAGGCAGGTTCGCGCGACACCGCGAGCGCGAACAAGACCACCACTGCTCGCAAGGCCGCCGACAGCAGCGCCAGCAAGACTCGCACCCCGAAGAAGTAAGGGTCGGTCGGCGAGCCGACTGGCACGATAGTCAGCCGCTGAGGCGGGCAGCCTGCATGGCAGCCCGCCTCAGCGCACCGTTCCAGCACAAAGGAGATCCCGATGACAGAGCCGTGGGACTCCCAGATGCAGGCGCTCGGCGCCTTCATCCGCAGCAAGCGCAAGCTGGCGAACCTCTCCCTGCGGCAGCTGGCGGAGCGCACGAAGCTGTCCAATCCGTACCTCAGCCAGATCGAGCGCGGTCTGCATCAGCCGTCGGTTCGGGTCATTCGGCTGATCTCCGATGCGCTGAATGTCTCCGCAGAGACGCTGCTGGCCCAGGCAGGCTTGCTGCATAGGGACACCTCCGGGGCTGCTCAGCCGGATGTCGGCCAGCTTGACATCGAGGCGGCGATAAAGGCCGAGCAGCGGCTCTCCGACGACCAGAAGAATGCGCTCATAGCCGTACTCCGGAGCATGCTGCCAGCGGATAGTACGAATCGGTGACAGCAGTAGTTTTGGTGTGATCATCCCAGAACGCGCGCCATCTGCTCCGCGAGCCGATTACGATACGACAGCGTGACGGACCTGAGCCAGCCCGAGGCACCGCAGCCAGGGGAACCGCAACCGGACGACGGCGAGTCCTCGTCGCAGCGAGGCGACCTGCCGCAGCGCAAGTCGCTCGGCGAGTCACTGCCGGAGCGCGGCGGGTCACTGTTCGAACGCCCGGATTCGTCATCTCAGGGCGACGAGTCGTCCCAGGGGCGGTCACCGTTCGAGCCGCTCAACCCCCGGCGCAGCCACGCAACGACGCCTCAAAGCGATGTGCTGGCCCGCCTTCGCGACGCGCTGCTCGATAGTGACGATACGCTTCCGCACCGAAGCGAGGCGCTTCCCCAGCGCGGCGCCGACCAGTCGCAGGACGACAGGCAGATCCCGGGGCTCGGCGACTCCCTGCCGCGCCGCGGGGCTGAGTTCGCCCAGGACAACGGCTCCGACGGTACCGGCTCCGCCTCCCCGCGCGGCGACTCTCTCCCGCAGCGCGGCGGCCTGCCCCAGCGCGGCCTGCCGCAGCGCGGCGACTCCTTGCCACAGCGCGGAGTTGCGTTCGGCGAGGGCAGCGGTTCCGGGCGGGAGGCCAACGGATCCCTCCCCGAGCGCGACTCCCTCCCCCAACGCGGCCTCCCCCAGCGGGGCGACTCCCTCCCCCAACGCGGCCTCCCCCAGCGCGGCGACTCCCCCCAACCGTCCCGCAGCGCGGCCTCCCGCAGCGCGGCGACTCCCTCCCCCAACGCGGCGGCCTGCCGCAGCGCGCCGGACAGTCGGATGGCCCGGACGTCCTCCCGAGGCGCACGACCAGGACGAGGCCATCTGGCCGGCACCGCAGCCCGCACCGTCTCTCTGTCGCTTCGGATGCGCCCGCGCTGGTCATAGCGGTGCCGGGAACTGCCGAGGCGGACACCGCCGAAATCGGGCCCAGGGTTGCCTCGATCGCCGGAGTGTCGTGTCCCGGAGTCGACATCCGGGTTGGTTACGTCCAGGGCGGCGACCTGTCGCTGGCCGACTGCCTCCTCACGGACCAAGATCCAGCGGACCATGACCAGTTCCCGAGCGTGATAGTGCCGCTGCTGCTTGGCCCAAGTCCCCTGATCGACGCGACGCTGAGCCAGCTGGCCGCGCAGCTCCCGGTCCCGGCTCTTGTCGCCGGCCACCTCGGTCCACACCCGCTCGTGGCCGAGGCCCTGCACGCGCGGCTGGCCGAAGCCGGCCTCGCCCGGTATGCGCGCGCGAGTGGGCTCAGCATTTCCGCCGACGGCCGCGGCGTCATCGTCCTGGCCGACAAGGATGAACAGGCCGCCAGCGCGGCTTCCGTCGTCGCCGTGCTGCTCGCGTCGCGGCTGTCGGTGCCTGTAGTGCCGGCGTCGCTCGGCGATCCGGCCAGCATCGCGGACGCCGTCACGAGGCTGACCGACTCTGGCTCGCCGCGCCCCGCCCTTGCGCCCTGCCTCATCGGACCGGAGACATCGCTGCCGGTTCTTGAGGACCTCAGCGCCGCCCTCGGCGCACCGGCGTCGGCAACCCTAGGCGCGCACGCTGCCGTCGGGCAGCTCGTCGCGATCCGTTACGGCGCGGCCCTGGCGAGCCTCAGCCTCGCCGGCTAGCCCGCCCCGTCATGCCGGCGAAGCACGACCCACGGCCTCGCAGACTCGCAGACTCGCAGACTCGCACGATTCTCAGCTGTCCCGCCAGCACGACCCGCAGGTCAAAAGGGCGGCGGACGCCAGCGACCCCGTTCCCTCCGAAACTGTCCGTTGACATCGCCCGGTCGTGTGCGCTGGGCTTACGAACTGTAAACGCAAGCTGTTAGCCGCACACCGGTTCACATTCCGAACCTGCAACCGAAAGAGGCGAGGGCATGAGCGAGTGGAATGCCATGACCTATGAAGGTAAGGACACGATCTTGCGGGTGGTCCGCCGCGAGGCGGAGGAAATGTTCGCGCTAGCAGACCAGCCGGGGGCCTGGGACGCGCCGACAGCGTGCGAGAGCTGGCGGGTGAAGGACGTCATCGGCCACATCGTTGACACGACCGAGGGGTACTTCGCCGCGTTCGACACCGCGCGGGCCGGGAGCGAGGCACCAGCGGCTCACGGCCTGCTCGTCATGCACGAAATGGCTGGGGCGTCGGCGCGCGCGTTCGGTGACCTGAGCCAGCAGGAGATGATGGCCCGAGCCCGCGCCGACCTCGACAAGATGATGGGAATCCTGCAGCCTCTCTCCGCAGAAGAGTGGGGCGGCCTGCTGGTCCCGCACGCCTACATGGGCCCCGTCCCGGCATTCGTCTACGCCGGGGGCCAGCTGATGGACTATGGCGTGCACACGTGGGATATCCGCCAGGGCAGCGGCCGGGCGCACGCGCTGCCGGCTGACACCGCTGACCTGCTGGTTCCGTTCATGTTCATTATCTGGCAGTCGACGGTGCGGCCCGACGCGGATCTGAGCCCGTTCACCATCGGCGTCCGGGTCAGCGGCCGTAACGCGGGCGACACCCGCGTCTCGATCAGCGACCAGGGCATGAGTTACGAGCCTGGCGCCATCGACGACCTGCCGGCCATTCTCGAATTCGATCCTGGGAGCATGGTCCTGACCGCGTTCGGGCGCGTGAACGGCGGCACCGCCATCGGCGACGCGGCGCTCGCCGACCGGTTCCTCAACCTTTTCTACCGGATCTGAGATCAGCGCGGATCAGCAAAGGTTTCATGTCTCCTGATCAGGCGCGGGCAATCAAGCCGCACGAACTGACCGCGCCGAGTTCGAGCAGCTGACCGGGGACGATCACTGCGGCGGGCGTCTTGAACCGGATGACGGTCACGCGCTCGCCGTGGTGCTCGACTCGGGCACGAGCAACAACCATGAGACCGGGAACGGGGCCGTCATCACTGACTGTCCCAGCACGCGCGCGCTAGCTCGAGGCGGTCGGCATCCGGAATGCGGGCACCGGTGAGGGCAGCAGCACCAGGGCGCCGATGATGCCGCCCGCAGCGGCGACCCACAATGCTGGCCGCACCCCGACGAGCGTGCCGAGGAAGCCGCCGAGCAGCGCCCCCGCCGGCCGCGTGCCGTAGTTGACCGCCTGGAATGCGCCGGTCACGCGCGACCTCACCTCGTCCGGAATCACGGCCGCGAAGATGGAGCCCACGCTGATGTCGAGGACCATGACACCGAATCCGGACAGGAACTCGGAAGCGAACAGTGTGCCGAGGATCAGCAGCTTCGGACCCGCAGCGAGTGGGACGAGCAGGAGCGGCGCCGTGAACAAGGCGCAGCCGACCGTGTAGGCCCAGCCGACGCCGATGCGGTCGGCGATCCGCTTGGTCACGGCCGCGCCGAGCACGCCGCCAACCGCTGCCGCGCCGAGCACGAGGCCGATCAACCCGGCGCTGATGTGCAGCTCGCGCACCGCGTACAGCAGGTACAGCGCGCTAAACATGAGGTTGAAGAAGTTCACGATCGCCACGGCGAGAAGTGACGCCCGCATGAGGGGCGAGCCCGCGATGAATCTCGCGCCGGCGGTTACCGCGCCCTCGCCGCTGCGATCGGGTGGCGGCTCGGCTGGCCGGATCCGATGCAGGAAGAACGCTGATCCGAGGAAGGACAGCGCGTCCGCGACGACCGCGACCGGGGCCGACAGCGCCTGGACCAGAAGTCCGCCGATGCTCGGTCCGCCCACGAACGACAGAGCCCGGCTGGTGTAGACGAGCGAGTTGCCCTCGAGGTACCGATCGGCCGGGACGACCGCGACGAACAATGCGGAGTCCGAGACGGTGAAAAACACGCTGAGCACGCCCACTGCAAACGCGACGCCGAACAGCTGGCCCAGTGTCAGCGCATGCAGCCCGTAGGCGGTCGGCACGCTGGCGAGCAGCGCGAACCTGCCGAGGTCCGCACCGATCATGGTGGCGCGCCGATGACCCCGGCGATCCACCCAGGCGCCTGCGTGCAGGCCGAATAGCAAGCTCGGCAGCCAGACGAGCGCGGTCAGGTAGCCCATATCGGCGGCGCTGGCGTGCAGCACCAGGACGGCGACAAGCGGGATAGCGATCCCGGACACCTGGTCGCCGAACATCGAGATGGTCTGCGCGCTCCAGTAGCGCCGGAATACGGTCTGCCGGAGCAGCGCCGGGATTCTGTCGACAGCGCGTTGCCGGAGCCCAGGCCGACCTCCCGGTTCTGATTGCGAGTCCGTGGGCTCACTGCCGGCCGGCTGGACGCCCGCCGCTGTCACGCCACAGTCACCGGCAGCTTGTCGAAACCGCGCAGGGCGAGGCCGTGCCGCCGTACTGGATCACCAGCAGCGGCCACCCGCGGGAAGCTGGCGAGCAACTGGGGGAACGCGATCGTTCCCTCCAGCCTGGCTAGCGCCGCGCCAAGGCAGAAATGCGCGCCTGCACCGAAGCTGAGAGCGCCCGAGTCTGACCTGGCCGGGTCGAATGTGTCAGGGGATCTGAACCGGCGCGGATCCCTGTTCGCGGCGCCGATCATCGGGATGACGTGCCCGCCCGCAGGCACTGGCACGCCCGCTACCTGGCCTGGCTCTCGCCGCCATCTGTCAGTCGCCGCCTGAACCGGCGAGTCGAATCTGAGTACCTCGGTTACGAATGCAGCCGGCGGTACCGTGCCGTGGCGCAGCCCAGACACTAGGGCCGGCCGGGACAGCAAGATCTGCAGGCCATTGCCGAGCAGGTTCGTCGTGGTCTCGAAGCCCGCAAAAAGCAGCAAGGTCAGGTTGACCAGCAGCTCGCTCTCGCTCAGGCGACCATCCGCGCCACTGACGTCGACTAGCGCGCTGACGAGATCATCGGCCGGCCCGGCACGGCGCTGGGCGGCCAGGTCAGCAAAGTAGTCCTGCAACCAGACCGCGGCAGCGTCGGCTTCGGCAAGGACCCGGGGATCGTTATTGAAGTCGATGCCGAATGCGAGCTTTCGCGCCTCCGGCCGGAACGAGATCCGGTCGGCCTCCGGCACGCCGAGCAACTCGCAGATGACATTCACCGGCAGCAAGTACGCGAATGCAGCCATGAAATCAACCGGCTGGGCGTCTGCTCCCTCGTCAGCCATGTTGGCAATCAGCTGGGCGGTTATCCGCTCGACTGCCGGCGCCAGCTGGGCCATCCGCCGCGGAGTGAACGCGCCGGCCATCAGGGTCCGCATCCTGGCGTGCGCCTGATCGTTGTTGCTCAGCAGCGAGCCTGGGAACCAGGACTGGTGCTGGTCCTCGCCATCGCCTGCCGTCATCTCCGTGACCAGGAACGCGGGATCGCGAAGCACGGCATTGACTGCGTCGTAGCTGAGTGCCACGACGTCTCCCGGCGCGAGCGCCACCGCCTCGCCGAACTGATGCAGCGTCGCGTACAGAGGGAACGGATCGGCCCTGCCAGCCAGGGTGAAGAGGGCGCCGAAAACCTCCGCGGCGTCATCGTCACGCTGGTCCATCGGTATTGCTGCCATCGTCAGCAGTCCTCGGTAGCAGAGCCGGCTAGGTCCGTTGGAAAGGCGAGGTTGAGATACAAAACCGGACGTGCGCCGTCTGGACGCAGTTCTGGCCTGGCGTGTCGGTCCACGTACCGTTCGACGAGCGCCTTCTGTTGCTCCGTCAGATCGGCAAGCTCGGCTGCCGTCACATGGATGAGAGTGTCGCCGAAGGGCATGGCTGCTTGCCATTCAGCCGGCTGCTTCGGCCCGTCTTCTGTCCACCGGCGCAGCAGCGCAGTCCAGCGCTCGGCGATGACCGATCGCAGCATGCTGCTGGCAGCGGCCAACTCGGGAGTGTCAGCGACATCAGGCCAGGCCGTGAACATGGCAGTGGCTCGCCAGGGTCGTTCTCGTCCTGTCCCGCCGCCGGCCTCCTCCGCGAGGCCATATTTGGCCAGCTGCCGCAGATGAAAGGAAGCGCTGGCTGAACTCTCCCCGAGCAGCTCGCCGGCCTTCGTTGCCGTGAGCGGCCCGTGGAGCCGGAGCAACCCGAGCAGCGTCAGTCTCGTCGGGTGCGCCAGCGCCCGGAGCGCTCGCGGATCGGTCAGCCGGCTGACCGTCCTGGTCTCTTCGCTTTGCATAGGTCCGACAATAGTTGTCGAAAGATTACTTTGGAAAGCATTCTTGGGATTCGCAGGACTTGCGGCACTTGAGATTCGCGGCGCTTGAGATTCGCGGCACTCAAGGCAGCAGAAGCGCCTACTCGGCCGGCGGCACGTAGCGCAAGTTCTCGTCGACCTCGCGGTAGATAGCCTGCCCGGCCGGATTGCGCATCTCCTCAGCCAGGTGCCCGAGCAGTCCTGCGGTCCTTGCCAGCAGCGCGAAGCCCCGCAGCAAGTCGGGCGGGAATCCGAGGTCGGCGAGAGCCGCCCCGCACACGCCGGCCCCGTTCAGCGGCAGGGTCCGGCCGATGATCGCGGGATGAACGCGGCCGACGGCCGCGAACAGCTTCAGGTGCGGGCCTAGGACCCCTGATTCCTCGGCGATCCGGAACATCACCGGCGTACGCGGGTCCCCGTCCTTGTGCACGGGATGGCCGAGGCCTGGGACAAGCCGACCCGACGCGCGCTGCGCAGTGACTGCCGACACAGCCATCACGTCCCAGCCCGCATCGGTGTCGGGCAGGTCGCCAGCGTGCGCGGCCAGCGCGTCGGCGAGGAACCGGCCGCAGTCCTCAGTTACGCCCAGGTACCGGGAGCCGCCGCCAAGCAATCCGGCCGCCATCGCGCCCTGAACGGACTCCGGGGCGCCGAGCAGCGTCAGGCGAGCTGCGATCGCCGACGGCGTGAATCCATGATCGGCCAGCGCTACCAGGACCGACTCGAACACCCTGAGCTCGCCCGGAGTCGGCCGCCGAAGCGCAGCCAGCCAGAACGCCAGCTCGCCGAAGCTGACCTTGCCCATCAGGTCCTCAGCCAGGTTGTGCCCGAGGAGCGTGATAGTCGTAGCGTCCGAAGTTCCGATCGAGGTTGGGTATTCAGTCACTGCTCTCCCTGGGTAATGGTCTGTCGCATTGGATCAAGCGCGGGGCGCGTCAGCAGCCTCCGCGTCGTACTCCCCCGGCGGGTGGCCATCGGGCAGCCGGTGCTTGGCGACCCGGGCCGTCGGCGTCCGCGGTAGCTCGTCTATCTGCTGCCAGTACCGCGGCACCTTGAACGCCGCGAGCCGGCTGGCGGCAAACTCTCGCAGCTCAGCGAAATCCGGATCGGCTCCGCCCGTCAGCACGACGAACGCCTTGACATCTTCCTCAGACAGGTCCGACGGGACGCCCACGACCGCCGACTCCAGCACCGTCGGATGGCTGTCGAGCACGTCCTCGACCTCCAGCGGCGACAGGTTCTCGCCGCGGCGCCGGATGACCTCCTTGACCCGGGAGATGAAGGTGTACGTTCCGTCCTCGTGCGCCGTGACGAGATCGCCAGTGCGCAGCCAGTCGTCGTCCATCACCGCCGCGGTCTGCTCTGGCATCCCCCAATAGCCCGCGGTGATCGCCGGGTTGCGTAGCTCGAGCTCACCCGTGGCGCCGGGGCCGAGAACCGCCCCCGTATCGTCGACGACCCGCGCCTCGTTCACAACGCCAAGATAAGGGTGCTGCCGGACGGTCCCGAGCGTTCCGTACGGTCGCGCGCCGTGCGGCCAGATCAGCCCGTACGGCGACTCCGACATTGCGTAGCCGACGACGATGCGCAGGCCGAACCGCCGCTCGATCTCTAGCTGGCGCTCGCGCTCGGGCGCGGGCCCGGTGTAGCACAACCGCAACGCCGTGTGCGCATCGTCCGGCCGTTCGGGCTGCCGCATCAGGATCTCCAGCATGGCGCCGATCGCGTTGAACTCAGTCGCTCCGTGCCGCCGCGCCGTGTCCAGGAACGTGCTCGCCGAGAACCGCTCCGCCAGCACGAGCCCGGCGCCGCACGCGAGCGAGCCCATCACCGAGTACGCAGGAGCGTTGACGTGGAACAGCGGCAGCGTCGTCAGCAACCGGTCGCCCGCGGTCAGCTCCATCCAGAAAGGGAAGCCCTCGCCCGCCATCGCGTACGCCCGGTGCGTCTGCATCACCAGCTTCGACCGGCCCGTGGTGCCCGAGGTCGGGATCAGCACCGCGACATCGTCCGGCGCGACCTCCGTGGCCAGCAACGCTTTCCCCCGCCGGGCCGCGCCGGCCATCGCGGCCGCATCGCTCCACTCCGCCGGCATAAGCGCATGCACATCAACTTCCGATGGGAACGGGCTCCCCTGGCGCTCACCTCCCTCGACACGGCCGCGCTCGGCACGGGCGGCGACGAGGAGATCGCTGAGTCCCGCATCGGTCACCAGCAGCTTCGGCTGAACCTGGCCGATGAGCCCGGCCAGCTCGGCCGCCGAGGACCGCGGATTGACCGCCACGGCGATGGCGCCCAACGTCGTGAGCGCGAGCCAGCAGAGCAGGTATTGCGGCGTAGTCCTAGCCGTGAGCATCACCAGGTCGCCCTTGCGCACCCCGGCGGCGCGCAATGCCTCAGCCGTCAGGCCTACCGCCGCGAGAGCACCGCCGAATGTGAGTATCCCGGCATCGCTGCGTATCCAGACGCCCTCGCTGTCGCGGTCGGCCGCAGCCGTCAGAAGCCGCGGAATGGTGCCCGCGTAAGGTTCGCCGGTCACCACCGACCGCCTGTCGCAGCCGCGTCGGAGTTCGCCGCTCTTGTGTACGTCGAGACGAGCTCGTAGTCCTTCGCAGGTCCGGCGACCCGCCACGTCTCGGCGTAGCTGTCCGCGCTGAGTCGCGTCACTGTCACGTGGTAGTGGTCAGCGCGACACGGATGCGCGGCCTCGCACTTCCCGGTTCGCAGGTCAAGCCGGTAAAACTCGCGCCCGTCTGCGAAGCGGACGTCAGCCGTTCCGTCGTCAAGATCACGGACAAGCAGGCTGCGGCTGGCCGGCCCGTGGTGATTGCCCAGCCGGAGCTCGCCGGACTCGGTGTAAGCCAGCAGCCGCCCGGTCTCCGACGCGGCGCACGGGCAGAAACTGGCCGTCCCGCGGAACGAGCCGACCTGGCCGGTGCGGTGATCGGAGATGCGTCGTACCACGGTCCAGTCTCCGGAAAGGTAGTCCGCGGTGCTGGCCGTGAGCGCCTCGGCCGCGGACCTCTCCGCAGGCTGCGCAGGCTGAGGCCGATCCGGCCCATCCGAGCTCACGCCCGCACGATACCTGGCGGTGGTCCGGAGGCGGGCAGCAGCCGTCGTCCCGAGTAGCCGTGGTGCCGCGCCGCCGCTGTCATGCCGAGCAGCCGCCGTCCCGCGCAGCCATCGGTCGCGGGTAGCCGTGGTGCCGCGCCGCCGTCGGACTGAGCAGCAGCCGTCCGCACAGCAATGGGTCCCGGCAACCATGGTTCCCTTGCGCCCGCTGTCATGCCGAGCAGCCGCCTTCGGGCTGAGCGGCCGCTGTTCGTGCTGAGCAGCCGCCCTCGGTGGACGCCGTGCTGCCGGGCAGCGCCGTGGTAGGGTCCCCTGATCGCCCGGCCGTACCCCCCCCGGCGGCCCGCCCCCACAGGAGGCCTACCTTCATGTCGTCTGTTGCCATTGGACGCCCGCGCCCGCTGGTGCTCGCCGACCTGATCGCGCTGAACCGTGGCCGGCTCGCGCATGTCGTGCGGGACGTTCTGCTCGTCGTCGGCGCGGCCGGGTTCGTCGGCGCGCTGGCGCAGATCTCGATCCATTTGTCCTTCACGCCGGTGCCGATTACCGGGCAGACGCTCGGCGTGCTGCTGGCGGGCACCGCACTGGGCTGGCGGCGCGCAGCCGCGTCGATGGCGCTGTACGCGGTCGTCGGGGTGGCCGGGGTGCCGTGGTTCGCGGGCGGGACGTCGGGCTATGCCAGCGCGTCGTTCGGGTACATCGTCGGCTTCTTCTTCGCCGCCGCCGCGTGCGGATATCTGGCCGAGCGGGGTGTCGACCGCTCGGTGCTCGGGTCGGTACCGGCCATGATCGTCGGCGAGATCATCATCTACGCCTTCGGCCTGACCTGGCTGGCGCTTGACCTGCACCTGAGCGCTGGAACGACGCTGGCACAGGGGTTCGTACCATTCGTGGTCGGCGACGCTTTTAAGGCGACCCTCGCCGCGAGCCTGCTGCCCGTGGCGTGGCAGCTAGCCGGGCGCAAGGCGCCAGCGAGTCGAACCGCAGGCATAACTCAAGCCGGGTCAGAACCAGCCGGGTCAGCTTCTGCCGGGTCGGACTCCGCCTTCGCCCCGCCGTCATCTGCCGCAGCGTCAACCCCATCGACTTCAGTGGCCGCTTCAACACCATCGACTGCTTCAGCACCACCGACCGCTCCGACCCCACCGACTGCTTCAGCACCAGCAAGCGCTTCACCACTACCGGTCAACCCGGTTCCACCGACCGTCTCAACACCAGCGACCGCTTCAACTCCTGCGGTGACTCCAGCCCCACCGGGCACCGGTGGCGCCTGAGCTGGCTTAGCTGAGTCGGCCGCCTTCGCGGAATTGGTTGCCTTCGCCGCATCGCGTGCCGCCGACGCGACGGCAGTCCAGGCCTCGTGCGCAGCCGATTCGCCGTCGGCACCGTGCGCCAGTTCGCTCGCCGCGGACTCGCCGTCGCTGTGCTGCTTGCCTCGCGCCCGGCGAGCCACCACGGTGTGCTGACGGACGAGGGCCGCGAGTACGTCGAGTTCGGCCGCGAGCGCCGTCCGGCCCGAGCGCGTAATGCGAACCCAGGTCCGCGGTCGGCGCCCTTCATAACCCTTCTCGACCTTAACGAGGCCAGCGTCCTCCAGCACCGTCAAGTGCCGGGACAGATTGCCTGGCGTCAGGTCGAGCGCATCGCGCAGGTAGCCGAATTCCGCTCGATCGGCCTCGGCGGTGATCGTCAGGATGCCGAGCCTGTGCCGCTGGTGCACGGTCTCGTCGATCCCGCTGGTCGGATGGTCGATCACACTGCTGGCCTGGTAGCTGCCGACCCGACGTCGTCAGAAGGCCCGGCCGGGCGCGGCCGCCTACGGCGCTGCACCACCCAGGCGCCCGCCCCCGACAGCAAGAGCACCAGGGCGGGCAGCACCACGTTCGGCAGGCCAGCCGCCGCCGGACTGAGGTTCCAACCCAGCCGGTAAACGAGGTTCTGAATGTCATAGAGGCTGGCGACCAGCGACAGGGCGAGGTAGCCGGCGGCTATCAGCGTCAGTGCGACGCTGCGCTCGGCCCAGGCAAGCACGCACAGCCCTATGCCGATCAGCACGAAGGGAAACGTCCCCCGGGCAAGCAGATCGCCTGGCATCAAGATGGCCAGACGTGCAACGCCGCCGAACGTCGCGAGCACCGGAATGAGCAGCGCGAGGACGAGTAGCACCAGGCCCGTGATGACGAAGCCGCGCGACGGGGTCCGCAGCCCGACGCGGTCGCCTCGCAGCCGGTACCACACGGCGGTCGCCAGTAGGCCGACCAGCATCGCCGCGAGCCAGTAGTAGGCGAGGTAGCTGCCGCTCGGATACTCGAAGCCGAAGCCGCCGAGATAATCGCTATTGAGGTATCTCACGGGTCCACTGACGGTAATAAAGCCGTACCATCCGGTGGCTGGGAGCCGCTGAAGATAGAACGGGATCGACGCGCACGTCAGCAGCCCGAACAGCACAAGCGGGAACCAATACGCGTGCCGCGCGAACCGAGTGCGCCGCCGGACCGCTTTAACCTCGCCGAGCAGTTGCTCCGGCGTCTCCACCGCGTATGCGCCGTGCGCGCCCGCCTGGCGGCCCGCCGCCAACCTCTCGTCGTGGTCCGCGCCGCCCACGTCGCGGCCATCCGGACCCTCGGCACCATCACCTGAACTTGCATCGCCGGAGCCTTGGCCATCGCCCGGGGCCGGATCCTTGCCCAGTTCGCTATCGCCGCGATCCGCGCCGAGCTCGCCCTGCCCGCGATCCGCGCCGCTGTCGGGCGGCTCGCGGTCCCGGTCTCCGGCACCGCGTGGGCCGCCCGGTCCTGATCCTGCGGAGCCGCCTGGCACGACCTTCGCCTCCTACTTTGGGTTGCCATTAGCTTTGCATGGCCAACTACTTTGCCGCAAGGCGCGACGGGCTTCAGAGTCTCGAGTGGTGCCAACTCGTTGCTGGCTGCGTCCGATTCGCGAGGTTCACACCTCGGCTGGCTAACATTTCACGCCCGAGGTGCACGCAAAAGCGGCAAGTCGGGCACGTAAATGCACGCCAGACGTGAAACGTCGGCGTGGCCTCCATCTTGGGCGGCACGAGACCGCGATTTGGTGCCGAGAATGCGGCCTTTAGCCCAATTATGAGAGTCGCTGGCCAGCTACAGTCAGGACACGAGCCTTCACCATCCCTGAGAGGTCTTGGTAGGTGACCGAAGCGGGAGCGCCGGGCAGTACTGCGGACTGGATGTCAGGCCTCGCGCGCTGGACAGCCGGAGTGCGCAGCGTGGCCGTGCTCACCGGCGCTGGGATCTCGACGGATTCCGGTATCCCCGACTTCCGTGGCCCCAATGGCCTGTGGACCCGGGAACCGGCGGCCGAGAAGATGTCGACCTACCAGGTCTACGTCAGCGACCCCGTTGTCAGGCAGCGATCCTGGCAGGCCAGGCTCGCACATCCGGCGTGGTCGGCCGAGCCCAACGATGCCCACCTGGCGCTCGCCAGGCTGGCCGCGAGCGGCATCGGCACCCAGGTGATCACGCAGAACATCGATGGACTGCACCAGCGCGCCGGCCTGCCGGACGACCGGGTACTCGAGCTGCACGGCACCATGTACTCCGTCGTCTGCGTCGGCTGTGGCGCCCGCACCGCGATGGCGGACACGCTGACCCGCGTTCGGGACGGCGAGGCGGATCCCGCGTGTGCCGAGTGTGGCGGCATCCTCAAGTCGGCGACCATCATGTTCGGCCAGGCGCTGGACGCCGACGTCCTGTCCCGTGCAGCCACGGCCGCACAGGCGGCCGACTTGTTCCTGGCGATCGGCAGCACGCTGACGGTCGAGCCCGCCGCTTCGCTGTGTCGCGTGGCGGTGCGGGCAGGAGCGCCCCTGGTCATCGTGAACCGTGACCCGACGCCGTACGACGGGCTCGCGACGGCCATCATCAGGGAGCCGATCAGCGCGGCGGTCCCGGCGATCGTCGACCTCTTGATCGCGCAGCAGGCCTGACACGGGCATACGGGCTTCGGGCCAACGGACACCTTCGCATGGGCCAACCGGGCCGATTGGGCCCTGCGACCGGCCAACTCACCACCCGGACCGGCCCGACAGCCGGCAGGCCGACGACCGCCGAGCCGGCTGGTGGGACTTGGCCCACCAGCTTCACTGACGGACTCGCCGACCCGCCTCCCCGGGCCAGATCAACCTCAGGACGTGCCCGCGCCGCTCGCCGGATTCGTCGAGGTCTCTGAGTTGACAACTCCGGACTTCAGGTAGTCCGTCCAGGCCATCAGCGTCGTCTCACCGGTCTTGGTATTGGTCACCAAGGACTCCTCGGCGATCATCTTGCTGGTCTTCGGATCAAAGACGAGCACAGACTTCGCTATCTCGCCCTGGGCTGGGTAGGCACGCACGTCGGCGAGGCCGATGCCAGATCTGCCCACCTGATCGGTCACTGTCCCGAGCAGTTGTACTCCCGGGATGTGCTCGGCCACGGCGAAGATAGCTGCCCGCAGGGCCGGACGTACATAGTTCTCCCGTAGCACGTCGCCGATCTGGACGAAGTCCTCCGCCGGGCCCTTAGGCCCGCCTTCGATCTTGCGGGCGACCAGCAGCGCTGCGAGTTTGGCTGGGTCAGCGGGCAGCCGGTTCAGGTTGGGCGGCCCGTCGCTCAGCTGACCAGGTCCGAATGTCGAGTCCGCTGCTCCTCCCAGTGCACCAGCTGAAGCGCCTCGCGTTCGGCGGGGCGAAGTGTCGCCATCGCGGCTAGGACTGGCTCGCAGTCGTAGCTGGACCCCGGCGGAGCGACCGGACGCGCGGTGATGGCGGCGTGCAGTGTCAGCCGGGCGCCGAGACGAAACCAGCGCCGCTGTGCGCGGTTATGGTCGGAGACGCTGTTGCGGGCCACGGCAAACAGCCATGGCCGATCCTGCGGCGGACCTGGCATTTCGCCAAACCTGCGCCAGGCGACCGTGAAGACGTTGGCGATCACGTCGTCGGCGGCATCATCGGCCACCCTCCGCCGCACGTAGGCCGCTATCTCCTGATACCTGCCGCGGTAGAAGACCTCAAACCTGGCCGACGTCCCATCACTGGCCTGCGGGCCGATCATGCAGCGCCCCTGTTATGAAGGTTCATGCCTGCTATATGGCCGGCCAGAAAGCAGATCCGTCTGGGATAGGCGACGGGCCTACGGGACGACGGTGACCGGCCACTTCCCGGCCCGGACCAGGCGCACCGCGAGCGATCCGACGAGCCGGTGTCCCGCGTGCTTCGACGCTCCCACCACGATCGCATCCGCGCGAACCTCGTCAGCGATCCGCCCGATCTCGGTGAACGGATCACCTCGCGCCGCGCGGAACGTGATCGAGATGCCGAGCTCCGCCGCCATTGCCTCGGCCCGCCGGCCCATGTCCTCGACGCTCGTGCGGAACGCCTCATCCCGGGCAACAGCCAGCGAGGCACCGCCGGGCCCGGCCGAACCGAGTGACGCCATCGGCGACACGAACACCGCGACGATCCGCGCCCGCTGACGGCGCGCCAGGCCCGCCGCGTACCAGCCGGCCCGGATGGATGTCGTTGAGTCGTCCACACCGACCAGGATGACCGACGGACCGTCGGTGCCGAGCTCGAAGCCGCCGTCCTCGGAATTCACGACGCCTCACTGGTGCCCATACTCACGCAGTCTAGGACGACCGGACGGCGATCGCCCTGGCATGATCGTCAGGTGAGCTCATCAGCGCAGCCCGACCAGGCCGCACTCCGGCGCCTGCTCCGCGCGGTCGATCCGGACCTTACGGTCGTGCAAGCGCAAGAGCTGCCCGGCGGCGTATCAGCGCACGTCACGCGCATCGACGCGATGCGTCATGACGGCAGCGCGGACAGACTCGTGCTACGCCAGTACGGCGCCGCCAACCTCCGGAGCGATCCGCGATCCGCCTCCCACGAGCGCCAGCTGCTCGCGCTCCTGCACGCGGCCGGGCTGCCGGTTCCCCGCCCGCGCTATGCGGACGAGTCGCGCGCGATCCTCCCCGTTCCGTGCCTTGTCATCGATTTCGTCGACGCAACGGCGGTAACCGAGCCCGCCGACGTCACCGGCGAGACCACGGCCTTTACCGGCCAGCTCGCGGCTGCCCTCGCGAGCATTCACCAGGCCCGCGTCGCGCGATCCGACTTGCCACACCTACCCGGCGTCCTCGGTCTTGCCAACACCAAGATAGGAACGTGGCCGGCATCGCTCGATGAAGCTCTTGACGAGGCGGCCGTTCGCGCTGCGCTCACACGCGCCTGGCCTCCGCCGCAGTTGAACGAGCAGGTCTTGCTCCACGGTGACTACTGGCCAGGCAACACGCTGTGGCGGGGTGGCGCGCTCGTCTGCGTGATCGACTGGGAAGACGCGGTCTTCGGCGACCCGCTCGCCGACGTCGCGAACGCGCGGATGGAACTCACCATGGCGTTCAGCACCGCGGTAGCCAGCGACTTCACCTGTCAGTATGCCGAGCTAATGCCGCGGGTGGACCTGACCGCACTCCCGCACTGGGACCTGTACGCCGCGCTGCGGCACCAGGGCCGGATGAGCGAGTGGGGATTGTCGGCGGCCGACCTGTCCCGCCTGCAGGCGGGACACCGCTCGTTCACGTCAGCGGCCCTGGCCAGGGTTCCGTCTCCTGGCGCTACCGTCCAGAATGATGTGGTAGCTGACGTCGGTGGACTGTCAGCCCCGGTAACTGACGCGAGCCGACGGTCCGGGGTTGACCGCCGGGAGGACGGTTCGGCCCCGTGAGCTCACCTTTGCCCGAGCCGGCGGCGACTCCGCTCGCTCCCCCGCTGCCGGCCTGGCGCGTGCTCGACATGTCCCAGGCCATTTCCGGCCCGTATGCGGGCCGGATCCTGAGCGACCTGGGCGCCGACGTGATTCGCGTCGAGGGCCCGCGGACCGACATCACCGACCTGTTCGGCGTCGTCACCGACGGACGCGCCGGCATGTACGCGCAGATGAACGCCGGGAAGCGGAGCGTCGGCATCGACCTAGCGGCGGCCGGCGGACCCAACCTCGTCCGGGACCTTGCTGCTCAGGCTGACGTGCTGATCGAGAACTTCCGGCCCGGCGTGATGGACCGGCTCGGCCTCGGGTACGAGCAGCTAGCCGCTGCCAACCCGCGGCTGATCATGCTGTCGGTCTCTGGCTTCGGCGCGACCGGTCCCCACGCGGACCGGCGTGCGCTCGCGCCAGTCATTCACGCCGAGTCTGGACTGCTCGCGCGGCAGGCCGAGCTGGACGAGCGCGATCCCACGGACCTCCCGCTGGCGCTTGCCGACACGGTGACCGGCCTGCACGCGGCCATCGCGATCCTGGCCGCGCTGCATCAGCGGATCGTTACCGGGCGCGGCCAGCACATCGGCCTCAGCATGCTCGGAGCGGTCGCCGCTAGCGACGACCATGCGCACGCCGCGATCGACGGCAGCCCCGAGCCCTATACCTCGCGAGGCACGATCTGGCAGGCGCCCGGCGGCCCGCTGCTCATCGCGGCGCCGCCCAAGCACGCCTGGGTGATGCTGTCGCGGCGCGGGCTGATCGACGATCCAGCCCCGCCCGGTTGTGACCTGGAGACCAAGGTGGCACTGCGGCAGCAGGCGATACAGGACTGGATGATCGGGTTTGCTGATCGCGAAAGCCTCATCGCCGAGCTGGAAGGAGCCGGGATCGCGTGGGCCGAGATCGCCGACAGTACGGACGTATTCGCTGGTGGCGCGCACTCGGTCGGCGTGCCGGGCGGTGACCGGCGTGTCGTCGCGATGCCGTACGACTTCTCGGCCGCGTCGCCCGCGGTACCGCGAGGCGTTGCCAGGCGCGGCGAGCACAACGCCGACGCACTGGCCGACTGGCTGGGTCTCGACGCCGGCGCCGTGGCGACGCTGGCCGCACAGGGAGTCCTGATCGCCGGCTGATCGCGGCCAGAAGCTGAGGCGGGCCGCGATCGCCCTGCAGGATTCCGTACGCTGCAACTGGATCGGGACGGGCGGAAGTGAGGACGAGTCATGCGATCTGTCGTGGGTGACTGGGCCACCGAGTTCGAGGTGACCGGCGCAGGCAGGCCGGTCGTACTGCTGCACGGCTTCCCCGACAGCGGCAACCTGTGGCGGCACCAGGTGCCTGCGCTCGCTGTCGCTGGCTACCAGCTGATCGTGCCGGACCTGCGCGGTTACGGGCACTCGTCCAAGCCCGCCGACGTCGATGCGTACGGGCTACTGCACCTGGCAGGCGATGTCATCGGAATACTCGACCTGCTCGGCATCGAGCGCGCGCACGTCGTGGGCCACGACTGGGGGGCGGCACTCAGCTGGGTGCTGGCCACGCTTCAGCCAGACCGGGTCGATCATTTGGTGGCGCTGTCCGTGGGTCATCCGGCGGCGTTCGCTGATGCAGGCCTGCCCCAGCGGGAAAAGTCGTGGTACATGCTGCTGTTCCAGTTCGAAGGCATCGCGGAGACATGGCTGAGTGACAACGACTGGGCTAACTTCCGGGCCTGGTCACAACATCCTGACGCGGACGCTGCCATCGCCGAGCTTGAGGCAGGGGATTCGCTGACGCCAGCGCTGAACTGGTACCGCGCCAATGTCCCGCCTGCGTCCTTGATCGGACCGCGGCTCGTCCTGCCGCCGGTGCAGGCGCCGACGATGGGCGTCTGGAGTGACGGCGACAGGTTCCTGACTGAGGCGCAGATGACCGGTTCGCAGGAGCACGTCCAGGGCTCGTGGCGATATGAGCGGCTCGGCGGGCCGGGGCACTGGATGCAGCTCGAGGCACCGGACGTGGTGTCCAGGCTGCTTATCGACTTCTTGCCGGCCTAACGAGCGGGTCAGCTCGAGACCACATGCCAGCCGCGATCCGGAAGCCGGTCATGGGGTCTGCTCGGCGAATCCGGACCATGGCATGCCGCCATCGTCGGCACCCGCGTTGGCGGCGAGCCGACCGAGTATCTCGCTGAGCGTCGCGGCATCCTCATCGGAGACGCCCAGGCGCAGCTGGCGGTCGAATGCGAGCGCGGCGTCGCGCAGCCGCAAGAACGCTTGCTCGCCGGTCTCGGTGAGGGCGACGACATGGACGCGCCGGTTGGCCGGATCACGATGCCGCGTCACCAGCCCGCTCGCCTCCATGGCGTTGAGGTGATGGGTCAAGGTGGCCTCCCTGATGCCCATCGCCTCGGCCAGCGCTCGCTGATTAGCCAGGCTCCGCGTCTTCAGGTTCAGCAGCACTAGCCAGATAGGCAGCGACCCGCCCGCGCCCGCTAGCGCCTCGTCAAACGCGCGGCTGACGGCACGAGAGACCTGGGTAAGGCGCAGGCCGATCGGCAGTATCGCTGGTCGCATAGCCAAAGCGTAGCACAACAAGTCGACATCTAAGTCTTTGACTTCTAATCATTAGCTACCTAAGCTTACTGCCATGACCGCGCAGACGCAGCCAGGAAGCACCAGCACACCGCTGCCGACCGGAGGCCCCTCGGCCAGGCGCTGGCTAGCCCTGACCTGCATCGCGATCGCGCAGCTGATGGTCGCGCTCGACGCTACCGTCGTTAACATCGCGTTGCCGTCGGCCCAGCACGCGCTGCACATCTCCGATCCGCAGCGCCAGTGGGTGATCACCGCGTACACCCTCGCCTTTGGCGGCCTCGTCATACTCGGCGGCCGGGTCGCCGACACGATCGGGCGCCGCCGGGCATTCCTCATCGGCCTCGGCGGATTTGCGATCGCCTCGGCCGCCGGCGGCGCCGCCCCGAACTTCGCTGCGCTGCTCGCTGCCCGCGGCGCGCAGGGCGCCTGTGCCGCGCTGCTCACGCCGACAGCACTGTCGCTGCTGGCCGTGACCTTCACCGAGGCGCGCGAACGCGCTAAGGCATTCGCGGTGTTCGGTGCAGTGGCCGGCACCGGCGGCGCTCTTGGCCTGCTCCTCGGCGGAGTGCTCACCCAGTATGTTGGCTGGCGCTGGTGCCTGTTCGTCAACGTGCCGGTCGCGGCGCTTGCGCTGCTCGCAGGTCGTCGCCTGCTGCCGTCAGCGCCTGGGCATCGCAGCCACCAAGTAGATGTACCAGGTGCCATCCTGATCACCGCCGGGCTGGTCCTGGTCGTTTTCGGCCTGTCCAGCGCGGCCTCGCGCGGCTGGGCGGCTGCTCTGACGCTGAGCACGCTCGCGGCGGGCGTCGCCGTGATCGGCGCGTTCGTAATCGCGGAGTCCAAGGTCACCGCGCCGCTGCTGCCACTTCGAGTCGTGGCCGACCGCAATCGCGGTGGCTCATATCTCGGGATCGGGCTGGCGGTCGTCGCTATCTACGGGCTCTTCCTGCTGCTCACCTACGACTTCCAGGTCGTGCTGCGGTACTCGCCGGTGCGGGCAGGCCTGGCGTTCCTGCCGCTGTCCGCCGCCGTCCTGGCGAGTTCGACGCTGATCTCCCGCGCATTGCTGCCCCGGCTCGCGCCGCGCTGGCTGATGGCGCCTGGCCTGGTGATCGGGGCCGTCGGGATGGCGACGCTTGCGGGTCTGCATCACGGAGCCGGATACACCGCGCACATACTTCCGGCCGAACTACTCCTCGGCCTCGGCATGGGCGCGGTGTTCGTGCCAGCCTTCTCGACGGCGACGCTGGGCGTCGACCCCCGCGACGCGGGCGTGGCCTCGGCGGTGGCCGGCAGCGCCCAGCAGATCGGTGCATCCGTCGGCACAGCGCTGCTGAATACGATCGCAGCGGCAGCGACGGCGAGTTACGTCGTCGCAGATCCGCGTGCCGGGCTGGCCGCCGCTCTCGTGCACGGCTATGCGCGGGCGGCGGGCTGGGCGGCCGCAGTGCTGCTCGTCGCGGCCGCGGCCGTCGGCGTGCTCGTCAATGCCGGGCCACCAGAGCCCCATCAGTAAAGGGAGGTCCGCGATCGCGGGCTGGTGTGCTCAAGCCTGGCGACCAGGATGGCCGAGGTCAGCCAGTGGGGGCCGGGTCCGACGGAGCGCCCGTCGCGACCGCATCGTGACTGGCAATGGCAGCGTCGGCCGCCGCGGCCGACGGCGGCAGGTGGCGCATCGGCGCGACCGTCGCCAGGCCAGCCAGGATGAAAAGGAGGCCTGCCACGGCAATTACCGCGGCGTACGGACCGAAGGTGAACCCGGCCACCACGACATGCAGTGAGCGCAGGGCACCGCCCGCCAGGAGGCCAGCCAGTGCCATGCCGACGATGTTCGACAGCTGCGTCAGCGGGCTGAATACCGCGCTGACGCGACCCACCATGTGTGCAGGCGTGACTCGCAGCGTGATAGGCGGATCCACCGCGTTGACCACGCCGACCGCGATGCCGAGGAGCACGCAAGCAGCGAGCGCCCACGGCAGCGCCGTGCACAGCGACAGCCCGATCAGCGCCAAGCCGCCGACGATCAGCGAGAGCCACAAGAGTCGGCCGAGCCCGACGACGCGGTCAGCGATCATCCCGGTGCCCATGGCACCGACGACCGCGCCGACGCCTACGGCGCCTGACACAGTGCCAAGCCAGCCTGCTGATACATGCAGGTCGTCGATGACGAAGAAGACCGCTATGGCGTTGATTGCGCCGCTGCCGAGCATCACGATCATTGTTCCGAGCGCCGAGCCGGCTAGGACCTTGCTGCTGGCGAAGAACCGGACCCCGGCGCGGAACTCGGCTGCGAAGCTCGCCCGCTCAGGCGCCGCATCCGCTGTCGCCGACGGCAGCCGGATGGCGCGAATGCACAGGAACGAGATGCCGAAGCTGGCAGCGTTAATGATCAGAGCCCACTGAACGCCGAAGGTTATCAGCAGCGGTGCGGCAATCGGCGGTCCGATGACCTGGGCGAATGCCATTACTGCCTGAAGCTGGCCGCTGGCCTTCGGCTGGTCGGCCGACGCCACGATCGCGCCGATGACGGCCAGCCGCGATGGATCGAAGAACTCGGCGAAGCAACTGGCCACCGCGAGCACGGCATAAAGAAGACCGAGCTGACCTGCGATGGGAATCTCGTGCCGCAGCAGTGGCAGCACCAGCAGGCTGGCGATCAGCAGGAACCGAGCCGCGTCGGCCGTCAGCATGATCGTGCGCCGGTTCCATCGGTCAACCCAGACCCCGGCGAACGGCCCGACAACAAGGGCGGGCACCGCGACCGCGATGAGGGCACCGCTGACCGCAGCCGGTGCCCACGACTGCCCGGCCGCGATCCGGGTGGCGATCCACAGCATGACCGTCACCAGGAACACCATGTCGCCGATCAGCGAGATCGACTGACCCCGCCACAGCCACTGCCAGTTCGTGTTGTGCCGCAGTCCTGCCGCGGCAGCTTCCTCGCGCACGACGTTCATCCCTGCCCGTGCTCTTTGGCTGGCTTTACCGGGGTGGGCTCCACGCCCGCGCTAATGAAGACTCGTGCGACACGGGCTCCCGCGGGACGCAGCCCGCGGTCGGAGTCCCGGTCGGAGTACCGGCACATGACTGCCAGCAGGTCAGCCTTAATCTCGCTCAGCTCGCTGGCCGTGACGTACATCGTCGAGCCGCCGACCAGGTTGGTCTCGCGCCACTGCGACGGCTCGAGATCCGCTCGGCGCAGGCGCCTCTTCGTCCGCTCCATCTCGTGCTCGACGAAGGCAAAAGCCGCCGCCTGCGCGGCGAGCCCGGCCTCGACATCCTCCGCGGCAGGCGACAGGTCGCCCTGAAGGTCGCTCGTCGCCTGCCAGGGTTTCTCGCGGCCGGTCGACCCGGGGACGTGCTCGAGGTAGCCATACTTGCCGAGGATGCCGAGATGATATGAGCAGCTGGCAACGCTCTCGCCGGTCACTTCTGCGCACCGGGTAGCTGTAGCCGAGCCCTCGCTCGTCACCACATCAATCATCTTCCAGCGCACCGGATGAGCGAGCGCCCGCAGACGCAGCGCGGCTACGGGCGGCTTGTCGGCTTCCTCATTGCCAGTCATGATGAGCAAGATATCTTGCTCAAGGAATGTTGCGCAACAATCCTTGTGTGGGCCGTACTTTCGCGGTGCGCCAGCGTGAGACTGGCGCCGACCCGCGAAAGCGGCGCAAGCCAGGCCCGTGCGAGCCTCAGTGCTTGCGAGCCTCAGTGCTTGCGAGCCTCAATGCTTGCGAGCCCGAGTGCTTGCGAGCCCGAGTGCTTGCGAGCCCGAGTGCTTGCGAGCCCGAGTGCTTGCGAGCCCCAGTGCTTGCGAGCCCGAGTGCTTGCGAGCCCCAGTGCTTGCGAGCCTCAGTGCTTGCGACCTCGTCCCTACGGCGCTCCCGTGGCTTCGCGCAGGACCGCGCACAGCCGGGCGACCGCGGCACTGAAGGCGTGCCCTGGCGGCGTCGCGTAGCCGACAATAAGGGCCGGGCCTACCTCCTGCTCCCCGGCCCGGCAGCTGGCCAGTCCCTGCAGAGCGAGCCCGCGGCCGGCCGCGAGGGCCACGACGCCGTCCTCGGCCACACGCGGCGGGAGTCGGACAAGCACGTGCAGGCCAGCGGCGATGCCGCTGACCTGGACACCGGGCACCTCGCGCGCGAGCGCGCTGACGAGGCGATCGCGGCGCTGGCGGTAAGCGAGTCTGGCTCGTCGTACCTGCCGGTCGTAGCCGCCAGAGCGGATGAACTCGGCCAGCGCGAGCTGGTCAAGGCTGCTGCTCAGCCTGCCCGCTATTCGCTTGCGCGCGGCCACCTCCCCGGCCAGGTCGCCTGGCAACGCGAGCCAGCCGAGGCGGAGGCCTGGTACCAGGCTCTTGCTCGCCGTTCCGCCGTAGACGACGTGTTCAGGTGCGAGCGACTGGAGCGCGCCCACGGCCTGCCGGTCATACCGGAACTCGCCGTCGTAGTCGTCCTCGATCACCACCGCGCCAGTCTGAGCGGCCCAGTCGGCGACCTGGCGGCGTCGCGCCGGGGCGAGCGCCACCCCGAGCGGGAACTGATGCGCTGGCGTCACGAGCACGGCACCGGCCTGACCGCGAGCTGGCCTGCGACCGCCCGGCTCAGAACTGGCCGAGGCCAGCGCGGTCACGTCGGCGCCTCGGTCGTCGACGGGCACCGCGATCAGCCGCAGGCCCGCCGAGGCCGCTATCTGCCGGTGGCCGGAGTGGCCGTACGCCTCGACAGCGAGCGACCCGACGCCCCGCGTCAGAAGTGCCTCGCACAGCAGTTCCAGCCCCTGAGCAAAGCCGGCGCACACGACGATCCGGTCTGGCGTGGTGATAACGCCCCGCGCGCGTGCGACGTACTCGGCGATCGCGACCCGCAGTACCTCCAGGCCACGCGGATCGGCGTAACCGAGGTCACGAGCGGGAGCCGCCGCAAGGGCACGCCGCGCCGCCGCGAGCCAGGCCGGGCGCGGAAACAGCGTGAGATCGGGCGCGCCGGGACGCAGGTCGTAGCGGGCGCGGCGATCGGCCGGACGAGCCTGCTGCTGGCCGCGCGGGACGGGTGCCCCGGCGCGCTCAGCGACCCACGTGCCTGACCCGTGGCGAGCAGCCAGCCAGCCCTCGGCTACGAGCTGGCCGTAGGCCTCGGCAACGGTGTTCCGGGCGATGTCCAGATCCAATGCCAGAGCACGCGACGAGGGCAGCGTCGTGCCGGGGGGCAGCCTGCCGCTGCGTACGGCTCCGCGCAGCGCCGCCTCAAGGGCGGCCCGCGGCCGGGTGCCAGCAAGCTCGAGGTGGAGGTCGAGACCGGCGGAAGTGGACCACGTTCCTTGCATGGAATTGGATCTTAAACCTGCGCCTCTTGGGCCGTAGGTTGGAAGCATAGACCGAGACGACGGGGAGATAGCGATGACCACCGAGACCGTCCAGGCGAGACTCGATTTCGACGCGCACGCGGCGGGATTCTCGCGCGCGATGTCGCATCTGGACCAGGCAGCGACGAAGGAGCTCGACAAGGTCGACTTCGACGTGCGGCTGCGGGAGCTTGTCCGGATCCGCGCGTCGCAGCTCAACGGGTGCGCGTTCTGCATCGACATGCACACCAAGGACGCACGGGCGGCCGGCGAGACCGAGCAGCGGATCTACGCGCTCCCCGCATGGCGAGAGACACCCTTCTTCTCAAGCCGGGAACGGGCTGCGCTCGCCCTCGCCGAATCCGTCACGCTGATGCCGCAGACGCATGTGCCAGATGCAGTGTTCGCGGAGGCGGCGGAGCACTTCAGCGCCGACGAGCTTGGCGCGCTCGTCGCTCTGATCGTGACGATCAATGCGTGGAACGCCATCGGCGTCAGCACCAGGGCCTGGGTGCCGGGCTCGTACCAGCCATGACAACGGCCGCGCTGCGGCTGCGGGCCATGCACTCGGGCCCGCAGCCATTGATCTTGCCGAATGTCTGGGACGCGGTGAGTGCGCGGGCGTTCGCGGAGGCGGGATTTGCTGCGCTGGCGACGTCGAGCTCAGCAGTGGCCGCCACCCTCGGCTATCGCGACGGGGCGACGCCAGCCGACGAGATGCTGGCAGCCATCGGCCGGATTGCGCGCAGCGTGGACGTGCCCGTGACCGCCGATATCGAGAACGGCTACGGCCTGCCGCCGGCCGAACTCGTCCGCAGGCTGGCCGACTGCGGGATCGTTGGCTGCAACCTCGAGGACTCCGATCCGGTGACGCGCATGCTGACCGATCCAGCCCGACAGGCGGAGTACCTCGCGGCAGTGCGGGCAGAGGCCGGGCCAGAGCTCGTGATCAACGCGCGAGTCGACGTCTACGTGCGTCCGCGGACTGACGGCGCCGACGATGCCTCGGTGACGGATGCCGCGGAAGCCGCGGATCCCGCGGACGCCGCGGATCCCGCGGACGCCGCGGATGGCGCGGTCGCCCGGGCCAACGCATACCTCGCTGCCGGGGCGGACTGCACCTATCCGATCCTCGCGCCGCCGTCGGCGCTCGCCACGCTCGTGCAGCGCATCAATGGCCCCGTGAATGCGATGTACCGGCCCGGCGGGCCCACCCTGCGCGAGCTTGCGGCCCTCGGGGTGGCCCGGATCACCTTCGGCGGCGGGCTGCAAGGCCGGGTGGCTCAGATGGTGCGCGAGATGGCCGACGCGCTGGCGGCGGAGGTTGGGCGGCTTGGCGACGGCGACTAGGCCGGCTGGATTACTGGGCGACTGGGCCAGCTGGGCTACTGGGCTACTGGGCTACTGGGCTACTGGGCTACTGGGCCATTGGGGCGACTTCGGTGGCGGCCAAATCAGCGGATAACAGGTGAAAGCTCAGTTGGTCGTCGTGCCGTCCGCGCGGCCAAAGGGCGTGAGGGTGGATGTGCTGCCCCTAGTGGGGCGTGAGTTGCACCCTGACGCCCTTTCCTGGCGGCTGCGATCCGACGGCTGCGATCCGACGGCTGCGCTGCGACGGACATGCTCCGACTGGGACACGTTCCGACCAGGCACGCTCCGACAGGCGGCAAGCGACGTTGGACGCGGCGCCGGAACTAGCCCCAGCGGAGGGGCAGCGACTCGACGCCGTAGATCCCCTCGACGCCGCCAAGCACGGCGGGACCGTCGGCAGCCAGACCGGGCGTCCGCGGCGCCAGGAAGGCGAGGGCCTCTTCTAGCTCTGCCCTGGCCAGATTCGCGCCCAGGCAGAAGTGCGGGCCGGCACCGAACGTCAGCAATCGGCCGTCCCGTGCAGCGGTGATGTCGAAGTCCTCACCGCCAGGCTCCTCCCGGTTGCCGCGCTCAGCACAGACAGCGACGATCGTGCCCGCCGGGAACAGCACTCCGCGATGCTCGATCGGCTCAAGGCAGATCCTGGCCGTGAACGGCGTGATCGGCTCGGCGCGCAGGACCTCCTCGACAGCCCGGCCGATCAGCGCTGGCTCGGCGCGCAATGCGTCCCACTGCTGCGGGTGGGCTGCGAACAGCCGTAGCGCATGCGACAGCTGAGCCTGGGTGGTGTCTATGCCCCCGGCGATCACGTTCAGGACGAGATTGACGCACTCGGCGTGCGAGAGCCGGTCACCCGCCTCCTCGGCGGTCAGCAAGGCTGTGAGCAGGTCGTCGCCCGGATGGGCGGCTCGGCTGGTCAGCAGATCCTCGACATAGTCGTAGACCTGGGCCGCGGCCTGCTCCATCTCCGGCACCTGCGCTGACAGGGCCTGAATGTCGAACTGGCGCTGAATCAGGCTCGACCAGCTCTGGAGCCGGGGGGCGTCCACCTCGGGCGCGCCGAGAACCGCTGCGATCGTGAGCGCCGGGTAAGGCTTGGCGACCGCGATGACGAACTCGCAGCTGTGAGCGCCTTCGAGCCCGGACCACAGCCGCCCGAGGAACGCCCGCATGGCGGGACGCCACCGGTCCGCAGCGCGCGGGGTGAACGCACCACCTACCAGCGCCCGCAGGCGACGGTGCCGGTCGCCCTGCTGGTTGAGTATGTTCGCGTCGATCTGCTCGCGGAGCCGGCCGCTCGACACGCCGAACAGGTCCGCGATCTCCCGGCCGGGGAACGCAGTTGCCCGCGACCGCAGGAAAAACTCGGCCGATTCCCGGTCCAGGACGACCTGGGCCAGCGGCGAGGATGCCAGCCAACTGAACTCGCCGTCGCGGGGCAGGGTCGCGAGCTGCCGGTGATAGGCGTCGCCAGAAAGGCTGCCGCTGGTGAGGTCGATCTGGGGCAGATCAAGATCAGTCACGACGGTCATGCTGACACGGTCTCGTGCTACGGGCGCTGCGCGCAAGCCACAGGCCATTAGCCAAGCTCGGCCGTGCGCTCCACGGCATAAGTGATCGCATCGGCGGACTTTGCCAGCGACAGGGCGGCAACGCCAATGCCGAGCAGCATGATGATCGTGCCAGCCAGCACGAGCCCGAGCGCTACGCGTCCGACGGTCTCATCGTCCTCTACGACGGCTATGGCGATGACCACGATGCTGAATCCGAGCACGGCGATGGCAGCGTAGATGGTGAGCACGGACAGGCGCGTCAGCTTATGGCGGCGCAGTATCAGCGGGAGCTGAACCTTGATCTCCTGCAGCCGCTCCCGGCTCATCGTTGGCACGGAGGCCACGTCGAGCTTTTCACCCCCGGGCCAGTCAGGATCTCGATACGTTCGCGCGTCATCTGACGCAAGCGGTCGTTGACCGAGGTGTACACCGCGATCAGCCCATTAGAGATCAGGCCGCCGACGGTCAGCAGTACGACCGGGGCGACCATGGCAGAGATCGCATTGACTGCGGCGAGTGTCACGCGCTGATCTTGCCCAGATTCAAGCCTGGCTAGCCCCAGGTGATCGGAGGCGGCCATGTGTCTATGTTGTGAGGTCTGTGCCGGAATCAGATTGGCTGGCTGTGGCCTGGCCCGGGGCAGGCGATGGATCTAGCACGGCGAGACCGCAGTCGTATGCGACCTGCTGGCTAAGGTCTGACTATGACCCAGCCAGATTGCGACGTGCTTGTCATCGGCGCGGGCGTGATCGGTCTGACGACGGCGACCTGCCTTGCCGAAGCCGGAGTCAGCGTCGCGATTGCGGCCGCCGAGCCGCCGCAACAGACCACCTCGGCGGCGGCCGGTGCGCTCTGGGGACCGCACCTGGTCGGCATGGACGACCGAGTGCGGCGCTGGGCGGATGTCACGCTGGCGCGGTTCGCCGAATATGGTGCGCCCGGTATCGGCGCGAACGCCCTCGACGGCATCGTCCGCACCGCCGGCGGCATCGCAGCGAGGCGTGAGGAAGGTGCGACTCGGCCGGAGTTCGCGGCCGGGACGGCCCTGGCGCCGATCCATCCAGGCGAGCTGCCGCCGGGCTATGGATCAGCGTGGCAGCTGAGCGCGCCCATAGTGGCGATGCCGGGATACCTGAACTACCTCGCAGAGCGATACGGCCGGGCTGGCGGTACGAGCCCGTTCCCAGCAAAAATCGGAGCGTTCAGCGACGCGAGGGTGCTGGCACCGTCGGCACGGGTGATCGTCAACTGCACTGGCTGCGGCGCTCGCGACCTGGTGCCCGACCCGGAGGTGACACCGGTTCGCGGCCAGGTCGTCGTGACGAGCAATCCGGGCCTCACGGAGTTCTTCGTCGGCACGGCCGCCGATCCTGGTGACCTGACATACCTGTTCCCGCACGGCGACGTGGTCGTGCTCGGTGGCACCGAGCAGCCAGGCAACTGGAGTCGCGAGCCTGACCCGGCGATAGCGGAGCGGATCATGGCGGCGTGCGTCGCGGTCCGGCCTGAGCTGGCCGATGCCACCGTGCTCGAGCACCGGGTCGGGCTGCGGCCTGCCAGGCCGTGGGTACGACTGGCCGCCGAGCCCGGCGACGGTGTCACGATCGTGCACAACTACGGCCATGGCGGCGCAGGGGTCACACTGTCGTGGGGCTGCGCCGAAGACGCGGCGGCCTTGGCGCTCGAGGCACTCGGGGCCCTCGCCTAGTCCGGTTTAAAAGCCGGGGAAGATGGCCCGGAGCTTGTTCAGGACGTCGGCGTCGCCCGAGACAGACGACGGCGTGTGCTCGGGATCGAGCCGCCCGTACGCTAGCCGGAGCAGCGCTTCGGCCGGCATGTAGACGTGCGCAACCTCGCCGGACGCATCGCCGTCGCCAGCCGCACCGCCGTCGCCAGCCGCACCGCCGTCGCCGGGCCAGTCTGTCATCGTTACCGATTCGCCCGAGGTGAGCAGGTAATCGCGCGCCGGGTCAGTAGTCGTGATCCGCACGCTGAACGGCTCGGCTAGCGGCTTGCCTAGGCGCGGCGCGAGGAACTGCCGGACGTTATCGATCAGGAGAGCGACAGCGTCTTGCTGCACGCTCGCGGCCGGGTCGGCCATGACGTCAACATCCCAGGTGTGCAGCGCGTGCTCGCCAAGCCGCATGCGCACCAAGCCGACCGCGTCGAGCTGCATCATGCCGAAGAAGTCCATGCTGATCTTGGCCAGCTGCTCGTCGGTCAGCGCCTCCAGCGTCCGCACGTGCTGCTCGTCGGACGCCAGGGCATCGGCGGCCTGCTCGTCCGGGCTCTTGGCGTTCCACACGTCCCACACTGCCGGGAACGTGTCGCGGCTCACAGGCTCGGCTTCGCCGAGCGCACCGGGCAGCGTCAGCAGCGCTATCTCGGCGCCGCTACCCAAGTGCGACAGCACCTGCGCGATGCTCCAGTCGCGGTCGTACGACTGCCCGCGGATCTGCTCGGGCGTGAGCGGCTGGACCAGGCTGTCGAGCCTGTCGTGCGATCGACGCAGGGTAGCGATCCAGACGCGAGGGTCAGACGCCACGAAAACCTCCTCATTACGGAACGGGGTCGTTCACTATCTCCGCCGCTCTCAGGTCGCCGTTAGGCTGAGCAGAATGGAGATCGGATTCGGCGCCCCAGTGTCGGGCGCGTGGGCCACACCGCAGAATCTAGCCGCCTTCGCCACGGCTGCGGAAACCGCGGGGTACTCGTCGCTGTGGAGCTTCCAGCGACTACTGGTCCCGGTGGGCTCGGGCATGGACCCGGTGTATCAGAGCGTGCTCGACCCGATGGCGGCGCTGTCGTTCGCCGCAGCTGTCACTAGCCGCATCAGGCTCGGCGTCGCGGTGGTGAATCTGCCGTACGTGTCGCCCGGCTACCTGGCCAAACAGGCCGCCTCGGTCGACGTGCTGTCGGGCGGGAGGCACGATCTCGGACTCGGCATCGGCTGGATGCCGGAGGAATTCGCGCTGACCGGCGCTGAGATGGCCAGGCGTGGCGCGCGCACGGCCGAGTACGTGCAGGTACTGCGCGCGTTGTGGTCCGGCCGGGAGACCGCTTTCGACGGCGAGTTCTACCACGTTCCAGCTGGCACACAGGCACCAGCGCCTGTGCAGCCTGGTGGTCCGCCGATCCTTCTGGGCGGCTTGGCACGACCCGCGCTGGAGCGGATCGGCCGCATCGGCGATGGCTGGGTTACCTCGAGCCGCACGAATCTGGCGAAGATCGACCAACTGGTCGCGATCGTGAAAGAGTCTGCCGCCGCAGCCGGGCGCGACCCGGACTCCATGCGGATCATCTGCCGCGGGGTGGTGCGCACGGGCGTCCCGGTGACCGGCGACAACGGCGAGCGGTTGCTGCTATCGGGTGACTTCGACCAGATCCGGGCTGACGCCGAGTGGCTCGGCGCGCACGGGGTTACCGAGTTGTTCTACGACCTGAACTGGGATCCGCAGATCGGGTCACCGGACGTGTCGAGTGCTGCGGCCGCTGCCCGAGCGGAGGAGATCCTCCAGGCCCTGGCGCCCGCGAGCTGATCAGGATCTGCGGCGCAGAGCCGGGTCGGTCAACGCAGGCGGCTCGTAGCCGCGGTCCGCTCGGTTCAGGTTCACGCCAGGCGGCACGATCTCGTCGATCCGGTCGATCAGCTCGGCGGGAAGTCCGTCTGCTGGCGCGCCGAGCTGGCTCTCAAGGTGCTCCATGGTCCGCGGGCCAATAATGGCAGCGGTCACGGCGGGATGGCTCACTACGAAGCCAAGCGCCAGGTGGATCAGCGACATCCCCGCCTCGGCCGCGAGCGCGGCCAGCTTGTCGGCTGCCGCCAGCTTCTCCCTGTTACCTGGCAAGCTCATATCGAAGCGATGCGGCAACCGCTGTGACCGTCGGCTGACGGGCAGGTCGGCGTCGAGCCGATAGCGCCCGGATAGCCAGCCGCTTGCCAGCGGGCCCCAGCTGATAACACCCATCCGGTAGCGCTGGCAGGCCGGTAGCACGTCGGCTTCGACGCCGCGGACAAGGATGGAATAGGGGGGCTGCTCGCAGACGAACCGCTCCCGGCCGCGCCGCTGCGCGGCCCATTGCGCCTCCACGATCTGGTCGGCCGGGAACGTGGAGCTTCCGGCGTAGCAGATCTTGCCCGCGCTGATCAGATCGGACAGCGCGCCGAGGGTCTGGTCGATTTCGGTGGACGGATCGGGCCGGTGAATCTGATACAGGTCGATGTAGTCGGTGCCCAGCCTGCGCAGGCTGGCCTCGCATTCGCGGATCAGCCAGCGCCGCGAGTTGCCGCGTTGGTTGACATCGTCCCCCATCTCGAAGTGAGCCTTGGTGGCAAGTACGACGTTGGCCCGGCGGCCGCCAGCCAGCGCCTTGCCCACGATTAGTTCAGACTCACCGGCGGAGTACGCGTCGGCGGTGTCGATGAAGTTGATGCCCGAGTCCAGCGCCCGGTGAATCATCCGGATCGACTCCTCGTGGTCGGGATTGCCCCAGGAGCCGAACATCATCGCGCCAAGGCACAGCGAGCTGACCTGGACGCCGGTGGAGCCGAGTGTGCGCATGCCCATGGCGGATACCTTACGACCGCGGGTCGCCTCGACCTCGGGCCACCATGACCGCGGATCGCCGCGCACTCGCAGATCGCCGCGCACTCGCAGATCGCCGCGCACTGGCTGATCGCCGCGCACTGGCTGATCGCCGCGCACTCGCGCGTAGGTCAGGCAGCGGCCGGCAGCGTCACGATGCCGACCGCTTTTCGGCCACGCTGCAGCGCGTCGGCAATGTAACCGACGATGACGTCCGGCTCGGTCCGGATCTGCCGCGGGCTGACGTGAATCACGGATATCCCCGCAGCGATCAGCCTGTCGTGGCGGCGCATCGTGTCCTCCCAGTGCGCAGGGAGCAGGTGCCACTCACGCGAGTCAATCTCCACTGCGACACTGGCTTCTGGCCACCAGGCATCCACGACGGCGAGCAGCACACCGTCCACTAGCAGGCGCGCGTTGAACATCGGCGGTGGCAGAGCAGACCTCCGGACCAGCGCACGGAAGTCACCTTCGGCCGCTGACCGAACGCCGTCCGCTACCTCGGCGAGCACGGCCCGCAGCCGAGCCGATCCTCTGATCGGGCCGGCTGTCAGTTCGTCGGTCAACTGCTCGATCGTGCAGCGGCTCTTCTGCACGGCGCCGCCCACGATCGCCCGCGCGTCCGCCAGTGTGTCGAGACCACGGACGGCGTCGGCAACCGCCCGGGCGGGGACCGCGAACCGAAGCGGGCCGTCGGCCGCCCACTCCCGCGGAATCCGCCAGGTCCGGTGGATGGCCACGAAGCCACGGCTAGCTCGCTGCCGTCCTGCCGGAACGAGCATGTCCACGATCTCCGTCTCCGGACCGCGGATGCCGTGATTCCGTAACGCCGCTGGCCCCGTGATGACGCTGTCTGGCCCGGCGTACAGCATCGCGGCGATCAGCCGCTGCTCGCGCGTTGGCTGGCCGGTCGCGGTCAAGTACACGCCCGGCAGCAGCCGCTGCCATGGCCCGCCCGGGCGCAGCCGGTGCTGTAAGCCATGCGCCGTGAACCCAAGGCCGAATACCTGTGCTCTCGACAAGACACCACGCTGAGTGGCGAAGAGCCACGCTGCGGCACGGTCATCCGGCGACATGACCCCTAGGCTCGCATCGGGCACCGACAAAACGGCGCCCGTCCGGTCATGGATGTTGAATCAGGACGGCAATTGCCGTACCGAGTCAACATTCATGACTGATCTTGGCCCGCCTCCGGGCCCGGCGAGCTTGTGGCCCGCGGCGACCATGGCCACACCGACACCACTGGCACCACCGGCACCACTGCCACCGGGGGCACTGCGGACGCACGCGGATACCCGCATGCGGCACCCGAGGCCGGGCGCTATCCTGTCCGCCATGAGCACCGATTCGAACCACATCCCGGCCAAGCCGACGCTGGATGGCCTCGAGGACAAGTGGACGCAGCGGTGGACTAAGGAGCGTGTAGTACAAGTTTGACCGCTCCAAGGGCCGCGATGACGTCTACGCCATCGACTCTCCCCCGCTGACGGTCAGTGGGACCCTCCACCTCGGGCACGCCTTCTCCTACAGCCAGACCGACGTCATCGCGCGCTTCCAGCGCATGCGCGGCAAGGAGGTCTTCTACCCGATCGGGTGGGACGACAACGGCCTGGCCACCGAACGCCGTGTCCAGAACTACTACGGCGTCCGCTGCGACCCGTCGCTGCCGCACCAGCCTGGATTCAGCCCGCCGGCGCTGGGCAACGGCCGCGCGCTGAGCCCGGCCGATCAGGCGCCGGTCTCCCGGCGCAACTTCGTGGAGCTGTGCCGGCAGCTCACCGAGCTGGACGAGACCGCCTACGCGCAGGCGTGGCAGCGGCTCGGTCTCTCGGTGGACTGGGACGTGAGCTATCGGACAATCGACGACCGCGTCCAGGCTGTGTCGCAGCTGGCCTTCCTGCGCAACCTCGCCCGCGGCGAGGCCTACCAGGCCGAGGCGCCGGCGCTGTGGGACGTGACGTTCCGCACTGCGGTGGCACAGGCCGAAATCGAGGACCGCGAAACTCCCGGAACGTTCATAAAGCTGGCGTTCGCGCATACGGATCGGCACGGCACGGAACGGGGTAGTTCTCCCGCCGCCGCCGCAGAACCAGGCGAGGTCGTCGTGGCAACGACCAGACCGGAGCTGCTGCCTGCATGCGTGGCACTAGTCGCGCATCCCGACGATGATCGGTACAGCGCGCTCTTCGGCTCGACGGCCACGACGCCGCTGTTCGACGTGCAGGTGCCCATCCTGGCGCACCGACTGGCCGACCCGGCCAAAGGTACCGGTCTGGTGATGGTCTGCACGTTCGGCGACATGACGGACGTCACCTGGTGGCGCGACCTTCAGCTCGAGACCCGGCCAGTGATCGGCAAGGATGGCCAGCTCCTGGTCAGCCCGCCGCTGGGGATCACCAGCCCGGCGGGCGTCGGCGCGTACGAACGCATCGCCGGCCAGTCCGCCAAAGCCGCCAGGCAGCTGGTGACCGACATGCTGCACGCGGGCGGGTATGTGCGCGGCGAGCCCGAGCCCATCCGGCACGCCGTGAAGTTCTACGAGTACGGGCAGGCGCCGCTGGAGATCATCACGACCCGCCAGTGGTACATCCGCAATGGCAGCCGGTCCAAGGACCTCGCGAACGCGCTGCTCTCCGCCGGCCGCGACCTGCAGTGGCATCCGGACTACATGCGGACCAGGTACGAGCACTGGCTGGAAGGCCTGACTGGTGACTGGCTGATCAGCCGCCAGCGCTACCGGGGCGTGCCGATCCCGGTGTGGTACCAACTTGACGCGTCGGGCCGGATCGATGAAGACGGGCTAATCCTGCCCGCGGAGACCGACCTGCCCGTCGACCCGGCTGCCGACACGCCCGACGGGTTCCGGCCCGAGCAGCGCGGCCAGCCCGGCGGGTTCGCTGCGGACCCGGACGTGATGGACACGTGGGCGACGTCGTCGCTGACGCCGCAGATCGCTGGCGGGTGGCCGGCCGATGAGGATCTGATGCGCCGCGTGTTCCCCATGGACCTGCGGCCGCAAGCGCACGAAATCATCAGGACCTGGCTCTTCTACACTGTGCTGCGCTCGCACGATGAGGAGGGCGTGCTGCCGTGGCGGCACGCGGCGATCTCCGGATGGATCCTGGATCCGGACCGCAAGAAGATGTCGAAGTCCAAGGGCAACGCGGTGACGCCGATGGACCTACTACGTGACCATGGCACGGACGCGGTGCGGTACTGGGCTACGAGCGCCCGCCTCGGCGTGGACACCGCGTTCGACCTCGCCCAGATCAAGATCGGCCGTCGGCTGGCCATCAAGATCCTTAACGCGGGCCGGTTCGTGCTCGGCTTCGGACCCGCTGATGACCCAGCCGCCAGCCCGTCCGCCGCCGACGCGTTCGCCGCCGACGCGTTCGCCGCCAGCGTCACGATCACCGAACCGATCGACTTGGCACTCCTGCGCCGGCTGGCGGACGTCGTCGAGCGATGCACGGTCGCCCTGGAGGCTTACGAGCACGCGACTGCGCTTGAGCAGGCCGAGCGGTTCTTCTGGTTCTTCTGCGACGACTACCTCGAACTGGTGAAGGCGCGCGCCTACGGGGAGCACGGGCAGGCAGCGGCCGCCTCCGCGGCCGGGACCCTCCGAACCGGGCTCTCGGTCGTGCTTCGGTTGCTGGCGCCGTTCCTGCCGTTCGTGACGGAGGAGGTCTGGTCCTGGTGGCAAGACGGCTCGGTGCACCGGGCCAGCTGGCCAGATGCGGCTGCTCTGCGCGCAGCTGCAGGTGTCGGTGACGACATGGTGCTCGAGGCCGCAGCGTCCGCCATCGCCGCGATCAGGAAGGCGAAGTCGCAGGCTCGGGTGCCGATGAAGAACCCAATCCCGTTGCTGATCCTTACGGCAGGACAGCAGCGCCTCGACGCTTTGCTGGCAGCCGGCCCGGATGTGCGAGCGGCCGGCCATGTGGACGACATCGAGGTGCGCTTGGCTCCAGGTGCTGAGCCTGTTCACGACGTCGTGCTGGCCTGACGGTGCGGGCCTGACGGTGCGGGCCTGACGGTGCTGGTCGGCCTGACGATGCCGGCCTGACGGTGCTGGCCGACCCCCGCGAAATCACCTCGCACCGGTCGCGAGCAGGTCGTAGTTTGCGCTTATGCCTTCGATAATCAAGTCAGTGACGTTCGATTGCGGTGATGCCGTGGCGCTCGCCGGGTTCTGGGCAGCAGCGCTCGGCACTGATGTAGACGACGAGGCGACAAGCGACCGGGCGTACGTCGAGGCACCGGGCTGGGGCGGTCCGAACATGTGGTTCATCCGCGTACCCGAGCCCCCGTCCGCCAAGAATCGCATGCACTTTGACCTGCGCTCCCCGGTGACCATGGCGGCCGAGGTCGAGCGCCTCGCGGACCTTGGTGCCAATGTGGCGGAGCGATTCGAGTCACACACGATCATGACCGATCCCGAGGGCAACGTGTTCTGCGTGGAGCTTGGCCCAGGGGACTGATGGCGCCACGGCCCCAGCCGGGTAGTCTCACGAGCATGGAGAAGGTACAGCTGTCAGAGGAAGAATGGCGCGCCCGGCTGTCGCCCGAGGAGTACCACGTTCTTCGCGAAGCGGGCACTGAGGCGCCGTTCATCGGCGAGTACACCGACACCGAGACCACCGGCGTGTACAAGTGCCGGGCCTGCGGGGCGGAGCTATTCCGGTCGAACGCGAAGTTCCATTCAGGCTGCGGCTGGCCGAGCTTCTACCAGCCCACCGAGGATGACGCCGTGATCCTCCTGGAGGACCGATCCCTCGGCCGGGCCCGCACGGAGGTCAGGTGCGCTGCCTGCAACAGCCACCTCGGTCACGTGTTCGAGGGCGAAGGCTACGACGTGCCGACCGACCAGCGCTGGTGCATCAACTCGGTGTCCCTCACGCTCGACGAGGAGTGAGCGCCGAGGCGGCGGACGGCCGATCGGCGCTGATGCTGATCCGTTCGGCCGAACTGTCTGGGGCGACCGCGCAGACGACGGGGATGACGAGGTCGGCCGCGATCTCCGGGGACCTGACCGGCGCACAGTCGCTGTGGATGGGCCGCACGGAGCTGCCGCCTGGCGTGAGCTCGGGCGATCACCATCACGGTCACTCCGAGACCGGCATCTACGTCGTGACCGGTACCCCGGTCTTCGTGTTCCGCGACCCGGCCACGGGCGAGCTGATCAGGCTGGAGACCAGCCCCGGCGACTACGTCTGGGTGCCGCCGCACGTGCCGCACCGCGAAGAGAACCCTTCACCCCACGAGACCGCCGTCGTCGTCATCGCCCGGTCGACGCAGGAGGCCGTCGTCGTGAACGTGGCGAATCTCTAGGATCCTCGCCCGACCTCACCAGCGGTTCTTGCGCGCTCGTGCCTCGTACAGCAGCACGGACGCCGACACCGAGACGTTGAGCGAGTCCGCCGAGCCGAGCATGGGGATGCCAATGCGGCCGAAGCCGTGCTCATACCAGGGCCGGGAGATGCCGTACCGCTCGCTACCGACGACCACGGCGGTGCGGCCGGAGTAGTCGGCCTGCCGGTAGCTCATGCTGTCTTGCGTGTCGGCCAGGTAGACAGTGACGTCGCTCTGCCTGAGCCAGTCGACCGCGGCACCGATCTCGGCGAACTCCAGCGACGGCACCTTCATGCTCATGCCCTGGCTACTGCGCAGCACCTTTGGATGGGTGAGCCGCGTGCGCTTGCTGGTCAGAACCAGGCAGTCGGCTGCGCACGCGTCGAGCGTCCTGATCAGCGTGCCGAGATTGCCAGGAATCTCCATCGCGTCAGCAACAAGGATCAGGCCGTCATCGGCCAGCACGATGTCGTCGGGCTGCCAGTCCGGCAGCTGCGCGACGCAGATAAGGCCGTCGGGGTTTGGCCGCTCGGCGAGGCGCTCTAGCGTCTTAGCCGAGATTGAGTACGCCCGCCTGGCCCGCTGCACGAGCTCGGCGGCGCGCACTCGGGCCTCGTCGGAGTACGCCGCCTCCGGGCTCCACAAGAAGGCGTCGACGGGCACGCCTGTCTCCAGCACCATGTTGATCTCGTACAGGCCCTCGGCCACGAACGTGCGCCGCGGTATGCCGGTCTTGTTGCTCTGGATGTCTCTGATCAGTTCAGCGACCGGGTGCCGCAGCCCGATCTGCTGGAGGTCCATCACCGCGCTCGCCAGCCCGTCCGGGATCGCGTTGCTATGGCCGTCGCTGGAGGCAGTCCGGCCCGAGCTCGCTGAGCCGCGCCAAGCCCGCGAGCCGCATCGTGAGCTCGAAGTCCGTTCGCAGCGACCGAAGCACATGCCGGACCCCGGCCTCGCCGCCGAGCGCTAGACCGTAGACGTAGGCGCGGCCGATAAGGACTGCCTGCGCACCGAGGGCGAGGGCCTTCAGCATGTCGGCACCGCCGCGAATGCCGCTGTCGAACAGGACGGTCAGCCGGGCTCCGACGGCCTCCACCACAGCGGGCAGGGCGTCGAGCGCCGCGATGGCTCCGTCCAGCTGCCGGCCGCCGTGATTCGACACGATGATGCCATCCACGCCAGCGCCGGCCGCGCGCACGGCGTCGGCTGCGGACAGGACGCCCTTAAGGACGATTGGGCCATTCCAGTGCTGGCGCAGAAACGGTATGTCGTCCCAGGTCAGTGAGAGGTCGCCGAACATCTGTGTATACCGGAGCACGGCCGAGTCAGGGTCGACGTCCACCGGGCTGGTGAGACCGGCCTGGAACGCCGGGTCGGTGAGGTAGTTCTGGATGCCGACGCCCTGGATGAACGGCAGGTAGGCGTTGTCCAGGTCGCGTGGGCGCCAGGCCAGGGTGCGAGTGTCGAGCGTGACCACCAGGACGCTGTATCCGGCCGCCTGTGCTCGGCCGAGGAAGCTGGCGGCCACCGCCTTGTCCTTGGGCCAGTACAGCTGGTACCAGCGCTGCCCGCGGCCGTTCGCCAGTGCGACGTCCTCGATCGCGGTCGTCGCCGCCGTACTGAGAACCATCGGCACGCCGGCAGCCGCGGCCGCCCTAGCCACGGCCGATTCGCCGTCCGGATGGGCAATACCGAGAACTCCGACGGGCGCCAACATGAACGGAACGGCCAGGTCAGCGCCGAGCACAGTCGTGCTGTACGACGGGGTACTCACGTCGGTCAGCATCCGCGGCACGATGCGCCACCGCCCGAACGCATCCAGGTTCTCCCTGGCGGTGTCGCCAGAGCCGGCCGCGCCGGCGACGTAGTCAAAGGCTCGCGGCGTCATGACAGAACGCGCTGCCTCCTCCAGCCGTCCGAGGTCGGTCGGCAGATCCGGCACCGCGCCGGTCAGGCCGGTCAGGTAGATCTCGTCCTGATAGCTCTCCAGCGGACGGGTCACGGCTGGCTCACGCGCGACAGGTGCACAGAAGGCAGGCTCACATCGGGAAACTTACACGGCAGCCGAGCCGGCGGACCGCTCGGACGGGCCCGCGCGAGATACTCACTTATGGCGTCGTTCCGTGCCGAGCGTGCGCGCGGCTTGCAGGACTTGGGCGAGGGGCCCCCGGTCGAGACACCGCGGTTCCAGCTAAAACGGGTTCGAGGGCCAGGACTGCCCGGGCGGATTGCCCAGCCCATGACCGGGTCAGCAGCCAGCCGCGAAACTGCCAAAGCGGACCAATCGGAAGTCCGGCTTGCCGATCTTGTTGCCGCGCTGTCGCTCGGCATCGATCTGGGCTTTGGCCAGCCGATGGAGCACGTGCTGAGGCAGTGCCTTATCGCCTTGCGGCTCGCGGACCGGATGGGCCTCCATGATGACGCGCGCGCAATCGTTTACTACACGTCTCTGCTAGTCAACGTCGGCTGCCACACCGACGCTCACGGGCAGGCGAAATGGTTCGGCGACGACATCGAGCTCAAGGCCGGCAAGTTCGATCACGAACAGCGCAGCTTCGCCGCGATCGCCGCGTCTCTTCGGCGCATGGGCCAAGGCCATGCCCCGCTGCACAGATTCCAGGTCGGCCTCGGATTCGCTCTTTCTGGTTTCCGCGAGCTGGACGGGGTGACCGCCCGCCACGCGGATCTCGCCGCGTCGCTCGCAGCCGAGATCGGGCTGCCCACCGAAGTGCAGGCTGGGATCGGAGCCTCGTATGAGCGCTGGGACGGTCGTGGCTGGCCCGGCAAACTGCGCGCCGCCGCGATTCCGCTGGCGTCGCGCCTCGCCCAGATCGCCGAGTACATCGAGGTGGCGCACCGGATCGGCGGCGAGGACGCGGCCGTCGCGCTGGCGCTTAGGCGCCAGGGCTCGCAGTTCGACCCGGACCTGGCCGACCTGATCGCAGCCGACCCGCAACCCGCAGCGAGCTCATCCAGTTCAGTCCCACCGACGAGCTCGCGGTGACGCTGAAGGCCATGCAGGCCAACGTGGAAGCGATGCAGCAAGGTCGCTAGGGCCCGGCCCCTGGGCCGGCCTGACGGCAGGCAGAATTGCTGTCATGCCCCAGGCGAATGATCAGGCAGCGGCGCTGCTCGACGAGTACGCCGACCTGATGGAGATGACGGGCGGGGATCCATTCCGGGCACGCGTGTATACCAAGGCGGCCCGTGCCATTGCCGCGTATCCGCACGATGTCGCCGGGCTGCCAACGACGGCGCTGCTGCGGATACCCGGCGTCGGCAAGTCGATCGCGGCAAAGGTCACGGAGATCCTCAGTACGGGAACTTTTACCGAGCTGGCGGACCTGCGCGCTGACATCCCCGACGGAGTCAGGCAGCTCACCCGAATCCCGGCGCTCGGGCCGCGACGGGCTCTGCAGCTCTACCGCGAGCTGGCGATCAGCTCTCCGGAGCAGCTGCGCGAGGCCATCGCTGACGGACGGCTGAACGACCTGCGTGGCTTCGGGCCGAAGAGTGCGGACAAGCTGCTGCGCGGCATCGACCTGCTGGAGACTGCTGGGACCCGGGTTCTGCTCAATGTGGCGGCCGAGACCGCTGCGGCGGTGATCGACGCCGTCGGCCCCGTTCCTGGCTGTGAACGAATCGCTGCGGCAGGATCGCTGCGCCGCGCCGCCGAGTCGATCGGCGATGTCGACATCCTTGCCACCGCACACAACACCGCGCCGCTGATGGCGGCGCTGACGGCGATGCCGCAAGCGGCCGAGGTTATCGCGTCTGGACCAACGAAGACATCGATCAGGACGACTGCCGGCCTTCAGGTCGACCTGCGCGTCGTGCCGCTGGATTGCTGGGGCGCGGCGCTGCAGTACTTCACAGGCTCGCAGCAGCACAACGTCGCCCTCCGCGAACTGGCGGTGCGCCGCAAGCTCAAGCTGTCTGAGTACGGCCTGTTCGACGTCGAGTCAGGCGAACGCATCGTCTCTCGCACAGAGGAGGAGGTGTACGAGCGCCTCGGACTCGCCTGGATCCCACCCGTGCTGCGAGAGGACACCGGCGAGGTTGCCGCGGCCAGGCGCGGCGAGCTGCCCGTGCTGGTCGAGGAATCCGATGTGCGCGGAGACCTGCACACTCACACCAGCCTCACCGATGGCGCGGCGACGTTGGACGACATGGTGGCCGCCGGAGCTGCACGCGGCTACGAGTACTACGCGATCACCGATCACGCGCCAAACCTCGTCATGCAGCGCATGACCGATGAGAAGATGCTGGCCCAGCGCGAGCAGGTCCACGACCTCGCCAGCAGGCTGGCCGCGCAGTCGGGCGGCGGCACGCCGATGACCTTGCTACACGGCACCGAGCTCAACATCGCGCCCGACGGCAGCGTCGACTGGCCCGCCGACTTCCTGGGCGGATTCGACATTTGCGTGGCATCTGTGCATTCCCATTTCGACATGCCGCGCCGGGAAATGACGAGGCGGTTCATCGTGGCCTGCGAGAACCCGTTCGTCGACGTCATCGGGCACCCGCTGACGCGCAAAATCGGCAGGCGTCCGCCGGTGGACGTGGACCTATCGGAGCTCTTCCGGGCGTGCGCGCGGACCGGCACCGCGCTGGAAGTCAACTCGCACCCGGCCCGCCTGGACCTACCTTCGGCGCATATCAAGGCGGCTCGCGATACCGGCGTGAAGTTCGCGATCGACAGCGACGCACACTCCCTGCGCGACCTCGGTTATCTGCAATACGGCGTCGCGACCGCGCAGCGCGGCTGGCTCAGGGCCGACGACGTCATTAACGCGTGGCCGCTCGCGCGGCTGACCGAGTTCCTCCGCAAGCACCGTTAGCTGTTGCGCCGCCGCGACCGACCTTCACGCCAGCCGGCTCACGATCGGGCCGTCACGGCAGCGACGCGACAAGCTCGTCGATGGGCTTGCGCCGGCCGGTGAAGAACGGGATCTCCACCCTGGTGTGCCGGCGGGCCCGTGCACCGCGCAGATGCCGCATAAGGTCGACGATCCGGTGCAGCTCGTCGGCCTCGAACGCGAGCATCCACTCGTAGTCGTTCAGGGAGAAGCAGGCCACCGTGTTGGCCCTGACGTCCGGGTACTCCCGCGCCATGATGCCGTGCTCGGCCAGCAGCTCCCGTCGCTCGGCATCGTCGAGGAGATACCACTCGTACGAGCGAACGAAGGGATACACACTGACGTAGTTCTTCGGGTCCTCGCCCGCCAGGAAGGCCGGGATGTGGCCCTTGTTGAACTCGGCCGGCCGGTGCAGGGCCATCGCCGACCACACCGGCTCACTGGCCCGCCCAAACGCGGTGCGGCGGAACCTGGCGTACATCTCCTGGAGATCATCGGCCGTCGGCGCTACCCACCAGAACATGTAGTCGGCGTCGGCGCGCATGCCCTGGATGTCATAGCAGCCGCGGGTCACGATGCCCTTGCCCGCGGCCTGCTGGCACAGCTCGGACACCTCATCCGCCAGGCCGGCTCGTCCCCGCCCGGCGGCCGCGGCGTCGATCGCGTCGGGCCCGTCGACGCGGAACACCGACCACATGACGTACCGGATCAGCTCATTCAGATCGCGTGCCTTGGGACGGGCGGCCGCGGCCCCGGACTCTTCGTTCCCTGCCATGCTCCTATATCTACCAGAGCGGCCTCATCGCCAGGAGCGGCCCGATCGCGGCCGTTAGCGGGCCAACCTGAGGACTAGGCCGACGCCGACCTTTGGTTTGGCCCTTGCAACCTAATCTGATATCAGTATGATAGAAACATGGTATCGACATCAGCGGAGGTGGGTAACGTGGCGGCAGAGGCCCTCGTCCCGGAAGCTAGTCATTCCCCCAGTCTGCCGGTCAACGAGCACCCGGCACGGTTCACGTCCGGCCTCCGGATGCTAGTCCTGGGCATCGTAATTCTCCTGGGCGGGGTGGCACTGGCCCTGCTTGCCGGACATCTCAGCCATCCGATCGCCATCACTGTGGTGATCATCGCGGTCCTCCTATTCCTCGCGGGGGGGCTAGTGCTGCGCGGCCTGACGGCCGTCGTGCCTGGTCAGGCCCGTGTCGTCCAGCTATTCGGCCGGTATCGGGGCACCATCCGCGAGTCAGGGCTCCAGTGGGTCAACCCGTTCACCGAGCGCATCAAGGTCTCCACCCGAATTCGCAATCAGGAATCAGCCCAGGCCAAGGTCAACGACGCGGACGGCAACCCGATCGAGATCGCGGCTGTGGTTGTCTGGGAGGTCCGCGACACCGCAAATGCTGTCTATTCGGTCGACAACTACGTGCAGTTCGTCGCCATCCAGACCGAGACCGCCGTGCGGCACATTGCGTCCAGTTATCCGTACGACAGCCGCGGCAGCGGCGCGCTGTCGCTGCGCGACAACGCCGAGGAGATCACGCGGCGGCTCTCGGCGGAGCTGATGGACAGAGTCAAGTCGGCCGGCGTCCAGATCATTGAGTCCCGTCTCACCCGGCTGTCGTATGCGGCTGAGATCGCGCAGGCCATGCTGCGCACGCAGCAAGCGAGCGCGGTGGTCGGAGCGCGGAAGGTCATCGTCGAGGGCGCCGTTGGCATGGTCCGCATGGCACTCGAGCGGCTGGAGGAAGAAGGCGTCGTCGAGCTAGACGAAGAGCGCAAGGCTGCGATGGTGTCCAACTTGCTCGTGGTCCTTTGCAGCGAGCAGGCGACCCAGCAGGTCGTCAACACCGGCTCCCTGTACTAGTGACGGCGAGCACGGTATCGCCGTGACCGAGCGCAAGGGCATCCTGCTGCGCCTCGATCCCGCAGTCCATGACGCTCTGGCCAGATGGGCTAACGACGAGCTGCGGAGCACGAACGCCCAGATCGAATTCCTGCTACGCGGCGCGCTCGCCGAGGCCGGGCGGCAGCCCCGGAGCGCCCGCCAGATGCGCAGGCCAGGCCGGCCGCCGGGCAGCGGCACTAAGTCGAGCGACACCAAGCCGCGGGTCAGCGGATCAGGTAGCTAGCCGGCGGCAGCACCCAGCGCGACCGCCTCTACCTCGACAAGCTGGTTCGAGTAACCGAGCACGCTGACTCCGAGCAGCGTGCTCGGCGCGTCATGCTCGCCGAAAGCCGCCGCTACGACCTGCCAGACGGCGTACAGATCGGCTTTGTCAGCGGACGCCACGTACACCGTCGTCTTGAGCACGTCGCCGAGAGCGGCGTCCGCCGCGGAGAGCGCCAAGACCAGGTTTGCCATCGCGTGCTCCGCCTGCCGGACATAGTCGCCGGGCGCCGTGACATTGCCGTCGGCGTCGATCGGGCACGCGCCCGCCGTGAAGATCAGGCTCCCCGGCGGCGCGATCGAAGCGTAGGCATAGGGCGCGCCCTGGTAGAGGTCGTCAGCACGGATCAGGTGAGCAGGCATGCGGCGGATCCTCGCAGCCGGCGCGCAGCTACGGCAACCGCGTTTCGGCCGGTCCAGGTCCGTCCGTTGGTCGCTCCCGCCTGGCATGGCCGACGGTCAGGTCCAGATCGCGCACGCGATGCCGTCGCTGAACCGTTCCGCCGGGTCGGGTACATGCCGGGCCGTGCCACGGGCCACCCGGCTCGCGGTCCAGGCCACCGCGCCCGCGTCCAGTACGTCGTCGACCCCGGCCTGCCTGCCGGACAGTCCCAGGTCGCCGGACAGCTCGATGCAAGCGCTGGCGAGCAGCTGCCGTCGCTGTACAGCCCCGGCCCAGGTCGACTTGCTGTCGCTCAGCGGGGCGCCAGCCAGCTCGGCGAACGTGAGCTCCGGGTGCACCTCGACGACCGGGCACGGCGCACTGGGCAGCCACGCATCGACCTGAAGAATCTTGTCCCGCAGGTTGAACGCCTGACGCGAGATGCCACTGCCGGTCAGCCGCCGGTTCAACGCCGACGCTTCCTCGTATCCGTCGATCGCAAACGCGGGCCGAACCGGTGTGACGAACACCGATGCCCAGCGTGGCCCCGCAGCCTTCCTCGCCAGCAAGTCCGCCTGCCGCAGAGTGCAGTCCGCCAGCCCGATCGGGATATCAATGCCGATGGCCGCCACGGGGCCGTCCGCCGCCGCGAGCTCGGCCACCGCGCCGATGTCCTCGTGCACGTACGCCTGGACGTCGCGGCCAGTCCACGCGACCGCGATCCAGCCCGCCCGGCAAGCATCCACACCGAGGACTCGGCTCCTCGTCACCGGGTTATGGTCTCAGGCTCCAGCTTTGTGCGAGTACTCGTCTCGTACGGGAGCGATGACCTCGTCAGCGAGCCACCGCGCAATGTTGTCGGGCGCTGGCGGCCGAACGGCCATCACGATGTGGCTGAACCCGGCCGCGATGACCGCGCCGACGATCGCTCGGGCGCCCGCGGGATCATCGCCTGTGAATATGACCTGAGTCGAACGGACCACGGCAGCCGGGTCGCGGCCGATGGTCTCGCACTGCTGGTCAAGTGCGTGGTTGCGCTCGGCGAGGAACTCGGTGCTGGCATGCGGCGGTCCCGGTACGTTCCAGATATCGGCGTGCTCCGCGATAAGCCGCAGCATCCTCGTCCCAGATCCGCCGATCAGGATGGGCGGGCCGCCCTGCTGGACGGGCTTCGGCTCGTTCCGGGTACCGGTCAGCGAGTAGTGGTGACCGTCGAAGTCGAATACGTCCTCGGTGAACATGCGACGGACTATCTCAATCGTCTCGGCCAGCTTCGCCAGGCCCTCGGCCGGAGTCGTCACCGGCAGGCCGTAAGCCAGGTACTCAGCCAGGCCCGGATGCTGATCTACCGTTCGCGGCGTTCCGGCCGGCAGCGTGCCACCCGCCCCGATGCCGAGTACGAGCCGGCCATGCGAGATCACGTCGAGTGTGGTGGCGATCTTTCCTAGCACGGCCGGCTGGCGGATCTGGTTGTTCGTCACGAGCAGGCCAAGGCGCAGCCGCTGTGTCTGCGCAGCCAGCGCCGTCAGCAGCGTCCAGCCCTCATAGATAGGGCCATCCTTCCGGCCGGTCAGTGGCAGCATGTGGTCCCACAACCAAGCGTGCTCGATCGCTGGCACCTCGTCGGCCTGCTGCCACGTGCGCAGGATCTGCTGATACGTGGTGTGCATCGGGGACGTCTTGACCCCGAAGCTCAGCTGTCGCGCACCCATCACCACACGCCTCCCGCGTCGGCCCCGTATTCGTCATGTCTGCTGATCGTCAGCATAGCTGAGTATCAGCCGCGCTGTACAGTGGTGGACATGAGTCGAGGGGTGCCGGATGCGCTCGCGTCCCGTCTCGGATATCTGCTGAAGCACGCACAGCAGCGGCTTGTCGAGGCCGCGACTCCGGTCATGGCCCCATTCGGGATCGACGGCCGTGAACTCGCCGTGCTGGCCGTGCTGGCCGTGCATGCACCGCTGTCGCAGCAGGAGGCCGGCGAGCAGCTCCACGTTGACCGCACGACGATGGTCGCGCTCATCGACGCGCTCGAGGCGAAGGGCCTGGTCGAGCGGCACCGCAGTCCGGAGGACCGTCGCAAGAACAGTGTCGTGCTCACACCAGCCGGCCAGGAGTGCCGGCGCGGAGCGGGCAAGGCACGCGATGAGGTTGAGCGCGACTTCCTGGCCCCTCTCGGCGACTCGCTGAGTCGTCAGTTCGTCCGCGCGCTCCAGATCCTCGCCAGCGAGCCCGACGAAGCCGAATGACGTCCCGATCTGAGTCATGGATGTGGAGTCGGTACGGCTAGAGCCGTACCTAGGTCACATCCATGAGCGGGCAGCCGCGAACCGCAGGGGTTGCGCGTGCTGCAGAGCACGAAGGCGGCGCCGCCGGGTCCGGCGGGATTGCGGCGCACCGTTTCGTGTGTGGATCCGATCGGCCGGATGGGGCTGACCGTTGCCCGGTGGTCTGGCAGCACTCAGGCAGTCCGGCTTGCGACGGAAAGGGCCCGGCTAGCCGAGCAGCGCCTTGATTGCATCGCCGTATAGCAGCCGCTTGTGCTCGGCTAGCGTCCGCCGGTCCTTGCCGGCCAGGTCAGCGGCAAGCTTGACGGCCTGCGCCACCACCTGGTCCTCGCTAGCCACCTGGTGCACAATCCCCGCAGCGAGCGCATCCGGCCCGCCATGACGCCGTCCGGTCACGAGCGCCTCCTGCACCGCCCGGGAAGGCAGCTTGGCCCGCAGCAGGCTGGTGTACTCGGCCGTCAGTGGCAGCCCGAGGTCGGCCTCTGGCATGCACCAGAACCCGCGGTCCGCTCGCATGACCGCGAAGTCGTGTGCCACAGCCAGCAACGCGCCACCGCCGAACGCATGCCCGTTGACGGCAGCGACAGTGATGGCCGGGAAGCTCAGCACCCGGCCTAGCATCCGGTAGATCGCCGTCAGGTACTCCCCCGCCCGTTCGGGCACCGTCGCGAGCCAGTCCAGGTCCATGCCGTTGCTGTAAAACTTGCCCTCGCCGGTCGTGACCAGGGCCACTGGCCCCTCGGCCGCCTGCACCTGGTCGAGGGCCGCGTTGACTTGGTCGAGAAAATCCGGCCCGAACCGGTTCTCGCCACTCTGCATGCGCAGCACAAAGACGCTGCCATCGCGGTCCAGCTCGATCAACGTCGTCTCCCGCTCGTCAGACCGACATGTCGTGGCTGCCAAGGTAGGCCAGCACCTGGTCGACCGCCAGCCTCGCCGTCGAGATGCACGCCGGGATGCCGACGCCATCGTAGGCGGCCCCGCAGACGGCGAGCCCTGGCTGCGCGGCAACGCCTGCCCTGATCCGCGCTACCCGGTCCAGATGGCCCACGCTGTACTGCGGCAGGCCACCACCCCACCGGCTGACGCGGCTGTCGGCAGCTTCGCCTCGCACTCCCGTCGCGTCGCGCAGATCAGCAGCCGCGAGCGCCGCGAGCTCGGCGTCGTCGCGCTGGAGCACCGCGTCCTCCCCCAGTCGGCCAACAGAGCATCGGACGATCTGCATGCCGTGCTTGCGCTGGCGCAGGTGCGGCCACTTCACCGTGCTGAACGTCACTGCCTTCACCGCGCGCCCGTCCACGGCGGGGACCAGGAAGCCGCTGCCAGTCACCGGCGCATCGAACGCCGCCTCCGGGTAGGCCAGCGTGATGATCGCCATGCTGGCGTAGCGGATCTCCCCGAGTGCGGCCGAAGCTGTGCCTGCCACGCCGGCGAGCAGTCGGCTGGCTGGCCGGCCAGGCACCGCGATGATCACCGCGTCGGCGTCGAGTCGTTCAGGCGCGTGGGCTGAGCCGACGGTCAGCCGCCAGCCGGTGTCGGTCCTGGCAAGCTCGCGCACCATCGCGCTCGTCCGGATGACGGCCCCCGAGGCCTGCGCCAGCGCAGCCGGCAGCGTGCCAAGGCCGCCGGTCAGCGTCGTGAAGACCGGCGGCGGCGCGGACCGGCCGGATCCGGGCTGCCCTGGCGCGGGCAGGCCGGGCGCGGACTGGCCAGGCGATGGCTGCCCTGGCGCGCGCTGCCCTGGCGCGGGCAGGCCGGGCGCGGGCAGGCCGGGCGCGGGCGAGGTCGAGCCGGGCGACGGCTGATCCGGTGGCGGCGCGGGCGGCAGCAAGGACGCCGCCGCCTGCGTCAGCGAGCGGCGGCCGTGAGCGGCTTGCGCCAGCCCCGGCAGTGTGGCTTCGAACGACAGGTCCTCGCAACGCCCGGCGTAGACCCCACCGAGCAGCGGCTCGACCAGCCGGTCCACCACCTCAGCGCCGAACCGGTCGCCGACCCGAATGGCCACCGACTCATCGCCATCGCCCGCCGAGTCCGGCAGGCTGAGATCCTGGCGCGCCCGCGCCAGACCATCGGCGGACAGGATGCCGGTCGCCGCCAGATCATCGAAATCGGCGGGCACGCCCATGTACTGCCGCCGCGGCAGCGGCCTGATCCGGCCGCGTGTCCAGATTCCGGCCGCGGTCGTACCGGGCGTTTGCAGCTCACCGGACAATCCCAGGTCGCCGATCAGGCCGACGCCTTCCGGGCGGCGCGCGAGCAGCGCCTCGGCCCCGGCGTCGACGGCGACGCCGCCGACGTCGGAAACCGACAGCTTCCCGCCAAGCCGGGGTGATCCCTCCAGTACCGTCACCGCCACGCCAGCGTCCTTGAGCAGGAACGCGGCCGTCAGCCCTGCTACACCGCCGCCAATCACGGCCACCGTTCGCCGGTCAGTCCGGCCGTCTGGACTCACGGCCCATCCGCGTGTCGGACACCGACGGTGCCAGCCGTGGACCAGTCGAACTCGGCCCCAATCTGCGCCAGCCATTCGCGGGTGCCGTCATTACACAGCGCACCTCGCACGCCAGATGCGAAGCACTCGGCCGGTGAGACGCCGAGCTCGAGCGCGGCCGCATAGTCGGCGCTCAGGTCCGTGCCAAACATTGCCGGATCGTCCGTCGAGACCGAGCAGGCCACGCCGGCGGCGACCAGCGCGGGCAGCGGATGCTCGGCGAGGGACGCGACGGCCCTGGTGCGTACGTTCGAGATCGGGCATACATCGAGCACGGTCCCGCGGGCGGCCAGTTCGCGGACGAGACCGGGATCCTCTATCGCCCGGATCCCGTGACGCAGCCGGTCGGCATGCAGGACATCGAGTGCACCGCGAATGGATTCCGGCCCGGCCACCTCGCCTGCGTGCGGCACTGAGCCAAGACCACCGGACCTGGCGATGTCGAAGGCGCGGACATACGGCCCGGGCGCATACTCTGCCTCGCTGCCGCCGAGTCCGAGGCCGACGATGCCGCGGTCGGCGTACTTAACCGAATACGCGGCGGTCTGCTCGGCTACCCCGAGGGGCAGCCCCCTGGTCACATCGGGCGTCAGCTGTACGTGGACGCCGTGGACTTCTCTCGCCTCGGCCGCGCCGTCGCAATAACCGGTGAACACGTCGTCCCACGCGGCTCCCCTGACCACGGGCTCGGCCGGGGAAAAGATCCCCTCGATGTAGACCGCACCGTGGCTGGCAGCCTCCCCTGCGTAGTCAACTACTACCTGGCGGAAGTCCGCCGCAGTCCGCAGCGCGCTGGTGGTCAGCGTCCACACCTTGATGAAGTGGGCGAAGTCGGTGAACTCATAAAGCCCGGCGAGCCCGGCCACGGTGTCCGCTGGGAGCGCGACGCCGTTGCGCCGGGCTATCTCAAGCAGCGTCTGCGCCCGCACCGTCCCTTCCAGGTGCACATGGAGCTCGATTTTCGGGAACGTCACGGCACCGATTATCGCGGCTGCCGGAACCGCGCTGCCGGCCGGCGCGTCGGAGAGGCATGACACACGCAGTCCTCGCAAGGCGAGGGGCGCTTAGCGGCGCCATTCTGATCGCAGGCTGCCTGCTGCTCGCTGCATGCGGCGGCGGCGGTACAAGCGCCAGCTCCGGGTCAATGACTACAGCCGGCAACGCGCGCGGGGCGGTTGCAGCGCCGGCCGGAGTCGCGAACGGCTCGGCCGGGGGCCAGAGCGCTCACAGCTCCGCCTCTGGCGCGGGCACGAACTCGACCGAGACGGCCGGGCTTGCGCCAACCAGTCAGAGCATCATTTACACCGCGAGCATGACGGTGCGCGCGGCCAACGTGGGCGCCGCTGCCCGCCAGATCGCGAGCATCGTCGCTGCGGCCGGCGGCTATACCTCCGATGAGCATCTGGTCTCGGGAACGCCAGGCAAGACCGGCGAGATGATCAGCATCACGCTGAAGATCCCCGTTCCCTCCTATCAAAGCGTGCTGGGCCAGCTTTCCTCGCCCGCCCTCGGCAAGCAGATCGCCATGGAACAGCAGGCCACGGACGTCACGCAGGAGGTCGCCAATGTCAACAGCCTGGTCACCTCAGAGCAGGACGCGATCTCGGCGTTGCAGGGGCTGCTGAAGAGGGCGTCGTCGGTGTCCGGGCTGCTTCAGGTGCAGCAGCAGATCAGCTCGGACGAGTCGACGCTGAACTCGCTGCTCGCTCAGCAGCGCGCTCTGGACCATGAGACCAGCTTCGCGACAGTCTCCATGACTCTGGTGAGCCCGGCGGTTCATGCGGTCGTTCACAAGAAGGCGACCCACCACGGATTCGTGGCCGGGCTCGCTGCCGGCTGGCGCGCGCTGAAGCGAGCGACGTCCGCGGTGCTGACTGCGCTCGGGGCGGCGCTGCCGTTCCTGGCGGTGCTCTTCGTCCTGGCCGGCCTCGGGTACTTGGGCTGGCGGCGCTTCGCGGGCAGAAAGGGCGGTCCCACGCCAGGCCCTGCCGCGCCAGGGCCTACTGCTGCCGCGTAGCCAGCTAGCCGGTCAGGCTGACTGAGCGGATGCCGTGTGCACGAACTCGGTCAGCCTGGCCAGCACGTCAGGGTCGGTCTCGGGTAGCACGCCGTGACCGAGGTTGAAGATGTGGCCTTCGGCCGTGCGGCCGCGTTCGAGTACCTGACGCGCCCGCTGCTCGATCACGGGCCAGGGCGCCATGAGAATGGCCGGGTCCAGGTTGCCCTGGAGCGCCTTACCCGGCTCGACCCGGCTGACCGCGTCGTCCAGCGGCACGCGCCAGTCCACGCCGACGACGTCAGCGCCCGCCGCGCCCATGGCGCCTAGCAGTTCGCCGGTGTTGACGCCGAAATGGATCCGCGGCACCCCGGCGGGCGCGAGCGCGTTGAAGATCCGCTTGCTGTAGGGCAGCACGTTGGCGCGGTAGTCGTCCAGGCTGAGCGAGCCGGCCCAGGAATCGAACAGCTGGACTGCGCTCGCTCCAGCCGCGACCTGCACCTCAAGGAACTCGGTCGTGATGTCGGCGAGCCTGCTCATCAGGTCAGCCCAGAGCTCGGGCTGACCGTACATCAGTGACTTGGTGTGCTCGAAATTCTTGGACGGCCCGCCCTCGACCAGGTAGCTGGCCAGGGTGAACGGGCCGCCGGCGAAGCCGATCAGCGGCTTGTCGCCGAGCTCATTAACAAGGTATTTCACAGCATTAGTTACATACGGGACATCGCCTGGTGACAGCGGCCTGAGCTTGGCCACGGCGGCCGCCGACCTGATCGGGTGATCCACGACGGGACCGACGCCCGGCTTGATGTCAATGCTGACGCCGATCGCCCGCAGTGGGACCACGATGTCGCTGAACAAGATCGCAGCGTCCACGTCGTACCGGCGGACAGGCTGGAGTGTGATCTCCGCGATCAGGTCAGGCGCGGAGCAGGCGTCGAGCATCTTGCGCCCGGTGCGCAGTGCCCGGTACTCGGGAAGCGACCTGCCCGCCTGGCGCATGTACCAGACCGGGGTGTACGGGACCTTCTGACGGCGGCAGGCCAGCAGGAACGGGGACTCTTGGGCTGTCAGTGTCACTCCTGGATGATCCCACAACGCCGATTCGTCCTCAGCCGCGCCGGTGGACGCGCTGGCCGTTCCGCGCAAAAGCGCATGACACGCCGCCCCAGGTCCGGGGCATGCGGCCGGTCTCGTGCCAGCATCATGGCTGGGCTGCATGGCAAGGAGATACCGATGAGCGAGATCATCCGGCGCTGTCCCGACTGCGGCCAGGACCGCGCGTTCGCGCAGCACCATGGCGAGTCCGCATGGTGTCCGGACGCCGTCGACGGGGACTGCCCCGAGTGGTACTGCCTCGTGTGCGGAGCGACAGTGCTGACCGGCGAGGTCCCCGTGCTGCTCCGGCCGCGCGCGGCGGTCGCCCGCCGCGACCGCGTGGCCTGACGGTTCCCTGGCCCGTGCCGCACGCGCAAACTCTGAGATCCGCGGGGCAGCCCGTGACCAGTCATCCCGGCGAAGGCGAGTTCCGGCGCTCGGTCGCCGAAGTGGAGTCCGGGATGGCCATCCAGCGGCAGCTGCGGCCGGAGCTGACATTCGAGGAAGAGCCGCCGCCTCGACGGCTCGCTCCGCTTGCCTATGCGATCGCGGCCACGGTCCTGGCCGAGGCCGGAGGCGACACTGAGGTCGGCTCGGGCAAGTTCGTCCTCCTATTTGACCCGGCGGGCCAACCCGGCTGGGATGGGAAGCATCGCATCATTGGTTACGTGCGCGCCGAGCTTGAGCCGGAGATGACAGCTGACCCGCTGGTCAACGAGGTCGGCTGGAGCTGGCTCACCGAGGCGCTGGACGCCCGCACCACCGGATACAGAATGATCAGCGGCACCGTGACGACTGTCGTGACGCAGGGCTTCGGCAGCAAGGAGGACGAGCCGACGTCGACGGGCTTCGAGCTGCGTGCATCCTGGTCGCCCGTGATCTCCGACGAAAGCTCGGCCGCGCTGGACGGGCACGTCGCCGCCTGGTGCGATGTCGTCTGCGCGGCGGCCGGCCTGCCACCGGTTGCGCCCGGCGTTGCCGCTTTGCGACCGCCGCGCCGCCGGTCGCGGCCATGACGGTCGCCGAGGCCGACGGCGGCGACCGCGACGAGGCCGCGGACGTCAGTGAACGCCAGGTCGAGCCCTTGCTCGAGCCGCGCGATGGCTTGCCGCCGCTCGTCGCCAGCGCCGCGGATCTGGCGGCCGCCACGACCGCGCTGGGCGGCGGCACCGGGCCGGTCGCCGTCGACGCCGAGCGGGCATCAGGCTTCCGGTACGGGCACCGCGCCTTCCTCGTGCAGTTCCGGCGGCAGGATGCCGGGACCGTCCTCGTCGACCCGGTGGCGTGTCCCGACTTGTCGGGACTGGACACTGCGCTCGCCGGGACCGAGGCCGTGCTGCACGCCGCGTCGCAGGACTTGCCCTGCCTGGCCGAGCTCGGCTACCGGCCGCGCCACCTGTTCGATACCGAGGTGGCCGGCCGGCTCCTCGGCTGCCCCAGGGTCGGCCTCGCCACGATGGTCGAGTCGATGCTGGGTCTCGGGCTCGAAAAGACGCACTCGGCGGCGGACTGGTCGACCCGGCCGCTGCCGGTGGAGTGGCTGCGTTATGCGGCCCTCGATGTCGAGGTCCTCGTCGAGCTTCGCGACGTGCTCGCTCAGCAGCTCTTCGAGCAAGGAAAGCTTGAGTGGGCGCGACAGGAGTTCGCAGCCGTGCTGGCCGCGGCGGCCGAGCCACAGCCGCCGCGCAGCGACCCCTGGCGTCGCACCTCGGGGATCCACCGGATCCACACGCGCCGCGGACTAGCAGTCGTCCGTGAGCTGTGGCTCGAGCGGGACAAGATCGCCCGGCGCCGGGATCTCTCGCCGACCAAGGTGCTCGTCGATGCCGCCATCGTCGAGGCCGCGAGGGTCATCCCGGCTGGGCCGGAAGAACTCACCGCGATTCCCGGATTCACCGCCCGCAGCGCGCGGCGTCACATGCCCGAGTGGCTACGGGCCGTCAGCCGGGCCAAGGCCATGCCCGACCGTGCGCTGCCGCCCGCTTCAGCCCCGCCTGGGGACGGGCCGCCGCCCGCGCACCGGTGGCAGGACCGCGACCCCGAGGCGGCGCGGCGGCTGACGGCTTCGCGTGCGGTCGTCGCCGCGCTCGCCGACTCCCACAACCTGCCGGCCGAGAACCTGCTGCCACCGGATGCGGTACGCCGTCTGTCCTGGCAGCCGCCCGCGACTCTGAGCGCAGAATCGGTCGCCGCGGACCTAGCCAGCTACGGTGCCCGGCCCTGGCAGGTCGAGCTGACATCGGTCCCCCTCGTCCGCGCCCTGCTTCGCATCCTGGAGAAAGGCGCGGAGTAGCGGTCCGCTCATCCGCGCTGGTGCACGCCTAGGAAGGGCTCGGCGTAGCGGTCGCCTCATGCCGCGGTGCCGGCGTGACCGGGCGCTTCACGCCGTCCGACGAAGCACGCGCAGATCGCACGGCACCGCTGAGCCGGGCTGCGGCTGACCTGCGCAAGGCAAGAGCCGGCCGGACGGCGGATATTGCGGGAACACATTCAGCAGGACCTCGCAGTCACAGCAGCCGCCAAGCTCCGCGAGCTTGTCGAGCAAGCTGGTGGCTAGCGGCGCCCGCAGGCTGCGCCACCTGATCGCCCACCGGTGCGTGCCATCGCAGCCGAACTCGTTGATCATTCTGAGCAGGAAGCACCGCAGGCACTCGCGGTCGCCAGGCTCTGTTAACACGCTCGACAGCGCCACGAGCTCAGCCTCGACCGCCTCGGCAATGTCGTCCGTCATCGCTATCCCTGCCTCTCGGTACTCATTAGTGCGTGGCCCTGTTGTGTCAGGCCGTTGTGTCAGGCCCCTGTTGTGCCAGGCCCTTTGTGCCGGACACACTGCGTGCCCCGCGCCTCCGTGCCGGGCTCTGTATCGGCGGCCCGACGCCACCGTTCTACCGCCGGCCACCGACACTCTTGCTCCGCCCGCCACTACCCCGGAATGTCAGTGGCACGCGGCAGAATGCAGGTATGGCTGAACTGTCCTGGGCCTCACTGACCACACCGGTCGGGCCGGTCAGCGTCGGCGCCGGCGCGGCCGGAGTCGCGCAGGTCCGGTACGGCGCTCCGCTGCCATCGGCCAAGGACGACCGGGCCGGCAGCGAGCTCGCCGAGGCGGCACGACGGCAGCTAGCCGAGTACTTCAGCGGTCGGCGCCGGGAGTTTGACCTGCCGCTCGACTGGTCGTCCACGGGCGGCGCGCAGCGTGACGTCCTCCGGGTTCTGACCGAGTCCGTTGGCTATGGCGAGACAATCAGCTACGGCCAGTTGGCCACCCGGGCAGGCCTGACTGCGACTGCTGAGTCCGTTCCCGCACGTGCGGTGGGGCAGATCATGGGCTCGAATCCGATCCCGGTGATCGTGCCCTGTCACCGCGTCCTGGCCAGCGACGGGCTCGGCGGATACAGCGGCGGCGCGGGCGTCGAGGTAAAGCGATGGCTGCTCATCCTGGAGGGCTCGGTGCCACCCACACTCGACTGGCAGCCGATGCACACGTCGGCCTGATGCCGCCGCCCGCGGTTCGGCAGCCGACTGCCGCCCCAGCATCTCCGCAGACCGCTAGCGGCTCAGGTCACGACGCGGTCCCGGGTTGCCAGGCAGCCGACTCGAGCGTGCCGTCGACTGCGGCCTCGGCGACATCGGTGAGCCGGCGGTTGTGATTCCGGGCGTAGCGGCGCATCCGGTCGAATGCCTCCGTCAAGTCGACGCCAGCCCGCTCCGCGAGCACGCCTTTTGCCTGCTCGATCACGACGCGGCTGGTGAGCGCGGAGGATAGCTGCTCGTTCAGCCGAGTGGCTTCGATGTTGGAGCGATGATGGACGATGCTGACGGCGGCGAGGTCGGTGAATGCCCGGGCGACTATGCGGTCAGCGTCGGCCATCGCGTCTGGCGTCGTGCTGAGCAGATTCAGCGCGCCGAGGATGACGTCGCGGTAGCGCAGCGGCAGCGCTGTCGCCGACCGGAAGCCGGCCTCAAGAGCGGCTGCTGTAAACGACGGCCAGCGACCGGAGCCCGGCGAGAGAATGTCGGGTCCCACTGCTTCACCCGTGCGGATGGCATCCAGGCACGGACCTTCCTGTGCTTGCAGCTCGAACAGCTCCAGCAGGCGCATCGCCTCACTGGACGAGGCCACCAGTCCCGGTCGGCCCGACGGATGCGTCAGCATCACGCCGGCGGCCGAGACCCCGAGCAGATTGACACACTTGCCGGCCAGCCCGGTCAGCAAGTCGACCACGTCGTAGTCGTCAACGAGCGTGTCGGCCATCTCGACAAGAGACCTGACGACATCAGCTTCTCGGGTCATCCCGTGCTCATTCCCCGAGCGCCTGCGCCGGGATGGGCCAGGCGCTCGTCCCATCGTTACGTCTGAAATGTGGTACGCCTCGGCTCAACATGCTGCGCTCAATCCAGCCGCAGCCTGCGGGCGATGATGTCCTGCGCCACGTCAGCTAGCAAGAGGTCATGGCGGAAGGAGAACGCCCGCAGCCGGATGAGCGCTTCGGCGACGCTGATGCCGAGCTGGACCGAGACCATGCCCGCCGCGTTATGTACCGCGAAGTGAAAGTCCGCCCCGATCTCCAGAGCGGCTGCCAGCGCCCCCGAGGGTGCCCCGGCCTGGGCCTCCAGCACCCAGCGAGCGGCAACGTCCGCCATGACCAGCGCATCGGCGTGCTGCTCGGCAGTCAGCGGACTCGGCCAGTCGCGGTACAAGTTGAGCGCTCCGAGACGGACCGTGCCGACGCGGAGCGGGAATCCGAAGATCGCCCGCACTCCTGCCTCGAGGGCCGGCGGGGTGAAAGCCAGCCACCGGCGGGTCTCCGGCTCGGCGAGGTCCGGCTCTGTCACCACCTCATCCTTGCGGAAGGCATCGACGCACGGCCCCTCGCCGAGTGTGTACTGCAATTCCTCGATCAGGTGACTGACGGCGTCCGTGGTGCACAGTGAACCGCGCGGCACATCACCGGACATGAGCATCACCCCGGCGCCGTTCACGCCGACGATATCCGGGCATACCGCACACAAGCGTCCCGGTGACCATTCCCGAACGTCGTCGGCCGCAAGCGCTCCTAGTATCCGCTGCAGCCTGTCGGTGGCCACTCAGCACCCCGATCCGGGACACCCCACCGACGCGCTTCGCAGGCGGGCACGGCAATCGCGGGGCTCCCCCTGTGCCACCTCGGTACCAGGCATGAGGCACCTCACCATCGCGGCCGACGAGCTGTCCCCTTTCAGTACCACGCTACGGCACTCCCGAGTAACTCTGTACTACTCATCAGCCGCTTCGCGACCTTTGTTGGAGACCGCGCGCTGCGGCCGGTGGGACGGCAGCGGCCGGTCAGCGGCATCGAATGGCGCGCCGCTGGAAGTGTTGCGCAGGGCGTCTCTTGGCCCGACCAAGGATCGCCAGAAGAGGCCCGGCGGCGCGGCATGGCGCGGCCGATAGACCCGGTCCGTCGAAAGCCGGTCATTGGAAAAGCTGACTCCCATTGCCCATCCCCTTAACCGCGCCGCGCGTCGGCCAGGGCTCTCCTCCCCTAAACCCCGGCCGACGCACAGCAGCGCCGGACTCGCCGTACATCAGCAAGTCCGCCGGGGTCTGGAGCGGAAAGAGTCACAGATAACCGGCATCCCATCGCGACCGGATCGAGCCGGCTTAGCGGGAGCTGGGTCTATGCAACTGGCGGAGCGTATCACGAGGAGCCGGCCCGAATCGATATCTCCGAAGCCGCGCGCTGCCTCTTCCGGCGCCGCAGCCGGGCCGCGGCGGGAGCTGCGTACCTCGCTCGCTACGGGCCTGCGGGCGGGGCTGCCGTGCCGGCGCCCGCACCTGCCGATAGCATCGGCGCCGGCCCGGTGACCGCACGCCCGGAGCTTCGCGTGGCAACAGGTGGTCACCGCTATCCGATTTCTGCCGCCAACGTGACGAGCTCCGCGGATCGCGGGGTGGCAGCCTTCACTAACGAGCTGCCGTCCGGGTGGTACCGCTCGAGCGCGGCCAGCTTCCCAGCAGCCCGGTGCAGGACCGCGAACTCAGCTTTGCGGAGCGGCTTGCCCGACGGGCTGGGGGCGCCGAGTGCGCCGCACGCTGCGTCCAGCAACGCGGGCAGTGTCTCCCGGTGCCCGCAGACGACGACAGGGCTGCTGTCGACGGCGAGCCGAGCCATGGCCGCGGCTGCGGCTGAGCTGCCGGGGCCGCTCGAAGCAACGTCGAAGGCAGCCTCGATCTCCACCACAGCGCCGATGCTGGCGGCGTACGGCCGGACGGTGGCGACGCAACGCTCAGCGGGTGCGCTGACCACGCGACCGACCCCGAAGCAACGCAGCAAGTCCGCCAGCGCCAGCGCCTCGCTGGTGCCGCGGCCGTCCAGCGGCCTCGACACGTCGCTCTTCGGCCAGTCCGATTTGCGGCCGGCCGACGCGTGCCGGACGAGAATCAGTGGCACCGTCTGCCGAGCACCGGTCCGGAAATCGGCCAACGTCTCCACGTCCCGCTTGTAGCTGAGCCGGGTTCCCGCTCGGCCCGGCGGCAGCCAGGTCACTTCGTCGATCTCGCTAGTGGGCTCGAAGGCGGACAACGTGGCCGCTGCCGTCGCGACCCAGTAATCGACCCGCTTAGGTACGTCACTGTCGGCATACCGAACCGGCGGCAGCCGCCGGCCGAGCGTCACCCGGAGTGCTGTCTCCTCGGCGACCTCCCGGACCGCAGCCAGCAGGACGTGCTCGCCAGGGAACAGCTTGCCCTTGGGAAAGCTCCAGTCGTCGTATTTGGGCCGGTGCACGAGCGCCACCCGCATCCCGCTTCTTGCTGGCCGCCACACGACTGCCCCGGCGGCCCTTATTTCCTCGGCTGCGCCGTGATCACCCATCGCCGCCCCGGACACGGCGGGCCTTGACGAGCAGGTCCTGATTGTCGGCGAGGGGCTTGCCGTCTCCATTCAGGTGATGCCGGGTCCACGTGCCGTCCGAGCCGAGCCACCAGGACGAGATCTCTGGATCCATCGCGGTATCGATGAGCTGACGGAGCTCCCCCCGGTGCGACGGATCGGCGACGCGGACCAGCAGCTCGACGCGGCGGTCCAGGTTGCGGTGCATCATGTCCGCGCTGCCGATCCATACCTCCCCCGGCGACTCGCGCGAGCCGGCCCCGAACGCGTAGATGCGCGAGTGCTCAAGGAAGCGGCCGACGATGCTGCGCACCCGAACGGTCTCGGAGAGACCCGGCACGCCCGGCCGGATCGAGCAGATCCCCCGGATCCACAAGTCGATCGGCACGCCAGCCATCGAGGCCCGGTAGAGCGCGTCGATGATTGCCTCGTCGATGAGGGCGTTGCACTTCATCTGAATCCGCGCGGGCTCGCCCGCACGAGCCAGCGCCGCTTGCGCGTCGATGCGCTCGATCAGCCCGGCGCGGACCCCGGCCGGCGCGACCAGCAGCCGCCGGTACTCGCTGTGCCGGCTGAATCCGGTGAGGTAGTTGAACAAGTCGGTGATGTCCTCGCCCACAGTTCGATCGGCGGTGAGCAGCCCGAAGTCCTCGTACAGCCGGGCGGTCTTCGGGTGGTAGTTACCCGTTCCGATATGGCAGAACCGGCGCAACGAACCGTCTGACTCCTCACGCACGACCAGTGCCATCTTGCAGTGCGTCTTGAGCCCGACGAAACCATAGACGACGTGGCATCCGGCTTCCTCCAGCTTGCGCGCCCAGCCGATGTTGGCGCGCTCGTCACCGCGGGCCTTAATCTCGACCACGACCACGACCTGCTTGCCTGCCTCGGCGGCGTCGATCAGCGCGTCGACGATCTCGGAGTCGCCGCTGGTGCGATACAGCGTCTGCTTGATCGCCAGCACCCGCGGATCAGCCGCGGCCGACACGATCAGGCGCTGCACGCTAGCGGTGAAGGAGTCGTAGGGGTGATGGACCAGCACGTCATGATCATCGAGGGTCCGGAAGACGCTGACGTCGCCCGGCAGCGCATTCTCGGCCGGCACGAACGTGGGGTACTTCAGCTGGCGCAGATCCAGGTCGGCTATCGCCGACAGGCCGGACAGGTCGAGCAGGCCCGGCACCCGGTACACGGCGCGGCTGTCCACGTCGAGCTCGGTTATCAGCCGCTCGAGCACGTCCTCGGAGATTGACTCCTCGACTTCGAGCCTGACCGCGGGCTCGAACCTGCGCCGCATCAGCTCGCGCTCCAGCGACTGAAGCAGGTTCTCAGTGACGTCCTCGTCGATCTCCAGATCGCTGATTCTTGTCACACGGAAGACGTGATGCTCAAGGATGTCCAGGCCGACGAACAGCTGGTCCAGGTGCGCTGCGATGACATCTTCCAGCGGGACAAACCGGTTGGGCCCGACGGACAAGAATCGCGGCAGCAGCGGCGGCACCTTGACCCGGGCAAAAATCGTCTGCCCCGATTCGGGGTCAGCGATCGTGACCGCGAGGCTCAGCGTCAGTCCCGATATGAATGGGAACGGGTGCGCCGGGTCTACGGCCAGTGGCGTCAGCACCGGGTAGATGCGCTCCTTGAACAGCCGCTCGAGCCGTGACTGCTCCTCCGGGATCAGCTCCTTCCAGCGCAGGATGTCGATTCCCTCGGCCGACAGGTCGGGCAGGATCTGCTCGCTGAAGCAGCGGGCGTGCCGGGCCGACAGCTCGCGCGCGAGCTCGAGGGCATTCTCCAGAATCTGGCTCGGGGAGAGCCCGGACGCCGCTTCTACCGGGAGGCCGGTCACCATGCGCCGGATCCGCCCGGCGATCCGCACGCCAAAGAACTCATCCAGCGCGCTGGCGAAGATCGCCGCGAACCGGCACCGCTCCAGCAGCGGCACATTCGGGTCTTCGGCCAGCTCGAGGACTCGCTGAGCGAACCGCAGCCAGCTGTTCTCCCGGTCCAGGTACCGGCCGGCGGGCAGGTCTTCGGCTCGTATCACTCGCGCAGCTTCCTCGGCTTCCTGCCGCTCGCGTATCGCAGCCCGCGAACGGGCGCGGGCGGCGGCCTGCTGATGCCTTCTGGCTCGCTCCTCTGCCGCCAGCCGATCTCGCTCAGCGACCGCCGCACGGCTTGCTGGCGTGGGGCGGCGAGGGCGAGCGGGTTCCATGTCCCTATTGTCCCCACACCAGCCGCGAGCAAAAGAGGGGAGGTCCCTGATTCGGTGACGCGTTGAGACAGATACGTAGGGCGATGGTGATTTCTGCCGGCTTGCGCTGGCCGCATAGCGCGGCCAGGATCGGATCTGCACACGACAAAACCCACAGGACCCAAGCCAGGAACGGGGTCTTTTCAGCGGATGGAGTTCGGATGCGGATCGGCACCTCACTCGCGGAACCGGCCGGGCCGGACGCACTCAGCGCGCTCGCCGATCAGATCCGTGCCGCCGCTGCCGACGGCTTCGCGTCCGCCTGGATGTCCAATATCTTCGGCCTGGAGGCGCTGACCGCGCTGGCCGTGGCCGGGCTCGCAGGTGCCTGGCATCGAGCTCGGTACAGCAGTCGTGCCGACCTATCCCCGCCACCCGGCCGTCCTGGCGCAACAAGCGCTAACGACTGACCTGGCGCTCGCTGGCCGCCTCGTGCTCGGCATCGGGCTGTCACACCAGATCGTGATCCAGGACATGTACGGCTACAGCTTCGACAAGCCCGCACGGCATATGCGCGAGTACCTCGCGGTGCTAGTGCCGCTGCTGGCCGCGGAGGCAGTCAGCTTCGACGGCGAGACCGTGCATGCCCACATCGCGCTGTCGGTACCCCGTTCCCGTCCTCAGATTCCGTTGCTTCTTGCTGCGCTCGCTCCGCAGATGCTCCGGCTCGCCGGCACCAGAGCAGATGGCACCGTACTGTGGATGACCGGGCCGGCTACGGTGCGCGACTACATCGTGCCCACGATCACGGCCGCCGCCAGCGAGGCGGGCCGCCCGAGCCCTCGTGTCGTCTGCACGTTGCCCGTATGCGTGACCGATGACCCTGAGCAGGCCCGAGTGAACGCGGGCAAGGCGTTCGCCATCTACGGCCAGCTCCCGTCGTATCGGGCGATGCTCGACAGGGAAGGCGCGGCCGGGCCCGGCGATGTCGCCATCGTCGGCGACGAGGACAGCGTCGGCGAGCAGATCCGGGCACTGGCGGTCGCCGGCGTCACCGACTTCGTAGCCGGCGAGTACGCGCGCGGTGACGACGGGCCCCGAACCCGTGCCTTTCTGCGCCGCCTGATCAGCGAGCTCGCCTAGCTTCTAGCAGGCTCTGAGCGCCTGCGCGTCGGTGTGCGGCGCTCGCGCGGTTCTGATCACGCTGACCGTATCTGGGCTGGCCGTGCCCCGCCCCCGCCAATCTTGTAGGCTTGTCTGGTAGACCGCATAAGCAGGCGCCGGGGGCCAGCCCCCCTTAGCCCCTGGCGCCGCCCGGTCACCTCGCAGGCTTGTCTGGTATGCGGTGTAAGCCGGGCAGTGGCGAAGAAGGTAGCGCAGGGGTGAAATGTGCTAAGCGACGAACATCACCTCGATCGAGGGCCAGCGACGAGACGCCCTCGACTTGTTTGCCCTGCCCGACTGGCAGCCATATCCGCACAACCGGGCAAGGTGGAGAGTACTGGCGACCCGGCGCGGGTAGTCACGCAGCGTGAGCGATGGTGACGTGAATAACAGCGTGTGGGGCGAGAGCGGCGTCGTCATTGACGGCGAGAGCCTGATCCCGGCCTACGTGCAGGCGGCCTACCTGATGCGCGGCTTCATCATTGCGCGGCAGCTTCCGGTCGGCTCGCTCCTGCCGTCCGAGGCGTCGCTACAGGCCCGCTGGGGCATCAGCCGGGATACGGCGCGGAAGGCGTATGCGGTGCTTGACGAGAGCGGCATGACAGAGACGCGGCGCGCTGTCGGGCACCTCGTCAAGCGCCAGCCGAGAACCGACTACGTCCATGCGCCGCCTGGCAGCCGGATAACTGCGCGCCCGCCGACCGCGCAGGAGCGCAGGGAGATCCAGGGCGGCGTGCCTTCGGGCGTTCCGGTCATCATCGTCGAGGAGCCGGGCAAGGCACCGGCCGTCTACGAGGCGGCCTCCACGGTGATTTACGTGTAAGGACATCAGCCGAGAGTCAGCGCCCATCAGTTGGCTAGCACGTGCGGGTCGGCGCAGTCGACCGCGACCTGGAACTCGTACGCCGCGTCAGAGCGCCTGCCTCAGATACAGGTCGCGGAGTAGCGCAATCTCGGCGCCGTGATGGATCGCCTCCCGGTTGATGTGCAGGACCAGGGCCGCCATCGAATACTCGGCGAACGGGCCCTCCGCCGGGCCGCAGCGCTGCGCGAGACCGCCGGCACCGAGCCCGCGCACGCCCTTGATCCAGGCCGCGTAGGCATCATCGAGCTGGCCAAGGGCCTCGGCGGCCGTGCCGGCATAGGTAAAGGTCTCGTAGTCAACGGCTGGGCCACCGAAATGCGACGCGTTGCGCAGGCCGAATACCGCGACGATGATGTGCGCCAGCCGCCAGGCGATGGTCGTGACCGGCGCGGGTTCCGGCTCCGGCATCGCGTAGTCCATCGTGAACTCGCCTGCCCCGACGGATATCGGTGCCCTGCTTTTCCCGCGGCGGCTGATCGTCCAGGAGTCTCGGGTCGGCGCCCAGAAGTACTCGTCGTCGGCCAGCCCGTCCAGGCGCGGACGCAGCTGATTGTCCCAGTGCCACTCGAGCTGGCTGACCAGCTCGTCGTTCCAGTTGATGTCCATACGGCAACGCTAGGTGGTATTGCGGTCAGGAACGGTCCTCAATTGCTGGCAGAATTAATCTCATGGTGGAGACCTCGGCGCGCCTGCTGCGCCTCCTGTCCCTGCTGGAGGTCAAGCCCGAATGGTCCGGCGCCGACCTGGCGGCGCGGTTGCAGGTAACGCCCCGGACGCTGCGCCGGGACATAGTCAAACTGCGTAGCCTCGGTTACCCCGTCAACGCCCTGCCGGGTGTGGCCGGCGGTTACCGGCTCGGTGCGGGCGCATCCCTGCCGCCGCTGCTGCTCGATGACGACGAGGCAGTGGCCGTCGCCCTCAGTCTGCGCACGGCGGCGGCCCACGCTGTCACCGGCATCGGCGAGGCATCCGTGCGCGCGCTCGCAAAGCTCGAGCAGGTACTGCCCGCGCGGCTCCGCGAGCGGGCGGCTGCGATTGGCCAGGCCACAGTCCCCCTGACGGGCCCGGCTCCGGCTGTGAACGCCGACACGCTGACGACGATCGCGCGCGGTTGCCGCAATCACGAGCGGCTGGAGTTCGGCTACCGCGACCACGACGGCGGCCTCAGCGCGCGCACAGTCGAGCCGCACCGGCTAGTCCAGGCCGGCTACCGGTGGTATCTGGTTGCTCGTGACCTCGGTCGCGAGGACTGGCGGACCTTCCGCGCTGACCGCATCGACCAGCCTCGGCTGACGGGGATACGGTTCGTCCCCCGCGATCCGCCCGACGCGGCCCTGTTCGTGGCGCGTGCGGTCACGACCGCGCCGTACCGGTATCAGGCCCGTGTGCTCGTGCACGCGCCGGCGGACGTAGTAGCCGAGCACGTGCTCCCGAGCGTCGGCCTCCTGGAGCATGCGGGCGACGGCGGTTGCGTACTGACCAGCGGCGCCGACTCGCTCGACATGCTGGCCTTCCACATCGCGGCCCTGGGCATGGACTTCACCGTGCTGGACCCTCCGGAGCTGATCGAGCGCGTGCGGGAGCTGGCCGCTCGGCTCGCCAGGTCAGCGAACGCTAGCCGTCAGCCCGCTAGCAGCACGTAGTAAGGCTGGCCGCTGTAGCCCAGGGTGATCTTCTTGGCCTGCGGGTATCGCTTCAGGAAGTATTGCGCCTCGGGCGCTGTGAGGTTCGCTGTGATGAGCGCCTGAATGTGCGGCAGCACGCTGCGGCGGAACGTCGCCATGTAGACGTCGCGCTGCTGAACCGTAAACACCATCGTGTACAGGTCCATCGGGATCGGGGCCGGCCTCAGGTCTGCAACGAAGTAGATCGCGCCGGGATATCCGCCAGGAAAGTCGGCGACATAGGTAACCCGGTTGCCGACGATCGCGTGGATTCTGTTCGCCAGCGGCAGGAATTGCGACATGGGCTCGGGATCAGGATGGCAGCACGTCCGGCTGAGCACTGTCCCGGCGCCAGCACGCTGCGCCGCTAGCGTCGTGGGCGCCGCACGCGTGGTGGCGGCTGCGAGCCGCTGGCGGTCCTGATAAGGGGCGACGGCCTCGGCTCGGACGGCGGACGGCTTGTAGATGTGCGACGGCAGGAGCGCAAACGACGCCACGACGATCATGGCGCCCGCGACGACGAGGGTGACGCGCCGACGGCCGCCCAGCAGCCGCGGCAGCAGGCTGGCGACCGTGACGACGAGCACGGGCACCACGAGGAACGTCCCGGTGAGGTGGGCGACGTCCGACCGGAGCAATGCACCCTGGTAGAGCAGGATCGTTGTGAGCACGGCGGCCACCAGCGTGATCCGCTGCGCTGACCATTCAGTCGCGATCCGGATCGGGCGGACGTCGACGACCGCGAGCAGAGCCACCACCGCGAGCACCCACGGCAGGTCGTAAAAGATCGTCCGCCACGGCGCGTCGGTGATGATCTGGCCCTTCGAGGGGTGCACGCCACCGTAGGGAGTGTTGCTGTACCCCTCGGCGACCGCCCTGGTGATGAGGAAGTACAGGTAAAGGAACCGGGTCAGGAGGCCCTTTGCGGCGTAGTACACCAGCACGGGCAGCCAGCTGACGACGAAGCCGGCGAGCGCCGCGAGCAGGCCAGTCCATACCGAGCGCCACGACGATGTGCCGCTGAACAACATCAGCGCGCCGACGACGAGCGCCCCGACCGCGCCTGCGATCAGGTTTTCCTGGGCGACGTACGACAGCGCCCCCCAGAGCAGGCCGAGGACTGCGGCGCCAGTCAGCCCGCGCCAGGACGGCAACCGCCTGATGACAGCCGGCAAGAGCAGGATCAGCGCGATCGCCCCGACGTACCGCAGCGGATCAGCCCAGCCCCAGAATCCGGTGTAATCGCGGCCGGGAAAGAAACCCATCAGGTGGAGCGCGGGGTAGATCAGCGCAGACATCAGCGAAGCGGCGAGCCCGCGGCCGTATCCGAGGGCAAGGAAGAGCACGACGAAGAAGATCGTCGCGCCGACCCACTGGAGCATCGCCCAGGACTCGCGGAAGCCGAGCACAGAGAAGCTACCGATATGCCGCATGTACAGATACGACAGCAGCTGAGCGCCAGGCCCGTACTGGACCAACGCCGGCCCGATATAGGGAACCGCGCCCTTGGAGATGGCTTGCAAGCCGGTGAGGAACACGTCTTCCTGGCCGCCGATCGGGCCCGAGCTGGCCGACCGGCTCAGGTACCACGGCGGACCGTAGAAGTAGTAAGCGACCCCGACGGCCGTCAGGACGCCCACCGCAGCGCGAACGCCCGGGGCACTCCACCACGCCGATGATCGCGGCGCGGTCACGGCGGTACGGTCAGCCGCAGGCTGGTGACCCTGGTCATGCTCAGCGGATGATCTCGGGGCCGGGGCGAGGCCGCACAGCCAGGCGCGCCAGCTCTCCGGATGGGCCCGCCCGGCCGCGAGGACGCGCGCGGCAATGACCAGCAGCAGCATAGGCGCGAGCACTGCCAGCAGATAGGTCGCTGTTATCCAGCGCTTGTCCATGAAGCCGAAGGCGATCCACACCACCGACGTCGGCAGCGTCGATTTGGCCCGGTAGTACGCGGGCACCAGCAGCAGCGGGAACCAGACGGCGAGCGCCAGCCAGATGACGGCCCTCTGCTCGGGTGCCGCCACCCGGTCCAGCAGCGAGTTGAGTCGTCCTGCCCGCCCGGCCAACGCGACCAGGATCAGCACGGCGGTCAGGATCAGGCCGACCAATCCGAGCTCGATCAGTTCCCGCTGCGGGAGGGGCAGGCTGCCAGCGGGCCGGACATCACCCGCTACCGCGATGGTGACGGCGCTCGTCGCTGCGAGCGAGACGAGCGCGACCCGGTAGAGATAACGCGGTCCAGCATCAACTATCCGAAGTGCCTCGGTAAGGGAGGGGGACGTGCGCCGCGGTGGCGGGGTTGGCGCGACCAGCGTGCGCTCGCCTGGCTGGCTCATGGTCCGTCTGCCTGCTCAGCTTCTTCCGGGACGCGCGCGACCGCGACAACCGACTGGCCGAATGGCGGGCGGCCCACGAGGCGCTCGAGGAACCGCACGACCGGCACGAGCAGCCGATCGTAGAAGCTGATGGTGCCGCCGATCTTCGGCTGCCGCTTCAGCACGCTCGTAAAAGCGTAGTAACAGATCAAGCCTAGCGAGTTCGCGTACCGGACCTCGACGACCTCCAGGCCCGCGTCGGTAAGGGCCTTTCTCATCGAGCGCTTGGTGTACCGGCGCACGTGACCGGTAGCGATGTCGACCGGGCTCATCGCGAACGGGAACGCCGGACACACAAGGACGATGTAGCCTTCGGGCCGGACCAGCCCGGCCATGCTCCTGAGCGCGCCGACGTGGTCGTCAATATGCTCGAGGACGTTGTAGGAGATCAGGCACGAGTGGTCGGCGCTGTCTTCTGTCGGCAGGAGCAGCAGCCGGACCTCGACACTCGGGTAGGCGGCCATCTCGGCTTGGAGGCCGGGCAGCAGTGCCGGGTCCGCCTCAGTGGCGGTGAACTTGTCGGCCAGCGGGATCCACTGCTTGGCGTAGTCGCCAAATCCGCTCCCGATCTCGATGGGATGCTCGCCGAGATATGGCCGGGCAAAGGCGGCAAACCACCGGCGGTGGTTAGCGCAACCTGCCAGGGCCTCCAGGACGTCGTGCTGCGTCTGGCGGTCACCGCGGAGCTGGTCAACGTCGGTTGTCGGCACACCGAAGTCACGCACTGCATCCACTCGGTTCCACTCGGTTACCTCTCGATGTTCCGGACAGGACTACCTCTGGCTATTGCGAGTTAGGTCGACCGACCTGAAAGAAGCGCCGCTTCGCTGGCAAGCGCCGGCACGACGTTACATGTGCCCAGGCAACTGGGATGGCACGCTGATCAAGACTTAACCAGCGCAAATATCCTGGTTGGCGAAGAATTTACCTCAAGCCGCAAGCGCGGTTAATTTCTTCTCTGCTCGCCAGTTTGACCCGGCCCCCGCGGCCGAGCTTGGCTGCGAGCTCTTTCTCCGCGGTCTCAATGCGCAGCCAGTCTGCATAGCTGACGTGCGGCCTGCCGCGCTCCGCCAGGACCTGCGCCAGCGGCGAGGCCTGAGCCTCGGCCGCCGAGGCCGGCATCCGCAGCAGGCCCGCCCGAGGCAGCTGCACATCTCCCGGCGCGGGGCCGCCCGCGAGGTCCGCGAGCAAGGAGCGGACGGTCTCGGCCGCATCCGACTTGTTCGTGCCGATCACGCCGGTCGGGCCCCGCTTCAGCCAGCCTGCTACGTACTCTCCCGGCAGCGGCTGACCGTCCGCGCCGAGGACCCGGCCCGCCTCATTCGGCACGACGGCCGCCTGCTCGTCGAATGGAACGCCCGCAAGCGGGACGCTCTGGTAACCCACGGATCGGAGCACCATCTGCACGTCCAGCGTCTCCCGCTCGCCCGTGCCGACCAGCCGTCCCGTCTCGTCGAGCCGCGTCCGTTCGAGGATGAGCCCCTCGACGCCAGTCCGGCCAACGATCTCGACCGGCTTGAGCCAGAACCTGACAGTGAGCCGGCGTGCTCCCCCGGCTGGCGTCCGCCCGGCCCAGTCCTTGATGACCGCGTAGTTGCCGCGCACGTGCCGGTCCGTCTCGGCCAGCCGCGCGCTCTCCCCGGTGGCGTCAAAGGCGTCCAGGTCCACCTCGTCATCGGTGACCACGATGTCGACGCCGGGCAGCTCGCCGAGCTCACGCAGTTCCTTGGTTGTGAACTTGGCCTGGGCCGGACCCCGCCGGCCGATCATGTGCACCTCGCGCACCTTGCTGGCCATCAGGGCATCGAGCACCGGCTGGGAAACGTCGGTCTCGCGTAGTTCTTCCGGATTCCTGGCGAGGATGCGGGCCACGTCAACGGCCACGTTCCCGACGCCGATGACCGCGACCGATTCGGCGTCGAGCGTGAAGGCCGACGGATCCACGTCCGGGTGGCCGCAGTACCAGTTCACGAAGTCGGTAGCCGCGATGCTGCCTGGCAGGTCCTCGCCTGGAATGCCCAGGTGCCGGTCCCGCATCGCGCCCGTTGCGTAGACCACGGCGTCATAGATGGCCAGCAGATCCTCGGGGGTCACGTCGTCGCCCAGGTGCACTCCGCCGATGAAGTTGACCCCGTCGTGCTCCAGGACATTGCGCAGGTACTCAGCGATCGACTTGATCGACTTGTGGTCGGGCGCAACTCCGTAGCGGACCAGGCCGTACGGGGTCGGCAACCGGTCGACCACGTCGACCCGGATCGTGCGCGGCGGGTCGAGCGCCGCCGACTGCTTGATCAGTGCCTCGGCCGTGTACAGGCCGGCCGGACCGGACCCGATCACTGCTACCTGGAGAGTCTGCATACCTCTAGATTCTGCCCTCTCGGCACCACCGCTCGTGGCAGGCCTGCTGGACCGGTGCTATCTGGGCCAGCGCCAGCGGGACCGGCCCATCTGAATCAACACCGTCATCAGCTAGCGTTTGGCGCATGCAGGACGAGGAGCAGGTGCCGCCCATGACCCTAGACGGCCGGGTGGCGCTGATCACCGGCGGCAGCGGCGGCATCGGGCGGGCCATCGCACTGGCGCTATCCGCTGCCGGGGCGAGCGTCGCGATCGGCTACGGCGCGAATGACGCGGCGGCGCACCAGCTCGCCGGGCAGATCACGGCGGCGGGCAAACGCGCGGCCGCGCTGAGCGCGGACCTCGCCTACGCAGCCGAGGTCGTCCGTCTGGCTGAGGAGACTGAGGACACCTTCGGGCCGGTGGACGTGCTGGTGAGCAACGCCGGGATGGGCCGCCGGCAGCCGCTGGAGAGCATCGCCATCGAGGACTTCGACGAGACCATTAGCGTCAACCTGCGCGCGCCGTTCCTCCTGGCGCAGCGGCTGGCGCCCGGCATGGCCAAGCGCGGGTTCGGCCGGCTCCTGTTCATGTCGTCTGTGGCTGCCTTTACCGGCGGCATCGTCGGACCGCATTACGCTGCGTCCAAGGCGGGCCTGCACGGGCTGACGCACTCACTCGCCGCCCGGTTTGCCAGGTCCGGGGTCACCGTCAACGCGATAGCCCCAGCGCTAATCACTGACACCGGGATGGTGCCGGACGAGGCGGACGAACTGCGTCGGCGCGTCCCGGTCGGGCGGCTCGGACGCCCGGCCGAAGTTGCAGACCTCGCACTTGCCGTCCTTCGCAACCCGTACCTGACCAGCCAGGTCATCTCTCTGGACGGCGGCATTTATCCGCGCTGAGCTAGCCACTTGGCCGTGCAATCTCGCACGTTGTACGACACGGATTAGTCAGCTCTGAATCGTTTGTAGTCGGCAAGCTTTCCTAAAGACTTCCGATGGCCGCCTATCTTTGCGGCCTCCTTCGGGAAGATCCACCGGACGCAGGCGGTGGCGAAACAGCCACGTCCGTATCCGGGGGAATCACATGTCGTCATGCGCATCGGTTCGGTTGCCCTCGGCTGCGTCCGCCATCCAGCTGGGCCGACATCGAGCGGCGCGATCACCTCTTCGCCTGCGCCGGCGAGCTGGCGGGCGCCCATGACCCCGGACGGAATCGAGTCCAGTCCGGATAGCGAGAAGCAGAAAGCGAAGTCCAGGCGCCGCGGTTCGGTAGTGAGCGTTCTCGCAGCGCTGGCCGCCCTGTCCGTCGCCACGGGGGTCATCGTCGCCGCTGTCGCTCTGCCCGTCGCCGGAATGGTTGGGATCGCCGCCCGTGATGCCGCCGAGACGTTCAACGGCCTCCCGGTGCCCGCCCTGTCCACGCTGCCCACCAGATCGGAGATCCTGGATGCGAACGGCGGACTGATCGCGTATTACTACCCGAATCACATCTACCGCGTGGCTGTGACCTATAGCCAGATCGCACCCGTCATGCGTAATGCGATCGTGGCGATCGAGGACTCGCGCTACTACCAGCATGGCGCGCTTGACATCCGCGGCACGCTGCGCGCCATCGCCACCGACCTGACGGGCGGGCAGGTCCAGGGCGGATCGACGATAGCCCAGCAGTACGTCAAGAACGCCCTGCTGCTGACGGCCGCCGATAGCGCCGCACAGCGGGCGGCGGTCGCCGACAGCGCGGCGCGCAAGATTCGCGAGCTGCGGATCGCCGTCACCGTGGAGCGTCAGCTCACCAAGAACCAGCTGCTGGCCGCCTACCTGAACGTCGCCTACTTCGACAACGAGGCCTACGGCATTGAGGTGGCGGCTCGGCGCTACTTCGGGACGACAGCGGGACACCTGACCCTGCCCGAGGCCGCTCTGCTGGCTGGCATGGTGCAGAATCCGTCCGCGTTCGATCCACTGATCTACTCAGCCGCGGCTACAGCGCGCCGGAACGTGGTGCTTGCGCGCATGGCGCAGCTGCACTACATCGGCGCGGCCACCGCCGCGGCAGCAGAAAAGGCGCCACTCGGCATTCATTACTCGGCGCAGTCACTTGTGCAAGGCTGCTCGAGCGCTTCAGCGACCACGGCGGCCTGGTTCTGTGACTACGTGCTGGCCGAACTGCGCACCAACCCCGCCTATGGCACGGCCTGGCGACAGATGAACAGCATGGGCGGCGTGCAGATCCACACGACCATGAACCCGCGGGACCAGCGCGCCGCGCAGGACGCCGTCACCTTTATGCTGCCGCCGCCACCATCGAGCTTCAACCCTGGCAACAACGCAACTGCCGAAGTGCTCGTCCAGCCGGGGACCGGCTACATCCGGGCCATCGCTGTCGACCGGCGATACGGGACCGGGCCCGGCGAGGACAGCATCGACTACGCTGCTGACACCGCGCAAGATGGCGGCTTCGGGGTACAGACCGGATCGTCGTCGAAGCTATTCACGCTGATTACGGCGCTCAAGCAGAATTACCCATTCGGCTTTAAGCTGTCGGTGACGTCGCCAAGCGATATCAGCCCGTACTATAACTGCAGAGGTGGTTATACGGGCTCGTTCCCGGTCTATAACGCGGAAGGCGCCGGCCAGGGCACCTATTCCCTCTACACCGGCACAACGCAATCCATTAATGTGTTTTACGCTCAGCTCGAAAAGCGTGTCGGCCTTTGCGATGTCGTACGGACCGCGGTGAGCATGGGCGTGCACCGTGCCGACGGCGGCTCCCTGCTCGCGGCTGCGGGCAAGCCCAGCCAGGCCAGCTATCAGCCACCGGCCGACGACCTGCCGTCGTTCACGCTCGGGTCGATCAATGTCTCGCCGATGACCATGGCCGGCGCCTACGCAACGGTAGCGGCCGGCGGCATCTACTGCCGGCCCGTCGCGATCGAGAAGATCACCGCAGGCAGCGCGCAGCTGCCGATCGAGGCCCCCGCGTGCAATCGGGCGTTCTCGACCGCTGTGGCCGCCGCCGCCACCTACATCCTGCGGGGCGTGCTCACTAGCGGCACGGCCAGGGGCGACGGAGTCACCCAGGGCGGCGTTTACGTGCCGCAGGCCGGCAAGACAGGCACCGCGAACAGCTTCGATTTCGCCGCCTTCGGCGGGTACACGCCGCACCTCGCCGGGTACGTTTCCATGTTCAATCCGACTGGTCCCGTCACCCATCCGATGACCGGCTACGCCTCGTGCTATCGCGCTGCCGACGGCGGCGAGGACTGCCCGGGCTCCGTCTTCGGTGCCAATGCCGGCCAGATCTGGCAGCTCACCTTCGAGTCGGCCGATCTCGGCAGCCCGCTCGGATCGTTCCCATCCGTGCCGGGTGACAGCAGCTACTTCAGGCAGGGAACGGGGCAGCACACGCCGGTCGGCCATAAGCATCACTGACGGGTCCGTGTAGTCGCGACGTGCGTCGATGGCCACCGGCGACTGCTGCCCATGCCATCGTGATCAGCCTCGCAGCGCTGCGGCTCGGCGAATACGGGAGTTTGCGCGAGAATCGGCTTCCATGACCTTGCTGATCGTCGTGAGCGGTCCGCCGGGCGCAGGCAAGTCGACGGTCGCTCGCGCACTGGCGGAGCAGTTCGACCTCAGCGCGCTGGTCGAGGGTGACGCCTTCTTCGATTTTGTCGCCCGCGGCGCGATCGAGCCATGGCTCCCCGCAGCCCATCGCCAGAACGAGGCGATCACCGAGGCGGCCGCTGCTGCGGCCGGCCGGTACGTGGCGGCTGGATATGCCACCGTTTACGACGGCGTCATCGGACCGTGGTTCCTCGGCCGCTTCGCCGCTGCAGCTGGCGTGGTCAGCCTGCACTATGTCGTGCTGCTGCCCACGCAGGAGAAGTGCGTGGAGCGCGTCGCTAAGCGCGCCGGTCACGGCTTCACCGACGAGCCAGCGACCCGGCACATGCACGCCGAGTTCGCCCGGGCAGCCGTCGCCGAGCGCCATGTGCTCGCCGACTGGCCGGGCACTGCGCACGACGCGGCGCAGGAGATCTTCCGCCGGATGCGCGCCGGGGCATTGCAGTACTCGTAGCAGACAACTCCGCGGCTAAGAGGCGTGTCGCGATGCCTGCGAAATCAGCGGTGACGGGCGCTCAGGCGTGCTGGCCCTCGTCTGCTAGCTGCGGGGCACGCTGAGCCACTATCTCGGTGATCTGCCGGGCGAGGTGCTGGGACGTCAGGCCGTGCGCCTCGAGCACCTGCGCCCGCTCGCCATGCTCGAGGAACTGCTGCTCGAGTCCGAACGTGCGCACCGGCGTGTCGATGTCGCTGTCGCGCAGCAGCCTTGCGACCGCGTCGCCGAATCCGCCGACCCGGCCGTTGTCCTCGACGGTAACGACCAGCCCGTGCTGGCGGGCAGCCGCCAGCAACGCCGTGTCCAGCGGCTTCACCCAGCGTGGATCGACGACCGTGACGCCAATGCCGTGATCAGCGAGCCGGTCCGCCGCCTCGGCGCAGACTCCCGCCATCGGGCCGGCGCCGAGCAGCAGCACGTCGCGCCGGGTCGGGTCGGCCGCCGTTCGGAGTACGTCCATGGTGCCGAGCTTGCCGACGGCCGGGACATCGGCGGTGGCGAGCCTGCCAGGGAAGCGCAGCGCCGTTGGCCCGTCGTCGATCGCCAGGGCTTCGCGCAGGAGTTCGGCCACCCTGGTGCCGTCCCTGGGTACCGCGATCCGCAACCCAGGCACGAGCTGGAGGATCGAGCCATCCCACATGCCGTGATGGCTCGCCCCATCTGGCCCGGTGACGCCGGCCCGGTCGAGCACGAAGGTAACAGGGAGGCGCAGCAGCGCCACGTCCATGAGCACCTGGTCGAAGGCGCGATTCAGGAACGTCGCGTAGATCGCGGCTACCGGGTGCATCCCGCCAAGGGCCAGGCCCGCCGCGCTGGTAACGGCGTGCTGCTCGGCGATGCCCACATCGAATACGCGGTCGGGGAAGGCGGCCGCGAACTTGGCCAGGCCGGTCGGATGGAGCATGGCTGCTGTGATAGCCACGACATCGGGCCTGATGGCCCCGATTGCGGCTAGCTCGTCGCCGAAGACCTGGGTCCACGGCCGACCGGGAGCCGGCAGCGCCACCGGATCAGGCGCGGGCGGCGCTGGAGCCTTCGCTGGCGAGACCTGATGGAGGCAGTCCTCGTCATTCTCCTCAGCCAGCGGGTAGCCAAAACCCTTGCGGGTGATGACGTGCACGAGCACCGGACCGCCGAAGTCGCGCGCGCGCCGCAGGGCGTGCTCAACCAGGTGCTCGTCGTGCCCGTCGACGGGTCCGAGGTACTTCAGGCCCAGGTCCTCAAAGAGCACCTGCGGTTGCAGTACGTCCTTCAGGCCCTTCTTGATCCCGTGCAGCGTCTCGAACAGCGGCGAGCCGACGAGCGGCGTGTGCGACAGCGAGGTCTTGATGTAGTCGAGCACCTGCTCGTAGCGCTGGGACACGCGGACGGACGCGAGGTGATCGGCCAGGCCGCCGATTGTCGGCTGATACGAGCGGCCATTGTCGTTGACGACGATGACAACCCGGCGGTCCTTGCCCGCCGCGATGTTGTTGAGCGCCTCCCAAGCCATGCCACCGGTTAGCGCGCCGTCTCCGATCACCGCCACCACGCTGCGGTGCGACTCCCCGCGGAGCTGGTAGGCCTTCGCGAGCCCGTCGGCGTAGGACAGGCTGGTGGACGCGTGCGAGTTTTCGATTACGTCGTGCTCAGACTCGGACTGACTCGGGTAGCCGGTGAGACCGCCGCGCTGCCGCAGCGTGCCGAACTGCGGGTAACGCCCGGTGAGCAGCTTGTGCACATACGACTGGTGACCGGTGTCGAACAGGATCCGGTCCACTGGAGAGTCGAAGACGCGGTGCAGGGCGATCGTCAGCTCGACGACGCCGAGGTTCGGCCCGAGGTGACCGCCGTTCCTGGATACGATCTTGATGAGGGTGTCGCGGATCTCCCCGGCGAGCTGGGGCAGTTCTTCAGCGCTCAGGTCCTTCACATCGCGCGGACTGCGAATGTTCGCCAGCAAGCTCACTTGACCTGCTCCTCGTGTCATCGCCGCCCCCGCGCCGTGTGCGCTGCACGCACTGCCAGCACCCGGGCTCTGCATCTGCCTGACGTACTGCGGGACGATACACCCCGAGTCTAGGTCGCTGGGTCCGGCCGCCGAACTGGACCTCTCCAGCGAGGGCGCCACCGCCGCACCCGGTGCGCACCGTACCGGAGGCGTGTAGTCGTTCCGCCCGGCCATGGCCGGCACCTACAGTATGTCCCATGACTGGTGAAGTATCCCCCGTCAGCCGCCCGGGCGAGCCCCAGACTCAGGGCGAGCTCCGGGCATCGCATATGGACAGGGACAGGGTTGTCGAGCTGCTGCGGGTCGCGGCGGGCGACGGCCGGCTGACACCAGAGGAGCTCGACGAGCGCCTGGAGGCGGCGCTGACGGCTAGGACCTACAGCGAGCTAGCCGTCCTGACCACAGACCTGCCAGCGGTCGGCGGCCTTCCGGCCAGCGTGGTGGTGCCCGAGGCCAAGGAGCTTGTCCGGATCGACTGCGGCTCCGGGTCTGCAACCCGAGACGGCCAGTGGGTCGTACCGCAGCGGATGGAAGTCAAGGTGACATCCGGACACGTCAAGCTAGACCTGACGAAGGCCGTCATCAGCAATCCTGTCCTCGCGCTCGACGCCGAGGTGAATAGCGGCAGCCTTGTCATAGTGACCAGGCCCGGCGTCCACGTGGACGCAGACGACGTCGCAGTGCGGAGCGGTAGCGTCCGCGTGCGGCCCGATCGGGCCTCCGACGTGCCGGTATTCCTGCGGATCCAGGTATCGGGAACCGTCAGGAGCGGCAGTCTGCGAGCGCGGCCACCCCGGCGCACCTTCTGGCAGTGGCTGCTCGGTCGCCCGGTCAGCTACCAGTAGCGCGCAACCAACCACGCTACGTAGTCGCGGGGACGGTCCTGGCCCGGCCAGCTAGCCAGCCAGTAATCAGCTGCAGTACCGCTACGGCGAGCAGCACCAGCCCAGGCAGAGTCCAGCCGCCCGTGGTGTCATGCAAGAACCCGATGGCCAGCGGCCCTGCGCTGGCGATCAGGTAGCCGACTCCCTGGGCAAACGCGGACAGCGATGCCGCCGTTGCCGGCTCCGCCGCCCGCGCCATCGTGTAGAAGATACCGAGGCCGAGCGTCGCGCCCTGGCCAAGGCCGAGCAGCAATATGAAGGCGGCAGCGAGCGACGACGGTCCGAAAACGGCCCCTGCGATGCCGCTAGCCGTCGCCAGCATCGACCACGCGACCAGCCGCCGCTGGTCGGTGGCGCGCTGGGCCAGCACGGGGATCAGCAGGGCCGTCACGGCGTTGCCGAGGTTCATCAGCGCCAGCAGGTCGCCTGCGTGCGCGGCGCTGACCCCGCGCTCCCTGAACATCGTCGGAAACCAGGACAGCGTCGCGTAGTACGACAGGCTCTGTAGGCCCATGAACAGGGTGACCTGCCAGGCCAGCGCGCTGCGGCCCATCGCGAGCACGCCGCGGCGGCGGCCTGCTTGCGCCCCGGCCCGCCGGGACCCTGTAGCTTCTGGCAGCGTCCGGAACCGCAGCTGCGGCATCCAGATCAGCGCCGCGAAGAGGGCCGGACCGGCCCAGAGCGCCAGCGTGATCCGAATCGCCGCGCTGCCTGCGCCCGCCGGTCCCCCGTGCACTGCTCCCCCGGCCGCCGTGAAGACGGGAATCGCCGCAACTGAGGCCACAATCGCCCCCGCCGCCAGCATCAGCAGATACAAGCCGATGAGGAGTCCGGCTCGGTCCGGCATCCGGCGCTTGACCAGGCTGGGCAGGAGCACGTTCATCAGCGCGATCGCCGCGCCAGCGACGATCGTGCCAGGGAAAAGCAGCGTCGTCGGGCTGAGCCCGCGCAGCAGCAGGCCCACGGCCAGCAGCAGCAGCCCGGCCCCGAGCACGCGTTCCTCTCCGAACCTGCGGCTCAGCGGTGCTGCGGTACCGGAGAAGACGCCGAAGCAGAGCACCGGGATCGCCGCCAGGAGCGCCAGGCTCGAGGTCGAGATATGCAGCGCGGACTGCAGCTCGGGGAAGACCGGGGGCAGGCTGGTGATCGCCGCGCGGAGGTTGAAGGCAAGTACCAGGATTCCGATCACCAGCAGCGCCCCGCCGCGAGCCGGGGTGATTAGCCGATCCGGGGCTGACACGTCCCTGATCTCCACCCGCAGTCCTCTCCGAATCTCGGCGCCCACGCCTGTATAGCCGGCCGCCAAGCCCTGACGCCGAAGGCCGGACCCGGCACCGCCGAAGGCCCGGGCCTGGCACCGCCGAAGGGCGGACCTGGCTCCGCCTGTCGGCACGGCCTGGTACGAAGGAGCCATGGCAGGCGACGAATCTCAAGACGAGCCGCTCCGGGCGGAAGCCGAGGGCTATCTGCGCGCCCTGGCCGGGCCCTCGGCGCGCCTGCGCGACGATCAGTGGACGGCCATCCGGGCACTCGTCACGGACCATGTCCGCGCGCTGGTCATTCAGCGGACCGGCTGGGGCAAGTCGGCCGTGTATTTCACCGCGACCGCGCTGCTGCGAGCACGCGGTGCCGGTCCCTCGGTGATCGTCTCGCCGCTGCTCGCCCTCATGCGCAATCAGATCGAGGCAGCCGAGCGGGCCGGTATCCAGGCGCGCACCGTCAATTCGGCCAATATCTCCGAGTGGGATGAGGTGTACGCCGAGATCGAGGCCGGCCACGTGGACGTGCTGCTCGTCAGCCCCGAGCGGCTCAACAACCCAGGATTCCGCGATCAGGTGCTGCCGAAGCTCATGACCACGGCCGGCTTGCTCGTCGTGGACGAGGCACACTGCATCTCCGACTGGGGCCACGACTTCCGGCCCGACTACCGTCGGCTGCGGACTCTGCTGACCGAGCTGCCGCCCGGTGTGCCGGTACTCGCGACGACCGCCACCGCCAACGCGCGCGTCAGCCGGGACGTCGCTGAGCAGCTCGGAGCCGGCGCTGACGGCGAGACGCTGGTCCTGCGCGGCCCGCTCGACCGGGACAGCCTGCATCTCGCCGTCGTCTCGCTGGCCGCCGCGGAGCAGCGGCTCGGGTGGCTTGCCGCGCACCTCGCCGAGCTGCCTGGCGCCGGCATCATCTACACACTCACAGTCGCCGCGGCGCAGGAGACCGCGGCGTTCTTGCGGGACCGCGGCCATCAGGTGCTGTCCTACACGGGCAAGGATGAGCCAGCCGATCGGCAGGCAGCGGAGGATGCGCTGCTGGCCAACGAGCTGAAGGCCCTGGTAGCGACCAGCGCGCTCGGCATGGGATTCGACAAGCCGGATCTTGGTTTTGTGGTGCATCTCGGCGCGCCGCAGTCGCCGATCGCTTACTACCAGCAGATTGGCCGCGCCGGCCGCAGCGTCGACCACGCTGACGTGATCCTCCTCCCCGGCCGGGAGGACACCGATATCTGGGCATACTTCGGCTCGCTCGCGTTCCCGGCTGAGGCGGTCGTTCGGCGGACGCTGTCGGCTCTGGCCGACGCCGGCCGCCCCCTGTCAACGGCCGCGCTGGAGACCAGGGTCGACCTATCCCGCAGCAGACTCGAGATGATGCTGAAGGTCCTGGACGTCGATGGCGCAGTCCAGCGGGTTGCCGGCGGCTGGGCGGCGACAGGCCAGCCGTGGAGTTATGACGCCGATCGTTACGCCCGGGTGGCCGCCGAGCGTGCTCGCGAGCAGCAGGCCATGCTCGGCTACATCGCCACCGACCGCTGCCGCATGGACTACCTGCGGCGCGAACTGGACGACCCGGCCGCGGCGCCGTGCGGGCGGTGTGACAACTGCACGGGCCGCCACCGCACAGCCGATGTACCCGTCGCCGCTGTAACGGCGGCGCGGGATCGGCTGCTCGTTCCCGGCACCCAGATCGAGCCGCGCAAGATGTGGCCGACGGGCATGCGAGAGCTCGGAGTCGACGTGAGCGGCAAGATCGGCTCGGATGTTTCAGCTCTTCCTGGCCGCGCCCTCGGCAGGCTCGCCGATCTCGGCTGGGGTCCGCGACTGCGAGCCGTGCTCGGCCAGGCGGACACTGACGGGCCGGTGCCAGGGGACCTTGTCGCCGCGATGGTCAAGGTCCTGGCCGCCTGGCAGTGGGACGACAGGCCGACCGCCGTGGTCAGCATTCCTTCCCGCACGCGGCCACAGCTCATTGAGAGCCTGGCCGCCCGCATCGCCGAGATCGGCCGGATGCCCTACCTCGGATCGCTCGCGCACAACGGGACGGCTGCGGCCGTGTCCGGCCGACAGTACAACAGCGCGCAGCGGCTGCACGCGGTGTGGGATAGCTTCGTCGTCCCCGATTCTGTTGCCTCCGCGGTCGCCGATCTGCCTGGACCCGTGCTGCTGGTCGACGACATGATCGACACTGGCTGGACGCAGACGGTTGCCGCCATGCGGCTGCGCGCGGCCGGCGCCGTGGGCGTGCTGCCGCTTGCGCTCGCGGCCGCCGTGAGTTAGGGCCGACTGCGGACGCGGCACCCGGTCATCCGGATCGCGCTCACGCTCGCGACAAGGTACGGTACTGGTGTGACCGGTTCCCGCAATCTCCTTCTCCGCAGGCCGCATTGACGCGTTAAGTCACTGCGGCCGCCCCTCATGCGTGAGGGGCTTTTTTATTTCTCCCGAGAGGCAGCGACGCCATGAGCGAGGAAGCAACCGACGAGCAGCCAGTAGCGGCAGCTGGCCCGGTGACGGCCACCGGACAGCCGCGGTTCCGGTACGACGAACGGCTGGCCGAGCAGATCGAGCTGCGCTGGCAGGACTACTGGGCCGCCGCCGGCACGTTCGAGTCTCCTAACCCGGTCGGTCCCCTGTCGGCCGGGTTCCGGGCCGGCCTGCCGAAGTCCTATGTACTGGACATGTTCGCGTACGCGAGCGGCACGGGCATTCACGTCGGCCACCCCGAGGGCTACATCGCCACCGACGTCTACGCCCGCTACCTGCGGATGACCGGGCATCACGTCTTGCACGCCATGGGCTTTGACTCCTTCGGCCTGCCGGCCGAGCAGTTCGCGCTCGGCACTGGCCAGCACCCGCGGGTCACGACGCGGCAGAACACCGACAACATGCGCCAGCAGCTGCGACGTCTGGGCCTCGGCCACGACCCCAGGCGCAGCATTGACACCACCGATCCTGGCTTCTACCGCTGGACGCAGTGGATCTTCCTGAAGATCTTCAACAGCTGGGTCGACGAGCGAACGGGCCGGGCTCGCCCCATCGCGGATCTGGTCGCCGAGTACGAGTCAGGACAGCGTGCGGTCGGCGCTGGCGGCGACGGGGGCGAGCGGATCTGGGCAGCGCTGACCTCGGCGCAGCAGCGTGAGCTGATCGACGCGCGCCGACTCGCCTTCATTGCCGAGGAGGCGGTCAACTGGTGCCCCGGCCTCGGCACGGTCCTGGCCAACGAAGAGGTCACCACCGACGGCCGCAGCGACATCGGGAATTTCCCGGTCTACCGGCGGCCGATGCGCCAGTGGATGCTGCGCATCACCGCGATGGCGCAGCGCCTGATCGACGACCTGGACGGGCTGTCCTGGCCCGAGAGCGTGAAGCAGCTCCAGCGCAACTGGATCGGCGCCAGCGACGGCGCCATCATCTCGCTGCGCGCGGCCGGCCAGCCGGACCTCGCAATCGAGGTGTTCACGACCAGGCCCGACACGCTGTACGGCGCCACGTTCGTCGTCCTAGCGCCCGAGCATCCGCTGGTCGACGCGCTCGTGACGGGCGCCTGGCCGGACGGCACGCCAGCGGCCTGGCAGCTCGCCGGAAGTGACCCGCGCGCAGCGATCACCGCGTATCGGAACGCGACGGCCCGGCTCAGTGACCGGCAGCGCGCGGCGAGCGGCGGCAAGTCGGGCGTGTTTACCGGCGCTTATGCGATCAACCCGATCACGAGCGACCCCGTTCCCATATTCGTCGCGGATTACGTGCTTATGGGCTACGGGACCGGAGCCATCATGGCGGTGCCCGCCCACGACGAACGGGACCTGGAGTTCGCCCGTGCCCATGACCTGCCGGTACGGCAGGTCATCGACACCGATGACAGGTACGTGGACGTGCCGGGCGTGCCGCTGGCGGGCCTGGACACGCCGGCCGCGGTGGCCGCTTCCGTTCGTTGGCTGGAACGGGGTGGTCATGGGCAGGCGGCCCGTCGCTACCGACTCCGGGACTGGCTGTTCTCCCGGCAGCGGTACTGGGGTGAGCCGTTCCCGATCGTGTACGACGCCGACGGCCGGGCCGTGGCGCTGCCCGACAGCGCGCTGCCCGTTCTGCTGCCCGAGCTAACCGACTTCCGGCCGGAGCCCGGTGCCGACGAGCCCGTGCCGCCGCTCGCGCGCGCGGTCGACTGGGCCACGGTAGACCTGGACCTCGGCGACGGCCTGGCGACGTACCGGCGCGAGCTGAACACGATGCCGCAGTGGGCGGGCTCATGCTGGTATTACCTGCGTTACCTGGATCCGGACAACGACGCGGCGTTCGTGGATCCGGACGTCGAGCGGTACTGGATGGAGCCTGACGGCGTCGACCTGTACGTCGGCGGCGTCGAGCACGCGGTGCTGCATCTGCTGTACGCGCGGTTCTGGCACAAGGTGCTGTACGACCTGGGGCTGGTGTCGACGTGTGAGCCGTTCGGGCGGCTGGTGAATCAGGGGATGATCCAGGCGGACGCTTTCGTGGACGAGCGTGGTATTTACGTGCCGGCCGCGGACGTCGTAGCAGCGCAAGACGGCTCGGCCAGCTATCGGGCCGGCCCGTGACACGGCGAGCCGGGAAGATGGGCAAGAGCCTGAAGAACGGCGTTAGCCCCGAGGAGATGTACCGCAAGTACGGCGCGGACACGCTGCGGCTGTATGAGATGGCTATGGGGCCGCTGGAAGTCGACAAGCCGTGGCGGACCGACGACGTCATCGGCGTGCATCGATTCCTGCAGCGGCTCTGGCGGTCGATGGTCGACGAGCAGACTGGCGAGCCGACCATCAGCGACGCGCCGCCGGACGCCGCCACCGAGCGGGCGCTGCACACGACTATTACGGCAGTACGGCGTGACTTCGGGCTACTGCGCTTCAACACCGCGATCGCACGCCTGATGGAGCTGGTCACCGTCGCTGCCAGGGTCGGCGCCGCCGAAGGTGCCCTGCCACGGACCCTCGCCGAGCCGCTGGTGCTGATGGTCGCGCCACTTGCGCCGCACGTCGCCGAGGAACTGTGGGCGAAGCTAGGTCACGCAGGATCGCTCGCCTACGAGCCGTTCCCAGAAGCTGACCCCGCGCTCGCCCAGGCGGACACTGTCACGGTGCCGGTCCAGGTGAACGGGCGGACCCGGTTCCGGATCGAGGTGCCGGTCGGCTCGGACGTGGCCGCCATCGAGGACGCAGTGCGGGCGCACGCCGAGTATGCGCGGTGGACGGGTGCTGGCGGTGGCGGCGCCGGTGCTGGCGGCGCCGGTGCTGGCGGCGCCGGTGCTGGCGGCGCCGGTGCTGGCGCCGGCGGAAGCAGCAGCGCCGGGGGTGGCAGCGGGAGCGGGGGCGTGGATCGCATGGTCGTGGTCCCCGGTCGCATCGTGAACATCATCCTGCGGTAGCGTCGCCCGGTGCCGAGCGGTGCGGCACGACGGCATGGCTGGCTACGGGCAGCCTGCAGCGAGCACTTAGCTTAGGGAGTCCTCGAGAAGGCTCGCGATCTCGTCGGGTGCCCGCATCCGCCACGCATCGGTGACGAGCTCCCGCAGCCGTCTGACCTCGACCTGCGCCAGCCGTAGCATCACCAGCGGCCAGCCGTCGTAGCCCGGCGTCGTGAAGAACAAATCGGGCTCACCCAGCAGGAGAGCCTGCTTCTCTGCCTCATCGCCGACGAACAGCACCGCGATGTCGGTGCGCAGCACCCGCGGCTTGCCTGCTGTGCGCTCGGGATATGACCAGATGAACCCCTGGCCGCCTACCCGGAAGTCGAAGCCATCGCAGTCGATCTCGTCCACCTCGGGCAATGCCAGCGCCAGGCGGCGCACGTCGCCAGCATCGGCCATCGAGGCTCCTCCCAAGCGTCGCTCAGACAACAACATGCTAGACATCGCCGCCGACAGTGGGGCTGGAGTCCAGCGCTCGGGATGCTACGGATGCGCCCGCACGCACCATGCTGAGGCGTTGACAGGGAACGGGGCCGTTGGCAGCAGCTGCTCGCACCGCGCTCGCAGCCGCTCGCGCCGGATCTCGTCGAGCTGCACAACGTACGCCCCAGCCGGCCCGACGCCCAGCGTGAACGGCTCCCACCAGTCGGCGAACGTCTCGAACCAGATCGAGACGGTCAGTACCGATGACTCGATGCGCCGTAGCCCTGCCGCCTCGCTCAACTGCGCCAGGTGACCTTCTCGAGCCCCAGGCAGATCCGCCTCGTCGCGCGCGGCCGGATCGAGGTCGTGCACAGCCCGCCAGAACGTCGCGAGCGGACTCATGCCGCCGGCGTGATCCCAGACGCAGGCAGCGACCACGCCGGCGGGCCGGGTGACCCGAGCCATCTCCGCGAGGCCCGCGACCGGATCGGTCATGAAATGCACGACCAGCTGGGCGAGGGTGGCATCGAATCCGTCGTCACTGAACGGGAGCTGTTCGGCAACACCCGATCGCACGTCGACAGCCGGGAAGCGAGCCCGGAGCGCCGCGACGAAGGAGGCAGACGGATCGATCGCAGACACCGAGCCCGCTCCCAGGCGCTCGACCAGGTACGCGGTCAGCGCGCCGGGCCCGCTCCCGACATCCAGCGCTCGCTGACCGGCCCGAACGCCGGCGAACTCGGCAAACGGTGCCGCCAGCGGCTCGGCAAAGCGGCCCATGAACCGGGTGTAGGAATCCGCGGCCACGTCGAACGTCACAACGTCAATGTATGCCGGGGGCCATCCGGCCTCTTCTGTCGTCTGGCGCCGACCGCGCCTTGTAGGGCGTTCCCCTGGCGCGGATACTGCTGGGATGGGCGATCGCAATGTGCTAGGCGGGGAGCTCGAGCCATGCGGCGGTGACCCGGTGACCGGTTTCTACCGAGATGGCTGCTGCCGGACCGGTCCCCAGGACATCGGCAGCCACACCATCTGCGCAGTAGTGACCGCTCAGTTCCTGGAGCACCAGCGCGGCATCGGGAATGATCTGAGCACCCCGGTGCCCCAGTACGAGTTCCCTGGCCTTATGCCCGGCGATCGCTGGTGCGTCACCGCAGCCAATTGGCTGCAGGCTCACCGCGATGGCGCGGCCGCCCACGTGGTGCTGGCGTCTACCCACGAGGGAGCGCTGGATATCGTTCCGCTGGCCGTGCTCAAGGAGCACGCGGTGGACGTACCGTCCCATCCCGGCGGTCTCGAGAACTGAGCAGGCGCCGGGAGCCGACGAATGGCCGCCGATGATCAGGGCAACGGCAGCGTGATCGCATCCAGCCGCTTCTTCAGGAACGGCGCCGACACGACCGGCTCGTAGTCGTTCGGCTTGCCGAGAGGCGGCTGTAGCGACTCGATCACCGCGTCGTGGTCAGCCTCGTAGAAATAGACAAGTGAGATCAGGTCCTCATCCGGTGCCTCGGCCTGCGGCGGGAGCACGCGGTGCCGGTTGGACTTCCAGCGACCTCCGCTCCAGCGGGCGAGCAGGTCACCGGTGTTGATCGTGAACGCGCCTGGCACGTATGGCGCGTCCTGCCAGCCGTCCTGCTCGGTCCAGACCTGCAGACCGCCACGGCCCTGCTCGCGGTCCAGCACGGTGACGGTGCCGAAGTCGGTGTGCGGCCCGATCCTGAACTGGCCTGGCGCGGGCTCGCCTGCCAGCGCCATCGACGGATACCAGTTGATGTTCATCGTGTGCGTTGCGTGGCCGGTATGCCGCGTGAAGAAATCGTGTTCCAGGCCCAGTGCCGCCGCGCAGACCACCAGGAGCTCATCGGCGAGCTCGCGCATGCTGGCAAGGTAGGCGACCACCGTCGGCTCGAGCGCCGGTACCTCGGCCGGGTACACGTTCGGCTGGAACCAGAACCCGTCGACATCCGGATCGCCCGTCCGCTGGTCGGCGCCGACAGCGAACGACTCCTTCAAGTCCGGCGGGGTCTGCGTGCCCTCGGCGTAGCCGTTCGCCTCCGCCCCGGGCGGCAGCCAGCCACGGCCGCCGACGGCGACGGCGTAGCGCTGCTTGATCTCGCGTGGCAGCGCGAAGAAGGCATGTGCCTGCTCACGTACCGCGGCGCGCAGCGCACTCGGCACACCATGACCTGTGATGAGGAAGAAGCCCACAGTCTGCAGAGCTGCGTCAACGTCGGCGGCGACCGCGGCCCGCGCGGAGCTGTCGCCGCTGCGCCAGGGCGCAAGGTCGATCACGGGAACTGACGATTGCATCTTCTTCCTCCGCTGGTCAGCGCTCAGCCTGCGAGCAGCTCGTGGACGTTGCCGCCGCCCCGGAACTGCTGCCATCGGTCCAGGCCCGCGGCTCGATCACCACGGCCAGCCCATCATCACGGGACGTGCGGGTCCCGCGCCAGCCCGGCCCGGTGATCTGCATGGCCGTAGTATCGCAGCGCGGCAGCGTGCCCGGACGGCGTCGATGCGGCCGACGTTGCCTTGGCGGGCGGTGTCAGTACCGTCAGGATGCCGGTGATCGCGATCACGGCAGCGAGCGCGCCAATCTCGAGCTTGGTCGCGAGCGCCGGGCCGGCTGCGGTGTCGGGATGCCGCCGCAGCCACATCCGCCCGGCTACTGCCAGCCCCGCCGCGACGCAGACGAGAACTGCCTTGGCGACCAGGAACAGCCCATAGGTAGTGGTGAACAGCGAGCCCAGCGGCACCAGAACCAGTGCCGAGATGACGCCTGTGACGAGAACGAGCGAGAACAGCCACGCCGCCGCCGTTGCGTACAGCTTGATAATGCCGTGGGCTGCCGCCGGGTGCGCGCGCCAGGCGATCGCTGCCCGGATCGCGTAGCACAGCATCCCGGCCCAGAGCAACGCCGGGAAGACGTGGCAGTAGGTGACGAACGCCCCGGCCGCAGGGACTACGGCCTCGGGATGCGACCTGATCCCTTCCGCGATGACAACGCCGGACAAGAGGAGTGCCGCCGGTCCGGAGCGCCGAAGCCGCAGAAGGGCGGCCGCCAACACGAAGAGGACGAGCTCAACGGCAGCGATCTGAGCGGTCCCGCCGGATGTCAGGCCAGGCGGATTCGGGCGCGCGAGCTGGGCGGCCAGGCCAGGCCCTGCCAGCGCGGTGATGAGGAGGAACGCACTCGCCGCCGCGCCAAGGAGAGAACCCCGCAAGGCCCAAGGGGCGGGCAGCGGGCCGGGCCGATGGCCCTTGTAATGGCGCGACAGTCCGCGCCCAGCCAGGCCGCCAAGTGCCAGCGCCAGACCCGCCAGCATGAGGCCTCGCTCGACGCCCGTGAGCCAGAGATCCGGCGTCGCGAGTGGTACCGATGCCGCGGCGTCAAGCATGCTCGTGCGAGCCCAGGTAGTTGCTATCGGGCAACAAACATCTCACCGGCACGAGAGTACTGGCGGCGGCGTGGCGGAGCCGGGGTTATGACTGATATGCCGGTATCTTTGCCGTTCCGATAGCGACCGCCAGCGCAGATGACGCGCGCGCGCCCGGATTGCGGCGTTTGCGCTGCGCCTGCTCAGATCGGCGCTGGCGCGGGTGCAGTGGGAGAGCGCGGCTGTTGGCTGTGCTCGCCGGTCAGCGCAAAGCGTGAGGAGTATAAATCCGTCTTTGTCGCTTACAGCCGACTGCGCGCAGGACCGCCGCAGAATCGTGTGGAGCGTAGGTACAAAGTCTTTGTACCTACGCTCCACACGTTAGCGCTGGGACGCTGCAGTGGCGGCGACAGATGGATATTTGCCGCAAATCCCTCCCCTGGACTACCCGGCGGCTGGCAGTGTCAGCGTCTGCGCGGCCGAGCCGTGCGGATGACGCGAGCCCGTGAAGATCACCGTCATCCGGCTGAAGTAGCGATGCCCCGCGTGGCCTGGCCACGGCTCGGCGCGCCAGAGCACCGTCAGGATCGGGTAGTTCACGTATGTGCCCTGTGCACAAGACGGCGTGCAGTTGTTGACGCGCAATACGCCGCTTCCGTACGCGACCGACCGCCAGCTCGTCCATTTCAGACCGGACACGTACTCGTTAGATGGCATACAACCTGGCAGGTCTTCCGTCGCCGACCGCACCTTGCCGTGGTCGCCGCAGTAGTTGATGAGCGCCACCTGGGTCGTCACGGGTACAGCCGAGGCAGGCGCGGCTGCCAGCAAGATCCCCGCCACAGTCCCAGAAGTGACCAGCCCAGCGACAGCCAGCAGATAGCGCACTCGGGTAAGTCTCGGCGCCCAGGTAAAACTCGGCGCCCAGGTAAAACTCGGCGCTCGGGCAAAACTCAGTGCTCGGGTAAGCCGCATCGAAATCAGTCCTCTCTAGTGCCGAACCTCGTCACCAGAAAGGACGCCGTTACCGCGGCAGTGGTTAGCCGCCGCGGTAACGAATGAGCATCACCTGGTCCCGCTACGCCTTGTCGAGCAGCGACCGCAGGACGTACTGCATGATCCCTCCGTGCCGGAAGTACTCGGCCTCACCAGGCGTGTCAATCCGGACGATCGCCTGGAACACCTTGTCGTCCGCGCGCACCGTGACCTCGCGCGGCGTCTCGCCCGAGTTCATTGCCTCGATGCCGGTGACGTCGAACACCTCGTGGCCGGTCAGGAGCAGCGACTCGGCGCTCTCCCCCGGCTTGAACTGCAGCGGCAGCACTCCCATGCCGATCAGGTTGGATCGGTGGATCCGCTCGAACGACTCCACCAGGACGGCGCGGACACCAAGCAGCGCCGTCCCCTTCGCCGCCCAGTCGCGGGACGAACCGGAGCCGTACTCCTTGCCGCCGAGCACGATCAGCGGGACGCCGTCGGCGATGTACTCGCGGGACGCGTCATAGATCCACATCTCCTCGCCCTCTGGCAGCTTCATAGTGACGCCGCCCTCGGTCCCCGGGGCCAGCTGGTTGCGCAGCCGGATGTTGGCGAACGTGCCGCGGATCATCACCTCGTGGTTACCGCGCCGGGAGCCGTAGCTGTTGAAATCGCTGCGCTGGACGCCGTGCTCGGTGAGGTACTTGCCCGCCGGGCTGTCCGTCTTGATCGCGCCTGCCGGGGAAATGTGGTCGGTCGTGACCGAGTCGCCGAGGACAGCGAGCACCCGCGCGCCGTGGATGTCGGTGACAGGGCTCGGCTCCGTCTGCATCCCCTCGAAGTAGGGCGGGTGCCGCACGTAGGTGGACCCCGGATCCCAGGAGAACGTGTCGCCCGGCGGTACATCCAGGTCCTGCCAGCGCTCGTCACCGCTAAAGACGTCCGCGTAGTCACGGGTGAACATCTCCGCTGCGACCGCGGTGTCCACGATCGACTCGATTTCGCTCGGCGCAGGCCACAGATCGCGCAGGTATACGGCCTGCCCGGACGACCCCGTACCGATGGGCTCGGTTGTTAGGTCGATATCCATCGTGCCGGCCAGCGCATATGCGACCACAAGCGGCGGCGAGGCCAGGTAGTTCATCTTGACGTCCGGGTTGATGCGGCCCTCGAAGTTCCGGTTGCCCGACAGCACCGAGACGACAGCGAGGTCGTTCTCCGCCACCGCGGCGCTGATCGCCTCAGGCAGCGGGCCGGAGTTGCCGATGCAAGTGGTGCAGCCGTAGCCGACCAAGTTGAAGCCGAGCTTCTCCAGGTAAGGCGTGAGGCCGGCCCGCTCGTAGTAGTCCATGACGACTTTGGAGCCCGGCGCGAGCGTGGTCTTCACCCACGGCTTGCGCTCCAGGCCCGCCTCGACAGCCTTCTTCGCCACCAGCGCGGCGCCGATCATCACCGACGGATTGGAGGTGTTGGTACACGAGGTGATCGCCGCGATCACGACCGACCCGTGGTCGACCGACGTTCGCGTGCCGTCGTCCAGCGTCACCTCAGCGGCAGCCGTCGGCCGGCCGCCGTCCCGGTGCACGGCCGGGTCGGCAGTCGGGTAAGTGCCGCCGCCGTTCTCACTACTGGCCTCGAACGGGTCCGACGCCGGGAACGTGTCGGCGATGTCGTCGTCCAGCCTGTCCAGCTGTACGTAGCTGCCGAGCGCCGTCCGGAACGACTCTTTAGCGTCGGAGAGCGCTACCCGGTCCTGCGGCCGCTTCGGACCGGCCAGCGACGGCACGACGGTCGAGAGGTCGAGCTCGACGCTCTCGGAGTACCGGGCGTCCGCACTTGGGTCGTGCCACAGCCCCTGCTCCTTGGCGTATGCCTCCACGAGCGCGACCTGCTCCGGCGACCGCCCGGTGAGCCGGAGGTAGGTCAGCGTCTCCGCGTCGATCGGGAAGATGGCGCAGGTAGAGCCGAACTCCGGGCTCATGTTGCCGATCGTGGCCCGGTTGGCCACCGGCACGGCAGCGACGCCCTCGCCGTGGAACTCGACGAACTTGCCGACCACGCCGTGCTTGCGCAGCAACTCGGTGATGGTCAGTACCAGGTCGGTTGCGGTCGCGCCAGCCGGCAGTTCCCCCGTAAGCCGGAAACCCACCACGCGCGGGATCAGCATGGAAACGGGCTGGCCCAGCATGGCGGCCTCGGCCTCGATGCCACCGACGCCCCAGCCGAGTATGCCGAGGCCGTTCTGCATCGTCGTATGCGAGTCGGTCCCAACGCACGTGTCCGGGTAGGCCGCCAGGCCGTTGTCGTCGCCGTCGCCTGCCGTCGCGGTCATCACGACTCTGGCCAGGTACTCGATGTTCACCTGGTGCACGATGCCGGTGCCAGGCGGCACGACCTTGAACTGGCGCAGCGCCTCCTGGCCCCAGCGCAGGAACGCGAACCGCTCGTGATTGCGCTGGAACTCGAACTCCACGTTGCGGTCGAAGGCGTCCGGCCGACCGAAGATGTCTGCGACCACCGAATGATCGATGACCAGCTCCGCAGGCACCAGCGGGTTGATCTTGCCAGCGTCGCCGCCCAGCGCGCGCATTGCCTCGCGCATCGCGGCCAGGTCGACGACGGCCGGGACGCCGGTCAGGTCCTGCATGAGAACGCGCGCGGGGCTGAACTGAATCTCCGTGTCCGGCTCGGCGGACGGATCCCACTGCGCAAGCGCGGTGATGTGGTCGCCAGTGACGTTCAGCCCGTCCTCGGTCCGCAGCAGGTTCTCCAGCAGGACCTTGAGGCTGTAGGGCAGGTCCCCCGCGCGGTCGACGGCGTCCAGCCGGTGTATCCGATAGGTCGCCCCGCCCACGGCAAGATCAGCGCGGCTGCCGAAGCTGTTCCGGGTCATGATGTCCTGGCCTCCTGGGTCTGGCAGGTCGTGACGACCTGCCCTGCGTGATCCCCTGCATGCATCTTGCCGCTTTGCGCCTGCGTTGCGCCCGTCGGGCCGGCGACCGTGCGGAGAAAGTATCTCGATGTCAAGCTATCTATAGCCAAGCCTAATGAGCAACTATCTCGACGTCAAGCTATCGATGTTGCCTTGCGGGTCTAGCCACAGTCTCTCGGATGCGCTAGTATTTTGATATCACATTGATAGCTGCCCGCGCGGGGACCCGGTCCCGGCAGGACACGCAGCGAGAGGCATCGCGATGACCGAGCCCGAAGGCACTGTCGCCCCCGCACCGCGCCCGGCGTCCGCTGCGGAGCCCGCAGGGGCGGCCCCGCAGCCCGCAGCTTCTGGTTCTGATCGGGTGCCTGGGCTCGTGTGGGTGATCGGCGCTGTCTTCGTGGCCATCGAGCTGGCCGTCAGTAGCCGCTACGGCTTCCAGCAAGATGAGCTCTACTTCCTGGTGGCCGGGCACCATCTCGCGTTCGGCTACGTGGACCAGCCGCCACTAGCCCCGCTGCTGACCCGGATCACGGACGTGCTCGGGGTGACCCCGACGGCCATCAGGATCATCCCGGCGCTGGCAGGCGGGGCGATCGTCATCATGGCGGCGAGGCTGGCAGCGCTGTTCGGCGCGGGCCGCTTGGGCCGTGTGCTCGCAGCGCTGGTCACGGCGTGCGCTCCTGTCTTCCTCGGCGCCGTTCACGTGGGCAACACGACGCCGCTGGACCTGCTCGCCTGGACGACCATCCTCCTGTGCGTCAGCACGGCACTGCTACGGCACCGGCCGCTCTGGTGGCTGGCCGCAGGCGGCGCAGCCGGCATCGGGCTCGAGGCTGACAACCTCGTCGTGCTGCTGCTGATCGCGCTCGCTATCGGCCTCCTTTTCTCGGCACAGCGCTCCGTGCTTCGAACGCCCTGGCCGTGGGTCGGCGCCGGCATCGCTGCGATCATCTGGGCGCCTAACGTGATCTGGCAGGCGACGCACGGGTGGCCGCAGCTGGCGATGTCTGCCGCGCTGCACCAGGAGAACACCTCGCCGGGCGACTATGCCGGCGCGCTGCCAGCCGAGGTCGTCTACCTAGGCCTGGTCATGGCACCACTGGTCATAGCTGGTTTCGTCGTGCTCTGGCGGACCGCTGAGCTGCGTTTCCTCGCCATTGCGGCCACGCTCGTCCTCGTGTACGTGGTGGTCTGGATACCGGGCAAGGTGTACTACGCGGACGGAGTGGCGCCGGCAGTGCTGGCGGCAGGCGCCGCCGCAACCGAGCGCTGGATCGCTCGTGGTCGCGCTGGTCGCGCTGCTCGCGCCGATCGCGCTGATCATGCACAGCAGTGGCGGCTGCGGCTCGTAGTAATCGCGACACTGGTGGGCGTGGCCGCGACCCTTCCGCAGGTCTTGCCAATCCTGCCCGCCAGCGTGGTGCACTCGCTGCCGACCGCGGCTCAGCACAGCTCTGTCGGAGATTCCATCGGCTGGCCACAGCTGACGAGTGCGATCGCGGCGCAGGACGCGGCCCTTGTGCGGTCCGGGCAGCCGCCAACTTCGATCTTCACCGGCTATTACCCGGAAGCCGCGACGCTCACCGTGTATGGCAGTGCCGACCACCTGCCGCCGGTGCTCTCCGGCCACAATGCCTACTGGATGTGGGGGCCTGGGCGTGCGTCCGACCGCACGGTGCTGGTAGTTGACGCACTCGGACGGCTGCGGCCGTACTTCGCCAGCTGCCGACTGCTGACCACCTACAACCCGCCGTACCACGTGCAGAATGACTGGACCGACATTCAGATCGGCGTCTGCACTGGTCCGAAGGCCGGCTGGCCCGCTCTGTGGCCGCACCTGAAGGTCTACGGCTAGGCGCAGGCGTCAGCGATCCAGGATGCGCAGTCGCTGCGGGTCGTAGAACGGCGAGATCCGCACTCGCGCCGCTACCTCGTCGCCATTACCCGTCTGCACAGTGAAGCCGCCCTCCTCAAGCCACTCCCCCGTCACACCGTCGCGGCAGCTGACCTGCGCCAGGCCAACGGCGGCCCCGACAGTGTGGCCATACGCGGCAGCCCGGACGTAGCCGACCCAGCGACCGTCGCGCCGGACGGGCTCGTTCCCGAAAAGATCAATGGCCGGATCCTGCGCGAGCAGGCCGACCACGCGGGTGCGGGGCGGACCCTCGGCCCGCACCTTGGCCAGCGCGTCACGCCCGACGAATCCGCCTGGCTTGTCCCAGGCCACAGCGAAGCCGAGCCCGGCGGCCAGCGGCGTGTCGGTGTTGTCGATGTCGACGCCGAAGTCGCGGTAGCCCTTTTCGAGGCGCAGGCTGGTCATCGCGGCTAGCCCAACCGGCCGCACGCAGAGGTCGGCACCGGCGGCCATCAGGTCGTCGTAGACACCGGCACCGTAGTCCGCCGGTACGTGCAGCTCAAAGCCAAGCTCACCAACGTAGGTGACGCGCACCGCAAGGGCGGGCGCATAGCCAACGTGCAGCTGCCGGGCAGACAAGTAAGGGAACGCGGTATTCGATAGATCGCAGTCGGTCAGCCTGCTCAGCAGCTCGCGCGATGCGGGGCCTTGCACGGACAGCAGGGTGGTGCCCGACGTCACGTCAGTTACGGTGACGAACTCGCCGGGCCTGGTCTCCCGGCGGATCATCGGCTCGATCCGCCGGTGGATGACGTCGCTGGCAATGACGAGGAACTTCTCCGGCTCGAGCCACGTGACCGTCACGTCAGCGACGATGCCGCCCGCCTCATTCAGCCACTGGGTGTACACGATGCGGCCGATGCCAGCCGTGACGTCGTTGGCGGACAGCCTGCTGAGCACTGTCGCGGCGTCCGGCCCTTGCACGATGAGCTTGGCCATCAGCGTCATATCCAGTACGCCAACGGCCTCGCGCACGGCAGCGTGCTCGCGGGCGACGATGTCGTGCGATGCCTGGCGGCTGAAGTCGAGCGTCGTCTTCGCGTGCTCCCCTGGCTCGGCGAACCACTCAGGGAACTCCCAGCCCGCGGACTGGCCGAAATGTGCACCCTGCGCGGCGAGCCGGTCGTGGAGCACCGAGCGGCGTATGTTGCGCGCGGTGGCCGGTTTCCAGGTCGGCCAGACCGCGTCGCCGAACAGGACGCCAAGCTGCTCGGTGGTCCGCTCCCGGCGGAACCGCCGCGACGTCTCATACGTTGCGGTGCGGTCGATGGCGATGTGCGCGGTGTCGACCGGCGGGACGCCGTCGACGATCCACTGCGCCACCACGCTCCCGACGCCACCGCCGGACAGGATGCCGAGGGAGTTCAGGCCAGCCGCGACGAAGTAGCCGTCAAGCTCAGGGGCGGGCCCGATCAGCGGCTTGACGTCGGCGGTGAACGACTCAGGCCCGCAAAAGAACGTGCGGACGCCGGTGTCCGCCAGGCACGGGATTCGCGCCAGGGCCGGGCCGAGGAACGGCTCGAGCCGCTCCCAGTCCGGCGGGAGCTTGCCGAACGCGAAGTCCCGCGCGATCCCGTCGAGCGACCACGGCGCCCCGACCGGCTCGAACAGACCGACCAGCATGCCGTCGCCCTCGGGCCGGTAGTAGCCGTAGTTATCCGGATCCTCGATCACTGGCAGGTCAGGGTCCATGCCGGGCACGGTGTCGGTCAGGAGGTAGTAGTGCTCGGCGGCTTGCAGCGGCACGGACACCCCGGCGAGCGCGCCAAACTGCCGCGCCCACATCCCAGCCGAGTTGACGACGATCGCCGTCTCGATGCGGCCGGCCTCGGTGAGCACGGCCGTGACCCGGCGGCCGCTGGTCTCCACGCCAGTCGCGGCAACGCCCTCGACGATCCGAACCCCGCGCTGCCGGGCGCCCTTGGCGAGCGAGGTTGCTACGCCGACCGGGTCGGCCCGCCCCTCGTCGGCCACGTAGAAGCCAGACAGCACGTCATCTGTACGCGCCAGCGGCCAAAGCGCCGCGATCTCGGCGGCGGAGATCTCGGTGTCCTCGACGCCGAATCCGTGCATCCAGGCGGCTTCCCGGCGCAGCGCCTCCAGCCGCTGCGGTGTAGTCGCTAGCGAGATGTGGCCGACGGCGCGGAATCCGGTCGAGTGCCCGGTCTCGGCCTCAAGACGGGAGTACAGATCGCGCGAGTAACGGCTGAAGAATAGCGACGTCTCGTCGGTCATGCCCGCCGAGGTGATCAGTCCGGCCGCGTGCCACGTCGTCCCGGCGGTGAGCGCGTGCTGCTCCAGCAGGACCACGTCAGTCCAGCCCAGGTGGGCCAGGTGGTAGGCGATGCTGCAGCCGATCACTCCGCCGCCGACGATGACGACCTGGGCCCGGTCTGGAATTGCCGCGCTGGATCGCCCTGGTCCAGCCGCGAGCGGCGCCCTGTCTGATCGTTCAGTCATTAGCTGATACTAGGCAAGCGGCGGTTATTGCGCACTAGGTCGGCCGAAGCGGCGGGGTCGTCTTGCGACCCGCGGCGGCTGCCAGGCGCTTCTTGAGCGCCCGTCAGTCGCGATCCGGCCTGACGTAGCCGAAGAATGTGCGGCGCTTGATAAGCCCGGCGACTTCGGCGGGGACCATGCTCTCCCACGAATCGTCGCTCGCGGCTATCCTCCGCAGGACGTCGCGGCTGAAGATCGGCAGGAACTCAGGCCGGTAGTTGTCGAGGTGAACGAAGCTCCCCCGCCCCGCCAGGTAGTCGTAGAGCGGCTGCAGCTCCGGCCGTACACGGATATCGTGCACGGTCACCAGCTCGTCCGCTGGCGAGGGCTGCACGGGGTAGACGTACAGCTTCAGCTCATTCTTGAACAGCCGGCCGAAGCTCTCGAGGATCCCGCCTGGCAGCTGGGCGTGATTCTTTTCGTCGAACAGATCGATCAGGCTGGGCACGCCCATCACGATGCCGATCCGCTCCGTGGTGCGCTCGCCGATGTAAGCGGCGAGCCGGTAGTAATCGAAGTAGTCGGTGATCAGCACCGTCATGCCGCACGCGGCCAGCAGCTCAGCGCGGGCAAGGAAGTCGCGCTTGTCCACGTCGCCGCCCCCGGCGAGCAGGTTGCGCATCGTGATCTCGGTCAGAGCGAGTACCGGCTTACCTGCCACCGCCGGGTCGAGCTCGAACTTGGTCCTGGCCGACTCGAGCATGTCGAGGTTCACGTGCGTCGGCGGCCGGAAGCTGCCGCGTTCCACCAGGACTGCCTGCTTGCGCAGAACCTCACTTGGCTGCAGCACCCCGCGGTCAGGACCGAACATCGCGACACCGCTCAGCCCGAGCTGAACGAGCTTGAGCGCCATCAGCCTGTTGTCCACGCCGCGGAACTCGATGCCGCGGAACTGGATCATGTCGATCTCGATGCGGCCCGTGCTCAGCCTGTCAAGGAGGCTCTCGATGAGATTGTCCGGCTCGTGGTGCTGGAAGAACGCGCCGTAGAGCAGGTTCACGCCGACGATCCCGAGCGCCTCCTGCTGCAGCCATGCCTCGATGTCAAGCATCCGCACGTGCATGATGATCTGGCTTGGCTCGTCGTGCGGCTGAGCCTGGAACTTCACCCCCATCCAGCCGTGGCACTCATTGCCGCCCTGGAAGCTGCGTGCCACGACCGTGTCGGCAAATGCGAAGAAGCAGTTCTCCTCGCCGCGGGTCTCGCCGAGTCGGTCGATGTTGAGCTGGAATTCCATGTCGAGCATGCCCTGGAGTCGGCCGGCGGATACGTACCGGTCCGCCTTGCCGTACACGGCGTCGCTGACGGCCATGTCATAGGCCGAGATCGACTGCGCGACGGTACCCGCCGCGCCGCCCACCCGGAAGAACCAGCGGACGACTTCCTGGCCAGCCCCGATCTCGGCGATGGTGCCGTACCAGCGCGGATCGAGGTTGATGCGCAGCGCCTTTTGATGCGTGTCAGATTGATGAGTGCCGGCGAACTCGGTCACTGGTGCACCTGCCTCATCACCCGGGCCCGCGACTGCCGTCCGTCGCCTCAGGTCCCGGGCGGCGGTCCGGCACCAGCGTCCCGTCCGAGATTTTACTGATTTCGGTACCTCCGCCGCCAGCCCGCGCGACGCGGACGCTACAGGGCCGGGCGACGGCTGGGCTGATCGAGCCAGGGGAAGCGCTCCTCGTGGGCGGCTGCTACCCGGAAGGCCGTTCGGCGGCCCGGCACACGCGCAGGCGACCTCGTTACGCTTGGCCTGGTCTGCTCGCGATCCAGGCCGAGCACCGGGGACGAGCCAGAGGAGCGCCATGGCCCAGGCGGCAGAATGGCTGGGAGTCGCACCGCACCATCCGTTCGGGCTCGCCACGCTCCCCTACGGCTCCTACACTGCGGCCCATCACGCGGAGGAGTACCGGCTGGGAGTCGCGATCGGCGACAGCGTGCTCGACCTGACAACCGCCACTGACCGACTGCTGCCAGGGCGGGCGCACCTATTCAGCTCGGGCAGCCTGGATGACTTCCTCGCCGCCGGCGACGGCGCCTGGACCCAGGTACGCGCCGAAGTCACTAGCTGGCTGTCGGAAGAGCGCTTCCGCCCGGCCATCGAGGACCTCATCGTGCCCGCCAGCGCGATAGGGCTCCGGCTGCCATTCACCGTGGCCGACTACGTCGACTTCTACGCCTCTGAGCATCACGCCGCCAACGTCGGCCGCATCTTCCGTCCAGACGGCGAGCCCCTCGCGCCCAACTGGAAGCACCTACCCGTCGGCTACCACGGCCGGGCCGGCAGCGTGGTCGTGTCCGGCACCGAAGTCCGCCGACCCTGCGGACAGTCCCGGCCGCCCGGTGCTGACCTGCCGGCTTACGGCCCTTCCGAGGAGCTGGATTTCGAGGCCGAACTCGGCTTCGTAGTCGGAGCGCACAGTCATCTGGGCGAGCCCGTTCCTGTCGAAAGGTTCGCCGAGCACGTCTTTGGCGTCTGCCTCGTCAACGACTGGTCCGCGCGCGACATCCAGCGCTGGGAGATGGTGCCGCTCGGCCCGTTCCTCGGAAAGTCGTTTGCCACCACGATCTCGCCCTGGATCGTGCCGCTGGCGGCGCTTCAGCACGCGCGCGTCCGGCCGCCATCACGCGACGAGAAGCACGTTTCCTACCTGCTCGAGACGAGCGACTGGGGCCTCGACATCGACTTCGAGGTCCGGCTGAATGGACACCTCATCGCCCGGCCCCCGTACTCCGCCATGTACTGGAGCCCCGCCCAGATGCTGGCTCATATGACTGGGAACGGGGCCGCATTGCGCACGGGTGATCTATACGCATCGGGTACAGTCAGCGGTCCTGACCGAGGCGAACGGGGCTCGCTGATCGAGCTCGCGTGGAACGGGAAACGGCCCATCACCCTCCCAGACGGCTCGACGCGTTCCTGGCTGGACGACGGGGACGAGATCATGATTTCCGCGACCGCACCCGGCCCGGCTGGCGCGCGGATTGGCCTTGGTGCCGTGGCCGGCTGCGTGCTGCCGGCTGTGCCTACTCCCCCGGAGGCGCGCTACTGAGATGCGGCCCGGCACATGGTAACGGGGCCGTAGCCGACGACGGCCGCAGCATAGTCAGGCGCCACATCGAGTACTGAAAGAGTCCAGTTCACACGGTGCCCGCCGACCTGGATCGCCGGACGCGCGGCACAGGTGAGCTCGGTCTCGCGCAGACCCGCCAGGCCGCGGCCTGTTGCCTTCAGGAACGCCTCCTTGGCGGTCCAGTGCCGGTAGAAGCCACGCAGCGGTGAGCCTCCGCAGCCGCCAGCGATGCAGTGCGCCTCGGCCGCGCCGAATCTGCATGCGATCAGGTCCGCCAGCCCGACCCTGGCACTGACCAGCTCAATGTCAGCGCCGAGAGGCGAGCGCGACACGGCGACGAGGGCGCGATCCGCGCTCCGGCTCAGGCTGAAATGGAGCGGGCCAGCGTGTTCACCCGCCAGGGCTGGCTGGCCACCCGAGCTGGCCGCGAAGTGGAGTCGGCTCGGCTCAGCGCCCACATAACGACTGAGCACCACGCGCAGCCATGCCCGGCTCGCGGCGAACCTGGCACCGTCCTGTGGCGAGAGGTAGCTGCTCGATCGAGCAACCTCAGCCGGACCGAGCACCTTGCTGGAGACGTCGGCAGGCGTGTCGAGATCAGCCAGCCACGCGTGAACTTCGCCATGCGCCAGCTCTGCCGCGGGCTCGCCGGGACTGTGTCGGCTGCGCCCGTGCTGGCCGCACCCGTGCTGGCTGCCACCGTGCTGGCTGCCACGGTGCTTGCTGCCACGGTGTGCGCTGGGACCGGCTCGCATAGGGCGCGACTCTACTACCGGCACCTATCCGGATGACGCGGTCTGCGCCGGGTGCAAAGTCACACTACGATGTGCCAATCCCCAGAAGGCGGGAGAATGCAGCTATGCCGGGGCCGACTCAGCCGTGGGACCAGTCAGGGGACCCACGCGAGAGCACAGTCGACCTGCCGCGCCTGGACCTGACCGGACTGGCCGAGTACTTTCGCGGAGCATCGCCGCTGTCTGAGCAAGAACCAGCCGGGCTACTCGAGCCACTGCCAGAGCAAGAGCCTGCGCCAGAATCACGCAGCCCATCGATGCCGCGCCGCGCGCCTCGAGCAGGCGGACTTGGCCATCCATACGCCGCGCCCGACTCGCCTCGTCAGCCGCTGACCCAGCGTGCCGTCGAGCGACCCGTCCGCTCCGCCGATCAGGTGTCGGCGTCGAGCTCGCATCAGGGGCTGCCGGTGCCCGGCCCCAGCGCTGTCGCGCCGAACGTCTCCTCCGACCCGGTCGCCCCGAACGCCGTCCCCTCCGACCCGGTCGCCCCCAACCCCATCGCCTCCGACCCGGTCGCCCCCAACCCCATCGCCTCCAACCCGGTCGCCCCCAAGCCGGTGGCCTCGGGCCCGGTCGCCCCCGAGCCGGTCGCCCCCGACCCGGTAGCCGCGCAGCCCGTCCGCCCTAACGCGGTCGTAGCCCCGCGTGCCCAGCCTGTCGCCCAGCCCCGCGTGGTACCCGCGCCGCCTTCGGTCACGGTGCCGCCTTCGGTCACGGTGCCGCCTTCGGTCACGGTGCCGCCAGCAGAAGAGGTGTCGGCCCGTTCCGCGCCGGAGAGGCTCGTCGCCAGAACTCGTCCAGGGGACCGGCCGACCATAGCCGGCCCAGTCACCCGCTCTCCGGCAGGGTCGCTCGCCGATCTCAGGTCCCGGCTGGCAAGGCTTCCCGACGGCCACCCGTCCTCGCCCTACGACGACGGCGGCCGCGCCAAGCCGGTGCCGATCCGCCTGAGGCAGCTAGAGCTAGGGCTCCCGGCTCCGACCCGCGAACCAGGCGCCAGCTTCATGCCCGGCCACGAGGTTGAGGACATCGAGCTTGAACGTCGGCGGAATGTCGAGCCGGCGCTCCGCGAGCCAGCGGGCCGCGAGCCGGCTGGCCGCGAGCCAGCGCTGGTCGAACCAGATCAGGCCGTGCCTGACATTGCCGAACCTGAACTCAGCGAACCTGCACGCCCGCGCGGCGACCGAGCGCCCCACGACCGAGCGCACGACGACCCAGCGCCCCACGACCCAGCGCCCCACGACCCAGCGCACGACGATCCAGCGCACGGGACAGCTCACGCGAGCCGTCCGGACCGTAGCGACCGGGATAACCCCTACGCCGGCGCTGGCAATCGGCGCGCCGCGCCAGGGACGCCCACCGATCTGAACCTCGGGCCGTGGCAGGCCGCACCGCCGCCTCGCGTGAGCGGCCTGGAAGGCCTGAGCATCCGCGGCGGTAACGGTCACGGCCCGCCCAACGCTCACAGCAACGGTTCGTACCAGCGCACTAGTCGGGCCGGACGGGACCGGCCAGCCCGCGGGCGAGGCGATGGCGCCCGCCGGGACACGGTGCAGCACCCGATCCTCGAGCCCAGGGCGGCAGATCTGCGCGCGCTCGTCGAGCGCACCCTAGCCAGTTCCCGGACAGCCGAGGGACGCAACGTATTCGGCAGTTACGGCAGCAGCGGCCTGACTCCGGCGATACAGCGCCTCGCGGCGCATCTTCCGTTCGGCGGCCTGGCGCCCGGCAGCGAGGGCAACAGCCTGAAATCACCCGAACGGTTCGCTGCCAAGCTGACGCGGCTGATCGCGCGCAACCCCGGTCGGACTGCCGAGGAACTCGCCGCCACCATCAGCGACGTTGTGCGGTACGTGTTCGCTTTCGAGACGGCCGACTACGTCGAAGGCACTTGGCTGGTGCATCGCAGGCTGAAGTCACACGGGTTCGAGCTCGAGATCAGGCGTAACCGCTGGGAAAGCCCTGAGTACAAGGGCATTTTCACGCAGTGGCGCGATCCGGCGCATCACCTGCCGTTCGAGGTGCAGTTCCACACAACGGCGAGCTGGGCCGTCGTGCAGCGGACCCATGACGCATACATCCAGATAACGAATCCAGCCACGCCGCCTGCCGAGCGCGCCAAGCTAAGAGCCCGGCAGGTGGCCGCGGCTGCCGACGCGAAACCGCCGCCGAACTGGGCGGAGATCAGCGACTTCCGGCTGGAACCGCGATGAGCGAAGTTCAGTACTTTGTCATCGTGGCGTCCCAGGGCAGCCGTGCCGCATCCGGTCTCGCGCGTCGGACCTACGCCGAGGTGGGCCCGGTCGACGAGTCGCTCAGTCCAGACCAGACGTGGCGGCTGGATTCAGCCATCGTTGAGTGGGAGTACGGCGACCTCGGCGCCGAGCTGATCAAGATCAGCGAGGAGGAGGCCGAGAACCTGACCCAGGCGTTCCGGGCCAGGCGGGAGCGGGAGAGCTGAGCTGAGCGTTATCGTGCGACGGCTAGTCCCGGCCGACCTCCGGCCGGTGGCCGACATCTTCGGCTGGTACGCGGTCAACTCGGTCGCTACGTTCGAGGAGGCTCCGCGCAGCGATGCCGTCTGGTCGGCCCTCATGATGGAACTTGATGAGCTCGGCCTACCGTTCCTGGTGGCCGAGGCCGACGGCGCGATCGCCGGATACGCATATGCGGGCCCGTGGCGCCGCAAGCCAGCCTATCGCGCCACCGTCGAGGACTCCATTTTCATCTCGCCCCAGCACACCGGTCGCGGAGTCGGCGGCCTGCTGCTGACGCATGTGCTCGATTCCTGCGCGGCCGCGAGAATGCGCCAGGTGATCGCGGTCATCGCCGATTCAGAGGCCGAGGCGTCGGTTCGGTTGCATGAGTCGTGCGGGTTCACGCATGCCGGTCGGCTGGCCGACGTCGGTTACAAACACGGGACCTGGATCAGCACGCTGCTGATGCAGCGCCGGATCGACTGAAATCGCCTCGCAAAGTCGCCGAGAGCACACTGGCCTGGTGGCTGCGCGCACGTCGTAGGGCTCGGCGGCCTGGCATCCGTCCCCTCCGAGTTACTCCCCCGCCGGTCAGCTCTGGGGATTCCCGTTCCGCTTAGAACGCTCGAAGAACTCGTTGATCAGCTCCCGCTGCCGCAAGCTGACCTGGTCGAAGTGCTTGTCGAGCGCGTCCTCGCCGATGGCCTCGGCGGTCAGGTAGAGATCCTTTATCTGATCGAGCTTGGCAGCCGCGGCCTCCGGCATCGACCGGGATTCGGGCGGCGTCGGTGAATTGCTGGACGTCGACAACGCGGTTGGCGTCGACGGCGGCATCGGCGCCGGAAGGGGCGCAGCGAACGTCGCTGGCGGCGGCTCGACCGATCCCGTGACGCTGGCCGGCCGGTACGGTGAGTGGCTCGGCGAGGCAGGCTCGAACGGGCCGCGCGGCGCCTCGACCGGGCCCGGCCGTGGCAGCGAGGTAGCACCGGGCAAAATGACTGGCAGCGGCCGCGTTGACGTGTCGTCTTCATGCTTGTCGGGCGCTTGCTCGCCGGGGCTCTTGTTGCCAGGAACCGGGCCTAGTCTGTCGAGCCGACCGCGGTCGGCTCCGGCGGGGCGATGAACGTCCCCCGCCTGCCTGGCAGGCGTTCCCGAACGCGGCCAGCCATCGCGTTGCAGCGAGCGGGGACCTTCGAGGCGGTCGAGGTGATCGAGGCCGCGGCTCAGATCTCGGCTTGGCTGACCGGGCTCCAGTCTGCCGAACTCGGGCCGGAGCCCATGCCGGTCCGAGGCCGCGCCCCGCCCATCGTCTCTGTAGGCGTCCGGTCCTAGGTCAGGACCTGCACGGTCAGGAACGGCGCGATCAGGCACCGGGCGTTCACGCGCGGAGCGATCAGGAACGGCGCGATCAGGCACCGGGCGTTCACGCGCGGAGCGATCAGGAACTGGGCGATCAGGAACTGGGCGATCGCGAGCTGGGCGACCGCCGTTCCGGTAGGCGTCCGTGCCAGGCTCAGCATCGGGCCGCTGCGGTACCGGGCGGCCGCCGTTCGCGTAACCGTCCGATTGGAGCGCATAATCCGCTCGTTCTGGATGCGTTCGCCTCGGCGGCGTGCCACGCGCGTCGTCCCGGTAGCCTCGCGGTTCGAGACCGAGGCCACCGCGATCCGGCGCCCGCCCAGGCCCGTCGTCCCGGTAGCCGCGCGGTTCAAGCCTGGAGCCACCGCGATCCGGCGCCCGCCCAGGCCCGTCGTCCCGGTAGCCGCGCGGTTCAAGCCTGGAGCCGCCACGATCCGCCGCCCGCCCAGACCCGTCGTCCCGGTAGCCGCGCGGTTCAAGGCTGGAGCCGCCACGATCCGCCGCCCGCCCAGACCCGTCGTCCCGGTAGCCGCGCGAGTCCTCGCGCAGCTCGCCGGGCGCCCGCAAGCCGCGGCCCAGGTCGCCGTATGCGGGCCGCCTCGGTTCGGGGTCGGGCCCCCGGTCAGAGTGGATCTGGGGGCGCGGTTCCGCGCCGGACGGCACGCCGGTCGGGCCAGTCCGATTCAAGTAATCCGGCCGATCGTCCCTGGTGGCGCGCCTCGAATCTGCGACCGGGAGTTGGCTGGTGGCGTCCTCTCGCGGGCTGGACCAAGCTCGGTCGAGCGGGGACCAGTCTGGTCGCGGCGACGGGGGGTTGTCCCGGTCAGCTACGAACTCGGCATCGCTGCGACCTGGGTATTCGCGTACCTGTGGGTCCCGGCGGTCAGGGGTGACGGAGCGCATCGGGCGATCGGCGCGCGGCGATTCACGATCAGGAGCCGCGGCCGCGGGCAGCGCTGTCGGCTGGGCCAAGGCGTCGTCGGCTCGCTGGCGCCCGAAGCGACGGCCATCAGACTGTGCGCCGTCGGCCCTGGGAACGTCCACCCGACCGACATCAGACCGACCGACATCAGACCGACCGACATCAGACCGACCGACACCCGACCGACCGACACCCGACCGACTCTCGTCAGCCCGACCCCCGTCAGCCCAGCCGCCGTCAGGCCGAGCGCGTCGCTGGCCTCGCCCACTCCGGCCAGTTTCGGGTGGCCCCGCAGCCCAGTCGGAGCCACGCGCTCCAGGCGCGGGCTGCACAGGCGGCCGGACGATCGCGTCACGGTCGGCAGATGTGAGAGAGTCCGGCCGCACCGGCCGGAACTGGCTCAACCACTCCTCGGCCGGTAGGTCGGGGCGGTCGTCAGGCTGCTGACGATCATCCCGCCTCCAGCGCACCGCTACCTCCACACCCCATACCGCGAAGATCGCTTGCACGGCGAATTCTCATCCGGCGCGCGCCCAAGCTCCGGCCTACCGCCCAACGATGACATGCACGCGAGGGTGCCGCAACCTGCTACCCGCAGCCAGCAGAGCTGCAGTCGGGGCTTTGGCCTGCGCTTTCGTCCAAGCCTGGGGACTGACTGGCCTTGCATATCCGGTTCGGGATTCCTCACGTCGGACTGAAACAAGACCGGGACGCGCGCCTGCGAGCACTTCCTGGCCAGCCGGGTTGTCGACTAGCGTTGCGCCTGTCGCACATTTCCCAATTACCAGTTCCGTTGCGAGCGGAGGATTTCATGGATCGCCAGGTTAAGTACCTCTTGCCCGAATCTGAGATGCCGCAGCACTGGTACAACGTGGTCGCTGACCTGCCATCACCGCCGCCGCCACCGCTGCACCCCGGCACTGGTCAGCCAGTCGGCCCCGACGATCTGGCCCCATTGTTCCCTGGCGCGCTCATTGCGCAGGAGGTCTCGGCAGAGCGGCACATCGCCATTCCCGATGACGTACTCGACGTTTACCGGCTGTGGCGGCCGACGCCGCTTTTCCGGGCGCGCAGGCTGGAGCGCGACCTGGGCACACCAGCGCGCATCTATTACAAATACGAAGGCGGCAGCCCGGCCGGTTCACACAAACCGAACACCGCTGTGCCCCAGGCGTACTACAACGCCGTGGAGGGTGTGACGAAGCTGACGACCGAGACGGGCGCGGGCCAGTGGGGTAGTGCGCTGGCGTTCGCATCAGCCCTATTCGGCCTCCAGCTCGAGGTATGGATGGTCCGGGCGTCTTACGACCAGAAGCCGTACCGGAAGATGCTCATGGAGACCTACGGCGCGACGGTGCACCCGAGCCCGTCTGATCTGACTAATTCGGGCCGCGCAGTGCTCGCCGAGCATCCCGACTCGACCGGCAGCCTCGGCATCGCGATCAGCGAGGCGGTCGAGGTAGCCGGCAGCGACCCCGACACGCGTTACGCCCTCGGCAGCGTACTCAACCACGTGCTGATGCATCAGACCATCATCGGCGAGGAGGCGCTCAAGCAGCTCGCGATGGCCGGCGATACCCCTGACGTGATCGTCGGCTGCACGGGCGGCGGATCGAACTTCGGCGGACTCGCGTTTCCCTTCCTGCGGGAGAAGCTGGCCGGGCGGATGAATCCGGTGATCCGCGCGGTCGAGCCCGCCGCGTGCCCGTCCTTCACGCGCGGCGTCTACGCCTATGACTTCGGCGACACAGCGGGTTTCACGCCTTTGCTGAAGATGCACACGCTCGGCCACGAGTTCGTCCCCGACCCAATCCACGCGGGCGGCCTGCGCTATCACGGCATGTCGCCGTTGCTGTCGCACATCTACGAGCTCGGCCTGATGGAGGCCGTGGCGAAGCCGCAGTCGGAATGCTTCGCTGCCGGGCTGAGGTTCGCCCGAACGGAGGGCATCGTGCCCGCCCCCGAGCCGACCCACGCCGTCGCCGCGTGCATTGAAGAAGCTCTGCGGTGCAAGGAGACCGGCGAGGAGAAGGTCATCCTGACCGCTCTGTGCGGACACGGGCTGCTGGACCTCGCCGCCTACGCCGACTACCTCTCGGGCGAGATGCGGGACCTTCAGCTCAGCGACAAGGCGCTCGAGGAAGCCCTGGCTGGCCTGCCAACGCCCGCCTGAGCCAGACACCGGAGCGGCGAGTCGAAGTACGTGCCTGACCCGGGCCGGGAGGAGGGGAGTCGGCCCGGGCCTTCTGGCACGCATCCGCGGCCGTCACAGCGGACACGCGTGGCGCTGTCATGACATGAACGGACGTTCACACAGCGATACAGTCGTACGCTGGCTCGCCATCATTTGTCAAGCGCCCCATGACAACCATACGAACGCAATACGCGTCCAAGACAGACATACCTGACTCCGATCGTTGACAGTGATGACCAGATGACCGCTGACAATGAGACGCTGCCTGGGGGGCGGCTGCCCATCGGCGGTTCAGCTCTCCAGTGGAGGCTCGCCGAGGCAGCAATCGAGCTGTTCTATGCGCACGGCGCCCCGGCCACCACAGTCCGGGAGATTACCGGCGCCTGCGGACTGACGCCTGGCGCGCTCTACAACCACTTCTCGTCTAAGGAGGACCTGCTGTACGTCCTCGTCCGGGATATCCACCTGCAAGTGGACAGGGCGATGGCGCAGACGCTCACGGACGCGGGCCCGGATCCGGTCGTCCAGCTTGCCTCGATTATCCGCTTCCTCGTGGCTCACACCGCCGGGTTCAAGAAGCAGTCGCGGGTCGCAAACCGGGAGTTCACCGTTCTGACGGGCGCCAGGCGGCAGGAGGTCAGGGCTATCCGCCGACAGCTACGCGACCGGCTAACGGGCGTCCTGATGGAAGGCGCGCAGCAAGGCGTCTTCAGCCTGGCTGGGGGCAACGACCAGCCTTCCGCCACGTTGTGCTCGGGCACCATCATCAACATGTGCGTGCACATCAGCGAGTGGACACTTGAGCACTACCCGTTGGGGATCCCCGACCTCCAGGACCGTTACGCCCAGATGGCTCTGCGATTGGCCGGTACCGTCGGCTGAGGTGGCGTAACCGCAGCACCCTGTGCGTCGGCCACGGCGCCCTCAGGCGCCCTCACGCCGCCTGCCGAGCTCCCATCAGGGCGCTGAAATCGGCCGGGTCGATGTTGCCACCCGACAGCACGACCACAGTGCACCCGGTGGGCCTGACAGCGCCGGACAGCAGCGCCGCGAGGGGGACGGCCCCGCTGGGCTCGACGACGATCTTGAGCCGGGTGAAGCAGAACCGCATCGCGTCGATGATGGCGTCCTCGGACACGGTGGCGACGTCAGCGAGGAGGCGCGAGTTCACGGCGAACGTCAGCTCTCCTGGTTCCCTGGCGCGGAGTCCGTCGGCAATCGTCGCGGGCTCGTCGATGCTCACGCGCCTGCCAGCGCGCAGAGACTGACTTGTGTCGCTCGCGATCACGGGCTCGACGCCGACCACGGACGCGTGCGGCAGCAGCCCCCTCACTGCGGTCGACACGCCGGCTGCAAGCCCGCCACCCCCTACAGGCAGGAGCACCAGGTTCAGATCCGGCGCCTGTTCGGCCAGCTCAAGGCCGATCGTGCCCTGGCCGGCCATGATGTCGTGGTCGTCGAATGGCCGCACCAAGGTCATCGATTGCTCGGCCGCGATCTTCGCGGCGACCTCCTCGCGGCTCTCCGTTAGCGGGTCGTAGGGTCGCAGCCGCGCGCCGTAGCCTTCGATGGCGGCGAGCTTGGCGGCCGACCCGTTCGCCGGCACTACGATGACGGCCGGGATGGCGAGCAGCCTGGCCGCCAGGGCCACGGCGGCGCCGTGGTTGCCGGAGGAGTACGCGACTACGCCAGCCGCTCTAGCCTGCGGGTCGAGCAGGCTGAGCCGGTTATAAGCGCCACGGAATTTGAATGACCCGCTGCGCTGGAACGGCTCCGCCTTCAGCAACACGCTGGCGCCGCAGCGCTCGTCCAGCGTGGTGGAGGTCAGCAGCGGCGTCCGGTGCGCGACGCCGTCCAGCCGCGCCGCAGCGGCCCGGACTCGATCCAGCGTCAGTGCGTCATCCAACATGCGTGCCTCTCCATACGGTCCGGGGTTACAGCCAGGACGGGGATCCTGGCCCGATCTGTGTCTAGCACGACGGCGCAAGCCCGACGGCGCAAGCCCGGTGGTGGCACGCTACAGAGTGACACCCCGACAGGGTGACAGGCCGCCAAGGTGACAGGCCGAAAGAGAACTGCTCCTGCGAGAGGAGATAACCGCCGATGGAGATCCCCAAGCCCACTGAGGCCGACAAGGAGTTCTTCAGGTCGGTGCTGCCCGACAGCCCCGAGGTCGAAGTGAAGCCGATGTTCGGCAACCTCGGCGCATTCGTGAACGGGAACATGTTCGCGGGTCTGTTCGGCCCGGCGGTCGGGGTTCGCCTGGCCGACTCTGACCGCGACGAGCTGAAAGCTGTCAGCGGCACCGGGCCCTTCGGGCCTGCGGAGCGCCCGATGGGCGGCTACCTGAGCCTGCCTGCATCGTGGCGCGAGGATCCTGGCCAGGCCGCTGAATGGGTGGGTCGGGCACTTGGCCACGTCGCGGCGATGCCACCGAAGAAGGCCAAGCCCAAGGCGAGGTGACCAGAGCCCGTGCGGGACAGCAGCCGGGACGCCCGCGGCCGATGCGGCCACAGCCGCTGTGGCAGGCTTAGTGGGTAGCTGTCGGCGACAGTCCAGCCGGGCCGGCCGGCCGGGCTGCACGGGAGGAGGCGACGCCGGGTGGACCTGGGCTTCTTGCGGCGGCTTTACGACGAGATCGGCGATTACGTGTCCGTCTACCTGGACACGGATCGCATTCACGAGGGGAACAACTCCGAGGCCACCGAGATCCGGTGGCACGATGCCAGGCGCGAGCTGGCGGAAGCGGGGGCGCCATCAACATCGCTCGACGCCGTCGCGGAAATCATCGGCGACCCGGACGAGGTGGCGCCGGGCCGGGCGATCTTCGCCCGGCATGGCGCGGTCGCATTCACCGGTGCCCTGGATGCGCCGCCGCGCCGGGAGATCGCCAGGCTGGCGCCGCTGCCGCACCTGATGCCGCTGCTGGCACAGCACCGCCCGCCGATCCCGCACGTGCGGGTCAGCGCCACCCGGACCGGCGGTGAGGTCGTGGCGATCGGCGGCAGCGGCGAGGCGTGGATTGACTGGATGGCCGGCAGGCAATGGCCTGTGCACAAGGTCAAGGTAGGCGGCTGGTCGCAGGACAGGCTGCAGCGGCGTGCCGAGGATACCTGGGAGGAAAACGCCAAGGAACTCGCCGCCGAGGTCATCGCCGCAGCCGACCAGGTCGGCGCCCAGCACGTGATTATCAGCGGCGATATCAGGGTTCGGTCCATGCTGCTCGAGCACCTGAGCGTTCCGCTCCGGGAGTCTGCTGCCCTTGTCGACAAGGAGGTACGCGCCGACAGCTCGGCCATGGCCGAGGCCGCGGATCAGGCGCTGTCGGACTGGGCCGACCGCGATCGCAGGGCACGCTTTGAGGAGTGGGGCACCCGCCTCGCGCATGACCAGGCAGTTCAGGGTCTGGCGCAGACGCTGACCGCACTGCGCAACGGCCAGGTCTCCGATGTGTTCGTGGCCGATAACCCGCACTCCATCGCTACTGCCTGGATCGGTCCGGGCGGCGCTGACGTGGCTGCCACGCGGGAGGAGCTGGAAGTCCGCGGGGTTAGCGACCCAATCGGCGATCGCGCCGACGCGGCCATCGTCCGCGCCATCGCCACCACCGATGCCGAGCTGCACTTCCTGCCTGACGACCTGGTGGTCACCGGAGACCCGGCGGCCTGCGGCGGCGTCGCGCGCCCGCTCGACGGCATCGGCGCGACCCTGCGGTTCCCGCACCTGATCAGCGCGTGAGCTAGCGGCCGGCTCGTGCCCGGCGTTCTCTGCACGCTGGCGTGCTAGGCCTCGCGTTCCTCCACCGGCAGCCCGACAGCACGGATTAGCTCGCCGACTCCATCGACGGTGGTGCGAGGCGGTAGCGCTGACACGAGATCCAGCACGGGCTGCTCAGCCTGACGGTCCGTCAGCGTTCGAATTAGCTGCTCGCGTGTCGCCGGGAACGTCGTCCGGTCCAGGTGCCGCGCCAGCTCGCTGCGCAGCTCGATCGCCTGGAAGTCCGGTCCGTCTGGAGTGTCAGCGAACCTGGCTTCCGGAGCCCAGCTGCCCTCGCCGGGCCATTCGTCTGATTCCTCCGGGTCAGGCCACTCCTCGCCGTGCTCCTGGAGTTCGGTGCGATCCTGGCGCTTGATCTGGTCGTCTTCGGCTGGTCCGTGCGTCGCGCTGACCTGCTCGCTCATAGGCGTGCCTCGCTTCGGCTGACGACTGTGGGGTCCTGTCCTGGCTGCAACCGGCTAGCCCCTCGCCTTGCCCATTTTGGGGCGCCGGAAACCTCACCGGCATCGCGCTGAGCCTGGCCGCCGCTCGCCTGCGCCGCTGTAGTCAGCACCTCGGCGAGCACCGCGACGGCTCGTCTGAGCGCGGCTGCGTCCTCGCCGGCATAGCTCAGCCGCAAGTACGGTGCTGGCGGCTCGCTGGGGAAGCTCGCTCGGCCCGGCGTCACCGCGAGGCCGTGGGCCGTCGCCGCCTCGCTCACGTCGGCGTCGGAGACGCTGTCAGGCAGCCGCAGCCAGAGGTGCATCCCGCCGGACGGGATCAGGTCGAGGCGGCATGATGGCAGCATCTCCAGGACTGCAGCGACCAGGGCATCGCGGCGGTCCCGCAGCAGCCGCCTGACGGTGGCAAGGTGGCGTGGCCAGCCAGGCGCGGTGAGCACGTCAAGCGCGATCTGCTGGAGTATTGGCGCGACGAACAGATCGTCGCTGATGCGGCCGCGGCGCAGTCGCGCCAGTATCGGTCCGCGCGCGACCAGCCCGGACACGCGCAGGCCCGCGGCGATCGGCTTGGACACCGAGCGCAGGTAGATCACATGCCCGTCGTCGTCATGGCTGACCAGCGGCGGCGGGGAGGGCGCGCCGAGATCGAAGTCCCGCATCCAGTCGTCTTCAAGCAGGAACGCGCCTGCACGAGCTGCCGCCGCCAGCACCGGCTCGCGCCGGTCCGTGGCCAGGACAGAGCCGACGGGATTGGCGTAGCGGGGCTGCAGGTACGCGAGCCGAGCACCGGTCCTGTCGAATGCGTCAGCCAGCGCGTCCGGGAAGACGCCCTGGGCGTCGCCCGGCACGGGTACTAGCACGAGACCGGCTGCCCGTGCCGCCGCGAGCGCGCCGACGTACGTCGGCGACTCGACAATCAGCGGGTCACCGGGCGCGCACAGGTGACGGCAGACGGCCGAGAGCGACGCCTGCCCGCCGGATGCAATGAGGACGTTGGCGGCGGTGAGTCCCTCCCCTGCCTCCGCGGCGAGGTAGCTGCGCAGCTCTGGCAGCCCCTGCGGCGGCATCCTGGTCCAGGCCTGCGGCCGCCGCGCCGCCCGTGACGCGGCCGACGCGAGGAGGCCGAGTGGCTGGAGCCGCTGGTCAGGAAATCCGCTCGCGAGTCCGATGGCATCCGGCGGCAGCGGGTCGACCAGTCGCTCCAGGTCTGGTCCGAGCCCGGCCCGGCTGCCAAGGGCGAGCGTCTGCCAGGACAAGTCGGCCGCTGGCCGCGCGGGCCGCCGCGGTGCCGTGAACGTGCCGCTGCCGGGCTTGGTGACAAGCAGCCCGCGGCGCGAAAGGTCGGCAAGCATGCGCTGCACTGTCGCCGGGCTCAGCCGGTAGCGCTCTTGAAGCTCGCGGTAGGAGGGCAGCTTGCTGTCCGGCGGCAGGGAAGAGATCAGGGCCTCAATGCCGGCCAGCGCGGATCCGTTACCGCTACCGTCGCTCATGACAGTCAATAGAAGCACTATCCACGGAGGAGACGCACCCCGCGGGCCGAACGAAAACCTGGCGTTCCGTCCTTAGTGCCTTGCTGCCCGAGTGCCCTGCTGCCCGATCGGGCGCCCGAGGTTATGGTGGCAGCATGCCCGACCGCAAGGAGACCCTCGAGGTCGCGGGCCGTACGGTAACCATCTCCAACCCGGACAAGGTCTACTTCCCGCGTACCGGTCACACGAAGCTGGACCTGGTCCGCTACTACCTCGGTGTGGCCGACGGCGCGCTGGTGGGCGTTCGCCGCAGGCCCATGGTCCTGAAGCGCTTCGTGCACGGAGCCGAGGGCGAGGCGTTCTTCCAGAAGCGGGCCCCGGCCAGCCGGCCTGATTGGCTGGACACCGTGGTGCTGAGCTTCCCGTCCGGGCGAACGGCGGAGGAGATCGTCGTCGACGATGCCGCCGGGCTGGCCTGGGTCGCCAACCTCGGCTGTATCGATCTCAACCCGCACCCCATCCGCGCTGACGACCTTGACCATCCGGACGAGCTGCGCGTGGATCTCGACCCCGTTCCCGGAATCGAATGGTCGCAGATCGTCGACGTAGCGCTGGTCGCGCGCGAGGTGCTCAGCGACGTCGGGCTGACCGGCTGGCCGAAGACCTCGGGCTCGCGTGGAATGCACGTCTACGCCAGGATCGAGCCCCGTTGGACCTTCTCACAGGTGCGTACTGCCGCGGTCGCGCTGGCTCGCGAGATAGAGCGGCGCGCGCCGATGCAGGCCACCTCGCGGTGGTGGAAGGAAGAGCGCCACGGCGTCTTCGTCGACTACAACCAGAACGCTAAGGACCGGACCGTTGCCTCGGCCTACTCGGTCCGGCCGACCCCGGATGCGCGGGTGTCGGCACCGCTGCGGTGGGACGAGGTGCCGGGCTGTGATCCGGCCGCGTTCACGATCGAGACGATGCCGCGGCGATATGCCGAAATCGGCGACCCGGGGGCCGGCATCGATGAGACGGTCGGATCACTGGAGAAGCTGCTGGAGCTCGCCCAGGCCGATGAGGCCGCTGGCCTGCCGGACGCGCCCTGGCCGCCCCACTTCGAGAAGCAGGCTGGCGAGGCACCCCGCGTGCAGCCCTCCAAGCGCAGGACGAGTCGTCCGGTCGCGAGCGGAGTGAGCGACGCCGAAGTTAGCGACATCGGGCCGCCGCCTGCGCCAGGCGAAGCAAGTGGCCCGCCCGGACGGCGACGGTCATCGATGCCGCTGATCGAGATCGCGCGCGCGGCGAGCAAGGCTGAGGCGATGGCCGGGCTCGAGCGCTGGAAGCAGCGGCATCCTGCAGCGGCAGCGCTGCTCGAGCCGGCCGACATCCTTGTCGACTCGATGCGCGGGCGCTCATCGACATGGACCAGGATCCGCCTCAACCTCCGCCACATTCCGGCGGCCGAGCGGCCGCAGCAAGAGCCGCTTGAGGTCGACTATGACCCGTGGCGCGCGGCCGGCAGCTAACGCGGCTCTTCCGGCCGGGAACGGGCTGGAATCCACAGGCAGCGGCGCGACTGGTCGCGGTCGCGGCGTCGGCTGGGTCCGGGCCGGGGCCATCGCAGGCATCGCCGGCCCGGTGGCGTTCACCGCGGCCTGGATCGCGGCTGCGTTCCGGCAGGCCGGCTTGGCCTTCTCGGCGCCCCAGATCAGCGGCCTGGCGGCCGACAACGCCCGCAATCCAGGGCTGATGCTCGCCGGCTTCCTGGTCCTCGGCGGATGCGCAATCGGCTTCGGCGCTGCCCTTTCGGTGGCGCTCGGCAGCCGTCCGCGGGCCGGCTGGGGTCCGGCAGCCATCCAGGCGGCCGGTGTCCTGACGATTGCGGCCGGGCTACTGCGCCGTGATCACGTACTGCTGACCGCCGGGCCGGAGTCCTGGCACAACCACGCGCACGACGTGATCAGCGCCGCCGCGTACGTGCTTCTGGTCGCCGCGCCCCTGCTGTTGGCCCGGCGATTCCGGCAGGACCACCGATGGCACCTACTGGCGCCGCCGCTGGTAACCGCCGCCCTGCTCTCGGCGGCATTGCTAGTCGCGTTCTACGCCGATCCGCGCAACGGCTGGGATCCCACCCTGCAACGGGTCGCGGTCAGTCTGCCGCTGGCCGCCGTCGCCACGGTCGCCGTCCGGCTAGCGTGGCTGGCGCCGCCGCGGACGTGTCCTGACTAGGCGATGCTGACGAGCGCGCGCGCGTCAGTCCTTACTGAACTTGACGAGGAACTCGAGCAGCCCGTGGTTCTGCGTTGTCACGAAGCCCGTGAAGCTCGGATTGGGGATGTCCCAGTCGGCAAACACGATCGGAATCGACCCGGACACCTCGATGCCCGCGCTGGTCCGCTCCGCCTGCAACGAGAACGTCACCGACCGGGTGTGACCGTGCAGCGTGAGGTTGCCGGTGGCGTGGTACGTCCTGATCACGCCGTTCGCCGGAAGACTGCCGAGCGCGATCCGCGACGTCAGGGTCAGCGTGCCGGTCGGATACGCGGCGGTGTCCATGATCCGGCCGTCGAATTGCGCGTCGCGCTGGCTCTGGTCGCTGTGGATCGTGGCCATCTGCACCGTGAACGATGCCGCGGTCACAGTCGTACCACTGATTGTCAGGCTGCCGCTGATGCTGCTGGTGCGCCCGACGGCAACGTTGTTCTGGCCAGCCAGAACCTCGTTGACGCGGTAGCCGACGATCGAGCCCGACCCGACTCGCCACGCGCCGGTTACGGTTCCGGCGGACGCGGTACCGGCTGACGCGGTACCGGCGGATGCGGCTGCCGATGAGCTAATGGCCGGCGTCCTTGCCGCGGGAGTGCTGTCCGCCGACTTCAGGCTGAGCGGGGCCGGCGCCGGACCCTCGATCACGTGGATGTAAAGCCAGGTACCGCCGACGACGAGGACCGCCAGCACGGCAGCACCACCGATCAGCCACAGGCCGATGCGGCGCGGACGGAGTCGGGCCACAGTAGGTCCCCTTAGCCAGGCCGGCCCGGCCATCCGGTCCGGCGTCGCGCACACTCTCGCAGCGAAGCCTCAGCAACTGCTCGTGCTTTGCTCTGAGAACGATATGACGACGTGCAGCGCGCCGGTTTGCGGTCAGACGCGGCAGACCCGTGCCGAGGCCTAAGCAACTGCCGGGATCAGTCCCGACAGGAGCTCAAGGTGATCTAGGTCGGCTAGGTCAAGTACCTGGAGGTACATGCGCGTCGCGCCGACGCCAGCGAACTCGGCGATCTTGGCGGCGATCTCACCTGGCGGCCCGGCGAGCCCGTTCTTGCGGAGCTCATCGAGATCGCGGCCGATGGCGGCCGCCCGCCTGGCCAGCTCCTGGTCAGTGCGGCCGCAACACACCACCTGGGCGGCGGAGAACCGGATCGTGGTCTCGTCCCGGCCGGCCGCCTCGCACGCATGCCGCACCCGGCCGAACGCGGCCGCTGTGTCCTCCAGGCCGCTGAACGGGAGGTTGAACTCGTCGGCGTAGCGCGCAGCCAGTTGCGGCGTCCGGGTCCGACCGCCGCCACCGATGATCACCGGCGGCCGCGGCTGCTGGACGGACTTCGGCAGTGCGGGCGAGTCAGTGACGGAGTAATACGTGCCCGTGTAGTTGAACAGGTCGCCGACCGGCGTCTCCCACAGGCCGGTGATGATGGCGAGCTGCTCGGCAAGGCGGTCGAAGCGCTCGAGCGTGTCCGGGAACGGGATCGCATAGGCGGCGTGCTCGGCGCCGTACCAGCCAGCGCCGAATCCGAGCTCGACCCTGCCGCCGCTCATGTCGTCAACCTGGGCGACAGAAACCGCGAGCGGCCCTGGGAGGCGAAAGGTAGCGGGGCTCACCAGGGTGCCGAGTCGGATCCGCGAGGTGTCGCGCGCGAGTCCGGCCAGCGTGATCCAGGCGTCGGTCGGGCCAGGCAGGCCGCTGACGTTGCCCATCTTGAGGTAGTGATCGGACCGGAAGAAGGCGTCGAAGCCAAGGTCCTCGGTCGCCTTGGCAACCTGCAGGAGTGTCTCGTAGCTGGCACCCTGCTGTGGCTCGGTGAAGATTCGCAGTTGCATGCGTCCATCTTCGCGGGCCGCGTCGCAACATGCGACCCGGACCTACCGGCTGGCAGATTTACTCGGCGCAGCACACGTCAGAGCGCCGATAGTCGCCGAGCGGAACAGTTGAAACTGCCGTTGCTGCGACGACTTGGAAACTGGCGCGTGACCGACGAAGACGTAGTCGCTCCCGGCGCCGAGCACGTCGCCGAAGGTGGTGATCCTCGCGGCCGCCAGGCTTTGCGCGCTAGCCAGATATGTGGCGTCGCCGTTGACGGTCCAGCCGAGGTAGTCAGGACCGACCGCCAGGCCGCCGGGCACGAAAGTGTTGCCGCCGCCTAGCCGGAGCACCAGCCGGGCCGGATGCGCCACAGAGGGCGAGTAGTACAGCTCGCTCAGGTCCGGCGTGAAATAAGCGATCGCGCCGTTCGATGCGATCAGCCCTACTGGTGTCGCCCAGGTGCCCTGGCTGGATGACCCCATGAGGGCGGCGCTGCCAACAGCGCCGAGCGCCGGCGGAACGGCGATCGGCCGCTCTGGCGCCCGGCTGACTCGATGAGGCATGCCGCCAGCGGCGAATGCTGTCACATCTCAATGACGCGCCATGGCGCGCTCCGGTTACGGTGCAGCTCGAACAGTTAATATCCGGACTTAGCAGTGTATGAGCGGTCGACAGCCTTCGGCTAGACCCTGATCAGGGTCGCCAGGCACTCCACGTGATGCGTCATCGGGAAGGCGTCGTATCCGCGCACGCTAGCGAGCTGCCAGCCGCCGTCGAGCAACAGCCGCAGGTCCCTGGCCAGCGTCGCCGGGTCACACGACACATATGCGATCCCGCGCAGGTCAGATCCGGCCGATGCTTCAGCCGCGAACTGGCCACGCCCGCACAGGGCATCGATGACGGTCCTGGCCACGCCGGTGCGCGGCGGGTCCAGTACCGCGATGGACGCGCCCCGCAGGCCAATCCGGCGCAGCACTTGCGCCACGTCGCCGTGATGCGCCCGCGCCCATGGCCAGTCGCGCAGGTTGTGCCGGGCATCGCGCACGGCGACCGGATCCTGCTCCACGGCGATCACCGCGCCGTCCGGCCCGACCGCCCCGGCCAGGGCGCCGGCGAACAGGCCGGCGCCGCAGTACAAGTCCAGCGCGATCTCCCCTGGCTTAGGCGCAAGCGCAGTTAGGACCTCAGCCGCCAGCAAGTCCGCGGCGCCGGGGTGCACCTGCCAGAACCCACCGAGGCTCACGCGCCAGTCCCGGCCGGCCGCGCGCTGCGTCAGGTAACCGCGCCCGCGCACCGGGACCCGGCTGCCCGACTTGCCCGTCAGTTGCACCGCGTCGGCTGATACATCGGGCAGCCTGCTGGGCGCCACTGTCCTTTCCGCGCCCGGCCTGGCCGTCGCTGCCCTGCCCGTCACCAGCACGCCTCGCTCGCCAGTGGCTGGCGCGACATCAACTTCGACGGACCTCGCAGCCGGGGGCCACGCAACCTCGGTTACGCCTGTATCGGTTACCAGCGGGTGGGCGATGAGGCACTTGTCGATCTCGACGACCTCGTGCGAGCGATGGCGGTGCAGGCCGGCGCGCCCGTTCCCATCTATTGCGAAGGAAACGACGGTCCGCCACCGGAGGCCGCCATCGTCACCGTCGATGGCCTGGACCTCGACCTCCAGGTCGAGGCCCGCGATGCGGCTCAGCTGCTGGCGGATCACGGCCGCCTTGAACTGCCGTTGGGCCGACAGGCTGGCGTGCTGCCAGTCACAGCCGCCACAGCCGCCCGGCCTTGCGTACTGGCACGGAGGGGCTACCCGCTCAGGTGCGGGGCGCAGGATCTCCACCGCGTCAGCTCTGGCAAAACGGGCCGTAGCCTGGGTGACGGTCGCCCTGACCCGCTCCCCCGGCAGTGCGTGCCGAACGAACACCACCCAGCCCGTATCATCCTGCCTGGCAACACACCAGCCGCCGTGCACGACCTCACCGACCGTAAGTTCCAGCAGGTCCCCGGCCCGCGGAGCGGAGGCAGCCTTCGTGGTCACGGGCTCCATCGTGCCCTGGCAGTGCGCGCGGTCCCTGAGCTGGGTACCTGTCTGGCTAGCCGCGCCGGCCGTCCGCACCTCCCGCATGGCTGGCAGCATCGCGCCGGAGAGAATACGGTGACTGCACCGCTCTGGCTGGAAGGACGCACGTGCATATCGTGATCATGGGATGTGGGCGGGTCGGGTCCAGTATCGCCCATACGCTCGAGGACCGGGGTCATTCCGTGGCCGTTATCGACCAGGACCCCGAGGCCTTTCGCAAGCTGCGATCCGGGTTCAAGGGCACCAAGGTCACCGGCGTGGGCTTCGACCGAGACGTGCTGACCGAGGCGGGAATCGAGCGGGCAGGCGCGTTCGCGGCCGTCAGCAGCGGCGACAACTCCAACGTGATCGCGGCTCGGGTCGCCAGGGAGTCGTTCGGTGTGCAGCGGGTGGTGGCGCGCATCTACGACCCGCGGCGAGCCTCTGTCTACCAGCGACTTGGCATTCCCACGGTCGCGACCGTCGCCTGGACGGCTGACCAGATGCTGCGCAAGCTGATACCGGAAGGCGCGGAATCGCTTTGGCGTGACCCGACCGGTGCGATCGTCCTGGCCGAGGTGGCCTACTCCGAGGCGTGGCTTGGCCAGAAGGTCGGCGAGCTCGAGCAGGCGGCGCGTGCGCGCATTGCGTTCATCTCCCGGCTCGGCGAGGCGGTGGTGCCGGGACCGAGCCTTGTCCTGCAGGAGGGTGATGTGGTCCACGTGATCGCCGAGGAAGCCAGTCTCGCTGAGATCACTCGGGTCTTCGCCAGCCCCGAGCCAGGAAAGGCGGGCCACTGATGCGCGTCGCCATCGCAGGCGCCGGCGCGGTCGGCCGCTCGATCGCCAAGGAACTGCTGGACAACGGACACGAGATTTTGCTCATCGACAAGGACCCGGCCTCGATCAAGGTGCACAGCGTGCCACGCGCCGAGTGGCTCCTCGCCGACGCGTGCGAGATCAGCGCGCTCGATGACGCCGGCCTCGAGCGGTGCAACGTCGTGATCGCGGCCACTGGCGACGACAAGGCGAACCTCGTGGTGTCGCTGCTGGCCAAGACCGAGTACGGCGTGCCGCGCGTCGTAGCGCGGATCAACCATCCCAACAACGAGTGGCTGTTCAACGAGTCATGGGGCATCGACGTCGCCGTGTCCACCCCACGGCTGCTGTCGGCTCTTGTCGAGGAAGCCGTCAGTGTCGGCGACCTGGTCCGGCTTATGACGTTCCGCCAGAGCGAGGCCAGCCTGGTCGAGATCACCATGCCCGCCGACGCGCCCCTCGCCGGCCAGCGCGTCGGCGACATCGAGTGGCCATCCGACACGGCCCTGGTCGCCATCCTGCGTGACGGACGTGTCATCGTGCCGAGCCCTGACGATCCGCTCGAAGGCGGCGACGAGCTGCTGTTCGTCACCAGTCAGAACGTCGAGCATGACCTCGCTAGGCTGCTCGGCTGCAGCGGCTAGCGCGTCTCGGTAATCTCCGGGCCGCGCTCGAACGGGTCGAACGGGCCAGGGCCCGCGCCCTGGTCGCTCGGCTCGCCCTCAAGCTGGCCTTCGAGCACCTCGCGAGCCTCGTCCGGGAGCTGGATCTCCAGCGCGCTGCGCTGCGGCTGGGGCTGGTCGCCGCGAACGACGACGACATCGGCGAAGATGTCCTCGAATGGCCGCGCTAGGTCCGCGTCGGTCGCAGCAGGCCCGCTGATCAGCCCGCGCAGGAACCAGCGGGGGCCATCAGCACCAAGGAAGCGAAGCGGCTGCGGCGGGATCCGGTGGTCGTCCGCGCCTTGTGGCACGACTCTCGCGAACAACTCTGGGCCGAATGGGCCCTCCTGCTCACGGCTCTGGCCGCCCGCCTTCGAAACCTCCTCGGCGATCTCCGGCAGTACTTCGTGCCACAGGCCGGAGCTACGCGGCGCGGCGAACGGCTGGAGCTGCAGCCCGCTGTCACCGCGCACGACGGCGATCGAGACCCCGTCCTGCTCGGATAGGAAGACTTGCACGTCGTAGCCCTCGCGCACCGGTACGAGCAGGCTGCCGAAGTCGATGCGCTCGGCCTCGGGATAGTCGCTCGCGCTGTCCCAGGGTCCGGCCGACCGCAGCATCGCCGGTGTCACGGGCGCGGAGTCACGCAGCCGGGTCCAGGTCTGCGGGTCGCCGAGGTCAGCTCGTCCGGGGCGGGCTGGCGCTTCGTGCTCCTGATCTTCCCCCTGATCGTTGCCCGGCTCGGCTACCGCCCCGTCGAGGTCGGCGTAACCGTCCGCATAGTCCTGCTCACCGGCATCGTCGTACTCATACTCGTCGGCCAGGTCTGGGTCCGCATCGTCGTACTCCTGGTCGGCTAGCTCGTCATCGCCTGCCAGGTAGCCGGGATCGCCGGCCTGTGGCCCTGTGCCATTGCCGCCGTCGCGGCGGCGCCGTCGGAACACCCCGCACGCTCCTTACTTTCGGTCCGGACTAGCGCCCGGCCGGAATGTCGTTGTCGCAAGGCGGATCGCCGCTCATCGCGTGACCCCCGGTTGAGCCGTGCCCGCCCTCGCCACGCTGCGATCCTGGCAGAGTCGTCACCTCCCGGAAGACCGGGCGTTCCACCTTTTGAATCACAAGCTGGGCAATCCGGTCACCCCGTCGGAACTGGACCGGATGCTCGGCGTCGGTGTTCAGCAGAATCACCTTGATCTCGCCACGGTACCCCGCATCGACTGTGCCCGGCGCATTGACGATCGTCACGCCGTACTGGGCCGCGAGCCCTGACCGAGGATGCACGAACGCGGCGTACCCATCTGGCAGCGCAATGCACACGCCGGTGCCGACTACGGTCCGCTGGCCGGGCGCAAGGTCGACGTGGGCGGCGGCGAACAAGTCACTGCCGGCGTCGCCGGGGTGAGCGCGCTGCGGCAGCGGCAGGTCCGGATCGAGCCGCGTGATCAGGACCTCGACGGCCCCCGGCTCCGTGCAAGCGCAGGTCATGTGACCATCCTTTGTGCAGTCAGGCCTGGCGGCCGCGGTCGGTGGGCTCGGTCGGCGGTCGGTCGGCAGCCGGCCGGCGGCCGGTCCGGAGGCGGGTCAGCCGTCCGCCCGCCCGTTGCCGTCCGGCGGCCCGTGGACGTCCGCCGGCCCGTGGACGTCCCCCCGCAAGGCCGGCCATGCATAGACAATCACCGCCGCGGTCGGCACCGCGATGATAGCGCCGGGAATCCCGGCGATGACCCCGCCAACGGCCAGCACGAGGATGATCCCGAGCGGATGCAGCTTGACGATTCGGCCGACTATCTGCGGCTGGAGCAGGTGCCCCTCGATCTGATTCTCAACGATGAGCACCGCGAGCAGGATCACGGCCGCGACCCATCCCTTGGTCGCCAGTGCTATGAGGATCGCCAGGCCGCCGACCACCAGGATCCCGATGAGGGGGATAAAGGCAGCTATGAAGACCAGGACGATCAGCGGGACGAGGAGCGGCACGCCGAGCAGCCACAAGGCCAGGCCCAGCAGTACCGCGTGGATGGCTGCGACCGCCGTCGTGCCCCGCATGTAGTTGACCAGGGCCCGCCAGGCCGAGTCACCAGCGCTGGTCAGCCGTCGGTGCGCCTCGGGCGCCATTCGGTGTATGAGCCACTTCCAGATGCCCGCGCCGTCCTTGAGCAGGAAAAACGAGATAAACAGCGTCAGGACGATGCCGGCCAGGAACTCGGCCGCATACTTGCCGCCCGTCAGCACGGTGCCCGCGATTACCGACTTGTGCTGTGAGATGTAATTCAGCAGGTCGGAGCTCAGCTTGGACAGGCGCGTTTTACTGACATGGAACGGGGCGCCGGATAGCTGGTGCTGCACCTGGTTCGCGGTCTTCTGCAGCTCATGGAACAGCACCGGATACTCGCTGCTGATCTGGTTCGCGAGCAGCGTGATGGCGCCGGCAATCACCACGAGCGCCAGTAGGAAGACGCACCAGGTCGACAGCATCGGCGAGAAGCCGCGGCGGCGCAGCCACGAAGAGAGCGGCTGAAGCAGCGCGGTCAGCAGCATCGCGGCGATGAATGGCAGGGTCACCAGCCGCAGGGTTACGGCGAGTCGGAAGACCAGGTAGATGACAAGGCCAGTCAGCAGCAGCCGCCAGGACCAGGCCGCCGTTACCTGGAGCAGCCTGGGCACGTGCGCATCCGAGGCCGACAGGGCCACGGCATCGTCGGGAGACAGGCCGGTGCGGGATGCCGTGCCAGCGGCCGCATCGCCGGCGGTGCCGGAGGCGGAGCCGCCGGTGGCGGAGGCGGTGCCGGCACCCGCCTCGCCGATGGTGGCGGCGGGCCTCGCGCCGCCAGGCGCTGCCGGAATGGCCCGAGGCGATGTAGCCGAGCCTGACCGCCAGAGGCCGCGAAGCCTGGCGCGAAGGCCGCCGGGCCGGTCAGCCTGGGGCTCACTACCGGTAGCAGCCTGCTCGCTGCCGGTGCCTTCCCGCCATCGCCCCGTCATGCACTACATGTAACCAACTACCGTGGTGCCATGCACTCCTACCGCGAGCGCCTCTTTTCGCCGCCGTCGTGGTGGCTAGTCGGAATGATCAGCGCCGTGACCTTCGGGGCCGTCGTCTGGACCGGCTTCGACCTGGCAATTACGGTCACGATCTTCGCGGCTCTGATCCTCATTACGGGCGCGTTCCTGGTGAACTGGGGCCGGGCGACCATCGAGGTGACCGATGGCGAGTTGCGCGTAGGAGACGACGTACTGCCGCTCTCGGAGGTCGGCGAGGTACGGGCACTAGACGAGGCCCAGGCACGCGCGCTGCGCGGGCCGCGAGCAGATCCGCGGGCCTACACCTTGATCAGGCCGTACCTTCGCTACGCGGTCTACGTCGAGGTCACCGGGCGTGCGGCCGCATGGCCGTACTGGCTGCTCGCAACCCGCAGGCCCGCAGAACTCGCGGCCGCAATCGAGACTTCACGCCCCGTGGTCAGCACGGGCGGCGTGGCCATGACATGATCAGGCGTCATCGGGGCAGAACGGGGGCCGTCGGATCAGGCACGGGTGAGATGCGCGGTGCAAGGAGGACTGGCTGATGTCGGACAAGAAGGCTAGCGCGAGCAGCCGGATCATGACTGGGCTCGTGGGTGCGGGCGCCGCCTTCGTCGCGCGCAAGCTGCTCTCCTTCGGCTGGACGAAGATAACCGGCAAGGAGCCGCCGGAGCACCCCGAGGACCCGCAAGTTGCTCTCAGCGAGGCACTGATCTGGGGCATCGTCGTCGGCGCAGGCGTGCATACCGCGCGCATGCTCGCCACCAGGGCGACGACGCGCCGCCAGGCGGGCTCGGACGGACCATCGGCCTGAGCGGCCGCGGCGGCCTGCGCGGCGGCCACGTCTTTCATCTGTACGGCGTCTCCTCCCACTCGCCGCTCAACATCGCCTCACTTAGCTCGCTTAGCAGTCAGGGATACTTTTCTCCGCGTTCGCGGACCACACTGGGAGCAGCGAGGCTGCCGGGAACGCTGGTCCTGGAGGTGGGAAATGGCTGCAGAGTCCAGGGTGCTCGGGATGGTCCTCGCGGGCGGTGCCGGTAAGCGCCTTGCACCACTGACAGCAGACCGGGCGAAGCCCGCAGTCCCGTTCGGGGGGCTGTACCGCCTCGTCGACTTCGCGCTGTCCAACCTGGTCAACGCCGGCATGCGCCGTATCTGCGTGCTCACCCAGTACAAGAGTCACAGCCTGGACCGGCACATCACTACGACGTGGCGCCTGTCCAGCCTGCTCGGCAACTACGTGACGCCGGTGCCTGCGCAACAGCGACTGGGGCCGCACTGGTACACAGGCTCAGCCGACGCGATCTACCAGTCGCTCAACCTCATCTTCGATGACCAGCCGGACATCGTCGTTGTGTTCGGCGCCGATCACGTATTCCGCATGGACCCGCAGCAGATGATCGATCAGCACACCGCCAGCGGCGCAGGTGTCAGCGTGGCGGCGATCCCGGTGCCGCGCGAGGAGGCGACCGCATTCGGCGTCATCAGAGTCGCGGCGGACGGCCACACAATTGATGCGTTCCTGGAGAAGCCCGCCGATCCGCCGGCGATGCCTGGCCAGCCGGAGATGGCGTTCGCCTCCATGGGCATTTACGTTTTCAGCACCGACGTCCTCGTGCACGCCCTGCGCGAGGATGCGGCGGACGACGGCAGCCGGCACGACATGGGCGGGGACATCGTCCCCATGCTCGTGCGTGAGGGCGCTGCACACGTCTACGACTTCCTTGACAACAAGGTTCCCGGCACCGATCCGCGCGACGCCGGCTACTGGCGCGACGTCGGGACGCTCGATTCGTACTTCGAGGCCCAGATGGACCTCTGCGCGGTGCATCCGATCTTCAACCTGTACAACGACAAGTGGCCGATCCTCACGCAAGTGCCGTCACAGCCGCCCGCGAAGTTCGTGCACGACAGCGGCGATCGCGTCGGGCGTGCTATCAACAGTGTCGTCAGTAACGGGGTGATCGTGTCCGGTGGTCTCGTGCGCGACGCCGTGCTGTCGCCGGGTGTCCGGGTCAACAGCTGGGCCAGGGTGGAGCGAGCGGTCGTGCTGCACAACACCAGGATCGGGCGGCATGCCGTGGTCGAGAACGCGATCATCGACAAGAACGTGGACGTTCCCGAGGGCGCAGTCATCGGCGTGGACAAGGAACACGATCGAGCCCGCGGATTCGTGGTCTCTGACGACGGCATCACGGTCGTCGGCAAAGGCCAGCCGGTGCCGCTGTGACCGGACCTGCTCCGAGCGAGCGGACGCTGCGCGTCGCGATGCTCACTCGGGAGTACCCGCCTGAGGTCTACGGCGGCGCCGGCGTGCACGTGGAGTACCTGGCCCGGTCGCTGGCGCACATAGTCGACCTGGCAGTCCACTGCCAAGGCGCCGACCGGCCAGACGCGATCGCCCACCGGCCCTGGGATCGCCTGGCCGCCGCCAGCTCCGCCCTTCAGGTGATCTCGACCGACCTGTCCATGACTGAGGCCGTCGGCGGCGCGGACCTCGTCCACTCCCACACTTGGTACGCCAACCTGGCCGGCCACCTGAGCTCGCTGCTGTACGCCGTCCCGCATGTGCTGACCGCGCACTCGCTCGAGCCGCTCCGGCCATGGAAAGCCGAGCAGCTCGGTGGTGGCTATGAGCTGTCGAGCTGGTGCGAGCGAACGGCGATGCTCTCAGCATCAGCCGTCATCGCTGTTTCGCACGGGATGGCCGCAGACATCCACGTTTCCTACCCGGAGGTACCAGCTGACCGCGTGCACGTGATCCACAACGGGATCGATGCGCAGCAGTACAGCCCGGACCCGGGCCGCGACGTGCTCGACCGGTACGGCATCGAACCCGGCCGGCCATCCGTCGTGTTCATCGGGCGCGTCACCCGGCAGAAGGGCCTGCCTGTGCTGCTGCGCGCAGCCGAGCAGATAGAGCCGTCCGCGCAGCTGGTTCTGTGCGCCGGGCAGGCGGACACGGCCGAGCTCCAGGCGGAGGTCACGGGCCTGGTCGATCGTCTGAGAGCGAGCAGGTCCGGCGTGATCTGGCTGCCAGGCATGCTGGCCAAGCCGGAAGTGATCCAGATCCTGAGCCACGCCACGGTGTTCGTTTGCCCATCGGAGTACGAGCCGCTCGGCATCGTCAACCTTGAGGCCATGGCCTGCGGCAGCGCCGTCGTCGCGTCGGCGGTGGGCGGCATCCCCGAAGTTGTAGCGGACAGCGAGACTGGCCTGCTGGTTCCTGCTAGCGACGAGGCCGCGTTCGCGAGCGCGATTAACGCGCTCATCCGCGATCCGGCCAAGGCGGCCATGTTTGGTGCACGCGGCCGGCAGCGGGCGGTCGTCGAGTTCAGCTGGGATCGGATCGCTGCCCAGACAGCCGAGCTCTACGCGGATCTGGCGCGGCGATAGCTTGGGCCGCTGGCCGTCCGCCGTCGTCCGCGCCTGGTCGCTCATGGCCGAGCTCGCTTGGGGGCACCTCTAGCCTCGCCCGGCTGGTCTCGGTATGCTGCATTGAGATACATCTTGACTTAGGAGGCGCCACGATGCAGCCAGCGGGAGAACCGGACCCCGCGCCAGGCCAGCCGGTGGCTGCTCGATCAGTACCTGAGCCGGCCACGCGCGCCGGGGACCGGGACCGGGATGCGGTCGTGCAGCGGCTGCAGGAGGCGTTCGCCGAGGGGCGGCTCGACGATGACGAGTTCGACCTGCGGACCAGGGCGGCGTTGACGGCCCGCCTGAACTCAGAACTCGATGTGCTGACCCAGGACCTACCGCTCACGGCGGATGCGCCCGGTCCGCTCAGCCCGACGAGGGCTGGCAAGAAGGCCGGCCGGTTCGCTGTGGCGTACAAAAGCTCGGTCCGCCGGGGCGGCCGGTGGCAAGTGCCAGAGCAGTTCCGGACCGTGGTCTACAAGGGCAGCGGCCACATCGACTTGCGCGCAGCGGAGCTGACGTCCCACGTGACGACGTTGTACGCCATCGCGTACAAGTCGCGTATCGACGTGCTGGTGCCACTAGGCGTCCGGGTTGAGCTGGCGGGCGTCGGTGTCAGCAAGGGCTGGTCCGCTGAGGAGGACCTGGAGAGCAGGCTGCCGGCCGATGCGCCGGTCGTGCACGTTCGGGGCATCGGCTACAAGGGCACAGTCGAGGTCAGCAGCAAGCCGCGCGATCACGGCCAGGTCGAGGCGGGCCAGCCACAACTCGGCCAGCCCCGCTGATCAAGCGGATCAGGTCACCGAGCCGGCGGCCGCGCCGGTGACGCGATCACCCCAGCGGGCGATCTCGCCATCTAGGTCCAAGGGCCGGATCATTACGCCCGAGGCGGTCTCTTCGGCCCAGGCCTCGGCTGGGACCCGCCACATCACCTCGAACTCGATGCCGCTCGGGTCCTTTGCATACAGCGACTTCGACACCCGATGGTCGCTAGCGCCAACGAGGGCGTTCCTGGCGACAAGCCGTTCCCGCACCTCGGCCAGCTCGGCCAGCGAGCCGACCTCCCAGGCCAGGTGATACAAGCCGAGGTAGGTGCCTTCCGGCAGCTGACCGTCCGGCACTGCGAAGAGGCCGAGATCGTGATCATTGGCCGTGTCCTTAGCGCGCAGGAAAGCCGCCCGGCCAGGTATCTCCATCCTGACCTCGAAGCCCAACGTGTCGGTATAGAAGTCCACGCTCGACGCAAGGTCCCGGACATAGAGGACGGCGTGGTTCAGCCGGCGTACTGCCATTGACGTTCTCCCATTCGATTCTGGTGGCCATAATGCCCGCGCAGCCCGGCTAATTCCCGCGCGTGGATGCAGGCGGCGGCGATCACCGGTGTGGATAGAGGGTGCGGACAGCGACGCGGGCGGCCGCGGCGGTGCGGCCAGGCGGACCTCAGCCGGTGACAACGGGCAGACCGGACTCCGACGCCGAGCCGAACTGATCGTTGATCGCCACGACCTGCCGGCCGCGGGCGGCGAGGAACGAGGCCGCAACAGCTGCGCGGTAACCGGCCGCGCAGTGGACCCAGACCTCACCGGCCGGAAGCTCGCCCATCCTCGCCGACAGTTCGTGCAGAGGGATGTGCACGGATCCCCCGATGTGCGAATCCTGTCGTTCTCCAAAACGTCGCACATCTAGCACCACCAGCGAGGCGCGGTCGGCGCGTCCGGCCAGAGTGGCGAAGTCAGCTGTCGGGAATTGCTCTAGCCGCTGACCGGCGGCCCACACCGACGGCGGCCCCCAGGCTGCCGACTCGATCTTGTCGATGCCGATGCGGCACAGGTCGCGCTGCGCCATCGCGACCGCGTCTGGCGTATCACCGATCAGGGTGAGCGGCATCGACCACGGAATGAGCCAGCCCAGGTATGTCGCCAGGCTCGTGCCTAGCTCGAAGTTGAGCGCCCCGACCAGATGCCCGGCCGCAAACGCGGTCCGCGAGCGCAGGTCCACTACCCATTCGCCGGCCTCGATCCGCCGGCTGAGCTCGGCTGCGTCGGCCACCCGCGGCGGCGACAGGTCTGGTGCCGCCGGTCCAGCCATGTTGGCCGGCCCCATGTGTGCGTAGTACGCGGGGTAGGCGTCTAGGCCTGCGAGCAGTTGCGCGACGTAATCGGCTTCGCTGCTTGTCAGGGCAGGGTTGACGCGTCTCTCGTCAGCGATCGTCGATGGCCCGCTGATAGTCGGAGTAGCCGAGCAAAAGCTCCCAAATCCGTGTGTAGGACAGACCGACGCGGTACCAGGCAGTTCGCTCGCAAGCCGACGCGCCGAGCCGAACTGGGCCTTGGTCAGCGCCAGCTTGTGCTCGGCGCCGAGCAAGTCGGTCCGCCCGGTCGACCCGTTCAGAAGCGAGCCGCCGGTGAACGCGGCGAGTACCTGATCGCCGTCACTGAGCGCATAGGACAGATGGGTGAAGGTGTGTCCCGGCGTGCCGATCGCCTGAATCCGCATATCGCCTACTTTGACGAGATCGCCGTCAGCGACCGGCGTGCGGTCAAACGTCACCTGGTCGGCGGCATTCACGTGGTACACAGCCCCGACCGAACTCGCCAGCGCCAGCCCGCCGGTGACGTAGTCGTTGTGGATGTGAGTTTCAAAGACATGCGTAATCGGAACGCCGCGCTCGGCAGCAACGCGCTCGACCCGGTCGAAGTCCCGCTGGGGATCGACCACTAGCGCGACAACGCCGTCCGTCGCGAGGTAGCCGCGGTCACCCAGTTCCGGAGTATCGATGGCGACTATCTCAATCATCTCTGCTGACCCCTGCCCGCCCCGCGCCGGCCGCACACCCGCGCGCCATCAGCTCACCGCCGGGCGGCCAGTGTAGACGCCGCGGGGGCGGATCGGGGTATTGCGCTCATATTCCTCGAGGGCATGCGCGAGCCAGCCTGCCGTGCGCCCGGTAGCAAAAATAGCTTCGCCAGCGCCGCGAATCATGCCGGCGACGCCCGCGAGCACAGCCAGCGCAAACTCGATGTTTGGCTCAGGAAGGGCCCGGCGGCGAGCCTCGTCGGTTACTGCCGAGGCAACCGCAAGCTGCGGCGCCGCAGGCGCGTACCCGGCGACGAGCTCGAGCAGCAGGTTGGCCCGCGGGTCGCCGTCCTTGTAGACGAAATGGCCGAAGCCAGGCAGACGCTCGCCACGTCGAAGCAGGTCACCAACCACCCGTGGTGCATCCGCAGGGGAGCTGGCCGTACTGAGCATGAGCTCGGCACCGAGGGCTGCGCCGCCATGCAAGGCGCCCCCCATCGCGCCAAGGCCCGTCGCGACGACAGCGTAGGGATCAGCTCGCATCGATGCGGCGACCCTCGCCGCCAGCGTCGACGCCGCCATCTCGTGATCAGCCAGCAGCACCAGGGCCGCGTTGAGCACCCGAATCAGTCCAGGGGAGGGTGGCCCGGTGCAGAGCCTCGTCGCGAGCCGGGCTGCGACGGGTCCCGACAGACCCGCGAGGTCCGGGCCCCCGCCCTCCCTCGGCGCCAGCGCTCCGATCATGCCGGCGATGAGAGCCTGGCCGGCGGCCACGACGGCAGGCCGGTCCAGGTGCAGCCGGAACTGGTCCGTCGCCGCCAGCGCCGGCACGATCACCTGGAGCCGCTCCAGTGGCAGCGTCTCGGCTGGCAGGGCCGCCTGAGCAGCACGTCCAGCGGCAAGCGCCGCCGCCGTAGCGTGCCAGCCGCGGAGACCGGCACCAGCACCGGCACCGCCAGCACCACCGCCCGGATCAAAGGACAAGGCCGCGCCGGACGGCTCCGGCAGGCTGCCGGTCCAGAGCAGCGTCGCCACGTCCTCGAAGCTGCTTCGCATCGCCAGGTCCGTCGCGTCGTAACCGCGGTAGCGCTGCGTCTTGCTCGTGAGCTCGGTTAGCTCTGACTCGATGATGAGCTCGGCCGGGCCACCGGTCCGGCGTGGCCGGCCCTTGCGGGCCAGCTCCTCGACCTCGTCAGCGTCGAACATGCTCGCCCGTCCGTCCGCCTCACGCCGCCTGCTGAGCACTCCCCGGCTGACGTAGGCATAGAGGCTCGCCTGCTTGATGCCAAGCCGCTCAGCAGCTTCAGCCGCGCCGATCCAGTCGGTCATGGCTTGCTCCCTCCGGCGATCACAGGGCGTTGATTATAATCAACATTGACAGCCTAGTGCAGCGCCGCTCAATAATGGAAGAGACTTCCGGATCGCTGGTAAAGGAGACCCCCCATGAGCGCCTCGCCAGATGTTGCTACCGAGCCGTACGAGGCACCCCCGGGGCTAGCCGGCGTGTCCGTGGCCAGGACGCACGTCTCCGACGTACTGGGGCGCCAGGGCTTCTATCACTACCGGGGCTACAACGCGGTCGACATCGCCCGTCGCGGGCGCGTGGAAGACGCCTGGCACCTACTGCTCCGCGGTCAACTGCCCACGCCACAGGAACGGGCCGCGTTCGCCAGCCAGACTGCCGCCTGGCGCCAGCTGCCGGATGGGGTTGCCGATCTGCTCCCGGCGATCGCCCGGCAGAGCCCGCCCGGCTCGCTGGCATCCTTGCGAACGGCGATCTCCTTCTCCGCCCAGGCCCTCGGCTGCAAGCCGTGGACGGACCAGGGCGCCGGGGAGACGGCGGCGCAGGCAGCCCGCCTGTCCGCACAGATGCCGGTGCTGGCGGCGGCGCTGTTCCGCCTGGCCAGCGGGCTCGACATGGTCCCGCCGCGGACCGATCTCGGTTACAGCGACAACTACCTGTACATGATCACGGGTGAAGTACCAGACGAGCGGAGCCGGTACGCGGTCGAGCGTTACCTGATGCTCACGATCGACCACGGTTTCAACAACTCGACGTTCACCTCGCGTGTCATCGCGTCGTCCGGCGCCGACCTGGGCGGCATCGTGTCCGGGGCGCTCGGGGCACTGTCCGGGCCGTTCCACGGCGGGGCGCCGGCCAGGGTCTTCGACATGCTCGATGCGATCGGCTCGCCGGACAACGCCGAGCCCTGGCTTCGGCACGCCATCGAGCACGGCGACAAGCTGATGGGGTTCGGCCACCGCATCTACAAGACCATCGACCCGCGCTCGCAGCTTCTGCACGAGGTCGCCAGGGAGCTGCACAGCGAGCGGGTCGAGTTCTCCGAGATCGTCGAGAAGACCGCCGTCGAGCTGCTGGCCGAGCTCAAGCCGGGCCGGGAGCTCTACGCCAACGTCGAGTTCTACGCCGGCGTGGTATTGGAGGCGGCGGGCCTGCCACGGGAGATGTTCAGTGCCACGTTCGCGTGCAGCCGGATCATCGGGTGGATGGCCAACGTCCTGGAGCAGATCGGCGACAACCGCATCTTCAGGCCGCTTGCGCACTATGACGGGCCCGTCGCACCGCGCGAGTTCCCGGCGTCCTGGCAGCCCGGCCAGCCCTAGGCCAGCAAAACAAACCCATCAGGCCAGGAACGGGGCCACCTCTGCCGGTCGCCGTCAGCCGCTGCGGCGGGAGCAAGCGCTAGCGCCCGCAGTGGGATACGCGGTTTGTGGAGCGCTGATCGCGACTTCAGCCGGTTCCCCCGACTCAAAGTGACGAACCCGCTGGTTAAAGGGTCCTAGCCACCAAGCTGCTTACGGTCGCGCCCCCGGCGCAACCGACGGCGCTGCTCTGGAGACAGCATCCGGTAGGCGATGATCGGGACGCCGATCGCGACGGCGATCACCGCGACGGCCAGCCACGGATTGATGATGAACAGGATCAGCCCGATCGCGACCCCAATGAGGCCGTACCTGAGATGAGGTGTCATGCCGGGCTCCCTTCGAGGAACGACGTTCCCCTTCTGTATCAACTATCCCGGTCGGGCGCTAGTTCCCGGCCGCCGCACCAGCCCTGCTGTGTAGCTAGCTCGGTATCGCCCTGATGGTAGATGATGACACCTATGACTCTTTCCCTGCCGGTTGAGGCCGCCGCGAACGAGCTGCTGTCTCGCAATCCCCTAGCGCTGCTGATCGGCATGCTCCTGGATCAGCAGGTGCCGCTGGAGAAGGCGTTCAGCTCGCCCCTGGAGCTGGTCAAGCGCCTCGGCCATGAGCCGACGGCGGCCGAGCTGGCCGACTACGACCCGGAGGCACTGGCGGCGGTGTTCGCCGAACGACCTGCTCTGCACAGGTTCCCGAAGGCGATGGCGGCCCGGACGCAGGACCTGGCCCGGCTGATCGTGGACCGCTACGACGGTGACCCGGCAGCGGTCTGGACGGGCGCGGCGACGGGCAAGGAACTCGTTGCCCGGCTCGCCGAGCTGCCCGGATTCGGCGGCTACAAGGCGCAGATTTTCGCCGCCATGCTCGGCAAGCAGCTCGGCGTGCAGCCCGACGGCTGGCGGGCAGCGGCCGGTCACTTTGGCGAGGACGGCTCGCACTACTCGGTAGCGGACATTGTCGATGACGACTCGCTGGCCGCGGTCCGGGCCTACAAAAAGGACATCAAGGCCGCCGCGAAGGCCAGCAGCCCCCGCTAACCGGCGCCAGGATAGAGTCGGCGGCCATGCAGGAAGCTGAGCTCCCGCGGGCAGGGTCTGCGACCGTGCACGTCCTGACCGCGGGCTACGCCCGCGAGGAATCCGACGGCGAGCACGTCGGCAGCACGGTGACCCTCATCCAGGATGGGAACGCAGTCATCATCGTCGACCCTGGGCTCGTCGCCTCGCGGCAGGGTCTGCTGGCCGAGCTGGCCACCTCCGGGCTGTCGCCCGCGGCCGTTACTGACGTCGTTTTCAGCCACCATCATCCCGATCACACAGTGAACGCTGCGCTCTTCCCGGCAGCCCGGATCCATGATCACTGGGCCATCTACGACGGCGACCTGTGGATCAGCAGGGAAGCCGAAGGCTACGCGCTCAGCCCGTCGGTTCGGTTGCTCGCGACTCCGGGCCATACCCCGCAGGACATCACGACGCTGGCAGCTACGCCCGAAGGCGTGTACGCCTGCACGCATGCCTGGTGGGCGGCGGATGGGCCGGCGAACGATCCGTTCGCGCCCGACCCGGATGTGCTCGCCGCCAGCCGGGCCCGGGTCCTTGCCGTGGCGACCGTGATCATTCCGGGCCACGGGCCTGCCTTCGAGCCGGACGCGAGCACACCGGGGTCCTGACCCTCCGGCACAGCCCACTGTCGTAATTGGCCACTGTCGTAATTGGCCACTGTCGTAATTGGCCACTGTCGTAACCGGCCGCCGCCGGCTTGCTCAGGCCACGTCGCCCTTGATCGAGAACGCGGACAGCCTGTTGATCGCGAACGCCAGCGTCAGGATGCTCACTACGATGCCCATGCCGACCCCGGTGCCGAGCGTCAGGCGTGCGTCTAGCGCGCTGTTGTGGGCGATGGAGTTCGCGATCGCCAGCGAGTAGTGCTCGATCGACAGCAGGCCCACGCCAGGCACCAGGCTCGCCAGCAAGCCCTCCCACAGCAGGATGTAGAGCAGCCCGAAAGCGAGCGCTCGGCTCGGGCTGAAGACAGCCGTCAGCATAACGAAGAGCGCGTTGTAGATCACCGCACCCGCCAGAGCGCCGACCAGGAGCCCCACCGTCAGGCTGTTCCCCGGACCTTTGGCGACAACGCCCGCCAGGTACACCGGTACTGCCGCGAACGCGATCGTCAGCCCTACCGCCACGACGTACTTGCTCAGGACGACGCTGCGGCGGCTAACCGGCGTTGCCAGCAGGTGCACGATGCTGCCATCCTCGATCTCGGCGCCGATCACGCTGCCGCCGATGATCAGCGCTGTCAGCGCCAGGATCAGGTAGCCGACGACGCCGAGCACTTCCGGCGGCCAGACGTTACTTTGTGCCGTGGCCTTGAGCAAGGCCGAGATGCCGATCAGGATGATGGCCGGAGCCGCGAACAGCAGCGCCCGCTTCCGGTTCATGGTGGCACGCAGCGTCAGCCGCATGATGACCGGATTCAACACGCCAGACATCGGTCCACCGCTCTTTCGCTCGCTTGGACAATCGGGGAATCAGTCATCGGAGGTTCACGACGCCAGCAGGTAGGTGAAGACGCTTTCCAGGGACTCGTCGGCGGGCCGGACCTGCGTCAGCCGGATGCCGTGATCGCGGCTGACGCCGGCGATCTCTCTCGTGAACGTCCCGTAGTCGGACGCGCGCACTTGCAGGCCGTGCTGGGTCAGCTCGACCGCGCTGACGGCCGGGCGGCCGATGAGCGCGGACCCGAGCGCCCGATCGTCCGACGACGTCAGCAGGAACACGTGCGGCCGGTTCGTCATCAGCCGCCTGATCGCGCGGAAGTCACCGGAAGCCGCGAGCCTGCCGCCGACGATGACCTGGATGATGCCCGACAGCCGCTCGACCTCCTCCAGGATGTGCGAGCTAAACACGATGACCCGGCCCTGCTCGCCCTGTGCGTGCAGCAGATCCATCATGTGCAGGCGCTGGCGCGGGTCCATGCCATTGAACGGCTCGTCCAGCAGGACGACTTCCGGGTCATGCACCAGCGCTGCGGCCACCTTGATTCGCTGCCGCATGCCCTTGGAGTACGTGGAGATCTTGCGGTCCTGCGCATCGGTCATCTCGAGCAGCTCGATGGCGCGGGTGGCGGCGCGGTCGGGATCGGGCAGGCCGTGCAGGCGCGCGGTCGCGACGACGAACTCGGTGCCTGTGAGGAACGCATAGACGGAATCACGCTCGGGCACGAGGGCGACCTGGCGGAACATCTCCGGGTGGCGCCAGGAGCTGTGACCGGCCACCGTGACCTCGCCGCGTGATGGCGCCAGGAACCCGGCGATCATGTGCATGATCGTCGTCTTGCCGGCACCGTTGGGCCCGAGCAAGCCGGTCACGCCTGGGCCGATAGTCATGGTGATGTCGTTGACGGCCACCACGTTGCCATACCAGCGCGAGACGCCACGCAGCTCGATCGCGGTTCGGTCAACGCCCGTCATGCCACACCAACCTTCCGGTAGCGCGCGATCAGGCCGGCGATCGCCGCGACAGTCAGAATGAGCAACAGCAGTCCGTAGAGCGAGCCGTAGTTTCCGACAGTCGTCTCCTGGAAGACCCGACCTGGCGGGACCCCAAGCCGCGGCGTCGCCTCCAGCCAGCGCAGCACGCCACCCAGCAGCGTGAACGGGCTGATCAGGCCGGCCAGGCTGGCGAGCGCCGACGGCTGGCCGAAGGAAGCGGGCCCGAATGCCTGCTGGCCGATGTGCGCGAGCACGTTGGCCAGGATCCAGGAGAAGAACAACGGGATGCCGATGGCGCAGATCGCGAACACGCGCTTGCCTGTCGTGGACGCCAGCAGCAGGCCGATGCTGGCCAGGAGCAGCGCCCAGGCCCCGCCGTACAGCAGGCCTGGTCCAAGGCGCAGTGTCTGCTCCCACACCTGGCTCGCGCTGTGCTGCTGGGACGCGTTGCCGATGTACAGCAGCAGCAGCGGGATCTCGATCATCGCCAGGAGGGCGAGCACGAACGCGATGAGCTTCGCGACCGGATAGTCGATCCGCCGGATCGGCCGGGCGAAGTACAGCGGCAGCGTGTGGTTGCGCAGATCAGCGGAGACGAGGTTTGGTGCCTCCAGCGCCACGAAGATCAGCATCGCCACCGTACGCAGCTGCGGCACGTAGCCGTCGTAGCTCACGAGGGGCTGGCTGGTCGGGTTGAGCGCCAGCCCTATCGCGTTCACAGCGGCCGGGAGGCACATGATCGTGAAGAGCAGGATCGGGAAGATCTTGGCCTTGCCGCCTCGGCCGATTCCGAACGCTGCGCGGAAGCTGTGCCACGTCAGCGCCCGGACGATCTGAGCCCGCCCAAGCCGGGTCGCGTCGTAGCGGCGGTAGCCAATGTTGTGGATCACGCCGCTGCCTTCGGCTGCAGGTGCGGCGAGCCGCCCTCCGGCGGCGCTGGCGTCAGCTGACACGTGGAGCTCCCGTAGTCTGGTCGGCCTGTTCAGCAAGGTCGTCGCGGAACAGTTCCTCGATGCGGTGACGGCGCTGCTCCATCCGGCTCAGCGGCAGGCCGAGGTCTGCAACGGCATCACGGACGGCGTCGTACGTCTGATCCCCGGCCAGCTGGACCAGGAGTCCGCGCTGATACGGCAGCGGGTTCAGGCCACGCCTGGACAGATCAGCCTGAAGGAGCTCGAGCCCGTCGTCCACCTCGATGACCAGCACCGAGCTGGCCTGGGTCATCGACCTGATGGAGTCGGCCCGCAGGAGCCGTCCGCCTTCGACCGCGACCAGGTGATCGCAGATCTGCTCGATCTCTCCCAGCAGATGGGACGCAACCAGGATCGAGATGCCGAAGTCCGTGCCGATGCGAGCGATCAGCTCGAGCATCGCGGTCCGGCCCGCCGGATCGAGGCCGTTGGTCGGCTCGTCGAGCAGCAGCAAGCGCGGATCGCCGACAAGCGCCTGGGCCAGCTTGACGCGCTGTTTCATGCCCGTGGAATACGTGCCGATCTGCCGGTACCGCTCCTCGTACAAGCCAACGTGCCGTAGCGAGTCGGCAGCGCGTTCCCTGGCCGCCGTCGCGGGCAGGCCCGACATCCGGCCCAGGTGCGTGACCAGTTCGGTCGCCGTCACGTCCGGCGGCAGGCAGTCGTGCTCGGGCATGTAGCCGGTAAGGGTCCGGATCGCGAAACCGTCGGTCACGCAGTCGTGACCCAGGACGGCGGCCTTACCGGTGGTTGGCTCGAGCAGCCCGAGCAGGATCTTGATCAGCGTCGACTTGCCCGCGCCGTTGGCTCCGATCAGGCCCGTGATGCCAGGCGCGACGCTGACGGTCAGGTCATCGAGCGCTGTAATCGTGCCGTACCGCTTCGTCAGGCCGCGGGCCTCGATGACAGCACCGGGGTCGGGCGGCACGTGCCCCCCGGCTTGCCGCACTGGTTGTGTAATCACAGTCCCTCCGCAAACGTGCCTCGGCCAGCGCTAAGCAGCGCGCCGTTGTGCGAGCAACACGATCCCAGCTTTCGGGCCGCCGCGTCATCAACCGCCAGGCTGATTCCGGGTGCCACTTAGGGTGACGCACGCAGGCAATGCGCCGGACGGCGTCCGCACGCGGACCTTTCGCCACCCGCATGCACGCCGATGACCCGTGCCAAGACGGTATGGTTTGCATGCGTTGCCGGGCTCGGGCCGAGGCCGGCCTACCTCGAGAGGCAAGATCGGTGGCCAACGGGGAAACGGACGTCTCGCAGCCAGCTGACGCAGCCGCGTCGCTCGTCCTGCGGTACGCACGCCCGGTTGGGGTCGGGCTCCTGCTGCTGATCATCGTCGCTGGCATCGGCGCGGCCAGCCCGGCAGTGACGGGGCTTGGCCCATGGCGCCACGATGCGCTGGGGCTCGGAATCGGCTTGGAGGTAGCGCTGGCATCCCTGGAAGTCGCGCTCGTCGTCATGCAGCGCCGCAGGTCGGCATCTGGCGATCCGGCGGCAGCGCTGCGGCACGCGCTGAGCCGGGTCATCGCCGTGCTGATGGTCGCCATTGTCGTCATCGCGATCGCGAACTTCGTGGCCAACAAGCATGGCAACCTGGTCCAGCGTCTAGTCTTCGGCGGCAGGTCGCGGAACCGAAAGCCGCCAGCGCTGCCCAAGGGCCTCCGCCCCGGCACGGCCAGCACGACGAATCACTTGAGCTATCTCCTGTACGGCCTCGTCGGCCTGATCGTGCTCGCCGCGATCGTCGCCTCCATTGTCCTCGTCTGGCGTTCTCGGACGCGGCTGCGCCGTCCAGCCGGCGATGCTGACGAGGCACCAGAGGACGCGGGCGAGGACCTGCGGCAGGCTGTCGATTCTGGTCGCCAGGCCCTGCGCGCGGTGGACGACGCGCGGGCCGCGATCATCTCCTGCTACGTGGCAATGGAAGACAGCCTGGCGTCGGCCGGGGCGACACGAGCGATCGCTGAGACGCCCGATGAGCTGCTGACTAGGGCGGTGGCAGCTGGCCTGATTCGCGGTCGAGCGGCCGGCGCGCTGACGGGCCTGTTCTACGAGGCGAGGTTTTCCAGTCGCCCTATGCCGCCGACTGCGAAGGACAGCGCCCGGCAAGCCCTAGATGCGATATCGGGCGAGCTGGCCGGCCGCGCCGGCCCCGCGCCTGCGGCCGCGCCATCTGCGGGAGCGGCGGCAGCGGGACCGGCGCCAGCGGGAGCGGACGGGTGACCGCCCGCCCGCCCGCCGCGGCGTCCGACGGGCCCCAGGTCCGTGCGGGCGGCTGGCTCACCTGCCTCCCCGAACTGACCGTCTGGGCGATCGCTGTGCTCGCCACTAGCCTCGCGGCCTATGCGTACGCCGGCATCGGCACCGCGGTCCTTTTGGTCGCTGGCTGGGCCGTCGCGTCGATTGCGTTCCTGCGCACGCTCGTGCAGACTGCGGCCGAGCCGCTGACCGAGCAGTCGTCCTGGCATGGCGAGGGCCGTACCAGCTTCCTCGGCTTCTGGCGCAAGCGCGCAATCGTGCGAGATGCAACTGCCTCGATGGTCAGCTATGACGCCGAGCTTCGACCGTCGCTACAACATCTGCTGGCTGCCAGGCTGGCCGAGCGCCACGGCGTCAGCCTGTACGCCGACCCGGCGGCAGCGCGCCGCCTCATACTGCCCGGACAGCGCGATGACGCGCTGTGGTTCTGGCTGGACCCACTGCGGCCAGCCGAGACAGATCAACGGCGGACTGGGATCACGCCGCGGACCCTGGCTGCCATTCTCGACCGACTGGAGCGACTGTGACCGAAGAGACGTGGACCACCAGCGAGGCAGCGCAGCGGAGCAGGGCCGTCCTGGACGAGATTGAACGGGCCGTGGTGGGCCATCGCCGTAGCCTGGAGCTAGTGCTCATCGGCATCCTGGCAGGCGGCCACGTGCTCCTGGAGGATCTGCCAGGGCTGGGCAAGACGCTCATCGCCCGGTCGTTCGCTACGGCGCTCGGCCTGGATTTCGCCCGGATACAGTTCACGCCCGACCTGCTCCCCTCCGACGTCGTCGGCGCGCCGTTGTATGACCAGCGGACCCGGGAGATGATCTTCAGGCCAGGTCCGGTCTTCACCCAGCTGCTGCTGGCCGACGAAATCAACAGGACACCGCCGAAGACGCAGGCGGCCTTGCTAGAGGCCATGGGCGAGGGCCAGGTCAGCATGGACGGCGTGACCCGGCCGCTGCCCCAGCCGTTCGTGGTGCTCGCCACCGACAACCCGATCGAGTATGAGGGGACGTATGAGCTGCCGGAGGCGCAGCTCGACAGGTTCCTGATGCGCCTGCGCCTCGGCTACCTGGCCACCAGCGACGAGGTCGCGATGCTGCAGCGCCGGCTCGATCGCCGCCAGGAGGCCGCGACGCTCCGGCCGGTGACGACGGCCGCCGAACTGCTGGCCATGCGCGAGTCGCTGGAACGGGTCGAGGTATCGCCCGACATCCTTGAGTACGTCGTTGCCATCATTCAGGCCACGCGGACTCACGCGCAGATACAGGTCGGCGCCAGCCCGCGCGGCGGTCTCGCCCTGGTCAAGTTGGCGCGCGCGCAAGCGGTGCTCGAACAGCGGGACTTCGTCATCCCGGACGACGTTAAGCGCATCGCGATCCCGGCGCTAGCTCACCGGATCACGCTGCGGCCCGAGCTATGGGCGCGGCAGGTCCAGTCCGACGATGTGATGAACAGTCTGCTGGACGGCGTGCCTGTGCCGCGAACTGATCCGGCGGCAGTCGTTGGCTGACGCGCCAGGGCGCGGTGGTCTGCGCCAGCGTCCGGTGCGCTGGGGCCTATCAGTGCACGCCCAGCGGCTCGTCACTCTGGCTGTGGTCGCCCTGATCATCGCTATCGTGACCGAACGCGCCGAGTTCGCCGGTCTTGCGGCTCCGGCGTTGCTCATGCTGGCCACCTGGCGATCAGACCGGTCGGACGAGCTCACGGTGCGGGTGACTCTCGAGGCATCGACGCTAGTCGAGGGCACCGACGCCGTGCTCACAGTCGAACTGCATGGGCATGACAGGTTTGACGCCCTGCTGACGGTCGAGCCAGGGGACCACATCCGCGCCGGTGCCGCCGTCCTGGTGCCGGCAGGCCAGCCGATCCGGGTCGCGCGCCTGCACCTCGAGCCGATGCGGTGGGGCTCGAGGTCGCTCGGCATGCTCGTCGTCACCTTGACCGACCGATACCGGCTGACCGAGGGCAAGGCGCTGGTCGGGTTGCCGGATATCAAGTGCCGTCCGCTCCCGGCCCGGCTCAACAGCAGCATCGTGCTGAGCCGCCTGCCGAGCCGGCTGGGCGAGCACCCGGCGAGAGCGACCGGCGAAGGCGGCGAGTTCGCCGGCGTGCGGGAGTTCGTGCCCGGCGACCGGCAGCGCCGCATCAACTGGGCGGCGACGACCCGGCAGGGGACGCTCCACCTCACGACCTTCGCCGCAGAACGCACGCAGAATCTCGTTGTCATCGCCGACGAGACAACAGACGTCGGCGTGGCCGGTGCGACGTCGCTCGACCTGGTCCTGCGCGGCGCGGCTGGTGCTGTCACTCGCTATATCGCTGCGCGTGACCGGGTCGGCCTCGTCATCTTCGCCGGGCGGCTCAGCTGGCTCGCTCCCGGCCAGGGTGAGCGCCACTACCAGCGTTTGCTCGACCTCATGATGGCTACCCCGGGCGGCTGGGAAAGAGCAGCCGGCCTGACCAGGCTGCCGCGCGCCGCGCTACCGCCCGGTGCCCTGATCGTCGTGTTCAGCCCGCTGCTGGACCCCCGCCTCGTCGAGGCAGTCCGCGACCTGCGCGAACGAGGCTTCAGCGTGCTCGTGGTCGACGTGCTCAACGCCGAGCCCGCGCCCGACCGCAGCAAGCTGTCCAGCCTGACGAACACGATCTGGCGGCTCGAGCAGCAGGCCATCAGGTACTCGCTCACGCAGATCGGCGTGCCGGTCGTCCACTGGGACGGCGTCGGCAGGCTCGACGAGCCGCTTGCCCCGTACACAAGGCGCGTCATGGTGGCGCACCGATGACCCGCGACGCGTCCCCTGCGGCCCGTGACGGCGCTCTCGACTTGCGGCCGCGGGCGGTCAGGATCGCCGCTGCCGCCGCGCTCGCAGCCGGGGTGATCGCGTGGGCCGCTTCTCCAGTGTCGGGCGGTGCTGGGGGGACCCAGATCGCGCTGGTGGCCGCTATCGCCACCGGTGCGATGAGTATCGCCCAGCTAGTCCTGGCCGCCACCGTGGCGCACGAGCCACACAGCTTCGCCTGGGCGGAGAGGCTGGCTCAGCAACTCGTGGCCGTCGTCAGGGCGCTGCCCTGGGCCGAACTTATGACGGTGGCAGCGCTGGTGCTCGAGGCTCTGCACAAGTCCCGTCCATGGCACACGGCAGTACTGGCCGTGGCGCTGACTGGATACCTACTCGCGGTGCACCTGGCGGAGACGGATACTGGCGCCACCGCCCTGCGCGCGCAGCTTCCGCTGATGTCCGCTGGCGCCGGACTGGCCGCGCTCGCGGTCGGCTTGGCCGCCCTCCCTGGCCTGCCCGCTGGCCCGGCCGCCACCGCGCTCAGGGTCGGCGCGGTCGTCCTGGCCGTCATCGCCGTGGGCCTCGCGGTCCCGGCCTGGATCGGCCGGGGGAGCTAGGTCCGTTACCGGCCGACCGCGTAGCCCTGCATGCCGCGGGGATTGGCCGCCGCGTACAGGAAGCCGCCAGACCTGGCGACGGCGCTCATGCGGCCAAGGGACCATGGCGGCCGGACGCTGACCTCGTGGCCACGGGCCCGGAGCGCCGCGACGACCTCGTTCCCTGCCCTCGACTCGATCGCCAGAGACCTGGGCAGCGACGCACGCGGATAGAACGATGAGGGGAAGTGATCGGTGTGGAACTCCGGCGCGTCGATGGCTTCCTGGAGATTCATCCCGTACACGACGTGGTTCAGGAAGAACGCCAGCGACCACTGATCCTGCTGGTCCCCGCCCGGTGTGCCGAACGCCAGGTACGGCTCGCCGTCGCGCAGCGCAAGACCAGGTGACAGGGTGGTGCGTGGCCTGCGACCGGGAGCCAGGGTGCTCGCCAGGCCGGGCGTGAGCGTAAACATCTGCGCCCGCGTGCCCAGACAGAAACCGAGACCCGGGATCACTGGCGAACTCTGCAGCCAGCCTCCGCTGGGCGTGGCGGCGACCAGGTTGCCGTACCTGTCGGCGACATCCAGATGGCACGTGTCGCCCGGCCCTAGTTCCGGGGCCGACACCGCAGCGGCCGCCGGCTCGCCAAGGCCGCCGCGGCCAGGCCCGGCAGGCTCGAAGGCAGGACTGGCGAAGTCCGGCAGCCGCGGCGCCATGCCCGCTGGCGCGCCGGGGCGCAGCTCAGCCGACGCTGCCTCGCCGATGAGCTTGCGGCGGGCCGCCGCGTAGTCCGCCGACAGCAGTGCGTCGAGCGGGACCTCCGACTGCCTTGGGTCGCCGTACCAGGCTTCACGATCGGCGAATGCCAGCTTGGCGGCCTCGGTCACGGCATGGATCATCGTGGCGCTGCCCGGCTCGGCGTCCTCAAGCCCGAGGCCGTCCAGCAGGCGGAGCTGCTGGAGGAACACAGGTCCCTGCCCCCATGGACCCGTCTTGCAGACGGTCAGACCGCGGAAGTCTGCGGTGACAGGCTCCTCAACGCTCGCCCGCCAGACGGCCAGGTCGCCGCCGGTCAGCAGGCTGCGGTTGCGGCGGCCGGTGACGTCCAGGACTTCCGCGCTGGCGCAGTAGGCGGCCACGGCCTCGCCGACGAAGCCTTCGTAGAAGGCGCGCCGGGCGGCCTCGATCTGATGCTCACGGCCGCCATTGGCGTGCTCGGCCTCGGCAAGGATGCGCCGATAGACGGCGGCCAGCGGCCGGTTGGTGAACCGGCTGCCTGGCGCCGGCACTCCGCTGGCCAGGTAGATCTCGGCCGACCCCGGCCAGTGGTCGCGGAACGTGCCAGCGACTGCTGCAATCGCCGCGCTCGCGGCGGGCAGCATCGGGTAACCGTACTCGGCGTAGCCGATCGCGTACTCCATCACGGCCCGCAGCGGCAGCGTGCCATACCGCTCTAGCAGCAACATCCAGGTGCCGAAGGCCGCAGGCACGCAGGCAGCAAGCAGGCCTGTTCCCGGCACGAGGTCGAGATCGAGAGCGGCGAAGACAGCAGGCGTCGCCGCCGCCGGCGCCGGTCCCTGTCCATCCAGCACGAACGGCTCACCGGCCGCCGCGTCGAACCCGATGACGGGCACCTCTCCGGCCGGGCCGTTGAGGTGCGGCTCGACGACCTGGAGCACGAGGCCCGCGGCCACTGCCGCGTCGAACGCGTTGCCTCCCTGCTCCAGCACCGCCATGCCGGCGGCCGACGCGAGCCAGTGCGTCGACGCCACCATGCCGAATGTGCCGGCCAGCTCCGGTCGCGTGGTGAACTGCTGGCTCGTTCTCACGCTGCCTCCGGTGGGTGCTCGGCTGGGCTAACGGTACCGGCGAGCAGGAACAGGACAGCCGCGCGGGCGAGGCGCCCGCGCGGCTGTCCTTGACGCCGACTTGCGGCTACGGCTGGCCGGTCTGCGCCGCCGCGCTGACCGGGGCGCCGACCGGGATCTCCATCGGGAAGTGGCACGCGGCGAGGTGGCCCTCGCCAGCGAACGGCGTCATCGGCGGTTCGACGTCAGCGCAGATGGCCTGCGCCCGCGGACAGCGGGTACGGAACCGGCAGCCGGACGGCGGGTGGATTGCGCTCGGCAGCTCGCCCGTGACGCCCTCGCTGACCTTGGCCTTCTCGGCAGCCGGATCGGCGACCGGCGCCGAGTCCAGCAGACCCCTGGTGTACGGGTGCGCGGGGCGCTGGTATACCTCCTCGGCCGGGCCGATCTCCACGAGCTTGCCCAGGTACATCACGCCGATCTTTTCGGACAGGTATCGCACGACGCCAAGGTCATGGGAGATGAACATGTAGGTCAGTCCGAGGTCGTGCTGAAGCTCCTTCATCATGTTCAGTACCTGCGCCTGGATCGAGACGTCCAGCGCCGACACGGGCTCGTCCGCGACGATGAGCTTCGGGTTCAGCATGAGAGAGCGAGCGAAGCCGAGCCGCTGGCGCTGTCCGCCGGAGAACTCGTGCGGGTAACGGTCCGCCGCCGACCTGGGCAGCCCGACCTTGTCGAGCATCTGGCCGACCATCTCCATCTGCTCTTGCTTGGAGCCGCCGAGGCCCTGGATGACGAGCGGCTCGCGCAGCAGCGTGCCAGCCCGCATCCTGGGGTCGAGCGAGGCGTAGGAGTCCTGGAACATCAGCTGGATGTTCCGGCGCTCATGCCGGTACTCCCGCCCGCTGCTCTTCGCCAGGTCCCGGCCCTCGAAGTTGATCTGGCCGCTCGTCGGCTTCTCCAGGCCGACGACCAGCTTGCCCATGGTGGTCTTGCCGCAGCCAGACTCCCCGACCAGGCCGAATGTCTCGCCGCTGCGGATGGACAGGTTCACGTCGGCGACCGCGCTGAGCCAGCCGACCCGCCGCTGCAGTACGGCGCCCCGAGTGACCGCGTAGTTCTTGACCAGGTGATCGATCCGCAGCAACTCCTCGCCGATGCCGGGGCCTTCCATCCGGGCCTCGGTGGCCGTCTCGTTGTAGTCGACGACCTTGCCGGTCTGCCTGCGCTCGGACGGCCCGACGGGGTAGAAGCACCTGAACTCGTGCCCGGGCACCTCGCCCGTCAGCAACGGCTCCTCCTCCCGGCACCTGTCAGTCACATACCGGCAGCGGGCCGCGAACCGGCAGCCCTTCGGCGGGTGGACGAGGTCCGGCGGCAGGCCCGGAATGGAGTACAGCCGCTCCCGGGCGTCAGCGGCCTTGTCCGGAAGCGCCTGGAAGAGCGCCTCGGTGTAGGGGTGCCGCGGTCGCGCAAACAGCGTCTCGGTGTCGGTGATCTCCGCGATCTTGCCGGCGTACATCACGGCGACCCGGTCGGCCCGGCCCGCGATCACGCCCAGGTCGTGGGTAACCAGGATCACCGACATGCCGAGGCGCAGCCGCAGGTCGTCGATGAGCTCCAGGATCTGCTTCTGGATCGTCACGTCGAGTGCGGTGGTCGGCTCGTCCGCGATCAGCAGCTTGGGCTCGCAGGCCAGCGCCATTGCGATCATCACACGCTGGCGCATGCCGCCGGAGAACTGGTGCGGGTACTCCTTGATCCGCTCCCGGACACGTGGGATGCCGACCAGGTCCAGGACCTCGGCCGCGCGGTCCATCGCCTGCTCCTTCGACACCTCCCGGTGCAGGGTGACGACCTCGGAGATCTGCTTGCCGATCGTCATCGTCGGGTTCAGCGAGGTCAGCGGATCCTGGAAGATCATGCCGATCTCATTGCCGCGGATGGCGCGCATGCTCTCGTCAGAGAGCGTGCTGAGCTCCTGGCCATCGAGCTTGACGCTGCCGGCAGCGATATGGCCGCCGGTCGGCAGCAGGTTCATGATCGACAAGGCGGTCATCGTCTTGCCGCAGCCAGACTCGCCGACGATGCCGACCGTCTCGCCCGGCTCGACCTGAAGGGACACGCCGTCGACGGCGTGCACTACGCCCTCGCGCAGCCGAATCTCGGTGCGCAGGTCGCGGATATCAAGTAGCGGCGCCACTAGGTCACCTTTCTCCTACCGGCGCTGCAGCCGGGTCTCGAAGGCGTCGCGCAGCGCGTCGCCAATGAAGTTGAATGCCACCACGGTCAGGATGATGATGATCCCGGCCGGGTAGATGAGCCACCAGTAGCCGAGAGTCAGGTAGTTGAGCCCATTTGACAGCTGGGAGCCCCAGTCGGTCTGCGGCAGCTGGATGCCGAACCCGAGGAAGCCCAGCCCGGCCAGGATGATGATCGAGTCGGCCACGGCAAACGTGGCCTGCACGATGATCGTGCCAATGGCGTTCGGCATGATGTGCCGCACGACAGCGCGCGAGCTGCGGCCGCCAGCCACCTTCACCGCCGCGACGTACTCCCGGGTGCGCAGCGTCAGCGTCTCGCCCCGCACGAGCCGGGCCGGGCCGGGCCAGTACGTCACCGCGATGAACCCGATCAGGGTCAGCGCGCTCGGGTGAATGAGGACGGCGAGGATGATCAGCACGAAGATGAACGGGATGGAGAGCATCGCGTCGACGAAGCGCATCATGAGCGAGTCGACGATGCCGCCGGCAAACCCGGAGACGGCGCCGTAGATGGATCCGAACAGGCACGACACGAAAGCGGCGGCCAGGCCCACCTCCAGCGAGTTCTGCCCGCCTGCCATGAGACGGCCAATCACGTCGTAGCCCAGGTTGTCGCAGCCGAGCAGGTGCGCTCCGCTTGGGGTGCAGTAGGCGTTGGCCAGGGTCACGCTGTTCTGCTGGGTCTTGTAGATCAGCGGGCCGACGAAGCAGAACAGCAGGACGAAGATCACGAAGCCAAGGCCGACGAGCGCCAGCCTGTTCTCGGCGAAGACCTCCCAGCCGCGCCGGAACAGGCTGCGCGACTTGACCTGCGCCGGCTGGTCAGCAGACCCCGGCGCCGGCTCAATTATCAGCGTGCCAGCAGCGGCGAGCGGATCGACCGCCGTCTCGGGATGCGGCATCATGACCATCAGCTGTACCTCACCCTCGGGTCGAGCATGGCGTACCCAATATCAGCGAGCAGGTTGCCAATGATCGTTATCACCGTGGTGAGGACGGTGATCGCGAGCATCAGCTGTATGTCCGTGGCCAGCGCCGCGTTGAAGAACAACAGGCCCATGCCCGGGTAGCTGAACACCACCTCAATGAAGATGGCGCCGCCGATGATGACCGGGAGCTGGAGGCCAAGCAGGGTCACGATGGTGATCAGCGAGTTGCGGAAGATGTGTCCCCACAGGACCCGCCGCTCACTGGCGCCCTTAGCCCTGGCGGTACGCACGTAGTCCTGCACGATGTTGTCGAGGACCGACGACCGCATGAACCTGCTCCACAGCGCGAACGCGACGAACGCGTACGTCGCCACCGGCAGCACAAGCGCCAGCGGATCGGAGAGCTGGCCGATAATCGAGGTGGACTGCGGCGCGAACGCCGGGAAGATGTGCAAGTCGACGGCGAACCAGTTGACGAGCATCAATCCGACGAAGAACGTGGGCGAGCCATAGCCGACAAAGCCGATGCCTGTCACCACGTGATCGATGACCGTGTACCGCCGTACGGCCTGGAAGATGCCGAGCGGGACGCCGATCAGCAGGCCGACACCGGTGCCGATGATGGCCAGTACCAGCGACCGCGACAAGGCCGGCCACAGCAGTGTCGAGACGGGCGCGCTTTGCTTGATGTCAAAACCGAAATTGCCGTGCAGGAGCTGCCACAGCCACTTGTAGTACTGCACGTACAGCGGCTGGTCGAAGCCCCACGCCTTGGAGTCGGCGGCGAGCTCGGCGCCGGTCGCCCGGAGGCCAAGGATCGCCCGTACCTCGCCGCCGGGCACCAGGTGCAAGAGCACGAACGTGATGATCGTGACGATCAAGGTGACGACAATGGTCTGTCCCACACGCCTGATCAGGAACCCGATCACTGCATGCCTCCCCATCCGGCCGGCTCAGCTGCGAGCCGTGCCTGGACTGCGGCCACTCTCAACACCGACGGCATGCCGTCCGCCCGCGCGTGACCGTTGCCGGCAGCTCTGGCGACAGATTGCATCGGGCTCCTTCCCATAGTGCCCCGACCACTTCCTTGCGACAACACCCTGCGTATTCCTAGCTACAACAGCCGCGTTCCGGACCGGCCGCCGCGCTGGCACTGTGCCAGCGCGACGGCCGGAAACCGGACTCAGTCGATTCCTGCGTCAGCAGGACTTCGTGCTGCAGGTCCAGTACTCGGGGAAGAACATCGAGAGTGGGTTCTGCGTCACGTTGTGCAGGCCGTTGTTGACGGCCTCGGTGTTGACCGGCCACGGCATCCACAGAGCGGGAAGCTGGGTAGCCGTGTAGTTGGCGTACGTCTGGAACACGCTCAGGCTGCTGCTGGTGTGCGTCTGGTTGATGAGCGAGTCCATCGTCGGGTCGGAGTAGCTGCCCGAGTTGTTCGGAGAGCCCGTCGAATACAGCGGCTCACCGGTTGGCTCGAAGCCCGGTCCGTTGAAGCCCCAGCCACCCAGGTACAGGAACGTCCACTTGCAGCTGGCCTGCGTCGGCTTGCACGGCACGGTGTCGGTCAGCAGCGTGTTGAACGTCTCGCCCTGCAGGTTCAGCTGGATGCCGGCCAGGCCGAAGCCTGACTTCAGGATGTCAGCCTCGTCCGCCTGGGTCGTGACACCGGAGGTGTAGGCCATGCTGAACTTGGCCTGCGTCCCGGCGGCAACGCCAGTACCACAGTCGCTGGCAGCGGAGCCTGCGGACTCACAGGTAAGCACTCCGCCGACAACCTTCCAGCCATGCGCCTTCAGCAGCGCCTCGGCCTTGGTGGGGTCGTACGGGTACGGTCCCTGACCGCCGTTCTCGGTCATGTCGGAGGACACCCACTGGCTCGGCGGCTCAATCGGGACGCCAGCAGTGGTCGCCACTGAGTAGCCGCGGCCAACAGCGGTGTCCATGCCCTTCTGGTTGTCCAGCATCTGCAACGCCTGCCGGAAGTACAGCTGCCTGAACGCCGGGCCGTACGTCGGGTTGTTGAAGTTGGTGTACGCGTAGCCGATGGTAAAGGACAACGCCGGCTGCAGGTAGTACCCGCCATTGGGGGTGGACGCCAGCGGGTTGGTCGCCGGCAGGAACGTGTTGCCCACCGCCGGCGTCAGATCCGTCGACGGGATCGGGCCCAGGCTCAGCGCGCCAGTCTTCAGCGCCGTGTAAACGGCAGTGTCGCTGGTGTAGCTCACGAACTTCAGCTCAGCGATCGACGACTTCGGGGTGCCGGAGTACGAAGCGTTGGGCACGAACGTGTAGTTGCCCGCGACGTTGTACGACGTCAGCTTGTACGGACCGTCGACGACCTGCCACAGCGGGTTGGTCGCGTACGTCGCGGTGTCCTTGTTCTGGGCGGTCATGTACGTGTAGACCGCCTTGCACTTGGCCCAGCCGTCGGCCGCGCTGTCAGTCAGACAGCCGCCGCTGCCAGCCTTCGCCCCAGTCGCGGAGACGTCCCACGCCTCCGGCATCGGGGTCAGGATGGCCAGCTGGTTGTAGGTGAACCAGATGCTGGAGTAAGCCTGCTTGAGCTGCAGCGTCACCTGCTCCGGGCCGGTCGCCTTGTAGGACACCATGTTGTCCGGCAGCAGCCCAGGCGTGTAGCCGGCGTAGTTGGCCTTCTCCGCCTCGAGCATGTTCAGGTTCAGGACCAGGGAGTTGGCGTTGACGGTCTCGCCGTCCGACCACTTCCAGCCCTTCATGTTGATCACCACGGTCTTGCCGCCGTTGCTGTACACAGGCGCGTCGGCCGGCGACAGCGGGTAGTTGACCGAGATGGAGGTGCTGCTGTTGCCGCCGAACATGTAAAGCGGCCGGACCATGAGGTACTGGAACGTCTCGTAGTTGGTCACGCTGTAGCACTGGGTCCCCTGGAAGGGGTAGATGCAGTTGGCCCCGGCGCCGTTGATGTTGAACGTCGTCGCGACTGCGCCCGAGACGGAGGCGCCGGACGAGGTGGTGGTGGTGGGACTTCCGCTGGAACCGCACCCTGCGGCCAGCAGTGCGGTCGCGGCAGCCGCCGCGACCCCCGCGACGCCTATTTTGCGTCTGCGTTCAAACATGTGAACTCCTTTGTTGCGGCGCGAATAGCACGCCCGAGCCGGTTCGTTGTCAGGCGCCGTGACGCTCCGTGCCCGCCTAGTACCCACCTGCAACTCAGCCAAGATACCTAAAGACCTGGACTAGGTGGTCTTTAAACCTACTTAGCGTAGTTCGGGCCGGTTCTACGCCCGCCGGTTCGTCGTGCGGCGTCCGAAACCGGGTCCGGGTCTGGGTTCGTTGGCCAGGTCGCCCCGCGCCAGCAAAACCCGTTGCCTTTCCGGCTACGGTTCGAAGCAGCGTATGTCGGGCGTGATGTCGAAGCGGTGCACGATATGTCACAAGTTCCTATCGATGTGAGGGCCGATTCACCAGATCGAGGCCAGGGGGCCCCATAGCGGTCGGGTGCCTAAAGTGTGATGCAGCTGTGACAGAGCGGGCCAACCGGCGTCTACGGCGCGGCGTCTTATGTGGCAATCGGACTGGTGCCTGGTGCTGAACCCGGCTCTGTACTAAGGAAATACGCCTTATGACGCCCTCGTTGATTGACGCCGCCCGGCTCTTCGCCGCCGCGACCCTGGCCGGTGCCTGCGGACTGCTCACGGCGTGCGGCAGCACACCTGCACCCGGCGCGACTCCCACCAAAACCGTGACAATCCAGGCAAGCGCCAGTACCAGCGCTAGCACCGCCACGCCGGTGGCCTCCTCAACATCTGCCAGCGCGCCCGGGCCATCCGGCTGCCTGGCTTCTGGCATCCAGGCGCAGCTCGGCGTCTCGCAGGGCACGGCGGGCACGATCTACCAGGTGATCGTCTTGACCAACACCTCGAATGCCACCTGCACGTTGTACGGATATCCCGGTGTGTCATTTGTCACAGGCGTCGGTGGCAGCCAGGTAGGCAAGCCGGCCAGCAAGAACCCTGTGGTTGCCAAGACGCTTGTCACGCTGACGCCTGGCGCCAAGGCCGACGTCCTGCTGGCCGTCCACGATGCTGGCGCGATCGCGAACTGCAAGATCACGAGCGTCAACTGGCTGCGGATCTACCCGCCGGGCGACTACGGCAGCACCTACGTTCAGTACAAGACCCAGGCCTGCGCGAACCCAGCTCAGTCGATCATGAGCGTCACCCCGGTTCGGATTGGAGCGGGCAGCGCGTCGTATTGACCGGAAGCACCGCACCGACCGGAAGCACCGCACTGAACGGCAGGCTCCGCTGTAACTCACCAGCAAGCCGCTTCGTTCGCCGGCCCTGCTGCCCGGCTAACTCCGCAGCTGTCAGTGCGCTGGAAGCCCCCGGCACTGTGCGGGTGGTCCTGGACGCAGCCCGACCTTCACGGCGATGCCGCCCGCGCCCAGTGTCTGGCGTCCAGCGTGAGACTATGGTCAGGCTCTGCCGGAGGTAAGGTCGGTCATCATGCTCAGCTCGCCCACATACGCCGGGCCGCTGCTTGCGGGGGTCTGGCGCCGTTGCGCGCGCCGGCGGGCGGCATGCGCGATCGTCGTACTCGGCACCAGCCTCGCGGCCGGCTGCGCCATACCGGCCCAGCAAGGTCCTGCGATCGAGCTCAGCTCCGCGCAGGTCACTGAGCCCAGCGCCAGCGGCATCACCGACGTCTACGTCGACGTACAGAACAACGGCGCCGCCGACCAGATCGTCGGTGCGCGGATCAGCGTCGGCGGGAAAGTCACGCTGCGCTCCCCCATCTCCGGCGGTGTCGTCCAGATGCGCTCGGTCCGGGCCATCACCGTTCCGGCTAGGAGCTTCGTCGGGCTCGATCCCAACGGCTCGCATCTCCTCGTCACCGGCTCGGGTCGGATGAAGGCCGGCACGCTCATCACGCTGACGCTTCTATTCGCTCACGCCGGGGCGATCTCGGTGCCAGCGCTCGTGACGAACCCCGAGACGGGCGGCAGCAGCTACTTCCTGAACTAGCCGCCCCCCCGACTAGCCCACCCGAACCAGCCGCCCCCGAACCAGCCGCCCCCGAACCAGCCGCCCCCGAACCAGCCCGCTCCCCAGCCAGCCGCGCCCCAGCCAGCCCGCTCCCCAGCCAGCCGCGCCCCGGCCAAACCGCCCCCCGGCCAAACCGCCCCGGCCAAACCGCCCCAGCCAGCCGCGCCCCAGCCAGCCGCGCCCCGGCCAAACCGCTCCCCGGCCAAACCGCCCCGGCCAAACCGCGCCCCAGACAAACCGCTCCCCAGCCAGCCGCTCTCTGATCTACCTCCTTCCTGAGCCTCATATCTTCCTGAACTCTGGCGCCGCCCCGCTCTGGCTGAGCCTGGGTCGGTTGCGCCATGCTGGTGGCAACGCGGTTGGCGCCGCGCTGGCCGATCCCGCGCCGCTAGTTGCGCCCGCACCAGTTGCGGCCGGGGTAGTCGCGATATATCGTTTTGGAATCAGCTTGCGCACCGCACGGAGGGGCAGATGGCAACGCAACCGAGTTTGCGCATCGGAGACGCCGAGCGCGATGCCGTCGCCGCCGAACTGCGAGAGCACTTCGCACACGGGCGGCTCACGCTCGAGGAGTTCAACCAGCGGATTGAAGCTGTCTTCGCGGCGAAGACCGAGAGCGACCTCAGCCGCGTTACCCGCGACTTGCCGCACGTCAGGTCGGGGGGCGCACCCCTGCCGAGCGCGCGGACACGCTCAGGGCCACTGCTGACCAGCGGACTGCCCAGCGCCGGCGCGGTGGTCGCAGGCTGTGCGGGCAGCGACTGGTCTGGCCGGGAGTGGTCAGGGCACCGGCACCGCCACGGCATCGGGGCGTTTGCGACGCTGCTGGTCGCGCTCGCGAGCTGGCTGCTCGTCTATGACGTGATCCTGGTCGGCGTGCGGTTCCCGCTGCCGGGCCGGCTCGGACTGCTGGTAGCGGTCTTCACGCTGATGCGCGGGGTGCTCCGCCGGATCTTCCGCGGTCCGCGCCGCCGCTGGTAGACACGCGCCGCAGCTTGTAACAGTCAGCCGGCCACCGGCACGCGCAACGGAACCACCAGGTACCGGAACGAGGCCGTGTCCGTCGGCCTCCGCTCGGCCCCTTCGTCGTCTCCGTCTGCGTCGTCTCCGCCTGCGTCGTGTTCGCCTGCATTGTGGACGACCGCGTCGGTTGCGGCCCCGTTCCCAGAAGGTTCTACCGAAGGAGCGGGTGCCCGATCGTCGGCGCCTGCGCCCGCCGTCGGATCTCCGTCGATCCAACTGATCAACGCTGGCTTCGCTGGGCTCGAGAACTCCAGCCTGATCCGGCCTGCGCCCGAGGCCAGCCCGGTATCCGGATCACCCGTCGCCGCCGGTCGGACATGGCCGCTCAGCGCCGCCGCCATGATGCCATCCAGCAGGTACTGCGGATTGAACGAGATCATGTGCTCCGTACCGTCGAACACGACCGGGAGCGATTCGACGGCCCGCGCACGGCCATCGGACCGAGCCTCGATCACCACCACGCCACGGCGGAACGCGAGCTGGACCGGTGTGAGCCGATCAGCAACCAGCGAAACGCGGCGCACGGCCTCGATGAACGGCCCGGCCGCAAGCTCGGCGGTGGCCTCAAAGCTCTGCGGGAAGCGCGACTTATAGCGGATGAACTCGGTGCCGATCAGGCGCGCGGTCAGCCGACGGCCACCGCCCTCGAAACTGATCATGCCGTCGGCCGGCCGGGTCCCGTCCTGATCGGGCTGGCCGAATGCGATGGTGACCGGTCCGCCCGGTCCCATGGATCTGGCGACGTCGGCCAGCGTCCTGGCTGGCACGAGTGCCGAGGCTCGAATGGCTGGATCGGAGGGCGCCCACGTCAGCATCCTGACGGCCAGCCGGTACCTGTCGGTGGCGGCAAGCGTTAGAGCGGACCCGTCGAAATCCAGGCAGACACCGGTCAGCATCGGCAGCGTGTCGTCGCGGCTCGCAGACGGCACGACCTGGGCGGCCGCCATCGCCAGCGCCCCGCCGTCCACGGTCCCGGCTGCGACAGGCAGGTCCGGTAGCGGCGGATAATCCTCCAGTGGCAGCGCAACCACAGCGAACTCGGCACTTGCACACGTCAGCATCACCATGCCCGCGACGGTCGCGACCTCGACCTCCGCAGGCGGCAGACTCTTGCTGATCTCGGCGAGAAGCCGACCCGGCACCAGCGCGATGCCGGGCTCGCCCACCTCGGCGGCCACGATGACCCTAGCCGAAACTTCGTAGTCGAAGCACGACAGCGTCAGCTGACCCTCGTCGGCTTCTATCAGCAGGCCAGCCAGAACCGGCACTACCGGTCTCGTTGGCAGTGCGCGCGCCACGAACGACACGGCTTCACCCAGCGCGTCGCGCTCGACCCTGAACTTCACGGCATTCCTTCCGCCCGACCCGCGGTACACCTCGATCGTGACACGCCCTGCCGACATTGGCATCGGGTCGGCGCCGCATGGTCACCTGTCGGCGGCCGGATCGCGGCGCCGTGCGCAAGACGACGGACCGGGCGAGATGACCGCGGGTCAGGACGCCAGCGCCGCGGGCACCGCGGCGAGGGCCGCCGCGATCGCCGCCGCGAGGGACCGCGCGGACTCGGCCGTTAGCTCGACCGCCACCCGCGCCGCCGGACCCTGGGCTGGGTTGCGGAAGTCGATGTTCAGCGTGTGCTCGGCCATCGCGTGCACCGGGTGGTCAAAATAAACAGTCGCGTCTGTGAGTGAGAACCAGCCCTGGGCGCCCTTGCCGCTGCCGGAGACTTCGATCTTCTCGGTGTTGTACGTGCACATGTCAGGCTCCTCAGCTAGCCAGGTAGCGGCCGTAGAAATCCCAGATCCTCTGCCATCCGTCGTTCGCGGCATCCGGCCGGTATGCGGGTCGGTTCACCGAGAAGAAGGCGTGTCCCGCGCCGTCATAAGTGTGGAACTCGTGTGGCTTGCCGAGGCCGTCCAGCACCTTGGACAGCTCGGCAGTCTCATCGGGGGTGGGGTACTTGTCGTCGGCGCCGAACAGCCCGAGCAGCGGACACGACAGGGCAGGCGACAGCCCGACGATCGGCGCGACCTTGAGCGGCATGCCCTCCGGGGGCGGGTTCACGATGCAGGCGCCGTAGCAGTCGATGGCCGCGTCGAGTGGAAGGCTGCACGCGGCTAGGAACGACTGCCTGCCACCGGAGCAATAGCCGATGACACCGACCTTGCCGTTCGAGCCCGCGAGCGCGGTCAGGTACTCGGCAGCCGCGCTGACGTCGCCAACAAGCCGATCATCAGGGACGCCGCCATTGGCGCGTGCGACCGCCGCGGCGTCGTCAGGACTCGCGCCTGGCGCCTCGCGGTAGTAAAGGTTCGGCATTAGCGCGGCGTACCCGTGCGCGGCGAACTTCCTGACGATCTCCTTGGTCGAGGAGTCATAGCCCGGCATGTGGTGAATCACGACGACGCTGCCGCGCGATGTCACGCCATCGTCGGGCACGGCCAGGTACGCCTCGATGTCGTCACCGCCAGCTCCGGTGATAGTGATGGTCGAGGCGGCCAGTTCTTCGCTCATCGCGGTTGCTCACTCCTTCGAGATCGCGGCTGGGGGTTATCCGAGCGATGTCCATCCTGCCAGCGGCGATCGCCCGGCGTTTCCACTGGAGTCGGCTTGGGCAATGAGGAATCATCAATGCAGGTAGAAGCCGCAGCAGAAAGACGGGGGTATGACCACTGCAGCGATCGGCGTGGTCGCTGTCTTCCTGGTCGTCGGAACAGCATTGGGCTGGCATAGCCAGAAGTCGTATGCCGCGCACGGCGACGTGAAGGTAGCGAAGACCAGGCTGCGTGGTGGCAGGAAGACCAGACTGCGCAGCGGGATTTTCGCCGTCCTCATCGGCATCGGGCTGGTGCTCGCGTTCGCAGACATCTTGCGAGGGCACTAGGAGGCGACCAGTTGACCGACGCAGACGTACTGATAGACGGCTTCGGCCGCATCCGCGAGATCGTGCAAGACGTTCTCGATGGTCTCGGCGAGGCAGAGCTCGAGTACCGCGCCGATCCAGAGGCGAACTCGATCTGCTGGCTTATCTGGCACTTGACGCGGGTGCAGGACGACCATGTCGCTGCTGCTGCCGGCCTCGAGCAGGTGTGGGTGACCGGTGGCTGGGACAAGCGCTTCGGGCTCCCGCTCGAGACCGGCGACATCGGCTACGGCCACAGCGCCGAGGAGGTCGCGCTCGTCAAAGCGCCAGCCGACTTGCTCGCCGAGTACCACCACGCCACGTACGAGCAAACCATCGAGGTCCTGCGGGGCCTGACTGACGCGGACATGCGGCGGGTCATCGACCGGCGCTGGGATCCGCCCGTGACTATGAGCGCGCGCCTGGTCAGCGTGCTCGCCGATGACCTGGAGCACGTGGGGCAGGCAGCGTTCATCCGCGGCCTCCTTGAGCGTCAGGGCTAACTCGCGCCGAGCGCCACGCACGCCTGCCGGACCCCGGCCGGGAAGCGCCATGCGGCCCGGTCGTGGAGACCATGACAGTTTCGTGGGGGCAAATGGCGCATAACCACCGTGATCTTGACCCAAAGTGTCATGGTCTCCCGCAGACCGACATGCGAGCCCGGCACCACGGACCCTCTGCACCACGCATCCCCGGCCGCAACGCGCCCTCTGCCGACTGTGCAGTCCCCCTCCCCACGTAGTCGCCGCCTCCTCGGCCATATGAGATAGTTGAGTTCCGCAAAGATTGACAGCCTCAACTGAGCCGAGTAACGTTTGACTTGCTCAACTATTGAGATGCTCAACGAGGCGACAGATTAGGGAGTCCCCGCAGTGCCCGACCAGACCACAGCAGAGCAGCAGCAGACCGCGGAGATCGCTGGCTGCTTCTTCGAGCTGATCGGGCGGATCGTCGGGCAGGCCGAGCAGGTCGCGCAAGGTTTCGGCATTCCGGCGCCGTTCATCAAGGCGCTGCACAGCCTGGAGTGCCCGATGGCCATGAAGGAACTCGGCAAGCGGATGCACTGCGACCCGTCCTTCGTCACGCTGGTCACCGACATGCTCGAGAAGCGCGGCTTGGCCCGCCGTGAGCCGCACGCCGTGGACCGGCGCGTCAAGAACGTTGTGCTCACCGAAGACGGCGTGACCCTCAGGCACAAGGTCGAAGCCGAGATCACGGCGCGGATGCCGTGGAATTCGGCCCTGTCCGAGGACGAACGCATCCAGCTTCTTGCCCTGATCCGCAAGATGCTCGCGGCCGGTGCACTCGACTCGGCCGCGACCGAAGATGCCATACACGGCGAGCTGGCCAGTCTGCTCGTGAGCGCCCTGAACGACAACGCACCCCACGCCAACCCGAGTAGCCCCCCGCCATCAACGGGGGAGGTGAATAGCCACGTGAGCGAACCCTAGGTATCGGGCCAACGGCCAACCTAGGTCTGCCGGTCGGCAGCTCACCTTCACATCCGCCTTGGCCACGGACCTCCGGACCTCGACATCGCGGCCGTCCATACAAGCGGCACCCGTTCGTCGTCGTTGAGAGGGAGAGAAATGCGGTCCGGCACTGGACCGCAGGCCTAACAACCTCGCAAAAGCACCGCGGTAGGGCTTACTGCGCCCGTGCCGGATACGGACCGTAACTAAGGAGTCACTTTCACAATGTCTGCCAAGTCAGCGGGCCTGGCGCAACCAGAGAGCACAGCCGCCGCTACAGGGTCTCCAGGTACCGCACGGATCAATCGTCACCTCGGCCTGGCCCTCGTGGTCATTGCGGCGGCCCAGCTGATGGTGGTGCTCGACGCCACCATCGTCAATGTCGCACTGCCGCACATCCGGGCCGCACTCGGCTTCTCCGACTCTGGCCTTGAGTGGGTCGTGAACGCGTACGCGCTGACCTTCGGCGGCTTCCTGCTGCTCGGCGGAAGAGCCGGCGACATCCTCGGCCGACGCCGCGTCTTCATCGCCGGCATCGCATTGTTCGCCCTCGCGTCCCTGGCCGGCGGTCTCGCCACTAGCCAGGCGTGGCTCCTAGGCGCCCGCGCGATCCAGGGATTTGGTGCCGCCATAGTTGCGCCTACCGCACTGTCCCTGATCACGACCACGTTCGAAGAAGGCCCGCGGCGCAACAGAGCCATGGGGGTCTACGCCGCGATGAGCATTGGCGGCGCCGCCATCGGCCTTCTGCTCGGCGGCGTGCTCACTTCCTACGTCTCGTGGCGCTGGGTGTTCTTCGTGAACGTGCCGATCGCCGTCCTGGTCGCCCTCATGGCGCCGCGCGTGCTCACCGAGTCCGAACGGCACACCGGCCGGTTCGACCTGCCCGGCGCGATCACCGGCACCGGCGGCCTGGCTGCCCTCGTCTACGGCCTGTCGAGCGCGGCAACCACGCCGAACGGGGTCTCGCACTGGGGCGACGCCAAGGTTCTCATCTCGCTCGCCGCTGCGGTGGTCCTGCTGGTCTCGTTCGTCTTCATCGAGTCGCGTAGCAAGCACGCGCTGCTGCCGCTGCGAATCTTCAGAGATCGCAACCGGTCCGGCGCCAACCTGATCCTGCTGTGCGTCGGGACCGCGTTGTTCGGGATGTTCTTCTTCCTGACGATCTTCGTGCAGACCGTGTGGGGGTACAGCCCGGTGAAAACCGGCGTTGCCTATTTGCCGATGGTCGGGACGATCATGCTCATGGCAGGCGTCAGCTCTCAGCTCGTCGGCCGGATCGGTGCCAGGCCGCTGCTGATCGCCGGGTCGTCGTTCGCGGCTGGCGGCATGTTCTGGCTGTCGCGGATCACTGAGCACAGCTCCTACACGGGCGGCCTGCTCGGCCCCATGATCGTGACGGCGGCGGGCCTGGGCATGCTGTTCATGCCGCTCACCCTGGTCGCCCTGAACAAGGTCCAGGAGCGCGACGCTGGCGTGGCATCGAGCCTGGTCAACACCGGCCAGCAAGTCGGCGGTTCCATCGGCCTTGCGATCCTGGGCACGGTCGCGTGGACCGTGGTTGCCAACACCGCGCGGAACTCGGCGGCCGCGGCGCATGCAGCCGCTGCGAAGGCAGCAGCGGCCGGGCACGCGATCAAGCCGAGCGCGAAGGAGCTGGCGGCGGTGCAGAAGGCCATCACCGACCACTCGCTGGCTGTCGGTTTCTCCCGCGGGTTCGAGGTGTCCGCCATCGTCGCTGTGATCGCGCTGATCATCACCCTGGCGATGATCCGGGTAACGCGCAAGGATCTCGAAGGCGTCACGCCTCCGATGATGGGCTAATAAAGGGAACGGGGCCGCTCCCGCTGGCGGCCCTGAACTTACAAGCCGTGGCCTGGCTGGGAGGAAGCCTCCTGGTCAGGCCACGGCCGTTACTCTGCCCAGCCGCTTGTGAATCTCCCAGACGTGACCGTCCGGGTCGCGGAAATGCGCGCACCGCATCCCCCAACTCCGATCCTCAGGCGTGCGAATGAACTCGACACCTCTGGACCGCAGCTCCTCGTACGTCGCATCGACATCCTCCACGGTGGTGACGAGCACCGAACTGGCGGCGCGTGCCACGTCGTGATCGACGTCATCGGGACTGAGCAAGTCGTCTGCGCCTGTGTGATTAAGCAGCAGAATGACGTCGGGGCCGAGCGTGAAGGATGCCGAGTTGTCGTCCCCGCGCTCAAATTCCAGCCCGATTACGTGCTCGTAGAAGTTACGTGCGCGGTCGAGGTCCTTGACGAACAGGACCGCAAGGAAGCCATCAAAGTTCACGGCCATCGGTGAGCCTCCCTCAGTTGTACGGACAGTCGGCCTGCTGCCTGGGCGGCCGCTGTACTTGACGGGCCGGGCGGGCCGGACTAATCGGCCGCGCCGAAATCTCTCACGACTTCCCGCCCGCAGGCGCCCTATACGCCGATCGCGCGGGCTGTGCGCGTTGTGCGCGTTGTGGGCGTTGACGCTACGTTAGGCGGGTGAGCGTCATCGGGGGCGCAGCTTCAGATGAGCTGGCGCTTGTGCATGCGGCGGCAGCGGGCGACGAGGCTGCCTTCACGGAGCTGGTCGATGCGCACCACGCTGAGCTGCGCGCGCACTGCTACCGGATGCTCGGCTCGCTGCATGACGCCGAGGACGCCCTCCAGGAAACCCTGCTGCGGGCGTGGCGTGGCCTGGCCGGGTTCGAAGGCCGTAGCTCTGTGCGCTCGTGGTTGTACTCGATCGCCACGAACGCTGCGCTCGATGTCACCAGGCGCAAGTCCCGGCGAGAGCTGCCCGTAAGCTTCGGTCCCGCCGCCGGACCAGGGTCTGACATGGATGAAGCGGTTTTCGACCCGGTCTGGCTGGAGCCATTTCCTGACCGGTGGCTGACAGGCAATGCACGCTGCTCGCCGGCGGCGCGGTATGAGGAGCGCGAGAGCGTGGAGCTAGCGTTCATCGTCGCCATCCAAGGGCTGCCGCCGCTGCAGCGCGCTGTGTTTCTCCTGCGCGAGGTGCTCGGCTTCTCGGCTGTCGAGATCGCCGGCCAACTCGGCGTCTCGGTTGCTTCCGCGACTAGCGCGCTGCAGCGTGCCCGCGTCCGTGTCCAGCGGGTCACGCCCGCGCAGAGCCAGCAGGCAGCCTTGCGTGCCCTGGGCGATCAGGGCATCCGGGCTACCGTCCAGCGGTACAGCGACGCACTGGAACAAGGCGACGCGGAGACGCTGATCGGCATGCTCACCGAGGACGCGACGTGGTGCATGCCACCGGTCCCCACCTGGTTCGCGGGTCGTCAGGGCATCAGGGAGTTCCTGGTTCGCTGGCCACTCACTGACCGATGGGTGCACGCGCCCGTCGGGTGCAACGGGCAGGCCGCCGTCGCCTGCTACCTGTATGACGCTGACCAGGGTGGCTTCATCCCTGCCGTGATCGACGTGCTGACCATGCGCGGCGACAAGATCTCCGCGGTGACTGCGTTCATGACACCCGACGTGTTCGGCCGACCTGCGAACGAGACGGAGCTGTCCGGCGCGGAGCTGTTCGCCCAGTTCGGTCTGCCGGGCGAGCCGACGTTTGAACCGGGGCGGTAGATCTCCACCATGACCCCATGCGGGCCGGCCACGTAAGCCGACCGGCCCCACGGCAGGTCGTCCGGCTCGGCCGCGATGACGCCGCCACGCGACCTTATTGCTGCGACCTCGGCGTCGACGTCCTCGGTCGTGAGCTGCAGGAGCGTGCCGCCGTGCCTGCCGACACCGGCGCGCGCGCCGCAGTGCAAGGCCACGACGGCCGTGCCGATCTTGGCCTCCGCGTATCCATCGAGCGGATCACCGTCGATCTGGCAGCCGAGGACGTCGTGAAAGAAGGAGGCGACATCCTGGCTGTCCGCCCGGTCGGCGCTAACGATGCCAACGTGATCAAGTTGAACGGCCACGTTCCCTCCAGAATTCTCTTACGGCGACAGATCCTAAGAAGCTACTATGCTAGCATCCTAGCCATGGCGGAGCGAGACAGTAAGGCGGGCAAGGTGCAGTTCAACGTGTACCTGCCGCCGGAACTGGTGCGGCTGGTCAAGCACAAGGCCATCGACGAGGAAACGAGCCTGTCGGTCCTCGTCGAGCAGGCCCTGACTGAGTACCTGACACGACACGGAAGGGCCGGGGCATGACCGGAATCGTGGTGAGACCGGTGCGGTTCACCGACAACATCGAGCCAATGCGCGCCTTCCTCGAGCTGCTCGGGCTGCGGCCCCGGATCGAGTCGGTCCGCGGCAGCTGGGTCGAGCTTGTGGCCGATGGCGGCATCGTCGCGCTGCATGCGGCGGCCACCTCCGACAGCGGCGCAATGCAGGGCAAGACCTCGCTGGCCTTCGAGGCCGACGACCTTGATGCTGTGGCGCAGGCTCTCAACGACGCCGCCGTCCCGGACGTCACCGTCTATGACGAAGCCTATGGACGGGTGCTGACATTCACCGACCCGCTAGGCGACAGTCTCGCCATCGACGAGCGCATCAAGGACCTGTATGGGTTCCGGGCACTGCCGGGTGACAAGCCTGTCGGGCCGAAGGTGATGCCCGTGCGGTTCGCCGATCCGGCCGGCCCGTACGGTCGCCTTTTGCAGGTGCTCGGCCTGCAGCCAGTCGGCGAGATCAACGAGTACTACGTCAACTTTGCCGCGGCCGATGGCGAGCACGGCCTCGTCGGGCTGCACCACGTCTTCGCCGGCGAGTTGCCTATCGTGCCCGGCTCAGGGTCGGTCCAGCTCACGTTCGAGTCTGCCGAGCCGCTGAATCAGATTGCGGCTCGGCTTGAGGGTGCGGGCTTCGCGCCGCAGCTGCATAACGAAGACTTCGGCTCGCTGCTGTCGGTCACCGATCCGGACGGGCAGCCCGTGCAGGTGCACGAGCCGAGCGCCAGGCCCAAATGACCGATCGCGTCCGAATGACCGATCGAGACCGGATGCCCGATCGAGACCGGGTGAAAGACCGAGAACGGATGCAAGGTCGAGCCCCGATGACCGAGTTGAGCGAGCACCCGCTCCGGTCCGACCGCGATTTCCGGCGCTACTGGTGGTCGCGAACGCTGTCCAGTGCCGGCAGCGTCGTGACACTCGTCGCGCTGCCAGTTCTGATCTTCCGGATGACCGGATCGGCTCTCCTGACGGCGTCGACCTCGGCCTTTGAGGCGGCTCCGTACATCGCATTCGGCCTGCTGGCCGGCGCGCTAGCCGACCGGTGGGACCGGCGGCTGGTGATGGTCAGCGCCGACATCGCGAGCACGCTCCTAGTCGTCTCGGTGCCCGTCGCGTACTGGCTCGGCGTACTCAGGGTCCCGCAGGTGCTGGCCGTGGCATTCCTCGGCCCGGCGGTAGGGGTGTTCTTCGACGGCGCCAACTTTGGCGCCCTGCCGCTGCTGGTGGGGCGAGATCGGATCGCGCAAGCCAACGCCGTGATCTACGGCGCGACGACGACCACCGAGATGCTGATGCCGTCCCTAGTAGGCGTGAGCCTCGCGGTCGTCCGTCCGGCCACGCTGCTGCTCGCGGATGCGCTCAGCTTCGCCGCGTCGGCAATGTTCCTGCGCGCCATAGGCCGTGCGCTGCACGATGACGCCCGATGCCGCCCGCGGTTGTCGCGGCGAGTGCTGCTGGCAGATATCGGCCAGGGCTTGCAGTTCGTGTGGGAGCACCGCTCGGTACGAGTGATGACGGCCATCAACACCCTGCAGTGCCTGGCAGGCGGCGGCTTCGTGGGACTCATGGTCGTCTGGTGCGACCGCGTGCTGCACATCGGAACGTCGGGGTGGCGCTTCGGCCTGGTCTACGGCGCGTGGAGCGTGGGCGGCCTGATCGCCGCTATCTCGCTGCCCAGGCTGCTGCGCCGGGTAAGCCCGGCGGGCGTCGTCCTCGGCGCACTGCCCTTCTCGGCGGTGCTCGGCGTGGCAACCAGCTGCGCCACTTCATGGGAGCTGGGCGGCCTCGGACTGCTCGCGTGGAGTGCGGCATACACGTTGGTCGTGATCAACGGCATCTCGTACCGGCAGCTCGTGACCCCTGAGCCTCTGCTGAGCCGTGTCAGCACGGCCGCCCGGATGCTCTCCTGGGGGGTCGGCTGGACGGGCGGCGCTCTCGTCAGCGGCGTGCTCGGCACGGTGCTCGGCATCCGCCCGGCCATGATCGCGCTGACCGCCGTGTCCGTAGTGGCGGCTGGGTTCGCGTGGCTGTCGCCGCTGCGGGCAGGCACGCGGGCGACCTCGGCCGAATCTGTCGATCTAGAGCCATCAGCGGTCAGATAAGCCGACTGGGCATGAGCCTCGACAGCTCGCTGGGCGTGAGACGGTCTACAAACGCACTGGTCAGGGGCCTTAGCCAACAAAGGTGCGTATGCCGCTATAACGTGCCAAGCTCCCGCGATAGGACTCGAACCTATAACCTGCCGGTTAACAGCCGGACGCTCTGCCGATTGAGCTACGCGGGACCGCCTGGCGCCAAGCCCGCCCGTCCCGGCTCGGGTGATCGGCGCCGCGGGCACAAGGGTAGCGCACGGTCGCGGTGCCCGGTGCAGCACCAACCAGGCCAGCGCATAACTGGCGCGATGGCCGGGCATATCCATCCACTGCCTGGGCATGACCGGGAGATCAGCCTTGCGTGCATGACCGGGGATGCACGGGGCAGCTAGCGCAGCAACGCTCAGAGCGGCACAGGAGAGGTCCAGATGGGTTTTTATCGAATGACATTCGCCGCCGGATTCGCAGCCGGATTCGTTGTCGGCACGCGAGCGGGCCGCGAGAAGTACGACCAGATAGTGAAGTTCGCCCGCTCAACGGCCGAGCACCCGGCCGTCCAGCAGGCCGCCGGAGTGGTGCAGGCGCAGGCTGCCGGACTGGCCCAGAAAGTAGGCGGCCAGCTGCAGGAGAAGGTTCCGCAGATGGCGCACAGCGCCGCGCATTCAGTCGGCGGGCATATCCCCGGCATGAAGAACAAGAATGGCCACGGCAGTTCCGCCTCGAACGGCGGGAAGGGGGCCAGCAACGGCAGCCCTTTCGCGGCGACGGGTGACGTCGGCCCCGATTCAAGAAGTAGCGGCAGCTAACCGGGGCAGCAGGACTGCTGCGCTAAGCGCGATACTCCCGGATAATCATCGGATGAACGGTACGCATAACCGCACGTCAGCGGATCACCGATGAACGGCAACGCCCCGAAGATTCGTCCCCAACCACCGGGCTCCTGAAGTCCAGCGGCGCCGCCACGAGGCACTAACCTAGCGACGGCGCCTGAGCGGAATCGAGGTCCGGTTATGTCCACCATCCCACCGACTGAACCCGACGACGCGGCACCCGCGGGCAGGTACGCCGACGAGGCTGCCGCACAAGACCAGTTCCTTGACCGCCGGCTCGCCGAGATCCGCGCCCAGTACGAGGCTGGGTCGATCACCGTACGCCAAGCCGCCGACGCCCGTGTGGCCGCGCTGGAGCAGCACCTGGCCGCCGTCCGCGCGTTGCGCGCCGAGCACTTTGGCGAGCCGTCGTAACAGGCTCAGAGGCAGCGGCCCTCGCCGCCGCCCACGTGAGCGAAGCAGCGAGGCACGTTTCAGGGCCTGGTGCCCGAGGTCGAGCCTGAGACACGGCACCAGCTCAACTATGCGACGGGACGTGGGACTGGCGGGAACCGCTCGGGTCGCCAACCAGGCCGCGGTGGCCGTACATCGACGCATGAGTTAACAAGATCCGATCCGGGGCCGGGTTGCTGAGCGCTCCGCTCGGCGTCCGAGGCGGGCGGCTCCAGCGAGCACACTCCGGCCGCAATAACCGAGCCCGGCACAAACGATGGCGGGCCCGTCCAGATGGCGGGCCCGCTTCATTTTGCGCCCTGTTCGCCACTCCGTCCAGAGGCAAGGCAGTGCCGTAGCAGCTGACCGAGTGGACTTCCATCGGATGCGGGGTTCACGAGAGACAGGCTCGCATGCAGTACCGACAAAGCGCCTATCTCGGGCACGATCGGCTCGGTTCCGATGCTGCCCGCCCCTGACCGCTCAATCGTGTGGAGTGTAGGTACAAACGCTTTGTACCTACACTCCACGCGTTGCCCGAGTTGATCTTGCATCACGGATGCAATAGCCGCTTACGTTATATTTCGGGCGCACGAGCAAGTTTGTACATCCACGACAGTCGGGCTGGCCGCCTGGACGTGAGCCGATTCCCGCCTTCGCAGCCCCTGGGCATCACTCACGGCGCGGACGACCTCGTCACCATCGGAGCCAGCGGCAAGTGGGCCGAGCTGGAGACGATCGACGGATACTGCCTGGACCAGGTCGGACCTTACAGCGGCGTCTACTACGTCCGGGAGGAGTTCTGCAACAGCCGTGCCGGCGAGATGTGGTGGTGGACGTCGCCCCACAGCAACGGGATCTACGAGATCATCAACAGCTACGGCACCAGCCTGTTCAACCACTATGCCTGCCTGTGGGACCAGGACGGGGCGAGCCCCAATGGCCCAATCTGGAAAACCGTCGTCGTCAGGAAGTGCGCCAGCACGCCCCCCAATAACCAGAACTGGACAAAGAGCTAGGACCAGCGAATCGTAAGTTGCGCCGCCAAGCCGCGACCTAAGCGAGCGACCTTACCTACGCGTTCCGCCTCGTAGCTAGGTACACCACCGGCTCCTCGGCTCTCCCGGAACCAACAGAGAAGCGCCCGGCTAGCTATGGCTGGCCGGGCGCGCTTGCTTTAATCTGTTGCTCCCCACGACAGCCCTGAGAGCATTGGCAAGACGAGCTCAGGCGAGATACTCCCGTAGCATCTGGGCACGGCTCGGGTGCCGGAGCTTGGCCAGGGTCTTCGACTCGATCTGGCGGATCCGCTCCCTGGTGACCCCGAACTCGCGGCCAACTTCCTCTAGCGTGCGCGGGTGCCCGTCGATGAGGCCGAAGCGCAGCTGGATGATGCGCTGTTCCCGGACGCTCAGGTTGTCGAGCACCTGGTCAAGCTGGTCCTGGAGCATGATGAACGCGGCCGCTTCGATCGGGACCACCGCGTCCGCGTCCTCGATGAAGTCGCCTAGATCGGAGTCCTCCTCGCCGATCGGCGACTGGAGCGAGACTGGCTCCTGAGCTATCCGCTGGATCTCTGCGACCCTGTCAGGGTGCATGCCCATCTCGGCGGCTATCTCGTCGGGCGTGGCTTCGCGGCCTAGATCCTGATGGAGCTGGCGCTGGATACGCGCCATCTTGTTGATCGTCTCGACCATGTGCACCGGGATTCGGATGGTCCTGGCCTGATCGGCGATCGCGCGGGTGATCGCCTGCCGGATCCACCAGGTCGCGTACGTCGAGAACTTGTAGCCCTTGGTGTAGTCGAACTTCTCCACAGCGCGGATCAGGCCGAGATTGCCCTCCTGGATCAGGTCCAGGAAGACCAGGCCGCGACCGATGTAGCGCTTCGCGATGGATACCACCAGGCGCAGGTTCGCCTCGATCAGCCGTTGCTTGGCCGCGATGCCATCGGCCGCGATGAGCATGAGCTCGGCCATCTGGGCACCCGCGCATCCGGCCTGAATGCCGCCCTGAAGCTTCTCTTCCGCGAACAAGCCGGCCTCGATTGCCTTGGCCAGTTCGACCTCGTCGTGCGCAGTCAGCAGCGGCACCCGGCCGATCTCGCGCAGGTAGATTCGGACCAGGTCACCGGTTGCAGCCCGCCGCGTCTCGCTCTGCGCTTGCCGCGGTGCCAGCTCGTCGCTCTCGTGCGAGGCCTCGATCACTTCGACGCCCTCGTCAGCGAGCAGCTTCAGCACGCTGTCCACCGCATCGGCGGACATGTCACACCGATCGAACGCGGTAGTGAGCTCGGACATCGAGACTGATCCGCGCTCTCTCGCCGCGGCGATGAGATCGGCTACCTGATCAACGGGGGGTGCAGCCGTAAGACTCATGCAGACCAGTCTGCGTCACGATTCAGCCGCCGAGCGGTCTCAATATTGTCACCAAAGCGTTAGTAGCGCAGATACGCGATCTTGTGCCTAGAGGGCGCCGGCGGCTCGCTCAGACAGAATCTTGCGCCGCTGCTCAAACGCCACGAGGTCGCCGAACATGCGGTTGTAGTCGGACGGTTCCGCGACCGGGCTGAGGCGCTGCAGCCGAGATTTGATGCTGGCAATCTGCCTGCTCACCGACAGCTCTTCGACTCTCGCGAGCACGGCTTCCGCGAACCTCGAGTCGGGCTCCCCGGTAGTGCCAGGGACTTCGAGCGGCTCGACGGCCAGTCTCGTAACGAATCCGCGGGCGTTGTCATTCGGAGCGGCCGCGCGCAGCCGTTCTGACCACTCGCGCGCTGAGCGCGCCCCAGCTACGCCGCCGCTGGCGGCTATCAACTCGCACACTGCAGCGTGCGCCGGGACGGTGAAGACAGTAGACGGCAGCTCGTCGAAGGCAGGGCCGCACAGCGCCGGGCGCTGGATCGCAAGCTTCAGCGCCTGCCGTTCGACGTTGACAACCGGGTCGTGATAGTCGTACGCACTACGTGTTTGCTGCGCCTGGCCGGCCCGCGCCGAGCCGGGCTCGCCGGGTCGGCCGAAGCCGGCCGCTCCGCTGTCACCCGCGTTCGTTCCGCCCCGACCGAGTCCGGCCGCCTGGGTCGGAGCGGGCTGGCGTCCGCCGGCCGCGTTCCTGGCACCGCTCCACGCATCTCCCCCGCCGGGCCGCGATCCATTTCCGTTACGCGTGGCCGAGCGTTCCGGCTGCCCGCTGTGCTCGTGGACACGATCCAGCACGAAAGCCTCGTCCATCAGGCCGAGCCAGCGATCGACATTGACTGCATATCGATGCCGCAGCCCCTTGTCCTTGATCCGGGCCACGATCGGCGCTGCCGCGTCTAGCGCCGCGAGCCTGCCCTCGGTCGTCTCGAGATTGTGGTCGTGCAGCGCGCTGCGGATCGCGAACTCGAAGAGCGGGACGCGCTGCGCGATCAAGTCCCGCACCGCTGCGTCTCCGCGCGCCACCCGCAGGTCGCACGGATCAAGGCCGTCGGCCTGCACCGCGACGAACGTCTGCGTGACAAACCGCTCCTCCATGCTGAACGCGCGCAGCGCCGCTCGCTGCCCGGCAGCGTCGCCGTCGAAAGTGAAGATGACCTCGCCTCGGAACTGGCTGTCGTCCATCAGCAGCCGCCGCAGGATCGTGATGTGCCCATCCCCGAATGAGGTTCCGCTGGTCGCGACCGCCGTTGTGATGCCCGCCAGGTGACACGCCATCACGTCGGTGTAGCCCTCCACGAGCACGGCCTGCCGACGCTGCGCGATGTCGCGCTTGGCGATGTCCGCGCCGTACAGGACTGCGCTCTTCTTGAAGAGCGGCGTCTCCGGCGTGTTCAAGTACTTCGGCCCGTCGTCATCGGCAGCGAGCTTGCGCGCGCCGAACGCGATCACGTCGCCGGTCAGGTCGGCAATTGGCCAGATCAGCCTGCCGCGGAACTTGTCGATCAGCCCGCGGCGCCCCTGGCTGGCCAGGCCGCCCGCGAGCAGCTCCGTCTCAGTAAAGCCGCGGCCGCGAAGGTGCTTCGTGAGTGTTTCCCAGTCGGCGGGGGCGTAGCCGACTCCGAAACGCCGCGCGTCGCCTAGCTCGAATCCGCGCGAGGACAGAAAGTCTCGTCCGGCCTGGGCGGCTGGACTATCAAGCTGCTCGGCATAGAACTCGGCAGCCACCTTGTGCGCCTCGATCAGGCGGCGGCGCTGGGACTGCTCCTGGCCCGGGATATGGCCGCCCTGCTCGTAGCGAAGCTCGATGCCGGCCCGGTTGGCAAGGCGCTCGACGGCTTCGGTGAACCCCAGATTGTCGATCTTCTGCACGAACTTGATGACGTCGCCGCCCTCGGAGCAGGAGAAGCAGTACCAGAGGCCGCGCGCGGGCGTGACATTGAACGAGGGCGTCTTTTCGTCGTGGAACGGGCACAGAGCCTTAAGCGACCCGCCGCCGGCGCTGCGAAGCTGAAGGTACTCGCCCACAACTTCGTCGATGGCGGACCGCTCGCGAACAAGCGCGATGTCCTCGTCGCGGATTCGGCCTGCCATCTATGCCCTTCCGCTGGTCTCCCGCCCTGTTGCTCGCCGAGTCTAGTCCTGGAGTGCCTAAAGCGCGGCCGACCATGCCGCCGGCGCTCGGTCGGCACGCATGACCACGGCCGGAGCGGTGCTGGTACCGTCACGGGCGTGCAGCCGCTACTCGTGCTCTGGGACGTCGACTACACCCTCGCTGACACTGACGGTGTCGGCAGGCACCTCTATCAGATCGCACTCGCCGAGCTGTACGGGCTCCAGATGCCGCGGCTGATCCGGTCGATGGCCGGGCGAACCGACAGCTCGATCGCGCTGGAGGTGCTGACTGCCGCCGGGATCACCGACCCCGCGGCCGAGATCGTCAGGTTTCAGCAAGTTCTAGGCACCCGGGCGCCAGATCTGGAGGGCATGGTTCACGAGCGCGGCAAGGCTCTGCCCGGCGCGGCCGAGGCGCTCGCGGCGCTCGCGGCGCTGGCAAGACCCGCTAACGGCACGCGTCTTGTCCAGTCCGTGCTGACCGGCAACATCCCGGCACTCGCCAGGGTCAAGCTCGGCGGTCTTGGCCTCACTGAGCACCTGGACCTAGGGATCGGGGCGTACGGAGACGTGAGCGAGATCCGTGCCGACCTGGTACCGGTCGCGAGGAGGAACGCGGCCGAGCGCTACGGTGCCGACTTCGCTGGCCGCGCCACAGTGCTGATAGGTGATACGCCCAGCGACGTCGAGGCCGCTGCTGTCAGCGGGGCCAGGTCCGTGGCGGTCGCCACCGGTAGCTTCTCGGCGCAGCAGCTACGGGACGCAGGCGCCGACGTCGTGCTCGCCGATCTAGCCGAGACCGAAAAGGTCGTCAGCGCCGTCCTCGACGGCGCACCTTAGAGCGTCACCAGCGTCCTCGCCAGGTCGTCGTAGCCGAGCTCGGGATGACTCGGCCAGAGTTCCCAGTGCATAGCGCCAATGTCCAGCGGATCCTCACTGACGCCATATCCAGGCATGTCCGGGCCGACAGACTTGAGCCGCAGGCCGTCGATGTCGATGCCGCATGCGTGCACGATCACGTAGACCTCGGGGAAGCCGAGGCTGAACCCGGACTGCCAGCTTGCCAGCCTGGTCGTGCACGCGGCTTCGACCCCCCAAGAGGTGCTTGGCCAGTCGCGGTACCGGTCCGCCTGCTGACTCGCGTACCGCACCAGCGAGCCAATCAGGCCGTCCGGCCGACTTCCTGGCGTCCTGATCTGATGCAGGGCCAGGTTGATCTGCGTGTATGTCGTCTCGAAGGCGATCTCACGTACCGGGTCCGAGTTAGCCGGATCCACCTCATCGTCGAAGCGAGTCCGCGGGTAGGTGCAGCTCAAGACCATGGCCGTATCGCTGGCATGACCAAGCCGGACACCCCGCACTAAGCCGTCCCGACGGCCGTAGACGGGCTCGATCCAACGTCGTGACGGCCAGTCCGCGTCCAGTCCCCAGGGGGCGAAATCGATGGCGCTCAGTTCCATGCGTGACACCTTCTCACGCTCTGTAGCAGCAATGCCCGCACCGCGCGATGGTGTCGTGGCGTGGCGTGGCGCCCCGTACGCAGTACACGCCGACAATGCCGGGAACGGCCTCCGCAGTGAGCGGCGGAACGTCAGCAGCCCACCCGTAGCGCAGCCTCGGCGGCCCAGCGTCAGCGGCGCGCGGTCACCAGCAAGGACTGCCTGCCGTGGCTGACGTCTGCGGCCGCGACCGGCGACCACTCTGTCTCTGTGACCTGCCAGCCAGCCTCCGCAACCAACGCCAGGTGCTCGGCGGCCGGCAGGATGGTCAGCCATGGCTCGGCGGCACCCGCTCGCCGCCGCCCGTTAGCGACCGCGACTACCTCACCTGAGTCATGGCCGTCGGCGTGCGTGGCGAGACTCGCGGCAAGAACGCTGTCGGGTGCCGCGCGCTTTGCAAGCATCGCCAGCAGCCGCTCGCATGCCTGATAGTCCAGGTACACCAACAGGCCCTCGCAGACGAATAGGGTCGGCTCGCTCGCGCGATGACCCGCCAGCTCAAGCGCAGTGCCCGCGTCATCGGTACGGAAATCGGCCGGCACAAGCGTCAGGCCGGGCGCGCGTGCAGCGAGGTCGTCGAGCAGCCGGGCCTTGTCGTGCTGCGTCGCTGGATGGTCAAGCTCGAAGAACCGCACGCCGGTCGTGCGAAACCGGAGCGCCCGGTCGTCGTAGCCCGCGCCGCAGATCACAACCTGCCGCAATCCCGCGGCGATCGCCTGCGCGACGTGCTCGTCCACGAACCTCGTCCGCGCCGCGATGCTCGGCCGCAGCCATTCCGGCGGGCTGAACCGCATCTCAGCGCACAGCACGGTCTGCGCCTGCGGGTCGCCCTCGGGCGTGTGCGGCCGATCAAGCCGTGCCCTCGTGAGCGCGACGGCCTGACTGGTGATCGACGGTCGATTCATACGCCCACTTCACCATGATCTCGAAGGAAAAGTCGTCGGCGGACCTGTTTCTTACCTCATAAAGACTTGCGCGGCATTTTGTCGGTGCGGACCGCCACGCTGGGCTCCGTGGCCACCGACTTACCGCTGGAACTCGTGGAACTTGCCCGGTTCCAGTGCGGCATCGTGTCCCGGCGGCAAATACTCGGTGCCGGACTGACCTGCGGAGTCATCAGATCACGATTGCGCCGCGGAAGGTCGCAGCGGCAAGCACTCGGACTAAGCCATCGAGGTCGCGCCCGCGAGGTACCGGCAGCCCAACCACTGGCGGGCGGACCACGGGCAGCCCAACCACTGGCGGGCGGACCACGGGCAGCCCGACGGCGGCCGCACTAGTTAACGCCGGTGCGAGCCAGCTAGCAGCGGCCCAGGCGGCGGACAGCTCGCACGCCGCCGACGCGGCGGGGCGCCTCGCCTCGCCTCGCCGCCCGTCGCAGACAAAGCCAGCCGACGGGGTCAAGCACCGACCGCGCGCAGCCGTTGATGCCAGGCGATGGCTGAGGTGTCGGTTAGCGAGGCGATTTGGTCGATGACGACCCGCAGCCTCACGGCGTCGTCGGAAGCGCCCTCGAACTCAGCCCGGAAGACAGGATCGAGCGTTCCAGGCACCCCCGCCAGGATGGCGTCTGCCAGCTCGAAGATCAGCTCGCGCTCGTGCGCTTGCGCAACCGCGACGCCCGCGCGGCTCATGACGTAGTAGGCGGTCACACCCTTCAGCAGCGCGCACTCCAGACGCTGCTGGTGCGGGACGGTCAGGTCCCCCTCGTACCGGGACAGCGACGGCTGTCCGGGCTGCCGCGTCGCGTGCTCGGCTGCACCGCAGAGTCGTCCGATCAGTTCGCTCGTGAGGTACTTGACAGCGGCTGAGGAGGCGAGGCTGCCATCGAACGTCGACGGCCAGCAGTCAAGTGCAAGCAGGTCAGCGAACGCCGAGCTGAGCTCGCTGATGCTGGTCGATCCCGGCTTGCAGTACGACGTCAGTGTCAGGCTGGCGACAGCTTGCTGCTCCACCGGGTCGCGCAGCTGGTCGAGGACGACCAAACCCGCGTGCAGGCCGTCCTCGAGGTCGTGCACGGAGTACGCGACGTCGTCGGCCCAGTCCATCACCTGTGCTTCCAGGCACGGCCGCCCGGACGGAGCACCAGCCCTGATCCACTTGAAGATCTCAGCGTCCGCGGCGTAGGCACCGTACTTGCCGGGCGCCTCCGCGGCGCCACCCGAGCCCAAAGCACCCGCCGCGCCCCCCGAGCCCAAAGCACCCGCCGCGCCACCCGAGCCCAAGGCACCCACCGCCGGGCCTACCCACGGGTACTTCAGCGTCGCGTCGAGCGTTGCGCGCGTCAGGTTCAGGCCAGCGCCAGGCACCTTCGCCTCGAGACGGGTGACTAGCCGAAGGCTTTGCGCGTTCCCTTCAAAGCCGCCACAGTCGGCAGCCAGCTGAGCCAGCGCCGACTCGCCGTTGTGGCCGAATGGCGGATGCCCAAGATCGTGCGCGAGGCAAGCGGCGTCGACCAGGTCCGGGTCGCAGCCGATCGCCGCCCCTACTTCGCGGCCGATCTGCGCGCACTCGAGCGAGTGGGTCAGCCGCGTGCGCGGGAAATCACCGGAGCCGACGGCGACAACCTGTGTCTTTGCCGCCAGGCGGCGCAAGGCTGCGCTGTGCAGCACCCGGGCGCGGTCCCGCACGAATGGCCCGCGCCCGCTCCCGCCAGTACCAGCGGCACGCTTGGGCGGCTCGTCCGCCCACCGGGCCGTGGCCTGGCGGTCGTAACCTCCGCTCACCTGCTGTCGCTGCCCCCGGTGCTCTCCATGACGGTGGCCCGGCCGGCCTCCAGGCGCGCCACCGGCACCCGGAACGGCGAGCACGACACGTAGTCAAGCCCGGCCGAGTGGAAGAAGTGGACCGAGTCCGGGTCGCCGCCGTGCTCGCCGCAGACACCGATCTTGAGATCTGGCCTGGCCGCGCGACCTTCCTCGACGGCGATCTTCACCAGGCGCCCGATGCCGTCGGCGTCCAGCGTTTCAAACGGCGAGACGCCGAAGATGCCCAGGTCGATATACCGGCCGAAGAACGAGCCCTCCACGTCGTCGCGAGAGAAGCCCCAGCCCATTTGGGTGAGGTCGTTGGTGCCGAACGAGAAGAATTCTGCCGCCTGCGCGATCTGCCCGGCCGTCAGCGCGGCCCGCGGCACCTCGATCATCGTGCCGATCAGCGTGTGTACCTTGGACCCCGTCTCGGCCGCGACATCGGCCAGCACCCTCTCAGTCTCGTCTCGCGCGATCTCAAGCTCCTGGACCGCGCCAACGAGCGGGATCATGATCTCCGGCCGCGGGTTACCGCCGGCCTTGACCCGGTCGGCCGCGGCGCGCGCGATCGCGCGCACCTGCATGGCATACAAGCCGGGAATGACCAGGCCCAGGCGAACACCGCGCAGGCCGAGCATGGGGTTCTGCTCATGCAGCCGCTGGACAGCCTCCAGCAGCTTGTGATCCTGCGCGGTGGCCTGATCGCCCGCTAGCGCGATCTTGACCGACAGCTCGGTGAGGTCAGGCAGGAACTCGTGCAGCGGCGGGTCCAGCAGCCGGATCGTCACGGGCAACCCATCCATGGCCTCGAGGATCTCCACGAAGTCGCCGCGCTGCAGCGGCTCGAGCGCGTTCAGGGCGGCTTGCCGGGTCGCGTTGTCGTCGGCCAGGATCAGCCGTTCCACTAGCTGCCGCCGCTCGCCGAGGAACATGTGCTCGGTCCTGGTCAGCCCGATGCCCTGTGCGCCGAACCGGACCGCCCTCGCCGAGTCCGGACCGTTGTCGGAGTTTGCCCGCACCCCGAGGCGGCGCCGCTTGTCCGCGTGCGTCATGAGCCGGTGCACCGCTGCAACCAGTTCGTCGGACTGCGGGTCCAGGTTGCCCTCGAAGTACTCCACCACTGGCGACGGAACGACCGCCACCTCGCCGAGGTAGACGACTCCGGACGTGCCGTCGATCGAGATGACATCGCCCTCACGGACGATCTCGTCGCCAGTGGTCGTGAACTGCTTGGCCTGGACCTCCACTTCGAGCTCGTCGGCCCCGCAGACGCAGGTCTTGCCCATGCCGCGCGCGACCACGGCCGCGTGGCTCGTCTTACCGCCGCGGCTCGTCAAGATGCCCTGAGCGGCGATCATGCCGTGTAGGTCGTCCGGGTTGGTCTCCCGGCGGACCAAGATGACGTGCTCGCCCCGCTCCGCCCACTCGACCGCCGTGGCCGAGTCGAACACAACCTTGCCGACCGCGGCGCCGGGCGACGCGCTGATTCCCTTGGCGATCTTCTTGACGTCCGAGCCGGCGTCGAATCGAGGGAACATCAGCTGGGCAAGCTGGCTACCAGTCACGCGGGTCAGCGCCTCGTCCATGTCGATCAGGCCCTGGTCGACGAGCTGCGTGGCGATCCGGAAAGCGGCCGCGGCGGTGCGCTTGCCAACCCGGGTCTGGAGCATCCACAGCTTGCCGCGCTCGATCGTGAACTCGATGTCGCAGAGGTCCTTGTAGTGGTTTTCCAGCGTCGACATGATGCCCATGAGCTCGGCGTAGGACTTGGGGTCGATCTGCTCGAGGTCCTGGAGCGGGACGGTGTTGCGGATGCCAGCGACGACGTCCTCGCCCTGGGCGTTCTGAAGGTAGTCGCCGTAGACGCCCTGTTGACCAGTGCCGGGGTCACGGGTGAAGGCGACGCCCGTACCCGAGTCCATGCCGAGGTTGCCGAAGACCATCGCCACGATGTTGACCGCGGTGCCGAGATCGGCCGGGATACGCTCCTGGCGCCGGTACAGGATGGCCCGGTCGGCGTTCCAGGAGTTGAAGACCGCCTGGACGGCCAGGTCCATCTGCTCGCGCGGCTCCTGCGGGAAGTCGCGGCCCGTCTTGTCCTTGACGATGGCCTTGAAGTTGTCCACCAGGCCCTGCAGGTCCTCGGCGTCCAGGTCCAGATCGTTCTTGGTGCCCTTGGCCTTCTTCGCTGCGTCGATGGCCTGCTCGAACTCGTGTCCGTCGATGTCCAGCACTGTCTTGCCGAACATCTGGATCAGCCGCCGGTAGGAGTCCCACGCGAAGCGCTCGCTGCCAGCCTGCTTGGCGAGCCCGTGCACGGACTCGTCCGACAGGCCGATGTTCAGGACGGTCTCCATCATGCCTGGCATGGAGAACTTGGCGCCCGACCTGACGCTGACCAGCAGCGGGTCGGCGTGGTCGCCGAGCTTGCGGCCCATCTTCTGCTCAAGCTCGGTCAGGTGCTGGGTCACCTCGGCCGCGAGGCTGTCCGGCACCGTGCCCTGCTCCAGGTAATAACGGCAGGCGTCGGTGGTGATGATGAAACCAGGGGGAACGGGAAGGCCCAGGTTGGTCATCTCCGCCAGGTTGGCGCCCTTGCCGCCCAGCAGGTCCTTCAGGTCCTTGTTGCCCTCGGTGAAGTCGTAGACGAGCTTCGGCACTGCGATGCACTCCTCGAGATTGCCGCTCGCCCGGCACAATTGCCCTGGCAGCACGCGGCTAAGTGTTCCTGCGGCCTGGCGGCCCTCGATTCTGAGCCTATCGACCCGCGACCGCCCTCGGTACGACGGTCACCCGACGTGAGGTGAACATCTGCACCCTCGGCGACAATGGCAGCCATGACAGACCAAGCGATCATCGGCCTCCTCAATCCTGGCGAGATGGGTGCGGCCGTCGGCCAGTGCCTTACCAGGCACGGCCATACGGTGCTGTGGGCATCCGAGGGGCGCAGTGCTCAGACCGCAAAGCGGGCCGCGGCGGCAGGCCTGACCGACGCCGGCAGCCCGCGCCATGTCGCTGACCAGGCACGCGTCATCCTGTCGATCTGCCCGCCGCACGCGGCTCTCGACGTGGCCTGGGCCGTGCACGGCTTCACCGGCCTGTATCTGGACGCCAATGCGATCGCGCCCGGCACGGCTAGGGAAGTCGCCCAGCTGATCACCAGCAACGGCGGCCGGTACGTCGACGGCGGCATCATCGGGCCGCCCCCGATCTCCGCAGGCACGACCCGGATGTACCTCTCAGGTGGGTACGCAGCAGAGATTCAAGATCTTTTTAAGGGAACGGGGCTGGATCCGCTGATCGTCCCCGGCTCGGCCACGGCCGCTTCCGCGGTGAAGATGGCCTACGCGGCCTGGACCAAGGGGACCGCCGCCCTGCTCCTAGGCGCCAGGGCCCTCGCCAGGGCCGAGGGCGTCGAGGAGTCGCTTCTAGCCGAATGGGCGCTATCGCAGCCGCAGCTGGCTGCCCAGTCCGAGCGGGCGGTCCGGTCCGGCGCGGCGAAAGGCTGGCGCTGGATCGGGGAGATGGAGGAGATCGCTCAGGCCATGGCTGCCGCCGGTCTGCCGGACGGGTTCCACCAGGCGGCCGCCGAGATCTTCCGCCGCTGCCCGCGCCTGCCCGACGGCTCGGCAGGCGATGACGTCCTCACCGCGGTCCTCACGGCAATCACGGCATAGCGCCGAAGGCCCCGGCAGCACTTCGCTCCCGGCAGCGGCCTACTCAAGTCGGGGAGCGCTCGGCATGTCCGTGACTCAGCGGTCGGACGGGATAACGGAAGTATCCGTGCGCGGCCGCTGGCAGCGAGCTCGGCACATCGTCATCCCGGTCGTCGCTGTCCTGCTCGGCATCGGAGCGGCTGCGTTCTGGGGCCCGATTGGACTGGGGAGCGGCCCGCTGGAAGTCGTGATGAATATTGGTGACGGTGGCGCCGATGCAGGTCAGACGCCGGTTGGGTTCATCCTCCCCATGTACAACTCCGGCGGCAGCGCGGCGGTGGTCGACAGCGTCGATCTCGTTGACGGGACTCGGTACCCCGCGCCGCGGATGCTCGCGCTGGGTGTGCAGGCTTCAGCTCGCTGCCTCGGGCCTTGGCCAGCTAAAAACGTCGGTCACGGCTTCGTGATGGTCGGCTGCGGCGGCCAGTATCACGGTCCGCTGCTCGGCCGCGCCGTTGACCCGACCACTCGGCAAATGGTGTGGGGCTTCCCGGCGGCGGTCGAGGTGGCTGCGCCGCGACCAGGGACCTGCTGGGTCATCTCCAAGGTTGTCGTGCACTACCACGTCGGCATCCGGTACTACGCCGCGACGGATTCCTTTCAGCTCGTCGAATGCAGCCCAGGTGCCTCGGTCGACCAAGCCGAAAACGCCGCCGCGAACGCCAGATGAGCCGGCGGAAAGAGATCGTAACCACGGTCGCCGTGCTGCTGCTGATCGGTGCCGTCCTGTTGTGGGGCCCTGTCGGGCTAGGTAATGGCCCGCTGGGCCTCCCGTTCGTGGACGGCCGCATCGGCTTCTCCACTACTCAGCCGACCGATTACGTCGCGACCCTCGCGAACGCAGGCGGATCGACCGCGATGATCGACCGCGTCACGGTTGCCTCAGCCGACGGATATGCGCCAGTTCGCATCGTGAGCGTGCGCGTGGCCAGCCACAGCCAGTTCGGCTGTGTTTACACGCGGCCAAGCGGCCTCAGCGGATGCGCCCGGCCACCCTTCATGGCCGCGGCAGGCTTCGCGGTCGTACCGCACGCAAACACGACGCCAGGCAACCGTGGCGGCCCAGCTCTGGTGGTCGAGATCGCCGGGCCGCCAGCAGGTCGTTGCGTCGTGCTGACCGCGATCGTGCTGCGCTATCACGTCGGCATCAGGCACTACACCGCGACCGTGCCGCAGGGCTTCGTGTGGGCGTGCGGCAAGGGCGCGCGCCAACCCCAGAGCTGATAGCGGCCAGCGCCCCTAGCAGCCGGACAGGCGGTCCGACAGGTAGGGAACCAGGTTGGTGATGTCGATGCGCTCCTGCTTCATCGAGTCACGCTCCCGGACCGTCACGGCCTGATCCTGCAGTGATTCGAAGTCGACCGTCACGCAGAACGGCGTGCCGATCTCGTCCTGGCGCCGGTACCGGCGGCCGATCGCGCTCGCGTCGTCGAAGTCGCAGTTCCAGTGCTGCCGCAGCGCGGCGGCGACGTCCCTGGCCTTCGGCGACAGGTCCGCGTTGCGCGAGAGCGGCAGGACGGCGACCTTGACTGGCGCGAGCCGGTAGTCCAGCCGCAGCACGGTGCGCTTCTCCATGTTGCCCTTGGCGTCCGGCGCTTCGTCCTCGGTGTAGGCGTCCAGCAGGAACGCGAGCATAGAGCGGTCCACGCCGACGGCGGGCTCGATCACGTACGGGATGAAACGCACATTCGTCTCGGGATCGAGGTACGTCATGTCCTGCCCCGACGCCTTGGCGTGCACGCCGAGGTCGTAGTCGGTGCGGTTGGCCAGCCCCTCGAGCTCCCCCCACTCGCTGCCGGGGAAGTCGAACCTGTACTCCAGGTCCACGGTGCGCTTGGAGTAGAACGAGCGCTTCTCGGCCGGATGCTCGTAGCGGCGCAGGTTGTCACTGCTGAGGCCGAGGTCGCGGAACCAGGCTTCCCTGGCGTCGATCCAGTACTCGTGCCACTCCTCATCCGTCCCCGGCTTGACAAAGAACTCCATCTCCATCTGCTCGAACTCGCGGGTGCGGAAGATGAAGTTGCCGGGCGTGATCTCGTTGCGGAACGACTTGCCGATCTGGCCGATGCCGAAAGGTAGCTTTTTGCGCGAGGACTGGAGCACGTTCTTGTAGTTGATGAAGATGCCCTGAGCAGTCTCCGGGCGCAGGTAGGCCAGGCCCGACTCGTCCTCTGTTGCGCCCAGGTAGGTCCGCAGCATCCCGTTGAAGTTGCGCGGCTCAGTGAACGCGCCCTTCGTGCCGCAGTGCGGGCACGAGAGGTCCGCGAGGCCATTCTCCGGGGGGTGGCCGTGCTTGCCCTCATAAGCCTCGATCAGCTGGTCAGCGCGGAACCGGTAGTGACAGGACTGGCACTCGGTCAGCGGGTCAGTGAACTGGGTCACATGCCCGCTCGCCTGCCAGACCTCTGGCGCCAGGATGACGCTGGAGTCCAGGCCGACGATGTCGTCGCGCACCTGCACCATCGAGCGCCACCACTGCCGCTTGATGTTGTTCTTGATCTCGACGCCCAGCGGCCCGTAGTCCCAGGCGGCGCGCAGACCACCGTAGATCTCGCTGGACGGGAACACGATGCCCCGTCGCTTGGACAAGCTCACGATGGTTTCCATGCGATCGCTGCGTCGTGCCATCTTCTTCTCCATCCGGCTGGCGGTCGGCGGCCTGCGGTTGACGTGCGCGAAGCCCAGCGAAAGGGGGCGGCGGTGCTGCCAGCTTAGCGGTAGCCCGGCGGGCCCGTCGCATGACTTTCCGTGACCGCCAGGGGACAACCGCGCGCTAACCGGCGGTAATCTGGGCGGCGGGCGGCCCGTCATCATCGCAGTCGTAATCATCACAGTCGTTATCGTCACGGTCGTTATCATCACTGGGCTGCCTGGACAGACGGCGGAAGGGACCACTGGCGTGAGCAACCGGCCAACGAGGCAGCGGGTTAGGCCCCTGCCGAAGGGCGACAGCCTGTATACGCCAGGCGCATCACCAGCCCGGCAGGCGGCCGAGCGCCGCAGCGCCAAGCCCCTGCTGTTCCTCCACCAGCTGCCCACGTGGGTGGCGCCGCTGGCGCTAGTCGCCCTCTTGATCGCCGGGCTGGCTGTCCGCGGCCCAGGCGGAGCTGTCGCCCTCTGTGGTGTCGCTGCCGTCCTCGGCTGGCTGGCCTCGGTCTCCTGGCCACGCCTAGGCGCTAGCGGCCGGCTCGGCCGCGTCCTGGGCATCGCGGTCGTGCTCGCGCTGGCCGGGTTGCAGGCTTCCCGCTAACCCACCGCTGGGCTCAGTCGTCGCTCCGCCCCCCGAAGCGGTTGACGGCGATAAGGCTGGCGACGAAAACCGCCACCATCCCGATCAGGATCGCCAGCTGCGAAGTGCTGGCGTTGATCCCGCTGCCCGGCGTGAAGACGAAAAGGATCCGCCGGATAACGGCGATCAGCCCGACGACAATAAACGGCTGCGCGACCAACCGGTGCGCCCGCAGCGACAGCACCACCGTATAGACGATCTCGACGACGATCAGGACCAGCAGCACATCATCGAGAAGCTTAGGAGCCGCTGCCGAGACCGAGCCGTAGGCCCCGTCCAGGGAATCCACGATGCCGGTGACCAGCACCACGGCTGCCAGCGCGATCAAGATGATCCCGACCGCGATCGTCACGACGTCCTGCGTGTGCTCGAGGAACCAGATCGACCCGCGAACCGTCGATGACGCCTCCGACCTGGACCGGTGCTCCAAGGCCGAGTCCTCCGGTGTAGTGGTCACCTTGGGTCTGGCGTGCTGGTCGCCTTCACCTGCCGACATGCCCGCCATTGTGTCATCCAGCCTCTCCGCACTTGTTAGCTAGCCACAGGCTTGTTAGCCAGCCACAGACGGCGCTGCCCGAGCCGGCCGTGGCTGTTACGCCGCGACGGTCACGCAAGGCGCGGCGATCGTCAACGTCGGTTGACGACGAGAGCTCGTCAACATACATTGACCTTGTGAATGATCAAGTGCCAGCGAGCGATACGGCAGACTCGGACGTCGTGATCGTCGGCGCCGGACCGACGGGACTGATGCTGGCGATCGAGCTGTGCCTAGCCGGCGTCAGGCCCGTCCTGCTCGAGCGGCTCAGCGCGATCAGCGAGATCCCGAGAGGGAACGGCCTCGTCGGCCACATCGTGGCGGCGCTGGATCATCGCGGTCTGCTGGAGCGGCTACGGGCGGGGGCGACGTACGCGGGCCCAGTTCCGATCTTCTCCTTCGGGCCGCTACGGCTCGAACTTTCCCGGCTGGGTGCTAGTCCGCTGCACGTGCTCGCAATACCACAGCGCCGCCTGGAAGAACGCCTCGAAGACCGGCTGCGCGAGCTAGGTGGCACTGTGCGCCGAGGCCACGAACTGACCGAGCTGGTCCAGGACGAGGAGCACGTCGAGCTGACGGTGCACGGGCCGGCCGGCGAATACCGGCTCCGCACCAGCTACACCGTGGGCTGCGACGGCGCCCACAGCCTGGTGCGCAAGCACGCAGGCATCGGCTTCCCTGGCAGCACGTCCGAGGAAGTGTCCAGGATCGGCCGTGTCACCCTGCCGACAGCCCGGATTGTTCCCGTCACCGGCGAGGTCGAGGTGCCCGGCGCTGGCCGCCTCCGGCCGACCGAGCAGGTCAAGACCGCAGGCGGCAGCTACTCCCTGGCATCCCTGGCGAGCCTGGACGCCGACGCCGCGGCGGACGCCTACATCATCTCGACGCGCGAGCACGCCGCCGGTGTGGATCTCGATGAACCGATGACGCTGGCTGAGCTGAGCGAGAGCGTCCGCCGCGTCATCGGCGCCGATGTGCCCATGACCGAGCCGCAGTGGCTGACTCGGACGGTCGGCAACAGCCGCCAGGCCGACCGGTACCGGGCCGGCCGGATCCTGCTCGCGGGCGACGCGGCGCACGTCTTCGGCGCGGGCGGTTCACTCAACGTCGGCATGGCTGACGCACTCAACCTGGGCTGGAAACTTGCAGCGCAGCTCAGCGGGCGGGCGCCGGACGGACTGCTCGCGACGTATCACGCCGAGCGGCACGCGGCGGGACGTCGGCACCTCATGCAGACCAGAGCGCAGAAGGCGCTGTCCGCTGATGGCGACGAGGCAGCGGCGCTCCGGGACCTGGTCGGCGAGTTGCTGTCCTATCCCGACGTGCTGCGCCACGTCGGCGAGCTGGTGGAGGGCTCCGACCTGCGTTACGACATGTCCGGAGGTCACGCCTGTCCGCACCCGCTGACCGGCAGGTTCGTCCCCGACCTGGCCGTCCAGACGGCCGGCCGACGAACCCGGGTGGCCGAGCTCATGCGAACGGCCCAGTTCGTGTTGCTGGATTTCACGCCCGGCGGCCGAGCGGCTGGCGCGGCGGCGGATTGGGGCGGCCACGTTCCCATGATCATTGCTGAACCGCTTGGCCAGCCAGCCCCGGCGGATGCGCTACTGATCCGTCCTGATGGCTATGTGGCGTGGGCGTTCGGCCCGAGCTCAGCCAGCACCGGTGCACCCGACCCGGCAGACCTCGCCGGACTGGCCGAGGCTCTCACAGCGTGGTGCGGCCCTAGCGACTAGCCGAGCAGCGGGTCGCCTGAGCCCGGTCCCGGCTCGATCGGATTCGGCTCGGCGCCACCGTAGCGGCGGTCGCGGCTGGCGTAGATCTCGCAGGCGTGCCACAGGTGGCGGCGGTCGAAGTCAGGAAAGAGCGTGTCCAGGAACACCATCTCTGCGTAGGCCGACTGCCACAGCAAGAAGTTTGACGTCCGCTGCTCCCCCGACGACCGCACGAACAAGTCCACATCGGGAATCTCCGGCTCGTCCAGGTACCGGCTGATGGTGCGCTCGTCGACCTTGTCGGGCTTCAGCAGGCCGGCGGCAACGTCGAGTGCGATGGCCTTGGCCGCGTCGGCGATCTCGGCCCGGCCACCGTAGTTCACGCAGAACTGGAGCGTCAGCACCGAGTTGCCGACGGTCATCCGCTCGGCGTCCTCAAGCTCGGAGATGACGCTGCGCCACAGTCGCTGGCGGCGGCCTGCCCACCGGATCCGGACCCCCATCTCGTTGAGCTGGTCGCGGCGACGCCGGATGACGTCGCGGTTGAAGCCCATCAGGAAGCGGACCTCGTCGGGGGAACGGCGCCAGTTCTCCGTCGAGAAGGCGTAAGCCGACAGGTACGGGATGCCAAGCTCGATCGCGCCCATGATCACGTCGAAGAGCGCGTACTCCCCCGCCTTGTGGCCCTCGGTCCGTGGCAGGCCGCGCTGCTTGGCCCATCTGCCATTGCCGTCCATCACGAGCGCCACGTGCCGCGGCACGAGCTCGCCGGGGATCTTGGGTGGCTGAGCGCCGTCCGGATGCGGGTACGGCGGCGCAGGCTGGCGATTCATCGGCTGGTGGCCCTCGGTATCGGCAGGATCCTCAAGCGTGCTCCACGTGCTTCAGCGACCGGATCGAGTGCTCCAGGTGCCATTGCAGGTAGGCGGCGGTCAGGCCGCTGCACTCTACCTGGTGCTTGCGCTCGCTGGCGTCGGCCACGGCCCAGTCACCGCGCAGTAGCGCGTCCATCAGGGCCACCGTCGCTACCGACGGCGTGGCGGAGCCGGGCACCCGGCAGTTCTGACAGGTCAGTCCCCCTGAGGCTAGCCCGAACGCGCGCAGCCCGCCCGACCCCCGCGCCTCCCGCGCCGTAGTTCCGCAGACGGCGCACTCCGCGAGCGCGGGGGCGTAACCGGCCACCGCCAGCGACCGCAGCAGGAACGCGTCGAGCACCAGCCGGGGGTCATGCTCGCTCTCGCTCAGCGCCCGAAGTCCGCCCACCAGCAGCAGGAACTGCCGCATCGACGGCTCTTTTTCCACCGGCGTGAGCTTCTCGGCGGTCTCGAGCATCGCCGTCCCGGTGGTGTACCGGGGATAGTCAGCAACCAGGCGCTCCCCGTACGGGCGCAGTGTCTCGGCCTGAGTGATGACGTCCAGCGACCGGCCGGTGTACAGCAGCAGGTCGACATGAGTGAATGGCTCAAGCCGTGCGCCGAACCGCGATTTCGTGCGCCGCACGCCCTTTGCGACCGCGCGGATGCGGCCCGATTTGCGCGCGAGCACCGTGACAATTCGGTCGGCCTCGCCCAGCTTGTGGGTGCGCAGCACGATGCCGTCGTCACGGTAGATGGCCACCAGCCCATTCTCACCCACGGCAGCGGGTCAGGCGGCCGACGCGACGGGCGGCGTAGCTGGCGTCGGGCGGCAACAGGCCCGCCGGGCGGGCGGGCTGGCGTCAGCCGGGCGGGCTGGCGTCAGCCGGCCGAGGCGCCTTCTTCGGTGAGCCAGATCACGCCGTGCGCCTGGGCCGACGTCATGCCCAGGTGCGCGGCGATCAGCCTCGCCGCACCGCGTTCGTCGTCCGACAGGGGCCCGTCAGCCAGTCCGACCCGGACCGCGTCGGCTAGGAACCACTCCGGGGCAGGCATCGCTAGCTGCCGGGCCAGCGTGCGCAGCGGCGCGGCGACGTCCACGGCGGGACCGTCTGCTGCCGCCAGATCCGCCGTCAGCGCGGCTTCGTCGTAGCCAGACAGCCCGGCCTGGCGCATGACATCGATTGCCCGGCTGCGTGCCGGAACGCTCGTCGGATCGCCCGCCCGCAGCATCGTCGTGACCGCCGCCAGCGACCCGGCCGGCAGGGCGGCCTGCATGGCGGCGAGTGTCGGCAAGCCGAGCACCTCGATCCGGTAGCGCGTCCGGCAGCTCCGGCACTGCACGTGCTCGGCTACCCGATCCAGCGGAATTACAGGGATATGCAAGACGTGGATCCAGCGCCGTCCCGTGCACTGCTGGTACTGCCGGTCGCCGCCGCAGCGGTGGCAATGCAGGATGCCGTGCCCAGTCGTCTTGAAGCAGAAGCGAAACCCGATCAAACTCAACGACAGCTCCCCCCGCCGCCACGGCCTCGTACTTGCTGCTAGAACATCGTCCCAGGTGAGCAGATCATCACACGTGCGAGCCACGCTGGCGCATCAATCGGGCAAAGCCGGACTTCCCGCGGCTAATTCGGTTGCAGCTTGACCGGCACCAGTATTAGCTGGCGGCCGTGCGCATCGAGCAGTTCGATCCGAGCGCGGACGAGTCCCGGCTACGGGCCTGCTACCAGATGGTGGTAGCTGCCCAGCCCGAGGACGACCCGAACGCGCCGCCGGATTCATTCGGCGGATTCCGCGGCTGGATGGTGTACGGGATGGCCGGTGTCCCCCAGCAGACCTGGCTGGCTACAACCGACGCTGGCGCGCTAGTCGGCTTCTACGTCCTCGAGCTGCCCGAGCGGGAGAACCGCGCCAACGCGTTCTGCTACCCGGTCGTCGCCCTGCCCGCACGGCGCCAAGGCATCGGCACAGCGCTCGGGGCCCACGCCGCTGAGCAGGCCGAGCTGGCAGGCCGAGCGCTCCTCATGTCGAACGCGCGGGTCGATGGGCCAGGCGCCGCATTCGCTGCGGCGCTCGGCGCCCGGACTTGCATGCGCGACGCCCGCCGCGTGCTGGACGTCGGGCCTGGCCTGCGCGAACGGCTGCCGGGCCTGCGGACGGATGCCGCAGCGCACGCCGCCGGTTACACGCTGCGCCGGTGGTCTGGTCCCGTGCCCGACGAGCTGGCCGACCAGGTGTGCTCGCTGCTGATGGCCATGGAGGATGCCCCGCGCGAGGAGTCGGTCGAGCCGGAAATCTGGGATCCCCCCAGGCTGAGGGCCGCGGAGGAACGGGGGATCGCGCAAGGCAGCCGCTGGTATGAAATAGCTGCCATCCACGATGCCTCGGGCGAGATGGCTGCCCTGACCCAGGTCAATGTCGATCCGGACATCGATGGCTGGGCGTTCCAGGACATCACCGCCGTGACCCGGCCGCACCGCGGTCACCGCCTCGGCCTGCATGTCAAGGTCACGATGCTCGAGTGGCTGGCTGAGGTCGAGCCGCAGGTGCGCCACATCATGACGTTCAACGCTGTCGCAAATGAGCACATGGTTGCCGTCAACGCTGACCTTGGCCACCGGATCAGCGACTACTTCGAGTCGTTCGAGCTGGATGTCGCAGCCGCTCGCAAGCTCGCCCCGGCGCGGTGAAGATGCGTATCGAGCGGTTCGACGCGGCTACCGATGTCGACCAGCTGTGCAGCAGCTACGAAATCGTCGCGGCTGCCCAGCGGCTAGATGATCCAGGCCTCCCCGTCCGGTCGCTAACGTCGTTCCGCAACCGCTGGACCAGCGGGTTTAACGGGCATCCTCGGCAGAGCTGGCTCGGCGTAGATGCTGCCGGCGAGCCAGTCGGCTGCTACCTGCTCACGCTGCCGGAGCTAGAGAACCCGACCGTCGGCTGGTGCACGCTGGCCGTCGCCCCAGGTCGCCGGCGGTCGGGCGCAGGCCGTGCGCTCCTCGGACACTGCACGGGTCAGGCGCGGCTGGCCGGCCGCAGGCGGCTGGCAGGCGAGGCCAAGGACGATTCGCCCGGCAGCGAGTTCGCGGCAGCCGCAGGCGCGACGAGCGGCATAGCCGAGGTGATCAGGCACCTCGACACCGACGCGGGCCTGCCCGGACGGCTGGCTGGCCTCCGCGCCGCGGCCGCCCGGCACGCGGCTGGTTATTCGCTGGTCTCCTGGATCGGGGCGAGCCCGGCGGACACCTTGGAGGACCAGGCTCTGCTCAGCGGCGCCATGGCCGACGCGCCCAGGGACGAGGGTGTCGAGCCGGAAGCATGGGACGCCGGGCGGATCACGGACCTGGAACAAATCTGCCTAGCCAGCGGCCAGCAGTTCTATTCCGTCGCTGCCCGCCATGACGCGACGGATCGGCTTGTGGCCATCACCCAGATCTTCGTCGAGCCAGACACGCCGGATTGGGGCTTTCAGATGACCACCGCGGTCCTGCCGGCGCACCGCGGGCACAGACTCGGCCTTCTGGTGAAGGCCGAGATGCTGGACGTGCTGGCTGCCCACGAGCCCGCCGTGCGCCACATCCTGACCGGGAACGCCGAATCCAACCGCCACATGATCGCCATCAACGACCAGCTCGGCTTCATGGCGAACACGATGTACCGGAACTGGGAACTCGACCTGGTCGGCCGCTAAATCAATTGCTGCGCCTTCGGCGCGCGAGGTTAGATGCCCGAGTGCTTATCGAGCGATTCGACGGCGTCACCGACACCGAGCAGCTACACAGTTGCTTCGACATCGCGGCGGAGAGCTGGCAGGTCGACACGCCGCACCTGCCGGCCTGGTCCTTCGGTTCATTCAGCGGCAAGTGGGGGCAGGGCTACGACTCCCACCCGCGACAGTGCTGGCTAGCTACCGACGACGCGGGCGCGCCCGTCGGCAGCTATCTGCTGACGCTGCCGCAGCTGGATAATCCCACATTGGCTACCGTGATCCTGACCGTGCGGCCGAGCCGCCGCCGTGCCGGCGTAGGCAGCGAGCTCCTTGCCCACTGTGCCCGCCAGGCGCGGGCAGCCGGTCGGACCCGGCTCATGGGCAACGCGTGGGATGCGTCGCCAGGCGCGGCCTTCGCTGCGGCAGCCGGCGCGCGAGGGGGCATCACCGAAGTAAGCCGGACAATGGAGGTCGACGAAGACTTTCCTGCCAGGCTCTCGGGCCTGCGCCGGGCTGCGCTGCCGTACGCGGCCGGCTACTCCGTGCTGACGTGGCGAGGGTCGACCCCCGACGAGTATCTCGCCGACGTCGCGCGCGTCCACGCCGCTATGGCGGACGCGCCTCGCGATGAGGGCGTCGAGCCATCAGTGTGGGACGTCGAGCGCATCAGGCGGCTCGACGCGACGGCTGCCGATCACGGGGTCGTGTTCTACTCGGCCGCCGCTCACGACTCCAAGAGCGGCGAATTCGCCGCCCTGACGCAGATCTGCACGGACCCAGGCGCACCGGGCTGGGGAATACAGCAGATCACCGCGGTCCTGCCGGAGCATAGAGGCCACCGGCTGGGGCTGCTCGTCAAGGTAGCCCTGCTGGAATGGCTCGCGAGACAGGCGCCGGACGTCCGCCGGTTCATCACCGATAACGCCGGTTCCAACGCGCACATGATCTCGATCAACGAGCAGCTTGGCTTCGCGGTGGTCGGCGGCTACCGATCCTGGGAGCTGGATCTCGGTTCGGGGCCAGGTCAGTCGTAGAAGCCGAGACGGCGCAGCTGACGCGGGTCGCGCTGCCAGTCCTTGGCGATCTTGATGCGCAGGTCGAGGTAGACCCGGCTGCCCAGCAGGGCCTCGATCTGTCGCCGAGCGGTGGTGCCGACCTCCTTGAGCCTGGCGCCCTTGGTGCCGAGAACGATGGCCTTCTGGCTCGGCCGCTCGACATACATCACGGCGTGCACGTCGATGAGGTCGTCACGGCCCTCGCGCGGAGCCATTTCGTCGACCACGACGGCGATCGAGTGCGGCAGCTCATCACGGACGCCCTCCAGGATCGCCTCCCGGATCAGCTCGGCGACGAGCTGCTGCTCGGGCTCGTCAGTGAGGTCCCCATCGGGATAGAGGGGCCGACCCGGCGGCAGGTACGAAACCAGCACGTCGGCGAGGACATCAAGCTGGAACCCGCGGGCCGCCGAGACCGGCACGACATCGGCCCAGTCCCCCAGCCCCCCGACCGCGGCGAGCTGCGCAGCGACCTGTTCGCGGGTGGCCTCATCGGTCTTGGTGACGATCGCCACAACGGGGGTCTTGCCGAGGCCGCCGAGCTCGGCGGCCAGGTACTTGTCACCTGGCCCGATCCGCTCGTTCGCGGGGATGCAGAAGCCGATCACGTCGACCTCCGTCAGGGTGGAGCGCGCCAGGCTGTCGAGCCGCTCGCCGAGCAGCGTCCGCGGCCGGTGCAGCCCCGGCGTGTCGATGATGACCAGCTGCGCGTCCGGCCGGTGAACGATGCCGCGGATGGCGCGACGCGTCGTCTGCGGTCGGCTGCTCGTGATAGCGATCTTCGCGCCCACCAGCGCGTTCATGAGCGTGGACTTGCCGACGTTTGGCCGACCGGCAAAGCAGGCGAATCCCGACCTGAACTCGGTAGTGGCCACCGCAGCGGACTCGCTGGTCGCAGCTGGCGTCGGTAGCCGGCGTGACGGGGTTCCCACGTGCCGATTCTCCCCTACTTAGGCGCTGTGGCCCTAACTGACGGCCGACGTCGGCCCGATAGCCAGGCGCGCTCGGCCAACAGACGGGCTCGGCTAGCCAGGCGCGCTCGGCCAACAGACGGGGTCGGCCAGCAGGGCGGGCTCGGCTAGCCGGGCGGGCTCGGCGGCGGCGCGACAGGCGCCCGGCCGCCCACGAGCGTCGCCAGGGCCAGGCCGACGAGCGCTAGCCCGGCGACGTCAGTGCCCGTCAGCCGTTCACCGAGGACGACGAGGCCGAGGATCGCCGCTACGACCGGCTCGGCCAGGCCTAGCGTGACCGCGACCGGGGCGGATACCGTCCGCAGCCCGCGCCCGTACAACAGATAGGCGAGCGCGGTAGTGACAACGCCGAGATACACAGCGACCGCGAGCCCCCGCCAGCTCAGCAGCCAGCCCGACGAGCCGAAGGCGAGCACCGGGGCCAGCAAGACGGCCGCGCCGCCGAACAGCAGGCCCATCACGGCGCCCTCCGGGTTACCGGCAGTGATCAGCCGCGATGCCGTGACCGCGTAGATCGCGTAGCAGAACCCGGCAGCGAGCGCCAGGCCGACGCCGCCTGCGCTGACGCCGGCGGCATGCCCGCCAGTCACGAGCACCACGCACCCGACGACCGCGGCGACTGTCGCTGCCATCCAGCGCCGGTCCAGCCGCGGGCCGCCAGCCAGCCGGCTCAGCGCACCAGTGAAGACCGGCGCGCTCCCGATCGCCACCACCGTGCCGATGGCAACGCCGGTCAGCCGAACGGCGGTGAAGAAGCACACCTGGTATCCGGCCACGGCGGCCGCCGCCAGGATGAGGCTCGCCCGCATAACGCCGCTGCCCGCCAGGAGCCGACCGACCGAGCGCCGGCGCGATGCGGTGCTGATGGCGAAGGCGAATAGCAGCAGGCCACCTACCCCGATCCTCGCCGCTCCGATCGACGGCGAGCTCGCGCCCGGCGGGGCAAAGTGGGCGGCCGTGCCGGTGCTGCCCCAGGCAGCCGCGCCGAGCAGGACGGCAGCACTCCCGCCAGCACCGCGAGCCCTGCCGGCCCTGTCAGCATCACCACCGCCGCCAGCCGCGCCCGCACCGCCCGTCCTACCTGCGGGCCGCCGGTGGTCCGGGAGCTGCTGCCGATCATCGGGCACCGGGTCAGTTTCGCACCAGGCATAGCCCAGACCAGAATGCCGAGGGGCCGATCCGGCAGACCTGGCGCGCCGTGCCGGACCTCGATGCGGTCGGCGGCAGGTCTGGCCGCTATGGGCGGAGCGTAGCCAGGACTGCGCCGTCCGGGGCGGCGAGGAATACCAGCGCATCGGGCCCCAGCTCCCGCACCGCGGCGATGTCGGCAGGGTCGGGCTCGTTGCCGTCACTGACCAGCGCCGCTGCCTCCAGGCTCGTCGCGCCGCTCGACACGGCCATCGCGACTGCTAGATGCAAGGCGGACAGGCGCAGAGACGGCAGGGCGACTGCCGCTGCCGCGTACGTCCGTCCGGTCTCGTCCCGAACGGCAGCGCCCTCGGCCGCGGCTACCCGAGCTCGAGCCGAACGGGCCAGCGTAATGATCTTGATGTCTTCCGGGTCAGGATCGTCTGGTCCTAGCTCGCTCACACGGCTGATACTAAACCGGCAGCCGGACTGAGTACCTGGCAAGGTCGAGCCCTGTGCGCGTGTGCGGGCCCGCTGGGCGTATGACTTCCTCCTGCCCCTACTGAACCCAGCGTTCCGCGCCAGAATCCTGTCAGATGTTAATAATTATATTTAATAACCTGATAGTTACTTTTAGTACAGTCCGATCGTACTCTTCATCTCGACGCCAGAATTAACCTAGCGTCAGTGCTCCCACAGTCGCGCCTCTGACCTGCGGATATTACGGAACGTAAGCGAGAACGGCGAAGATTAGTAGCCGAGCAAGAATGGCCTGTCAACCGTCCTCTCTACCTGGGCGTCTTCCCAATGCACGGCCGCAGGGAGCGGAATCGGACGGGCCGCCGGGGAGGCGGTGCGCCCGAATGTGGGTGGGCTGGAAGGGCGGGGTTGGCCGAAAACCTGATGGTGTCAGAGGCAGTAGTCGATCAAGTCGGTCGATTTAGTAGATATAATGCCGCGCTGCCGTGGACATCCACCTACTCGCGCGAGCTGGCAGTAGCTGACGTCGCTTGCGGACTTGGGCGGAGCTGCTGGCGCTCAACGACAGAAGTCGCCGCGGCGCGCCATCGAAGCTTGCCGACAGCGCGACCATGACAATGGCGGAGTACCATAACTCCCTAGATATCGCGAGCCTCGTGCGCCAGGCAGCAGCCGGCGACAAGTTAGCGTGGGAACGCCTGGTCGATCAGTACTCCAGGCTTATCTGGGCGATGACCAGAGATTTCAAGCTGGCTGAAATCGATGCGGCCGACGTCGTCCAGGCCACCTGGCTGCGGTTGCTCGAGAACATCGACCGGATCGAGTACCCGGAGCGGATCGGCAGCTGGCTTGCGACGACCGCTCGGCACGAGTGCCTGCGCCACCTGACCGCCAGCAAGAGAGTCATGCTGGTCGACGATCACGATGTCACGTTCGGCTACAGCCGGGAGCATCAGCCCGACGTTGATGAGCGGCTGCTCGCCGAGGAGCGCGCGCAGGCGGTTCGGGAGGCGCTGTCTCGACGCTCTCGACCCGATCGCAGCAGCTACTCGAGCTGCTTATGGCCGACCCGCCGGTCTCCTACACGGAGATCTCCGACCAGCTCGGCCTGCCGATCGGCAGCATCGGCCCGACCCGCGGCCGCTGCCTCGAGCGGCTCCGCGTGATCCTGCAGCCTGCCTGAGGCTGCGCGGATGTCAGGCGCCGAGCGAGTCCGCGACCACCCAGCTGCCGCCCGCCGCTTCCACCTCCGGGTAGTCGGCGCGTACCTCGGTGAGCAGGTCCGCGACGAAAAGCAGGACCGCGTCGGGCTGGGCGGTCCGCAGCTCCGCGGGGTCGAGCACCGGGAATATCGGTGCCGGGCATGCGCAGCCCGCGCTTGTCGGGCGAGGCATCGGCGACTGCGGGCAGCAGGGTGGCGTCGACGCCTGCCTGGCAGAGCAGAGCCACGGCGCGGGACGCGGCCCCGTAGCCGAGGACGGTGCGGCCGGCGGCCGACTCGGCTGCGAGCCAGTCGCGCAGGCGCGCTGGCGCGTCGCCGGGCGCGGTCCTGCAAGTCCGGTCAGCACGACCGGATCACGTACGCCGGCTCTCGTCCTCGGAGTCAAGCAGCGAGCGGACTGCGCTGATCCGGGCCGGCGAACCGGTCAGCTGTCTGCCTGGCGGCGAGCAGCACGGTGCCGCCGTAGAGCTCGAACTCCCAGGCGGTGCGCGCGCGTGAGCCCGTGCTGGCCAGCATGCGTCATCAGCGCGGTCGTGGAGTAGTAGGCGTAGTGGCCGTGCCGCAGCGCGTTCCACTGGCCGTGCCGGATGATCGTCTCCAGCGAGTGGTACTGCAGCAGCAGCACGCCGCCCGGGCGAGCCGGGCGGCCCGCTCGGCCAGCGCCGCCGCCTGGTCGGCAGCGTGCATCATGCCGAAGCAGTCGACGACCACGTCGGCCGGGCTCGCCGTCCGGTGACCGGCTTAAGCCCACGGCGGCCAGCAGGTCCAGCCACGAGCCGCCGTGCGGGCTGCCGTACTCCGCGACTGTGCCTCCGGCCGGAAGCAGTCCGGCCGGCCGCACCCGGCGTACGGCCTCGGCGGCCTGCGCGACGAGCGCGGCCGGCTCGGCACCTCGCGGCTCCTCGGGCACGGTCGGGTCCTCGACGAGCTGGGCCAGCCCGCAGCGCCCGCACAGCCACATCTGCAGCGGGTACTCCGGGTCGGGCCCGGGTCGTCGCGGCGCGGGAAGTAGTCGCACGCTGGCTGCAGCCCGAGGTCGAGCACTAGCATCGCCGGATCGGCCGCGGCATGCCCGGCACACTGGCTCCGGCTGTGCCGTTCCCGCCCCGGTCGTTCCGTCTCCGTTCGTCCCGTGTCACTGGTCGGAGACCCCAGCATAGCTGCCCGCCTCTCGGCCAGCCCAGGCTAGCCGAGCCGCGGGTAACACAGCACTGATCAGCGCTTCCCGTATCTAAGTCGTGAATGTCTTGTCTATATAACTACTCGCGACACGCAGCAGTGATCGTCGACCGGACTCTAGCACGCGGGCCGGAATGGGGGCGACCGTGACGTCGATACCTGAGTGCCGGCTGTGCGGCGCTAGCCTGACGCGGACCTTCGTCGATCTCGGCATGTCGCCGCTGTGCGAGAGCTACGTTCCGGCCGACCAGCTGGACGCGCCGGAGAGCTTCTACCCGCTGCACGTCCGTATTTGCGAATCATGCCTGCTCGTGCAGCTGCCGGCTTACGTGTCCGGCGAGCACATCTTCTCGGACTACGCCTACTTCTCGTCCTACTCCGACTCCTGGGTGGCGCACGCCAAGCGCTACGCCGACGCGATGATCGACCGGCTCGACCTCGACCCGGACAGCCTGGTCACCGAGGTCGCCAGCAACGACGGCTACCTGCTGCAGCACTTCGTGGCGCGCGGACATGCCGGTCCTTGGCGTCGAGCCCGCCGCGAACGTCGCCGAGGCCGCGCGGGCCCAGGGGCATCAGGACCGAGGTGCAGTTCCTCGGGCCGAGACCCGGACGCGACATCGCCGCGCCGGTACGGCCAGGCCGACCTGGTCGCCGGCAACAACGTGTTCGCCCACGTGCCTGACATCCGCGGCTTCGCGGCGGGCCTGCGCGCGCTGGTCAAGGACACCGGCCTGGTGACGCTGGAGTTCCCGCACCTGCTGCGGCTCATCGAGCGCCGCCAGTACGACACGATCTACCACGAGCACTTCTCTTATCTGTCCCTGCTGACCGCGTCGCCGGGCGCTGGCCAGCGCCGGGCTGCGCGTGGTCGACGTGGACGAGCTCGAAACGCACGGCGGCTCGCTGCGGGTCTACGCCCGGCCCGGAGGAGTGCGCCGGCGAGCCGACCGGCACGGGTCAAGGCGGTGCTGGCGGCCGAGGAGGCCGCCGGACTGCACACGCTGGCCGGGCACGAGGGCTTCGCCGCGCGAGGTGCTGAAGATCAAGACCGACCTGCTGGAGTTCCTGCTCGACGCGGCCGGCAGGGCAAGTCGGTGGCCGGGCTACGGCGCCCCCGGCAAGGGCAACACGCTGCTCAACCACTGCGGCATCCGCGGCGACCTGCTGAGCTACACCGTCGACCGGAGCCCGGTCAAGCAGGGCATGTTCCTGCCCGGCACGCACATCCCGATCTACGCGCCGGAGCGGCTCGCGGAGACCAGGCCCGACTACATCCTCGTGCTGCCGTGGAACCTGCGCGACGAGATCAGCCAGCAGCTCGAGTACGTCCGGTCCTGGGGCGGCCGGCTGGTCTTCCCGATCCCCGAGCTCGAAATCGTCTGAGTGGGAGATGCCGATGAAGGTCGTACTGTTCTGCGGCGGCCTCGGAATGCGGATGCGCGACGGCGTCAGCAGCGGGCCGAAGCCGATGGCGATGGTGGGCGAGCGCCCGCTGCTGTGGCACGTCATGCGCTACTACGCGCACTTCGGCCACACCGACTTCGTGCTCTGCCTCGGTTACGGCGCGTCCTACGTCAAGGACTTCTTCCTCAACTACGACGAGACCAGGTCCAACGACTTCGTGCTGGCGAACGGCGCCAGGGAGGTGCGAGCTGTTCAGCACCGACATCTCCGAGTGGCGGATCACCTTCGTCGACACCGGGCTCAACTCCCCGATCGGCGAGCGGCTGCGGCGGGTCCGGCGCTTCGTCGACGGACGAGCCGATGTTCATGGCCAACTACGCGGACGTGCTGACCAACGCGCCGCTGCCGGACATCATCGAGCCGGTTCGAGGCCAGCAACGCGGTGGCAAGCCTGCTCGCGGTGCCGCCGCAGTCCTCGCATCACGTCGTCGAGATCGGCGACGACGGGCTGATCAACCAGGTCACTCCGATGCGCGACCTGCGCCAGTGGGAGAACGGCGGCTACTTCGTGCTCCGGCCGGAGATCTTCGACTACCTGAACGAGGGCGAGGACCTCGTCGAGGACGCGATCATGCGCCGGCTGGTCCCGCAGCGCCGAGTCCTCGCCTACCCGTACAAGGGCTACTGGTCGCCGGCCGACACCGTCAAGGAGCGGGCCCAGCTGGAAGAGATGTACCACCGCGGCTACTGCCCTTGGATGATCTGGGACGCCGACCGGTCGGGCCGGTCCAGCCGCTCGGCAGTGCCCTCGAAGAGGCCGAAGCGGTCCGGTCGCGACATTCGGCTGCTCGAGGCGTCGGCTGCCGGCGCGTCGCGGTGGCCCGAGGCGAGGCTCGGATGCTGGCACTGCAGCTGAGCCAGGCCTGACGGGCCGCTGTCGGTCCTCGCCATCGGCGCGCACCCGGACGACATCGAGATCGGGGCCGGCGGGACGCTGCTCAGCCTCGCGGCTGGCGAGCCCGGGCTGACCGCTCGCTACGTCGTGCTGACCGGGACGCCCGAGCGCCAACTTGAGGCGCGGGCCGCGGCGGAGGCGTTCCTGCCCGGCGCGGACCTCACCGTCGAGCTTGCACGAACTGCCGGAGGGCAGGCTGCCGGCCGCCTGGGCGCAGGTCAAGGACGTCCTGGAGGACGTCGCGCAGGCCTGCTCGCCCGACCTGATCCTGGCTCCGTCGGCCGCCGACGCGCACCAGGACCACCGGACTATCGCCGAGATCATGCCGACAGTGTTCCGCGATCAGCTGTACCTCGGCTACGAGATCCCGAAGTGGGACGGCGACTTCGCTCGCCCGTCCACGTACGTGCCGATGTCCGTGGAGACGGCGCGGCGCAAGGTCGAGCTGCTGCACAAGTGCTACCCATCCCAGCACGGCCGTGACTGGTGGGACGACGAAGTGTTCCTGGGCCTGGCCCGGCTGCGCGGGATGGAGTGCCGCGCCCCGTACGCCGAGGCGTTCAGCGTGCGCGAAGTCGGTGATTCGTCGGCCAGGCCCTGCAGTCACGTTCAAGTCGAGGAAGTGAGGGAACTCCCATGACCGTTCTGGTCGACCCGGAACTGAAGCGACGACGAGCTCCGGCAGGCCATCTATGACGGCAAGCTCATCGTGCTGACCCGCCTTCAGGCCGTCCGCGACCTGGTGGACTACACCAGGGATCAGCTCGCCGAGCTGTTCGGCGCGCTACGATCCGGAGCACGCGCATGAGCACATCGAGCCGGCCGAGATGGCCAAGCTGCTCAGGCGCGTGGAAGCCGCACTGGATCCACGCCGAGCGCTCGAAGAGGCTGGTCTGCGACATCATCACCCAGGCTGGCCTGCCCGCCGAGTTCACTCACTTCGACGTGCCGCGGCCGCGCACCTCGTTCCCGCTTGGCCATCTCACCACCGGCGTGGCGCTCGCGTTTCCGTGGCACCGGGACTCCTGGTACAGCGCGCCAGTCCAGCAGCTCAACTGGTGGCTGCCGGTCTACCCGATCCGCGAGGACAACTCGATGGCGTTCGACCTGAAAGGCTTCGGCCGAGCCGTGCCGAACACGTCGGCCACCTTCGACTACTACCGGAACAACGTCCAGCGCCTGACTGCCGCCCAGAACGTGACCAAGGAGGAGCAGGCCCGGCCTGGAGCAATCGACCATAAGCCCGCGCAGGAGCTGATCGTGCTGCCGTCGCCTGGGTCCGTCCTGCTCTTCGCTGGCGCCCAGCTGCACACTTCGATTCCCAACACCTCCGGGCTTGCCAGGTACAGCGTCGACTTCCGTACCGTGGATGCCAGGGATCTGGCCACCGGGCGGTGCGCTCCGGTCGTAGACGCGGACTGCACCGGGACCGCCATCAGGGACTTCGTGAACATCTCCGACGGCAGCGGCTTCGACGAGGAGACCGTCACGCGGCTGTTCGGCGCTCCGCCCAGCGACGCGATGCTCGTCTTCAGCGCGCCGGAGGATCGGGACCGCCGGTCCTGACCCTGGGCACTGCTCATTGATAGCGCGGTGATTCCCCGGACGTCAGCCAACGCGGTTGCACCGCATCGCTGAATTCCAGCCGGGTGACGAGCGGCTGCGCGGCCACCGACTGGCCGACACCAATCAGCGTGGTAGCCGGGACCCGCTGGCCGAGGCTCCTGGAGTACCAGCCGGAGATCGGATTCTCTTCGCCTCGGTGAAGGGTCCATTGAAGCGATCCGGGGAGTTCCATCCGCGCCGCGCCGGGCACGCGAATCCCGGGCCAGCTTAGGAAGGCGCACGCTTCGTCGAGTTCGGCAGTGACATTTGGCCCAAGGTGGAAAGCCAGCCTGAGCGAGTGGCCTCCGGTAGCGATCTCATCAACGATGTCGATGGCCCTGGATGCCCGGTCTAGTCGGACACACCGGCGATGCCAGGCCGGAGGGTCGAGCTTGCGGTAGCCGTCGTGCTCGGCCGTCCACTCAACGGCGTCACCGATGTCGCGGACGTCGATGAGCCGACCGTTTGCATGCCGAAGCCACAGGAACGGGCCGCCTTCGGTGGACTGGTTCCGTCCGTCGAGCTCGAGGGTGTTGTGGCCGATGGTCGACCGGAAATACGTTCGCCACGCTGACTGGCCGTGATAGCAGTACGTGCCAGGGTCGGCCAGCACGTCAACTCCCCCGTATCGAACCTCGACCGACAGCGCATCCGCATGAGCATGCGCGGCGCTCCTGGGGAAGCCGTGCGGCCCACCATCGCACCGGCACCAGATCTCCGGCGCGTGCTTGTTCGTTGTCCGCAGCAGCGTCACGCCCGCATCCCTGAAGTGCCACGGGCGCTGCGTTGGCCTACCGATAGCGTGGTGAACCACGGCGGGCATCGCGGCAACGATTGAGCTCGCGGCACCTGGCTTGGTTCGCGGCCACCAGTCCGCCCGACCGCACAGGGCCTCGCCCAAAGCGAGCAGCGATGTCCATCGGTTATCGGTCGGCGCATCGAGCAGTAGTGCCCGGCCCTCAACGCAGTCGCCTTGGCGCGGTGGTCGCTGCCGCTCGTCAAGCAGCGCAGCGCCACTATCCAGCATGGCGCACAGTATCCGTCGCACCTTCTCCTCCACCGGATAACCGGCGGCGGTGGACTCGACGGTAGCGAGTATTCCAAGCTCCGCCACGTAACACTGATAATCGGACGCCAGCTCGCGGCCGATGCCAGACGGGAAGGTGTTGCGCATCAGCTCGCGTTCCAGCAGCCGACCAGACGCCCGCCGCCACACGCCACTCTCCGCAAACCACGGAAAGGCACAGCTGGCCGTGAGCTGCCCGGCGGCCTCAGCGATGACCTGGTTGTTCGCGGCAGAGCCGCGGCTGCGGAACAGGGCCAGGTACTGCTGGTGCCATAGAATCTGCTGGACAGCCAGGTCGTTCCGTTCGAAAAGGTCTGCAACTCCGGGCCAGTTATCCAGCAGCCGCCGGATCCAGGTGAGGCTGATCAGACGAATGCCGACTTCGATGCCCCGCGCCCAGTGCACACCGGAGAGAAACGGGTTCTGCTGCCACCAGGACTGAAGATGATCGGCAACCCGGCGCGCATACGCCTCGTCCCCGCTCAGGAACCACGCAGTCGAGAGCAGCGTCAGATGCTGCAGCCGGGACAGCTCCCAGAGTTGCCTGACATCGCCGGCGCCGGCCAGGGAGCGTTGGTTGAACCGGAATGCATAACAGTCCGCAGACGCCCGGCACCCGGTGACTGGGTCACGAAACCAGTCCGGTAGCTGCATGTCGGTCCGGACAACGCCAAGCACCTCCCAGCGGCCCGCCATGAGTTCATCGGCGGCTGCCAGCACAGCCTTCCTGGCGGCCTCCGGAACCCGTGACGCTGTGTCCGGTGGGAGGAGTGCAGTAAAGGGGCGCGCGCCCGGCAGGCCCGAGACAGACATGTCGAGCTGATCGCGGCTGACTCGGCGCCTCACCCACATGGCCTGCACAGCCCTATCGCGGCTGCCCCAGAGCAACTCCGCCGGTGACATCCGCCTGGCCCTGCGCGCATACCAGCCGATGCGCCACATCTCCACAGTGCTCATACCCGCTCCGACTTGCCGCTAGCCAGACCGGCGGACGCAATGATCCCGCGAGCCGTGGCGAGCAGCGACTTCAACGTGATCGGCATCTGGCCCACTCTCGATGATCGACAGCAGACGGATGGCGAGTTGGAGCTGACGCCGTCGTGCCCATCAGAACCACGAGACGACAGCGCTGATACTGAACTTGCTGAGTTTCATGCGCGCCGCTCTTTCTGATGCACCGGTTGCGACGCGCTCCGGCGGCGCCGGGGAGATGCGCGGAAGTAGCGCGTGTTACCAGATTGAGCGGCGGTTGTCGTATCACGACTGGCCATTAGGCCCTCCTATGCGCGACGCCTGACGTACATAGGCGCGCAGCAGTGTCAACCGGATTCGCCGCGTAGGCACCTAAACTAAGCGGGTCGAGCCGGAGCACCATTGTTGATTGCTTCGATGTTGAGGGTGGCACATGGTGGGGCGGCTTTCAGTCCGGCGTTCGCCGGATTCAGACGAGACCTTGAGCCGGAGAAAGATCTTCAAGGGCATCGCTGGCGTCGCCGCCGTTGGTGCGGGCGGCGTAGTGCTGGCGGATGCCGCAGCGTCGCCAGCGTCGGCTGCTCCGCAAGGCACCACTGTGGAGTCGGACGCCTTGGCGCCGGCGGTCGTCAACCTGGCCGACGGCGCGACGATCGGGGTAGACGCCTCCCTCGGGAATGATTTCCGGGTGACCATCGCCGGGAACCGGGCCATCGGCACTCCGGCCAACCCGACGGACGGGCAGAAGATCACCCTCCAGGTGACTCAGGGCACGGGCGGGAGCTTCACGCTCTCCTGGGGCAGCGGCTACGCGTTCTCGCCCGGCCTGCCGCAACCTGCCCTCAGCACCACGGCGGGGCTGACTGACCTGCTGGGCTTCATCTACAACGCGGCCAAAGGCAAGTGGCTGTTCGTCGCGTTGGTGAGTGGCTTCACTTCACCGGCCGGTCACCCAGCCTCCGGGTACCTACCGGCTGTTCCCCGCAACGAACGGGCCGTCCGCCCCGGTCTCCTATTCCGGGCCGTTCATCTGCGGCGTCGTGGCAGCGGTCACCAGTGGCGCCTGCTGGCTCGATGGATACTGGTGGTGGGTATGCCCGTCCGGGCAGTCGACGGTGGCACAGAAGTTCGCGCTCTGGGCCTTTACAACCCCAACAGCGGGTCCCTTGTCGCCGAGCACGGTCACCTCCGGCGTCCTGACGGCCGGGCAGTGGAACTACGTGCCGCTGGCAGCGCCAATACCGCTGGCCATCGGCGCCTGGTACTCGCCGCGACCGGGTTCACTGGCAGCTTCCCCGATACCAACAGCCAGTTCGGCAGCGGTGAGCCCCACGCGGCGGCATCGTCAGCGGTCCGCTGACCGCTTATTCCGATGCCACTGGCTCAACCCGTCGCCGTTCAACACAGCCCAGGCCGTGTTCAGCGTTGCAGGCACTGACCCGACAGGCAACATGCCTATCTACGGTTCCAGTAGCTGCAACTTCTGGATGGACCTCCAGGTCACGACGTCTCCGTCAGCGGGGACGTCCTACCGGCTGTGGCCGGGTTACCCGACTCTCCCTGGCCACCTTAACTCCGGGACGGCAGGCTACACCCTGGCCACCGAGTTCCAGCTCTCGAAGGCCTGCACACTCGACAAGATCTGGTTCTACTCCGCATCAGGCGCCGGCGCTGCCGACACGGTGCGCAATCTGGAACGTCGCCTCGCAGAATGTGGTCTCCGGCACCGATAACACCACGCCCGCCTGGTCTGGAGCGGCCGGGTCCGGCTGGGTCTCGTGCGCTTACAGCGATGTCACGCTCGCCGCCGGAGACTACAAGGTGGCGGTGTTCTACGGCGGCGGGTCGCCGTGGTACCAGGCGACAACTGGCTACTGGGGCAGCGGCGGGCCAGGTGCCAATGGCATCACCGCCGGGCCGGTCATCGCGCCAGGAACATCCACCGCCACTAGTCCCGGCCAGAGCACCTACAACACCGGCTCCTGGGCGTACCCGCAGACCTACGTTTCGCTGGCAATGGCGAGAACTACTGGGTAGATGTCGAGGTCACGCCGGCGAGCTGAGCTGGCTCGCGTTCGGGCCTTCCAGCTCAGCGAAAGGACTGCAGGGCAATGCGTTTCTCACCAGGTCTCGTACTCGGCTTTGCCGCCGTCTGCGTCGCTGGCTGTAGCGTAGGCGGCGCTGCCGGGTCGGCCGCTGGCGCCCCGGCAGCGACTGCCAGCCGGGGGGTAGCGACCAGCATGGCGCCGCCGGCAGCGTCGGCTAGCCCCGGAGAGCGGGCCGGGGCCAGAGCAGCGGCATCGCAGTTCTACGACTTGTATTCGGCCAGGCAATTCGCGGCCTCCTGGAGTCTGCTGTCATCAACCGCGAGGCGTCAGATCTCCAGGCAGGTCTGGGTAGAAGTGCATGACGGCTGCGCGTCGGGCGCAGGTAGGTCGAGGTTCATTAAAGCCGTGACCGTCTTCGGCAATGCGGCCATCGTCACCGCAGCAGTCGCGCGAGCCGCATCAAAGCCCGACACGGCCGAAGACGTGTTCAACTACACCGACGGCCGCTGGCATTTCTCGCCGGACGACCTGAGTATCTACCACCACAGATCTGTTGCCGCTGACATCGCCGCCGCGAGGGCGGCTGGTAACTGCGCCAGCTGGAAAGTTTTCTGATCAAGTCAGCTGGGACCACTCGGTCCCGCGGGCGGGAGTGAGGCACAATGGGCGGGCAATCCAGGACTCGCCAGCGGCGGGATTCGGGCCAGACGCTGAGCCGCAGGAAGATCGTCACGGGGACAGTCGGAGCAGCCGCCGTCGGAGCGGGGACGGTACTGACGGCGACCATCACTTCGCGGGCTTCCGCCGCGGCGCAGGCCACGACCGTAGAGCCGGGAGCGCTCGCGCCGGCCGTGGTGAATCTGACCGACGCGGCGACGATCGCGGTAGATGCCTCGCTCGGCAATGATTTCCGCGTCACCATCGGCGGGAACCGGACCATGGGTACCCCGGCCAACGCGGCGAACGGGCAGCAGATCATCTTCCAGGTGACGCAGGGCTCCGGCGCGCCGTTCACGCTGAACTGGGCTACCGGCTACGAGTTCTCCGCCGAATTGCCACAGCCGAGCCTGAGCACGACGGCTGGGGAGACGGACCTGCTCGGGTTGATTTACAACGCGGCCAAGGGCACCTGGCTGCTCGCCGCCTTCCTGAACGGATTCGGCTGATGGGTACATACCGGCTGTTCCCCTCTACTGCCGGGCCGTCTAGCCCGGTTTCCTACTCGGGACCCTTCTTGGCCGGCGTTCTGTTCTGCGTCACTAGCACATGCTGGTTCGAAGGCTATTGGTGGTGGGTGTGCCCGACCGGCCAGTCGACATCACCGCAGAAGTTCGCGCTCTGGCAGGTCTACGGCGAGACAGAAGGCAACGTGGTGGCCGGCAGCGTCGTCACGTCCGGGTCGCTGACCGCAGGGCAGTGGAACTACATCCCGCTGCCGACCCCGATCCAGCTGAGCATCGGCAACGTGAGCGGGGTCGGCGCCGCCATCTACGAGGCCGCTACGGGGTTCAGCGGCAGTTTCCCGGACACGAATAGCCAGTTCGGGCCGGGTGAGCCTTACGCGACTGGCATCACGAACGGACCGCTCTTCGGCTACTCGGACCAGGGCGCCTCGGCGCCATGTCCGGCCTCGGCTGGCTCGTTCCAGGGCGCATTCGGCGTCGCGGGCACCGACCCGTCGGTGAACATTCCGAGTCAGGGCTCAAGCTCCTCGAACTTCTGGATTGACCTGCAAGTCAGCGATACAGCACCGGCCAGCTACAGCGGCTCCTACCGGCTCTGGCCTAATTTTCCGACTGTCTTCCCGACCCAGACCACCATCGATACAGAGGCGCAGACACTGGGCACCCAGTTCACCCTGTCCCAGCCGTGTGCCGTGGATAACATCTGGTTCTATAGTCCTCCGTTTGCGGAGGCCTTGCCGGCGAGCACTCAGATCTGGGACGCCGCCACTCAGAGCCTGGTCAGGAACACCGAGTTGTCGGCATCCTGGTCTGGGGGCGTGGCCAGCGGGTGGGTAGCCAATTCCTACAGCGCCGCCGGCATCGTGCTCCCGGCCGGGAATTACATCGCGACCGTCTACTACGCCGGCGGCCAGGTGTTCTACCTGGAGTCGCGGGGCTACTTCGGCTCGCACCTGGGCGATATCGGGCCCGGCTCGAACGGCCTGAGCAACGGGCCGCTGTCATCGCCTTCAAACGCGAACGCGTTCAATCCCCCAGGGGAAATAGCTGCTACTTCCAGGGCGGTACCAGCCCCAGCTATCCCAATTCCTGGGACACCAATGACGGCGGCGAGAACCGCTGGGTCGATATCGAAGTCACCCCGTCATCAGGGGGGTCATCGCCACCGCCACCGCCCGTGGTCACCAATTCCTCTGCGTTCCTCGTGTTCTTCCCGTGAGATTTGGGAGCCCAGGACTCGGCACGATAGCTGCTGGGCCGCGCACGCCTGCCTGGACGTGCACGGTTCCAGTGGCTGAAACGCTCTCCTCAGATTGGGTTCGTGATAGCGAAGCGATAAATCTCGAGCAGTTCCTCAACGCTGCGCTGCGGGTCGAACCGCTTCTCGTAGGTCTTGCGCGCCTGATCGCCGAAGGCCTCGTACTGCTCGGGATTCCTCTCGACATCTGCAATCGCGAGCGCCAGAGCGGCTGAATCACCGGGGCTGAACAGTACGCCGTCGACCCCTGGAGTGATCAGCTCGGTGAATGACCCGTGGCCCGCCGCGATGGGAGGGACGCCCGCAGCCATAGCCTCGACGGCAACAAGCCCGAACGTTTCCTCCCAGGTGGATGGAAGAAGGACCGCACGCGCCGCCGAGATGAGCTCGGCGCACCGGTCACCGCTGACTGTCCCCATCATCTCCACTGACGGCCGCGTCGACGCCCATACCGCCACTTGCTCCTCAAGGGGCCCCCCTCCCACAATGATTAGGCGCAGTCCTGGATCACTTGCGGATTTGCGGTAAGAGTCCCAGCCTGCCATCAGCAGCCGCACCCCCTTGACCTCGTGCAGGCGTCCGGCGTAAACCACGGTCGCTGTCCGGGCAGCCTGCAGCCTGTCACGGCAGGGGATAAGGTTGTGCCTGACGAATACGCGGTCGGATGGGAGGTCGAGTCCGCTTAGCAGGTCACGCTGGGATGCTGAGATGAATACATAGGCCGATAGCAGCGATCTCCACGCCTGCCGGTGCAGACTCATCTCCAGCACCCTGGTGCCGCTGGCTGCCCGCGACTCCCGGTAGCAGTTATGCAGAACCGCGCGGACGGGCAGGCCACGAGTACAGTCGTGGCAGACAGCCCCACCACGGAAGAACATGCCGTTGGCGCACCCCAGCCGGTAGTTGTGAATGGTGGCCACAGCAGGGACCCGCGCATCGCGGCATGCATAGAGCACAGAAGCGCTGAGCAGAGGAAACGTGTTGTGAATGTGGACGACGTCGGGGTGATGCTGATGCAGGGCGGCTCTCAGGTCGCCGTAGGCTTCGCGGCTCCAGATGGTCCGGACCGGAAGTGACGCCTTCTTACTCACCGGCCACCGATCGATCTCGTCGCTGCTGCGACCGAACCGCATAACCTCGTGTCCGAGGGATGCGAGCGCCTCGCTTTCCTGATCGACGACTCGGTTCTCGCCACTGGGGGCGTCAGAGCGGTACCGGTTGTGGACAAGCAGGATTCTCATCCGCGCGGTTCACCTTCACGTCACCGGCGCGTGGGCGCCTTCCTTCGGACCTGATCCACTAGAGAAGCTCCGCGGTCCCCTGATACCCCTGACGCCCTCCGGTCCCCGGCGGCCGCAAAGTTCGACTCAGAGGTATCACGCGCGCACCGTCGCAGGTCTCGTGATGCGGGCAGCTATCGCGCTGCCCCGACGAGTTCGCTTCAGAATCCGGAGGATAAGTGAGCACGGGACCTCGGCTGACTATCGGCCTTCCGGTATACAACGGCGAAGAATACGTCGCCGAGTCGCTTGAGGCCCTGCTCGGACAGACTTTCGCCGATTTCGAGCTAATCATTTCGGACAACGCCTCGACCGACGGCACCGGTGACATCTGTCGTCGCTTCGAGAAGCAGGACTCAAGAGTTCGATATTTCCGCCAGCAACGGAACGTCGGAATCGCTCCGAATGTGAACTTCATTATCAGCCAGGCCGGGGGTGAGCTGTACAAGGAGGCGTCACACGATGACCTCTATGCCTCCAACCTGCTGGAAAGGTGCATCGAGGCGCTCGATGAGTACCCGGACGTCGTGCTTGCCCATAGCTGGACGGCGAAGGTTGACGACTCGGGGAGCCTGACAGAGGCCTATGAGTACCCGTTGAAGACAGCCACTCCCAGTGCGCCCGAGCGCTTCCGGAGCATGCTGTTCGACAGCGGTGGCGACGACGACTACGGCGTCATGCGCATGAACGTTCGCAGGCGGGCCGCCCCGATGGGGAGCCATCACCACTCGGACCGCACCATTACCGCCGAGCTTGTCTTGTATGGCCGGTTCTACCAGGTACCGGAATGGCTGTACTTCCGGCGGGAGCATTCCCAGCAGAATGGTGGTGCTCCGATGCGTGGCCGGTGCGCCAACATGGATCCACGGCGGGCGGACCGATGGCAGCATCCTGCTGCGCGCTTGTACGGAGAATACGTCTGGGCATACGTCAGCGCGATCCAGCGTGCGCCCCTGTCGGTCGCTGACCGGCGACGGTGCTACCGCTATCTCATGCAGTGGCTCGCCAGCCACAAGCGTCTGGGTGCACAACACGACGAACCTGTTCCGGTCGCCGATCCGGACATCACCGTCGACTCCATCGTGGCCGGGCGCCGCGGGAGAGTCTCGGCGGCTCCACAGCCAGCAGGTCGGAGGGGGGCTGCGATGAACAGCTCAGCTGACGTCGGCAAGTCTGCGCGCGAAAGCGTCGCGAGCAACTACAAACGCGATTTCTGGATCAGCGAAAACCAGAAGCACGTCCCGGCGCATTACCGGCTGCAGAAGTCTGCACGGATCATCAATTCCATCGCACGCCGACGCGACTGTGACCTGCTCGACGTCGGCTGCGGACCGGCCACTCTGATGCGCCTCATGCGGCCGAACGTTCATTACTACGGGATCGACATCGCCATACACGAACCAGCGCCGAACCTGATCGAGGCCGATATTCTTCAGAATCCCATCGAATTCGGCGGCAAGAGATTCGACATAGTCAGCGCTCTCGGCCTGTTCGAGTACGCCGGGTCCGGCCAGGACCAGAAGCTGGGCGAGATATCGCAACTTCTACACGAGCGCGGCAGGTTTGTGGTGACTTATACGAACTTCGGACACCGGGACAAGCACATTTTCGAGGCGTTCAGCAATGTGCAGCCCGTCGATCAGTTCCGCGCGAGCCTGGCACGCCAGTTCACGATTGACCGGTATTTCCCGACCTCATACAACTGGCATGGCGGCCAGCCTGGCCGGACGCTGCTAAAGGCCGCCAACATGCACGTGCAGGCGAACATTCCCGTGGTCGGCCCGAGGCTGGCAGTCGAGTACTTCTTCATCTGCTCTCGGCGCTGACCCGCTCGGCGCTGATCCGGACGTGCAGGCGCGGGGCGCCGGGGTGCCGACTTCAGTCCGCGAGTTTACTCTAAGCCGGAGGGCACGCCCTACTTCTGCGCCGGAAGTAGCAACGCTGACAACAGAGCGAATTGCTCCTTGAGGCTGGCTATATTGGCCGCGTTCCGCTCGACCATCTGCTCCGTCAGCTCGCAGTGACGGCTTTCCAGCTCCTTGAACTGCTCGATCAGCCGGTCCACGTCCGCCGAGATAGCGAACTGGTTGAAGTCAGCAAGCCCCATGTCAGACATCAGGGAGATGAACTTCCGGGAGTATCCCAGTGAGACGGTCGGCTTGCAGAGCTTCAGCGCGCACATCACGTTGTGGTAGCGGATGGCCACGACCATTCCGACGGGTGCGACTCCGGATGAGCTCGGGGTAGCTCGAGACAGCTGCAACGGTGACCCGCGATGGCGCGAGATCTGGCCGGTATTGTCGTAGATCCGCTTGCAGTGTGTCGGCGACTTCGCCGTCGAACTTGTTATCTCCCCCGAACAGCCGGACCCCGTAGCCGTTATCGATCAGCCACCGGGTGAACTGCGTCATCGTCTCGACATAGCGGGAATGGATTTCGGCTGCCCGCTTGCGGTCGTCATTGCCTCCGTAGTAAGCCATCACGCCCACGCCGACGAGCTGCGGGTCGCCGGGCTCATACGGCGGCGTCGGAACGCCGAAGACGAGATCCGGGTAGACCCGGTCCGACGACGTGTCGATACCACGCTGCCGCATCGAATCGCGTGAGTAAGCGTCCCGGTAAGAGCGGTAAAAAGCGAGCCGTGCAGTCGCGTTCGACACCCACCGGGTCGGCCGCTTGTTGATCAGGTCGGCGCCGACGCTGATCAGCGCGACCCTCGTACGGAAGAGCCTCCCGGATGCAGCGAGCACGAGCATTGCGTACGGAAATCCCCATGCCCGCTGCGGCAGCGTGGTCTCGAGCGCGCCAGCACCTGGCACGATCACGGCGTCGTGCCGTCGCACCCACGACGCAATGCGAACAGCGTCGATTCCCTTACCCAGCGCCTTCAGAAGGGTCGCCGGGACAACAGTAGTCCGCTGCTCGAACTTCTGATACCAGAACAACGACCTGGCATTGATGCGATAGCGGGCGCGCACCTGTTCGGGTCCCCCGCACAGGGCGTCCACTATGGCATCTGGATGGGCTTCGCGGAGGTAAGCGAGCACCGTCTCCATCGAGGCGTCGTTGCCAGAGTTGCCCGAGCCGAGCAAGCCGAACAACCCCACCCTGGGCACAGCAGCGCTCGACAAGCTGCCTTCCCGTACGGTCACGACCCGCTCCTGCGGGCCGTGACCGATACACAACCGTGATCTTCCCAACCCAGACGCCTCATCAATCAGCCTTTCAGATGTCCCGAGCGGTTCCAGTGCGGCCGTGGCCGTGTCACGCATCAACGGGACCTCTGGCTGGCCGGGCTTGATACATCTGCCGGCGATCGCTCGGATTTCCGGCAACAAGGCCTTGCCTCGTATCACCGCGACCTCACCGGCGTTCGTATGATCGCGGGCTTCTTCGTCCGGCGCGGACTATTCGGCCAACCTAGGGGACGTGATGAGGATTCCAGCGGCCGGGGCGGCCGGGGTGGCCACGATCTGATGACCTCGCCCGCAACGATACTGCACCCGCGGCGCGGCATTCTGTCGGCTGCGGCGCCGCTGACGAGCGAGCGGCTGTTCCGGCACCGGGTCTATCTCACCTATGGCCTGCTGTACTTCAATACCCTGACGTTCTACCCGGGCTACTCGATCGTGCACATCCCGTCGACGATCGGCAAGGGGCTTGCTCAGGGGGCGCTGCCATTCGCGCTGCTGTGCGCGCTTTCACTGAATCGCAGGATCACATTGCGGCCGAATGTCTTTCTGTGCCTGGTCACACTGATCGTCCTGGGGACCGTCCTCACTTCCCTGGATCCGCAACACGTTGGCACGATTCTCCGGACTCTTCGATTCGGCGGATTCGTTTTTTGCCTATGGCTGCTGACGCCGTTGTGGGGCAGACGTGACTTGCTGCTAGTACGCTGCCATCTCGGTGTGCTCTCCGCCATACTCGGGTCGGTGCTGCTCGGGCTCATGATCAAGCCGCACACGGCTCTCGATGGTGGCGGCGGCGTGGGCAGGCTGGCCGGTGCACTCTGGCCGATCCCGCCCACTCAGGTCGCGCATTATGCCGCGGTCATAACCGGGCTCGTGCTCGTGCTCTGGTTCTGCGGGAAGCTGCGCGGCCGGACGACCGCCCTGATAGCGGCCCTGGCACTGGCCATTCTGGTCCTTTCTCATACGAGGACGGCCCTGGTCGGACTGATTGCGGGCGTCCTGGTCGCCGGTATCAGCCTGATCAGTGCGAAGCCCCGCGTCCGCACGCTCTTCGCTGCCGCGGGCGCCGCTGCCGTAGTCGCGATCATAACGTTGTCGTCTGTCATCACAACCTGGCTGGCGCGAGGCCAGAGCACTGAGGGCCTCGCTAACCTCACCGGCCGCACCCAGGTCTGGGGTCCCCTCCTCGCTTTTCCTCGCGATAAGTTCCAGGTGATCTTCGGATTCGGCCTGTCCAACGCTTCATTCAATGGCTTCCCTATCGACAGCAACTGGCTCGCCTCCTACCAGCTGCAGGGACTCTACGGGGTGGTCGTCTGCGCAATGATCCTGATCTTTCTAATCGTGAGCGCCTATTTCAAGCCGCTTGGATTGCCGCGTGCGCTGGCACTATTCCTCGTGACATATTGCCTGGTGGCGTCGTTTACTGAGGACGCCTTCACGGACGTTTCGTCGTACCTGCTCGACTTGACCCTAGCGGCGTCGCTACTCTTGCCGCCGTTGCTAGGACGTAATACTGATTATGAGCCGGTCCCTGAGGTGGCGGCCTGACATGAGGATGGCGCCGTGCGTTACACGCTGAAAGCCGCAGGCCTTTCTGTTTTAGAACGGGAGTTGTTGAGGTCTTATGGATGAGCAAACGATCGCGGAATTCTGGCAGGGGCATCCTTGCGGGGACGCGCAGGTCGGCGGACTTCGTGATCGTTTCTTTGGCGATTACGATAGATTCTTTACTGACTACGATCAGTTCCGCTACCGCAACGAGCGACACTTGCCTGCCTGCATTGCGGCGCTGAACGTAGCCGGGAAAAAGGTCCTCGAGATCGGGCTGGGCGAAGGCGCTGAGTCGGAGCTCCTGATCCGCCACGGCGCCCGCTGGTCGGGCGTTGACCTGACCGCAGAGGCCATCGCTAGGGTTCGGACCCGCCTCACGTTGCGCGAGCTTCCGTACGAGAAGCTACGACAGGGCAGCGTGCTCGACCTGCCCTACGCCGACGACAGCTTCGACATGGTATTCAGTCATGGCGTCTTGCATCATGTGCCGGAGATCAAGCAGGCTCAGCGAGAGATCCACCGGGTCATGCGTCCGGGTGGCGAGCTGGTCCTCATGGTCTATGCCCGGTGGTCGCTGAATTACCTGGTGTCTATCGGCGTGATTCGCCGTGCCGCGCTGCTCGCGGCCTACCCGCTCGCCAGGGCCGGGATCGTGAGTGATCACCCCTCCAACGGAATGCTGGCCGCGCACCTCGCCAATGCCAGGAACCTGCGACTTGCCCGCTACCTGCGCCTGGGAGAGTTCGTTCACTACAACACCGACGGGCCTGCCAACCCGTACGCCCTGGTGTATGACCGTCGGCGCATCGAGCGCGACTTTCCGTCCTTCCGGGTCACCCGCACATACAAGCGCTTCATGCACGCCCCGCCGCTACCGGTTCACTGGCTGCCCGGCGACGCCCTCATGGGCTGGCATTTGTGGGCTCACCTGGAGCCGTTGAATTCTCCCTGAGCACGAGGATGCTTCTATCGCGGCTCATGGCGCCCGTGTGAAGTCGCCGAGATTGGGTCCGCTAGCGCCGGTGTCGCGACCTGCCAGACTCAGAATGCGAGCCGCGTGCGCAGCTGAGCGGTTGCAGCCACGGATCCGACGCCGATGACGTCGGTAGCCGGGACCTTCAGCCCGAACGCCGGAGAGTACCAGCCGAGTACCGGGTCGCTCCCGCCCCGAATCAACGACCAGCGAAGCGACGACGGCAAGGTCATCGTGGCAGTCGACTCGCCGCCGCTGCGGCCCTGCCACCGTAGGGTGAGAGTACAGCCGTCCAGCTCCGCCTCGACGGCCGGCCCTAGGTGGAACGCCAGCCGCACAGGAGGATTGCCAGCGCCGTCGACTTCGTCGGTTAGCTCGATGACTCGATGCGTTCCGTCGAACGCCACTGTGCGGCGGTGCGTCACTGGCGGATCGAGGCTCCGGTAGCCGAAGTGCTCTGCCACCCAGCGGCCCTCGTCACCATCAGCGGACGACTCGAGGCTCGTGAGCTGCGAGACGGCGTGGCTTGTCCACATGGTCGGGCCACCAGAGGTCGACTGGTCCCGGCCGAGCACTTCCAGCGTGTTGTGACCGATCGTGGATCGGAAATAGTGGCGAAGCAGCGGGTCACTGGCGTAGCAGTAGGTGCCAGGGTCCGATAGAACGTCGGTCCCGTCGTGGCGGACCTCGATGGACAAAGCGTCGGCGTGAGCGTGCGCTGCGATGGACAGGAACCCGTGTGGTCCGCTGTCGCAGCGACACCAGATCTCGGGACCGTCGGCCGTCCCGGACCGGAAGATCGTGAGCCCGGCGTCGCTGAAATGCCACGGTCGCACGGCCGGCCGCTCGAACTGCCGGCGGCGCTGAGCTAGCGACGACAGGAGCGTGCTGGCGGCGCCTGACTGTACTGGTGGCCACCATTCTGGGGCGCCGAAGAGAGCCTTGCCTAGTGCCAGCAGCGCCTCCCAGCGGTTGCTCTCCGGGGAGGCAACTACGAGGGCGCGGCCCTCATCGCTGTCGCCTTGGCGAGGTGCCTGACGGTCGCAGTCCAGGCAGGCCGCGGCTACATCGAGCATCTGCCCCAGGATCCGCCACGTCGCGTCCGGGAGGGGACGCCCGCCAAGGTCACCTTCAATTGCCGCGATCAGACCTAGCTCTGCGACCAGGCCGTGATAATCAAAGGCGAGCTCGCGGTTCACTCCGCTGGGAAACGTATTGTCGGCGATTTCCTGCTGGAGCAAGCTGGCTGATTCCTCAGCCCAAGCGGTGCTCCGCTCAAACCATGGAAACGCCAGCGCGGCAACAAACTGCCCGGCCGCCTCGGCGACGACATGGTTGTTGGCTGACGAGCCGCGGCTGCGGAACCCGGACAGGTAGGTCTGGTGCCACCAGATCTGCTGGTGCGCCAGCTGGTTCTGATCGAACAAGGCCTGGACTTCGTCCCAGCCGTCGAGGAGCCTGCGGATCCAGACCCAGGAGATCAGGCGTATCCCGAGTTCGATCCCGCTGGTCCAGTGAATCCCTGACAGAAACGGGTTTTCCTCCCACCACGACTGGAGATGGGATTTCACTCGCCCTGCGTAGCGGCGGTCGCCGGTCAGGGCATACGCGCCAGCTAGCACAGTCAGGTGATGGTGGCGTGATAGCTCCCACACCTGCTTCACATTGCCCGTGACCTTCTCGTCGCGATGATTGATGCTGAAGCAGTACCCGGCCTGCGGCGCGCGCGTGCCGGTCAGAGGATCGAGGAACCAGTCCGGAGCCACCATGTCGTGCCTGGTGACACCCAGCACGTGCCAGTGGCCGGCCAGGATCTCGTCAGCGGTATTGATTAGCCGTCGTGCATCATCCGCCGGAACGGCTGTCAGAGCCTCCGGCCGGAAGAGCCGACTCGAACCGAGCGGCCGTCGCCACCTGGCGCCTCTCCCGGGATGCTCCGCCCCGCGCCAAGCGGTCCAGGAACGACCGCGCCGACGCTGGCGGAGGAACCTGTCTGCGCCGCCATGCGCGCTGCCGGAGGACATCGGAGGACCGCCACAACGCCTCTTGTGGTGACATGCACCGCAAGCGACGTACGTACCACCCGAGACGCGCCGCGGTGCCTGGCCGTTTCGCGGGCTGCGACGGCGGCCCGCCAGGATCTCCAGCCCGCTCTGACGCTGATGCCGACGGCGCTGCCTCGCCCGCAAGATCTGACGACCGGTCGGTCGCCTCAAGCCGCATGGCTGGCGCCTATGCGCCGGGCGTCGGGCTCCCGTCCAAGCAGCCGGTCGTAGACGGACAGGTAATGCGGCTCCTGATGACTCCAAGCCAGCTTGTGCTCGATCCTGGTCCGGCCCGCGGAACCCATGCGCTGCCGTCGTGGCTCGTCGTCGATCAGTTCGACGAGCAGATGCGCCATCTCTTCGACGTCGTTCGCGGTGGCGTAGGCGCCTGCTTCCGCCGCCGAGGCACGCGTCTCCCGGAGGTCGAAAGCGAGTACCGGGAGCCCGAAGGCCATGTACTCCATGGTCTTGTTCATCGTTGACACGTCGTTAAGCGGGTTCTTGGGATCCGGCGACAGGCCAATGTCGGCTGTTGAGAGGATGTCCCGCACTGCCTCGTCGGGCGCCCGGCCCGTGAACTCAACGTAGTCGCCGAGCGCGAGCTGGTCACGCAACGCGACCAGCTCGTCGAAGCAGTCCCCCGAGCCGATCAGGGTGAACGCGATGTCTGTCCGCTTCAGCACCCTTACCACGAGGTCAGCCACCTTGATGACGATGTCGACCCCGTCCTGCGGACCCATAACGCCGATGTAGGCGGCAAGATGCGGTCGCCCCCGTCGCAGTGCGGGAACGGCATCTGCCGGCTTGAGCTTTTCGGAGTCGGGCCCGGTTCGCACCACCGTCACCTGATCGGGTTCGACCCCGTCACGCTGCATCACCAGGCTCCGATACGACTCATTGGTGGAGACCACGTGATCGGCAACCCGGATCGTACAGCGCTCGAGGAAGCGGAGGCCCCAGTACAGCAGCGCGGAGCCCCCTGGGAAGCGTGACTCGAACGTCTCAGGGCAGAGGTCATGGTGGTCGAACACGAACCGCGAGCCATGCCACAGCTTGAACAGAACGCCTATAGGCCAGAAGATGTCGGGAGGGTTGCAGCTCTGGACCACGCCGAAGCGACCGCGCCGGACAGCCTTCAGCGACAGGATCGCGGTGGCGGCGAACGAGTAGGCGTATTCCAGAAAGAACGAGGCGGCGCCGCCCCCGGGGGAGTACGGCCGGTACTTGTAGAGCTCGACTCCGTCGATGACCTCGTAGGAAGGGTCTCCCGGACCCTTGGGGCAGACCACTGCCACCTGGTATCCGGCTCGGGTCAGAGTGCGGCACTCCAACCAGACCCGGCGGTCGAATGGCACCGGCAGATTCTGGACGATGATCAGGACACGGTTGTGGCCGTTCTGCTTCATCATTGCCCTCAAAGATCCGCCCTCACTGTTTCAGCGAGAGAAGGGCTGGCCAGGGCGGAAGCAAGCTGTTCCTTGCGTTCCCCGCGCGAAAGCAGGGTCCGCACCGCCCTGGCGGATACTGAGTGCGCCGTGTTCGCGATGATCGCCAGGTCTAGCGGGAGAGACCAGTTGTCGACATAGAGCAGGTCCAGGCGCCGGTACGCACTGAACGAAGGGTTGTCCCTGGCCTCGGTTTGCCACAAGCCCGTGATCCCTGGTCGCATGGCCGTCCGCCGCTGCAATTCCTCGTCGAACTGCGCGGCTTCCTTTGGCATGGCGAACCTGGGTCCCACCAGGCTCATCCGGCCGGTTAGCACATCCCACAGCTGAGGGAGCTCGTCGATGCTCGTGTCCCGCAGGAGGCGGCCGATCCGAGTGACCCGCGGGTCATTGGTCGCCTTGAAGAGGGGACCACCTTGCCGCTCGTTCATCTCTGCGATCTTGTCTTGCATCTGCGAAGCGTTCGGCACCATCGTGCGGAGCTTGAGCACTTCGGTCTGAACTCCATACCTGCCGATGACGGCGTGGCGGTAGAGGACCGGACCACGGTCTTCAAGACGGATCGCAATCGCGGCCAGGAGCAGCACTGGTGAAGTCACCGGAAGCAGCACAGCGGCGGTGACGATGTCGATGGCCCGCTTCACCGCGTGATGCCAGGCCGGCGTTTCATGCGTCTCGATGTAGAGCATCGGCAGGCCGGACACCGGGGCTGTGCGAATCCGGCTGCTGAGCACTCCGGCAAGCCCGGGCCAGAGCTGGACGTGCAGCCCGCATGCCAGGCTGTCCCGAACCACGGCGGCACTCTCGGCCGCGGTCACAGCACTTCCGACGAGAATCACGCCTTCGGCGCCGACCGTCTCGGCGAGCTGCGGAATGTCCGCCAGCGCCGGCCGGCACGGGATGCGGAACCTGGATGCCGCCTCAGCCTTCTTGCCTATGACGCCTCCCACTCGGTAGCCGAGCTCCCGGTTCGTCGGAGAGCATCTGCCAGATAGCCGCTGCGTCCTCGTTGGTACCAACGAGCACTACAGTTTGAAGGAAGTGGCCGTTCGCCCGCTTACCCCTCAGCCACCTGCCATAGCGCCAGCGCAGCACGATGCTCAGAACGGCAGCCCACACCGCTCCCTCTACGGCAGGTGCGGCCGGTACGGCCGAGACAGAACCGGCGAGCCAGCCGGAAGCGGCTAGCACGCACCCGCCTGCGACCGTTGCGCCCATTATCCGTGAGGCCTGACGGGAGAACTCGGAGCACACCCACGAGCGGTAGAGCCCTGCCGCGTGAATCACGACGAGTGTCGAAAGAACGGCCGCCAGCCACACGACTACCGATTGGTCCGGGCGCAGCTCACTCTGGAGGAGCATCGGAAGCCCGAACGCCAGCGAGACTGCGGCCAGATCACCGAAGAAGACCTGCCGGCGGATGGACCGTTCCGATCGCTTTCTCCGGCTGCCGCCAGCCCGACCCGGGTCGGTGATCGCCGCTGCCTCCCGCGGGCTCAGCGGGGCCGTGGCCAGCACTTCGGCCAGCCGGCCAGCACTACCATCGTTCGGACCCGAGCCTGCCGCTTCTGACAATGAAGCCACGTGGTCCCCCCTCCGCCGTCCTCCGCCGTCGTTCGCCGGCGTCCCCTAGCCGACGCGACGCTATTCAAGATCGATGAAGAGAGCTGTTTGATACACGCAGCGTGCCCTTATGGCCACAACTACTCGCGGTACATCTGGCGTCGCGGTTCGTGACCGGCGCGTGGCGCCCGCAGTTCTTCGAACTTGATGGGGTACGACCCGGGCTCAGCCTGCCAGACAGAGGCATGTGACTCCTCAACACTGGCTGTTGATCATGAGCAGCTCGCGGAGGAGCCACAGGCTGTGGAGAACGGTACTTCGAATCTGTTTGGTCCGGCAGGTGTGGCATTGGTGGGTGTCGAGCGGGTGGCTGAGGACGGCGAGCTCGTGCGCTTAGTGCACCTGACGACGGTCGCCAGGAGCGCGGCAGGGTGCCGGCAGTGCGGGGTCATCTCAAAGTTGGTGCGCCAGCACCGCACCGCCTGACCGCGGGACCTGTCCTACGGCGAGGAGCAGCTAGCGGTCCGCTGGCGCAAGCGGCAGTACCGGTCCCGGGAGCGGCCTGCCCGCGGAAGGCGTTCACCGAGTCGGTCTCTGAGATCCCGCCGCGGCGCAGCTGACGGCCCGGCTACGCGGGCAGGTCGCCATGCACATCTTCGTCGGCCGCAACGTGTCATCGGTGGCAGCCGAGTACAGGATCACCTGGCCGATTACTGGGCGTGCGACGAGCGACGAGCGAAGATCGGCCCAGCCTCACGTACGAGACTTCATGTTAATGGAGAAGTTTTGATAATGAATCTCTCGGGCTTGCCGTTAGTTGAAACCAGTTCAACACCATGGCAGATCTGATACAGGCTCGATGAGCTCGGCATCCAGCCCCTCGAAATCACGTAATTGAAGAAACTGAGCAGATTGAGACGGCCAGATAGCTTGTAACCCCGGGCGACAAAGGCAACGTATTGATAAGGTGGTGGGCTATGGAATACCTGATAGGTCCGACCAGCGTCGCTAAACGATCCGGTTGACGAGCCTGCGGGGCGCTGGCCGTTATCGTAGGTCCAGATCATAACCTCAGTGGACTTGCTGTCGGCGAGACCGTTGAGCCAGATGTCATACTCAAACTCCCAGGTGCCGTACTTCGGACCGGAACCTGGTGGCACATCAGAGAACTGGCTACTGATGGATTCCCAGATGCTCAGCCTGGTTGGCGTCGGGTACCAGGTCTCCTGGACATTCGGCGAGGTCTTAACTGCGCCGTTACCGCTATCATTGTTCATCGTCGCAATGGTGTACCAGCTATTATAGTGGCAGACGTAAATCGCTTGCGACAAGCCTGCGTAGCCGTGCGCATTCCACGTATCATTAGTTACATAATAGTGGCTCCTGGCGACCCCGCTCTGGGCATTCTTAGGATTCATCGGGACAACTGTGGGATTGACACAGCTGCTGCCACTGGCCGATAGCTTGAGGACACCGTCATCCGAGCCGGGACTCGCGTACAGCGGCACGTTGGCGCGGTCGTCTAGTACCCGGTCTGCCGACAGGAGTGCGACAGCTAATGTGGCTGCAATCGCTAGCCCAATGGCGGTTCTGCGCTTCCTCAGGCTGGGATGCGGCCGGCGGTTCTTGCTTAACGTCGCGGATGAACGACCTCATGAATCCTGCTGCCAGGTGGACTTCCACTGTGAAAGGTCGGGGACCCCGCAAGCGCCAGAGGGCCTGCTGTTCCCTGCGCTGGGGTCAGTCGGCAGTGTCTCGCGGTGACCAGGTCCAGCAGCCCGCACCAGCCAGATTGGGTGAGCGATTGCGTTATCGATCTGGGGTGACACCTCGTCACATCCGTTAGCCCCAGATGTCCCGCGTTATGTTGAGGACGATCCTGGATCCGCGCGGGTCCAGCTTCACTGGCAGCTCCCGCATGTCGGCGAGGCTGGCCCGGACAGCACGCTGCCGTTCCATGGGGCACATGACCAGAAGGAAGCCGCCGCCGCCGGCGCCAGTCAGCTTCGCGCCGGTCGCCCCGGCCTCAAGCGCGCGGTCGACTGCCGAGTCCACTTGCGCGTTCGAGACGCCGGTCGCCAGCTTCCGCTTAGCCTCCCAGCCCTTGCGCATCGCATCTCCGACCGAATCAATGTCGCCGCAGCGCAACCGGTCGACGGCCAAGCCGGCCAGGTCGCGCAGCAGGTCGAGCTGATCCTGGGTCGTTTTGATGTTGGCAGCCTGTTCGACCAGGATCGAGTTCGCGCTCCTGGTGACTCCGGTATAGAAGAGCATGATGTTTCGTTGCAGGTCTCGTCGGTCGGCCGGCGAGAGGCTCCAGATCCTCGGCTATGACCTGATCGCCTGGCCCGAACCGGATATCCCGGATACCGCCATAGGCGGCGATGTACTGGTCCTGCTTACCAATGGGCTTGCCGCGGCGATCGATCTCGATGGTGCAGGCGCGATCGGCCAGCTCTTCCGCCGTCACCTGCCGGCCGCGGTACGCGAAGAGCGCATGCAGCAGGCCCACCGTAACCGCGGAGGAAGAGCCAAGTCCGGAGCCGCCCGCTGACGGGATGTCAGCCAGCGTCGTGATCTCAACGCCGCTTGTAACACCGGTCATCCACATTGCCTCGCGGACCAGTTCGTGCTCCAGGTCCTCGACGCGGGAGACAATCTCCTTCTTCGAGTAGTTGACGTAAATCTCGTCGTCGAACCTCTGCTTGACGATCACATAGATGTACTTATCGATCGCGCAGTTCAGCACTCTGCCGCCGCGCTCGCGATAGTAATCGGGCAGATCTGTGCCGCCGCCGAGTAGGCCGATTCGCAGCGGAGTCTGGGTGATGATCATGTCCTGGCCCTCTGGACTCGTATTAGCCATTCCTCCTGGGCCCGCTGATACGCCGCGACCGTCCCTACATCGCGGAAGTAGCCTCCGACCGGAATGGCCGTCGCGCGTCCGACCATCTTTGGCAGCAGGTCATAGCCGATGTCACGCGGAGGGTCGCCGATCTCGTCGAGCACGCTGGGGTGGAAGGCATACATCCCTGCGTTGACCAAGTCGGAGACGGGGTTAGCTGGCTTCTCCGTAAAGCCGATCACGGTGCCCGTACTGTCGAGTTCGACGACGCCGCCGGCGGACGGTCGCTCGGAATGGAAGACGGTGAGCGTCGCGAGCGCGCCGCGTTCCCGATGCGTCTCGACGAGGGACCGCAGATCGAAATTGGTTAGGTTGTCGGCGTAGCAGGCCAGGAACATCTCCTCCGCAGCGACCCATGCACGGTTGGCGGCGAGAGTGCCTGCACTGCCAAGCAGCTCCGGCTCCAGGAACGTGTGCACAGCCGGCGAGCCCGCGCGCTCGTCGAGATGCCGGCTAACCACATGTGGCAGGTAGTGGAGGTTGACAAGGACCTCATCGACGCCCGCGCGGTCCAGCGAGTCAAGCCAGATGTCTAGCATCGGCCTGCCGTCGATGGGGACCATGCACTTGGGGATCGTGTCGGTGATAGGCCTCAGCCTGCTCCCCACCCCGGCTGCCAGCAGGAAGGCCTTCACGAGCCCGCCTTCCTTACCACCCCGAGGGAGCGCATCCTCGCGTCGGCTTCCGCCAATACCCCGGTCAGACCATCCATGCCCTCTAGCCACGCGGCGTACGCCGCCACCGACTCCGCCGGCGTACGGCGGGGCTCCCAGCCCAGCGCCCGCAGCGCTGAGATGTCCGACAGGATGTGCCGTGTGTCCCCGAAGCGGTACTCGCCTGTCACCGTTCCCGGCTGCACGGACCCGTACTGGCGTCTGACAGTATCCGCGAACTCCAGGGTGGTGACCGGCTGGCCGCCTCCGACGTTGAAGACGCGCCCAACAGCGCGGTCGTCCGAAAGCACGAGCGCGTTCGCGTCCACGACGTCGTCGATATTGACGTAGTCGCGGATTGCCCTGCCGTCCTCGTAAAGCGTGGGAGCCCTACCCAGCAAGTAGCTCAGGCAGAAGATCCGGCACGCACCCGAGTACGCGTTGTAAACGGACTGGCGCGGGCCTTGGACGATGCTGTACCTGAGTGCGACAGTAGGGATGCCGTACCGCCGCCCCAGGTTGATGGCGACCATTTCCTCGCCCAACTTGGACATGCCGTAGGTGTTCTGGGGATTACACACACGCTCGGGTGTGGCTCTTAGCTCAAGTGGGCCGCCGCAAACCGGACAGGGGATGTCCCATTGACTCGCCGTCAGCGCGCTTTCCGGTCGCATCCCCGGCGTCTGCTCGCCGTCGACCGGGCACCAGTAAAGACCTTCACCCATCGCTGCCTGCGACGAGGCGACCACGACCCGGCTGATGTCAAGGCGCTCAGCCACGATGATCTCGTAAAGCAGGGCCGTCGACACTACGTTGACGTCGGAGAACCTTGAGAAATCGGGCAGGTAATCCTGGTACGCAGCGAAATGATAGACAGCATCCACCCGGCGGAGCAGGTTGGTGACCAGCTCGCGGTTGCGGACATCCCCGTAGTACAAGTCAGCTTCCATGCTCAGGTACGCAGGCTCGCGGTCCCGGTGGACCGGTGCGGTCAGCGCATCGAGCACGACCACGTCGTGGCCCAGCGAGAGCAGGCGATCGCAGGTGTGTGAGCCGATGAAACCGGCGCCGCCAGTAACGAGGATCCTCATTCCGATCAGTGCTCCCTGCGCTTCTTGTTCCGTCCCGTCGACTCCGGACAACCCGGCTCTTTGCTGATGCCGGGCCCCCGAGCGGCTGCCATCATTCAGAACACAGTCACTGAGATCGCGTCCGCGCTCATTCGCGACTGGCGGATGTACTGAGCCAAGGCATGCATGATGGCCTGGTGCAAGTCCTCGACGATGCCATAGTTCGTGCAGTCGACATGAACGCTGACCTCGGCGGCCGCCCTTGCTGCGCCTCCGTCGAATCCTGTGACAGCGATAGTTCGGAGTCCTTGGTCGCGGGCCCAGGTGAGCGCGCGGACGATATTAGGCGACCGCCCTGATGAGGAGACTGCGAGGAGCACATCGCCGGGCTCGGACTGTGATTGAAGCTGGTGGACGAAGACGTTCTCGTAGCCGCTGTCATTCGCTATCGCGGTGAGAAGCTCCACATTGGCGCTAAGGCTCAGCACATGCGGGCGCAGGTCGGTAGCCGCCTGGATGCCTTTAGTGTGGTCGCACTGCATGTGGTTCGCGATAGACGCCGAGCCGCCGTTCCCGCAGGAGAAGATCCGCGCACTGCGCAGGTAAGCCTCGAGTAGGATCGCCGCCGCGCGCTCTATCATTTCGGGCTCGATCGATTTTGCCGCCCGGGCCATTTCCTCGGCGTAAGCGTCGAAGTACGACGGGGCACTGGCGTACGGTCCGATCGGGAACTTGATCGGACTGTCTGGGGTCGGCCCGTAGACCCGAAGATCATATGCAGCACTCATACGGTGACACGCTCCACGATGAACGGGGCTGCGGCGGCCAGGCTCGGGAAGGACCAGACTCCTGGACACTGGTAGTCGTCGGTTCCCAGGTACACCGCCGACGCCCCCACTGCCTTGGCGAGACCGATGTCCTCAGGCCGGTCACCGACGACCCACGACGCGGTCAGGTCGAGGTTCAGCGCGCTGGCAGCCGCATTGGCCATGCCAGGCTTCGGCTTGCGGTCATCGCTGGCGCGAGCGAAAGGCGTCACCATTCCCGCGGGATGGTAGGGGCAATACAGAAACAGATCGATGTGCGCGCCGTATTGTGCCAACTGCTCTTCGATGTGCTGATGCACGCGGACGACGTCGTCGATTCCGTAGCGACCTCGTGCGACCCCAGCCTGGTTAGTCACCACCGCCACAGGGATGCGGGCCCGATTAAAGCTGGCAATCGCATCGGACGCCCCGTCAATGAATTCAACCCGGTCGACGGAGCCGACGTATCCGTGGTCGACAATGATCGTGCCGTCGCGATCAAGAAGGATGCCGGGCCGCAGCTGCCCGGCAGCCGGGCCCGCGTGGCCGAGACCGGTCGCTGAAGCCTTTATCACGTCATCTCACTCCCCGGCATACGAGCATCCAGCCGCCGCATGTGATACGCGGACCGTGCTCATAGGCGGCCTGGATCGCTGCTCGACTAGGCATACGCTGGAGGCAGACGAGACAACCTGAGGCGTCAGGCAAGGTCGGCCGAGGAGGTCTTGCGGTACCCTCGCGCAGCAGAGGAGGGCTTTCGGTGCTGTCCGCCCTGGTGGGTCAGCCTTGAGGCGTCGCCGAACTCGCGCGACGCTTTCCGCAACTGCAACCAGAAAATGAGTGCGCCGATCCATGACGCGACCGCAGCACCGCACATCGTCCCGAACGCTCCTCCGGCGGCCGCACCCACCAGGCCACACGCGACAAAGAGCGCCGAAACGAGGAACATCGCGCGCAGGCTCCGCCGCGCGGCTCCGAGAGCGTGCAATCCAGTCCCGGCACCGGCTTGCACGCACCCGCCCATGATGGCGATCATGCTTGGCGCAACCAGCGGATAGGTCGGCCGCCACAAGGACCCGAGCATCAGGTGTCCGAGTCCTTTTGGCAGTGCCACCAGAAGCACGACTCCCCAGATAAGCCCGAGTAGAGCTAGTCCGCCGCCTGCACATGCGCAGAACAGGAGCAGGTGCCGTGGCGAGTTACGCAGAATCCGGGCCGCCTCCGGCAGCAGAACCAGGCCCATTCCGAAGAAGATGACCATAAAGGGGCCCATCAAGGTGTTGGCCGCCTGTACGTAGCCAAGTGCTGCTAGGCCGAGGATCAGGCCCACGCCATAATTACGCAGCTGGTTCTGACTGCTGTTGAGGGTGCCTTCCGCAAGGTAGCGCGGTCCAAGGTCCCGGTGTGTCCGCACCCACCCCGACGCGCCGGTCACCTTGGGCACGACGCAGGCCTGCAACGGGCCGAAAGCAGCCGCAACGGCTGCCGCGGCGCCCCACGCGAGAACGAGCCAGAATACGTCCGCGTGGCCGGTCCTGCGCAACAGGAACAGGCTCGGAAGCAGCAGCACCGTCCAGATAGTGTCGTTGAGAAACGCGTGGCCGCCACGTCCATGCGCGAAGAACGCAAACCGCCAGCTGTCCTGCAGTAGCAAACCAGGCAGCGTGAGTCCAAGCGCGACGAAGGCCAGTCTGGTCGTGCCGCTGCACAGCATGCCGACCGTGACCACGCAGGCGCCGATTACCGTGCCCACGACGGTGGCCGTCCCGGTACAACTGGCAACGGCACGCTGCCAGGTTGGGCGGTCGGTGCCGCTGAACCTGACTAGCAGAGGGTCCGTTCCAAGGCCTCGTGATGCGTTGACGGCGAAGCCGTAGGTGACGTAGGCGAGCGCGAATGCCCCGTACTGCACGGCCCCCAGCGTGCGGGCGATGTAGAGGTTCACGGCAAGGTTGCTGACACTGGACATGGCCTGGTCAGCTACACCCCAGCTAAGGCGGCGGCTCGCATGGCGCAACAGGCGCAGGGGCAACGATGCCGAAATCGTCCTGACCGCCAGGGCCATTAACCTAGCCTCTTACCCTATCTGTGCGCCGGAAGCCGAGAGGTGCTCGGAGGGGTGCCGACGCAGCATCTCGTCGACTATGCCAGCCGAAAGAAGTTCACGAATCCGGCGCAGGCGCACGAAGCGCGATGACACGAAGTCATCATGGGTCAGCGCGTGTTTGGTGTAGGCGGAGACCAGCTCATCGACTCCCGCACGGACGCTCCAGCGCAGATTCAGGTCCGGGAAGGTCGTGTCCAGCTTGGAGAAGTCGACTCGGTAGTCGCGCAGGTCTGGCCCGGCTCCGGCGGCGAGGGTAACCGTCGAGCTTGGCACCGCCTCGCGGACCATTTCCGCGATATCACGGACCTGCACATTGTCCTGCGCGCGGCCGACGTTGAAAGCCTCGTTGTGGACGAGCTCCCGCGGTGCCTCGAGCATGGCGAGAAACGTGCGGCTGATGTCCTCTATGTGCACGAGCGGCCGCCATGGTGTCCCGTCGCTTTCCAGGCGCACCTCGCCCGTTGTCATCGCCACCGCGGTGAGGTTGTTTACGACGATGTCCAGGCGCAGCCGCGGCGACGCTCCGTAAGCGGTGGCATTGCGGAGATAGGTCGGGCTGAAGTTATCGTCGGCGAGCAGCGAAAGGCCCCGCTCGGCCTCGACCTTCGTCTCGCCGTAAGGCGTGACTGGGTACAGGTCTGCGTCCTCGGCCACGGCCTCCGAGCCCGCCGCTCCGTAGAGGCTGCAGGATGAGGCGAAAAGGAAACGCTCGACGCCGGCTTCCTTGGCTGCCTGCGCCAGGCGCAAAGTCCCGTCGAGGTTCACCGAGTACGTCGCCGCGGGCTTAAGATCACCGAGCGGGTCATTAGACAGCGCTGCCAGGCACAGCACCGCGTCGTACCCGGTCAGTTGGCCAGCCGCCACGTCCCTGATGTCGCACTGGGCGCCTGGGCTTGCATCCAGCGCCGGGCCGAGGTCGCACCCTTCGTACAGGCCGAGGTCGAGTCCGTCGACATCATGTCCGGCCCCGCGCAGCAAGGGCACGAGGACACTTCCGATGTAACCCCGGTCGCCAGCAACCAGGACCCGCATCAGCTACCTCCATCTTCGGGATCTTGACTTCGACGGCCCGGCACCACTGCCCTCGCAACTCAATAAGACCCGCGAAGGCCGCGTCCTGATACCCGTCCCCGCCTGCCTGTTCTCCGGACCACAGCAGGGTGAGACTCAGGGTGCCTGCTGTATCACGGCCACTTGCTGGCCGCTCCTATGGAGCGCCCGACGCTGGCGGTCGACCGCCTGCTCCGCGGGCGTCGCGGCATGACTGGACAAGGACACGATGAAGCAGATCGCTCAGAACTATAAGTCCGGGGAAGCTCACCGTGCTTGATGCGCCGGTTCCGGTGTGCCGTCCCGGCGGGGTCCTGGTGCAGTCGATGTTCTCGCTTATCTCCACCGGCACCGAGATGATGAAGATCCACGAGGCCAAGCTGTCCATGGTCGGCAAAGCGCGAGCCCGTCCGGATCAGGTGCGCAAGGTACTGGACACGGTGGCGCAGCAGGGCGCGACGGCGACCTATAAGAAGGTCATGAGCCGGCTGGACTCCTACACCCCGCTGGGTTACTCGCTGTGCGGCGTGGTAATCGAGGTAGGCGCGGGGGCCGAGGAGTTCAAGGTCGGCCAGCTGGTCGCAGCTGCAGGCAATGAATACGCCCTGCACGCCGAGTACAACTGGATCCCGGTCAACCTGTGCGCGCCGGTGCCGCGGGGGGTCGCCCCCGAGCATGCGGCGTTCGCCACGGTGGGCGCGATTGCCATGCACGGGATCCGGCGCGCGGAGCCCCAGCTCGGCGAGACAAGCCTGGTCATCGGACTCGGACTGATCGGCCAGCTCGTGGTCCGGCTGCTCGTCGCGGCCGGTATCCGCGTCATCGGCCTGGACGTCATCGAGGACCGAAGCCGGATGGCCGAGCAGGCGGGGGCGATACTGTGCGCAGCCCCCGACAGCGAGGGTCTGGCGGCGATTGGGGCGTCGCTGGACGAGCTCACGGACGGCCGCGGCGCCGACCAGGTGTTCCTGGCCGCGGGCGGCTCCTCGAACGCGCCCGCCGAGACTGCGGCCAAGCTGGCCAGGGACCGGGCCCGGGTGGTCGACATCGGCAAGACGAATCTGGACCTGCCCTGGACAGCCTATTACGAAAAGGAACTAGACGTCCGGTTCTCCCGGTCGTACGGGCCGGGCCGGTATGACGACCAATACGAACTGGAGGGCATCGACTACCCCGTCGGCTACGTCCGCTGGACCGAGCGTCGCAACCTAGAATGCTTCCTCGACCTGCTGGCCCGCAAGGATCTCGAGGTCGCGAGCCTGATCTCCGGGACATTCGCGATGAAGGACGCCAGCTCGGTTTATGCCGACCTATCGTCGGGCGCGCTGAAGGCGGTCGGCGTCCTACTTGAGTATCCGGCGCCGGCCCTCGGTAGCACGTACCAGCGGCCCGCCAACTCGGTCCGCGCCAACGTCCAGTCCCTGCCGACCAGGGCGCGGACGGGAGCGAGCGGACTGGGCACCAAGCATCTTGCTATCGGGTTTATCGGTGCGGGCAACTACGCCTCGTCGATGTTGCTTCCGCATCTGGTTCAGCTGCCTAACACACAGCTGGCGCACGTGGCTACGACCCGCTCGCTGTCGGCCGTGAACGCCCAGCGGCGGTTCGGCTTCACGACCGCCTCGACCAGTGCCCAGGCGGTGCTGGAAGATGAGTCACTGGACGCGATCTTCGTCGTGACCCGCCATGCCACTCACGCAGACCTGGTCTGCCGGGCACTCGAGACTGGCAAGGCAGTCTTCGTCGAGAAGCCGCTCGCTCTGACTGGCGACGAGCTGGACAGGATCAGCGAGGCGATCGCCAAGACGGGCAACGACCGGCTGATGGTGGGGTTCAACCGGCGCTTTGCCCCGATGCTGACGAAGATGAAGGCGGAATTCGGACCGGTCAGCTCAGGAGCGGCCACGCGCTACCTGGTGAGCGCAGGCCCGCTGGCCACGGACAGCTGGTACCGCAACAAGGCCGAGGGGTCACGATTCGCCGGCGAGGGCGGTCACTTCCTGGACACGCTGAGCTGGTGGGCGGACAGTCTCCCCGAGGAGGTCTACGCGGTTGGCGGCCCGGATGCCGACGACGTTCACGTAACAGTTCGGTTCCGAAACGGGGCCAGCGGCGTAGTCAGCTACCTCACCGGCGGCAACGTGCATTTCCCCAAGGAGACGCTCGACGTTACCGGCGGTGGCCGCAGCGCCAGGCTGGACAACTTCCGTAAGGCCACGGTGTGGGCCGGGCGCGGCCGACGGTCGATCCGCCCACGGAGCGGTCAGGACAAGGGGCAGCGCGCCGAGATAACCCGGTTCGTCGAGGCCTGCCTGACCGGCGCGCCAATGCCGATCCCGCTCGAGTCACTGGCCGCTACGACCAGGGCCACGATCGCGGTGCGAGATAGCTTGCTGAGCGGGAAGCCGGAGCAAGTGTGAGGGCTTTCTTTTCGGTGATCACGCGGCCGGATCGGGGCGCTCGTTCTGTTACGCTCCCGAACCTGCAGTCGTAAAGCGCAGCGTGCCCCTGACCCTCGGCTAGGGTTCTTTTCGAGCGACGGACTTTACAAGCGGAGGCCAGATGAGCCAGCAGGCACTGGACCTACGGAACTCCATACAGATCGTGCGCCAGCACAAGGTTCTCGTGGGCATCCTGGTGGCCCTGGCCATCCTGGGCGGAGCCGCCTACGCAGTGCTCAAGCCGGCGATGCTGACGAGTACCGCGCTGGTCGCGCTCCCGAGCGCGGATATTGTGCAGCCAGCTACCAACGCAGGCGGTACCAGCGGGAGTAACGATCCCTTTACGGCTACCCAGGAGGTCGTTGCGGGTAGTTATCGGGTACTCGCCGGGGCACTGCCGGATGTCCGTCCGGCCATGTCGCTCAGCGAACTGCGCCGTTACGTTCAGATCGGCAGCCCATCCCCTGGCATTATTTCGGTGAGCGCAAATGGCAAGAATGCCGCCAGCGCGGAAGCAACCGCCAACGCAGTGGCCAACAGCTATATCGGTTATGTAGGTTCCAAGGGCAGTGCAGTCGGGCACGTGAAGGCGCAACTGCTCGAATCAGCCACCACCGCCTCAGGGCCGGCACCAGCTGAGCGACTGATCACTTATGCGCTCCTGGGCGGTCTGGCTGGCGCCCTGATCGGTTTTGTTGTGGCGCTTGCGGTCGGCCGCAATGACCGGCGACTCAGGCAGCGTGACGAGGTAGCGAACTCGATCGGGATTCCCGTCCTTGCGTCGCTCCCAGTTGCACATCCCTCCACTGCCGCGGCCTGGACGAAGCTCTTCGAGGACTACAAGCCAACCGCTAGGGAATCATGGCAGCTGCGGACAGCCCTGGATCAGCTGGGGATGCTAAGACTTCGTTTCAGCCGCCCCGGGTACGACGATAGCGGCACTTCGTTTGGTGATGACCGTGCCGCCAGGCACGACAGCGACAGCACCTGCTACTCGCTTGCAGTTATGTCGCTCTCCTCCGATGCCCGCGCTGTTGCCCTGGGGCCGCAACTGGCGGTCATCGCCGCCTCGCAGGGCATACCGACCTGGCTGGTCGTCGGCCCGCAGCAGGATATGGCGGTCACGGCCAGCCTTCGTATCGCATGCGCTGCGCCGGTACCCCAGACATCGAAACGCCAGGGGCTGCTGCGAGTCACTGCCTACGAGGAAGGTGGCATCGACCTGGTCCCGGACGCCGCCCTGGTGATCGTGGTCGTGGTCGTGAACAGCCGAGCGCCGGAGATGCCCGCCACGATGCAGACCAACGCCACGGTCATCGGGGTCTCGGCCGGTGCGGCGACAGCCGAGCAGTTGGCGAAAGCCGCCGTGGCCGCTACCGCCGACGGCCGCGAGATCAATGGCATCCTCGTCGCAAACCCACTGGATACAGATCAGACGACGGGCCGCATCCCGCAGCTGGCACGGTCGGCACAACCTAGGCTGCCCAACCGCCTGCGGGGCATAGTAACGGAGATCAGACGGTGAGCGATCGCGAGCAGACTGTCACCTGGTTCGGTGGCGAGGAGCCGGAAGGGCGTCCGTGGGACTACAACGGTGCCCCGGCTGACGGAGACCGATCCGGAGCCGATCTGACCGGAGGTCTAGTCAACTTCGGGTTCTTCTCGGCTGCCTTGTGGCGCAGGGCCTGGGTCTGGTGCCTTACCGCAGTGCTGGGATTGTTCATCGGCGCTGGCTTGTACGTAAAGGCCCCGCCCGCCTACCACGCCACCACAACCGTCTTGTTGGCCGACAGCCAGAGCATGAATCCTTCCGTGCAAGTCCTGGTCGACCAGAGCCTGGCGCAAAGCCAGGCGGTGGCGGCCACGGTGGTCCACGAACTGAACCTGCCGGAGTCCGTCGCCAAACTCCAGGCTAGCTACACGGTTACGATCGTCACGGATACCGCTTTGACGCTTGAAGTAGGCGCGAAGTCCAGCGCCGATGCAGTACAGCGCGCATCGGCCCTGGCTAGCGCCTTTCTCGCATATCGAGCTGAGTACGAGAAAAAGCAGGAAGAGCTGCTGGTCACGCAGCTCGATCAGCAGTACAACGTGGCGGCGAAAACCTACGCACAGCTTCAGGCCCAGATAAGCAGGCTAAAGCTGCCCGCACGGGCGGCAGAGTACAAAAAGCTCTCGAACTTGGCGGGCGAGCAAAGTCAGATCATGACTTACGCAACCGACACCAGCACGCAGGCCAGGGCCGATACGAACGCCATGAACAAGGGCAGCGTCGTGCTCAACCCTGCCACGGCAGTCCCGCGGTCGAGATTCAGGGAGCCGATGCTCTACGTTGGCGGCGGTCTTTTCGGCGGCCTCGTGGTGGGCATGGCCATCGTTATCTTCGGGGCTTTGCTGTCCCGTCGGCTGCGCCGCCGCGACGATGTCGCGCTTGCAATGGGCGCACCCGTGCGGCTCAGCGTCGGGCAGCTGCGCGGGCGCCGCTGGCGGCCGACGCTGCCGAAGCGGTCAGCGAAGCAACGGCTTGACATGAGGCGAGTCGTTACGCAGCTGCGCGGTGCCGTGCCGGGAAGTTCCGAGGGCCCGGCGAGCCTCGCGGTGGTCGCCGTTGATGACGCGCAAACCGTCGCCCGGATCGTCGTGTCGCTGGCCGCGTCGTGCGCTGCCGATGGAGAGCGCGTCGCGGTCGCCGACCTTTCTGGCAGTGCCATCCTGGCGCGCCTGCTTGGTGTCAGGGACCCGGGCATCCACAGGGCCAGCTACGACGGCGCCGCTCTTGTGGTGATCCTGCTGGAGCCCGACGAGGTCGCGCCCATCGGTCCGGTGCCTAGCGGCGCCTCTCCTGCGGTGCCGACCCAGGCCAGCCGGGCTCTGATCAGCACTTGCTCCTTGGCCAGTATGCTGCTCACCTTCGCCGTCCTCGATCCTGCCTTTGGCGGCGATCACATAGGTACCTGGGCGACCAACGCCGTCGTGGTAGTGACCGCCGGGGAGTCCTCAGCGGAAAAGATTCACGCTGTCGGCGAGATGATTCGGCTCGCCGGAACGCGCCTGGATTCAGTCGTCTTGCTCGGGACGGACAAGAGCGACGAGAGCATGGGCGTGGTTGACCAGACCCAGCAAGCGGCGCTGACCCGTCGGTCGAGTGACGGGCGGCGCGGCCAGACCGGTGCCACAGCCCGGCCGGAGTCCGTCGGGCCAATCTGAACAGTCGAATCGCGCAGCTTACCCGCACATTCGCACGGCCTCAGCCAGCGGCGGAGCGAGCCGATCGCGCGCTGACATCATCGTGACCGGGAGCGGCCATGGGATCGCAAGCGCGGGATCGTCGAATGCGATCGATACGTCTTCGGAGGGATCATGAGCGCGGTCGATCATGTACGACACGTCTGCAGTATCGGACAGGGCCTGGAAACCGTGCGCGCAGCCCGCAGGTACGTAAAGAGTGACCTGGCTGTTGTCGCTGAGTTCGAAACTCTCCCAGTTCCGGTACGTGGATGAGTCAGGCCGCAGGTCCACCACGACGTCAAAGATCGCGCCGTATGAGCAGCGCACCAGCTTCGCCTCGCCTTGTCCTCGGCGCACGTGCAACCCCCGTACCACCCCTTGCACTGAACGCGACAAGCTGTGCTGAATGAATGCGGCGGGGTCGAGGCCGACCGAACGCAGCACCTCGGCATCGAACGTCCTGCAAAAGAAGCCACGCTCGTCGGCATACGGGCTAGGCCGGAGCGTTAGCGCGCCCGCGATGCCACTGACAGGGTTAACGTCCATGATGCCTCCGACCAGGGCGTGTGCGGCCGGGCGAATCACGTTGCGTCACTGGCGACTGCGCCCTTCAGGCCGCTACGCCCATGGACCGCGCGTTGCGGTACCACAGCTCCATCGACAGCAGTTGCCAGATTTGCTTGGCGTTGTCCTGGCGACCCGCCTGATTGTCGGCAATCACGCGCTGCAGCGCCTCCCTGCGTATTATCCCCGCCTGCACGAGCTCGCCGCCTACGAGGACGTCAGTGACCATCTCGCCAAGGTCGTTCCGTACCCACGCGCGGAGCGGCGCGCCGAAGGAAGCTTTTGGCCGGTGCACAATCTCGGCCGGAAGCCATCTTTCCGCTGCATCCTTGAGTGCGGCCTTCTGCTTGCGGCCGCGAATCTTCTGCCTCCCGGGGAGGGAGAATGCCGCCTGCGCCACGACCGGGTCCACGAACGGTACACGCACCTCAACGGAGGCGGCCATGGACGCGCGGTCCGTGAAGGCGAGATTGAGCCCCGCCATGAACAATCGCGTGTCAGCCAGGCACATGCGGTTGACCTCGTCGGTCAGCTCATTGTCATCGTAAATGGCCCTATGCTGCTCGACGACGTTAGCGACCTGGCTCTCCAGTTCCGGGCCAACGAGGGCGACCAGATCTTCCGGGTCGTACAGCGTATAGCTGCGCCGGAACCTCGCCTCTTCCGGGAGTTCTGCAAAGGTCATGAATCGCTTGGCCCAGCGCGGATAACGCAGGCCGCGCTCTCCAATAGTCACCGGGACGCGGTCGACGGCGAGGCGTGCGCCAGCCCTGACGGCACCGGGCAACCTGCTGTACCGGCTGGCCATCAGGCAAGCCAGGTGCTTCCGATAGCCCCCGAACAGCTCGTCAGCGCCCATGCCGGAGAGGATCACCTTGACGCCGCGCTCGCGTGCGGCTTCGCACATGAGCATCGTGTTTATTGCCGCCGGATCACCGATCGGCTCGTCCAGCACATCGACCATCCGCGGCAGCAGCTTCACGATGTCCGGAGAGATCTCGATCTCGTGCAGTCTGACGCCGTACCGGGCCGCAACCTTCCGCGCGTAGACCGCGTCGTCTGGCATCGCTTCCAGCCGTTGGTCTTCGGCGCGGAAGGCAATCGTGTAGGCGTCGACATCAGCCAATGCTCGATGCGCTAGCACAGTGACGATGCTGGAGTCCAGGCCGCCGGAAAGAAAACTTGAGATCGGCACGTCGGCGACCAGGTGAGCCGTGACCGACTCCTCCATGACCTCACCCAGGTCGGCTGCCTCCCCAGCCGCAGCCTGCGCCGCGACATCCGCGGTTCGCCAGTAGGCCTCGAGGGTCATTGTGCCGTCGGGCCGGAACAACGCCCAGGATCCGCCGGGCAGTTTGTGCACGCCATCGATGGCACACTGCTGCTCGGGCACCCAGTAATAGAGCATCGACGCGACGAGGGCTCCTGGCTCAATCCGCAATTCCGGGCCGACCGCGGCCATCAGGGCCTTCAGCTCGGAGGCAAACATGATGCCGGAACCCCGGCGCAGGTAGCACAGCGGCTTGATGCCGAATGGGTCGCGCGCGAGGACCAGGTCGCCAGTGCGCTCGTCGAAGATCGCGAAAGCGAACATGCCCCGGAACCGCGGCAGAGCGTCAGGCCCCCAGCGCCGCCAGGCCTCAAGCACAACTTCGGTATCAGACTGCGTCCTGAACTGCACGCCGCGGATCACCAGTTCGGCTCGCAGAGCCCGGTAGTTGTACAGCTCACCGTTATAGATGATGGTTAGTCCGTCCTTGCGGAACGGCTGGTCGGCTGCCGAGCTCAGGTCAATGATCGACAGCCGGCGGAAACCGAGATGCGCGGTCACACGCTCGTCCTCGTGGCGCCAGCTTCCGGCCGAGTCTGGCCCGCGGTGAGCGATCCGCTCCGTCATGATGTCGACGAGCTTCTGGCCATCAGGCTGCTGGTAGCACCCCGCGATTCCGCACACGTCAGACCTCGGCCCGTTCACGTGCCTTGGCATGCTCATGCGCGTGATCAGCGGACCGGTATGTTCTGCGCTCCAGTACCAGGGGTTGCACTGTTACTGGAGCGCCCGCCCGCTGATTTTGATACGGCAACCGCCGACCGTTTCTTGGGGCCGACTTCTGCCGGCCGGTCCTGGCGCCCGGCCCGGCAGGTGCCGGGTCCGCAAGACGCGCGGAATCACTGCAGGCGGCTACGAACTAGTTGGTGCTGCCGCTGTCTTGCTTCCCGAAGTTATCGCCTGAGCCTTCAACGTTCGTCAGGCCCGAGGTCCAATCGGACCAGGCAGTGACATCGCCCTGGTTGAAGTACATGAACGCCCATGGTCCGGTGTAGGTGTTGCCGGAGAACACGTTGCCCTGGCTATTGGAAATCAGGTTGCAAATCGTGTACTCGGGGTAGGCCGCCGTCGACGAATAGTCCGAGAAGAGTCCATTCTGGCCGCAGCTGTTCGCCTGGGTGCACTTACCACCGTAGACGGAATCGCTTGAGTTGAACGTGAACTGGTTGTCTTGCACGGTCACGTTCTGCGTGCGCCACTGACAGAGCGAATGGTAGTCAATGGGCGACGTCTCGGTGAGGTGAGATGGGCAGTTGTTCGGCCCGTCGGTATTGAGCCAGGTTTGTATATCGACACCGCTCGGCGGGGTCAGCGTCCCGGGATCCTGGCCGTCACCGACGTAGCGGTTTGAGTTCTGGTACAAGACGACACCCGACCAGTTGTCATTGAACACATTGTCCTGGATGTTCAGCTCGCCAGGATAGTTACTGGCCACGGCACTGTTGCCGCCAGACTCAGATATGTAGATAGCACCGGTCGGGAAGCCGGGATTCCCCAAGCCAGCCTTTATCGCATTGTCAACGAATGTGTTGTCTATGATGTCGGCGTTGTAGCTGATCTCATACATCAGCCCTTCGCCGTCGTTGTTCGAGATGTAATTGTCCTGAACCAGGAAGCCAGCGTTGTCGGTGTCCATCCACACACCCGGTGAATCAATATTGTTGTGGAAGTAATTCCCGGTTACGGTCACGTTTCCGTTTTGCCAGAACTTACCGCCACCCTCGATGCCGGAATTAGTCTTCTGTGTGTTGTTGTAAGACACGTCGTTGTTTGTAAACGTAATGTTAGTGGCCCCGCCGGTAAACGTGTCCGCGTATGTCTCGTCTACGTATGAGTAACCGTTGAATCCGTACTCGCCGTTTTCGGTCATGCAGTTGTCACTGACGGTGTTGTGGCCGCCCAGCATCATGGCTGCACCGGGACTGTTGTGTTGCATGAGGTCATACTCTTCGGTCCAGCCGTTGTTGCCGTTGCCATTGACGGCGCCGCCGCCCTGCATCGGGTCATAGTCCTCGATGGTCAGGTACTTGATGGTTACGTTCTGGTCCGCCGTGTCGTTGTATTGCCCCACGAAAGCATAGGCGTTGTTATTCCCGCCATCCATGATCGCTCCGGGAGCTCCAACGAATGTGTCACCGTCAGAGGTCTGGATGGAGGCGTTGGTGTGCTGGCCGGGTGCAAACCAGTAGGTGGTATTTGCCGGCAGCTGATACTGGAACAGAGAGCTGTTGTTTCCCGCCGGAACGGCTACGGCACCCGCAGGGGCCGACGAGTAAGGGCTTGCGGGGAGGCCGCTCTCACACCAGGTGACCGGCGGCGCTGTGGGCGGTCCTCCGGCTGACGGTGGCGGCGTTGGCAACGGCGAGGGGGTGGGGGTTGGGGTTGGGGTGCTGGCAGTGGCGCTGGGCGTCGGGGTAGCGATGGGTGAGGCCGTGGGCGACGCAGTGGAGGCCGGAGGGGCCGCCCGCAACGCCACCGTTGCGGCGGCCGGCATCCTTGAGGTGGGGGTGATCTTCCACCGCACCGGGGCCGTGGCGCCTGCGGCACGAACGACCTGGGTTGCCACAGCCACCTGAGACGTGGCGGCGTCGTTGAGGGTTGCCGCGAGCTTCGCTCCGCTCACAGGCTGCGCCGCGGCAGAACGACCGCCCGAACCCTCTCCGTAGACCAGTTTTTCGCTGGCATATTTGGTTAGCACGCTTGGCGATGTCCCCGATGCTGATCCGGCGCTGCCGTCGACGGGCTTGCTCGGATCCACGCCGGAGAAAGCGAGGGTGACCATCGTCACCTGGCTGCGCGGTGTAACGGTGGCGCGGATCCTCGCCGGCACACTTTTGGCGATGACGACGAGGCACACTGCGAGACGCGTCGAGCCGCGAACCTGGTCGCGAATCTTAGAGTAATGCGGTGGACAGCTGATCTGAGATTTGGCAGGGGTCTCCAGGTAGCTGATGGCGACGTCGCCGGCCGCAAGTCCCGATGGCGCTCGGGTTACGGCGGTGCGGGCACTGGTCGAGCTGAACGTCGTAGCGCTCCCGACCTGCACGATCAGGGCCTGGGTCCGGCTGTCCGGCGACAGTGTTGCTGGACCGGAGCCCGAGCTGAGGATACCCAGAGCCAGAAGCAGGGCAGCGAGCGGCGCGACTGCGACTACTAACAGCGAGGCGCGGAAACGCCTGGGGCGGGAGCCAGGACGTGCGTTCATGTTCCGCATACGCCCGTGGCTAGCCCTACCGGCATCGGCCCGTCCACGCCGACGCCTGGTCCTGTCAGAGGATTTCATTATTAGTCCTCTTCTGATCCGGCCACTGCCCATGCTGCCCGGACCTCCTGCTGGCCAGTTATTCCGAAACGCGCAAGAACACAAGCGTCAAATGCTACCGATTTGCGAACAAACGGGTGACTCTGAAGTAGATGCCACTCGCCATCGAGACGCTAACGTTATCGAAAGGCAGGCATGAAAGTTATGCAAATGTCGAAGTCGAACAATGCCGAAACGTTGGACCACGACACGGGCGCATAGATGTTCGGGCCGTGGGCGTGCCCGAAGCCGAGGCGGAAACCGCGAGAGCGTCCTGATTAGTACGACTGCGGGCCGTCCGCTGTCGCAGCCCCGCGCCGTCGATCACGAGTCGCTCACTGCCTCGGCCCTTCAGAGGCACACCGCTTTCAGGCGGAACCACGTCTCCGCGGTATCACCGGTGCTGGTTTGGGGCTCCCATAGTTCGGTGAGCGCCGTGCGGGTGGCGCCTGGGCGGCAGGTGGGTGAAGCGATGAAGGTGGCAGTGGTCGGGCTGGGCTATGTGGGTGCGGTGACTGCGGCGTGCCTGGCCGCCAACGGCCATGACGTGTGGGGCGTGGACGTGGATGCCGCCAAGGTCGATGAGATCAATGCGGGGCGCAGCCCGGTGTCCGAGCCGGGCCTCGGCGAGATCGTCGCTGAGGCGGCAGCCGGCGGCTCACTGCACGCCACGACCTCCTGCCCGCAGGCAGTGGATCAGGCTGACGTCTCGCTTGTATGCGTCGGAACGCCATCGACTGCCCACGGTGCCACGGACTTGTCTCACATCCGCCACGCCGTCAGCGACATCGCGGCTGCGCTGCGGCACGGCCAGGCACCCGCCGCTGGCCGCCACAGCGTCGTGATCCGCAGCACCGTCCCGCCCGGCACAGTCGAGGACGTGGTCGCACCGGCGATGGGCACGGCACTGGCCGGCACAGGATTGGCGGCAGGCCTGGCCATGTGTCCCGAGTTCCTGCGGGAAGGAACGGGCGTCGCCGACTTCTACTCCCCGCCGTTTATCGTCGCCGGCACGAGCGACCCGCACACCGCGGACACGCTCACCAGCCTCTTCAGCTTTCTCAGCCAGCCCGTGCAGATCGTCGACGTCCGGACCGCCGAGGCGCTCAAGTACGCCTGCAACGCCTTCCACGCCACCAAGGTGTCCTTCACCAACGAGCTATCCCGCCTCTTCCGGCTGCTCGGCGCGGACTCCCGGCAGGTCATGTCGCTGTTCTGCCAGGACAGCGTGCTGAACATATCGCCCAGCTACCTGCGGCCCGGATTCGCCTTCGGCGGATCCTGCCTGCCCAAAGACGTAAGGTCCCTGCTGCACCTAGGCCGGATCAACGGCGCCGACATGCCGCTGCTCGCCGGAACACTGGCAACCAACGAACTGGTCATCAAGGAAGTCGTCGACAGGGTCGTCGCCAGCACTGCCCAAAGCGTCGCGCTGCTCGGACTCAGCTTCAAGATGGCCACCGACGACCTGCGCGAGAGCCCCAACGTCGAAGTCGCCGAACGACTGATCGGCAAAGGCTACGACGTGCGCATCTACGACCAGATCGTCAACCCAAGCACACTCATCGGCGCCAACCAGCGCTACATCAACTCCAAACTCCCTCACCTCAGCCGACTCCTCACCGACAGCCCCGCCCAGGCCCTCGACAACGCCGACATCGCCATCGTCTCCGCCCATGACCCAGCGGCACTCACCGCACTCACCACGACCCCGCCACCCCGCATCCTCGACCTCACCGGCCACCTCGGCCCTCAGATCGAAGCCCTCCCCGGCTACCAGGGACTCAGCTGGTAAAGCGGCCCGCCCCTCACCCGCAAAGCTCGGAGCTCCGTAAGACGGAGTGCAGAAGGCGGGCCGCGCCTACTGGGTCCGGCCGGGCCTGAACATGGCGCCTTCCTGGGCAGGAAGAGTGCCGTTGACGGCGGGCTCGCCAGCCCCGTCGGCCAGCTCGCCGCCTGCCTGGTCCCGCCCGTCAGGCTTCCCCGCCTCAGCAATCCGTTGCACAGTTACGGTGCCGATCCGGTTACGACGGCCGATCCGGTTGCGCCGACCGGCCAGGCTCTCGGCGGTCAGCCGCAGGCCGGATACCGTCGCCACCGAGCCGGCGATCGGCACCTTGCCGAGACGATGCGCGAGCAGGCCGCCGACGGTCTCGACGTCCTCGGCGTCGATGCTGACGCCGAACAGTTTCTCGAGCTCCTCCACTGACAAGCGCGCGCTGACGCGAGCCTCGTCCGCGCTGAGCCACTCAACTGCCGGCCGTTCGCGGTCGTACTCGTCGGCGATCTCGCCGACGATCTCCTCCAGGATGTCCTCGATCGTGACCAGGCCAGCGGTCCCGCCGTACTCGTCGATCACGATCGCCATGTGGACGTGCCTGGCCTGCATCTCCCGCAGCAGGTCATCGACCGGCTTGCTCTCCGGCGCGAACGTGGCCGGCCGCATGATCGACTCGACGGTCTCGACCTCCTCGCCTTCGGGGTGCTCGTGGATCCGGGTCATGATGTCCTTGAGGTACGCGATGCCCACGACGTCGTCGAGGTTCTCGCCAATCACCGGAATCCGGGAGAAGCCGCTGCGCAGCGCCAGCGAGAGTCCTTGCCGGAGGGTCTTGAGGTGTTCCACGAACACCATGTCCGTGCGTGGCACCATGACCTCGCGGACGATCGTGTCGCCGAGCTCGAAGACCGAGTGGATCATGGCCCGCTCGCCCGGCTCGATGATCTGCCGCTGTTCCAGCAGGTCAACCAGGCCGCGCAAGTCTTCTTCCGAGCCAGAGTGGCCCTCCCGGTCCCGGCGGTCCTGGCCGGGCGTCAGCGCCGCGCCCGCCGCGGCCAGGAGCCGGGGCAACGGTCCGAGCAGCCGGATCACCGGCGTCAGTACGCTCGCGGCCGCCGTCGCCACTTTGACCGGATAGTGCCGCCCGATGCTGCGCGGGATCAGCCCGGCCAGCGCGTAACTGGCCACCGTCATCGCCACGGCTGTGATGAGGAACGCCTTCCACGTCACGCCCAGCCACTTCACTAGGACCGCGGTGACCAGCACGGCCGCGCTGATCTCGGCTGCGGTTCTGACAAGAAGAACTACGGAAAGGTAACGCGGCGCATCGGCGAGCACCGCCTGCAATGGCTCGGCACTTTCGCCGGCTGAGCGGCCAAGCTCCTTCGCCCCCGCCCTGGACACGCGCACCAGCGCGGTCTCAGCGCTGGTACACCAGCCCGCCACGAGCATGAGCGCGAGCGCGGCGACTAGCAGCCAGCCCACTGACTGTCACCCAGGCCCTTCGGACGTGCCGTGGTCAGCGCCAGCACGCCACGCAGCTATTAGGCGGTCTTGCAGGCCGAACATCTTCGCGTGCTCCTCCGGCTCGCCATGGTCGTAGCCCAGGAGGTGCAAGATCCCGTGCGTGCACAGCAGGTCGATCTCGTCCTGGACCGCGTGATCGGCTTCGGCAGCCTGCGCCGCGGCCACCTGAGGACAGATCACCACGTCGCCGAGCAGCACTTCGGCGGCGTCCGGGTCGGGCGTGGCGTGATCGGTGTGGGTGCCACCCGGCTGGGGCAGCCTGAGCTCGTCCATCGGGAACGCCAGCACGTCTGTGGGACCTTCCTCGCCCATCCAGCGCACGTGAAGCTCGGTCATCGCCGGCTCGTCGACGAGCAGGACCGACAGCTCGGCAAGCGGGTGGACGCGCATGTCGTCCAGGACATGCCGGGCCAGGCCAGCTAGGTGCGACTCGTCGACCTCGACGCCCGATTCGTTGGCGATCTCGATACTCATCTGGCCCCCGTCAACTGCTGTTAACGGCCGCGGTAGCCGTCGCGCCGCTGTCGGCCAGCGGGCAGGCGGCCAGGCTCGGCCGCGGCCTGCCTGGCGTCATATCTCTCATAGGCATCAACGATGTCGCCTACCAGCTTGTGCCGCACTACGTCGTGGCTGGTCAGGCGCGAGAAGTACACGTCATTGACACCGTCAAGGATGTCCTGCACCATCCGCAGGCCGCTGAGCTGCCCGGCAGGCAGGTCCACTTGCGTGACGTCGCCGGTCACGACCATCCTGGAGCCGAATCCCAGCCTGGTCAGGAACATCTTCATCTGCTCGGCCGAGGTGTTCTGGGCCTCGTCCAGGATGATGAAAGAGTCATTGAGCGTACGGCCACGCATGTAGGCCAGCGGTGCGATCTCGATCGTGCCCGCCGCCGTCAGCCGCGGGATCGAGTCGGGGTCGACCATGTCGTGAAGCGCGTCGTACAGCGGCCGCAGGTACGGATCGATCTTCTCGTAGAGCGTGCCGGGCAGGAAGCCGAGGCGTTCGCCCGCCTCCACTGCCGGCCGAGTGAGGATGATCCGGTTGACTTCCTTGGCCTGAAGGGCCTTGACCGCCTTGGCCATGGCCAGGTAGGTCTTGCCGGTCCCGGCCGGGCCGATCGAGAACACGATCGTGTGCGAGTCGATCGCGTCCACGTAACGCTTCTGATTGAGCGTCTTGGGCCTGATGGTCCGGCCGCGGCTGGACAGGATATCGAGATTGAGCACTTCAGCCGGCCGGGCGCCCGGCTTACGGCGCAGCATGGAAATGCTGTGCTCGACCGCGTCGGCGGTTAGCTGGGTACCACTGCTGGCAAGCTGGATGAGCTCGTCGAAGAGCCTGGATGCCACCGCGGTCTCAGCCGCGGGCCCGGTAATAGTGATCTCGTTCCCGCGGACGTGAAAGTCAGCGCTGACGGCATTCTCGATAACCCGCAGCAGTTGGTCGCCAGAGCCGAGCAGGCTGACCATCGACTGCTCGTCCGGGATAACGATCCGGACTTGCGCGCTGCTGTCCTTCGAGCCGTTGCTGCGAGCCTCACTCGGTCGGGTCGTCTCATTCTCGGTCGTCCCGTTGCCGCTGGGCTGCCCGCCCCTACGCGAATCAGTCGAATTGTCGGTCAATGGCCCTTCCCTGTCGCGGCCCAGTCCCCTGGCCGGCCCGTTCGCCATGATATCCGGCTGCTCTCGATGCACAGCCTCCCCCTGCTAGGAGCCTTCCCGTGCTGGGCGCCACGTCAGCCGGGTGGCCACGTCATCGGGCGGCCGCCCAGGACGTGGGCGTGCACGTGGGCGACGGTCTGGCCCCCATGCGGGCCGGTGTTGAATACGACCCGGTAGCCGGTGTCCGCGATGCCCTCGGCTACGGCTACCCCGTGGGCATGCGCGACGAGATCGGCGAGCAGTCCGTCGTTGGTGCCCGCTAGCTCAGCCAGATTCGCGTGGTGGTCGCGCGGGATCACAAGGACGTGGGTCGGAGCCTGCGGATTGATGTCACGGAAGGCGATCGTGCGTGGATAACTGGACACTATGGTCGCCGGTATCTCGGCGGCGGCAATGCCGCAGAACAGGCAATCAGGCACACGGAAGATCTTAACGTGTTCAGGGCCGGCAACGCCGCTGACATATATGGTTGCTCTACTGCGAACCCACGGTGCACCACCCCTCTGGTGCAACGGCCTCGCCAGGTTCTGGCTTTCCGTCGCTCAGGGATGAGTCATGCGCGGGCGCTGATGCTAAGGCACAAATGGGCGTGGGGGAAGTGGACGCAGGTAGACAGGCTGGGCTGCCAGCCGAGCATCGCGAAGATCCGTGATGACAGCGGGTGAACCTTCGGACCTCGCTGAGCGTCCAATTCACGTGACCGAAACCCTGATGGCTGATGTCGCCCTGGGTTCTATCCCGGTCGATCTTGAAGCCGACCAGGCAGTTACGGAGCTGTACAGCACTCACTACCGCTCGCTGGTGCGGCTCGCGGCGCTGCTGGTTCGTGATATCGGAACCGCGGAGGAAGTTGTGCAGGACTCATTTGTCGCGATGCATGGCGGGTGGCGCCGCCTGCGGGACAGCGACAAAGCCCTGTCCTACCTGCGGCAGTCGGTAGTGAATCGGTCGCGTTCCGTGCTCCGGCACCGAGTCGTCGTCGACCGGAACGCCCCCAAGCCAGCGCCTGACATGCCGAGCGCCGAGCACGGTGCGATCGCCTTGTTCGAGCGCTCGGCCGTGATATCCGCTCTGCGCACGCTCCCGGCCCGGCAGCGAGAAGCCCTGGTGCTACGGTTCTACGCCGATATGTCCGAAGCGCAGATCGCCGACGCCATGCAGATCAGCCGTGGTGCGGTCAAGAGCCACACCGCCCGCGCAATGCAAGCGCTCCGCACCGTCCTGGAGCGTGACGCATGAGCACGCTGAACGAGCGCGAGGCGCTCCTGCGCCGGGCACTGCATGCAGCCGCTGAGGCCATCGAGCCGCATGGCGACGGCCTGGAGCGCATCCACGCCAGGCTGCACCGACCGCGCCCGCTCGCGGTCGCGTGGGCCGAGGCGGCCTGGACTGACGTGCGACTGCGCGCTCCGGCCGGACTGGAGTCGTGGATCGAGCGGCTACTTGGCGTCATCGGCCTGGCGTGGGACCGCTTCGGCCCGAGGCGAACGTCAGGCAGGCGGGGGACGCGCTCCCTTGGCTGGCTTCGACCGCTTGCCGCGCTCAGCGTGACAGTCTTCATCGTCGCCGCCGGCACATACGTCGCGATCGACGCCCAGCAAGCGATCTTCCCGAGCAGCTCAAAGCTGCCGCACGGCAATGGCGGCGGCACCGGGGGCGGCGGCTCCGTTGGCGGCTCGGGCAGTACTAACGCTCAGAGCCCGTCCGCGTTCGGCGTGGGCCCATCGCGAGGCTCGACTAAGGCGAGCTGCAAGCAGGCCAAGCCGGCGAGTTCCGGGGCGCCGTCGCCATCGCCGTCGATCGCCCAGACTCAGAGCCCCAGCCCGACCCCGACACCGAGCGACTCGTCGAGCGGAACTCCATCGCCTTCGCCGTCGGACACTGACAGCTCCTCGCCTCCGGCTACTGGAGCGACAGCTCCCGCGGACCAATTGAGTGGAGCGACCCAGTCGCCAGGGGCAACCGTCAGGCACACGGTTGGTCGTTCCGCGACGCCTAAGGCAACCCAGTCGCCCTGCCCGAAGAAGACGCCGGTCAAGCACAACCCATCGGGACCGGCAGCACATCCCAACGCGTCGACGACGGTCATCATCTTCGGCCGACTCAACGATGCTAAGGACAGCGCCCGGCTGATCTGACCGGCTCGCGGCCTTATAGCCGCTCGCGCGTGCACTGCCGGCGCGTGCACTGCCGGCGCGTGCACTGCCGGCGCGTGCACTGCCGGCTCGCGTCTGGGCCGACGGTCAGGCCCAGCGCCCCGTGCGGCTCAGCAGGATGCCCGCCGCCACGACGCCGGCCGACGAGGCGCGAAGCACCGTCGGCCCGAGCCTCGTGGCGACAGCTCCCGCGCCGAGCAGGGCCCCTGTCTCGGTCGGCGTGACACCGCCTTCGGGGCCGACGACTAGGACGATCTCGCCGCTGCCGGGCAGGCCGACGGTGGCGATCGACTCACTGCCGTCGGGGTCCAGCACGATTGCGAGCGCGGCTTCCTCTACGCGCCGCACCGCGGCAGGCAGGTCCGCCTGCGCCGTCACTTCCGGGAACCAGGCTCGCCTTGCCTGCTTGGCCGCCTGCTCGGCCGCCGAACTCCACCGCGCGTGCGACCTGGCCGCCCGATCGCCTCGCCAGACTGCGACGCACCTGTCGGCCGCCCACGGGACGATGACGTCAGTCCCGACCTCGGTCAGCAACTCCACCGCGAGCTCGCCCCGGTCGCCTTTCGGTATCGCCTGAAGCACCGCGATCTGCGGCTCCGGCCGCGGCTCCGTGCGCCGATCGAGCACGACCAGATCGAGCTCGCCCGGCCTGGCCGCCGTCACTATGCACTCCGCGATCAAACCAGAGCCGTCGGTGATGTCGGCTCGCTCGCCTGGAGCAAGGCGCCTGACCGTGCTGGCATGCCGACCTTCCTGGCCGCGCAGTACGACGCGCTCTTCGGCCAGCTCATGTGTCGCGGCGACGAAGACCGGCGGCCTCAGGAGCGGCCAGCCCTCGGCTCAGCGGCCGTTGAAGGCATCGCGCAGACGGGAAAAGAAGCCCTGCTGGCCGGGCGCGAACTTGCCGGGCGGCGCTTCCTCGCCGCGCAGCTTGGCCAGCTGCCGCAGCAGCTCTTCCTGCTCGGGCTCCAGCTTGCTCGGGGTCTCGACGGTGACGTGAATGATCAGGTCGCCGCGGCCGGAGCTGTTGAGCCGCTCGGTCCCCTGCCCCACCATTGGGATGGCCTGTCCGGACTGCGTGCCCGGCCTGATGTCCAGCTCCGCTGGCCCGTCGAGGGTATCCACGGAGAGCGTCGCTCCGAGCGCGGCCGCCACCATCGGGATCGTGACCGTGCAGTGCAGGTCATCCCCCTGGCGCTCGAATATCGGATGCGGGAGCTGCACGATCTCCAGGAACAGGTCGCCGGGCGGCCCCCCGCCCGGGCCCGTCTCGCCCTCGCCAGCCAGCTGGATGTGGGTGCCGTCCTCGACTCCTGCCGGGATCCGGACCTTGATGGTGCGCCGGGTCCGGACCCTGCCGTCGGCGTCGCACTCGGGACACGGCTTGCGGATGACGGTACCGAAGCCGCCACATCCTGGGCACTGCCTCGAGGTCATCATCTGGCCGATGAACGACCTGGTGACCTGGCTAACCTCACCACGCCCGTTACAGACATCACAGGTGACCGGGTGCGTGCCAGGCGCAGAGCCTTCACCCGAGCACGTGGGGCACACAACGGCCGTGTCCACCACCAGCTCCCTGGTGGTGCCGAACGCGCACTCGGCCAGGTCGAGGTCGACGCGGATCGTCGCGTTGCGGCCGCGTCGGGCTCGGCTGCGTGGACCGCGCTGGGCAGCGCCGCCGCCACCGAAGAAGGCATCCATCAGGTCGCTGAAGGGGAACCCGGGCGCGCCGAAGCCGCCAGCGTTCGCGCCGCCGCGGGCGAACGGATCGGCACCCAGGTCATACATCTGGCGCTTCTCCGGATCCGAAAGGACCTCATACGCCTGAGTGACTTCCTTGAAGCGCTCCTGAAGGTGCGGATCGGGATTCACGTCAGGGTGCAGCTCGCGGGCAAGCCGACGATAGGCCTTCTTGATCTCCTCCGCGCCCGCGTCCCGGCGGACCCCGAGGATCCCGTAATAGTCGTTAGCCACAGGCATCCCTAGGACTCCGCCAGGATCAGGCCCACATATCGTGCCACTGCGCGTACTGCTCCCATCGCCGTCGGGTAATCCATCCTGGTCGGTCCGAGTACTCCGAGCCTGGCCAGGGACTGGTCGCCAGTGCCGTACCCGGTCGCGACCAGCGAGGTGTTCCGCAGCCCTTGCACCTCATTTTCCGACCCGATGCGGACCGTCACCGTCGCATGGTCACCCGACTCGCCGAGCAGGCGCATGAGGACTACTTGTTCTTCCAACGCTTCGAGCACCTCGCGCAATCCCCTGGAGAAGTCTGCGGCCGTGAGATTTGCCGCGCCACCGACGACGACGCGCTCCTCGTGCCGGTCCACCAGAGTCTCCACGATGACAGAGAACACTGCAGCGGCATTGGGCCGTTCCACGGCAGTCACGCGCTCCGGCAGCTCCGCCACCACCGTGGCCACTTCCGCGAGCTTGCGGCCGTCGAGGCACGCATTGAGCACGGCCCGCAGCTGGGTAATTGATTCCTCGCCGATCGGACCTGGGAGCTCCACAGTGCGCTGTTCGACGCGGCCGGTGTCGGTGATCAGCACCAGCAGGAGTCGGCGGTCGGTCAGCGGGACAAGCTCTATATGCCGGACCGAGGATTTCGTGAGCGAGGGGTACTGGACTACCGCCACCTGCCGGGTCAGCTGCGCCAGGAGACGGACAGTCCGCATGACCACGTCGTCGAGGTCGTAAGCGCCGGCCAGGAACGTCTCGATAGCACGCCGCTCCGCCGATGACAGTGGCTTGACCCCAGACAGCCGATCCACGAATAGCCGATACCCCTGGTCGGTCGGGATGCGCCCCGCACTCGTGTGCGGCTGGACGATGAAGCCTTGCTCCTCGAGGACTGCCATGTCGTTGCGGATTGTGGCCGGCGAGACATCGAGGTTGTGCCGGTCCACTAGGGATTTAGAGCCGACCGGCTCATTCGTGGAGACAAAGTCCTCCACGATGGCGCGCAAGACCGCCAATTTCCTGTCGTCGAGCACGCGCTCACCTCCCTGGCACTCCTAGGCCCTGAGTGCCAAGTCTATTGCCGAATTCGGGGCCCGGCACAGAGCAGCTGATCTGACGGTCGGCTGTGAATGCGGAGGGTTTTGGGATAGATAGGGCCTTGATAGGGCTTTATGCCCTCCTAGGCCACCTCAGCCGGTGATTCCCCTGATTACCGCGTCCGCCAGCAGCCTCCCTTGCCGGGTGAGACGCACGAATCCGGCTTTGAGCGCATCCTGGCTGGCCAACCCGTCGGCCACGGCCGCCGCGACAGCCCCGCGCCCGGCCGGACTGAGCTCCGAGATCGGGCAACCAGCGGCGAGCCGGGTCAGCAGCATGATCCGTTCGGTCGCGCGCTCCGCGTCTGTCAGGACCTCCCTGGCCTGCCCAGGACTGACTCCTGCGCTGAGCCGCCGGGCGTACGCGGCCGGGTGGCGTACATTCCACCAGCGTGTGCCCGCCACGTGGCTATGCGCGCCTGGGCCCACGCCCCACCAGTCACCACCGCTCCAGTAGAGCTGGTTGTGGCGGCACTGCGCCTGCTGGTCAGCGGCCCAATTGGAGACCTCGTACCAGTGCAGGCCGACCGCAGCGAGCCGCTCGTCGGCGATGAGGTACCGGTCGGCCAGCACGTCGTCGTCGGGCATCGGAAGCTCACCGCGGCGGATCCTGGCTGCCAGCCTGGTGCCCTCCTCCACGATGAGCGAATAAGCCGAGATGTGGTCGGGCCTTGCTGCCAAGGCGCTGTCCAGCGACACCGTCCAGTCGGCGTCGCTCTCGCCCGGCGCGCCGTAAATAAGGTCCAGGCTCACGTGGTCGAAGCCCGCAGCCCGCGCCCAGCCCACGCACTGCTCTGGCCGACCTGGGCTGTGGACGCGGTCCAAGACGGCGAGGACATGCGGCACCGCGCTCTGCATGCCTAGCGAGATCCGGGTGAACCCGCCAGCTCGCAGATCCGCCAGCATCCGCTCGTCGACTGTCTCGGGGTTGGCCTCCGTCGTCACCTCAGCGTGCGGAGCCATCCCCAACTCGGCGTCGATCGCACGCAGAATGGCGACCAGGTCGGCAGGCGGCAGCAGGGTCGGCGTCCCGCCACCGAAGAACACCGTCTGCACTGGGCCGGAGCGGCCCGCCAGGACGCGGCCAGCCTGCCGTATCTCGGCGATAGCCAGGTGTGCATAGGACTCGCGGGTCGCGCCAGCGCCAAGCTCCGTGGCCGTGTAGGTGTTGAAATCGCAGTAACCGCACCTGGTCTGGCAGAACGGCACATGCACGTACACCCCGAACGGTGCCTCGCCGAGTCGGTCGGCAGACGCCGACGGCAGACGGCCGTCAGCGGGCACCGGCTCGCCGTCGGGGGGCTGCCCAGCCATGATCAGTACGCCTCGCCGGTCAAACGCTGCTAAGTACTTCCGCGGCGATCTCGTCCCATTTTGTCCCACGACCCTCAACTGTGAGCAGCCGGCGCATGATCTCGCGATCGCCATAGAAGGCACGCATCGACTCGGCGACGGTGACGGCCTGGCTCGGAGTGCCGAGAACAGTCAGCTCGTCGCCGGCCTGGGCCGCGCCCGGCGTCAGGACCCGAAGGTAGGCGCCCGGCCGCCCGGCCGCGGCGAAGCGCTTCACCCACTGCGGCTCGCCAAGCCAGGACTTGAAGGTCACGCACGGGATGCGCGGCGCTGTCACCTGCACAACGACGGCGCCAACTTGCCAGGTCTCGCCGATCAGCGCCGCACTGATGTCAATCCCGGCAGTCGTGAGGTTCTCGCCGAAGATCCCGTTGGGAAGCTCACGGCCGAGCTGCTCGGTCCACCAGTCCAGGTCCTCCCTCGCGTAGGCGTACAGAGCCTGCTCCACGCCGCCGTGGTATTGCTTATCCGCCATTTCATCGCCATCGAGGCCGAGCGGGCCGACAGCGACGGAACCCGTGACAGGCCGCTTGTCGATCGCGGTCCGTCCCGGCCTGCCGCCGATCACGAGGTCGGAGATATGGCCGCGGTTCAGCGAGATGACTCGGGCGCCTGGCATGCTCATGACGCTAGCTGACACCAACACGCCCGTCGAACTGATATGAGTGCCCCGGTGGTGGCGTCGTGCGCGACCCGTTGTGGTGACATATCGGGCCAACTATTCGCTGTTTTTGTGTCGTAGGTCGATACTGTCTCCCAACGAGAACGTGGGGAAGCAATGAGCTCAGGTTTTGGTGAACAGCCCGGTCAGGATCAGTTCGGCCAAGGTCGGCCCGGCCAGGATCGATTCGGCCAGGATCAGTTCGCGCAGCAGCCGGGCTGGCAGTCGCCGCCTCCTCAATACGGCCAGTCCGGTCCCTACAGCCAGTCCGGTCCCTACGGCCAGCCCGGTCCGTACGCTCAGCCTGGTCCGTATGCTCAGCCCGGTCCCTACGTGCAGGTCGGCGCAGGCTGGCCGCAGGCGGCTGGCCGTCGGACCAACTCGCTGGCGATCGCCGCGCTCTGCTGCGCCATCGGGCAGGTCATCGCCGGTCCATTCGCTGGCATCGCCGCCATCGTCCTCGGTGTGATATCGCTGAAGCAGATCCGGCTGTCCGGCGAGGATGGCCACGGCATGGCCGTGGCGGGCCTGTTGCTAGGCATTGTCGGCACGGTGCTCGTGGTGTTGTTTCTGATCTTCGCGATAGCGCTCTTCCACGGCATGGCGGGAAACCTGAGCAACGTCGAAAATCTGAACAACTAGGAAATCTGAACTACCGGTCATAACGCGGGGGCTGCCTTGCACTTGTCCGACATACTGGGCAGGCGCCGTGCGCCGGTGCACCGACCGCCGAGGAATTGAGCAGATGACGTCCGATACATCAGGTGGCGCAAGCTCCGAGCAGCCCAGCGACCATAGTTCGCCAACGCCTGATTCCTGGTCGCAGCCAGCGCCCGATTCGTGGGTCCACGAGCCCGCGGCGCCGGAGTCGGCCGGGACCGAGCCAGTAGCGGAGACCTGGCCCGCGCAGGCGGTGCAGCAACCGACGTCGTTCGGCCCGCCTGCCGGAGCGCCGTGGCCCGGCTACCCAAGCCAGCAGCCGACGGTGCCCGGCAGTACATCCGAGCCATCGCCGAGCCACACAACTCAGCAGCTGCCGCCGCCTGGCGGATTTGCACCCGCCGCTGCCGACCCATGGGGTCAGCCGTCGGCGCAGGACGGCCCGTTCAGCCAGCCTGGGTCGACCTATCCGGCGCCAGGCCAGTACCCGCCAGCCCTGTCACCGTCCGGCCAGTACGCGTCGGCGCCATACCCGCCCACCCAGTACCCGCCCGGCCAGTATCCGCCCGCCGCACAGTCGCCACCCGCCCAGTCGGCACCCAGCCAGTACCCGCCCGGCCAGTACCCGCCCGGCCAGTTCCCGCCCGGCCAGTACCCGCCCGGCCAGTACGGCTACCCGCAGCAGTACTTCAACCCGGCTCCGGTGCGCAACAACCCGTTCGCGATCACGGCTCTGGTCCTCGGCATCGTCCAGTTCGTGCTGGGCCTGGCCCTGGTCGGGAACATCGTGGCCGCCATCCCGGCGATCATCTTCGGCGCGATTGCGCTCAAGCAGATCAGGTTGCGCGGCGAACGCGGCCGCGGCATGGCGATCGCCGGGCTCGTGCTCGGCATCCTGGGTGTCCTCTACTTCGTGCTGATCATCATCGTGATCGTCATTGGCGTGAACGTCCACAGCTCAGGAACGACGTAGACGACGACGGCCGCGGCAGTTAGGAACGCTTCTTGTCCGGAGCCTGCTCGCTCGACAGCGCGGCGACGAAGGCCTCCTGAGGCACTTCGACTCGCCCGATGACCTTCATGCGCCGCTTGCCTTCCTTCTGCTTCTCGAGCAGCTTGCGCTTGCGGGTGATGTCACCGCCGTAGCACTTGGCCAGGACGTCCTTGCGGATGGCGCGGATGTTCTCGCGGGCAATGATCCGCGAGCCGATGGCGGCCTGGATCGGCACCTCGAACTGCTGGCGCGGGATCAGCTCCTTGAGCTTGGCTGTCATGCTCAGGCCGTATTCCCGCGCCTTGTCGGTATGCACGATCTGGCTGAATGCGTCGACCGGCACGCCCTGGAGCAGGATGTCGACCTTCACCAGGTCGGATTCCTCCTCGCCCGCGCGCTCGTAATCGAGCGAGGCGTAACCGCGGGTGCGGGACTTGAGCTGGTCGAAGAAGTCGAAGATGATCTCGCCGAGCGGCATCGTGTAGCGGATCTCAACGCGGTCAGCTGACAGGTAGTCCATGCCGAGCAGGACGCCGCGGCGGCTCTGGCATAGTTCCATGATCGCGCCGACGTAGTCCGACGGCGCGAGGATCGTCGCCCGAACCACCGGCTCGAAGATCTGGCTCACCTTCCCCTCGGGGAACTCACTCGGGTTAGTGACGATCATCTCCTTGCCTGACTCCAGAACGACGCGATAGACGACGTTCGGCGCAGTGGAGATCAGCTCAAGGTCGAACTCACGCTCCAGCCGCTCCCTGACGATCTCCATGTGCAGCAGGCCGAGGAAGCCACAGCGGAAGCCGAAGCCCAGCGCTGTGGAGGTTTCTGGCTCGTAGACCAAGGACGCGTCGTTCAGCCTGAGCTTGTCCAGCGCGTCCCGCAGCTCTGGGTAATCGTCGCCGTCAACGGGATACAGGCCGGAGAACACCATTGGCTTGGGGTCGGCGTAGCCCGGCAGCGCCTCTGTCGCCGGGCTCGCGAGTGTGGTCAGGGTGTCGCCGACCCTGGCCTGCCGGACGTCCTTGACGCCGGTAATCAGGTAGCCCACCTCCCCGGCGGCCAGGCCATCGGACGGGACCGGCTCGGGCGAGATGACTCCGATCTCCAGCGTCTCGTGCACGGACTTCGTCGAGAGCATCAGCGTGCGCTCGCGGCGGGACAGTCGGCCGTCGATGACGCGGACGTAGGTGATAACCCCGCGGTAGGTGTCGTAGACCGAGTCGAAGATCAGCGCCCTGGCCGGGGCGTCGAGGTCGCCGACGGGAGGCGGGACCTGGGCAACGACGGCGTGCAGCAGCTCGGTGACGCCCTCGCCGGTCTTGGCCGAGACCCGCAGGACATCGGAGGGGTCGCAGCCGATGATGTTCGCCAGCTCGGCCGCGTACTTATCGGGCTGGGCCGCGGGAAGGTCGATCTTGTTGAGGACCGGGATCAGGTGCAGGTCGGCGTCCAGGGCCAGGTATAGGTTCGCCAGCGTCTGGGCCTCGATGCCCTGAGCCGCGTCGACCAAGAGGATCGCGCCCTCACAGGCCGCCAGCGACCTCGACACCTCGTAGGTGAAGTCCACATGGCCGGGGGTGTCGATCAGGTTGAGCACGTAGTGGACGCCGTCCTGCCCCCGCCACGGCAGCCTGACAGCCTGGCTCTTGATCGTGATGCCGCGCTCGCGCTCGATGTCCATCCGGTCGAGATACTGAGCGCGCATCTGCCGGTCGTCGACCACACCGGTGAGCTGCAGCATCCGGTCGGCGAGCGTCGACTTGCCGTGGTCAATGTGGGCAATAATGCAAAAATTGCGGATGACCGCTTGCGGCGTGCGGGCAGGCTCAGGCGCGGACAGCTGTCGCATTTGCTGTTCGGGCGTTGTCGACACAGGGCATCCGCAAGGTAGTTGGAGTCGCTCAGGCAGGCGCGTCTATCGTTGCACGCCGGGCCCGGTGCCCTGGCCACCAGCGTACGGGGTCCGTTCCGTCCAGCCTCGCCGCCAGAGCTGGGTTTGAGCAGCCGGGCCGATCTCGGCTATCCTTGCCTACTGGCTGCCAGCATGCCCGCGTTTGCCGCTGTGTATCTGTGGTACGGGGCGCGACGCCGCGGACCGCTGAGATTGCGGCTCGTGCCGGCACCAGACCACCTAGACCAAACGTAGCGAGGCATTCGCGTGGCAAACATCAAGTCCCAGATCAAGCGCAACAAGCAGAACGAGAAGGCCCGGCTCCGCAACAAGGCGGTCAAGTCCGAGCTGAAGACGTCCGTGCGCAAGTTCCGCGAGGCTGCCAACGCCGGCGATGCCGAGGCCGCGCAGACCGCGATGCTGGCCGCGTCCATCAAGCTGGACAAGGCCGCGAGCAAGGGCGTCATCCACAAGAACCAGGCTGCCAACCGCAAGTCGGCCATCGCCAAGCGGGCTGAGCAGCTTAAGAGCGCCTAGGCTCTAGCAGGACTGGGCGGCGAGCTCGCCGAAGGGCTTGAGCTCGCCCCTCGTGCATGACCCTGGGCATAGCGCACGGCCGGACCAGCGGCTGGCCGTGATCTTGGGAGTTTTCGATGTCCAGGCTCACTGCCTCGAACGTCAGTGTTTCTTTCGGCAGCCTCATCGTGCTGGACGGCGTCAGCCTCAGCATCGGCGCCGGGGATCGCACCGGAATCATCGCGCCGAACGGCGTCGGCAAGTCGACCCTGCTCAAGATCCTCGCGGGCGACCTTGAGCCCGATGCCGGCGCCGTCACCAGGTCGCCAGCCACCACAGCGGTGCTCAGGCTGGCCCAGGAGCCGGATATCCGGCCCGGCGAGTCGCTGGCCGAGCACCTGGCCAGGCGCACCCATGTAGCCGCCGCGCAGGCCGACCTCGATGCCTCGCTGTCGGCCCTTGAGCGCGGTGATGCCCGCGCCGACGATGCGTATGACGCGGCGCTCCAGCGCTGGCTCGCACTCGGCGGTCCCGACCTGCCTGAGCGCATGGCTCAGGTCACCGCACAGCTGGGGCTTCGCGACACCCTTCTGGACCGGAACGTGGCCGAGCTCTCCGGCGGTCAGAAAGCACGGCTCGGGCTTGCCGCCGTGCTCCTAGCCCAGCCGGACATCCTGCTGCTCGACGAGCCGACCAACGACCTCGACGACACCGGATTGGCCTTGCTCGAGATGCGCTTGAAGACGAGCAAGGCGGGGCTAGCGCTCGTCAGTCATGACCGGGCCCTGTTGGCCGCGGTCGCCAGCCAGATCCTGGAACTCGATGAGTTCACCAGGCACGGCGTCCTGTTCTCCGGCGGCTGGGAGGCTTACGTCGCGGAGCGCGACCTGGCCCGGCGGCGCGCAGTCGACGCGTACGCCGCCTACGAGTCCGAGCGCCACCAGCTCACCGATACGGCCCGCCAGCAGCGGCAGTGGGCAAGATCGGGCGCGCAGCGCGCGGCCAACCCGCGCTATCAGACCGACCCCGACAAGCACATCAAGTCGTTCAAGATCGCCAGGGCCGAGCACACTGGGAGCGGCGCCAGCAAGATCGACAGGGCGATCGCGAGACTAGACAAGGATGCGCCGGATGAGGTGCGGGAGCCGTGGCAGTTGCGGCTCGAAATCGCTCAGGCGAAGCGGGCCGGCGACGTCGCGGTCGCCCTGACCGGCGCCGTGATCAGCCGGGGCGACATAACCCTCGGACCGGTCAGCCTAACGGTCGGCCCGGCTGACCGGATCCGGATCACCGGGCCCAACGGCTCCGGGAAGACAACACTTGTGGACGCCCTGGTGGGGCGCGCGCCGCTGACGACGGGCAAGCGATACGCCGGGCCAAGCGTCGTGATCGGCGAGCTCGACCAGACGCGCCGCGAGTTCGCTACATCTGAGCCGGTGGCCGAGGTCGTCAAGTCGGCGGCCAGCCTCAGCTCGGAGGAGACGCGCACGCTGCTGGCGAAGTTCCGGTTGCGCGGCGACGCGGCACTTCGGCCGGCGAGCGCGCTATCGCCCGGTGAGCGCACCCGCGCGGGGCTGGCGCTACTCCAGGCGCGCGGCGTCAACTTCCTGGTCCTGGACGAGCCGACCAACCATCTCGATATCGAAGCCATCGAGCAGCTCGAGCAAGCGCTCGGCGGCTACTCCTGCACGCTGGTCCTGGTGACGCACGACCGCCGCCTAGCAAGTGCAGTCGAAGTCACCCACACGATCGACGTCACTACCTTGCACCGTCGCCTGTAACCCGTGAGCGCGGGGATGGGCGCGGGGCCGGAAGTGCAGCCGTCTGGCCAAACGAAACGGCCCGGCGAGCTCCCGGCTATCGACCCGGCACCCCGTCCACACGAAACCGATCGGCGCGCTTCCGGATGTCGAGCCGGCGCTCGGTCCACACGAAACGGACCGACTGCCGGCTCGACATCCGCGAGCGCGCGGTAGCGCCGTCGATGGCACTTACGTAGTGCGAACCCTGGTAGCCCTGACGGGCAAAAGGGGCATTTAGCCCACGCCGCCGCGCAGGCCCAAGATCGTATTCACATTTCACGTCGGAGGTGCACTCGGGCGCCCGATATCTACCCATATCAGCGCACCGGAGCCGTGAAATCTTGCGGACTCGGGCATACCACGCCAGATTCGCAGTCCCGCTTCAATTCAGATGGTTGCGCTATGCCACGGTCCGTCCGGTTTGCGTCTCGGTCGCCGCGGAAACTGCGAGCGGGGGACGTGTGGCGCGGCCGTCGGGCCGTTTCGTGTGGTCCGACGGCCTGTGCCACCCGCCCGCGCGTGAGCTGCACCTCCGAGCCACGCGAAGCTGCACCGCCCTGGACCTGCACTGCCCGGTTCCGCCAGAGCTGCATCGACCCGGCCCGCGCACAGCACCGCCCGACCCGCCCACACGTCTATCCCGTACGGCAGGCAACGATCGTTGTGATGGCGCGCTCGAGCGCGTAACCGGCGCTCGCTCCCTCGCCCTTGACCTGCGCGTCCGCCTCGGCCACGGCGACGTGCGCCCTGGCGAGGCCGACTGAGGTCCAGCCGCGCAGTTGCTGGCGCGCCTTGTCGATCTTCCAGGGCGGCATGCCGAGGTCGGCGGCGAGCGCGTTCGGGCTGAGACCGCGGCCGACGGAGCCGACCAGGCCAAGTGTCCGCAGCCCGGTTGCCAGCGCGCTCGTGATGAGGACCGGCGACGTCCCGGTCGCCAGCGCCCAGCGAAGCTGCTCGAGCGCATCGGCAAGATTCCCCTCGCACGCCTTGTCCGCCACGGAGAATCCGGTCGCCTCCGCCCGGCCCTGGTAGTAGCGCGCGACCGCAGCCTGGTTAATGACGCCCGTGGTGTCTGCTGCTAGCTGGCTGCATGCAGCTGCCAGATCCCGCAAGTCGTTGCCAACGGCGTCGAGCAGTGCGCGGAGGCCAGCGTCATCCGCCTTGCGGCCCGCCTGGCGGAACTCGCCCCGCAGGAAGTCCATTCGATCACCGAAGCGCTTGATGCTGGGACAATCCACTCGCCGCGCCCCGGCGCTGAGCAGGTCGCTGATCAGCGCCTTGTTCTTGGCGCCACCGGCGTGGGTGATAACCAGGAACACCTCGGGTGGCGGCGACTTGGCGAGTCTCGCCAGCTCGCCGCTGAGGTCCTTGCCAGCGTCCTGCGCTGACCTGATGACGACGACGCAGCCACCGCCGAATAGCGACGGGGCGGTCAGGTTCGACAGCTCGCCCGCGGTAAGGCCGGCCGCCGCGACGTGATGGACGTCAATGGCACCGTCATAGCTGGCGGCGTCTGTGTCTGCCGGAGCGGCTGAGGCGGCCGCGTTCCCTCCCGAAGCGAGCGCTACGGCGGCGGTCACGGCCCGCTCCACGAGCAGCTCTTCGTCCCCGACGATAACGGTCACTGGAGCTGCGACGGTCGCGGCGCCGGTGCGGCCAGGAGCAGAAGCCATGCAGGCAGCATGCCACGAACTGCGAACCAGACGGGACGCCCGGCCACTATGCCGGACGGCTAGTCGAGCAGGGATTCCCCGCCGCGCCAGACACGCATGGGCTTCATGCCGTACGACCAGGCAAAGGCGCCCTCGTGGTCGGCATCCCAGGCAACGAGGTCGACGAGCTTCCCGCGGGCCATCATGCCGCGGTCGGCTGCGCGCAGCGCCTGGGCTCCGCCGACGGTCGCCGCGCGCAAAGCCTCGGTCACGCTCATCCCGAACATCGAGATAGCGAGGCTGATCACGAGCGTCATCGAGGTGATGCCGTTCCCGCCGGGCGAGTGCCCAGATCCGAGCGCCACGGAGACGCCCTTATCGAGCAGTGCCCGGACCGGAGGCAGGCCACGGGAGTCGGCCGACGTCGCCGGGCAGAGCACGGCCGCGACGCCGGCCCGCGCCAGCGCGGCCACGTCCTCGTCGCCGGCGCCACCCAGCAGGTCGGCAGACGCGCAGCCGAGCTCGGCGGCCAGCTGTGCCGCGCCGCTATGTCCGTCCCCGCATGCGTGTAGCCGTGGCAGCAATCCGGCCTGGCGACCGGCGTTGAGGATCCATCTAGCTTCGCGAGCAGTGAACCTGCCGTCGTCGCAGTAGGCGTCGATACTGTCTGCGCCTGCCGCGGCCGCGTCCGCGCACCAGCTCCCGACCGCGTCGACGTAGTCGTTGCGGCGGCCGAAGAACTCAGGCGGCACCGCGTTCGCAGCCAGGAACGTGACATGCACGCGAGGCATGCCCGGCTCCTTCTCCAACGACCGCAGCAGCCGGACATCGGCAAGCTCGCCGTCCCTGGTCAGGTGGTAACCAGTCTTGGCCTCGACGGTTGTGGTGCCGCTGAGTACCCAGCTGCGCAGCCGCTCACGGACACCGCTGCACAACGTCCAGGGGTCGGTGCCCCTGGTGATCGTGACGGTGGAGGCGTCGCCACCGCCGGCCGCCGTGATCTCGCTCGCCGACGAGCCTCCGGAGCGCATGGCGAGCTCAGCCCACCTGTTGCCGGCATAAACGGGATGGCTGTGGGCGTCGATCAGGCCGGGAGTTACGAGTGCCCCGCCGAGGTTCTCGACGTGATCAACGTCGACGATGTTGTGGACGACGCCGGGAATGCTGTTCGGCAGCTCAGAGGCCGGTCCAACCCAGGCGATGCGGTCGTCCTGGGACAAGATCGCGGCGTTGCTCCAGACCTCAGAGCCGGTCCAGAGCCTGCCGATGTTGGTCAGCAGCCGGACTGTCACGTGGCACCGCCCAGCCGAAGACTGCTGGGGTGCACGGACATCCGGGCAACCATGCGGCCTCTCTTACCGAGCGTCGGAATCAGCGTGGACAGAATCAGCGTGGACACTGGCCAGAGCCAGGCGAACAAGATCGCGCCCGGCGCTACCAAAAGGCTGGCCTAGTCGCGACACACTAACATATCGGTTTAGTCACGGTATTGCACAAGGGGAAGGCTGTAAAGGGCGGTTTCAGCATTGACGGCAGGCAGACAGCTTTTGCCGCGAGAGCTGTCATCTTAATGGCAGCCAAGCGTTGCGCATTGCTGCGACTCGCCGAGACCGCGTGCTAACTGGTCGGTCAGGGCACCGCCTCGAGAGTTGCAGCGGAGGCCAGCCGCTCCGCATTGCCGCAGGCGAGCCCCGAGCGTAGTTGCGACCAGCCGGGTCAGCGTTGTCGCAGGTAGACAGCCTGGTGCGACGGCTGCCGGGCAGAGCCGGGCTGCGGCAAGCGTCCAGTTCTGCGCGCAGAACGGGCAGGAAGCAGTACGAGAGCTGGGGTCACGTCGGCGGCCACCGATAACGTCGCAAGATCCCCTTTGGTTATCTGCGGACAAAACGGAGCGAGCCGGATTGCAGTGCGTGACGCAATTGCAGAGTAAATTGCGCGGTATAGCGCACGCGGCAGCTACGATCCGCCGGGCGCCGCGATCTAGCCACGACGGCCGCGATCTATCGCGCCGTATTCGCCCGGACGAACCTGTCGAGCTCAGCTGCGAGGTCGAGTGGCACCTTGGCTGTGAGCTCGGTCCCGTCACCACCGTGCTCGACGGTGAGCACCTCGCCTTCGTCGTGCGCGCGTGAGAGCAGATCGCCGCGGTCATACGGGATGACCACGCTGACCTCACGGCACTGGCGCGGCATTAGGCGCTCGATCTCCGCCTCCAGCTTGTCGATGCCATCGCCCGTCCACGCCGAGACGACGACCGACTGGCGCTCGGCCAACTGGAGCCCCTCGAGCTCGATCGGATCGGCGCTGTCGGCCTTGTTGATCACGACCAGCTCCGGCACGTCACCGGCCCCGATCTCGGCGAGCACCTCGCGCACGGCGGCGAGCTGGGACCGGGGATCGGGATCAGAGCCATCGACCACATGCAGGATGAGATCGGCGTCGGCCACCTCTTCGAGCGTGGAACGGAAGGCGTCGACCAGCTGATGCGGTAGGTGCCGCACGAACCCGACGGTGTCCGTCAGGGTGTACGGCCAGCCAGCCGGCGTCTTCGCCTTGCGCACCGCCGGGTCCAGCGTGGCGAATAGCGAGTCGTCGACGAGGACCTGCGCTCCGGTCAGGCGATTAAGCAGGCTTGACTTGCCTGCGTTCGTATATCCAGCGATGGCCACCGATGGCACTGAGTGGCGCCGGCGCTGACCACGCTGCACCTCGCGGCCGACAGACATCTCGGCGATCTCGCGGCGCAGCCTGGAAATCCGCGACCGGATCCGGCGTCGGTCGGTCTCGATCTTCGTCTCGCCAGGTCCGCGCGTGCCGATGCCGCCGGCGCCGCCTGCGCCGCGGCCGCCAGCCTGCCGGGACAGCGACTCGCCCCAGCCACGTAGGCGCGGCAGCAGGTACTGCAGCTGGGCAAGCTCGACCTGCGCCTTGCCTTCCTTGCTGCGGGCATGCTGCGCGAAGATGTCGAGGATCAGCGCAGTCCGGTCAACCACTTTGACCTTGACTGTGCCCTCAAGGCTCCGCAGCTGGCCAGGTGTGAGCTCGCCGTCGCAGATAACGGTGTCGGCGCCGTGAGCAGCCACGATCTCGGCCAGCTCTCTGGCTTTGCCTGCGCCGACATACGTCGCGGCGTCTGGGCGGCCGCGGCGCTGGACAAGCGCGTCTAGCACCTCCGAGCCCGCGGTCTCGGCGAGGCGGGAGAGCTCACGGAGCGAGTTCTCCGCCGTGGCCAGGGTGCCCTCGGTCCAGACGCCCATGAGGACAACCCGCTCGAGCCGGAGGGCCCGGTACTCAACCTCGCTGATGTCCTCGAGCTCAGTTGACAGCCCGGCTACCCGCCGAAGCGCGTGGCGCTCCTCGAGATCCAGTTGTCCGTCGTCGCGTTCGGCCTGGGTATCCCAGATCCGGTCGTCGTGATTGTCGTGCGTTAGCGCAGTCATGCCACCTCTAAAGGGCCGTGAAAAGCCCGTAATGCCGATAAATACTGGTAAGTGCGCCAGGCTTCGCTCGCGCGCGCTGGCAGCGAGCGCTGACCCTGATAGTGCCATGGCGCGTATACATCCTCACCTCATTAACACTGGCGGGCCGCGAGATGTGCCCGGCGGCCGGGGGGCGGTCACGGCGGCCGCGCGTCCCCAGTGCCCGCGGCGGCTGGGGCGCGGGTCATGGCGGCCGCGTCAGCAATGCCCGATGGCGGCCGGGGGGTCACGGCGGCCGCGCGTCACCATCGCCCACGGCGGCCGGGGGGTCACGGCGGCCGCGCGTCACCATCACCCGCGGCGCCCGGGGCGCGGTCAGGCCTGCCGTAGGACACCCTCGTCCGAGGACGCGGGACCCGGGCTGCCGGCCGGCTCGGCGCGGCTGCCAGCCCGCCGCCAGAGGGCGCGCCCGGTAGTGTGCCGTCCAAAGCATCAGTTACCTTCTGGCAATCAGCCAGCGGCCGGGGCGGCCCCGGCGGTGAGGAGCGCGCAATGTCGAGTGGCGTGGAGATTGCCGGCCCTTCGGGCAGCAGGTACGACGAGATTCTGACTCCCGAAGCGCTCGACCTGGTGGGCGTGCTGCACCGGGAACTCGGCCAGCGCCGACGCGATCTGCTCCAAGCGCGGGTTCGGCGCCAGGATGAACTGTCGGCCGGCGGCACGCTCGACTTCCTGACTGGCACGGAGGCCATCCGTAGCGATACATCCTGGCGAGTGGCGCCGCCAGCACCGGGCCTGATCGACCGGCGGGTCGAGATCACCGGCCCGACCGAGAAGAAAATGACGATCAACGCGCTGAACTCCGGCGCCAAGGTCTGGCTGGCAGATTTCGAGGACGCCAACACCCCGCTCTGGGACAACATGATCACCGGTCAGCTGAACCTCAAGGACGCGCTGGACCGCAAGATCGACTTCACTAGCGAGGAGGGCAAGTCCTACCAGCTTCGACCGGATGATGAGCTGGCCACCATCGTGGTGCGCCCACGCGGCTGGCACCTCCCGGAGAAGCACCTGCTGATCGACGGGGAGCGCGCATCTGGCAGCCTTGTCGATTTCGCGTTGTATTTCACTCACTGCGCGCGGCGGCAGCTCGATAAGGGCAAGGGGCCGTACTTCTACCTGGCCAAGATGGAGAGTCATCTGGAGGCCAGGCTCTGGAATGATGCCTTCGTGCTCGCCCAGGACGCGCTCGGCATCCAGCAGGGCACCATCCGCGCGACGGTGCTGATCGAGACCATTCCGGCCGCGTTCGAGATGGACGAGATCCTCTACGAGCTGCGCGATCACAGCTCTGGCCTGAACGCTGGGCGGTGGGATTACCAGTTCAGCATCATCAAGAAGTTCCGGACCAGGGGCCGCGAGTTCGTCCTGCCCGACCGGAACGCTGTGACCATGACGGCGCCGTTCATGCGCGCATATACGGAGCTGCTGGTGAAGACCTGTCACGCCAGGGGCGCGCACGCCATGGGTGGAATGGCAGCGTTCATACCCAACCGGCGCGATCCCGAGGTGACCGCTACAGCACTGGCCAAGGTCCGGGAAGACAAGACACGTGAGTCGCAGGACGGCTTCGACGGTTCGTGGGTAGCCCACCCTGATCTCGTGTCGTTGTGCCGCGAGGTCTTCGACGGCGTACTCGCCGACAAGCCGAACCAGCTCAGCAAGCAGCGCGATGACGTGCACGTCACCGCGGCCGAATTGCTCGCAATCGACAAGACGCCCGGCGCTATCACCGAAGCGGGACTGCGCAATGACGTCAGCGTCGGACTGCAGTACCTGGCAAATTGGCTGGCAGGCAACGGCGCGGTCGCCATCTTCAACCTGATGGAGGACGCCGCGACGGCCGAGATCTCGAGGTCGCAGATCTGGCAATGGCTGCATAACGACATCGCGCTCGCCGAGGGCCCGACGGTCACCAGGGAACTCGTCGAGCAGATCATCGTCGAGGAACTCGCCAAGATTCAGGCCCAGGTGGGCCCCGCGTACGACGAGAGCCAGTACGAGCAGGCGACGTCGCTGTTCACCAGCGTGGCGCTGGCCGACGACTACGTCGACTTCCTGACACTGCCGGCCTACGATCGCATGCCATAGCCCGCGCATCTGCTCAGGAAGTAAAAAAGAGGTCCGCCGACGACACTTTCCTTCCGCATCAGCAGTTAGCGCGCGCTTCCTGTCGTCGAGCGGTCCTGGTCTCTGCTGATACCGGCACGAAGGCTGCCGCGACGAGCGGGAACGCAGCCACGACCGCAAACGACGTGCCGAATCCAACGGCGCCGATAGCCAGCGCCAGAACTGGCGGCGTGGCGGCAGCCAAGGCGTTCTGGCCGGTGTTCTGAATGCCGAGAGCGCGTCCAGCCCAGGCCGAGCCGGCATACTCGGCCACTGCGGTGAACGCCAGACCGTTCGTGCTCACGGCCACCACGCCGCAAGCCAGCAAGATGGGAACGGCGACCGAGGAGCCGGCAGCGGCCGCGGCGGACAGGGCGAGCATGCCAACGCCAGTGCTGATGGCGAGAATCCGCATCGGGCGCATCCGGCTGTCTACCCGGTCCGACCAGTAACCGGCCCCGAGCCGCGATGCGGCCCCGCACACTTGCGCGCCCGCCAGGAGCCGGCCCGCCGCCAGGGCCGTCCAGCCGCGCGCATCGACGAGGAACACCAGCGCAAACGTGGCGACCGTGAACTGAGGCACGACCAGCAGCGCACTCGCGGCGTGAATCCGCCACAGCACCGGTTGCCGGTACGGGGACCCAGCCCCCGCCGACGCAGCCGAGCCAGCGCCAGCGCAGACTCCCGCAGCCGAGCCCGGCGCAACCGCACCGGCCGCTGCACTCACGCCCTGCGCCTGCGGCGGCTCCGCCTTTGTCCGGTCCGGATCCCGGACGAGCACCACGACCAGAAGCGCCGCGACCAGGCAGAAGCCGCCCAGAAACAGCAGGGGCGTGCCAGTGCCCCTGGTGCCGAGCGCCGGCAGCGTGGCCGCGGCCAGCGCGACGCCGAGCGGCTGTGCACTCTGCCGGATGCCCATCGCAAGGCCGCGCTCGTGCCGGGCGAACCAGCCGAGTATCAGCCTGCCGCTGGCCGCGAATACCGAGCCTCCGGCCGCACCGGCCAGCGCCAGGCACAGCCCGAGCCCGGCAGCGCCGTGCACCAGTGCCGCGACGGCGAGAACGAGGCCAGCCAGCCCGAGGCCGCTGGCCAGCACGACGCGTTCGCCCCAGTGGTCGGCGGCTGCGCCCCAACCGATGAGCGTGAGCAAGAGCCCGGCTGTCGGGCACGCCACCAAGATGCTCGCCAGCTCGAGCGAATATCCCGCGTGGCGCAGCGAAGGGATCAGGTACGCGAGACCGTATTGAAACGTGCACCCGGCTGTCATCGCGATCAGCCCGATGATCAGGATGAGCCAGCGTCGGCTCGAGCCCTCCTCCTGCGTCGCCGACGCGCTGACGGAACCTTGGCTGGCGGCATCCGGCTGATGAGCGCCTGAGTCGGCGGCCTCGGGGCTGACCATATGGTGATACTACGCGTCCGAATAATGAGACACTGCTCGGCCGATCCGACGCCCCGCTTGCCCGACGACACCGGCCAGGCCGACGACGCCCCGGCCGACGAGGCCGATGAGGCTACCGACACCGCGGTAGCGGTTACCGGAACGGCGAGGGATGCTGGAAGGCATGGACAGTCCACTCATGGACCGGGCATTTGCGGCCAGGCTGGCGCAGATCTGCGGCGCCGACAGCGTCATAACCGATCCGCAGCAGCTCCGCACATACGAATGCGACGGGCTGACGGCACACCGGTGCAGCCCCGGCATCGTCGTGCTGCCCCAGACGGCCGACCAGGTCGCGGCCACTGTGCGCGAATGTGCGGCCTGCCACATCCCGTTCGTCGCCCGCGGCAGCGGCACCGGCCTGTCCGGCGGAGCCCTGCCCCGCGCTGACGGCGTCCTGATCGTGATGTCCAAGATGCGCAGCATCATCGGCATCGACGCTGCGAGCCGCCGGGCGATCGTCGAACCGGGGGTCACGAATCTGGCCGTTAGCAAGGCCGCCGAGCCCTACGGCCTGTTCTACGCGCCTGACCCGTCGAGTCAGGTCGTCTGCTCGGTTGGCGGAAACGTTGCCGAGAACTCCGGTGGCGCCCACTGTCTGAAGAACGGTTTCACCGTGCATCACGTGGCTGGCCTCGAGATCGTGACGCCCGACGGCGAGCTCACCTGGCTCGGCGACGGGACCGGCGCGGCGCCGGGATACGACCTCGTCGGGGCGTTCACCGGTTCGGAGGGGACGCTCGGAATTGCCACGAAGATCGTTGTGCGGTTGACGCCTATCCCGGAGGCCGTCACGACGCTGCTGGCCGCGTTCACCACGATGGGCGCCGGCGGCGCCGCGGTGTCCTCGATCATCGGCTCGGGCATCCTGCCCGCGGCGATCGAGATGATGGACGCACTGGCGATCGAGGCCGCCGAAGCCGCCGTGAACTGCCGCTATCCCGAGGGCGCGGGTGCGGTCCTGATCGTGGAGCTTGACGGTCCGGAGGCGGACGTCGCGGCGCAGACCGACGCCGTCCGACAGATCTGCACGGCCACGGGCGCCTATGAGATCCGGGCGGCCGAGAACGCCGCCGAGCGGGCCGCGATCTGGACAGGCCGGAAGTCGGCGTTCGCAGCCGTCGGCCGGATCAGCCCGGCCTACATCGTGCAGGACGGCGTCGTGCCGCGCACGGCGCTGCCAGCGGTGCTGGACCGGATCAGCGAGCTGTCGGCGGAGACGGGCATCCGGGTCGCGAACGTCTTCCACGCCGGCGACGGCAACCTGCATCCGCTCGTCCTGTTCGACGACACCATCCCGGGCGAGCAGGAGGCGGCCGAGAAGGTGTCCGGCATGATCCTGGACCTCTGCATCGAGCACGGCGGCTCGATCACGGGCGAGCACGGCGTCGGCGTCGACAAGTCCCGCTACATGCCGCGGATGTTCGGCGCGGACGACCTCGACACCATGCAGCTGCTGCGCTGCGCCTTCGATCCCGCGGGCCTGTGCAATCCCGGCAAGGTGTTCCCGACACCGCGCCTGTGCGGAGAAGTGCCGGGAGTCCGACACGCGCCGCACCCACTCGTTGCCTCCGGCCTGATCGATCAATTCTGATGGGAACGGGGACGTCTGGGTCCGCCGCCGCCGAAACCATCCCGGCCGCGCTCGCGAACTCCTGCGCAGACCTCACCACCGCCAGCGACCTCGACGCCGTCGGCGGCCGCCAGGTCCGTTACGTGGCCGCGCCCGCCTCCACCAGCGAAGCGGCCGCCGTCCTGCGGGCAGCGGCCGAACTCGGCCTGACCGTCCTCCCGCGCGGTTCGGGCAGCCGCATGCACTTGGGCGCGGCGCCGAGCACCTGCGACCTTATCGTCGACACCCGCCGCCTGAACCAGGTGATCGAGCATGCCGCGGGCGATCTGGTCGTCACCGCACAGGCCGGCGTCCGCCTGGATGACCTGGCTGAGGTACTCGCCGCGGCCGATCAGCGCCTCGCGCTAGATCCGCCGAGCACAGGGACGATCGGCGGCCTTATCGCGACAGGCGCGGCAGGCCCGCTGCGCTACCGCTACGGAACGCCACGCGACCTGCTGATCGGGATCACAATCGTCCGCGCTGATGGGACCGTCGCCAAGTCCGGCGGCAAAGTAGTCAAGAATGTCGCCGGCTACGACCTCGGAAAACTCTTCGCCGGATCCCACGGCACCCTCGGCCTGATCACCCAGGCAACGTTCCGCCTGCACCCCAAACCCGAGACATCAACCTGGATCACTGTTGAGTGCGCCAGCCCGGAAGAAGCTGCTGAGACGGTCGCTGTGATGGGCGGTTCGCCCCTGGCACCGGCCGCGATCGAGCTCGACTGGCCGTCCGCGGCCGAATCGATCTCGGTCTCGGTCCTGTTCGAAGGTGATGCTCCGAGTGTCACGGCGCGGGCTGATCGGATGCGTTCGCTGCTGGGGCGCGGGACGGTCGGATTGCCGTCGGACCACACGAAACGGCCCGACGTCAGCTCCGCCCATCCCACGCTCGCGGCCGAGGATGCGACCCATACGGGCAATGATCAGTCCGACGACCGCGCGCTTGGGGATGTCGAGCCGGCAGTCGATCCGTTTCGCAACGATCGAGCGCCGGTCGACAGCACCGAGCGCCCATCACGGGGTGGCATCCAGCTCAGGATCGCCTTCTGGGCTGGTCAGCTTCAGACGGTGCTCCGGATCATCCGTGACGCCGGGGGCGAGGCGGGGCTCGATCCTGCCATTAGTGGGTCGGCGGGTGCCGCGGTACTCGAGCTCTATATATCGGGGCAAGCAATGCCTGGCGCGGTCGCTTCTTTTGTTGAGCTGGTTCGGGGTGGTCTTGATGGTTTGAGCGCGGTCGGGGGTGTTGTGCCGAGTGTGGCGAGCGCGGTCGTGGTGTGTGCGCCGCGGGAGGTGCTTGAGGCGGTTGATGTCTGGGGGCCGGTGCCGTCGCTTGGACTCATGCGAGCGGTGAAGGACCAGTTCGATCCGGAGCACAGGATGGCACCGGGCCGGTTCGTGGGAGGGATCTGAGCATGGCGGACGATACGGGAGCCGTCGATCCGATCGCTCATGGCGCTCCTGCTCACAGCGCGCTGGATCCTGATGGACTGCTCCGGGATCTGGCTGGTGACTGCGTCCACTGCGGATTCTGCTTGCCAGCCTGTCCGACTTACCAGTTGTGGGGCGAGGAGATGGACTCGCCGCGGGGCCGGATTCACCTGCTCACACAGATTCTGGAGAGTGGTTCGGGATCGCAGGCTGCGGCCGAGCACTTCGATCGGTGCCTCGGGTGCATGGCGTGCATGACTGCGTGTCCCTCCGGAGTGCAGTACAACCAGCTGATCGAGGCCGCCAGGACGTGGGCGGAAGTGGATGCGGCACCACGCGCTGGTGACGGGGGCGGAGCGGGAGCGGCCCCGTTCCCTCCCAGGTCGTGGCGGGACCGGGCGGTGCGAGCCGCCATCTTCGCCACGTTCCCGTATCCGGCCCGGCTGCGGGCCGCCCTCGCGCCGCTGCGGGTCGCCCAGCTCACGGGACTGGACAGGCTGGCAGCCCGCAGCAAGCTGCTGGAGCGGGTGGCGCCGGAAGCTGCCGCCGCCATCGCCGTGGCGCCTGCCCGGCCTGCGCTGCGCCGACGCCTGTCCGGCCGCCGGGAGCAAGCTCTACCGCCCAGGATCCCGGCCAGGGGCGAGCGCCGGGCCGTTGTCGGGATGCTGACCGGGTGCGTCCAGCAAGTGCTGTTCCCGCAGGTGAACGTTGCGACCGCCAGGGTGCTCGCGGCCGAGGGGTGCGACGTCATCGTGCCGCGCGGTCAGGGCTGCTGCGGTGCGCTGTCGCTGCATGGCGGACGGCACGCCGAGGCGGCGGCGTTCGCTAAGGCGACGATCGACGTGTTCGAGCGTGCCGGCGTGGACGCCGTCGTCGTGAATGCGGCCGGCTGCGGCTCGGCGATGAAGGAGTACGGCCAGGTGCTGGCCGGCTCTGAGTGGGCTGGGCGGGCGGCCGCATTCAGCGCCAGGGTGCGTGACTTCAGCGAGTTCATCGCCGAGCTTGGCCCGGTCGCGCCGCGTTCGGAATTGGCAGTGACCGTTGCCTACCACGACGCCTGCCATCTTGGCCACGCGCAGCGGATCACAGCCCAGCCGCGCAGCCTGCTGGCCGGCATACCCGGCCTGGTGCTGGCGGATATCCCGGATGGCGGCACGTGTTGCGGCTCCGCGGGCATCTACAACCTGGTCCAGCCCGTCGCTGCGGCCGAACTCGGCGCCCGCAAGGCGAGCAACGTTGCCGCGACCGGCGCCGACCTGCTGGTCTCGGCTAATCCTGGCTGCTCTCTCCAGATCGCCCAGGCACTGGCTGCGACGGGGAATTCGATGCCCGTCGCGCACATCGCTGAGGTCCTCGACGCCGCTATTCGCGGCCGACCGGCTGCGGAACTGCTGCGGGGCGCCTAGCGGCCCGCCGGGACGGTGGTCTCAGCGCGCCACGGAATGATCGGCGGCGGGTGGCGTCAGATTCCGGGTATCTGGACGGTACTGCGGTGTTCGCGGATGTAGTTGACTACCCATTTATGGCTTGCCCAGTACAGGCCGAGGATCGATATCAGCAAGGCGATCATCAACTCGATCCAGAGGTCCGACCCGGTAGCTGGGAACACGAGGGCCGAACTGCCGGTGAAGAGTGCTGGCACGCTGGTCCCGGCGTGGACGCCTGCCGGCATGGCCCCGGCGTACTGGGCGCTCGTGACCACGACGTGGCCGCTTGGCGTGACGAATTTGCCGTCCCAGATGCACGCCGACTTGTGGCATGTCTTCGTGGTCGCGACCCATGCGCCGCGGGTGCCATCGTGCAGGCCGGCCCGCATGGCTGGGACGAAATGGAGCGCCGCGGACACCAGCAGGCCCGCGGACAGGATGCCCACGATCAGCTTGAGCGGCAGGCGTGTGCGCGGACGCTGAGGCTGGTTAGGGTCCTGCCGGGTCGTCAGGCCCGTGAACCGGCCGCCGCCGAACGACTGGCCGAATGCCTCCCGAGCCGATTTCGGCCGAGACGAGGGCAGGCTCATAGCGGGTGCTCCCCAGGGCCTTTGGATACGGAGTACACGAACCGTTTCACTCTAGGTGACAAAGCCGCCCAGGTCAGCCGCGCGCCGACGGTCCGATGAGCCAGTTGACGTCACGCGATGTCTTGTTAGCGTCAGAATGACGTCCGCTCGGGCCGGAGAGGACGTCACAGTGCCGCTTGACAGACGTCACAGATGACGCCATGATGACGTCATGGACCTTAGCGAGTACGCCGAATCACTCCGCCGCGAGCTCACCTCCATCACCAGGTTCGCCGGCGAGGACATTGCCAGGGCGGCCGAGATGCTCTCCGAGACACTCGATTCGTCCGTACGGCTGGCGTTGCTCGACGTCCTGTCGGCCGCGGCCGACGAGATCACCGCCAGCTTGGAAGGCGCCACTATCGACGTCCGGCTCAGCGGTACCGACCCGGAGTTCGTCGTGAACATGACCCGCTCCGCTGAGGATTCGTTCGCCGACGCGGCCGATGTCCCCGACGAGGCTGGGACCACCAGGATCACGCTGCGCCTGTCAGAAGGCCTCAAGACGAGGGTCGAGGCGGCCGCCGTCAGCGCCGGCACGTCCGTCAACGCCTGGCTGGTCCGCGCGATCAGCCGCGCCCTCGACGGCTCGTCTGCCGGCCCCCAGGCACGGCCGCCGTTCCCGCCGCCGCCTCCTGGCAGGCCAGGCAGGCAAGGCAAGAGGTTCACTGGATTCGCCCGCAGCTAGCCCCGCCGGCTGGCTGACCTACCCGCACGGCTTCACAGACCCGCACCGCTTCACAGACCCGCACCGCTTCACAGACCCGCACCGCTTCACAGACCCGCACCGCTTCACAGACCCGCACCGCTTCACAGACCCGCACCGCTTCACAGAAGGGCACTGCCATGACCAAGTGGGATTTCGCATGCTCGGACCCGGTCGACATAACCGTCGACAACTGGGGCTCAGGCAGCATCGTCGTCTCGGGCGAGCCGACGAGTGCAATCATCGTCGAAGCCGTGCCGAGCTACCGACACGCCGACGAGGGCTTGCTAGACCAGGTTCAGGTCGCGTTCGAGGACGGCCAGCTGTACGTCCATGGCCCGCGGGTCACCACGTTCCGCCGCAAGCAGGGCCTTGACCTCGTCATTAAGGCGCCGGCAGGCTCGACGTGCGCGGCCAAGACCACGTCCGCTGACTTGGCGTGCGTCGGCGAGATCGCTGCGGTCTCGCTGCAGACCGCCAGCGGCGACCTCACCGCCGCCTCGGTCGGCGACCTGGCGATGCGGTCGGCGAGCGGCGACCTGCTGCTCAACCGGGCAAGCGGGACTGTGTCCATCCATACAGCCTCAGGCGACGTCCAGGCGACGCGGATCGACGGCGAGGTCCGGATCACCACGGCCAGCGGCGATGTCGCCATCGGCTACTGCGCCGGCCCGGTCGCCGTACACACTGCGAGCGGCGACGTGAAGCTGCTGGCCGTCGGCGCGGGGCGCGTCCAGCTGGGTAGCTCATCGGGCGATCTTGCGGTCGCCGTCATGCCAGGACTTGGCGTCTACCTGGACCTGGCGAGCAACTCGGGAGACATCCGCAGCGAACTCGACGCCAGCAACGGCTCCGACGCCGGCGACGAGTCGGGCGCGGCACTCCACATCAGCGGCCGCACGACGAGCGGCGACATCAAGATCACCAAGGCACGCCCCGTGCCAAGCGAGCCAGCACCTGAGCAGTAGAGCGCTTACCCCTCACATCCGTTAGCGATCATGAAGGGCCAGTCAGATGAACCCACGAGTGTTCGAAGAACTTGCAGCACAGCACATCGCCGACGCGCGGCAGCAGGCCGACAGCAGCCGGGAGCACATCGGGCGCAGCCGCGCCTGGCAGCAGGCACTGCGGGTGCGGACGGGCTGGACGCTTGTCGACCTCGGGCTCAAGCTCGTTGCCCAGCCGCACCAGCACAGGGTGCCCAGGCCACGAACGGCCGGCTCCTGAGCCGCGATCAGCCCGTGCTCAGCCCAACCGTGCTCAACCCGACCGGCGACAGGCCAGCGAGCCAGCTGGCCGACAGCTCGCCAGCAGCGACAATTTCGGCAGGACCGGTGAGCAGACTGGCCGTGACGCTCGGGGTCACGGCCAGTTCGCCGCCGGGGACGTGCACAATCCAGGGCAGGCCCGGGCCAGTCGGCCACTCCCCCGCCGCGACCGCTGCAGCCACTGCCGAAGCAACCGCACCCGTGCCGCACGACAACGTCAGGCCAGATCCGCGCTCGTGGACACGCATCTCGATCTCGCGATCGCCGATCGCCCTGATCACCTCGACATTGGCACCGCCGGCGAGCGCAGCAGGCCCGAGCACGAGCGGGTCGCTCAGATCTACGGCAGCCACCGGCTGATCGATCACGCACGCCACATGGGGATTGCCGACCGAGATTGCCAGCCCCGTCAGGCGCTGATCGCCCGCTTGCACGGCACCGTCGCCTAGGACGGCGGCGGCACCCATATCCACGGTGAACAGCCCGTCAGCCCCCGCACGCACCGTGCGAGTCCCGGCCCGCGTCGCGATCGCGATCTCTGGCCCGCTCGCCAGGCCCTCATCGAGCAGGTACCTCGCGAAGACCCGGACCCCGTTGCCGCACATCTCGGCGATGCTGCCATCGGAGTTCCAGTAGTCCAAGAACCAATCGGCCGCCTGACCGACTGCATCTTCGCCCGCTGCCGTCGTCCGCACGACCCGGAGCACCCCGTCGGCCCCGATCCCGAAATGCCGGTCACATAGGGCGACGACCAGCTCGGTTGATATATCGAGCTTGCCATCCGGATCAGGCAAGATCACGAAGTCGTTGCCCGTGCCGTGACCCTTGGCGAACCGCATGCGATCGATGCTATCCGCGGGTTCGGACGGCACCGCTGAGCGGGCGCCTAGTGCCATCCCGGAGCGGCCGACGGCGGAGTAGACCTCTTGCTACACGAAACGGCACGGGATCTAATCCGCCATCCACCGCTGCTCGCTGACGGCTGCCAGTGCTCGATTCGACAGGTCGGGTCCAGCAGTCAGCCACATGACACGGGGATCGCGGCGGAACCAGCTCTCCTGGCGGCGGACGAAGCGGCGGGTGGCCTGGATTGTGTGCTCGGTCGCCTCTTCCTCGGTCCAGTCGCCGGCTGAGGAACCTCAGGACCTGGGCGTAGCCGAGCGCGCGGCTGGCGGTCCGGCCTTCTCGGAGTCCGACGAGCTCGAGCTGGCGGACCTCGTCGACTAGGCCGAGCTGCCACATCTTGTGAACGCGGTCGGCTATGCGCTGGTCGAGGTCCGCCCGCGGCACCGTCAGGCCTATCTGGATCACTGGGTAGACCGACTCGTACTCGGGCAGGGTCGCGCTGAACGGGCGGCCCGACAGTTCGATGACCTCGAGTGCCCTGATGACCCGGCGGCCGTTACTGGGCAGGATCGCCGCGGCCGCGACGGGATCGAGGGCGGCCAAGCGGTGATGCAGGGCGGCCGCGCCCAGGCGGCTGAGCTCGAGCTCCAGGCTCGCCCGGAGCTCGGGGTCGGTGCAGGGGAACTCGAGGTTGTCGATCGCGGCCCGCACGTAGAGGCCGGAGCCACCCACCAGGATCGGTGTCTTGCCACGGCCGCGTATTTCGTCGATCACCTGCCGCGCCAGGTGCTGGTATTCGGACACGCTGGCCGCCTTGGTGACGGGCCAGATGTCGAGCAGATGATGCGTTATGCCCGCGCGCTCGGAGACGGCGAGCTTGGCAGTACCGATGTCCATACCTTGGTAAAGCTGCATGGAATCGGCGTTTATTATCTCGCCGCCGAGCGTGCGCGCGAGGGTCAGCGAGAGTTCAGACTTACCTGCCGCTGTCGGCCCCACGACCGTTGTTACTGGCCGTAGCATTGCATCAGTGTGGCAGCGGAGGGTATGGCCCTGCACACGCGACGTGGCCAGATAAGCAGATAAACCGCCCGGGTCTTGGGGGGAGCTATGACGTACGCCGATGACCTCTACGCGCCGGCCGAGGAAGACGAATTCGCAGAAGAAGAGTTCGCAGAAGAAGAGGACGACGACGAGGGCGAAGACGACGAGCTCGACCTCGATGACGAGTACGACGACGATGACGATGAATACGACTTCGACGACGAAGATGACGCCGAGGAAGACGAAGACGAAGACTATGCGGCCGAGACCGCTGGCTGGGACACCCGGCCGGCGTGATGGCCGCAGACGTCGGCTGAGCCGGCCGGCTAGCGCCGCTGACGCACATCGGTAGCGGGCGTCTGGTCCAGCAAGGGGCCGAGGTCACGCCCCGCGGCGGTTAACCCACTACGTGCCGCGATGGCATCCCCAGCATTACCGAGCTAGTGCTTGGAGCGGTGGCACCAGATCCGGCAAGGGAGCCGGAGCTGGTTGCGCCAGCTGCCCCGCTACGCCGTGCCTCCCACGCGTCGCCCGCGCGGGTGCGCCGGAGGGTGACCGGCGCGCCGTCCGCAAGCAGGTAGTGCGGCGCTGCGCTCGTCACCACGGTCGTGATCACATCGCCGGGACGCGGCGCGGGTTCGGCCGGGGCGAAGTGCACCAGCCTGTTGTCACGTGCCCGGCCCGACATCCGATGCGTGGCGTTGTCCTTACGGCCCTCGCCGTCGGCCACTAGCACCTCGACGTTACGGCCGACCTGCCTCTGGTTCTCCTGCCAGGACACCTCGGCCACGAGCGCCGCGAGCCGCTCATACCGCTCGGCGACAACCTCGGGAGGGACCTGGCCCGGCATCTCGGCAGCCGGGGTCCCGGGGCGGATGGAGTACTGGAACGTGAACGCTCCGGCGAACCGGGCCCGCCGGACCAGGTCCAGCGTGTCAGCGAAATCCTGCTCGGTCTCGCCTGGGAAGCCCACGATGATGTCGGTCGTGATGGCGGCCTCAGGCATCGCCGACCGGACGCGGTGCAGGATCGCGAGGTACTTGTCGCGCCGGTACGCCCGGCGCATGGCGCGCAGGACAGCGTCCGAGCCGGACTGGAGCGGCATGTGTAGCTGGGGCATGACGTTCGGCGTGGCGGCCATCGCGTCGATGACGTCATCGGTGAAGTCACGCGGGTGCGGAGAGGTAAACCTGACGCGCTCGAGACCAGCCACGTTCCCACAGGAACGAAGTAGCTTCCCGAACGCGAGCCGGTCGCCAAACCCCACGCCATAGGAATTTACGTTCTGTCCCAGCAGCGTGATCTCCAGCACGCCTTCGGATGCCAGGGCCTCGATCTCGGCCAGCACGTCACCGGGCCGGCGATCCTCCTCACGGCCACGCAGGCTCGGCACGATGCAGAACGTGCACGTGTTGTTGCAGCCGACGGAGATCGCCACCCAGGCCGAGTAAGGCGACTCGCGGCTGGCCGGGAGCACCGACGGGAATCGCTCGAGCGACTCCAGGATCTCCACCTGCGCCTGCTCCTGCACCCTGGCCCGCTCGAGCAAGGCCGGCAGCGACCCGATGTTGTGAGTTCCGAAGACCACATCCACCCACGGCGCCCGCTGCGTGATCGTCGCCCTGTCCTTCTGGGCCAGGCACCCGCCGACGGCGATCTGCATGCCGGGATGAGAGTTCTTGACCGGAAGCAGATGGCCCAGGTTTCCGTAGAGGCGGTTGTCCGCGTTCTCCCGGACGGCACACGTGTTGAAGACCACCACGTCAGGGTCGGCTCCAGCGGCGGCTCGCTGGTAGCCGGCCGCCTCCAGAAGGCCGGCCAGGCGCTCGGAGTCGTGCATGTTCATCTGGCACCCGTAGGTGCGGATCTCGAAGCTTCGCTGGGTCCCGGCGCCGGCCATAGGGTCAAGGTTAGACGGCCGGCGGGGCCGCGACCGCCAGCAGACGGCCAGGTAGGGCCCCCACGTTTACGGGGGATGGCCCGGATTGAGCCAGTGTCCTGATTCGCCGCTTCTCGTAGTCGCCGGGTAGGGCACCATATGGCTATGACAGACAGCGGGAGCCACGTCACCGTCGACTCATCAGGGCAGTCAGGGACAACAGACTCGCAGGGCCCCGCAGCCGCTGCCGCAGCCGCCACAGCCGCTACGGGGCCCGCTGTCCCGTACGGTGAATGGCCCTCACCCATAGCCGCTGCCCACATCGCCGGCGCGCAGCCCACGGGGAGCTTTCCGACAATCCTGGGTGGCGACACCTGGTGGCAGGTGGGACTGCCCGATGAGGGCGGCCGCACCACGGTGATGCACAGCTCAGGCGGCAAGCACACGATGCTGCTGCCCGCGCCCTGGAACGCCAGGACCAGGGTGCACGAGTACGGTGGCCTGTCTTACCTGCCGATTCCGCGGTCGGGGCTGCGGTCCCGGCCAAGCGCTCAGGATCCTGGCCCGAGCGAGGGCGGCGACCAGAGCGGCTACCTGCTCCTGTTCGCGAACTTCGCTGACCAGCGGCTCTACCTGGCCTGGCCGGGCGTGGCCGACGGCACGGAGAGCCCGACGCCGGTCACGCCAGACCCGTCCGCAATCATCGCACCATCCGGCTCAGGCACGCTGGCGCCGGGTGGCCTGCGGTATGCGGACTTTGCGCTGTCGCCGGACGGCCAGGAACTCTGGTGCGTGCAGGAACGGCACGAGGACGGCAAGGTCAGCCGCGCCATCGTGGCCGTTCCGCTGGATGGGTCGGCCGCCGACAAGCCCGACGCAATCCGGACGTTGGTCGACGGCTCAGACTTCTTCGCCTACCCAACGCCGTCGCCGGACGGGAACTGGCTCGCCTGGATTTGCTGGAACCACCCGCACATGCCGTGGGACGGAACCGAGCTGCGCGTCGCTCCCGTCGCGAACGGCGTGCCTGGCCGTGGCAGGCTGCTGAAGGGCAGTCAGCGGGAGTCCGTGCTGGCACCGCTGTGGCGGGATAACGCGAATCTCTACGTCGCAACCGACTGGCCCGGCTGGTGGAATATCTACCAGCTGGGACTCGGCGGTGAGCCGCCGCTGGCTCTGTTCCCGGCCGACGAGGACTTCGCCGGTCCGCTCTGGCAGCTCGGCGCCAGGCCGTTCGCGCTGCTCCGGGACGGACGGCTGGCGGTGACGCACGGGGCGGGCGCCTCCCGCCTGGCGATCCTGGATCCAGAGTCGTTCGAGCTGAAGGATGTAGACACGCCGTTCGACGAGTTCGGCCCCGCGCTGTCGGCCGACGGCGACTCGATCGCGGCCGTCGCGGGCGGACCGATGACGCGTTCGACAGTCATCAGGGTCGAGGCCACCACGGGCAAGACCGAGGTGCTCCAGCCGAACCGCGGCGATCTTCCCGCGGAGGGGTACCTGCCAGTGCCTCAGCACGTCGATTTCGAAGGACCATGGGGCCAGGTCGTGCACGCGCTCCTGTATCCGCCGACGAACCCGGACGTCAGCGGGCCGGCCGAGCAACGGCCGCCCTACGTCGTCTGGGTGCACGGCGGGCCGACGGGCCGCGTCACGCCGGTGCTCGACCTGACCAAGGCGTACTTCACCAGCCGGGGCATCGGGATCATCGACGTGAACTACGGCGGCTCCAGCGGGTACGGCCGGCAGTACCGGGAGCGGCTGCGGCGCGAATGGGGCGTTGTCGACGTCCAGGACGCCATCGCGGCCGCAACGTGGGTCGCTGACTCCGCGGGCGCTGATCCGAGCCGGCTGGCTATCCGCGGCGGTTCGGCCGGCGGCTGGACGACCCTCGCGGCCGTGACCACGGGCACGCGGCGCGCTCGGGTGTTCAGCGCGGCCGCGTCCTTCTTTGGCGTCTCGGACCTGCGCGACTTCGCCGCGACGACGCACGACTTCGAGTCCCGCTATCTCGATGGCCTGATCGGGCCGTTGCCCGGCTTCGAGACCCTGTACGAGGAGCGTGCCCCGGTCGGCCACGTCACGGCCGCGACCTGCCCGATCCTGCTGCTTCAGGGCCTCGATGATCCGGTCGTGCCGCCAGCGCAGTCGGAGAGCATCGCGGCTGACCTGGCCGCGCACGGTATCAGTCACGCCTACATCGCCTTCGAGGGTGAGTCCCACGGCTTCCGCAAGGCGGAGACCATCGCGGCGGCGCTTGAGGCCGAGCTGTCGTTCTACGGCCAGATCCTCGGCTTCGACCCGCCGGGCGTGCCGAAAATCGAGGTCACGACTGCCTAGGGGCGCTTGCCCAAGGTCGAGGTCACGACGGCCCAGGCATGCTAACTAGGCGGGCTAATCCGCCGTGTCGGGCGGGAACTCCACAGGGTAGGGCTGGCCGGAGTCGGCGGAGCGACTGACCTCCCGCCAGCTGCGGTCGTCGCATAGGAGTTGCTCGTCGAGCCGGATCGAGGCCTCGGCCGCGGTCACGCCGAGCGGCAGGTGGTAGGGAATGTGCCGGCGCTTTGCGACCTTGACGAGGATCTCGGCTGCCCGAACAGGATCGCCTGGCGGACCGTCGGGGTTCTGCCGGACGCGCGTGTTCATGGCGCCGACGGTTGAGGCGTACGCCTCCGGGATGTCGCGTACGGCCATAGAAGATCCGGCCCAGTCCGTCTTGAAGCCGCTCGGCTCGACGACAATCACCTTCACGCCGAACGGCGCGGTCTCGGCCCGGAGCACCCGGCTGAAGCCATCGATTGCGAACTTGGCGGCCTGATACGAGGCGATGCCGGGCGATCCGCCGACGCGTCCGCCCGTCGATGAGAACTGCATGACGATTCCGCTCGCCTGCTCGCGGAGCACCGGAATCGCCGCCTTGGAGACGTTGTAGACCCCCCAGAAGTTGGTCTCGAACTGCGCGCGGAAGTCTTCGTCGTCGGTGGTCTCGATCGGTGACACATTCGCATAGCCGGCGTTGTTGACGATCACATCGAGCCGACCGAAGTGATCGCGAGCCTCGGCGATCGCCGACCGGGCGGCCGCCGCGTCGGTGACGTCGAGGGCGATCGGGTGGATGCGATTACCGTGCTCGGCAACCAGGTCGGCGAGTTGCTCCGGACGGCGAGCCGTGGCGGCTACAAGGTCGCCCGCCTCGAGTGCGCTGCGAACGAGTGCCCGGCCGAATCCGCGCGAGGAGCCTGTGATGAACCACACCTGCTGCATGCGACTCAGTAAAACACTGTGCTCGAAAACACTGGGCTCACAGTCGGCAGATCCCAGCCGCCAGCCGGGGCGGGACAGCGCAGCTGGCGCGTTGGCCGGAGGCCTTGGCCGCAGCCGCGGCGCGGGCTAGCCAGCCGATGCGGGCTAGCGCGCGAACTCGATGGCCCGCGACTCCCGAATCACCGTCACCCGGATCTGGCCCGGGTAGGTCAGCTCGTCTTCGACTCGCTTGGCCACATCACGGGCTATGACCTGGGCCTGGATGTCGTCGACGTCGGCAGGCTTGACCATCACGCGGATCTCCCGGCCGGCCTGCATCGCGAACACCTTCTCGACGCCCTCCTGGGCCATCGCGATGCTCTCGAGCCGCTCCAGCCGCTTGACGTAGGCCTCCAGCGACTCCCGACGCGCTCCCGGCCTGCCGCCGCTGATCGCGTCCGCCGCCTGTGTCAGAACCGCCTCTACGGTCCGCACCTCGACCTCGTTGTGGTGCGCCTCGATCGCGTGTACGACGTCCTCGGGCTCGCCGTACTTGCGCGCGATCTCGGCGCCGATCAGGGCGTGGCTGCCCTGTACCTCGTGCGTGAGCGCCTTACCGATGTCATGCAGCAGGGTGCAGCGCTTCATGAGGACCGGGTCCATGCCGAGCTCGCTGCCCATGATCCCGGCGATGTGTGCTGACTCGATGAGGTGCTTCAGCACGTTCTGGCCATAGGACGTCCGGTACTTCAGGCGGCCGAGCAGGTTGGTCAGCTCAGGGTGCATATCGGTGAGGCCGACATCGATGAGGGCATCCTCGCCCGCTCGGACGCAGAGCGCCTCGATCTCCGTCTTGCTGCGCTCATAGGCTTCCTCGATCCGCTGCGGGTGAATCCTGCCGTCCAGCACGAGGCGCTCGAGAGTGAGCCGGCCGACCTCGCGCCGGACCGGGTCGAAACACGAGAGCAGCACTGCCTCAGGCGTGTCGTCGATGATCAGGTTGACGCCGGTAACAGACTCGAAGGCGCGGATGTTGCGGCCTTCACGGCCGATGATGCGGCCCTTCATCTCGTCGCCGGGCAAGTGCAGCACCGAGACGACGGATTCGCTGGTCTGCTCACTGGCGATGCGCTGGATCGCGAGAGTCACGATCTTGCGGGCACGCTTGTTGCCTTCCTTGTGCGACTCGGCCTCGATGTCCCGGACCAGGCGCACGGCATCCCGCTTTGCCTGGCCTTCGATCGTGGCGACGAGCTCGGCCTTGGCCTGATCGGCCGACAGGCCAGCTACCCGCTCGAGCTCGGCCTGCCGGTCAGCCGCAAGGCGGTCGAGCTCGACCCGGCGGGAATCGAGCTCGGCGGCCCGTTCCTCGGCCTTGCGGGCGAGCTCGTCTAGACGCTGCTCCCGCTCGCCCAGCCGGTCCTCCCGCCGCTCGATGTCCGCGCGCAGCCGCCGGGCTTCCTCCTTGGCCGCCCTGGCCTCGGCTTCAGCCTCGCGCCGCAGCTCCGTCGCCGTCGCCGCGGCGGCCTCGGCCTTGGTTACGATCTCGGCCGCCTCCTGCTCGGCCTTGGCCTTCAGCTCGGCGGCGAGCCGATCGGCGTCAGCCCGGATACGGGCCGACTCGGCGTCGGTCAGTCTCGCGGCTCCCAGGCCCGTTGCCATATCTTGGCCGGTTGCCACGTCGTGCCCCGTTGCCATATCTTGGCCCGTTGCCACATCGTGCCCCGTTGCCACATCCTGGCGCGTTGCCGCATCCTGGGGCGGCGCCAGGTCCTCGCGAGGCGATCTCGGGGGTGCCACGCTGCCGCGCCGAAGCAGCACGATCAGGGCGGCGAGAGCGCCGACCGCGGCTAGGCAGCCCACTATCAGTACTGCAAGCACAGGCCCGCTGATGTTCAAGACCGCCCCTCTCCCACCATGGCCCGCGTACGTCGCTAGCCGTAAGCAGGCAAACTTGCCTGCGGCGAGGGGTACTGCCCGAGCAGTGCAAGCTCGGCGGCGCGGTCTGTGTCATGACCAGCACAGACTCCGAACATCGCTGCCGGGGTGCTCTCGGTGCTCCACAGCCGCGATCAGAAGCTAGTGACGCGAGACCCGATGTGACGGCTTCCGGCGTTGGCGCGGCGTCCGCATTGCCGTCGCTGCTTGCCGTCAGCAGGTCCGCTCACGTCATCTGCCGTGCACGCAGGTAACGAGTACTAGCGCAGTGCCGCTCTCCTTCCTTCGGACTGCCGCTCGGCTGAGGAGGCGGCTGCCGCCACTGTGCCGAGCTTCGCCCGTCCGCTCATCCGTCACTATCAAGGCCTCGGGCAGCTAGTCCCATCCCGTTATCCGGTCGCCGCCGTCGTGCCGTCTGTATCTGTGAACGCCTTCATACGCCGAACTTTTGTTGCCTGGAGCAGAAAACCTCGCTGCCGTGAGGCTAAGCGCTGATAACGATTTGAGCAAGCACGTGCAGATGATCTTCGATGGGGCTTGGCTGGCGGGTTACGCCTCAGCAGCGTCGTCCTCGTGATCTGGGTCAGGTAGATCTGCGAATTCATAACTGGGAACGGGGTCGTCTCCGGCCTCCACCTCTAGCGCCTCCCGGACGACTCGGTACGCCAGGCCCGAGCTGTAGCCCTTGCGGGCAAGCACGCCGACAAGCCGCCGCATCCGGGCCGGAACGGGCATCCCGGCAGTTCCCGGCATGCGCCGCGCTACCAGGTCGCGGGCTGTCTCAAGCTCCACGTCGGGGCTCAGTTCGCTGAGCGCAGCCTGAATATCGTCCCGAGCGACGCCGCGCTGGCGCAACTCGGCCCCGAGCGCCCTGCTCGCCAGGCCGCGGCCGTAGTGCCGGGAATCGACCCAGGCCCTGGCGAACATTGCGTCATCGATGAGCTTGACCTCGGCGAACCGGGCGAGCACAGCGGCCGCCGCTTCCTCGGGTACGCCGCGGCGGCGTAGCGCCGTCGCCAGCTGTGCCTGCGTCCGCGGAGCGGTCGTGAGCATTCGAAGGCAGATCTGGCGGGCGACCGCCTCCGGGTCAGCCTCGCGTCGGGCCGCCGGGTCGGCGTCAGGTCCGGTATCGGCGGCCTGGCTCGCGCCTGCCAGGCCGCCGGCGGATCCGGACCCGCCCGCGAATCGGGATGCTCCGAATGCAGCAGACGCTCCGAATGCGGGCGATGCAGAGCCATTGCGCTTGCGGCGTCGCCCGGCCATCGAGTGCCCCTATTCGCCGCGCAGGCTGGTCACCGAGGCCAGCCCTGGCGACCCGGCCGAGCCAGCACTCAGGCTCCCTGCTGGGCCCGCTTCGGCATCGACCTTGGCGCCCACCCCGAGCTTCTCCTTGATCTTCTTCTCGATTCCTTCGGCGAGGTCGGGGTTGTCGCGCAGGAAGTTCCTGGCGTTCTCCTTACCCTGGCCGAGCTGGTCGCCGTCGTAGGTGTACCAGGCGCCGGACTTGCGCACGATGCCCTGCTCCACGCCCAGGTCAATAAGACTGCCTTCGCGGCTTATACCGTGTCCATACAAAATGTCAAATTCGGCGATTTTGAATGGCGGCGATACTTTGTTCTTTACCACTTTAACGCGAGTTCTATTACCAACTGCGTCTGTGCCATCTTTCAGGGTTTCAATTCGACGAATATCTAGCCGAATTGACGCGTAGAACTTGAGTGCCTTGCCGCCCGAGGTAGTCTCCGGGCTGTTGTGCACCATGACGCCGTCGACGAAGTAGTTGTGGTTGCCTTCGACTTCGATGTCAAACCTGTGCATAGAACGTGTGCGCGGCTTGACGTGGATATCGAGGATCCGCGCAGGCTGCAGGGCCAGCTCGGACTCGACGTACTCGGGTTCGACGCTGAAGCGCTGCCGGAAGCGCGGCAGGAGCTTGTAGTCCATCGAGGGATGCACGTAGGGCGCAACCAGCTTCTGGAATGCCTCTGTCCCGGCCGTGCTGAAGACCAGGACTGCCTTCTGCGCGGTGCCTGCCGTGCGCAGTCGCACGCTCACTCCGTGCGTATCCCTCAGGTACTGAGCCAGGCGCTCGCGCGAGCCCGGGCTCATTGCCTCGACGCAGACTTCGATCCGGCCCGACCCGCCTAGCGTCCGCTCCTGAACGCCCTTCGAACGGAGTGTAAAGCTGCCATCGTCCATGTACCAGATCGCCAGGGCGAGGGGCGTAAGAGCCTTCAGGTACTCCCAGCTCAGATGCTTCTTACCATCGCCGAAATAGACCGCATCATGCAGTTCGCTCAGCTCAGGCAGCGGCGTGAAGTCGGCGAAGACGGCTCCCTTGGCGTTGACAGTCCGTGAGCATTCGATGTTGCCGAGCAGCGACACTTTCCAGTCCAGGTATGCGGCCTGCTTGGCTCCATGACCGAGGCGGAACCGGGTCCCGGAACGGCCGCGGCGATTCGGGGATAGGTTCCCGTCCCCCATCAGGGAGCCAAGCACTACCTGCACCTGCTGGCCGCTTAGGCGACGTGGCTCGGTGATAAGCAGCCGGTCGCCTGCGATCAGTTCCCCTGCTGGACGCCAGCCTCCCGGAGTTCGGATCAGGTGATTCTCTGTGGCCGCGAACTGAGCCCTGCCGTTGCCACCCGACTTGGCGACGGTGAATTGCAAGAAGCGCTCAGCAGGTCCGTTGTCGAACCAGTTGACGATCTTGCGCGGGATGATCTGGCTGGTCTCGGGATCGTAGGAAAGCACTTCGACGTCCATGCGTTGATTGACAATCTTGCCAATCTTTTCTTGAGTGCCATCGGCGAGAGTAATTCGGGTGCCGTAGGCCATACATCCGAACATGACACCGATTTTTTCCCTAAGCTGGTTAATAAATATCGCGGTGGTCTTTGTTTGATTAAGCGCCCCCGCGATTTTGCGTAGGGCCTGGGACATGAGCCGGGCCTGCAGGCCGACGTGGCTGTCGCCCATCTCGCCCTCGATCTCAGCGCGCGGCACGAGCGCGGCCACGGAGTCGATGACGATGACGTCGATGGCGCCGGAGCGGATCAGCATGTCCGCGATCTCCAGTGCCTGCTCGCCAGTGTCGGGCTGGGATACCAGCAGCGCGTCGGTGTCGACGCCTAGCTTCTTGGCGTAATCCGGATCGAGCGCGTGCTCGGCGTCGATGAAGGCCGCGATACCGCCCGCCTTCTGCGCATTGGCGATGGCGTGCAGCGCCAGGCTCGTCTTGCCGCTGCTCTCCGGCCCGTAGATCTCGACGATCCTCCCCTTCGGGAAGCCACCGACGCCGAGCGCGACGTCGAGGGCGATAGAACCGGTCGGGATGACCTCGACCGGAGCCCGCGTCTCGTCGCCGAGCCGCATGATGGCGCCGCGGCCGAACTGCCGCTCGATCTGCGCGAGCGCAGTCTCCAGGGACTTGTCCCTGTCACCGCCGCCGCCCCTGCCGCTACCCACCTTGTCGTTCGGTGCCATCTAAGCTCCTGTTGGGGAAGGACGAGGGCTACGCTGAGCCGCTCGCGTGCGCGTGGCCTAACCTGCCTGCCGGGCTAGCTGACCGGCCTGGCAGCTGGCCGTTCATCTGCTGGCGGAGACGCTACGCGCACCCACCGACAGTCCGCGCCTGCCAAGGATCCGCGTCCCTCTCCTGGCCACCGCGAGGCGCGGAAGGCCACCAGTGCGCTCACTCTAACGAACAATTGTTCGATCATGAAGCGGACACGCCGACCCCGCCGAAATCGACTCGCGACCACGCCAAACAGGCGGCCCTACGGCGTCAGGCTCGCTCCGGACGGCGACCCGCTGTCCACGAGCAGCAACGCCCGCACCCGCTCGGCGAGCGCCTCAATGTCGACCGGCCCGGTAGTGTCCACGCTGATGACGGGGCCAAGCCCAAGCGGCCGGGCCGACCGCTCGAACGAGTCCGCCGAAGCCCGGCTTGCGTCCCGGTCGACATGCACGACGTGCCGCGACGCCGCGCGCTCGGCGTACCTGCGCAGGCACTCCTCGACCGGACAAACACAGTGCACCTCGACCGGCACCGTGCCGAGCGCCTGTGCGTGCGCCCGATGCCGCGCATCGTCCGGCCAGAAATTGGCTTCTAGCACGGCCGCGGGCGCACAGGCCGCCAGCGCCCACAGCATCTCCATCGCAGCCCCGCCGAGTCGGCGCGACCAGGCAAGGTCCGCGTCACCGCCTAGCGTGTCGTGCAGGATTTCCTTGAGCCGGTCCTTGGCGAACAGCGAAAATCCGAGTTCGGCCGCCAGCGCTTCGGCGACCGTGGTCTTACCGGCCCCCGGCGGCCCGGTGACCAGCACTAGCCGCCGCTCGGCGCCCTCGCTCAGCACGAGGCGCGTGCGCGGCTCACCGCCGCCGCTCCGGGATCTTGAACGCCTCGCACACGGCCCGCCAGACGACCTTCACGTCCTCGCCGTCGGCGAGCGCCTGATTCACCGTCCGGCCGCCGAGTGCAGACAGCACATGATCCTTTGCGACGCTGTCGGCGTACACCTCGCCGAATTCCGCCCGCATCTGGTCCCAGAACTCCGTCAGCCGCACCCGCGCCAGGCTAACCGGACCGCCAGGTCGGCACAAACGCGGCCCGTCACCGGCGGATCCCTGTCGCCAGCAGATGCGGGCCGACACCCAGAAGCTCGGGCACTCGCTCGTGAGCCCGTGCAGCATAGAGGATCACCTGCCAGGCGCGCTCATCGGCAACTCGGTCATCAAGATCATTAAGCAGGAACGCGGCGCCCTCAACGCACACCAAGTCGGCAACATCGAGGCCGGCGGACGAGAATTCCGCACGCAGCTGACGCGGCCGGTGCGTGAATCCGTTGAATCCGGCTGGCGACAGCGGCGGCAGCACTCCCGTCCGCTCCAGCGGCCCGATGAGATCAGCCGCGTTCGGGTATTGCTCGTAGATGCGCAGGCGCAGCATTCCATCCAGCCTCGTGGCCCATCGCGAAATGGCGGCACCAAACACCGGACCGCCGGGCCTGACGACGCGGCCAGCCTCGCGCAGGGCCTGCACTCGATCGGCTCGCCGGGTTAGGTGATACAGCGGGCCGAGCAGCAGCGCCGCGTCGACGCTCGCGTCCGCCAGATCCAGGCTGCGCGCATCACCAACCGCTGACTCGATGGGCGGCCCTGTAGCCTCGGCCGGGCCGGCCGCGAAGGCCACCCCACCCTTCCCAGCCGGGTTGCCCAGCCCAGTGGCGGCGGTGCGGAGCTGCGCGACGTGCAACGGCACTAGATCACGGTGCAGGACGCGGTAACCGAGCTCAGCAAGCCAGAGGGCGTAGCGACCCGGTCCGCCGCCGATATCGGCAACCGTCGCTGGCGGCGGCGGCAGGTGGCGCAGCACAATCTCCTGTGTGCGCTCGAATTCCAGCCGCCCGGCGCCCGAAGTGGACAGCCGGTCCGCCTCCTTGCCGAGCTCGTAGTATTCGTGCATAACGGCATGCTGGGGGTCCATAGCCATACGGCATGATGACCGCGAGGTCGACGCCGACGCATCTGGTTTCGTGGCTGTCCACATCCCGCGTCTTGTTCGAAGCGAGCCGGGCTGGGTACCTCCGCGCGACAGCCTCAGGAACTGATCACGATGGAGGACCCGTGCGGGCATCGCCGGACCCAGAACATCTCACGACCACGGGCGATGAGTTGTTGCGCGGCCCCGACGAGTTGCTCGACAAGGTCGACGACCTGGTTAAGCCCGCCGCCCAGCCGGAGAACGCCGTCCTACTCGATGACGCACGCATCGTCCGCTGGACCGGCCCGCTCTTCGCCCTGTTCTCGCTGATCTTGCTGCCGTGGACGGTCTACCTTGGCGCGTCACTGCCGTCGCGGCAGGAGTCAACACACTACGACATCGCCTGGACCGGGTTCGATGTGATCTTGCTGGCTGGCCTTGCCACTACTGCGTACTTCGCGCTGCGCCGATCCCGTTACCTAGCTATTTCGGCTTCCGCGACGGCCGCGCTGCTGGTCGTCGATGCGTGGTTCGACGTCATGACCACGCCAGGGAGTCAGGTAGCGCAGTCGATCCTGCTCGCCGCCGCGGTAGAGCTGCCGCTCGCCGCCGTGTGCCTGTGGCTCAGCCTCCACACCGAGCAGCTGGCCGAGCGCAGGATCACTTTGCTGCTGGCGCGTCGGCGATCGGGAGTTCACCAGTGGCCGGGAGCTCGCTCGTGGCGGAGCACAGGCCATCAACCGACGGCACGCCGGTAGCTGACGGCACGCCCGAAGGTGACGGCACGCCCGTGGCCGACGGCACGCCCGAAGGTGATGGCGCGCCCGAAGGTGACGGCACGCCCGCGGTTGACGGCACGTCGGCAGCTGACCGCTGCTCGCGCGCAGCCGGCAGCCGTAGCACCAGCCGACCCGGAACGGCGACCACGGTCAGCTGCCTCGTCTCGCCCATGAACTCGCCGTCCAGCTCCCACGGCTGCGGCCTGTCGACATCGAGGCGCAGCTCCCTGAACTGGATCCTGCTCAGCCGACCGCTGCCGGCCCGGCGCAGGATGACGTGCACGGCAAGTGCGAGCCAGCCGGCCAGACCGCGGGCGTTCAGCACCACGGCATCGAGTAGCCCGTCGTCAGGCCGCGCGTCGGGCATGAGCGGCAGACCGCCCCGTAGCCAGCCGACGTTGCCGATTATCACCGCGCTGGCTCGCATCCTCTTTGGCAACCCGCCGTCGGCCGCCACGGTCACCCGTATGGGCCGGTCGCGCACGTGGCGCAGCGCTGATACGCCGTAAGCGGCCCAGCCGAGCCGCCGCTTGAGCGGCTCGCTGGTGTCGTGCAGCATGCGAGCGTCCAGGCCGACGCCGGCCATCACGACGAAAGACCTGCCGTTGACGATGCCGGAGTCGATCGGCTGGCCGATCCCGGTGAGCGCCACAGTCAGCGCCTCCGCCCAGTGAGCCGGCAGTCCGACGTTGCGAGCCAACAGGTTGCCTGTGCCCATCGGCACAATCCCGAGCGGGACGTTGCTGCCTGCCACTCCCTCGGCGCACGCCGTCACCGTGCCGTCGCCGCCGCACGCGAGCACCAGGTCAGCTCCGGCTTCGACCGCCTGCTGTGCCTGCCCCCGGCCCGGATCATCCGCTGTGGTCTCGAACCAGAGCGGGTTGTTCCAGCCATGGTCTTGCATCAGCCGCTCGACGGCCTCGGCGAAGCTGGCCTGGTCATCGATCTTGGTCGGGTTGACGACGACGGCGGCGCGTTTCACTACGTCCATGCCGGAATCGCCTTCCTTGCCGTGCTCTCGTGCGGCTGATCGGCTATCGGATGACATGGGATCCATCATGGCTACACTCACCATCGGGCTCCAGGGAAGTCACGCGACGAGCGCGACACCTACCGGCCGCTGGCCGCGGACGATACCTGGGCACGGGCCACCAGGATGCTCTCAGCAGAGTTTGGGTAACAGAAATAATTCCCGTTGCTTTGTTGCTGGTCCCAGATGTTACGGTCGGTGCAGCGCTTTGCCCCGCAGGCATGCGAGGCGTAGCGCAGTCTGCGCAGTGTGGCGTGGCGAGCACGACTGAGCCGACCGCCCGCCAGCGCCGAGTATCCGGAGGCAGTAGTGATCAGCCCGACCGCCAGCCGCGGCACGTGGCTCGTCTGCCGGCGTCACATTGACCTGCTCCGCGTCTCCAGCGCGATCTGTCGTACCTCCTGCTGATCAGGTTCCACCGCACCGCATAGCTCGCCCGCTTCGCCGGGCAGCGGCCGTCAGTGCCCGCACCACAGCAGAAGGACCCAGCAGATGCCATCCCAGCCGCTTCGCGGTCAGGGCCAGTGGGCCCTCGGCTTCCACGAGCCGCTCAACGCCGCCGAGAGATTCAAGAAGGACGACGACGGTCTGCACGTCCGCGACCGGATCCTAAACCGCTACGCCCAGCTGGGCTTCGAATCCATCGACCCCAGCGACCTACGTGGCCGCTTCCGCTGGTGGGGCCTCTACACCCAGCGCAAGCCTGGCATCGGCGGCGGCAAGACCGGCGCACTCGAGGACGCCGAGATCGAGGACCCGTACTTCATGATGCGGGTCCGCATCCCCGGCGGTCAGCTGACAGCCGACCAGACCCGCACGATTGCGGGGATCGCCAAGGAGTACGGCCGCGACCTGGCGGACGTCACCGACCGCCAGAACGTGCAGTTCCACTGGATCAGCATCCAAGACGTCCCGGCCATCTGGAGCAGGCTCGAAGAGGTCGGCCTGTCCAGCCAGCAAGCCTGCGGCGACGTGCCGCGCAACATCCTGGGCTGCCCGGTCGCTGGCCTCGACGCCGCCGAGATCATCGACGCCAGCGGCGTGTTGCGGGCGACTGAGGAGGTCGCCACCAATAGCCCGGACCTCACCAACCTGCCGCGCAAGTTCAAGACAGCGATCTCCGGGTGCGCCACACAGTGCACGGCGCACGAGGTCAACGACGTTTCCTTCGTCGGCGTCATCGGGCCCGACGGCAGGCCGGGCTACGACCTGTGGGTCGGTGGTGGCCTGTCCACAAACCCGATGCTGGCGCAGCGACTCGGCGCCTTCGTCCCGACTGAGCGCGTCCCTGAGGTCTGGGCGGGCGTCGCCCGCCTCTTCCGCGACTACGGTTACCGCCGCCTCCGCAGCCGCGCGAGGCTGAAGTTCCTGGTGGCTGACTGGGGGGCGGAACGGTTCAGGTCGGTGCTGGAAAACGAGTACCTGCAAGGGAACGGGCTCGCTGACGGTCCGCCACCACCTTCACCTGCGCCTGGATCGCGTGACCACATTGGCGTGCATCGCCAGCGCGACGGGCTCTACTACGTCGGGGTCGCGCCGCACACTGGCCGGACGTCGGGCACGCAGCTCTGGCAGGTCGCCGACCTCGCTGAGGCTTATGGCTCCGGCCGCGTCCGCACCACCATCGAGCAGAAGCTGCTTGTGCTCGACGTGCCAGAGCGAGCCGTGCCCGAGCTGGTCGCAGAGCTCGCGGCCGTCGATCTCGCGGCCAGCCCGAGCGTCTTCCGCCGCGGGACGATGGCCTGTACCGGCATCGAGTTCTGCAAGCTCGCCATCGTCGAGACCAAGGGCCGCGCCCGCGAGCTGTATACCGAACTGGATCGGCGGCTACCGGACTTCGACAGCCCGATCACCATCAACGTGAACGGCTGCCCCAATTCCTGCGCCCGGTTCCAGCTGGCCGACATCGGGCTGAAGGGCTCGATTGTCGACGGCGAGGAAGGGTTCCAGGTGCACCTGGGCGGCTCCCTCGGCACGGACCCCGGCTTCGGCCGCAAGCTGCGCGGGCTCAAGGTCACCTCGGCCGGGCTGACTGACTACGTGGAGCGGCTACTGCGCAACTACCAGGCTGATCGCGGCGCGGACGAGCAGTTCGCTAGCTGGGTCCGCCGTGCGGATCCTGAGTTGCTGACGCAAACTGGTGACGAGCCGACGAGGGATCAGCCGACGGGCGGCCAGCTGTGACCGGCGAACGGCAGGTGCCCTTCTTCTGCCCGTACTGCGGCGAGGAGAACCTCCGGCCAGCCGGGGCCGAGGCCGGCGAGTGGGAGTGCGCCGCCTGCGCACGTAGCTTCAGCCTCAAGTTCGTCGCCGTCGTCCGGCCCCGGCCGCATGACCCGGCGGTCAGGACCGCACTGTGACTGCCGCCGGCCCAGAGTTCGGCGCGAGCCCGACTGGCGGCGGCGCGGAGGCGGGCCGCGCCGAGCCCGTTCCCATCTATCCGATCATGCTGTCGATGGCGGGCCGTCGTGCGGTCGTGGTGGGCGGCGGGAACGTCGCCTTGCGCAAGACTCGAGCCCTGCTCGAGTCTGGCGCTCATGTCGTCGTGATCGCGCCATCGGTCCTGCCGGACCTGGCCAGCTTGCCGGTGACAATCCTGCGGCGCAGGTACCAGGACGGGGACCTGTCCGCGGCCTGGCTCGCGCACGCCGCGACCGACGATACCGGCGTCAACGCCAAGGTCGCTGCCGAGGCGGAGCGGCATCGCATCTGGTGCGTGCGCACTGATGACGCGACCGCCTCCGCGGCGTGGACCCCGGCGGTCGCCCGGCATGGCGAGATCACGGTTGCGGCCACAGCAAACGGCGATCCGGGTCGGTCGCAGCGGCTGCGCGCGGCCATCGCGCTGGCGCTGGCCGACGGCAGCCTGCCGGTCCGGCCGGTTCGGCCGCGCCCGACTGCCCCCGGACCTGATGGGTCGACGTCTGCTGCTCGTATAGGGAGCGTCGCGCTGGTCGGCGGCGGGCCAGGGGATCCCGGACTGATCACGGTCCTCGGCCTCCGGCTGCTGGCCGAAGCCGACGTCGTCGTCACGGACAAGCTGGCGCCGCGGTCGCTGCTGGCCGAGCTCGATGCTGCTGTCGAGGTGATCGACGCTGGCAAGCAGCCGCACACGCACAACCTGACGCAATCGCAGATCAACGAGCTCATCGTGGCCCGAGCGCTGGCCGGCAAGCGGGTGGTCCGGCTCAAGGGCGGCGACCCGTTCGTGTTCGGCCGGGGCGGGGAGGAGGCACTGGCGTGCGTCCAAGCGGGCGTGCCGTTCCAGGTCGTGCCCGGCGTCACCAGCGCGATCGCGGTCCCTGCCTATGCTGGCATCCCGGTCACTCACCGCGGTATCACCCAGGACTTCTCCGTGGTGTCCGCGCACCTGGATCCCTCGCATCCCGGCGCGACAGTCGACTGGGCCGCCCTCGCGGCCACGACCGGCACGCTCGTGCTGATGATGGCGGTCGCGCACCTGGACGCCGTCGCGGCCGAGCTGATCAAGCGCGGCCGCGATGCCGCCACACCGGTCGCCGTGATCAGCGATGGAACGATGCCGGATCAGCAGGTGCTGACGTCGACCCTGGCCAGCGTGGCGGCGGACGCAGCCAGTGCGGGCGTCCGGCCCCCGGCCGTCGTGGTCATCGGCGACGTCGTGCGGCTCCGCGAGCTGCTGACCGCGCCCGTGCCTGGCGCAACAGTGCCCGCAGCAACCGTGCCCGCCGCAGCCGTGCCTGCGGTATATGCGCACCCCGTACCCGAACTGGAGGCCACGGGATGAGCCAGCCCGCGCTGCTAGCGGTCGCGCACGGGAGCCGGAACCCGGCAGCCGCCGACGTCATCAAGACGCTCGCCAAGCAGGTGCGCCGCCTGGCTCCGGTCCTCGACGTCCACATAGCCTTCATCGGTCACGCCGAACCCTCGCTGCCAGCCGAGCTCGGCGCGGCCGGATCGAATTCCGTCATCGTTCCGCTCCTGTTGTCAACCGGGTATCACCTGACCGCCGACATAACTGGCGCTGCCGCCTCGGCGGGGGCGCGGGTCGCTGGCCCGCTCGGGCCCGACGAGCTGCTGCTCACGGCGCTGACCGCCCGGCTATCCGAGGCCGGCGTGCCCGACGGAACGCCCGTAGTGCTCGCGGCTGCCGGATCCAGCGACCCGGCCGGCGCGGCCGATGTGCAGAAGCAGGCCGATCTGCTGGCCGACCAGCTGCGTGTGCCAGTCATCGGAGCTTTCGCGACGGCCGCGCGGCCGACGGTTGCCGAGGCTGTGGCCGACCTGCGCGAGCGGACCGGGCAGCCGGTCGCGGTGGCGAGCTACCTGCTAGCGCCGGGCCATTTCCAGGATCAGCTGTACGCCAGCGGCGCTGACTGGGTTACCGAGCCACTCGGCGGCCACCCTGCCCTGGCCGGCCTCGTCATCGATCGCTACCGGACCGCCGCCAAGTCGAAGTGACGGTCCGCGACGGTGAGGCTAGGCCGCCACGATGGGGCAGCGATTCATAACCGCGCCGGACCAAGCCGTCCTTGCGCACCGGCTCGCGCGCCCGGGGAAGTTTGGTAAGCGCGTAGAGATCTGCGGGGAGGCAACGACCGCCCCAACCGGGCCAGGGCCGAGCCGATGCAGAAGTGCGCAGCCGCAGAAGCTGAGCGGGCCGCCGTCGGTCCGGATGGGGTTGAAGCCGTTTTGGCTCGGTGAACCAGCGCGGGTCGCAGTTGCCGACGCCCAGCAGGTGGACGATCACCTCGGCCGACCTCACACCGATGCCGCCAACGGGCGGTCGTGTCGCTAGTCGAGCATGCCATCTCGCGGACGGAATCGACGCTCCCGGCGCCGTCCCGCGGACAGTTCTCGGAGTCCCAGCGAGGTGCACGCCAGCCATTGCCGTGCCGTTACGTCGCGGCCGTAGCTAACTACGTCCAGCCAAATGTTCCCGCAGCGGCGGGGATGCCGGACTCTCGCGCCGTGACCGGTGTAAGGCGCACACTGGAAACCCGGAGAGGTGAGCACTACACGATGAGGAGTGTTGACGGCCCGACCGACCGTGAGCTTGGCGAGGAGTACGAGTTCCTCCGTTCGGGCTGCGTCAGCGACGATGTCCAGCGGGGCGTCATCGCGCTGAAGCGGGGCGACCGCGACCCGCTGCTGCAGCCTGTTCCAGCTCCGATGGCCCCGTCGTCGCGTTGCACCTACTGCCACGCGCTCGGCGGAGGATGCCCGCGCTGCGGCAACTGCGGGGCAGCGCTCCAGTAAGCAGACCACCCCAGCCCCCACGACTTCATCCTCATGAGCGGAGCTGACACCCAGGCCGTCGGCGCTCGGACCAGCACCGACCATCGCACGCCGGCCGACGTGCGCCCCGAGTCCCAACCACCTGGAGAGGTGTGCATCCATGGGAATCATCCCTAGCCGCTCGAAGAAGCAGCGCAACAAAGGCCGAAGTCAAACTGCTCGACGAGGAGCGCCGCCAGCTCAAGCGAAAACGCCCGCGCCCGGCGACAATAGGCGACCTGATCGCCCGCCGCCTCAACCGCGACAAGGCCATCGAGGACAACGAATCATGAGAGCCACCCGGGTGGGCGCACTCGCACTCCTCCCGATCACCGACGCCAGCATGGCCGACCGGGACCCGATCCCGGCCAGCGCGGGCGCCGCCGGGACTACCAGGACGTCATGCATGACTTCGCCGTGGTCGTCGATCGGGGCCGGCGGCCAGTTCGCGCAGGCGCTGCCGGAGATCGAGGCAGGCACGGCCGCGCTCCAGCGCGCGACCGCCGAGTTCAGCTCGCTGGCCACGCCATGAGGCGCCAGCTCATAGCCGCCGCTGCCACCCTGACCGCGGCGGGAGGAATCGCGCTCGCGGCCACTGGGCCGACGTCAGCCAGCACGGAGTACACGGTCCCGGCGGGTAGCCAGTACCTTCTGGTCACCACCCCGACATCGCACGGCTACCTGGTGAAGTTCGCCGTCGGGTACACCGACGGCTACGTGCACAAGGACCCGATCGGCGCCTCGAACAAGATCCACGAGATTGACAGCTACACCGGGCAGGCCCCGGATATTCAGGGCTACGACGGCTGCAACAGCAAGCACCAGCCCGACATGCTCACCAGCTGGGACAACGACGGTGCTGGCCTCGGCGGCGGGAGCACCCCGGCCACCAGCCTGCACCACAACGTCACTATCACCATCACGCCGGTCGGCAGCGGGCCTTACTTCCTGTGGTGCCACTACGAGCACGGCCCGGAGACGTGGGTGACGCTTACCTTCCAGGACGGCCGGACGGACGAGATTTACTTCGCCAGCCCGACCTACTTCAGCGAGATCCTGATCAGCTACGGCGGGACCACCACGGCGGTCAGCGCAGTGCCAGCGGACGAGTAAGCGCGCGAGAGCGAACAGCGCCCCCGGTCTAATGGGCCGGGGGCGCGTTCACGCCCGTGCGGGCCGGTGCCTACGGCTCAAGCCGGACCGGCTCGGCCGGCGGACCCTCGCGCAGCAAGGTTGTGAGCAGTAGCGCCAGATTGCGCGGGCCAAACCGATCGGTGCCCTGATAGCCCGCAATCTCTGGCAGGTCCCACCAGCGCAAGCCCGTCACGTTCTCGGCGGCTAGCTCCTCGTCGCTCAGCGAGCCGCGTGGCGTGAAGGCCGGCACCCGGACGAGGAAGTAGTCGTTGACGGCGCCGTCGTAGCCATCAGCCGGATAACCAGCCCGGACCTGTTCGTGATGCCAGATGTGCGGTGGGTCGGCATTGATTTCGAGGCCTACCTCCTCCTTCAGCTCGCGGCGCAGGGCCGCTAGCAAGGATTCGCCCGGCTCGACTCCCCCGCCGGGCGTCGCCCAGACGACGAACTGTCGGCCGTCGCGAGGGAACTCGAACCGGCACAGCAAGATCCGATCGTCTTCGTCCAGGATGATGGCGCGGGCGGCAGGCCGCAGGCGGACCGGAGGCACCCGGACAACCTAGCCGAAAGCAGGGCTGGCGCGTCGGCAGCGGTCTGGAATGTCGGTATCAGCAGGCAAGATGGAGCCATGGCAATAGCCCCGGCACCTGGCCTCGCTGACTTCAGTGAGGCGACTCGCGCGTGGTTCGAATCGGCCTTCGCCGAGCCCACGCCCGCTCAGGCACAGGCGTGGCAGGCCATCGGCAAGGACGAGCACACCCTGGTCATCGCCCCGACAGGTTCGGGCAAGACACTCGCAGCTTTCCTGTGGGCCATCGACAATCTCGCGAGCGAGTCCCAGCCGGCCGATCCTAAGCGCCGATGCCGGGTCCTCTATATCTCGCCGCTCAAGGCCCTCGCGGTGGACGTGGAGCGCAACCTGCGCTCCCCGCTGACCGGTGTGACCCACGCGGCGCGCCGCCTCGGCCTGCCCGAGCCAGATATCAGGGTCGCAGTCAGGACCGGCGACACCGCCGCTGATGAGCGGCGGAAGCTGGCCACCAAGCCGCCGGACATCCTGATCACCACGCCAGAGTCGCTGTTCCTGATGCTGACGTCGCAGGCGAGGGAGACCCTGCGGAGCGTGCAGACGGTCATCGTCGACGAGGTGCACGCACTGGCCGGCAGCAAGCGTGGCGCCCACCTGGCGCTGTCACTTGAGCGCCTCGACGCACTTCGTACGGGGGACGACGCGGCCTCGGCACTTCGTACGGGGGACGAGCGGGCCTCGGCACTGCGCCCGGCTCAGCGCATAGGCCTATCGGCGACTGTCCGGCCGCCCGAGGAGGTCGCGGCATTCCTCGGCGGCGCGCTGCCTGTCACCATCGTGTCGCCGCCGAGCGAGAAGCGGCTGGACCTGAGGATCGTCGTCCCCGTCGAGGACATGAGCGATCTGCAGGCCGCCGCGGAGCTGGACCAGGCCGGGACGCGGCCGCGGACCAGCCGTCAGCCTCAGCCCGATGGGAGTCCGGCGCGCCAGCACTCGATCTGGCCGCACGTCGAGGAGCGGGTGCTCGACCTCATCCAGAGCCACCGGTCCACGATCGTCTTCGCCAATTCCCGCCGGCTCGCCGAGCGGCTGTGCGCCCGGCTGAACGACCTGGCCGCCGAGCGGGCCGCCGAGGCGCTGCACGACGCCGGCGATCTCGACGAGATCGACCAATTCGTCCGCGACGGCAGGACCTCCCCGGCCCAGCTGATGGGTCAGGCGGGCACCGGTGCGGGCGCGGCCCCGATCGTCGCGCGCGCGCATCATGGCTCGGTGTCCAGGCAGGAGCGCAGCCAGATCGAGGAAGCGCTCAAGTCAGGCACGCTGCCCGCGGTGGTCGCCACCTCGAGCCTGGAGCTCGGCATCGATATGGGCGCAGTCGACCTGGTGATCCAGGTCGAGTCGCCGCCGTCAGTCGCAAGCGGACTGCAGCGGACCGGCCGCGCCGGGCACAACGTCGGCGACGTCTCACGCGGCATCTTCTTCCCGAAGTACCAGGGCGACCTTGTCCAGTCCACAGTGGTCACCCAGCGCATGCGAGGCGGGCAGATCGAGGAGTTGCGGATGCCGCGTAACCCCCTCGACGTCCTCGCCCAGCAGATCGTCGCCATGACCGCGCTCGATGAGTGGAATGTCAGCGAGCTCGAGCAGACCATTCGCCGGGCAGCACCGTTCAGCGGGCTGACGCGGCCGGTGCTGCACGCCGTACTCGACATGCTCGCTGGGCGGTATCCCAGCGAGGACTTCGCTGGCTTGCGGCCCCGGCTTGTCTGGGACCGCACCGCGGGGAAGCTCACCGGCCGGCCTGGCAGCCAGCGACTGGCGGTGAGTAACGGCGGAACGATACCGGACCGTGGCCTATTCGGCGTGTTCTTGGCCGGGGGCCAGACCGACCGCTCCGGCCGTCACTCGCGCCGCGTCGGCGAGCTGGATGAAGAGATGGTCTACGAATCCCGCGTCGGCGACGTGTTCGTGCTCGGTGCTACCTCCTGGCGCATCGAGGACATTACCACGGACCAGGTGCTCGTCTCCCCCGCCGCCGGACAGCCAGGCAGGCTTCCGTTCTGGAAGGGCGACGCGCCCGGTCGGCCAGCCGAGCTCGGGGCTGCGATCGGCGCCTACTGCCGCGAGCTCGGCGCGCTCAGCGAGGAGCAAGCCACGGCCCGGCTCCGCGCTGAGGGCCTGGACGAGCTGGCCGCTGTCAACCTGGTCCGCTACCTGCACGAGCAGCGAGAGGCGACCGGCTATCTGCCCGACGACCGCACGCTCGTACTGGAGCGCTTCCGCGACGAGCTTGGCGACTGGCGCCTGGTGCTGCATAGCCCGTATGGGGCGCAGCTGCACGCGCCCTGGGCGCTGGCGATCGCGGCCCGGCTTCGTGAGCGCTACGGCGGGATGGACGTGCAGGCTCTGCACACCGACGACGGCATCGTGATCAGGGTGCCGGACGCCGACGACCCACCGCCCGCCGGGATCGCGATGCTCGATCCCGACGAAGTCGAGCAGATCGTCACCGCCGAAGTCGGATCGTCAGCACTGTTCGCGTCCAGGTTCCGTGAGTGCGCCGCGAGGGCGCTCCTGCTGCCACGCCGGCAGCCAGGCAGACGCACGCCACTGTGGCAGCAGCGCCAGCGGTCCGCCCAGCTACTGGCAGTGGCGAGCCAGTACAGCCAGTTCCCGATCGCGCTGGAGACCATGCGGGAGTGCCTGCAGGACGTGTTCGACGTGCCCGGCCTGACCGCACTGATGCGCGGCATCGCGGCGCGCCAAATCCGGTTGGTCGAAGTGGAGACACCAACGGCATCGCCGTTCAGCAGGTCGCTGCTCTTCCGCTATGTCGGCGCGTTCATGTACGAGGGCGACACCCCCCTCGCAGAGCGGCGCGCCCAGGCGCTGGCACTCGACTCGGCCCTGCTGGCCGAGCTGCTCGGCCAGACCGAGCTCCGTGAGCTGCTCGATCCGGCCGTGGTCGAGGAGACCGGCCGGGAGATGCAGCGGCTCACCCCCGGCCGCGCCTGCCGGGATGCCGAGGCCGTCGCGGATATGCTTCGCGCGCTCGGCCCGCTAACGACCGAGGAGGTCGCCGAGAGGTCAGCAGATCCGGCGCAGGCGCCTACCTGGCTCGCGGGTCTCGCCGCTCAGCGCCGTGTGCTTCCGCTGCGTATCGCCGGACGCGAGCGGTGGAGCGCGATCGAGGACGCAGGCCGGCTGCGCGACGCGCTGGGCGTCGCGCTGCCGCCGGGCGTCCCCGAGGCTTTCACCGAGCCCGTCCCGGATCCGCTGCGCGACCTTGTGCTGCGGTACGCGCGAACGCACGGCCCGTTCGGGTCGCTGGCTGTCGCAGAGCGGCACGGCCTCGGGGTCGCCGTCGTGACGGGGACGCTCCACCGGCTGGCAGCGGAAGGCATCGTTTCAGAAGGCGACTTCGAGCCGAGCGGCGGCTCTCAGTGGTGCGAGGTCGGCGTGCTGCGGATGCTGCGCCGCCGCTGCCTGGCCAAGCTGCGCAAGGAAGTGGAGCCAGCGCCACCGTCGGTATACGCGGCGTTCCTGCCCGCCTGGCAGCATGCCGACGCAGCAGCGACCAGGCTCACCAACGGTGGCCGCATCAGGCCTGCGCGCGCCGACGCGGTCTACGACGTCGTCGACCAGCTTGGCGGAGCGGCCATTCCGGCATCAGCGCTGGAGACGCTGGTCCTGCCGGGCCGAGTACCCGGCTACTCCCCGGTTTTGCTGGACGAGCTGACCGCCGCGGGCGAAGTTGTCTGGGCAGGCGCCGGGGCACTGCCAGGCAGCGATGGCTGGATCGTCTTGGCCCCGGCGACTGCGGCGCCGTTGCTGCTGCCTGAGGCAACCGACATCACGATGACGCCCGTGCACGAGGCCATCCTGGGCATACTCGAAGGAGGCGGCGCGCTGTTCTTCCGCGGCATCGCTGACCGAGTCGCGGCTCGGATGGCGGACCAGACCGCGAAGGCGCTGGCTGCGAACGACCGCGACGTCGCCAGCGCCCTCTGGGACCTTGTCTGGGCCGGGCGGCTGACGAATGACACTCTCGCTCCGCTGCGCACCGTTCTCGGCACCGGGCGGCCTATCGCGCCGGATGCGAGCTCGGGTCAGCGCCGACCTTCGGGTCGGCCAGGCGCGGCGATCTCCCGCCGGCCTGGATTCGGCCGTGGTGCTATGCCGTCCCGCGGCGGGCCACCGACGGTGAGCGGCCGGTGGTCGGCTCTCCCGTTGGCGGTGCACGACCCGACCCGCCGGCTGCACGCGCAGGCTCTAGCGCTTCTCGAGCGCCACGGCATCCTGATCCGAGGCGCCGCAGCGGCCGAGCGCGTGCCTGGCGGATTCGGCGCGCTCTATCCAGTGCTACGCGCGCTGGAGGACGGCGGTCAGTGCCGCCGCGGCTACTTCGTTGAGGGCCTCGGAGCCGCGCAGTTCGCGCTGCCGGGCGCAGTCGACCGGATGCGCGCGCTAGCAGACACGGCCCGCGCGGCGCACGGCCCGGCCGACCCGTGGGACATCGGCGCCCCGGGACGCGACCCGTGGGACACCCGCGCGAGCGTACGACGGCCGGAAGGGCCGCCGATGGTGGTGCTGGCCGCTGCCGACCCGGCAAACGCCTACGGCGCCGCGCTGCCGTGGCCCGAGCGGCAAGGCGAGACCCCGGGCGGGCACAGGCCGGGCCGGAAGGCTGGCGCCCTGGTCGTCCTAGCCAGCGGCGAGCTCATCCTCTACGTCGAGCGCGGTGGCAAGACGCTGCTCTCGTGGGCGAGCGAGCCGTCGCTGCTGGAGCCTGCTGCGGCCGCGCTCGCAGCGGCCGTACACGCAGGCGCTCTGGGCCGGCTTACGGTCGAGCGCGCCGACGGCGGCGGCGTCTATGACTCGCCGCTGGCTAGGGCACTGGAGTCGGCCGGGTTCCGGCCAACTCCGCGCGGCCTTCGGATGCGCGCCTGACGCGCTCCAACAAAGCATGATCCGGTGCGGCGGAGGGACGCCGTCGGCGCTTCAAACCATGAGGCCGGGATGGGCAAAGCGGCTAGAGTGCAAACACATCATTGAGAATCGACCGAGTCGCGGAACCTCCGGGCAGCGCAACAACGCGGACGCTCCGCTCAACGAGGAGTGCCTGATGTTCGAGACGGTTGTGGTAGGCGCGGACGGGTCCGCCACGGCGGCCGAGGCCGTGCAGCAAGCGATCGAGCTGGTCAAGCTGACTGGTGGGCACCTGCATGTAGTGACTGCGTATAAGCCGCAGCAGCTCACCTCGCCAGTGAGCGATGTCGACAATTACTTGAAATCACTCGGCTCCGCCCATCTGGCCGAGTCCCTGCTGGCGGACCTGGCATCTCGGGCGCGGATCGCCGGGGTTGAGGTGACGACCCATGAAAGCACCAGCGCTCCTGCCGATGCGATCTGCGAAATCGCCGTACAGGTAAAAGCTGACCTCATCGTGGTCGGCAACAAGGGCATGACCGGGATGCGCCGCGTGCTGGGCAGTGTTCCGAACGCGGTCGCGCATCAGGCGCCATGCGCGGTCCTGATCGCCTTCACGAGCTGAGACGACCTATGGCGCACGTCAGGTGCGGCCCCACTGCTCGGCTTACTTGATGGCCATCGCGTTCGCAGGCGAGCCGATGCCGCCTGGCGCGTTCATTGGCACGCTCACCAGGAAGCTTTCGTACACGCCGTCAGCCGCACACGCGTCAGCGAGATCCTTGAGCCACCACAGCTCCCCGAGCGCCATCCCGAACTGCCCGATCAGCAGGTGGTGCAGGAACCCGAACGGATGAGCAGCCGGACTCGGGTCGATCGGCCACACCTCGACCGCGAACGTATCCGAGGCGATCGCCGCCGCGTGGGAGTTCCATATGTACTCGCCGACGGCCTCGGTATGCGCGAGGCCCGGCGCGATGACCTGTCGATGGAGCCGTTCCCTGACGGCGGGCGGCTGCTCGGCGTACCACGCGGCGAAGCCTGTATGCAGCAGGATGACGTCGCCCGCGGCGAAATCCAGGCCGGTGCGCCGCCGTGCCAGCTCGAGCTCCTCGACGCCAATCGCCGTCGCTGCGCCGGGCGCGTACTCACCTCCCGCGTCGGCCATCGCCCGCGGAATGTCCAGCACGATCGCCCGTCCCGCGACCCCGTGCCTGGCCCAGTGATCGATGGTGTTCCTCGTCCCGGCCAGTATGTCGGCCTCGGTGGCGCCGTTGTAGAACTCGTCCGGCGCATACCCCACGTGGCCGAGCGAGTCCCACTGGCTGGAGGCTTGCGGGTAGAAGTTGTCGTAGAGGTCGTCGAACCCGGTGGTACCGGGCTGATGCACGATCGTGTGCCGGGGCGTGCCACGGGACCTGGCCAGCGCCGGCGCGATGCTGCCGAGCGGCAGGTCCAGCGGGAACATCTGCCCAGTCCGGACCAGCCTGGCCGCTGCCGCCACCCGCTCGGGCGTCATCAAGTTCACCAGGCCGAGGTTGTCATCAGAGCCAAACAGCCCCCAGGCGCTGCGCCCGCCGCGCGGCGCTGCGGGCAGATCGGTGTACCGCGGCAGTTCGTTCACGCCCGCCTCACCATCCGCGCAGGTCAATCGGCCAGACATCGATCACTGTGTCGCCGGAGAACAGGTACAGCCGTTCGTGGCAGGCCATGGTCGGATCGATGTGGGCCGGGATGAGCCAGGCCAGGTCGCCCACCGGGCGCGGCGGCGTGAACGTGACGTGCTCGTCGGAACAGAACACCACCGTTCCGCCCGTGAGCCCTGGATTGCCATGATCCATACCGAACGCCTTGAGCCCGGCGTTACCTACGGCCCAGGACGGCGAGCTCGAGATGACCGAAGCCAGCACGAATGCAGCCTGCTCGAACGGCAGGCCGAGCTGCCCGTAAGCGGTGTCCATCAGCGCGTATGAGCCTGCCTGGATTTCATTCGCCCACGTGTTGAGCGCGTAGGTGCCCGTGCCGCCCGCGGACATCAGTTCCCCGCCGACATCAGCGTGTGCCTGCACCAGCAACTCCATCGCGACCTTGCAGCGCTCAGCGCGCTCCGCGGCGTCAACCAGCCCGACGACATGACCCTCATAGCCCATGACGCCGCGCACCTCCAGGCCGCGCTGGCGGGCCAGGTCGGCGAGCCGACCGGCGTCCTGCGGTGCGCAGCCGCAGCGGGGCAGCCCGACATTGACGTCGATGACTACCTCGCGGACGCCGCCGGCCTCGGCGGCCGCGATGGTCTGCTCAGAGTCGACCGCGAGCGTTATCCGCGCGCCCGCGGCCGCGAGGCTGCCAAGGCGCGTTGCGTCCAGGACCTCATTCGCTAGCAGCAGGTCGGTGTCCAGGCCGGCCGCGGCCATGCCTTCGCACTCCCGGATGGTCGCGCACGTAAAGTTGCTGTGGCCCGCCTCAGCCTGGCGCCGAGCGAGGCCGGTGCACTTGTGAGCCTTGACGTGCGGGCGGAGCCGCGGTCCGGGCAGCGCCCCTGCCATGGTGGCGATATTGCGGTCGAGGATGTCGGCGTCTACGAGCATGGCAGGCGTGGGGATTTCGGTGACGCGCACCCGGTATCAGCTCCCTGCGGACCGCACGAGTGGTACTTACCGGGCGGAGCCTACCGGACCCGCCTTGGCTGGGTCGGCGATGCCGCGGCCAGATCGGCCGGCGCCTGCCTGCCAGCCCGCCGTGGCGGGGCGTCAGCGCAGCCGGCGCGCTCCGTGCGAGGGCACAACCGGCATGACCGTAGGCGGTGCCCAGCCGCGCCGGGCATAGGCCGCGGCCACTTCCGTCGTGACGCTCGCTACTGCAGCCACGGGCGCAAGCGCGATCACCGCGCCGCCGAATCCGCCGCCCGTCATCCGCGCGCCGGCGGCTCCGGCGCCGATCGCTGTCTCGACCGCGACGTCGGCCTGCGGCCAGGACACTTCGAAGTCGTCCCGCAGCGACGCATGGGAGTCGGTCAGCAGGGGGCCGACGTCAGCGAGATCGCCACGACGGAGCAGGTCGGCCACGGCCAGGACACGGCGGTTCTCGGTGATGACGTGCCGGACCCGGCGGCGTAGCTCGGGGTCATCGAGGCCGACCATGTCACCGGGGCCGTCGGGCAGGTCGCGCAGCGATGCGACGCCGAGCGCGCGCGCAGCGGCCTCGCACGACCGCCGTCGCTCCGCGTACCGCCCGTCGGTCAGCGAATGCCGGATCCGCGTGTCGATCACTAGCAGCGCCAGCCCGGCGCCTCCCGGCTCCAGCGGGACGTCGTCGGACGCGCCGCTCCGGCAGTCGAGCAAGAGCGCGTGACCGGCTTGGCACAGCAGCGCAGCGGTCTGATCCATGATGCCGGTCGGCGCTCCGACGAACTCGTTCTCGGCCTTGCTCGCGAGCCGTGCCAGCTCCGGGCGCACCACCGACAGCCCGTGCAGGTCGGCCAGCGCAAGGCCGACCGCGCACTCGAGGGCAGCAGATGACGACAGTCCCGCGCCCGGGGCCAGGTCGGCGTCGATGGCGATCGTCGTGCTCTGCGGCCTATATCCAGCGTGTGCCAATGACCACGCCATGCCAAGCGGATAGGCAGCCCACCCATCGACAGCGCCAGGGTTTAGCCCATCAACTGGGATGGTCATCAGGTCGCCGGGCTGTTGCCTGGACCAGACAGTGATGCCGTCGCCACGCCGACCGGCCGCGACCGCCACGCCCATCCCAAGGGCGAACGGCAGCACGAAGCCGTCGTTGTAGTCGGTGTGCTCGCCGATCAGATTCACCCGGCCCGGGGCGAACCAGACGCCGGCCGCTCTTCGCCCAAAGTGTCGGCATAGTCGCGAGCGACACTGTCAGCAAGATCGCGCGGGCTCACTGAGCCACTATCGCAGCCGTTCTCCCGGCGCTACCGTCGGCGGCGGCTGTTGCCGGCATCCGAGGCTCCAGACTTGTCAGTTTTGGGCGATCTTGAGTCCAGGCTTGTCGGGTTTGCGGTGGCGGAAACTGTGAGGTCTGAACGAGGCAGTCACTCAGGCGGGTTCCGCGACCGAGGCGAGCAACTCCGCGCGGGCCTGATCGACCGCTGCGAGGATGGCTCCGCGCAGGACAGGGCCGCCGTTCACCGCCGTCGGGACCACGGCTGGCCGCGCCGGACAGATACGACCGACCTGGGCCGCGACCCGGTCTGCTAGCTCGGTGCCGCCAGCGAGGCCAACATCGCCGCCGAGGACGACGAGCCCTGGGTCGAGCACGACCGAGACAGCGGCCACGCCGGTCGCCACCCGGGCGGCCAATTCGCCCAGGAATTCTCCCGCCGGTTCCTCGCCTGCGGCCGCAGCGGCGACGGCCGCCGCGACCGCGCCAGCCGCCGTCAGCCCGGCAAAGCCGTACTGCGCTGCCAGCGGCACCACTGCCTGACCACCGACCAGCCGCTGGAATGCCCCCGTTGCCGGGTGCGTCACGTCCTGCGGCAGCGGCACTCCTGGTACCGGCAGGTACCCGATCTCGCCCGCGGCCCCGCCGACGCCCCGGTGCAACCGGCCACCCAGGACGGTTGCGAGGCCTAGGCCCACGCCGATCCACACCAGCACGAAGTCCTCGACCCCGACCGCAGCCCCAACGGCTTGCTCGGCCATTGCGGCCAGGTTGACGTCGTTCTCCAGCGTGAGCGGCCGGCCCAGGTCGGAGCGCAGCGCGGCGACCACGCCTTCGTGCCAGGCCGGAAGGTTCACCGCGAGCCGGGGATCGCCCGTCCGCGGGTCCAGTACGCCAGGGGTGCCGATCACGATCGCGCGCAGCGACTCCGGCGGCACGCTGGCCGATTTACAGACAGCGAGGACGACACCACGCACCAGGGCCACTGGGTCTTCCGCGTCACTCGGATTGACCGAGATTCGAGTGACCACGTTCCCCGTGATGTCGGCGACGCCCGCGCTGATCTCGTCCTGCTCGACATGCAGGCCAGCGACGTACGCGGTCGACGGGACGACCGCATAGAGGGCGGCGTTGGGGCCACGGCCGCCGGCTAGCTCGCCCGCGACCGCGACGATCCCGCGCTCTTCCAGCCTGGCCAGCAGCTGGGACGCCGTTACCTTGGACAGACCCGTGTGCTCACCGAGCTGCGCCCTGGTCATGGGGCCGCCACTGAGTAGCAACTCCAAGGCAGAACGGTCGTTCAGCTCCCGCAACAGGCTCGGCGTCCCCGGCCGTCGCTGCATGCCCCACCCCTATCTGGCGCCGACAGACCCGACTGTACGGCCGAGGCTGCCGATTCGCGCGTTATGACCTGCAGGTACAGAGTCTGTGTCTCAATCTGGCAACGGACTCTATCTTATAGGAAAGTTTCCTGTTAGTTTCTGCGCAAGCAATCATCGGGGCAACGGCCCCTGGCAGGTACGAATCAGCTCGGGACGGGCCGAACTACTTAAGTCCGCCACCTAGCGTAGGTGCCGGCCGTCAGGCCAACGCCCGGCCGGAGACGTCCGCCCGGAGGACGTCGACTTCCGCTGACACAGCCGGGAAGGGAGATCGGTCAGTGACTTTTACCAGATCGGCGGCCGCGTTGGGCGCAGCCGTCGCGCTCGCGGGAGCAGCCGCGGGCATCGCGGGCTGCGGCTCTAGCGGTTCACCATCGGCCTCATCGGCCCCCGCCAAGCTCACCGTGTGGCGCATGGGTGGGTCCGTCCCATCCCAGGTCACCTGGATGAATGGCGTCGTCGCGCAGTTCCACACACAATTCCCGCAGTACAAGACCACCAAGGTCGTCGTGGACTGGATCCCGTGGGGCAACCGGACCACCGACTGGACGAACGCCCTGACGAGCGGCAAGGGCGGCCCTGACATCACCGAGCTGGGGAACACCGACACCCCGGGCGTCGCCACGCTGGGCGCGCTGGCCAACATCACCAGCAACGTCAAGGCGTGGTCGAGCGGCTCCGACATCATCGCGGGCAACCTGGCCAACGACACGGTCAGCGGCCAGAACTATGCGGTGCCGTGGTTCGGCGGTGTGCGCGGCATCTGGTACAACAAGAACCAGTTCGCCAAGGCCGGCATCTCGGCACCTCCCACAACCTGGGCCCAGCTGGTCAGCGACGCCCAGGCATTGATGAAGGCTTATCCCGGTACCTACGGCCTAGGTGCGCCGAGTAACTACACGAACGCGATCGTCAGCTTCATCTGGGGCGCTGGCGGCCAGGTGGCGGTGCAGCAGGGCGGCAAGTGGGTCGCGGAGCTGAACTCACCGCAGTCCGAGGCGGGCATCCAGTTCTACGCCAACCTCCTGCTGAAGGACAAGGTCTCGCCGCCCAAGTACATCGGCCAGACCGAGCTTGGCGCGCCCGGTGCGACGTCAGGCGGCAGCGACGAGGACTTCGCCAAGGGCACCCTGGACATGTACATCGACGGTCCGTGGGCCGAGGCTTCGCTGACAGCGGTCAGCACGGCGAACAAGGCCCAGTGGGCCTCGTTCCCGATCCCGAGCGAGAACGGGCCGACCCCGGCTCCGGCATTCGCTGGCGGCTCGGACCTCGGCGTGTGGGCCAAGAGCCAGAACAAGACCGCGGCCTGGGACCTACTGTCCGTCATGGACAGCCCGACCGACGCCACCACGTTCGCCAACTCGCAGGGCTTCTTCCCTGAGTTCACCACGCAGCTGTCGAATCCGACGTACGCCAGCAGCCAGATCCTGTCTGGCTTCGCCAAGGCGGCCGGCTACACCCAGATCTCTCCGCTCAACTCGAAGAACTGGGGTACTGCCGACGCCACCGACCAGATCATTCCGGACATGATGAAGTCACTGATGCAGGGTGCCAACTTCACGGCCACCGTGAACAAGGCGAACACCGAACTGCAGAACGTGCTCAACACCGGCAGCGAGTCCTGACGAAGTACTGATCCTCCCGGCCGGCCCGCCAGCGGGCCGGCCGGGACGCCAGGCCTGGCCCTGCGCGACGCCACTGAGGGGAGCTAGCGAGCAGGATGATCCAGCAACCGCGCGCCGTACTGCCAGCCAGCTTGCCCGGCGGCACACCCGTCGGGGGCAGCCAGCCCGGCGACGGGCCGGTTGCTCGGCGAGGACGCGCCGGCGCCTTCATCCGACGCCACAAGCTCGCGCCCTACCTGCTGCTGGCGCCCGCCCTCATCGGCATCGCGCTGGTCCTGCTGTGGCCGCTGGTCCAGGTCGCGATCTTTTCGTTCCAGAACTACAGCCTGATGCAGATCACCGGCGCAGCACCCACGCAGTGGGTGGGCCTCGCGAACTTCACCAACACGTTCTCCGACCCGGAGTTCTGGCTGTCACTGCGCAACACGGTGCTCCTGGCCGTTGTCGTCGTCCCCGCGACCCTCATCGTCGGAACGGTCGTCGGCGTCGTGCTCAACCGGCTCGGGAAGAAGATGGCGGTCTTCGTGAGCACCGCGGCCCTGTTTGCCTGGGCTACGCCGCCGATCTCCGCCGCTGTCTTGTTCTACTGGCTGGTCAACCCCGACGGCGGCATCGTCGACTGGGCACTGTCCAAGATGCCGCACTGGCTGGTCGGCAGCACGAACTGGGCGCAGTACAACTGGACCACGAACGGCGCGTTCCAGGCCTACGTGGTGATCGCCGTGCTGGTCGTCTGGCAGTCGTTCCCCTTCATCGCCGTCTCGGTGCTGGCCGGCCTGAAGACGATCCCGGACGAGCTGCTAGAAGCCGCAAGGGTCGACGGAGCGAGCTCGTGGCGGGTTTTCAGGAAGATCACCTATCCGCTAATGAAGCCGATCTTCCTGGTACTTCTGCTGCTGTCGGTGATCTGGGACTTCAATGTCTTCGCGCAGAGCTACATCATCACCGCGTTCCCCGGTAACCAGAACGAGTACAACCTCTCGACCTATCTGTATGACAAGGCGTTCGTCAGCCTGCCGCCGAGCTACGGACTGGGCGGTGCGATCGCGCTGATCTTCGCGCTGATCCTGCTGGTGATCACGATCGGTTACGTGCGCACTTCGGTCCGCCAGGGAGCATTGACATGAGCACGCAGAGCACGGACGTCACCGCGCTGCGGCCCGCGGTTCGTGCGAGGTCCGCCAGGGTCAGCGCGCCAGGCGCCAGCCGGGCCCGGACCAGGCGGCGCGCTCGCCGGGCCGGCCTCAACGGCTTCGGCGTGATCATCGCCCTGGTGACCCTGTTCCCGCTGTTCTGGATGGTCTCGACCGCGTTCAAACCATCTCACGAGATCTTCTCGCTGACTCCCAGCCTGCTGCCTTCGCACCCGACGCTCGGCAACTTCCGCGAGGTGATCAGCGGCCAGGTGTCCGGGATCGGATCGGTGTGGCTGTTCTTCCGCAACAGCCTGACGGTGACGCTGGCTACCGTCCTGGTGTCCTCGCTGGTGTCCTTGCTGGCGTCGGTGGCTGTCGCCAGGTTCCGGTTCCGGCTGCGGGCGAGCTTCCTGGTCATGCTGCTGATCGTCCAGATGATCCCGGCCCAGGCACTCATCATCGCGCTGTTCCTCGATTTCAAGCGGCTGAACCTCTTGGAGAACCTGCTCGGCCTCATCATCGTGTACGCGGCTCAGGCCCTGCCGGTCTCGATCTGGATGCTGCGCAACTTCGTCGCCACGATCCCGCGCGAACTAGAGGAAGCGGCTGCCATCGACGGTGCGACGAGCTTCCGTATCTTCTGGCGGATCCTGTTCCCGCTGGTAGCGCCGGGCCTGGTCGCCACCAGCATCTTTGCCTTCATCACCGCGTACAACGAGTTCATCGTCGCGCTCACCTTCCTCGGCCAGGCGCACAGCGACTACACGCTGCCGATCTACGTGACGTACTTCTTCGGCCGCGGCGGCGCCCAGTGGGGACCGATCATGGCGGCCTCGACGATGTACACGATCCCGGTGATCATCTTCTTCCTGTTCGTCAGGCGAAGGCTCGTCGGCGGCCTGACCGCAGGAGCGGTGAAGGGATGACCCAGGAGATCGCAGCCGACCCAGCTCTGGGCCGGCTAGCTGAGGCAATCCTGATTCCGCCCTTCCCCGGCGGCGAGGAGCCCGAATGGGTGCGCGCTGCCCTCGGCAGCGGGCTTGGCGGCGTCACCCTCTACGGCCCGAATGTGCAGGATCGCGAGCAGCTGGCGAGGCTCACTGCCAGCCTGCGCAGCGCGGCGCTCGAGCCAGTCATCGCGATCGATGAGGAAGGCGGCGACGTCACCCGCATCTCGCATCAGACCGGCAGTGACTATCCAGGGAACGCAGCCCTCGGGGCTATCGACGACACCGACCTCACCAGGTCGGTCTACGCGGCCCTTGGGGCCGACCTGGCGGCGCTCGGCGTCAACCTGAATCTCGCTCCCGCGGTGGACGTCAACACGGCGGCGGACAACCCCGTGATCGGTACCCGGGCGTTCGGCGCGGACCCGGCGCTCGTGGCCCGGCACGCCGCGGCCGCGGTAACGGGCCTTCAGTCAGCGGGGGTCGCCGCCTGCGCCAAGCACTTCCCGGGCCACGGCAGCACGACGCTCGACTCGCATCTCGAACTCGCCACAGTGGACGCACCGCTCAGCGTCCTGTGGGACCGTGACCTGCCGCCGTTCGAGGCCACCATCGCCGCAGGCGTGCGCGCCATCATGCCGAGCCATCTGCGCGTACCCGAACTGACCGGCGATCTGCCGGCTTCGATCTCCCGGCACGCGCAGACCGACCTGCTACGCGGCGAGCTGGGGTTCACCGGCGTCATCGTGTCGGACGCCCTGGAAATGAGGGCCGTTAGCGAGCCTTACGGCATCCCTGAAGCCGCCGTCCTGGCCGTCATCGCCGGGACGGACCTGCTGTGCCTTGGGCGCGACCAGGACCACCTGAGCTTCCTCGCCGTCAGGGCCGCGCTCGTCGACGCTGTGCGGTCGGGCCGGCTACCTGGCGAGCGGCTCGAGGAAGCCGCGGCACGGGTGGCCGAGTTGCGGGAATGGACTGCCTCCGCTGCCGCCGGGCTTGGTGCGACCGCGAATTTGACGCTCGGCGACGGGGCCGCCCAGCCCCCAGCGGCGACACTTGGGCTCGACGCTGCACGCCGGGCCGTCACGCTGCGCGGTGCTCTCCCGGAGCTGCGCCGGCCACTCATCGTGCAGTTCGTGCCGCCGTCCAATCTGGCGGTCGGTCCCGTGCCATGGGGACTCAGCGCCTTCGCGCCAGCCGACAGCTATCGCCAGGTCAGCACGGCGACGGCCGACGAGGACCTTCCCTACGTGGTGTCGGGGCTTCTCGCCGCCGCTGATGACCGGTCCTTGATCGTCGTGGTCCGCGATGCGCACCGGCATCCGGTGGCCAGGCGAGCAGTCCAGCTCATGCTCGCGGGAAGGCCAGACGCAGTCGTCGTCGAGATGGGCTTGCCTGTGTGGGAGCCGACCGATGGCAGCTACGTGGCCAGCTACGGCGCCGGCCGTAACAACGCCCAGGCGACCGCCGAGATCCTGGGGCTCGCCGCCGGCCTCTAGTTGCTGCCGGCGGCCCGCGGCCGGGTCCTCCTGGCGGTCCGGCGGCCGGGTCCTCCTGGCGGCCCTGGGCAGTCCTCCTGGCAGCCCAGGGCAGGCGCGAAGCCGCTTCCACGAGGTCTGCATCGGAGCGCCGTCGGCAGGCGAGCCCCGGTTCCCTGCATAATGCTGCATATGCGCCTGTCCGCACGCTCCGATTACGCGCTGCGTGCCGTCATCGAGCTTGCCGCCTCGGGCGGCGGTCACGTGACGGCCGATCAGCTTGCCCGGACGCAGGCCATACCAGGCAAGTTCCTCGAGGCGATCTTGACCCAGCTGCGGCGGGCTGGCCTTGTCCGCAGCCAGCGCGGACCCGACGGTGGATTCTGGCTGGCGCGACCGGCTAGCGAGATCTCACTGGCCGACATCATCAGGGCGATCGACGGTCCGCTGGTCGGCGTGCGCGGCGAGCGGCCAGAGAACGTCGGCTACACGGGCGCGGCCGAGCCGCTGCAGGCGGTCTGGATTGCCCTGCGAGCCAACGAGCGGGCCATCCTGGAGGAAGTCACGCTCGAGCACATCGTGTCGGGAACCCTCCCGGCCAGCGTCCGGAAGCTCGCCGACGACCCCGCATCCTGGGCAAACCCTTCGACTGCCTGATCGCCCCTGGCAACGCCAGCGGCCCGCGCCAACAGGCGCGGGCCGCTTGGACGGGATTAGGCGAGTCGGCTTAGACCGGCACCATGTCCGTTACATCGCGAGACAGCTTGTCGAACTTGGGCTCGCCGCCAGGCAGCGTAACGGGCTCGAGCACGGGCTCCCCCGGCGACAAGCGCTGGCTGCTTCGCACCGTGAGCTTCCGCTGCGGCATGACCAGGTGCTGCGGCCCAGACTGGCCCTTCGCGGACTGCGGCAGCCGGACCCCGCGAAGCGAGGACGGCGAACCAGCGGGCGCCGACTCCCCAGTCTCGGCCGACTCGGACTGCGGAGCGCCAGCGAGGGCGGGCTCAAGCGGGACACCGAAAGCAGGCTCGTTCTGGAGCTCGGCGAGGGCGAATCCGTCTGACACCTCGCGCAGGACCTGCGACAGCGGGGCGCCGAGGGCGTCACATATCGAGGCAAGCAGTTCGGAAGAGGCTTCCTTGCGGCCACGCTCTACTTCGGACAGGTACCCCAGGGAGACCCTGGCCGTGGCCGAGACCTCACGTAGGGTGCGACCCTGGCGAAGACGCAGTCGCCTTAGCGCGTCACCGAGCAAGTGACGAAGCAGGACCATCGTCGCGCTCCCTCCCTGAGGTCGATCTACTAACTCCCTCTACCGTACCTGTCCGGGCGGACGGTGCGGGAGAGGGCACAGGCGCGTGTTCACACGCACGTAACACTGTAATCAGCTTGCGTCTTCCCGCAAGGCGCTGACCAGCAACGACAGCACCGACCGAACTGTCTCGATCCGGATTTGCCCCCGATCTCCGGCGAGCTGCAAGCCCTTTCCGACAGGTCCAGATGGCCCGTCGACGGCGACGAAGACGGTCCCGGCCGGCTTTCCCTCGGCCGGGCCAGGCCCAGCGACGCCAGTTGTCGACATCCCGTAGGAGGCGCCAAGCCGAGCGCGGACACCGGCTGCCATGGCCGCCGCGACCTCAGGATCGACCGGCCCGCGCGAGGCGAGCAGGTCAGCAGGTACCCCGAGCAACGCGGTTTTGAGCTCGGTGGCGTAGGCGATGATCCCGCCGCGGACCACGACGGAGGCGCCGGGGATGCTGGTCAGCGCGGCCGCGACCAGACCGCCGGTCAGGGACTCGGCCACCGCGACGCTCTGGTCGCGGGCTGTGAGCATCGCGACGATGCGCTGGGCTAGCTCCGCGGCATCGGCTCTTCCGGCATCGGCTCTTCCGGCATCGGTCTCGGCGGCCCTGCCAGGCGGTCCCGCCGGCGGCCCGCTCACTGCACCGCCCGGCGCAGCCGGATGGCCCTGGCCGTGTAGTCGACGCCGGTCACGACGGTCACGATTAGAGCTGCCCCCATGACGATCTCGCGCGCGAGCACGATGTGCCATGGCAGGACGTACAGGCTGATGGCAATAATCTGCAGCATGGTCTTGGCCTTACCACCGCGGCTGGCAGCGATGACCCCGCGCCGGATCACCCAGAACCGCAGCCCGGTGACGAATACCTCACGGAACACGATGACGCAGGTGATCCACCATGGCAGCTCGCCCAGGTAAGAGAGTGTGATCAAGGCTGACCCGGTCAGGGCCTTGTCAGCGATCGGGTCGGCGATCTTGCCGAAGTCGGTGATCAGGCTTCGCCGCCTGGCCAGTTCCCCGTCAAGCAGATCGGTCACCGACGCTAGCGCGAAGGCGACGAACGCGATCGAGCGGCCGCCAGTGCCGCCGGCTAGCAGGAAAGACACGAACACCGGCACGAGCGCCAAGCGCAACACGGTGAGGCCATTAGCCACGTTCAGCACGCTCGGGGCTGGCGGCACGTCCGGCGCAGCAGGCTCATCGGCAGGCACGGCGTGAGCTCCGCCGCTCGAATTGCCCGCCGAACCGCTCGTCATGGCGCCGGCCGGGGTCGTCGTCGCTACCGCAGGTACCTCCGGCGTGCGGTCGCCGTTTTCACTAGTTCCAGGTGCTGCCCGGCTCAACGCACGCCCGCGGCGCTGTCTCCCGCCGCTACGACGGCGAGCGCGTCAGCCAGCAGGTCGACGCCGTCGCTCCCGGTCACCACCGCAGCCACCACGTCCCCCGGCACGAGCTGGCGCTCGCTGCGTACCTCCGTCGCCCCGTCCACCTCTGGTGCTTGGTGCTCGCCCCGCCCGAGATAGCGGCCATCCGGCAGCGCTTCGTCGATGAGCACGTCGATCGTCGTGCCGATGCGCTCCGCGGCGCGCTCGGCCATCAGCTCGTCGGCGAGACTGGCGAGTTCCTCAACCCGCCTGGCAATCTCTTCCTGCGGCAGCTGGCCCGGCAAGCCGGCCGCCTCCGTGCCATCCTCATCTGAGTAACCGAAGACGCCGATCGCGTCGAGCCTGGCTTCGGTCAAGAACGTCGCGAGCTCGGCGAAGTCGGCTTCGGACTCGCCAGGGAAGCCGACGATGAAGTTCGACCTGATGCCCGCATCCGGCGCGAGGGCCCGGATCTGATCGATGAGCTGGCCAAACCGCGTCCGGTCGCCAAACCTGCGCATCGACCGCAGCACGCTGCCGCTGGCATGCTGGAAGGACAGGTCGAAGTACCGCGCCACACCCGGCGTCTTCGCCAGCGCCTCTATGAGACCTGGCCGGACTTCGGCCGGCTGGAGGTAGCTGACGCGTACCCGGCGGATGCCAGCGACCGAAGCGAGCTGCGGCAAGAGCGACTCGAGCAGCCGCAGGTCGCCGAGGTCCTTGCCGTAGGACGTGGAGTTCTCGCTGACCAGCAGCAGCTCTCGTGCGCCGTGATCGGCTAGCCAGCCGGCCTCGACGAGCAGGTCGTTAGGCCGCCTGGATACAAACGCGCCGCGAAATGCGGGGATGGCGCAGAATGTGCAGCGGCGGTCGCAGCCTGATGCGATCTTCAGCGGCGCGACGACCCCGCCGCCCAGCCGGCGGCGCAGGACGCGGGGGCCAGAGGCTGGCGCCACGCCCGGCGGCAGGTCGGCTATCTGGCCGGCCCCAGACTGGCCGGCCCCAGACTGGCCGGCCCCAGACTGGCCGGCCCCAGACTGGCCGGCCCCAGACTGGCCGGCACCGGACTGGCCGGCCCCGGACTGGCCGGCCCGAGACTGGCCGGCACCGGACTGGCCGTGCCCTGGCTGATGGGAGGTGCTGCCGGGCCGGTCGGTCGGCGACAGCGGCAGCAGCTTGCGCCGGTCCCGCGGCTCATGAGCAGCCCAGCGGTCGCCTGCGGCGATCGAGTCGAGCCTGGCCGCAATGTCCTCGTAGTCGTCAAAGCTCAGGATCTGTGCCTCGGGCATGGCCTCGGCCAGACCGGAGCCATAGCGCTCGGCCAGGCAGCCTGCGGCGACCACGTGCGCACCGCCGCCTGCGGCGTCGAGCAGTTCGTCAATGGACTCCTGCTTCGCCGCCTGAATGAAACCGCACGTGTTAACGAGGACGACGTCGGCGTCCGTGGCGTCATCTGCGAGCTGCCAGCCCCCGTCCTCCAGCCGGGCGGCGAGCTCCTCAGAGTCGACCTCGTTCCGAGCGCAGCCGAGCGTCACCATCCGGACTATTCGCCTGGTGGCACCTGGATTTTGCTGGCTAGACGACACACCGGCAGACTACGGTAACCGGGCACGTGCCAGCGCACCAGCAACGCGCTCTGCGCCAGCGCGGAGCGACCGGCGGGTCCCCCTGCGTCATCCGGACACGGCACCGCCACAACTACGTAGGTCCCGGGCGTGGCTACGCGCGACCCGCTCGCCCTACGGTGCGCAGATCGTAGTCGAGCACGTGAGCTTGATCGGATTGGTCGTCTCGTAGGTCTGCCGCTTGCCGTTCAGGTACAGCACCGCCCCGCCGGGGTTGCCGAACTGGACGGTGACGGTGTCCGGCTCGGTCCATGTCTTCTTGACGATCCCGACCGACGCGCCGAAGTCACCCTGGAAGATCACATGTCCCGTGGCCGCGGTCAACTGCACCCACGTCAGCCCGCCCGTGCGGGCAATGAGCGTGAGCTCCACATGCGTCGGCGCCGGCGTGTGCACGACCGGCGTGGTCGACGCCGGCGGCGGCGAGTGGCTCGTGTGCGTCGTGCCTTGCGCGGTGCTCGGAGTGTGATGCCGGTGCCCGAAGTACCGGAATCCGACGATGCCCAGCACGGCGACAAGGCCGGCGAGCAGCACGATTGTCCAGTTGGGTCGGCGCCGTTCCTTCAGCTTTACCGGCGTGAATGGCTGGAAGACGTCGGCTGCCGTGATCGGCTGCGGCGGCGCCTGCGTAGCGTCGTATTCCCGGATGAGCTCCTCTGGATCAAGCCCGACCGCGCGGGCGATGCTGCGAATGTGACCGCGTGCGTAGAAGTCACCACCGCAGGCCGAGTAGTCCCCTCGCTCGATACCGCGGACGATCGTCTCCCTGATGCACGTCCGCTGGCTAACCTGCGTAATGGTGAGACCGGCCTCGCGGCGCGCGGCCGCCAGGGCGTCACCGATGCTCACGCGGAGCCTCCACTTGTCATGCTGCTTCCCGCCCCGGGCCGGGGCCAGTGCGGCCCACACCTGCCCGTTGTTGGCTTTCCCCCGAGTCCCATGACTGGGACCGGTCACCAAGTGTAGACATCCGGTTACGCTCCGGCGGGGTCAGACCGGATTATGACCTGCCCGTTGCAGCTGTGATCTTGACGCCCGCGCGGGCAATTGACCCCGGCGCGCTCAGTCCTCGCCGCGCAACGAGGCGAGCAGGCCCGGGAGATCGTCTGGCCTGATGAGCACATCGCGCGCCTTGGAGCCCTCGCTCGGGCCGACGACGCCGCGGCTCTCGAGCAGGTCCATGAGGCGACCGGCCTTGGCGAATCCCACTCTGAGCTTGCGCTGCAGCATCGACGTCGAGCCGAACTGCGTGCTGACGATCAGCTCAGCGGCGTGGAGCAGATCCTCAAGATCATCGCCGATGTCGGCATCGATCTCGCGTTGCCTGCTCTCCGCCGCGACCACGTCCTCCCGGTAGTCGGGCTGCGCCTGCTTCTTGCAGTGAGCGACGACCTCGCGGATCTCCTTCTCGGTGACGAAGGCGTTCTGGAGCCGGATCGGCTTGCTCGTGCCCATCGGGAGGAAGAGCGCGTCGCCTTGCCCGACCAGCTTCTCCGCGCCGGGCTGGTCCAAGATCACTCGGCTGTCGGTCAGGCTGGACGTGGCGAACGCCAGCCTGGACGGGACATTGGCCTTGATGAGCCCGGTCACCACGTCGACGCTCGGCCGCTGCGTCGCGAGCACCAGGTGGATGCCGGCCGCTCTGGCGAGCTGCGTGATGCGGACTACCGCGTCCTCGACGTCGCGAGGCGCAATCATCATGAGGTCGGCAAGCTCATCAACGATCACCAGCAGGTACGGATACGGCTGATAGACGCGCTCGGAGCCTGCCGGAGGAGTTACCCGCCCGGCCCGAACCGCCTTGTTGAAGTCGTCCATGTGCCGGAAGCCGGACGCCGCCAGGTCGTCATAGCGGCGGTCCATCTCCCCCACCACCCACTGGAGCGCGTCGGACGCCTTCTTGGGGTTGGTGATGATCTGCGTGATCAGGTGCGGGATCCCGTTGTAGGCGGCCAGCTCGACCCGCTTCGGGTCGATCAGCACCATCCGTACCTCGTCCGGGGTCGAACGCAGCAAGATGGAGGTAATGAGCCCATTTATGCAAGTTGACTTGCCTGCTCCGGTAGCCCCAGCTATGAGCATATGAGGCATCTTTGCGAGATTTGCGACCACGGTGCGGCCCTCGACGTCCTTGCCGAGGCCGACCACCATGGGGTGCTGATCGGAGGTAGCGACCGGCGATCTCAGCACGTCGCCGAGGCTGACGATGTCCCGGTCCGTGTTCGGGATCTCAATGCCGATCGCGGACTTGCCAGGAATCGGCGACAGGATCCGGACGTCTGCACTCTTGACCGCGTACGCGATGTTCTTGGACAGCGCGGTGACCCGCTCTACCTTGACTGCGGGCGCCAGTTCGATCTCGTATCTGGTCACCGTCGGCCCCCGGGTGAACCCGGTTACCTGCGCGTCCACCTCGAACTGCTCGAGCACGGCCGACAGCGCCTCGAGCATTGCGTCGTTGGCCTTAGTCCGAGCCCTGTGCACCGTGCCGGGCTTCAGCAGCGCGACTGGCGGCAGCGTGTAGCTGCCGGCCGTGATCGCGGCCAGCGTCAGCTGCTCCGCCTTCTTCGGCTGTGCGCTCGCCGCGGCCCCGTCCGCGCCACCGGCCGGCGTCGACCAGTCATGCAGGCCGCCAGCGGCTGCCGCGCCCGTGGTCACGTCGGCGGCACTCCCGAAGCTCAGCCCTTCAGCAGACGTGGCTGCGTCCGCCGCGCTGATGCCTGCCTCGCTCGCCGGCTCCAGGTCCTTCTGCGCGTCCCGCCGGCCAAGCAGGCCACCAAGCAGCGGCGTGTCGTAGGCGCGGTCGCGGGCTCCGACGTCGAGCGCCTCGGTCCGGCGCCTCGATAGCTTGGCGGCAGGACGCGCCGTCCCGTCCTGCCCCGCCTCGCTGGTCTCCTCGCCGGCAGGCGCATGCCGGCGCAGGATGAAGCCGTTCAGCTCCGCGATTCGGTCGGGAACGCGGTGCAGTGGCGTCCCCGTCACGACAAGCAGGCCGAAGCCTGAGATGAGAGCCAGCACTGGGATCGCGGCCCACTTCGTGATGACTGCGACGAGCGGGGCGGACACGGCGAACCCGATGATCCCGCCGGCCGACCGGATGGCTGGCAGCCCGGCTGACAGGTGCGGGGTCCCCGCGGCCACGTGCACCAAGCCGAGCGCGCCGACCAGGAGCGCCGTCCAGCCGATGACCATGCGGGCGGTGTCCGCGTTGCTATCGGGATGACGCAGGAAGCGCCAGGCCAGCAATCCCAGCAAGATCGGAATTGTCCACGATCCGGACCCGAACAGCGTCACCAGCCCCGTCGCGACCGGCCTAAGCGGCCCGCTCACATGCCACCAGGTGGCGACGGCCGCGACAATGGCCGCGCAGAGGGCAGTCAGTCCGAGGCCGTCTCGGCGATGCAGCGGGTCCAGGTCGTGGGCGCTGCGCCCGAGAGCACGAAACAAGGTCCCGATCGTGTGCGCCAGGGCCATCCAGATCGCGGCGATCCCGCTGACCATCCAGCCAGCGAGGATGACGAACGGGTTGGATGAAGGAACTGGGCGCGATGTACGCCGACCCGTGGATCTGCGCCGGCGAGCCGTGCGTGACCGGTTCTTGCGGTAGCGAGCGCCGCGGTTGCGCGCGGAAGAACCGGATCCACGGCGAGCCGGACTAGCCGTCTGCCGCGTCCGGCTGGTCGTGCCGCCGCGAGGGCGCGCTGCGCCGTTGGGCGCACGAGTCGCCATGATCCCAACCGTAGCGAGCGCCGGGCAGGCAGGCCCGGAACGCTGGCGGCGTGTCGCGAAGTTCCGCATCCCAGGCTGGCCGTATCCCGTGGCCGGGCGCGGCTCGTCGCCCGGTGCCCAGTCCGGGCAGGACGCGGAACTTCCGCAGCGGGCTTGCCCCGGCAGGCGTTTTGGACAGCTAGTTGCGGCCAGCACCTGAGATAGCTATTGTGCTAGTCACCTAGATAAATGGGAGGCTGAGGCTCGGTGATCGAGTTCCACCTGGACACCCGGTCCGGGGTCGCGCCATACCTGCAGCTGATCCAGCAGGTGCGGCAGGCGCTCCGGCTCGGCCTGCTCCGCGAGGGTGATCAGCTCCCGACGGTGAAAGACGTCTCGGGTTCGCTGGCGATCAATCCGAACACCGTGCTCAAGGCCTACCGCGAACTGGAGTACGAGGGCCTGGCCTCGGCCCGGCCGGGGGTCGGCACCTTCGTGACCAAGACCCTGACTAGCGACTCGATCGCCGCCTATACCGAGCTCAGCCACGATCTCGAGGGCTGGCTCAGGAAGGCCCGCACGGCGGGCCTGGACGACGAGAGCATCGGCGCCATTTTTCAGCGGACCATCCGGACCGCCGTTCAGGAGGAAGCAATATGACCGCTGCCGTGGAAGCCCGCGGGCTCGGCAAGCAGTACGGCCGTCGCTGGGCGCTGTCGGACTGCACTCTCAACATCCCGGCGGGCCGGGTAGCTGGCCTGGTCGGACCCAACGGCGCGGGCAAGACGACGCTCCTCAATCTGGCCACCGGCATGCTGGCGCCGACAGCCGGCACCATCCAGGTGCTGGGCGCTGCTCCGGCGAGCGGGCCCGCGCAGCTCGCCAGGGTGGGCTACGTCGCGCAGGACACACCGACCTACGCAGGGCTGAGCGTCGAGGATCACCTTAAGCTCGGCGCCCACCTGAACCCGGCCTGGGACGCGGGTCTCGCGCACAAGCGGATCAGCCAGCTGGGACTTGATCCGCGGCAGAAGGCGGGCAAGCTGTCCGGCGGTCAGCGGGCACAGCTCGCTCTGACCCTGGCGATCGCGAAGCGGCCCGAGCTGCTAATCCTGGACGAGCCGATCGCCAGCCTCGATCCGCTCGCACGCCGGGAGTTCCTGCAGATTCTGATGGAGGCGACCGCCGAGCATCAGCTCAGCGTCGTGATGAGCTCGCATCTGGTCGCAGACCTCGAGCGGGTCACTGACTACCTCATCGTGCTCGTTAACTCGCGCGTCCTGGTCGACGGCGAGATCGATCACCTGCTCGCCACGCACTACTTGCTGACCGGAGCGCGGCGCGATCCCGCTACGCTCCCGGCCAGTCAGCAGGTCCTCAGCGCCAGTCACACCGACAGGCAGACCACGCTGCTCATCCGCAGCGACGAGCCGATCGACGACCCGACCTGGTCGGTGGACCACGTCGGCCTCGAGGACCTCGTACTCGCCTACATGGGCAATACCACCGCCAGTGTCGAGACTGGCCACAAGATCATGGAGGAGCAGCGATGATGTGGCTGACCTGGCGACAGTTCCGCTGGCAGGCGGTGACAGCCGCCGCAGTTCTTGCTGTACTCGCGATCGCACTTGGCGCCACCGGGTTTGGCCTCAACACCCGGTTTGACCAAGCTGGTCTCAGCACCTGCCACTCCGCGTGCGGCTCGCTGGCCGGCAATTTCATTCACGACCTCACGGGCACCCCGTACGCCGCGCTGTTCTTTGGCTGCGTCGTTCTCATGTACCTGGCGCCCGCGCTCATGGGCATCTTCTGGGGCGCGCCCCTCATTGCCCGTGAGTTCGAGGCAGGCACCCACCGGCTGGCCTGGAACCAGAGCATCACGCGCGCCCGCTGGAGCGCTGTGAAGCTGGGCCTCATCGGGCTGGCAGCTGTCGGGACCGCCGGCCTACTCAGTCTCATGATCAGCTGGTGGGCTGGCCCCATCGACCATGCGCTGAACCTCGTCGGCGGCAGCCCATCGTTCGGTGGCACGCGAATCAGCCCGGTGGTGTTCGCGGCCCGCGGCGTTGCGCCGCTTGGCTACGCCGCGTTCGCCTTCGCGCTCGGGGTCACCGCGGGAGTCCTCATCCGCAAGACGCTTCCGGCGATGGCTGTCACCCTGGTGATCTTCGCGGCCGTGCAGTTCCTGGTGCCAAACTACCTGCGTCCGCACCTCATCCCGCCTGTGCAGGCGACCGCGCCATTCAACGCCAACACCGCCAACGAGATCATGATCAGCTCAGCTCAGGGCAGCCCGACCAGCACCAACAACACCATGACCGTCGTGGGCGACTTCAGCCAGCCCGGTGCCTGGATGCTGTCGAACAAGACCATTACTCCGGCCGGAAAGGTGTTTACCGGGCCAGCGACCACGGCGTGCACCGGAAACTCCACGCCCCAGCAGTGCAACAACTGGCTGGACAGCCTGGGCTTGCGCCAGCAGGTCACCTACCAGCCTGCGAGCAGGTTCTGGCCGCTGCAGCTCCTCGAGACCGGGATCTACCTGGTCCTCGCGGCCGGGCTTGGCTGGCTCTGCGCCTGGCAGGTCCGCCGTCGGCGCGGCTAATCCACGTCGCGTTCTCTTGACGGTCGTCGCGCATACGGCATAACCTCGGCCTATCCGAGCGGGCGAGGGGGCAGCGTGCGCATCGCGGTCGCAGGTGGCGGGCCAGGCGGGCTCTACTTCGCCGCGCTGGTCCGCCAGCTGCTGCCCGCCGCGGACGTCACGGTCTGGGAGCGCAACGCCCCCGATGACACATTCGGCTTCGGCGTGGTGTTCTCCGACGAGACCCTCGGCGGCATCGAGAACGCCGACCCCGGCATCTACCGCCAGATGGAGCGTGAGTTCGCTCGGTGGGACGACATCGACGTGCACTACCGCGGCGAGGTCATCACCAGCGGCGGGCACGGCTTCGCGGCCATGGGGCGCCGCCGCCTGCTGGAGATCCTCCAGCAGCGCTGCGCCGACCTCGGCGTGACCGTCCACTTCCGCACGCCGGCGCCCAATCCAGACGACCTCGCTGCGAGCCACGACCTGGTGGTCGCCGCCGACGGCGTCAGTTCAGGGCTGAGGAGCAGCCGGGCGGCCACGTTCCGTCCCGAATTTGATGTTCGGAACTGCAAGTACATGTGGCTGGGGACCGATCTCGTCTTTGACGCATTCAAGTTCTATGTCGTGCCGACGCCGTACGGCGTCATGCAAGTGCACGGCTACCCCTACGACGCCACTGGCAGCACGTTCATCGTCGAGATGAACGAGGCCGTCTGGCGTGCGGCCGGCTTTTGCGAGCTCGCGGCGGCCGCCGCCGGGCTGGCGCCGGGCCAGTCGGACGAGGCGTCGATCAAGCGGGTGGCAGAACTGCTCGGCGACGTGCTTGGCGACCACGCCCTGCTGGCCAACAACTCGCGCTGGCTCAGCTTCGCGACGCTGAGGTGCGATACCTGGCGCGACGGGAACGTCGTGCTCCTCGGCGATGCCGCCCACACCGCACACTTCTCGATTGGCTCGGGCACCAAGCTGGCCATGGAGGACGCGCTCGCGCTCGCAGCCTGCCTGTACGAACAGGCCGGCCCCGGCGACGGCGCTAACCGCAGCGACGACGCCATCCCGGCCGCGCTGGCGGCCTACGAGGCCGAGCGCCGCCCCGTGGTCGCCTCCACCCAGCGGGCGGCGCAGGCCAGCCTGGAGTGGTTCGAGAACCTCGGGCAGTACGCAGTGCAGGAGCCTGAGCAGTTCGCGTTCAACATCATGACCCGAAGCCGCCGGGTCACCCACGGCAACCTCCGCTTGCGAGATCCCGAGTTCACCGACCGGATGGACGCCTGGTTCGCCGGCGACTGCAAGCGGCGCGGGCTGGGCGCGGGCGACGTGGTACCGCCGATGTTCCAGCCGTTCCGGCTGCGCTCGCTGGACCTGTCGAACCGCGTGGTCGTGTCGGCCATGGACATGTATTCCGCCACCGACGGGACGCCGTCCGACTTCCACCTGGTCCACCTCGGCGGCAAGGCTCTTGGCGGCGCCGGCCTGGTGATGACCGAGATGGTCTGCGTCAGTGCCGAGGGCCGGATCACGCCGGGGTGCGCGGGGCTCTATGCACCCGAGCACGAGGCGGCGTGGGAGCGGATCACGTCGTTCGTTCACTCGTCCTCGGCCGCGAAGATCGGGATTCAGCTGGGGCACTCCGGCCGCAAGGGCTCGACGCGGCTCATGTGGGAGGGCATCGACCAGCCGCTCGACTCGGGCAACTGGGAGGTCTGCGGACCGTCGCCGCTCCCCTATGCGGCTGAGGTGAACCAGATTCCGCGCGAGCTGACTGTCGCGGAGATGACGCAGATCCTCGGGCAGTTTGTGGCGTCTGCGGAGGCAGCCGATCGGGCCGGGTTCGACGTGCTTGAGCTGCACTGCGCACACGGCTACCTGCTGTCGTCGTTTATCTCGCCGGTGTCGAACCAGCGGACGGACTCGTTCGGTGGGTCGCTGGAGGGGCGGCTGCGGTATCCGCTTGAGGTGTTCGCGGCGGTGCGCTCGGTGTGGCCCGCGCATAAGCCGATGACCGTGCGGATTTCGGCGTGCGACTGGGTGCCGGGCGGCATCACCGGCACGGATGCCGTCTCGATCGCGGCCGCCTTCGCCGCCGCGGGAGCCGACGCCGTGGATGTGTCGACGGGGCAAGTGACGCCCGAGGAGATGCCGGCGTTCGGCCGGTCGTATCAGACCCCGTTCGCGGACGCGATCAGGAACCAGGTCGGGATCGCCACGATCGCCGTCGGCGTGATCTCCTCCTACGACGACGTGAACTCGCTAATCCTGGCCGGCCGTGCTGACCTTTGCGCGCTCGGTCGCGCGCACCTCTACGACCCGAACTGGACCCTGCACGCGGCGGCCGAGCAAGGTTACTCAGGACCGGGCGCCCAGTGGCCGGTGCAGTGGCAAGCGGGGAGCAGGCCACCTGCCTCGGGGCGGACCGACGGGCCACGACCGCGCCTGGAGCTGATCCGGGCCGGCGAGACGGGCACGAAACACGCTCGCTGGCGCCCGTGACGGCTGTCGATCTTCATGGATGTGGAGTCGGTACGCCAATGGCCGTACCTAGGTCACATCCATGAGCGGGATTTGCCGCGTGGGTAGACCGCGGACTGATGCAGGATGGCCAGATGAGCATCGAGCGAGTTAATCCGGCGTCTCTGCCGGCGCCGTCGGGGTTCGCCCACGCAGTCGTCGCGCCTGCCGGACGGCTCGTGTTCCTGGCCGGGCAGACCGCGCTGGACGCGTCCGGCGCCATCGTCGGGGACACCGTGGTCGCCCAGTTCGAGCAAGCGCTCGCGAACCTGCTGACCGCCCTGGACGCGGCCGGCGGCAGGCCAACCGATCTGGCCAGCCTGACTGTCTACGCCATCGACCTGGCTGATTACCGGTCGCACGGCAAGGAGATCGGCGAAGTCTGGCGGCGGCTCGCCGGGCGTAACTACCCGGCGATGGCTGCGCTCGGCGTGTCCAGGCTCTGGGACGAGGCGGCGCTTGTCGAGGTGCAAGGGCTAGCCGTTATCGGCTGACTGCGCGAGGTAGTCACGGCCGCGCGGCGGCGACGACTCATGCGGTGGCGACTGCGCGTCGCATCCGTCCGGCGGAGTGACGATGGCTGCTTAGATCCCTTGGCCGTTGATGTAGGCGGTCGTTTCCTTCCGCCAGAGCAGGACGGTGGCGCCGAGGCCGACGAGCCAGCCGAGGATCACGAAGATGATCGTGATGCTGGCCCGGCCGAAGGAGAAGATCAGCGAGATCGTGCTCAGGGCGAACAGCACGGTGGCGACGATCCGGGCCCAGTTCCGGCCGCGGTTGTTAGCCCAAGCCATCCACACCCAGAGCAGCACGCCCACAATCAGAACGACGGCCAGGATTACTACCGTTGCATTCTCTAGCGTGTGAATCTGGGCCGCCGTCAGTACTGCCTTACCCCGGCTGGCGGCGGTCGCATTGGACTTGAGCGCGGCTTTGCGGACTGCGTCCTTGATCTTGCTGGCGAACGCTAGCGTGACGATCGCCCCGATCAGCGCGAGGGCGGCGCCTGCCCACATCAGCCGGACCGCATTAACGAGAGCCGGGGGCCGCGCGCCACGCTCGGCCAAAGGCATCTGGTTGCTGCCGCCCACAGTCGGATATGGCTGGTAACTCATAGTGACTCCTTGGCAGTGTCCCCGTTGCGACCTGTTATCCGAACTCAGTCAATGCCCGCATAAACCAGGTCCGAGCGGCCGCAAGCACACCAACGGTACCGTGTCTGCTTGCCCCAGCTGCCCAGGTTCGGCCTGTCCATAGCTGCCACGCCACCAGGTCAGGACGCCGCGCGTCGCCTTACTGCTGCTCTGATGCCTCGCGGCACCGGAGAGCCTAGTCACTCACGAACGCCGCCGCCTGGGGCTGAACCCGCGGCGCCGCCCAGGGCTTAACGCAGCCGAGACTGCGCGAAGTACTCCGATGAGTCCCTCCGCCACAAGTAGTACGTGGCGCCGGCGCCGACCACCCAGCTGAGCGCATCGAAGAGCCTGGTCCCGATTGCGTAGGGACGCGCGACGACGGACAGCAGGCCTAGGGTATTGAGCCCGAACAGGACGGCAGCGACAATGCGGGCCCAGTTCCTGCCCCGACCGTTTGCCCACGCCATCCACAGCCAGAGGCCGATGCCGATCAGGCCGAGGATGACGATCGTGGCCACGCCGATGACCTCGGCCGTGTGCAGCTGGGTAGCGGTCAGCTTCTTCGTAGAAGCGTTGATAATGCTCTGCCTCAGGCTTCCGACCGTGGCCAGCCCGACGACGAAGCTCACGGCGCTGAGCACCGCGCCGGCGTACATGAGCTTCATCGCCGTCCGGATGGACGGCGGCGCCGGTGGACGCTGCTGAGGCAGCTGGTCGAACCCGCTCGTCGGGTACGGCTGATAACTCATGGTGACTCCTCGTTACCGTCGCCTTGCGGCACCGCACAGCCTAGTCACGCATGTCCCGTGCTCACACCCTGGTGAGTCAGATCGCGTCCGTGCCGGTCACCGAGAGGACGTAAGCCCTGGCCGGGCTGCCGAGCCTGGCACTCAGCTGGCCGAAGAGCTCGGCGGCTCGCGCGCCGTGCCAGTCGGCAGGCAGGAACTCCGGCGGCAGGCCAGGATCCAGGAAGGGCAGCCGCCGCCAGGCCGTGAGCACCCGGACGTAATCCGCGAATGCCTGACCCGGATCGCCGGCGTCAGGGCGCCCAGCGCCGCGCTGCCAGCGCAACATGACCGGCGCGGCCGAGTCGATGAAGGCCTGGTAGAGCTGCTCGAGCCGGTCCAGGTCCCACCACTGGCCGATCTTGTCTGCAACGCCGCCAAAGGCCAGGTAGCCGGCGGTGAACAGGCTCACGTAGGCCGCCAGTCCGTCGGCCGCCAGCACGTCGCGCGTCTCCCCGGCCAGTTGTCCTGGCGCGATCCACACGCCGGCCGAGACCGTGCCGAAGCCGAGCCACGCCAGCCGGGAGCGTAGGGCGTGGCGCCGTGCGCGCTCGTGCTCGGGAACGCTGAACACCGCCAGCACCCAGCCATCGTCGGTACTAGCCCGGGGGTGCCGGAAGATTCTCCGGTCGCCATCGGCCAGGATCTTCTGGCCGCTGAGCGAGACGCCGTAGCCGGCTGCTCCCGCGACGCGCCGGGACTCCAGCAGGCCACGCAGCTTGAGCCGTGAGGTTGCCGACCGGACCGCGGGCTCGTCCACGCCAAGCTCGGCCATCAGCTTGATCAGCGCGGCGATGCTGAACCAGCCGTCATTGTCACGCGCGTACAGTCCGTAAATGGTTACGATCAGCGCTCGCGGCTGAGCCGCGAGCACATCGCTGCCGGGCGGACCGGAGGTAGTCACCGTCAGAAACTAGCGCCGCCAGGTCGGCCGCGCACTGATTGCGCGAGAGGAGTCGGCCGCTTCATTGACTATCGTCACAGAGGCGGAATACTGAGACCGTCCTGGTGGCATCCGAGGAGGTCCGGGCATGCAGCTCTCGCCGTCAGCACACGCCGACACCTTCTGCCGGGACAATCTCCCAGCTCCTGGCCTGTGGCCGGACCTGGAGTTCACGCTGCCCGAGCTGACCTACGCCGACCGGCTCAACGCCGCCGACGAGCTGCTCAATCCGACGATTGGGGCGGGCGGTGCCGACCGGCGGTGCCTGGTGTCGCCGACCGAGACGTGGACCTACGGCGACGTGGCACGACGGGCGGCACAGGTAGCCCGGGTGCTGACCGACGACTTGGGCCTAGTCCCTGGCAATCGAGTTCTGCTGCGCGGACTGAACGGCCCGTGGCTCGCCGTGTGCTGGCTCGGCGTGCTCAAAGCAGGCGGGGTCGCAGTGGCAACGATGCCGATGCTGCGCGCTGCCGAGCTGTCCAACATCGGCGCTATCGCGCGGGTCCGGCTCGCGCTGTGCGATCACCGGCTCACGGCAGACCTGCGGGCCGCGGCGATTCCTGACTTGCGCATCGTCGAGTTCGGCGGCGCTGGCCCCGCTGATCTGACGCAGCTTGCCGCAGGGAAGCCGGCCGAGTTCGCCTCGGTGCAAACGGCCGCCGACGACGTGGCCATGATCGCGTTCACGTCAGGCACGACCGGCAAGCCGAAGGCCGCCATGCACTTCCACCGCGATCTGCTGGCGGCGGCCGACACATTCTCCCGGCACGTGCTAAAGCCGGTGCCGGATGACCTTTTCGCGGGCACGCCGCCGCTGGCCTTCACGTTCGGCCTCGGCGCACTGCTGCTATTCCCGCTGCGTGTCGGCGCGGCGAGCCTGCTGCTAGAGAAAGCGAGCCCGGCCGAGCTGGCGGATGCGATAGCCGAATACCGCGTCACCGTCTTGTCCACGGCGCCTACCGCCTACCGGGCGATGCTCGCGGTCGGCAAGGCTGGCCAGCTTCGCGGTCTGCGCCGGCCAGTGTCGGCCGGCGAGAACCTGCCCAAGTCCACCTGGCAGGCGTTCTACGACGCCACGGGCGTGAAGATCATCGACGGTATCGGTAGCACGGAGATGCTGCACATCTTCATCGCTGCTGCGGACGACGAGATCCGGCCCGGGTCGACCGGCAAGGCGGTACCGGGCTACACAGCCGCCGTCGTCGGCCAGGACGGGAAGCCGGTCCCGGACGGCGAGCCCGGCCGGCTCGCGGTTAGAGGCCCGACCGGCTGCCGGTACCTGAACGACGAGCGCCAGCGCACCTACGTTCGGGACGGGTGGAACCTCACCGGGGACACCTACATCCGGGACGAGGACGGTTATTTCTGGTACCAGGCGCGGTCCGACGACATGATCATCTCCGGTGGCTACAACATCGCCGGCCCAGAGATCGAAGAGGTGCTACTCAGTCATCCCGAGGTGGCCGAGTGCGGCGTCGTCGGCGCACCCGACCAGGCGCGCGGGCAGATTGTGAAGGCGTACGTGGTCCTGGCCGACGGCGCCGTCGGCGACGAGGCCAAGGCGCGAGAGCTCCAGGACCTGGTGAAACAGCGGATCGCCCCGTACAAGTACCCGCGAGCTGTCGAGTTCGTCACGACGCTGCCTCGCACGAACAGCGGCAAGCTCCAGCGATTCCGGTTGCGCCAGCAGGCCGCCGGCAACTAGCCCGGCGCACGGGGTCGCACTGCCGGGCTACCCGACGCCTATGACTGGTCGATGTCGCCGGAGGCGGAGATGTGGGCGGCACCGTTCCCAGCAAAATCATCGTCCGACAGCGTGTTGACGTAGCTGATGGCGGTCTTGTTCGGGTCGACCTGCGGTATCCCTGGGGGGACGAGCTGCAAGGGCGTGATGCTGCCCCGAACGAACTGCCCCGCCGCGTTGAGGGTGACGTGAAGCATCGCGCTGATCGAGGTATAAGCATCAAGGCCGAGCGTGTTGTAGCCGCAGAAGTTGCCGAGACTGTAGGCGATCAGGTGGCCGTGGTACCACTGGAAGCCGCGCAGCACGTGCGGGCCGGAGCCCATCACCAGGTCGGCGCCGGCGTCGATCACGCCGTGGGTGAACGCGATCGAGTTGCCGCGGTCCTGGCCGAGGAAGTACTCCTCGCCTGGCACGACGTGCCGGGCACCGTCCCCTTCGCCGCCCAGGTGCTCCATCACGATGACGACCTGGGCGTGTTCCTTCGCCTGCCGGACGAGCGCCTCGGCCGCGGGGATGTCGAGCGCGTCCGCGTCATACGGCCAGGGCGCGAATCCGAGCAGCGCGATCTTGATGCCGTTCCGGACCAGGTACGTGATCTGAGCGGGGCGACCGGCCCACAGCAGCCCGGCGCGCCGCAGTGCGTGGTTGGTACTGGTCTCTCCAGCCGGACCAGCGTCGAGCGTGTGGTTGTTGGCCACGTTGACCGCCGAGAATCCGTCGCGCTTCAGGTCCCCGGGTGTGTATGCGGGCGCCTCGAACTGATAGCAGTCCGCCTCGCCGGGCGAGCACTTCGACATCGGCAGGTCACCGATCGCGCTCTCCAGATTGCCGACCGTGAGGTCGCTGTGCAGATACGGCTTGACATCATCGAGCAGCGAGCCGGTGCCCGCGGGCGGCCACGCATTCAGCGTCCCGAAGGTCATGTCGCCGACCCACGTGATGCTGACGGTCGCCTGGGCGGCGGCCGGGGAGGACTGGCGCGCGGCGGGAACGATGTGGCCGCTAGGCGCAGCAGCGGGCCTCGCTGGCGGCTTGGCCTTGGTGGCGAGAAGCGCCCAGCCGCCGAGCACGACTACCAGCACAATGATGCCGACAGACAGGAGCACCCGCGACCGGCCGCCTCCGGCTGACCGACGTGAGCCCGCTCGTCTACGAGATCTCGGTGGCTCCCCCGAGCCGGCGGCCTGACGCGAGCTTCGCGGCTGGCGAGAGCTTGCCGAGTCGCGGTGGCCTGCCGACGCACGCGAACTGCCTGGCTGCCACCGTTCAGCTGGATCGCCCGGACCGGCTGATCCGCCCCAGGGCGCCGACCGATGCGAGGAGTCGGGCCAGGAGTCCGGCCCGTCGCGACCTGGCCACGGGGACCCATCATCGCGGGGGTACTGATTACTCGGTGGCACCGCCGCGCCCGGCCAAGAGTCCGCCCCGTCGCGACCGGGCCACGGGGGCCGATCGTCACGCGGGTACTGGTTACTCGGGGCCACGTCCGTATCCGTCCTTGGGGCGCCTGACCGGTGCACGCGCCAGGATAGGCGTCTGAGCAGCGGAAAGCGGCCAGACGCGGATATCGGCCGAGCTCAGGCTTCGACGACCACCGGGATGATCATCGGCCGACGTCGATAGTTGTCGCTGACCCAGCGGCCAACCGTCCGGCGCAGCAGCTGCCGGAGCTGATGCACCTCCGTGATGCCCTCGCGCGCCGCGCCGGCAAGCGCCTCCTCGATGAGCGGCCGGACCTCGGCCAGGCCGGCGTCGTCGATGCCGGCCCCGCGCGCATGGATTTCCGGGCCGGCAACCAGCTTGCCGCTGGTGGAGTCCACCACCACGACGACCGAGATGAATCCCTCCTCGCCGAGGATCAGCCGATCCTTCAGCGAGGCCTCGGTAATCTCGCCCACCGACAGGCCGTCCACGTAGACGTAGCCACACGGCACCATGCCAGCCACCGCGATCTGGCCGTCGAGCAGATCCACCACGACCCCGTCCTCGGCGATCACGATGTTTTTGGCCGGCACGCCGGTGAGCGCGGCCAGCTCGGCGTGCGCCTTGAGATGCCGCCACTCGCCGTGGACCGGGATGAAGTTCCTCGGCCGGACGAGGTTCAGCACGTACAGCAGTTCCCCGGCGGGAGCGTGGCCGGAGACGTGGACTAGCGCATTGCCCTTGTGCACGACGCGCGCGCCGAGCCGGGTCAGCTCGTTGATTATTCGGGAGACAGCCGACTCATTCCCTGGCACGAGGGACGACGCGAGGATCACGGTGTCGCCTTCGGCGATGCGGATGGGGTGATCGCGGCCGGCCATCCGGGAGAGCGCCGACATCGGCTCCCCCTGCGATCCTGTCGAGATCAATACGATCTGGTCCGGCGGCATCTCCTCGGCTTCCTTGAGGTCGACGAGCAGGCCGCCATGGACCGACGGAATCTTGAGGTAGCCGAGATCGCGCGCGACGCCCATGTTTCGTACCATCGACCGGCCGACCAGGGCGACCTTGCGGCCATGCTCGGCCGCGGCGTCCATGACCTGCTGGACCCGGTGCACGTGGCTGGCGAAGCAGGACACGATGATCCGCTGCTCGGCCGAGGCGAAGACATCGGAGAGCACAGGCCCGATGGCGCGCTCGGAGACCACGATGCCGGGCACCTCGGCGTTAGTGGAATCAGCGAGGAGCAGGTCCACGCCGGCAGCACCGAGCCTGGCGAACCCGCCAAGATCGGTCAGCCGGCCGTCCAGCGGCAGCTGGTCCATCTTGAAGTCGCCGGTATGCAGGATCAGCCCTGCCGGCGTTCGGATCGCGACGGCGAGGGCGTCCGGGATCGAGTGGTTGACCGCGAGGAACTCAAGCTCCCAGGGACCGAAGCTCAGCGTGCCGCCCGCTTCGACCTCTACATCCACTGGCGTGATCCGGTGCTCCGTGAGTTTGCTGCGCACGAGCGCCAGCGTCAGCCGCGATCCAACGAGGGGGATGTCCGCGCGCTGCCGTAGCAGGTACGGGACACCGCCGATGTGGTCCTCGTGCGCGTGCGTAAGCACAAGCGCTTCGATCTGGTCGAGCCGTCCCTCGAGGGCTGAGAAGTCCGGCAAGATCAAGTCGACGCCTGGCTGGTTGTCTTCCGGGAACAACACGCCGCAGTCGACAATGAGCAGCCGTCCGCCGTACTCGAAGACCGTCATATTGCGGCCGATCTCGCCGAGGCCGCCAAGTGCGACTATGCGCAGGCCATCAGGGGCCAGGGGCGGCGGGGCCCCTAGCTCGGGGTGCGGGTGGCTCACTGGGTTTTCACACCGCCTGCGGCCAGATCTGTACGCAGCCGATCGATCTCCGCGTCGGTCGCGTTCGACAATGGCAGTCTGACGGGCCCGCCGGGCAGGCCGAGTAGGCTCAGCGCCGCCTTGGTCAAGATGACTCCCTGATTCCTGAACAGGCCGGTATAGACAGGCAACAGCTCGCGGTGGATTCGCAGCGCCTCGGCCACCTGACCGGCCAGGTAGGCGTCGATCATGTCATGCAGCCGATCGCCGACGATGTGTCCGACCACGCTCACGAAGCCAGCCGCGCCGAGCGATAGCCAGGGCAGGTTGATCATGTCGTCGCCGCTGTAGAACACCAGCGGCGTGGTCGCCATGACCCGAGACGCGGCTCCGAAGTCAGCCTTGGCGTCTTTCACGGCGACGATGCGCGGATGCTCGGCGAGCTGGAGGAGAGTCTCGACCGCGATCGGCGTCCCGGTCCGGCCGGGGATGTCGTAGAGCATGTTTGGCAGGCCGGTGGCGTCCGCGACCTGCTTGAAGTGCACGACCAGACCGCTTTGGGGCGGCTTGTTGTAGTACGGCGTCACGACCAGCAGACCCTGCGCGCCCGCCTGCTCGGCAGCGCGGGCGAGCTCGCAGGTATGGGCGGTGTCATTCGTGCCCACCCCGGCGATGACGGTCGCCCTGTCGCCGACCGCCTCGAGGACGGCGGCCAGCAGCCTGGCCTTCTCGGCGTCGGAGGTCGTTGGGGACTCACCGGTAGTGCCGCTGATGACCAGGCCGTCGTTACGCAAGTCAGTGACCAGGTAGTCAGCGAGGCGGGCGGCGCCGTCGTAGTCCACGGCCCCGTTCCCATCCATGGGAGTGACCATCGCCGTGAGCATGCGCCCGAAAGGCGCGGAGGCCGGCTTGCCGGCCGGATTCGCTGTCTCGCTCATACACCGAACGCTACCGGGCGAGGACGCGGCGGCGCACTGCCGGCACGGCCGCGTCTCGCCGGCAAGTGCCGTCGCGACTTAGGCCCCTCCATCTCATACCTGGAGGGGCCCGTCACTATTGTCCGGCGGCACCTACTGCAGACACGGCAGCGACACGCCGGCATGACCGCGAGTCAGAAAGGCAGGGTCGCGAAAAGTCTCCATTCCCTTCACCAATTGCAATCAATGGGTAACGCGCTGTGCAATCACGGTCGATACTCAGATTGACGCAAGCGGTGTGGGTACCCCCGAGCTCAGGTCGCCGCGTCCGCGTTAGGCGTCCCGGCCGGCAGATTTCCCGCGTGTGTGTGGGCCGGCCGGGTTCGCCGCCGGCGGCCACAACCCGGTCCTGCTGGTAGTCGCACGAGTCGCGCCAGTGAGAGCCCCGCGGCTGCGATAAGCTTCGCGCATCCCAGGGCTCTACATCCCTGGGCGGGTGCTGTGCATAGCGAAGCCGGTGTGATCCCGGCGCTGTCCCGCAACGGTGATGCCCGGCCGAGCAACTCGGCCGCGGACGAGCCCGGACGCCTAGCCTGCGCCAACGACCTGTCCTCGGAGGAAGGGCGGCTCGGTCCGACGCCCGGTTGGCGTCGCAGCGAACGCACTTCGTCCTCCAGCAATGACGGAGGATGATCATGCGGGCTTTTACCCGTCAGCGGCCGGCCATGGTGGCCGCCGCAGCACTCGCCGTCGCGTGCGCGGCGTGTAGTAGTTCTTCAGCAAGTTCGGCCCCAGGCGCCGGCGCATCGGGCGCTGGATCGGCCACGGCCGCTGGTTTCCCGGTCACGGTCACGACCGCCGCCGGGAAGGTGCACCTGACATCACGACCGGACGCGATCATCTCGCTATCGCCGACGGCAACCGAGATGCTTTATGCGATTGGGGCCGGCGGCCAGGTCAAGGCTGTCGACAGCGATTCCGACTACCCGGCGAACGCGCCAATGACCAAGCTCTCGGCCTACCAGCCCAACGCCGAGGCAATCGCGGCCTACAAGCCTGACCTCGTTGTCATCTCCAACGACATCGGCGGCATCGCCGCCAAACTGACCGCGCTGTCGATCCCGGTGCTTGATCTGCCCGCGGCGACGAACGTCTCGGGCGTGTACAACGAGTTCACGCAGCTCGGTGCCGCCACCGGACATGGGGCTCAGGCCAAGGCGGAGGATCAGCAACTGCGGACTGACATCAGCCAGATCGTCGCGTCCGAGCCACACCACACCGCACCGCTGACGTATTACTACGAGCTCGGGGTTGATCCGTATTACTCGGTGACCGACTCGACGTTCATCGGGAGCTTGCTCTCGCTGCTCGGCATGAAGAGCATCGCCGATACGGCGAAGGGCGCTGCTGCGGCTGGCGGCTACCCGAGCTTGTCGGCGGAGTTCATCCTGAAGGCCAACCCGGACTACATCGTCTTGTCCGACACAGGCAGCACCGGCGGCGGGCAGTCCGCCGCTACGGTCAGCTCGCGGCCTGGCTGGTCGGTGCTGACCGCCGTCAAGAGTAAGCACATCATCGTGCTCAATGCCGACATCGCGTCCCGCTGGGGTCCGCGGATCGTGCAACTGCTCCGGACGGTTGCCGTGGGTACCAAGTCCGGCTCCTGATGACTACTACGAGGCACACGACCGGGTCCGCCAAGACGGCGGGCCCGGTCCCGCCGGCCGGCGCACACCCGACCACCGCCGCACAGCCGACCACCGCCGCACAGCCGACCACCGCCGCACAGCCCGTTGGGGCCGACGATTCGGCCCGCCGCCTGCGGGCCGGGCGACCGATCCTAGTCGCGTCGATCGTTCTGCTGGCGGCCGTGGTCATCGGCATCGCCGTCGGGCCAGCCGGACTGTCGCCGCAGCAGATCATCGACGCGCTCGCGGCCAGACTGCCATGGCACCCGCACGTCTCCGTTCCGCCTATCGACGCCGCCATCGTCTGGCAGATCAGGTTGCCGCGGGTACTGCTCGGCGTCCTGGTCGGCTCCATGCTGGCCGGAGGCGGAGCTGCCTACCAGGGAGTGTTCCGGAATCCGCTGGCGGACCCCTACCTGCTCGGCGTGGCCGCCGGAGCCGGGCTCGGTGCGACCATCGTGGCGGTATCCGGCGGAAGTCTGGCCCTGACGCCGCCGGCTGCGTTCGCCGGCGCGGTCGTCGCCGTCACGCTGACGTATCTGCTCGGCGCGCGGGCTGGGCGCGGCGGCGAGTCGCCAGCGACGCGCAGCGGTACCGGATCCATCCTGCTGGCGGGCATTGCGGTCGCGGCCATGCTGACCGCGTTCCAGACGTACCTTCAGCAGGAGCACACCCAGACGCTGTCCATCGTGTACTCCTGGATCCTCGGCGGCCTGTCCGGCGCGACGTGGTCGGACGTCTGGATGATCCTGCCGTACGTGGCCGTCGCCGCCATCGGCCTGCTGATCCACCGCAGATTCCTCGATGTGCTGCGCGTGGGCGAGACCGAGGCGACCAGCCTCGGCGTCAACGTCGCCCGGCTTCGGCTGATCGTCGTCGTTGCCGCGACGCTCGGCGTCGCCGCGGCCGTCGCCGTCAGCGGGCTGATCGGCTTCGTGGGCATCATCGTGCCGCACGCGATCCGGCTTACCGCCGGGCCTAGCTATCGGGTGCTGCTGCCCGTGTCGATGATCGGCGGTGCAGCGTTCCTCGTGCTGGCCGACGTCGCGGCGCGAACCGTACAGGCACCGTCGGAGGTCCCGATCGGCGTGATCACCGCGCTGACCGGCGCGCCGTTCTTCCTGTTCGTGCTCAGGTCCCGGCGCGCGCGGCAGGACCTCTCGTGATCAGCTTCGCGGCGCTCACCGTCCGCTACGGCGAGAGCACGGCGCTTGACGGCATTAGCGACCAGGTTCCCGACGGCGAGTGGCTCGGCGTGATCGGCCCGAACGGGGCGGGCAAGACCACGCTCCTCAATGCGATCGCCGCGCTGCTGCCGTACTCGGGCTCGGTGACTGTCTGCGACCGGGCCGCCCATAAGCTGAGCCGCCGCGAGATCGCCAGGCTGATTGCCTACGTACCGCAGCGGCCGCTGCTGCCGCCAGACATGACGGTGCGCGACTACGTCTTGCTGGGCCGCACAGCGCACATCGGCTACCTGCGCACCGAGACCGCCGCCGACCGGGCGGTGTGTGCGGCGGCGATCGAACGGCTTGACCTCGGGAGAATGGCGGATCGGATGCTGCGCGCCATGTCCGGCGGTGAACTGCAGCGGGCTGTCATCGCGCGCGCTCTGGCCCAGGAGGCGCCAGTCCTGCTGCTTGACGAGCCGACCAGCGCGCTCGACCTCGGGCGCCGGATGGACGCGCTGGAATTGATCGATGACGTGCGGCGCGAGCGGTCGCTGACAGTGCTGTCCGCGATCCACGATCTGACGCTCGCTGGCCAGTTCGCAGATCGGTTGCTGCTACTGGCCGACGGCCAGATCGCGGCGTCCGGATCCGCGCGGGAGGTGCTCCGCGACGCGGTGCTCGCCGAGCATTTCGGGCCGGGCGTCCAAGTGCTCAACACTGTAGACGGAGATATCGCGGTGATCTCACGCCGAACGCCGCGGCACGCAGCCCGCCGGGCCGCCGCGGGCTGAGGCAAGGCCCGTCGTACACGATTCGCCGATATATCAGGACGAATGCACCGTGAGGGCCACGAGCACCACGGTGCTGCTCGCGACGATGAGCGAGATCGCGATGACGACCAGCCCCGCGGCCGCCGTCACGCCCTGAACCGCGAGCACCAGCGCCCGCAGGAGCTTAGGGCCGCCCCGGAGCCGACAGGCCATACAGACCTGAGTGACGCCCAGGCCAGCGCCCACGGCGATAGCCACCAGCTCACCACAACGCCAGAGCATCCCGGCTTCGCCGCTAGCCGGCCCGATCGCGCCCGGCAGGGTCGCTATCCAAAGACCTAGCCCGGCGGCAGCCAGCGCAAGCCACGTGGCACCCTGCCACAGCAGCAGCCCTCCGACATACCGGCATGGGTCCAGCCGGCGATATTGCGCCACGACCGACAGTTCTTCCGCGTATCGCGCGTGCCAAACATGGCGAGCGTTCCAGACGAGGCCCCGCGCTTAGGAAGCGTGCAAGCTCAGGAACCGTGCCAGCCCAGGAACCGTGCCAGCCCACGAAAAGCTGGAACCTACGCCGCGCTGGGCTCCGTAAGGTAAGCGACCCACTGGGGGTCGCCGTCGTTGATGGCACCGATGAGCCGCCAGTGCGGACCACGGGGGGCCGCAGGGTCTCGTGGCAGCGTCCAGCCAAGTTCCTCGATCAGCCTGTCCGCCTTGCGGTGGTTGCACCGCGTGCAGGAAGCCACGCAGTTCTCCCAGGCGTGCTGGCCGCCGCGGCTGCGCGGAACGACGTGATCGATGGTGTCGGCCTTGATGCCGCAGTAAGCGCACAGGTAGTTGTCCCTGCGCATGAGCGCCGCTCTGGTGAGCGGCACCCTGCTGCGGTGCGGAATGCGCACGTATCTGCGCAGCCGGATGACTGACGGCGCATCCAGCCATGTCGACGTCGAGTGAAGTTGCATCCCGTCGACATCGGAGTGGACGACGTCGGCCTTTTCGCAGAGCACGAGGCAGACAGCGCGGTGCAAGCCGACCGTCGTCAGCGGCTCATAGGTGATGTTGAGCAGCAGCACCCGGCGCACTTGCACCTCCCGTTCAGGACGGGGTCTGATCCCTCACTCCGGTGCGCGGCCGACTGCCGCCGGGGCACCCGTGACCAGTGTGACTGTCCGCCGCCCAGATCGCCAACACCAAATGCTCTCTCAGCCCAAGGAGACGCAGTGTTGGGACCCCTGCCGAGCACACTTCAGGCCGCAGGCATCCGGTGTTGGGACGCCCGTCGGGAATGGCTGGGCCGGCGCGGGGCCGGCCTGCGCAACGCCGTCGCCGGCCGGGCAGGCCCCGCGCCGACAGTTAAAGTGCCGGGTATGACGCTTCCGCCCTGCCCCGACGCGCCCCGTCAGGACCTTGTCGAGACCATTCACGGCCACGAGGTCGCTGATCCCTACCGCTGGCTTGAGGATCCGGACAGCGAGCAGACGAGGGCCTGGCTGGCGGGGCAGGCCAAGCTCTACGCGAGCTATCTGACCAGCCTGCCGCGGCAGGAGCAGCTCACCGAACGGCTACGCGAGCTACTCGCGGCAGGCGAGGTAGGACCGCCTGTCTGGCGGGGCGACCGGCAGTTCTTCACTCGGCGGGAGCCGGGCCAGGAACACGCCGTGCTGTACACCGTCTCGCCTGCCGGAGGCGAACGACCACTCATCGACCCGACCGTCATCGACCCGACCGGGGTGACCACCCTGGACACGTGGGAGCCCGACCACGAGGGGCGGCTGCTGGCTTACCAGCTCTCCGAAGGCGGCCGTGAAGAATCCGTGCTGCGCGTCCTCGACGTCGGCACCGGCCTGGACGTGGATGGCCCGATCGACAGGTGCCGCTATTCCGGTGTCGCGTGGCTGCCGGGCGGCACGGCGTTCTACTACACCCGCAGGCTCGCGCCAGATGCCGTGCCAGCGGGCGAGCAGCAGTTCCATCACCGCGTCTACCTGCACCAGGTCGGGAGTCCGGCTGACGAGGATGTCCTCATCTTCGGCGCCGGGCTGGAGAAGACCAACTACTACGGCGTGGCCGTGAGCCACGACGGCCGCTGGCTCACGATCACGGCCTCAGCCGGCACCGCGCCGCGGAACGACGCCTGGCTCGCGGACCTGTCAGCCAGTGACCCGCCGGCACCGAACCTCCAGGTCGTGCAGGAGGCCGTCGACGCCACCGCCTGGCCGCGCGCCGGGCGCGACGGCCGACTGTACATACTGACGGACCGGGATGCGGCGCGCGGCCGCGTCGTCGTGGCCGAGCCCGGCGATCCCGCGTTCCCGGAGTACGCCAGCTGGCAGGACCTGATTCCTGAGGACGCGACTGCGGTGCTGACCAGCTTCGCGATCCTCGACGGCGACGGACTCGACGAGCCCGTCCTGCTCCTGGCCAAGGCCCGGCACGCGATCAGCGAGGTCAGTGTGCACGACCTCGCATTCGGCGACCAGGTCGGCCAGGTCGATCTGCCGGGTCTCGGGACAGTCGCGGGACTGACCGAGCGGCCGGAAGGCGGCCACGAGGCCTGGTTCGTCTACACCGACTACACGACGCCGGGCGTCGTCCTTCGGTACGACGCAGCGGCCGGCGTCGCCGTGGAATGGCAGCGCGCCCCTGGCGCCGTTGATGTGCCGGCGCTCAGCGCCGAGCAGGTCAGCTATGCCTCCGCTGACGGCACGACGATCAGGATGATCGTTGTCTCGGGTGCTGGTGACAACCACGAGGAGCAGGGAACGGGGTCGTCGGACTACCCCGTTCCCAGAAAGGCACGGCCCGCCATCCTCTACGGTTACGGCGGCTTCAACGTCAGCCTGACGCCTGCCTACTCCGCCGGGATTCTCGCCTGGGTCGAGGCGGGCGGCGTCTACGCCATCGCCGGCCTGCGCGGCGGCAGCGAGGAAGGCGAGGAGTGGCACCGGGCGGGCATGCGTGAGCACAAGCAGAACGTGTTCGATGATTTCCACGCTGCCGCCGAGAAGCTGATCGCCGATGCGTGGACCACCAGCGGCCAGCTCACCGTCTGGGGCGGTTCGAACGGGGGGCTGCTCGTTGGCGCCTCGATCACGCAGCGGCCCGACCTGAGCGCCGCCGCGGTGTGCTCGGCGGCGCTGCTGGACATGGTCAGGTACGAGCGCTTCGGCCTCGGCGAGACCTGGAACGACGAGTTCGGCACTGTCGCAGACCCGGCGGAGTTCGAGTGGCTCATCTCATACTCGCCCTATCACCACGTCCAGCCAGGGGTGCGATACCCGGCGGTGCTGTTCACGATCTCCGACGGCGACACCAGAGTCGACACCATGCACGCAAGGAAGATGTGCGCCGCCGTCCAGTTCGCCACGGCGTCGCCGCAGGCAGAGCGCCCTGTCCTCCTGCGTAACGAGCCCCAGGTCGGCCACGGCGCGCGGTCGCTCAGCCGGTCCATCGCCCTGGCGGCTGAGACGCTGGGGTTCGCTGGGGCGCAGACGGGCCTGTTCGAGGCGTGATCAACTGCTCGAGGCGTGATCGAACCCTCGAGGCGTGATCAACTGTCTGAGGCGTGATCATGACTGTCCTCCTGAGCGGATACCCTGGAGCCGATGAGCGAGCCGCACGCCCCGACCTCCTACGAGCCAACGTTCTACGAGGCAGTGGGCGGAGAACCCACCTTCCGCCGCCTAGTGCACCGCTTCTACCAGGAGGTATCAGCCGATCCCGAGCTGCGGCCGGTCTACCCGAGCCGGGACCTCGGGCCGGCTGAGGAGCACTTGCGCATGTTCCTCATCCAGTACTGGGGCGGTCCAGCGACGTACAACGAGCGCCGCGGCCATCCTCGGCTGCGGATGCGGCACGCGCACTTCGCCATCGGGCCGGCCGAGCGCGATGCCTGGCTCCGGCATATGCGCACGGCCCTGGACGAGCTGGAGCTGGACCCGGCACACGACGCCGAGCTGTGGGATTACCTCGTCATGGCCGCCAACAGTCTTGTGAACCAGATCAGCGACCGTCCCGGCGGCCCAGACCTAGGGCTGACGCCGGCCTGACCGGCCCGACGAGGCGGCCCCGAGGGCGGCTCCGACCGCGCCAGTGGCCCCGATGTAGCGGAAGGCGGACGCAAGCCGGACGCTCGCCTGACCTGAAACAGCCCCCTGTGCCCGATATTGCGCACCGAGTTCGCGCCGACCCATTTGCGGCAGCCGCCGCATCCCAAGATACTGGGACCACCCAGTTCTCGCCTGGCACGACCGTGGCACTGCCGACGCTTGGTCCAGGGTGCCGAGCAAGCCCCGCCACTGGAGGCTAGCAGTGACGCAGGACATACACTCTGGGCCTGGTGATCTTGCTCCCGGCGAGCAGCTCGCCGGGTACGAGATTCAAGAGCGGATTGGCCGCGGCGGCATGGCCGTTGTCTACCGTGCTCTCGATCTCCGCCTCGGCCGGCTGGTCGCGCTCAAGGTCCTCGCGCCGCACCTCGGCGAGGACGAGGCCTTCCGGCAGCGTTTCATGCGGGAGTCACGCGCGGCTGCCGGAGTGGATCACCCGCACATCATCCCGGTGTTCGAGGCTGGCGAAGCCGGTGGCGTCCTGTTCATCGCGATGCGCTACGTCGCGGGCGGTGATGTCCGGTCGCTGATCGAAGCCGAGGGCAGGCTGAGCCCGGCGCGGACCGCCAGGATCACGAGCCAGGTGGCGTCCGCACTGGACGCTGCGCATGCTCGCGGCCTCGTGCACCGCGACGTGAAGCCAGCCAACATCCTGCTCGGACAGGCCAGCGGCAGCGATACGGACCATGTCTACCTGTCTGACTTCGGCCTCAGCAAGCACTCCCTGACGCCATCGACGCTGACCTCGACCGGCCAGTTCCTCGGCACGCTCGACTATGTCTCGCCCGAGCAGATTCAGGGTCATCCAATCGACGGCCGGGCCGACCAGTACGCCCTGGCCTGCGCTGTTGTAGAGATGCTGACGGGTGCTCCGCCGTTCCGGCGGGACGACACCATGGCGCTGATGTGGGCGCAGCTCGAGGCGGCGCCGCCCAGGCTGACCGAGCGGCGGCCTGAGCTGCCGCCCGCGGTCGACGATGTGATTGCGGCAGCCTTGTCCAAGTCCCCCGGCGGCCGGTTCGCGACCTGCCGAGACTTCGCCGCCGCCCTGGCCGGCGCGTGCGAGCCCCAGCTGCCGCTGCGCTCAGGGCCGCGGACGGCGCAGGCGGAGCCGGTCTCGGCTGACCCGTTCCCGACGGACCCGTTCCTGGCGAGCGCGCATCAGGGCGACCGGTTCGGAGGCGACCGGTTCGGGGGCGATCGCTTCGCGGGCGACCGGCTCGCGGGCGACCGGCTCGCGGGCGACCGGCTCGCGGGCGACCGCTTCGCCGACGACCGGGTGGCGGGCGGCGGCTTCGCGAGCGACGGACTCGCGGGCGGGCGGTTCGCGGCCGACGGGCTCGCGGGCGACGGGCTCGCGGGCGACGGGCTCGCGGGCGGACGGCTTGCCGGCGACGCATTTCCGGCCGGCGGCGGCCGCTTCGCGGGCGACCGACCCGCGGCGGACGGATTCGCGGGTGACCGCCTCGGCGGCGATGCATTTCCGGCGGGCGCCAACCAGCCGGACAGGTTCGCGGCTGGCGGTTTCGGGGTTGACCGGAGCTCCCGCCATGCCGAGCAGGATGCGTGGTCCGAAGCACCAGGAGACTGGTTCCGCGGCGGGGGCAGCGACCCCGGGCCTGCGGCAGAGCAGAACGGCCCCGTTCCTGCCCCGGTCGAGCCCTTCCGGCAGCCATCCGTACACGCCGCCTGGCCCGCCACGGCCGCGCCGCCGACCAGGCGCGACGGCGGTATGCCAGGGGCGCGGCCGCAGCAGCCTGGTCCAGGCCACGCCGGCAACGGTCGGCGCGGCCAGCACCACACTCGCAATGTCGTGCTCGGGCTGCTGATCGCCATCGTCGGCCTCTGCGGGATCGCCGGGATCGTGTACAAACTCTCGCATCGCACCGACCGGACGCTGCCCCCAGCGGCTGCCACTAAGACCGTGACCCCCGGTGTCAGCGCCCACCCGGCGCTAACGGTGCGCGAGTATTTCGCGGCGATCAACCACAAGCGGTACCTCGACGCGTGGCGGCTGAGCGGGGAGACCGAGCCTTACGCGACGTTCAGGGCCGGGTATGCCGGGACCATGCACGATACGGTGACGATCCTGTCGGTCAATGGCAACGTCGTCACTGCGAGACTTGTCGCGACGCAGACTACCGGCGGGATCAAGACGTTCCAGGGGACGTACACAGTCACCAACGGCGTGATCAGCGGGAGCGACGTCCACCAGGTCAGCTAACGAGTCCGGCAGGCCGCTGCCGTCGGCGTGCGCCCAAGCCGACGGCGCCAGGGCAAGCAAATCACCCCCACCCGGCCGCTGCCGTCGGCGTGCGCCCAGGCCGGCCGCGCCAGGGCGTCCAAGTAGCCCCGCGACCTGCCCGCCACACCAGAGGCCCGGATTTCGCCGAAAGATTCAACACAGTCGGCTGTGCCGAATCTTTCCGGATCATGGAAGGCTGACCGGCCTACATCCGTATGCGCTTGTTCGCCGGGTCGTAGAGAGGCCGTAGCGACGCCCGGGCCGGGACGATCCGGTCGCCGATCTGCACGCTCCACTCACCCGAGTCCAGCCAGGCCTGGTCGAGCGGCGCGCCGCCGGAGTCGAGCATTGCCAGGCCGACGGCACCGCCGAGGGTCCACCCGTAGGAAGCTGCCCGGATGTAGCCGACCTCGCGGCCGTCGCGGCGGACGATCTCCGCGTGGAACATCAGCGGGTCGGGATCGCTGAGCAGGACCTGCACCAGGCGCCTGGTCAGCGGCCCGGCCTGCTTCTGCGCTAGAACTGCGTCGCGGCCGATGAAGCCCGCCGGCTTGTCCAGCGCGACTGCGAAGCCCAGGCCCGCTTCCAGGACGGTGTCGGTGTTGTCGATGTCGTGCCCGTAGTCGCGGTACGCCTTCTCCATTCGCAGGCTCGACAGTGCCTTCAGGCCGGCGTGGCGGAGCCCGAGGCCGCGGCCTGCCTCGACCAGCCGGTCATAGACATGCACTGCCTGCTCGGTCGGGATGTGGAGCTCGTAACCGAGCTCGCCGAGGTAGGTGATGCGGATGCAGAGGACTCGGGCGAATCCGATGTCGATGTGCCGCGCGGTCCGGAAGCCGAAGGCCTCATCGCTGACATCGGCCGTGGTGACCGCGGCCAGGAGCTCGCGCGAGCGCGGTCCCTGCACGTTGAGCTGGGCATACGCCGACGTGACATCGGAGGCGAACGCGTGCGCCCCGCTCTCGCCGAAACGGCGTCGCATCCATGTCAGCGCGTGCCGGTGCGCGGTGTCAGACGCGACCACGTAGAAGTCGTCGTCGGCAAGCTTGGTGACGGTGAGGTCGGCCTCAAGCTTCCCGGCGTGGTTGAGCCACTGCGTGTACGTGATCGTTCCGGGCTCGCCGTCGACGTGGTTCGCCGACAGCTGCTCCAGCTCGCGGCCCGCGTCCTGACCCTGCACCGCGAACTTGGCCATGAACGACATGTCCATGAGGATCACGCCCTCGCGGCAGGCGTGATGTTCGGCCTCCCAGTTGGCGTACCAGTCCTGCCGGCCCCATGACAGCTCGCCCGCGTCAGGCACCGCGCCAGCCGGGATGGACCCCTCAGGCGCATACCAGTCGGCGCCTTCCCAGCCGCTCACGTCGCGGAAGAACGCGCGCTGGGCGAGGAGCCGGTGGTGGACTGGGGAGAGCTTCGCGCCACGCGCGGTTCGCATCGACCGGCCTGGATAGTGCGTCGCGTAAACCATGCCGAGGGACTCGACAGTGCGCGTCGCCCGGTACTCAGGATTGGCCTGGTAGGCCTGCAGGCGGTCGATGTTCATCCCGGTGATGTCGACGTCCGGGCGGCCGTCGGCGATCCAGTGCGCCATGACGCGGCCGATGCCGCCCCCGGTCAGGATGCCGATGGAATTCAGGCCCGCCGCGACGAAGTAGTTCCGCAGTTCTGGCGCCTCGCCGAGCACGGGTGCGAGGTCCGGCGTAAAGCTCTCGGGCCCGCAGAAGAACTTGCGGATGCCGACCTCGGATGCGATCGGGATCCGGGACATGGTCTTCTCCAGGAACGGGGTCATCCGGTCCCAGTCCGGCGGGAGCTCGCCGAAGCTGAAGTCCGCCGGGATGCTGTTGACCCGCCACGGCGCACAGACCGGCTCGAACATCCCGAGCATCAGGCCGCCCCCTTCCTCGCGGAAGTAGCCGTAGTTGGCCGGGTCTTCCAGCACCGGCCAGTCGCGGCACACCTCAGCGATCGGCTCGGTAAGCAGGTAGTAGTGCTCGGCCGCCTGGAGCGGGATGCTGACGCCGGCGAGCTCGCCGAGCTGACGGGCCCACATGCCCGCGCAGTTGACTGCGTAGTCGGCCTCGATGTCGCCGTACGGGGTGCTGACGCCTGCTACGGCGCCGTTCCGGGTCAGGACACCAGTGACGGGTACGCCCTCGACGATCCGGGCACCCTGCTGCCGCGCGCCCTTGGCCAGCGACATGGTGACATCGACCGGATTCACTCGGCCGTCGGCCGGGATGTAGAAACCGGCCAGCACGTCATCGGTGCGCGCGAGCGGCCACAGGTCCGCGACCTCCCTTGCGGAAATCTCGTGTACTTCGACGCCGCAGTGCCGGTTGAACGCCGCGACCCGCCGGTACTCCTCGAGCCGCCCGGGCTCGATCGCCAGCTCGATCAGACCCACTTGGCGCATCCCGGTCGCCAGCCCGGTCTCGGCCTCGAGCCGCAGGTAGAGATCGCGGGTGTACTTGCGAAGCTCGGTCGATGTCTCGGACGTGGAGCCGAACGTCGCCATGAGGCCAGCCGCGTGCCATGTGGTGCCCGAGGTGAGCCGGTCCCGCTCCAGCAGGACGACGTCGCGGACACCCAGGTGCGCGAGGTGATACGCGATCGAGGTGCCGATAATGCCGCCGCCGATCACCACGACCCGCGCGCGTTCGGGCAGGACTGGCCCGGTGGACGTGCTATCGCTGGCGGCGGGGGGCTCGCCGATGGACATGCTTGCTCCGATCCGGGCTCGGGGGGTCTGGCTCGCTCGGACGTTCCATGATCGCGAAGGATTCGACAGAGCCGGCTATGCCGAATCCTCCGCCGAAACCGCGTCAGCCTCTGGTGAGCTTGCGGTAAGTGACCCGATGTGGCCGGGCCGCGTCGGCGCCGAGGCGCTCGATCTTATTCTTCTCGTAGGCCTCGAAGTTGCCCTCGAACCAGAACCAGTTCGCCCCGCCCTCCCAGGCCAGGATGTGGGTCGCGATCCGGTCCAGGAACCAGCGGTCGTGGCTCGTGATCACGGCGCAGCCGGGGAACTCCAGCAGCGCGTTCTCCAGCGACGACAGGGTCTCGACGTCCAGGTCGTTGGTCGGCTCGTCGAGCAGCAGCAGGTTGCCGCCTTGCTTCAGGGTGAGGGCCAGGTTGACCCGGTTGCGCTCGCCGCCTGACAGCACGCCGGCCGGCTTTTGCTGGTCACCGCCCTTAAAGCCGAACGCGGCGACGTAGGCCCGGGATGGAATCTCGGTCTTGCCCGCCGTGATGTAGCTCTCGCCGTCCGAGATAACTTCCCACACGTTCTTGCCGGGGTCGATCCGGCCTCGGGACTGGTCGACATAGGCGATCTGGACGGTCTCCCCGATCCTGATCTTCCCGGAGTCCGGCTGCTCCTCGCCCATGATCATCTTGAATAGCGTGGTCTTGCCGACGCCGTTGGGACCGATCACGCCGACGATGCCGCCTTGCGGCAGGCTGAAGCTCAGGTCCTCGATCAGGGTGCGGTCATCGAAGCCCTTCGTCAGATCACTTACCTCGACAACGACCGTGCCAAGGCGCGGACCCGGCGGGATCTGGATCTCCTCGAAGTCGAGCTTCCTGTCGCGTTCGGCTTCGGCAGCCATCTCCTCATACCGCTGCAGGCGCGCGCGGCTCTTCGCCTGCCGGGCGCGCGGGCTGGACCGGACCCACTCGAGTTCGTCTTCGAGGCGCTTGCGCTTCTTGACGTCCTTCTGGCCCTCGACCTTCAGGCGGGTTGCCTTGGTCTCCAGATAGGTCGAGTAGTTGCCCTCATACGGGTAGGCGCGGCCGCGATCCAGCTCGAGGATCCACCCCGCCACGTTGTCCAGGAAGTACCTGTCGTGCGTGACCGCCACGACGGTGCCGGGGTACTTCTCGAGGTGCTGCTCTAGCCACTGCACGCTCTCGGCGTCCAGGTGGTTGGTCGGCTCGTCCAGCAGCAGCAGGTCCGGCTGAGACAGCAGCAGCCTGCACAGCGCAACCCGGCGGCGCTCGCCACCTGACAGCACGCTCACATCAGCTTCCGGCGGCGGGCAGCGCAATGCGTCCATCGCCTGATCGAGCTGGCTCTCGAGATCCCACGCGTTCTTGTGGTCCAGCTGCTCCTGAAGCTTGCCCATCTCCTCCAGCAGCTCGTCGGAGTAGTCGGTGGCCATCTGCTCGGCGATCTGGTTGTACCGGTCAAGCAGAGCTTTGGTCTCCGCGACGCCTTCCTCCACGTTGCCTAGAACGGTCTTGGAATCGTTCAGGCTCGGCTCCTGATCCAGGATGCCCACCGTGAAGCCCGGCATCAGCCTGGCGTCGCCGTTGGACGGCTGCTCGACCCCCGCCATCATCCGGAGCAGCGTCGACTTGCCCGTGCCATTCGGCCCGAGGACGCCGATCTTCGCTCCGGGCAGGAACGCGAGCGTGACGTCATCGAGAATGACCTTGTCGCCGTGCGCCTTGCGGACACGGCTCATCTGATAGATGAACTCCGGCATGTCACCAAGGGTAGGGGCTGCCGGCCACGGCTTGGAACCGGCGGCCTGGCAGCCGGAACGGACCGGTCCAGGACGCCCGGTTTGCGCCATCGAAGCGGGTCCAGGCGACCACCCAGCCCGGACCGGGCGAGCTGCCGGCGCGTCCGATTCGGCTTCGCGCGCTAGGGAGTCCGGAAACTACCGGCTGGCCCGACCCGCTCCCGCCTGCGGGCCCGCGCCAGACCCGAACCCGCTGCCGCCGGCCCGGACCCGCTCCCGCCCGCGGGCCCGCGCCAGACCCGAACCCGCTGCCGCCGGCCCGGACCCGCTCCAGCCCGCGGGCCCGCACCAACCCGAGTCACTCGACCGTGCCGGATCGGTCAGGACGGGGCGCCGACCGGCTCGAGCGAGTCAGCGACATCTGCCATCATTTCCCTGGCCGCGGACTCGTCGAACCCGTCGCCGGCGGCAACCTCCGGCTCCGTCGTGTCCCCCGACTCCAGCTCAGCATCGTCGTCGATCTGGGCGTCCTCGTCGGTGTCGCGGTCGACGTCCTGCGCACCATCGGACTCGGCCTGATCACGATCACCCAGCAGCGGGTTGCGGCCGGCTGCCGCCGCCAAGGATTGCTCATATTCGTAGGCCGTCTGCCCGGCCTGTGCCGGCGGCCTGCTGAAGACTGTGATGCCGCGAGACAGGTCATGTCCGATGGAGTCGGCGTGGACCTCGACTGAGCTGCGACGCTGGCCGTTCTGATCGACGTATTCGCGGACTCGCATGGTGCCGCGAACCACTATCGGGTCACCCCGGCGCAGGCACACGGCCGCGTGCTCGGCGACCTTCTTGTAGCACTGCACCGTGACGAACGAACTCGGCAGATCCGACCACGCTTCGGTCTCCCGGTCGAAGGTCCGCGGCGTCCAGCCCATTCGCATGGACACAGTGCGCGACCCTCCCTTGGTGTATCCGGCCCTCGGCTGCGTGGCGACGAACCCGACCACGCTGACGTGCGCTTCATTGGCCATCTCGGCCTCCTCAAAGTCCAGCGCAGCGACCGTCTGTTCGGTCTGTAGTCGCCGCTGATGCCAACGACCCAGTGCCGCCGGCCTGCGAGACCAGAATGAGTCCGGCCGAGCGCACCGCGTCGTCACCGTTGCCGCCCTGTGCATAGCGACCGGATGCGGACTCGGGCCTGTGGACGGGAGCCGAAAACCTTCAGACCATCGTGCGACAATCCGCCGAGCCGCCGGGCTGCGGCAGCGGTGCGGAGCGCTCCTAATACGGTGGTGCGTGGCCGGCAGCTAGTACGGTCGTACGTCGCCGGCAGCGATCCGCAGGTCGGTCCGGAACTGCTCCAGTTCCGCCAGCTCAAGCTCGGCGGGTGCGACGACCAGGTCGTGCGCCACAACGGCGATCCGCCTGTCAATGTCCTGGCATACCAAGTCGGTCTCGCGGCTGGCTGCCGCGCTGACAGCCCGCGTGCAGAACTTGGCCGTCAGCCATCCCCCGACTAGAGCGAGGGCTATCAGCGCCGCGGCCCAGGTCAGGTACCAGGGATCGGTGAACAGCTTCGGTATGCTGGCCGAGCCAACGCCCCCAACGCCGAGTATGAGCAGCGCAACGAGCCAGGCAGTTCCTACGAGAGCGCAGCCGAGAAGCAGGCCCTGCAATACGCCGACGACGCGCCACCACCGGTCAACCGCAGAGTCCGCGGGCAGCGCCCCGCCGATCTCGGCACCGACAGCAGCCGGTATGTAGTCGGCGCGCGACCTGACCGCAGCGCGTACGGTGTGCGACCACGGCCTCGGCAATGGGGGCACCCGCTCATCTGCCACCTTGGTCAGCGCGTTGTCGATCTCGGCCTGCTGCGCGCCTGACGGGCCAGCCGTGACGCCCCTCAGCTCCGCCCAGAGCTTCCCGAGCCTGATCTTTCTGATCGGGTCAGGGCTGGTGAGCCGTTCGATCAGCCAGCTAACTGGCCAGCCGACGTAGTCCATCGCCCGAAGCTCTCGGGCGCTGCGAAGAGCGTCCCCGATGGCGCCGACACCGGCAGCCCCGGCGAAGGCCGCCGACAGCTCCTCCTCGGTGCCTGCTGGCAGCGTCTGAGGCGGAAGCTCGCCCGCGCCATTCGCGGCCGAGCGCGTACCGGCTCCCAGGGCGACGCCGTAAGGCTCAAACCGGGACACCACCTTGTCCACATCGGCTGAGATCCGCGCCGCAGCCGCTTTCCTCGCGGACACGGTGTTAATTAGCAGCTTGCGCAGTTCCTCGATGCCATCGCCGGTCTTCGCCGAGGTAACCAGGATCTGGACGTCCTCGAGGTCCTCCGAATCCAGCAGCCGGCGCAGGTCATGCACGCAGTCCTCGATCTGGCCGGCGCTCAGCAGGTCAGCCTGGTTGAGCACCACGGCGACCACCTCGGAATGTCCGGCGAGCGGCACGAGGAAGCGTCGGTGCACTGCGGCGTCGGCATACTTCTGCGGATCGAGTACCCAGATCATGAGGTCGGACCGGCCGACAAGCTTGTCCACGACATCAGTAGCGTGGCCCATGACGGAGTCGTGGTCGGGGAGATCCAGCAGTACGAGGCCCGCCAGGGACTGCTCGCCGCGACCGAGCGCGCTGGACCGCGCGTACCGGTACCTGCGCGGCACGTTGAGCCACTCCATCAGCGGACCCGAGCCCCCGACGCCCCAGACGCAAGCGTGCGCTTCCCTCGTGACCGGCCTGGTCACGCCCACGGTAGAAAAGTCAGCGCCGGCGAGCTGATTGAAAAGCGACGACTTGCCACTTCCGGTCCCGCCTGCAAGTGATACCACTGTGTGGTTCGAGGACAGCATGAGCCGCTGATCGGCCCGCGCGAGAACGTCGCTCGCATCGGCGAGGAGGTCCGCACTGAAGCCGTCAGGCCCGCCGCGTGCCCAGCCGGTCCGTACGAGCCTCGCTAGCGCGCTGAGGCGGCCGGACAGCCCGGCCCGGTCAGCCGCGTCGGAGAGCTGTGCAGTCAAAGTGGCCGTCATCGGGCAGCCTGAAGTGCATAGCCAGCGTCAAGCAACTCGGCCTCCGCGGCCTCCGCGGGTATGCCGGCCGAGTCGATGATCGCAAAGTATCGCAGCGCCTCCGCGTCGAACAGCCCGCTCACTCGGTCGCGCAGGTCCTGCCGCACCCGCGCGCCAATGTCCCGGAGTAGGCCAGCGCCAAAGAGTTCGGTCAGGAGTTGCTGCGGTACCGCCCGCACGCCGTCCGCGGCATCAGCGTCTGACGCCTCGTAGCTGAGGACGCCGATGCTGAGCACGAGCGCAAGCCACTCCTCGTCAAACGAGACCACCCTCGCGATCGAGCGCTTCGTGACGTTCTCGGCTCTCACGAGCTGCAGTACAAGCTCTTGCCAGGCGGCAACGGCCCGCCCGGCCAGCGGGGTCAGGCCAGCTGTGGCCCTGGCGAGAGCAGCCGAATCCTGCCTGCCTACGCCAACGCCAATCCCGCTCGGCACGCCGAGGTCGGCCAGTGCCGTGGCCACGAAATCCTCGTCGCTCACGCCGCCGCGCTTGCTTGCGGCGTCGATGTCAGCAAGCAGCCGTGCTCCCGCGGCCTGCTGTCGCCAGTTCGTCACGACCAGCTCAGCAGCCCGGTCGGCGGTCGCGACGATCAGCGACTCCAGGCTTGTCGCGAGCGCTTCCTTGAGCGCGCGTGCTCTGCCCGGCATGCGCTGCTTCTTTTGCTTGCCGCCACCCCGACCGCGCCGGACCTGCAGGGTCCGGAGCAGGTCTCCCGTACCGGCGAAGTCTTGCCATCGGGCCAGCACCTCACCGCGAACCAGCGAGCCGTCCTTACTGGCCTCGTCGAAGTCGTCGAGGCCCGCCTCGTAGGCCGCGTCGATCGAGTCACGCAGGCCGTTCCTGACGGCGCGCTGCTCCGCCACCTGATCAGCGAGCGCGGGCACCCGGCTACGGAAGGTATCCAGGACACCGGACATGGTCTGAGTCAGTACTGCGACTCGACGGTCCTCGCGTCGTGCCGTGTCAGCCAGCCAGTCCCGGATCGGCGCAGCGATCTCGGCCGGCAGCCGCGCCTCGGTGACGAAGGTCTCCGGGATGATGAAACGGCGAACGTCGCGCAGGCCGTTGGACTCCAGCATCGCGTCAAAGTGGGACGCCACCTCAGCCGACGAGGACGGCGGAACGCGAGACAGCGCCAGCGCCAGCGCCGCTCCCCGATCCCGCGCGTCCTTGAGCATCTCCCAGACTGCCGCGTCGGCGTACCGGCGCGCTGTGGTCACGAAGAACCACAGGTCTGAGGCATCGAGGAACTGGTGCGCAAAGTCGCGGTGCGCCTGCACCACGGAATCGATGTCGGGCGTGTCAAGCAGGGCGACGCCCTTGGGCATGCCCTCGCTAGCCGCGAGTACGAGCAATCCGTCTCTGCCCGGCATCGCCAGGCCCTGCTGTCGTACGCGCGGCAGGGTCGGCAGGAAGACGTTCTCAGCGAACCAGCGCACATCGTCGGGGTGGCATGCGAGGACCGGGCTGTTTGTAGTGGGCCGCCGGATGCCGGTGGCGCTGACCTGCTTGCCGACGACGCTGTTCACGAGCGTGGACTTGCCTGCACCCGTCGACCCAACCAGCGCGACGAGAATCGGCGCGCCCGACTGGCGCAGCCTGGGTAGCAGGTAGTCGTCGATCTGGCTCAGCAGCTTGACCCGCTCAGCTCTCGCCTCTGAGACGCCCGGCGCCTCAAAGAGCAGTGGCACCGTCACGATCGGGTGGCGCAGCCCGAGAAGCGCAGCCTCGAGCTTCCGGGCGTCCACCCGGGCGAATGGCTCGTCTCCGTCGTCGCGATCAGCCCCGCGCGCGCCCTTCGACCGTCCGACCGTCGACCGGTGTCGCGCGATATGGGCTGGCTCAGCTCGAGCAGACCAGATGCCGCCCGGCTGAGCTCCCGGCGCCCCGGCTCCTGGCGTCTCAGTTTGCGGGGCCACATCGCGCACGGGCTCAGCCCCGGACGGCCCGGTTGGCTCGGTTGGCTCGGTATCTGGCCGACCCGCTCGGCGGCGGGCGCCAGGCGGTTGGGTTGCGCCAGTCTGGCCGGGCTCTGGCTCAGGCCAGCCAATCCCGCCCCGCTTGGGAGACGCCGCGCCCCGGTCCGCGGCGCTGGTCGCCACGCCATCCTGCACCGGAGCGCCGAAGTAGCCGATCTGGGCCTGGCCGCCGTCATCCGGCCCAGCGGCAGCCGCAGAGGGGCCAGCGGCAGCAGCAGCAGCGCCAGCAGCAGCAGCTCAGCCGTCCCGGCATGGCCGCGGTCAGCGGCCGGAAGCCAGGGGCTGACGCCGTCCCACGGCGCTGGCGCCGCGGTCGCCTCCTGTCGCTCGGTCATACTTCCGGGTCTCCCGCCCCAACCGAATTATTCGTCCTCGGTCTGTCCTGCTTGCTCATTCGCTCGGGACAGCTCTGAGCCGCGCACCACGCCTGCTGGCCGCCACCGAGCGGACCAGAAACCGGATTCTGAGCGCGCCGTCCGTCCCTCCGGCGCGCTAGGCCGAGCAGATCACACCTCACCACCACGACTCTCAAACCTAAGGCCGCGATTGTCCAGCCCTCGGGGACAGTATCGGCCTTGAGGTAATTGTGCGCTGCTACGGCAGATTACCGGCAGTAATGCTGCAAGTTGTACCCACCTGACCACCAGGCGGCGTCAGCCGCGCGCCTGACATCGCGTTCGCATTCCTCGGCGCCCGCAATCTCGTGGTGCTAATCTTGCTGTTGAGTCCAGATATTTCGAGTACATGTTCGTTTGGCTGGCGTGACTACTTCTCGGTGACGCCAGCCGAGTCAAAGGTGGCAACTTCGCGTAGCGCCCTGACTGCGCTCTGCACAATCGGGAGCGCCAGAAGCGACCCCGTTCCCTCTCCTAGTCGCATGTCCAGATCCACCAGCGGGCGGAGTCCCAGGTGCGCCATCGCAATGGTGTGCCCTGGTTCGACCGACCTGTGCCCAGCTATGAGGCAGGACGCGGCTGCCGGGGCCAGCGCGCACGCGGCAAGGGCCGCGCTGCCCGCAATCACGCCATCGAGGATGACCGGGACGCGCAGTGCGGCCGCGCCGATTATGTAGCCCGCCAGCGCCGCGTGCTCGAAGCCGCCGAAGGCTGCCAAGACCCCGAGCGGATCGGCGGGGTCAGGTTGGTGGAGCGCGAGGCCGCGCCGGACCACCGCCACCTTCCTGGCTAGCGTGATGTCGTCGACGCCGGTGCCGCGGCCAGTCACCTCCTCGGCATCCCGGCCCGTGAATGCGCAGATCAGCGCCGCCGAAGCTGTCGTATTCGCGATACCCATATCGCCGGTCAGCAGGCATCTGTTGCCGGCCGCTACCAGATCGCGGGCGACCTCGATGCCCACGCCGATCGCTGCGGCCGCCTGCTCCCTGCTCATCGCCGGGCCAACAGTGAAGTCCGCGGTGCCCTTGCCGATCTTGCGCGGCAGCAGGCCGGGCATCTGGTCCAGGTCCGAGATGACCCCGACATCGACAACGACGACCTCGGCACCGGCCTGGGCGGCGAAGGCGTTCACTACGGCGCCCCCCGCAAGGAAGTTCGCCACCATCTGGCCGGTCACCTCCTGCGGCCAGGGTGTCACCCCCTGAGCATGCACGCCGTGGTCAGCGGCGAAGATGGCCACAGCGGCCGGCTCAGGCATCGGCGGCGGACACGCGCCTGCGATCCCGGACAGCTGCACGGACACGTCCTCGAGTACGCCAAGCGAGCCAGCAGGCTTGGTCATCTGCGCCTGGCGCTGCCGGGCCGCCTCCAGGGCATCGGCGTCGAGCGGCCGGATCGCAGCGACCACCTCGTCGAGGAGGCTTACGGCTTCGCGGCCGGGCAACTCGCGGCGGCCGTATTCCTCGGCGTGCACGGCCCAGCTGAGCGGGCGGCGCCGCGCCCATCCAGACAGTGCAAGCTCCGGCTCCGGAGCAAAGCTCGACACGTACCCGAGGCAGAGGTACGCCACGACTTCCAGGTGCGACGGCAGGCCGAGCTCGGCCGCCAGCTCGCGCTCGCTGAAGAAGCTGACCCAGCCGACACCCAGGCCTTCCGCGCGGGCGGCTAGCCACAGGTTCGCGACCGCGAGGACGCTGGAGTAGGCGGCCGTCTGGGGCTGGGCGTGCCTGCCGAGCGTGTGCCGCCCGCCGCGGGTGGGATCGCAGGTCACGACGATGTTCACGGGCGTCTGGAGGATCGCCTCGGTCTTCAGCCGGTCGAACGCCCTGGCTCGTGCCGCGGGCAGCGACCCGGCGAAGTCCTCCCTGGACCGCTCGGCCAGGGCCTTGATCCGGGCGCGGCGGTCCGGATCGCCGATAACGATGAAGTCCCAGGGCTGGGAAAAACCAACGCTTGGCGCCCGGTGGGCGGCGGCGAGCACGCGCTCGAGCACGCCGGCTGGGATCGGATCGGGAACGAAGTCGCGGCGTACATCTCGGCGCTCTTCGATCGCCCGGTAGACCGCGGCACGCTGATCATCGGGAAAAGAGTTCTGATCGGGCGACCGGGTGCCCGCCGATTCTGCTCGGTCGTCGGGCATCAATCCGGCCTCCGTCCTGGCGCTACCAGCCTGCGCCGTCGTCGTCTGCTATTGCGGCTGGCTGGCCGTCGGCGCTCCAGCCGGCCCGCGTTCCGGTCGCCACAAGGGCATGCCGGAGCAGGGCGTTGAAAGCGGCCACAGCTACTGCCGGGCCGCCTTTCTCTGACACGTTACTCACCGACGGGAGTCCGCTGGCCCGCAGCGCGTCCTTGGCCTCGGCGGCGCCCGCGAATCCGACCGGCAGCCCGACCACGAATGCGGGCTCAACTTGCCGGGTGAGGATCTCAGACAGCGCGGCCGCACCGCCGCCAACAACCCAGACCGCACCTGGGCCGGTTTCGCCGAACGCGAGGCGCACCGCCGCTGCGGCTCTCGTGATCGAGGCCGTCCTGGCCAGCCGCTGCGTCAGCGGCTCGCCGATCTTGCACACCACCGGGCTGGCCGTTATCCCGGCCGCGGCCATTGTCGTGTCCGCGATGACGGGTGCCCCGGCGGCGAGGGCGACGACGGCCTCGGCCAGCGTTTCCTCATCGCAGACCAGATCGGTGAAGTAGTCGAAGTCGGCGCTGGCGAGGATGACGCGTTCGGTCACATCGCGGCTGAACTTCGGCAGCCGGGACAGATCGATCCTGGAGCGCAGGATCCGGTACGACTCCTCGGTGACCTGACTGGTCACGACTGGCGCCTCGTCTGGCCAGGCCACGCCGCCCCCACCTCCTGGGTACCCGCAGGCAGAAGTAACCGCTACTGGCGCGATCTGGCGAGCCCCCGCCGTGGCGCCATCGGCTTCTCAGCATGGCATACGAGGCCCCCGGCCGGCTCGCCATCACACCGGCCAGCCATCCTGCCGGCCCGGCGACGCGCCCGCCACGCAACGCGGCCTGCCCGCCGTCGCACCGGCCAGCCATCCCCGCCGACCCGGCGACGCGCCAGCCTATGCACTGGCCAGCCGTCGCGCGCACCCCGCTCGCTACGAGCGGGGTGGCCCCGAGTCACCAGACACCAGCGCCATCGGTCCGGTGTCGCTACCGCGGGTTGCCTCGGCCGAGGCGAGCTGCGGCGAGACCTGCTCGGCAGGCGTGCCTGCCTGGCCAGCGGCGCCAGGCTGGCCAGGAGCACCTGCCCGGCCAGGAGCGCCTGCCTGTCCAGGAGCGCCAACCTGAGCACTCTCGCGCTCCCTGTTCGCGAAGAGCACGTAGTGGAAGAACAGGAACCGCGCGACAAAGGTCACGCAGTTCATCAGGAAATATGCGCCCTGGACCACCAGGTGCTTCTTTAGGTGCGTGTAGCCCTCCGCGTGGGCAAACACGCTGGCGTAATGCGATGTAAGGCCAAGGATGGCCCACACTGCCGCCGATACGAGCCAAAACGGCAGCGTCTCCCTCAGCAGGTCGGGCTTGCCTGTCCGCTCCCAGGCCCAGCGACTGAGCAGGTAGCTGACCAGGGCTGCCGTCATTCCCGCGATGACGCCCGCAGCCCCCGCGGAGTTCAGGTTGACGGGACCCGTCAGCAGCCCAAGCATGACCTGACTAGTGACCACAGCGACGACGGCCACGAGCACAAACCGGCTGAATCGCTTGCCAGTCTCGGCACGGAGCTTGCGCTCGATCGGCGCCGGAATTATGCGACAGGCGGCGTTAACGATCTTGTCCGATACGGATGTCATCAGAGTCCTAGATCGGCGGACGGCGCTCGCTGGTCAGCGACGTATCTGGTCAGACACGTATACAGTACGGGAACCCTCGAGGGCTTACCCTGAAACCCTCAGGCCCCCGGGAAACACTCAGGTCCCCCGGGTCCTTTAGTCAGACTCCGGTCGCGCTACAGGCCCAGCCCGCCACCGCCTGTGACGGTGCTGGAGAGGCCGGCTGACCTAGCCACGGTCAACCAGCATAGGTCACCGAGGTGGATGTACCCAGTGGACGGACCCAGTAGGGCGGAGCTGGAATGAAGATCTTGATTCTCGGCGGCGATGGTTATCTCGGCTGGCCGACAGCCCTGCACTTGTCTGCGGCTGGGCATGAGGTCGCGGTCGCCGACAACTTCGCCCGGCGCGGCTATGACTATGAGATTGGCGTGGACAGTTTGACGCCGATCGAGACCCTGCAGACACGAGTAACCACGTGGCGGCAGATCACCGGCCGGTCGATCACCACGTGCATCGGCGACCTGTGCGACGCGGACTTCACGTATCGCATGATCGCCGAGTTCGCTCCGGAGGCGATCGTCCACTACGCCGAGCAGCGCGCGGCACCGTACTCGATGGTCGACCGGAAGCATGCCGTCTACACGCAGACCAACAATGTCGTGGGCAACCTGAACGTCCTGTACGCGATCGCGGAGCTCAATCCGGAGATCCACCTGGTGAAGCTCGGCACCATGGGCGAATACGGCACCCCTAACATCGACATCGAAGAGGGCTGGCTTGAGATCGAGCACAAGGGCAGGCGTGACCGGGTCCTGTACCCCAAACGGCCCGGCTCGTTCTATCACCTGTCCAAGGTGCATGACAGTCACAACATCGAGTTCGCCTGCCGCGTCTGGGGCCTACGCGCTACGGATCTGAACCAGGGCGTGGTCTACGGCCAGCAAACCGACGAGACGGCCATCGACGACAGGCTCGCGACCCGCTACGACTACGACGCGGTCTTTGGCACTGTCCTCAATCGCTTCGTCATCCAGGCCGTCGTCGGTCTGCCGTTGACCGTCTACGGCAACGGCAGCCAGACCCGCGGGCTGATCGACATCCGTGACACCGTGCGCTGCATCCAGCTGGCCTGCGAGCACCCGGCCGACCGAGGCGAGTTCCGTGTCTTCAACCAGATGACGCAGTCGATGTCGGTCAGGCAGATCGCCGAGACCATCGCGGCTGCGAGTCCCGAGACCGTGACGATCGAGCAGCTGGAGAATCCGCGCGTCGAGCTCGAGGACCACTATTACAACGTGGTGCACTCAGGTCTGGCTGAGCTCGGGCTTCAGCCGCACCTGCTAACGGACACTCTGATCGATTCGCTGTTCGAGATCACCAAGCGATATGCGCACCGCGTCCGGCCCGAGGCAATGCTGCCGACTGTGCAGTGGCGCAAGACTTCCAGCATCATCAGCAACTAGCGCAAGGCTCAGCTGCGCGACAGCAGCCAGCGGTCGGCTGCCAGATCGTGGCACAACTCGTAGGTCGTCGGCGGTAACGTCCGCTCCGGCGTGGCCTCCACCCGCCAGCACTCCCGCCTGTCAGCTTTGAGATCAGCCGGATCTGTTGTCGTCGGCGGCTCAGTCGCCGGCCCCTCGACCGCCGACCCCCTTGCCGCCGGGTCCGTCGTCCCCGGGTCCGTCGTCCCCGGGTCCGTCGTCCCCGGGTCGGTTGGCGCTACGGCAGGCTCCGCAGCCGGTAGCAGCAGCCGCTCCAGCACGAACATCACCGTGAACATGCGTCCGCGCCACACGAATCTGACGGGCCTGCCGTCCCGCAGCCAGACCTCTACTGGCTCGCCGCGGATCACCCGCATCCTGCCGCTCCCTGGCAAGGCACCTTGTCGGCGCCGGCTCTCCGCCCCGGGGAAGACAGGCAGACTTACTTCTTTCGAACATACATTCGTTCGCGGTTAGGATCAAGCCCACAATATGGGAACGTGGTTCGTCCTCGTCCGCCTCGCGACACCCTGGCGCCTCACGCTTGCGGGTCACGCTGGCGCGGCCCAGCCTGGCATCGGGAATCCGGCCAGCAGTTCCCGCACCTCGGCGGCGACCCGCTCGATGGTCTGCTCGTCCTCCTTAGTCGCCGCCAGAATGGCCTCGTCCATCCACGCAGCGACCTGGGTCATGTGCGGTTCGGTGAGGCCCCTGGTCGTGATCGCGGGGGTCCCGATCCTGATGCCCGACGGATCGAACGGCTTGCGCGGGTCGAACGGCACAGTGTTGTAGTTGACCTCGATGCCCGCCCGATCGAGCGCCTTGGCGGCGGGCTTGCCCCCGATGCCCTGGGCCGTCAGGTCCATCAGGATCAGGTGATTGTCAGTGCCCCCCGAGACCAGCGTGTAGCCGCGGGCCTGAAGCGCGTCGGCGAGCGCCCGGGCGTTCGCGACGATCTGGCGCGCGTACGCGCGGAACGACGGCTGGGCGGCTTCGCGGAGCGCGACCGCGATCGCGGCGGTCGTGTGATTGTGCGGTCCGCCTTGCAAGCCAGGGAATACTGCCTTGTCGAGAGCTGCCGCGTGCTCAGCTGTGGACATGATCATCGCGCCACGCGGGCCGCGCAGCGTCTTGTGCGTCGTCGTGGTGATCACGTCGGCGTAACCCACCGGCGATGGGTGCGCACCGCCCGCGATGAGGCCGGCGATATGCGCGATGTCAGCGACAAGGATCGCCCCGACCTCCCGCGCGATGTCCGCGAAAGCAGGGAAGTCGATCGTGCGCGGAATAGCCGTGCCGCCGCAGAAGATGACCTTGGGCCGCTCCGCGTTGGCGAGCTCACGCACCTGGTCGAGGTCGACGCACCCGGTGTCCGCCCGCACGCCGTACTGCACTGACCGGAACCACTTGCCCGTCACCGAGACCGGCCAGCCGTGCGTCAGATGGCCGCCCATCGGCAGGGCCATTCCCATTACCGTCTCCCCAGGCGAGAGGAAGGCAAGGTAGACCGCCAGGTTCGCGGGCGAACCAGAGTAAGGCTGGACATTGGCGTGCTCGACGCCGAAGAGCCGCTCAGCGCGCTCGATCGCGATGCGCTCGATCTGGTCGATGAACTGCTGGCCCTCGTAGTACCGGCGACCCGGATACCCCTCGGAGTACTTGTTCGTCAGCACGCTCCCCGTCGCCTCAAGCACCGCGACGGATACGTAGTTCTCCGATGGAATGAGCCTGACCTTGTCGCGCTGCCGTCGTGCCTCGGCCTGGATGAGCTCGGCGATATCGGGATCGCTTCCCGCGACGTGCGGGATAGGCGGCTGGTGCATCGCGTGCTCCTTAACTTTCCGCGCCTCAGCGGCGGGCTCCACAGCAGGTGATGCCGGCCGGCCCGGGCATGATCTTCATCATGCCGAACGGGCCACGCCGCCCGGACGCCAGGCCACCCGGTCACTTGGCCGCCGGCACGCCAGGCCACCCCGCCACTGGGCCGCGGACGTCCAGGCCACCTGCGCCAGTCGGCGGCCGGACGCCATGCCACGCAGGCAGGGTCGCTGGGACGCAAAACCGCTGAGACGCCGGGTCCGCCAGCCGACGGGGCATGCCAATAGACCTGGCGCCCGATAGGCGTCAGGTCAGGTAACTGCTACGCAGGCGGGACCGCCGCGACCCCCGCTGAGCCTGCTTCGCCCAGGCCCACACGTAGGTCGCGCTGTCGCCTGTCAAGCCGGGCCGGACACCGCGCTCCAAGCGGCGCCGGCAGCGGCGCTGAACCGGGCAGCGCGGCGTAGGACGGCCGCCCGGTGTCAGCTCATCCTGATACGGCGTCAAGCAGCTTCTTGCGCTGCTGCTCGCCCAGCCCGCCGACGCGACGGTTGTCGTCGATGCCGGCCTCTTCCATCACTGCGGCAGCCTTCGCCGGGCCGTAGCCGGGCATTGCCTTAATGACCTGAGCAACCTTGGTCTTCTTGGTGATGTCGTCGGTCTTCGCGAGCACCTGGGCAATGCTGGTCTTCCCGGCCTTCACGGAGGCCAGCAATTCACTGCGCTTCTTGCGAGCAGCCTGCGCCTTGGCTAGCGCATCGGCACGCTGCTCCGGCGTAAGTGTTGGCAGAGCCATGTCACTCCTTCGTTTGACTCGATCAACTGTCCCACATACCCGATGTCAGGGGCGGTAGGCGCGAACGTGTCGGTTCTAAGCATCGTCTGGTGTCATCCTTGCTGGTCAGCGGCCTGCCAGGCGATCACGAACTGCTTTGCATGATTTATCCGGATGAACCCGCCCAAGCTGCCAAGCCGCGCTCGGCGCGCCACCGCTGCAAATGATTTACACGATCTTGAGCCCGGCCTTGCCCGATTTGGGGTTTCGAAACATTGGAACGTCTTCCACGGCAGTGGTCGCGGGCGTGCACGCAGGTTGAAGTACTCAGTAGAACCTGTTCTACTTTTGGCGACAATCGTTGGAGCCGGAGGAGACGGTGGCCCATGCCCGACGAGCGCTGCAACGCGCGTGACCTGGCTCGCAGATCCCAGGCGGCGGTGAAGGCGAAGGACCGGGCGGGCTGGCTAAGCCTGTTTGCGCCGGACGCGATCATCCAGGATCCCATCGGGCCCTCGCCATTCGACCCGGACGGCACCGGGCACCGCGGGCCCGAGGCCATCGCCGCTTTCTACGACACGGTGATAGCTCCGAACGACCTGATCACCTTCGAGATCGAGAGTTCCTATCTGTGCGGCGACGAGGTCGCCGACGTAGGGGTCATCCGCACGGTGTTGCCCGGCGGCAAGCACGTCGCTGTCGTGCACGGCGTCTACACCTACCGCGGCAACGGCGCCGGGCAGCTCACCGCACTGCGTGCCTTCTGGGAGTTCGACAAGGCTGAGCTGACCGAGGCGTAGCGGGCTTACGCGCCGGACTTCACAGGCTCTTGAAGGGGCAATCGTTGCCAGCTAGCAAGTAATCTGCGTACGCGACCGCTCAGCCGGGCGGACGCGCGGCTGCGGTGGTCAGCAGGCGCTGACCCGGACCTCGGAGCTGGCATGCGCATCGGGCAGATCGCCATCGACGTCGCCCCGTTGCGCGAGAGCCGGGACTTCCGCCGGCTATTCGCAGGCCGGTTCGTTTCAATGGCCGGGAACGCCGTCGCCACTACAGCGGCCGACTGGCAGGTCTACGGCCTGACACACAACTCCCTGGCCGTGGGATTGCTGACACTCGCATCAAGTGCGGGCATGCTCATCGGACTCCTGGCCGGCGGAATGCTTGCTGACCGCCACGACCGGCGCACGCTGCTGATGGCCGTTCGCCTCCCCCAGGCTGCACTTTCGGCGCTGCTGATGGTCAACAGCCTGCTGAGCCACCCGGCCCTGTGGCCGCTCTATGTGATCACCTTCGGGATTGGGCTACTCGCAGGCCTCAGTTCCCCAGCATCGACGGCCGCCACGCCGGCGCTGGTCGGTGAGGACAAGATGCCGGCGGCCGCGGCGCTCAACGCTACGGCCAGCCAGCTCGGCAACCTGGGCGGCCCTGCCATCGCCGGGCTGCTCATTGCGGGTCCGGGATTGGCAAGCTGCTACGCGATCGACACTGTGTGCTTCGCCGTGTTCGGGCTGGCCATGATCGGCCTGCGCCCGATGCCGCCTACGATCAAGGCCCAGCGCCCCGGCCTCAAATCGCTCGCCGAGGGCTTCCGCTACGTACGGCACAACCGCGTCGTCCGGGCCATGCTGCTCGTCGACACTAATGCGATGATCTTCGGCATGCCGTCGGCGTTGTTCCCGGCGATGGCAAGCACTCACTTCCACGGCGGCTCTACGACCTTCGGGCTGCTGGTGGCCGCGCCCGGCCTTGGCGCGCTCGTTGGCGCCGCCACCAGCGGCTGGACCGGCCACCTCAGACGGCCGGGCCTCGTCGTGATCGTGGCAGGGATCATCTGGGGCGGGTCGATCGCGGCGTTCGGCCTCGTCGACAGCCTGCCTATCGCGCTGTTCTTCCTCGCGCTAGCCGGGATGGGCGACCTGATCTCTGAGGTGCTGCGCAACACGCTGCTCCAGATCTACACGCCGGACCAGCTCCGCGGACGTGTATCCAGCCTGTACCTGGCGCAGGTAACGACCGCCCCGGCCCTCGGCAATGTCGAGGCCGGCGGTGTGGCCAGGCTGGTGTCCCCAGTGTTCTCCGTAGTCAGCGGAGGCCTGGCGTGCGTGGCCGGAGCGGTCCTGCTGGGTGCCCTGATCCCTTCGCTGCGCAACGCGACCCTCACCGGCGAGGATCCCGTTATCGCGAAGGATTCGACACCGCCGGCAGTGTCGAACTATTCGTGATCATGGCCAACCCGAGAGTCCGGCGCCTTCACGCCCTCGATGGGGCGCAGTTCGTGATCTGGATCGGGCACAATGTGCGCGTAGGCGCCTGTAGCTCAGCCGGATAGAGCAGCTGCCTTCTAAGCAGCCGGCCGGGGGTTCGAGTCCCTCCAGGCGCGCCACACTCCCCCGCAGGTCAAAGGCATAGAGCACTATGGCGAGCCAGACAGCGGGTGCCCGGAATGCCGGCCTCATGCCACACACGTGCCACAGCATCATTTCCGGCCAAGATCATTTATGGTTCGCGTGCCGATGGCGTCGGCGAGGGCGCGCTGGCGGTCGGGTGATCGAGTGCAGGTAGATGAATGCGGCCCGGCTGCTGGCGTGGCCCATGCGCTCCATCAGCTCGCGGAGGTTGGCGCCCGTTTCGGCGACCAGGTTGTTCCCGGCGTGCCGGAGATCGTGGAAGTGGACTCCTTTGAGATCGGTGGCGGTGACCGCGGGAATCCAGACACGGTTGCGGAAGGCGAGTGTGCCGGAGCAGCTGGCCGTTAGGGCTGGTGAAGAGCAGGCCGTCCGGCGCCCGGCAGAGCGTGCGTCGGCCAGGTGGTCCTCGACGGCCGGCAGCGATCGGCGCCGGGATGATGACGACGCGCCGGCCGGCTGCGGTCTTGGGCGGGGCGAAGAGCGGCGCCTGGCCGTTGACCTCGGTGAGCTGCCGGGTGATGCGCACGGTCGCGGTGCTCAGTGTCGATGTCGCGGCGGCGGAGCGCGACGAGCTCGCCCCAGCGCAGGCCGCAGAAGCAGGCGAGCAGGACCAGGGCGTAGTAGCGCGGGCCGCAGGCGTCGGCGAGCGCGTAGACCTGGGCGACCGTCAGCAGCGGCCGCTCGGGTGAGTGCTCGGTCCCGGCGCCTTTCAGTGCGGCACGGGTTCCGGCGGATCAGACCGTCCTCGACGGCGGTGGCGAGGATCGCTTTCAGCAGCCGGTAGGCCTTGGCCGTGGTGACGGGGCTGACGCCGCTGGCAATCAGGTCGGCGCGCCAGCGCCGCACGTCGGCGTCGGTGATGCGTGCCGACGGTGGTGAAGCCAGGCGCGAGGTGACGGCGCAGCAGGTAGCGGTAGAGCTGGATCGTCTTGGGCCGCAGGCCGGGCCGTTCCGTCGATCCAGACCTCGGCGTAATCGGTGAGCGGGACGCGGGTGCCCTCCGGGTCGATCCAGTTGCCGAAGAGGATCTCGGCCTCGGTCAGGGAGAGCCAGCGGGCGCCGTCCGTCTTGCGCTCGAAGGTGCCGGGCGCCGTGTACAGCAGGCCGTCAGGTCCGCGGTAACGGGCTTGCCACCGGCCGGACGGGAGCTGCCGAAGCGAACCGAAAGCTGCGGCTCTTGCGGCCGGGCATGTCAGAACGCCCGGCGCCGGCGGTGCGACCAGGCGGTGACCGGCTCGACTGTGCCGGCCGCGATGTAGGCAGCTGAGCGCGGACTCGGGAATGCGGACGCCGGCTGCCGACGCGCACGAACCGGATCTTGCGTTCGGCGATGAGCCGTGCGCGGGAAGCTGGGAGACGTGCCGAGCAACTCGGCGGCCTGGTCGAAGGTGAGCAGGCGGTCAAGCGCTTTGCGGTCATGGCGGTTACTCCGTTCGGGCGAGTGGCGACAGGTCTGGAGTGCCGCGGCGACGAGCTGCACGGGCACGGTTCGGCCGGCACGAGGGCGCGCGGGTCGCGCCGGTGGCAGGCGGTGGCGGCGGCGCGTTCGGCGGCCCATTGCTCGGTGATCTCAGGGACGCGCAGCCGGGTGAACGGGTCGGTGCCGGTGGTGAGGGTGGCGACGGCGGTGCCGATGCCGTTCGGTGTCTCGCGGAGCAGGGTCGGGCAGTAGCCGGGGTACTCGCGGATGGCGTCGCCGAGCGCGGCGACGCTGCTCTCGGTGGTCTTGAGCGCGAAGGAGACGGCGAGCCCGGAGTTGTCGCGCAGGCTGGTCGGGATCGAGTCGCCGGTGGTCTTCTGCGTCGCCAGGATCGTCAGGCACAGGACGGAGCGGCCTTTGCGGATCAGCTCGCCGGTCAGGGCGATGCAGCGGCGGGCGAGGCCTTCGAGCGCGCGGTCGCCTTTGTGCTGGGCGAGGTCGAGGTAGGTCTGGCACTCGTCGATGACGGTGACCAGGAGCGGCAGCTCCTCGGTGGGCCCGCCGGCGTTCCAGGCGTTCCGCTGCCCGCAGAGGGCGGTGATGGTGCGGAGGCGGCGGCGCATCTCGGCGTGCTGGTCCTCGAGGACGTCGAGGGCGTCGGCGAGCTGGTCGCCGGCGTGGCGCCAGGCGCGGTCGTGCCAGGGTTCCTGGTCGCCGCCGTCTTTGCCGTCCAGGAGCGCGAACTGCGCGGCGGGCGTGGTGGTGAGCTGGCACAGCCAGGAGGCGATCAGGGAGGTCTTGCCGTAGCCGGGAAGCCCGGAGACGCAGATGCCGGTGAGGCCGCGCAGCGGCAGGTACCGGTCGGTGCCGAAGTCGTCGCGGCCGACATAGAGCACGGTCGGGCTGGTGCGGTTCGTAGGTGCCGGGCGGGCATCGCTCGGGGCCGAACGGGTCGGCGAGCGGGTCGGTCGCGCAGGGCGCGGACGATGAGGCGGCCAGGGCGGCCTGGGTGACGCCGACGCGGACGGACCGCCAGTAGTCGGCGATGTGCGGCGGCTTGCTTCTCGACTTCTTGCGGCCGGTGCGGGGCGCGGTCTTGACGCGGCATTCCCAGCCGTAGTCGGTGAGCCGCCACCGCCGGGCGCGCGGGTAGTGGATCTGGCCGGTCCGCTCGGCGGACTCGATGCCGAGCAGCGAGGGCCAGGAGCCGCCAGGTCATGGCGAGCAGGACCAGGACCAGGGCGCGGGACTCGGCGGCGGGCCGGTTCTTCGGCGGCGAGCTCGGGCTGGCCGAGGCCGGTGCAGCGGCACAGCCAGTGCCAGCGGTGCCGGGCGCGGATCATGCCGAGGTAGTGGCGGCGGGCGGCCGGGACTGGCGAGCGCGAAGCGGATCAGGTCAGCGGCCGGCCGGTACAGCGATGACCGCGAGCACGAGCGCGAGCGCGTCGTGCCAGGGATCGATGAGCCATAACGCGGCGGGCGGGACGAGGAGGGCACGGGTTACCTCCGGTGTGGAGAGCCCGGCCAGGCCAGCGCGGCGAGCGGGACCTGGCCGGGCGGCTGAGCGGGTTATGCGGCCTGGTCGGTCTTGGCCGGCCGCGGCTGGTGGGCCTGGTGCACGTCGGCGGCCTGGTACCAGGGGCGGCCGCCGCGGATACCGCGGCCGTTCTCGCGCGCCTCGGGGACGGAGAAGCCGACGCGCATCCGGTCGAACACGATCGGGGTGCCGGGCGGGATCGAGGCGCACGGGTCGGTGGCGGGGCCGGTGACGGTGACGGCGATGACTTCGCTGACCGGCTTCATGCCGGGCTCGGCGTGGTAGGTGACGGCGGCCTGGACGTCCCACTTGCGCTCGCCGCGGGCGCTGATGTCCTGCTCGGTGCTGCCGAACTTGAGCTTGGGGCCGCTGGCCATCAGTAAGACGGCCTGGAACGTAGCGGTGCGTGTCGATGGTGAGTGTTCCTGGCATGGAACTCGCCTCCTGGCGGTCGCGGACTACCTGCTATACGCAGGCTGTCAATCGATCTAGTCAGATCGTAAGTCTGCCTATATAGCTCGTCAACAGCTTCGCGGAGCTGTCTAGGCAAGTAGCATCAGCAGGTATGCAGCCCATTGACCCGGAAGACCCGCGGCGGCCGAACGTCCAGATCGCCGCGTCCATCCGGGCCGCGATCCTCAGCGGCGAACTCGAGCCCGGACGCGCAGCTCCCGTCCGGCGAGGAGCTGGCCAAGTTCTTCGGCGTCACCCGGCGTGACGATCGGCAACGCGATCCGCGACGCTGCGGGAAGAGGGCTTTGTCCGCAGCCAGACCGGCAGCGGCGTCTACGTCCGCGAGCAGGCCAGCCTCCCCGTGCCCGGGCGAGAACGATCACCCGCTGGCCGGCGTCGCCGCGTTCCTGTTCGAGATGGGCCACCTCAAGCGCGTGCCCCGGGCCGGCTGGCTGCTGCTCGGCATCCCGCAGCCGGAGACCGTCGCCGAGCACAGTTTCCGGGTCGGCCATGGTCGGCATGACCCTGGCCGCGCATCGAAGGCGCCGACGTCGGGCGCACCGCCGCCCTGGGCCTGCTGCACGACGCCCACGAGACCCGGATCGGCGACGTCCCCTCAGTCGGCCGCGCCTACGTCACCACCGCCGCGCCGGAGGCCGTCACCGCGCACCAGACCGCGGGCATGCCGGACGCCGCCGCCAAGGCCTTCCAGGACCTGACCGCCGAGTACGAGGCCGGCGAGACGCTCGAGGCGCAGGCTGGCCCGCGACGCCGACAAGATCGAGACCCTGCTCCAGGCGATCGAGTACCAGGCCCAGGGCCACGACACCACCGCCTGGCAGGAAACCTCGATGGCCGCCCTGCGGACCGAGGCAGCGAAGCAGCTCGCCCAGGCCGATCAGCGCGGCCGACCCGCAATGGTGGTCAGCCTTCGCCGCCTCCTACCGCGAGCTGCGCGCCAGCGCCATGGGCCGCACCCGCAACCTCCGCAGCTGAGTCATGCCGGTCACAAAGTACTCGCGCCCCTCTGCGACAACGGGCTGTTCCGAACCGCACAGCGCACATCGCCGGGCGCGACGGGCCTGCCGGCTCTCTCTGCAAGCCTGCTGACTACTCCGGCAACTATTGCCGGCAACACCATCTGGCATCGTCCAGCGTCTCGTTAACTCCGCTAACTTCTGGCAACCCGAACATCGACCTCAAGACACGCACCCCTACGAGCTAATAGCTATATCTGCTATGACATACTCTAACTCGGGCTCCAGACAGCATCGGGGTGACATTAAGCTGTCTGGCACCTGCCACTCGCTGCGCTGTGCTCGGGCATCGAACGCAGCTGAACACGATACAGTTCCATCAGTCCGGACGAAATCGTTAGGACTCAGGCGACAATCCTGCAGCTGGTGAGGAGGCATGCTTGCCTGACAACATCTTCTTTGGGTACGCGAGCACGCCTCCCTGTCCCGCGAAACGCTCCACGGGCAGCGAAGCGATCAGCAACTCGGCCGCACGTACAATCTTGGGAAGATCTCTGAATCGGCGGCAGGCTCGTCATCTCATCTGTGCTGTCCGCTATCGATGAGTCAGACCTCTCCATCTTCGACGTCTCGACTCTGAGTCCAATGTCCTTTTTGAACTCGGCTACGCTATAGGCCGTGCCGGCGCATCTGGATTCTCCTCGACGCACCGACAATGAGGCTCGCGCTCGCTGGAACTGATTCAGGCTCCTTTCAAGTGTTGGCTGGCGCGACTGGGCTAATTCCGATGACATCTGAAGGCAGTTTCTAATAGATCAACTATTGCTCGCTGATAAGACCATCTATGATGATCTAATCGAGCCACGCTCACAGAGGAGCTGCGCAGCGCGGCTATCTTTTATCTCCCGATGTCACACATTACAGACGCAGCAAGCTAGTCGATCGCCGTCTCAGTGCCGAGCTAACAAGGCGTGCGACTAATTACGGCGGACGCGACGGAATCAGCTCTTAACCGCTTCCTGGTACGCCAGAAGATATATGAGTCTGCTGCTACGTCGTCCACTTCTCAGCAGAACGCAGGACTCTAGCGCTGATACAGAATGCTCGGCTTGCACTCATTGCTGGCTGGCCACAGGACTCGAAAGAGCTGTACTTATGCTCGCGGAGGAAGATTACAGTGCTCCCTTCGACTACAAGACCGACTGAAATACTATACATCTGCAGACCAATGCTACGAGTACGTTGATACTGGCTCACTGCCAGCAAATTCGCCGGATGAGAAGTATAGAACGCGCAGGCTCCAGCTTGTCACACAGCTGCGTGGGCTGAATTTCGGCGAGCACGTAGCAGAAAACGAGAGAGAAGCGCTCCCTGATTATTTCGTCGAAACGGCTTCATTTGACCAGGTTCTGAAGAGCTGACTAATGCTATTCGTTGGTCGTAAAGGTGCGGGCAAGACGGCAATATGCTCGAGGCTGCGTCTCGCCTGAGCGAAGACGTGAGAAACATGGTTGTCGTCATCAAACCAGCGTCCTACGAGTTCACCGCTTTGGTTGCGCTCCTGGGAAAGCTGCCGGGGGAGCTAAAAGATTACTTTATCGAAGCTCTATGGAGCTTTTTGCTGCAATCCGAGATCGCACGATCCGCGTGATAGCGATCGAAGCGCGCCTGTCGGAGTACATATAGCGAAGCGGAACGCGATCTGATTCGCTTCGTCGACGAGTCCATTCCATATTCGTGACGAATTCGCCAGTCGTTTCGAAGACACGATTCAGTACTTGCTAGAGTCGGGCCTCTCTGATTCCGAAAGCGTAGCGTCGGGCCTGACCTGCTCAATGAGACATTGCACCTGGAGGTAATCCGCAAGCTCAGGACACTTCTTGGACCGGTACTGGCTGGCAGGGAACGCGTAGCAGACTGATCGACAATCTCGATAAGGCTTGGGATCGCTGAGCTGACCTCGAGCTGCTCGCTGATCTGCTTCTGGGCCTGCTTGGAGCGGTCGGCAGGGTCGCGCAGAACTTCGATCGACAGGATACCTGGCGCCAGAAGGTGGCGATTACTCTTGTAGTGTTCTTGCGCAGTGACATCTACGCCTACGTACAACGGGTCGCACGTGAGCTCGACAAGATACTCACGCAAATTCTCGCGTGGGAGGACCACAGTTTGCTCCTGCGGTTGATCGAGGAGCGGTTTTTGGCGGTCCGTCCACCCGGACTGACCCAGCGGAGCTACGGGAGCGCTTCTTCTGCTCGAAAGTTAACGACATGGACACCCGCGAGTATCTTCTTTAGCGCGTGCTGCTCCGACCTCGTGACATGGTTTACCTGTGTAACGCGGCGGTAATGGCAGCGGTCAATAGCTGTAACGACAGGGTTGAGGAAGCTGACATTCTGGCGGCGGAGAAGAATTACTCACAGTTTGCTTATGAGGCGCTTCTGGTAGAGAATGGCATAACTGTTCAGGAGTTTGAGGACGTTCTGCTAGAATTTGTAAATTCATCTGAGATCGGCTTCGCAGCGAAGGCATGCGTTGCGTTGGCGGGATACTGCGACAGGGTAGACGTTGTGATAGATAGGCTGAAGGCTGTCTCGTTTCTCGGCATTGAGGTGACAAAGATAACTTTGTTACGTTGAAGGGTGACCCTACAGCGTCTGGAAGTACTCGCACGGAAGTACGCTGACTGTGCAAGGCTGAGCTGCGCTATTCGATCATCAGCTACAGGATGTATTTGGAGATCAATAGCTATAGTGACTTTGCTGCTTGCGCGAAGGGAGCGGTAGCGCTACCAGAGTCGGTGGGGCTACGCAGCGCGGCTGACTGGCTCGCGAGAATGGTTGGCACACCGCCTACGAGGGTTGTGCTTAGAAGGAGCGCTGCGTTGGCTGGCGGTCACTTAGCGTGTTCTTGTGAAACGAGCCCTCGATCCTCTCGGCGAGCTGGCTATGCCGGTCCTCGGTGACATACGGCCCCGCCTCGGCCACATACAGGAATCGCTCATGCTTCAACGCTTCAGCAGTAGAGCGGTAAGTAATCCAGTGTTCCTGGAACTGGTATAGATGCTGCATTCCTTCCAGTACTACAATCACCGCTGCAAGGCCACCAGTTACCCATACTGGGCTGTGAACAGCTGCGACGACCGGCAGGCTAGCGGCGATAGCGATCTCGAGTAACTTCAGCCATTTATAGCTCCGTTGACTCTCTCCGCTCTTGCGGTCATACCAGCCGATCTGGTCTTCGAGCCGGTCCCAGGTCGAATCGCTGCTTCCCAAGTTGGTCACTGGTGCGATAGATCGGGCTGGCGTTTCCTCACCTGAGCCATCTGCTCTCCCGGTGGTCGGCCGTAGAAGATCGCTTCCCGGCTGTGCGAAAAATTCACCCGCGATTCTTAATGAGCGGGTTAGATTTTTTGACTGAACGCGTCAAGGCTAGTCAGCGTTGACGTTCGCTGCAAGCGCATGCCACTCGTTTATGACGGCAGAACCCTCAATCATGCTAGTGAGGCCGCGCCTGACGTTTTGGAGCGGCGGCCGCAGGTCGCGTGACAGTGATTCGCTCTGGCTGAGCGCTTGCGTCAAGGTCTCCAGAGTTGAGACGCTTTGGTTAGTAGTCTGCGCTAGCGTGGCTATTATCTCGGCGAAGGTTCTCCATGCCGACTCCGCTGAAGGATCTGCAGCGAAGCTCGCGCGGCGCGTTATTGATGATAGCTCTGACCCCGGCGTCCACATCGTAGAGCGCTCTGGTATAGCGGTTCGTGAGAGCAAGGATGCGCTCCGCAGGCTCTGACAATTCTTGTGCGAGACGGCGCGCAATGATCAGTCGGGCGGCAAACCTTTCCTTGTTCATCGCCCCTTCTTATGTCGCTAGTTGCACCTTCTGCGGCCGCTCCTAGGACGGCCACTTCAGTGCCTATTCCTTCAATAGTTTGAGACAATTCAGGTAGTGCTTCCTCCATAGCAGCCAAGAGGTCAAGTGTGCCCTGCTCGCCATCGGCAGTCGCAACGGTTTGGCCATCCGGAGGCGGGCGCTCAGATTCTGCCGCAATAACGCGTTGACCCGCATCAGCGAGTCGCTGCGCGAGTGCGGCTACCGCGCGTCTGTAAGTGCCAGAGCGACTGTCTTCGAAGCGGATCTCGCGCCAGTCTTCCCTCTGATATGTCTTGACCAGCACTATCGCCTCATCGACAGGCGACGGCTCATTTAGTGCTGGTACGTCAGCGTAGAGGAGCGGAAGGATGAGTTCTCTGATCCCGAGAGCTTCGGCACCCCTGGCAAATTCCTGCAGCTCGCGGCGGCACTCTGGGCTGAGAAAGTATCGCGGGGTGATCACGGGAACAAAGAATAGGATCGATGCAAGACTGGAGTTGAGTCTCTCTCGCCAGTCATCACCCCACTCCAGCGTCTCCGCGTCTACAAAAATATCTATCTGTTCGCCAGTTATCAGCGCGTACTGCGCAGCGACGTCGCTGGCCAGTTGCCTAATTCGGCCGCCCTCTGCGGCATCGTCGGCATGAACGTAAGACCAGAAACCTCCTCCACCTGTCATGCGGGTCATCTTACTCATTAGGCGCCGGGACATATCGATACGACATGCAGCCTTGGCCCGCAGCCCAGCCATATGTCGACACTTGCTCGCAGTTTCCTCGGAGCTGCCCCGATCCGGGTAAGTGACCGCCGGGTCCGGGGTCGGCGAAGCCGATCGCTCGCGACGCCCGCAGGGCGCCCTTGACGCGGGTGGCCGGGAGCCGGGCGATCGGAAGCGAGGAGGGTGGTCGGTGCACTGAAGGAGCGGCGGGGATGGCTAGCCCGCGGTTGAGCAGGCGGGATCGCGGGCGCTGGCCTTCGGAGGCGGAGCGTAGCGCGGGGAAGCGCCGGTGCGGTGGAGTGCGGCGGAGCGCAAGCAGAGACGCCATGACTTGAGGAAGGCTCCATTCAGCAGTCAAGGCCGACAAGTGTGCCTGGCGGAGGAGCGTACTTAGGGCGGCCTGGCCGCCGTCCTCCGCGGCCACCAGCACGGCGTGCTCTAGCCCTGCGGCGCGTATACGTGATCAGGTTGGGAAGTGGATGACGGCGAGCAGGTTGCCGTCAATGTCCTCGGCGGCTAGTTCTTCATCGGCGCGCTCAGGCTCCGTGGCCGGCCCGAGGATGACCGCGCGCAGGCCGCGTGACCAGCGCACGGCTGCGAGGCTACGGGTGACGCGGCTGTATTCGTGCCAGAGGTCGCGGTCGCGGGTGTCGCCGGTCTGGTAGTAGTCGGCGAGGATCTGGAAGGGTGTGCGGCTGCCGGTGCGGCTGGTTTTGAGGTCGCCGCGGGTCATTTCCTCGGCGGGTGTCCACTGGCCGCCTTTGGCGATGTAGGCGCCCGCGGCGGTAGCGGAGACGTTGGGGTCGATGCGTACGGCATGCAGCTGGTCAGGCTGACGGAGACCGTGGTCGCGGCAGCTCGGCGGCGAGCCGCGAGTGAATGTGCGCGTGCAGCTGGGCGATGGCGGCGGCGCCGAGGTCCTGGTCGTGGAGGACGAGGACGTGGTGGTGGGGGTGCCAGCCGTTCTCGTCGCCCCAGGTGAACTCCAGGCGCGATGATGTGCCCGGCGATCCCGAGCCGGCGCTTGAGCCGCTGCCAGGCAGCCCCTGGGGTGACGTGCTTCCAGGCGTCCTTCTGCGCGTCGAGGAGCCTGGAGAGCGGGTCGTCGAGGTCGTGCGGAACGGTGATCGTGACCAGACTGGCCGAGTGGCCTTGCTCGGTCCAAGATGGTCGAGGGCTTCGCGGAGTTCGGCGGCGCGGCGGTGGTGGATCTTGGCGGAGCAGACGGGGCACAGCCAGACGTTCCCGCAGGTCTCTAACCCGCAGTAGTAGGCGGTGCCGTCCTTGATCCGGATCTCGACCTGGTCGCCGATCGGGACGGCGCCGCAGTTGCGCTGCCGCATCGGTGTGTCAGGGTCGGCGGCCGCGAGGGCCCGCAGGTTCATCCTCGCGCCGCGGCGCCATCCGGCCGGATCGTCGCAGGCCACCAGGGGGTGGTTCGAAACTTTGCGTCTATACCGAGACAGTGCATTGGCGGGAGCGGCAGGAGAAGGGGAAGAAGAGAAGGAAGATCGGCGGCCTACTGCGCTTCGCGCCCGGCCGCCTCGGGGCGCGCACAAGTTCGCGCGCCCAGGGGCTGCGGGATCCGGTGGATGGGTCATGTCGTGGTTGCCATGCGTGACTCCGGAGACGAGATGGACACCCGAGGCCCGCGCGCACCGGCGAGGGCTCGGCTGCTGTCGTAGGCCGGGATGGCAACCGGCAGCGCGCAACGGCGCGATGCGTCAGCCGTGGCTGGCTGAAGACGGTTGGGGTGATGGACAGGGAGCTGCTAAGGCGCGGCTATTGGATGATGGAGTTGTGACGGTCGTGTCTGACAGGCTGCGCAAGCGCATCGAGCGTGACTTCCCCGAGCCGGGAAGTGCGCCCGCGGTGATCGATCTGGTTGGCGCAGTCGAAGAAACGGAGCGGGTGCAGGCCGCTGTTGTGTTGTGGGCGAGAGGAGATCTTGCTCGACTGCGCGATGCGAGGGATCTCGCCAGTCAGGACTGGCGGGATGTGCTGGTGCGTGCCGGGCTTGCCGATGAGGACTGGCGTTCGCGGCTCGACGCCGAGTTCGGGCCAGTCGACTAGCTCGGGTCGACCATGAGCGCCAGGTGCCCGAGCCTGCTGCCGGCGCCGGGCTGCGCGGCTGAGGTTATGACCGTGCCCCTCGCCGTCAAGGAGCTTCGCCCGCTGCGCGGCGCCTTCGGCGTCCTTGACCGCGAGCCTCTGGCACGGCATCGGCAGATGGAGGGGCAGGCAAGGAGCCTGCCTCATGGCGACGCCGCACAGCCCTCTAGAGCGAACGTCGAAATTCGGAAAATTCAGGCACGATTTCGTGCCACATACGTGCCACAGGTGACCTGGGCGGCTCCGGTCGGCGGCGGCGAGCGGCCACGCTGACAGGGCTCTGAGCTGGGGATTCGTAGGCCGGGCCGAGCCTCTTGGCTTTCTTCTAAGCAGCCGGCCGGGGGTTCGAGTCCCTCCAGGCGCGCCACCTGCGGAAACGTGGTTTCACCGCGCAACGCAGTTTGAACAGGCCGGGGGCGAGCACGACACGGCGCTAAAACCCCTGATTATTCGTCCCGGCCGGCCACGGCGGCGCCTGCGACAGCCACGTCGGCGTCCTCGCCGCAACCGCCTTCCCCGCTACGGGAATGGCGCTCGCCCGCGGGCCGACTGCCCGGTCGAAGACCGGCGAGCACGACCCACCATTCCGCGGTCAATGTCGTTCTACGACACGTGCGTTGCCCCACGCTACAGAAATGGCCCAACCGGCCGCCGAAGATTGACCGGAGCCGAAGCATTCGAGTTGGAGGGTGTGAACCCCCGTTACATTGACATCGACGGTTTCGGGCCCAAGGGCGCTGACAGTAAATGTCCGGAGAGTGTGCCCATCTCCATCTAGTATTACGTACGCTTCGAAATGTGGCGGAAACTTGGCTCCAAGTCCAATAGTTGCTTGGAACCGGCGAGCGTTATGCTCTAGCTTATATGCAGGAAAAGCAGTTGCGTCGCCAACGTTACAATAGAACAAAATGCTCTTGGGGTAGATTGATCCGTCTATCTTGACGGGACCCGGGTTCACCAGCTCGCCGAGATTCCCGGAAGGTGCCAGATCTGAGAGATATGAGAACGAGGACGTGCTGGAAGCCGTCGGAATCACCACTGGGGCAGACTCGCCAGCTGGGGAGCTTGCACGGGCCGAAATGGATGGTGCGGGCAAAGAAGCTGACTTTGGCGGCGCGCCGGCGTTGACTAGGATTAATGCTATTACTACCGCCGCTACAGCCACTATGCTTCCGATAATCGTCCAGAAGAGTGCCCGCCCTCGCTGCATAGGTCCTCCGAGGCGATCGTGCCTAAGTCTAGGCAAACGTAACATCCTTTCTATCCGGTAGCGCTGGTCTATCCGGTAGCGCTGACCGATCCTGACAGCCGTCGCTTCTAAACCGTCGCGCGGCATCGGATGGCCATCGTCCCTGGCGCAGCTTGCGCTCTAGGCGCCGGTCGGCCCAGGCGCCTTCCATCCTCTCGGCTCGGTGACTGCAGGAGCTGAGGAGGTTTCAGACCAGGACTCTGTTGCACAGGCCAAAGCGATCCTAAATTCGATTGCGGACGCACCTCTATAGCCGCCGATGGTCATGCGGCGGCTCCGCTCCCGGATGGCTGCCAAGTAGCTCTCGGCGGTTGGGGCCGACGCCGGCCAATTATTCGTTATGGCTATGTTGGACGATTGTTGTGCTCGCGACACCCCACCTTCGCTGCGGAGAGTACTAACGCAGTGACTGCGGCGGGGCCTCCGTACTCGGCTGCCACCAGCACGCCGAGGTCAAGCCCTGCAAGCCGGATACGCGACCAGGCCGCGAGTTGGATAGCTACGAGCAGCGCCGAGCGAACTGGCAGCATCACTGCGGCCTCACCGGCAGCTGGCTATATTCTTCGTGATCGGATCCTTGAGCTCGTAACCAGCGGAAGTAGAGCGGCGTCGGAGTAACCAGCTTCCCGGTGGGGCAAGCGACAGCCCAAGGGGAGGGATGGTCCCCTGGCAGCCCGGAACAGTGGGAAGGTCAGCAGGTGTCTAGCGGCAAGCTGGAAGGCGACGAGACGGTTCGACCTGCCCGGTCGGGCTTCCGCCGCCTGAGCGAGCCAAGCTGGCTCTGGCTGTCGGTCTTTGGTGTCTCACTAGGGCTCTTCCTCATACGCTTCCTGATCCCCGTGCCGGTTGGGCAGGCAGACAACCGTGACGGCCCGCGGCTGATGTGCGGCGCGCTCGGCCTCAATCCGGTTGTCCCCCACGGATACCACCGGTTCTTCAGCTACGCCTATTTCGAATACGTCCCTGGTCATTGCGGCCGTGCCGCCTACGTGACCTCGGAACTCGTTCCGTTGGGCCTGGCCAGGCTGCTGACGCCAGCATTCGGCCTGCCCGGCACACTCAACCTGATCGCCCTCGGGGTGGTGATGTGCGCGATCGCCTCGGTTGCGATCGCAAGTCTGGCAACCGGCCTGCGGATCAGGCCATGGGCTCAGGTGCTGGTAGCGGCGGCCATCTGGCTGATCGTCGCGGACGCGGCATTCTTTGATGTGTTCGCCAGCCCGTACAGCGAGCCTGCCGCGATGGTCGGCTTGCTGCTAGTCGCCGCCGGACTGGTGTATCTAGGGCGGGACCGGCGCGCGAGCATGCGCGGCCTCGCGCTGGCCGGGACGGGAGGCATTCTCGTCGTCCTGGCCAAGGAGGAGTACGTGATTCTGGCCGTGCCGATCTGCCTGGCCATCGTCCTCGCTAGCGCGAGCCGCAGCGGCGGCCCTGGATTGCGCCGGTTCCAGACGCGGCAGGCGGGAGCGGCGGTTGTGGTCGCCGTGGCCATCGCGCTCTCGGCCGGGGCTTATCAGGTATGGAACGCGCACAGCTCATACGGCAAGCGGACACAGCCCATGCGGGTCGTGGACACTATTTTCGAGCACATCGTCAGCCCTAAGGACCCCAACAAGGGCGCCGACCTACGCGCCCTTGGCCTACCGGCGATCTGGGCCAAGTATGCCGGCAGCTACTACTGGTCAAGCCATTCGGTTCGCCAGGACCCGCTGTACCACCGGTACGAGCCGAAGCTCACCGACAGCCACATGGAGCTGTATTTCCTAACCCATCCAGGCCGCATTATCAGTGTCGGGGACCAGGCAGCAAACGAAGGCTTGCGCGTCCACGTCACATATCTGGGTGACTACGCGCCATCCGCCGGTCACGGACCAGGCGCCCTTGACTCTCGCGAGACCGTGTTCAGCTGGCTTGCGCAGCGGCTCCCGCCGAGGCTAGGCCTGCTGTGGCTGGCCCTGCTGTGGCTGGCGCTGGCAGCCGTGGGTCTGGTCGCGCTGATGCGAAGGCGCATGCCGTGGCACCGGGACGGCGCGTTCGTAGTGCTCTGCATGACGGGATGTTCCATCGTCGGGTTCATACCGCCCGCCTATTTTGACGGGATCGAAACCGCCAGACACATGGCGGTCATGAATCTTGCCCTGGCTCTCGCATTCGCGATGAGCATCGCACTCGCGGTCTCGATGATCACCTACAGCGTGGCCCGCAGACCTCGCCGGGTAGCAGCCAGGGCTGCACCGGCTCCCCCGGAGCTGGCGACGAACAGATAACAGGCCCGTTGGCTACGATGCCGCTTCCCTCGTGGCAGCGGCTGGCTGCGACCCTGTTCGGTCAGCACGGCTAATTCGGTGGCGGGGACGAATCCTTGGTCCGGCGAGGCCATGCGCGTCGCTGGCGCCGGCTCCTTCGGCGTCGCTTCACGCGGCGCTCGTACCGGTCACCGACTAGATCGGTGAGCAACTCCAGCAGAAAGTCCATGAGCGAGTCGAGCATGCGTCCAGCTCAGCCTCCGTAATGCGCGACGATACGGCGAGCCGGTCCGTCGACGGTCACAGCCCCGCCGTAGGGCAGGATCCACTGCGGATCGGTGTGGCCGAAGTCCAGGCCGAACACGGCCATGGCGTTGGGATTGTAGTAGTCGAGAGCGCGCAGGATCGCTGACCGCTGCCGGTCCCGGTACGCCTCTCGCTCGTCCCGAGTCGTTCGGCGATCCAGACTGCTGGCCTTCGCGGTAGCGACCAGCACAGCGGGGAACTGGGACAGGAGGCCGCGCTCTCCGGCGTTCCTGAGCATGCGGAAGACCTCCTCGTCAGACGGCATCTCCTCAGATGTCTCCAGCATCAGCACGCATCCGGCGTAGTCGTCCACCGGCCGGATCCACCGACTCGCTGCCAGGTTCCAGTGCAAGATCTCCAGGTTCCCGCCCCAGGTCGGAGCCGTGACGACGCGGCCGGGCTGGTGCCAGTACCAGCCGGGACTCGGCTCGGCCGGCGGCTCGCGGTCCAGCGATGCCGGATCCGCCCAGTTAAGTTCGTCCTCGCTAAAGGCATCGACGGGATGCAGGTCAACATCCCCGCCGGTTATGAGCGCGGCACGCAGAGAACCGGCCGACACCGGGTGTAGCCTGCCGCCCCGGCCCAGGTGCACCATCGTCGAGCCGCCGTGGTAGCCAGCTATCCCCTGGTTCCAGAGCCAGTTCAGCAGGTTTGTGTTGTCGCTATAGCCCACAAAGGCCTTGGAGTTCTCAGCTACGACCGCCGGATCGAGATAAGGCAGCACCGTGAGCTGATCGTCGCCGCCGATCGTCGCAAGGATCGCGCCGATGCTCGGGTCAGCGAACGCGGCCATCAGGTCGGCGGCGCGATCCTGCGGCGACGAGCCCAGCCGCGTGGTGGTCGGGTACTCGACCGGCACCAGCCCGAAGTCATCGCGGAGCCGGCGCATGGCGAGGTCATGTACCGCTGGGAATCTGCCAGGCGCAGCAAACGATGGTGACACGACCGCTACCCGGTCTCCTGCCGAGAGCTTCGCCGGAACCAGGAACTCAGGACGCATGGCCTCATCCAACACGACCAGGCAAGTGCCTTTTGATCGCGGCTCGACCAGCGACACTGAAGGTGCCGACTGCCCGATCCTCACGCCCGATCCTAGCGGCCCGAACAAAAGGGCCGCTGGGGCATCAGCTCAGTGAGCTGCCCCGTGCGGGCGCTGGGCGCGAGCGCCGAACCTCGCTCGCACGCCGAGGTACGCGACCACCACGATGGCCAGATAGCCAGCGTAGATCACCAGCTGCAGCGGAGTCGGAGCGTCGCTGTACCCGAAGAAGCTGTGGAGCACGTCGCCGAACGCGCTGCTCTCACTCAGCAGCCGGCCCGAGTGCCACATCGGCGCGTTGAGAACCGGCAGCCAGCCAAGCTCTTGCAGGTTCTCGACCGAGTCCGCAAGCAAGCCGGCAGCGAAGACCATCAGCAGTATCCCTATGACGGTGAAGAACTTCGCCAGATTGATCTTGTGACCGAGTCGGTAGATCACGAATGCGATCGCCAGCGCACCTGCAAGCCCGATCAGGGCTCCGGTGAGCGCACCCCCCGCGGACGTGGAGAACATGATCGCCAGAGTGAAGACCACCGTCTCCAGGCCCTCACGGCCAACCGCCTGGAAGGCCAGCAGGCCAAGACCCCATCGAGCGCGGCCATCGAGCGCCGCATCGGTACGGGCACGTAGGTCCTTGGATAGTGACCTGGCGTGGTTGCGCATCCAGAACGTCATATAGGTGAGCACGGCCGCCGCCACCAGGTAGGTGACGGTCTCGAATATCGTCTGAACGCGCGACCCGGCATAAGTGCGGATCGTCTCGTACGCTACGGCCCCGCCCACGGCCGCGAGGATCAGAGCTGCGCCAACGCCGATGAACACGTCACGGAAGTGATCCCGCCGCCCGATGCGATTGAGGTACGCGAGCAGGATGGCGATGATCATGCTCGCCTCCACGCCCTCTCGCAAGAAGATCACAAGAGTGGCGAGCATAAGAGATGCCTCCAGGGGACGGATTCGGCGTCAGCGCGATGACCTAGTTAGGTTAGCCAAACCTTACTGTAACTGTATGCCACGCCTGGCCGACCATCCCGACCGGGCTGAAGCCTAGCTCAGGGCAGCCAACCACCCAGCATCCGGCCGAACCGCCGCGCTGCGATCTCGAAGACCGGCTAGCCAAGAAGCTGGACGCATCGTTCTAGCAGCCCGTCCAGCGAGGGCGCCGAGTCAACATCTATCAAGGGCAGCTCCAGCCGGCGGACGGCGCTCAGCATGATCTCGTTGTACCGCTCAGTCCGTCCGAGAAACTGATCTACCAAGAACCTCTCGTGGCCGGTCAGCTCGGAGTAGCGGCTGGCCGAGTAAATCCGCCCGCGAAGTGTCTGGGCGGACGCGGTGAGCCAGATCCCCGCGACCGTAGAGCCAGTCACCCCGGCCGCCCGATCCGGCCACACACCCGAGCCCTCGATGATCAGCCCGCCGGGTCCGTTCTCGCGCCCGTGGGCGCGCACCAGCGATTCAATGGCCGGCCACATGCGCTCGTAGTGGCGGAGCTGCTCGGTCGTGAGGTCCGCTACCGGCAGCGCCGAATAGTGCCGGGCGACGTGCGGCGGGACCAGCCTGTCGGCAACCTTCCAGGGCCGGCCAGGGTGACGTCCGAGGCGATCTGTCGATGTACGGGTCCAGCCCAGCCTGGCGCCGAGCGCCTCGGCCAGAGTGGATTTGCCGACGCTCGACGTTCCTCCGATCAGGAGGACCTTAAGGTCGCGCATCGGCCCATCCAACCCTGGCATGAGACATTGCCGAATCCGTGCTGGCGGAGCATGCCCTGTCCGCGTCCGGCCGTTGCCGTGGTCCGCGTGAGAGCTACGCCTCGACAGACGCTATGCGTAGATCGAGTCCAGCCAGCTCTTCAGTGCCTTCTCGGCGGCCGCTGCATCCACGTCATCGCGGAACACGTGCGCGCTCATCCCGACCACGCTGCCGTAGTGGTTACGCCCGAAGAAGCGGTACAGGCTGTCCTGCGTTCGCACGCCGATGAATTCTGGCGTGGCGTAATCGATAACCCCGTCGAGCGTGCCCGCACCGCCTAGGTCGGCATGCACCAAGTCGCCGACTGTAGCGCCGGCGTCGATGCCGAGCGCCGCTCGCAGTGTGTCCATGGCGTCCGCGGTGCCCGCCGCGCTAGGGCCCTCAATCCCGGCCGACGGCTGGCCGACGTAGGTAGCCCGGCGCCCGTTGAAGTACTGCAAGTACTGGCCGAGCGTGTGGAGGTAGAAGTCGGTGTGCCCGTCGATGGCGTCGTACTGGTCCGCCCAGTCGTCGGCAAGGATCCCGCTGTGAACGTAGCGCAGGTGCGCAGTCCCGTCGCCGCGCGCCTCGATGGCGTAGTCCAGCGCGTTGAAGGTCCCGTCGGGCGACTCCATGCGGATCACCAGCCGATGCGGCGGATCCCAGGTCTGGATGGGCGCACCCTCCGGCGGCGTCGTACCCGCGGGGATCTCCATCCCCGTTGGAAACTGCCAGGCTGCCGTGTCGGCTGTGATCGCGGTCCAGACGTCCTCCGGGCCCGCGGGCAGGTCGATCTCGCGGCTGATCTCGAATGCGCGGCTCATGACTGGTGCTCCTTCGTGATCTTGGGATCCTTCGTGATCTTGGGATGAAGTGCGACGACGAACCGATGCTCACGACCACCTGGCGCGTGCTCGTCGTGATAGCGGGCGACTAGCCCGTTCACCGCGTCGGCCAGCTCGACTGCGAACGCCGCGCGGTCCTGAGCGGATGCGAACCGCACCTCGCTATCGATGCCCAGCGTCGCAACCGGCTTGCCGGCGGCGTCGGAGCGGGTGATCAGCTCGCCCACCTCCCGGACTAGACGCCCGGCGAGGGCGAGCAGCCAGCGCGCCGAGCGCTGGTCTGGCACGCGCGACGGATCGGGCGCGACCGCCGACAGCGCCGTCGGCGAGATCACGTAGGAGGCGGCAGTGGCCTGAAGGACGCGCTCGGTGCAGTTGCCCTTGCGGCGCTCCTCGACGAGCTCCACCAGGCCATGACGCTCAAGCTCGCGCAGGTGATAGTTCACCTTCTGGCGGGTTAGCCCGACCCGCGTCGCGAGAGTGCTGGCTGATCCTGGCTGTGCCAGCTCGGCGAGCAGGCGAGCCCGGATCGGATCCAGGGACGCCTCAGCGGCGGCCGGGTTGTCGATCACGGTGACGTCGTGCATGACAGCAGCCTCACACCGACAGATTTTTTTGTCAAGTAGCTTTTCCTTGTCGGCATAGCCTGGTGGGTCTACCGTGTGTCTCCGAACGCGCGTCCTAAGGATGGCCGATTTACCCCATTTGGGCGTGACCGCCTCGACGTTTCCCGGCTTACGTGCACCCAAAAGCGGAAAATCGGGCGCCAAACTGCACTTCGGACAGGAAATGTCCCCGCAGCGATCTTGGAGGCGACGCGGACGACACCCTTCGCCGTCCACGCCCGGCGGCCACGCCCGTACCGATCGCCCGGCGGCGACCTTGGCGCGACGTGGACGGACGCGCTTGGCCATCATGACCCGGCAGACCCGCCCGCACTGATCGCGGCAGTGCATGTGGGCGGCGCAAGGCCTGTTAGCAGGCGGCCGCGCCGGGCGGCGATCTTGGAGGCGACGCGGACGGACGCGCTTCGCCGCCGGGCCGGGCGGCCCAGCCCGCACTGATCGCCGGGTCGGGCTCTGCGAGCCCGGCGTCGAGCGCACAACCCCGGCTAACGGTTGGACCAGCGAGATCGCACGAGCTCAGTCGCCCCCGGCCGCCGGCCCAACTACAGCGCAGCTAGTGCGCGACTATGACTCACCATTGCGGCACCATTCCCGCATGTCCTTATCGTGGTAGAAAAATGCCATTTTTATTTGCCATACGCACTTGCGCGGTGCAATGTGCTCGGTGAACAATGTGTAGTCGAACAGGCACGTGGCGTATGTCCTGGCAGCTTGATGACGACGAGGGGCCACCAGTCGGCTGATGGCAACCAGGGGTGCTGGCTGCCGCGTGCCCGAACCGAAGAGGTGCGGGCAGCATGACAAACGCGACAAGGGCTGACGTTTCTCACTGGGGGAAATGTGGCGAGGCGAAGACGATTGCCCAACTTGTACGGCGACACTGGCGACTGCCTGCCGGGTCCATACCGCCCGCGGCACGCGGCGCCGCCCATGATGATGCGAGCTCTGCGGCGGGTCGGATGGGCCCTGACCAGAGCCGATCGCGCAAAGGCTCCGACGTACGGCACGAGCATGCCGGCCAGGGACACGCTCCTCAGTGCGCACCTGCGGTGGCTAGAGATGGTCAGCCGCGAGACGGCTGACGCCCATAGCAGGAGGCCGATGCTGAGCATGATCCCGGCTCCGGTGGCCGCTCACGGAGGTGGCCGACACGCCTGGTGACGCCTTCGGGCATGGTCGGCGCCTCCCGCTATGTCGCCGAAAATGCTCGCGCACGCGACCGGCGTTGGTGGGCCGCGGCTAGATTTTGTGCTGCGTGAAAAACCTCAACATCGATGGGAACGGGCTCGGTGGCGCCAGTGCCATGCGGCCAGGCCGCCGCCGACTTCGTCCCGACAGTGAGCCGCGACAACGTCAGGTGGCTCCGCGCCCAACACGCCCGAAGGCCGACGGGTCCAGTCGCTGTGCGCGGAGCACGACGATCAGGCGCTGGACACCGAGCGTCACCGCGAGGTAGAGGACCAGAGTCGCGTTGCCGATGCCGCCAATGTCCTTGTGCTGGCCAACGAGGTAGTCGTAGCCGAGATGTGCGCCGAGCGCGAGGATCCAGAGCGCGGCTGTCAGCAGGTTCCCCTGGACCCAGGGCTGGCCATCTTGGATCCAGATCCTGACTGTGGCGGCGCGCACGGCGCCGAACACGGCGGCTAGTACCAGGCTGCCCGCCAGTGCGCTGATGGCAGCCGACAACGAGTGCAGCTTCTGGATGTACTGCACCGCCAGAATCACGCCGATCACGGCCAAGACGAGCACGAGGCGCTGGTTGCCGCGCACTGGGCGGGCCTGCAGCTGACGGTAGATCAGCAGGCCAAGTACGGCGACACCGATGACGAGGTTGAGAACCGTCTGGCTGGACATTGATTCCCCTGTCAGCTGGCCTGGTCAGCCCGGCGGCTCGCCTCCATGTCGGGGTCAGCTCTGGTCCTCAGACTAGAGCGCCTCCCTGTCGGAGCGGCGTGCCAGCCGTCCGGACCTGGGCATGACAGATGTCACCATCCACATCAGCCCTGTCACGAGTTGGTCACAGCCCGCCTGTTACGTTGTGCCAGGGGAAATTCGAGGGTCCAGATCGGAGGTATTCGATGGGCCTGCCTGTACGGCAACGCAGGGTGCTTGAGCGCATCGAAAGTGCGCTGCGGGGGTCAGATCCAAAGCTTGCCGCCCTCTACGCGATCTTTGCTCGGCTGAATCGGGGCGAGGAGATGCCCAGGGCGGAGCAATTGCGACATAGCGCTCTGTTGGCGCTCGCCCGGTTGCGGCTGATATCGCTCGCCATTGGCGCGAGACTGCATATCCGGCTCGTGCCCCGGCAGCGCGTGCTGCTGTTCTTCCCGCTGGCCATCGCGCTGGCAGTCACCTCGATCGTCTTCGCCGCCCGGTCCAGTTCCGGCACGTGCACGCCAGTCAAGTCCGTGGCCGCTACCAAGTCCGTTGCCAAAAACAAACCGAAGACCGCTGCCAAGACCAGCCTGTGCCGCCCCCCGATCATGAGCGGGCTGTATTTCGGTCACTGAAGACTCGGCTACTGAAGACCTCGGTCACTAAGACCTCGGTCACCCAAGACCTCGGTCACTAAAGACCTCGGTCACCCAAGACCTCGCGGCCGTCCGGCCTATCTCGATCTGATCAGCACTGCCGCTAGTTCTGGCCGCGTGCAAGGTGGCGCTGCCCCGGCGGCCGACGCCGTCCCGACCAGAGCACACGCCGCGAGCAGCGCGACGCTACCAGCCCCGCTCGCGCTACCGCCGAGTCCGGACAGGTCAGGGAAGAAATGCGGCCAGGGCAGCGCGACGGACGTCCAGGCCACCCGCCCTCCGGTCAGGCTGTATCCCCAGGCCTCGCCGAGGGCATTCTGGTCCAGTCCGAGCGCGACACCGCCGCTGACCCAGTAGAGGCTGGCAGCGACCGAAATGGCCACGCTGCTGACAGCTGTCCCCGATAGCGCGTCGATGCCCGTCAGCTTGGCGCCCTCCGCGAGGTACACGACCCCTTGCGCGGCATCAGCCATCTCCGGCACTGCCGCGTCCGTGTGCCAGAGCGGCCTGCCGTCGAGCCCGTAGGCGGCAACGACGTTGGCACCCGAGAACAGCAGAACCGCTGTCGATGAGCCGCCGGGCTGAGACACATTGACTACGCCGGCCAGCGTCCCGGCCAAGCCCGCGGAGCGCGGCCGCACAATGCGCTCGGCACCCGTCAGCAGGCTGATCTGCCGCACGGGCGGCACACGCCCGGCGGCGCCAGGCTCAGCGACATAGATGTAGTGACCAGCCACCCGCCAGGTCGGAGTGCCGGAGCCGACGGCGCGCTGCCAGAAGACTCGGCCGGTGGTGTTGGCGTAGGCCACGACTGCCGTGTTGCCAACGATGACGGTCCTCGCCGCGTCGGCCCATACTGCCCCGCCGAAGGCCGCAGCCGGATAGACGCGGATCTGCCGCCCGGTCGTGGACGACAGAATCACCTCGTCCCGCGCGGCGCCGGCCTGGGCCGCCGGCGGCTGGACGCCGACCGCGACGACGCCGCTGAAGGCGCGCACGCTCACGATCGCCGAGCCAGTAGGAAGGGCTGTCAGAGTAACGCGCCATAGCCCTTTGCCGGTGCCTGCCTGGTAGCCAGTGACCTCAAGGGCGGACCCGACCACGGCAACGCCGCCGCCGTCGGCGGCATAGGCCGCATCGGGCTCGGTCACCGTGCCCGACACGCCCGACTGCGCAATCCAGGAGCCGGGCAACGAGCTCGTCCAGAGGACCGAGCCGGCTGTAGTGCATCGCACGCCCGTGCAGTGCGGCGGCTGCTGGCTGGTCGTACGCCCCGGAATGACGGCTGCGCCCAGGAGGACGACGCCGAGCAGCGCCAGTCTGGCCCAACCGGCCGGCCCGCGCGCGACCTTCACGACCGTGCCCTTCCTGCCTCGGGCGGCCAGTTCATGCCGCTGGTAGACCGGGAACTGACGCCTGGCGCCCGCCGAAAGCCCAGAACCTTGTTGCCTGATGTCGGCAGGCCTCTCAGAAGCGTCCGCGGCCTGGACAACGGCCACGTCCCGGTGCGGCCGCGTTCCCGGCTCGGGGCAGCTTATCCTCAGCCTCCAGGTGTGAGCTGAACGCCCGCCGACAGTTAGCTGGCTGCTCATGCGTACCACCAACGGTAGTGGCTCGCGTAGCCGAGCCGGCCCGAATTAGCCCGGTTCCGACCCGGCCGCGATGAGCAGGCCGCGCCTCGCGGACCGATTCAGGGCGATGCCGACTTGAGTCCCGCAGCGTTTCAGTAGCGTTGGCTGCGGCCACCCGGCCGGCTCAGACAGGAGGAACTGATGACAGATCGAGCCCCGCTCCCGTATGACTTCCTGCCGCAGGTACCGCCATTCACGGTCGAGAGCGACGACGTCGCCGATGGCGAGCAGATGTCGCAGGCGCAGGTCTTCAACAGCTTCGGCATGAGCGGCGAGAACATCTCGCCGTCGCTGCGCTGGTACGGCTTCCCGCCGGAGACCAAGAGCTTCGCGGTCACGTGTTTCGACCCGGACGCGCCGACGGGATCAGGCTTCTGGCACTGGCTGGTGCTTGATATCCCTGCGTCAGTGACCAACCTGCCGACCGGAGCAGGCAGCAGCAAAGGTACGGGGCTTCCGGCCGGGGCGTTCTCGGTGCGCAACGACTACGGCACCAAGGATTTCGGCGGCGCAGCGCCACCGCCTGGCGAGCCGCATCGGTACGTGTTCACCGTGCACGCGCTCAGCACCGAGCATCTCGGCGTCGATTCGGACGTCTCGCCGGCGATAGCTGGCTTCAACCTGACGTTCGCGACCATCGCGAGGGCGTCGATCGTTCCGGTCTTCGGTCACGCCGGGTAAGCCGAGAGCTCCGGATCCGTTTGCGCGGGCAGACCCGGCCGCCGGCCAGGATGGACCTCATGGCACCTGCTGAACCCGGGATGCGCTCGGTGTTTGACTCAGCGGCCAGCGAATATGACGCTGCGCGCCCGGCGTACCCGGCGGCGCTGTTTGAGGAGCTGGCAAAGCATGCCGGGCCACTAGCCGGTCAGCTCGTGCTCGACTGCGGGGCGGGCACGGGGATCTCAAGCCGCCAGCTCGCGGAGCGCGGTGCGGTGGTGATCTCCCTGGACATCGGCGAGCAGATGCTGCGCCGGGCGCTGGCCCGCAGCCCCGGCTCAGCTTGTGTGCTGGCCGATGGCAACAGGATGCCGATCCGGTCTGCCTCGGCCGACCTCGTCACGTTCGCCCAATCCTGGCACTGGTTTGACCATCGGATCGCCACTGCCGAGGTTGCCAGGGTCCTCAAGCCGGGCGGACTGTGGGGCGCCTGGTGGAACCGGGCTAGGGCTGATGGCGAGCCCTGGTTCGCGGAGTACCAGCAGCTGGTGTCGTCCTCTTGCCCTAGCTACATGTGGCAGCGCCTCCGCGACGAGCGGATGGCGCCGGACTGGACCGACGAGCTCGTGCGGTCCCACGGCGTCGTCGAGCCGGCTGGCACCGTCATCGTGCAGTGGACCCGGCATGTGTCAGCCTCCGATTGGATCACCGACGACCGGAGCAAGTCCTACTTCATCGAACTGGAGCCGCAGGCCCGGCAGTCAGTCCTGGACGAGGTGGCGGCCATCATCGCGGACCGGTTCCCAGACGGGCAGATGACCGTCCCTTACATCACCACGCTGTTGCTCGCCCGCAAGGCTGGCTAGCCGTCGGCGTCCGTCGATCCGACGGCATCGATCGACCCGACGCCAATGATTGACCCAGCAGCATCGATCGACCCGACGCTGTCGGCCGGCCCGAGGAAGTTGTCGCGGAGGAAGCCACGTAGCTCGCGATGTGCCGATATCAGCCCGGCGCGTTCAGCCGGCCCGACCTCGTCGAGGTCAGCTAGGTCTGCGCCGATGTCCGCCAGCACCTCGTCCATCGCAGCCAGCAGCCGCTCCGGGTCGCGAATAGTCATCAGATCCCGGTCCTGCCGGACCATCACCTGGCCGCGAACGAGATTGTCCGCGATGTCCTGTGAGCAGCCGAGGCCGACCTGGAGCAAGTCACTCCAGCGGCGGCAGATCGACCTGATCCCCGCTGTCGACCGGTAGTCGACGAATATCGACTCCCATGCACCGGAGATGAACCGATCCCAGCCGAGTTCCTCGATGTCCGCGCTATCTGCGTAGTACACAGCCGGCAGCCTATGGCGACCTGACGGCGGCCGTAAATGCCAGTCGCAGGCCCGCCGCGCAGGTCATGTCGATGTCAGCGTCGCGACGCGCTCGCCGCACTGGCTCACGGCGTAGCCGGGCAGGCTGGCAAGCTGGTCGATCAGCCAAGGCGACGCGAGGGCCCGGAGCAGGGCCTGGACCTCACGCGACCCAGCCTGAGCGGTGGGGACCACCAGGTCGAACCGCTCAGCCGTGAGGGGCACGAACGCCAGGCCATAAGCGAGAGCAGCCGGCTCGCTGGCGATACCCGCGTCGGCCAGGCCGGCCGCGATGGCCGCCGCCACCTCGAGGTGACCGGTCGCCTGAGTGGCGTAGCCGGTGACCTGGCCGGCGTCGATGCCGTACGTGGCTAGTTCCCGATCCAGGACTCGGCGGGCTTCCGCGCCGGGTTCTCGGTTCACGAGCCGCAGCCCGGCCGCAGCGACGTCCGCCACACTGCCCACCTGGCCCGCCAGCTCCGGCCGCAGTACGAGACCCTCGCGCCAGGAGCAGAATCCGATCACGTCACCACCACCGCGCAGCAGGTCCCCGGCCGGCCCCGTGTTGTAGTCACCTGAGCGGCCGCGCAGGTGGGCGCCCGCGACGTGGACTAGACCCTGGCTCGCCAAGGTCAGCGCTTCCTGGCTGGCGCACGGCCACCAGGCGAAGGAGACGGGCGGGTCGAGCAAGCTCAGCGGCAGCTCCAGCAGCGGCAAGGCCGGATCACAGCCGGCCACGACGAGTGTGGGCCTCGGCGGCCCGAGCGGGACGACATCCCCAGTGCCGGTGGCCCGGCCGCCGGCCGGGGCAAACCCGGCGCGCGTCACGGTGGCGCCGACCAGCGGCAGCGCCACCAGCGCGTCGCCAACTGGTGCCAGCGATACACGCGCTCCGGCCGGGCCGAGCGGGGCGAGTGGCCGTACGGGCACGACGGGCTCGGGTATCGACGGGCCGAACAGCTCCTCGACCGTCAGGCCGAGCGCACGACTGAGTGCGAGTGCGACTCGCAGCGACGGATCCGACAGTCCCGACTCGACCGCCGACACGGCCTGCCTGGAGACCGCCGCCATGCCCGCGAGCTGCTGCTGGGAGAATCCGCGGGCCTGGCGAGCCAAGCGCAGCCGGGCGCCCGCACGCCCTCCGCCCTGATGGAGTTCGGCCGCCGCATCGTCAGCATCGGTTGCATCGTCCGCGTCCGCCGGGTGACCAGCGGCCGCATCGGCCGCAGCCGCCGCGCTGGCACGTCCGGCCCGGTGCGGCTTGCCATCTGGCCTTCGCTGCTGCACGGTCATCAGCCGGCCTCCTTGCTAACTCCGGCCACGACAGGATCGATGGCCGCGCCATCCGGTCCGAACAGCGGTGGGTCGAGCGCCGTGACGATTAGCTGGCTGCCGACCGGCCCCGGCCGCTCGGCAAGCCGGCACGTTACTACCGAGCCAGGCAGCTGAAGATCAGTCTCCCAGCCAGCCCCGGCCGGCCGACTCGCTGCGACCGTGCCCGTCAGCACCAGGCCGAGGTCGGCAGCTACCCCCGCGACGACCCGATCGGGATGGATCCCGGCCACCACACCCGATTCTGCTCCCGCGCCCGGCGCGGCGACGACACCCGGCCCGGCCACCACCCCCGGCCCGGACCCAGTACTAGGCCCGGCCACATCCGAGTCCGTCACTGCCGCGAATCCCAGGTAGCCGACTAGCTCCGCCACGCGCGTCGAGGCTGGCCGGAGCACGACCTGATCGGGGTCGCCGGTCTGTAGCACCAGACCACGATCGATGACCGCTAGCCGGCTTGCGAACGCCTGCGCGTCGGCTAGCTCGTGCGCGACGAGTACCGCTGGCACGCTGCGCTCGGTCACGAGCCGGACCACCAGCGCCGTCAGCGTTCGCCGCGCGGCCGCGTCCAGTCCGGAGTAAGGCTCGTCCAGTAGTAGCGCGTCGCAGCGAGCAAGCAGCAGCCGGGCAAGGGCGGCGCGGTGCTGTTGGCCACCGGACAGGCGGGTCGGCATCGCCGACAGCAGCTCGCCGATACTGAGTGCGTCCGCGAGCGACCTTAGCTCGCCCCTGTGTGAGCCGGCGGTCCTGGCGTAACCGAGGTTGTCGCGGACCGACAGGTGCGGGAAGAGACCCGGATCCTGGCGCAGCAGGCCAACGCCGCGCTGCCATGGCGGCACGGCGACGCGCGGCTTGCTAGTCCGGGTCAGCATCCGGCCCGCGAGCTCGACAGTGCCCGAGGTTGGCCGGACCAGTCCGGCGATGGTCTCCAGTACCGTCGTCTTGCCTGCGCCAGATGGCCCGAACAGGGCCAGCCGCTCCCCCGGCGCTACCTCGATCGCGGCGCGCACGGTGAAGTCCCGGCGCTCAACCTCGACGTCGGCCTTGAGCACGCGCGCTCCAGATGTAGGCCGCCAGCGGCAGCGGCAGGGCCACCACCAGCAGGACCAGCGCGTAAGGAAGAGCGGAGGGCAGGCCGGTCTCCTGGAGCGTGGTGAAGATCTGCAAGGGCAGCCCGTACGGGTGGTAGGCAATGATAATGACGGCGCCGAAGGCTCCCATCGCCCTTGCCCAGGCTACCGACAGCGCCATAGCCAGGCCGGGCGCTGACAGCGGCAGCGTTACGCGTCGGAAGACCCGCCGTGGCCGGTCCCCGAGCAGGGCCGCCTGCTGCTCAAGCCGCGGGTTCACGGCGCCGAAAGCCGCCTGGGCGCCGACGACATAGTAGGGCGCTGATTCATAGATCTCGGCGATGACCAGGGCCAGAAACGTATTGGTCGCGGACAGGTTGAGATGCCCGATCAGATTGCCGATCAGACTGTACGGGCCGACCATGAAGACCAGCAGCAGCCCGATCACCAGGGGCGGCAGCAGCAGGCTGCAAAGGACGCCGGCCTCCCAGACGCGCGGAAACGGCAGCGTGCCCCTGGCCAGCATGTAAGCCAAGGGCGTGCAGACCGCGAACAGCACCGCGAGCGTCACGCCGCCGGCTTCCAGCGAGACGATCAGCGGGTCCAGCGCACCGGGGTAAGTGAGTGACTTGACGATCGCGCTCCACGACAGATGCGTGAGCAGCGTGATGACGGGTCCAAGGAGTGCGACCCAGATAACGGCTGCCCCGACGACCGACGCCGCGCCAGATATGGAGCGGAAGCGGCGCGGAAACGCCAGGTCCCGGCCAGGCCGTCCAGGCTGCCCGGGGGACTCGTCGGTCCCCCGGGCACTGCCGGCCGTAGCCGGGCTAGCCGCCCAGCTCACTCTTGACGGCCGCCGGTATTGCGCTGGTGCTACCGGTCGCCGTCGGGCTCAGTAGCGTGAACCCGCCGGCCTTGTACAGCGCCAGGCCCGCCTGCGACAGCGTGTACTTAACGAAGGCGATCGCGGCCGGGGTGGGCTTGCCGATGATGGTGATGTCGATGACCTGCGGCGAGCCGTGCTTGGTCGTGGCGGCGCCCCCCGCCGGGGTGATCGTCACCGACGCGTTGTGGTACTGCGTGGCCATCGAGGCGTCGCCCAGGTTGATAGCGGCAGGCAACGGGATGTAGTCGAGGTGCAGCTCGATCGCCTGGGTGATGAATGCGCTGGAGGCGTCGAGCTGGCCAGACTGCAGCGTCGAGTCCAGCGCGGACTCAGCGTAGATCTGGGGTGAGGTCGATGAGCCAGTCGGACCGCCGAGGATCTTCGTCACCGTGTCCGCGGGCAGGTGGTAGTACGACTGAGCCAATTCGAGCATGTAGATGAAGTCTCGGCCCTGCGGGTCAATCGCCGGGTCCGTGCGGCCGAGCTTGAATCCCGGCGTCTCCATCAGCGTGAACAGGCCCTGCAGTGGCTTGCTGCCATCAGCGAATGCCTTGAACTGGCTGGCGTATTTGCTATTGGGGTTATAGGCCACGACGATCGACGTGCCCGCGTACTGCACATACCACTTCGTGTACTTGGGGAACAGCGGCGTGACATTGTCACCGCCGACGCTCTCAAAGACATTGGGATGAATCTCACCACTGGCGATCTCCGACTCCAGCGTGCCGGATGCCGCGCCCGTGCCGGAGTACTTGTGGCCGTCAGCCTTGGTGAAGGCCGGGCCGACGACCTTCTCGTTCAGATACTGAAGCGAGGAGGCGTACGCCACATTCACGGTGCCGGACACCTTAGTGCCGCCGGAGGCACTGGTGCCGGGGGAGGAGCTGCCGCAGCCAGCTGCGGCGAGCCCTAGACATGGCAGAGCAACGAGCGCGGCGATCTGAGCGCCGCGGCGATTTCTGAGAGCCACCATTCCAGAGACGATAGCTAGCCTAGGTTGCGCATCGCAAGAATCATGGACACCAACCTAACTCCTGCGCACCACGCCCCTGCGCTCAGCGGCGCCAGAGCTAGCCTTCAGCTAGTCGTCAGCAGCTTCCGCTTCTATAACAGATGCGGCTGCACCGGCCGGCGCGCCTTAGCATTGTCTGCGGTACCTCACTCGCGGGCGGGCGGTCAGCACCGGCAGCGGCACTCCCGATGCCAGCTGAGGCCCCGGCAGGGGATGCAGGTACCGGGCGACACAACCCCCACAAGCAAGGCGAGGCGGCATGGGCAAGGCTGAGCGGATCCGGCGGATGAACGCCAGGGAGCGAATCGCCGCGCAGCAGGCCGCCGCGCGGCGCGCTGAGGCCCGCAGGCGCATGTTCCTCGCGAGCGGCAGCGTCCTCGGCGTGATCGCCATCGTGCTGGGGCTGATCATCTGGAAGAACGCCAGCTCCAACTCGGCGTCGGCCAGTTCCAAGGGCACCGCCGCCGAGGTGAGCCAGGTCACGAAGCAGATCACCACGGTGCCGGCCGCCACGCTGAACGCCGTCGGCCAGGGCAGCGGCGTCAGTCCGCTGATCCCGACCAAGGGGCAGCCCGCCCTCACGTCGGGCGGCAAGCCTGAAATCCTCTTCATCGGCGCGGAGTACTGCCCGTACTGCGCCGCCGAGCGGTGGGCGCTGACGGTGGCGCTCAGCCGGTTCGGCACGTTCTCGAATCTGCACCTGATCCACTCGTCGAGCTCCGATGTCTACCCGAATACGCCGACGCTGGACTTTTACAAATCGAGCTACACCAGCAAGTACGTCCAGTTCACGCCGGTGGAATGGTTCGGTCTCGTGAACAACGGCGTCGTCTTGCAGAAGCTGACACCCGCCCAGACCGCCCTGATGGCGAAGTACGATGCCAAGCCGTACACCTCGGTAGCGGATCACCCCTATCCCTTCGTGGACATCGGGAACCAGTACCTGGTGATCAGCTCCCAGTACCTGCCAAGCGCCCTCGCCAACCTGACGTGGACGCAGGTCGCAGCGGACATCCGGAATCCCAGCAGCGCGGTCGCCCAGGGTGTCGACGGCACGGCAAACTCCCTTACGGCAGCGATCTGCAAGATCACGAAGAACGCGCCAGCCGCCGTCTGCAACTCGGCGGCCGCCAAGGCCGGGGCAGGGGCGCTCTAATGGCCGCCCAGAAGAAGCCAGCCAGCCGCGGTGGTGCCGGCCGCGGCTCGGGCGGGACCCGCCCAGGTCCGGGGGCCACCCGGTCGGGCTCAACCGCCGCCCGGCCACGCACCGCCACGGCCACGACAAATCCGACAGGGAACGGGGCCGCAGCAGCCAAGTCCCGGCCGGCCGGGAACGCGGCCGCGAAGGCAAGACCGGCGACTGCCGGCGGGTCGGCCCGCGCCAACTCGGTCGCCAAGACTGCCGGTCCGGCGGCGTCCGGTCCTGTCAGCCGGATCGTCGCCCCCTTCCGCACGGTCGGCGCCGTGCCGATCGCGACGTTCCTGCTGTCCCTGTACGCACTTGGCGCGTCGGTCTACCTCACGATCGCGCACTATGACACCCACGTCACGCTGGTCTGCTCGGACAAGGGGCTGGTGAACTGCGCGGAAGTCACCACGAGCAGCCAGTCAATGGTCTTCGGGATCTTCCCGGTGGCTGTGCTCGGCCTGGCGTTTTACGTCTTCATGGCGGCGCTGAACTCACCGTGGGCCTGGCGCCTCCAGCAGACCGGCTCCGATCAGCTCAGCAAGATCCTTCGCTACACCCGGATCGGCGCCATCGTGGTCGGCATGGGCTTCGTGCTGTACCTCGTCTATGCCGAGCTCATCCAGATACGTGCCATCTGCCTGTGGTGCACAAGCGTTCATGTGGCCACGTTCCTCATCTTTGCCCTGATTGTCTTTTATACGTCCTTCACGTCGGGTAGGCAGGTGCCGGCCGGCCGGGCCTGAGTCTCCCAGGGCACACGCGCCGTGACATGATTAGCTGACGGAGCGTATTACGACGTTTCGCACTCCGCTGGCGAGCAGCAGACGGTTGCCGGGTTGCCCGCCACGCGCTGACTGGGGCCGCTCACGTCGATCAAGGGGTCGATTCACGTCATGGGCAAGGCGCAACGCACGAAGCAGCAATCCGCGCGAGCGCGGATCGCAGCACAGCAGGCCCAGCAGCGGGCGGCCGAGAAACGACGTCGGATGCTGGCTATCGGCGGGATCTCGGTTGCGCTACTCGTGGTGCTCGGCATCATCATCGCCGCGGTCGTCGCGAAGCAAAACAAGCCGAGCCAGGCTGGCGGCAGCAACGGCACCCTTCCGGCCAGCGTTCAGTCGAACCTCTCCGTGCCGGCCAGCGTCCTCGCCCAGGTGGGTATCGGCAGCTCCGGCACTAATGCGCTGACCGCAGGGTCCGGGGCCGCGCTGACCTCGGGCGGCAAGCCGGAGATGCTATATGTCGGCGCTGAGTGGTGCCCGTACTGCGCGGCCGAGCGATGGGCGATGGCAGTAGCGCTGAGCCGGTTCGGCACGTTCTCCCCGCTGAAGGGCATCCACTCCTCGTCAACGGACGTGTATCCCAACACGGCTACGCTGACCTTCTACCACAGCACGTACACGAGCAATTACCTGGTCTTCACGCCGGTGGAGAACCAGGACGTGAACCGCAACACGCTCCAGAGCCTGACGCCGGCCCAGCAGGCAATCTGGAAGAGCCGCGGCTACCCGTTCATAGACTTCGGCAATAAGTTCACGGCGAGCACGACGTACAACCCGCAAGTACTGCAGGGTCTGACGTGGAGCCAGATAGCCGCCGACCTGCACAACCCGTCCTCGCCGGTGGCGCAGGGAGCCGATGGATCAGCCAACTTGTTCACGGCCGCTATCTGCCGCATTACCGGCAATCTGCCGGCCAGCGTCTGCAACGCCGCGCCCGTCGCCGCATTGAAGGGACAGATCTAGTACCTGGTGCTTTGCGCGATTCACGTTATGGGTAGCCCTCTGATATCGGATGAGGGCGAAGGAGGCACCTGTGACGACGCCAGCCAGGCTCCGGGGAGTCTCCGCATTAAGGGAGTACTTCCGCACCAATCAGCGGCCGATCTACTTTGTCTCGCCGACGGCGTTCAACCTGCTCGGCATTAACCGCTGGGTCCGTAACTTCCGCTACGTCTGTCACTACGACTCGTTCGACGGCGAGCACCCGAATGTCTTCGTCCCGGCCGACCGGCGTGCGCCAGAGTTTGAGTCGATCGAGGACATCTGCAACTACCTGCTGCGCCACGGCGAGGTACGCAGCCTGGTTCGCTCGAACGGGCCAGGCGGCCTCGTCACATTCGTGATGTTCGATGAAGAGACCGAGGCGCTTGCGGCCGAGCTCGGATTGCGCATCGCCCATCCTCCGGCTGCCCTACGGCACCGGCTGGATTCCAAGATCGTCACGACGCAGCTCGGCAACGCGGCGGGCGTGCCAAGCGTGCCGAATGTCCTCGGCCGGGCGCCCAGCTACCCGGAGCTGATCGAGCTGGCAGCGACAGCCGGGCTCGGCACCGATCTGGTCGTCCAGATGCCGTACGGCGACTCGGGCAAGACGACGTTCTTCATCGCCAGCGCTGATAGCTGGGCGGCGGCCGCGGCCAAGGAACCGCTGGCCACAGAGGAACTGAAGGTCATGCGTCGCATCGAGCATCGCGCCATAGCGGTCGAGGCCGTGCTGACCCGGCACGGCACCCTGGTCGGGCCTCTGATGAACGACATCACGGGCCATCCGGAGCTGACCCCCTACCGCGGCGGCTGGGCTGGCAACGACTACCCGGCGACGCTCACCGACGCGCAGAAGCAGCGTGCCAGGCACCTGACACGCAGGCTCGGCGACCAGCTCGCCGGCGAGGGATACGTCGGCTTCTTCGAGGTCGACTACCTCGTCGACACGCAGTCGGGCGAGCTGTACCTGGGCGAGCTCAACCCGCGGATCAGCGGGATCAGTCCTATGACGAACGTCACGGCGGGCGCATACGCCGACATGCCGCTATTCCTGTTCCACCTGCTCGAGTACCTTGACCTGGACTACGAGGTGGACATCGACGAGATCAACGAGCGCTGGTCGCACGAGGCGGCCGTGGACGTCTGGAGCCAGCTCATCCTGAAGGAGACGGCCGACGGCGTCGACCTGCTCACGGCCGCGCCACGGACGGGCGTCTACACGATCGCACCGGACGGCAGCGCTGACTTCCGGCGCCACGCTTACGACTGGCACGGCATCGTGGATGAATCAGAGGCCTTCTACCTGCGGATCCTCGCTCGGGGCGACTTCCGCTACAAGGGCGCCGACCTTGGTGCCATCGTTACTCGCGGACGGCTCCAGGCCGACGACAACACGCTAGAACGGCGCTGCGTGCAGTGGATCAGCGGCATACGAAATCACTTCGCCGGCTCGCCCATCGTTCCTCTGCAACCCCAGCCCGCCACGCGCGACTCGTTCAAGATGGCCTGAGCCGCTTTTACGTCATGCGCGAGATAATCCATTGGGCGTCAGGGTGGAAGTGCCGCCCCTCTAGGGGCGACAGATCCACCCTCACGCCCTTTGAGGATGGCGCGGCCGCCGATCACCGGCCTCGAAACGGTCAATTTGGCCGCGATCTTGGATATTGAGCCATGCGTTACTCAGCCCTTCTGTATAGGCCGGCCGGTTAGGAACGCGATGATCGCGGCGGTGAAGGCTCGGGCTAGCTGGTGCTGGAACGCCGGGTTCGTCAGCATGCTGGCGTCGGTCGGGTTAGGCATGTTCCCGCACTCGATAAGGATCTTCGGCACCGTCGTCAGATTCAGCCCCGCGAGGTCGTTGCGCTCGACGACTCCGGAGCTGCCGTAGTAGTTGCTCTCAGGCATCGTCGTGTCCGCGAGCATTGCGGCCCGAACATCCTTGCCGAACGCGATGGACGCGCCGATCACCTTGTCGTTCGGGCCGTCGGCGACGGGTTCCAGCACGGTGAAGCCGCGGCCGGAGACGGGACCACCATCGGCGTGAATGTCGATAGCCACACTGGCGTCTGCTCGGTTGATGATCTGCGCTCTCGTGGTGACGCAGGGCCCGACGCCGTCGTTGCTGGAGCGGGTCATCACGACGCGGGCGCCTTCAGCAATCAGGTCGGCGCGAAGGTCAGTGGCCACGTTGAAGTTGAACTGCGCCTCTGTGTAACCGCTGGCGGTCGCCGTGCCGGTGGTATCGCACGTCTCTTGCTCCCTGCCGTTCCAGATGATCGTGTTGATGTAGGCGGCGTGGGAGAAGTTGCCTCCATCGTGACCAGGGTCGATGCCGACCGTCCTACCAGCCAGCGGCAGCGCGACCGCCGCGGGAATCTGCGAAGCGCTGGGGCTGATGGCGCTAGACGGCGAGGCTGCACTCGACCGCGTCGACGCCGCCAGTTTCGTGCCTGCCGTGGCGCAGCCCGCGCACACCAGGGTCCCGGTGACCACGGCGACTGCGACGCGCCGGGTGAAGAGCATTATGCGAGCTTAGTCCGGGGAGCCGCAGAGCGGGTCGCCACCGAGACCTTAGATCCCGACCCACTCCTCGCTCTGCTCCCACAGGAGCTTGCCCAAGGCGGGCGTGGCTACCGGGCTCGGCTCATGTTCGGCACAGTTCTCGTAGTACCGGCCGCTGACGTGCTCGAGCTCGGGCGCAGTAGCGCAGTACAGCGACGTGCGAGCGCCCTCGTCGACCGTCAGCATGCGCCTGGTAATCAGCGGACGGACTGGCCACGGCACTCGGCGCCAGATGTCCGAGGCCACGACGCCGGGGTGCAGAGCGTGGGCCGTCACCCCGGTCTCGGCCAGCCGGCGGGCGAGTTCCTGCGTGAAGATGACGTTGCAGAGCTTGGACACGGCGTACTCGCGCATGGCCGCGATGGTCCGCGCGGGACGGCGCAGCCTGTCGAAGTCGACGCCGGGGGCCTGGAAGTGGGCGTCGCTGGCGACGTTGACGATCCTGGCCTGGCTTGACGTCAGGCACTCCAGCAAGGCGGTCGTAAACGCGAAGTGGCCAAGATGGTTCACGCCGAAGATCAGCTCGAACCCGTCGCTGGTCAGGCCCCGCCGGCGGGCCACGCCGGCGTTGTTGATCAGGACGTGCAGCGGCTCGCCAAGCGCCAGGAACGACTGCGCGGCTGCGCGCACCGAGCCGAGATCGGCGAGATCGAGCTTCAGGAAGGCGACCTGGTCACTGCCCGTAGCCGCCGCGATCGCGGCGACGGCCGCCTGGCCCTTCTCAGGTGACCGGCAGGCGATGTGTACGCGGCCGCCGCGCGCCGCCAGCGCATGCGCAGTGGCCAGCCCGATCCCGGTGTTGCCGCCAGTGATCAGGAACGTCCGTCCAGATAGTTCAGCCATGGCAGGCATTATCCGGCACGGCTCGTTGAGTTCCATCGTGCTCGGTCTGTCGTCTTCCGGCGCGGTCGGACACTGGCGCGCCCGTCAGAACGGGAAGACGGTCAGCCAGTCCGCCTCACGCGCGCGGTAGCCGTATCGCCCGAGCAAGTGGTGGACCACGGCCGGCATGTGCCCGGCGCCGTACACCACTGCGACCGCTATAGCTTCGCTGCACCGCTCGTCGTGGATCGCGTCCAACGCGGACAGCAGCAGCCGGTCCCGGCTATCCACAATAGGTTCCTCGAACTCGCCGGCCTGGTCCGGCACTAAATCCTCGCATTCCATGCCAGTCGCGTCGACAGCCCTGCGTCTGGAGTCTGCTGCCAGGGTCACGCGGCACCTCGGCCTGGCCGACCTGATCGATCTCTATACTTCGGCTAATGCCATTCGCGAGCACGCCGCCCGCGGAGCACGTCACCGGGCGGGACAAGCGCCGGATCGCCGCCGTCGTGGTGGCGATCCTGCTGGTGCTGGCCGCCGTCGCCGTCTGGGCTGCGGTCCGGCCGGGCAGCTACGGCAGTTCCAAGGACGGCTGCATCACCGTCACGCTGCCGAGCACGACCGGCGGCGCGCAGCTTCACCAGTGCGGCCGGGCGGCCGAGGCCACGTGCCAGCGTGCCTACGCCGAGACGGACAAGATTGCGCAGCTGACCAGGCCGCAGTGCCGGCTGGCCGGGATCGGGCCGACTCAGCAGTCCTCGGCCGCGGCCAGCTAGCCGCCAGGCCCAAGAATCCGGCTGAAATATTCGCCCCGGCCGGCCAACTACCTTGTGACGGATCCGGCCGGTTCTCTCCCCGCCCCGGTCCCGGCCGAGTTCCGGCTCACGGCGTAACTAGCGCACTAGCTGTCAGCGAGCAGGACGTCGGCGTCGAAGCACGTGCGGTCGCCGGTGTGGCACGCACCGTCGGTCTGGTCGACGCGGACCAGGACAGCGTCGCCATCGCAGTCGAGTGCGACCGAGACCACGCGCTGCAGGTGCCCGGAGGTCTCGCCCTTGACCCAGTACTCCTGCCGACTTCGGGACCAGTACGTGCACCGGCCCGTCGTCAGCGTCCGGTGCAGCGCCTCGTCGTCCATCCAGCCGAGCATGAGGACCTCGCCGGTGTCGTGCTGCTGGGCGATAGCGGCGACAAGACCGTCCTCGTTCCGCTTGAGCCGGGCGGCGATCTTCGGGTCGAGCCCGGACGCCACGGCGTCAATTCGCATTCCGAACCCCTCTCGGCGTCACCGGCCGGACCAGGTGCCCGGCAGCCGCCAGTTCGCGCTTGACCGCGCCGATCGTCAGCTCACCAAAGTGGAACAGGCTCGCGGCCAGCACAGCGTCGGCCCCGGCATCGATCGCGGGCCCGAAATGGCGCAACGCCCCGGCGCCTCCGCTTGCAATGACGGGAACGTGGACCGCTTGCCGGACTGCCGCGATCAGCTCGAGGTCGAAGCCCGTTCTGGTCCCGTCCGCGTCCACCGAGTTCAGCAGGATCTCTCCGGCCCCGATCTCGGCGGCTTGCCTGGCCCAGCTGACCGCGTCGATGCCGGTGCCCCGCCGGCCGCCGTGCGTGGTCACCTCGAAGCCGGACGGGGTGCCCGGCGATCGGCGGGCGTCCACGGACAGCACCACGCACTGCGCGCCAAACTGGCCCGCCGCCTCACGCAGCAGGTCCGGCCTGGCCACGGCCGCGGTGTTGAGCGCGACCTTGTCCGCCCCGGCGCGCAGCAGCCGGTCGACATCGCCGGCGCTACGGACTCCCCCGCCCACGGTCAGCGGGATGAAAACCTGGTCGGCGGTGCGCCTGACCACGTCGTACATTGTCTCCCGGTCGTCGCTGGAGGCGGTGATGTCAAGGAACGTAAGTTCGTCGGCGCCCTCGTGATCGTAGGTCGCGGCTAGCTCGACCGGGTCACCGGCGTCGCGCAGGTCAGCAAACCTGACGCCCTTGACGACCCGGCCGCCGTCGACGTCCAGGCACGGTATAACGCGGACCGCCACTGTCACAGCAGCTCGACCCCTCGCGGCGCCTCGCCAGCCGAGCCCGCACCCCTGGAGCCCTTGGCGCCGACCCCCGGCTTGTACGCGATCGCCTCGACCTCGACCAGCATCCGCGGATCGATCAGCGCGCTGATCTGGATCATCGAGGTCGCTGGCATGACGGGGGCGAATGCCTCGCCGTGCGCCCGCCCGCATTCCTCCCAGCGACCGATGTCGGTGACGTAGATCCTGGTCCGCACCACGTCGGCAAGTCCGGCACCGAGCGCCTTCAGGGCCGACTCCACGTTGGCGATCGCCTGCGCGGTCTGCGCGTATGCGTCGCCCTGGTGCACGAACTCTGCGCCGTCGACGGATGTGCAACCGGACACGAAGATGTAGTCCCCGGCAGCGACGGCCCGGCTGTACCCGACGATCGGCTCCCATCGAGTGCCGCTCGACACTCGCCGGACTCCAGTCATGACGCCACCGCCTCAAGCGCCTCGCCCAGCGTGAACGCGCCCGCGTACAGCGCCTTCCCCACGATCGCTCCCTCAACACCGAGCGGCACCAGGCTCGCGATCGCGTGCAGGTCCGCCAGGCTCGACACGCCGCCGCTAGCGACGACCGGCCGGTCGGTCCGCGCGCAAACGCGCCGGAGCAGATCCAGGTTGGGCCCGCGGAGCGTGCCGTCCTTATCGATGTCGGTGACGACGTAGCGGTGGCAGCCGGCCGCTTCGAGCCGGTCGAGCGCGTCGTCTAGCTCGCCGCCGTCGGTGGTCCAGCCCCGCGCGGCGAGCCGGGTACCGCGCACGTCGAGGCCGACCGCGACGCGCTCCCCGTACTCCGCGATCACCTTGGCGACCCAGTCGGGATCCTCCAGCGCGGCCGTGCCGACCACGACCCTGCTGCACCCCGTGGCGAGCGCCGTCATCAGCGCGGCGTCGCTGCGAATCCCGCCGGACAGCTCCACCTTCACGTCGAGCCTGCCGATCAGGTCGGCAAGCTGCGGCCCGTTCGACCCGCGGCCGAACGCGGCATCCAGGTCGACAAGGTGAATCCAGTCAGCGCCGGCTTCCTGCCAAGCCATCGCGGCGTCGACGGGGTCGCCGTAAGTTGTCTCGGTGCCAGCCGCGCCCTGCACCAGCCGGACCGCCTGGCCGTCGGCCACGTCGACCGCGGGCAATAGTTCAAGTGCCGGCGTCAACGCAGTGTCCCATTCAACCCACTGTCCAATTCAACACAGTGTCCAATTCAACGCAGTGTCCAATTCAACGCAGTGTCCAATTCAACGCAGCGTCTCCAGCCAGTTGGCGAGCATGGCGGCGCCCGCGTCGGCCGACTTCTCCGGGTGGAACTGGGTCGCCATCAGCGGGCCGTCCTCCACCAGGGCGACGAAGTCCTCGCCATGTGTCGTCCAGCCGACGACGGGGGCTGGCTCGCCGGGCCGGGCCGGGATCCGCGTCGCGGCATAGGAGTGGACGAAGTAAAACATGGCGTTCGCGTCTATGCCCGCGAGGAGGCGGGAGTCGGCGTTGCTAGCGACCACGTTCCATCCCATGTGCGGCAGGACGGAGGCGGTCAGTTTGCGGACAACGCCCGGCCAGCAGCCCACGCCTCTAGCCGTCTCGCCGTGCTCCTCGCCGGCCTCGAACAGGATCTGCATGCCGACGCAGATGCCAAGCACCGGCCGCGCGCCCGCGAGCCGCTTAGCGATGACCTGGTCGCCGCCGACAGCCCGCAATCCGGCCATGCACGCAGCGAAAGCGCCGACGCCCGGCACGACAAGCCCGTCCGCGCGCAGCGCGGCGTCGGCGTCCGTACTGATCTCGGCGTCGGCCCCGGCCCGCTGAAGGGCGCGCTGTGCCGACCGCAGGTTGCCCGAGCCGTAGTCCAGCACGACGACGCTCGGCCGGCGGCTGGTCATGGCAGCTCCTAACAAGATCACGACCTGGCCACCTCGGTGGCGGGCGGCCAGTTCCCAGGCTATCGACGGGCGCCACCGGATTCCGACGGCGCGACCCCGGAACCCCTGTCGGCCAGGCGCTCCGGAGTTTTACGACGGGCGCGGCGGGTAGCCAGAAGCGATCCCAAGAAGGAAGTGAGCCATGTATATCGGTATAGGGACGATTGTCCTGATCATCATCATCGTGCTCCTCGTCTTGTTCCTGCGGCGCGCCTAGCCGCCTGCCGTTGGCTGCGGGGCTGCCGGGCGGCGCGTCTGCGCGACTGCGCGACTGAGCGACTGGGCGGCGGGATTCGCGCGCCCGCAGTCGCGTCGGTCAACGGCGCGGCGGGTACCGTGCGACAGTGAGTAGCTCGCGACGCCGGGAGACACCATGGACATAACTCAGCTGATCCTGGACGACCATCACGAGCAGCGCCGTCGCTTCGCGATCCTGGAGCAGATTGACGCTGCCGACGTCCGATCGCTCGGCGAGATCTGGGATCGGCTGGCGGTATTCCTGGAAGTGCACGCCGCGGCCGAAGAGGCGATCTTCTACCCCGAGCTGGTCAGGCTGGCTATTGGGCCGCAGCCACTCGGCAGCGCCGAGCCCGAGACCATCGACGCCATTCACGACCATAACGAGATCAGGGACGCCATCGCCGCGGTCACGGGTCATCACGTGGGCAGTGAGGACTGGCTCGACGCCGTCGCCGAGGTGAACCGCGCCAATGGCGACCACATGGCCGAGGAGGAGCGCGAGGGCCTGACCGACTTCCGTCGACGCGTCAGCCTGGCGGAGCGGCACCGGCTGGCGGTGGCGTTCGCCGCGTTCGAGGCGCGGAACTTCGCGGGCGTCCGGCCGGTAGACCAGGATCCCGAGACCTACGTGCGCCAGCAGGAGGAAGCGGCCAGAGGCAGCGTCGGGCCCGAATCGCTCGGAATCGGCGATCTCAAGGGCGGCGTCTAGGCCCGGCGCGGAGTTACCTCAAGCGCCGCCGGAAGTACGTGGCCCAGCCGAGTATGAACAGGCCGCCCGCGATGACGATGATCCCGGAGACCTGGTGCACATGGTGACTGCGCTAACGAGAAAGCCCTTAAAGCACGCCCTTCGTGCTCGGCACCGAGCCCCCTGAGCGCGGGTCCGGGGCCGCAGCCGCGCGCAGCGCCCTGGCAAATGCCTTGAACTGAGCCTCGACGATGTGATGCGGATTGCGGCCGCGCAGCACGTCGAGGTGGATGCAGATGCCCGCCGAGTGGGCGAGCGACTCAAAGAAGTGCCTGGTCAACGTCGTGTCGTACGTGCCGATCAGCGGCGACATCGTCGCCGGCTCGGTGTGCACGACGTACGGCCGGCCCGACAGGTCGACGGCGGCGCGCACAAGGGTTTCGTCCAGCGGGACCAGCGCGTCCCCGAAGCGGCAGATGCCGAGCTTCTCCCCCAGCGCCTCGCGCAGCGCCTGACCGAGGGCGATCGCGGTGTCTTCTACGGTGTGGTGGGCATCAACTTCGATGTCGCCGCGCGCCTGCACGGTCAGGTCGACGAGCGCGTGCCGCCCCAGCTGCGCGAGCATGTGATCAAAGAACGGCACGCCGGTCTCGGCGCGACCCACACCGGCCCCGTCCAGATTGAGCTCGACTAGCACCTGCGTCTCGCCCGTGACTCGCCCGATCCGCGCCGTCCTGGTCACGGCCGAACCATCGCCGCGCCGCCTTCTAGCACGCCTTTCAATTCGGATAGGAACGTGGCCGTCTCCGCCGCGGTGCCAATGCTGACACGCAGCCACTGCGGCGGGCCGGTTTCCCGGATTAGCACGCCGCGGTCGAGCAGCGCCTCCCAGACAGCGTGCTGGTCGGTGAACCGGCCGAACAGCACGAAGTTCGCGTCGGACGCCGGCGCCGTCAGGCCGAGATCGCGCAGGTCGCTGACAAGCTGATCGCGCTCGGCCCGGATGGCGGCCACCGACGACAGCAACTCGGCCGAGTGCCGCAGCGCGGTGAGCGCGACGGCCTGGGTGACCGCGGACAGATGGTAGGGCAGCCGGACGAGCAGCAGTGCGTCGACGACAGCCGGGTCGGCTGCCAGGTAACCCACGCGCGCACCCGCCATCGCGAACGCCTTGGACATCGTCCGGACAACGACCAGCCGCGGAAACCTCGGCAGCAGCGTCAGTGCGGTGGCCGCCGGATCTCTGGCGAATTCCGCGTAGGCCTCGTCGACGACGACCATGCCGGGCGCGGCCGCGCAGACGGCCTCGATCACGTCCAGCGGCGTCGCCGATCCGGTGGGGTTATTCGGCGAGGTGAGGAATACCAGGTCCGGCTCATGCCGGCGGACAGCCGCCGCCGCCTGGTCTGCATCGAGGCTGAAGTCGCTCGTCCGGTCCGCCGCGATCCACTGGGTCGCCGTCGTCTGCGTGATCAGCGGGTGCATCGAGTACGAGGGCTCGAAGCCGAGTGCACTGCGGCCGGGACCTCCGAACGCCTGGAGCACCTGCTGGATGATCTCGTTCGAGCCGTTAGCCGCCCAGGTGTTGGCAACCGTCAGCCCGTGGCCCAGGTAGCTGGCCAGTGCAGTCCGCAGCGCGACCGCGTCCCGGTCGGGATACCGGTTCAGGCCACCAGCCACATCGGCGACGGCTGCGGCGATGTCGGCTGCCAGCGCCGCGGACGGCGGATACGGATTCTCGTTGGTGTTCAGCCGGACCGGCACATCGAGCTGGGGCGCCCCGTAGGGGTGGCGCCCTGCGAGATCGGCCCGGATCGGCAGGTCGCCGCGGGCGAACGCGGCAGTTATCGGGTCCGCAGCCGTCACAGCTGATCTCCGTTCTCCGGCACCCGCACGCGCACAGCCTGTACGTGCGCAGCCAGGTCTTCCGCGCCGCCGAGCGCGTCGATGTACGGCGCCACGGCTGCCAGCGCCGCCCGGTCGCACTCCACCACGTGCACGCCGCGCAAGAAGGTGCGGACGGACAGCCCGCCGGTATACCGAGCCGTGCCACCTGTCGGCAGCACATGGTTCGAGCCGGCCAGGTAGTCGCCGAGCGACACCGGGGCCCACGGCCCGACGAAGATGGCGCCTGCGTTGCGTACCCTGCGGGCCAGGATCGCCGCGTCCCTGGCCTGGATTTCCAGGTGCTCGGGGGCCCAGGCATCGGCGACGGCGAGGGCAGCACTCGCGTCATCGACCAGCACGCAGGCCGACTGCCCCGCTAGCGCAGCCTGGACGCGCTCGGCGTGTCGTGCTTGCCCCGCCGCCGTGATCAGTTCGGTGTCGACCCGATCGGCCAGCGCGGCGCTGGTGGAGATGAGCAGACATGCGGCCAGCGGGTCGTGCTCGGCCTGCGCGACTAGGTCAGCGGCGACGAAACCGGCATCCGCGCCGTCGTCGGCCACGATGGCGATCTCGGTCGGACCCGCCTCAGCGTCGACGGCGACGCGGTCGCTGAGTAGCCGTTTGGCAGCAGCGACGTAGACGTTGCCTGGTCCGGAGATGACGTCGACCGGCGCGCACTCGTCGGTGCCGTACCCGAGCATTGCGATGGCCTGCGCGCCGCCGGCGGCGTGTACTTCGGTGACACCCAGCAGCGCGCACACAGCGAGGATTGCCGGGTGCGGCAGGCCACCGTGGTCGGCCTTCGGCGGCGAGGCGACCACGATCTCGTCGACGGCTGCGACCTGCGCCGGGATCACGTTCATGAGCACGGACGACGGATAGGCGACCAGCCCGCCGGGGACATAGACGCCGGCCCGGCGAACGGGCAGCTGCCGCTCGGTAACCGTCGATCCGGCAGCGACCGCGGTCCAGGTCTCCGTCGGCATCTGAGCCCGGTGCACGAGCTTGGCGCGACGTGCGGCCTCGGTGAGGGCCGCCCGGACGGCTGGGTCCAGCTCGGCAAGCGCGGCCGACAGCGCCGCCGCCGGCACTCTCGTGCGGTCGGGGTCGACGCCATCGAACTTCAGGGTGTACTCGCGCACCGCTACGCCGCCGCGGCCGCGTACGTCGGTGCAGATCGGCCGCACCACGTCCAGCGCGGCGCTGACATCGAGCGCGGCGCGCGGCAGCAAACCCGCAAGCTCCGCCCAGGGCATCGCGGCCGGCTGGCGACCGCGCAGGTCGATTCGGGTCAGCACGCCGCTACTCCACGATCTTGCTGATCGGGATCTCCAGGATGTCGCGGCCGCCGGCCGCCTTCAGTGCCGGGATGAGCGTGTTGACGCCGCGCTTGGGCACGACGGCCTCGACCGCGTGCATGTCTCCCCTGGCGAGGGCCGTGATCGTCGGCGAGGACATGGCCGGGAGGATCCGGGTGACCGCGGCGAGATCGGCGTCGCTCACGTTCAGCTTGAGCAGCACGCTGCCGCGCGCCTGGATCGCACCGCGCAGCAGCAGCGCGATGTCCTCCATCGCGTCCCGCTTCACCTGATCGGCGTAGGCGTCGTGGTTAGCGATCAGCTCGGTGTAGCTCGTCAGCAGCGTGTCCAGAATGCGCAGGCCGTTGCGGTGCAGCGAGGCACCGGTCTCGGTGAGGTCGACGATCGCGTCCACGATGTCCGGCACCTTCGCCTCGGTGGCGCCGTAGGACGGGATCACGACTGCCTTGACGCCGCGCGCTTCCAGGTATCGCCGGGTAAGGGCCGGGAATTCGGTCGAGATCCTGACTCCCTCCGGCATGTCCGCGGCCGTCTGCCATGGCACCTGCGCCGGAACGGCGAGGACGACCCGGACAGGCTCCGACGTGGCCTTGGAGTACTGAAGCTCGCCGAGCGAGGCGACGTCCGCGCCGGTCTCGGTGATCCAGTCCCGGCCCGTGATGCCGAAGTCGAAGAGCCCTTGCTCGACATAGGAAGGAATCTCCTGGGGCCGCAGGAAGCGGACCCGCTCGATGCGCGGGTCGTCGATGATCGCGTGGTAGTCGCGATCCGACGATCGCCGAACCGTCAGGTCGGCGGCATCGAACAAATCCAGGGTGGCTCGCTCAAGCGAGCCCTTCGGTATGACCAGCGAAAGCAACGTCTGCAGCCCTTCAAGCGCGGCTCCCCGCGGGGGTCCCCGGCCCAGACTACCGTGGCTGCACGAGCCGGTTCTGCGCAGTACCTGCTGGCAGTGGGCACGCCGCGAACAACGGGGTAGACGCCGAGAGGGGCTAGTTGTGCGGGGTCCGTTAGCCGGCCTGGAGCTCAGGGTGGAGCACAACCTGGCCGAGCACGCTTGCTACCTGCACCGCGGAATGCCTGGAATGTCTGTCCGGCAAGACCCTGATCTGCTGATCGCCGACAGCGGTCTTGACGACGACACGTTTAACTTCGTCGGCTGTGCCACCTTCACGCCCGCCAACGCGCCAGACCGGATCAGCGAGACGATGCGCGAGCTCGCGCCGTCCGGCCGACCGTTCGCCTGGCGGGTCGGTCCGGCGTCGACGCCCGCCAATCTCTCCCGCTTGCTGACCGCCGCGCTGCTGCCGGCCACGGCGGTCGAGCCCGCCATGTGGGCCCGGCTCGGCAGCCGGCGTTCGGTGCCGAAGCCGGCGGCCCTTGACATCGCCGTGGTTCGCACCAGGGCGGAGCTCAGCGACTGGTCTTGGGTGCTGGCCGCCAACTGGGACCCGCCAGCGCAGACCGTGGTCGCGTTTTACGCGGCAACGGCCGAGCGGGCGCTCGCCCCGGACTGCCCGGCACGGTACCTGATTGGCTATTGCGACGGCCGCCCGGTCTGCTCGGCCGAGGTCTTCCTGCATGCCGGCGTCGCCGGGCTGTACAACATCTCGACCGTGGCAAGCCAGCAGCGCCGCGGATTCGGCACGGCCATCACGGCAGCCGCGATGGCAACGGCGCGCGACCTGCGGGCGGCGATGGCCATCCTCCAGGCCTCTGAGGAGGGTGAGCCGGTCTACAACCGACTGGGCTTCCGTGTGTTCGGGCACGTCACCGAGCACGCGTTCATGCTGTAGCGCGCCAGCCGGCTGACGAGGGGCGCGGATAGCCTGGACCAATGGGCGACCTACCGTGGGCCCGGGCATTCGCGCTGTCACTACCGGGCACCAGCGAGGAACCGCACTTTGACATGACCTCGTTCCGGGTCAAAGGAAAAATCTTTGCGACCGCACCCGCCAACGAGACGCACCTGCACATATTCGTCGACGAAAGCGAGGTCGCGGCGACCGTCGCTGAACAGCCGGCCGAGCTGCCGGGCGCGTTCGAGCCGCTGCTGTGGGGTCAGCAGGTACGCGGGCTGCGTGTCCTGCTCGCGGCCGCTCCGGAGGACCGGGTGCGCGAGCTGCTCGGCGACGCGTGGCGGCGCAAGGCGGGCAAGCGCTTGGTGGCCGCGTTCGACGCGGGAGCCGGGGATGACGTACGCGATCGACCAGCGCCTTGACGTGTACATCGAGGCGCTCCCGGACTGGCAGCAGGCAGTGTGCCGGGAACTGCGTGACCTCATCCACGCCGCCGATCCAGAGGGTGAGGCCCCCGCGCCATCGCCGAGCGTTGCTCGATCCTAGGCTTCTGAGACCCAAGTTGCTCCTGGGCACGTGATCGTCCTAGCTGGAGGTTGCAAATGGCCGAAGCGGCTGACGTGCTGGTGGTCGGCGCCGGCCTCGCGGGCCTTGTCGCCGCCCGTGACCTGGTGGCCGCCGGGCGGTCGGTGCTGGTGCTGGAGGCGAGGGACCGCGTTGGCGGCCGCGTCGTCAATGAGGATCTCGGCACCGGCCAGATCGTCGAGATGGGCGGCCAGTGGGCCGGTCCGACGCAGGACAGGCTGCTGGCTCTGGCCAGCGATCTGCACATCGCGACGTTCCCTACTTACGACACCGGCAAGAACGTGCTGCACTTCAACGGCAAGCGCGGCTCCTACGCGGGCGCCATCCCGCGGATCAGTCCACTCGTGCTCGTCGACGTCGGTAGGGCGCAAGCGCGGCTGGAAGCACTCGCGAGGAAGGTGCCCACCGAAGCGCCCTGGACGGCGCCAGGAGCTGAGAAGCTTGACGGCCAGACGTTCGAGACCTGGGCGCGCCGCAACACCGCCAGCCGGAGCGCCCGAATGCTGCTGACGCTGGCCACGGAGGCGGTGTTCGCCGCCGAGCCAGGCGACCTGTCCCTGCTGCACGTGCTGTTCTACAGCCACTCGGGCGGCTCGTTCCAGCACCTCATCGAGACTACCGGCGGAGCGCAGCAGGACAGGTTCGTCGGCGGCTCGGCCCTGATCGCCGAGCGACTGGCTGCGGCGCTCGGCAGCGTCGTCCGGCTCGCGGCGCCGGTCAGCCGGATCGAGGTGCGCGGCGACAAGGTCACCGCGACCACGCCTGCCGGGCAGTTCGACGGACGGCAGGTCATCATCACCGCGCCGCCGCTACTGGCCGGCCGGATCGACTATGACCCGGCCTTGCCGCCCTCGCGGGAACAGCTCACTCAGCGCGCACCGATGGGCTCGGTCATCAAGTGCCAGGTGGTCTACGACGAGCCGTTCTGGCGACGAGACGGCCTCTCGGGCCAGGCGACTGGTGACGGCGCGGGCTCGCGAGTTGTCTTTGACAATTCGCCGCCGGACGGCTCGCCTGGCGTGCTGCTGGCATTCTTGGAGGGCGACGAGGCGCGGCGACTGGGCCGCGAGCCGCTGGATCTCCGGCGCCAGGCCGTCGTGGACTCGCTGGTCCGCTACTTCGGCCCGCGGGCGGGCAAGCCCGAGCTGTACCTGGAGCGCGACTGGCAGCGGGAGAAGTGGAGCGGGGGCTGTTACGGCACCCTGTTCGGCCCGAACGTCTGGACCCGGTACGGGCACGCGCTGCGCACGCCCGTCGGGCCTATCCACTGGGCCGGCACGGAGACAGCGACCGTCTGGGCTGGCTACATGGATGGCGCCATCCGGTCCGGCAGCGACGCAGCGCTCGCTGTGCTCGCCGACCTGGCCTGATCGGCTACGCGGGGCTCGATCTCGCCGCGACGGTGACGGGCGCCGGCCTGCGCCTTACCAAGACGGCGGCGATCGCGGCTGCCAGGCCCGCGGCCGCGGTCGCGTACCAGCCGTGGCGGAAGGCTGCTAGTTCGGCCGCCGACCCGTGCGGACTGCCCAGCACGGCCACCAGCATCGCTACGCCGACGGCGAACCCCACCTGCCGCAGCATGTTGACGACGCCGGAGCCCGTCGCGAACGAAGGCGGCGGCAACGACGCCGCGGCCGTGGACATAAGCGACGGCAAGGTCAGTCCGACGCCGATGCCCGTCACCAGCATGCCCGGCAGTATCACCAGGTAGTTCGGGCCTAGCTGGACGAAGGCGGACCACCATGCGATTCCGGCGGCGAACGCGGTAGCACCCGTGCCGATGACGACCGCTGGCCCATATCTGGCCAGCAGCCGCCCGGTGACGAGGAACGTAAAGACCGGCACCATGATCGGTCCGGGCGCCACAGCCAGGCCGGTCTTCAGCGCCGACCATCCCCAGACGTCCTGCATCCACAGCACGATCGACAGCAGCATCGCGCCGAACGACACCGAGAAGAGCAGCATCGCGACCGAGGCCCCTGAGAAGGTGCGCACGCGGAAGAGGTCAGGATCAACCAGCGGATTGTGGTGCCGCACGCAGCGGCGCGTAAAGAGCGCGAGCACTAGTGCGGATGCAGCCAGTACCCCGATCGTCGCGGCCGAGCCCCAGCCCCAGGCGCCACCGCGGACAAGTCCGAGCGTGAGGCCACCGACACCGGCGGTGACGAGCACCGCGGAGAGCTCGTCGGGCCGCGGTCCTGGATGGCCCGGCACGTCCGGCAGCTTGCGCCAGCCGATGAGCAGCGCCGCCAGGCCGATTGGCACGTTGACGAAGAACACCCACCGCCAGCTCGCCGCGACCAGAAGGCCGCCGATCACCGGGCCGAGGGCAGCCGCCATGCCGCCAGCGGCCGTCCACGCCCGCACCGCACCGCCACGCCGCTCCGCTGGGTAACTCGCCAGTACGAGGCCGAGAGAGGTCGGCGTCAGCAGAGCGGCGCCAGCAGCCTGCACCAGCCGGAACGCGATCAGCATCGGGACGCTCGCGGCCGCGCCGCAGGCAGCCGACCCCGCCGTGAAGATCGTCACGCCGAGCAAGAACCCGTTCTTGCGGTTGCGCTGGTCGGCGAGACGACCCGCCAGGACCAGCAGGGCCGCGTAGATGATCGCGTAGCCGTTCAGCACCCAGGACAGCGTGCCCAGACTCGGTTCGTGCAGGTCCACGGAGATCTGCGGCAGCGCGACATTAACGATGAACAGGTCCAGGCTGGCCATGACCACCCCGGCGCACACGATGACCAGGACCTGACCAGGCCGGATCGGACGGGTGCCGCCCGCCGCCCCGGCGGTCCCCGACGCTGCGGCGGTCCCCGACGCTCCGGCGGTTACGGCACCCGACTGCTGGCTTGGCAAGCGCATAGCCAGACGATACGCAGCTAGCTTAGGTTTGCACAAGTCAGCTATTGTGTGGTTGTGCAGTCATCAGCAGAGTCAGGTCACACCGTCCGGCTGTCCGGTTCGCTCTATCCGCGTGACCGATGGCGGGCAACCGGGTGCTCGATGGCGCGCGCCCTGAACGTCGTCAGCAGCCGCTCCGCGCTGCTGATCCTGCGCGAAGCGTTCTACGGCACAACCAGATTCGACGACTTTGCCGAGCGCGTCGGCATCAGCGAGCCGGTCGCTGCGGCCAGGCTGCGGGAGCTCGTCGACGACGGACTGCTCCAGCGCGAACCGTACCGCGAGCCGGGACAGCGCACGCGCCTGGCGTACCGGCTGACCGATAAGGGCGCCGAATTGCTGCCGGTGCTGGTAGCGCTCATGCAATGGGGCGACCGCTGGCTGCAGCCTGCCGGGGCGCCTGTTGTGCTTCGGCATCGCGAATGCGGCGAAACCGTCCATGCCCAGCTAGGCTGCGACGCCGGGCACGATGTGAGCTCCGCGGACCTGGAGCTGGCCGCCGGGCGCGGCCGCAGCTAGCCTGCGCTCGGTCAGGCCGCGTAGCGGGCGCTGCCGGCACGGCTGGCGCGGCTGGCGAGTAAGACGGCGTTACCGGGTAGATACTGCGGACGATGAGAGCGCACCACCGCGGTTCCCGCAAGCGGCCGGCTATCAAGGATCCGGCAGACAGCGCCAAGCGTCTTGTTCATTCCCTCGACCGGGCCCAGCAGACTCGCCCCTGGCTGGCGATCGCGGTGGCGACCTGGAAGAAATTCAGCGACAACCAGGCCGGGAATCTCGCCGCGCTCATCGCCTACTACGCGTTCGCTTCGCTCCTCCCGCTGCTGCTGGTGGCTTACACCATTCTCGACCTCATCGCCAGGAGCAACGCGACGCTGGCGAGTCGGCTCGAGTCCGCGCTGAAGCAGTACCCCGTCATCGGAACGCATCTCGGCGCTGCCGGCGGCAATGGCCTGAGCAAAACCGGATTCGCCCTGGTCGTCGGCATTCTGCTGACCCTGTATGCCGGCCGCGGTGTCGCAACGGCCATGCAGAACGCGATGAATACGGTCTGGGGTGTGCCACTCTTCCGGCGGCCCAGATTTCCGAAGAACCTGCTGCGTAGCCTCGGCCTGATCGCCGTGCTCGGGCCAGGTGAGATCGTCACCATCGCGCTGTCCAGCGTGGCCGGCGGCACCGGTCACCTCGGGGGCGCGCTCGCGAAAGTAGCAGCGTTCGCGATCTCCCTAGTGCTGAACATTGCCTTGTTCTGGCTGGGCTTCCGCATCGCTACCTCCAAGGAGGTCAGCGGCCGGGAGATGCGGCTGGGCGCGATCCTGTCCGCGATCGTGTGGCAGATCCTGCAGCTGATCGGCGGCGCGATCGTCGGGCGCGCCACCAACTCGGCCTACGGCGTGTTCGGAGTCGCGCTCGGCTTGCTTGCCTGGTTTTACCTCCAGGCCCAGATCACCTTGTACGTCGTAGAACTCGACGTGGTGCGGGCACGGGGGTTGTGGCCGCGGTCGATTGCCCCGCCGCCCCTCACCGACGCCGATCTGCGGGCCTACAAGATGTACGCCGACGCTGGCCTGCTCCGGCCGGAGCTCGAGATCGTGCTACGGCAAGTACCGCAGCCGAAGGAAGACGGGCCGCCGGCCCGGCAATAGCCTAGCCGCGGGGGCTCGGCTGGAGCTGCGGTGCCGCGATCGTGCAGGTGGTCTTCGCCTCCGGTCCGGGCAGTGCCCGGCCAGCCGGCCGCAGCACGTTGTTGTCGACCAGGGTGGCGGCAAGCACGGCGGCGATCAGCAGGATGACAGCGCAGATGGTCGTCGCCTCGTCAAACCCATGATTGAAAAGCGCCGGCACGTGGTAACTCGCCGCCGTCAAGCCGACGGCCGCCGGCAACGCAGCGACTGCGATCAGTCCAGCCGCCCTCGCCACTGCGTTGTTCACGCCGCTGGCGACGCCGGCATGCCGCACGTCCGCGCTTGCTAGCACCGTGGCCGTTAGCGGCGCCACAGTCATAGCCAGGCCGAGGCCGAAGATCACGACGGCGGGCAGCACGTCGGTGGTGTAACTGGCGTGCGGCCCGATGCGCATCATCAGCGCCAGGCCGATCGATAGCAGGATCAGGCCGGTCGTGAGCAGCCAGCGCGGGCCGACGCGCTGCGCCAGGGCACCCGCTCGCGCCGAAAGGGTGAGCATCAGCAGCGTCACCGGCAGCAGGGCCGCTCCAGCCCCGAGCGGCGAGAAGCCGGCGACGACCTGGAGCTGGAGCACGAGCAGGAATAGCAGACCGCCGAAGGCGCCGTACACCAGGAACGTGAGGATGTTAATGACGGTGAACTGACGCGATGCGAAGACGTCGAGCGGCATCATCGGCGTGATCGTGTCCGGCGCACGCGTGCGCCGCCGTTCGACGAGCACGAAGGCCACTGCAGCCGCGGCCCCGAGCAGGGCTGCAGCGACGACCCCGACCTTCGTCGCCTTCTCCGGCGCTTCAATTAGCGCATAGGTAATTCCGGCCAGCGCCAGCACTGCGAGCACCGCGCCGGCCACGTCGAAGCCGCCGTGCACGGAGGTATCCCTGGTCTCGGGAACGTGGCGTATGGTCACCGCGATCACCGCGGCGGCGAGTGGCAGGTTGAGCAGGAACACCCAGCGCCAGCCGGCTGTCTGGACGAGCCAGCCGCCGAGAATCGGGCCGACCGCCGATGCCACCCCGCCCAGTCCTGACCAGGCGCCCACAGCGCGCGGCCGCTCGTCGGAAGCGAACGTCGCTTGAATGATCGCGAGCGATCCCGGGGTGAGCAGGGCACCACCGACACCCTGAAGCACGCGAGCGCCGATGAGCACGCCAATCGTCGGCGCCAGGCCGCAGAGCGCCGACGCCAGCGCGAACCACACGACGCCGACGAGGAAGATCCGGCGGCGTCCGAGCCGGTCTCCCAGGGAGCCGCCGAGCAGGATGAGTGCGGCGAGCGCCAGCGTGTAGGCGGTCACTGTCCACTGAAGCTCACCGAGCGAGGCGTTCAGGTGCCTGCCGATAGTTGGCAGGGCGACATTCACGACGGTGGCGTCGAGCATCGCCATGCTCGACCCGAGCACTGTGGCCAGGAGCACCCAGCGGCCGGCCGCGCTGCTCACGCGCATCTGGGGAGCCTGAGCAGAATCGTCGGCGCTCATTAAGCCGATCATCACATCTTGGCGCCTACTGAGGCCAGTCCTTCTCGCGCGCTTGGGGTTGTCGGAGTGTGGCGAGCACCGGTGTCATTCGCCGCGAACCGCCCTGGCAAGCGACCGCCCGCGAGGCGGCTGACCTCACGGGCGGTCCTTCGGAGCGGCCCGGCGCCGCCTCCGGGTGTGCCTACTTCATGCTTCCCGGCGGATTGACCGGCCCAGTTGGGTCATCCGGGCCGCCTGATGGCGGCCTCGTGGACCCGGTGGTGCCGCCGGTTCGGGTGGCCTGGCCGGCTGCCGATGGCTGCTGGCCTGCGGCCGGCGTGCCGGTTGCGGTGCGCGCGGCCGTCCCGACTGACGGCGCGGCCTCATCGGCGGCCGACTCAGTCACCGCGGATTGCGCACGCATGCGCGGCCCGAACTCCACGCCCTCGTGCGGGTGGAAGAGCATGAACACGCCTGCCGCGAGCACCGCGCCGACTAGGGGCGCGATGAGGAACAGCCAGAGCTGACTCAGCCAGGGCCCGCCGGCGACGATAGCTGGCCCGAAGCTACGCGCCGGGTTCACCGAGGCGCCATCGATGGCGATGCCGAAGATGTTGACCAGGGCCAGCGCGACGCCGAGGACAGCGCCCTGGATGGCTACGTTCGCCCGTGCTCGCGTGGCGCTCAGGACGACGACGACGAATACGGCGGTGATGATGATCTCCGTCAGGAAGGCGCCGCCGCCGGACGCGTGCAGCAGCGAGAGGCTGCCGTATCCGTTTGCGCCGAGCCCGATCCTGGGCCGGATGTAGAACGGCGAGCTGTGCATGACCCACAGGAGCAGAAGCGCCCCTAGGAGAGCGCCAACGAGCTGGGCGAGCACATATCCGACCGCATCGATCGGCGTGATGCGCCTGGCCAGGAACTGGCCGAGGGTGACCGCCGGGTTCACGTGACAGCCCGATATCGGTCCGATCACCGCGATCAGCCCCATCAGGACCAGTCCGAATGTGAGGCCCGTGAGCAGGATGCCGGCGGCGACGCTGCCGCCGAATGCGTGGAAGCCGAAGGAGATCGTCGCCATACCCGCGCCGAAGAACACCAGCAGGGCGGTGCCGATCAGCTCCGCCGTGTACTTGCGGGCCATGTTGGCATCGATCACCACGAATCCGTCTTTGGGCTCTGAGGATCCGAGCTGGGTCTGCGTGCGTCCGTACTCAGGCTGAGATTGCCCGGCGCCGGGCTGTGCGGGCTGTGATTGTCCGGCCGTCGACCTGAGCGCCATCGTCCCACCCCCAATGAGCGTCTTGCGGGCCCTCGCCAGTCAGGTATGCCCACTCATCGGAGTCGCAAAGCTACCAAGAGTGATCGTAGGTGGCACGTTGCGCGCTCGGCCACCTAGTGATCTAGTCAGGCCTTGCCCTATTGCAACGATTTGCACAGACTGGGCGCCCGTGTGCAGCGTCGGCTCAGAGGGACGACCAGCTATGCGCTGGCTGATTGGATCTCATCCGCTCGATATAGCCCTGCGTCATCTGGCGGAGCGCCTCACGCCTGTCGGCCTTGCCGCGCTCGAGCGTGCGGACTGTCTCGACCTGCCAGGTCGCGCCCGTGCGGCCGGTCAGGCAACGCTGCTCGATGACGCCGAGCATGCGGTCCGCGTCCTTGGCGTCGACGCCCCACTGCCGCAGCCCCTCCCATGCCTGGGGCAGGAGCCGGCGCAGCGTCAGCTCGGTGACCGGCGCTTCACCGGTCCCTGGCCAGTAGACCCGAGCATCGATGCCGTGCCGGGAGCCCTCAACGAGATTGTCGGCAGCTGCTGCGAACGACATCTGCGTCCAGACCGGGCGCTCAGTCTCGGCCAGCGCTCGCACCAGCCCGAAGTAGAACGCCGCATTGGCTACGACATCCGCCACGCTCGGGCCCGCGGGCAGCACCCGGTTCTCGACGCGCAAGTGCGGCCGCCCGTCCTCGACCGCGTAGACCGGCCGGTTCCAGCGGTACACCGTACCGTTGTGCAGCGTTAGCTCGGACAGCTGCGGCGCCTCGCCATTGTCCAGCGCCGCAGCGGGATCCTCGTCCTCGCGCAGCGGCAGCAAGGCCGGGAAATACCGGAGGTTCTCCTCGAACAAGTCGAACACCGACGTGATCCAGCGCTCCCCGAACCACACCCGAGGGCGCACGCCCTGCTGCTGAAGCTCCTCCGGCCGCGTGTCGGTGACCTGCTCAAACAGCGGGATGCGGGTCTCCCGCCACAGCTCCCGTCCGAACAGGAACGGCGAGTTGGCTGCCAGCGCCACCTGTATGCCGGCTACTGCCTGGGCGGCGTTCCAGTAGTTGCCGAACGCCTCCGGGCTCACCTGGAGGTGGAACTGGACGCTCGTGCAGGCAGCCTCCGGCATGATCGTGTCGACGTGCGTGAGCAGGCGCTCTGTGCCATCGATGCAGATCCGCATGTCCTCGCCGCGGGCGGCGATCATCTGCTCGTTGAGCAGGTGGTACCGCGGGTTAGCCGACATGGCTGCGCCCGTGACGTCGGTCTGCCGCAGCGTCGGCAGGATCCCGACCATCACCAGGCGGCTGCCGGTCGCCTGAGCGCGAGGCGCCGCCTGCGCCAGCTTGCCGCGCAGGTCGTGCTCGAGCGCGCTCAGCGCGTCGCCGGTCAGCTGCCTGGGCGGAATGTTGATCTCAAGATTGAACCGGCCGAGCTCGCTGGCCCAGTCCGGGTCGGCGATCGCATCCAGCACCGCTACGTTGGTCATCGACGGCATCCCGTCCGCGTCGACCAGGTTCAGCTCGATCTCTACGCCGACACGCCGGGGCTCAGTGTCAAATCTCGACTCGCGCAGCATCCGGGCAAACACATCAAGGCACTGGCGGACCTTCTCCCGGTAAGCGCGGCGATCATGCTGACTGACAGTGATGGATGGGACATCCCTGCCCATAATTGACCCCTCCAACTGCTGTCTGGGCGGGGGACTCGATTACACATTCGCACGTAACAAGCCGGCTGAACAGGTTTGAGCAGGAAGCGCCGTGATTAGCCGCTAACGAGCACTCAGCCGTTCATACCCCGCGCGCGCTCATACGACGGGGGCCGGCCCACAGGCCCGCCCCCGCCGTGCTCATTCGTAGCAGTGATCTAGCCCCAGGCGGCTGCGATCAGGCCGGACGTGACCTGGTGTGGCGTCGCGCCGCCCTGAGAGACATACAGGTCGTTGCCCGCCAGGTACAGCAGCCAGTCGCCGTCGGAACTGACATCCAGGCTGACGTGGTCGAGGTTCGCAAAGCCGATGGCCACCTGATGTACGAGCGCGCCGTTGGTGCTCACCTCCCACATGAGCCGTGAGGTGTTGTGAACCGGCTCGCCGGCACAGCAGGCGCGGCTGACGAACAGGTCACCGTTCGGCATGTACACGCCTTCGCGCAAGTAGCTCTGCTGCGGGGTCGGATTGCCAGTCACGGGCACGCTGGTGACGCCGTTGCCGGACAGGTAGTCCTGCGCCTGCGAGGAATCGACGACGTTCAGGTTCCAGCCCTCGTTGTCCTGGCCGGGCTCGATCGAGACCGCGACGTGATCGTTGTCTGGCGCCCAGGACACGTGCGAAATCGGATAGGGCAAGCCGCTACCTTGACCGGCCGGGACCATGGGCAGATTGATGGTTGAGCCAGAACTCAGCGTCCGGATGGCCAGGTGGTACAGCGGGACGATGTTCGTAGTGCCGAGGTTACAGCCGGCCGCCAGCACTGGCTGGTTGGCGTACGCGAGCTTGGTGCCATCCGGGCTGACCGCCGGCAGCATGCCAGGTGCGATGGTGGCGACGGCTCCGCCGGCGATCGGTATCGTCTCGATGTCACTCTTGCAGCCATGCTTGACGGCGAAATACACGAATCCGGAACTGGACACCGAGATCTCATCGCCAACCACGTGCGAGGGCACCAGGGTGTGGGTCACCGCGCCGGTGGCGGGGTTCAGCGTGACCAATGCGCCGGCTTGGGTGACGGCCACCATGGCAGGCGGCGCCGCGGCCACGGCGCTGGCCGACGCAGACGATGTCGCGCTACTGGTGATAGTCACAGTCGGGGACGGATTCGGCTTGGTGCTGTTTCCGCAGGCTGACAGTGCGGCGGCAACGGCAACCGCGCCCACCAGCGCGGCGGCGGACCTGTATCTGGCGGCAGGCATCTAGATCTCCATAAGGGTGAGAGCAGCGGTACAGGGATTAGAGCGCGCAGCCACCCTGTTACCAACAAAAATCAGGTGACGATCGTGACAGTGCCGGGCCGACGCGGCAATAGAGTGTGCGCGATCGTGACAGTCCCGCCGGCCTGCGGCACCCGCCTCTACGATCGCGGCAGTCGCCCCGGCCGCGCGATCGTGACAGTCGCGCCGGCCTGCGGCACCGCGTGCGCGATCCCGGCACCCGGCGCGAGTTCAGCGGGATACGGCGAGCGCCATCCGCCGTACGGCCTCGCCGATTAGCTCAGGCGACGTGCCGATGTTGAGCCGGGCGAACCCGAGCCCTTCGCTGCCGAAGTCGCGGCCAGGGCTGAGAGCCACCCGGCCGCGCGCGAGGAACTCTGCCGCCGGATCGTCCCCGAGTTCCATCTCGCGGCAGTCGATCCAGGCGAGGAAGCTGGCCTGCGGCCGCCGGTAGCGGGCTTCTGGCAGGTGCTCGGCCAGCAGCGTGGTGAGCAGCTGGGTGTTCGCATCGATCTGGGCTACGACGGCGTCCAGCCAGGGCCGGGCGCTGCGCAGTGCCGCAACTGACGCGTGCACGCCGGCCAGCGAGGCAAGCAGCGCGTCCTCGCGCTGCTCCAGCATCGCGGCGCCCACCGCGTCACCGGCGATGGCGATGCCGCACTTGAGTCCGGGGATGTTCCAGCCCTTCGAGGCCGAGGTGAAGACTATGGCGCGGCGGGCCGCAGGAATATCCAGCGTGTGGAATGGCACGTGCTCGCTGCCCGGCAGCACGAGCGGCGAGTGGATCTCGTCGACCAGGACGGGCACGCCGCGTCGCTCGCAGAGTTCGGCGATGGCGGTCAGCTGGTCGCGCGACCAGACCCGGCCGAGCGGGTTGTGGGGATTGCACAGCAGGTAGGCGCCTACCCCTGGCTCCCCGAGAGCGCGATCGAGAGATGCCAGGTCAAGGTCATAGCTTCCGTCACCGGGAGCAGCGAGCGGCGCCTGGACGATCCGCCTGCCCGCCAGCTCGAGACGGAAGAAGAACGGCGCGTAGACGGGCGGGTTAATGATCACGCCGCCGCCTGGCGGCGTGATGGCCTGGATCATCTCGGTGATTCCCGTCATCACGTCGGGGGTAGCGAAGATCAGATCCGGATCGGGCGACCAGCCGCCGAGGCGGTCGGCGGCGAATTCCGCGAACGCCTCGCCGAGGTCTCCCTTGTGCGGATAGCCGAGGTCGCCGGCGGCGAGCACGGCCCGCACCGCATCCTTGATCGGCTCGGCCGGATCAAAGTCCATCTCGGCGACGAACGCTGGCAGGACGTCGGCGGGGTATGTGCGCCATTTTTCGCTCGTGCGGGTGCGCAGGCGTTCGAGCGAGCAGTCACCGAGAATCGAATCCACGCTGTGGATCGTAGTGCGGTCCTGCCCCCGCGTGACGACACGAGAAGATATTACTCCGATATGGTAATATCCCAAGTCGTGGTAACTAGCGCCGCTCCTGAAGGCATCATCGCCCCCCTACAACGGGCCACTCACGCGACCGTGCACGCCCTGGGCGACGCACTCGCGCACCTTGACCTCTCCCCGTCGGAGCAAAACGTGCTCGCCGTCCTGGCTGACGGCAGTCGACGCTCGGTCGGCGAACTCGCTACGGCGACCGGCACCAGGCCGACCACGCTGACAAGCGTGCTGGATCGGCTGGAACGCCGAAGGCTGCTCGTCCGCGAGGTTGACCCAGTGGATCGCCGCTCGTTCCTGATCACACTTACACCCGCTGGCCAGCAGACGGCGAGCAGCGTTCGGGCGGCCGTGACGGAGCTTGAGCGGCAGGTGCTGGCGTCGTTGACACCTGCCCAGGTAGCCGGCTTCCGCGCGGTGACCCGAGCGCTCACACATCTGGACTGACGGAGCGGATGGACTGACGGAGGTGCACTGATGACGAACCAACGACCGGCTGGTCAACCACAGGCTGGTCAACCACGGGCCGATCAACCACGGGCCGATCAACCACGGGCTGGCCAACCGCCCGCGCACGCGCACGACATGCCCACCGAACTGGCCGCGCTACTTGGCCAGGTCGTGCCATCCGGCGGCGAATTTCATCATCGCGAGCACATACATCTGGCCTTCCTCGCGGTTCGCAAGGACGGAAAGAGCGCGGCGATCACAAAGATCAACTCGTGGATTCGACACATCGCCGCCTACGAGCGCTCACCGCAGAAATACAACGCGACTATGACGAGGGCGTGGACCGAGATCGTCGGCCACCACGTCGAAGTCGATCCGGCGGTCGCCGACTTCGGCGAGTTCGCAGACCGTTATCCGGCGCTGCTCGACAAACGCCTGCTGCGCCTCCACTACAGCTCTGCCTTGCTCGCATCGGCGACCGCGCGGCGCGAATGGGTGACGCCGGATCTGGCCCCGTTCCCACGGTCTTAGGGTTTGTTGCTGTCGATGTCGCCGGTGAGATAGCGATCGATCGCTGGCCCCACAGCCGCCGCCAGGTCGTCCGCGCTAGCCGCGGCCACTGGCCCGAACCGCAGGACGTACCGGCTCAGCGCGAGACCAAGCATCTGAGCAGCCACAAGAGATGCACGGAACGGGGTTCGTTCGGCATCGCCGCCGTCCGCGACGCTCGCCACGGGCCTGAGTATTGCCTCGGCGATGAATTCGCGCAGGGTGTCCGCCGCGCGCTCGCTGGTGAGCGCCGACCGCAGCATTGCCTGGAACGAGTCGCGGACCTCCGCGCTCTCCCATACCGATAGGGCAGATCGCACCATGTGGGTGCCGAGTGAGCCGCCTCGCTCATCCTGGGTCAGAGCCGCGGTGATGACCTCGCTCGGGACGAACGGCAGCTGCATCGCCGCGGCGAACAAGCTTTCCTTGCTGCCGTAGAAGTGATGCACGAGGGCGGGATCCACGCCTGCTGTCCTGGCGATCGCGCGGATGGTGGCGCCGTCGTAGCCGTGCTCGGCGAACTGCGCGCGGGCGGCGCTCAGGATCGCCTCGCGAGTACCGCTGTCCCCGGCGCGTCGGCCCGTGCGCGTGCTTTTGCGCGGCTCAGGCGGGGTCACCCAGACACCTGGTGCCGACTCGCGGTCAGGGTGAGGTCGAAGAAGCGCTCTTCCAGCGTTGCGGGTGCCTCGTAGATGCGGTCGCCGCCGGGGCGGGGAGCACCACCAGCCAGTACCTGGCTGACGTCGTCTGGGCTAGCGCCGGACACGCGCAGCGTCCGCCCGGCCAGCGAGACCGGCAGCCCGGCGCGGTCAAGCTCACTGAACGCCGCGGGCCAGTTCTCCGCCTCGACGACCGTTACCTGAGCGCTGCCGATGATTTGCTCGGCCGTACCGGCCGCCACCACCTCGCCTTCCGCCATGATGACCAGCCTGTCGCACTCGCCGGCCTCCTCCATGTAGTGAGTGGATACCAGGGCACCCGCGCCGCCGTGCACCGCGCCGGAGATGGTCTGCCACAGCCGGGCCCGCCCAAGGGGATCGACGCCAGAGGTCGGCTCGTCAAGAATCAGCAGCTCGGGCTGATGAGCAAGCGCCTCGGCGAAGGCGGCACGGCGCTGAAGGCCGAGCGGCAGCTGACCGACGGGTAGCTGTGGCCCGCCGAGGCGCGCGGCCGTCTGAGCTGCCTGCTGGTGGGCCGGGTGCGGCGCGGCTCCACGCGCGCCGTGGGTGCCGAAGACGGCCGCGGCAAACTCCAGATTCTGGGTGACGGTCAGGTCGTCGTACAACCCGAGGCCTTGCGGGACGTATCCGATCCGGCGCCTGGTCGCCCGGCTCGGCCGCTCGCCGAGCAGCAAGATCTGGCCTTTCGTCGCTGGAATCAGGCCGAGCAGCATGCGGATCAGGGTGGTCTTTCCGGCACCGTTCGCGCCGAGCAGGCCGACGATCTCGCCACGGCGTACCTGGATGCTGACGTCGCGGACCGCCATGACCTGACCGAATACGCAGGTGACGGCGATGCTCTCGGCGAGCGTCGCGGCCATAGTTCGGCGCGCGCCGCTGCCGGCAGCGATCTGGACGTCCTCGGATGGGTCGGTGCGCTCAACCCCGGCGACGGGGCCGGCCTTGAGCTCACGGGCGAGCGCCGCGACGGTGACGGCGTCCTGCAAGTCCGCCGGGATCGGCTCACCTGGATAGAAGGATCCTGGCGGGCACCAGACGCGCCACGACGCACCCCGTCGCCATGCCCGCAAGCTCGCTACTCCTGCCGGTCGCTCTCCAGCCACAACCACCGAGCCCGGCATCGTCGTCACAATCTGCTCGGGGGGGCCGGCGGCGAGCTGATGCCCGGCATCGAGCACGAGCACAGTGCTGGCGCGCTGCGCATCGTCGATGTAGGTCGTCGCGAGCACCACAGCCGCGCCATCGGCAGCTGCGGAGGCAATGAGCGACCACAGGCCGGATCTGCTGACCGGATCAACGCCGGTGCTGGGCTCGTCGAGTATCAGCAGATCCGGACGGTGCAGGAGGGCGGCGATGACGCCGAGCTTCTGCCGCATCCCACCTGATAGCTGCCCGGCCAGCCGATTGCGTGCAGCCGACAGCCCAGCCCGTGCCATTAGCTCGGCCGTGCGCTCGGCCGCCGCGTCGCCGGGAACCCGGTACGCCGCCGCGCGGAAGGCGAGGTTCTCGGCCACGGTGAGATCCGGATAGACGCCGGAACTGGCCGGCAAGTAGCCGATCCGCAACGAGCCTGGGTTGCGGACTTCACCCGCATCCGGCCGCAGTGCACCGGCCAGGCATCGCAGCAGCGATGTCTTGCCAGCTCCGTCGCCGCCAACGACCGCGGTGACCTGGCCGCGGGCCACGGTCAGCGACACATCCCCGAGGGCCACGGTATCGCCGTAGCGCACACACAGGCCGCTGGCGCCGAAGCTGGGGCTCTTTGGCTGGGTCACGCCGGCTGTCCCTGCCCGTGCGATGGGAAATCGCGCGCGCCGACATCCTGAGCCCCGACATCTTGTGCTCCGACACCGCGCGCCCCGACACCGCGCGCCCCGACATCCTGCGCTCCGACACCGCGCGCCCCGACATCCTGCGCTCCGACACCGCGCGCTCCGACATCCTGCGTTATCGCGTCTTCGCCCGCGCTGACATCTGCGGTGCCACCGTTCGCTCCGCTATCCGCATTAGGGCCAGGTCCGGCATGGTGCCGGCGCCGCAGGCCGCTGCTTGACGGCGCTGGCGCGAGGTAACGCCGGAACCGCAGTATCGCCAGGCTCACGACGACAAGGCCGAGCAAGGCCAGGAACACGAACGGCTCCCACAGTGGCCCGATCGGCTCTGCCCGCAGCATGACCCCGCGCGAGATCTCGTTGAAGTACGTGAGCGGCAGTAGGTATGAAATCCAGCGCACCCCCGCTGCAATAGAGGCCAGCGGGAAGATCAGGCCCGACAGCAGCACCTGCGGCAGCATCGTCATGACGGCGAGCTGGATCGCCTGGCCCTGATTCTGCGAGACGGTGCTGATCAGCACGCCGATCCCGAGCGTGACGAACAAGAACAGCAGTGAGCCGAGTGCGAAAACCGCGGCCGAGCCGCGGAACGGCACGCCGAAGACCGCGATGCCGACGCCGAGCACGATGGCGAGGTCAATCGCGGCGACCGTGAAGTACGGCACGATCTTCCCCAGGAAGACATCTCGCGGCCGGAGCGGCATGACGGCGAGCTGCTCGAGCGTGCCCGACTGCCGCTCCCGGACCACGCCCAGGCTGGTGATGATCGTGCCGATGAAGACGAGCACGACACCGGCCAGACCGGGAATCATCACGTACGACGTCTTCAGTGCGGGGTTGTACAAAATCGTGACCGATGGCCTGGGCGGCACCGACCTTGGCGAGACGCGGGTGACGCTCAGCTTCGACAGCGCGGTCAGCGTCGCCTGCGCGGTGAAGAGCTGACTGCCGTCGACGAGCACTGCTGGCACGCCCGTGCCGCCGGTGACCACCGCGGCTGCGGCGTGGCCATCCCGCAGCTGGTCTTCGGCCCAGGTGCGGCCGGCCGCTGGATCCGTCGTCACCACGTGGAAGGGCGCCGGAAGTGAACCTGCGAAGGTGGCCGCATCCGGCCCGGCCACCGCGACGGGGATCGAGGTGACGTCAAAACTCGCGGCGTATCCGAGCACTACTAGCAAGAGGACCGGCAGCGCGATCATCATCGCCAGCGTGCGCCGGTCGCGCCGTAGCTGCCGGAACTCCTTAACGATCATTGCCCACATGCAAGCCTCCGGATGACCACCGCAAGATGTCAACGTGTGTTGAATTCTGCTCCTGTCGAAGCAGATGGGCAAGCGCGGTGAGTTCTTCGTGATCATGGCCAATGGCAAGATGGGCTCATGGTCGTCACACGGCACTCGGGGCGCTGGACGTTAGAGGACCGGTTCTCTTCCGCTTGGCACTACCTGATGTTCGACGTCCCGCCGGGATCGTGCGCGGTGCGCGCAGAGCTCGAGTACGAGCGCTCGGGCGCCATCATGGACCTCGGCTGCATGGGCGCGGCCGGCTTCCGCGGCTGGTCCGGCGGCGCGCGCAGGTCGTTTGTCATCACTGACGCGGCGGCGACGCCCGGCTATATACCTGGGGAGCTGGAGCCGGGACCGTGGCAGGTAATGATCGGCCTGCACCGGGTCCCGCCGGGGGGCGCCGACTACACCATGACCATCGAGGTATCGAGCACGCCGGGCGAGCTAGCCCCGGCTGAGCCGCCGGAGCAAATGCCGCCGCTGAGAGACAGGCCACCGCACCGAGTCCTGCCAGCCAGCCCCGGCCGCCGCTGGCTGGCCGGAGACCTGCACACCCACACAGTCCACTCGGACGGGGTGATGACGGTGCCGGAGCTGGCGAGGTTCGCGGCAGGACGCGGGATGGAGTTCCTCGCGATCACCGATCACAACACGATCAGCCACCATGCTGAGCTCCCAGCGGCCGCAGCAGTGCACGGCATCACCCTGGTACCTGGCCAGGAAGTCACGACCGAAGCCGGCCATGCGAACGCTTTCGGCGCCGTCGGCTGGGTCGACTTCCGCCAGACGCCCGACGACTGGCTTGCCGCCTGCGAGGAAGCCGGCGGCCTGCTGTCGGTCAACCATCCCTATGGCGGCCAGGTCAGCTGGGTGGCGCCTATGAAACGGCGCCCGCCCCTGCTGGAGGTGTGGCACTGGAGCTGGCTTGACACCCGCTGGACGATGCCCCTCGGCTGGTGGCAGGCATGGGACCCGGCTGCGATCCCGGTCGGCGGGAGCGATTGGCACAGGCCCGGGTCGGACGCGCCGCCCGGGTCGCCCACGACCTGGGTCGAAGCCGATGACGACGACCCGGCGGCGGTGATGGACGCGCTGGCGGCCGGGCGTACCGCCGTCTCAAGCGGCCGGCACGGCGAGGTCCTGCTGCGGGTGGGGGACGAGTTCATCGCCAGCGAGGCGGACGGGGCGATCCTGGTCGGGCCAGAGGGCCCGCTGTCCAGGGTCCGCGGTCAGCTGGCTAAGTTCACGGCGGCCGAAGGCTGCCACCGTCTCGTCGACCCGGCCGGCGCCACGCTCGCCCTGACCGGCTAGCCGCACGCCTTCAGCGTGGTGCGGCAGCCACACACGCTTCAGCGCGGTGCCGACTAGCCACACACGCTTCAGCATGGCGCGGAGTTCCGGACATGGACGAGGGCCGGAGCGCTGCGTCCGGCCCTCGATTTGGTCCGAGTCTCGCACGAGAGGCACTGCGGCCGCCATACCTGCTGTTGCCTTTCCCGCGTGAATGTCTTCGCCGTCGTCTCAATCTGGCCAGGGCGGTGCGACCACCCCACCCCCATGGCCGCAACCATTGTGGCGCGCGCTGTTCTACTCCTACCGCGCACGAACTAGGGCAGCGGCGGCCGCGCATCGGCTGGGATGGCATCCCGATCACGGCCGCCAGCGTCGGGCCCGGCACCGCGAGCGCGCTGGCGGCAGTCACCGAGGGCGTGCCCGTTCCTGTCCTGAACGATGCCCTTGCTCTGCACCCCAGCTATGCAGTCGCCAGTTCCGGGCGGGACAGGCGCCAGCCTGGCAGTCCGCGTGCGCCGGCCGCGACGCCCACGGCTATCACGACCTGGACGGCGAGGATCACGATGAACGCTGTGCTGATGCCCGTGCCGTCACCGGCCAGGGACAAGAACAGGCCGCCGAGCGTCGCGACGCCGAGCGCCAGTGCGCTCTGCTGCGTAGTGGTCAGCACGCCGCTGCCAGCGCCGGCCACAGCGGCCGGCACCTGCGACAGCACGATGCCGAACAGGGGGCTCATGACCAGGCCCTGACCGAGTCCTGCCACCGCGAGTCCGGGTCCTAGGTCGACCACCGAGAGATGCGGCCAGCCGAGGTAGACCGTGAGCCCGAGTATGACTAGGCCCGCGGCTTGCAGGACGCCGCCGGCGCAGAGGACCTTAGCGCCGAAGCGCGCGAGCAGCCTGGACGTGGACAGCGAGGCGAGCAGGAACGTGGCCGCCATCGGCACCAGGCCGAGTCCCGCCCTAAGGGCGCTGGCGTGCAGTCCCTCCTGGACAAGCAGCGCATAGCAGAACATGAACGCGCCGAAGCCCGCGAAGAATGGCAGCGCCAGCAGGAGGCCACGTCGCATGCTCGGGTGCCGCAGCAGCGACGGCGGCACCAGCGGGCTGCGACCCGACAGCTCGGCCCTGCGCTCGAACGCTGCGAACGCTGTCGCGGCGATCGGCGCGAAGATCAGCAGCGCGACCGTCCACACGGGCCAGCCGAGTGAGCGTCCCTCAGTCAGGGGCACGAGCAGGGCGAGGAGCGTGGCGCCGAGCAGGACGGTGCCAATCCCGTCGATCGGCGCCGGCGCCCCGTGCCGGGTGTCGGGCACATACCGCTTGGCGAGCACGAGTCCGGCAAGCCCGATTGGCACGTTCACGAGGAAGATCGGCCGCCAGCCCAGGCCGTCGATGTTGGCCGACACCAGCAGGCCACCGAGCACCTGGCCGAGCACGGCGGCTAGACCGCCGGCCGCGCCATAGCGGGCCAGTGCCCTCGTGCGCCGCTCGCCCGTGGTGGCGGCCTGGATGGTAGCGAGCACCTGCGGGACCATCATGGCGGCCGAGGCGCCCTGTGCTACCCGTCCAATGACCAGGAACGTGGCCGTTGGCGCCAGGCCACATGCAAGTGAGGTCGCGGTGAACGCCGCCATGCCGGCCAGGAACAGCCGCTTGCGGCCGAGGCTGTCGCCGAGCCTGCCGCCCAGCACCAGAAGCAGGGCGTAGGCCGTGGCGTAGCCGGAGACGACCAGTTCAAGCAGCGGCTGGCTGGCCCGCAGGTCGGTGTCGATCGTTGGAAGGGCCACGTTCACGATGAAGAAGTCGATCATGGGCAGCAACACGCCGACGAGGATGACGGTCAGGCCCGCGGCCGTGAGTGCGCTTGGTTCGTGACTGCCGTGCTGGTGACTGCCGGGCCGGTGACTGCCGGGCTGGACTACTTGCGTCTGGACCGGACCGGGGGTGTTTAGCACAGCGGTGTTCAGCACAGCGGTGTTCAGCACAGCGGTGTTCAGCACAGCGGTGTTCAGCACAGCTGAAGGACTGTTGACGGTGGAAGGCATGTAGCCAGCATGGCCGAGAAACGTAGCCAGGTACTAGAGCCTGTTTATACTGGTACTAGCAGTAACTGGTAATACTAGAAACGTAGAGGCATACTAGTAGCATGAGCGAGCAGACCCTGTCCAGCATGTCGGCCGGTGCGCCAGACGGCAGTGCGCCCAACAGTGCGCCAAACAGAGCGCCAAACAGAGCGCCAAACAGTGCGCCAAACAGTGTGCCAAACGGCGTGGCGGCCGGCGAGCCGGCCGGCGAGCCGATCACCGGTGAGCCGGTAAATCGCCGTCGCCAGGAACTGGCCGGCTTCCTGCGTAGCAGGCGCGAGCGCATCGCGCCCGAGCAGGTCGGACTGCCACCCGCATCGCGGCGCCGCACACCGGGCTTGCGCCGAGAAGAGGTCGCTACGCTCGCAGGCGTCGGAGTTACCTGGTACACGTGGCTGGAGCAGGGCCGCGACATCAACGCATCCCCGCAGGTGCTGGAGGCCGTCGCCCGTACTTTGCTGCTCGATCCGCATGAGCGTGACCACCTGTTCCGGCTGGCCGACGCGCCGGACAGCAACGGCCAAAGCGAGTGCAAGACGCTGCCGCCAACCGCGCAGCTGCTGCTGGATCAGCTCGAGCCGTTCCCGGCCTGCGTCCGGAACGCGCGCTACGACGTGCTCGCCTTCAACCAGGCCTACGAGGACCTCATGGGTCCCCTGCACGACCTGCCGTTCGAAGAGCGGAATACGTTGTGGCGTCTGTTCACCAATCCGGCGTGCCGGGTCTCCGTGCTTGACTGGGCGGAAAGCACGCGCCGGATGGTGGCCGAGTACCGCGCTGCCATGGCTGAGCACCTGGCCGAGCCAGCATGGAAGTGCCTGGTCTCTCGGCTCACCAAGGCTTCGCCAGAGTTCGCCGAGCTCTGGGAGCGTCATGAGGTCGCGAGCCCGGAGAACCTGACCAAGCGATATCTGCATCCTGAGGTCGGCCTGCTCCAGCTGAACTACACCCACCTGTGGCTCGGCCAGCGCCTTGGCACCAGGATGACGACCTATACGCCTGCCAACGAGGAGACCGACGCGAAGCTGCGCGCCCTGTATGACCGCCGGCCCCAGGTGGCACAGCTACCGCAGCTAACCGCCGCCCTGGCTTAGCGGGCCGGGCAAACGCTGGCATACTCGCAGCCACGACGGAAACGCTGGCGCGCTGAGACCCCCCGTGCAGGGACGCCTCCCTCGAGGACCTTCCCGCAGGAATGCTGGCGAACGGGCTGCCGCCACCGGAACGCTGCGAAGGGACGCCGATGACATCGCAAGCTCGCTGGGGCCTGACTCTGCCCCTGCACGGACTGCCCGTTGCCGAGCAGCGGGATCTGGTGGCCAGCCTCCCCGGCCTCGGTTACACCGACGCATGGTCCGCCGAGCTCAACGGCGTCGACGCGTTCACGCCGCTCACACTGGCCTCGCAGTGGGCACCGGAACTGCGCCTCGGCACCGCCATCGTCGGCATCTACGGCCGGGCGCCCGTCACGCTAGCCGTCCAGGCCGCCACGCTGGCCGATCTCGCCCCTGGTCGGTTCGTCATGGGCATCGGCACGTCCTCCAAGGTTGCGGTCGAGCAGTGGAACGGCATCCCGTTCGAGAAGCCGTACCAGCGCTCGCGCGACACCTTGCGATTCCTGCGCGAGGCGCTCGCGGGCGGCAAGGTGACGCACGAGTATGAGACGTTCTCGGTGGACGGCTTCCGGCTCGACCCGGCGCCCAAGATTCCGCCCGCGCTGGCGCTGGCCGCGCTGCGGCCCGGCATGGTGCGACTCGCAGCCGCTGAGGCCGGCATAGCCATCACAAACTGGCTCTCCCCTGCGGACGTTCCCAAGGTGCGCGATGTGGCGGGCCCGGACTGCGAGCTGGTCGCGCGCATTTTTGTCCTCCCGACGGCGGACGAGGACATCGCCAGGGCCATCGGCAAGCGAGTACTCGCGGCCTACCTGACCGTGCCGGTTTATGCAGCCTTCCACCAGTGGCTCGGCCGCGGCGAAGTCCTCGCGCCCATGCTGGCCGCGTGGGAAGCCGGCGATCGCAAGGGCGCGCTCGAAGCGATACCAAACTCGCTCGTCGACGAGCTGGTCATCCACGGGCCTGCCGAGCAGTGCCGCGAACGCGTGGCCGCCTACCACGAGAGTGGCCTGGACACTCCTGCCATCGCGATCCTGCCGACCCCCGGCATCAACCTGGCGGACGCCATCGCCAAGCTCGCCCCAGCCTGATACGCGACAGGCCTGCGGTCGACGGCGCGGGTTCCGGATGTGGCCGACGCCATCCTGGCCGCTTACGCCTAACGGGGGCGGGCTCGCGGCGCCGACTGGCGCCGCAGCAGCCAGACTGGCAGCGCCGTGATCGCGACAATAACGAGCACGAACGGAAGCAGCAGCGCAGCGTTGAAGAACGGCACCGTTCGCAGGACCTCGAACGTCAGCACAAGGGTGGTAACCGCTATTGCCAGCCTGGCATCGATAGCGATCCATGCCACGCTGACGACACCCAGGGCGATGAGAGGCGCAAACACCAGCCATCCCCCCGAGTAGTAGACGGAGGCCTGCACCGCCACAGCGGCTGAGCCGATGAGCCAAAGCCACGCTCGCGGCGGGCGTGCTGAGCGCGGCACTAGCAGGACTATCGCGGCGACAGACACCATCAGCGAGATCAACATCCAGAACGGCGCTTGGATCCTGGCAACGAGGTAGATCGGCACGGCTGCCCCCAGTGCGCTCAAAGCCGCGACCAGGCGCGGCGCGAGCCAGACGGGCAGCACAGCCGCCACGATAAGCAAGCCCAGGGCCATAATCCGCCACTCGTACCGGAGCGGTCCCGGGTCGATCACCCACGTGCCCAGGTAATCAGCGGCGATCAAGACCAGATAGAAGCTGACGCCGGCCATGACCGCGATGCGGAGATTGGCGGCGGTGGTGAGGTGCCGGTTCTCCGCTGCGCGTGCTTTCAGCCCGCCAATCACCAGCGCGCGAGAGTCGCGTAGCCGCGGCCAGGTCCGGTCGTCGGTGGCCTCCAGCAGCGTGCCGATGATCTCCTCGCCGCGGTCGCGCCGGTAGGCGGCCGGATAAGCGCGGAGCAGGAGGCGGCTGCGGCGCTCAAGTCTGACTGCGTGCTCCTCGCTCGCGTTTACGCGGTCCTGGCCTCCGTCTACGCGGTCCTCGCCTGCGTTGACGCGGTCCCCACCTGCGTTGACGCGGTCCCCGCCTGCGTTTGCGCGGTCCTGGTGGGTCGTTGCGGACTCGTCGCTGTCGGTACCCGGGCGCGCCCCTGTCGGCTCCCGGTCGTCGCCGCCTATCGAGTGCCGTTCACCGGCCGTCAGGTGGTGCTTCGCCGCACGCTCACCCTCGTCGCCCGCCATCACGCGGTCCTCGTCCGGCGGCCTAGCCTGGCCGCGCGCGGACTCGGTGCCTGGTCTGTAACGAGCCGAGCAGCCTCGGCCATCCGCTGCGCTTCAGCACTCAACGCCGCCGCGCCGTCGTCAGTGAGGCCGTAGGACCGACGAATCCTGCCGGCAACTACCTCCTCGGCAACGAGCTGCACGTAACCTTCGTCCGTCAGCCGGTCGAGCGCAGTGTAGAGGGTGCCGGTGGCGAGGCGAACTCGCCCGCCCGACATCTCCTCAGCCCGCTTGATGATGGCGTAGCCGTGCAGCGGCCCTTGGATGAGGGCAGCCAGCACGAAGTAGGTCGGCTCGCGCATCGGACCTGATCGCCTTGCCATGCGCCAACGATAAGTAGTTTGCCGATGTATTGTCAATCTACATATCGTGTACTTGTATAAATCGGGCGCTCAGGCCGACTGCGGCACTCGCCCGCCCGACATTTCCCGCCCGAGGTGCAGTTTGGCGCCCGAGTTGCCGCTTTTGCGCGCACCTTAGACGGGAAATGTTGAGCCAGGCGCGCCGACGCCAGCCCTCGGCAGCGCTCACGTGCCCTGTGACGCCAGAGTTACGGCCTTTGTTCCGCTTTTAACGTCGGACGTCAAGGTAGGGCCGGGCGCGCGAAGCCTCGCCCTCCAAAACAGCAGGATTGGTGCTTTACCAGGTACCAGGCAGCGGGCCGCCGTACCAGGACTCGATGATGCGGTGCGCGATCGAGACCGGTGGCGGCAGCAGCAGGTCGCCGTTCTCGACGGCGACCTGCAGTTCATCGCGGCTGTACCAGTGCGCTTCGGCGATCTCGTCAGCATCCACCTTGATCTCCGTGCTGCCAGCCGCGTCGGCGCGGAAGCCGAGCATCAGGCTCTGAGGCATGGGCCACGGCTGACTGCCTAGGTAGGTGACACTGCCGACTGCGATACTGGTCTCCTCGCGCACCTCGCGTGCTACCGCTTGCTCGGCGGACTCGCCCGCTTCGACGAACCCGGCCAGGATGGACACGCGTCGTTCCGGCCACATCGAGTTGCGGGCTAGCAGGCATCGATCACCGCCGTCGGTGACCAGCACGATCATCGCCGGATCCACGCGGGGGAAGTGCTCGCTTCCATCGACGGGGCACTTGCGGGCGTGCCCGGAGGCAATCGGATCGGTGACCGAGCCGCACCGGGGGCAGTGCGTGAACGTCTCGTGCCAGTTACCGAGCGCGACCGCGTGCGTCATCAGCCCGGCGTCGCGGTCCGACAGCAGCGGGCCGGCCTCGCGGAGCGGGACCGACCTGATTGTCTCCCGTGGCGGGTCAGCCAGCGACCCGGCGACGCCGAAGTACGCGACGCCTTCATGATCGACGCCGAGCAGGAAGCGGACGCCGTCGGGCGCGTGCTCCGGCGAGACGAAGACCAGCCGGGCCAGTTCGCGGCCCATGTCGCACAGCACCCGGCCGCGCTCCACGACGAGCACCCTGGTGCGGGGATCAGCCCAGGCAGCGTCCAGCCATGCCTGGTCTGTGCGGAGGTGCGCCGACCTGTCGACCTCGGCGCGCGCCAGCGCAAGGTCGGTCAGTGCTGGCCCATTCAGTGCTGGCCCAGTCAGTGCTGGCCCAGTCAGTGCTGGCCCAGTCAGTGCTTGTCCGGTCAGTGCCGACCCGGCCTGAGCCGACCGGGTATTGTCCGGCAAGCTCGCTGCGGCGCTCACCTGCCTGCCGTCAGTTCGCCCGCCACGGCAGCCAGTTCGTCCCACAGGTACGCCGACGCCTCGGCGCCCTTCAGCAGCAGTGCCATATCGACCCGCTCATTCGGTGCGTGAATCCTGTCCGCGTCAAGTCCGACTGCGACGAAGACTAGCGGCGCGGCGAGGATGTCGGCCAGGTCGGCCTCGGGCCCGCTACCGCCTTCCCTGGTGAACAGGATCTCCGTACCGAACGCGCGCTCCATGGCGCGCACGCCCGCGCACACCGCCGGCGAGCCCATCGGCGCGAAGCACGGCCGGACGCCTGGTCCGTCCGCGATCACGGCCGCGTCGATGCCGGGCGGAGTGTGGTCGCGTATGTACTCGCGCAGGCCCGCGATGACTCCAGCTGGCTCCTGACAGGCGACGAGCCGGAAGGAGAGTTTCGCGTGCGCCTGCGCCGGCACGATTGTCTTGCCGCCAGGCCCTGTGTGGCCGCCCCACATGCCGTTGATCTCCGCAGTTGGCCTGGTCCAGACCCGCTCGAGCGTGTCGTACCCGGCCTCGCCCGCGGCCGCACCGCTGTTCCCCGCCTCGGCCAGCCAGGCCTGCTCGTCGAAGGGCAGCCGGGCGATGAGATCGCGCTCGGCCTGTGAGAGCGGCAGCACGTCGTCATAGAAACCTGGCAGCGTCACGCGGCCGTCGCTGTCGTGCAGCCCGGACAGCAGGTCGGCCATGACATGCAATGGGTTAGGCACAGCGCCGCCGAACGAGCCCGAGTGCAGGTCGCGCTCTGGCCCGCGCAGGATGATCTCGGCATCGACCACGCCGCGCATGCCGACGCACATGGACGGCACCTCAGCGGACCACATCGTGGTGTCGGACACCACGATGACGTCGCATGCGAGACGGTCCCGCCGAGCGCGCAGCAGACTGGCAAAATGCCGCGAGCCTGACTCCTCTTCGCCTTCGATCAGCAGTTTCAGCGTCACCGGCGGAGCCGATGCGCCTGACGCGGCCAGGTTTGCGCGAACGCCGAGCGCGTGGAACAGCACTTGCCCTTTGTCGTCCGACGCCCCGCGGCCGAGGAGCAGCCCGTCGCGCTGGACCGGCTCGAACGGCGGGCTGTCCCACTCCGCCAGCGGCTCGACCGGCTGCACGTCGTGGTGCCCGTAGACCAGCACAACAGGTGCCGCCGGGTCGCTAGCCGGCCACTCCGCAAACACCGCCGGGAGCGCCGAAGAGTCGGGCTCGCCGGTCGGCCATACCTCGACCACCGGGAACCCCGTTCCCTGCAAATAGGCTTGCAACCAGGTCGCGGACCGGCCGACGTCGTCGCGCCGGCCCGGATCGGCAGAAATGGACGGGATGGCCAGCCATCGACTGAGCGAGCCGAAGAACTCGGCAGCGTGATCGTCGATGTACTGGCGGACTTCCATGATGCTGCTCCTTCGCAGGCGCAATCGGCGGAGCGGCCCTGTGCCCCGCGGGCCTTTACCGCGCGGCAAGGTGCGGCGCGGCGACATGCCGTGCCGGTATTCTCTCGCGGTCCCGCTGTGGTCGTGCCGCAACGCCGGCCTATCGGGTGATCGCCTGGGCTGAATCAAGGAGGATCAGATGATTGTCGCGTTCTCGGTCACACCCCTTGGAGTGGGCGAAGACGTCGCCGACTACGTCGCCGATGCCGTCCGGGTAGTGCGCGCCAGCGGGCTGCCGAACCGCACCGACGCGATGTTTACCTCCATCGAGGGCGACTGGGACGAGGTCATGGCCGTCGTCAAGGCCGCGTGTGACGCCGTGGCGGTGCGGGCACCGCGGGTCAGCATGACGCTCAAGGCCGATATCCGGCCTGGCGTGACGGGTGGCCTCGAGTCGAAGGTCGTGTCACTTGAGCGGCACCTCGCGGACGTATAGCCGGATATTTCCCGCTATACCTGACCCGTGCCCGAAGACCTCGGTCGAACCGGCCCACTAGGCGCATCCCAGCCGGGGCGTGGGCAGCGGAGCTGGTGGAGTGCGCCGGTGCGCTGCCTAGATCGGGTTCTCGGGGTGGTGGAAGTCCCACTCCTGGAGGGCGGCAACGGCGAGCCAGTCCAGGCCCCGCCCGGTCTCCGCCTCGATGCCGTGGGCGAGGGCCGCCATCGCCGCAGCGGCCGCGTAGCCGTCCGACTCGTCGGCTGGCTCGTTCGCGCCCTCCAGCGCGTGCACGAGCAGCTCCTTGGCTGCAGTCGCCCTGGCCGGCGCGTGCGAGTAGGAGTTCGCCAGATGCGAGATGGCGCGCCGCACCACGCGCTCAGCGATGCCATCGCTCATGGCTACTCGTCGTTCCGTCACAGTGCCTGCCTCCATAGCGTCTGATCCGGGAATGCTACCCGGTGCGCCGCTGCGGGCGCTGACCGTCAGCCACTCGGCGCCGTCGTCCACTCGACCAGGGCGAGCCGTACTAGCTCGGCATTGCCCGGTACGTCCCGGCCATCGGGGCCGGTCAGGACGTCCTCGAGCCCGATCCGGGTAGCCAGGCCGAGCCGTCCTGCGTGCGCCACCAGCGGCCAGCAGCTCTCGTTCTCGCCGTGCAGCAGGATCGGCGCGGTCAATCTGGCCGCGTACAGGACGTCCAGAATCTCATCCGCTCGCATCGTGGCTGTCTCCGCGGTGGCGCGGGCGATCTCGACCATGATCCTTAGCCAGCCGACCGACGGCTCGAAGCCGGCCGTAGCCTCAGCGTCGGCCGTGGACCAAACGCCAGCCTCGGCTCCGATGCCGGCGTCGGCCAGGACGACGGTCAGCTCTTGCCAGCCGTCCTCGCTGACATTGACGGAGGCGAAGTCCGGCCGCTGCGCAGGCTCCAGGTCGGTCCAGCTCATGACCTCATCCCGGCGGGTCCAGGCGTCTCCGGTGGCCCACAAGCCAGTCGTCACGCCCACAGGAGTGCCAGGACACGCCGCCCGAACCGCAGCGACCGCTGCCCCTACATCGGCCGCGCGCAGCGACTCCCGGCCGTCCGCGCCGCGTGGATGCAGGTGCACGGCCTCAGCGCCTGCGTTCACAGCCTCGGCCGCAGCGACGGCCAGCTGATCAGGACTGACCGGTACAGCGGGATGATCGGCGGGAGTCCGCCGCCCGTTCAGGCAGGCCTTGATCCGCCGGATGCGATCTGACATCTTCGTCGTCCTGTCCACTCGCCGGTGCGGCTGCGCGCGCCGCGCTGGAACAATGGAATCGCATGCCCGACCATCCTGGCGACCCGAGGAGCCAGATGCCTCGCGGGGCTCTCCGGGTCCGTTTGGAGGTAGGAGCTGGGAACGGGCTTGATGTTGGCCGTTACCCCATCAGGGTGGCGCGGGTCGTGCCGGTCATAAGTCAGGCGCCGCGAGCGCGACGTCCTCGATCAGGGCCGCGAGGCCGGCCTTGTCGAGCAGGTCGGCAGGCCGGATGGTCACATCGTCGCGCACGTAGTAGAACGCCGCGCGCACGTCGGTCACCGGCACGTCAGCAAGCGCAGCCCAGGCCAGCCGATAGGCGGCCAGCTGAACCGCGACGGCACGCTTGTCTGCTGCCGTCGCGGGCTGGCGGCCGGTCTTCCAGTCGACGACGTCGAATCCGCCTTTATCGGAGTCGGCAAATACCGCGTCGATGCGACCACGGATCAGCCGGTCGCCGATCAGCGTCTCGAACGGCACTTCGACCTCGGCCGGCCACCGGCTCGACCACTCGCCTGCCTCAAAACGAGCCTTGAGAGTGTCCAGTTCCGGATCGCCTGACTGAGCGGCGCGGTCATCAGCCGCACCTGGCAGCTCGTCAGCGTCGATGAGCTGCGCTTGCCCGAATCGCTGCTCCAGCCACTGGTGGAACGTCGTGCCGCGGGTCGCCTGCGGCACTAGCTGGTGCGGCATCGGGCGCCGTACTTGCTGCGCTAGCTCGGCCGGATCCCTGGCTATGGTGACTAGCGACGAGACGGGCAGCTGCCGTGGCAAGCTGACCAGCACTTCTGGTCCCGCGTGGCGCCGGGCCCGCTCGGCTAGCAGCAAGTCGGTGTCGCGCTTCCAGTCGGCGACGAGTTCCTGATTCGGGTCGGCCAGGGCAGGCTCGATCGGCGCGGCTGCGGGTTGGTCCGGGGCGGCTTGGTCCGGGGCGGCTTGGTGCAACCCGGCTTGGTGCAACGCGGCTTGGCCCGGCTCGGCTCCGCCCAGCGCGGCCGGGTTGCGCAGCTCGGCTGTGGCGCGGCCCGTCCGCAGCGCGCGGCCGGCGGCCTCCACCAGCGAGCCCGCCGCACGGATGGCGTCATACCGCGCGCCAGCCGCCGCGGCCCCTGGCCAAAGCGCGGTCGGAGGCTCAGCGAGCGCCGGGTTCACCGCCTCAGGATCGGGCTCCGGATGCCAGTGCGTCACTTGCCCTGCACCCGCCTCGCACGCCGCTCGCACCTCGGACAGGAACTGCGACGGGCCAAGCCGCGAGACGCCGTCCGACCACCAGTAACCGGAGCAGCCGAGCATGTACGCAGCCCTGGTCGCGGCGACATATCCGAGCCTGCGCTCCTCAGCCACCTCGCGCGTAGTACACGCCGAACCGAACGCCGTCAGCTCAGCTGGCGTCAGTCCTTGCAACGGCGGCAGGTCGGCTGCGTCTCCGCGCAAGCTGAACGGCAGGAGCCTCGCGTTCTCTGTCCACCGAGTCGTGACGCGCGGCTTCGCCGGGAACACGTGCCGCTGCGCACCGCCCGCAAGCCCGGGCACGAAGACCGCGGCCCACTGAAGCCCCTTGGCTGCGTGCACGGTCGCGAGCTTGACCGAGTCCGTCTCGCCGACCTGCCCAGCCTCCAGGCCGAACTCTTCCGATTCGGCGGCCTCGAGATAAGCGAGGAAGGCGCCCAGCGTCGGCTCTTGCGCGTCGCCGGCGAATGCCGCAGCCGCGTCGGCGAATGCATCCAGGTCGGCCCTTGCTGCCGCCGGATCCATGCCGGGCCGGGAGGCGACCTCGATGTCGAGGCTGAGCGTCCGCTCGACCTCCATGACGAGTTCGGCCAGCGGCCGCGCGACGTGCCCGCGGAGCACACGCAGCTCAGTCGCGACGGCGCTCATGCGTGCGTAGCCCGCGAACGAGTACGCGGCCGGGCTGCCGAGGTCGTCGAGCGCCTCAACCAGGCTGCCCGGATCCCTGGTGAGGTCGTTGAGGGCGCCAGCGATCAGATCGCGCGGTCCACTCTGCTGCTCTGGGCCCTCCTGGCCTGCCGCCAGCGCCCTGGCGCGCCGCCCGAGTGCCACGAGGTCGGCTGGCCCGATCCGCCAGCGTGGCGAGGTGAGGAGCCGCGCGAGAGCTCCCGAGGCTGCCGGGTCGTGCATGACCTGAAGCGTGGCTACGATGTCGGCGACCTCAGGCACCGTCAGCAGGCCACCAAGGCCGACAACCTCGACGGGGATATCTCGGGCCTCAAGGGCCGCTCGCAGCGCGGCGAACTGCGCGCGCTTGCGGCAGAGCACGGCGATGTCGCTGGGCCTCACCTTCGCATGACGGCCGTCGGGCCAGGACGAGCCGTCGGGCGCCAGCCCGGGCGCCAGCTTAAGCAGGCTGGCTACCTCGTCGGCCACCCAGGCGGCCTCGTCCTGCACGGATTCCAGCAGCGCGCACCGGACGACGCCGCGGTCGGCGTGGCCCGGCGGCGCCACCAACAGCGGCACGTCCGGCGCTTCGGCGCGCAGGTCGGCCTGGATCGCACCCGCTGCGAGCAGCACGTTGCCCGTATTGCGGAAGCTGGTGGACAGCACCCGCACTGGCGCCAGCTCGCCGTCGACGCGCGGGAAGTCACGGCTGAACCTGCGCAGGTTGCCCGCGCTGGCGCCGCGCCAGCCATAGATCGATTGGCATGGGTCGCCCACCGCCGTGACGGGATGGCCGCCGCCAAACAGAGATCTGAGCAGCACCAGCTGCGCGTGGGAGGTGTCCTGATATTCATCGAGGAGGACGGCCTGGTAACGCGCCCGCTCGCCCAGGCCGACTACCGCATGCCGGGACGCGATGTGCGCCGCCAGCGACATCTGGTCGCCGTAGTCGATGACTTCCCTGGCCGCCTTCGCCGCGGAGTAAGCAGCCACCAACGGCAGGAGCTGCTCTCTCGTGCGCTGGTGCTTGAGCACATCGGTCACTGCCTTCGGCACCCGGCCCGTCAGGCCAGCCAAGCAGCCCGCCAGCCACTCGCCGGTCGCCCGGACGTCCTCGGGTCCACGTAGGTGCTCGGCCATCTCCCCGGCCAGCGCCAGCATGGCGGCCGTTACGTTCGCCGGCGTCCATTCCAGCGCGTCCACCGGGCCGTCGTAAGCGGCGACCACACTGGCCGCGAGCTGCCAGGAAACGGCGGGTGTAATTAGCCGCAACGTCGGTTCGAGGCCTTCACGCAGCGCGTGGTCGGCAACAAGCCGCCCCGCGTAAGCGTGGTATGTCGATATCACCGGGTCGCCCGCGAGCACGTCCTCATCTTCGGGCGGGCTGGACCCTAGCGGGCTGGTTACTGGCTGGCTGACCGCTGGCAATGAGAGGCCCGCTCTCCGCAGGCCGGCCAAGCGCGTGCGGACCCGCTCGGCCAGCTCGGCCGCAGCCTTCCTGGTGAAGGTCAGGCCGAGCACCCGTTCGGGTCGCACGAGCTGGTTCGCCACGAGCCAGACAAGCCGGGCCGCCATCGTCTCGCTCTTGCCCGAGCCAGCGCCGGCTATCACCGCCATCGGCGCTAGCGGTGCCCCGATCACCGCGGCCTGCTCGGGGGTCGGTTCCTGCGCGCCCGTCATCCTGGCAAGCTGGGCCGGGCTGTACGTCACCTGGGTGGTGGTCACGGCGCCACCTGGCCGCCGCGCTCGTCGACAGGGCAACTGGATGCAACGGGGCATACCCGGCAGCCAGGGTTAGCGGTCGCGCGGAAGACCGGACCAGCCATTCCCGTGGCGACGGTCTCGACCATCTCGCGCGCCCAACCGGGATCCGGGTCGTTTGCCAGGCCGCTCTGGGCCTGGACGCGCACCGTCGCGGTGAGCCCTGCCTTGCCCACTTGGACTAGCTCAGCGCCGCCGGGCTCGGTGAGCCCGAACTGCTCGAACGCGCCGAGCAACACAGCAAGCTGGTAGACGCCTAGCTGCGGATTGCGGTCGAGGTCAGCGTCGGCGGGCTTGGATGTGCCGGTCTTGAGGTCGACGACGATCGCAGCGCCGTCCTCGTCGCGCTCCAGCCGGTCCACCTGTCCGATGATCGTGATGTCGCCCATAGTCACGCGGAGGTGCTGCTCGACGGCCAACAGTTCGCGCGGATTGCTGCGATGCCAGGCGAGGAATTTGGCCACCATGCTCTCGGCCTGCGCACGCTGTCGCGCGCTGTACCAGGAGCTGCCGAAGTCGAGGTGCTGCCACAACTCATCCACGCGCTTGGCGACTTCGCCGTCGTCGGCGCCTTCGGCTGCCAGCGCCGCCGCCGCGTGGACGACGACGCCGAGCCCTTGCGCTGCGCCAGGCGAGCGAACACCCACTGCAGCTTCCAGTAGCCAGCGAAGCCCGCATTTGGTGAAGGTCTCGACCCGCGATGGGGAGATGCGGATGCTGCCGGGCAGTCGCTCGCCGGCCGCGGTCAGCTCGGTCAGCGCGTACCACTGCCGCGGGCTCGCGCCGCGGACGCCCACAGCGGCGAGCCTGGCGAGCTGGGCCGCCGCAGCCTCCCGGACGTGCGCGGGCAGGCTCGCGTTGGCCGCCGAGCGCCGCAGCTCGGCGGTCAGCGCAGGTAGCGAGAGCCAGCGCCGGCCGGTACCCGCGACGTGCATGATCTCGATGGCATCGCCCGCCAGCTCGGTCAGGAACCTGGACGGCCGCTCCTCGCTATCCTCGGCGCCGATCGCGGTCACGACGAGCTGTCGCCGGGCCCTGGTGATGGCGACGTAGAACAGGCGCCGCTCGTCGGCGAGCAGGCGCGCGGCTGTCGCTACGGCCGCCACGTCGGTGCCAGGCGTGACCTCACCGGGCTCACGGCCGGCAATGTCGACAAGCTCGTCCATGCCGAGGAGGGAGCCGCGCTGGCGAACGTCGGGCCAGGTGCCTTCCTGAACACCAGCCACAACGACCAGGTCCCATTCGAGGCCCTTGGCCCGGTGTGCTGTGAGCACGGTAACCGCGTCGCCGCGCGGAGCGCGCTCGGCCAGCGTGTCGCCAGCGATCTCCTGGCCGGCCAGGCTGTCAAGGAACAGCCGTGTGGATCCCTGCGGGAGCCGGTCGGCGAACCGCGCCGCCGCATCGAAGAGCGCCACGACAGCATCGAGGTCGGAGTCGGCGAGTGCACCGCGCGTACCACCAGCAGCGCTCGCCTGCTCCCACTGCGCCGCGAGCCCCGAGGCGGCCCAGACGGCCCACAGCACCTCGTGCGGCGTGCCGTCACGGTTGGCTGCCCGAGCTACCTCCAGCAGCGCGGAAACCTTGCGTGCGGCTGTGACTCCGGGATCCAGTGCAACTGCCGGGTCGGCTGCCACCACCCCAGCGTTCCCTGCCGCCGCGGGATCTCCGGCATCGGCCTTCTTGCCGCCATCTGCCGCCGTCGCCGCGTACCTGTCTGGCCAGCCCGCCGGTATCAGCTCACGGGGATCGCGGAGGGCCTCGGCGAGCGGCTCAGCGGCTGGGGGCTGGCCGGCGGCGCGGGCCGCCGCAAGCAGCCCCCGCCGGAGCCTGCGCAGCCCGAGCGCGTCGGTACCGCCGAGGGGCCCGGTCAGCAGCTCAGCCGCGGCCTGCTCATCCAGCGCCTCAGGCCGGATGGCGCATGTGAGCAGGCGTAGCAGCGGCCGGGTGCCCGGCTCGATGGTCAGCGGCAGCTCGTCGCCGGCCACGCTGACCGGGATCCCGGCTGCGGTCAGTGCGCGCTGGAGTGCCGGGGCCTGCCGGGCCGCCGATCTCACTAGCACCGCCATCTGCGACCACGGAATGCCATCGAGCAGGTGCGCGCGGCGGAGCGTGTCCGCGATCAGGGCGGCCTCCTGGCTGGAGCTTGCCGCGGTGACGATCTGAACTCGGCCGGGGTTTGCGCCGTCCAGCGGCGCGAGCTTCCTATGGTCGCGGCTTGCGGCTGCGTCCAGGTGGCCCACGGCCATGGGCAGTCTGGCCGCGACCCGCCGGGATGCGGCCAGCAGCTCCGAGCCGCTCCGCCGGCACGTACGCAGCGCGACAACGTCGGCCGGCCGTCCGTCTGGCGAACGAAAACGGTCGGCGAACCGCCGGATCGCCGTGACGTCGGCACCGCGAAACGCGTAGATCGACTGGTCGGGATCGCCCACGGCGATCAGCTCGCGGCCATCGCCCGCCAGCTGTACGAGCAGCTCCTCCTGCGCGGGATCAGTGTCCTGGTACTCGTCCACGAGTACCGCGTCGTAAGCCTCGCGCTCGCGTGCCCTGACAGAACCTCGGCGCAACAGCGTGCCGGCGATTCTGACGATCTCGGCGTAGTCGTAAGCCGGCACCGGCGCGAGATCGAACCTCGCCGCGTAGGAGTCAAGGAACCGACCGGCCGCGACCCAGTCGTCTCGGCCATGCGCCCGGCCGAGCGCCGCCAGGCCGCTGCCATCGAGCCCGCGCTCGGCTGCGCGCAGCAAGAAGTCCCGCAGCTCGGCGGCGAAGCCCTGCGTCCCTACGGCAGGCCGCAGGCGCTCCGGCCAGCCCTGGGCGCCGTCGCTAGCCTCGCCACGGAGCAAACGCCGAACCTCAAGCAGCTGCTCTGGCGCTGGCAGCAAGATCGGCGGAACCTCGCCCGCTAGCACATACTCCCGGCGCACCAGGGCGTACGCATAACTATGGAATGTCAGCGCCAGCGGCTGGCGTACCGTTCGGTCAAGCCGGAGCGTGATGCGCTCACGGAGCTCGGCCGCAGCCTTGCGGCTGAACGTGAGGACGAGCACCCGGCTGGGGTCGATGCCACGGCACGCCACCCTATCGACGACGGCCTCCACGATCGTGGTCGTCTTGCCAGTGCCAGGACCGGCGAGAACCAGCAGCGGGCCGCCCGCGTGCTCAACAACGCGGCGCTGCGCCTCATCGAGGCGCGGCTGCGTGACCGCCGGCGCTGGCTGGCGGACGAGTCGGTAGGCAGGCGAGGTAGTTTCCATCTCGCTTCGCATTCCAGCAGACGGTGCCGACATTGGCCGGCATTACCGGCTTCTCGCGCGCCGCTGATGTCACTAGCAGCGGATACGCCAGGTGAAGGTGACGCCGGAGCGCCGACGCGCGCCACTAAACCGGGAGCGCCGACGCGAGTCAGTGACGCCGCCGGGCTCGCGTCATGTCGATCCGCGGCAACCCGCCGCCCGACGGATACCGCAGCGGCGTGTTTTCAGCCTGATACGCAGCCAAGGCTGTCCGTTCGTGCCCGGCCAGCAGCGAGCCATCGGCGTGCACAACGCGCCACCAAGGGACGCCGCCGCCCCACAGGGCCAAGATGCGGCCCACCTGACGCGGGCCGCCTTCCCCGACGAACTCCGCGACATCGCCGTACGACATGACACTGCCAGGTGCGATCGAGTCGACCACATCGAGCACGCGGCTTGCGTAGTCATCGACGCCAGGCGGACGCGCCACGCCGCCCCCGGCGGTCTTCCGGCTCATGGCGGCCCGACCGGATTGTGGCCGCGACCGCGCGGCGCCGCGTGACGGGCAGCAGAAGGTGCGGCCGACGGCAGCGGACCTGCGGTGTGGATACGACTTGGTCCGGTGCCCGGCACGGCGCCCGCCGCCACCGTCGGCAGATCGCTCGCCGCCTGATCGCCCACCGAGAGCAGCTTGCTCGTCGCCAGCGCCACCAGGCCAAGGGCGGCGGCGGCGAGCAGACAGTAGAGCACGAGTCCAGTCGATCGCCGCGGCGCGACGGGGACCGGCGGAATGGCAGCAAGGCCGCCGCCAAAGTGTGCCGCTGCCGCCATACCAGCGGCCGGCGACGGCGCGGCGGCCATGTGCCCGGCCGCGGTCAGGGCCGCGGCCGCGTCAACCACGCCAAAGCCAATCTGCTCGTCCCAGCCGCCTCGCGGCCGGGTACTGCGCCTCGTGGTGGTCGTGATGGCCGAGATGACCTGCGAGTCCGTCAGGGCCGGGTACTTGGCCTTGATGAGGGCGACTACGCCCGCCGTGAGCGCACAGGCGGGACTCGTGCCGCTGACGAACCAGTACTGGCCGTCGCGGCCCTGCGCCGGGACCTTTGCGCCAGGGGCGGACACCTGGACCGAGAGGTTCTCGCTGGAGAAGCTCGACACCTGTCTACTGCTGTCTACCGCGCCGACCGCCAGCACGCCTGGGTAGTCAGCTGGGAACGAATAGGGCGCTTGGCCGGTACCGGCTGCACCCGCTGCGTCACCGGAGTTGCCAGCCGACGCAACGACGACGACGTTGTGGTCGTAGGCGTCCTGGAGCGCCGCTCGGACCGGACGGCTCTGCAGGCTGTAGCCAAGCGACATGCTGATGACCCCGGCACCGTGATCGACCGCGTATGTGATGGCCTCGGCGAGCTCCTGCTGGCCGCGGCTGGCCGACTCAGCAACATACTTCGCGTTGTTCGGGTCGGTGCCGTCAGTGATCACCCTGATCGACAGCACCTTCGACTCTGGCGCGCTGCCGATGATGCCGCTGGTTCCGCCGTCATGGCCGTGCCCGGCGATCAGGGAGGCCATCCAGGTACCGTGCACGCCCCAGTTCGGATCCGATGGCGGCGTGCTAACACCTGTGAAGTCTGGCCCCGTCCGCACGCTGCCGACCAGGTCGGAAACGGTCGGATTGACGCCGCTGTCGATGATGGCGACAACGACGCCCTTGCCTTCCGACACCGACCAGGCCGCCGGCAGATTGAGCTCACTGAGCACCCAGCTCTCGGTGTTGCGAACGATGTCGGCCCTCGCTGGCCCGACGCCCAGCGCTATAGGCAGCCCAGCGATCACGGCGGCGGTCAGCGCTGAGACGATCAGCCTCGCGCAGCGCCAGCGCTGCGCGCCCGTTTTCCGGCCGGCTGGAGTACGGCCGGTCAGCATCCGGGCCCCCCAGGGCATACGAGCGGCGGCAACGGCTTGCCAAGGACCCGCTCGGCGGAGTTGACCAGTCCGGACGCCAGGCTGGACATTTCTGTCCCGAGGTAGGGGTCGCCCGACAGCCGTACGCGATGCCGCCCATCGGCGAATCCGGCCGTGGACAAGATCACATAAGGCCCGGCGCCGCCCGCTTGGGTCAGTTGTCGCTGTGGCCCGCCGAATCCGCCGGCTGGCGTATCAGCGACCCGCAGCGTTCGCACCAGCACGGGTGAGATGGGAACGGAGCCGACCAAATCCTCGACAACCACATGCTCCGCGGGGGTGTCGGGCAGCACGGCTACTACGAGAGTCGCTACCAGAGCGCCGGATGAGTCGACGTAGGTGGCACGCATCGCGGCGGTGCAGCCGTATTTGCTGAGCAACTGGGCGGCCGTGCCAGTCACAGCTCCCGCGCACCCGGTCGTCGGGCTGATGCTAAGCAGCCGCGCCTGAAGCGCCAGGTTGCTGTCGGAGTTCAGATCGATGCTAGGCACCGTGTAGGTGACCAATTTGGGAAAGATCGCCCCGACGGGCAGTGAGCGCCAGCGCCGTTCGAGCTCCCAGGCCGCGATCTGGCGCCGCTGCGCCACCGTGAACTGGCGTGGCAGCAGGTTGTGTGCGATCCCGACCGCCGACACGGCCAGGCCGCCCAGGCCTGCAAGCAGCACGGCAATCGCGACTACCCTGCGTCGGCCGCGCCGCGAGCGCCCCCGGCGCATCTGATGCTGATCATCAGGCAAGCCAGAGCCGTCGTCGCTGGCGGGGCCGTCCGGCCAGTTCTGGTCCGGCTCTGGCTGCCACGTCACACGGGGATTTTACGGCCTGTGTGCGCTAGTGCTGCTCAGTCGCAGGCCAGACCCGTCAGTAAGTCGGCAGACTCGGGTCGACCTGGTTGACCCAGGCGAGCACACCGCCGCCGACGTGCACGGCGTCCGCGAACCCGGCGTTCTTGACCACGGCCAAGGCTTCGGAGCTGCGGACACCGCTCTTGCAGTGCAGGACGATCCGCTTATCCTGCGGCAGCTTCTCCAGCGCGGCCCCGGTCAGGAACTGGTCCTTGGGGATCAGGACCGAGCCAGGGATCGACACGATCTCGTACTCGTTTGGCTCGCGAACATCGATCAGGAAGATGTCGTCGCCGCGGTCCTGCATCTCCTTGAGCTCGGTCGCGGTGATCGTCGACCCAGTGGCCGCCTGCTGAGCGTCCTCCGAGACCGCACCGCAGAAGGCGTCGTAGTCGATCAAGCTGGTGATCGTGGGGTTCTTGCCGCAGATCGCGCATTCCGGGTCCTTGCGAACCCGGACGGTCCGGTAGCTCATCTCGAGGGCGTCGTAGATCATCAGTCGGCCGGCCAGGCTCTCGCCGACCCCGGTGAGGAGCTTGATCGCCTCGGTGACCTGGATCGAGCCGATCGATGCGCACAGCACGCCGAGCACGCCGCCCTCGGCGCAGGACGGCACCATGCCCGGCGGCGGCGGGTCCGGGTAGAGGCAGCGGTAGCACGGGCCGTACTCAGCCCAGAACACGCTGGCCTGCCCATCGAACCGGAAGATCGAGCCCCATACGTAGGGCTTGCCAAGCAGCACGCACGCGTCGTTGACCATGTACCGGGTCGCGAAGTTGTCGGTACCGTCCACGATGAGGTCGTAGCCGGAGAAGATCTCCATCACATTGTCGGTGGTCAGCGCCTCGGTGTGCACCTGGACGTTGACGTAGGGGTTCGTCTCGGCGATGCTCTCCCGGGCTGACTCGGCCTTCAGCTTGCCGATGTCCGACTGTCCATGGATGATCTGCCGCTGGAGATTGGACTCATCCACCACGTCAAAGTCGATGACGCCGAGCGTGCCCACGCCGGCTGCCGCCAGATAGAGCAGCGCAGGCGAGCCGAGGCCGCCCGCGCCTACGCACAGGACCTTGGCGTTCTTCAGCCGCTTCTGCCCGGTCATCCCGATCTCAGGGATGATCAGATGGCGCGAGTAGCGCCTGACTTCGTCGATGGTCAGGTCGGCGGCCGGCTCAACTAGCGGTGGCAGTGTCGACACAAGCGTCTCCTGGTGATTTCTCATTGCTACGTGGTTTGAACCAGTACTGAGGTCACGGCATTCCGCCGGCGGAAATGTCACCGGTAGCTAGTACAACTCATCACATGGAGCAGATTCCGCCGCCGGAGTTACCCTGGCACAGGCCCGCAGTTCCAGTCGCGCCGACCGTCATTCCAAGACTGCCTACCCGCGTCCAACAGCCGGGACGGCAGGCACCGTTGCCCGACGCCGTCGCCGTACGGCCGTGTGCGGTGCCCGCGACCGCACCGCCATTCGACGATGAAGGACATGAAGCCGTCACCTCGGCCGCCGAACGCCCACCAGACCGGGGCAAGATCCCGCCCGGTGAGGCCGTCGGAGGTTCGGCCGACCTAGATCCGGCCGGCAGCGACCGAGGCGCCCCCAATCCGGGCGTGCCAGATCCGGGAATTCCAGTTCCGGGAGGCCGAGTTCTGGGAGACCCAGCTCCGGGAGACCCAGTTCCGGGAGACCCAGTTCCGGGAGACCCAGTTCCGGGAGACCCAGCTCCGGGAGGCCCAGCTCCGGGCGAATCGGACCACACTTGGCCTGGTCCAGCTGGTGGCTGGCCGAGCCAATTCGCCCAGGTCCTGGCCGAGACCCTGGCCGGGGCCCGGCCCGCACAGCAGCTAACCCCGTGGACTACTGAGCAGGCGCGCAAGCGGATCAGGCAGCTTGGTCCCATGCTGGCGACCGACCAGCGGCCCAAGGTTCGCCGCATCATGACGTCGGCACCCACCGCGAACGTGCTCGAGCTGACCGCCGTGGTCGGCTTCGGGCCGCGCGTCCGGGTACTCGCCCTGCGACTGGAGCGGGAGCAGGGCCGCCCCTACCGCCAAGGTGGCAGCCGATGGCGCTGTACGGCGATCGAGTCGGCCTGACCCCTGGGGCAGCCTGCCGGCCGCTAGCCGAGCTATACGACTGGCGTCGACGGCCCCGTTCCCATCTGGTTTTTGTACTAACGGTTGCGGGGATCGCCGTGGCAGAGCTTGAACTTGCGTCCGGATCCGCAGGGGCAGGGGGCGTTGCGGCCGACGTTGGCGTACTGCCCGCCCGCGGCGCCGGTGCTCGTGTGCTCGGCCCGGCCGGTTGCGTCCTCGCTCGGCGCGCTATAGCTAAGGTTCCCGGATCGCTGCGGCCGCGCAAGACCACGGGCTAGGCCAGCCGGGAGGCTGGGCTCGGCGCCCGCATCCGCCGGAGCAGGAGGCTGAGCCTGGCGACCTGGTTGCCTGGTGGCGCCGCCCTGCTGCGCGGCCTCGCGAGGCTGTGCAGGCTGGCGAGGCTGTGCAGGCTGGCCCTGCTGCCCGGGCTGACCCTGCCGGGGCTGACCCTGCCGGGGCTGGCCCTGCTGACGAGGCTGGCCCTGCTGACGGGGCTGGCCCTGCTGGCTTGGCTGGCTCGCATCGCGTGGCGCTGTAGTGTCGCGCGGCTGGATCACCGGCGCCGGAGCCGTCTGCGTCAGGCTGATCACCGGCCCGGCCGGCACGCCATCGGCACCGTCCTCGGCCATGATCGGGTTCTGCTGGACCTGCACCTGAAGGTTGAACAGGCTGCCGACCGAGTCTTCCTTGATGCCGTCCATCATGGTCGTGAACATGTCGTAGCCCTCGCGCTGATACTCGATCAGCGGGTCGCGCTGGCCGTAACCGCGCAAGCTCACGCCCTCGCGCAGGTAGTCCATCTCGTACAGGTGCTCGCGCCACTTCCGGTCGAGGACGGAGAGCACCACGCGGCGCTCTACCTCGCGCATGACCTCGGGCGTCAGCTCTTGCTCGCGCCGCTTGTAGGCGGCGTGGGCATCTGCCCTGACCACCTCGACGAGCAGGTCGCTGGTCAGGTGGGACTTCTCGCCGCCGGCTTCCTCGACAACTTCGTCGACAGTGATGCCGATCGGGTACAGCTGCCGCATTGCCCGCCACAGCTTGTCGAGATCCCATTCCTCCGGGAAGCCCTCCCCGGTCGCGCCCTTCACGTACTCCTCGACGACGTTGTCGATCATGCCGTCGATCTGCGGCTCGAGGTCGGCGCCCTCGAGCACGGCGCGGCGCTCGTCGTACACCACCTTGCGCTGGCGGTTCATGACGTCGTCGTACTTCAGCACGTCCTTGCGGATCTCGAAGTTGAGCGACTCCACGTTGGACTGGGCGGACCGGATCGCCCGGCTGACGGGCTTGGACTCCAGTGGCATGTCCGCCGGGGTCTTCATGAGCTGCATCAGGTGGGCGATCTTGTCGCCGTTGAACCTGATCATCAGCTCGTCCTCGAGCGAGAGGTAGAACCTGGACTCGCCCGGGTCGCCCTGGCGGCCCGACCGACCGCGGAGCTGGTTGTCGATCCGGCGAGACTCGTGCCGCTCGGTCCCGAGAACGTACAGGCCGCCGACGCCCACGACCTCCTCATGCTCCTCGGCGACGGCCCTGCGCGCCTTCTCGACCGCTTCCGGCCAGGCGGCCTCGTAATCCTCCGGCGTGTCCGTCGGGGACAGGCCGCGCTGATGCAGCTCGAGGTCCGCGATGAACTCCGGGTTGCCGCCCAGCATGATGTCGGTACCGCGGCCGGCCATGTTCGTCGCGACGGTCACCCCGCCCTTGCGGCCAGCCTGTGCGATGATCGCGGCCTCACGCTCGTGGTACTTCGCGTTGAGGACCTCGTGCGGCACGCCTTCGCGCTTGAGCTGGCGCGATACGCGCTCGGACTTCTCCACGCTGGTGGTGCCCACCAGCACCGGCTGGCCGGCTGAGTGGCGCTCGACGATGTCCTCGACCAGGGCGTCGTACTTGGCTTCCTCGGTCTGGTACACGAGGTCTGGCTGGTCAGCCCTGATCATCGGCATGTTCGTCGGGATCGGGACGACGCCCAGGCCGTAGGTCTGGTGGAACTCGTTGGCCTCGGTCAGCGCGGTTCCGGTCATGCCGGACAGCTTCTCGTAGAGGCGGAAGTAGTTCTGGAGTGTGATCGTCGCGAGTGTCTGGTTCTCGTCCTTGATCTGCACGCCTTCCTTGGCCTCCACGGCCTGGTGCATGCCCTCGCTCCAGCGGCGTCCCTGCAGGATGCGGCCGGTGAACTCATCAACGATCAGGACCTCGCCGTTCATCACGACATAGTCCTTGTCCTTGGCGTACAGCTCCTTGGCCTTGATCGAGTTGTTGAGGAAGCTGATGAGCGGGGTGTTCACGCTTTCGTAGAGGTTGTCGATGCCCAGCCAGTCCTCGACCTTCTCGACACCGGTCTCCAGGATGCCGACAGTCCGCTTCTTCTCGTCGACCTCGTAGTCGCCCTCGCCGTCCTCGCCGCGGCGCAGCCTGGGGGCGATCTTCGCGAACTCCTGGTACCAGATGCTGTTCTGGTCCACCGGGCCGCTGATGATCAGCGGCGTCCTGGCCTCGTCGATCAGGATCGAGTCGACCTCGTCGACGATGGCGAAGTAGTGGCCACGCTGGACGCACTCGTCCAGGCCCCAGGCCATGTTGTCGCGCAGGTAGTCGAAGCCGAATTCGTTGTTGGTCCCGTACGTGATGTCGGCGGCGTAGGCCTTGCGGCGCTCCTCGGGATCCATGTTCGAGAGGATCACGCCGACGTCCAGGCCGAGGAACCGGTGCACCCGGCCCATCCACTCGGCGTGGTACTTGGCCAGATAGTCGTTCACCGTCACGACGTGTACGCCGCGGCCGGTCAGCGCGTTGAGATACGAAGGCAGCACCGCGGTCAGGGTCTTGCCTTCACCGGTCTTCATCTCAGCGATGTTGCCCAGGTGCAGCGCGCCGCCGCCCATCAGCTGAACGTCGAAATGCCGCTGGCCGAGGACCCGCGTCGCTGCCTCGCGAACCGTCGCGAACGACTCCGGGAGCAGGTCATCCAATGACTCGCCGTCGGCATGGCGCTGCTTGAGCTCATCGGTCATCGCCCGCAGCTCAGCGTCGGTCATCTGCCGGAAGTCGTCCTCAATAGAGTTGACCTGGCCGACGATGGCCTTGAGCTTGCGCAGCGTCCTGCCCTCGCCAGCGCGAAGGATGTTGTCAATGATGGCTGGCACTTGTTGTCGCGCTCCCTGCGGATCCTCTGGCTGGGTATCTGGCTTGCCAATCCCCGCTAGCCGCCAGCGAGCTGCCTAGCTGCGGTTGAGCAGGCTAGCAGCGGCGGCGGGACCGTGGGGCCACTCCCGTAGCAGTTCAACGCGATGGCGTTAACCAGCGTTCCTGCCTCACCGTCATGGTAGGCGAGATAGCTGGCGAAGCCGAGTCCGCTGCGGTGCAGACTATTCCGGCACACCCAGATATGGGGCCGAGTACGCACCAAGACTGGCCCCTGACCACAATGATAGGTACAACGACAGGCGGTAGGAGAGGAGCAGCGCGCATGACGAACCAGGTAGGGCCGACCAGTGCTGGTGGGTCCGTGACCTCCCCTGGGTCAGGCGCGACGGGCGCGACGGGTGTCAGCGGCGCCAGTGCGGTGGCTGGGTCTGGCGCTAGCGCGGGCGGCCAGGACGTTGCGCCTTTTGTATCGCAGGTACCGGGCACGCCGGTCTCGTTCCCCTCGTTCCACGGTCGGACTGTTTCCTGGACGGCCGTTGGGATCATCATGGCCGCGTTCCTGGCGGGTGGCCTGGCCCTAGTGTTCGGGCCAACCTGGTGGCTCTTCTGGGTCGCGCTCGGGGTTGCCGCGGTCGGCGCCCTCCTGGCCCTGGGCACCGGGATCTTTGACGACTGGTATTAAGCCGACGCCTCTCCTGTGGCCGTAGCGGTTCGCGGCCCGGTGCCTCGCGCGGGAAAGCGACATATCGGCTGACTGTCAGTGGACGCCGGTAGTCTGCTGCTCGTGGCCGCTCCCCCCTTGCCAGCGCCTCAGTTCACGCTGAGCCAGGACGAAGCGCGCGTGATCACCCTCAATGCGCAGGGACTTGTCGGCGCCGACGCCCGCAAGGGCGGCGTGCCAGCAATGCTCAGGCGGCTTGGCGGCGTCCAGCTGGACACCATTAGCGTCCTCGCGCGCTCGCACGAGCTGGTCGCGTACGCCCGCCTCGGATCCATCCCGCGAGCGCGGGTAGAGCGGGCGTACTGGAATCCGGGCCAGCCTGCCGCGTTCGAGTACTGGTCCCATGCCGCGTGCGTGCTGCCCTTGGAGGAGTGGCCGTTCTACGCCTTCCGGCGCCGCGCCTTTGCCCGGCGCGGGTTGCGTTGGCACCAGAGCCACCCTGAGGTGTGCGAGCGCGTGCTAGCCAGGATCAGGGCCGAGGGCCCGCTCACCGCGACCGAGCTTGGCGGGGCCAAGAATGGCGGCGCGTGGTGGGATTGGTCCGACACCAAGATCGCTGTCGAGTGGCTGCTCGACATGGGCGAGGTGATCTGCGTGCGGCGCGCAGGATGGCGCCGCGTCTACGATCTGCCAGACCGGGTCCTGCCGCCTGACTTGGCGGCGATGGAGCTGACCGATGCGCAGTGCGTGATCCGGCTGGCCAGCGTGGCGGCCAGAGCCCTGGGCGTCGTCACGGCGGCGGACCTGTCCGACTACCAGCGCGTGAGGTACGGCGGTGCCGAGCTGCGCGGAGGCGAGGCCCCGGGCCCGGCATTGACAGCGGCTGACGCGGCCGAGGCAGCCGACTTGATCCCTGTTCAGATCGCAGCCGGTGGCACCGGCTCAACATGGCGGGCCTGGGCCGACCCGGCCGTTCTCCGGTCAGACGGCATGCTCGGCGGGTCGGGCTGGCGCGGCCGGCACAGGACGACGCTGCTCTCGCCCTTCGATTCCCTGGTCTGGGATCGCAAGCGGACGCTCCGCGTCTTTGGATTCGAGCACAGCCTGGAGGCTTACGTCCCCCCGGCCAAGCGAGTCCACGGCTACTTCACCATGCCGCTGCTGGCGGGTGGTCGCCTGGTGGGACGCGTAGACCCGGCTCGCAGCGGCACGACGCTGATCGCGCGCAAGCTGTCGATGGACAAGCCAACGGCGGCCGAGCCGATGGCACGCGCGCTCGTCGAGGCCGCGTCCTGGGTCGGCTGCGACACCGTCAAGCTTCAGCAGGTCGATCCGCCGCACCTGGAGCCGCGCCTTAGGTCAGCGCTGAGCGAGCACGGCGCCTGATCTAACCCTGCTGGCGCTCTAGTCTTCGACAAGAAACCACCGGCCTTCGCCAGACCGCTGGCCTTCGCCAGACCGCTGGCCGTCGCCAGACCGCTTGCCGTCGCCAGACCGCTTGCCGTCGCCAGACCGCTTGCCGTCGCCAGACCGCTTGCCGTCGCCAGACCGCTTGCCGTCGCCGGAAATCCGCTGGCCGTCGCGGCACCGCTGGCCTTGGCCAGAAAACCGCTCGCCGTCGCCGGGAAACCGCTGGTCCTCGGCTAGTCCTCGCCGGAGAACCGCTCCCAGGCCGACTGGCGGGTCATGCCCAGCGCCTCCCCGATCCGCGTCCAGGTGATGCCGCGGCCACGTGCCTGCCGAACCCAGCCGGTGAGCTGCCGCTCCACCTGCGCACCCGCGGTGGCCACCCGAGGCAGATGCTTAAGCAGGTCATCGTCGGACATGCTCTGCTCCCAGCTGTCGACCTCGTCACGCGACGATTTGGGCGCCGCGATTAGCTCCGTGCACAGGGCGACGCACTCGTTACAGATGAAGACGCCAGGTCCGGCGACCAGTCTGGCCACCGCGTCCGGCGGCTTACGGCAAAACGAGCACGCGATATTCGACTGCAGTTCCTCTACGGCCATACTCGAGCCTCCAGCGCGCCCGTGCCCTGTCAGGCAATGCCTTACACTGTCAGGCATAACCTTACGACGTCAGGCACTACCTGACAAGCGGCGGCTGCGTTCTGCGTCTATACCTCGGTTCGCCAGCTGCGCGACGTCCGCGCCTGAGTTCCTCGGCTCACTCGAGCCCGTGACGTGCGTAATGCCTGGAATGCCCGGCTCAGATCGCGCTACTTGGCGGGACCTGCGGCTGATCGCTTCGCCAGAGCTGCCGGATATTCAGCTTATGGTCGTATTACGCCGCGGCTACATGAGCTCATTCGTCAACGTGTGGAGTGTGGGTGCTCAGATCCGGCGCGATTTGAGCACCTACGCTCCACACGTTTGCCGAAGCCTCCACTTGACGTCATGAAGTCACGATCTCGCCGGTCGCATAACCGGCAAATCACCCACTGCAAGTGGCCGGCGTCGGCGACGGATGCGCTGCGGGCGCATGGCGGGCGGCAAGGCGCTCGCACTGCAGCTTCTCGCAACCGAAATGGATCTGCAGGCATCTCGGCGCGGTCGGAACTCAGCCGAATTCGATGAGCTTCTCGCGCACGGCCACCATGACAGCTTCCATGCGGGAGTGGATCTGGAGCTTCTCCAGGATGTTGCGCACGTGGTTCTTGACCGTGTTCTCGGAGATGAACAGCTCCTTGGCGATGTCCCGGTTGTTCATCCCTCTGGCGACGAGGCGGAGGACCTGAATCTCTCGGTCCGTTAGCCGCGGCGCCGCCAACTGCTGCGGCGGTTCCTCCTCGTCCCGCCGAGCCAGCGCTGCGAACTCGGTCAGCAGCTTGCCGGCCATCGACGGGTTGATCAGCGACTGACCGCCGTGCACTGCCCGCACCGCGTCAGCTACTTCATCGAGCGGGATGTCCTTGAGCAGGTAACCGCTCGCCCCGGCCCTGATCGCCTCGAACAGGTCTTCTTCCTCGTCACTGATGGTGAGGATAACGATCTTGGTGCTCGGCGCGACGTCCTTCATCGCGCGGCACGCCTCGATGCCGCTGCTCCGCGGCATACGAATGTCCATGAGCACCACGTCGGGCAACGCCTCGTCGGCCTTGCTGACCGCCTCCTCGCCGTCGCTCGCCTCGCCAACGAGCTCGATGTCGGCCTCGGACTCCAGGACCATCTCCAGGCCGCGCCGGAACAGAGCGTGATCGTCCACGATGAGGGTCCGTATGGGTTCGAGCTTCGCCTGTCCGTCTGGGCCACCGCGATCATCAGCCGTCAGGCTGTTACTCGCCGTCACCTGGCTGTCGCCAGCAGCACCCGTCCGATTGTCCGGTGCCTCCGGGCTGACCCCGGCAGTGCGGCCCATGATCGTTCCTCCCTTGGCGACCGAGCCGACTATCTCTCGGCCGGTCCCGCCAGACCGTGACCCCGCGATGCCCGTGCCTGCACTCTTGCCGACGCTGGCTCATGTTGCAAGCCGCGATAGACGCAAGTCGCGGCCGTCGCCTGCTTAGCGTCGGCCCGGCTGGGCGTCCGGTCGACGATTAAGCAGGCTCAGCACGGCAGCCTAGTCGGCGGCGGGAGTTCAGCGCCCAACCTGGCGCCGCAGCCTAGCGATTGGCGACGTGTGTTCCTTGGCGGGCCTGGCGACCCGAGGAGGCCTTTCTGGGCGGCGGTGCCGCCTGACTGGGCTGCGGTGCTGCCTGACTGCGCGGGGGTGCTGACTGACTGCGCGGGGGTGCTGACTGGTTGCTCGGGGGCTGTGCCTGGCTCCGCGGGGGTGCCGAGCGCTCAGCCGAAGCCGTGCCATTTGCCGAGGTCCCGCCCTGGGTCACGACCTGGCCGTTCACCGACGGGTCCCCGCCGGGTGGCACGACCGCGTGCTCGGGCACAAGCCTGATCACGCCGTACTGGTAGCCACGCCGCCGGTACACGACGCTCGGCAGACCGACCGCGGCATCGGTGAACAGGAAGAAATCGTGGCCGACCATCTCCATCTCGAACAACGCCTGATCCAAGCTCATCGCGGCAGCGGCGTGGAACTTCTCGCGCACTACGAGCGGACTATCACTCTCCTCGACCGTCACAAGATCCTCGGGCTCGACTGCGGCCGGAGCTGAGGAGTCGGCGCGGTCGGCGGCATCCGCCATGGTGGCCATCGCCTCGGCGGCGCCGCGGCCGGCCAGGAGTCCGCCGCCCGCCCCGAGCCTGATCGCGGGCAGTTCTGCGTCGGACGCCAGGTCGGTCTCGGGCAGGTCACCGAGCCGGACAGCGGCATGCGCGCCGTGGCGGTCCTTGCGGCGGTCGCAAGCACGGCGCAGGCGGGATTCCAGCTTCGCGAGGGCCATGTCCAGCGCGGCGAACCTGTCCTCTGCGGCCGCCTCGGCACGGATCTTGGGCCCGCGTGAGATCAGCGTGAGCTCGACCCGCTCCTTTTGATCTGACAACCGCGGGTTGTGCTCTTCCAGGACCTCAACGTCGACCCTGATGGCCTTGCTGTCGAGCTTCTCGATTCTGACGAGCTTGGCAGTCGCGTGCGTCCGGAACCTTTCCAGCACCTCGGTGTGCCGGGCCTTGAAGATGATGTCCACGTAGGAACTCCCTTCGTGTCCGGTCATGAGCGGCACCCGTCCGGCCGACCTGGTCTTCTACCCCACATTCGCCTGCTGAGGGGCTCGCGGCTGCTTGTGCCACTACTACCCTTCTCCCTACCCAGGGGACATCTGATCCCCCGGCGGGGCAGGACTTACTTCTAAGCCGCACCGTGATCGGTCGACGAGAAGTCGCCTTACGTGGGCCGCTTTGCCTGCGGCTGGCATCGGCTAGCCAGGCCATCAGCCCTGCTGGCAGGGCGGCTGACCTAGCGCAACCACGGACCCGGACGGGTGCCATGACACGACGTTAGCCGCACCTCGTCCGAATGTCAGGACCGGATGGCGCCCTGGATTGGGCCAGCACCGGGGCCGAACGGGAACGGACCGGCCTTAGCCCGGATAAACGGGATCCGAGCCAGGGGTGGTGACGGAGGACCATCCGCTGACGGACGACGCCAGCGACGAAGCGAGAATGTGGCCATCTGCGGTGCCGACCACCAGCTCCGGTCCATCGGTCGTCAGGGTCTGCGCACCTGGCGGCGCAGTCGCGAGCGACTGCGGCGAGCCGCCGGGCTGGAGCCCGGCGGCGCCGGTGAGCGGCACGGCGAAGATGGCGCCGCCGGCCAGTACCGCGATGTGATAAGGGTCCCACCAGCTGACGGCGATCGGGTCAGGCCTGCCGGACCCGAGGCTGACTGCCTGACCAAAGGACACGTGGGCGTTGTCGAAGCGGACCGCTGCCAGGAGAAGCTCGTTCCCGTTTTTGGTCTGCACAAGCAGCGTCGCGCGCACGCCGTCTGGTGCCATGCGCAGCGCCAGGATCCGGCTGCCGGGCTGACCGAGCGCCGATAGCTCGGCCACTCCCACCGCGACCGGCCGGCGATTCTGCGCTTGCAGCACCCAGGCTGTTTTACCGGCTGCCGCCCACAGGTTCCCGTTGTTGTCCCAGCTCAGCGACGTGCACGCTCCGCCTGTCGTGGCCAGCACGTAGGCGCGGTACAGCTGCGCGCCGGCGGATTTCAGGTCCACCGCGCAGCCGGCCCGGTCTTGGACCGCAACGGCGACCTGCGGTGGATGGTCGCGTGATGGCTCAGCCGCGATCGCAGTGATCTGCGCCCGGCCGATCTCCGCAGGGCCTAGCTCCGGTATCGAAACAGCACCGGACCGCGGGCTGGCTGGCAGCTGGCTGACGGTATCGGAGCCAGTCATGACGAACACCGGTCCAGGAGCCACCGCCGGCACCAGGTCGATCTTGGCGGTGACAGGATTGAGGTACTTCGGCTTGTTGTTGATGTAGAGCTGGACCTGATTCGCCAGGGGCTGTGAGTAGCTCCGGTCGCTTAGCGTCGCCTGCAGCTGGTCCTCCATCTGCTGGACCGCGATGCCCCCCGCCGCGTCGACCGCTGCACCGCCGATATCGACCTTGGCGACCCGCCCCGTGATGGTGACCTGCCCGATCAAGTGGCTCTTCGGCGGAAACGCCGACCACGTGGCGCCGCCAGACAGCCAGTCTGGGGACGCCACGCCCTTAAGCAGGCCGTTCACAAGCCCGGTCGCCAGGGTGGTGTTGAGTGCGCTATTCGAGTTTTGCAGCGGGGCGTAGACGGGATCCGGCACGAGCACTCCGGACGATTGCGACGTGTAAAAGAACAGATTCCGTGCCTGGTACACAGCATCGAAGTCGGACTGGGTCAGCAAGAGGCCCGGCTGCCCCTCTGGTAGCGCCCGGATCAGCCAGACTCCGTCGGTCTTGGCCAGGGTGAAGTCATACTCGGGTTGCGGTACCGGCGAGTACTGATACTGGCCCGTCTGACTGAGCGTCGCGAGGCCCTGACCGGTGACCTTGATGATCTGGAGCTGCTGCGCGGGTGCGGAGCCAGGTATCTGTGCCGGGTTCCCTACCGCGAAGAAGCGCGGCTGACCGCCCACGACCGTGACCGGCCCCTTCCCCGGCTGCCACTTCGTGCGCAGCGAGGGCGCGAGATACTGCTCCGCGGCGGCCGGGTCGAACGCGTAGCTCGCGCTGGCGTGGAGAAAGCCAAGGACGACATCCTCGGGCGTCCAGTAACTCGTCGGCCCAGGCGGCGGGAGCGGCTGGACGTATGCCTGCACCTGGCTGCTGCCCCCCGCGGCCCGGCGCGGCGGTCCGCCAGATGGCGCGGTCGCGCACCCGGCGACCGCCACCGCGGCGGCCATGGCGGCCAGCGTCGCCGGCAACAGGACCCGACGACCGCTAGCCACGAGCCGGCACCCCGCTTGCGGGCGGCAAGTCCGCGTCGGCACCCTCTCGGCCAGCGGAATCCTGCTGCGGCGCCGCGCGATCGGCTAGGCCAGCCCCGGCCTCCGCGACATCGACGCTAGCCAGCCCGCCCGCGGCCCCGGATGCGCCTGAGCCAGCCCGCGATCCGGCCCGCGATCCAGCCCTGGGAGCAGCCCCGGATCCAGGCCTGGACCCGACGGCGGGTGCGGCGACAGGAGCGACAGGAGCGACAGGAGCGACAGAGGCTCCTATGACGCCGACGCCCACGCCCACTTCGGCCAGCACCGTCTCGGCAACAACGCCAGGCAGGACCGACGCATCGATGCCGGCCGGGTGCGGGCTAAGCGGCAGCGGCGAACCGTGCAGGTTCCCGCCGACGACGCGCGGCAGCGTCAGCCGGAACACCGAGCCTTTCCGCGGCTCACCCCAGGCTTCCAGCCATCCGCCGTGCAGGCGCGCGTCTTCGAGCGCAATCGCGAGCCCAAGGCCAGTACCACCCGATGTGCGGGCCCTGGCGGGGTCAGCACGCCAGAACCTGTCGAAGACCAGCTGCTCCTCGCCCGCCGCAAGGCCGACGCCGAAGTCGCGCACCGAGATGGCGACGGCCGCGGAGTCGATCGCGGCGGTGACGACGGTGTTCCTAGTCTCCCCGTGCTCGACAGCGTTCAGGAGCAGGTTCCGCAGAATGCGTTCAACCCGGCGCCGGTCCACCTCGGCGATGCACGGCTCGGCCGGCAGCCGGAACTCGATCTTGGTGCCACGGCGCTCGGCGAGCTGCTGCGCCACGTCCGCCGACTGCAAGATGATCGTGCAGACGTCGACCGGCTCGGCGTCCAGGGTCGCCGCGTTCGCGTCATACCTGCTGATCTCCAGCAAGTCGGTGAGCAGGGATTCGAAACGCTCGAGCTGGCTCTGGAGCAGCTCCGCCGACCGGCCCGCAGCCTGGTCCATTTCCTCCTTGGCCGCGTACAGCACGTCCGAGGCGATCCGGATCGTCGTCAGTGGCGTTCGTAGCTCGTGCGAGACGTCGGAGACGAACTGCCGCTGGACCTGCGACAGGTCCTCGAGCTCGGCCAGCTTCTCCTGCAGGCTCGCGGCCATATCGTTGAACGCGGTAGCCAGCGCGGCCAGCTCGTCAGTGCCGCGGACTTCCATCCGTTCGTTCAGCCGTCCGGTCGACAACCGCCGCGCGCCTTGGGCGGCGAGCCGGACCGGGATCACTACCCACCTGGTGACGAGCCACGCGATGGTCGCCAGCAAGAACACGACGGCGATGCCAACGGCCAGCAGGGTCCGCTGCATGCTGGCGATGCTGCGCTGCTCGGCCGCCAGCGGGAAGAAGTAATAGACCTCGTAGGCATAGCCGAACGGCGCGCCGACAAGCAGGCCGGATACGGGCTTGCTGCTGGACGCGATCGCCATGCTGGTCCAGACCTGCTGCGGGAACCTGTGATCGGCCTTCTCCGCCCGCAACGCCTTGACGAGGCTCTTGGGCAGCTTCGGCGGCGATCCGTAGAACCCGAGGGCTGCGCCGGCGCTGTAGACCGGTGGCCCCTGATAAGCCGGCGGCAACGTGACCTCGAGGGCATACGGGGTCTCGCCAGTCGAGGCGAGCTGCTGCGCGAGACGGTACATTTCGGGCCGGGAATTCGGGTTCGGCGGGACGGAGAAAATGCTCTGGCTGCCTGCGCTCGCCAGGCCCGCATCGACGATATTGTCCGACGACTGGACTTTGTCGTTGTATAGCTCGGTGACCAGGTGCTGCATGAGCACATAGCCAAGGACGGTGACGACGATCGCGGACAGGAGCAGCGTCGCGGTGATGACGCGCAGCTGCAGCGAGCGCCGCCACCGGTCGCTTATCAGCCGCAGTCTCAAGCGCCACGAGGGCAGGAGCTCAAGCCGAGGCCGGATCAGCCAGCTTCGGTAGCGAGCCGCGACGCCGGCTGCTCCGTTCATAGCCCTTCCTCGCGAGTTGATCGACCCGGCGCCGCCGTCCGCGACGGCCGGCCGGGCGGGCGCCAGCGCCCGATCAGCCCGGACCCGCTTTATATCCAACGCCCCTAACAGTCACGACGATTTCCGGTCGCTCGGGGTCTCTCTCGATCTTGGCGCGCAGCCTCTGCACGTGCACGTTGACCAGCCGGGTGTCGGCCGCGTGCCGGTAGCCCCAGACCTGCTCGAGCAGGACCTCCCTGGTGAAGACCTGGCGAGGCTTGCGGGCCAGGGCGACCAGCAGGTCGAATTCCAGTGGCGTCAGGTTCAGCGGCTCCCCGGCTCGCTGCACTGAGTGCCCGGCCACATCGATCGTGACGTCCCCGATGGTCAGCGTCTCCGGGGCTGGGTCGTCGGTCCGGCGCAGCCGCGCCCGCACCCGGGCGATGAGGACCTTCGACTGGAATGGCTTGACGATGTAGTCGTCGGCACCCGATTCGAGGCCAAGGACAACGTCGACGGTGTCGCTCTTGGCCGTCAGCATCACGATCGGCACGCCCGATTCGGCGCGGATCTGACGGCACACGTCAATGCCGTCCATCCCCGGCAGCATCAGGTCCAGCAGCACCAGGTCAGGCCTGGTGTCCCGGAACACGTCCATTGCCCGGTCACCGTCGGCGACGAATGTGGGCTCAAAGCCCTCGCCACGCAACACGATGCCGAGCATCTCGGCCAGAGCGGCGTCGTCATCGACGACCAGCACGCGACCCTTCATAATCCTCATCGTTCCACGTAGAAGGTGGCTTGGGGAGCCACAACAGCGCCGCTTGCCACGCCTAGGTCTCGCAGATTACCTGCAGTGACGGGCTGAATCACACCTTGTTCAGTGACGATGGCCGTCAGGAGGGCCGGCGGAGTCACGTCAAATGCCGGGTTATAGGCCTCCGTACCGGGCGGCGCCACCGCCTGGCCGGCCACGCTGGTGACCTCGTCGGCGGACCTGTGCTCGACGGTGATGGCCGCTCCGGCGGGCGTATCCAGGTCGACCGTCGACACCGGCGCGACCACTACGAACGGCACGTTGTGGTGCCTTGCCAGCACGGCGAGGCCGTAGGTCCCGACCTTGTTGGCCACGCTTCCGTCGGCGGCGATCCGGTCCGCACCGGTCAGCACCAGGTCGACCTCGCCAGCGGCCATGAGCGACGCCGCAGCTCCGTCGGGCAGCACCGCGTGCGGGATACCGGCTCGCCCTGCCTCCCAGGCCGTCAGCCGCGCGCCTTGCAGTAGCGGCCGGGTCTCGTCTACCCACAGCTGGGCGAGCCGCCCGGCCCGGTGCGCGGCCAGGATGACCGCGAACGCAGTGCCAGCACCCGCGGAAACAAGATGACCGGTGTTGCAGTGCGTCAGGATCCTGGCCCCAGCAGGTACAAGGCTGAGGCCGTGCCGGGCCATGGCAGCGCTCGCAATGGCGTCGTCGGAAGCGATGGTTCGGGCGACGTCCAAGGCCGCTTGAGCTCCCGGATTATGGCTGGGAACGGGGCCGCCTTGGTCCGCCGCCGCCCGATAGGCCGCCAGCGCTTGCCGGACGCCCCAGCCCAGGTTCACCGCCGTCGGCCTGGCCCCGGCGATGGCGATAGCCGAAGCCTCGACGTCATCGCCCCGCATTGCGGCCAGCGCAACGCCGAATGCGCCCGCCACGCCCAGCAGCGGGGCGCCCCGGACCACGAGACGGCTGATGGCGTCGACGAGCTGAGGGACGTCGGTGCAGATCAGGACCGCTTCGGTGGCGGGCAGCCTGGTCTGGTCGAGTAGCTCGATGGCCGGGCCGGCCGGCGGGTCCTGCCAGCGCAGCGCCACCATGTCCGGCCCGGTCGCGCTCTTCGTCGTCATCCCCTGAGTGTGCCGACTGCGGCACTGGCACGCCAAGTTCGCTGCCTGGAGTGGGCGCTGAAGCAGTACGAGAATTTCATGGGGATTAGGCCGGTTTGGAGCGCGGATAGCTGGCAGCGCGGTGGTCTGCGTGCAACTATTGGCCCGATCCCCAGGCCAAGCCGCGTCTACCTGGGCCGCTAAGGAGCACTCGTGACCGACCAGATGCCGCCTGGCTGGGAGAATCAGGTCCCGCCTGGCCCATACGGCCAGCCTGGCTATCCGCCTTTCGGCCAGCAGCCTCGGCCTGGCGGGTATCCCCCTTTCGGCCAGCAGCCCCCGCCTGGCGGCTATCCGCCCTTTGGTCAGCCCGCGCCCGGCGGTCAGCCGGGCCAGGCCGGACTGCCGCCCTACCCGCAGTCCGGATACGGCCAGGGTTACGGCCGGCCAGGTCCCGGCGGGTGGAATGCGGCGCCCGCCCCTGGCGGCGTGCCGCTGCGGCCGCTGGCCCTCGGTGACATCCTGAACGGCGCCGTCACACTCGCCCGCCGCAACCCGGCCGCGACATTCGGGCTGGCGGCGATCGTCTGGACCGTATATGGCGTGGCCTACGCCCTGGTGGAAGGCATCTACCGGAACGCGCTAGCGAACGACCAGGCCACGCTTCAAAATGGGAAGTCGCTGACGTCACAGCAGGCGGCCCACCTGTTCGGGTCGATTTTCGCGGCGCTCGTGCCTCTTCTGCTCGTGGCCATCGTGCTGGGCCTGGTGCTGAACGCAGCGCTAACAGGCATGCTCAGCGCCGTCATCGGCAGGGGCGTGTTGGGGCGCCAGACGGGTCTTGGAGCCGCCTGGCGGGCTGGGCGGGTGGGCGCGGTGCTCGGTGCCACGCTGTGCCTGTTCGGGCTGGGCATCCTCGTCGTGGTGCCGGTGGTAGTCGCAGTTATCGTGCTGGCGGCGGTGCATCTCACACCGGCCGCCGCACTGCTCGGCGTGCTCGGCGGGCTGGGCACTATTGTCTTCGAGATCCTGCTCGTGATCCGGCTCAGCGTTACCTTGCCCGCCGTAGTCCTGGAGCGGATCTCGCCCATCCCTGCGATCAAGCGGTCGTGGCAGCTCACCTACGGCAGTTTCTGGCGCCTCTTTGGCATCCTGATCCTGACGTGGATCATCGTGACCGTCGCCAGTGAAGTCATGACGATTCCGTTCAACGTCGTCGGGGCACTCATCAGCGGCGGCTCGGCCAGCCCGTTCGCCGCCGGGACCTCGGTAGCGGCGCTCATCGTCGGCGCCATCGGGACGATCCTGGCCGCGACCGTAACGAGGCCGATCAGCGCGGGCGTGAATGTGCTGCTCTATCTCGACCTCAGGATGCGGCGCGAGGGCCTGGACCTCACTCTTCGAGAAGCCGCCCAGAATCAGTCACTCACGGGTGACGAGTTCGCGGGCGTCTGGCGGCCACCCGCGGCCGCTCCGGGCAGCCCGAGCGCCTGGTGACCCGGCCGCCGGAGTGGTAGCGATATGACCGGCGGGCACGGACCAGCGATCAGCCGGCTGCACGGCCAGCAGCTGGCGCGCCAGGAGCTGGCGCGCTCCATTTACCGGCCGTCTCTGGTGGCCCGGTGGTGGCACGACTTCACGCACTGGCTCGGATCACTCCTGAGCACAGGCTCGGCAGGCAGCCCGAGCTGGTGGGGCCTGATCCTGCTCGCGGTCGCCGTGGCTGCCGCCATCGCCGGCGTTAAGTACTGGCTGGGCCCCACCAGGATGAATCGCCGGGCTGGCGCTGGCGCAGTCCTGGACGCCGCGCCACGCGGCGCCGGCGATTACCGCGACGCCGCCGAGCAGTTCGCTGCGAGCGGGAACTTTGGCGAGGCAATCATCGAGCGGACCCGAGCGATCGTGGTTGACCTCGAGGCGCGCGACGTCCTGCTGCGCCGGCCCGCGCGTACTGCGAGGGAGCTCGCCACGGAGGCAGCCGCCGCATTCCCGGCCGAGGCCGCCGAGCTGACCGGCGCTGCCCAGCGGTTTGATGACGTCCGCTATGGCGGCCGGACGGGTACCGAAGCCGGTTATCGCCGGATCCGTGACCTGGATGTACGGCTCACGGCGACGGCCGCAACCCTGCCCGAATCGCCGCGGCCCGTGGCAGCCTGGCCCGCTTCGGCGCCGACCGGAACCGCGGTCGCCGTGGGCGACCATCCAGTGGGACGCGCGCAGTGATTCGCGGCGCGCAGCTGAGCGGCTGGTGGCGTCGATGGCGCTCCTGGCTGATCATCGGGACGATTGTGGTGCTCGGCGGCGTAGGCATCGCGGCCTTGCACCAGCCGCCTGCGGACCCGAACCTCAACCCATACCTGAACCCTGACGAGGTCTCGGCCACCGGTACGCACGCGCTCGCCGACATCCTGGCAGGGCTCGGGCATCAGGTGGTCACGGCTACATCCGTCCGGGTCGCCGAGCGGGCCGCGACCAGGGGCTCGACGCTCGTGATTACCAGCCCGCGCTTGCTGTCCGCCAGCGACCTCGCGGCCCTCGGTCGGGTACAGGCCAACGTGATACTTGTCGAGCCGGACCCGGTCGCGCTAGCCGCGGTGGCAGATCCCGTTGGCATGATCGGGGTAACCGAGCCCGTCGTAGTAACCGCGCCTGCCTGCCGCCTGCGCGCCGCCGCGGTGGCCGGCACGGCGGATATGGGCGGCGAGGACCTCGTCGTGCCCAATCCCAGTACGGTAGCGCAGGAGTGCTATTCGGGCACGTCCGGACCGACCCTGGTACAGGTACTGGTCCGCGGCCGCACCGTCACGGTGCTCGGCACCGGTGCCCCGCTGACCAACGCCAAGCTTTCCAGCGCGGGCAATGCGGCGCTCGCCATCAACCTGCTGCCGAGCCACCGGATCGTCTGGCTCGCGCCAGATTTCGTCACCGCCGCAGCCGCTCGCACCGGCCCGAAGTCTTTCGCAAGCCTGCTGCCGCTCGCTGCGTACCTTGTAGCCATCCAGCTGGTGATCGCGGCAGTGCTCGCGGCGGCGTGGCGTGCGCGCAGGCTCGGGCAGCTCATCGCCGAGCCGCTGCCCGTCGTCGTCAGGGCGGCCGAGACGACCGAGGGACACGGCCATCTGTACCAGGCCAGGCATGCCAGGGCACAGGCAGCCGATGCGCTCCGCGGTGCCGTGCGCAGCCGCGTCGAGCGAGCCGTCGGCCTACCGCCAGGGACCGGCCATGACACCGTCGTCGGAGCCCTGGCGCAGCGCTCTGGCACCGGTGCGGCCCGGATATCCGAGCTTCTGTACGGCCCGGCACCACAGACCGACCAGGCCCTGGTGACCCTGGCCCGCGACCTTGACCAACTGGAGCGAGAGGTAGGCATGACGTGAGCAGTCCACATACCGGTGAAGCCGCGCCAGCCGCGGAGACTGATCAGGCAGCGCCAGCCGATCAGCCAGCGCCAGCGGATCAGCCAGCGCCAGCCGATCAGCCAGCGCCAACTGGCCAGCCGGTGCCGACCTACGTGCCAGCGGCGCAAGCGCCAGGGTCGGCTGACCGCGCCGCCCTCATCGCCGTTCGTGACGAGGTCGGGAAAGCCGTCGTCGGCCAGGACCCGGTGATCAGCGGGCTCATCGTGGCACTGCTCTGCCAGGGTCACGTACTGCTCGAGGGCGTGCCGGGAGTAGCCAAGACGCTGCTCGTGCGCGCGCTCGCGGCGGCCCTCGCGATCGACAGCAAGCGCGTGCAGTTCACTCCCGACCTGATGCCAGGGGATGTGACGGGCTCGCTGATCTACGACGCCCGTACGGCTGAGTTCCAGTACCGCGAGGGCCCTGTCTTCACCAACCTGCTGCTCGCAGACGAGATCAACAGGACTCCCCCGAAAACACAGGCCGCGCTGCTTGAGGCCATGGAGGAGCGTCAGGTATCCGTAGAGGGCACGCCGCGGCCGCTGCCCGTGCCGTTCCTCGTGGCGGCGACGCAGAATCCGGTGGAGTATGAGGGCACTTACCCGTTGCCTGAGGCCCAGCTCGACAGGTTCCTCCTGAAGCTGACCGTGAGCGTGCCGGACCGGGCGGCGGAGATTGACGTTCTGGCCCGGCACGCGGCCGGCTTCGACCCGCGGGACCTGAGCGCAGCAGGCATCCGGCAGGTAGCCACCGCCGCCGACCTCCGGTCGGCACGCGCCGCCGTGGGCCAGGTCCGGGTCTCCGCAGAGGTCACCGGCTACATCGTCGACATCTGCCGAGGTACGCGGCAGTCGGCCTCGCTGCAGCTCGGCGTCTCGCCACGGGGCGGCACCGCCCTGCTCGCGACGAGCCGAGCGTGGGCGTGGCTGTCTGGCCGTGACTATGTGACGCCAGACGACGTCAAGACCCTGGCCCGTCCGACCCTGCGGCACCGGATCCAGCTACGTCCGGAGGCCGAACTGTCGGGCGCGACAGCCGATGGCGTGCTGGAGAGCGTACTGTCCTCGGTCCCGGTGCCTCGGTAGCTCGATGGCGCTCACCGGACGCGCGGCGCTGATCGCGCTCATCGGCACGCTGGCCGCCGTGCTGCTACGCACGGTTCCGGGCCTGGTCGCCGTCGACGGCCTCATCGCTGCGGCCATCGTCGCCGACGTGGCGCTAGCCGGCAGCGTCCGGAAGCTTCAGATGTCCAGGTCGGGGGATACGCGCATCATGCTCGGCGAGCGTGGCGCGTCCACGCTGACGATCACCAACCCAGGCCGCCGGACGGTGCGCGGCCTGCTTCGCGACGCCTGGCAGCCGAGCCTGGGCGCGAGCGGACGCGTCGAGATCGCGATCCCAGCGCGCGGCCGCGCCACCGTTACCACGGCGATGCAGCCCACGCGTCGCGGCGACAAGGCCGCCGGGAAGGTGACCGTGCGATCCGTGGGGCCCCTCGGGCTCGGGGCGCGTCAGGCCGGCCGCGCAGTGCCGTGGACAATCCGGGTGTTGCCCCCGTTCCTGAGCCGTAAGCACTTGCCTGAGAAACTCGCCAGACTCCGGACGCTGGACGGCCAGCACCGGAGCCTGATCCGGGGTCAGGGCAGCGAGTTCGACTCGCTTCGCGAGTACGTGATCGGCGACGACGTGCGCTCCATCGACTGGCGGTCGTCGGCCAAGCGCTCCGACGTCGTGGTCCGGACGTGGCGGCCCGAACGCGACCGGCGCGTCGTGCTGGTGCTCGACACCGGGCGCACATCGGCCGGCCGCGTGGCGGGCGTGCCACGGCTCGACGCCGCGATGGACGCGGGACTGCTCCTCGCGGCGCTCGCGGCGCGCGCGGGTGACCGCGTGGACCTGCTCGCGGTCGACCGTGTCGTTCGCGCCAGGGTGGTCGGCGCCAGCCGCAACGACGTCCTGCCGATGATGACCGATGCGATGGCGCTGCTCGATCCCGAGCTGAGCGAATCCGACGGCGGCCTCATGGCGAGCACCCTGCTAGCGACCGCGCGACAGCGGTGCCTGGTTGTCCTGCTCACCGACCTCAACTCGGCGGCACTCGAGCTCGGGCTGATGCCGAGGATCGACCTGCTGGCCAGCCGGTACCGGCTCCTGGTCGCTGCGACCGCGGACCCGCGGCTCGCCGAGCTCGCATCGGCCCGCGGCGACGCGACAGCCGTGTATCAGGCAGCCGCGGCCGAGCGTGCCCGCGCGGAACGGGCCAGGGTAGCGGCGCTGCTGACTCGGCGCGGGGTCGACGTCGTCGATGCGCCACCGGATCAGCTAGCGCCCGCGCTCGCCGACGCGTACCTGAGGCTGAAGGCGGCCGGCCGACTCTGAGCGGTGCTAGCCGGCCACGGTGCTAGCCGGCCACTGTGCTAGCCGGCCACTGTGCTAGCCGGCCACTGTGCTAGCCGGCCACTGTGCTAGCCGGCCACTGTGCTAGCCGGCCACTGTGCTAGCCGGCCACGGGCGCATGCTCAGGTGCCTCGACCACGTCCGCCGACAGCCCCAGCCGCCCGGCGCGCCGCCCAGCCACGATCACGTACGCGAGGAACCCGGCCTCGGCGACCGCGCCGATGCCTATGCGGGCCCAGGGCGGAAGCGAAGAAGGCGTGACGAAGGCCTCGATTGCACCGGACGTCGCCAGCACCACGACGAGCCCAAGAACAACCGTCACCGTCGCACGGCCTTCCTCTGCCAGCGCCCGAATACGCGGACGCAGACCAGGATCGATGACGGCCCAGCCCATCCGCAGCCCGGCCGCCGCAGCCAGGAACACCGCCGACAACTCCAGCATCCCGTGCGGCAGTATCAGCGTGAAGAACTCGACTGCCCTGCCGTGGCCGATCATGAGACCCCCGTCGACGCCGAGGTTCAAGGCGTTGAGGAGCAGGACGTAGATCGTGCCGATCCCGAGGAACGCTCCGAGTATCAGAGTTTCCGCGGCCACCCAGACGTTGTTGGTCCAGACCTTCAGCGCGAAGGCAGAGGCAGTGTCCTGGGAGTAGTAGGCCCGGAACTGGTGGTTTACCAGGCTCGCTACCTGCGAGTGCGACACCAGGCTGGACTGCACGGCCGGCGACGCGGCGATCCACCGGCCGACGATGAGCGCGACCAGGATCGAGCCGGTCGCGGTGGCCAGCCACCACCACCGCGCCCGGTACGCCATCGCGGGGAAGGCCACGCCGAAGAACTTCCCGACCGAATGCCAAGCAGGCGTGTGCGCGCCGGTGACGGCCGCGCGGGCGCGCGCGAGCAAGCCAGACAAGCGCGCGGTCAGGGCCGGATCGTGGCCGCCGCTGCGCAGCACGGACAGGTGCGTCGCGGTCCGCCGGTAGCTCGCCACCAGCTCGTCGACCTCGGCTCCGGTCAGTCGCCGCCGGTTCCTGACCAGTGATGCCAGCCGGTCCCACTCGGCCTGGTGCGCCGCAGTGAAGGCATCCACGTCCACGCTCAGGAGACTACTGCCCGACCTGGGTAATGTTGGCCCGATATCTGCAGCTGCGTGGGATGAGCCTGCGAGAATGCGCGGGCGCGGGATGATGAAGCCCTGGGCTGAACCCCAGGAGATGAACAGGGAGCGCACATGACCGACGTCGTCACGGGCGAGGCTGTCGCGCTTGAGCTGCCGGTGGCAAACTTCCCGAGCCGCATCGCCGCGCTACTCCTGGACATGCTCGTGCAGATCGTCCTGCTGGTCGTCGTCTTCATCGTGATCGTGGCGGCGTCGGCAGCCATCAGCAGCGACTACATTGCAGCAGAGGTCGTGATAGCTGAAGTCCTGGTGCTCGTCGCGTACCCGACGACGTTCGAGACACTGAGCCGGGGGAAGACGCTGGGCAAGATGGCGCTTGGCATCCGCGTCGTCGGCGATGACGGCAGCCCCGTGCGATTCCGCCAGGCTCTGGTACGCGCGCTGGTCGGCGTGTTCGAGATCTGGACCGTTCTGCTAGCGCCGGTCGGGCTGATCACTGCGATCGTTTCAGCGCGCGGTAAGCGCGTCGGCGACATCTTCGCCGGCACGTACGTCATCCAAGAACGAGCCCCTGCGAGGCAAGCGCTGCCATACATGTTCGCCGTGGTGCCGCCGCCGCTCGCCGGGTGGGCCCAGACGCTTCAGGTCGCCAGGCTGTCGGACCAGATAGCGGAGGCCGCCGGCAGTTACCTGCGCCGGTTCGCTGAGCTGAGCCCGCAGGCCAGGGACGCGCTCGGCGTCCAGCTGGCCAACGCCGTGGCCGCGCAGGTCAGCCCGCCGCCGCCGGCCGGGACACCGCCTGCCGCGTATCTGGCGGCCGTCCTCGCGGTGAGGCGAGCGCGCGAGCAGGCCAGCTTCGCTGCGTTCCAGCCTGCGCCCCCGCCATTCGCGCCCGCACCCGCGGCATCGGCGCCCTGGCCAGCCGTGCCCGGGGCATCCGCGCACACAGCATCCGCACAAACAGCACCCGCGCCCACAGCACCCGCGCCTGGGTCATCCGTCCCGACGGCCGGTCAGCCGGTGAGGCCGCCTAGCGCGCCTCCACCGACAGCGCCGCCACCAGCAGTGCCTCCACCTACAGTGCCTCAACCAGCGGCACCGCCACCAACAGCGTCTCCGCTCACAGCGCCGCAGCCAACAGAAGCCCTGTCAACAGAAGCCCTGTCAACAGAAGCCCTGTCAACAGAGCCTCCGCCGGCGCCCACTGAGGTGACGCCGCCGGAGCCCAGCCAGCCGCTGTTCGCACCACCGGCCTAAGAACCCTGCCGCCAGGACTCCAAGTAACGCTGCTGGGCGTCAGTCAGATGGTCGATGCGCGTGCCCAGAGACGCGAGCGTGAGCCCAGCGACTTGCGCGTCAATGAGGGCAGGCACATCGAGGACGAGGGCCGCCGCCCAACCCGACCCCGTGGCGTCGTTGGCCTCGTCCGGCGCGCCGCCGGCCAGCCACGCTAGCGCGAGCGCCTGCACGGCGAACGACGTGTCCATGACGGCCGCCGGGTTGCCTTCGGCCGCGACGAGGTTGACGACCCGGCCTTCCGCGAGCAGGATGAGCCGCCTGCCGTCCGCCAGGACGTACTCGTCCGCGTGCGGCCTGACTGCCGGACGCACCTCGATCGCCAGGTCAGTCAGCGCCGCGACGTCGATCTCCACGTCGAAGTGACCAGCGTTCGCCAGCATGGCCCCGTCCGGGAGGGCCGCGAGCTCGGCAGCCCCGATGACCTCGCGTGAGCCAGTCGCGGTAATGACCATCTCGCCGAGCGGAGCCGCGACGCTCATCGGCATGACGCGGAATCCCTGCATGATCGCCCCGAGGGCGCGCACCGGATCTACCTCGGTGACCACCACCTGGGCGCCAAGTCCACGAGCGCGCTCGGCGATGCCCGATCCGCACGGACCGAAGCCCGCGACCACGACTGTCTTGCCCGCCACAAGCGTGTTAGTCGCGCGTAGGATGCCGTCCAGGACCGACTGACCAGTGCCGTACTTGTGATCGATCATGCGCGTGATCGCCGATAGCTCTGCCGCGATCATCGGGAAGCCGAGCGACCCGGCGGCCGCCATCCGACGTAGCCTGGCTGCCCCCGTCGACGTCGCCTCGCAACCGCCGCGTACGCCAGAGACAAGCTCCGGACGACCCTCGTGCAGCGTGTTGACGAGGTCACCGCCGTCGTCCATGACTAGATCGGGGTCACTGTCCAGGACCCGCTGAATGTGCTCGTAGTAAGCGCTGCGGTCCACGCCCGACCGTGCCTGCACCGTCACGCCCGGCTCGGCGGACATCGCCGCAGCGATGTCGTCCTGCGTGGACAGCGGGTTGGACGCGGCCAGGTGCACGCGGGCGCCGCCAGCCGTCAGCGTCCGCACCAGGACGGCGGTCTCGGCGGTGACGTGCAGGCAGCACGCGATCGTGAGGCCGGCGAACGGCTGCTGGTCGGCGAACAACCCACGCAGCATGCCGAGTACCGGCATCGCCCGCTCTGCCCAGGCAATCCCAGGCTGGCCAGCGAGTGCCAGCCCGGGATCGGCGATGTCGGACGTAGGTGCCAGCCCTGGGGCACGCGAAGTCCCCCGAGCGGCCGGCCCTGCCCGGTCAGTACCGGTACTGGTCGGACTTGTACGGGCCATCGACCGGGACGCCGATGTAAGCGGCCTGCTCCTTGGTCAGGACGGTAAGCCGGACGCCGAGCGCGTCCAGGTGCAGCCGCGCTACCTTCTCGTCGAGGTACTTGGGCAGTACGTGCACGCCGAGCGGGTACTCGTCAGCCTTGGTGAACAGCTCGACCTGGGCGATGACCTGGTTGGTGAAGCTGTTGGACATCACGAAGCTCGGGTGACCGGTCGCGTTGCCAAGGTTGAGCAGCCGGCCTTCGGACAGGATGATCACGGAGTGGCCGTCCGGGAACGTCCACTCGTCGACCTGGGGCTTGATGGTGACGCGCTTGACGCCGGGCAGTCGGGACAGGCCTGCCATGTCGATCTCGTTGTCGAAGTGGCCGATGTTGCCGACGATCGCCTGGTGCTTCATCTGGCTCATGTGCTCGGCCGTGATGATGTGGAAGTTTCCGGTCGCGCTGACGAAGATGTCGGCGGTACCGACCACGTCCTCCAGCCGCGCCACCTGGTAGCCATCCATCGCCGCCTGCAGCGCGCAGATGGGGTCGATCTCGGTCACGATCACGCGGGCGCCCTGACCGCGCAGCGACTCGGCGCAGCCCTTGCCCACATCGCCGTAACCGCAGATGACAGCGACCTTGCCGCCGATCAACACGTCCGTGGCCCGGTTGATGCCGTCCACCAGCGAATGCCGGCAGCCGTACTTGTTGTCGAATTTCGACTTGGTCACCGAGTCGTTGACGTTGATGGCCGGGAACCGCAGGCTACCGTCCTTGGCCATCTCGTACAGCCGGTGCACGCCGGTGGTGGTCTCCTCGGTGACGCCCCTGATCTCGGCCGCCATCGCTGTCCACTTGCCAGGCGACTGCGCCAGCGAGTTCGCCAGGACAGACACGATTACGCGCCATTCTTCTGCGTCGTCGTCCTGAGCGGCCGGCACTGCGCCAGCGGCCTCGAAGTCGGCGCCCTTGTGGACGAGCAGCGTGGCGTCCCCGCCGTCGTCGAGCAGCATGTTCGGCCCGGCCTCGCCTGGCCAGGTGAGGGCCTGCTCCGTGCACCACCAGTACTCTTCCAGCGTCTCGCCCTTCCAGGCGAACACCGGAATCCCCTGCGGGTGCTCAGGCGTGCCGTCAGGACCGACCGCAACGGCGGCGGCCGCGTGATCCTGGGTAGAAAAGATGTTGCAAGAGGCCCACCGCACCTGTGCGCCAAGGGCGACCAGGGTCTGGATCAGGACTGCGGTCTGCACGGTCATGTGCAGCGAGCCCGTGATGCGAGCGCCTGCAAGCGGCTGCGAGTCAGCCCACTCAGCGCGGACGGCCATCAGGCCAGGCATCTCGTGCTCGGCCAGCTTGATCTCGCGGCGGCCGAAGTCGGCCAGCGACAGATCGGCAACCTTGAACGGGACTGTCTCTGGGGGCATGCAGGCTCCTCGAATTCTTCGCTACTTGGTCTCGTGCGACTCGGTCGCGTGCGAGATCACGGATATCCGGCCCCCAATCCGGAGCCACAGCACGACGGTACGGCAGGTGGAGTACCCACGGCACGCTCAGCCGATCAATTCTGACAACAACTTGTAAGATTAGCTCCATGCGGATCACCGAGGCGGCCCGGCGGCTCGATCTGACGCCCCGGATGCTCAGGTATCGGGAGTCGCTCGGCCTGCTGCCCGCGCTCCGCCCGGCCCGTCGACGGACTATCGGGCGACGGCCGGAGCGCGGGCCAGAGCGGGCGGGCGCCCACCGGCAGTTCTCCGACGCCGACCTGGCCGCCGTGGCCCTCGGGCTCTCGCTGGAGCGGCGCTACGACATCAGCCCGGTCGCGCTTGCCTTCGGCATCCGGGTGCTGGCCGACCCGCGAGTCCGGGCCGAGGTTGCCGAGCTCGGGCGGCGGATCGGCCGGATCCAGCCGCCGCCTGCCCGCGCCCTCGACTTTGAGCAGGAGCGCGCACTCCGACTCCTCAGCCAGCCCATGACCGGTGGACCCGTCAGGCGCCCAGGCGGAAGTACGCCGCGGGCGTGACACCGGTCTCGCGCCGGAACGCCTGCACGAACGCACTGTCGGAGTCGTAGCCGACGCGCCGGGCGACGTTGCCGACCGGCTCGCCCTGAGCCAGTGCCGCAAGCGCCGTCTGCACTCGCAGCAAGGTGCGCCACCGGCCGAAGCTGACGCCCGTCTCTGCGAGGAACGACCTGGCGAGCGTGCGCTCACTGGCGCCGACGTCGTGGCCCCACTCGGCCAGCGTCCGGCCGTCGGCCGGGTCAGCTACGATCCCGTCCGCGACCTTTCTGGCCCGGTCGTCGGCTGGCATGCGGACCTCGATCGTCGTCATAGCAACCGGGTGCAGCAGATCTACGAGGACAGCCTCGGCATTGGTCCGGCGGCTAGCCTCCAGATCAGGGTCGGCCAGGTAATCGATCAATTCGGCCAGCAGCGGACTGGCCGAGACCGGGGTCGGCTCGGCCCAGCTGATCGGGCACCGCGCAGGGCGGACGTAGGCGGAACGCATCGTCGCCGTTCCCGTCGAAAGCGTTTCGTGTCGCAAGCCCGCAGGTATCCAGAGCGCCCGCGTGGGCGGCAGAACCCACGCCGATTCCTGCGTGCGAACGGTCAGCACCCCGCTCGCGGCCCACGCCAGCTGGTGATCAGCGTGCGTGTGCCAGTCGAAAACCAGCCCAGCTGGCATGGGAAACGTCGCCACGACCACCGCGGCCGTCGGGAACAGTTCGTCGGCGGCGCAGTAGTTGTCGGGGTCATGTCCGTCCTGCGACACAGCTTGGCAGCCTACGCCCTATACCGGCACCCCCGGAATTCCTAGCGTCGTAGCTATGAATGAGAATCACGCCAGAGTCTGCACGAGCCCCGAGTGGGCACAGCACATCCAGACCGCGGTCCTGCCGACGCTGACCAGAGACATCGACCTCGGCGGCCAGATGCTAGAGATTGGCCCTGGGCCCGGCGCGGCGACCGAGTGGCTGCGCACCCGAGTCCGCAAGCTGACGGCAATCGAGGTCGATGAGGCCGCGGCCATCCTGCTCTCCACCCGCTACGCCGGCGGCAACGTGGAAATAGTCACCGGCAGCGCCGCCGAGCTGAGCTATCCGGACGCCTCCTTCGACTTCGTCGGCTGCTTCACCATGCTGCATCACGTGCCGACCCTCGCGATGCAGAACAAGATCCTGGCCGAGGCATGCCGCGTGCTGCGGCCCGGCGGCGTACTGATCGGATCCGACAGCCTGGCCAGCAGCGACCTGCATCACTTTCACGCTGACGACACCTACAACCCTGTCGACCCGGCCTCAGTGCTCAGCCGCCTCCAGACGGTCGGCTTCGGGAACGTCACGGTGATCGTCGATGACGTCCTCAAGTTCATCGCTGCCAAGCCGGGCGAAGCCCAGGGAGCGGGCTGCACAGACGAGGACCGATCATGAGCGGCGTCGACGGGATGCGAGCCGTCGACTCGCGCGCTGCCGACTCGCGCGCTGCCGACTCGCGCGCTGCCGACTCTCGGAACGCCGACTTGCGCGCCGCCGTCACGGGACTGATCGGTGTCGCGGCCGCGGCGGAGCAGGTACTCCTGGCCGAGTCGGCATCCGCGGCGACGTCCGGGAGCCCGCAGCTATGGGCCGCGCAGCCCGTGGTCGCGCACAACACCGAGTTCCGGCGCCAGCAGGTTCAGCGGCTGCGGGCTGTCCGGTGCGGGCAGGCACCGCCTGAGTTCCCGGAGGTTGATCATCAGTCGGCCGCGCTGTATGCCGAGCTCGCGGCCCAGCCCGCGGACGCTGTCGCACGCGACAGCTGGCGTGTCGCGGGCGAGCTAGCTGACGAAGTGCGCCTGGCCAGCCAGGAGGACCTGGTAGAGCCCGGCAGGAACCCATGGCTGCGGGGCAGGCAGCTGTGGCTACAGATCATCGTGCGCGGGTTCTGGCACCCGGCCGGGCACCTCGGGGAGTATTACCTGCACCACGACCAGGCAACCCGTGCCGTGGCGCTCGCGCAGCATGCTGTCGCGACCGCTGCTTACCTGGGCGCGCCTGCCGCCGCGCGCGGCATGGCCGCCTATAACCTGTCGTGCGCGCAGGCCGCGGCGGGGTTCCTCGATGCAGCCGCGACGGCTCTGACGGATGCGCTGACGCTCAATCCCGACGTACGCGCCAATGCGCAGCGTGACACCGACCTGACGGCCCTCCGGGACAGCGGCAAGCTGGCTGCGCTGGGTGTAGTCCTAAGTCCGGAGGTGCGTAATGAAGGAAGATGAAGCTGACATCGCTGAGCTGCAGCAGCTGCTCGACCGCTCGCGGACTGGCGCCAGCGAGCACCTGCAGTCGATCATCAGGCCGGACCGCGCAGTGTCCGGTGCCGACCTTGTCCGGCGCCTGACTGGCATGCGCACGCTCGCCCTCGCCACGGTCAGCGCCGGCGGCCGGCCGCGCATCAGCGCAGTCGACGGTCACCTGTTGCGCGGACGCTGGGTGTTCACGACGAGCGGCTCGTCGGTCAAGGCGGCTGACATGCGCATCCGGCCGCAGGTGAGCGCTGCGTACCTCGAGGGCGAGTCGTTTGGCGCATTCACCCACGGGACGGTCGAGTTCCTGGCCATCGACCACCCGGACAGGCCGTGGATCGAGGAGCACCTGACCGCGCACTACGGCACATCGCCATCGAATTGGGGTCCGGACATCGTCTACGCCAGGATCCAGCCGACGTGGATGGTCGGCTTCGGCGGCTAGCCGGAGTGGCACGGGCGGCCGGCCGGAGCTAGCCCGGCCGGCCGGAGCTAGCACGGACAGCCGACCGCAGCTGACACGGGCGGCCGGGGCTAGCGAGGGTGGTTGGCTCCGAGCAAGCCGCGGCGGCAGCGTTAGCCGCTCGGCCGCCGGCGCGCTGCGCGAACGGCTGACCACCGGATCCCGCGCCGCGAGCGCCGCCGCGCGGCTTTGACGGCCGGATCGGCGGGATCGGCGCGACCGGCCTGGTAGATGTCAGGCTCAAGGAAGATGAGCTCGGCGATCGGCACGGCCGCTCGGATCCGGCGCTCGGCGGCATCGATCCCGGCCACGATGCTCGCCGCCGTGTCTTCGTGCAGCACGCCGATCTTGGCCGCGACGAGCAGCGTGTCCGGTCCGACGTGGAGCGTCCGCAGGTGAATGACCCGCTCCACCTCCGGGCCGGCCTCGATCGCTGCCACGATCGCCGCTTCGACGTCGGCATTGGCCGACTCGCCGATGAGCAGGCTCTTCGTCTCGGTCGCCAGCACGATCGCGACGATGGCGAGGAGGACGCCGATGCCCACCGAGCCCGCTCCATCCCAGGCATCATCGTGTGTAACGGTGGTGAGTGACACACCGATGAGCGCCAGCAATAGGCCGCTGAGCGCAGCGACGTCCTCCAGCAGCACAGCCGGAAGCTCGGGTGCCTTGGCGCGGCGGATAAAGCTGCGCCACCCGGCCCGCCCGCGGGTGCGGTTCGACTCCTTGATCGCGGTTCGCAGCGAGAAGCTCTCCAGCCCGACTGCGATGCCGAGGACGACGAACGCGACGATCGGCGATGTCAGGTGCCCAGGGTGCCTGATCCGCTCGACGCCCTCGTATACAGAAAACAAGGCCCCGACAGTGAACAGCACGACCGCCACGATGAACGCATAAAAGAAGCGTTCAGCACCGAACCCGAACTGGTGCTCTTCAGTCTCCTCCTGGCGAGCCCGGTTGCGGCCGATCAGGAGCAGCGCCTGGTTGCCGGAGTCGGCCACCGAGTGCACGCTCTCCGCCAGCAGCGAAGCGGATCCGGTGATGACGAAGGCCACGAACTTCGTGACCGCAATGCCGAGGTTGGCCGCCAGCGCGGCGAAGACGGCGCGCTTACTGCCGCTGTGCTGGACCGCGGAGGCCGGTGCTCCGCTAGTGGCGATGGATCCTCACTCCCGTGAGTCGCCAGCCGCCGGGTCGCGTGCCTCGTCGATCAGCAGCACCGGAATGTCATCGCGTACCGGGTACGCCAGGCCGCAGTCGGCGCCCGTGCACACGAGCTCGCTCGCAGCCTCGTCCGCGCGGAGTGGCGAGTGGCACTTCGGGCAGGCCAGGATCTCGAGCAGCCAGCTATCGATCTTCATTGCTATCTCCAGTCGCTGTGGTTGCCGGGTCCTGCTCGCTCCCGAGCATCAGGATCTTACCGGTGCACCCTACGCAAAGCCGCAGCGATGATCCCGCCAGGGGCAGAAACCGGGCCGTCGATCGCGTAATGGCCGCGGTGTTGCTGCCGGCCGGAATGTTCGCACCGAGGCTTGGGCGCTTGGTTGCCCGCTGCGGCATGGCCAAGATCATCCTCTCGAACGTGTGTACTAAAAGTCCAAATTATTTGGACCTTTGGTCCACACGTTCGGAATTCTCGGGTGCCTTGCCCGTCACCTACGTGATCGGGATCGCGCGCCCGGCCGGCCAGGTGGGGCCCGGCCTAACGGAGCCGTCCACCGTCGGTCGGCGCCGACCGCAGGACTCGCAGATGGCCGCGTCGGCCGGTCTCGACGCCCTGACCCGTGGGTTCGGCCGGCGTGTGCGGCGAGGTGGCCTCGCGAACGGCGTTTGCTAGCGCCTCAAGGTCGTCGGCCTCGGCCGCCTCGTCGGGCGGGTCGCCGACGGGCAGCCGGACGACATCCCAGCCGCGGGGTGCCGTCATCCGGTCCGCGTGCCGGGCGCACAGGTCATAACAATGCGGCTCGACGAAGGCAGCGAGGGGGCCGAGAACCGCGGTGGAGTCGCGGTAGACGTAGGTCAGCGTGTATACGGCGACCTGTTTACATGCCGGCCGGGAGCACTGGCGAGCGTTCAACTGTCCGCCACCCCTACCGGATGCTGGCGCCCGGCAGCGAGCAGCATGTCCGCGCCGGAGCCTCTGGGGTTGTGATGGTCGCTCACAACGGCTGACGGTATCGATCGCCAGACGGTAACGCCACCACCCGGGGCACACTGCGCGATCGTGTCTCCGGATGCCAGATCGCAGTAGCGAAACTTGCCGTTCAGGGCTGGGATACGCTCAGTTACTGTGCATGACGGCGACGGCATTGGCCGTGCGAGGGGGGGCCGGGTTCGCCGGCGTGACCGGCACGGCCGAGGGCTGCGCGGCTCGCTCGTGCCGCCAGGGGTGCCGCTGCACCGGACGCGCGCGGAGCGGTTCGATGATCTTGTCCTGCTGGCCGTCTCCCAGCTGGAGCCGCGGTGGGAAGCCGAGTTGTCCGGGGTCGAGTTCGGTGTCGAGGAGATCCCGCCTGTCATCCCCGACAATGACGATCCGGAGCCGATACCACTGGCCCGGCTTGAGCCCGGGTCGGTGTCGCCAGGCGGCCAGGAAGCGGCCGGGCGGGCCTCCACCGACCTGCCCGGACTCACTGACCTGTCCGGACTTAGCGACCTGACCGGGCTCGCCGAGTTGCCCGAGCTTCCGGCCAGACCCGCGCGGATCGTCCTCTACCGCCGACCGCTGCTGGCTCGCGCCGACGGCCAGGAAGAGCTGGCCGAGCTCGTACTAGACGTCATCGTCGAGCAGTTCGCACACTGGCTCGGCGTCGACCCGCAGACGGTCGATCCTGGCTACCCAGCTGAGGAATAGCCCAGCGCGCGGACGTCTCGCGCGGATCTCTCAACACCCAGTGCCTGTTAGCCGGCGCTGGCCGGCGGCTAGCCCAGGATTGCCGCTAGTGAGTCCGTCACGCCGGGCAGCGGTATCCACGTCGGCGAGCTTGGCACCGCCAGGACAGACTGCACCGTGCCGCCAGTGCTGATAACCCGGCCCGCGTAGACCGGGCCGCCGCTCAGCGGCGTAACGATGACCGAGAATTGGGTGGCCTTGTTGCCCGTTGGTGCCACCGGCAGCACCACTGACGAGCCTGCGTCGATCTGCACCACGCGGCCCGATTGGCCGGTCGCCGCAACGGTCGCAGTCGCCGTTGTGATCTTGACCGTTGCTGCCTGCCGCGGCGCCGACAGCACAAGCTCGGTCTTACCGGCGGATCCGGCGGGGTTGTCCGCCACCACTCCTTGCTCTAGTACGGGCCCCGCGCTGACTGCGAGCGCGCCGGGCGTGGCAGCGGGGCCGCCCGCCTCCAGCAGGACGGCAGCGACCGGCACGCTCGAGGAGATGCTGATCGCACCGGGCACGCCGCCGAGCGATGACAGCGGGATCGAAAGCGCCGCGCCCCCAAGCAAGTCGATGCCGGTACCGCCGGTGGGCTGGTAGGAACCCTTAGGGGTCACCGCAGTGATCTTTACCTGCGCAGGAGCGGTGCCCGGCACGGCGATGTAGAGGTCACGGGACCCGGCGCTTTCCGCCATACCGGGGATCACCAAGTGCCGCGCTGGCGCATCAGTCGCGGGCAGCCAGTTACCGTCCGCACTCGCCGATGTGCTCTCCCTGACGGCCGCGACCACCTGGCCGACGCTCGTCGTGACGTTGAGCGCGACGACCTTGGAGGACTGAACCAGCTGTCCGAGTGACTGGACGACCATGCTGTGTGGCGGGACCGTGATGCCATTATCGGCGTTCCCGAGTAGCGGCGGCCCCTTCGTAACGTCCGACACAACTGACACCTGCGCATCGGCCGCCTGGCTGCCTGTATTTGCGAGGTACAGCTCGATCGTTCCGGCCGACGCCTGGCCGGGTCCGACGAACCAGAAGCTCGTGCCCGGGGCGCCGCACTGTGCGGTGACCAGCCCGCCGGGACCCGTCTGCTCGACCTCCAGTCCCTGGGCCATGGCTCCGGTGGCCTCGACCTGCACGCCGCCGCGGACACCTTTCGTGATGACATCCGGGCTTGAGCCAGGCTGCCCGGCTTGCTGGGCCTTGGTCAGCTGGGCAGCCGCGCTGACGTTGGAGATCTGCAAGACGCCGGGTCGTGTGTCAGTAGCGACGCCCGCGCCAGCTGTGGCGCTGCCGCCGGGTGACAGGCGGGTGAGCACGGCGCTGCCCACCGAGGCCGAGGCTGGCATCGCGGAGACCGCGACAGCCGCTGTCGTCGGCGCCACCGAGCCAGCTGCCGGGCAGACCCGCACAGCGCTCGAGACAGGAGCTCGGCTGGACGCGACGGCTCGCTGGGCAGTCTGTCTGGCAGCGACAGCCGGGTGAACCCGGCCCGCCACAAGGTAGATCCCGGCAAGCGCGAAGAGGACGAGCACAGCGAAGGCCGGTCGGCCGTACCGTGACCGGCTCACCACGTCTCCTCCTCGCCTTCCGGCCCCGGCGCAGGCCATCCGCGTGCTGGCCTGTCGTCGCGGGCGGGCCAGTCGTGGTGCACTTCGCTCGGCGGCAGTGACTCCAGCACATCGCCCGCATCGGTCCACGGCGGCTCGTCCGGCTCCGACCACCCGCGTTGCTCACCCGACGACCACTGCCCCGACGACGGCCACGCCGAGGACGGGTCGTCTGTACCCCAGGTAGCGCCGCCCTGGCCGCCCTGGCCGCCCGCGCCTGCTGACGAGTCGTGATAGCCAGGCTGGTAGTCGCCTGCCCCCTGGCGGGCGCCGGGGTCTTCGTACGCGGAGTGCCCGCGGCCGGCCTGACCGCGTCCGTAGTCCGGCTGGTCGCGGTAGTCGGCTGCACCCGAGCGGTGGCCAGGCGCACCTGAGTAGTCAGGCCCATCCGCGTAGCCAGGGCCGCGATCGTAGCTGGGCGCGTCGTAGCCTGCCCGGCCGGCGTAACCGGAGTCGCTCGTATACCGAGGCGCCTCAGCGCGGCCGGAAGGACTGTCATAGCCGGGGGCACTGTCGTAGCCAGGGCGACTGTCATGGCCGGGGCGACTGTCGTAACCAGGGCGACTGTCATGGCCTGGGCGACTGTCGTAGCCAGGACGACTGTCATAACCCGTGCGGCTGTCATCACCAGGGCGACCGTCGTAGCCTGGGCGGCCATCGTAGCCAGGGCCAGTGTCATAGCCCCGGCCGCTGCTGCGACCGGGGTCGCGACCGTAGGAAGGCAGCCCGCCCCCCGGTGGCTCGTCGTGGTAAGCCGCGTCCGGATATCTGGTCCCGGACGGCGACACGCCCTCGGCGCCCGTGTACCGGTCCCGGCCGCCCGACTGCCCTCCGCCGTCGAGGTCGTCGTACGGAGTGCCGGACGGAGATGGCGCCCTGCGATGCGGCGCGTCGCCGTAGCTGGGCGAGCTGCGGGGCGGCACGTCGCCGTAGCCAGGCGAGCCTCCATAAGGCGGGTCGCCTTGAGCAGGTGCGTCAGAGTACGGAAGTCCGCTCGCCGCCAGCGGATCTGGCTTAGCGCGCCTGCCACGTCGGCCGGCCGAGGGCTGCTCATCGCCGACCGGAGACCTGCCGTCCCGCCTGCGACGGGGCGTGGCCGGGTCGGCTGACGCGGTCCGGTCATCGGAAGTCCCGCCCATGAACCGGCTAGCCGGCTGGCCGGCAGGCCAGGCGGCCCCCGCGTCGTCCGGGGGACGGCCGATGCGCATGGCGCGGGTGCTCCCGGCGGTTCCCGCGCTGAAGACTTCGGTGGCAGCCCCGGTCGCGGCGCCGACGCCGTCGGCCCATGCGCCGCCGACCGCTCCAGATCGGCCGGTGCCGGTGCCGGGGGCCTCGACAGCGTCGTCGCGATCCGGTACCTCGGTGCCAGCGCCGCGGCCAGGCCGGCCCAAGCGCCCACCGCGGCCGAGTTTCTTGCTGCGGGCCAGGCTCTCGCGGCGCGAACGGCCGGACTTCCCGCTCCGCCCGGACCGGCCCGGCCGCCCCGGCCGGCTGTGCTCGTCCGTAACGCCAGCCTGGCCCTGCCCGCTGGCGTATGCCGCACTAGCCCGGACTGGCGCGGCGGACCGGCCCTGGCCGCTCGGTTGGGCCGCCAGCGCATCACCAGCGACGCGACCCGCGCCTGCCAGGACCGGCTCGCGCACGCCGTGGCGCCCGCCGACGAGGTCGCCAGCCTTCTCACCCGGCTCGCCGGTCCGGTCATCCAGGCCGCCATCCGGCCCGGCAGCGGGCGCTGCGGCTTCCATCTCAGCCGCCGTCCGGATGCCTGGCAGGGCGAGCGCCGCCACGACCACGAACGCGAGCAACTCCAGCGCCAGCACAAGGTCGTGCAGGAGGGCACTTCTGCTGATCGTCAGCGTGCCGCCGCCAGCAGGCAGCTTGAACGCCTGCGCCCAGCTGCTGCCCGGTGACGCGACCGATGTCAGTGCGTGCCCGTTTACCGCCGCGGACCAGTCCCCCGCCGGCTCGGCCAGCAGCACGGTGCCGCCCGCGGCTGGCACGGACGCACCTGCGACGTCCACCGGTCCCGATTCGACGGGTACCACGGCGCCATTCGGCTCCACCACACTCACGCGCGACGGTGGCACGGTGAGCCGCCACAGGTCGAACTGCCCCGTCGGGCTGATGCTCACCCCGGTCAGGCCGGGAACGCCGTTAAGCACGCTGGCGAGACCGCTATTGATCGGGGCGCGCATGAGCACGAAGCCAATGTCAAACCGGGCGAGCAGCTGGCTCTGGTTGACAGCCTCGCCGCCGTTAGGCGCCACCAGCGCCGCGACGGCTTTAGCGAGCGCAGCCTGTGCCGCGGGCGGAGGGGTGAGGTCCGGATCGGCGAACTGCGGGCTGCCACCGCGCAGCAGCAGGAAAGACACATGCCCGCCGGAGGATGTCAGCACCAGCGTTCGCAGCTGCCGACCAGGCGCGCCCGTACTAGACACCAGGGAGGGGACGACCTGGCCAGACGCTGGTCCGATCGGCCCGCTGACGCCGTTCATAACCCAGTAAGCGGCCGCCAGCACAGGCGCTGTGCACGCCGCGAGCGCCAGAATGGCAACCACGGCTCCCCGTGCGGACGCCACTCGCCGCAGGCCGGTGCGGCCCCCCGCCGACAACATTTGCCCGAGGCCATCCGCTCCGGCGGCCGCGGCAAGCAGCAACCCGGCAGCGGCGATGGCAAGAGCAACGCCCGGCCACGCGACGACGGGCGGGCCACCTGCCGGGGTTACCGTCACGCGGCTGGCCAGCAGCCCCGCGGCGAACCCGAGAATGGCGACGACCCAGCCGGACACGACCAATGTCAGCCGCCGGGATGTCAGGAGCGCGGCCAGCCCAGCCAGCAACAGCGCACCGCTTACCCAGTACGGCGGCAGGCCAGGGCCGCCTGGGCTGAGAAGCAGCAGCGACCGGGCTGGCAGGCTGGCTGCCGCCAGCCCTGGCTGGTGGATGCCGGCCTCCAGGAGCAGCCTGGTGGGGTGCTCAAGAAGCGGGACCAGCCACGGCAGCAGCAGGATTAGCGGGGTCAGCACGACGATGCCGAGGTTGAGTAGCATCGCCTGGCCACGCCGCCGCAACGAAGGCGCGGCTATGACTGCACCCGCGACGGTCATCGGCCACAGCAGCGGGACAAACGCGGTGCCTACGGTGACCACCAGCCCGGTGGCCCAGGCCGCCCGCCGCGCCAGCTTCGGCGGCTGGCTGAACATCCGGCCGGCTAGCAAGCCGATCAGCGGGATAAGCGCAAACGCGATCGCACTGCCCAGCCGGCCGGCGGAGATTGCGCCGAACGCGATCGGCAGCAGCGCATAGGACGCCGCCCCCCATATCCGGATGGCGATCGACTTGGTAACGCGCCGCAGGGCGAGGAACCCAGTGACGCCGGCCAGCGGCACACAGCCGAGCAGCAAGACATTGATCGCCAACCAGGCCTTGCCGAGCAGCACGGTAGCGAGCAGCGCCACGAACCCCACGTAGGGCGGCCCGATGCTCCCCGAGCCGGTCCCAGTCGGGTGGTAGGCGCGAAGGAACTCCGACCACAGCCCAGACGCGCCTTCCCACGCGGGGAGCAGCGCCCCGCCTCCCAGCGTTCCGCTGGTCACCAGGGAGCGCTCCGCGACCGCGGCGATCACGATCAGCGCGAGGACGAGCAACACGCCCGGCCTGGTCAGCAAGCGCTGGGCGAACCCGGTGTCGACTAGCAGCGAGTCATCGTCAGTCGGGTCGTCGGTGGCATGATGCGCTCCGGCCAGATCCCCGGGGGCCGGCCGCGCCACCACCGTGGCAACGAACTCGGCCACTCGCCGGATCGAACGGCCGGCTGGCAGGTCGGCGCGCAGCCTGCTGTAGGCGGCGCGTCGGCCGCGGGCCCGCCGCCGCCGGGTCGTGCTCAGCTTGAGCGGGTGACCGACGACGGACAGAACGGCCGCCGACTCGTCGAGCGCAGCGGCCGGTCGCTTGGCCACGAGGTAGAACATAGTGCGCGCCAGCGACAGCAGGAGGTTGCCAGCCAGCGAGATAAGCATGGCGCCGAGCGGCAGGTTGCCGAGCAGCGCGACCAGGCCGTTGCGGCGCTGAAGAAGGCGGGCGCGGCGCCCAACCGAGATGGAGCGCCGACCGCGCGTGGCGGCCTGAGCGTGGAAGACGACGGCGTCGGTGATGACACGGACCCGATATCCGGCGGCGTGCACCCGCCAGCACAAATCCAAGTCCTCGTCGAACAACGCCATGCCAGGGTCGAAGCCGCCCGTTTGCTCCCAGACGTCGCGGCGGATGAGCATGCCCGCGCTGGACACAGCGAGCGAATCCCGATCACCGTCGTGCTGGCCCTGGTCGACTTCGCGCGGCTCGATGCCCGTCACGCGGCGCCCGGCCGTGTCGATCGTCAATCCTGCCTCGACGATGACGTCTCGGTCGGCCCAGTCCATGAGCTTCGGCCCGAGCACGGCAGCAGTGGGTGTCTCGGCCGCTCCGCGCAGCAGTTGCTCCAGTGCGTCCGCGGCCGGCTCGCAGTCGTCATGCAGCAGCCAGAGCCACTCAATCTGGTCAGTGTGCGCGCGGCCCGCCTGACCGGCGGGCACTGGCGTATTCGCGGCCTTGTGCTGGACCGCGCGGCGGACTGCCGCGGCGTACCCCGTCGCCCGGTCCATGCCGAAGACAGCGCTCTGGCCGAGCAGGGCCGCAACTACCGAACCGCTGCGATCCCGGCTGCCTGTGTCGACGGCTACCACGCGCTGGACAGGCTTGGTCTGCTCGTTCAGCGCCTCCATCAGACGCGGAAGCCACGCGGCGCCGTCGTGGGCAACGATCACCGCGGTCACCACGTGCTGGGAATGCGAGTCGGTAGGCGACAAGAGATTCGCTTGCTGTCCGGGGGTTGGCTAGCCGGGCCGACGGCATGAGGTGCCGACCGCCCTGGTGGGGTACCCGTGAACAATACGCGAATCTAACCCGGCTAGATGGCCAGACAGGATGTGCCAGCCGGGCGCGGCGCCTGGCGCCTATACCGCCTGCCGCTTAAGCCTGCGCCGTTCCCTTTCAGAGAGACCGCCCCAGATCCCGAAGCGCTCATCATGGCCAAGCGCGTACTCCAGGCACTCGGCCCGGACCTCGCAGCTACGGCACACCCGCTTAGCTTCACGGGTCGAGCCGCCCTTCTCCGGGAAGAAGGCTTCCGGATCGGTCTGCGCGCAGAGCGCGCGATCCTGCCAGCTCTGCTCCGTGGCATCATCTGCGCCAATGCCGAGCGCGTCGTGCACCAGCGAGACGATGACGTCTGCCACTGCACACCTCCCTGCGTCAGTCCCCGTGCTCCCGCCCCCGTCTGCTTCGGCGCGAGAATTACATGAGTGAAATTACACGCGCGTGTCTTGCCACTCGTCAAGGGAGATACGTGATAATGGCCACCTGGTTGCCCTGGGATGAGGGGAAAGTCCGTGAGATATTTTCCGGGAACGGGGTCGGTGCGCCCCGGTCCCGGCCGGCCTGTGCTCGGTGGCAGCGGCTGAAATCGACGGGGTAACGCGCGCGGTGCCCGCCGGAGTTGCGAGACTTTCGTGCATGCGCATCACAGTTCTGGCCGGCGGGGTCGGCGCGGCCAGGTTCCTGCGCGGCCTGCGCGCGGCGGTTCCGAAGGCCGACATCACCGTGATCGGCAACACCGGCGACGACTTCACTCCCTTCGGCCTGCACGTCTGTCCGGACCTGGACACCGTCATGTACACCCTCGGCGGCGGCATCAGCGAAGAGCAAGGGTGGGGGCGGGCCGGGGAGAGCCACGTGGTGCTATCCGAACTGGCCGCATACGGCGCCGGGCCCGGCTGGTTCGGCCTCGGCGACCTGGACATCGCCACCCACATTGTGCGCAGTCAGCTGCTCGCGGATGGCCGGACGCTATCCGAGGCCACGGCGGTGCTGTGCGAGCGGTGGCAGCCTGGCGTCACGCTGCTGCCGATGTCAGATGATCCGGTGCGGACGCACGTAACCGTCGAACTAGACGGCCGCGAGCGGGAGCTGCACTTCCAGGAGTGGTGGGTCAGGCTGCACGCCGCGATACCTGCGCGCAAGATCGAGCCCGTCGGCGCAGCGAAAGCGAGACCTGCACCTGGCGTGCTCGAGGCCATCGGGGCCGCCGACTTTGTGCTCTTCCCTCCGTCCAATCCAGTTGTCAGTACGGGCGTCATCCTCGCCGTTCCCGGCATCGCCGACGCGGTCCGGGCCAAGACAGTCGTCGGGGTGTCCCCTATCATCGGCGGCGCGCCGGTGCGGGGTATGGCTGACGCCTGCCTGACCGCTATAGGCGTGCAGACGTCCGCCACCGCGGTCGGGGCTCACTTTGGAGCTGACCTGCTCGACGGGTGGCTGGTCGACGATCAGGACAAGGACGCCGTAGATTCCCCCGAACTCGCAGGCATCGTCGTCCGGAGCCGCCCCCTGTACATGACCAGCGTCGCTGCGTCCGCGGAGATTGCCAGGGCCGCCATCGATCTCGCGCTGGAGGTACGGCGATGACAAGCCAGCAGTTCACCCCCGGCCCGGCGGAGCTCAGGATCCTCCCGGTCCCTGGCCTGCCCGAGATCACGGCCGGCGCCGACCTCGCCGCGCTCATCGCCGACGCCGCGCTGGCCGGCCCGGGCCTGCTCGACGGCGACATCGTGGTGATCACCTCGAAGATTGTCAGCAAGGCCGAGGACCGCGTCGTCACGGGTGACCGCGAGGCGGCGATCCAGGCCGAAACCGTCCGGGTTGTCGCGCGCCGCGGCCCGACCACGATCAGCCAGACCCGGCACGGTCTCGTGATGGCCGCGGCTGGCGTCGACGAGTCGAACACCGAGCCAGGGACGCTCGTTCTGCTGCCGGTCGACCCGGATGCCTCGGCCGAGGCGCTGCGCAAGGCCATCGGCGAGCGCGCTGGCGCCCGCCTCGGCGTGATCATCACTGACACCATGGGCAGGCCGTGGCGGGCCGGCCAGACCGACACCGCGATCGGCGCGGCCGGAATCAACCCGCTGCGCGATCATCGCGGCCAGGCCGACACCTTCGGGAACCTTCTCGAGGTCACCGTGGCCGCGGTGGCCGACGAGATCGCAGCAGCTGCCGACCTGATCAAGCAGAAGACGACCGGCGTGCCGGTCGCCATCGTCCGCGGTGTGCCCGACCTGGTCACCTCTTCGGCTGGGCCCGGCGCGGCCGCGATCATCCGGCCAGCCGCAGAGGACATGTTCCGGCTCGGCGCCGCAGACGTGCTGACAGCCCGCCGGACCGTGCGCGACTTCACGGCCGCACCGGTGTCACCTGACGCGGTCCGGCGCGCCATCGCGGCGGCGATCACCGCGCCGGCCCCCCACCACAGCCAGCCGTGGCGTTTCGCGGTGCTGGCAACACAAGAATCCAGAACCCGGTTGCTCGACGACATGCTCGCTGCCTGGAAGCACGACCTGACCGCCGACGGATTCACGCCCGAGCAGATCGCCCGGCGAGTGCGGCGCGGCGAGCCGCTGCGCAAGGCGCCACTGATCATCGTGCCGGGCCTCGTGGCCGACGCGGCGCACACGTACCCGGATGCCCGGCGTAACGCATCCGAGCGAGCCATGTTCCTGGTCGCCATGGGCGCCGCCATCGAGAACCTGCTCGTCTCCCTAGCAGTCGATGGCCTCGGCTCCTGCTGGATCTCAAGCACGCTGTTCTGCCCGGACGTGACGGTGCAGGCACTCGGCCTGCCGCCAAGCTTCGAGCCCATGGGCGCGATCGGCGTGGGGCACGCCGCCGCGCCGGCGCCCGACCGACCTGCACGCGATCCCGACGACTTCACCAGCCGCCTGTAGCCCGGCGAAAAGCTGTCGTCTGATCACTCCGCGCGCGGATAGGCTCCGCGGCGGGCGGGTTACCGCCCGATTCAGCTGACTGAGGAGCGCGCCAGTGCGGGACACAGGCGTGCCCAAGGTGGTGGACCGACCGGGCGTGCGGGGGCTGCTGCGCGCGCATCCGGCGTTCCGGCGCCTCTGGACCGCTCGGCTGCTGTCCTTCGCAGGTGACAGCGTCGGTCTTATCGCGCTGATGCTGTATACGGCCGAGCACTTCGGCAGTGGCCTTGCGGTCGCGCTGCTGCTGATCGCCGGTGATTTCGTACCAAGCCTGCTCAGCCCGCTCGCCGGCACCGCTAGCGACCGCCTCGATAAGCGCGCCGTGATGGTTGGCTGCGAGCTAGTCCAGGGCGTGGTTGTTGCCGTGATCGCGCTAGCGCTGCCTGGACTGCCGTTGCTGCTACTGCTGGTGGCTGTACAGGCATGCGTAGCTGCCGTATTCCAGCCGGCATCTCGCTCGGCCGTGCCTGACCTTGTCCCGGACGCGGATCTGGAGCGGGCCAACGCGGCCATCGGATTCGGGACGAACGGTATGGACGGATTCGCTCCGCTGGCAGGCGCCGCGCTGCTGGCCTGGCTGTCAGTGCGCGACTTGCTGCTCGTCGACACGGCCACGTTCGCGATCTCAGCCGTGCTGCTAATCAGCTTGCCGGCCCTGCGTGCGCGCTTGCCAGGAGGCGACCGGCCAGCAGGCGATCGGCGAGCAGAGAGCCCCGCCGGCATCAGTGCCGTACGGCTGCTCGCCGACGCGCGCGAGGGGCTTGCCTATCTGTGGCGCAACAAGGCGATGCGGGTCATCACGCTGATCTTCTGTGCGGTCGTGCTGTTCAACGCCGTGGACGACGTCGCCTTGGTGTTTCTTGCCCGGCATACGCTGCACGGCAGCAACTCGGCAGCCAGCCTGGTCTACGCGGGCGCTGGTCTCGGCATGCTGGCCGGGTTCCTGCTCCTGGCCCGGATTGGGCCGCGGCTGGCGCTGCCGCTCCTCATCGTTTCCGGATACGCGGTGACCAGCCTCGGCAATCTGCTGACCGGCACGGCGGCCGTCATACTCGCCGCGCTCGGCCTCCAGGTCGTCCGGGGCCTTGGCATCGCGGCAATCGATGTGGGGCACAACACGCTGATCCAGCGCCTCATCCCGGCCGCCGTGCGCGGCCGCGTCTTCGGCAACTTTTACGGCGCCGTCGGCGTCGCCGCCGGCCTGTCGTACATCTTCGGCGGGCTGCTGCTAGATGCGACCAGTCCGCGGGTGACGCTGATCGTGGCCGGATCCGGCGGGCTAGCCGTGGCCGCGCTCGCGGCTATCCTGCTGCCCCGAGCCCTCCACAGCCACGGCTAATCGGTTTCCCGCTTCCAGTGCGGCCTGCCGAATACTCGGCGGAGCACGTCATGCATGTCGTGTCCGGAGTCAGCGAGTGCGTCCACGCTGTACACCGGCGGTCCCGATGGGGGCTGCAGCTGGCCGACCTGCTCGTCAGTGAGGCTGCACTTGATCTGAGTCGTCGTGATCTCCGCAATGTGCTCCGCGTCGATGAAACGCAGGCCGTGCTGGGTGGCGACGACAATGCCTTCGAAGATGTCGAGGTCAGAGACATCCAGGACGTACTCAAGCGTGCCGATTCTTGCTCCGGGGCTGCTCAGCACGGGTGTGCCCCGCTTCGCTGCCTCGTACGCGATCGGTGTTCCCTCTGTCATACCGCCATCCTGCCCGGTCACTGGGAACCCGTTCACGCTTCGTGGTTTCTCACCTTGCCCTACGGTTTGCGCGCCACGCCCGCCCAAAGGGCTGCTGGGCTGCTGGCCTCCTCGGCGGTCTCGGGCCGCCAGTCCGGAACATTGGTCATGCCCGGCTCGAGGAGCTCCAGCCCCGCGAAGAACGGCGCCACCTCGGACTCGCTGCGGAAGGTGACCTTCTCGGCCATCATCTGGTTGAGCCGCTTGGCCATCTCGGCCATCTCGGCCGCGTGGATATCCCTGGCCGGGTGCGATAGCGCAAGATAGCTGCCGGACGGGACCGCCGCCACGAGCCGGGCCACGACCTCATACGGATCGTTCTCGTCGCTGAGGTGCTGCAAGATCGCCATCAGCATCACTGCCACGGGCTTTGAGAAGTCAAGCGTCTCAGCGGCCTTGGCCAGGATCTGTTCGGCATTCCGGAGATCCGCGTCGATGTAGTCGGTCGCTCCTTCGGGTGTGCTGGTCAACAGGGCACGCGCGTGCGCGAGCACCACCGGGTCGTTGTCGACGTACACGATGCGGCAGTCGGCTGCCACCGACTGCGCCACCTCGTGCGTGTTGTTGGCGCTCGGGATGCCGGTGCCGATGTCGAGGAACTGGCGGATGCCGGCCGTGCCGGCCAGGTAGGTCACCGCCCGGCGCAGGAATGCCCGGTTGGCCCGCGCCGAGTGCACGATGTCCGGGAACGCCGAGATCGCCTGCTCGGCCGCTGCCCGGTCCGCGGCGAAGTTGTCCTTGCCGCCGAGCCAGTAGTTGTACACACGTGCGACGTGCGCCACGCTTGTGTCGAATGCCGGCGCGCCACCGGGCTCAGGCGCCGTGTCACTGGCCGCCGCTGCGCCTTCACTGGCCATTACGCTGCCCTTTCATTGGTCGGCTGCAACCCGCTATCGCCGTATTTATACGGCAGATTATCGTTACTGCTCGCGACGTGCCATGCGGGTCTTTTTGCCGCTGCTAGATCTCGTTTAGCAGTGCTCTCAGCAGCCTTGCGCTTTCGGCTGGAGTCTCAGCTTCGGCGCTGAGGCTGTTCATTACCTCGCGGTAGTGGTCGGCCTCCTCGAGCCTGTCCAGGTACAGAGCACCCGTTAGCTGCTCGATGTAGACGATGTCCGGCAGCTCGGGCTCGGCGAATCGGAGAATGGAGAACGACCCGCCTGCCGCCGAATGGCCGCCGCGGTCGAACGGCATCACCTGAAGCGTCACCTGCGGCAATTCGGTTAGCTCCAGCAGGCGACTCAGCTGAGCGCGCATGACAGTCCGGCCGCCAAGCGGCCGCCGCAGCGCGGACTCATCGAGCACCGCCCATACCCTGGGCGTGGCGTCCGGCCTGGTCAGGATCTGCTGGCGCTGCAGTCGAAGGCCGACTCGCCGCTCAATCTCCTCGGCCGGCGCCGAGCGATGGCCGAGCACGGTCACGGCCCGCGCGTATTCCTCCGTCTGGAACAGGCCCGGCACAAACTGAAGCTCATACGTCCTGATCAGTGACGTCGCCTGCTCGAGGCCGACGTAGGTCTCGAACCAGTCGGGCATAACGTCGTCGTACCTCGACCACCAGCCTTGGCTGTTGGCGTGCTGGGCCAGGTTGAGCATGCGCCGCCGCTCGTGCTCGTCAGTGACGCCATACAGGGTGAGCAGGTCGGCCACATCGCGTTCCTTGAAGCTCACCCGGCCGTGCTCGACCCGGCTGATCTTGGAACGCGATGCCCGGATCTCGTAGCCGGCCCTGTCGGGACTGATGCCGGCAGCCTCGCGCAGCTTGCGCAGCTGCCCGCCCAGCAGCATCCGCAGTACCGTCGGGCCGCTGATTACCTCCGAGCTCAGCTCGTCCTGAGGCTCATCCCCAGGCTGCTGAACTGCGCTCACCTTTTGCTCCCGCGCAACACGGCCGAACGCGGCACCGCGCCCCACCTGCTATTCCCTGCTCCCGCTGTGCCGAGCGCGCAGCTCGCAACAACGGCAAGGCCAGACAATGGCTCGCGCGCACTGCACACTCCGAGCACGGTATCACCTAGTACGAGGGCTATCCGCGCGAGTGTGACCGTCCTTTCACATTTTCACACAGGCGTCGTTACACGGCGAGATCGTCAAACTCGCCATTCCGCACGCCAACCAGGAAGGCGGCCACCTCACTGCGCGTATACACAAGCGCTGGCCCGTCCGGGTGCCGCGAGTTCCGCACCGCGACTCCCCCGTCGGCCAGCGCGGCGACCTCCACGCAGTTGCCGCTCGGATTGCTCGCGCTGCTCTTGCGCCATTCCACTGAACCCAGGTCGCGCGCCGACATGCCATTCGTGATCTGCATCGAGTCTCCCGGCTGAGATAGACAGCGGCTCTGCGTGCTCTGGTGAAGGCGCCCCATACCGCGGACTTCAAGACCAGGCAGGCCGTCCTTGTGATTGCATATGCACGTGCACGTGCACAGAACGGCAGTAGCCTAGCGCGCACGTGGCGTGTTAACAATGCAAATGCACGTGCAGATGGAGGTTGCGGCTGCCTTGTGCATGAGGCAGGATATGGCCATTAGCGCCATATTTTTCGGTTCCGTCTGTCAGCTACCCACTTGGACCTGCGATGACGACGCGCTCAGCCGCATTAGCGCCGGCCCGCGGCGTTGACTGGCGGTGGCTTGAGTCAGCCGTCCGCACAGCGTGGCGCTCGTGTCGCGAGTGGCCATGTGTCCAAGGCGGGGCGGACGGCAGCTGGATCTCGATGCCCAGGGTCGCCACCCACACGCCCGTCCCGGCCTCGCACGCGATCGCGACCGCGCGGAGCTTTACGTTACAGACGATGCAGAAGTGGGGTGTCTCAGATCGCGCCGATGACGTCGCGGCCGTTGTCACCGAGCTGCTGACCAACGCGATACGCCATGCCGTGCCGCAGGCGGAGCACGCCGCCGGGACATTGTCACCATGGCCCATCAAGGTCGGCCTGCTGCATCCCGGCTCCCACGTCATGTGCGCGATCGCGGACCCGAGCCCCGAGGTTCCCGAACTGCGCGAGCCCGACTGGCAGGACGAGTCGGGACGTGGGCTGCTGGTGGTCTCCTCGCTCAGCGATCACTGGGGCTGTTGCGCCGCGCCGGACGATCAGGGCAAGGTCGTCTGGGGCGCGTTCGCGACCGCGGCTCGGCCGTACTAGCGCATCCCGCAGAGCGCGAGCCCCTAAACGCCACTTGCCGCGCACCAGGGCGCGGTCAGGCGTCAGGCGCGCAGCAGCGGCAGCGGTGTCCGCGGGCCGCGAACGGACGCGCACACGCCGTCGCTGGCGGCGGCTGCCGCCATCCGGTCAGCGGTCGGCGTGCCGTAGAGCGTGGTCCGCTGCCGCAGCGGCCGCGCAGTCGGCGCGACGAGCTCGGCAAGCTGGCTGATCGTCTTGTAAGAACCGTTCTCCGAGCCGGCCATGCGGCTGATGGTCTCCTCCATCAGGGTGCCGCCCAGGTCGTTCACGCCGCCGCGCAGGACGTCCTGGCACACGTCAGCGCCTAGCTTGACCCAGGAGCACTGAATATTGTCGATCGCCCCGTGCAGCATGATCCGTGCGAGCGCATGCACAGCCCTGTTCTCGCGCCGGGTCGGACCTGGCCGCGCCATCCCGGCCAGATAGATCGGGGAGCTCGCGTGGACGAACGGCAGCAGCACGAACTCGGTAAACCCGCCGGTGCGCTCCTGGATTCCGCGTAGGACCCGCAGGTGCCCGACCCAGTGCGCAGGCGTATCCACGTGGCCGTACATCATCGTCGAGGTCGTCCGGATGCCGAGCTCGTGGGCCGTGGTCATGACCTCGATCCACGCCGAGGCCGGCAGCTTGCCCTTTGTCAGCACCCAGCGAACGTCGTCGTCCAGGATCTCCGCCGCCGTCCCAGGCAGTGAATCCACGCCGGCCTCGCGCACCCGGATGAGCCATTCACGCACCGAGAGGCCCGTACGGGACGCGCCGTTCATCACCTCCATCGGCGAGAACGCATGCACGTGCATGTCCGGACAGCGCCGCTTGACCTCGGCCGCGATATCGAAATAGGCAGTGCCGGGCAGGTCCGGATGGATGCCCCCCTGCATGCACACCTCGGTGGCGCCCGCCTCCCACGCCTCCGCGGCCCGGTCGCCGATCTGCTCCATAGACAGCGTGTACGCGTCGGCGTCCGTGCGCCGCTGCGCGAACGCGCAGAACCGGCAGCCTGTGTAGCAGACGTTCGTGAAGTTGATGTTGCGGGTGACAACGTACGTAACATCGTCGCCTACTGCCTGTCGCCGCAGGTCGTCGGCCAGCGTCGCTAGCACATCGAGTTCCGGGCCGTCGGCGTCCAGAAGCGCTAGCGCCTCGGCATCGCTGATCCCGGCCGGATCCCGCTCCGCGCTGCGCAGCGCAGCGAGCACTTCGGCTGGCGCTCGGCCGCCAGGTCGGGATGCTGCGTCGTTCCGGGCGGCGGGATCGATGCGCGCACCGACCTCTTCCCAGTCGCCGTAGACCTCGGCGAAGTCATCCCGCCGGTCGCTCGTCCGGCCGACGCTGTCGATCGAGGTGAACAGGTCTGTGCGGCCTGTTGCGCTCCACTTGCCGTCGTTGGCCCATCCGCCGTCCGGCTCTTGCCACGGCAGCCCGCTGGGCCGCACATCCCGACGCGCGAGCCCGGTCTCAGGGTCCGCCAGTGCAGCCACGTGCGTTGCCAGCCGCGGGTCAAGCCACGGCTCGCGGATGTAACCGGGGTAGATCGTCAGCCGCTCGGCAAGCTCGAAGCCGCCCGCCGCAGTCCGGGCGGCCAGGTCGTCGATTTGCGGCCAGGGACGCTCCGGGTTCACATGGTCAGGCGTCAGGGGCGAGACCCCGCCCCAGTCGTCGATGCCGGCCGACAGGATGAGCTGATACTCATCGCCGATGAGGTTCGGTGGCGCCTGGATCCGCGCGGACGGGCCGAGCACCAGCCTGGTGACAGCGATGGTGGCCGCCAGGTCGGCGAGGTCAGCGTCCGCGACGGCGCGCATCCTGGTATCAGCCTTGGCCCTGAAGTTCTGCACAATGATTTCCTGGATGCCGCCGTACTCACGCGCGACCTGACGGATGGCGAAGATCGAGTCGGCCCGCTCAGCGAGCGTCTCGCCGATCCCGATCAAGATTCCCGTCGTGAAGGGGACGCTGCTGCGGCCAGCATCCTGGAGCACCCGCAGGCGCACGGCCGGGTCCTTGTCCGGACTGCCGAAGTGCGGACCACCCCGTTCCGTAAAAAGCCTTGTCGACGTTGTCTCGAGCATCATGCCCATTGACGGCGCGACCGGCTTGAGCCGTTGGAAGTCTTGCCAGCTCAGCACGCCCGGATTCAGGTGCGGCAGCAGCCCGGTCTCCTCCAGCACCCGGATCGCCATCGCCCGCACATAGGACAGCGTGTCATCGTAGCCGTGCGCGTCCAGCCACTCACGGGCCTGCTTCCACCTGGCTTCCGGGCGATCTCCGAGCGTGAAGAGCGCTTCCTTGCAGCCGAGGGCGGCCCCGTCGGCCGCGATCGAAAGGACCTCATCAGGGGACAGGAACGGGGCCGACAGCCGACCCGGCACCGTGACAAACGTGCAGTAGGCGCAGCGATCCCGGCACAGCCGGGTTAGCGGCACGAAGACTTTGCGCGAATACGTGATCACACCGGGCCGTCCGGCCGCCATCAGCCCGGAGTCTCGCACCCGCCCGGCGTGCGCCAGCAGGGTGGTCAGGTCATCGCCGCGCGCCTGCAGCAGGATGGCGGCCTCGGTCTGGTCGAGCGACTTGCCGTCTCTGGCCCTCGCCAGTCCGCGCCGCATGGCACTCGGGCTGGCCCGCTGGTCGGCCGCAGCCGGGTCCGCGGCGCCGAAGCTGTGCTCGCGGGCGCGTGCCTCGTCGGCGCTGATAGCAGTACCTCTTTCGTATCCGGGCATACGGGCTATCCCAACCCTAGGCTGCCGCCCCGGCTCGGCCCCGCTGAGGCTGACCAGAGCGACAACCAGCGGAAGCGCAATGTGCTTCCCGTCTCAGATCTCCCGGTAATCACGGACGCTCATCCTGGGGCCGCGTCGTGGCGGCGCGTTGCCGCCGAGTTCGATCAGGCGCGTCACCCGGTAGCGCTGGCCCGCAAAGGGCGCCAGCAGCTCCAGCATGCCAGCGTCGTCGGTGATCTGGCCGGCCAGGTTCCAGCCCACCAGTGCCGGAATGTGATAGTCGCCGACACTCACGGCGTCGGCGTCGCCGCATGCACGCTGCCGTACCTCTGCAGACGTCCACAGCCCGATCCCAGGCAACGAACGCAGCATGCGATCAGCATCGGCGGCAGGCAGCGAGGAGACGGCCTCGAGCCGGCCGGCCACCCTGGCCGCGCTTGCGATAGTCCGGGCTCGCACCGCCTCGACGCCCGACCGGTGCCAGTCCCACGACGGGATGGCCTGCCACGTGGCAGCGGCCGGGAAGACGCGCATCCCCGCCGGGGCCGGTCCCGGAGCGGGCGACCCGTACCAGGTCAGCAGCCGGCGCCAAGCCCGCTGTGCCTCGACGCCGACGACCTTCTGCTCCAGCACCGCGGGCACGAGGGCCTCAAGCACCCGCGCTGTCCGGCTGATCCGCAGGCCCGGCAGCTGCCGGATCAGAACGCGCAGCCGCGGATGATCCGGCCGCAATGCGGCCGGGTCATCGCCCGCGCCGAGCAAATCCGGCAGCGTATCGAGCAGCCAGGAAGCGCCCGGGCCCCAGGCCGCGGCACGGACCATGGTGGCGCGCTCCGCTGTGGCGCGCTCCGCGGCGGTGCCCTCGTCGATCCCTGGCTGGACCAGGGTCAGCCGAAGCGTGCCAGGGCCATCCGGCGTCAGTGACGTACGCCAGATAGCGCCGCGGTCGTCGATCCGCAGCGTCGGATCGCCCGGGCCGCGCCGGTGCACCAGAAGAGTCAAGCGCAGGCTGACGGGGAAGGGAGCGCGCCAGTCTCGGCTCAGGCCGTCGGGCACGCTTCCCGGTGCCGACGGCGCTCGCCGCACGCCGGCAGACACCCGCTCTCCTCGCGGCTGGCCTGCTCGCATCCCGCCTCCGCTTTCGCTCGGCTCGCCGGTCTCCAGGATCGATGCTGGCGCGCCGCCGGTTCCCGCGCACCTGCCCCGGCTGCTGCACACAGCGCGCCGAAGGTCGGGCATAGTTGGCTAGATGTACTCCACGATTCTGGCAGGTGGCAGCGGCACCCGGCTGTGGCCGCTCTCACGCGCCTGCGATCCTAAGTTCCTGCACGCACTAACGGGGACGGACCGGTCGTTGCTGCAGGCCACCGTTGACCGGATCAGCTCGCTGTCGGCGCCGGACCAGATCTACGTCGTCACGGGCACCGCCCATGCCGCGGCGATCTCACGCCAGCTGCCCGAGGTGCCGACCGCCAACATCCTGATCGAGCCATCGCCGAAGGACTCCTGCGCCGCGGTGGCCCTGGCTTGCGCCGTCCTGGCCAGGCGCGATCCGGGTGCCCTGATGGCGGCTTTCTCGGCCGACCACCTGATCGGCGACGAAGCCCGGTTCGTCGAGATCATCGAGCATGCGGCAGCGGCGGCGCGCGCCGGTTATCTGACGACGGTCGGCATCCGGCCCGGTCATGCCGAGGTCCGGTTCGGCTACCTGAAGCTCGGTCCTGCGGCAGCTGGCCAGGCGCGGACGGTGGCCGAGTTCAAGGAGAAGCCCTCGCTCCAGCTAGCCGCCAGCTACGTGGAGTCCGGGCAGTACCTGTGGAACGCCGGCATCTTCGTCTTCGGGGTTGAGGCCTTCCTTGCCGAGCTCGCCCGCCAGCGGCCGCAGCTGAGCGACGGCATCTCCCGCATCGCCGACGCCTGGGATGGTCCAGGGCGCGACGCGACTCTGGGCGATATTTGGCCTGGGCTGGAGAAGATCTCGGTCGACTACGGCGTGCTCGAGGGCGCTGCCGCGGTCGGCAAAGTCGCGACTGTGCCGGCCGACATGGCGTGGAGTGACGTCGGCGACTTCGACTCTCTCGGCCAGTCTCTGCCTGCCGACGAGTCAGGCAACCTGCTGATCGGTGGCGAGGCAGAGATCATCGTGCGAGACGTCAAGGACGCCGTCATCGTGTCCACGACTGACCGCGTCGTTGCGGTCGTCGGGCTCGACGATGTCGTCGTGGTCGATACTGCGGATGCCACCCTCGTCTGCGCCAGGTCGCGCGCGCAGGAGGTCAAGCAGATCGTGGAGGAGCTGCGGAAGCGCGGCCACAGCGGCCGTCTCTAGGGTCTCTCGGCCGCCAGCGCTCTAGTCAGCGCCCTGGGCGGCCGCTCGCTCGTAGCTGATCATGTGTGCCTCTGCTGAGGCGGCCCAGCTGAATTCCATGGCCCTTGAGTAACCTGCCTCGCCGAGCGTTGTCCGGCGCTCCGGGTCCTCTAGCAGCGACTGGAGGGCTGCCTCAATGCTGGCGGCATCCGGCTCGGTGTAGGCGACGGCGTCACCGCCCACCTCCGGCAGCGCCGTCCGGTGCGTGGTCAGGACCGGGGCTCCGCAGGCCATGGCTTCCAGCGCTGGCAGGCCGAATCCTTCGCCGGTGCTCGGGAACGCGACAACCTGGGCACCTCCGAAGAATCCGGGTAGGTCGTTGAAGTGCAGGTATCCGGGACGGACGAGGTGCAGGTGAGCTGGCACCGATGCCACGGCCTCATCGACCTCCTCGCTCCAGCCGCTGGCGCCCGCCAGGACCAGGGCAGGGGGCTCAGCCATGTCGGCGACGGCGGCCGCCCAGCCTGTGATGAGCGCCGGCACGTTCTTGCGCGGCTCCAGCGTGCCCAGGTAGGCGACGTAGGGCTTGCCGTGCAGGCCGAGGCGGTCAGACACGTGGCGCAGCTGCCGCTCGTCCGGCCGGTGGAACAGGCTGTGGTCGACCCCGTGGTAGGCCACGTCGATCCTCGTGGGATCGGCGGCTAGAACCCGGACCAGCTCATCCCTGGTGGCCTTGGACGGGACGATCAGGCGGGTGGCGCGCCGGGCCGAGGTGCGGATTGCCGCCTTGTAGAAAGTCGCGATGACGGGACTGTGCGCGTCAGGCTCGGTGAAGAACGTGAGGTCGTGGATGGTCACAACGACCGGTGTATTCGGCCGCAGCGGCATCGAGTAATGCGGGGAGTGGATCACGCCCGCCTCGATCTGCTGTGCCACCAGCGGGAGGCCGCTCTGCTCCCAGGCCAGCCTGGCCGGCCGGTGCGCGATGGCCGGCGGCCCCGCGACAACACGGGCGTTCGGCACCAGGCGGCCGTATCGCTCTTCATCTGCGCGCTGGCAGGCGACGGCGAGATCGGCCCCGGCCGCATCCAGCGCGCTGACCAGGCCATCGACATATCGGCCTAGCGCACCGCGGTCGGCGGGCACCGCAGTGGCGTCAACCAGCACACGAGGGGCCACAACCAGTACCGCTCCTTTCCCCTCCGCTACGCGAGGACGTACCTAACCAGGACCTGTGCACGCAGGACCTGCTTTGGCCAGGTCGTGCTCATGCCAAGACGTGCAGACATAACCGAAAGCCCCGCCCTGGATGTCCCGTCAGATCCGAGCGTACGCCCTTGGCGGCGTGCACGTGCCGCCGTGGCGGCGCGTCTCGGCGCGGCTTGCGGACATGCGCACCGTCGCCTGCATAGGTTCAGTCGAGACCTGCAGTTAGCTCGGGTCAGATCCGCCCGTCGGTGTTCTGTCGGGCCGGGCCGTGAGTGTCTGGGCCAGGGCTAGCACGTCGGGACGGCTCTCCCCTGTTCGACCGCCCGCAGCTCGGTAATGGCGCCGGCGAGCGTGCTGACCTTCACCAGCCGCAGTCCCGAGGGCACAGCGCCGGCCGTGTCCGGACAGTTAGCCGCCGGGGTCAGGAAGATCGTGGCGCCCGCTGCCCTAGCTCCGGCCATCTTCTGCTGGATGCCGCCGATCGGCTCAACCGAGCCGACAGGCGAGATCTCGCCGGTCCCGGCGATGAACCGGCCATCGGTCAGACTGGTCGGCGTCAGCTTGTCGATGATGCCGAGCGCGAACATCAGTCCCGCGCTGGGGCCGCCGATGTCCGGCAAGTCGATCTTGACGGTGAACGGGAACACGTACTTGGGCGACCCTAGCTCGATCCCGACGACTGCCTGGCCATGTACATCCTTCGTGACCAGCGTGATCGTCTTTGCGACGCCGTTGCGGTCGATGGTGACCGTGACCGGCGCCCCCGGCTTCCGGTTCCTGATCATGGTCACGACATCGTGATGGCAGTTGACCTGCTGACCGTCTACGGCGGTGATCACATCACCAGGCCGAAGCACTCCGTAGGCGGGCGTGCCCTTGACCGTAGCCGCGACGCTGTCCAAGGTCTTGAAGTTGATGTTCAGGTAGCACAGTGCCGCGGCAGTGGCGTCTTCCTGCGAACCCAGCATTTGCTGGGTGTCCTGCTGAACGACCTGCTGCTGCGTCTGCCCGGAGGAGTAGATCTCGCTGGCCGGCACGACAGCGTCATCCGGCGTGAGCCACGCCCGCAGAGCGCTGAAGATGTTGAAGTCGCTGCCTGGACCGCCGGTGTACGAGACCGTTACCAGGTTCAGGTTCCCGGTGGTCCGATACGTGCGGTGCCCGACGATCTGGATGATGGCCTTGCCGTCTGGCTTACCCAGCGTGTTCAGCGTCGGGCCGGGCGTCAGCGCAACGTAGGGGACCGACACCACCGCGGCCACGACGAGTGCGGCGAGGACGCATACGCCGGCGATTAGGAGCGTAACGAGGCGATGAGACATAGGCGGGAACCGTCGAAGCACAGGCCGAAGCCTACGCACTATTGACCCATTCGCTGTCACCGCCGGTGAAGAACTGGTGCTTCCAGATCGGCACGGTCGCCTTCAGCTCGTCGATCAGGAAATGGCAGGCCGCGAATGCGACGTCCCGGTGCTCGGCGCCGACCGCCGCTACCACGGCAAGATCGCCTATTTCCAGGTCCCCGATCCGGTGCGCGATCGCCAGCGAGACGATCGGGTAACTGGCCGCGGTCTTCTCGGCAACGCGGCCAAGCTCCGCCTGGGCGGACGGATGGGCGCTATAGGAGAGGGCTGTCACGCCCCGGCCGTGATCGTGATCCCGCACGGCTCCGACGAATACAGCGACAGCGCCGGCCGCCGGATCGGCGGCTGCGGCCCGTATCTCGTCGACCGAGAGCGGCTCGACGCGCAACTCGGTCATCCTGATGACGGTCACCATGCCAAGTTACAGGCACCCCGCTGACCTGATGGCCAGCCCCTGCCTGGGAGCGGGTGAGCATGGCCCAGGGAGAGCCGGCATTCCGGCGAGTCTGAGCCTCAGGAGTTGCGCCGACGGCGCCGGACTTGCCGGACAACTGCCGCCGTCCCGATCACCGCCACCGTCGCGCCCGCTGCCGTGATCGTCGCGTCCTTCTTGCCCAGCCTGCGCCCGGCGACCGCATGATGTCCGGCGCGCTGCACCAGCAGTACCTCGAGAGCCGCCGCGTTGTCGTAGCGCGGCTGCCAGCCCGCCTCCCGCAGTGCCTGGCAGTCTACGACCCACGGGTACACCATGTAGCGCAGGTCAGCGACGGGCGCAGGGGTTATCCCGGCCCGATGCAGTCGCTGCGCGGTAGCGAAGGTGAGTCCCGCTGGCAGTTCGATCCTGCGCAGCCCAGCGATCTCCTGCAGCTCATCCTGCTCCAGCCAGCCGTCACAGCCGACCGCGAAGTCGCCGATCACCTTGCCCGCCACTGCGAGCTCGAGCGCCGACACCAGGTCATCGATGTGACAGAACTGCCAGCGCGCCGCAGAACCCTTGACGGCCAACAGACGCGGCGCCTCGAAGTGCCTGGTCGCGAGCGTGTCGATGCCGTCGCCCACCAGCGCGGCGGGTCTGGCCACGCTGACCTGCAGACCCGGGTGCGCCCGCGGCGAGCGCTCGGCCAGGTGCTCGATCTCCAGCAGATCGCTCACGACGCTGTCGTCCGAATCCACGCTCAGCGGGGATTCTTCCGGCAGCGGCACGGGGTTGTCTGGCCGAGCCCCGTAAACCATGGCGCTCGTCACGAGCACGACTCGGCCGACGCCGCCCGCCGCGGCGGCGGTGAGCACCGTCTGGGCGCCGCGCACGTTGAACGCCCGCCTGACCCTGGCATCCGAATCCGGTGAGTAGTCGATGTCGGTGTGCACGACCACGTCGACATCCGACAGCCGCCCGGCCAGCGTCGGGTCCCGTACGTCTGCGATCCGCCAGGTCACGCCGCTGACGTCGCCACGGCTGTCGTCGATCGCGACGACGCGGCCCGCCAGCGGCGAGCGTGCCAGCCTGGCCGTGAGTGCCAGTCCGAGCCCGTGAGCAGCACCGGTGACGGCGACCACAGGCCGGGCCGCTTCTGTTCCGCGGCCTGCCAGCTCGGTGACCGGGTCGAGGTCGGCCGGATCCGGGCCGGCCGGGCCAGGACCAACCGGCTCCGGGCTGACCGAATCCCGATCAACCGGCTCCGGGGTGACAGAATCTGGGCCAACCGAATCCGGATCAAACGAATCTGGGCCAACCGGGCCTGGGCCAGCCGGATCGCCCGGTTGCTGACGCCTGCGCCGCGCTGCCGGAAGCCCGGATCCGATGTCAGGGCTGCGCTCAGGGCGAACCTGGGCTACTCGGTTGCTCACCGCAGACCGCTCCTGGGATAGCTTGGCGAGTGTGGACCCTTCCATCCTGCCTGAGAGATCGGGCAGATGACCCCGAGAGGCCGGGTACATGACTGAGCCTCCTTTCGGCTTCGGCCCCGGCCGCAACTCCGGTGATGATCCGGACGTGCCCGGCGGATCCGGCGGCTCTGGCTCCGGCGGCGGTGGCCCGCTGGGACCGTTCGGCGGGATGGGCCCCCTGGGCCCGATGGGTGACCCGCAGCAGTTCGCGGACGCGCTGCGACAGTTCGCCGATCTGATGTCGTGGCAGGGCGGACCCGTGAACTGGGATCTGGCCAAGAACATCGCTCGCCAGACCGTCGCGCAGAAGGGCGATGCGAGCGTCCTGGAGATCGACCGCAGCAAGGTGGTCGAGGCCCTGCGGCTGGCTGACCTCTGGCTGGAGGACGCCACGGAGTTCCCGAGCGGGATCCGGACGGTGCAGGCCTGGAGCAGATCGGAGTGGGTCGAAGCAACCCTGCCGGTGTGGTCGAAGCTGTGCGATCCGATCGCCGCCCGCGCAGTCGACGCCATGAGCGGTCTGCTGAACGACAACCCGGCCGAGCTCGGCGCGGACCTCCCGCCTGAGATGAGCGCCATGCTCGGCGGCCTCGGCGGCCTCGGCGGCCTAGGCGAGATGATGCGCCGAATCGGCGGGATGATGGTCGGCGGCCAGACCGGTGCCGCTGTCGGGGCGCTAGCCGAGGAAGTCGTCAGCTCGACCGACGTCGGGCTGCCGCTCGGCCCACAGGGCACTGCGGCGCTGCTCCCTGCTGGCGTGGCCGCGTTCGGGGCTGGCCTGTCGGTCGATCTAGACGAGGTGCGGCTCTTTATTGCGCTGCGTGAGGCCGCTCATCACCGGCTGTTCGGTCATGTGCCGTGGCTGCGCGCTCGTCTTCTCGGCGCAGTCGACGACTACGCCCGCGGGATCAAGGTAGACGCCTCTGCGCTGCGTGACGCCATGCCGCAGATCGATCCGTCTAATCCCGAAGCGCTGAACGAGGCGCTGTCCGGCGCCGCGCTCTTCCAGCCCGAGGACACCCCGGAGCAAAAGGCCGCGCTGGCCAGGCTGGAGACCGTGCTCGCACTAGTCGAGGGCTGGGTCTCGACGGTCGTGGCGGCCGCCGCTAGCGACCGCCTGCCGCAGGCGGATGCGCTCGCCGAGGCGATCAGGCGGCGGCGCGCCACCGGCGGCCCTGCAGAGCGGACGTTCGCGACGCTGGTCGGCTTGGAGCTGCGGCCGCGCCGGCTGCGCGAGGCCGCCGACATCTGGCAGGGCCTGACCGCCGCACGCGGCATCACCGGTCGGGATGCAGTCTGGGCGCACCCTGACCTGCTGCCTACCGCCGACGACTTCGACGACCCGGACGGCTACGTCCGAGGGCGGCCTGAGCTGGATATCTCCGATCTTGACGAGCCCGTTGCCGATAGCCCCGACGAGACCGGTCCGGAAGAGCCGGGCGACACGCCCGACTCGCCCAGCGGGGTATGACCGGCAGCTGTCCGGGCCAATCCTGACCGCAAGCCCGGTCCGGTAGCGACGCTGGCGGGAAACCTGCCCCGGCAATCTCCATCCACAGCACGTGGACGCCGTCCTGGCTGATCAGGTGGGCGCGTCGCCTGAGTTGTCCGGGTAATCCACACCCGCATGCACAGGTATCCACAGCGACACGCCGCGTGTTCCCCAGGATGCGCACACCGCTGTCCACAGGGAGGGCTTGACCAGCACGTGCCGCGAGCCTAACTTCGCGAGCCAAGGGGTCCCCCGGGCCCAGGCCGCTCGCCGCTTCCGGGGAAGGGGGGCGAACGGCCTGGCGGCCCGGGGACTTGCCACCCCGTTCCCGGTCCGGAACACCGATTGTCGGCCCGGCGTGACACGCTCACTCCTGTGAGACCGGCGTTGAGATCGGGCCTGCAGCCATTGTGGCGTGACCACGACACTGTGCAAATCGGCGTGGATCCGCGCCGGGCGGTTGCCATCTCGGGCATGCGCGGGGCGGCCGACGTCATCCGGCTGCTGGATGGGAGCCGGAGCCGCGACCAGATCGTGGCGGATGCCAGCCGAGCAGGCGTACCGGCCGCCGTCACTGAGCGGGTCATCATGCTGCTCGCCGCCGCGGGGGCCATCATCGACTTCCCGGCCGACGCGCTGCGCTCGCTGCCGCGTGAGCTGAGGCGGCACCTTGCGCCGGTGCTCGCGGCCGCCTCACTGTCGAGCCAGGACGCCGATGGGGGCGTGCAGTTACTGGCACGCAGGTCGGCGGCCACGGTCCACATTTGCGGTCGCGGCCAGATCGCAGACCGCATCGCCGACCTGCTGACCCGGTCAGGCGTAGCCGCCAGCATCAGCGGTCGGGAGTTGGGGCATGGCTCGACACCCGACCTGACCATCCTCGTCGGCTACCGGCAGCCGGAGCAGCTAGCAGAACTGCACCGGCAGCGACTTTCCCATCTCCCCGTCTACATCGGCGAGGCGATCGGCGTCGTAGGGCCGCTGGTGCAGCCCGGCCGGACCGCGTGCCTGCGCTGCCTGGATCTCGCCCGCGCGGATCGCGATCCGGCGTGGCCGCTGATCCTCGCGCAGCTCCCCGCTAGCCGGATGGACGCGAGCGCTGGCGATCCGGTGCTCGCGACCGCTGTCGCGGCCCAGGTGGCTGGGCAAGCGCTAGCGTTCGCTGACCGGTCGGAGCTGGCAGCCGCGACGGCGAACGGAACGCTGGAGCTAGCGCTCCCGGCCTGGCAGTGGCGACGCCGGACCTGGCAGCCGCATCCTGCCTGCACGTGCGGCGCCTCCGGATCAGCTGCGAACTGCGGAGGACCGGCGCAGGTGCAACCCAGACCAGACGCCGGCCAAGCCCGCAACGGCGATGAGCGGACCGAGCAAGGCCCAGACATGACTGCCTGACATCGCGCTCCCGCCGACCACGCCGAAGCCCTGGAGCGCGAAGATCACGCCCGCGATCGTAGCCAGTGCGCCAGCAATGATCAGCAGTCGGCTCAGCATGTCAGCGTCTCCTCGGTTAGCCAGGCGGCACGTGATGTGTTTCACAAAGTCAACGGACCTGTCCTACGGGCGGTTCAGCGTAGCGACTTCGTGACGCTTGCGCTCGGGCGTTCGGGCGGGTCCGTCGCATGCGCTCGCGGGGTTAGCCGACAATGGAGATCATGAGTGACCTCCCGCACCGCGCCGTGACTAGGACGGCCAAGCTGGCCTCGCTACCGGTGGGGATGGCAGGCCGTGCCGCGATCGGCTTGGGCAAGCGGCTCGGCGGCCGGCCGGCGGAGATCGTGGCGCAGGAACTGCAGCAGCGGACCGCTGAGCAGATCTTCCGCGTGCTCGGTGAGCTCAAGGGCGGAGCGCTTAAGCTGGGTCAGGCGCTGTCGATCTTCGAAGCGGCCCTGCCTCCCGAGATTGCTGGCCCGTATCGGGCAACGCTGACCATGCTGCAGGAGTCCGCACCGCCGCTGCCGGCAGCCTCGGTGCACAGGGTGCTGGAGTCAGACCTCGGTCCGGACTGGCGGACGGGGTTCACGGAGTTCGACGATGCTCCGGCCGCCGCCGCTTCGATCGGCCAGGTGCACCGCGCGATCTGGCATGACGGCCGGAAGGTCGCGGTCAAGATCCAGTATCCGGGCGCGGCCAAGGCTCTCAGCAACGACTTCACGCAGCTGAGCCGCGTCGGCAGGCTGTTCGGGGTCTTGATGCCGGGGCTGGACGTCAAGCCCATGCTCGACGAGCTGCGGGCCCGGGTCGTCGAGGAGCTCGACTACCGCCTGGAGGCGACCGCGCAGCAGGCTTTCGCCGATGCGTACGCCGGCGACCGGGACATCGCGGTACCGAACGTAGTCATGGCGACAGACCACGTCCTAGTAAGCGAGTGGATGGACGGCATCCCGCTAGCGGAGATCATCTCGTCGGGCACCGAGGAGCAGCGCAGCGACGTCGGCATGAAGCTGGTCCGATTCCTGTTCTCCGGTCCCGCGCGAGCCGGGCTGCTGCACGCCGATCCGCATCCTGGCAACTTCCGGCTGCTGGCCGACGGACGTCTCGGCGTGCTGGACTTCGGCGCTGTAGACCGGCTGCCGGAAGGGCTGCCGCCAATCTTCGGCCGGCTGCTGTGGCTGATGCATCACGACGGCGACATTCAGATGGTCGAGCGCCAGTTGCGCGAGCATGGATTCCTCCGGCCCGGTGTGACGGTGAGCCTCGACGAGCTCCATGCATTCCTGGCTCCGCTGGCTGAGCCGTCACGGGGCGAGACGTTCTCGTTTAGTCGCGAGTGGATGCGCAGCGAGGCGGGCCGGGTCGCGGACCTGCGTCCGGCCAACGTCGCCAGGCGGCTGAACTTGCCGCCGTCCTACGTGCTCATTCACCGGGTCTCGACGGCCGGCGTCGGCGTCCTGTGCCAGCTCGAATGTGCAGGCCGATTCCGGGCCGAGGTACTGCGCTGGATACCGGCATACGGACCGCCCGACGAGCCCGCGGGTCCCATTGACGCGGCCAGCGAAGTCCAAGGCAGCCTGCAGCTCACGCTCAGCCAGATCGGCGGCGCCAGCAACGGCACGGCCACTAGCGGCACGGCGAGCAACGGCGCGGCCGACGGCAACGGCATGGCCAGCGAGGTCAACGCCGCCGACGGCAACGGCGCGGCCAGGACGGCTGACCTCAAGACGAAGGCCGCGGCGGGCACGGAGACCGGATCCGGCAACCAGGCCGCACCGGGCAAGAAGGCCACACCCAGCAAGAAGGCTGCGGCTAGGACCAATGCCGCCGCCAAGACAGGCTCGGCCGGCAAGAAGGCCGCCGCCAGCCGTGCTACGGCCGCTGGCAAGAAGACTCGGGAGAGGCACAACGGCGCCCCCAGCCAGAACGGGACCGCGAGCTCGAACGGCACCGTCAGCTCGAACGGCACCGTCAGCTCGAACGGCACCGCCAGCTCGAACGGCACCGCCAGACGTAACGCTGCCGCCATCCTGGACAGCGCCACCAGCCTGAACTCAAGTCCCGCCCACGATGCCGTGCCCGCGCAGGACGAGCTCCCCGCTTAGGGCAAAGCAGACATCCGAGGCTCCGCCGACATGAGCCGGCCCGGGAAGTCATATCGCTTCCCGGGCCTGGCCCCGCGGTCCAGCTAGCCAGCCGACTCGAGGTACTCGAGAACGGCCCGCAGCCGGGCGGCTTGATCCCCGCGACGCATCTGGAGCCTCTCGACCCGCTGCGCCCGCCGGGCGATCCTGTAGTGCATCCACGCCCGCTGGCCGTCGCGCCAAGCGGCGGCGTCCGCGAGCATGCTTCGTTGTCGTTCCCTTGCTAGTTCTGCTTGTACGTGCGTCATTGCACCGCCCCATCCGGTGAGTCAGTCGGTTACCTCGCGGCGCGGCCCGAAGATCAGGCCGCCACCGCGTCCTTGCGCGGACGTCCCCGCGGCCGCTTACGCGGCACGATCTCGCCGCGCAGGAACAGCTCGCCGCCCCAGACGCCCCATGGCTCCGCTCGCGCGATGGCGCCGGCAAGGCAGACCATCCTGGCGGCGCAGCTCCCGCAGAGCGACTTCGCGAACTCCACATCCTCAGGTGACTCCGCGAAGAACAGCTCCGGGTCATCCCTGCACGGCAGCTCAGCGGTGCTGAGTGCCTGGCCCTCCAGGCCAGTACCGCTGGGAACTCCGGCTAGTCCCTCCAGCACGTCCGTTGTGCCGGGCCACTGCATCGGTGCCATCCCCTCTCTACTAACTCGTCGAGCTTCTCGCACGCCTCTGACAATCTGCGGCCGCACATAACTAAGGCCGCGGACCCTTTGTCGGGTCCGCGGCCTGGAGGGGATGTGGCCGGTCTGTGCTAGACCGGTACCGGTTCCCTCGCCGGATGCGGACCCACTCCACCTGGGGTAACCAGGTACAGGCGGGTCGTCTGGATGAAGTTGTGGACGTCCTGCTGGACCGAATCCACCGGGACGATGTCGATGAGGCTGGTCATGTAGGCAGCGCCGGCGATTCCCGCCTTCGCGTGGCCCGTGCTGGTGCCGCTGGTCTTGACGGCACCGATAGACGGCTTGATGCGTGGCAGGGCCAGCGCAGCGGCCATCTTGTTGACCAGGGGGCTAGCAAATAGGGAGCCAACCCAGGCGCCGTCACACGTGAAGGCGCCCGCGCCGAAGCCGGCGAGCGGTCGCGTGGCGGCCTGCAAGGCGTTAGCGTCAGCGGTCATTGCCGTGGTGGCTTGTGCCGTGGTGGCTACTGCCGTGGCCGGTGTGAAGTTCAGCATCTCGGGCACCTCCTCTCGGGCGTAGTGAGTCGACCTGCGGACATGCAGAAGCCTATGTAGGCGTCCGCGACCAAGGCAACCCTTTTTCTACCTGCGACTTCTTTGTAGCCAGGCTGGGGCCTGCCCGTTACTTACCGGCCTCGCTGCGACGCAGCAGGCCCTCCTGGACCACCGACACGACGAGATCCCCGCCTTCGGTGTAGACCTCGCCCCTGGCCAGGCCCCTGGCTCCGCTGGCCGTCGGCGAGTCCTGGACAAACAGCAGCCACCTGTCCATCCGGAACGGCCGGTGAAACCACATCGCATGATCCAGGCTCGCGCCGATGGCGACACTTTCACCCCACGAGGCTCCGTGCGCCAGCAGCACCGTGTCGAGCAGGGTCATGTCCGAGGCGTAGGTCATCAGGCAGACGTGCAGGAGCGGATCATCGGGGAGGTCGCCGTCGGCTTTCAGCCAGACCACGCTGCGAGAGGAAATGAGAGACGGATCCCTGGCCGCCTCAGCTGTCAGCGGACCCACGTACCGGATATCGATCGGGCTGGACCGCACGAAATCCTCGAAGCCACGGCCGTAGAGCCTGCGGAGCCGATCGGCCGTCGGCTCGATCTCGTCCGGCCCAGGCACCAGCGGCATGGCATCGGAGTGCTCGAATCCAGGCTCGGACAGGTGGAAGGACGCCGACAGTGTGAAGATCGCCTTGCCGTGCTGAACTACCGTGACCCGCCGCGTCGAGAAGGACCGGCCGTCCCTGACTCGCTCAACGACGTACACGAACGGCACCGTCGGATCCCCCGGCCGGATGAAGTAGGCGTGCAGGGAGTGCACCGGCCTGTCGGCGGGCACTGTGCGGCCAGCTGCCACTAGCGCCTGTCCGGCCACCTGCCCGCCGAACACGCGCTGCCGCCGCTCCCCCGCGGGGCTACGGCCGCGGAAAATGTCTAGCTCTACCTGCTCAAGGTCGAGCAGGCTGACAACTTCATCGAGTGCCTTGCTCATGGTGCATCTCGGCCAGGCCGGTCGGCAGCTTGTCCCTCCACGACCGGACTATTCGGGGCCGGAGTACCGGCGCTGCCAGATTCCGCGCACAGTTCCAGCACGGCGGCACCGTACCGGTCGAGCTTGACCGCGCCGACACCGGGCACACTTGCGAGCTGCGCTCGTGTCACGGGCCGGGTGTCGGCGATCGCCTGGAGCGTGGCGTCTGAGAAGACCACGTAGGCCGGCACTGCCTGCTCCCGGCAAACCACCAGTCGCCAGTCCCGTAGCCGCCGGAACAGCGGATCGTCGGCGCTCGGCCGGGGCGCTCCGCCGGCCTCCCTGCCGCGGCGACTCGTACTGGTCTTTACTCCACCTGCTCGCTCCGAGGCGCCGCGGCCAGCCATGAGCGGGGTCAGGAACCGGGATGGCTTGCGTGTCCGCCGACCGCCCGCGGATCTCGCCAGCGCCCACGACAGATACAGCCGCTCGCGCGCCCTGGTAACGCCCACATACAGAAGCCGCCGCTCCTCCTCGATTGCCTCGTCGGTCTGCGCGTAGATGATCGGTACCGTCCCGTCGGTCAGGCCAGGCAGGAAGACGGCCTGCCATTCCAGTCCCTTCGCCGCGTGCAGCGACGCGAGCGTGACACCGGCCATCGTCGGGACGTGCCCGATTGCACCGCGGACTGACAGCTCGGCGGACAAGCCGTCCAGTCCGCTCCCGGGGTTGGCCGCGAAGAAGTCAGCGGCAAGCTGTGCCAACGCTTCGAGCGATTCCCAGCGCTCACGCGCGGTGCCGCGTCCGCCAGGTGGCTGCGGTGTCAGGCCGAGGCTGGCCAGGACCGGCCTGACTTCGGCGGCCGGATCGTCGGACGCGGAGGCCGACCTGGCGGCCGCCCGCAGCAGGCCGACCGCCTGCTTGACCTCGCCGCGATCGAAGAAGCGCTCGGCACCCCGCAGCTGGAACGGAACGCCGGCCGTGGCAAGGGCCTGCTCCAAACCCTGGGTCTGGGCGTTCGTCCGGACTAGCACAGCGATCTCGGCGGCCGGTGTGCCTGCCTTGATCAGCGCGCTCACCTGCCGGGCGACCGCCGCCGCCTCCGCCGGTTCATCGGGGTACTCGGTCAGCTGCGGCACCGGACCGGCCGCGCGCTGCGCGATGAGCGGGCCCTGATCATCCACTGTGCCCGCGACGAGCTTGTTGGCCAGCGTCACGACCTGAGGCGTCGACCGATAGTTGCGCACGAGCCGGATCACGGGAGCGGACGGGAACTCGGCCACAAAGCCAGTGAGGTACGACGGCGTGGCACCCGTGAACGAGTAGATCGTCTGGCGCGGGTCACCCACGACGCAGATCTCGTCTCGGCCGCCCAGCCACATGTCGAGTAGGAGCTTCTGGAGCGGGTTCACGTCCTGATATTCGTCCACGACGAAGCACGTGTAGCGGGCACGGACCGAGCGCGCAGCCGCGGGATACTCGGCGAGTATCCCCGCGGTCAGCTCGAGGACGGACTCGAAGTCGACTAGGTGCCGCTCCGTCCGCAGGGCCTCATAACTGGCATAGATCCTCGCCACCGCGGCGGGGTCGAGGGGCGGAGTACGGGCGGCCTTCGCACTGGCGGCCGCATAGTCATCGGGCCGGACCTGGGTGACCTTAGCCCACTCGATTTCCGCCGCCGCGTCCCGAAGCTCGGGCACCCCGGCCGAGACGCGCAGGCGCCGGGCTGCCTCGGCCACGAGGCCTATCTTCGACTCGAGCACTTGCGGCGGCGGCCCGCCCACTGTGGACGGCCAGAAGTGAGTCAGCTGGCGTAGCGCAGCTGAGTGAAAGGTCCTGGCCTGGACCTTGTCCAAGCCCGCGTCCGGTGCGAGCTGGCCAAGCTGGCGTAGCCGACCGCGCAGCTCACCAGCTGCCCTTGTGGTGAACGTCACAGCGAGCACCCTGGCCGCGTCCGCCTGCGCCGTGGCAGCGAGGTAGGCGATCCGGTGCGCGACCGCGCGGGTCTTGCCGGTGCCGGCCCCGGCTAGTACGCATACCGGGCCACGGGCCGCCAGTGCCACCTGGCGCTGCTCCGGATCGAGGCTGGCCAGCACGGCCCCAGGCCCTTCCACGAGCTCGCCGACTGCCAGCTCGCCGACTGCCAGCTCGACGGCAGCCGGCGACGTCAGCGCGCTGGCTCGTCGATCCGGCACGTGCACACGGTCTCCAGTCCATCGTCGTTTGCGTCCGGCCAGGCATACCAGCCTCTTACTGCCAGACGACATACTTCCGTATGCCACTGACGTCTGCGGGTATGGCGGGGAAGTGCGCGAGCGCGCCTGGCGTTAGTAAGCTTGTCTAGGAAGTTGTGGATAGGGAGAGGCAGAGTGGCGCAGCCGCTGACCATGTACACCACTACCTGGTGCGCCTTCTGCCGGAGACTCAAGCGCCAGCTGGCGGCCGAGGGGATCGATATCGCCGAGGTGAACATTGAGGAAGATCCAGCCGCCGCGGACTACGTCATGTCGGTGAATGGCGGTTGCCAGACGGTCCCGACTGTCTTGTTCCCGGACGGCAGCGCCCTGACGAATCCGTCGACGGCAGCCGTTAAGCAGCGACTGGGCGAGCTCGCCGCTTTGCTATGACCAGCAAGCGCAGCCGTCGAGGCAAGCACGGCACACGGAAGGTCTCACCTGCGGACGCCGCTGAGGCGCTCCCGGCAATGGCAGCCACGGAGCCAGGCGACGTCGCCGCGAGCGCGGCAGCGGTCAGCAGGGACGGCAGCGCCGTCGTGACCGGCAGCGTGATCAACACCGCCGCGGCGGCGAACGGCGCTCCCGTCACGGCGTTCGTACCAGACAACGCCGTTGTCAGGCGCACCAAGGATGGCTGGCGTGTCGGCAGCGACGACCTGCCGGACCTTACGTGCGCCATGATCCTGGCCGACCTGCTCGCGGCGGAGAACGGCCTGTCTGACGCTCCCCCGGCCAAGCCGGCCTGCGAGTCGGCTGGTGCCAGCGAGACAGGGCGGCTGCGCGCCACCGTCGGCCAGCTCGAGCATGCGCTGGCGACCAGGATCCGGGTCGAGCAGGCGATCGGCGTACTCGCCGAGCGGCACCGCATCAAGCCCCGGCAAGCGTTCGAGCAGCTCAGGGAGGCGGCCCGCAGCCGTGGCCGCAAGGTCATCGACATCGCTGGCGACGTCGTGGCGAGCGCGACAAATCCGCTCCTGCAGCTTCCCGACGAGCTGTCGCGGCCCCGTTCGGGCCCGCGACGCGGCGCTCGCCAGCCGTCCGGCGCTCAGTAGGCCGTCCGGCAGGCGCCCGCTGTATTCTCGGCCGTTGTGCATATCATTCGATTCCGTATATTCCGGCCATCACTGAAGCAGCTGCGCGTGCCAAGAATCCGCGCGATTTGAACGGCCCCGTTACCTTCCGTTATTGAATTTGCCCTTGAGGTTGACCCGATGTGACCGCGGGTAACTAGCGGTTCGTGGACCGCGTGAGGTCCGGGACGAGGGCGGAGGACGTGGACGACGGGGGATCGCCAGGTCGACTGCTCATTATCGGCGGCGCCGAGGATCGCTGCTGCGGCGCCGGCCTGCTGGAGCGGTTCGTCGAGCTGGCAGGCGGGGATGACGCCAGGATTGTCCTCGTCACCACCGCGACAAACATGCCCGATGAAGTACTTGCCGACTACGAGCGCGTGTTCCGCAAGCTCGGCGTCGATCAGACCAGCGAGCTGCGCCTGCGCGGACGTAGTGACGCCGACGGTGACGACGCCGCCACCTTGCTGTCGGAGGCCACCGGTATCTTCTTCAGCGGCGGCGACCAGTCGAAGCTGCGCACCCTGGTGGGATCGCGTGCCAACGACATCGTCTCCGACCGCCTGTCCGAGGGTCTCGTCGTGGCTGGCACCAGCGCGGGCGCCACGGCCATGGGTCGCACCATGATCCTCGGCGGCGCCGGGCCCGGTGTATCCGCGGCCGCGGTCCGGACCGGGCCCGGCCTCGACCTCATCCCCGAGGCGCTGATCGATATGCACTTCGGGGAGCGCGGCCGCCTGCCGCGCCTGGTCAGTGCCGTCGCGCTCGCTCCGGAGCATCTCGGTATCGGCCTCGACGAGAACACCGGCGTGCTCGTCGACGGCAAAGGCTTCGAGGTCATCGGCACGGGCGTCGCGACCGTCGTCGACGCCGATGACGCTACCGTCGTGCACCCGGCCGGTGACTGCGATCCGATCACGCTATTCGGGATGCGGCTGCATCTCCTACCGGCCGGCTGCCTCTTCGACTTCGGCACGCGGACGCCAACGATCGGGCCCGCGCACGACCGGTTCTGACCTTGCACCGAGACGACACAGACCGAGGTTCACGCTGCGACATTCACGCTTCGAGGTCCACGCTTCGAGATTCACGTCTCCACATTCACGCCTCCATATTGCAGACTGACAGCCGAGGGAGCGGACGTGCGCCTGATAGACCTGCGGCACGTGAGTGGGCCGAACGTCTTCACTGCGAGCCCGGTCACCATCGCCAGGCTCGAGCTTGACGAGCTGACCTCCAAGGAGACGACCGAGATCGGCGGGTTCGCCGAGCGCCTCACCGCCCTGCTGCCGGGCCTGGCGGCGCACCACTGCGCAGCGGGCCAGCCTGGCGGCTTCCTGGCTGCGATGGCAAAGGGCACCTACTTCGGTCACGTGACCGAGCACGTCATGCTAGAGCTCTCCGGCCTGGCCAGCCGACCGGTGAATCTGGGCCGGACCATGTGGGCGGGCGCGGACGGCCGCTACGACGTGATGACGGAGTGCCCGGAAGACGAGCCGGCCGACTCCGCAGTGCCAGGCGAGCTGCTGCGGCTCGCGATGCGCATCGTGCATGAACTGCTGAGCGACACGACGCCCGGCTTCGAGACTGGCCTGGAGCAGATCGCCGCCATCTGCGAGCGCGAGCGGCTCGGAGTCAGCACCGCCGCCATCGCGGCTGCGGCCCGCCAGCGCGGGATCCCTGCCCGCCGCGTGCAAGGACTGAGCCTGCTCCGGCTGGGTTACGGTCGCCACCGCCAGCTCGTATGGGCCGGCCTGACCAGCCAGACCTCGGCGGTCGGCGTCGACATCGCGGCGGACAAGCAGCTCGCCAAGCAGCTTCTGGCCGGGGCGGGCGTCCCGGTGGCCGACGGCGTCACGGCCAGGAGCCCGCAGGCGGCCGCGGCGGCGCTGGCCGAGATCGGCGGGCCGGTTGTGATCAAGCCGCTTGGCGGCAGCCAGGGCGCCAACCTCACCGTGGGCGTGCGCACCGCTGCCGAGGCAGCCGCTGCCTATGCGAAGGCGGCCGCGGCCCCTGGCAAGGCGGCCGCCGACAGCGAGGCCGTGCTGGTAGAGGCGCTGGTACCGGGCACGGACTACCGGGTGCTCGTGATCGACGGCCAGATCGCGGCCGCAGCCCAGCTGCGCCCCGCCTCGGTAACCGGCGATGGCGTGCACACGATCGGCCAGCTCATCGCGGCGGCGAATACCGACCCGCGGCGCGGCGTCGGCCACTCGCGCGAGCTGACCATAATCAAACTGGACGCTGATGCGCTGAGTCACCTGGATGCGCTAGGCCTCGACGATCACTCCGTGCCGGCCGTCGGTCAGGTCGTGACGCTGCGCCGCAACGCGAACCTGTCGACCGGCGGGACGAGCAAGGACGTCACCGACGTCGTTCACGCGGAGGTGGCGGAGGTCTGCCGCCGGGCTGCAGCGGTGTCAGGCCTGGACATCTGCGGCATCGACCTGCGGCTCACCGACATATCCGCGCCGCTCCACGATCCGTCGGGCCACGGCCCGGCGCAGCCGTGCGCAGTGCTCGAGCTCAACGCGTGCCCGGGTCTGCGCATGCACCTGTCCCCCACCGAAGGCCGGCCGCGAGACGTGGCGGCGGCCGTAGTCGACAGCCTGTACCCGCCGGGTGTGCCGTCCCGGATCCCGGTGATCTCGGTCACCGGCACGAACGGCAAGACAACCACGGTGCGCATGATCGGCCAGGTCCTCCAGCAGGCCGGGATGCGAGTCGGCTTGACGTGCACCGACGGCGTCTACGTCGGCGGCCGGCTGGTGTACGCCGCCGACGCGTCAGGCCCACGGTCGGCCGAGATGGTGCTCGATGACCCGACAGTCGAGGCCGCTGTGCTGGAAACGGCGCGCGGCGGCATCGTCCGGCGAGGCCTGGGCTACGACCGGGCAGATGTCGCCGTCGTCACGAACATCGCCGCCGATCACCTCGGCGACGACAACATCGACGATCTGGACGAGCTGATTCACGTCAAAGCGCTGGTCGCAGAGGAGATCTGCGACGGCGGGTCGGTCGTGCTCAACGCTGATGATCTGGCGACCGCATCGCTGGCGGACCGCCCGGCCGTGCGCGCGCACGCCCCGGTCATCCGGATGTTCAGCCTCGACCCTGCTAATCCGGTTCTGGCGCAGCACATGGCGGCAGGCGGCGTCTGCTATGCGGTCATCGACGGCCAGCTGACCGAGATCAAGGGCAGCGATCGGCGCTCGATTCTCGGCGCCGCCGACCTGCCAGGCGCGTTCGGCGGCCGGGCTGGTCACGTCGTGGCCAATGCACTCGCCGCCACGGCTGCCTGCCGGGCGGCTGGCATCAGCGCCAAGGACATCGCACACGGCCTTTCGTCGTTCGTGCCGACCGCGGACAACCCAGGCCGCGCGAGTGTGTTCCGCGCCGGGACCAGCCCGGTGATCGTCGACTACGGGCACAATGCGGCGGCGCTCAACGCGACCGGCCGGCTCGTTCACGACGTCTGGCCGAGGCAGGCTGTCGCAGCCGTGACGCTGCCAGGCGACCGCCGCGACGACCTGCTCGTGGCGGCGGCGGAGGCGATCGCGCGCTGGTTCCCGGCAGTCGTCTTGTATGAGGACAGCGACAAGCGCGGCCGCGAGACCGGCGAGATGCTGACGCTCATCGGCGCCGCGTTGTCGGCCGCTCGGCCCGGCATCGTCTGCCGAACGGCCGAGAACCCGGCCGACGCGCTGCGCACGGCGCTGGAGCTCGCCGCCGACGGCCCCGTGCTGTTCGTCTACGAGAAACTCGCTCTCGCGATGGATGCCCTAGCCGCCGTCGGGGCGGAGCCTTGGCCGGAAGAGCGCCGCCTGGTTCGTCCGGGTAAGGGCAAACAACCCACCAGCATGGGAACGGGCCCGACTGACGCCGCCGACGCCGCCCAGGCCGCGGTCGCGAGCGCGACTGCCGTCGTGGCCGGCGCTGCGGAAGCGGCCGAGGCCGCGGTCGCCGACGCCACTGCGGTGGTTGCCAGCGCGGCCGCCGCGGCTATCACCGACGCCGCCGACGCGGCTCTCATCCGGCCCCGGAACGCGGCTGACAACGATACGGCGGCGCCTTAGCACTGAGCGATGCAGGCCGACCGCGGCTTCGCAATTGCCGCGTCTCGGCAGACTGTTCTAGCAGACTGTTCCAAAGCCGTCCCTGGCGAATCATCGCGGCGAACCATCGCGGCAAACCATTCGTGGCAAAGCGGACAGAACGGGCACCAGCTGGCGAAGCTGTCACAACGTGTGGAGTGTAGGTACAAGGACTTTGTACCTACACTCCACACGTTCGTTGAGTGGATCTTGAGCGCGCTGCACAATAGCCACTAACCACGCATTCTGGGTCGTCGGCGAGCGATCGAGGATGCGCCGCCCTTGCATTGCGACCGCCGGTGCCGGGCTGCCCGCGTAGATTGACACCTTGACGTATGCCCATATGGGAATATGATTGAGCCATGGCACGGGCGGCAACTACCACCGACGCGTTCAACGCGGTAGCGGAACCAAGGCGGCGGCAGATTCTCGAGGCGCTTGCGGGCGGCGAGCTATCAGTCAGCGAGCTCGTCGGCGTCCTCGACGTGCCGCAGCCGCTGGTTTCCAAGCACCTGCGCGTGCTCAGGGAGGTCGGCATCGTGACGGTGCGCGAGGACGGGCGACAGCGGCTGTACCGGCTCAACGGAAGCGCGCTCAAGCCCATCTACGACTGGGTGAAGGACTTCGAGCAGCTGTGGTCGGAGCGCTTCGCCCGGATGGACATCGTGCTGTCAGAGCTCAAGGAAGCGGAACTGAGCGAAGCCGATCTCAAGGGAAGCGAAATGAGGGCAAAGGAGTACGGAGATGGTTCAGATGACGACGACTAACTCGGCCGTGGTCACGCTCCCCACGGACACGAAGATACTGATCACCAGGGAGTTCGATGCGCCCCGGCATCTGGTCTACCGCGCATACACGACACCGGAGCTCATCAAGCGCTGGTGGAGCGGCGAGCGCGGCGAAGTCACCAGCGCCGAGGTCGACTTGCGTCCTGGCGGCACCTGGCGGTACGTGATGATCGCCAACGCCGGCTTCGAGGTCGCATTCCACGGCGAATACCGGGAGATCGTGCCTGGCGAGCGGATCGTCACCACCGACGTATTCGAGGGCATGCCGGATGCTGCAGCCGTGACGACAACCACTTTCGCCGAGAAGGACGGGCGCACGATCCTGTCCATACTCGTCGAGCACTCGAGCCAGCAGCACCGCGACGCGCACATCAGTTCGGGCATGGAAGGCGGCATGCAGGAGTCGATGAACAAGCTGGAGCAGGTCGCGCGCTCACTGGTCTGATGTACGAAAGGCCGGGTCGCCCGCTCACTCCCCTAGAGCGGGCGGCCCGGAGTCCGTGGGGCGGACGAGCGGAGTCAGATCCGGTGCGTCTCGCTCTGGCAGTATGGGCACTCGATCCGGCTGACCGCGACGGGGAAGGACAGCGGCGCGCCACACGTCTGACACGGCGTCTCGCCGCCGGCGATGTCGAGCTTGCGGCCACACGACTCGCAGACAACCGCCTGCGCGCCAGGCAGGACCTTCAGCTCGTCACCGCACCCGCCACACTTCCTCGTCTCCGCGTCAGTGACGTTTACCCGCGCGTACTCGCTCGTCAGCCCGAACATTCCCAGCAGGTGATCGGCCTGCTCGGGTAGCAAGTGCGGGATCCAGCCCTGGCAGAAGGTCGAGAACTCCATCCGGATCGGCACGCCCGACGGCGCCTCGTCGGGGTCCATGGCCAACGCGCCCCCGTCCTGCAGGAGCTTGTACGCAGCTTCCATTTCCTGCTTGAACAGGGTGGCGACCTGCCAGATGCCGTCGCTAACCAGCCAGGGCTGGCCGTTTGGCATGGGCCGTCGCTGCAAGCCGCGCACTGCCATGTTGAACTGCACGTCGAGCATGGCAAGGTCCGGGTCGAAGTCTCGGACGACCATGCACTCGGCTAGGTAACTCGCCATCCGCTCGCGGAAATCATCGTCGGAAGCGACGCGCGGCGATGCCGCCTGCGGGCACTGGCGCAGCCACTGTAGATAGACGCCCTTGTTGAGGTCTCGGTAGCGGCCGATGTCCTGGAACGCCCTGGCCCGGTCGATCTCGGCCTGGACTGGCGCGACAATCTGCCGGTAGACGGTGTTCGTGTACCCAGCGTTGGTGCCCAGGTTCGCCAGCCGGAAGTCGTAGTCGACCAGCGAGCCGCAGTGGTCGCAGTACAGGTAGGCGGTCTTCGATGGCAGCCGCTTGGCGGCGCCGCAGCGCGAGCACTCGACTTTCTTGACGAACTCGGTGTGCGCGAAGAGCGATGCCTGACCGGACGTGGTGATGAGTTGCTGCAGATTCTCGGCCGCCGTCGCCGGCGCCGCCGGCTGGCTCGCCTGCTGGGTCGCGACGTGCTTTCGGAGCAGACTCATGGCCGGATCGTAACCGCCTGCGCGGCGCTGGACACGTCCTCCGAGCGCAGTAGACACCCAGGTGACACGCGACTGAGACTCCGCGTCTGCGGCCAGCCATCCTCACGTGCCCGCAGCAGCCGTCCATAGGCTCGTGTCGTCTTGCATCGGCTCCTGGCACGGCGGCCCATCGGCGACGAGTACGGTCGGAACGTCCGCCAGCGCCGCCGGGACGCTGACGATCATTGCGGACCTGGTGCCGAATCCGTCGGCATGCACGCAGGCGGCCGACACGGACGCCGGCCAGGCCCGCCCGGTGTCGTCTGTCCGCGGCTCCGGCACGGCCGGCTGATGGTCGCCGAGAACCTTCGCTAGCGCGGCCATCGTGGCTGCCGCGTCGTCAGTCTGAGACCCTGCCAGCGCATCGGTGACGAGCCCGCGGACGAATGCAGCCTTGGCCGATTCAGAACGCAGCGGCGCATTCTCCAGCACATGCAGTCCCGGGCTCAGCTGCTCGACGTCGGGCGCCGAGCCGCCGGATATCGCGATGGAGAACAGCGCCTCCCGGTCCCCCACCAGCATCCAGCACGGGTTGTAGGCCTCCGGGTCAAGCTCGGCGCGGACGGCGGCTACGGCCTCCGCGGCGCTCCGGTGGATCGCGAAGGCAAGGGGCAGCTCACCGCGCGATCGTTTGGTCGGGTCGCGGCCGTCGGCCGACGGCTGATTGGTCAGGCCCGCCACTACGCCGTGCTCGTTCACGGCCAGCCACGTCCCGCCTGCCAGTTCGTCCCGGCCGCCGAGTATTCGCGGCCGCTCCGCACGAAGCACCGTCATCGGTACGGCGGGCCGGTCGAGTCGCTCGTCCCGGTTCGCCGCCATGATCAACGGCGCATCGGCCACAACCTGGAACATCGCGATGAGGAGACACACGGTCTGACGCTAGCCCAGTGCCAGTCAGGCCGTCAGGTCCGCGGGTAGCACTCACGTCAGCGGGTACCGCACGCGCCAGGTGCGCAGGATCGCGTTGCCTCTGGTGAACACTTCCCGCCAGCAAGAAGGCATGTTTCCGAACACTCCGCGCGCCGCATTGCGTCGCGGGTTTCAGCAGTTCAGGCTGGGTAAAACCAGGTCCGGCCGGGCGTACGCAGCCTCCGCGTACATAGCGGTCTGGCGCACATGCCATAGAACGGGGGGAGCCTGCCATTGACGCCGCGGCCGCGCACAGACTCGACCCCGCCTGGCTGCGGGATAACTGCCAGTGCAGCCTATGCCGCGACCCGGCCAGCGGTCAGCGGCTCACCGTTATCACCGACCAGTCCCCGGATGTGACTGTGACGAGAGCTGTCGAGTCTGCGGATGGGCTGCACGTCACGTTCGGTCCCGACGGCCATCAGGCTGTCTTCACCAGGACCTGGCTGGCCGGACAGGCCCTGGCTGAGCCGGATGCACGCAGCGAGGACGCCAAGCGGCTCTGGTCGGCACGCGACTTCCCGGCCGGGCCGCCGCAGACGTCGTGGCAGTCGTACCTCGCCAACGACGCTGTCCGCCTCCGTTGCCTTCGCGAGCTGCTGTTCACCGGGTTCATGCTGCTGGCCGGCGTGCCCGAGCGGCCAGGTGGCGTGCTGGATGTCGCCGCCTCCTTCGGTTACGTGCGCGAGACCAACTACGGCCGGCTGTTCGACGTCAGGCTCGAGGCCATTCCTGCGGACCTCGCCAACACCGGCCTGTCGATTGGCCCGCACACCGACAACCCGTATCGTGACCCCGCCCCTACGATCCAGCTTCTGCACTGCCTGACTAACGCCGCCAGCGGTGGCGAGTCAGGTCTTCTGGACGGCTTCCGCGCCGCCGCGCAGCTCCGAGCGGAAGATCCCGCCGCGTTCGAGTGCCTGACGCGCGCCCCGGTCACGTTTGCCTACGCGGACGCAGTGACCGACCTGCGCGCCACCAGGCCGATGATCGAGGTGAATCCGGCCGGGCTCATCCGTGGCGTCCGGTACAACAGCCGCTCGATGCAGCCGATGCGGCCCCGAGCCGGCGTCACGCCCGCACGGGCAGCCGAGGAGATGCGCGAGTTTTACCTTGCATACCGGGCGTTCGCGGCCATCCTTGTGCGCCCCTACCTCACGGTCAGGTTCGACCTGGCGCCTGGCGATTGCGTCGTCTTCGACAACACGCGCGTCCTCCATTCGCGCACCGGATTCGCGGCGATGGGCGAGTGGCATCTCCAGGGCTGCTACGCCGACATAGACGGGGCCGAGTCAACGGTGGCGGTGCTCGCCCGGAGCTGCAGTCGGCATGCTGCTCGAGATTCCGCTGCCGACGCCAACGCAGACGAACGTCGCCTCACGGCGGCCGGATAGCGCTCGAGCCACTTGTTGATGGCGGGACGCCGCTAATGCGCGAGACGCTGGCGTACCCAGATCATGAGGCGACCGGTCTCTCCCGGCGTCTCTGGGTGCCGTTCCTCGATCCGGTCCAGCCGGTACCCGAGCTTGCGCGCGATCGCGGCGCTCGGAGCGTTGGCCGCATCGCAATGGATCTCGACCTGATCCACCCCCGGCAGCGCAAGCGCGACCGCTGTCAGCGCCTTCCCAGCCGAAGTTCCGTAACCCTGGCCAGCCTGGCTGGCCGCGATCCAGTAACCCATCTCTACGCTGCTTTCGGCGGGACGCCGGTGCAGCGCGATCTCGCCGACCAGCGTGCCCTGGTCCGTAGTCAGCACCGAGTAAACGTAGCCGAGCCCGGACTCCCAGTTGTGGTCCGCCTCGGCCACGCGGGCCAGCTGGCTAGCCCGGTCAGCTGCCTCGGGAGTCGCCCACGGCATCCACGGCCGAAGATGATCCAGGCTGGTGCCTACTGCGGACGCGATGGCACCCGCGTCGCTGGCGCGGACCCGGCGGATGATCACCGAGCCGGCCTCGATCCGCTCCGGTGGCGTATCGGGAGTCTGGTCAGGCACCGCTCCATCGTAGGGACCCCTTCGGCCTGACCGGGCCGCGGCAAGGAGCCGAAGCCTGCGCAGGATCGTGAGGCGCCCGATCCGCGCTCCGTTCAGCCTTGAGCTGGCTCGAGTGTCTCCACCGGAATCGACTGAATCGCCGCGAGCAGCTCCGTCCAGAAGAAGGCGGCCGTGAAGAACATCAGCGTGTCGCCTTTCTCCAGCATGAGCTTGCGATACATGATCATCTTGCCGACGTCGTAGCCGTCGAGCATCGACAGCCAGTCGCCATAGTCCCCGGCGAGCAGGAAGACGGCTTCGGCCTCCGCAGCACCCCGTTCCATGACTGATGCGCCGGTCACCGTGCCGCCCTCGAGATCCAGCACCAGGGTGTCGCCCGCGCCGCCGGGCGGCAGGTCGCGCACGTTCAGTGCCAGCCGGCCCGTTACGAACGGGCGGATCATGTCGATCCAGTCCCAGAAGTCCTGGAGTTTGCTGGCCTTGCGCTCTTCGTCCGGCCAGCCGTTGAGCACACGCTGGCATTCCGCAGCCCAGTCAGCACTCATGAACTGCGGCATCTCAGCCTCCAGCCAGGGTGGGTTTTACGTCGGACAGCATCTCCTGCATGTCGGGCGGCAACGTCACGCCGACCATCGCCAGCTTTCGGTTCAGCTGGTTCATGAAGAGCTCCGTGACCCGGTCGTCCGACCAGCCCAGTGGCTCGTAGTAGATGTAGCTGGACCGGGCCGCGCTCATGGTGAGCAGCGTCCGAAGCGTGTCAAACAGGTCCTTGACGTAGGAGGGGTCCTCCCGGAGCAGCTCGCGCACGAACCGCAGGCCGCCCTGGACATGCCGGGCCTCATCGCGGCACGTGGCGGTGAAGCCGGTATAGAAGCCGGGCAGCACCTTGAAGTCGCGCGCGTAGTTCAGCGTGATCTTCATGACCGATAGGGCGAGCACGCCTTCGATCCAGATGACGTAGCAGGCCGCGTACTTCATCTGGAGGTGCTTGTTGTAGGGATCGCGGCGCAGGTCATCGGTCAGGTATGCGAGCAGCCCGAACGGCCCGACGAACGTCTCCTGGATGTAAGGCCAGGAGGCGTCCAGGATCTCCATGATGCCGTCACCTTCGAGGCCGACTACCTCGCGGTAGAACCGGTCGAAGAACACCGTGTGCCGTGCCTCGTCTTCCAGGTGGCTTGTAAGGAAGATCTTGTAGTCCTCCGGCACGCCGAACAGTAGCGGCGCCAGCTCGACCGCGACCTGGCGCTCGCCGTGGTGGAAGCCTGAGGCGATCGACAGGAAGGAGTTCCGCGAGGCGTCCGTCATCCGCTCGGTCCAGTCGTCCTTGTCAGCGGAGAAGTCCAGGTCGTTAACGTTCCAGCGCTGGCGCAAGTACCGGTCATACAGGGCCAGCCACTCGGGCAGGCGTGCGGTCGGGACGTGAACGTACTCGATCACGTCATCGATATCGGCGCGGCCCAGGCCAGCCAGGTCAACTGCCTCGATGCGAGCGAGCCGTTCCTCGGCGACGGTCATGTGAAGCTCCCTCCCCTGACGCGCCAACCCAGCAGCGCGCCCAAGCCAGACGGATGCCGCAAGCAGGCACATTACTAATCGGTAATGCTAACCCGGCAGCGTGCAGACCTTCTATGCCTGACTTTTGAAATCTGGTTCTAGAGTTGGCCTCGGGAGTGGACCTGTGACCTCGCGGGCAGCGGTTAGTGTGCGCCGACGGCAGCCGACAGGGCTCGCGGGCGGAGCTAGTAACACGGGGCGGCGCGTGCCCGAAGCGGTCAGCGGAAGGCGGGAGCGACTTCCCGCATGAATAGGTCGCAGGTGTCCTTTTTGCGTGCCATCGAGCCGAGAGTGCGGTCGGGAAGAATGATCTCGTCGGCGCCCGCATCCCGGTACCGGGCGATGATGTCGGCCACTTCGCCGGGCGTTCCGACGATCACTGGCTGGCCTGGTGCCATGTGCCGCTTCTCATCGAGCCACTTCTGATCGGTCGACAGATACAGCAACGCCTGGGTGGAGACGTGGATCTCGCCAGGATCCCGGCCGATCTGTTCGCAGTGCGCGGTCAGCACCGAGACCTTGTGCGCGAGCTGCTCCGGCGTCGTCCAGGTATTCCACTGATCGGCATACCGGGCTGCTAGCGGCAGCGTGCGTCGCTCGCCCCCGCCGCCGATGAGCAGCGGCAGGCGGTCCTGGGCCGGAGCGGGCTGGCAAGGCGCGTCGAGCAGTTCGTAATAACGGCCCGAGAACGTGGTCCGCGGCTGACTGAGCATGGAGCGCAGGATCTGGATCGCTTCCTCGAAGCGGTCCATCCGCTCGCGCACGGTACCGAGCGCGATGCCATAGGCAACATGCTCGTTCTCCTGCCAGCCGGCTCCCACGCCGAGCGTCAGGCGCCCGTGACTGATCTGGTCGACCGCTGACGCGATTTTGGCCAGGACGGCCGGGTGCCTATAGGTCACGCTGGTGACCAGAGGTGCCAGCTGTATCCTCGGCACCGCCGCTGCCAGCGCCGCAATTACCGACCAGCACTCGAGCATGTCGCCGTCGAGCGCAGCGGGGCCCGGTCCGTTCGGCATGAAGTGATCGGCGAAATACACACAGTCCCACCCGGTCTGCTCACAGTGAGCCGCGATCTCACGGATGTCGTCCCACGGCTGGGCTGGTGACGGCCAGATACTGAAGCGCATGCGGGCATCTTAGACGTCAGCACCACCGACGACCCGGCACCCATCCACCGCGGACATGCCGGAAACGATGGCATGCCAGACTGCTCCGGTGCCTCCGCATCGCGATCTCGTAGCCTTCGAAGAGAGAGCCATCGGTTATGAAGAGGGCTGGCGCGGGCGCCTGCACCACGAGATTGCCGACCGGACGGCCGACCTTGCACTGGCGGCACATGCAGCTCCTCGGCTAGTGCTCGACATAGGCTGCGGCACCGGATACCTGCTTCGGCGGCTCGCGCAGCAATGCCCCCAGGCAAACCAGCTTGCGGGCATCGATCCGGCTCGTTCCATGATCCAGACAGCCGCAGCATCGGCCCGCGACGAGCGCCTGCAGTTCTCGGTCGGGACCGCCGAGCGCCTGCCCTATGCCGACGACTCCTTCGACCTCATCGTCACGACTACGTCGTTCGACCACTGGGCGGACCAGCTGCGTGGCCTGAGCGAGTGCGCCAGAGTTCTCGTGCCTGGGGGACAGCTCGTGCTGGTCGACCAGTTCTCGCGCTTGCTCGCTCCCACCCTGATCGCGGGCCGTCGCGGCAAGGCGCGCACCCGCAGGCGAGCCGATCAGCTACTGAGCGCGGCAGGCTTCACGTCGATCGCCTGGCACGATCTGTACGCCGCGATCATCAAGGCCGCGACGGCAACGACCCGATCTGACCTGGCCCGGCACTAACCTGCGGGCCGTGACGTCGGCCATTCAAGGACGCTCTGGCCGCCTCGCGCGAGATAGCTTGGCACGGTGGTGACAGATGGGTGACGAACCGAAGGCAGCCGTCGTCGCTGCCGCGGCGCAGGACCGCGGCCTGGACGGCATGGACGGCGCAGTCGGGCGCGAGCCGCAATACGACCGGTTCGCCGACGAGTTCCTCGATCATGCCGAGGGCGGCTTCTTTAACGCCTACTACGACCGGCCGGCCTGCCTGGCTCTGCTCGGCGACGTGGCTGGCAAGCAAGTTCTCGACGCAGCGTGCGGACCTGGCTTGTACGCGGCGGAACTGGTCCGCCGCGGGGCTGAGGTGACAGGGTTTGACCAGAGCCAGCGAATGGTGGAGATCTGCCGCGAGCGGCTCGGACCTGGCGGCGACTTCCGGGTGCATGACCTTGGCGATCCGATTGACTGGCTGCCCGACGCCGCCTTCGATCTGGTGTTGTGCGCGCTCGCGATCGAATACGTCGACGACCGGATCGGTGCGTTGCGGGAGCTGCGGCGCGTGCTGCGCCCTGGTGGTGCCCTGGTGCTGTCCCGCATGCATCCCACCGGTGACTGGCTCCGCCACGGTGGCAGCTACTTCGACGTCCGGACTGTGCAGGAGACCTGGAGTAAGGGCTGGTCGGTGCGGTACTGGCTGGCGCCGCTGGAGACGACATGCGAGGAGCTCTTCGCAGCTGGATTCGTCATCGAGCGACTGGTGGAACCACGCCCGGTACCCGAAGCTGCCGGTATCGACCCCGAGGAATACGAGCGGCTTAGTCGCGAGCCCAGAGGGTTCATGGCATTCAGGGTCACTCCGCGCTCGTGACTCCGGTGTCAGGTCGTGGGGGCTGGCAATGCTTGGACCAGGCCGGATGTCCTGGCGACCGTGCCGCCTGTCGAGATCATTTGGGCACCGCCGCGATGGCCACGCCTGCGTGAGCCCAGGGCCGGGTGAAACCAATTGGGTTGCGGTCCCCGTACGGCGCGATCCTGATCGGGAACCCGGTCGCGTACGCCTCGATCATCAGGCCGCCGCCGATCACTAGGCCGACATGACCGGGCGACGTCGGCGTCCCGTCGGAGCCCACGAAGAACACTAGGTCCCCAGGGTCCACCTGGCTCGCGCTGACCCGTGGTCCCCAGACCCACTGCTGCTGTGAGGTCCGCGGGATGTCGATCCCGCCGGCGCGGTACGCCATCATCACTAGGCCTGAGCAGTCGAATGCATCCGGCCCTGTGCCACCCCACAGATACGGCTTGCCCAGCTGCTGCTCGGCGTAACTGATCGCGGCTGCGATGGCGGTATGAGCAGCTGCGCTGGCGTTGCGAGACGTCGAGGTCAGCGTCACGCCGGGCAGGCATTGCGGCGAGCTGACCAGGGTGGCCTGGCTAACGGTGAAGCCACCGCTGGCGTAAAGGTGGGCCCACGACAAGACTGCCTGGACGTAGGAGTCCAGGTGGTTGTAAGCGAAGATCGCCTGATCGACGTTGGTCAGAACGCCATGCTCAAGCAGGTATTTCGCGGCACCAGCGATGGCGTCGGCTGGGTCGTAGACGCTCGCGATACCGTCGCCGGTGGCGTCGGTGGCCACTCCGTTCACTTTCTCGCTCGCCGGATGTACAGGTGCCCCGCCCCACTGATTACCGGCGGCACCGCCGATGCCGATCTGCATCGGGCCAGCGGCGCCGAAGGGGTTGGCCCCGCTATGCACGCCAGGCAGGGTCGTCTGGCCATCATCGCTCTCAACCTTGCCGATGCCAGCCAGGATCACCCACGGGACCTTGTACTGCGCACCAATGGACTGGAACAGGGCCAGGTAGTTCGCCGGGATCGAATTGCGCGCCGCCTGACTCGCGACAGGCTGGGCCGTGGCTTTGGTCGTCTGCCCGCCGGACGTGCACGACGTGCCGCTCTCGGCCAGCAGGCCGCTGCTGGCGAACATCATGACTGGCGTCAGCAGTCCCGCCATCAGTAGCAGCGCCCCCGCGCATACGAGCGCGACGACCAGGCCGCGCCGCGTTCTGCTGCCCGCGTCTGCCTGTCCGCCGCGGCCGCGCGGTCGGCCTGGCCAGATGATCACGAGTTGCCCGCCGACGCGAGCTCGACGTCTGAGACCTGCCAGTTCGCGCCGGAACCCGTGACCGTCACGGCGTAGACAGTGCTCTGCTGACTGCGGCCCGTCGTGTCGGTGAGCTGCTGAGCGACCTGGACGAGGAAAGTCAGGCTGCTGGGGCCGAATGCCCGGATCGAGCCGATCGTCGTAGTCCCGACCGCGACCTGCTTGCCGCTGAGGCGCGCCGCTGCGACCCCAGGCGTCGAGTACGCGGCCTCGATCTGGCTGACCAGCTGCGCTGACGCGATCGGCGCCAGGGGCGCGATGTAGGCGGCCGCGCTCTGGGTGTAGGAGAAACTGCCGTACGCGTCACCGAACTTCACGACGACGGAGGCGGCTGCAGCGAGTCCGGCCTGCGTGAACGGCAGCCACTGGTAGATGTCGGGCTGACCGGGGGCCGGAGGGGTTGCCGTCTGCGTAGTGGCGACCGCTTGCCGCCTTGGTGGGCTGTGGTGGTGAGCGGCGCTGCCAGCGCCGTGCGCAGCAGGGCCGATCAGGTAGGCACCGAGCCCGACCAGTACGCAGACGATCAGGCCGAAGATAACTCGCCGTGCTGCCGGACTGAAGTCCATCGGCGCCCTACTTCCGCCGCATGGGCCGCAGCCAGAACGGCACCTGGCGCGTCGGCTCGGCCGCCGGGCGCCCGAGCGGTCCGGTCATGGGCTGGCCCTGCCAGGGCACCGACTGCTCTGACGCGGAACCCTGCTGGCCGGACTCGCCGCTGGCCGGGCCGGGCGCTCGGCCGCGCCGCGGCTGCCCCTGCCGCTCGCTTGACTGGCGCGTCGGCTCGGCCGCTGCCGACCGGCCGAAGCGCCTGCGGCCATTCTCTGGTGCCCGCCGGCGCGCTGGCTGTTGGCCTGCCTGGGGTTGTTGTCGAGGCTGCTGTGATCGCGGTGGTTGGGGTGACGCAGGTCGTGCCCGCTGCGGCCGTGGCTGCTCGCCCTGCGCTGGCCGCTGAGCCTGCGCTGGCCGCTGAGCTTGCGCTGGCTGCTGGGCTCGGGCTCGCGACTGCTGCGGCGATGGACTGCCGCCGGGCTGCGGACGGCCTGGCTGTCCGCCTGCCGAGACTCCCGACACACCCGAGCCGCCCACGCCACCGGAGGGCGGTCGCTGTGGCGCGCCCGGCGGCCGCAGTGCTCCCTGTATCGTCGGGCCGACGCCGCGTCCTAGCGGCCATGTTCCTGGCGCGGAACTCCCGCCAACCCGCGAGCTTCCGCCGACCGGGGAGCTTCCGCCGCCCGCCGGGCCGCGGCCGGCCGCAGAGCCACCACCTGCAGCGGAGCCAGCGACCGCAGCAGAGCCACCACCGGCGGCAGAGCCATTCCGAGCTGGCAGGTTGAGCGGCGGCGGCGCGGCGGCGGGCGCAGCCGACGTGCCCCCCGCTCTTGCTCTGGCGGCCAGCGCGATGCGCTCCGTTCCGCCCCCTGCGCGTGCCCCGGACGCGACGGTCCCCGATGCGACTGTCCCTGGCCTGCCCGCCGCGCCGTCGCCCACGGTGGCGTCGGCAGCCGGACCGACCGCTGCCTCGCCAGCCTGCAGGCCGGCCGCCACGGCGGAGGCTCCGCCGGACGCGGCCGCCATCGCGAGACCCGCAGCCTGGCCGGGGTTCCGTCGCGCCCAACGGCCCGCCCGGTAGGCGGCGAAGGAAGGCACAGCGACCGTCGCCGCTGCGACAGTGTTAGCGCGCGCTGTGGCTGCGGCCCGCGCCAGGTCGGCTTCCGCGCGGTCCTGCGAGCCGATCACGCCGTAGCCGACGGCTGAGAACAGATGCTGGAACGGCTTTCGGTAGATGAACGCGGCCACTGTGACCAGGGCAATCATCAGGATCTTCAGCGCCCACGGCAGCACGGCGTCGCTTGTCCCCATGATCAGCGCGTAGCAGTACAGCAGCACGCTGAGCACGAGGGCGACGGCTGCCTGCTTCAGCAGCACGCCGATGAGCAGCTCGACCCAGCGCAGGGCCACTACCCGGCCAAAGCCGGGATGCGTCCCGATGAGCAGGAAGAACGGGCCGACTATCAGCAGCAGCAGGAAGCTGAGCTTGAGCAGGATCAGTGTCACGGCGATGAGCAGGACCAGGATGCCCGCGACGACGGCGGCAAAGAGCGCGAGGAAGGCGACCTCCAGTCGAGTCGTCCACTGTTTTCCCTGGAACAGCGGATAGATCGCCGGGTCGTTCGTCTGGATGCTGCTGGCGATGCCCGCGTACGCGTCCTGCTTGGCCTGGATCAAAGCGGGCGTGGCTTTCTCGTTCACGGCGATCGCCTGCGACCAAAGCAAGGCCCGCCCGTACGTGTTCACCGCCGTCGCCTTGCCGCCGGCGGAGTACGCCGACGTGCCGAACTCGCCGACCAGCCACGGCTTGCAGACGAGAACGGTCCAGAGCTCGTCGGCGTTCTGGTCGACGACCGTGCCCCCGGATGTGTAGCTGTACGTCGATGGCTGGACCTGGGGGTCTCCCTTTTGGAGGGGCACGCAGCTGGTCGGGCCGGGACTGGGCAGCTTGGCGAAAGCGACGTTGAGAGCCTGCGAGATGCCGTCAGAGACGCCGCGGCCGAGGCCGGTAACATCGGCCGGCTTGCCAATCAGGAAGATGGCCGCGGCGCATGCCACGACCATCCAGACCGTGCCCTCGATCGTGCGGGTCGCGCGCTTGCGGATCAGGCCCTGCCACGCGAGCCAGATCGCCGCCAGGATGATCACCACGGCGAGGTAGGGGAAGTAGATCGCTTTTCCGAGGCTCGTGATCAGCGTGTCGGTCACGCGCTGGAGCCAGCTGAGGATGCCCTCGCCCGCCGCCGACTGATAGACGGTGATCGTGACCCGGTCAATCGACTTCGCGGCGTCAAATACCATGCCCGCGACGTTGTTGCCGATCAGCGACGTCATGTCCGAGCACTGAAGGTTGGTGGCCGCCCAGTAGTCGCCGGCGACGCCGTACTGCTCATACAAGGTGGCTGGCTGCTTGCCGGACGACGGCGGTGTCACCATCGCGTCGATCCCGGCATTGGCCGGCTCGGGGCTGGGCAGGGACGGCTGGCAGACGTTGTTCAGGTCGCCGAGTACGCCGGAACTGCCGGCCGCGCAAAAGCCGAGCAGCCCGCCGATGTCGCCGATGCCGGGAACCGAACACAGTCCGCCGGTGGCTGCCGTCAGGTCGGCGTCCGCGGCCGCCCCTGTGCCCGCACTCGCGGCCCGGGCCGTCTGAGCCGCCTGGCCTGTCTGCGCGCCCTGGCCCGTCTGCGCTACCTGGCCTGTCTGCGGGGCCTGGGCGGTCTCGGCCGCCGAACCGCTGCTCCGGGCCGCCGTCGCTGCACTCGCCTGGTGAGCAGATCCCGACAGGACGAAGACCGCCGCGAGCGCGGCCAAGACAATGGCCGTAACGCGCGGAATACGAGATCTGCACATCCGGGCGGACTCCTGTTGGCGGGCTACCGGTCTGGCTTGCATCGGCTGGCGTCGTGCTGGTTGTGGGCGAGCCTCTTGTGGGCGAACAGGTTGTCGGCGAACCCGTTCAGGGCGTAACTGTCGCGGCACGGCTGACCGCCTTTCGCCGGCCCCGGGCTGGGCAGGCTCGTCGTAGGGCACGTCACCCAGCCGCGAGCGAGTGGGGTTGGTGTCGAGACTCTGGCGCAGTTCGTCGGTGATGAGGTCGACGCCGATTCGGCCAGCCCGGCCATCCAGGTCGCGGAAGATGCATTCGCCGTTGCCAAGCGCGCGCAGCGCGGCCTTGTGCTCATTCGACGACTCGAGTCCCAGCAGTGCTAGGACGTTCGCGACCTCCGTCTGCTCGGTGGACCGGAACGCGAACACACTGGAGATGCAGTTCGTGACCTGCTCGTTGAGTAGGTCGCCAGCGTTCTGGGACACCATGATCAGCGCGGTGTTGCGCGACCTGCCCATCCGCGAGACCTCGGGGATCAGCTTGGCGCCCTGGGGAGTCGAGGTGATCGCCCACGCCTCATCTAGGAAGATGGCCTTCGGCAGCCGCCGGTCCATGCCGTTCAGCAGCCGCCGAGCAAACTGTGACACCAGGTAGAGCAATGCCACCGACAGCCGCTGCTCGTAGGAGTAGTCATCCCGGCCCACCGCGGTGTCGGGGAGCGTGAGCCCGCCGAGCGTGAAAACAGTCGTCCAGCCCGCCGCATCTATCCGCTCGCCGCCTGACGGCGCGAAGCAGAGCCGTGCGAGCCGCATCTCCGACATGGACCGCAGGACCGCACCCAGGTTGACCGAAGCCGGATCATCGGAGCTCTCCAGATGGCTGACTACCTTGCCGAGGCTGGGCTGCTCGTCGGCTGCGACCGCGGCGACGGCCTGGATCATCGCGCTCTCGCGCTCCTCGCTCATGCGCGGCAGCAGCAGCCGGAGCGTCTCGGTCGCCATCGTCCGCCGCTCGGCAAGGTCGTCACCGAACGAGAACGGGTCGAGCAGGCCGGGCGCAGCGCTTCCGAGCGGCACAACCCGCGCCTGACGGCCGCGCTGTGCTAGCCAGCCCGCGAGTGACTCGGCGTCGCCCTTCGGGTCGATGACGGCGACGGTCACGCCCCGCAGCGCGAGCTGAAGGATCATGAGCAGCGCCAGAGTCGTCTTGCCACCGCCGGGCTCGCCCGTAATGGCCACGGCGGTCGGCCGGTTCCTGGCCGCCGCCACCAGCGGGTCGAAGTGCACGACAGACCGCGCGCGGCCCAGCGTCTCGCCGATATACGGGCCGATCCAGCCCGCGTCCGGGGTGATCCGGTCGCCGAGGTCGACCGTCGCCGTTGGCATCCCGCCGGCGACCGTATACAGCGGCTGCCGCTGGAGGTAGGACGTCAGCCGGACCCGGTCGCCGGGCAGCGACTCGCACAGCAGCGAGAACTGGTCGCCGGTCGAGTTCACGACGTCGATACCCACGTCCCGGTAGTGCTCGATGACAGCTTCGGACCGCCGGACGCACATGTCGCGGTCCGGCGCGGTCACCATCAGCCGGTGCCAGCCGTAGACGAACGGCAAGCGTTCCTTGGTGATGCCGTGCTCCAGCAGCCTGGCGGCCTCGATCTGCTCAGCTAGGGCAATCGGCATATCGGCGCCGGCCTCGCGGATATGCGCGTCCATGTCCCTGGCGTGCGCCAACCGCCGGCTGACGTCCTTGCTCGCCCTGGCCGGGGCGATCAGCTTCATGCGAAGGCTGGCCTCAACCGGGAACGGGAGCGCGTCGGCATAATGCAGCCACGGCTCCCCTTCCGGGAAGTACATGACGTCAGGGAACCGCGCAAAGGACAGGAACGCGGCCCAAGATTCGCCAGCCGGCTGTGACAAGCGGAGGATAGTTCGGCCGTTGTCGACCTGGCCCTCCAGCAATGACTCGATCTCCCCGGCGCCCCACGTGCGACGGCGGGCGGCAGAGGGCAGCGCCTCTGCGACGGTGCCGCCGAGTGCGTGCCGGAACAGCCAGGCCACCTCGTCAGCCGTCGCGTGCGACGCGCCGAGCGCACTCGATGCGAGCGCCCGGCCCAGCCGCTCTGCCTGCTCTGTCCAACGGGTGACTTCCGTCGCTGGTACGGCTTCGTCGGCCAGGCCGAACGCCTGCTCAGCGGCGCGGTAGGAGTTTGTGAGCTGCGCGAGGAGGCCGCCGGACAGCTGGGCGCGCATCCCCCGCTGCCCGAGGCGCACGCCGAGATAGACCTCCTTGGTCCAGAAATCCTTGGCCCAGACGTGCCGGTACATCTCCTCGAGGTAGCCAACCCAGCCTGGGCCGGCGTCGGAAGTTGCGTCCAGCTTGGTGGCCCACTCCGCGGCCGGGTACGGGCGATGCGCGATCCGCAAGTGCACCTCGGCCTCGGCCATTCGGATTGCTGCAAGCGCCACTGTGATGCCGGTCGCCAGGGCTTCGCGCTCCATCGGACTGGTGAACTCGTACGACACGGTGGGCACCCGGTAGTACGCCCAGGCATGGCTTTCGGTGAGCACGACCCGGTCGTCGAAGTACCGAACCGAGAGCCGGGTGCGCCCAGCCGTCCGCGCGCTCATGCGCTACCAGTCCCTACCCGCGAGCTCGCGCCGACGGGTTTGGCGAGGCCCGCGACGAGGACGCCAGCCAGCGCCGTGAACGCATGGACGGTGGCGAGCCCGACGGCGCCGCCGTCAGCCAGCCTGTCGTCCCACGGCACGCGGACGATCGCGCGGCTGCGCCCGGCCGCGACCGCGGCCGCCTTGTCGACGTGCGCAGCCGTCGCCACGCTAACGCCGTTGAGCACGATGACTGCGCTGCGGGCAACATCGGTGTGGCCGTGGGCCTCCAGCCACTCCAGCGTCATCGCGAGCGACCCGGCGGCGTCGGCGCTGGCGGGGGCGACCAGTACAAGCTGGTCAGCTGCCTGCAAGGCGCGCGGAACGTGCGGAGCGGCCGGGTCCGCGATGGTGATCTGGTAACGGGCGACCACAGCGTCGATGAGCTTCCCGGCATCCGCGGGCTGGTCAGCTGGGGCGTCGGCCGTGACCACCTGCAGGCCGCGCTCCGCTCCTGATCCCGATGCGGCGCCAGAGCGATCGCGGTGGCCCGGCAGCAGGCGCGGGATCTGCCGCGCCTGTTCGGTGAGCGAACCGGAGCCCGAGCCCGAGCCGATGTCTAGGACGGCGATCGCTTCACCGCGGAGGGCAGCGAGCAACTGGCCGGTCAGAAGGGTAGTCGTCGTCTGGCCGGCGCCTGCGGTGCAGCCGAGTATGACGATGCGGGCTGGTACGAGAAGCGGCATTCTGGCCCGCGCCTGATCGCGCTGCAACTGATCGGGCTTGCCGGGCCGATGCCCGCCTGGGACGACGACCACGCGCTCGCGCCAGCCGTTCGTCCGATCGCCAGGGGCGTCGCGCAGCGCGCGCTCCACGACGGGCAGCGGGCGTGCCGGGGCGCCGCCCGTACGCACGGTCAGGGTCGGCCGCCCGTGCGGCCGGGCCGAGCCCGTCGGCGGCGTCTGGCCTGCCGGCGTCTGGCCTGCCGGACTCTGAACTGCCGGACTCTGAACTGCCGGACTCTGAACTGCCGGACTCTGAACTGCCGGACTCTGAACTGCCGGGCTCTGAACTGCCGCACTCTGAACTGCCGCACTCTGAACTGCCGCACTCTGAACCGCAGGCCTCTGGGCTGCGGGACTCTGGGCTGGCAACTGCCGACCTCGTGGTTTCCTGACGGCCGGCTCTTGCGATGGCACGCGGGCTGGCGTGGTCGGCGCAGACGTCGCTCCCGCCTGAACAGGCGTGGCCGGCAAAGGAGTCGCTGCCCGCTCCCGAGTGGTCGGCGCTGGCGTCGCTGCCCGGACCGACGCCTCGTAGGCGATATGGCCAGGCTCCCCTACCGAACCCGGCGAAGCCATAGCCGGCTGGGTCGGCCACACCGGACGCGCCGGGTAGGCCGACTCGGCTGCCGTGCCCGAACTTCCGCCGACGTGTGCCCGCTGCGGCCAGACGGCGCCCGCATGCCCAGCTCCGTCAGTTATCGCGCCCTCGGCCGAGAGCGCCGCGTCAGCCGGCAGCGCCGCGTCAACCGCGATCTCGACGTCGAGCGCGACTGGGCCGGAGTCGTCAGCCTGTACCCCGCCGACTGCGCGTAGGCCCGACTGCGCCGCGACGGCTGACCGGCGCCAGACCTTAGCCGTTACGAACATCTGATCTTTCTCGCCCAGCGGCGCCATCCGGCACCAGGTGCGCGGCTCAGACAGATAGCGCAGCTGCGACACAACGAGCTCAGGCAGCCGCTTGCCTTCCAGCACGGGTCTGGTCACCAGCCAGGCCAGCACACCGGGCGGCAGCACATAGAGCCACACCCACGTGTGGCTGAACGGCATCCCCGCCATCGCCAGGATCAGCATGTATGGGATCGCGATCGCCAGGAATGCGGCTACCTGGCCGACAGGCACGGGCATCGGCAGGCGGAAGTCATACAACTTGTAGAGCCGCTTCTCGATCTTCCAGATGTTCGTATACGTCGGGAGTTCCACCTGCCGCCTCCTTCCTGTCAGCTAGCGCGGCCGCGCGGCGGCGGGCTTAGTGCACGCCGAGCGCATTCGCGATGCCGGACGCGATCGTCTGCACAATGCTGGGCGTGTAGAAGACGATGGCAATGGCGATCGCGAGCACGATGAATTGCACAAAGCGAATGATTTCGCGCGTGAAAAGGAAGAAGATCGCGACGATTCCGACGATCCCCAGGAACAGCGGACCGAAAAGACCCTGCAGATAGGAAACAAGGCCTGTGGTGCTAAGCGCCAGGGGTTGCGCCGCAATGAACAGGTGAGCCGACATCGAATCTCCGGTAGTGAGTGAGCGCGGCCGTCGGGGGCGGGTGCTGGCTTGCTGTGCCGTCGCGTCATGGCGGCCCCTGCAGGGGAGGCGTCGTGGACGCGCCGATCGACGCCACGTCCCAGCTGCTTTGCTGGCGGACGACCGTCATCTGGTACGTCATCTGCTCAGCTGCCGGGCCGCTCCGGACCGAGCCAGTAGCAGGTCCGCTGGCGGGCGGTGGCAACTGCCAGGTGACAGTGACCGAGATCTGGCGGCGCGAGCCGCCAACCGGGGCGTACACGCCGTCGATCGCGCCGAAGCTGACGGCGCCATCAAGACCCGTGATCCGAGCGCCCGGCGACGTGAAGCGGGTGAGCGTGGTCTGGTCGCCGCTGGCAAAAGCCTCGAAGAACGCTGGCAGCTGGCGTTCGAGTGCGGCCTCCGTCGCCTGGTCATCGCTTTGGCTGGGAGCAGGGGGCGTGGCCTTGGCCGGCCCCGCGAGCAGAGCGGGATTGCCCGAGACGATGATGCCGCCGTTCGCCGTATAAACAGGCACGCCAAGCTCGATCAGGCGACCGTTACTAAGCCGGGCGAGCAGCGTCACTACGGCAGAATGGCTGTCCGTCACAGATACGCCCGCCACCTGCTCGTCCACTAGGCGCTGGGTACCGGCGCCGTTCCAGCCGAGCTCTGGGTCTGCACCAGCTGGCAGAAAGCGCGCCAAGTTGCGGCTGCGCTGACCGGCTCCGGTGGGACTGAAGTTGAGATACACGTCGCCGAACTGCAAGGCGTAAGCCTCGGCCATCGTCACCGGGAACGACGTGCCACCGGTCGCCGCCGGCGGAATGGCCGGGGTAACCGGTGCTCGGCTGTTGATGATCGCGACGACGCCGCGATAGCCGATGAGGAGGATCACGGCCCAGGCGACGGCGCGCCCAACCCAGACAAGCCATCGACCGCCAGCACCGCGCCAGTGCGGCGTCACCTGTCCGGGGCGTCCGGGAGGTAGCTGGCTAGTGGGCAGTGCCTCATCGTCGGCGGAGATCGGATCGCCACGATCGAGGAGTGCCCTGCGAACCATCACACCTCCGCCCGTTCTCCCGCGCTCGCGCAGCAAAGAGTTGTCGCGCGACGATGTTCCTGACGGGCACCATTCTGCGGCAAATCGCCCAGCCAACCCCGGCATTGACGCGGCCGGCGCGCCGTCGGGATTTGGAAATAACGGGCTACCGGCCCCCATTGGCTCAATGTCATTGCCGTCGACAAGCCAGCCGAAGCGACTTGGCGCGCTACTGCCGGATTGCGGATCCTTGCTGACGGTCCAGTTGCCACCCGGCCACGAGGGCTCATCCGGCGGCCAGCGCAGCCGGCCGGTTGACCGGGGTAGGCGAGCTGCAGCCAGTCCCTCGGCCAGTTCCGTCTCGGCCGGCACTCCCGCTGTCGGCGCTCCCTCTCTCGGCACTCCCTCTCTCGGCACTCCCTCTCTCGGGACTGCCTCGGCCGGCCCGGCCGCTGCCGGCACCGCCGCGCCCCGGCTGCGTGGGTGCGATACCGGCCTGCCCGGCGCGGGGAAGGCGTGACGGGCAGCCTCCGCCACCGGGCCCGGCTTAGGCGCACGGCCGGGCCGCGGCCCGGGCTGCGATCCGGGCTGGGGTGTGGGCTGGGGCACCCAGTCTTGCCAGCGATTGCGCATTGACCGTCCTCGTCACGTCTCACCGGGCAGGCCGGCGCTTTGTCAGACAGCAGGACAGCGCACAGGGTGTGACGTTGATGTGACAACTGGCCACAGCCCGTCGAGAAGGCTCCGGGTCGGCGGGACACAGTCCGCTCAGTTGGCCTCAGACCAGGAGCAGCGTCAGACCAGAAGCACCCTCAGACCAGGAGCAGCCTCACACCAGGAGCAGCCTCACACCAGGAGGAGCGTCAGACGAGAAGCAGAGTCTTGCCGACTGTGACCCTGGCCTCGATCGCTGCGTGCGCGTCAGCGGCCGCCTCCAGCGGGAACGTCTGGCCGATGACAGGCCGCAGGGCACCACTGGCACGGTCGGCGAGCGCCCGGCGCGACAGTTCGCGCATGCGCTCGGGGCTCACCTGCACACCGCGCAAGACGCGAATCCGCTGGCTTTCGGCGGCCCCCGCGGAAATCCGGGCGAACTCGCCGCTCGCCATCCCGAACGTGCAGCATCGGCCGCCCGCACGCAGCAGCCCGAATGCGGCCAGCCCGACCGCGCCGCCAACACCATCGAAGACGACATCGACGTGACCGACCTGGTCCCGGATACGATCGGCCCAGTCGCCCGCGGTGTAGTCCGCCAGGATCCCAGCGCCGAGTTCCGCAGCGACGGCAAGCTTGCGCGAGCCGCCGGCTGCGGCCACGACGGTGGCGCCTGCACTACATGCAAGCTGCACAAGCAGGGAGCCGACGCCGCCAGCGGCCGCCTCAACGAGGACGGTCTCGCCAGCACGGATCGCGGCCGCATCCATTAGCGCGAGCGCGGTCCGGCCATCGGCGAGCAGCGCCGTCGCATCAGCCACAAGGAGCTCAGCCGACACGTCGATCAGGTCGTCAGCGCGTACTGCGACCCGTTCCGCGTAGCCGCCAGACCCGCCGGTCGTTGTCACGACGCGGCGGCCGGTCAAGCGTGCATCGGCTGCGGGCCCGACGGCCGCGACCACGCCGCCGACCCCGTTCCCGAGAATCACCGGAAGTGTCGGGCACATCGACGGGTGCGGCGGATGCCCGGCCCGAATCTGTGTCTCCACGAAAGTGATGCTGGCGGCTTCGACAGCAACAACGACCTGGCCAGGTCCAGGCACCGGATCACGGAGCTCGGCTGGGATGAGCTCGCTCGGTGGTCCGAACCGGTTCAGCACTACTGCTCGCATCGGGCTCTCCATCTGGGTCGACGCGCACGGTCGACAGCGGGCCTTATCGGAGCACCACGCTCCGATAGGGTCAGCTTACCGGAACGATTCGCTCCGTTTCACTTATACTGGGGAGCATGACGGAATACGGCCCGCGTATCCGCGGCCGACAGGCCGAGGCGGCGCGTAACGACCGGCTTGTGCTCGACGCAGCGCGGGACGTTGTGGCCCGGCACGGCGCCGACGCACCGGTGTCCGCGATCGCCGAGCGGGCTGGCGTCGGCATGGGTAGCCTCTACCGCCGCTACGGCAGCAAGGACGACTTGCTCCGGCGCTTGTGCACGCTCGCCATGGAGAGCACGATCCAGGCGGCCGAGAAGGCGCTTGCTGAGCCGGACCCGTGGGCGGGTCTGTCGGCGTACATCGCGGAGTGCGTGTCGCAGGGCACCGGGACGCTTGGCGCGCTGGCTGGCGCCATCCAGACCACGCCTGAGATGTGGGCGGTCAGTAAGCGCAGCCGGGCCCTGCTGGAGCGACTCGTAGCGAGGGCTCGGCGGGCTGGCAGCCTGCGGTCCGACGTCACCACGCTCGACATCGCCTGGCTGATCGAGGCGCTAGGCAAATCTGGTCCTGCAGACCCGGCCACCGAGGACGCGGTCATCCGGCAGAGGCTGACCGCAATCGCCATCGCCGGCCTCCGTGCCCCCGCCGCGGGCAGGCTGCCGGGCAAGCCGCCCAGCGCTGGCCACTACGAACGGCGCTGGCAGCGGTCCGACGGCTAGCGCGCCGCTGAATTGCCCGGGCCAGCGGCTCCGCGGGCCGCTCCGCCCGGCCGGCACCGCAGCCCGACGGGTTCCGCGGTTTCGGCGAAAGATTCGGCACAGCCGGCGGTGTCAAGATTTACCGGATCATGAAAGTGACACGGCGGGTAGAGCCCGACCACCGTCACCTCGGGCGGCCGCGGGCCGCTCCGCCGGCACCGCAGTCCGACGGGCTCCGCGGTTTCGGCGAAAGATTCGGCACAGCCTAGGCCGAAACCTTCCGGATCATGAAAGTGACCCGGGCGGCCTAGCCCGAGCACCCGAGCACCCGAGCACCCGAGCACCCGAGCACCCGAGCACCGTCACCTCTGGGCGGTCGCCGTGGCAACGATCCAGGCAAGCACCAGCGCTTCCTCGCGCCATTTGTCGTAACGCCCGGACCGGCCCCCGTGACCTGCCGTCATCTCCGTCCGGAGCAGGAACGGGCCGCCCTTCGCCTCGGCCTGGAGCCGCGCGATCCACTTGGCGGGCTCGTGGTAGAGGACGCGCGTGTCATTGAGGCTCGTCACGGCAAGTATCGGCGGGTACACCCGGTCCGGGCTGACGTTCTCGTATGGCGAGTAGGCCTTCATGTACTGGTAGACCTCGAAGCTGTGCAGTGGGTCGCCCCACTCCTCCCATTCAGGGACCGTCAGCGGCAGCGTCGGGTCCAGGATCGAGGTCAGCGCGTCCACGAACGGCACCTGCGCGACGATCCCGCCGAACGCCTCGGGGGCCATGTTGGCGACTGCGCCCATCAGCAGGCCGCCGGCCGAGCCGCCGCGGGCGATAAGCCGCTCCGGCGTCGTCCAGCCCTCCTTGACGACATGCCGCGCGCACGCGATGAAGTCGGTGAAGGTGTTGACTTTCTTCAGCATCTTGCCGTCGTCATACCAGCGCCGGCCCATCTCGCCGCCGCCCCGCACGTGCGCGATCGCGAACACGAACCCCCGGTCCAGGAGCGAGATGCGGGATATCGAGAAGTTCGGGTCGCTCGAGATCTCGTAACTGCCATACCCATAGAGCAGGAACGGGGCCGAGCCATCTTGCGGTGTGTTATTACGGCGAACCACCGACAGCGGGATCTGGGTCCCGTCCTCCGCCGTCGCCCATAGGCGGCGCTGCTCGTAGTCCGCCGGGTCGTACTCAGATCCGTCCGGGCCGGGCAGCACCGGGCTCCGCTTGAGCAGGGTCAGCTCGCCGGTCGCTACGTTGCAGTCGTAGACGGAGCTCGGCGTCACCATCGAGACGTAGTGCAGCCGGAATGTGCCCGTCTCATACTCAGGGTTTGCCCCCGGGCCGACGTCATAGATCGGCTCGGGGAACCCGATCTCGTGCACGGCGCCCGCCACCGGCAGGATGCGCAGGCCCGTGAGCCCGTCGCGGCGGAAGTACACGACCAGGTGACTGGCGAACGCGTCGACGCTGAGCAGCCGCGTGTCGTCACGATGCGGGATGAGCGGCGTCCACTCGGCCGGGCTGTCGAGCCGAGCCTGCGCGAGCTCGAAGTTCAGCGCGCCGTCGTTGTGGAGGATGAGCAGGCGCTCGGTCCCGTCCGGCAGGATCTGGTGCTCGACGTCGTACTCCACACCGGGGCGACGGGGGGCGACGACCACGAACTCCCCGGTTGGATCGGCGGCGTCCAGCAGCCGGATCTCGCTGGTCAGCTTGCTCGACGAGCCGATCATCACGTACCGCTCGCTGCGGGACAGGCCGACGCCGACGCCGAACTTCTCGTCCGTCTCTTCGTAGACGATCACGTCCGCGCTGGCCGGCGTGCCGATCATGTGCCGCCAAACACGGTAGGGCCGCCACGCGTCGTCGACGGTGATGTAGAACAGCGCCGATCCGTTGGCGGACCAGGCGCTCCCGTAGAAAGTGTCTGGAATCTCGTCGGGCGTTGTCTCACCCGTCACCAGGTCCTTGAACCGCATGGTGTAGCGCTCGTCGCCATCCAGATCGACGGAGTATGCGAGGAGCCGGCCCTCCGGACTGACATCAAAGGCGCCAATGGAAAAGAAAGGATTGTCGCCAGCGAGCTCGTTCCCATCCAAAAGAATTTGCTCTCCGTCGAGCGGTCCGCCGTCCTCCGTCAGGGGTGGCCCGTCGTCATCGGGCTGCACCGCGCGGCGGCAGTTGACTGGGTACTGTTTGCCCTCGACCGTCCGGGCGTAGTACCACCAGCCACGATCCCGGACCGGAACCGAGAGGTCGGTCTCCTTGGTCCGCGACTTGATCTCACCGAATATGGCCTGCCGGAGCCCTTCCTGCGCGGCGGTCATCCCCGCCGTATAGGCGTTCTCAGCCTCCAGGAAGGCGATTGTTTCCGGGTTTTCTTTCTCGGCCAGCCATGCGTACTCATCGACGAAGGTGTCGCCGTGGTGGATGCGCTCGGTCGGCACGCGCCTGAAGACGGGCTGCTGCTGGGTGGGTGCGGGCTGGTCGCTCATGAACGTCGAGCTTACTGGGGCTCGACGGACGGGCCGTGCCCGTGGGCGAGCGGGCTGGGCTGTGCCGCCCAGGTCGCTGCCGCCCCCCCGCAGGCAGCGACCCGGGCATGTCACGCCCGACAGGTGCTGGCTACAGCTCCGTGCCGCGCAGGTATGCCAGCACGGCCAGCACCCTGCGGTTGTCGTCCGGCCCTGGGCTCAGGCCGAGCTTGGCGAAGATCCGCGCAATGTGAGTCTCGATGGTCCGCTCCATCACGGACAGTCGGGCTGCGATGGCGGTATTGGACATTCCGGCGGATATCAGCTCGAGGATCTCAAGCTCACGAGGTGTCAGCCGTTCGAGCCCCTGCGTGCCAGACCGCCTGCTCGCGGCCTGATCCCGGACGCCCGCACTCATGTCGATACCTCACCGGCTGGCGCGGCTGGCGCCGCGTGGTTCTCTTCCTCCGGCTCTCTTTCTGACCCGGCGGGAGTCAGCGTTGCAATGTCCGATGTGCTGCCGATGTGCTGGCGATGTGCTGGCAGGCCAGGGCCGCACGAGAATGTAGCCAGTGGCGGACATACGTCTTTCGTGCGCGCCCCGGTGAGTACCGGGCCCGCACGACCGGCGTGCGTTCGGCGTGCGGACCCGGTGCTGACTATCATCGACGCACCCAGCGGCCCAAGTCGTCAGTGCTAGCACCGACCTTGTGAGCCTGGGGCGTCCATCCGGGCCGCCCGGAGGTTCGCGCCATAGCGTTCTAGCTGCAAGGATGCAGGCGTCTAGCCGAACATCCGCCTGGGAGGCCCGATGCTCGTTGTCATCCTGATCGTGGCGGTCATCGTCGTGATCGCGGCAGGCCTGGTCACCTGGGTCAGAAGGGCGCGATCGTGTGCCCGGATCATCGACATACCCGAAGGCCGCCAGGAAAACATGTTCCTCGGCGGCATCATGTGCAAGAACCTGACGACCAGCGGGACCATGGTCAAGCTGGAGATCTTCGACTGGGGCGTCCGGATTCGCGGGATCGCGCCGGTCCGGTGGGTCGTGCCGACCTGGGAGGCTCGGTACGAGGAGCTGGCAATCGCGGAACTGGTCGCCTCTCCGTTCAGCCGGATCGCCGTCTGGCTCCGCCTGCGCGGCGAAGCTGGCGGGATGGGCTTCCTGACCAGCTATAGCGAGGACATCCTCCGTGCCCTGGCGAAGCATGAAGTCCCCGTCAACCGCGCGCTGGCCCGGATCAGGCGGGTCGACGACCTCTATAGCGGGCAGCTCTGACAGGAGGCGGAGATGACGAGAGCTGGTGATCGATCGGCAGGCGATGAGGGCGGCGGGCGGGTCGATGAAGCGGTGCGGGCTTACATCGACGGCATCGCGGTCCAGCATCGCCTACTCTTCGACCGGCTCCACGGGTTGATCCTCCGCGCCCATCCAGATGCGGCCGTGGTGTTGTCATACGGGATGCCGACCTATAAGCGTGGCGGCCAGCGCCTGTATGTCGGCGCGTGGAAGCACGGCATCTCGATGTATGGCTGGCAGCAAGACCAGGACGGCGGTTTCGTCGCCCGCCACCCCGCTCTCAAGACGAGCACCGGGACTATCCGGCTTCGGCCTGAGGATGCGGCCTGTATTTCCGACGACGAGTTCCTCGACCTTGTGCGAGCGGCACTGGCGACCCCATGACCTGCCGAAGTCTGCGCTGTTAGCCGCCCGTCGGCGCGCAGGGCGGCGGACACGGCCGGGCTGCGTGAACTGGCGGAGGCCACAGATAACGGTTCTTCGATGACGTGCCGACGGCATAGATTGCGGGGCGTGATTGCCGTAACCGAGTACGACCCGATCTGGCCCCGAAGATTCGAACGGCTGCGCTCCGAGTACGCCGACGCCATGGCTGCCGCTGGCGTACAGGTCCTGGCGATCGAGCATGTCGGCAGCACGTCGGTTCCTGGCCTCGCGGCCAAGCCTGTCATGGACGTCGACATCGTGGTCGCCGAGGAGCAGGTCGCCGCGGCGTCGCAGGTTCTGATCGGGCTCGGGTTCGAGCCTGAGGGCGAGCTCGGCATCCCGCTGCGGTGGGCGTTCAAGGAGCCCGCGCGGCTGGCCGGGACAAACACGTACGTCATTGTCGCGGGCTCGCTCTCCCTGCGTAATCACCTGGCAGTCCGGGACGCCCTGCGCAGGGACCCGCGACTCAGGGAGGAGTACGCCGCGATCAAGAGACGCGTCGGCGCCACGTCCGCGACCATCGACGAATACGGCCGCGGGAAGAACGCCGTGGTTCAGCAGATCCTCGCCGCCGGCGGGCTGACCGAGGCAGAGCGAGCATCTATCGACGCCAACCAGGTGCCTTCGCATGACGAACTACCCCGATAGAAGCCCTTGCCACGACAGCCCCGACGACCTCTACGCGCTCTGGGACGATGCGGTCGAGAGGTCCCGCGCCCGCCTCGCAGTGGCCTTGGCCGACGGTGGGCTTGACCAGCTCGCCGACCCTCTCTGCACCGGATGGTCGCCATGCCAGCCTGCGCCGCCTTGTCTGCCGACCTGATCCAGGAGTACGGCCGACACACCGGACACGCCGATCTGCTCTGCGAGGCGGTAGACGGCTTGGTCGGCGAGGACCCACCGGCTGGCTGGCGTCCCCACGGGGACCGATCCCGCGAGAGCAGCTCGGCTAGCTAACTAGTGCGCATTGGATGCGACGGCTATGGCCAGCAGGGTGGCATGGCGATCGAGATCAGCTGGTGAACCCAGGACGAGCTCGATCCAGTCCCGGGCCGGTGCTACGTCGGTCATTGACGCCGAAATGTCCGTCTGGCGCGCGTGACGAGCCGCGAGCGTGCTGAAGGGGCGAAGGCGTATATGAGCCCGTTCCCGTTCCCGTTTAGGAAGCGGACTCAGGCGGAAAGTGATGCTGGGACAGAGGATGCTGGAAGAGTGGACGCTAGGACAGCGGACGCTGGGACAGAACTCATCGCGAAGGCACGATTCGATCAGGGGGCTGCGCCGGTGGCGACATACAAGATGATCTACGGCGACGACGAAAACGTCGCCGAAGAGACGCTTGAGGACATTGACTCGATTGAGCATGAGGACGGCTGGGTCGTTCTGTTCCGCGGCGACGACGCCATACTGCGCGTGCAGGAAGACCACGTGCAGTCGCTTGAGCTAGTGAACTCGGTGATCTGAGCGAGCCATGCGCCGCGGGTTCGCTGGCGTTGCCGGATGGTGTCGGGAGGCTGAGCCCGTGACGACGTTCCAGATCCGCGACGCCGTGGCCGGCGACATCGCGGTGCTGCGCCACGTATTCCGGCGATCGTCGCTATCCAACGACGAAGACAGGGCGCTGCTCCTCTCCCATCCAGAGGTCCTCGAGCTCTCTGATCTCGCTGTGACCGAGGGACGGACTCGGGCTGCGGTTTGCGATGGCGTTATCGTCGGCTTCGCTGCCTGGCTCCCGGGCGATGATGCGGTAGAGCTTGAGGACCTCTTCGTGGATCCGGACTGGATGCGGCAGGGAGCCGGCCGGGCGCTCGTCCTGGATGTCACTGAGCTCGCCCGCGACCGCGGAGCCCGCAGGGTCGAGGTCACCGCGAACCAGCATGCTCGCGCCTTTTACGCCGAGGTGGGATTCGTCGTCGACGAGTACGTCCAGACCACGTTCGGGCCTGCGCTGCGCATGCATCTCGACGTGATGTGACTGGCTTTGGGCGGCCTTGTGGGCGAGTTTTGTTAAGCCACTACGAGGTCGCCTGCCCTTGCCGGCGTTAGCCCGATCGGCGTACCGCGCTCAGACTGCCCGGGCCAGGATCAGGCCGTGACCGCCGTCACCTTCGGGGACGTAGCGGCGCCAGACCGGCGCCAGCCGAGCGGCCTCGAGCCAGCGCAGGTAAGTGTCAGTATCGGCGTGATCCCAGAACATGGGTGCGCCCAGATACTCCTCCGTGCCGGTCCACTGCTCGGCTCCGACAGTGACCAGCGCATACCCGCCCGGCCGCAGCCAGTCGCGGATTCGAGGGAACAGGACTCGCTGGTCGGCGAGCGGAACGTGGATCAGGGCGTAGAACGACACGACGGCATCGAAGCTGCCGGGCTGCAAGCTCAGCTCGGTCATGTCGACCTGGATGAAGCTGGCGGCCTGGACCAGTCGTCGTGCCCGGCGGACCTGGACAGTCGAGAAGTCGGCGCCCAGCACTTGCAGTCCGTGCGCCGTAAGCTCGCGTGTAGCCGGGATGCCGGCGCCGCAGCCCAGGTCAAGCACTCGTGCGCCGGCAGGCAGCAAGCCAGCTAGCTCGGCAACCCAGCCGGCGTAGCGGCTAACATCCTCAGCCGACGACGAGGCTGCGGCACCATCCTCAGACCGGTAGGCCTCGGATATCACGTCGTAGCCCCGCCGGACCAGCTCGCGCTGCCGTGCCCTGGTTGCCACATCGCCGCTGTCCATGGCGCCATCCTGCCTGACGCATAATGCTGGTTGTGCCTGCAGACCCAACATGCGTGACTTGCGTCAGTAACAACCGGTCAGATCTGCCGCCTCGGGAACGGATACACGTCGGCTCGCGGTGGCGGGTGGCCCATGCGTTCGGAACGGCACTGCCCGGCTGGCTTGTCGTGGTGCCGCGCCGGCATGTGACCGCTCTTGATGAGCTGACGCCTGAGGAGGCCGCCGATCTCGGGCCGCTGCTCAGTGGCGTCACCGCGGCAATGCGGAGCGTACTTGGCTGCGAGAAGAGCTACGTGGCGCTATTCGCGGAGGCAGAGGGTTTCGCTCACGTGCATTTCCACGTTGTCCCTCGCCAGGCGGACCTTTCACCTGACCTGCGCGGCCCACGCATCTTCGGGATGCTTGGCGGCGATGCTGGGCGCCACGTGTCCGAGCCTGTCATGGACGAGGTCGCGACCAGCCTCGCCAGCGCCCTGCGCCTGCCCGGCGGGAGTTAACGACCCCGCCACAGTTAACCGCGTCGCGAGGGGGCGGAGTCCGCGTCGCAAGGGGGCGGAGTCCGCGTCGCGAGGGCTGGCGTCCGCGTCGCGAGGGGGCGGAGTCCGCTTCGCGAGGGGTGGCGTCAGCGTCGCGACGCCTTCTTGGACTTCTTGCCTGGGTGCTCGATGACGGCATCCGGACCCGGGAACATCAGCGAGCTGTGACCGTCCTGGAATCGCACGAGGTAAGGGGGCTCCCCGCCCGCGCCACGGACTTCGATGATCTCGCCCATCCGTTCTGGCTGACCCACGATGCTGCCATGTACGTGAAGCCGGTCCCCGACAACTGCCTGCATGTGCCTACCTCCTTTAGTCCGCGTCTACTGACTGCGTGTCCGCGTCCGGGCACCGTCGGTACACGTCAGGACACCCTCAACGTATACCCAGACCTGCGTGCGAATCGCGGGCGCAGCGGTCTCCACTTGGCCTCATGGGTCCGGATATCCGGGATAGAACCGGAGAATCAAGATCTACCGTAACGAGGACGAACTCGGCGCAATCGCTTCATCGTCGCGCGCGGGGGCGGGTCGCGCACGGGGACGTTTGGGGCCGGCAATGCAAAGCCCTAATCGCATTGTCAATATTTAGCGGCAAACTTAATTGCGAATCTGGTTTGCAATTGGCGTGGCGATTGAATTTACCTCCGTTGGGCGCGCGCGTATAAAGCATGCGCCTTGTCAGGCGCCTGTGTCGCATCCGGGCGCAACTGCGTCAAGAAGGTCACAGTGAATGGGAACGAACGCATCTTTGGCTGCGCGCCCGGTGGAATCTCGAACCGGCTGAGTCGCATCTCGCGGGCCGCGCTTACGGTCGTTGCAGTGATCCTTACATCCGCAGGACTCGCCGCACCGGTGACGGCGCAGGCCTCGAGTGCGCGCGCCTCATGTCAAGCGGCGCCCAACTCGACCAGTACCGCCAGTACCGCCAGAGCCGCCAGAGCCGCCAGAGCCGCCTCGGCCAGCGCGGCCGCGGTCGCTGCGATGCGGCTTCGCGTCGTGGCGCTACGCGCTGGCGCAGCGCAATAAGCCCTACATCTGGGGCGGCACCGGCCCAGTCGGATTCGACTGCTCGGGCCTGGTCTACGAGGCCTACCGGGCGGTCGGCGTGTCGCTACCTCGGACGACGTACGAGATGCTCCGCAGCTGGCGCCTCGTCCGTATCTCCAGGTCTCAGGCGCGGCGAGGCGATCTGGCGTTCTTCGGCACAGGTCATGTCGAGCTTTACGACGGAGGAGAGTTGACGTACGGAGCCGAGAAGACAGGCACCGTCATCGGGTTCCACCGGATGAACGCACTCTGGCACCCCACGATGTACTTCAGGGTGCGCCTGTAGCCCAGCCACTCAGCCTCTGCCCCAAAGCACTCGTCTCCAGAACCTGCGGCTGCCCAGAAGGCGCACGCGATCACGCAGCGCCATCGGTGGCGTGGGGTTATGAAGGCACAATCCCATGTCGCCCGGAAGCACGCATTCACCTCGGCAATCGCCCAGGCAATGCTGGCAGTGCCGGGTGGCTGTCATGGCTACTAAACGTAGCGGATCGGCTTCCTTATCTTCCGCATGCCTCAAGGAGGGCCAGCAGCTGCTCGCCCCGCACTGCGAGCCACCTCAGCGTTGTATCCAGTTCGTCAATCCGGTCGGCTACATCGCCGGCCCGAGCCTGGCCGCGGCGCCAGCGGCCAGCGCGCCACAGCACCGAGCCGACTGACCTACAGACCATCAGCTCCGGCACAGCCCGGATCTCGCCAGTGCTCAGGCGCCGAACGACGACGCTGCCCCGGACGAGCGCGGCGGTCCGACGCTCCCACTGGCATCCCTCAAGCGCGCCGGACAGCAGCAGCGCGGCGACCAGGTCATTGACGCGGAAGTCGGCCCCTGCGATCTCGAAGTCCAACAGCCCGGTCAACTCGCCTGTTTGCTCATGGACAAGCACGTTGGATGCTCCGAGATCGCCGTGCACTACCTGGACCGGAAGGCTGCGGGCCGTCGGCTGCCACGCTGCGAGGCGCCGGGATGCCACGCGCAGTAGTTCCACCTGCTCGGGACGGACGCCAGCGACGGCGAGTTCGAGGCACAGATCCTGGACGTCAGGTACCTCCGGGTGCACCTGCAGACGATCACCTCGCCAGTCCTGCGGCGCGTCCTGGAATGGCACGTCCCGCATTGCCTCGCCGAGCACGCCAATCGCCCGGCCGAGCCGCTCCAGGGCGAGCTCGCCCGCCAAGTCGGGCCGCACCCCAGGGATCCACGTGCACAGCGTCGCCGGGCCGGCGGAGGTCTCCACAACCGTGTCGCCAGTCAGCGCAGGCAGGGGCGCGGGGACCTGGAACGGAAGGCCGATATGTCCCAGCCGCCGCAGCAGCCGCTGTTCAGCGCGGACCTGATCTGCGGACAGGTTCTGGCTGATGCGCAGGACCCATCGCTGGCGGCCGTGTATCACGACGAAGGTCCGGTTGTTAGTCCCGCGCTCCACGCTGGTCAGCTGTGCACCCTTAGGGACATCCCAGTCTGTTAGCAGCTCGGTCATGCCATCCGGCACCACAGTCACGCGGCGATCCTGCCGGACGCCGACCGGGATCACCAGCCCCTTTAGATCAGCCAGCTTGGTCCGAGGCATCCGCCGCTCAGGTGCCCCGAGAGACCTGTGCAAGCCTCGGCTTGCATTGCCAGGCGAGGCGCGCGTGCAGTCGTAGGCAAAAGGGCCGTGGGGCCGCCCGCCCGGGCGGCGCGCAGAGCCGGCCGGGCGGGTCAGGTCCGCCGCCTGCCGAGCCGCCAGAAGCAGGTACCGGCCAGGCCGAGGGCGAGGGCCAGGAAGATCCCGGTCTCGATCCACTGGAAGGGCCAGTACCTGTCGGCGGGCTGGTAGGTAATGGTCTCCCGGATGCCCCTGCTTGCCATGCAGGCTCCGGCATTTTGGGGGGCGCCCTTCCCCAGCGAAGGGGACAGGCAGGCGGCGGGAATGCTGTTGACGGGCTGGCCCGCCGCGTTGATGGCCTCGCTGGAGAGGATCCAGGCTTCGGGTTGGCCCGGGACGGTGCTGGCGGTTAGTGTGCCGACGCTCAGCCCTGCAGTCTGGAAGAACGACGGACCGCTGACGACCGTCCGATCGGGCGAGATGAGGTGCGGGCGGACCGATAGCGGCACGGCGATCTGGACGGCGGCGAAGATGGCCAGGGTGACGGCCATGGCGGGCACTGTACGGCGGATGAGGGCACCGGTTGCGGTTCCGAGAGCGAAGCCGAACGCGGCGTATCCAAGCGGGGTGATGCCGCTGGTCGGGAAGATGAACGAGCCGAGCCGGCCCTCGCCGAACACCGAACCGACCGGATACGGCCCGCCGAGATCGACGGCCTTACTGATGGGATCGGCCCACCAGGCCTGGATGAGGGTTAGTGCCTCGGTGACGGCCATGGCAGCCAGGGCTGTCAGCGCGAGCTTGGTGACGAGCCACCGGGTTCGGGTGACGCTCTGGGTCCAGGCCAGGGCGAACGTCCGCGTTTCGAGCTCGCGGGCGATCAGCGGTGCGCCCCAGAAAATGCCGATGATCGCGGGCGCGGCGAGAATCAGCCCGACGGCGAGCACGTACACGATCGGGTAGGGGCTGGTAACGGTCAGCCGGCTCAGGAACGTGTTGGCCGCGTTCGCGCAAGTGCCGCCGTGGCAGCCGGTAATCGCGCTGGTGTACAGGCTGGCCAGGTGCGGTCCCGTGGCCGCCAGGACGACTGCGAAGGCGAACAGGGCGGCCAGGGCCACCGTCGCTTGCGTGCGGAGTTGGAGCCAGGCGAACCGGATCATGACATGACCTTCAGCTGAGGCCGACGGGAGCGCTCGGGGGCGGCCGGGCGGCTCATGTAGGCGATTACCAGGTCCTCGAGCGTGACCGGGCGGACTGTCCAGGACGGATCGAGCACAAGGTCGCTAGTTCGGACCAGGAACGTGCTCTGCTTGTCTGTATGGCTCTCCTCGATCACCTCCTGATTGGCTGGCAGGCTGCTCGCATCCCGGCGAGCCCCGGAAAGCCGGCGGTGCGACGAGAGGAGGTCGCTGACCTCTCCGGCAACCTGCATCCTGGAGGCGACGAGCACGACGAGGTAGTCACAGACCCGCTCCAGGTCGGCGATCAGGTGGGAGGAGAGCACGACACTGAGCCCCTGCGCGGCGACAACCTCCATCAGGCTGCGAAGGAACTCGCGCCGCGCAACCGGGTCGAGGCTCGCGACCGGCTCGTCGAGGATGAGGCACTCGGGTCTCTTCGCGATCGCCAGAGTGAGGGCCAGCTGGGCGCGCTGGCCTCCCGAAAGCGTCCCGGCCCGCTGACGAGGGTCGACGCCAAGCTGCTCGATCCTGCTTTCGGCTATCTGCCTGTCCCAGCCCGCGTTCAGCCACGCGCCCATACGCAGATGCTGAGCAACGGAAAGCCGCGGATAGACGGGCGTGTCTTGGGCGACGAAGCCAACCCGGCCGAGCTGCACCGGGCCATCGCCAGGACTTGCGCCGAGAACGCTGATCGAGCCCGACGTGGGCGCGAGGAGCCCCACGGCCAGATGCATGAGAGTGGTCTTGCCCGCGCCGTTCGGCCCTACGAGCCCTACAACCCTCCCCGCCGGAATCGCAAGAGTGCAGTCGCGCAGCGCCCAGCGGCGGCCGTACTGCTTACCGAGTCCATTGGCCTGCATGACGAAGCTCATGCCACACCCTCCGCGAAACAGCTGCGGAACGCCGTGCGATAGATCGCCTCGACATCATCGGGGCCAAGGCCCGCCGCTCGCGCCGAGCGCAGCCAGTCGGTCATCGAACCGAGAAACCGGGTCTGGGCAGCAGGGTCGGTGCGCGGCAGTGACCGGATAACGAAAGTCCCCTGACCCGGTCGGGCCCGCACGAGCCCCTCGCGCTCAAGATCCCGGTAGGCCTTCAGCACCGTGTTCGGATTGATCGCCAACTGGGCGACAACCTGCTGAGCCGTCGGCAACTGGTCGCCCGGTTCGAGCAAGCCAAGCTGCAGGGCCTGATGAACCTGCTGGACCAGCTGCAGATAGGTGGCGATACCAGACGCGGTGTCAAGCTGGAACTCGATCATGACCACACTTCCACTAATCAGTTAGTGGAATGATGTTAGCGGCCACCGCGGGCTAAGCGCAAGGCCATAGCGGACCAGATTCGACGAGACAGGAGCGTTTGTGATCTTCGCTCGTCGCATGCGAGCGTGGCGGCTGCTGAGCGCAGAACGCATTGATGCCGACTTAACCGACAAGCCCTAGGTGGCATTAGCTCCGGTTTGGCGGGGAGCGCAAATCCTGATCGACGAGGGATGTACGTTGATGCGGATCTTCCTGACACCGGGCTGCACTCTGTGCAGTGACCACGCCGAGTTCGAGCAGCCCGTCGTCGGGCTGTGATCCGCTGGAAAGCTCGATCCCGCCGAGAATCTTGCTCACGTTTCCTACAAGAACGCACGAGACCCGGCCCTTGAAGAAACCCTTGCCGTGCACCTCGATCACTGCCTTCGCGCCCCGCCTGTGGCCACCTGCTTGGCGCGCGGCAGACTAGCCCGCAACCTTCCCGGCGATCGACCTGATGCCGATCGATCTCGCACTACGGCGGGCTTGATCAGCAATGTGACGGCGGTTAGCCAGAGCGCTGCGAACAGCATGCCGCCTAGGACGTCCGTTGGGTGGTGCTCCCCTCGGTACATGCGCGAGAGCCCGACCAGCACCGGCATGGCAATCGCTGGGATCAGGAACAGCCACCGCCACCAGCTTCTGGACAGCCCGATGACCAAGATGGCGATGCCGACGTAAATGCAGCAAGTCGCCGCGGTGTGGCCAGACGGGTACGCCGAGGTAGGCAAGTGGTGATCGAGATGCGGGACAGCTGGCCGGGGCCGCTTGACAATCGCCGCGGCCGCCAGGAACGCCGTGATCTCTCCGGCCATCAGCGTCCCGATGTAGATAACTGGCCGCCACCGGTGCGTGATCGCGAGGAACACGGCGCTCGCCGCAACGGAGGCGATCACGATCGCCACCGAACCCCCAAGGGTGGTGAAGATCAGGCTCCAGTGAGTCTCGGCCGGCGTGCGGTGCGTAGCGAACCAGCGCGGAATCGACTGGTCGCCTAGCTCGTTGCCGTTCCCGCACTTCGTGATCAGCTCGCCAGCTCCGACGACGACGCCGAGGATGAGCACCCAGCTGATCAACGATCGCGGCCGCGATGCGGCCGTAACTACGGCCGCCGGAGGCCGCGCCGGACCTAGCGCGTTCCGGCTCGGCGAGTATTAGGTCCCGGCGGTCCTCGGGTTCCAGCCCCTCGGTAACCGGAGCCGTTACCCGCTCACCAACAGCTGCCCTGGTCAGCTCGAAGGCGAGCGCCGTAATGCCGAGCCAGATCACCCCGATCGCCCAACCACCGATAACGTCGGACACGTAGTGCACGCCGAGCAGGATGCGGCTGATCCCGACGATCAGGATGATCGTGGCGACGACCACCACGAACACTGTCCGCCACCGGCCGCGCACTGCGGGCAGGAACACCAGCAGAAGCGCTCCGTAGCACACCATCGAGCCGAGCGCGTGCCCGCTCGGGAAGCTGCTGCCGGTGCCGTGCGCAATCGGATGCGCGAGCGCCCGGCGGAGTCGGCCGACCAGTGATTTGAGTAGCGGATCTAGCACCAGCGCGCCCGCGCCCGCTGCGAGAAGGTACAGCGCAAGCCGCCAGAGCCGCCGGATCGCAAGCAGGATAACGGCCAGGCCGACAACAACGCATAGCACGGCGGCACTGCCCAGCATGGTCAGGATCTTCAGTGCAGACACGAGCGCAGCGTGACTCGCAACGAGGTTGTTCACGTCAGCTGCGGACGTACGGTCAGCCGACTCCAGCGGAGCCCAGCGGAGCCGAACGAAGATCAGCAAAGTGGTGAACACGGCCGCGGCGGCCGTTACAACCACGAGCGGCCCAAGACGCCGCCAGCCCAGCCTGCTAAATAGCATCAGCGCCAGGTGCCCAGAATCGAGGCCTTCACGCAGGACCCCAGCCGCCTAGTCGTCAAGCCCGCACCCACAAGGTGACGACCATTCCGGTTAGCGGCTTGGGAGCTGACCCCGATCTGCCGGTAATGCGAGCGAGGCAGTCGTGCTGCTCAACTGTGTCGGAATTCGACCAGGTGCCGCCTAGGCAGCAGCCAGTGCACGTTGTCGGCCGCGGCAACCGACTAAATAAGCCTGGGCGCGCGTATCCAGTCCGGGGCCTGCCGACGGCATGCAGGTCGGCGCACAGTCCGGATAGCTAGTTCGCGGCCGTCTAGCTAATTGGCGACGTCCTGGGCACCGGCCAAGTTGGCCTCGCCGAGACGACGCCCTAGACGTCGCCGCCTGCTCCGGGCCCACTGCCCCACGGCTGATAATTCCGGCCGAATTCCCGCCTCGCGGCGACCTCGGCTTCCAGCCTCTTGGAGCGCCGGAGGCGCCGCCGCTGCCGCCACCGCTGAATCATTCCTTCATCCATCGGCCCCGCAGCCGACGGCACCACCGGCCCGCCCTGCCCTCGGCGCCGTAATCGCATGCTCATGCGCCCAGTGCAGCACCTTCTCGGTCATAGCTCAAGGGCAGCCTGGTCGGCCGTCCATCAGTGCTGCGCCCACCCATGGCAACTTGCAGCGCTTTGTTTAGACGTGAACTAGCTGCCAGTGCACGTCCGAGCGCGGTGCCGCGGCAGTGAGCGCGACCGGCTGAGCAGAGCAGCAGCTGCCGTCCAGCGTGCGGCGCCGACGGTGTCAACCTGGCCTCTTCATGCGCTTTGATGACGGAATTCGACCACGTCGCCGTCGCGCATGACGTAGTCCTTGCCCTCGATCCGAGCTTTGCCGGCTGCGCGGGCCGCAGCGATGGAGCCGGCCGCCATGAGATCATCGAACGACACGATTTCGGCTTTGATGAAACCCCGCTGAAAGTCGGTGTGGATGACGCCCGCCGCCTCCGGCGCAGTCGCCCCGACCGGAATCGTCCACGCACGGGACTCCTTCGGCCCGGCCGTCAGGAATGTCGACAGCCGCAGCGCCGCGAATCCCGCCCTCGCCAGCTGTGCCAGCCCGGGCTCGCCGAGGCCGAGCTCGGCCAGCAGTTCCGCCGCCTCGGCTGGCTCAAGCTCGGCCAGCTCAGACTCGGTCTTGGCGTCCAGGAAGATCGACTCAGCCGGGGCCACCATCGCGGCCAGCTTCTTGCGCAGCTCGTCGTCGGCGAGCTCCGTGTCGTCCTCGTTGAAGACATACAGGAACGGCTTGGCCGTCATCAGCTGAAGCTCCCGCAGATCAGCCAGGTCGATACCGGCCGCCGCGGCACCAGCGAACAGCGTCGTTCCCCCGTCCAGCACCCCTTCCGCCTTGTCGGCCGCGGCAGCCACCCGGATTCGTTCGGGATCCCGGCCTGACTTGGCCTCCTTGGCCAGCCGCGGCGCGGCCTTCTCCAGCGTCTGCAGGTCAGCGAGCATCAGCTCGGTGGCGATGGTCTCGATGTCGCGCTCGGGTGAGACGTCCCCGTCCACGTGACTGACGTCCGGATCCGTGAACACGCGCACGACCTGACAGATCGCATCGGTCTCACGGATGTGGGACAAGAACTGGTTGCCCAGCCCCTGGCCAGCTGACGCGCCGCGAACCAGCCCGGCAATGTCCACGAACCGCACCGTCGCGGGCACGATCTTGGCCGAGTCGTAGAGCCCGGCGAGCGCGTCGAGGCGGGCATCGGGAATGCCGACAATGCCGACGTTTGGCTCGATCGTCGCGAACGGGTAGTTCGACGCCACGGCGTTGGCCCGCGTCAGCGCGTTGAAGAGCGTGGACTTACCGACGTTGGGCAGGCCGACGATACCGATGGACAGGCTCACTGGGGAATTCTATTCGGGCACAGGAACGTGGCCGCCCACGCATCCGCCGCCCGCGGTTCAGACCGGCGAGGCGATGCGCATGGGGCGTCGGATCCCCAAGTGGCGCGCGCGGCCGGGCGTGTCGGACCTCAAAACTGTCGTGATCGGCTGCAAGCATGCTGAACATGAACGCGATTTCGCTGCTCATCGGGCTCCTGCTGGGGGCCGCCGTCGGCGCTGTCATCGGGTATCTGCTGGCCCGCGGCCGGCTCGCAACGGTCGCCGCCGAGCTGACCGGCCATGCCAGGGCGGCCGAGGAGCGCGCCAGGGCAGCTGACGAGCGGGCAGATTTGCTCGAGCGGGCAGCGCGGGAGCGGGCTGAGCTGATCGACGGTCAGCTCGCCGAGCGGTTCCAGGAGCTATCAGCGCTGGCGCTCGACCGCAGCGCGAAGACCTTCCTGGAGATGGCGGAAGGACGGCTCAGCGCCGCAAACGCCAGGGCAGCAGGCGATCTGGACAACAGAAAGGCCGCGGTAGAGCAGATGGTGCAGCCGCTGCGCGACACGCTGGCCCGGGTTGAGAGCCAGCTGCGCGAGACCGACGCAGCCAGACGGTCCTCCCACGCCGCGCTGACGGAGCAGGTCGCGATCGCGAGACAGAGCTCGGACCAGCTTCGAGTGCAAACGCAAGCGCTAGTGACAGCGCTGCGCAGGCCCGAAGCTCGGGGCCGGTGGGGCGAGATGCAGCTGCGCAGGGTTGTCGAGCTGGCAGGCATGAGCAACAAGTGCGACTTCGATGAGCAGGTTGCCGTGCCGACCGCCGAGGGCGCCCAGCGGCCGGACATGGTAGTCAGGCTCGCTGGCGGCAAAAACATCGTCGTCGACTCCAAGGTGTCGCTCGCCGCGTACCTGGAGGCGGCCGAGGCATCCGACGAGACCGTCCGCGAGGCTCGGCTCGGCGCGCACGCTCGCCATTTGCGCGAGCACGTGGACCGGCTCGCGGCCAAGGGCTACTGGGCGGCGCTCAGCCCGTCACCTGAGTTCGTCGTGCTGTTCATCCCCGGCGAGGCGTTCCTTGCCCCGGCGCTGGAGCACGACACGGCCCTGCTGGAGTACGCGATGACCCACAAGGTGCACATCGCTACGCCCACGACCCTGGTGACGATGCTGCGAACTGCCCAGTATGCGTGGCAGCAGGCCGCGCTCGCGGACAACGCGCGGGCCGTCTTCGATCTCGGCCGCGAGCTGTACGACCGCATCAGCGGACTCGGCAAGCACGTCGACGGCCTCGGCAAGGCGCTGACCAACGCGGTCTCCAGCTATAACCGGACGGTCGGCTCGCTGGAGAGCCGCGTCCTGGTCAGCGCTCGCAAGCTGAACGAGCTTGGCGTCGTTGACGCCGAGCTTGAGCAGCCGAAGCCGGTCGAGGACACGGTCCGGGCGCTGTCTGCTCCCGACCTTGTCGTCGAGGGTGGCCCAGAGCTAGTCGTGCGGCCGGGAACGGGACGTGAGCCGGCGACACAGACGCAGCTGTTCGGCGGGCGTGTAATCAGCGCAGCAGGCTGAGGCCGTCGCGCTCTGGCTAACGTTGTTGGAGCTTGGCTAAGCCCAGGCGTTCGCGGTAGGCCTGGTCGTCCGCGGTAGGCCTGGCCGTCCGCGGTAGGCCTGGCCGTCCGCGGTAGGCCTGGTCGTCGGCGCTTAAGCCTGACCGTCCGCAGGCTTGCGAAGCTCCCGCGGGAGGCCGAACACCATGCGCTCCTGGACGGCTTCGACTTCCTCGACGTCGGCGAAACCGCTCTCAGCGAGCCTGGTCAGTACGGCAGCCACCAGGTCCTCCGGCACCGAGGCACCGCTCGTCACGCCCACGGTGGTCACGTCGTCAAGCCAGGCCTGCTCGATACCGGCCGCGTCGTCGACGAGGTAGGCGGCCCGTGCGCCGGCGTCCCGAGCGACCTCGACAAGGCGGACCGAGTTCGAGGAGTTCGTCGAGCCGACGACGATCACGACGTCGGAGTCGGCGGCGATCTGCTTGACCGCGGCCTGCCGGTTCTGGGTGGCGTAACAAATGTCGTCACTAGGCGGGTCGAGCAAGAGCGGGAAGCGCTTGCGCAGCGCTGCCACGGTCTCGTTGGTCTCATCAACTGACAGCGTGGTCTGCGAGAGCCAGGCAACCCTCCCCGGATCACGAACCTCGACCGAGTCGCTGCCTGCGGGCCCGTCCACCAGGTGGATGTGCGCCGGCGCCTCGCCGGTCGTGCCGACGACTTCCTCGTGGCCTTCGTGACCGATCAGCAGGATGTCGTAGTCCTGCGCGGCGAACCGCTTGGCCTCGTTGTGGACCTTCGTCACCAGCGGGCAGGTCGCGTCGATGGTCCGCAGGCCCCGGTCCTTGGCTTCCTCCCTCACCTCAGGCGACACGCCGTGTGCCGAGAACACCACAACCGATCCCTCAGGAACCGCCTCGGTCTCCTCCACGAAGATCGCGCCGCGGTCCTCAAGAGTCCGGACAACATGCGTGTTATGGACGATCTGCTTCCGGACATATATGGGCGCACCGAAGCGTTCGAGCGCCTTCTCCACGGTCTGAACCGCCCGGTCGACGCCCGCGCAGTAGCCACGGGGCTTGGCGAGGAGCACACGGCGCGTCTGAACTGGCATGGTCCCCAGTCTAGATGATCATCATTGGGGCCGATCCAGGCACTGCAATCCGGGCTCCGGCTAGTAGACCGTCCCGCCCGACTGAGCACAATGGGCTGGAATCTGGCACAGGTGGCTTAACGTAGCCGCTTGCCAGCGACAATGATCGCAGCGCGATGCTTGTCCCGTGCGAGTGGCTCCGCACAGGCGAGTGGCGGCAGCGATCAGTGTGAGGAGAACGACAGGTTATGGGCATCCCGGAGGTCCCTGAGCAGATCCGGCGAGCGCCGATGCTGGCATTGCGTGCCGTGTTCGCCGGGATCGGCCGGATACTGATGGCCGCCGACAGACCGGCAGCCCCAACCCCGGCCGCTCAGTCGAGCTCGCGATTTCGCTCGCTAGATCAGACGGGCAACGTTCGCCTGCTGTCACCCCAGGAAGCGCTGTCACCCCAGGACGTGCTGTCTCCTGAGGAAGTGCTGTCGGCCGAGGACACCCTGCCGCTGCCTAACTATGACTCACTCTCACTGGCCTCGATCCGGGCCCGGCTCCGCGGCCTCGATGTCGGCCAGCTCAAGGTGCTGCTGGACCACGAGGCGGCCAACGCCGAGCGCCCGGAAGTGCTTCGGATGTTCGAGCGCCGGATCGAGAAGCTCGAGGCCGGCGGGTGACCCCTGCGAACCACCTCGGGGTGTGTCCATGGCGCTAGAGACGTCGGAGCAGGCACCCGTCCCGGTCCGTACAGTGACACGGCTGGTGGGCGAGTGGATCGGCCGCCTGGGCAAGATATGGGTCGAAGGTCAGATCGCCGAGCTGACCCGGCGCGGAGGCACCGTCTTCATGACGCTGCGTGACCCGGTCGCCGCGGTCTCGGTACGGGTTATCTGCACCGGAGCGATCCTCGACGCCACAACGCCGCCACCTGCCATCGGTGCACGCGTCGTCATCTGGGCCAAGCCAGAGTTCAACGCCGCTCGCGGCACCTTCGCGCTGACTGGGCTCCAGCTCAGGGCCGTGGGAATCGGCGAGCTGCTCGCCAGGCTCGAACGGCTGCGCACGGCGCTCGCGGCCGAGGGCCTGTTCGCGACCGAGCGAAAGCGCAGGCTGCCGTTCCTGCCGAGGTCGGTGGGCCTAATCTGCGGACGCGACTCCGCAGCCGAGCGAGATGTCCTGCGCAACGCAGCTAGGCGCTGGCCAGCCGTCAAATTCCGCGTGGAGCAGGTGGCGGTCCAGGGCCCGCGTGCCAGTGAGGAGATCATCGAGGCACTCCAGCGGCTCGACGCCGATAAGGCAGTGGACGTGATCATCATTGCCCGTGGCGGTGGCTCCGTTGAGGACCTGCTGCCGTTCTCCGATGAGGATCTGGTCCGAGCGGTCGCGGGTTGCGTCACGCCAGTGATTAGCGCCATCGGGCACGAGCAAGATGTACCGCTGCTCGACCTGGTCGCTGACGTCCGTGCCTCGACGCCGACCGATGCGGCCAGGCGCGCCGTGCCCGACGTGGCCGAGCAGCTAGAGCTGATCCGCCAGCTACGCGGGAGAGCGCGCAGGTCGCTGGTAGGCCGGCTCGACCGAGAAGGATCCTGGCTCAGCTCGATCACATCACGCCCAGCGCTGGCCAGTCCGCTGCTAGAGATTGACCGGCGGCACGAGCAGGTGCTTGGCCTCGCGGAGCGCGCCCGGCTCTCCATCGCGACAAGCCTGGATCGGGCGGGCGATGACCTGACGCATATCAGGGCCCGCCTGGATGCTCTGTCGCCGGCGGGTACCTTGCGCCGCGGCTACGCGATCGTCCAGCAGGCTGATGCCACCGTCGTGCTGTCTGCCGCACAGGTGACCCGCGGCGAGACCCTCAGCGTGCGGTTCGCCGCCGACGAGCTAACGGTGACTGCCGATCGGCGCGTCGCCGATCAGTAGCGCGACACTGCTAAACGGCGTGGCTAGCGATGCGGACCGTCGAGCCGCCACGTCACGGGCGACCATGGAAACCGGCGATACCAGCAGCTGCCGAAGTCGGCCAGGTGACCTGGCGGGGTACGCAGCCCTCGACAGCGGGCGCGCTGGTGGCCTGGGCTGGCCGGGATGGCAGACGTCAGTGACGCCGGCTGCGGCCGGCGCCCGATGGGCCGCGCGTTGCAAGGTGCAGCCAGGCTGGCAGCGCATGGCCGGCTGACGCCAGGGTGCTCATGGCTGTTCATCGTTGTCCCTTCGCCGAGTCTCCGGCAGAGCGGACCGTGCTCCTAGGTTGATCGGCGGCCCGAGCCGGCCCGTTACGGCCGCACTAGGCTGGTCACCGTGGCAGCGGCAAGAGACGGTTCGGCCGACAGCGAGCGTCCGCCCTACGAGCAGGCCCGCGACGAGCTGACCGAACTGGTCAAGCGGCTGGAGGCCGGCGGACTCACCCTGGAGCAATCACTTCAGCTCTGGGAACGGGGTGAAGCGCTGGCCGCCATCTGCGAGGAGTGGCTTGAGGGAGCCAGGGCCCGGCTCGCGACCGCACTCGCCCAGCATGAGCAGGACCAGCCTGAGCAGGACCAGCCTGGGCGAGCGCAGCAGTCTCCGGGCGCGCCTTTCTGAACGCAACGGAGTTCCGAGCCCCCGTACTCCTAGGCAGGCGTCACGCGCAGCCGGGACAGCACCTCAAGCACGCCATCGGCGAGTTGCCGGGCTCTGGCGGCGTCCGGTGCGAGCGAAATCTCGGCGACGGCCAGCATCATCGCGCCGGTCATCACGATCGCCGCCGCCTCGTCCAGCGGCTCGCCGCTGCGGGCGAAGAACTCGGTATTCCTGTGGACCCAGTCCGACAGACGCTTGCGCCACAGCACCTCGAAACCCGGCGGGCCGTCGCCGCGCGCGAACATGCTCGCCAGATCGCGCTGCTCGATGCAGACGTCGAGGTAGCCGCGAGCTCCGACCAGCAGCAGCCGCATGGGATCGGTAACGCCGCTATCGCGGCACTCCCGTACCGCCTTGCGCGTACGAATGTCGTGCTCGTTGCTCAGTTCCTCGAACAACGCCAGGTAGAGATCGGCCTTGCCGGAAAAGTGGTGGTACAGGCTGCCCACGCTGGCGCCCGCCAGGGCGACGATGTCGGTGACGCCAGCCTCTGCATAACCTTCGAGCATGAACACCTGACGCGCTGCGGCTAGCAGCACCGCCCGTGTTGACGAGCCGCGGTCTGCGGCTCGGCCAGAATCCACCTGTTCAGTAGTCATTCGCTCCGGCGTTCTCAGGCAGCCCCTTGCAGGGCGGCAAGCCGACTGGCGAGCCTGTACATAGGATTCCACCACTGCCCGCTGACAGGGAAGGTGCGTTGGCCATGACCGATGACCAGGCAGCCGCGCTGCCCGCCGTACCGCCCGGCGTCGCTGGTGCCCCCGGCATCGCCGGGCCGCTCCCCGACTCGGCCGGTGACATCGCCGCCGCCGCGCCGGAGCCGGGCAGGCACGCGCCGGACCGTAACCTCGCGATGGAGCTGGCCAGGGTTACCGAGGCCGGGGCCATGGCCTCGGCGCGGTGGGTCGGCCGGGGCGACAAGAATGGTGCCGACGGCGCCGCTGTCAACGCCATGCGGCAGCTGATCAACACCGTCTCGATGAACGGCATCGTGGTCATCGGCGAAGGCGAGAAGGACGCCGCGCCAATGCTGTACAACGGCGAGCAGGTCGGCGACGGCACCGGACCGCTGTGCGACGTGGCGGTCGATCCCATCGACGGCACGCGACTGACAGCCAACGGGATGCCCAACGCGATCTCGGTCCTCGCGGTCAGCGCGCGTGGCGCCATGTACGACCCGTCGGCGGTCTATTACATGTCCAAGCTGGTCACTGGTCCCGAGGCCGCCAGAGTCGTCGACATCGACGCCCCGCCTTCGGTCAACGTCCACGCCGTCGCCAGGGCCAAGAACTGCTCGTCAGCGGACGTCACAGTGGTCATACTCGACCGCCCGCGGCACGCGGAGCTGATCCGCGAGGTCCGCTCCGCCGGCGCCCGGATCAAGCTGCTGACCGACGGGGACGTGGCGGGCGCGATCATGGCGGCACGCGAGGGCACAGGGGTCGACCTGCTACTCGGCATCGGCGGCACGCCCGAAGGCATCATCGCCGCGTGTGCCATCAAGTGCCTCGGCGGAGTGATCCTCGGCAAGCTCGCGCCACGCGACGAGGCCGAGCGGGTTAAGGCGCTTGACGCCGGCCACGACCTGAACCGGGTGCTGAGCACCGACGATCTGGTGACCTCCGACGACGCCTTCTTCGCTGCCACCGGCATCACAGACGGTGAGCTGCTGGCCGGAGTGCGCTACAAGTCGGGCGGCGCCACGACGCATTCGCTAGTCATGCGCGCAAGGTCCGGTACGGTCCGCAACATCTACGCCGAGCACCAACTCTGGAAGCTCAACGCCTACAGCGCAGTCGACTTCAACGCCGGCTAGCGCCCGGTCCAGAACCTCATTAGGCCGGCCCTCCGCCCGTGCTGGCCGGCGCCGACCCATCGTGAGGCAGCCAGGGCAGAGAAATGGCTGCCTCACAACGGGCCGTCCCCGGCTTGACAGTGGATCGGCAGGAAACAGCCGGAGGGAGGGGGCAGAAACCCAACAGTCGACGGGGCTTCCGAAAATACAAATGACCTCGATCTCTTCGGCGGTTGACATGTCATCTCATGCGCCCGAATTGCCGCGTTTACGCATGCGGCGATGGCACGTTTCACGTCTCAGGTGCAGTTTGGCGCCGGAGTTGTGGCCTTTGCGCGCACGGGAGACGTGATATGTGGGAGTGATCAGTTGCCGTCCGGTGCCAACGCGCGCCCCGACGCTCAACCGATGACCGGTTACTTCGGTTTTGTCATGATTTGCCGAAACGGGCGAAGCGGGCGGGACCGGATGGGCTCGAGGCAGCCGTTTCGGTGTGCCTGGCTCGACGTCCGTCCGGGCGCGCTCGCCCTGCCTCGTGCAGGCTCGACGTCCATCCGGGCGACCCGCCAAGGCATGTTGCCGTTGGAACCGCGAGATCGCTTGGCTAGCCGCGGGGCAGGGTGCCACGTCGCAGGCCACCCAGCCGACGGGGTCGCTTGGGCGACGTCACCTTGATGGTGCCGCCGAAGCCGACGGCTCGCACCTCGACGACCGGTTGACCCGTACCAGGCTGTCGTGTCCCAGGCCGGCCCTCGCCCGCGGACAAGCGCTGCGCCGGCTGCCGCACTGACCGGTTGACCTTCCTGGTAAGCAGCGCTGTGCCGGTCGTCTCGACCGACACACCGTCGGGCACGATCAGGTGAATGGTGCCGGCGATCAGCGTCGCGTAGACGAGGATCCGGCTGCTTTGCAGCAGCGCCTCGCGCAAGTCCAGTTCGACCTCGCCGAAGATCGCCACGACCGGCAAGCTGTCGGGCACAACCCAGCGGCCATCCCGGCTGTCCCGGCCGAAGATGCCGGCGACCGCTCGCCTGCCATCCAGCTTGATCGGCTGGGCGTCCTGGCCGACCAGGTCGGTGGTCAAGACGGCGAGTTGGCCGAGAGTCCGGGCCTGGTAAGCGCGCTCGACGCGCTCGGCGTGCTCGTCCGCCGTCAGCCTGCCATCGGCGGCGGCCTCACCGAGCAGCGAGATGACCCGGTCGCGGTCGAAGTCGGAGGCACGAAGATCGCGTGGCGCCGGGCGGAATGTCACCCTCCGAAGATACTCCTGCCGCAGTCACCAGCAGGTTCGGCGACGGGAGGCAGCGCGCCCGCGCGGTCGCCCAGGTATTTTGGTAGCCACAACTATTTTCCGACGCGGGGAGCAGGCGAGTGAGCCAGAGGACTGACACTCTGAGCGCGGACAACCGTGGACTCCGCGACGGGCGCTACAAGTGGGTCGCGCTGTCGAACACGACCCTCGGCATGCTCGCGGCCACAGTCAACGCCTCGATCGTCATCATCGCGCTACCCGCCATCTTCCGCGGCATCCACCTGAACCCGCTCCAGCCCGGCAACGTCAGCTACCTGCTCTGGATGCTCATGGGCTACCTGGTGGTCTCTGCCGTGCTCGTGGTCACGCTCGGCCGCCTTGGAGACATCTACGGCCGCGTTCGGATGTACAACGCGGGATTTGCCATCTTCGGGCTCGGTGCGCTCGCCCTGCCCTTTGATCCCTTCATCGGTCCTAGCGGCGCGCTCTGGCTGATCGGCTTCCGCGTGATCCAGGCGGTCGGGGGCGCCATGCTGATGGCGAACTCGCCGGCCATCCTCACCGACGCGTTCCCCGCTAACCAGCGGGGAACCGCTATGGGCATCAACCAGGTGGCCGGCATCTCCGGACAGTTCATCGGCCTCATCCTCGGCGGACTCCTCGCGGCCGTCGACTGGCGCCTTGTCTTCATCGTGTCGGTGCCGATCGGCCTAGGCGGGACAATCTGGTCCTATCTGAGCCTGAAGGAAGTCGGCATGCGTACGCCGGCCAGGATCGACTGGCTCGGCAATGTCACGTTCGCCATCGGGCTGATCATGCTGCTGACTGGCATCACCTATGGCATCCAGCCCTATGGCGGGCACTCCATGGGCTGGACGAGCCCGCTGGTCCTGACTGGCCTCATCGGCGGCCCGATCCTGCTGGCCCTCTTCTGCTTCATCGAGACCAGGATCGAAGCGCCGATGTTCGACCTGCACCTGATGAAGATCCGCGCATTCGCGGCCGGGATCAGCGCGACGTTGCTTGCCTCGATCGCCCGTGGCGGCCTCCAGTTCATGCTGATCATCTGGCTCCAGGGCATCTGGCTGCCGCTGCACGGCTATGCCTATAAGGACACGCCGCTGTGGTCAGGCATCTACCTGCTGGCGCTGACCTTCGGCTTCGTCGTGTCCGGGCCGATGTCAGGCTGGCTGTCGGACAAGCATGGCGCCCGCGCCTTCGCCTCGGGCGGGCTGATCGTGTCGGCTATCGCCTTCGGCGGCCTGCTGCTGATCCCTGTGGATTTCAGCTACCCCGAGTTCGCGGCGCTGATCTTCGTAGCCGGGGCCGGGATGGGCCTGTTCTCGGCGCCCAACGCGGCGGCAATCATGAACAGCGTGCCGGCCAAGCAGCGCGGCGCGGCGTCCGGGATGCTGGCGACGTTCCAGAACTCCGGCTTCGTGCTGTCGATCGGCGTCTTCTTCTCGCTGATGATCGCGGGTCTTGCCGCTACCCTGCCGACCACGCTCACCCACGGCCTGACCGCGGAAGGCGTGCCGCACTCGATCGCCCACCAGATCGCTTCGCTGCCCCCGGTCGGCAGCCTTTTCGCGGCTTTCCTCGGGTACAACCCGGTGCACCAGCTGCTGGGGCCGACCGGGGTGCTCAGCCATCTGCCTGGTTCGAATGCGGCGGTGCTGACGGGCAAGACGTTCTTCCCGCAGCTGATCTCCCAGCCGTTCCACCATGGCCTCGTGATCGTGTTCAGTATGGCGATTGTCGTACTGCTCATAGCGGCGGCTGCCTCCGCGATGCGCGGCGGCAGGTTCGTGCATGAGGATGGTGCCGAGGCGGCCACTATCGCCGCCGGCGCTGCCACCTCGGGCGCGGGTACCGACATCGTGTCCGACGAATACGCAGCGGCGGACGCGCCTGCGGACGGGAGCGCCGGGGCGGTCCGGCGAACGAAGTAACCACGCCGCCGTTACCGCGGTCGTGCTGCCGGCACCGGCGGCGACGGACCCCGTTCCCATTCTGATGCAGGAGTAGCAGCGGGGCATCGGCTGTCTATATAGTTAGCTCTGTGAACGATTCATCTGCAACGGCGGCGGCCGACCTGCTCGGCGCCATCGGCCTGCTGCGCCGCGCCGCGCGCCGGTCGGTCCATCAGGCCTGGCGCCGGGAACCCCTCGCGCCGGCCCAGTCGGAGCTGCTCAGGCTGGCAGCGAGCAGGCCCGGCATCACGGTCGCCGACGCCGCGCAGGAGCTACGTCTGGCTCCGAACACGGTGAGCACGCTCGTCGGCAAGCTCACGACGGCCGGGCTGCTGCAGCGCGGACGCAGCGCGACGGACGGCCGGACTGCGCTGCTGACCGTCACGGACCGGACGCGCAAGCGGCTAGCCGAGTACCGGGATCTGAGAGCCGAGCTCGCCGGGCAAGCGCTGGCCGAGCTGTCGGCAGCCGATCAGCGCGTACTTGCGGCGGCAGTGCCGGCCCTACTTCGGCTGGCGGAAGGAGTCGAGGCACGTGCGCAAGCTGCCTGAGGTTGCGGAAGCGGGCGGCGATGGCGGCGCACTGCCGCGGTCGCCCAGTGCGGTGGTGTGCTCGGGGATCACGTACCGGTTCGGCACGCACACCGCGGTCGACCACGTGGATCTGAACATCGAGCTCGGCGAGACGTTCGGCCTGCTGGGCCCGAACGGAGCAGGCAAGACGACGACCATCAGGATGCTGACCACCCTACTGCGGCCGATGGAGGGATCTATCAGCGTGTTCGGCGTCAACGGCGCCGAACGGCCCATGTTGGTACGCCGGATGATCGGATACGTGCCGCAGCTACTGTCGGCCGATGCGACGCTCTCCGGCCGGGAGAATGTCGAGCTGTTCGCACGTCTCTTTGACGTGCCGCGCTCGCTGCGCCGGGACCGGGTAGAGAGCGCGCTCGCCGCGATGGGCCTGACCGAAGCGGCGGGCAAACTGGTCAAGACCTATTCCGGTGGCATGATCAGGCGCCTCGAGCTGGCACAGGCGCTGGTCAACTCCCCGACCCTGCTCGTACTCGACGAGCCGACGGTAGGCCTGGACCCGATAGCGCGCACGGACGTCTGGGAGTACATCGCGGGCCTGCGCGAGCAGGCCGACATGACGGTGCTGATGACAACGCACTACATGGACGAGGCCGACACCTACTGCGACCGGATCGCGCTCATGCATGCGGGCTCCATCCGGGCCACAGGGACGCCTGGATTGCTCAAGGCCATGCTCGGGGACGGTGCAACGCTGGACGAGGTGTTCCGCCATTACACCGGCGGCACGCTGGATGACGACAACGAAAAAGGAGGCATCCGTGACGTCCGCCGCGCCAGGCGTACCGCCCGCCGCCTCGGCTGACCGAGTAGTGAGCGGCGATCCCGGTCACTACGGGACCTTGCTGCTGCCGCCTGCCGATACACCGGCCGCTGTGGTCCGTCGGCTCGCCAGCCGGATCGTGACGCTGTGCTGGGTCGAACTGCGCAAGATCCGGCACGATCGCACCGAGCTCTATACCAGGGCGATCCAGCCTGCGCTGTGGCTGATTATCTACGGTGAGGTGTTTACCAAGATCCACGCGATCCCGACGCCGGGCGGGATCCCCTATCTTGCCTACCTGGCACCAGGGATCCTCGCGCAGTCAGCGCTGTTCATCGCGATCTTCTATGGCATCCAGATCATCTGGGAGCGCGACGCAGGTGTGCTGACCAAGCTCATGGTCACCCCGACACCTCGGGCAGCCCTGATTAGCGGCAAGGCGTTCGCCGCTGGGGTCCGGTCGATCGTCCAGGCGACAGTGGTGGTGATCCTCTCTGCGCTCCTCGGCGTGACGCTGACGGATGATCCGCTGAAATTTGTCGGAGCGGCCCTGGTGGTCGTGCTGGGTTCGGCGTTTTTCTCCTGCCTGTCGATGACAATCGCGGGGCTGGCGCTATCTCGGGACCGGCTTATGGGGATCGGCCAGGCCATCACGATGCCGTTGTTCTTCAGTTCGAGCGCGCTCTACCCGGAGAAGATCATGCCGGGGTGGCTGCAGGCGATCAGCAAGTGCAATCCGCTGTCGTACGAGGTGGACGCACTGCGCGGGCTGCTCATCGGCACACCGGCGCATCTCGGGCTTGACTTCACCGTGCTGGCCGTGGCGACGGTCGTCGGAGTCGCCACGTCGGCCGCACTGCTGCCACGGCTGGCGCGCTGACCCGCAGAGCGCTCCCTTGCCAATGCGGGCATCGGGATCGTTCCCGCGGTCAGCCGCCGGCATATAGCTCGCGCGCAGCGTTGCCGACCGGGCATCCGCCCGGCGACCCGCGGCAGATGCCGGTGTCACAGAGGCGGCAGATCCAGCGCACGGCACCGGGGCCGCGCATCATCCCCAGGAGCATCTTGCCCACTAGGTTGTCCAAGTCAGCGCGCTCCGCCGGTGACAAGGCCGCCGTGACCCGGTCAAGTACATCCGCCCGCGCACGACAGACCTCCTCGGCCGTCGCCCGGCCAGCGTCCGTCAGCACGACCGCGGTCGACCGGCGGTCCGTGCCTTCCTGGCGCTCGATGTAGCCGGCCTCTGCCAGCCGGTCGAGCAGGCGGACGGTGCCCGAGGAGGTCAGCCCGAGTACCTGGCGCAGCAAGTCAACCGAGGGTCGGTCCAGGAAGTGCAGCAGCGCGGCCAGCGCGGCGGGGGCCGAGTCCGCCCGGCCCGCCGCGTCCGCGGTCGCGTCTGCAATCTGGTCGGCGACGACTAGCGCAAGTGCGCCGAAAACATTGACTGAGCGATCCAGGTCGGCATGCTTAGCCAAGGTCGTAGTCGAAGGCGAAGCTGCCCGGCGGCGTGGCTGTCGCGACGGCCTGCCCACTGCCCGTCAGGTTGGCCAGGCCGCCGGTACTCGAGCCCTCTATGACCTCCCATCGGGAGCGCGCCTCGCCGTCGACGAACTCGCCGTCAGCCCGGACGACGAAGCTGCCGTCAACGCCGCCGAGTTGCCCCTGGATTAGCTGATAGCCGGTGTACACAGCCGTACCGTCTGGCCGGTAGTACATGACCGCAGTCCAGTTCGCCTCGCCTGTGATGTCACCAGTCATCGCGAAGGTGACTGTCGCCTTGGTGAGCTTGGCGTCTCCGTCCAGTTCCTGGTAGGTGCTCTCGTCCCAGGCAGCGACGGTGAACGTGCCTGCCGCGTGCGCCATGGCGCCCTCCAATCGTGTCGCGTCGAGTTCTGCCGCCACCGACTCGGGTGACAAATAATGTATGAGTCACACACTAATCACGCGCTCGACGGGTCGGCGAGTCGGGTCGGAGTAATTGGTCTCGCGAGCAGCGCCCGTGAGGCAGCCGTCGTGGTAGCGGGCGCTGCTACCTCAGCCCCGCTAGCCGCTACCTTGGGCACGACCTGGGCCTTCTGCCTGGCCCTGCTAGTCCCCACGACCCAACCCCTTGTCTGCTGGGAACTCGCGCCCGAATGTCACATAAAACGGGCTGACTGTACCGATTGGGCCTTTTTTCTTTTTCATATCGCTCGGGAATGCAATATGGGCAATGGCGGACTCCTCGCTACGCTTCTCGCATGAAGACCGAGGCTGGTGACCTGCAGGTCAGGCTGCTTGGCCCGGTCGAGGTACTAGCGGCCGGCCGGCCCGTCGCCATCACGCAGCCAGGGCTGCGCGCGCTCCTGGCGCTGCTCGCGATCTCGGCAAACCGGGTCGTATCCGAGTCAGCCCTCATCGACGGCCTGTGGCGCGACGAGGCCGTCCGGCCACGCGAGGGCAACCTGCACGCGCAGGTGTACCAGCTTCGCCGCCGCCTGACCGCGATGGAGCCAGGCCGTACCAGTTCCCGGCTTGTTACAAGGCCGCCCGGTTACCAGCTCACGCTTGGCCCGGAGGAGTCAGATCTCTCCCAGTTCACGGGTCTGGTAGCGCGCGGCCGTGCTGCGGCACGAGGCGCGGACGCCGAGGCCGCCGTCAGCGCGCTCGGCGAGGCCCTCGCGCTCTGGCGCGGCAGGCCCTCGCCGACGTTGCCGACATCACCGACCGCCTCACCGCCGAGGCTGCCGCGCTGGATGAGCAACGGCTGGCTGTCCAAGCGGACCATGCCGACGCCGCCCTCGCGGTCGGCCGACACGCCGAGCTTGCCGTGGATCTTGCACCCCTGGTCGCTCAGCATCCGCTGCGCGAGCGGCTCCGCGGCCAGCTGATGCTGGCGTTGTACCGGTCGGGCAGGCAAGCCGAGGCGCTCGCCTGCTATCAGGCGGGCTGGCGTGTCCTCAGGGGCGAGCTCGGCGTGGAGCCAGGGACGGAGCTTAAGGACCTCCAGGACAAGATCCTGCACGCTGACCCGTCCCTGGCCGCACCGTCGGCTGGAGTTCGGGCCAACGTCGGGCCGGTCGTTCCCCGGCAGATGCCTGCCGGCGCGCGGCACTTCGTGGGCCGTGCGCCCGAGCTGAAGCAGCTCGACGCGCTGCTGAGCCAGGAGGTGCCGGGCGGCACTGTCGTGATCACCGCGATCAGCGGCATCGGCGGTATCGGCAAGACCGCGCTCGCCCTGCGCTGGGGCCACCAGGTGGCGGCTCAGTTCCCCGACGGTCAGCTCTACGTCAACCTCCGTGGCTACGACCCCGGCGGCGTCCCGCTGACGCCGGCCGAGGCGATCCGCGGCTTCCTGGATGCGCTCGGCGTCCCGCCCACCGAGATTCCCGAGTCGCCCGACGTGCAGGTAGCGCTGTACCGGACGATCCTGGCCGATCGTCGGATGCTGATCCTGCTCGACAACGCCAGGAATCCCGACCATGTCCGCCCGCTCCTGCCCGCGTCGCCAGGGTGCCTGGTCATCGTGACGGGCCGGTCGGCCATGACGGGGCTGAGTATCACCGACAGTGCCGTGACGATCCCGCTCGGACTGGTCAGCCAGGCGGAGGCCGAGGAGCTGATGGCCGCGCGGCTTGGCCCGGGCCGACTGGCGGCCGAGCCGGAAGCGACCGCTCAGCTCATCAAGCTGTGCGGCCGCCTCCCCTTGGCGCTGGCGATCACGGCGGCTCGCGCCGCAGCGCACCCGGCAGTCGCGCTGGCGTCGTTCGCGGCGCAGATGAGCGGCGAGCACGACCGCCTTGATGCCTTCGACATTGGGGACGCGACAACCAGCGTCCGGGCTGTCTTCTCATGGTCGGTCAGCCAGCTCAGCGACGGGGCCGCCCGGCTCTTCCGTATCCTCGGCCTGCATCCTGGCCCGGATTTCACGGCGGCGGCCGCGAGCAGCCTGGCCGGCCTGCCCGCGCACGAGGCCCGGCGGCTGCTCGCTGAGCTTGTCGGCGCCAGCCTGATCTCAGAGCAAGCCTCGGGCCGGTATGCGTTTCACGACTTGCTCCGCGCTTACGCGGGCGAGCAGGTGGCGAGCGCCGAGACAGCGAGCGATCGGCAGGCCGCACTCAGGCGGCTGCTTGATCACTACCTGTATACAGCTAGGGCGGCCGGCGCATTGATCTTCTTCGAGGACCTGCCGCTGCCTGAGCTCCCCCCGCTCAAAGACTCTGCCGTCACTCCGGAGCGAACCGACACCACGCTCGGTGCCATCAGCTGGTTCCGCGCCGAGCATCAGGTACTTGTCGCCGCGGCGACGCACGCCGAGGGTTTCGGCGCCGATCGCTATGCGTGGCAGATTCCGTGCACGATGACGCAGTATTTCCGGGCTGTTGGCCGGACCCGTGACTGGGCCAGCCTGGATGTCGTAGCCCTGAGAGCAGCGACGAGTCTGGGCGATGACGGCGCCCTCGGCCGGGTCTATTTCAGCCTCGGGACCCGATCGAGGATCACTGGCGCATGCGACGACGCGATCGGCCAGCTGCGGCGATCGATGTCCCATTTCCGGGCGATCGACGACCGCGCCTCCCAGGCGTCCGTACACCTCGCGTTGTCAGGCGTCTACCGCTCCAGGCGGGAACTGCTGCCCGAACGCGCGCCCGAGGACGTGCCGATTGCGCTGTCGCATGCCATCGATGCGCTCGACTGGTTTTGCTCGGCCGGCGACCGGACGGGCGAGGCGCGCGCGCTCACCGATCTCGCCAATCACTACCTGGCGCTCGAGGATTTGGAGACCGCCAGGGACTACTGTGCCAAGGCACTGCAGCTCAACGTCGAGGTAGGTCACATGACCGGGCAGGTCGACTCGCTGGACACCCTCGGCCGGATCCACGTCGGCATCGGCGATCACGAGCAGGCGATCAGGTACTTCCTGGACGCCCTGACAACCTGCAGCAAGGCCGGCTTCCCGGTCCGGCCGCCGCACATCCTGGAGAACCTGGGCGATGCTTATCTTGCGAGCGGAGACACCGCGGCTGCGCGGGCGACGTGGCAGGAGCTGATCGAATACTCCCGGCGCCAGCAGCGCAGCGAGGACCCATGGCTGCGCCAGTCTCGCGTGCTTGCCAAGCTCGAGGGGCTCACGCCGGATCAGCCCCCGGGTCCGCTGTCTCCTCCACCGGTTGCGCCGCCGCGCCGGTCGCCAGCGCCCGCCAGCTAGCCAGCAGCGTCAGGACCTTCAGCAGCACGTCCCGGTCTCGCGACTCCGTTGCCAGGTCGAGCGCCGCTGACACCTGGACCGGCTGCCCGGAGTTCAGCCGGTCGATCAGCGGGACCAGGGCCGCCACCGGCCGGGCATAGCCGACGCGGCCGTCGGCTGCTACCCAGGCTGAGGCTGCGTCTCGGGGCGCGACGACGATCGGATGCACGCCATCGCGAGTCAGGACCTGGTCCGGGTGCAGGGCGACCTTGCGGCCAGGCGGCACGGTCGGGAAGCCCAGGGCTGTCCGCCGGCGCAGCCAGCCAGCGACGAGCCGGTCGCGGACCGCGTCCTGGTCGGCGTACGCCGAGACAACCGACTCGACGGCCGCATCAAGCTCCGGCGGCAGGGCCAGGTCGTGGGGCGGGCTGGCCGCCCAGCCAGGGCTGATGCCGGTCGCAACCGCGGTGTCCAGTTCGCTGGCGCCGGACATCAGCTCACGTGCGGTGAGCGGATCGTCAAGCACCGCAATGTGCAGACCAGCCGTGCCCTGCGCTGGGCTCTCTCCCACGTGCCAGTGCATGGCCGGCCAGTAGACGAGGCGCCCCGGCGCACAGCGCAGCCGGCGACTCGTAGCGGTCGCCCGCTGGTAGCGCGCTGATCCGAGCGGCAGCCCGGTCGCATCCGGCGGCCAGACCAGGATGTCCTTGGATCCCTGCACCATGGATACAAATACGCCAGACCGCTCGCGATGAATCCCCGGAATCGTGTAGGGGTAGCGGCCGACGAACACCTCAAGGTCCACGCTGCCGGGGAGGACGCCGCTGGCGGCATACAGGCCGCTTAGAAACGAGGCCGCCCGCTTCCAGATCTCCCGGCTGGAAACGTGGCCGTGCTCCACTGTCAGCAGATAAGGCTCGCCGCCAAGCTGGTGCTCCATGCGCTCCAGGTAGCCATCGACCGTACGGTCCGTTGCGACGGGCATGTAGTCGGCGAGGTCCGCGATAACCTGCCGCTGTCCCGCGTGAAACCGAACCTGCGGAGCCCGCGGTCCGGCACCCCGGTCCGCTGCCGCCCGCAGCAGGAGCCGGAAAAGCTCAGCCCCGCTGACCTCGAGACCTGCCGGCAGGTCGTCGGTCTCGAAGGGTTCCCGTCCGTAGTAACGAGCAGCGAAGTGCGGCCAGAATCCCCCGGCGGGCACGATGTCAGGGGAAACCTTGACACCGGCCGACACGGCGGCAACAGCCGACGCGGCGGCGCCCCTGGCCTCGCGCTGCCCGACAGGCATCAAGCGCGGTTGGACGGCATGCGAACGAGCTACCACATGGTCGGGCGCGCAGCCGGCTCGACCGCAGGCTCGGCAGGCTCGGCCGGCTCAGCTGGTACCTCCGGCTCCTCGGCTGGTGCCTCGGGCTCCTCCGCAGGCTCTTCCGGCTCCTCCGGCTCCTCCGGCAGATCGTCCGGCTCCAGGCTCACCACGTCGTCCGACTCGGTGCTGCCTTCCTCCGGCCCCGGTCCCCCGCTCGTGTCTGCCATCAATGCCCCCTTCGATATGACTGTGAGCGTCACGATAGCCAATCGCTCCTGCGCTTCGGCATCTTATTTCCCTAGAAATGGGTCGTGATCATCATAGAAAGCGACCTTGGCGCGTCTCCGCTGCCACCCGGCAAACTCACCTCGCCGGCGGCGAATAGCCGAAGCGGTTCCCGGTTACATTCCGGAGCGGAGTTCGAACCTGTGGCTGTGCCCAGCATTTGGCAGGCGCGCATGACCAGCGATGATGATCCGTCAGCGACGGACGTGGCGGAGCACGCTCTTACTCTGCTGCCGGGATCGAGGCCGATCCCGTCGGCATCGGCGAGACCGACGGCCGTCCTCGCGCGGCGGACCAGGATCGCCGCGTCGCGCCGCCGACCTTGGTGGAAATGGCTGCTGCTTGGCCTGCTACTGGCCTTCAGCCTCGCCACTACCGGACTCTATGCCGCGGCGCTGGTCAGGGATCTGTCACAGCATCATTGGGGTGCCGCCCTGGACGCGTCGCGGGACGCGGTGCCCGCCGCAGTCGGCTGGGCGGCACTGATCTTGCTGTTCTTTCCGCGAAGCACGGTCGCGACGGAACGGCTGCTGTACGCCGATGATCGCGTGCTGACCGACAAACTCCGGCAGGCCACCAGGGATCAGGCCTGCATGGGGAACGCCGAGCGCAAGGTGCAGCGCCTGACCGCGAAGCTAGCGAGGCTCACCACCGCCCGCGAGCACGCTCGGGTGGCCCGTGGACCGGCGCCTGCGCTGGCGGACGCCCCTGCGGATGCAGGCGTGACCTACCTGGATCCGGGCGCGGTCTACCTGGACCCTGACCAATCCGATTTGGAGCGGGAGATCGCAGAGACGACGGCGCGGCTCGATCAGGCGACGCAGTGGCTCGCAAGCGCTCGCGCTGCGGTGTCCGTCAGTCAGCGGGCCGTCGCCGCCGCCGAGGAGAGGCTCCTGAGCGACTTTCCGGAGCTCGCGCGCCAGCCGGATCGTGCGGCCGGCAGGCCTGCCTGACGGCTGGCCCAGGGACCTGGCCGACTCTGCTACCGTGATGGCCGCGTGACGGGCACGTAAGACGAGCTCGAAACACGCCGCACACGCGATCGGAGACTCCCACTAATGGTTGCCACCGGACCAGCCGTGCCAAGGCGAGAGTTGGCCCCGGCACCGTGAGGATCGCCATAGTCGGCCCGGCCCACCCGTATAAGGGAGGCTCGGCCCAGCACACGACCACGCTGGCCCACCGATTGTCAGCTGCCGGCCACGAAACCTCGCTGCTGACGTGGCGGGCCCAGTATCCGAGACGGCTGTATCCCGGTCAACTGACGGTTGACAAGCCTGAGGTTGAGTTGTTCCCGGAGACCGAATGGCCACTCGCCTGGTACCGCCCGGACGGCTGGTGGCTGACCGGCAAGCGAATAGCCGCTCGCGGGTGCGACGCCGTCTTGCTGTCGATCTTCACGCCAATCCAGGTGCCGGCGTACCTGACTTTGGCAAAGGCTGCGCGGGCGGGCGGCTGCAAGGTGGTCGCCATATGCCACAACGTGCTCCCGCACGAGCACCGGAGGTTCGACAAGCCTGCCATGAAGGCGTTGCTTCGGCATGTGGATGCGGTTGTCGTCCATTCCAAAGAGGAAGCAGCCCTGGCAGCCAGCCTTACGAGCGCGCCGGTGGAGATTGCCGCATTGCCGCTGCACATCCCGCACATCGAGACCGGGCCAGCCAGGCCCGGCGAGGCAGCCTCCCAGCAGAACCGGCTGCTGTTCTTCGGCATGGTGCGCCACTATAAGGGTCTCGACATCCTGATCCGGGCGCTCGCCGAGACGAAGCCCGACGTCCGCCTGACGGTCGCAGGCGAGATCTGGGAAGGCCGCGAAGATCTGCTCAAGTTGATCTCGGACCTGCGGCTCCGGGACCGCGTGACGTTGTCTGACGGATACGTGCCCGCGGCCGAGGTTCCGGCAGTCTTCGCGACGGCCGATGCCCTCGTGCTCCCTTATCGATCGGGAACGGCCTCGCAGAACGCCCTGATCGCGTTTCAGTTCGGAGTTCCCGTCATCGCGACGAGAGCGGGCGCCATCGCAGACGCGGTCCTCGATGGTGTTAACGGGCTGCTCTGCACCCCGGCCGACGTCGCGGACCTGACCCGCGCGATCAACGCCCTCTATGACCCTGGAACGCTGGAACGACTCCGGCGCGGAGTGCAGCCCCCGCAGACGGCAGAGGCCTGGGACGCCTACGTCGCCGCGGTAGAGATGGCGATCTCGTAGCTAATCGGCGGTCGTGTTCACAGCGGAGTATGGCCGGCGGCCGAGCCGCGTCGCTGCGGCAGCGGTCAGGAGGTCGGCGGCAGTCAGCACGACCCGGGATACGAGCACCACTGCCGTGGCGTCGGCAGTACTGAGCACCGGCCGCAACATCAGCAAGAGCAAGACGTCTCGCACCCCGGCGCCGGCCGGGGCGAAGACGATCACGAAGCCGACGCTCCATGCGAAGGCGAATCCGCCCAGTGCGATGAGCGCCGTCTTACCTGCGGGCGCTCCGAGGCGCGTCGCGAGGATCCAGATCTGCAGGCCATAGCAGAACCACACGCCAACTGCCCAGGCCAGCGCTCCAGTCAGAGCGCGCCCGGTGAGTGGCGCTTCCAGCGGCGCCTGTCGGGCGAGCTGGAGCAGCCGGTTGATAATGCTGTTGAGCACCTTCGGGTACAGCATGACGAGCAGGACGGGCGTGATCAGCAGCGCCCACCGGTACGGCAGCGGACCGGCGGCGAACGGTAGCGTGACTACGGCGATCAGCAACCCGGTGATCAGCGTCAGCAACATGACCAGCACTGACGCGCTGGCCGAACGAGATCGTGGCACCTGGTGGGCCTTGCCCAGTTCCATCTGAGCGAGCACCGGCCAGACAGACCCTGGCAGGTACTTGCCCAGCTGGCCGATGAACAGGATTCTCGCGGCCGCGGCGGCCGGCAGCGGCGAGCCGAGAGAGGCGAGCAGGTGCCGCCACATCTGTGACGTCAGGACCTGAGCAACCACAACGCTGACAAGCGCAGCGGCGACGGAAAGGAACCCCAGATGGCCCAGCGCAGTGGTTATCTTGGTCCAGTCCTTGGCGATCGCGTAGGCAGCCAAGGCCACCGCACCCATGACGAACACCCAGCGAACCGGTCGGCTGCCAACGAGCCGGCCGATGGCGGCCCGCTTGGGGCTCCCGGTCGCCGGAGACTCGACATGACCGCGCGCGTCATCGACGGGAGGGGCAACCTTAGGGTTTTGCATGTGCACAGCCTGCCATCTTTGCGAACCGATGCGACCTGAGGACACCAGGTGACTGGAGACGCCGGCCAACGCTCGCACGAGCGTCCTGAGTCCGAACCGATCAGTGCTGACCAGGACGGTGCCTATAGTGACAGCCCGACTGCTGGAGACAACGCCACAGCGGTCGGGCAGACGCAAAGTCTATACCTACTGTTTAACCCGAAAAAAGCCAGATCTGGCCTCAGCACGGAGCAGCCGCCAGTACCGTTGGCCGCGATGAGTATCCAGTCTGCGGTCAATAGACCACTGTCGGTCGGGCGGCAACGTGCCGCACTCCGCCGGGTCCGTGGCACCCACCTTCTCGGTGTGAGCATCCTAACAGCGTTCATCGCTGCGCTCTACTCTGTCTTTTCGCTGATTTACTACATCAGGTTCCGGGCCTCCTCGTATGACCTCGTTATCTTTGACCAGGCCATCCGGTCCTATTCGCACTTCCACCTTGGCATCTCGGTCATCAAGGGCGTGCACAACGGTTTCGGTCCGCATTTCTCGGTTCTGGGCGACCACTTCTCGCCGATCCTGGCTTCCCTGGCCCCGTTGTACTGGATATACGGCGGCCCGCAGACGCTCCTGATCGCGCAGGCCTGCCTGTACGCGCTGGCCATCCCGCCGTTGTGGATATTTACCAGGCGCGCATTCGGAGGTGGCCGGAAGGCGACCATCGCGGCCTACCTCATCTCCGCTGCCTACGGCCTCAGCTGGCCGCTCGCCGCGGCGGCTGCTTTTGATTTTCACGAGGCAGCATTCGCGCCGGTCCTGACGGCGATAGCGCTAGAGCGCATCCAGGCGGGCAAGCCTCGTGGCACGCTGATCGCGCTGGGCGCTCTGCTGCTGGTCAAGGAAGACATGGGCTTGCTGGTAGCCGGGATCGGCCTTTACCTGCTTGTGTCCATGACGCCAACGCTGCCCAGGCAGCGCCTCGTTGCGCTCGCCGTGATGGTTGGCGGTCTCCTCTACACGATGATCGCCGTCTACATCCTGATTCCGGCATTTGGCGGGCAGGCGGGCTATTACTGGGCCTACTCCAGCCTCGGCAGCAATGTGCCGCAGGTCATCGAGCATATCCTCAGGCACCCGGTCAGCGCGTTCCACATGCTCTTCAAACCCTGGGTTAAGGGCAGGACCTACGAGTGGTTGCTGGCCGTCTTTGCCTTCCTGCCACTACTCTCGCCGATTACGCTGGCCGCAATTCCGCTGCTTCTCGAGCGGATGCTGAATGACAAGTTCCCAAGCTGGTGGCTGCTCAAATTCCAGTACAACTCATTTATCCTCGTGATCCTTGTCTGCGCAGCCGTCGATACCGCGGTCCGGATTGACCGCTGGGCTAAGGGATCCGGCGCCCCGGCGGCACAGCCGGCATCGGCCGCCCAGCCAGTGGCGGGTGCGGCAGCGGAGGCGGCAAGCGCCCCAGCATCGCCGGCCCTGGCAACCGCGCCTGCCGGAGAGGTGGCGAGTCCCGCTCCTGAGCCCGCCGCGTCGCCGAGAGGCAGCGCGCCCGCCGGCCGCGGGCGAGGGCCGGGCGCCGGGGTGGTGGGCCTCGCACTCTGCGCCGCGGTTCTCGCGGCCAACATCGTTGCGATCTTCGCCCTGCCGATGTCTCCGCTCAAGCAGATGTTCCAGCCCAGTTTCTATGAGCAGACCGCCCGGACCCGAGCGGCCACCGCGGCTCTCGACACCGTGCCGAATGGCGTCGTCGTGGAGGCCGCCAACGACGTTGGCCCGGAGCTTTCGTCACGCGATACAGTTTTGCTCTGGGATGGCGAGGCTAAGCCTCTCGGGGCCCCCTGGGTTGTCGCTGATGTAGAGCTTCATGTCATGACGTTCGCGAACATCAATGCTCAAGTTCAGCGGGTACAACTGCTCGTGCGCAGCGGTGAATACAAGATCGCGTTCCAGCGCGACGGCTTCATCGTTCTGCACCGGATGCGCGGTCACTTCGCGGGTGTGAACTCTTTGAAGGCGTGGAGGCTCGTCAAATGAGCGCAAGCACCGGGACGGCGGAGACTGGGTCATCCCCGTCTCCTACTCCTGCTGCCGCCGACAGCCAGCAGCCATCGTCAGACCTCACGGGCCGGGTATTCCGGCAGCTGACTGTGCTGCCAACCCTGCTGGTGATGGCGTGGCTTCTGGCCGGACTGCCGCTGCTGCTGCTCGGCCTCTTCACGCCGCTGCTGATGCTTGTGGTCTCCCTACCGGTAGCGATTGTGCTGGTCACCGCCGGAATGCGCTGGATCTCCGGCCGGTCACAGGGCCTGCTCGCTGCCCGCGGCGCGGAGCCTGCGCCTACGCCCTGGTGGGCCATCGCCGCCCTGATCGCGGTGGCCGTTATCTTTGGTGTCGACCAGTTGATCTACCACGCGCAGGAGATCATCGTCTTCCGGGACCCGGCGTCCTATATCCAGTTCGGCAACTGGATCGCCAAGCACGGGTCCCTGCCAATCCCGCAGGACGCCGCCGCATTCGGCGGGTACCACCATAACCTGGCGTTCGGCAGCGCCGCGTTCTACCAGCGCGGCCACAGTATCGTCCCGCAGTTCATGGCAGGTCTGCCCATGGTGCTCGCTCCCGCCTTCTGGCTCGGCGGCGTCACCGCGGCATCTGCAACAGGTGCACTGCTGGGAGCCTGCGGCGTACTGGCGTTCGGCGGCCTGGTCGGGCGCCTCGTAGGACCACGGTGGGCGCCCCTGGGCGCGCTAGTCCTGGCGCTCACCTTGCCGGAGATGTTCACCAGCAGGTCGACCTACAGCGAGCCGCTGACGCAGATACTGTTCCTGGGCGGACTGTGCCTGGTCATCGACTCGTTCACGCCAGATGGTGCGGCCAAGAGGAAGATAGCTGCGCTCGGCGGCCTCGCCCTGGGTCTTACGCTCCTCGTGCGCATCGACGGGGCCAGCGACATGCTGCCCCTGATCCCGTACTGCGGGCTGCTCCTGCTCGGCCGCCAGCGGCAGGCGTGGCCGCTGATCGCCGGAACGGTCGTCGGATCTCTCTACGGCATCGTCGACGGTGTGGTACTGAGCAGGCCGTACCTGGGCACGGTCAAAGCTTCGCTCCTGCCGCTGCTGGGCCTCACTGCTGCCCTCTTCGTCGTCACATTGATCTTCGTGCTGGTGCGCTGGGACCGCGGAGTACCTCAGTTGCGGACCAATTGGCTGCCAAACGCTGCCGCCGTGCTGGCGTTTGTGATCACGCTCGGATTCGTCGTCCGGCCGTATGTGCAGACTGTGACCGCCAAGATTCCTAAGAACCAGGCGGTCACCATGGCCGGCTGGCAGCGGGCTCAGCATCTGCCGATCCAGCCCGACCGCATGTATTACGAGATCAGCCTGCACTGGGTGTACTGGTACGTCGGCGTCCCCGCTGTGATTCTCGCCACGGTCGGCGCTGCTGTCCTCGCCCGCAGGTGCCTGCGTGGCGGCGCGCCTGCCTGGACGCTGCCGCTGATGTCCTTCGCGTGGATCATCGTCGCGACGCTGCTGCGGCCGGGGATCATCCCAGATCAGCCGTGGGCAAGCCGCCGGCTCGTCCCCGCCGTGCTTCCGGGCTTCATCCTGCTGGCGATCTGGGCCACGAGATGGCTCCTCGACTGGCTTCGCCAGAGCGGCGCTGGCCCGGTGTTCCGCGCCGTCGTGGTCGCGATAATCGGGGCAGCGCTTATCCTTCCTGCTGTGAAAACGACCTTCGGCATCGCCCACCGATCGGGCGGCCCCCTCGGGATCCGCCTGGTGGCCGTCGGCCTTGCCAGCAAGGCGACCTCGCAGGGCGAGATCGCGGCGGTGGACGGCTTGTGCGCGGCTATCCCGCGCAACTCGTCGGTGCTGTTCGTCAGCTATCAGCTCTACCGCAATATGGGCCAGGTGGTCCGCGGTATGTGCGACGTACCAACGGCAGTCGCCATACACAGTGATCCGAGGCAGGTGCAGCTGCTGATCGCTGACATTCAGCGCACTGGCCGACGTCCCGTGCTGCTGTCGTCCAAAGCAACCCTCCTGGCCGAGTACGGCTCGCCTTCCAGGCGGGTAATGAACCTGCACACCAGGGTATATCCGCATGCCCTGCTAAGGCCTCCGCTCAATACGGACCCGATCAAGATGGAAATCTGGATGTCGGAGTTTTCACGTTGACTATGTTCTCGGGCGTGAATTCCGCCCCCGCCACTGAACTGGCCCCCCCTCCTGTCCTGGATATCCCGGCGACTCCGGAGCTCATCGAGGTCGGCGAGCCTGATGGCGCTCCGTACGTCACGATTGTCTTGCCATGCCATAACGAGCAAGGCCATGTGACAACCGAGGTGGAGCGGATCTGCGCGGCCATGGACGCGAGCGGCTATACGTACGAGCTCGTGGCCTACGACGACGCGTCGACCGACGACACGCTGGCCAGCCTGGAGGAAGCTGCTACGCGCTTCCCGCACATGAAGGTTGTCCACTTCCGCCGCAACGGCGGGTCCGGCACCGTTCGCCGCATCGGCACGCATCAGGCACGGGGCGAGATTGTCGTGTGGACGGATGCGGACATGACGTATCCCAACGAGCGCATCCCCGAGTTCGTCGAGATGCTCGAGAAGGATCCGTACCTAGACCAGGTCGTCGGCGCCAGGACGACTGAGGAGGGCACGCACAAGCTCTTCCGGGTGCCGGCCAAATGGTTCATCCGTAAGGTGGCCGAGGTACTGACCAATTCGCAGATCCCGGACCTCAACTCAGGGCTGCGGGCATTCCGGCGCCAGGTCTCGCTCCCGTATTTGCGGCTACTGCCACCCGGATTCTCGTGCGTGACCACGATTACGATCGCGTTCCTGTCTAATCAGCATGATGTCCGGTACGTGCCGATCGACTACGCGAAGCGGGCCGGCAAGTCCAAGTTCAAGTTCGTCCGCGACGCCTACCGCTACATCCTTCAGGTGCTGCGGATGGTGATGTATTTCAATCCGCTCAAGGTCCTCATGCCGGTAGCGCTCGCCCTGCTTGGCCTCGGGATCGTCAAGGGCATCTACGACCAGGTCGTGCACCCGCTGTATTTCGCGATCAACACGATCCTCATCATCGTGAGCGGACTCATCATCGCCACGCTCGCACTGCTGGCGGACTTGATCGTGCGATCCAGGGGAGATTACTGAGTCGCGCCTACGGGCGTAACTTTGCCGCCGGACGTCGCCGGAGCCGGTGTCCCGTGGCGGGTTTCTACTTGCGCTTGCGCGCCCGGACGAGAACCACGCTGCCGCCGTCGTTCGGCAGCCGCCTGTCGCTCACCGATACAAGCGGCGTCGCGATGACTGCGGCGTTGGGCGCTGCCTTGCCCTTGACCGATGACATGGCCAGGTAGAACCGCTCGGACTGGCGACCGCGGAACTGATAGGTGTGCTCGACTACATCGAGGCCACGCTCGGCCAGCAGACTCCCCAGCCGCTCGTGGCTGTAGGTCTGCTTCACCGCGTAGCGACGGCAGTGAGCATCGAAGAGACGCGGCCACTCGCTCGCCCTGGTGAGTGCATCGGCCGACATGACAAGCTCGCCACCAGGGGCCATGACCCGCGCCATTTCATCGAGCGAGGCCGGGCCGTCGTCAAAGTGCTCAATCGCACAGATGGACATGATCCGATCAAAACTGGCATCGGCGAAGGGCAGCCGAAGAGCATCTGCTTCCAGCAGCGCCGGTGCATTGGACAACCGCGCACCGCGGACCATCTTTGACCTGGCAAGATCAACTGACACCGCGCAGGCACCGCGCTTGCGCGCCTGTGCGGCCCAGTATCCATCGCCGCCAGCCACGTCGAGCACACGCAGGCCGGTCAGATCATCACCCAGCCACCTCAGCAAGGTGCCAGCCTCGCGGTAACGGCAAAAGTGCACCTGGTGGCCTACATATGCAATCGCGTCTTCCATCAGCACGTCAGCATTATACGTGGTGCCAAGTGAAACGATGCACCGGCCAGGATAATCGATCTGGTGTGACCCGAGGGGCTGCTTGGAGCTGCCCTTTTGAAGACGGCAGCACGAATTACGCGAAGGCCGAAATCTAAATACCGGATAACAAGCTCGGACCGGCAACACTGAATCGCCGGATGCCAATTGCAGCGACTAACAAACGCTGCTACTCACGCGTTACTGCCTCACGCGTTACTACCTCACAAAGGTGCTGCAATCAGAGCCGGCTGAGCTGATCCGGCGTCGTCAGGTCCGGGATGCCGGACGCGCGGTACTGCCAGCCCGCCGCCCGCCATGCGCCCGGGTCGAGCACATAGCGTCCGTCGATGATGCGCTTCGCCGCCGTTACCTCCCCGAGGTCGTGCGGGTTGAGGGCCGCGAACTCCGGCCAGTCCGTCAGCAGAAGCACCACCTCGGCGCCTCGAGCGGCACCGACAGCCGAATCCGCGTAGTGCAGCTCCGGGCAGACCGCGCGAGCATTGTCATTCGCGGCCGGGTCGTACACGGTGACCTCGGCACCCATGCCGTGCAAGATCTGGGCAACATCCAGGGCCGGCGAATCTCGGACATCGTCAGACCCAGGCTTGAACGCCGCGCCGAGCACGCAGACCGACCGCCCGGCGACCGAGCCGCCTACCGCCGAGCACGCCAGGTTTACCATCCCAGTCCGACGACCGAGGTTGATCGCGTCCACGTCGCGCAGGAATGCAAGCGCATCCTCGGCACCCAACTCCTCGGCTCTGGCCAGGAACGCGCGCACGTCCTTGGGCAAGCATCCACCGCCGAAGCCCAGGCCCGGCCGCAAGAACGCCGTGCCTATCCGAGGATCAGCGCCCAGCACGGACGCTAGCTTTGTCACGTCCGCGCCGGCCGCGTCGCAGACCTCGGCCACAGCGTTGATGAACGAGATCTTGGTGGCGAGGAACGCGTTCGCGGCCACCTTGGCCAGCTCGGCGGTCGCCAGATCCGTCACGAATAGCGGCACCCCGGCCTCGGTCTGCGGTACGTACACACTCCGCAGCACCGCCTCCGCCCAGGCAGAAGTCACGCCGATAACGATCCGGTCCGGCTGCAGCGTGTCCGCGACGCCGGAACCCTCGCGCAAGAACTCCGGATTCCAGCACAGCTCGACCGCACTCCCGGCCGGGGCTAGTCTCGCCACGCGCTCCGAGAGCGCCGCCGCCGTGCCCACCGGCACGGTCGATTTGCCGGCGATCACGCAGGGCCGGGTGAGACCTGGTGCGAGGGCATCCACACACGCCTCTACCTGGGAGAGGTCGGCGCTGAAGCCCTCCCGGCGCTGCGGAGTGCCGACACAGACAAAGTGCACGTCGCCGAACTCAGCAGCCTCCTCGTAGGAAGACGTAAACCTCAGGCGCCCTGAACTCAGGCCCTCCTGCAGGAGCTCCTCCAGTCCCGGCTCGTAGATCGGGGCCTCCCCGCTGGTCAGCCGTGCCACCTTGGCAGCATCGATGTCGACGCCCAGCACCTCGAAGCCCTCCGACGCCATGCAGGCCGCGTGCGTCAGGCCGAGGTAGCCGGTGCCCAGTACGGTCAAGCGAGGGCGTTCCGTCATCGGCGCATCTCCTGATCCCGAGCTGGCAACGGTGTTCGTGTGCTGAGGTTCGGAGCTGGCTGCGGCACCGCGATCTAGGGCCGGGTCAGTCTCTTATTTACCTCGCTCAGCCGTGGAGGTGGCCGCCTGCGCCACGGAGACCGAAAGTCAGGCGGCACAAGCAGCACAACTCAAGGCTGAGATGTCGAGCCTAGTCCAAAATACCGATACTTTTTGTCATCTTTGGGACAGACACCTAGTGACCAAGACCACTTCAGGGCTTGACGCTGTCGCACAGCGGGGCCATGCGCGCCAGGTCCGGCAGTGAACAGCGGAAGCCGCTACGGAGTGCACCACAGCTCAGGCTATGCAACGGCACTTGCGCGGCCTTCGCGGAGAGTTTAGCCCGACTCACCGGGGGCTTTCAGCCAGGTGGAGCTTGCCGTGGGCTGCCGAGACCGCTGCTCAGCGCGACCCGCAGGATCTCCTCGGCTGCGTCAGCGGCGGCTCGCGCGGTGATCACATTGGTGTGCGCCTCGTCAAAGTCGCCGAGGCCCATGCAGCTCGCGGCGACGGCGATGTCGTGCGCGGCGAGCTCCAGCTGCCGCGACGCTTCCTCCAGGTCCACCCCGTGGAAGATCTGCTCCACGCCCTGCTCTGGGAGACTGCTCACCATCCACCATCCTCACCGTCGCGGCTGGTCCGGATGGCCGGCCGACACCGAACCAGCGCAGGCGTCGGCCGACCAGCCGGCGCGTACCTGCTACCCCCGAACGCCCGGCTCATGCCAGTCCCGCCGATCGGTCGACCAACTGGCAAACCACGTCGGCCTGACAGCCACAGGAGTCTGCAGCGCTCAGCGCTTAGGGCCCGCCAGCACGCTGTCGATGACCAGCGAGAGCAAGCGATCGGCCTGGTCAGGGTCAGAAGGCTCGGTCTCCGTCGCCATGATCAACCCATGGGTGAGGCGGAACATGTCGGCGGTCTTCACCTCTGGCCGTGCCTCGCCCGCCTGCTGCGCCCGGCCGAGTAGCTCGTCTGTCCGGCTGCGCAGGATCATGCTGCACGCCGACATCAGCTCCGAGTTCTTTCCTATGGAATCAACCAGCGCCGAGCTGAGGCTGCGCTTCGTCCGGCCGAAGGCAACGAACGCACGCATCCACTCCCCCAGCGCCTCGCCGGGCGATTCCGCCACCAGCAGCTTGCCGCCGAGCGTGTCCAGCCCGTCGACCTGATCCTTGTAGACAGCCTCCAGCAGCGCCTGCCGAGCCGGAAAATGCCGGTACAGCGTCCCGATACCCACGCCGGCGCGACGCGCGATCTCCTCAAGCGAGACGTCATCGGCACCGTGCTCGGCGAACGCGGCGGCGGCCGCGGCCAGCAGCCGGTCGTAGTTGCGGCGCGCGTCAGCCCGCTTCGACGGTCCCGCCTGGCCCACCTGGCCAGGCTGGCCCGCCTGGCTGGCCGGCTCGGCTGCGCTCATCACTAACTCCAGCATTTATCGAGTTGCAAACCGGAGGCATCCTCCGTATAGTTACCGGAGGGATCCTCCGCATAGCAGCTTAGCTCACTTCAGCCGCCGGGCCAAGGCAAGCACCAGCCCTGGTGGTCATCGTTAGCCGCCGCGGCCAAGACAACCACAAGCCGTGTCGGTCCACTTCAGCACTGTTCCGGGAAGGAACCATGTCTTCTTCGCCTACCTCCTCCGCGCCGGCTGGCCGTCAGCTCGCTACAGCGCGGCGAGTCGGTTCCGTACCGCCCGTTTCCGGCGCGCGGCAGCGGGACCGGCGAAACATCACCCTAGCCGTGGTGCTGTGCGCCCAGCTCATGATCGTCCTGGACATGACGGTGGTCAACGTCGCGCTGCCGTCGATGGCGACTGGCCTGCACCTGTCGGCGACCAGCCTGTCCTGGGTCCTGAACGCCTATGCGCTGACCTTCGGCGGCCTGCTGCTACTCGGCGGCCGGGCCGGCGACGTACTCGGCAGGCGCCAGGCGTTCATGGCCGGCCTCGTCATCTTCACGCTCGCGTCCCTCGCGGGCGGCCTCGCGACCTCGTCGGCGGCACTGCTGGCCGCTCGTGCCGTCCAGGGCGCAGGCGGCGCGATCGCCTCGCCCGCCGTGCTGGCTGCGATCGTCGCGAGCTTCCCCGAGGGCCGGGAGCGCGTCCGGGCCCTCAGCATCTTCACCGCCGTCACGATGGGCGGCTCATCGCTCGGCCTCGTCCTAGGCGGCCTGATAACGCAGGTGGCCTCGTGGCGCTGGGTCTTCTTCATCAACGTGCCTATCGGCATCGCGGTCGTGGCGCTCGCGCCGCGCTTGCTGGCCGCCTCACAGCGACAGGGCGGCCGATTTGACGCCGCGGGCGCCGCCACGTCGACAGCTGGCATGTCAGCTCTCGTCTACGCGTTCATCAACGTCGCGTCGCACGGCTGGACGAACAGGGTGTCGGTCGGCTCGTTCGCCGCGGCAGCTATCCTCCTCGCCGCCTTCGTGCTGATCGAGACTAGGAGCAGTCAGCCCATCACGCCGCTGTGGCTGCTGCGCGACGGCAGCCGCGTGGCGTCCTACGTGGCCCGCCTGCTCCTGGTCGCCGGCATGTTCGGGTCGTTCTTCTTCCTGACCCAGTTTGTCCAGGAGGTGCTCGGCTTCAGTCCGCTGAAGGCTGGATTGTCATTCGTCCCGATGACCGCAGCGCTGTTCGGAACGTCGCGCCTGGCTCCGAGGCTCGTGGCTCGCTACGGTCCGAAGCCGCTGATGATCGCCGGACTCCTGCCGGTGGTGGCGGGCATGACGTGGCTCGGCCAGCTCACGACGGGTACCAGCTACTTCCCCGGCGTGCTGATCCCGATGCTCCTGCTCGGCCTAGGCATGGGCGTGGTCTTCGTGCCGCTCACCATGGCGTCACTGACGGCGGTACCGCCGAGGGAGTCCGGCGCCGCGGCCAGCATGGTCAACGTGATGCAGCAAGTCGGTGGCGCGCTCGGCCTGGCAATCCTGGTGACGATCTACGGAACCGCCAGCCGTGCGGCGGCCAGGCACCCGGTTCTCGGCACGACTGCCGCAGCGCAGGTGCAGCACATCCGGGTCCACGGGATGGCGGCGTCCTTCACCGCCGCCGCCGTCTTCGACGCCATCGCGCTGATCGTCATCGCGGTAGCGATCCGGATGCGGCAGGCAGGAGCCCCGGCGGCCCAGCTAGAGCCCAATCGCACGGACGTGATCACCACGGAGGCTCTCGAGGCCGAGGTGCTGGAGTCTGAGGTCATCTAGCCGACCGCGAATCCACCATCGCGGAGGATCTGGCACGGCAGGTTCTAGACCGCGGTTTCTACACAACCGCCGCCTGCCAGATCCTCCGCGATCACGAAGTAGTGTGCGTTGTATGCCCGAGTTCTCTTACATCGACATGCTGCCGACGGGCGCCGACGACACCGAGTACCGGCTGCTCGGGGCCGACGGCATCAGCGTCCAGCGCGCCCTCGGCCGGGATTTCTCCAGGTCGAGCCCGAGGTCCTGACCCAGCTCACGGCCGTTGCCATGCACGACATCGCGCACTTGCTCAGGCCCGCGCACCTGAAGCAGCTCCGGGCGATCCTGGACGACCCGGATGCAAGCGGCAACGACAAGTTCGTCGCGGGTGACCTGCTCAAGAACGCCTGTATCGCGGCAGGCGGCATCCTGCCCATGTGCCAGGACACGGGCACGGCGATCGTGATGGGCAAGCGCGGCCAGCAAGTGCTGACGGACGGCCGTGACGAGGAGCACATCGCCCGCGGCGTATACGACGCCTATACCAAGCTGAACCTCCGCTACTCCCAGCTCGCACCCCTGACGATGTGGGAGGAGCGCAACACGGGCAGCAACCTGCCGGCCCAGATCGAGCTCTACGCCTCGGCGGGCGCCGAGTACAAGTTCCTGTTCATGGCTAAAGGCGGCGGCTCGGCCAACAAGTCTTACCTCTACCAAGAAACAAAGGCAGTGCTGAGCCCGGCACGGATGGCCTCGTTCCTGGAAGAGAAGATACGGTCGCTCGGCACGGCCGCGTGCCCCCCGTATCACCTGGCCATCGTCGTCGGCGGCACCAGCGCCGAGTACGCGCTCAAAACGGCTAAGTACGCATCCGCGAAGTACCTGGACACGCTGCCCACGACGGGCTCGATGGACGCGCACGGCTTCCGCGACCTCGAGCTAGAGCAGCAGGTGCTCGAGATCACGCGCAAGGCCGGGATCGGCGCGCAGTTCGGCGGCAAGTACTTCTGCCACGACGTTCGCGTCATCCGGCTACCCCGCCACGGCGCTTCCTGTCCTGTGGCCATCGCGGTGTCCTGTTCCGCGGACCGACAGGCAAAGGCAAAAATTTCTGGGAACGGGGTTTTTCTCGAGCGCCTCGAGCCCGACCCTGCGCAGTACCTGCCCGACACCACAGATGACGAGCTCAACGAGGACGTTGTGCGCATCGACTTGTCCCGGTCGATGACCGAGATCCGGGCGGAGCTCTCCCGCTACCCGATCAAGACCAGGCTGGCGCTGACCGGGCCAATGGTGGTGGCCCGTGACATTGCCCATGCCAAGATCAATGAGCTGCTCGAGGCCGGCCAGCCGATGCCCGCGTACCTGCGCGACCACGCCGTGTATTACGCCGGTCCCGCCAAGACGCCGGCGGGATATGCGTCCGGCTCGTTCGGCCCGACCACGGCCGGCCGGATGGATTCGTACGTGGGCAAGTTCCAGGCGGCTGGCGGATCGCTGGTCATGCTCGCCAAGGGCAACAGGTCGGCCGCCGTCACCGCCGCCTGCAAGGATCATGGCGGTTTCTATCTCGGCTCCATCGGCGGCGCGGCCGCCAAGCTGGCTCAGGACTGCATCACCAAGGTCGAGGTCCTGGAGTACCCAGAGCTCGGAATGGAAGCAGTCTGGCGGATCGAAGTGCGCGATTTCCCGGCCTTCATCGTGGTAGATGACAAGGGCAATGACTTCTTTGCCGACGTCACCGAGCCGAAGGTGCCGCTGCTGACGATCGGCTCAGGACCAACCTGACCAAGGGGCTGAGATGGCCGACTTCGCGAAGGGCTACCGAGTCGAGCATGACTCGATGGGCGAGGTGGCGGTACCGGCCGACGCCCTGTGGGGGGCGCAGACTCAGCGCGCTGTGCAGAACTTCGAGATCTCCGGCGAGCCGCTGTCCCGCGACATGATCGGCGCGCTCGCGTCGATCAAGGGCGCGGCCGCCGTGGTTAACGGGCAGCTCGGCGTGCTGCCCGCCGACCTGGCCGCGGCGATCCACGACGCGGCGGCCGAGGTGGCGCGCGGGCGGTACGACGACCAGTTCCCGATCGACGTGTTCCAGACCGGATCTGGGACCTCGTCGAACATGAACGCCAACGAGGTCATCGCGACACTGGCCGGCCGCGCAGTCGGGCGACCGGTCCACCCAAACGACCACGTGAACGCGTCCCAGTCGTCGAACGACGTGTTCCCGTCGGCGATCCACCTGGCGGCAACCCGGCTGATCGTGACGTCGCTCCTGCCTGCACTCAGCCACCTGGCCGATGCCCTGGACGCGAAAGCAGCAGAGTTCGCCGACGTGGTCAAGAGCGGCCGCACCCACCTGATGGATGCGACGCCGGTAACGCTTGGCCAGGAGTTCGGCGGCTATGCGGCGGCTGTCAGGCACGGCGTCAAGCGGGCCCGTGACGTCCTGCCCGATGTCGGCGAGCTGCCGCTCGGCGGGACCGCGGTCGGCACCGGCCTGAATGCACCGCCCGGATTCGCCCAGCGCGTCATCGACCATCTGGCCTCCGACATGCGCCTGCCGCTCACCGAGGCGCCTAACCACTTCGAGGCTGCCGGCGCCCGCGACGGCCTGGTCGCTGCCAGCGGCGTCGCCAAGACCATCGCGGTCAGCCTCTACAAGATCTGCAACGACCTGCGGCTCATGGGGTCGGGGCCGAGGACGGGGCTCGCCGAGATCCAGATTCCAGACCTCCAGCCTGGCAGTTCGATCATGCCGGGCAAGGTCAACCCGGTCATCTGCGAGGCGGTCTGTCAGGTCTGCACGCAAGTCATCGGCAATGACGCCACGGTGGCGTTCGGTGGCGCGGCAGGCAACTTCGAGCTCAACGTAATGATGCCGGTCATCGGCCGCGCCCTGCTGTCCTCGCTGCGGCTGCTCGCGTCGGCGGCGACGTCGCTGGCGGACAAGTGCGTCTCAGGCATCACGGCGAACGTCGCCCGGCTGCGCCGCAACGCTGAATCCTCCCCCGCCATCGTCACGGCCCTCAACCCGTACATCGGTTACGAGGCAGCAGCAGCGGTCGCGCATGAGGCGCTGGAGACCGGCGCCACGATCAGGGACGTCGTCATCGCGCGCGGCCATGTCGCCAGTGGTGAGATTAGCCAGGACCAGCTCGACCGCGCCCTCGACGTAGCGGCCATGGCGAGACCACAGCAGCGGCCTGAACAGTAACGAATCCGGCCCTGCTGGGCGCTAGCTTTACGTCGCCAAATTCTCATCTCGCTCACAGGACACATAGCGTTTCCTGTAGATAGGGTCCCGGCATGCACGCAGTTATGGGCGGTGGCCGGCTGATAGCTGGCCGTTATCGCCTGCAGAGCCCTATCGGCCGGGGCGCCATGGGCATCGTCTGGCGTGGCCGCGACGAGCTGCTCGCGAGGGACGTCGCGGTGAAGGAAGTGCAGATCACCGGCCAAGCCTCGCCCGCCGACGCGGAGACCATCTACCAGCGCACGCTGCGCGAGGCGCGAGCCGCGGCCAGCCTTAATCACCCCGGCGCCGTGACGGTGTTCGATGTCGTGGAAGAGAACGGCAGTCCCTGGATCGTCATGGAGCTACTCAATGGACGCCCGCTGGACCGGCTAATCACCGAGGACGGCCCGCTGCCGCCGCTCCAGGCGGCCCATCTCGGCGGCAGCCTCGTCGGGGCGCTGGCAACCGCACACTCAGCCGGAGTACTGCACCGGGACGTCAAACCCGGCAACGTCCTGGTCACCGACGATGGCCGGGCAGTACTCACCGACTTCGGCATCGCGACCTTCAGCGGGGATCCGCGCCAGACCCAGGTCGGCATGGTGGTCGGCACGCCGGGCTTCACCGCACCCGAGCGCCTCCGCGGCGACGTGGCGACGCCGGCTTCGGATCTGTGGTCGCTCGGTGCGACGTTGTTCGCGGCGGTCGAAGGCCGCGGGCCGTTCGACCGGACGGGCGGCCCTACCGCGATCACGGCCGGGATCGCGAAAGAGGACGCACCCCGAGCGCCGTCGGCCGGTCCGCTCGGGCCGGTGATTGAGGCGCTGCTCAGCCGTGACCCCAGCACCCGGCCCGACGCGGTAACCGCGTCGCGGCTGCTGGCCGAGGCAGCGGCCTCAGCGGAGGCGGCAGCTACGGCCGTCCCGGCGGAGCCGCACGCCGTCATGGATCCGCCGGTCTTCGCTGAGCTGTCCATGCCGGAGCTGGCCGATCCGCCGGACGATGTCAAGGTTTCGCTGGTGTCGGTCGAGCCGCTCGGCCTCAGCGAAATGCTGCCGGTCGCACCTGACGAGTTCGTCGCCGCCCGCCCGGATGCCATCGCACTCGGCGCGGCGGCCGTTGTTCCCGCGGTCGCCGGACCGGACGCCATCACGTTCGGCTCGCCGCCCATGGTCTCGGCGAACGTCGGCCCGGACGCCCCCGGCCTCGACTTCCTCGGGCTGGATGTCCCCGGCCTCGACGCTATCGGACTCGGCTCCATCGGCCTCGGCGCCATCAGCCCAGACGGAGGCGCTGGCCTCGGCACCACAGGGAGCGTTGCGGTCATCGGCGGTGCGGGTTCCGAAACGGCGGCAGGAAGCCAGCAGACCGACCACGGCGACGCAGGCCCGGTGCTGTGGCAGCCGCTCCGGCGGGTTCCCGGTGGCCCCGAAGGTGTTGGCCCGGCGACTGGCGACGTCGGCAGTAGCCCAGGCGGCCCAGGCGGCGGGTCCGGATCGGGCGGCTCAGGATCTGGCGGGAACGGCGACGGCCGTTTCCTGCGCGGCGGACCAGCTAGGCCAAAGTCCGTTCGCTGGCAGCTACTGCTTGCCGCAGCGTGCATCGCGGTCATTGCCGCCGCCGCGGGCATCGGCTGGTATCTCTACAGCACCCCGACGACGCAGGCGCTGCAGCATCCGACCGCGCCCTCGACCACGGTGCCCGGCGCCGGCTCTAGTGCGGCAAACCACGGCTCGAGCGGCACTCATTCCGGTGGCGCGCCGGCGCTGGGCGGGTCAGGGCCGACGACGACGTCGAAGAACGAGCCGCAGGGCAACGGCAAACCGGCCTCCACGCCGTCGTCCGGTCCCGGCGGCAGGTCGGCCTCGTCATCGCCAAGTTCGAGTCCGTCGCCCTCCCCCAGTCCCAGCCTGACGGGGCCGGTCCTGCCGCCGGGCTATGTCTGGCATCGCTTCAGCGCCGGCGTGATGGGATCGACGGCCGGCTTCGAGATCGGCCTGCCGAGCCTGTGGAAGCAGTCGGTCAGCGGTCAGTCCGCCTACTTGACGGAGCCCGTCACGAACTTCCACCTCACGGTCGACCTCGCGGCCTGGACGTACGCCGCGCCGCTCACGGAGGCGCAGTATCTCGAGCGGCAGTACGCCAAGACCGACAAGGGCTTCAAGCTGCTGGCCCTCGGCGCGATCGGCTTCAAGGCGATCGGCGGATTCAAGGTGGCACCTGCGGCTGAGCTGAAGTTCAGCTGGACCAGACCGTCAGCGGGCACGGTCACCGAGCTAGTCGTCCTGGTCTCGCTGACGACCAAGTCTGGCGTCCAGCCGTACTCCTTCACGCTCTGGGCGCCACCGGCGACGTTCGGCGTGGCCAATGGCGTCTTCCGGATCGCGATGACGACGTTCCGGCCGCTGCCCGGCTGAGGTTCCACCACTGTCCGGCTGAGCGCTGCGCCCGCCTGATGCCGAACAGAGCCGACGGGCACCTTAGTTAGTACCAGCCGTCCGCTTCCTCGTGCGACCAGGCACCGCAGGGCGTCCCGTAGAGACCCTTGATGTAGCCAAGGCCCCACTTGATCTGCGTCGTCGGATCTGTCTGCCAGTCAGGTCCGGCGCTGGCCATCTTGGAGCCCGGCAGAGCTTGCGGTATGCCGTAGGCGCCGCTGGCATTCTCGGCGGTGTAATTCCAGTTACTCTCCTGCGTCCACAGGTCGTCGAGGCAGCCGAACTGATCCGTGCTGAAGCCGAACGAAGCCAGCAAGTTGTAGGCGATGCCGCGGGCGGATGACGGGTCTGGCGGCGGACCGCTCGGCACGAGCGAGCCACCGCCGCCTCCACTTCCCGACGACGCGGGCGGCGGCGGCGCAGTGCTGATCTTGGGGGCGCTCGTCACACTGAACGACTGTGTAGCGGCGTTCTGGAGAATGACCTTCTGGCGTTCTTGCTCCAGGACAAGCCCCTGGCGTCCGCTCGACACCTGAGCAACAGCCGCGCCAAGCGGATCTGTAACCGATCCGGGACGGCCAGCGACCACCAGGAGAGCGATCGCCACCACGACGACGGTCGCCGCTGCGGCGGTGACCATGAAGACTCCCACTCGCCGGCGCTTCGGGCGCCTGGCTTTGGGCCGCCTCCGGTGCTGTGACAATGCGGTCCTTCCGTCGGCCAAGCGCGCCAGGCGGAACGCCCGGCGCACGGACCGCTGCGGTACAGGGCAGCGAGTCGCATGACGGCCGGGTCATCGGTACGCGGTTCGGGCGATCGGGGCGCCGCATACAGGGCCACGTACATCAGTCCCAGCACCGTCGCCGGTTAACGTTGCCAGAACTGGACACGTTGACAAAGCGTTTCCGCCGAAAAAGCTGTGCTGGAAACCCGCAATTGGTGTCGCGCAGATCACAGTTTGGCAATACGTAATGTTACAATTACTCGGCGTAATGACCGGGAAGCTGTGATCACAGCCCGCGGGCGCGGGCGGTAGTGACACGCCGGCATGTCGGTGTGTCGCGCGGCTGACCGGCCCACTTCATGTGATAAATCGGTCGCGGCGGGTCGGCGGTCAGCCGAACGCTTACCACTGACGGCTTAACTGCCGCTAGCTTGTGAGCATCCTCAGCTAGGCCATCGCGCCGGCGACATCAACGGGCGGGACGTGAGACATGAGCAACCCCCGGCACCGAGCGTGGGCTCTAGGAACCTCGGACGCCGAGTCCGTGCTAGCCGAAGCGCGCAAGGCGCTGTTTGTCATGGTCGCCTTCCTGGCCATTCTCTGGATAGTCCAGGTAGCCAACGTTGCCGATCACTATCAGCTGACGAACAACTACGGCATACGCCCCCGCGACGTAACGAGCCTGCCTGACATCCTTTCGGCCCCGTTCCTGCATGTGAGCTGGACACATATCGAGAGCAACTCCGGTCCGCTCTTCATCTTCGGGTTCCTGGCCGCTTACCGCGGCGTTGTCCGCTTCCTCGGCCTGACCGCCCTGGTCATCGTCGCGAGCGGGCTGGCCGCGTGGTTCTTCGGCTCGCCCAGCACGATCGGCGTCGGCGCGAGTGGCGTCGTCTTCGGCTACCTGGGCTACATCCTGGTGCGCGGCTTCTTTGACCGGCACGGCACCGATATCTTGATCGGCGCCGTGATGGCGTTGTGCTTCGCTTACCAGTTCACGGTGCTTCTGCCCCACGCCGGTATCGGCTGGCAGGCGCATATCGGCGGATTGGTTGCCGGCGTCGTCGGTGGCTGGATTTTCCGGGATCGCAGCGCGAGCGCAGCCCGCAAGGAAGCCAAGGCGGCTTCCGCACGACCCGGCGTGGCCGCGAAGCCCGGACTTGCAGCTGCTACGTCGGCAATCCCCTCAGTCGACACGCCCGGTAGCGACAAGCTCGCGAGCGACAAGCCCGCCCTCACCACACCGGCGCGGAGCGTGAGCCTGCCAAGCCGCGATGGCAGCAAGAGCGAGCTGTACTCGGGTCCACGCGGCGACATCTACCGACAGCTCGACGACATGGGCCTGTGAGCCGCCAATGCGGCCGACCGGTCCGGCGGCGCGGGTGCCGATCATCGACGCCCACCAGCATGTCTGGGACCCGTCCGCGCATGCTCAGCCGTGGCTCGAGAGCGACGAGGCGCTAGCGCCGCTGCGACGCGTCTTCTCGATCGCTGACCTCGCGCCGCACGCCGCCGCGGCTGGCGTCGCCGGCACAGTCGTTGTCCAGACCATCATCGAGCCAGGTGAGACGCCGGAACTGCTGACCCTGGCCCGCACCCATCCGCTCGTCGCGGCCGTCGTGGGCTGGACCGACTTAACGGCGACCCGGGTCACCGACGATATCGACGGGCTTCGGAGGCTGCCCGGTGGCGAGTGCCTGGCCGGCATTCGTCATCCGCTGCTGACCGAGCCGGATCCTGACTGGCTGGGCAGACCTGACGTCCGGCGTGGCCTGCGGGCGCTGGCGACAGCGGGTCTGACCTTCGACCTGGTCCTGCACCCGCATCAGCTGCCGGGCGCAGTCAGTGCGGCAGCCGCCATTCCGGAGCTAACGTTCGTCCTGGATCACCTCGGCAACGTCGACGTCGAGACCGGACAGCTCGACGACTCGTGGGCCGGGCCGTTCAGGGACCTCGCCGCGCTGCCGAACACGGTCTGCAAGCTCTCCGGGATCCTGAGCGTGCCCGGCCGCCGACGCGGTAGTGCCGACATGGACGAGCAGGAGCCGTCCGTCGCGCACCTGCGGCCCTACGTCGACTTCGCGCTGGAGTGCTTCGGGCCTACGCGGCTGATGTTCGGGTCGGACTGGCCAGTCTGCACGCTCAGCGCCAGCTACGCCGACGTCGTCGCCGCTGCGGCCGCGCTCACGAGCGAGCTCAGCGAGCCAGAGCAGGCCGCCATCTTGGCGGGCACTGCCCGGTCGGTCTATCGCATCGTGACGGCCTGGCTCGTCGATGCCAGTTCCCGGGGATGAGCAGATCCGCAACCCGGGGGCCGCTCATGTCGAACAAGGGCGAGATGGTATGGGACGCGGAAATCATCAATGATGACGATGAGGACCAGAACTACGAGCTCGGCGCTGAGAGCGATTCTGGCGGCCCGGGTGAGCCAGGCGAGCCAGCTGGCCCTGGCGGCCCCTGAGCTCTGAGACGGCGGTCAACTCATAGGACCGCCAGACGCCCTGGGCACAGAGCTAATGGCGGCATAACGCACACTTCCACGGAGGGCATTCAGTGTCGTCCGACGGTCACCACAGGGGCTGAATGGTCTTGGCTGTGCTGCGCAGGTCGTCGCCGGGGATGCTGTATACGCCGTGCCGTATTCCCTCGGTGGCCCATTGAAGCTCTAGGTTTACGTCCCCTTCGTCGGGGATCGGCATCCAAGCCAGAAATCGGAACGAGTGCTCGCGGTACTGTGCGCTGATTGGCGTGATGGGGACGCCCTGAACATGGAACTGCAAAGAGTCAGGGTCGTCCCCGCCACTTCCTTCGAGACCTCGGCGGATATTCTTAGCGCTTCGCTCGTCGTTCAGAGCCACAATTGCGCTCCGTCCGAGCATCGCAAACTCCACGCCTGTGCTATAAACGAGAAATCCAGTTGCGGCAATCGCGACACCGCGCCCGCGCCAAACCATCAATCCCGCGTTAAAGGTGCCAGGAAGCTCATTCTGCGGAGCACCAGCCTTTCGGCCATACATCGTAGCTTCCGCTGTCCGCCGCAGTTCCGGCGACTCGGACATTTAGCGGCTCCTCAGCTCGCGGGACGGGCACTGACACAGGCTACACGTCTAGCCGCATATCTCGTCCCATGCCTCAGCCGGACTGTAGAAGCTGTCGGGGTAGTTTGCACCCTCCCAGGTGACTACGAAGACTCCCACCGCCCGGTAGTCCACCAATTCTGTGTATTGGTGGCAGTCCGATAGGGTATAGGTTGAGGCTTTCCCGGTACAGCTGTACTCCACTTTTCCCGAACCCGCAAAGCCATACGCGCCTCCGTTGATGTGCGGCACGGCAATCTGCACTTCCACCTCGTTCCTGCATTCAGTTGGGAGAGGATCTCCAACGCACTCGAATGTCTTAGCAGTTACGAATACGCTTGAGCTGATCGCGATCCCGGCGTACACATCGCAGTCGAAGAACTCCTCTTGCGTCGCGGCATTCGACAATCCCGAGCTTGTATCGATGCGCGCGCCGAACACATGGATGCTCGCCAATGGCGCGCCATGGAGCGTTGACGCAAGGACCGGCTTAGGACCGCTTGGAGTCGAGGACGCCGACGCGGTGCCTCCGGTTCCGATGACCAGGCCCATAACCACACTGATGGATGAGAGCAGCCCCGCAGCATCATCGACGCGCGCATGTTCCGGCCGCGCGCAGCCAGTTCATGATCACGAAGCTGACGCGAAGCAGGGCCAGTCATCGGGCTTCTGCTTGCTCGCACCCCGTACGCCGTTCTGAATCCTTGCAGGGCGCCGACCTGCGCAGACTCTCATTTCAAGATCTGCCGGGCCATCACCATTCGCTGTATCTGATTCGTTCCCTCGTAGATTTGCGTGATCTTGGCGTCGCGCATCATCCGCTCGACCGGGTAGTCGCTGACATAGCCGTAGCCGCCGAGCAGTTGGACAGCGTCGGTAGTGACTTCCATCGCGACATCCGAGGCGAAGCACTTACACGCTGAGGAGATGAACGTGAGATCGGGGGCGCGCTCGCCGTGCATGGCTCGCTCTGACTTGGCCGCGGCCGCGTAGGTGAGCTGGCGCGCAGCCTCGACCTTCATGGCCATGTCGGCCAGCATGAACTGGAGACCCTGGAACTCGGCGATGGCCTTGCCGAACTGCTTGCGCTCCTTCACATATCCGGCGGCATAGTCGAGCGCGCCCTGCGCGATGCCAAGCGCTTGCGCCGCGATCGTGATGCGGGTGTGGTCGAGGGTGGCCAGCGCAGTCTTGAAGCCGGTGCCCTCCGCGCCAATCATCCGGTCGGCCGGGATCTGGCAGTTGTCAAAGTACAGCTCCCTGGTCGGGGAGCCCTTGATACCGAGCTTGTGCTCGAGAGCGCCGAAGCTGAGCCCTTCATCGTCTTTGTCGACGACGAAGGCGGAGATCCCATTGGCGCCGGCGGACGGATCGGTGACCGCCATGACCGTGTAGTACTGCGAGACGCCGGCGTTCGTGATCCAGCGCTTGGTGCCGTTGAGCACGTAGCTATCGCCGTCCCGGACCGCCCGCGTCTTCATCGCCGCGGCGTCCGAACCCGCCTCGGGCTCTGACAGGGCGTACGAGAACATCGCCGCCCCGCTCGCCACCGGTGGCAGGAACTGCTGCTTAAGCTCCGCGGAGGCAGACAGCAGCAGCGGCACGGTGCCCAGCTTGTTCACGGCCGGGATGAGCGACGACGAGGCGCAGACCCTGGCCACCTCCTCGATCACGATCACCGCGGCAATCGCGTCCGCGCCGGCCCCGCCGTACTCCACAGGGATGTGGATGGCGTGCAGGTCAGCCTTGACGAGGGCGTCATGAGCCTCCTGCGGGAACTGAGCCGCCTCGTCTACCTTCGCGGCGTGCGGAGCGATCTTCTCCTCGGCCAGGGCACGCACCGACTCGCGGAGCGCATCGTGCTCTTCCGACAGGGCGAAAGCAGGAAAGTCATGGCTCATGCCCTTGATTTTAGAGCCGTCCGCTTCCTGCGCGGGGTCATCGCACCGTCAAGATCATCTTCCGGCTCAGAGCCAGCGCGGCAGCCGGGATCGCAGCGGCCGCTGCCCTCCTTGGTGTGATCATCGGAGCCGGCTGGCACCGTCGCCTGCTCATGTGACACCGCGGACCGACAGGCGGCGCGCGTCGAGCTCGCTGCGGCCGCGATGATGGGGCGATGAGCCAGGCCGATGCCCTCCTGACGCCCGAGGGCGAGGAACTGCTCGGTCGGCTCCGCGGCGAATCAATCACGCCCGAGCGGGCCATGCGGCTGACGGAGGAACTGCGCCGTTATCCGGCCGAGCTCGTGGCGACCGCGCTCACCCAGCAGTCCTTGCGTTTGGCGGCACGGGAGAAGTTCAGCCGGGCCGAGGAGATGTTCTTCACCCGCGCAGGCCTTGAACAGGCATCGGCCGAGGTAGTGGCCAATCACAGCGCGCGCCGGTTCACTGGCCTCGCGGCCGTCGCCGACCTCTGCTGCGGCATTGGCGGCGACCTGGCTTCGCTCGCGAGTAACGCGGAGCGGGTGCTGGCCGTCGACGCCGACCTGGACACGCTGAGGTTTGCCCGGCGGAACGTGGCCGGCCATGTCCCGGGCGTCGTCTCCTTCGTGAACGCGAAGGTCCAGGACCTGGCGCCTACTGTCCTGCGCGGGATTGCAGGCGCCTTCATCGATCCGGCCCGCCGGACTAGTTGGCGTCGGCTTCGCACCGGCGATTCAGAGCCGCCGCTCGACTGGTGCCTCGGGCTGACGAGCCGGGTCGCGTGCGTCGGCATCAAGGCAGCGCCGGGGCTGGCCCACGAAGCTGTCCCCGCCGGCTGGGAGGCGGAGTTTGTTGCTGTCGGGCGCGGGCTCAGGGAAGCCGTGCTGTGGTCGCCGGCCGTCGCGTCGGCGCAGCGGCGGGCGACCATCTTGCCGGGGGAAGACACCCTCGTCGCCGAGCCTGGAGAGCCGGTACCTATCGCCGATCCAGGCGAGTACCTGCTCGATCCGAGCCCGGCAGTAACCAGGTCCGGGCTCGTTCAGGAGCTAGCGCGCGACCTAAGCGCCTGGCAGATCGATCCGATGATCGCTTTCCTGTCGGTCGACGGTCCGGTCCGCACGCCGTTCGCACGGACGCTCCGGATCCTGGAGTCTCTGCCCTGGCACGAGAAGCAGGCGGCCAAGAAGCTGCGCGAGCTCGGGGTCGGGTCCGCCGACATCCGCCGTCGCGGCCTAGCGGGGGATGTCGACCAGATCCACCGCCGACTCGACCTGCGGGGAGACCGGAGCGCGACCATCGTGCTTACCCGCCGCGACGGCAGGCCGTGGGGTCTGATCTGCGAGGACGTCCCCACTCCCACATAATCAGGCGGCCGATCCGGGCGGCCTGCGCTGACTGCCTCGACGAAATGCGGCCCGGATCGAGGCGGCCACGGCGTCCGGGTCGGACATGATCTCCCGCCAGTCGAAGTGGACGACTTCGTAGCCGGCGTCGCGCAGTTTCTTGTCCCGGCGCAGCTGCGCCTTGGCTCGATACGGGTCGGTGTACTTCATCGCGCCGTCGACCTCGGCGATCGTCTTGTACTTCTCCCACAGGAAATCCACCCGGCCGATGAACTCGTCACCGCTGATCCTTACCTGCAGAGCGGGCTGCGGAAGCCCGCAGTCACGAAACACCGCACGGGCGATCGACTCCAGCGGCGACTCCGACAGCCCGTCGGCGAATTCCACCACATCCGCGGCTCTGCAGCTGCCGCGGGCACGCGGGGTCTCCGCCAGCACGGCCCGCAACTCCTTCTTCGATGTCAGGTGCAGATGCAAGGCAGAGTCCGCCGTGACGAGTCCCTCGCGAAATGGGGTGCTCCTAGCCAAGTCGAGCACAGTCCTCGCCGCGGTAGTGATAGGCAAGCCGAAGACCTGGCAGACGTGCGCGGGCGGCAGGCGGGCCACGTAGAGGTGCACCCCAGGCTTCGCTGAACGGCTTCCGCGTCCGGGCGGGCGAGTCAGCACCACCGTGCCAGGGGGCGCGGTCAGCAGAGCGAGACCGTGGATACGCGCGGCTGTCTGGTGACTCGCGGCCGTGTCCGGGCCGAGCGCGGCTATAGCGGCGTAGGCGGCGAGGAAATGCTCGCCAAAGTCGAGCCGCTTGAGGGCCTCAGCTAGCTCCTGTCTGGCATATAGGCCCATGCTGAGGCGCACGAGTTCTCCTCGCAGCACACGCTCGCGGATCTGCCGGCTGGAACTCCCGGCCCGGCGCAGGTCCGCCGTGGTGATGATTCCGTCTAATCGGTATATTCTTCGCACGGATTCACTGTCCATGGAGCCCAGAATCTCGCCTGATGCTGACATTCCACGTCTCAGGTGCATTTTCCTGCCCGAGTTGCGGCCTTTGCGCGCACGGGCGACGTGAAACGTCGAGAGCGCGCCTGGCGAATCGGGTAAATCGGACCCGCCACCATGCGGGCGCTCGCGCGGGCCAGACCCTCGTCGACCGTCGCGAGTTCGTTACAGGCGCGTGCCTCGCGAACCGGGGTATATCGGACGCACAGTCGTGCGTACGATCGCGCCACCCTGCTCCTGGTCGACCGCCGCCAAGTCGCTACAGCTCGTGGCCGGGAGCGGGGGGCGGTCCGAGATCTTGGCCGGCGCGCAGCACGCGAACCTTCGCGCGGAGCGCCTCGCCCTTTGCCTGGGCGGTCGACCGCAGGCCGGCCTGGAACTCGGCCATCCGCTTGCTGAGCTCCGGATCCGCGGCCGCCAGGATCCGTACGGCCAGCAGGCCCGCGTTCCTGGCCCCGCCGACGGCCACTGTCGCGACCGGGATCCCCGCGGGCATCTGCACGATCGACAGCAGCGAGTCGAGCCCGTCGAGGTACTTGAGCGGAACCGGCACGCCAATCACCGGCAGAGTCGTCACCGACGCCAGCATGCCCGGCAGATGCGCGGCACCACCCGCACCGGCGATGATTACCTTCAGCCCGCGGCCAGCCGCCGCCTGGCCGTAGCTGATCATGTCCGTCGGCATCCGGTGCGCGGAGATGACGTCGGCCTCGGCCGGTACGCCGAACTCGTCAAGTATCTCGACCGCGGCCGCCATCACCGGCCAGTCGGAATCGCTGCCCATGACGACGCCCACCAGCGGCCTCGCGCTCCCCATGTGCGCTCCTTCGCTGGTCACGGTTCCTCGGTCCCGGCGGCGATGTACTGGGCGGCGCGTCTCGCCCGCTCGCGGACCGCGGCCACGTCTCGGCCAAGCGCGGTCACATGACCGACCTTGCGGCCTGGCCGGACCGGCTTACCGTAGAGCTCCACCTTGAGGGCCGGATCGGCCGCCATGACGTGGTTCAGCTTGCCGTGCAGGTCCGGGTCCTCGCGGCCGAGCACGTTCGCCATCACCGCGCACGGCGCGGTTGCGGTTGGCGTGCCAAGCGGCCAGTTCAGCACCGCCCGCAGGTGCTGCTCGAACTGCGAGGTTCGCGCTCCCTCGATAGTCCAGTGGCCGCTGTTGTGCGGGCGCATGGCGAGCTCGTTGACGAGCAGGCCGCGGCGCGTCTGGAACAGCTCGACCGCGAGCAGCCCGATCACGTCCAGGTCCCGAGCCAGTTTGAGGCCCAATGAGATGAGCTCCTCGGCCACGTAGTCGGCGAGTCCGGGTGCCGGCGCCAGCACCTCATGGCAGATGCCGTCCCGCTGGACGGTCTCCACGACCGGATATGCGGCGCCGTGCCCGCTGGGCGACCGGGCGACCAGGACCGCCAGTTCGCGGTCGAACGGGACGAACTCCTCGACAAAGATGCGCAGTCCGTGAGACAGCACATCAGCCACCTCGGCGTAGCTGCGGCAGACCCAGACGCCGCGGCCGTCGTAACCGCCAGATACCGCCTTCAGCACAACCGGCCAGTCCGTCCGGTCAGCGAATGCCATCACGTCCTCGAGGCAGGACACGGGCTCGAAATGCGGGACGGGCACGCCGAGCTCGCGCAGGCGCGCCCGCATCGTCAGCTTGTCCTGGGTGAGCCGGAGGGCCGCGGCGCTCGGCCGTACCGCGAACCCGGCCTGCTCCAGCGCGGCCAGCTGCGGCTGCGGCACGTGCTCGTGGTCGAACGTGATCACGTCGCACGACGCCGCGAACGCCAGCAGGTCATCGGTAGAGCGGTAGTCCCCGAGGACGGTCTCAGCGCACACCTGGGCGGCGCTCTCCTGCGGGTCGGCGGCCAGAACGCGGAACCTGACACCGAGCCCGATCGCCGCTGCGGCCGTCATCCGGGCCAGCTGTCCGGCGCCGACCATGCCGACGACCGGCGGCCGCGCGGCAGCCTGATCAGCCCCGGCGGGCGAGGTCTCTACAGCGGTGTTCACGTGCGCCTCGCGCAAGTCCTGATGATCCATTACTCGCCGTAGCCTACGGCCAGTCTGGCCCGCGGCGTTAAAGCAAGCCGGCCGCCCTCCGGTTTAGCAGCGCCGACGGGGGGCCGCCGGGCCGACCGCCCGACCAGGCCGACCGCCCGACCAGGCCTGAGCGCCTGAAAGGCCCAGCCGCCCAGCGGAGCACCCGGCGGGCTACGCCGGGCCCGGCTACCGCCGGCTGCTCCTCGGCATCGGCGGTCGCATGCGGCAGGAAGAGGGCGAACACGGCCGGCCGCGGCCGGACAAGCACGACCTGGCCGCCGTCGGCGGCGGCGATTGTCCGAGCAAGCGCGAGCCCGAGACCGGTGCCGTTGGGCGACCCGCTCACGCTTCGCTCGAAGATCCGCGGCGCGAGCTCGGACGGCACGCCGCTGCCCTCGTCGCGCACTTCCACGACCACGGATCGCCGCGTGCGGGAAGTCCGGATCGTGACCGTGCCTGCGCCGTGCACCAGGGCGTTGTCCAGCAGCGTGGCGATCACCTGCGAGGCGCCTCCTGGGGTTGCGAAGGCAAATAGGCCCTTCTCCCCTGCAACCGCCAGCCGACGGCCGATCCGCCGGAACGCCGGCTCCCACTCGAGGACCTGCTGGCCCACGATCTCGTCGACGCTCGCCACGGTCGGCACTCCGGCGGATGTCCTGCGGGCCCTTCCGAGCAGCTGGCTGACCACCTCGGCGAGCCGTTCAGTCTGGGCCAGCGCGGCCGCGCCCTCTTCGCGCACGATGTCCGGGTAGTCAGCCGCCGTCATCATCTCCTCCAGCCGCATAGACAGCGCGGTCAGCGGCGTCCGAAGCTGGTGGGAAGCGTCAACGGCGAAGTCGCGCTCAGCCGACAGCAGGTCGTTGATCCGCTGCGCCGAGCCGTCGAGCCCCTCGGCGACGCGGTCGAGCTCCTGGATCCCGTAGCGGCGTCCGAGCGGGCCGGTGTCTCCGGATCCGAGCCGGTCCGCCGCGCCCGCAAGCTCCTGGAGCGGCCGAGTGATCCGCCGGGCGTACAGGAGCCCGAGCACCACAGCGACCCCGACGGCCGCAAGCGCGACGCCGCCGATCAGCAGCAGTTCTCTGGTGAGGTTGCCGGACAGGTAGCTATCGTCGGCCTCGACCGTCACCTCGTAACGCTCGCCGCCTGGCGGACCCTCGCTGACGGTAGCGGACCGGAAGTCGTGTTTCGCTGGCGGAACACCGGTCCTGGCGAGCGTGTGCCCGTTGTTCTGGATGACGACATAGCGCCCGGCGAGGGCCTGACCCAGTTCCACTGCGAACGGTCCGACCGGCAGGCCGCCCTCAGAGCGCTGGTACAGGTCCTCGGCGACCCGCTGCGCGTCGGAGTGCAGGGCGCGATTGGCCTCCTGGACCTGGAGCCGCGCGAGCACGTAGGCCAGCGGGATACCCAGCGCGAGCACCGCGGCGACCGCGACGGCGAGCATAGAAATCACCAGCTGCCGCCGCATTACCGCTGCTCCAGGTTGTCAGGACCTGCCACTATACGACCTCAGCAGGTGGTTAGTCGCCGCGCTCGAATCTGAAGCCGACGCCGCGGACGGTGGTGATGTACTGCGGATTGTGCGCGTCGTCGCCCAGCTTGCGGCGCAGCCAGGACACGTGCATGTCGAGCGTCTTGGTCGAGCCCCACCACTTGGAGTCCCAGACCTGCCGCATGATCTGCTCGCGGGTGACCACCTTGCCGGCCTCGGCCACCATGAGGGCCAGCAGGTCGAACTCCTTGGAGGTCAGCTCGATCTCGGTGTCACCGAGCCAGGCCCGCCTGGCGTCGGTGTCGACCCGCACGCCCTGCACTGTCTTCGTCTCGGTCGCGCCGCGCCGCAGCAGCGCCCGCACCCTGGCCAGCAGCTCAGCGAGCCGGAACGGCTTCGTCACGTAGTCGTCGGCCCCGGCGTCCAGGCCGATAACCGTGTCGACTTCGTCGGCCCTGGCGGTCAGGATCAGCACGGGCACGGACTGCCCGGCCGACCTGATCCGGCGGCACACCTCGAGTCCGTCGATCCTGGGGAGGCCGATATCGAGCACGATGAGGTCGATGCCGCCGTTCTTGGCGGCTTCAAGAGTGCCCGGGCCATCGGCGGCGACGTCCACGTCGTAGCCTTCACGCCGCAGTGCGCGGGCGAGCGGCTCGGAGATTGCGGGATCGTCCTCGGCAAGCAAAACGCTGGTCATGCCTTTGATGGTAGGGCCGATCTGCTGATTCGCAGCCTGCTACACGCATCGTGCACCAATGTCTTGCCCCCCGCTTGACCTTGTGCTGCGCAAAATACTCGGCTTCGCGGTGGTTCCTGCGATGGCCTCGCGCGGCCGTGCGCGGCCGCCGGCGCAGACCGGTGTCACCCCGTGGCGCCGGCGCGAGAATGACCGGTCCTTGCCCCGGGCGATGGCGAACCGGCGGATCAGCTGCGCGCGCAGGTCCTCAGGCTCGACGACGTCGTCGACCACGAGCTCACCCGCCAGCCTGAGCACATCGATGTCGGCCTCGTACTCGGCACGCAGCCGCTGGGTCTCTGCCTCCCGCGCCTCCGGCGACTCCAGCGCCGCGAGCCGGTTGTAGTAGACGGCGTTGACTGCCGCCTCGGCCCCCATCACCGCGATCTTGGCCGTGGGCAGGGCGAGCGTGGCGTCCGGCTCGAAGCCAGGCCCGGCCATCGCATAAAGCCCAGCCCCGTAGGCCTTCCGTACGATCACGCAGATCTTCGGGACTGTCGCCTCTGCCACCGCGCTGATCATCTTGGCACCGTGCCGGATGATCCCCTGCCTTTCCACCGCGGTGCCAACCATGAAGCCGGGCACGTCGGCCAGGAATAGCAGCGGCACATTGAAGGCGTCGCACAGCTGAATGAAGCGGGTCCCCTTGTCGGCGGAGTCGACGAATAGGACGCCGCCCTTGAACAGCGGGTTGTTGGCCACCACGCCGATGGGCTGGCCGTCCAGGCGAGCGAACCCGACGACGAGCTCTCGCGCCCAGAGTGCGTGCACCTCGAACAGCGAGTCCTCGTCGACCAGGCCGCGCACGTACCTGCGCATGTCGAAGGCCTGCCGCTCGCTCACGGGCACCATTGCCCGCAGATCGGTCGGCTTGGGCTCGCCGGGCGCGGCGGCAGGCGGCGGGAGCTGCCAGTTCGACGGCAGGTACGACAGGTAGGACTGCACGGCGCTGATCGCCTCGGCCTCCGTCGACGCCAGGAAGTGGCCCACGCCAGACACCGAGGTATGCATCCGGGCGCCGCCCATCTCCTCCAGCGTGGTCTGCTCGCTGACCACCATCTCGACCATCCGCGGGCTGCCGAGGTACATCGAGGCGTTGCCGTCCACCATGGCGACGAAGTCACAGAACGCGGGGATGTAGGCACCGCCGGCCGCCGATGGCCCGAACAGCGCACATACCTGCGGGATCGACCCGGACGCGCGCACCTGAGTGTGGAAGATCTTGCCCGCGCCCCGTCGACCGGGGAACATCTGCACCTGATCGGTGATCCGGGCTCCGGCCGAGTCGACCAGGTAGATCATCGGAATGCCGTCAGCGTAGGCGCGCTCGATCACGCGGATGATCTTCTCGACCGTGCGGGCGCCCCAGGAGCCCGCTTTGACCGTCGAGTCGTTGGCCATCAGGGCGACGGGCCGGCCGTCGATGGTCGCGGTGCCGGTGATCACCCCGTCGGCGGGCAGTCCACTGGCGAGCACGTTTGCGAATGCGCCATCTTCGGTGAAGCTGCCTGCGTCGGTAAGTAGCTCGATCCGGTCCCTCGCGAACAGCTTCCCCTGCCCTGCCGCCTGCTCGTGATAGCGCGGCGCTCCGCCGCGCGAGATCCGCTCCCTGATCTCGCCGAGGTCGGGATGGCCCGCCGTCGCCGCTGGGTCGGGAATGCCGCTGTTTCCGGTTGCTGCTGCTTCGTCAGTGCTCACGCTGGCGAGCGTACGACAGGACGTGCCGGGGCGGCCGGAGTGGAGGGGCAGCCGCCCCGGCACGAGTGCGGGGGCTGCGGTCGACGGCTAGTGGATATGCAGATTGATCCCGAGCAGGACTAGCGGCCACAGGAAGATCGTTAGCAGCGCGGACAGCACCAGCTTGAGCAAGTAAACAGTGATATAGCTATGGGTCCAGGCGACGACGAGCCCGACAATTACCCAGATGATGAAGAGCCAGCTGTATCTGCGGCCGCTTAAGATAGCCATTGTTTTGACTCCGATCCGGCCAACCGTTTTGTTTGCGGGCACCAAGTATCCGGATGCGTGCCGGTCAAACATGCCCAGCGCGAGTCGCCGGCAGCGCCGTTCTTAAAACCAAAAGTCCTAAACCCCAACCGTCCGGGAACGGGGTCCAGCCCGCAGCACTTGCGAAGGCAGCTGGCGGCCGATGATCCGCTCGGCGTCCGCCGCTGCCTCGATCATCGCTTCGAGGTCGATGCCGGTGCCGACGCCCATGTCCTCGACCATGTGCACCAGTTCCTCGGTGGCGATGTTGCCGGTAGCGCCCGGCGCGTACGGACAGCCGCCGAGCCCGCCGACCGACGCGTCGAAGTCCGCGACACCAAGCTCGAGCGCCGCCAGCACGTTAGCCAGCCCGGTGCCCCTTGTGTTGTGGAAGTGCAGGTTCAGACCGACGCCGGGCTGGGCCGACCGGAACTCGCCGACCAGCGCGTACACCCGGCCCGGAGTCGCCATCCCGGTCGTGTCCCCGAACGAGATCGTGTCGGCGCCGTCGGCCACCGCCCGGCTCGCGGTCGCCACGACCCGCGGAGCGGGCACGTCGCCCTCGTACGGGCAGCCCCAGGCAGTCGAGACGATCACCTGGCAGCTGGCGCCCCGGTCGTGGGCTAGCGCGATGATCTCGGCGATGTCGTCGAGTGACTCGGCCGTGCTCCGGTTGACGTTCTTGCGGTTGTGGGTGTCGGAGGCCGATACGACGGCCTCGATCTCGGTCAGCCCGCGGTCCAGCGCGCGGACCGCACCGCGCATATTCGGCACGAGGGCGGAGTACCGGACACCGCTGACGCGCTCGATGCCGTTCCAGACGGCGTCGGCGTCGGCCATCTGCGGAATCGCGTCCGGCCGCACGAAGGAGACAGCCTCGATCCGCTGCACACCGGTCAACGACAGGCGGTCGATCAGCTCGATCTTGGCCTGCGTCGGCACGGGCTGCTCGTTCTGAAGCCCGTCGCGCGGACCGACTTCACGGACCGAGATCTGGCGGGGCAAGTCTGACACGGGCGGCCTCGTTCCCAGAAAGAATTTTCCTGGCAGCAAGGCTAACCAGCCAGTCCCCGCTGGTGTTCCTGCCGTTACTGCTGTTCCCTGGCCAGCCGGCCCTGCTCATCCTCCACGAGCTGGAACAGGGTCGCCTGCACGTCCTGGACGTGCGGGATCTCGGTCAGAACCAGCTGGCCGTGCTCGCCAGGCGACTCCACCACGAGGCGCCCGCAGCCAAGCACGCGGTCGAGCAGTCCCTGGGCGAACGACACGTCGCTGATCCGCGTCAGCGGAAAGTCGCGGCCGGTCCTGGAGATCACGCCCGCCCGGAGCCGGAGCCTGCGGTTGGTCAGCTCGTAGCTCGTCGTTCGCCAGCGCAGCAGTGGGACAGCGACGAAGAAGATGACGATCACGAGCGCGACGGCGCCGAGGGCGAGCCGGCCACCTGCGGCATCACGGACCGCGGGCACGAGCAGGAGCAGGAACAGGAGCGCGAGCACCGTGGCAGCCAGGATCAGGAGCGGCCGGAGGATGGTCTTCCAGTGCGGATGCAGCTTCAGGACGAGGTGCTCTCCCTCGGAGAGGCCTGCCGTGCTCGCCATACGCCCCATGCTGACATGAATCGCGCCATGGTGCTCGCAGCCGCGCTCAGACTGCGCGCACCCAGGGGACGCCGCCCATGCGGCGCTCGGACACCTGCGGCCAATGCCGTTGAGTCGACCCAGCGACGGCCGCGGCTAGCGCTGCGGGCGCAGGTGCACGATGTCACCCGCGCTGACTGCATGCAGGCCGTCGGCCGCGCTGACGAGCAGCCGGCCGACGTCGTCCACGTCCCGGGCACGGCCGCTGAGTGCGCGACCGCCGGGCAGCTCGACGCGGACGTCCATGCCGATGGTCGAGCACAAGCGCCGGTACGCGGGCCGCAGCCCCGATGAGTCCGCGTTCCCGGCGCCGGGGCCGCCCGCCCAGCGCAGGTACCACTGCTCAAGCTGCCGCAGAATGGCGACGAGGACTTCCTCCCGGCCCGAGTCGCCCGCGCCCGCCAGCCAGAGCGACGTGGCCTGGGGAGAGGGCAGCTCGTCCTGCTCAGCGCTGACGTTGAGGCCGATGCCAGTGACGATCGCGTCACCGGTCTGTTCCGCCAGGATGCCGGCCAGCTTGCCGCCGCTCCCCTCCGCGGCCGGGCCGGCGAGCACGTCGTTGGGCCACTTCAGGGTGACGTCCACCCCCGTCGCCGTCGTGAGCGCCGACGCCACCGCGACGCCCGTCAGCAGCGGCAGCCAGCCCCGGCTAGCGGGCGGGACGTCCGCTGGGCGCAGGAGCACCGAGAACGTCAGCGCGGCGCCGGCCTGACCCTGCCAGCTGCGGCCCAGCCGTCCCCGGCCCGCCGTCTGCTCCTCGGCGACCAGGACCGTGCCGGCCGGGGCGCCCGCCCGAGCGGCCGCCAGCAGGTCGGCGTTGGTCGAGCCCGTCTGCGCCACCACGTCCACGGCGGTATACAGGCGCGATCCGGACAGAAGAACCGCGCGGACCGATGCCGCCGACAACGGAGTCCGCTGCGGGTGCCGCGTCGTGCTTGTCATGCAGCTAGCCTCTCGCGCCATGTACCTAGCTCTCGCACCAGGCCTGCCGTACGGCATCCGGGCTGGGCTTCGCCACCCGTCGCAGCGGAGCGCGCTAGTTCTGCCCTAACCTGTCCGGCATGGCCAACGATGCATCCGCGCCGCTCGGCGCCCCTCAGCAGGCCAACACCGAGCCGGCCAGTGCTGACCGGGCCGAGGCGGACTTGCACACCACGGCCGGGAAGCTGGCTGACCTGGAAAAGCGCAGGTACGAGGCCGTACACGCCGGCGCCGCTCGGCAGGTCGAGCGCCAGCACGCCAAGGGCAAGATGACCGCGCGCGAGCGAATCGACGCCCTGCTCGATCCCGGCTCATTCACCGAGTTTGACGAGCTGGCTCGGCACCGGGCTACGGACTTCGGGATGGCTGCGAGCCGGCCGTACGGGGACGGCGTGGTCACCGGTTACGGAACGATCGACGGTCGTCCGGTGGCTGTGTTCAGCCAGGACTTCACCGTCAATGGCGGCTCCCTCGGCGAGGTGTTCGGCGAGAAGATCGTCAAGGTCATGGACTACGCGCTGAAGACAGGCTGTCCGATGATCGGAATCAACGACAGCGGCGGCGCGCGGATTCAGGAGGGCGTGGTCGCGCTCGGCCTGTACGGCGAGATCTTCTACCGGAACGTCATCTCCTCCGGCGTCATCCCGCAGATCTCGCTCATCATGGGGCCGTGTGCGGGCGGCGCCGTGTACTCGCCGGCGATCACTGACTTCACGCTGATGGTGGACAAGACCTCATACATGTTCATCACCGGGCCGGACGTGATCAAGACCGTGACAGGCGAGGAGGTCAGCCAGGAGGATCTTGGCGGCGCGCACGCGCACAACGTCAAGTCCGGCGTCGCCCATTACCAGGCCGCCGACGAGCAGGACTGCCTGGAGTTCGCCCGCGAGCTGCTGTCCTACCTGCCGTCCAACAACCTGGACGAGCCGCCTGCCGGGCCCGCGGCGGCCGACCCCGCGGCGGCGCTCGAGATCACCGAGTCCGACGCCGAGCTGGACACCCTGATCCCGGACTCACCGCGGCAGCCCTACGACATGCACCAGGTGATCCAGCACGTCCTGGACGACGGGGACTTCCTGGAGATACACGCCGGGTTCGCACAGAACATCCTGGTCGGCTTCGGCCGTGTCGACGGCGCGTCCGTCGGTGTTGTTGCCAACCAGCCGATGCACTCGGCCGGGACCCTGGACATCGACGCATCCGAGAAGGCCGCGAGGTTCGTCCGGACCTGCGACGCGTTCGGGATCGCGGTGCTGACCTTTGTGGACGTTCCCGGCTTCCTGCCCGGCACGGGGCAGGAGTGGGGCGGGATCATCCGCCGCGGCGCCAAGCTGATCTACGCCTACGCCGAGGCCACGGTGCCCAAGATCACCGTGATCACCCGGAAGGCGTACGGCGGCGCGTACGACGTCATGGGCTCGAAGCACCTCGGCGGCGACATCAACCTGGCCTGGCCAACAGCCCAGATCGCCGTGATGGGAGCCGACGGCGCGGTCGACATCCTGTACCGACGGGACTTCGCGGCGATCGCCGACCCGCAGGAGCGGGCGGACGTACGCAGGCAGCGGATCACCGAATACGAGGACACGCTCTTCAATCCCTATGTCGCCGCCGAGCGCGGATACGTGGACGCGGTCATCAGGCCGGCCGAGACCCGGTCTCAGGTTGTCCGGGGGCTGCGCGCGCTGACGACCAAGCGGCAGACTCTCCCGCCCAAGAAGCACGGCAATATCCCGCTGTAACGGGGCTGACCAGGGCGGGAACGCCATATCGTAGCTGCCTGATCGCGCAGCGGTAGCGCCTTACGGCGGCTCCAGGCCCGCTAGACCGATTAGAGTCGTCATTACTATGACCGACACTGGCCCGCCACTGCCACTGCTGTCCCGCTACGCGATCATGGTCGACGTCGGGTACATCTACGCGTCCGCTGGCGAGCTGCTCTTCAGCGCGGCCTCCAGGCGGGAGTACCGGGTTGACGCCGACAAGCTGATCCAGGAGCTGACCAGGCACGCCGAGGACCATCTCCGGGGCGAGCTGCTGCGCGTCTACTGGTACGACGCGGCGAGAGACCGGGTGCCGACGATCGACCAGCGCGTCATCGCCCAGATGCCCTGGGTCAAGCTCCGCCTGGGCAATCTGAACGCCCGCGGCCAGCAAAAGGGCGTCGACGCTCAGATCCGGGCCGATATGGAGGCCCTGGCCCGGCACCGGGCGATCACCGACGCGATCCTGGTCGCCGGCGACGAGGACATGGTGCCGGCGGTCGAGGCAGCCCAGGCCTTCGGCGTCCGGGTCCATCTGTGGGGCATCGAGCCGCCGTATGGCACCAACCAGGCCGAGCGGCTGGTCTGGGAATCCGACACCGTTGACGTGCTCGAACGGTCCTTTGTCGAGCCGTTCTTCAGCCGTCAGCTGTCGGCCGAGCCGGCGCAGACAACGGCGGCCGAGACGGGACCGGCCAGATCCGGACACGCCGTCGCCGCGCCGTCCGTGCAGGGTGCGCCGTCCCCGGCCCAGGTATTCGGTGAGCGGCACTCGAGCCGCCAGTTCTCCAGGCCGTTCCCGGTGCCGCATCTACCGTCGGCCCGGCTTGGCCCCGACCGTGAGCGGGTCGAGGAAGCCGGGGAGCACGTCGCGCAGAAGTGGATACTCACGCGCGGCGAAGACAACATCCGGGACCTGCTACCCGGCCCGATCCTCCCGCCGGTCATCGATAAGGAGCTGCTTGTCGACGCGGAGAAGGAGCTCGGCCTGTCGCTGCGCGCCTATCAGGAAGCCAGGGAATGGCTCCGCGACGCCTTCTGGGCTAGAGTCCATCGCCAGTTCGGCATTGGCGTCGGCAAGTCGAAGGGCTGAGTTCGTGTCGCAGGGATCCGCGGGGCCCGAGCCTGCTGCACAGGCACGGACGCTGCTGACAGTCGTACGTGGCGAGCCGACCGTGGCCGAGCTCGCCGCCCTCACCGTCGTAATAGACGCGCTGGCGCGCTGCGGCAGTCAGCATCCCGCGGCTAAGCCGATCCGCTCGCAGTGGGCCGCCAGGGACCGGATGCTGCGGCCGCCATTGGCAGCCGGGCCCGGCGCCTGGCGGGCAAGCGCCCTGCCTAACCGCTGACCCAAGCTGCGCCGCGTAGAGCCGGTGACCCAGCACCCTGCGGCGGCCCTGTAGTGCCCCGATGGCCCAGTCCTGACATATCTGATGTCGGCCGTTATGCAGGCCGGCCAAGCGGCTGCGCGGCGCAGTTCTCATCTAGACTCCTCCCGAGTCGAACGAGGAGACAACGCACGTGCGCAAGGTCCTGATCGCCAACCGGGGCGAGATCGCGGTACGGATCGTGCGGGCCTGTCGCGATGCGGGCCTTGCGAGCGTGGCCGTGTACGGCGAGGCTGACCTCAACGCGCTGCACGTCACGATGGCCGACGAGGCGTACGCCCTCGGCGGCCAGAGCGCGGCTGAGAGCTACCTGGACATCGCGAAGATTCTCAAGGCGGCTGCCGACAGCGGCGCGGACGCAGTGCACCCTGGCTACGGCTTCCTGGCCGAGAACGCTGACTTCGCGCGTGCCGTGATTGGGGCCGGGCTGACGTGGATCGGGCCGCCGCCCGCCGCGATCGAAGCCCTCGGGGACAAGGTGCGGGCGCGCCACATCGCCAAGCAGGTCGGCGCGCCGCTCGCACCTGGTACTGACGGACCGGTCAGCGGAGCCGACGAGGCAGCCGCGTTCGCGGCTGAGTACGGGCTGCCGATCGCGATCAAGGCCGCGTTTGGCGGCGGCGGTCGCGGGCTGAAGGTTGCCAGGACGACCGAGGAGATCGCGAGCCAGTTCGAGTCCGCGGTGCGCGAAGCCGTCGCCGCGTTCGGCCGAGGCGAGTGCTTCGTGGAGCGTTACCTTGACAGGCCGCGCCACGTCGAGACGCAATGCCTGGCCGATGCGCACGGCAACGTCGTGATCGTCTCGACTAGGGACTGCTCGCTTCAGCGCCGCCACCAGAAGCTGGTGGAGGAGGCGCCAGCCCCGTTCCTGACCGCTGAGCAGGACAAGCAGCTACGGGAAGCGTCCGCCGACATCCTGCGGGCGGCCGGCTACGTCGGCGCCGGGACCTGCGAGTTCCTCGTCGGCCAAGACGGCACCGTGTCGTTCCTCGAGGTGAACACCCGGCTCCAGGTCGAGCACCCGGTCACCGAGGAAGTCAGCGGGATCGACCTGGTGCGGGAGATGTTCCGCATCGCTGACGGCGAGCCACTGACATATTCCGATCCCGAGGTGCGCGGCCACTCGATCGAGTTCCGGATTAATGCCGAGGACGCCGGCCGCGGGTTCCTCCCGGCGCCGGGCACGATCAGGGGCTGGCGGCAGCCCTCGGGTCCCGGCGTGCGCCTGGATGCCGGCTACGCCGTCGGCATGACGGTGCCGCAGGCCTTCGACTCGCTGATAGCCAAGCTGATCGTGACCGGCGCGACCCGGGCGCAGGCGCTGGAGCGGGCCCGGCGGGCTCTGTCCGAGTTCGAGATCGACGGAATGCCGACAGTGCTCCCGTTCCATCGCGCCGTTACGGCGGATCCGGCGTTTACGAGCGAGCCGTTCAGCGTGCACACGCGGTGGATCGAGACTGAGTTTGCGGCCGACATTCCCCCGTACTCCGGCGGCGCTTTGCTCGGAGAAGACGCTGAGCCGCGGGACCGGATCACGGTTGAGGTCGGCGGTAAGCGTCTTGAGGTCACGGTCCCTGCTGGCCTCGGCGGGGCCGGTGGTGGCGGGGCTGGTGGCAGGGGCAGCGGGTCGGCCGCCGCCCGCGCGAGGGGTGGCGGCCGGCGCAGCGGCACCGCGGCCGGCGGGCACACAGGCGACGAATTGGTCAGCCCGATGCAGGGCACGATCGTCAAGATCGTCGCCGCTGACGGCGAACAGGTGGCCGTCGGCGACACCATTGTGGTGCTGGAGGCGATGAAGATGGAGCAGCCGCTTACCGCGCATAAGGCCGGGACGGTCACAGGCCTGTCCATCAGCGTCGGGCAGACGGTGCCGGCCGGAGCCGTGATCTGCCAGATCCGCTGATGGCCAGGCTGTCCGGCGATCCCGGCATACTGGCGTGGCTTAAGTTCTCGGCCGGCTTCCGGCTGCCGGCAGAGAACCTGGACTGGGTGCGGCACGAACTGACGGACGCTGGCTGGCGCGGCCGCACCGTGCTGCGCCACCTGGCCGTAATTATCCCGATCTGCGCCTTGGTCGCCGTGCTCCTGCTGCTGCTGTCGCCCGCTCCGGCCTGGTTCGCGGGCATGATGGTCGTGCTCATCTTGTGCGGCAGCGTCTTCACGGTTGCCGCCTACGCCGACGACATCCGGGCGACGCGGCTTCGCCAGCACGGGTTGGACGTCCCCGACGACCCCGACCTCGGCCACCCGAGCCATTAGCGGCGACCCCGTGGCCGTGCCTTGGGGAGTTCCGTCCCAGGCGGCATTCGACGTCAGAAATGCCTGATTTGCTGCTTACGGGCCGACTTCCGCGGGCTGCATCAGCCTGCGCGCCGCCTCGGTAATGCTGCCGGAGAGGGACGGGTACACGGCGAACGTATGGGCGACGTGATCGACGCTGAGCTGCCGCTCGACGGCGAGCGAGAGAGCCAGGATCAGCTCACTGGCGCGCGGCGCCACAATCACGCCGCCAATCACAGTGCCCGTGCTACGACGCGCGATGATCTTGACGAACCCGTCACGGAAGCCCTGCATCTTCGCCCTGGCGTTCGTCGCCAGGGGGAGCTTGACCACGACGGCGTCCGTGACCTCGCCAGTGGCCACTGCCTGCTCCGGCACTCCGACGGTCGCGATCTCCGGCTCGGTGAAGATAGTTGCGGCCACATTCCTGAGCCGGAGCGGCTTGACCGCCTCCCCGAGCGCGTGCCACATCGCTATGCGGCCCTGCATGGCCGCCACCGAGGCCAGCATCAGCACCCCGGTGCAGTCGCCAGCGGCGTAGACGCCCGGAGCCGAGGTCCTAGAGACCTTGTCGACGTGGACAAACCCGTGGTCATCGACATCGATGCCCGCCTCGGCCAGGCCGAGCTCACCAGTATTCGGGACCATGCCCACTGTCAGCAGGCAGTGCGTGCCGCGCACAGTCCGTCCGTCGCTCAGCGTGACAGCTACGCCGTCACCTGTCCGAGTCACGCGCTCAGCCCTGGACTTGCCCAGCACCGTCATGCCGTGGCGCCGGAATACGTCCTCCACGACGACCGCCGCATCCGCGTCTTCTTGCGGCAGTACTCGCTCGCGCGACGATACGAGCGTCACCTGGGATCCGAGCGCCTGATACGCGCTGGCGAACTCGGCGCCGGTCACGCCCGACCCCACCACGATCAGCTCGGGCGGCAGCTCGGTGAGGTCATATAGCTGACGCCAGTTCAGGACTCGCTCGCCATCGGGCTCGGATCCGGGCAGCACTCGCGGCTGGGCGCCGGTCGCGATGAGCACCGCGTCCGCGTCGATCTCGGCGTCACCGACGACGACCTTGTGGGGACCGACCAGTCGCGCTGTCCCTGAGATGACCTTGACGCCCTCAGCCGACAGCCGCGAAGCGACGTCGGCGGACTGAGCCCTGGCCAGAGACTGAACCCTGGCGTACAGGCGGGGAGCATCGAGGAGGGCGGCCCCGTTCCCGGCCGCATTAACGCGGATGCCCAGGCTTGCGGAGCCTTCCAGCGCCGCCATCATGCCGGACGTGGCGATGAGGGTCTTGGACGGCACACAGTCGGTGAGCACGCAAGCCCCGCCCAGGCCGTCCCGTTCGACGACGGTGACCTCGGCGCCGAGCTGGGCGGCGACCAGGGCGGCCTCGTAACCGCCCGGCCCGCCGCCGATGATCGCGATCTTCCCGCGCGGCTGGCTCACGTTATCCAATTGTGTCGCATCCAGGCCGCGCCAGCGACATCGGCACCTGCGACCCGCGCCGCGCGTTAGCCAGCATTGACCGCGACTGCCTCGTACGCTTGTCAATCGTGGCGATATACGCGGCCTACGGGAGCAATATGGATCCCGCGCAGATGGCGCGTCGCTGCCCGCATTCACCGCAGGAGGGTACGGGCTGGCTCGAGGGCTGGCGGCTGACCTTCGGCGGCGAGGATCTCGGCTGGGATGGCGCGCTTGCGACCGTCGTCGAGGACGAGGGCAATCGCGTGTTTGTCGTCCTGTACGAGGTCTCTGAGGCTGACGAAGGTGCGCTCGACCAGTGGGACGGTGCCACGCTTGGCTACTACCGCAAGTCGAAGGTTCGCGTCAGCACGTTAGAGGGCGACGTAGTGGCCTGGCTGTACGTGCTGAACGACTACGAAGGCGGCCTGCCGTCGGCCCGTTATCTCGGCATCATGGCCGAGGCGGCCGAGGCAGCCGGCGCACCGACGGACTATGTGGCGTGGCTCCGCGACCGCCCCTGCGCGTCGGTGGGAAAGTAGCTGCCGACGGGCCTCGCCCGCGAGGCTACCGGGCCAGGATCAGGACCAGCAGCGCCAAGGCGGGCACGACGAGGTAGGCCACGGGTAGCCAGGCCCACCGGCTTTCCAGAATCGCCTGCGGCGCGCCGCGCTGCCTGGCGGCAGCCGACCTGCGCCCGAGCTCGGCCGCCATCAGGTTCACCGGGTCCGGCTGCCTGCGGTCACCGATATCGGAGGTGGAGCGCCCGGTGAGCCGGGCCTGCTGCCGGTCGGCGCGCAGCTGAGTGCGGAGCCGGGCGCGCCGACCTGAGTACAGCGCCCAGCAGTAGATGATCTTGTCATTCTTCGGGGTCGGGCGAACGCACGTGAGCTCGACCGAATCGCCGAGGTACACGCCGTTGAGGGCGCCCCAGCGCGCCACGTGATCGCGGTAGGGGTTGTAGACGTAGATCGCCTCATCGTCCGCGACGACCCGCGGCCGCAGTGCGCAGGCGTACACAACCGCGGTGACGGCGAGCAGCCCTGCCGTCAGCTCAAACGAGAAGTAGTCATGATCCGGTACTACGACGTCGATGATGTTGAAGACCACGAAAGCTACCCACAACCACCACAAGACGAGCGGTGTCCCCCGGCGAAACACGGTCTTGCCGTCGGCAGCAGCTTTCCAGGGCAGCTTGGCGGCGGCGCCGTCAGGCGGCTGGCTGACCGCGCGGGCCGCAAAGGCCGGCTCGGTAGAGTTACCGCCCTTATCCTGCGCGGAGTCCGGCTCCGGCGCGCCATCGGGATGCGACATCGGTGCTACCTGGTATTCGGCCGCCTCGTTCGCCGGATCCGTTGTCATCCGAACCGGCCATGGACGTAGTCGGCAGTGCGCGGGTCCTGCGGCGCGTCAAACATGGCCCCGGACACCCAGGATCGCCACGGCAGGCCGGACGTCGCCGGGTCATCCGACCGGATCGCGGTGGCGCCGTACTCTGGTTGGTCGGTCACTGCGTATAGGTCCTTGTCGTGTTGCGGCGAGGGCGACGAAGACAATGGTGATGTCGGGGTCATCTGCAGGCGCTCGCATCAGGTTAGACAACAGGCGGCTCACCTGATCGGCGACGCAAACCAAAGTAACCCGGGACGGGGACCGCGACGGTCCACGTCTGCCACCGCCCCCCACCGTGACCCGAGCCAGCTGATCCCGGCGGCAGCAAGCACCAGGCCCTGACCCCACAGCACCAGCGGCACCCACGCGATCGATTCAGTGCCGAACAGCAGCTCGCTTGGTCCGATGTCGGAGGGGGTGACCACCATCTCAGGAGCTGCTTTCGGCGCGGTGATGGTGTTCGCATCGACTCGCACGACCCCAGTTGGCGCGAACGGCGGCCCGTCGGCGGTCGTCAGGACCAGCGTGCCAGCCCCGCGCGTCAGCGGTGGCACAGGGTTCGAACGGCCGTAACCTGTCTGCTTGCGCTATCATGGGATATCACCTGGAGGTGTCGCATGACTGATGTGCTGATCCGTGACGTACCCGACGACGTGATAGCTGCAGTCGACGCCCGCGCCAGACGCCTTGGCCTGTCCCGCAGCGAGTACGTACGCCGGCGCCTCGCCCAGGACGCCGCAGTTGGCCAAGACCCGGTGAGCACAAATGACCTTGCCCGGTTCGCAGAAGTCTTCGGTGACCTAGCCGATCCCGACGTCATGTCACGGGCCTGGCAGTGACGACTTGGCTGATCGACAAGTCGGCGCTTGTCCGACTGGCCGCCAGTCCCGACGCCTCTGACTGGGCGGCCCGGATCGAACGCGGCATGATCAGGATCACGACCGTGACGCGCCTAGAAATCGGCTATTCCGCCCGATCCGGCCCAGACTTGCGAGCGGGGCTACGGCAGCCACCGCTGGCCGCGATGCCAGTGGAGTACCTGACCCCGGCGATCGAGGACCGGGCCGTTGAGGTCCAGGCACTGCTGGCCGACCGCGGCCAGCACCGCGCACCCTCGATCCCCGATCTCGTGATCGCCGCCACTGCCGAACTCGCCGGCCTTACTGTCCTGCACCTTGACAAGGACTTCGAGATCATCGCGGATATCACCGGCCAGCCCCTCGAACGCCTGAATACCGCTTAATGGCGCCGCGTACTAGTCGGCACTGAGCGGGGGGTTGATCTGCGGCCATCGGGATGAGTGGCAGCGTGCAGGCGCGGCTAGCTGAGGAGCTGGCCGAAGATGTCGATGCCGACTTGCAGCGCGCGGCCTTGGCTCAGGACGCCACCGGTGATCTGCGGATGGGACGCTGCCCACGCCGTGGCAGCTGCGCCGGTTGCGAAGAAGTTAATGTACCCGCAGCAAACCGACGCCGACGGCCCGGCGCACTGGTCGCCGGTCCGGCCGACGTACACCACCGCCGTGGCCGGGTCCCAGCTGCTGGTGGCCCCTGCGACGCTCACGGTGACCGGCTCGCCAGTGGACGGATCGGCCGAGTCGATTACCACAGGCACGTCGGCCATCGCCGACACGCCGAGGGCGTCGATCGCGCACATGGCGAACACGGTCGCGCCCTCTGACATCTGTACCTGGTGCCGGGTCGGCGTGGCGGAGAACGGGTACGCGGCGGTGATCTGCCCGGCGTGATCGAGACACAGGAAGTCGCCGTCGGCCAGCTCGGCGAGGACCTGGGACACCTCGAACGGCGCAGCGTGCTCGGCCAGGCTGGGGAGGTCTGGCGCAGCCCCGGTGTGCACGAACGATCGCAGCACGGCCTGATGCACGGCCCGCAGGCCACGCTCGGCAGGCGCGACCCGGCCTCGGCCGGCTCGTCCCAGCGAATCCAGCCACGTGGGGTCTTTCAGCTCACCAGCCGCGGCCAGGGTTTGCTCGATCGCTTCCCGGAGCTGGCCGAGCGACGGCGCACCCGACAGCTGGCCATTCTCATCGCGGTACAGCCGGCATGACATGTTGGGTGGCTGACCTGGCTCGGCGAATGGGTCTATCCCGTCGATCAGCAACGTCGGCGAGCCGTGCATGCCCCGCTTCGCCGCCTGGCCCTCATCGGAGATGACCTCGTGGGTGACCGAGACACCGGCTCGGCCCTCCATGGCCTCGGCCAGGCGGTCGCCGAGGACGGGCGCATTGGGACAGCCCGGCACCGCCAGAACGGTCACATGCATCTGTCCATCTCCTGTCGCCTGGCTACCAGGGCACGTGACGGTTGAGCCACTGCAGCGCCGGTCCGATGACCGGGTGCTGATGCCAGCCCCGCGTCATGACTTGCCGGCGGACCGACTCGGCGGCGCCGCGCAGCGTCTGGCGCATCGCCGTGGCCTGCTGGTCCCTGGCCCGCCGGCGCAGAAAATGGACGCAGCTGATGCAGATGCCGACTTCGGGATGGTTGCCGAGGTGGACGAGGGTGTCCTGTGACCTGGGCTGGCCGCAGCACCAGCAGCAGCTGCCTTCGTCTTTTTGGCCTTCCACTGTCTGGGTCTCAGCTGTCATGGCGGCTCCCGCCTGCTAGCGGCGTATGTGGACAGGCGCTACGACCTTGCGAATCCGCAGCAGGGCACCGGAGACATGCTGAAGCCAGTTAGGCGTTGACGATCGGTATGCGGATATTCCGTTCGCGCTGCAGTCATCCCGGTGCGATCACCCAGTCCGGCCGACTCGTTGCCGACGACCATATCCTCGTCGTGGCGGAGGGCGTCTGCAAGGCCGCGCCGCCTCTGCTTCAGCCCTGGCGTAATGCGAGGGGAAAGCGTTCAGTTCGCCAAACCGAAGCCAAAGATGGAACCCACTCGAGTTCTGCACGCCGAGTTGTTGACGACGGCGATGGTTGCGAACCCAGATCCCTCGCATGCCGCACGGGCGGCCGCAATCGGTGTTAAAGCCCTGCACGACTCAGGCGATCGGGGCACCGGCAATCTGTTCCCGGCTGGCGGTAGCACCGGGAATAGCGCCGGGGGTGACGGCGCCCCCGTCATGCATCGCGGTCAGCGCGGTGGCGGCCATGAGCCGGACGCCATAGCCGATCGCCCGCTCGTCGACATCGAACACTGCCTGATGAATGTCGAAATCCGCCGGTGATCCTGGTGTCCTGGTGCCGAGCCGGGCCAGCGCGCCGGGGATCGAGTCGAGGTACCAGGCGAAGTCCTCGCCGCCCAGGCTCTGCGGAGCCTCGGTGATGGAATCCGGCCCGAGCACGCGATCGGCTGCTGCCTCGAACATCGCCGTGCTGATGGCCTCGTTCACGGTCGGGGGCACGTTGCGCTGGTAACTGATCTCCGGGACCACGCCGTAGGCGCTCGCGACCGACTCCAGCAGCGCCTTCACCAGGTCGGGTGCGTCGTGCCACGCCGCGTCGTCAAGGCACCTGACCGTGCCCTCGACGACGCCGTCGTCAGGGATCGCGTTGGCCGCGCTGCCAGCACTCACCCGCCCCCAGACGAGGCTCAGGCTAGAGCGAGGATCGACCCGCCGTGACAACGCCGCCGGCAGCTCGGTAATGATCTTGCCCAGCGCGTACACGAGGTCGGCGGTAAGGTGCGGCCGCGCCGTGTGCCCGCCGGGCCCGGTGACCTTGACCGTCAGCTTGTCGCATGCCGCGGTAATCGGACCGGTCCTGGTGCCGATCTTGCCGACATCCAGGCGCGGGTCGCAGTGCAGCGCGAAGATGCGGTCCACCGAGGCGATGCCTCCGGCGGCCATCACATCGATCGCGCCGCCTGGGACTTCCTCGGCCGGCTGGAAGATCAGCCTGACCTTGCCCGGCAACACTCGCGCCGCTGCGGCACGAGCCAGGAAGAGCCCGGTGCCAAGCAAGATGGCGGTGTGCACGTCATGCCCACACGCGTGGCAAGCACCCCGGTTGACCGACCGGTACGGCACGTCCTTTTCGTCATTGATGGGCAGCGCGTCGATGTCAGCTCGCAGCGCCACGACAGGCGCGTGCGGTGCACCATCGCCGATGTCGACGGTGAGCCCGGTGCCCTTGGGCAGGATGGCCGGCCGGAGGCCAGCAGCCTCGAGCCGAAGCGCGATCCGCCGCGTGGTCCGGTACTCGTGGTAGCCAGTTTCGGGGTGCGCATGCAAATCTCGCCGGAACTCGATGAGCTCCGGCTCATGGCCAGAGAGGAACGCGTCGAGTTCCCCCTCGAGATCATGCTCAGCCATGCGCGGCCTCCCCGTGGGCAACGAGGAGTCCTGACTCGGCTTGCCGGGCGATTCTTCTGCGCCAGTCCATGCCGGCGCTCAGCGGCGTCTCCATCAGAACCTCGTATTCACTCCAGCCCGCTAGCAAGCGTCGCCGGGTCGGGAGAATGATGCCGTCAGCCTTGACATCAGCCCCCAGGCCCAAGCCCGGTAACATGCCCGCTCCAGAACTGTCCCGGCGCCACGCGCCGGTAATACGCGACAAGGCAGGGTGCCAGCGCACCCGCCGCTAGGTACCAGCCTTTACCGCCGCCAAACCTATCCGCATCGGCTTGCGAATCCACCTGCTTGCCCGCAAGCACTCATCGACGTGACTGGCGAAACCATCGAGGTGCCCGCGAGCACCTCCACGCATCTCGACAATCGCTACGAGATTCCTCTACCTGGCCAGCATCGTACCGCTCCGATTGTCGGTTCGCTGCGGATGCCCGATTGTCGCGCGGTGTCGAGGCTGAGTCTTCTGCGCTGCTCAGGGCGCTGACGGGTCAGTAACGAGCCCCGACTAATAGACCTCAGGCGGCTTGTAGACGCCCCACACCTCGCGGAGCGCGTCGCTGACTTCGCCGATCGTTGCCAGTGCCTGCAACGCCGACCGGAGCGGATACAGGAGGTTCTCTTCGGTGCCAGCGGTGCGCTTGATGTCATCGAGCCGCCGCCTGACATCAGCCGAATCGCGCCGGCTGCGCAGCTCCGCGAGGCGCGCCGCCTGCTCTTGCTCGATTGCGGGATCGACGCGGAGCGGCTCGTACGCCTCTTCCTGCTCGCTGGTGAAGGCGTTCACGCCGACCACTTTGCGCTCGCCGGAGTCGATCTCGCGCGCGATCCGGTAGGCCGACCGCTCGATCTCTGCCTTCTGGAAGCCTTGCTCGATGGCGGCCACCGCGCCGCCGAGACTGGCAACCTTATCCAGCAGCTCACGAGCCTGCGCCTCGATGTCATTGGTCATCGACTCGATCGCGTACGACCCCGCGAACGGGTCAACCGTCGCCGTCAGGTCAGTCTCGTAAGCCAGCACCTGCTGGGTACGCAGCGCGAGGGTGGCCGCCTTCTGGGTCGGCAGCGCAATTGCCTCGTCATACGAATTCGTGTGCAGCGACTGCGTCCCGCCGAGCACAGCGGCCAGCGCCTGGAGTGTGACCCTGGCCAGATTGACCTCAGGTTGCTGTGCAGTGAGCTGGACACCTGCGGTCTGCGTGTGGAACCGGAGCATCTGCGACCGAGGGTCCTCCGCGCCGAATTCGTCCCGCATGATGTGAGCCCACAGGCGCCGGGCCGCGCGGAATTTGGCGACCTCTTCGAGAAGCGTGGTCCTGGCGACGAAGAAGAACGACAGGCGCGGCGCAAATTCGTCGACCGCGAGTCCGGACGCGATGGCGGTGCGCACGTACTCGCGGGCGTTGGCCAGTGTGAACGCGATCTCCTGGACAGGCGTCGCCCCGGCCTCGGCCATGTGGTACCCGGAGATCGAGATAGTGTTCCAGCGCGGAATCTCGGCCCGGCAGTAAGCAAACGTATCGGCTACCAGGCGGAGCGAAGGCTGCGGCGGATAGATATAGGTGCCGCGCGCTATGTACTCCTTCAGGATGTCGTTCTGGATCGTGCCCGAAATCGCGGCCGGGCTCACGCCTTGTTCCTCGGCGACCAGCTGGTACAGCAACAACAAGAGCGCGGCCGGCGCGTTAATGGTCATCGAGGTCGACACCCGATCGAGCCGGATGCCGTCAAAAAGCAGGCGCATGTCCTCGAGCGAGTCGATGGCGACACCGACCTTCCCCACTTCACCGCGCGCCTGGTCCGCGTCGGAGTCGAAACCCATCTGCGTCGGCAGGTCGAATGCCACCGACAACCCCGTTGTTCCTGCCGCGATCAGCTGGTGATACCGGCGGTTGGAGTCCGCGGCGGTGGAGAACCCGGCGTACTGGCGCATCGTCCACGGCCGCGTCAGGTACATGGTCGGATACACGCCGCGAGTAAACGGGAACGAGCCCGGCTCACCCAGATCTGTCGAAGGATCGAGACCCACAACGTCCTTAGGCCCGTATACATCCTCGATCCGGGCGCCAGACTCCGACATGCGACTCATGCGACCAGCCTACGGCCGAGCCCGACCGAGCCACACTTGTGAAGTACGCCACCGTCCTGCTGTCACCGGGCCGCAATCAGGCGGCGTGGTGCCATCAAAGCTTTCGCAAAGTCGCGGCAGCTCGTCACGCTACGCCTGATACGGCCGGAATATCGCCAGTGCTGACTGCGTATCGTGTGGGGAACCTCACAGAGCGTGATACACGCACCTCAGAACCACGTAGGCTGCAATTCGGCCATCAGCAAGATCAGCGTCAGTCTCGGCATGATCCGAGCAGCAGGGGAAATACGGGGTACGGGATGAGGCCAGGCTGCCGGGCGGCCGCGGTAATAGCCGTCGGCACGGCCCTGGCAACGCTGGCGATCCCGACCGCAGCATCAGTCGCCGCGACTCCAGCGACCCGCGCCAGCAGCCATGCCGGACCCCCCGCGGCCCGTCCAGTCAGCGACAGCGCCGAGACCAATCGGGGACGCGCAGCGGCTGACAGCGCGGCGACCCCTGCGGCCCGTGCAGAAACCGACAGCGCCGCGACCCCTGCGGCCCGTGCAGAAACCGACAGCGCCGCGACCGGTGGAACCCGGGCCGCGGCTTCCGGCAGCCCCGCCGTGCCCGCGGCCGGAAGCGTCGCCGCCCGTATGATCGGCGGCCCGCTGATGGCCAGCCAGAGCGTCGTGGTGTCGCAGCCGGCGCACGGCGCGATGCCGCTGCCCGATGTCCCAGCTTCCGCCTGGGTGATCGCCAACGCAGATACCGGCCAGGTGCTCGCGGCCAAGGATCCGCACGCAGAGTTCGGCCCGGCCAGCACGCTCAAAGTGCTGACCGCGATCACCCTGATCCCGTTGCTGAACCCGAATGCCATGGTGACCGTCAGCAAGCTGGCCGCATCACAGCAGCCGACCAGCGCCTGGCTCATCGCGGGACGCGCATATAAGGTCTCCGACCTTTTCGACGCCCTGCTGCTCATCTCGGCCAACGACGCCGCTGTCGCGCTCACGCAGGCCACGGGCTCGCTCGCGAAGGGCATGGCCCTGATCAACGCCGAGGCCAGGCATCTCCAGGCCTATGACGTCGATGCCAAGCTGCCAAACGGCCTGCCCGCCGCCGGCCAGGTCACCTCGGCCTATGACCAGGCGCTGATCGCCAGGCAGGCGCTAGCCATGCCGGCGTTCATGCACTACGACGCGACGCTGACCGGCAGGCTGGAGCTCAAGCCCGGTCACTGGGAGACATTGGTTAACCAGAACTACCTGCTGACCAAGTACCGAGGCGGAATCGGCGGCAAGATCGGCTGGACCGTCAGTTCTGAAGCGACCTACATCGGACTCGCCAGGCGAAATGGCGTGACGCTCATCGTGACCGTGCTGCATTGCACGTCGCTTCAGGAGATCACCTCAGCGGAGCGGCTGCTCAACTGGGGATTCGCCATGAATGACAAGGTCAGCCCGGTCGGCATGCTGGTGCCGCCGCTGGCGACGGCCACTGCCGCGCGGCACGCACGCGCCGCCAGGCGACCGCGAGTCGTCGCCCTGAGCGCGCCCCGGCCAGGCTCAGGAAGCAGCACCACCGGCTACACGCTGGCCGCCACCGGCCTGGTAGTCGGCGGTCTGGGCCTCGGCAGCCTGGCCAGGACGCGTCGTCGGCGCACTTAAGCCTGAACGCGCTCAAGCCTCAACGCACTCGAGCCTGAACGCGCTCGAGCCTCAACGCACTCGAGCCTCAGCGCACTCGAGCCTGAACCGCTAAGCCTGAACCGCGTCGGCCTTCGCCTCGGCTGCCTTGGCCTCGGCGACATCTGCTTCTGCGATTGCCCTGCCCGCTGCTGCGTTCGCTGCCGCGCTGCGCTGCCTACCACGGAACACCGGAATAGGCCGCACCCTCGCGTTCGAGCGAGCAGCGGCGGCAGAGACGGGCTCCCGTTCGGCCTTTCTGGCTGCCACTGTGTCGCCTGCCACTGTGTCGGCTGTGTCAGCAGTCGCGCCGGAAGCAGCAGCCGCTGCGGCCTTGTCCCTGGCCGCCACGACCGTGAACCTGCCGAGTGCGAGCGCCGCCACGAACACGATCACGACGCCGAGACCGGTGAAGAACCCGATCTGCTCCAGCGCCGCGCGAGTGGTGCCGCCCACCGGCGCGCCGACGCGCGGGATGCGGGCCGAAGCCGCCGCGATTAGATTGCCCACTGCAAACCAGGCGCCGGCCAGCGCCGCCAGCCACGCGCCGAGGACGGCAGCCGGCCGGAATCGGCTGAGCAGCGCCACGATGCCGCCTACCAGCGTGACGACACCGGGGAGGACCTCGAGCCACATACGGCCGGAGGTTGCGACCCAGGCGCGGTCAGGCGAGTACGCGTAATGGAAGTAGGGGCCCACAAACGGGATCAGCGCGCCCCAGATGCCGAGCAGGACCAGCAGCACGCCACTGAGCGCGCCCCGGCTGCGGCGGACGCGAAGCGTCCCAGCCATCATGATCACTCCCTGGGCAGGCGTGGAGGGTTGTTGTGCCTGCCGGCGCGCAGGTACCCGCAGGCGCCAGGAATACACATGATGGGAACGGGGCCGAACCCCGGGATGTCGCCTACCCAGCTCGGCCCATCGCCCGAGCCGATCCGCTAGCTAACCCCCGACGGCAGGAAGCCGACCCCGTCGCGCACGCGCATCATCGTCGCGGTGGCGATGACGTGCGCTTTCGCGGCCCCGGCTGCGAGCAGTCGGTCAAGCTCGGCCTCGTCAGCAAGCAGCTTCTCGGTCCGCTCACGGATTGGCGCCAGCGCGTCGACTACGACCTCCGCCAGGTCCTTCTTGAACGTCCCGTATCCAGCGCCCACGTATCGCTTCTCCAGATCCGCGATCGGCTCGCCGGTGAGTGCGGAGTGGATGCGCAGCAGGTTCGTGACGCCGGGCTTGGCCGCCTCGTCCGCACGGATCTCGCCATCAGCGTCGGTGACCGCTCTCATGATCTTGCGGCGGATCGACACCGGATCCTCCAGTACGTCGATGATGCCCTGCGGCGACGAGGCTGACTTGCTCATCTTGATCGACGGATCCTGGAGATCAGCGATCTTGGCGACCTCCGGCAGGATGTACGGGCCCGGCACAACTAGGGTCGGCCCGAACCGGTTGTTGAACCGCTGCGCCAGGTCCCTGGTGAGCTCCAGGTGCTGGCGCTGATCCTCGCCGACAGGGACCTGATCCGCGTCATAGAGCAGGATGTCGGCGGCTTGCAGGATCGGATACGTGAACAGTCCCACGCTGGCGGCGTCCGCGCCGCCCTTGGCTGACTTGTCCTTGAACTGGACCATCCGGCTGGCCTCGCCGAACCCGGTGATGCAGGCCAGCACCCAGGCCAGCTCGACGTGCTCGGGCACGTGACTCTGCACGAACACAATCGAGCGGTCCGCGTCAATCCCGGCGGCGAACAGCTGCGCCGCGGCCACCCTCGTCCGCCGGCGCAGGTCAGCCGGATCCTGCGGCACCGTGATCGCGTGCAGGTCGACCACGCAGTACACCGTGTCGTGCGTCTCCTGGAGCACCACCCACTGACGCACGGCGCCCAGATAGTTGCCGATATGGAACGAGTCGGCTGTCGGCTGGATGCCGGAGAACACGCGTGGTCTGGACATGGGCCGAAGTCTAGTCCGGCGCTCAGGCGGCCCGGCCCGGGCGCTACGCAGTGATTGAGTCGCCGTGGACTACCGGGACGATCTCGGGAGCGCCAAGGCGGATCGCGTCGGCGTCCTGGTCGGTGTCGGCTTCCTGGGACGCGCGCTCCGCCGCGACGCGGACGCGGTAGTTCTCGAGTTCGCGTGCGACTTGTCGGGATTTCCAGCGCATTGGCCCGGCCATGAGAGTCGCGGCTTCCTCGGCCGCGCTGAGGCCACGGTCCCAGGTCTCGATCGAGGCGTGGGTGCGGCGGGCGAGGACGTCGTCCAGGTGACGGGCGCCTTCGTGCGAGGCGGCGTAGACGACCTCGGCGCGCAGGTAGTCGTCGGCCCCGGCCAGCGGCTTTCCCAGGCTCGGGTCGGCCGCGATGAGCTCGAGTACTTCGCTGATGAGCGAGCCGTACCTGTGCAGCAAGTGCTCGATGCGGGCAACGTGCAAGCCCGAGGACCGGGCGAGCGCGTGCCGGGAGTTCCACAGCGCGATGAAGCCGTCGGCACCCGCGAGTGGCACGCTGTCGGTGCAGGACGGCGCTACCTTGCCGTCCAGTCCATGCGCGACCGCGTCGACCGCGTCACGCGCCATCACCCGGTAGGTGGTGTACTTACCGCCCGCGATCAGGACAAGTCCCGGAACGGGGTGGGCGACCGTATGCTCGCGCGACAGCTTGGATGTCGATTCTGATTCTCCGGCCAGCAGCGGGCGCAGGCCGGCATACACGCCTTCTACGTCGTCCCGCGTCAGCGGCACCGCGAGGATCTTGTTGAGCTGGCCTAGCACGTAGTCGATGTCTGCCCGGCTCGCGGCCGGGTGGGCCTTGTCCAGCGACCAGTCCGTGTCAGTAGTTCCGATGATCCAGTGCCGACCCCACGGGATGACGAACAGCACGCTGACCGGCGTCCGCAGGATGATCCCGGTCGTGGAGTGAATGCGGTCGCGCGGCACGACCAGGTGCACGCCCTTGGACGCGCGGACGTTGATGGAGCCGCGGCCACCGACCATCTCCTGGATCTCATCGGTCCAGACACCCGTCGCGTTGACGATCTGCTGAGCACGGATCTCAACCCCGTTCCCGGTCTCCAGATCGGTGGCACGGACGCCGGTGACGCGCTCACCTTCGCGCAGGAAACCGGTGACCTGGGTGCGGGAGGCGACATGGGCGCCGTAGCCGGCCGCCGTCCGTACCAGGGTCGTGACGTAACGGGCATCGTCAACCTGCGCATCCCAGTACACCAGCGCGCCCGTCAGCGCAGACCGCTTCAGCGCGGGCGCGAGCCGGAGCGCGCCGCGGCGGGTGAGCTGCCGGTGACCGGGCAGGCCGCGGCTCTGGCCCATCGAGAATCCCAGCGTGTCGTAGGCGGTCACGCCGGCGCCGACGTACCCGCGCTCCCAGTGATGGGTGAACGGGAACATGAAAGACACCGGGTGCACCAGGTGGGGCGCGAGCCGCTGGAGGAGCAGCGACCGCTCGCTGAGCGCCTCGCGCACCAGCCCGACGTTGAACTGCTCGAGGTAGCGCAGGCCGCCGTGGATGAGCTTGCTGGAACGAGAGGACGTCCCGGACCCGAAGTCCCTGGCCTCTACCAGGCCGACGGTCAGGCCCCTGGTGACGGCATCGAGCGCGACCCCCGCCCCGACCACGCCGCCGCCTACGACCAGGACCTGAAGCTCGCTGCCGGCTAGCGCCTCGAGCGCCGCCGCACGCTCGGCCGGACCCAGCCGCGTCGTCGCGCGTGCAGGATCGCTGTTTGCTGGCTGGCCGTTCCCGGCCTGCTGGCCGCCGCTACGGGCGCCGGGCCAGACCCGGATGTCAGAGCGGCGTCGCACTTGGCGTCACCACGACCTCCACCCGCTGGAACTCTTTCAGGTCGGAGTAGCCCGAGGTTGCCATCGTGCGGCGCAGGGCGCCCATGAGGTTCATGGAGCCGTCGGCGACTGTGGACGGACCGTGCAGGATCTGCTCCAAGGTGCCGACCGTGCCTACCCTGACCCTCGCGCCGCGCGGCAGGTCAGCATGGTGCGCCTCGCTGCCCCAGTGGTAACCGTGGCCCGGCGCCTGGGTAGCCCGCGCGAGCGGCGATCCGACCATCACCGCGTCCGCACCGAGCGCCAGCGCCTTGGCGATGTCGCCGCTGCGCGTCATCCCGCCATCGGCGATGACGTGAACGTAGCGCCCGCCCGATTCGTCGAGATAGTCGCGTCGCGCTGCGGCCACGTCGGCGATCGCCGTCGCCATCGGGACCGCCACGCCAAGCACAGCAGCCGTCGTGTGGCCCGAGCCGCCGCCAAATCCGGCGAGCACGCCTGCCGCGCCGGTTCGCATCAAATGAAGCGCGGCCGTGTGCGTCGCGCAGCCACCGACGATCACGGGTACGTCGAGTTCGTAAATGAACTGCTTGAGATTGAGCGGCTCGGCCGTGCCCGAGACGTGCTCGGCGGACACGGTCGTGCCGCGGATCACGAAAATGTCGACGCCTGCGTCGATGACCGCCTTGTAGTACCGGACTGTCCGCTGCGGCGACAGCCTGGCCGCGCTGGTCACGCCGGCTGCGCGGATTTCCTCTATCCGCCGGCCGATCAGGTCTTCCTTTATCGGCTCGGAGTAGATCTGCTGGAGACGACGTGTCGCCGCCTCGTCGTCAAGCTCCGCGGCCTCGGCTAGAAGCGATTCGGGATCTTCGAACCTCGTCCACAGCCCTTCGAGATCGAGCGTTGCCAGGCCGCCGAGCTTGCCGATGGCGATCGCCGTGGCTGGCGACACGACGCTGTCCATCGGCGCTACGACCAGCGGCATCTCGAACCGGTAGGCATCTATCTGCCACGCTATGGACACCTCTTCGGGATGCCGGGTCCGGCGCGAGGGAACGATTCCGATCTCGCCGAGCGCGTACGCCCGCCGCCCGCTCTTGCCACGCCCGATCTCTACAACGGTCACGTTGCTCTCCCGTCGCTGCTTAGGCGCCCCTGTTTAGGCGTATAAGCCTGGCAGCCAGCACTAGGGTGCCAGGTCTAGCTTCGCCGGCCGCCATAGTTCGGCGCCTCGGCGACCATCTGAATGTCATGCGGATGGCTCTCGACCAGCCCGGCGCCCGTGATCTGGGTGAACTGCGCCTGCTGAAGCTCGGCGATCGTCCGCGCGCCGCAGAAGCCCATCGCCGCCCGGAGGCCGCCGATGAGCTGATCGGCGACCGAGGACAGCGGACCCCGGTATGGCACCTGGCCTTCCACGCCCTGCGGTACGAGCTTGTCCTCACGCAGCACGTCGTCCTGGAAGTACCGGTCCTTCGAGTAGGACTTGCCGCGCTCGGCGTTGCGCATCGCGCCGAGCGAGCCCATCCCCCGGTAGAGCTTGTACTGCTTGCCGGATACGAAGACCAGCTCGCCAGGACCTTCCTCGCAGCCGGCCAGCAGGCTGCCGAGCATCACGGTGTCCGCGCCCGCGGCGATCGCCTTGGCGATGTCGCCGGAGTACTGGACGCCGCCGTCTCCGATCACGGGCACGTGCTTCTCCCGGCAGGCGAGCCATGCCTCGTAGATAGCCGAGACTTGCGGCACACCGACCCCGGCCACAATCCGGGTCGTACAGATGGAGCCGGGCCCGACACCAACCTTCACCGCGTCCGAGCCCGCGTCGATCAGGGCCTCCGCGCCAGCCTTCGTCGCGACGTTGCCACCGATGACCTCGACCCTCGAGTTGCCCTTGACCTGGGCGACCATGTCCAGGACCGCCTGGGCATGACCGTGTGAGGTGTCCACGACCAGGAAGTCAACGCCGGCGTCGATCAGCGCCTGCGCCCGGCGCTTGGCGTCCTCGCCCACGCCGACAGCCGCGCCGACTACGAGCCGGCCTTCCGCGTCCTTCGTCGCGTTAGGGAACTGCTCGCTCTTGGTGAAGTCCTTCACCGTGATAAGTCCGCGCAGCCGGCCAGCGTCGTCCACAAGCGGCAGCTTCTCGACCTTGTTGCTGCTCAGGAGGCTGAGCGCGGCCGGCCTGCCCACTCCGACGGGAGCGGTGACCAGCGGCATCGGCGTCATGACCTCGGCAACGCGCCGGCGGTGGTCGGACTCGAACCGGATGTCACGGTTGGTGACGATGCCGACGAGGATTCCGTCCTCATCCGTGACCGGCACGCCCGAGATCCGGTAGCGCGCGCAGAGTTCCTCGACGTCCGCGACCGTGGCGTCCGGACCGCACGTGACTGGGTTGGTGATCATGCCGGCCTCGGAGCGCTTGACCATGTCGACCTGCTGGGCCTGCTCCTCGACGGACATGTTCCGGTGCAGGACGCCGGCCCCGCCCTGGCGGGCCATGGCCACGGCCATCCGAGCCTCGGTCACGGTGTCCATGGCGGACGAGAGCAGCGGGATCCGGAGCGACAACCGCGGCGTCAGGCGGGCAGTCGTGTCCGCTTCGCTGGGCATTATCACTGAATGAGCCGGCAGCAGCAGAACGTCGTCGAAGGTCAGGGCGGGCGGACCGAACTTCTCGTCGTTCATCTCACGTTCCGTTTCCGGGATCTGGGATGCCTTCATCCTAGTGACCGGCCCCGCCGGATCAGCCGTGACAGGCCGACCGGCCTGGGAGGCCGCCCGAAGGCGGCATTGGGAGCACGCGAGACAGGCGGCCCCACAGCTCTCCTGCGCCGCCCGAAATATGCGAATTGGGAAGATCGTCGTTGTCGGACGATCTTGGAATTTGACATTTCCCGCCTCCCGTGCGCCTAAAAGGCTTAAATCGGACACGAAACTGCACCTCCGACGTGAAATGTTGCGACAGGTATGGCTCCTGCCAGGGCCGGGATCCCTACCACGGGGGAGCAGGGATCCCGATGGCCCTGGCAGCCGCGATCCGCCTGACGGGGGGACGGACCGCTTGGACCGCACCGACGATCATGGAGAACTAGGCGATGGACTCCATCGACTCCTCGATCGCCATGGCGCGGAGCCTGGCCAGCGCGCGGTGCTGGGCAACGCGCACCGCGCCAGCGGACATGCCAAGGGCGTGGCCGGTCTCCTCAGCCGAGAGCCCAGACAGCACACGGAGCACCAGCAGCTGGCGCTGGTTCACCGGGAGCCTGGCCAGCAGTGCGCGGGCCCGTTCGGCTTCGAGGTAGGCCACGACCGTCTCCTCGGGTCCTGGCCGGTCGTCTGGCCCGTCGGGAAGGTCTTCGGTGGGGACCGCCAAGCGGGCCGCAGACCGCATGGCGTCAGCTACCTTGTGCGACGCGATGCCGAAAACGAATGACGCGAATGGGCGGCCCATGTCCTGGTACCGCGGCAGGGCAGAAACAACTGCAATGCAAACTTCCTGAGCGACGTCATCGGCCGCATGGTAATGCCCGGAAATACGACTGAGACGAGCCCGGCAATAGCGGACAACCATTGGCCTGATCTGTCGCAGCAAGGTGTCGACTGCGGCGGGCTGACCGCCAACGGCCAGCTCGGCCAGCGTGCCCATGTTGACGTTCCTGGTCCCATCTAGCTGCGACTCCACCAGGGCCCCCTGACTCAGCGGCGGTTTCACTTGCCGGTCTGTACAGAGCCGTGATTCCCCCTGCAAGGAGTAAAGGCAACATCAAAATAGGCAACGGAATGGTCACAGTGATGTGTCACGCTGATACGCAGGTAAAGTAATTACCACGCGTTATTGACCGACTACGCGTGGTATTTGAGGGCGCCTTTTAAATAAAGGAGTAAGCCCAGATATAACGTGCTGGCTCGTCATCAGATACCGAGCAACCAAAAGAATGGTCATATCGGGATGTGATCCAAGGACCCGGTCTGGGCAAAGTCGTCTAGCACTGCAAGGCCCTTACGCGGTTCGTGGGGACCCAGGCGACGCATGGCCTGGTTTGCGGCCCCAGGTTAGGAAGAGCAGTCCGTACATCACTACGGTGCGGGGGTCATCGAGGTGCGCGCGGGCTGCGGTGTCCAGCTCGTCAAGTTCGCCGGCGCTGGCTAGCCCCATATCCAGCACCTGCAGGCGCATGCTGCGCACCAGGTCGAGGCGGAGGGTGCGGCGGGAATTACCAGGCGGGTACATCTGCACTTTGGCCTCCACCCCGACGTCTGCCAGTCCGGCTTGGCGGAGAAGCTCGGGGACCCGGCGGCCGATCCACGGGTCGGCGCCGTTGCGGCGGAAGGACACGTTGAAGATCTCGCAGAGCCGGTGGAAGGCTGGGTGGGGCGGGTAGCACAACGCGTGCTCGGTGTCGGGCTCCATGGAAGCGACCCAGCCGCCAGGCCTGGCCAGCCGCACCATCTCGGCCGCCACTGCGGCGGGATCGGGGACGTTGACCAGTAGCGTGCGGGCGTGCACCAGGTCGAACGAAGCTGTCGCCAGCCCAGTGCTCCTGGCGTCGGCGGTGATGATGTCTACACTGCTCAGGCCTCGTCTGGCGGCGAACTCGGCTGCCATGGCGGCGTGCGCGGGGTCGGCGTCCAGGCCGACAACCCGGCCTGCTGGTGCGACTCGCCCGGTCAGCAAGTCCAAGATCCCGCGCGGGCCGCAGCCGAGGTCGATCGCAGCTTGTCCAGGCCGCAGGCTAATCCGGTCCAGCAGTGCCGCGCTGTCGGCGGCCAGTTCCTCGGCTTGGCGTTGCAGCCGGGCGCTCTCGCCGGGGCTGCTGCCCAGCGCATAGACGGCTTTGGCGTCTTGGCCCTTGGTGCCCTTGGTGTCCGTGGCCGGACGGCTGGCTTCGGCCATGCGCACCCCCTCGCACCCAGGCCGCTGGCCTAACGCTACTGCAGATCCCTGGTGTCAGCGCCGGCCACACCGGCGCCGCGGCTCGCCGTGCGATGTGCGCGTCGGGAGCCGAGCGGGCCACCAAGACGAGCCCCGCCACCGGCGCCTGGAGGCGTGGTGACGGGGCTCGTCTCGTGCTATTTGCCTAGACGGCGGCAGGGTCAGTGCTGGTGACCATGCCCGTGGCCGTTGGAAGCGGCAGTCTCCGGCTCCGGCTTCTCGCTGACGAGCACCTCGGTGGTCAGCAGCATGCCGGCGATGGACGCGGCGTTCTGGACCGCCGAGCGCGTCACCTTGACCGGATCGATGACGCCCTGCGCCATCAGGTCGCCGTACTCGCCCGTCGCGGCGTTGTAGCCGTGACCGAACGGCAGCTCGGCGATGCGGGCGACGACCACGCCGCCCTCGACGCCGGCGTTCTCGGCGATCCACCGCGCCGGAGCAGACAGTGCCCGCTGGACAATACGGACGCCGGTCGCCTCGTCACCCTTCTTGCCTAGGTCGCCGAGCTGAGCGGCCAGCTGGACGAGTGCGGCGCCGCCGCCGGGGATGATGCCTTCCTCGATGGCGGCCCTGGTCGCCGAGATGGCGTCCTCGAGCCGGTGCTTCTTTTCCTTCAGCTCGACTTCAGTCGCGGCACCGGCCCGCAGCACGGCCACGCCGCCCGCGAGCTTCGCCACCCGCTCCTGGAGCTTCTCCTTGTCCCAGTCCGAGTCGGTGTTCTCGATCTCGGTGCGGAGCTGCCGGATCCGGTCCTCCACCGCAGACTGGTCGCCAACCCCGTCGATGATCGTCGTGTCGTCCTTGGTGACCACGACGCGGCGGGCCTGGCCAAGCACGTCCAGGCCGACCTGGTCGAGCTTGAGACCGACCTCTTCGCTCACGACCTGCGCGCCGCTCAGCACGGCCATGTCCTCGAGCATCGCCTTGCGCCGGTCGCCGAAGCCGGGAGCCTTCACGGCCACGACGTTGAGCAGGCCGCGGATCTTGTTGACGACCAGCGTGGACAGAGCCTCGCCGTCAACATCCTCGGCGATCACCAACAGCGGCTTCTTGGTCTGCGCGATCTTCTCCAGCAGCGGCAGGAAGTCCGCCATCGAGGAGATCTTGCCGGCGCTCAGCAGGATGTAGGCGTCCTCCAGGACGGCCTCCATGCGCTCGGGGTCGGTGACGAAGTACGCCGAGATGTAGCCCTTGTCGAACTGCATGCCCTCGGTGAACTCGAGCTCGATCCCCATGGTCGGGGCTTCCTCGACCGTGATGACGCCGTCCTTGCCGACCTTGTCGAAGGCCTCGGCTATCACCTCGCCGATCTTGGCGTCCTGCGCGGAGATCGTCGCCACGTTCGCGACCTCGCTCCGCTCTTCGACATCGCGGGCCGACTTAAGCAGCTGCTCGGCCACCGAGGCCGAAGCGGCGTCGATGCCGCGCTTGAGCGCGATCGGGTTGGCGCCAGCAGCCACGCTGCGCAGGCCCTCGGCGACCATCGCCTGGGCCAGCACAGTTGCGGTCGTGGTGCCGTCACCGGCCACGTCGTTAGTCTTGGTGGCGACCTCCTTGGCGAGCTGCGCGCCAAGGTTCTCGGTCGGATCTTCCAGCTCGATCTCGCGCGCGACGGTCACGCCGTCGTTGGTGATGGTGGGCGCGCCCCACTTCTTGTCGATCACGACGTTGCGGCCGCGCGGGCCGAGCGTCACCTTGACGGCGTCCGCAAGGTGGTTCACGCCGCGCTCGAGAGCGCGCCGTGCGTCCTCGTCGAATACTAGGCTCTTGGCCATCTGGTACCCCAGTGTCTCGTGCGCAGGATCTGTCCTGCGGATTTAGGTGAATCGTGGCTTCACGCCACCGCCCCGGATCGAACCGCGGACCGCTGGAGTCTCCTCCGCGTGCCGCGGCCGAGCCGGGGCGGTGCCGGGCAGGCAGCCGCCGACCCGGCGCGGGCCAGGCCCGCGCGTAAAACGTCCGCTCGCTACTTCTCGATGATCGCGAGCACGTCACGAGCGGAGAGCACCAGGTACTCCTCGCCGTGGTACTTCACTTCGGTGCCGCCGTACTTGCTGTACAGCACGACGTCACCAACGCTGACGTCCAGCGGGACCCGCTTGACGCCGGCGTCGTCGTAACGGCCAGGACCGACTGCCAGGACCTTGCCCTCCTGGGGCTTCTCCTTGGCGGTGTCGGGGATAACCAGGCCGGACGCAGTGGTCTGCTCGGCCTCGAGCGGGCTCACTACGATCCTGTCTTCGAGCGGCTTCAGAACAACCTTGGTGGCGGTCGTCACGATCTGACCTCCCCCTCCGGAAAGGGCTAGCTGAATTAGAGAGTCGACCATGTCGGCCTGCCGTCGCGGGTGTCAGACCAACCTTGTCGTATTAGCACTCTACCTTACCGAGTGCCAGTTCCGCAGAGTAGCCCGCCCATTGGCGGCACGTCAACACGGGGTCAATGCCCTGGGCTAGGCCGCGGTAATCTCGGTCACCGGCAGCGAGGAGTCGGCCGCGAATTCCAATGGCGAAGGCGGCGCGCCCCGGGCCACGAGCTCGGCGCCGAGCGCGGCCACCATCGCGCCGTTGTCGGTGCAAAGGCCGGGCCGCGGCACCCGCAGGTGCACTCCGGCCGCCTCGCACCGTTCTTGCGCGAGCGCGCGCAGCCGTGAGTTTGCCGCGACTCCGCCGCCGATGACTAGGTGGTCCACCCCGTTCGCCCGGCAGGCGTCAATCGCCTTCCTGGTCAGCACATCTGCGACCGCCTCAGAGAAAGACGCGGCCACGTCCGCGACCGGTACTGGCTCGCCTGCCGCCTCACGCGCCTCGACCCATCGGGCGACCGCGGTCTTCAGGCCAGAGAACGAGAAGTCGCTGGTGCCGTCCGAGTACTTGCTGCGCGGAAAGGCGATCATGGCTCGGTTCCCTGCCGTGGCGGCTCGGTCGATGTGCGGCCCGCCGGGGAAAGGCAGGCCCAGCACCCTGGCAACCTTGTCGAAGGCCTCGCCCGCGGCATCATCGATGGTCGAGCCCAGCGGCAATACCTCGGTGGCCACGTCAGGCACGAGCAGCAGCGACGAATGGCCGCCGGATACCAGCAGCGCGATGGCGGGCGCGGGCAGCGGGCCGTGCTCAAGCTGGTCGACGGCCACGTGAGCGGCCAGGTGATTGACGCCGTAGACAGGCTTGCCGGTGGCGAGGGCGTAGGCCTTGGCCGCGCACACGCCGACGAGGAGCGCGCCGGCCAGGCCCGGCCCGGCCGTGACCGCGAAGGCGTCAACGTCGGACAGGCGTAGGCGCGCCTTGGCCAGCGCTCGATCGACGGTCGGCACCATAGCCTCGAGATGCGCACGGCTTGCGACCTCGGGCACGACGCCGCCGAAGCGCGCGTGCTCGTCGACGCTCGAGGCAACCGCGTCGGCGAGCAGCTCGTGCCCGCGTACGAGGCCCACGCCCGTCTCGTCGCACGACGTCTCGATGCCAAGGATCAGCGGTGCGATCACGACGCCTCACTTCCGCTGCTCGCTGGCTGCCCGAGATCCAGCCGCATGACGATCGCATCGGTACCTGACGGCTGGTAGTAAGCCTGCCGGATGCCGATCTCGGTGAAGCCCCGCCAGCGATACAGCCGTTGCGCCCTGGCGTTGTCGGCCCGCACCTCAAGGAACACCACAGTGCAGCCGCGCCGCCTGGCCTCGGCGAGCAGTCGCTCCAGCAGCGCCGAGCCGATGCCCTGGCCCCAGCGGGCGGTCGCCACGGCGATAGTCAGTACGTCACCCTGACCGCCGGCCGCCAGCAGCCCGGCGTACGCGACGATCTGACCGTCTTGCTCGGCCACCAGGTAGTAGCGGCTGGCGGGCTGCTGGCCAAGCTCGCCGAAGAGCATCTGCCGCGACCAGGCTTCCTCGCCGAACAGTTCCAGCTCCAGCGTCAGCACCGTATCCACGTCCGCTGTAGTCATCGGGCGGAACTGCAGTTGGCTCACGGTGTGACCCGCTTGGGCTTGCCTGGCTCGCGGGCGTCCGGCCTGCGCAGGTAGAGCGGCTCAGGCAGGCCCGGTGCCTCGCCTGCCGCCTGACGGGCAGCGCCGAGGGCGGCGAGGCGGGCCGCGGACGGGTAGCGCGGCCCGATCAGCTGGCCAGCCAGCTCCGGGTAGAGCTCCGCGCCCTCGCCAGCCACGGGCAGTCCGGCGGGCAGGTCGGCGGGACGGCTCACGTGCGGGCCGTCGGCGCGCTCGCCCGCGGCCGTGTAGCGAGCCCAGTAGACCTCGCGGCGGCGTGCATCGGTCGCCACGAGATAGTCGGATCCGGCCGCCGCGGCCTGGGCGTCGGCGGCGATCACATCGAGCGAGCAGATGCCGTCGGCCGGAATCTGCAAGGCGCTGCTGAGCACGCGGGCCGTGACGAGGCCGGCGCGCAGCCCCGTATAGGGGCCTGGCCCGGTGCCCACGGCGACCCCAGTCACGTCACAGCGCCCGGCACCCGCATTGCGCAGCACCTTGTCGATGAAGACCGCGAGCAGCTCGCCATGCCGGCGCGCGTCGACGGCAGACTCCTGCGCGACGACGGTCACGCCGTCGTGCAACGCAACGGTCACCGCCGACGTTGCGGTGTCAAAAGCGAGCAGCAGCACGATTGACCAGCCTAGTGAGGGCAGCCGTGTGGTCGTGACCGGACAGCGCCGGGCCAGGATCGGGTGGTCGTGACCGGACAGCGCGCAGGATCGGGGCCACAGTCAGGCCGGCGCTCCGGCCCGGAGCAAAGCGTCGTCGGCCGATGACCGCCAGCCGCGATGGCCGATCGCCCTCAGGCCGTCGGCTGCGTCATCACCTTGGCCAGTATCGCCTTGGCCGCGGCCGTGGCTGCAGCCTGCAGCGTCGGCAGCGGAACGGGGCCAAAGCCGTGCCCCGACTCCTGCCCCGACATGCTCGCCGTGATGACCACGTTCCGCTCCCGGACGACCACGGTCACGACGTCAGTGGCGATACCGGTCACGTGCTCATTCTGGAATGCCATGATCGCCTGCTGGCCGAGGCCGATCACGCTGCTGATATGCGCCGGCGGAAGGGGCGATTTCCGCGCCGGGTGGGCGAGGCCCTGTTGTACCAGAGCGAAGTTATCCTGCGCGTTCGCGGTGGCGCTGCCGTCGCCCGTCGCGGCTGCGAACGGCTGGTACGACTGCGCTTCGACCTCCAGCACGAGGAAGTTCGGCTTGGAGTCGACGGTGAAGCTGCACTGGCTGTCGGTGCCGCTGGCCTGCTCGCTGGTCGAAGTCCGGCCCGGACCCGGTAGGAACTGATTGAGCAGCGGCGTGCTGACGCTGCCGCAGGCGCTGGGCACGGACGTGAACTCGCCGTGCTGAAGCGATGTCACATACAAGGCAGGCTTGGGTGTGTGATGGGTGGCGATCAGGGTGATCCCGGCCGCGACGACGCAGGCGGCAATCGCGATGCCGCCCCAGCGATAAACGCGGCGGCGCGACTTGCGTAGCCTCGTCGCGGCTGCGCGACCACGGCGGCGGCCAGAGCGCGTCGTCGCCTCGGCCGGGGCCTGCACTGGTTCCGAGTCGCCGATAGGGTCGTCAGCAGGCCCGCTGTCCTGGTCAGTGTGGCGACCCGACGTAGCTGGCCGCCGTAGCGTGCCCGTCGGCTTAGCGGGATAGCCGACCGGACCGGCCCAGGGTGGCAGGTCGGTGTCGGTGTCGGGCCCTGGCCCGAACGGGTCGAGCTGCTGCCAGCCCGCTCGACCAGGCCGCTGCCGGTCTGGGCGGCGCGACCGGTCCGGCCGCAAACCCCGGTCCGGCCGCGAGCCCCGATCCGACCGCGAGCCCCGATCCGACCGCGAGGCATGTTCCGTCGCCGACCCCTGGTCGTGGGGAGCCACATCGCCGGCGTAAGGAATCTCGTCGCCATAGGGCGCATCGCCCGCGTAAGGAATCTCGTCGCCGTAGGGCGCATCGCCCGCGTAAGGAATCTCATCGCCGTAAGGCGCGTCACCTGGGTATGGGCCCCGCGAATGGCGACCGGGCGGGGAGCCCTGCTGAGCCAAGGCGAGCCTCCTGGCTAGGCGGAACGGGACCGCGGGTTACCACGGCATGACAAGCTGGATGACCGGAAGTGTAGTAGCGCGAAGAGTGCTGGGTGGACAATTCGGCACGGCGGTCATTACCGCCCGGTCAGCGCCGCCCTGATCGCGGTCGCAGCCGGTGGCTCGCGCCAGCGGTCGCCCCAGGCCCGTACGCGTACGGTTCGCGGCACGTCGAGGTCGGCAGCGACTTGGCCCACCTGCTCGGCGTCCGTGTCGGTCACCGTCATCTCAGCGTCAGCGTGGATGCCGACGGCCAGGAAGCTCGGCGCCAATTCCTCGACCAGGCCCTCACCCCACTCGACGACCGTGACGGAGGTCGCCAGGTCCGCCTCCAGGTCCAGATCGTCCACCTCGGCCCGGCTGCCGAGCCGGTAGGCATCGGCGTGTACCAGGTCAGGCCCGCCGCCTAGGGCCGGGTGCAGCCGGGCGATGACGAACGTCGGCGACGTCACCTGGCCGCGCACGCCGAGCCCCGTCCCGATGCCCTGCGCCAGCGTGGTCTTCCCGGCCCCGAGTGGCCCGGACAGGACGACGAGATCGCCCGCCCGCAGCAGTCCGGCGAGCCGCGTGCCGAGCGCCCGCATCTGGTCTGCGGTCGGAACGACAGCCTGGTCGTCAACGTCAGGCGCGCGGTTGCCCGGTTCGATGTCGGCACTCATGCTGGCCTGCACCTGGTCCGCGCCTCGTCCAGCGCCGCTTCTGTGAGGTCGGCTATCGCCTCGGTAACAACCTCAGGACGTTCCAGGATTACCATGTGCCCGGCGTCAGGCACTCTCATGAGGGTCGCATCCGGAATGGCATCGGCGAGCCAGGCCGCGTGTTCGGCCGGGATCAGCCGGTCCTCCTCACCGGCTATGACGAGGGTCGGCACCCTGCCCACGGTGGTGAGCGACAGCCGCTTGTCGTGCTCGAGTAGTGCCGAGTAAAAGTCCGCAACGACGTCAATCGGAGTGGACCTGATCACGCGCTCGAGGAAATCGACCACGGTCGGACTGACGTCCGGATCGCCGAACGCGATGAACTTCGTCGACAGGAACGCCAGATCTCCCGCCGTCGCCCGGACCCACTCGGTCAGCGCAGCCCGCCGGCCGTGAGCTGATCCACGCACTAGCGCCGGTCCGGCCCACCGCGCGACCGGGCGCAGTGGGGCTGGCAGCCAGCTCGTCGCGTCCACCAGGTGCGCTGCGGTTGAGATGAGCACCACGCCGATGACCTTCGGGCCGAACAGCTGCGGCTGCTGGGCCGCGAGAGCCATGACCGTCATGCCGCCCATCGAATGGCCGACGAGCACGACCGGCATTTCGGCCGGCACCGTCGCGGTCAGCACTGCGGCCAGGTCGGCGCCGAGCTGGTCGATGCTCACGTGAGCTGGATCACTGCGGCCGGACTTGCCGTGGCTGCGCTGGTCCCACAGCACGAGCCGGTAGTCGGATGCCAGGTCCTGCCACTGGTAGTGCCAGACCTCCTGGCTGAGCGTGTAGCCGTGGCAGAACACGATCGTGACCGGCGCATCGACCCGGCCGCAGACCTCAGCGTGCAGCCTGACACCGTCATCCGCGACTACTTCGACCGACTGCCCGCGCAGCTCACCGAACGGCTCGTCTCTGGCGGGATCCGGCCGCAGCCGGATGCGGCCGACTGCCACCTTCTCTGCGGCGATGACCGCGCCGGCGGAGGCCGCCGCGATCCCCGTAGCCAGCCCAGCGACGCTAGATAGCCGCCGCCACCTGGCCATCGGTGCTCCCGTCCGGGCCGAGCATCGGCCTGTTCCCGGCCGCAGCGTCATCCTCGGCCGCTGTTACTCCAGAGTAAGTTCTCGGCACTTTACCCGTAAACCGGGTCACAATCTCATAAGACAGCGTGCCGAGCAGGTCCGCCCATTCCTGCGCCGTCGGCTCGCCGCGGTCACCAGGCCCGAACAACACCACTTCGTCGCCAGCCTCGGCCGGCTCGTCGCCGAGCTCCAGGATGATCTGGTTCATGTTGACGGTGCCGGCGATCTTGAATCGCCTGCCCCGGAGGAAGACCCAGCCCTTGTTCGTGGCGTGCCGCGGTATGCCCTCGTTATAGCCGAGCGGCACCAGCCCCAACGTCATGTCGCGGTCGGTGATGTAGCGGTGCGCGTATGACACGCCAGTCTGCGCGGGCACGCGCTTGACCTGGATGAGCCGGACGCGCAACGTCATGGCTGGCCGCAGCCAGGGAGGCGCGCCGCCAGGCAGCGTGGATAGCCCGACGACGGCACCCCCCGGCCGTACGAGGTCGAAGTAGGCCTGCGGCAGCGTTAGCGTGGCCGGCGTGTTAGCCATGTGGCGCACCTCCGGCCGGACGCCCGCTCGCTCAGCGAACGCGACAGCCGCACGGAACCCGGCCAGCTGGGCGTCGATCGACGGGTGTCCAGGGATGTCGGCGCAGGCGAAGTGCGACCACAAGCCTACGACCCGGACCAGGCCAGCCGCCTCTGCCGCAAGGGCCGCATGCACGAGCCCTGGCCAGTCATCCGCGGTCGCGCCGCCGCGACTCATCCCCGTGTCGGCTTCCAGGTGGAGGCGGGCCGGCTTGCCAGCTCCCTCGGCAGCGAGCGCGATCTGATCGACCAGCGCGGCCGTGCCAACGGTCAGGTCCACGTCGTGCCGGATCGCGTCCTTGTGCGGCGCGTCCGGGCTGCCGAGCAGGCTCAGCACCGGCACCGTGAAGCCCGCCCGGCGCAGCGCGACCGCGTCGGCGACGTGCACGACGCCAAGCCACGTCGCACCGCCGGCCAGCGATGCGGCGGCGGTCTCCACCATGCCATGGCCGTAGCCTTCGGACTTGACGACGGCCATGAGCTGAGCAGCCCCGACATGGTTGCAGAGCGCCGTCACGTTGGCCTGGATCGCGTCCAGGTCGATGACCGCTTCGGGATGACCGTCCATGGGTCCCAGTCTGCCAGGCTGAGGGCCCCAGTCTGCGCAGCTACGGCCCGCCCGTGTGATCTGTGACGCGCGCCCGATCTCGACCCCGCGGAGGCGGCCTGCGGCGCGCCAGCGGGGTCGCCAACGCCAGCGGAGGCGTGATAAGGATTGCGACATGTCTCAACTGATCCCGCTCACGGTCTTGTTCGGCAACCCGGAGCGCGTAAGCCCGCGCCTGTCCCCCGACGGCACGCGGCTCGCCTGGATTGCTCCGCACGACGGCGTCCTGAATGTCTGGCTCGCCCCTATCGGCTCACGAGAAGGCGTCGACTGGGGGGCCGCGCAGGTAGTGACCGACGACACCGACCGAGGCATCCGGCAGTTCGCCTGGGCTCACGACGGCCGCCACCTGATCTACCTCCAGGACACCGGCGGCGACGAGAACTGGCGCCTGCACGACGTCGATCTCCTGACCATGCAGCGCCGTGATCTCACGCCGTTCGAAGGCGTGCAGACGCAGCTGATCGCGACCGAGAAAGACTTCCCGAACGAGATCCTCATCGGGCTCAACAAGGACAACGAGCAGCTGCATGACGTATACCGGCTCGATCTGGGCACCGGCGAGCTGACGAAGGTCCTCGCCAACCCAGGTTTCATCGGCATGCTCGCCGACGCACAGATGGCGGTCCGTGCCGCGCTCCAGCCGCAGCCGGATGGGTCCATGGTGCTCCTCGTCCGCGACAGCGCCGACAGCGACGAGTGGCGGCCGGTCCTGACGATCCCGGCGGACGACGCGCTGACTACCGGACCGGTGGGCTTCAGCGCCGACGGCAACTCGCTCCTGCTCGTCTCGTCGGTCGACGCGGAGGCCGGCGCGCTGGTGCGGATCGACCTGCTGACTGGCAGCAGCGAGGTGCTCGCCGCCGATCCGGAGGCGGACGTCAGCGACGTCCGGGTGAATCGCGAGACCCGCGAGCCGCAGATCGTGACGATACTGAAGGCCAGGTCGGAATATCGCGTGCTCGACCCGTCGGTCGCTGGCCACCTCGAGGCGATCCGGGCTCTGCACCCCGGTGACCCGGTGTTTGCCGACGCCGACGACGCCGATCGGGTCTGGCTCATCTCCTTCACCAACGACGCGGGTCCCGTCTCTTTCTATGCGTACGACACCGCCACCGGCGCCGGCAGCTTCCTCTTCGAGCACCAGCCCGAGCTATCGAAGTACGAACTCGCGCTGATGGAGCCGTTCTCCTACCAGGCCCGTGACGGGCTCACGATCAACGGCTACCTGACGTTCCCGCCAGGCGTCGACCGGCTCGACTTGCCGACCGTGCTCCTTGTTCACGGCGGCCCCTGGGCCCGCGACACGTGGGGCTTCAACCCGGAAGCTCAGTGGCTCGCCAACCGCGGCTACCTGTGCATCCAGGTGAACTTCCGCGGTTCGGCCGGGTACGGCAAGGCCTTTAGCAATGCGGGCGACCGCGAGTGGGGCAACAAGATGCAGGACGACATCAGCGACGCCGTGGCGCACGCGATCAGCCGCGGCTGGTCCGATCCCGCGCGGGTCGCCATCGCCGGCGGCTCGTACGGCGGGTACGCCGCGCTGGCGGGCGCCGCGTTCACTCCGGACCTGTACTGCTGTGCCGTCGACATCGTCGGGCCGTCGAATCTCATCACGCTGATCGAGACCATCCCGCCATACTGGGCACCCCTGATCGCCCAGTTCCACAACCGAGTCGGCGACCCGGCCAAGGACGAGGATTTCCTGTGGTCCCGGTCACCGCTTGCGCGCGCCGACCAGATCCGGATCCCGCTGCTGATCGCGCAGGGCGCAAACGACCCGCGGGTGAAGCAGGCGGAGTCCGAGCAGATAGTCGCGGCGCTGGCGAAAGCTGGTATCGAGCACGAGTACATGCTGTTCCCGGATGAGGGCCACGGCTTCGCTAAGCCGGAGAACCGGCTGCGGTTCTACGCCGCCGCCGACAAGTTCCTCAGCCGTTACCTGGGTGGCCGGTCAGAAAGGCAGTAGGCAAGAAGGTCAGTAGGCAGCGGTCGTCGGGCGGCATGAGGGCAGGCGGCCCCGTTCCCGCTCTAATAGTTGCCTGTCGCCGCGCGGATGGCGGCTGGGATGGCGGTCACCAGGTCGCTAGCGCCGATCGGAGCGTCGCGGGCGGCCAGCCGGCCCGCCATGCCGTGCAGGTAGGCAGCAACGGCCGCGGCATCGGGCGGGGCTAGGCCCTGGGCGAGCAGCGAGCCGGCCAGACCCGACAGCACGTCGCCGGACCCGGCCGTCGCCAGCCAGCTGGTCCCGGTCGAGTTCACCCGCACCGGGCTGCGCGCGTCGGGCTCGGCGATGACCGTAGTGGAGCCCTTGAGCAGGACTGTGACGCCGAGCTCCGCCGCAGCAGCCTTGACATAATGCAGGCGCCGAGCCTCGATATCGGACCGGTCGGCCTTCAGGAGCCGGGCGAGCTCGCCCGCATGCGGCGTGATGAGCGTCGGCCCGCGCCTGGGCAAGAGCTCCCGGTGCGCGGCCAGTACCGTCAGGCCGTCCGCGTCGATCAGAACTGGCACGTCGCTGGCCAGGACGGTGGCAAGCAGACCGTGGGCGGAGTCACCCGTGCCGATCCCAGGGCCGATCGTCCAGGCCTGGACCCGCCCTGCCGTCTTGATTGCTTCGTCGGCGTGGTCTGGATCGTAGGTCGTGACGACGACTTCAGGCCAGTGCTGCCGCGCAACGCCGATCGCGGCCGCGGCCGACACCAGTCGCACCATGCCCGCGCCACCCTTGATCGCGCCGCCGGCGGATAGCACGGCCGCGCCGGTGTACTGCTCGCTGCCCGCTACGAGGCCGAGCACGCCGCGGCGGTACTTGTCCGACTCGGCGGATGGATGCGGAAGCATCGCAGCGACGTCAGCTGCCTGGAGCGAGATGACAGCAGGCTCGGGCAGGTAGGGGCCGAGGCCGATATCGATCAGCTCGGCCGGGCCAGCGCATTCCGCGCCGGGATCGATCAGGAGCCCCGGCTTGATGGTCCCGAAGGTGACGGTGAGGTCGGCCTGGATCGCGGTGCCGGCTACCTCGCCGGTGTCGGCGTCGATGCCGCTCGGCAGGTCGACGGCGATCACCAGGGCGCCGTCGCGACGGGCGTGCTCGGTCAGCTGCGCCAGCGTTCCGGCAGGCTCCCTCAGCCCACCATGGCCGCCAATTCCGGTCAGCCCATCGATGACCACATCGGCTGCGGCGATTGCCGACCGAGCCTCCGCCGCGATGGCGCCGTCGTCTTGCCTGCCGCCGTGCTCTGCGCCCGCGCTCCAGCTTTGCTGCGCGACGGCGCCGCGGCTTGGCTCTAGGCGGGCGCTGGAGCCGTCGCTAGGGCTACTAGCGGCCTGCTCGCTCGTCGCGGCGACTATCGAGCCGCCCCGAGCAAGCAGCTCCGCGGAGGCGGCCTCGTGCAGCCGCGAGCCGGCCGCGATCGCGATGACTTGCGCCCCGCGGTGAGCGAGCCGGGCGCCCGCGTAGAGAGCATCGCCACCGTTGTCGCCGCTGCCGGCCAGAACGACAATGCGCGCCCCATAGACCAGGTCGAGCGCGCCCGCGCAAATCGCGGCGAGACCAGCCGCGGCGCGCTGCATCAGCGCCCCGTCGGGCACCTTCGCCATCAGGGCGCGTTCGGCCGTGCGCACGTCCGCTACCGTGTGGGCGTTTCTCATCGCTCTGCCACCACCATGGCGACGCAGATGCCCGCATCATGACTGATCGACACATGCCAGTCGGTGACGCCGAGCCTGGCGGCCGCGGCGGCGACCGTGCCGGTGATCACGAGCTCGGGCCTTCCGGCCTCGTCGTTGCTCACGATGACATCGGTCCAGCGCAGACCCGGCGGGGCGCCTAGCGCCTTGGCGACCGCCTCCTTCGCGGCGAAGCAGCCAGTCAGTGAACGGATCGGCCGGTCCCGTTCGCTCTCAGCGAACAGACGGGCCGCAAGAGCTGGCGTTCGCTCCAGTGCCGCCTCCAGGCCCGCGATCTCGGCGACGTCCACGCCGATGCCCACGATCATGCATCAAGCCTGCCACGGCCAGCTGGCATCGGTCGGCGGGACGGACCCATGGCGAGGTCGATTGATTAGCCCACTGCCTTGATGACCTCGGCGAGGTGGCCAGCCAGGCGCTCGGCCTGGGCCGCATCGGAGGCCTCGACCATCACCCGCACGGCCGGCTCGGTGCCGCTGGGCCGGACCAGTACCCGGCCGGAGTCGCCGAGCTCGGCCTCGGCCGCAGCAACCGCCACCGGAACAGCCGCCGAGCCCGCGACGAGTGCCTTGTCGACACCCGGCACATTGATCAGGACTTGCGGATACCGAGTCATGACGCTGACCAGGTCGGCTAGGGGCCGACGCTGGCGCGCCGCCTCCGCCAGCAGGTGCAAGCCGGTCAGCAGTCCGTCACCGGTCGTGGCGTGGTCGAGCATGATGATGTGGCCAGACTGCTCGCCGCCGAGGACGTACTTGCCATCCAGCATGGCGGCGATCAGGTACCGGTCGCCGACAAGCGTCTCAACGACGTGGATGCCAGCCGTGCGCATCGCGTGCCGGAATCCAAGGTTGGACATCACGCTGGCGACGACCGTATCGCCCGCCAGTCGGCCTTCGGCCTTGAGAGCGATCGCGAGTACTGCCAGGATCTGATCCCCGTCGATGATCCGACCGAACGCGTCCACGGCCAGGCAGCGGTCGGCGTCGCCATCGTGCGCGATGCCGGCGTCCGCGCCGGTCGCGACGACCGCGGCCGACAGCGCCGCCAGGTTCGTCGAGCCGACCTCGTCGTTGATGTTGAGTCCGTCAGGGTCGGCTCCGATGGCCATGACCTCGGCGCCGGCCCGTCGAAGCAGGTCGGGCGCGAACGCGGCGGCGGCCCCGTGGGCGCAATCGACCACGACGCGCAGCCCGGCCAGCGGCGCTCCAGGATGGCCGGGAGCGACCGGGAGCGTGCTGAGCAAGTGCGTGATGTAACGCTCGCCTTGATCCGCGGCATCGGTAACGCGGCCGAATCCTCTCTCGGGCACTCCGGCCGGTCCGTGTCCGATGGCGGCGGCGCCGGTCAGGCTTGTGAGCTGAGCCTCGATCTCATCCTCGACGGCGTCGGCCAGCTTCAGCCCGCCTCGTGCGAAAAACTTGATCCCGTTGTCGGGCGCCGGGTTGTGACTCGCCGACAGCACCACGCCGAAGTCCGCGTCGAGGGCCGCCGTCAGGTACGCCACGGCGGGCGTCGGCATCACGCCGAGCCGGATGACATCGACGCCGCTGGCGGCCAGCCCAGCGACGACGGCTGCCTCGAGAAACTCGCCAGATGCACGCGGATCGCGGCCGACCACCGCGACTGGCCGAGGCCCACGCGCACCACGCCCGGCGGGCCCGAACTCGGCAGGCTCGGCGGTGCCGGAGCCGGCGAATTCCGCATCGCCGGATGACGGATCGCCTGATCTCAGATTGCCGGATCTCGCACCGACGGAGCCGGAGCTGGCAGTGCCGGTATTTGCAGCGCCGGATCCTGGAGCGCCGAGGACGCTAGCGGCAGCCGCCGCTAGGTCTAGTGCGAGCCCCGCGGTCAGCTCGCGCCCTGCGGCGCCCCTGACCCCGTCCGTGCCGAAAAGCTGCCCCATACCCGCCAAAATCCTCCGTGCCGTGCTGGCGGGCGCGGTTAGCGCTTGGAATACTGCGGCGCCTTGCGGGCCTTCTTCAGGCCGGCCTTCTTGCGCTCGGTGACCCTGGCATCCCTAGTCAGGAAGCCGGCGCGCTTGAGTGTGGGGCGACTGTCGGGGTCGACCAGCGTCAGCGCCCTGGCGATGCCAAGCCGGAGCGCCCCGGCCTGGCCACTAACGCCGCCGCCGTCGATGCGCGCGACCACATCAAACTGATCTTCGGCACCCAGCGCCACGAACGGCTCGCTAATCAGCTGCTGGTGCACCTTGTTCGGGAAGTACTCCTTGAGCGACCGGTCGTTGATCTTCCACTGGCCGGTGCCCGGCTGAATGCGGACCCGCGCGATGGCCTCCTTGCGGCGGCCCGTGCCCAGCGCCTTGCCGGTCACGACCGGCTTGCGCGCGGCTGGCTTCGGCTGCTGGTTGTCACCCGTCTGGGTGGTGTACTCCGACAGGTGCTCCTCGGCCACGTCGGCCTCGGGTCCCGTCTCCAGCGTCTCAGTGGACTCGGCCACGTTGTCTTCCTCGTACTTCCCGCTTGACTCTTGCCTGGCTCTGAAATGGGGCGGCTGAAATGGCCAGCTGGCCGCTACTTGGCGGCGCCGGCCTGCTCGACCTGTGTGATCTCGAACGGAACAGGCTGCTGAGCCGCGTGCGGGTGCTCTGGGCCCGCGTACACCTTGAGCTTGCGCAGCATCTGGCGGCCCAGGGAGTTCTTCGGCAGCATGCCCTTGACCGCCTTCTCAACCGCGCGCTCCGGGCTCTTGGCCATCAGCTCGGCGTACGACATCGCTCGCAGTCCGCCCGGATAGCCGCTGTGCCGGTAAGCCATCTTGTCGTGGAGCTTGGCCCCGGTCAGGGCCACCTTGGCCGCGTTGACAATGACGACGAAATCGCCCGTGTCCACGTGCGGTGCGAAGATCGGCTTGTGCTTGCCGCGCAGCAGCACTGCCGCCTGGCTAGCTAGCCGGCCAAGGACGACATCAGATGCGTCGATGACGTGCCATTGGCGCTGGATGTCAGCGGCCTTCGGGCTGAAAGTGCGCACAGTCATAAGCCTTCGCGTGTGAGTCCTGAATCCTGGCCCGCGCCAGGGACATATCCTGCCTTGGCGCGGGAATCCGCAGGTACCGGCTGCAGCTGACCTGCCATTGGGGCTCGGCGGGCATGCCAGTACGCATGGACGCCTCAGCAGAATACCGGCCGTTACCTGCAGCGGTCAAAGCGAGACGCCTTACTGGCCTGTTGCCAGAGACTCCGAGAGCCACCGTCGTGCGCTCCTGACGGGCGGAAACGCCCAGACCAGCCGAACGTTACGCCGCGGAGCGCTACGCTCAACGGCATGCGTAACCCGCCCGGCGACGGTGCAGACCAGCGGAGCACCCGTCGGCGCGGTCAGGTGCCCGGCCGGGATCGCCGACCAGAACGCCCGCCAGCGGCCGGTCCCGTGTTCGCCCCCGGCTACGACGCGAGCCGGCCTGAGCCGGCCGACGGCGCTGCGCCCGGACCCCGGATGAGCGGACCGGGGACTGCCTGGTACGGATCGACAGCCGGCGGCGCCGCGGGGAAGGGGCCGGTCCGGGGTTACCCGCCAGTGCCTGGCCAGCCGCCGCCGATGTACCCGCCGGGCCAGTTCGCGGCGTGGAACCGCCCGAGAGCCGGCGAGGCCAGAGCTAGCGAAACAGGTCAGGCGCCAGGCCTGCCGGCGCACGGCCAGGTGGCCAGGGCGTCAGGACCGCATGCCCGCCCCGGTGCTCCTGCTGTAGTCCGCCCCGGCCTGGATCGGCCCGACCCCGGATATCCGGGTTCGCCAGGTTCGGCTGACCAGATCGGCCAGGACTATCGCGGCAACTCAGCTAGCGGCGCACCCGGTGCTGGATCCGCCGACGGCCAGCCGTATACGCAGCTATCGCGGCAGGGAGCTGCGCCGGACAACCCGTCCGGATCGCGGTACTACGCCCAGGAGCCCGGCTCCGGCACCGAACCCGGTTACCCGATGCTGGCTGTCAGCGATCCAGCGGCGGACGTGACTACCACCCAGACCTGGCAGGCCGTCGGCGACGGCCGGGCGACGGGTGTCTGGACGGCGCCGGCCCGGCGCGACGACCCAGTGCGATCCGCCAGCCGAGCAGGCGCGGACGCCAGCGACACCGCGGCCATTCCCCGCCGGACGGCCGCGCTCGACTCGCCAGGCAGCGACCCAGCAACGTCCGGCACGGTAACGCTCGGCACGGCCGCCCTCGGCACGGCAGCCCTCGGCACAGCAGCGTACGGCACGGCAGCCGTCGCGACCGCAGGCCGCGACTCAGGCAGCCATCTGCGCGACCCGGCCACCCGCCGTGACGCCCACGGCGATGGGCCGGACCGGGTCACCGAACCGGACCGTCGCGGCGCACGCGGTCATAGCGGCGCGCACACAAGCCCGCACCAGATTCCGCGGTCGCAGCGACGTGCTGGGCGATCGGCGCGGCCCGACGCGTCGACGCGACCCGCGGGTCGCAAGCCTCGCAGTAAGCGTCCGGCTAGCGTCAGGCTGGCGATGGCCACCGCGGTCGTGCTCGTGATCGGCGCTGGTGCGGCGCTGTCTTACGCCGTCCTGCATAAGTCGAACAGCCCGAAGGCCCCCGACAGAGCGGCGAACAAGCCCGCCGCGAGCGCGAGCGTTAGCCCGTCGCCCAGCCCGAGCCTCGGTCCGTACGGGCACATCGCGTCTCGCAAGGCCGACCCGGCACCGCTCACGATGAGTGAGCTTTATCCGGCGACGTTCACTGCAGCCGGCACGAGCGTCGTGCGCACCGCCGACAGCAAGGGCACCAACTGCGATGCCGAGCTCGTCGGGTCTCGCATCCAGTCGGCCATCGGGTCAAGCCGGCTGCGACCAGGTCGTGCGCGCGACATACCTGGCCACTGCCCAGGGTGTCATGGGGACGATCGGCGTCCTGAACCTCAGCACAGCCAAGGCGGCCACGACCGTCGCACGGGCCGCCGATGCGAGCGACTTCATCAGCCAGCTCGCCGGCAAGCATGGTGCCACTACCAAGATCGGCCAGGGAACGGGCATCGAGGAAGCTGCGGCCAAGGGCCATTACCTCATCCTGATCTGGGCAGAGTTCACTAATCTGCGCAAGCCACGGACGACCGCGCAGCTCAATGCGGTCGAGCAGTTTATGACCGAGCTGCTCAAGAACACTGCGAACGTCAGCCTCACCAATCGGATGCTGACCGGGACGCCTTGAACGCAGGCCGTCAGTCGGCCCCGTTCCCAGCCTGAAGTGTTCTTACTCGCCTCGCTACCGCAGCACGGCTTGCCATCGCGGCCGGCCCGGGATAACCGACTTCCTCCAGGCACAGCGCGTGCGGCGGCGCCACCTGGACAGCCGGATCTCGCTGGCCTGCCGACAGGACCTGCCCTAGCCACGCAGGTGGCCTGGCGCCGTCGCCGACGGACAGGAGCGCGCCTGTCAGCGCCCTGACCATGTTGTGGCAGAAAGCGTCCGCGACCACCGTCGCGACCGCCACGCCGGGATCTGTCCTGGCCCAGTCCAGCCGGAATACTTCCCGGATGGTGGTCGCGCCCGCCCGTCTCCGGCAGAATGCGGCGAAGTCGTGCTCGCCCAGGCAGGCCATAGCCGCCGCATTCATCTGGTCCAGGTCAAGCCGGCGGCGGTACCAGAGGGTGTCGTGCCGGCGCAGCGGATCGGCCAGTGCAAAGTCGTCGCAGACCCGGTAGGAGTATCGCCGCCATATCGCCGAGAACCTGGCATCGAACCCGTCCGGTGCTGGCCCGATAGCGGCAACCCTGATCTCGGGAGGCAGGATCCGGCCCAGCCTGCGGGCCACGGACTCGGCCGCCGCCGTCCAGTTCACCGCCGGGACGTCAGCGTGCGCTACCTGGCCGCGTGCGTGCACGCCTGCGTCGGTCCGCCCGGCCACCGTAAGGGCAGGCGGCTCCGGCAGCGCCAGCGCGCGCCAGAGGGCCTCCTCGAGCGCCTGCTGGACAGTGGTCAGGCCCGGCTGCGTGGCCCAGCCGTGGAAGGCAGAGCCGTCGTAGGACAAGTCGATCCGGAGCCGAAGCGAGGCGAGCCCGGCCGGTGGTAGCCGGCCGGGCTCGCCCTCTACTGCGTCGTTATTCGTCGGTCGCCTGCTCGTCCGCGGGAGCGGAGTCCTCGTCGGCTGCTTCGGCGTCGGCAGCTGCCGCGGCTTCGGCTGCCACAGCTGAGTCTGCCTCGGCGTCGGCGACCTCGTCGCCTCCGGTTTCGGCTGCTGACTCGGCGGTCGCTGCCTCGTCAGTGCTTTCCTCGTCAGTGCTTCCCTCGTCCGTGCCCGCCTCGTCCGTGCCCGCCTCGTCCGTGCTTGCCTCGTCGGGGGTGGCTTCGTCGGAAGTCGCCTCGTCAGATGCCGGCTGCTCGGACGCGGCGGCCGCCTCAGTTGCGGTGGCCTGGCCGCGGCCTGACCTGCCCGCTGCAGTGGCGGCGGGAGCGCGGCGAGCGCGGCGGCGGCGCGTCCTCGGCTCCGCCTCCTCGCGCACCAGCTCGATCACCGCGAGCGCGGCGTTGTCGCCCTTGCGCGGCCCGACCTTGGTGATCCGGGTGTATCCGCCCTCGCGGCTGGCGAAGCTCGGCCCGATCTCGGCGAACAGGTTGTGCACGACCGTCTTGTCCGTGACCACGGTGAGCACCTGGCGCCGTGCGTGCAGGTCACCGCGCTTGGCGAACGTGATCAAGCGCTCGGCCAGTGGCCGCAGCCTGCGCGCCCTGGCCTCAGTCGTCGTGATCTTGCCATGCTCGAACAGCGCGGTGGCCAAGTTCGCCATCATGTGCCGCTGATGGGCAGGGCTGCCGCCAAGTCGGTGGCCCTTAGTGGGCGTGGGCATCGAAGGATTCTCCCGGTTCAGTACTGTCGCGCATCACGACTGTCGCACATCACTGCTGGCTAGCCGCACAGTACCGGCAGGCACTTGGCCTGTCAGTACTGCTCGGTCTCGACGTAATCGTCCTCGTCGTCGGCCCCGTAGCTGTCGGCGGCCGAGCCCGGGTCGAATCCAGGCGGCGAGTCCTTCAGCGTGAGGCCCATGTCGACGAGCTTCTGCTTGACTTCCTCGATCGACTTGGCGCCGAAGTTGCGGATGTCCAGCAGATCCTGCTCGCTGCGGGCGACGAGCTCGCCCACGGTGTGGATGCCCTCGCGCTTAAGGCAGTTGTAGGACCGAACGGTGAGGTTCAGCTCCTCAATCAGCAGCGCGAGATCGGCGGCGAGTGCGGCATCCGTCGGCGACGGGCCGATGTCGATGCCCTCCGCGTCCAGGTTCAGCTCCCTGGCCAGGCCGAACAGCTCGACCAGGGTCTTGCCAGCGCTGGCCACGGCATCACGCGGCCGCAGGCTGGCTTTGGTCTCGACGTCCAGGATGAGCTTGTCGAAGTCGGTCCGCTGCTCGACACGCGTTGCCTCGACCTTGTAGGTGACGCGCAGCACTGGCGAGTAGATGGAATCGATCGGGATCCGGCCGATCTCCTGTCCCGGCTGCTTGTTCTGCGCCGCGGACACATAACCGCGCCCGCGCTCGACTGTGAGCTCCATCTCCAGCTTGCCCTTGCTGTTCAGCGTGGCGATGTGCAGCTCGGGGTTGTGCACCTCGAGGCCGGCCGGCGGGGCGATATCAGCTGCCGTCACCGGGCCCGGCCCCTGCTTGCGCAAGTACATGTGCATGGGCTCGTCGTGCTCGGAGGAGACGACCAGGCTCTTGAGATTCAAGATGATGTCGGTGACATCCTCGGTGACACCCGGCACCGTCGAGAACTCGTGCAGGACGCCCTCGATGCGGATGCTGGTGACAGCCGCACCGGGAATGGACGACAGCAGAGTACGCCGCAGCGAGTTGCCGATGGTGTACCCGAATCCGGGCTCCAGCGGCTCGATGACGAACCTGGACCGGAACTCGTCTACCTGCTCCTCGGCTAGGCCGGGGCGCTGTGCGATAAGCATGACTCTTCCCTTTCCGCGCTGCCCGCTATATGACAGTCGCGCCTGCCGCCGACGGGTGGCCGCCGACGGTTCGGGTCCGGCCGCGTCGCGGCCGGCCCCTATGTCGTACTGCCCGGGCGTATCGCGCCCGGATCTTCCTCGTAGGCCGCCGTCGCCTACTTTTGGCCGTCAGGCCTGTACTTACTTCGAGTAGTACTCGACGATGAGCTGCTCCTGGACCAGAGTGTCGATCTGTGCACGCACCGGCAGGGTGTGCACCAGGATCCGCATCTTGTCCGGGATGACCTCGATCCATGCTGGCGGCGTGCGCTCGCCCGCCTCAGCCCTGGCCACGACGAACGGGGTCAGGCCGTGGAACTTCGGCGCGACCTCGACGATGTCGTTCTCGCCGACCCGGTAGGAGGGGATGTCCACCTTCTTGCCGTTGACCAGGATGTGTCCGTGGCTGACCAACTGGCGGGCCATGTCCCGGCTCTTGGCAAAGCCGGCCCGGTAGACGATGTTGTCCAGCCGGGTCTCCAGGATCTGGAGCAGGACGTCGCCGGTCTTGCCGCGCTTACGGGCGGCTTCCTCGTAGTAGTTGCCGAACTGCTTCTCCAGGACGCCGTAGATGCGTTTGGCCTTCTGCTTCTCGCGGACCTGGAGGAGGTACTCGCTCTCCTTCGGCCGGTTCCGCCCGTGCTCGCCCGGCGGATAGGGCCGGATCTCGATCGGGCACTTGGGGCCGTCGCACTTGGCGCCCTTCAGGAACAGCTTGGTCTTCTCGCGGCGGCAGCGCTTGCAGTCCGCACCGGTGTATCGAGCCATATGTGTTGCTAACTCCTCAAACCCGGCGCCGCTTAGGCGGGCGGCAGCCATTGTGCGGGACCGGGGTGACGTCCTGGATCGAGCCGACCTCGAGCCCGGTCGCCTGCAGCGACCTGATCGCGGTCTCGCGACCTGAGCCAGGACCCTTCACGAAGACGTCGACCTTGCGCATGCCGTGCTCCATCGCCCGGCGTGCAGCGGCCTCGGCGGCCATCTGGGCAGCGAACGGAGTCGACTTGCGCGATCCCTTGAAACCAACCTGCCCGGACGAAGCCCAGGAGATCACACTGCCACCGGGATCGGTGATCGAGACGATCGTGTTGTTGAAGGTGCTCTTGATGTGCGCATGCCCGTGCGCGATGTTCTTGCGTTCCTTCCGGCGAACTTTCTTGACGCCGGTGCGGCCCTTCGGAGGCATTCTGCTCCTCTGCTTGCTGAGGTGGTCGGACCAGCTGCGCGGTCCCGGCGCGTTCGGCGCTGGCCGCGGCAGCGGACTACTTCTTACCAGCCTTCTTCTTGCCAGCCACTGTCTTCTTCTTGCCCTTGCGGGTACGCGCGTTGGTCTGCGTCCGCTGACCATGCACAGGAAGGCCGCGACGATGCCGGATGCCCTGGTAGCAGCCGATCTCGATCTTGCGGCGGATGTCGGCCTGCACCTCCCGGCGCAGGTCACCCTCGACCTTGTAGTTGGCCTCGATCCAGTCCCTCAGCCGGAGGACGTCGTCATCTGAGAGCTGATGCACCCGGGTGTCGCCGCTGATGCCGGTGGCGTCGAGTGTCGCGAAAGCCCTGGTACGGCCAATGCCATAGATATATGTAAGTGCGACCTCAAGCCGCTTGTCGCGCGGGAGGTCGACGCCGACGAGGCGTGCCATCGTGGGCAGTGCTCCTTCTCATTCTGCGGAGGTCCTGCGCGCCGCCCGCGTCCCTGCCCGGACGCGCCCCGGCCTCCGTCCGGGGGTGCTCCGCTGCCGGCTAACCGGCAGCGGATTGCGGTGCGTGAATCATTCAGTTTGTCGCCCGGAGCAGTGCCTCAGCCCTGACGCTGCTTGTGCCGCGGGTCAGAGCAGATGACCATGACCCGGCCGTGCCTGCGGATGATCCTGCACTTGCTGCAGATCTTCTTCACACTCGGCTTGACCTTCATTGCCTGGTCTCTTCCTGTGGCGCCGCCGGTCATCGGGCCGGCCACGCCTTGCTCGTTCTTACTTGTATCGGTAGACGATCCGCCCACGACTGAGGTCGTAGGGGCTTAGCTCCACGACGACCCGGTCATCGGGCAGGATTCGGATGTAGTGCATCCGCATCTTGCCGCTGATGTGGGCCAGGACCTTGTGCCCATTGTCCAGCTCCACTCTGAAAAAGGCGTTCGGGAGCGACTCCACGACCGTTCCTTCGATCTCGATGGCGCCGTCTTTCTTGGCCATGCCCTCCGCGCTTCGCTACTTGGTCTGGCCAGCGTGCTGTCGTCAGCAAGCTCGCCGCTTGTGGTTGGCTGATCCGCGTCCGCGCGCTCAGGCCTAATTGCCCTGGGACCCGGCCGCCCGATCCCGGTGGGATTGGATGGCTTGGCGTCTCCTGCGCAGGTACAGCAACATCGAACTGCAGATGCACTCGGACAGGAGCACGGACGGCCCGGCTGACTGGAGTCGCATTGCGCGGCACTGAACCCCGCACCCTGACAACAGCTCATGGGCCGTGGAAAGTCTACTTCAGGTCCGCTTCCAACGCGAACCCAGCCCGACAGCCGGTCGATCGTGAGGTGTAACCAGGACGGAGGCCAGTATATTCCGGTACAGCGCGGGGGCGGCTCAGCTTCCTCCCCTGCCCGGCAGGTCCTCGTCGCCGCGCGGCAGTTGTCCCCGGCCCGAATCGCCGGCTATGCCCCTATGGCCAGCTCCACTCCTGACTGCGCGGGCTGTCGCCCAGCTTCCGGCCAGGACGGCGCCCCAGGGCGCGGCCACCCACAATGGCCAGACGTAGCCGGGCGCGGTCGTTAGCCCCCAGATCACAAAGCAGACCAGGCTGACGGTGAACCAGGAGCCCCAGGCCACCATCCACGCCGCCGAACCTCGGCCGGAACTGGGCCTTGCGCGCTGGCGCTGGCGCGGCTGCCGAGTCAGCGCGGCGTCGGGCAGCCTGTACAAATCGATGCTCGGCAGGTCCTTTAGCAAGCCGTCGATCTCGCCCACGGTCCTGGCCGTGAATGCGCGGTCTAGCCTCTCGCTGAACTCCTCAGCCGTCAGTCGGCCGGCCGCGTGGTGTTCCCGCAGCAGCGAGGCCGCCCGGTCCCGGTCAGCGTCGGAAGCCCGGATATTAGGGTCATATGCCATCGCGTGCCCCCTCGGCTCCGACTATTGCCCCAGTGGCCCCGACCTGCTCAGACGGCAGCGCTATCTGCCCGGCCCGCAGGGCAGCGAAGCCGGCCGCCCCGCCGTCCTCGGCTGTGAGGACGACCGGCCCGTCCTCGGTGATGGCGACGGTGTGCTCGAAATGAGCAGCCCAGCTGCCATCGACGGTCACGACTGTCCACTCGTCATCCAGCACCGCGGTCTGCGGGCTGCCGAGAACCAGCATCGGCTCGACTGCGAGGGCCATGCCTGCCTGCAGCACGGGACCACGGCCCGCCCGCCCGTAGTTAGGGACCGGCGGATCCATGTGCATCCGCGTGCCGATGCCGTGGCCGGTGTACTCCCGGATGATCCCGTACTGCCCTGCCCCGCGCGCCGCCTTCTCCACCGCGTGCGAGATATCGGTCAGGCGGTGGCCCGGCACCGCCTGCGCCAGCCCGTGCCACAGAGTCAGCTCACAGGTACGCAGCAGGCCGGTCAGCTCCTCCTGGCTGTATGAGCCGCCCTCGGGAGCGCTGCCCACGCGGAGGGTAAGAGCCGAGTCGCCATGCCAGCCGCGCACGATGGCCCCGCAGTCGACGGACAGCACATCGCCGTCGCGCAGTACTTGCTCCGAGCTCGGGATCCCATGCACGATCTGCTGGTTGACAGAGGTGCAGATGGTGGCAGGGAACCCGAAGTAACCCTTGAAGGACGGCACGGCGCCAGCCGCCCGGATCTCTCGCTCGGCGATGGCGTCGAGCTCGGCCGTCGTGATGCCGGGCTCGACGGCATCGGTGACAGCACGCAGCGCCGCCGCGGTCACCAGTCCGGCCTCGCGCATGATCGCAAGCTGGTCTGGAGTCTTCACCTCGATCGGGTCGTCCCGTCTCAGCCGCATTACGCCTCCCGAGCAATGACTTTCACGGTACCCCGCCAGGACAGCCCGCGTTTCAGGTGATGAACCGGCGCAAGGCGGCCATGGCTCTGCCGGTGATCTCTTCGACCGGTCCGGTCGCGTCGACGCCCAGCAGGATGCCGTCGTCGGCGTAGAAGCTGATTAGCGGGCGCGTCTGCTCGGCATAGACGTCGAGCCGGTGCCTGATGGTCTGCTCCCGGTCGTCGTCACGCTGGAATAGCTTGCCGCCGCAATCGTCACACAGGCCCGCCCTGGTGGGAGGCTCGAAGAGCACGTGCCAGATCCGCCCGCAGACACGGCAGGTCCGGCGGCCCGACAGCCGCCGGACGACCTCGTCGTCGTCGACGACAAGCTCGAGCACGATGTCGAGCTTGGTGTCCCAGTCGGCCAGCAGCTTCCGGAGCGTCTCGGCTTGCGGGACGTTGCGGGGGAAGCCGTCGAGCAGGAACCCGCTTTGTGTGTCGTCCTCCTGGAGCCTCGCGATCACCATCGCGATTGTCACCTCGTCCGGGACCAGGTCACCACGATCCATGAAGGCCTTAGCCTGGCGCCCGAGCTCGGTGCCGGTGCTGACATTGTGCCGGAAAATGTCCCCTGTCGAGATCTTCGGTATCGACAGGTGCGAGGCGATGAACTGGGCCTGTGTCCCCTTGCCCGCACCGGGGGGCCCTACGAGGACGACTCGCACTACCGCAGGAAGCCCTCGTAGTTACGCTGCTGGAGCTGGCTCTCGATCTGCTTCACGGTGTCGAGGCCGACGCCCACCATGATCAGGATGCTGGTGCCGCCGAGCGGGAACTGGGCGGTTGCACCGAGCTCGCCGATGGCGATCACCGGGATCAAGGCGACCAGTCCCAGGTACAGGGAGCCAGCGGCCGTCAGTCTGCTCAGCACGTGGCTGAGATAGCCGGCCGTCGGTCCGCCCGGTCTAATGCCGGGAATGAAGCCTCCGCTCTTCTTCATGCCGTCGGCCACTTCGGTCGGGTTGAAGGTGATCGACACGTAGAAGTAGGTGAAGAAGACGATCAGGACGAAGAAGGAGATCGCATATGCAGGCTTGTCGCTGATCACCAGGTTGGTGTTAACCCACTGCGCCCAGCCGCTTGTCGCGTTGTGCCCGAACAGCTGACTTGCAAGCTGGGGGATGTACAGCAGCGACGAGGCAAAGATGACCGGGATGACACCGGCCTGGTTGACCTTGAGCGGGATATACGTCGATGTGCCGCCGTACATCCGGCGCCCGACCATCCGTTTGGCGTACTGGATCGGTATGCGGCGCTGCGCCTGTTCCATCAGAGCCACGAAGGCGATGATCGCCACACCCATGACGAGCACCAGGCTGAAGACGAAGACGCCCTTGCTTGAGAGAATGAGCCCCAGCTGGCCGGGCACAACGGCGATGATCTGCGTGAAGATCATCACGGACATGCCGTTGCCGACACCACGGTCGGTAACGAGCTCGCCAAGCCACATGATCACGGCGGTGCCGGCCGTCATGATGATGACCATCGTCGCGATCGTGAAGACCGACGGGTTCGGGATCAGGGTGGCGGTGCAGCCCGGGATCAGCTCGTTGGACCTGGCGAGCGCGATGATGCCCGTGGACTGGAGGATGGCCAGCGCGATCGTCAGATACCGGGTGTACTGCGTGATCTTCGCCTGCCCGGTCTGGCCCTCCTGGCGCAGTGCCTCCAGCCGGGGGATCACGACGGCCAGCAGCTGCAAGATGATGCTCGCCGTGATGTAAGGCATGATGCCGAGCGCGAAGACGCTGAGCTTGGTCAGCGAGCCGCCGCTGAACAGGTTCACTAGCTGGAGCGGGCCTACCTTGGATGCCGCGCCCTCACAGATCCGCACCGCGGCCTCGGAGACGCCCGGCGTCGGCAACGAGCATCCGAGCCGGAAGACGGCGAGGATGAAAACCGTAAAGAGCAGCTTCTTGCGCAGGTCGGGTGTACGAAATGCCCGGATAAACGCGGTCAGCATGCGCCGTCCCCTACTCGATAGCTCAACATCATCTGCCGCTCCCGTCGCGGGACAGCGCCGCTAGTCGCCAGCTTGCGCCCCTGCTTTGGCGGCGGAGTGCTCGCCGAAGTCTAACGTGCCGATGAAGGTCCGATAGCCATGCAGCGTGCATGGTGCCGACCGCACGCAAGTCCGGGCCAGCGGAGTCTAAGCTGGCCCGGACATGCCTTAGGGCGGCAGTCATCTCACAGTTCGGTAACAGTTCCGCCCGCTGCAGTGATCTTGGCGCGAGCCGAGGCCGAGAATCCGTGGGCGCTGACCTGCAGTGCCGCCGTTATCTCACCTTGCCCGAGGATCTTGATCAGCTCTCCCGCACGAACCGCGCCGTTGGCGGCCAGGTTCTCGGGGGTCACGGCGCCGCCGTCTGGGTAGAGCGCGGCCAGCCGGTCCAGGTTCACGACCTGGTAGGTCGTCTTGAACTGGGCATTGGAGAAGCCCTTCAGCTTGGGCAGCCGACGGTGCAGCGGCATCTGTCCGCCTTCGAACGACTCAGGAACCGTCGTCCGGGCCTTGCTGCCCTTAGTGCCGCGCCCGGCAGTCTTGCCCTTGGAGGCCTCGCCACGGCCGACCCTCGTGCGCTCGGTACGGGCGCCTGGCGCCGGGCGCAGGTGGTGAACCTTCAGCCCGGACCGGCCGCCCGGATCGGCCGCCTTGCGGTTGTCGGTGTCTGCCATCGTTAGTCAACCTCCTCCACGGTGACCAGATGGCGCACCGCCTTGATCATGCCGCGGATCTCTGGGCGGTCTTGCTTGACGACCATGTCACCGATGCGGTGCAGCCCGAGGGAGCGCAGCGAGTCGCGATGCTCCTTCTTGGCGCCGATCTTGGACTTGATCTGCGTGACCTTCAGCTCTGCCATCGTCTCGCTCCGCCTCAGCTGGTGGTCTCTGCAGTGGCCGGGGCACCGCCGCCGTTGCTGCCCGCGCCCGCGGCTGCAGCGGCCGCGCGAGCCCTCAGCATCGCGGCGGGCGCCACGTGCTCGATCGGCAGACCACGCCGGGCCGCGATCTCCTCGGGCCGGTTCAGACTCTTCAGTGCCCGCACTGTGGCATGCACGACGTTGATCGGATTGGACGACCCGAGCGACCTCGACAGCACGTCGTGAATGCCAGCGCACTCCAGCACCGCGCGCACCGGGCCGCCGGCGATGACGCCGGTACCAGGGCTCGCGGGCTTCAGCAGGACGACGCCCGCCGACTCCTCGCCCTGCACGGTGTGCGGGATCGTGCCGGCGATCCGCGGCACGCGGAAGAAGGCCTTCTTGGCCGCCTCGACGCCCTTGGCGATCGCCGCAGGTACCTCCTTGGCCTTGCCGTAGCCAACACCGACCATGCCGTTGCCGTCGCCCACCACGACCAGCGCGGTGAAGCTGAACCTCCGGCCACCTTGCACGACCTTTGCCACGCGGTTGATGGTGACCACGCGCTCGAGGTATGCGGTGCCCTTCTCCGGCCCTGCCCCGCGGCGGTCGTCGCGGCGCTCGCGCCGTTCGCCGCCGCCACCGGCGCCGCGCCGCGGTGTTGCTGCCATCAGATCTTCCTCTTCTGTCGTCGGGCGCGAGATGTCGCGCCGCGCGCTGCTGTGCTAGTCGTTACGAGGCTCGTCGTTACGAGGCTCGTCGTGACCGGGCTCGTCATTAGAGGGCCAGCCCGCCTTCGCGCGCGCCATCGGCGAGCGCGGCCACCCGGCCGTGATACGCGTAGCCACCGCGGTCAAATACCGCCGTGCTGATGCCGGCCTGCACGGCGCGCTCCGCCAGCAGCGCTCCGACCTGCTTGGCCTTGGCACTCTTGTCGCCGTCGGCGCTGCGGATCGATTCCTCTAGCGTAGACGCGGATGCGAGCGTTATCCCCACGGTGTCGTCGATCAGCTGCGCGAACGTGTTCCTGGCCGAGCGCGTGACGACCAGCCGGGGCTTAGCCGCGCTGCCCTGTACCTTCTTGCGAACACGCAGGTGCCGCCGCTGCCGCGAGGAGATGCGCGGCGCGGTGCGGCCGGTGATCCGGCCGTGCGCCCTGGTCTTGGTGCCAGACATGTCTTACTTACCAGCCTTCCCGACCTTGCGGCGGATCTGCTCGCCCTGGTACCGCACGCCCTTGCCCTTATAGGGGTCCGGCTTGCGCAGCTTTCGGATGTTCGCGGCGACTTCGCCCACCTGCTGCTTGTCGATGCCCTCCACCACGAACCTGGTGGGGGTCTCCACCCTGAAGGTGATCCCGTCCGGCGCCGTTACCGGCACGGGGTGACTGAACCCGAGCGCGAACTCCAGGTCCTGGCCCTTGGCCTGGACACGGTATCCAACGCCGACGATCTCCATGGTCTTGCGATAGCCCTCAGTGACGCCCGTCACCATGTTGGCGATTAGCGACCGAGAGAGGCCGTGCAGGGCGCGGATCTCGCCCTCGTCGCTCGGCCGGGTCACCGTGATGACGCCGTCAGTCTGCTGGACCTCGATCGGCGCGGTCACTTCCACGCTGAGCTCGCCCTTCGGCCCCTTGACGTGCACCTGGCGACCGTTGATGCTGACGTCGACACCGCTCGGGATGACGACCGGCAGCCGTCCAATTCGCGACATAGCTGATTCCCCTACCAGACGTAGGCGAGGACTTCCCCGCCCACGCCCTTCTTCTTCGCCTGCTTGTCAGTCATCAGGCCCGAGGACGTGGAGATGATCGCCACGCCGAGACCGCCGAGCACGCGTGGCAGGTTGTCTTTGCGCGCGTACACCCGGAGGCCTGGCTTGGACACGCGCTTGAGGCCCGCGATCGAGCGCTCCCTGGTCGGTCCGAACTTGAGCGCGATTACCAGGTGCTTGCCAACCTCGGCGTCTTGCACCTTCCAGCTGGCGATGTAGCCCTCCTGCTGGAGAATCTCCGCGATGTGCACCTTGATCTTCGAGTGCGGCATCGTGACGGAGTCGTGGTAGGCCGAGTTGGCGTTGCGCAGACGCGTCAGCATGTCTGCGACCGGGTCGGTCATGGTCATGGCCTGATGGCCCTCCTCGCCGCGGTTTCCCTGTGCTTCGTGAGCACCGGGGACCTTCGGCGTGGTCAGTGGGCGCTGGTCGCGCCCAGGTTGGTCGTTCTTGCCGGACGCTCGCGCGTCCCAGTGCGCCGCTTGCGCGGGTGTTACCAGCTGGACTTGGTGATGCCGGGGAGCTCGCCGCGGTGCGCCATCGACCGGAAGCAGATCCGGCACAGGCCGAACCGCTGGTAGACGGCCCGCGGACGGCCACACCGGGAGCACCGGGTGTAGGCGCGCACCGCGAACTTTGGCTTGCGCTTGGCCTTGGCGATGAGGCTCTTCTTCGCCACTGCTTAGTTCTCCTTGAACGGGAAGCCGAGTCGCCGCAGCAATGAGCGGCCCTCGGCGTCGGTGGTCGCGGACGTGACGACGGTTACGTCCATACCGCGCTGCCTGTCCACCTGATCGGGATTGATCTCGTGGAACATCAGCTGCTCTGTCAGGCCGAATGTGTAATTGCCGCGGCCGTCGAACTGGCGGTCGCTCAGACCGCGGAAGTCACGGATCCGGGGCAGCGCGATCGACAGCAGCCGGTCGAGGAACTCCCACATCCGGTCGCCGCGGAGGGTGACGTGGGCGCCGATTGGCATGCCCTCGCGCAGCTTGAACTGTGCGATGGACTTGCGCGCCCTGGCCACTGCCGGTTTCTGTCCGGTGATGATCGTCAGGTCCCGGACCGCGCCGTCGATGAGCTTGGCGTCCCTGGCCGCCTCGCCGACACCCATGTTCACCACGATCTTGGTGACCGTGGGTACCTGCATGACGTTGGGGTAGCCGAATTCCTCCAGCATCGCGCCATGGATCTCGCTGCGGTAACGCTCCTTCAGGCGCGGCGGCGTGCGCTGCTCGCTGTCCGCCGTAGCAGCGTCGTTAGTCGTAGTAGTCGCAGCCATCAGATGTCCTTACCGCTAGCCCGGGAGACCCGGACCTTCTTGTGCTCGTCGATCCTGAACCCGGCCCTGGTCGGCGCCTTCGTGTCCGGATCGATGAGCTGAACGTTGCTGACGTGGATCAGGGCCTCCTGCGTCACGATGCCGCCTTCCTTGGCGCCGCGCTGGCCCTGGTAGTTGACCTTGGTGTTCTTCCGGATCAGGTTCACGCCCTGGACGAGCACCTGCTGGCGCTCAGGACGGACGGCGATGACCGTGCCCTCACGGCCACGGTCCTTGCCTGCAATCACAAGGACCTTGTCGCCCTTCCTGATCTTCAGCCGGCGCGCCTTCCCCGGCGCCGTCTTCTTGATCCCGGCCATCACAGCACCTCCGGCGCAAGCGAGATAATCCGCATGAACCGCTTCTCGCGGAGTTCGCGGCCGACCGGGCCGAAAATGCGGGTTCCACGGGGATCCCCGCCATCCCTGATCAGCACGGCGGCGTTCTCGTCGAAGCGGATATAGGAACCGTCGCCGCGGCGCCGCTCTTTGCGGGTCCGCACGACGACGGCCTTCACGACGTCGCCCTTCTTCACCCCGGCACCGGGGAGGGCATCCTTGACGGTGGCAACGATGATGTCGCCGATGCCCGCGTATCGCCTGCCCGAGCCGCCGAGCACGCGGATGCACAAGATCTCCTTGGCTCCGGTGTTGTCGGCGACCTTAAGCCGCGACTCCTGCTGGATCACGTCAACTCCTGCTTCTTCACGCGCCTGCCCATCCGGTTGCTCCGGCCGGCTATTGCTACTTCGCCTTTTCCAAGATCTCCGTCACACGCCAGCGCTTAGTCGCTGACAGCGGACGGGTCTCCATCAGCAGCACCCGGTCGCCGACGCCGCACGCGTTCTCGCCATCGTGTGCCTTGTATCGCTTCGTCCGCCGGATGATCTTGGCGTACTTGGGGTGCCTGACCCGGTCCTCGACTTCGACGACAACGGTCTTGTCCATCTTGTCGCTAACCACGAGGCCCTCGCGGACCTTGCGGTAACCACGCGCCTGCGCGGTGGTCGTCGCCTCACTCATCGGCCGACTCCTCACTTTCGACAACCACGATGCCGAGCTCGCGCTCGCGCTTCACCGTGTAGATGCGCGCGATCTCCTTGCGGACGGCCCGCAGTCGCCCGTGGCTCTCTAGCTGGCCCGTCGCCGCCTGGAAGCGAAGGTTGAACAGCTCGATCTTCGCCTCGGTCAGCTTCAGATTCAGCTCTTCCTCGGTCGAGGTCCGCAGGTCAGCGGCTGCCAGTCCCTTGGCCATCACGCTTCGCCAACCTCTCGCTTCACGAACTTGCACTTCATGGGCAGCTTGTGCATAGCCCGCCGGAGGGCCTCCCTGGCTACCGGCTCGGGCACGCCAGACAGCTCGAACATCACCCGGCCGGGCTTCACGTTGGCGACCCACCACTCGGGCGCGCCCTTGCCTGAGCCCATCCGGGTCTCGGCCGGCTTCTTGGTCAGCGGCCGGTCCGGGTAGATCGTGATCCACACCTTGCCGCCACGCCGGATGTGACGCGTCATGGCGATACGAGCGGCCTCAATCTGCCGGTTGGTGACATAGGAATGCTCGACCGCCTGGATGCCGTACTCGCCGAACGTCACCCTGGTGCCGCCCTTGGCCACGCCTGAGCGGTCTGGCCGGTGCTGCTTGCGGTGCTTGGTCCGCCGCGGGATCAGCATGACTTAGCCCTCCTCACCCGACGTGCCCGCAGGGTTGGCGGTGGCGTCCGGTGCGCTGGCGCCGACCTCGGCGGTCGGCGCCGCGGCTGGCCTGTCCGTCCCGTCCGGCGAACCGGGCCTGCGACGCTGCTGCCGCTGCGGACGGTCCCGGCCTGAATCCCGGTCCCTGTCGCGGCCGCCGCCTGGACCGCCGCCTGGCCGCTGGCCGGCCCGCAGGGCCGCCGCGGCGGCCTCACGCTCGGCCCTGGTCGCAGCGGCCTCGCCGCGGTAGATCCAGACCTTCACGCCGATCCGGCCAAACGTCGTGCGTGCTTCGTAGAAGCCGTAGTCAATGTCGGCGCGCAGCGTATGCAGCGGCACCCGGCCCTCGCGGTAGAACTCCGACCGCGACATCTCAGCGCCGCCGAGGCGGCCGGAGCACTGGACCCGGATGCCCTTGGCGCCGCTCTTCATCGCGGTCTGCATTGCCTTGCGCATGGCCCGGCGGAACGAGACCCGGCTTGACAGCTGCTCGGCCACGCCCTGCGCTACCAGCTGAGCATCGATCTCAGGGTTCTTGACCTCAAGGATGTTCAGCTGAACCTGCTTGCCGGTCAGCTTCTCCAGGTCGCCCCGGATGCGGTCAGCCTCGGCGCCGCGGCGGCCGATCACGATGCCCGGCCTGGCGGTGTGGATGTCCACGCGCACCCGGTCCATGGTCCGCTCGATCTCCACCTTGGAGATGCCAGCCCGCTCCATGCCGCGCTGAAGCAGCCGCCGGATGGCAACGTCCTCGGCGACGTAGTCCTTGTACAGCTTGTTGGCGTACCACCGGCTCTTGAAGTCGGTGGTGATGCCCAGCCGGAACCCGTGCGGGTTCACTTTCTGGCCCACTAGCGGGTCCTCTCCCTGCTCCTTGACGCACCGCTGTTCGACGCACCGCTGTTCGACGTACCGCTGTTCGACGTACCCCTGCTGGATGTGCCCCTGGTCGACGCACGCCTGGTCGGCGCGCTGCTGCCCGCAGCAGCGCTGGTCGACGCACCGCCGTCGGAAACGATGATCGTGATGTGACTGGTGCGCTTGTTGATCCGGTAGCCACGGCCCTGAGCCCGCGGCCGGAACCGCGGGCCTAGGCCCGGTCCCTCATCCACCCAGGCACGGCTCACGACGAGCGATCTGGCGTCGAGGTGGCTGTTGTGCCCGGCGTTGGCGATCGCGCTGGCCAGCACCTTGCCGACGGGGTCGCTCGCTGACTGCGGCGCGAAGGCAAGCGTCGCCTGCGCCTGGTCGGCAGGCATGCCGCGGATGAGGTCCACCACGCGGCGGGCCTTGCGCGGCGTGACGCGTATGTACCGCGCCCTAGCCCTTGCTTCCATCTCAGTCTCGCTCTTCTCGTATCTGTTAGCTGGTCGGTTGTCAGCTGGCCTCGTCGTCAGCGCCGGCTACGCCGGTCGTCACGCACGTGGCTGCGGAAGGTACGGGTCGGCGCGAACTCGCCGAGCTTGTGCCCGACCATCGCCTCAGTGATAAACACCGGCACGTGCTTGCGGCCGTCGTGCACGGCGATCGTGTGGCCGAGCATCGCCGGGACGATCATCGAACGGCGCGACCACGTTTTGATGACGTTCTTGGTGCCCCTGTCGTTCTGGACGTCCACCTTCTTGATCAGGTGGTCGTCCACGAAGGGACCCTTCTTCAGGCTACGAGGCATCGCTTGGTGCTCCTACCGCTTCTTCTTGCTGCGCCGGCGGGTGATCATCTGGTCGCTGGGCTTGTGTGCCTGGCGCGTCCGGCCCTCCGGCTGGCCCCAGGGGCTGACTGGGTGGCGGCCGCCCGAGGTCTTGCCCTCGCCGCCGCCCATCGGGTGGTCAACCGGGTTCATCGCGACGCCGCGAACGGTGGGCCTGCGGCCCTTCCAGCGGTTGCGGCCGGCCTTGCCGAGTTTGATATTGCCCTGCTCAGCGTTGCCAACTTCGCCGATCGTGGCGCGGCAGGCGACGTCGACCAGGCGGATCTCGCCAGACGGCATCCGCAGAGTGGCGCGGTTGCCTTCTCTGGCCAGCAGCTGCACGCCGGACCCGGCAGACCGGGCGATCTTGGCGCCGCCGCCCGGACGCAGCTCGATGGCGTGCACCACCGTGCCCGTGGGGATGTTGCGGAGCGGCAGGCAGTTGCCAGTCTTGATGTCGGCGCCAGCGCCGTTCTCGACCCGGTCGCCCTGCTTCAGGCCGACTGGCGCGATGATGTAGCGCTTCTCGCCGTCGGCGTAGTGCAGCAGCGCGATCCGCGCGGTCCGGTTCGGGTCGTACTCGATGTGCGCAACCTTCGCGGGCACACCGTCCTTGTCAGCCCGGCGGAAGTCGATCAGGCGGTACGCGCGCTTGTGCCCGCCGCCCTGGTGCCGGGTCGTAATGCGGCCGTAGACGTTCCGGCCGCCGTGCCCGTGGAGCGGGCGCACCAGGCTCTTCTCCGGCTCATCCCTGGTGACCTCGGAAAAGTCGGAGCCGCTCGCGCCCCGCCTGGCGGGGGTAGTCGGCTTGTACTTTCTGATAGCCATCTGCTTAAAGCTCCTCGTGATCGCCGGTTAGCTGACCGGTCCGCCGAAATGCTCAATCCGGTCGCCAGCGGCGAGGCTGACGATGGCGCGCTTAGTGTCGGGGCGCTTGCCCCAGCCAAAGCGGGTCCGGCGGCGCTTGCCGGGCCTGTTGATCGTGTTCACGCCCGTGACCTTGACGTTGAAGGAGGCCTCGACCGCCTGGCGGATCTGGATCTTGTGCGTGCCGGGCGCGACAATGAATGTGTACTTGCCCTCGTCGGCGAGCCGGAGGCTCTTCTCCGAGATAACCGGCCGCAGCAGGATGTCCCGCGGGTTGACCGTCTTGTTCACTGCTGCTCGTCCTCCTGCTTCGCCTTCGCGCGAGACGCGGTCCGCGTGGCCGCGCTACCCTCGGCCGGCTGCGGCTCCCCGATGGTCCTCGCCACGAAGCCGTTCAGTGCTTCCTGGGTGAAGACCACGTGGTCGCTCACCAGGACGTCCCTGGTGTTCAGCTGCCCCTCCACGAGCACGTGCACGCCCGGCGCGTTACGCAGGCTCAGCCTGGTGAGGCTGTCCGTAGCTGCGATGACCACGAGCACATGCGCCGTCGGCCCCGTGATCGCGGTCAGGGCCGCAAGCGCGCTCTTGGTCCGGGGCGCATCGCCGTCGACGAGGCTATTGACGACGTGCACCCGGTCGTGCCTGGCCCGGTCGGACAGCGCGCCACGGAGCGCGGCGGCCTTCATCTTCTTCGGCGTCCGCTGCTCGTAGGAGCGGGGGTGCGGGCCGAACACCACACCACCGCCAGCGAACTGCGGCGCGCGAGTCGAGCCCTGCCTGGCGCGGCCGGTGCCCTTCTGCCGGTACGGCTTCCTGCCGCCGCCGCGAACCTCACCGCGGGTCTTGGTGGAGTGCGTGCCCTGCCGGGCGGCCGCCTCCTGCGCGACGACCACCTGGTGAATCAGCGGCACGTTGACCTTGGCGTCGAAGATCTCCGCAGGCAGCTGCGCAGCGCCCCCCGCCCCGGCCTTGGGCTTGGCGGCCTTGGGCTTGGGCTTGGCGGCGGTTGGCTTGACGGGCGCTCCCGAAGCTGCGGAGCTCGTCTGGGCCGGGCTCATTTCGCCTCACTCTTGACTGGGGACTTGACGGCGTTGCGGACGAGCACAAGCGAGCCGGCCGCTCCGGGGACAGCGCCCTTGATCAGCAGCAGGCCGCGGTCCGCGTCGACGCCGTGCAGGGTCAGGTTTGCGGTGGTCGTGCGCTCGCCGCCCATCCGGCCGGCCATCCGCACGCCCTTGAACACGCGGCCTGGGTAGGCACAGCCGCCGATCGAGCCCGGCGCGCGGTGCTTCCGCTTGGTGCCGTGCGACGAGCTCATGCCCTTGAAGCCGTGACGCTTCATCACGCCGGCGAAGCCCTTGCCCTTGCTGGTCGCCGTCACGTCGATCAGCTCGCCGGCCGCGAACGTCTCGGCCGTAACCTCCTGGCCGAGCGTGTAGTCGTTGGCGTTATCGGTCCGCAGCTCCACCAGGTAACGGCGCGGAGTGACGCCCGCCTTGGCGAAGTGCCCGGCGACCGGCTTCGTCACCTTGCGCGGGTCGATCTCGCCGAAGCCCAGCTGAACGGCCGCGTAGCCATCAGCGGCCGGCGTCCGCACCGCGGTGACGACACAAGGGCCGGCCGCGACCACCGTGACGGGAACGATCCTGCCGTCATCGGCGAAGACCTGGGTCATGCCGAGCTTGGTGCCCAGGACCCCTTTGATCTGCTTGGTCATCACAGTGCTTTCTTCTTCTCCGGCCTTCTTGCTCTCGGCTGTCCCGCTACAGCTTGATCTCGATATCGACGCCAGCTGGCACGTCGAGCCGCATCAGGGAATCGACTGTCCTCGGCGTCGGGTCGATGATGTCGATCAGCCGCTTGTGCGTGCGCATCTCGAAGTGCTCGCGCGAGTCCTTGTACTTGTGCGGCGAGCGGATGACGCAATAGACGTTCTTCTCGGTCGGCAGCGGCACCGGGCCGGCGACCTTGGCGCCGGTACGAATCACCGTATCGACGATCTTCCGCGCCCAGCTGTCAATGACCTCATGGTCATAGGCCTTGAGCCGGATGCGGATCTTCTGTCCCGCCATGTGGCTTCGTTGTCCTTCGCTCGTGTCGTGCCGCTGTGTTGCCTGCCGTCCCCTCCCTGCCAGCCGGAACCGGCAGGCGGGGGACGACCGTGGAACGGGCCCGGGGTTGCCCCCGGGCCCGTTCCCACTACTTGATGATGTTCGTAACCCGGCCGGCGCCGACGGTACGGCCGCCCTCGCGAATAGCGAAGCGCAGGCCCTCCTCCATGGCGATCGGCTGGATCAGGTCAACCTTCATCTCGGTGTTGTCGCCGGGCAGCACCATCTCGGTGCCTTCCGGCAGGTGCACCACGCCCGTGACATCGGTGGTGCGGAAGTAGAACTGCGGCCGGTAATTGTTGAAGAACGGCGTGTGCCGGCCGCCCTCGTCCTTGGACAGGATGTAAACCTGCGCCTCGAACTCGGTGTGCGGGGTATTGGTGCCGGGCTTGATGATGACCTGGCCGCGCTCGACGTCCTCGCGCTTCGTACCGCGAAGCAGCAGACCCGCGTTGTCACCCGCCTGGCCCTCGTCGAGGATCTTGTGGAACATCTCGACGCCGGTGACGGTGGTCTTGGTCGACTTCTCCTTGATGCCGATGATCTCGACTTCCTCACCGGTGTGGATCACGCCGCGCTCGATCCGGCCGGTCACCACGGTGCCCCGGCCGGTGATCGAGAACACGTCCTCGACCGGCATCAGGAACGGCTTGTCGATCTCGCGGACCGGCTCGGGGATGCTGTCGTCGCACGCCGACATCAGCTCGACGACCTTCTCGCCCCACTCAGCGTCGCCCTCGAGTGCCTTCAGCGCCGATACCCGGATCACCGGTACGTCGTCGCCGGGGAACTCGTACGTGCTGAGCAGCTCGCGGACCTCAAGCTCGACGAGCTCGAGGATCTCCTCGTCGTCCACCATGTCGGCCTTGTTCAGCGCGACCACGATGTAGGGCACGCCGACCTGGCGGGCCAGCAGCACGTGCTCGCGAGTCTGCGGCATCGGGCCGTCGGTGGCGGCCACGACGAGGATCGCGCCGTCCATCTGGGCCGCACCGGTAATCATGTTCTTGATGTAGTCAGCGTGACCGGGGCAGTCGACGTGCGCGTAGTGGCGCTTGTCGGTCTGGTACTCGACGTGCGAGATCGAGATGGTGATCCCGCGCTCCTTCTCCTCCTTCGCGTTGTCGATCTGGTCGAACGCGTAGAAGGGGTTGATGTCGGGATACTTGTCGTGCAGCACCTTGGTGATCGCCGCGGTCAGCGTCGTCTTGCCGTGGTCAATATGACCGATGGTGCCGATGTTGACGTGCGGCTTGGTCCGCTGGAACTTGGCCTTCGCCACTTGAGTCTCCTCGTTGCGATCGTTTCCCCGCCGCAGCGGGGCCAGGCGCTCACGCGCGCTGCTTGATTCGTTTCGTCGTTACTTCTGACTACTCGCCGCGTGCCTTGGCGATGATCTCCTTGGCAATGCTGGGCGGTACCTCGGCATACGAGTCAAACTGCATGCTGTAATCGGCTCGCCCCTGCGTCCGGCTGCGCAGGTCCCCCACGTAGCCGAACATCTCGGACAGCGGGACAAGGGCCTTCACGACCCGCACCCCTGACCTCTCCTCCATGGCCTGGATCTGGCCACGGCGGCCGTTGATGTCGCCGATGACCTCGCCCATGTAGTCGTCGGGCGTCCTGACCTCGACCGCCATCAGCGGCTCCAGCAGGACGGGATCGGCGTGGCCGGCGGCCTTCTTGAAGGCCATCGAGCCAGCGATCTTGAAGGCGAGCTCGGACGAGTCGACCTCGTGGTAGGCGCCGTCAGTCAGGGTGACCTTGACGTCCACCATCGGGTAGCCGGCGAGCACGCCGAACTCCGCGGCCTCCTGACAGCCTGCGTCGACCGACGGGATGTACTCCCGCGGCACGCGGCCGCCAGTGACCTTGTTCTCGAACTCGTAGCCACCGCCGTCGCCGCCGGTCGGCTCCAGGTTGATGATCACCCGCGCGAACTGGCCGGAACCACCGGTCTGCTTCTTGTGGGTGTACTCGACCTTCTCGACCTTCTTGCGAATGGTCTCGCGGTAGGCGACCTGCGGTCGGCCGATGTTGGCTTCGACCCTGAACTCCCGGCGCATCCGCTCGACCAGCACCTCCAGGTGCAGCTCGCCCATGCCCGAGATAATGGTCTGCCCGGTCTCCTCATCGGTCCTGACCTGGAAGGTCGGGTCCTCCTCTGCGAGCCGCTGGATAGCGGTGCCGAGCCGGTCCTGGTCGCCCTTCGTCCTGGGCTCAATCGCCACGTTGATGACTGGCGCCGGGAAGGTCATCGACTCCAGGATGACCTGCTTGCTCTGATCGGACAGCGTGTCGCCGGTGGTGGTGTCCTTCAGACCCATCACGGCCACGATCTGGCCAGCAATCGCGGTCGGGCGCTCCTCGCGTTTGTTCGCGTGCATCTGGTAGATCTTGCCGATCCGCTCCTTGCGGCCCTTGGTCGAGTTCAGCACCTGGGTGCCAGCCTCGAGCCTGCCGGAGTAGATGCGGATATAAGTCAGCTTGCCGAGATGCTGGTCGGACATGATCTTGAAGGCCAGCGCGGAGAACGGCTCGGTCACGTCGGGGTGCCGCTCGATGAGGGTCTCCTCGTCGCCGACCGCGTGCCCCTTGATCGCCGGAATGTCGAGCGGGCTGGGCAGGAAGTCGACGATCGCGTCCAGCATCGGCTGCACGCCCTTGTTCTTGAACGCGCTTCCGCACATCACCGGCGTGACGCTGCTGGCGATGGTGGCGCGCCGGATCGCGGCGATCAGCTGGTCGGCATCAGGCTCGGTGCCTTCCAGGTAGAGCTCCATCATCTCTTCGTCGTTCTCGGCGATGTTCTCGACGAGCTTGTCCCGCCACTCACGTGCCGCCTCGGCATGGTCGTCCGGGATCGCTACGACGTCGTAGGTGTCGCCCTTGCCCTCGGTCTGCCAGAGCAGGCCGCGCATGCGGACCAGGTCGATCACACCCCGGAAGTCGGACTCGACGCCCCACGGCAGCTGAATCACGAGCGGAGTAGCGCCCAGCCGGTCGGTGATCATTTCCACGCAGCGGTGGAACTCGGCGCCGACCCTGTCCATCTTGTTGACGAAGCAGATCCGCGGAACGCCGTAGCGGTCCGCCTGCCGCCAGACGGTCTCGGACTGCGGCTCGACACCGGCGACGCCATCAAAGACCGCGACGGCCCCATCAAGGACGCGCAGCGAGCGCTCCACCTCGACGGTGAAGTCGACGTGGCCAGGCGTGTCGATCAAGTTGATGGTGTGGTCACGCCACATGCAGGTCGTCGCCGCTGACGTGATGGTGATGCCGCGCTCTTGCTCCTGCTCCATCCAGTCCATCGTGGCTGCGCCCTCGTGGACCTCACCGATCTTGTAGTTGATGCCGGTGTAGAACAGGATCCGCTCGGTGGTCGTGGTTTTGCCCGCGTCGATATGCGCCATGACGCCGATGTTCCGGACGTTGGCGAGTTCGGTAGCGGTCTGTGTCGCGGCCACTGTTGGTGATCCTCGATCCTTGGTCTATTGGGATGCTCGCTACCAGCGGTAGTGAGCGAATGCCTTGTTGGACTCGGCCATTTTGTGCATGTCCTCGCGGCGCTTGACGCTCGCTCCGAGTCCGTTGCTGGCGTCAAGCAGCTCGTTCATCAGCCGCTCGGTCATGGTCTTCTCCCGCCGCTGGCGTGAGTAGGTGATCAGCCAGCGCAGCGCGAGCGTGGTGCTCCTGGAGGCACGGACCTCAACCGGCACCTGGTAGGTCGCACCACCCACCCGGCGGCTGCGGACCTCAAGCGTCGGCTTGACGTTGTCCAGCGCGCGCTTGAGCGTCACGACCGGGTCGTTACCGGTCTTGTCCCGGCAGCCCTCGAGCGCACCGTAGACGATCCGCTCGGCGAGCGACCGCTTGCCGTTCTTGAGAACCTTGTTCACCAGCGCGGTGACGAGCGGCGAGCCATAGACCGGATCGGTCACTAGCTGCCGCTTGATCGCGGGGCCCTTGCGCGGCATGTCAGCTCTTCTCCTTCTTAGCGCCGTAGCGGCTGCGTGCCTGCTTGCGGTTGCGGACACCCTGCGTGTCCAGCGCGCCCCGGATGATCTTGTAGCGGACACCGGGCAGGTCCCGGACTCGGCCGCCGCGCACGAGCACGATCGAGTGCTCCTGAAGGTTGTGCCCGACGCCCGGAATGTAGGCGGTGACCTCGATCTTGCTGGTAAGCCGGACTCGGGCCACCTTCCGCAGCGCCGAGTTCGGCTTCTTGGGCGTGGTGGTGTAGACGCGCGTGCATACGCCGCGACGCTGCGGGCTGCCCTGCAGCGCCGGAGTCTTGTTCTTGGCTACCTTGTCCTGCCGGCCCTTCCGGACCAGCTGCTGGATCGTGGGCAACGCGTCTCCGTCTTTCTCTACCGCGCCTTGCGGCGCTGCCATCGCTTGCTGAACTGCCGAGCCGACGTTGGCCAGCCCGGTGCCGCGCCGACTGGCGCGGCCTAACTTGTGCTGTGTCGTGTGACACAGCGATCGCTCGCGACCGCACTCTGGGCGCGGCCTAGGACGTCCTTGACCTGCTGGTTCCTGCCTCGGTAGCTGCCCGCCCGCCCCCCGCGGTCGGGCGTGTCGCGCGGCTCAAGCTGCACCGCCACGACGCACCCGGGCCCGAAACGGACCCGGAATCCGGAAGGGAAGTCTTGCTGCCCGCCTGGCCACGCGCCTCGCCAACGCTCAGGTAGTCAACGCTGAGGTCGCGAGTCCGCGGTCACACAAACGTGCACGCACCCATGAGGCATGGGCGCGGAGAACCAGAATACCCAACCCCTGGCTCGCTGGTCAAAACGGGCTGTCAAACGGAGTGGCTTCTCGCTCTTCGCTGAACACTAGCTTAGCAAATACTCACAAGCACCACCGCCTGATCGCGCCGAGAGAGCATTTACTACACCAGTACTCGGCACATCGGCAGATGCCATTATGAATGAACTTTTCGGCGGTTTTATTCCGAGCGATTGGCCTAAGTTCGCTGATGCGCCGGAGCCGGGGCACCCTGAGTCAGCGCATCCTGAGTCAGGGAGCTACCAACCGGGCAGTTATTGACTCCTGGGCTGCACGAAAGGAGTGGTCGCCGGTGCCGCTGCTCATCGGCACGTCAGGCTGGCAGTACCGCGACTGGCGCGGGCCCTTCTATCCCGAACAACTGCCAGTGTCCAAATGGCTCGAGCACTATGCGACCCGCTTCCCTACCGTCGAGAACAACGGGACCTTCTACCGCCTGGCTGCTCCCGATACATTCGCTGCCTGGCGCACGCGCACGCCCGCCGGGTTCGTCATGGCGGTCAAGGCGAGCCGATATCTGACGCATGTGCGCCGGCTGCGCGACCCGGCGGAGCCGGTCGGGCGCCTGCTGCGCGCGGCTACGGCGCTCGGCGACCGGCTGGGACCAGTGCTACTCCAGTTGCCGCCGACGATGCAGGCCGACGCGGGCGCCCTGGACGAGTCCCTGAAGCAGTTCTCGGCGCAGTTCGCCAGCCTGACTTCGAACCCGTCGCGGACGCTTCGGGTCTGCGTCGAGTTCCGCCACGACTCCTGGCTGAAGCAGGAGGTCATGGACATCCTGACGGCGCACCACGCGGCGCTGTGCTGGTCAGACCGGCGCGCCAGGCCGCTAGGTCCGCTCTGGCGGACCGCGGACTGGGGCTACATCCGTTTCCACGAGGGCGCCGCGGCGCCCTGGCCCCACTACGGCCGACAATCATTGCGGACCTGGGTCAACCGGGTATCAGACTGCTTCCCGCCCGAAGCCGACATCTTCGCGTACTTCAACAACGACCAGCACGCCGCCGCCCCAGCAGACGCCGATACCCTAATCCACCTGGCCGAGCAGGCAGGCTGGCCAGTCCAACGGTCAGTAACCGATGACTAGGAGCATCGATAGCGTGACACCGGCCGCATGGTCGATCAGCCCACGGGCCGCCCTGGCCACATCCCAGCCCGTCCGAACAACGCGACCAGCGCAGGCACGAGCAACGACCTGGCGATGACGGCGTCGATCATGATGCCTGCTGCCATTGCCACCGCCACTTCCCTGAACTGCTGGAGCGGGATCAGCGCTAGCAGGGCGAAGCTCGTCGCCAGCGCGAGCCCGGCCACGGTGATCGCGCGCGAGGCCTCTGACCCGGCAACTGCGATTGCGCGGACGGCGCGGACCTGCGCGGATTGCGAGAGCCCGCGCGCGGCCCGCTGCACGACGGCCACCTGGGCGTCCAGCGGCTCGCCGAAGATCCTCGTCGCGGTGGCCTCCGCCTGGACCGCGGGCGCATTCGACGGCACTAGGCTCGCCTCGCCGCTGGACTGCGCGAGCTGGGGCAGGTAATGCGTCGCCGCTACCACCGCGATGATCCAGCCGGCCACGATCGGGTACCGCAAGCCGACGACGACGGCGGCATACGCTCGCGCCAGCCTGCCGGTGGCGGCGGTCGGCCGGGCACGACTGGAGCGCGGCGGCCGCGTCCGGCTTCGCGTTGTCACGAGCGCTGTCAGTACCGCAAATCGCACAGGTCAAACGCACGCGGGAACCGCGCAACGGGAACGCAGCGCATACGCGCGCCGGAAACGCGCGCCGGAAACGCGCGCCGGAAATGCAGACGGCGCCGCGACCCGAAAGTCGCGGCGCCGTCTCGAAACCGGCTTCGGCTTACCTGTTGTAGGCCCCGAAGTCGTACTCCTCGAGCGGGATCGCCTGACCCGCAACCTGGCCGAACGCGTACTCGGCCGGGCTGTCGTAGGAGGTCTGCGGGTAGATCGCCGCCTTGGCCTCCTCCGTCGGCTCGACGCGCAGCCCGCGGTAGCGCTGCATGCCAGTGCCGGCCGGGATCAGCTTGCCGATGATCACGTTCTCCTTCAGGCCCACGAGCGAGTCCGACCTGGCGTGGATCGCCGCGTCGGTCAGGACCCTGGTGGTTTCCTGGAAGGAGGCCGCCGACAGCCACGACTCGGTGGCAAGCGACGCCTTCGTGATGCCCATCAGCTGCGGGCGGCCTGCCGCCGAGGTGCCGCCCGCCTCGACGACAGCGCGGTTGACCTCCTCGAACTTCGGCCGCTCGACCAGCTCGCCGGGCAGCAGGTCGGTGTCGCCGGACTCGATCACGTTCACCCGCTTGAGCATCTGCCGGATGATGATCTCGATGTGCTTGTCGTGGATAGACACGCCCTGAGACCGGTAGACCTCCTGGACCTCGTGAACCAGGTGCAGTTGCACCTCGCGGGAGCCGAGGATGCGCAGGACCTCGTGCGGGTTGACCGCGCCGGCGATGAGCTGCTGGCCCACCCGGACGTGGTCGCCGTCGGCGACCAGCAGCCTGGCGCGCATCGAGACCTGGTAGGGCACTTCGTCGCCGCCGTCGTCCGGCACGACCACGATCTTGCGAGCCTTGTCCTGCTCGTCGATCCTGACCTTGCCATCGACCTCGCTGATCGGCGCCAGGCCCTTGGGAATCCTGGCCTCGAACAGCTCCTGGATACGCGGCAGACCGTGGGTGATGTCCAGACCAGCCACACCACCGGTGTGGAAGGTACGCATCGTCAGCTGCGTGCCAGGCTCGCCGATCGACTGGGCGGCGATGATGCCGACCGCCTCGCCGACGTCGACCCGCTTGCCCGTGGCCAGCGAGCGGCCGTAGCACTTGGCACAGATCCCGACCTTGGCCTGGCAGACCAGGACCGAGTGGATCCGCACCGACTCCACGCCCGCCGCGGTGATCGCGTCGATCATGCCCTCGGTCATGTCCGCGTCCGCCGTCGCCAGCACCGTGCCATCGGGGCCGACAACGTCCTCGGACAGCGTCCGGCCGGTGCCAGTGTTCTCGATGTTCGGCAGCTTGCGCAGGACGCCGTCGGAACCCTTCTCGGCGATCCGCATCGGCAGCGACCGGTCCGTGCCGCAGTCCTCCTCGCGCACGATGACGTCCTGCGCCACGTCCACCAGCCGCCGGGTCAGGTACCCGGAGTCGGCGGTACGCAGCGCGGTGTCGGCCAGGCCCTTGCGGGCACCGTGCGTCGAGATGAAGTACTCCAGCACCGACAGGCCCTCACGGAAGCTGGACTTGATCGGCCGGGGGATTGTCTCGCCCTTCGGGTTCGACACCAGGCCTCGCATACCGGCGATCTGCCGGATCTGCATCAGGTTGCCTCGGGCACCGGAGTTGACCATCATCCAGACCGGGTTGGTCTCGGGGAAGGCCTTCTCCATGTCCTGGGCCACGTCCGCGGTCGCGTGCGTCCAGATCTCGATGAGCTCCTGGCGACGCTCGTCGTCGGTGATCAGGCCGCGCTCGTACTCACGCTGCACCTTGTCGGCCCGCTTCTCGTAGGTGTCCAGAATCTCCCGCTTGTTCGGCGGCGCGGCCACGTCCTCGATCGAGATCGTGACCCCGGACCTGGTCGCCCAGTGGAAGCCGGCGTCCTTCAGCGCGTCCAGCGCAGCGGCCACCTCGACCTTGGGATAGGTCTCGGCGAGCTCGTTGACGATCGTGGACAGCTGCTTCTTGCCGACCTCGAAGTTGACGAACGGGTAGTCCGCCGGCAGCGTCTCGTTCAGCAGGCAGCGACCTAGGGTCGTCTCGATCCGCAGCGCCTGACCGGGCTCCCAGCCTTCCGGCGTCGGGTAGCCGCGCGGCGGCGTGACGTCGGACAGCCGGATCTGGATCTTCGCCTGGATGTCGAGCTCGCCCTTGTCGTAGGCCATGATCGCCTCGGACACTCCGCCGAACACCCGGCCGGTGCCGGGCGCATCCTCTGTCTCCCGCGTCAGGCAGTAGATCCCGATGACCATGTCCTGGGTCGGCATGGTCACCGGCTTGCCGTCGGCCGGCTTGAGGATGTTGTTGGTGGACAGCATCAGGATCCGCGCCTCGGCCTGCGCCTCGGCAGACAGCGGCACGTGCACGGCCATCTGGTCACCGTCAAAGTCCGCGTTGAACGCGGTGCAGACGAGCGGGTGGATCTGGATGGCCTTGCCCTCGACCAACTGCGGCTCGAAGGCCTGGATGCCGAGGCGGTGCAGCGTCGGGGCGCGGTTCAGCAGCACCGGGTGTTCGGTGATGACCTCCTCGAGCACGTCCCAGACCACGGGCCGGGCCCGCTCCACCATCCGCTTGGCGGACTTGATGTTCTGGGCGTGGTTGAGGTCGACCAGCCGCTTCATGACGAACGGCTTGAAGAGCTCAACCGCCATCTCCTTGGGCAGCCCGCACTGGTGCAGCTTGAGCTGCGGGCCGACCACGATGACCGAGCGGCCCGAGTAGTCGACGCGCTTGCCGAGCAGGTTCTGGCGGAACCGGCCCTGCTTGCCCTTGAGCATGTCGGACAGCGACTTCAGCGGCCGGTTACCAGGACCGGTCACCGGGCGGCCGCGGCGGCCGTTGTCGAACAGCGAGTCGACGGCCTCCTGGAGCATCCGCTTCTCGTTGTTCACGATGATCTCGGGCGCGCCGAGGTCGAGCAGCCTCTTGAGCCGGTTGTTCCGGTTGATGACCCGGCGGTACAGGTCGTTCAGGTCAGAGGTGGCGAACCGGCCACCATCGAGCTGAACCATCGGCCGCAGGTCCGGCGGGATCACCGGAATGCAGTCGAGCACCATGCCGAGCGGGCTGTTGGTGGTGTTCAGGAACGCCGACACGACCTTCAGCCGCTTGAGCGCCCTGGCCTTCCGCTGGCCCTTGCCGGTCCGGATGATCTCGCGAAGGTTCGCGGCCTCGGCCTCGAGGTCGAAGCTGCCAACCCGCTCCTGGATCGCCTGCGCGCCCATGCCGCCACGGAAGTAGCGGCCGAACCGGTCGCGCATCTCGCGGTACAGCAGCTCGTCGCCCTCGAGGTCCTGGACCTTGAGGTTGCGGAACCTGGTCCAGACCTCCTCGATCCGGTCGATCTCGCGCTGGGCGCGATCGCGGATCTGCTTGCACTCGCGGTCGGAGGCCTCGCGGACCTTGCGGCGCGCGTCGCCCTTGGCGCCCGCAGCCTCGAGCTCGGCCAGGTCCTTCTCCAGCTTGGCCTGGCGTGCCTCGATGTCGGTGTCCCGGCGCTGCTCCAGCTGGCTCTTCTCGACCGTGATCTTGGCCTCGAGGCTGGGCAGGTCGCGCGCGCGCGCCTCCTCGTCCACGTAGGTGATCATGTAGGCGGCGAAGTAAATGACCTTCTCGAGGTCCTTCGGCGCCAGGTCAAGTAGATAACCCAGCCGGCTCGGCACTCCCTTGAAGTACCAGATATGGGTAACGGGCGCGGCCAGCTCAATGTGGCCCATCCGCTCGCGGCGCACCTTGGCGCGCGTAACTTCCACGCCACACCGCTCGCAGATAATGCCCTTGAACCGGACACGCTTGTACTTACCGCAGTAGCACTCCCAGTCCCTCGTCGGACCGAAGATCTTCTCGCAGAAGAGCCCGTCCTTTTCCGGCTTGAGGGTCCGGTAGTTGATCGTCTCCGGCTTCTTGACCTCGCCGTGCGACCACGTCCGGATGTCGTCCGCCGTGGCTAGGCCAATCCGCAGGTCGTCGAAGAAGTTAACGTCTAGCACGTTTGCATTCCCCTGGGGTAGTTCGTCGGACTGCTCTTTGCTGCCTGGCTGGTTGCCACTCAGACCTCTTCGACACTGCTCGGCTCACGTCGGGACAGGTCGATGCCGAGTTCCTCCGCAGCGCGGAAGACGTCCTCGTCGGTGTCACGCATCTCGATGGCCGCGCCGTCACTGGAGAGCACCTCCACGTTCAGGCAGAGCGACTGCATCTCCTTGATCAGCACCTTGAAAGACTCAGGGATGCCGGGCTCGGGGATGTTCTCGCCCTTGACGATGGCCTCGTAGACCTTGACGCGGCCGAGGATGTCGTCGGACTTGATGGTCAGCAGCTCCTGCAGCGCGTAAGCCGCGCCGTAGGCCTCCAGCGCCCAGACCTCCATCTCACCGAAGCGCTGGCCACCGAACTGGGCCTTGCCGCCGAGCGGCTGCTGAGTGATCATCGAGTACGGGCCGGTGGACCTGGCGTGGATCTTGTCGTCCACCAGGTGCAGCAGCTTGAGTATGTAGATGTAGCCGACTGAGATCGGGTCCTTGAATGGCTCGCCGGTCCTGCCGTCGAACAGCGTCGCCTTGCCGGTCGCGCCGACCAGGCGCTCGCCGTCACGGTTCGGCAGCGTGCTGGAGAGCAGGCCGGTGATCTCCTCCTCCTTGGCGCCGTCGAAGACCGGAGTCGCGACCTTGCTGCCAGATCCGGCAGCGTGTGCACCGATCTTCTTCAGCCGCTTCTTCCAGTCGGCGTCGTCGCCGTCGACGTCCCAGCCGGTGGCAGCGACCCACCCAAGGTGGGTCTCCAGCACCTGGCCGACGTTCATTCGGCCGGGCACGCCGAGCGGGTTCAGCACGATGTCGACGGCCGTGCCGTCCTTGAGGAACGGCATGTCCTCGACCGGCAGGATCTTGGCGATGACGCCCTTGTTGCCGTGGCGCCCAGCGAGCTTGTCACCATCGGTGATCTTGCGCTTGGCCGCGACGTAGACGCGGACCAGCTCATTCACACCGGGTGGCAGCTCGTCGCCGTTGTCCCTGGTGAAGACGCGGACACCGATGACCTTGCCGGACTCGCCATGGGGCACCTTCAGGGAGGTGTCACGGACCTCGCGCGCCTTCTCACCGAAGATCGCACGCAGCAGCCGCTCCTCTGGGGTCAGCTCGGTCTCGCCCTTGGGCGTGACCTTGCCGACCAGGATGTCCCCGGTGACGACTTCGGCGCCGATCCTGATGATGCCGCGGTCGTCCAGGTCAGCCAGCACCTCATCGGAGACGTTCGGGATGTCCCTGGTGATCTCCTCCGGGCCCAGCTTGGTGTCGCGGGCGTCGACCTCGTGCTCCTCGATGTGGATCGAGGAGAGCACGTCGTCCTGGACCAGGCGCTGGGACAGGATGATCGCGTCCTCGTAGTTGTGGCCCTCCCACGGCATGAAGGCGACCAGCAGGTTGCGGCCGAGCGCCATCTCCCCGTTGTCGGTGCACGGGCCATCGGCGATGACCTGGCCCACCTCGACCCGCTGCCCCTCCACGGCGACCGGCTTCTGGTTGAAGCAGGTGCCCTGATTTGAGCGGCGGAACTTGGCCACCAGGTAGTCGGTCCTGGTGCCGTCGTCGTTCGCCACGGTGATGTAGTCAGCCGAGACCTGCTCGACCACGCCGGCCTTGTCGGCCACGATCACGTCGCCAGCGTCCACGGCGGCGCGGAACTCCATACCGGTGCCGACCAGCGGTGCCTCGCTGCGTAGCAGCGGGACAGACTGGCGCTGCATGTTCGAGCCCATCAGCGCGCGGTTCGCGTCGTCGTGCTCGAGGAATGGGATCATGGCGGTCGCCACGGACACCATCTGCCGCGGCGAGACGTCCATGTAGTCGACTTCGTCGGGCTTGATGTAGTCGACCTCGCCGCCCTTGCGCCGGACCAGCACGCGGTCGCCGGTGAAAGTGCCGTCGGTCTCGATCGGCTCGTTCGCCTGGGCGATGACGTGCCGATCCTCCTCGTCCGCGGTCAGGTAGTCGATCTGGTCGGTCACCTTGCCGGCCTTGACCTTGCGGTACGGCGTCTCGACGAAGCCGAACGCGTTGACACGGCCGTAGGACGACAGCGAGCCGATCAGGCCGATGTTCGGACCTTCTGGCGTCTCGATCGGGCACATCCGGCCGTAGTGGCTGGGGTGCACGTCACGGACCTCGAACCCAGCCCGCTCACGAGACAGGCCACCAGGGCCAAGCGCCGACAGGCGGCGCTTGTGCGTGAGACCGGCCAGCGGGTTGGTCTGGTCCATGAACTGCGAGAGCTGGCTGGTGCCGAAGAACTCCTTGATGGAGGCCACGACCGGGCGGATGTTGATCAGGGTCTGCGGCGTGATCGCCTCGACGTCCTGAGTCGTCATCCGCTCGCGGACAACCCGCTCCATCCGGGCCAGGCCCAGCCGGACCTGGTTCTGGATGAGCTCGCCCACAGTGCGCAGGCGGCGGTTGCCGAAGTGGTCGATGTCGTCGGTCTCGACCGGGATCATCTCGCCGCCGGACTTCATCTCCTCCTCGCCGACATGCAGCCGGACGAGGTATTCGATGGTCGCGACGATGTCTTCCTCAGTCAGGGTGCCCTGGCCGATGTTCTGCGACAGCCCCAGCTTCTTGTTGACCTTGTAACGGCCGACCTTGGCCAGGTCGTAGCGCTTGGGGTTGAAGTACAGGTTCTCCAGAAGCGCCTGCGCCGACTCCCTCGTCGGCGGCTCGCCCGGCCGCAGCTTGCGGTAGATGTCGAGCAGCGCGTCGTCCTGACCGGTGGTGTGGTCCTTCTCCAGGGTCGCCCGCATCGACTCGAACTGGCCGAACCGATCCAGGATCCTGGCCTCGTCCCAGCCGAGGGCCTTGAGCAGTACTGTCACGCTCTGCTTGCGCTTGCGGTCGATGCGCACGCCAACGCTGTCGCGTTTGTCGATCTCGAACTCGAGCCACGCGCCGCGGGACGGGATGACCTTGCAGCTGTAGATGTCCTTGTCGGAAGTCTTGTCGACCTGGCGGTCGAAGTAAACGCCTGGCGAGCGGACAAGCTGTGATACAACAACGCGCTCGGTGCCGTTGATGATGAACGTGCCCTTAGCCGACATGAGCGGGAAGTCGCCCATGAAGACGGTCTGGCTCTTGATCTCACCGGTGGAGTTGTTGATGAACTCCGCGGTGACGAACATGGGTGCGGAGAAGGTCATGTCCTTGTCCTTGCACTCCTCCGCGGAGTACTTGGGCGGCTCGAACCGGTGGTCACGGAACGAGAGCGACATGGTGCCGGTGAAGTCCTCGATCGGACTGATCTCCTCGAAGATCTCTTCGAGGCCGGACTGCTCCGGGAGATTCTTATGCCCCGCCTTCTTTTCCGCATCGAGCCGGGCACGCCAGCGCTCGTTGCCAAGCAGCCAGTCAAACGACTCGGTTTGCAGGGCTAGGAGGCTGGGCACTTCTAGGGGCTCGTTGATGCGAGCGAAGGAAACACGACGGGGACCTAGGGCGGTAGCTGAGGCGCTGCGCGAGGCTGCCAACAGGGGTCCTTCCGAGCTTGTGGCGGACGGTGCACGCGCACGCAAAACGCCCTGCGGCTACGCCGCGAGGGGTTTGGGAAGCCGAGGACGAGTTAGTGCAGCGCAAATTGGCAGTGTAGTCGAACGACACACCGCTGGTCAACTGTACGTCACTATGAGGTTCACGGTTGCAATGGAGCATCGCTCCTTCGAAGCAAAACGTCAAGCCCTGGATGGCTTGTGTCGCAACCCTTCGCTATGTGACGAACCTCACACCGCTTGTCTAGTTTCAGACTCTGGCAATGCGGGTAGGGCTAGTTTTTCAGCGGTCAGCAAGACTTCGAGTCTCACTGCCATCGACTAGTAACACTGTGTATAGGCCGGGTATTCCCCGGCCCCGTTCCCTGCGTCTGTGCTCGTATTCGTCGCCAAGGCCCGCCGTCCGCGCGAGTCGCGGGGGCGGCGGGCCTTTCGCCTGTCCAGCCGGCAGTGCAGGGCCCACAGTGCAGGCCCGACAGGGCCGTGCTTACTTGACGGTGACGGTGGCGCCAGCGCCCTCGAGGGCGGCCTTTGCCCTCTCCGCCGCTTCCTTGTTGACGCGCTCAAGCAGCGGCTTGGGAGCGCCGTCCACGAGGTCCTTCGCCTCCTTGAGCCCGAGGCTCGTCAGGGTCCGGACCTCCTTGATGACCTGGATCTTCTTGTCGCCCGCGGCCTCGAGGATGACGTCGAACTCGTCCTTCTCCTCGGGCTCTTCGGCCGCAGCGCCGCCGCCGGCTCCAGGGGCGGCAGCAGCGACGGCCACCGGGGCGGCGGCCTTGACGTCGAAGGTCTCCTCGAACTGCTTCACGAACTCAGAGAGCTCGATCAGCGTCATCTCCTTGAAGGCCTCGAGCAGGTCGCCAGAGCTGAGCTTTGCCATTGTGGTGCTTCCTCTTCCGTTCATTCCGTGTGTCGCCGATGGCCGTCCAGCCATCTGCGGGATCTGGTCAGGTCACGCAGGGTGACTGGTTAGCTCTCCGTGCTGTCCGAGGCTGCCGCCTCGGGATTCTGCGCCGTCGTGTCCGCAGCCCCCGCAGCTTCCGGAGCGTCCGCCGGCGCCGCCGCATCGCTAGCGTCCGCCGCCTGGGCTGGCGCGTCGGCCGCGGGTGCAGCTGCCTCGGCCGCGGGTGCAGCTGCCTCGGCCGCAGGTGCGGCTGCCTCGGCCGCAGGTGCGGCTGGGCCCCCTGCCGCTCGCTTGCTCTCCAGAGCGGCGAGCAGCTGCGCCATCTGGACCGGCAGCGCAGCGAATGTACCGGCCGCGTTAGCCAGGGACGCCTTCATGGCACCAGCCAGCTTGGCCAGCAGCACTTCCCGCGACTCCAGGTCGGCCAGCTTGACGATCTCGGCCGGCGTCAGCGGCTTGCCGTCGAGGATGCCACCCTTGATGACTAGCAGCGGGTTCGCCCTGGCGAAGTCGCGCAGGCCCTTGGCGGCCTCGACGACGTCTCCTTGGACGAACGCAATCGCTGACGGCCCCGTGAGCAGGCTGGTCAGCTCCGGCGTCACGCCCGCCTCGGCGGCGGCGATCTTCGTGATCGTGTTCTTGACGACCGAATATGTTGCGTTGGTGCCCAGCGACTTGCGCAGTTCGCCAAGCTGAGTCACCGATAGGCCGCGGTACTCGGTCAGCACCGCGCCTGAGGAGCTCTGGAACCGCTCGGTCAGCTCGGCGACCGCGGCCACCTTCTCTGCCCTCGCCACGGGCCTCCCTTCTCGATCCGCGCTCGTCGGCTGCGACGGCTCGGCTATGTCCGGCGTCGGCACGGCCCGCAAAATGCGAACGCCCCGTACGCAAGCGCACGGGGCGTGACCAGGACAGAGGTAGAACAACGTCCAGGGTCCAGCTCGGTCGCCTGCGCGGGCCGCCCGCATGAAACGGGCCTTCGGTTGTCACGCTCGGCGCGCGACAACAGCCGACGGTCTTTGGCAGGCCTCCACCCTACGCGGCAGCTGCCCGGCCAGCCAAATCGGTCCGCCCAGTCGGCTGTGAACTGCCGCCCAGGGGAATCTTGCGACGAAACTAGGCAGGCACCCGAACCTTTAGTGCGGCCGCCCGGACATCCAGGACATCCAAGACATCCAGCAACCAGCCCGACGGTGATCTAAGCGGGACAACTGAACGTGTGGAGCGTAGGTGCTCATCGCGGGCGCAATTTGAGCACCTACGCTCCACACGTTCCTGCATCGCGTTCTTGATATCCGACAATAGGTACTAATCGGCACCCAGGACGGTTCCGCACTCAGCGCCGCTCAGCCCTCGGCGGTCAGCTCAGACTTCGGCAGGCGGCCTCAGACTGCGGCGGTCGGCTCAGACTGCGGCGGTCGGCCTCAGACTGCGGCCGGCTGGTCCTCGAACTCGGCCGTCAGGCCCCTGGTCATGCCGGGATCGACCTGGATACCAGGACCCATCGTGGTGGTGATGGCCACTTTCTTGAGGTACCTGCCCTTAGCTGCCGCGGGCTTGAGCCTGATGACTTCATCCATGGCAGCCGCGTAGTTCTCAACCAGCGCCCGGTCAGGGAACGAGGCCTTACCGATGATCAAGTGCAGATTGCTGTTCTTGTCAACCCGGAACTCGATCTTCCCGCCCTTGATCTCGGTCACGGCCCTGCCGACCTCCATCGTGACGGTACCTGTCTTCGGGTTCGGCATCAGGCTGCGGGGACCGAGCACGCGGCCCAGACGGCCGACCTTGCCCATCAGGTCGGGTGTGGCCACAACCGCGTCGAAATCGAGGAAGCCGCCCTGGACGCGCTCGATCAGCTCGTCGGCGCCCACGTAGTCGGCGCCCGCGGCGAGGGCCTCCTCGGCACGCTCGCCAGTCGCGAAGACCAATACGCGGGCCGTCTTGCCCGTGCCGTTCGGAAGATTGACGGTGCCGCGGACCATCTGGTCGGCCTTGCGCGGGTCGACGCCGAGCCGGAACGAGACCTCGACGGTGGCGTCGAACTTCGTCGTGGAGGTGTCCTTGGCCAGGGCTACTGCCTCAGCCGGGGTATAGAGCCGGTTCGCGTCGACGTTCTCGAGCGCCTTCCGGTATGCCTTGCTGCGCTTCATTGCTTCTCCCGCAACTAGTCGGAGTTCGTGGTCAGCGGGCCAGCGCGTGGCCCTGCCACTGCCCGTGCCTGCCTGGCACCGGCATATTCATTTAGAGCATGGGAACGGGGTCGTCCATTCCGCGGCCGTCCGCACCTGACGGGCGGCCGAAGCTAGCCCTCGACCCTGACGCCCATCGACCGCGCGGTGCCGGCGATGATCTTCTCGGCCGCTTCGATCGTGTTCGCGTTCAGGTCCGGCATCTTGACCTGGGCGATCTCCCTGACCTGCGCCTGCGTCATCGAGCCGACCTTGGTCTTGTGCGGCTCGCCGCTGCCCTTCTGCACGCCGGCTGCCTTCTTGATCAGCTCGGGCGCTGGCGGGGTCTTGGTGATGAAGGTGAACGACCTGTCTTCGTAGATCGTGATCTCCACCGGGATGACGTTGCCGCGCTGGCCTTCGGTCGCAGCGTTGTACTGCTTGACGAAGTCCATGATGTTGACGCCGTGCGGACCCAGCGCGGTGCCGACGGGCGGCGCCGGGGTCGCGGCGCCCGCATTCAGCTGCACCTTCACGATCGCAGCGATCTTCTTCTTCCTCGGAGCCATCTCTGGGTCCTTACCTCACTGTCTGTGTAGATCGATCTTGCTTCACTAGATCTTGCTGACCTGATCGAACGAAAGCTCTACGGGCGTCTCACGGCCGAAGATCGACACCAGCACCTTGAGCTTCTGGGTATCGGCGTTGATCTCGTTCACCGTGGCCGGCAGCGTCGCGAACGGCCCGTCCATCACGGTAACCGACTGGCCGATCTCGAAGTCCACCGCAGCGGCCTTGGCGGCCTGGGCCTTCTTGGCGATCTTCTCTTCTGGCACCGGAGCGAGCAAGTTGGCGACCTCCTCCAGGCTCAGCGGCGACGGCCTGCTCGACAGGCCGACGAAGCCAGTCACGCCAGGGGTGTTGCGAACCGCGGCCCACGACTCGTCAGTCAGGTCCATCCGAACGAGGATGTAGCCGGGCAGCACCTTCTCCTGGACCTGCTGGCGCTTGCCGGACTTGATCTCGAACACCTCGTGGGTGGGGACCTCGATCTGGAAGATGTAGTCCTCCATGTTCAGCGACTGGGTCCGGCTCTCCAGGTTGGTGCGAACCCGGTTCTCGTAGCCGGCGTAGGAGTGCACGACGTACCAGTCACCAGGCAGCGCGCGCAGCTCAGCCTTGAACTGCTGGACCGGGTCGGCCTCCTCGGCTTCGCCATCGGCGTCGGCAGCCGACGCTACGTCGGCAACCGCAAGGCCGGACTCGCCGTCGGTCGGGACGCCGTTGGTCGGCTCATCGGCCGCCGGCTCGTCGGCCGTCGGGTCGCCTAGCGGCAGTTCGGACTCGGACACGTTTCTCTTTCTCCCCTTGCGCTTCTGCCTGGACCTCAGCGCCGCCGGGCTTGTGCGCGGCGGCGCAGGCTAGTGCCCTCTCGATCATGCTGCCACGCTCGGTAGGCGGCTGGACACCCAGCCGTCAAACCTCAGCCGAAGAGGGCGAATACGAGCCTGGTAAACCCGTAGTCGAGGCTCGTGACGATGCCGACCATGATCAAGATAAAGACGAGCGCGACCGTGGTATAGGTCACGAGCTCTTTGCGGGTCGGCCACACGACCTTGCGAAGCTCGTCCCGCACTTCCGTGACGAACTGGCCCGGAGTCGTCCGGTCCCGCTTCGCCGGGCGGTTGGGCTTCGCAGCCCTGTCGGGGGCCGGTCCACGTGTCTGAGTCGCCATGTCCTCACCTGAGCAACGGTCTAGCTGTCGGCTGGCGCCGCCAATTGCCCGTGCACGCACAGGCCGTACTCGCAGGGCAGGAGGGACTCGAACCCCCAACCGCCGGTTTTGGAGACCGGAACTCTAGCCAATTGAGCTACTGCCCTGTGACGGCTCGCGCGGGCATGCACGGGCCACTGGTGGACACCACCAGATGCAGAAGTGTACGTGGCTGCGGGCCCGCCGTCGAACCGCCCTGTTGAGCCGAGGCATGCAGAGGCGACGCCCGGCTCTAGACTCCGGCTGATGCGACTGAGCGAGCTAGGACTGACGATTGGCTATGGCAGGCCAGGTCAGCACAACGCGATCACCGACGTCGCCGGGGTCATGGTCGGTCACACGACGCTGATCAGCGGTGACGGTCCGCTCACTCCTGGCCGGGGTCCCGTTCGAACTGGCGTCAGCGTGATCAGGCCGGTGCCTGGCTACATCCGAGAAACGCCACTGCAGGCGGGCGTCCACAGCCTCAACGGGAACGGCGAGCTGACTGGTATGGCCTGGATTGCCGAGGCAGGCCTGCTCACCACGCCAATTGCCCTGACGAACACCCACAGCGTCGGGGTCGTGCGCGACGCGCTCGCGGCCATCGACAGCCGTGAGGGCCGGGCTAGGACCGGTGGACGCGCCCTGTACTGGTCGATGCCATCGGTCGGCGAGACCTATGACGGCGTGCTCAACGACATCGAAGGCGGCCACGTCCGTCCGGAACATGTTGAAGCCGCCTATAGCCAGGCCGCCAGTGGCCCGATAGCGGAGGGCAGCGTCGGCGGCGGCACCGGGATGATCTGCCACGAGTTCAAGGGCGGAATAGGTACCTCGTCTCGTGTCCTGGACACGCAAGATGGCGGCTGGACCGTCGGCGTCCTGGTCCAGGCCAATCATGGGAGCCGCGCGGATCTGCGCGTCGACGGCGTGCCGGTAGGCCGCTGGCTGCCGCGATCGGTGGTCCCAGTGCCCGCCGAGTACGGGCCAGCGGCAGCGATGAAGCCCGGAACGGGGTCAGTTATCGTGCTGGTCGCCACCGATGCACCGGTGCTCGGCGACCAGTGCCGACGTCTCGCCCAGCGAGCTGGCATCGGCATTGGCCGGTCCGGTGGCGGCACATCTGACTCGAGTGGCGACATTTTCCTCGCCTTTTCGACCGCCAGCCAGCCGGTCCCGCCCGAGTACTTCTTGCCGGGCGCCCCGATACCGCCGACGGTGAACGTGCGCACGCTCCCGCACAGTCGGCTGAGCCCGCTGTTCGTCGCCGTGGCCGAGGCAACAGATGAAGCCATAATCAACGCTCTGCTCGCGGCTGGCGACATGACCGGGCGCGATGGGATCACAGCGCACGGCCTGACACCGGACCTGCTCGCACAGGCATATGCCCGTGCGGCCGACGACCTTGCGCACACTGCGGCCAGGCTGAGCCGGGCAGTCGAGCGACCGCCCGAGCTCAGTTGAGCACAACGGTTGCCTGCTCAGTGCCGTGCGCAGGCTTGGGCAGGATCACCACTCGGGTAATCAGGCAGTTGCCAGGCAGGATGACGCGATCCGTCTCGCCAGTGACAAGTGTGTAATCGATCTCTATGGCCGCGCCATGATCCCTGCCACCGACCGTCAGATGGCTGCCAGAGCCGGTCATATGCTCAGTCACGATCACCGGATGCGTGCAGCTTGAGGTACGGCAAAGACGCCCTTCGAGCGTGCCCGTAACCGGATACCTGATCTCGCTCGTGTGCAACACCGGGTGACACTCAATGCCAGTGCCGTCAGTAGGATTGCGGGCGGCGACCTCGTGACCGCAGTTGTTCTCGATATCCACGGTAGAAAGCACCACGCCACCTTTTGGTGCCAGCATGATCTTCTCGTACTTATCATGCATGAAATACTCGGCGCGGACTTCTTTGGTCGTAGCCATGCCAGTGTCATACACGTACAGCGTGCCGCTAGGTGGACTTGTGGTCGATCTCCCAACCTCATTGGCGACGTATTTCGTCGTAGTGTCATGAACGGTGGCCGGCGCGCCGCTGAGCGGCCGGGATGCGCTCGGCGTGGGTGCGGCTGTGCCTGACGGCTGCGATCCGCCGCAGGCGGTGATGCCGAATGCGAATGATGCTGCCGCTACTGCGCCGACTACGAGTTTCCTCATTTGCGCTTCCCTAGGCCAGTTAGCGCTGCGTGGGCTCCATCGCATTGCAAACGACCAGGAGTGTTGGCCGTGACCGTCATAGCCCACTGAGCCATATCCGATCATCGTCGGGCAGCGCTCTGGAATGGCTATTAACAATCACAAGCGTAGTACGGATGCCGGCGCCAACCAGCGCCGCGATGACCACGAGCGCGGCACGTCGCCGTGGCGACGCGTAACCAACGGGCGAGGCAAGCCGCGGGGATGGGATCATAGGTCACATGGCTGACGCACCTACCAGAATCTCTGCCCGGATTGCCGCCATCACCGAGTCCGCCACGCTTGCCGTGGACGCCAAGGCCAAGGCGCTCAAGGCCGCCGGCCGCCCGGTTATCGGCTTCGGCGCCGGCGAACCGGACTTCCCCACGCCCGACTACATCGTCGAGTCGGCGCAGCGCGCTTGTGCTGAACCGAGATTCCACAAGTACACGCCAGCCGCCGGGCTGCCCGAGCTGCGAGAAGCGATCGCGGTGAAGTCAGCCCGTGACTCCGGCCTGGTCATCTCGCCTAATCAGGTTCTGGTGACCAACGGCGGCAAGCAGGCCGTCTTCCAAGCGTTCGCGACGCTGCTTGACCCCGGTGACGAGGTCTTGCTGCCGACTCCGTACTGGACCACCTACCCGGAGTCCATCGCGCTGGCTGGCGGCGTCCCGGTGCTCGTCCGCGCCGATGAGACCAGCGGCTACCTGGTGACCGTCGACCAGCTTGAGGCGCACTGCAGCGACCGCACGAAGGTGCTGCTGTTTGTGTCGCCGTCAAACCCGACAGGAGCGGTGTACCCGCCCGAGCAGGTTGCCGAGATCGGCCGCTGGGCAGCCGAGCGCGGCATCTGGGTCGTCACCGACGAGATCTACGAGCACCTGGTGTACGGGGATGCGCGCTTTGTGTCTGTGCCCGTGGTCGCGCCCGAGATCGCAGACCGGTGCCTGGTACTCAACGGCGTCGCCAAGACCTACGCCATGACCGGCTGGCGGGTCGGCTGGATGGCAGGCCCAGCCGACGTCATCAAGGCGGCAGCCAACCTTCAGTCGCACGCCACGTCGAACGTGTGCAATGTCGCGCAGGCGGCCGCGCTCACTGCCGTGTCGGGTGACCTGTCAGCCGTCGCCGCGATGCGCGCGGCGTTCGACCGGCGGCGGCAGGTCATGACGTCGATGCTGAACGATGTGCCCGGCGTCGTCTGCCCGTTGCCCGAGGGTGCTTTCTACTGCTACCCGTCGGTGAAGGGCGTCCTTGGCAAGCAGATCGCCGGCCAGCGGCCGACGACCTCCGGTCAGCTCGCCGAGCTGCTGCTCGACGAGGCCGACGTCGCGGTCGTGCCAGGCGAGGCATTTGGCACGGACGGCTACTTCCGGCTGTCCTGCGCGCTCGGCGATGCCGACCTGGAGGAAGGCGTGTCGCGGCTCTCCAAGCTGCTGAGCACGGCTCACTAACCCGCTGGCAGACTTGGCTGATGCCACGGCCGATTGCCGCGCTGCCGAAGGCGCACCTTCATCTGCACTTCACTGGGTCGATGCGGCACTCGACCCTCGTCGAACTCGCGGCCGAGCACCGAGTGCACTTGCCGGAATCACTGGCAGAGGAGTGGCCGCCGCGGCTCAGCGCCGCGGACGAACGCGGCTGGTTCCGGTTCCAGCGGCTCTACGACATCGCCAGGTCCGTTGTCCGGACGCCGTCCGATGTGCGTCGGCTAATCGCCGAGGCAGCAGACGACGAGCGCGCGGAAGGCTCAGGCTGGCTTGAGCTCCAGATCGACCCGTCAGGTTACGCGCATAGATTCGGCGGACTGACGCCGATGCTCGAGCTCGTACTGGAGTCCGCAAGGGCAGCGGCCCAGGCCACAGGCGTCGGCATCGGCATCATCGTGGCAGCCAACCGCACCAAGCATCCACTCGAGGCGCGCACGCTGGCGAGGCTCGCCGTCGCATACGCGGCGGACGGCGTGGTCGGCTTCGGCCTCAGCAGCGACGAGCGCCGCGGCACCGTTGCCGACTTCGTCCCGGCGTTCCGCATCGCTACGAGGGCCAACCTGCTGTCGGTCCCGCACGGCGGCGAACTGGCCGGCCCGGACAGCGTGCGCGCGTGCTTGGACAACTTGCAGGCGCACCGCATCGGGCACGGAGTGTCAGCCGCCACGGACGCAGTCCTTCTGCAGCGCCTCGCGCACAGCCAGACGACGCTGGAGGTCTGCCCGACGTCCAATGTTGCACTCGGGGTCGCCGCCACGGCCCGCGACGTGCCCCTCCGGTCGCTGATCGAGGCCGGCGTGCCCGTCGCGCTCGGCGCCGATGATCCGCTGCTGTTTGGCCCTCGGCTCGCGGCGCAGTACGAGCTTGCGCGTCAGGTCTACGGGCTCACGGACGCCAGTCTCGCCGAGCTCGCCCGGATGTCGGTCCGTGGGTCAGCCGCCCCAGCAGCAGTTCAGAAGGGGCTCCTGGCGAACATCGACGCGTGGCTAGCTACGCCGTCGGAATGACTAGCCTCACAACTCGACGCCCACAAGCGTGGGCTCGCTGACCAGCTCAACCCCGAATGCCGCCCGCACGCCGTCGCGGATCTGCCGCGCCAGCCGGATCAGGCTGGCCGTACTCGCGTCACCCGGGTTTGTCAGCGCCAGCGTGTGTTTCGTGGAGATGCGGGCTCCTGCCGGATCGTCGGCAAGCCTGAAGCCACGGCTGAAGCCAGCGTGCTCGATCAGCCATGCCGCGGACAGCTTGACCCGCTCGTCCGCTTCTGGCCAGTGCGGGATGGCAACCGCGCCGTTCGCGTCGGCAACGGCACCGGCGGCCAGGTCCCCATACTTGCGCGCACTTACGACCGGGTTGGTGAAGAACGAGCCGGCACTGCGCGTATCGACATCACAGTCGTCGAGCACCATGCCCTTGCCGCGGCGTAGCTCCAGGACCGCAGCACGCGCGTCGGCAAGCGGGACCTGGCCTCCCTCGGGCACGCCGAGCACTCGACTTAGCTCTCCATAGCGGACGGGCCCGGAGAGCGGGCCGGCCGCCAGCCGGAACGTGACGTCAAGCACGACGAACCTGCCGGTCGCCGTCGCCGGGTTCAGCGCGGCGCCGCGCGCTCCCCGCCCTGATCTGGAGCTCGCGCTCGCCTGCCGCTTGAACATGCTCGTCCGGTAGCCGAACTCGCAATCCGCTGCGCCGAGCCGTACGACCTGGTCAGTTAGCCGATCGTAGGCGCGCACGTGCGTAATGGTCTGCGCGACCTCCTGGCCGTAGGCGCCGACGTTCTGGATCGGGGTCGCGCCGGCGCGGCCGGGTATCCCGGACAGGCATTCCACGCCGGCCAGTCCGACAGCGACGCACTGCTGAACGAGCTCGTCCCAGTCCTGGCCCGACGCCGCCGTCACCTCGACGTTGTCCCCGGCATGGACGAAGTCCAGCCCGGTATAGGCCACGAGCACGACGACGCCTGGATAGCCTTCGTCGGCGACGACGAGGTTGCTGCCGCCCCCCAGAACCAGGACAGGCTCGGCCCCGGCATCGGCGGCCCTGACCGCCTCGATCAGGTCCTTCTCCGTGCCCGCTTCGAGGAATCTGGCCGCCTGACCGCCCAGGCGCAAGGTCGTGTAGTCGGCCAGCCGGACCCGCTCGGTGGTTTGCACGCCAGTAAGCATGCCGCACTCAGTCGGGTGGGCGTGGCAGCAGGGAGCGGCCGGATCCTGGTGGCTCCGGCCGCTCCGCGTGCTATCCCAGCGCTGGCTGCGGCGCTGTGCCCGCTGGCACCGGGCACTCAGGCCAGCGCTGCGACCTCGGCAAGGTCCGCGTCTGCAAGGTCGGCGTACTCGTCCTCGACAGAAGCCGCCGCCACGCCGGACCTGACCCGAAGGCACCGCTCGTACGCGGCAACCGTCTCCTGGCCGATCCTCGGCTCGGAGTACCGGGACCGGGCCCGGTCAGCGGCAGCGATGCCGTATGCCTGAAGCAGCGCCGGCCGCGACAGCAGCGCCCGGACGCGGTGCGCCAGCATCGCCGGATGTTCTGGCGCGAGCAGCAGGCCGCTGACACCATCGACCACAGCGTCGTTGTGGGCGCCGACGGCCGAGACGACTGCGGGCGTGCCACAGGCCATCGCCTTAATCGCGGCTGTGCCGTCCGGCTCGTAAGGCGACGCGCTGACCATAACGTCGGCCGACCTGAGGAGAGCAGGCAGCGCCGCCTGCTTGACGTCGCCGGCAAAGGTGATCCGGCTGCGGACGCCGATAACCGCAGCTAGCTGGGCCAGCTCTCGGAACGGTCCGGTCCTTGGCATGTGCCGGGCATCCGGGCCGCCGACGATGACCAGCTCAGCCTCGGGCAGCTGGGTAAGGGCGCGGAGTACAGACTCCAGGCCCCTCGTCGTCCCGTCGACCGCGAATGCGATCAGCCGGGGCCGGCTCCCGCGCTCAGCCCGCTCGCCGTCGGAGCTGAAGAGTTCGGTGTCGATGCCGCACGGGATGATCCGGACGGCCGACTTGGGGACGGCCAGCCTGGCGAGCTCGTCCGCCTCCGCGCCGGAGCGCGCCAGCACTGCGTCAACAGTGCGGCCGATCGACGCCTCGAGCTTGACTCGGCTGGCGCTGACGTCGGAGGCGGCGAGATTGCGTCGCTCCGCAGATCCAAGCGACTCGAACGTCTGGAGTACCGGCACGTCGAGGTCACGGGTGGCGCCGAGCGCAGCGAGCCCGGCTGTCCACGAGAACGCGTGCACGACGTCTGGCTGCCTCACCCGCCAGTGGTCGGCCAGCTGGGCGGCGAACTCGGGCAGGTGCCTGGCGGTCTGCTCGGCCGACAGCGGCCGGGCCGGGCCGGCCACGATGTGCTCGGCCACTGCGCGGTTGCCCAGGATGGCCGTGCGCGGGCAGCCGGGGTTGTCGCGGCGTGTGTACAGGGTGACGCGGTGACCGTAGGCGGCGAGCGAGTGGGCAAGCGCAGTGGCCTGGCCAGACTGGCTGGCAGCGCCGTCGACGGGCGCGAGCGAGCTGTGTGTCGCGATGAGGGCGATCCTCATGGAAGTGCCTCCTGGTGATGTGCAACGCCGCGACACAGCGCAATCACCAAGGGGCCAGACGTGAGGAAAGGCACACCCTCCGTGTGCACTGTGATCACTTATACGGGGAAGAGGCCGGAAGACCGGCTCAGACCTCGTACCGCGTTGCCGCGGAATCAGTGCTTACGCCATGAGTGGCGTGAGGGCGTGCCTTCGTCGTAGACACCGCTGACAGAGCTTATCCCCGTGGACCGCTGGCCACAAACACTGAGCGCCCCATATTTCGGGGTGTTATTCCTCTATGTACTGCTCGATGGTGTCGCTCTCGACCGGGACGTCGGCAGCCGAGTCAGTCTGACCGCTGTCCCGCATCTCGGTGATCAGGCCGCCCGGCACCAGCAGTCTGGAGAAGTTGTGCTGCCTGAGGTCAATCTCCTTGTGCTGGCCGTTGGCATTCAGCACCATGCGGCGACGTAGCCAGCCGTAGCCGCGCCGGGGGATGGCGACGCCCGCGAGCCCGGTGAGCATGAGGACCCAGCCGGCCACGTGGAAGCTGAAGAAGGAGGGCTGCGCAGTCACGGCGAAGGCGAGGATGGCGCCTATAGCCAAGACAGTCAGGGATGTCGCGGTCTTCATCGGGGGTTCCCTTCATTAAGTAGTCGCCGACCAGAGCGCGAAGCCCGATAACCCTGCGGGGGCGCCGCTGCAGGCTCACGCCGACATCGCCCGTGACCCGGTGAGGTGCTCGCGCAGGTACGACAGCGCCTCGGCGAGCAGCCGGGATACGTGCATCTGGGAAATGCCGAGCTGCGCGCCAATCTCGGCCTGCGTCATGTTGCCGTAGAAGCGCATGAGCAGGAGCTGCTGCTCGCGGTCGGGCAGCTGGTGCCAGTGCGCCCAGACGGCCTGCATGTCGATGACGTGCTCGAGCTGCGGGTCCTCATCACCCAGCAGGTCGCCCAGGCTGGTCGACCCGTCCTGCGTGGTAACCGGTGAGTCGAGCGACGCGGCCTGGAAGGCCATGTCCGCCTGCCTGGCGTCGCGAACGTCCGCGGGGCTGATGTTCAGGTGCTGCGCGAGTTCGGCGTCAGACGGAATCCGGCCGAGCTCGTTGGTCAGTTCGGCGGCCGTGTTCCGCAGCTCGAGGCGTCGCTCCTGAAGCGAGCGTTTGACGTGGACCTGCCAGCGCTTATCGCGGAAGTGGCGCTTGATCTCGCCGCTTACACACGGCTGCGCATAGCCGGCCAGACTCGCGCCGACACTGGGGTCGAAGTTGTTGATCGCCTTGAGCAGGCCCACGTAACCGACCTGCATGAGCTCCTCTTGCGACTCGGTGCTGTTCTTATAGCGGAGCACACACGAGCGGACGAGCGGCCGGTACCGGGTGACGAGCACCTCGCAGGCCGCGTCGCGCAGGCTGTCGCCGCGCGGCAGGGACTGAATCGTAGTCAGCAGCTCGGCGTCATCGAGTTCCTCGAGATCTGCCGGCCGCATCGTCACTGACGTAGCCATCGTCAACATCTCCACTCCTACGTGCGGCGGGAGGGGGCCCGCACGCGAGGGATCGTGCCCTCTGTGCGCGGCTCAAACATGTGACCGCGAACGTATGGCCCGCCGCGTGACGCCATCCCGGTCCGCCATGTGCCGCCATCCCGGACCGCCGCGCGCCGCCGTCCCGGACCGCCGCGCGGGCATACACGCGCCACGCCTAACCCCGCCCACCTGCGGATTCGCCGCGTACAGCGGGGGGCGGATCCTCGTCGGAATCGGCCGGCTATCGTCAAGGCGGCGCACGACCTACGGGGGCGTAGGCAAGCAATGCAATAGGCGAGTATCGGCTTGCCATGAACTTCACAATGCCGGGATCCTGCGGGCACTCCCCTGCGTCAGGTCAGCGTTAGCTGGTGAGCTAGGGACGGATGTCCCATAACTCCCGGGGGCAACCGAATGCTTGAGCCGCAAAGTACTGTGCTTTTTGTCCTGCTGATCCTGATATTCGGCGGGCTTATCTGGTGGCTGGTGCGTACCCGTCACCTGGCACTGCGCATCGCCGCGGCATGCCTGTCGTTTGTCATCGCCATGCAGTTCGGGGTCCTGGCCGTCAACAAGTACTACGGCTACTACACGACGTGGGGCGCGGCGATCGCCGACCTCTCCAACCAGAGCGCCTACTCCGGACCGTCGGTTTCCTCGGGCAGCCTGCTGGTCGGCAATCGCAGCGTGGCACTCGACCGGCGCACGGTGTACCTGAGGCTCGCTCTCCAGCAGGGCTACACGCTAAGCCTCAAGGTGGCGGGGAAGCAGAGCCAGATCTCCAGAACTGCGTACGTCTACCTGCCGCCTGCGTACTTCGAAAAGCAGTACGCGCATTACCGGTTCCCCGTCATCGAGCTCATTCCCGGCCAGCCAGGCGAACCGCAGGACTGGATTAACGTCGTCGGCATTCAGGTGACGCTGGAAGACCTGATCAGGCGTGGCTACGCCAAGCCCGCGGTCCTCGTCATGCCGGACGCCAACGGAAGCACCGGAATCTCCCTCCAGTGCCTCAACCAGGTCCGTGGCCCGCAGGACCTTACCTATCTGGCGCTGGACGTGCCGCAGGCTATCTCGCGTCTGCTGCGCGTGCAGCAGCCCGGTAACGGCTGGGGCGTAGCCGGCTTCTCCGAAGGCGGCTTCTGCGCCGTCAACATGGCTTTGCGCTACCGGTACCGGTACGGCTTCGCCGCCTCCATGAGCGGCTACTTCGCCCCGATGCTCAATAGGCTGGTCAACCCGAACCGGCTGGTAGACCCTTTCGGGGGCAACCAGCAGCTCCGGGCGCAAAACACGCCCATCGACGAGGTGCGGGCGCTAGCCCCAGGCGCGCTCCTGCCTTACTTCTGGCTCGGCGCGGGCCAGGGGGACCAGGCTGACGTCAATGGCGCCGAGTACTTCGCGCAGCTGCTCCAGGTGCACCAGGCCAGCGTGCCGGTGGACATCACTCCAGGCGGCGGGCACACCATGGGGACGTGGCATGCGGAGGTGCCGGCGATGCTGGCATGGATGACCAGCGGATTGACCAAGGCCGTGCGCAACGATCAGCGCATAGCCCGACTCCAGGCCATCGCGCTTGCGCGGAGCAAGCAGTCGTCCGCTGGGCTCCGGCACTCGGTCAAGCCGGGCCAGTCCTCGAGCCAGAAGCCCGCCAGCCATCCGTCGCCGAAACCGTCCGCAAGCCGTTAACAGTGCGAAGCCCTCCGCTGGCCCGTTAGCGCGCCGTTTAGACGCGTACCTGCGGGTAGCTTTCGATCAGCCAGACCACGCCGGCTCCGAGCGCCCGGCTCGGCACTCGCACTAGGCGCTCTGGCTGCGGGCGATCACGGCGATCGCCTGGGTACCCCCGGAGGCACTGATGCGGATCATCGGAATATTGCTAGTTATCTGGCTGATCATCGGCTTGTTCGCTGGCTTGCAGCGGCACTACTACAGCGGCGCCGTGAGCTGTGCCAAGGCGGGCACCGTCGCCGCTACCATCGCCGCGGGCCCGCTGAACTACGTGGGCGCGAATCCCAAGGTCCACTGCGCCGTCCCGCAGCCGAGCAGTTGACACTGCGGGGCAACCGGCATTCGTAGCTGCTGCATTCTCGCGAGCGCGGTCCGCCTATCAGCCAGCGCCGCGACCCAGGTCGACGGCTAAGCGACCCGTGGTCCGTGCTCGGCGGAAGGGAAGGAGATCGCGGTGAGCGATCCGAAGTGCCCATCCCCGAGCGCGGACTGGCGGAACGAGACGCAACACGAGCGCGACGACCGCAACCTTGCCGAGTTGCTTCAGGAGCTGCGCGTCGCCGGGCTCGGCGTACAGGTTCTGTTCGGCTTCTTGCTCGCTCTGCCGTTCACAGTCCGTTTCAGCCGACTCAGCCCCGCTCAGCGCGACCTGTATGTAGCCGACATCGTGCTCGCCGCCATCGCCACGGCCACCCTGGTCGGTCCTGTTGCGTATCACCGGGTGGTCTTCCGGCAGCACCAGAAGGAACGCCTAGTCAAGATCGCCAACGTGATGGCCCTTGCCGGCCTGGCCATCGTGGCCCTCGCGGTCTCCGGCGCCGTATTGCTAGTGGTCAGTTTCGTCGTGCCGGGCGCGCCGACTGCGGTCATCAGCGTCTGTGTGTTCCTCACGTTTATCGTCTTGTGGCTTGCAGTGCCTGTGGCGAGGCGCGAGCGCGAGCCGTCGCCCGATGACTGACCGAGCGGCCGTTAGCGCAGCGGCTGGCACGCAACTGCTAGCCTCGATCTTTCGTGATCTTCGGTCGGTGGCGTGAGGTGGCGGCCTCGTCATGGTTTCCGACTGCCGGCTGTGGCTGGCGGCCCGGCTGTCGTGCCGGGTGGGCGGGGTTCCACGGCCCTTGGTTTCTCCTTCCGAGCTGCAGGGATGAGGGGTCTGGGTTAGCCGGGTGCGAGTGCTTGCAGCCGGGTGATGGCGTCGGCGATCTGGGTTACCCATGGCCACCGGGCGGCGAGGCGCAGGCGGAGCCGGCGGCTGCCGCGGACGATCCGGCCGGCTGCCGATAGCACCCGCAGCCGCAGGCGTTTGGGTTCCCAGCGGCGGGCGGGGCCGGTCAGCGCGAGCATGGCGGTCCAGGCCAGGAGTTCGCAGGCCAGGGCGACGATCTGGCACCAGATCTGGTTCTGGTCATATCCGTGCAGCGGCAGGCACCGCAGGCCGGTGTCTTTGGCGCAGCGGATCCGGTTCTCGCACCGGGCACGGCGCCGGTGGCGTAGTTCCAGGTCGGCGAGCTGCCCGGTCCGGGCAGAGGTGGCGAACGCGGTGAACCGGTGGCCGCCGACGTCGGTGAACCGCAGCTGCGCGCCCGGGTGCGGTCGTTCTTTCCGGACGATGACCCGCATGCCTTCCGGCCAGGACGACAGGTTCAGCAGGCCGGTGAGCTCGGCGACCCAGGCGCCGTCGCGGACCCGCCCGGCTCCGTCGTAAGCCGGGGTCCACGCCGCGGCGGGCAGCCGCATGATGGCGGGCTGCATGTCGTCGGTGATGGTGAACCCGGCCGAGTACTGCAGCCGCCGCCGGGCCAGCCATTCCAGGAACCCGTGGGTGCGGCCGCCGGAATCGGCGCGGATCAGCACCCGCCGCCGCGCGACTGCGGGGAGCTGGGCGAGAGCAGCGCGGGTCGCGGTGATGTGGTCGGCGGCGGTGTTCGACCCGGCGTTGCCGGGGCGGAGCATGACGGCCAGCGGCTCCCCGGATCCTTCCGGGCCGTGATCAGCAAACACAGTCAGGGGGTGGAACCCGTAGGTTTTCCACGTCGGCGTGGCCTGCTCCTTATCGGAGTGCACGGTGACGATGGTGGCGTCGATGTCGACCGGGATCAGCCCGCCGCCGGTGCCGGGCGCCGCATCTCCGGCCAGTTTCCAGGCGCGTTCCCTGGCTGCGGACCGTGCTTTGCCGATCGCTGTCATCGCCGCGGGCGCGTCCGCTGCGAGCTGCGTGACCAGACGGGATATGACCGGGTCGGAACCCACCGGCCCGAACAGGCCAGGCTCGGCGCGCAGCACGCCGATGTCAGCCAGGCAGTCGCCGCCTAACGCCACCGCGACGGCCAGGTCGAGCACGATCTTGCCCGGGTCATGCATCGCCCTCGGCGCGCGCCACCGCCCCAGGGCGGCCGGCAGTCCTGCCTGCAGACCGGTCACCGTGGCAGTTTCGGTCAGCAGCAGCGCGCCCGCGTGAGACACGATCCCCGCACCGTCAGCAGACACCAGGATCTTCGGACGCCGGACTGTATTCTGCATGTGAAAAGTGCCTTCCGCTGAGTACGGACAGGACCCTAGACAAGCCCTATCCTCCCAGCTCAAAGGCACTTTTTCTTGAACGGCGCGCCTCAGCCACTATCCACCGAAAGACCGAGGCTAGCTAGTGAAGGCGCGAGCGTTGCCGCACCGGGTGTGCTGGCGATAGCCGGCTGGGGCCGCATCAGTTGTGGATGCGCAGTTCGCGTTCGGTCTGCTCGTACACCCGGTCCTGAGCGTCATGATCACGAGACTTCTTGGATGACTTTTTGAGCTTGGCCGAGCTGTAGTAGCCGCCGGTGGCGGTGGCAAGATCGGGATCTGCCAGCAGCCGGACACAGCCGCGTGACCCCTTCTCCGGCGGTCCGACGAACGGATTGGTCAACGCCTCAATCGTTTTGAACGGCCCGCCGGCCTTGCTGCCGAGACTGGTTTTGACCGCGCCCGGGCTGACTGCGTTGAACGTCAGGCCCTCGCCCTCATGGCGGCGAGCTTGGGCGTAGGTGTACATCAGGGCCAGCAGTTTGGCATCGGCGTAGGCCTGGATCTGCTTGTACTTACCCGGGTAGCTCCAGTCGGTGATCGGCTTGCCCCGCGACTCGATCAGGGCGGTCATGATGACCACCCGCGAGGGCGCGGCGACATCATCAGCTCCCTTGCGCAGAAGGTCGAGCAGCGCCTCCGTCAGCGCTGCGGCGGCGATGTGGTTGATCGCGATCGTTCGCTCGTAGCCGTCCGGGGACAGGGCCTTGGTGGCGAAGGCCGCGCCCGCGTTGTTGACCAGCCCGTTCAAGCCCTTCGGGCTCGCCTGGCGCACCGCCTCGACCAGCTCGCGGACGCCGGCCAGCGAGCCCAGGTCCCCGGCCACGGCCATGTACCGGCCCTTGCCGTTGCCATTGCCGGCCAGCAGGTCCGCTGCTCGTCTGGCCTGGTCAGCGCTTCGTGCGTGCACCAGCACGGTCGCGCCGCTGTTGCCGGCGCCTTGGGCTGTCTCATGGCCGATACCGCCCTTGGTGCCGGTGACCAGGACGGTCTGACCGTCGAGCCTTCCGGCGAACTGGGCGTCGAACTTGCTCATACGCTTCTCCCATCAGGTGAGTCCTGCATGCCAGAGAACTTCGAGAGGACGTCGTCTCGCGGGCGGCCCGTACGGTGGTCATCCCGCCGCCGGCCGGCAGGGCCGCTCCGGTGAACGCCGCCGCGCTGCGGCTGGTGTTACGTCGCGACCCGGCCGCCGTCGACCGCGAGGGTGACGCCGTGGACGAAGCTGGCATCGTCGCTGGCGAGGAAGACGATCGCCGCGGCGAGTTCCGCGGGCCGGGCCACGCGGCCTGCCGGTGCCAGCGCCGCGAGCTGGTTCACCATCTCCTCGGGGACGGCTTCCATCAACGCGGTGCGCGTCGGGCCGGGGGCAACGGCGTTGACCCGGACACCACTCGGGCCGTATTCGGCGGCCCAGGCCTTGGTCAGCAGTTCCAGAGCGGCCCGGCTGGCGCCGTACATGGCCATGCCGGCCTGCCCGAAACTCGCGACCATCGTGCTGACGTTGACGATCGAACCCCATCCGCGTTCGGCCATGGCTGGCGCGAGCTCCGCGACGAGGAAGAACGGAACCTTGACGTTCAGCGCGAAGGTCTCGTCGAACTCTGCCTCGGTGGCGGCGCTGCTCGGTCCGAGCACGGCGACGCCAGCGTTCTTGATGAGGATGTCGACGTGACCGTCGCCTGCCTCGGTGGCCCATTCGACCAGGTCCCGGCCCGATTCGAGGTCGCTCAGCGTAGTGAGCCGGTACGTTGCGCTGCCTCCGCTGCCTTCGATCTCGGCGACCACGTCCTTGGCTCGTTGCTCATTGCGCCCGACTACCAGTACGCGGGCGCCGCGGGCGGCCAAGGCGATGGCCGTTGCCTTGCCGATCCCCTCGTCGACCCGGTGACAAGCGCGGTCCGGTCCTCTAGGTCAGTCATCGGCTGTTTTGCCCTCTCTTGTCAAAATGGGTTGCATAACTCACTTTGGCACAGCCGGACTGGGCTGTCAAACTCAAAAGTTGCTAGCATGGGTGGCATGGTCAACGACACCAGCGTCCGGCCGAGGCTCACCCCCAAGGGTGAACGCACCCGAGCACGGATAGTTGAGAAGGCAGCCGCCCTGATCCATGAGCGCGGGGTGGCGGGCACAACCTTGGAAGACGTCAAGGTGGCAGCGGAAGTCAGCGGCTCGCAGCTGTACCACTACTTCCCCGACAAGGACGAACTCGTACAGGCGGTCATCGACTACCAAGCCGACGCCATCGTCAATCGCAATCGGCGCGCACTCAGCAGCGCAGACGGCGTCGAGACCTGGCGGAACATGGTGCTCACCGCAGCGAAGCGCACCAAGGCTAAGGGGGGCTGCGCACTTGGCTCGCTTGCTGGTCAACTCGCCGAGAGTGACCCCGAGGCCCGAGCGCTCATCGCGGCAGGGTTCGATCAGTGGGCTGCCGCCATCGCCGATGGATTCAGATCCCTTCATGCCGACGGGAAGCTCCCGTCCGGTATCGACCCGGACGACCTCGCCATTACTCTGCTCGCCACGCTCGAGGGAGGGCTTCTGCTCTCCCAGGTACAACGGAGTACCCGTCCGTTCGAGACTGCGGTCAATACCCTCCTCGCCCTCGCCATCGGCAGATGAGCCCAAGCCGGATTCATTGACAGCCATCGCCGAGGTCGGCTCACGAGCTCTTGGATGATGCACGTGCATCCACTCGATGCGCTTGCGGACACGCTGCCGTTCGTGATGCTGGACACCTCGTCGCGCCCGGTGGGTTGCTCCGGTCTGGCCTTCCGTGAGCCGCGGGCCAGGCCGGTCATCCGCACCGTCTCCCACAGCAAGACGGTCCCGGCCTGCGAGACCAGGCCCCGGCCGTCCGCCGACACCACGATGCCGTCGGCGCGTGCGCTATTCTTCACCTGAAAAGTGCCTTCGACTCGAACCGGATGGGACCCCTATCCTCCCAGGTCAAAGGCACTTTTTCATTTATATGGATAGCCGCCGCTTATTCCATGCGAAAGCCCGAGGCTAGTGCCACGCTGGCCAGGCGCGGTGGTTAACGCAGCCCGTCATGGGTAGCGGGCGCGCTTCGGGTGTGACGCCGCCATTGCCGGCCTCGCCACCGTCCTGGCCTCCTATAAGCGAAAGGGCACAGCCATGCCGACCCAGAAGACGACAACAGACAACACGACGCCAGGCAACGTAACGCCAGAGCAAGCGATAGCGCGGGGCATCCAGGAGACCACGGCTCAGTTGCGCGAGACGGTGGGCCAACTGACCGCGAAGGCTGATCCGAAGGCGCGTGCCCAGGCCGCGGCCGGCAAGCTAACGGACCGGGCGCGAACCGGGGCCGACCAAGTCAAGACCCGGGCACTCCAGGTGAAGCGGCAGGCAGTACAGCATCGGCAGCAGCTGACCGGACGCCCGGCACGGATCGCTACCGCGGCCGTGGTCTTGGTCGTCCTCGTGCTCGCCCGGCGCAGGCGGGGCCAACGGCAGGCATCCGCTGGTGCTGCCTGAGCCCAAGCAAGCCGGGAGCGGGTGCTCGACCGGGCGAGTGCCCGCTCCCTCCGATCCGCCGTTACCTCCGCCGTGAGCCTTCGTCACCAGCATTGGCGACAATCGCGGCGATGGGCGGGATGAGCCCCACAGCCACGGAGATGACGACCGCTGCTGTCACAGAGAAGAGCCGGACAACGGTCCAGGCGAGAACGACGGCCGTTATGCATCCGCCCATCAGGATGAAGTAGGCGCGATCGCGCGTCATGATGAGTCCCGTTACCTGAGCCCAGGGCTGCAAACCAAATCACGCTGCGGCGATGCCCCGGTCATCGCGTGTGGCGATGATGGCTCTCGGTACTGCATGAGGTCCGTTAGGGCCCTTTGCCAGGATCTATGGCGCTTTCGTGGGCATTGTCATCCAGATCTTCAGGCTATACCGCGGCCTGGATACCGCTGAGCTGGAGGCTACCCCGTTCCCTCACGTTTGCTGTTTTGCGTTTGCGCTCTCACGTTTGCGCTCTCACGTTTGCGCTGTGCCGATCCGGGCAGCGGCGTGCAGGGTAATCGCGACGATCGGGCGGGGATACAAGATGATGCGGATACGGCGAGCAGCTGCTAGGACGCGGGCACGCCGCCGGCCAACCGTTCGTTGCCTCATTACCTGTTCAGCCCCGGCTGCAAATCGCATGCGGTTGCCGTGACAGCGGCTGGCGGCACGTACTGTATAGCCGGTGACGCCCTTGTGACCTACGCGACCATCGAGCCCGGGCCATGAGCTCGATCTACGTCGCCGCGACCGTTGTCGCGGCCATGCTCAGCGGGTTCGGGTTCGTGCTTCAGCAGCACGCCGCTGAGCAGGTCCAGGCTGTCGAGTTCCTCCGCCTTGGGCTGATCGCCAAACTTGTTCGTAATCGTCGGTGGCTGGGCGGCATCGCTGCCGTGGTCGCTGGTGACCTGCTCGGTGCCTGGACGCTCGGGCACCTGACCCTGTCCATCACTGAGCCCCTGCTCACCACCAGCCTGATCTTCGCGCTCGTCTTGGCCGTACCGCTGAGCGGCCAGGCGCTGCGCCGGACCGAGATCGTCGGCGCGGTCCTGTTGTGCGCGGGCGTGGCCGCGCTATCTGCGACCAGGTCGGTGGTATCGGCTAGCGAGTCTTTCGGGTCGGTCTCGCACTGGCCGGCGGCCGGGCTCATAGCGCTCATCGCCGCTGTCCTTGTCTCCGTGGGCCGCCGCCGATCCGGCATCACCCGTGCCGCCCTGACCGGTACGGCGAGCGGCCTAGTCTTCGGCATCGCCGACGCCCTGACCCGTTCGAGCGTCGAGATCCTGGACGGCCACCACCCGGTCCATCTGCTGGCGACCTGGCCTGGCTATGCCACGCTGGCCACGAGCCTGGTCGGGCTGTGGCTGATGCAGAACGCCTTCAACGCGGCGCCCCTGCACGCTTCACTCCCGGCCGTGACAGCCGCCGAGCCCGCGGCCGGGATCGTACTCGGCGTGGTCGTCTTCGGCGATGTGGTGCACGTATCCCCCTTGCTGCTCGCGCTGCAGGCTGCGGCGATCGCGGCCATGGTTGGCGGCGTCATCCTCGTGGCCAGGGCCCCCGTCTTTCGTGACCTGCGCCTGCGCGAGCTGCCGCACGTGGCCCTCGAGCGACTCCAGCACCCGAGTCACCACCCGCCGATTCACCTGCCCATCCACCTGCAGAGTCACCCGTTGAGGCGCCGCGCGCCCGGCCTGGCTGCTGCCGGGCATGAGCAGGCCTCTGAGGAGATCAGGGCCACTCGATCGCCACTCGTCAACGGGACGCCGCTGTCGAACGGCAAGCCCGTGGTGCGAGACGGCAAGTCCGTTTCGCCAGACGGGAAGCCCGTCGTACGCGGTCGGGAGCCATAGCCAGCTCGGTCATCCTGGGCTGGGCGCTCGATCTGGCCGTGATCGCGGCAAACATCAGTGATCGCGGCAGGCGGTCAACTGTGGCGAACCGCTCGTTTGCTATCAGCGCGGCCGGGAAGATGCAGACCCGCAGCGGCCAGGTGCGAGGCTGGCACCTCAGGGGCGGATCCGATGGCGGAGGTGTCGTGAACCCTGTCGAGAGGGCGGTGCGCCGCGTCGATGCAGCTCAGCAGCGGCATCTGGTCACCGCGTTCCCGGTTGCCGTGATCAAGAAATACACCGACGACAACGGCGGCGTCCTTGTCTCGAATCTTGCGTATGCGGCGTTCGTGTCCGTCTTCCCCTTGCTTCTAATCCTCGTGACTGTGCTGGTCAACATCGCAGCTAGCGACCCGTCCCTGCGGCATGCGGTGATCGGGGCCGCGACCAGGCAGTTCCCGCTGATCGGCAATCAGCTCGCCAGGAATGTGCATGCGCTCAGGCGCTCGACTACGGCTGGCCTGATCGTCGGCCTGCTGCTGCTGCTCTGGGGCGTGACAAGGCTGGCGCAAGCAGGACTTTTTGCCATGGAGCAGGTGTGGAACTTGCCCGGCCCGGCCCGGCCCGGTTACGGACCGCGCCTCGGCCGCAGCGTGGTGTTCCTCAGCGTCCTTGCGCTCGGCCTGATCATCAGCACGCTTCTGGCCGGTCTTGTCACTTATGGCCATCACGCGCTGGGGTTCCGGATGCTCTGTCAGCTGCTGGCCGCGCTCGCCAACATCGGGTTGTACTTCCTTTCTTTCAGGGTCCTGACGCCCAAGGGCGTGCGCTCGCGGCAGCTGGCGCCCGGCGTTATCGCCGGCGGGATCTTCTGGACAGTCCTCCAGGCGCTCGGTGCCTACCTGGTCCACCACGCCCTCGGCAGCGCCTCGGTCTACGGAATCTTCGCCACGGTGCTTGGCCTGGTGGCCTGGATTTACCTCTCCGTCGAGGGCACCGTCTACGCCGCCGAGCTGAACGTGGTGCTGGCCAGGCGCCTCTGGCCGCGGGCCCTGGTGCAGCCGCCGCTGACCGAGGCCGACCGCGCGAGCATGGCCCTGCAGTCGCTACAGAACCAGCGGCGTGCAGAGCAGGACATCGAAGTCACCTTCAACGACCGGCCGCCCGGCACCCAAGCGCCGGAATCGACGCCCCAGCGGCCGCAGGACGTCGCGCCACCGGCTGAGATTAGACACTGATAATTGACCAGATGAGGAGCTCATGACCGGCCCGAAAGCATGCCCAGAGCCAGCGTGCCCAGAGCCAGCGTGCCCGGAGCCAGCGTGCCCAGAGAAGGCGTGCCCGAGGAAAGCGTGGCCAGGAGTCAGCTACCCGCTCGGCGCCACCTACGACGGCGTAGGCACGAACTTCGCCCTCTACTCTGAGGCCGCCAACCGGGTCGAGCTGTGCCTCTTCGACGCCGCCGGGCCCGCAGGGTCAGGCACCGAGGAACGGGTCACCCTGACCGAAGTCGACGGATACATCTGGCACGGCTATCTGCGCGGGGTAGGCCCCGGCCAGCGCTACGGATTCCGCGTGCACGGAGACTACGACCCGGCTGCGGGGCAGCGCTGCAATCCGGCCAAGCTCCTGCTCGACCCCTACGCGAAGGCGATCGAAGGCGAAGTCCGGTGGGGTCAGCCGGTGTTCGGCTACCGCTTCGGCCAGGAAGACGAGGCTGATGACAGCGACTCGGCCTCGTCTATGCCGCGCTGCGTCGTGGCGAACCCCTACTTCGACTGGGGTAACGACCGCCAGCCGCGGACTCCGTACCACCAGAGCGTGATCTACGAGACGCACGTTCGCGGTCTTACGAAGCTGCACCCGGCGGTACCGGCTGAGCAGCGAGGTACCTACGCGGGCCTAGCGCACCCGGCCGTCATCGAGCACCTCCTGGACCTCGGTGTCACCGCGGTCGAGCTCATGCCGGTGCATCAGTTCGTAAGCGACGGCTTCCTCGCCGAACGCGGCCTGTCCAACTACTGGGGCTACAACACCGTCGGGTTCTTTGCGCCGCATAACGCCTACTCGTCGGCCGGCCAGCTAGGCGAGCAGGTACCCGAGTTCAAGTCGATGGTGCGGGCGCTGCACAACGCTGGCCTGGAAGTAATCCTCGATGTCGTCTACAACCACACCGCCGAGGGCAACCACCTCGGTCCGACGCTGTCATTCCGCGGCATCGACAACGCTCATTACTACCGGCTGACTGAGCGCCCAGACCGCAGCCACTACTTCGACACCACGGGCACTGGCAACAGCCTGCTGATGAGCAGCCCGCACGTGCTACAGCTGATCATGGACTCGCTGCGCTACTGGGTGCTGGAAATGCACGTCGACGGGTTCCGCTTTGACCTCGCCTCCGCGCTTGCCCGCCAGTTCCATGAGGTGGACCGGCTATCGGCGTTCTTCGACCTGGTCCAGCAGGATCCGGTGGTATCGCAAGCCAAGCTCATCGCCGAGCCCTGGGATGTCGGTGACGGCGGTTACCAGGTAGGCAACTTCCCGCCGCTGTGGACCGAGTGGAACGGCAAGTACAGGGACGCAATTCGCGATTTCTGGCGCGGCGACCCGGCCTCGCTGCCGGAGTTCGCCTCCCGCCTGATGGGCTCAGCGGACCTGTACGACAGTGACAACCGGCACCCGATCGCGTCGGTCAACTTCGTAACGTGCCACGACGGCTTCACGCTGGCCGACCTGGTGAGCTACAACCACAAGCACAACGAGGCCAACGGCGAGGGCAACACCGACGGCAGCGACGACAACCGGTCCTGGAACTGCGGCGCCGAGGGACCGACTGATGCTCCGGCCGTCCTGGCGTTGCGCGCCCGGCAGCAGCGCAACTTCCTGGCGACGCTGCTGCTGTCGCAAGGCGTGCCGATGCTGCTGGGCGGCGACGAACTCGGCCGCACCCAGGACGGTAACAATAACGCCTACTGCCAGGACAACGAGTTGTCCTGGGTGCACTGGCCGGCCGAGCCGAGCGTGGCGACCGATACAGCTTCTATAACTTCCGAAAAGCTGGGAACGGGGCCGTCACTCGACTCCTTTGTTCGCACCCTGATCCGGCTCCGTGCGGAGCACCCCGTGTTCCGGCGGCGGCGGTTCTTCACCGGCGAAGCCGGCCGCGGTCGGCCCGATCATCTCAGCGACATCCGCTGGCTCACTCCGGCCGCGGACGAGATGACCGACGATGACTGGGCCGCCGGCTTTGCCAAGTCCCTCACTGTCTTCCTCAACGGCGACGCGATCGCCGAACCCGACCCGCGTGGCCAGCGGATTACCGACGAATCGTTCCTGCTGATGTTCAACGCGGCCGAGCACGGCGTCGACTTCACCGTCCCGGCTGCCGAGTTCGGGGAGCAATGGCTGAGCGAAATCGACACCGCCGACCCACAGCCGCCACCTGGCGGTGCGGCAGTCATCAAGCCCGGTGACAGGCTGACGCTGGCTAGCCTGTCGCTGCGGTTGCTGCGTCGTGTCTGATGTGGCCGGGCAGGATTCGCCTGCGGCTAACTCGACCGCGGCTAACAAGACCGGGCAAGGCAATACGGTGCCGACCTCGACGTACCGGCTCCAGCTGCACCCGGAATTCGGCTTCGCCGATGCGGCTGACCTATCCGGGTACCTCGCCACCCTCGGAATCACGCACGCGTACTTGTCGCCGATACTCCAGGCGGCGCCGGGCTCGCAGCACGGCTACGACGTGGTGGATCACTCGCGCATCTCGGCCGAGCTTGGCGGCGAGGATGGGTTCCGCTACCTGGCCGGACGACTGGCACGGCACGGCATCGGCCTGGTCGTGGACCTCGTGCCCAATCACATGGGCATCCCGGCACCTGAGTACCTCAACCGCGAGCTGTGGTCGGTGCTGGCCCGCGGCCAGCAGTCGCCGCACGCCCACTGGTTCGACATCGACTGGACCACGCTCGGCGGGCGGATGCTGCTGCCGATCCTGGCCAGCACGCTGCCATCCGCCCTCGACGACATTCAGGTAACCCGCCTTGCGGAGCTACCGGGAGCCGCGGGAGTGCTGGGTCATGATGACGCGCCAGTGCTGCGCTATCAGGGACACGTCCTGCCGCTGCGCCTCGGGACCGAGCAGCTGCCGCTGCCCGACCTGCTGGCTGCGCAGCACTACGAGCTAGCTTGCTGGCTGACCGCCGCGGCCGAGCTCAACTGGCGCCGGTTCTTCGACATCAGCTCGCTGATCGCCATCAGGGTCGAGGAACCGGATGTGTTCGCTGCCACTCATGGCCTCCTGCTCGGGCTAGTGGCCGAGGGACTGATCGACGGCCTGCGCATCGACCACCCGGACGGGCTCGCCGACCCCAGGGGTTATCTGCGCCAGCTCGCGACCGCGACCGGCGGCCGCTGGACCGTCGCGGAAAAGATCCTCGCCGCCCGCGAGGAACTTCCGTCCGACTGGCGGTGTGCGGGCACGACGGGGTACGACGCACTCGCCGCAGTCGGTGCGGTCCTCACCGATCCGGCCGGCGTCGAGCGGCTCGGCAGGCAGTACATCGAGTTCACGGGTGACGCGGCTGATTTTGCGACGGCGGCATCCGCGGCTAAGCGCCAGATCGCCGGCCAGGACCTGGCGGCGGAGGTTGCCCGGCTCGCCCGGCTGCTCGGACGGCTCGACGAGCCGGGGGTGAGCGTTCTGCCGGCCGACGACCTGCGTTTGATCCTCATCGAGCTGCTCAGCGCGTTCGGTGTCTACCGGACCTACGTCGTTCCCGGCGAGCCTCCGCCAGGGCATAGCGCCGCGGAGATCGCAACGGCCACTGCGGCGGCACGGCGTCGCCTGCCCAGGCGCCTGCATCCGGCCGCCGACACAGTCGCGGCGCTGCTACTCGGCCGGGGCGTCGTCGCAAGCCGGCGCGCGGTCCGGGACGAGCTGATCGTCAGGTTCCAGCAGACGTGCGCAGCAATCCAGGCTAAAGGCGTTGAGGACACAGCCGCCTACCGATGGACCCGGCTCGTTTCGGCCAATGAGGTCGGCTCTGATCCCGATCGGCCGACGGCCACCGCTGATCAGTTCCACGCATTTGCCCAGCGGCTCAGCGAGACGACGCCCGCCACGATGACCGCGCTGTCCACGCACGACACCAAGCGCCAGGAGGACGTGCGGGCACGGATCGCGGCACTCGCGGAAGTCCCGGCAGAGTTCGGACGCGAAGTGGCGGCCTGGCACGATCGCGCTGTAGCACTAAGCACAGGCGTACCAAGCACGGGCGCACCAGGCGCGGGCACGCCAGGCACGGCGACCAGGGACGCGACGAGCGCAGCTGCGCCGCCGGACCCGCCGACCGAATACCTGATGTGGCAGACGCTGGTTGGCGCCTGGCCAATCGATGCCGAGAGGCTGAGCGGTTACCTGTGCAAGGCGATGCGCGAAGCCAAGCTAACCACCTCCTGGATCGAGCCGGACTCGCGCTACGAGGCAGCGGCCATCGGCTTCGCCGAACTAGCACTGACAGACGCTGAGCTCTCCGACCGTATTGCCAAGTTCGTTGGCTCAATTGGCGCGGACGCATACGTGAACGCGCTCAGCGCCAAGCTCGTCCAGCTGACGATGCCCGGCGTGCCTGACGTCTACCAGGGCTGCGAGCTGTCCGGGCTGGCGCTGGTCGATCCGGATAACCGCGGGCCGGTGGACTTCGCGCGGCGGCAACTGATGCTCGCGGCTGTGGACCGCGATTATGGACCGCTGACGGCCGTAGCATTCGATGCGACCGCCGCAGAAGCGGGCGCAGACTCTGTAACCCGTCTGGACGCCGCCAAGCTGCTCGTGACTTCCCGTGCCTTGCGGCTCCGCCGTGAGCATCCGGACTGGTTCGCCGGTGACTACCGGCCGGTGCCAGGCGGCGGCGTCGCCGCCGCGCACGTGCTTGCCTTCTGCCGGGCGGGCCAGGCGATCATCGTCGCTACTAGGCTGCCCGGCGGTCTGCGCCGCGCTGGCGGCTGGCGGGACACCGCGCTGCCACTGTCGTCGGGCCACTGGCGCGACGTGCTCACGGGCGGCGTGTACAACGTCGCCCCGAGCGAACTGTCGCGGCCAAGCGGCGGCACGCTGCTGCTGGCCGACGTGCTGGCACGACTGCCAGTAGCGCTCCTGGTCCGGGCTGACGAAGCTGAGCCAGGAGGGGTAACTGCTGTATGACGGATTTTGAAGTGTGGGCTCCTAACGCGAGCCGGGTGCAGGCCTACGTCGACGGCCGGCTGCACGACATGGCGGCGGCGTCAGCCGGCTGGTGGGCGGTCAGAGTGCCGGGCACAGACCCAAATGCGCGGTACGCGTTCCGCCTGGACCGCGGCGACCCGCTGCCCGATCCGCGGTCGCCGCGGCAACCCGATGGTCCACTGCGCGCGAGCCAGCGCTATGACCACGCCGCGTTCCAGTGGACCGATGCAGGCTGGCGCGGCAATCCACGTCCTGGCTCGGTCATCTACGAACTGCACGTCGGCACGTTCACGGCGGACGGCACCTTCGACGCCGCGATCAAGCAGCTCGACCATCTTGTGGATCTCGGCGTCAACGCAGTGGAGCTGATGCCGGTGGCCTCGTTCCCCGGTCAGCGAGGGTGGGGCTACGACGGCGTCGCGCTGTGGGCCGTGCATGAGCCCTACGGCGGCCCCGACGGACTGAAGCGATTCGTGGACGCGTGCCACGCCCGCGGCCTCGCCGTGGTGCTCGACGTCGTCTACAACCATGTCGGGGCAGGGAATCGGCTCGCCGATTTCGGGCCGTATTTCACCGACGCGCACGTCACGCCCTGGGGCCCGGCGATCAACCTCGACCAGCCAGGTGCGGACGAGGTCCGGGCGTTCATCACATCGAACGCAATGATGTGGCTGCGTGACTATCACGTAGACGGCCTGCGTCTGGATGCAGTGCACGCGCTCGAGGACAGCGGGTCCGTACACCTGCTGGAGCAGCTGACCGCCGACGTGCGGGCGCTAGCCGCGCGCCTGAACCGCGAACTGGTGCTGATCGCCGAGTCCGACACGAACGATCCCCGCCTCGTTGCCGCGCCTGAGGCTGGCGGCTACGGCCTGGATGCGCTGTGGAACGACGATTTCCACCATGCCGTGCACGCCGCCATCACGGCAGAGCGACAGGGTTATTACAGTGACTTCGGCTCAATGGCCGGGCTCGCCAAAACGATGACGCGGGCCTTCTATCACGACGGGACCTGGTCGTCATTCCGGGGCCGGTCGCACGGCCGCCCGGTGGACGTCTTGATGTGCCCTCCTACCGGTTCATCGGCTACCTTCAGGATCACGACCAGGTTGGCAATCGCGCCGCTGGCGACCGGATCACGGCGAGCCTCTCGCCGGACATGCTGAAGGTCGGCGCCGGTCTGGTGCTGACCGCGCCGTTTACGCCGATGCTCTTCATGGGCGAGGAGTGGGGCGCACTGACCCCATGGCAGTACTTCACTGATCATCAGGACTCGGAGCTTGGCTCCGCGGTGTCTGCCGGACGGCGAGCCGAGTTCGCCCGGCACGGTTGGGTCGGCAAGGTCCCTGATCCGCAAGACGAGGCCACCTTCGAGCGCTCGCGGCTGAACTGGGCGGAGCTGGAGCAGCAACGCCACCTCGACGTGTTCGCCTGGTACCGGGCGCTCATCGCGCTGCGCCGGGAGCAGCCGGAGCTGACCGATCCGGACCTGAGCCGGGTCGAGGCCAGCTGGGACGAGAGGGCTCGGTGGCTGCTAATCCGCCGCGGCCGGCTGCGGATCGGCGCCAACATCGGACCGGAGACGCAGCAACTGCCGGTCGGCGCGACCGGCGCGCGAGTGCTCGTGAGCTCGGCGGCCGGCGTCGCGGTGGCCGGTGACATCGTGAGCATGCCGCCAGCGTCCTTTGCCGTGGTCCGCGTCTGACGGGAGGCTGCTGTGTTTCAGCGCCACTGTTTCAGTGCCACTGTCTCAGCGCCACTGTTTCAGCGCGCCACTGTTTCAGTGCCACCGCCCTCGGGAGCACCGCAGCCTTTGTTTGAAACAGCGAGATAAGGGGAGCGGGAGGGAACTCGAATTCAGGAGGTCCCATGTCCAGCGGAATTATCGCAGTCGTGATCCTGGTGGTGATCCTCATAGCGGCCGCGATCGCTGCCGCCGCCATGACTGCCAGGCGCCGCAGGCTCCAGCAGCAGTTTGGCCCCGAATATGACCGTGTCCTCACCGAGCAGAGCAGCAGGCTGCGCGCCGAGGCGGAGCTGACCGACCGCCAGCGCCGGGTGCGCAAGCTCGACATCCGGCCGCTCAACGAGCACGCAAGACGTCAGTACTCCGCCGACTGGGTGGCCATCCAGGAGCAGTTCGTCGACTCCCCGCAGACCGCTGTTGCGCGGGCCTACAACCTGGTCGTGATGGTTATGACAGAGCGCGGCTACCCGACCGACGACACCGAGCAAGTCATGTCGGACTTGTCGGTCGAGCACGGAGGTACGGTCGGTCACTTCCGGGCGGCGCAGCAAATCAGTGACGCCGCGGCGAGTGGTGAGGCGGCGACTGAAGATCTGCGCCAGGCCCTGATTCACTACCGGGCGCTGTTCTCCGATCTCCTCGGCGAGCCGGCCGATAGGCCAGCGGACGATACCGCGGGGGCCGATACCACGGGGGCCGATACCACGGGGGCCGAGCGGCACAGCGCCAGCAACTCTGCAACGGAGGTAACCAGGTGACGTGGCAGTCTGATCACCGCATGGCCGACGATTCCATGATTGCCGAGACGCTCCCGGATGAGCCCATGCCAGCAGAGCCCATGCAAGGTGAGCGCCTGTCAGCGGAGCCTCTGCCGGGTGAGCCCCTGCCACCGGAGCCTCTGCCGGCTGAGGTCATGACGGATGAGCCCATGACGGGCGCCACGGCAATGGAGCCGGATGATCCCGACCTCATCATCGTGGACTCGGGGACGGACTTCAGCAACGGTGCCGACCCCAGCGACGGCACAGCAGACAACGGCACCGACGCCAGCGGCACCGACGCCAGCGGCACCGACGCCAGCGGCGGCACTGTCGCTCCAGGGCTTGCGGCCAGCAGCGGCCTGAGCGAGCAGTGGCACGATATTCAGGCCATGTTCGTCGATGATCCGCAGGGCTCGGTGAAGCGCGCGGCGCAGGAGGCCGAAGCGGCCGTCAGCGCGCTGGTCGAAGCACTCCGGCAGCGGCAGGCAGCCCTCGTCCCGTCCGGCACTTCGACTGCGCCAAGCGACACCGAGCAGTTGCGTACGGCGCTGCGCGGGTACCGGCTGTTTTGCGAGCGCCTGGTCGGCCTCGAGGAGCAGCTACCGCGTAGCGAGGCGATGGCGCTCTAACCGTTACGGCATAGCCCGAGAGGGCCAGTCGCGCATCGGCGCGACTGGCCCTCTCGTCAGCCAGCTGTTAGCGTCCGCAGCCCACTCAGCGGCGCGGTTGCGCCACCTGGCCTCCCGCACCGCTAGCCAGATCGCGGTTCAGCAGCCAGCAGACTAATCGGCGGCGGCGGCCATGCTTGCTCCGCGCAGCGAGCGTGCGGCGGCCTACCTCGTTGGGCGGTGGCCTACTTGCCGATCATCCCGTTCGCGGCTGTCGGGCACCATAGCCGCGTCTGCGCGGCCGACCCCTGTCGTCCCGCCTGACCACAGGTGGCCGACGACCGCGAGCTCAGGCCGGCGAGCACAGCCACGAGCACGAGCGCGACAGCTACCTGGCTTGCGATCAGCATCCGACGGCGCGTGCGGCGGCCCTGGTCCGTGAGCTTTCCTCGCAGCCACGTGACGACCGCGGCAGCACTGCGCCAGGCGGGGCCGCGGGCCAGCCGCTCCCGGCTCGGCGGTCCCTCGCTCCCGCACATGCGGGTGAACGTGGCGTACATGGCGGCGAGCCTTGGCTCGCTGCGCCGCAGCCCGTCAGCTATTCCGTCGAGGATGCGCTGCTGCGCTGCGGGCAAGCTCATGTGTACTCCAAGCACTTGTGTCTGCAGTCGACAGCTACCCGGGCCGCGTCGTGCAAACGCCGTGCGAGCAACAAATCCGGCGCGTTAGCGCCGGTACATGTGCAGGCGGATGGTCGTGCCGAGTTCGCTGGAACGGATCTCCGCGAGGTCGCACACCTGGTTAACCAGCCAAAGGCCCTGGCCGCCGGCCAAGTCGCCGGCGGGGCGCCAGTGCCCGGCCAGCGGATCGGTGATGTGGCCGGTGTCCTCGACCTGGCAGAGCAGCTCGGCATCGGTCTCCCAGAGCCGGACGACGCCGCCGCCGTTGGTGTGCCGGAGCGTGTTCGCGGCGACCTCGCTAGCTGCTATCACCAGGTCGGTGCTCCGGCTTGGCGACAACCCTGCCTGGCCGGCGACAGCAGCGACGAGCGCCCGTACTGGCCGCAGGTCACCGTCGTAGGACAGCACCTGCGCGGTGGCCGGCGCCAGCAGCGGCTTGGTCAAGCTGTCTGGCCATACGGCCGGCCCGCGGTAGTCCGCGTTGGCCCGCTCGCTCCCTTCGCCGCGCAGCATCGGATGCGCCCCGCAGGCGTCGGCGATGACCGCGGCGGAGAGTTCTGCGGCGTTGTAAGGGCACACGGCGCTAATCTGCGCTTCGGCAAATGCATGATTCAGCAGGCCCTCGTAGCGGGCGGTCTCGCGCAGTTCGGCGCCCGAACGGCTGACCCAGGCGGGCTCGCCCAGGTACCGCACTCGCTGACCTGGGTAACGGTCGGCGAAAGCGCGGAGTGCCGGAATGAGCCGCGCCGGATTGCCACCCAGTTCCCTCATATCGGCAACTGTCACGCCCGGAAGGCTGGGCAGCCAGCCATCGGGAACCTGCGAGCTCGGGACCACGACGAACACTGGCTCGCTGTCGGCGATCCCGGCCCGGATGAACTCCCTGATGCCGCCGAGATACTCGTCGGGAGCGCGATAGAGCCAGGCAGAGTGGCAGAATCCGCCATCCGCCGCCCGGTCATTCACAGCCAACCCCCACGCGTCGCCCGCCACCTGCCACCGCAGGTAACGTGGGCGGGTCGTTCGCCGGGACCGCCGAGGCTGCTGCATGCCACTGCCAGCTTCGCGGCGCGCCGACGCATTGTTCCGTGCCCGCCGGCCCGGTACCTTCCCGTCGCATTACGGTATATGCAGCCGGCCAGGTGTGCGTGTGCTTCTATTATGGGCCGGAATAGGGTCAATGTACTGGTCACCGTCCGGGGGGTGGGCGTGGAAGAAGCCGGGCTCTCCGCCGAGAGCCGTGGTGACAGCATGGTCATCACGGTCCACGGCGATCTCGACATCATCACCAGTCCCCGGCTTGATGACTGCCTGACGCGCGCCCAGAGCACCCACCAGCGGGTGATATTGGATCTCGCTGACGTTGACTTCCTGGATACAAGCGGACTCGCTGTCATCGTCGGCCACTGGAAGAAGCTTGAGGCGGCTGGCGGAATGCTCGCACTCGCCGGTGCCAGGTACCGGTATACCAAGACACTGTGGATCACAGGCCTGGCGGACAAGCTGACGCTGTACGAGACCGTAGCTGAAGCACTCGACGCCCAGGCCGAGTCAGCCGGTCCGACTGCCACATAACGGAAGGTAGCAGGTGCCGAGTTCCGATCTCGCCGATCGTACGGCCTCCTTGCTGAGCCTCGCCGCAGCGACCGAAGAGAGGTCGCTGAGCCAGCTCACTTCGCTGGCCGCTAGCCAGGTCTCGGGCTGCGCCGCCGCCAACGTGACCATCTGGCGCGACGGCGAGCTGACGAGCCAGGCCGCAAGTCACCCCGAGCCGTCCCGGCTCGTTGCAGTACAAGTCGCTGCCGGACGCGGACCGCTGATCGACACCGTCGCGGGCGGCGAGACCGTGATCTGCACCGATACCCTCACCGAGACGCGCTGGCCCGAGTTCACGTCGGCCGCGCTTCGGATGGGCGTCCGTAGCAGCGCCTCGCTGAGTTACCGCGGGCAAGTAGTAGTCGCGCTTACACTTCTTGGCTTGCGGCCGCGCGCCCTGGATCCGGATGGGCTTCAGCTTGCCGAGCTACTTGTCGCCTACGGGGGCGCGCTCGTCGGTGCTGTCGCAGACTACGGCGACACTCGACGGGTCGCTGACCAGTTGCGCGACGCGGCGAGCTCGCGCGCGGTCGTCGACCAGGCCAAGGGCATCTTGATGCACGCGCTCGGCTGCAGCGCCGACGAGGCGCTCGAGCGGATGCGCGAGGTGTCGCAGCGCAGCAACCTGCGGGCCACCGAGGTCGCCCAGCGGGTCATCGACGCCCACAGCGGCCGGTCTGGTCGGGCCGGCCGCGACAGCGTTAGCCAGCTCGCCGACCTCGCTGGCCGCGCCCGGCGAAAGCCTGAGTGAACTACTGGCGGCAGGCGGCAGATCCCCCTCGTGCTGGCTGGTCACGAGCACGCCTGGCCTGGCACGGCGCCTGCCTCGATGAGGATCAGCAAACGATCTAACAGCAGCCCATTAGGCTGTCAATACGATGGCAAGGAACCGCCCGGTGCCGCAGCACACGTCCGGCCCAGCAGGGCCGCGCGGCGAGCTCGACGGGCTCAGGTCGAGGGCGGCAGCACTGCGGCAGGCAGCCGCGCTGCCGCAGCCCGAGCCACAAGCGCTGCTTGAAGCGGCGCTCGTCGAGCTGGACGGCGCGATCGCTTCCCTCGACGAAGCTAATGGCGATACGGCGACAGGCAGCGACGGCCGGGCGCTGAGCGGGCTGCATTCAGAGCGCCGGCTCCTGCACGCGGTCTTCACCTGGACACCGGCGCCGCTCTTCGTAGTCGATCATGAGGGCACCGTGCTGCGGGCCAACGCCGCCGCGAGCGAGCTACTCGGCGTCGGACCCGGCTACGCAACGGGCAAGTCGCTGGGCGCGTTGATCGAGCCAGCCGTTCGTGCAGCCTTGCGGTCGCAGCTCGCTGCCGCGGCCCGCACTGGCGCCGCCACCCGACTGCGCTGCGGAGTGCTCGCAGACGCCGGCTTGGTCCGGTGCGAGCTTGAGATTCGTCCGCTGGCGGTACGCGGGGACGCCGATCGGCTGCTCGTAACCGTGAGCGCGAACGGCCCGGCCCGGCCCAATGCCGTGCCACCCAGGGCCAGGTCGGTCCGGTCCGCGCCACCCGGTACATTGCCACCCGGTGCGGCGGCCGGTGGACTGCCTGCCGACTCAGCCATCGCCGACACCGCCGACGCCGACACCGCAACGGCCTCCGACGCCCCTGTAGACACGGCTGCCAGCGCTGTTGAGGCTGCCGATGCAGCGGCGGTCGCAAGCCTGGCGCGCCGGCTCGACCTGCTGGCTGCGGCCGCCCGGCAGCTGCTGGAGAGCAGCACGGTCAGCGAATCCGTCTTGCTCCAGCGGGCAGCCCGGCTGCTGACAAGCGCGCTGGCCACTTGGGCTGTGGTCGATGTCCGGCACCGCGGTCAGCTGCGTCGGCACTATGTCGCTGGGCCCGATGATCCAGAGTCGGCAGGCCTGACCCACGCAGTTGCATCGGCTGATCCCGGCCCCGGCTCGGTGCCTTATCGGGTGTATGAGTCGGGCCACACACTGCTCAGCACGCACGTCGACGACGATATGGCGCTCGGCCGGCCAGCGAATGGACCGCCGCTGCTGGCGATGCTGGGCGGCGCCTCGGTGCTGGCAGTCCCGATGTCGGACGAGTCGCGCCAGTTCGGAGTCCTGACCCTGATCCGGCGGGCTGACGACGGCCAGTTCAGCATGGCGGAGGCCGGCCTCGTCGAGGAGATTGGAGCTCTCCTGGCCCTGGCCGTGGCGGCCCGGCGGACGCTCCGCCAGCGAACGGAGGCAGCCGACGCGCTCCGCGCCAGCCTGCTCCCGCCGGTCCTGAAGCCGGTACCAGGGGTCGAGATGGCCTCGGCGCATCTGGCGCCCACTCGCGGCCGCGAGGTAGGCGGCGATTTCTATGATGTCTACCCCACTCCGGGCGGCTGGGGCGTCGCCATCGGTGACGTCTGCGGGAAGGGTGAGGACGCCGCCGCGGCCACCGCGGCGGCACGCCACGCGATCAGGGTACTTGCGCACTCGACGGCTGATCCGGCGGAGGTGCTGCGCGGCGCCAACCAGATCATGCTGGCTGAGGAGTTCGGGGGGCGCTTCGTGACGGCGAGCGCCGCCCATCTGAGCTGGCGAGACGGAACGTTGCGCGTCGTGCTCGCGAACGCGGGTCACCCCGCGCCGGTCATCATTAGGCCAGATGGCCGGACCGAGCAGGTGCCCGGCGGCGGCCTCCCGCTCGGGATCTTCCCCGATCCCGAGCCCGCCAAGATCGAGCTCCAGCTATCCGAGGGAGACGTGCTCTTCTTCTACACCGACGGCCTCGCCGATGCGCGCAGCCCGCAGGCGACGTACCTCGAAGACAGTCTCACTGACTCCCTCGCCCAACTCGCTGGCCGCCGCGCCGCCGACATCGTGTCTGACATGCGCAAGGTCGTGCTCGACTTCAGCGAGAGCGTGCTGCACGACGACCTGACCATGCTTGTCTTGCGCGCCGGGACGGCGCCTGAGCGATAGCGCACCGCGTTTGCACCGGGCCGGGTGCGGTAGCTACGGCCGGTGGCGACCTCCAGACAGGCAGATCCTCCGCAGTTGCCTCCCGACCCCTCTGCTGGTGGCGTCGCGCTCGGCGTTGCCGCAACAGGCGCTGCCGCGATCGACAACGGAGCCCAGACGGAGCGTGCCGAGGACAAGCGGGCTGACGACAAGCTGATGCAGGCTCTGGTCGCTGCCGAGAGGACCGACGGGCTAGGCCGTCCTGGCAGGCCGCTAGACCGGCGGTCGCCGTTCTTCATCGGTATGACCGCGGCGGCCGGCGTAGCGCTCACATACGGGCTGGTCGAGCTCCTCATCAGGGCCCGGTCCGTACTCGTGCTGATCGGGCTCGCGCTGTTTATCGCAGCCGGCCTTGATCCGGCGGTTGAGTGGTTGACGCGGCGCCGGATGCCGCGCTGGGCCGCGGTACTAACCGTGATCGCCGCCGTCGCCGCCGTCCTCGCCGGATTCATTGTCGCTGCTATCCCGCCGCTCGCCAGCCAGGCGACAGCCCTCGCCCAGCACTTGCCGCTGTACCTGCACGCCCTGCGCAATCCCCACTCCGAGCTCGGCCGGCTCAACCTCCACTACCACATCCAGGAGCGGATCACGCAGCTGATCAACAACCGCGGCAGCTCTATTGTCGGCGGCGTGCTCGGCGCTGGGATGGTCGTACTCGGCGCCGCTACCTCAGCCATCGTCCTGGCCGTCCTGACCGTTTACTTCCTCGCGGGCATGCCGCGCATCAAGCGGTTCCTGTACCGGCTCGCCCCGCAGTCCCGGCGCACCCGGGTCATCTTGCTGGGTGACGAGATCTTCACCAAGGTCGGCGGCTATCTGCTCGGGAACGTCCTGACGTCCGTCGTCGCCGGCGCCGGCACCTACGTGTGGATGGTCTCGTTCGGCATCCCCTACCCGGCCTTGCTCGCAATCACAGTCGCGCTGCTGGATCTGATACCCGTCATCGGATCGACAATCGGCGGCGCGATTGTCACGCTCGTGGCCCTGACCATCTCGATACCGGTGGCGGGCCTGACGCTGGCGTTCTATGTTGCGTACCGCCTCGCCGAGGATTATCTGCTCGTGCCGAGAATCATGGGCCGGACGGTGCAGGTGCCGGCCGCGGTCACCGTGGTGTCCGTATTGATCGGGGCGACGCTCCTCGGCCTGGTCGGCGCCCTAGTCGCCATCCCGGCCGCGGCGGCAGTACGGCTCCTGCTTCAGGAGATCACGTTCCTCCGGATGGATAAGACGTAATCGGGGGAGGTCGGCCGGATCCAGCAGCCTGGCTAGCTGACCCGCTGGGCCAGCCTTTTCTGCGCGGCTATGGCACGCCGCTCATCTTCCGTCGTGCCGCCCCAGATGCCGTGCGGCTGGCCGGTAGCGAGCGCGTAGTCCAGGCACTGCTGGCGAATTGCGCAGCGCCGGCAGACGGCCTTGGCACGCGAGACGTCCATCAGGCCTACACCGGCGGCCGCAACCGGGAAGAACAAGTCGGGATCTGCCGTCTGGCAAGCCGCCAGCTCCCACCAGTCACCGATACCGGCCTTCGTCGCCATAGCCGCACCTTCCTGCCCAGATGCCACAAGCTGCCCGCTGCGCCGCGGTTTACACCTAGCGGCGCCGGGGAAGCTAAAAGCCCGGACCGCTATGGAGAGGACCATGCTGGCTGACGCCGCGCCGGCCAGTGCCGTGCCGCCTAGCGGACGCTCGGCCGTAGTCATGGGCGGCGGCGGTGTGTTCGGCGCCACGCAAGTGGGCATGCTGCGGGCGCTGCTGGAGACCGGCTTCCAGCCTGACGTGGTGATCGGTACAAGTGTCGGCGCTCTGAACGGCGCGGCGATCGCGGCGAACCCCACGACAGCCGGTGTTGACGTCCTGGCCGACCTGTGGAGCTCCCTCGGCGAGACGGGCATGTTCACCGAGAACGTATTTGCTCGGGCAAGCACGCTAGCGCGCTACCGGACCCACCTGTACTCGCCGACGCCGTTGCGCGCGCTGCTGTCCAGCCACCTTCCGGCCACGTTCGAGGAGCTGACCATCCCATTCCAGTGCGTGGCCGCGAGCATCGAGCGGGCCGTTGCACATTGGTTCAGCGCCGGAAGCCTGATCGACGCGGTCATGGCGTCGTGCGCCGTGCCGGGGCTGCTGCCGCCGGTGACGATCGATGGCGAGCATTTCCTCGACGGCGGGCTCGTGCATTCCATCCCTGTCGGGCGCGCCCTGGCCCTCGGGGCGACCGAGATCTATGTCTTGCACGTCGGTCGGATCGAGCAGCCCCTGACGGCGCCGCGATCGCTCTGGGACGTCTGCCTGATCTCCTTCGAGGTCGCTCGTCGGCACCGGTTCGTTGAGGAGATGGCCAGCCTGCCGCCCGACGTGCGAGTCCATGTGCTTCCGAGCGGCGAGGACAAGATGCCGCTCATGTCTATGCGCTACCGGCACGCCAAGGCGGCTGCTGCCCGGATGCAGCGCGGTTACGAGGCCGCCACGGAGTACTTGTCGAGCCAGGCAGATACCGCATGAGGCCCCCGCCCGCGTTCATCCGCCGAGCTGTGCTCGATCCGATCTGGATCCCGCTGGCGCTTGGCCTCGCAGTATTGCTGAGTGCGGTCGCGGCGATCGCGACGCTGGTTGCGCCGCTGAGCCGGCGACGACGGCTGCCGCGGCTGTGTCTGTTCGGCGCGCTGTATCTGACGGTGAATGCGAGCCTTGTCCTCTGCTGCGCCGGGTGCTGGCTGCGCTACCCTCTTGCCTCCCGCGACCAGGCTCGCTGGTCGCGGCTGCATGAGGTACTGCTGCGCCGGGCGCTCTCACTGCTAGTCACTGCGGCCAGGCCCCTGCTCGGCTTCCGGGTTGTAGTGCAGGAGCCACCGGATAGCCACCTGATCACCGGCAGGCCGCTGCTGCTGCTTGCCCGGCACGGTGGACCCGGCGACTCGTTCGCCCTAGTGGAGCTTCTGATGTCGCGGTACCGGCGCCGGCCGGCCATCGTGCTGAAGGAGACGCTCCGCTGGGATCCAGGCCTGGATGTGCTGCTTGGGCGGCTGCCGTCGTGCTTCATCGGCCGTGGCGAACGGAGCAAGGCACCCGAGCGGCTTGCCACACTGGCCCAGGCGATGCGCAGCGATGACGCCATCCTGCTGTTCCCCGAAGGCGGTAACTGGACCCCAGGCCGGCACAGCCGCGCCATTGCCCGGCTAATGCATGCTGGCCGCCGCCAGGCAGCGGTGGACGCGGCCGAGAACCGCAACGTACTACCGCCGCAGCCGACCGGCATGCTGGCCTGCATGTCGGGCCGACCGGACCTGACGGTCGCGGTGGTCGCGCACACGGGCCTGGAAGACCTCGTCGGCCCCGGCCAAATCTGGCGAGCGGTGCCCGTGGGTGCCCGCCCGATGATCGTCCGCTGGTGGTTCCAGCCAGCCCGCAGCCTGCCCGCTACCGAGAACGGCCGGCGGGAGTGGCTGCGGCTCCAGTGGGCACTCGTGGACTCCTGGATCGATGCCAGGAAGGCCGCGAGGACACGGCCGGGCAACGTAGCCTCCGTGCCCGAGGCGCCGTTCGCCGGCACAGCCGCCGACGATCGCTGAGGACCTGGCGCGCCGAAGTCCCGCGCGTTTGTGCCGTTACCTACAGGGCAGATCGGGGTGCCGGCCACACACAGGGCAAGCCTGTGTAACGGCCCGCACGGAGGCAGTCATGGTCACCCGCTCAGCCCGCCGAAGATCGGCCGGCGCACGATACGCAGGCCGCCGAGCGGCCAACAGCATGTTTATGGCCGGCCTTGCCCGCGCTGGTCTGACCGCCCGCGGCGTGATGTACGGACTCATCGGCATCATCGCGGTGCAGATCGCCCTGGGCAACGCGCACCAGCAGGCCGACCGCAGTGGCGCACTCCGGCTGGTGGCCGCCACTCCGTTCGGCAAACTCATGCTGTGGCTGCTCGTCATCGGGTTCGCTGGCCTAACCCTGTGGCGCTTGTCCGAGGCTGCGTTCGGCGCGGCCGGAACGGACGGCCACAAGACCAGCACGCGCGTGGTCTGTCTCATCAAGGCCGTCATCTACGGTGTGCTGACGTACAGCGTCCTGAAGTACGCACTCGGGCTTGGCGCGCCGTCGTCTACTAACCAGCAGTCGCAGGACCTGACGGCTACCGCGCTGAAGCACCAGGGCGGCCAGGCGGTTGTAGCCATCGTCGGCGTCATCATCGTCGGAGTTGGCCTGAACCTTGCCTATCAGGCCTATCGTCGCAAGTTCCTGCGCGATATGCGCATGGGCTCCGCGTCGCCGACCACGCGGAAGGTCGTGACGTGGCTTGGCGAGGTTGGCGGTGTAGCCCGCGGCGCGGTCTTCGTCACGGTAGGCATCTTCCTGGTAGTAGCTGCCGTAGAGGCGAAGCCAGGGCAGGCCAAGGGCATCGACTCGGCCTTGCGCGCGCTCGCTCATACGCCGTTCGGGCCCTGGCTGCTCGGCCTCGTGGCCGTCGGCCTGGTGCTGTTCGGCGTGTACTCGTGCTGCGAAGCGCGCTGGCGCGAGGTCTGAGTGGCCTGACCGGTCCTTGATCAGCACCGGTCCTTTGTCGGCTAGCTGCCGAAATAGTCGTGCATATCACGGGGCCGACCGGGCAGTAGGCAGAGCTGGCGCCGGGTCCAGCCCCCGCTCCCCGGCGCCGCCACAAGGCTCACTGACCGACACTCGTTAGAACGACGCGCTCGAAACGACGTGCTCGAAACGACGGACTTCGAAACGACGGACTTCGAAACGACGGAGAGGGTCCTCAGTGCTCGCTGCGCTGGTACTTGCTGGGATTGTTGCCGCGCCCATCGGAACGGCCGCGCTGCTTGTCCAGTCCCGCCGACGGGTTCGCACGTCCGGGACTTGGCCAGCCATCCGGCGATTTGCCTTCGCCGTCGGCGGCACCGCGGTGCTGGGACTCGCCGTAGTCGGCGCGCTGCGGCTCTTCGGCGATTCGGAGCACCTGGCCATCGACGGAGCCGCCGGGATCGTCGTCGCCAGCCTGGTGTGGCTGCCGGTGACCAGGCGGTGGAACGCGCGCGGGCACCTGTGCTGGTCGTCAAGCATCTTCCTGTTCGTCGTGTACCTGGCGTTCGTACTCAAGTGGACGTTCGACAGCCACCTCGGGGTCGCCAGCACGGCCGGCGGACTGCTGCTGTGGCTCTTCGAGTTGTTCGCCGCGATCCTCGCCTGCGCCTACCTGTGGGAAATCTGCGACGCGCTCGGATCGGAGCACTGGCGCCGGCGGCTGAACAGGCCGGACCCGAGCCGCCTCCCCGACAGCGAGCTGCCCTTCGTCAGCCTGCACGTCCCGGCGCACAATGAGCCGCCCGACATGGTGATGGACACGCTCCGGTCGCTGGCCCGCCTTGACTACCCGCGATACGAGATCATCGTCATCGACGACAACACCGACGACAAGACGCTCTGGCAGCCCGTGGAGGCGTGGTGCCGACGGCACGGCGCGAAGTTCGCGCATCTGGAAGACTGGCCCGGCTACAAGTCGGGCGCACTCAACTACGCGCTGCGGGAGATGACCGATCCACGGGCCGAGGTCATCGGCGTCGTCGACTCTGATTATCAGCTGGAGCCCGGGTTCCTGCGCCGGTGCGCGCCCCTGTTTGCTGATGCCTGGGTGGGATTCACGCAGGCTCCGCAGGACTACCGCGGCTGGACCCGGTCGCGCTACTACCGCCGCCTCTTCTACTCCTACCAGTACTTCTTCGCGGTCTCGCAGCCCTCACGCAATGAGCGCGACGGCGCGATCTTTGCCGGGACTATGGGCCTGATCCGCCGCGTCGCCCTTGAGCAGCTTGGCGGCTGGGACGAGTGGTGCATCACTGAAGACGCTGAACTGTCGCTTCGGCTGCTGCGCGCCGGCTGGTCTGGCCTGCACGTGGACGAGTCCTGGGGCAAGGGGATCATGCCGCTCACCTTTGAGTCGCTCAAGGGCCAGCGGTACCGGTGGTGCTTTGGCGGCATCCAGATCCTGCGGATGCACTGGCGGTCGATGCTGCCTGGCCGCGCATCGTCGCAGAACCGGATGAGCACCGGCCAGCGGTGGTCGTATCTCGCGGGGGCCGTGCAGTGGTACGGCGACCTGCTCGGGCTGGTATTCCTCGTGTTCCTGCTGGCCGGCGCCGCGAACCTGGCCACTGGTGGGGGCGAGCTGTTCCGGAAGCTGACCGCTTTCCTGGTTGCCACCGTGCCCGTGCTGGTGCTGCTCGGCCTCGTCCGGGCCGTGGCGCTGCTGCGTCGCGGTACAGGCGCCTCGTGGCGTGACGCGCTTGGTGCATTCTTCATCTGGCAGTCGACCTCGCTGGTGGTGGCCCGCGCCTCCGTCGTCGCGCTGTTCGCGCGCAAGGCGGCATTCCTGCGCACGCCTAAGACCAGCGAGAAGGCGAAGTGGTGGGAGGCGCTTCGGGCGAACTGGGCGGAGTCAGCGCTTGCGCTGCTCGGCTTCATCGGCATCGGCTGCGCGCTGTCGAGGGCAACTGAGCTTGCCGGGCCGCTGCTCGCTGGCCTGCTGCTCTTCCCGACGCTCGGCCTGGCCGCAGCGCCAGTGAACAGCTGGGCGGCGCAGCGAGCCGCGCTGCCCGCGGACATGCGTGCGTGGCGGACGTCGGAGTGGAAGCGGACGTCGGACCGCCGTGCGTTCGTCCGGGGCGCCGCCGCCGGGGGCATCCTCACGGTGGGTGCCGTCGTCGTGGCCGCCGTGGCCCTGATGCTGACGCCGAGCAAGCACCCCGTCCAGCCGCCCAGTCTCGTGACGTCGCAGGGCAACCAGCATGCGCCTGCGCATCAGCACACCCGTCGGCCCTCGCCGGCTGCCACCTCGCCGTCGTCCGCCACGTCCCCCGGCACCAGCGCGACTCCAACCATCAGCCCATCCCCTGGTACCTCATCGGCCGTATCGCCATCACCAAGCACCAGCCCGACTCCAGGCGCGACGGCCTCGCCCTGACCGGCAGCAACGGCAAGGTGACGGTCGGGCCGACCCTCGGCCAGCCCGCCGGGCGGGCTGCGCTGCATTCAGTGCCTAGCCCGCCTGGCGCGGCTCGGCTGCTCGCAGCGCCTCGCCCAGGCTGGGGTAAACGCCGAACATCGTCGCCACGCCAGTGACCGCGAGGACGCGCTGGAGCGCGGTCCCTCCAACTGCCAGCCGGAGCTCACCACCCACGTCATCGGTCTGTCGCAGCGCGCGGACAAGCACATTCAGGCCAGTCGAATCGCAGAACTCAGTGCCCGTCATGTCCACGATGATGGCGCGCTGCCCGTGGTCGGCGGCCATCAGCAGAGCTGCGCGGAATCGCGCGGCGTTCCCGACGTCAATCTCGTCCGGCGTCGTCACGACCGCGAAGCCGTCGACCACCCGGACCGGGAAGTCGCTGAGCGGGGATGCGGACTCGGCCATGCCGTCCTACCAGGAGCGCACAGGGTGATATGCCACGGCTGATCCTAGTGGCGATGGCCTCCCGCTGGCCAGATCAGCGCGGGGCGCGTCAGGCGGCCACCACGCGGACGAACCAGACGTCCGAGGGATAAGTCCGGTTTGGCTTGCGAGCGCAGCCCGCTGAGTGCTACCTCTTACTCAGCGGCCAACGACGCCTGACGGCGTGGCCGCCGCGGGTCAAAGGCGCGGCCCGGCACTGTCCTTCTCTGGATGGGGGTGCTGGCCGTGTCGGATGACCGCGAGCTAGCTGAAGGCGAGGTCGGCAGCGAGGTCGCCGTCGGCGGAAGCGCCCGGCAAGTCGCCATCGACCCAGCATGGACAGCGATATCGCTGCCTGCCGAGATCGACATCGCGAACGCGGAGCAGGTGCGCGCCGACCTGCTCGCAGCCCTGGACCGCGGGTGTCCAGTCATCATCGTTGACATGAGCCGCACGTCGTTTTGCGATTGCGCGGGCGTACGCGCTCTGCTGGCCGCTGCCAGCCGGGCCCTACGCGACGGTGTCGAGATCAGGGTCGTCGCCCGAGCTAGGCCGGTGCTGCGCACGTTTGAGCTCACCGGCATGCAGCTCGCGCTGCACGTGTACCGCACGGCCGCGGACGCGGTGCGCGGGCCGCCCGAGGTGGTCGGGGGTGCCGCGACGGCGGGTTCGGTGCTCGCCCTCGCGACAGTCGTCCGGCTTAGGCATCCTCGCCGAGCTGACCCCGGTTGATCTTCCCTGCTACCAGGTCGGCCGCGATGTCCTTCAGCTTCCTGTTGGTGTTCTGCGATAGCCTGCTCAGCCGCTCGAATGCGACATCAGGCGAGTAGCCATACTCGGCGACCAGGATTCCCTTGGCTTGCTCGATGACGGCGCGCGACTCCAGGGCTATGCGGAGGTTGTCGACTAGCCGTCGGCAATTGCGGTACATCGTCGCGTTCCGGAGCGCCACACCTCCCTGAGCAGCGAAAAGGAGTGCGAGGTCATGGCCGGTGCCGGCAAAGCAACCCCGTTCCCGTCCGTAGAGCACGAGAACGCCACCAGGCTCGCGGTCCGTGCGCAACGGCAGCACCAGGCAGCTCAGCAGACCTTCGGTCATCATGGCTGAGCAGATACCGGGCCATCTGTCCTCGGTGCTGGCGTCGTCGATCCGCCGTGCCTCGCCGAACCGGAGTGCCTCGGCGACTGGGCCGTTCCCGTTGCCGAGCTGCATCCGGTGGAGCCCGGCGATCGTCGCGTCTGACGCTGAAAACAACCAGGTGTTGTCTCCGGCCACGACCACGCCAACGGCGGCGCTGCCCGGTACTAGCTCGAGGGAGAGCGATGACAGCTGCCGCAGTTCAGCATCTGAGCTTTCGTCGGACGCAAGCAGTTCGGCCAGCGCGGCTATCCGCTCGGCAAGCTCCCTCGTTACGGTCACCATGTCAGCCTCATTTCCGGACGTTCGCAATTGTCCGGCCCGCTCTACCCCGGATCGTTTGCCTTGCACATCTCTGGGTAGCTGGCCACCGGTCCGAGCGGCCGTCCGCCAGTAACCGGGCAGGCTCCGACCGCCATGGCCGCTGCGGACCGTTTGATATGCGAGCGGCTCTGCAAACCTGCCTGGAGCCGGTGCCAAGGGGTGATGGCTGTGCAGGCGGTGTTTGGGCGACCACTTCAGTGCTGCCCGGAATTTCCGCGCTGTGCCAGCGCCCTGGCGGACGAACGCGCGAAACGCGATCCCCGCTCTGTCGCGCATCACCACCGACTGGGATGGGCGCCCGCATGGACGGGCTGCGCGCAGTCACGGCGGCTCTGCCGTATGGCCGGCTTGCCTGGGGAGACGATACGGTCGGACAAGCCGGCCGTGCTGAGTACTTTTGACGTTGAGCCACGAACCGAGCTTCGGTCCGCCTTATGCTGGCTCACGCTTGGATCAGGACCGGGGCACCTAGTGCCAAAGAGAACGAGCAGGTCGAGATGGTGGCAGAAGGCGTCAGTTCAGGCGGCCCTGCGAGCGCCGCGCTGCCTGACCCCGTCGCGCCCGAGCGCATGCGCGTGCTACTCATCGAGGACGATGATGGAGACGCGCTACTCGTCGAGGAGCTCCTCCTGGACGCCGGAGAGCCGTTCCTGATGACCAGGGCGCGCTCCCTCGCGGACGCTCGCCCTGTGGCCGCTGGCGCCGGGTGCGTGCTACTTGACCTCGAGCTGCCCGACTCGCGCGCGCTCCAAGGTGTCCGGTGGCTCCAGGAAACGTGGCCGAATCTGGCTGTCGTAGTGCTGACCGGACTCGCTGATGAGCACATGGGCGAGGAGGCGGTCGCTGCCGGCGCGCAGGATTACCTAGTCAAGGGCCAGGTTGACGGCGTCCTGCTGCAGCGGGTCGTGCGATACGCCGTGGAACGCCAGCGCGCCGAGGAGACGCAGCGGCAGCTGCGGGAGGCGCAACTCTACGCGGCCGAGAACGCACGGCTAGAGCGCGGCCTGCTGCCGTCGCCGGTTCTGAAGGACCGCCGGCTGGCGGTTGCCGCGCGGTACCGCTCTGGCGGCCAGCAGATGCTGCTCGGCGGCGACTTCTACGACGTCGTGGAGGCACCCGACGGCTGGGTGCATGCGATGGTCGGTGATGTCTGCGGGCGCGGCCCGGACGAGGCCGCGCTCGGTGTCTGCCTCCGGGTGGCCTGGCGGACCATGATCCTGGCTGGCAGGCCAGTCGCTGAGACGCTGTCCGCGCTCCAGCAGGTGCTCGAGCACGAGCGGCAGCACGATCGCTTGTTCGCCACGATCTGCATGCTGTCGGTTGCGCCCGACCGGACCACGGGACGCCTGCGTCTGGCCGGGCACCCGCCGCCGCTGCTGATCACCGCGGACGACGTCCGCGAGCTCGAAGCCCCGGTTAGTCTGCCCCCCGGCATCACGAATGCCACGGACTGGCCAAGCGCCCAGGTCGACCTCGGGCAGACCTGGTCAGTCCTGATGTATACAGACGGGCTCATAGAGGGCAAGATCGGCAGCGGGGCGGAGCGGCTCGGGAGCGAAGGCCTGATCAGGCTCATTGAGAAGCAGCGCGCCCAGGCCGCGGTAGACGGCCCGCCTGACCGGCTCGCCAACGAGCGGCTCATCGACTCAGTCATCAACATGGCGCGCGAGCTCAACGGCGGCGATCTCGACGACGACCTGGCCGTCCTGGCCGTGAGCTGCGCGCCGGCAGGTCCATGAGCGGCGAACGGGTCGCGCCCCTGGCGCCTGAGCCGCAGCGGCCCGAATCCGACCGGCCCGAATCCGAGCTGCCCCAGTCGGAGCGATCCCAGTCCCAGCGATCCCAGTCCCAGCGATCCCAGTCCCGGCGGCCAGACTCCGGGCGGCCGGGGCGGCCGCCGCTCGCGATAGGCCGCTTGGCCGAGGACGCTGCCAGCCGCTGGCCACTTGGCCGGATCATCGGGGTCGGCATGCTCGCCCTCGGCATCGTGCTGGTCGCGGCCATCGTGATCGGCGCAGTGACGCTGAGTACATTGAGCACGAGCCGCGCCGACGTCGCGCAGAAGATCGACCCCGCCGCCCTGCATGGCTCACAGCTCTATGCCTCCATGCTCGACCAGGAAACCGGCGTCCGGGGGTATCTGCTCAGCGGTCAGCGCCCTTTCCTAGCGCCTTATACGGCGGGCGTCGCCGACCAGGCGGTGCAGGTCGCGGCCCTGCGGCCGCTGATAGCCGGGATCCCAGGCGCGCAGCACGATCTCTCGAGCGCACTGAGTCGTATCGCGGCCTGGCGGTCCAGCTACGCCGAACCGGCCATTCGCACCGTGGCAGCAACCGGCAAGCCGCTGCCCGGCGGCAACGTCGCCCTAGGGAAGGCCGAGTTCGACAGCGTGCGCGCTCCGCTGGCTGCCTTTCAGGCGGCCCTGGCCGGCCAGCGCGAGCTCGCAGTCGCCCAGCTTGACTCGTCGGCATCGGACCTGGACACGATCGGAATTGCCAGCGCCGTTGCGCTGCTCCTGGTGATCGCCGCGCTGGGCGTCGGCTTGCGTACCGCAGCCACCACGCCCCTGACCAGGCTGGCCGGCGATGTCCGCCGGGTAGCGGGCGGCGATTTCGACCACGAGGTCGACCCGAGCGGCCCGCGTGAGGTGCATACGCTCGCGGTCGACGTCAACCAGATGCGCCAGCGCATTCTCCGCGAGCTGTCGGCCGTGCAGACCGCCAACGTCGCCCTCGAGGCTCGGGCGCAGGAACTAGAGCGTTCGAATGCGGAGCTCGAGCAGTTCGCGTACGTGGCCTCGCACGACCTCCAGGAACCGCTGCGCAAGGTCGCAAGCTTCTGCCAGCTGCTCCAGCGCCGCTACATCGGCCAGCTCGATGCCAGGGCAGACCAGTACATCGACTTTGCCGTCGACGGCGCCAGGCGGATGCAGGCGCTGATCGACGACCTGCTCGCCTTCAGCCGGGTCGGGCGGTTCGACCGCGACGCTGCGCTGGTGTCCTGCGCAAGCGCGCTCTCGCAGGCGAGGGTGAACCTCACGAGCGAGATACGCAAATCAGGCGCCGTGTTCGAGACGTCTGCGCTGCCCGCCGTCCGGGCCGAATTCTCGCTCTTGACGTCGCTGTTCCAGAATCTGATCAGCAATGCGATCAAGTTCCGCGGCGACCGATCGCCAGTTATCCAGGTCTCGGTGACGCAGCGGGACGACGGGTTCTGGCTGTTCTCGGTCGCCGACAATGGGATCGGCATCGAGGCTGAGTACGCCGACCGTATTTTCGTGATCTTCCAGCGCCTGCATGACCGGGCCACATACGCCGGGACCGGCATCGGGCTCTCCATGTGCCGCAAGATTGTCGAGCACTATGGTGGGAAAATCTGGCTGGACACTGAGCATCAGGACGGGGCAAAGTTCATGTTCACGTTGCCTGTCACGCCCACTGACGATGAGGAGCCATCGAATGTCTGAGCGCGAGGGGCTGGAGCTTGTCGACGTCCTGCTAGTGGAGGACGACCCCGGTGACGTGCTCATGACCAGGGAAGCCTTCGAGCACTACCGGATCCCCAATAGCCTGCACGTAGTCGGCGACGGCGAGCAGGCCATGCACTTCCTGCGCAAGACCGGCGCTTACGCCGACGTACCGACGCCAGGGCTCATCCTGCTCGACCTGAATCTGCCACGGCGCAACGGGCTTGAAGTCCTGGCCGAGATGAAGGCCGACAGCGAACTACTGGCGATCCCTGTCGTGGTGCTGACCACGTCCCAGGCGCAGGAGGACATCCTGCGCAGCTACTCGCTGCACGCCAACGCCTACATCAGCAAGCCGGTGGACTTCGAGAAGTTTGTCGCCGCGATCGGGCAGATCGACGACTTCTTCCTGACGCTGGTCAAGCTCCCGTACTCGCTCAGCTGACCAACGCGGGAGCAACCGAGCGGCGGCCCGGGCCGGCCGGGGCCGGCCGAGCATCAGCCCCGGGCGAGGCGGGCCCTAGTTGTACCCGGACGCGCTGCGGCGCTCGTCGTAGAGCGGATCGCTTGCCTGGTAAGCGCCCGTCTGTGGCATCCGCACCGAGCGGGCCGCGACGCCACTGATCAGTGTGCCGATCGCCACGCCAAGCACGAGGTCGACCACGGCCGTCGCGAGCTTCGCCGTCAGTGGAGCGCTGGTGCTGAACGGCACCAGCACGGCCAGGACGGTCGCCAGCCCGATGATCCAGCCAAAGAAGGTGAGCGGCCGCGGTGTGCTGAGCAACAGCAGGTGCACGAGGCCGGTGGCGATCAGCGCCGCGGCGCCCGCCGACAGCACCAGGCCGGTGGTGTGCGCATCGCCGTAGGCGCCGTCCTGCTTGGGCGCGAGCAGCGGAATTCCGAATAGCCAGCGGCAGACAAGGACGCCCACGAGGGCCACCAGCCCCGCTACTACCGCTGTGGCGATGCCGCCTGGCCAGAGCCTGCCCGCATCGACCTGCGGCCGCGGTGTGCGCGGCCGCCCGCTGCCGGGACGATCAGGCTGGCGCTCATTGGGTATCCGGGCCGTAGTCATCTGGGTTACTCGCTTCCCGGCCGCGCACCATGGCGGCTGACTGCTAAATCACCACAGCGCCGGTGTTCAAACGTGCGGCGAGTGGGACTAGGCGTCCGCGGCCGGATCGGGCCTCCGACGCTCAGGGCAGCTTGACCACGGCGCGCGCGCGGGTTAGCACCTTCGTGTCAACCGACCTTGCCGTGAGCGCAATCGCCACCAGGTTCCCGTCGAGCTTCTCCTCGACCTGGCCGCTCACCTCGATCGAGGCACCCGCATCGTCGTCGGGAACCACCACCATGGAGGAGAAACGGACGCCGAACTCGGTCACGACGGCCCGCGGGCCTGCCCAGTCGGTGACGAACCGGCCGGCCTGCGCCATCGTGAACATCCCGTGCGCGATCACGTCGGGCAAGCCGACCAACTTGGCGATCCGCTCGTTCCAATGGATCACGTTGAAGTCGCCGGAAGCGCCGCAGTACTTGACCAGGCTGAGCCTGGTCACGGGATAACTGACAACCGGGACTTGCGTGCCGGGCTCCACGCTGTCGTAGGTGACCTGCTCGCTCACGCCGCGAACCCTTTCTGCTGCAGGACGGGCAGCTGCAAGCCGCCTCGGCGGATGCGCAGGACCGCGCACGGCCAACGGAGGCGCACGGTCAAGCGCCGCGCTCGACGATGGTGGAGAACGCGGTACAGACGAGTTCTCCTGCCAGCGTCATGATGTCTGTGCTCGTCGTCAGCATGACGTTACGCCCGGCATCCCGGATGTCGGTGAGAGTGACCTGAGCGGTCACGATGTCGCCAGCCGTCAGCGGCCGCACATAAGTGAACCGCTGCTCGCCATGTACGACCATGGCGTAGTTGAGGCCGAGGCCGGGGTCAGCCAGCGCGGCACCCGACCCGGCCATGCTGATCACGATCGCGAATGTCGGCGGCGCGATGACGTCGACGTGCCCGGCAGCCTGCGCGGCCTTGCGGTCCCGGTAGACCGGGTTAGGGTCGCCGATGGCCGTCGCGAACTCGGCGATCTTGACCCTGGACACCTCATAGGGCTCGGACGCCGGGAACACGCGGCCGACATACTCGCGGTTGATGGGCATGCGACTCCAGCCTGCAGACGAGATCCGGCCGGACTCGCCGGCAGGCAGCTAGCGCGTCTCGCGATGCGGCTGGTGCTTGCGGCAGAACGGGCAGTACTTGCTCAGCTCAAGCCGGTCGGGGTCGTTGCGCCGGTTCTTACGCGTGATGTAGTTGCGGTGCTTGCACTCCTGGCAGGCCAGGGTGATCTTGGGCCTGACGTCAGTCGCAGCCACGTGGCGCGCCTTTCTACTCGTCCAATCATTGGAAGTCCGCCTGGGCAGGGGTCCGGGAGTCCCGGGTGCCCGCGCGGTTCCGTAGCGGAGGCCGGACTTGAACCGGCGACACAGCGATTATGAGCCGCTTGCTCTGCCTGACTGAGCTACTCCGCCGCCCTGCCCGCCAGGCTTAGTCCAGATCCGGCAAAGCAGCCGTCTGGCCCCGCCATAGCCCTGGGGCTGACCTAGCTTACCGGGAAATTGCCGCGCCTTCGATTTGGGCACCCACTGCCCGCAGCCAGCGCCCTCAGCGGGCGCCGACCTCGGATCTTGCTCCCATTCTATGTCGCCAGGCAAGGACGGCCGACCCCGACGCCGGGGGCCATGGTGTTACCAATTTGTCACCAAATCCAGCGGGGCGCCGTTTCTTTGATCGCTAGCGGGTACATTCGTCTCCAGTGTCGGCCGCTAAAATCTTGTCCGGCCGGTCAGCCAGGCCGGTCCGTGTGCCGCGCGAGCTGTCCCGCGCGACCGGCCGTGCTCTATGCGGTTAGGATGCCGCGGCCCCGTCATTGCCGTACTGCGGGCTGTACGGATAGTGACGGGTAGGGCCCGCCGCGAGGGCGGACCTGATTCGTTAATGATGTCGGCGAGCCCAAATTCGCGGCTATTGTGAACCGTCATCCGTTCGGCCGGACTGGGAGAGACGACGCAGATGCCGAGGCGAGAACAATCAGCTGACGTCACCTATCACGGGTTGCGCGAGGCGCCCGACACGGCAGCTGTCACTACCGCGGCGTCGCAGGCCTTCGCCAGCGCCTACCCGGACCTCAAGCTGCAGCCACTCGTCGTGGTAATCGCCGCCTACAACGAAGCCGACAATATCGGCGCAGTCCTGGACGAGGTCCCCCAGCAGATCGCTGACGTGCCGGTATCGCTCCTGGTGATTGACGACGGCAGTACGGACGCCACCACCAAGGTTGCCGAGCGGCATGGTGCGCTGGTCTGCACCCTGGCGGCTAACCGCGGCCACGGCGTCGCACTGCGGCTCGGCTATCGAATCGCTCGGGAGGGCGGCGCACAGTACATCGCCACCCTGGACGGCGACGGCCAGTGGGACCCGGCCGACCTGCCCGCGATGGTCAGCCTCATGCAGGGCGGCGAGGCGGACTTCGTCCTCGGCTCCCGCCAACTCGGCCAGACCGAGAGCACCGACGCGTTCCGCAACCTAGGCGTTAAGTTCTTCGCGACGATCATCAGCGCCCTGACGCGCACGCATATCACGGACACCTCCAGCGGCCTGCGGCTGATGCGGGCCGACCTAACCGGCACGGTGACCCAGACCCAGCCCCAGTACCAGACCTCGGAACTGCTGATCGGCGCCCTGCTTCAGGGCTACCGCGTCGCCGAGGTGCCGACCGTCATGCGGCAGCGGATGTCCGGCGAGAGCAAGAAGGGCCGTAACCTCGCCTACGGCCTGCGCTACGCCCGCGTGATCACGCAAACCTACCTCCGCGAACGCCGCACCGCCGGCCAGATCTCGGCGCCGCCGGAGGCGGCTGCGGACCAGGCCGCCTCGGTTTCCCAGACACGCTCGAACTAGCTGATCTTGCACGCGGTCGCATGCCCGGGAAGCGCCGGCGTCCGTCGGCTGCGGCAGCGGGCGTAGCGTGGCCAGCGCCAGCGAGCCGCCCTGCCCGCATCGGGCATGACAAGGGAGCCGGCAGCGAAGCTGTGCCAGCCCGCAGAGCAGTTGGCGGACGCCGCAGCGCCGCTCCTCAGCACTCGATGACGTTCACGGCCAGGCCGCCGCGAGCCGTCTCCTTGTACTTCACTTTCATGTCGGCGCCGGTCTCGCGCATCGTCTTGATCGCCTTGTCGAGCGACACTTTGTGCTCGCCGTCGCCGCGAACTGCCATCCGCGCCGCGGTAATGGCCTTAACCGCCCCGATCGCGTTGCGCTCGATGCACGGGATCTGCACGAGGCCGCCAACGGGATCGCAGGTGAGGCCGAGGTTGTGCTCGACGCCGATCTCCGCCGCGTTCTCGACCTGCTCAGGCGTCCCTCCGAGCACCTCGGCCAGGCCCGCGGCCGCCATAGAGCAGGCCGAGCCGACCTCGCCCTGGCAGCCGACCTCGGCTCCCGAGATCGACGCGTTCTCCTTGAACAGCGACCCGACCGCGCCGGCCGTCAGCAGGAACCTGATCACGCCCGCATCGTCGGCACCTGGCACGAACCTCATGTAGTAGTGCAGCACGGCAGGGATGATCCCGGCGGCTCCGTTCGTCGGCGCGGTCACCACCCGGCCGCCGGCGGCGTTCTCCTCGTTGACGGCGAGCGCGTACAGCGTGACCCACTCCAACGCGTATAGGGGATCAGCCGGGTCGCCGCTCTGCTCTAGCTTCTGCTGGAGCGCCTTGGCCCGGCGCCGGACTTTGAGGCCGCCGGGCAGCACACCGTCAGCCACGCAGCCGTTGCGCACGCACTCTTGCATGACCGCCCAAATCCGCAGCAGTCCCGACTCGACATCGGCCTTGTCGCGGCGGACCAGCTCGTTGGCGAGCATGACGCCGCTGACCGGCAAGCCGACCCGGTGCGTGATCGCCAGCAGCTCGGCACCGCTGCTGAACGCATACGGCACTGGCGTCGGATCAGCGACGATCGCCGGGCGGCCTGCTGCGTCCTCGCCGAGCACGAAGCCACCGCCGACGGAGTAGTACGTCCGGGCGGACAGCTCGGCGCCGTCCCCGTCCAGCGCTGCGAAGCGCAGGGCATTCGAGTGGAATTCCAGCCGCTTGCGCCGGTGCAGGATCACGTCTTCGTCTACGTCGAAGGGAATGGGCACGCGGCCGAGCAGCCGCAGCGTGCCCGAGGTCCTGACGCCGGCGACGATCGGCTCCGCCGCGGCCGGGTCGACCGACTCCGGCTGCTCGCCGGAGAGGCCGAGCACCACCGCCTTGACGCTCCCGTGCCCGTGACCCGTCGCGCCGAGCGATCCGAACAGCTCGGCCCTGACTGCCGCGACGGTGCCCAGCAGGCCGCTCTCGTCGAGCGACGTCGCGAACATGAAGGCCGCGCGCATCGGGCCGACCGTATGCGAGCTCGACGGTCCTATGCCGATCTTGAATAGCTCGAAGACGCTGACCGTCATGGCTTACTCCCTGTGGTAGGACTACGTCGTCCTTGTGGACGAGGACGCAGCGGGAACGAGCCCGTTCCCTTCCTCGTCTTTGATCTTCGTGCCCGCCGGGTCGTACAGCGGCCGGAGCCCGACCGTGGCACTTACCAGTTGCCCGCCTACGTTGACCGCATACGTCCCGGATCGGGCAAACTCCGCCGTCACTGGGTCGCCGGCGGGATCGCGCAGATACGCCAGGCCCACCGCGCCTTCCAGCGTCTCGCCCCAGGCCGCCGATGTGACCTGTCCTGCTGGCTCGCCATCGCGCAGCAGCAGTTCGCTGCCCCACATCATGACGTCAGGGTCGTCGAGCACGACCGACACCAGGCGCCGCCGCGGGCCGTCCGCCTTGGCCTTCTCCACTGCCTCGCGGCCGAGGAAGGCGGTGCCGCCGGCCAGCTTGCATGCGAAGGTCAGGCCGGCCTCGACCGGGTTGTAGTCGGGCGTGAGCTCGCGGCCGAACGCACGGTAGGCCTTCTCCAGGCGGAGCGACTCGATCGCGTAGTACCCCGCATTGGCCACGCCCAGGTCGGCCCCGGCCGCCATCAGGTCCTGGTAGACGCCGACGGCGAAGTCGACCGGGACGTATAGCTCCCAGCCCAGCTCGCCGACGTACGTGATCCTCGTGGCGCGAACCGTCGAGTAGCCGAGATCGATCAGCCGGCTCGTTCCGAACGGGAAGCCAGTCTCGCTCAGGTCGGCCGTGCTGAGCCGGGATAGCAGCTGCCGGGACGCCGGACCCATGACGCCGTACACCGCGTATCCAGAGGTCATGTCGACGAGGCTGGCCCGAGAGCCGGCGGGCATGTGCCGCCGGACGTGATCGGCGTCGCGCTCGGTAGTCGCGGCGCTGGCCACCAGCAGGAACTCGGTCGCCGACAGCCTAGTCACTGTGATATCCGACTCGTACGTGCCGTGCTCGTTCAGCATGCCGGTGTAGACAGTCCGGCCGGGCGGCACGGCTACGTCGTTGGTGCACAGCCACTGCAGCGCAGCCTCGGCGTCCGGGCCGGTCACGAGGTACTTGGAAAACGACGTCTGGTCGAACACCGCGACCCGCTGCCGCGTCGCCACCTGCTCGGCTGATGACCAGGGCTGCCAGTTCTGCTTGTCCCAGGAGTACTCGATCACCGGGCGGTGGCCGGCGGGGGCGAAGAAGTTGGGCCGTTCCCAGCCCATCTTCGAGCCAAAGGAGGCGTTCGCGTCCTGAAGCAACTGGTAGACGGGCGACCGGCGGAACGGGCGGGCCGTCTCCAGCTCGCGGTTCGGCCAGCCGATCGCGTAGTGCAGGCCGAGCACTTCGCCCACGCGGTCCCGCAGCCACCGGGAGTTGCCGTTGAACGGCGCGAACCTGCGGATGTCAACCGCGGTCAGGTCAGTGTCCGGGTCGCCGTCGACGATCCACTGCGCCAGTGCGAGCCCGGCCCCGCCCGCCGAGGCGATGCCGACCGAGTTGAACCCGGCGCCGACATAAAAGCCCGCAAGCTCCGGTGCCTGGCCCAAGATGAACTGGTTGTCGGGCGTGAAGCTCTCAGGGCCGTTGTAGAACTTGCGGATCCCGGTCTCCGCCAGCACCGGGAGGCGATGCAGTGCGCTGTCCATCAGCACCGAGAAGTGGTCCCAGTCTTCATCGAGCAACTGGAACTCGAAGGGGTAGGGAAGCTCGTCGGGCGACACCCAGGGCTTTGCCGTCGGCTCGAAGCCGCCGACTACCAGGCCGCCGACCTCCTCCTTGAAGTAGGTGTAGCCGTCCGGGTCGCGGAGCACGGGCAGGTCCGGGTGCACGCCGTCGATCTGCTCGGTTACGACGTAGAAGTGCTCGGCCGAATGCAGCGGCACGGTGACGCCCGCGAGCGCGCCTACTTGCTTGGCCCATTGGCCGGCGCAGTTCACGACGATCTCGGCCTCGATATCGCCGTGGTCGGTTCGGACGCCCCGCACCCGCCCATCGCTGCTGAGGACGCCGGTGACCCGGACCCGTTCGCGGATGGTGGCGCCGCGCAGTCGGGCGCCGCGTGCCAGCGCAGCCGTCAGGTCGACCGGGTTAGCCCGGCCGTCGCCGGGCAGCCAGATCGCCCCCTGCAAATCGGCGGCGTTGAGCAGCGGGTAGCGCTGGGCAGCGTCGGCCGGGGAGAGCAGCTCGCACTCGATGTCATAGGCCTGTGCGGTCGCCGCCGTGCGGCGCAGCGTAGTCATCCGCGCTGGCGTGCGCGCCACGGTCAGCCCGCCGCAGCGCCGGAACCCGGTGGCCTGTCCGGTCTCGGCTTCCAGCCGCTCGTAGAGCGCGGCGGAGTACTGCACCAGCCTGGTTCCCGCCTCGGAGGCGCGCAGCTGGCCCACCAGCCCGGCTGCGTGCCACGTAGTCCCGCAAGACAACTGACCCTGCTCGAGCAGCAGCACGTCGGTCCAGCCGAGCGCGGTCAGGTGATAGGCCACGCTGGTGCCGATCACGCCGCCACCGATGACCACGACCTGCGCGCGCCCCGGCAGTGCCTGTGCCATCTCTGTGCGTCCCCTTGCCTGTCAGTCCTGCTTGCCTGTCAGTCCTGCTCGCCTGTCAGCGCCGCTCGTCGTCAGTCCTGCGCCTGCACGTCGGTGAGAAGGCGGTCGAAGTCGCGGCTTGTGAAGCCGGAAGCCGCAGCCTCGTAGCGCTCCATCGCCCACGACCAGAAGTCGAAATCGAGCTCGCTAGCGGAGTGCTGGATCGTGCCCCACAGGGTCCAGCCGTACCTGGCCACCAGGCTGTAGAGCTTGGCTCGCGCGATTCGGCTGCGCCGCGGCTTGCCGTAGTAGGCGTTAACGAGGTCGCCGAGCGCGTCATCGTCCAGGCCGCACTCACCGGCGACGTTCCCGAGCTCGAAGCAGGCGTCGTTGTTGCCCGAGTACTCGTAGTCGATAAGCCAGATGCGGTCGCCGTCGTCGATGAAGTTTGCCGCCAGCAGGTCGTTGTTGCACGGCACGGTGCCCTCATCCCGGACGGCCAGGGCGCGGCGCGCGGCGGCAAATGCGGGCATCAGGTCCGCGTAACCGACCGGGATGCGCATGCCGGCGGCGGTTGCTGTCGCGTAGTAGCGGCCCTGGATCTCGAACATGTCGAAGTCGGCGGCGAACCGCGCGGCCGCATGCAGCGTGCGGCAGGCCGCGGCGATCCTGACCAGCGTGCCGGGCTCGGCGACGTCGGCGTTGGTTAGCGTCCTGCCCTCGACGAAACCCAGGACCAGCACCCGGTCGGCCGGGCTGTACTCGATGACCGGCGCGCCGACACCGGCAGCGGCCGCGATCAGCGAGTTCTGGTACTCGTGGTCGCGGTCGATGGCCAGCAGCTCACCTCCATCGGAGAAGATCCGCGCCACGAACACGCCATCCGGCGTGGTCACCTTGAAGTTCTTGTTGGTCAGTCCGCCGGGCAGCGCGCTGATCTGCCGGGGCGTGCCGGCCAGGCTCGGCACCCTGGCCAGAGCAGCGAGTGGGCCGGCCTCGCGCAGATCAGTCACGATCGCAGGCTACGAGCCAGTTGCCAAAAGGTCTAGACGGAACTGACCGTTTCGGCTGGTTGCGTTGAGAAGGAACGGGGTCCGCTGTCGCGAATGTCGGCTCTTAGGGTCTGGACAGTTAACTTGATCACGCCCTACGCTCCTTGCCAACTGAGGTCACTCAGGTCACCCGCCGCCTGGCGAGGAGGAGTTGCCGTGAGCGCAAGCTCAGATGTCAGCAGCCAAGAGCGTGATTCTGCCGACCTAGCCAGGTTCGGTTATAAGCAGGAGCTCAAGCGATCGCTCGGCACGTTCAGCTCGTTCGCGGTCGCCTTCAGCTACATATCGCCGTCGACCGGCATCTTCACCCTGTTCTACCTTGGCCTGACTACCCTCGGCGGCGTCTTTATCTGGACCTGGCCCGTAGTCGCGGCCGGCCAGTTCATAGTTGCACTCAACTTCGCCGAGGTGACAAGCCACTTCCCGCTGGCGGGCTCAGTCTTCCAGTGGTCCAAGTACATGGCCAACCGCACCTATTCGTGGTTCACCGGCTGGATTTATCTGTTCGCCGGCATCCTGACTGTGACGGCCGTCGTGGCCACCTTGCCGCTAGCGCTGATACCGGCGCTGAACGGCCTGGGCTGGAAGGGCCTGGGCGTAGGCAGCAGTTCGACCGTGTTGCACACCCAGCTACTCGTGGCCGCGATCACTCTCGTGGTGATCACGGTGCTCAACATTTATGGCGTCCGGCTGGTCGCGATCATCAACAACACAGGCGTGCTGTTCGAGATCCTCGGCATGTTCGTTTTCGCGATCGTGCTGATGGCGTTCCACAATCACCAGGGCTTCCACGTTGTGACCAACAGCTCTGGAATTCACGTCGGAGCGAATACGTTCCTGGCGGCAATGTTCATGAGCCTGTTCGTCATCTACGGGTTCGACACTGCTGCGACACTGGCCGAAGAGACAAGAGATCCGCGCCGGTCCGCGCCCAAGGCGGTGCTGTTCTCGGTCATCGGAGCCTTCATCATCGGCGGGGTCTTCCTGCTCGCCACACTCATGGCGATCCCTAACCTCAGCACCGCGGTCAAGGGAGCATGGGGGCCGGTGAACATTATCGAGGCCAACTTCTCGCATCCATTCGCGACGATCTACCTGCTCGTCGTGTCCGCCGCGATCTTTGTCTGCTGTCTGTCCATACTGGCCGCAACGATCAGGCTGGCTTTCGGCATGGCCCGCGACAATAATCTGCCGTTCTCGCGTCCGCTGGCCAGAGTCTCGCCAAGGCTGCACACTCCGGTCTGGACATGCGTCGTGGTGGGACTGATCGCGGCGATCCCATTCATACAGTTCGCTGGGGCCACCACAATCGCCATTGCAGCCACGGCAATGATCTACCTCAGCTACCTCCTAGCGAACCTTGCGGTGCTGCGAGACCGGCTGCGTGGCTGGCCTAGAACGAGCGCTCCCTTCAAACTGCGGCGGTGGGGGCTAGTCCTAAACATCGTTGCTCTGCTTTACGGTGCTGCCATGCTGGTCAACTTCGCCTGGCCGCGGGCTGCAAGCAATCCGGAGCCAAATCAGACCGTCCTCGCCGGAGTGCAGCTGGTGAACTTCCACATGGGGTGGCTAAACAAGATCCCGATCCTCTGGAGCGTCTTGGTCTTCGTTCTAGTCATCGGCGTGATCTACTACCTCGCCGTCGGGCGAAGCAAGGAGTTCGCGGCGGTGACGGCGCCCGCGGACGAGCCGGTGCCAGCGGGCGGAGCGGCCTAGGGACTTGCAGAGCCGGATGGCGCGCCGCGCCGCCAGCCGGGAGCCAGGAGGGGCTCGGCTGGCGGCGGGGAGGGCGGCGCGCCTTCCCCCGGGCGGCGGATCGCAGCGGCCGGAGGGTATCTGCGATCCGCCGCGCAGGGCTGTGCCGTGCGGCGTGCGGGCCGTGCGGCGTGCGCGGCGTGTGCCGTGGCGCGCGGCGGGCGCGCAGGCTCTGAGGCGGGCGCGGCGCAGGGCTGTGGGGCGGATGCGGCGCGGAAAGGGACACTAGGAGCATGCAGCGACGGCAGCACTCCTGGCGCGGCGCCACGGCCGCCGCGATCGCAGCGCTGCCCAGGCAGCCGCCGATGATCGTGAAGCAGCCGGGGGTCACGGCACACGCGCAGATCGAGGACTGGCTGGCCGACGCCATCGCAGCGGGGCGGCTGACACCCGGCGACCGGCTGCCAACCGAGCATGACCTGGCCGCCTGGCTTGGCGTGAGTCGGATGACCTTGCGCCACGCCCTCAGCGAACTGGCTCAGCGCGGGCTCGTGACGAGGACAGTCGGCCGGGGTGGCGGCACATTCGTCGCCGAACCGAAGCTCGAGCAGGATCTAACCACGCTGGCCGGCTTCTCCGAACAGTTGCGCAGGCACGGCAAGGTGGCCGGCGCGCGCGTGCTCGCGGCTGCCCGGATCCCGGCCAGTCCGGCCGCCGCGGCCGCGCTCGAACTGGCAGAGGGCGCCTCCGTACATGACGTGCGCCGGATCCGGCTGGCTGACGGCAAGCCGATCGTGATCGAGCACTCGCAGTTCCCGGCTGAACTTGTTCCCTGACCTGCTGGACTGCCGCCTCGATGGCTCGCTGTACGACTTGCTTGCCGACAACTACGGGCAGCGGCCGCACCGCGCGCGCGAGTCGCTGGAGCCCGTCGTCGCAGGAGTTCGGGAAGCCGAGGCGCTTGAGGTGGAGGAAGGCGCGCCGCTGATGCTCGTAGAGCGAACCGCGTACTCCCGCACCGGACAGCCGCTTGAGTACGCGCGCGACCTGTTCCGCGGCGACCGGACGAGGGTTGTGGTCTGGACATCCGAGCTGAGCGGCGACCTGTAAGCCTGGCGGCCGCTCTGATCGCCGCGTGACGATCACCTCGCGGCCGCTCTGATCGCCGCGTGACGATCACCTCGCGGCCGTTCTGATCGCCGCGTGACGATCACCTCGTGACAGCCCTCCGCGGTGAGCGATAGCGTCCGGGACATGACGATCAAACTCGTAGTTCTGTACACGACGCCGGACGACCCGGCCGCATTCGACGAGCACTACCTCGGCGTGCACATGCCGCTGGTGGCCAAGCTGCCGGGCCTGGAGCGCGCCGAGACAGGCAAGTTCACGATGGCGCTCGACGGCGGCGAGCAAACCTACTACCGGGCGGCCGAGCTGTACTTCGCCAATCAAGACGCGATGAACGCGGCATTCGGCTCCCCCGAGGGCTTGGCGACCGCAGCGGACTACGGCCAGATCGCGCCGCCTGGCTCGCGGATGCTGATAAAGGTGCTTGACGAGTAGCGCCTCCAGCGCTGTGCCTGCGGAGCTGCGCTGACCGCAGTGGCAGGCGAGCCGCACTAGGCGAGCCGTCGGCCAGCCCCGTCGACCAGCCCCTGGTCAGCCCCGTCGACCAGCCCCTGGTCAGCCCAGTCGGCCAGCCCCAGTCGGCCAGCCCGGTCAGCCTGACCGGGCCGGCCGCGCCGTCGGAATGATCTCGATGCTGACCGGCTCCAGGCCGGTGATCTCCCAGCTGCCCTCGCCGACCTCCACGGCGAGCCTGGACTTGCCTACACGTAGGCCGCTCACGCGTAGCGGCACGTACCCGTCTGGTACCTCAGGCGCGCACCACAGCTGGTGGCTGTCCACGTCCGGCGTGAACCGCAACAGGGTGTGGAGGAGGAGCAGTGGCGCGCCCGCCGCCCATGCCTGCGGCGAGCAGGAGGTCGGATAGGGCACCGGCGTGCCGAACTCATCCCGGTCGAATCCGCAGAACAGTTCGGGCAGCCTGTACCCGAAAGCAGCCGCTGCGTCCACGATCGCATGCGTGACGCGCTGGGCGTGCTCGATGTAGCCGTAGCGCATCAGTCCCGCGGCGCAGATGGCGTTGTCGTGCGGCCAGACCGAGCCGTTGTGATAGCTCATCGGGTTATAGGCGGCCATCGACGACGCAAGCGTACGGATGCCCCAGCCGCTGAACATCTCCGGTGACATGAGCTGCCTGGCCACCGCCGACGCTTTCTCCTTGTCGGCGATGCCGGTCCACAGGCAATGGCCCATGTTGGAAGTCAGCGAGTCGATCGGGCGCTTGTCGGCATCCAGGCCGACCGCATACCAGCCCTTGTCGGGCAGCCAGAATCGCTCGTTGAAGTCGCGTTTGAGCTGCTTGGCCTTCTTGCGCCACGCGCTGGCGGCTCGATCGTCTCCAGCGTGCCGGGCGAGCTGTGCCCGGGCGCGGTAAGCCGCATAGCAGTAGGCCTGCACCTCGGCCAGGGCGATCGGCGGCTCGGCGATGGTGCCGTCGGCAAAGTTGATGCCGTCCCAGGAGTCCTTCCAGCCCTGGTTGACCAGCCCATGGTTGGTCTTGCGGCGGTACTCGACGAACCCGTCCCCGTCGGCGTCGCCGTACGACTCGATCCACTCAAGCGCGCGATCGGCATGCGGAAGCAGGCCCGCGATCGCATTGTCCTTGCCACCCCAGCGCTGGAGCTCGGCTAGCAGCATGACGAACAGCGGCGTCGCGTCCGCGCTCCCGTAATAGGCGCTGCGGCCGCCGAGCGCGAACGAGGCGGCGGGTCCGAACCTGACCTCGTGCAGGATCTTGCCTGGCTCTTCCTCGGAGGCGTCGTCGAAGTCGCTGCCCTGCCAGGCCGCCAGCGTCCGTAGCGTGCCCAGCGCGAGACTGGGATCCCAGGGCAGCAGCATCCACGCCGTCAGTAGCGAGTCGCGGCCGAACAACGCCATGAACCAGGGCGCGCCCGCGGCCACCACGGGCCAGCGCGGGTGCTCAGGGTCGAAGATGCGCAGCGCGCCGAGATCCTCGACGCTACGGCCGAGTACTTCGGCTAGGTTGCGATCGGGCGTGCGCACTTGCGGGCCGCGCTGCCGCCACTTGCGCAGGCGCTTAGCCGGCAGCGTCCGGTAGACATCGTGACCACGCGGGTGGCGCAGCTGAAGCACCACGCCGTCGTCGACCGGGACCGCCTCAATGCTGACGGTGCGCTCGGAGTGGCCCGGCACCGACAACCGCCACATGAGGGCGCCCTGGTCCGTGACCGACGGACTCTGGTCGCCCGTGATCCGTAGCTCCTGGCGCCGCTCCCGCCTGCCGCTGCTGATGACGAGACCGGAGTCAACGAGCGCGGTAGTGGCCGCGGCCCTAGGCTTGGATCGCCCCTTGACCTCGAACAGGTCAGCGAAGTCCGCCTCAGCGATCAGGCTCACCTGGAACCGCTTGGCCGTGGCCGAGGTGTTGCGCAATGTGATGTCCTCGCGCATGCCGTCTCCGACATAGCGGCGCCGGATCACTAGGAGCGTGCTATCCGCCTTGCCGGCTCGCGGCGGCATCCGGCCAAGGAACGAGGCAGCATACGGCTCTCCGTGCTGCACTGACAGCGGCTGCGGCTCGATGCCGTCGACCGTCAGCTCCCACCGCGACAGCATCCGGGTGTCCCGCACAAACAGACCCTGCGAGCGATCGGGCACAACGTCGCCACCCGGCTCGCTGATGCAGAAGGTCGACCCCTCGATCAGCGTGACCGGGCTGCACGCCGCACCCTGGCCCGGCGGGAGGTCGCCGGAGGACCACGGCTCGCTCATCTGGCGGCCCCCCGGCTGGCGAGTCGTCCGACGCGTGGCCGCGACGCGCCGCTGCGCGCGGCCACCGGGCCGCGCGCAGCTGGGCCGTGCGTGCTAGGCGTTGATGAGCCGACGTCCAGCCGCCGGGATCCGGCGCATGAGGCTGGACTCGCGTTCCAGCAGCCGACGGTACAGCCGCTCGTGGTCACGCGCCATCCGCTGGAGCGAGAACCGCTGCTCAGCCACGCGGCGGCACTGGTTCCGGTCGATCTCGCCCACCCGGTCAATTGCGCTGATCATCTCCCCTTCGTCGCGGCAGAGGAACCCGGTCCTGCCTGACTCAATGATCTCTGGAGCGGCCCCGTTGTGGAAGGCAAGGACCGGCGTTGCACACGCGAGGGCCTCCGCCATCACTAGACCGAACGGCTCGCGCCACGTGATCGGGTTGAGCATCGCGTCGGCGTGGCGCAGCAGCTCGATCCTGCGTTCCTGGGGGATCTCCGATGGCATCTCATCGCCTGGGTCGAGCAGCGGCTTGATTTCCGCCTCGAAGTAGGCGATCTCGTTTTCCTCGCGCATCTTGGTCGAGAGGATCAACCTCTTGCCGGCCTTCTTGGCGACCCGGATGGCGTGGTGCACGCCCTTGTCCGGCGACATCCGGCCGATGAAGATCACGTAGCCGCCGCCGCCGGGACCTGACTTGTAGAGGTCGAGGTCGATGCCGTGGTGGATGACGCCGGCGATGTTGGCACCGCCGTACATGTCGGCCTGATCGGCCTGGGACCGGGAGATTGCCACGATCGACGCATGCTTGGCGATCTCGCCAAGTATCGGCTGTGTTTCACCCGTAAACGGGCCGTGGTTGGTGTGGACGACCGGCGGTCTGCGCAGGCCGCGCAGCCCGGAGAGCAATGGTCCGAGGAAGGTGTGGTCGTGGATGATGTCCATGTCACCGAGCGACTCGTAAGCCGCCAGGACGTGTGCTGTCTCCGGCACAGTCACGCCGATCGGCTCGATGGCCTTCGGGTACAGGAAGTCCGTCGGAACGGGACACTCCGACTCGCCCACCGTGAACAGCCGGACCTCGTGCCCGAGTTCCTGCAGCCCCCGGGCGAGGTTATCGATAACGACCTCTGTGCCGCCGTAAGCGGGTGGCGGTACGGGCACCCAGGGCGGGGCAATCAGGCCGATTCGCATCTGCACTGCCTCCTCGTGTCGAGCCGCGTGACCATCACGCTCCGCCAGCTCTGGCAGCAAGCGCCAGGAACTGGCGACGTGGGTGCGTGCCAGGCATCCCGAGCCGTCAGCCGGGAGAGCCTGGTTTGGCCCCCCTGCGCGGCGGCACGGGCATACGGCAGCACGGGGAATGCGTCCGGTAGTGCCGGTCGTAGCGACCAGTCCCGGCTCCCGTACCCTGCGCACCCGCGGGGAAGTGCCAGAGTTAATAGGCGACGCACCAATTACTGTGCGTTCGGAGCCGTTAACCGAATGCAATCTTCCCGGCGGAAAGGCGTGGCAAACGTGGTACGCCCACCTTGATGATCATCGGCAGGCGCTGGTCAGGGCCGCCTTGGACTTTCGCTTGCGGCCCAGACCTGCGGCTTTTTACCCAGGTGAATTGATCTGCCTAAGCCAGGACCAGATCCTCTCTGACCAGGCACTATGTACGAGCACGCGATCCTGGGAGACGGACATTGTGCCGCGTGACCAATGCCGCATGGGACCGCGGATGCGAGCTCGAAGAGCCACCCAGTGCGCGGGATGTCACGCCGCTTCAGGCCGGACTCGGCGACCGCTAGCTTGTCGCATGAGGCTTTGCCACTGATCGCTCCGTGTACGCGGAGATTATGCGTTGCTGCCCAAGAACGACCGGCTAGTAAGGCCGCGCTCCGGTTCTCGGCTGCGGGCGAGCGGCCATTAGCTCGCCCTGGACGTAGGCCGATGAGCAGCCACTACCTTGACCATCATCGGCTACCTGCTCGCGGTAGCTGCCGGCCAGAACCCTGCTGCTGCCTTCTCATCCGGATGCCGCCGGGGGTCCGCCGCTCGAACGGGCGTTCACGCACCTCATGCGCACTATGCATAGGCCCCGCGTCAGGGCCGCGTCTCCCGGCCACGGGTCGGCCGCCATTTCTTGGCCGCCAAAACGCGCTCTGCGCGGACGCCGTTTGCACCCACAACAGTCGTGCGCTTTCTTTAATGGCCGAGGAGCGCCATTCCCCGAGGTTCATTCCGCGTTGCCCGCCGTTGGTGTAACGGCGCTTAAGCGCAGCGTTAGACCTGCCGCGCATCCGCCCAGTACAGACGGAATGTGCCTCCGGATATTTAGTCACCAGCAAGCGCCGCGAAGCTGGCAGAAAGTCATCCAGCAGGACATCTTTCCCCCATACGATTCCCTGCAGCCGCATTCGCGGCCAGAGCTGAAGGGGAGGCAGTGATCGTACGGAGGATGTACTCGGTCCCCGAGCACATCGCGATGTTCGGCCTGGGCGCAGGCCTGGTCGCTTCGGTCTACCCCATGATCATGGCGCATACCGGTGGCCAGGGGATCCCCTGTCCGTTGCGCTCGCTCACGGGTGTGCCATGCCCGTTCTGCGGACTAACAACCGCGACGGTCGCGCTCACTCATGGTCACTGGGCGACCGCGGCCGCTACTAGCCCGCTCGCGTATCTGGTCGCCGGCCTCGTGGTCGGCACGACTCCAGTCCTCGCATTCCGGGTCGCGGGGGTTGCTAAACCGCCCCGTCCTTGGTCGGAATCAGCGCGCAAGCGCACTCGGTATGCGGCCTACGTCGTCGTGGCGATGAGCTGGGTCTTCCAGCTGCATCGGTACGGATTCCTTTAGTCACTGGCACCGAACACAGCAGCAGCCCTCACCAGAAAGGTCAGCCGTGTCTGATCAGTTTCAGTCCGAACCGTATCCGTCCGCCCCGTATCCCACCGGCGGCACTATGACGGCCGCTAGCCCGTATGCAAGCTGGATTCAGCGGGTTGGCGCCTACCTGATCGATATTGCCCCGATCATCGTCGTTGACCTCATCCTGGGCCGGATCAGCGTCTTGTTGTCGTTGCTGATCTCGCTCGCGAGTATCGCCTGGACCGCCTACAACCGCTGGTACCAGGCCGGCACAACCGGCCAGTCGCTGGGCAAGAAGGTGCTCAACTTGCGCCTGGTCAGCGAGGAGACTGGCCAGCCCATCGGGACATTGATGGCATTCGTCCGCGACATCTGCCACATCATCGACAGCGCCATCTGCCTTGTCGGCTACCTGTTCCCGCTGTGGGACGCCAAGCGCCAGACGATCGCCGACAAGATCGTCAAGACCGTCGTCATCCCGGCCTAAGACCGCCGACCCGGCCCCGCTGATCAGGGCCTGCGGGCTCGCGACCATTCGTGGTCGCGAGCCCGCTGCGCGCGGGCCGGAATATCCGGACAGCGTAGTTAGTTGGCATTAAGCAACTAATCTTGGAGGCTGGCCGTGTCGAACGTCCACTACAAGTGGATTGCGCTGTCGAACACCACGCTCGGCATGCTGATGGCTACGATCAACGCCTCGATCATGCTGATCGCGCTGCCCGACATCTTTCGCGGTATTGGCGTGAACCCCCTACAGCCGGGCAACACCAGCCTGCTGCTATGGCTGATCATGGGCTATCTGGTTGTCACCGCGGTCCTGGTAGTGAGTTTCGGACGACTTGGCGACATGTTCGGCCGTGTCCGTATGTTCAATCTCGGCTTCGCCCTGTTCGCGCTCTTCTCGATCATGCTCTCGGTGACGTGGATGCACGGGACCGCCGCGGCATGGTGGCTCATCGGCATGCGGGTACTGCAGGGTGTCGGCGGGGCGATGCTCATGGCGAACTCCAGCGCGATCCTCACCGACGCGTTCCCTGCCAACGAGCGAGGCCTGGCCCTTGGACTCAATCAGGTGGCCGCCATCGCCGGCTCGTTCATCGGCCTTGTCCTCGGCGGCGTACTCGGCCCGGTCGGCTGGCGATACGTCTTCTTGGTCTCGGTCCCCTTCGGGGTACTCGGCAGCATCTGGTCTTATCTGAAGCTGCAGGAGCGCGGTGTCCGGCGCCCGGCTCGGCTGGACTGGGCCGGCAACATCACGTTCGGCGCAGGCCTGATTGCCGTGCTGATCGGCATCACCTACGGCATCCAGCCCTACGGCGGGCACGCGATGGGCTGGACGAGTCCCCTCGTGCTTAGCCTGATCGTCGCTGGTCTCGCGGTCCTCGCTGCGTTCTGCGTGATCGAGTCGCGCGTCACCGACCCGATGTTCCACCTGGCGCTATTTCGGATCCGGCCGTTCACCGCGGGCAACATGGCCAGCCTGCTGGCCGGCCTCGGCCGTGGCGGCCTGATGTTCACGCTGATCATCTGGCTTCAGGGCATCTATCTGCCCATCCACGGCTACGGCTTCAGCCAGACACCGCTGTGGGCAGGTATCGCCATGCTGCCGCTGACGGTCGGCTTCCTGATCGCCGGACCCGTCTCGGGGTGGCTGTCCGACCGCTTCGGCGCTCGGCCGTTCGCGACAGGCGGCATGGTCGTGGCTGCGGCCTCGTTCGCGCTGCTCGAGGTCTTGCCAATTGACTTTGCCTACTGGGAATTCGCGGCCATCCTGCTGCTCAACGGCATCGGCATGGGCTTGTTCGCCTCGCCGAACCGGGCTGGCATCATGAATAGCCTGCCGCCCGAGCGACGCGGCGTCGGTGCTGGCATGAGCGCGACCTTCCAGAACTCCGCCATGGTGCTGTCCATTGGCGTCTTCTTCACACTGATCATCCTGGGCCTTGCTGGTGCCCTCCCGTCCGCCCTGAGTCACGGCCTGATCGTGCAAGGTCTGCCGCGCGCCGACGCAGCGCGCGTCGCCGGCCTGCCGCCCGTGTCGATCATGTTCGCGGCGCTGCTCGGCTACAACCCGGTGCAGACGTTGCTGGGGCCGGCCATCAGCAGGCTGCCCGCGAGCCACGCGGCGTACCTGACCGGCCACACCTTCTTTCCGTCGCTGATCTCCGAGCCGTTCCAGCATGGTCTGGCCATCGCGTTCGACTTCGCGATCGCGGCGTGCCTCATCGCGGCGGTGGCATCACTGATGCGCGGGAAGAAGTATGTGCACGAGCTCGAGGTCGCGCCGACGTCCACCGTGGTCGCGGCACGCCAAGCCGGCCAGCCCCAGCCGGCCATACAGTAACGGCACCTTGGGCCTTGGGCCTTGGGCCTCGGGCCTTGGGCCTCGGGCCTTGGGCCTCGGGCCTTGGGCCAGCAGGCGTTTCGCCCCCAAAGTCCCTCCACGACCCGCCACTGGTCGCTACCCAATCCACACGGTCTTGATGTTGCAGAACTCCCGGATGCCGTGGCTAGCCAGTTCCCGGCCGTGCCCCGAGTTCTTTACGCCGCCGAACGGCAGCTGAGGATACGAGGTCACGTTTCCGTTGATGAAGACCAGTCCGGCGGCCAGATCGCGGATGAACAGGCTGCGCTCCGCCTCGTCGTTGGTCCACGCGTTCGCCCCGAGGCCGAACTCCGTAGCGTTGGCCAGGTTGATCGCCTCGTCGATATCGCCAACCCGGAAGAGTGTGGCTACCGGGCCGAAGACCTCCTCACCGAATACCCGCATCTCGGGAGTGATCTCGCTCAGCACCGTGGGCTGGTAGTAGAACCCAGGCCGGTCCGGCGCGGCGCCACCGCACAGTACCCGTGCTCCATTGGCAGCCGCGTCTGCAACGAGTTCCTCGACGTAATCGCGCTGCTCCTCGGTAGCCAGCGGGCCTAGCTCGGTGTCGTCATGCATCGGGTCGCCGACGATCTTGCCCGACATCTCCTTCACGAACAGCTGCTCGAACTCGCTGTAGACGGAGTCGTGGACGATGAAACGCTTGGCGGCGATACACGACTGGCCGTTATTGAGGCATCGCGCGTATGCGGCAACCGGAGCGGCCGCCCCGAGATCGGCAGTGGGCATGACGATGAACGGGTCGCTGCCGCCGAGCTCGAGCACGACCTTCTTGATCTCGCTGCCCGCGATCGATGCCACCGACTGCCCGGCGGGCCCAGACCCGGTCAGTGTCGCCGCCATCACGCGCTCGTCGCGCAGGATGGGCTCGATCCGTGCCGAGCCGACGAGCAGCGTCTGGAACGTGCCCTCAGGAAAGCCTGCCCTGGCGAATAGGTCATCCAGGAACAGCGCAGTCTGCGGCACGTTGGACGCATGCTTGAGCAGGCCGCAGTTCCCCGCCATCAGGGCCGGCGCGGCAAAACGCAGCACCTGCCAGAGCGGGAAGTTCCAAGGCATGATCGCCAGGACCGGGCCAAGCGGCTGGTAGGTGGCGTAGGCGCGGCTGGCACCTACCGCCGCCGCGTCGGTCGGCTCATCGGAAAGGAACCCGGCAGCATGCTCCGCGTAATACCGGCAGCCCCCGGCGCACTTGGCGACCTCCTGCCGGGCCGACGCCAGCGTCTTGCCCATCTCGGTCGTCATCAGCGCCGCGATCTGGTCCCGCTCAGCGTCGAGAATATCGGCCGCCGCGCGCATCCACCGTGCGCGCTCACCGAAGCTGGTGAGCCGGTAACTAGCGAATGCCTCCGCTGCTGCGGCCAGCCGCCGGTCTACGTCTGGCTCGCTCATCTCGTCGAACGTCCGGAGGGTCTCTCCGGTCGCCGGGTTTACGGTTGCGATCGGCACAATGTCCTCCTTTGCCGCTGGGCTGCATCAGCACCGCCCTCAGCTGGCCCTTGCCCCCATCATGTCCGTCCACTCAGGGCCGCGCTGCTCGATGTCGATAGCACGCTCGTGCACACGAGCAAGCCGCATGCGGTGGCGTGGTACTAGATAGCCGCCCTCGGGAGCGGAGCACCGAGCAAAATGACGAACCGGTCCGGCGTGCGAGCCGTTGCGGCTAGCGGGTAGCGGCCTCGTACTGCTCGACGACGCTTGCCGGTATGCGCCCGCGATCGCTGATCGCGATGCCCGCAGCCTTGGCCCACGCCCTAATGTCGCCGCTGCGCTCGCGAGCCGATGAAGGGCGAGCAGGCCCGCGGCGCGGCCGCCCGGCCTTGCGGGCGTGCTCGACGAACGGCGCGACGCCCGCGCGGAAGGTCTTGGCGTTTTTCTTGCTGAGGTCGATCTCGTACTCAGCGCCGCCTATCCCGAACCGGACCGTCTCATCCGCCGGACCCCCGTCAAGATCGTCTTCTAGCGCGACCGCGATCTTTGTCGCCATTCCGACCTCCCTCACTGCGATGAGCTGCTGCCGCTCCTCTGGGTTCCTGCATCCGTGCACCGTAGCGGTCCCCGCCAAGGCAGTGGTCCCCGCCGAGGCCGAGGCAACTGCGTTCGCCCCCGCTGCATTCCCCGTCGACACTGTCAATTGCGATGATTGCCGCTGCAGGTCGTCATCTACGCGGACAGAGCGTCGGACCGGCACCGGAGGACGCTGGCGTCACGCCGGGTCGCTCGTCGGCTGAATCGTGAACCCCGCGCGATTTCGCGCTGCAGGCGATCCTGAACCGCGTCAAGTTCCACCCAGAATACGGGAACTTCCATGCCGCATCACCGCGGGACCTCGCTGACGGGAAACGGACTCCGTGCTGACCGACAATGCTTGGAAAATACGAGCCGATAATGGCGCGCTGGGACTCCAGGCCGCGTGCGTTGCTACGTACCCTCGGTCCCCGTCCCTTCCGGGTCTGAGGGTTGGATCGACCCGCCGCTACTCCCCTGGTCCGTACCCGCAGACTGCCGAGGATGCGCCGCGTGCCATCGGATCGCCGCAAGGCTGTCGTGCAGAGCCTGCCAGACCGTGCTCAAGCTGCCGGTGCCCGGAAGGTCGCCGCGGATGGTGCCGGGCGGTTGCGCCTTGTCGCCAAGCGCCAGCAGCGCCGCGCGGCCGCGGGCCACAAGCACGGGATCATTGACCTCGACGGTGAGCTGCTGGTCCGTCACGCGGATGAGCATCTGGCGTCGGCCGGCCTCTTCCGGCTGCTCATCGCTGGTGCCGGCGATGTCAGCCTTCCGGAGCGCGGCCCTGAGGAGTTCCAGCTCGATCCCATGAGCGGCCAGAGCGCGGGCCGCCGCCGTATGCGGGTCCTCGAGGACGGCGAGCAGCAGATGATGAGAGCCCACGGGCTGTGACGCGGCCAGGCGAGCGGCTTCATTAAGGCTCTTGTCGGCGGCCGGCGTGGTATTGAGCTCAGCCCGATCGCCCGGCACGTGCGGCTCGCCCGGCTCGGGCTTGTCGCCCATGGCTGCCGCAGACCGACGGCGCAGCCAGCGGCGGCCTTCGGCGGCCTGGACGGGGGTCGTGCCGACCAGTTCGAGGACGGCCATGCGGATCTCGGCCAGGTCCGATACGTGCCGCTGCAGGATCTGCGCGGCGACGCCCCTGCCTTCGCTTATCACGCCGAGCAAGATGTGCTCAGTGCCGATGAAGTTGTGGTGCAGCTGGAGGGCTTCACGCAGTGAAAGCTCAAGGGTCTTCTTGGCACGCGGCGTGAACGGGATGTGCCCGCTGACGGTGCCCTTACCGGGGCCAATCATGGCCAGGACTTCCTCGCGGCTCCCCTCAAGCGTTATCCCGAAGCGCTCGAGCGCTTCGGACCCGATCCCTTCCTCGCCGAGGAGCCCGAGCAGCACGTGCTCGGTGCCGATGTAGTTGTGATGCAGTCGGCGGGCTTCCTCCTGGGCAAGCACGACGGCGTGCCGGGCGCGGTTCGTGAATCGCTCAAACATGAGACTAGGTTGTTGTACGGCCAGAACCTAGTCAATACCATGCTACTAATAGGGTTCACCAGCTGACAGGGCCTACGTAACCTGACAGGGCCCATCCAACAGGCAGAGACAGAGATGGGATCCAGGGGCCATGGACTGGGAAGACCGCCTCGACGACTGGGAACTCGAGCTCGACCTTGCCGCCCAGCTCGAGGGCTCCGACTGGGTGACACTCGACCGGGCAGCCACGGAGACCGGCGCCTCCCGTGCGGCCATGCGCAGCTGGTACCGGACGGGGCAGATCCCGTCCCGGCTCGTCGATGGACCGCACGGGCCGCAGCGCCTCGTGCCGCTCAGGGTCGTCGCCGCACGCGCGGAGGCCTCACCGCGATTGCGGCGCGCCGCGGAGCGGCGGCTCGCCGAGGAAGCTCAGCTGGAGATTCTCCGTCACCGCGTCGACCAGCTGGAGCTGCGATTGGACGCACTCGAGCGGGGCCAGCCACCGCGAGGCCAGCCAGAACGGAGCTAGCCAGAACGGAGCTAGCCGCAGCAGCCAACGTGAGACTTGGCCGCGGCCGAGCTAGCTACTGCCCCGATTGCGTGCGGGCGACAACTAATGCACGAGCTGCGCGGCCGCGGGCGCAGCGAACTCGTCCACCACCTCACGCCCCCGCCACCGGGATGGCACAAACATGGGCACGATCATCACAACGCCCAGCAGCCCGAGAATGCCGCCGGTAAGCATCGTCCGGAAGCCGCTCGAAGCGCCCAGCCCGGCTAGCGGGATTAGCCGTAGCGCCAGATGCGCGCTGACCACCTCGATGGCAGACCAGCCGAGCAGGATCAGACCCGGCAGGCCGGCGCCGAGCGGCGACAACGCCGGGGCGGCGACAAGAATGCCGAGGAACAGACCCGTTCCGAGGAGAGCCGCCAGCACTAGCGCGCCCGCCGTTGTGATCAGGCTGGTGCCGGCTGCATGAGCGGCCAGAATCCTGGCCACGCTCCAGCCCGCGCCGAAGAAGACCGCCGCGGACATCGCGAGTGCAAGGATCAGTCCGACTAGGTGTCGCATACGCCACTACCTCCAGTTGGCTCGCGCGGACTTGGCCGCGCGCCCTCCAGGGACATGGCTCCCAGCGCCCGCCGGTCACCCCGGCTGGCGTTTGCTCCACCACCAGGCACACTACATGGTGCCGTGGACGCCGGGCAGCCGGGTGCGCCGGCCGACGAGCGCCAAACCGCGATCCGCCAACGCGCCGCCAACTTCGACCCGCCAACGTCACCACGCCGCCAATCGCCAACCTGACGTCGCCGTCGGCTACCAGGCGTAGTGCTCAGGTGCAGGCCGGTAACCGGGGAAAATGGTGTCGAGGCGCTCAAGCACCTTGTCGTCGAGCTTGAGCGTTACCGCGCGCTGTGCGTCGTCGAGATGCCCGATAGTACGTGGGCCGATGATCGGCCCGGTTACGCCGTCCTGGTGCAGCAGCCAGGCAAGTGCCACACTGCCCGGCTCCTCGCCGATCTCGTCGCACAGGTCCTCGTACGCCTCGATCTGTTCGCGGTTGCGCTCGACTGTCTGTTGCGCGCGGCCCGCCAAGCGGCGCCGACCTTCGCGCTCCTTCTTGATCACTCCGCCGAGCATGCCGCCGTTGAGCGGGGACCACGGGATGACGCCGACGCCGTAGGAGATCGCAGCGGGCAGGACCTCGAGCTCGATCTGGCGGGTCATCAGGTTGTAGATCGACTGCTCGCTGACCAGGCCGAAGAAGTCACGCGCCGCGGCAGCGCCGTTGGCCTGCGCAATGTGCCAGCCGGCAAAGTTGGACGAGCCAACGTAGAGGATCTTGCCCTGACCGACCAGAACCTCCATCGCCTGCCAGATTTCTTCCCACGGCGTGCCCCTGTCGACGTGGTGCATCTGGTACAGGTCGATGTAGTCGGTCTGCAGGCGACGGAGCGAAGCGTCGCACGCGCGCCGGATGTTCAGCGCGGACAGCTTGTCGTCGTTCGGCCAGTCCGCCATCGCCCCGTACAGCTTGGTGGCAAGCACCGTGCGCTCCCGCCGCCCGCCGCCGGACATGAACCAGTCGCCGATGATCTCCTCGGTCCAGCCCGGATGCGACTGGTCGGTGTTCGCGACCTGACCAGGCGGGCTCGCCGCCCCGCCGTACCGGTTCGCCGTGTCGAAAAAGTTGACGCCCAGGTCGTGAGCTCGGTCCATGATTGCGTGGGCTTCCGCGGGCGGCGTTAGGGGGCCGAAGTTCATAGTGCCGAGGCATAGGCGGCTGACTCTGAGGCCGGAACGGCCGAGATGGGCATAGTCCATATTCCTAGCCTTTCACGTTTGCGCGTGACCGAGACGTCGGGCTTGGATGTGCTCGGTGTGATAACGCAAACAAGGCCGACGACGAGCCCCGGTCTACCCACAAAACGGCGCCCGACCGGTCATGGATGTGGAAGTGGTACGGCTCCTGACGTACCTAATCAACATTCATGACTGATCTTCGGCCGGCTCCGGGGCCGCCCGGTTGTCGCCTACGGCCACCACCGCCACGCCGCCACCACCAGCACAGTAACCACCAGCACAGTAACCACCAGCACGGTAACCACGACCACGGCGCACGGACGCGGATACCGCGACCACCGCGGACGGATCACCGCGACCACCGCGACCGGACGCGGATACCCGCGCGCGCATAACCGGGGAATCAGCCGGAGCGTAACGTGCTGCTATGGCCAGCTTGGACCGGCCTAGACCGCACACCTGCCCAGACTGCACAACCCTGGAGGCGCGATGGCTCAGCAGGACTCAGATCAGCCAGCCGAGGAGTTCCACCGCGATCGCCGTCAGCACGGGGGCATGCCGCAGCACATCGATGACGATCGGCTCGCCCGCCTCACCGAGGAGGAGCGGGTGGAGGCCGGAATCGACGATTTCGACCCAGATGAGGTGCCGCCGGCGACCGACGTGCCGCCCGAGTGGGATGTCACTCGGAGCGATGAGTATCAGGAGGAGCGCGCCGAGATCCGCCGCGAGTTCGACAAGGACGAGCTGCAAGTCGAGGGCGAGCGTGACCCGTACGCGCCGTCCCACTACGACCGCTGACGCGAGACCTGGCCCGTACGACCGCTGGCGCCAGACCTCGGCCAATACAACCGTGGCGCCAGACCTGGGCCAATACGACTGCTGGCGCCATATCGGGGCCCGGCTCCCCCATATGCGCCCTCACCATGATCGAGACGTGGAGGCCTCCGGCTGCCGGAGGCGAGGAGTGCTGCGCTGTTCGCGTATTATGCATCCGTTTGATCGTTAGTCGCCTTGTATGTCCGGGTAATCGAGGCATGGAGGACGGATGTCGGCTGGCGCAGGGAAAGGCGCGCGCAGAGAGGCCCTGCCAGCACGGTCAGCCGCTACGTGGTCAGCCGCTGCGCGGTCGGCCGCTGCGCGGTTGGCGGACCCGCGGGACCCTGCTAATGAACGGCGCGGCCTGAGCGGCGCGAAGTCCCGCAGTGCGCACCGTCGAGCCCTGATCGCTCTCGGCGCTCTGACAGCGGGGGCTGCGGCGGCAATCGCATGCTCGTCCAGCGCCGCCGGATTCGCGACTTCTGCGGGCCCGGCCTCGTCAGCAGGCACGACCCAGGCACATGCGGCCGTCCGGCCTGGCCCGGTAGTCACAGCCGTAACGGTGGCGCTGGTCGTCCCAGCTACCGCGTCGCCAGTCCCCAGCCCGTCGCCGTCGGCCTCGTCGGCCGCCCCTTCGCCGACCCCTGCCGCTAGTGCCACGCCAACCGCCACCTCCTCACCGGCGCCCTCGGCCACCCCGACCGCCAGCCCTACCACCACCTCGTCACCGGCTCCGTCGGCTACCCCGACCGCCACGCCATCGGCCACTCCCAAGGCAACCCCGAGCGCCACCCCGTCGCCGGCCAAGCACACCGGGCAGCCTCACAGCACGTCGAGCCGACCTACATCAACCGTCATACCCCTGCTGCCGTCGACGCTGGGGTTTCAAGCCCAAGGGCTCCTACCGATCCAAGCCGCGCTCTCGCCCACGCAGGCCCGCCCTAGCGGCCAGCCTCCGACCGCAAGCCCCTCGGCCACAGCGGCGGCTGCCAGCACGTCTCAGCTTGCTGATCCGCCCTCGCGTGACGTTGCCACCACGCTGAACGGGCCGACGGACACGGGTCCCCCGCTCGCCGTCGTCGCCGCTGCCCTTGCCGCGCTCGGTGCCCTGGCCGGCTGCTCGTTTGCCCTAGTCCGACACCAGCGGGCTTATCCGCGGCGGGTACCGAAACATTCGCACCGCGCCACCCGGCGAAGGTCGAACTGACCGCCTGCAGCTCCCAAGAATGATTAGACCGGGAACGGGGTCATCTGACCTGCGACTCCGTCGGCCAGCTAGTTCTTGTCAGTCGCGAACTGCACGGGCATGTGCTTGATGCCGTTGACGAAGTTGGACCGGAGCCTGCTGACCTCGCCGCCTAGCGAGATGGCGGGCATACGCTCGGCCAGGGCCTTCAGCAGCACCCGCAGCTCGAGCGCGGCCAGGTGCCTGCCGAGGCAGTAATGCGGGCCGCCTCCGCTGAAGCCGACGTGCGGATTCGGGTGACGCCCGATGTCGAACTCCTGCCCCGCGACGAAGACGTCCTCGTCCCGGTTGGCTGACGTAAGGAACGCCACCACCTTGTCTCCCTCGGCGATTCGCTGACCGCTCAGCTCCGTATCGCGGATCGCGGTACGGCGGACAAGGTTCGCCGGGCTGACCCAGCGGATGATCTCCTCGGCGGCGGATGCGGCCAGATCCGGGTCGGCGACCAGGCGCTGCCATTGCCCAGGATGCTCGAAGAGCGCGAGCATGCCACCCGATGCGGCGTTGCGCGTTGTCTCATTGCCCGCGACCGTCAGCAACAGGAAGAAGAAATTGAACTCCAGCGTGGTCAGCTCCTGGCCCATTTCGTCGGGCCTTAGCAGCTGGGTGGCGATGTCATCGCGCGGCTGCTTCCTGCGGCTGTCGGCCAGATCGCCTGCGTAGGCATACATCTCCGCCGCGGCTTCCATCTGGTCGGCGGGCGATGTCGTCATCTCCGGGTCATCGAAGCCGACCAGACGGTTGGACAGCCCGAAGATTCGGGCCCTGTCTTCGGCTGGCGCTCCTACCAGCTCACAGATCACCTGCGTCGGCAGTGGCGCGGCGATCTCCGTGACGAAATCCGCGTCGCTGCGACCCGCAATGTCATCGAGCAGGCTGTTGCATATATCGGTGATGTGCTCCTCTAGCCGTCCGATGATCCGCGGCGTGAATCCCCGGTTGACGAAGGCACGCTGCCGGGTGTGCTGTGGCGGATCCATGTTGATCATCATCAGCCGCAGTCGCTCGACCCCCAGATCCGACCACTCCTTGAACACCGCGGTCCGGCGGGCGGAGGAGAAGATCTCGGGATGCCGGGTGACCTGCGAGACGTCCTCGTGCTTGGTGACCGCCCAGAATCCGGGCCAGCCGACGCTGCCGCCGTCGGCGTGCCAGAACACCGGCGCCTCTGCGCGCAGCCAGGCGAACTGGTCGTGCGGGGCGCCGCTCCGCTGGTAGATATCGGGGTCAACCAGGTTGATCCCCGGATTCGTCGCCATCGCCCGCCGCCACCCTTCCGTCAATATGACGATGAGAATGACAATACGGCCATCAACGGCGATGGCGGCAGTCCCAAGCGCACCTAGCTGACCAGCTCAGGCACCGTGGCCCGCAACGCTGGCAGCTAAAGAGTGGGCTGGCGGATGCGGCCCCTCAGCGCCCGTCCGCGAAAGCAGCGCAGCCTATCGACTGCGGCCCGCAGCGGCCCCTGGTGCTGTTTCCTGGCTTCCCGCCGGCATGGCAATGCCTGGCTGGAGCGGCAAGCGCCGGAGTCTGGCCTCCTCGAGCTCGGTCACCTGGTGCTCCCGGTTGACGCCCAGCTTCATGTTCTGGATCTTGTCGTGCAGCTTGACGATCGCGTCGATCAGCATCTCCGGCCGCGGCGGGCAGCCGGGCAGGTAGATATCCACCGGAACGATGTGGTCGACGCCCTGGACGATCGCGTAGTTGTTGAACATGCCGCCGCTCGAGGCGCAGACGCCCATCGAGATGACCCACTTGGGCTCTGACATCTGGTCGTAGATCTGCCGGAGCACGGGCCCCATCTTCTGGCTGACCCGGCCGGCCACGATCATCAGGTCCGCCTGGCGCGGCGTGGCCGACGCCCGCTCCATGCCGAACCTGGCCAGGTCATGCCGGGGGCCGCCGGCGGAGAACAGCTCGATGGCGCAGCAGGCAAGCCCGAAGGTGGCCGGCCAGACCGAGCTCTTGCGCGCATAGCCGGCCAGCTTCTCAACACTGGTCAGCAGCACGCCGCTAGGCAGCTTCTCTTCCAGTCCCATGCCTAATTCTCCCACTGGATGCCGGCCATGGCGATGTCACGCCGGCTCCTTCGGGCCGACCAGCCCGACGGGAATCTGGCTGGGCGATTCACAATTGAAACGAGGTGACAGAAGCGGCTCGGGAGGATCGGCACATGTCCGACGGCGGATCGCTGCGCACGTACCTGGGAACTGCGCCAGGCGTAGGCAAGACCGTCGCCATGCTCGCCGAGGGGAGGCGGCGCGCCGAGAACGGTGAGCGGGTCGTGGTCGGCTGGCTCGAGACACACGGCCGTAGTGAGACCCGCCGCCTGGCTGACGGCCTGGAGGTTGTTCCGCCTCGTACGGTGACCTACCGCGGCATTGACTTCGCCGACTTCGATGCCCCGGCGGCGATCGCCACAGGCGCCGATCTGGTGCTGGTGGACGAGCTCGCGCATGCGACAGCCGACCGCAGCCGGCAGCGGTGGGAGGACGTCGCTGACGTCTTGCGCGCCGGGCTGAATGTCGTCACGACCGTTAACGTCGCGCACCTGCATTCGGTGCGTGAATATGCGGCCCAAATCAGCGGGGTGGGGTCAGTCGCGTCCGTTCCTGACGAGTTTGTGCGCTCGGGCGAAGTCGAGCTGGTGGACCTGCCCGCCGAAACGCTGCGCGCGCGGATCGCCTCAGGCGCGGTCTTCTCCGCAGAGCAGGTCGGCGGCGCGCTGGCAGATTACTTCCGGCCTGCCAACCTGGAGGCACTCGGCGAGCTGGCGCGGGCCTGGATAGCCGGAACCGCGGAGGAGGTCGGCGCTGACTTGCTCGCCCGCCGCGGACTGGCTGAGGCGCCTGCGACCGGCCGTCCACGCCGGGTCTTCGGGATCCGCCTGGGCCGGGGCTAAGTATCCTCGTCGGTCAGGATGTGGACGGCCGCTTCTTCGGCCGTTGCCCCGCCGCCATCGATCCCCGAGTCATACGCGATTAGCTCAGCAGTACTCCCGTCGACCCGCTGGCTGTCTGCCGTCAGACGACCTGCCCGAGAATCGGGATCGTCGTCGACCACGCGCCTAGCGATGTCCTCGTCGGTCGCGTTCTCGTCCCAATCGTCTTCCTCCGGGCGGTTGTCATCGAGGTATAGGTCAGCCTCGGGCACTTCCGCGGCAAGCAATTGATCCAGGGACTGGCCGGCTTCCTGCTCCGCAGCCGTCGTGCCATACCTAAGCGCGGGCGACCACCGGTCAGGCACGACCAGTCCTCGGTCGAGCGGGTCGTCGCCCGGACTGCCGTTCAGCGTGTCAGATCCGTCGAGAACCTCGTAGTCCCCTAGACGAGCGGATTCGTGACGTGTCTCCCCAGGCATCTCAGCTCCCTTCCGCTCGCGCACGGTCAGACGGCACCGATCACCCCAAGCTACCCCGTCTCGTATGGTCAGCCAGAGCCGAGGGCATCAGCATGCTGCCGGAGGAGCACTCCACGTACTTGGGCATTAACGAGTGGTCGGTCTTCGCCGGTCGCGCGGCGCGGCCCTGGCAGAACCGGGATGGCCGCCAGCTGACAGTGCAGCTACGGCAGCTGGTGAAGGTTGAGCGCCGCGCCTGGCGCATTCACACTGTCCTTGTGGAGACGGCTGCCGGGAGGTACCTCCGGCACCTGGCAGAACGAGCACAAGCGCCGGGCGCCAAGCCGTTAGCGGAGCCAGCCAGCGTGCAGGCCGTAGCCGATGCGTTCGTGATGCTGGGCCTGCTCAGCGTGCCGGAGACTGACGAGGTGCTCCAGGAAGCCGACGCGGCATTCCGCGCCCGCGGCCTGCGTGACGTCCGGCTGGGCATCCGGTCCGAGGTTGCCGACTACGGTCAGCTGAGCCAGCGCAGCCGGGATGGATTGTCCTGGCTCCCGCGTGCAGTGGCGCCAGGTCCGCTGCGCCTGACATCGAAATCGGCAGAGGTATGCGTCGAGTGGCTCCGTCTGAGCCATGCTGGGCTGCGGCTTCAGGTCGTTGCGACCAGGGCGGGGCGGGAGGTGCCGCCGCGGCATGTCGCACTCGCGCTGGCGGATCTGTCACTTGCCGATGACACCGGAACTGACTACCGAATGTACTGGGATGGCGGCACCGGGAACGAGACCGTGTGGGTCGGTGATGTTGTCGGCCAGCCCGCGCCGCCGCAGGATGTTACCTGGTTTGAATTGAGTGCAGTTGGCTCGGCGACGCGCCTTCGCATTGTCGTGCCAGCTCCGTTGCACTTCCAGGTCGGAACAGCCGCTCCGCCATGGCCGACCGCAGCTGAGACCTACCTGGCGCTGCTGCGCGAGTCCGATCCGCCCACTGCGGTGGCGCGCAGCCGGGGCAAGGATGCCATGACGGCCGTCGCCGAGGCCCTGCTTTGCGTCGGCGCGATTCCGGCGGACAGCCCCTTGCTGCCGCGGGCGCTGGGCCGGGAGAGGCGCTCCCGGCACCCTGTCCTGCCGACGACGTGGCCGAGCCCGGTCCGCCGGTCCACACCGCCGGACATGCGACTCGAGATCTGCCAGGCGCTGCCATTCGCCCATGCCGCCGTCGTCGTCGAGGGCCTGTCTGCGTGGAGCCGGGACATTCAGGTGCACCTGTACGGCTGGCCATGGACGCACAGCGGACGAGGGCCGACACCGGTTCCCTCATTCACCGTTCACGCGATCGATGATCTCGGCGGCGAGCACGACGGCCGACCGGGCAGCTGGCAGTCATACGCGGCGGGCGAGAGCGGTGGCGACTTCACGTTCTGGCCTGCAATGCCAGCGAAGGTGAGCAAACTGCGCGTCGTCGTCAGCACGCTCTGGGAAGCAGCATGGACAGATATCGACCTCCCCCACGGCCTTCCATGATCCGGAAGGATTCGACACAGTCGCCAGTGTCGAATCTTTCGCCAAAACGTGGTGCAGTGGGTTGCTGAGGATCATCGCCACGCCACCGTGCGGAGGAAAGGGTCAGGCATGGACGCTCAGAAGTGTTTCGAGGTTGCACTGGATCACTACCGCAAAGGGAACGAGCTACTCAACTACCCAGTGGCGGTGCTCATGGAAGAGCAGGCTCTACACACAGCCAGGGCGAACGCGCATTTCACCGCAGGCGCGCTGGCGCTGGCGCTGGCCAGTGCTCAGGCAGGTGCAAGCACCGAGCCAGCACGGTGATGTGCCAGGCATTCATCGTGCACGACAGCGTTGCAGTGCTTCGGCGGCCAGTTCTCGACATATGTAGCCTACACGTGTAGGCTCTGCTCGTGAAGCTAACCGGGCCATTGGAGCGGGTGCTGAGGGTCCTGCTAGCTGATCCATCTGCTCCGCATTACGGATATGACCTGATGAAGGCCGCGAAGTTGCCCAGTGGGACCTTGTACCCGATGCTTGCCCGCCTGGAGCAAAAGGGTCTAGTGGACTCCGAATGGGAGCCCCAGCGGCAGGACGCGGGCGGACGGCCGCCACGCAAGTACTACCGGCTGACCGGCGAGGGCGCCCGCGTCGCTCGCCTCGAGCTCGCCCGGGCGCGCGGCCCCGTGCCGCGGGCCGGGTACCGTGCGGCGCGGCCAGCGCCCGGAGGCACGCATTGAGCCGGGCGTCGCGCGTGCAGCGGATCTCTGAGCGGCTCATCCGCGCTGCCTGCCGCCGGCTCTCCGAAGACACGCGTGCTGACCGATGCCGGGAGTGGGCAGCTGAGCTGCCAGCCATCCTGGACGACCAGAGCATCCGCCCAACGCTTCGGCGCGCCACGCGCGCGCTCACCTACTCGGCCGGCATCGCCAGGACCACGCGGCGGTTGAGTCGCGCGGACGGGCATGCCCGACCCATGAGGAGCGCACAATGGCGGAACGGCGCTATGGATGCCAGGCCTCCCGATGTGGCAGTGCGCGCGACCGTCGGCCTTGCTGTCTATCTGGTGCTGGTCTTCCTCGTGATCTCACTGCTGCGCGCTTTCCCAGACCTAGACGGCTGGCCTCTCAGGCTTGGCCTTGGCCTGGCCGCTGCTTTCGATGCTGTCTGCATCGCCAACGTCGTTCGTGCCGACCACGTCCGCTATCTGCCCAAGTGGGTGTGGGCCCTCATCTGCCTCGTCCAGACTCCGCTCGGCGGCATCATCTACCTGAGTGTCGGCCGGGTCGGCCGGGTACCGCCAATACCGCCCGGGTCAGTGCCGCCCGGGTCAGTGCCGCCCGGGTCAGTGCCGCCAAGGTCAGTGCCGCCAAGGTCAGCGCATTGACGTGCGGCACTCACGAGGCCAGGTCGCCTGCAGCGCCACATTCTGCGCGAGCTTCTCATGGCTCGGCACCTCCGCCAGCTTCGAGACGGCCGAGCAAGCTAAGCGTCCAGCACGGGATTGAAGCAACCAACCAGTCGGGCCTAGTCACGCCGACACTGGTGCGGGTGCCACCGCCGGGTAAGTTTCGGCTGCGGCCGCCTACAAACCGGCCGCGCCCACAGAGTCCTGCTGGCATCCGTGCGAAGGGGTGTTCCGACGATGACCGTGGAAAACATGGAGGATTTCCGGGCTCTGGAGCCTTTCTTCCGGGTAATCGAGGAAGGGCTCGCCGGACAGGTCGACGAGAGCCATTTTTTCAATCTGCTGGCCGATGATGTCGTTTTCGAATTCATCATCACCGTCCCCGGCTACCCTCGGCGAGTCGTCGGACGATCGAAATTGATCGAGCTCTATCGCAGCTACCACACCACCTTTTTCCTCGATCGCTGCTATGACCTCAGGATCCACCGTGCCGATGACTCGACCGTCACGCTCGAGTACGCATCGGAAGGCCGTGTCGTGGCCACCGGGCGGCCCTACGGCAACCGGTATATCTCGGTGATCACGATCCGGGACCGCAAGATCGTTCATTGGCGGGACTATCTCGACCCACTCAGCGTCTTCGCAGCCCTCGATGCCGAGGGCGGAGACACCGGGTAAGACCGCCGCGCCTGAGACGCCGGGGCAGCGCGGGCGGTCCCCGATTCCGGCGACATTGGGCCCTGTGCTGCTTCGGCAGCGGACTCTGAGCCGACGTCTATAGCCATACGGTCGCAAGCCAGATCTCTACGCCGGCGAGGCCGAGTAGGGCAACGTTGAACCCGATCATCTTGGCTTCGCCTCGGCTGAGGTGCAGAGAAATCGCGCCGACCTGGATCAGTACGAGTCCGACAGCTGCTGCAAGCGCAAGTGCCGGTGCGACGCCGGTCAGTGGAGGCAGGATCAGCCCGAGCGCTCCAAGCACCTCCAGCACCCCGATGGTTCGTACGAGCCTCAGCGGCAAAGTGTCAATCCAGCCCATGATCGGCCGCAGCTGATCTGGCGACCGCAGCAGCTTCAGCCCGCCCGAGTACAGGTAGAGCAAGGCCAACAGCGCGGCCACGACCCAGAAGGCCACAGTCACGGGCACACTCCTTTAGTTACTCCTTGTAAGTAGCCTCATTGTCGATCAGAATCGGAACGCTTACAAAAGTCACACCCGTGTGCGTTGCTATCAGGGAGGTGCCTTGCCCAAATACGAAGACGTGTGCTTGATCAGAGGCGACCAAGGGCAGGCCGTCCGTGCGCTACTCGACCGCATCGCCGACAAGTGGGCGTTACTGATCATTGCGACTCTCCATTCTGAGCGATTGAGATTCACCGGGCTACAGCGGCGCATCCCGGGCATCTCGCAGCGGATGCTCTCGCTCACGCTGCGCAAGCTCGAACGTGACGGGCTAGTGATCCGCACGGCGTACGCCGAGGTGCCACCGCGAGTGGAGTACGAGCTCAGCGACCTCGCCACCACCTTGATTCCACATGCGGTCGCCCTGGCCAACTGGGCCATCGAGCACAACCCCGACATCGACGCCCACCGTGCGGCCTACGACATGAGCGCCCAGGCATCTACTCAACTGAAATGATCACGACGCCCGTCATTGCGCGCCGCGGATAGTCATGTTGAGTGCAGCGAAATCAGTTGCGCCTGCCTGCGCCGCCGCGTGCTTTGCCTGGCTGACAGCGCGAGCCACGCCAGAGCGGCCAGGGCCAGTATGGCGCCGGGCAAGAAGCCGTAAGCGAGCAGCACGACAGATCCGGCCGCTGCAGCCGCTTGGCCTACATCGTCAATGAGCACGCCTTTGCGGTTCGCCGACATCCCTGCCCGGCGGTGAATGCGTAGCCGCGCGCCGAGCAGGAGCAACGCGAAACTGACCGCGAGAAACACAGCCGGGACCGTGTCGCCCGGCGGGTTGCCGTCGGTCCAGTACCAGCTGTCGCCAAGGTCCGCGCCAACGATCGAACGGCGCCAGACTCTGATTCGCAGCAGCTTGTGTTCGTTTTCGTCGACGACGGCCATGCGCGCCATGGCGGTGGCGTTCCCATCGAACTGTGCCCAGGTGTTGATGCGCCGTCTCTGGTGAGGTACGAGACACCGGCGAAGCTGGCGCCGTTCGCCGGAGTCCGTACCCCGTTGACGACGGCAGTGAAGTTTCCGACGCAAGTCGCCAGATTGGCCTCCCCCACGCATGCAGGAGCGTGGCGAAAGGCCCGAGCCGGAGGTCCGTCTTGGCTGGTGAAGAAGACGCCGAACAGAACGGCCACGGTCAGCGTAGGCGCGAGCCAGGCGGCCGCGAGGCTGCCGAGCACGCGAGCCCAGGTCGCCGGGTGCAGCCGCGCCTTCAGGGGTGTGTCCGTCCGCGCCCTTCCGGCGCGCGGAGCCGTTGGCAAGACCGGTTCATTCGCGGGCAGGACCGGCATGTGCGGGTTGTGAACATCCGCCGCCATCCCTCTGCGCGCAATTTCCGCTTGCTGCCGGCGGGTGCGGCGGTTGGCGCTGATCCCCGCCCAGACTGACAGCCCGAGCACGGCGGCTAGCGCAACCCCCGTGGCTAGCAGGTCTGGGCCGAGCCTGTCTGATTTCCCGTCTAGCGCGATCCCGCCAATTGCCACGACGACGCTCCCCAGCAGGAGGGCCATCAGCGCTGCGGCGAGCACAGGGCGGGTCAGTGGCTGCATGCCGCCCGCCTTCCGGTTCCGACGGATCGCCAGAGCTCCAAGGACGATGAACATGCCAGCGCCGCCGGTTTCCTCGCTGTTGCCGAGGTCGTGAGCGAGCGATGTTTGCGGTACAGACGCCGTGATCTCGGAGCGTCCGTCGGTCAAGACCGACACAGGGACGCCGCGCCACACGGTCACGATCGCCGGGTCGCCGTCCACCGCGTAGCCGAGCATCTGGCTGTCTGAGGTGAATGTGATGTGCAGCGTCGTCGATGCGGTCTGGACGTCCAGTGCCTAGTCCGCGCTGACCCGGCCGCTCCCAGGAAACTCAGTGACCGCGGTGACCGAGCCTTCGACATGTCCCATGCAGTCGGCATCGGCCGGAGCACTTACCGGGCACGCACGGGCGTGGTGGTATGCGGATATCTCACTGGCCTGGGTTATCGCGCGAACGCCCAGCACACCGGACACGACCAGGCAGGCCACCCCGACCAACAGGCCGAACCAGCCCGCGAACCGCACTGTCGACGCCCTCTCATCAGATGAACGCCTGGACTGTACAGTTTCCTCCCGCCATTGCGGAAGATGTAGCCGCTGAATACCGGCGTCTCCGCACCTCTGCGTCGTAGCCTGCTGCGTGGGGCGCTCCGCGAGTAGGGCCGCTGTTCGCCAGCATCACACGCTGGTTCCTGGCCGGGTGAAGGCTAGCTGGGTCTCGAAGACCTGCTGCTCCACCTCGGAGATGTCATCCACCTCATGGATCCAGATATCGCGCCCGGGCCCCTGCCGCTGATAGCCGTGCGCCTCGACCCAGGAGACCAGATCCTGGTAGACCATCGGATAGATGCTGGCAGCTGGACCGCTGCGAACCGCGGCGGCTGCTTCGATCGCTGGCAGCAATTGGTAATGGGCTGGCGGCGGCAGCTCGGCCGGCTCCTCGGCCACCGGCAGCGCCACGTTCACGGTGACCTCCTGGCCGTCTGTCTGCTCGTAGAAAAGCATGAACGGCCCGGCAACCTTGACTAGCCCGCTGATGCCGAGCTGGTCGAACTTCACCCGGGCGCGGTTCACCGCAGGCACGATGTTCTCCGAGCCCCACCCCGGTGCCGTGTCGGCGATCGCCACCACGCCAAGTGGCGGGATCTGCTTGACCACAATGTCGTCTGCTGGCATGTCGTCCTCCTGAGCGATATGGCGGAGCCGTGCCTCGACTCCGAGCAGATGGTGTCGTTGTTGCTGGAGTTCGCGTTCCAGCTGCGCCCGACGTAGCAGCAGCATCCCCCGCAACTCCTCCACCGTGATGCCGTCGAGGAGCTGCCTGATCTGGCCGAGGGTCAGGCCCAGATCCTTGAGCGCAACGATGCGGTTGAGCTGCCGTAGCTGCTTCGCCGAATAAGAGCGGTACCCAGTGACCGGATCAACTTCGGCCGGTCGCAGTAAGCCGATCTCGTCGTAGTGCCGCAGGGTGCGGATGGACACCGCGCCGAGCCGGGCGAACTCTCCGATGCTGAACATGACACGAGCATGCCTCCCTCACGCAACGTGAGAGTCAACCCGGCGGTGAGAGTCACGCCGACAGACGAAGTTCGGCGTCCCGAGCCGCCGGCCGGGCGCGCAAGGAATGGTGGTGTGATGTCCTTAGGGTGGGCATGGCCAGGCACCAGCCAAGCAGAAGGGAGATGCCGTGTCGGTGAGTATGAGCCGTGCGGAGCGGGAGGCGTTCCTCGCCGAAGTCCATGTCGGCGTGCTCGCCGTGGAGGCCGGACAGGGCAAGGGGCCGATTCTCACCCCTGTCTGGTACAGCTACGGGCCTGGCGGGCGGGTTAGCGTTAACACTGGCGGAAGCAGCAACAAGGCCAGAGCCATCGCTGCGGTTGGACGTTTCAGCCTGTGTGCCCAAGACGAGGCGCCGCCGTATAAGTACGTGACGGTGGAGGGCCCCGCAGTTATTGAGCCAGCCGAGCTGGCCGGGAGGATTGCCATGGCTCGCCGCTATCTTGGCATCGAGGGCGGCGACGCTTTCATAGCGGCCAACCCCGGTGTCGACGACGTGATGATCCAGATGATGCCCGAGCACTGGCAGTCTGCCGACTTCAGCAAGGCTGAGGGATAGCGGACCCAACAAGGAACATCACGAGAGCCGGCCGACTGTGCGGAACTGGCTGGCGCCCCCGACTACTTGCCTGCCGTTCACGTCCCCGGTCGGTTTCAACGCGAGCGGGCCGGCACGCTGGCTGGCGGGGCGAGCAGGATCGCCGCCAGCGGCCGGTCGAGCAGGCTGCCGGGAACGGGGCCGCCCTGCGGTCATCGCGAGAGGCCCTGAACACCAGATAGCAGTACCTGGTCGGCCGCCTTGAACGCGTTCCGAGCCGCAGTCCGGCCGGCGCGGTTTGGAGACCAGGCTAGTGCCCAAGTCGACGTTCCACGCTTTGTTCCGTAATGATGTGCTGTGTACTGTCTATGCCGTGCCCCGACGAATGTCCCTGATCTAGAAACATGCGATGCTCGGCAGCCTTGATCTTGTGGCGACGCCATAGCTTCCTGATGAGTCCGATCATCACATCTCATCTCACAAAGTGGACGACGAAGCTCCGCTCGACGCTCGAACGGTGGGACGGCCAGTCAGCCGGCATAGTTCGGGCGACAGATCAGTCCGGGTCACATGTCCCCATGATGCCGCCGGATGCTCGTGACCGCCACCTCGCAGTTCGCGCGGATTCCCGGAATTCGGCCCGCACCTGGCGGGCGCCATGCACAGCCGCCCTGGATCTTCACCGACGATGCCCTTCAACCTGCGCACTCCTACGAAGAACCGCCTCGACGGCGACTCTGCGGTTGTCCGGCCGAACTGGCCGACGCGATCAGGGCGTGACTCCCGATAGATTCAGCCCGACCACCCCGGCCAGTATCAGGCCGATCGACGCGAGCTTGAGCACCGAACTGGACTCGCCCAACGCGATGATGCCGATCAAGGCTGTTCCGGCAGCGCCGATCCCAGTCCAGAGCGCGTAGGCCGGACCGACCTCCAGCCGGCCAAGCGCGAGGTTCAGCAGCCCGAAGCTGATCAGCGCGCATGCTGCGAAACCGACGGTCGGCCACAGCCGGGTGAAGTTATGGCTCTGCTTCAGCAGGATCGCGAAGCCACTTTCGAACAGCCCGGCGACTGCGATCAGGAACCATGGCATGTGGCTACCTCCTCGTGCGCATCGAGGCTCCGGTTCTGTGACAGCTAGTGGTGAGCGGCATTCCCAATGGCAGGCATTGGGAACATTCACCCCCGCGATCGGCGCACCGCGCCTGTCACCTCAGGCTGGGTCGGACGTGGCGATCGGCGCGTTCCGCGCGGACCTGGTGATCGCGCCAGCCCCGGCTATCCTGGCCGCTATGACGACGGGGATGATCGTCAGCAAGATCACGAACGTCACCACGGCGTTGACCTCGGGCAGCTGTTGGCCGAGCCTGATCGCGCCGAAAATCCATATCGGGAGCGTGTTCTGCGCGCCCGCGGTGAACACGGTGACGATGACCTCGTCGAACGACAGGGCGAACGCAAGCAGCGCGCCGGAGACTAGGGCGGTAGCCAGCATCGGAATTGTGACCAGGCGCAGGGTCTGCCATCCGCGGGCACCCAGGTCCATCGATGCCTCGGCGAGCGAACCGGGGACGCGGCGCAGCCGGGCGATCATGTTGTTGAACACGACGACGATGCAGAACGTCGTATGGCCGATCACGATGGTGAGCGTGCCGAACTGGATGCCGGTGAAGGAGAAGAGCGAGTTCAGGGCGATGCCAGTGATGATGCCGGGCAGGGCGAGCGGCAGGACCAGCAGGAGGGAGATCGCCTCGCGGCCGAAGAACCTGAACTGGTGAACCCCGTAGGCGACGGCGGACCCGAGGATCACCGCGAGGACCATGGCGACAAGCGCCACCCTGACCGAGAGCAGGAACGCATTGCGGACCTGCTCGTCGTGCCAGGCCACGCTGAACCAGTGCAGCGTGAAGTTTGAGATGGGCCAGCTCTCGATGTTCGAGGAGTTGAATGCGTACAACACGATGAGCCCGATGGGGACGAACAAGAATGCAAGGACGACCCCGACCCAGATGCGCAGCGCTACACGCAGGCCACGCGGCTCCATCTACACCGCCTCCAGCGCGCCGAGAGCCCGAGCGCAGAGCAAGTAGACGGCCATGATCACGATCGGAACCATGGCCATCGCCGCCGCGAACGGGACGTTGTTGGCGATGCCGATGTTGGTGTAGATGATGTTGCCCATGAAGTTCGCGCTCGTACCGCCCACCAGGAGCGGAGTGATGTAGTCACCGAGCGTCAGCGAGAAGGTGAAGATCGAGCCGGCCACGATGCCCGGCAGCGCCAGCGGGATCATGATGCGCCGTGTCGTGCGCCACGTCCTGGCGCCGAGATCCTGCGACGCCTCCAGCTGCGAGTTGGGGATCCGCTCCAGCGCCGCATAGACCGGAATGATCATGAACGGCAGCCAGATGTAGCAGAACACGGTGAACACTGCCCAGTTCGTGTAGATCAGGTGCACCTGGCTCAGGCCGACGTGACGCAGGCTCCAGTCGAGCAGCCCGCCGCGAGTGAAGATCAGCAGCCAGGAATACACCTTCGCCAGGTAGCTGGCCCACAGGGGCAACAGGATCGCGACGAACAGCGCTGTCCGCGCCCGGCGCGAAGCGACGCGGGCCATGTAGTAGGCGAACGGGAACGCGACGATCGTGTCGACGATCGTGACCGCGGCCGCCATGCCGACGGTACGCAGGATGACGCCCCGGTAGGCCGGGCTAGTCAGGATCTCGGTGAAGTTGCTAACGGACCAGGCCCGCACGATGTTGGTCGTGAACGGATTGATCTGCCAGAACGCGGTGATCAAAAGGACGACGAGCGCGGCCAGATACACCAGTACGAACCAGGCGAGAGGCGGCGTGAGCAGGAGGGTGGCCCGTGCCCAGGGCCGGCGCCAAAGCGCCGTCGAAACCCGGAGTCCTATCCCGTCCTGCTCCGCCGCCTGCTCGGCGATCATTTGACTTGCGTATTCCACGCCGAGACCCACTCGGTGTAGGGCACGCAGTCGGACTTGCCGTTGTCGCAGGTTGCGATCGGCGTCTTCCACAGCGCGATCGACTTGAAGTAGCTCAGCGGTGCGTTCGCGTGGTACTCCTCGCACGAGCCAGCCTGGAGCTTGTCCATGTACGAGCACGCCAGCTTGTTGTCCGGGGTCTCGCCGTAGTTGACTGCCTGCTCCGCCTGTACCTGCGGGGTGCTGATGTAGCGCATCCACATGTAGGCGCAGTTGATGTCGGGTGCCTTGGCGGCGAGCATCCACGTGTCGGCCCAGCCCGTGGCGCCCTCGCTCGGGATAGTGTCGCCGATAGCGAACTTGTCGGCCTTGAGCGCGCTCACCTGGTAGGGCCAGCCCGCCCCGACCGTGGCGTTACCGTTCTTGAAGTCGAAGATCTCCTGCGACGCCAGGTCCCAGTACTTCTCGATTAGCGGCCGCTGCCCGGCCAGCAGGTTCACTGCGGCCTGGAATTGTGCTTGGGTCAGCTCATATGGGTCGGTGATCCCGAGCGATGGCTGATGCTTCTCCAGGTACAGAGCCGCATCCGCGATCTGGATCGGGTTGTCGGGAACTGTCACCTGGCCCTTGTACTTCGGATCGTAGATGACGCTCCATGACGTTGGCGCGGCAGGGAAGGCCTTCTTGCTGTACATCAGCACGTTCGGACCCCACTGAAGCGAGACCCCATAGTGCACGCCGTTGATGGTGTTGAACGCCGGCGACTGGAACGCGGGAAAGAAGTCCTTCCAGCTCGGGATCAGGTTGACGTTGACCGGCCGGGCATCACCCGCGTACAGGATCCGCAGGTCAGCGTCCCCAGATGAGGACACCATGTCGTACTGGCCGCCGCCGCCGTTCTTCATGAGCGCCACCATCTCGTCAGAGCTGCCGGCGTACTTGGCGTTGACCTGACAGCCGGTCTGCTGCTCGAACGGCTTCACCCACTGCGGCTGGAGATAACCCTCCCACGCGATCAGGTTGAGCTTGCCCTCCCCCTTGCCGATCTTCTGCAGCACTGGCAGGCTCGCCGTCGGGACCGTCTGCCCAGCAGCGCTGCCGCCAGATCCTGATCCGCCCGACCCGGCCGTGGTACCGGCGCCTGAACTGCCACAGGCTGCGGAGATCAATGCGATGCCAGCCAGCGCCAACCCGGCGGTGAGTCTGCGCGAGCCTTGGCGCACGCGGTGTGTCGTCATCATGATGCCCTCCCCTTTAGTGCCCTTGCGCGGGGTCTGAGTTATGGCTCCTGCGGAATCGATGCCGCCTGATCAGGCCGCCAGGCGATCCGCACACGCTGTCCCCGGCCGTCGTGCAAGTGAGAGGGGGCGCGGGTGTTTTGTCGGGCGACGACGAGCTCGCCGCCGCTGTCCAGGTCGACGACGTACCGAGTCAGCACGCCTGCATAGCTGACTTCCCGGATGACGCCGTCCTCGATGTGGTTGCCAGCCGGTGCCTGCGCGCCGTCGTCGAGCAGCACGATCTTCTCAGGCCGCACGGTGATCAGCACGCCGTCGCGTTCTATGAGATTGGAAACGCCAATGAAGCCCGCGACGAACCGCGTCTGAGGGCGCTCGTACACCTCGATCGGTTCGCCGACTTGCTCGATCCGGCCTTGATTAAGGACGGCGATCCGGTCACTCATCGTCAGGGCTTCTTCCTGGTCGTGAGTGACGTAGATGAACGTGATGCCGACCTCGCGCTGGACACGCAACAACTCGAGCTGCATTTCCTGACGGAGCTTGAGGTCGAGGGCGCCGAGCGGCTCGTCTAGCAGCAGCACCTCGGGTTCGTTGACGATGGCGCGCGCTAGCGCGACCCGCTGACGCTGACCGCCGGAGAGCTGGGCTGGCTTCCGCTCACCGAGGCCGGCCAGCCGCACGGTCTCCAATGCCTGCGCAGTGCGCGCACGGCGGGCTGCCTTGTCGACGTGCCGCACCCGGAGGCCGTACTCGATGTTGTCGGCCACGCTCATGTGCGGGAATAGCGCGTAGTCCTGGAACACGGTGTTGACATTGCGCGCATATGGCGGAATGCGGGTGACGTCACGGCCCGAGAGCTCAATCCGGCCGGTGTCGGGCCGCTCGAAGCCGGCTATTAGTCGCAGCAGGCTGGTCTTGCCGGACCCTGATGGCCCCAAGAGAGTGAAGAATTCACCGGCACGAACGGTGAGCTCCACGTCGTCCACCGCGGCCACATCGCCGTAATGCTTACGCAACTCTGCGACATGAACCGCCACTCGCGCCGTGGCTTCGCCACCGATCTGAGCGGGCTGAACTGGAGTCGAGTCGGCGATCATTCGGCTCGTTGTATCACGGTGCAGCCCAAAGCCGCAATGCTCGTGTATCGCCCTGTGGCGCGGTCACGGGCACAAATCTCCCCAGGTCTATCGCTAGGACGCAGGCAAGGCGCGTCGGCGCAAACGCGGAGACCTGTCTCGCTGCCGGCCGCGCCAACCGCCAGCGACGCCGAGGGGCCCTAGTGAAGATGCGCAGGGACTAGTAAGGGAGGCGCCCGACTGGGTTCATCCTCTCGGCTGGGCGCGGTCCAGGTAAAGGCTGTGTCATGCGCCGCATGCCGGGGGCCCAATCGGGGAACTACGCGCGGCGGGAAGCCATCGGGGGACGGGGGCGTGTCGATAGTGCGGAAGTGGGAATCAAGATCTGCTGGCCGGCGCAGGCTGTTGGCGTTGGCGATCGGGCTGTCAGTGACCGCGCTCGGCGCGGTGAGTTGTACAGCAGCCAAGGCGACCCCGGCCGCGACGCTGACTATCAGCCCGGCTGACGGGGCACGGGGTGTCCTGCCTGGAGCGGCTATCATGGTCGCTGCAAAGCACGGAAAGCTGCGGAACGTCGTGGTGGCGACAGCTGCCGGCCCGGTTAGCGGTACTCTCGCGGCCAACGGCCTCTGGCGAAGCACGGAGCCGCTTGCCGTAGGCACGAACTACACGGTGACGGCGACTGCGATCAGCGCGAACGAGAAGAAAGTCACCGCTTCAAGCACGTTCCAGACACTCACGCCGCATCAAACCCAGCAGGCGACGATCACCGCTCTAGGTACCGATCCCAATATCAGCTCCGAGATAGTCGACGGTCACCAATACGGGGTCGGCATCCCGATCACCATCATGTTCGGCAGTCCGGTCAGCAACAGGGCAGCAGTGGAGAGCGCCATCCAGCTCCGCACCTCCAGGCCCGTCGTAGGTGCCTGGTACTGGCAGGATGACAAGACTGTGATCTTCCGGCCCAGGCAGTACTGGCCGCAGAACACTACGGTGACGGTTGATGGCAATTTCGACGGCGTCGAGACGGCGCCCGGCGTCTACGGCAACCGCAATGTGAACCTGACGTTCTCGATCGGACCTTCGCTGATCGTCGTCGCCAGCGCCAACAACCATTACATGGATGTCTATTACAAGGACAAGTTCTTCGCCCGGTGGGCTATCAGCACCGGAAGGCCGGGCGATGACACCCCGGACGGCACGTACCTGACGACCTTCAAGAACAATCCGCAGCTCATGACCGGTCCTGGGTACAGCCTCGAGGTGCCGTGGTCGGTCGACATCACTTATAGCGGGGACTTCATTCACGACGCCTACTGGTCGGTGGGTGTGCAGGGCGCCGCCAACGTCAGTCACGGCTGCATCAACACCTCACCTGCGCATGCTGAGACCTACTACAACATGGAGGAGCCTGGGGATCCCGCCACCGTAACCGGCAGCCCACGCGCTGGAGTGCCGGGCAACGGCTGGACCGAATGGTTCATTCCCTGGTCGCAGTGGCTGCGCGGCAGCGCCACCGGTGATGCTGTAGTTGCCGGCCCGACCGGAAGCTCCCTGGTCAGCCCCGCATCGCTCCCGGCTACGACGGGTGTCGCACCGCTGTACCAGCCGCTCTCAGGCAACGCGAATGCAAACACTTAGCGCAATCCTGATTCCGACCGCCGCCGGCGCGATTCCCCGCTGGTCGACACCCGCAGCCTGGAGGTCGAGCGGAAGGTCGCGGCGCAGGCTCCTGTGGCCTCTAAACCGTGATCTTGCCGTCGACCAGGTGCAGGATGGAGTCGGCCAGGTCGATCAGCGCAGGATCGTGGGTGGCGACGAGCCCGGTCACGCCCTCGGATTCCACTACGGTCTTGAGCAGCCGCATGATCTGCCGGCCGGTCTCGCGGTCGAGCTGGCCGGTGGGCTCGTCGGCGAGCAGGAGTGACGGCTGTGTGGCGAGCGCCCGTGCGATCGCCACGCGCTGCTGCTGCCCGCCGGACAGTTCGGCCGGGCGCTGCTTGGCGTGATCGGCGAGCCCGACCTTCGACAGCAGCAACTCGACGCGGGACTCGCGCTCTTTCGGCGCGACCCCGGCGATCCGCAGCGGGACGCCGACGTTCTCGGCGGCAGACAGCACAGGCAGCAGCCCGAACGACTGGAAGATGAATGCCACGGTCTCCCGCCGTAGCCGCAACCGCTCCCGCTCGCCCATCGCGGTCATGTCGTGCCCGGCGACGGAAATGGAGCCGCCGTCCGGGGTGTCGAGGCCGCCGACAATGTTAAGCAGCGTCGTCTTCCCGGATCCCGATCGCCCGACGAGCGCGACCAGCTTCCCCTCGCCGACAGTGAAGGTGACGCCGCGAAGCGCCGCTGTCGCGGTCCGCCCGCTCCCGTAGGTCCGCGTCATGTCCCGGACGTCAATCATGTTCTTCACCAATCTGCCTCATCTGAGATTGGTGCGGATGCGCCATCGGCTCGTTCTGTATGGCTCGGCCGCTCGCCCGGGCCAGTCAGCTGCGTAGGCGAGCCAGACAGAGGAGCAGGATAGGCGGCGGGTAGTGCAGAAGAGGGGTCAGGCCAGACACCGATGTGGTCGGGCTTGGCTTCCAGTCGGACACGATCGCGCATGCCGAGCGTGTCAGTCATCTCGGGCGGCAGTTGCAGCCGCCCGAACCGGTCGAGCACTGCGTATTCCGTCGCGTGCCCCAGCCCGGAACCGTCTGTCGGATCAGAACGCAATGTCTCCGAACTCGTCCGCCCGTCCCTGATCGCGATCACCCGCCGGACCATCCCGGAGACTTCCGGGTCGTGCGTCACGACTAGCACAGTGACCCCGAGCTCAGCGTTCGCCGTCTGCAGAGCACCGAAAACAGAGGCAGCCGTCTCGGTGTCCAGTTCACCTGTCGGCTCGTCAGCCAGCAGCAGCAATGGCGAGTTCGCCAGCGCCACGCCGATCGCTACCCGCTGCTGCTCGCCGCCGGACATCTGGTCGGGCCGTCGCCTCGCGCAGTGCGCGACCCCGAGCAATTCCAGCAGTTCGAAGGCACGCGACCGGCGCGCCGAGCGCGACGCTCCCGCCAATTGCAAGGGAAACTGGACGTTTTGCAGCCCGGTCAGGTACGGCAGCAGGTTCCGCGATGTCTGCTGCCAGATGAACCCCACCACCGCACGCCGGTAAAGCTTCCGCTGCCGCGCTGACATCAGCCCCAGGTCGTGCCCGCCGACCCGGACCACGCCGGCCGTCGGCGCGTCCAGCCCGGCCAGGATATTCATCAGGGTGGACTTGCCGGATCCCGATGCACCCACCATGGCGGTCAGTTCACCCGCCGAGATCACCAGGTCAAGGCCCTGTAGTGCCTGCACCTCGATGCCTTCGGCGCTGTAGATGCGCACCAGCCGGTCGCAGACGATCAGCGCTCCGTCGCCATAGGCGGCGCCGGCGCTTCGCCCGTTGCCTGCCCCGAGGGCCTCAGGCCGAGCCAACTCTCATTCACCTCCGCGTAGGGTCGCCACGACGCCGCGGCGTGCCCGCATCTCGACTGTCAGCGTCACAGCGGCCAGCACGATGAGCCCGGCGATCGGCAGCGCGACCGACGCCACGTCGGGCACAAGCGGCACGGCAGCGCTGGAGCCGGTGAAGACCGACAGGCTGATCGACGGCGCGACGATCCGCGGGAGCACCAGCGCGGAAGCGACGGCCGCGACCGCTGCGGCCAGGACCGCGGGCAGCACTTCCAGCAGCACCAGCCGGGTCCGCTGCCCATTGCGGAGCCCCATCGTTGCCAGCCGCGCCAGGGTGGCTTCCCGGTCCGCCGCCCCGAGCGCAAGCTGCAGCAGCATCACTGCCAGCCCCAGCCCCGCAGCGACTGCCAGTGCCAGCGCGAACAGCAGGAACGCACCGCGCTGTACCGGCGCGCCGGTCAGCTGCCGCAATAGGGTCGAACGGGCAGTGGTGACTGCCGCGGGCACCATCCTGTTCACCAGCGCGGTGAGCCTGGCCGTGTCGATCCCCGGCCCGTTCAGCAGCATGACGTTGGGCGCGACGTCCGGCTCGTGCGCGGCCAGGGACTCGGGCATCAGGACGAACGCCCCGCCTTCGGCCGGCGCGGGCGTGCCGGACACCGTCCCGGCGACCCGGACCCGGATCGGCGCGCCGCCGTTGCCGGAGGTCAGCGTCACGGTCTGGTGCCCGCCGAAGTCCGCGACGGCCCGCGGGGAAGCCAGGACCCCGTCCCCGGTCAGCAGGCGGGGGTTGACGGCAGGCCAGGTCCCGGACGACGCGACGAGCGCCGAATAGCTGGCGGGATCGACGGCGATGGCGGTCACCAGGGCGCCGTGCGGCGCGGTCACCAGCCACTCCGACACCGCCGCGGCGTGCTGCACCCCCGGCACCGCCGCGAACGCGCGCTGGGCGGCGGCGGGGATCGCGCCGAACCCGCTAGGAGTAGCAGTAGCGAACCCGGTGAGGCCGAGGTCGCGGATCGTCACGTCCGCGCCCGCGGCCTGCCAGGAGGCGCTGATCTCCCCGTGTGTCACCGCGTCGCGGACCATTCCGGCGAAGGCGGCCACGGTGATCGCGAGTACCAGCGCGAACGCCGGCAGGATGGTGGTGAGCCTGGTCCGCGCGGCGAGGGCCAGGCCGAGGAACCCGGTCGCGCCCCGCCCGCGGGCGGCCCCGCGCAGCAGCCCGCGCAGGAGCAGCGGGTAGATCCGCAGCACGACGATCACGGCGGGGACGGCCACCAGCACGGGCGCGGCGCTGGTATAGAGGTCCACGGCGGTGCCGGGCTGGGTGCCCTGCTGCCGGAACACCACGATTCCCGCGATCGCGGCGAGCACCGCGGTCGCCTCGGCTACCAGCCGGACCCCGCCGCGGAACCGGCGCCGGCCGCGCCTGCGATAGCCCAGCGCGCCGTACCCCAGGCTGGGCTGGCTCAGTCCCCTCTGTCCGGGCCGGGAGTAGCCGCCCGCAGCCCTGCCGTTAACGGAGCGCGGGAGCCGCTGCTGCCACCCGACCAGGACGGCGGGCGCGCCGACCGCGACCACCAGCACGGCGAGCCCTGGCCACCAGCCGCCCGGCGGCGCCGGCCCCGGGACGAGCAGCACCGCGACGGCGCCCGCGAGGACGGCCGACGGGACGCACCCGATCGCCGCCCCCCGCGCGGCGGCCAGGCCGGTCTGGAGCAGCGACGCGCCGCGGGCGCGGCGCAGCGCCAGTTCGGTCACGCGGCGCAGCACGATCATCCGCGCGGCCAGCAGCAGCACGACGGCGGCGATCACCGCCAGGCTCACATACAGCAGCCACAGCAGCCCGTCGACCGCGGCAGCGGCGACGATGAACGCGACCAGCGGCTGCTGCAGGCCCGTGCTGACCGTTACCGAGGTCGCGACGGGCGCCAGCGGCCCGGTCAGGTGCGGGACTACGCTGACGATTCTCTGCAGCGCCGCGCCCAGCGGCTGCGCCTGGTCTCCCAGCACCGCGCCGAGGTTCACCGGCAGCACCCACTGCACGTTCAGGGCGCTGGGGCCGTAGTCCTGCTGGACCGCGGCGGACTCGCCGGGCAGGGCGAACACGCCGGATGTCCAGTACGGGGGTGACGTGCCCGGCACGTTCAGCTCAGGCGCTGCCAGGGACGGGTCGGCTTCCCAGAACGACGAAGCGGGCTGGTTTTCCGCCACGATCGCCGCCACCTTGAGCGTGATGGGCGGCGCCGTGCCCGACAACGGAATCTGCGGGCCCGCGGTCTGCACCGCCGAGCCGACCTTCAGGCCGAACTTGCTCGCGGTCTGCTGTGTCACCGCCACGCTGATCGCCGGAAAGTACCCGCCGGCATGACTGAACGCCGCGGGGGCCGGGGCGGAAAGGCTGCCCGCGAGCACCCGCAGGTAGCCGCCGTGCTGGAGCCGGTAGCTGACCTCCATCTCCACCGCGTGGCCGCCGGTGCCGGACAGGGCGCTGTCCACGCTGTGCTCGCCGGACGTCATGCTCACCCAGTCGGCGGAGACCGGGGCGAGGCGCAGGACACGGCTGCTGAAGGCACTGGCGAACTGGCCCCCGAGGCTGCTCAGCTGGCCATCGGTCACCGTGGCGAGCTTCCTGGTGATGACCACGTACCCGGGCCCGCCGCTCGACACCTGTACGGTCCCGCCGTAGAGCGCGGCAAGGGCGCGGGCAGCAACGATGCTCGCCGCCGTGAAGATCACATAGGGCTGCGGCCCGTAGACGCTGCCGATGACCTGGCCCCAGGTGGTGCTTACTGTGATCGTCCGTCCCAGCGGCGCGATGCGGGCGACTGTCTGGAGGAGCGCCTGCGTCCTGACGTTCAGCGCCTCGCGCGGCCCGGCCGTGGCGGCAAGCACGCAGCCGAAGACGAGCACCGCCAGCGCCAGCGTGGCGACCGCGCCCATGCCGGTCAGGCGCCTGGTGCTCATATCCGTGGTGTGCGCGTCCATGGTCACACCGCCTCCGCTGCGCGTAGCTCGGCTGCCGGATCCGGGCGCCTCATCATGATCAGCGCCGTGGCGAGCGCGGGGAGGATGGCGACAGCCGCGGCGAGCGGCAGCACCTGGGGAAGGTCGAACAGCGTCACCGGCGGCGGGACGGGCTGAGACGCAGCGGCACTCAGGGTGACCACGGGCACGAGCAGCCTGGCGACCACAATGCCGAGGATGACGCCGAGCACCGCCGAGGGAACGCTGAGCAGCAGCTTCTCCAGGCACAGTTGCATCGCCGCCCGACGCTGGCTGACGCCGAGCGCGGCGAGCAGCGCGGTTTCGGCGCGGCGCTGCCGGACGTTCGCGGCGATCGACACCCAGAATCCCGTGATCGCGAGCAGCGCCGCCGCGACGGCGAGGGCGAGCAGCGCCTGCTGCGGCACTGCGGACAGCGGGTTGCCTGTCAGCGCCGCCGTGGCCGCGGCGGCGCCGGTGATGGCGCTCCCCGGCGGCAGCGTGCCGGACAGGCCGGGCGGGATCTGGTGGTCAGCGGTAGCCAGCCACCACTCGGTGACGCCAAGCAGCGGTGCGCCCTGGCTCACGAGCCGTTGCTGGACGGTCGGCAGGTCGACGATCAGCGCGCCGGTGCTGGAGGTGACCGTGGGGAAGCTCGCAACTACGGCGACAATCGCCAGCGGGACCTGCAGGCCGCTGAATGTGGCCTGCACGACCGATCCGGTGCCGATGTTGCTCGCGTCCGCGAACGCGCTGGTGGCGATCGCCGGGAGAGGTGCCAGGGTGCTCCCTGCGGGAGCGTTCAGGGTCACCTGCGCGGCGACCGGCTGCGGGGGCCCGCTGTAATTGACCGCCTGGCCGAAGCCGGAGCTGAAGCTGATCGTCGCGGTGTCCCCCCTGGCCTCCCAGGTGCCGCCGGACGGCACGGCCGAGGGGCCGTTCGAGGAGCCGTTCGCCGCGGCCATCGACTGGATGTCCTGCAAGTCAGGTGACGCCGCGCTCGCCTGCCAGCCGCTGAGCGCCGGGCCGGTGACGGTGAACGTTAGCGCCGCGGCCCGAGCCGGGGGCATCTGGTAGGTGAGCGCGATCTGGACCAGGCGCAGCGGGTAGCTGACAGCGGCGCCCCCGAGCGACGCCGCCAGGACGTGTCCGCGGCCGTCGGCGGGCAGCGTGCCCGCGTCGAGCTGGTACATGTCACCAGTGCTGTCGGCCACGGTGACCGTGGCGGCCACCGGCCCAAGTTCCCCGGAGATGGCGGCCGCCTGCCCGGCACTGACCGGAAGGATGCCACCCGTCCTGGCGGGTATGCCCGCCACGGCGAGGGCGGCGGTCAACGTAATAGCGTCCGGACGACCGGGGATCACAGCGCCGGGCGACGACTTCGGCGTGATCTCGCCGAACAGGCTGGCCGCCGGGACGCTGACCTGGTCCGGGCGGATCCGCACGATACTGGCGGCCTGGGTGGCGCCGATCGCGAGGACCTCGGCGGGCATCGCTGCGAGCTGGACGTAGGCCGCCATGGCGTGCCGGACGCCGGCCGCGTTCGTGACGGTGCCGGTCGCGCCCGGGGTCAGCGGGGCAGGCGTGTCGACCCGTGCGTCCGCGCCCGCGTCGAACGAGCCCTGGTCGCCGGCGGACCGGGCCCAGCTGGCGTGCTGGGCCAGGGCAAGGGTCCCGGTGGCGACCGCCATCACGAGCAGCACCGCGGCCCCGCCCTGACGGAGCGGCTGGCGGCTCACCTGCCATCCGGCGAGCGACGCGGTCAGCCGCCGCCCGCGGCCGGCGAGCCAGTCCCCTGCTCTCGCCGCCGTCGGCAGCAGGCGCAGCGTGACGACGGTCCCGCCGGCCAGCGCGAGGGCCGGGGCGAGCGCGAGCACCGGGTCGATCGTGGCACCGGCGCGGCTGCCCGCGGAGTAGCGCCGCAACTGCCACCCGGCCAGGACCGCCAGCACAACGAGCGCGAGGTCAGCGCCGGCCCGGGTAGCGCCCGCGACCGCGGCCTGCCGGCCGCGCCGGACCCGTGCCTCGGTCATCGCCGGCCCAGCGCCGAGCACAGGCCCGAGCATCGCAGCGCAAGCGACAACCGTCACCGCCAGCGCCGCCGCGATCGCGTCGAGCCAGGTGCCCGCCTGGCTTCCCATCCCCGAGGCGCCGAGCAGGAACGCCGGGCCTGGCAGCTTCACCCCCGCCGCTTTCAGCGGTCCCGCGGTGGTCAGCCAGCCAGCCAGCCGGATGCCGGCCAGGGCACCCACCGCGGCGGCGACGGCGCAAAGCGGGATCACCTCGGCTGCGGTCAGCCGGACGAGCTGCCAGCGGGTGCCCCCGCGGGCGCTGATCAGCGCCGTCTCCCCCTCGCGCTGGCTGGCCAGGAGCCGTGCGACGGCCAGCAGCGCGGCAAGGGCGAGCACCAGCAGCTGCAGGGCACCGATCACCAGCAGCGACCTGGCGACGGACAGGTTGCTGGCGGCAGCGCTCAGCACCGACGGCAGGCTCGTGGACAATTGCATGCCACCCAGCACGCTGGAACTCAGCAGCGCTTCCTGGAGCGCCGACACCCTGCCCGAAATCGCGGCCAGGTCCGTGTCGGTGAACTTCGCCATGTCCGGCTGGGCGACCCAGGTCCCAGTCCTCGCCGTCAGCATTCCCGCCGTCTCGGAGCCCGTGCCGCCTCCGGCAGGCGCGAAGGCCGCAGGGCTGACCAGCAGCGGGCCGTACGCGGTGTATCCGGTCTGAGTGCCCGAACCGCTAGCCGGGATCGTGTCCAGCGCCCAGTACGAGGCGGCGGTACCCGACAGCCTGCGCGGCGCGAACACGCCCGTGATCCGGAACCTGATCCTGACGTTGCCGATCCCGTCCCTGAGCGTGAGCACGTCGCCGGGCGACACGTGCAGCAGCGCTGCCGCGGACGCCGGGAGCGCCGCAGGAATCTCGATCGGCGGCGCTCGGGCCTCTTGCGGGTGCGCTACCTGGCTCGCGGCGGGCGCCGCTGGCCAGCGGCCCGACACAAGGACCGCGTGACTCGTGGCGCCATCTAGCGCAGCGGCCTCCAGCAGCGGCGTATTGCCCTTGCCCGCGCTGGCCGGCCGGGCGGGCAGCGAGCCCGGCACCAGATCCAGCGGATCGGACCACGTCCCCGACCAGAACCCGAACGGCACCCCGTCAAGCGACCGCCCTACCGCCGTCCGCAGCGTGCTCGCCGTCGCCACCGTCTGGCCATTACTCACAGGACCAGCGACCGACAGCGCGGTGCCGGGCGCGACCGACAGGTCGCTCCGTATCGCGAGCGGCAGTCCCTGTCCGACGAACACCGCCAGCGCCGCCCCGACCGCGGCCGCGACCAGCGTCGTCAGCCCCGCCGCCGCCAGCACGACCCGGTGTGCCGTCATACGGCGCGTCGACAGCGTCCCCCGCGGTTGGATCACGGTTGCAGGATTTCCTGTCGGAACCGGCAACGGCAACCTCTCGGGCATAACACTTCAATTGGTCGCCATCCGGCCGCGTTCCGGAGTTTGCCCGTCCTGAGTCGTGTCTGCTCGCAGCACCTACGTGTTCCGAACGCCGTTCCACCCCGGCCATCGACACCCGCGGGCATCCCGGTGGCTGCGGCCGCCATCCTGAGTTAGTGAACTCACTTGACACAAGTTTGTTGGTGGATAGAGACTGAGTGAGTCAACTCACTTAGTCTTACGATGGTCGGTGGTGAGGTCAGTGCGTGGACAGGTCACCGCGGTTGCAGACTCGCGGCTTGCTCTCCGCTCAGGGCTCGGTGCCAGCATTCTGGTGCTGTTGTGTGCGGTGCAGTTCCTCGACATCGTCGACTCCGCGATCGTGAACGTCGCCCTGCCATCGATTCAGCGCAGCCTGGACTTCTCCCAGCAGAACCTCCAGTGGGTGGCGAGCGGCTACATCCTCACCTATGGGGGCTTCCTGCTACTCGGCGGCCGCCTGGCAGACCTCCTTGGCCGGAGGCGGATGCTGATTGCCGGCCTGGGCGTGTTCGCGGTGTCGTCTCTGGCCGCCGGGCTGGCACAGGATTCGGGAGTGCTGGTCGTCGCACGGCTCGTACAGGGAATTGGTGCCGCCCTGATGGCTCCCGCAGCGCTGTCGACGCTCACAACCAGTTTCCGTCAGGGCAGGGACCGCAATGCGGCGCTAGGAGTGTGGGGGGCGATCAGCGGGATGGCCGCTGCTGCTGGGGTCTTTCTTGGCGGCGTCCTGTCGGCCGGACCGGGGTGGCGGTGGGTGTTCTTCGTGAACCCTCCGATCTGCATTCTGGTGGCTGCGGGTGCGCTCATTCTGCTGGCAAGTGATCGCAGGAGAAGCTTCGGAGGTACGTCGTTCGACTCGCAAGGCGCGGTCCTCGTGACGGGGGGGATGCTGCTGCTCGTCTTCAGCCTGGTGCGCGCCCCGATCGCGGGGTGGGGATCAGCCCAGACGATCGCCACCCTCACCGGATCGGCCACAATGCTCGCTGCCTTCGTCGTCAACGAGCTTCGCGGACGGAACCCGCTGCTGCCGCTCACCATCCTGCGGGTCAAGGGTTTGGTAGCTGCAGACCTGACCCAGCTGATCGCCTTCTGCGGCTTCTTCTCGATGTTCTTCTACGCCACCTTGTATATGCAGGAGATCCTCGGCTACTCACCTCTCAAGGCTGGAGTCGCCTACCTGCCGATCACCGCCGGGTTCGCAGTGGCCGGAGGCCTTGCGTCCCAACTCGTTACCCGCATTGGCACCCGACCGGTCGTGGTGGCCGGCTGCCTTCTCGCTGCCGCGGGCATCTACTGGGTGTCCCGGGTGCCTGTGCACGGCTCCTACGTGACAGATCTCCTGCCGGGATTTCTCGTGATGTCGCTAGGCGCCGGCTCAGTCTTCGTCTCGGTTACCGCCGCCGCCAACGCAGGCATACCACCGGACAAGGCGGGCCTTGCCGCCGGGCTGCTGAACTCCTCCCAGCAGGTCGGCAGCGCCCTGGGACTGGCCATCCTCTCGGCTGTGGCCATCACCCGCACCAACGGACTGCTCGCCTCGGGAGCATCCCACCCCGAGGCTACCGATGGCGGGTACCACCTCGCTCTCGTGGTGGGCAGCGTGATAATGGCCGCCGCTGCGCTGATCGCTCTGCGGATCGGCAACACCCGTCAGTCCCCCCCGCTGGTGATGGTCAGCGCCGACGCCGCCACCCCACAGCCCGAGCCCGCACCTGCAGGCCCGATGGACCGCTCGGCCGTCCCCCGGCCCGACGAGTATCGTGGCTAGTGAGATGACTGACTCACCATCGCCGAAGACAGCTGCCGTCCAGCAGCGGCCGGGCAAGCGAGATCGGCTGATCGCAGCGGCAGTCCAGCTTTTGCATCAACGCGGCATCGAGCGCACGACGCTGGCCGACATCGCCCAGCTGGCCAATGTGCCGGCCGGCAACGTCTACTACTACTTCAAGACCAAGGACGACGTGATTGGCGCCGTCGTCGCTGCCCATTCCGACCAGATCAGGGCGACTCTCGCGTCCATCGACGTGCGCTACCGATCGCCCAATGCCCGGCTCAAAGCGCTAGTGCAGGAGCTTGCCGGCCAGAGTGAGATCGTGGCCCAGTACGGCTGCCCGCTCGGCAGTCTGTGCTCTGAAGTCGATAAGCGGCTCGACGCGTCCGACTTCGCGGCGGCCGACATGATGCGCTTGCTCATCGGCTGGGCCGAAGAGCAATTCCGGGAACTTGGCCACGGCAGCCAGTCGCGTGGGCTCGCTCTTGACCTGCTCGCCGCCTATGAAGGAAACGCCCTGCTCGCCAACACCATGCGCGACCCGGAGCTACTCGCGGAGGCGGCCAGCCGCATCGCTCGCTGGATCGACACACGGTAACTGCGAACCGGACCGGATCATCCCCCGCAGCTCGGTCAGCGTCCGTTCCCTGAGCGCTCCCAGCCAGGCCGGCCGGCGAATACGCCGACCCGCCAGCGATGATCTGGCGGGCAGCTAGCCCATCGTGTATTCAGCGACCCAGTCGACCGTCATTGTCTCGATCGTGTGGCTCGGCTGGGCTGAGCCTAGGTTCTGCGACTGCAGATCGAGGTTCATCGGAATGTCTGGCCAGGCAGGCAGTCCCGTCCTGGAGACGACCGAGCCCGCTGGGTGCCCGTCGATGGTGAAGGTGATACTCGTCGGAGTCCACTCGACGCCGTAGGTGTGCCACTGGGTGGCGTTGTTGCCTACTGGGACGTGCACCTGATTGGAGTTGTCTCCATCGGGTCCGGGATGCAGGGTGGCGACGTAGCCGCTCCGGGTACCGCCGTGGTCCTCGAAGAAGTCGATCTCTGGTGGCCAGGCACTGCTGTCTGGCCACAGCAGCGCGATGTCGGACATCTGCAGGCCAGGCTCATAGTCACCCTTCATCCGGACCAGGAACATGCCGTAGGTCTGCGGGTTGCCGCGGTAACCGACCCCGCCAGCGCCCCCGCTGGGTGTGGCGAGCAGGTGCAGTTCACCACCGCTCACAACGTCATTAGCCGGGTCCCAGGTGCTATACGGGTCACCGTTCGGATGCCCCGCGTAGGCCTCCCAGCCTGGCGGCAGTCCGCTGCCGTCGAAGTTCTGGCTGTATACCAGCCGCCAGCCGAGCATATTGCCGGGCGGCGAGTCGGGGACTGCCGGGTGCGTTGGTTTGGCCGTCGGCTTCTTCGTGGCTGGTGCCGGAGAGGCGCTTGGCGTCAAAAGATCTGCGCGGGCCGTGAGGGACGGGCTGGCGTGCGGCGTGGCGGCTGATCGAATGGGACGCCTCGCTGCCGCGCCGGCCCAGGGATAGACAACCGCCGTGATCGCAGCCGCGAGCACCAGTGCGACAAGGGCAGCTGCGAGTCCGTAGATTCGTCTGCCCTCCGGGGTCCGATGCCGTCCCATGTGACCTTTCGTAGTCAGCCCGTAGTGGCGGACCGCAGGGCGGCCGCGGTCGGCGCGAGATCCATACGGTTCGTAGGGAGATTACCCAGTCCGGCCGATGCGGGCTGCCGGATCCGGACCGGCAGACCGGTTAGAGCCGGCTCGAGCGAGACACGACCACGATGAGCACGACGTTGGGCAAGGCGGTGCCGTTCGCCGTAGTCAGGTGGAAGGTCACCGGGTAAGTGCCTGGGGTGCTTCCGGCCATGACCTTGACCTGCTGCTGACCGTCGCCAGACCCTGGAACCTGAAAGCTGCCTGACCCCGCGGAGAGGTGTACCCCGGAGGCGGGCGAGGCCGTCCAGTCAACCACCTGCGTCAAACCGGTGATGTTCCGCGCCGCCACAATCACGTCGGCGGTGCCGGCCGGCAGGACGGTCGCCTGGCTCGTCGGCGTGATGTAGCCGATCGCAGGTGTCTCGTCGCTGGTGAAGGACGGCGGGGCGGCGTGCGGCCCGCTGGCCCAGCTGTTGTCAGGGGTGGACCTCAGCGAGTAGCCAATCGTGCCGCCGCCGTTGATCGCCGAGAGTGGCAGATAAGCGCGGTTCCACGGCACACCGTTGACTGTCATGCTGTGAATGTAGGGCGTGTTATCCGTGTTTCCGTTGGCTGTCAGCGTGAGAACTTTCCCGTTGCCGAGGGTGATCGCGGTGTACGGGAACAGCGGGCTGCCAAGTGCAAGAGTCCCGACGCCGGGAGTCTCCGGGTACATGCCGATGGCTGCCCACACGTACCAGGATGACATTGCCCCGCCGTCGTCGTTACCAGGCAGGCCGCCCGGGGTGGGCGTGTAGTCGTTGGTGATCACGCTCCTGATCGCGCCCTGAGCCTGCTCGGGCGCGCCGGTGTAGTCGAGCTCCCAGGGGATCTCCTCGCTCGGCTCATTGCCGACGTACGCGCCGCTGCCGTTGGGCCCGGAGTTGGCCACGTTGGGATTGGCGTAGAGCTGTTCGAGGTACTTCGTGTAGGCGGCGGACCCGCCGAAGGCAGCAGTCAGTCCGGCGACGTTGAACGGGACCATCGGCGTGTACTGGTACGAGTCGCCCTCGATCATGCCGGTACCGCTGGTCGGGCTGAAGTTCGCCGGGAACGCGCCGGTGGAGTTCTTCGGCTCGGCGAAATTGGTGGCCGGGTTGAAGGTGTACTCCCAGTTCTGCGCCCGCGGCATGTATTTGTTGTAGAGGGCGGTGTTGCCGAGCGCCTTGGAGAAGACGGCGATGGAGAAGTCGTCGACACCGTACTCAAGGCTGATTGAGGCCGTGCCCGGGTCGTAATGGTCGAACATCCACTGCCGGTCGTTCGCCCGGACGAGCTGGCCGCCGGAGGTCGTAGCGGGCACAGAGCCACCGAGATCCATCGCGTGCAACGCGGCGCTGGTGTTGAAGCCGCGCGCGCCGAAGGCGTAGGCCGTGGCGATGTAGGGGTCGGGATCGTCTCCGACCATGCCGCCCGAGTTGTCGTTGGCCTGCTCCCAGCGGGGCAGCCCCGGCCCGCCTTGTGCCGCGTCGTTGAGCATCGAGGTGATGACGTCGTTTGCTTCGCCGGGTTCCAGGAATGCCAGCAGGCCGATAAACGACCGGTACCCGTCCCAGGTGGTGATGTTGTCGTACTGGGCGTGGCCCGCCGGGACGCTGTGGATCTTCTTGTCGAAGCCGATGTATTGGCCGTTAACGTCGCTGAAGACGGCCGGCTCGATCAGGAAGTGGTACAGCTCGGTGTAGAACATGGTCTCATCGGCGATGCCGCCGCCGGAGACCTGGATCACCGACAGCGCCTTGTTCCAGGCCGCGCGCGTGTGTTCCACCACGGAGCTCAGGCTCCAGCCCGGGTCCTCGGTGCTCAGGTTCAGCTCCGCGTTGGCGACGCTGACATACGACAGCGCTGTCCGCGCGGTGACCGGCTTGCCGTTCGAGGTGTTGAACGACAGGAAGGCACCTGACTGGGGACCGGAAGCCGAGGTGGAGCCGTCCGTCAGCGTCCCGCCCTTCCACGTTCCGTATTTGGTGAAGGAATGGTCGAAGTGGACGGTGAAGTAAACCGTGTACGTTTCGTTTTCGCAGCCGACGCTGGTGGTGGCTGACCCGGTGACGGTCGAGCTGGCCGGGTCAATCGAGACGGCAGCGTTCTGGTCGCCGCGGGCGCTGCTGCCGACGTTGATGATCATGCTGGAGGCCGATGCGCCTGAGGGGTAGGTGAACTGGCCGATTCCCGTGCGGGCGGTGGCGCCGAGCGCGACCTTCACCCCGGAATTCAGACCCACCTGGTAGTAGCCAGGCGACGCGGACTCGTTGGAGTGGGAGAACGTGGACTGGAACGCCGACGGGTTCGTGGCCGGGGATGAGGTGACCGGGCCGGAAACGGGCATGAGCGGGATATCGCCCTCGTAGGGGCAGCCCCGCCCGCTGAAGTGGTTGAGGCTGAAACCTTTGATTGTGTTGTCGGGGTACCAGTAGCCTCCCGGAATCCCGCTGGTGGTATCCGGTGACCACGCCAGCATGCCGTGCGGAGCGACGGCTCCCGGGTATACGTCCCCGGTATCGAAGCCGAACCCGTAGTTCAAGTTCGGCGCCGGGTTCGTGCCTACTAACGGGTCAACATAACTGGCTAGGCCGCCAGCAGGCGCCGAACCCGCCTTTGGCGCATGGGTCACCGCGGACGTCACAGCAGCCGTACACCCACTGACGGCGATCGCCGCCGCGAACGCCGCCACCGCCGCTATGGGCGCCGACAGCCATCTCAGTCCTCTGTTCCGCCCTTGGATCTGCAGGCTGGGCGGCCTGTGCATAAGGCTCCTCTCACCTCCACTGACCTTCTCAGCTGTCGAGCACCTCAGCAGAAGGATTGATACCAGTCCGGCCGCCGGTGACGCTGTCGAGTACGCGGAACAGCGCCAAGTCTGCTCGGCTGGCCACTCCCAGGCCGAGTCGTCAGAGACGAGGAGCCGAGGGAGGGCCAAGGCCGTAGGTGCCGTCGCGGCTCTCGGTGAAAGCGTCCACCGTGGCGAGGTGGCGAACTATCCGGCCGAACGCAGCTGCGGCGCTCCCCGGTCCCTACACAGCGAGACTCTAGATCGTGTTGACTCCGCCAGCAATTTGGTCGGCGGGGCAGAGAGTCGCCGCTGTCCGCAGTGCCCTGGCTACTACAAGATCTGCCAGAGCCGATTGCTTCAGCGGCAAGGAGTCGCACGGCACCGGTTCGCTCCTCGTCAGCGGTCTCTTGACGGCGACGCCGGCCAGCCATCAGGGTGGTCGCGGGACGGAGCGACGCAGCCGTGCAGGCGGCGGGCGGCCTTCCGAACGAGGAAAAATGCCAGCGGGATGGTCCACCACGGAAACCAGTCGTGATTGGGCGTCCCGACCGTCACCGCGCTGGTGACGAATGCAATCGCGACACCCACTGGAATCAGGGCACTGAAGACACCCGTCCCTCGCGGCGGCGGCATCGGCCGGTGTTCCGGCAGCGGGCCGCGGATGCGGGGAAGGTCGCTCATCAGCTCGTCCAGCTCGCCCATGGTCAGTGCGCTCAGCGCCCGCCCAGAGCGCTCGTCGAGCTCCTCGCCGGTCAGCCGGCCAGCCCCAAAGTGATCGCTGAGCTGCGTCAGGATCGTGTCACGATCGGCGTCGCCCGCCCTGAGCTGTGCGGCCGGGACACGGCGCGGACTCGTCGTCATTGTTACCTGCCGTTTCCTGCGTCCCAGCTCACGGCCAGCGGCACCTGGCTGGGGCTGAGTCCTGCTCCTACTTACTGTGCCTCACGCCCACCGCGGACGCGAACCACGGCATGCTGGATCGCGCCCGATTCCGAGAGTGCGCGGTTGGATTTTCGTACCCCAAAGCGCCGTCCGGCTGGAATTCGGTCTGGCTTAGCGCGATGCCGGATCTCGGACGACGATCGTCCGGTTATGTGCTTCCCGTGTGGTGACGGCTGAGATCGCCCTGGTCGCGGTGCGCCGGAACGTCGGTCAGCTGGGAAACCTGGACCCGGCTCGCCGCTTGCCCGACGTCGCGCGGCGCGTGTTCGGTGATGTCTGCGGAGAGCGCTACTCCGCGGCCAGTTGTCAGGCCAGCTGGCCTGTAATTTGGGGAACGAAGACCTGGGCTCGCACTCTGGGCTTTGAGCGGTTTCGGGTCAGCCTTTGTAAAGCCTGGGCTCGGCACTGGTGTGCTGCCTGCGGACTCTCAGCCCGAGGCGGTGCCGGGCAGTGGTCCCCTCCAAATAGTCCCCGCCGCCGATCCCGGAAGCCTGGGGAGTCGGCTGGGGTGACCTGGCACGCGACTTGATTGTGACGATCGTCTGGTTAACACTGGTTGGACCACCAACCAGTAGGAGCCGTAGCAATGATCTTCGATGCGGACAGCCATGTGATGGAAGTGGAGGACTGGCTCGGCGGTTACGCCGAACCGGGTGTGCGGGAGCAGCTCGGCACCCTCGGGCTGGAGAAAGCGGGCAAGGGCGCAGCGCAGTTGTTCTCCTCGCTTCCGGAGCTATGGGAGCTGCAGCGCAACGAGCAAATCAGCGCAGAAGTCATTTCGGGCCCGAAGGGATGGAAGGCACCCGGTGCTCTGGACCCTCAAGTGCGCTCACGAGTGCTTGACGCGCTTGGAATCGACGCGCAGCTCGTATTTCCAACGTTCGCACTGGGGCAGTTCGCCCGTTCCGCCGATCCAGATGTTCGATACGGCGGCACTCGGGCCCTGAACCGGGCAATGGCGGAGTTCTGTGCAACTGATGATCGGCTGCTCGCGGTCGGCTACCTCCCCCTGAACATTCCGGGCCGCGCGATCGAGGAGCTTAACGCCGCCCTCGAGTTCGGCGTGACGGCCGTCTGGTTGTCGTCTGAGGCGCCGGGAGACTTCTCGCCCGCGCATGTCGACCTCGAGCCGGTATGGGCCCGTCTCGCTGAGGCCGGCGTGCCGTTCGTGCTGCATGTCGGAGGCGGCAAGCTGCTGCCCAAGGAGTTCCACGCGAACGGCCGTCCGCGTCCTGTCGACTGGCTCGGTGGCGGCGAAAACCTCCGGGGCAAGGACTTCCCGGTCCTACACCACTCACCGGAGCGGTTCCTTGCATGCCTGGTTCTCGACGGCGTCTTCCAACGTCACCCGCAGCTGCGAGGCGCGGCGATCGAGCTAGGCGCGAGCTGGGTCCCGGGGATGCTCCGAAACCTCGATCACGCGCACCGATCGTTCTCGAAGTTTGAGCCACTGCTGCAGGAGCTCGAGCTCAAGCCGTCGGAGTACATCCGGCGTCAGGTGCGGTTCACGCCGTTCCCGTTCGAGGATGTCCCCTGGCTCATCGAGCAATGCGGACCCGAGCTGTTCATGTTCTCGACCGACTACCCGCACCCCGAGGGCGGGCGGCGGCCCTTTGAGATCTTCGGCGCCGCGCTGGCCGGCTTCGGCGACGTCGCACACGACCGGTTCTTCTGGCGCAACGGAGCCGAGCACTTCGGGCTGGGCTGACGTGGCGGGATTCGCCGCGATCCCCAAAGTCGACCTGGCCGCCGTCGCGGTTGGCCAGATCCGCGACGCGATCCTGTCGGGCGACATCGCGGCCGGCGACGAGCTGCCATCCGAGCGCGATCTCGCGCTGCAACTCGGCATCAACCGGACCACCGTCCGCGACGTCTTGACGCACCTGGAGTTGCTCGGCACCATCGAGCGGCGCCACGGCAAGCGGTGCCGCGTACTCGACTACCGGCGCAACGGGTCGCTCGAGCTGATGCCGCACCTCGTGCGGCTAGGTATCCCGGGGATCGGCCGCTCTATCCGGGAGGCGACGGCGATCACCTACGAGGGCACCGCGGCACTCGCCGCGCAGCGCCGGTCCGGGCAGGGGCTGGTCGAACTCGAGCGAGCACTCGCCACGCTCGAGGAAGCGGTCACAGACGGAACCGACGACGACATCATCGCTGCCGATCGCGAGTTCCATCACACTGTCGCCGCCCTCACAGGTTCCCTCGCGCTTGAGCTCAGCGTTACCGACTTCTACCGTGCCTTCGACGCGTCACTCGACGCCGGGGGCGGGATGAAACGATCCATAGCCAGCCTCCTCCGAGCCATCGGCGCGCGCTCGGACCAATTGCCACACCGCGCCCTCGCCGAGGCCATCCGTACCGGTGACAAGGAACGCGCACGTCGCACAGCGCGCGCAATCGTCCTCGGCCCAAAGCGGCCGGGGTGATCCAGTCAGCTCGGACCGACTGGTCTGGCTCACATTTGCGAGATGGCAACAGGCAGCAGGCACTGGAGTTTCTGACGCCCAGCGGGCCTAGCAGCAGCATGTGATGACCGCCCGCTGCGCAGATCTCGGCAGCAGCGAGCGGAACAGATCCAGCGACGCGGAATAGGGCTTCCGATCCCGACCCAGGTACCGCAGCGACATCAGACTGCGGTAAGACGAGGTCTGTCGCCCACAGTGACCACTGCGCAGATGGCGGGACTGACGAGAAGCGGCAATGATCACCCCTGTATCACACGTGTACTGGCCGACTTAGCGGAAGCCCGATCACGCGGGGGCTCGACCTAGCGGATTGCGCCCAGGTTCGGTCAACCTTTTGTCGTGCCTCGACGTGCAAGCGATATGCATGGCGCAACCGACCGGGCTTCCTTCGAGCAATTCGTCGAGGGATCGTCGTCCCGGATGCTGACCTTGGCCATGCTGCTAACCGGGCACAACCGGGCCGACGCTGAGGATTTGGTGCAGGCGGTGCTGGAGCGTGCCTTTCGCCGGTGGCGTGGTATTTGCCGGACTGGTGATCCAGGTCCTTACGTCCGGCAGATGCTGGTGAATGCCTCGGTCGACCGCTGGCGCTGGCAGCGGCGCAGGCCGGAACAGCCCCTCGGCTCCGACGACGGCCTGCCAGTCGCGGCCGGGCTGTTCAGGCCCGATCAGTCGGCCGCCATCGCCGATCAGGACCTGCTCTGGCGAGCGCTGGCTCAGCTGCCGCCCGGCCAGCGGGCGGTCCTAGTGCTCCGTTATTACGAGGACCTCACAGAAACCCAGACCGCGGCCGTGCTCGGCTGCACCGTCGGCTCAGTCAAAACTCAGTCATCTCGAGCGCTCGCCAAGCTGCGGGACATCGTCGGCTTCGCCAATTGCGGAGCTCAGCCCGCGGACGGGCCGAAGCTCACCGACCAGACGTCACCACGAGGTGCTAGCCATGGATGATCTCGAGCGCTGGCTGCGGGCAACAATGCAGGCCGCGACGCAAGACCCGCGGCGGAACCTGCTCACCGGAGTGTGGCTGCGGCGCGCGCAAATGCGGCGGGTGCGCACTGCCGCCGCTGCCGCGCTGGCGGCGATCACCATCGCCGTGCCTTCCGTGCTGGCATCGACGACCAGCGGCCCGCGAACCGTATCGCCAGTGAACGCGGCCACACCCCGCGCGGCGACAGGTTCCGAACTACTGAAATGCGGGGCGTACAGCGATCGAGGCATCTCAGGCGGTGAACTCGGCGCGCACTGGAAGGCAGCCAGTATCCAGGCAGGCCCGGTCTGGTTCGTCTACGCCCGCGATGGCATGTGGAGGTCGAGTCAGTTGCTGCCCGACGGCAGGTTGCGTGACGTCGCCGGTGTAGTCCTTGCGGTCAGGAACGGTAGCACGGCGGAGATCACCACTGCGCAGCCTGGCCGGTTCAGGTTCATGACAAGTGATAATGCATCCGGCACCTATGTGCTGCGCGACGGCGTCGCCGGAATAACCTTGGTCGGCTGCCCGAGCTATCAGGTTCCGTCCGGCATGCCGGAGGCCTATGCAGCTGGACTGACACTCTTCTACCTACCGCTTGGCTACGTCACGGACCTTACCGATTGCCTGCCGATGCAGGTCAGGACTCCGCCCTCGTGGCAAGTACGCTGGACCGCGGACATTCCGGTGCACGGCCCGTGCCGAGCCTAGCCGCCGCCTGCCGGAGCAGGGCGGATCGGATGTTCCACGTCGCGGCGGATGACCCACGCTCCGATGGTCCGACCGACCCACGGAACGAGCGGAGCCACACGCCCAATCGGTCCTGTGCCATACCGGCCAGGGCGAGTCGGGTCACTCGGGGGCGTCAGGCCGTCAGCCCGATGGGATTGCCCTCGGGATCACGCACACGGACAAGCCGGTATCCCCCTTCCGCGCCCTCCTCCGCAGCATCAAACTGTGCGCCCTGATCACGAAGACGGCCCACCATGTCGCCGAGATCGGCATTCACCCGGTGCCCGGATCATCGCGGATCCGGTCAGGATGGTCAGTTGCCAGCGCCAGGACAGTGCAGCTCCCCGGCATGGTCAGCGTGCAGAACTCGCCTGCTTCCAGCCATCCGATTCCCAGATCAAGGACATCCCGGTACCAGGCGACCATCCCGTCGAAGTCCCCCCCGGACCTGAACCGTCTGGTTTTGCTCGTGGGAACTGACCGCAATTGCTCGTGAGTTCTGACCCGGTTGGTGGCCGGAAGCATGATCGATGTTCGCGAGCAGTGACCGCAGTTGGGTCTGCGGGTCGCGGTGGGACTGGCGCGGGGTTACCGCTGAGGACGTCCAGCAAGTGGGTGGCGCGGCAGGCGATCTTGCCGTGCGCAGCGCGGGGAGCCTCTAGGGCACCGCCCGTGCAGGCGTGGTGGCGGCCTGCACGGCCGGTGCTGGCTCCGCGCTGACCGGAACTCGCAGCGGGCCGCGGATCAATGTGGAGTTCCGCCGCTGTACCGGGCCGGCCAGGCGCAGGCCCGGCATGCGCTCGGCCAGCATGCTGAAGGCGAGGGTGGCCTCCATGCGCGCCAGCGGCGCTCCGACGCAGTAGTGGATCCCGCTAGAGAAGGCCAGGTGATCGGTCGTGGACTTGCGGTGGATGTTGAAGACGTCGGGATCGGAGTAGACCTCGGGATCCCGGTTCGCGGCGCCGAGCAGGATGGTCACCTCCTGGCCCTTGCGCACGGGCGTGCCGTCAAGCTCGAGGTCCTCGAGCGCGTACCGGCTGGTGCGCTGGACCGGCGGATCGAAGCGCAGCGTCTCTTCCACCACCGCTGGCGCCAGCCCGTCCGGGTCGGCGCACAGTTCGTGCCATTGCGATGGGTGCGCGAGCAGCGCGAGCACGCCGTTGCCGATCAGGTTCACGGTCGTCTCGAAGCCCGCGATCAGGAGCAGCATGCACACGGCCGGCATCTCGCCCGGCTGGATCTGATCGCCTTCGGCTGCGACGAGGTGGCTGATGAGGTCATCGCCCGGCTCGCGGCGGCGCCGCTCGAAGAGGCTCTCGAACAGCGAGAGGATCCTGGCCTGGCCGCGCGCCAGCGCCGCCGCCTGGCGCATCGAGGAGATGCCGTCGATTGCGCTGCCGAGCATGGCGCCGTGCTCGGCGAACTCCGCTGAGTTGCCATCCGGGATGCCGAGCAGGTCGGTGATGACGGCGATGGGCAGCGCGGCAGCGAACGACGACACCAGCTCAAAGCTGTCGGCGCGTGCCGCGCGGTCCAGCAGGCCATTCACGGTCTGCGTGACCCGGGCCTGATAGCCGGCTACGGCCTTCGGGCTGAACGCGGGCAGGACGAGTCTGCGCAGCCGGGTGTGGTCGGGCGGGTTCATCGTCAGGAACGAGCCCTCAAGCTCGTCCTGCGGGCTGCGCGGGAAACCGGCTGGTGGCTTGGCGCCGAACCTGCGGTCGCGCAGAACCGAGTTGCAGACCCGGTGGCTGGCCGTGGCCAGGCCCCCGTAACGGCCGGGTAGCACCGTGCCCGCGGCGCGCAGCTGTGCGTAGATCGCATAGGGATCGAGTCGGCCCGGCCGGCGCTGCAGCCTGGCGAGCTTGTCCCGGCGGACATATGCGGCCGTCCAGGTACCTGAGCGCCGCCAGTACAGCTGGCCCGCGAACTTAGCGGCTTCGCCGATCTCAGTCATGATGTTCGCCTCCTGGCTGGGGGTGGATGCCGATGCCGTGCAGGAACAAGCCGAGGACTCGACCGGGCGCGTCGAGCGGGGCCAGCCGGCCTGCGAGCACTTCGCCCGAGGCGGCAATGAGCAGGGAGACATAGGAGTTCAGCAGCCATGTGTCGGACAAGCCGGAGGTCAGGACGCCGCGCTCCTCGGCACGCCTCATCACGGCGATGACTACTGCGTCACCTACGTCCCACCGCTCCGCCAGGCTGGGCTGCTTCTCCAGGCCGGGGTTGCGCCACAGGAACATCAGCTGCGGGCACAGCGGGAGCAGCACCGAGGTCAGCGAGGCCAGGCCTCCGTCCGGGCCGTCCGCCGCCTTGCTGACGGCCTCCTCCCAGAGATCGAGGACGCGGTGGCCGACAGCGAGAAGCAGATCATCACGGGTCGCGTAGTGATTGTGCAGCGTGGTCCGGCTGATTCCGGCAGCCTCGGCGACCTCGGCTAGGGACGCGCTGGGATCGGCGACCAGCACCTCGGCCACAACGTCGAGCAGAGGCCGTCTCGTTCGTATCTGAACATCCATGTTCAGAACCATACCTCACAGTCAATTATTGAGCAACATTGACCTGGCACGATCGCGGGCCTAGCGTGCGGAGTCAGTGCTGGCCTGCCGGAGCAGGCTCGCTTGCCGATGGCCGAGGTGATCACGCCACATTGGATGCGACCCGGCCCCGGGCGGGCGCGCGATGAGCGCCGCCACCGTTTCCGGATGTCCGCGGCCGACCCGAGCTGAGCGTAAGACCAGCCCGGAAGATGCGCAGGAGACCGCGCTCTGATGCGTCGGGTCGCCTGCGAGGCAACCGATCCTGTTTGCCCCCGATGTCAAGTTCTCGCACACCAGTCCGTCGCCATCCGGCACGACCGGGCGTCGATGCACTCACCCGACCGAGCGGCCGACGCGCAGTCGGGCAGCTCGGGCGCGCTGCGGCGCCGGAGCTGCTCAGAACAAACCGCCTGCCCTGCCACGACTCCGCCCATGCTGCGTGGAGCCTCGCCCCAGCGCGCCGCAGTTACCCGGCGTTTGTGGACCGAGACCAAACCGTTGGACTTCCACGGCCATGTCCGCCACAGTGCGCTGCTGGACCGACGGCTGTTCGCGGCGCGGCTACCTGGGGCTGCGTGACCGTGGGCGGTGTGCTACACAGATCCCAGCAAGGGAGGGCGAGTGGATCAGCTCAGCCTCGGTGTAATGGCGCGGTCCCGGAAGGAGAACGAGCGCCGGCTCGCGATCCATCCGCTGCACGTCGAGCGGGTCGCTGCTGACTTGCGGGAACGTGTCTACCTGGAGCGGGGTTACGGAGAGGCCTTCGGCGTCTCCGACGCAGAGCTTGCTCAGAGCGTCGCCGGGCTTTGCACTCGTGCCGAGCTTGTCGCGGGCTGCGATGTCATCTTGCTTCCCAAGCCGCAGGCCGCCGACCTCGAGGACATGCGGGCGGGACAGGTGTTGTGGGGCTGGCCGCATTGTGTTCAGGACGAGGAGATCACCCAGCTGAGCATCGACCGGCGGCTCACGCTGATCGCGTTCGAGGCGATGAACTACTGGGCGGCCGACGGGTCCTTCAGCCTGCACGTCTTTCACAAGAACAATGAGATGGCCGGTTACTGCTCGGTGCTGCATGCCCTGGAGCTGGCGGGGGTGACCGGTGAATATGGCCGTCGGCTGCGGGCGGCCGTCATCAGCTTCGGGGCTACCGGCCGGGGCGCGGTGACCGCTCTGAACGCGCACGGGGTGAGTGACGTGGACGTGCTGACGCATCGTGCCATCAACGCTGTCGCCTCGCCGATCCACTCGGCGCGCATGGTGCACTTCGAACAGGACGACGGTGACCCGAGCCGCTGCCACGTGCTGCGCGACGGCAGCAAGATGCCGCTGGCGGCGTTCCTCGCCGGGCACGACATCGTGGTCAACTGCGTGCTGCAGGACACCGATGCGCCGCTGACGTTCATCACGGCCGACGACCTGGGCTCCTTCGCGCCCGGCGCACTCATCGTCGACGTGTCCTGCGACGAGGGCATGGGATTCAGCTGGGCGCGGCCGACTTCCTTCGCCGAGCCAATGTTCACGGTTGGCAATAATGTCCGCTACTACGGCGTCGATCACAGCCCGTCGCACCTGTGGGACTCAGCCACGTGGGAAATCAGCGAGGCGCTCCTGCCGCACCTCCGGCCGGTGCTGGCCGGCCCCCGTTCATGGGAGGCCGACGACACCGTCCGCCGCGCCATAGAGATCCGCGACGGAGTCATCCAGAACCCGCGCATCCTGTCGTTCCAGCACCGCTCACCGGCCTATCCGCACCAGCCGCTGCCAGCTTGATGACCGAGCAGGCCGACGCCGGTCCGAGACCTCGTCGCAGCATAAGTCGTCCCGGCCCGCCTTGCCCGGTCTCGATGTCTCCCGGCCCGATGAGCGCCTCCTTGTCGTCGTCGGCGGGAGCCGCCCCAGCCAGGCGGAACGCAACAGTGCACACCTCGGCAGACGAGCCTGACTGAACGTGAACTCAGTCGCCGTGCCCTGTGTGCAGGATGCGCGCCGATTGCAGCTCCCCCGTCTTGCTGCGCGGCAGGCCCAGCCCGCCAGCCCATGGGTTGGACACCGGGAGATTCAACACTATGGGAAGCGCCCTGGAGGAGGACGGCGCCATCCGTCAGCCAGAAAGCCGAAGCTGGGCATCCTCGTGGCCAGGTCACGACGTCATCTAACGATCATCTGAGAAAGCAAAGCAAATCGGAACGATCTGCTGTCCGGGGTGGACCCCGATGATCGCACGTCCTGGCCGTGAGTAGCTTGCGGCAAAGCGCGCGCGAAAGGCCTATCGGCCTTGCTGCTCGCCGAGTGCCGCGGGCCGGCGGTTGGCATGGCTGCCGGCCGCGATGCCAGCCGTCCCACTGATGACATCGGCGGCCAGCTGCGTCAGCGGGTGATTGTTGTTCCGCGAATAGGCCCGCAGCATAATGAAAGCCTGGTCGGGGGTCACCTGAAGCCGCTCGGCGAGAATCCCCTTGGCCTGCTCGATGATCACCCGGCTGTTCAGGGCTACCTGCAGCTGCCCTGACACGATCCCCTGCTCGCGACTCGCGCGTTCCTGCAGGATGCCGATGGTAGCCACATCCACTAGCGCCCTAGCCGCACGCGCGACTGACGGGTCCAGGCCGTCCGGCGCGGTGCCGAACAGGTTCAGCGTGCCGATAACCTCATCGCGCAGCCGCATCGGGATGGCGTGCACCGCAGCGAAACCCATCTCGTGAGCGGCAGCGCCGAACCGCGGCCACCGGGCCGCGGCATCTGCGGCGGTGATGTCGGGGACGATCACCGGCTGCCCGGTGCGGTAGCTGTCCAGGCATGGGCCCTCGTCGTTCTGGATCTGGAACAGCTCCGCGACCCGTGCCTGCTCGGTGGAGGCGGCTACCAGCTGCAGCGTCCCGCGGGCGTCGACCAGCAAAAGCCCGGCCGCCTCGACTTCGAGCAGCTCCACGCATCGCTCGGTGAGCATGTGCAGGAACTCCATCAGGTCAAAGCCGCCGACGAGAGTGTCGGCCAGCTCGACGAACGTCTGCGCAAGGCGCTCGTCCACTGTCGCTGCCATGATGTCAGGGTAGCCCCCTCTGCTGCCGCCAGATACCGCCGCAACACGGCCGTTTGCGGCAGCCAGCGACGAGAATCAGGTATCCGCCTCTCCACCCGGGTCGAAGCGCAGCCGGCGACTCACCACGTCGCCAGCAACGTCGCCAAGAGCGGCGCTTGCTGCGAACGCGTGCGCCCGCAGCCGCGCCAGCGCCTCCTCCAGGCTCACGCCCAGCTGCACCGAGATCATCCCGGTCGCCTGGTATACCACGGCCCGGCGGTCCGACAGCCCGTCCAGCGGCCGGTAACCCGGCGACCCGCTGATGCCCGATGAGGCATCCAGCAGCAAGTGCAGGGCGATATCAGCGAACACCAGCACATCGGCCAGCTCCCCGGTCGACAGCGGACCCGGCAGCGCCCGGTACAGCGAAAGCACTCCCACCCGGATCGCCCCGGCCTGCAGCGGCAGCGCGAACATCGCGCGCGCCCCGGCTGCCACCGCCTCGGGCACGAACCCAGGCCATCGCCCGGTCGCCGAGTCCAGATCTGCGATGAGCACCGGCGAGCCCAGCCAGAACTCATCAGCGCCCGGACCCTCTCCGGTGGTGAACTGCAACTCCTCAAGCAGGGCACTCAGCTCGTCCGATGCGAACAACGGCTCACGCGATTCCGGCCCGCTTATCGCGGCAACGCTCGCGCCGTCGACGCCCAGCCTGAGCGCCGCCGCGTTGCACACCGCGGCAACCGACACCGGCCCATCACCGCGATGCGCGGCCGCGATCCACCCCCACACCTTGACCGCCCGATCGCTCACCACCCCACCATCCTGGACCCATTAGGCAACACCGCGGGAATGACGGCGCAGGCGCCTGCCAGCGCGGCCGTCGCGCTGCTCACAGATAGATCGCATAGGCTGGCGGACTCGCGGCGCTACGTCAGCTCGCGTATCCCGGCGGCAGCTCCGCCACAGCGGTACACGCCAGCGCAGGTGTTAGCCATGACATTCAGGCAGCGGTCTCGCTCCTGATCCCGGCAGCTCGAGCCGCGAATACTCGCGGTCGGCCAGACAGGCAAGAGCCTGCCGTTCCCGGACCATCGCTCGGGCCAAACAGCACCACGGCGAACGGAGACTTCGAGTGTCGACGCGCGGCGATGCTGGATTGTTCAGCGTTCTCGGCCCTGATGGTCGCAGGCGGCGAGCGTCGAGAACTGGCCGACGGGACGCGCGGCGGATCACCTCCGAGCGCATCGTCTCGTTCAATCCCGAACGACGGCGCAGACCGTGACAGCGCGACCGAGCGTGTCCTGCCAGTTGCTTTGTCATTCACGCCGTTTCAAATCAGTTGCACAGTATGACCGTTATGTCGTCGTTCTGACGTTCCGCGAAGGTAGTTTGTAGGCAGAGGGGTATGGAGCCACCGGCCCCCGGAGCGCGCATCCCGAGGAGCACCCGATGACCAGCCACGCCGCAGCAGCGGCCAGAACTCCGACCGCCGACGAGACCAGGGCAGCCGACATGCGAGCCGTCAGCGCGGCCAGGCTCGCCGCCGGGCAACTGGCCAGCCTGCCCGCGCGCTTCGTGGTTGCCGCCTCCGGCGGGGCAGTCACCACCTCGCGTGAGCCGCAGGGCGAGTGGGCAAAAAGCACCGACGACCAGCACCTGGCCGCTGAGGCCGCGAAGCTTCCGAAGGCCACTAGCACCGCCGCCAGCACGTCGAAGACGAGACCGGCCAAAGTGGCGAAGCCTGCTGCCGCAGCCCGGTTCGCGGCAGTAAGCATGTCGACCCGGGTACGGGAGATGGCCAAGTGGATCGCCGTTCGGCCGAGCTTCACTTTCGCGGAAGCCGCCGCAGCGAGCGCTCCATCACCGTGCAGCCCGACCGTCATGTCCTACACGCTCACGAACACCGGGCTCGCCTCAGCGCTGGCCGAACTGGGCTACCTGATGACGGCTGGCGGCAAGAACGGCTACACCGTTACCGCGATCAAGGCACCGGCCAAGCCGGAGATAGCCGGCGCTCCCAGCGCTGCCAAGACCACGGCCCCATGCGCAAGCTAGACCAGCCCCAACCAAGCCGCCCGGAGGAGCCGGCGCACGTTAGCGTCGTCGAGGAGCTGCCCGGTGGCGGTGCAGAACACCAACCGTCTGCGCCATTCCCAGATTTGGGTATACAGCAAGGCTGCGATCAAGACCGAGCAGCCACAGGACCCGGCGCACGGGGCCGGGTCGGATGACCAGTCGAAGTTGTGCCCCGCTCGCGCCGGCGTAATCGTGAACATGCGCCAGGCTCCGGAAACATGACGTATCGCAGAACGACGTGCGCGTCATGTCAGCGATGACCACAGCAACGCCGGGGGCGAAAGCGGAGCGCAGCAACTCACCGATAGCGTCCGCGCTGGTTATATCGAGCTCATCCGGGAGTGCCACAACCACGGGCGATGCCGAGCGTTGATCATCCACAGGAACGCCATCCGTCGGACTAGGGAGGCCAAAGCAAGCCCCGGGGTCCGGAGGGATGGCTAGGTGCCACGAGTGAAACATACGTTCTGCGGCTGTGCTTTCAACCGTCTGCACATCATGTTCCCTCGCTCCGCAGGCCCGTGTCTAGGCTGCGCCCGAACATGGCGAGCCCGGCAGCACGACGGCGTTGCGTAAGCACCACCGGTACCTGTAGGCGGACTAGCCGCGGCATGGCTTGCGCGGGGATCTGTGCCGGCGAGGGGACGACCAGCGAACTCTCCCGCTCGTGGTTCCGGCTGCGGTAATGGCGAGATTGCGCCGTCTAGACTGCCTGCAAAATCGCTTTACCGCTGCTGACCGGCTAGTGACCCTCCACTACTGACCCTTTCTGGCGTGCTGGTCAGGCAGGTTTTGCGCGCTCGCGAGCTGTAGGCCTTCAGGGGCCCGACCAGCTCTTGCTTCGGCCTGATGTCGGTGCACCCCGCAAGGGCTGCGTCGGGCCATTACCGAATCGGCTGGTGTGAGGCTCCGCGCGGGTGACTGATTGGTCAGCTTCTGGTCGGGTAGTTGCCAGGCACGTCCGACCGCGACAGCACCGCGGCGGCCGAGCCTGACCGGGAGGCGAGACCGTTGTTATCGAAGATCATCGGCATCATAGTGGCGGTTCTGATTATTGTGTGGATCGTTTCCAACCCGGCCTCGGCTGGCGACACAGTCCACGCATGGATAAGCGGCCTCATCACGTTCTTCCACCATCTTGCCTGAAAACCCTCTGCGTTAAGGCGCGGCTGTGCATGGCCTTCCGGGCCGCGCACTAACTAGCGCGGGTCGCGGCCGGTCAGGGTCGAGCCGGATCGGCTCGGGGTCAGCTATCCCCGGCGCACAGCTGACACCAACGGTCACGGAGCTGGTCGCGGCCCAGAAGCTCTGCCTCGGGTGACGCCTTCGGCGGCTCGGGGTCAAATGTCAGTAGTGCCCACGCGCTGGCGTACCCGTGGCGGGGCGCAGATACGGGCGCTCGGCGGGAGGTTAGTTATCAGTATCCCAGCCAGAATGGCTGTCGACTCTCAAAGCGGGGCTGTACGTACATTCGAATTTGTCAATCTACGAGCCCATTTACGGAATCGAATTGTAGACCTTCTCCTTGCCATGGGTGAGCGCGAGTCATGCCCAGCGCGATCTAAATGCATAGCCGGGCTGGGTGCTTATCAGTTCGTCTGGGTGGCACTCGGACGGGTGATCTGAGCTTGGCCCGGGGCGCGATGCACGCAAAGGTCGCGCCGGTCATAGGGTGCCTAGCCTCCCCATCACGACGCGGCGACAAACTCGCGCAGGGTCAGCGGTGGATGCCCGCCGATCTGCTCGATCGCTTCGGTGACCTGGTACAGCTCGTGATGCGATCCGACGATCCGGAATATCTCCCAAAGCCTGGACAGGTGCTCGACCGTGTGCGGATCACCGTATTTGTCTAGTGCCCAGTGGTGCCATCTCGCGGGATCGATGTCCACGTAGGGAATCCCGAGCCTCTCCGCTGCCTCGCCGACGGTCAGGATCTCGCCGGTCAGCCGGCAGACCGGATCGATGTCCCCGTTGGCGGTGAGCATTCCCACCGCCACGCGGGCCACGTCGGCGGCTGCCACCAGCGGGATCACCGTGCTGGGCGGTCCCAGCGGAATCACCAGCTCACCACCGCCTCGAAACGCCGCGAGGACGGCCAGGTTCTCGAAGAAGACCGCCGCTCGCAGATGCACCGCGCCGATGCCGGCCCAATCGAAAACCTGCTCCGCCACCCAGTGCTGCCGCATCCGGGGAGTGGGAGCATCCGGCGAGGCGGCCAGCTGCGACACCTCCACGACTCGTTGCAGCCCCTCTTGCCGCGCCGCTGCGGCGAAGGCGCCGGTGGCATCTAGCAGGCCGCCGGTTACCTGGTAGGTGAAAAACGCCCGGCGCACGCCACGCACGGCGGGTAGCACCGAGGTGATCTCACGCAGGTCGCCGGTAAACACCTCCGCCCCCAGCGTCCGCAGGCGCGCCGCCCGCTCATCATCGCGGTGCACGAACGCCCGCACCGCGTGGCCTCGCTCCAGCAGGAGCCGCGTGACGAGCAGGCCCGTCGACCCCTGCGGGCCGCCTCCGGCACCCGTTACCAGCACCGGCTCCATTGCCATACCCGTCACCTCGCCTGCTGCTTCGCGGCCGATTCGATCACGCCGTGAAATGAGAAGGCACCGAGCGTGTCCAGAACCTGCAGCATGGATGCGGCGGGGAACGCCTCGGCGGTGCTGAATACACCGCCCCCGGCCGGGCCCTGACCGAGGGCCAGGCGCAGGGCCGCCTCCACCGACAGCAGCCCCCCCGCCCGCCAGATGTCGCGCCCGCTCAGATGGCCGGTTCGGCCGCCACCGGAGAGCCCGGTGGCCTGCACCGCGACCACGAAGGTGCTCTGCGCACGCGTCGCGTCATCGACGTGCTCGCTTGTGAACACCTGCTCCTCTTCAAAGGTCGTCACGGTCAGCTGCGCCTCCACAGTGCGTGCGGGGACGTGCCGCGGGATGGTGACGATCTCACCCATCGGGAACGGCGCGATCATCGTGCGCGGCCCCAGCGGCGGAGGGAACGGGAATACCGTGTTGCGGACTTCCACAGGACCCACGTAATGCCTGCCACCCGTGAACGTGATCCGGTCGATCTCGGTGATAAGGAGTTCCGCGGTGCGTTTCGCCGCGGGAGTCATCCGCCAGCCGCTGACCGAATAGCCGATGGTAACCCGGTCGATGTCTGTCATGCCCTCGGTCACGGTGGCGGCGAGCAGATCGGGGATCCCGCCGTAGAAGCTGGTCTGCGGGATCATGATCGCCCCGCTGCTGTGCGCCGGCTCCTGGAGCTTGTCGAACAGGAACCGCACGTGATGCGGCTCGACGGCGTGGTCGACGTAATGACACCCCGCCGCCGCGGCGGCGGACGCGACAGGCGGGCCGGTCACCGCGAAAGGACCCGCGCAGTGGATCAGCACCGTCGCGTTCTCCGCGAGCTCGCGCAGCGCAGCCGCGTCATCGAGCGCGGCGACGTGGGTCGTGACGTGCTCTGGCGAGGCGAGACTTGCGGCCATCGTGTGCAGCACGCCGGCATTGCGGCCAGCCAAGACGACATCCTGGCCTCTCGCCAGAAGCTCGGTGGCCACCAGACGCCCGGTGTGGCCGTTGGCGCCGTAGATCGCGATGCGAGGAACACTCATGGTATGCACATTTTTGGGTCCCAGACGTAACATTCTGTACCGCAGAGACGTAACATTGCGACCTCGAACATGCGCTCGATCGATAAAAGGCGTCAAGGAGGCGCGGTCTGGCCGCGCGGACGCGCAATGCAGCAGATCACCGGCCAGAACATCCTGGCCGCCGGCGGCCTCGTGCTCTGACTCGTTCTTCTTCCTGCCAGGCTGGCCCCTAAAGAGGAGGTCCTGCGGGACTGTGCCGACGCCTCGTTTGCGTGCGGATCGGACTGCAGATCCGGTGCGGGCCTAGCACCAAGCATCGCCGGGGCTCGCCCACGCCGACCGACCAGCGCTCCCAGTCGTCATAGATGAGACTCAGCAAACGACCTGAACGTGCTGGCCGCCGCCGCCAATGCTGAGGACCTTCCGCTGACGCAGGCCGACACGGTGAAAGTTGGCAACGACGCGACCACGCTCGGCGGCTACAAGATGCCGGGGTCCGCCGACCCGAAGGGCTACTACCCGCTGCGGATCGTGGCGCTCCGGGCAGTCGGCGACAACGCGGACTCCGGCGCAACCAGCTTCGCCGGGATCATGCTGGCCCTGGCGCCGCTGAAACAGCTGAAGACGCTCACGCCTGAGATCAAGAAGACGACCGGCGTGTGACCTGGTCCGGGTGCGCGCCAGCGTGCAGTGGGGTTCCGGACATGGACGTGTCGGGCTCCCGTACGCGGTGGCCGGTCGCAGTGGAGACCAGCCCGGCAAGAAGGCTGCCGCCACAGACCTGGTGCCGGGCGCAACGCCGCGCCACCCGCCCAGGCTTGTCCGGTCTGGCTCCTCGCTTCCACCTCGGGCCGGTTGATATTGGCCGCCAGAATGTCGGAGCCCGGTGGTTGAGTTGGCGTGTGCAGCTGCTGAAGCCACGGGCGCTGCGGACTGGCGACCGCATCGGTATCGTGTCCACTTCGTCGCCGGTGTAGGCCGAGGACCTTGACCGGCTGACCGCCTATCCCGGCGGCCGCGGGTATGCGGTGGGGGTAGCCGACGGCGTGCTCGACCGGACTGGATATCTCGCCGGCAGCGCGGCGCGGGCCGCTGGCTTGCTGCGCATTTTCGCCGACCCAGAGGTGGCGATGATCATGCCCGTCAGCGGGGCACTGGCGCCAGCCACCTCGTGGACCTGCTGGACTACGACCTGATCCGCGCGCATCCGAAGCTGTTCACCGGGTTCAGCGACCCGTCGGTGCTGAACAATGCCATCCTCGCGGCTGCCGGGCTGCCGAGCGTGCACGGTGTCAGCGGGTTCCAGTTCTTCGGCTGGCCTGATGTCGACGAGCAGACTGAAACGGACTTCTGGGGCATGGTGTCGGGCCCGATCGCAGGGCAGGAAGTAACCGGCCTGGGCTGGCGGGTGTACCGGGCGGACAGTGTCGCGGTGTCCGGCCCGGTCGTGGGCGGGAACCTGCGCAGGGTGTCCGCCGTGGCTGGAAGCCGCTGGATGCCGGCCACGTCAGGTGCCATCTTGCTGCTGGAAGTATCGCCCGCGACCTTCGACGAGGTGGACGACCAGCTCGTGGGGCTGCGGCTCTGCTATCCCGACTCGCGTGGTCGTTGCCGCCGGGCCGCCAAAGGTCGAAGCTTTGCTGGTAGCCATGCGGCGTGGGCTACTCAACGTCCTCATCACAGACGAGAGTACGGCCAAGGCCCTCTTGCAGGCCGTCACGATGCAGTGAGGAGAAATCATGACATCAGGAGGAGTGCACGCGCTGCGGGCCGAGCCACTGACGGCAGAGCGATGGGCGCCTTTCGGCTGGCTGCCCGTGCGCGACACCGACCCGCGTGACGGCCAGTCCCGGCTGCGTTTCGCGTGGGATGACGTGCACCTGAACATCATCGCCCACTTCACCGACGAGATCCCGCATGTCAGCGATGGGCTTGTCTGCCAGATGCTCTTCCGCCACGTGACGCACACCCAGGCGCTCATGGTTCTGGACAACGACTCGCTCATGGTTGTCGCCGCGCCCGGGACTAGCATCACCTCGCCAGCCGACCTGGGCAACCTGGCCGCGTTCCACCTCCGGACGAAGGATGCGTTCGTCCTGCACCAGGGCACGTGGCACTGGGGCCCGTTCCCGATCACGGCCGACGCGGTCACGCTCTACAACGTTCAGGGTCTGCGCTATGCCGAAGACAACGAGTGCTGCGACCTGACGACGATCCCGAAGACCGTCGAGGTCTTCCCGCACGCCTAGCAGTCCCGACCCCGCCGGCACGAACAGGAGAGGCACATGGACGTCCGCAACATCAGCGACATCGCCCCGGTCGCCGAGCACAACGGCACCACCCCGGTCTGGTACATGTTCCCCCCGGGCACGATGCGCGATATCACGAGAGGCGGTTCCCTCGAGCTGATCAACGAGTTCGAGATTATCGGCGGCGGCGCCGTCGACCCTCACACCCACCCGACCCACGAGTTCTATTACGTGCTCTACGGCAAGGGCCTGATGATCATTGACGGCGAGGAGCGGGACGTCTCCCAGGGCGACCTCGTCTACATCCCGCCGAACAAGGTCCACAGCCTAGTCGCCTCGAGCCAGCACTCCCCCATCCGCTGCTTCTGCTTCGCAGTCGCCGAGCCTGACGCCGGGGTCATCAACTACACCGAGCACTAGGCACATGGTGCCCCGCGTTCTGGTGGTTGCGCAGCCACCTGCCGACTGGCTCGAGCCCCTGCGGACGGCCGGACTGGACGTCTACATATCGCCCGGGCTGGGCGGAGACCACGATGCACTGTGTGCGGCGGCGGCCCGGCGCCGAGGCGATCGTGTGTGCGCTGACCACCCCGAACGACGCCCGGGGTCCTGTCGGCGGGGGCGTGTCGCGCAATCTGCTTCAGAATGGCAGAGCGACCGATGTGGAGTGGATCGACTCCCGCGGCGACCGCCACATAGAGCCAGCGGACCGCATCGTCGTCGCGTACGGGGCGATGGAGACGCCACGTTTGCTCCTGCTCTCCGGCCTCACCAACGAGCAAATCGGCCGGAAGGTCATGTTCCACATGCAGACATTCGTGTTCGGAGTGATGCCCTTCCGCGTCCACGGGCACCTCGACCGGCCCGTCACGCACGTCCACGATGTCCACATCATCGTGGACAAGGCCGCGAGGGCAGCCGCGGTCGACGCAGGCCTGCCGTGGATCAAAGGCGGGCTGGTCGAGCGCTGTAGCCCGTCCCACCTGATTTCGGAGGCGAAGCAATACCCATGGGGACCGCAGCACAAGATCATGATGCCCGGCTCTCCGATGCGGGACCGCCTGCTGGGATTCTGCATGCAAGGTGACGACCTGCCGCAGCTCACGAACAGGGTCGACCTCGACCCCGCAGTTACCGATATCTGGGGCCTGCCGGTCGCCCGGACGACCTACCAGCTGCATATCCACGAGCTGGTCGCGTCCCGTCATCATGGAGCCAGACAAGCGCAGATCATGAAGGCAGCCGACGCTGAGCGGATCATGACGGGAACGTCCCCGAAGACGACAGGCGATCTCGCCACCACGCACGCCGACATCAGCCGGGTGCCCATCTCACGGCACGTCGCCGGCACGGCCCGCTTCGGTACGGATCCGTCGTCGAGTGTGTGCGACCCGTGGGGCCGCATGTGGGAGGCTCCGAACGTGACGATCGCCGACTCCTCCGTGTTCCCGACGGGCTCCGGTTATGGGCCCACCCTCACCCTGGTCGCCCTGGCCCTGCGCAATTCCCGGGCGTTCGCTGCATGAAGCGCCGGCTGCTGCGGCCCCACGAGCTCAGGCCCCTGCTGCGGCTTCGCCGCCCAGTCATCGACCCGGTCGAGCGTCGCCTGAGGCACGCACAGACGATCGGAGACCTGCGCAGCATCGCGCGCCGGCACACTCCGCGCGCCGTCTTCGACTACACCGACGGCGCGGCCGATGGTGAGCTGAGCCTCGGACGGGCCCGGCAGCTGTTTCGCGACATCGAGTTCGTTCCGAGAGTCCTGCGTGACGTCAGCCATCTGGACACCAGCACGCGTCCGCTGGGCCGGGCGAGCGCCCAGCCGTTCGGCTTCGCTCCGACCGGCTTTACTCGCCTCATGCACCACGCGGGCGAGACCGCCGTCGCGACCATTGCCGCGCACCGGAACATCCCCTATGCCCTCTCCACGATGGGGACGACCTCGATCGAGGATCTGGCGGCCGCGGTGCCCCGCGGACGAAAGTGGTTCCAGCTCTATGTATGGCGCGACCGCGGACCGGCCGCTGACCTGGTGGCCAGGGTCGCCGCAGCCCGATATGAGGCCCTCATTCTTACGGTCGACACGCCCGCCGGAGGTAACCGGTTGCGCGACGCCCGCAACGGGTTTACGCTCCCGCCGACCCTGTCGCTTCGCACCCTGGCCGACATGGCGGTTCATCCGCGCTGGTGGGCAGACTTGCTGACCACCCCTCCACTGACGTTCGCCTCCCTCACTGCCTGGCACGGCACCGTCGGCGAACTCATGGACGCCTTGTTCGATCCGTCGATGACCGTTGACGACCTGGACTGGATCAGATCCATATGGTCCGGCCCGCTCATCGTGAAGGGAATCCAGTCCGTCGCCGATGCCCGGCTGGTCGTCGACGCAGGCGCCGACGTGGTTCTGCTGTCGAACCACGGCGGACGTCAACTGGACCGGGCACCGGTGCCGCTACGACTCCTTCCCGAGGTCGTCGCCGAAGTCGGGGAACGGGCCGAGGTCTGGCTCGACACGGGTGTGATGAATGGTGCCGACATCGTCGCGGGCATGGCTCTCGGCGCTGACCTCGTCCTAGTGGGACGCGCCTACCTGTTCGGACTCATGGCGGGTGGTGAGCGCGGAGTCGACCGGGCTGCGGAGATACTCTCGCGTGAGGTCGCGCGGACTATGCGCCTGCTCGGCGCGGCTCGCATCTCAGATCTCAGCCCGGAGCTGGTGCGCCTTCCGCAGCAGCGTCTCGGCGCTGAATGACACACCCACCGTTGAGGGCGACCGTGTGTCCAAGGCGCTAACAGTCGCCGAAGCCACCTCGGTCGCCAGGGGTGACATCGGACGGGGATCGTCGCACCAATTATCGCCATGGCAACTCCGGCAGCGCCCGCGAAGTAGGAATACTGATCTCGATCCCCCGAGTTGATGGGTCCCCGCGGTGTGCTGCCAGCGTCGGAGGCTGGACCTCCCGGTCCGGCCGCCGGAGCGGCGAGCGGATCCTTGTACCGGTCGGCGCACCGGATCAGGAAGCAGCCGCGCCGGACGCTACGGGGCACCAGCACCCGCGACAGGAGCCCCATGCCGGCTCCAAGCTTCAGCAGCAGTCCCAGGGTGAAGAGGCTCATCCCGACCGGAACGTTCGCAGCCGAGCCGAGCGTGCCGTGGGCCTGAGGCCGACGGTGTCGACGGGTGCCGTTGCGGTGCTGCTGGCCCTGCTGGCCTGGTTCGGCGTGGAGCTGCTCACCGGCGGCGGGATGGCCGGCCTGGCGGAACGTATTTTTGGCGCTGCGCTGGCGCTCTGGCCGCTCGCGGTGGTCGCCTCGTGCCGTCATCGCGCCAGGAAAGCCAGCAGGCACAGCCTGAATCGCTGGGCGCGCGTTCCGCTGACAGCGGCGCCATGCTCGCCTACGAGATGCTCGGGCCGCCAATAGCACCAGAAGCCGCGGCCGCGGATGACGCAGCCACTGCAACCAAAGCCAACACTCCAGGGTCGAAGGAATCAGAGGGCCTGTCATCCTGAACCAGCGTCCGCTATGCCGCTGCGCGCTCCCTTATCCCGATGCCAGGGCAAGCGTTCGATTGCCTAGGCGGCGAATCGCCGGCTGTAAGCGAGCTCTCCACTTCTGCCGAGTCACCGCTGCTGCTCGTCCTTGCGCGGGAGCTCGTCGGCGTGCCGCAACACGACCCTCCACTGCCCGCTCTCCTTGCGGTAGGCCTGCGTGCAGCGCAGTGTCCGGGGCCGCGGGCCATCGCCGACGTGCCGGGTCATGTGCTCCAGATCGACGGTGTAGGCAACGTCGTCGCCGACTACTGTCACCACGTTCTCCGCCCAACGATCGGTGGAAGCTATGCCTTGCGCAGCCCAGTCGAGCCGGGCACTGACCTGTTCCCAGCCGCGCTCGTAACCGCCGAATGCGCCCATGATGACAACATCGTCTGCCTGTGACCAGAGCGCCTTGAACGGCTCTGGCCGCCCTTCAACCAACTCGCCGAGCGCTCGCTGGCACGCCATCACAAACTGATTCCACGCCTCATCCATGCCCCGATGATGCCAGGACCAAAGCCGAAACCGGAGCTGCTCAGTTACCTGGGAGAGCCAACACGAGAAGCCAGCACCAAACGTCCGGTCATCAGCGTTGACGGTCACTTTCTATCTGTCGGGCAACTCAGCGTCCAAGCGGGTAGGCCAGTCTGCGTCGGCGAGGTCACCAGCGACCAACACGTCGCGCCAATCCTGATCAAGCAGGCGCGGCAGCCAGATCCTGTTCAGCCTGGAGCTGCTCCTCCAGCGCTGCCCGCCGCGCGGCCAGAGTCTCGTCGCGCCGGGATGCGCGGACCCGCTCATGCGCGGCGCCGAGGCGGTAGTCCAGATCTTCATCCATACGCGGGCATTGTTACGGCAGGAGCAGGACCTCACCAGTCAGATCGGGCGAGCAGAGTCAACGGCGGCAGCCTCTTCCCTGGGCATCAGACAACGCTCGGTCGTGCCGCTGGCCAAGATTTTCGGACCACTGATCCCAGAGAACGCGGCCACCTGAGAATGAAACAACACTGGGCTACTGACTCTTGACCTTCTCCCGCCGCCCGTTCCAGCCCGCCCCGGCAGCGCGGTTAGCTCTGCTCACCCGAATCATCTGTCCCGCGGATCTCCGCAAGTCAGGGCCCGCGGCTGCCAGTCGCACCGGACGCCAGCCCGAATGGCTCCCGAGAATGGCTCCCAGACCGGTAAAAGGCGTGGACAAACATTCGAAATTTGTCCTTGAAGACCCCCCTTACGGAATCGAACCGTAGACCTTCTCCTTACCATGGACAGCAAGTGGCCTGATCAGCTGGCCGAATGGCAAAGATGACCTGCAGATTCATGCGTGCATGTGCCTGCTTGTGTCCCGATGCCCGGCAATGGTCCCCCGCAATAGTCCCCACAGCGCGCCGCGATCACATCATGGCAGAGCCGCTCGGCCTAACCACACCGCCCGGATCCTAATCTCCGCTCAGAGCCATTTCCGAATAATGGCAGCGCGGCAGCCTGGCTATGGCGCTTGGGAGCAGCGCCGCGGCGGCCGTCGGGAGCCCGCGACGACTAGGCGGCCGGCGAGCCGGAAGTTCTTTGATGCCATGCTCAAGCTCGGGCGTGAGGATTGCCCCCGGCTAATGGTTCAGCCGGAGGATCCGCTCAGCGTTCACGTGCGCTACTCGCTCCTGGTCAGCGGGGACCAACGGCGCGGTTCGGATGAACTGGACCGCCTGTGGGATCGGCCCAGCCGACGGTGACGCGGGCGCCTTGGTGCCCGTTATGCGGTCAGGTCAGCGCAGCGGTCGAGAGGAAGTCTTTGACGGCCGCCATGACCTCGGCGGCCTGTTCCGAATGTGCATTGTGGCCTGCGCGCTCGATGATCTGCAGGCGCGTATGAGCAATCCCGTCCGCCAGCTCGCGCTGACACTCCGGCGGGAAGACGAAGTCGTCACGCCCGGCCATCACCAGGGTCGGCGCGGTGATCTCGCCGAGGCGGTCCATCACTGTCCAGCCCTTGAGCAGGTCGCGGCCGACGAAGACCAGCGGCTCCCCGCGCATCTTTGATCGCCACGCGCCGTGGATCAGTTCCCGGGCAACCCACCAGCCGAAGTGGTGATTGTAGGCCCCCCGATCCGCATGAAGATCCGGAACATGTCATCAGGCGCGATCTCGCCGTTGAACCAGCGCCGGACCAGGTCCACTTTCTCCGGGCTGTAGTCCCGCTTGGCGACGACGTCAGCCGCGTTCCGCTGCGACCAGCGGCTGTCGCCGCCGGTATCGAGCAGCACCAGGTGCGACGCGCTAGCGGGATAACGCAGCGCGTACTCAAGCGCCACGTGCCCGCCGAACGAATGGCCGAGCACCGCCCATCGCTCAAAGCCCAACCTCTGCCGCAGCGCATCGGCGTCCGCGGTCAGGTTCATCCTCTTGGCTACCGCATCCCGGCTGCCTGCTGGCCGACACCACTGCGTTCATCCAGGCCGGCAAGCAGCCACGACAGCCGAGTGGGCGGCCTGCTTCTTGTCGTGGCCAGTCAGCCCGTGCATTTCTCGTCAGCGCCCTAACTTCGCCTAGGCTCGCCAGCGACTCGCCACAGAGATCACCATTTGACTGGCCAAGAGATTGATTCTCGTCCAGGCTCCTTGCCGATGCACCGTCAACGCGGCGCCTCAGCCCGTCGTTTGAGATTGAGCAGTTGCCGTCGCTGCATTCCGAAGTGGGCCGGGTGCCCGCCGACCTTGAGCATCAGCCCGAGGGCCAGGCGGTCGTAGGCACCCCTGGACCGGGTGATGAGGCGGGTGCTGCGCTCACCGGCCGGCTGAAGGACGAATGCCCAGGACATCGAGCCGGCGTCGTCGCCGAGCACTAGCGTCCGCTCCGGCTCGACTGTCTGCACGACAAAGCGATCTTTGGCCTTCGGTGTCTGCGGGAAGATGTCGCCGGGCTGGACCTGCTGGAACTCTGGGATGATCCGGTCAGCGCTCGGGATACCGGTGTTGTCCAGGCCGTCGTAGCTGTACCAGCCGGCGCGCCGGCATCCCATCTGGACAAGCCAGGGCCAGATGTCGGCCGGGCGGGCGCGGATCGTGATCGCGTGTGTCCACCCGACTTTGGCGTCGGCCACCCGCTCGTCTCCCGGGAGGTGGCGTTCGGTCTCGCCGGCCAGCGGGCGAACCGGACGCCGCGAGACCGGCGCCGTCATGACGACGATCAAGAGCCTCACGCATCTCGGATGAGCTTCACGAGCTGAGTATCACAACCCATTCCTGCAACCGCCAGCCGCTGCCGCCCGAACGCAGGGAGAGGCGATCTGCGCTGTTCGCGCCGGGCTGAGAGTCGGCCTGTTGGCACGGCCGCGTCGACCCATCTGCCCGCAAACCAAGGGTGAGCCGTCGACACTCACGGCGTCTAGGTCGGCGGCTCAGCGCGCCCGACCCGTGTCCGGGACCGATCACCTACCGTGCCGAGCCCAGCCTGGCAGCGTGATAACCGAGCTGCGCTTATGGACGATGGCGCCCCAGGCGACACGGGGCCGCGCCGATCGGCGGCACTGCATGCGTCCTGGCAATGCATCCAGGCAACGGGGCTGGCTACAGGGACCGCGGAGCGCAGGATGGGTGCGACCGCCAGGTACGTCGGCCGGGCAGACGTACTGGCAGCCACGGATCGCCAGTTCTGCGCGCACCCGGTTACTGCTCGATCCATGTGCCGCGCCCAGGTCAGTCCGGCACGCTGGGCTGACCTTCCGTTTCTCGCTCGATCTCGCCCGCCGGCACCGCCTTGGGCGCGTAAACAGCCCAGCCGCGCGCGGCGGTAAGCGACACCCACGCGGTGACCGGGTAGATGATCCAGACGTTCCACACATGGTGGGTTCCAGAGCGCTGGCTGAACCCTTCGGTCGGCCAGCCGCCCGCATGCTGGTACTCCGTAGCGGCCCAGATCGGCACCAGGAGAGCCACGCCAACGGCGGACGCAGTGGTACTGATCTTGAACCGCCGCGTGGCCCTGGCCCGCTTGATCGCCTGCTGGCGGGCAATCTGCTCGCTGTCGTCGGCAGCAGCTAAGGCGACGTCCGCGGGCCTGCGATCAATGAGGTCGACCATGTTGGCACCTCTTTTCTTTTGCGGAGCGAGCCTTTCTCCTAAGGCTTTACGGTTGCAGGATTGACCTCCGGACGCTGGCCCGCTAGTGCCTGAGGTCAGCCGCTGCCCGGCGAGAGCCACTGAGTTATCGCCATCTGCCGTGTCAGCGACGATGTGCTGCCCTCTCCCGCGCGGGTCGGCTCGACCCGTCCTGAGAGCCGCCAGCGGCCAGGTGAGGACGTGGTGCGCTGCCCGCACCGCGCCGCTGGAAGTTGACCATAGCGCGGGCGCTCTCCGCTCGCGTCGGCCTGCTCCATCAGGGCGATGCTGCATGGCCTGAAACAGCGCGCGGAAACGGCGCGACGCCTATGACGAATCTGTTCGAGCGGCTCAGCCTGCGGAAACGGCGTCATGCATCACTTCCTCGGCCACAGGACAGAACTGCTCATCTTAGGCCATTCGTCGGCGGACACGTGACGTACGGCTCTGCCAGTTCAGCGACTGGTGATCGATCCTTGAACGTGGGAGCACGGGATTCCGTCACGGTTCACTAGCTTCCCGTGCGACGAAGGAGGGGTCGAGATGCCGAATCTTGTCGATGACAGGCCCACCGACATCGACTTGAGTGTGGCTGCCAGCAGCGAAAAGCTTGCTCGCCAGGAGGCGATCAAGCAGATTGAGCGCCGGCGCCGGTTCAAGCTCAGCACGGCCGTGTCGGGCCTTGGCATGATCATCCTGGTGGCGATCTGGGCCATGACGGAGTATCACAACGCCGGCGGCTGGCCGGTTAACGGGTTCAGCCAGAGTTCCGGGATCCACGACGTGTGGAACTTCTGGATCGTCTACCCGGTCGGCGCCTGGGCGTTCCTGACTGCCGCGTTCGGCCTGGCCGTTTACCGGCGCAGGTCTATCTCGGAGAGCGACATCAAGCGCGAGATGGAGCGCCAGTCTGACCCGTCCCGCTGATGGCCTGGTGAGCTGGCACCGCACCGCGTGGACGGCGGATGTTCTTCCCATGGGCTACGCAGCCAGCAGGATCAGCGGCACGTCGATTTCGGCGTGTTAAGGGCGAACCACCGCGGCAGATGGATGCCGGTGACCGATGCCTGCCGAGATGCTCGGCGACATCAGTGAGCGGGCAGCACAGCTTTGCGTTGTCGATGACGCTAGAAAGGAGACGGAGATGAACAGGGCAGTCCCCGTGTCCAAGATCGCTCATGCTGAGCGAACGCCGGCTGATGACGATCTGCGCAACAGTATCGCGACCGGGCTGCGCCGATGGCCGTCCGCCGGCGCCGCGGTTGCAGTGGTTCGCGACAGCTTGCCGGTGCGGTACTTCTGCCAAGGCGTCGCCGACGTCGCCTCTGGGCGGCGTGTCAGCGAGGACACCGTGTTCCGGATCGGGTCGCTCACGAAGACGATCACGGCGGTCGCGGTGAGGCAGTGCGAACAGGGCCTGCTCGACCTGGACGCGCCTGCCAACGACTACCTGCGGGCGTTCCAGCTGGTCCCCGCGAGCGCCGGGTTCGGCCCGGCTACGGTGCGTCATCTGCTCACGCACACGGCTGGTGTCGGCTACTGGCGGCGGGGCTCAGACCTGCTGCTTCACCCCGGTGCGGGCTCTGGCGTGACTGCCCGCACTGTCGTTCCGCTCCCCCGGTACTACCGCGGCGGCCTCGCCGTGGACGTGGAGCCAGGGACGAGGTGGGTGTACAGCAACCACGGTTTCGCCGTGCTTGGTCAGATCGTGGAGGATCTTTCCGGTGAACCCTTCGACCGGTACCTCCGTGGTCGTATCTTCGGTCCGCTGGGGATGGACAGCACCGACCTCGTCCTGTCGGAGCAGCTGCGCGCGGTCCTGGCCACCGGGTACACCCTGCGCCGGCGAGGACTGGCGGCCGTCAGGCCGCGCGAGGTGCCAGCCCCCGCCGGCGGCGGTGTCTACTCCACGGCCGCCGACATGTCGCGCTACCTCACCGCATTGCTGCACGGCGGCGCGAACGAGCACTGCCGGGTCCTCGCCGCGGACAGCGTCCGGACGCTGTTCCGACCGCACTTCCAGCCCGATCACCGGGTGGCGGGCATGGCGCTGGGGTTCGAGCCGCACACCGAGCGCGGCCGCGTCCTCATCTGCAAGGGCGGCACGATTTCAGGGTTCCTGTCCACGCTCGAGATGGCGCCGGAAGACGGCATCGGCGTCGTTGTCCTGACCAACACCGGCGGGCTCGACAACCGCGGTTTGTCGGAGCCGCTCGCCGCCGCGCTGACACGCCGTCTGCTCGGCATGCCCGACAACCCTGTCCGAGCGGACGTCGTCCCCCACCCAGAGGTGTGGGAGGCGCTGCGCGGCTGGTACGCGCCCGACGCCGGCCCCATCACGAACCTGTTCGCGCGGGTGGGGTTTGGTGCCAGGGCCGAGGTGGCGGTGCGGCGGAACCGCCTCGTGCTGAAGCCGCTGACCCCGGTTCCGGGCCTGTCGGACGCGATGGTGCTGCACCCCGACGACTCTGACGACCCGCGGGTGTTCCACATCGAGCTCCCGACGTACGACAAGACCTCGAAGGTCGTGTTCACAGATGACATGCCTCCGCGGCTACTGCTCGACGTCATGTCATTCCAGAAGCGGCCCGACTGGCGGAACCCGCGCCGCTGGTGTGCCGGCATCGCGGCCGCCGGCGTTGCCGCCGCCGTGATCCGGCGCCGCGGGACGGGGTGAACTCCCGTGACCATCGAGAAAAGGACGCCAGCCGAGGAGCCATTGCGGCCAGGTCGGCGACCGCGACTTCGGTTCGGCGCGCTCGTCGGCAGCGGTGACCGCATTGCCGCGTTCGTCCTGCCGTTTGTGCTCGTCGGGGTCGCGCTCAACGTCGTGTACCCGGAGGCGTTCAGTGTCGGCGGGCCACCGCCGTGGCTGCAGCCGGTATCTGCGTTCGTCCTCGCTGCGGGCGTAGCCGTCGGGGCGTGGTCGGTGCTGCTCATCCTAACGAAGGTCCGTGCGGGCGAGCTCGTCACGATGGGGCCGTACTGGCTGGCCGAGCATCCGCTATATACGTCGGTCGCGCTGATGGTGCTCCCGTGGCTGGGAATCCTTCTCGACACCTGGCTCGGAGCCCTCATCGGCATCGCGCTATACGTCGCGTCTAGGTTGTTCGCACCCGCCGAGGAGGCTGACCTGGCCCACTCGTTCGGCCGGAGTGGGACGCCTACTGCCACCGCGTCAGGATCCCGTGGTTGTGACGGACGAGCTGTGGAGGATGAGCGCGACAGAGCTCGCTGCACTCATCGCCGAACGGCAGGTGTCCGTGCGGGAGGTGATCGAGACGCACCTGCGGCGCATCGACGTTGTCGTGGGAGCGATCGACCGCCTGGCCCTCGGGCTGATGCTCGACGTCTTCTGGCGCCCGCTCGACCTCGGGATGCAACGTCGGCAGCTGCTCAACCTCAAGCGACTCATGGAGACAGCATGACACTGCACCGCGGCCACCAGCGGGGTGCGGCGCGAGCGGGCATCGGCCCACGTGCTACTGAGCGCCTGGTACTCGAGCGGCTGACTCCGCTCGATGTCAGCAACCTTCGCATCGAGAAGCATGGCTTGCCCATGAACGTTGCCGCCCTCGCCATCCTCGAGCGCCGTGCTCTGCTCGATGCGTCGGGAGAGCTCGCCCTTAAGGCGATCAGAGCGAGGATCGGGCAACGTCTGCACCTGGCGCCGCGGCTTCGTCAAAGGCTCTACCGGCCCGGGTTCGGCTTCGGCGCCCCGGTATGGGTCGATGACACGAGCTTCGATCTCAGCCGGCACGTCATGACGCGGCCTGTTCCTAGCGGCGGCGGCGAGGAAGCGCTGCTGGCGGCCTGCGTGGAGCTGAACGACCGGCCGTTCGACCAGGCACATCCCCTGTGGGAGATCTGGCTGCTCACCGGCGCGCCCGACGGGCACGTATCGATGCTCATCCGATTTCACCATGTTCTGGCAGACGGCATCGCGGCGCTGCTGCTCCTCGGCACCCTGTTTGACTCAGCGGCTGACGCCCCGGAGTCAGAGGGCCTGCCATGGACCGCACGACCCTTCCCCACCCGCTCGGAGCTTCTCGGCGACACGCTGCGCAGAACAATCACCGGCATCCGCTCGGGCGTGCACAAGATCGAGCACCCGCGGCCGACCCTCGCCCCGGCTAGGACGTTGCTCCGCCAGGCTCTGCAGCTTGCTCACGAGGGCCGGGCTCCGCGCACCTCGTTCAACCGGCCGGTCGGCAGGCAGCACCACGTCCTTCTCGTGCGTGCCGACCTGGAACAAGCCAGGCAAGTCGCACACGCACACCACGCGACCGTCAACGACGTCGTGCTGTGCACGATCGCAGGCGGAGCGCGCGCGCTCCTGGCGGGCCGCGGAGAGCTTCAGCGCCCGCTCGTGTTGAAGGTCTCAGTCGCCGCATCAGTCCGCAGACCGACGAGCGCATCACAAGCAGGGAATCTCGTCGGCATCCTGGTCGTCCCCGTGCCCGTAGGCGAGGAAGACCCGATCCGGCGGCTAGAGCAGATTGCCCGCGCGACAGCCGAACGGAAGCGTCTGCCTCCCTACCAGCCCGCGGCGCGTTTCCTGCAGCGCTGGATGATCCGCATCATGAATCGGCAGCGGCGGGTCAATCTGCTCATGAGCAACCTGCCCGGCCCCCCGCAGCCCATGTACTTCGCCGGCGCCAAGATCCTCGAGGTGTTCCAGATCGGTGTCGTCCAAGGCAACGTTGCAGTGCAGGTTGGGGCGCTGTCCTACGCCGGCCAGCTGAACTTCGACATCGTCGCCGACGCAAACCTGGTTCCAGACCTCGCGGTGTTCGCGAACGGCATGATCGAGGTTCTAGAGCGTCTGAGCGCCAGATCCTATGACCGGCGGATAGCGCAATGAAGCGATCAGCCAGGTGCAGCGGGCAACGCAGCTCGCTGGTCTGGCGCTGGCCGTTGTCGTCGGGCAGCCAGCAGTTCGTCGGCCCCGGGGAACATTTCAGTGAACCGCGCCGGCCGGCCAGGAAAGTCGGCGGCGGCATTGACGGGGCTGGCGACAGAAGATGCGGCTGAGGACGGGTACCGGACGGCAGGTGAGGCGAAGCGCGCCAAACAGCTGCTGAAGGCGTGTCACCCAGCAGTTCCATGCGGCCGCCGACCCGGCGCGGCGCCGGCGCTGCCCCGGCCGCTGGCGCGGGGTCATCAGCCTCGGCTCTGGCCCCGACGGCAAGCGGATCCGCCGCAAGGTGGGCGACCAGACCAAGGCTGTTCCGACCATGGCCGAGGGGGGAACCTGACGCGACGTCGCCGGGCTGACCGTAGACTCCAAGGCGCTGGACTGCCAAGAGCCTGACCAGGACCGGCGGCGGGCGCTTGGCCCGCCGCCAGACCCCGTGGGACGTTAGCCCGCCCGCCCGCGGCGAGCGGCGTGGAGAGTGACCAGCTCAGCCGGTGACTACCAGGTCATCGCGGACGTTCCTGACCCCGGTTCCCCTCCATGCGGCGTCGATCACCGCGTCATGCTCGCCCCAGGTTTCGATGTGGCCGTTGACGGTGATCGTGCCATCGGTGGCGCCTACCTGGATGTCGGTGTCACCCGGCAGCAGCCCGTAACGGATCAGGGCGTCTTGCACGAGGTCGATCACGTCGGCGGCCTCGATGTCGCTGTAGATCTCGATGTCGTCGGCGATGCCGCGCACGCCGGTCAGCCCGGCGACGGCCTGCTCGGCTGCATCCCGCTGGAACCTGTTCCCCACCATGCCGGTCAGCCAGATGTTACCTTCGCTGGCGCTGGCCTCCACGCTGCCCGGCGGCACGCTGACATTCATCGCCAGCGCGTTGTTGGCGTCGGTGGTCAGCAGCGTGTCGTCCCGGTAGCTGGCGTACGGCACGTCCACCATCAGGTGGTTATGCACCCGGGTGACCCCTTGCACCCGCTTGGCCGCCGCGGCGGCCTGTAGGTACTGCGGGTAGGCGGGCACGGTGCCGTTCAGAGCCACATCCCCGCTCATGTTCTTCACGCTGATATCCGAGGCGTCCACCAGCGGATCAAACTCCAGCTCCTTCTGCACCGCCTCGCGGATGTCCTTGGCTTTCTGAGCTGCTTGACGTGGGCTTTTCGCTGCCACGGCCAGGTCCCCTCCCTGCACTCAGGCTGTTGTTCTCCTCTTCTTGCTTGTTGTCCTAGGGATGTACCCGAGGCCATCAGCCGCAGTCGTCCCAACCGCTGCCGGCTTGTGCTCGGCTAGATCCTCATTGCCATGCGCCGATCTCTGGGAGCGGGAGGGCTGCGAGGCGTTCGGCTTCGGCTGCGGGGACGCCGAGCATCCGCAGGATGGCGTCGGCGAGTTGGTCGACGACGGCCTCGTCAATGTCGTCGGGGTGACGCTCAAGCTGGCGCAGGAGGCCGAGCAGGCCTCCCGCGACGGCGCTGAGTGTGATCTCGGCGTCCGGGACGGAGAAGCGGCCGGCCGCTTGACCGGCTCTGATGTCGCGAAGGGCTCGAGGCGCGAGGCCCGTAGGGGCATCCAGGACATTCAGCCCAGTGCCTGTGAGGAAGCGGGCCATGTCCGGGTGTGTCCAGCCGAGCCTTCCGGAAATCCGGAATGACGTAGCAAATACCTCGGCCGGGTCAGCGATGCCCGCGCACGCGCGGTCGATCATCTGGCCCCAGCGTTCCATTACCTCTGCTGAGGCTGTCGCGAACAGCTGGTCCTTGCTGTCAAAGTGGTTGTAGAACGACCCGAAGCCAATGTCGGCCGCTTCCGTGATCTCCTGGATGCTCGCCCGGTCCCCGCGGCCCTCGGCGATGAGCTGCACCGCCGCGTCAACCAGCGCCTGCCGGGTGCGTGCCTTCCGTCGGTCCAGTCGTGTGGGCCTGGGCGTGGGGGCCAGCGCCGCATCCGTCATGATTTCCCTCCTCCGAGCTGACCGGCACAAAAGCTGGCCACGCCATTGTGCGCCCTGCCGTATCGGCCATAAGGGTGACCATCCCGGCATCGATTCTGGGACGCAGTCATTACTGATGAATCGCAACAGAACTGATGTTATCAGAGTTCAGGCGGCCGGGACTCGACGTCGGCCCGCTGTACTCGGGAACCGCCAACGCGGGCAGATGGCTGGGAAGGCGGCGGCGGGGTTAGCCGCCGCCTCGCGCCAGCCAGCATGCGCGGCTATGCCGCCGAGCTGTGCCGGTCGCGGACCGTGGCGTGGGCCGCCATGCGTCCGGGCACGGCAGGATGCACGGCCTCCCGGATGCGCCGCAGCTCGACGCCGTGCACGAGCGTCCGAGCCCCGTAGACGAGGTTGAACAGTCCGAACAACAGCGCCAGGGTGATCGCGCCGACTGCCGGATGCGTGAACAGCACTGCGCCGAACGCGACCGAGATCAAGCCGCCGAGGGTGAACAGTGCCCGGGTGCCGGCTGACTCGCGGCCGCGGAAGGCGGCTGCGACTTCCGTCACCCCGGCGATGACCGCCCAGCTGGCCACGATCAGCACCAGGACCAGGACGGTAGGTCCGGGCCAGGCCAGTGCTAGCACCCCGGCGGCCAGGTCGATCAGCCCGATCAGAAGGTGCCCGAAGACTGGCCCAGCAGTGTGGCTGGTGAATGCCCGTAGGGCCTCGAGGCCGGCGGCCATGAACGCGTACAAGGCGAACAGGACGACCAGCGCGAGGACCGTGATTCCGGGCCAGGCCAGTGCCACGGCACCGACAGCGAGGGCGAGGATGCCTCGCAGGATCAGGCTCGTGCTTAACGACTTCAGCATGACTGTGCTCCTTTCTGTTGCTTCGCCGACGCCTTGCCGCCAGCGCTTGACACCAAGCCTAATCATAACTGATGATTGATTACAAGTATGATTTCAGGATCAAGTTGAGCCGGAGACCGATCGTGCCAGAACGTCTTAGCCGACCACCAGCCAGTTGCGGATCGTGGACCAGCAGTGCTCGCTTCGAAGCGACGCTGGAGGACTCGCCGGGCGCAGCCCGCGCGATCACGCAACCTGCTGATCAAGATGGCCAGGGAGTAGTTCGAGGAAGCGGACCTGTCCCATGCCCAGCTGGGCGACGCAGGCTTCGGCTCCGCCGTCGCCAATCTGTACCTGATGCTGCTCTGCACCTAGAGCGTGCGGCCGCGAACTGGGCCACCGCGTTCGGGGGCGCGGCCCGAGGTCCCGTCGGGCACCCGGCGCCGTGGCGCCGCCTCCAGGCCGTGTACCGCAGCTTGCGCCACGGTCCCGTTGCGGACAGGCCGGCCCTCCACCCGGCCAAGAACCAAGGAGGTTGTGATGTTTGCTGCTCTCTCAGTGCTCCTGCTCATCGGTTGCCTGCTGCCAGCCGCCACCAAGCTGGCGGGCCACCCACGAATGCGGGAGTCAGCCCGGCATTTCCAGATACCTTGGCGGCAGTACCGACTAATCGGCATCGCAGAGCTGGCCGCCGCCGCGGGAGTCCTCGCCGGCTTGTGGTGGCATCCTCTGGGCGTGGCGGCCGCCGCCGGGATGGCAATCCTGCTGGTGGGCGCGCTGATCGCACACAGGCGAGCGGGGGACCATGGCAAGGAAGTCGCGCCCGCCCTGATCACCTTGCTCATTGCTGCCGGGTACCTGATAGCGGCTCTGACCTGAAAGCCCAGGTTGAATCGTCGGCCAGAGCCCGGCGCCGGGACTGCGCACGGGCGCGGGCTTCGCCGACGGGATCGCTGGCCGGATCGCAAGCGCGCAGGGCAACGGCGACGGCGTGCATGCGGAACTAACTGATCGCGAGTGCAACGGTCCGGGCGTTCCGGGCCTACCCCGAGGTGCAGGCGGCGCTAGCCGCCGCGCGGATAGCCGATACTTTCTCAGCCGACCCTGGCCCGTGAGGAAAGCTAGCGGGACATAGCCGCGATGACGGTTGACGCCGACGCGCTCGCCTCGCTGGGCATGGCCTTCGAGCACCTGGATCAGCTTGCCCTCGAGTAGCTGTACGGTGCCGTCAGGTGATGGAACTAAGTGCGGCTGGGCCAGCTGGAAGACGGCGCGTGCCGCCGCCCGGCGGGCCCCGTTTGCGACCCGGTCGCGCGTGGATGGCCCGGCCACCGCTGTCGGGGTGACGCCCAGTCTCGGAAACAGCCCGGCGGCGTTTCCTGCCCGGATTGCCATTCTTGTCTCCGGCGGCATGCGGTAATCATCCAGTCCGGCCGCGAAGTACTGGACCGCGGCCTTGGGCGCGAAGGGCCAGTCGCTGCCGAAGAGGACACGTTCTGGCCGGGCGAAGGCGAGCAGGGGGCCGGATGGGCTCGATGACAGCGCCGTGTCGAAGTAGAAGGAGCGGAATGCTCCAGGACCTCCAGTGTCGCCGCGCCGGTCTCGGCCGCGAGCGACATGGCAAGCCGGTGTGCGGCATAGGGGCCGAAGCCTCCGCCGTGGCTAAGGATGAACCGGATGTGTGGATAGCGGTGACGACGCCGTTGCAGACGAGCAGGTAGGCGGCTCGTGTCGTGTCGAGCAGGAAGTCAGCCGCGAAAGGCGGGACGCCGGGCGCGTGCGGGCCCGGAGGCGTGGCCGGGTGGATGAGGGCTACCGCCGAGCGCGCGTCGAGTTCGGCGAAGAGCTCGTCGTGCGCGTTTTCATCTCGAGTGTGTCGGCGTAGTTTTCAAGACCGTAGCAGTGGCAGCACTCTGGTACCGAGTGCCTCGACGCCAGCGGCGGAGCCGAAGTACCTGCCGGCAGTGTTGGCGAGCAGGATGAGGCCGTCAGCCCTGAGGTGGTCAAGGCCGGGACGGCCTCGCTGGTGGCGGCTTCGACGTCAGGCAGAGGGACGGTCGCGAAGACCCCGAAACGGTCGGGCCGGTCGGACACGAGGCTCGCGGCGAAGTCGTTGACGTCTCGGGCGACCAGAGCGGCTTCTGCCGGGACGCGCGCCGGGGTGGTTCCCGTGGGTGGAGACCGACAGCATCGCGGTCCTGATCCCGACGATGGCCATCAGCGACAGCGCGTCGTCGAGGCTCCAGCGAGGCATCGTGCGGCCGCCCGCCTCGGCAACGCCCCGGCTGGCCAGGAAGGCTGCGTACGATGGCGGCATCACGTGGTGGTGGACGTCGATCCGGCCGCTGGCGGCGTCTGCGCCGGCTTTCACTGGCGCGCCATCCCATGGTCGGGTTCCGCGACTCGCGCCACAGGGGGTCTCAGTATCTGGCTGAGTGCATTGGCGAGCTCCCGGCGGGGGTCGTCGGATGCGTCGGCGAGCAGCATCGAAGCAGTTAGCCCGGCTCCGCCGCCTCCCACGATCAGCACCGGAACTTCCTCATCTGCAGGGGCTGACGGCTGCATTTGGTTCTCCTTACCTCAGCTCAACGGCAACATCTCGCGGTGGCGCGGCGGTCCGCGCTGCCCTTCCTGGCTGCTCCCTCGGCGTGGTCACTCATCGGGCCAGCGCGATCACCAGGTAGGCGGCCGTGATCACCGCTGCCGCTAAGGCAGACGCCATCGTCTTGAGGTCATCCCGCGCCCTGCGGTGTGCGACCAGGGCGGCGATTAGCAGCACTGCCATCCCGAACGCGGCGGCGACGCCGAGCGGACGCACCCAGAGCCCGGCCAGGACCCCAGCTGCGGCGGCCAGTTCAGGCACGCTGATCAGCCGGTACCGGTTCCACGGGATGCCGAAGTGCGCGGCTGACTCCTGGATAGCCGGGGCGCCCGCGATCTTCGCGCTGGCCGGGACGATGCAGGCGAGAAGCAGCAGCAGCGAGATGGCGATGAACATGAAGATCTCCCGGATCAGCTGCCGGCTTGCCCGGCAGGGTCAGGACCGATGGGTGCGCTAGCTGCCGGCCGCGCATCGGAGCGGGGCATGACTGGCCACGGCACAACCGGCAGCCGGCCTCCGGCCGCCGTTGCGGCGATCACACGGTCCGGGCGGACCAGGATGGCCAGCCCCGGATCGGCGAGCAGCGCCTGCATGGGGCCCGACGGCTCGCCGCCCGCAAGCCGGACCTCGATCCGCCGGTCCGGCGCAAAGTCGGTCTGGCCCGCGGCAGGTGAGCCAGGCGTGGCCGGCTCGTGCAGTGGCGTCCCCGGGCGAACGCGCAGCAACTGGATGTCGTGCCGGTCGCACAGATCCGCTAGTGCCGCCTCGGGCTGGCGGGCGGTGAGCATGGTGGTCCGGCCGGCCAGGATCGCGTGCAGCCGGAGGGGCCCGGCGCCGGACACGCAAACCAGCGGGTTCGGGATCAGGCCGCCCGGGAGGATCCGCGGACGGCGCCGGGCCAGTGCCCGCCCGGTTCGGGGCCGCACCGCCCCGGCCTTCAGACGCGGCGTCGCGGTCGAGGCCAGGGCGTCGCGGACGGGTGCGATGCGCACCGCGGCAGCGAGCGCGACCCGGCGGGCGGCGGCGGCCCGGTCCTGGCCGCCGGTCATCGCCCAGCCGATCATGACGGCCTTCTTCACCATCGCGCGGGCGTGCGGCCGGCGCTCGGTGTCGTAGCTGTCCAGCAGGTCCGCTCCAGACCTGCCAGTCAGCACGTGCGCGATCTTCCATGTGAGGTTGTCGGCGTCGCGCAGCCCGGCGGCCAGGCCTTGGCCGATGAACGGCGGGGTCAGGTGGGCGGCGTCACCGAGCAGGAAGACCCGCCCGGCCCGGAAGCTGGAGGCCAGTCTCGCCCGGAAGACATAGGTGGCGCTGCGGGTAATCTCCAGGCCGTCCAGGTTCGCCTGCCCGGTCCATGGCTCCAGAAGGCCGCCGAGCGCGGCCGGGGTGAGCAGGGCGGATTCGTCCTCGCCGTCATGCAGCTGGAACTCCCAGCGGTACCGGTCGCCGGTGACCTGCATGAAGGTCGCCGCCCTGGCCGGGTCGCACACTTGCTCTACGCCGTCCCAGGTCTGCAGGCCGCCGGCCACCCGGATGTCGATTACCAGCCAGCGCTCGGTGAATCCGAGGTCCTCCATAGTGAGGCCGACCAGGTCCCGGATCGTGCTCCCGGCACCGTCGCAGCCGAGCACGAAGCTGCCCGTGAACACGCGTTCCTGTCCGCTGGACCCGGCGCGCGCCGTCACGGCGACGGGCCGGGAGCCAGACGCGCCCACCTGGTCGGCGAGCCGTATGACATCGGCCGTCCGGTGCAGGGTGATAAGCGGGTGCGTGGCTGCGCGGCCTAGCAGCAGCTCCTCCAGGTCCGGCTGGTGGAACATGTTGGCCTGCGGCACGCCGTGCACGCCGGACGCACCCCGGCTCAGCTCGGCCATTACCTGATGCCGGGCGTCGAGCAGGCGCAGGCCGCTGCAAGACCGGGAGCTGGCGAGGAATTCCGCGCCGACTCCGGCGCGGGACAGCGTGCCCACCACCTCGTCGTCCAAGTGCACCGCCCGCGGCAATGCGTGCGGGCCGGCATGCCGCTCGAGCACGATCACCCCGATCCCGGCATCGGCCAGCAGCAGTGCTGCCGTAGTGCCGACGGGGCCGGCGCCCACGACAATGACCGGTCCTGGCGGGTGTCCTCCTGAGGCGGCGCCCATTGCTAGCTCCCAGCCCGGATGGCGAGCGGCAGGCCTTCCAGGGCGGATCGCACCTTCCCGGGATCGGCACCAGGCACGGTGACGACCAGAGCACCGTCCTCGGCCGTGACTGTTGCCTGGCCTGAACCCTGGACGCCCGCGCGGTCCAGTGCCTCGGCGACGGCGTGCCGGGCTGCGTCGGCGGCCAGCGCCGGCTTGAAGTACTTGCCGACGGAAGTAACCGGGATAGCCGGGATGGCATATATGCGCTTAGGCCTTGCCGCTGGCTCGCCGATAGTCTTCGCGGCCCACTCGAGCAGGTCAGCTTCGTCGAAGGCGGTGGGATCGGCCGGGACGACGTAGGCGACCGGCACCTCGCCCGCATAGGCGTCTGGTGAGCCGACGGCCGCCGCAGCCGTGACATCAGGGTGGTCGAGCAGCGCTTCCTCGATCACCCTGGGGTCGATGTTGTGCCCGCCCCGGATGATCAGGTCCTTGGCCCGGCCGGTGAGGTAGACGTAGCCGTCGGCGTCGACATGGCCGAGGTCGCCGGTGTCCAGCCAGCCGTCGCGGACCGTGTCGCCCAGGTTCACCCGCGGGCCGCTGTCGCGCGAGTCGGTGACATAGCCGGCGAACACGACCGGCCCGCCGATCACGAGCAGGCCCGGCTCGCCGGGGGCGCAATCCCGCCAGGACCCGTCGGCGGCGACCCGGACCGCCTTGACCCGCTGGCCCGGGAGCACCTGGCCGACCGAGCCGGGCCTGTCTGCCCCGGGCCGGTTCCATGTGCTGGCGCAAGTCGCTTCGGTGAGCCCGTAGCCCTCGAGCAGGCGCCGCCCGGTGCGCCGGGCGAAGCCTTCGCCGACGGCCGCCGGCAGCGGCGAGGCACCGACGATCGGGATCCGCAGGGAGCTGATGTCGGCGTCGACCGGGACTTGGGTCAGGGCGCCGTAGACCGTAGGCACGGCGGACATCGCCGCGATCCGGTAATGCTCGACGAGCTGCCAGAACCGCTGGTAGAGCGCCGGGTCCCGGTAGCCCGCCGGGCCCGGCCAGACCACCCGGGTTCCGCTCAGCAGCGGCGCGATGACAGTCACGATCAGGGCGTTGACGTGGAACAGCGGCAGGCCCGCCAGGACGCCCTCGCCCGGCGCGAGGCCGGCCGACTCCGCGATCCCCCGAGCGCAGGCGACCTGGTTCGCATGGGTGTGCGCGGCGATCTTCGGCGTTCCGGTGGTCCCGCCGGTGTGCACGAAGGCGGCCAGGTCGGCAGCTGCAGGAGGGATGACTGTGACGAGGTCTTCCGATGGCTGATCGTCGGCCAGCTCTTCGAGGTACCGGGCGGCCAGGCCCGGCTCGCTGTGCAGGGCGGGCGGCTGGCCGACGGCGCCATCCGGTCGCAGCGCGACGATCGCGCGCATCCCGGCCTGCCGAGATACGCTAGTCAGCCGCGGCCAGAGTTCCGGGTCCGCCTCAGGCCCGGCCGCGATCATTACCTGTGACCGGGTGCGGCGGATCAGCCCGGCGATCCGCTCCGCGCTGAGTGCCGGGTTGACAGGAGCCGCGATTCCGGCTGCCTGCGCGGCCAGGGTAGCGGCGAGCAGCCCGGAGGAATTCGGCCCGCATAGGGTGACGGCGTCCGCCCTGCTCACGCCGAGGGCGCCCAGGCCGTTGGCGATCCGGGTCACCTGGCCGGCTAGCTCGGCATACGTCACGGCCACGCAGCGGAGATGATCGGCCGGGTCCGCGATCCACTGGGCCGCGATGGCGTCCGGCCAGGTCCGCGCGGCTTGCCGGAGCAGCTCGTAGGTCGTCTCCGATCCGGGTGACAAGGCCGCGGTCATGCCGTCTTCCCCACGACCGTGCTGCGCTGTGTCCCGAGGTCGAGATCGCCGTCGGCGGTGGCGATGCTGGCGGTGATGACGTCGCCGTCGCGCAGGTAACGGCGGTTACGCGCCTGCCGCCGGAAGAACATCTTCCACTTTGTCACCGGCGGCAGCAGGCCGGCGAGCTTCTCGACGGCCTTGGGTGGTGCCTGCAGTGCGGTGCCGCCGGGGGTGCCGGTGAGCAGCAGATCGCCGGGCGCTAGCGGCTGGAACTTCGACAGCGCGGTGAGCGCCCGCGCCGGGGACACGATCATGTCGCTGGCCGGCGCGTCCTGGCGCGACTCGCCGTTGACGCTGAGGGTGAGCCGCAGCGTGGCGAGCCGGGCCAGATCGGCGGCGCCGACCAAGGTCAGCCACGGCCCGGCCGGGGTGAAGGTGGGATAGGACTTGGCCTCGTAGAACTGGCTCTTGACGAGCTGGATTTGCCGGGCGCTGACGTCGTTGGCGACCACCAGCGCCGCCACGTATTTGTGCAGGGTGGCGTCGGATACCGTGCTGCCGACCGGCAGGTCGGCGCCGATGACAAGGCCGAGCTCCACTTCGTAGTCCAGGAAGTCGACGCCGGCCGGGCGGAGGATGTCACCGGATGGCCCGGTCAGCGAGTGCGAGGCTTTGCGGAAGAAGACCGGCGGGACCTTGTCCGGGTCGAAACCGGATTCGATCGCGTGCGACCGGTAGTTCACCGCCTGCGCCACGATCCTGGCTGGCGCGGTGACCGGGCTGAGCAGGTCCAGCGACTCGGCAGGCACGGCCAGCTGCGGATCCGTGGCGGCCGCGGCGTGCGCTGCCTCGACGGCCGCGGCGAGGGCGGCCATGTCCGCCACCAGCGCGCCGGTGCTGGTCGCCTCGAGGCCGAGCCGGATCAGCCCGGCCTGGGTGTCGAGCCACCAGCCGTCCGCGGTGCGGGCCAGCCGGGCCGTCATGAGCTCATCGCTTTCACCAGGCCCCGCAACGTGGGCAGGTCGATCTCGTTGCCCTTCTCCTGCAAGGCCCGGATCGCGGCGACCAGGGTGCCAGGATCACGGGCGCCGGTGAAATCGGCGGTCGCCCGCGGTCCCCACTGGGCAAGGCCGCTGACCGACAGCGGCGCCCACCCTGGCGGGACCGAAGAGTCGAAAACATCTCCGTCGGCGTAATGCTCGAACATCAGCTGGTCGGTGTCCCGCCAGTAATCGAAGATCTGGCTGCCCTGGATGTGCCGGCCGATGCCCCACGAGTGCCGGTAGCCGCGATCGCGCAAGTACTGCCCGCTCGCCGCGACCTCGTCCAGGTCGGTGAGCTGGTAGGCGGAGTGAACGTAGCCGGTGTGCGGCTGCAGCAGCATCGCCAGGGTGTGGTGGTCGGTGGGAACACTGCCCTGGTCGCACCGGATGAACGCCATCACCGGGCCGCGCTCGCGCCGTCCGTCCAGGTAGCAGAAGTCGCTGACGATCAGCCCGAGCGTGTCCAGGTACCAGTCCAGCGCAGCCTGGAAGCGGGTGGTTCCCAGCACGACGTGGCCGAGCCGCTCAATCTCTGCCGGCCGCTGCTCCGGGCGCTGGGTGACATTTACCCGGACCGCAGACGGCCCGAAGTTCAGCGGCAGCGGGGCACGCTCCGGCAGTGCGCCAAGCTCCGGCACGCCGAAAGCGACGCGCACCGGGACGCCGCTCGGGTCGCGCAGCTCCACCGCGTGCCCGCCGCGATACCCGGTCACGTCCGCGCCGGTACCGCGGGCCAGCCGGTCAAGATCTTCACGAGCGGCCGCCTGGAACGCCGGCCCGGTGAATCTCGGCCTCGGGCCGCGCCGGATGACCAGGCACGGCGCAGCGGCCAGCCGGCCCCGCAGCACCACAGCCTCGGGCGAGCGGTCGGCGACGGCGAACCCGAACTCGGTGAGGAACTGCTCGGCCCTTCCCAGGTCCGGCTTCTCGAACTCCAGCCAGGCCAGCCCGGCCACCTTGATGAGCGGATCGCGCGAGCGGCCCGGATGCTCACCCCGCCGGGCCCCGTCCTCGCTGTGCAGCGCGCGATGCGGATCCTGGCCCTGACCCTGGCCGGCCGGCGAGCCGGCTCTGCTGCCGTGCGTGACCATGGGTTTCTCCTCAGCCTCACGTTTATGTATGGCTACATCAGTCTTGATTACTAGTATCAGTTATGATTCTTGGATCGTCAAGGCTCATCTTGGCCTCGCCACCCAAGCGTGGGTGCCGATCCGGATGGGCACGACGAGGCCCTCGCCAGCAACCGCGACAAGCGCAGAGTGGTCGCCACGGTCAGTTCTGTCACCAGGGATGCCGCTGGCCCGATCTCTGCGCGGCGATGGCGCGGGCCCGTTCGCTACCGACCTCCGCCGCGGGCCAATCGCAGCCATACAACGGCTGGCTGTCCTGCAAGTGAGCGCGAGCACTGGGTATCCACGTATAGGGCAGGGTCGGTCGCGGGCTCGTCGGGGGGAAAGTGCCAGGTCAGCGCGCATCCGCACGAGACAGGAAGGCGGCCTCAGCCGCCAGGCATCGCCCGCTGACCGCGAAGGCGCTGCTGCGCCACGCCGTCGTCCTCGGTTTCGCCGGCCTGGTCATATATTTCCTGCTGCCCAAGCTGACCCGGGTGCTGGCCTCGTGGCCGCGCCTCACCAGCCTTGCTCCGGCCTGGATGGTGGCGGCCGTGGCGGCGGAAGTGGTCTCGTTCACCTGCTACTTCGGTTTGCAGCGCCTAGCGCTGCGAACTAGCGCCTGGTTCTCGGTCGTGACGGCCGGGCTGACGGGGAACGCCGTCAGCGGCATCCTGCCCGGCGGGTCCGCGGCCGGCGCAGCCCTCCAGTTCGAGATGCTCTCAGCCGCTGGGCTGGATACCGATAACACTGCGAGCGGTCTGGCCGCCATCTCGCTCATCAACGTGGCTGGCCTGCTCGCGCTGCCGCTGCTGGCCCTGCCAGCATTGCTGGCCGGCATCGCGGCCAGTCCCGGCCTCGTGCATGCCGGTCTTGTCGGCATTGCTGGCTTCGTCCTGCTGGCCGTTGCCGGTGCCGTGATCTTGCGGGCCGACTGGCCGCTTCGCGGCCTCGCGCGCGTCGTTCAGAAGCTGCACAACCAGGTATTCGCGCGCAAAGGTAAGCCGCTCACCGGTCTGGACGAGCGATTCCTGCAAGACCGGAACGGGGTGCGGGCAGTCCTCGGTCATCAGTGGCGTCAAGCACTGTTGCTGACCACAGGCCGGCTTGGCTTCGACTTCGGCTGCCTGCTCGGCGCCCTGCGCGCAACCGGCGCTCACCCGCAGCCATCGCTGGTACTGCTGGCATATGCCGCAGCCAACATCATCGCCCTCATCCCCCTGACCCCCGGCGGCCTTGGCATCGTGGAAGCCAGCCTCGCCAGCCTGCTCGTCCTCGCGGGCGTGCCCAGCAGCTCAGCCTTCGTGGCCACGCTGGCGTACCGCCTGGTCTCCTACTGGCTGCCGGTCCTGGCCGGCGGCCCGGCCTACCTGATGTTCCGCCATCGCTACGGGGCAGCCTGGCGGCGATCGTCGGAGCATCAAGCCGACAAGTAGGCACATCCCGGATGTCGCCCGCGTCAGACTGCGCGACGCTGTGAGGGCATATGCCGGACTCTGGATCCGGTCATAATCGATGGTGAGAATCATGATGGCCTCGTCCCGCTGATGGGTATTGCGGCGTGGAAGGCGATCGGCGGGCGTGACTCCTGCCGACGACAATCCTCGGGGCAACCAGAGGGGGACGAGATGAGCGTCAGAAGCAGCTCCAGGGTGGAGTCTGGGCCGGTGCAGGTAGCCAAGCGCCTGACCGGACCATGGTGGGCGTACCTGCTCGCAGGGATCGCCTGGGTCATCATCTCGGTGATCATCCTGCGCTTCAATATCGCCTCGGTGGCCACGATCGGCCTCCTGCTCGGGGCCTTGTTCCTGCTCTCCGCGCTTGAGGAGTTCGTGATCGCCGCGGTCCGGCTCAGCTGGGGGTGGGCGCACGCCCTGCTTGGCCTCTTGTTCATCGGCGCCGCGATCTGGTCGTTCGTGACACCCTACGGGGCGTTCTGGGCGCTCGCGTCCGTCCTGGGCATCCTGCTCGTCGTGGTCGGCACGGTGCACATCATCACGGCGATCTACAGCAAGGTCTTCAACGACGCGTGGTGGTTCGGCGTCATCGGCGGACTCCTCGAGGTCTTCATCGGCTTCTGGGTCTCGGCACAGTCGTTCCGCGCGATGGCGGTGTTCCTGATCATCTGGGCGGGCCTGCTCGCCCTGTTCCGCGGCGTCTTCGAGATCGTGCTGGCGTTCGAAATGCGCTCGGCGCAGTCGCAGCTAGAGAGAGCAGATGCTGGCCGGGCAACTGCAAACCGGTAAGTTGCCGTCGGCGGTTGAGCTACCTGGTGCGGTTTCCCGCCATAGCTCCCGTATAACGGTCTGAAATGCGGCTGCGGTCGGGATCGCGAGCAGGGCGGCCACCAGGCCGCCGGAGACGCCGCCCAGCCAGCCGCCAATAGACGCCCCGGCCAATACCGAGACGAGGACGAACAGCGGGCTGACTCGCACCGTCTTGCTCATGACGACGGGATTGAGCACATGGTTCTCGATCTGGGTGTAGACCGCGAAGACAACCGCGGTGACAATGCCCGCCATCAGCGAATGGGCGGCGGCGAACAGCACCGTCGGTATCCCGGCGAGCGCGCCACCGACCATCGGCAGGAAATCCACAAGCGCTACCCAGAGCGCCCACAGCAGCGGGAAGGGGACTCCCAGGACTAGCAGGGTGATGTACACCACGATGCCGGCGATCAGCGAGGTCAGGCAGTTGCCGGCCATGTAGCCGGTGGCCGAACGGCTGGCCTCGCCGGCAAGCCGGGAGAATCTTTCCGCATGGGCAGGTGACATCGCATTGAGTGCCCGTTGCATCAGCCCGGGCCCCTCCAGGAGCAAGAGCACGACCAGCACGAAGGTCGTCGCCAGCGCTGCCAGCAGGGACGCGACGCCCTTGCCCACGGTCAGGGCCGGTCTGGCCAGATCCTGGCCCAATCTGACGAGCTTTGATTCGTTACGGCGGACCCACGCGGCAACGTGGTATTGGCGGACGAGACGACCGGCCCAGCCCCGGCCGTTCTCAGCTTGGGCGACATAACCGGGCATGGCATGCGCCAGATGAGTGAACCCGCGCGACAGCGGATAGCCAAACGCCGCCGCCAGGCCGGCAAACACCAGCACAGCGAGCAACGTCACGATAAAGACACCCACCACGCGGCGTCGGATGCCATTGTGCTGCAGGGCAGCGACAAGCGGGTTCAACAGCACCGCGATGAATCCTGCCACGAGGAGCAGCAAGACAACGTCGCGCAGCCGGTAAAGCAGCTTTCCGGCCAGGTAAGTTGCAGCGACGATTGCCACCGTCGCGACGATCGCCTGCAACGGAATGCCCCTGGCATTGGCGCCAGCCCAGAACCTTTCCGCCCGGGAGGCTGGCCGCCGATCCTTCTCCATGTAGCCACCATGACGAGTAGGGCTTGGGCAGCGGTGGCAATGGGATCAGCCCATGACCACCACGTAATCGCGGACGTTCTTGACGCCGACGCCCCGCCAGGCAGCTGCTATCACCGTGTCATGCTCGGCCCAGTTGCGGACGTGGCCGGTGAGGGTGACGGTGCCGTCGCTGGCGTCCACCCGCACGTCGGTGTCGACTGCCATCAGCCCGTACCGGTCAAGGGCGTCCTGTACCAGGTCGGTCACGTCGGCCGCCTCGACGTCGGTGAAGATCTCGATGTCGTCGGTCATGCCGCGCACGCCGGTAAGCCCGGCGACGGCCTGCTCAGCCGCGTCGCGCTCGAACCGATTGCGCACGGTCCCAGTCAGCCAGACATCCCCGTCCCTGGCGCTGGCCTCGACGCTGCCCGGCACGGCGACTGTCATCGCCAGCGCGTTGTTGGCCGCCGTCGTCAGCATCGCGTCGTCCCGGTAATCGGCCAATGGCAGGTCCACCATGAGATGGTTATGCACCCCGGTGACGCCGTGCACCCGCTTGGCCGCCGCGGTCGCCTGCACGTACTGCGGGTAGCTGGTCACCGTGCCGTTCAGCGCCACATCCCCGTTCATGTTCTTGACCGTGATGCCAGTCGCATCGATCAGCGGATCGAAGTCGAGTTCCTTCTCGACTGCGTCGCGGATGTCCTTGGTCCTTTTAACCGGATCGCGGGTGTCCTTGCTCTTCGCCACGGCCTGTTCCCCCCGTTAGCATCAGCCGCTCTGGCTCCGCGAGTATTTGCCCCGTGGCGCCATCCGGTAGTCCTCGTACCCTGGGCGAGCTGGTCGACGGGGTCAGCACGTTAGCTGGAACGGCACACTGGTGACGACCAAGCCAGGCACGGTCCGGAGGGTGCGCTGGAGCCTCTGTGCGATCTGCTCGTACAAGACCCGGTGCCACCAGTGCTCATCAACGACCTCCGGGACCGCGATGGTCATTCTCAGGTCCGGCCGCTGCCGGTGCAGTGTCAGGATGTAGCTGACCAGCGGGGCCACCACGGCACGGTGGGGGGAGACGATGACCTCCAGGGGCAGGTGGTCTCCCCAGGCCTGCCAGTAGCTGATGAACCGGTCAGCCTCCTCCGTCGTCGGGCTGACATGCAGCGCGAACGCAGGCTGGCCGAGTGCCGCAGCGTAGGCCAGAGTCCGCAGGGCGGCCCGGTCCATGGCGACAACCGGCACGATGGTGAGCTCGTCGGTCTGCTCGGGGTTCTCTGCCGCGCCAGCCCCGCTGATCGCAGAGGCGTTGGCTCCGTCCCTATGGCGTCCGTCTGGACGTTCCCCCGGCGCGAACCGGCCGGTCGCGGTGGCTGGCGCTGCGGGATCCTCCGGGCGCAGGGCTAGCTGCCGACCGGCCAGATCGTAGTACCGGTGAGTGCGCAGGGCGATCGCGATGATCCCGCTGATGAGCAATATCGCTACCCACGCGCCTTCGGTGAACTTGGTGACGCCCTCGATGACGAACACAATGCCCGACAGGACCGCCCCGGTGGCGTTGAAGACCATGCTGCGGCGCCAGTGCGGCTGCCCGCGGCGCCGCCGCCAGTGCATGATCATGCCAATCTGCGACAGGGTGAATGCGAGGAACACCCCCACCGCGTACAGCGGCAGCATGGTCAGCGTGTTACCGGCGAACCCGATGTAGATCGCGGCCGCGGCGACCGACAGCAGCAGGATTCCGTTACGGAAGGTGAGCCGGTCGCCGATATGCAGAAACGAGCGCGGTGCCTGCCGGTCGCGGGCCATCAGGAACAGCACCCGCCGGAACTCGTTGTAGGAGGTGTTGGCGGCCAGCAGCAGCACGGCCGCGGTGGCTGCCTGGATATAGACATACATCGGCCCGTTGCCGAAGCTGAGATGGGCGAGCTGGGACAGCATCGTCTGGCTTGCCACCGGCACTACTCCGGCGAGCCTGCTGATCGCCAGCACGCCGGCGAACATCCCGATGAGCAGCGCGACCATCCAGGTCAGCGTGATCCGGGCGTTGCGCCACTCGACCGGCTGGAAGGACGGCACTGCACTGGAAATGGCCTCGATGCCAGTCATGGCGGTAGAGCCGGAGGCGAACGCACGGAGCACCAGCAGCACGCTCAGGCTCTCCGCGATGGCCACGTGATGGCTGGGAACGGGGCTGAACCCGCGCGCGGCCGAGTGCACCAGCCCGGCGATCACTAGCGAGAGGATCGCGACGATGAATGCGTAGGTGGGCACGGCGAACCCGCTGCCAGCCTGCCCCACGCCGCGCAGGTTACCGGCCAGCAGCACGACGATGACGACGACGCCGATCCACACGGCCGCCGGCTGCAGGGACTGGAATGCCGAGGTCATTGCCGCGACGCCGGACGCGATCGAAACGGCGACCGTCATGACGTAGTCGATCAGCAGGCCGGCGGCAGCCATCAGGCCGGGGATGCGGCCAAGCTCCTCGGTGGCGACGACGTACGACCCGCCGCCTTCCGGATATGCGCGGATCGTCTGCCGGAAGGAAACGCCAACCGCCAGCATCAGCAGCACGATCGCTCCGCCGACTGGCAGGGAGTACGACAGGCCAGGCAGGCCAGCCAGAACCAGGACCGCGAGCATCGCCTGCGGCCCGTAGGCCACGGAGGACAGCGCGTCAGCTGACAGGACCGGCAGCGCGACGAGCTTGCGCATCCGTTCCGCCGCGAGCGCACTTTCGTCCAGCGGCGGTCCCTCGACCGCGCGCCGCAGCGCCCGGTCGGCTCGTCCCAGCCGCGTCGTGGGAGTCTCGGAGACGCGCGTCGTCTCGATCGGGCGAACCTGCCCGTCCCGGGCCGCCACCGACACGACCCTGGTGAACCGGGCCGGGCGGAACTCACCTTGCTCGGCATACGCGCCGACCGCCGGATCGACTGGCAGGGCCTGCCGCCACACCTGCGGGCCAGCGCTGACCTTGCCCCACTCGCGTCCGACGGCGCGCAGGGCGGCGATCTGACCCTCATCGAGGGCCGGGATCACGGCGTCAGGCCGCGGGCTGCCCCCCTTGTCGTCGGCACTGCCTCCGGCCCGCGTACCGTCGCGGTTCTGGCCACCGTCGGACTCCGGCCTTTGCTGCTCAGCATCGGACATAGGTGACATCCTGCTCGTCCAGGGCGCCGCTGCGGACACCCAGTCCGATGACGCGGGCGAACTCTTCCGCCCTCATATACCCAGGCCCAGGTCCGGCTGCGTCGCCGTCCGGGTACGAGATCGCGACGAAAAGCAGGCCAGCGAGTGCCGCCGAGGCACGCCACCGCGAAGAAATCGGGCCACCCGCTCAGTTCAGAGACGTGCACCGGGCTGATTATCCGCGACGCGCAAACCTGCCCTGCAATCCAGCCGCACCCATGAGGGACCCACTGAGCGAAGCCCGGGTGATCCACCGTGGGCCACAGCGCTTCAGGCCCCGGCTGAGACACGTCATCTGTAGCGACAGTCTCGTTTCGCTAGTGATTGTCTCGCGGTACATCGTGGCCGCTCGCGCCGACGAGGAAGTCCAGGTCGGCTCCGAGGTTTGCTTGCTGGACGTGGTCGAGGTACAGCCGCTGGTAGCCCCGTGTGACCGGCATCTCAGGTGGCGACCACCCGGCGCGTCGGCGCGCCAGTTCGTCGTCACTCACCTGCACGGCAAGGCTCCTGGCCGGCACGTCCAGCTCGATCCAGTCTCCGGTGCGCACAAGGGCCAGCGGACCGCCGACGGCCGCCTCTGGCGCGACGTGCAGGACGACTGTGCCGAACCCGGTCCCGCTCATCCTGGCGTCGGAAACCCTGACCATGTCGCTTACTCCGCGTTCGAGGAGCTTAGTCGGGAGGACAAAGTTGCCGACTTCCGGCATGCCGGGATAGCCCTTCGGCCCGGCCCCGCGCACGACCAGGACGGTGGACTCATCAACGGCAAGATCTGGGTCCGCCGCTGCTTCGTGGTACTCCTCGATCGAGTCGAAGACCAGTGCTCGGCCGCGGTGGCGCAGCAGGTGCGGGGAGGCGGCCGACTGCTTGATGACCGCGCCGTCAGGGCAGAGATTGCCGCGCAGGACGGCTGTTGCGCTCCCAGCTGGCTGCAGCGGACCCGAGAGCGGGCGGATCACCTCCGTGTTCCAGCATTCAGCGGCGGCCACGTTCTCCGCCAGCGTCCGGCCGGTGACTCCTACGTGATCGGTGTGCAGCAGGTCGCTGAGTTCGTGCAGGACTGCCGGCAGGCCCCCGGCGTAACAGAAGTCTTCCATCAGGAACCGGCCTGACGGCATGAGGTTGACGATCGTGGGCACGGGCCGGGCGAGCACGTCGAAGTCCTCTAAGGACAGCGGCACTCCGGCTCGTCCGGCGATAGCGAGAAGGTGAATGACCGCGTTGGTGGAGCCCCCGATCGCGGCGTTGACGACGATGGCGTTCTCAAACGCCTCACGGGTGAGAATCTGCGAGGGCCGCAGGTCCTCCCCCGCGACCTCGACGATCCGCTGACCCGCCTGCTGGGCCGTCCGGAGGCGGCGCGAGTCCGCAGCCGGCCACGCGGCCGATCCTGGCAGCAGCATGCCGAGCGCTTCGGCCAGACAGGCCATCGTCGAGGCCGTCCCCATCGTCATGCAGTGCCCGCACGAGCGGGCCATGCCGGTCTCAGCTTCCAGGAGATCGTCCTGCGTCATTCGCCCGGCGGCGTGCTCCTGCTCGAACAGCCACACGTGCGTGCCGGAGCCCACGTCCATCCCGCGGAACTTGCCGCTCAGCATCGGCCCGCCCGTCACCATGATCGCGGGGAGATCGACGCTTGCCGCGGCCATCAGCATCGCCGGGGTGGTCTTGTCGCATCCGGACAGCAGGACGACAGCGTCGAGCGGGTTGGCCCGCAAGACTTCCTCGACTTCCATGGCCATGAGGTTGCGGAACAGCATCGCGGTCGGGCGCATCAGAGATTCGCCGATGGACATGGTGGGGAACTCGAGCGGGAAGCCCCCGGCTTGCCAGACCCCGCGCTTCACGGCATCGGCGACGCTTCGCAGGTGCGAGTTGCATGGCGTCAGCTCCGACCAGCTATTCGCGATCCCGATCACGGGCCGGCCGTCGAACACCTCGGTCGGCAGGCCCTCGCCCTGCAGCCAGGAGCGGTAGATCATGCCCTTGCGCCCGCCAGCCCCGAACCATGCCCGGCTGCGCAATCCGCCGGGCTGCGACCCGCTGGTCACCGGACCCCGTACAAGTGCTCCAGCGCAAGCTGGTCCAGGTGCTCGAACGCCATCCCTCGCCGGCCGAGCGCGTCGGTGTCGGAAGTGAAGTCAGCAACGTCCCGCCAGGTTTCGCCCTCAGCTAGGGTCGGGACGCTCAGCTGGTCGACCCGCGCCGCCGCTAGCGCAGCGATCACCTCGGGATCGGCGCGGAACGCACGCACCTTCTCGCGGAGGATGAGGTAGTTGCGCATGCAAGCTGCCGCCGAGTCCCACACGCCGCCGTCGTCCTCGGTCCGCGGCGGCTTGTAGTCAAAATGCACGGGGCCGTCGTAGCCGCCAGCTTCGAGCGCATCGACGACCCAGAAGGCACCGCGGGCGTTGCCCGCGCCGAATCGCAGGTCCTGGTCGTACCGTGGGCCGTTCTGGCCGTTGAGATCGATATGGAACAGCTTGCCGTGCCAGAGCGCCTGGCTGATGGCGTGCGCGTAGTTGAGCCCGGCCATTTCCTCATGGCCGACCTCCGGGTTGATGCCGACCAGATCGGGGTGCTCCAGCTCGCTGATGAACGCCAGCGCGTGCCCGGCTGTCGGGAGCAGGATGTCCCCGCGTGGCTCGTTCGGCTTGGGCTCGATCGCGAACCGCAGCGAGTATCCGTGGTCGATCACGTACTGGCTCAGCACGTCGAACGCTTCCTTGTACCGGGCCAGGGCTGAGCGCACGTCCTTACTCGCGCCCGACTCCGCGCCCTCACGGCCGCCCCAGCAGACGTAGACCGCCGCCCCGAGCTCGGCGGCGAGATCGAGGTTGCGCATGACCTTGGCCAGCGCGAGCCTTCTGACCTCGCGGTCATTGGCGGTGAACGCTCCTTCCTTGAACACCGGATGGCTGAACAAGTTGGTGGTCGCGGTGGTCACGACCATGCCGGTGTCGGCCAGCGCCTCCCGGAATCCGGCGATCCGCTTCTCCCGCTCCGCCTGGCTCGCATCGAAGTCGAAGACGTCGTTGTCATGGAAGTTGACGCCGGACGCGCCGAGCTCGGCGAGCTTGCGGACGGCCCGATCCGCGGCCATGGGCGGTCGTACGGCCGGCCCGAAGACGTCCACACCTTGCCAGCCGACCGTCCAGATGCCGAACGAGAAACGATCCGCTGGTGTCGGTACGAAGCGGGTCATCGAGAGGTCCTCTCAGGTGTGATCGGGTCATAAGACAGGCATGGCGAGTGGCTATCGGATCGCGTCCTCCAGCTGCCCGCCGAGAGCGGCCAGTTCGTGGCGGCGGGGCAGTCCCTCGCAGTCGCCCGGTACTCCGACGGCGAAGGCTCCGGCCATGATCGCGGTGCGCAGCCGCGCTTCAGGGAGCTCCCCTGCCAGGCGCTCGGCTAGGTATCCGGCCGCGAATGCGTCACCGGCTCCTACCGGATCCACCACGAGGGCAGTGGGCGCGGGAAATCTGAAGTCAGCCCCGTCGATCAGCGCTGAGCACCCGCGCGGTCCATCTTTGACGATGACCTCAGACGGTCCGAGCGCGGCCAGGCGATGTAGCAGCAAGTGCTCGTCTTCGGCATCCGCATCTCCGAGCAGCAGGCGAGCCTCGTCGGGACCCGCCATCAGGATGTCCGAAAGCTCGGCCAGTGCTCGCAGCACCGGTCCGGCTGTGCCCGGAGCCCACAGTTTGGCCCGGTAGTTTACGTCGAGGCAGATGGTCAGGCCGAGCACCCGTGCGCGGGCTGTGGCATCAAAGGCTGCATGCCGGGCTGACGCCGACAGCGCCGGGGTGATGCCGGTCAGATGCAGGATTGCCGCTCCGGCAAGCAGGTCGTCAGAGATGTCGCGGGCACAAAGCCTGGAGCCTGCGCTGCCGGCACGGTGGTAGTCGACGCTGAAGTGCCCGGCGACCCGCTGGTGCCGGAGCATGAGGCCGGTATGGCCGCCATCCCTGATGACGTGAACGTGAACCCCTTCAGCGCGTAGCCGACGCTCGATCATGTCGCCGGTGGAGTCGCAGCCAAGCCGGCCGATCCAGGTCGCGGGTGCGCCAAGCCGGGCTGCTCCGATCGCGACGTTGCTCTCGGCTCCCCCGATGCCGTAGCGGAATGCGGGAGCGAAGTCGAGAGGCCCGATGTCGGACGCGCTGATAAGGCCCATCGATTCACCGAAGGTGACCAGTCGGCCGGGTGTGTTGGGGAGGCAGGCTGCGTCGTTGCTTGTCATCGGGATGACTCCCGGCCGGCTACCAGCGCGGCAGCCTGCGAGACGAGCTCGCGGATGCGATCCCAGCGGCTGCTGGCGATCAGCTCGCTGGCCACCATCCAGGTGCCGCCGATGGCGAGGACAAACGGGGCGGCGAGGTACTGGCTCGCATTTGCCGGGCTGATCCCGCCGGCCGGGATGAACCGCATCTCCGGAAACGGTCCGGCCAGGGCTGAGAGAGTCCGCAGGCCGCCGCTGGCCTCGGCGGGGAAGAACTTGCACGCCGCAAGACCCGCGCGGCGGACCCGCTGGATCTCGGTGGCAGTCACGGCACCAGGCAGCACCGGCAGTGAGCGTTCCTGGCACGCGTCTACGACATCGGGATCAAAGCCGGGTGAGACAGCAAACTGCGCGCCCGCGTCCGCGGCTGCCGCGGCCTGCCAGGCGTCCAGCACGGTGCCCGCCCCGGCGACGAACCCGGGATACCGGGCCATCACGGCCAGCGCGCCGAGCGCAGCCGGCGTCCGGAGCGTGATCTCAGCACCGGCGATGCCGCCAGCGATTAAGGCCTCCGCGAGCGGAGCCGCCTGACCGACGTCGTCGATCACCACGAGCGGGATGATGCCCAGGCCGCTGACTGCTCCGAGCGGGTTCACGGCACGCCCTCGCCGAACACGCGACGCTGGATCTCACGGCGGTAGTCCTTGAGCGTGTTGTCAAGATGCAGGCACGTGGCCTCGACGGCAGCATCAGGCTTCCCGGTCTGGATGGCACGGTAGATGGCCTCGTGTTCCTCGACCGCCTCGGCCGCGTGACCGCCGACGCCCCGGATTCCGATGACGCTCGACTGGCGCTGAAGCCGGCGCGCCTCCCGCACTGCTGCGACAAGGAAGAAGTTGTGCGAGGCGGCAGCCACGCCGAGGTGGAAGTCGTCGTCGCCCGCCTCGAATGCCGAGTTGTCGCGGTTGAGGTAGCCGTGCCGGCAGGTCTGCACGGCGGTTTCTATGACCCGCAGTTCCGATGGACTGGCGCGCGTCGCCGCAAGCCTGCTGGCCTCTGCCTCCTGGACGCGCCGGAACTCGAACAGCATGAAGATGTGGTCCAGGTTCGTCGGCCGGAAGAAGCCGCCGTACCGGGTCGCGCCGAGCACGTTCTCGCCGTCTGCTACATACAGGCCGCGGCCCTTCTGAGCGCTGACTCTGCCGGTCGCCGACAGGATCTTGACTGCCTCGCGCACGACGGTGCGACTGGTTCCGAGCTGAGTTGCGAGTTCGTTCTCGGTGAGCAGGCGATCGCCTGGTGCGAGCCCGAGATCGTTGATGAGCTGCAGGATCTGCTCCGCCACGACCTCATAACCCGGGCGGTAACCGCCCCGACTGCCGCGCCTGGCGGCCTCGGCGTCATGCGACGTCGGCGGTATCGCGGGAGCCGCGCTTGCATCCACGCTCGACAGCTCCGCTTCCACCGGCTTGCCTCCCGTCTGTCGGCTATGGCCACCATTATGACTGAAACGTGGTAGCGGCATTGATCGTATCCATTACTCCATGGAGCGTCAATATAAGTATGAAATAATTGTTGCACTTCGATCACGGAGGTTATTCCATAGTTACGTAAAAAGGTTGATATCACAACAGTGAACCAGTAGGAGGTGAAGGCACTGCAAAAAATAGGTCTGCGAAGGTCTTGACGACTTGGTAAGTCCGGTCTGCTAATTATGGGCAAGCACGTGCCAGGTTGAATCGCTGGCCCGAGGGACCTCGGTGCCAGTCTCCGGTGGCCCCTTAAAGGGCCGAGACGCGAGCCGAATAAGTAGTACACATTCAGACGGTCCATCGGCTCCCACCCGAATGGCAGCCGTCTTGACGACACGAGCAATGGAGCTGCCAATGCCTCCGATCAACGGCACCATCCGGGTGCTCAGTCCGACAGGCCCATCCCGCCGGCGCGCCTTCGCGGCCGCGGGCCTGGCCGCCATGGTCGCTGTCGCGGTTGCGGCGTGCGGCGGCGGATCCTCATCCTCTTCAAGCAGCCCGATGAAGGACGGCTTCAGTCAGGCGCCGCAGTCCTCCTCGGGCGCCCTGACTGTCTGGGTGGACTCCACCCGGGTCCCGGCCGCGCAGGCCTACCAGAAGGCGCATCCGAATGTGAAGCTCGACATCGTCACCTACGACGGCGATGCTAACGGCTCGAACTTCCTGCAGACCAAGGTCGACCTGTACAACCGGACCGGCAGCGGCTGGCCTGACGTCGTGTTCAGCACGCAGCAGAACGAGACGACCTGGGCCGTCACCGCCGGGTATGCCGCTCCGCTCAACGAGGGCCTCATCCCGCAGTCCACACTGAGCAACTTCGCCACCGGATCCTTGAACGTATGCACAGTGAACGGCAAGGTCTACTGCGTCCGCAACGACCTAGCCCAGGTGGTGCTTTGGTACAACGCCACGCTCATGAAGAAGTGGGGCTACCAGGTGCCGACTACCTGGCCCCAGTACGAGGCACTCGGCCAGCAGGTAGCCAAGCAGCATCCCGGTTACCTGGTCGGCAACGCCGGGGACACCTTCACCCCCGAGATCTACATGTGGGCCAGCCAGTGCCAGGGCAGTGACATCACCGGCCCGCGCTCGGTAACAGTCAACGTGACCAGCCCGGACTGCACGCGCATGGCTTCCCTGCTGGACACGCTGATCAAGGCCGGCTCGATGTCAAAGCTGAGCGTGTTCAGCACGGCCTTCGACAAGAACGAGCAGGGCAAGGTGCTGATGCTCCCCGGCCCGGCCTGGTTCTCCGGCGCGGTCTTCGACAGTACGTCGGGCCTGAACGTGCCGAAGGGCCAGATCGCGGCCGCGCCCATCCCCCAGTGGCCGGGCACCTCCGCGCCTAGCACTGGCAACGTCGGCGGCGGCACCTGGCTCCTGTCGGCGCACTCCAAGCATCTGCAGGAAGCGGTCAACTTCCTCACCTGGGTGACCACCAACAACGCCTACCAGGGCGACCTGGCTCCGGGATTCCCCGCCTACGTACCCGCGGCCAAGGTGTGGCTGGCCCACCAGGCCAGCTCCGGCTACTTCGCGGACGACATCACTCCCGTGCTCGAGCAGGCAGCCGGCCAGGTCTGGCCCGGCTGGAACTACGGCAAATGGAGCAACGAGGCGATCTGGGCCGCGACGATCGATCCAGGCGTGACCGGCGGCAAGTCCATCGTGTCGATGCTGCCCGCCTGGCAGACCGCAATCACCAACTACGCCACATCCGACGGCTACACGGTCAGTCGTTGAGCCCCACCCGTACTGACCAGGTCGGGGCGCGCCAGCGCGGCGCGCCCCGGCTGGTCTCGGCCGGTCATCTTTTCGTCGCCGGCTACGTGCTACTGCTCGTCGCGTTCGGCATCCTGCCGACTGCCTACGGCATCTACTTCGCGTTCACCAACGGGGGGAACACGTTCGCCGGGCTGTCCAACTTCACCGGCGCCTACCGGGACTTTCGCTTCTTGCCGGCCGCCGGGCACGTCGGGATGTACCTCATGATCTGGCTGGCCTTCCTGGTCGTCCTGGTGACCGGCCTGGCGATCACGCTCCAGCAGCTGCCCGCCCGGCGGGTGAGCAGGATGATCCGCTTCCTCTACTACATCCCGGGCGCGCTGGCGGGCGCGGCCAGCGTCATGGTGTGGCTGTTCATGCTCGACCCCACCGTCAGCCCGGCCGCCCCGCTGCTACGGCTGCTCGGCTACGGAACCTTCGGGCAGGTCATCGAGCCCGGGCACCTGACAATCCTGTTCGCGATGATCGCGTTCTGGACCGGTGCAGGCGGCTGGATCGTGGTGATGTCCGGGGCATTGAACAACATCCCGCGCGAGATCATCGAGGCAGCGCGCATCGACGGCGCCGGCGGATGGAGCATCGCCCGCCGGATCCAGATCCCGATGCTGCGCAAGTGGATCGTCTACATGGTGATCCTGGCGTTCGCCGGCGGCACCCAGCTCTTCGTGGAGCCCCAGCTCATTTCCGAGGCGAGCCTCGGCGTGGCAGGCCGCGACTTCTCGCTCACGCAGCTGTCCTACGACTTCGCGTTCCAGAACAACAACGTCAACTACGCCGCGGCGATCTCGGTCGAGCTGCTCCTGGTCTGCGTAATCGTCGCGGCGTTGTTCGTGACCCGGTCGAGGTTCTTCGATGCGAGCTGACACAATCGCACACACTGCAGCGAGGGCATCTGCCGGCAGCCAGGCGCGCCTGGTGGATCGCAGGCTGCCGCGCCCCGCCGCGCTGCCCGGCTACCTGGCAGCCGCAGTGCTGCTCGGCGCCTTCCTGTTCTTCTTCATCCTGCCGGTACTGTGGCTGCTGCTCGCTGCGACCAAGACAGACCCGCAGCTGGTCTACCGCAGCCCGTTCTCCTTCGGGTCCTGGCATGCGCTGCGGGAGAACTGGGACGCGCTCACCAGGTTCCAGGGCGACACCATCCTGCTCTGGCTGCGGAACTCAGCGATCCAGGCGTCGCTCGCGCTGATCATCACCCTGCTCGTGGGCATCCCGGCCGGCTACGCGCTGGCGATGATCGAGTTCCGCGGCCGACGCACCCTGCTGATCCTCACCCTCGTGGTGATGCTGATGCCGGCGACGACCCTGGTCATCCCGTTGTTCCTCGAGATCAACGCGGTGCACCTGATCGGGACGGTCTGGTCAGTCGTGCTGCCGTATTCGTTCTATCCGTTCGGTGTCTACCTGACCTATATCTACTTCAGCACCGCCCTGCCGCCTGATCTGCTCGACGCCGCCCGGATCGACGGCTGCACGGAGTTCGGGGCGTTCCGGCGTGTCGCGCTGCCGCTCGCGGCACCGGTCATCGCGCTCGTAGGGTTCTTCAGCTTCGTGGCGAACTGGACGAACTACTTCCTGCCCTACGTGATGCTGCCGTCGAGCAACCAGTACCCGATCCAGGTAGGCCTCGGGTTGCTGATCACCGACGTCCCGCAGTTCAACCCGACCGCGGGCACCGCGGCGGTGCTCCGGCCTGAACTCGCGCTGGCCACGCTGCTGGCGATCAGCCCTGTACTCCTGGTCTTCTTGTTCGCCCAGCGGTTCCTTATCACCGGGCTGCTCGCCGGGGCCACGAAAGGCTGAGATGACAATTCCGGCCGTGACCGCCTCGGTGCCGCTGCTGGAGCCGCCCGGCTGGGCGGTGGCCGAGCGCCAGCTATTCGACCTGCTGGACTACGCATGGCGGCGGTTCGCGAAAGACTTCGCCGGGCCAGATGGACGGCTGAACTATCGGCATCAGCTCACCTCCCGTGACGGGGCCGACGACTTCTACGAGACGTTCTTCAACTGGCCGCAGCTGTATCTGCTGGGCGGGGCCGACGACCTGCTGCCGCAGGCCGAGCGGCATTGGGAAGGCGTCACGGCGCAGCTCACTGAGCTCGGGCTGCTGAAGGATGAGTACGAGCGCGGTTATGACTGGTTCCACCAGGGCGAGAGCCTGCTACTGCTGTACTTCCTGAGCATGGCTGCGCCAGGACGGTGGCGCGACCGGGCCGTGAGATTTGCCGACCTGTACGTCGACCCGGCGCACGGCAACTATGACCCCACGCACCGGATCATCCGCCGACCGCACAACGGATCAGACCCGGACCGTACCGGCTTGTTCGACGGAACGCACTATCCGTGGCTCGAGCACGAGGAGCGGCTCTACGGCTTCCCGCTGGACTGGCTGGTGTTCGACGCTGTTAAGCCGCCGCGCGCGGCGGACCCGCGGCTCGCCGGCGAGATGACCGCCCGGCTCGGCGCCGGGGATACCGCGGTGAACCTGGCGTCAGCGGGACTCGTGCTCAATGCCTGGATCCTCACGGGAGAGCAGCGCTACCGGGACTGGATTATCGAGTATGTCGGCGCCTGGCGCGAGCGAGCAGCCGCAAACGGCGGAGTAATTCCGGACAATGTCGGGCCGGACGGCGTGGTCGGCAGCCTGCTTGACGGCCGCTGGTATGGCGGGCACTACGGCTGGAGCTGGCCGCACGGCTGGTACAGCGTCGGCCAAACGGCCACTGTCGGTGCGCTGGCAGCTGCCGCCGCCAGCGGTGACCAGTCGTTCCTCGACCTAGTGCGGCCAGCGCTCGACACGCTCATCGGCGAGGGACAGGTGAAGCCCTTCGCCGAGTCCGACTCCTCGATCCGGTCGAAGTGGTACCCGCAGCTACGCGAGGACGTCGCGGTGCCGACCTTTCTTGTGCCGTTCCGCCGCTCCGACCGCGGCTGGTTCGACTACAACCCGCTGATGCCCGCGGTCCCGGTGGCGCTGTGGCATCACAGCGGGGACCCGGCGGACCTGAGCCGCCTAACGGATCTGCGGAAACGGTCCGGTTACGACTGGCGCACAGTCCGCCCCTTCCGCAGCAAGGAAGAGGCAGGCCACGAGGAGCCGTGGCTCGTCTTCCTGGCAGGAGAACACCCCGAGTATCCGGAGCAGATCCTCATCGCCGCCCAGGCGCAAGTCCGGCACCGGCTCGCGCGTGGCCGGGCGTACCGGGACATCGACATCGCCGAGGCCGACATCCACGTCTGGCAGCAGTGCAACCCCGTCGTCACCGAGGCCCTGGTGCAGCTCACCTGGGGCGGGCCGCAGGTGATCTACAACGGCGGCATGCAGCAGGCGCGGGTCCGTTATTACGACGGCGAACGACAGCGACCAGGGCTGCCGGACTCGGTCGCGGCGCTGGTGTCGGCCATCGACCCGGAAGCCACCGTCGTCGACCTCGTGAACCTCGACCCCGAGCAGGACCGCACGGTGATCATTCAGGCCGGGGCCTTCGCCGAGCACACGATCGAGGAAGTCCGTTACACCGCGTGCCCGGACCCCTCCTGGATGGGCGGACTCTACGACTACGGCCACAGCGAGCCGGTCACAGCCCACAAGCAGGCCGAGGTAGGCGGGCCATGGCTAACCGTGCGGCTGCCTGCCTCCACACAGATCCGGGTGACCATTCGGCTCGGCCTACGGACGCGCATGCCCTCCTACGCGACGCCGTTCGACGAATCGCCGCCCAGCGGCCCAGCCGCGCCTGCAGCAAACGCAGCCGGGCATGGCGCACCAGCGACGTCCGTGCTCGACCCGGCCGCGCAGACTGCCGACGGCCCAAGGGTGCCGTGAGGTACCGAACCCTCGGCAGATGCGGGCCGCTGATCTCCGAGCTCGGCTTCAGCGCGTCGCCCCTCGGCGGCATCTACGGAACCTTTGCCGAGCAGGACGGCATCGGTGCCGTCCACTCAGCGCTGGACGCGGGAATCAACTTCCTCGATGTCTCGCCGTACTACGGGCTTACGGTGGCGGAGACCATCCTCGGGAAGGCCCTGCGAGGCATCGACCGCGACCGTTACGTGCTGGCTACCAAGGTCGGCCGGTACGGCGACAAAGTCTTCGACTTCTCCGCCCCACGGGTCGCGCGCAGCGGCGGCGACTGGCCGGTCTGCACGCTGGCGACTAGCCCCGGCGCGTGGCTGGACGTGGTCCTGGCAGCACTGGATCAGGCAGGCGCGAGCGTGACCGGGCGCGAGGACGTGCTGACTCGGACCGCCCTCCGCACGTACCGGCTGCGCCCGATCTCAGCGGCGCCGAGTGAAGGAGCGAGGAGATGACGTCGCCAATTCCGCGATCGCATCCACGCCAGGAGCCGGGTCCGCAGGCCCGGCACGCCCAAGCGGAGACAGCTCGTGTTATCTATGCGGGCGCCCGCACACTCCGCCTGGAGCCTGCAGGCACGCAGCCGCCGGGCCCTGGACAGGTCCGGATCGACGTCGCCTACACCGGCATCTGCGGCACCGACCTGCACATTTATCACGGCGACATGGACGGTCGTGTCAGCCCCCCGCAGGTCATCGGGCACGAGATGTCAGGCCGGATTGCCGAGGTCGGCGATGGCGTCGACGGCTGGCAACTAGGTGATCCCGTGACCGTGATGCCGTTGGACTGGTGTGGTAGATGCCCAGCGTGCCGCGCCGGGCACGCGCATGTATGCCACGAGTTGACGTTCCTCGGCATCGACGCAGCAGGCTCGATGCAGGGAAGCTGGACCGTTCCGGCCCGAACCCTGATCGGGCTCCCGAAACAGCTCGCCCTGGATCGCGCGGCGCTCGTCGAGCCGACCGCGGTCGCCGTGCACGACGTCCGTCGGGCCGCTCTGCGGCCGGCGGAGAGAGCCCTGGTTGTCGGTGGCGGCCCGATCGGGCTGCTGATCGCAAGCGTGGCCGCACAGCAAGGCGCAGATCTGCGCCTCATTGAGCCCGATTCCTATCGCCGGGCGCTTGCGACCGGGCTCGGCTTCGCATGCCTTGATCCCGCGGACCCTGACCTGTCCGCGACGCTCGCGGACTGGAGCCGCGGCGCTGGAGCCGATGTCGCTTTCGAAGTGTCAGGGGCCGCCGCCGGCGTGACGACCGCCGTGGATGCGCTGGCCGTCCGGGGCCGGCTCGTGCAGGTCGCCATCCACCCCGTACCGCGCGAGGTCAGCCTGCACCGGATCTTCTGGCGCGAGCTCACGCTTGTCGGCGCGCGCCTCTATGACAGGGTGGACTTCGAGACTGCCGTGAACATGGTCACGGCAGGCCGCATTCCAGTCACTGCGCTGATCTCAAGAATCGAGCCGCTGGGCCGGGCTAGCCAGGCGTTCAGCGCGCTCGAGCGCGGGGCGGGCGTAATGAAGGTCCTGATCGACTGCCAATCCGCGGAGTCCGACGGTGAGCGCTGACGTGAGCTGGACCCTAGCCACCGATGCGAACCACGGGATGCCTGACCTTTTCGACCTGACCGGGCAGATCGCGGTCGTCACCGGCGCCCGCCGCGGCATCGGTCTCGCCATAGCCGATGCGCTGGCGGCGGCCGGTGCCGACATCGTCGCCGTGAGCGCTCACATCGAGCCTGACGGCGGAGAGGTGGCGCGGCGGGTCCGCGCCCGTGGCCGGGACTGCTCGGCGTTGCGCACGGACCTCGGGGACCGGTCCGCTGTAGCGGACCTAGCGGCCCGGCTCGCCGCGTGGCCCAGGCCAATCGACATCCTGGTCAACAACGCCGGCACGATCGCCCGGACACCGGCCGCACAGCACACCGACGCCGACTGGGATCGCGTCCTGCAGATCGACCTCACTAGCCAGTTCGTCCTGGCGCGGGAACTCGGACGGGCAATGCTCGCCCGAGGGCGCGGAAAGATTGTGTTCCTCGCCTCACTGCTCAGCTTTCAGGGCGGCATCAACGTGCCCGGCTACACCGCGGCGAAGTCCGGCATCGCCGGACTAACCAGAGCACTGGCCAACGAATGGGCAGGCGGCGGGGTCAACGTCAACGCGATCGTCCCTGGCTATGTGGTGACGGACAACACGGCAGCGCTGCGCGCGGACGCAACCCGCCGCGCTGCCATTCTTGAGCGCATTCCGGCGGGACGCTGGGCCGAGCCGGCTGACTTCGCCGGAGTGGCACTGTTCCTGGCCTCACGCGCGTCCGACTATGTGCACGGTGCGCTCATTCCGGTTGACGGCGGGTGGCTGGGCCGGTGAGCGGAAAGCGGTCCGGTCGGCTGGTCGCAGGCGTGGACTCCTCCACCCAGTCGACAAAGGTGCTGCTGTGCCGGGCCGACAACGGTGAAGTGGTCGCGCAGGGCAGCGCCCCGCACCCGCCGGGCACCGAGTGCCATCCGCACCACTGGTGGGCCGCGCTTCAGCAGGCCGGGAACGGGCTGCTCGGGCAGGCGGCCGCGATTGCGATCGCCGGGCAGCAGCACGGCATGGTCGTACTCGACGCCGACGATGAGGTTATTCGCCCTGCGTTGCTATGGAACGACCTGCGCTCGGCACCGCAGGCCGCGGCACTGGTTGCCGAATTCGGTGGGCCCCGCTGGTGGGCGGAGCGGACCGGCAGCGTGCCCGGCGCGTCCTTCACTGTGACGAAGCTGCGCTGGCTCGCCGAGCACGAACCCGCCAGCGCCCGGCGGGTATGCCGCGTCATGCTGCCGCACGACTGGCTGACGTGGCGGCTCGGCGCTGCCGGGCCGGTGACCGACCGCGGCGACGCGTCCGGGACAGGCTACTTCGCAGTCGTGTCGGGTCACTGGCTGCCCGATCTCGTCACCTCAGCGCTCGGCCACGACGCCGCTCTCCCGCGGGTAGCTCAGCCGGCCGAAGTCGTCGGCGAGACTGGAGCCGGCGCGGTGCTCGCGGCCGGGACGGGGGACAACATGGCGGCCGCCCTCGGGCTCGGCCTCCAGCCTGGCGAAGTCGCGGTGTCAATCGGGACGTCGGGCACGGTCTTCGCGGTCAGCGAGGCGCCGTCCGCCGATCCCTCGGGCGCCGTCGCCGGGTTCGCCGATGCCACCGGCCGGTTCCTGCCGCTGGTTTGCACTGTGAACGCCGGGCGAGTGCTCACGGCAGCAGCGAACATGACGGGCACCGACCTTTTCGGGCTGGCGGAGCGCGCGCTGGCGGCCGAGCCTGGTTCGGGTGGCATCACGCTGCTGCCCTACCTCGATGGCGAGCGGACACCAGACCGGCCGGGTGCCACTGGCGTACTCGCCGGCCTGACCACGTCGAACGCGACGCCCGAAAACCTGGCCCGGAGCGCGGTCGAGGGTGTGCTCGGCTCACTCGCCGACGCCATCGACCTGCTCGCCGACTGCGGCGTCGGCTTCCAGCACGCATTGCTGATTGGCGGAGGCGCCCGATCCGCAGCGATCCGTGAGATCGCCCCCGGCATATTCGGCCGAGATGTCGAGGTGCCGGAGCCGGCCGAGTACGTCGCGCTCGGCGCCGCGCGTCAGGCGGCCTGGGCGCTGGCCGGTACCGCCCAGCCGCCGGACTGGCCGAGGCCGACCGCCTGCCGATACGTCGGCCAGTCGCACCCGGAACTCCGGACGAGGTATGCGGCCCTGCGGAATGCCACCGTTAGCTGGTCCTGAGATGGGGGCGGGCAGGCGAACGGCGAACTCGCACACCGAGCGACCCCAGGGCACTGCCTCCGAGCAAACCAGATGCAGGTGTCTTCGATGTCGATTCAAGCAGTGCAAGGAGCGGCCGGAAGGTATCTCGAGGCCGCTCGCATTTCGGCAGCTTGCAGGCCTCGCGAATAACCCAGGAAGTTAAGGGAGACATCGAATCCGATTCGGGATTGTTGAGGCCGGGCCGTGCCTGCGCTGACCGAGCAACTGTCAGCCGTGGGCAGGCGATCCGATCGTCAGATGCACTCTGGCTCTTACGCGGGCCGAATGGAGCGGGGACTCCCGCCCGGGCCGCGAGGAACCGGCCTGGGCGCTGGCCTCGGTGCCGCAAACCGCGCTGATGGCGACGCCCCCGGATGGCGGCGCGAGATCCGGACGCGCAGCGAGGCGGGCCGGACCGCGAATCGCAGCGGCCCGCTCAGATCGGCTGCTTCCCCGTCGATGCCCGCATGCGCCGTCGGCGGCGCCCCCGCCTCCAGATACGCCGCCGTCCAGGCTCGCGCCGGAGAACGCGGCCGGTCGCCCGGAACGTCGAACACGAGGACCCCGAGCTGGCCGGTGTCGAGCGCCGGGCGGGTACCGCGAGCTACGGGTTGATCCAGGGCGTAGGGGTTGTTTGAAACGAGCACCACAGCGGGCTGGCGATGCTCGCGCCCGGCATCGTCGGTGAGAAGCAGGTCGGGTGCCCGGGCACTAGGGCCCAGTACCTGCTGCGCGGTGTCCAGAAGAGTACGCACCTTGGCATCGCGGTAGGCCGGCTGCTGGACCGCATCGCCGTAGATGCCAAGCGAGACATTGTTGAGGAACAGCCGGCCGTTTACCTCGGCCATGTCGATCCGGCGCTCGACCCCGTCACTGAATGCGTCGAGCGCGCCGGGCACGTCATGCCGGTCCACTCCCACGTCGAGCGCGAAGTGGTTGCGCGTCCCCGCGGGAATGCAGACGAACGGAAGCTCGTGCGCGGCAGCGACCGCGGCCACGACAGCGAGAGACCCATCACCACCAGCCATTCCGAGGGCATCTGCACCGCTGCCGACCGCAGCCTGAGCGAGCGCTGCCAGGTTCTGGCCAGGGGCCAGGATGACAACCTCGATCCGCTGCTGGCGCGCCCGCTCAACGATCCCGTTGCGCGCGGCCGAACCCCCTCCAGACCTGGGATTGACAAACAGCACTGGCTGTCGCGGGCGGCCGGCGGCGCGCCAGCCACGACTCAACAGCCGCTGCTCAACCCCTTCGGGCGGCGCCGTCGGCTGTCCAAATGATCGGATCGGCTGCCACCCCCCGTGCGCAACATCACCAAGACATGCGGACAGGTAGATCGTTTCATAGCCGGGCAGGCCGACGGTCACGGGCCGACGCGGGGCTCGATTCGCGGTTAGCGGCGGCAGCGCAGGCGGGCGCATATCGCCTCGATCGGGTCGATCGGCTCGGTAGGACCGCCAATCACGGCGGTGATCATGGCTGCGCCGGCACGATCAGTTCGCGGCCGCGGTAAAACCCCTCCTGCTCGCTCAGGACGTAGGGGGCGATAGCCGCACGCCGATGCGTTTCCTCCCACGATGCCCGCCATGTTTCACATGACTCCTGTGAGACCCACGACGATACGGCGATGATCTCCTGCTCGTCGTCAGTCCAGTATGCGTACGCGTGCAATAGGCCGTCGGGATGACGCTCGGGTCGCCAGGTCCGCTTGAAGTCAGCCAGCGTCCCTGGCTTGATCCGGCGTGTCGTCATCCAGACAAAGTTCTCCTCCATCGCGACCTCCCCCGACCGGCGCGGGATGGCCGCCGCCGACCCGACCGGCGGCAGACCCAGGGATGTCCTACCGATTATTCCTGGTGCTCAATCACCGGCGCTGAACAGAACTGAGAGCGCCGGGCCACAACCCTTGAGGGCTGGGGGCGAGCACGCCCACCAGGCCCTTGAAGACCAAGCCGAGGTCATCGAGCACGGCGCAGGCCCGGCGCCGGCATGCGGGAATTGCCAGCATGCCAGGGTAGAACGCCCTGAATGCTTAGCACCGGTGTGAGGCCGCTCTAACCTCGCCCTCGTGAGCTCGGCGCGCTGCGCTTGCTTACCTCTCGGGACTGATCTACATGACTCACCACCCAAAAGCGGACGAGATTGCACGATTCGGCGGAGGCGCGCTTGTTCAGCGGCAGGCCGCCAAGGTTGGCATGCACGTCGATGGCTGTCCGCGGTGTCGCAAGGCCCGGGAGCGCATCGCGGCAGTGAAACAGGCCCTGGCTGCAACTAGGTACCCGCCGATGCCTGACCTGGTGGGTTCCGAGATCGGGCTCGCCATTGCGATCGAGACGGCCCAGCGCCATATTCCGGATTCGGCATCCTGGCACGGCGTCGAGCGGGAGCGAAGCCACGGCGTCGCCCGGTCTGCCGCAGGATTCACTCAGTTCACGCACCTGGCCTGGGCTTATCACCACAACGAGGAACTCGCCGCTCGCGCTCTCGAATATGCCGAAGATGGCATCGCGGCGGACCAGTACGTGGAACTGATCGGACTTGGCAGCATGACAGAGCCGCATGGGCCGTTCCGACGAGTGACCAGGAGCAGTACGGTGCGCCGGGCACTCGAATCTGGCCGGGCCGCAATACGCGACACGGCTGGCTTTTACCAGCTAGCTGGAGAGGTGGTCGATCCAGAGGAATCAGTAGCACGCCGGGTCGCGGCGTCGGCAGATGCGCGTGCGGCGGGGCTTAACGGCTATCGCATCATTGTTAACTGCACTGCCGCTGCCCGGACCCCGCAGCAGCGCGACGCGTTTGCCCGCTACGAGCACCTGCTCGACCGGCAAATCATCCAGAAGCCGATAGCCGCTCTGTGCGCATACAACGTGCGTGCTCTTGGGCTCGTCGCGGCAGCCGAGCTGGCGTGCATGCATCCCTGCGCCAATGCCCGGGCGACGCCATTCCAGCTGTACGCCGAACACGATGCAGCCTTCGGCCTGGCCGGGACGCTTAACGACGGCTCTGTGCCCCTGTTCCTGGCGGCGCTGCGTCGTCTCGGAAAGCCGGCCGGATCCGAGCTGGTGATTGACGCGCGCTCGGCCGCGTACATCGGCCGACAAGCTCTCGCCACCCTGAGCACGCACGCGCAGGAGATGAACATGACGGCCGTACTGCGAATGAGCGGCCCTCTCGCCGCGAGCGTGGAGTTGTCGTACCCGGCCCTGACAATCACAGGCTCTTTACTCCGCGCGTCTGACGCGACGCCAGCCAGAACGTGGCGCGTGCCTCAGCCGATCGCATGCGCCGAAGTGAAGAAGTCGGCCCTAGCACCGCCGGAGGCAGGTGCGGTCGGATGTCTAGCCGGTCGCGCAGCCTTGATCCGCAGAGTCCCACAGTGCTCAGCGACGGCGGACCGCGAACGACGCCGGGCCGCTGACCTTCTCCCGCAGCCCGTTCCAGGCCGCCCGGCCGCGCGGTTAGCCCTGCTCAGACGAAATCACCTGTCCCGCGGACCTCCGCGTGTCACAGCCCTTTGCCGCCAGCCGCGCCGGGCGCCAGCCAGAATGGCCCCCAAGGCGAAAATCGGTGTGGACAAACATTCGAAATTGGCTATTGAAGAGCCCCCTTACGGAATCGAACCGTAGAACTTCTCCTTACCATGGACAATAAGAGGCCTGATGAGCAGGCCATTCTCCAGGCCTGACCTGCAGATTCATGCCTGCGCATGCCTGCCCGTGTCTCCCTATGCCCGGCAATGGTCCCCCTCAATAGTCCCCCACCGGCGCTATGATCGGCTCGTGGCGGAACGGCGCGGCAAGGGCGAGGACAGCATTTACTTCGAGCATGACGCCCGCCTGCCGCGATGCCAGAAGGCGCCGCAGATGCCCCGGCCGGTGGCGCGCAGAAATCTGCCTCGGATACTGGCCGACCGTCTTCCATGCGGGCTACCTACGGGCCGACCTTCTGGCAGCCTCGTCGGGTGACCGGCCCGGCGGCAGCTGCCGCCAGGCCGAGTCTGGCCGGGGTAGACACCGGCCAGCACGCGGTTACGATCAAACTCGCGCACGCATAGTCAGACCGGCCGCGGACGGCCGTCGCGGAGAAAGACGTAACGCATGGCAGCAGAGACCGCCGTTGACGCCAAGACCGGCCGGAAGTGCTACCTGGACCTGCCGTCGGGCCTGACCGCCCGGGAGGAAGTGACCTTCGTGCTGAACCTGCACGGGGGCGGGTCTGTCGGGCACTGGCAGCGAGAGTACTTCCCCGCTTACGACTACCTGGACAAGTACGGTCTCGTGGTTGCCACGCCGTCGGCTGCGACCAGGGAGCCGGCCCGCCACTGGGCGGCCGACGCTGACGACGAGTACCTGGTCGATCTGGTCGAGTCTGTCCTTGACCGGCTGGGGCGCAGCCGCGTGCGGGCCTTCTGGCTGGTCGGCCATTCTCAGGGCGGGATGACGTCCCACCGGCTGCTGGCGGGCAACGACTACTTCGCCGATCGGGTGGACGGATGGCTGAGCCTGTCCGGCGGCCGCCTCGGGCCGGCCGAGCGGGCGCCTGACTTCGGCCCGCCCCGGACTGAGGAAGAGCAGAAGGCGTTCGAGGAGGCCATGGCCAGCCGGGGCGTGCTTCAGCGTCCGCCGACTCCGACTGCCGACTTCTCCTTCATCTTCACCACCGGCGAGCACGAGATAGCTTCGTTGCCCGATACCTCAGCGTGGGCCGAGCGGTACGGTGCCGGGCCGCGGGTCCGGCAGCCCGATGTGGTGGACGACCAGCCAGGCAAGATCCACGACGCTCGCTACGACGCCAGCCCGACACTGAGCTGGGGGCGCAAGCCGACTCCGGGAACAGCCCAGGTGTGGGTGTACCCGAGCGGGCTGGCCGGCCGGGTGATCGCTGACGTCGTGCGCCTGGACAAGGGGCACACCGAGGGTCTCGAGCCCCGCGTCACCGAGGAACTGATCAGGCTTATGGTCTCCGCTCCCGGCGGCAAGGTTCGGGCGCTCAGCAGCGCTGCCGCACCGGCCGGCTAACCGGCCGTGCCGGGCGAGCTGGCGGCCCGGCGCGTGCCCGGTTGCCGTCCGCGGTCATGCGGTGAGCATCCATTCCCGCTTTGGTGTCGCTGCCTCGGTGCCCCGAGTGGACATCAATGAGCCCGGGCCAGGAACGCGCCAGTTCCCATGCGACATCAGCAGCCGCGAACTGCGCGTCCGCCTGTCGCTCCCGTGTTCACAACGCGATCACAGCAAGCCGCGGCCATCCGGGCCTGGTAGTAAGGCGTCGCTCGGCAACATGTGCAGCATTCTTTTCACGTCCTTCTTGTGCGGCTCATCGAGCCCGTAATACGCGAACCTGACCGATTCAGTCAGCAGCCCGGCGGCCGCCACGATCTGTCGTCCGGCCATGTACTCCGCCCCGCTCACTGGGTCGAGCGGGTGGCCCTGGAGCGAGTCGGCCCGGCGGCCGCCTGGACTGCGTGTCGGTGATGACAAACCTCTACAGATCTAAGGAAACGCGGGACGTCCGGGTGCATCCCGGCTCACATGCTGGCGGCGGTCCTCATCACTCATCGGCCACGATCGATCCGACCCGGTCACCGATCCCCGGGTCGCGCCTGACCAGAGTGAGCGCATAGACGATCGAGACAACGATCACGATCAGTCCGGCCAGCGGGAACCAGTCGTAGGGCGCAGGCTGCGGTGGCTTGCACAGGTAGTAGACGGGAATGGCGATGGCGACCATGCCGAGTACCGGGAGGATGGCGTGCTTCACGACGTCGAACTCGGTCGGCCGGAACTTGCGGTAGTAGAACGGCAGGGCCAGGTTGGCCAGGAAGTAAACGACCAGGATCAGAAGCGTGCCCATCGTGCCGGACTCGTCGAAGAAGGTGATCGGGTTCATGTTGGCCCGCGCCACGTGACCGCCGACCAGGTGACCGAGCAGCCAGACGACGATGATGACCGATGCGACCCCGACGAATACGAAGATCGCGTTGTTCGGTGTCTGCCGGCTGGGTGCGACCTTGCCGATGAACCGGGGGAGCAGGCCCTCGCGGCCAGCGTTGAAGATGAGCCTGGCCTGGGAGTTGACGGCCGCGATGAGCACGCCCATCGTCGAGGTGAACCCGGCCAGGTACGCGAAGACCGCCAAGGCCGAAAGCGTACTGTGCGCGACCGTGATGAACGGGATCGGCGCCGCGCCCAGCTTGGTGCCGTTCTCGTGGAAGCCGACCACGGTGGCGTAGGCGAACAGCACGTAGGCCACCAGCATCAGGGCAATCGACAGGAACACCGCCCGCGGCACGTTGCGCCGGGGATTACCGGTCTCCTCAGCCAGTGCGGCGGAGTTCTCCCAGCCGATGAACAAGTACACGGCGAGCGGGAACCCGGCTGCGAGGCCGCTGAATCCGCTGGTGATGTTGTGCGGGTCGAACGGGGCCGCGGAGATGTGACCGCCGTTCCTGATCAGCGCGACCACGGACACGACGACCAGGACCAGCATCTCGAAAGCGAAGAAGGCTCCGGCCAGCCTTGTCGAGACCCCTACTCCGCGCATCATCATCAGGACCGCGCCGCCGGTCAGCAGCACAGAGAAGATGACCCAAGGGATATTCCAGCCGAAGTAGTAATTCAGCGTGAGGGACACGAAGCCGCCAGAAACCGCGAGCACGGACGAGATCGCGATGATGTAGCCAGCCCCGCACAGCAGCGCGGTGGTCACCGCTGAGGTCCCGCCGAAAGTCTTGCCGACGAAGGTGATGAAGCCGCCGGTCGATGGATGGGCACGAGAGAACTGCGCCAGGGTGTTGCCCAGCAGCGCAACAGCGATTCCGGCCGCGATGATAGTTAGCGGCGCGGCGATGCCGGCCGTGACCACGATGAGGCCGAAGCCGAAGAAGAAACTGTAGGCGGGGCCGATGTTCGCCATCGTCGACGCCGCGATGTCCAGCAGGCTCAATGCGCCCCGGTGCAGGCGTTCGGGCGCCTCGGGCGCCTTGGTCTCGGAGAACGGAACCTCTGCCGCCTCAGTCATGTCTGCTCCTCATGTCAACTTCCCTGCGGAATGCACTGCCTGAATTGTCTGGTGTCACAGCATTTAAAGAGAGCTACGGACGTCTGATATCACTACAGATCCGGTCATTGATCGAGGCCAGCGATGTTGAGGTACTTCACCTCAAGCCATTCATCGATGCCGTACTTCGATCCTTCACGGCCGATTCCGGACTCTTTCACCCCTCCGAAGGGCGCCACTTCGGACGAGATGACGCCGGTATTGACCCCGACGATGCCAACGTCCAGAGACTCGGCGACGCGCCAGATCCGCCCGATGTCACGTGAATAGAAGTACGCGGACAGGCCGTAGGGGGTGTCGTTCGCCATGCGCACGGCGTCGGCCTCGTCGGTGAAGCGAATGACGCCCGCCACGGGCCCGAAGGTCTCCTCGCAGGACATGGACGCGTTGGTCGTGACGCCCGAGATCACCGTGGGCTGGAAGAAGGTGCCACCGAGTTTGTGGGGCCCCCCGCCCGTGACGATCGTGCCGCCGCGCTCAAGGGCGTCGGCAACGTGGCGGACCACCTTGTCGTACCCCTGCTCGTCGATCAACGGTCCCACGGCGACATTGTCCTCGAAACCCGATCCGACCTTCAGCCTGGCGGCGCGTTCCGCCAGTGCCGCGACGAAGCGGTCGTAGATCGAGTCCTGGACGAAGATGCGATTGGCCGTGATGCACGTTTGGCCGCTGTTGCGAAACTTGTTGATCACGACACCGTCCAGTGCCGCGTCGAACTGCGCGTCATCGAAGACGATGAAAGGCGCGTTGCCGCCGAGTTCGAGCGAGATCTTCTTGATGCCTTGGGCGCACTGGGCCATGAGAAGACGCCCGACGGCCGTCGATCCGGTGAAACCGATCTTGCGAACCACGGGGTTCCCGGTGAGTTCCTCGCCGACGGCGGGTGCCCCGTCGCCCGCGGCGGTCACGAGGTTGAACACGCCCGGCGGAAGTCCCGCTCGGTCGGCGAGTTCGCACAGCGCCAGCGCCGAGAGCGGAGTCTGCTCAGCGGGCTTGCACACCATGGTGCAGCCGGCGGCCAGTGCCGGCGCCGCCTTGCGGGTGATCATGGCGGAGGGGAAGTTCCACGGGGTAATCCCGCCCGCGACGCCGATGGGCTGCTTGAGGACGACCAACCGTCGATCCTGGGCGTACGTGGGAATGGTGTCGCCATAGACGCGCTTGGCCTCCTCGGCGAACCACTCGAGGAACGAGGCGGCGTAGGCGATCTCCGCCTTCGATTCGGCCAGTGGCTTGCCCTGCTCGGCGGTGAGGATGACCGCGAGATCCTCCGTGCTCTCGAGTACCAGGTCGGCCCAGCGGCGCAGGATCCAGGCGCGATCCTTGGCCAGGCGTGAGCTCCACTCCCCTCGAGAGTCCTCGGCGCAGGCGATCGCCTCGCGGGTCTCCTCCGCTCCCATGGCGGGAACGTGGGAGAGCACCGTGCGGGTGGCGGGGTCGATCACGGGGAACTGCGCGCCGTCTCTCGCGCTCTGCCACTTTCCCCCGATGTACGCCTGGGTGCGCAGAAGACCTGGATCTCGCAGTCGTGCGAGGAGGTCGAGTACTTCAAAACTTTTCATCGTTCCCCTTGCTTGGCTCGTGGCTCGCTGACGTCGCCATCGTCTGGCTAGTCGGGTAGCCGCACTGACGGGGTCAACTGGCTGGGATCGACCCGGAGTTCAATCAGCGCCGGCCGGTTCGACGAACGGGCTCGCTCGAACGCGGCCGCGAAGTCCTGCGTCTTCTCCACCGTCTCTCCATACGCGCCATAGGAGCGCGCCAGTGTGGCGAAGTCCGGCGTGACCAGATCGGTGGCGAAGGGCCGCCCAGGGTAGCTCCTCTCCTGGTGTAGCCGGATCGTGCCGTACATCTGATTGTTGACGACGATGACGATCACGTTGAGGTGCTCTTGCACCGCCGTGGCCAGCTCCTGGCCCGTCATGAGGAAGCAGCCATCACCGGCGAAGGCGACGACGTCACGCTCGGGGTATAGCAACTTGCCGGCGAGCGCCGCCGGCAGGCCGTAGCCCATGGAGCCGCCGGTCGTGGCGAGTTGGGTGCGGAACTGGTGGAAGTCAAAGTGCCGGTGTATCCACGTCGTGTAGTTGCCCGCTCCGTTGGAGACGATCGCGTCGTCGCGCAGCAGCTCGCGCAACTCGGCGATCGCTACGGCGAGATGGACGTAGCTGTCGTCGTGGCCCGTGACGTCGGGAGCGTGCCAGTCCAGGTAGTCTTGGCGCGCCATGTCAACCCAGTCGGCCCACGCGTTCGACGCGACCGGCTCGAGCTCGGCGAGCGTCTCAACGAATGCGGGGATGCTCGCCGTCACGCCGAGCGTCGGCCGGTAGACGCGGCCGATCTCCTCGGCACCCTGGTGCACGTGAATCAGTTTTTGATGCGGCGTCGGTGCACTGAAGCGCTGGTAGGTGCCGGTCGTGACGTCCCCGAGACGCGGCCCGATGGCGAGGACAAGGTCGGCTTCGGCCAATCGCGACGCCAGGGCCGGGTTGATACCGAGGCCGACGTCGCCGACGTAGGTCGCCAGGCGGTTGTCGAAGGCGTCTTGGTAGCGAAATATCGTTGCGACGGCCACGTGATTGGTCTCGGCGAAACGCGCCAGGGCACTCGACGCCCCCGCCGTCCATCCGGCGCCGCCCGCGAGGATGATCGGGCGCTCCGCGCCGGTGAGCAGCGCCCTGATATGTTCGAAGGCGGCGGCCGCCGGAACGGCGCCGGCGCGCTCGAATGGAGCGAGCGCCGTTGACGTGGTCTGGTCGCGCAGCACGTCTTCAGGCAGCCCGAGCACCACCGGCCCGGGGCGTCCGCTCGTCGCCGTAGCGAACGCGCGGCTGAGGAATTCGGGAATCCGGTCCGCGCCGAGCACCTCGGCCGCCCACTTCGCGATCGGACCGAACGTGGCCTGGACGTCGATCTCCTGGAACGCTTCGCGTTCGCGGACCGAGCGCGACACCTGGCCAACGAGCAGCAGCATGGGCGTCGAGTCCTGCATCGCCATGTGCACGCCGTTGGCGGCGTGGAGCGCCCCCGGTCCCCGGCTCACCAGGCAGACCCCGGGTCGCCCCGTCAATTTTCCCGAGGCGTCGGCCATGAACGAGGCGGCACCCTCATGACGTGCGATCACGAATCGAACGTTGCCCTGTCGGTCGCGCAGCGCGTCGAGCGCCGGCAGGTAGCTCTCGCCGGGCACGCCGAAGACGACGGTGACGCCGAAGGCCGCCAGCTGATCGACGAGCAGCCGGCCGCCGGTGCTCGAGGGAGAAGCCGTGTGAAAGCCCGATCGAGTCACAGGGTGGTCTCCTCGTCGAGGAAGATGGAGTAGCGCTGATCCTTGGGCTTCACCCGGTCCTCTTCACGCACGTAGGTGATCGAGCTTTTGCCCTTGAACGCCACCGGTAGCACCATCACGCGCAGGAACGCCGCGCCTGCCTCCGGCGACGCCTCCGCGTACACCGGCACCGGACCTGGCTCGAACCAGGAGTCGCCGGGGACGTATTCGTGACTCTCACCGTTGGTCTGCACCCGCAGAGCGCCCGAGTGCAGGCGACGGATGCCCGGGCCGGCGTGCGTGTGAAGGTAGGCGATTCCTCCTGGCGGGAATTCAACCTGATCGCAGCGAAGCAGGCACGTCGCCGCGTCGATCCTGATCTCTCGCGCGAGCAGCACGTTGCCGTTCTCGGTGAAATGTCCATCGGCGGGCGACACGGTCCACCAGTCGATCGACGCCGCGGCACCACCGTCGACGAGGCTCGACGGAGAGCGCTGGACCCACGCCTCGGCGTTTTGGTGAGCGACGGCCTCTTCTCCGTCTTCTTGTACGATGACCTTGCCGTCCTTCAGAAAGACCACAGACGTGCCATGGTCGAACGTCATCTCGCTGCCGGGGACAAGCTGCTGGGAGTGCAGCGTCAGCCGCCAGGCGGAGCGAGAGGCCGCGTTCGCGTTCTGCGTCGATTCGCTCACCACGTCACCTCGCAGCCGCCGATGGGAGAGAACGACGTCGGCACCAGAATCCGATTCTCCTGGTGCAGGACGAAGGGCCGAATCGTCGTGACGTAGCTCTGCCACGCGGGATCCTCTTGCAGCTTGCGACGCCGCTCCTGGCGGTCGTCCATGCTCTCGTAGCCCCACAGGTGCACTATCTGGTTGAGCGTCCCAATCTCGGTCGTGAAGTAGCCGATCAAGTTGCCCAGGAACGCGCGCTGCACCTCGAGACCGGCCTCTTCGTACGCCTTTAGGTACGCGGCCGTCTTTCCAACATGGAGGGTGTACGTCCTCTCTTCAACAAGCATTGACGCGCTTCCCTTCTGCTACGCGTTGGCACAGCGGGAGCGGCCAAGTAAGATCGACAGACTTTCGCGATGGCCTGGCCCCTTCTGGAGGATCCGCTTGGAACTGCGTCAGATCCGCTACTTCATTGCCATTTACGAGGAGGGCAATATGTCGCGGGCGGCGGCGCGGCTCTATGTGGCGCAGCCTTCGCTGAGCGAGCAAATCCGTAAACTCGAGCAGGAACTCGGGTTGCCGCTGTTCGTCCGACTCCCGCGCCGACTGGTGCTCACGCCCGCCGGGGAAGCCTTCCGGATCCACGCCGCGCGCATCCTCGAGGAAGTTGATCTCGTCCAGACCCACATCGACGAGGTCTCCGCCCAGAGCGGCCAGAAGATCCGCGTGGGCGTCTTGCCCACGCTCGGCAGCCGGCTGTTTCCCAGCGTGATCGCCGAGTTTCGGCGCACCAATCCCGGCGCGCGAATCGAGCTCCGTGAGGAGATCTCCTCGCTCAGCGTGAAGCACCTGCTCGTGGAGCGCGAAATCGATGTCGGCGTCATACGGCTCGACGGGAAGCTCGCTTCGCACCTTGAGGCGAGCTTCTTCCTTCGCGAACCTCTGGTCGCCCTCGTGCCGCCCGGGCACTTGCTCGCGCGCAGCGGCGAGATCAGCCTCCAAGAGATCGCCGAAGAGCCCTTCCTTACCTTGAAGCCCGGCTACGGTCTTCGCGAGCTGGTCTTGAATGTACTGAAGGAAGCTGGCGTCACACCGAACATTACGGTGGAACTGAGCCAGCTTGATTTCCTCATCGGCCTGGTTGAGGCAAAAATGGGCTTGACCATTCTGCCCCAGCTCGCGGTGGCGCGCGAGCGCAGCGTGACGCAGTTGCAGATCAGCGACCGCCACGCATTTCGAGAGCTCTACCTGGTCTGGCGCAAGGACATTCCGCGCGAGAGCAAGGCCCCGCTGCGAATGTTCATGGACATTTTGAGGACGCACGCCGGTCATTGAGGCGAAGTCCAAGTATTGCAATCCGAAGCGGCTAGGGGGAACTTCCCTATCAGATCTCAAGGCGATACCTCTATGGTGGGACGGAGTCCTGCGAAACGGGCACGGTCCGGACGATTGGATTCGAAGGTCTCAGGCCTTCGCCAGCTCTGCCACGACTTCATCGAAGGCCTTGCGGGTCCCGTCAACCATCTCGTCAATCTCCGATTCGGTGACGATGAGCGGTGGCGAGAAGGAGATGATGTCGCCCCAGAGCGCTCGGTTGATGACGCCGTGCGCGAGACTGGCCTTGAAGACGCGAGTTCCGAAGTGCACGTCCGGATCGATGCGGGTCAAGGGGGAGCGGTCCTGGACGAACTCGACAGCGCCGACGAGACCTTTTCCGCGAATCTCCGCCACCATGGGATGGTCACCGAAGGCGTTTTGGAGGCGCTCGTGCAGGTAGAGGCCCAGGGTGGCTGCTTGGTCGACGAGGTGATCGCGCTCAATGATGTTGATGTTGGTGAGTGCGGCGGCGGCGGCGAGCGGGTGAGCGGTATAGGTGTAGCCGTGTCCGAACACGCCATACATATCGTTTCCCTGCTCGATCACCTTCCAGATGGGCTCTGAAACCAAACACGCCGAGAGCGGCACGTAAGCGGAGGTGATGCCCTTGGCCAACGTGATCAGATCCGGCTGCATGCCGTACGTCTCGGTGCCGAACCACTTGCCGGTCCGACCGAAGCCGCACACCACCTCGTCGGCGATCAGGAGGACGTCGTAACGGTGCAGCACTTCGCTGATCGCGTCAAAGTAGCCCTCGGGCGGCACGATCACTCCGCCGACGGCCTGCATCGGCTCGGCGATGAAGGCAGCGACCGTATCGGGGCCCTCGGCGAGGATGAGTTCCTCGAGTTCGCGGGCGAGCACCGCGGAGAACTCTGTGTCGGTCATTTCGGGCTGGGCTTCCCAAAGACGTAGCGGGGCGCGCACGTGGCGGATCATCGGCAGCGGAACGTCGAAGCCGGAGTGAGCGAAGTCGAGTCCGGTGAGTCCGGCCGTCATGACCGAGACCCCGTGATAGCCGCGCTGGCGCGAGATGATCTTCTTCTTTTCGGGGCGGCCCAGAATGTTGTTGTAGTACCAGATCAGCTTGACCTGCGTGTCATTGGCGTCGGAGCCGCTGCTGCCGAAGAAAACCTTTGACATCGGCACCGGCGACAGCTCGACAATGCGCTGGGCCAGCAGCGTCGCGACGTCGTTAGCCATCGAGCTGAACGAGTGGTAATACGACAGCCGCTTGACTTGGGCTCCGATCGACTCGGCCATCTCCTCGTTGCCGTAGCCGATGTTGACGCACCAGACTCCGGCCATACCATCCAGGTACCGGTTGCCCGACGTGTCCGTCAGCCAGCACCCTTTGCCCTGCGCCATCATCAGCGGACCCGAGGCCTCGTGCTCGCGCAACGCCGTGAATGGGTGCAGGAGATACTTCACGTCGAGGTCGTCGATCCTCTTCTTGTCTTGGACGTTGAACGTCTCACTGGATGTCACATCTGCCCCTTCTTGGTCCTGATGATCGGAGTCTAAGTATCTGGTCGCTGGCGAAAAAGATGCATCTTTCCTATTGGACCTCAAGGCAAAACCTCTAGCACTTTGTTGGTGTTCCAGTCTCTGGACCTTGTGACAAGTTTCAGGCGGCTGTCCCGAGACGAGCGTGGTCGATGTAGTCGCCCACGATGCGCTCGACGGTGCGAGGGCGCGACGTAGCTCGACGGGTGCGGGAGGTCGATCAGCGTCGAGGAGCGGCGCGAGGAGCCGGTCGTGCGGTTTGGTGCAGAACACGGCGACGCGGGTGCCCTCGGGCGTGACGACGTAAGTGTTCGAGCCCAGGACGCGGCTGATGAGGCCATGGAGACGGAGCCGTCGCAGATCGTAGCTCATAGGGGAAGCGTGTAATCACTACCGAGGAGTCCGGCCACCATCCCGCGAAGACTCTTGTTGGCGAAGCCGGTGACGGCGTGGACGCCCAGGCATAAGGAGCCGACCAGGGCCATGGCGCGTTGATCCCCGAAGCGGAGCGCCCGGGCGTGGTGCCCGACGGCAAGCAGGAGTTTCGCGAGGTCCCCCACTCGCCGCGACCACAGCATCAATCTCAGCAAGTCCGTCCAAGACGAACTGACAGGAGATGCGGTGGAAGTCCTTACCAACATGGACGCCCTCGTCTGGTTGCGCAAGCACCTCGATGAGGACGGGTCTGACCTTCTGCGCGAGATGGTGCGGACCTTCGCCGAGCGACTGATGGCGGCCGAGGCCGAGGCCATCTGCAATGCCGGCTACGGCGAGGTGACCCCGCTACATGTCGGTCGAGCTGCTGGTGAGAGCGCGCGTGACCGAGATCGACGGCGAGGTGGAGGAGGTGACCCAGGCAGACTTCGCCGAAGTCAGTTAGAACAACAGACCGAGGGTTGATGTGGTGGTCGTCGTTACACCACTCGCTGGGACGTGGCCCGGCATTGTTACTCGGACGGCCGAAGGACAGGGAGAAATCCCCGGATGAACGTTGAGCCAAGCCCTGGCGACTGATCCTGCACCACGCATTCGTCCTGCGACCCTGCCATAGGTGCCGCCTTGAGGTCCAATAGGGAAGAGGCCTCTATTCCCCCTGTGGCGCCCTGCTTATACTCCGGCTCATCGGCAGTTATCGCTTCGCGCATCGCGTGCGGAGCCGCAAGTCGAGTCCTTTCTCAAGGAGGCGGTGCGGTGAAGCAGGCGACCTGCGGTCCACCAAGACCCGAGCACACACGATCGCGTTCTGGCGAAGGTTGGATGGAATACCGGCCATTCCCGGTCGAGACGCGGCGGAGCAGAAGATGAGTGTTGCACGCTACGTCGCTCCCGACTCGCTGGAGGAGATCCTAACCGAGATGCGGGAGCAGGAGGGGAACTACGCCTTCATGGCCGGAGGCACCATCGTCCAGCCGCTCCTCTCCTCAGGCAGCTGGCTGCCGCACACGGTAATTGGCCTTTGGCGCTCGCCGCTCGGCGAGGTCGAACGGGTCAACGGCTTCGTGGCCATCGGCGCCACCGCGCGGATGCGTGATGTGGCGCTTCAGGGTCTGGCCGGTGGCCTCAGTGACGCGGCGCGCCAGCTGGGCGGCCCCGCCGTCCGCAATCGCGCAACGGTGGGTGGCAACATCGCAACAGGGCGGGGCGATCTGATCGTGCCACTGCTCGCCCTCGAGGCCAAGGTCACGTTGATGTCGCCCGAGGGCACGCTCGACACGTCGATTGAGGACGTCCTCGACGAGGCGACCGGCGAGACGTCCGGACTGGCACAGGGCGAGCTGATAACCCGGGTACTGGTCCCGGTGAACGGCGAGCGCGGTGCCTTCGTCGCGATCGGGCGAAAGACCTACAACACGCCGTGTGTCGCGACGGCTGGCGTGGTCGCAAATTTCGATCCAGACAATCGCAACGTCGTAAACGGCGTACGCGTCGCCATTCATGGCCCCCGGCCGTGGCCCGTGCGCGCACGGGCCGTCGAGCAGGTCCTCGTAGGGCGGGAACTCAGCGCCGCGGTGCTCGCCGAGGCGGAGGCAGCTCTCGGGGACGTTGGCGACGGCTTCAGCGACTCGGTGGCGAACGCGGCGTATCGATCGCGGATGAGCATGGTCGTGCTTCGCCGGGCCCTGGAGAAGATAGCGGGAGGTGGGCAGCAATGAACAGAAGCACAATCGTCCGGTTCACGGTTAACGGAGAACAGATTTCGATCATCGTTGATCCGCTGACCAGCTTGCAGACTGTCCTGCGCGAGGAGCTCTTGCTTACGGGCACTAAGGCGGGCTGCCGTCAGGGCGGTTGCGGGAGCTGCTCGGTGCTCGTGGACGGCGAACTTGAGCTCTCCTGCCTTATACCAATCGCGGAGGTCGAGGGACGCAACGTCGAGACCATCGAAGGGCTCAGCGCGGGCCAGACGCTTCACCCGATTCAGACCGCGTTCGTCGAGAACTTCGCCCTGCAGTGCGGATTCTGCACGCCGGGGATGGTCATGGCGACCAAGGCCCTGCTCACTGACAATGCTGCTCCGACCAGGGAGGACGTGATCGAGGCCCTAAGTGGCAACATCTGCCGCTGCACGGGCTACGAGCCAATCGTGAAGGCCGTGATTGCGGCGGCCAGCCGGACCGGGCGAAACGAGGTCAGCGTGGGAGGCGAGTCGTGAGTGAAGGAGAGGTCCGGGTTCCCACAGGGACCGGCCCCGTGGGTGCGTCGGTCGAGCGGGCCGATGCTCGCTCGCACGTCACCGGTCATACCATCTTCGTCGATGACGTGCAGCTGCCGCGCATGGCCCACATGGTGCTCGCGCGCAGTCCATTCCCCCATGCGCTCATTCGCAGCATCGACCTAGGCGAGGCCAAGAAGGTCCCCGGTTTCATTCGCGCGCTCACTGCGGCGGACGTGCCCAAAAACGTCTATACCATCCTCGGCTTGATCGGCTTCGGCCTCGACGAGGAGCGCGCTCTCGCCAACGAGCGCGTGCGCTACGTCGGCGAGCCGATCGTCGCCGTGATCGCCGAGACGAGAGCGGGGGCGGCCGAGGCGGCCAAGCTCGTGCGCATCGAATACGAAGAACTGGCGGCGGTGTTCGACGTGGAAGAAGCGCTGGCTCCCGGCGCGCCGGCGGTGACCGAGTGGGGCATCAACGCCTTTGACTTCGATGGACGCCCGTTCCGCCAAGTCCGCTTCGGCGACGTCGACGCCGCGATGGCCCGCGCCGACCACGTCGTCGAGGGCCGGTACCAGATGAGCCCGATCGAGCACGCTCCCGTCGAAACGACGGGGTGCGTCGCACGGCCCGAGCCCGATGGGCGCTTCACCGTGTGGACGAACACGCAGGCACTCAACATGTCACTCGACTTGACAGCCCACATCCTGCAGATCCCCACCCGCTGCCTCCGTTTCATCGGCGGGACGGTGGGCGGCGGCTTTGGCGGCAAGGTCGACGCCATGGTCGAGCCGCTGGCAACGCTCGGCGCCTGGAAGACCGGCCGGCCCGTGAAGTACGTCTACAGCCGTGAGGAGGAGATGATCGTCTCTTCGACCCGCAATGGCGTTCGGATCTACATGACCGACGGCGTGACCAACGACGGCCTGGTCGTCGCGCGGCGCGTGCGGTCCTACATCGACTGCGGCGCCTACAGCCGTCACACGCCGTACGCGGTCCAGAAGCACGCCGCCAACCTCGCGGGCCCGTACTTCATACCCAACGCGTCCTTCGACATCTACTGCGTTTACACCAACCGTCAACCCTCGAGCGCGATGCGGGGCTTCGGGGTCACCGAGGCCTCCTTCGCCATGGAGGTCCAGATGGACCGCATCGCCGAACTGACCGGGCTGGACCCGTGGACGGTGCGCTTTCGCAACGCGTACCACGACGGTGATCTGCGCCCCCACCGCAAGCCGGTCGAGGACGCCACCCTCATCGAAGCGATGCAGGCCGCGGCCCGTCTGGTGGGCCACGAGTTGAGCCCGGAACTGCTCGCCATGTCGTCCAAGCCGCGGGAGGTCTGAGCGATGGCCAAGGTCAAGGGCCGCGGCATGGCAGCCGTCAACTACCCAACCGGCATGAACCTTGGCGGCGATCCCACCATCGCCCTTATTCACGCCTCGACCTCCGGTGTCTTCAACATCAGCATCTCGAGCGTGGAGCTCGGACAGGGACTGAAGACCGTGCTCGCTCAGATCGCTGCCGAGGCGCTCGGCGTTCCCCTCGAGACGGTCGTCTTGCACAACGACGACACCGACACCGGGCCCTACTGCACCGGCACGTTCGCGAGCCGGACGACCCATCGCGCGGGCAACGCGATCATCGCGGCCGCCGAAGAGGCGCGCGAGGTCATGTTCGAGGAAGCGGCCGAACTGCTCGAGGCGGCACCGGCCGACCTCGTGACCGACGGTGCCGGCAACATCCTTGTGTGTGGCGCGGCGGGGCGGTCGATCACCGTAGCCGAAGTGTGTTCGGCGGCGCACTTTGTCCACGGCCGGGCGATTGCGGGCCGGGGGATCTTCTTCAAGCCCAAGAGTGCGGTCGACCCCGACACCGGCGCCATGGATCCGGACTCGACCGAGGCCCATGCGTGCACGATCGCTGAGATCGAAGTGGATACCGAGACGGGCTGCGTGCGGGTTCTCCGTTTGTCGAGCGCCTACGAGATTGGGCGCGCCATCAATCCCCGGCTCGTCCACGGCCAGATTGTCGGCGGCGCGTGGATGGGCGTCTCGCACACCCTCTACGAGACCACGGCTCCCTACTACCCGCTCGTCGAGCACGCCCCGACGAGTTTCAGCGAGTACCTCATGCCCGGGGCTGCCGAGTGCCCGGTCATCGAAGCGAAGGTCCTCGGTATCGCGTCCTCGAACGGACCCTACGGACAGAAGGGCGTTGGCGAGATGACCGCCAACTCCCCGATCCCGGCGATCGTGAACGCGCTCTACGACGCAATTGGCGTGAGGTTCTACGAACTGCCCGTTACTCCCGAAAAGGTGCTGCGGGCGCTCGAGGAGAAGCGGGCGTCGTGACACTCTCGGCACTCGAGGAGTTCTAGCGAGCCTCAGACGTTGGCGCCGGTGCCGGAGCGTCACAGCCCGGCAACTGTGCAGGGCGCAGCAGTTCGCCGCCAGGGCGTGGTGGCGGGCCGGCATGGCAGCAGCCCTGCTGCTGTTCCCGGTGATCGGCGTCGGCGCCGTGCTGCGGCCTGGTCGGATCGGCACGGACATCGGCGTGGGCATCATGTTCGCGGCGCTTGGCGCCGCTGCCATCTCGATGTCGCAGATGGGGCTGCTGAGTTACCGCGCTGGGCGCACCGGGCGATACTTGCTCGAGCGAGATGCGCAGGCTGGCAGCGAGCCGCTTACCCCCTACGACGCCGGCTGGCCGACCAGATACGACTTCTGGGTGATGCTCTGCATCGCGCTGGCCGTATCCGGCATCCTCGTGTTCGCAGGCACGCGCAGCCCGCACAGCGGGTAGCAAACCGCAAAGTCTGAGCCACCCGGCCGCCGGCACTGCTGGGGCGCGCAGTGTTCAGGGCGAGCCGAAACGCGATAGCGCATGCCGCCGACCCTTGCTCGCATCTAGCGCCGCTCCTTGATGGCGACCTGGCTGTGGCCGGATATGCGGCCGGGCCGGACGGCAAGGAGGTCGCCGCGGCGGCTGTCCGCGGCGTGCCGCTAGCCGACGTGCGGGACGCGGCCGCTCGATGACCTTCTCCCGATCACGTACGCAGCGCTGAACGGCGTTCGTAGTCCCCCAAGGTCCCCCAGGCGGATTAAAACGGCTCCGGCTTTAATATCGAAAAGACGCCATTAGCTGGAGCCCCCTTACGGAATCGAACCGTAGACCTTCTCCTTACCATGGACAACTGGCAGGTCTTTGCAGTGCATCAATGCAGGTCACGTAGCGCGGCTGCCTGCTGTTATGTGCCTGGGTGTGCCTATGAATGCCTGCCGAAGCCTGGCAAATGGCTCCCTGAATGGCTCCCACGGCCTGCGCTAGAACGTGAAGACTAAGCGGACATCGAACAACGTCCGCTCGTGCCTGCCGATGAGCGCGACTCGGCAGTGTGCATCCTTATGCGCTGAACGGCATGCGCACTCGTTTTCCCGAGCTTGCGCCGTCACTCGGCTGTGCAAACGATGTCGTACCTCGCGGCAGGCCAGATCGCCGATTACGAGCGGGAACTACGTCCGCTTCAACTGCCGCGTTCGGACGCGCAGATCACTCGTTCTCGTGTGCCGCCCTCCGCGTGGCGGCGGACTGCCGGCCCGGCTGGCTTACGGTCGCCGGTGGCCCGGCGCGGTAAGTCGCGCCGGGAATGCTGCAGGTCTCCGCTTTTTCGATGGCACTAATGCTTGTGAGGCGTCGCGATCTCGATCGGCCTGGATGGCCGAAGGATGCGATCGGGACCGGCCGGTCAGCCGGCAACTGGGTCGATCGGGGTGAGCGGGCCGAGTCGCTGCTCGATCGCCTCGGCCACGGCCAGACAGCGAAGCTCGGTGTACTTACCCCCCATGACCTGGACGCCGACCGGCAGGCCCTCGGCCATCCCGGCGGGTACCACCGCGGCCGGGGTGCCCAGCAGGTTGGCCGGAAGCACCGGGCGCATCAGCTCCAGGGTGGCGATCGCGCCGTCGGGGCTGGCGATGTCGAATTCCAGCGGGAAGGCGGGCTGGGACCAGACCGGGCTGAGCAGCACCGGGTACTGCTGGTACCACAGGCTCCAGCGGCGGGCCAGCCCGTGCCGAGCGGTATGCGCCATCGCCCAGCCGGCCAGGTCCGGTGCGGGGAGGTGATCGAGCGCGTAGCCGAGGAACTGGCGGCCGCCCGAGCCCATGAGCTGGTCCAGCAGCGGCTGGATGACCCGCAGGTCAGCGGCGAGGATCGTGCTCCACAGCTCGATCGCCTGCTCGTAGTCGGGCGGTATCGCCTCGGTGACCTTGAAGCCGTCGTCCGCGAGCGCGTCGGCGGCGCGGCGCACTGCAGCGGCCACCCCGGGGTGGGTGCCGCCGCCGGGCGGCTCCGGAAGCACGGCGACGGCTGGGCGTTCGCCGGGGGCCAGGTCGGTGAAGACCGCGGGGACGCTCAGCGGGTCGCGGGGGTGCTGGCCCGCGATCGCGGTGAAGCCGGCCCGGACGTCGGCGATCCGGCGGGCCATGACGCCTTGGACGGCCATCAGCTGGAAGGAGATGTTCCAGTCCTCCGGAGGGATCACGGTCGCGGAGGGTACCGCTCCGGTGGAGGGCTTGATCGATGCGACGCCGCAGCAGTGCGCCGGGCTGCGTAGTGATCCGCCCAGGTCGTTGCCCAGGCCGAGCGGACTCATCCCGGTGGCCAGCGCCGCGGCTTCACCGCCGCTCGACCCGCCCGAGGTGCGCTGCGGGTTCCACGGGTTGCGGGTTAGGCCGTGCAGGGCCGAGTCGGTGTGGACCCGCAGGGCGAAGTCCGGTAGGTTGGTCCGGCCGAACGGGATCGCGCCGGCCGCGCGCAGCCGTTCCACCTGCGGGGCGTCGACCGGGGCGACCGCGTGGGCCAGCGCCGGGACCCCCTGCGTGGTCGGGGTGCCCGCCAGGTCTATGTTCTCTTTAACCGTGACCGGGACACCGTGCAGCGGGCCGAGCCTGGTGCCGTCCGCCAGCGCCCGGTCGGCCGCGTCGGCGGCTGCGAGAGCCTGGTCCGGCAGCAGGCGGACGATGGCGTTGAGGTGAGGGTTGACCGCCTCGACCCGGTCCAGGTGCGCCTGGACGACCTCGCGGCTGCTGACCTTGCGCTCACGGATCATCGCGGCCAGTTCGACAGCGCTTCTGCGCCACAGTTCGCCCACGCCTCATCCCTCCGAGTCGAGATCGAGGCAAATGTAAGCCAGCGGATGAATCCCTGTGAAGAGGGCACGACCCGCCCGGCTGCCGCAGCACGCCGGGTGGCGAGCCACCGGCCGCCAGGCTGGGCATGCAGAACCACCCGGCCTGCTCGCTCCATGCCGCCAGCGGCGAACCAACGCTGTCGCCGTGCCTAGTTCCCGGCCGCCCGTCCGGAAGGCCCGGTCTCGCCCACTCGCGGCACGACGTCTGTGCGCGAGTATCGATCGCCTATGGCATCGGGGGGCCTACGTCCTGGCTGGCTTCTTGGAAACTCACCGGATCGGCGCGCGCGTACTACTCGAGCAGGAGACGTCAGGTCTCAAGCTCCTTACGACCGGCACTGGTCTTCTGTGCACGACCATTCCTGCCAAGGCATAGCCCGGGCAGGTGATCTATGTTCCGCCGCGATACGGCCGCGCTTTGGACTGCATCGGCTGCCATATCGGCGGTTCGCGAGTGGCCATGCGGATGTATCCGGTGACACCAGTAATACGGCGCAGCGACGCAGTCGACGACGATGGGCGGAACTCCGCCACCATTCAGTGCCCGAGCCGACCGATGCGCTCAGGCGGGCACGCCAGCACGGGCCGCGGCTGTCGCCCGGTCGTCGAAGCCGCGGATGTCGACGATCCGATCGCCCCGCAGGGTCAAGACCTGCCAGCGCTCCGCCGCTCCGCCCGCCTCGCTGGCCGCCGGTGTGCCGGTGACTTCGAGCCCCACGAGAAGTGTCCCAGCGCCGACGGTCACCTCCGTGACCACCGCACGTGCGCCGGCGGCTCGCGCGCCGGCCCACCACGCGACGACCTGCTCGCGGTTCTGGCAGTCGGCGTCATGGGGACCCTCCGGGGCGCCCCAGCGGGCGTCCGGGTCGAGCAGATCCCAGATGGCGTCCAGATCGCCGCACTCCAGGGCGACCCTGACTCGTACGGTGAGCTCGGCCGGCTCTGCCGTGGCGTTGTCCGACATGACGATCTCCCTTGCACGGTGAAGCTGGCAGCTCCACTGTAGATGCGCTGGACACCCGAGCGGGGAAGCCGTGGCATGCCAGCCGGGGCGCCGTATCGTCACCTGTCTTGCGTCACGCAAGCCAACCACCGGCGAGATCGCCGATTTAGTGCGGTTCGCATCGCACGTCGTGTGTGCTTTGCCCGGCGCGCAGAACAGCCAACTCTGGCTGGCCAGGGTGGGTCAGGCAATCCTCAGCCGGGGTGGCTGCTGTCCTTAAGCGCGTTCCAGCCGGTCAGCTGTTCCCTGCGATCCAGGGCATGCAACGAGAATATGCCGGTCGACTTCTCCGATGACTGCCTCAAAGCCGTGCGTTCACGGGGCGGTAGATCGGGACTTTTGCGTTGGGCTCGCTGGCGGGCGCTTGCCGGATTGGTCGTGGGTCGGCCGTCTTGCGATGCGGTGTGCCTTGGCCCGGACGGTGGTGGCGAGGGGGATGCCGGAGTCGAGGAGCCGCCGCATCCCGGTGGCGTCCGGCCCGGTGGCGAGGTCGCACACGCGCACGCCGTGGTCGGGGCGGTCGACGACGGTGATGGGGTCGCCGGCACACACCAGCCCGGGTTCGTGGACTTTGAGCATGGCGCCGACCCGGCCGGTGGTGTTGAAGCGGATGTGGAAGTTCTCGATCCCGATGCGCATGGAGAGGTTCTGACAGGGGGTCCTGGGCATCCGCACCTCGAGCAGGACCGTGCCGATCCGCCACTTCTCTCCGATGATCGCGCCGCTGACATCGAGGTCCTGGGTGCGCAGGTTCTCCCCGAACAGCCCGGGGGGGATGGTTCGGCCGAGCTGGATGGCCCACCAGTTGGCGTCCTCGGTGGCGTAGGCGTAGACCGCCTTGTCGGAGCCGCCATGGTGGGGGTCGAGCTGGCGGTCGCCGGCCAGACCGGTGGCGGCGAGCTCCACGGGTCCGTCGACGGGTTGCTTGTCGATCGCGGTGTCGTGGAAGTAGCCGGGGTGAATGCGGTGGACGATGTTGACGGCCAGCAGCCGCGGCTGGCTTGTCATGGCGTTGAGGCCGGCCGGGCGGCGGCCGAGATCCACCGGTTGAGGACCCCCGCGGCGAGGATGCGCCGATGCGCCGCGTAGGTGAGGATGCGCCGTCCGCCACGCTTGGGCGGGGCTCGCCGAAGTTGATCGGCCAGGTCAGGCGGCCACACACGACCACTCTCGCTGCTCACTCCCTTACGGTAAGGGCGCCCCCAGCGTGATCCAAGGCGGTAGACCGCCATGTGATGTCGCCACACGGACAACGAATCCGCACGCGAATGTCCGGACCCAGCAGGTCACTCGCGCGTTCCTGAACATTGCTCCGGCAAGCAGGCGACCGGCCGGAGGCTCTCACCACGCTCGATGACCAAGGCGCCGGAGGGCCATAAGGGAGCGGCGATGAGCGTGCGTGGCCGGCGGGCTTCTCGCGACGATGAACTTGGAACCATGAGCTCATGCGTCGTAAGGCCCGCTCATACCTGCTGGGTTGGCTGGTAAATGACGGGCCGACTGATTGTGCGGTTGATGGTCAGCTGGAAGATGTCGTTACGGCTGTAGTGGCCGGCGACGTCGAGGGTACGGTGCGCGGCCGCTGCGCGCGCCGGGTCGACGTCGGCGAACAACAGCCCGTGCTCTTGGTGCAGCGGGCCGGCGACGATCTCGCCGCCAGGTGCAACGACGATGGAATCGCCAGGGTTCAGCCACTCGTCCTGGTCGGGAAACAACTGCGCGCGGCCGGGAAACGCGGCGGGCACATCGCAGGCGCGGAGCGAACAGCCGGCGCCGATCACCCAGCAGCGGCCCTCCGCCGCGATGTGCCGCATCGTCGCGATCCAGGTGTCGCCTTCGTCCCAGGTGGCCGCCACATACGTCTCGACCCCGTCGGCGTACAGCGCGTACCGGGCCAGCGGCATGTAGTTCTCCCAGCAGATCAGCGACCCCACCCGGCCGACCGCGGTGTCGGTGACCCGCAGACCGCTGGCGTCACCCTGACCCCACACCATCCGCTCCGGATTGGTCGGCATCAGCTTGCGGTGCCGGTTCACGACCGCGCCGTCAGCCCCGATCGTGACCAGCGTGTTGTACAGCGTCGCCCGGCTGAACTCACCCTCCCGCTCGTGAATCCCGCACACCACCACCACGCCACGCTCCGCCGACGCGTCCCGCAGCGACCGAAGCCCGTCCGCAACAAGGTCGACACTGTTGGCCAGCAGCTCCCGGTGAATCGCGCTCGTCAGCTCATAGTCCGCCTCGGGCCGAAGCCGCCAGATCCACACCGGGTAGCCGGGCACGTACGCCTCAGGGAACACCACCAGCCGTGCCCCGCCATCGGCAGCATCATGGAGATGGCCGACCGCCGCTGCCAGCGTCGCCTCCCGGTCGAGCAGCACTGGGGGTTGCTGCACAATCGCTACCCGCACCCCGCCAGCATCCATCTCAGCCACCTCAGCACTCACTATAAGACCGCCGGACCCACCACCGAAGAAACCAGTACATGAAGCGCCTCTGGCCCGAGGCGCACTGGGCTGCCCCGCGTTTTCCGGACGGGTAATCCGCGGTTATTTCATGCTACTGCGTGCAGATTCAGGTGCTCGTCGTGGGCTTCTTGCGGAGTCCGGTACCCGAGCGCCGAATGAAGACGCATCCGATTATAGCGGATCTCAATGTAGCGGGCAATGTCTTCGCGTGCCTTCTTCCTCGTCGGATAGACTGTGCGGTGCACCCGCTCGACTTTCAGCGCAGCATTGAACGATTCAGCGAGCGCATTATCGAAGCAGATGCCAGTACGCCCGACGGACTGGCGGATCCCCAGCCGTTCCAGCACAGCGGCGAAACTCAGCGGACGTGTAGTTACTGCCCCGGTCTGAATGGAATATGCCGCCAGCCGGAAGATCAAGG
>CAWKKA010000005.1:0-217270 GCA_963850105.1 uncultured Actinomycetota bacterium
TGCGAGCCTTTGCTGCCTAATGTTTCGTCCTGCCCCGAGAGAGCGGGAAGCCCGGCAGGGTGGACGCTTTCTGGGGCCAGCTCCCACCCCCCAGACCATGGCGGCCTGATGCTGAACGCTAGGCATCGGGGACGCCACCTGAGGGTATGCTGTAAGTACTGAACGTGACCATCTACGTTTGGTCCAGCTAACCGACTTGACAGCCTTGGGCTGGATCGGTAAGTTAGCAGGGTTGCCCCGGATGAGGTTGGTAAGACCCTAGCCGGTGAGCGTCCGCTCCTTGAGAACTCAACAGCGTGCTAAAAGCCAGTGCATATGCACATCCTCGTCAATGAGGCGGCATACCGATTTGTCGGTTATGTCTGCCTGAGGATTTTTTGCCAGATCGCTTCGATGGCTAACAGTCTTCGAGGCATCTCTTCAAGTCTGCACTCCGCTGCGGCCTTCGGGCTTAAGCGGTTCTGCATATAGACATTCAACGGAGAGTTTGATCCTGGCTCAGGACGAACGCTGGCGGCGTGCTTAACACATGCAAGTCGAGCGGAAAGGCCCTTCGGGGTACTCGAGCGGCGAACGGGTGAGTAACACGTGAGCAATCTGCCCCTAGCTTCGGGATAGCTCCGGGAAACCGGAATTAATACCGAATATGACCACGGCCGACATCGGCCATTGTGGAAAGCTTTTGCGGCTAGGGATGAGCTCGCGGCCTATCAGCTTGTTGGTGGGGTAATGGCCTACCAAGGCGACGACGGGTAGCCGGCCTGAGAGGGCGACCGGCCACACTGGGACTGAGACACGGCCCAGACTCCTACGGGAGGCAGCAGTGGGGAATATTGCGCAATGGGCGAAAGCCTGACGCAGCGACGCCGCGTGCGGGATGAAGGCCTTCGGGTTGTAAACCGCTTTCAGCAGGGACGAAGCGAAAGTGACGGTACCTGCAGAAGAAGCGCCGGCTAACTACGTGCCAGCAGCCGCGGTAACACGTAGGGCGCAAGCGTTGTCCGGAATTATTGGGCGTAAAGAGCTCGTAGGTGGTCCGCTACGTCCGCTGTGAAAATCCAGGGCTTAACCCTGGACTTGCAGTGGATACGGGCGAACTAGAGGTAGGTAGGGGAGAATGGAATTCCCGGTGTAGCGGTGAAATGCGCAGATATCGGGAGGAACACCGGTGGCGAAGGCGGTTCTCTGGGCCTTACCTGACACTGAGGAGCGAAAGCGTGGGGAGCGAACAGGATTAGATACCCTGGTAGTCCACGCCGTAAACGTTGGGCGCTAGGTGTGGGGTCCTTCCACGGATTCCGTGCCGCAGCTAACGCATTAAGCGCCCCGCCTGGGGAGTACGGCCGCAAGGCTAAAACTCAAAGGAATTGACGGGGGCCCGCACAAGCGGCGGAGCATGTTGCTTAATTCGAAGCAACGCGAAGAACCTTACCAAGGTTTGACATGCAGGGAAAAGCCGTAGAGATACGGTGTCCGCAAGGGTCCTGCACAGGTGGTGCATGGCTGTCGTCAGCTCGTGTCGTGAGATGTTGGGTTAAGTCCCGCAACGAGCGCAACCCTCGTCCTATGTTGCCAGCGGGTAATGCCGGGGACTCATAGGAGACTGCCGGGGTCAACTCGGAGGAAGGTGGGGATGACGTCAAGTCCTCATGCCCCTTATATCTTGGGCTGCAAACATGCTACAATGGCCGGTACAGAGGGCTGCGAGACCGCAAGGTGGAGCGAATCTCAAAAAGCCGGTCTCAGTTCGGATTGGGGTCTGCAACTCGACCCCATGAAGTCGGAGTCGCTAGTAATCGCGAATCAGCAACGTCGCGGTGAATACGTTCCCGGGCCTTGTACACACCGCCCGTCACGTCACGAAAGTCGGCAACACCCGAAGCCGGTGGCCTAACCCGTAAGGGAGGGAGCCGTCGAAGGTGGGGCCAGCGATTGGGACGAAGTCGTAACAAGGTAGCCGTACCGGAAGGTGCGGCTGGATCACCTCCTTTCTAAGGAGCACTTGGCGTTGCCGCATTCGTCGGCAACGCCCAGAGCCATATCTCAGATGACTCTGCTGTAAACAGCAGAGTCTGAGGTGGCGAGCTCATTAGTGGAGCACTGGTTATTCGGTCCGAGCGTCATCGCCGGGCCTGTTAGTACGGCCGCCTCGTGTTTACGGACACGGGCGGCACGGAACGCGGGTCCCGGGAGGCGGGCGGGCCGAGCACGCTGTTGGGTCCTGAGGGAACGGCCGCCAGGTGTCTGTGACACTTAAGGCCAACCTTCCGCCAGGACCGGTGCCCTCGTCGCCATAGGTGACGCGGGGCCGGGACCGCCCGTATTTTGAGAACTGCACAGTGGACGCGAGCATCATCTGTAGTTGCCAAGTTGATAAGGGCACACGGTGAATGCCTTGGCACCAGGAGCCGAAGAAGGACGTAGGAGCCTGCGATAAGCCCCGGTAAGTCGGCAACCAGACTTCGACCCGGGGATCTCCGAATAGGGCAACCTGATTGGGCGTAATGGCCCATCGCCCCTGCCTGAACACATAGGGCAGGTGGAGGTAACGTGGGGAAGTGAAACATCTCAGTACCCACAGGAAGAGAAAGCAACCGCGATTCCCTGAGTAGTGGTGAGCGAAAGGGGAACAGGCCAAACCGGTCACGTGCTAAAGCCAGCAGGCGTTGCGTGATCGGGGTAGCGGGACTGCCCAGCCGGAACTGCTGATCCGGCAGGAAGTAAAAAATCGCGTGGATAGTCGAAGACGGTGGAAACCGTCGGCATAGAGGGTGACACCCCCGTAGACGAAATCCGCGCGACTTCCGGGCAGTATCCCAAGTAGCACGGGGCCCGAGAAATCCCGTGTGAATCCGGGAGGACCACCTCCTAAGCCTAAATACTCCCTGGTGACCGATAGCGAACAAGTACCGTGAGGGAAAGGTGAAAAGTGCCCCGGTGAGGGGTCGTGAAATAGTACCTGAAACCGTGTGCCTACAAGCCGTGGGAGCGTGTCAGCCTTCGGGCTGACGTGAAGTGACCGCGTGCCTTTTGAAGAATGAGCCTGCGAGTTATGGTGTGTGGCAAGGTTAACCCGTGTGGGGTAGCCGTAGCGAAAGCGAGTCTGAATAGGGCGTCTGAGTCGCATGCTATAGACCCGAAGCGGAGTGATCTACCCATGGGCAGGTTGAAGCGCGGGTAAGACCGCGTGGAGGACCGAACCCACCAGGGTTGAAAACCTGGGGGATGACCTGTGGGTAGGGGTGAAAGGCCAATCAAACTCCGTGATAGCTGGTTCTCCCCGAAATGCATCTAGGTGCAGCGTCGCGTGTTTCTTACCGGAGGTAGAGCTACTGGATGGCCTAGGGGGCCTACAAGCTTACTGAAGTCAGCCAAACTCCGAATGCCGGTAAGTTAGAGCGCGGCAGTGAGACTGCGAGGGATAAGCTCCGTAGTCGAGAGGGAAACAGCCCAGATCACCAGCTAAGGCCCCTAAGCGTGTGCTAAGTGGGAAAGGATGTGGAGTTGCAGAGACAACCAGGAGGTTGGCTTAGAAGCAGCCACCCTTAAAAGAGTGCGTAATAGCTCACTGGTCAAGTGATTCTGCGCCGACAATTTAGCGGGGCTCAAGCACACCGCCGAAGCTGTGACATTCGCGTGATAGCCCGGCCCTTTGTGGTTAAGGCGGATGGCTGTCTTGACCGTTGTGGTTTCGGCCACTTCTGTCCTGACGGCGGCCGCTGGCTCCTTTAGGGTCCAGGTGCGCGGATGGGTAGGGGAGCGTCGGGTGGCGAGAGAAGCAGCGGAGTGATCCAGCTGTGGACGCCACTCGAGTGAGAATGCAGGCATGAGTAGCGAAAGAGGGGTGAGAAACCCCTCCGCCGAATGACCAAGGGTTCCTGGGGCAGGCTAATCCGCCCAGGGTAAGTCGGGACCTAAGGCGAGGCCGACAGGCGTAGTCGATGGACAACGGGTTGATATTCCCGTACCCGCTTATAAGCGCCCATGCTGAATCTGGCGATGCTAAGCCATCAACGCTGACGGATCCTTCGGGAGAGGTCGGCCGCGATTGCGACCCAGACCGGTAGTAGGCAAGCCGTAGGGGTGACGCAGGAGGGTAGCTCTACCGGGTGTTGGACGTCCCGGAGTAAGGGTGTAGGGCGACGTGTAGGCAAATCCGCACGTCACATAGCCTGAGACCTGACGCCGAGCCGAGTTAGGCGAAGTGAGTAATCCCATGCTGCCAAGAAAAGCCTCGCGGCGAGCTTTTAAGCGGCCCGTACCCTAAACCGACTCAGGTGGTCAGGTAGAGAATACCAAGGCGATCGGGTGAACCGTGGTTAAGGAACTAGGCAAATTGTCCCCGTAACTTCGGGAGAAGGGGAGCCGCGTCTGGTGATGAGACTTGCTCTCTGAGCTGGATGTGGCCGCAGATACCAGGGGAAAGCGACTGTTTACTAAAAACACAGGTCCGTGCTAAGTCGCAAGACGACGTATACGGACTGACGCCTGCCCGGTGCTGGAACGTTAAGGGGAGGGGTTAGTGGCTTCGGCTGCGAAGCTCTGAACTTAAGCGCCAGTAAACGGCGGTGGTAACTATAACCATCCTAAGGTAGCGAAATTCCTTGTCGGGTAAGTTCCGACCTGCACGAATGGCGTAACGACTTTCCCACTGTCTCAACCACGGACCCGGCGAAATTGCACTACGAGTAAAGATGCTCGTTACGCGCAGCAGGACGGAAAGACCCCGGGACCTTTACTGCAGCTTGACATTGGCGTTTGGGACGTCTTGTGTAGGATAGGTGGGAGACTGTGAAGCAGGGACGCCAGTTCCTGTGGAGTCAACGGTGAAATACCACTCTGGTCGTTCTGGATGTCTAACCTCGGTCCGTAATCCGGATCAGGGACAGTGTCTGGTGGGTAGTTTAACTGGGGCGGTTGCCTCCTAAAAGGTAACGGAGGCGCCCAAAGGTACCCTCAGCCTGGTTGGCAATCAGGTGTCGAGTGTAAGTGCACAAGGGTGCTTGACTGTGAGACAGACATGTCGAACAGGAGCGAAAGCTGGGACTAGTGATCCAGCGGTGGCATGTGGAAGCGCCGTTGCTAAACGGCTAAAAGGTACCCCGGGGATAACAGGCTGATCTTCCCCAAGAGTCCATATCGACGGGATGGTTTGGCACCTCGATGTCGGCTCGTCGCATCCTGGGGCCGGAGCAGGTCCCAAGGGTTGGGCTGTTCGCCCATTAAAGCGGTACGCGAGCTGGGTTTAGAACGTCGTGAGACAGTTCGGTCCCTATCCGCTGCGCGCGTAGGAGTCTTGAGAGGGGCTGTCCCTAGTACGAGAGGACCGGGACGGACAAACCTCTGGTGTGCCAGTTGTTCCGCCAGGAGCACGGCTGGTTGGCTACGTTTGGAAGGGATAACCGCTGAAAGCATCTAAGCGGGAAGCTCGCCTCAAGATTAGGACTCCCTCAGGGTTAACCTGGTAAGGCCCCCAGCTAGACGACTGGGTTGATAGGCCGGAGGTGGAAACGCGGCAACGCGCGGAGCTGACCGGTACTAATAGGCCGAGTGGCTTGGCTTCTACTTATAGATCTTGTTTCGCGTCCACTGTGCGGTTCCCGAGATGCGGTCGGCCGCCTGTGCTCCGGAGTAATCTGGAGCTGGGCGTTCCTGACATCTCCATAGTGTTTCGGTGGCCATGGCGAAGGGGAAACACCCGGCTCCATTCCGAACCCGGAAGTTAAGCCCTTCAGCGCCGATGGTACTGCCCGGGGGACTGGGTGGGAGAGTAGGACGCCGCCGGACATCTTCCCGCTGAGGGCCGTTACCTATTTGGTAGTGGCCCTCAGCGCGTTTTTGTGTGCCGCCTGCGAGAGAGAACGTGCGGGACCAGCGAGCGCCCCCTGGGCGTAGTGGTCTCGCCGATACTGGAGGATGGACTGATGGCGGGCAACTCGCGCGGGTCGGCGGACGGCCGTTCGGCCGGCGGCTCAGGACGAAGCTCCGGGCGCGGCGATGGCCGCACCGGTGCGGCCCGCGGCGGTGCGGCCCGCGGCGGCAGTGCAGCCAGTCGGGGTGGTACAGGCGGTCGGGGTGCTCCAGGCGGCCGGGGCACTGGCGGCGGATCGGCCAGCGGTAGTTCCCGTGGTGGTACTCAGCGTGGTGGTACTCAGCGTGGTGGTACTGGCCAGCGCGGTGCTGGCCCGCGTGGGGGCGGCGCTGGGCGAGCTGGAACCGCGGGAAGTGGCGGTAACACAGCTGGCGGCGGGAGTTCGGCTCGCGGCACATATTCGCCGGCTGGCAGCAACGCTGGGAGACGCACCGGAGGAAGCAGCAGTTACGACGGCGGTCGTGGGCGGCGGCCAGATTACGACAACGAATTCGGCAGGAATGGCGATCGCGAGAGCGGCAGCAGCCGATATGGCGCCGGTCGCGGGAATGGCCGTGGTGGCTATCCGAGTTCGCCCAGAGATAATGGCGCGACGCGAAACGACAGTGGCGGCGGTCGTGGCGCAGCAGCCGACCAGGAACGCCGCCGGTATGGGGACAGGCCAGTGCGTGGTGGCGATGATCGCCGAGGCAGCGGTCAGCGGACGCCGGCGAGCTCGGGTGAGCGGCGTGGTACCTGGCAGCGTCCCGAGGGCGATCGGCCAAGTCGCCCACGCACGGCAGCCAGCGGCTGGCAGGGCGGAGACCGCCCGCGCCGACCCGGCGGCGGGCCGCAGGGAGGTAGCGCGCACGGAACTGATCGTGCGCGCCGCTCCGGCGACGGGCCGCAGGGAGGTAGCGCGCAGGGAACTGATCGTGCGCGCCGCTCCGGCGACGGGCCGCGTCGCGGCGGCCGGCAGGGCGCCGATCGTCCGCAACCTAATCGTCCCCAGAGCGGTGGCGACGGTGCGCAGCGCCCGAGCCGGCCAACGGCCGGTGACCGTCCGGCGCGGTCCGGCGACCGAGACCAGCGTGCCGGACGGGCCGATGGCGGTTGGCCGCAGCGTACGGGTGAGCGCGACCGGCGAGGCGATTGGCAGAGCGCTGATCGCCCGCGGCGCGCTGGTGATCGGGATCGGCCGGTAGGCGGCCCGGCCCGGCAGGGCACAGGCGATCGGGATCGACCCGGAGGTACTTACCGCCCGGCTGGCGCCCGCGATCGGGATCGGCCGGGTGGCGGTGACCGCCGGCAGGGAACTGGCGACGGGGATCGGCGCGGACGCTGGGAGTCCACGAATCGCCCTCCGCACACCGGCGACCGCGACCGGCCGGGTGGCAATGACCGTCGGCAGGGCGCTGGCGACTGGGATCGGCGCGGACGCTTGGAGTCGACGGATCGCCCTCCGCGCACCGGCGACGGCGGCCGCCGATCTGCCCAGCCCCGTGGCGATCAGCCGCAGCGAAGCGCCCGGCAGCGCAGCGACCGAACCGGACGCGACGACCGGACGGGTTCGGGTCCGGCCCCGCGCTCCAGCTACGACCGGCCCTCGGCGAATGCCGAACGCCGCGGCGGACCGCGATCCGATTCGGGCGCCACTGCCGACTACCAGGTCCGCCTGAACCTGCCAGAGACCATCACAGCTGACCAGCTAGATCCCGAGGCGCTGGCCGAACTCAGGACGCTGCCGGGCGACCTCGCGAGCGTGATCGCTCGGCTGCTCGTGGCCACTAGCGTTGCGGAGGATCCAGATCAGGCCTACGCGTATGCAAAGAAGGCACGCGACCTGGCCGCCCGTGTCGGAGTAGTCCGTGAGACATGCGCTATCGCGGCTTACCAGGCAGGCGACTGGTCGACGGCACTAGCGGAGCTCAGGGCCGCGCGACGGCTGACCGGGAGAGCGAGCTACCTGCCGCTCATGGCCGACTGCGAGCGTGCGCTGGGTCGCTTGGACCGGGCGCTCGAGCTAGTCACGGGACCGGACGCACGGGCGGCCGACCACTCGACCCGGATCGAGCTGCGGATCGTGGAGTCCGGTATCCGCCGCGATCAGGGCCTGCTGGATGCCGCCGTTGTAGCCCTGCAAGGCCCAGAGCTGACCAGCGGGCGAATCCGGCCCGAATACGCTCGCCTGTACTACGCCTACGCGGACGCGCTGCTCGAGGCCGGGCGGGAGGACGAGGCGCGCGAGTGGTTCGGCCGCGCGGCGAGTGCGGACGTCGACGACGAGACCGATGCCGCGGAGCGCTATGAGGAGTTGGACGACTACAGCTTCGACGATCTGGATGAGCCTGGCGACCTTGACGAGGATTCCGACAACGATCTGGCGGCGGATCAGGACCTCGACGACGACCGCTGACATGTTGTCGCGGCTGCTAGTGGCCTGTCGTGAAGCTAGCTGTTCGCGTTCTATGACTGGTGCGCCCGCGCCGACGTCCCCGAGGCCACCAACCCGATGGTCAAAGACGCCGTCGGGATCGCATTCGGCTTCCGCAAACCGGGCCATCACAGATGAGGGTGTAGCGGTCGGTGGCGCGTTCGACAGCGACACGGCAACCGGCAAGATGCCGATGGCGCCCCGTCGCGGGCGTGCTAACGTCGTGGCGATCGTGATCTATCGGCAGGAGGTGAGTCCCATGAACGCAGTATCCGCAGTGGGTGCTCCGCTGCAGTCCACGATCGCGCGACTGAGGTAGTCGCCACCGGGAGCGCCCGCCAGGCAACTCGCGAAAGGCGACTCCCATGAACACAACATCTTTTTCAACTCTGCACTTGACCTCGACGACGGCGTCCGACCGGCCGAGGTCCGACCAGGATCAGCCGCAGGTCGACGCCACAAGGCGGGTACGCGCCGCGGATGAGCGAGCCTTGGTCCTCGGTGGTGGCGGTTCGGCAGGCAATGCGTGGCTGATCGGCGTCATCGCCGGCCTCTTCGATGCCGGGTTGGATGTGACCGAGGCCGATCTGATCATCGGCACGTCGGCCGGATCGACAGCCGCGGCCCAGATAACCGGCGCGAGCCCGACCCAACTGCTTGCCGACATCCTTTCCGCTGCGCCCCAGCAACTGACTGGTCCGGTCGGATCCGACCGTGGACGCGTTCCATTGGGGCCGTCGGCCGACCATATGGAGACAACGCGCGGAATCATCGCCGCCGCCGAGAATCCGGCCGACATGCGCCGCAGAATGGGTGCGGCGGCGCTCGAAATGGATGCGGCGTCGGACGGCTCCGGGCAAACGCGGTGGCGCGCTACGGTCGCCGCTCGGCTGCCCAGTCAGCGGTGGCCAGAACGAACGGTGCTGATCGTGGCTGTCGATGCCCATACCGGTGAACCGGTCGTGTTCGACCGCCACAGCGGAGTCGACCTGGCGGACGGCGTCGCCGCCAGCACCTCCAATGGCTTCGGTGTCCCTCCCGGCAGTATCGGCGACAAGCGATACATCGACGGCGGCTACCGACGCAACGAGAATGCCGATCTGGCAGCCGGATACGGGCGGGTGCTGGTGCTGTCACCACTGGCCGGGAGAACACGGCACCCGTTGGACTGGGGCATGCAACTTGCAGCGCAGGTCGACGAACTCCGCGCAGGCGGCAGCAGAGTCGAAATCATCTTGCCGGATAGCGACTCCCGCAACGCATTCGGCACCAATCTGATGGATCTGTCGACGCGTCAGCCCGCCGCTCGAGCCGGTTACGAGCAAGGCAGAGCCCTTGCCGAGCAGCTCACCGAATTCTGGTCCGGTGGTTCTCATCTCAGTTAACCGCTGCTCCAGGCGTCTCGGCAGTTTGTGCTCAGGTATCGATGTTCGGGTCCTGGCGGGGGAGGGGCACTAGGCGGGCGGGCGCTTCGGTGACGACGACCGCCGACTGGACGCTCAGGTCGGGCCGGACGTGGACGAGTTCGCCCTCAGCTAGCATGCGCCAGCCGTCCTCGCCGTCGAGCCGCTCGGAGGCGATGACTACGGACGCCGCTGACTGCAGCGCGGGTACGTGCACCGAGGACGTGGCGCTGCGGACGTGCAGGCCCGTCGGCGCGGAGGAGCCAGTGTCCGGCCCGGCTGGCCGCTCGAGAATGTGCAGGGCATGCTGGCCTGGATAGCGCAGCGCCCACAATTCGCCCCGTGCGGCCACGACCGTGTTCAGCGATGAGACCGGCAGGTTGGCGGCGATCCACCGGGCCGCGGCGGTGATTCCGGCGCTGACGTCGCCTCCGCATGCGTCAGTCTGCTGGGTGATCAGCGCGAAATACCGCTCGGAATCGGTGTCGCCCTGTACCAGGCTGGCATACGGGCCGAGCTGCGCATCCAGCCGCGGCAGCTCCCCGAAGCCGCCGTTGTGCGCCATGATGCGGCCGTGCATGGCGAACGGGTGGGTGTTCCGCACAGTCCGTCCGCCAGCGGACGCCCAGCGGACGTGCGCGACAAATGCCGTCGACTCAGCTGCCTTAGCCTCATGAATGAATTCCTCGTCCTCGGACGCGGGTTCTGGCTGCTTGTCCAGAACGGGCGCGCCGGCGGAGTCAAAGAACCCGATGCCGGTCCCGTCGACGTTGCGGTAGCCCTGCACCTCCAGCGAGTCGGGCGCATCGAGCAGCCAGAACGTCGCCCGGACGCGGACTCCCCCGGCGGTCAGCCCGAATAAGCGGCACATGATGGTCCCTCCGCCCTCAGTTCACGCCATGAAGACCTTGAGCGTCCACCCTGACACGCAGGCACGCTGGAGCGGCGCCTCCGATCCGGGCAGTGCTCCGCACACGGGTCGCTGCCAGCGTCAGCAACGCAGTATCCGGTCGGGCGGTTTCCGGCATGTGGGCGGGCGGGCACGATCTGATGAAGCCAGCCCAGCGATGACCGCGGTTGGCTCGAGCGCACCCGCGGGTGATCTGACACGCCTGCGCTGGTGTGAGAGCGGCGATCGGGGTGCAGTGGTCGCCGAGGCCTTGCGCCAGGCTGCCCAGAGGAGCGCGTCAGAAGCTGAAGTCGTCGCAGAAGGGAACCGTTGTGCAAGCGATTACCGTACGGGACCGTGCCGCCGGCGTCGCCGGGCTCACGCTGTCTGACATCCCGCACCCTCACGCAGCCGAAAACGATGTGATCGTGCGCGTCCACGCGGCCGGGTTCACCCCGGGGGAGCTGGACTGGCCGGGTACATGGACAGACCGCGCCGGCCGCGACCGAGCCCAAAGCGTGCCCGGACACGACCTGTCAGGTGTTGTCGCCGGGCTGGGCTACGGCACCACCGGCCTGACCCTAGGCCAGCGGGTGTTCGGACTCGCCGACTGGACCCGCGACGGGTCACTGGCCGAGTACACGGCGGTGGAGGCCCGCAACCTCGCCCCGCTCCCGTCGGACATCGACCACACCGTGGCCGCCGCTCTGCCCATCTCCGGGCTGACCGCCTGGCAGGGCCTGTTCGACCACGCCCACCTCAAGACGGGCCAGACCGTCCTGATCCACGGCGCCGCGGGTGCCGTCGGGTCAATCGCGGTGCAGCTCGCCCACGAGCTGGGCGCCCGCGTGATCGGCACCGGTCGTGCCGGGGACCGCGAGGTCGCCCGCGGCTTGGGCGCGGACGCGTTCGTGGACCTGCAGGCCGACCGGCTGGAGGACATCGGCGAGGTCGACGTCGCGTTCGACGTGATCGGCGGCGAGGTCCTTGACCGCTCGGCCCCGCTGGTACGCGCCGGCGGCGTGCTCGTCACGATGGTCGGCCCGCCGAAGGTCCGGCCCGCCGACGGCCGGGCGATCTTCTTCGTCGTCGAGCCGGACCGGTTCCGGCTGGCGGACCTCGCCGAGCGGGTGCGGTCCGGTCGGCTCAACCCGATCGTCGGGGCCGTGCGACCGCTCGCCGAGGTGCCGTCCGCGTTTGCCCCTGACCGCCGGGTGTCCGGCAAGACGATCATCCGGGTCACGCAAGGCGGATAACCGAAGGCCGATCCATTCCTCTTGCTCGTTTCGGCACTGATATCCCGGTGGTCCCGTCCTATTCACCCCCGGGCGGAGTCACCGAGCGAACGGGCGAGCCACTCCCGATATGTGGTCTTGGCGATGACGGCGCCGTCCTTGGCAATGAGGGCGTCGCCCGAGGCGGCGGCGAACATGCCGGCGCTGTTGTCGGTAACGACCGTGCGATGGTCACCACGGGCGGCGAGGGTGATTCTGCCCAGCTCGTCGAGCGCAAAGACATCGGGGCCGGCGATGTCGCGGGTGCCACGCACTGGCGGGTCGACGCTGACATCGGCCACCGCCGTGGCGACGTCGGCCGAGGCGATCGGCTGGATGAGAGTACCGGGCAGGCGAACGGTGTGCTCATCGGCAGTCTCGGACACCGTCCAGTCCATGAACTCGAAGAACTGTGTGGCGCGGACGATCGAGTACGGCACGGGTCCGGCCTTGAGGATGTCCTCCTGAAGCACCTTGGCGCGGTAGTAGACCAGACCTGGCACGAGGTCGGCGCCGACGATGGAGAGGATGACCGCGTGACCGACGCCGGCAGCGTTGGCGGCGGCAAGCAGGTTATCCATCGTCTCCTGAAAGAAGGCAAGCGAGGCGTCGTCGAAGGTCGGCGAGTTCGTCAGGTTGACGACGACGCTGGCCCCCTCCAGCGCCTCGGGCAACCCCCGGCCGCTGATCAGGTCCAGACCCGTCGAGGGCGACTGGGGCGCCGCCTCGTGCCCGCTCGCGTTGAGGATCTCGACTACCTGCGATCCGATGAGCCCTGTCCCACCGATAACAGCGATCTTCATTTCTCTGGCCTCCTTCTCTTCCGGAATCAGATGCCTGTCCTGATGACGAGGGAGCGTGGAGCCGAAATGTCGGTCAATTTTGCGGGTGGGAATCTTGTGAAGAATGGGATGCACCGCCGCGCTTAGCCCCAAAAGGCACATCACGCGCGCCGCTTATGACACCGAATGCTTTGATGCTACGCCCCACGGCAAGCCGTGACCGCCTCCACCCAGGCCTCGGAAAGCATGCTGGTCGGAGTGATACATACGTGCTGAATCTGACCACGCTAGGGTGTCTGACCAGGCACGGGACTCGAACCCGCATGATCAGCCTGGAAGGCTGAAGTCCTACCGTTGAAGCGAAGGCCACACAAGACGGCCAGCGAAAGGAGGACTTCCATGACCGAAGCCAGCCTGGAGCAGAATATGACAGCGGCTCGCCACGAACACCTCGTTCCCGGCCTAGAGATCCACATGCATGAAATGCGCGGCTGCCGATTCTGCGAAGTGGGCCTGATCACTGGCACTAGCCAGGACAACGCGGTCGCGAACATCTGGAATACGACCAGCGCGTGCGACCCGACACCTGAGCAATTCGATGCACTAGACGCCGAGGCAATCGCGCGGGAAAACGGAGCCCGGCGCGCATTGCTCAACCCGGTAAGGCACTGGATGGTCGACCGGCTCGATGTCTGGGAAGCCGGAGACGACAGGAGCTTCGGGGCCATCACAGGCACCTGGATGGGCGTAGTGGGCGCGGCAACGGTGATGCAGGCCACGGTTCAGGGCGTTTACGATCCCGGCTACGTCTACAGCAGCAACACATTCGCCTTCAACAGGGGCAGCGAGGTCTACCTGCTCCAGGCTCCCGACGGTGAGGTCTTCGTCATGCAGTCCTTCGCCGAGCACTCGAACCCGACTCTGAGCGAGGGCAACCTCGCCCATCTCGCCGGCCTACTCGATCTCCCGGCCGGGTGGGGCTTTCGCGCCGAGGTGCTTGACCATGACCTGGAGGTCTCGTCCGCCAGGCACGACAACCTTGCGCACCTCGTGCAAGACAACCTGCACAATCTCTACCAGGGCTCGGATGTGGGCAGGGCATTCAGCCAGCTAAGTCCAGAAGACGGGCAGTGGTAGGCGCTCTTCGAACGACACAAGCAGAACTAGCAGCCTCTGCGCCGGAAGGGGCTACCGATGGACGACGCCGCGGATTCAGCCGCCAGGCCAGCGGCCCAGATCGTAATAGCGGGCGCGGGCTACGCCGGGCTGCACGTCGCCTTGCGATTGACGGCCCGGCTGCGCGGCAGCCCTGAGCCGGAGCTGGTTCTCGTAGACCGGCACGACTACCACCAGGCACTCACCGAGCTGCCGAAGGTCGTCGGCGGCACACGCGCCGCCGACGCCGTGCGCGTCCCGCTCCAGGACATACTTTCCGACCGCGTCAGCTTCCTCCAGACCGAGATCATCGGCTTCGACCTGCGCGGCCGGCGGCTGCTTACCGCAGGCGGGCCCATTGGCTGGAGACGGCTGGTGCTGGCGCTCGGCAGTCGACCCAATGACTTCGCCATCCCCGGCCTAGCCCAGCGCACGCTGTCGCTGTACTCAGCCGATGACGCCGAGCAGGCGTGGAGCGCGGTCGACACGGCGGTCATGGCCGCCGCGGCCACCGCCGACCCCGAGCGGCAGCGCCGAATGACGACAGTAGTCGTTGGCGGCGCGGGCGCCACCGGGGTCGAGATAGCCGGCGAACTGGCCGAAATACTGCCCCAAGTAGCGAGCCGCCACGGCCTGGCGCCGGACCGGCCTGCCGTGCGACTGGTCGAGGCGGGCCCCACGATCCTCGCTGGCTCCTCTCCCGAGCTGATCGCCAGGGCCACCAGGATTCTCGATGATCTAGGGGTCCAGGTCAGCACCAACGCCGCCATCGCCGCCGCGACCGAGGATGGCTTTCGGCTCAAGGACGGGCAGCTGGTTGCCGGCGGGGTCTTCATTTGGGCGGGCGGGCTCAAAGCCCCCGAGCTCGTCGCCGATTCCGAGCTGCCAACCGGCCATAACGGCCGAGTCAAGGTCGACCAGTACCTGCGCGTTCTCGACCGGCCGGAGATCTACGTCGCCGGCGACCTCGCCTCGGTGACCGACCCGCGGACCGGCCACGTACTGCCCCCGCTCGCGCAGGTTGCCCTGGAAGAGGGCGAGACGGTGGCCCGCAACCTGGATTTGGAGAGGGACGGCAGGCCCCTCAGGGCATTCACCTTCCACGACAAAGGGTTCGTGGTCTCGGTAGGCGCCCGCCGCGGTGTCGCAGACATCGCCGGGATAACCACCAGCGGGCATCTGGCCCACCTGCTCAAAGACGCCATCGAGTGGGAATACCGCCAGTCCGTGAAGCACCTGCGCGGCTGGGACCCGGTAGCCCGCTAGCCACACGCAGATTGCAGTCCGGGCGGCGACATCGGCCGCTAGCCAGGAACCGGGACAGGCGCGCATGAGATCGCGACAACCGCACGCCGATAACATCACCGCACCGTCGCCGAGGGCGCCAGGGAATCACGCGGCATTACTTGACGCAGCCGCTCCCGGCCTTTACCGTTATACCATCATCATAGAATAACATCATGATGGAAGAAGGCTGATGTTCCGGTTCCGGCTCGACGGATCATCCGGCGTCCCGCCCTACCTGCAGCTGGTCCACCAGGTGCGGCAGTCGCTGCTGCTGGGCTACCTGCAGCAGGGCGACCGCCTGCCGACGGTCAAGGACGTCGCCGCCGACCTGGTGATCAACCCGAACACGGTCGTCAAGGCCTACCGGCAGCTCGAGCACGAAGGGCTGGCCGGCGGCCGGCCGGGCCAGGGCACGTTCATCACTGCCACCTCCGCCCCGGAACCGCCAGCGGCGCAGCAGAACCTGCGGGCCTCGCTGGAGACCTGGCTGCGCGCCGCCGATGAGGCAGGGCTCGACGACGCGGCGGTGACGGCGCTGATCGCAGTAGCCCGCCAGGACCTAAAGCACGACCTGACGAAAGAGAGGGTCCGATGACCCACTACGACGCTTACGGCAGTGTCCCGGCACTGCGGACCGACCGGCTCAGCCGGCGCTACGGCAAAGTGTGGGGGCTGCGTGACTGCACGCTCGAGATTCCGGCCGGCGCGGTGGCGGCGCTGGTCGGCCCGAACGGCGCGGGCAAGACCACCCTGCTGGAGATGATCATCGGGCTGCTCGAGCCCACCGAGGGCCAGGTGTCGGTCTTCGGCGAGGCCCCGCGCGCCGGCACGGCGGAGGCGCTGGCCCGGGTCGGCTACGTCGCCCAGGACCATCCGCTGTACCGCGACTTCACCGTGGCGGACATGTTCCACCTCGGCCGGGCGATGAATCCCAGGTGGGATCAGGAGCTAGCGGCGGCGCGGGTGGACGGTCTGGGCATCCCGCTGAAACGCAAGGTCAAGAGCCTGTCCGGCGGCCAGCAGGCCCAGATCTCGCTGACTATGGCGCTGGCCAAGCGCGCGCCGCTGCTCGTGCTCGACGAGCCGCTCTCCAGCCTCGACCCGGTCGCCCGGCTGGACTTCATGCGGGACCTGATGGCGACCGCCGCCGACAACGCCCTGACCTTCCTGTTGTCCTCCCACGTGGTCTCGGAGCTGGAGCGGTTCTGCGACTGGCTGATCGTCCTCACCAGCGGGCACGTGCAGCTCGCCGGGCCGGCCGACGACCTGATAGCCGCGCACCGGCTGCTCACCGTCCCCCGCGCGACCCCGGACGCCGAGATGCCGGGGACACTCATTCACCGCACGGACAGCGACCGGCACTCCGCCGTGCTGGTCCGCACCGACCCAGTCCGGCTGGCGGTGCAGGGCCAAGCCGGCTGGCAGGACAGCCCGGTGAGCTTCGAACAGCTCGTGATGGCCTACCTGCAGCGCCCGTCCACGGCAGCAGCCACAGACGATCCAGCCCTGGCCGCCTCGCGACCCGGGCCGAGTACGAAGGCGGTCGCACGATGATCTGGGTCAGCTGGAGGCAGCACCGCAGCCAGGCCACAGCCTGCCTGGCCCTGCTCGCCGCCCTCGCGGTCTTCGCGGTCATCGAGAGCACCTCGATGCGCACGGCGTTCAGCAACGATCACCTGGCCGCGTGCCTGGCCCGCAGCCAGGGGACCGGCTGCCCGACAGGGGTCACCGCCTTCATGAACGAGTTCAGCTCCGAGGTCAACATCGCGTTCTGGTCCGTGGCCCTGATCGTCCCTGGGCTCATCGGGGTCCTCGTCGGCGCGCCGCTGATCGCCAGGGAACTCGAATACGGCACCTGGCGGCTGGCCTGGAGCCAGACGGTTCCGCGGGCCCGGTGGCTAGCCGTCAAGCTGGCCCTGGTCACCGGCGGCCTCATACTACTGGGCGCGGCGATGACCGCGGTGATCACCTGGTACCGCGCGCCGATGGACCAGCTCACCGGCCATCTCGAGCACAACATCTACGATTTCGAGGGCCTGGTCCTGACCGCCTACATCCTGTGCGCGTTCGGGTTCGCCGTACTGGCCGGGCTGCTGCTGCGGCGCAGCATCCCGGCCATGGTGGCCGCGTTCGTCCCGTGGCTGGCCATCCGGCTCGTAGTGGAATTCCTGTTCCGCCCCCACTTCCTGGCACCGCTGACCGCCACGGCGAACTGCATGCACGTCGGATGCGGCTACGGCATCGGCTTCGTGCCGCAGGGGACAGGCCGCATCGGCGACCTGGTGCTGAACATCAACGGCAACCTCATCACCTACCAGCCCGCCGACCGGTTCTGGACCTTCCAGTTCATCGAGGCCGGCATCTTCGTTGCCCTTACCGGCGCCGCGCTCGGCGCGACGATCTGGTTGCTGCACCGGCGCGCCTCCTGGAGCGCCTAGCGGCCTTCAGGCGACTCGCGTCGCGCGCAGCCCTCGACGCCGCGTGAGCGCAGCGGATCCGGTGTCGTCGGCGGGTTCACCGCCCCTGCGCTGACACTTATCCTTTGTTCGTCATCTGCTGGTTTCCGGCAGCGGCTGGGCTGCACCGCCCAGTCTGTGCACGGCGGCCAGTGCTCGCGGGCGGTGTGGAGCGACGATATGTTCGAGAGGTTTACCGACCGGGCGCGGCGGGTTGTTGTCCTGGCTCAGGAAGAGGCCAGGATGCTCAACCACAACTACATCGGTACCGAGCACATCCTGCTCGGCCTCATTCACGAGGGCGAGGGTGTTGCCGCCAAGGCACTTGAGTCGCTGGGCATCAGCCTGGAGGCGGTCCGCCAGCAGGTCGAGGAGATCATCGGCCAGGGCCAGCAGGCGCCGTCGGGTCACATCCCGTTCACGCCCCGCGCCAAGAAGGTCCTTGAGCTTTCGCTGCGTGAGGCGCTCCAGCTTGGCCACAACTACATCGGCACCGAGCACATCCTGCTCGGGCTGATCAGGGAAGGCGAAGGCGTCGCTGCCCAGGTGCTGGTCCGGCTTGGCGCTGACCTCAACCGGGTCCGCCAGCAGGTCATCCAGCTGCTGCACGGTCGGCACAGCGAAGAACCCGAGACTACGCACCCGGAACTGTGGCCCCGCCCGGCGGGCGGGAGGGAGCGCCGGCTGCTGGGTGCGCTGCAAGCTCGGGTCAGCGCGATCGAGTCACGCCTGCGGGTCATCGAGCAGCGCGTGAGCACCGGGCCCGACACCGGCGAGCTTGACCGGCAGATCGACCAGGCCAACAGCGAGCGAGAGGCTGCGGCCGACGCCCAAAACTACGAGCAGGCGGCCACGCTGCGCGACCGGGGGAAGCAACTGCTGGCCGAGAAGGCTGCTCGCCAGGAAGAGTGGTCGGGCGCGCACCCCGACCTGGCATCCCTGGCCGAAAAGTGCAACGAGCTAAGCAGCGAAATCGACCGCCTGCGTGCGCTGCTGCGCCAGCACGGCATCGATGCGCAAGACGAGACGGCATGACAGTTCGCCGGTGCGAAGCGGAGCTTGAACAAGCCGTGATGACCGGCGCAAGACTTGCCCTCTGATCGATGGTGGCTAAGGTCCGATCAGCACAATCGCACCGTTGGGTCAGGCGGTGTCGGTTCCGTCGAGCCAGCGCATGATGCCCGCCACGTTCGCTTGCACGCCGGAGATCCGGTCATACTTGGCGGCGATCTCAGGATCGGCGTCGTCGGCTAGTACGCGGTAACGCGCACGAGTCCGTTGCGCCACCATCGCGGCCGCGTGGTCCAGGTCCATCCCCGCCGCACGCGCGTGCCGCGTCTCGTCGACCCACAGACGGATCTCCTCAGCTGACCGGGCGAGCGCATCCTCGACAGCTGTGACCGGGCCGAAGTGGCTAAAGAGCAGCCGTGCCGGCTGGAGCGCAGCAAAAGTCCGTAGCGAGGCGAGCGCGACATCCAAATCGAAGTCCGGTGGCGGCGTGGCCGGCCGCATGTCGCCTGTCTCCTGGATGTAGATGCCTGCGGCGTCGCCGACGTACAGATCACCGCTGACTGAGTCGATCAGGCCCACATGATGCTTGGCGTGGCCGGGGGAGTAGTGGCTTTCCAGCCGCCGGCCGCTGCCGAGGTCGACGACCCCGGTGCGCTGGACCGCACGGATTCGGTCGGCAGGCGTAGGCGCCAGGATGCCGAACAGGTCGTCCAGCTCGTCGCCATACACCATCCGCGCGCTGGCCATCAGCCGAGAAGGGTCAGCCAGGTGCCTCGCCCCGAGCTCGTGCACGACGACCTCGGCCGAGGGGAACATCGCGGCGATGTCCCCGGTGCCACCGGCGTGGTCCAGGTGGATGTGCGTAACTACGACCGTCGCCAGGTCGCGTGGGCCGACGCCGAGCGCGGCGAGCGCGTCCCTGACGATCGGCGCCGACGGAGCGGTGCCTGTCTCAACGAGGCACGGCCGGTCGCCGCGGATCAGGTATCCAGCCGTTATGCCGTCGTACCCGGCCATGCGCGTGTCGATCTGGAAAACCCCGTGACCCAGATCCGTGATGACGTCGGCGCCGGCGGGACTTGGGCCTGCGTCGTCCACGAGCACTGAATTGTCCATGCCCACTGAATCGTCCACGCGCACTGCATGATCCAGGCGCACTCCATCGTTGATGCGCGCACCATCCTCCATCCGCACATAATGTCAGCCTCGCTCCGGCGCGCGCAGTCGCCGACCGTACTGCCAGCACCCGGGCGCTGCCGCTAGACCGGCTGCACGTGCTGCCCTAGGGTCGGCAAGGTGATCAGCACCAGGGCGGCGACCGACGCAGAAACGGCGGCATGGCAGGACAACTGGCGGATGCGGCTTCGTGCCTGGTACGACAAGCCCGACGTGACTCCGGACTGGGCCACCCAGCAAGTGGACCGGCAGCTGTCCCTGCCGCGCGCGGCAGAGACCTCAGCGGTCTTCGCGGTTGACTCCGACGGCGATCACGTCGGCATGTTTGCGGTCGCGCTGACCCAGCAAGATGGCATGCCCGGTGTGATCATCAGCGACATCTGGATCGCGCCGGACCATCGGCGCAAGGGCCATGCCACTGCCGCGGTGCGCCACGCCGAGAAGTGGGCGGCGGAACATCAGGCTCGCGCGATCTGGGTGCTGACCGATCCGGGCGACCCTGTCCACGCGGCCCTCTTTCGCCGCTATCCCGTACGCGCGCATCAGATGATCAAGAAGATCATCGGTCCATTCACGCTGGCTGCCGGGCTCGAAGGCCGCCCCATGACGGAGGCCGAGTTCGCCGACTGGCGCGCCGAGTCTGTGATGGGATATGCGGCGGACATCGCGGACTCCGGCACCCTGCGCGCCGCCGAGGCAGCGATTGCCGCGGAGATGCAGTTCAATCAGATCCTGCCATCCGGACTTCGCACGGAGAATCACAGCTTCGTCTGCCTGTGCACGGACGGCGAGGTGGTCGCCACGAACTGGATCGGGCACCAGTACGGCCCCGGTGTGAGCTGGGTCTACGGAGTGGAAACGCACGCTGGTCACCGCGGCAAGGGTTACGGCCGCGCTGCCATGATCGTCGGTGAGCAGGCGACCCTGGCGGCCGGCGACACGCACCTCGGCCTCAACGTGTTCGGTCACAACGCTGTTGCGATCGGCTTGTACGAGAGCATGGGATACCGCGCCTACGACCACGGCAGGTCGATCGAGGTGCCTTAGGCATCACGAACACGATCGGAGGTGGTCACCCAATGCCGCCTGAAAAACAGCACGGCCTCACGGTGGCGTCGCCGTGGTTCGAGGTCAGCGAGGTAGGTGACGGCGTCCTTCGCATCACCGAGCCGTATGTGCACTCCTACGTCCGTTCCAACTCGTGGCTGATCCGGGGGACTGCCGGAATCCTGCTCGTGGACGGCGGACTCGGGATCGGCCAGCTTCGCGCCGAACTCGGCGACCACCTCGACCGGCCTGTCCTCGCGATCGCAACCCACTCGCACTTCGATCACTTCGGCGGCCTGGGCGACTTCGCGGACCGGGCCGCGCACCGCGACGACGGCGAGGTGATCGAGCAGGCGTCGGACTTCGTGACACTGACCGCCGACACGTACCCCAGCGCTCTGGTGGACGAGTTCGTGGCGGCGGGCGAGGCCGTACCGGACATGCTGATCAGCGCGCTGCCCTGCGAAGGGTTCGACGTGACCGGCTTCCGGACGCCAGCCGTGCCGATTACCCGCTGGCTGGCGGACGGCGACGTGCTCGATATCGGCGACCGCTCCTTCGAGGTCCTGCACGCGCCGGGCCACTCGCCTGGCAGCATCTGCCTGTGGGAGGCCCGGTCCGGCTCGCTGGTATCTGGCGACGTCCTCGTGGACGGCGAGCCGCTGCTCGACGAGCTGCCGAGATCAAGCCCGGCCGACTTCGCCGTCAGCGTGCGCCGCCTGACCGATCTCCCGATGCGGACGGTCTACGCAGGCCACGGGCCTGTGTTCGGCCGCGACCGAGCGCACGCCATCATTCGCGACTACCTCGCGAGCCGGGCTTAGCAGCCAGCTGCCAGGTTCGTTGGCGGCTGCGCAGCGATCTGCGCCGGGGTTGGCGATATGAGCGGACGCGTGACCTGGTAGACGGTCATCGCGCTGTCGACGTGGATCTTCTTCAGATGCCCAGCCGCGAGATTCACGGCCGTGATGGCGCGCGTCGTCCGGTTGTCGGGCTCCAGCCGGCATTGCGGAGCACCGATGACCACCGCGTGAATCGACGCGAGCGACGGCGGCGGCGTGAGGTATACCCCCATGCCCAAGTCGTAGTACGCGTACTCGTATTGATAGATGCCGCTGCTGAGCACCGGCCCGTTTAGTCCGTGGTGGGCCAGAACCGGACGAAGCACCTCGGGTCCTAGGGGCTTCACGTCAGCGGTTCGCGCGGTCAACGACAAGCAGGCGACAGCTGGGATGAGCAGCACGGCCACGGGGGCGACCTGGACGGCCCGCGGCAGGGAGGTCGCCTGGAGGCGGCGCACGCTCTCCGTCACTCCGAGCGCGCTCAGCACAAGCAGCGGCGGCATCCAGAGCGTCCAGTAGAACGACAGCGCCACGCCGGCGATGAAGCAGTGGAAGATGACGGGACCGACGAGCGCCGCGAGGCAGAACCCGACGAGCCGGTCACGACGCAGCGCGCAGGCCACTGCAGCGAATGCGAGCACGACGATCGTCACGGCCGCCCCCATGCCATGGCCGGCGAACCAGAGGTTGGCCCACCACGGCGGATGCCATGTGACCTGGCCGGCCAGGCCGATTAGGTGCCCGTCGTTGGAGTGGATCAGCTGGAAGTCGATCAGGTAGCGGATCCGCAGCCACGGGGTGCTGAACGGGAGATACGTCCCTGCGAAAACCACGAGGCCGGCCACCACGGCCACGACCGTCTGCGCGAGGCGGCGGCCAAGCAGCCGCGGCTCCCGCCAGGCGACCGCCAGCCAGATGAGGATCGGCACGACGGCGGCCAGGAAGCCGTTCTCCTTGGAGGCCGTCGCGGCCCCGATGGCGAGACCGGTGACAGCGGCGAACAACCACGCGCGGCGCCGGCCGGATCTGAACCACTCCCACATCAGCAGCAGATAGACGACGACGAACAGCTCGGCGATCGGATCGAGGAGGCCAAACCGGCCGAGCCGCAGGCCAGCGCTGCCCTGGACCGCCTCCGGCAGCAGCACGACGAACGCGCCCGCCAGCAGCCCGGTCCAGCGGCCGGCTACGCGGCCGACCCAGACCACGATGATGACGCCGGTCAGCAACGTCGCAATGGCGGCAACGGTCCGGTCGGCAGTGACGCTCTGGTGCCCGGCCACGAGCTGGCTGAGCCCGAACAGCCATTTCCCCAGCGGCGGGTGCTCAAAGTTGTCGGCGTTAATCTGCGCGCTGCTCACGCCGATCCGGAGCGGCCCGTTGGTATTGCCAGCGCTGAGCCGAATGGCCGGGGACACGGTGCCCTGGACATAGCGCCAGGCGGCCTCCGCGTACGTGCCCTCGTCCGGCATGATCAGCGAAGGTCCGAGGCGGAGGAAGTTAACGATCAGCGCCCAGAGCAGCACGCCGGCGCACGACATCCAGTAGAGGACCGTGGCCGTGCTGGGGCCGGCGGACCCCGATGCCCGCGCGGGCGACCCGTGCCTCCCAGCAGCGTCCGGGCCACCATCGTCAGCCTGGGCAACCGTGCCCTCAGCAGTTCGCTGAGCGGTCTGCCGGGCAGAGTCAGGCTCGTTCGCCTGGGCGACCATTCCCTCACCTAGTTCGCGGGCGGTTTCGTCGGCCGACCCGATCCGGCACCATCGCAGGTGCCGGGCCGCTGGCCATCGTCAGCCAGACCGGGTTGCGCGCCCATGCGCCCGAGTGTCACGGTAAGCGGTTGCGGCCGCCCCGGCCTTGCGTGTGGAAAACATAGGGCTGCCTTAACCCCGCTGTCATGGTATGTGTGAAACTCGCCGGGATCGTGATTAGCCAGCCCGCGTAACGGTCGGGTTCGGTAAAGCGACCGCGTAGCGGGACGCAGCACCGGTCTTCGGCTCGCTCAGGCGCCGCCGCCCGGCTCGGATTCAGCTCTCAGCGAACAGCCGCATGACCAGACCGGTGCGCGGCTTCGGCCCGAACGAGGTCGACTTGCGCGGCACTCGCCTGCCTAGCGAGGCGACCTCATAGACCTGCGTCGCCGACATCGCGCCGCAGATGACAGCGGTCCCGGGCGGCTCTGCATCGGCGGCGCGGATGGCCTCGGCGGCGTCGTGGATGGCCCGCACGCTGCGCGCGTCGTCCTCGATCGCCCAGATCCGGGCGAACAGCAGTCCCTCCAGCACCGCAGCAGGCACGCGTTGCCAGAGTTCAGCCGGGTAGTCAGGCACGGCGGCCCCGAGCTGCCGCGGATCGGGATCGGTCAGCAGGAAGACGCGTCCGTTGCCCGCCAGTAGGAAGGCGACGGGATCGTGGCGGCAGGCATCCGCCAGTGCACCGAGCGCCGCGGGCGCGTCGGCGGTCCCGCCGGGCAGCTCCCGCACCGTGAACGCAGTGGACGCCAGCCGGGCCGCTGCCTCGGGTACGAGGCCGGTGATCACCCGGTGGATGGCGCCTAGCTGGGGCGGGTAGGCGGTCGAGTCCACGAGCAGCGCGAGCCCGCAGTCCCACGGTCCCTCGCCCGCGCCTGCCTGCCGCAGCCGGTCCTGGAGCTGCAAGTAGGCGGCGTACCGGTGGTGGCCGTCGGCGATCAGCGCGGCGCGCGGCGCCAGGTCAGCGCTGATCGCGGACAGCTCGGCCGGATCGGTGATGGCCCAGAGGCGGTGTCGCAATGTGTCCGGCGTGCTGGCCTCGGCGAGTGGCTGGCGGCCGCCAGCGATCTGGTCGACGAGCAGGGTGGCGGCCCCGTTCCCGCCCTGATAAAGCAGAAAGATGGGCTCGAGGTTTGCCTGTGTCGCCTCCATCAGCTGTCGCCGGCCTAGGACCGGCCCTGGAGCGACGTCCTCGTGGGGCTGCACGATCCGCGCCGAATAGGGCGCCAGCCGCAGGGCACCTATCAAGCCGCGCTGGAGAACACCCAGGGCAGGCGCCGATTGCTCGTAAACGTAGAGCGCGGGGTCGGGGTCGGGCGTCAGGATGCCGTCGGCGAGCCAGGTCGTCAGCTCCTTGGCCGCGTCCTCGTAGGGGCTGCCGGGCTGGCCTGCCTGGTGCCGGGGGAGGATCAGCCTGACGACGTTGTGCGGGTCGGCGGCCATCAGCTGGCTCTCGTTATCGGCCGCGATCACGTCGTACGGTGGTGATGTGACCTCTGCGAGCCCGGTCACCCGGTTTTCGGCATAGCGGACACCGCGGAACGGCGCGAGCACGAGGCCAGTCGTGCTTGCCGAGTCCGGAGCCGCACTGGAGGAGAGGGTTGGCACATATGTCTGAAGGACCGGCGGGCGGTCATGATTCCCGCCCAGAGGATCGGCCTTTGTCACAAGATGCCCCAGATTCGGTTACCAGTAATTCGGTGTCAGCTAATGGTGCGGACCCCCACCAGCTATACACGCGCGGCCTCGACCTGCTCGGCCGGGGCAGTCCCGCTGCCGCCGCTCAGCTGCTCGAGCGCGCCGCCGCCGCCGAGCCGCGGTCCAGGAGCGTGCTCGAGGCACTCGCCCGCGCCCAGTTCGACGCCGGCCAGTACGCGGCCGCCGCCGGGAACTTCCGTCGCATCGTCGACGCAAGTCCCACCGATGATTATGCGCAGTTCGGCCTCGGCCTGGCTCTCGCGCGCACTGGCGACCCCGGCGCTGCCGCCGAGCACCTGGCGCTGGCCGCGGCCATGCGGCCCAATCTCCGTCACTACACCGACGCATTGCGCAGCGTCCGTGCCACGCTGCAGGCTCGAAACGAGCTGAGAAAAGGCTCTCAAGATTGACCGGGAACGGGGCCGTTCCCGCACGCGTCGGCCTGCCCGGCCGCGGCCAGCACGCGGATCGGACCAGGCCATCCGGATGCCCTGATCCACTGAGCCAGCGCTATGACGCCGCCTTGCTCGACCTGGACGGCGTGGTGTACCTCGGCGGCTCGCCGATCCCCGGTGCCGCCGATGCACTAGCGGACGCGGCCCGCCGCGGCATGAAACGCGCCTACGTCACCAACAACGCCTCGCGCACTCCGCACGCCATCGCCGCGCAGCTGCGCGAGATGGGCGTGCAGGCGACCGCGACCGACATCGTGACCTCCGCCCAGGCCGCCGCCCACCTGCTCGCCGACCGGCTGCCTGCGGGCTCGGCCGTGCTCGTCGTGGGCGGCACTGGATTGCGCCTCGCGATCCGCGACCGCGGCTTGCGTCCGGTTACCTCCGCGGCTGAGCGGCCGGCAGCGGTCGTGCAGGGGTATTCGCATGACATCAGCTACGGGCTGCTCGCCGAGGCCGCACTGGCGATCGAGGCCGGCGCGTTGTACGTCGCCTCCAACGCGGATGCGACGCTGCCGACGACGCGGGGACCGCAGCCTGGCAATGGCTCACTGGCTCAGGTCCTGATCTTCGCGACCGGTCGTAAGCCGGTTGTGGCGGGCAAGCCCGAGCTGCCGCTGCACGCCGAGTCAGTGGAGCGCGTCGGCGCGGTGCGCCCGCTCGTGGTGGGTGACCGGCTCGATACCGACATCGAAGGCGCGGTCCGCGGCGGCGCTGACAGCCTGCTCGTGCTGACGGGGGTGTCGACCCCGGAGGATCTGCTGCTTGCGCCCGCGCAGCGGCGTCCTGCCTACATCGCGGCGGACCTGAGCGGCCTGAATACGGCTCATCCTGAGGTTGCGGTGCAGGACGGTGCTTTCAGCTGTGGCGGCTGGACGGCCTCAGCCGTTTCTGCCGGTCCCGGCGGCTCTTCCAGTTCAGGCGTGTCGGCGAGCTCGGACGTGTCTGCGAGTCCGGCCGGCGGGGCGTGGCTCACCGCGTCCGGGTCCGGGGACTGGATCGACGGACTGCGCGCGCTGTGCGCGGCCGCCTGGACGGCCGGCCCGCCACCTGGTGGTCCAGAGGAGCAGCGCAAGGCCGCGGCCGCGGTGATCACGGCAATCAAGCCTGGGTGAGCTCGCCAAGTCGGCTGCTGGTGCGCGGCAAGCCGTCTCGTGCGCGGCAAGCCGGATGATCACTGACCGCACCCTGATTTCCTCGCTGGGCGCCCTGGAGAAGACCCTGAGTTGACCCTGGAGTGTCCCTGACGACCGCCAAGATCACCCCTCAGGCTGATTAGCATCAGACCCACGGCCGACGCGAGCTATCGCGTTTGTGGCCGACACTGGTCAGGTTGGTCCGGGAGATCGCCTCCCGGACCCTGCTGTCCGGCGGGACTGATGTCGCTGCCGGACCTGCCGTCCGGAAGGGGACACCAGACATGATCGAGGCACGAGGCCTCACCAAGCGATACGGGGACACGCTGGCCGTCGACAACCTGTCGTTCAGCGTCGCGCCTGGCAAGATCACCGGATTCCTCGGCCCCAACGGGGCTGGCAAGACCACGACCATGCGCATGATCCTGGGCCTGGACCAGCCGACGGCTGGCCAGGTCACGGTCGCCGGGAAGCCGTTCCCGCGGCTGACGCACCCGATGCACGAGGTCGGCGCGCTGCTGGATGCTAAGGCTCTGCACGGGGGCCGGAGCGCTTACAACCACCTGCTGTGCCTTGCTCAGTCCAACAACCTGCCGACGAAGCGAGTCGACGAGGTGCTGGGTCTCGTCGGCCTGAACGAGGTGGCCAAGAAGCGAGCCAAGGGATTCTCGCTGGGCATGGGGCAGCGGCTCGGCATCGCCGCGGCCCTGCTCGGCGACCCGAAAGTCCTGATGTTCGATGAGCCAGTGAACGGGCTCGACCCCGAGGGGATCCTGTGGATCCGCAACCTCATGAAGGCACTGGCGGCCGAGGGCCGGACGGTGTTCGTCTCCAGTCACCTGATGTCGGAAATGGAGAACACGGCCGATCACCTTCTAGTGATCGGCCGCGGCAGGCTGATCGCCGACTGCACAGTCGATGAGTTCATCGCGGCTAACTCGCAGTCGACAGTGCGGGTACGCACACCGCAGCTGGATCAGCTGGCGAAGCTGGTCGCGACCGCTGGCGGCACGGTTCGCGAGAACGGGGGCGGCGGGATGGTTGTCTCCGGCCTCGACGTGGGTGAGATAGGAGATCTGGCCTACGAGAACTCGGTACGGCTACACGAGCTGTCTCCCCTGCACGCGTCACTCGAGGAGGCGTTCATGGAGCTGACCGCGTCGAGCGTTGAGTTCCACGCTGGCGTGCCTAGCGAGCCCGTTATGGCCGGAGAGGTGGCCTGAGATGGCAACGATGTCAACACCGGCGCACGCCGCGGCAACCCCGCGCATCCTGCCTGCCTCGGCTGGACGAGCGAACTTTGCGGGCGCGCTGCGGTCAGAGTTCACCAAGATCCGCTCGGTGCGCTCGACCTACTGGACGCTCCTGGCGCTCGTGGTCGTCACCGTGGGCTTCGGGGCCCTGGCGAGCTGGGGCACCGCCGCCCACGGGCACCCTGGACCAGGTTTCGACGCAACACAACGGAGCCTCGGCGGCCTCTACATCAGCCAGCTCATCATGGGCGTGCTCGGCGTCCTGGTGATCTCCGCCGAGTATTCCACCGGGATGATCCGCACCACGCTGTCCACGATGCCGCACCGGGGCACCGTCATCGCCGCGAAGGCAGTTGTATTCACGGTCGTCGCTTTCGTGACCGGGCTTATCACGTGCTTCGCATCGTTCTTCCTCGGCCAGGCGCTGATGTCGTCGCATCACCTAGGCACGACGCTGAGCCATCCGGGCGTGCTGCGCGCGGTCATCGGCGGCGCCCTGTTCCTCACGGCGAGCGGACTGCTGGGCTTCGGCATCGGACTGCTCCTGCGGCACTCGGCCGGTGCCATCAGCGCCGTCGTCGCCCTGCTGTTCGTGGTGTCGATCCTGGTCAACTTCCTGCCGCAGTCCTGGCAGGTGCACGTCGACAAGTGGATCCCTGCCATCGCGGGGACGCAGATCTGGCAGGCGGTGGCGCAGCCGCCGGGCGGGACTCCGATGTTCGCGCCGTGGACCGGGTTCGCCGTCTTCTGCGGCTATGCGGCGATCGCGCTGATCGCGGGAGTAGTTCTGTTCCGCAAGCGGGACGCATAGCCAATTAAGCGCAGTGGCCACGCGTGGGGCAAACGGCCACTGTCGGGGAAACGTTGGGGAGTCGGCTGGGTGGCCCAGGCCGGCTCCCCAGCGTCGTTATGTCGGCGTGCAATCGACTGCTGTCGGAGTGCGGCCGGCTGGCTATGTCGGCTTGCAAGGGGGCTGATCGCAGTCCAGCCGCTCAGAGCGGCTGGCAGCGCGGGCACCAGACGGCGAGCCGTTCTTCGATGGCGGGCCCCAGGTTTGCCTTCCTGATGAGCGAGCCACACCGGCGGCACGGTCGGCCCGCCCGGCCGTAGACCCACATGTCAGCCCCACGCGCATTGAGTCCGGTTGTCACCGTTGCTGGCCGGGCCTTGTTGGCGTCGAGCAGGCGCCTGGCCGTCTCGACCAGCGCAGGCAGGTCACTGACGTCGCCGACCTTCCGCCACGGATTGACACCCCTGAGGAAGAGCGTCTCAGCCCGGTAGATCGTGCCGATGCCCGCGACGTTGCGCTGGTCCAGCAGTGCCTCGCCGATGGTTCGGCCGGGATCACTGCTCAGCCTGCGCACCGCTTCATCGACATCGAAGGCCAGCCCGAGCAGGTCCGGACCGAGGTGGCCGACCGCCTGCTCCTCGCGGCTAGTGCGGATGACCTCCACGGTGCCGAGCTGGTATCCGACTGCCTCCCACTGCTCGTTGGCCAGGATCAGCCGGATGCGGTGATCACGCAGCGCGTAGCCGGCCGCCGGGCTCACTCGCCAGTTACCTTCCATCTTCAGGTGCGTGTGGACGGTGATGTCGCCTTCGACTCTGGTCAGCAGGTGCTTGCCGCGCGAGACCGTGTCGGTGACCTTGCGCCCGGTCAGATCGGTAGTGGCGTATCTCGGCACCCGGAAGTCGCTGCGCGAGAGCACGCGACCAGTAAGGGCATCGTCTAGGCTGCGGGCCGTTCGCCAGACCACGTCGCCTTCTGGCATGACGCCAGCATGCCACCACAATGCCAGGGACCGGGTGGCCCTTCACGCCGCGCTCGGGGTCGCCAAACGGGTAATTCGGACACTGGACGGGCTCGGATGCGCTGTCCCTCGCGGAAAACTCGGCAAAATCCCGTCTCCTGGGGCGGACGAGCCATGCGCATAGGGCGTCAGGGTGGATGTGCCGCCCTATGAAGGGCGGCACATCCACCCTGACGCCTAATGACGGGCTCAGCGCGGCGAGCTTGAGCATCGCCAGCGAGCCAAGGCCTGCTACATCAGCTTGCGCAGGTGGAGCAAGTCGAACACGCTGCCTTGCACCTTGAGCTTGCCTGACAGCCAAGCCCGCATGAAGCTGCCGGGGTCGCCGGCGATGGCGACGACGACGTCGCTGTCAGCGATAAATCTCACCTGGGCCTGCGGAGTGCTGGCGCTGGCCTCGCTGATGGGCTCCGCGCCGTCAGGCCCGAGCCTGGTGATGAACGTCACGCCTAGGTCGGGGACACGGCAGCTCAGGGTCCGGTCCGCCAGGTGCGCGGCCCGGTCCTTTGCGTCCATCTCCGCAATGCGGCTGATGAGGCTCTCCAGGGCCTTGCGGCATTCCTCGGCTGTCGCCATCCATCCCCTCGCTCTCATGGTCATTCTCTGCCTGGCCCGTCACCCCTGCCTAGCGGGGGCGCTCTGTCCGAGTCATGTCCGCCGGGCTGCCCGTTGCTGGCGGTAGCGTTCAGGGAGCGGGTGCAGGCATCGCGCGGCAAGGCTAGCCCGTTGGAGAGTGGTGAACAGAATGGAGCACCAGACCGGGCTGGACGGTCCGGATGGGACCGAGGAATCCGACGCGCCCGCGGCAGTGCATCCGGGTGAGCCGCAGCCGGAACCCGAGCTGCGGCCGGTGCCGGCGACCGGCGAGCCGCGGGTCGACGCCGCGCTCAAGCTGCTTGATCGATTGCCCGGCCTGCCTGTCAGCGAGCACCCTGAGCTCTTCGAGCGGGTACACGCTCAACTCAGTGACGTATTGGGTGAGCTGGACTCCGGGCCGGCGGCTCCGGCCGATGGCTGACCGGCCGGACGCGGATCGTCATGAGCAGGAGGCTACGGCTTGATGCAGAACTCGTCCGGCGGGGCTTGGCCCGATCACGCGACCAGGCGGGCGACCTGATCGCGGCCGGGCGGGTGGCGGTAGGCGGCCAGACGGCGCTCAAGGCGGCGTCTCAGGTCGCGCTCGGCGCCGCGATCACTGTCCAGCAGCTCAGCGACGAGCCCGAGTACGTGTCGCGCGGCGGGCACAAGCTGGCCGGGGCGCTAGTCGCATTCGACGGGCTGGCAGTGGCAGGCAGGCGCTGCCTGGATGCCGGCGCATCCACGGGCGGCTTCACCGACGTCCTGCTGCGGGCGGGCGCTGCCCACGTGGTCGCGGTCGACGTCGGCTATGGCCAGCTGGCCTGGTCACTGCAGACCGATGAGCGTGTCACGGTGCTGGACCGGGTGAACATCCGCGGCCTGACGCCGGACCAGGTGGCTCCGGCGCCTGACCTAGTAGTGGCCGACTTGTCGTTTATCTCGCTGACACTGGTGCTGCCGGCCCTAGCCCGGTGCGCGACCCGGGATGCTGACTTCGTGCTGATGGTGAAGCCCCAGTTCGAGATCGGCAAAGGGCAGGTGGGCGGCGGCGTCGTCCGCGATCCCGCGCTGCGCGCGGCCGCCATCACGTCCGTCGCCGAGGCTGCTGCGTGTCTCGGGCTCGGCGTCGCCGGCATCTCGGCGAGCCCGTTGCCAGGTCCGTCGGGCAACGTGGAGTACTTTCTGTGGCTGCGACGCGGCGCTGACCCCCTGGATGCCGCGATGTTGCGCAAGGCCATCGAGGCGGGGCCGCAGTGAGCGGTCACGATACCGACCGGGTGATGCTGCTGGTCGTACACACCGGCAAGCCAGCCGCAATCCGCGTCGCGCGCGTCCTGCTCGGCAAGCTAATCGCGGCCGGCGTTGCTGTGCGAGTCCTCGAGCCGGAGGCGGCTGACCTTGGCTGCGCGGCGGCAACCGCCGTGTCGGCGTCCCCCGCGGCGGCGGCCGGAGCCGAGATGGTCCTCGCAGTTGGCGGCGACGGCACCCTGCTCCGCGCGGCGGACCTCGCCAGGCCCGCTGGAGCCCCGCTGTTTGGCATCAACCTCGGGCACGTCGGCTTCCTCGCGGAGGCCGAGCCGGAAGACTTGTCCGCCGCTGTCGCCAGCGTATTGGCCCGCGAGTACACCGTTGAGCAGCGGATGACCGTCGACGTCGACATCCGGATCAATGGTTCTCAGGTCACCGGGACGTGGGCACTGAACGAGGCCACCGTCGAAAAGGCGGCCAGAGAGCGCATGCTGGATCTGGTCATCGAAGTCGACGGCAGGCCGCTATCGCGTTTTGGCTGCGATGGCGTGGTGTTCGCGACGCCGACTGGCTCCACGGCGTACGGATTCTCCGCGGGCGGCCCAGTCGTCTGGCCAGATGTCGAGGCCCTGCTGATGGTGCCGATCTCGGCACACGCGCTATTCGCCGGGCCGATGGTGGTGTCGCCGAACTCGGTGCTCGCCGCTGAGGTCATCGGCGCCGAGGTCATGGGCGCGGACGGGAGCCAATCTGAGACGGCAGGTGCCGTTCTGTGGTGCGATGGACGTCGTATGGTCGAGCTTCCGCCCGGATCGCGCGTCGAGGTGCGGCGCGGCGCCCGGCCGGTCCTGCTAGCCCGGCTGCCTGCTGTGCCGGGCGCGGAGGCGCGCATCGGCGCGACTTTCACCGACCGGCTGGTCACCAAGTTCGGCTTGCCGGTTTCGGGCTGGCGTGGCCAGGCTGGCCGGCCTGCCGCCAGTGCGGCTGCCACCGCCGGCGACGCGGCGGCGGCCGAGGCTATGGCACACACGGCAGACGAGGAGCCAGGCGGCCATGCTTGAGGAAGTGCGGATCACCGGTCTCGGGGTGATCGACGAGGCAGTGCTTGAGCTGTCGGCGGGATTCAACGTCGTGACCGGGGAGACTGGCGCCGGCAAGACCATGGTGGTGTCCGGACTCGGCCTGCTCTTCGGCGGCCGGGCCGACCCGGCGCGGGTCCGGCCGGGCACCGACCGCGCTGTTGTCGAAGGCCGGCTTCGGATCGAGCCGGGCAGTCCGGTCGCCCGCCAGGTCAACGACTCGGGGGGCGACCTCGACGACGACGGCAGCACCTTGATCCTGGTGCGGTCGGTCAGCGCGGAAGGCCGGTCGCGTGCGACCGCGGGTGGCCGTTCGGTGCCGGTGTCGCTGCTCACGTACCTCGCCGATGACCTGGTGGCGGTGCATGGCCAGGCCGACCAGCAGCAGCTGCTGCGACCCGGCCGGCAGCGGCAGGCGCTCGATCAGTTCGCCGGGCCGGAGTTCGCGGAGCTCCTGTCCGCCTATCAGCGTGTCTACAACCGGCACGCACAGGTCCGGGCCGAGCTCGACGAGCTCACGACGATGACGCGCGAGCGCGCCCGCGAGGCCGACGACCTGCGCCACGGCGTCACCGAGATCGAGCGCGCCCAACCGGCCGAGGGCGAGGACATCGAGCTCGTAGCTGAAGAAGAGCGGCTGGCGAACGCCGACGCGCTGCACGCCGCCGCGACGACGGCGCATGAGGCGCTCGCTGGCGATCCCGCAAGCGGCAGCTATGACGCGGTGGATGTCACCAGCCTCCTGGCCGCGGCGAGGTCGGCGCTGGAATCGGCTTCGCAACACGACCGCCGCCTCGCAGGCCTGGCGGGCCGGGTCGGGGAGGCCGCCTACCTGCTCGCCGACGTGGCGGCCGAGCTGGCTTCCTATGTCCAGTCGGTCGAGGCCGATCCTGTGCGCCTCGCCGTAGTGCAGGGGCGTCGCGCGGAACTCACGAGGCTGATACGCGCCTACGGCGCAGGCACGGCAGACGGACCGCCAGGCGGTGACCTGGCCGCCGTGCTGACCTGGGCGAAGTCGGCGTCCGCGCGCCTCTCCGAACTGGACAATGACGAGGACAGGATCGGTTCGCTGGGCGCCGAAGAGGCCGAACTCGCGGCAGCCGTCGCGGACCTAGCGGGGCAGCTCACCGAGGCACGCACCGCGACCGCGGCCCGGTTCGCGGAAGCGGTGACCGCCGAGCTGACAGCGCTGGCTATGCCGCACGCGAAGATCATAGTCGCTGTGACGCCCGCCCAGGCTTTCGGCCCGCAAGGCGGCGACGACGTCGAAATCCGGCTCTCGGCGCACCCTGGCGCGCCTGTTCTGCCGTTGCATAAGGGCGCGTCTGGCGGCGAGCTGTCGCGAGTCATGCTGGCCATCGAGGTGGTCTTCGCTGGCGCGGATCCCGTGCCGACGTTCGTCTTCGACGAGGTCGATGCCGGCGTAGGCGGCAAGGCTGCCGTTGAGATCGGCCGTCGGCTGGCCAGACTGGCCCGTCTCGCGCAGGTGATTGTCGTCACGCACCTGCCGCAAGTGGCGGCGTTCGCTGATACGCACCTGATGGTGGAAAAGACAGGCGACGGCTCGGTTGTGCGCAGCGGCATCAGCCGGCTCGACCAGGAAGCCAGGGTCCGCGAGCTGTCGCGCATGCTGGCGGGACTTGAGGACTCCGAGTTTGGCCGTGCCCACGCCGGGGAGCTGCTTGCGGCGGCCGCGGCCGAGCGGGCTGAGCTCGCTCGTCACGGGTAGATTCGGTGCGCCGCGTCTGACCTCGCTCACGCCCCGTTCCGCCCGCTCAGCGTCCCGGCAGCTGCCGTCGGCGTTAGTACTGCGCTGATCTGGCAAAATGGCTACCCAATGAAGGTGCCGAACCGAGGCTTCACTGCCGTACGCCGGACCAGGTCAAAGGACCTGACCGGGGTGCTGGCGACGGCTCGCCTTGACCTGCGCACGAAGAACCTGACCAAGCGGCTGAAGCCCGGCGACATCGCGATCATCGACCACATCGACCTGGACCGGGTGGCGGCTGACGCACTGGTCCGCAGCCAGGTCAGGGCCGTCATCAACGTCGCGCCCAGTATTAGCGGCCGGTACCCGAACCAGGGCCCACAGGTGCTGATGGACGCTGATATCCCGCTAGTGGACGACGTCGGGCCCGATGTCTTCGACCTGGTGAAGGAAGGCCAGCTGGTCAGGCTCGAGGGCGAGACCTTGTATCAGGCCGAGACCGTGGTCGCCAAGGGCACCCGGCAGACGGCCGAATCGGTGGCGCGGGACATGACCGCAGCGAAGGAAGGGCTAGCTGAGCAGCTCAAGGCGTTCGTCAGCAACACCTTCGAGTACATCAACCGAGACTCCGAACTGCTGGCCGAGGGCATCCGGATGCCCGTGCTGCGGACGAAGCTCGCGGGCCGGCACGCCCTGGTGGTGGCGCGGGGCTACCGGTATCACGAGGACCTCAAGGCGCTGCGCGCTTATATCAGGGAGTTTAAACCTGTGATCATCGGCGTCGACGGTGGCGCCAACGCGCTGATCGACGCGGGGTACTGGCCCCACATGATCGTCGGCGATATGGACTCCGTATCGGACAAGGCCCTCAGGTCAGGCGCCGAACTCGTCGTCGTTGCTTACATGAACGGCCATGCCCCCGGCCTGCCGAGGGTTCAGGACCTGGGCCTTGAGTCGGTCACCTGCCCCGCGCCTGGCACCAGCGAGGACGTCGCCGTCCTGCTGGCGGACGAGGCCGGCGCCAACCTGATTGTCACCGTTGGCATGCGATACGGGCTGGTAGAGTTCCTGGACAAGGGCCGGTCAGGCATGGCTAGCGCCGTGCTGACCCGCATCCGGGTGGGCGACAAGATTGTCGACGCCAAGGGCGTTAGTCGGCTTTATCAGAGCCGGATCTCGGGCAAAGCGCTCGGCTTCCTGGCTATTGCCGCACTAGTGCCGATCATCGCGCTGGCGTGGACCCCGGTCGGCAGGCTCTACGTGGGATACCTCGGGCTGGCGCTGCGCCAGCTGTGGTACTGGCTAACTGGACTGCTGTAGTGATCGATTTCAGGTATCACCTGGTCTCCATCATCGCCGTGTTCCTCGCGCTGGCCGTCGGCCTGGTCGTGGGTTCCACGGCGCTGAGCGGCAAGGCAGTAGAGTTTCTGACCGCGCGCCAGCGCGCCGCGGTTGCGGAGAACGGCACGCTGCTCAAGGAAAAAGGCTCGCTGACCAATCAGGTCAACGCCGATCAGGCGTTTTGCCAGGCGGCGTCGCAGCGCCTCGTCGGCGGCCTGCTCGCGCAGGAGAAGGTGGTAGTCGTCGTCGCCCCTGGCGCTAGCAACGCAGTGACGAACGGCGTGATCACGGTTCTGCATCAGGCCGGCGCCATCGTGACCGGCCAGGTCGACCTCCAGCAGTCGTTCCTGGCGACCAATGCCGCCACCGAGACCAGCCTGACTTCGCTCGCGCAGACCCTGGCGGCCGAGACGGGGCTTCCCGCGCCCGTGCAGTCACAGAGCCAAGTCGCCGGCCAGCAGGCAATAGCCCAAGTGCTAACAGCCAGCGTGCTGGACGGCACGTCCGGCGCCGCGCTGTCCGCGAAGGCGAGCGCGCACATCCTCAGCGGCCTGCAGCAGAACGGCTATATATCGCCGCCCGGTGCCATCACCCCGACGGCCAGCCTCGCGGTGCTTGTTACGCCGGGCGGGCCACCGCCCCCTACTGCGACGAGTGCGGTGCTGGTCGCCGTGGCAGCCCAGCTGAAGCAGGCCAGCAGCGGGACGGTGATGGCCGGCGCCGTTGAGTCAATCGGCACCGGCAGCGTCACCAGCACCGAGAACAGCAGTGCCGATTCGGTCTCGACCGTGGACAATGCCGATACCGAGTGCGGTCAGATCATGGTGGTGCAGGCGCTGACTTACGCGCTCGACGGCAAGGGCGCGGCGGCCTACGGGATCGACTCGGGCAACGTGCCGAGTCCTGCGCCCACCCCGAGCGGGACGCCGACGGCCGGTTCCACCGGAGCCGCAGGAGGGCACTCGTGAGCACTCGGCTGGCGCGGCCAGCCCTCGTCGGCGCGGCCGTCGCCCGGCTGTCTTACGCAGCCCTCAAGGCAAGGCCGCCGGGTGGCGTGCCGATGTGGAATCGAACTAATCACCGTGGCGAGCCGATCACGCTGCTCGAAGGCCCGGCAGTAGCGATCGGCGGCATTGCCGGCGTGCTGGCGGCCGGCGGCAGCACTCGCGACCGGGCCGCGCTGGCCGTCGCGGGCGTGGGCGCCGCCGTGGTCGGCGGCTATGACGATCTTGCTGGGAACGGGGTCAGCAAGGGCTTCCGTGGGCATCTAGGCGCGCTGCGGGCAGGCGAGCTGACGACCGGCATTGTCAAGATCGCGGGCATTGGCGCGACTGGCGTCGCCGCGGCGCTGATCGCGACACCCCCAGTCCGTGCGCGCGGCGATGACGGCGATGTGTCCGCCCCGCTCGCCGTGGCCGACACGCTGATCAACGCCGGTCTGGTGGCTGGCGGCGCCAACGTGCTGAATCTGTTCGATCTTCGCCCCGGCCGCGCGATCAAGGTTGCAGTGCTGGCGGGCGGGCTGCTCGCCTCCGGGCGCCGCGGCCGGACGGCCGCGGCCGGGCCGCTGGCGGCTGCGGCAGCGCTCCTGCCGGAGGACCTCGGCGAGCGCTCGATGCTCGGGGACGCCGGCGCGAACGCGCTCGGCGCCATGCTCGGTGCCGCCGCCGCGACCACGCTGCCCCGTGCTGCGCGCGTCGGCGTGCTGGCGGTCGTGGTCGGCCTCACCGCAGCCAGCGAGAAGGTGAGCTTCACCGAGGTCATCGAGCGCACCGCGCTGCTGCGCCGTCTCGACATGCTCGGCCGCAGACCTGCTGCCTCCACCGTGCCAGCACCGGCTGTGCCAGCATCCGACGCCGTCGCGCCGGCGCCCCCCGACCCGGCGGACGAGACGCTCGCGGCGCGAGACCGGCGCTCGGCCGAGGCGCGGTGACCGGCCCGGCCGTCCGGGTCACGCAGGACGGTCAGGATCCGGACGTCGGCGGTCTTGCTGGCACGGGCATCGGCCGCGCCGCCGCGCTGATCGCGGGACTTACGATCCTGGCCAGGCTGCTCGGCTTGGTCCGGACCGTCGTGTTCGCCAAGACCGTAGGCGCCACCTGCCTCGGCACGGCGTACCTGACCGCCAACGCATTGCCGAACATCGTCTACGACATCGTCCTCGGCGGGGCGCTGACGAGCATCATGGTGCCGGTCCTCGCCAAGCCTGCGCAGCGGTCGGCAGCCGACCCTGCTGCTGCCGCTGAGGTACGGCAGACATCGTCGGCGCTGCTGACCTGGACCGTCCTCATCCTCGTGCCGGTGAGCCTGGCAATCACGCTTGCGGCTGGACCGATTGCGAGCCTGCTGGACCCGGCGAACGGCCGGGATCACTGCGCCCAGGCGTCGCTCGTCACCGTGACCGGTCACATGCTGGCGGTGTTCGCACCCCAGATCCTTTTGTACGGGGTCGCTGTCGTGCTGTACGGCATACTCCAGGCGCACCGCAGGTTCGCCGCGCCGGCCCTGGCCCCGGTCATATCCAGCCTGGTGGTAATCGGCGCCTACCTGGCCTTCGTGCCGCTCGGCGCGACGCACGTCAACAGGCTGTCGGTCCTGTCGATGTCAGCCGAGCTGACGCTATCGGTCGGCACGACCGTCGGGGTCGCTGCGCTGGTCGTCACGGCGCTCGTCCCGGCGTGGCGGCTGCGGATCAGGCTCCGTCCGGCACTGCGGTTCCCGGCCGGGATCGGCAGGCGCGCCGGCGGGCTCGCCGTCTTCGGGATCGTCGCGCTGGTGACACAGGATCTGTCGCAGCTCGTCGTGATTCTGCTGGCGAACGGGCGCGGACCGAGCGCAGCGCTCGTGCTGTACCAGTACGGCTGGCAGGTGTTCGAGGCCGCGTACGCGGTACTCGCGATCTCGATCGCCGTTAGTGCGTTCCCTGTGCTGTCTGCGCGTGACGGCGAGGACTTCGACCAGACGGCCGCCGGCTCGGCGCGCGCGGTCCTGCTCATGTCCTTCCTGGGCACGGCGCTGGTGCTCGCCGTCGCCATACCCGCCGCGCACTTCCTGGCCGCCAGGCACGGCCAGGTACCGCAGCTCGTGGCTGGCCTGACGCTGTTCGCGCCGGGCCTGGCGGGCTACGGCCTGGTCGCATGTCTGTCCCGTGTGCTCCTGGCGGCCGGGCGCACGAGGGCGGCCGCGATCGCAGTGGCGGCGGGCTGGCTCGTCGTGATCGCGGCCGATGTCGTGCTGGTCTCGCTCGCGCCGGGACGCTGGGTCGTGGCAATGCTGGCGCTGGGCAACACCATCGGGCTGACCGTCGCTGGCATCGCGCTCGTGGTAGCGGTCCACCGGACGCTCGGTCCAGGAGCGTTGGCGGGCACCGGCCGCGCGGCGGTGTCCGGGCTGGCGGCAGCGGCAGCAGGCGGCGGCACCGGCGCCGCGGCGGCAGCGGCCCTGCCGATGGCCGGACCGATCGCGGCAGCTGTGGTCGGTGTGCTGGCCGCAGGCTGCGCGCTCGCGGTGTTCGCGCTCGTCGCCTATGTCCTCGACGGCGGCGAACTGCGGGCAGTCGTGAGCCGGGTCCGGCAGGCGCTGGGCCGATGACCGGGCAACCTGGGCCGGGCTGGCGCGTCGCGTTCGTGCTCGGCACCGCATCAGGCGGCACGGCCAGCCACGTAATGGCGCTTGCCGACGGCTGCCACGCCGCGGGAGTCGGGGTAAGCGTGCTCGGCCCGGCCGTGACTCTCACCCTGCTGCCCGCGGGCACCGACAGCCTGGCCGTGCGCATCGGCGATCGCCCGCGACCTGGGCGGGATGCCGGGGCCGTCCTCCGGCTGCGCGCCGGTCTCGCCGCGCGCAGGCCCGATGTCGTGCACGCGCACGGCGTGCGAGCGGGCGCGTTCGCGGCGCTGGCTATCGCGATGCTGCCGAGGCGCGGCACACCCGCGCTGGCTGTAACGGTCCACAACGCGCCACCCGCCGGCAGGGCGGGTCGGGCCGTCTACAGCCTGCTCGAGCGGATCTGCGCAAGGCGGGCCGACATCGTGCTCTGCGCGTCTGCCGACCTGCTAGCGCGGATGCGTGCCCGGGGCGCTCCGGCTGCAGAGCAGTTCAATGTGCCGGCGCGGCTGACGCCGACGCCAGCGCCGGCGGACGTAGCGGCAGCCAGGACCGACGTCCTGGCAGACGGGCGCCCCGTTGTCCTCGCCGTCGCCAGGCTCGCACCGCAGAAGGGCCTGGATGTGCTGATAGAGGCCGCGTCACGCTGGCGCGATCGGGATCCGCAGCCGCGCACGGTGATCGCTGGTGATGGCCCGCTCGCAGTCGATTTGCGCGCGCAGGCGAGCCGGACTAGGGCTGACGTCGTGTTCCTAGGCGTGCGCGACGACGTGCCCGCTCTACTCGAGGTTGCCGACGTGGTCGTGGTGCCGAGCCGCTGGGAGGCGCGTGCGCTCATCATCCAGGAAGCGATGGCACTGGGCCGGCCCATCGTAGCCACGCGCGTCGGCGGTACCGCCGAGCTGACCGGAGCCGACGCGGCACGGCTGGTCCCGCCTGAGGATGCGGCTGCCCTGGCCAATGCTGTGACTGCCGTGCTCGACGACGCTTCGCTGGCCGCGAGGCTTGGTGAGGCGGCTAGGCGGCGAAGCGCGGCGCTCGGTTCCCAGCAGGACGCGGTGCGGGCCGCCTTGGCAATCTACGCGCGGCTCGCGGCCAGCCAGCCCGCCAGGCGCGACGGCGCCAGCAGGCGCTGACAGCCACAAAGGTTGAGTAACAATCGGCTTGATCCGCCTGATTAGTCCACGCTGAATGTGCTGAGATAGCCCGGATAGGGCCGTGTGGCCACACCTTGTTCGCGGCCTGGGGGGTGTTCAGTGTCTAGTGACACCTCGCCGCCATCGCGATACCGGCTGGACAGCCCGGCCCGGACCGGTGGCGCGGCTGCCGGTGCGCCGGCCCCGAGGTCGCCTCTCCCTGCCGAACCGTCGTGGACGAAGGTCATCGGAACGACGCTGCGCCTGTGGGTGCGCCGCCACGTCCTGCATGTGCCCGACACCGGCAAGATCGGCCGGGCCCGAGCGGCTGGAGTCGCAGCTGCGGCGGCCGTCATTGTCGTAGCCGTTGTCGCGGCCATCACCGCCGCCGCCATCGCGCTGTCTAGCGCGCCCGTGTCGCATCATGCCAGGCAGCACGCCCCCACCAAGCCCCCGCTGACTGCGGCGCAGAAGCAGGCCCAGGCGGCAGCGGCGCGCGCGGCGGCGGCGAACAGCACGGCGGCGGCGACCTGGATCGCGGCTCAGGTAAGCGAGCAGATCGTCATCGGCTGTGACCCGGCGACCTGTGCGGCAATCCTGTCGGCCGGATACGGCAACGGAGGCGAGGTTGTGCTCCAGCCTGGCGTCCGCCTTCCGTCGTCAGGATCGCTGGTAGTCGCCACGCCCGCAGTCCGCGCGCAGTACGGAGCCGAGCTTGTGGCGACCGCGCCGGAGGTGATCGCGGCGTTCGGTTCCGGCCCGCAGGCCGTGCAGGTCCGCGTCGTCGTACCGGGCGGCCAGGCCGCATACAGCGCGGCGGCCAGCAGCGCGATCGCGGCCGGCCGTAGCGCCGGGCTGAAGCTGATGGGCGACGGCAAGGTGCGTGTCCATCCGGCAGCTCGGCTGGACCTGACAGCGGGGCTGGTGGATCAGCGGCTGCTGACGGTGCTGCAGGGACTCGGGACGCGCTACTCGATCGACATCTACAGCTTCGCTGATGGCGGCCCGGTCGCCGGCAGCCCCGTCACCGGCAGCTCCGTCCCGTACCGGCTGGCCCAGATCGTCGGGCTGACCAGGCGCGAGATCGTCGGAGCGGTGAAGCTACTCAAAGCGCTCCCTAATGAGTCTCGGCCAGCGCTCGCGGTCGCGCACCTGCCCGGCGGCAAGTACGGCTTGACGATCAGGTTCAAGGCACCCAGCCCCGGCTAGCTGTCGGGACGGAACCGGCTCAGCGCGAACCGCTGCCGGAGTTCTGACGCGAGCCCACCAGCCTTCTCCGTCGCCAGGTCGGCGAGCCACTCGCCGAACAGCGGCCCGAACTTGAAGCCATGCCCGGACGTGCCGCTGCCGACGACGACGTTGCCGATCCGGTCGACCACGAAATCCTCGTCTGGGCTGGTGTCATAGATGCAGCGTTCGGTAGCGGCCGGCTCGGGATTGTAACCAGGCAGGTAGCGGGCCGCCACTTCGGACAGCTTGCCGAGCAGGTACCCGTCGGCCGATTGGTCCTGCGCGTCGGGGTCGGTCGGCGGACCGCTTGGATGAATCCCGATCTTGTACAGCGGCGACTCCGGTACTGGCAGTCCGTAAGGAGCCCGGTCCGCGTGGCAGATGAAGATCGGCACCCCGGCAGGTGGCCCGGCGGGACGGAGGTAGGCGACCTGCTCCAGTGTCGGCCGGCCTGGCAGCGCTACGCCCAGCGGCGCCAGCAGCGCGGCCGACCACGGCCCCGCGGTGATCACCGCGGTGCGCGCAGCCAGCCTGCCAGTGCTCGTGCGCACCGACACGCGGCGGCCGTCGTCGGCCAGCCGCAGCACGCGGACGCCAGTCCTGATCTCCGGGACGCCCGCAGCCAGCGCGTCCAGCGCCGCGTCGGCGGCGATCACGCACGATTCCGGCTCGAGCAGAGCCGGGCCGCCTACGCGCACCGCCGGGAACCGCTCGGCGGCCGCTACGGCCGTCAGCAGCTCGCACGGCGCGCCGACTGCCGTCATGGCGTCCTGAACGGCACGGAGCCCGGCCCCGAATGTCAGCTGCGGCGTGGGCAGCAGGATGCGTCGCAGAGATTCGGCCTCCAGGGCGCGCCACAGTTCGCCGGCCCGCCGCGCTGCTGCCACGTAGTCGGGGTCGGGATATCCGAGCCGGAAGATCCGACAGCTGCCCTTCGATCCAGCTGCGGGATTACCGATCTCGGCCTGCTCAAGCACGACGACGTCGTGGCCACGGGCCGCAAGGGCGCGGCCGGCTGCCAGCCCGAGCAGGCCGGCCCGATGATCGCGACGTCGCGCACCTGTGCCATCTCCGGGCAGACTACTAAAGGTGGGCGCGCGGCGTCGGTACGGCAGGAAGGAGGGCAAAGGCGCATGAGGCAGGCGGTCATCGGTGGCTGGTGCGACCCGCGGCTTGACGTTGTACGGACCGAATTCGAGCGCAATTTCAGGGAACGGGGTGAGACTGGGGCCGCAGTCTGCGTCACGATCGACGGTGCCGTCGTGGCCGACCTGTGGGGTGGCTGGACCGACGCCCAGCAGCGTCGGCCGTGGGCGCCGGACACGCTGGTGAACGTGTTCTCGGTCGGCAAGGGCCTGCTTGCGGTGTGCATCGCCCGGCTCGCCGGCCTCGGCCTGCTCGACCCCGACGCCCTGATGACGCGGTACTGGCCGGAGTTTGGCGCGGCTGGCAAGGAGGCCGTCACTGTCCGCCAGGTGCTCAGCCATCAGGCCGGGCTGCCGGCGTTGCGCGAAGCGCTGCCGGCGGGCAGCGGCCTCGACTGGGAGCTCATGACCGCGCTGCTGGCGGCGGAGGAACCGTGGTGGCCGCCAGGGTCCGGGCACGGCTACCACGTCAACACGTTCGGTTACCTGGGTGGCGAGCTGATCAGGCGGATTACCGGGACGAGTGCGGGCGAGTTCCTGCAGCGCGACGTTGCTGGTCCGCTCGGCGCCGACGTGCACATTGGCCTAGCGGCGGCCGAGCATTGCCGGGTCGCAGAGTTCCAGTGGCCGCAGCGCGACCCTGCGGCGGCAGCGGACCAGGGCGACCCCGCTATCGGCCAGCGCATGGTGGCGAACGCCTACTTCAATCCGCCCGACTTCTCCGGCACCGGTGTTGTGAACACTGCTGCCTGGCGCAGTGCCCAGGTCCCGTCCGCAAACGCGCACGCCTCAGCGGCTGGCATCGCCCGCGTCTACGCGGCACTAGCCGGAGGTGGCGCCCTGTCCGGCGTGCGAGTGGTCTCCACGGCGGCGCTCGCTTCCGCGACAAAGGAGCAGGTATACGGCGACGACCTGGTACTGGCGCGGCCATCCCGCTTCGGGCTGGGATTCCAGCTCACGCATTCCGAGCGCCAGCTCGGCAGCGGGCCGCGCTGCTTCGGGCACTTCGGTGCCGGGGGGTCGGTCGGCTTCTGCGACCCCGACGCTGGCCTCGCGGTCGGGTACGTGACCAGCCAGATGGGGCCGCGCTGGCGCAACCCGCGCAACAAGGCCCTGATGGACGCCTGCTACGGCTGCCTGTAGCTAGCCGCCGCAGGTCGACGGGCGCCCGCTGTGGGCCAGGTGTTACCAGCCACGGGCGCGCCATTCCGGGACGTGGGGTCGCTCCGCGCCGATGGTGGTGTCGCCGCCGTGGCCTGGGTACACCCACGTGCCGTCGGGCAGCTCCCCGAAGATCCGTTCTTCGAGGTCGGTCATGAGGCTGCCGAAGCGCTGCGGGTCGTGATCGGTGTTGCCGGGACCGCCGGGGAAAAGCGAGTCGCCGGTGAACAGGTGGGGCCCATCGGCCAGCTCGCCACCTGCGTCATAGAGCAGGGCGATGCTGCCCGGCGTATGCCCGCGCAGGTGTATGACCGACAGCGAGCAGTTCCCGACGGCGACGGTGTCGCCGTTATGCACGGGCCTGGTGACCGGGATTGGTATCCCTGGCGAGTCATCCGGGTGCGCAACCGTCGCCGCCCCCGTGGCCTGCTGCACCTCGCGCAGCGCAGCGTGGTGATCCCAGTGCTGATGCGTGGTGATGATCGTGTCGAGCGGTGCGTCGCCGATGAGCTCCAGCAGCGTGCCGGCCTCGTTGGCCGCATCGATGAGCGCGAGTTCGCCGGTCTGTGTGCAGCGCAGCAGGTAGGCATTGTTGTCCATCGGGCCGACCGCCACCTTAGTGATGGTGAGACCCGGAAGCTCCCTGGTGTCGGCGGCGCCGCCCACGGCCACGTTCCCGGTGTACGTCATGCTCTCCTCATCTCCGCTGCCTCATGGCTGCCGCCAGGAGCCAGGTGCCCGCGGCGTTCGCCATCTGATAATTACCACGGCGGCAGCCCCGGTAGCGGACCCGGCTCCGCCGTCAGACCGGTTCCGGCGCTACGGCCGGTCAGCCAGGCCAGTAGTGCCTTAGCAGGGCCGGTGACCTCACAGGCGGGCTTGGTGCCGGCTGGGCCGATCGCCAGCAGGTCGCCGGAGTCGGAGCCGTGGAGCACCGCGGCCGGGGCCCCAGGCTCGGCAAAGCTACTGGCGACCTGCGTCAGGCACGTGACCGCGAACGCCTCCGGCCAGTCATCGGGGCCATAACCGAAGCTCAGGTCAACGTGATGGATCTCCACCTCCGTCAGCCGGCGCCAGAGCGTGAACCAGGCCGGATGCCCGGCGCCGCGCAAGCCGTGAACCTCCGCTGCCCAGTCGGCGTCCTCCAAGCTGGCCGCCACGGCGGTCAGGGCCGCGGCCGACGCGTCCAGGTCAGCCAGGAGCTCGGCCGCGGAGCGTCCGGCTCCGGCCGCAATGCCGTGCTCGCGTGCGCCCGGACTGGCGTACTGCGGCGTCACGACTCCGGTGCGCGCCCAGATCAGCAGGTTCCGCAGGCTGTCGGCGTTCCTGGCAATGTGCGTCAGGACGTGCCCGCGGCTCCAGCCTGGCAGCAGCGACGGCTCCCGGACCTGCTGATCGGAGATGCGCGTCGCGGACCGGCGGAGCCGCAGGGTCGCGGCGTCCACCATCGTGCCAAGCTCAGTGGCGGTGCCGGCTGGGTTTGCCGGGTCGAGTTCGAGCGGTATCACCTGCCGAATCTACGCCGCCCTGGGAATCCGGCGGGCCGGCGCGGTGTTCTACCGGCGTTCCGGGGAGGGGTGCGGGCTTAGCCCCCCTGTTTGTCACACCCCACGGATACCATGACCTGGCGGCATTCCCGTCCCGACACCTGCCGTACATACCGGGAGAACTGAGCGCAAAGTGGCAGATCGTCTCGTCGTCCGCGGTGCCCGCGAGCACAACCTCAAGGATGTCTCGCTCGATCTGCCGCGCGACGCCATGATCGTGTTCACCGGCCTGTCCGGCTCGGGTAAGTCGAGCCTCGCATTCGACACGATCTTTGCCGAGGGTCAGCGCCGGTATGTCGAGTCGCTGTCGGCCTACGCGCGGCAGTTCCTCGGCCAGATGGACAAGCCTGACGTCGACTTCATCGATGGGCTGTCGCCTGCCGTCTCCATTGACCAGAAGGCTGCCGGCCGCAATCCGCGGTCGACCGTGGGCACGATCACCGAGGTCTACGACTACCTCCGGCTCCTGTTCGCCAGGGTGGGCAAGCCGCACTGCCCGGTGTGCGGGCGGCCGATTGCGCGCCAGACGCCGCAGCAGATCGTGGATCGGGTGCTCGAGCTGCCTGAGGGGACCCGGTTCCAGGTACTGGCGCCTGTCGTCCGCGGCCGTAAGGGCGAGTACACCGAGATGCTGCGCGATCTTCAGATCAAGGGATTCTCGCGCGCACGGGTGGACGGCACGATCATCCGGCTCGACACCGCGGTGTCCGGCGAGCTGCCCGCGCTGAAGAAGTACGAGAAGCACGACATCGCGGTCGTGGTCGACCGGCTCGACGTGAAGGAGTCAGCGCGGCGCCGGCTGACCGACTCCGTCGAAACGGCGCTGGCGCTAGCCAGCGGAGTCGTCGTGCTCGACTTCGTCGACCTGCCCGAAGACGATCCGAACCGTGAGCGGATGTTCTCCGAGCATCTGGCGTGCCTGTACGACGACCTGTCGTTCGACGAGCTAGAGCCCCGGTCGTTCTCGTTCAACTCTCCGTGGGGCGCGTGCCCGGACTGCACCGGCCTTGGCACCAAGATGGAAGTCGACCCGGAGCTCGTCGTCTCCGAGCCGTCGCGCACGCTAGCCGATGGCGCGATCGCCGTCTGGACCGGCGGGCACGTCAGCGATTACTTCCTCCGCCTGATCGAGGCGCTCGGCGATGCGCTCGGCTTCACGGTGGGCACGTCCTTCGAGCGGCTGCCGGCTAAGGCCCAGCAGGCGCTGCTGTATGGCTACGACAAGCAGGTGCACGTCCGGTACAAGAACCGGTACGGGCGGGAGCGGTCGTACTACACGAACTTCGAAGGCGCGATCCCTTACATCGAGCGCCGGCACTCCGACTCCGACAGCGAGTACAGCCGGGAACGGTTCGCTGAGTTCATGCGCGAGGTGCCGTGTCCGACGTGTCACGGCGCGCGCCTGAAGCCGGTGTCGCTCGCGGTGAAGGTCGACGAGCGGTCGATCGCCGACTACTGCGGCCTGCCCATTGGCGAGCTGGCCAAGCTGCTCCTTTCACTCCAGCTGTCGGACCGCGATATGCAGATCGCCGGACGGATCCTCAAGGAGGTCAACGCTCGGCTCGGCTTCCTGCTCGATGTCGGCCTCGACTACCTCACCCTGGATCGGGCGTCGGCAACGCTGGCCGGCGGTGAGGCGCAGCGCATCAGGCTCGCTACGCAGATCGGCTCCGGCCTGGTCGGCGTGCTCTACGTGCTGGATGAGCCGTCGATTGGCCTGCACCAGCGCGACAATCACCGGTTGCTCGAGACGTTGCTCCGGCTCCGCGACCTGGGCAACACGCTCATCGTCGTCGAGCACGATGAGGACACCATCCGGGCTGCCGACTGGATCGTGGACATCGGACCGCGGGCCGGGGAGCACGGCGGGCACGTCGTCAGTTCTGGTCCGCTGGAGGACCTGCTGGCAAATAAGGACTCGATCACCGGGGCGTACCTGACCGGCCGCGAAGCCATCGAGATACCCGCCAAGCGGCGCAAGCGGGCTAAGGCCCGCGAGGTCGTCGTGAAGGGCGCGGCCGAGCACAACCTGAAGGGCATCGACGTCGCGTTCCCTCTCGGCTTGTTCATCGCGGTAACCGGAGTCTCGGGCTCGGGCAAGTCAACGCTGGTCAACGACATCCTGTACAGCGCGCTGGCCAGGGAGCTGCACGGCACCAGGATCGTGCCGGGCAAGCACAGCAAGATCACCGGTATTCAGTCTCTCGATAAGGTCGTGCACGTTGACCAGGGCCCGATTGGCCGGACGCCGCGGTCCAACCCGGCCACGTACACCGGGGTATTCGACAGCGTGCGGAAGCTGTTCGCGCAGACGACTGAGGCCAAGGTGCGCGGGTATCAGCCCGGCAGATTCTCGTTCAACGTCAAGGGCGGCCGGTGCGAGGCTTGCGCGGGTGACGGCACCATCAAGATCGAGATGCAGTTCCTGCCGGACGTTTACGTACCGTGCGAGGTCTGCCACGGCGCCCGGTACAACACCGACACGCTCCAAGTCCACTACAAGGGCAAGACCATCGCCGACGTACTCCAGATGCCGATCGAGGAAGCGGCCGAGTTCTTCGAGCCCGTACCGTCCATTCACCGGCACCTCAAGACGCTGGTTGACGTGGGTCTCGGGTACGTTCGGCTGGGTCAGCCGGCGCCTACGCTGTCCGGCGGCGAGGCGCAGCGGGTCAAGCTGGCCAGCGAGCTCCAGCGCCGGTCGACGGGGCGGACCATCTACGTGCTCGATGAACCTACGACTGGCCTGCACTTCGACGACATCCGTAAGCTGCTCGGCGTCCTCGGCCGGCTGGTCGACGGCGGCAACACCGTGATTGTGATCGAGCACAATCTCGACGTGATCAAGACGGCCGACTGGGTGATCGACCTCGGTCCAGACGGCGGCTCGCGCGGCGGGAGCGTGATCGCTACCGGTACGCCGGAGGACGTCGCGAAGGTCGAGGAGAGCTATACCGGCCAGTTCCTGAAAAAGATACTGGGCGTCTAGGTTGCTTTAGCTAGCCCGGCCTGTGTAGGTCGGTCTAGCGTCTACGGTCATGGGTCGACGCGGCGTTGCGGTACTGATCTCGACAGTCGCGCTCAGCGCGGTCTGCGCAGGCTGTGCCGGCAGCTCGCCAGTGGTGACACGCCGGACGGGTCCGGCCGACTTTGTCAGTCGTGGAGCGCCGGGCTGCAGCACGGCGACGCAGTCGGCCTCGGTGTTGCCGGCCTCGGCCACTGCGATGACGACGCTTAGCCCGCCGAGCTATCCCTTCGGTGTCGCGGTCACCGCGGACGGCCGCTGGGGGTTCGCTGCATTGACCAACCCCGTCGGACCGCCGGCCGGCGAGCTCGCTGTGCTGAAGCTGTCCGCCGGGCGCCGGCCTCTGCTGGTCGCGACGATCGCGTTGCCGCATGTGGCCACGGCGGGTGCCGTGCTCAGCCGGGATGGTCGTCTCCTGCTGCTTGCGGCAGGCCGAGCCAGTGCCATCGTGATCAGCGTCCCGGCGGCCGAGCAGGGCAGCAAGCGTGCGGTGCTCGGCGCTCTCTCGGCGCCGGCTCCCGGGAGGGGCGCCATCGAGGTGGCGGTCTCTCCCGACGGCCGCTACGCGTTCCTCAGCCTGGAGGATTCTGACCAGATCGCCGTCTTCGACCTGGAGCACGCACTGGCCAGCGGGTTCGGCCCCGGTTCCTATGTGGGATCGATCCCGACGCAGGTCGCGCCTGTCGGACTTGCAGTCTCTCCGGACGGGCAATGGCTGTATTCCACCAGCGAGGACCAGAGTCAGCGCAGTGCGGTCGGCACGCTCGCGGTCATAAACGTTGCGACGGCCGAGTCCGACCCGGCTGGCTCCGTCATCGCCAGGGTGACGGCGGGCTGTAATCCTGTGCGCGTCATCACTTCGGCCGATGGCAGCGTCGTCTGGGTGGCCGCACGGGCCAGCGATGCGCTGCTGGCGTTCTCGGCGGTAAGCCTGCGCACGTACACGGCGCGCGCACTACTGGCCGACGTCGAGGTCGGCGAGGCGCCGGTGGGACTGGCCCTGGTGCGGCACGGCAGCCTGATCGTGGTGGCCGACTCGAACCGCTTCAGCAGCGCTGGCCAGTCTGCCAGCCTGGCGGTGGTTGACGTGGCCGACGCACTCGCCGGCAAGCATGCGCTGCTCGGCTACCTGCCGGCCGGCAACTTCCCGCGGGACGTGGCGGCGGTTCCCGGTGGTGACACGGCGCTGGTCGCGAACTATCTCTCACATCAAGTCGAGGCTGTGAATATTGACGCCCTGCCCTGACCGGCAGGCGTCACGTTGTCCGAGTAATCCTTCGCGCCGTGGCGGCTTGCTGGATCTTCCTGTCCTGCATGTCGCGATCGCTTCGGCGCATATCGGGCGGGTTAGGCTGGCCGCGTGCTGGCGCGCTGGACGAAACCGCGGATCCTGGCCCTGAGCGCCGCTGCGGTAGGGCTGGCCGCGCTCGGGGCTATGTCGGGCTGCACCGCAGCCACCGTGGCCGTCGGCCGGCCACTGATCGGCCCGATCACCGAGGTCAGCGCGAGATGTCCTGGCCAGAACGCGGAGATCGAGCAAGCGGTCGACCCGGTCCGCGGCTACGTCTATGAGGAATGGATGGGATGCAACGACCAGATCGGATTCGCCGCGTCCGCCGACGGCGGGCTCCACTTCGGCAAGCCCCTGGTCCTGGCTGACTCACTCGGAGCCTGGGATCCCTCGCTTGCGGTGGCGCCCGACGGCACCGTGTACGCCGCGTTCATGCGTGCAACCGCGCACCACATGTTCCCGGTCGTGGCGGTGTCCTTCGACCACGGGCAGACCTTTCCGCGTGTGACCGGGGTTGTGGCCAGCAAGACCGACAATTGGGGTGACCGCGATTTCATCGCCGTCGGGCCGGCCGGCAGCGCGTACCTGACGTGGGATTACGGGCCGAGCGCCAAGGAGGTCACCTTCATCTGCAGCAAGAACGGTAGCTGCTCGTTCGGCGCGGGCGACCTCAATATCGTCATGCAGAAGTCCACCGACGGCGGACGCAGCTGGGGTCCGATGGCGCACGTGAGCCCGGGCTTCCCGGCCGGCGGCGGGGACAGCGCACCGCTGCTCGTGGCGCCGGACGGCCTGCTCTATGCCGAGTACCAGGGCTACCGCATCACCAGCCCGACGAAGCTCACCACAACGACGGCGCACAGCTTCGTCACATCATCGGCCGATGACGGGGCGACCTGGTCGGCGCCAGTACGCATCGGCCCGGCCGGGCTCACCATGAACCATGCTGAATGGTGGATCGACGGCGACATCTCGGCCGACTCCGCGGGCAACCTCTACGTCACGTGGGACACGCAGTCCGGCGGTGACGATATCGGATGGCTTTCCTACTCGACCGACCACGGCCAGAGCTGGTCACGACTGCAGCGGGTAACGCCCGACACTGACAGCGCTACGCACATCGTGCAGGTGGCCGGGGGTCACGCGGGCGTTGCCTATGTCGGCTGGCTGGCCGACGATTCGCCTTCCGGCTATGCCCTGTACGTGCGGGCGTTCTCGATCCGGACTGGCTGGCTGTCCGCGCCAGTCCGGGTCTCCCGCACCTTCGGGAACTCGTCGATCTGGCCCGGCGACACGTTCGGGCTCTCGACCGAGCCAGCCCAGAGTTCCGGCCCGCACGCGGGCTGGCCACGGGTGGTGGTCAGCTGGGGGAGCGCTGTCGGCGGCATTAAGGCGCTCTCGCAGGACCGCGCGGCGATCGTCACGTTCCCGGCGGGCCGGACCTGAGCGCGCCGATGTAATGTGACGCGATGATCCACGGTGTCGAGGGCCGGCTGAGGCTGGCTGCGGGCGCTGCGACCCTCGGCGCGCTGGCTGTCCTAGGGGCTGGCTGCTCGGGCGCATCCACGGCGTCGCGGCCACCAGCGGCCCCGGCCTCTTCTCGCCTAAGCTCGCCGCCGGGCAAAGCAGTAGGCGTCGTGACGCACGTGCTGCCGGGCTGCACCACCGCCGTCCAGCCTGCGCCGGGGCTCACCGGCGTCACCCGCAAGGTGGCTGTGCCCCTGAACCCGTTCAGCGTCGTCGCGACGCAGAACGGCCGGGTTGCGTTCGTCTCGCTGGGCGGGACGAACACGATCGGCGTATACCGAACCGGCGCGTCGTCGGCTCCTGCGCTGGTTCGCCAAGTCAGGGCGACCTCCCCGGCCCTCGGCGAGGCGCTCACGCCCGACGGGCACTACCTGCTGGCGGCGGATGACGGCGCCGGGGCCGAGGTTATTAGCGTGGCCGCGGCCGAGCAGGGCCGCGCGCACGCGGTGCTCGGCGACATGACCGATAGCGCCGGTATGGGCGCCGTCGACGTGCAGGTAACGCCGGACGGGAACTACGCCTTCGTGAGCCTAGAGGCGGCCGGCAAGGTCGCCGTATTCAACCTCCAGCGAGCGCTAGCTGGCGGGTTCGGCAGCGCGGGCTACCTCGGCTCGATCCCGGTAGGGCCGACGCCGACCAATGTCGCTTTCTCGCCCGACGGCGAGTGGGCGCACGCCACCAATGAGAGTGTGACACTCAACGTCGCGGGCACGCTCGATGTCATCAATGTCCGGAAGGCCGAGACCGATCCCGCCGCGTCCATCGTTGCCAGCATTCCGGCCGGGTGCAATCCGGTCCGGGTGATCACCTCCGCTATCGGTGACGTCGTGTGGGTATCCGACCGCGCCAGCGACGCGGTCCTGGCGTTCTCGGCCGCCGGACTGCAGGCTGGGCCCGCTGACTCGCTGCTGGCCGTTGTGCGCGTCGGCGAAGCGCCCGTGGGCCTAGCGCTGGTCCGGAACGGCACCAGACTTGTCGTGGCCGACTCGAACCGGTTCAACGTGCGTGGCGCGTCCGCAAGCCTGGCCGTGGTCGACGTGCCTTGTGCGCTCGCGGGCCGCCCGGCGCTGCTCGGCTATGCGCCGGCCGGGGCGTTCCCGCGCGACATGGCGCTCGGCGCGGGCGGCCGGTCGCTGCTGGTGACCAACTTCACCTCGAATCAGCTCGAGACCGTCGATGTTGATGGGCTGCCGTAATCGTGCAGAGCGGCGCGGCGGCCAAGCTCGCGGGCAGCTACCCTGCCAGGATGCAGATCAGTACGGGGCCGGCTCTGCGAGGGCAGAGATCGACCGGCCGACGGCGGCCGCGTTCCTGCTCCTGATGACCCATGGGGCCGGCGGCGGTGTCGATACCAGGGACCTGCTGGCTGTCCGGGACGCGGCGGTCGCCCTGGGCGGCGTGGTGGCCCGCATCCTGCAGCCCTACCGCGTCCGCGGTGCGCGCGCTCCTGGTGCGCCGGGGCCGCAGGACGCCGCGTGGCTGGAGATCGTCGCGGCGCTGAGCGCGAATTATCCGGGTCTTCCGCTGGTTCAGGGTGGCCGTAGCAATGGCGCGCGGGTCGCCTGCCGGACCGCCGCCGCGGCGGGCGCGCGGGCCGTGGTGGCGCTGGCGTTCCCGCTGCATCCGCCTGGTCGCCCCGAGCAGAGCCGCGTCGGGGAGCTCCGGGGGGCTGGCGTCAGTGTCCTGGTGGTCAACGGAGAGCGCGACCCGTTCGGGATACCCGCGCAAGAGGATGCGGCGCGGGTCGTCGTACTGCCGGGGGAGACGCACGCCCTGACCAGGAGTCCGGCCGCGGTCGGCGCAGCGGTCGGGTCGTGGCTAGCCGAGGTGCTGGGCATTATCGGAAACTAGCGCTACCGGAGAGCGTACCGGAGACGGCGCCGTCGGGGAACTAGCGCTACCGGAACTAGCGCTCGCGGGGCCTAACGCTGGCGGGAGCTAGCAGGGCGGCGGGGACGCCGGCCTGGCAGGCGCGCCCTGACTACTCAGGCTGCTGAGCTTGCTGAGCTTGCTTTCGGTACTACGGGCGTACTGGTTGGGCAGGCGGTGAGGTCCGTGGGTCGGTGCGGGGCGATGGCAGCGCCGCCGGGGAGCAATTCCCCGGTGTCTTCGAAAATAACAATGCCATTACAAAGCAGGCTCCAGCCCTGCTCCGGGTGACTGACGACGGTTCTGGCCGCCTCGCGATCCGGACCACTGGGGTCCGGACACCGTGGCGTATGCGGGCACATTCGCGTGCCTCCTGTTGGTTCGGTGTTGTGTTCTTGATCACACCCTACTGTGCCAGGTCAGTGCCCTGTACGGCATGGCCCGTTGTGACGGTTTTCCGTGTCGTGCTTTGTAGGTTTCATGTAGTCCGCTTTACGCGGCACCAAATCGATGTGACTGCAAGCAGTAACCAAATGCGGACAGTAAGCAAGCTTCTTGCCGAATGGCTGGCGCCCTGCGCAGCGGGCATCTGTTCCCGGATTACGGCAACGGCCGGTCGAGCTGGTGCCGCCCGAGCCAAGCCGCGCGACTCGCGTCACGGGTGGTGGGCGGATTCCATCCGGGCTACCTCGGCGCCAAGCGCCTGGACCTCGGGCCGGGCCGGGAAGCCAGTCAGGCGATGGGTCTCGCGGAGGGTCAGCAGCCGCTCAGCCTCGTCGGTCCAGGAGTGCACGGCGGGCGTCGCCTTGGCCTTGCGGAAGTAGATGCGGTCCTCGTATCCGAGCGGGCCGATCTCGGCGCGCTGGCTGGCATAGGCAGCCCTGGTGGCCTCGGTCAGGGCCTCATCCAGGTTGCGGGCCAGCGGGTACTGCACCCTGACTGGAGCTGCGGTCGCCTGGGCGTGCCGGAACTCGCGCTCAGCCTCCTGGGCGCCGGCGAGCAGCTGGCTGAAGTTAGCGGCTAGCGCTACGTCAGCGAGGTAGCTGGCTTCGGCAGCGGCACTGATCTTGATGCGACCCTTCTTCACGCCGCATAGCTTAGCGATAGTCGGCGATGGGTCATGTCACGGGCAAGAGCCACCCCGGTGAGCGGCTGCCCGGCGGGGGCCGCCGGAAGCGATCAGGCCAGGCTTTCCTGCCAGCTCGCGTGCAGGGCCGAGTACTCGCCGGCGGTCGTCACGAGCTCATCGGGAGCACCGTCCTCGATGATCAGGCCGTGATCGAGTACCAGGACGCGGTCAGCAATCGCGACCGTCGACAGGCGGTGGGCGATGATCACGGCGGTACGGCCGGCGAGGATCCGGAGCAGGGCGCCCTGGACGAGCCGTTCACTGGGGATGTCGAGCAGCGACGTGGCCTCGTCCAGTACAAGGACCGCGGGCGCGGCGAGGAACGCGCGGGCGAACGAGATCAGCTGCCGCTGGCCAGCCGATAGCCGCCCGCCGCTCTTGCCGACCTGCTCGTCGTAGCCGTCTGGCAGCGCCGAGATGAAGGTGTGCGCGCCTATCGCTGTGGCCGCCGCCACGATCTCGGCCCGGCTGGCACCCGGCTTGCCGAGCTCGATGTTGTCGGCAATCGACCCGGTGAATAGGAAGTTCTCCTGAGTGATGAGGACTACCTCATGCCGCAGGACCCGGTCATCAAGCAGCCTGAGATCGACCCCGTCCAACAGCACGGTGCCGTCGAGAGGATCGTAGATTCGCGCCAGCAAGCGCGCGATTGTCGTCTTGCCGGCCCCGGTGGCGCCGACGAGCGCTACGGTCTGCCCGGCCGGAATGGTCAAGTTCAGGTCCGGCAGCACGGTGGACTTGCGGTAGCCGAAGCGGACCGAGTCGAACGTGATGCTCCGGCCGCGGGTAGCCGGGTCGTCGGCGGCCGGCAGCATGGCCGGGTGCTCGGGCTCGGCGACCTTGGGCGCCTCGTCGAGCACGCCGGAGATCTTCTCCAGCGCCGCGCCCGCCGACTGGAAGGAGCTGTAGAACTGCGACAGGTCGATCAGCGGGTCAAAGAAGCGCTGCAGGTACAACAGGAAGGTGACCAGGACACCGACCTGCATGTGGTGGTCGAGGACCTGCAGCCCGCCGTAGAGCAGCACGGCGCCGATGGCAAGGTTGCCGACCAGGGTGACGCCAGGGAAGTAGATGGCCAGCAGCCGCGACGAGCGCAGGTTGGCCTCGGCGTTGGCCTGGTTCAGGGCGGAAAAGATCTCCTCGTTCCGCTGCTCGCGCCGGAACGCCTGCACGGCGCGGATACCGCCAAAGGTCTCCACGAACTGCACGATGACCGAGGCGATCGTGGTCCTGGTCCGGCGGTAGGCCGTGGCCGACTCGCGCCGGAACCAGGCAGACAGCCAGATGAGTGGGGGGAATCCGGCCATCACGACGAGCGCCAGGCGCCAGTCGAGCAAGAGCATCCCGCCGCCGATGAGCACTAGCGACAGCACCGACGAGACCAGCGAGGCAAGGCTCTCGTCGAAGAGGTCGGAGATCGAGTCGATGTCCGACACCTGACGCGAGATGACGCGGCCGGTGGTGTACTGCTCGTGGAACGAGATCGACAGGCGCTGGAAGTGCGCGAACAGGCGCCGCCGCAGTTCCAGCACGACGCGCCCGCCGAGCCGGCCGATGCCCGCGATGTATGAGCGGGTCGTGCCGGCCTGGACGAAGACGGTCACGGCGAAGGCAATGATGATCAGCGCTAGCGGCCCCGCGTCGTGGGTCTTTTCCAGCCGCGGGATGTCGTCGATTCCGACGCCGACGAGCCACGGACCCGCCAGCGCAGCGAGCTGGGACGCGACGATCAGGAGGAAGATCGTGGCGACAAGTCGGCGGTACGGGCCGAGCAGGTCGGCCAGCAGCCGCCGAGACCGCCGCCTTAGCAGCGTGCCGAGCTTGCCACTGATCTCGTCTTCTTGCTCGGCTGCGATGCCGCGCCACGCTTCGGCCGGGGCGGTGCTCATCGGCTTGCTCCTGCCGTCAGGCCGGGCGCGGCGCGCCCGTCGTCGCCAGCTCCTAGCTGACCGCTAGCCACGTGATCTGAGCCCATAAGGTCGTGGTAGCTGGGCTCGGTTGCCAGTAGCTCGGAGTGCGTGCCGACAGCGGCGATGACGCCGTCGGCCAGCAGGGCCACCCGGTCGGCCAACAGGACCGTGGACGGGCGATGCGCGACGATCAGCGCCGTCGAGGTGGTCATTACCTGTGCGAGCGCGGCCGTCACCTTGGCCTCGGTGTGCACGTCCAGCGCGGAGAGCGGGTCGTCAAGCAGTAGCACCTGCGGCCGCGCCAGGATCGCGCGGGCCAGTGCGACCCGCTGTCGCTGACCACCCGACAGCGCCATGCCCTGCTCGCCGATCCGGGTATCCAGGCCCCAGGGCAGGTCTGCCACGAACTCAGCCTGCGCCGCATCTAGCGCCGCCAGGATTGCCGCTTCGCTCGCGTGCCGCACGCCGAAGCCGACGTTCTCCCGAACACTCGCTGAGAAAAGCGTCGGGTCCTCGAATGCGCAGCCGACGCGCGTGCGCAGGTCCGGCAGCGGGAGCTCGCGCACGTCGGTGCCGTCGAGCGTGATTCGCCCGCCGGTCACGTCGGCCAGCCGCGGCACCAGGTGCAGCAGGGTCGTCTTGCCGGACCCGGTGGCGCCCACCAGCGCGACCGTTTCGCCGGGTGTCAGCTCTAGGGTCACGCCGCGCAGCACCGGCTTAGGCGCTCCCGGGTAGCTGAACGCCACCCGCTCGAAGACCAGCCGGCCAGCTCCGCGCTGTCGCGACCCAGCGGCCGGGTGCGCCGGCGAACCGTCGGCCGCCGCACCGGCATCAGACTCTTCCAGGGCTCGCGCTTCGTCGGCCCGCGCTTGCCCTGCGGCTGCTTCTTCGGCCCGCGCTTCCTCGGCGAGTATTGCCTGGGCCCGTACCGCCTCAGCTCGCGCGGCCTTGCGCCCATTCAGCCAGCGCCCGGCCGCGAGGCCGGGCCGGTCCAGCAGGGCGTTGGTGTTGGGCTCGGCTGGGTCGGTGATGGTGGGCCGAGTGTCGAAGATCTCGTAGACCCGCTGTGCCGCCGTGGCTGCCTCCTGGCCACCGGCGATGATGAAGCCCATGGCCTCGATTGGCCAGACCAGGAGCAGCGTGAGCGTGACAAACGCAACCAGCCCGCCCAGGCTCAGCTCGTGCCGGCTGACGGCCAGGGCCCCCAGCAGGAGCAGCAGGCCTATGGCGGCGTTCGGCGCCATGTCCAGGCCGGCCCAGAACTTGCCGCGCAGCCGGGCTTTGTCGACCTGCGTCCGGTAGACGAGCTTCGCCTGCACAAGGTGCCGGGCTGCTGCCTCATCGCGGCGGCCGAGCGACTTGAGCACTCGGATGCCGGTCGCTGCTTCCTCGACGTAGGTGGCCAGGTCGCCCTGCTGGTCTTGGGATAGCCGGGACAGCACCCGGTAGCGCTTCTCGAAGCGCAGGCACAGCACGGAGACGGGCAAGAACAGGCAGCCGGTGAGCAAGCCGAGCCACCAGTTCATCCGGATCAGAAGCACGAGGATGAGCAGGAAGCTCCAGATGTTCGTGATGAAGAACACCACACCGAAGCCGGCGAACCGGCGGATCGTGGCCAGGTCATTAGTCGCTCGCGACAGCAGCTGGCCCGACTGCCAGGCGTCGTGGAACGCGGGCTCGAGGCGCTGGAGATGGTGGTAGAGATCGTCGCGGACGACCTTCTCCATTCCCGAAACGGCGCTCGACAGCGACCACCGGCGGAAAAAGTTCAGCCCTGCCTGGATCGACCCCAGCGCGATCGCTGCGAGACTCAGGGGCAGGAGCTCGGATCTGACGCCTCGCACCACAACGCTGTCGATGACTGACTTCGTCAGCAGCGGAATCGCGATCTCGGCGGACACGGCAAGGATCGCCGCGAGGATCATCAGAAACAAGACCAGGTAGTACGGGCGCATGTACTCGCGCATCCGCCAGAGTGCTTGCGCGGGCGTCTGCGCCTGCGCGGGCGTCTCGGCCTGCGCGGGCGTCTCGGCCTGCGCGGGTGTCTGGGCCTGAGCCGTCATCTGGGTCTGAGCAGGCGTCTGGTCGTCGGCAGCAGTCACGTCCTTTGAAGGCTCCTCACCATGCACGGACGTCGGTGTCCGGGCATGCGGCGGCGAACTAGCTGGCGTGGGGGGCATTGTTCGCAGGTTAACTGCCAAGCCAGAGTGCTGTCACCACAGTTTTTCTCGAGGCAGACGCATGTTCGCAGGCAGCTGATCGATATGCAGCGCAACAAGTGTGTTTCTTATCGCATTCGCCACACGGGCCTCTGCTGGCCGCGCGTCGCTGGCAGTTCAGGATATGGATACCTGGCAGCCACAGTGAGTCTGCCGCCCCGCCAGCCACTCGCCGTCATTGCAGGCATAGAGCCCAGGGTGGCGAAGAGCGGTTAACTCTGGCACTCTGGCCAGACGACGGTGTGTGCTGCCGCCGGAGTCGGCTTGGAGGGGGCCCGTGGAGCGCACCCATTCGCGGGAACGGTCTGCGCCCCTACGAGAGCCCGTTCCGGTCTTAATTGCGTACGACGCAGGGGTCGCAGCTATCTGCCAGCTCGCCACGCGATTCGACGACGCGAGCTGGGGAGCGCCGACGCCGCAGCCCGAGTGGCGCGCGTTCGAGCTCGCCGGGCACCTGCGCTGCGTCGCCGACGACCTGCACGAATACCTCGACGAGGCGCCCGTCAGCCGGCTCGCGCGGCTGATGGCGACGGGTGCGCACCCGGATACGCTCCGCCGCAAGCTCGCCCGCCAGAACGCAGCTGAGCTAGCCGCCCTCGCGGACGCGCCGCCGGCCGAGCACATCGCCGCGTTCGCCGTCTCGGCGCGCCGCTACGCCGCCAGGCTGGGCGCAGTCTGGGACTTGCCCCATCACCAGTATCGCGACACCGTCGTCACAGTCGGCGGCATGGCCGGCGCGGCGACGGCGGAGTGGCACTTGCACGCCTGGGATCTGGCCATGGCGCTCGGCGTCGATTACCGGCCTGCTGATCCCGGTGCCGTCCTCGCCGGCTGGCACTTCGGCATGCCGCACTTGCCGCTCGCCGGCGCGCTGCCCGGAGCCAAGGCCATGCGGCATTTCGATCCCTGGCATGCTGTCCTCGCGGCTTCTGGGCGGCTCGCGCGCGCCGCCCAGGATGACGCGGTGGTCCCGTCGTGGCTGCTGCGGGCCGTCTGGCCAGCGCGCCTGCGCCTGCGGCGGAAGGGATGACCGGCAATGAAGCTCGACGTGGAGGCCGTGCGGGCCTGCTATCCGGCGCTGGCTGACGGCTACGCCTACCTGGATGGCGCCGCCGGCACGCAGGTGCCGGCCACGGTCATCGACGCCATCAGCCAGGCACAGGCGCGCGGGCTCGGCAACTCCGGTGGCGCTTTCCCAGCGAGCCAGCGCGCCGACGCGATCACGGCGGAATGTCGTTCGGCCGTGGCCGCGCTGACTGGCGGGGAGCCAGACGGCGTCATCTTCGGCCCGAGCATGACGGCGCTGACGTACCGGCTCGCCGGTGCGCTGGCCAAGGACTGGCGGCCCGGCGACGAGGTCGTCGTCTCGCAGCTCGACCACGACGCCAACGTACGGCCGTGGGTGCAGGCAGCGGAGCGAGCCGGCGCCACGATCCGGTGGGCCGCGGTCGATCCCGATACGGGCGAGCTGCCCGCCTTGCAGTACGAGGGGCTCATTACTGATCGCACTCGGCTCGTGGCGGTGAGCGCGGCCAGCAACCTGATAGGCACTCGGCCCGACGTACCAGCCATCACCGGGATGGCGCGCGCGGCGGGAGCGCTTAGCTACGTCGACGGCGTGCACGCGACCCCGCACGTGTCGGTCGATGTGGACGCACTTGGTGCGGACTTCTACGCGACGAGCGCATACAAGTGGTCGGGGCCGCACATCGGCACGGTCGTAGCCGATCCGGCGCTCCTGGACGGACTGCGCCCCGACAAGCTCGTGCCGTCCCCCGATGCTGTGCCGGACCGCTTCGAGCTCGGCACGCTGCCGTTCGCGAGCCTGGCGGGGGTGACAGCAGCGGTCCAGCACCTGGCCGCGCTGGCGGAACCTGCCGACGGCAGCGTGGGCGCGATCCTGCGGGACCGGCTGGTGGCGTCCATGACTGCGGTAGAGCGGTACGAGCAGGAGCTGTTCGCTGTCCTGCTCGCCGGGCTGGACAGCATGCCTCACGTCCGGACCTACGGCCGGCCGGCGAGCCGCACCGCCACTGCCTACTTCACTGTCGCGGGCCATTCCCCGCGGCAGGTCGCGGAGCATTTGGCCACCCGCAGGGTCAACGTCTGGGACGGCGACAACTACGCCTGGGAGCTGACCGGCGTTTTCGGCATCCGGGACACCGGCGGCGCCGTGCGCGCGGGCCTGGTGCACTACAACAACGGCGCCGACGTGGAGCGCTTGCTGACTGCCGTGGCGGAGCTAGGCTGAGTCGGCTGCGGCCTGGTCGCCCGTTCGCGCTTGACCGAGCTGCTCAGTGCAGGTGACTGACCAACTCGGCGATACTGGCGGCTAACTCGGCTAGCGCGGTCACCGGAGCGAGCCTGGTCATGGCGCGGTTCAGTTTCCTGCCGATTGTGGCGGTGTCCGGATCCTGGTCCCTCAGCTCGGTCCGGACCGCCTTGAGGTCATGGCGGACGTCGCTGGGGTCAGCCAGCTCAGCCCAGTGCTGTTCGACGCCGCGGATGAGCTCGTCCAGCTTGCCGAGGATTTGCACGGTTGCCTCGGGAGCCGCCTGACTGTCGCCGCCCTGGTTGATCACCGTCGCCCGTGACTTCGGGCCGAAGGACAAAGCCGACCGGTCGGCCTTCTCGAAGTTCGCGTTGTACTCGCTGGAACCGTTCTGATGCACCAGAGCCGTCCCTCCGGTCGCTAGTCGTCTTCCTTCTTGTCCTTGTCGTTGCTGGCGTTGTCGGTTTTCGACTTCGTCAGCTTGCCCATCGCGAAGCTTGAGTTGCTGACCTCCCCGATCCGGACGTTGTAGAAGTTGCTGGCGTTGTCGTTGATCACCTTTATCTGCGGTTCAAGCTGCTCAAGGTCGACGTTCTTTGCCTTCAGGAAGTCCCGCACTGTCCTGGTCAGCTTCTCCTGCGCGACCAGGATGAACATGATCTCGTCGCGCTCCAGGAAATAGTGCTGTCGCTGCCAGCCGGCGGCATACTCGCGGGCGCTGCGGCTGGCTCCGTAGTCGAAGACCTGGCCCCGCTCGATGGCGCGCCGCTGTCGCGCGATGTACCGCTTGGCCGACCGCTCTTCCCAGTAGGAACGGCCTAGTGCCAACGGCGCCAGCATCAGCGTCCTCGGTGTGCGGCGGGCCCGGCGCAGCGCCGCGCGCCAGAATCGCCGGACCTCGATGGCGTCATACAAGTAGTCGATCGACTGGAAGCTCGGGCTGACTGGCGGCAGCACATAGAACGACCACTCGATGTAGAGGGAGCCCCCCAGATGCACGGCCCGGGCGAACAGCGTCACGATCAGCTGGCCCTGCCACCCGCGCATCTCAACGCAGACGTAGACGCGTGCGTCTGGCGTCGGGTGCCGGATCGCCTGACGCAGCAAGGCCGGGTTGACCGAAGTCGTCGGTGGCTCGTGCGGCGACGGCAGGTAGTCGGGGTCGCCCTGGATATGACGGCCGTTGACGAACAGCCGCTCCTCGACCCACACGTCGCGCAGACCGAGATCATCCATCGCCTCGACGATGGCCGCGTGCACGTCCTCGTTGGTGAACGGGTCGGGCGTGACGTCCTGCCGTTCTTCTTCTTCTTCTTCTTCTTCTGGTCAGTGCCGCTGTCCTCTGAACCGTCGTCGTCGTCGTCATCGTCGCTCCTGCCCTTGCTTACGTCGATGACGAGCGGCCCGCCGACCTTAGGCACTCGGAAACCGCTACCCGCGAAGGCGCGCCGGCCGCGGAAAACCACCAGGTTCCCCGACCGGTGCCGGCTTACTGCCCGGAGCCGGTCGCGTTGCTGTGGATCGGCTGGCTCGGGCGCATCGTCTGGGTTGAACTGGCCGCGGAGCATGTGCTTGTGGACGCACCGGTACCGGTCCAGGTACTCGGTCATCGTCACCGCCCAGCCGAGTAGCAGCGTGACACCCGCCGTCGCCACAACGCCAGGCCAGTAGCGGGCGAACAGACCGACGAGGATCAGCATCGCGAGGCCCGCGACCAGGATCACGCTGAGCGCCAGGTCGCGCCGTCGGCGGCGGCGCAGAGAACCGATGGCCCACTTGGCGACCGCAGCCAGGTCGACACCGTAGGCCGGCGCGAGTGCCCGGAACTCCTCGTTGACGATCTCGCGCACGACGTAGTCGGCGTACGAGATGAACAGTTGCGTCCGGGCCGACAGGTAGCGCGTGGTCTCTCGGTCCTCGTCCCAACGGGAGTAGCTGCGTGGCCGGGTCGGCTGCCGCGGCAGGGGCCCAGTCTGGCTGCCGTCGCCACGGTATCCGCCGTACGGATAACGGGGCCGGTTCCAGGGGGCCTGGCGATTCCACGGCTGCCGGTCGGACGGGTCTCGATCCGCAGGCTGGCGGAAGAACACTCGCGCCTCCCAACGTCGGCCTACGCCCATCCGGAGTAGCAGGCTCTTTTCTGGCGTATCACGCGACACCGGTGTCATCAATACTTTGCGTAATGGATGCAGTACAGCCGCCCGCAGATCGAGCACGCTCCGTCGCGGCTGCAGGCCGAGTCCTGGCGGAACCGCTCGAGTGCGGCGCGGGAACGGGGAGCTCTTAGTCCATGGGGCCGCGCAGGTGCCCGGTGATGCGACTGGCTGGATGGGCAGGTATGCAGCTGCTGTCGTGCTCGCGGTGACGGTGGCCGGGCTGGCCGTCGGCGGCGGCCTGCGGCTGGGCGAGGCTCGTGGCCCAGGCGATACTGCCTGGCTGGCGGTGAGTGCCTGCAGGCTCGGGTACGCGGCGTGGGCGATGGCCGACAGCCTGCTGTTTGCCCGCCGGAGTAGTGATCTCCTTGATCCGCCGGCGGAAGCTCCGCCACCGGCGCTCGTCTTCGTGCATCAGCAGAGAGCTTGTTGCAGACAGACCGGCGGCGTGGCTGACTAGCTCGGCCGCCGGGACAGGCACCTCGGGGCGGAGGGGCCGCGGGCGAGGTCCTGACCAGGGCACCGGGTGAGAAGTCGACTCGTTGCATGATCGATCGCGATCGCCAACCAGGCCGGCTACGCGCCGGTCCTGGCGGGCTCACGAAGCGTCGGAGCCTGCCGCAGTGTTCCTCGCGCGGCATGGTTAAGAATCTGTCCGGTTCTCCTTCAGATCTGGATAAGAATGCTCGCCGCGGAATCGTGCGTCGGAATCGACCTTACGGTTATGAGGACAGCATGCCGGTGTCGTCCTAAGCAAGGGGTCGGTCAGGTGACTGCTCAGCACGCGCCCGAGTTGCTTCCGCCCGAGGACGTCCCGACCCGGGTGCTGATAGTCGAGGACGATCAGGCGATCTTGGCTGAGCTGGTGCGCGGGCTGACTCTCGCCGGCTACGCGACGAATGCGGTGTCCACCGGGCGCGACGCACTGCGCGCGGAGCTTGCAGATGTGGTGGTGCTGGACCTCGGCCTGCCGGACATGGACGGGATCGAGGTATGCAGTCAGCTGCGGGCCACGTCCCGGGCCGCCATCATCGTGGTGACCGCCCGCGATGAGGAGCCTGACCGGGTGCTCGCGCTGGATCGCGGCGCAGACGACTACATCGTGAAGCCGTTCGGGCGCGCCGAGCTGCTGGCCAGGATACGGGCGGTGCTGCGCCGGATGCGGGCGCCGGAAGGCGAGCTGCTGCGGCACGGCGATCTTGAGGTGGACATCAGGACGTGCAGGGTCACGCTGGCCGGCCGGGAGATCGAGGTGACGCGCAAGGAGTTCGACATCCTGGCCTGCCTGATGGCCGATCCCGGCCGTGTGATGAGCCGCGAGCAGATCCTTGAGCACGCATGGGACGCGCACTGGTACGGACCGATGAAGGTTCTCGATGTGCACGTGGCCGCCCTGCGCCGGAAGCTGGGCGTTTCCGGGCTGATCGAGACCGTGTACGGGCGCGGTTTCCGGCTCGCTGATCGCGGATGAGAAAGCGCATCCTGATCGCGCTGCTAGGGCTGACGGCGGCGATCCTCGTCGGCGCGGTTATCCCGCTCGGTTATCTGGCCTCAGCGCACGACTACGCCACCTTCCTCGATGCGGCCAGGTCGAGGGTGAGGGCGGCTACTGCTGCGGCGGAAGAACTGCTGGCGGACAAGGTGTCAGGCACGGAGCTGAGCCGCGACCTGGCGGAAGCCGCGCGTCAGGGCGACAGCATCGTGGTCATGTCGGTCAGCGGCGCCGTCATCAGGAAGGCCGGCCCCAGTTTCGTCGTGCCGGCCGGCATGCTCAGCCGCGCGAGATCGACAGATGACCTGGTCACGGATGTCCGTAACGATCAGGTACTCGTCGTGGCCCCTGTTAACAGCAACGGCGAGATTGTGGGCATGACTGCCCTGAGGCGGCCGACGCAGCAGCTAGAGTTCAGCCTGCGGACGTTCTGGCTGACGCTGGCGTTGATCGCAGTTGCTGCCTTGGCGGCCGCGATCGTCATTGGAATCGGGCTGTCCAGGTGGGCGGCCAAACCACTGGCCAGGCTGGGTGCCACAGCGCGCAGCCTCGGTGAGGGTGACCTGCGAGCCCGCGCGCCTGCAGACGGACCCGCCGAGGTCCGAGATCTCGCGGAGACCTTTAATGCCATGGCCGGACGACTGGAAACCCTGATCCACGGGCACAGAGTCATGCTCGCTGACGTGTCACACCAGCTCCGCACCCCGCTTGCTGCGCTGCGGCTGCAGCTTGAGGCACTCGCAGCCGAGGCCGGTGACGGTTCCGCGGAATTCTCGGCCCCGCTGAGCGAGGTTGCCAGGCTCGGCCGGATGGTCGACGGCCTTCTCGCCGTCGCGAGGGCAGAGAACGCAACGCCGGAAATCGTTCTGGTATCCGTATCTGAGGTCGTTGCCGAGCGGACGGCTGCCTGGAGTCCGGTAGCGGATGACCAGGGAATCACTCTGAGGGGCGACATCCCGATCCCGGCCCGGGTAGGTCTGGGTGAAGGGTATCTCGAGCAGATCCTGGACAACCTGATCGCCAACGCGATCGAAGCCACCGCCGCGAGCGGCCAGATCACGGTGACTGTCACGCCGACCGCCCGCGGGGCACGTGTCATTGTTGCTGACAACGGGCCTGGTATGAGCCAGGCCGACATGGACAGGGCATTCCTCCGCTTTGCAAGTACGAACCCGCGCGGCTCAGGCCTTGGCCTGGCCATCGTGTATCGGCTCGCCGCGGTAGGCGGCGGCGGCGCCGAGCTGAGCCAGACGCCAGGCGGCGGCCTCACCGTGACGGTCCACCTCTGCGGGCCGGCCGGAGATGCGCTTGAGAACGGACGCGCGGGGATGGTGAGCAGAGCTAGCTGACGATCCGTCGCAGAGCGCTAGCATGTCAGCGCGATCCGCTGGTGGCTCGGCCCGTCAGCATGATGGCCAGGCCGAGAACGTCGACGTCGCAGAGCGTCAGACTCGCTGGTGCCGGGATCGTCGCCGAGCGATGGCTCGATCACCTACACGTGCCCGCCTGCCGGGTAGGACTGCGCTGCGCTGGCCGGCTGGCCGCTGAAACTGGCCGAGACCTCGAGGCCGTTGCCCTAGCGGCGGACCGTGATAGCCAGGCCGGTCTCCGCCGCCTGGACGGCCGTGGTCAGCCTGCCGGACCAGACCTGAAATGCGTACTGGGTGTAGGACTGAGAGCTCAGCAGCGGACCCGCGGCTGTTGCAGCGGACGCAGGCGAGCCGGACGGCCGTGATGGCTGGCCACGATTCTGTCGACCCTGACCGCGGGCAGCGCCAGTTGCTCGACCCGGATTGAGGCAGCTGCCATGCCATGCCCCCCTTCACCCCGCGCTGCCGTGGTGAGCTGTACGACCATGGCCGGGCTCACGTCGACGGCGGATACCTCGGCACCCTGCCCGGCCACCGGCAGGGTGATCTGGCCCAGACCGCAGCGGAGATCGACGACTTAGTCGCCTGGCGGACACCTCCCGCCGTCACCGGAGCCAGGGCGCCGAGGCGTGCTGAGGCCAGCTGCTGACCCGGCGGGACCACACGCGCCGCTGGCGCCGCAAGCCTCGGCGGGTGGCAAGGCTGGCCAGGCGGTGCCGGGAATCCGCGTCACGTGGCTGACTGTTCCCGAGTACTGAGTTCCTGTGTGCAATTCCTGCAGATTAATCGGCAGTCATGTTACCCGCGACCGAGCGAAATTCAGAACCAGCGAGAATCTCGTTCAGAAATAGTTAAGACCGCCTTCTTCGCGAGGAGTTCGTTAAGACTTTGGCGATGCACCAAGGCAATTGCTAGCGGATCTGACAGATCCAGGACAGGAAGAGGACGCGCTGAGCGACAGAGCAAGTACGAGGGCGCCGGTACGCCGGTGCCGATCGTGGCGACGGTGACTATCGACTTTTTCGACTATTACCTGCTCGGGAACGGGACCATCCTGGCGCGATGTGCCTGGCGAGCGAGGAGCCCAGCATGGCGGGGATGGTCAGCGGGGCCTAGCCGTCGCCATGACAGCGAACCAGGGGATTACCGCTGCCGGGGATGCGATCTGGTTTTTACGGGTCCCTCATTGTCGGTTTCTGGTTTTCGTGTGGTGATGGGGAGCAATTATGCGCGGTGATAGCCGTTGAGTCAGCGTCCGGAACCCGGGCAGCGGGATTACTGGTACACGACAGGCCACGCCGCCGATGTCGGCCGTGGGTCCGAGGATCTGGAGTCATGGCCGCCGCCGTGGCAAGAGCCCCGCCACCGGTCCCCGACGGACGGGGCGTCAGCCGCGTCGCCTGGCGCGCAGGCGCCGCAGCGCTCCCCGCACGATCGCGGCGCGCACCGCGCAGACCCTGTTGACAGGCAGAACGGCCACCGTGCGAGACCGCGAGTGAAGCTGGCAGGCCAGTCCGGCACGTTCTGGGAGCGGCGGTCGCGCCGTCGCGAGAGGCGGCGACGGGTTCGCGCTGGGCGCCGGACCGTGGCGGGCCGCCATCCGTTTGCCGCCGTGGCGGTCGCGGTCGTGGTGCTGCTGACCCCGGTGTGGGTCTCGCTGGGGTCCGCGCTGGGCAACCCTGGCATGGGCTCGTCGGCCGGCGCGCGGGCTGCGGAGTGGTTCCGGGCTCATGGCGGCAGTTCCGTCGTCAGCTGGGCGGAGAACCAGTGGTACTCCCGCCATCCGCCGCCGGTCGGCGGCAGGCCGCCGGAGTCCTCGATCCCGGACCTGGGCACGGCGGGGCAGCGGACTGGCCGCGCCTCGGGTGCTGCTGCTCACCTGCCTGTCCCGCGGCGCCTGTCCTCGCCGGCGGGCAGCTGGCTGCCCGGGGAGGGGGTCTGGCATCCGGCCGGGCGGCGGGTCGGCGGTTACCCGGCGGTGTATGAGACCTGGGTACGGCCGGACGCGGTCCACACCAGCCTGGTCATCGGCGTGGCCTGGATGGACACCACGCTGCTGCGGGCGACCCTGTACTCGGGCAGTACTGTTCCCGGCGGCGGGCCGTACCGGCACACCGCGCCGGTCTCGCCTGCCGCTGCGAAGAGCCTGGTGGCGGCGTTCAACGCCGGTTTCCTCATGACCAACGCGCAGGGCGGCTATTACACCGACGGCAAGGCGGTTATCCCGCTGCGCCGGGGAGCGGCCTCGTTCGTGGTCTACCGCAACGGCACCGCGAACATCGCCAGATGGGGCCGGGACGCGGCCATGACCCCGGATGTGGTGTCGGTCCGGCAGAACCTCGACCTGCTGGTCGACCACGGCAAGCCGGTGCCCGGCCTCAACCCCGACGACACCACCCAATGGGGCTTCACGCTCGGCAACGCGGTCTACGTCTGGCGGTCCGGCCTGGGCATCACCGCCGACGGCGCCCTGGTCTACGCCGGCGGCCCGGGCCTGAACGTCACCACGCTGGCCGGCATCCTGGCCCGGGCCGGCGCGGTCCGCGCCATGGAACTCGACATCAACACCGACTGGGTGAATCTGGCCACCTACGCCCCCCGCACGCCGAACGGCGCCGCCACCCCCGCCAACGGCACTGACCTGCTGCCCGGCATGTTCGGCACGCCAGCCAGGTATTTCGAATCCTGGTGGTCCCGTGACTTCATCACCATGTCCGGCAGAGCCAGCCCGTCAAGCGCGGTCAGGGCGGGAGGCTGACCGACCGCAAGCTTCAGGTCACCGGGCCGGAAGGCCAGGACGAGCTGATCTCCTATGACAAGCTGGTAGTAGGCACTGGCGCAGTCCCGGTCCAACCCGCTATCGCGGCCTTACTGGACCCTGCGCGCGCCTGGCCGTCACTCAGATCGAGCAGTTATCCGAAGTGCAGGCGACCGTCGACGCGCAGGCGAGTGGAAGCGCAAGCGGCATCAGGGCGAAGCCGTCGAGCGGATGGCCGATATGGTCGTGGTCGTCACCGGCGCCCCCCGGATACCGCGCTAGCAGCGGCCAGCCACGTCATGCCCAGGCTGAGCGAATGTGCCTGGACAGCGGAGCCAGCGACCTGCACAGCCAAATTCGGCGGCATCTTCGGCGAGGAAACTATCGAATCACTGCTGCTCGACAGCTACGACGAGCTGGCAGCTCAGAGCCAGTCGCCAGTGTCGGTCCTGGCGTTCTCGCGGCGATGGCCGAGGCGGGCATCGAAATGTCGCGCGGGTTCTCGAAGCCATGGACCGACAGTTTGTCCTGGGCGCCGACGCCGTCATCACTATGGGCTGCGGCGACGCCCTGCTGCGGCGCTCAGTGGCGCCGGTCAGCCTACGGACATGGCATCACCCATCATGGCGAGGCTTGATTGTCGGGTCAGCATTCGATAGAGCCACGGCGGGTTGGGTGCGGGCTGTCTCTGCCTCGGCCTGGTGCCGGATCTGACGCAGCCGGTGGACGACGATGGCCACCAACGCTGCCACCACGAGCCCAGCCAGCACGTAGCCGGCAACCGACAGGTCACCGGACACGCGGTGCCAAGCCGAGCCCGCCACATATCCCAGGGTCGATGTGCCCGCCGCGTAGATCGTGGTGCCGATAAGACTAAGAACCCCGAAGCGCAGCGCAGGCACTCCGGCGGACCCGGCAGCCACGGAGGTAAATGAGCGCACGAACGGCAGCGTCCGTCCCACTGGAATGGCCCAGGCGCCACGGCCGAGCAGGAACTGCCCGGCCCGGTCGATGTCGGCCCTGGTAACGAGAATGAATCGGCCGAAGCGTTCGATCGCCGAGCGCTCGGCCATCCGCCCTACGGCGTAGGAAACGCAGGAGCCCGCCAGCTCTGCCAGTGTCCCGATGATGATGACGAGGAGCAGGCTGAGGTGACCTTGGTAGGCCAGCACGCCGGCGAAGCCGAACGTGACCTCCGAGGAGATCGGGATACAGCATGCCTCGAGGAATCCGAATAGCGCCAGTGCGCCATACCCGGCGTGGGTTAGGAAGCTTTCCATCATTGCCTTTCGCGCGGCATCGAAGCGTGAGTTAGAGGATCGCGGACACGGTCAGCCAAGGACAGTGATGAAGTCGCGTGTCCACCCGATCAGGTACTGATCGGCCTGGCGGATCTGGCCGGGAACGGCGGCACGCAGAAAGCGCCCAGGTGCCCGGGCGATGTCCAGCTGAACCCATTCGGGATTGATGTCGAGTTCCATCGCCGTGCGTGCGCCAGCGTGCACGAGCGCAGCCGCAAGGTCAGCCGGAGTTGTCGACATGCTTGCGGCGTAAATGAGCTCGCCTCTGGCGTTCTCGCCGAGCGCGCTGCGAGCAACAAACTCGGCGCCGCCGAGGGTGGATCCCCAGGCGGTCCAGTGTGCGACGGCTCGGGCGATCCGTCCATGCCTGACCAGCGGCACCAGGTTCTGGCGGACGCTGAAGACCGATTCGTTTGGAAGCGGCAGCCCGGACCCCCAGACGCCTATTCTCGCCGCGCCCGAGCTGTCAATGACCAGACTCGCCAGCCCGGCCCTCAGCGGGCTGATGATGTGGCCTTCTTGCTCATAGCCGCCTGCTCCCGCGGACAGCTTGAAGCCGCCGTTAAAGGCGGCGAGCAACTGGGAGCGCTCACCGGCGCCAATGCTCGGCCCTGCGCTAACTATCCCCAGCGCCGCCGGACCTGGATCTTCGCTGCCGCTATGCAGTCGGTACCGTACGGTGCCGGTGAATGTGGCCAGGGTGATGACCGTCGAGTCGGCGGCCCGGAAGCGAGAAACAATCACGTGCGGCCTCGGTGGAGGCGTGGCAACAGTTGCCTTTGGGCTCGCTGTGGCGGGCTGAGCGCTGCGTTTCGCCGGTACCGGCGCCTGCTGAGCCGTGAGCGTTGTCGGCGCGCACGCAGCCGCGCTGAGCACCGCGGCCAGCGCAACGGCGCGGTAGAAATGGCGCAAGTAGTCCTCCATGTTGGTCCCGGTTGCTCGCGAGTCTGGCGAGATCAGGTGCCGCCGACAGCGTTCCGCGTCGCGACCTGGACGCGTGCGTCTATTCCTCAGATGAGCTTGTCCAGGCTAACTGCGAAATGCACGACCAAGTGCGCCTAGGCTGTTCAGATCTGGTTAACAATCCGGTTTAATGAATATTTCATTAAGACTTCTCATCACGATGGGTAAGCTCTCCGGCGTCGGCATCGGGGAGCCAGTGAGGCGCTTGAGCTGACAGCAATGCCTTTCTTGGCTCCCGCCAAGGGCAGTATCGCTATGTTAATGGGACCGCTGTCCTCTCTATCATTTCTCGTTCGTCATAGCTGGGTCCGCCGTAGGCTTAGGGTGCTCTGGACAGTCCGACCGCCTGAATTGCCACTCTTGCCGAGCGCGTTCACCTTTTCTTAAGGCCATGAAAAGCTGCTGTAAAGTTGCTCTGAGCGGTTCATCAGACTACAGGGACAGAAATCGCATTTTGGGTGGTTAAGCGCATAATCGGGTCCCGCGCCTTACCTGATGGCGGCCAGTATCCCGACCGCTAAATGTCACACTGGAGTTCTCTAAGCTCAGGTTTCGGACCCGCCAGGGGTTGTCCCTAGCGCTGCCGGGCTGAGAGCCGCAGCGCCAGGACCGGGCAGATCCGGACGGCCGCCTCCGCCTCGGCCGCGAGGCCATACGGCACCGGCCTGGGCTTGACGACCGGGAACCCCCAGTCATCGAGGGATATGAGCTCGGGCGCGATCTCGGCGCACAGGCCGCGGCCGTCGCAGGCGATGGGGTTGACATGCAGGACGCGCTCGCCGGTCATGAAGCGCTCCGTCGAGGGACAGGCAGGACCGGGTCCAGGTCGGTGGCGCTGCACCAGCCCTCTGCGTGCAGGTCAAGCTCGGGCGCGAACACGTCCAGCCCGCTGCGGATCAGACGCACCGCGCCGTCGGGATGACGGCAGGCACCGCGGCCGTCAACCTGGCTAAGCCAGCGGCGCAGCAGCGGCACGCTGGCGCTCCGCCCTGCGGCCACACGCCCCAGCTCACCCGCGATCGCCGGCAGGCCGAACACGCAGGGACCGCACTGGCCGGCCGACTCGTCGGCCAGGTAGCGAGCGACGCGCGCTGTCTCGGCAACGCCGCAGCAATCAGCGGGCAGCGCCGCGACCAGGCCTGCGGCGGGTGCAGCGCCGACCGCGGCCAGGCCGGCCGCGGAGAACGGCAGGTGTGCTGCGTCCGGCCACGGCACCCAGGTCCCGAAGTAGCCGCCGATCAGCAGCGCGCGCAGCGGCCGATCCGGACCACCTGCCGCGGCCAGTACGTCGTCGACCGGTATTCCGATCTCGATCTCGCGGACGCCAGGCTCGCGAACCGCGCCGATGACGGTGATGAGCATCGAGCCTGGCTCGGCGGCGGTGCCGAGCTTGCGGAACCAGCGCGCCCCGTAGCGCGCGATGAGTGCCACATGCGCCAGCGTCTCTGCGTTCTGGACCAGCGTGGGTCGGCCGTGCAGACCATGCTGCGCAAGTCGCGGCGGGACCTGGATCGGCACTGGCGGACCGCCGGCCAGCCAGTTCACGACGGCGCTCGCCTCGCCTGCGACGAACCCGTCGGCAGCCTCGACCACGCGGATGTCCACGTCGTCGTACCGCGCGCCGATGGCATCCTCGATGGTGTCCGCGACCGCCCGATGCGCCGCGACGATCACCTCGCAGGCGCCGGCTAGGCGCGCGGCGATAACGGCCCCGTCGAGGACCAGGTGCGGCTCGGTCGCCAGGAGCACCTTGTCCTTGGCGCTGGCGGGCTCGCCCTCGGTGCCGTTGACGACCACGACCGGTCGGCTCGTCGCGGCCGCGACCGCCGCAAGCTTGCGCCATGTCGGGAACGCCGCGCCGCCGCGGCCGGTGAGGCCGGCCTTGTCGATCTCGCCTATCATCGCTCGGGGGATCCGCAGGTCGCCGTGCCGGGCTAGATGCCGGGCCAGGCTGGCCGGCTGCCCGTCCAGGGAGAGCGGTAGCAGCCGCGGCAGTCCGTCGGGGGGCGTGCTGATCCCCGGCGCGCGTACACCGCATGCCAGTTTCTCGGGTGCGCTCACCGGCGCGGCGTCCTCTCTGTGGCAGTCAGCTCGCGCGACGCTGGCGCCACGTCCGGGTCGCGGCGGTTGAGCAGCCGCGCGATGACCGCAGTCGCGACCATCCCGGCCGACGCGCATTCGGCGAGGGCGACCCACCAGATGTGCAGATCGTTACCGGCTGTCAGTGAGTGGAAGAACGCGACCGGCCACGCCAGATAGGCCAGCCAGTGGACGGCCCGCCACGCACGGAAGCTGAGCCGGGTGCGGACCAGGCTCGTCAGCAGGACCGCGCCGCCGAGGTCGACAGCCAGCGTGCCGAAGCCGATCGCCAGCCTTCGGTAATGGGACAGGAGCGGCAGCACGGTCGATGCCCAGCCGATGCTGACAAACGGATCCAGGATCGCGGTCACGACGTGCAGCACGAGCAGCAGGACGGCGAACAGCGACAGCGTGCGGTGCAACTGCGCGACAGCGAACCTGGGCAGCCAGCGCGGCGCCGACCCCAGCCGGGTCGCCACGCCGAGCACGAAGACGACGCTGAAGAGCACCAGGAGCGCGATGCCGCTGCCACGCGACAGGAACCACAGGTACTGGCTGCCGGCCGCGCCGGCCGCGAGCGCGCTCATAGTTGCGCCTGTGCAGCTGGCAGCCGCAGCCAGCCGTGATCTGACGGCGTGAGCTGGCCGCCGTCGGCGGCTGGCCAGCCGCCAACGCGGACGACAGTGCTGTCACGGCCCACCAGCCGAGCGGGGATGCCCTGCGCGGCCAGCCACTGTGGTGCGGAGTCGCCGCGGATGATGGCGGCTGTCGAGGCGGCGTTGGCGTCGGCGCAGGTCGCCGCGGCCACGCTTACGGTGCGCCACGGGCCATCCGCCGGGAGCCCGGTCCGCGGATCGAGGATGTGATGGAACGTGCGGCCGGATCGCCGCCACTGCCGGCACGCTGTGGAGGACGTGGCCAGCCCGCCGCTGGTCAACCGCACCACCTGGGTAGCCGGCCCGGGCTCCGACTGGTGGTGGTCGTCGGCGACCAGGACCGGCCAGCCGCCGCGAGGGCTGTCGCCAGCTGCAGCTACGTCACCGCCCAGGCTGACCACGACGCCGCCCGAGCCGCTGGCCGCGAGCGCCGCGACGGCAGACCAGTCGGCGCCAAGGCCCTTAGCCGTCGCGCCAAGGTCGAGCAGCACGCCTTCGGGCACCTGCACGCGCAGGCCGTCCAGCCGCACCGACTCCCAGGTCGCCGACGGCAGCACAGGAGTCACAGCTTCCGCTCCGGCCCGGCTCTGCACCTCGACGAAGTCGCGGTCGTAGCCGAGCGCGATCAGAGAAGCGCCGATGGCCGGGTCGACCAGGCCGCAGGACCACCGCGCCGCAGCCAGCGCAACACCGATGGCCTCGGCGAGCGCAGCGCTGATGTCGACCGGCGCGCCCTGCTGCGCGTGGACGAAGGAGATTCCAGAGTCGGACCGGAACCTACTCGCGGCCAGGTCGAGCAGACCCAGCTCGCGGTCGACAGCGCCGACGGCAGCACGCAGCGCGCTGGGCGGCCAGACCGCAAGGCGGGCCGTCGTCCCGAGTGCGTCGCGTTCGGCCACCGCTATGACGCCACAAGCCAGGACGTGCCAGCGCGGACCGCCGAGCACCTCGGCCGGGCTCGCCATCAGTTATCCCGCCAGTGCACCGCGCTGCCGGATCCTGCCGACCCACCGCCAGCTCCGCCAACGGTGCTAGCCGCCACGCCTGATCCACCGGAGGTGACGACCGGGTGGGTCACGCTCGGTTTCTGCCCGATCGCGGTGCCGGCCCCGGTTACCGTGCCGGGGACTGATGTGCCACTCGTCGTGCCGACCGGCATCGCAGCGTGCGCGAAGTAACCTGCGCTCGCCGCCACGCCCGCGACAAGCGCAGCCGCCGTCCAGCTTGAGATTCGCCGCGTCCTCCGCACGCCAGTGTCCCGTCGCTTGACAGCGCGCCGGCGGCCAGCGCTGCCCGCGGCCCAGTCGTCCTCGGCCGGCGGGTCCAGCCGCCGGCGGCCTCTTGCCTCGTAGTCCTGCATCGCCTCGTCCTCTCATGGCTGTCCTGCTTGCCACGATGCGACAAGGGTCATGAGAGAACCGTGTAGGCGACATGTGAGCGGCTCACATACTCCTCACACGCCTTCGACATCTGACGCTGCGTAGCCTCGTCGTATGCGCGTGTTGGTAGTCGAGGACGAGGCCAGGATGGCCCGGCTGCTGAAACGCGGCCTCGAAGAGGAGGGGCATGCGGTCGACGTCGCAGCGGATGGGCCGGACGGGCTCTGGATGGCGACCGAGAGTGGCTACGCGGCGATCGTGCTGGATCTGATGCTGCCCGGCTTCGACGGCGTCGAGCTGTGTCGCCGGCTCCGGGCCGAGGGCATCTGGGTACCGATCCTCATGCTGACGGCCAGGGACGCGGTCGGCGACCGGGTCCGCGGGTTGGACGCCGGCGCCGACGACTACCTGGTCAAGCCGTTCAGCCTGCTCGAACTCGCGGCCCGGCTGCGCGCGCTCGCGCGCCGGGATGACCGCGCCAGGCCCGCGGTCCTGGCGGTTGGCGACCTGAGCCTGGACCCGGCGACGAAGCAGGCTTGGCGCGGCGCGACCGAGCTTCAGCTCTCACCGAAGGAGTTTTCCCTGCTCGAGCTCTTCCTGCGGCACGCGGGCAGCGTGCTGACCCGGTCGCAGATCATCGAGTCGGTGTGGGATTTCGCTTACGACGCCGGGTCGAATGTGGTCGACCAGTACGTCGCGTACCTGCGCCGCAAGGTCGACATGCCATTCGGCCGACACGACATCGAGACGGTCCGCGGGATGGGCTACCGGCTGCACCAGGCCGAGCGGGTCTGAGGCCAGAGTGTCGATCCGCCTCCGGGTAGCAGCAGTCTTCACGCTAGCCCTCGCGGTCGCTTTCGCCCTAGGCAGCTGGCTGCTGGCCAGTCAGCTGCGCACCGTCGTGCTGCGGTCAGTCGACGCCGACCTGACGGCCCAGCTCACGTCCGCCAGCCGGCTAGCGCCGTCGTCGGCGCCCTCGGCTCGCCCGGCGGCCCTGCCCGCATTGGTGCCGGGCGACTACATAATCCAGCTCATCGACCCGGCCGGGCATGTCCGCGCCGCCGGGCCCGAGGACGCCGGGATACCTCTGCTCACGCCGTCGCAGCAGCAAGCCGCCCGGCACGGGAGGATCACGGTGACGACGAACATCGACGGCGATGCCGAGCGCGTGATGGCCGAGCCAGTCCGGGCCCGGCCCGGCTGGATCGCCGTCGCCGGCGCCTCGCTGGAGGCCGCTGACGGCACTGTCTCGGCCCTCGTGACCAGGCTGGCGATCGGCGGCTCCATCTTCATCCTTATCTGCGGCGGGGGCGCTTACCTGCTGGCACGCGCGGCGCTAGCGCCGGCCGAGCGCCTGCGACGCGAGGCCGCCGCGCTATCCGAGCAGGACCCGGCCGCGCGGCTGCCCATCCCGAGCACCCGAGATGAGATCGCGGCGCTCGCGGGCACCATGAACGACCTGCTGGCGCGTCTGCACGGCGCGCTCGCACGGCAGCGTTCCTTCGTCGCGGACGCCAGTCATGAGCTGCGGACCCCGTTCGCTGTGCTCAGCGGCGAGCTTGAGCTCGCCTCCCGGCCCGGCCGCAGCCGCGCGGAGCTAGCTGACGCTGTAGCGAGCGCAGCGGACGAGGCCGCGCGCCTATCGCGCATCACCGAGGACCTGCTGACCCTGGCCAGCGGCGACGAGCGGCAGCTCACTATCAGGGCTGAACCGACAGACCTGGCCAGGCTTCTGGCCCGCAGTGCCGACCAGGCCGCTCGCCGGGCAGCGGACGCCAACGTGACGCTCCAGACCAGCGCCATGCCCGGTGCCATGGCGCTCGTTGACTCCGATCGCATCCGGCAGGCAGTCGACAATCTCATCGACAACGCCCTCAGCTTCGCGCCGCCCGGGAGCCAGATCGAGATCTCCGCGGCAGCTAGCGATCGAGACGTCACTATTGCCGTCGCTGACTCGGGGCCCGGTTTCCCAGTCGACTTCCTGCCCTACGCGTTCGAGCGGTTCCAGCGGCCAGACGGCGGACGGGCTCGCGGGGATGGCGGAGCCGGGCTCGGCCTCGCGATCGTCGAGGCAATCGCCCGCGCGCACGGCGGCACAGCGACCGCTAGCAACCGGCCGGCAGGCGGCGCCGTCGTGCAACTGCGCCTGCCCGCTGCGCACCTGCCCTGAGCGCTGCTGTTCAGGCTGAGGTCGCAGGCAGGTCCAACTGACTAGCTGCCAGGACCGGCGACTCATGGCCGGTTCAGTCAGGGGAGCCTGCAGGCCATCGCGCAGCCACGCGAAGGGCATCGACCGGTTCCAACGCTGGACGATGCCCAACCCGGGGGAGGACCCACTGGAGCAACATGGCTCGGACGAGCGTGTCGGCGCGCCCGCGCGAGCGGGCCTCAGGCCATAGCGCGGCAGCGCCAGTGCGGCGTCCGCGGGCGCCCCCGTGATCTTAGGGAAGGCGCTATCCGTCAGGTATTCGGCGAGACTAGACAGCCGACTATTCGAACGTGTATCGGTACACGCGGGTATCGCGCTGCAGGAACCCTTCCCGCTCATACAGCCGGCCCGCGGCTGCCCGCGACGGCCGCGTTGTCAGGTCAAGGCTGCGCGCGCCCGCTTCCCGTGCGAGGCGCACGGCCTCCTTAATCATGATTGTGCCGATGCCGTGACCGCGGGAGGACTCGTCGACGACCACGTCCTCGATCCACGCGCGGAGCCCGGTCGGGGTCGGAAACGTCGCCAGCGTCAGCGACCCGACGATCTGGTCATCGTGGCGGGCAATGAGGACGGTGACCGACCGCGAAGCGACGATCGCAGCGAGCGCCGCGGCATCAGGCGGTGGGGCTGATCTTGACAGCTGCGGGACCAGCCGGCGAAACGCCTCGACCGCCTCGTCGGTTACCTTGCCAAGTACTTCAACGGCGATTGTCACTCGGGGCACTTTACCCCGCGCCGGCGGCGCGGGCTCGAGCCATCGGTGGAGTGCACCGCGAAGTAGGCGGCTGTCGTGCCAGCGCTGGGCGCGCGGCTCGCGCGGTTCGGGCGGCTCAAGTGGCTCGTGCGACCCAAGTGGCTCACGCGGCTCAAGTGCCTCGCGTCAGGCAATGCCGATGGCCCTGAGCCCAGCCGCAGTGCCGGCCGCAGCGACGATCACCAGCAGGAACGGGGCGCGGAGCAGGAGCGCGACTACCGCGGCGCCGAGGCCAGCGAGCCTCGCCGGATCGAGGTCGAACGCATGTCCGCTCGTGACAGTCTGCACGGCCGACAGGGCTGCGAGCAGCGCTACCGGCACCAGCTCGGCGAACCTGCGCACTCGCGGGCTGGCGAGTACACGCTGCGGTACGGTCAGGCCGGCCAGCTTGAGCGCGTAGCAGCCGGCCGCCGTCGCCAACACCGCGATCCACGCACCCGTCACGGTGCCCCCTCCGGCGACTGCGGAGAATCCGTCGACTGTGGCGACTCCGCCAAACGCGGGGACTTCGTCGACTGCGTGGGCTCGGCCGACCGCGAAGGTGGCCGCGACTGGCGGACCTCCGCCCACTGCCGCGGCTGAGCCGCCGGACTGGCCAGTGCGCCGCCGAGGGCGGCCGTCGCGGCGAGTATGACCGGAACGCCCACGGGCAGGAACGGGGTCAGGCCTAGCGCGACGGCCACACCGCCCACCGCGACAAGCCGCTCCACGCGCCCGCTTCGCAGCCGCGGCCAGATCAGGGCCAGGAACGCGGCCGGCCCGACCACATCAAGCCCGAACGACTGCGGTGACCCGATCCGCCCGGCGCCCACGGCTCCCGCCAGAGTGGCGAGATTCCAGGTCAGGTACAGACAGCAGAACGTGGCAGTGAAGGCTGTCCGCGCCGCGTCGGCGTCGGGCTGGGCAAGCGAAACGGCCGTGGTCTCGTCGATCACGCCGAGTGCGGTCAGCATCCGGCGCGGACCGCGCGGGCGCAGGAGGTCGGCCAGCCGCAGGCCGTACAGCGTATTTCGGCTGCCGAGCATGATCGCGCCCGCTGTCCCGGCTAGCAGGCTGCCCCCGGAGGCGATGACGCCCGCCAGTGCGAACTGAGACGCACCCGTGAACGCCAGCAGGCTCAGCGCGCAGGCTTGCCAGACGCTGAGACCGGAGCTCACGGCCGCCGCGCCGAAGGCGACTCCGGATACGCCCACGGCGAGGCCCAGGCCGATGCCATCGCGGACCGGCCGGGCGCGACCGGCGGATGCGCGCGTGCGAGTCGGAGCTGACACGCTCGCAATCTAGGCGGGCGTGCGTGGCCGGGTCTTGTACGTTCTTGCCACTCGCGGCCCGCTCAGCTGGCTGCTTGCAGGCGCTCGCGCTGGTAGGCCGCGGGCGGAACACCAACGACGCGCTTGAAATGCCTGGTCAAGTGCGCTTGGTCGGCGAAACCGACCTGCGCGGCCACATCTGCGGCGGGCACGCCGTTGTCGAGCAACAGACGTGCCCGGCGGACACGCAGCTGGTTCAGGTAGGCGTGGGGCGGCAGGCCCATCTCAGCACGGAAGGCTCGCAGCAACGCGAACTGGCTAAGCTCGGTCATCGAAGCCAGCTCCGCCAGGGTCGGCGGATCCTCGAGCCGCTCATGCAGGAGATCGCGGACGACGCCGACAGCGGCGGGCGCCCGCCGCGACCGATCAGGACCGGCGGCCGGACCGCCGGCCGCATGCCCGCGCAGCAGCTCAGCAAGCGCGGTACGCAGCAGCGTCGAGGATGCGAGGTCGTCGCCATGCTCGGCTGACCGGTGCGCGCTGCGCACGAGTGCTGCCGTTGCCGGGTCGTAAAGCACCGTCTGGGGGAATCGCGGTGTGCCTGCCGGCCAGCCGAGCTCAGCGGCTACATCAGTGACAACACTGACCTTCGGGTACAGCACCCGGTAGCTCCAGCCCGCCGCCGTTCCGGCCTGGCCCGTGTGGACGACGTCCGGGTCCAGCAGCGCCACGGCGCCGGCGCCGGCGCGCAGCAGGCGGCCGCCGTACTCGAACTCCTCAACCCCTGCCTCGATGACCCCGAACGTGTAGGTCTCGTGCGCATGCCGCCCGTAGCGGTGCGTCACATACCGGGCGCGTAGCAGATCGACGCCGTCCACCGCCCTGTGCCGCCAGTAGCGAGCAACTTCCGCTGCCATAAGGCCATGCCTACCTGATCCGGCCCGAGGATCCAACCGCACCCGGCTGTCGGGGCCGGTGAGGTCGCGAATCCGCTGCCCAAAGCGTCCGGCGCTTTACTTCGGTTGCTCGGCCGGCTCGTCGCGCTCATGGCTCGTCGCGGCCGTCGGTACCGTCGCCGGTGCTCCGGTCGGCGGCTCGGCGCCGGCCCGGTACCCGGCGAACCGCGGCAGCGCGAGCCCGATCGCGCCCGCGAGGACGACCGTCGCGACGCCTCCGAACAACGCGCTGATCACCGGCGAGGTCAGCGAACCGAGCGCGCCCGATTCCAGTCGGCCGAGCGAGTCGCCGCCGATGCCGACGACGTACTCGGTCGCGGTCAGCCGTCCCCGCAGTTCGTCCGTCGTCACGGCCTGAACGATCGTCGACCTGAACACGACGGTGAACGTGTCCGCGGCGCCGGCGATCGCCAGCATGCTCAACGTCAACCAGAGGCTGCCTGCGAGGGCGAACCCGGCGAACGCCGCGCCCCAGATGGCGGTCGTCCAGAGCATGACCATGCCCTGGCAGGCCACATGCCGGACTGGCCCGGTCAGCGCAGAGCTCACCAGGCCACCGACGCCGATCGCGGTCGTGAACAGGCCGAGCGTCACCGGGCTCCCGCCGAACCGTTCAGCGTTGATCGCCGGGAACAGCGCGACAGGCAGTCCCAGCACCGTGGCGGTCAGGTCAGCCAGGAACGCGCCCGCGAGCACCTGGCTGCGGCGGATGAACTGCAGGCCCTCGGCGACGGCGCGGAGGCCGGGCCGGTTCGCATCGGATCGGGACGGCATCGCGGGCAGGCCGGCCACGCCGTACAGCGCGGCGCCGAAACTCACCGTGTCGATCAGGTAACAGGCTTGCAGGTGGCCGCCCGCCGCTGCCGTGATCAGGCCGGCCAGCGCAGGCCCGACGATGATGGTTACCTGGAAGCTGAGCCTGTTCAGCGCCATCCCGGCGGACAAGCTGTCGGCTGGCAGCAGGGTCGGCACGAACGTGCGCCGCGCCGGGATGTTGACCGCACTGATTCCTGACTGCACTGCCACCAGCACGTAGAGCAGCCAGAGCGCGGACAGCCCGGCGAACGCCTGCGCCGCCAGCACGGCGGATGTCAGCGCGAGCGCGCCGGTGCACACGAGCACGAGCTTGCGCCGGTCCACCGCGTCCAGGACAGAGCCGCCGAGCAGGCCGAGCACCAGGGCAGGCACCAGGCTGGCCAGGCCGATCGCGCCGACCGCAAACGGCGAGTGCGTCATGTCATACACCTGAAGCGGGACAGCGAAGCCGGTCAGGGCGCTGCCGATCGCCGACAGCGTGGTGCCGGTGAACAGTCGCCGAAACGCCGCGTACTCGCGCAGCGGACTCACGTCGGTCAGTAGCGACGACCAGGGTTTCATCGGCGAGCGTCCGCGGGCCGACGAGCGGCCTCGAGTGCGACCGTGAAGTCCGGATGGGCGGCGGCCCACGACGACTCGATGATGCGCTGGCGGAACGGTTTGCGATCCAGCGCAGCGGCCAGAGCAGGCACTATATCGCCGAGCGCGATCGGCAGCTCGGCGTCCAGTTCGGCCGTCGCCGACGCGGTAGCCGCCCACTCGGCCTCGATCTTCGGGAGCAGAGCGCGAGCCTTGCGGGTCAAATGCACGACCCGCTGCCGTGCATCCTCGCCGGGCTCGATAGTGACGAACCCCCGGCTCCGCATCTGCGCAACCGTCTGGCTCGCCCCCGAATGGGTCACCCCGATGGCATGGGCAAGATCCCTGATCGGCACCGGGCCGAGCGCGACCAGCGCGCGCACGATCGGGCTGAACCGCGGCCGGTACCCCGGCGTGCCGAGGTCGGCTAGCACGCTCGCAACGTCGCCGTCCATCTCCTCCAGCACGTGCCGCAGCAGCGTCCCGAGTCCGACAAGCGACTCCGGGCTGCGGCTAGCCACGGCGGCCGCCCTGCGCACGCGCGACGTTGTCCGTCGCGATGACGATGGCGGACGTTAGAGCGTCGCTTCCGCCGTGGCCGGCGTCATCGATGAGCTTGAGCTCACTGCCAGGCCACGCGGCGGCGAGCAGCCACGGCGTCCCCAGCAAATTGATGAGGTCGAGGCTGCCCTGAATGATCAGGCCGGGAACGGGGCCGAGTCGGCCAGCCTCCGCCAGCAGCACGCCGTCGTCGAGGAAATGATCGTGGCTCCAGTAGTGGGTCACGAGCCGCGCGAAACAAAGCCGGAACGCCGGGTCGTCATAACGAGGGTTATGCGGCGACGTCGGCTGCATGGCCTCCTCCCAGTCACACCAATCGGCGGCCGCCTTCGCCCGAATTGCCGGAGCCGGGTCGTTCAGGAGGCGGCTGTAGGCGGCGGCCATGCTGCCTTCCCGCTCCGTGGGGGCCGCCGCACGGAAGCGGGCCCAGGCTGACGGGAACAGACCGCCAAGGCCCCTCGTCAACAGGTCGACCTCGGATCTGCGCGCGGTCGCGGCGCCCGTCACTATCAGTTCGGTAACCCGCGGGGTATGCCGCTCGGCGTAGGCAAGGGCGAGCGCGCAGCCCCAGGAACCGCCGAAAACCAGCCAGCGATTGATGCTCAGATGGGTGCGCAGTCGCTCGATGTCCGCCACTAGGTGCTCGGTGGTGTTCGCCGCCAGGCTGACGGCCGGGTCGCTGGCGTGCGGTGTACTGCGACCGCAGTTGCGCTGATCGAACAGCACGATTCGATACGCATGCGGATCGAAATAACGGCGCATGCCAGGCGTGCAGCCCGAGCCAGGGCCGCCATGGAGCACGAGAGCCGGCTTGCCGTCCGGGTTCCCGCAGGTCTCCCAGTGCAGGAGGTTGCCGTCGCCGACGTCGAGCATGCCGTCTGCGTACGGCTCGATCTCCGGGTACCGCTGCCGAATTGCTGACCACCTTCATAGATCCAACAGAGATATAACAGCGCTAATATATCGTCGTGGCCGAGGCGACGACGGCCCTGCCTCCAGGATGCGGCCAGGATGCGGCCGGGATGCGGACAATAAGGACCTTTCGCGCGTAGCTCGCCCCGGTCCGCAGCCGCCCAATCCTTGCTACCCCGCAACCGAGGGCTCTTGACGAATTAGATGAACGCTCGTTTAATTTGGCAATGGGCCGCGTCGCAGGCGTCACCGCCGCCGAGACTCGTGAGCGGCTGTTGCGCGCTGCCGCCGAGGTCTTCGCGGCGCGCGGGTACGACGGCACGCGTGTAGCCGATATCGCGGCAGCCGCAGGCGTGAGCAACGGGGCGTTGTACGCGCACTTCTCCTCGAAGGCGGATCTGCTCGTAGATGCGCTGCGCACGCATGGGCGTCGTCTGCTCGCGGACCTGTTCGTCGCTGATCCCAGCCGGTCCATCACTGACCTGCTGCTCGTCATCGGCCGGTGGCTGCCGCGGCGCCGGGACGCCCGCGGCTACCTCATCGTGGAGGCTTTGGTCGCGGCCCGCCGTGATGCCGGGGTCGCCGTACCGATGCGGGACTACATGGGTGAACGCGCCGACTGGCTCGGCGACTTGATGCGGGCGGCACAGGTAGGCGGTGAGATCGACCCGGCCCTCTCACCAAGCGCGCTAGCTCACTTCTGCCTGCTGCTCGCCATGGGCAGCGCGCTCATTACGCCGGACCTGCACGCGGTCGACGATGACGAGTGGGCGACGCTGCTCAGCCGCGTGGTGTCCGCCTTTGCTCAGACCGGCGTCACCGCACAGGCCGGCGTTACCGCACAGACGGAGGCAGCGCAGTGAAGATACAGATCGATCCGGCGCTGTGCCAGGGGCACGGCCGCTGTTACGACCTTGCCCCTGAGGTGTTCGGCGATGACGAAGAGGGATTCGGGCAAGTCCTCGGGGACGGGACCGTGCCGCCGGGCAAGGAGCAGGAGGCGCGCCTTGCGGTCGCCAATTGCCCGGAGCGCGCCATCGCCCTTAGCGAACTGAATGAGCAGCGCGAACTAAACGAGCAGCGTGTCCTGAGTGAGTTGAGCAAGGAGTCCTGACGTGACCGTCGACGACCGCTTCGCCCGGGACTTCCGGGAACCGCGCGAAGGCCAGCCACTCGGCACGCGCAACGAGATCATCACCGGACCCGTCGCTGACTGGGCGACCGACTTCTCTCATCTCGAGCCCGAGTGGGCGGCCGATCCGTATCCCATCCAGGACGACCTGCGACAGCGCTGCCCGATCGCCCGCACGGAGCGATTCGGCGGCGGATGGCTGCCGACGCGCTATGAGGACGTCGCAGCGATCGCGTACGACACCAAGCGTTTCTCCTCGCGAGCGATCATCATGAGCAACTTCAGGCCGCCGCGCGAGATAGCGCCGATCGGCGGCGCGCCGCCGATCTCCTCGGATCCGCCGTTCCACCACGACGCGCGCAAGCTGCTGCTGCCCGCATTCACCAAGACGGCGGTCGGGAGGCAGGAGCCAGCGACCAGGGCGTTCTGTCACTCGCTCATAGACGCATTCGGTGATCAGGACGTCGTCGACGCCGCGCGCGACTACGCGCAGCACATTCCGATGCGGGTCATCGCCGACATGCTCGGGTTCCCGCCCGAGGACGGACCCCAGTTCCGCCAGTTCGTCGAGAACACGCTCGAAGGGATCAACCTGCCGCCCGAGGAACGGATGGCCCGGATGAGCGCGCTGATCGACTACCTGCTCGCGCAGGTCCACGACCACCTGGACAACCCGCGCGAGGACCTCACGACCTATCTGATCAACGCGGAACTCTACGGCCGCAAGCTCGAGCCGTCGCATGTGGTCGGCACGATGACCCTGCTACTGATCGCCGGCATCGACACGACGTGGAGTGCCATCGGCGCGTCCCTGTGGCACCTGGCGAAGACGCCAGAAGACCTCGCCCGGCTCGTCGCTGATCGTGCTCTCCTGCCGACAGCGCTGGAGGAGTTCCTGCGGGCGTACGCGCCGGTCACCATGGCCAGGCTCGTAAGGGACGACATGCAATGGCGCGGCGCCGACATGAAGGCCGACGACTGGATCCTGCTGTCATTCCCGGCCGCCAACCGCGACGCGGCTCAGTTCGACCGGGCGGGTGAGGTCCTGATTGACCGGGAAGTCAACCGGCACGCCGCGTTCGGCCTGGGCATTCACCGATGTGTTGGCTCGCACCTGGCGCGGATGGAGCTCCGGGTGGCTCTTGAGGTCTGGCTCGAGCGGATCCCGAAGTTCAGCCTCGCGGATCCGGCCAGGGTGGAGTGGTCGACCGGGCAGATCCGCGGTCCGCGCGCGCTCCCGCTCCGGGTCGGGTGAGACGTCCCGTCGCGGGTGAAAGGCGTGTGTCTGAGCGGCGGCGTCATCGCACATCGCCGGTCCGAAGCGCGCTCAGCGTGCTCGAAGCGACCCAGGCCGTCCCGTTGGCCGGGTAAAAGTTGCAGTCGTAGCCGCCGTAGAAGAGCTGGTCACGGGCGAAGGGCGACGGTGCGATAGTCCGTATGGACACGAACGCCTGTCCGGCTTGGATTGGCTTCGTCGGCCGGGACGTGAGTGTGAAGTCCGGGCCGCTCAGGCAGCGCAAGCCATAAGCAGGTGGCGAATTGCCTCGTTCGACGCGGATGGCGAAACACGCTGCTGCGTCGAAAGTTGCTCCGTGCGCTGAGATTGGTCCGCAGACGCGCCTGGGCAGGCAGCCCTCGGTGTAGGCCCACTCGAAGCCGAAGATCTGGGCCGTGGTTCTGGCCGTCGTAATCGCGGTGAAGTTGTTGTAAGCGGCTATGACGTACACGATCGACCGCGGTCCCGAGGCTGGGACGTCGTATCCCTCGCTGTCCAGCATGTGGCGGATCGCCGGTATCGGGGAGAACTCGCGAATCGGGACCAGCCGCGGCGCGTCGGCTCCGTGCGTCGCGCCCCCGGAGCCCTCGCGCTGTCCGGGCGGGAGATGGCCGAATCGGTAAACGTCATCATCGCCCTCGGTCGAAACGAGCAGGGCAGGCGAGCCGTCCTGGCTGACGCAGGTGAGACCGCGAAGGCCGCTGTTGCGAGGACCGACGGGCGGCTCCTGGTAAACCTGAACCCACCTCGTGGCGCCGGGCGGCAGATCTCCGTTGTTCCGCCGATAGAGCTTGGTGTTGATCGTGGCGTAGAGGGCACCGCCACACGCGGAGAAGCCCGTGACCTTCCCGGCGGTCGTGCCCACTGAGGATGCCGGGGCCACTGTCAACTCTGGCATCGGGTCGAAGACCAGGGTGCGCCGTAGCGGCGACCAGACCCCCCGCAAGATCCCGGTCGGGTCGACCCCCGCGTAGACGGCCCACCGCCCGCCTGACTCAAGCGCTCCGAAGGCGCGGACATCGATCACATCGGACGGGAGGACAAAGGAGTCGGCCGCCGCGAAGGAGCTGGCACGGTCGACCAACCACTGGAGTTCTTTACGGCCTCCAATGACGGCTTCGGTGATCAACAGAGAATGGCCGGGCCCGAGCCCCTGATCGGCGGGAACGGTGAAGGAGGCCATGGTGTCCTGGACCCGCAGGCCCTGGGTCTCCTCCAACACCTTCCAAGGCCCAGTGGCGGAATCCTTGACCAGGATCTGGCCGTGAGGGGACGGACCCAGGTACTCCCACTGGTCGGTCGTCGCATAGATACGCCCGTCGTTCGCGACGAGCGCGTCGGTCTCCGTGTCGTGCGCGACTGGGCTGCCCGCGTCGGTGGTCAAGGGCTCGCGCAGCGCAGGCACGGCATACGCCGCCCGCGGGCGAGTCGTTGTCCCGATCGCCCGGGATGTGCAAGCAGCCAGCGAAAGGAGGCAGATCAGCGCGGCCGCGCCCGTTCCGAGGTGCTGCGCTCCCGGCCGAGATGCTGCCCGCGCCATGGGCCCACTATGAACGCCGACGATCTGATCGCTGCGAGAAATTCCTGTGACGTGGCTGCGAATACGCGCACATGAACTAACAGCGGAGCGTAGTACCTACAGCCGTAGCGGCATTCGACGAAGTGGATCGGGCGCCGTGGTCCGGCTACGGTTGTGTGGTGCCGCCGATCCTGCTGTACAGGTAAGCCGCGATGACCGCAACGGGCCGTGCGATAAGCAGCGTTCTGGACGCGTTGCCGGCCTCGGTGATTCGGCGCGCCGCGCGCCGTTATCTGGGCGGCTCGACGGTCCTCGAGGCGATGAACGTGGCTCGCTCGCTGGCCGCTGAGGGCATGCCCGCGACGCTGGCGGTCGTGGGTGAGGCCGCCCAAGACCCGGAGTACGCGGACCAGTACTTGCACGAGTTGCTGGCCGTGACCGAGGCCGTCACCGGCACCGATCTCGACGTGCGCCTCGGCGTGAAGCTGACCGGGCTAGGGCTGGCGTTCGACCCGCAGCTGGCCAGCACCCATCTCTTCACGATCGCCCAAGCGGCGGCCGCAGCAGGCTGCGTCGTCGAGATTGACATGGAGCAGGCCTGCTATGTCGATCAGACGCTTGACCTGGTTCGAGCGGCACGCCGCACGATGTCCAATGTCGAGGCGGTCGTGCAGGCAGAGCTGTACCGCACCGCGGAAGATGCCCGTGCGCTGATCGCCGACCGCATCCCGGCGCGGGTGGTCAAGGGCGCGTACAAGGAGGGGCGGACGCATGCCTACGGCGGGCCAGGTGTCATCAGAGACAGTTACCTCGACGTGATCCGGCAGTATCTGCTGGCTGGTGTGCGCGTTGGGGTGGCCACCCACGACGAATATCTCGTCTTCCACGTACTGCGTATGGCCGAAGAGCTCAGCGTCTCCTCAGACGCCTACGAGTTCCAGATGCTCAAGGGCATCCAAGAGCAGCTGCGAGCGTCACTGGTGCGCTCAGGACATCCGGTCAGAGTGACTGTGAATTTCGGCGCCGACGCGCACAAGTGGTCGCTTCGGCGGCTGAAGGAGAACCCCGAGATCGTCCGGCACATGCTGACCAGCATCCGCCCGTCTCTGCGCCCGAAAGCCAGGTCGACGTCGACACCGAGCTAATGGAAAGCTCGCGTGCCCAGAGTCTCTAGCCTGTTCCGCCTGGGCCCAGCTGCGCGAATGGTGGCTGAGCGGCCTCCTCGTCGCTGAGCTGGAGCGGGAGCTCAACCCGGCCGTGGCGGGCGGCGCGGTAAGCGGCGTAGATGATCTCCAGAACCGCGCGGCCGTCCTCGCCGGTCTCACGTGGGACCGCGTCCTCAGCGACGCAGCGCGCGAAGTGGTCCATCTCCTGCGGGAAGCCGTAGTTCCACGACTCCTCGAACATCGTGAACGTCCATCCCCGGGTGTCCGGGGCCTTTTCCACGGCATATCCATAACCCACGTCGCTGAACGTGGTCAGCGACGAGCCGCGGAGCAGGTCAGCGTAGGTCACGCCCCCAGACCCGACGATCTCCGCGCGATCGTCCATGCCGCCCGGCTTGGCCCAGCTTGCCTCGATGACAGCAGCCCGGCGGCCGTCGAACCGGAGCGTGACGATGGCGTGGTCTTCGGCCCTGGTGCGCCGGTGATGGACGAACGTGCCGACCTCAGCCGACGCGGACCGCACCGCCCGCTTGCCGTAGATCCAGCGGGCGAACTCAATGCCGTGACAGCCCATGTCCATCAGCACCCCGCCGCCGGCGAGTTCCGGATCCCAGAACCAATCCGAGTGCGGCCCGTAATGCTGCTCCGACTGCCGGACGAGGTAAACGTCGCCCAGCGCTCCCTCGTCGGCGAGTTCCTTAGCCCGGACATACTTCGGGGCGAAGCAGAGCTCCTCGGCATACATCAGCTTGACCCCAGCCCGGCGGCACGCCGCGATCATCTCATCAGCCTCCCGCAGCGTTCGCGCCAGCGGCTTCTCGCAGACGACATGCTTACCGGCCTCCGCCGCCGCGACCACGATGTCGCGATGAAGCCAGTTCGGCGCCGCGACGCACACCAGATCGACATCGGCGCGCGCGGCAAGCTCCCGGTAGTCGGTATGCCACGCCGGAATACCCCACCGAGCCGCGAATCCTGACGCACGGTCAGCCGACCGGGACGCCACTGCGCGGAGCGACGCGACCGCCGACAGCGAGAAGGCCTCCGCATGCACCTGACCGATGAACCCGCAGCCCACCAGCCCGACCCCGACCTGATCCGACGTCATGCCATCCTCCTTGACCCACGACCACGGTTGACCAGCGCGGCACAATGCAGCAGCTTCAGGCCGACGCCGAGGCCACCAGGAAAACTACCCCGCCGAGCCCTGTCAGCCCAGCCCACAGCCGTCTGCGCGACGCACCGGGGAACAGCACATACCTGAAGAACAGCGCCTACCGGAGGGACAGCGCCTACCGGAGGGACAGCGCCTACCGGAGGGACAGTGCCGCCAGGGCCGCGTTCACGATCGAGCCGGAGTCGAGGTCGTGGGCGCGGTAGAGGTCGGCGACCGAGCCCGACTGGCCGAAGCTGTCCACGCCGAGGCTGACCGCCGGGACGCCGAGCGCGGAGCCGAGCCAGCTCATGGCGTGCGATGCCGCGTCGTGGACGGTGACCACGGGGGCACGGTGGCCGAACGCGCTGCGGATGGCGCCGGGGATCGACGGCGCGGTCGCGGTGCGGACACCCTGGCGCAGCGTTCGCTGCCAGGCCCGGTACAGCCGGTCCGGTGAGGTGACGTCGACGACCGTCGCGGCGATGCCCTCGTCAGCGAGCTCAGCCGCCGCGGTCAGCACTTCCGGCAGCACGGCGCCGCAACCGACCAGGTATACCGGCGGCGCGCCCGCTACTGCGTCTTCGGCGGCGTCGACGAGCCGGTAGCCGCCGGCGAGGACCTGGCGCCGCAGGATCGCATCGCCCAGGCGGTCGCGGGCGGCCTGGAACGGCTGCTGGTCGATGCCGCGCGTGGTCAGCCGGAAGTAGTACGACCCGGTCTCGGCCTGCTCGGTGCCGGGCGTCGGGTGCCCGGTCACCGCGGGAACAGCGGCGGCGACTGACTGGAGCGCGCCGCAGAGGAGCCAGTCCAGCGCGACCGCGTAGGCGGGCTCGATGAATGTGACGTTGGGCAGTTCCATCCCGACCGACGCGGTGATGGTGGACTGATGGGCGCCGCCTTCGGGCGCCAGTGTTATGCCGGACGGCGTCCCGGCCACGATGAACCGCGCGCCGGAGTAGACCGAGTAGATAAACGCGTCCAGGCCGCGCAGCACGAACGGGTCGTACACGGTGCCGACCGGCAGCAGTGGCTGATCGGACAGATCCCAGGCCAGGCCGAGCTGGCCGAGCAGCAAGAACAGGTTCATCTCGCTGATGCCGAGCTCGATGTGCTGCCCGTCGGGACCCTCGGCCCACTTGAGCACCGGGTCCTCGCTCCACGCACGCCGGGGCACGGGGCTGAAGACGCCGGTCCGGTTGATGAACCCGGCCAGGTTCGTCGAGGTCGCGACATCCGGAGCCGTCGTGACCAGGTAAGGCGCGACGGACTCGGCCCTGGACAGGTCCACCAGTATCCGGCCGAACGCCTCCTGAGTGGAGATGGGCCTGGCCGCGCGCAGGCCGGTGGCATCGGGGACGAGGACCCCGTTCCCGGCATGAGAACGAGGCGCCCTCGCCAGGTGCTCGCGCCGGGCAGCAGCCCACTGCCCGGCCGGGGTCATCGGGTCCAGCCGGTCCCACTCGGTCGCCTCGGTCAGGCCGAGGCTCGAGCGCAGCTGGTCGATCTGGCCGGTGGTCAGCAGCGCCGAGTGGTTGCGCGGGTTCCCGGCGATGGGCAGGCCCCAGCCCTTGATCGTGTAGGCGAACAGAACGCTCGGCCGGTCCTTCTCCGCGTCGCACTCGGCGAACGCGGCCAGCAGCGAACCGAGGTCGTGCCCGGCCAGATCCGTCACCAGCGGCGCGAGCTCGTGGTCCGGGATTCCGGCGCAGAACTCCTGTACGGCCGGGGGAGCGCCGTCGCCGAACCGCTCGCGCACGGCGGCGGGTTCCAGGCCGAACAGCGACTGGTAGTGCTCGTTCGGCATGGCGTCGATCCAGTCGCGGAGGCACTCGCCGCCGGGCCGGGCGAAAGCGGCCTGCAGCGCCTGGCCGTACTTCGCCTCCGCGACGTGCCATCCGGCCGCGCTGAACTGCTGCTCCCACTGCGCTATCCGGACCCCCGGCACGACCCGGTCCAGCGACTGCCGGTTCACGTCGACGATCCAGAGCACGTCGCCGAGGCCGTCGGTCGCCGGGTCGGCCACGGCCTCCCAGATGTTGCCCTCGTCGAGCTCGGCGTCTCCGATGAGCGCGATGAACCGGCTCCGGGGCCGCGCGCCGAAATGCGCGTCCACGTAGCGGCGCGTCGCGGCGGCGAACAGCGGCGCGGCCGCACCGAGGCCGACCGAGCCGGTGGAGAAGTCCACGCCGTCGGGATCCTTGGTGCGGCTCGGGTAGGACTGGAGGCCGCCGAACGCACGCAGCGTCGGCAGGTAGGACCGGTCGAGGTTGCCGAGCAGGTACTGGATCGCGTGGTAGACGGGAGAGGCGTGCGGCTTCACGCTGACCCGGTCAGGGGCGTCCAGATGCGCGAAGTAGAGCGCAGTCATGACTGTCACTAGGCTCGCGCTGGACGCCTGGTGACCGCCGACCTTGACACCATCGCCTGTGTCGCGCTCGTGGTTCGCGGCGTCGACAATGCGCGTCGCGAGCCACAGCACACGCTGCTGGATCTCGTCCAGGACCGCAGCGTCGTAGCCGATCGACGACGGCGAGGTGGTCAGGTCGTTCATGCTGCGGCTCCCGGCTGAACTGGGCGCTGAGAACCCCGTCGTCCTGCGCGCGCCGTCTAGGCAACGGTAACCGACCTGCCGGGCAGGTTCGGCTTCGCTGCGGAACGCCCGCATTTCAGGCTCTTGACGCGGACTTGTGACCGGACTAGCGTCTCGGACGAATCAAATAGGAAAGTTTCCTATTTGATTCGAGGCCCGTCACTTGGCCTTCCGCGCGGCCACCCTCCTCGCGCGGCCGGCCATGTCCTGCTCGCCGTATCCGCACTAGCAAAGGATCCGTGCATGAGACGACTCTCCTCGCTCGCCGTACTGGCCGCTGCCTCGGCTGCTGCCCTGACACTGAACTTCGCCGTCGTCGGCGCAAGCGCTGCGACCTCGCACGACTCCGGGTCGCGCCCGCTGCCGCGCCAGGTCTTCGCGCCGTACTACGAGATGTACGACACCTCTGGCGACATGGCGGCCCAGTCGCAGGCATCCGGCGCGAAGTTCCTCTCGCTGGCGTTCCTGCAGACGGCAGTGGCCGGTTCCTGCACTGCGTACTGGGACGGCGATACGAGCCAGCCCATCGCGCCGGCCAGCTTCGGCGCCGACATCACGGCGATCCAGGCCGCAGGCGGGAACGTGATCCCGTCGTTTGGCGGCTACACCGCCGATACGACCAACACCGACATCGCCGACAGTTGCACGAGCGTGCACGCCATAGCGGGGGTCTACGAGAGCCTGATCACGACGTATCACGTGCCGAGGATCGACCTGGACGTCGAGGCGACCTCGCTTTCGGACACTGCGGGGATCAACCGCCGGAACGAGGCGGTCGCGGAGACCGAGCACTGGGCGGCGGCGCACCATGACCGGATCCAGTTCTCCTACACGCTGCCGACGTTCCCGACGGGCCTGCCAGCCGCGGAGCTGGCGGTTCTGCAGAACGCGGTCGCCGACGGTGCCCGGATCTCCACCGTCAACCTGCTGACGTTCGACTACTACTTCGGCACGCAGCAGGACATGGTCGCTGACACGGAAACTGCAGCAGCCGGTCTGGTCACGCAGTTGCAGGGTCTGTATCCGGGCACTGACGCGCGCCAGCTATGGCACATGGTCGGCGTCACCGAGATGCCGGGCATCGATGACTTCGGACCGGACGAGACGTTCTCGACGGCTGATGCCGTCACGCTGCTGCACTGGGCGCAGCGGCAGGGGATCGGAACGCTGTCGTTCTGGGCGCTCCAGCGCGACAACGGTGGATGCCCGGGTACCAAGGGCGCGGGCACCTGCTCGGGCGTCGTGCAGCCGGACTGGTACTTCAGCCACGTATTCGAGCACTTCACGCGCTGAGGTAGCGGGTCGTCGGCCGATTGATTACTTAGCGCGACTCGGCGACGGGCTAGCTGTTGGCTGGCCCGTCGCCGTTGCCGTGCCGCTCGGATACGGCGTCGGTCCACTGGATTGGGCCGGCGAAGGGCTTGGCGCGGGCTCTGTCGAACGTGCCGGCGTGGCGGTAGGTCGCGGCGCGGGGCTGGCTGGCCGCGTGGCCGGCGGATGCGGGCTCGGGTGGGCGGCCGCGACGGTGCCAGCGAGGATGCCACCGACGACGACCGCGGCAGCCGCGGCGGCCGCGATGCAGTCGCGCGCGATCCGCTGGCGTCGGCTCCGGTTGCCGCGCCGAATGACTTCCGCGGCGGGCATCGGTCGCGCCGCGTTGGCAGCCTGGTCTGCGATGCGGCGGAGCTCATCGTCGAGGTCAGGCACGTGTCATCCCTTCCCGCTGCCGGGCGGACCGACCGTTGCGGCGGTGTCGCGCAGATAGGGCGCGAGCGCCGCGCGACCACGCGCGAGCCTCGCCTTGACTGTCCCAGTCGGAGCTCCTGTCTCCGCCGCGATCTCGGCCACCGAGCGGTCACACAGGTGATGGAGGACGACCGCGCGCCGCTGTTCAGCGGGAAGCCGACGCAGCGCCTCGATCAGGGCTACGTGCTCTGGGCCAGGTCCGTCCGCGGCTGGCGGTGGCGACTGCGAGCGCATCAGCAGGCCGCCGATGCGCGCTCGATGCCACCTCGACACGGCGATGCGCCACGCCGTCGCTCGGACCCAGGCTTCCGGCGAGCCGTTGGAGTCGAGCTTCCTGCGGTGCGCCCACGCGCGCACGAACGCCTCCTGGACGGCGTCCTGCGCTTCCGCCCTGTCGCCGGTCATCGGATAGAGCTGGCCGACGAGCCGCGCGAAGGACGCAGCGTAGAACTCAGTGAACTCCTCCGGGCTCACCAGGACTCCGCCTCCTCTGCGCCGGCCCGGCGCTAACCCTAGGCGACTAGAAGGGTTACGGACTCCCGAAGTCGGCATGCGGGCGCGCTGAGTTGCTTGCGCGCGCCTCGTCTTGAGCGCCTTCTTTTACGCGCCATGCAACCGATCGGCGATGCCGCCGGTACTGAGATTGCTGGCACGCGCCAGCACCTGACTGGAGGTCACGATGAGCTTTCCCCGCACGCGCATGTGGTTGATCTGGCTGCCGGCTGCTGTGACGATCCTCGGCGGCGGTGTTGGCATAGCTCTAGCGACCACATCTCACCAGGGCACGGGGAGCGGTGAGCCGCCTCGTTCCCATCTGCAGTCTGGTAAGCCCACGCCGACGCCGAGCCCATTGTCGCCTGGGAGCCCGGTTGCGTCTCCGGCGTCTGCGCTGGCAACGCCGTCGCCTTCATGTGCGCAGGCGCCCTCTTGTAGCCCGCAGGCCGCGGGTCCGCAACCGGTCGCGAGCCCGACACCTGTTCCGTCAGCAGCGAAGCCGACCGCCAGCCCGTCGCCAGTGCCGAGGGGTGAGCCAACGCCGAGCCCGTCTCCGGCACATGCCTATTAGCTAGAGCTCCAATTAGCTAGCGGCTCCAGGCCAGCAGTGGCATACGTGGCGGTGGTAGACGTGGCGGTGGCAGACGCGGCGGCGGCGGTTAGCCTCCGCCGCGTCTGCTGGTTGTTGCTTGTCTGCTTGCTGTCGCGCTACTTATTCTCTGCCGAGTTACTCTTTGCTGAGCATCTGCAGCATGCGAGCAGCTCGTTCGCGGAGCTGGTCAGCCCGGTCCCAGGCTTGTTCGAACCGGTCCCTGGCCTCGTCGATGCGCTCGCGGAACTGGTCGATCCGGTCGGAGAGGCTGTCAGCGTCCTGGCGGGCGGAATGGTGTGTCCCCGATCGGTGCGAGCCGGCTTCCTCGCCTTCGTCGGCTTCCTCGCCTTCGTCGGCTTCCTCGCCGTCTTCCAGGTCCGCCATGGCCACCTCGCGCTCTTCGGCCGCGGCCTCGGCGGCCTCGCTGACCATGTCCTCCGCCTCCTCGACCAGGTCCATTGCCTCGTCGGCCTGGTCCTGCGCTTCGCCGGCACGGTCCTCGGCCCGCTCGGCCTGCGACTCCGCCCGCTCGGCTGCGTCTTGCGCGAGGTCCGCGCGCTCCTGAGCCAGGTCGGCTCGTTCTCTTGCCTGGTCCGCGGCATCCCGGGCCCGGTCCCGCTCCGCGCGGTCTGCCGAGTGCTCGGCCCGGTCGGCCGCGCGTTCGACTCGGTCGGCCTCGCGCTCAGCCTTGTGGGCCTCCCGCTGCGCCAGGTCGGCCTGATCCTGCGCCAGGTCGGCCTGTTGCTGAGCGTGATCTGCTGCCTGCCGGATCCGGTCGGCCCGCAGCTGGGCGCGTTCCGCGCGGTCACGGGCCCGGTCGGCGTCTTGCCTGGCCCTCAGCTCGTCGGCTGAGATATCCGCCGGGTCCGACCCGCTGGCGTACCGGGTCTCGTCGTGGTGCCGCCGCGCGTTGCGGTGGCCTGGCATCGGCGGACCGGGCGGCATTGTTGAACCGGGCGGCATTGGTGGACCAGGCGGCATTGGTGGACCGGGCGGCATCGGCCTGGCTGGTCGCGCCGGCCGCGCAGGCCTGGCTGGCCGCGCCGGTCTGGTGGCCCGTGCGGCGCCTACGGGCATCCGCTCGGCGTCTGCCAGCCAGGGGTCAGCCTCAGCTGGCTCCGGTTCGATGTCCCGTGGCTCGAGTTGCTCATAGGCTGCCAGCTCGATTTCCGGCAGCTCGATTTCCGGCAGATCGGGTTCCGGCAGATCGGGTTCCGGCTGCTCAGGCGGGATCACCGCAGTAATTGAGTAGTCGGTCGCCGGGCTTTCGGCTGTCGGATTCTCGGCCGCTGAACTTCCCGCCGTTGCGTCCCCGGCCATGGGCGGCGCGCCTGGGTCGAGCCCGTCATCAGGTGCTTCAGCCACCGCGCGGCGGGCGACACTGTACGGCTCGCCTGTCTCGGCCATGCGCTGGCGGATAACGACTTTTACTGCCTTGTCGCGAGTCATGATCATCTTTTCCCGGCGAGTCCGCCCGCGTCTGCCCGCCAAGCTGAATGCCATGACAAAGGAAGTGCACCCGAGTCGTGGACCCTTGTCCTCGTCGCCACCGTCGGCGCGGGCCGACCAGTAGCTCGGAAGCGGGCAGGAAGTGCGCTGCCGCTGGCAAAAGGCTACCCCGCAGCCGTCTGAGGCGCCAGGTGCGCCACGCGCCTCCAGCTTGAGAGAGGTCAGCAACCACCGCTCGAGCCCGCCAGCGCCACCTAAAAATGCTAGGTCGTCATACGAAATTGGCCCCGCGCCCTGACACGGGCCGCTAGCGTCGGCTACGATGCGTTCATCATGCGGCGCTTCGTACTCATCCTTAGCAGCCGTAGCGGGACCTGATCAGGGCAGGCCGGCGACCCGCTACGGGGGTGAGGCGCTGGCCGCATTGCATTCCGGGTCCACTTCGCTTCGTGTCGCCCGCCCAGTGGCTACTCAGCATCCTGGCGCCACGGCACGTCACCTCGCGAAGGCGCGCGGCGCCCGTCGCGCCTTGACTCGCCGGAAGCTCGCGGTTCGCCTCAGCTGGCCTGCCTGTACAGACACAGGAGACCGCGAGGAGAGCCGCAGATGTCCAGGACCAGCCAAGCCCCGACCCCAGCAGAGACCGAGTCCGCAGCCCGCGCCAGGCGACGCGCGCAGGAAGCGGTGCAAGAAGCCATGGACCGCCGCGACAACGGCGGCGACAGCGTCACCATCACCGATAACTGATGTCGCTCCGCCAACTGATGCCCACATGAGGAATCCGGAGGAAAGCCAGTCATGAATGTCAGCCCGAGTCAGGAGCTTGAGTTCGAAATACGCGCCAGCGCCGCCCCGGCCCCCGCGGACCGCAGGGCGCAGATGCTGGCAGCTCCGGGATTCGGCAGCGTATTCACCGACCACATGGCCACGATCCGGTGGTCAGAGGAGGCCGGCTGGCATGACGCGCGCGTCGAGCCCTATGGCCCGATCACGCTAGACCCGGCTGCCCAGGTCTTTCACTACGGCCAGGAGATCTTCGAAGGCCTGAAGGCGTACACGCAGGCGGACGGATCTGTGGCCGCGTTCCGGCCCCAATCCAACGCCGAACGCCTCAACCGGTCGGCTGCCCGCCTTGCCATGCCGGAATTGCCGGAGTCGCTCTTCGTGCGGGCCATCGAACTGCTTGTCGCTCAGGACCGCGCCTGGGTGCCGACGGCCGAGGGGCACAGCCTTTATCTGCGCCCGTTCATGATCGCGACGCAGATCGGCCTCGGCGTGAACAAGCCCGCGTCCTCGTACCTGTTCACCCTCATCGCTTCGCCCGTGTCGGGCTACTTCGGCGGCGAGGTCAAGCCGGTAACGGTGTGGCTGTCGGAGGATTACTCCCGCGCCGCGCCGGGCGGCACGGGCGAGGCCAAGTGCGGCGGCAACTACGCCGCGGCGTTCGCGGGCCAGCAGCAGGCGCTGGATCATGGCTGCGACCAGGTCGTCTGGCTCGATGCGACGGAGCGGACGTGGGTCGAGGAGATGGGCGGGATGAACATCTGCTTCGTCTATGGCTCCGGTGCTGATGCGCGGATCATGACGCCAACCGCCACCGGATCGCTGCTGCATGGCATGACGAGGGACTCGCTGCTCAAGCTCGGGCCGGATCTCGGCATCCCGACGTTCGAGAGCAAGATCTCGGTGGACGACTGGCGAAGCGGCTGCGCCGCGGGCGAGATCACGGAGGTTTTTGCCTGCGGGACGGCCGCAGTGATCACGCCGATCGGCGCTGTCCGGAGTGTCGGCGGCGAGTGGACGATCGGTGACGGCACGCCAGGCCCGGTCACGAGCATGCTCCGCGATGAACTGGTCGGCATTCAGTACGGCCGCAGGCCCGACCGTTACGGGTGGATGCATCCGCTCGGCTGATCGAGATCCGCTGCGCTGGGTTATCCGACCGCCTCGCCTGCCGCGTGGTTGCCGGACTCCAGCAACTCGCGGAACCGCCGACCGAACAGATACGCATCGCCTGGCCACCGAGCGGACAGATAATTGCGGTCCGCTACGACGAACGCCGCCGTGTCATCGCCTACGGTGCCCCGCTTGGTGAGCGTGACCGGGCCGCGTTCGAACTGGCTGGCTGGATTGTCCAGCGCGGCCCGGACTTCATCCTCCACGTAGGCGGGATAAGTGCGGTAGTAGCGACCAAGCCGCCACGCGGTGGACAGGTAGGCGGTGCGCTCCATGTACTTGGGCAGGCAGGTCGTCCGCCGGGCCGCCAGCACACTGCGGCCGGTCGCGTCGTCACGGCTCCGGGCTAGCACCAGGACCCCGTGGCATATAGCGCCGACTGGCTTGCCGGTCCGCCAGAATCGCGCCACCTGTCCGCGCAGCACTGGCGAGCCGAGATACTGCCGCATGCCAGGCGCGTGCCCGCCGGGCAGCAGCATGCCGTCAAACGCGGCCGGATCGATCTCTGCCCAGCCAAGAGGCGCGAGGAACTCGGCGGACCCTGCCAGCGTGGCATAGCTTTGCTTCGCCGCCGGCGCGGCACCTAGCTGGCCGAAGATCACTCCGGTTAGCAGCCTGGGGTCGGCGGCTGGGACGGTGCCAGCCTGCTCGGTCGCGAAGAGAACCTCGTGCCCCGCATCGCGCAGCAGCTGCCACGGCACCGCGACCTCGGTGACATCGAAGTCCCGGTCCGGAACTGGTACCACCACGCGCATGGGGCAATCATCCCAGCTGATACCTGCGCCGCCGAGGCCATCGGGCTGACAAGCAAAAACAACCTTCAGGACCGGAACGGGCCCGTCAGCCTCCGGGCCGCCCGCATTGTCGCGGCCGCATGTGCATTCGTGGCGCGAATCGTGGGATACGCGTCGTTGACGCCATAGTTGTGCGGGCCGCAAGGTAAACGCGTGAGTCCGCGCCGTACCGATTCCCGGCACCGCTGTGATTACGGCACGGCATGGCCTACCCACGGGAGCAGCCGCACTGAGGCTCGCCGAGGACAACCAGCGTGCCAGGGAACGCGCCGGCTTCCGCGCCTACTTCGACCTGATGTCGCGGCGGCCGTGGATCTACCGAATCGTGCGGGAGGCTGAGTTCCTTGCCCCGGCGGAGTTCCGGGCGTATTACGAGCGCCTCGTGCGCGGCGATGCCCGCGGAGTGCGTGTCAGAGAGTGCGCGCTAGCTCACGCTTACATAGTCAGCGCAGACCCGACAACTCGGCGGCGGCGGCCACGACGAGCAGGCTCAGCTTGCGGCCGGGCGCCTGACCGAGCCGGCTGACCGGGCCGGAGACGCACAGAGCTGCGAGCAGCACCCCATCCCGCAGGACCGGCGCGCTGACGCTGGCCACGCCGGGCTCCCGCTCGGCCACGCTCGCCGCCCAGCCACGGCCGCGAATCGTGGCGAGGTCCGCGGTGGGCACCCGGTGGCCGCCGTCCGGTGACCACGCCAGCAGTACCTTGCCGCCAGACCCGACGTCGAGCGGCAGCAGCGCGCCCACGGGAACGCTGTCGCGCAATCCCGTACCGGCGTCACGCGCGGCGATGCAGAGCCGGTGCTCGCCGGACCTGACGTATAGCTGGACGCTCTCGCCGGTCGCCTGATGCAGGCGGTCGAGCGCTGGGCCGGCCAGGCTGGCAAGGTCGAGCTCCGGCCCGGCGACCGCGGCCAGCTCCGTCAGGCGCGGGCCGAGGCGGAACGAGCCGGACGGATCCCTCGCTACGAGGCGGTGGGCCTCCAGCGCGACCAGCAGCCGATGTGCTGTCGGACGGGGCAGCCCGCTGGCGTCGGTCAGCGAGCGCAGTGACCGAGGGCCGTCCGCCAGCAGATCGAGCAAGGCGACGCACCGGTCGAGCACGCCGACTCCGGTGATTCGGCTCGCACTGATCTGAGTGTCGGGTACGCTGTCCATAATCTGAACATGCTATCTCACTATATGAGACCGCGCTACCGTTAGACGAGAGTCGGCGATATCGCGCGAGGATCGAGGCGGAGATGACAGCACGCCTGTTTGACAAGGTCTGGGACCATCACGTCGTGGCTAGCCCCGAAGGCGAGCCCGTGCTCCTTTACATCGACCTGCACTTGGTGCACGAGGTCACGTCCCCGCAGGCGTTCGAGGGGCTCGACCTGGCCCGCCGGCCAGTGCGGCGCCCCGACCTCACGCTAGCGACCATGGACCACGACGTGCCGACTATCGGCATCGACAAGCCGCTTTCGGATCCGATGGCGGCCGAGCAAATCTCCAGGCTGCGCGAGAACTGCGCTAAGCACAACGTGACGCTGCATGCCCTTGGCAGCATCGAGCAGGGCATCGTGCACGTCATCGGCCCGCAGCTCGGCCTGACTCAGCCAGGCATGACTGTGGTCTGCGGCGACAGCCACACCTCGACGCACGGCGCGTTCGGGGCGCTGGCGTTCGGCATCGGCACCAGTGAGGTCGAGCACGTGCTCGCGACCCAGACGCTGCGCCAGGCCAAGCCGGAGGCGATGGCCGTCAACGTCGAGGGCGAACTCGCGCCAGGGTGCACGGCCAAGGATCTCGTGCTCGGCATCATCAGGCAGCTTGGCACCGGCGGCGGTGTCGGCTCGGTGATCGAGTACCGCGGCGCGGCCATCCGTGCTCTGTCGATGGAAGGCCGGATGACCGTCTGCAACATGTCGATCGAGGGCGGCGCCAGAGCCGGGATGATCGCTCCCGACGACACAACGTTCGCGTTCCTGGAGGGCCGTAAGTACAGTCCGGCCGGCGCCGAGTGGGAGCGCGCCCTCGATGACTGGCGCAGCCTGGCCACTGAGCCGGGCGCGGTCTTCGACCACGAGATCACCGTGGACGCCTCGGCGCTGCGGCCGGCGGTGACCTGGGGCACCAACCCGGCTCAGTCGGTGTCCATCGACGATGTCGTGCCCGATCCGGCCGTCTTTACCAGCGTCTCCCAGCGGCAGCTCGCCGAGCGGGCCCTGACGTACATGGACCTTAAGCCCGGCACGGCGATCAGGGACATCGGCATCGACACCGTCTTCATCGGGTCATGCACCAACGGCCGGCTGGAGGACCTGCGCGAAGCCGCCGAGGTCGTGCGCGGCCGCAAGGTCCACCCAGGCGTCCGCGCGCTTGTAGTGCCAGGCTCGGCCCGCGTGAAGGCCGCGGCCGAGGCCGAGGGCCTGGACCGCCACTTCACCGACGCGGGTTTTGAGTGGCGCTCGGCCGGCTGCTCGATGTGTCTGGGCATGAACGGTGACATCTTGACGCCGGGGGAGCGCTCGGCCTCTACGAGCAACAGGAACTTCGAAGGCAGGCAGGGACCAGGCGGACGCACGCACCTCGTGTCACCCGCGGTCGCGGCCGCGACAGCAGTAGCCGGACACTTCAGCACACCAGGAGACCTGTGATGGCAGGCGTTCAGCAGATATCCGGCCGCGCGGTCGCCCTGGATCGCCGCGACGTGGACACCGACCAGATCATCCCCGCCGCCTGGCTCAAGCTGGTCAGCCGGACCGGGTTCGCCGACGGCCTCTTCGGCGCGTGGCGGCACGACCCGACCTTCGTCCTGAATCAGCCAGGCGCAGACCAGGCCAAAGTCCTCGTGGCCGGAGCCAACTTCGGCTGCGGCTCCTCTCGCGAGCACGCCGTCTGGGCGCTGCAGGATTACGGCTTCCAGGCGGTCGTGGCGCCGAGCTTCGCCGATATCTTCCGCAATAACTGCATCAGCTCCGGCCTCGTGCCGGCGCAGGTGAGCGAGGAGGCGGCGGCGAGGCTGTTCGCCGCGCTGGCCGCTGACGCGCAAGCCGAGGTGGTCGTCGACGTCGCCGCGCGGACAGTGCTGGTGCCTGCCGCCGGCCTAGTCGAGCCCTTCGCGTTGACTGACTTCGCGCAGTGGCGCCTGCTGGAGGGCCTGGACGACGTCGCGCTTACCCTCCGGCACGACACGTCGATTGAACTATTCGAGGCTAGCCGTCCCACGTGGCTCCCCTTCATCGAAACCGCCGCCGCGCCAGCTGGCGAGGGCGGGACGGCAGGATCTTCGGGTTAACGCCGCGGCCGCGGCTACTTTTCGGTGCCCCACCTGCGGCGACGTCCACCGGACTGCTTAGTCCAGAACGCTAGGTCCTGGCGGACGGCCACCGTCTCCGGGTGCTCGGCGCCAAACACCCGCTTGTGCACAGGCAAGAGGGCGGCGTAGTGATCGCGCGCCGCCGCGGCATCTCCGGCCGCGCCGATCCAGGCTGCCAGGCTGGCGCGCACGTTCAGGGTCCTTGGGTGCTCTGGACCGAAGACGTGCTCGTAGACGGGCATTAGCCGCGCGTACTGATCGCGGGCTCTTGCCGGATCGCCGGCCTGGCCGGTCCAGTAAGCGAGGTTGCTCCGTGTGGCCAGGCTTCGCGGATGACCTGGCCCGAGGAGGCGATCGCGAAGCGGCAAGAGGGCGGCGAACTTATCCCGGGCGGATGCGGCATCCCCGGCCTCGCCAGTCCACCGGGCGAGTTCGGCCCGGACGGTCAGGGTATCTGGGTGCTCGCGGCCGAGTACGCGCTCGAGCACAGGCAGCAGAGCGGCGAACTGATCCCGGGCCCCGGCCGGGTCCCCAGCCTCGCCGCTCAGCGTGGCGAGTTCGCTCCGGGTGATCAGGGTATCGGGGTGCTCACGGCCGAGCACCCGCTGCTGCATGTTCAGCAGGACGGCCAACTCATCTCGCGCCGCGGCCGGCCCCTCCGCCAACGACAATCACACTCCTCCCGCCGAGCCCGAGCAGTCGCACGGCGCCGCGCTGCCGAACCAAGCTTAGGCGTGTGATGTTCCGGCCATCCGACCACCAGCACGAGCGCCAGCCCGCGACGCAAGTGTCGCCGATGCACCCAGCAGTCTAGGTCGGCTCCCGCGTCGGCTGATGGTGCGGTTTGGCGCCCCACCATCCAGGCGGTAGCGAGCATACGGATCGACCTGTGGCCGACTATCCGCGGCTGTGGCAACGCCGCCCAGCCGAGGCCGTCTGGCCTATTGGGCCGCCCCTTCGGCAGGGTCGGGTCCAACGAGGGCCAGCGATGTCACGACCCCCGCGCACCGTCGCGTGTTGGGTCGGCCACCATTCCACGTAGCCGAAACCTGCGACGACGTGTCGTGGTGATACTGGATCAGGCCGTGGTGCATAGCGGCCATGAGGGCCTGCGCCCGGTTCGCCGCACCCAGCTTTTCGTACAGCCGCGCCACGTAAGTCTTGGCCGTGGACATGCTGATGTACATCTCCTGTGCGATTGCCGGAACCGACAGACCGTCGTGCAGCAAACGGAGAACCTCTGTCTCGCGCGGGCTGAGCGCAAGCCGGTCCTGCATGGATCGGCGTCTCGCCACGGCCATCGCGAGGCCGGATGCGGTGAACGACGACGCGGCGACGGCTGCATGGCGAATCCCGCACAGCACCTCTTCCACCGGAGCTGTCTTCGCGACGAATGCCGACACCCCGCTCTCCAGGGCCCGGAACAGTGCATCGTCCTCGTCCTGCGCGGTGAGTATGACGATGCCGAGGTCCGCGTATTGGTCGCGGAACTCACGGGCGAGTTGCAGCCCGTCACTATCGGGCAGGGAGATGGCCACGGTCACCACGTCGGGCCGGGCCACGGCAACCATGCTCCGCGCCTCGGCCGCTGTCCGGCACTCGGCCACGATCTCAATGTCAGAATGCTGCGCGACGAGCTCGCGCAGGCCGTAACGGATGAGCGTGTGTCCTTCAATTATGGCCAGCTGAATTGGCATTGCCATTCCCCCCCAAGGGACATTGGCTGCCCGTATTAGGACAATCTAGAAAATTAGAACTAAACGTGAGTAGCGGTCCGTTTTGTCTCGCCTCGGCTGAAGCAGTGCCGACCCGGACATGTGTTAAGTCTCACAGTTCACTCCGGCGAGGGGTCAACATGACACGCATGAGCGGATCGTTACCAGAACGTTGCCTGTGATACGTAACCGGACAGATACGTAGCGTAACGACCTAGGCGCCTGGTCAGGGCCTGCTCGCGAGCATCGCGAGCAGGGCACCGCCGATAAGGAACGGGCCGAAGCAAATCGCGCTCTGAAGCGTGATGCGCCGCGCGGCAAGCAAAGCCAGGCTGGCTAGCGCGGAGAGCACGAAACCGAGGGCAGCTCCGGCGATCAGAATGGGCCAGCCGAGCCAGCCTAGGGCCAGGCCAGCTATACCTGCGAGCTTGATGTCGCCGCCGCCAAGCTGCCCGGGCCGCAAAAGTGCCAGCACCAGGTAGGCGCCTGCCAGGGCTAGCCCACCGAGCAGCGCGCGCATCAGCGCAGCGAAGTCGTGACCGGCGATGGCCGCGCCGGCTAGCAAGGTGATCAAGACAGGGTACGCGGGCAGCGTGAGCCGGTCAGGAAGCCGCTGGACCGCAATGTCGATCGTGGCCAGGGCGACGCCGAGCACGCCGAAAAAAGCGAACGCCACCACGTCGGGCTGGCCGCCAAAGCGGCCCAGCACTAGTGCCAGCACCCCAGCGGTAGCGAGTTCTAGGGCGAGAGGAGTGCCGAGGCTGCTTCCGCACTGTCCGCACCGGATGGCAAGTCCTCGTCGCGCGGGCGCGCTGCACCGCAAGCAAGCGGTCCGTTCCGGTTCACCGCTCGCCACTGACAACTTGAAGACCGTGCCCCTGACGGTGGCCCCCGCTAGCAGGCCCACGACGGCGCCCACGGCTGCCCACATCGGGTTCATGTCGCTCCACCGTAGGCGAGCGGCGTGACGATCAGGACGCATTCGGTCAGAAATCAAACGGGCAGTCCCCATGTCGGCCGATCGGCGTTCGTGTTTAACCGATCGGCCGACAAGTCGTCTGCTCAGATGGATTATCTGACCGTGCGACCGATGGCGCGCTGGGGACGACTTCGTCCATCGTGTCCTTCTGCCGGGCCGCTAGTGCCGTCCGGCAGTTGCGAACGTCTTGTATGCCTCCCGAACCTCGAAGGAGCACCGAATGCTGAAGATCTTCGCGTTCCTGCAGAACTTCCTCGCTGGGCCCGCGCGCCGGGACGACCGTGGTATAACCGCCACAGAGTATGCCCTGCTCCTGGCCTTCGTCGCGGTGGCCCTCATCGCGACGCTGAAGGCCTTTACCACAGCTCTCAACGGCGTCTTCACCGGGGTAGAGGGCTTTTTCCCCTAAATCGGGTGCCGCAAACGAAGGAGACGCATCGGCTGCCACGTGCCGGCGGTGCGGCCGATCCATCTCGCGCTGGTCATCCTCGGCGTGGTGGCCGAGCGTGGCGATCGCGCCAGTGGTGCGGCCGGGCGCTGAGTCCGAAGAAAGGGCAGCAGACGATGAACCGGCCACCGTCAAGCAGCCGCAAGATACGCGATCGTGGCACTGCTGCGGTGGAGTTCGCATTGGTGTTGCCGGTGTTGCTGCTGATCGTGTTCGCGATCATCGACTTCGGGCGTGCTCTGAACACTCAGCTAACCCTTACCGCGGCGGCTCGCGAGGGAGTCAGGCTGGCGGCGTTGGGTTACCCCGACGCCGCCGTCCAGGCCCGCGTGGCGGCGGCAGCGTTCGACCTGAGCGGGGTGACCGTAACCGTCGTGGCGAGTTGCCCGCCAGGCGCTGGGCCGACCGCTGACGCGGAAGTCAATGTCAGTTATTCGTTCACGTTCATCACCCCGATCGGCGCCATTGCCGGTCTGTTCGGCGATTCGGGCCTTGGCGCTCCGATCGCGATGACCGCTCAAGGGGTTATGCCATGCGAGACCTGATGGGCTCGGTCACTCGCCTGGTCCTGGTGCGGCTGCGGCACGACGAGCGTGGCGTGGTCGGGGTCATCGTCGCGCTGTTGATCGGTACCGGCGTGCTGACGGGGATGTGCGCCCTGGTCATTGACGTCGGCCAGATTTATCAGGAACGCGCCGAGCTGCAGAACGGCGCGGACGCCGCGGCGCTTGGAGTTGCCAAGAGCTGTGCACTTGGTACGTGCACGCCGGGCGTCGCCGGCCAGCTGGCCGACGGTAACGCCTCGAACCTCACCGGCAGAACGGAGGGCGTCGCGCTTGTCTGCGGCTCCGGCAGCCTTGGTAGCTGCCCGGCCAGCACGGGAAGCATCGCAGATTGCCCGCCGCCGCCCTCGACTGGCACCGACTTCGTGGACGTTTACACCGCCACGCAGACTGCCAGCGGCTCCACGCTGCTTCCCCCGGTTTTCGCGAGGACGCTGCTGGGCAATTCCAGCTATCGGGGGACCACCGTACACGCATGTGCTCAGGCCGAGTGGGGCGCGCCCTCGGCAGCGACGGCCGATGCTCTCACGATCTCGGCCTGCGAGTGGGATCAGGCGACACAGCAAGGCGCCTCATTCGCCGCGAGCCCGCCGTACCCGCCGGCACCGTTGCCCCCGACGTCCGTTGACCAGAAGCTCACCCCCACGGGTGCGTGCGCGACCTTCGGCTGGGCGGTGGACGAGGGCGGAGGCTGCACTTTGCCCGTCAGCGGATCATCGTTCCCTGCTGCTTCGGGGATGCCGTCGGCGTGCCAGCAAGTCCTGCAAGACGCGCAGCAAAACCAGACCCCGATCCTGGTGCCGGTCTATGCGTCGCTCGATAGCGCCGCCGATACGTACGCCTTGGAGGGCTTCGCTGACTTCGTGGTCACCGGCTACAACCTTCTCCCTGGCTTCTCCGAGCCGGACTGGCTGGACCCGGCCAATACCTGCCAGAGCACCAACTGCCTCACCGGCTACTTCGTTCAGGGAGTCATCCCGGCCACGGGCAGCCTGGACGGCACCGACCTTGGCGCTTCCGTCATCGACCTAACCGGCTGAGCCCACAAACGGCACCGCAGAGTGGAGTCACATTGAGAAGTCGCTTGCTGGCAATCGTCCTGGCAGCGCTGCTGGCTGTGTTCGGTGCGGTCGCGGTGCTCGCCTATGTCCGGCAGGCCAATAACCGTGCCGTCGCCGGACTCAAAACGGTAGATGTCATAGCGGCCAAGGGCGCCATCAGTCCTCGTACCTCGCTGGGTGAGGCGCAGCGCGAGGGACTGCTGACCACCGAGACGCTGCCAGAAAGCTCTGTGCCGGGCGATGCACTCCGCTCTACCGCTGGCCTCTCCGGACTCGTGTTCAGTGCAACTGTTCAGCCAGCGCAGCTGCTGCTGCGGCCGATGCTGGTGCCCGCCACGCAATCCACCGCCGCAAGCGTGCTGCCAATACCGGCGGGCATGGTCGCTGTCACCGTGCAGATGTGCGTTCAGGAGGCGGTGGCGGACTACATCACGGCTGGCTCGGACGTCGCGGTGTTCGACACCTGGGTCACAAAAGGATCCCAGGCATCACGGGGCTGTGACGTGGCGCACCAGGGGTACAGCCCACCTGTCATGGCCACCCGGATCGTACTGACCAGGGCCAGCGTGCTGGCGGTCGGGGAAAGCCCTGCTGCAACGGGCACCTCAGCGGGCAGCAACTCGACAGTCACCGATCCGACAAGCTCGTCGGTAAATGGCTCGGTGCTGGTGACGCTTGCCGTGGACCAGGCCGATGCCGAGCGGCTCATCTCGATCGACGAACTGGGCCTGCCTTATATGGCGTTGCTGACGCCGGACTCGAAGACGTCGTTGGACAATCCTGCGAACCTCACCCCTGTGTTCCAGCCCTAGTCGAGGAGAGAACCTTGCCAATACTCTGCGAGCCGTCCTCCAGCGCCGGGGAGCTGCTCTCCGGCATCGACGGAGAAGTGCGCAAAGCGGATACGCTCGCGGCCGCGGCCAAATTGCTGGACAGTGACCCGCACGAGACCCTGGTGATCATCGGCCCGCGTGCCGTGACCGGTGACGCCCTGGCGTTCGCCGCAGCGCTCCGGCTCGCGCGGCCTGCGGTGGGTGTGATCCTGGCCCGCAGGGAAGTTGACGTAGCGCTGCTGTCGCGTGCGCTGCAGTCCGGCGTCCGCGACGTCGTCCCCGTAGGGGATGACGCCGCGATGGCAGCCGCCTGCCGAAGGTCGTATGAGGTGTCGCGACGGATGCTCGCACCGCCGACGGACGAGGAGTCCAAGCCGGGTCAGATCGTCACCGTGTTCGCCGCCAAGGGGGGCTGTGGCAAGACCACGGTGGCAGTCAATCTGGGTGTTGCGCTTGCCAGGCAGGGCGTCGGACGTATTTGCGTCGTCGATCTCGATCTCGCGTTCGGCGACGTGGCGATTAGCGTCCAGCTCGACCCGCTGAGAACGATCCTGGACGCCCTGCCGATGGCAGGTCACCTGGACGAGTCGGGGGCCGCCTCGCTACTGAGTCGTTACCAGCCCGGGCTCGACATGCTGCTGGCGCCGGTGACCCCGGGGGATGCGGAAAAGATCCCGCCGAGGCTGGTCGGCGAACTGCTTGCTGTTCTGCGTGGCATGTACGACTTCGTCGTCGTGGACACGCCCGCCCAGTTCAGCGAGCACGTGCTGACCGCGATGGACGTCTCCTCGCAGCTTGTGCTGCTCACGACTCCGGACGTGCCCGCCTTGAAGAACCTTCGAGTCGCGCTGGACATGCTGGACATGCTGTCTTACCCGAGACAGATCCGCTCGGTCATGGTCAACCGCGCGGACTCGAAGGTAGGGCTCAGTCTGGAGCATGTACAGAAGGTGGTGCGGTGTGAGATTGCCGCGCATATCCCGTCAAGTCGTGCCGTGCCCATCTCGGTGAACAAGGGCGTGCCCATCGTGCTGGACAGCCCCGGCCATCCGGTGAGCCAGTCCTTGATGAGGTTTGTACAGCAGCGTCTGCTGGCCCCGCCGACCGGACGGCCGGCCGAAGGCCGATCACGCGGCAAGAGACGAGTCGCATGACCCTGTCCGACAGGCTCTCCCAGCTGGGGCTGGCTAGCGGGCCCACGGTCGAGCGGCGTGCTGTGCCCAGGCGCTCCGCCCGCTATGAAGACCCGTTCGGCCCGCTGAAGCGCAGTGTTCACGAGGCGCTGCTCGAAGTGCTCGGACCGAAGCTCTACGACACGCACCTGGACGAGCGTGAACTGGAGCAGCAGGTAACCCAGGCACTGCTGGTGGTGCTGCAGCGCGATGAGACCCCCATGACCGTGGCCGACCGGGCGCGCGTGGCACAGGAGGTGGCCGACGACATACTCGGCCACGGACCGCTGGAGCCCTACCTGCGCGATCCCGACGTGTCCGAGATCATGGTCAATGGCCACGACCAGATCTACGTGGAGCGGAACGGTCGTCTGTACCCGGTGGGCGCCTCGTTCGCCGACGAGGCGCATCTGCGCCGCACTATCGAGAAAATCGTGGCGCGGGTCGGTCGGCGGGTGGACGAATCCAGTCCCATGGTCGACGCGCGACTGCCGGACGGCAGCCGGGTCAACGCGGTCGTGCCGCCGGTGGCGATCGACGGGTCGCTGCTGACGATCAGGAAGTTTGCCATCGAGCCCCTCACCATGGGCCATCTCATCCGATTCGGCACCATGACGCCGCAGGTAGCGGACCTGCTGCGGCTCTGCGTGCAGGGCCGTATGAACATCGTGATCGGCGGCGGTGCCGGCTCGGGCAAGACCACGACGCTCAACGTGCTGTCGGCCTTCGTTCCAGAAGACGAGCGGATCATCACAATCGAGGACGCTGCGGAACTTCAGTTGCGCCAGGACCATGTACTCAGGCTTGAGTCGCGCCCGGCCAACCTGGAGAAACGCGGTGAGATCACGATCCGTGAGCTCGTGCGCAACGCGTTGCGCATGCGGCCAGACCGGATCATTGTCGGCGAGGTCCGCGACGCAGCCACCCTCGACATGCTCCAGGCCATGAACACCGGCCACGACGGCTCCATCACCACCATTCACTCCAACTCGCCCCGCGACACACTGTCCCGGATGGAGACGATGGTGATGATGGCCAGTGTTGAGCTGACTCAGCGCGCCATCCGCGAGCAGATGGCCTCTGCCATCGACCTGATCGTGCACCAGTCCCGGCTGAAGGACGGCTCCCGCCGAATCACCCAGATCACCGAGGTGCAGGGCATGGAGGGCGACGTTGTCGTGCTGCAGGACGTCTTCATGTTCGATTTTCACGCCGGGACCGATGAGCGCGGCAGCCTCCGTGGCGGGCTGCGCCCCACCGGGCTGCGCCCGATGTTCCTGAACCGCCTGGCCGACCGCGGTGTCCAGGTACCGCCGGGAGTCTTTCTTCCGCAGGGGTACGGAGGATGAGCGCGTGAGCTTGCCACTGGCCGCAGGCATCGGCCCGATCGTCGCGGCGCTGTTCATCCTTGCGGTGACGGTGTTCGGCTCACTGGCGCGGGCTGGCCAGCAGCGGGATCTCGCCGGCCGGATCGATCGCTATGGCCCGCGTCATGGGGCCGGTCCGGCCAATGACGATCCAGGCGCCACCCGAAAGGCTGGCGGCGTTGCGCTGGTCGTGACGAAGCGGCTCATGAGCCCGGCGGCAGAGCAGCGCCTCTCCGGCCGCCTGGAGTTGGCGGGAGTTGCGCGCAAGCCCACCGAGTGGACATTTCTCGGGGGATGCGTGGCCGTTGTCATCGCGGCTGCAGTCAGCATCATCGCCGGCAATGTCATCGTCGGTCTGCTGGTAGGAGCACTGGTCGGCTGGCTCAGTATGCGGACTCTGCTGAGTTCCCTGATCCGGCGACGTCGTGCCGCATTCGCCGAGCAACTGCCGGACCTGTTGCAGGTTATTGCCGGCTCACTTCAGTCGGGCTACTCACTGCCGCAGGCCCTGGACGCGGTCGTGCGACAGGAGGCGCAGCCCGCCGCCGGGGAGTTCGCCCGCGCCCTGGCGGAAGCCCGGCTCGGAGGCGACCTCGAGGACTGCCTGGTGACAATCGCGGACCGGATGGGCTCTGACGATCTGCGGTGGACTGTCCTGGCCATTCGCATTCAGCGGGGGATCGGCGGCAACCTTGCCGAGGTACTGACGACCATCGTGAGCACCATCCGGGAGCGCGGATACCTTCGCCGGCAGGTGCATGCGCTGACTGCGGAGGGCCGGCTGTCCGCCTATATTCTCATCGCATTGCCGGTGGTGATCGGCGGCTTCCTGTTCCTCACCAAGCCTACGTATATGCGCCCGCTCTACACCACGCACATGGGCGAGTTCATGCTGGCCTGTGCCTTTGTGCTGCAGGCGCTCGGCACACTGCTGATGCGCCAAATGATCAGAGTGGAGTACTAGAATGTCCGCTTCTGGGCTCCTCTACGGCGGGATCGCGGCGCTCGCGCTCGCGGTCTTTGCGCTGGCAGCGGCGGTGATGCCGAGACGGCAGGGGAAGCCCGGCGTGACCCAAGCGCTCGCCGCGATCGACCGGCGGTACACCCGCGATATCAGCACCGGCGCAGGCCGGGCCCGTGGCGGTGCCGGCCCTTTCAAGCTGCCCGGCTGGCTGCCGCATATGGCAGCGCGGCTATCGCCGGCCAGCGCTCAGAGTTCCCTGCAGCGCAGGCTGGACGTCGCGGGCAACCCAGCGGGCTGGACGCCGGACCGCATTCTGGCGGTCAAGGCAGTCGGTCTGGTCGTACTCGGCGCGGTCGGCGCTGCGCTCGGGCTGCCGCACCTGCTAGTCCTGACTGGCGCCGTGGGCGCGGCCGCGGGCTTCTTCCTGCCCGACATACTGCTCCACAACTCGGGGCAGAAACGGCAGCAGCGGCTCGCGGTCTCCTTGCCGGAGGCGCTGGACCTGCTCACCATCTGCGTGGAGGCCGGCCTCGGTTTCGACGCCGCCCTCGCGCAAGTTGCTCGCAACCTCAACGGACCGCTGGCCGCGGAGTTCGCTCGCGTACTGCAGGAGATGCAGATCGGCAAGTCACGCGCCGAGGCAATGCGGGCGCTGGCCGAGCGCACCAGCGTGCCAGAGTTGCGTGCGTTCGTCGCGGCTCTGACCCAGTCAGCCGAGCTGGGTATTCCGGTTGCCAGTGTGCTGCGCGAGCAAGCCAAGGAAATGCGGGTGCGGCGCCGTCAGCGAGCCGAGGCGCAAGCCCAGAAGGTTCCGGTGAAGATCACCTTCCCCCTGATCGGCTGTCTGCTCCCGGCCCTCTTCGTGGTCGTCCTGGGGGCAGGGGTCATCGAAATCATGACTTCGCTTTTTCACGGAATTAAGTAGGAGGCATCGTGGCCGTACCAGTCGGCCGTCTACGGCCCGACGTCGGCAGGCTGATCATGGTGCCGGCGTTCGCCGTGGCCGTTGTTGCGGACTTTCTCAGTCTGGACCACGGCGCCCATCCTGGGGCCGCCGGAGTGCTACGGTCCCTCGGCACCGTGCTCGCACTGGCCTTCTACGCGCTGGCCATCTGGTGCTACCTTCGGCGGGGTCCGGCAGTCGCCACCACCGACTCGGTGACCGCCCACGCCGCGGCGATAGCTGCTACTTGGCTGCCGTTCGCGCTTCCGCTGCAACCCGGCACGGCGCCGGGACAGGGACGCCAGGCTTTCTCTGACGCCCTGCTGGTCTGCGGCATGGCATGGGCTGTGTGGTCCCTGCGATGCCTTGACCGCAACATGTCCGTGCTAGCCCAGGCCCGAGCCGTGGTCGACCGCGGACCGTACCGGTGGGTGCGGCACCCGCTCTACGTTGGCGAGATCGTGTCGTCGCTCGGCATCGCCCTGGCCGCGAACAGCTACGCGGCGATCGGACTATGGCTGGCCCTGTGCAGTCTCCAGGCGTACCGCGCGCTCCGAGAAGAGCAGGTGCTTCTGCGCGCTCTGCCGGACTACCGCAGTTACCGAAGCCGCACCGCCGCCCTGCTACCGGGCGTCTTCTGAGATGGGTGCCGAATGTCGCGTATCGGTATAAGAGTGTTCGACATAACCGCTGTACGACGTCCAAATGCAACACTTCTTTTGCTCTTTGGCGAACATTGAATAGCTACACCGGTGATAATTGCGAAATTCCGCGTGTACGCGGGACTTGGTTAGGGGTTGGGCCGTATGGGAAACGACGGAATCGGCGCGCCGCTGTCGCGGCGTGTGCCAGGTGAGGCTCGTCCAGGTCCCGGTCAGCCGGTCAGGCCGGTCTTGCCGGAATCCGTGCTGAACCGCATGCAGGCTGCGATCGAGGCCGAGCATGCGCAAGCAGAAGTACACCGCCCGGGCGAGCCCAATACGGAGCCGCTGCCGCGAGTTACCGGGTCTGGTTCACCGAGCAAGTACGCCGCGAAGCCGGCACCGAGCCCGTCCGGCCTGCTGCCGGAAGCTGATGTGCGGCCAGACCGGGCTGCCAAGCCTGAACGAGTCGCCCGGCCGCCGCGTACGGCCAAGCCACCGCGCGCCGAAGAGCCCCTGCGCGTAGCGAAGGCACTGCGTGCCACCGAGGAGCGTGCCGCGGCGGAACTGCGAGCCGCCGCGGCAGCGCGAGTGCACGCGGCCGAGCCTGAGCCGCTGAGTGCCGTCGAACCGGAGGCGCTGCGTGCCGCGGAGCCGCTGCGTTCGGCGGAGCCAGAGCCGCTGCGTATTGCGGAGCCAGAGCCGCTTCGTGCGGCGGAGCAAGAGCCCGTGCGTGCCGCAGAGGCACAGCCACCGCCCGTCGCCGAGCCGCCTCGCGTGACGAGACCGCCGGTCACCGCTGCGTTTGAAACCGGGCCCACCCCGGGCTCGATCGGCTGGCTGTGGCCCGATGAAACGGACGCGCGTGGCGGCGGTGGGGGCGGCGGCCGGCGGCGGCCGCCACGCAGGTTCAGCGGAGGCGGAGGCTGGCGCTATCGCACTGCCACGCTGGTTGCCCTCGGGGCCGTTCTACTCGCGGCCGTAGGGCTGGTCATCGGCATGTCCCTTCATTCGACCCCTGTCGCAGCGGGGAGCGGCAAGTCAAGTCTAAGTCCCAAGGCAACTGCGCCGACGGCCAAGGCAACGCCTGCCACCACGCCAACTCCCACTCTCAGCGCCGCGCCAGATCCTGGGATTGCGCCTGAACTCGCGTCGGCAGCGGCCTGGGTCACCGCGCAGGTGGGCGCAGGTACGGCCGTGGCGTGCGACGCCCAGACGTGCCCCGTGCTCACGGCGAGCGGGCTCCCCGCGGCCCAGCAGGTCCAGATCCAGGGGAACCCGCTATTGCTGTCGAGCGCCGGCATCGTCGTCGTGACCCCGGCGGTCCGAAACTTCTTCAGTCACCATCCCGCGCTCGGCGCCGACATCGCTCCAGAAGTGCTCGCCAGATTCGGCCAGATCACCGTCCAGCCGGTCGCTGCGGCTGGCGGGTCCGGTTACCAGGCCGAGTTCAGCCAGGACGTGCAGGCGCGGATTCAGGTCGGTAAGGCGCTACTGAACAGCAGCAATGTCACAGGCACGCCGGTCGCCGAGGCTCAGCTCGCCGCGGGCGATGTCGACTCGCGAGTGCTGCTCGCGATCCAAGCACTCGCTCAGCAGCAAGCGGTTTACATCGTGGCTTTCGGCGACTCCGGCCCCGGCGGCGTCAGCGCGGGCGTTCCGTTCCGCGCGGTCGAACTGGGGGTGACAGATCCAACGGGCGCGATGTCCCCCGGCGCGTACGTTGGGTCGATGATCGCCCTGCTGAATGGGCACGCCACCTTCCCCGCCTTCGCACACGCCAGGCAGGCACCCCTGCCCGACGGCCAGACCGTCGCGCAGATCCAATGGGCCCTGCCGCTCAAGCTCGGGCTGCTCACGCCTTGATAGTGGCTAGCGCAGTGATGCTCGCCCCCTGGCTTCTGCCGGGGGGCGAGCTCATTCGCCGCGACCGGGCCCAACTGCCTGCAGGAATCGGAGGATGCGGTATCGTGTACGACAACTAGCGCCAGACGATGCGTCCATGCAGTGCGACCAGAGCAGGTAAGCCAGCAGTGAGTCCGCGTAGACACCTCGTACTTATTATCACGTAGCGCGAAGCCCGGCTGGGCGTCGCGCTACAACCTCTTTGCCGGACGGCAGGGAGGTTTTTTGTTGGACTACCAAGCTTTTTTTGTTGGACTACCAAGCAAATGAGGAGCCAGTCGTGCAAGAGCTCACCGGAGCCCAGGCACTCGTCCGCAGTCTCGAGCAACAGGGTGTCGAGGTGGTATTCGGACTGCCGGGCGGCACGATCCTGCCGACCTACGACCCGCTGCTCTCATCGTCCTTGCGGCACGTACTGGTCCGGCATGAGCAAGGCGCGGGGCACGCGGCCGAGGGCTACGCCTGGGCGACTGGGCGGCCTGGCGTGTGCATGGCGACCAGCGGGCCAGGGGCGACGAACCTGGTGACCGCGCTCTCCGACGCGTACATGGACTCGGTTCCGATAGTCGCGATCACCGGCCAGGTCGGCACCAGCCTCATCGGCACCGACGCGTTCCAGGAAGCGGACATTACTGGCATCACGCTTCCGATCACCAAGCACAACGAGCTCGTGACCGACGTGGAGCGGATCCCAGCGGCCATCGCCGAGGCGTTCCACATCGCCACCACCGGCAGGCCGGGCCCGGTGCTCGTCGACGTGCCCAAGGACGTGCAGCAGGCGAGCGCGCCCTGGCGGCTGGCCGATGGCGAGTGGCCGCCGGCCATGGACCTGCCCGGTTACCGCCTGCCAGGGCCGCCGAGCCAAGCGGCCATCCAGGCCGCGATCGCCCTGCTGCTCCAGGCCCGCCGCCCCGTGCTGTATGTCGGCGGCGGCGTGATCAAGTCTGACTCGCACGCCGACCTGCTCCGCCTGGCCGAGCTTAGCCAGGCACCGGTGACGACCACCCTGATGGCACGCGGGGCGTTCCCCGATACCCATCCGCTGGCACTCGGGATGCCGGGGATGCACGGCACCTACCCGGCCGTCGCCGCGCTCCAGGAAGCCGATCTGATCGTCGCCCTGGGCGCGCGGTTCGACGACCGGGTGACGGGCAAGCTCGCTGACTTCGCGCCGCGAGCGCGGATCGTGCACGCCGACATCGACCCAGCCGAGATCGGCAAGAACCGGCAGCCAGACGTCGCGATCGTCGGCGACCTGCGGCTGACCATGGCCGGACTCGCCGACGCGCTTGCTGGCGCCCTGAGCGAGGGCGGCACACGGCCCGATACCGCGGACTGGCTCTCGATCGTCGACGGCTGGAAGCGGCAGTTCCCGCTCCGCTACGCCCAGGAGGCAGACGGGCCGCTCAAGCCGCAGTACGTGACCGAGCGCCTCTCCGCCCTGACGGGCGGAGACGCCGTTGTGGTGGCGGGCGTGGGTCAGCACCAGATGCACGCCTCCCAGCACTACTCATTCACGAGGCCGCGCAGCTGGATCAATTCCGGCGGGGCGGGAACGATGGGATTTGCCGTCCCCGCCGCTATGGGTGCGCAGGTCGGTCGGCCTGGTGAGCTCGTCGTCGCGATCGACGGGGACGGCTGCTTCCAGATGACCGCACAGGAGCTTGCCACGTGCGCGATCGAGAAGATCCCGATCAAGGTGCTGATCTTCAACAACGGCTTCCTCGGCATGGTCAGGCAGTGGCAGGAACTGTTCTACGACGAGCGCTACTCATCGGTCGAGCTCGGCACGGCCATCCCGGACTACGTGAAGCTGGCCGAGGCCTACGGCTGCATCGGGCTGCGCTGCGACCGCGCCGACGAGGTGGACACGGTGCTGGACAAGGCGCTGGCGCGATCCGATGTGCCCGTGGTCGTGGACTTCCGGACGCACGACCGCGAAGGCGTGTTCCCGATGGTGCCCGCCGGGCGGCCGAACGACGAGATCGTGCTGGGCCCTGAGTTCAGCGCGGACGAGCAGCGCGCGGCGACGCGCAGGGAAATGGGGATCTGATGACCACGCACACGCTATCGGTGCTGGTGGAAAACAAGCCCGGCGTGCTGTCTCACGTGGCTGGCCTGTTCTCGCGGCGCGCGTTCAACATCGCGTCGCTGGCAGTCGGGCCGACGCACGACGAGCGCGTCAGCAGGATCACCATCGTGGTGGACGGCGCATCCACGCCGGTCGAGCAGGTCAGCAAGCAGCTGGAGAAGCTCGTCCGGGTCCTCAAGGTAGTGGAGCTGCACGACGGCTCCGCCGTCGAGCGCGAGCTCGCGTTGATCAAGGTGCGGGCCGATCCCGCGCTGCGCGGCCAGCTGCTGGAAGTCGCCGGCGTCTTCGGCGCCAGCGTCGTCGACATGAGCCCGACCACGCTGGTCCTCGAGGCAGTCAGCAGCCCGGCCAAGCTCGACGCGCTGCTGGCGATGCTCGACACGTACGGCACCTGCGAGCTGGTCCGCACGGGCCGCATCGCGCTCGCCCGCGGCGCTGGCGTCATTACCGATGGCAGCCCTGCGCTGGCGCCCGTGCCTGGATCGCCCGAGCCCGACACGGTGGAGTCCGCCGCCTAACCCCGTTCCAAGCAATTCAAATCTTTTACGAGTCAAATCTCTTACGACCAGATTCTTGACGACCAGGTTCTTGACGAGAGGACGTTCCCGACATGGCCACCGTGTATTACGACACCGATGCAGATCTCGGCCTGATTCAGTCCCGCAAGATCGCGGTGCTCGGCTACGGCTCTCAGGGCCATGCGCACGCGCTCAGCCTCCGCGACTCCGGCTGCGACGTGCGAGTCGGGCTGCCCGAAGGCTCACGTTCCCGCAAGCGCGCCGAGGCAGCAGGGCTGGAGGTGACGACGCCGGAGCAGGCCAGCGCCTGGGCTGACGTCATCATGGTGCTGACGCCGGATACCACGCAGCGCAAGCTCTACGCCGACGCGATCGCACCGCACCTGCAGCCCGGCGATGCGCTGTTCTTCGCGCACGGGTTCAACATTCACTTCGGCTACATCACGCCGCCGACGACCGTCGACGTCGCGATGGTGGCGCCGAAAGCGCCTGGCCACCTCGTGCGCCGGCAGTACGAGGAAGGCCACGGTACGCCGGTGCTGGTAGCCGTGGCGCAGGACGCGACCGGCAAGGCGTGGGACCTAGCCAAGTCGTATGCGGCCGCGATCGGCGGGACGAAGGCAGGCGCGCTGGTCACCACGTTCCAGGAGGAGACGGAGAGCGATCTGTTCGGTGAGCAGGCCGTGCTGTGCGGCGGCGTGACTGCGCTGGTGAACGCGGGCTTTGAAACGCTGGTGAACGCCGGATACCAGCCGGAGGTCGCCTACTTCGAGTGCCTGCACGAGCTCAAGCTGATCGTCGACCTGATGTATGAGGGCGGCGAGAGCTGGATGCGGTACTCGGTCAGCGACACGGCCGAGTACGGGGACCTCACGCGTGGCCCGCGCGTGATCGGGCAGCCCACCAGGGACGCAATGGCGAAGCTACTGGCGGACATCCAGTCCGGCGAGTTCGCCCGCGAGTGGGTCGCCGAGGACGATGCCGGCCGCCCCAACTTCGAGCGGCTGCGCGCTGAGGCGAAGACCGCCCAGGTGGAGCAGGTGGGCAAGCCGCTGCGGAAGATGATGAGCTGGCTTAACTCGGCCGCGAAGGAGATGGACGAGTAATGCCGGTGTCTCGCACCCACGTCGTCACGCACCTGCCCGGCGATGGCGTCGGTCCCGAGGTCACGGACGTCGCGCGCGCGTGCGTCGATGCCGTCGCCGCCAGGCACGGTTTCGCGATCGACTGGCGGCACTGTGCGCTCGGCGGCCAGCACTACCTGGCTACGGGCGAGGTGCTGCCGGACGCCGTGCTCGATGAGCTGCGGAAGTCCGATGCCATCCTGCTCGGCGCCGTCGGCACACCTGACGTGCCGCCTGGCGTACTGGAGCGCGGGCTACTGCTGCGGCTGCGGTTCGAGCTCGACCTCTATGTCAACCTGCGGCCGTCCAAGCTCCGGCCTGGCGTCGGCGGTGCCGTCGGCAAGCACCGGCCGGAGGATCTTGACTTCGTCATCGTCAGGGAGAACACCGAGGGCCTGTACGCGGGGGCCGGTGGCACCGTGCACCGGGGGACCGAGTTCGAGACGGCCACCGAGGAGTCGCTGAACACCTGGGCAGGCGTTCGCCGCTGCGTCCGGTACGCGGCCAAGCTGGCGGCACGGCGGTCCGGTCGGCTCACGCTGGTGCACAAGACCAACGTGCTGACGCACGCGGGCGACTTGTGGCACCGCATCGCCGCTGAGGTCGCCGCGGACGAGGGCGTGCAACTCGGCTACGCGCACGTAGACGCGGCCTGCCTGTGGATGGTCGACGACCCCGGCCGGTTCGACGTGATCGTGACGGACAACCTGTTCGGCGACATCATCTCCGACCTTGGCGCGGCGCTGACCGGCGGTCTTGGCTACGCCCCAAGCGGCAACCTGAACCCGGACCGTACCGGGCCGTCGGTATTCGAGCCGGTGCACGGCTCGGCGCCGGACATCGCCGGTAAGGGCCTGGCGAATCCGGCCGGCGCCGTGCTGTCGGCCGGTCTCATGCTCGCCCATCTGGGCGAGGACGCGGCGGCGGCGGACCTGGATGCGGCCGTAGACGCGGTGCTGGCCGAGGGCGCGCCGGCGAGCACGGGGGCGTGGGAGAAGGCCCTGCTTCGTCACATTGGTCAGCTCGGTCAGGTAGGGGGGACGTGATGACGATGCCGACACCGAAGGTAGAGATCTACGACACGACGCTCCGGGACGGTTCGCAGCAGGTCGGGCTCGACCTGACGGTCGCCGACAAGCTGCACGTGGCAGCTGCGCTCGACGGGCTCGGCGTCGATGTGATTGAGGGCGGCTGGCCGGGGTCCAATCCGAAGGACGCCGAGTTCTTCGAGCGGGCAAAGAAGATCGACTTCAAGCACGCGACGCTGGCCGCATTCGGCGCGACGAGGCTGCCGGGCCGCAAGGTCGAGGACGACGCGAGCCTGCGGGCCCTGCTCGAGGCGGAGACGCCGATCGTCACGCTGGTGGGCAAGTCGTGGACGCTGCACGTGGACGAGGCGCTGCGCACGACTCGAGCGGAGAACCTCGCCATGGTCGCCGACTCGGTCGCCCACATGGCCGCAGCGGGGCGGCGCGTCGTGTTCGACGCCGAGCACTTCTTCGACGGCTACCGGGCCGACCGCGGCTACGCGCTGGACGTGCTGGCGGCGGCCGCCGACGCAGGCGCTGACACGCTGGTGCTGTGCGACACCAACGGCGGCACGCTGCCCGATGACGTGGCCCGGATCGTCGCGGAGGTCGCCGACAGGTCCGCAACCGCCATCGGCGTGCACTTTCACAACGACACCGCTTGTGCTGTCGCGAACTCGGTAGTCGCCGTCTCCGCTGGCAGCCTGCACGTGCAGGGCGCCGCCAACGGCTATGGCGAGCGGTGCGGCAACGCCGACCTGTTCGCGGTCATCGCGAGCCTTGAGCTCAAGCTTGGCCATGAGCTGCTGCCAGCCGGCAGACTCGGCGCGCTGGCCACTACGGCCCGGACGATCGCCGAGGTTGCGAACCTGCCGTTCGAGGCCAGGCAGCCCTACGTCGGATCGTCGGCGTTCACCACTAAGGCGGGGCTGCACGCGTCCGCGATTGCCCGGCGGCCCGACGCGTACTCACACATCGATCCAACTACTGTCGGGAACAAGGCGCAGGTGCTGGTCAGCGAGCTTGCCGGGCGCAGCAATGTCGTAGCCAAGGCGGCCGAGCTCGGGCTCGACCTGTCCGACGACCCGACGCTGGCCGGCCGAGTGCTCGACCAGGTGAAGGAGGCCGAGCACCGCGGTTACGCGTTCGAGGCCGCCGATGCCTCGTTCGAGCTTCTCGTGCGCAAGAGCGCAGGCATTCTGCCCGCGTGGTTCGAGCTCGAGGGCTACCGTGTGGTCATCGAGCGCTCTGGTGACGCCGATCGCAGCGAGGCGATCGTAAGGCTCCGTCTTGGCGACGACCGGCTGGTCGCCGTCGGCGAGGGCGTCGGGCCGGTGCACGCACTCGACCAGGCGCTGCGCCGCGCGCTTGCAGAGGTATATCCGCAGCTGGCGGGCATCCACCTGGTCGATTACAAGGTCCGCATCCTGGACGGGCGCGCCGCCACGAGCGCGGTCACCCGGGTGATGCTGACCTCGGCCGACGCCGCGGGCGAGTGGACGACGGTCGGGGTGTCCGACGACATCGTGACCGCCTCGTGGGAGGCGCTGACCGATGGAGTGGTCTTTGGGTTGCTGCGAGCAGGTGCGGAGCCGCTCGCCGAGGAGATTTCGGAGGCGGTATGAGTTCGTTGCCTAGGCCGCGGTCGGGCCCCCTGACAACAGGACCTTCGCGCGCGGCTGCCCGGGCGATGCTGCGTGCCGTCGGGCTGTCGGAGGAGGACCTGGAACGGCCGCAGGTCGCCGTCGCGTCCTCCTGGAATGAGGTAACTCCCTGCAACGTCCACCTCAACGGCCTGGCCGCGGCCGCTAAGGAGGGCATCCGCCAGGCTGGTGCGGTGCCGCTGGAGTTCGGCACGATCGCGGTCTCCGACGGTATCTCGATGGGCACCGAGGGCATGAAGTCCTCGCTGGTCAGCCGCGAGATCATCGCCGACTCTGTCGAGCTGATGGTGAATGCCGAGCAGTTCGATGCCCTCGTGACGATCGCCGGCTGCGACAAATCCCTGCCCGGCATGCTGATGGCGTGCGCGCGGCTGGACATCCCCGCCGCGTTCTTGTACGGCGGTACGATCCTGCCCGGCTGGGCACGCGGCAAGTCCGTGACGATCCAGGACGTGTTCGAGGCCGTCGGCGAGCACTCCGCCGGCACGATGTCGGACGCCGACCTCCTCACGGTCGAGCGCGCCGCCTGCCCGGGTGCCGGCTCGTGCGCGGGCATGTACACGGCCAACACCATGTCGGCATGTGCCGAGGCCCTCGGCATGACGCTGCCGGGAGAGGCGACCGCACCCGCGGTCTCGGCTGAGCGGACCGACCTGGCCAGGCGCACTGGCGAGGCTGTCGTCCAAGCCCTGGCGTCCGGGCTGCGGCCACGGCAGATCATGACGAGGACAGCGTTCCTGAACGCCGCGACGGTCGTGATGGCGACCGCGGGATCGACGAACGCTGTGCTGCACTTGCTGGCCATCGCGAACGAGGCCGGCGTCGAGCTCAGCCTGGACGACTTCGAGGAGGTCAGCCGGCGGACGCCGGTCATCGCCTCGATGCGCCCGTCCGGCCTGTTCATTATGAGCGAGCTGGACCGGGTCGGAGGCGTTCCCGTGATCTTGAAGGAACTGCTGTCCGCGGGCCTGATCGATGGCAGCGCGATGACAGTCAACGGCCGCACGATCGGTGAGAACGTAGCCGACGCGTTCGAGCCCGATGGCAAGGTGGTTCGGCCGGTCAAGGACCCGTTCCAACCGGACGGCGGCCTGGCCATCCTGCACGGCTCGCTCGCCCCGAACGGCGCCGTCGTCAAGACCCCTGGTATCGAGACCCTGCGTTTCGAGGGCACCGCGCGCGTCTTCGAACGGGAGGAGGACTGCTTCGAGGCCGTCACCGCGGGCAACGTCCGCAAGGGCGATGTCCTGGTGATCCGATATGAGGGTCCCAAGGGCGGTCCCGGCATGCGGGAGATGCTTGCTGTCACCGCCGCCATCAAGGGCGCGGGCCTCGGCAAGGACGTCGCCCTGCTGACCGACGGCCGGTTCTCAGGCGCCACCTTCGGCGCGTGCGTGGGGCATGTCGCGCCCGAGGCGTGGGACGGCGGCCCGATCGCGCTCGTTGCCGACGGCGACAAGGTCGTGCTGGACGTCGTGCAGCGGCGGCTGGACATCCTGGTCGGTGACGCCGAGCTTGAGCGGCGGCGGGCCGCCTGGAAGCGGCCAGCGCCGAACTACACCAGCGGAGCGCTCGCTAAGTACGCGGCCCTCGTGTCAGGCGCCGACCGCGGCGCCGTCTGCGCGGTGCCGCCTGGTTGAGTTCCCGGAGCTCGACGGCGCGCGGCTTGGATCCGACCTCCTGCCTGTTCCGCTGGCAGGAGGTCGGGAGGTCGGGCCTTTCCTTGCTGCCGATACCGCTAATCAGCTGGTGCCGACGGAGAAGTTGGTGAAGGTAAAGGTTGCCGGAACGCCGTTCGTTGACACGATCTCGGCGCCGTAGTCGATCTGGCCCAGCGTCGAGCTCGCGGGTATCCAGCCCTTGGCGATGACCCAGTCGAAGAACTGAAGCAGGTTCATGGATCCGGCGGAGAAATTCGTGCCGGCGACGAAGGCGATGTAGCTGCCGCTCTTCCACACCTTGTAGGTTCGCCCGCCGAAGGTGACTGCCGCCTGGACCGAGCCAGACGGAACCTGACGTACGTTGTCAGTCCAGATCATCAGCTCGGTGGAGCCCGAACTGGCGACGCCGTTGATCCAGATGTCGTAGGCGTCCTCGTAGATCCCGGTGCCCGGACCTGTCTCCGCGAACGTGCTGGTAATCGAATGAAACGAGCTGATCTTCGGCTCGTTGAAATTCATCTGCACGTTCGGATAGGTCTTGACAGCGCCGTCGCCGCTGTCGTTGTTCATCTCGGCGACGACATACCAGTTGCTATGGGAGCAGGCATAGAGGGTCTGCGAGACGCTGTAGCCGCTGACGTTCCACATGTTGTTGTAGAGATAGTAAGCACCGTCGGTCCAGCCGCCGAAGGCCTGCGACGTAACGAACTGAGGTTTCGTGCAGCTCCCAGAGTGCGCTGGCGGCGGGGGCGGAGCCGAGCTAACGCTGTGCGTGGGCACAGGATGTGGCGGCCTGGAGACTCGCGGAGTCGGGTGCGGAGTTGGCCGCTGAGATGCGGCAGCTGACTTAGACACGTAGCCAGGCGTAACGCTGGAGTCAACTGGGTGCGACGCAGCACTGCGGGTGACGCTCGCGGCCGCCGCGGTGCGAACGCCGCCGTCTGGGCCGTTGCTGAGATACCGGAAGGCCACGATGGCGCCGGCGCACAGCAGGACAACGACGATGGCGACGATCACGCCAGGCCGGCCGGCCAGAGCGGACCGGCGTTGCTGGTGCGAGCTTGGTGTATGCAGGCTGACATCGTACTTAGCCGCCCGTCACGATATAAGGCGAACGCCCAGATCGCGGTCATCGCGCGCCGCTACGTACCAACGGATCGTGTGATCCTGGTCACGGTGGGTGGCCGACCAACCGGTGCATCGGTAGTCAAGCGGAATCACGGGTGGCGTTTCACATGTTTGAAAGAAATGTGGGCCACACTAGCTCCGAGTCGTTCCTGCTGCGCCGGTATGGGCGGTACTGGCGGATCGGCAGATCGTGACCCATTCCGTCGAGTGATCATCCAGCAGCCAGCGCAGGCTCCTTGCAGGCGCATGTCCACCTGAGGGGTGTACAGGAAGTGACCGAGACCACAACAGCGGGCGGCACCGCGGTGATCGAGGCCGATGTCCGTGACGGTACGTATGGCGACAAGATAGCGACGATTGAGCCGGGCGGGGCCGAGTACATCCCGCTGAGCGAGCGCCATGGCAAGCCGCACCAGCAGTTCTGGACGTGGGTGTCGCCGAACATGGAGTTCGCGACGATCTTCGTCGGCATCATCGGGGTCTGGTTCTTCGGCCAGTCGTTCTGGATGGCGGCCCTCGCCATTCTCCTCGGCACCGGGCTCGGCTCACTGTCGATGGGAGCGCTGGCCGCCCGCGGGCCGCTGTTCGGCGTTCCGCAGATGGTGCTGTCGAGGATCGGCTTCGGCTGGTTCGGCAACATCCTTCCGGCCGGCATCAACGCGCTGGTCGCCGGCGTCGGCTGGTTCGCGGTGAACAGCGTCAGCGGCGCCTTCGCGCTGAACGCGCTACTGCACTGGAACACCAAGGTCTGCCTGCTGGTCATCGTCGTGATCCAGCTAGGGGTTGCCTTCTTCGGCCACAACCTGGTGCATGCGTTCGAACGCTGGGCCTTCCCGGTCCTGGTGATCATCTTCGCGATCGCCGCCGTCGTCATCTTCAGCAAGTCGCACCCTGGCGCGCACGCCGCTGCCTTCTCGGGCGGGTCGCTCGGCGGCTGGCTGATCACGTTCGGTGCCGCGTTCGGCTACGCGGCCGGCTGGAACCCGTACGCCAGCGACTACACCCGCTACCTTCCCAAGAACACCAACACCAGGGCAACCGGCCTGTGGGCAGGCCTCGGCGTATTCATCTCCTGCGTCGTGCTCGAGGTCGTGGGCGCGGCCGCTGCCACGATCACCAACGTCGGCAAGTACTCCAGTAACCCGACGGCCGGCTTCGTCAGCCACCTGCCAACCGGGATCGCCGACGTGACGCTCCTGGCGATTGCGCTCGGGGCGGTCTGCGCGAACGCCCTCAACGTCTACTCCGGGTCGATGTCCTTCCTGGCCCTTGGCATCAAGCTGCCGCTCACGCTGCGCCGCGCGATCGTGGCGATCGTGTTCGGCATCGCGGGCTTCTTCGTCGCGCTGTCGGGCCTGAGCGACGCCGGCCAGAAGTACAACAACTTCCTGCTGGTCATCGCCTACTGGATCGGTCCGTGGCTGGGCGTGTTCTTCGCCGATCAGTTCCTGCGCCGGCGTAAGCAGGTGGCCGGGTTCCTGTTCGACCGCAAGCACAACCCGTGGGCTGGCTTCTCCGCCATGGCCATCGCGATCGGCGTCTCGATCTGGCTGTTCGCCAACCAGACCGACTATGTCGGCGTGGTGCCCACGCACCACCCGGCCTTCGGGGACCTCACCTTCGAGGTCGGCTTCGTGCTGGCCGCGCTGCTGTACTGGGTCTTCTTCCGCATCCAGGGGGACAGCGGCAGGGAAGAGACCCTCGTCGTACCGGGCGAGGCCACGCCCGCCGAGGCCTGACAAAACCCCGATCACAAAAGGAACGGGGCCGAGGGCGTCCGCCCCAGCGCGGCGGGCGCCCTCGCTCATGCTCGCAGGAACGTGACCGGCTCCTCGGTGCCATTCCAGCTGACCGTGTGCTGCGCCGGGGTCGCCCGGGCGACGACCTTGCCGTCGCGCAGCACGAGCGTGCGCGGCGCGATGAGGCGCAGCGCATCTGCCTCGGACGGCGCGTCAAACACGACGAGGCTGGCGGGCCCGCCGGGACGGAGGCCGTAATCCGGCACGCCGAGCGCCGCCGCCGGGTTCACGGTGATCATCTCGATCAGCCGCCGCAGCTCGTTGTCACCCGACATCTGCCCGAGGTGGACCAGGACGAACGCAGCCTGCAGCGGGTCGCCGTATCCGAGCGGATACCAGGGGTCCATGACCGAGTCGTGCCCGATGCAGACGTTGACGCCGGCCTCCTGGAGCTGCTTGACCCTGGTATGCCCGCGCCGGATTGGCCCGGTATCGAACCGGCCCTGAAGCACGGAGTTGTCCAGCGGGTTGGTCACCATGTGCAGGCCGGCCCTGGCGATGTTGTTGATCAGCCGGTAGGCGTAGGCGCTGTTGTAGGAGTGCATGGCCGTTGTATGGCTCGCGGTGACCCGGCCTGACATGCCGCGGCGGATCGTCTCGGCCGCCATCACCTCCACGAACCGCGAATGATCGTCGTCGGTCTCGTCGCAGTGGATGTCGACGGCCAGGCCGTGCTCGTCGGCCAGGGCCATCGCGAACCGGACGGACTCTACGCCGTCCTCGCGGGTCAGCTCGTAGTGCGGGATCCCGCCGACGACGTCGGCGCCGAGTTCGATGGCCGCGCGCATCAGGTCCTTGCCGCCGTCGAAGCCGAGGATGCCCTGCTGCGGGAACGCGACGAGCTGGAGGTCGATGATGCCGCGGACTTCCTCGCGCAGGTCCGTCAGCGCTCGGAGCGCGGTCAGGTTCGGATCGCACACGTCCACGTGGCTACGCACATGCTGCACCCCGCAGGCGAGCTGCCAGCGCAGGATCTGCCGCACGCGCGCCTGCACGTCGTCGTAGGTCAGATCCGCCACCCGCTCCGCCCACACTGCGATGCCCTCGAACAGCGAGCCAGACACGTTCGGGCGAGGCTGCCCGACGGTCAGTACGGCATCCAGGTGTATGTGCGGCTCGACCAGCGGGGGCGTGACCAGCCGCCCCAATAGGTCGATGGTCTGTGCTGCCGTGGTGTCAGCGTCGACAGCGGTGAGCAGGCCCGCATCGACGCCGATGTCCGTCACGGTCTCGTGGCCCGCCAGCCGGGCATTTCGAAGGATCAGATCGATCACGCGGCCAATCATCCCGTGAACAGGCGACGCGGCACCATGGACCCTGGCCAGCCATCGCGCCTGGACCGCACAGCTAGTTCGGCACGCGAGCTATCGCTTGACGATGTATCGTTTGCCGAAGTAGTCTCACGAACTGTGAATTCGGAACCTGAACTGGCAGTCGGTCATCACGTCGCGGCACGCAGTCAGCTCGCAGCCGCACCGGCCAGCCAGGAGCCCCCGAGCCCTCGGCAGATACTCGCCTGGACGCTGCTCGGCTTGATTCCCGTGTCCGTGGTGATCGCGCTCCTGGTGTTGCATGTCATGGCGGCCAGCGCCGCTGCCGCAACGGGAGGCTGCGGTGGCGGCTGATCTCGCCCCGCTGGCAGGGCCGGCCAAGAGCGATGCGAGCCCTGCCATTTCGCGGGGTGCAACCGTCTGGCTCGCTGCGACGATCGCAGTGACGATCGCCGCCGCGGTGGCGGCCATCGCGCTGGCGCCGCCCGGAGCCGCGCCTGCACCCGAAGGCCTCGCGTTCTTGCTGTTCGTGGGCTCCTCTGTGCATGTGGCCTCCACTGGCTGGTTCTACACCGTGCCGGAGGTTCGCGCTCACATGCGCGAGCACAAGCCGAGGTACGTATGGTGGCCGCTCGCGCTGATAGCCGGGGCTGGCGCGATCGCCCTGCTCGTACCACGCACTGCGATCTACTGGCTGCTGCTGCCGTATTTCGGCTGGCAGTTCTTCCACTATCAGAAGCAGAACCTCGGCATCGCCGCGCTTGCGGCGGCATCGCGCCGGATCGCGCCGCTCCAGACAGGCGAGCGCTTGGCGCTGACCGGCGCGGGACTGGCAGGGATCGCTGGCCTGCTGGCGCGGCCGAGCTTGCTTCAGTTGCCGGTCCGCCCTGTGTTGGCGACCCTGTTCCCGCTTGCGGCGATCGCGTTCGCCAGCTTCGTCGGGATCGGCACCTGGTGCCTGGCCAGGCGGAGTCCGGCTCAGCGGCCGGCCGGGTTCTGCGCTGTCTACCTAATGTCACTGGCATTCAGCTCGCCGGTCTTCCTTTTCACCTCGCCTTACTCGGCGGTGGCCGGCCTGACTATCGCGCACGGATTCCAGTACCTGCTGTTGATGGGGTTGCTTGCGGCAGGTGGCTCAGGTCAGCGGCGGCCTTTGCAGCGGACGGCTGGCCTCGCCGCGCTGTGCAACATCGCGCTGCTGGGCGGCGCAGCGCTGTCAATGGCGTCCGATCAAGCGTCCGCCGGGGCAGGAGTGCGGGCCTTGTTCGGATTTTTCCTCGGCGCGGTGATGGCGCACTTCGTGGTGGACGCCGGCTTGTGGCGCATGCGCGAGGAGTTCCAGCGGTCGTTCCTCCGGTCGCGACTGCCGTACCTCGTCCCAGCCAGCGGCCTGACCGCGGCCTTCCGCCCGCCGATGGATCGCCTGCCGATATAGGATGGTCACGTGCCAGGACGAAGTAGCACGCCGGCTGGGGTCGGCGCACTTGTCACCTTCGGTCGCTACGCCGGGCCGGCCACGCTCATCTTGTCCAGCCTGGCCGACGGTGCAAAGCACGGCTACGCCCTCACTAAAGACATTGAGCAGTTCGCCGGCGTCAGGCTGGCGCCTGGGACGTTGTACGAGGCACTCAGCCGGCTTGAGGGCCAGGGCCTGATCGAGGCGCTCGCGAGCGATGACCGCCGCCGCCCGTATCAGCTCACGGCGGCTGGGGCGCAGGCTCTTCGTGTACATCTCGCCGACCAGCGCCGGGTGGCCGAGGTCGGTCTCCGCCGTCTGAGCAGACACTGGGGACCGGCATGACGGCTCCTGCGGACCCGGTCAGCCGCCAGGTCGCCCGGCTGCTGCGCTGGTACCCCCGCTCGTGGCGAGCCAGGTACGGCGAGGAGTTCACCGAGCTAGTGCTGGCCGAACTAGCCGAGCGGCCGCGCAGCTGGCGGCGCACCGGGGACATCGTCGTCAGTGGAATGCTCGCGCGGTGCACCAGCGCCGGCCTGACCAGTCACGAGCTGCCGCCAGCCGAGCAGATCCGCTGCGGCGTGGCTACGCTCTTCTGCGCGCTAGCTGCTTTCCTGACATTCGGCGTGGCCATGCTGGCCCAGCTGGCCACCGGCTGGCAGTGGGTCGCGCCGCGATCAGTCTCGGCTCTTGGGGGCAGCGTCGCCATGTCGGCGGGAGCCGCCTGCCTGCTGCTCATCGGGCTCCTCGCTGCCCTCCCCGTCGCGTGGCGCGCCGTAGTGACGGCAGTCGGGCGCCGGGATGGCAGGCTGGCGAGGTCGGCTGGTCTGATGCTCGCGAGCGGGGCCGTCCTCGTAGCCGGCACCCTGCACTTCCAGAACTCATGGCCGGGCACCGGCGGCACGGGTGCGCTGCACGGCCTGTTCCCCGCGGGGATCGCCGCGTTCGGCTGGGCGTCGACGCTGTCGGTGTCCTCGTTCTGGCTGCATCCCGCTCTGCTCGGCATCCTCCCCGCGTCCATGCTGGCGTGGATGGCTTTGAGCCCGTTCGCCGTGATCGGGCTGGTCGCCGGGCTTGCGGCCGTCGTGCGGAGACTCACATTGGCGGGCTGGCTGCTGAAATACCTGGCGCGCATGGCCGTCGCGGCGTGCGTGGCTGCGATTCCATTCCTGGTAGGCGCAGCCAGCTGGGTGCTCGGCAACGGACCGGGTCAGGCGGGACTGTTCCGGCCCGGCCTGATCAATGGCGCAGAGCTGGCAATCATGGCTCTCGCCCTGGTGGTGGCGCTGCGCGCGGCATTCGGTATCTGGCATGCCCTGGATGCGGGCACACATCGACGATTCGCCCTCTAGCTGGCGCGGTTGTGAAATAACCAACTAAAGGTGTTTACCCACCTCTATTACCGTCGCTAGTGTCGTCTCGTTTTCATCGCGCAGTCGTCCGGCGGGGGCGCTGCTGGTGCTCACGTCTGGGGTCAGCGAATGGGTAATCTCAACTTCGCGCACAACGCCGGCTTCTCCTGGTACTGCATCCTGCTGATGTTCAGTGGCATAGCGATGCTCGTGCTTGCCGTACTCAGGAACGGGCGGCCGGCGCGGCGGATCATCAACGCGATCTTCGGCGTCGGTTTCTTCGGCTACGGCTTCTACCTGACCTTTATCTTCTCCGGCGGCCACTACCTCGTGTTCTTCAAGGCCTTCATTGTTCCGGTGTTGCTGATCATGGACACGGTCCGCAGCCAGACGACCCGGCGGCGGCTCCGTCAGCCCGCGGGTGGCGGCAATCTGGCAGGCTAGCCAGGGATGTAGCGCTAGGCCAGGGAGGACGCCGTGATCGGCACGCTGCGGAACGTCGCCTTCGACGCGCCTGATCACGGCGCGCTGGTGCGGTTTTACGCGGGCCTGCTGGGCGGCGAGATCCTCGGCGAGTCGCCGGACTGGTCTGCCACTAGCACCCCGAATGGCTGGCGGATCGGCTGTCAGCTCGCTCCCGACTACCGGCGGCCGACCTGGCCGTCGCAGGAACTGCCGCAGCAGCTGCACCTGGACTTCCAGGTGCCTGATGTCCGTGCGGCCGCCGAGCGTGCGCACGCGCTCGGCGCGGCCAGCACCGGCAGCGGCGACGGCCAGCAGCTGATCGTCATGACCGACCCGGCCGGGCACCCCTTCTGCCTCTGCGCGAACGATCAGGCCGAGCCGATCCGCGTATTCGGCGTGTGTATCGATTGTCCTGATCCTGCGGCTCTAGCCAGGTTCTATGCCGCGCTGCTCGGGCTGGAGTCGCGATACGAGGGCGCCGATGGCGCGTGGCTAGCCAGCGAGAACCCGGCGGTCAACGTCACGTTTCAGGGCGTCACTGACTACAGCGCGCCCCGGTGGCCCGATCCGGCCTATCCGCAGCAGGCACACCTGTGCGTCTTGGTCGACGACGTCGACGTGGCGACGGCACAGGTCATCGAGATCGGCGGGCAGCCGCTGCCCGGCCGCGGCGATAACTGGCGGGTGTACGCCGACCCGGTCGGCCACCCGTTCTGCCTCGTCTTCGATCCGGCCTAGGCAGTACGCTCAGCCATCGGGTCCACGGTCGTGGCACGCTAACCATACGGTTGACTCAGTGCGCCGCGGATGCGCTCAGCCGTCGCGTCGAGGTCCGCCCGGTCCGGTGCCTGGAAGCTGATGCTGAGCCGGAATCCGTCACCGGCCAGCCGGGGTATCACGTGCAGGTGGACGTGCCACACCTCCTGGCCGGCGACCGCGCCGTCGGCCAGGAAGAAGTTGATGCCGTCGGCGGGCAGGCCGGACGCGCGCAGCGCTCCAGCCAGCCGTTGCGCCGTTACGAACATGGCCGCCCCGGCATCCTCAGGCAGCTCCGCGAGGTTGACCGCGTGGACACGGGGGACCACGAGCAAGTGACCAGTGTTCACCGGCCTGATGTCCATGAAGGCCACCACCAGGTCGTCGGCGTACAGCTGACTGGACGGCAGGCGGCCCGCGATGATCTGGCAGAACGGGCAGGCGGCGGCCGAAGTGTCAGGGCCCATGCGGCCAGTATTCCCGGCCCGGCCAGAAGCTGCCCACAAACCGCCCCGGACCCAGCCCGCCAAGGACGCGTCAAGACAGCGCGCGGCGCTGTTAAGAAGCCGTGAAGATCGTCAGGAAACGGGCCCGGCGGGGTTCAACTGGCCTGGATGACCCAGCCAGCTGAGCCGAGGACCCGGCGCCGGCGCGGCCTGGCAGCGCCGCTCGCGCTGCCGGCCGGCTTTGGCGCGCTGCTCGTCGTCGGGGCCGCGGCGGCCGCCAGCCACGGTGCGGTGTCGGCGGGCTGGGTGCTGATCCTGTCGGCCCTGATCGTCGGCGTCGGATCTGCCGTCGCCGAGCCCCCCGTCGCCCCGGTGCTCGGTGCGATCGGCTGGCTGACCGTTGCCGGGTTCTCTCGCGCTCCGTACGCGCAGCTTCAGCCCACAGCGCGCCTTGCCGCGCAGGCCGCCATCGTCGTCGGCGCTGCCATGATCGTGGGAATTGGGACCGGCGTGCTGGTGCGCCAGGTCGCTGAATCGTTCACACTGTGGATTGTGGAGATACCTGGTCAGCCGAGGTCGCACGGCCGATTCCGGGCTGCGGCCGGGGCGGACCCGCGACCGGAGCCTGCTGCCGAGCCGGAACCGGCGCGGCAGGCCGCGACGCGGCGCAGGTACGCGGACCTGACCGGCGGCATCGGCGCTCGGCGCGTGCTGGCCGGCGTCCTGCTCGTCGGCGGACTACCGCTGCTCACGCTGGCCCTGTCGGCTCGCAGCCTGCACCTGGACCTGGGTGACGACCTGCTGATCTACCTCGTGGCCGTTGTGGCGGTCGCTGTCGTCGGCGGGTTCTGGCCCGCCGTGCTGGCCGCGGTGACGGCGAGCCTGCTGGTGAACTGGTATTTCACCCCGCCGGTGCACACTCTGACGATCGCTGACGGCAAGAGCCTGCTGGCCTTGCTGCTGTTCGTGACAGTCGCGGTGACAGTCAGCAGCGTCGTGCACCTGGCGGCGCTCCGAGCCCGCCAGGCCGCGCGCAGCACTGAGGAGGCGCAGGATCTCCTGGCGCTCGCGCAGACCGTCCTAGGGGGCCAGGACACGCCCGCGGCGGTGCTCGCGCACCTGATCGCCAGCCGTGGCGGGAGTGCGAGGCTGCTGGAACGGTCCGGTGACGCATGGGTGCGCGTGGCAGGCGGCGACCCCGAGGCCGGCGACGCGGTGCAGCGGACTGCGGCCAGCCCCGATCTCCTGCTCGAGGTTTCCGGCCAGGCTCGCCCCCTGTCGCCCCGGCTGCTCGATGGCCTCACCGCCCAGGTCGCGGCCGCTCTGGACCGGGACCGGCTGCGGACCCAGGCCGCCCAGGCCGAAGCGCTGGCCGAGGGGAACCGGATGCGGACCGCGCTGCTGGCCGCCGTCAGCCATGACCTGCGCACGCCGTTGGCTTCGATTAAGGCAAGCGTCAGCACGCTACGGCAGACGGACGTGGACTGGACCGAGGCCGACGAGGCCGCGCTCCTGGCCACCATCGAGGCGTCGGCGGACCGGCTGGACGCATTGATTGGCAACCTGCTGGACATGAGCCGGCTCACCACCGGCTCGCTGCAGCCCTTCCTGCGGCCGACGGCCATCGACGAGGTGGCGCCGGTCGCCTTGCGCGGGCTGGAGGGTGGCAGCCTCCTCGAGCTGGCGGTGCCAGACGGCCTGCCTCTGGTGCTGACCGATCCCGGCCTGCTCGAGCGAGTCCTGGCGAACCTGTTTGCCAACGCGCTGGCCTACTCGCCCGCCGGGCGCCGGCCCGGCCTGCGGGCCAGCCGCTGCGCCGACGGTGTCCTGCTCGAGGTCGTCGATCACGGCCGTGGCGTGCCGGACGAGCTGAAGTCCCGGATGTTCGAGCCGTTCCAGCGGCTGGACGGCCGCGGAACCGATCCTGCGGCCGGCGCCGACCCGACTGGCGGGACGGGCGTCGGGCTCGGACTGGCGGTGGTGAAGGGCTTCCTGGACACGATGGGTGGCACAGTGGAGGCGGCCGACACGCCGGGCGGCGGCCTGACGATGCGGCTCACGCTGCCGTGCGCGGCGGCGAGCGCGCCGAGCGTCGCCGCCGGGCCATGACCCGCGTCCTGGTCATCGACGACGAAGCACCGATCCTGCGGGCCCTGAAGATCAACCTGACGGCGCGCAAGTACGAGGTCAGCACCGCCGCCGACGGCGCGTCGGGCCTGGCGGCGATGGCGCGGGAGCGGCCGGACGTCCTGATACTGGACCTGGGCCTGCCTGACATGGACGGGACCGAGGTCATCAAGGGAGTGCGCGGGTGGACGAGCACGCCGATCATCGTGCTGTCCGCCTGGGGCCAGGAGGGCCAGAAGGTCGCGGCCCTGGACGCGGGTGCTGACGACTACGTGACCAAGCCGTTCGGCATGGACGAGCTACTGGCCCGGCTGCGCGCCGCAGTGCGCCGGGCCTCCCCGGCACCGGACGAGCCGGTCGTGACGACCGCTGAGTTCACCGTGGACCTGGCGCGCAAGCGGGTCACCAGGGGCGAGGTCGACGTCCGCCTGACGCCAACCGAGTGGCAGGTGCTAGAAGTACTGGTCCGCAACGCCGACCGGCTTGTCACCCAGCGGCAGTTGCTGGCTGAGGTCTGGGGACCTGGCTACCAGACCGAGGCAAACTATCTGCGCGTCTACATGGCGAACCTGCGCCGCAAGCTCGAGCCGGACCCCTCGGCGCCGCGCTATCTGCTGACTGAGCCGGGCATGGGCTACCGATTCCTGCCTGCCTAGTGGTCGCTGCCTGCGGCCGGCTGAAGCTCGTACGCCGGGTTGTAGATCGCGCGCTCGCCCTTCACGCTGGTTAGCCGTCCGTGCACGACGATCTTGCGGCCGGGCTGAACACCGGGGATGTCGCGGCGGCCGAGCCAGACCAGCAGGACGCGGCCGGTGCCATCCCACAACTCGGCCTCCATCGTCGGGGTGCTGCCGCGCGGGCGCAGCGTGACGGCACGCAGCGTACCCGCGAGGTCCACGATGTCCCGGTGCCGGGAATCCGCGATCGGGACCGGCTGCCCGCTGTCGGCCGGCAGCTCCTTGATCTCCTGGCGTACTTCGGCCGCGTGCAGGGCTTCCCGGCTGGCCAGCAGCCGCGGGCCTGCCAGCGGATCGGCCGCGCCTGACGCCCGCTTCGCCGAGGCGAGCTGGTAGGGCACGCTCGCGACGACGACCCCGCGCTCGAGCAGCAGGCGCGCCTTGAGCCGCAGCGCGCTCTGGTTGTGCAGGGCTTGCTCCCACCAGTGCCCGAGAACGTACTCGGGAACGTAGACCGTCACGATGTCACGTGGGCTCTCGCGCCGCAGCCGCCGGACATACTCGATCACCGGGCGGGTGATCTCGCGGTACGGCGAGGAGATCACCGTCAGCTGGAACGGCATGCCGCTGCGGTCCCATTCGTGCCGCAGTCGCTCGGTCTCGGCTTGGTCGACGTCGACAGTGAGCGCTTCGAGCCGCGCCGGCCTGGCTGCCCTGGCGTAGGCGAGTGCCCGCAGCGTGGGCAGGTGCAGCTTACTGACCAGCACGATCGCGATATTGCTGGCGGGAAGCGTGAGTGCCGCCTCCTCGGCTGGGGTGAGCTCCTCGGCGACCGCGGCGTAATGCCGGTGAATGCCGTTCATCGTGAACCAGATCACGACCATCGCCGCAACCGCGATCCAGGCGCCGTCGACGAACTTGCTGATCACCACGATGACGAGGACCGCGCCTGTGACGCATGCGCCGACGGTGTTGATCGTGCGCGAGCGGATCATCCGGAGCCGGGCCGCGGCCTCGGTCGTCGTGCGCAGCAGCCGGTTCCAGTGCCGGATCATGCCGGTCTGGCTGCACGTGAAGGAGACGAATACGCCAACGATGTACAGCTGGATCAGCCGGGTCGGCGAGGCGTGGAACGCCACGATCAGCACGATCGCGAAACCGGACAGGAGCAGAATGCCGTTGCTGAACGCGAGCCGGTCGCCGCGGGTGTGCAGCTGGCGCGGCAGGTAGCCGTCCCTGGCCAGGATCGAGGCGAGTACGGGGAACCCGTTGAACGCAGTGTTGGCCGCCAGTACGAGGATCAGCGCGGTGAACAGCTGGAGGACGTAGAACAGCGGCGATGAGAAACCAAAGACCGCGCGGCCTACCTGGGCGATGACCGTGGGCTGCACATATCCCTGCGGCGTGCCGATCAGCGTGCCTGCGTGTACATGGCTAGCCAGGGCCAGCGCGGTGACCCCACCGAACATTATGACGGCGATGCCGCCCAGCAGGGCTAGCGTGGTCGCGGCGTTCTTGCTCTTCGGCTGCTTGAAAGCCGGCACGCCGTTGCTGATGGCCTCGACGCCCGTGAGAGCCGTGCAGCCGGAGGAGAACGCCCGCAGAATCAGGAACACGAGTGCCAGGCCCGCGAAGCTGCCGGTGGCCTTGATGGCATATCCGGCCGTCTCGGCGTGGAGATGGTGACCGGTCGCGAGCTTGATCGAGCCCCAGGCGATCATCAGCATGACAACGCCGATGAAGCAGTACGTCGGTATCGCGAATCCCGTGCCCGACTCGCGGACGCCGCGCAGGTTCAGGATGGCAATCGCGGCCACGGTCAGCGCGGCGATGAGTGTGACGTGCGAGTTGAGCGCCGGAAACGCGGAGGCCAGATTGGCGACGCCCGAGGATACCGATACCGCGACGGTCAGCGTGTAGTCGACCATTAGGGCGCTGGCCACAGTCATGCCGACGTGCGGGCTGAAATTGGTGGTTGTGACCTCGTAATCGCCGCCGCCGGAGGGGTAGGCGTGCACGTTCTGCCGGTAGGACGCGACGACGACGAGCATCAGCAGGCCGACGGCCAGCGCGATCCACGGCGTGTACGCGATGAGCGCAAGGCCGCCGGCCGCCAGCACCAGCAGCACTTCCTGCGTGGCGTAGGCGACGGACGACAGCGCGTCACTGGCGAACACCGGCAGCGCGATCTTCTTCGGCAGCAGGGTGTGCCCGAGCCGCTCGCTCTGCATCGGCCTGCCGACGAGCAGCCGTTTGACGGTCTGGAACGCCATCGCCACGCCCGCATGCTAGGCCCGGTTAACGCAACCTGCATATCCCTTTGACCCCGACGAATTCGCCTCGTTACCGCGCCATTCCGCACCGTTACCGGCCCGCATCGCGGATCAGCCGAGGGCGAGCGTGGCGACACCGAGGTCGGCGAGCCGCTGCGCATCGGCGGGTGAGAGCGGCACGCGGCCCGTCAGCCGGGCGATGAGGCCGGTGCGGTCGCAGTCGAGCGCCGCGCGCACCTGCGGTGCGCCGCCCGCTGGCAGCAGTAGGTCCTCCAGGATGCCTGCCGCCTCGTCAGTCAGCCACGGCTGGCGATCCAGGCCGATCGCCGCGTCGAGGCCGTGCACCCCGAGCTCCACGACCCGGGTGCTGGCGAAGTCGGTTAGCAGCATGTGGTCTCCGTGGCGAGTGCGAACAGCGCGGTCAGCCGGCGCTGCCATCAGCAGCTCGACCGATGCCGCGCAGCGGCGGTCCAGCTCGGCCGCCAGCGCTGGCGGGCCGGCCGGCACCAGCTGATCGGCGAGCGACTGCGCTGTCGCGATCCGGTCGGCGTTCGTGGCTGCCGAGAACCGGTCGTCGGGCCGGTAGTACGCCGCAGTGCTGATCAGGTCGTTGGCCGCGTCCTGCGGCCCAGCGAGCGCCTGAGCGATGCGGTCGGCGGCGATCAGGACATGGCAGAGGAGCGCGCCAACCGTCCATGGCGGGCACGGACTCGGCCGGCCGAGGTCGCTGCTATCCAGTCCGGCGACGACCGAAGACAGCGCGGTAGCCTCCGCAATCAGGGCGTCAGCTGTAGCCTTTCGCGGCATGTAGTGCAGATTACGTGGAGTCGTTATCTAGGGCGCTAGCGACTACCGGCCGGAAGGATGAAACCATTTGCTAATGAGGCTGTCGCGGCGACGGCCGCCGGAGCATGCCCTCCCAGGGTCGTCGGCGGTTCCTGATGGGTCGGCGGCCCCGTCCCTGGGGCCGACGGTTCCTCTCGGCGGACCAGGCACTGCCGATGCCCAGGCACCAACAGGCAAGGCCGCGAATCAGACGGCGGCGCTCGTCGTCGAGGATCAGCTTGAGCCCCGCATCCGGATGCCGACAGACCTGCTCCGGTGCCTGACTGCCCTGATCGAGATCGCGCTGCTCTTCGCTGTCGGGTTGCTGGCGAAGAATACGACGTCGGGCGTCGAGGCCGACGTCCGCGCTGCCAGCCGAAGTCTGGCCAGGGGCCTGCTTGGGCCGCTTCACTCGCTGGCCTTTATAGCCCTGCTAGTGCTGCCCGTCGCGCTCGCGATCAGGCTCGTGATGATCAGACAGGTACGCAGGCTTGTCGAGGCGACCGCCATCGGGCTGATCGCCGCGGGAGTGAGTGTCGTTGTCGACATCATTGTCCGGCTGAGCTCGCTGGCGCCGGTCTACGACGCACTCGCCAGGGCTGGTTCGGCCAGGGGATCGATGACGCTAGACCCTTACCTGGCTGGCCTGGCCGCCTACCTGACGGTGATCGGCATGTCGGGCAGGCAGCGCTGGCGCACCTGGTTCTGGCTGGCTATCGGCTTCTACTGCCTGACTAGCCTGGCCCTGGACCATCAGACCTCAACTGTCCTGTCGCTTCTTATCAGCCTGCTGCTTGGCTCGGCCATCGGGTCCGGCCTTCGGTACGTAATCGGCACTAACACCGACCGGCCGACCGCGGGCGAGATCGCTGGGGAGCTGAGCATGGCGACCGTGCAGATCGTGGAGATCCGCCGAGTCCCGGACAGCAGGACAGACAACCGCCGGTATACCGCGCTCGCCGCGGACGGTGAATGTCTCGACGTGAATGTGTTCGACCGGGACCAGCAGGCCGCCGACGCCCTCTACCGGATCTACCGTCGGCTGCGCGTTAGCACCCAGGCGTCCAGGAGCGCCCCGGTCACGGTGAGCCGCGCCGTCGAGCGGAGCACGCTGATGGCTTACGCAGTGGAGGATGCCGGCGTGCCTACTCCGCGGCTGCGCGCGGCCGTACGGGTCGGGCCGGAGGCGGGAGCCATCGCCACCAATCACCCAGATGGCACGACGCTCGCCGACTTGCCCGCGCCCACGGACCAGCAGCTAGGCCACGTGTTCGACGCGGTCCTCCATCTGCACCGACACCGGGTGACGCACCGATCGCTGACCGCCGACCACATCCTGCTGACCGGTGCCAAGCAGGAGACGGTCATGCTCCTCGATCCCGGTGACGGCGACGTCGCGGCCAGTGACCTTCAGCTCCGGCTTGACCTATCGCAGCTGACCGCAACCGTCGCGCTGCTCGTGGGACCGGATCGCGCCGCCAGCCTCGCCCGGCACAAGCTCGGCCAGTCTGTGGTGGCCAGCCTGGTGCCGCTGCTTCAGCCGGTCGTGCTGCATCGCTCCACTCGGGCGATGCTGCGTCGGCACAAGGACGTGCTGCCCGCCCTGCGCAAGCAACTCGTCGGCAGCCAGCCGCAAACCTCTGTGCCCCCGGTGCAGCTGGAGCGGATCCGGCTCCGCAGCGTTCTGACGCTCGTCGCGACGATCTTCGCGGCGTATATCGTCATCGGCCAGCTCGGCAGCCGGAACTTCGGCCACGTCATCAAGCAGTCCGACTGGACGTGGGTGCTCGTCGCCCTGGCCTTGTCCGCGGTTACTTACTTCGGCGCGGCCTGGTCTCTGTCGGGCTTCGTGCTCGAGAAGCTGAGATATGTCCGGACGTTCCTGGCCCAGCTTGCTGGGTCGTTTGTCACCCTCGTCACGCCCGCGGCCGTCGGGGGAGTCGCCCTGAACATCCGCTACCTGACCAAGGCTAAGGTCGCGCCGGCCGATGCTGCCTCGAGCGTCGGCGTCTCGCAGGTCTTCGCCTTCACCCTTCATCTGATGCTGCTCGTGATCTTCATCGCGCTGACGGGCGGGTCGCACAGCACGGCGTTCCGGCCGCCTGAATGGGCTTACATCGCTCTCGGCGTCCTTGGTGCAGCGATCCTGGGCGTGCTGGCGGTGCCAGCCGGCCGCCGGCTGGTGCGGTCCCGAGTGGCGCCGGCTCTCGGCCAGGTCATCCCGAGATTGCTTGACATCGCCCAGAAGCCAGCCAAGCTCGCGGAGGGCGTGGGGGGCGCCCTGGTGCTGACCTTTGCCTACATCCTCTGCCTGGACGTGTGCCTGCGCGCTGTTGGCACCCATGCCAACTTCTTCGCGGTCGCGGTCGTCTACCTGACCGGTAGCGCGCTGGGCTCGATCGTCCCGACGCCAGGCGGCCTCGGCGCCGTGGAGATCGCGCTGTCCGGCGGGCTCACGACCATCGCGCACGTGTCCGGTGCCTACGCGCTGAGCGCGGTGCTGCTCTTCCGGCTGATCACGTTCTGGCTGCCGATCCCTGTTGGCTGGCTCGCCTTGCACTACCTCCAGCGCAACGACGCCCTGTGACAGCGAGAACTGTGACAGCGAGGACTGTGACAGCGAGGACTGTGACAGCGAGAACTGTGACAGCGAGAACGCAGGTCCAACGCAGCCAGGATGTCAGGTCAGCCTGGCCAGGGCGAGCGCGGCGGCCAGCAGCACGATGCTCCAGGACATAGCGCGTAGCGCCCGTTCCAAGGGGTCGAGCAGCCGGCTAGTGCTCAGAGTGAGCGTGTCGCCGTCGGCCAGGGTGACGCTGCCGGTGACGCCCGTCGCGCGCCGCCGCAGCAGGCGGGCCGGCGTGCTGAGACTGCGCTGGGCCGCGGACAGGGCGAACGCGCCGGCCGCAGCGAGCACCGAGCCGGCCGACAGCGTGCCGGTCTGGGCTACATAGGACGTCAGCAGCGGGAAGGCGCCCCAGGCGGCGGCAAAGCCAGCGTCAGTGTGCACGATGCCGCCGAAAAGCTCGGCGTTATAAGCGATCACGAGCAACGGGCCCGCTACCAGGAACGGGATGAGCGCCCAGCCGACGCGCAGGGCGCCCGCGACCCCGAGGGCAACCGCACCGGCGAGCCCGAGCCCGGCCACGATGAGCAGCAGAGCGCTCGGGATCTGGGTCCTGAGGGGGCGACCGTGGAATTCATCCAGCGCGTGCGCCGCCAGGCCGACGGCGAGGAAGAACGCGATCAGCGTGGCCAGCAGCGGCACCAGCTTCACGTGCGGCGCTAGTGTGGCCCCGATGACGACGTAGGCGAGGTGCCAGGCCGTGTACGGAGGATGCAGCAAGGTCCACCAGTCGCGCCAGCGGCCCGGGCCGGCAGCGTAGAACGCCGGCCTCTCAGCGGCCGCCGGCGCCGACGTCTCCTGCCCCGGCTCGCTGCCAGCCTGCGTGTCATCCACTCGCTCGTGTTCCCCACATGACGAGGCCACCACCGAGGCTCATGACCCGGTAGCCCACATCCTGCAAGCCTGCCTGCTGCCAAGCGCGAACCGTCCAGTCGACGGAATAGCGCCGGTAGTGCCCGGCGATGCTCGGCCCGAGGAACCGGCCAACCTGATACCACTCGCGGCCGCCAGTGAGCAGCCCGCCTAGCGGCAGCACAAGCCAGGTATACAGACGCCACCAGAACCGCCAGAACGCTGACGGCGGCACGAGGAACTCCAGGCTGGCGACCGTCCCGCCCGGCCGGACCACCCTGGCCAGCTCGGTGAGCGTAGCCTGCGGGTCGCTGACGTACCTGAGCAGGTAGGTGAAGGTCAGCGCGTCCACGGAAGCGTCCGGGAGTGGCAGTCGCTCAGCCCGGCCCGACACGAGGGACACTTGGTCGCTGGCACCGGCCGCTGCGACATTTCGCGCGCCCTGCCTGAGCATCTGCTCGGTCAGGTCCAGCCCGATGACCCGTGCGCCGGTGCGGGCCGCGAGCAGCAGCGATACGCCCGCCGTTCCGGCGGCCACGTCGAGCACCACCGGGGAGCTGCTGCCGGCCGGTGGTCGCGGCTTGATGCGGTCGACCATGGCTCGGCGCCACCGGCCGTTCTGGCCGAAGGACAGCAACTCGGCAAGCCGGTCGTAGCGCCCGCCGAGCGGCGCGAACAGTTGCTGGGCAAAGCTGTTGCGGTGATCGAGCGCGGGACTCTGCACGGCATCTCCTCGGTAGCCCTCGATCACGGTACGCCAGGACGGCGCCCGGTGCGCAAGGCCGACGCGCGGGCGGTTGCCGGTGTTAGCCCGGTCGGCTACGGTACGCCCGCCCGCCCGCCGGCCGCGCCAGCCGCGGGCCACCACTGGATGAGGAGGCCCGAGCGTGACCGCCGACCTAGCACACTGGCAGCACCGGCTGGACGAACTGTCAACCGAGCACAACGTACCCGGCGCGTCGCTGGCCATTCTGGACGGCGGTGAGCTGACCGAGGTTGCGTCCGGCGTCATCAACACCGGTACCGCCGTCGAGACGACGACTGACTCGGTGTTCCAGATCGGGTCAATCACGAAGGTATGGACGACGACGCTGCTGATGCAGCTGGCCGACCAGGGCAAGCTGAATCTTGACGCACCGCTCACCGAGGTGCTGCCCGAGCTCAGCCTGGCCAGCCCTGGCGCCACCGGTCAGATCACTACTCGCCACCTGCTCAGCCACACCAGCGGCATCGACGGCGACGTGTTCGACGACTTTGGCCGCGGCGACGATTGCGTCGCCCGGTACGTCGCGGCGTGCTCCCGCCTGTTCCTGACCCAGCCGGTCGGAGCGACCATGTCGTACTGCAACGTCGGCTTCGTGATAGCCGGCCGGATTGTCGAGCGCCTCACCGGCGCAAGCTGGGACGCGGCCCTGCGTCGCGGCCTGATTGAGCCGCTCGGACTGAAGCGGACGGTCACACTGCCCGAGGAGGCGATCAGGTTCCGTGCCGCGTACGGGCACATCGACGCGGACGGCGAGCAGCGGCTCGCGCCGGCCTGGGCGCTGCCAGGCGGAGCTGGCCCCGCCGGCGGCATCATCGCGTCGTTACGAACGCGAAGGCATCCGGCTTGACGTGAGCCCGGCCGGCCCCGGCGATCCGGGCCTGACGCTCACTGTCACGCACACCGGCCACCTCGCAGAGCTGCTTGAGTACCAAGTCGAGACCGTGCAGCTCTTGCCTGCCGCCCCCAACGTGTTCGTGGGCCGATCTGCCGAAGCGGACCCGTGGGAGGTGTTCACGTTCTTTCAGCTCGACGGGCATGGCAGCTACGTGCATGCTGGCGGCCGCGCGACACCCAGGCGGGACTCGTAGTCAGGCGGGACTCGTAGTCAGGCGGGCCGGAAGCGCAGGGCAGACCACACGTCGTCAAGCGCAACTTGCCGCACCGGCCGGACGCCGAGCTCGCCGACTGCCCAGGCGAGGCTATCCCGGTTGATGTCCGTATCGAGCTGGCCGGCCTTCGGATAGGCGATCCAGGCCAGCCGGTCATCGCGGGCAGCCGCGATCGCGGCCGCTGCAGGCCCCGTAAGCGCTCCGGTGCCGGTGAGTTCAGCGGCTCGCGTGACGAAGGCGATCACCGCGCCGGCCGATGCCGGGTCGGTGGCTGGCGGCCCGAGGTCGGACAGGTCCGGCCCGCTCGGCGCGCGACCCAGAACCGCGACAGACGTGCCCGGCTTGATCTGCAGCTTGGCGGCGAGGTCCACTGGGTCAGTATGGCCGTTCGCTGCCGTTCACCGCGCGCATCCAGGCCACGAGCTCGCTGTTAGCCCCGTTCCCGGCTCTTATTGCCTGTCGGCACGCCCCGCACGTGTGTGCGGCAACGGATCGTGCTTACGATGTTGCGATCAGTAGCTTCTCTGTCAGAGATCGCCGAGCCGACCTGCCGGGAGCAGCGTGCCAGAGTACGCACTCGACCATCACCAGCAAGGTGAGCGACAGCGGCTAGCGCTGATGTCGAAGCTGCTGGATCCAATGCACCGCCGCCATCTGGACGAGCTGGGTGTGGCGCCAGGAGCGCGGACGCTCGAGATTGGCTGCGGCAACGGCTCGATATCGGCCTGGCTTGCCGGCCGGGTCGCGCCGGGCGGAGGCGCAGTGGCGGTCGATCTCGACCTATCGCTCACGGACGCGGGTGTAGCCGGGCTGGAGTTCCGCCAGGCCGACATCCTGGCTGGGCCAGTCGCCCCAGGAGAGTTCGACCTGGTCACCGCCCGTGCGGTCCTGCACCATGTCGCCGATGCTGATGCCGCCGTGGCGAACCTGGCAGCAAGCACGCGGCCGGGCGGCACCATACTCCTGATTGAGCCGGACTTCCTGCCTGCCACCATCGCCGAGCCGCCGGAGGTTCGGGAGTTCTGGGCGGGCTGGCTCGACTGGTCGCATGAGCAGGGAATCGACTACTTCATCGGCCGCCGCCTCCCAGCGATGCTGTCCGGGCAGGGGCTGGCGGACGTCGGGGCGACGGCGGAGACAGCGCTCTACAACGGCGGCTCGCTATGGGCCGCGTACTGGCGCCAGACCGTCACGCAGCTGAGACCCAGACTCGAGGAGGCCGGTGTGGTGGATGCGCGGGTCATCGACGCTTTCCTGACCTGGTGCGCCGACCCGGAGTGGTGGACGCAGTCGATCGCCTTCACCGCCGCGCACGCACGCGTGCCACAGAGCTGACCGGCAGATCGTCCTGGGTTCAGTAGCCTTGCGGCATGGATGAGGCGACGGACACCAACGCAACGATCTGGCATTCCGGAGAGGCTGTCCAGGACTGGGTCGCCGAGGCGGAAGCCCATGAGAGGAAGCGGGCGGCACAGCGGCGGTTCATGGCTGAGCTGCTGTCCTTCGGGGATGAGGACGCGTTCACGTTCCTGGATCTAGGCGCCGGGACGGGCGCCGCCTCGCGCGCCATCCTCGAGGCCTATCCGCGCAGCACGGCACTACTCGCCGACTACTCCGCCGAGATGATGCGTGCTGGCGAGCGGCAGATGCAGCCGTTCGCAGGCCGCTACCGCTATGTCGAGTTCGACATGACGACCGGCGAGTGGCCGACGGCTATACCCAGGGCGCTCGACGCGGTCGTGACCTCCATGTGCGTGCATCATCTGACCGACGAGCGCAAGCAAGGCCTGTTCGCGGAGATCTTCGGCCAACTCGCGCCCGGTGGCTGGTACCTGAATTACGACCCGGTGAGGTCCGCAGATCCCGTGGTCGAGGCTACTTGGGAGCGGGTCAACGACCGCAGTGACCCGGAGGCGACGGCCAGGCGACTGCATCGGACGCCGCAGCAGCAGGCCCGCTGGGAAAACCACGTCCGCTTCATCATCCCGCTCGACAGACAGCTGGAGTACCTGCACTCGGCCGGCTTCCGGGGTATCGACGTGTACTGGAAGCGGCTGGAGAACGTCATCTACGGCGGCTACCGGCCTGCCTGACCTAACAAATGCCGGTCGTTCGCGGGTGCTGCTAGGCCTGGCGACGCCTGGTCGCCTCAGTGAGCCGCCGCAGGTCGGGGACGTAATCGGGGGAGGCGAGAGGCGTGCCAGGCGCGCTGACGTCGAATTTTCCGCTGTCAGGCACGTAGTCACGGCCGCGTGCGACGACCCGCTGGAGCCTGCCGAGCGCTGCGATATCGGCTGTCGGATCGCCGGCCACGACGATGAGGTCCGCGTCGTAGCCGGGGGCGAGGCGCCCGGTGACCGCACTGACGCCGAGTGCCGCGGCGGCCTCTGCCGTGGCCATTTCCAGCACTTGCGCAGGCCGGAAGCCCAGCGTTACCAGGTGCTGCAGCCCGCCGAGATACTGATGGTGCGGAGTGTTGTCGATACCCGCGTCCGTGCCCATGATGATCCGCACCCCCATCTCGTGCATCGCCTTGACGTTCGCGCCGACTGCAATACCGGTCCGCGCCGAGATGTACGGTGCGTTCACGTTGACGGTCGGGCATACGAAGATCTTCCGCTCGGCAATCTGGGCGGCGAGGGCTGGGTCGAAGCGGCGCTCGTTCGTCTCGGTCACGAAGGAGCAATGCTCAAGCGTGGCGACGCCAGCCTCCACGGCCCGGCGGATGCCCTCGATGCCGTGCGCGTGCGCCGCGACCGGCATATCGACACGCGCTGCCTCTTCCACGATCGCGATTAGCTGGCCAATGGTGAACTGGGCATACCAGGGGGCAGATCCGCTCGTCATGAACCCCCCGGTGGACATGACCTTGATCAGGTCTGCGCCGTGCTTGTGATGGGTGCGGACCATCCGCCGAAGATCGTCCTCGTTATCCGCCTCGCCGCCCATGAACCAGCAGTGCCCCCCGGTCACGGTGATCGGCCTGGCTGCCACGACCATCCGCGGACCGCGGGCAAGTCCTGCGGCGATGGCGTCACGGACCACCACGTCGAGGTAGCCCTTCGCGCCCAGATCACGTGCAGTGGTCACCCCGACGCCGAGCAGAGCCCGTGCGTTGTGCAGCATCAGGACGAGCAATTGCTCATCGGTCTCCCGGCGCATCCGCGCGACTGAGTCGGGCCCGCCCGAGAACGCCAGGTGGACGTGGCTGTCGATCAGGCCTGGCATGATCGTCGAGTCAGGGTAGTGCGCGCGTGGCAGTGTCGCGGTCTCGGCCGGAAGCGCCGCAGCGGAGCCGACCCAGTCAACGGTGCGGTCGCCGAGCACGACAGCGCCGTCGGCTACGGTCTCGGCACCGGTGATCACCCTCGGCGCTGTGAGCACTTCCGGCATCGGCGCCACCTCGCCTTGGCCTATCGTGATCAGGACGCCCTGCGAGCGGGGCGGCGGTGACCGCATTATGACGCTAAGACGGCACGAGAAGCAGCGTCAAGGCGCGCACTGATTCGGCCGGGTTTGGTTACCTAACGGAGACGGGTCCGGTGCAGGATGACTGTGTGACGGCAAATCTGCGCCAGACCATCGACGCCACGACCGCCGAGGTGCTGCGCGCCCGCGGCAGCTTCAAGTGGACAGCACCGGGCCCGGACGGATTCGGCGCAGCCGTTGCCGAGATGGACTTTGGCGCTGCGCCGCCGATCGTGGACGCGCTCGCCCGGCTGTCTGCTGACGCGAAGTTCGGTTACCTGCCGCCGCCACTGGCCGAGGAGCTAGGCCTGGCGTGCGCGGAGTTCGAAAAGCGCCGCTACGGCTGGGATATCGACCCGACGCTGATCCACCCCATTCCCGACGTGATCAAGGGCCTCGAGATCGCGATCACGCACTTCTCGCGCCCCGGCTCGCCGGTCATCCTGCCCACGCCCGCCTACATGCCGTTCCTCTCCGTGCCGGGCTCCCTCGGCCGCGACATCATCCAGGTGCAGATGCGTGCGGACGCCGGCTTCTTCACGCTCGACCTCGACGCGATCGAGGACGCGTTCCGCGGCGGCGGACACCTGTTCATCTTCTGCAACCCGCACAATCCGCTCGGCCGCGTCTTCGGCCGGGAGGAGATGGCGCAGCTGACCGACGTCGTGGAGCGGCATGGAGGCCGCGTGTTCGCCGATGAGATCCACGCCCCGCTCGTCTACAAAGGGGCACATCACGTGCCCTACGCCGCCACCTCCGACGCAGCGGCCTCGCACACCCTGACCGCCACGTCCGCTTCTAAGGCGTGGAACCTGCCTGGGCTGAAGTGCGCCCAGGTCATCCTCACCAACGAGACCGATCGGCAGCGGTGGGAGGACATGGGCACCTTCGCCTCGCGCGGCGCCAGCAATCCCGGCGTCGTCGCTAACATCGCCGCCTACCGGGATGGCGGCGGCTGGCTCGACGACGTTGTCGCCTACCTCGACGAAAGCCGGCATCTTCTTGCCGCCCTGGTCAGCGACCACCTGCCGCAGGTGCACTACCGCCCGCCGGACGGAACCTACCTCGCATGGCTTGACTGCACCGCTATGAACCTGCCCGATTCACCCGGCGCGCTCGTCACCGACCGCGGACATGTCACGGTGGTCGACGGACCCGCATTCGGCAACGGCGGCGCGGGCTCGTTCCGGCTCAACTTCGCCACGCCGCACCCGATCCTCACGGCGATGGTCGAGCGCATCGCGGACGTCCTGACGTCCTGACGCCGGGCTAGGCGCGCCGTTAACGGACGTCGATGTCGAACTGCACGTCTCTGACCGACGGGCACTGCTTGCTGGCCGGCGACGTGCTCGGGGCGCGGCAAGGCGCGGTGTTGTATCGCCACGTCATCGTCGTCGCGCCGGGGCTTCGCGCGATCAGCGTGTGGTAATAGGGGACCCGGCAGCCAGCTACGTTCGCTGGGCAGCTGCCCACGTTGAAATCGCCGATGACCTTAACGATCCGGGAGTCCGGCCCAGGGCTGGCCTGGGTCCACCACTGCGGACCGTCAGAGGTGTCGACCTCGACCGAGAACCGCTGTCCTGCTCGGACCGTCACCATGATGACGTCCGCGCTGCCGGTCGTGGCGGTGGGCACGAACGGGATATGAAGGCGCCCGATCACGGCGCCGTGGTCGATCGGTGTCGCGCTGGAACTGCCGCACGCGGCCGCGGACACGCAGATCGCAGTGGCGGTGAGCACGAGCCCCATCCGCCGCCCACACCCCGTTAAGCCGCCTGACCGGGCCAGTGTCATGCCGTAGCGTGCCATCGCCACCACCCAGGATCATCTCGAAGTGCGGAGTCTTCGATCAGACGTCAGGTGCGCGATGCTGGTTCCGTGCCAGTTTCTGGCAAGGCCTGCTGGCGATCCGCTGACGCGCCGATCTGCACTTGATCATCGCGGCTTCGAGCGCTGCCGCCAAGAGCAGATCAATCACGCGATCGATGCCAGCACGTCACCGCCTGGCGTAGTCCGCGAATCCCTGCCAGTCGACGACCACGCAGGGTTCATCGCCGATCGTCCACGCATCGTGGCCCGGTGCCATGACGGCGAAGTCGCCTGGGCCGTATTCCATCTCCTCGCCGTTGTCCATGACAACCTTCATCCGGCCCGAGACGAAGTAGCACATATGGGCGGCCTCGCAGCTGTCCGTCTTCGCGATCGGCTTGACGTGCTCTGACCATCGCCATCCAGGCAGGAAGGTGGCCCGACCGACGGCACCTTCCTGTGTGTTCACCAGCTGGAGCTGGCCAGTGTCGCCCTCGAACGGTCGCGTCTCTTCAGGCGAATCGAGGCTTTTTCTCGTCAGACCTGACATTTGACCTCCCATTGGCGGTGATGTCGTGCGCAAGGGGGCTAGGCGCAGGTTCTGTCAGTCACTGGTGTGCCGACACCATCCCCATTCCGCCCGGTGGCTGTTGTAAACGCGTCCAAGCCGGACCAGGGAGTCTGAGCTGACTCTGCGGGCCCGCCTTGGCGCGGGCATACGATCGGGATCACCCCGTCGCAGCGCAGGAAGGGCAGTGGCCGTGACCGACGTACGCTCCGAGGTGTCCGGCCCTGTCGCGATCGTGACGCTGAATCGCCCCGATCGCCGGAATGCTATATCCGGCGGACTGCTGACCCAGCTGCGTGCCACGATGACGGCGCTGGACGCCAGCCCCGACGTCCGTGTCATCGTGCTGACCGGCGCAGACCCTGCGTTCTGCGCGGGACTGGACCTAACCGAACTCGGTCAGGCTGACAGCCCGCTGGCCCGTGCAGTGTCTGGACCGGTGCTGCCGCAGCTCAGTAAGCCCCTGATCGGCGCGGTGAATGGCGCTGCCATCACAGGCGGCCTGGAGCTGGCGCTGGCGTGCGACTTCCTGATCGCCTCGGAGCTGGCCAGGTTCGCGGACACGCACGCGCGGATGGGGATCCAGCCCGGCTGGGGGCTGACCGCCGAGCTGCCGGCCGCGGTTGGGTTGCGCCGGGCCCGGCAGATGAGCGCGACGGGCAATTTCGTCGACGCCGCCACGGCGCTGGCGTGGGGGCTGGTCAATCACGTCGTTCCGCACGCCGAACTGATGAGCTTCACCGGAAAGCTCGCCGCCGACGTGGCATCCAACGACCCGGCTGCCGTGCGGACAATCTTCGCGACCTACCGCGAGGTCTCGCGCGTGCCCGGCGCGGAAGCCGCCGCCGTCGAGCGGCAAGCGCATAAGCGCTGGCATTCCGGTGGCATCGACCGCGACGAGGTCGCCCGTCGCCGCGAGGCCGTCATCCAGCGAGGCCGCACGCAGGCCGGCTGAGCCGCTCACGCCGCTGCACCGCTGGGTACTACGAGCCTGACAGGTACAGCGCGCGCATGTCGCTGATGATGGCCGGCTCGACGCCGAGAAATCCGGTCACGTATTCATGCGGCGAGCCGAATTTGTCAGCCAGCTCAGACAGGAACACGCGCATCAGTTCGGCCGGGGCCGCGCCGTAGTGCGGCCACAACAGTGGCCGACCCGGATAGAACGCATGCCAGTCGGCGATAAGCCGCTCCGTAGCCAGCCCGGTCAGCGCGAAATCGGCGGCGATGTCGTCGTCACTCACACCGAGAAGGGACAGCACGAGCGCGGCAAGCAGCCCGGTTCGGTCCTTGCCCGATGCGCAGTGGATTACTACGGGTGGGCTGTCGGCGGCCGCGAGGATCCGTAACGCCTCCGCGATCTCCGTTGAGCCGTCACCCGCTACTTCGGCATATCGGTCAGCAAGGAACCGCACAGGGTCGACGACGTCGGTGAGGTTGGACTGGTCGTAAGGCCGATGCTCGATGCTGCAGTTGTAGTAGGCCAGTCCGAGGCCGACAGGTGCGCGGCCGCCAGCATCGGCTTCCCATGGATAGCGCAGGTCAATCACGGTGCGCACGCCGAGGCGTGTGAAGCGTTCTACGTCGTCGCCGGCGAGCTTCCCGAGGGAGTCGGACCGGTACAACTGGCCCCAGCTCACCCGCCGCCCGTCCGCTGCAGAATAACCGCCAAGATCTCGGAAGTTATGCAGGTGATCGAATGCCACATGCCGCTGAAGCGGCTCAGCCATGCACGGTCCAATCTGGGCGGAAACGACCAGTAACGGACTAAACGTTATCAGGCACGCGGCTTTGAGGAAGGATTCGACATAGCCGACTGTGCCGAATCATTCGCGATCATGGACGCTGCCGCTTGCGCTCACGCCTTCGGCGAACGCGGCCAGAGGATGACGCAGGGGTTCGCCTGCGTGCAGTTGGCCGGGTCCAGCGACGCCCCGTCCACGACGAGCTGCCCGGTGCCTGCCTTCATCGGCGCAGCGCCGCGGCTACCCGACCCGCACCACTTCGTCCACAGCACCGGGCCGTTCCCTGAGTTCTCCGCGATAGCCACTGTGACGCAGTCAGGCGGGCTCTCGCCGCCGTCCTGCCCCGCGGTCTGGCTCGCACTCGTACTCGGTCCCGCGCTTGGCGCCCCACTCGAGCCCCCGGTCACGGCAGCGGTAACGCCGGCCCCGACCCCTCCGCCCACGATTATCCCAGCGGCAACGGCCGCGATGAGATTCCTCTTCAACGTGGTCCTCCCTTCCCTCGTCGGACCACGGCCGATACTGGGCCCGCCAATATCATCCCTCGGCCACGTGGATTGGACGCACAGCGCGGACCTCTCGGTTGCTCCCAGTCGACCCTGGCAGAATGCTCGTCATGTACGTTGCCGCGCCTGACAGATATGACGACAAGATGCCCTACCGCCGCTGCGGTCGTAGCGGGATCAAGCTGCCAGAGATCTCGCTCGGACTGTGGCAGAACTTCGGCGAGGAGAGTTCGCTGGAGGTCCAGCGAGCGATCATCAGGCGAGCATTCGACCGTGGCGTCACGCATTTCGACCTGGCGAACAACTACGGGCCGCCGTACGGGTCGGCCGAGTCCAACTTCGGCGCGATCCTGCGTGCGGACCTGCGCCCGTACCGGGACGAGCTGATCATCTCGACCAAGGCCGGCTACGACATGTGGCCAGGCCCCTACGGCGAATGGGGTTCTCGCAAGTACTTGCTGGCCAGCCTCGATCAGTCGCTGGCCAGGATGGGACTCGACTACGTCGACATTTTCTACAGCCACAGGTTCGACCCGGACACGCCGCTGGAAGAGACGATGGGCGCGCTGCACACCGCAGTGACCTCCGGCAAGGCCCTGTACGCGGGCATCTCGTCGTACTCGGCAGAGCGCACAGCAGAGGCCGCCGACATCCTGCAGGCGATGGGCACGCCGCTGCTGATCCACCAGCCGTCCTACTCGATGCTCAACCGCTGGATCGAGGGCGGCCTCCAGGCCGTGCTCGACGCCAGGGGCATCGGGTGCATCGCGTTCTCGCCGCTTGCGCAGGGCCTGCTCACCACCCGGTACCTGAACGGGATCCCGGCCGGCTCCCGCGCTAGCCGCAGTGGGTCGCTCTCGTCGGACCAGATCAGCGACGCGAACCTCGCCCACGTCCGGGCGCTCAACGAGCTCGCCAAGGCCAGGGGCCAGTCTCTGGCCCAGATGGCCCTGTCCTGGGTGCTTCGTGACCCGATTGTCACGTCGGCGCTGATCGGTGCCAGCAGCGTCGCCCAGCTGGATGAGAACCTCGAGGCCGCCGGCCGGTCCTCCTTCACGCCCGACGACCTGGCCGCGATCGACCAGCAGGCCGTCGACGCAGGCATTAATATCTGGGCGGCGTCGAGCGAGGACTGAGCCCGCTAGCCGGAGGCGACCGCGGCAAGCAAGACAAGCAAGATCGTCAGCGTCGCCAGGACGCCATGGAGCGCGATGACGATCACCGGCGCCCCTGATGGGAACGCGGCCGTCGAAGACCCGGCCTGCTCGCCTGTCGCGGCGGATTCGGTTGCCGAGCCCGTCTGCTGATCTGGGCCACCCAGCAGCGTTGCCATGCCAAGACCAGCGATCAGCCAGGTCAGGCCGACATCGGCCCACGCCAGGGCGGCCACGGCCGTCACCATGAACGCGATCCAGATCAGCAGGCCCGAGATCGCCAGGCCCGCGTGGCTGAGCGGCACAAGAGGCTGACCCCGTGCTCTCCGGCTCGGTCGCGGGCGCCTGTCACGCCTCAGCAAGCCCACGAGCAGGTACGTCCCGGCTCCGGCTGCCGCCAGCCAGGCCGCCAGCGCGGAGAAGCGGAGCGCCAGGTCACCCGACGTGGTCGTGGTGCCGGCTGCGACGCTCACCGCTGCTGGCGGACGCACCGGCCTGACCAGGTCCGCGAGATAACGGCTATCCGCGGCCGCCAGCCGCCGAGCGAGCGCCTTGGGATGCGGGCCGACGACAGTCCGGATGGCGCGGGCGACATCCTGGTTGACCTCCGCCTGGGGGAGGCCTGCGCAGACCGCCGGCCTTCTCCGGACGACGAGATGGCTGCGCAGCGCGCTGACCGCGAAGGCGTAGCAGCTCTCCGTGCTAGCCGGCGGCGCGCTGCTGCCCGCATGCTCGGCGCCAGCGGGCCTGGCGGCGCTCGCGAGCTGGGCGGGTGCACTCGGCCGGGCTGTGTCCGCGGCGCACGCGGCCACCAGTGCTGCGATAAGTGCCATGCCGACGACTGCCACGGTGGTCAAGCGCACCCAGCCATCTTCGCCGACAGCGGTGACACGGGCGCACCGGGACCGGGCATGATGGCAGACGTGTCCTGGCATGGCGGTGAGCGCAGCGATCGAACTGTGGCTGAGCTGCGGGAAGCGGTGACCGGGTTCGACGCGGCGACGGAGCGGGAGGCCGCCTCGCGCGCACGCTTCCTCGCCGAACTAGACCGGCTGGCCGACCCGTTCAGCCGGGAGGCCGACCCAGTGCACGTCACTGGGTCAGCCATCGTGACCGGGCGGCGCGGCACGGTGCTGCACTGGCACAAGCGAATCGGCGGCTGGATGCAGCCTGGCGGCCACATCGACGCGGGCGAGACGCCGTGGGAAGCAGCACTGAGGGAGACGCAGGAGGAGACCGGACTGCAAGTATGTCACCCAGCCGGCGGTCCCCGGCTACTGCACCTGGACGCGCATCCCGCCGGATCGCACTTCCACCTCGACCTTCGCTACCTGCTCGGGGCTGCTGACGAAGAGCCAGCGCCGCCGCCGGGGGAGAGCCAGCAGGTGCGATGGTTCACGCTGACCGATGCGTTGGATGTGGCGGACGACGCCCTGATCGATGGCTTGCGGCGGCTCCAGAACTACGTCCGGTCGACCGAGGACGGTGAGCACTGATGTCCGGCTTCGCGCTGGGGCCTGGCGACGGTCCCGGCTATCTCTTCCACGGCGCAGTCGTCGTCGTCAAGGCTGGAGGCGAGCGGACGCTGGGTCAGCTTGCCGTCATGGAGTCGACGTTTCCGGCTGGCCTGTCAGTGCACGAGCACGTCCACGTCGGGGAAGACGAGATGTTCTACCTGCTGGCCGGCGAGCTGTCGGTGTTCTGCCAGGAAGACCGCTGGACCGCCACGGCTGGCAGCTTCGTCTTCGTGCCGCGGGATCACCCGCACGGCTTCACCGTCACCAGCGACGAGCCGGCTAGGGCGCTCGTCGTGACCGGGCCCGCTCAACTGGACCGGCAGGTAGCCGAGCAGGGGCGGCCGATCAGCGGCTCTAGTACGTGCTGACGGCGAGACGAATCGCGACCGCGAGGCCGCATACGCCGACGAAGATGCGCAGGCCCCTGGCGGGCAGCCGGCGCACGATTGACGGGCCGATCCAGCCGCCGATCAGGAAGCCCGCGGCTAGCGGCAGCGCCGCACTCCACCGAACTGGCCCGAAGATCGCGAATCCGATCCCTGCAACCGCGTTTGCCAGACCCGATATCACGTTCTTCAGCGCGTTCGTTCTGGCCAGCGACTGCACGTACATGCGGATCAGGACGGCGAGCATGAGAATGCCACCGGCGGCGCCGAAGTATCCGATGTAGATGGCGACGCCGAACACTGCAGCTCGCGAGAGCCAGCTGCCGTTGCCGCCAGCAGTCCGCTCTTCACCGCCGGACCCTATGTTGGCGCTGGCGGGTTCGCTATCGGGGACGGTCTTGCCGCCATCGCTGGGCCCTGTCTGCGGGACACGGCGACGCAGGAGCAGCAGCGACCCGACAGCAATCAGAAGCGGCGCGGCGTACTCGAAGCCGCGGGCCGGCGTCAGCAGCAACAATGCAGCGCCGGCGCCGCCGCCGCCGGCGGTTAGCAGGCCGAGCGTGCGGACCCGCTGTGCCTGGCCCGCCAGTTCCGGCCGCGACCCGGCAGCTGCCCCGACCGCGGTGAACATCAGGGCCACGGTGTTCGTCACGTTCGCGCTGACCGGGGATAGGCCCAGTGCCAGCAGCGCCGGATAGGACACGACGGATGCCAGGCTGGCGACTGTGCTGATGATGCCGGCGAGCACTCCAACCCCGAGCAGCACCGCCGCGTCGGCGATAGCGCTCACGTCGCGGCCTTCCGGGTATGAGGGCCAGTCAGCTGGTCCGGGGGAGGAGTCGCCTACTTTAGCGGTGGCTCACGCTGCCCGGACCACCACGTCGCTGTAGTGCTATCGCGTGACGACAGCCGCCGGTTCCTCGAGTCCGCGGGCCAGGCGATCGGCTTTGCGCAGCGCATCGGGTATGCGGAAGGACCCGGCCATGTCCTCGACGAGGCGCGTGGCCTCGGCGATTCTGAGCCCCGCCGCAGTAACGAACAGCGGTCTGGCCGACTGTCCGCGCCGGATCTGAACGGCATGCGTGGCAGTCCGGAACGGGGTCTTCGCGACGCCGATAACGGGTACCCCGAGCTCGTCATGAACGTGAGCGCCAAGCCCCGGTCGGCCATCAGGATCCAGGTCGACGTATCCGTCAACGAGGATGAGCGCAAGCGGTCCTGCGTCTCGGCACACGGCCAGTATCGGCGGGAGCTCGCGCAGGTAGAACTCGCCAGGACGGTAGGGTGCGACGTCGGCCACCTGGATCGTCCTGGTACCTGCCAGCTCGGCGAACCTCGGCTCAGCGGCGGTTACGAGCGCCGCCCTCGCGCCAGCCCGTCGCGCGTAGTGGACATCCACCGCAGCGAACAGGCCCTTGTCAAGGGCGCCGACGTTGTCTGTCACTGATTGATGATCCCCTCTGGCGTCGGCAGGATCGGCCTGTGCCACCTGTCCCGCTCCTCCGGGCGGCTGGTGCGACGGTGACGTCAAGGGGCGACATTGCTGCCGCGCGCGCCTACCGCGCGAGCAGGCGTGCGAGCGACGCAGGATCCGCGCCCACTACATCGACAATCTTCGACCGGCTTCGAGAGCCTGCTACCAGCGTTACCTCGTGACGGCTCACCCCGAACGCTGCGGCCACAGCGGCGAGCGCCGCCGCAGTGGCGTCGCCGTCCACGGCCTGCTTGCTGACCCGGACAACCAGAGCCCCGTCGTGCTCACCGCCGACGCCAGGTCGGGAAGAGCCAGGCTGGACTCGGATGGTGAGACGCATTTTCCCAGTGTGCGCCCGTCGCGCCTGAGGTGACCGTTCACAGGGCGTCGGCGAGCCGTTCGTAGTCGGCTGGAGTGTTGTACAGCTGAGCCGACAGCCGAAACCATTGCCAGCCGCCGTGGTCGGTAACGGGCACAACTACGCCGTGATCTGCGAGCAACCTGCGTTCAAGCGCTCTGGCGTCGGCTTCTGTTAGCGGCTGACGCAGCTGCACGAGCCGCATCGCGGCGGCAAGCCCGCTGGCATCAGGCGGGCTGGTCCCGATCCGCCGCGCCACCAGATCGGCGCCTTGCCGGGCCAGCTCGTTGTTGTGCTCGCGGACCGCTTGCCAGCTGGCCTTGCCGAAGAATGCGAGCGCCGCCGGGATCGCGAGCACGGCGCTGGGATCGCGTGTGCCCGTCCAGGCAAATGACGGCAAGTACCCATCGGCCACACCATGAGATGCCACCAGCGGGCGGAGCGTATCGCGCCAAGCTGGCGCCGCATGGACGACGGCTGCGGCCTTGGGCGCACACACCCACTTGTGCATATTGCCCACCCAGTAGTCGGCGCCAAGCTCGCCGAGATTAACGGGCAGCATGCCGGCTGCGTGCGCCCCGTCGACCAGGACCGGGACGCCATGCCTGTGGCATTCGGCCGCGATCTCCTCGACCGGGAACACCAGGCCGCTGCAGGAGGCCACGTGATCGACGACTACCAGCCGGGTCCGCGGGCTGAGCCGCGACAACACTGCTTCGGCGACGGGCTGGCGGCCACCGGCAGGCAGCGGGATGGAAGCGATCCGCAGCTCTGCCCTAGCGGCACCAGCGGCCCGGCGCAGCTGGGCCAGCACTGCCGGGTAGCAGTGATCGGTCGCCAGCACCTCGTCGCCCGGCTCAAGGCTGGTCTGTGTGATCACGGTCTGCATCCCGGCCGTCGCATTGCCGACGAAGACCAGGCCATCTACGTCAGCGCCCAGGAACGCGGCCACCTCCGACCGCACACCGTCCAGCAACTCGGGTAGCTGGTGTACCAGGAAGCCGACAGGGTTGCGCTCCATGGCGTCGTGCCAAGCCCGCTGTTCAGCGAGCACGCAGCGGGGCGTGGCGCCGAACCCGCCGTGATTCAGGTAGGCGAGGGCAGGATCCAGCGCCCACGCGGACGCGCCCGGAAGACCACTCGCTACAGCCATGCCAAGCGGGATGCTAACACCGATCAGACGGAAGACTGATCGCCGTCACGCCGGTTAGCGACGATCGGCGAGGCGCTTTGCCGCAGCCCGAGGACGGCTATTTCACCACGGTGGTTGCCTCCTTCGGAGGCCAGCTCGAGGTCTACATAGCGGGCAGCGGCGGCATCAGGGCGTTGAGTGGGCAATGAGAAGGGCAGCGATCGGAGCAGTGGCAGCCGGGTGCCTGGTCGTGGCTGCGGTGGTCCAGGCATCTTCGACGCCGGCTCCGTCGGCGCCGTCCAGTCCGTCACCAACCGTGAGCACCAGCACCTTCGCGGGCAGCCCGTGGTCAGTGGTGAACGAATACTACGGCGATGTCGAGTCAGGAGACTTCCCGGCAGCCTGGCAGCTGCTGGGCTTCGACCCAAACGGCGAGACCTATGCCCAGTTCGTGGCAGGTGCGCCGGCGCTGAGCAGACCTACACGGCCACCGACACGGCGGTGAACGGGAAGATCACTGCAGCGAGCATCACGCAACTCAGCGGTCCGCGCGCCAGTTAACGACGGCAGGACAGCCAGCGGCTACCGGTCCGCGCCCCGGACCTCGCGTGATGGTGCAGGTATTCGTGCGCCAGAAGCGGGTGCTCGTTGTGCTGCGTCCGAGGGGGCTATACGGCAACCGTCGCTAGGTCGTCGCACCGGGACTCTTAGACTCGCGCTGCCACGGCCTGACGAGCAGGCCAACCGCAGCGAGGATGGCTGTGAAGCCCAAGGCGCCGGCCACCACGAAGATCGCCAGGAGAGAAGCGCCGGCGCCCTCAAACGCCCTTATGCTCGGCCCGGCCAGGCCGAGGCCGATCGGGTACAGGGCGATGAAGGCCGCGGTGAAGGCGAGCGACAAGATGACAAGGTAGTCATCGCGAGGCTCAGCGGTCAGCGGCAGGAACGCTGCGCAGGCGACTGCTGCCAGCAAGAAGACCCCGACAACCGCGGTCTCCCACTGCCGGGCCGCGAGGCCGATGGCCGCCACGGCAGCCGGCAGCAGGAACGGCACCAGACTGGTGGTGCGCGGCCAGGTCCGGCGTCGCTCGATGGCCGCGAAGGAGACGCGGGCAAGCATCACCGCAGCCGCCCAGAACGACGCGACCAGCAGCGGCCGGAGCGGCGGGTGCGGCACCGCCTGCCCCGGCATGTGGATCTGTGACCAGGCCGCCAGCATGGTCACGCAGGCCGCCGTCACCAGCGCGAGCACCACGTACACCCGGTGGCGGGCAGGGGCGCCCCGGGCGGGGTACATGAGGGCGCAGGTGCGCACCGCATCCGGTCCGAGCCGCGCCCGGGTGGCCACCGCTATCAGCAGCAGGCTCATCGTGCACAGCAAGGCCGGCACGGCCCACCAGACTCCCGCTGCCGCGGTCGGGATCTCCAGCGCCGGGCTCACGACCAGGCCAGCGACCAGCATCAGGTTGAGCACGATCACCGAGCGTTCCGGCCGCCTCGGATTGGCGTCCCAGGCAAACGCCGTCAGAGCCGGGTAAACCAGCCCGAGGCCGGCTCCGGCAAGGGCGCTCGCGATCAGCAGCAGCGGAAACTCCACCGCGAGTTGCCCGTTCGCGCCCAAGGCGCAGAGGAGCAGCACCAGGGCGGCGAGGTTCAGGCCCAAACCGAACCTCAGCATCCGTCCGCGCCCGCGCCGCCTGGCTGACCGCGCCGCGATCAGCGCCGCGCCTACCCCGGTGATGATCTGGGGCGCGAACAGGGCGGCGTACTCGGCGGACGTGAGCTCGTAATAGTGCCGGCCGAGCAGGGTGCTGACGGCCGAGCAAAAGGTGGCCAGGACCGCGCCTTCGGTGACCCCCGCCGCGCCCAGGATCCATCGCTCAGACCGAACGGCAACCATCGACGTCCCCCCGTGCATACAGTGCCCGTGCCCGCCGCATCGCCAGCTGCGCTGACATTCCCCGGAGGCTACCCAATCGTCGCGCACGGCACGGTTCTCGCCCCGCGCACCGTTGGCTTTTGACATAGATCCGACCGATAGCGGCCTGCTCTAGTTCTGAGCCGCTGACAGCAGCGGAACCGGCAACCGATAACCGGACGCCCACATTACGCCGCCGCTGCAGCTACGGGATGCCCGTCTCCGGGTCGCAAGAGCCGTTCAGATGAGACACGCGTCTGCCGAGGTATTTGCTCGCTCACCTACCTAGTATCGCCGGGTCAGCATTGCCTGAGACGCTAGCTCTAGCGCACTGGTCGTCGCGCTCGGCCCACGACTTGGGCAGCCATCAGGCGTGGTGGTCACTAACGTTGAGGGATGATTCAGCCTGGCCGCTTTGCTGAGTTCGCCGCCGTTGCGTTCGTCATTATCGTGATTCCTGGCCCCAGCGTCCTGTTCGTCGTCGGCCGCACCCTGGCCCATGGGCGCCGCACAGCGATCGCGTCAGTGGCAGGAAATGAACTCGGCGAGTTCGTTCTGGCTGTCGTCGCTGCGCTCGGCGTCGGGACGCTTATCCAGCGATCGGCTGTCTTGTTCACAGCCATGAAGCTGGCCGGCGCCGCCTACCTTGTCTACCTCGGTATTCGCGCGCTGCTACAGCGCAAGGACCATGCGATGGCCGATTCCCTCAGGCAGGCCCGGACCATGCCGCGGGCGATGGCGGACGGCTTCCTAGTCGGCGTTGCCAACCCCAAGACGGCCGTGTTCTTCGCCGCGGTCCTGCCGCAGTTCGTGAACCGGTCTGCCGGGAGCGTCCCGGCTCAGATGCTGCTGCTCGGATTCTTGTTCGTGCTGATCGCCCTGGTCAGTGACTCCGCGTGGGCTGCGCTCGCAGGGTGGGCGCGCTCTTGGTTCGGCCGCTCGCCGCGCCGAATGGAGATGATCGGCGGCGCTGGCGGCCTGGCCATGATCGGCCTCGGCATCACCCTGGCCGTTACCGGCCGCAAGGACTAGCAAGCAGGGAGCTGAAATGACAGCTAGCGTGCAGGTCTCGCTCATGCTGGCGGTGCCGTCCGCGCCGGCCGCCGCGGACTGGTATCGACAAGCCCTCGGCGCGACCGAACTGTGGAATCTGGGCAGCGTCATCGGGCTCGAGATCCAGGGAGCGCCGTTCTTCTTGCATGAGCCGACAAAGAGTGGGTTCGACGCTCCCGGTGTGCTCGGCGCCACGACGGTGCGGGTGGAAGTGTTCTGTTCGGACCCCGACGCGTTCATAGACCGGGCTGTTGGCGCAGGCGCCGATGGCTCGGCTGATGCCATAACTGATCACCAGACTCCGTGGGGAGTACACCGGCAAGGAGGATTCACCGATCCGTTCGGGCATGTGTGGCTCGTGGGCGACACGTCTCCGCTGAGCCGGTATCCGCGCTAGGCGGGTTTGAGTTTGCGTCCGTGCCCGTCGGCGACAAGCCGCGCGGCCGCCACAATCAGTAAGTGCTAGGCGAGCGCCTCGCAGGCTACTGGTCGGATGACGATGTCTACCAGGGGGCTATGGAAGCTGCGGATATCGCCTTCCGCGCACCCAACGGTCAATGCTCAGTACCGGTGACTGGCGTCGCCGATACGGAGTCGGTCGGCTCGGGCGTGCTGGCCTGGCCTCGCTGGGGGAGGAACAGGCCGAGCGCGGCGACGAAGGCCACGACTTTCGACACTGCGTTGAACGCGAAGGGGAGCGGCGCAGAGGGGTAGCCCAGTCCGAAGAGCGCCCAGACCGCGAAGATCAGCAGCATCAACGCGAAGGCCAAGAAGGCCATCCGGGACAGCCGGACCAGCGGAGACAACGACAGGAGCGCGAGCGTCGTGAATTCGACGAGGAACAACGGCGCGAAGAACAGCACCCGGTACGACGCCGGATCGGGAGCAATGGCGGGGTATGTCCGGGTCATGACCATGAGGTCGAAGGGGAACTCGAAGATCATCGGCGCGGCTATCGCGCCGATGAAGGCGCTGCTCAGCCGGGCCTCCTCGCTCAGCGTGCGCCCGATGTACAGGATGGCGAAGAAGAGGGCGATCATGCACGCGGCGGTGATCGGGAAGACCGGCTGCGGCGGCCTGGAGTGAATCAGGTGCTGATGGAGCAGCTGGTGCAAGTAAATGCCGAAGCAGACCAGGTACGCCACGATCGCTGTCCCCCAGGTCGCGAGCATGACCGTCCGGGCGGTCCGGCCGGGCCTTGGCAATCGCACCGGGACCCGAAGCCGGACCCCTAGCCCGGCCACTCCGGCTGCCACGGCCACCAGCACCACAGCGAGCACCACCCTGGCCGCGCCGCCGTAGCTAAACCACCCAACCCGCTCCGCGGGTGCATGGACCTGCCCGACGATCACGTGGGCCTGCCCGAGGATCGCATGGAGCTGCCCAGCGGCCTCGCGTAACTGTCCAGAACTCAGCTGCATGGCAAGCGCCTCCCTTCCTGCCAGCCGCTCTTCGACGACACTGCCGCAGGCCCAGACTCCATGCCAGCGTGACGACGCGTCGCAATTGCGTCTAGGTCATGGAAGGGAACTGAGACTGATCCGGGCGGGATCCGGACAGTATCGGCTACGAGTTCTTCATCGTGATCCCGCAGAACGGCAAGCGCGTTAGTCGGACAGCCGCACATCATCGGCCTGCGACGGCGCAGACCCGTCAGAGATCGGCAGCTCAATGGTGAACCTTGTCTCGCCAGGTCGGCTGACCACATTCGCGGTGCCGCCATGCGCCGCCGTGACGGCGTGCACGATCGCAAGCCCGAGGCCGCTGCTACCCGCGGCCCTTGACCGCGAAGTGTCGCCGCGCACGAAGCGCTCGAACACGGCCGATTGGAGCTCGGCCGGGATTCCCGGCCCGTCGTCGATGACGTTGATGATGGCGGTGGCGGGGCCGCTGCTGCCCGCAGCCGGAGCCGCTCGCTCGAGCGTAACCGTAACGTCTGTGCCGGCCGGAGTGTGCCGGGCGGCATTGCTCAGCAGGTTGGCTAGCACCTGGTGCAGCCGCAGATCGTCGCCGCGGACCACTACGGGCTCCTCTGGCAGCTCAAGTTGCCAGCGATGATCGGGCGCCGCGACCCTGGCGTCGCTGGTCACGTCGATGACCAGGCGGGTCATGTCTACTAGCTCGCTTGCTAGTGGCCGGCCAGCATCTAGCCGGGCCAGCAGCAGCAACTCGTCGACGAGCTCGCTCATCCGGGCGGACTCCGACTCGACGCGGCTGAGTGCGTGCGCGACGTCGTCCGGGAGCGGGCCGGGGTGCCGGCGGGCCAGCTCGGCGTATCCGCGGATCGCGGCGAGCGGCGTGCGGAGCTCGTGACTGGCGTCGGCGGCAAAGGTGCGCAGGCGCGACTCACTCGCCTCCCGGCGGGCGAGCGCGGCCTCGACGTGGCCCAGCATCCGGTTGAACGCGGCACCCACCTGGCCGACTTCGGTAGCCGGGTTCGCGTCGGGGACGCGCTCAGGCAGGCTGACCTGGCCACTGCTCAGCGGCAGCTGAGTAACCCTGGTCGCGGTGGCGGCAACCCGGCGCAGCGGGCGCAGCGACACGCGCACCCACGACGTTCCGATGATGCCAGTGATGAGCAGCGCGGCGAGGAACACGGCGATCTCGGCCGCGGCGACCTGCTGCAAGGTGTGGCTGACCGTGCTGAGCGGCAGCCCGGTGACGAGTACTCCCTCGCCAGTATGGCTTGCGACCATCTGGTAGTCGCCGTAGGACGTCAGGTCCACCGTCTCCGGGTGGCCGCCGACCTGCAGGCGCGCGATCTTGGCCGCATCTCGCGGCGTCAGGTTGCAGGCGCCGGTGCTGCCAGCCAGGTATGGATCGACGACCTTGCCGTCATGCTGAATGACGGCGCTGAATACGGCGGTCGCCTGCAGCTGTGCGCAGAAGGCTGGCGGATGCCCGTTAGGCGCCGGCTGGCCGCCGTGATCGCCCTCATGATCGCCGTCCGGCGGCGGCCCGGGTGTGACGCAACTCGTATAGCGGAGGCTGGCGTTCGTCAGCTCGGTGTTGAGCTGGCTGACCAGGACAGTGTGCAGGTGCGTGTACGTGACGACGCCGACCGTCGCGCAGGCGAGCGCGAGGAGCCCGAGCAGGCCAGCGATCAGCCGACCGCGCAGGGTCCGGGCTGCCAGCCACTGCCGAGCTCGCGCTGCCCGGCTTGCGGGAGCGTGCGGCACCACGATCAGGCCGGGGGCTTCAGCACGTATCCGACGCCGCGGACCGTGTGGATCAAGGGCGCGCGCCCGGAGTCAATTTTCTTGCGCAGGTAGCTGATGTATAGCTCCACGACATGAGCCTGGCCGCCGAAATCGTAATTCCACACCCGGTCGAGGATCTGCGCCTTTGACAGCACGCGCCGCGGATTGCGCATCATGAACCGCAAGAGCTCGAACTCGGTGGCGGTCAGCTCGATCAGCTCGCCGTCGCGGCGGACTTCCCTAGCGTCCTCGTCCATGGTCAGGTCTGCCACTGTCAGCTCGGTGCCCGAGCTCGCGCGCGCCATCCCGGCCCGGCGCAGGAGCCCGCGCAGCCGGGCAATGACCTCCTCGAGGCTGAACGGCTTGGTCACGTAGTCGTCGCCACCGGCGGTGATGCCGCTGACCCGGTCCTGCACGGAGTCCCGCGCCGTCAGGAACAGGACGCAAACGTGGGGCAGGATCCCCCGGACCCGTCGAAGTACCTCAAGGCCGTCGAAATCCGGCAGCATGATGTCGAGCAGGATCGCGTCCGGCTGGAACTCGCGCGCCGTGCGCACGGCGGTGCTGCCGTCCGCGGCCGTCCTGATCTCCCAGCCTTCGTAGCGCAGGACGCTAGCGAGCAGCTCGGCCAGGCTCGGCTCGTCATCGACGACGAGCACGCGGACGGGACTGCCGTCCGGTCGATGAATACCGCCGTCGGCCTGCTTGGCCGGCTGCTCGGCCGTTGGCTCCATGACTGTCATCATGTCCTCAGCTTGCCCGCGCTGTCTCGGCCCGGGATCTGAGCTTCTTCTGAATACGCTCTGCGTGCCCCAGCCACGACTGAGAAGTCCTCGCTGACCAGCCGCAGCGCGAGCGCCGGGCAGTCCGTTACTGCTCGCCGTGCGTCCCGGACCAGCCGGGCCGGCAGCGGAGTGTCCGCGATGATTGGGTAGCCCCATTCGTCCAGCGCGACGAGCTCGGGCAGGAGTTCCGCGCACACGCCGTGGCCGCTGCACACGACGCGATTGACGCGCAGTCGCGCGCCCGTGTCAGACATGTCTATCTCCAGTCGGATTCGGTCGTGGCGGGCGCCGTCACCGGCAGGAAGGGGTCGCTCCGTGTCGCCGTGCACCGGCCGCGCGCGTGCTCTGCTGTCTCGGCCGCGAAGACCGTCAGGGCGCTGGCGACGAACCGGACAGTCCCGTCCGGGTGATGGCACGCGCCGCGTCCCGTCACGAGGCTCGTCCAGCGCTGCAGGTTAGCCAGGGCCGGACCGGCCGGACGCGGCCGCGCGAGCTCGGCGAGTGCTGTGGCGATCGCCGGCAGCCCGTTGAAACACGGGCCGCACTGGCCAGCCGATTCCAATGCAAGGGAACGGGCAACGCTTGCGGTCTCCGCCAGACCGCAGTACCCGGTCGGCAGCGCGACCAGCACGCCTGCACCGGCGATCGCGCCAGCCGGGCGAAGATCGGCGTTGCAGAGGTCTAGCCGCCGCGCGTCGGTCAGGCTTAGCCAGCCGCCGTGGTAACCGCCGGACAGAACCGCCTGCACGTCGTCTCCGAGCCGCATCAGCCAGCTCAGCGGCGTGCCGAGCGCAGCTTCCAGAACCCGTGCCCTGCCGTCCGACTCACGAATGGTGCAGAGCATGGACCCAGGCTCGTCGCGGGTGCCGACGCTACGGAACCACGTTGCCCCGTGCCGGGCGATCAGCGCCAGGTGCGCCAGAGTCTCGACGTTCTGGACGAGGGTCGGTTGGCCGCCGACGCCGCGCTCGAAGGCGCGGTACTGCTTGTCGGCCGGCCGGGCAGCGCCACCGTTGATGCGGGACACGAGGGCGGTTTCCTCGCCGGCCAGGAAGCGGGGCGGCGCCTCGATGAGCTCGACGCTGATGCGGTCGGTTCCGGCCGCCGCGCGCTGGGTGAGCGCCGCCTGCAGGTGCCAGGGCAGGTCGGGACCGCCGCGGGCGTCGGATCCTGCGTGCACGTACAAGTAGGCCGTGCGCGCGCCGATCGCCTCTGCGGCTAGCTGAAGGCCGTCGAGGACGAGGTGCGGAGCGAACCACAACAACGCGGCATCCTTGCTGCTGGCTGGCTCGCCCTCGGCACCGTTGGCGACCGCTACCGGGCTGCCGCCTGCAGCGCTTACCGCTGAGAGCTTCGTGGCGACCGGGAAGGCGGCGCCACCACGGCCGGTCAGCCCGGCCGCCTGCACGTGCTCGATCAGGGATGGCCCGCGGTACCGCGCACGGCCGTGCCGGCGCAGGTGAGCGACGAGATCCAGGCCGGGCTCGAGAACGGCCGCATCACCGTGTCCGGGGCCTGCGGCCGCGAACAGGCGTGGCATGCCCGGCTCGCCTGGCACGCCGCCTTGACTGCCGGCTACGCACTCGGCTTGTGTCAGCGTGCTGGCCGGCTTCATCGGACACCTGCCCGGGTCAGCGGACGTTCGCTGTTCTCGACGAGCGCGCGGGCTGCCCGCTCCGCTCGGCCCGGCGCCGAGGCCGCGCTGGAGATCCGCCAGCCGGTGGCGCCGATGACCGCCATCGTGCAGAGGACGGCCAGTGCCAGGAGCCCTCCGTTATGGAGGTCGTTGCTCGAGCCGATGCTGTGGAACAGCGCGACCGGCCACGAGACGTACGCGAGCCAGTGCACCGCGCGCCAGGCGCGACGGCCGATCCTTGCCCGAGCCAGGCTGGTGATGATCAGCGCGAAAATGATGTCTACCGAGACCGCCCCGAGTCCGATCCAGAATGTCTTGTACGCAGAGGCGAAGGGGACGACGGCGGCGGCGATGCCGATAGTGACGTACGGATCGGCAATCGCGGTGATCACGTGCACCGCGAGGAAGGCGACGGCCAGCAGCGAGATGCTGCGGTGCAGGCTCGTCGTGGCGAACCTCGGCAGGCCAGGCAGCCGCCCGCGACGGTTGACCAGTATGCCGAGCACGACAACGACGGTCAGCAGCACCAGCGCGACCACGCCAGTTGCCCGGCTGGCGTACCAGAGCGCGGTGCTGGAGGTGATTCCCACCCCGTGCCTCCCAATGAGCGCGGGCGGCCGTGGCCGCTCTATCCGTACTCATGAAGGATCGGCTGCCGACCGGAGCAGGGCATCTGCGCAGCCTCTGCGCTTCCTCTGAACCATGGTTGCCATAGGGACTAAGGTGTCGCTAAATGCCGCAGAATCCCCCAATAGCGGACCTGGTCCGCGAATGCCTGATGTTGCCGCCGCAGCCGGGCAGCCTCCACGTGGCGCGGCCCGGAGTCCCGCCGGACAGGCAGCTCCGGAAGGCCCGGGTAACGCACCGCCTCGGGCCCTGGGAGGAAATAATCGCCGCCTGGCAATGGGGGAGGGCAGCCGGGCTGGTCAGTGCCACGCCCAGCAGCCTGATCTTCATGAGCGACGGCATCCGCATCGCCGAGCCGCGGCTGCGCCTGGCCATCTCCTACGAGACGTTCGGTGAGTACACCTTCCGCTATGAGTACATTCCGGGCGGACGGGCGGGTCCGGATGTCGCGCAGCTAGTGATCGAGGGCCCGACGATGTGGCGTTCGCCGAGTGCGGACCAGGAAGCTGAGCTGATCGCCGACGACCTGACGCGCATCAAGGCACTCGCTGCCTCGGCTCGGTCGTGATGTGGGAACCCTCCTTCGGACTGGTCCTGAACCTAACCACGGTGCTTGATCTGGCTGAACGGAATGTCTCGGTCGACTCGCAGCTCGCCGGGTAGTCCGAGCACCTTCTCGGCCAGTATGTTCTTCTGGATCTCGTCGGTGCCGCCCGCGATCGACTGACCAGGGACCGACATCAGCACCTCGGCGATCACCCCGCCCAGTGCCGAGTCCGGCCCGGTCAGCATCGCCGCAGCGCCTGCGATCATCCCGTGCACCTTGGCGGACTCGCGCGCGATGTTGCTGGCGGCCAGCTTGCCGATGGATCCCTCGGCACCAGGGCGCGCCCCGAGTGCGCGGGCGGCCCGCGCGCGCTCCGCCGTCCACATGCTGACCCTTTGCAGCGTCAGCAGTCGCGCGATGGCCTGACGGATGACCGGATCGTTGGCGACGCCCGCCGCGCGGGCGTGCTCGATGACCAGGTCCGGGCGGCCCGCCCGCTGCGGATACCAGGAGTAGGTGGCGAAGTGATCGTCGGCCTCGGCTCGCGCCTCCTCGAGCGCCCGGCCTGGCGCGGGGGAATAGCTGGGGCGCCGGAGCGCGGAGAACCGGCGCTCGTAGGCGAGCGTGGTCAGCGCGGCCGTCCAGCCCTGCCCGACCGCGCCGACCACGTTGTCCTTCGGGATGCGGGCGCCCGTGAGGAAGACCTCGTTGAAGGAGGCGTGGAAGTTCATCTGCCGCAGCTGGCGGACCTCGACGCCTGGCTGCTTCATCGGCAGCACGAAGTACGTGATCCCCTGGTGCTTGGGCACGTTGCTGTCGGTGCGCGCGAGCAGCATTCCGAGGTCGGCGTGGTGTGCGCTGGTATTCCAGACCTTCTGCCCGTTGATTACCCACGTATCGCCGTCCAGGACGGCCGAGGTGGATAGGCCGGCCAGGTCGGAGCCGGCGCCCGGTTCGCTAAACAGCTGGCACCACGTCTGCTCGCCGGTCAGCGTGGGCCGTAGCAGCCGCTCGCGCACATCGTCTGGGCCGTGCGCCAGGATGGTCGGCGCGGCCAGCCACGTGCCGCTGCCGACCGGGATCCCGACCGCGCCGAGCTGCAGCAGCTCGCTGCCGACCAGCTCGTCCGCCCATGCGGGCAGCCCGCGGCCGTGCCAGCGCTGCGGCCAGCTCGGCACTGCCCAGCCCGAGTCCAGCAGCAGCTCGCGCCAGTCGCGCAGTGCCATCGCCGGATCCCAGTGCTCGCCAACCCACTCGGCCAGTTCGCCGCGGACCTCTTCAGGTGACACGTTGGCCGGTGTCTGCGCCGTCATGCTCGTCCCTCCGCTGCGGTGACTTCCGCCAGGAATCCGCGCAGTGCCGCGTCAAACAGTTCAGGCTGATCAACATTGGGCGCGTGTCCCGCGCCCGGTATCACGACTTTCCGCGCGAGCGGGATCTTGGCCGTCATGTAGTCGGCGGCAGCGAAGAACGGGGCATCGTCGGATCCCACGATCACGAGCGTCGGCACGGCGATGCGCGGCAGCCCTTCCAGCACGTGGGAGTCGCGCTGCGTCAGCGTGTACCTGGCCGCCTGGATCAGGCCGCTGGCGTCGCGATGCGCGTCCGCGTGCAGCTCGGCGCCCGAACCGGCAGCGTCGAGGCCGCGCTCGGCCAGCCGCGCGGCGGTGCCCTCCGCGCGGCGGTTCCAGGCGTCCCGCGCGGCGTCGTTCCGAAATCCCGGCCCAGTATCGATTAGGACGAGAGCCGCGACCCGGTCGGGGCTTGTCAGCGCGAAATCAAGCGACAGGTAGCCGCCAAGCGAGTGTCCGCCGAGCACTGCCCGTTCCCGTCCGCAGTGCGTGAGCAAGGCGGCCATGTCACCGAGCGCCTCAGCCGGGCTGTAGCACGCCGGATCGGCCGGGTAGTCGCTGGCGCCGTGGCCGCGCAGATCCCAGGCGATCACTTCGTGGCTAGCGGCGATGGCCGGCATGTTCGCCGCGAACATCGCGGACGTGGCGGCGAACCCGTGGCTGAGCAGGACAGCCGGGCTGCCGCCGCCGCTGACCTGGTAGTGGATGCTGGCGCCGGGACGGTCGAGTATTGGCATCGCGGACGTCCTCAGCGGCCAGAGAAGCTGGCCGGGCGCCGCGCACTGACGGCGGCAAGTCCCTCCCGCCAGTCCGCGGTGCGCATGAGCCGTTCCTGCTCCTCGCGCTCACGCGCCATCGCTCCACGCGCTCGAGCAGCGAGGTCGCCGCGCATGGTAGCCCGGATGGATCGGACGGCCAGGGGAGCCGAGGCGGCGATCCGCGTTGCGAGCGCGTGCGCCTGCGCCCGCGCCTGACCTGGCTCGGCCAGCTGGTCGGCAAGGCCGAGCGCGTGCGCTTCGGCGCCACCGACGCGGCGGCCTGTGTAGAGAAGGTCCAGTGCGGTCTGCTGACCGACGACCGCCGGGAGCGTCACGCTGATCGCAAAGCCCTGGTGAATGCCGATCAGCGCGAAGTTCGCCGCGAAGCGGGCCTCGGGCGCCGCGATCCGGAAGTCAGCTGCCAGCGCGAGCCCGAGGCCGCCGCCGATCGCGGCACCCTGGATCGCGGCGACGATCGGCAGCGGCTGCTCGAACAGGCGGGCCGCGAAGTCATACAGATGCGACCCGTCCGGCGTGCCGATCGCGTGGTCGTCGGTGAAGTCGGCTCCGGCGCAGAACACCCGCCCGGCGCTGCAGAGCACGATGGCGCGGCAGCGCGCGCTGGCGGCCAGCGCATCGCAGGCGTCCGCGATCTGGCGGATGAGGCCGGGGCTGAAGTAGTTGCTCGGCGGCCGGCTGAACTCCAGCGTGGCCACGTAGTCGTCGCCAAGCTCGACTGTCAGCTCCGGTTTCGGGGTCGCCGCAGTTCCCAGATCCGTCATGAGGTTCTCCCGGCCGGTGAGCGATTCCGTCGTTTTTGCCATCGTAGATCCGCACGCGGCAACGGCGGGGCTGCGGGCTAGGACCCGCCCGACGTCACGTGACCGGAGCCGGAACTGCTCGACGGGGCGGACGAGCCCTGCAAGCTGCTGCTTGACGAGCTGCTGCCGGAGCTTCCCGACGCGGACGACGTTCCCGAGGCCGATGACCTGCCGGTAGCGCTTGACGCCTTGTTCGCGCTCGCTCCGCTTGTTGTCGCCGAGCCGCTCTGCTGGGAGGTCGTCGCGTGCGCTGACCCGGGGAGGGTGGCAGCCACGCCCGCGGCCGTGACTACGCTCGCGAGTCCGGCCGCGGCCGTGATCGCTCGGATCCTGGCCCTGTTGCGTGCCCTGGCCGCGATCTGCGGTGCCCTGCTGACCGGGCGAGGCTGGGCGGGATTGGGCGACATTGGGGGCCTTCCTCTCGGACCTGATGACTCAAGACTGGCTTGCTCGCTTCTGAAATGCCTCTGCCCCGGCTGGTAGTCAGCGCAAAGAAAATCTGTCAGTCAGGCCCCTGACCAGCATCTACGCTCGCCTCTCGTGCGTGCCGTGCCTGTAGCCGAGCCAGGCACGCCCGCTATCAGCTAGATCCGCGTTCGGGGCCGCCTCCCTGACGGTCGATGGCAAGCCGGCGGCTGGTGGTGGAGGCCGGGTGGCGGTTCCGTGACGCCGGACGTCGTGGATTGGGGCCGCGAGGGCCCGAACGAGATGGTTACCCTGAACGCCCTGCGTGTCCTGCGCGCCGCCGGCCGCCTAATGTGCAGGAAATTGCCTCCGGGAGTGCACCGGCGCGGAGTGCACCGGCGCGGAGTACACCGGCCCCCCCTGTGACGCGGACAAAGGCTCCCAAATTTCCCGAGGACCCGGCCTCGCGCACCGACAGCCCTGACATTTCCCGTCGGAGGTGCACTTCGGCGGGCGGTTTATACCGTTCTGCGCGCACCTACGACGTGAAATGTCGCGGCACGAGCTCTGGAGCACCCGTTTCGTCCGGTTGATCCCGCCGCGCTTCAAGCCTCACGGCCGCCAGACCGCCCACGACCTTCGACAGGTCGGCGCCAGGTCGAGTGATCGATGGCCGCCGGACTGGCAAGGCGGTCCGCGATCCGCGGCGACCGCGTCTCGAGTCACGGGGCTCGAGTAGCAGAGCGGGCCGGTCCGTAATCCACAGGATCTGTGGATGGACCTGTGGACGGCACGGTGGAAAGTTGACGTGCACAGGGGATAAACGGTAGATGTCCTGTGGATGAAAAAAGAATCTTGAACTTCTCTGGGAAAGGCCTTGTGCGACCCTGCCGATTGGCAGTAGAAATCTCTCACCACTGAAGACGGGATCCGCCCCAAGGGAAACCTCGGGAACGACGGAAGGGCCGGGCGACTGGCGCGGAAGTCGGGAATCTGACACCGGTGGCGCCACGCAGCACAAGGCATCTGAGCAATCGGTTTGCTAAGGCAGCGAGGCGGGCGTCACGCAGCACGCGGCGATCGAGCAATCGGTAGCCAGGGCAGCGGGGCGTAGGCGAGGCCCCTCCATCTCATACATGGAGGGGCCTCGTCGCCGTTGCGCGCGAAATTGTCTATGCGCAGCAAGCGGCGCTTGCCGGGGTGCTTCCCGCGGCCGACAGCCGGCAAACCTGCTCGGCCGACACAAAGCACGTTCCCTGCCTGTAAACCGTATCAAAATGGCGCGCCATGGCGCCGTACGCCAGGCGAGTTGCGGCCGGTGTCGCGTGTTGGCCGCCGTGCCGTGTGAACACGGTGCGAAACTGAGTCGTGACGTTCCGTGCATGCCGCAGCGGCCGGTGACTCGGCGGGGTCAGGCCGCTCCCTGCGCTGGACGACGCTGCACGGGCACGACGCGGCCGCAGTGAGGACGGGGGAGCGCGTGAGTACCAGCACCACCCACGAAGCGGCCGGACGCGGCCTGGCTGACCTGACGACCGGCGTGGTACGACACAGCTCGGCGCAGGCGAGCCGGCGGGCCGTCCTGCACGTGCAAGCTCCCGGCGATTCGCAGGCGCCGGCCGATCTGGCGGCCTGGTTCACCGAGCGGGGATTCCACTTCTACGTCGCCGGCGTTCGGCTTCCGCTCCGCGCGGCACTGTCCACGCGGCACGCGAGACGAGATCTGCAGTCCGCATTCACCGACCTGGACACCGCCTCCGGCCGCCTGCGTCGGGATGATGGCATGGCCAGCGTGATCGTCACAGCGCGGGGCCGGGCGGCCGTCGCCGCCGCGCTATGGAGCGCCAGCGGCCCAGCGAGCACCGGTGGGGGCCACAGTGACCCGCGGGGCGACAGTGGTCCGCGGGGCGACGGTGACCCGCAGGGCGATAGTGATCCGGAGGGCGACACCTGCTTGGCGCGAGCGGACGCGCTGATCCTGTGGGCGCCCGCCTGGCCTGCGCGAGGCGGCTTGCAGCTAGACATTGGCTGCCCGGTGCTGGTCATCGGCGGCCGGGTAGTCGCTGGCGCCGCCGGCGCCCCACGGCCGCGTTGGCCACAGGCACGTTGGCGGCGGCCGCGCCGGTCCGGCCCGCCTGGCCCGCCCGCACTGCAGCTCGGCAGCCATGTGACGTGGCTGGCGCTCGCCGATGCGGACACGGACCGGCGGCAGTTCCTGACCGAGCTCGGCCGCTGGCTCGGCGCGTACATGTACGGCTCGGTGCTTGACCAGCTGCTGTGATCCTGGCGGCTGCTAGCTGACGACGTTGACGAGGACTGACGGATAACCGGACGCGCCGTTCGGCTCGGGCGGCTCCTGGAGTGACGTCTGGGTGTAGCCGGTCTTATCGGTTGCTCGGGCTTCGACGAGGTAGTTGCCAGGGCCGACGTTGACGTTCCAGTCGTAGACCCACTGCCGCCAGCAGTCGATGCCGGGCACAGCTGCGAGGCGTGCCTGCTGCCACTGGTCGTTCGCGATGCGGACCTCGACAGCTTCGATGCCCTTGTGCTGAGCCCAGGCCACGCCAGCGATCGAGACTTGCTTGCCGGCCTTGATCGGATTCTGGCCAGTGGGGACGTCGATTCGCGACTCGGTCTTAACGGGGGCCTGCTGGTCCCAGCCGCGCGGCACCCAGTACGCCTGATTGGCAGCGAACGTCGTCACCTCGATATCCACGATCCACTTGCACGCTGACACGTAGCCATACAAGCCAGGGATGACCAGCCGAGCCGGGAAGCCGTGCTCAACGGGGAGCGCGGCGCCGTTCATGGCGACCGCCAGGAGGGCGTCGCGGCCGTCCATCGCGGTCTGCACCGGCGTGCCGGAAGTGAACCCGTCAGATGACGTGCAGAGCAACTGGTCGGCGCCGGCCCGGATGCCGGCCTCCTGGAGGATGCTGCGCAGGCTCGCGCCGAGCCACTTGGCATTGCCGATGTAGGGACCGGCGACCGGGTTCGAGACGCAGCACAGCGTGATCCAGTCCTCGGTCAGCGGCCGCTTGAGCAGCTGGTCGAACGTCAGCACCATTTCCTTCTGCACCATGCCGTGGATGCGCAGCTGCCAGTGTGCGGGCAGGATCTCGGGCAGTACGAGCGCCGTGTCGACACGGTAGAAGCTGCTGTTAGGCGTGACGAAGGTGCTGAGTCCGGGGATCTTCAGGTCCGTCCCGGGTGGCAGCGGCGGCACCGGCTGGACGGGCTTCGGCAGCTTCAGCGCTTGCTGGATGGCGTTCACGTCTCGCGTGTTGCCCAGCCACGAGCCGCCGGCGTAGGTGACTAGCGAGACGCCGGCGACGGCCGCGCCGGTCAGCAGGAACTTGCGGCGACTCGGGACAGGCTCCGGCTTGCGGTCGCCCCTCACGGTTTCCGCTGGCCACCACGCCGCCGCGGCTGGGACCCAGTCCGGCCGCTGGACCGGCTGCGCCCGCTGGCCGGGGTGGGCCGGCCGGTTAGGCGGGGTGGGCTCTTTCGGTTCGCCAGGCGGGGTTGGCTCTCTCGTTTTGCCAGGCGGGGCTGATGTGGCGGGTGGGGCTGATGTGGCGGACGGAGCTGATCCGGCGGGCGGAGCTGATCCGGCGGCGCCTGGCGGCCGGTCGAGCGAGGCCCGGTCAGTGCGCGCGGCCGGTGCGGGTGCCCGCGCCGCTACAGCCGCCGCCACCAGCCGCCGCCCTACGCCGCTGAAGTACCACAGCGCGAACGCTGCGACTGCGGCGCCGATGAGCGTCGGCAGCACGTCGTCTGCCTTCGCTGTGGGCTGGCTCAGGGTCGCGTAGAGGCCGACGCCGGCGAAGACCGCCAGGCCTATGAAACCGAGCCAGAGCCTCCGGACGGCGACCACGCCGATCACGACGGCGAAGATGATCAGGACGCCGCGGATGCCCCAGACCAGGACCGTTTTGTCGTTGGAGCCGAAGTTCGCGGATGGCGAAGTTCTTCACAGCGGCCGGCGTATTGTTGATCGACATCTCGCCGACGGCCGTGATTGGCTGGCCGACCGGCGAGGCGAGGATCGCGGCGACGAGCTGAGCGACGCCGAGCGCCACGAGCGCTGTGACGATCCCGACGACGGCGCCGGCGCCAGCGAGGGCCGCACGACCCGATGGCGGGCCCGACCCGCTGTCGCGCCGTGCGCGGCCGGGGTGAGGTGGACGTTCTTGATAGGTCACACGCGTATTCGTAGCAGGGTCGGCGTTCGGATTGCCGCATGGTCGAGTTGTACTGTCCGCTTTTCGGCCAAGCCTGAGCCTTCGGTGGCTGCTATGTCGACGACGCCGTCGACATCGCCTGCTGCGGCGACGATGCCGTCAACCTCGCCTGGTACCCACCCATCGGCGAGTCGGCGCCGCGCCCCCCCTCGTCGCACTCCACGAACGCGGGCCAAGCCGGAGCGGGCCGCGGCGGCGAATATAGGAATGTGGATGTGCTAGGCGACGAGTCCACCGGCGAGCGCGAGATCGGGCGCAGAGCTGGAGCTGAAGGTGGTGCCCGTGCGGGCGGGCGCAGCCTTGAGCTCAGGCTGGCCGAGGTCGCCAAGGGCGATCATGCGTCGTTCCGGGCCGTCTATGACCAGACCGCGGCCGCGGTGCTCGGCACCGTCCGCCGCGTCCTGCGCGACCCCGCGCAGTCGGAGGAGGTCATGCAGGAGGTCATGCTCGAGGTCTGGCGGACCGCGGCAAGGTTCGATCCGTCGGTCGGCTCGGCCAGCGCCTGGATCATGACGCTAGCTCACCGCCGCGCCGTCGACCGTGTCCGGTCGGAGCAGCGCGCTGCTGCCAGGGAACTGCGTGCCGCGAGCGCATCCATTGAGTACGACGAGGTCAGCGACGCGGCGCTGACAACACTTGAGCAAGAGCGGGTCCGGCGCTGCCTCGGCGGCCTGACTGAGCTTCAGCGCGAGTCGGTGACCCTGGCCTATTACGGCGGCTACAGCTACCGCGAAGTAGCCCAGCTGCTGGGCGTCGCGGTCGGCACCGTGAAAACCCGCATGCGCGATGGCCTCATCCGGCTGCGAGATTGCCTGGGGGTGCAGTGATGCGGACTCGGCGCGCAGCCCTGCACACCCTAGTCGGCCCGTATGTCCTGGACGCCGTCACCGGTAAGGATCAGGCGGACTTCGAACGGCACCTGCTCACCTGCGAGCAATGCCGCGACGACGTCCGCGGACTGCGAGAAGCCGCCGCGCATCTAGCCGAGGCTGCCGCCGTGCCGCCGCGTCCAGCACTGCGAGAGCAGACGGTCAAGGCTGCCGAGCGGATTCGGCAGCTGCCGCCTTGGGTGCCGGGCGAGCCGTCGGGGCATGGCGCAGGCTGGCGCCGAGCCGCCGCTCGCCTGGGGCTGCCGGGTCGTCGCGCGCCCGTGGCCCACCCGTGGCTGGCCAGGCTTGCGGCCGTCGCCGCGATGGCGCTGGCCGCGACGGCGATCGTGCTCGGCGTGCACCTTAGCGTGATGCAGGGCCGGATGAGCGCGATGGAGCAGCGCGACGCCGCGATCGCTGCCATCCTCGGCTCGCACGACACAACCACGCTGACAGCACAGGTCAGGACGGGCGGAACGGCGACTGTCGTGATGTCACACCGGGCCCGCGCCCTGGTCTTCATGGCGAGCGGGCTGAACGCACTGCCGTCCTCGAAGGCGTACGAACTCTGGCTGATGGGCCCGGCCGGCGCGACTCCGGCCGGCCTGCTGCCGCCCGGCCATCACGGCATGTCAGGGCCTGTGGTGGTCAGCCGGCTGGCGCCTGGCGACAGGCTAGGGCTCACGATCGAGCCTTCGGCGGGAACGGGGCAGCCGACGTCCGCTCCCGTCGTCATGGTCGCGCTTGGCCCCTGACCGCCGGGGCCGCGGCCGAGGCGACAGGCGCAGCCGCGGCAGGCTAACGTGGCCACCGTGAAAGCATCCCCCGAAGCGCAGCTACGACTGCTGGAGCTTGCTGACCTGGACGCCGAGCTAAGCAGGCTGGAGCACCGCCGCCGCGGCCTGCCCGAGCACGACCAGCTCAGCCGACTCGAGCAGCGCGACCGCGAGCTGCGCGACGAGGTCTCGGCACTTGAGGCGCGGGAAGGCGACCTGAAGCGCGAGCAGACCAAGGCGGATGCCGACGTCGAGCAGGTACGCAGCCGCATCACCCGAGACCGCTCGCGACTGGATGCCGGTCAGGTCAACTCGCCGCGCGAGCTGGAGAATCTGCAGTCCGAGATCGAGTCGCTGCTGCGGCGGCAGTCCGATCTTGAAGATGTCGAGCTCGACGTCATGGAGCGGCTTGAAGGCGCCCAGGCCAGGCTCAAGGAGGCGGGCTCCGAACGGGCGGCGATTAGCACTGACATCGAGGCGGTCACGGCCCGCCGGGACGTCGCCCTGGCCGAGATCGCCGAGTTGTCCGGGACGGCAGCGCGCCGCCGGTCTGCCGTCGTGGCCGAGGAACCGGACGACCTGGTGGAACTGTACGAGCGGCTCCGGGTCCAGCATGGCGGCGTCGGTGCCGCCGCGCTGCGCCGGGGCCAGTGCCAGGGCTGCCACCTCACGCTCAATACTGTCGATCTCAACGCGATTCGCGCCGCCGCCGCTGACGACGTGTTGCGCTGTGAGGAGTGCCGCCGGATCCTGGTCCGGACCGATGAATCCGGCCTCTGATCCGCTCACGGCCCCAGCGGAGGCCAGTCAGCCAGCGGAGGCCAGTCAGCCCGCGGAGGCCAGTCAGCCCGCGGAGGCCAGTCAGCCCGCGCCAGCCGGTAAGCCCGCGCCAGCCAGCGGCTGGCGGCCTACGCAGGGCCGGCCCACCACCACTCTGCTACTGCGCCATGGGCAGACCGCGCTGTCAGCCGAGCGCCGATTCGCTGGCCGTGGCGACATTCCGCTCACCGACCTCGGCCTGGAGCAGGCGGCTGCCGCAGCGGCCAGGCTCGCGCAGCGCGGCGGCATCGATCTGGTGCTGACATCCCCGCTGCGCCGGGCCCAACAGACCGCGCAAGCCGTCGCCGACGCCGCTGGCGTGCCCCTCGCGGTGGCTGAGGACCTGGCCGAGACCGACTTCGGCAGCTGGGAAGGCATGACTTTCGCTGAGGTCATGGCCCGCTGGCCGGACGAGATCGCGGCCTGGATGGCGAATGCCGACGCAGCGCCGCCGGGCGGCGAGAGCTTCGCGGCGGTTGCTGTGCGCGTCAACGCGGCGCTCGACCGCCTGCTCGCCACGCATCGGGGCCAGACCGTGGTCATCGTCAGCCACGTCACTCCGATCAAGACAATCGTCTGCCGGGCCCTGCTCGCACCCACTGCTGCGCTGTTCCGGATCCATCTAGACGTCGCCGCGCTTTCGGAGGCCGCATGGTTCCCCGACGGGCCGGCCTTGCTACGGTCACTTAACGACACCGCGCATCTGCGGCCAGCGTGACCGTCTATCCGCAGCTGTGTGACTTAGTCGCAGGCGCGACTCTGGAGCGTCGACGACACAGCACGGGCCAATGACTTAGTACCGCCGATCGGACAGGACGGCCGACCACAGCAGCGCCGATGACACAGCAACCGCGCCATCGCGGTCCATGAGTACAGGATGATTTCGGTCCGCTTGGGTTCATTGTTCTGAGCGAAGATGTCGTCGTGTGTGTAAATACTCTCCGTGTGTGGAATAGCACTCCTCGTAATTGATCAAGACGGGGGGAGATCAGTGTCTGTTCAGTCCACGACCCGTGCGGCGACCCGCCGTAGTTCGGCGAGTTCCGCTCGCAGCAGGTCGGTGAGCCGCGGTGCGTCTAGTGGCGCTGCGAGCCGACCGAGATCAAGTTCAACCTCCAGATCGTCCGGCACCACGTCGAGGGCTACTCGCAGCACCGCTGCGACTCCGGCCAGCGGCACGGCCGCCAGGGCGAGCACACGGAGCACCAAATCGCGGTCAACCCGCAGCACAGCGTCGCGATCGACCGCGCCACGTTCCACCGCTTCCCGCTCGAGCACTACTCGCAGGAGCACGACGAGCCGGGGAAGCCGCAGTTCGGCTACTCCCGCGACCGCTGCCAAGGGCGTAACTTCGGCAGCGACCAAGGTGACGTCCGCCGCGACGAGGATGACGGCTGCGGCCACGAAGGCAACTGCGTCAGCGCAGACGATGTCGACCGCCATGAAGTCGATGAACACCGCCACCAAGGCCATGATGACGGCAGCGAAGGCGCTGACGGCCGCGGCCAAGGTGATGTCGTCGGCCAAGCCCGCGCCGGCTAGCCCGGCCAGGCGGACAACGGGGCGGACGACCAGCGCCCGGAGGACGTCGACCACGAGGCGAGCGACTTCTACGCGACCGTCGTCCCGTACGTCGTCAGCCACGCGGCCGTCGTCCCGGACATCGTCCGGGCGCACCTCGACCCGCGGCTCATCGACCCGCGGGTCATCGACCCGCGGCTCGTCTACTAGGGCTGCGAGGACGACGCGCACGACGCGGGCGAGCACCGCCCGGCCGAACGCGAGCACGAGCGGCAGTACTGCCGGATCCACGGCCCGGACTGCCGCCAGCGCGCGGAGCTCAGCTACGCCGAGGGCGACGACGGGCAAGCCGAGGTCGACTTCGTCCCGGCCACGGTCGGCCGCGCCGAAGTCGCGCCCGGCGGCTCGCAGGTCGACTAGCCGCCCGGCTAGCCGGCCATCCTCGAGCGCGATTAGGCCGGCGTCGTCACTGACGCTGTCTACGCCATCGCAGTCGCGGAGCAATGGCGAGTACGGAAGCCTGCTCGGCAGCCTGATTCACTGAGTCAGCAGGGTTCACAACTCGAAGTAGTACGGCGGGCGGCGCTGGCAACGAGCCAGTGCCGCTCGCCTTTTTCCAGCAGCCCGTATCCTGGGCATAGCGGCGGGCGAGTTGGCCGGGCGGTCGCGTCGCGCCAGGCTAGCCCTGACGCGCCGAGGAAGGTCCGGGCTCCGCAGGGCAGGGTGGTCGGTAACGCCGACCCGGGGTGATCCGCGGGACAGTGCCACAGAAAACAGACCGCCCCCGGATTCGTCCGGGGGTAAGGGTGAAACGGTGGTGTAAGAGACCACCAGCGCTCAGGGTGACCTGAGCGGCTCGGTAAACCCCACCCGGAGCAAGGTCAAGAGGGAGCACGCCGGCAACGGCATGCTCCTGCGCGAGCGATTGAGGGCGGCCCGCCCGATGCTCGCGGGTAGACCGCACGAGGCTGTCGGCAACGGCAGCCCTAGATGGATGGCCGTCGGCCCGCACACGCGGGTGCACAGAACCCGGCCTACAGGCTGACTCGCCCGTCGCCTGTACTCTGACCTGCTGTCCTTTCGTTATGGTGCGCCTCGTCGTTGCCGTGATCAGCTCGCTTCCTCGGACAGGTAGGTCCGGCTTGAAGCTAGACAGACCTGTCTGTATAGTCGAGGATGTGATTGCAGCCGTCGAAGCCGGTTCACCACGTGACCGCCTGCTGGCCGCCGCCAGCGAGCTCTTCTACGAGCACGGCGTTCATACCGTCGGCATCGACAAGATCATCGAGCGCGCCGGTGTCGCGAAAGCCAGCCTCTACAGCACCTTCGGGAGCAAGGACGGTCTTGTTCGCGCCTATCTCGAGGCACGTCACGAAGCGCGGCGCGCGCGCCTGTTGGCCGAGATCGAGCGTCATGACGACCCGAGGGGGCGGCTGCTCGCTATCTTCGACGTGCTCGCCTCGACCGTCGCCCAACCAGGGTTCCGCGGCTGCGCGTTCGCCAACGCGGCCGCCGAATCAGCGCTTGACAGTGCCGCGGCCGACGTCACTCGCGACGTCCGCCGCTGGCTTCTCGAAAAGTTGGCCGAGTTGGCCACGACGCTCGGCGTTGCCGATCCAGCCGCGCTGGCCAGGCAGCTCACCTTGCTCTACGACGGAGCTCTCGCGCAGTCGAGGCTCGACCCAACCCGGGCGGCCGCCAGAGCCGCGAAAGACGCGGCGAGTGAGCTTGTCGACGCGGCACTGCGAGCAGGCAAGGCGTGACCCGGAGATCAACCGCGTGTGTTGGACGGACCGGACAGCTAAGTGATGCTTTGGGAAGGAGACCTGTCAGATGGGAACACAGACCGTTACGCCGATCAGTACGTATTTCCGAGTCTGCGACGGAGTGCGAGTGAGGGTTGCAGACAGCAAGGCGGATTCGGACGTCACCGTGCTGCTCTTGTCGCCTTGGCCCGAGAGCCTTTGGGCCTTCCGTCGCATCTGGGAGCGCGTTGCCGCAGTCGGGCGGGTCGTCGCCATCGACCTGCCAGGGTTCGGCCACTCCGACGGTCGCCCGGAGCTCATCGGCCCGGACACCTCGGGGGCGTTCCTGGCCCGCCTGATCGACGAGTGGGGCCTGGGAGCACCGCACCTCGTCGGTCCCGACGTCGGTACGGCCTCCGCGCTATTCCTTGCCGCGAAGGCCCCGGAACGAGTCACGAGCCTGACCGTCGGCGGCGGCGCAGTCCGCTACCCGATCGAAGCAGGCGGCGCGCTCAAGAACATCATCGAAGCGCCGAGCCTGGACGTGGTGCGAGGACTCGACGCGCGAACCAACATCGGCGCCGCGGTCGAGGCCGTAGCTCCGAGTGTTACAGAACCCGAGGTCCACGAGGACTACGTCAGCGCCTACGACCTCGGGCGCTTCGCGGAGTCCGCGCGCTTCGTCCGGCACTACCCCGAGCAGAACCCAGTGCTGCGTGACCTGTTGCCCTTGATCACCGTGCCGACCCAGATCGTGGCGGGCCGTGACGATGAGCTCGTGCCGTGGTCGAACAACGAGTACCTCCACGACCTCCTTCCCAACAGCGAGATCCATCCTCTCGACGCCGGCCACTTCGCCTGGGAGCAAGCGGCGGAGGAATATGGCCGCCTGGTGGCCGACTGGGTCGGCGGAGGGTACCGGCGCGTCCGCGACGGCTAGCTCAGAGCGTTCCGCAGCGCCTGGGTGTCCCGCCTCCCACCAAGGCCCTGCGGCGCGCCTGCAGGTCGTCAAGGCGCGGGCAGGCGCAGCTGCGGCCAGCGTTCGGCGGGCCGCAGGAAGTACTCCAAGTTCTTCCACGATTCCGCTGAGTCCTCGGTGTCGTCATGTGCTGCACAGAACAGTTCGATGTAGCCGGCGATCTCGGACAGGTCGTACCACATCCGGAACAGCGCTAGAGCGCCGGAGTCAATGACGGTTCCGGTGACCTCGGTATAGGCAGCCAGCACCGAGCGGTCGGTCTGAGCCAGGTCCCACAGGTCCCGCTCGGGCGGTGCCAGCAGCACGAAGTCCCAGTCCACGATGACGAGGCCGGCCGGAGTCTTCAGTACGTTCCAGGCGCCGGGCTCGCCGTGGGTGACGACATATCGTTCCGGTCGGGACCTGGCCGCGTCGGCTAGCTCGCCGTATGCCGTCATGAGTGCGGTAACTCCGGCTGCGTGCCGGGCAAGGAGGGCACGGGCCTGCTCGCCGTAACGACCGGTGCGCCACGGCTCGCCGGTGCTGTCAATCGCGGCTCGCAGCCCGTCGGCGTTCTGCAGTCCGAAATCGCACCGCTGCGGCGCAGTGGGCGGTGTCGCCCCGTGCAGGTCGGCCAGCAGGCGCACGACCGCGGGCCGATCGGCTGCCGCGAACTCGCCATCATGGCCGGGCTCACAATCGGTCAGATACGGACAGACTGCCAGCGAGTACCGCGGTGACAACCGGCGGACGACCGTACCGCTGACCGTGGGTACCGGCGGAATCACGAACGCCAGATTCTCGTCCCGGTGCAGAGACAGCGCACATCCAAACGCCGTCTCCAGACGGCCGAAGGCCGCCTCCGTCGTATCCAGCCGACTGTGCAGCATGTGGGGCAAGTCATGGACGATGAGGAACAGCTGATTGCCTGCGGTGTCGGTGGCCCGCCAGTGATGGCTGCCGAAGCCAACCGGCAGATAGCTCAGCGTCTGGGCGGCGAAGCTCCAGCTCGCCGCTAGCTCCGCCCGAATCTGTCTCTCGGTAAGGTCGTCCGGCCGGGTAAACACGCCGAGAACTTAGCGTGCGGCGAGATGGCAGAGCCAGCCATTAATGCCGAGCGCAAGGGCTAGAGCCCTAGTGCGCACGCCCGTAGATGGTGAGCTCGAAGTTCTGATGCGCCTTAGCGTTGAGAGCGAGCGGCGAGCGGATACGCCCGTCCGCCACCATGCGCCGCACCTCGGCGCGGCTCAGGCATAGTCCGAGCATGAGCAGGCGTTCGACCCGGACTGGCGCCGGCAACTCGAAGCTGATCAGCACCCTGAGCGCCGCCGGGTCGGCCGGTGAGTAGAAGGGCGTATCCGTCGCGAGTTCCCATGCGCCAGTCCAGTCGAGGCGGTATCCGTTCTTGCTGGCAAGAGACGCGCTCATCGTCAGCTCGCGCACCACGGCCGGGTCGTTGATCTCGTACGCCATCCGGCGGGCCTGCTCCAGCGAGTGCACGCGGACACGTTCGTGGACGGGCACCTTCGAAGTCCGGCCGCACGATATGCAGTGCAGTAGCAACCAGACATCGAGAAGCTTGCCGTTCGCGTTGACGCGGAACTTGCCCGAGGGACGGTGCCGCGCGCCGGAGCAGTCGACGCAGGGTTTCACGACGGTGGGCAGACCGGACTCGCGCACGGCCCACAGGGCCTTGCGGTCAGTCATGGATGTGATTGCTTTCAGAGCTCAGCAGGAGCACTCGCGGGCGAGGCCGCAGCTCCGCGGATCTGGAGGATGCACACGAGGGGGTTGCCGCCGGAGGGCCGAGTCGTCAGGCCCCGAGGTCGATCGCGCGACAGGTCGGCTGCAGGTACTTGGCAGCGCTTACAGATCCATGCGGGTCATCGTGATCGTGGCGACGCCCTTTAGGCAACTGATTTCCGCCGGCGCACCGTCCTGCATGGTTCAGCTGAAACGGCAGTCCAAAGGACACGCGTCGGGGCCGTCTCCGTTCCGCCACAGATGCCGGTCTGGGCAGGATCGCCCGTCGCCTCGCCTCCGACCTGCGCGCGCGGGCGGTGGCCGGCCCGTCACGGACCGACGTTGCCGGCGTGCACGACTTAAATGCTCAGGACCGGAACGCAGCATAGATGATCGCTGTCAAGCGGTCGATCATCTCGTCCTTGGGGAGCCGGACCTCGGCGCTCATCAGATAGTTGATCCGCTCGAGCATCATCAGGCAGGCGACGGCAGTGAGCTCGGCATGCTCGGTCAGCATGCGCTCGTCGGTCGCGACACCCTGGGCTGCCGTCATGCCCTGCGTCATGACCTCGGACAGTCGGAAAAACAGCTGCAGCCCGTCGCTGAAGACGCTCTCGCCGACAATCTCGGCCTGGCTGAGGATCCGGATCACCGTGGCGTGCGCCGCATACGTGTCGCAGAAGCTCTGCACCCAGCGCCGCAGCGCGGCTCGCCCGGCATCATTACCGGTGACGACGGGGAATTCGTCTGTGATATTCGCCATGTCGACCAGCGCATCGCGGAGAAGCGTCCGGAAGAGGTCATCCTTGTTGGCGAAGTACAGATAGAACGTCCCGTGCGACGTCTTGGCGCGGCGGACGATGTCCTCGACCCTAGCGCCCTGGAAGCCTGCCTCTTCGAACTCGATGAGCCCCGCCTCGAGCAGCCGACGCACCGTGTCGCGGCCGTGGGCGCCGAGCTCGCGTTGCAGCGCGGGGACGCCCCCGTCGCGCGATGGACGCAACCGCGGCCCTAGCTCCGCGTCCGGGCGGCCCGAATGCGCAGCAATGGCCGAGCTGTCGCCGGTGTCCGCTGCGGTACTGACGTCAGCCTGGCTGCCGGTCACGCCATTCTGAACTGCTCTCGTTGCCGGCTGATTCCCCGTCGGCGCCCGCTGTGCGGCCGCCTGCTGAACGCTCGCGCGACGGGGGGGGACGGGGGAGCCGCCACGCTGGATGCCCGTCGCCGCCGTGGCTGATCTCCCTAGCGGGCCTAGGCTGGGTTCCCGGCTCATGCTGGGAGACTAGCCCTAGAACGGCTCTCGGGCCATGCTGGGGTGGCAGCCGTAACCGCAGTTTCACGTGCAGGCGGACGAAACACGTAACACTGGCATAAGACTTGTATATGTAGAAACAGCCTTTTCGTGACAAAACTGGCGGCGGACTGAAGCGTCGCAGGTCAAGCACGGTGCACCGGCTCGTCAGCAGGCATAAAACTGACGCCGATATCAGGTGACGGCCGCGTCATTATTTGCATCAAATTAGCGAGCCATGCGCAAATAGAGATCATGACTCGCGATCGGGCCGGCACTGAGGCGGCGCCAGCGCCGGATGAGGCGCGCAGTCTGCGGTCGCACGCGCCTGCGCGACTCGCCTCCGCCGACAGTCCTGATCGAGTCGCGCTGGCCGGTGGCAGTCAGGATCTGGCCGGTGACAGTGGGATCTGGCCGGTGACAGTCGGGATCTGGCCGGTGACAGTCAGGATCTGCTAGCGCGCAAGGCTGCCTCGGAGAACTTTCCGGTTGCGCTGCGGCTGCTGCCGCGGCGATTTCGCGCGCACCTGCTGGCGGTTTACAACTTCGCCAGGACTGTCGACGACATCGGGGACGAGGCCCCGGCCGGTCAGCGCCTCCGGCTGCTCGATGACATCGACGCGGACCTCACCCGTCTTTATGCCGCGCGGCAAGGCAGCCAGCCGCGGTACCCGGTGGTGCAAGGGCTCGCCGGGGTGGTGACTGACTGCGCGATCCCAGTGCAGTGCTTTCGAGACCTCATAGATGCAAACCGGCAGGATCAGGTCGTAACTCGTTACGAGACGCTCGATGAGCTCCTCGGTTACTGCGCGCTGTCCGCCAACCCCGTCGGGCGGATCGTGCTGCACGTATTCGGCTGTAGCACTCCCGAGCGGGCCGAGCTATCCGACGCGATCTGCAGCGGCCTGCAGATCGTCGAGCACCTCCAGGACGTCGCGGAGGATCTGCGTGCAGGCCGCGTCTACCTGCCTGCAGCTGACATGCGCAGCCATGATTGCTCCGAGCGCGATCTGGCCGCCACTGTGGCCTCGCCGCAGCTACGCCGCCTGATCGCGTATGAGGCCGATCGCGCCGCCGACCTGATCAGCTCTGGCGCACCCCTCGCCGGACAGCTTCATGGCGCAGCTCGGGTCGCTGTCGCCGGATACATAGCCGGAGGGCGGGCTGCCCTCGCGGCGATCGTCCAGGCTCATTACGACGTCCTCGCAGCAACGCCGAGACCAACCAAGAGCAGGACAGTCCGAGAGCTTGTCACGGTCTTGGCGCGGGGACGGTGAGCCAGTGACCGATGAGGCCGTGACCGTGAATGCTGGTGCCGTCGACGTCGCGGCCGCCTACCGGCAGTGCGAGGCCATCACCCGTCAGCAGGCGAAGAACTTCGCCTATGGCATCGCGCTGCTGCCGGGGGACAAACGGCGGGCGCTGTCAGCCGTCTACGCATTCGCACGCCGCATCGACGACATCGGCGACGGAACGTTGCCCGTGGCCGACAAGATCGCCGCACTAGGCGCCGCGCGCGCGTCAGTCGCAGGGCTGACCGCTGGGACGGCTGCGGATGCGGATGCTACGGGCGACCCGGTCCTCGTGGCGCTGCGCGACGCGGCCGACAGATTCGCGATCCCGCTGGCGGCGTTCGGCGAGCTCATCGACGGGTGCGAGGCCGACGTCCGTGGCGTCAGTTACACCACCTTCGAGGATCTCGAGCACTACTGCCGGTGCGTGGCTGGCTCAATCGGACGGCTGTCGCTGGGCGTCTTCGGAAGCACTGATCCAGGGCTCGCCGGCCCGCTGGCCGACGACCTTGGCGTCGCGCTCCAGCTGACGAATATCCTCCGTGACATCCGCGAAGACCTCGGGAATGGCAGGGTTTACCTGCCAGCCGACGATCTGGCCAGGTTCGGATGCAGCTTGATCCCGGCTGGCCCCGATGGCCAGGGCGGCGACGGGAAGATCGACGGCCCTATGGCCGACCTCATACGTTTCGAGGTCGACCGGGCGCGGCAGTGGTACTCGACGGGCATGCAGCTGATGCCGATGCTGGACCGCCGCAGCGCGGCCTGCACCGGAGCCATGGCAGGGATCTACCGGCGGCTGCTCGAGCACATCGCAGCCAGCCCGCAGACCGCGCTGGCCAGCCGCATGTCCCTGCCAGGGCGGGAGAAAGCGATGATCGCGGCGTCGGCCCTGGCTGGTATCGGCCGCCCGGCCTGGGCCCGCCCGTCCGCAGGAGGGCGGAAATGACCGGCCGCCGGGCTGTGGTCGTCGGCGGCGGCCTAGCCGGCATCACAGCAGCGATCGATCTCCGCGACGCGGGCGTCGCGGTCACGTTGCTGGAGTCGCGTCCGCGCCTGGGCGGAGCAGCGACCTCGTACGCCAGGGCGGGCATGATGATCGATAACGGCCAGCACGTGTTCCTGCGCTGCTGTGACCGTTACCAGGGCTTGCTCGCCCGACTCGGTGTTAGCGACTCGGTTGCCGTCCAGGACCGCTTCGATGTCACAGTGCTGACGCCGGGCGCCCGGGCGAGGCTGCGCCGCGACGCGCTCCCGAGCCCGCTGCACCTGGCCAGGGCCCTGATCAGCTACCCGCTGCTCTCACTTACCGAGCGGGTCAGGGTCGGCCGCGCGGCGCTGGCATTCCGGTCCGCCGATCCGGCCAGCGCCGAGCTGGATGGAGAGCGCCTCGGGAGCTGGCTTGCTGAGCGAGGTCAGGACGAGCGCGCCCGGCGGCGGCTGTGGGACCTGTTCATTGTCTCCGCCCTGAACATCGACGGCGACGAGGCGAGCGCGGGGCTCGCGGCGACCGTGATCAAGACGGCCTTGCTCGGTGCCCGCGATGCCGCCGACATCGGCATGGCGAAGGTGCCGCTGGGTCGCCTGCACGGCGACGCCGCCGCGGGCCTGCTCGGGCGCATGGGTGCCAGGGTACGGCTCGGCGCCAGGGCCTCGACCATCGAGCGGCTAGCCGATGGAGGATTCCGGGTAGACCTGAGCCGCATGGCAGAAGCAGGCGGCGCCGAGACTAGTGGCACGGAGCCCAGTGGCACCGGCGCCGGTGACACGGAGGCTGGTGGCACGGGGATTCGTGGCACGGAGGGCAGCGGCCAGTCAGTCGAGGCCGATGCCGTCGTGCTGGCTGTGCCGCCGGATCAGGCCGCCAAGCTCGCTGCTCCGGTGGGCGTCAGCCATGCGGCCGCGTGGCCCCGCCTGGGCTACTCGCCCATCCTCAACGTGCATGTCATCTACGACCGGCGGGTAACGGATCTACCGTTCGCTGCAGCGGTGGACTCGCCGGTGCAGTGGGTATTCGACAAGACCAGCCAGGCGGGCGTGCCATCCGGGCAGTACCTGGCAGTGTCGATCTCGGCTGCTGACGACGTCATCGACGTGCCGACAGCGGAGCTCAGGCAGCTGTTCCTGTCCGCACTCGAGCAGCTATTCCCAGCCGCGGCAGGGGCTGGAATCACCGATTTCTTCGTGACCAGGGAACGTCGTGCGACGTTCCGGCAGGCGCCAGGTTCTGGTGCCCTGCGACCCGGTGCCGCAACCTCGGTTCCGGGACTTGCGCTGGCCGGCGCGTGGACGAGCACCGGCTGGCCCGACACCATGGAGGGTGCCGTGCGAAGCGGACACGAAGCAGCGCAGCAGCTCATCCGTGAGCTCGCCGCCCTGCCGTCGCCTGACCGAGCTGCCGAGCTCGACAACGCCTGGTCGAACGCGTCATGACCGTCGTGATGCCGGCCGGCGTTCAGACAGCCCGCGATCTGGTCGGGCCCGCGATCGCTGAGGCCGTGGGCAGGCTGAGCCCTGCCGTGCGCACCGTTGCGTCCTACCATCTCGGCCTGTCGGATGCGGCTGGCCAGCCGATCGCAGCTGGCGGTACCGGCAAGGCGCTGCGCCCGGCGCTCGCGCTTCTGTCGGCCCGCGCTGCCGGAGCGAGTCCGGATCGGGCTGTCGTCCCTGCGGCCGCGGTCGAGCTTGTGCACAACTTCTCGCTGCTGCACGACGACATCATGGATGGCGACACCGAGCGGCGGCACCAGCCAACAGCCTGGACTGTCTTCGGCGTCGGGGCGGCAATCCTGGCCGGCGATGCGTTGCTAGCCCTGTCGCAGGACATCCTGATGGAGACGCCACCTTATGGCGTCTGGGCGGCCCGCTGCCTGTCGGCCGCGGTGCTGCGCCTCATCGCGGGCCAGGGCGCCGACCTGGAGTTCGAACGGCGCGACGACGTGCAGGTTGCCGAGTGCCTGGACATGGCGGGCGACAAGACGGCCGCTCTCATGGCGTGCGCTTGCAGCATCGGCGTCATCTACGTCGGCGGTCCCGCGAGCCTGGCCATGAGCCTCAGCGGGTTCGGCGCGCACGCGGGCCTGTCGTTCCAGCTCGTCGATGATCTGCTTGGGATCTGGGGCGCGCCCGAGGTCACGGGCAAGCCCGTCGGATCCGACCTGCGGGCCAGGAAGAAGTCCGTGCCGGTCGTGACGGCCCTCGCCAGCGACACAACGGCGGGCCGGGATCTCGCGGTACTGCTTGGCAAAGCTGAGCCGCTCACCGACGCCGAGGTGCTGCACGCCACGGAGCTGGTCGAGACGGCGGGTGCCAAAGAGCGCATCGAGGAAATGGCCGAGGCGGAGCTGGCCGCTGCCCTGGCCTGCCTGGCGGCCGCGGATATGCCGGAAGAGGTGCGAGCCGAATTCGCGGCCATCGCGGAATTCATCACGGCGCGGCAATGGTGACTCACGGCATCGTCAGGCCTGCTAGCGATGGCTCTTCGCCGTCGCCGACGGGACCTGCCCTGTCCGGATCGAACGCGCTGGCGGGCCAGAGGGCCGCCCGGGTCGCACTGGACCGCGCGGTCAGCCACCTGACCGCGCTGCAGCATCCTGGCGGCTGGTGGCAGGGCGAGCTGGAAACCAACGTCACGATGGACGCCGAGGATCTGCTCCTGCGCGAGTTCCTCGGCATCCGCACGGCCGAGGAGACGGAGGCAGCCGCCCGGTGGATCAGGTCGGTGCAGCGGGCCGACGGAACGTGGGCGAACTTCCGCGGTGGCGACGGAGACCTGTCCACGACGGTCGAGGCGTACGTAGCACTCCGGCTAGCCGGCGATCAGCCCGAGGCCAGCCACATGATGCGGGCGGCAAGCTGGATCACCGAGCGCGGCGGCATCGCGGCGACTAGGGTCTTCACTCGCGTCTGGCTGGCGCTGTTCGGCGAGTGGCCCTGGGACAAACTGCCGGTCATGCCGCCTGAGCTCATCTACCTGCCCAGGTGGTTCCCGCTCAACGTGTATGACTGGGCCTGCTGGGCACGCCAGACTATTGTGCCGCTCACCGTTGTGTGCTCGCTCCGGCCAGTGCGGTCATTGCCGTTTGGCCTGGACGAACTGGACACATCGCCCGGACAGCGTGTGCCGCAGCGGCAGGCGGGACGTGGCGCGCCTGGCGCCAGCCGAGCAGCCGATCCATGGGGCGCGGCCTTCCGCGGCCTGGACCGGGCCCTGCACCGCTACGAGCGGCACGCGGGCCACCTGGGTCCGGCGACGGCGGTGCGGACCGCCGCCTTCCGGCGCTGCGCGGACTGGATCATCGCCCGGCAGGAGTCCGACGGGTGCTGGGGCGGCATTCAGCCGCCCTGGGTTTACTCCCTGATGGCACTGCACCTGCTCGGATACGGCCTGGAGCATCCGGTCATCCGCCGCGGGCTCGACGGACTCGACCGGTTCACGATCTGGGAGGACGCTCCGGACGGGAAAGTGCGCCGTCTGGAGGCATGTCAGTCACCCGTCTGGGACAGCGTCCTCGCCATGATCGCCCTGGCCGACGCCGGGCTGCCCGCCGATCACCCGGCGCTGCAGTCCGCGGCCCGGTGGGTGATGGCGGAGGAAATCTGCGGCCCAGGCGACTGGCAGGTGCAACGGCCAGGGCTGCCGCCGTCTGGCTGGGCCTTCGAATTCGACAACGACGGCTATCCGGACGTTGACGACACGGCCGAGGTCGTCCTGGCGCTCGGCCGGGTAGAGCAGCCGGATGACGCCACTGCGCGCCAGGCCGGCGCGGCCGTGGCTCGCGCGCTGACCTGGCTCACCGGGATGCAGTCACGGGACGGCGGCTGGGGCGCCTTTGACGCCGACAACACCTCCCGGCTGGTGACCAAGCTGCCGTTCTGCGACTTCGGCGAGGTGGTTGACCCGCCGTCGGCTGACGTCACTGCACATACGCTCGAGGCCCTGGCAGCCGCTGGCCTCGGCGCGAGCCGGCCGGGGCGGCGCGGGGTGGCGTGGCTGCTGCGCGCCCAGGAACCAGACGGTTCCTGGTTCGGCCGCTGGGGCGCGAACTACGTATACGGGACCGGGGCCGTCGTGCCGGCCCTGATCGCAGCCGGGGTCCTCCCGGACAAGCCCTGCATCAGGCGGGCCGTGCGCTGGCTCATCGAGCACCAGAATCCGGACGGCGGCTGGGGCGAGGACCTTCGGTCCTACACCGACCCCGCCTGGGCCGGACGCGGCGATTCGACAGCCTCACAGACGGCCTGGGCACTGCTCGCCCTGCTCGCCGCGGGCGGCGAGGACGCGATGGCTAGTGCCGAGCGCGGCATTGCCTGGCTGGCCGCGACCCAACGGCCTGACGGCACGTGGGACGAGCCGCAGTTCACCGGCACCGGATTCCCTGGCGACTTTTACATCAACTACCACCTGTACCGCCTGGTCTTCCCGGTCAGCGCTCTTGGCCGCTATCTAGGGGGTGCGCAATGAGCAGGCTGACGGTGTGTGCGCCGCTGGGCGTAGAGGCCCGCGCGCTCCGGCGCGGCCTGGCCGGGAGCCACGATCAGGTCGAGGTCATCAGGACCGGCTACGGTCCTGTCCGGTCCGCCGCCGCTGCGGCGCGGATCGCCGCGTCTGCCCCTGGCATGCTGGCCGTCGGTGGCGTCGGCGGAGCCCTGACCAGCGACCTGCACGTCGGTGATCTGGTGGTGGCGTCCGAGGTAACGGATGGCGCGACGACCGTCGCGTGCCCCTCGGCGCCATTGCTGGCCGGCGAGCTTCGGCGGGCAGGGCTGTCCGCACTGATAGGGCCTATCGCGACCACGCGCCATCTGGTCCGCGCCGGCGAGCATGCGGAGCTTGCTGCCACTGGAGCTGTCGCGGTCGACATGGAGTCCGCGCCGCTGCTGGCTGGGGCGGCAGGCATGCCAGCAGTCGTGGTCAGGGCAATTTCGGACACGCCCGAGCATCCCGTGATCAGCCCGCGCATTGTGACCGGCGGCCTGGCCGCGCTGCGCTCACTGCGGCTCGCGGCGCCTGCGCTGGCCCGGTGGGCCGCGGCTGTCGGACCGCGGCAGGTGCTCCTCGCCAGCCCGAGATCCTTCTGCGCTGGCGTCGAGCGGGCGATCGAGATCGTCGAGCTTGCCCTGGAGCGGCACGGCGCGCCGGTATACGTGCGCAAGCAGATCGTCCACAACGCCAAGGTCGTGGCCGACCTCGAGGGCGCGGGCGCGATCTTCGTCGACGAACTCAGCGAGGTCCCTGACGGGGCCATGGTCGTGTTTTCCGCACACGGGGTCTCGCCCGAGGTCCGGCAGGAAGCGGCTCAGCGCGGCCTCGACGCCGTCGATGCGACGTGCCCGCTAGTTGCCAAGGTGCACGCCGAGGCGCGCAGGTTCGCCGCCGACGGCTACCTCGTCGCCCTCATCGGGCACGCCGGGCACGAGGAAGTGGACGGCACGCTGGGGGAGGCGCCAGGCTCGATGGCGCTCGTCCAGACCACTGGCGATGTAGCCAGGCTGGACCCTGCCGATCGGGCCAAGGTCGCTTACCTGATGCAGACCACGCTGGCTGCTGACGAGGCGAGCGGCATCGTCGATGCGATCACGGAACGCTTCCCGGCCGCGACTGGACCGGGTAGCGACGACATCTGTTACGCGACTACGAACCGCCAGCGTGCAGTCCGGGCCATCGCAGCTCGGTCTGACCTGGTCCTCGTGGCAGGATCCGCGAACTCCTCGAACTCGCAGCGCTTGGTCGAGACCGCTCAGCGGGCAGGGACCACCGCCTACCTGGTCGATGGCCCAGAGGACATTCAGCTGGCCTGGCTCGCGGGCGCGTCGACGATCGGGATCGCAGCGGGTGCGTCGGCCCCGCCAGCGATCGTCGGCCAGATTGTGACGGCTCTCGGGGGCCTCGGCAAGGTTCGGACCGAGGACGTAGTGGTGGCCACCGAGTCCATCCAGTTCGGGCTACCGAAGGAGCTGCGACAGCAGACAGCCGACCTGGACTGACAACCGGACCGGGCCGCGTGACAGCAGTGCTGAACGACACGCATTACTGAAGGACAGCGGGACTGAACGACACCAGTGCCGAAGGACAAGCAGTACTGGACAACAAGCAGTACTGGACAACAAGCAGTACTGACGAGACAGATGAGAAAGACGGTGCCATCGTGAGCATGCCACTGCGCCAGAGCCTGCGCGTCGGGACCTACCTGATGCGCCAGAAGCTCAGCCGCAAGGACAAGTTCCCGCTGCTCGTGGAGCTGGAACCGCTGTTCGCCTGTAACCTCAAGTGCGCAGGCTGCGGCAAGATTCAGCAGCCAGCGAGCCTGCTCAAGCAGCGGATGCCGGTGGAGCAGGCCCTTGCCGCTATCGAGGAATGCGGCGCGCCGATGGTATCGATCGCCGGGGGCGAGCCGCTCATGCACCCGCAGATCGAGGTGCTGGTCAACGAGCTGATCAAGCGGAAGAAGTTCGTGTTCCTGTGCACGAACGCGCTGCTGATCCCGAAGAAGCTCGACAAGTTCACGCCTTCGCCGTACTTCGCCTGGGTCGTGCACATCGACGGGCTCCGGGAGCGCCACGACGAGTCGGTCTGCAAGGAGGGCGTGTTCGACGAGGCTGTGGCGGCAATCAGGGAATGTCAGCGACGCGGCTTCCGGGTCAACACCAACACGACGTTCTTCAACACTGACACCCCGCAGACGGTCATCGACGTTCTCAGCTACCTCAACGATGACTTGAAGATTGACGACATGCAGATCTCGCCCGCCTACGCCTACGAGAAGGCTCCGGACCAGGACCACTTCCTCGGCGTGACCGAGACTAGGGAACTGTTCCGCAAGGCGTTTGGCGACGGCAACAGGCGCCGCTGGCGGCTCAACCACACTCCGCTGTTCCTTGATTTCCTTGAGGGCAAGAAGGACTTCGCGTGCACCGCCTGGGGCATCCCTTCGTACTCGCTCCTCGGCTGGCAGCGCCCGTGCTATCTGATGGCAGACGGTTACACCAAGACGTACAAGGAGCTAATCGAGACGACGGACTGGGATGCCTACGGCCGAGGCAAGGACCCGCGGTGCTCGAACTGCATGGCGCACTGCGGATACGAGCCGTCCGCCGTGCTCGCCACGACGGCGTCCCTGCGGGAGTCGATCCGAGCGCTTCGCGGCACCTAGCCGGACTGGCGGCGGAGAAAGTCCAGCGTGCGCCGGTTGAACTCATCGGTGATCTCGTAAATAGGGGCGTGCGCGCAGTTCGCAAACACGATGAGTTCCGAGCCCGAGATGCCTTCCGACAGCGGTCCAGCGAACCGGGTCGATGTCGCCGCGTCGTGCTCGCCGAAGGTGATCAAGGTTGGTGCTTCGATCGCGCCGAGCACGGCCGACGCGTCGTGCGCGAGGACAGCTCCCGACTGGCGGAGGAAGGCGTCGACAGGCGGCATCGGCCTGCTGCGGACGAAGTCGGCGAGCGAGTCGATGTACTCGGGCCGCGCCGCGTACAACTCCGGCGTGAAGCACCACGGAAAGACCCCGGCGATCACCATCTCGGTCACGCTGTCAAGGCCACGTGCCATGATCCGCCATGTCTCCACTACCGAGCGCAGGAACGGATCGGTCGCGTCCCAGGCGCTGTGCAGGGAAAGCGATCTGACCCTGGCCGGCTGCCGGGCGGCCAGCCACATCCCGACCGCCGCGCCTAACGACAACCCGGACACATGTGCGCTCTGAATCCCGGCCGCTTGCATGAACGCGGCCACATCGTCGGCAAGCAGGTAGGTGCTGTAGTCACCCGCTGGCTTGCTCGATAGCCCGGCGCCTCGCAGATCGACGGTGTAGCAGGTGAAGTGCTTGGCATACTCGGGGACCTGGAAGGCGTAGCATGCCTGATCGGCCGCCAGGTAGGGGATCAGCACGAGCGGCTCGCCCTCCCCCTGGACCTCGTAGTACATCTCGATGCCGTTCGCCTGCACTACGGGCATGCCGACCCCTCTCGCGCGCCTGTGGCCAGCTTGCTGCGGGCCCACCCATTACTGATGTTGCCTTGCGGCGGCGCATCGCGCTAGCTCTGGCTCGCCCGCCGGCGGTCGCACGCAAGCGGATGCCTGTCACACGACTGCTGAACATGCTATTGTCTGAGCAGTTGCTCAAACCATTGGCTCAGTACGAATTAGCCCAGTACGAATTAGCCCAGTACGAATTAGCCCAGCACGAATTAGTTCAACACCATTAGCTCTGCACACCGCGACGTCGGGCCCTTGGTCCGAGCAGGACATTGAGCGCGGGGATCGAAGGAGTGCCGGATGGCGAAGGCAGGCCCGCGGCCAGACCGCGGCACGGCAGGCCCGCGAGCGCAGTCGGCCGAGGTCAAGGCCGCGCTGGTGGCGGCCGCCATCGAGGTACTGCGCGAATCCGGATTCGCACGCGCCAGCGCACGGGAGATCGCTAGCCGCGCGGGATACAGCCAGGCCCTTGTCTTCTACCACTTCGGGTCCGTCAACGACCTGCTGCTGGCGGCGCTCGATGAGGTGAGCGGGCTCCGGATGGAGGCATACAGCGGCCTGCTCGCGCAGCCCACCTCTATGGCCACGCTCGCAGAGTCGGCCCGCGCGATCTTCGCGCAGGATCTTGACGCCGGCTACGTGCGCGTGCTGACCGAGATGATCACTGGAGCTCAGGGCGTGCCAGGTCTCGGCGAGCAGGTGGCCGAGCGCCTGCGACCCTGGCGTGACCTAGCCGAGGCGTCCGTCCGGCGCGCGATCGGCAGGTCTGCTGCTGCCAGAGTGCTCCCACCGGCCGAGGCGGGGCATGCGCTCGTGGCCATCTTCCTTGGGCTGGAGATGCTGGCGAGCCTGGATGACGACCGGGCGCCGGCCTTGGCTGTGTTCGACCGGCTCCGCTCGCTGGCCAGGCTTCTCGACATGCTCGGCGGACTGCGGATGCCCGCTTCCGGAAAGGATGAGAGATGACACGGCCAGCTTCCAGGCAACTCGACGTGGTGACCGGCGCGTTCAGCTACTCTGGCGCGGCCATCGCGCGCGAGCTGAACCGGCGCGGCCGCGCTGTGCGGACCCTCACCGGGCATCCGGAGCGCGCACCGGCCGGGTCGCCGATCGACACCCGGCTGCTGGACTTCGGTGCCGAGCAGGAACTCGCCGAGTCGATGGCAGGCGCCCACACGCTCTACAACACGTACTGGGTGCGATTCGCTCATGGCGTAGTGAGTCACGACCTGGCTGTGGCCAACAGCAAGGTCCTGTTCGCGGCGGCGGCGAGAGCAGGCGTGCAGCGCATCGTGCACATCTCGATTACCAACCCGAGCCTGACATCGGCAGACTCGTACTTCCGCGGCAAAGCCCAGGTCGAGCAGGCGCTGCTCGGCTGCGGCGTTCCGTATGCCGTCGCCCGCCCGGCCGTCTTGTTCGGTGGCGACGGCGTTCTGGTCAATAACATCGCCTGGCTGCTGCGACGGCTGCCCGTCTTCGCGATTGGCGGCCGCGGGAACTATCGGGTACGGCCCATTCACATCGACGACCTCGCCAGATTGTGTGCTGACCTCGGCGCGAGCGCTGAACCCGCAGCGATCGTCGACGCCGTCGGGCCGCAGTCCCTGACGTTCCGGCACATGGTGGACGAGATCCGTGACGCCGTCGGCAGCCGATCGATCATCATTCCGGTACCTGGGGCTGCGATCCCGCTTCTGGCGGCGGCGCTGAACCTGGCGCTGCGGGACACGCTGCTGACCCCTGACGAGTACGCGTCGATGGCGGCCGGGCGCGCCGACTCCGCGGGTCCGCCCACCGGCCAGGTGGTTTTCACTGATTGGGTGCAGGAGCACGGCGAGGATCTAGGCCGGCACTACGCCAACGAGCTCGACCGGCACTTCCGGCCGGCGGCCACCCCGTCCCGGACTACGCCGGCGTGACCAGGAACCGGTGGCGCGGCGCCCTTCAATTCGCCGCATGGGCAGCGGTCGGGGCCGGCGCGCTGACAGGTGTCCTCACGGTCCTGACCATCGGCATCTTCGTACTGGTTGCGACCGCGGGGCTGGCAGCATTGCTGGCCCGCCGCGCCGACGTACGGCTCGCCGTGCCTGGCATCCTTGCTGGGGCTGGGCTGCTCCTGCTCTACGTTGGTTACCTGAATCGCGGCGGCCCAGGCATGGTGTGCGCCACAACAGGCGCCGCGCAGTCGTGTACACAGGAAATGAACCCGTGGCCGTGGATGGCTGTGGGCGTGTGCGTCGCTGCCGCGGGCGCAGGCCTGTATCTGCTGTTGCGACGGCGACTGGCGACCGGCGGCACCAGGACGCCAGGTCAGCGCCCGCCCGCTAGCCGCGAATGATTCTGCCCTGCGGCTATTGCTGGTATCCAGACAGGAACGTGGCCAGCCTGCCGATCGCGTCGTCCAGCACGGGCACGCTCGCGAGGAACACAAGCCGGATGTGATCGGTGGTGGGCAAGTTGAAGCCGCTGCCGTGTGACAGCAGCACGTGCTGCTGCTCCAGGAAGTCGATCATCATCTGCTCGTCGTCACGGATCGGGTAGACCTCGGGGTCCAGGCGCGGAAACAGGTATAGCGCCCCGGCCGGCTTGTAGCAAGTGACGCCGGGGATGGCCGTCATCCGCTCCCAGGCATGATCGCGCTGATCGCGCAGGCGGCCGCCAGGCTCAAGCAGGTGCGTGATGTCCACCCGGCCGCCCAGGGCTGGCTCGATCGCGTGCTGCGCCGGGACGTTCGGGCACAGGCGCATGTTGGCAAGCAGTTCCAAGCCGTCGAGGTAGTCAGCCGCGTGCTCGCGCGGCCCGCTCACGACCAGCCATCCGGACCGGAAGCCCGCCAGGCGGTACGTCTTGGACAGGCCGCCGAGCGTCAGCACAACCAGGTCGGGCGCGAGGGCAGCGGCCGAGCAGTGCACCGCGCCGTCGTAGAGGATCTGATCGTAGATTTCGTCAGTCAGCACCAGCAGGCCGTGCATGCGGGCGAGGGCGAGCAGCCCGAGCAGTGTCCGCCGAGAGTAGACCGCGCCGGTCGGGTTGTTCGGGTTGATGATCACCAGCGCCTTGGTCCGCGCGGTGATGCGGCTGGCCACGTGCTCCACGTCAGGCTCCCAGCCGTCCTGCTCGTCGCACCGGTAGTGAACGGCCCGGCCACCGCAGAGGTTGATCGCTCCGGTCCACAGAGGATAGTCCGGGCTCGGCACGAGCACCTCGTCGCCGGTGTCGAGCAGCGCTTGGAGCGCCATGACGATCAGCTCGGATACCCCGTTGCCCAGGAACACGTCGTCCGGGCTGATCCCGCTGACTCCGCGCCGGTCAAAGAACTGGGCCACGGCCTGCCGGGCCGGCTGTATCCCGCGGGCGTCGCTGTAGCCCTGTGAGTCGCCGATGTGCTTGACGACGTCGCTGAGGACGTCGTCTGGCGCGTCGAGTCCGAACGGAGCCGGGTTGCCGAGGTTCAGCTTGATGATCTCGTGCCCTGCAGCCTCAAGCTGGCGAGCTCGCCGCAGGACCGGCCCGCGTATGTCGTACCTGACGTTGCTGAGCCTGCCTGCCTGAGCAACCTGCACTTGACGATCCCTCCGCTCCGCTGCCCGCCGGACCTGCCGGCCGTCGCTTGCGCGACTGTTACCCCTCCGAGTTGCCTGCAACACGAGTTGTCTGCAACAACAGGCGTCCCTGGTCGCCGGCCAGCAGGTCGGCGCCAGGGGCGCTCGCTGTGCTGGACAGATTACCGCGAGAGTGGGCAAGATCACGCAGCGAGCCGGCGCTCCGCTGTGGTCGTCAGCGAGCCGAGAGCACTTCGGCGATCTTGGCCGCAGCGGCAGGCGGGTCACTGGCGTCGTGCAGGAGCTCGCCCCAGGACCAGCGGTAGTACCAGTGCAGGCGGCCGTCGTCGTCGGTGCCCGGCACGCAGTCAATGCTCTCGGTCAGCATCGAGGCACCCGGCATGAACACGTGCAGGGCCGCAGGGTAGGAGGTCTTGACCGTCGCGTGGAAACCCTCGGTATCGAGGGCTGTGGCGAGCTTGTGCAGGTGATAGCTGCGCGCATGATCTCTGGCACCGGGTTGCATGTCACCTGCTTTGGGGGTCCGCACATTGTGGGCACCGACGGCAGGGTCTTGTCAATCCCGACAGTTACATCGATCGCTCACATCGATCGCTCACGGCGACCGCCAACATCGACCGCCAACATCGACCGCTCGGACGGACCGTCGTCAGCGACCGCCAGCCCTGTAACCGGGGTAGCCCTGGTAGCCGTCCTGGCCGTAGGCCAGGTCAGGAGCACCGTAGCCGCGCTCGTCATATTGCACGGGATGTTGGTTCTGCGGTACGTAGCCGCCTGGCCCAGGCGGCGCAGGCTGATAGTCGACGCCCGGATAGGGGAGGCTCTGGTAGTCAACCGGCCCGTAACCATTGCCGCCCAGAACGGCATCCTGCTGGTCGCCGCCGGTGTACCCGTTGCCGTTGCGGCCGTTGCCGGAATGACCGTTGGCCAGGTAATCGCCGGAACTGTAACCGGACGCCGGCAGATAGCCGCTGGCGGCGCTGCCGTGCCAGCCGCCGTCGGCCTCCTGGCCGTAGCCACCGCCGTATGACGGAACATCCTGGTACGCGGCGGCCACGTCCTGGTAGACCGGCTGCGGCGCGCTGACATAGCTGCCGTACGGATTCGCGACGGGCGACGACTGTGGTGCAGGTGCCAGTGGTGCAGGCGCCAAGGGCGCAGGCGACTGTGGTGCAGACGATCCCGGGTACTGCGAGGTGGGCTGGGCGAATCCGCCGCTCGCCCGTCCGCCGACCGGCTGCGGCCCGGTCTGTGGGGGCATTTGCGGGCCCGTGTGGGCACCGCTGGCACGCCGCGCGCGGTAGGAACGGCTGTCCGATGTATTAATGGCCGGGAACGAGGGACTCGTCAGCGGATCGTCGTCCAAGGGCACGGGCGTCCTGGAGTATCCAATTGGCCGCGAAGGCTGCGCGGCCGGAGCGTTCGAGGGCGGTGCTGCCGCTGGCCGCGGACCGGGCCGCTGGCTGTCGGCCGGTCGCGGGCTTGGTGCGGTCCGCGGGCTACTGCCAGGGCGTGGACCGGCAGCCGATCGCGGTGGCGTCGCAGGCTGCGGGCCGGACAAGCGTGCTAGCGCAGCCAGGCTTTGCGTGGCCGGCTCGTTGCCGTAGCCGGCTGCCCTGGCCGCTCGTGCATCAATCTGCTCCGTCTGGCCGACGTCCGCGGCACGCCCGGCGGACGTGCCGCCCGCAGCGCGAGCGGATTGCGACCGTGGCCGCACTGGCAGCGAGCCAACGGGCTCAAGGCCCGCAGGCATCGGCCCAGCTGGCAAGGACCCAGAGTCGCCGCGCTGCGCAGACCGGCCGGGGGAGGCGGTCCGGGATGCTGACTTGGCCTCGCCGCGGCGCGCCTTGCCATTCGGACGCGCTGGTGCCGGACCTGACGGGCCGGGACTGACCTGGGGCTTGTCGGCGGCGAGCTCGGCCCAGTAGTCCACGTCAGAGAGCGAATCCCAGCTGCTCGTTTTCGCATCCGGGCCAGCGGCCTTGGCTGACTTGGCAGAGCGGGCGCTGGCGGCAACAGGACGCGGCCCGGTGGGCTGGCCGCTTCTGCGGTCAGGTGTGCCAGATCGTGACCCGGTCTCGCGATCGCGGTAAGCCAGGCGGTCATCAGCGGGGCGGAGCGGACGGTCGGCGGCCCACGCATCGCGAGCCGGTTGCTCACGGACCGGATCGGGATGGCGTGACTTGCGGCGCTCGGATGTCGCCGATACCTGCTCGCGTGGCGCATCGGACTGCGAACGCCCGGCGCCGCGCGGCTCCTCTGTCATGTCGTCGAACGTGTCGGAGTCGTCGGCCCGCAGGAAGTGCAAGGCAAGGACAGCAATTATCACGATCAACACGACCACGGCCACAAGGACAATCAAGATCGTAGTGATCATCACACCATCCCACTGATATGGCCTCGGGGTGGCGCTAGCAAGACTCGCGCGGCCATATGCGCGAGCCTCCCCCGAAGTGCGAGCACCCTAGATTGCTGCGGGCTGATCCGCCTGAACAGCGATTGTGTCGGACGCTATACGCCTTGTCACGCAATTCGGGAAGTTTTACCAAGTGTCTCGGCTGCTCGTACGCAAGAAACTACGGACAGTGGCCGTGCGCGGCGTCCCTCCGAGGCGGTTATCCGGAGGCGGGACCGGGGAGCGCCCTGGCCGTGAAGGTGCCGCGCGCAGTGACGTACGGCGCGATGGTCGTGAGCGCCTGCAGCAGGCGGGGGTTCGCTGGGAGTGTGGTCCCGAAGGAGGTGTTGAGGGCATACACAGTGAATCGGTAGCTATGCGCACTGCCACGCGGGCACGGCGCGTCGTAATTGGCCTTGCCAGAGCTGTTGTCTGCCACCCTGGCGTGCGGGGGAAGCGAGCCCACCTGAAGGTCGGTGGTTGCTGGGCTGATGTCGAAGACGAACCAGTAGACCCTGGGCGAGATCGGGGTGGCCGAGTCGTCGACCACGAGGGCCAGCGACTTGGTACCCGGTGGTGGCGCCGACCAGAAGATCGGCGGGCTCAAGTGCGCGCCGTAACAAGTGAACCGAGCCGGGATCACCTTGTTGGTGAAGACCGGACTGTTAATCGACATCGTCAGCGGGGCATCGGCGACCAGCGCCTTCGGCTTGCCGAGCAGTCCGCAGCCGCCGAGCAGAAGGCTGCTGGCCAGCGCGCTGGCCAACCACCCGGCCGCCGCGCTAGTGCGTCGGCTGTGGCGGCTGCGGCTATCTCCACCCCCGCGCACGCTGCCTCACCTTGTCTCGTCAATCGTCCGGCATTGCCGCATGCGGCGGCTGCATCCTATGCCGTGACTAACTGTGACCGGGTCCGGGTCGCTCACGTGTGGCGCCTGACCGGCTGGGCCTAAACCGTCTTTGCTGGACCCCGTACTCAGTCTGGCTGGCGCGACGTGCCGAACATGATCTCGTCCCACGACGGCACCGACGCCCGCCTAGACCTGCCGCTTGCTGCTCTCTTCGCGGGCACCGTCCTGCCGTCGCCCTCCGCCGCGGCCGCGCCCACTCCGGCCGCTGGCGTGTCCGCGGGAACCTCAGCGCCGTTGTCAGCGTGACCAGTGCTCGCAACAGCCGATCCGGGCGGCAGCGGTCGGTCGGATTCGCTGTCAGCGGCGACCGCGAAGTCGGCCTCCCTTGGCCGCGGCGGCACCGCCGCCCCCCTGCGCTCATACTCGCGTGCCTGGTCGGCGTACGGGCTGTGCTGCCGCGAACCGATGGGCGTCACCGTCGCTGTCACCCGGCTCTGCTCTGCGAATGTGACTGCGGCCCACTCTTCCGGCGGCAGGCACAGCCGTACGGCCTGGTCGTCGTCCGGGATGACGTGCCGTCGGCGCGGATCGTAGATCCACTCGGCAGTACTGGCACGACCGCCGATGCTGAACTGCAGCTGCACCTGCCAGTTGCCGTCAGGCCGCTTGCGCGAGTCCCACTCAGCGCTGTCCGCATGCGCTCCGACACCGCTGAGCCGCTCGGCGACGATATCGCCAAGCCTCGGGCCTGGCCCGGAGTCCCCGCGCCCCCGAATGGTTGCCCGCTGCGCTTCCTGGGCGCGGTACTGCCGTTCGGCCAGCACGGGACCCTCAAATCGGCGGACCCGGTCCGGCGGGATGCCGGCGGCGTCGGCGATCTCGTCGGCCGTCTCGCCAGCCCGGATACGGTCCTGGATCTCCTTGGGTCGCAACGGATTCTCCACTTCGATCTCGTACTGCGCGAGCCGGGAGAACTGACCCTTGGCCACCGTCCTCAGCCGCTCATCTATGGGCAACAGGAACCGACCGCTGCGACCCGGCACCGCTAGGATGGCGTAACTGCCATCCTCGCTGACTGCGACGAGGCGCAGCTCCTGCATCGGTGTCCTTCCTGCGGCGGCCCCGGCCGCGCGGAGGCGGAACCCGGACCTGCCCTCAACGAGTCTGTCGGCATTAGCGCCGACAGGCCAGCACCGCGCCCGGCATGTCCCTGAGTATCCGGGCTAGACCCGCTGTGCCGGTCATCTTCCCAGCGTGGTGACCAGCGCTAACGGCAGGGTATTCACGATACGGCCGGATGGCGCGCGAACAGCGGATAATCAGCGCCGCCGTGACCCGGCAGGCCCGGCACTTCGGCACGGGAGTCGCTAGCGTCTCCCTGGCTATGCTGAGGCTCATGGCACCCCCGCCCGCATCAGGCGCTCCCGCGACCCCGGCGGCCCGGGGTACGGCCGTCGAACCGGATCCGGCCGGGCTAGCGCTCGCCGATGCGGTGTCGCGGCTGCGCCGCGCCATGCGCCGGGCTGGGCGCGCTTTCGGACCCGGTGGCGCGCTACCCGGTGGGTTGTCGGTGGCCCAGCTGGAGTTCCTGTCCTGCCTGGCCGAAAACCCGGCTGCCCGGCCTGGTCAGGTAGCCCGGCTGCTGCGGCTCGCACCGAGCTCGGTCGCAACGCTAGTCAACGGGCTGGGCAGGGTCGGCCTGGTGGTGCGGACCGGCGGCCTTGCCGACCGCCGAACCGCCGTGCTCGAGTTGACGCCGGCAGGTCATGCCGTCGTATCTGACTGGCAGGACGTCAACTCACGCATCCTGGCGGCCGCGCTGACGGCGTTGCCGACGGCAAGCAGGCGGAGCCTGATGTCATCACTGCCGGCCTTGCGACAGCTCACCGGCGCAGTCGACGCGCTCGCCGATGATCTCCAGCCAGACGCCCAGCCGGCGTCAGACGGGGCCGCGGCGGCCGGATAGGCCGGGGACCTGCACCGGCGGACCGGCGCACCAACGACGTCCCGTAGGATTCGTGGTCATGCACGTTGATGCGATCTACGGGGCGATCGGCCGATTTAGTGTTCGCTTTCGCTGGCTAATACTGCTGATCTGGATCGTCGGCGCGATCGCCGCGGCTACTCAGCTGCCATCGCTGTCCAGCGTTACTCAGGGCAACAACCAGAAGTTCCTGCCGGCCAACGCGCCGAGCTCCCAGGCGGCTGACCTCGCGAAACCGTTCGGCACCTCGAATAGGCAGCCGATCCCGGTCGTTGCAGCGACTACCGGGGGATCGCTGACCCCCGCTGATATCGCGGCGCTGGGCCGCCTCCAGACGAGGCTCGCGACCGTCCCCGGTATTGAAAAGGTGATCAACGCAGGCCGGTCCACGGACGGCCAGGCCGAGCAACTGATCGCGCTGGCCGGGCTGGGCGGCAGCGGCAACCCGCAGTACGCGACGAACCTGGTCAATGGCATGCGCGCGCAGATCACCAAGGCAGGCCTGCCGGCGAACTTGCGCGCCCACGTAGCCGGCGACCTCGCCATCCAGGTCGACCAGCAAAAAGCGTCGGGCAACACGGGCAACAAGGTGCAGGCGCTATCGGCGCTGTTCGTCATCGTGCTGCTCGTGCTGATCTTCCGGTCCTTCTCGCTCTCGATCACGACAGTCCTGCCCGCGCTGTTGTCGGTCTCGATCGCCGGCCCGCTGGTCGCGGAGGCGGCCAAGCACGGACTTCAGGTCTCGCCGATCGCGCAGCTGCTGCTCATCGTGCTGGTCATCGGCGCAGGCACCGACTACGGGCTGTTCCTTGTCTTCCGCGTCCGCGAGGAGCTGCGCGTCTCTGGCCACGAGACGGGGGGAGAGCTCTACCCAGGGAAGATGGGAACGGGGAGCAGTATCCTCGCCGACCTTGCCCATCCGCGGCCGCCAGCCCGTGCCGCGATCGTGCGGGCTGTCACCAGGGTTGGCGAGTCGATCAGCGCCTCGGCGGCGACTGTCATCGCGGCCGTCCTGACGCTGCTCCTGGCGAGCTTCTCCTTCTACTCCGACCTCGCGTGGCCGTTCGCCATTGCCGTGGTCGTCATCCTCGCCTCCGGGCTTAGCCTGCTACCCGCGCTCCTGTCGATCCGGCTATCGCTGCTTGCTGTCAAGCGCTCGGCGTTCCAGGCCATCTTCGGCAAGCCGAAGCTGATCCCGGTGAGCATCCAGGGCAGCGGCAAGCCTGGCACCTGGGGCCGGATCGCCAGCAGGATCGTTCAGCATCCGGTCCCGACGCTACTGGGCGGCATCGTGGTCTTCGGCGGCCTGGCGTTCGCGGTCTTGGGCTACACCGCCGCGGGCTTTGGCGGCACGACGACGCCCCCGGCCGGCAGTGACTCGGCAGCCGGGGCGACATTGCTGACCAAGCACTTCCCGCAGTCATCGGCGAACCCCACGACGATCATCTTCAAGTTCCCGCAGCCGGTCTGGACCAATGCCGCGCCGCTGGCGAAGGCGACGGGCGAACTCCGGGCGAGCGGCCAGTTCGACCAGGTCTCCGGGGCGCTGAATCCGGTCGGCGGGATCACGCTGACGCCTTCGCAGTTCCAGGGCTTGTACGGCGCGCTCGGGCCGCCGCAGAATCTGCCGGCGACGCCGACGGCGGCGGACTTGCTGGGCGGCAGGATCCCGGCGCAGGCCTATCAGCTGTACCGGGTGACAGGGAACTTCGTGAGCTCGGACGGCCGGACCGTACAGTTCTCGACGGGCCTTAGGAACGGTGTGGATCCCGGCAGTACGGCGGGCCTGAACGCCGTGCCGGCGGTCCGGGCAGCGACCAGGAGTATTCAGAAATCGGTCGGCGCGACCGCCTCCGGGGTCGCTGGCGAGGCCCCGGCGCTACATGACATCAGCGCGATCTCGACCAGCGACCTGAAGCGCATCATCCCGATCGCGATTCTGGCCATTGGCATCCTGCTGGCGCTGGTGCTGCGCAGCCTCATCGCGCCGCTCTACCTGATCGCCTCGGTCGGCATCTCGTACCTGGCAGCGCTTGGCCTGTCCGTGATCATCTTCATCAAGATCGGCGGCAGTGGCGGCCTGGTGTTCTTCATGCCGTTCCTGATGTTCATCTTCTTGCTGGCGCTCGGCGAGGACTACAACATCCTCATGATGACCAGGATCCGCGAAGAGGCGCACAAGCTGCCCCTCCAGCAGGCGGTGGCCAAGGCGGTCGACGCAACCGGGACAACCATCACGTCGGCCGGGCTAGTGCTAGCCGGATCGTTCATCGTGCTGACCGTCGCGGCCGGCAGCGGATCGGGCGCGAGCCAGGTCCGGGACATCGGACTGGGCCTGGCGCTCGGCATCCTGATGGACACCTTCCTGGTCCGTACGCTGCTGATCCCCTCGACTGTGGTCCTGCTCGGCAAGTGGAACTGGTGGCCATCGAAGGTTCACGTGGATCAGCCGATCGAGGCCGGCGTCGCGCCCGCTGGAGCAGCGTCGGCTGGGGCAGCGTCGGCTGGCACAGGGTCGGCTGGCACTGGGTCGGCTGGCACTGGGTCGGCTGGCACTGGGTCGGCCGGCACAGGGTCCGCGGCGACGGCGCACGGCGACATTTAGCCGGCGGCCGCGGTCAGCTCCCTGGCCAGCGCGCAGTGATCGCGCTGCCGCCCGTCACGGTGACGGTGGTGGCTGCCGTGCCGTCCTCGTGCCAGATCGTGTAGGCACCTGGCGGCAGGCCCGGGTAGACGGCCGCGTAGCGCGTCCCGCCCGCAACGTGCCGGGGCCGGACCATGGAATGCGTCCGGTAGCAGTCACCGACCCGGCTGATGTCGATCTCGGCGCCGTTCAGCTCCGCCGGCGTATCCAGTACCAGCGCGCCCGCGCCGGGGCCCAGTTCTAGCACGACAGTGCCAGGACCGGACGATCCGGCGAGGGGTTCGCCGTGACCGCTCGTCATGCGGACGGATGGTCGTAGCCGTCGTAGGGCACGCCGAGATAGGGGAACTGGGTGAGGTAGGGACCGCCCGGCGAAGTGTCGGTCAGCCCGTCGCTGATGTCGCCTATCGCCGCGTCGGGCGTGAACGCCGGGTCGACCAGGGGCAGGGTGGCCCCGGCGATCGCGCGCAGCTCGATCGTGACGACGTCGTCGAAGACCCGGCGGCCGTTGGGGAATCCCGCCAGGTCGCCGCCGATGACGCCGAGGGGGCTCAGCGTCTTCTTGGTGGCGGGCGGAATCGAGGTGTTGAGGCGGAGCAAGTCGGCCTGGACGGAGCCGGTGAAGTTGGTAAAGCCCGGTACGATCCCGGCCGGAATGCCGGTCAGCAGGATCGCCTCCAGGTCGGCACGGACTGTGCCGGCGGTGACTGCGGCCTGCAGGTTCGGGAAGTTGGGCGCGTATATGGCGGCGATCAGACCGGCCAGCTCGGGGTGCGCGTAGAACTGAGCGAACTGCTTGTCGTGTGCCGGATGCTGGGCGTTCCAGTAGTCCTTCTTGCCCATTGGGATGACCACTTCGTTGATCAGCGGGTTTCCCAGCCGTGATACCTGCGTGTCCGGGCCGCTCCAGGTCCAGTCGCCACCGTGGCCGTCCCGGATGCCGACCCGGCGGCGGCTCGCCGTCGTCCAGACGCCGATAACCGGCCGCTTGTGCGCGGTGATCTTCGAGATATCCACCTGGAGCGCGATCGAGTGGACGTTGAGGAACTTCGTCGAGTTCACCCCGGCGGCCGACATCAGTCCAAGGGCCTTGGCGAAGATGTTGAGTTCCTGGATCGGCCTCAGGTTAGCCAGGTCGAAGATCGAGCCGAGGTCGACGTAGAAACCCTCCGCCCGCTGGCCCGCGAAAACAGTGCTGCCGTCGGACAGTTTGTGGACGGCCGGCTGGGCGAGCGCGCTGGCGTAATTCGGTGTCGACAGCGGGCCGATGTTGCACGGCGGGCTGGCCAGGCCTGAACCTAGGTGGTGGACTCCCCAGCGGTCCACGCGCGTGACCGAGTAGAACTGCTTGCGATTCCAGGCCGGGCTGGACAGCGACGTTATCGGCGCAGTGTTGTACAGGAACGTGTCCGGGTTGCCAACCTGAGTCCTGAACCGGAACTGGTACGTGATGTCGGGCTCGGCGTTCCCGTCGGTGTCGATGTGGATCTCGTACAGCACATCGTCGCCGAACTCGTAAAAGTTCGGGCCGCCAGCCGGGTTCTGCAGCGGGACGTAATTGGCAATCAGCGTGACGGTCCTCGGCTTGTCCGGGCTCACGAACGCGTACACGTCGGTGCTGTCGGCTACCGGATCCTTGGAGATCTCGGGGGCCTCGCGATGCGATGACATCGGGTGTTCTCCTCTCGCTACTGACTGGCCCTGGCTAGCCGGGCGGCCAGCGCGCGGTCGTGCAAGCGCACGTAACTGGTGCCGCGGTAGACATCCATCTCGCCGCTGCGGACGTTGCGCACGTGCACGACGACAGCTTCGCCGTCCGCGATGTGGTCGGGCACGTGGTCTGCCTCCGGTGCCGCAGGGCGGCGGTGCTGACTCGCGGCGAGGGCAGGGCTGGCGGCGAGGGCGGTCAGGGCCAGGCCCGCGGCGCCCGCGCTCGCGGCACCGCGCAGCATGGACCGGCGCGACGGCGCAGGCGGAGTGTCACGCGGCGACTGAGTAGCAGGCGTCGCGGCGTGCTCAGGTGGTGGCATGACGATCCTTTCGGAGGTGGCGCGACTGGCGTGCGCGAGCAGATTACTAGGAGTAAGCACAAGGTGACTGGATGCAACCAACACTGGCGGCGAAATTTTCTCATTGGGCGTGAGAGTGCAAGTGCTGCCCTATGAAGGGCGTCACTTCCACCCTGACGCCCAATGGCTTCGTCAGCGCGACCGCGATCTAGTAGCGCGCGGGCATGCCGCGCAAACGCAAAACGTGGCAGACCTCCGGCGGGCGGAGGACTGCCACGATTGGGCCTTGGACCCGCCTAGTGGGCGGCGGCGAACTGCTCGCTCTCGGTAGAGCCGGCCAGCGCCGTGGTCGACGCGTCCGGGCTGATGGCGGACGTGACCTGGTCAAAGTAGCCGGTGCCGACCTCGCGCTGGTGGCGTGTCGCGCTGTAGCCATTTGCCTCGGCAGCGAACTCTGCATCCTGCAGCTCGACGTAAGCCGACATCCCGCGCTCGGCATAGTCGTGGGCCAGCGTGAACATGGACTCGTTCAGCGCGTGGAAGCCGGCCAGCGTGATGAACTGGAACTTGTATCCCATTGCGCCGAGTTCGCGCTGGAACTTGGCGATGGTGTCGGAGTCCAGGTGCGCACGCCAGTTGAACGACGGCGAGCAGTTGTAGGCGAGCAACTGGTCCGGGTAGATGTCCTTGACAGCCTCCGCGAACTGACGGGCGATCGCAAGGTCCGGCGTCGAGGTCTCCATCCAGAGCAGCTCGGCGTACGGCGCGTACGCCAGCCCGCGGGCGATGCACGACTCAAGGCCGTTGCGAACGCGGTAGAAGCCCTCGGCGGTCCGTTCGCCGGTGACGAACCGCTGGTCTCGCTCGTCAACGTCAGTGGTGATCAGCGTCGCCGCCTGTGCGTCGGTGCGGGCCACGATCAGGCTGGGCACACCGGCGATGTCGGCGGCGAGGCGCGCCGCGTTCAGCGTCTTAATATGCTGACCCGTCGGGATCAGGACCTTGCCGCCGAGGTGGCCGCACTTCTTCTCGGACGCAAGCTGGTCCTCCCAGTGCACCCCGGCGGCACCGGCCGCGATCATCGCCTTCATTAGCTCGAAAGCGTTCAGCACACCCCCGAAGCCGGCCTCGGCGTCGGCCACGATCGGCGCGAGCCAGTACGGCGAGCTCTCGTTCTGCGACTCAGCCCAGGTGATCTGATCGGCACGCATGAGCGCGTTGTTGATGCGGCGGACGACAGCCGGGACAGAGTTGGCCGGATACAGGCTCTGGTCAGGGTAGGTCTGGCCGGCCAGGTTAGCGTCGGCCGCGACCTGCCAGCCGGACAGGTAGATGGCGCGGAGGCCCGCCTTGACCTGCTGGACGGCCTGGTTCCCGGTCAGCGCCCCGAGCGTGCTGACGTAGCCGTCTTCCTGGAGCAGCGCCCAGAGGCGCTTGGCGCCAAGCCGCGCCAGCGTGTGCTCCTCCTGTACTGAGCCCCGCAGTTTGACGACGTCAGTAGCGCTGTACGTGCGCTCGATGCCGGACCAGCGCGGATCTGTCGCCCACTCGCGGTGCAACGCCGCCGTCTGGCTTTCGATCTTGCTAGCCACCGGGCGGTGGCCGTTGGTGTGCGTCTGGCCTTTGCCGTTCAGAGTGCCCTCGAGGCGACGGTCGCTCACTGTATGTCCTCCTGGTCAGTCGTCCCCGGGTGATGTAAGCCACACTGCTTGGGCTAGCCGGCCCACGCTAGAGACCAACGGCCGGAATTTGTCATAGTCTTTGGTTATAGTGAAGAAGTGAAGACTTTCACCAATGAAGAATTGAGATCCTTGCCAGGATCTGGCTTGGACCTCGGCATGTTCGGCCAGCGATTGCGCCACATCCGGCGGGCACGCGGCCTTACGCTGGCCGAGCTTGGCGAACGCGTCGGCCGGGCGCCGTCGGCGCTGTCCCTGCTGGAAAACGGGCGCCGGGAGCCAAAGCTGTCGCTGATCGACGCGCTCGCCTCGGCGCTGTCGGTGCCGGCCGACGAACTCATGCGCAAGCAGCCGCCAAGCCGGCGGGCACAGCTGGAAGTCGCGCTGGCCGAGGCGCAGCGGGATCCGGTCCTGGCCGACCTGGACCTGCCGCCGCTGCGCATCGGCGCCAAGGTACCTAACGATGTCCTCGAGCACGTGCTGGCCCTGCACGCTGAGCTGCGCCGTCAGCGGGTCAAGCCGACGGCGACGCCCGAGGAGGCACGAGCGGCCAACGCGGACTTGCGCCTGATGATGGCCGAGCGCGGCAACTATTTCGCTGAGATCGAGGAGGCGGCCGCGAACGCGCTCGCGCCCGTCGGGTACTCCGGCGGCGCCGTGTCCCAGGGCATGCTGCTGTCGGTCGTCAGCCATCACGGTTTCGCGGTGCGCTACGTGCAGGACCTGCCGCGCTCGGCGCGGTCCGTGACCGACTTGCGTAACCGGCGCATCTACTTGCGGCAGGAGACCCTCGGCATGCACACGCCGCGCGCCGTGCTCCTCCAGACGCTCGGCCACTTCGTGCTCGGCCACTCCGTGCCCGCTGACTTCGGCGAATTCCTACGCCAGCGGGTCGAGGCGAACTACTTCGCCGCGGCGGTGCTCGTGCCCGAGCAGGCAGCGGCCCGGTTCCTCAAAGAAGCGAAGGATGCGCGGGACCTGTCGGTTGAGGACCTACGGGACGTGTTCTCGGTGTCGTACGAAATGGCGGCGCACCGGTTCACCAACCTGGCCACGCACCACCTCGACATTCCGTGCCACTTCGTCAAGAACGACGAGAGCGGCATCATCTACAAGGCCTACGAGAACGACGGCGTGGTGTTCCCCGCGGACTCGGCAGGAGCAATCGAGGGCCAGCGGATGTGCCGGCAGTGGTCGGGGCGGCGGGTGTTCCACGCGCCGGACAGGTTCAGCCCGTACTTTCAGTACTCCGACACGCCGTCGGGGACGTACTGGTGCACGGCGTTCATCGATTCGGGACGGGAACGGGGGTTTGCTATCACTCTCGGCGCCCCATACGACCACAGCCGCTGGTTCCGGGGCCGGGACACGACGCTCCGGACGACGTCGCGGTGCCCAGACGGCGAGTGCTGCCAGCGCCCGCCTGTCGCGCTCGCCGCGCGGTGGAACGGCATGGCGTGGCCGTCAGCCCGCGCGCATTCGCACATCCTGCTTGCCCTCCCGTCAGGCAGCTTCCCCGGTGTCGACGAGGCCGACGTGTTCGAGTTCCTTGACCGGCACGCGGCCGACTAGCCGAACTGCCTTATCCGAACTGCGGCGCCCGCTTCTCGCGCAGCGACGCCAGGCCTTCCTTGATGTCGTCGCCGAGGAAGGTGAGCATCTCGTAGGCGGCCGACTGGTCGAAGATCGGCCCGGCGTTGCGGATCCAGCCGTTGAGCGCTCGCTTGGTCAGCCGGATCGCCAGTTGCGGCCCGGTGGCAAGCCGGCTGGCGACGTTCATCGCCTCCGGGAGCACCTCTTCGCGCGGTAGCGCCCTGGAGACAAGGCCGATCCGCTCGGCCTCCTCGCCCGTGACCATCTCGCCAGTGAGCAGGTAGTACTTAGCCCTGGCGAGCCCGCACAACAGCGGCCAGATGATGGCCGCGTGGTCACCCGCGGCGACGCCGAGCCGGACGTGGCCGTCGCCCAATCGCGCGTCGTTGGCGCAGATGCTGATGTCGGCGAGCAAGGCCACCACGAGCCCGGCTCCGACAGCAACGCCGTTGACGGCCGAGACGATGGGCTTCTCGCAGTTGGCCATGTTGTAGACCAGATCGCTCATTTCCTTGAGCATGCTGGTGACCAGGCCGTAGTTGCCGATCTGGCGCTCGACCATACCGAGGTCGCCGCCCGCTGAGAAGGCCCGGCCGGCACCTGTCACGACGGCAACCCGGGTATCGTCGTCCGCGCTGATGTCCGCCCATACCCGGGCTAGTTCGGAGTGCATGGCCTCGTGCGCGGCATTGAGTACTTCGGGCCGGTTCAAGGTGATGAGCAGTACGCCGTTCGGGTGCCGGTCAAACTTCAGGTGCTGGTAGCTGGCGAGGTCCATGCGAGTCTGCTTCTCCCTCTCGGCGGTGCTGTCCGACCGCCACACGCTACCCGGACTGGTGCCAGGAGCTTCGACAAGCCCGCATGTGCGAACGCCGACAATCCCTGACACGCCGGACTTGCGCCGCTACTCTAAGGCGCGTGACGGTCCGCCACATGCAGCAGCTTCACTCGCGAGGCGAGGTAGCTGAAGCGTCGGGTGCCGACCCGCAGTGCATGTGGGCGGCGCAGGGCCTGTTAGCAGGCGGCTGCGCCTGGGCAAGCGATGGCGCGGTCGTCGTCGCGTGCCCATCCCTCTCCGGGCGCGATCGGCTCATCGTGCGCGGTCCCGCCGGGCCTGCGGCCAGCCTGGTACGCGCTGTTCTTGACTCGCTCGGCCCTTCGTACGCCGTGATCGGCGATCCGCCGCTGATGACCGCACTGCTGGCGCGCATCCCCTGGCTGGAGCCGCGCGGCTTCTTTGGCTGGCTGGATTGCATCCGACGGCCTCTGTGCCGCCCCGTGCACGAGGCCCGGTGGCTGTCCCGGCAGGAATGGAATGCCGCCGACCAGGTGCTGAGGGTCGCCTATCCCAAGTCATTCGCGCGCCCTGGAGTACCTGGAGTCAGCAGGTGGGCCGGCATCATGGACCGCGCGGGGTCGCTGACCAGCATCGCGGCCGACGCCTGGAGCGCGCCCGGTCTCGGCTTCGTGGCCGGTCTGGCAGTCGTCCCGGAGGCCAGGCGGACCGGCCAGGGGCGGGATGTAACGGCGTTCGTCCTGAGCTCGCTGATGGCGGTCAACGGTCGCGTCGCGATGATGGTGCGGTATTCGAACGAAGCCACCATCGCCGCGTATGCCGAACTCGGACTGACGTACCGGCATCAGCAAGTGCTCCGCGTCCGATCGGGCTCGCTCGGCGAAAGCTAGCCTCGTTCCCATCTTGTATCGCCCTTGTAGCGCGGCGCCGGCTGGCGTCATACAGTTGATTACCAAAGAGTAACTTAGACTGCTGCGAGGAGCGAGATGAGCGGTCCCAGCGATAACGCGAGCGGATTCTCCCTCACGCTTTCCGAGGACGTCCGGCAGACCAGGGACTGGGTGCACGCGTTCGCGCGAGACGTGATCCGGCCGGCCGCCGCCGAGTGGGACGAGCGGGAGGAGACACCGTGGCCGATCATCGAGGAGGCAGCCAAGATCGGGCTCTACTCTCTCGACTTCTTCAGCACCCAGTGGTTTGACCCGAGCGGCCTCGGCACCGTCGTCGCGTTCGAGGAACTGTTCTGGGGGGACGCGGGGATAGGCCTGTCCCTGGTCGGCTCCGGCCTGGCCGCGATTGCGGTGGCGAGCAACGGCACGAACGAGCAGATTGGCGAGTGGCTGCCGCAGATGTTCGGCAGCCCTGGTGACGTCAAGCTCGGCGCGTTCTGCTCCTCGGAGCCCGACGCCGGAAGCGATGTCGGCGCCATTCGCACCAGGGCAAGGTACGACGAAGCCACGGACGAGTGGGTCATCAACGGCACTAAGACCTGGGCCACTAATGGCGGGATTGCCGACGTCCACGTGGTAGTCGCGTCGGTCGTCCCGGAGCTTGGGAGTCGTGGTCAGGCCACGTTCATCGTGCCGCCCGGCACGCCGGGCCTTTCGCAAGGCCAGAAGTTCCGCAAGCACGGCATCCGCGCATCCCACACGGCCGAGGTAGTCCTCGACAATGTGCGTGTCCCCGGCCGGTGCCTCGTCGGCGGGAAGGAACGCCTGGACGCGCGGCTGGCCAGAATCGCCGCGGGCGGCACCAGCGGCGAGCAGGCAGCAATGAAGACCTTCGAGCGCTCCCGGCCGACCGTGGCGGCGATGGCGGTCGGCGTCGGCAGGGCCGCGCTGGAGTTTGCCGCCGAGTACTCGACGCAGCGCGTGCAGTTCGGGCGGCCAATCGGCCAGAACCAGGGCGTCGCGTTCATGCTGGCCGACATGCAGGCGTCGGTCGACGCGGCGCGCCTACTGACATGGCGGGCGGCCTGGATGGCGCGCAACGGCCTGCCGTTTGACCATGCCGAAGGATCGATCTCCAAGCTGGTCGCCGCGGAGACCGCGGTAAGGGTGACGGAGCAGGCCATCCAGATCCTTGGCGGGAACGGCTACACCCGCGAGTACCCGGTCGAGCGGTGGCACCGGGACGCCAAGATCTTCACGATTTTTGAGGGAACGAGCGAGATTCAGCGCATGATCATCGGTAGGGCCGTCACCGGGCTTGACGTGCGGTAATAACCGCAGGTCATGGCGCTGGTGCGGATCTTGAAAGGGCCCGTGAACTCGGGTTTCTGGCGGTTGGCCGTTTGCCCGTTATTCCTGGTTGGTTCCCGTCAGTTCCCGATAGTCGCTGATATCCCTGCGGGGGACGCCGCGCTGGCGTGAAAATCGGGGTGGGCTGCCCGCCGACGCCGTTGGCACCTTGGGACTTGAGCCCGCCCGATAGTCTGGCGCCGGGGCCTTGACCTTGATGGGTCGCGCATTGTTGCTTCGAGCACGCTGGTTAGATTCTCGGCTTCCCGACCGAGGCCCCCGGGCATCCCTCGGTGATTCCTGCCTGGTGCGAGGAGATGGTCGCGGTGATGAGGGAACCGCAGGAGATCGAGGACGAGGAATACGAGCAGGTCCTGGCTCGGGTTACTGCCGTTGATGTGGCGAAGGCGTCGGGGATGGTGTGCACGCGAGTGCCGCATGAGTCGCGGCCCGGGAAGCGGCGGACCCGCGTGTGGGAGGTGAGTGCCACCACTAACGCGGTCCTGGAGCTGGCCGGCCATCTGGCGCGCGAGGGGATCGAGAAGGTCACCCTCGAGGCGACATCTGATTACTGGCGGGTCTGGTTCTACCTGCTGGAAGCGGCGGGTCTGGATGTGCAGCTGGCCAACGCCCGGGACGTGAAGAACGCGCCGGGCCGCCCGAAGACCGACAAGCTTGATGCGGTCTGGCTGGCGAAGCTGACCGAGCGGGGCATGCTGCGGCCCAGCTTCGTCCCGCCGGCGGAGATCCGGCAGCTGCGGGACTACACCCGGCTGCGCCTGGACCTGACCCGCGACCGCACCCGGCACTGGCAGCGGCTGGAGAAGCTGCTGGAAGACGCGCTTATCAAGATGTCAGCGGTGGCCAGCACGCTGACCACCGCCTCGGCCCGGGACATGATCGAGGCGCTCACTGGCCGTTTCGACGACCACCACGCCGAGCTGGCCCGGGGCCGGATGCGCGCCAAGCACGCCGCCCTGGTCGAGGCGCTCACTGGCCGTTTCGACGACCACCACGCCGAGCTGGCCCGGATGCTGCTTGACCAGATCGACGGCCTCACCGCTCAGGTCGACAAGCTCACCGCCCGCATCGCGGAACTGATCGCGGCGATCCCCGGCGCCCGCGGCGTCGATGCTGACGGAACCACCGGCCCGGGTGCCGGCCTCGAGCCAGATGCCGCTGTGCTGCCCGCCGTTTCGCGCCTGGATGACATTCCCGGGATCAGCCTGCAGACCGCGCAGGTGATCATCGCCGAGATCGGCCTGGATATGCGCAGGTTCCCCACCGCCGGGCATCTGGTGTCCTGGGCGAAGCTGACACCGCGCACCATCCAGTCCGGGCCACGCAGCCAGGCCGGCAAGACCGGCAAGGGCAACCCGTATCTCAAGGGCGCCCTCGGCGAGGCCGCCGCAGCGGCCGCCCGGACCGACACCTTCCTGGGCGAGCGCTACCGGCGCATGGTGAAACGCCGCGGCAAGCTCAGGGCCCTGGTCGCGGTCGCCCGGACCATCCTCGTAATCACCTGGCATCTGCTCTCCGACCCTGCCGCCCGTTACCACGACCTGGGCGCCGGCTACTACGCCAGCCGGATCGACACCGATAAGAAGACCCGCAACCACATCCGCCAGCTGGAAGCACTCGGCTTCACTGTCACCCTCGCTCCGGCCGCCTGAACAAGCCGACCGGCAGTAAACGTACCGACGATCACCGCCTCCGGTTCGCTGCCGCGTGCCGGCTCAGGTAGCTGATTTTCTGGTTAGCGTGCTGAGTTGGTGCTGACCCCTAACGGTCAGTTAGCTTCTGATGTCCCTGGCGGGACGCCCGTTCCGGGGTGAAAATCGGGGTGGCTGTCCGCCGACGCCGAGCGCCTATGGTCGCTGGAGGCCGTCAGTTAGCTGGGTGCCGGGAGCCGCCGCTTCGGGACCTTCTTTGTTGCCTTGAGCACGCGGATTAGATTCTGCTGTCCCCTGTGCGGTTCCTGCGGGCAGCCGCCCTTGGCCGGGATGTGCGGGAGGTGGTGGCGGGTGCTGCAGGAGACAGACGAGCGTGAGGAGATTATCGAGCGGGTCGCGGCGCTGGATATCGGCAAGGCCGAGGTGACGTGCTGCGCGCGGATCCCCGGTCAGGCCAGGCCGGGCCGGCGGCTGCAGGAGGTGACGACCTGGCCGACGATGACGCGGTCGCTGCTGGCGTTAGCGGCCCGGCTGGCCGGGCTAGGCGTGAGCCGGGTGGTGATGGAAGCAACCTCCGACTACTGGAAGCCGGTGTTCTGGGTGCTGGAGGCGCACGGGTTCGACACCTGGCTGGTCAACGCCCGGGACGTGAGGCACCTGCCGGGCCGTCCGAAGACCGACCGGCTGGACGCGGTGTGGCTGTGCAAGGTCGCCGAGCGGCAGATGATCCGGCCCAGTTTCGTGCCCCCGCCCCCGATCCGCCGGCTGCGGGATGTCACCCGGTACCGGATCGACCTGGTCACCGCCCGGACCGCGGAGAAGCAGCGGGCCGAGAAGCTGCTGGAAGACGCCGGCATCAAGCTGTCGGTGGTGGCCAGCGACATCTTCGGGGTGTCCGGCCGGGCCATGCTGGCCGCGCTGATCGCCGGCGAACGGGACCCCCAGGCGCTGGCGCAGCTGGCCCGCACACGGATGCGGGCCAAGATCAGCGCGCTGGAAGAGGCGTTCACCGGCCACTTCACCGATCATCACGCGTTCCTGCTTGCCAAGATGGTCACCCGGGTCGACGGCCTGGACGCCGACATCGGCGAGCTCGACGAGCGGATCGAGGAGATGATCGCCCCTTTCGCCGAGGCGGCGGCGCGGCTGGATGAGATCCCCGGCGTCGGCCGCGTCGCCGCCGCGGTCATCATCGCCGAGATTGGCACCGACATGAGCCGGTTCCCCACCGCCGGGCACCTGGCCTCGTGGGCGAAGTTCGCGCCCGGCGTGAAGGAATCGGCCGGGAAGAAAAAAGGCAAGGGATCCACCGGCCACGGCAACCGGTACCTTGCCCGCGTCCTGGGTGAGGCTGCCATCGGAGCCGCCCGGACCGATACCTTCCTCGGCGAGCGGTACCGGCGGATCGCCCGCCGCCGCGGTCCGCAAAAGGCCATGGTCGCTGTCGGCCGCTCGATACTGGTCATCAGCTGGCACCTGCTGTCAGACCCCGGCACCCGCTACGCCGACCTCGGCGCCGACTTCTACGACACCCGGATCAACCCCCAGCGCCGCATCCGAGCCCACGTCCGTCAGATCGAGGCCCTCGGCTGCAAAGTCACACTCGAACCCGCCGCCTGAAACGGCAGCCGCACAAACCAGCCCGGCTCCGCCGGGCGCTGCCGCCTGCCGCTAACTCACCGATTTTCGGAT
>CAWKKA010000006.1:0-202493 GCA_963850105.1 uncultured Actinomycetota bacterium
CGGAGGCGGACGGGAATCGAACCCGCCGACGACGCGGAGCGCCGTCCACCGGTTTTGAAGACCGGGGGGACCACCAGGTGCCCTGACGCCTCCGGTACCAGACCCTATCGGCGTGTCAGGCGATCTTTCGGGCGCCCGGGCCCGGCACGGGCGTGACGTCCCTGGCGGAGCCGAGGACATGGCCCGCTGAGCAGGCGAGCTCAAGCTGCACTGGCGCGCCGCAATCGCGGTGTGTCAGCTCGACAGCGGGACCGCCAGCCCACGCGGCATACTTATCGCCCCAGGCCAGTAGCGCCGCGATGACCGGGAATAGCTCGATGCCCTTCTCCGTGAGCCGGTACTCGCTGCGCGGGCGCTGCCCTGTCTCCTGGTACGGGACCTTGCGCAGGATGCCCTCAGCCACCAGCCTGGCCAGCCGGTCGCTCAGGACCTGACGCGGCGCGCTAGTGCGGCGCTGCATGTCGTCGAACCTTCGGACACCATTGAAGGCCTCGCGCAGCACGAGGAACGTCCACTTCTCCCCCACGATCGATAGAGCCGCAGCGATGTTGCAGTTCGACGTGTCGTAATCCAGGGCCCACGACTTGTTCATGACCGAATGCTAGGTCTACTTGACAGACTTAGCAAGCATGGGCCAGGCTGGAGCCATGACAGCTGGGTCTATCGAACGAACTCTGACGCCTAGCGCACTCCGGCCCGCCCCAGGCTGCGGCCTGATTAGAGCCGCCGGACTGGCGGACGCTGACCGGATCCGCGATTTCGTATGCAGGCTGTCGCCCCGGTCGCAGTACTTCCGGTTCTTTGCCAGCGTTGCACCGCCGAGCACGGGCCTGCTGCGTGCACTATGTGGTGCTACCGGGTCGCCGGACATACTGCTCCTGACCGACAGCTGCGGGAACGTCATTGGACACGCGATGGCAGCGGATGCCCCCGCGGCGCGGGCTGGCACGGCGCAGGCTGGCACGGCGCAGGCTCGCGCGGCGCAGGCTCGCGCGGCGCAGGCTCGCGCGGCGCAGGCTCGCGCGGCGGACGCACGACCAGCTGGCAGCCGCCTCGAGGCCAACATCGGCCTGGTGATTGCTGACGACTGGCAGCACTGGGGCCTTGGCACCATGCTGCTGAGCATGCTGGTGAGCCGCGCCGCCCGGCGTGGCGTCGAGGCGCTCGTGCTGGACGTCCTGCCCGACAACGCCCGGATGCGCGGCATCATCGCTCGCCGCTGGCCTGATGCTCCGACGGAGCGCACCCGAGACGCACTCATCTTCAGGCCGCCGATCGGCCCGGCCGACGCCGTGAACGTCATCGCAGTGCCCTCGGTCATCGGGCTGTGCCGCCCACAATCCGATAGTCGCACCGCCACCCACACCGGAGGTACTGGTGCACCAGACCGATCAGCTGCCTAGGCAGCCCGCCGCGTTGCGCGAGCGCACCTACCAGTGGGATGACCCGGCCGTGACCGCCGCCGCCGCGCGCGAGCAGGACGGCGCCTCGTTCCTCCAGGCGATACTCGACGGCACCTTGCCGGGCGCCCCGATCGCGCACGCCCTGGACTTCCGGCCCGTCTCGGTCCAGCCGGGCGTGGTTGTCTTCGAGTTCACGCCCGCGGAGTTTCACTACAATCCGATCGGCTCTGTCCATGGCGGCATGATGGCCACCCTCTGCGACTCAGCCTGCGGCTGCGCCGTACAGAGCATCCTGCCAGCTGGCAGCCACTACACCAGCCTGGACCTGAGCGTGAAGTTCCTGCGGCCCGTGACAGCCGCTACCGGGCCGATGACCTGCGAGGGCACCGTCACCTATATCGGTGGCCGGTCGGCCATGGCGCAGGCCCGGCTGACCGATGCCGACGGCAAGCTCTACGCGCACGCGACCAGCACTTGCATGATCTTCCGCCCGCCTGCGGGCTGACCGGCTCCACTGGACTAACCAGGTGCGGCTGGCGCCCGGAGCCGCTACCGTCCCGGAGGTGACCAGCGAATTCGATGCCGCAGCACACAACCGAGCCGCGTGGGACCGCGAGGTCGACACCGGGAACGAGTGGACTGTTCCCGTCGGCCCTGAGGTGACCGCGGCGGCCAGGGCGGGCACCTGGTCCGTCGTCCTGATCGGCTACGACCCAGTCCCCCGCGACTGGTTCCCTGACCCCCTCGCCGGCGCTGACGTGCTATGCCTCGCCAGCGGCGGCGGGCAGCAGGCTCCGATACTCGCTGCGGCCGGCGCGAACGTCACCGTACTGGACAACTCGCCGCGGCAGCTAGCCCAGGATCAGCTGGTAGCTGACCGGGACGGCCTGGAGCTGACCACAGTGCTCGGTGACATGCGGGATCTCAGCGCGTTTGCCGACGCGAGCTTCGACCTCGTCTTCAACCCGGTCTCGAACGTGTTCTGCCCGGACCTGGCGCCGGTCTGGCGCGAGTGCCACCGGGTGCTGCGGACCGGCGGCCTGCTGCTGACCGGGTTCATGAATCCTGACGTGTTCATCTTCGACGCCGACGCCAGCGAGAACCGCGACGAGCTCATCGTGCGGCACCCCCTGCCTTACTCCGATCTCACGCATCTGACCGCGGCGGAGCGCGACCGGCTATGGGGACCCGGCGCGCCGGTCGAGTACAGCCACTCCCTCACCGAGCAGATCGGCGGTCAGCTCGACGCGGGCTTTGTCATCACCCGGTTCCGCGAGCGCCCGCATCACGCCGGGCCGACAGCGCGCTACATGCCCGGTTACTTCGCCACCGCCGCCCGCAAACCGAGCTAGCCGACCGGCCCAGAGCGGCTATCTGGCGCTGGCGTAGAGGCCGTCGATCACATCGGCGTACTTGGCGTGCACGACCCGCCGCTTGAGCTTGAACGTTGGCGTCAGCTCTTCGCTCTCGGCCGTCCACTCCACCGGCAGCAGCTCCCAGTACTTCACCTGCTGAACCCGGGCGAGCCTGGCATTCGCGTCGGCGACGGCGCGCCCGACTTCAGCGCGCACGACCTCGTTGGTGGCGAGTTCAGCGAGCGACGACGCCTCGATGCCGTGCGCCTTCGCCCAGGCCGGTGCCACGCCGCCATCGAGCGTCAGGATCGCCACGAGGTACGGCCGCCCGTCACCGTACGCGAGCGCCTGCCCGATCAGCGGGTGCGCGACCAGTAGGTTCTCCACCGCGGCCGGCGACACGTTCTCGCCGCCCGCCGTGATGATCAGCTCCTTCTTGCGGTCGACGACCGACACGAAACCGTCGGCGTCGATGGCGCCGATGTCGCCGGTGCGGACCCAGCCATCTGCATCGATTAGCTCGGCGGTCTGCTCGGGCAGCTTCAGGTAACCGGGCGTCGTCAGCGGACCCCGCGCCAGGATCTCGCCGTCGTCGGCGATCTGCACCTCGATGCCGGGAACCGGCCGCCCGACAGTCCCGAGCCGGAACGCCTGCGGCGTGTTAGTGGTGACCGCGCCCGTCGTCTCGCTCATCCCGTACACGTCCAGGATCCGGACGCCGAGGCCGCCGAAAAACTGACCGACCTCCGCCGGCAGCGGCGCCGCGCCGCTCACGACGATCTCAGCGTCGCCGAGGCCGAGCAGCGACCTGATCGGGCGCAGCACCTGCTCCTCTGCGGCCGCGAACCTCTCGGCCAGGTCGGCCGAGGTAGTCTCGCCATACTGCAAACTGCGCACGTACTCCAGCCCGGTCGCCATGGCGGCGGCCACGCTGGCCTTCCTCGCCTCGTCCTGCTCGCCGGCGAGCAACGCCTGTATGCCGGCCATGACCTTCTCGAAGATCCGCGGCACGCCGAAGAACGCGGTCGGCCTGACCTCGCTCATCGTGGCAACCAGTTGCGTCGCCGCGTCATGGCAGAAGTAGGTGTGGCAGGCGTTGCAGATCCCCAGGTACAGAGTGAACATCCGCTCGGCGATATGCGCCAGCGGCAGGTACGACACCCACAGCACATGCAGCGGCGCGTTCCCGCCGGCGCGCGCCGTCTCGACCTCGTACAGGGCGTTGGCGTGCGTAATGATCACACCCTTGGGGTTACCGGTGGTACCGGATGTATAGAGCAGGGTGACCGCATCGTCCGGCCTGATGGCCGCGATCCGGCTGTGGATGGGAACGGGGTCGTTCGCCTGCACCTCGGCTCCCAGCGCCGCGAAGTCGCGCCAGCTCAGAAACAATGAGTCAGCCGGGCAGGCCGCCGCATCCCGGACGATGACGCGGCGTAGCGACGGCAGCTGATCCAGGATCGGCTGCCAGCGGGCCAGCTCCCCGGCGCCGTCAATGACGGCGATCTTCGCCTCGCAGTTGGCTGCCATGTACGCGATCTGGTCCGGGGCGAGGGTGGCGTAGAAGGTCACAGGCACGCCGCCCGCGTGCAGCACGCCGAGATCGGCGAGCACGTGCTCGAGCCTGTTCGGCAGCATGAGCGCGACCTTGTCGCCTGGCAGCACGCCAAGGTGGGCAAAGCCCGCCGCCAGCGCGAGCGCCTGCTCTCTGGTCTGCGCCCAGCTGAGCGTCTGCCACGCTTCGCCGCCGTCACGATCGGAATAGGCCGGGAAGTCGGCGAACCGCTCGGCCGTGGCCGCCAGCGCGTCGCACATCGTCTGGCCCGCCCATACCGCCTGCAACGCCGCCCGCTGCTCCGCGATCTCGCTCGTCACGGCGCCACCTCCATTGTTCTGTCACCGCCACCAGTACGCATGGCACCACGACCGGACCGGGTGCGCAAGACCGGCCGTACTACCGGACGGGCTGACCTGGCGGTTCGCCTATCGCTGCGCGGCGCGGTGGCCGTGAACCTGTCAGGCGCCAGATGCGGATAACAGATAGCGTGCGGAGCAACGCGGAAGGCATGGGCATGAATCAAGGTCGCGCGTGATGCGGCGCCGCGGATCCGCTGTCGCGACTGATGCTGCGCTCATTGAAAGTTCCTGGCAGGAGCCAGAGCAGTTCGCGGTCCTGTTTGACAGGCACGCCCCGCACATCTACCGCTACGTCGCCCGGCGTGCCGGCCGCCAGGTCGCGGAGGACCTGCTCGCCGAGACGTTCCTGACCGCCTTCGCCAAACGGGACAGGTATGACCTCGGCCACGCTAATGCCCGGCCCTGGCTCTATGGGATCGCCACGAACCTGGTCGGCCAGCATCGCAGGGACGAGGCCCGCGAGTACCGGATCAGGCAGGCTGCCGTGGCCGAGCCGGATGTTCCCAGTCATGCCGAGCGGGTGGCCGCCGACGTCACAGCCCAGGCGATGCGGACGCTGCTGCACGAAGCGCTGGCCGTGCTGTCGGCCGGTGACCGGGATGTGCTGCTGCTCATCGCCTGGGAACAGCTGACCTATCAGGAGGTGTCGCGGGCGCTGGCCATTCCGGTAGGGACGGTGCGGTCAAGGCTGCACCGGGCGCGTACGAAGGTGCGCGAGGTTCTGGCCGGTACCGATGCGGCTGCGACGTATGAGGAGCTCACGACCAATGAATGAGATGGAGCTGCTTCGAGAGCTAGCACGGGAGACGCCCATGCCGGCGCCTGGCGAGCTGGACGCGGCCCGCGTCAGACTGGCCGAGGCGATCGCCGCCGATCCAGCCGCTGGACGGCTCACAGCCATGGCAGAGGGCTCCAAGCACCAGCCCTACCCGTCCGGCGGCCAGCCGGTCGAGCCGCTGCAGCCTCCCGCCCCGGCGCCGGTGCTGGACGCAGTCAAGCTCATGTACGGCGGCGCCGTCGGCACCGTCGCGCAGCTGATCATCGCGCTGGCCTACATCGGCGACATCAAGGCCTACCACCTGACAGTGCTCGATCACCGCCTCACCACGGCCCAGCTCATCCAGTGGAGACCGCTGATCGCCGCGCTGGCGATAGCCGGCGCCGTGGCCCTGATTGGCATCTGGCTGTGGATGGCACGGGCGACGCGCCAGGGCAGGAACTGGGCGCGAATCCTGTGCACGGTGCTGTTCGGCCTGGCGACGCTGCAGCTGAGCGGTCTCCATGGCATCGGCCAGGTGTTCTGGGCGATGCTGACCTGGCTGACCGGACTCGCCACGGTGGGCCAGCTCTGGCGCCCGGCCTCCAGCGAGTTCTTCAAGTCGGTCAGGGAGCTACGGTCGCGGCCGCCCTCACAAATCGAAAGGCGGCCGTGAACCTCTTAGGCGCCGGTTGCGGATAACTGATGTAGCCTCCCGAGCCCGGAAGGGGTCCCATGTACCAGCATTACCGGTCCAGCGGTCAGCCGGCCGAGCCGCTGCGGCCTCCTGCCCCCGCGCCGGTGCTGGATGCAGTCAAGGTCATGTACGCGGGCGCCGCCGTCAGCACCCTGCCCCTGATCATGGCGCTGGCCTACAGCGGCGACATCAGGGCCTACCACCTGACTGTGCTCGATCATCGCCTCACAGCGGCTCAGCTCACCCAATGGAGACCGCTCATCATCGCGGCGGCGATCGCCTTCGGCCTGGTCGCACCCGCCCTATGGCTGTGGATGGCACGGGCGACCGGCAAGGGCAGGAACTGGGCGCGGATCCTCTCCACCGTGATGTTCGGCCTGACTACGCTGCAGCTGGCCGGCAACATGAGAGATGGCGCCCCGCTGATGATCATCGCCGTGCTGACCTGGCTGGCCGGCCTCGCCGCGGTGTGGCTGCTCTGGCGCCCGGCCTCCAGCGCGTTCTTCCGGCCGTGCCGACAGTGGCCGGCGTGAATATCTCGCTGGTGCTGATGGGCCGGAGCAGCCGATTAGGCCGAGTCAGCGCACGTTACAGGCGGCGCGCTTCATAGAGTTCGCCTATGGCTATTCAGGCACACGTCCGGCTGACCCAGTACGCGCACGGCGGCGGCTGCGCCTGCAAGATCCCGCCAGGCGAACTTGAGGCCGCGGTCGCCCGGCTCATCCCGAAGCGGCCATCAGCCGACCTGCTCATCGGCGTCGAGCACGGGGACGACGCCGCAGTGGTCCAGATCGCGCCGGATCGCGCTGTCGTCGCGACCGCGGACTTCTTCACCCCGGTCGTCGACGATGCCTACACCTTCGGGCAGATCGCAGCGGCGAACGCCCTGTCCGACGTGTACGCCGTCGGCGGCGAGCCACTCGTGGCGCTCAACCTCCTCGGCTGGCCGCGCGACGTGCTCGGCGCCGATCTCGCGGCGGAGGTGCTGCGTGGTGGCCTGGATATGGCCACATCGGCGGGGTGCCACGTCGCGGGCGGCCACAGCATCGACGACCCCGAGCCCAAGTACGGCATGGCCGTGACGGGCCTGGCTGACCCGGGCGCGCTGCTGCGCATCGATGCAGGCCGGCCAGGCCAGCCGTTGTCGCTGACCAAGCCGATTGGCAGCGGTGTGCTGAACGCGCAGCACAAGGCGACGGGCGAGGTGTTCCCCGCCGCCATCGACGTGATGACCGCGCTGAACGCCGACGCCAGCAGGCAGGCGCTCGCCGCCGGGATCAGCTGCGCCACCGACGTGACCGGCTTCGGGCTGCTCGGCCACCTGTTCAAACTCGCGAGGGCGAGTGGCGTCACCGCCGTTGTCGACAGCGCCGCCGTCCCCCTGATAGACGGTGCGCTGGCGGCGCTGCGGGCCGGCTACGTGCCCGGTGGCAGCCGGCGCAATCTGGACTGGGTCACCCCGCACGCCGACTTCGGCAGTGCCAGCGAGGAGTGCCTGATTCTGCTGGCCGACGCCCAGACGTCGGGCGGCCTGCTCGTCGCCGGGGAGATTCCCGGTGCGCCGGTCATTGGTCACCTGATCGAGCGCGCGGGTCCGGCGATCATTATCCGCTAGGGAGCTGTCGGCCAGGCAGTTGTGGCCAGGCAGCCATCGCCCAGGCAGTTGTGGCCAGGCAGTCATCGGCTAGTAAGGCCGGCCGGCGTACGCCTCCCTGGTCGGCACTATCCGGACCCCGAGCGGCACTAGGGTCACTGGGATGATCTTGAAGCTCGCGATGCCGAGCGGGATGCCGATGATCGTCAGGCAGAGCAGCACGCCTGCGATCAGGTGCCCGAGCGCGAGCCACCAGCCGAAGAGGACCACCCACAGCACGTTGCCGATGAACGACGCGGCGCCCGCCTCGGGTCGCCGTTCTACCGTCCGGCCGAACGGCCACAGCACGTAGCCAGCGATGCGGAAGGACGCGATCCCGAACGGGATCGTCAGAATCAGAATGAAGCAGACAATACCGGCGATGACGTAGGCGATCGCCATCCAGAGTCCTTCGAGCACGAGCCAGATGATGTTGAGAATCCCGTTGAGCATGCTGTCCACGATCCCCCCGGAGCTCGGCTAAGACCATCCACGATGGCACCGACGATGCGGCAGCGATTCACTCCGGGCGGGTGATGCGCACGCGCCGCCCGAGCCGCATGGTCAGACAAGGACCTACGACACATGCTGGAGGCTTAAGTGGGAGTATCGGAGTCAGGCGCGAATGTCGACCAGGCAACGGGCGACATGCTGATGTCGCTCGCGATGGGCGAGTCCGGCATGCTCGCCGAGGCCATGGAGATGCGGGAACAGCTACGGGCTGAGAGCAGCCTGGAGCCCAAGACATTCGCACTCGTGAAGATCGCGGCTTTGGTGGCGCTCGACGCCCCGCCCGCGTCCTTTCTCTTCCAGGTCCAGGGAGCCCTGGACGCCGGTGCGACGGCACGCGAGATCCTCGGCGTGCTCACCGCGATAGCGCCCCAGACGGGCATGCCCAGGGTGGTAGCCGCCGCTCCGGAAATCATGATCGCGCTCGGCCTTGAGCTGCCAGCCGGGTCCGACATCTGACTGACGACGGCCGAATCGCATGACTGAATCGACTGACAGGATACGCACATGATCGGCAGGAGAGCAGTAGTGCGCCGACGCCCGCTGTTGCGAACCGCGGCGATCGGCGGCGGCGCGTACATGGCCGGCCGGGCGTCCGGACGCCGCTCAGAGCAAGGGGACGCGGGCGACGACCAGAACCAGCAGACCGCGCCAGCCCAGCCGGCGGCGCCCGGACCCTCGGCCGCCGATCAGCTCAGCCAGCTCAGCACGCTGCACCAGCAGGGCGCGCTGAGCGACGACGAGTTCGCCGCCGCGAAGGCGAAGATACTCGGCAGCTAGCTCGGACTCTCGCCACCGGGCGCGGCGCTGGCAGCGGGTACGCCGCTTGCGCCGCGCTCGGCCCTGGCACCGGGGTGCTGACTCGCGACTACGTACTTAGGATCCGCGGCCGAGGCCTTGCCGGCCCGCAGGACCGCGAACTTGGCGCACACTCCGCCGCCGGTGAGCAGCGCCGCGGCGGCGGCCGCCGCCACCCGGCTGCGGCGCGCCCCGAGGGCGGCGACGCCGCCGCCGATCGTCAGGTACCTGGCCACGGTCAGCATCCGGCCGCCGGGACCTGTGCGGTAAGGCTCACCGACAAGGCCGGGCATGGTCTCGAGCCCGTAGCCGCCGAGGCTCTCTACCGCTGAGCCGATCATCGCCAGCCTGTATGCGGCGTCGTAATCCGACCGGTCGCGGCTAACAGCGCTCGCCGCGAGCCCGGCGGCACCAGCCGCTGTCATGGCGCCGCCGACGAACAGCACCGGCAGCTCGCGGTGCGCGGCGTGCCAGGCGGGTACGGCGGTGTCCGCCAGCAACACGGCCGGATACGCAGCCAGCAGCGGGCCCGTCAGAGCGGACCCGGCGCCCGCGGCACTACCAAGGCGAGGCAGCCGACCGGTCACGTCGCTGGCCGCGGCCGCGGAGACAAGTCCCGAGTGCGCCGACAAGATCCACGAGCCCATGCTCATCGGCGACGTCGGCTTGGCGACGCGCAGCATGTGGAGGAACCGCTCCGGGCGGCCGAGCTCCAGAGTCAGCGCGGCGCCACCCGCGTATGCGCCGGCTGCCGCAGCCAGCCTGGCGGTCCGCGCCAGCGACCGCCGCCCGGTCGCGTGTGCGACCGCGCCGACCATGGCCAGCGCCCCGGACAGCTCGCCCAGGAAAAGGTAGGCGGGCAGATGCGGCTCTTTCCACCTCGCGACCTTCAGGATCGGCCGGCCGTAGTACGACTGGAACTCCGCCGGGGGCACCTGGAGCTGCTCGGCCCGTGTCTGCTCGGTCATTGGCGCCGTCCCGCGAACGCGACCGCGACGCCCGCGGCCAGCAAGGCAGCGGCCCCGCCTGCCCACCGCCACATCGACGGCAGGTCCTTGGTGGTCACGACCGGGTCGGGCGGCAAGCCATAGACGGCTGGCTCGTCGAGCAGCAGGAAGAACGCGCCAGCTCCGCCGATCCCGTCGTCGGGGTCGGCGCCGTACAGCCGTGCCTCGGTCTGCCCGGCCGCGTGCAGCTCAGCCAGCCGGGTCTGCGCAACCTCGCGCAGCTCGTCCAGCGGCCCGAACTGGATGGAATCGGTCGGGCAGGCCTTGGCGCAGGCGGGCTCGAGCCCGCCGCGCAACCGGTCGTAGCACATCGTGCACTTCCAGGCCCGGCCGTCGTCCTCGCGGCGGTCGATCACGCCAAACGGGCACGCGGACACGCAGTAGGCGCAGCCGTTACACACGTCCGGCTGGACTACCACGGTGCCGAACTCGGTCCGCACGAGTGCGCCGGTGGGACAGACGTCCAGGCAGGCGGCGTGCGTGCAGTGCTTGCACACGTCCGAGGCCATCAGCCAGCGGGTCGCCGGGCCGTCGGCTATCTCGCTGATCACGTCTTGCTCGATGAACGCGACGTGCCGCCAGCTATTCGCGCCGAGCGCGCCAGTGTTGTCGTACGACATGCCGGTGAGCACCAGTGCGTCGGCATCGGGATCGGGCAGCCCGTTCCACTCTTTGCACGCGACCTCACACGCCTTGCAGCCGATGCACACGCTGGTGTCGGTGAAAAAGCCGACTCGCTCCGGGTGCTCGACGTATCCGGCATCACCCGAGACGTCTGCCAGCGGCCCGGCCAGTGAATTCCGTGGTGCGCGGCTACTCGTCACGGTGCCACGTCCCGCAAGGCGTGGTCGGCATCTTCAAGCCCGGCCCGGCGCCGATAGGCGTTGACGAGATCCAGCCTGGCCGGCCCTGTAGGCCGGCGTCCCGGCTGGATGTCGCAGGTAGCCACTTTGCTCTCCTGGATGAACACGTTGGGATCCAGCACGAACGGCAGGAGGTCGTTCACCGAGTCGCCGGTAACCAGGCCCTCGCTACCCCAGTGATACGGCAGCCCAACCTGGTGGATCACGCCCTCGCCGGGGATACGCAGCGACCTGAGGCGGCGCGTGACCAGCACCCGCGCCTCGATCGCGGCACGTGCGGTGACGATCGTGGCCCAGCCGCCGTTCTCCAGCCCGCGCTCAGCTGCAAGCCCCGGTGACACCTCGCAGAACAGCTCCGGCTGCAGCTCGGCCAGCCTGGACAGCGTCCGGCTCATGGCGCCCGCGGTGTGATGCTCGGTGAGCCGGTAGGTGGTCACGACATAAGGGAACGTGGCCGCGTGCCCTGCTACCTGCGCGCGGGTCGGCCGCCGGTCGCGGTACTGAATCGCCACCGGGCTGGTGTCCTGGCCGTAGACGCGATTGCGCATCGGCGACTCGGCCGCCTCGAAATGCGCAGGCAGCGGGCCGTCCTGCAGCCCGGACGAAACGAAAAGCGCCGCCTTCCCGTTCTTTTGCAGGATGAAGGGGTCAGCGCCGCCCAGCGCGGCCGGGCCCATGGCGCCGGGCTCGGGCACGTAGTCGGGGGGCTTGGTCAGCTCGAAGTCCGGCACGTCGTGCCCGGTCCACTTGCCCGCCTGCTCGTCCCACCACACGTACGCCTTGGCCTGGCTCCACGGCTTGCCGTCCGGATCGGCGGATGCGCGGTTGTACAGGATCCGGCGATTCGCTGGCCACGCCCAGCCCCACTCAGGCGCGACCCACGACTGCTCCTGCCACGGCCGGCGCCGCGCCGTCTGATTCACGCCGCCGGCGAAGCAGCCCGCGTGGATCCAGCTGCCGCACGTGGTCGAGCCATCGTCGGCCAGCTGGGTAAAGGACGCCAGCGGCGTGCCATCAGCCGCGTACCCGTTGAGCTCCGCCAGTATCGCGGCCGCCGAAGGCTCGCGGTGCTCGCCCTCCTCCGGATAGTCCCATGTCAGGTCCAGGACCGGCCGGTCGCGCTCGTCGGCGGATCCAGCAAGCTTCGCCCGGATCCGCTGGCCCAGGTCGTACATGAACGCTAGGTCGCTGCGCGCATCTCCGGGCGGCTCAAGCGCCTTGTCATGCCACTGCAGCAGCCGCTGAGTGTTGGTAAAGGAGCCAGCCTTCTCCACGTGGGCGGCCGCGGGCAGGAGGAAGACCTCGGTCCCGATCCGCTCGGTAACCAGCTCGCCGCTGGCGATCTCCGGCCCGTCCCGCCAGAACGAGGCGCTTTCGATCATCGCCAGGTCCTTGACCACGAGCCACTCCAAACGGGCCAGGGCCAGCCGCTGGAGCCGGCCGCCCGCCGATCCGACCGCCGGGTTCTCGCCCAGCAGGAAATAGCCCTTGACCCCGCCATCGATCATGTCGAGCACCGTGCGATAGGTGCCGTGGTCGCCGGTGATGCGCGGCAGGTACCCGAAGCAGTACTCGTTCTCCGCCGTCGCCGCGTCACCGAACCAGGCCTTGAGCATGCTGACGAGGAACTGGCGCTTGTTGCCCCAAAAGCCGGTGTCGGGCATCCGGCTGAGGTAGGCCGCCATGTCCTCGTCGGCACCTGGCATCGGCATGTAGCCGCCGAGTAGGTGGAACAGGGTGGGCACGTCGGTGGCGCCCTGGATGTTGGCGTGTCCGCGCAGTGCGAGGATGCCGCCGCCAGGACGACCCATGTTGCCGAGCAGCATCTGCAGGATCGAGGCCGTCCTGATGTGCTGGACGCCCGTGCTGTGCTGAGTCCAGCCGACCGCGTAGACCCACGCGGTCGTCTTCTCCCGGCCGCTGGCGGCGACCAGCGTCGATGCGATCCGGGCGAAGTCGGCCGGGCCGATGCCGCAGACCTGATCGACGAGCTCGGGCGTGTATCGCGCGAAGTGCCGCTTCAGCACCTGGAACACGCATCGCGGATGCGTCAGCGTCTCGTCCCGCTCACCGGTCGGCTGCCAGGTGGCGTTGTCGTAGGTGCGCGTCTTCGGATCGAACCCGGAGAACAGCCCGTCACCGTCCTCCGCGTCGACGTAGTCCTCGGGCACGATGTCGGCCGCGTTCGTGTAGGCGGTCACGTACTCGCGGAACTCATGGCCGCCCGACAGCACATGGTTGATCAGCGCCCCGAGGAACACGATGTCGCCGCCCGCCCTCGTCGGCACGTGCATGTCCGCGTGCGCGCTGGTCCGGGTGAACCGCGGGTCGACGTGGATCACTATGGCGCCGCGCGTCTTCGCCTCGGTCACCCACTGGAACGCGACGGGGTGGCACTCGGCCATGTTGGAACCGCAGATCACGATGCAGTCCGAGTTAATGAGATCGCGCGGAAATGTAGTGGCGCCGCCGCGGCCGAAGCTAGTCCCCAGACCGGGGACGGTGGCGGAGTGTCATATCCGGGCCTGGTTCTCGATCTGGATCGCGCCGAGCGCGGTCCAGAGTTTCTTGATGAGGTAGTTCTCCTCGGTGTCCAGCGTCGCGCCGCCGAGGCTGGCGAATCCGAGCGTGCGCCGGACGCGCTTGCCGTCGACGCTCTCCTGCCACGTCGCCTTCCTGGTGGCCAGCACTCGGTCGGCGATCATATCCATTGCCTCGGCGAGTCCGAGCGGCTCCCATACGGTCCCGTAGGGCCGCCGGTAGAGCACCCTGGTGAGGCGCCCAGGGTGGGTGACCAGCTGCTTGCTGGCCGAGCCCTTCGGGCAGAGCCGGCCGCGCGATACCGGTGAGTCGGGGTCGCCCTCGATCTGCGTGACCGTGTCCTTGCCGTTGATCTTCGACACGAAGACGCGCTGACCGCAGCCGACCGCGCAATATGGGCAGATTGACGACACTACACGGTCGGCCGAGTCGGTCCGGGGCGCAGCGGCCTCGGTATGCGGCGAGCGCACCGCCGCGCCACGGCCCAGCCGGTCGGGACCGGTCAGCTGCCGATATACCGGCCAGTTCTCTATCAGGCTGCGCACATGCCGCGAACTGTCGGGAGCCACACGGCTATCCAAACCGACGTAGCCTGCGAGGGCAAGCGGGGTACCTGTTAGGACGGTATCTGTGACCGCGATCTGTAACGGCGATCTGTAACGCCGATCTGTGACGACGGAGGTGACGCGTGGCCGGACGTACAGCGCGCAGCCGCGTGACGCGCGTGACCGTCGATCCTGGTGGCCTAAGCGAGCGAGCCGACCTGCTCGCGGCCGAGGAGCCACTCGGCATCAGGATCGACGGTCAGGCCGTCAGCCTCACCATGCGGACACCGGGTGACGACATCGACCTCGCGGCTGGGTTCCTGGTCAGCGAGGGCATCGTCGCCAGCGCGGCCGACATCGCCGCCATCAGGATTTGCGATGGCCAGCAGTGCGGGCATGACCATGCAGGCGACGACGAGATCGGCAACGTCGCTGATGTCACGCTGCGGCCTGGCCTGACATTCGAGCGCGACCTCCGGCGCAGTTTCCTGACTAGCAGCGCTTGCGGCGTTTGCGGGAAGGCGAGCATCGAAGACCTCCACGTTCCCGGCCGGTTTGATCTTTTTAACGATTCCGTCCTGGTGACCGCGGACGTGCTCGCGGGACTGCCCGACAAGCTGCGTGATGCGCAGCGCATCTTCGAGCGGACCGGCGGGCTGCACGCGGCCGGCCTGTTCAGCGCGGAGGGCGGACTGCTGGTGGTGCGCGAGGACGTGGGGCGGCATAACGCGGTCGACAAGGTAGTCGGCTGGGCGCTGCAAGCCGGGTTGCTCCCGCTGACCGGACGCATCCTGCTGGTCAGCGGACGTGCGTCGTTCGAACTGGTACAGAAGGCGGTGCTCGCCGGCATCCCGGTGCTGGCGGCAGTCTCGGCCCCATCGTCGCTCGCGGTGCGGCTCGCGGCGGACGCCGGCCTGACACTCGTCGGCTTCCTCCGCGGCGGGTCGATGAACGTGTATGCGGGCGTGGAGCGGATCAGCGTCTTACGCTTTGTGGGAGACTGAGCATCGGGGCCCCTGAGCACCGGGCAGACGGCACGGGGAGGTCAGCCGTGACACACGCGGTCGTGCACTTCGAGATCAGCGGCCCTGACAGCGGCCGGCTCGCGGACTTCTATGCCGGCCTATTCGGCTGGCGCATGCACCCGCTACCCGGCGTCGGCTACACGCTGGTCGACACTAGTGCCGGCAGCGGAATCAACGGCGGGATCAGCGAGAGCGCCGACGACACGGCCGACGTCACGTTCTACATCGAGACCGACGACATGCAGGCGGCGCTCGACAAGATCAACCTGCTGGGCGGCAAGACGGAGACGCCGATCACCGAGCTCGCCGGGATGGTGACGTACGCCAAGTTCTCTGACCTGGACGGGCTCGTCATCGGCCTCGTCCTCGCGCCGACTGACCCGGACCAGATAATCGCGCCCGGACCCGGCACTGGCGCGCCGGTCGACTGGTTCGAGGTACTCGGCGCCGACCACGACCGGTGCCGGCGCTTCTACGCAGAGATCTTCGGCTGGCAAGCCAGCTCGGCTGGACCGGGCTACGCGATGGTCGACACCGGCACCAGCCGTGGGATCAAGGGCGGCCTCGGCACCGTAGCCGACCAGGGGTGCTGGGCAACCGTGTACGCGAGCGTGCCCGACGTAGAGTCGGTGCTCACCAGGGCGGTCGAGCTAGGCGGGGCGCGGGAGTACGGACCCACCCCGGTCGATGACCACATGCAGACTGGCGCGCTGCGTGACCCGGTCGGCAACGTGTTCGGCGTGTACCACCACGCCCCGCACTAGGCGCTCAGCCCAGGAGCGAGGCGTCAAGCAGGCCGCGCCGCCGCCGCAGTGCCAGGTCAGCCTTGGTGAAGATCGTGTCGACGACGATCCCGATGATCAGGATCACGATGATCACCGAACTGACCCCGGCGAAATCGAGGTTCTGCTGGTCCGCATCGAGCTGCTGGCCGATTGAAACCTGGCCGATGATCGCGACGAAGAGCTCGGCGGCCATCAGGCTGCGCCAGGCAAACGCCCAGCCCTGTTTCATCCCCGCCACGTACGCCGGAAGTGATGCAGGCAGGATCAGGTAGCGGTACAGCGGGAATCCGTGCAGGCCCATGGTCTTGCCCGCGCGCAGCAGCAGCGGCGGGGTATAGTCCACGCCGCTAATGAGTCCGCTGGCGATGGACGGCGCGGCGCCGAGTATGACCACGAACAGGATGGCCGAGTTATTCTCGCCGAACAGGACGATGGCGAACGGGGCCCAGACGACCGAGGGCATCGTCTGCAAGCCGGTGATGATCGATCCGACCGCGGCCCGCAGCGGCGGGACGCGCGCTACCAGCAGGCCGACGACCGAGCCAATGATCAGGGCGACGAAGTAGCCGGTGACGGCGCTCCGCAAAGTCCAGCCGATCGTGGCCCAGAACATGCCGTGCTGCATCTGCTGCCACAGGTCGGGCAAGACTACGCCCGGGCCTTTGAAGACGTACGTCTTCCACCCCGTGAGCGCGATCAGGTCCCAGATGACCAGGACGAGCACGATCGCCGCCAGCTTAGGCCAGGCAGCCGCCCAGGCCTTGCGGGCCAGGCGGCCTGGCTCTTGCCGTCCCTGCAGGGGCTGTAGCTCCAGGTTGTCGAGCCCGCGCAATGCCTGATCAGTTGCCATGCCGGCCCACTTCCTCGCGCAGCCGGTCGGTGAGCCTGGCCGCCACTTCCGACACCTCCGGGGAGTCGATCCGGCGATGACCGGTCCTCGGCAGCGTGTACTCGTCGATGACCCGGCCGGGCCGGCTGCTCAGCAGGATGATCCGGTCACCAAGCCGGGCCGCCTCCCTGACGTTGTGGGTCACGAACAGCACCGTCAGGGTCCGCTCGGCGCAGATCCGCTCCAGCTCGTCGTGCAGGAGATCGCGGGTCATCGCGTCCAGCGCACCGAACGGCTCGTCCATCAGCAGTACGTCAGCGTTCTGGGCCAGCGCACGGGCCAGCGCCACTCGCTGGCGCATGCCGCCGGACAGCTCGTGCGGGCGCTTGTCGGCGAAGCCGCCGAGCCGGACGGCCTCCAGCAGCTCCGCGGTCTGCGCCCGCCGATCGGCCCGCGGCACGCCGCGTGCCAGCAGCGCCAGCTCCACATTGCGTCCCGCCGTTAGCCACGGGAACAGCGCGGGCTCCTGGAACATCAGCCCGACCTTCCGGCCGGTGGTGTCGACCTGACCGGAGGTGGGCTGATCCAGGCCGGCCACCAGGTTCAGCAGCGTGCTCTTGCCGCAGCCGGACGCGCCGATGATGCAGACGAACTCCCCGTCGTGGACGGTGAGCGATACCTGATCAAGCGCCAGCAGCTCAGCCCGCCCGGTCCGGTACACCTTGCTGACGCCGATCAGCCGGACGGCATCGGCCCGGGACAGGGCTGACGCCCCCGGTGCGGTCACCGGGGGCGTCACCTGCTCGTTGCTGACCCTCACGAGCTGACCTGCGGTTGTCCGGCCGCGGCCAGCAGCTTGTTCAGCGGGCCGAGATCGTAGATCGCCGACAGGTTCTTCACGGGGCTGAGCAGGCCGACTGCTACCGCGTGATCAGCGTCCGTGATCAGCGAGGAGGCAATCGGGTCGTTTGTGAACGTGACCTGCGCGAACGCGTCCGCCAGGATGGCCGACTTCAGGCTCTTGCCGCTCAGCGACGCCAGCTCAGCGTTGGCCGCGGTCTCGGCGGCCGACTTGTTGCTGGCAATGAAGGAGTTGGCCTCGATCTGCCCCTTGAGCAGGTCGCTGATGACCGTCGGGTTCTGGGCAATGTAACTCTGCGTCGCCACTAGCTCGGTAGTGACGAATTGGCCGCCAGGCCACAGGCTTGCCTCGTTGACCAGCGCGTGACCGCCGTCGGCGATCATCTCGGCGTCGTACGGCGCCGGCTCCCAGCCTCCGGCGATCTGGCCGGCCTTGAACGCGAGCACCGCGTCGGAGTTGGGCGTGATCGGTGTGATGGGCACGTCACCGCCGCCGGTCGACGTCGTGGTCAGCCCCTGCTGCTTCAGCCAGTAGCGCATCGACACGTCCTGAGTGTTGCCCAGTGAGGGGGACGCTAGCTTCTGACCCTTGAGCTGCGAGGCCGCGGTGATCCCCGACTTGACCACCAGCTCGGCACCGCCGGAGGCGGCGCCTGAGATCACCTTGATGAGGTTGCCGTTCGACTGCTGCCATGCCTTGATGGCCGGGTTCGGCCCGACGTAGGCGGCGTCTAGCTGGCCGGCCAGCAGTGCGGTGGCCTCCTCAGTGCCGGTGCTGAAGGGGTACAGCTTGAGGGTGACGTTCGCACCGAGGTTCTTGGTGAAGAAACCCTCCTTCACCCCGACCAGGGCGGACGCGTGCGTGATGTTTTCCAGGAAGCCAAGCCGCAGGACCACTTTGGCGGTTTGCGGGTCGCTGCTGCCACTCGACCCACTGCTAGCACTCGACGAGGCGCAGCCCGCAGCGAGCAGGGCCAGCCCGGCCGCGGTGAGTCCGGCAAGTACTCTTTTCATCGTCCACCTTTTCCGATCAGTTAACTCTGGAATCACGCTGGACGGAACTCTACTATGCCGAGAGGAATTATGCGAAGTGTTGCGAGCAACGAGTCTTGATGCGGCGGCCAGGCGCGCGTGTGCCGTCGGCTAGCGAGGCCTCAGCTGCCCTCGTCGCCCGCGGTCTCGTTGTTCACGCCGAGCACGGACTTGAACTGCTGGAGGCACGTCTGCAGCTGCGACAGGTTCGCCGGAGAGGCGTTCGTGGTGTCGTAGCGCACCCCGTACATCACGTTGATCGGCGACCGCTTCGTCGGCAGTGCCATCGGCGGCGCGTTCTGGATGTGCGAGCAGGCGGCCCGGACGTGCAGCACGGTGGCCGTCGGCGTGTTCGGGCTGAACTGGACGCTCATCCACTGCTGACTAAGCGCAGCGTCCATCTTCGCGCAGCCGGCGAGCGTCGCCGCAAGGACCGCCGCCGCTGCGGCCGCCACGGCCGGGACAGCGATCCGCGTGCTCCCTGGCCGTCGTCGAACGTGCACGCCGACACTCTATGGCCTGGCATGAGATAAGTGGCTGACCGGGCCGTCGCCGCCGTACGGTGACGTTGACGGCGATGACGGCGTCGACGACGGGAATGGAGGCTGCGATGGCCAGCCTGATCGAGGACTACGCGCTGATCGGTGACATGCAGACCGCCGCGCTCGTGGGCCGCGATGGCGCCGTGGACTGGCTGTGCCTGCCGAGGTTCGACTCCGACGCGTGCTTTGCCGCTCTGCTCGGCGACGAGCACAACGGCAGCTGGCGGGTATGCCCGACTGTCAGCGAGGGCCCGGTAGCCCGGCGTGGCGAGGTCAGCCGGCAGTACCAGGGCGACTCGCTGATCCTGGAGACCTTGTGGCGCACGATGAGCGGCACCGTCCGGGTCCTGGACTTCATGCCGCCGCGCGATCATGCCACTCCCGTGGTCGTCCGCATCGTCGAGGGCGTCGAGGGCACGGTCGAAATGGAGTCGACCCTTCGGCTTCGGTTCGGCTACGGCAAAGTAACGCCCTGGGTGCGACGGATGGGCGATTCCATCAGGGCCATCGCCGGGCCCGACTCAGTGTGCTTCCACAGCCCGGTCCGCAGCGTCGGCCAGAACATGGCTCATCAGGCCACGTTCGACGTCAAGGCAGGCGACCGGGTGCCGTTCGTGCTGGCCTGGAAGGAGTCCCATCTCCCGGCCGATCCCTGCATCGACGCCGAGACGGCGCTAGCGGCGACGCAGGCCTTCTGGTCGAAGTGGGCTGCAGCGTGCACGTATAAGGGCCCGTACCGGGACGCTGTCATGCGATCGCTGATCACGCTCAAGGCCCTGACCTACGCGCCTACGGGCGGCATTGTGGCCGCGCCGACGACATCACTGCCGGAGGACATCGGCGGCGTGCGTAACTGGGATTACCGGTACTGCTGGCTCCGGGACGCGACCATCACACTGGAAGCGCTCCTGCGCACCGGCTATACCGCGGAGGCCGATAGCTGGCGGCTGTGGCTGGGCCGTGCCATCGCTGGCGACGCAAACGACGTGCAGATCATGTACGGCGTCGGCGGCGAGCGGAGGCTGGCCGAGTGGGAAGTCAGCTGGCTGCCGGGCTATGAGCGCTCGGCTCCGGTCCGGATCGGGAACGCCGCGGTCGACCAGCGCCAGCTAGATGTCTACGGTGAGGTCATTGACGCCCTCACGCTGGGTCGGCAGGCCGGGCTGGGCTTCGACAAGCACACCTGGAGCCTCCAGCGGCAACTGCTTGACTTCCTCGAGAAGCACTGGCACGAGCCGGACGAGGGGATCTGGGAGGTACGCGGGCCGAGGCGGCACTTCGTGCACTCCAAGGTGATGGCCTGGGTCGCCTTTGACCGCGCCATCCACCTGGTCGAGCAGGGCAATCCCGGCCCGCTTGACCGCTGGACAGCCATGCGGGATGAGATCCACGCGCAGGTGCTTGAGCAGGGCTACGACGCCGACCGCGGCGTGTTTACGCAGTACTACGGCAGCGCGGAGCTCGATGCCTCCGTGTTGCTGATCCCCGAGGTCGGCTTCCTGCTCCCGGATGACCCGCGGGTCGTCTCGACCGTGCGGGTGATCAAGCGCGAGCTCATGCGGGATGGCCTGGTGCTGCGATACACCCAGCCCGCCAAGGCAGTCAGCGGCACAGGCCGGGCCGAAGTCGACGGCCTGCCGGGTGCCGAGGGCGCTTTCCTCGCGTGCAGCTTCTGGCTGGTCAATGCCTTGCACATGATCGGCGAGTACGACGAGGCCGTGGCGATCTTCGAGCGGCTGCTCGCGCTGCGCAGCGACCTGGGCCTGCTGAGCGAGGAGTACGACCCGCGCTACGGCCGTCAGGTCGGCAACACGCCGCAGGCCTTCAGCCACGTGCCGCTCATCCAGGCGGCGCTCAACCTGGAAAACCACGCCGGCGATCACTGCCGCCGCGTCCGGAACCGGCGAGCCGCGCCGACAGCCTGAGCCGCGCGCCCGGATGCCTGGACCAGGCATCCGGCGGCCAATGCCACACTGTTGGGTAGCCATGGCACCCCGCCCGCACATTCTGGTCGTGAACGGCCGCAAGGTCCGCCAGCCGGTTTTCGTGATCGGCGCGCCGCATTCAGGCACGGACCTGCTCGGGCGCGCCATCAAGCAGTCGCCTGGCTTTCACCTCACTATCGGCCAGGAGGCCGTCCAGAGCGTGGTGTACGCCTTCGCCCGCAGCCCGTCCATCCAGCGGGGCCGCAGCGACGCGGCCGCCACCGTTCTGCGGGACGCCTTCGCCCAGGCCTGGCAAGTGACCGCGCACTGCTGCCTGACCTGCTCGCCGCTGTGCCGGGATGCGGGCCAGGTGACCGGGCCCGCATGCTGCGTGGCCGAGCGCGACATCGTCCGCTACGGCGACGCCAGCCCCGATCTCATGTACTGCGCGGACGCGCTCGTCGACGCCTTCGCCGACGCCAGGCTCGTGCAGGTCATCAGGGACGGCCGGGATGTTGTCGCGGCCATGCTGGCCGATCCGCTGACGCTGGGCTGGTTCAAGCCCGGGATGGCGAACGTCGAGACCGAGTTCCCTAACCCCTTCTTCGGCATCGAGACCGAGCAGGACCTGGCGATCTGGCCGGAGCTGTCCACCGCCGGCAAATGCGCCATGCGCTGGCGCGGATCGGTCCGCGCGATGGCCAGGCTCCGCGCCGCCCTGTCCGCCGAGCAGCTGACCACGCTGCGGTACGAGAACATCTTCCGGCACCCGGCCGCGACGGCGGCCGGGGTCTCGGACTTCGTCGGCGACGCCATCGGCCCCATCCACGTGCGGACCGGCCGCCGCGACGTGGTCAGCGACGCGGAGCCTGGCTACTGGCGCCGCGCGCTGAACCCAGCCCAGGTCAGCGACGTCGAGTCGGTGGCCGGGCCCGACCTGCGCCGCGTCGGCTACTTAGACTGAGCCACAGGTACGGCCGTCTCCTGCCGGGCGAACTGCGTCCGGTAGAGATCGGCATACAGGCCGTCCGCCGCGAGCAGGTCGGCGTGCTGGCCGCGCTCGATGACCCGGCCGCTGTCGACGACGAGGATCTGGTCAGCCTCCCGGATCGTGGACAGCCGGTGCGCGATGACCAGCGACGTGCGTCCGGCCAGGGCAGTCTTGAGCGCGCGCTGCACCGCGGCCTCCGACTCGGAGTCCAGGTGCGCGGTTGCCTCGTCCAGCACGACCACCGATGGCGCCTTCAGCAGCAGCCTGGCCAGCGCGATGCGCTGTTTCTCACCGCCGGACAGGCGGTAGCCGCGGTCCCCCACGATGGTGTCGAGGCCGTCGGGCAGGGCCGAGATAAGGTCCCAGATCTGCGCCGCCTGGCAGGCGAGGATGAGCTCGTGCTCGGAGGCCGCCGGGCGGGCATACAGCAGGTTGGCCCTGATCGTGTCGTGATACATGTGGGCGTCCTGGGTGACGACGCCGACCACATCGTGCAGGGACTCTAGCGTGACGTCCCTGATGTCGGTGCCGCCGATCCGGACCGTGCCGCTGGTGGGGTCGTACATGCGCGATACCAGGTGCGTGATCGTGGTCTTCCCCGCGCCGGACGGTCCGACCAGCGCCGTGAGCTTGCCAGGCGGGGCCAAGAAGCTGACATCGGTCAGGGCCTGCTGCCCTGGCCCGGCCCGCTCTGCCACGGGCACGGCGATGGACTCAAGCGATGCGAGCGAGACCTCGGAAGCCGCCGGGTAGCGGAAGCTCACGTTGTCGAACTGGATATCCGGCGCGCCGGCCGCTGTCCAGTCGCCAGTCGCGGCGACGGGCCTGCCATCCTGGCGCGCGGCCGCTAGCGGTGTTGCGCCGGCGCGCTCGGCGATCAGCGGCTTCAGGTCGAGCACCTCGAAGACGCGGTCGAAGCTGACCAGCGCCGTCATGACGTTCACCTGCACGTTCGACAACGAGGTGATCGGCCCGTACAGCCGCGTCAGCAACGTGGCGAGCGCCACCATGGCGCCGAGCTGGAGCGCATGGTGGATGACCAGCTCGCCGCCGAGGCCGTAGACGACTGACGTCGACAGTGTGGCGAGCAGCCCGAGACCCGTGACCAGGGCACTCCCCCACAACGCAGTCAGCACGCCGATGTCGCGGACCCGGCAGGCGCGCCCGGAGAACAGCTCAGCCTCCTCGCTCGGCCGTCCGTAGAGCTTGGCCAGCATTGCCCCGGCCACGTTGAACCGCTCGGTCATGGTCGAGCCCATCTGGGCGTCGAGCTGCATCGATTCCCTGGTCACCCGCTGCAGCCTGCGCCCGACCCGGCGTGCCGGGTACAAGAAGATAGGGATCAGGACCAAGGCCACGACCGTCACTTGCCAGGAGTAGAGGAACATCACGGCTAGGACGAGGATCAGCTGCAGCACGCTGGACACTACGGACGACAAGGTCGAGGTCAGCGCCTGCTGTGCGCCGATGACGTCGCTGTTGAGCCGGCTGACGAGTGAGCCTGTCTGCGCCCTGGTAAAAAACGCGATCGGCTGCCGCTGCACATGCTCAAACACCTGGGTCCGCAGGTCGTAGATCAGGCCCTCACCGACTCGGGAGGTGAAGTACCGCTGGATGACGCCGAGGAAGGCGTCGAAGATCGCTAGGCCTGCCACGATGCCTGCCACGGTCAGCACCACGGTGCTGTCCTTAGGCAGGATGCCCTTGTCGATGACAACGCCGATCAGGACCGGGTACAGCACCGTGACGACAGCGTCCAGCGCCGCGGCGACGAGGAAGACGGCCAGGTCAAGCCGGTACGGCCGGGCATACCCGGTGATTCGCCGGACGGTACCGGGCTTCAGCCGCTGCTTGGTCACCGACGGGTCACGGCTGAAGCTCCGCATGGCGTGCCACTGGTTCTGCATGCTCATGATCGGTGAACCTAGCAGCCGGACCAGATAATCCCTGCTCAGCTACAGGCGAACCGTGCTCACAGCGAACCGTGCTCACAGCGAACCGTGCTCACAGCGAATTGGCTCAGCGCGCCTGCCTGGCGCGCAGCAGTGCGGCCTGGGCGGCACGCTCGGCCGCGGCCTGCTGCTCCAGGGTGTTGCCCGGCGCAGCCGCCAGCAGGGCCTTGGTAGCCCGAGCCGCGGCGGCGTCGGTGGACAGCAGCGCGGCCACTAGGTCGGCGACGGCGCCGTCTAGCTCGCGTAGTGGCACGACGAGCTCGGCGAGCCTGAGCTGGCTGGCTTCGCGTGCGTCGATGGTCCGGGCCGTCAGACAGAGCTCGATCGCGCGCGGCAGACCGACGATGTCGACCAGCGGCTTGGTCCCGGTCAGGTCGGGCACGAGGCCGAGGGCCGGCTCCTTCATGCACAGTTTGGCGTCGTCGGCCAGGACCCGCAGATCACACGACAGAGCTAGCTGAAAGCCGGCGCCGATCGCGTGCCCTTGCACCGCCGCGACCGACACGAACGCGGGATTGCGCAGCCACGTGTACCCAGACTGGAATCCCGCGATCGAGTCCTTGAAGCCGGGGTCGGACGCGCTGGGGTTGCGTTCTTCGCCCGGCACGCCATCGGCGCTGAACATGCGGAGGTCGATGCCGGCGCAGAACGACGGCCCGCGCCCGCGGAGGACGACGACGCGCACGTCGTCCGGTAGCGACGCGCCGATGCCAGCAAGGCCATGCCACATGCTCGGCGTCATCGCGTTGCGGCGCTCGGGCCGGGCGAGTGTGACTGTCGCAACGCTGCCGGAAACGCTCAGCTCGAGCCCGGCGCTGGTCAGATCGGCGCTGGTCAGACCGGCTCTGGTCACATCGGTCGGGTCAACAGACACAAATCCTCATTGTGCCTCATGCCTTGGCCTTCGCCTTGCCCCTCGTCGCGCCGCCACGACCGCGCAGCGATACACCGCTCTCGCTCAGGATCCGGTGGATGAACCCGTACGACCGCCCGGTCGATGCCGCGAGCGACCGGATACTCTCGCCGGCGCCGTAGCGCTTCTTCAGGTCAGCCGCCAGCTTCGTGCGGTCGGCACCGGTCACCCTGGTGCCCTTCTTGAGAGTCTCGGTCACGCGAACCTCCCGGTGAGCTGATGACCGCTGCGTTGCCGTATCTCGCCATGATCACCCATTAGCTCGTGATCGGCTACCCAGACAGCGCCAAAAAAGATCAACTATTTTCAGGCCAGCGCCACCAGGTCGGCCAGCTCCGCGCTCCAGGCGTCTTCCACCCCGTCCGGCAGCAGCACGACACGCTCGGGCTGAAGCGCCTCGACCGCGCCCTCATCGTGGGTGACCAGCACGATCGCCCCCTGATAGGTGCGCAGCGCGGCCAGGATCTCGGCTCGGCTGGCCGGGTCGAGGTTGTTGGTCGGCTCGTCAAGCAGCAGCACGTTCGCACCCGACACCACCAGCAGCGCTAGCGCAAGCCTCGTCTTCTCGCCGCCGGACAGCACGCGGACTGGCTTGAGTACGTCGTCCCCGGAGAACAGGAACGAGCCGAGGATGCGCCGCTGCTCGCTCTCGGCCAGTTCCGGCCCGGCCGAGCGCATGTTCTCCAGGATCGTCCGGCTGGTGTCGAGGGTCTCGTGCTCCTGCGCGTAGTAGCCAAGCCGGAGCCCGTGGCCTGGCACGACCTCGCCGGTGTCGGGATCCTCGACGCCGGCCAGCAGCCGCAGCAGCGTGGTCTTCCCCGCGCCGTTCAGTCCGAGCACGACGACGCGCGAGCCCTTGTCGACGGCCACATCCACGTCAGTGAACACCTCGAGCGAGCCGTACGACTTCGACAGCATGGTCGCGCTGATCGGCGTCTTGCCGCAGTGCATGGGAACGGGAAATCTCAGCTTCGCGACGCGCTCGGGCGCCCGGTCGGCGCTGACACCAGCCAGCAGGCGCTGGGCGCGCTTCTGCATGTTCTGCGCGGCCTTGGCTTTGGTCGCCTTGGCGCGCATCTTGTCGGCCTGCGATTGCAGCGCGACGGCCTGCCGCTCGGCGCTCATCCGCTCCCGGCGCCGCCGCCGCGCGTCGGTCTCGCGCTGCTCGAGGTACGCCTGCCAGCCGAGGTTATAGAAGTCGAGCACGCTGCGGTCGGCGTCGAGGTGGAACACCTTGTTAACCACCGCGTCCAGCAGCGCGGTGTCGTGGCTGATCACCACCAGTCCGCCGCGGAAGGCCCGCAAGTGTTCGCGCAGCCAGCTGACCGAGTCCGCGTCCAGGTGGTTAGTGGGCTCGTCGAGCAGCAGGGTGTCCGAGCCGCCGAACAAGATCCGGGCGAGCTCGATCCGCCGCCGCTGCCCGCCTGACAGCGTGCGCAGCGGCTGCTTCAGCACCTTCTGCGGCAGCCCCAGACTGGCTGCCAGTGACGCCGCCTCCGACTCAGCCGCGTAGCCCCCGAGCACGGCGAGGCGTTCCTCCAGGTGCCCGTACCGGCGCACGCCGGCGTCACGCCGGGTCGGATTCGGGTCCGCCATCTGCAGCTCGGCCTCGCGCAGGCCCGCCATCAGGGCGTCCAGGCCGCGTGCCGACAGGATCCGGTCCAGCGTCAGCGCATCCAGATCGCCCACCATCGTGTCCTGCGGCAGGTAGCCGACCGAGCCGCCGACGACCACCTGACCGGCGGCTGGCTGGCCCTCGGCCGCCAGCACTCGCGCCAGCGTCGTCTTGCCGGCCCCGTTCCGGCCGACGAGGCCGATCTTGTCGCCGGCCGCGACCTGAAAAGAGGCGCTCTCCAACAAGAGACGCGCGCCAGCGCGCAGCTCAACATCACGTGCGGATATCACGGGAAACTCGCTCCACTATCAGACTCGGGTCGGACGCCCGGCGGTGCTACCGCCGGCCAGGGCAGGCCTGCAAATGGGCAGGCTTCGCCCCCGGAACTGGGCGTCGCGTCAGGACAGGAGCGGTTGCATAACGCGAAGTTTACCCGAGCCCCGCCCACCCGAGCCAAGTGCATTTCCCGGCCGGCTCCCGGCTCGCGCGTAGCTGGAGGCAACCTGGCCACCACTCAGGTGGGTATCCACGGACCTTTCTCGTGCGCGAGCCACCGCAGCACCTGCCCGCGGCTGACTGGCCCGCGTGGTATCCAGGGCGCGGGCAGGTCACCTGCGGCGACTAGCTCCCGCTGCATGGGCCTGCTCGCCGACAGCGAGTCCGCGGCCAGTACACATCGTGTGGCGTGCGCGTCGAGTCCGAAGAGCTCCGCCGCATTGAGGCCCAGTACCTGCGCTTTCACCGCATCGGTCAACTCGGGATAGCCGTAGCGATCGTGGTACTCGGCCGATATGGCGAAGGCGCGGAAGGCCATGATCTGCGTCTGCGGCGGCCCGTACCAGACACTGTCGGTCCCCCACAGCAGACGGTGCGTCCCGAGTCGCTTGAGCAGTTTGCCGATCGCATGCGCTGCCTGGTCTGGCGCGGCCAGCAGCACCCGCCACATGGTCGCGACGTCCGCCCAGACATTGCTGTCGGGCGGCACGCGGTAGTCGTCGAGCGCCTTCAGCAGGGAGTCCACGCCGACCGGGTCGGCCGCGTTGTACGGGCCCTCGACGTGATTCGGGGTCCAGCCCGAGTGGTACACGACGAACTGCATGTCGGGAAACTGCCGGGACACGGCGACCATGTCCCTCGGCTGATTCCAGGTGCTCTCAAAGTCGAGCAGCGGAAGGCCCTTGTGGCCGCAGATGATCTTCACGCCCAGATCATGAGCGTGCTGAACGACGGGCAAGCCGATCGCGGGGTCGTCAAGGTCGAAGCCGCGACCGCCCGGCCCCCAGGCGGTATAGACCTTGAACGCCGAGACCGTGCCGGTCTCTGAATTCCGCGTCATCTCGTCGAGGGAGCCTGCGAGCGGTCCGAAGTTAGGCGCCAGCACGTTCTGCAGCAGCAGCCGGGAGGCTCCAGAGCGGGTCAGCCCGTTCACCATCTGCAGGGTGCCCTCCGCGTCGGCGAACGGCATCGGGTCGGTGGACTGGCCAGCGCTCGGCAGATCCGAGAGCAGGGCCACCGTGGTGTCGCTGGCCAGGAACACATCGTGCAGGTAGGCGCTCCGGTCCACGCACGTCAGCGGGTTGGATGCTGTGCAGTCCGGCGGCAGCATGTCCATGACCAGCTGCAGCGTCGCTGGCGCCGTTGTGCGCCACGGGAGGCTCGGCATCACGTGGTGGGTGTGCACGTCCACAATGAACTCGTCTCGGCTGCCGAGCGCGTGCTCGCAGGCCGGCAAGTCTTCGGGCGGCGGGACCCGGTAGCTGCCGCCAGAGCTCGCCGCGGCTGGCCGACCGACCCGCCCGCCTGAGCAGGCAGCAAGGTTGACAGTGCCAAGCAGTGCAGCCATCCCGCCGGCTGTCTGCAGAAACCGGCGCCGGTCGACGCCCAGCCGGCCCGCCGCCGCCGCAGCGCGCTCCAGCACAGCCTCAGCGAGCCGGATGTCACTGGACCTGGCCGCCGCGGGCAAGAACTCTCCGTTGGAGACCGGCCCGAGTACGAGCGGAAGCTGAATGCGGCTGTCGTCGGCAGACATCCCGTCATTGCCCTCCGCTCAGCGTTGCCATGGCGGCGTACTGGCAGCACAGCGTGCGGGAAGACCGCACATCCCCCGTGGCCAGCTGATAGGCCCACATCTGCTGGCCGGGGCCCTGATAAAACAGCCACGAGCTGTCGGCCGACCAGGCGGTCACTGACAGCAGGAACGCGGCCGACGACGGGACGGCCGTGGCCGGCCTGTCGACGCCGGACAGCTGAAGCACGAATTCTCGGGCGATGCCCTGGCCCGCTGGCGGTATAAGCGCTTCCGCAGCCGTCACCGCACCCGAGCGGGCTATCGCGCTCGCGGACCAGTAGCCGCCATGACTCGGTATCCAGCCAATCGTCCCAGGCGGCGCGGCGAACGAGCGAAGCCTGCCGGTGCTGACGTCATAAACCCGCATGAACCTGCAGGCGCTGAAGCCGTAGTTACCGCCATAGCTGAGGTACGGCGACGTCCCCTCGCTCACGCAACCGGTGTCGTAGGCGACTAGTTGCGGACTCACGGCGAACGCCTGACCCGACGCGGAGTAGGGCAGCGTTCGCGGCGTGCTGCCTGGGTTCCACAGCTCGATGCTGTCGCCGACCGCAAGCAGCAGGCCCGCGTCCGTCCCGGCGATCAGCTGAGCGCCGCTGGGCAGCGTGATTGGCGAGCCTTGTGATCCGGCCGCAACCGACACCGGCCGCACGACCGGCTGGCTGCCGAAAGCGCCGTACACAAGCCATACACGGCCGGGGGCGGCAGACGGCGCAAAGACTGGAGTTGCCCCGAGCACCCGGGTCCTGCCTGTCGCTACATCGACGGCCGAGACCCTTCCGCTGCCGTTGACGAAAAGGATCCGGCCGTCGACCAGCATGATCGGCTGGTACTCGCCCGGATCGACAACTGCGGGCGCCCAGCCGAGGTGCCCGGTGTGCAGGTTGTCGAGATAGATAGTGCCATCCTGTTCCGGCCCTACCGGCCACATGAGCACCGTCGAGTCGACGCTGCGCGGAATGGCTGCCGGTGGCGGCGGCCCGCCGACGTGGCCGGGCCCTGGATTGCGAGCCGGATGACGGTCGGGTGGCGGATTGGCCGCGGGCGGCCGTCCGCGAAGGGCCGGGTATGAGCCGATGACTCCGGCCAGCACCACCACGGCAGCCGCCAGCACGACGAGCCGGCGTCGCCGCTGGCGCCGCCGCGCCTCCTTGATGAGCGCCTCGGATTCGGCGCCCGTGGCTGATGGCGGAGGTACTACTTCGACGTTCACTGACGCTCATCAACAATGGATCTGGTGCTACTCACATTGGCATTATTACGCGGTTCAGCTGAGCTGGCTACCTACTTCACTGCCGGCCTCCGTCATCCTGATCCGCACGGCGCGGAACAGCCGCGGCGTGCCCTCCAGCACTGCCAGGCGCGGGTCGGGCACGGTCAGGAATCTGTCCACGGCGACGTCGAAGTACGGCCGGAGCCGCGTGTCTTCGCGCAGCGCGGCCATGGACCGCTTGTCGCCGCCGAGTACCACCGCGTCCAGCTGGCCGCTGAAGCTGCCGAACACGCTGACGGCATTGTCCGCAGCAGCTTCCAGCGCCTCGCGCGCCTGCTTCTCCCGTCGTCTGGCGAAGCGGTGCTGCGATGTACCGCCGGCGGCACTGCGGCCGTGGACAAGCCTGCTGCCAACCTTGGACGCCACCAGCTGAGGCGGGGCGCCGGCGAACACGCCAGCGGCGAATCCGCCCAGCCGGACGAGCAGTACCGCGACCGTCCGGTCGGCGCCAGCGTGGGCAGCGAGATCCGCTCCGCTGCCGGTGGCTGCCGCCCCCAGGGGAGGGAACGGAGTATGCAATTCGGCAGTGCTGCCGTCGGCCGCGCGGACCGTGACGATCTCCCGGCGATCGTCGATGGCCGTTGCGGTTTGGCCGTGCCGCTCGCCGAACGTGGCCAGCCACCCCTCAATGCGCTCCGGGCTAACCTCGAGCCAACGATTAGTAGCACGTCGGCCATTTCCCATCACTCACCGCCCCGAAGCGCTTACTATCCGTCAGGTGACTATCAGCATCGCTCCGGAAAGTAACACCAGCGCCGTTGAGCGGGCGCTGGCGGCCGCCATCACCGACGCGGGCCGCATTGGCGACCTGCTGGAAGTGCTGCGGACCGCACGGCTGTGGCTGCCACTGCCCGATGACGCCGCACAGGCGGTCAAGGGCACCGCGGTAACGCTGCCCATCGTCTCCTACCTCGGCAGCGATTTTGTGCCCGCGTATTCATCGGCCGAGTTGCTCCAGCAGTTCGCCCGGCCGGCCGATGTACCGGCACCTGACCAGTCGGCTGCAGTTTCGCCGGCGGAAGTCCCGCACGTCGTCGTGCGGGCGGCCGATCTGGCCAGGCTCCTGCCCGCGTCCATCGGGATAGCGCTGAACGCTGGCGCCAGCGAGAGCGTGCCCGTCTACCCGCAGGGCGTGTCGTACCTGGCCGCGGGCAGAGAGGTCACCGACCCGGACCGGATCAGTGTGGGGCCGCTGCCCGTCCGGCCGGACGACCTGCTGGCCGGCATCGCCGCCGGGCTGATCGCGATCGCGGCGGTCCGCGACGCCTCGGCGGCCTGGCTGTCGGTGCGGTTCACGGGTGAAGGCCTGCTCATTGCGGTGACGCTGGACGACCCGGCTGATGTCAGCGTCCAGGACCTCGTGGTCGGCGCTGTGGAGCGTGCCGCCTGGGAGGCCGCGCCGCAGGACACGGCCTTCCCAATCGACGTCACCTTCCCCGGCTACGGCGAGCGCGATCGGATCGACGAGTACGTCGCCGCTGTCGGCAGCCCGTTCTACCGGCGTGCCTAGGCTGGCGTGTCCTGCAGCCGCGCGGCCCTGTTGAGCGCGCTGATCACGCCAGATACCGAAGCTCGGACGATCGAGGAGCTGATCCCGACGCCCCACAGCACCCGGTCGCCGATCTCGATCTCCAGGTAGGCGGCGGCTTCGGCGTCCCGGCCGGCGGTCAGCGCGTGCTCGGCGTAGTCGAGAACGCGGACGCTCACGCCGCCGAGCCCGAGATCGACCTCGGAGACCGCCGCGCAGAACGCCGCGATCGGCCCGTTGCCGATGCCGAAGAGCTCGTACTCGGTGCCGTAGGCCCGGACAACGCAGTCCACCCGTTCCGTGCCGCCCTCGCTGGCAGACGCGTAGCTGACGAGCTCGAACGGTCCTGGCTCCAGGTACTCGGCGGCAAAGATCTGCCACATCTGACCTGCGTCGACCTCGCCGCCCTCGCTGTCGGTGTGCCGCTGGATTACCTGGCTGAACTCGATCTGAAGCCGGCGCGGCAGGTCGAGGTGGTGATCGGCCTTCATGATGTAGGCGACGCCACCCTTGCCGGACTGCGAGTTGACCCTGATGACGGCCTCGTAGGTGCGGCCGACGTCCTTCGGGTCAATGGGCAGGTACGGCATCTGCCACGGCAGCTCGCTGACCGGCCGGCCGGCCGCCGCTGCCTTCCGCTCCAGGTCGTCGAAGCCCTTCTTGATCGCGTCCTGGTGCGAGCCGGAGAACGAGGTGTAAACCAGGTCGCCCGCGTAGGGGTGGCGCTCGTGCACGCCGATCCCGTTGCAGTACTCGGCCGTCCGGCGGATCTCGTCGATGTTGCTGAAGTCGATCATCGGGTCGATGCCCTGGCTGTACAGATTCAGGCCGAGTGTGATCAGGTCGACATTGCCCGATCGCTCCCCGTTCCCGAAGAGGCAGCCCTCGACGCGCTCAGCGCCCGCCAGCATCGCCAGCTCGGCATCCGCCGTGGCGGTGCCGCGGTCGTTGTGCGTGTGCACGGACAGCGCGACGTGCTCGCGCCGGGACAGGTTCCGGCTGATCCACTCGATCTGGTCGGCGTACACATTCGGTGTCGACCGCTCGACGGTACACGGCAGGTTCAGCACGATCTCCCGGCCCGGGGCCGGCTGCCAGACGTCCATGACGGCCTCGCAGATCTCAAGGGAGAAGTCCAGCTCGGTGTCCATGAAGATCTCTGGCGAGTACTCATAGCCGAAGTCCGTGCCCGCCAGGTACTCGTCGGCGTACTTCATGACCGCACGTGTGCCCTCGACGGCGACCTCCTTGCACTCGGTGCGGCCGTCGCCGGCCCATCCGAACACGACGCTGCGGAAGAGCGGCGCGGCCGCGTTGTACAGGTGGACGGTCGCCAGCCTGGCCCCGACGAGGGACTGGACGGTGCGGTCGATCAGCTCTTCCCTCGCCTGGGTCAGGACCGAGATGCGGACGTCATCCGGGATGGCGTCGCCATCGATCAGGCTGCGGATGAAATCGAAGTCGGTCTGGCTGGCGGCCGGGAAGCCCACCTCGATCTCCTTGTAGCCCATCCGGACCAGCAGGTCGAACATGGCCTGCTTGCGGGCGGCGTTCATCGGATCGATCAGGGCCTGGTTGCCGTCTCGCAGGTCAGTAGACAGCCAGCGAGGTGCGGCGGTGATGGTACGCGTTGGCCACTGCCTGTCAGGCAGGTCAACGGGAGGAAACGGGTGATAGCGATGACACGGCATGCCGGACGGCCGTTGCAGGGATGGATTGCTCATGACTGTGCTCTGCTCCTGACGTGGAAAGATCCGGGGCGAACATCGGTCGGCACAGCACAGCGACCCGCGGCGAGGAGCCGACCGGCTGGTTACCGGGCCTCGCCGCGGCCGGGAAGGAGCAGGCCGCGAGTCATGATGCACAGATAGTAGCCGGCCGCCTGGAACGAATGTCGGCAGCTCGTGCTAGAAGGGGTGCCATGGGACCACCTGAGATGCGCTACGGCGCCGTGCTGCCCGGCGGGACCGCTACCGAGCAGCTCGAGCTCGCCCTGCTCGCCGAGTCCTCAGGCTGGGACGGCCTGTTCGTCTGGGAGGCGGCCTACGGCCCAGACGCCTGGTGCATGCTGTCGGCGATGGCGGTGCGTACCGAACGAGTCAAGCTCGGCACCATGCTCACGCCGTTGCCGTGGCGCCGACCCTGGAAGGTCGCCAGCCAGGTGGCGACGCTGGATCAGCTGTCCGGCGGTCGGGCGATCCTGGCCGTCGGCGTCGGCGAGACCGGCACCGACCTGCCCGACACCGGTGAAGTCACCGGCCTGCGGGACCGCGCTGAGCTGCTGGATGAGGGGATCGACCTGATCCGCACGCTGTGGGACGGCGGCACGAGCTACCACGGCCGTCACTATGACTACCAGACCGGCAGAATGGACCTCACGAGCGCTGCCCGTCCGGTTCAGCGGCGTGTCCCGATCTGGGTGGTCGGCGTGTGGCCGGCCCCTAAGTCCATGCGCCGCGCGCTGCGCTGCGACGGCGTGATACCCCAGTACGGGTCGATCGGACACGATCCGACTCCGAGCGACGCCAGGGCCGCCCGCGCGTGGCTCAGCGAGAATGGGGCGGCGGACGACTTCGACGTCATCGCAGATGGCGAGACCTCGGCGGACTATAGCGCCGCGGCCGCAGCGACGGCGGCGGCGTGGGCAGAGGCGGGCTGCTCCTGGTGGCTAGAGACCAGGTGGGAGGCGCGCGACCAGATGCGCGAGCGGCTCGCCGCAGGCCCGCCTCGGGCCAGCTAGCCGAGTCGGACACCCGGTTGACGCCCGCACGGATCGACATCATTGTGGATGTGCAGACCCCAGGCGGTGCCAGTCATGGATGATCTCCTGAATCAGGGCGATGATCGTCAGCCCAGCCCGTGGCCGCCGCGCTTGCTCGTCATCGCGATCGTCGTCCTTGGGCTGGTCGCCATCGTCAGGCACCTCCCGCCCAGGCAGGTTGCCCAGCCACGTCGGCCCGCGGCGACGGCGTCCGCAGGTCCGGTGCAACTTGCGGGCCTGGGCTCGCGCGCGGCTGGCCTCTTAGATCACGCCGACGGAATCCGCGGGCCTGCGACGCCACAGCACCACTGGCTGCCTGCTCCTTGAGGACCCGGACCATCTGGACGAGCGCCGCACGGCAGTGGGACTTGAACCGATCGCTATCTACGAAACCCGATTGCGGGGCTTACAGGCGGGCCATTCGCCGCGGTAGTAGCGCACCGATGAACCAGAAAATCGGTATAAACACCCCCACGATGAACATGACCCAGTGGCCCTTCCGCAAGGAGATGACGCCCAGCGTGAGCAGAAGCACAAAGTAGATGATCCCGATGATCCAGCCCATTTAGCGATCCTCCGTTTGTGAGGTTCAGCGCTTGCTAACTATGCGTGTCCTCGGCAGCGAAGAGCATCACCCGCCGGAGGTGATGTGAGCCAGCCGCAATCGGAGCCGTGCCCGACTGGCCGGTGCTGCGCAGGGAACGATCTCAGGCCGGCATTGATGAGCTCCGCCGCGCGATGGACGTCGGCGGTCACTGCCTGGTGAACCTGCGCGGGCGTCCGGTTGCCACCCAGGTATTTCGACAGGGCCCGGAACTGGACATGCCACAGGCCGAGCAGGGCGGTGGCTGTGATCTGTGGCTCCGGGTCGTCTGCCCTCATTTGGGCTCGGTCGGCCAGGATCGCGGCGGCTACCGCGGTGAACTGGTCCACCATGTCGCTCTGATAGGCCCGCAGCGAGGGTGTCTCCTCGATCAGGACGCCGAAACGCTGAATCAGAGCACCGGCCTGGCTCGGATCGTCTTGGGCGGCCAGCCACGAAGTCATGGCGTCCAGCTCACGCTCCAGGATCCGCAGGGCCGCCTCCACTGGCGGGATCCCGGGCTCGGCGAGGCCAGCGCGCAGCGACGCCATCGTGGCCTCGAGGCGGTCCAGTATCAGCGCCTCCTTGGTGGGGAAGTAGTTGAAGACCGTCTTCTCCGACACAAGGCCGAGATCTTCGCAGCAAAGGCCGATGCAGCACGGCTAGCGCGGCTGGCGGGGCGTAAGCCTTTGCTGCGGCGCGTGCTCGACCGCCTGCGCCGTCGCCAGCCGCGCTAGCCGTGCTAGCCGCGCTCATCTCGCCGTGCTGTAGCTGAGCGCTGCTCTCCGGTGGGTAACGCACCGTGTTTCGGGTAGTGCCAACAGACATGGCCCACAACGTGCTTGAGGAACTGCTCGTGTCCTCGGAGGTGCAGACCGCGCGCGATCGCATGGAGGACTATCAGGCAGCTGAGACTGCCGCGGATGCGAACCCACACGGCGAGCAGGAGCTCGCCGATCTGCGCCAGGCGCTCGTCGACATGCCGGGCGCGGTCCGGATGTTGCTCGAAGCCATTGACCGGGCCGGAGCAAGCGCGGGAGAACCACAGTACGATCCCAGCGATAGCGCAGGCTTCCCCGGAGCCACGGGAGGTTAGCAACTCCGCGCCATCTGCTGGTGCTGGCTTGGGGGATCATTGCCCCATGGCTGGACGTCTGCCGGAAACGCGGTATGCGCAGTCGAGCGGGGCGAAGATCGCCTATCAGATCTCCGGCACCGGTCCGCCCGACCTGGTCATGGTGCCCGGACTGGTCTCACATCTAGACGTCCAGTGGCAGCAGGCAGGGTATCGGAGCTTCGTCCGGGCGCTGGACCGCGGCGGCCGCCTGATCCGGCTGGACAAGCGCGGTACCGGCCTGTCCGATCCGGCCGTTGACCTGCCGACCACAGCAGAACGGGTGCAGGACTTGGCGGCGGTGATGACCGCGGCCAAATCGGCGCAGGCGGTGTTGTTCGGGTTGTCTGACGGTGGGCGGGCCGCGATCGCGTTCGCGGCGGCCTATCCCCGCCGGACGCAAGGCCTGATCTTGTACGGCACCTCGTTTCGGGGTCCGCGGGCCGGACTGCTGCGCCGTTATCGCTCCGTGGTGCGCCACTGGGGGGAGGGTCGGCTTGTCGATCTGGTGGCTCCCAGCCTGGTAGGTGCGCAGGCGCGCGAGGCGGCCGGAGCGTTCGAGCGGGCGGCGGCGAGCCCGGCCATGGCGTCGGCTCTGATCGAGTCGCTTGGGCTAATCGACGTGCGCGACCTCATGAGCGGCCTGGCAGTTCCGGTGCTGGTATTGCACCGCGACGAGGACGTCATTCCCGTCGCGGATGCTCGCATGGTCGCCGGCCACATACCGGGAGCGACGCTGAGGATTCTGCGCGGGCAGGACCATCTGCCCTGGGTCGGGGACTGGCAGGCCGTGGCCGCTGAGATCCTCGCGTTCCTTAGGGACGTCGCGCCGGCTGAGCGGCGGCCGGCTGGGTCACGGCCGGCTGGGTCACGGCCGGCGCGGCCAGCGGTGGGCTGGCCGGCCCTGACTGAGGCGGAACTCGCGGTGGTCCGGCTAGTAGCTCGCGGGCTGACTAATGCCGATGTCGCTGCTCAGCTGTTTCTCTCGCGCTACACGGTCGAAACTCACCTCAAGCACGTGTTCGCCAAGCTCGGGGTCGAGTCTCGGGCCGAGCTGGCCGCTCTCGCCGCTGGCCATGGCGCGGCGTCGAATACCTGATCTCAGGGATGTCCCGCGGCCGCGCGGCGGTAACGCTGTTGCTATGGCCTCGACGCTGAGGAGGAGCGGTGACTGACACGCTAGTAGAGACAACGGGTAGTGACTCGTTGTGGAGCGCAGTCACGAACCTGGTCCCTGACTTCGAGGCGCGAGCGCGCGAGGGCGAGCAACTGCGGACGATGCCACCCGACCTGGTGGAGCGAGCGAAGGCGGCCGGGCTATTCCGTCTCAACCTGCCGCGCTCCCTCGGTGGCTTCGAACTCGACCCGGCCGCTACTGCGGAGATCTTCGAGGAGATCAGCCGCGCCGACGGCTCGGCCGGCTGGACCATGGTGATCGGTAACAGCACTGCATTCTTCGCCTGGCTCGATCCGCAGGTGGCCAGGGAACTGATCGGGGACGACCCCGACTTCGTGTCGACCAGCATGTGGGCTCCGCTCGGACAGGCCTCAGGCGAGCGGCCGGGCGACTTCACGGTGTCGGGTCGCTGGCCGTTCAACAGCGGGTGCCCCCATGCCTCCTGGCTGCAGGTTGGCGTCTTCGTCACCGATTCCGGTGCGCCCAGAATGCTTGCCAGTGGTGCACCTGACTGGCGGTTCGCCTTCGTTCCGGCCAGATCCGCACTCATCGAGGACACCTGGGATGGGATGGGACTTCGCGGGACGGGAAGCCACCATCTGACCCTTGCGGATGTGCAGGTACCGGCGGAGCACCTGGCCGCCCCGTTCTTTGAGCCCGCCCGCCATGACGGGCCACTCTGGCGGATCCCGCTTGTCACCCTGGCCGCGATATTCCTGGCCGCGGTCCCGCTTGGAATCGCCCGCAGGGCACTCGACGAGTTCGCCGCGATCGCCACCAGAAAGGTCCGCGGGCCGGCCACACAGAGCATCGGTCACGACGCAAACGCGCAGTGCCAGCTGGCCCGGGCCGAGGCGACACTGGGGTCAGCCCGGTCGTTCCTGTTCGACGCCATCGCTCAGGTCTGGAGCACCGCCTGCAAAGGAGACGGCCCGGCCCTCGAGCAGCGAGCTCTCGTCATCCTGGCCGCAAATCAGGCGATGCGAGCTGGCGTCGAGGCAGTCGACCGGGTCTTCTATCTGGCCGGGGCGGAAGCCGTCATGGCTGACCATCCGCTTCAGCGCTGCTTCAGAGACATCCACACGGCAGGCCAGCACATCCTGTTCAGCGCCACCCGAGACCAGGCCTTCGCCAAAGTCCGGCTCGGGATCGACCAGCCCACTTACCTGATCTGAGTGCCGCACAGCGCGGGGCTGAGCTGTGGCTCAGACGTTGAAGCCGAGCGCCCGCAGTTGCTCGCGCCCGTCCTCGGTGATCTTTTCCGGTCCCCACGGCGGCAGCCAAACCCAGTTGATCCGGAAATCCTGCACGAGGCCGTCGAGCGCTACCCGGGTCTGATCCTCGATGACGTCCGTCAGCGGGCAGGCAGCGCTGGTCAGGGTCATGTCGATGGTGGCCGTGCGATCGCTCTCGACGGTGACGCCGTAAACCAGGCCGAGGTCGACAACGTTGACCCCGAGCTCGGGATCCACGACGTCGCGCATCGCCTCCAGAACGTCCTCCGTCTCCGGGTTACCGGCCGTGTGCAAGCTCTCGTCGGTGCTGTTCTCAGTCATGCCTGCTCCCTGTCCCGCGCTCGGTCAGCGCCCTGGCCGTCGCGTCTTTCCAAGCCATCCAGCCCAGCAGCGCGCACTTAATCCGCGCCGGGTACCTCGAAACGCCCGCAAACGCGATCGCATCGCCCAGCACGTCCTCGTCCGCCTCAGCTTCGCCACGCGACTGCATCAGCTTCAGGAACTCCTCGCTGATCGCCATGGCCTCGCCGACCGTCTTGCCGATGATCATTTCCGCCATGATCGAGGCGCTGGCCTGGCTGATCGAGCAGCCGAGAGCCTCGAACGACACGTCGGCCAGGACTGGCTCGCTGCCGGCGTCCTTGAGCGTGACGCGTAGCGTCACCTCATCGCCGCAGGTCGGATTGATGTGCTGCACCTGTGCGTCGAATGGATCGCGCAGGCCCGAGTGCAGCGGGCGGCGGTAGTGCTCCAGGATGATCTCCTGGTACATCGACTCAAGCTCCATGAAGCTGTCCCGAATCACGCGGTCCCGAATCACGCGGTCCCGAATCCGTTCGTCCCAAAGAACTCGTCCCGAAGAACTTCTGTGCCTGCCGGATCCCGTCTGCCAGCGCGTCAACCTCATCGTGGGTGTTGTACACGTAGAACGTGGCCCGCGTGCTGGACTGGGCGTTCAGCGCACGATGCAGCGGCCAGGCACAGTGATGTCCGGTCCGCACGGCAACGCCCAGCTCATCGAGCACCTGCCCGACGTCGTGCGGATGGATGCCATCCACTACGAACGACACAGCTCCGCCGCGATCCCGCGTGTCGAGCGGGCCTAGGATCCGCAGTCCCTGGATGCCGGCGAGCGCTTCGAGCGCGTGCGCGGTCAGCGCCTCCTCGTGGGCTGCGACGTTTGCCATCCCGATCGCATCGAGGTAGTCGCACGCGGCGGACAGACCGACGGCTTGGGCAGCGGCAGGCACGCCGGCCTCGAATCTGTCCGGCGGCGGCAGGAAGGTCGAGCCCTCCATACGCACGACCTCGATCATCGAGCCGCCAGTGATGAATGGCGGCATCGCCGCGAGCAGCTCACGCCGCCCCCACAGAACGCCGACGCCGGATGGCCCGAGCATCTTGTGCCCGGAGAACACGAGGAAGTCGGCGCCGAGGGCGGTTACATCAACGGGCTGGTGCGGCACCGACTGGGCACCGTCAGCCAGGACCAGCGCGTCCACCCGGTGTGCGGCCGCGGCGATCTCCGCCACAGGCGGAACAACGCCGGTCACGTTGGACTGGTGCGTTACCGCGACGACCTTGGTCCGGTCGTTGATCAGCTCGTCGATGCCAGACAGGTCAATGCGTCCCTCGGGCGTCACGCCGAACCAGCGCAGCGTCGCGCCGGTGCGTTCGCATAGCTGCTGCCAGGGCACCAGGTTCGCGTGATGCTCGGACTCCGTGACCAGCACCTCGTCGCCCGGACCGACGGCGAACCGGTCGGCTTCCGCGCCAGCCGTAGCCGCGTTGCTCATCGCATAGGCGACCAGGTTGACCGCTTCGGTGGCGCTCTTAGTGAAGACGATCTCGCCGGGATCGGCATGCAGGAACGCAGCTATCCGGGCTCGAGCGCTCTCGTAGGCATCGGTCGCCTCTTCGCCGAGCAGGTGCGCGCCGCGATGCGCGGCCGCGTTGTGCGTGGTGTAGAAGTCGCGCTCGGCGTCAAGGACCTGGCGCGGCTTGTGTGAGGTTGCGCCAGAGTCCAGATAGATCAGATGGCGGCCGCCGCGAACCGCGCGGCCCAGGATCGGGAAATCCGACCGGATCGCCTCGACGTCGAGCGAATCCGCACGCGGCCCGCCCGCCACTGTCGTCATCTCGCCCACTTTCATTTTGGCCAGCACCGTCATCTAGCCACCACCGTCACGCCGCGGCTTCCCCGGTCAGGAATCGCTCGTAGCCACTGGTCTCGAGTTCCTCGGCTAGCTCCGAGCCGCCCTCCTCGACGATGCGGCCGGCCACGAATACGTGCACATAATCAGGCTGCACATAGCGCAAGATCCGCGTGTAGTGCGTGATCAGCAGCACGCCGTGCGAGGGATCCTCGCGGAACCTGTTGATGCCGGCCGAGACGACCTTCAAGGCGTCGATGTCGAGTCCCGAGTCGGTCTCGTCCAGGATGGCGAACTTCGGGTTCAGCAGCTCGAGCTGAAGGATCTCGTGCCGCTTCTTCTCGCCGCCGGAGAAGCCCTCGTTGAGGTTGCGCTGCGCGAATGACGGGTCCATCGACAGCTGGTCCATCGCCTCCCGCAGATCCTTGCCGAACGTGCGGATCTTCGGCGCCTCGCCGCGCACCGCGGTGATTGCAGTGCGCAGGAAGTTCGATACCGAGACGCCTGGCACCTCGACCGGGTACTGCATGGCCAGGAACAGCCCCGCGCGGGCCCGAGCGTCGACGCTCATCGCCAGCACGTCCTGGCCGTCCAGCGTGATCGAGCCCTGGGTCACGGTGTACTTCGGGTGGCCGGCAATGGCGTACGCCAGTGTCGTCTTGCCCGACCCGTTCGGCCCCATGATCGCGTGCGTCTCCCCAGCCGAGATGGCCAGGTTGACGCCCCGCAGGACTTCGCGGCTCTCCCCTGCAGCGTCCGTCACGCTGACGTGCAGGTCACGGATCTCTAGGGTGGACATATTCGTTGTCTCCTGGTTGCGTGCTTAGAGCTCGACGAGGACGTCGTCGCCGTCGATCTTGACTGGGTAGGTGGCCACCGGTTTGGTCGCGGGCGGACCGGTTGGCTTGCCCGTCCGCAGGTCGAAACAGGATCCGTGCAGCCAGCACTCCACCGTGTGGTCGTAGACCTCGCCTTCCGAGAGCGGGACCTCCTCGTGCGAGCAGACGTCGTGCAGCGCGTATACCTCGCCCTCGGCCCGGACGATCGCGACCGGAACGCCGACCACCTCGACGCCGATCGCGCCCTCAGCTGGCAGCTGCGACAGCGTGCAGGCCCGGCGGAACTCGCTCATGCCAGCTCCGCTTCTACCGCAGCCGTGATCTTGTCCTGGAGCTCGGGTACCTCGATCTGGCCGATGAGCTGGCCGAAGAAGCCGCGGATCACCAGGCGCTTGGCTTCGTCGGCGGGGATTCCGCGAGCCATCAGGTAGAACAGGTGCTGGTCCTCAAGCCGGCCGCTCGCGCTCGCGTGCCCGGCGCCGGCGACCTCGCCGGTCAGGATCTCTAGGTTCGGCACCGAGTCCACCCTGGTCCCGTCCGTTAGGACGAGGTTCCGGTTGTACTCATAGGTATCGGTCCCGGTGGCGGCTGCCCGAATGATCACGTCGCCGATCCACACCGCGTGCGCCTCATCACCCTGCAGCGCACCCTTGTAACTCACCCGGCTCCGGCAGTTGCGCTCGGCATGGTCAACGAACAGCCGGTGCTCCAAGTGCTGCCCGGCGTCAGCAAAGTACAAGCCGCGCAACTCGGCGTCGCCGCCAGGCCCCGCGTACCGCACCGACGGCGCCAGCCGCACAACCGAACCGCCGAGCGTCACGGCGGTGTGGGTGAGCCTGGCATCGCGCCCCAGCTGAGCATGGTGATGTGACAGATGCACCGCATCATCGGCCCAGCTCTGCAGGCTGACAACAACAAGCGACGCCCCATCCCTCACCACAAGCTCAACGTTGTCCGCATACGTCGCGCTGCCGGTGTACTCGAGCACCACCACCGCCCGCGCATTGGCGCCAACGTCGATGAGCGTGTGCCCAAACGCGGCCCCCTCAGCACTCTCCCCGCGAAACGTGAGATGCGTAGGCATGCTCGATTGGGCGCCTGCTGGAACGGAGACAACCGTCGCTTCGCCGAACGAGGCAAAGGCCCGAGCACTGACGCGATCAGCCGGCACGTAGGCGACACCGAGCCTGGGGTCACCATGTTCCGGAAATTCAATGGTGACCCCAGGCGCGGCGTCGCCTACGACGCTGACCTTCCCGTCACCAGGACCGAGATCAGAGTGCAAACCACGCAGGCGACGAAGAGGAGTAAAGCGCCACTCCTCTTCCCGCCCACTCGGAACCGGAAAATCAGCCGGGTCGTACGACTGCTGCTCGTGCAGCCTTGACACAGGAGCCGTCTCAACGGCTCCCTGAAGGCCTGACATCAGCCGACTGCTCCTTCCATCTGAAGCTCGATCAGCCGGTTGAGCTCGAGCGCGTACTCCATCGGCAGCTCGCGTGCGATGGGCTCGACGAAGCCCCGCACGATGGTGGCCATCGCCTCGTCCTCGGTCATGCCGCGACTCATCAGGTAGAACAGCTGGTCTTCCGACACCTTCGAGACCGAGGCCTCGTGGCCCATCTCCACGTCGTCTTCGCGCACATCGACGTACGGGTACGTGTCGGACCGGCTGATCGTGTCGATCAGCAGGGCGTCGCACTTCACTGTCGACCTGGAGTGCTCGGCGCCCTCCTGGATCTGGACGAGGCCCCGGTATGACGTGCGACCGCCTGCCCTGGCCACCGACTTGGAGATGATCTGTGAGGACGTGTTCGGCGCGCAGTGGACCATCTTGGCCCCGGCGTCCTGGTGCTGGCCCTCGCCAGCGAAGGCCACGGACAGCGTCTCGCCCCTGGCGTGCTCGCCCATCAGGTAGACGGCCGGGTACTTCATCGTGACCTTGGAGCCGATGTTGCCGTCGACCCACTCCATGCTCGCGCCTTCGTAGGCCACTGCCCGCTTGGTGACCAGGTTGTAGACGTTGTTCGACCAGTTCTGGATCGTGGTGTACCGGCAGTGCGCGTCCTTCTTGACGATGATCTCAACGACCGCCGAGTGCAGCGAGTCGGAGGAGTAGATCGGCGCGGTGCAACCTTCGACGTAGTGGACGCTCGCACCCTCGTCGACGATGATCAGGGTCCGCTCGAACTGACCCATGTTTTCGGTGTTGATCCGGAAGTACGCCTGCAGGGGGATATCTACCTTGACGCCCTTCGGCACGTAGATGAAGCTGCCGCCGGACCAGACCGCGGTGTTCAGGGAGGCGAACTTGTTGTCGCCGACCGGGATGATCGTCGCGAAGTACTCCTGGAACAGGTCCGGGTGCTCCCGCAGGGCCGTGTCGGTGTCCTGGAAGATGACGCCCTTCTCCTCGAGGTCCTCACGGATCTTGTGGTAGACGACCTCGGACTCGTACTGCGCCGCCACCCCTGCGATCAGGCGCTGCTTCTCCGCTTCCGGGATGCCGAGCTTGTCGTAGGTGTTCTTGATGTCGGCCGGCAGGTCGTCCCAGCTGGCCGCCTGCTTCTCGGTCGACCGCACGAAGTACTTGATGTGGTCGAAGTCGATGCCGGACAGGTCAGAGCCCCAGGTCGGCATCGGCTTGCGGTGGAAGAGCTTCAGTCCCTTCAGCCGCAGGTCCAGCATCCACTCCGGCTCGTTCTTCTTCGCCGATATGTCGCGGACGACGTCCTCGTTCAGGCCGCGGCGCGCAGATGCGCCGGCCACGTCCGAGTCGGACCAGCCGAACTTGTACCGGTCCAGGCCATCGAGCTCTGGGCGGGCGATAGTTGTCATGCGGAGATTCCTCCGGCCTCGGTTGTAGTGCGGTTATGCACAAGAGCAGGCGACGTGACGTGCGTGGTGCAGATCCCGTCTCCATGAGCGATCGTGGCGAGGCGCTGCACGGGGGTGCCGAGCAGGCGGCCGAATGCCTCGGTCTCCGCCTCGCAGAGCTGGGGATACTCGGCAGCCACGTGCGCTACCGGGCAGTGGTGCTGACAGAGCTGTTCTCCCCCGCCAGTGGCCGGTCCACCGCCGGCGGTGGCGGCGTAACCATCGGCGGACAGCGCCGCGGCGAGCGCCTGAACCCGCTGGGCCGGGGCGGCCGCTTCGACCGCGGGCCGATACCTGCGCTCGAGCTCGGCGATCTGCTGCCGGGCGAACTCAGCCACGGCGCCGGGCCCGGCGCGCTCGGCCAGGAAGCGCAGGGCGCTCGTGGCCAGGTCGTCGTATGCGTGCTCGAAGGCGCTGCGGCCGGCATCGGTGATCGCGAATAGCCTGGCTGGCCTGCCGCGACCGCGGCTGCCATAGGTCCTGGCATTCCTGGCTTCGATCATGCCGTCGGCCAGCAGATTGTCGAGGTGCCGACGGACGGCGGCCGACGTCAAGCCCAGCCGGGCCGACAGGCCCGCGGCCGTCACGGGCCCGTTCTCTAGAATGAGACGGGCAACCCGGCCCCGCGTGCCCGACTCCGAGCTACGGGGACTGTCCGAGCTACGGGGACTGTCCTGAGCGCGGGCAGCGTTAACCCCGGCACCACCGGTGCTCAGCGTCTCGTCTGCCAGTCCCACGTATTTCACAACATCATTGTGCCCTAATTAGTTCCGCGCCCGCAATCGGGTCGCCCGATGGCGTCCATCACAGTTAGTTGAGTGCGGCATGTATCGATTTGTCCGAAGCTTTGCGATGATGGCGCCATGACCGAAGATGTGAGGACTGACGCTGGGGGCATCGCCAGGCGGATGTGGGCCCTCTTCGAGCCGGTACACGTCATCAGCTATTTCGCTGCAGCGGCCCGAGACGCGTTCGAGCAGGCGGGCCTGCGCGGATTCTGGCGCGGCTACTTCGCCGGCCGCGCCGCCCCGGTCGGTCTGACTGGCGCCGCCCCGGTGACGGCGTCCTTCTTCTCGTTCGCGCCCGGCATGGTCGCCAGGGCGGTGCCAGGCGTCTGGGATCTGATCATGCCGAGAGATGCGCTCGCCGTCCGCGAAGCCGGGGCGGTCGCCGCGCTGCGCAGCCTCCTGGCGCTGTCCGATGACGCTGCGGTACCAGCGCCGGTCATCGCCGCAGCGGACCGGCTAGCCGACGTCACGGTTGATCTCGGCTGCGCAGGGCGCACGCTGGGGGCGGCGAACGCAGCGCTCCCCGTTCCCGGCGATCCGCTCGCCCGGCTCTGGCAAGCCGCCACCGTGCTGCGCGAGCACCGAGGAGACGGTCACATCGCGGCCCTGGTGGCCGCTGATCTCGACGCCCCGGAGGCGCTCGCGCTTCGAACGGGAGTAGACCGGGCCGCGGACGGCGTGCCCTCTCACGTGCCGGCCGGCTGGAGCCGAGACCAGATGCAGCCCGCCCGCGGCTGGACGGACGAGGAGTGGGACGCGGCCGCAGCCAGGCTGGCCGACCGCGGGCTGCTACAGCCGGATGGCATCGCGACGCAGGCAGGCGTGGCCGTGCACCGGGACGTCGAGCACCAGACTGACCTGGCGGCGGCGCGGCCCTGGGCGGCACTGCGCGCTAGCCAGGTGGAAGAGCTTGCCGGCCTGCTCCTGCCCGTGGCGAGGGCGTGCGCGGCTGTGCTGCCGGTCCCCAATCCTGTCGGCGTCCCCGCGCCCGGCTGAGCCCGCGTCCCAGTCCGCTTAATCCCATAACGGAGCTCGACTATGAGCACGCCTGAGCGCCCGGCGCTGACCGAGCTTGCCGACCCGGCCAACCTGCCCGACCCTTACCCGGTGCTGGCTGGCCTGAGGGAAGCCTCCCCCTTCGCCGAGTTCGGCGGTGCGTTCGTCATCGTCGGGCGGCACGCCGACTGCTCAGCCGTACTGCGCCACCCGAACGCCAGCAGCGAGCGCGGCAGATCCCTACTCACGCCGACGCCGCCGCGTCGCGTCCGGGACAGGCCTTCTTTCCTGTCTCTCGACCCGCCCGACCACACACGCCTGCGGCGCCTGGTGAGCAAGGCCTTCACGCCGCGCACCGTGGCCCGGCTCGAGCCGCGCATCCGCGCCATTACCGATCAGCTCCTCAACGCGGCCGCCGCGGCCGGGCAGATGGAGATAGTTAGCCAGCTCGCGTACCCGCTGCCCGTCCGGATCATCTCGGAGCTGCTCGGCGTCCCGGTCGAGGACCACCCGCGCTTCGCCGGCTGGTCGGCCCGGCTGGCCCATTCGCTCCAGCCCGGCTTCGGCATCGATCCGGCGGTGGCCCAGGCCAGAGCGGACGCGGCTCAAGTAGCCAGCGACGAGTTCGCCGTCTACTTCCGCGAGCTGATCGCAATCCGGCGCGCCCAGCCAGCCCAGGACTTGCTCTCGGAGATGATCGCAGCCGAGGACGATGGCGAGAAGCTGACCGAGGACGAGCTGATCGCCACGTGCGTGCTCCTGCTCGTGGCCGGGCACGAGACGACAGTCGGCCTCATCTCGAACGGGATACTTGCGCTGCTGCGCCATCCGAGCCAGCTAGCGCTGCTGCGCGATGATCCGGGCCTGGCCGCTGCCGCGGTCGAGGAGACCTTGCGGTACGACGCGCCGGTGCAGATGACCGCCCGCGTGGCGCGAGGCGGCATGCAAGTCGGGACCGTGGCTGCGCCAGACGGCGGGCTGATCCTGCTCCTGCTGGCAGCCGCCGGGCGGGATCCGCGGGTGTTCGCCGGCCCCGACAAGTTCGACATCCGCCGCGGCGCGACGGGGCATCTGGCGTTCGCCGCGGGCCCGCATTTCTGCCTCGGGGCGCCGCTGGCCAGGCTGGAGGCCGCGATCGCGCTGGAGTCCTTCGCCCGCCGCATCAAGCTGCCCGAACTGAACGTCAGCAGCCTTGACTACAAGCCCAACCTCAACCTGCGCGGGCCGGACCGGCTAGTCGTTGAGTTCGAGAGCATCACTGCCCGCTAGCCCAGGAACCCGCGCAGCAGGGCCGCGGTCCCCTCCAGGTGCTCGGCCACGGCAGTCCGCGCGGCATTCGCGTCGCCGGCCAGGATGGCGTCGACTATGGCGCCGTGCTGGCCAGCCGTGTGATCGATATTGCGCTGTAGTACCGGGATCGCGTTAAGGAAGTCGTTGAGGCGCATCCGCGCATCCGCACACGCGGCGGCCAGCAGGCTGGAACCGGTGAGCTCCGCGATCGACAGGTGGAAGAGCGTGTCCAGCCTTCGGTAGTCCTGCGGGCCAGAGGCGTTCACGTCGTCCAGCCGGGCCAGCAGGCTCGTGCCCGGCCCATCCGCGAGCGCCGCAGCGCACTGACCAGCCAGCGCCTCGGCCGCTCCGGTCTCCACCGCCAGCCTGAAAGTCAGCGCATCGGTCAGCTTGTCCGCGCCCTCGATTGCCAGCCGGCGTAGCTCAGCCGAGTCCGGCGTCGGCCTGGTGTAGGTCACGAACGTCCCGCCGAGCCGGCCGCGCCGCGAGCAGACGTATCCGGCCTCGTGCAGCTCGCGGATGGCCTCGCGCAGCGTCAGCCGGCTGATGCCGAGCTGGGCCGCCAGCTCGCGCTCGGCCGGGAACCGCTCGCCGGGTGCAACCATGCCGAGCTTGATCGCCGTGAGCAGTCGCTCGACCGTCTCCTCGAAGGCATTGCCCTCGCGCACAGGGCGGAGCACCGCGCCCAGTTCCATGCCCGACGTCGTCATCCGCCCTCCGTGCAATCCGACGACACGACCCGTCACCGTGGCGGGCAGCAACGTCGCTCCCGCCGACACGCGGGTCCCCCCGGCCCGCGGGCCGGAAACTAGCGGGGCTGAAGTGACGAATCTGGCCAAGGGTCTTGACAACTGACCGGACCCGCCCATCAATGGTCTGATAATAGACCATTTAAAGCTAGGCCCACCGAGATGTAAAGACCGACGTCACCGAACTACCCAAATCCCCGCACTCCGCCGCAGGTCAAGTACCCCCAAGGAGCCTGTCGTGTCTGTCAATGAACAAGCGCTCGGCACCGACGAAGAAGAGCTTCATCGCCTCGGCTACGCGCAAGAGCTGCGCCGGCGGATGTCGGGCTTCTCGAACTTCGCCGTCTCTTTCACGATCATCTCGATCCTGTCCGGCTGCCTGACGCTCTTCTACTTCGGTATGGACGAAGGCGGTCCGGCCATCATCGTCTGGGGCTGGCCGATCGTCGGCATCATGACCCTGCTCGTCGGGCTGTCCATGGCCGAAGTGTGCTCTAGCTACCCGACCGCTGGCGGCCTGTACTACTGGTCGGCGAAGCTCGCGCGTAGCCACGGCCCGGCCTGGTCGTGGTTCACTGGCTGGTTCAACTTCCTCGGCCAGGTCGCGATCACGGCCGGCATCGACTTCGGTGCCGCCTTTTTCATCAACTTCCTGCTGGACCTCTGGTTCGGCTTCGACTTGAGCCACCCGTGGCACACCATCCTGATCTACGCGATCGTGCTGTTCGTGCACGCCATGCTGAACCAGTTCGGCATCCGCCTGGTCGCCCTGCTGAACGACGTCAGCGTCTGGTGGCACATCTTCGGCGTGCTGCTCATCGTCGCCACACTGACGTTCGGGCTGAAGTCGGGTGCGCATCACGAATCAGCCAAGTACGTCTTCACCGACATGGAGAACCTCTCCGGCTTCAAGCTCGGCTTCCTGTTCATCCTGCCGATCGGGCTGCTGATGGCGCAGTACACCTTCACCGGGTACGACGCCTCCGCGCACATGACCGAAGAGACGCACAACGCCGCCCGCAGCGGCCCGCGGGGCATTGTGATGTCCATCCTGGTGTCGCTGTTCGCCGGGTGGATCCTGCTGATCGGCCTCACGTTCGCGATCCAGAAGGCCAACTACGCTGGCGAAGCAGCGCAAGGTGCTGCTGCTCCTGCGCAGATCTTCCTTGACTCGATCGGCCGGACCGGGGCCGAACTGCTGCTCCTGGTGGTGATCGGTGCGCAGTTGTTCTGCGGCATGTCCTCCGTCACCGCGAACTCGCGGATGATTTACGCGTTCTCCCGCGACGGCGCGCTGCCGGGCTCCCGGCTCTGGCACAAGGTGAACAAGCGAACCCGCACGCCCACCAATGCGATCTGGCTGGCCGCTGGCGGCGCGCTGGTCCTCGGCCTTCCGTACCTGTGGAACGGCGCCGCGTACGGCGCGGTGACCTCGATCGCGACCATCGGCCTGTACATCGCCTACGTGACACCCACGTTCCTCCGGCTGCGGCAAGGCGACAGCTTCCAGCGCGGACCATGGCACCTGGGCCGTCGCAGCTACGTGATCGGCTGGACAGCCGTCACCTGGGTCGTCATCATCGCGATCTTGTTCATGCTTCCGCAGTTCGGCCCGATCGGCTGGAAGACGTTCAACTACGCGCCGGTCGCCGTTGCTGTCGTCATCGGGTACGCCGGCATCTCCTGGCTCGTCTCGGCGCGCAAGTGGTTCACCGGCCCGCGGGTCCAGGGCACGCCTGAGGAACTCGCGGCCATCGAGCACGAGCTGTCGGCCTGAGCATGACCGATCAGCAGGCAGGCGCGGCTCGTCCGGGGATGCTGTCCCTGGACGAGCTGCGCCAGCTCATTGCCACCGGCCAGATCGATACCGTGATCCTCGCCCTGACCGACATGCAGGGCAGGCTCCAGGGCAAGCGGCTGTCCGCGGAGTTCTTCCTCGCCGAGGTGGCGCACGAGTTCTCCGAGGGCTGCAACTACCTGCTCGCGGTCGACGTCGACATGAACACTGTCGACGGCTACCAGATGTCGTCCTGGGAACGCGGCTACGGCGACTTCGTAATGAAGCCAGACCTCAACACGATGCGCTGGGTTCCCTGGCATCCGGCCACGGCCCTGGTGCTCGCCGACCTGCTCTGGCTGGACGGCACGCCCGTGCTGGAGTCGCCGCGGCAGATCCTGCAGCGGCAGGTAGCCAGGCTGGCCGAGCGGGGCCTAGTCGCGCTGGCCGGGACGGAACTCGAGTTCGTCGTCTACAACGACAGCTACGAGCAGGCAGCGGCGAAGAACTACACCGGCCTCGTTCCTTCCAATGGGTACAACGTGGACTATTCCATCCTCGGGACCTCTCGCATCGAGCCACTGCTGCGCCGGCTGCGCAACGGCATGGCCGGCGCCGGCCTGTACGTCGAGTCGGCGAAGGGCGAGTGCAACCTCGGCCAGCACGAGATCGCGTTCCGCTACGCGGATGCGATCACGACCTGTGACAATCACTCGATCTACAAGACCGGCGCGAAGGAGATCGCGGCCCAGGACGGCATGAGCATCACGTTCATGGCCAAGCCGAACGAGCGCGAAGGCAACTCCTGCCACATCCACCTGTCGCTGCGCGGCACCGACTCCCCCGGCGGCACGCCGGTACTGGCTGGCGACGGGCCGCACGGGCTATCGAAGCTCGGCGAGCACTTCCTGGCCGGGCAGCTGGCCGCGCTCCGGGAGCTGACGTTGTGCTACGCGCCCAACATCAACTCCTACAAGCGATACGTGCCTGGCAGCTTCGCGCCGACGTCGGTCCGCTGGGGCGTCGACAACCGCACGTGCGCGCTGCGCCTCGTCGGGCACGGGCACTCGCTGCGCGGCGAGAACCGCACGCCGGGCGGGGACGTCAACCCGTACCTGGCGGTCGCCGCCATGATCGCGGCCGGGCTCCACGGGATCGACAACGAGCTGCCACTTGAGCCCGCGTTCGCCGGCAACGCCTACGAGGGTGACAGTCCGCGGGTGCCCGACACGCTCCGGAGCGCGCTGGAGCTCTGGCAGGGCAGCGAGATCGCCAGGGCCGCGTTCGGCCAGCAGGTCATTGACCACTATGCCAACTACGCGCGCGTCGAGCTCGCCGCCTTCGATGCCGCTGTCACGGACTGGGAGCTCCGTCGCTGCTTCGAGCGTCTGTAAAGCACGTAACCGGTCGACGTGACACCAGTCGGCGTGACACCAGTCGGCGTGACACCAGTCGGCGTGACACCAGTAAGGACATGACAGTAACGCCATGACCAGCTACACCGTGATCAACCCGGCCACCGAGCAGCCGGTCACACAGGTCGAGCACACCACCGCTGAGCAGACCGACGCGGCCATCGAGCGCGCGGCCAGGGCTCAGGAGTCCTGGCGCAACGTCGCGCCCAGTGACAGGGCCCGGCTGCTGCGCCGGTTTGCCGAGCAGGTCGACGCTCACGTCGACGAGCTTGCCGCGCTGGAAACCACCGGGTCGGGCCACCCGGTCGGCGCCGCGACGTGGGAGGCGGGCCAGGTCCGCGACGTGCTGATGTACTACGCCGCGGCGCCGGAACGGCTGACCGGCAGACAGATCCCGGTGTCGGGCGGTCTCGACGTCACGTTCCACGAGCCGCTCGGCGTAGTCGGTCTCATCGTGCCGTGGAACTTCCCGATGCCGATCCTGTCCTGGGGGCTGGCGCCAGCCCTGGCGGCCGGCTGCGCCGTTGTCGCCAAGCCCGCGGAGATGACTCCGCTGACCGCGATCAGGATCGGCGAGCTCGCGCTGGACGCGGGCCTGCCGGAAGGCGTGTTCCAGGTCCTGCCCGGCAAGGGCAGCGTGGTCGGCCAGCGCCTGGTCGACCATCCGGTGGTGCGGAAGATCGTGTTCACCGGGTCCACCGAGGTCGGGCAGCAGATCATGGCGGGCTGCGCTCGCCACATCAAGCGGCTGACCCTCGAGCTCGGTGGCAAGAGCGCGAACATCGTCTTCGCCGACGCGGACATCGAGCGGGCCGCGGCTACCGCGCCGTACGCGGTCTTCGACAACGCGGGCCAGGACTGCTGCGCCCGGTCGCGGATCCTGGTGCAGGACAGTGTCCTGGACCGGTTCATGGAGCTGCTCGAGCCTGCTGTCAAGGGCGTCCGTGTCGGCGACCCGGCCGCCATGGATACCGAGATGGGCCCGCTGATCTCGGCTGCGCACCGCGCGCACGTCGCCGGATTCGTGCCCGCCGACGCGCCGATCGCGTTCCGCGGCACCGCCCCGGCCGGTGCCGGGTTCTGGTACCCGCCGACCGTCCTGGCCCCGGTCGCCGCCGACGCGCCCGCCTACACCGAGGAGGTCTTCGGGCCCGTCGTCACGGTGACCCCGTTCGCCGACGAGGCCGAGGCGATCACCCTGGCCAATGACACGCCGTACGGCCTCTCCGGCTCGATCTGGACTCAGAATGTCGGCCGCGCGATCCGGGTCGCCAGGGGCGTCGAGACGGGCAACCTGTCGGTGAACTCGCACTCCTCGGTCCGGTACTGGACGCCGTTCGGCGGGTTCAAGCAGTCCGGCCTCGGCCGGGAGCTCGGGCCCGACGCCGTCGATGCCTTCACTGACATCAAAAACGTCTTCATCTCCACCGAGTAGCTCCAAAACCGATTAAGGGAACGGGGGCGTTTCATAATGCAGCGCTTGCAAGATCGCGTCGTCGTGGTAACCGGCGCAGGCAGCGGACTCGGGCTCGCCAGCGCGCGGCGGATGGCCGCAGAAGGCGCCCGGATCGTCGCGGTCGACGTCGACGTCGCGGGCGGTGAAGCCGCCGCCAAGGAGACCGGTGGCGAGTTCGTAGCCGCGAACGTGGCCGACGAGGAGCAGGTACGGGACCTGTTCGACGGCGTCGCGGACCGCTACGGCCGGATCGACGTCGCCTTCAACAACGCTGGCATCTCCCCGCCCGACGACGACTCGATCCTGACGACCGGCATTGAGACCTGGCGGCGCGTGCAGGAAATCAACCTCACATCGGTGTACCTGTGCTGCAGGTACGTGCTGCCGCATATGCAGCGCCAGCAGAGGGGCTCGATCATCAACACGGCATCATTCGTGGCGGTGCTCGGCGCTGCGACGTCGCAGATTTCTTACACCGCGTCCAAGGGCGGCGTACTGGCGATGAGCCGTGAGCTAGGTGTTCAGTTCGCCCGCGAGGGGATTCGGGTGAACGCGCTGTGCCCGGGGCCAATCAATACGCCGCTACTGCAGGAGCTGTTCGCCAAGGACCCTGATCGTGCCGCCCGGCGGCTGGTGCACGTGCCGATGGGCAGGTTCGGCGACCCGGAGGAGATCGCGGCCGCTGTCGCGTTCCTGGCGAGCGACGACTCGTCCTTCATCACCGCGTCACAGTTCATCGTGGACGGCGGCATCACCGGTGCGTACGTAACGCCCACGTGACACCATCTTGACCATGACAGATCATCCGGTTATCGGGATCAGCAGCTACGCGCTGCAGGCGCGCTGGGGCCGCTGGGACGACGAGGCCGTCCTGCTCCCCCGTCGGTATGTCGACAAGGTCGCCCAGGCTGGCGGGCTGCCTGTGCTGCTGCCGCCCGTCGCGGGTACCGCCGCTGTGCTGTCGCGGATGGACGGCCTGGTGCTCTCTGGCGGCAGCGACGTCGACCCGGCCCGCTACGGCGCGCCGCCGCACCCGGCGGCCGGGCCGTTCTACGAGGACCGCGACAAGGCCGAGCTCGACCTGTGCCGGCACGCGCTGGCCAGTGGCCTGCCGGTGCTCGGCATCTGCCGCGGCCTGCAAGTGATCAACGTCGCGCTGGGCGGCACCTTGCGTCAGCACCTACCCGACCTCGTCGGTGACGACAGCCATTCGCCGGACGTAGTCGGCCATGGCACGCACAAGGTGAGTGTGGCGGCGAATACCCAGCTGGCCGCGATCCTGGGCCGGTCAGAGGCCGCCGTGCCGACACATCACCACCAGGCCATCGACCGCCTCGGTGCTGGCCTGGTAGCCACGGCCTGGACCGACGATGGCGTGATCGAGGCCGTCGAGTTCGGCCAGACTGCGCCCTTCATGATCGCCGTGCAGTGGCACCCCGAGGCCGGCGACGACCTGAGCCTGTTCAGCGCTCTGGTCGGCGCAGCCGAGGGAAACGCCCGATTCACGGAGTCTGTGCCGACACCATGACAGTTTGAGTCATCCGGCGGGTCAGATTGCGGCATTTGCACCCACGAAACTGACATGGTCTCGAAAACCGAAGGGCTCAAGGGCTTAGATCCTCGGACATCCAGCCCGTGTCTACGGGACCAGGATTGATCACGTTGGCAGTGATCCCGAGGTGAGCCAGCTCGTGGGCGGCAGCGAGGGTGATCCGGTCGAGTGCTCCCTTGCTTGCACCATAGGGAACGTTGCCGACGGTGGCGTCGCTGGTGAGCGCGACGATCCTTCCGGTTCCAGGGCGCCCGCGGAAGCGCCGCCCGTACTCGCGGATCAGGAGCCAGCTAGCGCGGGCATTGACGGCGAAGTGCCGGTCAAAGCTGTCCAGCGTGGTATCCAGCAGGCCAGAGTCGACGGACTCGCAGTGACACATGACCAGGCCGATAACCCCGCCGAGGCGTTCTTCTACCTGGCCGAAGATCTCTGCCGGAGCGTCGGCCCCCGCGAGGTCCGCCTCGATCGCGACGGCGGCGGCGCCGTGCCCGGCCAGGGTCGCCTGGATCAGGTCGGTTGCTCCGGGCTCGATGCCCCAGGTCATGCGCTCGTCGTAGGGATTCCAGTAGGTGAAGGCGATGTCCCAGCCTGAAGCTGCCAGCCTGCCGGCGATGCCCGCACCGATGCCGCTTGTGCGCCCCACTCCGGTGACCAGGGCGACTGGGCGCGCAGTTTCGGAGGTGTTCTGGCCGGGCCCGGTCTCGTTCTGCTCGGAGGTCATGGTCATGAGACGAATCGTCAGGGGCTGGCCGCCAGCCCGGCAACTAGGTTACCGGCCAACCCCGGGCCGTTCCCGAAGAACTTGACCACGTCCAGGACGCAGCGCGTCGTCGTGTCCGGCCTGCTGTCGGTTACCTCGAAGCCTGACTTTGCCAGGGCGCGGATGGACCGGTGGTTGGCCGTGTCTGGGCTGGCTTCCACGTACCGGACAGCCGGGTGCGCGGGCAGCGCCACGTCGCGCGCGTAGTTCCAGATCAGCTGCGGGCCTAGGCCGTGACCCGTCAGTTCCGCTACGCCGATCCCATAGTCGATGCCGATCGCATCCGGTTCCGCCGCCGGGTCGACGTCGCCCATTCGGTAATGCTGAGCGAACCCGCAGTCGCGACCGCCGACGACCAGCACGTGCACGCGGACCGGCGACTCCCCGGCGATCCGCGGGCCGTACTTGCGCTGCGCAGCAATGAGGTCCAGGCGCTCGGGGAACCAGCGCACGGCGTGCGGAGCATGCTGCCAGCTGAGCAGCGCGGGCAGATCAGCCGTGGCCAGCGGCCGGAACGCCAGGCTCGCCGTGGTGGCCGCTGCCGCCACTCGCAGACCATCGGCCACGGTGGCCGGCTGGCACCGGGAGATGGCGTCATCCAGCGCAAGCCACTCCAGCCTGTCGTGCTCGGGATCGACTCGTGCCGTGGTGCCCGCGGGCACGTCCAGCGCGAACCGGACCCAGGGGCCGCTGAGGTCCAGTACACGCAGGTCGGCGCTGGCCGCCATCAGCCCGGTCTCCTCGGCAAGTTCGCGGAGCGCCGCCGTCAGCACGGCCTCGCCGGGTTGGCGGGATCCAGACGGTGGCGTCCAGGCCCAGTCACCTGCATAGGCCGGGCCACGATGGGCGCGGTGCAACACCAGGTACTCGGCTTGGCTGTCGACCGCCGCCGGCCGTCTCACGATGATCGCGGCGCCATACGGCTGGTCCGGCGCTATCGGCACGCCGTCGTAGGTGTACCGCAGCGGCCGCTTCACAGCCCGAGTATCTCAGGCGGAAAGACGGCCTCAGGTCCGGTTAGTCTTCAGCCCATGACGATCAGCTCTGAAGACCAGTCCGCCAGCGAGGGCAAGGACTCGGCGACCAAGGGCACCGATCCATCTGACGATCTGGTGACGACAAGGCACACCATCGCCACCGCGGGCGGCGAGCTGAGCTACTCAGTGACGGCCGGGCGCATCGTGCTGCGGCAGGAAGGTCACACGGACGACAAGTTCGACGGCCCTCAGCCGAAGGCGGAGGTGTTCGTCACCGCATACACCGCTGACAGCGAAGATCCGCGGGCCCGGCCGGTGACATTCGCTTTCAACGGCGGCCCCGGCTCCTCCAGCGTCTGGCTGCACCTCGGCCTGCTCGGCCCGCGGCGGGTCGTGATGGGCGACGTCGGCCAGCTTCTGCCGCCTCCTTACGCGCTGACCGACAACAGCGAGACCCTGCTGCGCCACAGCGACCTGGTGTTCATCGATCCGGTCTCGACCGGCTACTCCCGGGCAGTCAAGGGCGAGAAATCCAAGGACTTCCACGGCTATGGCGGCGACATCGAGTCGGTCGGCGAGGTGATCCGGTTGTGGACCACGCGCAACGACCGGTGGATGTCGCCGAAATACCTGTGCGGCGAGTCCTATGGCACGACCAGGGCCGGCGGCCTGGCTCGCCACCTCCAGGAGCGCTACGGCCTGTACCTGAACGGCCTGATGCTGATCTCCGCGGTGCTGGATTTCGGCACGGCCGAGTTCAGCGGCGGCAACGACGACCCATACGCGCTGTACCTGCCGACCTACGCTGCCGTCGCGCACTACCACGGCAAGCACGGCGGCCGGCCCCTGCCGGACGTGCTCGCCGACGCGGAGGCCTATGCCGAGCGCGACTACCTTTGGGTACTTGGCCGCGGCTCGCGGCTATCTGCCGAGGATCGCGTGGTGGCAGCAGCTCGACTGGCCGAGCTCACCGGCCTGTCCGCCGACTACGTGGATCGGGTGAACCTGCGCCCCGAGCACATCCGGTTCCTGACCGAACTGCTGCGCGACCAGCGGCTAGTAGTAGGCCGGATCGACGGCCGTTTCACCGGTTGGGACACCGACTATGGCCGTGAGACGTGGACGTCCGACCCGTCTATAGACGCAATCGTCGGTCCGTACACCGCCGCGCTCAACCACTACGTCCGGTCCGAGCTCGGCTACGCGAGCGACCTGCCGTATGAGATCCTCACCGACCGGGTCCAGCCATGGTCGTACTCGGAATTCGAGAACCAGCACGTCCACGTCATGGAAGCGCTGGCGGCGGCGATGCGCGCGAACCCGCACATGCGGGTGCACGTCGACTGCGGCTACCACGACCTGGCCACGCCGTACTTCGCCGCCGAGCACTCGTTCGCGCACCTGGCCATCCCGGCCGAGCTGGCCGCCAACATTTCCTTCAGCTACTACGAAGCCGGCCACATGATGTACCTCAATGAGCCGAGCCGGCTAGCCCAGGCCGCCGAGCTGGCGAATTTCGTGCGCGGCTGACGCCCGGCCTTTGCGCTGGTGATCCACTACGCGCCGTAGACTCGCCTCCGTGAGCCTCGCTCCAGCCCTCGAGATCAACGATCTTGTAAAGCGTTACCGGGACAAGACGGCGGTCGCAGGCCTCTCGCTGCGCGCGCAGCGGGGGCAGGTCACCGCCATCCTCGGGCCGAACGGGGCGGGCAAGACCACCACGATCGAGACGTGTGAGGGCTACCGAAAGCCCGACGCTGGCTCCGTCCGCGTCCTTGGTCTCGACCCGACCGCCGACGCGCGCGAGCTGCGGTCCAGGGTCGGCGTCATGCTCCAGTCTGGTGGCGTGCCGACGACCACCCGGGCTGGCGAGTACCTCAAGGTCATGGCCAGCTTCTACGCGCACCCACTGGATCCAGCCACGCTGCTGGCCGCTCTTGGCCTGACCGACTCGGCCCGCACGCCTTACAAGCACCTGTCGGGCGGGCAGCAGCAGCGGCTCGGCCTGGCCGCGGCCGTGATCGGCAGGCCCGACCTGGTCTTCCTGGACGAACCGACAGCCGGGCTCGACCCGCAGGCCAGGCATGCAACATGGCAGCTGATCGAGGGCATGCGGGCCGCCGGTACCTCTGTCATCCTGGCGACGCACTACATGGAAGAAGCTGAACGGCTCGCTGACCACGTCGTGATCGTCGATGACGGCCACGTCGTAGCCAGCGGGTCGCCTACTGAGCTCACCGGCTCGGCCGGCCAGCTGCGCTTTCGCGCCGAACCTGACCTGGATCTCGGCGCTCTGCTCGCCGCGCTGCCGCTGGGTGCTGTCGCCAAGGAGTCCCCCGCCGGCCATTACCTGGTCGAGGTCGCCGACCGGGTTGACCCGCAGCTCATCGCGTCCGTCACCGCCTGGTGCGCCGAGCATGGCGTGCTGGCCAGGGACCTGCAGATCGAGAGTCGCACCCTAGAAGACCTGTTTCTGGAGCTGACTGGCCGGGGCCTGCGATCATGACCGCACTGCTGAGTGAGGAGTGGCCAGCCCCCGCGCCCGGCGCCGCGCCGCTGCCCAGGATGATCCGCGCGCAGGCCGAGCTTGAGCTGCGCACGCTAGCGCGCAACGGCGAGCAGCTGCTCCTCACGGTGATCATCCCGGTGCTGCTGCTGCTCGCCTTCGGCCGCGCGGACCTGATCAGCGTGGGCAAGGGCAGCCGGATCGACTTCATCGTGCCCGGCATCCTGGCCCTGGCCGTCTTGTCGACAGCGTTCACGAGCCTGGCCATCGCCACCGGGTTCGAGCGCCGATACGGCGTCCTTAAGCGGCTCGGAGCCGCGCCGCTCTCCCGTCCTGGCCTGATCGCGGCCAAGACGGTCACAGTGCTGGGCGTTGAGGTCATCCAGGTTGCCCTCGTGCTCGCAGTCGGCGCCCTCCTGGGCTGGCGACCCTTCGCCAGCCCGGCCGCAGTGGTGTGGGTGCCGTTGCTGCTCCTGGCCGGTACCGCTGCATTCAGCGGGCTCGCGCTGCTGATGGCCGGCACCTTGCGCGCCGAGGCGACCCTCGCCGCCGCCAACCTGCTCTACCTGATCATGCTCGGCCTCGGCGCCGTGCTGTTCCCGCTGACGAAGTTCCCGGCCTCGGCGCGGCCGGTACTGCGGCTGCTGCCGGCCGACGCACTGGCCGATGGCCTGCGGGGCGTGCTCGCGAGTGGCTCCGGACTTCCCTGGCGAGACCTGCTCGTGCTCTGCGCCTGGGCGGTCGCCGCGATCGCCGTGGCCGCGCGCACCTTCCGGTGGGAGTAGCGGTCCCGAACCAGTCAACCGGCAGCGGACCGCACAACAACGGGACCGGCGAGAAGTCGCCTGCCCCGAACTGGCCCGCCCGGAACTGGCCGGTGCAACAGGCACGCGGTGCGCCTGCCTCGCTGCTCGTCTTTGGCGGCATCATCTGCGTGCAGCTGGGTGCCGGCGTGGCCGGGCGACTGTTCGGACAGGTCGGGCCGGCTGGCGTGACGGGGCTGCGGCTCTGGTGGTCGGCGCTGATCGTCGCTGTCGTGGGTGGCCGGGCGCTGGCCCGCACCTTGCGGACTGTCATAACCGACCGGGCCTGGCACGACCTGACCATCGCCGTCGCGTTCGGTCTCGTCCTCGGCATCATGAACTTCTCCATCTACCAGTCGTTCGCCCGGATCCCGCTCGGAGTGGCGGTCACGATTGAGTTCCTCGGGCCGCTCGCAGTCGCCGTGGCCTCGTCACGACGGTGGCTCGACGCGCTCTGGGTGCTCATGGCGGCGGCCGGCGTCCTCCTGCTGACTGAGGGCGGCGCGCGGCTCACCAGCAGCACCGGTACCTCAGCCAGCCCGGTCGCGCGGGCCGGGCCGGTACTCGGCCTCAGCTCGCAGGCCGCCGGAATCGCGTTCGCCCTGGTCGCCGCCGCCGGCTGGGCCGCCTACATCCTGCTCAGCCGCGCTACCGGCCGCCGGTTCAGTGGCGCATCCGGCCTCGTCATCGCGATGGTGATCGCCGCACTGCTGGTCACCGGCCCAGCCATCGCGGAGGCCGGCCCGGCGCTGCTGCACCCCAGCCTCATCGCCGAGGGCCTCGCCATAGGACTGCTCTCGTCGGTCATCCCCTATCGGCTCGAGCTTGAGGCGCTGCGCCGGGTGCGGGCAGGCGTCTTCGGGATCTGGATGAGCCTGGAGCCGGCCGTCGCTGCGCTGGTCGGCCTGCTGCTCCTAGGGGAGAGCTTGCTGGTACGGCAGTGGCTGGCAATCGTCCTCGTCATCGTGGCCTGCGCCGGTGCGGCCAGAGCCGGCGCGCCCGAGCAGCCGCATCCGGACAACCTGCCGCCGCCCCCGGCCTAACATGGTGTCCGTGTCAGCCCCGCTCACTGTCCCGGAGAAGTCCGCCACCAGCCATTGGCCACGGCTGCTGGCCGACGCGCTGCTGACGCCTACCGCGGTCGCGCTGCGCCGGTGGGCGCTAGGCGGCGTCATTACCTCGGCGCTGATCATCCTGAGCGGCGCGGCAGTCCGCCTGAGTCAGTCCGGCCTCGGCTGCCCCGACTGGCCGCAGTGCACGGCGAACAGCCTCGCCGCTTCTGGCGCGACCGGCGACTCGCTCATTCACCGCTGGGTCGAGTTCGGCAACCGGCTGGTGACCGTCGCCATCTTCGTGATCGCGGTCGGCGTCTTCGTCGCTGCCTTGCGATATCGCGGTGCCGATGGACGGCGCCGAAGCGACCTTGTCTGGCTCGCTGCGGCGCAGCCTGGCGCCATCGTGGCGCAGGCGGTGCTGGGCGGCATCGTCGTCATCACCAAGCTGAATCCGGCGCTGGTATCCGTCCATTTCCTGGCCTCGGTCGCGCTTGTCGCTGCGACAGTCGCGCTCTACATCCGCTCCCAGGAGGGCACGGACAGGCCCCGGCCGTTCGTCCCGCGAGCTGTCCGATTCGTCGCGCTCGGCGTCGTCGCCACAGTCGCCCTGATGATGGCCGCTGGGACGGTCGTGACTGGCACCGGTCCGCTAGCTGGCGCCTCCGATGTGGCCAGGTATCACTTGCCACTGGAAGGCGTCACCCAGCTGCACGCAGACATCGGCTGGCTACTCGCCGGCCTGATGGTGGCGTTGCTGCTCGGACTGCGGATCTCCGCGGCGCCGGCGAAGGCAGCCCTGCTCGGCTGGCTGCTGATCGGGCTGATCGGGCTGCAGGGGGTCATCGGCTACGCGCAGTACTTCAGCGGCCTGCCGGCCGGCCTCGTCTGGGTGCACGTGGCAGGCTCGACCGCCATCTGGATCACCGCACTGCTCCTGCCGTACTCGCTGCGTGACCGCAGCTCGGCGACCGCTGCGAGCACCAGCGGCGCCGATCTCCCAGCGGACCGGATAACGACGCCTTCCGGATAGTTCGCGACCGCGATAACTTGTCGGCCATGCCCCCAGCATCCGACAGCATCGCTTCAGTCAACGGCGTCAGCATCGCCTACTCCGACAGCGGCGGCGACGGCCCCGCAGTGGTACTCAGCCACGGATACCTGATGGACTCCTCGATGTTTGACCTCCAGGTCGCGGCCCTGTCGCCTGAGTACCGAGTGATTACCTGGGACCAGCGCGGGTTCGGTGCCACCCGGGCGACGGAGCCGTTCACCTACTGGGACTCCGCCAGCGACGTGCTAGGCCTGCTCGACCACCTCGGCATCGACGAGGCGGTACTCGGCGGCATGTCGCAAGGCGGCTTCGTCAGCCTGCGCGCCGCGCTGCTGGCACCCGAGCGGGTCAGCGCCCTCATCCTGATCGACAGCCAGGCGGGCCTGGAAGACCCTGCCGCCGCGCCTGCCTACGAGCAGATGGAGCAGATCTGGCTGGAGCAAGGCCCTGAGCCGGTCCGTGATGTGGTGGCGGCGATCATTCTCGGGCCGGCAGACGGCCCCGTTGAGTACGCACCGTGGTTCGCCAAGTGGGATGCGATCGCTAGGGAGGAAACCACGTTGCCGTTCCGCTGCCTGATGGACCGGGATGACATCACCGGCAGGCTTGGCGAGATCAGCTGTCCGGCCCTGGTCCTGCACGGCACCGCCGACGCCGCGATCGCGATGGAGCGCGCCGAAGCCGTAGTGGCCGGCCTTGGCGGCCCGGCAACGCTCGTGCAAGTCGAGGGCGGTACGCATGCAGCCAACCTCAGCAACCCTGATGAGGTCAACGCCGCGATGCTGGAATTCCTCCGCTCGCTGCCATAATGACCCGCCCCGGACCCGATTGTTAACCCGCGTCGGGCAGGGTATCCCGCGATGCCAGGGATAGGGTCGATGCGTAACGGCGTGCGCGGTGAAAGGGGTCTGAGGCGGCAGCGCAAGGTGCTCAGGCACGATCCGTCCGACCCGCTCTGGCCGGGCCGAGACCGGTTTGTTCTGTCCTGTGGCCATTCCAGCCTGACCGGTATAGCAAGGCAGTAATAGTGGGTAGTGAGCGCGAGGCAGGAGTGCGATTGACATGACGGCACAGCAAGACACGCTGGCCCAGCTGACCGAGATGGGCGTGTCCATCTGGCTCGATGACATCAGCCGGGAGCGGCTGTCCACCGGGAACCTGGCCGGCCTCATGCGGGACTGCTACGTGCGCGGGGTGACCTCGAACCCGACGATCTTCGCCAAAGCGCTGTCCAGCGGGTCGGCGTACGCCGAGCAGGTACACGACCTCGCGTTGCGGGACGTGTCCGTGGGTGAGGCATCGCGAGACATCACGACCTACGACATCCGGTGGGCCTGTGACGTGCTTCGGCCGGCCTACGACGCCACGGACGGCGTCGATGGCCGGGTGTCGATCGAGGTGGACCCGCGGCTGGCGCATGACACGGACAAGACGATCGCCGAGGCTCGGGCCCTGTGGTGGATGGTCGACCGCCCTAACCTGTTCATCAAGATCCCAGCCACCCTTGAGGGCCTGCCGGCCATCACGCAGTGCCTGTCCGAGGGCATCAGCGTCAACGTGACACTGATCTTCTCGCTGGAGCGCTACGGCCAGGTCATCGACGCCCACATGGCCGGTCTGGAGCAGGCATCGGGCCGGGATGTAGCGAGCATCGCGTCGGTGGCGTCCTTCTTCGTCAGCCGCGTCGACACGGAGGTGGACGAGCGGCTCGACAAGATCGGCACCCCCGAAGCGCACGCGCTGCGCGGCAAGGCCGCGCTCGCCAACGCCCGGCTCGCGTATGAGCTGTTCGAGCAGCGAGCAGCGACGCCGCGATGGGAAGCCCTGACGGCTCGCGGCGCCAGACCGCAGCGACCACTGTGGGCATCGACGAGCGTCAAGGACCCATCGTTCGCCGACACCATGTATGTCACCGAACTGGCGGCGCCCGGGACCGTCAATACGATGCCCGAGGCGACGATCCACGCGACAGCCGACCACGCCCAGCTGCACGGCGACGCCATCCACGGCACCTACGACGAGTCGCGCGGGGTGTTCGAGCAGCTTGAGACTCTGGGCGTGCACTACGACGACGTCGTGGCAGTGCTGGAGCAACAGGGTGTCGAGAAGTTCGCCGCCTCCTGGAACGAGCTGCTCGAATCGATCACCCACGAGATGGCCGCCGGCGGCAGTACCACATGATCCCGAACCCCCTGCGCGATCCGCGCGATAGGCGTATCCCGCGGCTGGCCGGCCCGTGCGTGCTGGTGCTGTTCGGCGTGACCGGTGACCTGGCGAGCAAAAAGCTGCTGCCCGCCATCTACGACCTGGCCAACCGAGGGCTGCTGCCGCCTGGCTTCTCCCTGGTCGGCTTCGCGCGACGGAACTGGGAAGACGAGGACTTCGCCCGCGTCACGCACGATGCTGTCAAGGCGCACGCACGCACCCCGTTCCGTGAGGAAGTCTGGCAGCAGCTATCAGAAGGGATCCGGTTCGTTCCTGGCGAGTTCTCCGACGACGGGGCGTTCGACAACCTGGCGCGCACGGTCGCCGAGCTGGACGTCGAACGCGGTACCGGCGGGAACTACGCGTTCTACCTGTCGGTGCCCCCCAACGCCTTCCCCGTCGTCGTACAGCAGCTGAAGCGGTCGGGACTGTCCAGCGCTCCCCCGACCGAGACCGGCTACCAGCCATGGCGCCGCGTCGTCATCGAGAAGCCATTTGGCCACGACCTGGAGAGCGCACGACAGCTCAACGCGATGCTGGACGCGGTGTTCCCGCCGTACGCGGTCTTCCGCATCGACCACTACCTGGGCAAGGAGACCGTCCAGAACCTGCTGGCCATACGCTTCTCCAACACGTTGTTCGAGCCGATCTGGAACCGCGGGTACGTCGACCACGTGCAGATCACGATGGCCGAGGACATCGGCATCGGTGGCCGGGCCGGCTACTACGACGGAATCGGCGCGGCCAGGGACGTGATCCAGAACCACCTGCTCCAGCTGCTCGCGCTGACCGCCATGGAGGAGCCGCTGTCCTTCGCCGCCGTGTCGTTGCGGGCGGAGAAGGAAAAGGCACTGGCGGCCGTCCAGATCCCGGCGGACCTGGGTACCGGCACGGCGCGCGGGCAGTACGCCGCCGGCTGGCAGGGCGGCATCCCGGTGCGCGGGTACCTGGAGGAGGACGGCATCCCGGCCGACTCGGCCACCGAGACGTACGCGGCCATCCGGCTCACCATCGACAACAGGCGCTGGGCCGACGTGCCGTTCTACCTGCGCACCGGCAAGCGGCTGCCGACCAGGATGACGGAGATCGCGGTCATCTTCCAGCGCGCGCCGCACCTGCCGTTCGACGCTACCGACACCAAAGAGCTTGGCCAGAACGCTCTGGTCATCCGCGTGCAGCCAGACGAAGGCGTGACGCTGAGATTCGGCTCGAAGGTGCCAGGGTCGGCCATGGAAGTGCGGGACGTGAACATGGACTTCGCCTATGGCGAGTCGTTCACCGAGTCGAGCCCGGAGGCCTACGAGCGGTTGCTGCTGGACGTTCTGATCGGTGATCCGCCCCTGTTCCCACGCCAGGAGGAGGTGGAGCTGTCGTGGAAGATCCTCGACCCGATCGAGGAGTACTGGGCTAACCACGACAAGCCCGAGCAGTACACGGCCGGCACGCCGGGCCCCCACAGCGCGGACGAGATGCTGGCCCGCGACGGTCGCGTCTGGCGACGCCTCTAGTTGAGGATGACGACGACATGCTGACAGACCTCACCGACACCACGACCGGCAACATCCGGGCGGCCCTGGCCATGACCAGGGACCAGATCGGCGGCCCAGCAACGGGTGTGGTGCTGAACCTGATCATCATGACCGACGAGTCAGGACAGCACGACGCAGTTCGCGCAGCCAGCCAGGCCGGCCGAGAGCATCCGTGTCGCGTCCTCGCCGTGATCGCCCGCGACGCCAGGACTGCATCCCGCCTCGACGCTGAGATCAGGTCTGGCGAGGGCACGCCTGGCCAGACTGTATTGCTGCGGCTGTACGGTCCGATGAGCGAGCACGCGGACTCGGTCATCATGCCGCTGCTGGTGCCCGACACGCCGGTGGTCACCTGGTGGCACGGGCTGCTGCCCGCGGTCCCGTCGGCGCAGCCGCTTGGCTTGCTCGCCCAGCGCCGGATCACGGACGCGGCGCGCGCCGAGGCCCCGATAGAGGCCCTGGCCGCGCTGAGTGCTGGCTACAAGCCTGGAGACACGGATCTGAGCTGGACGAGGGCGACGCCGTGGCGCTCGTTGCTGGCGGCGACGGTCGACCAGGAGCCGTTCCCCATCATTGGCGGGATCGTTGCCGCCGAGGAGCACAACCCGACAGCCGACCTCCTGACGGCATGGCTGAGCAGCAGGCTCGGCGTGCGGTTTAGCCGCGAAATATCGGACGGACCCGGCATCACCGAGGTGCGGCTGCAGACAACCGGGGGTGACGTCGTCATCAGCCGACCCGACGGGCGGGTGGCCACGCTCACGCGACCCGGCCAGCCTGACCGGCGCGTCGCCCTCCAGCGTCGGGAGATCGCTGACCTTCTTGCTGAAGAACTGCGCCGCCTCGACCCGGACGAGATCTATGGAGAGGCACTGGCCTACGTGGCCGGGATTCCCGCAGCGACCGGATAGCCGCCGTTAAGATCCTTTCGTGCCCCCGCACTCAGGCGAGCTCGAGGATCACGTCATTCTCTGCGGCGCCAACGCCCTCGCCTCGCGCATGGCTGAAGAGCTCACCGCCCGCTATGGGTTAGCCGTCACGGCGATCGTGCCATCGGCGGCGAGCGCGCATGCCGCCCGGATGTCAGCGATGGCCGGCGTCCGCGTACTCGAGCGACCGGAGCTGACAGCCGAAGCCTTCACTGATGCCGACCTGCCTGGTGCGCGCGGCCTCGCCATCCTGCACCAAGACGACCTGGGTAACTTCCACGCAGCGTTGCGCGCGCAGGAGCTCAGCCCGCGAGTCCGACTCGTTATCGCGATCTTCAACGCCGGCCTCGGTGAGCGCATCCGCAGTTTCTTCACCGACTGCGCCGTCCTGTCGGAGGCACAGATGGCTGCCCCGTCCCTCATCGCTGCGGCGCTGGGCGAGCCGGCCCCGAGCCATGTGCGACTGGCCAGCCGCACCTTGTACGTGGCGCGGCGGGAGGACGTCGGCGCGGATCAGATCATATGCGGGCTGGCTGCGAGCAACGACGCCGACGCACCGAGCCTCCTGCCACCTGCCGACCCGGCCGCGGGCCTGGTGCTCGCGCTAGCGGACGGCACGCCGCGCAATCCGCTCTCCAGGCAGCGTCGCCGTCGACTGACCGCGCCGCTGCGACTGCTACGCCGGGTCTTCGGGACGAAGATGGGCCTGGCCTTCATCGGACTGGTCGCAGTGCTGGGAGCCGGGTTCGCGCTGCTGGAGGTCTCGGTCGGGCTCAGCCCGATGAATTCGCTCTACCTGACGCTGCTCGACGCGGCAGGCGCAGCGGTCACCGATCCGACCCTGCCTTCGGCAGAAAAGGTGGCGCAGTTTCTGCTGACCTTCGACGGGCTGGCGTTTCTGCCGCTCGTGACGGCGGCCATTGTCAGCTCGCGCATTCCAGCCATTGCGGCGGCCGCCAGGCCGCAGGTCAGCAACCACGTGATCGTGGCCGGCCTTGGCGCCGTTGGCGCGCGGATCATCGGTCAGCTGCACGATCTCGGCATTGACGTCGTCGGCGTCGACAAGAGTGCCGACGCCACCGGCATGCCGCTGGCGCAGCGCCTCGGCGTCCGCGTCGTGATCGGCGAGACACACCGCGAGGAGACGCTGCGAGACGCGGGCATCGCCGCGTGCCAGGCGCTTGTCTCTGTCACCAGCAGCGACATCGCGAACCTGGAGACCGCGCTCAACGCCAGAGCACTTGCGGCGAAGCCGCGCATCGTGGTGCGCCTCTACGATGACGACCTGGCCGCACGCGTCGAGGCCACGATCGCCAATACTGTCTCGCGCTCGACGTCCTACCTCGCCGCGCCGGCGTTCGCCGCGGCGGTGCTCGATCATCAGGTGCTGCGCACGATCGCCGTCGGGCGGCACGTGCTGCTACTGGCTGACATCCCGGCCGCAGATAGCGGTCTGGCTGGCGAGCAGATCTCGGCCGTGCATCAGCCCGGACTGGTACGTCTCATCGCGCTGCGCCGGGCCGACAGCGCCGGTGCGGACTGGTCACCCGCGCCGGACGACGTGATCCGCGCCGAGGACAGTGTGGTGGTTCTGGCGACTCGGGCGGGCTTGTCGGGGATGCTGCGCCGCGACGACCCCCTAGAGGCCAGCACAGGCCCGAACTAACACGGGCCCGAACTAACATCGGCCCGGACCAAGACTGGCCAACAGTTCCGGCATTTAAGTCCCAAAATGGGGCTCCCTAAATTGCCTCACCGGCGTTACGCTCAGGGCAGATCTTTCACCTGGTTCTGGTGAGCCATATGTGAAAGCTCAGGAGGGTCAGCGAATGGCCATGCTCGTAGCGGTGGTAACGGACTACGGGGCCCGTCCGGCTGGGCTTAATGCCCGGGCCGGCAGCCAAGCACGGCGTTCGGATTCGCGACTTCGCCACCATCCATCGCGCCTGCCTTGCCCCAGCAGCGTGCTCGTGGTCAGGCAGGCAAGCCCATCAGGAGGAATTATTTGAGCACCACCGATGATGCTCCCGCAGCTGTTGCTGTGGGCACTGGCATTGCCGACCCCGCACCGCTCGGGCTCGCAGCGTTCGCGCTGACCACGTTCCTGCTGTCAACGGTGAACGCTGGTTGGGCGAAGAACACCTCTGGCGCCGACTGGCTCGGCTACGCCCTCGCCTATGGCGGGTTCGTCCAGTTGCTCGCCGGGATGTGGGAATTCCGCAACAGGAACGTCTTCGGCGCGACGGCGTTCTCCACCTATGGCGCCTTCTGGATCGGCCTCGGCCTCTTCGGACTCCTTGTCCACGCGCCCGCCGGCGCGAAGGACGTGGGCTGGATCCTGCTGGCGTTCGCCATCTTCAACACGTACATGCTGATAGCCAGCACCCAGCTGAACCTCGCCGTGTTCGGCGTCTTCCTTACTCTGGAGCTGACCGAGATCTTCCTGTTCATCGGGATCCTCGGCGGCAACAGCGGCATGGTGAAGGTAGGCGGTGTCATCGGCGTCATCACGGCCTTCGTCGCCTGGTACACCTCCGCGGCTGGCGTGATGAACGGCATGAAGGGCAAGCAGGTCCTGCCCGTCGGCGGCCCGCTGTTCAACCTCGGCGGCTAGCCAGGCCGCCAGCGAGAGATCATCGCGTGAGCCCGGGAACCTCGACGTTCCCGGGCTCACGCGTATATCTCGTCACACTGTCCTTGACCAGTGCCACAGCGACCAGTACCACAGCGTGACCACCGATAGCGTAGAGAAATGGATCTGCAGGAACGTCGTCAGCTGGACGTCGCCGAGCGCATGCATAGGGTCCGGGCCAAGGCGAGGCCATGGCGATCCATATTTGCGCTGGTGGTCGCCATCGCTGGTGCCGTGGCGGCCCAGACTGGGCGCGTCAGCAGCTATCACGCACTGACGTGCCTGGCGCCCTGCACCACCGTCGGCGATCAGACGGCGAAGCTGACGTTCATCGCCGGCACGGTGGCGTTCTTTGTGTTCGGAATGATTGCCGTCTTTGGCTTGTCGGGGGCAGCGCAGCGCGCCCTCCGTCCGCTGACCGGCCAGGCGCATGCCGGCATCGTCAGATACGTCCTGCTGGTGGCCGGGGTCTTCGCCATCCTGACGATCTCCCTGGCAGTCCTCGGTGTCAATCCGCGCCAGCTGCTTGTCGGCGGGGCCGTGGCCGGGGTGCTGCTCGGGATCGCGGCCCAGCAGTCGCTGTCCAATATCTTCGCGGGGCTGGTGCTGCTGTTCGCCAGCCCCTTCCGGGTCGGCGATCGGGTGCGCTTCCGGGCCGGCGCGCTGTCCGGCCAGATTGAGGGCGTCGTCACCGACCTGAGCCTGACGTACGTGCGCCTCGAGACCGAGGAAGGCCGGGTGCTGGTGCCCAACTCGCAGGCACTCGCTGCCGCCGTGTTGCTCGTGCCTGACCAGCAGCACGGCAATGAATCGGCACCCTGACAGCGTCACGGCGCAAGGCCGGCCGCAGACCAGGTGCTCGGCATACAGCGCGCCACCGGCCGGGCCTTGGAACCTCAGTACCTCACGCAGGACTCAGCGGGCCAATGGCTCACCTAGCTGGCCACTCAGCCCTTCTGCGCGTCAGCCACGGTCAAGGGTGCAGCCAGCTAATGGTTCGCCTCGTACTTGGCGATCACGTTCGCGGGAATCCGCCCGCGATCGCTGACGTCCATCCCGGTCTGCTTCGCCCAGGCCCGAATATCAGCACTGCGCTGACGGTGCGCGGTGGTACGCCGCTTAGGCTTCCCTACTCGGCTGGTAACCTTCCGAGCCTTCTCGGCGAACCTGCTAAGCGTCTCGTCGAACTTCTGGCTGTGCTTCTCGCACAGGTCGATCTCGTAATCCCGGCCATCGAGGCTGAACGCCCGAGTCATGTGCTCGCCCTCGGGAATCTCTCGTGAGTCGTAGTCGCACGCGAACGTGACGGAGATTTTCTGAGCCACCTGGAATCCCCCTTCCCCCCGCCGAAAACTATGCCCCGCTCCGTCCCTGCTCTAACGGCACCAACGCAACGTTCTGATCTGCGCTTTTTGGCGGCCAGCAAAGACCGAATCCCTAGCGGGGCGACCGATCCGGCGGTCGCAGATGTCGGCTTCCGTTACCGCTCTCGTCCGCGGCCGTACCCGCCCGCCGAATGTCGCGACCGGGCGGGAGGATCGGCAGGCAGCCGATACTCGGACTCGTCCAAATATCCGGGCTCCGATGAGTCGGGCTGGGGGTGGACATAGGGCGGCACAAAGCGCTGCTGCCCGTACGCTGCTTCGTCGGCCTGGACGGAGCGCTGACCAGTCACATCGGCCTGATAGCGCTCGTCTTCGTGCCAGTACGCGGGGCGCGGGGCATGCGCAGCCTGCTCGAAATCAGGCAGGCCATAGTCGTCGCGCCCGTAGCCCTCGGCCCGGTGGCCGCCAGCGCGGTGGCCGCCAGCGCGGGATCCGCCGTCGCGGGATCCGGGATCGCCATGCCTGGGCTCGCCGTAGCCGCCAGGACCGTATTCGCCAGGACCGTTTTCGCCGGAGCTGTAGTCGCCCGCGCCGTAATCTCCGGCGCCGTAGTCGCCAGGAGCGTAATCTCCCGAACGGTGCTCGCCGGGCCTATAGTCGCCGGAGCCGGAAATGTAGTCCCCGGAGCCATACTCGCCGGCGCCATACCTGCTAGGACCGCTAGCGCTGCCAGGACCGTATGTGTCAGGCCCGTAATCGGCCTCGTTGGCCGGCCCGTCGTCCGCGCTCGCATTTTGAGCCACTGTGTAGTCGGCGTCGTACTCGCCGTTGTAATCGGCTTCGTAATCCGCGTCATATCCAGAATCGGCGCGGCCAGGCCCCCCGCGCTCGCGAGTCTCGCGCTCGCGAGTCTCGCGCTCGCTAACCCCGTGCTCGCTAACACCGTGCTCGCTAACACCATGCTTACTAACACTTTGCACAGCACTACCGCCGCGCTCAGAGGGCCGCGCATGGCGCTTATCCGGGCCGCGCTGGAGTATCTCAATCATCCGGCTGAGATCGCCCATTGGCAGCCGGAAGGTGCCGGTGCAGACACCGCCCTGCCAGATGCTGAATACGGCCACGTCGGTGTCGGCGTACCAGCTCAGCCGCATGCTCCGGGAATTGCCTCTGACGTCGAAAAACACCTCGCCGAGGCGAGGCAGCGGCGCTGCGTCGGACGCGGACATGCAAGCTATGGTGGCCTGAACTGTAGGATCTGTCCAGTTGATGATCAATTAGTGTGACCCGGCCCACGGCCATGTCGAAGTAGATATTCGTGATCCCGGCTGCGCGCCGGGCGGGCCCAATGGCATGATTGTGGGGCGGCGCGCGCACTCAGATCGGCACGCATGCAAACGTCGCGGCCACGATGCAGCCGCCGCCGGGAACACCATGCCAGTGCGGCGCGTTGCATCATGCGACGGGGCAATTGCCGCAACCGCGCGAGAACTTCTTCGTCTAGAGAACCCTACCTCGCTCCGAGGGGTCCGCTGGACAGGAGCACGCTGGCACGACGGGGCTTGAACCCCTGAAGCACGCACTGAACGAGCGTTTTTGACCGATTTATACGCACCGACTACATCGAGCATTAATACCGTGGCCACCGACGACCACGGTCTGTTGGCTGAGGAGAGCTATTCATGTCTGAGGTACGCCGTCAAGCCGCCCTGATGCAACGGCCGAACTGGGGCTGGCAGGATCAGGCTGCGTGCCGGGGCCGTGATGTCGTGCTCTTCTTCGGGCCCGACGGAGAGCGGCAGCCCGAGCGCGAGATTCGTGAGCGCAAGGCCAAGGGCGTCTGCGCTGCCTGCCCAGTCCGAGCCGAGTGCCTCACCTACGCCGTCAGCAGGCCCGAGAAGTACGGGACGTGGGGCGGTCTCAACGAGGACGAGCGCTCCTCCGAGCGTCGTCGCCGCATGCGCCGGGCCAACGCGGCCTGAGCCCTGCAACGATCCGGCCGGGATCATGGTCTGCGCAGGCTGTCGAGCTCAGCGGCACCAGGAGTGCCGTGGCGGCACGTGGTGTGACTGCCAGCATCAGCCGCCAGCTCCGAAGTCGGAGACACGCCTGGGCTGGATACGACAGGGCTAGCCCCAATAGGGCACGCTAGGCCTAACGACACGGCTGAGCCGGAATACCACCACCAGGACCGCGGTTGGCGAGGGTGGCAGGGGTTACGCGTGGCGCCGCAGGGCAGGAATCATGACGCTTAGGACAGCGCGCGATCCCTGTGATTTACGCCACAGCCCTAACACCGGCCACTGCTTGGCCCTAGTGTGAACGGGAATGGCTGGATCTCACGGCCGCGAGGAGGAGCCCAGCGACATGGAGAGGCTAGCCGCGGAAGCTGCTGATGCACTCGCAGGGGCGCCAGCCGATGACGTAATCGCGTGGGCTGTTAGAACCTTCGGCAAACGGATCTGCATTACCTCGTCAATGACCGACGCTGTGCTGGTCAATCTGGTCTCCAAGCACCAGCCGAACGTTGATGTGCTCTTCCTGGACACCGGCTACCACTTCCCTGAGACGGTGGGTACCAGGGACGCCGTGTCCACCGTTTACCCCGTCAACGTGATCAACGTGACGCCGCCCACCACCGTGGCCGAGCAGGACGCGGAGCTGGGCCCCCGGCTTTACAGCCGGAACCCGGACCTGTGCTGCTACCTGCGCAAGGTCGTGCCGCTCGAGGAGGCACTCGGACCTTACGACGCCTGGTTCACCGGCGTGCGCCGGGAGGAGACCGAAGCCCGCAGCGACACCAAGGTCGTCCAGTGGGATGCCAGCCGCGAGATGATCAAGGTCAACCCGATCGTCGAGTGGACCCAGCAGCAGGTGGACGACTACATCGTCGCCAACAACATCCTCGTCAACCCGCTCGTCTATGACGGCTACCCATCGATCGGCTGCCGTACCTGCACCTCCAGGGTCGCCGACGGGGCCGATCCGCGCAGCGGCCGCTGGGCTGGCACCGCCAAGAGCGAGTGCGGTATCCACACGTCGTGACCACCTCTGCGCCTCCTGATCAAGGCGGCGCGCGAAAGACCACGCACCAAGTGCTCAATCAGGTTCCGGCGCTGGCCGGATATGACGTCGCCGAGGATGCAGCGCTGCTAGCCGCGCTGCGCCGTGAGGGCGGCGGCTGGGCCGAGGCCGAGCTGCACGAGCTCGGCGTGCTGGCCGGCTCCGAGCAGACGCAGGAGCACGCCCGGCTCGCCAACATCAACACGCCCATCTTGCGGACCCACGATGCGCGCGGCTACCGGGTGGACGAGGTTGACTTCCACCCCTCCTGGCACGAGCTCATGAGCACCGCTGTCGGCCACGGATTGCACGCTGCGCCTTGGGCCGATCCCCGGCCCGGAACCCACGTGGCCAGGGCCGCCAAGTTCATGGTCTGGACGCAGGCTGAAGCTGGGCATGGCTGCCCGGTCTCGATGACCTATGCCTGCGTGCCCGCCCTCCGGCATGCGCCAGACCTGGCGGCCAGCTACGAGCCCTTGCTCACGGCGCCGGTCTACGAGCCGGGCCTGCGGGTGCCCGCGGACAAGGCCGGGCTGCTTGCCGGGATGGCCATGACCGAGAAGCAGGGCGGCTCGGACGTCCGCGCCAACACCACGCGCGCTGTGCCGACCAACGACGGCAGCTACCTGCTGACCGGGCACAAGTGGTTCTGCTCGGCGCCGATGTGCGACATGTTCCTCGTGCTCGCCCAGGCACCTGAGGGCCTGTCCTGTTTCCTGCTGCCGCGAGTGCTGCCAGATGGCAGCCGCAATGCGATGTACATCCAGCGGCTCAAGGACAAGCTGGGCAACACTTCGAACGCCTCCAGCGAGGTCGAGTACGACGATGCGGTTGCGTGGCTGGTCGGCGAGCCGGGCCGGGGCGTCCCGACGATCATCAACATGGTGAGCGCGACCAGGCTCGACTGCGTGCTCGGCAGCGCGGCCGCGATCAGGCAGGCCACGGTGCTGGCGGCGAACTACGCCGGCCAGCGCAGCTCATTCGGTGTGCGACTGATCGACCACCCGGCCATGACCGGCGTTGTCGCCGACCTCACCCTTGAGTCCGAGGCCGCGACAACCCTCGCGCTGCGTCTGGCGGGCGCGGCCGACCGGGCGGCGCGCGGCGACGCAGCCGAGGCCGCCCTGCTTCGCGTGGCCCTGCCGGCAGCCAAGTACTGGATCTGCAAGCGAACGCCCATGATCACCGGAGAAGCGCTGGAGTGCTTTGGCGGCAACGGCTACGTCGAGGACTACTCGGCCATGCCGCGACTGCTCCGCGACTCCCCGCTGAACTCCATCTGGGAAGGCTCGGGCAACGTCACCGCGCTGGACGTGCTCCGCGCGCTCGCCCGCACCCCCGACTCGGCCGACGCGCTGCTCGCCGAGATCGACCTGGCCGTCGGCGACCCTCGGGTCGCGGTCGCCGCCGCCGGCCTGCGCCAGGCTCTCAAGCAGGCCGCGTCTGACAGTCAGGGATTCCAGCGGCACGCCCGCCAGCTGGCTGGTCAGCTCACTGTGACGCTCCAGGCGGCTCTGCTGGCCCGGCATGCGCCCGCCGCGGTCGCTGACGCCTTCTGCGCTACCAGGCTCGCTCCCGGCAGCGCTCGAGGAAGCGCGGGCAGCGCGGGCAGCGCCGGCAGCGCCGGACCCGGCGCGCCATTCGGCAGCCTGCCGGACGGACTAGACCTCGCGGGCATCCTGGTCCGGTCTGCGGTTACCAGCAGGTAAGGTCAGCGGATGCAGATCTGGCCTGGCGCTGCCTACCCGCTTGGGGCCACCTGGGACGGCTCTGGCACCAACTTCGCCTTGTTCTCCGAGGTAGCTGACCGGGTCGAGCTGTGCCTGTTCGACGCCGCCGGCACCGAGACTCGGCTGAATGTCGCGGAGGTCGATGGCTTCGTCTGGCACTGCTACCTGCCGACCATCGGCCCTGGGCAGCGCTACGCCTACCGGGTGACTGGTCCGTACGATCCGAAACGGGGCCTCCGCTGTAATCCAGCCAAGCTCCTGCTCGATCCCTACGGCAAGGCAGTCGACGGAAGCCTGCGCTGGGATCAGGCACTATTCGATTACCAGCCAGGTAATCCAGCCAGGCCCAACGACTCCGACAGTGCGCCGTTCATGCCGCGCAGTGTGGTCATCAACCCCTATTTCGACTGGTCAGGCGACCGGCCGCCGCACACGCCCTACCACCAGACCGTGATCTACGAAGCGCACGTCCGCGGTCTTACCATGCGCCACCCCCAGGTTCCGGCCGAGTTCCGCGGTACCTACTCGGGCCTGGCCTCCTCCCCGGTAATTGAGCACCTCACCAGGCTGGGCGTCACGGCCATCGAGCTCATGCCGGTGCACCAGTCGGTTCCCGAGCACGAGCTGGCTGAGCGCGGACTGACCAACTACTGGGGCTATAACACGATCGGCTTCTTGGCTCCGCACAACGCGTACTCAAGCTCGGCGGAGCCGCACGGTCAGGTCGCCGAATTCAAGTCCATGGTCAAGGCGCTGCATTCGGCAGGCATCGAGGTCATTCTCGACGTCGTCTACAACCACACGGCCGAAAGCGGAGCCCTGGGGCCCACGCTGTCCTTCCGCGGAATCGACAACGCTGCCTACTATCGGCTCGACGATAACGACCCGTCCGTCTACCTGGACTACACCGGGTGCGGCAACAGCCTCAATGTCCGGCACCCGCACGCGCTCCAGTTGATCATGGACTCGCTTCGCTACTGGATCCTGGACATGCATGTCGACGGCTTCCGGTTCGACCTGGCCTCAGCGCTGGCCCGCGAGCTGCACGAGGTGGACCGGCTGTCGGCCTTCTTCGAGCTCGTCCAGCAGGATCCGGTCGTCTCCCAGGTGAAGCTCATCGCCGAGCCATGGGACGTGGGCGACGGCGGCTACCAGGTCGGCAAGTTCCCGCCGCTGTGGACCGAGTGGAACGGCAAGTACCGCGACACCGTGAGGGACTTCTGGCGCGGCCAGCCTGCGTCCGTGCCCGAGTTCGCCTCCCGCCTCAGCGGCTCCAGCGATCTGTACGAGACGAGCGCGCGCCGCCCCGTCGCCTCGATCAACTTCGTGACGTGCCACGACGGGTTCACGCTCGCCGACCTCGTCAGCTATAACAGCAAGCACAACGAGGCGAACGGCGACGGCAACGCCGACGGCAGCAACGACAACCGGTCGTGGAACTGCGGCACCGAAGGCCCGACTGACGACCCGGCAATTACCGAGCTGCGAAACCGTCAGGCGCGTAACTTCCTGGCGACGCTGCTGCTATCGCAGGGTGTCCCGATGCTGCTGGCGGGTGACGAGCTCGGCCGTACGCAGCAGGGCAACAACAACGCCTACTGCCAGGACAACGAGCTGTCGTGGGTCGACTGGGAAGCCGCTGGCAAGCACGCCGACTTGCTGGAGTTCACCAGCGACCTGATCGCGCTGCGGCGCGAGCACCCGGTGTTCCGGCGGCGCCGGTTCTTCAGCGGCGAACTCGGCGGCCAGCGGGACATCAGCTGGCTTACGCCCGCGGGCGCAGAGATGACCAATGCGGACTGGCAGGCTAGCCAAACGCGATCGCTGGCGGTCCTGCTGAACGGCGAGGCCATCACCGAGCCCGGCGCGCATGGTGAGCCCATCACCGACCAGAGCTTCCTGCTGCTGTTCAATGCGCACGACCAGCCGGTGACCTTCACCCTGCCTGGCGGCGCGAGCGACTGGCAGGTCGTGGTCGATACGGCTGATGCCGCTCGTGCGATCGCAGATAACACGGGCCTGGAGGTTGCCGGCCGGGCTGTCATGGTGCTGCAGGCCGTCACATCCTGACTGGCTCGGTTCCGCGCCCCGCCGCTGGCCATCCCCGCCTATCTGATTGACTGCTGGCCGTGCGCAAGATCCATCCGGTTCGCGGCCCTGATCTGCAGGTTGCCCCCCGCGTCACGCCAGGCCCAACGCCCGCGGCCGTCGCACAACTCGCTTCTTATTACGGGAACGGGGCCGCTCATCCGCATCCCCTGCTTCGGGCGAACATGGTTGTGAGCGCAGACGGCGCCGTGTCGGTTGACGGCCGATCGGGCGGCTTGTCCGGACCGGCGGACCGGATGGTGTTCACGGTGCTGCGCAGCCTGGCCGACCTGATACTCGTCGGCTCGGGCACGGTCCGGGCGGAGCGTTACCGCCCGGTCCAGGCCGACGAGATCTGGGCTGGCCTGCGTCCGCCCGGTACACCCGTCCCGCCGATCGCCGTGGTCAGTGGCCGCCTCGACCTAGACCCCGACTGCCTGCTGCTGAGCGGCGCCGCGCCGGGTGCGCAGACGATCGTGATCACCACCGCGGTCGCTCCGCCCGACCAGCGCGCCGCCATCGCCCGGCGCTGCCGGGTCATCGAAGCGGGCGAGGACCGGCTCGACCTCATCGCAGCGGTCAGCGCGCTGCGGCGGCTCGGATACGCGAGCATCCTGGCCGAAGGCGGCCCGATGCTGCTCGGCCACCTTGCCGATGCGGACCTGATCGATGAGCTCTGCCTGACCACGAGTCCCGTGCTGACGTCCGGACCAGCCTGCCGGATGATCATCTCCGACAACTCGACCGCAGTACGGCTGTCACTCGCACATGTACTGCATGACGACGGCTTCTTGTTCAGCCGGTATCAGCGCCACCGAGAGTGAGGAAACCAGCATGCCACTGCACGCCAAGGTCGACGAGATCCACGGTGAGGCCGAGGTCGACATTCACCACCCCGTCTATGGCCGTGACATCACGCACACGATCCCCAAGAACCGGATCCCCATGCATTCGATGTCGGCGGATGCGGCACTCCAGGTTGTCAGGGATGAGCTGATCCTGGATGGCAACGCCCGGCTCAATCTGGCCACATTCGTCACGACATGGATGGAGCCGCAGGCTGGTGAGCTGATGGCCGACTGCTTCAGCAAGAACATGATCGACAAGGACGAATACCCGCAGACCGCGGAGCTGGAGAGGCGATGCGTCAACATCATCGCCAACCTGTGGCATGCGCCAGGCCCGGCGACGGGCTGCTCGACGACGGGATCAAGTGAAGCCTGCATGCTCGGCGGTCTTGCCCTGCTCTGGCGCTGGCGCACCCGCCGGCAGGCAGCGGGCGCCAGCCAGACCAGGCCGAACATGGTGATGGGTGCCAACGTCCAGGTCTGCTGGGAGAAGTTCTGCCGTTACTGGCAGGTCGAGCCCAGGCTCGTGCCGATGGAGCCAGGACGCCTGCACCTCAACGGCCCGGAAGCAGCGGCGCACTGCGACGAGAACACCATCGGTGTCGTCGCGATCCTCGGCTCCACCATGGACGGCAGCTATGAGCCGGTCGAGGAGATCGCCGCCGCACTGGACGACCTGCACGGGCGCACCGGACTGGACGTCCCGATCCACGTGGACGCGGCGTCGGGCGGATTCGTGGCCCCGTTCCTGGTCCCCGACCTGGAGTGGGATTTCCGCCTACCGCGGGTGGCCTCGATCAACACCTCCGGGCACAAGTACGGCCTGGTGTATCCGGGCGTCGGCTGGATCATCTGGCGCGACGCAGCCGCCCTGCCGGAGGACCTGGTCTTCAAGGTCAATTACCTCGGCGGCGAGATGCCGACGTTCGCGCTCAACTTCTCCCGGCCCGGCGCCCAGGTGGCCGCGCAGTACTACAACTTCCTGCGCCTCGGCTACGAGGGCTATCGGCAGGTCCAGCTGGGCTGTCAGCAGTTGGCGAAGCACCTAGCTGCCGAGATCGGCGCCATTGGTCCGTTTGAGCTGCTGTCCGACGGCAGCGACCTGCCGGTGCTGGCATTCCGGCTGGCCGACCCCGCGAACGCCTCGTTCAGCGTCTTTGACCTATCCGAGCGCCTGCGCCTGCGGGGCTGGCTCGTCCCCGCCTACACCTTCCCGGCGAACATGCAGGACACCGCCGTCCTGCGGATCGTCGTCCGGACCGGCTTCTCCCGCGACCTCGCCGACCTCCTGATTAGCGATCTGCGCACGCAGGTCAAGATTCTCGAGGCGGCGTCACGCGAGCCAGTGCCGTTGCTGCCCGACGGCAAGCGCAACGCCTTCGCGCACTGACGAGTATTGAGCACACGCCATTCCTGGCGATGACGCCACCGAGCAGCCGCTCAGTACGGTGCGGCGGCTAGCTGAGCGGAAGCGCGCAGACCGGCGTAGTGCCGCTGGGCCCGGTGGGCAGCGGCGCCGGTCAGCCGAATGGGCTGGCCGGTATCGGATACGACCGCAGGGATAAATCGTGCCGTCAGCGACCTGTTCGGGTGCAGCGTCAGTTGCAGCACGCCAGTCGCCGTGCTGTAGGAGTTCTCCCACCACAGGAAGTTGCCCATGCCGTAGGCAACGAAGGTGTTATGGAGCCAGCCTGACCCCTGGAGCATGTGCGCGTGCGAACCGACGACGATCGTCGCGCCGGCCGCGGCGAGCTGGGGCGCAAGGGCAAGCTGGTTCGCGTCGGGGGAAGACTGGCCCTCGGTACCCCAGTGCATGAATACGACGACGATGCTGGCCAGCCGTTTGGCCGCCCGGACGGCGTTGAGAGTGCGGCGCAGGTTGATGGCGTTGGCCTCACCCGCTCGGGAATTCGTCGCCACCCACGACGACGCGAGCTGCGCGACCTGCGAGACGCCAATGAAGGCCACCTTGGTGCCTTTGATCGTAGCCACGTACGGAGCCCAGGCTGCGTCGGCGTCGGCGCCGATGCCAACGTACGGCAGCCCCGATGCCTTCGCGGCCGCGAGCGTATCAGCCAGCCCCGTCTCGCCGTAATCCTCCACGTGGTTGTTCGCCATGGTGACTAGATTGACGCCTGCGGCTCGGATCGCAGTGAACGCAGCAGGCGTCGTCCGGAAGTGAAACGTCTTCGGCTGCGGCGTGCCGCGGCTGGTAATGGACGTCTCGAGATTCAGCGCGGTGAAGTCAGCCTGCTGGAGCACGGCGCTGATCGGCCCGAATGCAGTAGCCGGGTCTTTCAGCAGTGTCGCGGTGCGATCCTCGAAGTTCACATCGCCGGCGAACGCAAGGGTGATGTCGGGGGACGACGTCGCCGAGCTGCTCGGTTTGGGGTGGCTAGTATGCGCCGCCGAAGAGGACGTCGGTGTGGGGGACGTAGTGCTGCAGGCCGTCGGCGCCACTGCCGCCGCGGACAGGCCTGCGATGAGCACGCGCCTGGAAACCACGCGGCCAGCCTAGCTGAGCGTCATATCCGCCGTTACTCGAACCGCACGCTGCCAGGTCCGGTGATGCGCCCCAGGAGCGGAAGCGAGGCGAGGATCACGAGCAGTGACGCGATGAGCCCGATGCCCATGGTCAGGAAGTACTCATGGCCGGGTACCGGCGTCGGCGTGCCCGCCGGTGCTAGCTTGTTGACCGTCAGCACGGAGATTACGTAGGCGGTGCCCGCCGCGATGACAGTTGCGGCAGCGAGCGGGAGCACGGCCTCCAGGAACACGACCCTGTAGAGCGTCGAGGTCGGCGTGCCAGTCAGCCGCAGGAGCGTGAACGGGCGCTTGCGCTCGACCAGGCTGCCGCCGACAGCAACCGCGAGGCTGCACCCCGCCACCACCAGGGTCAGCGCGACCGCGATGTAGACCAGCCGCTGCACAGTAGTGGCGACTCCCTGGCGCGCCTGGACAGACTCGCCGAAGGTCCGCGGCGCGGTACCGGATGCGGACTGCGGCGTGTGCGTGACGAGGTAGGTCCGAACGCGCTCCAGCGTCGCCGGACTATTCACCTTGACCAGCAGAGCCTGCAGGTACAGGCGGCTGACGTTGCCCGTCGCAGCGGGACTCGATGCCGAGGCGATGGGCTGGGTCGTGAAGTGCGGGTTATCACCGAACAAGTTGCCGGACGGGACCACGACGGCAGTGCGGCCCGCGGCGCACTGCCCGAGAACCGCCAGTTCGCGCAGGCCCGCGCAGCTGATGACACCGTTGCCGTTGCCGGGTCCAGGGCCAGGTCCAGGGCCGGGTCCAGAACCGGGGCCGCCCTTTCCACCGGGCCCGATCGCCGGATTTCCCTTCAGCGGCAGCGAGTAGATGGGGATCACACTCGCGCCGCGGAAAGCGCTGAGGCCAATCAGTAGCGCGGCCGCGTCCGGAGGGGGTAGCCCTTCCAGCGCGATGCGCTGCTGGAGGGCTGTCGCCCCGGCCTGGGGACCATTAACGCCCGTGTTACCGCTGCAGTTGACGGTGTTGCCACAGACCGGAGCTGAGGTAAACCCGTCCAGTAGCACGTTACTCAGCGCACTAGCGCTCGGGGTAGCTGAAACGGACTCGATGGCAGGCAGGAGACCGGCGACGACCGTGCCGAGGAACACTGCAAGCACGAGTCCGCTGACCGACCTGAAGGCGGCCTTCGGGTTGTCGGCTAGCCGCCGCGCCGCCAGCAGCGACGAAGCGCCGGTCAGGAACCTGCCGAACAGGCGTGCGGCCGCTGCGGTGAGCCACGGCCCGCCTACGATCAGCCCGATCAAGATGACGATCAGCCCGGGGAACGCAGCAGCGCCGATGGACTGCGCGTTGGTCTTCGCCAATCCGAAGATGAACAGGACCAGGCCAACGACAAGCGGCACGATCCGCCACGGTGTCGGCATCGGAGGGGTAACGCGGCGGCTGACGCCGAGCGGGGAGATTCGCACCCGCCGCAGCGAGAGCAGCGACGAAATGGCGGACGCAGCTGGCACGCCGATCAAGACGAGCAGATAGCCGACGACCGTGGGAGTGACCTCGTCGGAGAAATACCGCGCGCTGGTGATGGCGGTGCTGGCCAGCGCCGGCTGCAGCAGGGTGAAGATCGCGACGCCGAGCAGGGCGCCGAGCAGGGCGCTGACCACGGCGTCGACCGAGGAGATGACGCTAACCTGCCGCGACGTGGCCCCGACCAGCCGGAGCGCCGCGTAGCGCTCCTCGCGCCGGGCGGCTGCGAGGCGCGTGGCGGTGCCGACGAGGATGAGGATCGGGAACAGGAAGGCGATCGCTGCGACGACGAACGCGTCGCGGAAGTAGCTCGACCAGATCTGCCGCCCCGGTATGGTAGCGATCTTGTCGATGACGATCGTGGCTGGTAGGCCTGCCAGCTTCGCCGGCGCGTAGCCGACATAGATGACCAGCTCAGTCGGCCCCGTCAGCGCCTGCTGTCCGATGGTTCCGGCGAGCCGGCCGGGGAACCGGTCGCCCAGCTCGTCAGCCGGCACGCTGCGGATCAGCGCGGCCAGGGCTGGAGATGCGTAGTACTGACCGCTAGCCGGGAGCTTCGAGATGCCGGGCGGGACGGGTGCTCCTGGCCCGAGGCCGGCGACGTCGAGCCGCTCAATGGTCTGGCCCTGGTAGATGTCGTTGCTGTAGTTCCACAGTTCGGCGTTCGATGCGGACGCGTAGTCCTTACCGACGGGCTGTCCCTGGGTGGATTCGAAGGACGGACGGTTGTTGGTGACCCTGAAGGCGTTGAAATCCGCGAGAACGGCCAGCATGATGGCGACGCCGATGGCCACTGCCACGGCTGTCACCAGGAGGCGGACGAACGGCTCCCGGCCGCTGCGCAGCGTCAGGTGCAGTCCGAGCCGGTACATCAGCTGCCTACCTCAACGTCGATATCGGCACGGTTGATGACCTTGCCGTCCCGGACCATGACCTCGCGATCGGCGTACGCGGCGACGCGGGCATCGTGAGTTACCAGGACAACAGTCATTCCCTCCTCGCGCGCGATGCCCACGAGCAGGTCCATAACCATCTCCCCTGTCAGCGTGTCCAGCGAGCCAGTCGGCTCATCGGCAAACAGGACCTTGGGCTCGGCTACCACTGCCCGCGCCAGCGCGACTCGCTGCGCCTGACCGCCCGATAGCTCCCCGGTCCGCCGGCGTCCCAGGCCGTCCAGGCCAAGGCGGGGCAGCCAGGCAGCTGCCTTGGCGTACGCGGTCTTCCGGCCCACCCGGTTCAGCAGCAACGGCAAGGCAATGTTGTCGGCGACAGTCAGCTCGGGCACCAGCTGGCCGAACTGAAACACGAATCCGAACGCTGTGCGCCGTAGTTCGGTGCGCTTCGTGTCGCTCAGCGCGTCGAGCCGCTGGCCATCAAACCACACTTCACCGCCATCGGGCGTGAAGATCCCGGCCAGGCAATGCAGCAGCGTCGACTTGCCCGAACCGCTGGGGCCCATGACGGCGAGGATCTCGCCGGCAGTCACTGACAGGCTCGCGCCAACCAGGGCGGGCGTCTGGCCAAATGACCGGTACACGTCGCGAGCTTCGATCAGGTAGCCGCGGGCCTGCGGCACCCGCGAGATGTTCAGGGAGGTCATGACGAACGCACCATTTCCGCCAGCGCACTGAGCCTGGCTGAAGTCACATCGATCCAACGAAGGTCAGCTTCAAGGTGGAAGAGGCCGTGATCGGCGAGCAGCGCGTCCATCAGGCCGCCAGTCCGCTTGACCTCGGTCAGCTCCCGCATGCGCTGCAGGTGGGCTGCGCGCTGGGTGTCGAGGTAGGTCTCGGCCGGGCGCCCGAGCATAAGCGCCAGCACGACCTTGGAAAACAACACCGTCTGCAGATGAGGTTCCGGCTCGATTGGCCGCGTCAGCCAGTCGTCGAACTCGCTGGCGCCGAGCTCGGTGATGGCATAGCGCTTGCGGTCCGGCCCAGCACCCGGCTCAGCATCGCCGCCGGCCACCAAGCCATCACGGGCCAGCCGTTTGAGCGTCGCATACACCTGCCCGAACGGCAGCGGCTTGTCCCGTCCGAAGTACGCGTCATAGTCGCGCTTGAGGTCGTACCCGTGACTCGGCTCTCGTTCGAGCAGACCGAGGAGGGTAAGAGGAACGGTCACGCAGTGAGACTACACCAGGTGTAGACGCTGAGCGTATACCCGCGCAGACACCCATTCGGGCTAAGCGCTCCGCTGGTTCAGGCGCCCTTGCGTAGACCGGGCTCAGGCGCCTTGCGCAGGCGGTCGAGGGCCTCCGCCAGGATCGCGGCGCCGTCGGTGTCGTTGCGCCGCTCCTTCACGTAGGCCAGGTGCGTCTTGTAGGGCTCGGCGTGTGGCGGCGCGGGCGGGTGCTCCTCGTCCTGGCCGGCGGGCAGGCCACAGCGCGGGCAGTCCCAGAACTCCGGGATAGCCGCATCGCAGGCGAAGCTGGGCACCGTCTCGTGCCGGTTGCAGCACCAGAACGAAACCCGGACCCGCGGAGCCGCCTCGCCGCGCTCGGCCTCACCCATCGGCCCAGCCCCGACGCGGCTGCCGCGAATGGCGTTGCCACTACTCACTGCTCACCCCTTGCTCAGAACCCATTCAGGATCAGTGCTTGTCCAGGATCCCAAGCACGACGATGCAGATGAACCAGATGATGCCAGTGAAGATCGTGATCCGGTCGAGGTTCCGCTCAACTACCGACGACGAGCCGAGCGAAGACGAGATGCCGCCGCCGAAAAGGTCGGACAAGCCGCCGCCCTTGCCCTTGTGGAGCAGAACGAGCAGCACCATCAGCAGGCTTGTGATGATCAAGATCACGGAGAATGCGACAGTCACTGGATTACTCGTCTCTCACTTGAGGGCCGCGCTCTCATCACGATACCGGCAGATCTTGACGAATTCACCGGCATCAAGGCTCGCGCCGCCGACAAGTGCACCGTCGATATCCGGCTCGGCCATGATCGCAGGCATGTTATCGGGCTTCACTGACCCGCCATACAGGATACGCGCACCGGCCGCCACCGCGTCCCCGTGAACGGCCGAAATCCGGTTCCGGATCGCGCCGCAAACCTCCTGCGCGTCTGCCGGCGTGGCGACTTCCCCGGTACCGATCGCCCAGACCGGCTCATAGGCGATGACAAGCTTGGACACCTGCTCGGCCGACAGCCCAGCCAGCCCGCCGTCAAGCTGGCCGAGGGTGTAGGCCAGGTGCTCGCCAGCCTGCCGGATTGCCAGCGGCTCCCCAATGCACAGCACCGGGGTCATCTCACGCCCAAGGATGGCCCGGACCTTAGCGTTCACCAGCCCGTCGTCCTCATGGTGGTACTGCCGCCGCTCCGAATGGCCGGCCAGCACGAACAGGCAGTTCAGCTTCGACAGCATCCGGGCTGAGATATCCCCTGTGTACGCACCGTCGTCGTGGGGCGAGACGTCTTGCGCGCCGTGGCGGAGCCGCAGCTTATCCCCGTCAATGAGGGTCTGGACGCTGCGCAGCGCCGTGAACGGCGGCAGCACGATGATGTCGGCGGCGACGAAGTCCTTGTCGGTCAGTCCCCAGCCGAGCTTCTGGGTCAAGGCAATGGCCTCGAAGTGGTTGTTGTGCATCTTCCAGTTGCCGATGATCAGCGGCTTCCTGGCCGCCTGCCGACTGGTCACTTCGCCTGCTCCGGGCCGTCGGCGAGCGCGGCCAGGCCAGGCAGCGTCGCGCCCTCAAGGTATTCCAGGCTGGCCCCGCCGCCGGTCGAGATGTGGCTGAACCCGTCCTCTGGCAGGCCGAGACGGCGGACCGCGGCAGCCGAGTCGCCGCCGCCGACGACCGTCAGGCCGGGCAGCCTGGTGATCGCCTCGGCCACGGCCCTGGTGCCTTCGCTGAAGGCCGGGAACTCGAACACCCCGACCGGGCCGTTCCAGAACACGGTGGCGGCGTCGGCCAGCTTGGCGGCGTACAGCTCCCTGGTGGCCGGGCCCATGTCCAGGCTCTCCCGGTCGGCCGGGAAGGCTGTCACCGGGTACACCTCGTGCTCGGCGTCAGGAGCGTAATCCACAGCGCCGACGAGGTCGACGGGCAGCACCAGCTCGACGCCGCGCTCGGCCGCCTCCGCCATGACCTTCCTGACGTCGTCGAGGCGGTCAGCCTCCAGCAGCGACTTGCCGACCTCGTAGCCCTGAGCCTTCAGGAAGGTATAGGACATGCCGCCGCCGATGAGGATCCGGTCCGCCTTGTCCAGCAGGTTCGCGATGACCGCGAGCTTGTCAGACGGCTTGGCCCCGCCCAGCACGACCACATACGGGCGGGCCGGATTGGTCGTGAGCTGCTCCAGCACCGCGACCTCGGCTAGGACGAGATCTCCCGCCGCGTGCGGCAGCAGCGCAGGCAGGTCGTACACGCTGGCATGTTTGCGGTGCAGGGCACCGAATCCGTCGCCCACGTAGATGTCGGCCAGCGCAGCCAGCCGAGCTGCCAGCTCGGCCCGGACAGCGTCGTCCTTACTCGTCTCAGCCGGCTCGAACCTGATGTTCTCGAGCATGGCCACGTCACCATCGGCAAGCCCGGCCGCGATCGCCCTGGCCGAGTCGCCTGCGACGTCGCTGGCGAGAGGCACCGGGGCGGCCAGCAGCTCCGACAGCCGGGCGGCAACGGGCGCGAGCGAGGGGCCGCCCGCGAGCCGCTCGGCGTAACTGTCACCCTTCGGCCGCCCAAGGTGGGCGGCGATCAGCACCCGGCCACCCCGTTCCCGCAGTTTATTGATTGTCGGGAGGCTCGCCCGGATCCGGCCGTCATCGGTAATCGTGGTGCCGTCGAGCGGCACGTTCAGGTCGGACCGCAGCAGCACGACCTTCGCCGCGACGTCGAGCGAGTCGAGACCGTTCATGAGCGGCCGGGCAGGTTCGATCCGACCAGACCCGTGCCAACCAGCACCGCGAGATCGGCCAGCCGGTTGGAGTAACCCCACTCGTTGTCGTACCAGCCGATGACCTTCACCTGGTCGCCGAAGGCCATGGTCAGCTGCGAGTCGAACGTGCAGGAGTAGGGCGTGCCAACGATGTCCGATGACACGATCGGGTCCGCCGTGTAGTACAGGTAGCCCTTCAGCGTGCCGTCGGCCGCGGCCCGGTAGGCGGCGTTGACCTCCTCGACGCTGACCTCGCGCTCAAGCTGCACGACCAGGTCGGTCACCGAGCCATCCATCACGGGCACCCGCATCGCCAGACCGTCCAGCTTGCCCTTCAGTTCCGGCAGCACCAGCGCCGTCGCCTTGGCCGCGCCGGTCGTGGTCGGGATGATGTTCTGCGCCGCGGCCCTGGCCCGGCGCAGGTCCTTGTGCGGGAAGTCGAGGATGACCTGGTCATTGGTGTAGGCGTGGATCGTCGTCATGAGGCCCTTGCGGATCCCGAAGCTGTCGCTCAGGACCTTGGCCATCGGCGCGACGCAGTTCGTCGTGCAGGAGGCGTTGGAGATGATCGCGTGCTCGGCCGGGTCGTACTTGTCGTCGTTGACGCCCATCACGATCGTGATGTCCTCGCCCTTGGCCGGGGCCGAGATGATCACTTTGCGCGCCCCTCCGGCGAGGTGCTTGCCCGCGTCTTGCGCGCTTGTGAATCGGCCGGTCGACTCGATGACCACGTCAACGCCCAGCTCGCCCCACGGCAGCTCGGCTGGATCCCGCTCGGCGAGCATCTTGATCGAGTGCCGGCCGACCCGGATCACGTCGCCGTCAGCGATCACGTCCTCGGGCAGCGTGCCGAGAAGCGTGTCGTATTTCAGCAGGTGCGCGCAGGTAGCCAGGTCACCGAGGTCATTCGCCGCGACGATCTCGATGTCGTCGCCGCCCGCGTGGACGGCGCGCCAGAAGTTCCGCCCGATCCGGCCGAACCCGTTGATACCCACCCGGACACTCACTTGACTGTGCTCCCTCTCCTCGGCCTGCTGTTCACGACCTGCACTGGCGTCCGAACCTTACCGGAATAACCACTGCCGCCAGGAACGGCTATGGCACCAGCATGTCGGCGGTCAGCGTCGCCTCGGTGTTGGGCACGCCTAGCTCCATAGCGCGGCGGTCGGCGAGCGCGAGCAGGCGCCGGATCCGGCCAGCGATCGCGTCCTTGGTCAGGGCCGGCTCGGCCAGCTGACCCAGTTCCTCCAGGCTGGCCTGACGGTGCTTGATCCGCAACTCGCCCGCGACGATCAGATGATCGGGGGCCTCCGGCCCGAGTATCTCCAGCGCGCGCTCGACCCGGGCGCCAGCGGCGACTGCGGCCCTGGCGCTACGGCGGAGGTTGGCGTCGTCGAAGTTGGCCAGCCTGTTCGCCGTCGCCCTGACTTCCCGGCGGATCCTGCGCTCTTCCCAGGCAAGCACGCTGTCGTGCGCGCCGAGCCTCGTCAGCAGGGCGCTGATGGAGTCACCGTCGCGGACTACGACGCGGTCGATCCCGCGGACGTCGCGTGCTTTCGCGTGGATCTTGAGCCGCCGGGCTGCACCGACCATGGCCAGCGCGGCCTCCGGACCGGGACAGGTCACCTCCAGCGACATCGACCGGCCCGGCTCGGTCAGGCAGCCATGGGCCAGGAACGCGCCCCGCCAGGCTGCCTCGCAGTCGCAGGTAGTGCCAGAGACCACCTGCCGCGGCAGCCCGCGCACCGGGCGGCCGCGGTTGTCCACCAGGCCGGTCTGCCTGGCAAGGCTCTCACCATCGGCGCGCACGCGCACGAGGTACCGATTGCCCTTGCGCAGGCCGCCAGGTGCCAGCACCACCAGATCCGACGCATGCCCGAACACCTCGGCGATGTCCTTGCGCAGGCGGCGCGCCGCGGCCCCGGTGTCGAGTTCCGCCTCCACCACGATGCGCCCGGCCGCCAGGTGCAGGCCGCCAGCGAATCGCAGGATGGTCGACACCTCGGCCTTGCGGCAGCATGGCTTCAGCACGGTCACACGGCTGAGCTCATCCTTGACCAGGCCGGTCAGCGCCATCGACCTCACTCCCCCTCAAATAGCTGCGCGAATGCGCCCGCCAGCCGCCGCGGGTCGTGCCGCGGCGACCCGTCGCCGACGGCCAGGTCGGCGAGCACCAGACGGGCGCCGAGCCGGCGGGCCGCCTTCTCCAGCTCAGCTGTCGAACCCTGCACGGCGGCACGGTCGGCAAGGACGACGTCAATCGTCAGATCAGGTGCGTGGTCCGCCAGGACCTCCAGGTGGGCGTGCGGTGAGAACCCCTCGGTCTCACCGGGTTGTGGCGCCAGATTCAGCGCTACCAGCCTCCGCGCTCGAGTCCCTACCAGCGCCGCAGCCAGCTCCGGAACCAGCAAGTGCGGCAGCACGCTGGTGAACCACGAGCCAGGCCCGAGCACCACCCAGTCCGCCGACTCGATCGCCTGCACGGCTTCCGGGCACGCGGGCGGGTCAGCGGGTACTAGCGATACCGACCGTACCCGTCCCGTCGTCGTCGCGCAGGCCACCTGGCCGACAGTGATGCTCAGCTCGTCCGGCCTGTCCGGATCTGCCCCCTCAACCTCGGCCACCAGGTCCAGCGGCACTGCCGACATCGGCAGTACCCGGCCGTGCGCGCCCAGTAGCCGGGCCACCCAGTCCAGGCCCTGCACGGTGTCGCCGAGCAGTTCCCACAGCGCCACGATGAGCACATTGCCGACCGCGTGTCCGGCCAGGCCGTTCTCCTCCTCGGCTCCGCCGAACCGGTGCTGGACTACCCGGCTCCACGTCGTACCCCATGCGTCATCGCCGCAGAGCGCGGCCAGGGCCATCCGCAGATCGCCGGGCGGCAGGACGCCGAACTCGCGGCGCAGCCTGCCGCTCGATCCGCCGTCGTCGGCGACCGTCACAATCGCCGTCAGGTCGCGCGTGACCCGGCGCAGGCCCGACAGCGACGCGTACAGTCCGTGCCCGCCGCCGAGCGCGACGACTCGGCAGCTCCGCGGTCTGCCCTGCTCCTCCTGATCCTGCACGTGTACTCGCGTCTACTCGCGGCCCAGGTCGCGATGAGTGACCTGGATGCCGGGCCAGGTCTGCGACAGGCGGGCGGCCATCTCGTCCGCTATCACCACGCTACGGTGCTTGCCGCCGGTGCAGCCGACAGCGAGCAGCACGAAATGCCGTCCGGTCCGGTCATAACCGGCTAGCGCGATCTCGACGGCGCGGACGAACGCGTCGACAAAGTCCCGCGCCCCCGGCTGGTTCAGCACGTAGTCGATGACGGGGGCATCGAGGCCGGTCTGCGGGGCCAGTTCCGGCACCCAGTGCGGGTTGGGCAGGAACCGGCAGTCCGCGACCATGTCGGCGTCCACCGGCAGGCCATGCTTGAACCCGAACGACACGACGCTGACCCGCAGGGCAGTGTCCGCCTCGGTGGCGAACGTGTCCCGCATCCGGGAACGCAGTTCGTGCACGTTCAGCTCGGTGGTATCTAGCACCAGATCCGCCTCGGCGCGCATGCCCTGGAGCAGTTCGCGCTCAGCCGCGATTCCGTCCGCGACGCGGGCCCCTTCCTGGAGCGGGTGCGGCCGGGACACGCTGTCGAATCTGCGGACCAGCGTCTCGTCGGACGCCTCCAGGAACACCACGTACGGCCGGACGCCACGAGCATTCAGGTCACTGATCGCTGACTTTAGGTCCGTCGAGAACGCCCGGCTGCGGATGTCGACGACTGCGGCCAGCCGCGGCACCGCTCCCCTCGCCCGCCGGGCCAGGTCCGCCATGAGGGGCAGCATGTCGGCCGGCAAGTTGTCGGCGACGAACCAGTCGAGGTCTTCTAGCGACTTGGCCGCCGTGCTGCGGCCGGCACCCGACAGCCCCGTGATTATGACGATCTCTTGCTGGCCAAGTTCGTGCTGGCCAAGTTCGTGCTGGCCAAGGTCGTGCTGGCCTCGTTCCTCTGGCCCCGTGTCGTCAGCGCTCATGGTTGGCCCCCCCTGGCCGATGCTCTGTTGACTCATGCAGGGCCTGGTGTACCGCTTCCGCGGTCCGCGGCCCGAACCCTGGCAGGGCGGCGATCTCGTCCACGGTCGCCGCGCTCAGCTTCCGCACGGAGCCGAACTGCCGCAGCAGCGTAGCCCGCCGCGCCGGCCCGAGGCCTGGGACGCTGTCGAGTTCGCTAGAAGTCAGCGCGGCCGACCGCTTGGCCCGGTGGTAGGTGATGGCGAACCGGTGCGCTTCGTCCCTGATGCGCTGGAGCAGGTACAGGCCCTCGCTGCTGCGAGGCAGGATGACTGGCCCGTCCTCCCCCGGCAGCCACACTTCCTCTAGCCGCTTGGCCAGGCCGCAGACGGCAACGTCCACGACCCCGAGGTCCTCGAGCGCGCGGACCGCCGCGCCAACTTGCGCCGGGCCGCCGTCGATCACCAGCAGGTTGGGCGGGTAGGCGAACTTGCGCCGCGGCTCCGGGTCACCCGGCGGCAGCTCGTCCGGATCCGCGGTTGCCGTCGCCGCCTGCTCCTCCAGGTACCGGCGGAACCGCCGGGTGATCACTTCGTAGATAGCCGCGACGTCGTCAGTGCCGTCCAGCCCCTTGATCGCGAACCTGCGATACTCCGCCTTGCGGGCCAGGCCATCTTCGAACACGACCATCGACGCCACCACGTGGGTGCCCTGCAGGTTCGAGACGTCGAAGCTCTCGATTCGCAGCGGCGCCTCGTCCAGGCCGAGGGCCTCCTGAATCTCGTTGAGCGCCACGCTGCGGGTCGTCAGGTCGCTGGCTCGGCGGGTCTTGTGCAGGGCAAGCGACTCGCCGGCGTTACGGGCCACGGTGTCCAGCAGCGCCCGCTTGTCACCCCGCTGCGGCACCCGCAAGCTGACCCGGCCACCGCGGCGGGTACCGAGCCACTCCTCCACGGTGGCGGCGTCGGGCGGCAGCGCCGGTACCAGCACCTCCCGCGGGATCCGCGCCGAGCGGCCAGACCGCGATCCGTCGTCACCGACGGGGTCTTCGTCGTAGACCTGGCCAAGGAAGTGCTCAACAAGTTCCTCGGTGGTGACGTCCTCCACCTTGTCCACGACCCAGCCGCGCTGGCCGCGGACCCGGCCGCCGCGCACGTAGAACACCTGGACGGCGGCCTCGAGCTGGTCCTCGGCCAGCGCGATCACGTCGGCGTCGGTACCGTCCGGGAGCACCACGGCCTGCTTCTCCAGCGCCCGCTGGAGCGCCTGGACGTCGTCCCGCAGCCGGGCGGCCCGCTCATATTCCTCGGCCGCGGCGGCCTCGCGCATCTCGGCCTCGAGCCGCTTGATGAACCGGCCCGTCTGGCCGGCCATGAAGTCGCAGAACTCCTCGGCGAGCTGCCGGTGCTCATCGGCCGTGATCCGGCCCACGCACGGGGCCGAGCACTTGCCGATGTACCCGAGCAGGCACGGCCGGCCAATCTGGCCTGCGCGCTTGAAGACGCCAGCCGAGCACGTACGCACCGGGAAGACCCGCAGCAGTGTGTCCACGGTGTCCCGGATGGCCCAGGCGTGCGAATACGGACCGAAATACCGGACGCCACGGCGCTTGGCCCCGCGCATCACCTGGACCCGCGGGAACTCCTCGTTCATCAGCACGGCCAGGTAGGGATAGCTCTTGTCATCCCGGTACCGGACGTTGAATCTCGGGTCGAATTCCTTGATCCAGGAGTACTCCAGCTGGAGTGCCTCGACCTCGGTGCCGACGACCGTCCAGTCGACGCGAGCTGCGGCACGCAGCATCGACTGGGTTCGCGGATGCAGGCCAATGAAGTCGGCGAAGTACGAGTTCAGGCGGGAGCGCAGATTCTTGGCCTTGCCGACGTAGATGACCCGGCCGCGCTCGTCTTTGAACCGGTAGACGCCAGGCGACTCAGGAATAGAGCCGGGTGCCGGCCGGTAACTTGCCGGATCTGCCACGACCTAACTCTATGGCTACTCTCCTGCCTCAGAGTGCGCAGCGCGCAGGAGCTCAAGTACCTCAGACTCCCGGTACCGCCGGTGGCCGCCCAGCGTCCGGACGGACGTCAGCCTGCCATCGCGTGCCCACCTGGTGACGGTCTTGGGGTCGACACGGAACATGGCGGCGACCTCCGCGGGCGTCAGCAGCCGCTCGGCATCCGGCACCGTCCTACCGCTCATCCGGACCGCCTTTCACGAAACTTCTTAATAGCCGTAATACCGAAAAAACACGCCGGCTAACCCTCGGCTGCCCGTGAGTCTTCGGCCGGCGCGAAGAAGACCACGACCGCCAGGTCCTCGGCTATCCCGGTGAACCGGTGCACTTCACCAGCGGGCACGTACATCACCGAGCCCGGCCGGACCTCGGCCACATCGCCGCCGGACTCTAGCCTGGCCCGGCCCGCGGTGACGACGTAGATCTCGTCTTCAGTATGCGGTGACTGGTCGTCGGTCCCGCCGGCCGGGATGCAGTACGTGCCGACGCTGAGGTCGACCACCCGCAGGTGCTCGACCCACGTAGCACTCTGCCCCCTTGCCGACACAGTGAACTCGCCCGCCCCGGCTATTACCTTCATCTGCCCTCCTCGTCCTGCGGATCGCGCCACATGAGCCAGAGCGTCGGACCGCCGCCAGGAAGGCTGAGCTCCCCGATGACCCGGAAACCGTGCCGTTCGTAGAACGGCACGTTCCGCTCCTTGCTCGACTCCAAATACGCCGGCAGCTGCGCGGCGTCGCAGCGGACCAGACGCGAGCGCATGAGCTCACTCCCGACGCCAGTCCCCTGCGCCGGCGGATCCGTGCCAATCCCTGACAGGTACCAATGCGGTCGGCTCGGGTGGACGCGCAGCAGCGCGCCGTACGTAGCGCTGGCCACCGGCAGCCGCGATCCGAGCCTGAGCATCACTCCGGGCAGCGCGAGCAACTGGCGCCACAGCGGCGGCCGCCAGGTTCCGGGCGGCAGCCAGATCGCGGCGCCGAGCACAGTGCCGCCCGCAGACACCGAGACTTCCGTTCCGTCATGCCGCAGGCCGGTGGCGCGCAGCGTCGAGGCGAAGAAAGGCGGCAGCCGACGTCGGCGCATCCGCTCGTCTGGGAAGATCCACATCATCACGGGATCGTCGTCGAACGCGCGGGCGAGCGTCGCCACTGTCCCGCCCAGATCGGTGCGGGCGAACGGGCGAACGGTCCGGATTTCGCCGCTCGTGTGCGTCATCTTCGCAGGCTACCGGTCCGCGCGCACGGCGTGTCCGTTGACACCAGACCGCTGACGTGAGGCTGTAGTCGGGGGACATGCGCAATGAAGCTTTCGCTCGGAGCACTCGCCATCGCATCACTGGCGCTCGTCGCTGCCGGCAGCGCCACACACGAGGCGACCAGCGGCGTCGGCGCTGCGAAAGCTCCAACTGCACAAGGCCCAACTGCAACAGCCCTCGCGGCAAGAGGCACACTCATCACAACGCACGTCACATCGTTCGGAACGGCCTTAGTCGTCGGCTCGGGCGAGCACAAGGGATTCAGCCTCTTCTTCATCACCAGTGACCATGGCCGGCACTTCGGCTGCACGGCACGCCCAGTGGATACGCCGATCGGCAAGGTACTGTGCACCGGACCGTCCAGCGACCGGCAGGCCGAGTGGCCGGCTATCACGACGGCAGGCAAGCCGCGAGCAGCCGGGGGCGTATCGCCCTCACATCTCGGCACGGTCTCGCGGCCTCACGTGGGTCTGCAGATCACGTACTACGGGCACCCGCTCTATCTCTTTGGTTCCCGACCGGATCGGGTCAACGGCGAGGGTCGGGACGAGCCGTCCATGCCGCCCTGGCATGGCGTCTGGTACCTCATGTCGCCGTGCGGCAAGGCGACTGCGTGGCCGGGCGCGCTCACGACCGTGCGGCTGCATGGACATGGGGTCCTGGCAGCGCCGATGCTGACCGACGTCGGCTGGCTTGATTTTCCCGTCTACCGCTACAGCAAGGACAAGCCGTTCGGCCGGACCAGCAGGTGCACTGGCTACTGCGCGCGCAGGTGGCCGCCGGTGCTGACCAGCGGCTTCCCAGGCGTTTCGGCCGCGTCGATGGCCACGCATGTCGGCACCCTGACGGCGCCCGAAGGCACCCAGGTGAGCTACGCCGGCCATCCGCTGTACCTATTCGCTGGCGAGGTCATCGTGAAGGCCGGGACCACCTACGAGGCGATCGGCTCCGGGGACGGCATCACGGTCAACCGCGGGACCTTCAAGCTGGTCACGGCGTAATCACGACCTTGCGTGAGCGCCAGGCCGCCGCGAGAATGGGCGCAGTTGTCCGGTAATGCGCGGACTTCGCACACCCGGTCCAGCAACTCGGAGGTCCACCGTCATCACGATCTGCGCGCTGACGTCAGCGGCGGCGCTCGCGTGGGTGTACCTGCTGGCCCTGCATGGCGGCTACTGGCGCACCGGGCACCGGCTGCCGCCGGGTGACCGTGGGTCCGGCCGGCTGCCGTCAGTGACGGCAGTAATTCCGGCCCGGAACGAGGCCCACATCCTCCCCGCCTGCCTCCCTACGCTGCTGAGTCAGGACTACCAGGGCCGGCTCTCAGTCATCGTGGTAGACGACGACAGCACCGACGGCACCGCGAAGGTCGCCACGGCCCTGGGGGCAGCTGAGCTCGGCGCGGAGGAGCCGGGCCGGGAGCTGACCGTTGTGACCGCCCGGCCAACGGCGCCCGGCTGGGCCGGCAAGGTATGGGCGATGGCCGAGGGCGCGCGGGCCGCCAGCACATACAGCCAGCACCGGGCTGACACCGATTACATCCTGTTCACCGACGCCGACATCGCCTACGCGCCCGGTACGATCACGAGGCTCGCCAGCGCTGCTGTCAACGGCGACTACGCGCTCGTGTCCCAGATGGCGTTGCTGCGCACCGAAAACAGGCCGGAGAAGCTGCTGGTCCCGGCGTTCGTGTACTTCTTCGCGCAGCTATATCCGTTCGCGCGGGTGAGCCGGGTACGCTCGCGGACCGCTGCCGCGGCCGGCGGCTGCATGCTGGTTCGCGCCAGCGCCCTGGCCGCCGCTGGCGGCCTTGCTTCGATCAGGGATGCCCGGATCGACGACGTCGCACTCGGCAGGTTGCTCAAGCGAGCCGGGGGCCGCTGCTGGCTCGGGCTGACCACCGATGTCGTCAGCATGCGGCCCTACGACAAACTGGCTGACATCTGGGACATGGTTGCGCGCAGTGCGTACACCCAGCTGCGGTACTCGCTCGCGCTGACCGTAACTGTCGTGCTCGGCCTGGCCTGGCTTTACCTGCTGCCCCCGGCGGCCGCGATCGCAGGGCTGGCCCTGCTCGCATCCGGCGCTGCACCAGGGTCCGGGACCCCCTGGCTGGCCGCGGTCGGACTCGCGGGCTGGTTGCTCATGGCGGTCAGCTACGTGCCCATGCTCCGGCTGTACAGGCTATCCCCGCTGCGCGGCCTCACCCTGCCGCTGATCGCCGCGCTCTACGCAGCCATGACCGCCGATTCAGCCCGCCGCCATCTTCGCGGCCGTGGCGGCGAGTGGAAGGGCCGCGTGATCCCGACCGAGCGCACATAGAAGCCAGTGAGACTGGCTCCCCGGAGCCACCGCTGGAGTGGCTTGAGACGCAGATCTGCGAGCTCGCCGGTCATCTGATCGCAGCGGCATACCGGTTCCTGGTCTTGCTCGGCGACTTGACGAGCGTCCACGATCTGAACTGTGGCTTCGTTTTCACGACCGCTGACGGCGAGGAGATGCGCGAGCGACGGCCGCATCAGCGCGGATCTGGCCCGCGATGCAGAGCCCCTGCTTGCTCCAGGGTCGCGGATGGCGATCATCGACGACGCCGGCCACTTCCTGCACCTGGAGAAGCCCGCCGAGGTGAACGAGCAAATACTCAGTTGGATCACCAGCTAGCAGACACGCGGCAACTTACATGTGGTCTGACAGCCAGGCATGTACTTCGGGTATGCGATTCTGCATCAGGGTCAGGTGGCCGTCGTAATCGGACAGCCGCGGCTCGACGCCGGGGATGTGCGCGGCCAGCCATTCGCCGTGCACAAATGGCACGAACTTGTCGTGCTTTCCGTGCAGCAGCAAAACGGGGACAGCTACGTCGGCCACGTCGAACCCCCATGGCCTGATCATGCAGTTGTCGTCCCACCAGCCCTCGCTGCCGGGCGCTAGGCCATCCTTCATTGAGGACGTCAGGAACTTGTCGAGCTCACCACCCAGCAGGGCGGCATCTACCGGCGAGAGGAGCGACGCCATGCCGGTGGCCATATCTTCTGGCGACGCGGCGAGGAAGCCCTCGCGATCCTCGTCAGTCTTCACCCTGGACGCGGCCGGGTCGTCAAAGTAGAGGCGGGTGTCGTCGACATTGTCCTGGCCCATGCCGGCGAAATAGTCGAGGCCCTCCGCGTCGAACGGCGCGAGTGACGCAAGCGAGGCGGCCGCAGTCACCAGATCCGGGAGCAAGGCGGCACACGCGAGCAGGTGCGGGCCGCCACCCGAGATACCCCACATTGCGAGGCGGTCAATGGCGAGATCCGCGCAGATCGCGCGCACGTCTTCGGCGCAGTCGGCCACGCTGCGCCCTGGCTGCGGCGAGGAGCCGCCGTAGCCGGGTCGGTCGTAGCTGATGAGCCGCAGCCCGCGTTCGCCGGCATCACGGGAGTGCGGGCCGTACAGATGCCGGGAGTTCGGCGTGCCCATGTGGGCCAGCACGGGCCGACCAGCCGGATCACCGCCTTCTTCGACAGCTAGCGTTCGGCCGTCCGACGTACAAACTGTGCGCTGCACGTTGCCTCCCAGGCCGCGCTATTGATCCCGTTCCGATCAGAATATGTGGCTCTGCCCGCCCGCGTTCGGCGATACCTCAGGGTCGGCTGGGGGTACTTCCCGGTGGTCTGGTCGCATGAGGCACGACAAGCCAGAGCCACGGTTGCGCGTCGCCCGCCTCTACGGCCTCGACATCTCCCAGCCCGTCCACTGTTAGCCAAGCCGCTGCAAGCCCGGCCGGTGTCAGCTCGCCGCCAAACGACCAGGGCGGGACCACATCGGAGTCAGGCCGCCCGGTCGGCCGGCGAGCAGAACTACAACCAGCTAGACCTGACGTTCATCCATGGCTCGTTTGATCTGAGCATCGCGAACCTTGAACATAACCTCGTCACCGCGGCCACCCTGCACTTGCCTGCCAACACCCGAACAAGCTGGGGCATCGTGACCACGGCGACGACCCCGATCGTCGCAGGCTCGGGCGCCGGCGCCTACAAGGCGATCACCGGCAGCTTCAAGATGACCATCACGATCACGGCGGTCGATCTAAGGTTTCGGGGTATGGGCAGTAATGATCCGACTGATCGGGACCGTGCCGAAGCGATTAGTCGGCTGGTTTCCGGCCTGGCGCGAGGCGACGACCTATTCCAGCTGGCAGCGGCGGTCGAGGAGCTACACCCTCGTCACAACACCTTCCCTGGCGAGGTGTTCATGTACTTGGGGGCCGACGCACTGGATCTGGCCGGCGTCACGCGGGACGACCCGATTCCGTATCTGGACTTGCGCAAGAAATACCTCGCCGAGTGCAGGTTCCGCGGTCGCGATAACCGCAAGATCCAGTTCGCGATATTGGCCGCCGCGTCGGGCCGCGGCGGGATCGAGCCAGATCTCCTGGACGAGGTGGTCTGGTGGCAGACCGACGACTTCTGGTGGTACGCACTGGCTGCTGCAGTTGCCGTCATCCGCGCTTGCGCCGACAAGACAGGCGCACCGGTGGCTGCCTTCGTGCAGAGGCTCTCAGCTCCGCGTGAGATGACGTAGCCAGCGCTGCGGTGTCGGGCCAGCGGGTGCGGGCCAGCAGCGCAAGACGTTCGTAGCCCCCTTCGCCGCCCCGAATCACGTACGGCTCCACACGGCGATTGTAGGCACCGGAGCGAGTTAGCTGCGGCCGAGCGCTGTATCGATCAGCTCGACGGCAATCACTTCGGTGCGGGCTACAGCGCGGTCTCGTTCATCGGCTAGCGCTGTCCGCCGTCCGTCGGTCATGTATGCGTCCAGTGCGTCCGCCGACGGGAACTCCAATAGCTGGATTTCAAGCGGCTGACCCTCGGCTCCGCTACTCCTCGCTCGCTGGCACACCTCGCCACCGTGCTGCAAGACCAGGGCCAGAACCTTGTCCTCGTATGCGGTCAGAGCATCCTCGGCCCCAGGCCGCGCCCAGAGCAACACACACAGCGTCAGACGCATGGCGTCGGCCTGAATAGTTGCATCGGAACAGAATGTCCTGAGCCATGCCGGCACATCAAGGAACCCAGTCTGGAGCCCCCTAGTACTGCTTAAAGGAGTGGCTGGCAAGCGACGATGCGCGAGAGGCTGGGGGTCATGGCGTCGATCATGTGGGGGCCGGAGCTGGCCGAGGTCTTCGACAGGACCTACCCGGCGCTGTTCGGGCCGTCAGTCCTGGATCCGATGGTGGGATTGCTCGCCGAGCTCGCTCGTGGCGGCGCAGTGCTGGAGTTCGCCATCGGGACCGGGCGGGTGGCCCTGCCGCTGAGCGCCCGCGGGATCGCCGTACACGGCCTAGAGCTGTCGCCGCACATGGCAGCGCAGCTGTCGGCCAAGCCGGGCGCCGAGCTGATCCCGGTGACCATTGGTGACATGACCACGACGCGTGTACCAGGCGGCCCGTTCCGGCTGGTGTACTTGGTGGCGAACACGATCATGAATGTCACCACGCAGGACGAGCAGGTCGCAGTGTTCGCTAACGCGGCCGCGCACCTCGAGCCCGGTGGCTGCTTCGCGGTCCAGGTGATCGTCCCCCAGCTGCGCAAGGTGCCGCCCGGTGAGGTGGCCAGGGTGTTCACCCTCGATCCCGATCACGTCGGGATCGAGACGTTCGACGACCTGGTCGGCCAGATCGCGTGGTCACATCACTGGATCGCCGTTGACGGGCGACTGGTGCGCCACTCTGCTCCGTACCGCTACGTGTGGCCGGCCGAGCTGGACCTCATGGCCAGGATCACCGGCTTCCGGCTCCGCGACCGCTGGGCGGGCTGGGACAGGTCGCCGTTCAATTCGGACAGCACTATCCAAGTCAGCATTTTTGAGCGACTGGCATAGTCAGCGCGCTAGTCCGCGAACGCTTCCGGAGGCGGGCAGGCACAGACCAGGTTGCGGTCGCCGTAGGCCTGATCGATGCGCCGCACTGGCGGCCAGTACTTGGCGCGCCGGTCCCCGCCGGCCGGATAAGCAGCGGTCTCACGGTCGTACTCGTGCTTCCAGTCGCCGCTGATCAGCATGCTGGCGGTGTGCGGCGCGTTCTTGAGCGGGTTGTCCGCCGCGTCGTACTCCCCCGACGCCACCAGCGCGATCTCATGCCGGATCGCGATCATCGCATCGCAGAACCGGTCGAGCTCGGCCAGATCCTCGCTCTCCGTCGGCTCCACCATCAGCGTCCCCGCGACCGGGAACGACATCGTCGGCGCGTGGAAGCCGTAATCGATCAGCCGTTTCGCCACGTCCTCCGCCGTGATCCCCGTCTGCGCGGTGATTGGCCGCAGGTCGAGGATGCACTCGTGCGCGACCAGGCCACCGCGGCCCGTATACAGCACGGGGTAATACTCGGTCAGCCGTCGCGCCACATAGTTCGCCGACAGGATCGCGACCTGGGTCGCGCGCCGCAGCCCGTCCGCGCCCATCATCTTGATGTACGCCCACGAGATCGGCAGGATGCCAGCCGACCCGTACGGCGCCGCCGCGACCGGCCCGGCGAGCTCGGGCAGGAACGGCGCCAGGTGTGCCCGCGCCGCCACCGGCCCGACGCCCGGACCACCCCCGCCGTGGGGGATGCAGAACGTCTTGTGCAGGTTCAGGTGCGAGACATCCGCCCCGAACTTGCCCGGCTTGGCGAGACCGACCAGCGCGTTCAGGTTCGCGCCGTCCACGTATACCTGGCCGCCGGCGTGGTGCACGAGCGCGCACACCTCGCCGATCGTCTCCTCGAACACCCCGTTGGTCGACGGATATGTCGCCATGATCGCGGCGACCGTGCCGTTGTGCGCATCGAGCTTCGCCCGCAGGTCACCAACGTCGATGGCCCCGTCGGACCCGCACTTGACCACCACGACCCGCAGGCCGGCCAGCACGGCACTGGCGGCGTTCGTGCCGTGCGCTGACTCCGGGATCAGGCAGACGGTCCGCTCGGGCTGGCCCTGCGCCCGGTGGTACCCGCGGATCGCCAGCAGCCCGGCCAGCTCCCCTTGCGAGCCAGCGTTCGGCTGGAGGCTGATCGCGTCGTAACCAGTGATCTCGGTCAGCGCGTCCGCTAGCTCCCCGATGAGCTGGCGGTAACCGAGCGCCTGCTCCGCCGGGGCGAACGGGTGCAGCCCGGCGAACTCCGGCCAGCTGATCGCTTCCATCTCCGCCGCAGCGTTGAGCTTCATCGTGCACGAGCCGAGCGGAATCATCGAGCGGTCAAGCGCGATGTCACGGTCGGCCAGCTGGCGTAGGTACCGCAGCATCGCCGTCTCGCTCCGGTAGTTGTGAAAAACCGGATGAGCCAGGAACGTGGTCGTTCGCACCAGTCCCGGCGGCAGCGCCTCGGCCGTCTCGGCTGGCAGGGCAACCGGCTGACCCGCGAGGGCGCTCGCGACGGCGACAAGCTGGTCGTCTATCGTCGTCTCGTCGCACGCGACCTGGACGACGTCCGGGCTGGCGACATGCACGTTGAATCCGGCCGCCGCCGCGCGAGCCGCGGCTTCCGCCGCCTGCCCGGGCATCCGCACGCTGACAGTGTCGAAGAACTCGGCCGACCCCGTTCCGTATCCCATGCTCTTCATGGCGATCGCGAAGGAGGCGGCCTTGCGGTGTACCCGCCGCGCGATCGAGGCCAGGCCGTCGGGTCCGTGATACGCGGCGTACATGGCGGCGATGACCGCGAGCAAGACCTGCGCAGTGCAGATGTTGCTGGTGGCCTTCTCCCGGCGGATGTGCTGCTCACGAGCCTGGAGCGCGAGCCGGTAGGCCGGGTGACCGTCGGCATCGACGGACACGCCGACGAGGCGGCCTGGCAGCTGGCGCTTGAGCGCGTCCTGGACGCAGATGTAGCCGGCCTGCGGGCCGCCGTAGGCCATCGGGACGCCGAACCGCTGTGTGCTGCCGACGGCGATGTCGGCGCCGAGCTCCCCGGGCGGAGTCAGCAGGGTGAGCGCCAGCAGGTCCGCGGCGGCGACAGCCAGCGCCCCGGCGGCGTGCGCTGCCGCGATGGCCGGTGCCAGGTCGCGGACCTCGCCGCTTGCCCCCGGGTACTGCATCAGCACGCCAAACAGCTCGCCATCCGGCTGGGCCTCGATCAGCTCGGGCGTTACCGGACCGGTGACGAGCGTGATGCCGAGCGGCTCGGCTCTGGTGGCCAGCACGGCCAGTGTCTGCGGCAGGCAGTCGGTGTCGGCCAGGAACACGCTGCCCTTGCCTCTGGCCCGCCGCGCGAGCGTCATAGCCTCGGCCGCGGCGGTTGCCTCGTCGAGCATGGAGGCGCCCGCGACCGGCAGCGCGGTGAGGTCCTCGATCATGGTCTGGAAGTTGAGCAGCGCCTCAAGCCTGCCCTGCGAGATCTCCGGCTGGTACGGCGTGTACGCGGTGTACCAGGCCGGGTTCTCCAAAACGTTGCGGCGGATCACGGCCGGCGTGTGAGTGCCGTAGTAGCCAAGCCCGATCATCGAGGTCGCGACGGTGTTCATACTGGCCAGCCGCCGCAGTTCGGCCAGCGCTTCGTCCTCGGTCAGCGGCGCCGGCAGTGTGAGCTCGCCGTCGACGGCGATCCCGGCGGGCAGCGCGGCCGCGGTGAGCTCATCCAAACTGGAGTAGCCGACGACCTCGAGCATCCGGGCCTGGCCGACTTCGGCGGGACCGATGTGACGGTGATCGAACCGGCGCGGTGCGTATTCCACGGGAGCCTCCGCAAGCGGGCTGCTGGCCCGCACGACGTGTGGTGACGGACTCCCCCTCTGTCGACCGCGCGGGCGGGCTCCAGAGTGCGCACACCGCCCGGTCCTGGTGCCTGAGAGGTTCCGGGGAGGTTGCCCCTTCGGCGCCCCGCGCTGGCTGCGCGAAGACTCTCCCGGTGGGTGTGTTCCAGCAGGCCCAGCTTACCCGAGCGATCGGCCGCCGGGCGGCAGCCCAAATTCTCGGCCGCCGCTGGCAAATTCGAGGCCCAGCCGCGATTTGAAGCCGCGGACGCTGGCACAACCTGTGATGAAGACACGCCGGGCTGAACATTCACGGGGGATCCACAATGCGGTCGGGACGGGGGCTATCGGTAGTGCTATCCCTGCTCGCGATCTCGCTGTCAGCCTGCGCCTCAGCTTCAGGGGCGAACGGGCCCGGCCCCGACACGCACAACGCGGCGTACCAGCGCGGCTACCACGTCGGCCGGGAAGACCGCCTTCGCTATGGGGCCAGGCCGGACGGCAGCGTGCAGGACCTCATGGCGTTCTGCCTCGAGACGGCCTATCACGACATTCAGCCCATGAAGGGCGCCCTGGTCTCGTGGTCGGAAGGCTTCGACGCGGGCTGCCTTAGTCGTTTCTAACACGGGCGTCTCTAACACGGGCGTCTCTACAGCGCTAGACAGCATCCCAGCGGAACACCCGCACCGCGATGGCCGTCAGCACGGCCGCGAGGCCAAGCAGGATGCCGATGGCGGGGAGCGCCGAGGCCGGCGCTTCGCCCCGCGCCATCACGTTCTGCATGCCGATGACCAGGTAACGCAGCGGCATCGCGTAGGAGACGTCGCGGATCCAGGCAGGCGCGAAGTCGAGCGGGATGAATGCCCCGCCGAGGAACGCCATCGGCAGGATGATCACGTTGGCGACCGCAGTCGCCGCCTGCTGGGTCTTGGCGAACGACCCGACTAGCAAGCCGATAGCCATGAAAGCCAGGGTGCCGCAGATCACTACGGGAATGGCCATCCACCAGTAGGCAGACAGTTTCAGCCCGAAGTACGGCAGCGTCGCGATTCCCAGGAACGCGGCAAGCTGGACGATCGCCACCGCGAGACTCACCCCGACCCGCGCCAGCACCACCGATCCGACGCTGACCGGAGCGAGGCGGAGCCGGCGGAGCAACTTGTTCTGGCGCCAGCTCACTAGCGTGATGGCAGCGCCGAACGCGCCACCGGAAGCGATCGCCCAGCCCAGCAAGCCCGGCGCCAGGTACTGGATAGGCTTCAGCGACTTGTCCTCGACCTGGAGCGTCGTCACCTGATAGGCAGCCTTCCCGCCCGCCACAGCGACGTCAGCCTGCTGCACAAGCGAGGTGAAGACCGCCTGCACGATGCCGGCCGTTGTCTGGTCCGCGATCGAGTAGTGGACGAGCAGGGTGCGGCCCTGCTGCTGTACCACGGCGTCGTCGTTGCCCTTGCGGACGCTCTCCAGCGCAGCGGCCAGGTCCGCCGAGTGCGTGATCACGAGAATCTTGCCCAGCTGGGTGGGCGCGGCCGACTCGGCCTGATCCAGCAGGCTGACGCGGCCTACCTCGATGACGCTGACCTTCGGCGCGCTCGAGCTCTTGTAGATCGAGCCGAACAGCAGCAGGAAAAGGATCGGGATCAGGATCGAGAAGACCAGCGCGGCCCGGTCCCGGACAAAGCCGAGGAAAATCGCGCGGGACAGGCTGCGCAGTGCCGTGAGATTCACGCCCGGTACTCCCGTCCCGTCAAGGTGAGGAAGACGTCCTCGAGCGTCGCGCCCTGCACGCGCAGGCCGGTCAGCGCGTGCCGGTCCGCCAGCCCGGCGAGCACTGCGGCCGGGTCGCGCGTGGCGATGGTCAGCGATACCCCGTCGTCGGTGACGTCCGCGGCTGGCGCAAGCTGCTGTACCGCAGCGGCGGACAGCAGCCCGGACTCGACGCTGACCCGGACTGGGCTATCCAGACCGCGGACGAGCGCGGCCGGGGCGCCCAGGCGGAGGATCTCGCCGTGGTCCATGATCGCCACGCGGTCACACAGCGTCTCGGCCTCGTCCATGTGGTGCGTCGTGAGGACCACTGTCCTGCCGTCGGCGTTGATCTGCCGCAGCAGGTCCCACAGATTCCGCCGGGCCTGTGGGTCAAGCGCGCCCGTCGGCTCGTCCATGAACACCAGCTCCGGATCATGCACGAGCGCGCAGGCGATCGACAGTCGCTGGGCCTGACCGCCGGAGAGCTGCTCGGCCTTGGTCTCGGCCTGCTCATCGAGGCCGACGATGCCGAGCATCTCGTCCGCGCGGCGCGCCGGGACCCCGTACAGCGAGGCGAAGGTCCGGATCTGCTCGCGCGCAGTGAGGCGCTCGAAGAACGAGGACGACTGGAGCTGGACTCCCATCCGCGGCAGTAGCGCCGGATTGCGCGGCCACGGCCGCAGACCAAGGACGGTCAGCTCGCCGTCATCCGGCTCGCGCAGGCCCTCCAGCATCTCCAGCGTCGTCGTCTTGCCGGCTCCGTTGGGCCCGAGGATGCCGAAAAACTCCCCGTGCTCGACCTCGAAACTCACGCCAGCGACAGCGACGGTCGACCCATATGACTTGCGCAAGTTCCGCACCGAAATGGTCGATGGCACGCGGGCTACCATAACACGACATAACTCGATGCTCTACTCATTAGCCAAGCAATGGCAGCATTCCGGCGGCTGGCCCGAGGGCGGCGTTCTCCTCTTGGGTGACCGGCAGTCGGCCAGTCCCCTTGAGCGCGCAGGTCTCGTCGTCCCAGTCGGGCGGCATGGGGCTGCCCGCGAGGCCCACGAGCACCTCCCGGACCAGGGCGAGTGCCGTCGGGTCGGCAGCCGGGGCCGTCGGCATCGACACGATGATGTCCAGATAGTGCCCCGCCGCCTCGACGACCAGGGTGTCGATGAAATCGCCGGTCGCGATCGTGTGGCTCTGGGTGGCCACGGCTTGGTGCGGACACGCCAGCGCGGCGCGCACGGCCGCGGCCGAGATCTGCCGCCACTCGGCGGCCAGCATGGGTGCCTCGTACGCCGCCGCGGCGATCCTGACGTGCCTCGCGTGCCGGGCGGCGCCATCACCGCCTGGCGCGGCCGGGCCGCCCGCTGCCGCCGCGAAGGGTTCCCAGTACGTGACCGCGTCGACGTCTGGCTCGGAGTCCGATAGCGTGACGAATGCGACGAGGGCACGCCGCGCGTCAAGCATCTGGTGGTACAGCAGGTCCTGCACGGTCCACGCCGCGCACCTGCTCGGGAGCATCGCAGTGGCGGGACTGAGGCCGTCGGCTATCCCGGTGATCTGGCCGTAGATCGCCGCGAGCCGCTCAGCCCGTCTTCCTGGCCCGGCGGCTGGCGAGCTCATCGTGTCCGGGCTCGTCCTCGGCGCGCTCGGCGGGCAACTCGGCCAGCGTGCCCTCGACCTCGCGCCAGACCCGGCCGAGCGCGATGCCGAATACGCCCTGGCCGCCCTGGAGCAGGTCGATCACCTCGTCCGGCGACGTGCACTCGTAGACGCTGGCGCCATCGCTCATCAGCGTGACCCGAGCCAGGTCGGCCGAGCCGCGCTCGCGCAGGTGGGCGACCGCCTGCCTGATCTGCTGGAGGGAGATCCCGGTGTCGAGGAGGCTCTTCACGACCTTGAGCACCAGAATGTCCCGGAACCCGTACAGGCGTTGCGAGCCGGAACCGCTGGCGGGCCTGATGCTGGGCTCAACCAGCCCGGTGCGCGCCCAGTAGTCGAGCTGGCGGTATGTAATACCGGCCGCGGCGCACGCGGTCGGCCCGCGGTACCCGAGATCCTCGGGCTGGGACGGCACGTCCCCGCCGAATAGCAGCTGCTGCTCACCATCGGAGTGGCTCACGCCGGAGTGGCTAACACCGGAGTGGTCCCCGCCTGACGGCCGCGAGGGTTTCGTTACCGCCATGGTGTCTCCGGATACCACGCCGCCACCGCCACCATCATGCCTGGGTACACCTTTCGCACGGTAGGCCGATGAGAGTAGCCACGTCAACGACCCCGGCGGCGCGCCGGCGGGTCAGGTCGACCGGCCAAAGTCCTCAGGCGTGATCGAGTCCAGAAACTCGCGGAACTTCTCGACCTCATCCTCCTGCTCATCAGGAATCGCCACGCCGGCCTCGTCGAGTATCTCGTCCCGCACGTAGATGGCCGCACCCGTCCGCAGCGCCAGCGCGATCGAATCCGATGGCCGGGCACTGACCTCCCGGCCGTTAGAGAAGATCAGGTCAGCGAAGAAAATGCCGTCTCGCAGGGCGGTGATGTTGACCGTCGTCAAACGGATCTCAAGCGCCTCCAGCATGTCTCGCATCAGGTCGTGCGTGAGCGGCCGCTGCGGCACCATGCCCTGCTGGGCGAAGGCGATGGCCGTTGCCTCGTTCGGCCCGATCCAGATCGGGAGGTAACGCTCCCCCTCCGTCTCCTTCAGCAAGACGATGGGGTTGTTCGTGGCCATCTCCACCCGGACGCCGACGACCTCCATCTGCCTCACGGCGGCTCCGTCCCTATCCGCGCCTGCGCGCTGCGAGTCCTAGCGGATCTGCCTACTGGCATTCCCCTTCGGCCAGCAGGCACTCCCTTTGTCAAAGTACACCCCCAATAGCGTCCTGCCAGCCTGCGGTCTTCGGCCGGCCAGGCTCTGGCGCGGCGACGGGCCCGCCGCTGCCCGCCAGGCCGGCCTCAGCCAGCGTTCCGGCTACCAGCGCGCCGTGCAGCCGCAACACCAGGTCGGCCAGCTCCGCGGCGGTCCGCGCGGCCAGGTCCCTGGCGCCGCTTCCACGCTGACGCGAGATCGGTGCCACCAGGCTCTCGATCATCGTCGTCTCCCGCTCCGCGGCGGCGCGCACTGCTCGCAGGTGCCGGGCCTCAACCCCGTACGCTGTCAGCGCAACCGCGGTCCTGGCGACCTGGAGGGCCTCCGGACCATAATTTCGGCCGACGCGCCGCAGCAGACCGAACGTCTCCAGCTCCGTCAGCAGCGCTTCGCTCAAGCCCGCCTCAGCCAGCAACTCGCGTCTGCTGAGCAGCCGGTCGCCTTCGGGCGGCTCCGCATCCGCCAGCCTCTCCTTGATTACCCGCAGCGGCAGGTACTGATCGCGCTGCGCCGCCAAGATGAACCGGAGCCTGTCGACGTCGGCCGCGCAGAACCGGCGGTAGCCACTCGGCGATCGGGCCGGCGCGATGAGCCCCTCGGTCTCCAGGAACCTGATCTTGGACACGCTGATATCGGGAAAGTCGCCGCGGAGCTGGGCCAGGACCTCACCGATGCCGAGATACCCGCGGGCGGGCTGCGCGTTCATCCCCCGACCTGCATGCCTCCGCCGTACTCCGTCGACCCGGGTCCGACCAAGAACACAAGCCGGAACTTGCCGACCTGCACCTCGTCCCCCTGGTTCAGGGTGGCTTCCTCGATCCGCTCGCGGTTGACGTAAGTGCCATTCAGGCTGCCTACGTCCCGCACGGTGAACCGGTCGCCCTGCCGGTAGAACTCGGCGTGGCGCCGGGAGACAGTCACGTCGTCCAGGAAGATGTCGCTGTCGGGATGACGCCCGACAAGCGTGAGGTCGCGGTCGAGCAGGAATCTGCTGCCTGCGTTCGGGCCGCGGCGGACCGCCAGCAGCGCGGTGCCGGGCGGCAGCGCGGCCACGGCGGCAGCATCGGCATCCGCTTCCTCGAACTGGTCGACGTCGAAGTCACCGCCGCCGATAGAGATCGTCGACGTCGTGTCGGCAACCCTGTCGCCTGCCCGCCGGACCAGCGGGGTGCCGCAGCGCGAGCAGTAGCGCGCGCCTTCCGGATTGGCTTCACCACACGTGGTGCAGAAGACGCTTGCCATCAGATCGCTGAGCCTCCCATTCGTCTGACGAGCGCCGGACGCCGGAACGGCACCCGCCGACGCGGGGACCCGCGCATACTCCGGCGGAGCGTGCTCGGGCGGCCCGTACTGCGGCGGCCCGTACTCCGACCGCCCATATTGGGCCGACCGATATTCCGACGGCCCATGTTCCGAAGGCCCAGCGACCGCTATCGGCGCGTCGGCTTGCCGGTCTTTGCGCCATGCACGCCGCCGCCAGCGTCCGGCCCGAGTCGGCACCGCACGCTTCTGCCGGCCGCCGGATCCGCGCCGGGTGTCCTCCCGGCGCCTTCGCCACATCTTGGCCGCACCTCCGCCTGACGCCTGCGTCCCGGATACCCAGGTCAGCTTCGCCGTTTGTCATCGCAACCTGAGGGGCGATTGTCTCATGGCCGACGCCCTGCTCGCGCACAGTCTGGTGCCTCCGGCGGCCAGTCTGGCGCTGCGGGGGAATTCAGCGCCCGGCCCGCTCTACGACGGCGGCCCACTCATCGAGGAGCGCCTGGGCGGTATCGGGGTCCTTGCCTTCGGCCCACAGGTGGGTCACGGCGTCGGACGGATCGGGCAGCACGAGGATCCAGCCTCGGGCGGGCTCGATCACGCGGACACCGTCCGTGGTGTCGATCTCCTTGTCCCCGGCGGCCTCGACGACAGTCCGCATGACCATGCCCTTGGCGGCCCACGGCGTCGGCATGGACCGCTTGAGCAGGCTGGCCTCAGGAATCCGGGCTTGGATCTGGCTTAGCGTCAGCCTGGTCCGAGCGACGAGCCCGAGTAGCTGGGCAAAGGCGGCGATGCCGTCTATCGACCGGGAGAAGGCGGGCACGACGAAGCCGCCCTTGCCGTCGGCCGCGAAGATCACGTCCTCGCCGGCCGCGGCCTCGTACAGGCCATGCAGCGTCGTGGGTGTCCAGATCACCTCGACGCCGTGGAAGCTGCAGACTTCCTCGGCCACGCGCGTCGTCGTCACCGGCAGCGCTACCCGGCCGCTCCGCTTCTCGGCCGCGATGAGGTCGAGAACCATGAGCAGTGCGCGGTCGTCGTTCACCAGCGCGCCCTTGTCGTCTACCAGCGCGATCCGCTCGCCGACCGGATCGAACCGTACGCCAAACGCCGCGCCGAATGAAGACACCAGCTCGGCCAGCCTGTGCATGTCGGCCCGCACCGCGGCCATGGACTGCGTCGGCGATGCTTCGTCCAGCCGGTTGTTGACGGTGAGCACGTCGACTCCGATCTTGCCGAGCAGCCCTGGCATCACCAGCGAAGTGGTCCCGCCGGCGCAGTCTGCCACCACCCGCAGTCCGGCGCCGAATACGCCAGTCATGTCGACCGACCGGAGCAGCTCGTGCGTGTACGCCTCGACCACCCTGGGCGGGTAGGTCAGCTCAGCGATCTCGCCGGGGAATGCGCGGCGGTACTCCTGCCGGGAGAATACCCGCTCCAGCTTGCGCTGAGCCGACTGGGACAAGTCGGCTCCGTCGGAGTCCATAAAGATGATGTCCAGTGACTGCGGGTCGCTTGGCGTCGTCCGCAGCGCGATCCCGCCGCTGCAATCGCTGCGCGCCGTCTCGAACCTGGCCAGCGGCATCGGCTGCGCCTCCAGGTCGACCACGTTGATGGCGCTGGCGTTCAGCGCGCCGTGCACGGCCCGCTTGAACGCGCGCGCCGCCCGGGAAGCATCACGCGACGTAGTGACGACCGCGCCTTTCTTCAGCGTGGTCGCATACGCGCTCGCCAGCCGGACGCACAGCTCAGGCGTGATCTCGACGTTGACCAGGCCGGAGATGCCGCGCGGCCCGAACAGGGTGCGCTGCCCACGCGATTCCCAGATCACGCTGGTGTTGACTACCGCGCCCGCCTCGATTGTCTTGAACGGATAGACCTTCACCCCGGCCGATACATAGCTGTCCGGCTCGATGACGCACTCGTCCCCGACGACTGCGCCCTCTTCAATCCGCGCCTGGCTCATCACGTCGGTGTTCTTGCCGACGACGCAGCCGCGCAGGGTCACGCCGCGCCCGACGTAGACGTTGTTATGCACGACGGCCCGGTGCAGGAACGCGCCTTCCTTGACGATCACGTTGCTGCCCACGACCGTGAACTCGCGCAGCTGAGCCCCGGCCTCGATCTTCGCGTAGTCGCCGATGCAGAGCGGTCCGGACAGGATCGCCTCCGGATCGACTTCGGCACCGTCGGCGATCCAGACGCCGGGCGACACCTCGAAGCCATCAATCTCAGCCGCGACCTTGCCGGTCAGCACATCGGCCTGAGCCTTGACGTAGCTCTCAAGCGATCCGACGTCCTCCCAGTACCCGTCGGCGATCCAGCCGTACAGCGGCGCCCCGTTCTCCAGCAGCTTGGGGAACACGTCCGCCGACCAGTCGACGACCTGTCCAGCCGGGACGTGCGCCAGTACTTCCGGTTCCATCACGTAGATGCCGGTGTTGACGGTGTCGGAAAAGACCTGGCCCCAGGTCGGCTTTTCCAGGAAGCGCTGAATCTTGCCATCGTCGTCGACGATCACGATGCCGAACTCCAGCGGATCGGGCACCCGCGCCAGGGCGACAGTGACTAGGGCATTGTTGTCTTTATGGTACTTAATCAGATCAGAAAGGTCGATATCAGTCAGAGCGTCACCGGAGATCACCAGGAACGGTTCGTCGCGCAGCGCGTCCTCGGCGTTCTTGACGCTGCCAGCGGTGCCAAGCGGCGTCTCCTCGGTCGCGTACTGAAGGCTCATGCCGAAGTCCTCGCCGTCGCCGAAGTAGTTCCTGACAATCGACGCGAGGAACTGCACGGTCACGACGGTCTCGGTGAGTCCATGGCGGCGCAGCAGCCGCAGGACGTGCTCCATGATCGGGCGGTTGACCACGGGCAGCATCGGCTTGGGCTGATTGGCCGTCATCGGGCGCAGCCGGGTTCCCTCGCCACCCGCCATCACCACGGCTTTCACCGCTGTCTAGCCTCCCTACAGTGCGGCCGCAGACGCTGGGGCTGGGCCGGCCAGCAGCCGTCGGGCCTGCACGATGTACAGCAGCGCTGCGCACCAGTACAGGGCACTTCCCCAGATAACGAAAGTCCAACCAGCCACTCTGGCAGTCTCGGCGTAGCTGGCAACATGCGCACCCAAGAAGAGCAGCGGGAACGCGTACAGCAGGCAAAGCGTGGCTGTCTTGCCGACGAAGCTCACCTGCAGCGTGCCCCAGCCGCGACGGCGCAGGGCTGCCAGCACGCCGCCCATCAGTAGCTCCCGAGCCGCCAGGAGCGCGACGAGCCACCACGGGATGATCCCCCTCACAGCCAGCGCCACGATGGTCGCGACGATGTACAGGCGGTCGGCGGCCGGGTCGAGTAGCTGGCCGAGACGAGTCTGCTGGTTCAGAGCTCTGGCGATCTTGCCATCCAGCCAGTCCGAGAACCCGGATGCCATCAGCAGCCCGACCGCCCACCAGTCCCCCGCCCTCGTCTGGACGCCGAGCACCAGCCACAGAAACACCGGTACGCCGATCAGCCTGGCCACGCTGATCGCGTTGGGGATCGTCCAGATCCGTTCGCCGGTGTCGCCCATGGGCCTCACACTAGGTGGGGTGCGTATTCGACCGCTAGCGCCCCTGACGCTAGCCCTGCTGCTCAGCGCCTGCGCCAGCAGCAGCGCCAGCAACGGCGCCGCTCCCGCGCAGGCGTCGAGCCCAGCCGCTACCAGCCCGGTGATCAGGACGGCTGCGGCGGCGACGGACTGGTTTCAATACCACGGGAACGGGGCCAGGACGGGTAACGTCGCTGGCCTGCCCGCGGCCGGGAAGCTCGCCATCGCCTGGTCGGCCAGACTGGGCGGTGCCGTGTACGGGCAGCCGCTGGTAATCGGCAGCACAGTGGTCGCAGCGACCGAGACGGATGAGGTCTACGGCCTAGATCAGGCCACCGGTGCGACCCGCTGGCGCGTCAAGATCGGCACACCGGTGCCCCTGAGCCGGCAACCGTGCGGCGACATCAACCCACTCGGCATCACCGGCACCGGCGTGTACGACCCGCAGACGGGGCTGGCTTACTTCGTCGCCCAGTCCGGCCTGCGTGAGCATGTGCTGGTCGGCGTCGATCCGACCGACGGCAGCATCCGATTCCGGCGGCCCGTGCCGTCGCCTGACCATGAGCCGTTCTATGACCAGCAGCGCGGCGCGCTGGGTCTGACCGACGGTCATGTCTACGTCGTATTCGGCGGGCACGCTGGCGACTGCGGTACGTACACCGGCTCGGTCGTGTCGGTGCCAGCCAGCGGGCTGGGCAGCATCCGCTCCTACCTGGTCCCAACAGCAAATCAGGCCGGAATCTGGGCCCCCGGCGGACCCGTTATCGGCCCAGACGGCACCATCTACGTGGCAAACGGGAACGGCGCGCCCACCAATGGCCCGTACGACGGCAGCGACTCGGTCACGGCGCTCACAGCGCAGCTCGCCGTGGTGGGCATCTTCGCGCCTACCGACTGGCGCAAGCTCAGCGCAGGCGACCTGGACCTCGGCTCGGAGTCACCCGCACTGCTCAGCGACGGCCGAATCCTTCAGGTCGGCAAGACCGGCGTTGGCTACCTGCTCAACGCCGGCCACCTTGGGGGTATCGGCGGCCAGCTCGCGGCGGGAACTGTGTGCTCGGCTTCCGGCGGAGCCTACGGCGGCTCGGCAGTCGCGGGCAGCGTCGTGTACGTGCCCTGCACGAGCGGCCTAACCGCTGTGAACACCGCCGGCGGGCACGTCGCAGTGCGCTGGCACGGCCCGACGGAGGCCAGCGGATCGCCGGTGCTCGGCGGCGGCGCGGTCTGGGTGGCTGGCCTAGCCAACGGTCGGCTGTACGAGGTCGATCCCCGCACGGGCGCCGTCCGGCAGCAGATCAGCCTCGGTGCCACACTGCCGCACTTCGCGTCGCCGAGCCTGTCCGGCGGCCTGGTGCTGGTCGGCACGATGACCGGCGTGACGGCGGTGGCCGGCGCCTAAGAATCGGTGCCTCGGGGACTAGCGCTCGTCCTCGGCCGGCAGGACATGCAGCTCGACATCGGTGGCTAGCTTCGCCAGCTCGCGCAGCACCGGGTGCCGGCCCGCCGGACTCGGGTGCGTCCTGGATAGCACGAGCTCGGTCGCCTGTCGCTTGCTCGCGTACTCCGCCAGCGCGGGGGCGGGCGACGGTGCCGTGAGAGCGACGAACTCCCCGCCCAGCTGCTCGGTGAGGTCTCCGTACTCGGCCAGCAGGCTGTCGTCAGGCGTTCCCGGCTGCGCCATGCCGGTATGAGCCGTACCAGGACGAGCAGTAGCTGGATGAGACGGGCGGACGGCCGCGGTCCGGAACTGGCCGTCGACCTGCGCGGCCAGCGCCGCCGAGCGCCTGATCAGCGGCTCCATTCCGGCCCAGGGCGCGGCGCAGGCCACGATCGACGGCTGCCGGTCCGGCTCGTACTCGGCGGATTCCCCGGTATAAGCAGGCAGCCGCCGCTCACCGTGGTCGGCCACCAGCCGGAACGCCCGCTCGCGCTCGGCTCGCAGCGTCGCCGGGGCGAACGTCGTCGCGAGCGCGGACGGGACCTGATCGGCCGGGACGATCTGGCCGCGGCGCACCCGGTCCGCCAGGATGGAAGGCGGGACGTCAACCAGCTCGATCTCGTCGGCGAGGGCAAGCAGTGCAGTCTGATCGAGGAAGGCAGCAGGGCCGCCCTCAGAAGCGCCGCCCAGCTTGCCGAGCTGGACAGTACCCACCACTGAGACGCCTGCATCGGCCAGCCGCCTCGCGGCGACGAACCTGCGCTCGGCCGACGTCGTGCCCGCCGTCAGGTCGTCGATGCAGACGACCTCGGGATGGCGTGCCAGCACCGCGGCGGTGTCCAGGGTGGAGCCGTCGCCGATCGTTTCGAGGTGCTCAAGCTCCGCGGTGACATCTTCGCGATCAGGCGCGTCGACAGCACCGACGACGACGTCGCTGCCGCGCGCTGCCCGCCGGTTCGCTTCCTCGAGCATCGCGGTGGTGGTCCCGCAGCCGGGCGCGTAACCGAGGTAGACCCTTATCGCGCCGCGGCGGCGCTGCGCCGAAAGGTCGGCGTCCCGATCGGCCCCCGTCTCGGCCGCATTCGTAGAGTGCGCGCCGACCGCGGTCTGTATGTGCAGGTGCACGCCCGGCAGCTGCTCGGCCAGGCGCTCGATCAGAGTGCCGCGCCAGCGTTCGAACAGCCCGGCCGAAGGCACGGCGAGCACCAGATGCCGGGCCCTGAGCTCCTGAACCGCGGAGATGATCGCGGCGCCCGCGTCACGGCTCTCCCGCAGTACGACGGTCGCGCCGCCGGCCGTCGCGGCCACCTCGACGCGCTCGGTCAGGGCCTCGGTGAGCGTGTGCGAGCCCGGCTTTGGCTGACTTAGTGCGAGCACGCAGCAGCGGGCGCCCCGGCGACGGGCCAGCCGCACGCCCTGTTGCACGAGCATCTCCACCTGGTCTGGCCGCCACACCGCGACGAGCACGTCCTGCGGTCCGCGCTGACGAGCCGCGGCCGGCGAATCAGCGCGTGGCCCAGTCGACTGCGTGGCGACCAGCCGCAGCCCAATCTCCCGCAGTGCGGCGAGCCGGGCCGGCTGGAACTCGGTGCGCATCGCGGCCTCGATCCGGTCGGGCGGATAGATGTTGCCGTGCCCGAGCCGCTTGCGCAGCGCCTCCGGCGAGGAGTCCACGAACTGGAGCGCGTCGACGCCGGCCAGCGCCTCGTCGGTGATCGTGCCAGGCGCCAGTTCACCGGTCACGGCCTCGACCTCGGCGGCAACCGGCCGGACGTCGGCAACGTTCGCGGTGCTGATCACGTGGATCCCGGCGCTCCGCAGGGCCTCGATCGCAGCCGCGTGCCTGCCCAGGTCGTCGACCAGGGCAACTGCGGGCTTGCGGGCCAGCACGGCGGCCAGGTTCATGTGATCGTCCTCGGGCGGCACCGTCTCCAGGCCGCCGATCGCCTCGATCGTGTGCTGACGGCTGTGGGTGTTGGCGAAGCCAATGACGACGTCCTCGCCCTGCGCCCGCAGCGCTCGTCCTTCCCGGAGCATCGTGTACGTCGTGCCCGCACCTTCGGCCGCGCCCAGGTAGGCGGTCAGTGAGCCGCGGCCGGCGGGCTGCGGGGCGTCGGCGATCGTCGCGCCGATGCCCTGCTCTTCCCGGATGATCTGGCCCCGCGCGGCGTCGTAGTCGTAAAGCTCTGCGTAGCGGCCCCAGTTCACCGCCACGTCGAGCTGCCTGGCGGCCTCTTCCTCACCGAAGCTGGTCCGCAAGATGTCAGTGAAGAAGCCGGCCGGCAACGTGTCGTCCATACTCCCGCGCAGGCTGCGGTAGATGGTGCGGACGAGCGGTGCGTGCTCGAGGCAGGCCCGCGCGAAGATCTCCTTCGAGTCCTGGATGCTCGCACCGGCGAAGACCTTGCCGTTACCGGAGAGCTCGAGCCGGTCGTCTCGCAGGTCGGCGAAGCCGAGCAGGAGCAGGCCGTCCACCAGGGGCAGCAGGTCGTCCACCTCGAGGCCCAGGCTGTCGGCCAGGTCAGCCAGGTCGGCGGCGCCGCCGTGGCGGGCCAGCAGGATCTCGGCCAGGCCCGATACGCCGTCGACCGTGGCCTGCGGCAACGGGGTGTCGCTGACGGTACCGGCCGGGGCGCCGCGGACGGTCAGCCGGCTCCTCCTCGGTCGCGGCGCGCCTGGTCATCATCGTGTAGATCTGGTCGACGAGCTCGTCGAACTCCGGGGTCCGGCGGCGCCGCGGACGCGGCAGCGGGTTGACCATGTCGGACCGGATGCGGCCAGGGTTCGTGCCCAGCACCAGGATCCGGTCGGCTAGCAGCACGGCCTCCTCGATGTTGTGCGTCACCATCACGATGGTCTTGGTCGGGAACCGGTGGCCCTCCCACAGCTCGAGCAGCTCACCGCGCAAGTTCTCCGACGTCAGTACGTCCAGCGCGCTGAACGGCTCGTCCATGAGCAAGGCGGCCGGCTCGACCACAAGCGCCCTGGCGAAGCCGACACGCTGGCGCATGCCGCCAGATAGCTCCTTGGGGTAGGCAGACTCGTATCCGTCCAGGCCCACGATGTCGATGGCGCGCAGCGCGCGGTCGATCCGTTCGTCTGGAGCGACCCCGCGGGCCTCTAGTCCCAGCTCTACGTTCTGCTGCACGGTTAGCCACGGCATCAGGGCGAAGGTCTGGAAGACCATTGAGGTCTCCCGGTTGGTCCCCACCAGGGGGCGACCGCGGAATTGCACCTCGCCTTCGGTCGGGGCCATCAGGCCGGCGATGCAGCGCAGCAGGGTTGACTTGCCGCTGCCGCTGCGGCCAAGAAGGGCGACGAACTCCCCCTCGGCGACGTCCAGGTTGATGTCGTCGAGCACCGGCAGCGGCCGGCCGCCCGGTCCCGCGAAGGACTTGCTGAGCGACCGCACGCTGATCAGCGGAGTCGCCGGCGCCGGCTGGCTAGTCACGCGAGCGCGAATTTCGTCGCGGCCAGTCGGTACAGCCGCCGCCAGAGCAACACGTTCAGCGCTGTCACGTACACGGCCATGACCACCAGGCCAGCGAACAGCTCGGGCAAGTGGCCAGTGTTCTGGGCGATGTAGCTGCCGAGGCCCTTGGCGACGAGCTGCCTGTGGTTGTACGTGACGATCTCGGCGACTATGGTCGCGTTCCAGGCGCCGCCCGCCGCGGTGATCGCGCCCGTGACGTAGGCCGGGAAGATGGCGGGCACGATCAGCCGCCGCCACCGGTCGAGGCCGTGCACGCCGAGGTTGTCCATGGCTTCCTTCAGGTCCGATGGCACCGCGCTGGCCCCGGCGATGACATTGAACAGCACGTACCACTGCGTGCCCAGCAGCATCAGCACGATGGCGCCGTAATTCAGCGACAGGCCGATGTCCAGGAAGATGACGATGGCGAACGGGAAGACGAAGTTCGCCGGGAAGCTGGCCAGCACCTGCACGATCGGCTGCATGAACTGAGCGACCCGCGGGTTGAATCCGATCCACACGCCCACCGGGACCCAGACCAGCGAGGAGATCGTGACGACGATGACCACGCGGAGGAAGGTCAGGAAACCGAGGCCGAACGCGGTGCCGAGTGCGCCGAGGCCCTGCGAGCCGGTCGCGATGAACGCGAGCATCCGGTACAGACCGAAGCCGAGCACCAGGGTAACCGCGACAGTAAAGGCCACGTCGGCTGCGCGGCTCCGGGCCGCGTGGCTGGCCAGGCTCTGGTCGTCGATTCCGGTGGCCCGCCCCATGGCAGCGTTCACCGGATGCGCCAGCGCCCGCCTGCCCCGGCCGAGCGTAGCCGGCCAGCTTGACCGGCGTAGGGCGTCGAGTACCAGCGACTTCGACTTCAGGCCTGACTCAGACTGCTCGACGCGGAACTTGTCCACGTATGCCACCAGCGGGCGCCAGAAGAAGAAGTTGACTACGAGGATCAGGACCACCATGGTGACGATTCCCCACACCACGTCGCCCAGCTTGCCCTCGCGCTCCGCGACACCGACGTAGGAGCCGACGCCGGGCAGCGTGAACTGGTGCTTGTTCACGGTGATCAGCTCGGAGGCGGTCAGGAAGAACCAACTGCCGCCAAAGCTCATCATCCCGTTCCAGACCAGGCCGATCGCGCCGCCTGGCACGTCCACGGTCCAGAACCGCTTCCACCTGGACAGGCCCATCAGCTTGCTTGCGTCGTTGAACTCGCTCGGCTGGCTGATCAGCGAATGGTAAAAGGAGAACGTGATGTTCCACGCCTGCGAGGTGAATACCGCGAATATCGCCGCGCATTCAAAGCCGAGCTCGGATCCTGGGAAGAGTGCGGTAAAGAACGTCACGGTTACGGCGAGAAAGCCAAGAACGGGAACGGACTGGAGAATGTCGAGCGCCGGGATCAGCACCCGCCGCGCCCGGCGGCTGCGCGCGGCGATGTAGGCGTAACCGAGGCTGAACGCGTAGGCGAAGAACAGCGCGATGAACATCCGCAGTAGGCTGCGCGCCGCGTAATACGGCAGGTTCGACGGCGCGAGGCTGATGGGCGCTGACTGATGCGCAGGCGCCCTGGCTCCCGCGCCGACCCGCACCGCGACGTAGATCAGCAGAAGCACGACGATTCCGACGGCGACGTCCAGCGGGCGGAACCTGAGTCTGTCCAGGGTCTCCCGGCTGGGGAACGTCGGAGTAACCGCCACAGACCAATGATGCAGGTCGGAATATACGGACGCCAGGCGGGGCATCCTGACCAGACCGCCGGGCACGGGGCTAGCGGCGGCCAGGCACGGGGGAAGCAGACACGTGGACGCGAGGGGCCTGGAAACCCTGCTCGCCGTCGTTATAGTCGCCGCGCTGGCCCCGGTTATCGTCTCCGTGCTGCCCGGCCCGAGGATTCCTCAGGTCGTGATCCTGATCTTCGGCGGCATCCTCATCGGCCCGCATGTACTCGGCCTCGCCGATACCGGCAGCATCCAGCTGCTGTCGAACATTGGTCTCGGATTCTTGTTCCTGCTGGCCGGGTACGAGCTCGATCCGCGCCTGTTCCGCGAGCGGTCCGGCCGGATGGCCATGATCGGATGGGCCATCAGCGCCTTGCTAGCCGTCGGTGCCGTCGCGTTGCTCGCGTCGTTCCACCTCGTCCACGACTTCGTGCCGATCGGCCTGGCGCTGACGACGACGGCGCTCGGTACCTTGCTGCCGATCCTTCAGGACAACGACATGCTCGAGGGCAAGTTCGGACGGTATGTGCTGGCGGCCGGCGCCGTTGGCGAGCTGTTCCCGATCGTGGCCATCTCGCTGTTCCTGACTAAGCGCGAGCAGTTCATCGCCATTGGCTCGCTGCTGGCCGTCGCCGTGGCGGCGCTCCTGCTGACGGCCGCGCCGCGGCTAATTGGCGACCGGCGCCTGCGCGCGCTGATCAAGCAGGGCCAGCGGGCCACAGCTCAGACGACGCTGCGGTGGTCGATCGTGCTGCTGATTCTGCTGCTGGTCGCGGCCGAGCGGTTCGGCCTTGACGTCGTGCTTGGCGCGGTGCTGGCGGGCATGGTCCTGCGCAGCTGGACACGCCGGATGGACGTCGACATCGAGCCGCTCGAGTCCAAGCTGGAAGCCGTCGGGTACGGCATCTTCATCCCGCTGTTCTTCGTAGCCTCCGGGATGACACTGGATATCCAGGCCATCCTGGCTCAGCCGGCCCGGTTGTTCATCTTCGTCGGACTGCTGGTCGTCGTGCGCGGGCTGCCGTCGCTGCTGGTCTACGCCCGTGTGCTGCCGTTCCGCCAGCGGCTAGAGATAACCTTCATCACGGCGACGACGTTGCCCTTGCTGATCGCGCTGGCTGAGATCGGCCTGCGTGATGGCGTCATGCTGCCCTCGAACGCGGCCGCCCTCGTCGGCGCCGGCGTGGTGTCGGTGGTCCTGTTCCCGGCAATCGCCGCGGTTCTGCATCGTCGTGGCAAGGCCGGCTCGGCAGATGGGTAGCTCAGCCGACCGCCGCCACCAGCTGGCCGTAGGCCGCTGGGAGCTGGCCCATGAGGTGGCCGTAGTCCTCCGCGCTGAGTGACTCGCTCAGCACGGCAAGGACGGCGCCGGTGCCAGCGCGGGCCTCGTTTTCTGGCTGCCCGGTATGGGCGCTGACTTGCCGGATGAAGTCAAGGACCGGGACCGGGTGAGCGCCCTGCCGGCGGCGTCGCGACGAGTCAAACTCGCCGGCCAGCTGTTCGGGCATATCGACTGCCAGGTGCTTGGCCTCACCCTCGCTCAGCTGCGCTGCCAGCCCCTCAACTACCGCCCGAGTTATATCCGCTGATTCCTCGCGGGACAAGCCGGTTCGTTCCGCAACCGCGCGGGCAAGCTCCCTGAGCTCCATAGACACGGCCCCTTCCTCGGCTTACCGGACAGTGTGCTGCATTCAATCCCCAATCATTCGGGAAAGGTAACCTCGCAAGCAGGCGACAAGGAGGCACGTCGATGCGTCGCACCAACGACACGCAGCTCCGGCGACTGGCACGGCCGGCGGGCCTCGCCGCCGTGGCGGCGCTAGCCCTGCTGGCGGCGGCGTGCTCAGGCGGCGGAGCCGGTGCGGGCGGCCAGGGCTCGCATGGGCACAGCACGAGCGGACACGGCAGCCAGGCCAAGCCCGCGAGCCCGCCACCGGTGACGATCACCCCCGCGAACGGCACCAGCAACGCCGACCCATCCGCTGGCATCACCGTGACGGCGACCACGGGCACGCTCAAGAACGTCACCGTGCATACCGCCGGCGACCCGGTGTCCGGGACTCTCAGCCCCGGTGGCAAGGTCTGGCACAGTCAGTGGGCTCTGGATGTTTCGCAGGCCTACACGGTGACCGCCACGTCGTCCGGCAGCGGCGGCCGTACCGTAGCCACGACAAGCACGTTCCATACGCTCACGCCGAGCCAGACGTTCCAGACGCAGATCTTCGAGGGCTATCGCCAGCAGTACGGCGTCGGCATGCCGATCATCCTCAAGTTCAGCCAGCCGATCACCAACAAGGCCGCAGTCGAGCGGTCGCTAGAGGTTGCGACGTCGACTCCGGTAGTCGGCGCATGGTACTGGGACGGCAATCAGTCACTGCTATTCCGGCCGCGCGACTACTGGCCGGCTGGCACCACTGTGAGCTTCACGGGGCACCTGAACGGCGTCCTCGGCGCGCCGGGCCTGTACGGAGATCACACGCTAACCCAGACATTCGGCATCGGGCCTGCGCTGGTCGCGATAGCCAATACCGGGACGCACCGAACGCAGATCTACTACAACGGCAAACTTCGCTACGACTGGCCGATCAGCTCGGGGCGACCCGGTGACGCCACGCCCAACGGCAGCTATCTCACCATCGAGAAGGCTAACCCGGTGCAGATGACCGGCCCGGGATACAGCCTGTCGGTGCCGTGGTCGGTGCGCTTCACCTTCAGCGGCGACTACTATCACGACGCCTACTGGTCTGTCGGCGAGCAGGGCTTCGAGAACGTCAGCCACGGCTGCGTGAACCTGTCGCCGGCAGATGCGGAGACCTATTACAAGCTGGCCGTGCCTGGCGACCCGATCACGGTCATCGGCAGCCCTAAGGCCGGCGTGTGGGATAACGGCTGGACCGAGTGGTTCCTTAGCTGGCAGCAGTTCGTGCAGGGCAGCGCCCTGCACATGGCCGTCGAAGCCGGCCCGAGCGGCAGCACGTTCGTTGATCCGGCGTCCGTGCCAGCTTCAACGGCAAGCGCGCCGCTGCAGACCTCGCCGGCCGGCAACTCGGCCGCCGGGTAAGCGCGAGAGCCTATAAAGCGAAACTCTTATGAACCGAGACGCTTATGACGAAGCAGAGAGTGAGGGGCTGTGACTGGCGAGCACTGGAAGGATGAACCAGAAGCGCAGGACTTTCCGGCGGCGCAGTCCTATCTGTCCCTGCTGCTGGGGGCCACTGCAGCAGGCCGCTCGTCAAGGCCTTGCGCAAAGAGAAGACATTGCAGCATTTTGCCGTCAAAGACATTCTGCGCGCCTCCGGCCTGGCGCTGCTGAGCGCGGACGACTCGGAGGTCGCCGCCGACCTGAACAAGGTCAAGCGCGGTGAGAAGCTGTCGCCCGTGCTGCTGGTCCAGGGAATCCCGTTGTGGGTCGCTGACGGCTACCACAGGGTGTGCGCAAGCTATCACCTCAATGAAAAGACCATGGTGCCTTGCCGGATGGTTCCCCGCGCGACAAAGGGCTGACCGTATTCCGGACGTGCGGTGATATTGGAGGCAGAATGGTCGCGTGACGTCCACGCGGTCCGCACGGTCCGAGATGCTTCCCCTGCGCGCGACCGATCCGCAGGAGGTGGGCGGATACGAGCTGCTCGGTCGCCTTGGCGAAGGCGGCCAGGGCGTCGTGTTCCTGGCTGCCAGCAGCGCGGAGACCAGGGTGGCACTCAAGATCCTGCCAGCGACTTCGGACTCGAATGTGCGGAGCAGGTTTCTGCGAGAGGTCGCCGCGGCGCAGCGAGTAGCCCGGTTCTGCACTGCGCAGGTTCTGGATGCGGGAATCTTCGAACGTCGGCCGTTCATCGTGAGCGAGTACGTCAACGGCCCATCGCTCATCGAGGCCGTCGAGCAGGACGGCCCCCGCAGTGCCACAGCGCTGGAGCGCATCGCGGTCGCGACGCTGACCGCGCTCGGTGCCGTGCACGCCGTCGGGATGGTGCATCGCGACTTCAAGCCCGCCAATGTGCTGCTCGGGCCGGACGGGCCAGTGGTGATCGACTTCGGGCTGGCGACCGTGCCCGGCATGACCACGAACGGCCAGTCCGGCAAGGTCGCCGTGGGAACTCCCGCGTACATGGCCCCCGAGCACCTGGCCGGCTGGCGGGTGACCGCGGCGGCTGACATGTGGTCGTGGGCGGTTTCGATGACGTTCGCCGGTACCGGTGAGCTGCCGTTCACAGGCGAGTCCCTGACAGCGATCGCGTACGCCATTCTTCACCGCGAGCCGGTGGTCGGCAGCCTTTCCGAGCCACTTGGCTCGCTCGTCCGTGCCTGCCTCAACAAGAACCCGGCATCTCGGCCTTCCGCCCGAGATGCCCTGCGAGAGCTTGTCGCCGCCGGGGCGCAGCCCATGGGCCCGCTCCCGCCACAGGCCGTCACCCTTGCCGCGGACGATGAGGATCCCGGCTCGGCGGTCGCGCCAGTTAAAGCGCCCGAACAGCCGCAGCGCGTCGCGGGCGCGAGCCGCAAGCAGGGCAGGGCAGCAGCTAAGCCGGACCATGCGCGCGGCCGCACGCGGCGAGCTAGGCGGCGCTGGCGCGCGACCGCGCTCATGGCCGCAGTTCTGGTCGTCGGTGGCGCCGGCGGGCTGGCATACATCCTGTCCCAGCACGGCCCATCGCCGAAGCAGTCAGCGGACAGCCGCGCTGACGGCAGCCAGGAACTCGCGGCTGCGGCCGCGAGTAGAGCGCGGGCCGTTGCCTGGATACTTCAGCAGGTCAGCCGCGCCGCGGTCGTATCGTGCGATTCCCAGGTCTGCGCCGAACTCGCCCAGCGCGGCTTTCCGAGCCTCGACCCGCTTCTGCCGGGGTCGAATGACCCGCTCGGTTCAACGCTGGTTGTCGCCACCGCCGACATCCGAGCCCAGTTCGGTCCTCGGCTGGCCGCCGTCTACGCTCCGGCTGTGATCGCGAGCTTCGGCTCAGGGAACGCCAGGGTTGACATCAGGGAACTCACCTCCGGCGGGACGACCGCTTATCACCATGCTCTGGCGCTGGGCCTAAGCGCCCGGAAGGCCGGCGACGCTCAGCTCCTTACTAACAGCCGGATCACGTTCTCCACCATCGCCAGGGCGCAGCTCCGCAGCGGCGATGTCGATCCGCGGCTTGCGCTGCTTCTCGCTGAGATCGCTGACTCGCAGCCGCTGCGCGTCATGGCCTTCGGCAATGGATCACCCGGTGGCGGGCCTGCGAGCCTCTTGCGGTCCATCGACCTGGCGGCGCCCGTCAGCGCGTCAGACGTCGGAGCGTCGGCATATCTCAAATCGTTGCAGGCGTTCGTCAATCCGCAACGCGCCCAGTACCTTCCCGCGTCTAGCAAGATCATCACCCTGGACGGCCAGACCGTACTGCGAATCGGGTATGACGCACCGAGCCCGCTTAGTCTGAACGGCTGAGCCTCGCCGCGACGAAGGCCGCCAGGGTGCCGAGAGTTTCTAGTGAATCGAGGTTCAGGTCCTCAGCAGCGACGTCGAGGCCGTACTGGCGCTGGACCTGGCGGAGCAGCAGCGTGCCGGCAAGCGAGTCCAGGCCTACCCCGCCGCCGAATAGCGGCGTCTGCAGCGGCACGCTTGCTAGCTCCGGCCGGCCGGTCACCTCGGCGAGCACCTGGCGGAGCTCGGCAGCGATCGCGTCCTCAGCCGCCGTCATGGCGTGGCCCTGACCGTGACCCAGTCCGGGATGACTGGCAGCTCACCGCGCAGCGACCGCGTGAAGAAGGCCCGGCCGTCTGCCGCCACGGCTCCGGGGTCGGCCCGCAGGCCAGCCGCGGCCAGAGCTAGCCGCATCGGCACGTTGCGGTCGGTGACCAGGCACGGGACGATCAGCTCCGTCGCGCCAGCCTGGGCGCCCGCGTGGCACATCCATGCCAGCATCGCGTCCAGCGCACCGCGGCCAAGCGCGCGACACGACATCATGACGAGCGGGGCAGTCCCGTTCCTCGCCAGAATCGCGGCACCGACCAGGCCGTCGTCACCGAAGTCGTCCGCCAGCCTGAGCGTGGCCACTTGATGCTCGGCCGATCCCATGACCTCGGCGAGCTCGGACTCAGTCACCGGCTGGCCGCCCGAGTTGAGCTGATGGGTACGGACCGACAGCTCGTGTAGCCGGGCCAGGTCATCCTGCTGAGCCGGGCCGATGGTAATGCGCGTGCCGACGTTCCGGAGAAACTCAGCTCGGCTGCCGCCGAATTCCCGCCCCGCTTCCTGCCGTCGGCGGCGCTCGGCGTACAGCTGGCCGCGCCGCCGGGCTTCGGCCGTGACGACCACCGGGCTGAACTGCGGCCAGTCGGCGGCCTCGGCCGCGTCTTCCGGGGTCAGCACCAGAACTTCGGGCACCGCTGCGGCGACCTCGGCCCGCTCGAGCATGTCGTCGTCGACGAATGCAGTCGCGTTGGCCGGGATGTCCAGGTCGGCGATGATCCGCGTGACGGCCTCCGCCTTGCTGCCCCAGCCGCACTCGACGGCGGCGAACTCGGCGCCCGTGACGGCGCGGACGTAGTCGGCTGCTTCGGGCGGATTCCGGCTCGCCAGGGCCTGCAGGATGCCGCGGCCAGCCAGTTCGCGGAGCACGCCCGCCAGCACTGGATCGGCAGGCGGCGACTGGCCCGCCGACTCCAAGTACACGCCGTCCAGCAGAGTGTTGTCGATGTCCCAGACGACGCACTTGATGAGCGTGTCAATCACGGCGCCGCTCCATGGTCAGGTGCGTGGCCTTGAAGCCGAACTTGCGGTAGAGCGCCCGCATGCCGAGGTTCTCCGCGTGCACCTTACCCGTCAGCTGGGTCATGCCGGCCTCGTCGGCCGCGGCCAGCACAGCGGCTAGCAGCAGCTCGCCGATCTCGCTGCGGTCCGGCACGTCCGACACCGCAAGCGACCGGAAGTTGCCGTAGCGGTCGCCGGTCAGCGAGTTCGTCCGGGCTGACAGCCAGGCCCAGCCGAGCGGTTCGGCCGGCCCGTCGGCTGCCGTCGCGACCAGCGTGACCTCCCCCGGTTTGCCGAGGGCGCTCGTGACACGCTTGCGGTGCAGCGCGGGATCGGTGATCGCTTCGGCCCCGAAGGAGATGACCGCGATGTCGATCTCGTATCGCACGATCGCTTCAAGATCGTCCTGACGCGCCGACCGGATCAGGTAACTCACCGCGCCACCAACGGCATAGGCCGGAACAGGGTGCCCCCGCAGGCGGGGCAGCCCGCGCCTTGCAGCGCCGCGATCTGCGGCCACTGGCCGCCCGGCCCGACGTCGTGCACGGCCTTACACCGGACGCACCGGTATGGCCTGGTCACGGCCGCCCGGTTGGCCGCGCTGTACAGCGGGCCGTCATAGAAGCCACTGATCAGCGGCCGCGCGCCGGGCGCGGTACGCAGGTGGTACAGGCCGCTTGTCCCGCCCAGCACGCCGGCGCCCACGTACTCGTTGAAACCCGGATCGAGCGACCTGATGGTCAGCCCCATCCCGGCCATGGCCCGCTGCACCGCAAGCGTCTCGTCAGGACGCCGCGGGCCGAAGGAGAAGAACACATGCCGGCCAGGCTCAGGCGCCAGCCCTGAGACCGCCCGGCTGAGGAACAGCTCCGCGCCCGGCACTGTGTACGGCGGGTCGGTCAGTGCGACGTCGAATGCGCCCACCATCTCCTGCGGCAGCGGCGCGCGCACGTCGAGGCGCACGGTCTCGACGGTGACTCCGGTCGACGAGACCTGGCTGCGAATCCAGTCCAAGACGTCGGCATCGGTATCGACCACGGTCAGCCGGCGGATCGCGGCCGGACGGCCCGCGCTCGCCAGCACGTGCGCGATTGCGACCGAGATCAGGTCATCGTCACCGAGCAGCAGGATCCGCTGACCCGCAAGGGCGCGTGCCTCGTGGAGCCGGAGCACGCGCGCGAGCTTCGTCGGCACCGTGCAGTGCGTCTGGTCGAGCTCGGTCTTGGCGCTTGGAGCGCCCGCGGCGGCTGCCTGCAGCGGTCCGCCAGGCGCGCCCAGGGCTTCCAGCACGGCTGCGTCCAGGGCGAGGCCCGCCGTCGCCGCCACGGCTGCTCGGCCTTCAGCGGTCAGCTGAACGGGCCGCTGGGTGGCTAGCACGCCGCGCGCGCGCAGCTCGTTGCTTGCCGCCGCCACTATCGGAACCGGCAGTTCAGCCAGCCGGGCAATCTCGCGCACGGCACACGGCTCGGCTATCAGTACGGCCGAAATAATGTCGCGAATGCCGGATTCGCCCTCAGCGAGGCCTACCGCGGCGGCGACCTGAGTCACCACGTCGTCCAGGTTCATTTGCTGTTACGGTATCGTCCCACATCATGCCGGGCATGGAAGCGGCCAGCAGCTACACCGACCTGCGACGGCAGGAAGCGGTCTCGCCGAAGCGGCTCTACGCTATCGACGCCGTGACGACGCCCGCCTCGCCCGTGGCGGACGTCGACATCCTGACCGAAGTCGCCGCGGGTGCGGTCCGGTCCGGCGGCGGCCACGTGCTCGACATCAGCCACGTCATCTTCCCGAACGGGGCCATTACCCTGGTCCTGATCCTGGCCGAGTCGCACCTGAGCATTCACACGTGGCCGGAAGAGAATCTCATCGCGATCGACCTCTTCAGCTGCGGTGCGATCGATGGCCAGCGGGTCCTCGCCGAGCTCACCGGCGCGCTGCACCTGGACGGAGAGAGCATGACCGAGGTTGAGCGCGGCCTGCCGAGAGGTTAAGGCCGCGAAGATCGTGAATCGTTCGCAGTGCCCCTGATCACGCAGGAACATGAGAGCTGTGAGCGGGCGTGAGTTTGACGTAGTGGTCGTCGGTATGGGTCCCGGTGCCGAGTACGTGGCCGAGGAGCTGGCGAAGGCAGGCGTGCCGGTGGCCGCCGTCGAGGACCGCCTGGTGGGTGGCGAGTGCCCGTACTGGGGCTGCATCCCGTCGAAGATGATGCTCAGGGCGGCCAACCTGCTAGCCGAGGGCCGCCGCATCCCCGGCATGGCCGGAGCGGCCGTGATCTCGCCCGCATGGACGCCGGTGGCCAAGCGGATCAGGGACGAGGCCACCGATAACTGGGACGACAAGGTGGCCGCGGACAGGTTTACCGACCTCGGCGGCACACTGCTGCGCGGGCACGCCAGGATCACCGCGCCCGGCGTGGTAACAGTCGGCGACGACGTGCTGCGAGCCAAGCGCGCCATCGTCATCGGTACCGGGACCGCGCCCGCCATCCCGCCGATCGACGGCCTGGCGCAGACGCCGTACTGGACCAACCATGAGGCCATCGAGACCGAGGACGTGCCGCGGTCGCTGCTGATCCTGGGCGGCGGCGCGATCGGTGCCGAGCTGGCACAGGTGTTTGCCAGGTTCGGCAGTGCCGTGACCCTGATTGAAGGCATGCCGCGGTTGCTGCCCCTGGAGGAGCCGGAGGCGGGTGAGCTTGTCCAGAAGGTGTTCCGGGCCGAGAACATCACCGTGAGCACCGCGACCTCGGCCGAATCCGTCAGCCATGACGGCTCTCAGTTCACCGTCACGCTCAAGAACGCCCGGCGGTACCGCGGTGAGCGCCTGCTGGTGGCGACCGGGCGCAAAACCGATCTGGCGGCGCTGGGCGTCGGCGCCATCGGCCTGGACGAGGCGGCCCACTTCATCGACGTCGACGACAGGATGCAGGCCGCTCCAGGCGTGTGGGCACTCGGCGATGTCGTCGGCAAGGGTGCGTTCACGCACATGTCCATGTACCACGCCCGCATCATCCTGGGCGAGCTGCTCGATCGTCCGCGTCACCCAGCTGAGTACCACGCCGTGCCGCGGGTCACGTTCACTGACCCGGAGATCGGCAGCGTCGGCCTCACCGAGGCACAGGCGAGGGAGCGCCACGGCGAGCGCGTCGCTACCGCGATCAAGCAGATCCCGAGCTCGTCGCGCGGCTGGATCCACAAGTCGGGCAACGAGGGCTTCATCAAGCTCGTGACCGACAGCGAGCGCGGCGTGCTCGTCGGCGCCACATCAGCCGGGCCGACGGGCGGGGAGGTACTCAGCATGCTGACCCTCGCCGTGCACGCGCAGATACCCGTGCAGCGTCTCACCGAGATGATCTACGCCTACCCCACGTTTCACCGCGCTGTCGAGGACGCACTCAGCCAACTCCCAGGCTAGGAAGTCCGGGCGGATCGGGCCCAGCGGCCCCAGATCATCCGCTGCCCGCGCAGCGCTACAGCCCCGACGACGATGAGCAGGCCGACGTTGAGTAGCAGCTGCACCGTCGAGCCGCGGGCCTCCTTCCAGCTCCCGAACGCGACCGATACAGCGATGTCGGCAGCGGCCGGGATCGTCGTAATGGAGATAAATACTCCGATCAGGGCGCCGGCCCTGGCCAAGGTTAGCGACACCACGCCCACGATCCCAGCGACTACGGCGACAACGACCGAGTACAGGTTCGGCGAGTTAATCAGGTCAGATACCGGCCTGATGCCGTGAAGGTACGGCTCTGGCGCCTTGCCCAGGCCTCGTATGCACAACGCGAACAGCAGAGTCACGGCGATCGCGAGTAGGAACCCGGCCAGCAGAGCAAGGAGCCCGCCGCGCACTGCAGGCCAGTTCCGTCGCTCGATGCCCAGCGCCACAGAAATTATGGCGCTGTATTCCGGCCCGACCACCATCGCGCCGACTATCAGGATCTGCGAGTTGGTCAGGATCCCGCATGCACCGATCAGGCCCGCGAACACCAGCAAGGCGAAGAAGCTTGGTGAGTAGGCGGCATCGTCCGCGATTTTGGCTTCAACCACATCCCACACCGGGGACCGCTCGCCGTGATAGGTGCGACGCCAGCCTCGGCGCTGCGTCGCGTCGACTATGGCAGCATCCACCGTCGTGATGCTGATCGACCCGTCGCGATGCAGGCCGAAATGTTGCAGTTCCTCAAGTACCGCGTTGGCCGAGCCGTCCTGCACATCGAACTGCACGGCGTCGCCTACGGGCAGTGCGGCGCCATTCATGACCACAAGATTCAGCACACCGGCGTCCGCGGTGAGACGGTCAACTAGCCGCGCGGTCACGGCAGGCCGGCTGACAACCCGGACGTGCAGCACAGGAGTCGGCTAGTGCCGCGTATGGATAGTAAGCATGGGTTTAGCTCCTTAGCGCCCACCTGCAGGATCCGCGCTCATGGCCTCGCCGCAGATGCGCGCCGCAGACGCGTTGTCTACCCGCTATGACCGTGCAGGCCGGCGACATTTCGCATCGGCGGGCAAAATCACCCGGTCAGGATGACGTCACCCGAGGCTTGCAAGGGGAGCGTGAGTATTGAGTACGGGCTACTACGAGTTGGGATGCCCCGGGAGGATGTCGTGTCTGACGAATACGACGTTGTCGTTATCGGGACCGGGGCGGGCGGCGGGACCATCGCCAACACGCTGGCGCCCTCGGGTAAGCGGATCCTGGTGCTGGAGCGCGGTAATTTCCTAAACCGGGAGCTGGAGAACTGGGATCCCGGTGAGGTCTTCGTCGACGGCCGGTACATATCACCCGATACCTGGTACGACGGCGAAGGAAAGCCGTTCCAGCCGCAGGTGCACTATTTCGTCGGCGGCGCGACCAAGCTGTACGGCGCGGCGCTGTACCGGCTGCGGCCGGTCGACTTCGGCGAGCTGTACCACGCCGACGGGGTGTCGCCAGCCTGGCCGCTGAGCTATGGCGACTTCGAACCGTGGTACACCAAAGCCGAGTGGCTCTACCACGTGCACGGCGTCCATGGCGCTGATCCCACCGAGGGTTCCTGGTCAAAGCAATACCCCTGGCCGCCGGTATCGCACGAGCCGCGGATCCAGCAGATCTCCGACGCGCTGGAGTCAGGCCGGCTATCGCCCGTTCCCGGCCCCGTGCGGGATCATGCTGAACGAGGCTGACCAGCCTGCCAGCCACTGCATCCGGTGCGCGACGTGCGATGGCTACCCCTGCCTCGTGCACGCCAAGGCCGACGCCGATGTCGTCGCCATCCGGCCGGTTGCTCGACGAGCCCAACGTGACGCTGCATGGTGAACTCGGAGGTCGTGCGCTTCGAGACCGATCCCTCCGGCCGGACCGTTACCTGCGTCGTGGTTTCCCGCGATGGCGGTCGGGCCGAGGAGACATTCCGGGGCAGCATCGTGGTGCTGGCCGCCGGGGCCGCAAATTCGGCGAAGATCCTGCTGAACTCCGCATCCGATGCGCACCCAGCCGGCCTGGCCAACGGATCCGATCAGGTCGGGCGCAATTACATGTACCACAACAGCAAGGCCGCCGTCGCGCTCAGCAAGGAGCCCAACGACACCACCTTCCAGAAAACCCTCGCCCTCAACGACTACTACCTCGCTGGTCCGGACAACGAGTGGCCGCTAGGCAACATGCAGATGCTCGGCAAGTCCAACGCGGAAGCGATGAAGGGCGAGGAGCCGGAGCTCACCAAGCTCGCCCCGCACTGGAGCCTGGACGAGGTCGCCAGCCACGCGGTCGACTTCTGGCTCACCACCGAGGACCTGCCGAAGCCCGGTAACAGGGTCACCGTCGACCCCGACGGCAACGTGCACCTGAGCTACACCCCGACTAACGACCTCGAGGCGGACGGGCTGTACAGAGAGTTCAAGGAGGTCCTCAACCACGTCGGCCTCGCCGATCATCACGTCCTGCGTAAGAACTTCTACATGAAGATGGACGTCGAAATCGCCGGAGTCGCCCATCAGGCAGGCACGTGCCGGTTCGGTACCGATCCCGCGACCTCTGTGCTGGATATCAACTGCAAGGCCCACGAAGTGGACAACCTGTACGTGACCGACACTAGCTTCTTCCCGAGCATCGGCGCCGTCAACCCGGCGCTGACCGCCATGGCGAACGCCATCCGGGTCGGCGAGCACATCAGCGAGCGCATCGCCTAACGCGACTCAGCCGCACACGCAACTTCGAGGAAGGATGCAATGAAAAACGGTCAGAGTTCATCGTCGAGCAGCTTCCAGCTGAACACCACGCCCATTTTCGTCGGCGCTGCACTCATCGGCGCCGGCACACTGATCGGCCTAACCGGCCTGATCCTGGGTGGGACCGCGATGGTATCGGCCACCCGCCAGTGGATCCGCGAGCTTGAAGTGCCGCCGACCGAAGTGGTCAAGCACAAGCTGGGCCAGACCAAGGCCGCCACAACCGCCGGTGCCAGCGCATGGAAGCAGCACCACGACGCACATCACTACTCCCGCGCATGAGTCGGACGGCAGACCGATAGCAAGCGGCACGGCGCGGGCACATGCCGACACTACGCCCGCTCGGCTTGATGCTGCAGCTGGACGGAGACAGGGGCTCGCTGGGCGGAAACGGGAGGCGGACATGGCGGAGGATCGGGCTGGCGCACTGGTGATCTTCGGCGCTACCGGCGACCTGGCAAAGCTGGAGACATTCCCGGCACTGGTCGGGCTGGCTGAACGCGGTGTGCTGGACATGCCCGTGGTCGGGGTCGCGAAGAGCGGCTGGGGTCTGGACCAGTTCAGGGATTATGCGGTGGCCTCGCTCAAGCTAAATGGCCTGGACCCGACGACCCCGGCGGCAACCAGGATGCTCGGTCTGCTGCGGTACGTCGACGGCGATCTGGACGACGGCGCCACCTACCGGGCCATGTCGGACGCTGTGGGCGGCCAGGTCGACAAGGTCCTGTTCTACATGGAGGTACCGCCGCCGCTGTTCGGGCGCATCGCCCAGGGCATCGGTGGCGCAGGCCGGGCCGAGAACGCGCGCGTGATGGTGGAGAAGCCGTTCGGCACCGACCTGGCCAGCGCGCAGCAGCTCAACCAGACGATGCACAAGTTCTTCGACGAGGACGCGATCTACCGGGTGGATCACTGGCTCGGCCTGGATCCGGTAGAGAGCATGCTGTTCGCCCGGTTTGCCAATTCGCTGCTCGAGCCAATACTGAACCGCACGTACGTGCAGAGTATCCAGATCACGATGGCCGAGGCCTTCGACGTCGCCGACCGCGGCCGGTTCTACGACAAGACCGGCGCCATCCGCGACGTGGTGCAGAACCACATGCTGCAGGTACTCGCCAGCGTCCTGGCCGACCCGCCGGACGGCCGCGGCCTGGGTTCGTGGCGGGACGCCAAGTCACAGCTCATCGGCGCGCTGCGGCCGCTGACACCGGAGGACACCGTCCGCGGCCAGTACGAGGGGTACCTGGACGTCGACGGCGTAGCTCCCGCCTCGACGACGGAGACGTACGTAGCGGTCCGCACCGCCGCCGACTCGTGGCGGTGGGCGGACGTGCCGTTCATCATCCGGGCCGGCAAGTGCATGCCGGTGACCGCCACCGAGATCAGCATCCGGCTCCGACGCCCGCCGCATGACGTCTTCGGCCTCGAGCCCTCTGCTATCGGCAACGCGCTGCGGTTCCGGATCTGGCCGGAAGCCCAGGTCGGCCTGAGCCTGATCGGCAAGAAGCCCGGCGCCGGCTGGACGCCCCAGCAGGAGGAGCTCACCTTCACCGAGCAGCCCGGATCCGACATGCGGCCGTACGACCGGCTGATCGCCGCCGCGCTATCGGGCGAGCGCTGGCTGTTCGCCCGCCAGGACACCGTCGAAGCCGCCTGGCGCGTCGTCGACCCGGTACTCGGCGACGTGGTCCCCGTCCACGCTTACGCCCGCGGCAGCTGGGGTCCCAAGGAGGCCGACAGCCTGCTGCCGGAGCACGTGCCCTGGCACGACCCGGCTTGATCAGCCGAGACAACAGGCGGAACGGGGCACTCTAAGATGGCAGATGAGCAGAAAGCTCGCAGACGGGTCGTCATAGTGGGCGGCGGCTTCGGCGGGCTGTTCGCCGCCCGTGCCCTGCGCGACGGGCCATTGCTCCGTGACGCTGATCGACCGCACAGCTCAGCACGTATTCCAGCCGCTGCTCTATCAGTGCGCCACGGGCATCCTGTCCGAGGGGCAGATCACTGCGCCATTGCGCCGGATACTCAGGAAGCATCGCAACCTCGAGTGCATCACGGCCGAGGCGATCGACGTGGACACCACTGCGCGGCACGTGATCTGCCGGCGGCCGCTCGGCGAGCAGCTCGAGGTCCCCTATGACCACCTCATCGTCGCGGCCGGGGTCCGGCAGTCATATTTCGGGCACGATGAGTTCGCTCAGCTGGCGCCCGGCATGAAGACGATCTCGACGCGCTGACGATCAGGCGGCGAGTGTTCGGGGCGTTCGAGATGGCCGAGACCGCCACCGACCCGGCCGAGCGCAGCCGCTGGCTGACCTTCGCTCTCGTCGGCGCCGGGCCGACCGGCGTCGAGCTCGCCGGCCAGATCCGCGAGCTCGCCACCAAGACCCTCCGCGACCGAATACCGGCAGATCGATCCCGACGACGCCAGGGTCCTGCTCTTCGATGGCGGCACCGCGCCGCTGGCCGTCTTCGGCGACCGGCTGTCGCGCAAGGCCGCCGGCGAGCTGCGTCACCTCGGCGTCGAACTGCACATGGGCTCGATCGTGACCGAACGTGGACCGTGACGGTCTCACCGCCCGCGACCACGACGGCACCGAGACGCGCTACGACGCGACCACGGTGCTGTGGACCGCGGGCGTCGAGGCGCCGCCGTTCGCGACGGCTCTGGCCAGGCCACCGGCGCCGAACAAGACCGGTCCGGCCGGATCGTCGTGCAAGACGACCTGACGATCAGCGGGCATCCCGAGATATCGGTCGTCGGTGACATGATGAGCCTGCGCAAGCTGCCCGGCGTTGCTGAAGTGGCCATGCAGTCGGGGCTGTACGCGGGTCGCCGGGTCAGGCGCGAGCTGGAGGGCCGGAGTCAGGCGGGTCGCCTTTAAGTATCACGACCTCGGCTCGGCCGCCTACATCTCCCGTGGCCGCGCAGTTGTCTCGGCTGGACCACTGCGTGTCGGCGGGTTCCCGGGCTGGGTGTTCTGGCTGTTCATTCACATCGCGTTCCTGACGGGCTTCCGCAACCGGTTCGGCGCGATCCTCACCTGGTGGCTCGCCTTCTCCCGTGACATCCGCCGCGAACGTGCCTTCACCACGCGCAGTGTCGGCGTAATGCAGGACGTATACCAGCCGACAGACGGTACGGAGCCAGCCTGCGGGGTCAGCGCCGCCGCAGCCGCGCAGCGGCGAGCAATCACCCGCTACTGCGCCTCATCGAGGCAGCTGAAGGCCATCGAGCGTCATCCGGAATGGGTGATGTGGCGGGCGACTCTGGCCTGCGACCGTATCCGTATATGCGAGCCAGCAGCGAGCGTGCCGCGTGATAACCGGATCGGCTAGCGGGCTGACCGGCCTGATTGACGTGATCGGCTGGTCGCCGTCGGTGCCCGCGGCCAGCCCGGCCGCGCGGGCCTAGCGGGCGTCCCAGTGGTGCTCGGGGAGGCAGCGGGGCTCGCATTCCTGGCAGCATTGTCGCCGACAGCCATGCTTGTCGCAGCCGCATACCTCGGCTCCTCCAGCCCCAGAAAGACTTCCCTGTTCTACCTCGCAGGCGCCGCGCTGATGAGCGCCGTGATCGGGGTGATCGTCATCCTGGCGCTTCGCGGCGGCGGTCTGAACCTCCCGCATCAGCGAACGCCCCGCTACGGCCTGCGCCTCGGCCTCGGCGTGCTAGCGCTCGCCATCGGCGTCATCATGGCCCGCCGCAAACCCAAGCCGCCCGCGGCAACACGAAACCTGGGCTGATGGCACGGCTGATCGCCCGCCCCTCGCCGCTGACCGCATTCGTCGCTGGCCTGCTCATCTTCACCCCCTCGGTGACCTTCATCGCTGCTATCCAGGTGATCGCCACCGCGCAATCTAGCGACGCGCGCATCGCAGCCGCCCTGGCAGTCGTGGCGATCTATCTGCTGAGCGTCTGGGTGCCCTACCTGCTCTACCTTCATCGCCCCTGAGCCGACTACTCGCAGGCTCAAGGCGTTCGACGGCTGGCTTGCGCGTGCACGGCCGCATCCTGCTCTCTGGCGTGCTTACAGTCGCCGGAGTCTTCCTGATCCTCAACGGAGCCCTCGGGCTCGCTGGTGCCATCTGACAGCACCGGCCGAGGAGTTCGCGCGTATCGGTGACCTGTACAAGAACCAGGGCATACGCACCAGCGGCGATGGGTAGCTGCCGTCCTGCGATCGGTAATCGGCCCCGTCCACTGACCCGCAGCGGTCAACGTGCGGAGGCACGCACCCATGACACGTGCAACGATGCGGAAGACCGCAGACGCCATCGCCGCCACGACAGAGCACATGCGCACGATGGCCAGAGGACCCCGCTCATGCGCTGGCATGCCCTCATCAGCGGCCAGCCGGCCGAAGAACGCCATCATCGACGCCAGGCCGGGATCCGAGAATCCAATTCCGGCCTCAATGCCCCGCAGCAGCCTCCGCTCGCGGAACGGAAGGCTCATCACGCACCCCCTGTGTCACACGCAGCCCGCGTCCACCCCGAGTGCCATGACAACATCATCACCGGCCCATCCGACACGCGGCACCACCCCGAACAGGTGATTAACGGCCCGGCATGACCCGGCCCCCATCCCCGTTCCAGCTATGAGCACGACGTGATGGCCGGTCTGCCTGGGGAACGATGGCGGTCAATGACGACGCGCGGGAAGGCGAATCAGGTGAACCAAAGCGGCGCGGATAACCCGGGCAGCTCCCGAGACCCGAGTTGGGCCATTGTTAGTGCGCACGTGCTGACAGCCAGCGGAGCGCAGATATGCCATGCGGTCGCGCCGTTGGGGCGTTGGGGCGTTGGCTAGAGCGTCAGTTCGCCGAGGACTTCGCCGTCTGCTTCCTCGCCGGTCGGCCGGAAGCCGAGGCGTAGGTAGAAGCCCTCTGTACCGCCTTCGCCAGGCACCCAGAACACGGTGATCCGCGACTGACCGCGGCGGCGCGCTTCCTGCGCGACGGCGTCGACCGCGAACCGGCCGTAGCCCCGGCCCTGCTCGCTGGCTGCGATGTTCAGTCGCCAGATGCCGGCCCGGAAGGCGTCCACTTCACTATCGGGATCGAAGTTGCCCATCACGAAGCCCACCACGCGGTCATCGTCCATGATCAGTCGTGGCCAGGCCGTGTCACGGTGCGCGTAGGCCTCGGAGAGCGAGTTCACGACTGGTGCGACGAACTTCTGCTGCTCGGGCTTTACCTGGACGTCACGGGCCGCTTGGACATTGTCGGGGGTTATTTCCGCCAGTCGTATGGGCATAGCCTGAGATGCTAGCAAGATCCCCTATGTCGCCTGGGTTGCGCTGGGTCAGTGCGCAGTCAGCTGACGCTGGTGATTGCTTCGAGTGCCTGGCCCTGGCCATCGGGCGGCGGGTTGGCGGCGGTGATGGTGTGCGGGCCGGCCTGGTCCATGACAATAGAGTTGCCGTCCTGGTCATGGCCGACCAGGATCACGCCCTCCGCTTTGACTCGCTTGCTCTTGACCAGCACGAGCAGCCCGTCAAACTCCCGCCGAGCGGCGCCTGCATCCTGATAGCCCGCCACCAGGACATCCACCGCTACGTCGATCATAGCCACTCCTTTACCCGTCTGGGTGCGGTCACTGAACCGGCCGGGTCCTAACAATGAACGCAGTCAGGTTGGCGACCACGCGCCTCTGCCAGATGTTCCGTCGCGTCGGCCGACCATGCCTAAGAACGAGCATGCCGAGGAACGCTCGCAGGCTCGGCCTGGAGGGTTCACCCGAGTCGGATGATGCGGCTCGCCGCAGCCGTTCGTAGCGTCAGTTGCGTGGCGCCGGGCTGTTGGCCGTCCATATGGGCCGCCGGGCAGGAGTCGTGGCCGGGAGGTGGCCGAACCGCGGCACTCGTCTCCTCCGGGCCCACCGAGGGGGTTTGCGTCGGTGACAGTTCGTGGAGCGATCTCGGACTCGACCGAGCCGATTATCGAATGCCCGGAGGACGGAAACCGTGAGTGACCCCAAGGATCGGAAGATCGATCCGGCGTCGCTAGGCACGGCGTTCCCTCGTACGCACCACGTGCTCTGGCTGGAGTTCGGGAACCGTAACGACTGGGACGACCCGCGCCAGGAGTGGCGGCGCCTGTTCTCCGAATTGCTAGGCACCTTCGCGCTGGTCCTTGTCGCCGCTGGCGGAGGACTTCTGCACGCCAAGGGGCAGATCAGCCTCGCCGCGGCGGTTATCGCGCCGGGCGTGATGGTGGCGGCGATCATCTTGTTCATGGGCGCGGTCTCCGGCGCGCACCTGAATCCCGGCGTGTCGCTGGCCTTCGCGCTGCGCGGCGACTTTCCGTGGAAGCGCGTGCCCGGCTACATCATCATCCAGCTCGCCGGCGCGACACTGGCCTGCCTGTTCTTGCGCTGGATCTTCGGGAACGTCGATCATCTCGGGGCGACACTGCCGGGTCCTGGTTACCACAACTGGCAGGCCCTATTGATGGAGATCGTGCTCACCGCGCTGCTGGTCAGCGTGATCCTCGGCACCGCGTCCGCCGCGCAGAACGTCGGCGCGGTCGCCGCGCTCGGCGTCGGCGGCTACGTCGCCCTAGCCGGGCTCTGGGCAGCGCCGGTCAGCGGCGTGTCCATGAACTCCGCCCGTTCCTTCGGTCCTGCCCTGGTCAGCGGTTACTGGACGAGCTACTGGGTGTATATCGTGGGGCCGATCAGCGGCGCGCTGATCGCGGTGGGCTGCGCGATGGTGCTGCGCGGTCGCGGCGGCGACGTCATCTCGCGCGCTGCCGGGTCCGGCGTGCTGGACGAGGGTGCGCTCACCGCCAAGGCCAAACTGTCCGAGGAAATCGAGCAAGGCAAGGTAGTCCCTCCAGGCTTCGCCGACACCGAGACGCGGCCGAAAGAGGAGTGACTGGTCCTGCCGCTCTCGCAGCAGGACCCGCGCCGGCGCTTGCGATCGCGGCCCGCTGTGGAACTCATCGCCTCATCGTTCGTCTTCGCTCGGGCCGGTGGCTCCTCTGCGTTGCTGGAGTCATCTGCAACCGACCCATTGACCATTCCCGCTCCGGCGGGAGTGAGAACGGGTTCGGTCGGAGGTGCAGGATGATTCAGCCCATACGGCGGTCGAGGATGTTCGGGTGGGACCGCAACCCGTTGCGGCGACGTACTGACCGGCTCGAGGCGCTAATGGTTGTCGGCCTGATCGCGCTCTTCGTCGTCACCGCACCAGTGCTGGCGGCTGCGGCAGGTCACTGGACCAGCACGACCTGCATGAGAGAGCAACGCGCACAGGCGAGCTGGCGCCAGGTAGCAGCGATCATCCAGCGTGTCGCCCCTGGGCAGCAGGCCCTCGTGTCCGCGACTTATGGCTGGAGGCCTGCGCGCTGGACGGCGCCGGACGGACAGAAGCGCACCGCCTCGATTCCAGTCAGCCCCGGAGCCGCGCCGGGCAGCCGAACGCGCGTGTGGGTCGATCGCTCGGGCTCGCTTACTGGGCCGCCGCTTCGGCGTGCCCAGGTGCAGGGATGGATTGTCAGTGCCAAGGTGTCGGCGATGGCTGGGCTGGCACTCGTTGTCTGGTATGCGGGCCGGGCGGGGCGACTTCAGTTCGGCCGACGCCGTCTCGCTCGCTGGGAGAGAGAGTGGCAGGCGGTAGGGACGCGTTGGACCCGCCAGCGTTAACTTCATTCCGAGCGCGAACTTCTGTTGCGGAAGGCTGAGGGGTCTCACGCGCGACGGAACGGCCGCAGGCCGAGCACGCAGCTGCGCAAACGCCAATCACCCGGATCGGGTGACAGTCTCTGGCCTGCGCATGGGGAGAGTCAGACCAGACGCGATCGTCATGCAGAGCCTGGGCGCCCCACGGGTAGCGCCTGGCAGGAGGTCAGATGCGGGAGGACCTTGCCAGATGCGGGAGGACCTTGCCAGATGGCAATTCGCGTTCACGTCCATTAATCATTTCCTGTTTATCCCGGTCACGATCGGCCTGGCGTTCCTCACTGCGCTGCTGCAGACAGCCTGGTACCGCAAGAAGAGCCCGGAGTATCTACGGCTGACCCGGTTCTTCGGCACGCTGCTAGTGATCAACGTGGCGATCGGCGTCGTGACCGGGCTGGTGCAGGAGTTCCAGTTCGGCATGAGCTGGTCGTCGTACTCGCGGCTGGTCGGCAATATCTTCGGCGCGCCGCTGGCGATGGAGGGCCTGGCGGCATTCTTCCTGGAGTCGACATTCTTGGGGCTGTGGCTGTTCGGCTGGGACAAGCTGTCACGGCGTGTGCATCTGGCGACGATCTGGCTGGTAGCGCTCGGGTCCGTGCTCTCGGCGGCGTTCATCATGGCAGCGAACTCCTGGATGCAGCATCCGGTCGGCTATGTCACCAACTCGAAGACGCACGCACCGGAGCTGAACGACATCTGGGCACTGTTCACCAACCCGGTCTGGATATGGGGATATTCGAAGGTCGTGCTGGCGGCGCTGGTGACTGGCGCGGCAGTGATGCTGGCGGTGTCGGCTTGGCAGCTTCGGCGCGGCGGGGACCGGGCGGTGTTCACCCGGTCGGCGCGGCTGTCGCTGGTCGTACTAGTGCCTGCGATCCTGCTCACGATGCTGGTCGGCGACGAGCTCGGCGTGATCGAGGCCAAGTATCAGCCGATGAAGATCGCAGCCGCCGAGGCACAGTGGACGACGTGCCAGCCGTGCTCGTTCTCGCTCTTCCAGATCGGCGGCGGCAACAACGACCAGACGCCGACACAGATCCTGGAGATCCCGCATGTGCTGTCGCTGCTGGCCACCAATCACTGGAACGGCAAGGTGATCGGGATGAACCAGCTGCAATCCCAGTACACGAGTCAGTACGGACCCGGCTACTACGTGCCGAATGTCTTCATCCAGTACTGGGCAATGCGGGTCATGGCCTACCTGGCCATCGTGGTCACTCTCGTCGCGGTGTGGGGACTGTGGCTGAACCGGCGCAAGAAACTCGCCACCTCCCGGCGCTTCCTGTGGGTGGCGACCTGGATGGTGGTGCTTCCGTTCCTGATCAACACCTCCGGCTGGCTGCTAACCGAGGTCGGCCGCCAGCCGTGGATCGTGCAGGGCATCATGCTGACGAAGAACGGACTGTCCCCGTCGGTCAGCACGACCGAGCTCTGGATCAGCGTGATCGCCTTCGTGCTCATCTACGGCGCGCTCGGCACCGTCGACCTGCTGCTCATGCTGCGGTACTCCCGCAAAGAGCTACCCCCCGTGCCGGCTGATTCCGGGGCCGGCGAACCCGTTCCCGCGATGGAGTACTGAGGTCACCTATGGCCTTCGTCCCGCTCTGGTTCATCCTCATCGCGGTCCTGTGGACCGGGTTCTTTGTCCTCGAAGGCTTCGACATGGGCGTCGGCATGCTGCATGCAGTCATCGGCAAGGACGAGCCCGGCAAGCAGACCGTCCTCGCGACCATCGGCCCCCTGTGGGATGGGAACGAGGTATGGCTGGTCGTCGCTGCAGCAGCCATGTTCGCCGCGTTCCCCGGTTGGTACGCCACCATGTTCTCCGGCTTCTACCTCGCCGTCGTCCTGTTGCTGCTGGCACTCATCCTGCGCGGCACTTCGTTCGAGTACCGGGGCAAGAACCCCTCGCGGCGCTGGCACGGGAACTGGAGCAGGCTGCTGACCGTAGCGAGCCTGCTGGCGCCGTTCCTGATCGGCCTGATGCTCGCCGACCTGCTGCACGGCGTGCCGATCGGCGCCGACCACGAGTACGCCGGCAACTTCGGGAACGTGTTCCAGCCGTACGCGATCTTCGTGGGCATCACGCTGGTGGCGCTGTGCGTGTTGCACGGCGCCACCTTCGTCTCGCTGAAGACCGACGGCGCTGTCCGGGTCCGGGCAGCAAGGCTGGCCCGCCGCGTCGCGCCGGTCACCGCGCTGATCGTGCTGGCCTTTGTGGGCTGGACCCACGTCACCGCCGGCGGCGGCGGGTTCCTCAACCCGGTCGAGCTCCTCATTGCGCTCGCGGTCCTGGCGGCATGGATGCTCGTCCGCGACCACCAGGGCTGGGCATTCACTGCGACCACCGTGACCATCGGCATCTCCATCATCACGCTGTTCGTCAACCTTTATCCCAGGGTCATGGTGTCCAGCATCAATCCGGCGTTCAGCCTGACGGTGCACAACAGCTCCTCCCCGCCCTACTCCCTGAAGGTGATGACCGTCATCGCCCTGGTGTTCCTGCCGATCGTGCTGGCCTACCAGGGCTGGTCCTACTACGTGTTCCGCCGCCGGATCAGCGACCAGTCCTTCCGGCCCAGCATCACGCGCCGGCCCTCGGTATCCGCGACGGCCGCGATGGCGGCTCAGCCAGCGGAGGGTGCGACCGCCACGGCGGCGCTACGCCGCCGCCGGCGTTTCCGCTGGCAACGCTGATCGATGCCAGCATTCGACCGGCGTCTTGTGCGGCACGCCAGCGCCGCACGCGGTTACCTGATCCTGACCGTTTGTCTCGGCTTCGCCACCACGGCGCTGATCCTCGCGCAGGCGAGCCTGCTCGCGCACGCACTGGCAGGTGCGACCCGCGGCGCTGGACTGGCCGCCCTGCGCACCACGATCATTGCGCTCTTGCTGGTGCTGCTCGCGCGGGCACTGATGGCCTTCGGGGGCGAGGCAGCCGCTCTGCGCGCGACCGCCATCGTGAAGTCGCAGCTGCGCCGCCGACTGGTCGCGCGCTCGCTACGGCTCGGCCCGGCGTGGCTGACCGGCCAGCAGCCAGGTGAGATCGCCACCCTGGCCACCAGAGGCTTGGATGCGCTCGACCCGTACTTCGCCCGGTACGTTCCGCAACTGGTGCTCGGTGTGCTCGTGCCGCTAGCCGTGCTGATCAGGGTCACCGCCGCGGACTGGATCTCCGGCCTGGTGATCGCGGGGACGCTGCCGCTCATCCCCCTGTTCGCCGTGCTCGTCGGCCTGCACACCAAGGCTCGCACGCAGCGCCAGTGGCATTTGCTGGCGGCGCTCGGCGGTCACTTCCTTGACGTGGTCGAAGGGCTGCCCACCCTTAAGATCTTCGGCCGCGCGAAGGCTCAGGCCGAGATCATCAGGAAGGTCACCGACGAGCACCGGTCCGCGACGATGGCCGCGCTACGGATCGCATTCCTCTCGGCGCTCGTGCTCGAGCTGGCTGCCGCGCTTGCTACTGCACTGGTTGCGGTGGAGGTAGGCCTGCGGCTGCTGGGGGGTCATATCGGCTACGAGACAGCGCTGCTCGTGCTCCTGCTCACGCCGGAGGCCTACCTGCCCCTGCGGGCGATGGGCGCCCAGTTCCACGCCAGCGCGGAGGGCACGGCCGCGGCCGACCGAGTCTTCGAGATCCTCGACGCCGCGCAGCAGAGCAGCCCCGAGCCAGCTAGCAAGCGCGTGGTGACAACGGCTGCCAATCTTGACCTGTCAAAGCAGCCGATCGGGCTCGCGGACGTCAGCCTGCACTACCCGGACCGGGACGCGCCGGCTTTGACCGACGTGTCCGTCACCATCTACCCTGGCGAGCACATTGCAGTCACCGGGGCTAGCGGGGCCGGGAAGAGCTCGCTGCTCGCGCTTTTGCTGCGATTCGCCGAGCCCACCTCCGGCACCATCACGGCGGGCAGCGCCCGCATCGAGGCGTTCGGAGTCGGCGACTGGCGGCGGCAGATCGCGTGGGTCCCGCAGAGCCCGTACTTGTTCGCCGGCACCATCGCCGAGAACATCGCGCTCGGCCAGCCGGATGCCTCCTTCGAAGCCATCAGCCGCGCAGCGCGGCTGGCCGGAGCCGAGGTCTTCGTCTCGGCGCTGGCGCACGGCTTCGACACCCGGCTTGGCGAGCGCGCGCTTGAGCTGTCGGCCGGGCAGCGCCAGCGCATCGCGCTGGCGCGCGCGTTCCTGCGCGATGCGCCGCTTGTCCTGCTTGACGAGCCGACTGCACACCTGGACCCGGCGACAGCTAGGGAGATCATGGTCACGATCGACACGTTGATGGCCGGGCGGACGGTGCTGCTGGTCACGCATGGCTCGCACCACCGGATTCAGGACGTGCTCAGGCTCGACAGTGGTCGGCTCGTTCGGCCCGTGGTTGAGCCGCCCCTGGTTGAGCCGCCCCTGGTTGAGCCGCCCCTGGTTGAGCCAGCACCAGCCACATGACCAGCAGGCCGCAGCCGATGCCTTGCCGGGACCCGCTGGCCCGGCTGGTGCGCCTGGCGCAGCCACTGCGCGGCCGGCTGGCGCTGGCCGTCGCGGCCGGAGCGGCCGCGACCGGGTGCGCCGTCGCCCTGCTCGCGACCTCCGGCTTCCTGCTCGCCAGGGCGTCGCAGCACCCGAGCATCGTCGCGATCACCGGCGCCGTGGTCGCGGTGCGTGCCTTCAGCGTAGGCCGCGGCGTCTTCCGGTACGGCGAACGGCTCGGCACACACGATGTCGCCTTCCGGGTGCTGGGCGACATGCGGGTCACGATCTACCGCAGGCTCGAGCGGCTGGCCCCCAGCGGGCTGCGAGCATTCCGGTCCGGCGACCTGCTGACCCGGCTGGTCAGTGATGTGGACTCCGTCCAGGACCTATTCATCCGCGGCATCGGCCCGCCGCTGACGGCAGCGCTCGTCGGCGCTGGTGCGGTGACGGCCTGCCTTTTCGTGCTCGTCCCAGCGGCGGGCCTGCTGGCCGCCGGGCTGCTGGTTGGCGGCCTCGCTGTGCCGCTCATCAGCTTGGCCGCCGACCGCCTGGCGCGGCGGCGCACCAGCCCGGCTCGAGGACAGCTCGCCGCCACCATCGCCAACCTGCTGTCCGGCTCGGCCGACCTGCATGCGTTCGGCGCCGAGCAGGCAGCGCTGCACCGGGCTGAGGCTGCCGACACCGAACTGACCGGGCTCGCCTGGGTGTCCGCCTCCGCCGCGGGCATCGGTACCGGGCTGGGCTCGCTGACTGCCGGCCTGACGCTGTGGGGGGTGCTCGTCCTCGGCGTCGCGGCTGTCGGCTCGGGGACGCTCAGCCGGGTGCCGCTCGCCGTCCTGACACTGACCGCGCTCGCCGCGTTCGAGGCCGTCACAGGGCTGCCCGCCGCGGCGCAGGCCCTCGGACATGCCCGCACGTCCGCGCGCCGGATCTGCGCCGTCCTGGACGCGCCCGATCCCGTCCGCCTGGCCACGCTCCCCCGGCCGGCCCCGCGGCCGCCGGTCACTGTGTCGCTGCGCGGCGCGAGCGTCCGGTACGAGGCGGGCGGACCGCTGGCTCTCGACGGCCTCGACCTCGACCTGGCGCCCGGCAGGCGGGTAGCGCTGGTCGGACCGAACGGGGCGGGCAAGTCCACGGTCGCGGCGCTGCTGCTGCGGTTCTGTGACTTGGCCGCCGGGACTGCCACCCTCTGCGGCCATGACCTGGCCAGCTACGACGCCGACGACGTGCGCGCTGTGATCGGCGGCTGCCCGCAGGACCCGCATATCTTCGCTGGGACCATCGCCGCCAACCTGCGTCTGGCCAGGCCGGATGCGACCGACGAGGACCTGGCGAACGCGGCGGCGCAGGCGCGACTGCTGCCGTGGATCCGATCGCTGCCGCAAGGATTCGACACAGCGGCAGGCGCTCGCGGCGCCGCCATATCTGGCGGCGAGCGGCAGCGGATCGCTTTGACGCGGGCCTTGCTAGCCGACCCAGCCGTGCTGATCCTGGACGAGCCGACAGCCAGCCTCGAGGCCCACACGGCCAGGGCGCTGATGGCTGACCTGCTGACCGTCACCGCCGGCCGGGCCACCCTGCTCATCACGCACGACCTCGACGAGCTCGATCAGATGGACGAGATCGTCGTGCTCGACCGCGGCCGGGTCGCCGAGCGCGGCAGCCATGACGACCTCATCCGGGTTGGCGGCCTCTACCAGCAGATGCAGCAGCTACTGCTGCGCCTGGCCGCGCCTCGCCTGGTCGACAGCTAGCCGGAGGCGGTCCTGCTCCGGCACAGACATATCGGTCCGCAGCAGCTCCAAAGGCTGGCCTTCGAACGCGTGCACCACCGCGTCGATATTGGCGTCCGAGCTCAGCAGCACCATCGCCGAGGTGCCGGGATGCAGGTCAGTCTTGACCGACTCGATCATCGAGCCGTCGATGGTAGCGCGCTGGAGCTTGCGCACCATCCCGGCGACCTTTCCGCCTTCCTGCGTCACGTGCTCGCGCGTCGTGGGCTCGGAGGCGTACTCCGGCCAGCGGAGCACGGCGACGTCCACCACGTTGATGAGGTCCTGGGCATGCAGCTGTTTGAGCCGCATGACCGCGGTGTCGGCTCCCTCAGTGCCCGCGAACCGCCACGCCGTTGTTGGCATCGATCCTGCTCCCCCCGTTCGTGCGCAAGGAGTTCTTGCGCCCAGTCCACGTATATTGTCCCGCCGTCGCGCACGTGCTACCTCACCCGGCTGGGGTGGATTAGCCGATCACCCGCCACGGATATTGCTAGGCCGAATCACCCTCGGGGGATGACGCCGTGGCGATGCGCTGGGGGAAGGTTCAGGATCGCCCACAACGTCAGGAAGGACGCGATGAAAAACGGTCAGAGTTACTCGTCGTTCCAAATCAACACAACGCCCCTGGTCGTCGGTGCGGCGCTGATCGGCGCTGGCGCCCTGATGGGGGTAACCGGCATGCTCGTCGGCGGTACAGCGCTGGCATCGGCCTCGCGCAAATGGTTCCGGGAGCTCGAGATACCGCCGAGCGAGGTGGTCAAGCACAAGTGGAACCAGACCAAGGCCGCGACAACCGCGGGCGCTGGCGCCTGGCAGCACCACAACAACGGCATGCAGAAGACTCACGCCTGAGCGTGCCTCCGATGGCCGGGCGGCCCGGACCGGGCCGCCCGGCGGGGGGACCGTCACCTTGGGCTGACGCATCGCCCGCACCTGATGGCGTGCCGAAGGCGCCGGCGGGATCATATGGGGTATGACGACGGACCATGCGGACGCGCTGGTGATCTTCGGCGCCACCGGCGACCTGGCCAAGCTCGAGACGTTCCCGGCACTCGTTGGTCTCGTCGACCGTGGCGTGCTCGACGTCCCGGTCGTCGGGGTGGCCAAGAGCGGCTGGGGACTTGAGCAGTTTCGCGATTACGCCACGGCCTCGCTCAGGCTGAACGACATGGATCCCGCGAGCCCGGCCGCGGCCAAGATGCTGGGCTTGCTGCGCTACGTGGACGGCGACCTCGATGACGATGCCACGTATCAGGCCATGTCTGCCGCAATCGGGCCGACCGCCGATGCCCTGTTCTACCTGGAAGTCCCGCCGCCGCTGTTCGCCCGCATTGCCAAGGGGATAGCGGACGCGGGCCGCGCCAAGAACGCGCGGGTTATGGTGGAAAAGCCGTTCGGCAACGACCTGGCGAGCGCCCAGCAGCTCAACGTGACGATGCACCAGTACTTCCCCGAAGACGCGATCTACCGTGTCGACCACTGGCTGGGACTCGATCCGGTGGAGAATGCGCTGTTCGTCCGGTTCGCGAATGCCGTCCTGGAGCCTCTGCTGAACCGCACTTACGTGGAAAGCATCCAGATCACCATGGCTGAGGCGTTCGACGTGGCCGACCGCGGCCGGTTCTACGACAAGACGGGCGCCATCCGCGACGTCGTGCAGAACCACATGCTCCAAGTACTCGCCAGTGTCATGGCGGACCCGCCAGACGGCAACGGCATGGAGGCCTGGCGCGACGCCAAGTCGCGGCTCATAGGCGCGCTGCGGCCGATGACTCCGGCCGATACGATCCGCGGGCAGTACGAGGGTTACCTAGACGTCGACGGCGTCGCAGCCGGCTCCACGACCGAGACCTTCGTGGCGGTCCGCACTGCCGTCGACTCCTGGCGGTGGGCGGATGTGCCGATCCTGATCCGAGCAGGCAAGTGCATGCCAGTCACCGCGACCGAGATCAGCATCCGGTTCCGCCGTCCACCGCACGACGTGTTCGGCCTGATGCCGTCGGCTCTGTCTAACGGGCTGCGCTTCCGTATCTGGCCGGAGGCCGAAGTCGGGCTGAGCTTGATCGGCAAGAAGCCAGGCGCAGGCTGGATTCCCCAGGCTGAAGACATCACTTTCGCTGAGCACCCCGGATCCGATATGCGGCCGTACGACCGGCTGGTAGGCGCCGCGCTTGCGGGCGACAGGTGGCTGTTCGCCCGCCAGGACACTGTCGAGGCGTCCTGGGCTGTTGTCGACGGGATCCTCGGCGACGCGGTGCCACTCCACAGCTATGCGCGCGCCAGCTGGGGGCCGAAGGAGGCCGACGGCCTGCTGCCAGACGGCATCCCCTGGCACGACCCCGCCGCGTGATGACGGCCAGTGCCTTGGTCTGATGCCTGACCCCGCGTTACAGTTCGTCCTGTGAATAAGCTGCGGGCGCTTAGCCTCACGCTGGCCGCAGTGGCCGCGTGGTGGCAACTCCCCGCGCACGCGCTGGCCACTCCGTCGGCCCTGATGACAATTGGCGCGGTGGTCATGGCCGGCGCGGTCATCGGGCTGCTCGCCCGGTCCGGCTGGCCAGGCCGGACGCTCGCCGCGGGACCGCTGCTGCGGCGTGCCGTTGCCCTGCGCCGTAAGTCCTGGGGAGCGGTATTCCAGCGCCAGCTCGATCCCGACGCTGCCGGGCACGCCCGGCCCCGAGCGCCATCGGCGGCCCCGGCGGCCGCCTGACCCCGCTACCTGCAGCTAACACTGCTACCCGCGGCTGCGTACGCGGCCGTCTCCAGCTGACCCCGGAAATCTCCGACCCGCTGGAGGGTACTTCCCATGCTCGGATTCCTCGGCGCCCCGCTGGGCGTCGCCTATCATCTCGTGTTCGCTCTCGCACAGTTCCTTACCCCGCTCCCCGGCGGGCTCGCCACCGTCGCCGCGATCGTCCTGTTCACCGTGGGGGTACGGCTGCTGCTGTCTCCGCTCAGCATGCTTGCCTACCGCGGTCAGACCAGCATGTCCGCGCTGCAGCCCAAGATCGCCGAACTGCGGCGCCGCTACGCCAAGCAGCCAGACCGGCTCCAGCAGGAGCTCACCGCGTTGTACCGGGCCGAGGGCGGCGGCATACTGGCCGGCTGCCTGCCGCTCCTGCTTCAGCTGCCGTTCTTCAGCGTCATGTACCGGCTGTTCCTGTCCAAGACGGTCGCCGGTCAGCCAAACGCCCTGCTCGCGAGGGACTTGCTGACTACGCCGCTCGGCAGTCACTGGCTAACCGGGGCCGGCCCCGCCAGCATGCACGGCCTGGTATTCCTCGGACTGTTCGGGCTTCTGGCCGTGCTGGCGTTCGTGACCGCACGGATGACCAGGCCGGCTGCGCTGGTACAACCGGCTGAGGCGGGTCAGCCGGCCGGCCTCGCCGCGGTGAGCCGGATCGTGCCGTACACGACGCTGGTCATCGCGGCATTTGTGCCGCTCGCCGCCGGCATCTACCTCGTGACGACGACGGGCTGGACGGCAGCGGAGCGTGCCGTCATGCGCCGCTGGCATCGGCGGGCTGCAGATAATGGGCTGCAGCCGACCGGATAGCTGCAGCGCAGGCGGCGATTGCCGGATGCGCGTCGCCTCCGCGGCGGCACGCGATGAGCGTTCGCCGCCGCGCTGGCAGCACTTCCAGCACCACGCCGCTGGGACAGCCGGCCAGGGCCAGTTCCGGAACGACCGCTACTCCCTGGCCGGCCGCGACCAGCGTCAGCACGGCGGCAAAGTCGTCGGCGTAGTGGCGGATACGAGGCGTGAATCCAGCCGCCTGGCACAGCCGGACCGCCATCAGGTGACACAGCGTGTCCGGGCTCCCGACTATCCACGGGTGCTCGCGGCCAGCCAGGATGAGGTCGTCGCCTGCGGCGCCGGGGCGCAGCGCGAGCGCCGGGGCCGACGCGAGGTATACGGGCTCGGACAGCAGCGGCTCGGTGACTAGGGCCGGATCCGGCTCGGCCGGCACGTAGTCGTACTCATGCACGAGCGCGATGTCCAGCGAGCCGGCCCGAAGCGCGTCTGGCGCCTGGGCCGGGTCCAGCTCGGTCACGTGCAGGTCCAGCCGGGGGTACGCGGCACCGAGCTCAACCAGGGCAGCTGGCAGCAGCGTGCGGACCGCGGTGGGGAATGCGCCGATACGCAGCTCGCCGACCAGCTCGGTCCGGGCCGAAGCCATCGCTGCGGCTGCCTCCTCTAGCAGCGCCAGCACTCCGTCGGCCCGCTCGGCCAGGTCAGCTCCGGCCGCGGTCAGCGCGACGCCGCGCCCGCTGCGGCGTAGCAGCTGCACGCCGGCCTCCCGCTCTAGGGCACTGAGCTGCTGAGACACCGCTGATGGGGTGCAGAACTGCGTTTGCGCCACGGCCGCGATCGTGCCAAGCCTGGCCAGCTCGCGCAGCAGCGCCATCTTCCGTACATCAAGCATTAGCTCAGCTTATTTGTCTGGTCAGGAATCGGAACTGGACCTGTCGGATACAACCGGGCCAGGATCGGCACATGACAGAACTCGCCGGCCTGTACGTCCCGCTGATCACTCCGTTCACCACTGCAGGCGACCTCGACGACGGCGCGCTCGAGCAACTCGCTCACTCGGTACTCGACGACGGCGCGACCGGCCTGGTCGCCCTCGGCACGACAGCCGAGGCCGCCACGCTCACTGACGCCGAGCAGGCGCGGGTGCTGGACGTCTGCGACCGCGTCTGCCGGGACCGGGGGGCGCCGCTGATCGCCGGCGCGGGGACCAACGACACCTCACGCTCAGCGGCGGCGCTGGCCGGCCTGACCCGCTACCGGCAGGTCCGCGCCGCTCTCACGGTCGTGCCGTATTACAGCCGTCCTGGCGAGGCCGGCGTCCTCGAGCACTTCCGGGCACTAGCGCGCAGCAGCCCCGTTCCCTTGGTCATCTACAACGTCCCGTATCGCACCGGGCAGGCGGTCACCTGGCCCACCATGGCAGAGCTCGCGGACACGCGTGGCATCGGCGGCGTCAAGCATGCGGCCGGGTCGATTGACCAGGACACGATCGCGATGATGGCCGGCCGGCCCGCCAGCTTCAGCGTTCTCGGCGGCGATGACCTCTACATCTCGCCGCTCCTGGCCCTTGGCGCCGACGGCGCGATCCTGGCGTCGGCTCACGTGCGGACCGGCGATTTTGCGCGCCTGGTCAGGCTGTGGCGCAACGGCGCCGCCGACGAGGCGAGGATGCTCGGACACCGGCTCGTGCACGTCGCCCAGTCGCTGTTCGCCGAGCCGAATCCGGTGGTGATCAAGGCCGTGCTGCACCGGCTTGGCCAGATCCCGAGCCCAGTTGTGCGGCTCCCGCTGCTGCGCGCCAGCGACGCGGCAACCGATGCTGCTACCGACGCGGCCGCGTGCATGGCCGCAGGCTGACCGAGTAAGTTAGACGCGTCCAGGCGCCAGAGGGCGAGCGGAGGAGACGGAGGCCGGCCGTGAGCGGCGGACTTGACCACCTGATCCTGTCGGGCCCGGTGCTGCTGGCCATGCCTGTCGCCGCGGCGGCGGGCGCCATCACTTTCCTGTCGCCGTGCTGCCTGCCGCTTGTCCCCGGCTACCTGGCCTATCTCACCGGCATGACCGGCGCGGCTGGCGCCCGGCAAGTCGCCAAGCCCGCTCCGGGGACGGCCATGGCGCTCAGCCCGGCCGTCGCGGTCGCCGGAACGGGCCGGCCGGGCTAGGAAACAGTGGGAGCGGGACCGCGGGCGGCGCGCCATCGGCGAGCCCGGCCGCGACGCTGCCGGGCGAGCCTGGCACTCCGTTGCGGAGCCGGGTGATGCTCGGCACGCTGCTGTTTATTCTCGGCTTCTCGGCCCTGTTTGCCGTCGAAGGCGTAGCCGTCGCGAGCCTGGGATATTCGCTCCGCGTGCATACGGCGGGCCTCACGCAGATCCTGGGCGTGCTCATCATCATCCTCGGGCTGCTGTTCATCGGCCTGTTCGACAGGTTCAGCTTCGCCGGGCGCATCATAAAGCCGGGCGCGCGGCCGCGGGCGGGCCTCGCCGGCGCTCCGCTACTTGGCGTCCTGTTCGGACTGGGCTGGACGCCATGCACGGGGCCTACGCTCGTCGCCGTCCTCGCCCTGGGCACCACTACCGGGACCGCGCTGCGCGGCGGACTGCTGGCGTTTGTCTACGCACTCGGCATCGGCGTGCCGTTCCTGATCGTGGCGTTCGCGTTCCAGCGCGGCGTCAACGCCTTCGCCTTCGCCCGGCGGCACGCCAGGCTGATCACGAGGGTAGGCGGCCTGATGCTCATCGCCGTCGGCGTGCTGGAGGTGACCGGCGCCTGGGCGTCCGCGATTGCGTGGCTGCAGGTGCACTGGGTGAACGGCTACAACGCGCCCATCTGAGGCGCCATCAGCTCAGTAGGTCGAGCGCCGCCCGGGGTCCGGCGAGCGTGACGTCCGCGGGCTCGGCGGGATCGTACTGGTGGCCCCAGGCGGCAGCGGCGGCCAGGCCGCCAACTGCGCGCGCGGCCCGCAGATCGTTGGGGGCGTCGCCGACGTAAGCGATGCTGCTGGGCGGCACGCCGAGTCGGCTCGCCACCAGTACCAGGCCGTCACCAGCCGGCTTGGGCCGCTGCACGAGGTCCCCCCCGACGACCACATCGGCGTGCAGGCCGACGGACGTCAGCAGCATCTCGGCAGCGCGGCTGCTAGTGCCGGTGAAGATCGCTACCGGATGGCCCTGTGCCCGCAAGCTGGCGAGCACATCGGCTACCTCTGGGTACTGCGCGACCTTGGCCCCGGCCAGTTCGCCGTAGTACGCCTCGGCCTCGGCCTCCCCGACGTCGCGGCCCAGCAAATCGGCCAGGATCTTCTCCGGCGTGCCGAGCCAGTACCTCGAGACCACCTGCGCGGCCGTGACCGCCGGCCCGCCGAGCTCGCGAATCGCGGCGACGTATGCCGCCGGTACCGCGAGCCCGGAGTCCAGCAACGTGCCATCCATGTCCCAGACCAGCTGCATTGGCCGGCCAGTTACCGGGAACGGGGTGGCAGCGAAGGCCGCCGTCGGGACGGGCGCGTGGCCGGATCGGGCGGCCGGACAGCCGGCCTGTCGTGCAGCGTCGCGAGCGCGAGCTGAACCGCCGTCTCCAGCTGGACGTCCCGGCCTGCGGCCCAGTCGTCCGGCGTAGGGATGACCTCGACGTCCGGGTCCACGCCGTAGTTCTCAACGCCCCACCCGTAAGCCTCGAACCAGAACGCGAGCCGCGGCACGGTCAGGCTTGTCCCATCGACCAGCTCGTGCGGCTCGTCGTAGCCGATCACGCCACCCCACGTGCGCGCGCCGACCACCGGGCCCAGCCCGAGAACCTTGATCGCCGCAGTCACGATGTCACCGTCGGATCCTGAGCACTCATTGGCGAGAGCCACGACCGGACCACGCGGCGCGTCCTCGGGGTACGAGGACGGCGCGAGCTCGCGAGGTACGTCCCAGCCGATGATCCGGCGGGCGAGCTTCTCCACCACTAGCTGCGAGGTGTGCCCGCCGGTGTTGCCGCGCACGTCCACGATGAGCGCGTCGCGCAGCATCTCACTCCGCAGGTCGCGGTGGAAGTCCGCCCAGCCTTCGCTGACCATGTCGGGCACGTGCAGGTATCCGACCTGGCCGCCGCCGAGCTCGTGCACGGCTGCCCGCTTGCCGGTCACCCAGTCCAGGTACCGCAGTCGCCGGTCGTTGCCGAGCGGCACGACGACGACCCGGCGTCGCCTGCTGCCGTCAGCGGCGGCGATGATGAGGTCGACTGGCTTGCCCGCCGTGCCGGCCAGCAGCGGCCCCGGTCCGTCCGGCCCGACGGGCCGCCCGTCGATCGCCACCAGCAGGTCGCCGGCCGCCACGTCGGCGCCGGGCCCCGCCAGCGGCGAGCGTGCCCGCGGGTCGGAGGTCTCCCCGCGCAACACCCTGGTAATCCGCCAGCCGTCGTCCGCCCGCTCCAGGTCGGCGCCGAGCAACCCTCTGGCCTGGTCGGCGCCAGTGCCGCCACCGGGCTCGATCACGTAAGCGTGCGAGGTGCCGAGCTCGCCGAACACCTCCCAGAGCACGTCGGCGAATTCGGACCTCGCGGTGATCCGGTCCAGCAGCGGCCGGTACTCGGCTGCGACGCCGTCCCAGTCAACATCGGCCAGATCGGGAACCCAGAAGTCGTGTCGCATGATCCGCACGGCCTCGGCGTAAGCCTGCTGCCACATCGCTACCGGATCGCACTGGAAGCGAGCCCGACTCGCGTCGATGTCGACCCGGTCATCAGGATTGTCGTGATCTGCCTTGCGCTCTCCTGGCACCACGGTGAGCCGGCCGTGATCGCTGATGACCAGCCGGGTGCCGTCGCCGCTCGCCTCGAACCAGTCGACGTCGTCAGCGAGCTCACTGGTCTCGCGCCGCGCGAAGTCGAAGCGCTCCAGGGCCGGGCGCGGCACGTCATCGGTCGGCCGCGCGCCGCCGATGCCGAGATTGCCCGTGACTGGCTCGCGCAGCCAGGCCAGCCCGCCTTTCACCGCGCGCAGGCGCGAGTACCGCGACTCGGGCACCGGCAGCGCAACCACGCGGCTGGCTATGCCGTCGGTATCCACGACGATGGCCGGCGGTGCGCCGGCGCTGTCACCGTCGCCGTTACCGTCGGCGTCACTGTCGCCGTGCTGTGGCTTGGAGTCGCCAATCGGCCGCCCGCCCGGCTGCGGCGCGAACGGCGACGGGCTGGCAGCTGCCAGCGGCACCAGGTAAGGCCTGGCGCCATAGGGAAACGACAGGTCGAAGAAATGCGCGTCATAGATGGGATCGAAGCTGCGCTGGGACAGGAAGGCGAGGAACTTGCCGTCGTGGGTGAACACCGGGTCGGTGTCAACGAAGCGGCCGTCGGTGACGTCGCTGACCTGACCGTCGGCCACGCTGGCCAGGCGCAGCTTGCGGAGTGCACGCTCGCCCATCCCGGCCGGGTGGTCGGTCGGCTGTGACCAGGCCAGCCAGGCCGAGTCAGGCGAGAACGCCAGGCCCGTCACGCGGCCGTTGGTGGAGACGGCGAGCTCCCGGACCTGACCAGAGGCGACGTCGACGAGGCGCAGCCGCCCGTCCTGTGCGGCGACGGCCACCACCGTCCCGTCGGGCCCGGCAGCGAGCCCGCTGATACGGCCAAGCTGACCGCCGGCGAGCCTGCGCGCCGGCGAGAAGGTACCCGTCTCGCCGGCCGGATCGCCGCCGCCGATCTCCAGCGCGTCCACGCCGTCCGCGTCCGTCGCCCAGACGACCTGGCTGTCGGCCCCGAGGACCTGCGGGTACCGGGCCCGGACTCCAGGCTCGACCGCCAGCGCCGTCGCCGGCCCGTCCCGGTGCGTCAGCCAGTGCACGGTCCCGCGGACCTCCACAACGCTGGCTGTGCCAGAGCCGTCGACAGATAGCGAGCCCACGTGGTCGTCGGCCGAGACCAGCCGGGGTGCGCGGCCGCTGGCGGGCGAGCCGAGCACGATGTCGAGCCGCCGGGGCACGGCTGCTTCGAGGTCGTCGAGCAGCCACAGCTCGCCGCCGCACATATAGATGATCCGCTGGCCGTCCGTGCTCGCTTGCCGTGCGTACCAGCCATCGTGATCGGTGTGACGGCGCAGCCCGGTGCCATCGAGCGCACAGGAGTACACGTTGCTGGTGCCCTCGTGGTCCGACAGGAACGCGAGTCGTCCGCCCGCGATCATCGGGCTGGCGAACTGTGCGGGCAGGTCCGCCAGCACGCGGCGGAACGGCGCGGCGTCGCCGCCGGGGAACTGGCCGAGCCAGAGCCGCCCGGCCGTGCCGCCGCGGTAGCGCTTCCAGTGCGCCGGATCACCGCCGAAGCTTCCCCAGGTGCCGTTCAGCAGCGCGACAGTATCTCCCGCTCCGCCAGCCGCAGTCGCCCCGCGAGGCGCGAGCGAGAGGTCAGCGACCGGGCCGAACGGCAGCAGTCGCTCGGCGCCTGCGCCACCTGATAGCGGCGTACCCAGTGCCCGTGCCCACGTGTAGTGCCCGAACGGCTGTGCCGCCGTGCTCACCGCGAGGACCTCGCCGCCGGTTGTCCAGCCGCCGACCCGCGCCCACGATGCGCCCCAGTACGAGAGCCTGGTGCTCGTGCCGTCGGCGATGCTGGACAGGTAGATGTCGGTGCCACCGTCCCGGCCGCTGGCCCAGGCCACGTGCGCGCCGCCCGGCGCAAACCGGGGCGTCGCGACCAGCGCCTGATCCGCGGTGAAACGCCAGGCCCGGCCGCCGGCGGCCGGCGCGAGCCAGACATCGTCTGCGGCGACGAAGACCACAAGATCGCCGTCAATGTGCGGATATTGCAGGTATCCGGGTGAAGTCACCAGGTCATCCTACGGCGCAGCACGGTTCGCCGAGCCTGAGCGCACGATCACCTTCCGTAACCGCCGATTGGACCGTGCGCAATAGGGCAACTGGCCTTAGCGTTAACCTAACGGGTAGAAAAGCGGTCGCGCTGTAGCCATTCATGGTGGTTACCAGACATCGTCACTGCGCCATACCGAACGGCATTCCGTAACCCTGCGTACAGGGTGACATTGCCTGGCTGAAATGGGTTGTAAGCATCGGGTGACGGTGCGAGACTCTCCGTTGTGGCTATCGCGCTTGAGGGGAGCCTTCCCGATTCGAGCCGAGGCGGACTTGCTGGTCAGATCGGCCTGAGCCGTTTCGCGAGCCACAGCGCAGGTAATTCTCCGGCGCCTGCCACGTTAACGCCGGGTTATCCCGATCTTAACGCCGTTTCGGATGACGGGCTGCGCTCCGGTCCGCTTGCGCAGAGCGGCAACCAGACATCGGCGCTGGGCGGATCACAAAGGCCCGGCGACGTGACCGACCTTGAGCCGCGGCTGGTAAAAGAATCCTTTGGTCGCCTGATGTCTCAAGGTCCGGCCGTGATGCAGTATTTTTATGCACGTCTTTTCACCGCCAATCCGGATTACCGCGCGCTTTTCCCGACGAGCATGACAGCGCAGCGAGAGCGCATGTTTGCCGCGCTTGCCCGGCTCGTGTGGAGCCTGGACAACCAGCCGGGATGTGCGGAGATCCTTGGCCAGCTTGGCCGCGAGCACCGTCGCTTCGGGGTCACGGAGGCGCACTACAAGCCGTTTTTCGCCGCCCTGCGGGACACCGCCGAGCACTTCATCGGGCCAGCGTGGACACCCGAGACCGCGTCGGCCTGGCAGGTCGCGCTGGCCTACATCTCTGCCACCATGCGGGCGGCGGCTGACCAGGACGCGAAGGCATCGCCGCCATGGTGGATTGCGGAGATCGTGTCCCACGAGCTGCGCGCTCCCGGCGTGGCAGTGATCCGGCTGCGCCCCAGCGAGCCGCTCCCCTACCAGGCCGGGCAGTACGTCCCGGTCCAGGTGACCAGGTGGCCGCGAGCCTGGCGGACCTACTCGATCGCAAACGCCCCAGGGCCCGGCCGGCTGATTGAGCTGCACGTGCGCGCGATCCCTGGTGGCCAGGTCAGCAACACGCTGGTTTACCACTCGGTCATCGGTGAATGCGTTCTGCTTGGCGCGGCCAGAGGATCGATGACCCTCGCCGAGTCCGACCGCGACCTGCTGTGCGTGGCCGGCGGCACCGGGCTGGCGCCCATCAAGGCCATCATCGAGCAGGCCCTGGCCGCCGCGTCAGCGGACCACCCGTGCAAGATCACCCTGTTCGTTGGCGCACGTCAGCACTTCGACCTGTACGACCTTGAGGATCTCCAGCTGCTCGAGGCCGCGTGCCCGGCGCTGCGCGTGCTTCCCGTGCTGTCCGACGAGCCCGGCTACAGCGGGCTGGCGGGCATGCTGCCGGACATCGTGAGCGGTCACGGCCTGTTCGAGAATGCCGAGGCCTACATCTGCGGGCCGCCCGCCATGGTCCGGATGACCGCCGCTCTGCTGGCCGCCAGTATCCCGCCGGGCCAGATCCACCACGATCCCGTACCCTGAGGCCGGCACAGCTCTAGGCCGGTGGCTCGGCCTGGCCCTCCAGGTAGGTGCTGAAGAACGAGAAGATGCGTCCCCACGCCGCCGCTGCGTCCTCTGGCTGGAAGGACATCTTGCCGATCTTCGCGAAGACTGCGCCCACGCCAGACGCCTCCGTCATGAACCGATGACCCGAGCCGGGGTACACCTCGACGTCGAGCGGCACCTCGAGGACAGCCAGCGCTCGCCGGAGCCGCTCGGGATGCTTCGTCCCCATCAGGTCACGACCGCCATAGCTCCCGACGACAGGGCACGCCCCAGCGAGGACGCTCTCGGCGTCCTTCGGCACCTCGCCATAGTTCACCGCGGCGACGTCAAAGCCGGGGCGGGGCGCGCAGAGCAGCGCGAAGCCGCCGCCAAGACAAAACCCGATTACTCCCGCCTTGCCGGTGCAATCGGGTCGGGCCACGAGGTACGCGCGGGCCGCATCCAGCGCAGCGAACGCCGGGCCGCGGCCAGCCCGGAGCTGGCTGAAGGCACTGCGGATGCAGCGGATCCAGAGCCTGCCATCGAACAGGTCGGGCGCGAGGGCAAGGTAGCCCCGCGCGGCGAACTCATCCGCCTTGGCGCGGATGTCGTCGTTGAGGCCCAAGATCTCGTGAATGACGACTACGGCTGGCCACGGGCCAGGCGAGGCCGACGGCACGGACAGATAGCCGGGCCAGGCGCCGTCACCGACCGGAAACGTAATGTCGGGCATGGCCAAACAATGCCACATGCTCTCGCTTAGCGCGCGCGCTCGCGCAGCGGGCGGCACAGCCGCAGCACGTTCGCGATGATCTGGTGCCCGGCACCACCATCAGTGGTCAGGATCGACTCGGGGTGGAACTGGACGGCCCACCGCGCGCGGTCGGCATCCTCGATCGCCATCACCACCCCGTCGGCCGTGACGGCGGTGACCTCGAATCCGCCTGTCACCTGCTCAGGCCGTGCATGCAGCGAGTGATAACGAGCTGCGGTGAACTCGGCCGGCAGCCCGGCGAGCAGGTCCCCGCCGAGCACGCGCACTCGGCCTGGCTTGCCGTGCACGGGCGTCGCGAGCAAGCCCAGCGAGCCGCCCGCGTGCTCGACCATGGCCTGCAGGCCCAGGCACACGCCGAATACTGGCAGCCCTCGCTCGTCGAGCGCGCTGAGCAGCTTGTCGCAGTCGAAGTCGGCCGGGCGGCCAGGCCCTGGCGACAGCACGACCAGATCGGGGCCGAACTCGTCCAGCAGTCCGGCATCAAAGCCAGCCCGCATGGTGGTGACGTCCGCGCCCTGCTCCCGGAAGTAACCAGCCAGGGTGTGCACGAAGGAGTCCTGGTGGTCGACGAGCAGGATCCGCATGCCGTCGCCAGGCAGCGCGGGCGCTACGGCGGTGCTGGAGACGCTACCCCGTTCCTGGCCTGAAAGGCTGTCGCTGCCCGCCTCCGCGAGGGTCTCCAGCAGCGCCCGCGCCTTGAGCACGGTCTCGCGCTCCTCGTCGGCGGGATCGGAGTCGTACAGGAGCGTCGCGCCGACCCGGACGGCGGCGACGCCGCCGGTGATGTGCGCGGTGCGCAGGGTCAGGCCGGTGTTCATGCCGCCGTCAAAGCCGATCATGCCGACGGCGCCGCCGTACCAGCGGCGTGGCGCGTCCTCGTTATCCTCGATGAACTGCATGGCCCAGTTCTTCGGCGCGCCTGTCACGGTCACCGCCCACATGTGCGTGAGGAACGCGTCGAGCGCGTCGAAGCCGGGCCGCAGCATGCCCTCGACGTGGTCGACGGTGTGGATGAGCCGGCTGTAGATCTCGATCTGCCGTCGCCCGATGACCTTGATGCTGCCTGGCACGCAGATCCGCGACTTGTCGTTGCGGTCCACGTCGGTGCACATCGTCAGTTCCGACTCCTCCTTGGGCGAGGTCAGCAGCGTCCGTATGGCCTCCGCGTCCGCCATCGCGCCCTCGCCGCGCGCGATCGTGCCCGCGATCGGGCAGGTCTCGACCCGGTCGCCGGTCACTCGCACGTACATCTCTGGCGACGCGCCGACGAGGTACTCGCCCTGGCCGAGGTTGAGGAAGAACTCGTAGGGTGCCGGATTCCGCTCGCGCAGCCGCTCGAAGAAGGCCGCGGGTGACGTGCACGGCGCGTAGAACCGGTGGCTCGGCACCACCTCGAACAGGTCGCCGCGGGCGAACTTTTCCCTGGCCAGTTCCACCACGCGGGCGTAGCTGCCAGGCTGCGGGTCGGGTGGCAGGCTGCCTCTGGCGGGAACGGGGTCGCTCGCCGGTCTGCCGGCGTCCCGCGCGACGCCGACGGTGCTGCCGGCCTCGGTCAGGAAGTCGTAACAGAACCGGGTCGCAGTCTCCCGCTTCCGGTCGACGGCATAGATGAGGTCGGGCAGGTGCAGTACGAGGTCGCGATCTGTGCCGTCCCGGCGGTGCTGCTGGCGCACGGGCTCGAACTGGAACGCCAGGTCGTACCCGAACGCCCCGTACAGCCCGAGGTGCTCGTCCGGCGCCTCGCCGGACCCCCCCGGCTCCGCCCGGAACGAGGCGATGATCTCGCGGAGCGCAGAAAAGACAGTCGGACGGCGACTGCGCTGCTCCTCGGTGAAGATCTCGTGGCTCTCCGGGATCAGGACCTCGACGTAGCGCGGGTCCGCGTTCGCGCCGTCAAGGTTCGCGGCCCGATATAGAGCAGCCGCGATCACCGGCATGAGGACCTCGCCCCGCCCGTTCAGCGCGGCTGCACTGATCAGCCGGCCGCGGGCAACGATCTGGACCGGCGGGTCGATGTAGGCCAGATGCCACCGGCTGTAGCGGCCCGGGTACTCCATGCCGGAGCTCAGCACTCCGCCAGGCCGCGCCTGCACCTGCCTGGTGATCTCATCGAGCTCGGCCGCGTCGAACGCCTCGGCCGTGCGGAGCACACGCACGCCGCCAGCGGTGTCGTAGCTGATCTGATCCATATCGGCCTCGCGAGATGTCATGCCCGGCGGCCTGGCGACCGTACAACAAAGGCGGCCGCCATGCCGGGCGGTCGCCTATGTGGGGTCTGCTGAACGCGCGAACCTGGCACCGCCTAGAGGCGGCGCCACCAGCCTGCTGCTGATAGCCCTGCGCGCATGCCGGGAGCATAGCCGGCAGTCGGGGGACTCGGCGGTTTAGGCAGCGTAGACCACGGTGATTGTGACGCTGACCTGCTGGGTGCCGGGCGAAATGGGCACGGCAGCCGACTTGGCCGCGCTGGCATTGGGGGCGTACAGAATGGGCGTCGACTGCTCGACGGGCGTGATGCTGACAACCGGGCCTAGCTTCTCGCCGAGTGCACGGGCGAACTGGGCGGCCTTCGTCCTGGCGTCCTTGACCGCATTCGCGCGGGCCGTCGCGAGCAGCGACCCGCTGTCGGTGAGGTTGAGGGAGACGCCATCGACGGTCACGGCGTTCCCGCCGGCGTGCACGGCAGCCTGGATCTGGCTGCCCGCCACGCTGAGCTTGTCGAGGGTGGCGGTCAGTGACTCGCTGACGCCGTAGCCGGCCGGTAGCTGCGAACTGCCCTGATAGTTGGGCCAGATCGCCAGGCCCGATGTCTGGATGTCCGCGCCGGCCACGCCGCGCTGGCGCAGGGCGGCGGTGACGCTGGTGACCGCCTGATTGGCCTGGTCCAGCGCGGAACTCACGGTGCTGCCGTTGACCTGGACGCCCATGGACAGCACGAGCTGGTTGGGCGTCCCTGTGACTGTGCCGACTCCGGTGACCGTGATGCGCGCCGAACTCGACCGCACGGGAGTGATGGTGGCCGCCTGCGCAGACGAGCCGCCGCTGTGGCCGGCACCGAGGCTGAAGGCGCCAATGAGGAGCGCTGCCGATGCGACACCTGCGGCGGCGGCGCGGTACCCGGGTTTGATGCTGTTGGCCATGACGAGGCTCCTGCTCCGCGGGGACGGTGTGTGTTGTCCCTGCGACGCAGCGGGCACGCTCCTGGTTCCGTCAGAAATTCACCCAGGTGCCGATCTGGCCGGCAGTCCCGCGTGTCCGGGTCGCCACGGCGTACGCGCGCGCCGCCGCGGCGAGGTCCTCGACGGCGAGGCCAAGCGACTCGAAGACTGTGATCTCATCGGGGCCCATCCGGCCGTCCCCTGTGCCCGCGAGCAGCTCGCCGAGCTCGGCCCGGATCTGATCTGGCCCAGCGAAGCCGTCGGCAACGGCCAGCAGATAGTCCCCCGACTCCGTCAGCAGGGAGTCCCGCCGATCGGCGAAGAGCACAGCCGTGGCGACGGTAGGCGTGTCAAGCTCGCGCATGTTTGGCAGGCAGGCACCGACCGCATTGATGTGCGTGCCGGGCGCTAGCCAGTTCCGGTCAATGACCGGCTCGGCGGAGCTCGTCGCCGTGACCACGATCCCGGCACGCTCGACAGCGTCGCGCACGCTGACGCAGGCCCGCAGTGGCGCCCTCGTCTGACCGGTCAGGCCTGCCACAAAGTCCGCGGTCCGGGCCGGGTCGCGGCCGGCCACCCGAATCGCCGTGAGCGAACGCGCGCCGTCGAGGGCGAGTATGTGCGCCCTAGCCTGCACCCCGGTGCCGATGACGGCCAGTTCGTCGGCGTCCGCCCGTGCCAGCACATCGGTGGCGACTACCGAGACGGCCGCGGTCCGTATCTCGGTGACCGCTGACGCGTTCAGCAGCGCGATGGGCTCGCCGGTGCCGCCGCTGGACAGCAGCACAACGCCCTGGTGCGTATCGAGGCCGACGGCTGGATTGGACGGCGTGATGCAGATCGCCTTCAGCCCGTACGTGCCGCTGGCCAGCGGCTCGCCGGGCCCGCCAGACTGGTACGACGGCATCAGCGCCACCAGGCCGGCTGCACCACCCGGCCTGGTCACCGTGCGCAGCGGCATCTGCGCCCGCCCGGTCGCCAGCGCGACCAGCGCCTCGCGCATCGCGTCGGCGCAGTCTGCGAAGCTGAGCGCGGCATGCACGTCGCTAGCCGACAGCACCAGGAGTTCGGTCATGAAGGCCTCCCTGGCGCTCAACCTACTTGCAGATCCGCGCCCTAGATGAGCATTTGCCACCGACTGGAGCCGGGCTAAGGTCGGTCACGTGACAGTTCCGATCATCGTCAACGGTGCCCCGCAGGAGCTGACGGCGCGACCTGGACAGACCCTGCTCGACTGGCTGCGAGACCTCGGCGTGACCGGACCGAAGCTTGGCTGCGGCGAGGGCGCCTGCGGCGCGTGCACGGTGCTGATCGGCAGCAGGCCAGTTCAGGCTTGCCAGGTCGACGCCGCTAGCCTCGCCGGCCAGCGGATCACTACGGTCGAAGGGCTCGCTGAGGACGGCATCCTGCACCCAGTCCAGCAGGCGTGGCTGGAGGTCGGCGCCTTGCAATGCGGGTACTGCACGCCGGGCTGGCTAACGGGCACGGCCGCACTGCTGGCGCGGACGCCGCATCCGGATGACGCCAGGATCGATGCCGAGCTCGACGGGCACGTGTGCCGGTGCTGCGCGTATCCCAGGATCCGGCGGGCCATCCACCGGGCTGCCGAGCTGATGGAGGATCCGGAACTGCTCGAGCCGGTCCCGGCCGATGCGCCAGCTCCGGCAAGCCTCGCCCCCGGCGAACCGTGGGACCTGGCACGCGCGCGGCCGCAGTCATTTGCCCGCGCGATGCCGGAAGGCCTGCTGACCGTCGTTGCGGACGACGTCGAGCGCAGCTTCAACGGGCCTGACGACGCGTGGGTGCACGTCGGTGCCGACGGTTCCATCACCGCGTTTACCGGCAAGGTCGAAGCCGGCCAGGGTACCCGGACCGCACTCGCGCTCCTGGTGGCCGAGGAGCTGGCTGTCCCGCCCAGCCGGGTGCGCCTGGCGATGGCCGACACCGACGTGTCGCCGTTCGACCTCGGTACCTTCGGCAGCAGGGGCATGCCGCACGCGGCGCCGCCGCTGCGGACCGCCGCAGCGGCCGCCTTCCGGCTAGTGACCGAGGCGGCAGCCAAGCGGTTCGGACTGCCGCCAGGCGACCTGACAGCCAGCGACGGGATGATCGCGGGCCCGGACGGCGCGCCGAGCGCGAGCTACGGCGACCTGGTGGCCGGGCAGCGCCGGGTGGAGCACGTCCCCGCGGATGCGCCGGTGACGCCCGCCACCGCCTGGCGGTACAGCGCCGGCAGGCCGGCTCGCGCAGCTGGCGCCACCATCGCCGTCACGGGTCGCAAGCTGTTCCCCTCCGACCTGCGCCTAGACGGCATGCTGCACGGTCGAGTGCTGCACGCACCGGCGACCGGCGTCAAGCTCCGGCGGGCGGACACCGCAGGCGCGGCGGCGCTGGCTGGCGTCACAGTCGTCAGTGACGAGTCGGTGACCGGCGTCGTGGCGCCTGACGAGCTGACGGCCAGCGCCGCGATCGCGGCTATCGACGTGGACTGGGATGTGCCGGACCGGGCGTCGCCAGGGCCGGCTGACCTCGCCAGCTATCTTCGGCAGCATCTTGTTCACGGCGAAGGCCGAGGCGCGGCAGTCGTGTCCGAGACCGGGGACCCGGACAAGTTCCTTCGCGACGGTGCCGTACGGATCGCCGCGACCTATCAAGCCGCGTACGTCGCACACGTACCGCTCGAACCGCGCTCCGCTCTGGCCCGCTGGGACGGCGGCCAGCTGACGGTGTGGACGGCCACGTCGACCCCGTTCCGTGCTCGTCAGGAGCTAGCCGCTGAGCTCGGCATCAATGAGGCGAACGTCCACGTCATCGTGCCGGACTTCGGCGGCGGCTTCGGTGGCAAGCATGGCTCGGTCGTCGCACTGGAGGCGGCGCGCCTGGCCAGGGCCGCCGGACGGCCGGTGAAGGTGCAGTGGAGCCGCGCGGACGAGTTCAGATCCGGGTATCTGCGGCCTGCCGCCGTCATCGACGTGGCAAGCAGCGCCAACGCGGCGGGTGACCTGCTGGCCTGGTCGTTCACCAACATCAACTCCGGCGCGGCGGGCCTGACGACCCCGTACCGGGTGCCGCACCAGGCGCTGCGCTACCAGCCTGCGGCATCGCCGCTGGCGCAGGGCTCCTACCGGGCGCTGGCCGCCACGGCCAACAACTTCGCCCGCGAGTCGCACATGGACGAGCTGGCCGGCGCACTCGGCGTCGACCCTGTCGTCTTCCGGCACCGGCACCTCGACGACAAGCGCCTGGCTGCCGTGCTTGACGCCGCGGCCGCCGAGATCGGCTGGCCCGACGGTCACCCAGGCAGCGACGGGTCAGAGCCAGGCCAGACTGGGATCGGCATCGCGATCGGGTTCGAGAAGGCCGGCCGAGTCGCCACGGCCGCGCGCGTGCACGTCGCCGCCGACGGGACCGTGACTATCCGCAGCCTTGTCACTGCAATCGACTGCGGTGCGATCGTCCATCCGGATGGCCTGACAAATCAGGTCGAGGGCGCCGTCGTGATGGGCCTCGGGCCCGCGATGTTCGAGCAGATCGACTTCGCGGGCGGCCACATCCTGAACGCCTCGATGAGCGACTACCGCGTGCCGCGGCTCGCCGACGTACCCGCCGACATCCGGGTCCTGCTGCTCGACCAGCCCGACCAGCCGCCCGCCGGCGGGGGCGAAGCCCCGATCATCGCGGTCGCGCCGGCAATTGCCAACGCGATCTTCCGGGCATGCGGCGTCCGGCTGCGATCCATGCCGCTAGTGCCCAACGGACGGGTGCCGTTGCAGGTTAACGTTTAACCTCCGTTCCTACAGGAAGGTGAGCGCCCATGTGGCGCAGATGGCGTCGCCTCCGGCAGCTTGAGGCAGAGATCGCCAGGGCCCGCTCTGACGGAGCCGACCTGCGGATGCGCCTGGAACAGATCGAGACCATCGCGGCGGCCGCTGGCGCAGGGCATCCGCCGGTGCCATCAGCGCCGATGCCACCAAGCCTGGTCGCGGCCGCAAGCGACCCACGCCTGCGGGACGTGCCGGTGCGCCTGGACGTGGCCGGCGCGGAGGTCATCGCCGTCGTCAGCGGTGACGGCGATCCACGAGAATGGTGGACGGCGATCTGGGGGATGGCAGGGCCTGATGACATCCATGAAATCAGCGAGACGTCGGCGTGATACGCCTTCGGCAGCAGCACCTTCCCCGCGGCCTCAGGGCAGTGGTCCGCCGTCGTCCCAACGGTGACCTGGACGTGTTCGTATCGCAGGCGCTGTCACCTGAGCGTCAGCGCGCCGCGGTCCGCGTCGCGTTGCGCGCATCGCGGCAGGCAGGCTGGCGCGCCTGGCCGCTGCGAGCGCCGATACTGGTGCCGCTTGCGGCCACCGCTGCGGCGCTGCGCACGTTGCGCGACGCGGTGCGGGCTCACGCCATCGCGGCCACAGCCGCGGCCATCTCGGGCGCGGCCGTCGTCGCCGGCGTTGTGGTGATCACGACGCTGCCGCCCCATGCCCCGATCAGCGCAGGTAAGCAGCCAGCTGCCGCCGGGCAGTCCGCCAGGCCCGGGACGCCAGCGCAAGGGCCAGCAGCCGCGTCGACGCAACCGAGGTCGGGGGGCAGGTCGCGTCCGGCTACCGGGGTCCAGCCGTCCGGCCAGCGGTAGGCGTCGCCCGGAGCGACCGCTGGGCAGCCGGTCACCCAGCCATCGGCTACCCCGCCGAGTGCGCCGGCGCCTCCCGGCCAGTCGCCGACGCCGGCCGCCAGCCCCTCGTCTTCAAGCGGATCCGGCGGCTGCCTGGTGCTGCTCGGCATTCGCGTCTGCCTCTGATGGCCTTGCATCCCTTGCGCACTCCGGCCGATCGTGGTCAGCTCCGTTCCTAGCCCAGTGCGATTCGACTGGGACCGGCCCTACACACGCGATGAGTGGCTGGAGGTCCTTCCTACGTTCCGCGGCTTCAGCCAGTACCCGGAGACCAAGCAGCAGGAGATGCTGGCGGGTATCGGAGCCGCCATCGACTGTGTGGCGGGGGGCTTCACCATGGGCTATACCGCGGTAGTGGCCACCGCAGTGCGATCCGGCGCCTGCTGATGGCGGTCAGGCGCGCCGCTGGACGTCGTCCGGTGCGTCGTCGGCGCCCTCGCGCCAGTTCCTAGCCAGCGCCATCAGGCCGCGAACAACATCTGGCGGCAGGCCGGGCGTGCTGGCCAGATGGCGCAAGGTCGGGTCTTTGAGATCACGACCGTCATTGGCAGCGCCGACCACCGACGGCTCGCCATCCGCCAGGATCCGCCTGCAGGAGCCCGGCGTCCAGCCGAGATGATTCTCGATCACGCCAAGCGTGCTCGCCGAAACGCGGCGACCGTTCTCCAGCTTGCCCAGCGTCCTGTCGGTCACCCCGGTCGCAGCGGCAAGCGCGCGCCGATCCCGCATCCCGAGCTCGACCCGGCGGGCCACGACATAGTCGGCAAGCCGACTCCAGTCCTCGCTGGCCATGCCTTCATGTTGTCACATCGTGCCTACTTCTGCGCAACGTAGGTTACATTTGCTTGACATACGTTCCTGTCTCTTCCTACAGTCGTCAACGAGGCGTGCATCTTGGAGTTTGCTTGGACGACGTCGGCGGCACGGACAGTCAGCCTGACCCGGCTGCCAGCGGCCCGCTGTCGCAGACCTGCTACCGGCTCCTGGTCCGACTCGCGGCATTGCTGACAGGCGACGCTCAGCTTGCCGAGACCGTCGCCGCAACGTCATGCGGTGCGGTGCTGCAGGCGGCCGGGCTCGGCGCCGATGGTGGGGAGGCGCTGAGCCGGCTGCAGCGCGAGATCGTCCTGCGCTCAAGGCGGGCGGTCCGCCAGCGCCCGGCGCTAGGCCGGCATTCCCGCGGGATCCATCCTGACGCGTCGGATTTCGCCAGCCTGCCTGTCGTGACGGCGCTACGCGGCTTGCCGGCCAGCGCCCGGGAGGCGCTCGTGCTCACCTATTACCTGGACCTGACAGAGCAGCAGGCGGCGGCGATGGCCGGGATCAGCCTGACCGCGCTGCGCCGCAACCTGGACGCGGCGTTGCGCTCGCTGCCGGCTGAGCTGCCCGGCCGCTAATCGGTGCGACTCATCTGGCACGGCGTAGCGTGTCCGGGATGACTTCTGACGCCACCACGTCGGCCATGCCGGTCACCCGGCTGGGCGCGACAGGACCGCCGGTTTCGCGGGTCGGGATCGGGCTGGCCGCTCTCGGGCGGCCGGCGTACATCACAGGCAACCGGGATCACGACCTGCCCGACCGAAGCGTTGACGGCCTGCGGGCGCGCAGCTTCGCGGTCCTTGACGCCGCGTACAAGGCCGGGATCCGGTACTTCGACGCCGCCCGATCTTACGGGCGGGCGGAGGAATTCCTGGCGGGCTGGCTCGACGAACGGCGCCACCACGACGCGGTGGCCGGGTCGAAATGGGGCTACCGCTATGTTGCCGACTGGCGCCTGGACGCCGAAGTGAACGAGGTTAAGGAGCACTCCCTGGGGATGTTCACCGCGCAGCTCGCGCAAACGCGCGCGCTGCTGGGCAGCCGGCTCGCGCTCTATCAGGTGCACTCGCTCACCGAGGACTCGCCGCTGTTCGCCGACAGGGCGCTGCTTACCGCCATGGCCGGTCTGCGCGATCACGGCGTACTGCTCGGGCTGTCAACGAGCGGCCCCCGGCAGGCGCACGCACTGCGCCTGGCGCTTAGGGTCACAGTCGGAGGCGAGCCACTGTTCGGCGCCGCGCAGGTGACGTGGAACCTGCTGGAGACATCGGTGGCGCCCGCCGCCGCCGAGGCCGCACACGCCGGCTGGGCCATGCTCGTCAAGGAATCCGTCGCGAACGGCAGACTTGCACCAGGCGGCGACGCGGCGGACGACCGGTCACCGCTCGGCCGCGCGGCGGCCGGTGCGGGCACGACGCCAGATGCCCTCGCCATAGCAGCCGCATTGGCGCAGCCATGGGCAACCGTCGTACTGTCCGGCGCGGTGTCCGTGGCGCAGCTGCACGCCAACCTCGCGGCACTGCGGCTCGACCCTTCGCCCGATATCGCGGCCGACCTCGGGCTCGCCGAGCCCGCCGCCGCGTACTGGTCGGCCCGCGCGGCACGGCCCTGGACCTGACCGCGCTATCTGATCAGCAACGCCGAGGCGAGCACGCGCTCGCCCGCCAGCAGCCACAGGCTGGTCCGGTTCACTCGGCGATCGGTTACCAGCCGCGGCAGGCAGCCGGGCAAGATCGCCCGCTGGTACTCGACTTCGGCTGCGGATGGCAGCCAGGCGGCTGTAGCCAGTTCGTCCTCGACGACCGCCCAGTGCACCGCGTTGTTCACGTGCCCGGCGGTGTCGAAGTCGGCGACGCGCAGCGGCCAGTCCCGCGGCGGAGCACTGCCAGCGGCTCCGTTCCCAGCAATGACGGCAGCGTCGGGCCGCGGATGCGAGAGACGGACGGAAACCACGCGCCCGGCTGCCGATGGCCCGTAGGTCGCGGTGAAGCCGGCGGAGAGCGGTACCGGCCGGCCGTCGGCCTGGCTGACTGCCGCCCAGACGGCCGTGGCCTGCACGAGCGGGTGGCCGTCCGGGCTCGCCAGCGTGGTCGTGCGCTCGGCCCACCGCGGGCCAGTCCCGGAGCAGAACGTCCGCAGCAAGACGCGCTCGCCCATCGCCGGCAGCGCGGCGATCTGCAGCTCGCACCGGCGAACGAGCCAGACAACGGGCTCGGCCAGGCCAGCAGCGGCCACGTCCTCCTCGGCGGCAGTCTGGAGATAGCGGGCCAGGGCATCGAGCCTCAGCCGCCCTGATTGCGTCACATCGGTGCTGCGGACAATACGGCGGGTGGCATAGACGCGGCCAGCGGCGGGCTCGGTCCGGAAGGCGGGCAGGGTCGAGTCCATGGCGGCATTCTTCCGGACGGCTGGCCGGTCCCGTTTCGCCGGCGCCGAGCGAAATCGGCCCGCGGCTACATAACTGCCACCCGTGCGGTAAGAAAGAGGCCATGAAACCTGCTGAGCTCCAGCTCCTCACCTCTCTTGAGGACCGCCACTGGTGGTACAAGGAGCGCCGAGCCATCCTCGCGCGCGAGCTCCGCAAGCTGCCATCCGCAGGCCAGGCGCTAGACATCGGCGCGGCCGGCGGCGGCAACACAAGGGTTCTGCAGGCGCACGGCTGGCGTGCGCTGGCGCTGGAGTACTCCGACTCCGTGGCGGACATCGCCAAGGCGCGGGGCATCAGCGCCATCCGGGCCGACGCCAGGGACCTGCCGCTGAAGTCCGGGACGTGCGAGCTCGTGACCGCGTTCGACATCCTGGAGCACATCGACGAGGACTACCTCGCAACGGCCGAGATCGCCAGGGTCCTGAAGCCGGGCGGCACGGCCCTCATCGCGGTGCCATGCGACATGGCCCTGTGGTCGGCACACGACGACGAGGTCGGTCACGTGCGCCGATACACCCGGCAGGAACTAGTCAACGTGGTCGGTAAGGCCGGGCTCGCCGTCGAAGCGGTCTGGAGCTGGAACGTCCTGCTGCGGCCCGTCGTGGCCGTCCGGCGGAAGAAGTCGACCGGAAGCGATCTGGACGAGGTGCCGCCGCTGGTCAACGCGGCCCTGACGGGGATCATCATGGCCGAGCGGTACCTGCCGGTGAAGTCGCTGCCGGGGGTTTCGCTGTTCCTGCGCGCCCGGCGGCCGTAGGCGCGGAGCTAGGGCTTCCGCGCGATCCAGACCTCCTCACATGGCCATTTCCGGGCCCAATCCAGCGTGGCGAGGGGATGCGAAGGCTCCGCACCTGGCGGTGGCTGGAGCTCGACGAGATCCTCGATCTCCAGGCCGCACCGGCGCAGCAGCCGGATCATGTCGCCGTGGCCGAGGTGGAATTCGACCGAGTCGTCCTCTGGCCACTCGAAACGGTGCATGCCGAAATAGGGCCGCAGCAGGTGCTCGGTAGCGGGCACGCCGTCCTGCTCGGGGACGGTGAGCATTAGCAGGACCGAGTTCACCAGGAAGATCACCTGGCCGCCAGGCCGAAGCAACCGGACGGCCTCCGGGATCCAGGCGTAAGGGTCGCACCAGATGCTCGCGCCGTACTCGGAGATCGCGAGGTCGAAGGAGGCGCCAGCCAGCGGCACCTGCTCAGCGCTGGCGTGGATCAGGGGGAAGCGAAGGCCGAACTGGTCCTGGAGGCGACGCGCGGTCGCCAGCTGGGTCGCGGAGTTGTCCAGCGCGACGGGCCTGGCGCCACGGCGGGCCAGCCATGCCGATACGTAACCCGTGCCGCAGCCGAGCTCGACGGTGTCCCGGCCGGAGAGGTTCGCTGGCAGGAGCCGCGCCTGCGCTTCGGGTATCTGCCAGATACCCCAGCTGGGCTCGGCTGCCGACCAGCTCCGGAGGCCAGCCGCAGCGTAGCTGCTTGCCCACTGGTCCCACGCCGCCCGGTTGCGCAGCACGTGCGCTGGCGTCAGTGGCTCTGGCATCGCGGGCTCTGGCATCGCGGGCTCTGGCGTCACGGGCACAGCGGCTAGCGTGCTGCAGCAGGTATGACACCGTCAACGACATATCGCCGGCGGGTGCCTGCACGTGGTGAGAAGGTAGGCTGCGCACGGGTCCGTGACTGGCGCGCCGAGGTATTTGCTGGAGGTTGTATGCCGAGCCCAGAGTCGACTGCAGTTCGCAGCGCGCTCAGCGTGATCGGAGCCGTCGAGCCCGATGTCGCCGCCGCGATCAGCGCCGAGCTGGCTGCCCAGCGAGGCTCGCTGAAGCTGATCGCCAGCGAGAACTACGCATCCATGGCGGTCCTGCTGGCCATGGGCAACTGGCTGAGCGACAAGTACGCCGAGGGCACTATCGGCCACCGCTTCTACGCGGGCTGCGCGCAGGTCGACAGGGTTGAAGAGCTCGCCGCCATGCACGCGCGCGAGCTATTCGGCGCGCAGCATGCCTACGTTCAGCCGCACTCTGGGATCGACGCCAACCTGGTGGCGTACTGGGCCATCCTCGCTCACCGGGTCGAGGCGCCGGCGCTCAAGCAGGCTGCGGCCCGCCAGGTCAACGACCTGACCGACCAAGACTGGGAACAGCTGCGCCAGCAGCTCGGCAACCAGCGGATGCTCGGGATGGCGCTGGAGGCGGGTGGCCACCTGACGCACGGGTTCCGGCCGAACATCTCGGGCAAGATGTTCTACCAGCGCACGTACGGCACCGACCCGGTGACCGGGCTGCTGGACTACTCGGCGCTGCGCAAGATCGCGCAGGAGTTCAAGCCGCTCGTGCTCGTCGGCGGCTACTCCGCCTATCCGCGCCGGATCAACTTCGCCATCATGCGCGAGATCGCCGACGAGGTCGGCGCGACTCTAATGGTTGACATGGCGCACTTCGCCGGCCTCGTCGCTGGCAAGGTGCTGACCGGCGACTTTGACCCCGTTCCGCACGCTCATATCGTCACCACGACAACCCATAAGACGCTGCGCGGTCCGCGCGGCGGGATGGTGCTGTGTCAGGAGGAATACGCCGACGCCGTCGACCATGGCTGCCCGATGGTACTCGGCGGCCCGCTGGCGCACGTGATCGCGGCGAAAGCTGTCGCGCTCGCGGAGGCGCGGCAGCCCGCGTTTCGCGAGTACGCACAGCAGGTCGTCGATAACGCCCGCGCGCTGGCGGACGGCCTGCTGCGCCGGGGCGCGCGGCTAGTCAGCGGTGGCACGGACAACCACCTGATCCTGGTTGACGTGACCGGCTACGGGCTCACCGGCCGGCAGGCGGAGAGCGCGCTCCTGGACTGCGGCATCGTGACCAACCGCAACGCAATCCCGCAGGACCCTAACGGCGCCTGGTACACCTCTGGCATCCGTCTCGGCACACCCGCGCTGACCACGCGCGGCCTTGGCGTTGGTGAGATGGACCAGATTGCCGAGCTGATTCATGCTGCCCTCGGCCAGGTCCGCCCCGGTACCACCGCCGCGGGAGCGCCCTCGAAGGCTTCCTACCAGCTTGATCCAGGCCTCAGCAGCCGCATCCAGCAGGAGGCCGGCGACCTGCTGGCCGGCTTCCCGCTATATCCGAGCGTCGATCTCGGCTGAGGACGTCGTTCAGCTCGGCGCGGCGGTATGGCGGGCGGACTCAGCTTTCGGCTCTACCTGCTGGGGAGCGATCGTGGCAGCCCAAACCAAGGAAGCATCGTGTTCTCGAAGCGAGTCATGGCGCAGATCCCATCGCCAGCGAGAGTAAGGACGAAGATGCCGACCCCGTGACTCGTACCCGTTGCGGCGCGTACGTAGGCTCCGACCGCGGGCTGTCCGTTAGCGCGCGTTCGCACGAGGTCGAACCTCCGGCCAGAGCCGAAGATGCTGCCGAAGAAACGGGCGACCGCCTCCCGGCCCTCGTACTCGAATGACATCGGCGGCATCGAAGTGAAAACGTCGTCGGTCAAGAGTGCCACCAGCGCGTCGAGATCGGCAGACTCGTACGCCTCGACGAACTTGGCGACTATCGCATCTTCCGAAGATGAGTCCGCTGCAGGAGCCGGTTGCCGGTCGGCCGCCGGAGGAAGCTTCTGTTCCAGGTTTGCGCGCGCCCGCTTGAGGGCGCTGTTGACCGACTCGATGCTCGAGTCGAGCATTGAGGCCACCTCGCTGGCGTGGAATCCGAGGACGTCGCGCAAGAGGAGGACGGCAACCTGTCGCGGCGGCAGGACCTGGAGGGCGGTAACGAATGCAAGGGAGATCGACTCAGTCTGCTCATAGCGGGCTTCAGGGCCAGGCGGCACATCGATGGCGCCCTCAAGGAGGGCGTCGGGGTACGGCTGAAGCCAGACGACTTCGCCGAGCCGGGTCGGCTCCGGCGGCTCGACGCCGGGCACGTCCCACTGCTTGGCCTGGCGTCGGCCGGCGGAGCGACGCGCGTTCAGGCACCGGCTCGTAGCGATCCGGTACAGCCAGGTACGCAGCGAGGCGCGTCCCTCGAACCCGCCAAGACCCTGCCAAGCCGTCAGCAACGTCTCTTGCAGCGCGTCCTCGGCATCCTGGAGGGAGCCGAGCATCCGATAGCAGTGCACCTGGAGCTCTCGCCGGTACGGCGCGGTCAGTTCCTCGAACGCGTCGCTGTCGCCCGCGCGTGCTCTCGTGATCACGTCGGCCGCGTCCACCTCGCGCCTCCCTTCCAAGCCCGGTCGTACTCCCATCCTTCATGTAGACACCGGCCGAGTGCCGAACTGGGCGGTCCGGGGGCGCCCAGTTTCCTGGCCGCCCGGTGTCTGTATGCATGACGGTGACAACACCAACGAAGGGATGCTTGACATGGGAAAGATCGTCATCACGACCAACGTCTCACTCGACGGGGTCGTCCAGGACCCTGACGGCGCAGAGGGCTTCAGGCTTGGAGGCTGGTTCGGCCAGTTCGGAGGCAAGGACCTTGAACAGTGGGCTCGGGTCGAGACCGAGGAGGCGCTGGGCGCCGAGGCACTGCTGCTGGGGCGGCGCAGCGACGAGTGGTTCGCCACGCGGTGGCAATCCCGCAGCGGTCAGTGGGCAGACAAGCTGAACAGCATGCCCAAGTACGTCGTGTCCGCCACACTCACCGATCCAAGGTGGTCCAACTCGACGGTACTCAAGGGCGACGTGGTCAGCGAGGTTTCGAAGCTGAAGCAGCAGATTGACGGTGAGATCCTTGTCTACGCCAGCTACCAGCTCGTGCACTCGCTGATCGAGCACGACCTGGTAGATGAGCTCCGGCTAGTGATCTTCCCGGTCCTGCTCGGGGCTGGAGAACGCCTCTTCAGTCAGACCAGCGACAAGAGGCCTCTGCGCCTCGTCCAGGTGAAGACCATCGGTGACGGCCTGACCTTCGTCATCTACCAGATCGCCCGAGACACCTAAGGCTTGCATTTGGTCAGGCGTCGCGGGTGGCCATCTTCCAGGCGCCGATAGCCGACCAGGCGACGATCCAGCCGACGATGACGGCATCATCCGGCCCGGTCGCTGCACTCCGCCTGGCTCCCTCGGAGTGCAATAGGCGGCTCACTCGGTACCCGCGGCTTGGGCCGACCGAGCGTCGTCTTAAGTTGCAGGTTGTGGCGATAAGCAATATCCGCGTGCCGGAAACTCTGCCGACGGTCATCAGCGTGCGCGGGGCGCGGCATAACAACCTCCAGAATGTCGACATTGACGTTCCGCTGTGGCGGACGGTCGCCGTGGTCGGCGTGTCCGGTTCGGGCAAGACATCGCTCGCCATCGGCACGCTGTATGCCGAAGGCATGGAGCGATTCCTGGAAAGCCTGAGCACCTACAGTCGCCGGCGCCTGACCCAGGCCCAGCGGCCGGACGTGGATCAGATCGAGCACCTTCCGCCGGCTCTTGCCTTGCGGCAGCGCCCGCCCATACCAGGCCCACGCAGCACGGTAGGCACCATGTCCGAGGTGCTCAACGTGCTGCGCCTGATGATGTCGCGCCTGGGCTCGCACATGTGCCCCAACGGCCACCGGGTCGGGCCGTCGGTCGCCACGCTCACGGAAGAGATTGTCTGCCCGGTCTGCGGTGCGCGGTTCGAGCACCCGAGTGCCGAGTCCTTCGCCTTCAACTCCTACGGCGCGTGCCCGGCGTGCCAGGGCCTGGGCGTGCGGTCGGAAGTGGACGAAAGCACCCTGGTCCCCGATCCGGGCAAGACAATCGAGGAAGGCGCGGTGCTGCCGTGGAATTCAGGCGGCAGGCGGCTGTCGATGTATGCCGCAGGCCAGCTGGGAGTCCGGCTTGACGTTCCGTACAAGTCCCTGACCGACCGCGAGCGCGACATCGTCCTGCATGGCGCGCCTGTCCGGCGGGACGTAACGCTCACGGGCCGCAACGGACGGAGCGTGCAGTTGTCGGTGAACTACGACAACGCCGTCGCCGCTGTGGAACGGTCGCTGCGCAGTGACAACGAGCACACCCGGCGGCTCGTCCAGCGTTTCGTCGTCACCCGCGTCTGCTCTGTGTGCCACGGCACCCGACTGCGGCCCGAGGCGCTCGCCTCCGAGCTGGGTGGCCGTAACATCGCAGAGATCAGTGCGCTGAGCCTGGCTGAGCTGCGTGGCTTCGCTGCGAGCTTGCCCGCCGGGCTGCCTGCAGAGATCGGCCGGCTGACGACCGGGTTGCTCGCCGAACTGGACTCCAGGCTCGCGCCGCTGCTCGACGTCGGGCTCAGCTACCTGACCCTGGACCGGGCCGGCGCGTCGCTGTCGACCGGCGAGCGTCAGCGGATCGAACTCACCTCTACGGTGCGCGCCAGCACCACCGGGATGCTCTACGTGCTGGATGAGCCCTCGGTCGGACTGCACCCCAGCAACATCGAGGGACTGCGCAAGACGATCAGTGCTCTGGCGGCCAATGGGAACTCTGTCCTCGTGGTCGAGCACGAGCGGGAACTAATCCATTCAGCGGACTGGGTAATCGAACTCGGCCCCGGCGCTGGAGCCACCGGCGGCACGATCATCGCCCAGGGCAGCCCCAGTCAGCTTGAAGCTGACCCGCAGTCGATCATGGGACCGTTCCTGGCCGGCGCTCCGGCCGTCTCACGTGACCGTCCGGCGCGCCCGGACCCGGCAGGACAGATCGTCGTCGAGGTCAGCGACCTCTACAACTTGCATGACGTCACCGCCTCCTTCCCGGTGAACCGGCTCACTGCGCTGGCCGGGCCGTCCGGAGCGGGGAAGACCGCCCTCGTTCTGGACAGCCTGATTCCGGCCGCGCGGGCCCAGCTGACCGGGTCAGCTCAGCCTGGGCACGTCCGGCGCCTGGATCTCGGCGGCGTCCGCCAGGTTGTGCAGGTCGACGCTTCGCCCATCGGCCAGAATGCCCGGTCGACCCCCGCCACGTACTGCGGGGCGTTCGACCAGATCCGCCGCGTCTACGCCGACTCCCCGTACGCCCGGCGACGACGCTGGAAACCCGGCCACTTCTCGTTCAATACTCGGGCGGGCCAGTGCCCAACCTGCCAGGGGCTCGGTCACATTGACCTGGACGTCCAGTATCTGCCCGACATCAGCGTCCAGTGCCCGACGTGCCACGGCGCGCGTTTTAACGACGCCACCCTGGCGGTACAGGTCAACGGCCTGACCATCGCCGACGCGCTCGGCCTGAGCGTGCAGGACGCGCTGGGGCGATTCGCCGACTGGGCGCCCGTCGCCGCGGCCCTGCGGCCCGTCAGCGAGGTTGGCCTCGGTTACCTGAAGCTCGGCGAGCCCACGCCGTCACTATCAGGCGGCGAGTCGCAGCGGCTGCGGATCGCCTCCCGGCTGCGCAGCAGCCAACGGGGAGCGTTGTACGTCCTTGACGAGCCGTCGACCGGCCTCCACCCGCTCGACGTGGCAACGCTAGTGGGCGTGTTCGACCGCCTGCTGGAGGCCGGCGCCACCATCATCGTCATTGACCACGACCTGGACCTGCTCGCCGCCGCGGACCACCTCATCGACATGGGGCCGGGCGGCGGCCCGGAGGGCGGGCACATCGTCGCGGCCGGCCCGCCAGCGGACGTGGCGCGCGCCCGGGGCAGCGTGACCGGGCCCTGGCTGGCGGAGTACTTCGGCCTGGACGCCGTTCGCTAAGGCGGTGAGCAGCCGAACCCGCTAGCTCTCTGCCGGAGTAACTTGCCCTGGCCCAGTCGGCTCGAACGCGGCGGAGAACAGGTAGCTGGTCGCGAGGCTGCGGTAGGGCCGCCACTTGTCGGCGATGTCCAGCACCTCCTGCTGGTCGGGGAGGTGGTCGAGCTGATACGCGACCCTGATGGCCTTGCGGAGCGCCAGGTCACCGGCCAGCACGACGTCTTCTCGGCCCAGCGCGATGATGAGCGCCCCTTGCACTGTCCAGGGACCTATCCCGGGTACAGCGGTCAGCTGCGCCATGAGCTCGTCGTCCGGCAGGGCACTCAGCACCTTCTGGTCGAGGCGGCCGTCCGATAGCCGCTCGGCGAGGTCGCGGAGCGTGCCGATCTTCCGCCATGACAGCCCCGCTTCACGCAGCTTGTCAGGGTCTACGTTAAGCAGCTCAGCGGGATCGGGGAGATGGCCGGCGAACAGCTCCTCAATGCGGCCCAAGGTCCGCCGGGTCGCCGGGACAGACAGCTGCTGCCCGGTGACCTGGAACAGCAAGGCGCCGTACAGATCCATCGGAGGGAGCTGGGCTATCCACGCGCGGGGGTCGAAATCCGGCCTGTCGTCGATCAGCCGAGCCATCACCGCGTCGGCCTTGCGAAGCTTCGAGCGCGCGCGCCGCAGCCAGGCGCCGCGGCTCCCTGCGCTGGTCACGTCGATTCCGGACAAGGTTGCTTCGCCCTTCCTCGCGTTACTTCGCCTTCCTCGCTCGGTCCGCGCCAGTTCGCACCTCGGGGCCGGCGTCGGCCGGCCCCGAGGTCCATTCTGGTCAGGGGTGGACCGGCCCGCTCGGGCCCTTGTCCAGACGAAGCGACTGCATGATGGCGAACGTGGTCGTAATAGTGAACTCCTCGATGTCCGCGGCCGCCAGCACGCCGGTGTACTTGGCGATCACGGGCGCGGCCGCTCGCTCAGTAACGGCATCGAGGTGGCCTTTCACGCCAGCCCAGACGTTCTGCCCGTACCGCATGTAATACGGCACCGGGTTGACGCTTGCCAGGGCCTCCCTGGAGCTGGCCTCAATGTCAGCGATGTACTGCTGGTGCAGGGCCACGTCTTCGCGTGTCGCGAGCCGTCCGAGATGCCCGGAGATCAGGTGCGTCCACGGGTACGACAGCGCGATGTCAGGAGCCTGCATGTATCCCTGCACGTCGTCGCTGAGGTTGGTGTTGTAGATGGGCACCCACCCGGCGTTGACCACGTCGATGAACATCAGGGTGTCGTGGCCAGGGAAATGGATGTAGATGTTGTCCGGCGTGTGGTTGGAGCCATGCCAGGCCAGCTCGACGCGCTCTCCCCCGACCTCGAGCGTGTACGTGTCAGCGAACGTCACGTCCGGCACCGGCCGAGCCGGGTCATCATCCCGGACAAGAAGCCGCCGGGTCTCCTCATGCCCGATGCGGACGGCATTCTCGAACAGCGACGCAGCCGCGCCGTGGTCGGCGTGGTGATGGGAGTAGACGAGATGCGTCACGGTGTTGCTAACCCCCTCGGCGGCAGCGATTTCGTCCACGGCGCGCCGCAGGTTGTTGCCGATGCTGGGGGGTGCGTCGAACAGCACCACGCCGTCCCGAGTGACCAGGAACGCTGAGTTGTATACCCCGTCGGTGACCCAGTACAGGTTCCGCTCGACCCGGCCGACGTGGTATCCCTGCTCGTTCAGAGCAGGGCCGAGCGCCGAAGGCGGAATGGGCGCGTAGTCGGGCAGACCTGCGGCGTCGGCGGTGGCTGGTGATGTCACGGTATCTCCCTGGAATCTCGGGCACGTGCCTGCGGGCCGTGCGCGCCTTGCGATGCCATCCAGGCTCATCGCGAGCCAGGTGAACGGTCGTCACCGGATCATGGTGATTCGCGTTACTGACTGGCCTGGCGTAGCTGCGTCGCCTTGTTCAGGCGCCGTACGCCGGCAGGATCGCCCCGCTCACCGGGCTTGCGGCGTCACTGACGAGGAATGCGATGACATGGGCGATAGCCTCGGGCGCGACCGCATGCTCCAGCGCTTCGGGGGGGAACGAGGCCCGGTTGGCGGGTGTGTCGAGGAGCTGCGGCGCAACGGCGTTCACCCGGATCCCGTGCGGACGGAGCTCGATGTCGAGTACGCGGGTTAGGTGGCTAAGCGCAGCTTTGCTCACGCTGTATGCCGCCATGCCGCCGGCTGGCTCCGTTCCGGGGCGGGCGGACACGTGCACGATTGCACCTGAACCTTGTCGTTGCATATGCGGCGCTACCGCCTGGCTCAGCCACAGTGCGGGGCCGAGGTTGACGTTGAGCATGAGCTGCAGGTCTTCGGGCGTCGTGCTGAGCGCGTCGCCCAGCTTGAACGTGCCGATGGTGTTCACGAGTATGTCGGGCGGCCCTACGTCTGCCGCGATCCGGTCGATAAGGCTCTTCGCCGTGGCCGGGTCGGTCGCGTCGCCGGCCTCGCGCCTGATGGCGTCCGGGAGCTCGCTCAGCGCGTCCTGGTCCCGGTCGATCACCACTACGGTCAGACCGCGATCGGCGAGGGCGCCCGCCGTAGCTCGGCCGAGTGAACCCGCGCCCGCCCCGGTCACGATCGCTACCTTGGCGCTCATTGGAAAATCGGTCATCGCAATGCCTCTCTCTCGAACGTGAATTGCCCTCCGCCAGCCGCCCGACAGGAGGTCACCGAGTTACTCCTTCAGCAGCCGGTCGGTGAGCACTATGTCGATGATTGCCGGGACGGTATCGATGCGTGCCCAGTCGCGCTGAAGCTCGCAGGCGAGCGAAACCCAGCTGATCGGCTGGCCGCCAGCCTGGATCACGCGGTCAAGCCCCGCGCGGTGGGCCTCGGCTGAGGTGCCGCCGATCGCGTCTATCACTGGATAGACGTCATACCCTTCGCGCAGGGCATCGAGCGCGGTGAACGCCATGCAGACTTCGGTCCACAGTGCGCAAAAGATGAGCTTCCGGCGGCCGGTCGCGTGGACAGCCTCCACGAACTCGATGTCTTCCCAGGAATTGACCGTGGTCCGGTCCAACGGCTTGTCGTCGGCCAGCAGGTCGGCGAGCTCAGGCAGCGTCGGCTTGCCCCGCCCGGTGCCAACGTTGACCGTCGAGTGGATGACCGGGATCCCGAACGTCTTGACCGTCCGGACAGTGGAGACGGCGTTCTTGAGGAGCAGGTCACGATCCATCGAGCGGACCGCGGCCAGCTGGGATGGCTGGTAGTCGATAAGCACCAGCGCCGCGTTCTGCGGTGTGAGGAGATGGTCTGATAGTTGATCACGCACTGGCGCGCTGGTCATTTGAGGCCTCGATTCTTAGTTCTGGTGATTCGGGACCCGCGATGAGCATGCTGGGTCCATGCACCTATGGTCGAGCGCCGCCGGGTGAGGCCGTATCACCAGGATCAGGTGATCGCCGGACACCGACCACCCAGACCGACGACGACAGCCAGCCTGCAGTGGATGCTCAGCCACTTGCCGCTCACTGCCGCCGTTGCCGCGATGGGCGCGGCGATGGTGAGCCTCATCGACCACGCCCACGGCAGCCGGACTCCGGCGGCCGCCGCGTGGGTACTGTGCACGGGCGCCGCCGTTGTCCTGTGCGCCACGATGCTGGTATCGGCGAGCTTGCAAGCCTGGGAGAGTGATCGCGGCCTCTACAAGCCACTCGCCCGTACCTGCGCCGTCGTCGCCGTGGCGTGCCTGGTGCTCGGCGCTGTCGCGCCGACGCCGCTGGTCCTCGGTCTCGTACTCGTTCTCCTGCTCAGCATCCCGTGGGGGTTCGCCGTGGCGCATCGCATGGCGAGTGGAGACGACGCACCTATCGCGTGGCGATGCCGGCTGCGGTCTCGCCGCGGCCGCCGCTTAGGCCGTCCCCGTTCCCATAGAACTCACCTCTGGCATCGCAGACGCGCTGCCCGCCGCGGACCCCAGCCACGACGCCGCCGTGGTTCAGATGGAGTCTGCAGCCGTCCGGATGACGTCGAGGACGAAATCGGGGTGGGAAAGCATCGGGACGTGGCTGCTGTCCACGTCGTAGGTCCGGGCGCCCATGCGCTTGGCCGCGGATCGCTCAAGCTCGGGCTGGACGGTCCGGTCATGATTGGCCACGATGTACCAGCTCGGCTTGCTGCGCCAGGCGGTGCCGTCAGCCTTCTGGTTGAACAGGTCCGCGTCCGGTGCGATGTGGGTAGCCCACACCAGCTTCTGCTCCTGTTCGGAGAGGTCACCGGCGAATGCCTGGGTGCCCTCCGGCAGCATCCAGATGCGACCGTCCGCGACGTTGATATAGCTGAATACGTCTGTGACGGGGAACGGGTCCTGCTGGCTTTGCGATGTCTCGGTTTCGTCAGGCGCGAGCGCGGCTATGTAGACCAGTCCCGCGACGCGGTCATCAGTGCCCGCATTGGTGATCAGGGTGCCGCCGTAGGAGTGGCCGACGAGCAGAATCGGGCTGCTGGCCTGGCCCATCGTGCGATTCACCGTCGCGAGGTCACTCGCGAGCGATCTCACGACGACGCATTCACGCTAAAGCGGCCGCTGGCACCCGGCATCGCAAGATCGTGCGATTGCTACGTAGCGCTCCAGATGATCGCGGTCATCCGCCAGAGTGCTCGCGCCGCCACTGTCCCGGCGAGCGGCCGTGGTATCTGGTGAATTCCCGGTTGAAGGCAGCATCCGAGGTGTAGCCGGTACGTCGAGCGACCTGCTTGCCCGTGTCTGTGGAGTTCAGCAGAAGGTCGCGCGCCAGTTCCATCCGGAGCTGGGTCAGATATGCCATCGGCGGCTGCCCCAGAATGCGGGTGAACCGCTCGGCGAAGGTAGTCCGGGACAGATGGGCGTACTGCGCCATCTCGGCGTTCGACCAGGCCCGCGCCGGGTTTGCGTGGATGGCATCCAGCGGGCCGCCGATATCGCGATCCATGCCCGCACGCAGCCAGCCGGGGCTGCTCTCGGTGGAGGTGGCCCAGAGCCGCAGCAGCTGGATATACATCAGGTCCAGGATTCGGGAGATCATGACCAGAGCGCCGGGAGTCGGTTCGCGTCGCTCCTTAGCCAACAGGCGGAAGCTAACGTCGAACCACTCGTAACCGCGCTCGCGCAGTATTTGGCTGGTGCGTCCGCGGCGACTTCGGTGACGTCGTGCCCGGCGAGGTGAACCGTGCGCAGTATCGTCGAGAGGACGTCGCCGGTCGACGCGGAATCCGGACGGGCTGCAAATGATTCCGTCGCATCTGGGCGCGCAGGTTGACTCATGCGACGAATATGCTGGCTGTGCGGCGATGCACGCAACTCCTCGGAAGACAAGACGGGGGCGCTCATATGATCCCCGCTAGCCAGAATTCGGCGCTGGTAGCTCTGCCGTGATCGAAACCGGGAGCTCCTCCCCCATCCGAGGGCGGGACGAGCAGCTCCAGATGATCACCGGGCTCCTGGAGCGCGCACGGGCCGGGACGGGCGGCGTCGCGATCATTGAAGGCGCCGCAGGTCTGGGCAAGACGAGGCTGCTTGCCGCAGCCCGAACGACCGCCCGCTCGCTCTCGTTCCGAACTGGGTTCGGTGCCGCAGAGCCTGGCCATGGCCCGGTCGAACTCGCGGTGGTCATGGAGGCGCTATTCGGCGGCGCCGAATCAGTGCTCGAAGTGGCCGCGCTCGGATCGCGCGACCGCTCCCGCGAGGAGACGTTCTGGCTTATCCAGGATGTACAGACGCTGATGGAACGCGCAGCGCTCCGGCAGCCCCTGCTGGTCTGCCTCGATGACGTGCAGTGGGCGGACGCCTCGTGTGGCTTTGCCCTGCGCATGCTGACGCAGTGGCTGGCGTCGCTGCCGGTCGCCTGGCTAATCGCGATCCGGCCGAACCAGGGACAACCGCAGATCCGCCGGGCGCTGGCCGAGTTGACCGCCGCCGGCGCCGTCACTATCGGCCTGACGCCGCTGGCTGCTTCGGCGGTCGCGGAAGTGGCGGCGGACGTACTGGGCGCCCCGGCGGGGGGTGACCTCCTCCGGACCCTGGCCGGCGTGCACGGCAACCCGTTCCTTATCGTCGATCTCCTCGCCGGCCTGCGGGAGGAGAACCTGGTATCCCTGGTAGATGGCCGGGCGAGACTGGCGGACAACCGTGTGCCGCATCGGCTCGAGGACAGCATGCGACGACGCCTGTCGCGCACCAGTCCCGCGGCCGAGCGGATCGTTACCGTGGCTGCATCTCTCGCTCGCCAGTTCACGCTCAGCCAGGTGGCGGCGATGGCCGGCTTTCCCGTCGCTGATCTCGTCGATCCTGTTCGAGAAGTCATCGACGCCGGGATCCTCATCGAGGTCGGCGGTCGTCTTGCCTTCCAGCACGACCTGGCACGGGAGGCGGTTCGCAGCGCGGTACCTGACGCGGTCCGCCGGGCCCTGGACCGTGAGGCGGCTGACGTTCTCCTGGCGGCCGGTGCCCTGCCCGTGGAGGTCGCGGCCCAGCTGGCCGAGAGTGCCGAGCCTGGGGACGTCACCGCTGTTCGTGCTCTTGCCCAGGCCGCCGAGTCGCTCGGCATGACGGACCCCAGCGCCTCAGCAGACATCGCGAGCGTCGCTCTGTCCTTGGCCCCGTCACGGCACCCGCTGCGGGGTCCGCTGGTGGCCCGCCGAACTGTGTCTCTTTTCGCCGCGGGCCGTAGCGAGGAAGCACGCGCATTTGCTGACCACGCCCTGCGCCAGAGCCTGCCCGCCGAGCAGGAGGCCGACGTCCGACTGAGCCTCGCGGCGATGTTCGCCATCTCGGCCGACGACCGTGCCGACAACGCTCGCCAGGGCCTGTCTCTCGCCGGTCTCTCCGCCGCCACGGGGGCACGGCTGTCGGCTTCGCTCTTTCACAACCTGCTGGTCGCCGGCCGGCTCGACGAGGGTCTAGCGATCGAGCCCGAGGTGCGCCTCAGCGTATCTGCTAGCACAGACCTCGCAGCGCAGTACTTTTACCAGATTGGCCGCTCGGCGATGGAGTACCAACTCGGCCGCTTCGAGCTGTCCCTCCGGCTGCTCGATGATGTCGACCCCGAGCAGCTGGCCAGTTTCGACGACCCGAGGGAACGCCTCACGCACAGCTACCGCTCGTGGCTGCTGTCAGCCCTCGACCGGGTCGATGAGGCGATGGCCGTCGCCGAAGACGGACTGGCCTGCGCCCAGCGCGATCTACAGCATTGGGCAGTGCACGTTTTCGAAACGTGGAAAGGCCAGCACCTGCTCCACCTCGGCAGACTCAACGAGGCAGATGCCGCGCTGGACGGCCGGTTCCACCTCGCCGACGCACATCAGATCGTCGGGGTCCTGGACGCGGCGTCTGTCGTGGCGCTCGGCCGCACCAAGCTCCACATCGGGGATGAGCGTGCGGCACGTGAGGTCGCCCAGATCGCTCAGGTCATGCTCACGACCACTGCTCCTGTCGTTCGCAAGCTCGCCGCGTGGTATCTGGCCGTTCATTCGATGGCATCCGGCGACTCGAGCCAGGCACACCGCTGGCTGTGCGCGCTCGGCGAGACCGAGCGGCTGTCGCTCTTCCCGCTTTTCCCGATGGAGGCCGCCGACGATCCGCTCCTGGTCCGCATCGCCCTCGCTGCCGACGATGAAGAACTCGCGAAGTCAGTCGCCGAACTCGCGGCACGAAGGCACGAACTCAATCCATCCGTGCCGTCCATCGCGGCAGCCGCCGCTCACACCCGAGGTCTCCTCAATCAGTCCAGACAAGACCTCGAAGAAGCGGCTGCGATTCTGTCGAACTGCCCGCGACCGCTGGCCCTCGCGGCGGCGCTAGAGGATCTGGGTTGCACCAGGCTGGCGGGCGGTGACCGCAGCGGTGCAGTGGACGCCTTCGATCGCGTCCTGCGTATCTGCATTGATGCTGGCGCCATACGCGACGCCGCCAGAGCCCGGATGCGGCTACGCGAGCTCGGGATCCGGCGCCGGGTCCAGTCGCTGGATCGCCCGAAACTCGGATGGGAGTCGCTCACTGACGCCGAGCTTCAAGTCGCGCGTCTCGCTGCCGCGGGCTACACCAACCGGGGAATCGCCGAGAGATTGTTTGTCTCGCCGCATACCGTGAACACCCACCTACGTCACGCCTTCGACAAGCTGGACCTCAGGTCCCGTGTGGACCTGACGCGCGTCGTCGAACGACACTCCTAGCGTGCGGAGTCGGTCTCGGCTGAGAGCTGTGCTATCTGCGCCCGCGCAGCCTGCACAAGTTCCTCGTTCGTGTGAGCGTGACCCTTTAGTCCCCACCCACCCTCCGGAGCCTCGGTCAGCAGCACCCAGGTCCGGTCGGCCAGGTCCTGATCGCCGCTCGCGGCAGCGACGAGCCCTGTCAGCTGTGCGACGACAGCGAGCTGCTTGTCCCTGTTCAGCGCGCCCGCGTTGGTGAGGACCTGGACCCGCACGTAGCTGTTGGCGCCATCGACATTGCTGAGGCATTCGTCATCGAGCTCGTGAACGAACGCCGCCGTGTTCTGGCGGAACAGCGGGATGTCCGGGACGCCCTCGATCGCCATCAGCGTCGCGGCCAGGTCCACGGCGAGCTTGTGCCGGTCCGGGAACGTCCCCGAGCGAGCGTAGACATCGATCATGGGCATGGGTCGAACCTCATTCGTGCTCGTAGTCATCCAAGCCAGCGATTCTCGGGTCGGCCCTCCCTTTGCGATGGAGGCGGCTCGAACTCGACCGACAACATTAGGTTGGCAGGGCACAGGCGGCTCTGACATCGCTCGAATGAGTGAGTCCTTGTCGTTGCCTGTTGCGCGGAGGCGGAGCCTGGCGGCAGTGCTGGCTCAGGGCGAGAGCCGGAACGGCGGATACACGTCGGTGACCAGGGTCAGTGCGTAGCCGATCACGCGGTTGTGCCAGCGCGCCACTCCCTCCACGAAGTCGAACACGGCGCGCGGATAGCGCCCGGTGAGCAGGATCGCAAACCACGCCGCGATCACCGCTACAAGTGCGCCGATGTCCAGGAAGAACAGCACGATGTAGTGCGGGATGGCCAGCAGCCACTTCACCAGCGGCAGCCACCGGTTCAGCTCGCGTACGACGTCGGGGTATGCGTAGTCGAGCCGGACAGACTGGTGGTCGTCGGTGGACGGATACTTGTCGTCCATCAGCGCCAGGTAGATCAGGACGCGGTTGCTGAACCGCTGCAGCTCGAGGTTCCAGTCGAACCACCAGCGCGGGTACTTTTGCCGGATCAAGATCATGAGCAGCGGGCCGAAGAACAGCAGCCCGCCGGCTCCCGCGGCGGCGCCGGTGGTCCCGTGGCCGTTGCTCCACTGCCAGGTGTCGCCGGCCACCGCGCCTAGGACAATCGCGATGGGGATGACCGTGAAGATGCGGAAGAAGCTGGTCACGCGGTTGAGTTCGCGGTCGGGGTAGTCGACCGAGAAGCTCACGGGGTGTGAGGTTCCGTCCATTAGAGCGTCTCCTTTCGCCGATAAGCCTGCGGCACAATCGTGCCAGTCTGCCGGGCACTGCAAACGCCGGAGTGCAGCCTGGCATGGTGTTCCTCCTCGCCCTGAGCGCTCTGGCTGTCTCGCAGGCGGCACTCGCCATGCTGGTCAGAGGCCGCAGCTGAGCATGCTGGCTTTAGCATCAAGGGCGTGCGCATCGCAGCAGCAGTTCTCGGGGTGCTACTTGTCGTCGCCGTGTGGGTGAATGTAGCCATAACTTTGGTCATCCCCCGCGGCCGCATCGGGTTCATCAAGGTCGTCGACCGGTTCGTAGACCGGGTGTACACCGCGAGCGGTCGGTTCGTGAGGCGGTGGGATCGGCGTGACGCTCTGCTGGCCAGCCAGCCTGTCGCGACGCTCGGCCTGCTGCTGATCATCTGGCTTGCCGGCTTCCTGGTTGGCTTTGGCCTGCTGCTGTGGCTGCCCGGAGGCAGCTTCGCTAACGCCCTTCGCGAAGCAGGCTCATCGCTATTCACCCTCGGATTCGCTTTTAGGAACGGCACGGAGCCGAGCGTCGCCGAGTTCCTCGCGGCTGCCTCCGGACTGATCATCGTCGCCCTGCAGATCGCCTATCTGCCCACCCTGTATGCGGCCTACAACCGCCGCGAAACGGTAGTCACGCTGCTTGGTCCCCGTGCCGGCAGCCCTGCGTGGGGTCCGGAGCTGCTGGCCAGGGCACAGATGGTGCACGGCGTCGAACAACTGACGGTCATCTATGACGACTGGGAGCGCTGGTCAGCCGACGTTGCCGAGTCCCATTCCAGCTACCCATCGCTGCTGCGTTTCCGGTCACCCGAGCCGCACAGCTCATGGGTAATCTCGCAGCTGGCCGTACTCGACGCCGCCGCTCTCCATCTGGCGGCCTGCCCGGCGAGTGCGCCATTCACAGCCAGGCTGTGCGTGCAGATGGGCTTCACCTGCCTGCGGAAGCTAACCCGCACGCTCCGGATCCCAGTCGACGAGGACCCGCGGCCCGATGGCCCGGTCCAGCTCAGCTGGGAGGAATTCCTGCAGGGCTGGGACCGGATCGCGTCCGTCGGGTTCCCCGTCGAGCGCACAGCCGAGGAGGCCTGGCCGCATTTCCGAGGCTGGCGGATCAACTACGAGGCAGCCGCGTACAAGCTGGCGTCGGGCCTCGACGCAGTTCCCGCCCGCTGGTCGGGCCCACGCCGCCACGCATGGAGCCCGTACGAACCGCGGCAGCTGGCTAACCGCACCCCCGAGCACCCTGATGGCCAGTCCGCCGCAACACCAGGCACTCATCCTGGAGGGGTGTGGTGACCAGGGCGACGATCAGGGTGAGCGGCTGCCACCTAAGTCTGGTGATCCGCGTTCCGGTGTGAGCTGGCGGACCTCGAGCAGGTCAAGGCCGAGCGCCTCGATGTCAGCCAGGACGCCGTATAGCGCCGGCTGATCCAGCATGCCGATCAAGACTGTCTCCGGTCCCTGCCGTTTCGATGCCATCGCCGGAAAAGCGGACAGCAGCGTGGCGCCTAGATGCCCGTTGATCCTGATCATGTACCTGGCCGATGCAGGGTCCATGGCGCCATGGTCCGGGGCAGGCAGGTGAGCGCGCATCGCCAGGATCTGGTGACGGCGATCCAGGAATCCCCTGACGCGGACCGGCAATGCGCTGCCCGAGCACGTAATCTGACTAGATGCTGAGAGGCGGATGGCGGCAGGCTAGCGCGCCGGGTATCGGGTTCTGACGTGGTGTTTGCGACAAACCCCTCGAAGCGAGTACGGGCAACTCCGCGGCTGATTCAGCGCGGAGAACTTCTTGCGTCCCTGGATCGCGCGACAGCCGCGAAGGTCACGCTTATCTCGGCCCCCGCGGGGAGCGGCAAGACTTCGCTGTTGCGGGCCTGGGCAGATGGTCCGGGTCAGCAACATCGGGTAGCAATGGTCCAGCTGCGACGCGACCAGCAAGACTCCCAGCAGTTCTGGCTCGCCGTCCTCAGCGCCATCAGGCAGTCCCCTGGTATGCCCGGCGACGGCGAACAGCTGGCAGCCACACCCGACTTCCATGAACAGGTCATCGGCGAGAGAGTCCTGTCGGAACTCTCCGAGCATCGCGACCGCACCTTCCTGATTATCGACGATCTGCACGAGCTGACCTCGCCCGACGCGCTCGTGCAGCTGACCCGGCTGCTGGCGAGGCTCCCCCAGCATGTGCACGCGATCCTCGCGACGCGGCGTGATCTGCCGCTACGGTTGCACAAGCTCCGCCTTGCCGGCGACCTGGCCGAGATCCGCGCGCAAGATCTGCGTTTTACGCAGCAGGAGACCCGCGAGTTCCTGGAGACTTCGGGCATCGCGCTGTCGGAAGCCCAGGCCGCGAAGCTGCACCAGCGCACTGAAGGCTGGGCGGCGGGCCTGAGGCTGGCGGCAATCTCACTGGCGAGTAGCACGAACCCGGAGAGATTTGTCGCGGAGTTCTCCGGCAGCAGCCGGACCGTTGCGGAGTACCTGCTCGCCGAGATGCTGGAATGCCAGCCTTCCGAGGTCCAGCAGCTGCTCCTGCGGACCTCCCTGCTCGACCGCGTCAACGGGGAGCTGGCCGATCTGCTCACTGGTCACTCCGGCTCCGAACGGATCCTGCTCGACCTCGAAGACGCCAACGCGTTTGTAGTGTCACTCGACCCGGCCCGAACCTGGTTCCGTTATCACCACCTCTTCGCCGACCTGCTCCGGCTCGAGCTGCGCCGGAGACTGCCCGACGAACTCCCGGACCTGCACCGGCTGGCCGCCCGGTGGCTCACCGAGCATGGCGACCTCGCCGACGCGGTCTGGCACACGCAGGCCGCGGGTGACTGGTCCGACGCAGCGCGGCTACTCGCTGACCACTCCTTCAGCATGACTCTGGACGGACAGGTGCAGACCATCCAGACGCTGCTGCGGGCCTTCCCACCGGGTGCCGTTACCGAAGGCCCGGATCTCCCTCTCGCGAGGGCAACCAGTGACCTTGCCCAGGGACGCCTGGACGAGGCTGCCGCACACCTAACGGTGGCCGAAACTGCGATCACTTCGACGCCGCCAGACCGCAAGCACCGCCTCGAAGTAGCAACCGCAGCGCTGAGACTCTCGCTCGCGCGGAAGCGCGGCCACCTCGCGGGAGTAGTCGATCAGGTCAGATTCCTTTCCTCGCCTGTCAGCGGCCAGTCCGACGAGGACATAGCCCTCGACAGCGACCTGCGCGCGGTAGCGCTCATGAATCTCGGAATCGTCGAAGCGTGGTCGCTGGCGAACCAGGACAGCGAGCGGCACCTGCAGGAGGGCGCCGATCTTGCCAGGAGGATCGGACGTCCGTACCTCGAAGTGGCCTGCCTGGCTGAGCTCGCCTTCGCTTCGAAGATCGAGCCCTTCGCCACCACCCGCCAGCGGTGCCGGGAAGCGATAGCGCTCGCCGAGCACTACGGCTGGGGCGCAGCGCCTGTCATCACGCCGGCACTCGTGAACCTCGCTGGCACTCACATCTGGACGGGCGAATTCGACGAGGGCGATCGCCTGCTACAGCGCGCCGCCCACGCCCTGGAGACAGACTCCGGGCCGCCCATCAGGCTGCTGCTGCACATAGGCACCGGCCAGCTGCTGTCCGGCCGCGGCAAGCACCGCGAGGCACTAGCCGAATACTGCGCGGCCGAGGACCTGCAGGCGCAGCTTGAGGGCACCCACGCGCTAGCCGGTCAGCTGACTAGCTGGAGGCTAGCGACCCAGGCCCGGCTTGGACAGCACGCCGAGGCCCGTGCCTCGCTGGCAGCACTCGATCCCGAACTGGCAAGCTGCGGCGAGATCAGTAATGCCCGCGCGGCCATCTGCCTCGCCGAGGGAAACCCGTCCGCCGCACTCACGGCGGTGCAAGATGTCCTGAGCGGCAAAGCTCCGGCCATCGGATACGTGACCGTCGTTGAGGCAAATCTCCTGGCAGCACTCGCGAATCGCGAACTCGGCGACCTGCGCGCTGCCACCGCGGCCGCCGAGAGAGCACTGGCGCTGGCGGAGGCGGACCGGCTCGTTCTGCCGTTCGCGATGACGGGCTCTGTCGAACTCCTCCAGGCCATCCCGAGGCATGAGACCGCTCACGCGGCCCTCCTGGCTGACATCCTCGACATCATGCGCGGATCATCCGTATCGCCGGGCGATGGGCCTTCACTGGCAGAGATCGAGCAACTCAGTCCGAGCGAGCTACGGGTGCTGCGGTATCTCCCGACGAACCTCTCTCGGCCGGAGATCGCCAGCGAGCTGTCGGTCTCGGTGAACACCGTCAACACCCACATCCGGAACATCTACGCCAAGCTCCAGGCTCAGGATCGTTCGGCGGCAGTACAGCGCGCACGCGAGATGCGGCTGCTCTCGGCGGGCGTGACCAGGTAGGCCGCAAGCTGGACGTCACCGAGCGGCGCTCGTCCGCGCACTCCTCAGGTTCGCCAGCCTATGTGGCAAAGGGTGCTGGGGCCGTCTTCAAAGGGACCACTGACCTCGTGCTCGAAGCAAGCCCGCCGAAAGCCGCCTCGCGATGACATCCGCCCTACTCATCGCTCTTTTTGTAGGTCTATCCGTTCCGGTGATCGGAGCCGGAGTCGCGCTCAACCTAGGCGCAAGCGTGCCCGACACCGTGCTCGGTTCGCCATCCTCGTCGGGCTGGGCGTTGCCATCTCGGGTTGGGCGCTGCTGAGACACCGACCGTGAGGCTCGGAGCAAATCCTGGCCGGCCTTCGCGTCACTCCCCCGGCCGACGGTTCCTGCAGGTAGACGGCCCGATAACAAGACACTTGTCAGCACTAACTCAGCACTACGCGGCGCCAGTTCCCTTGAGGCGCCTACCTGGTCGAGCGTTCGAGGTAGATAAGCCGATCATCGAGCCGATCATGGGCGACGGCGGCTACCGCGGCTGCGATTGCGGCGTAGCCGGCCGGCCGACGAGAGAACCGCTGCGAGAGCGCTATCAACACGCCGAAGTGGTGCCGACCCACGGCGACATGCTCACCACATAGGCGAACAAAGTCGCTGACGTTCTCGGTTAGCAGCGCACATCCTCCGTCTATCGCAGCCGAGAAAACGTCAGCGTCCGGTCTGCCGACCATCCCGAGCTCCGCCACAGTGACGGCGTCGATACCGTCATCCCGCAGCACTTGCGCGAGCTTCCCCGCATACATCTCGTCGAGGAGAAGATTCACTGCGTATCCGCCGCGGACGTGTCATGGCGGTGCAGGGCGATGCGCGCGTCGATCTCATCGGGATACGCGTCCCGGTAACGTTTCGCGGCGTCGATGAGCGGACGAGAGACGTCCTGCTCGGCCATAAGCGTCCTGGCCGGGTCGTCCTCGTCAGCAAGATCTTCCAGCCACATGACGATCTCCCACACATCGGGACCTCCGACAACAGACGCCCTTCGGCCTGCCGGCCCATCCCGAAATGTGATAAGCGGATGCTCGTCCCGGCGCGAACCTTCGTCGGCGTACCGCCGCAGTCGGTCTGAGAGGGTCTCGCCTGCCGCCCTCGCACGTATTCGCAGCCGTTCGGCCAGTGTGTCGTCCAAGCGGACAGATACGTTGACGGACATGCATGCAGTGTAGCACGTTGTCCACAGGGTTCCTCAAGCACAGGCGTCGACTAGGCAGCCGCTTGGCTCGTTGCTTAGCGCGGCACGCAGGGGCTCGTACCCGACGCGCGTGCCACCTTGCCTATACGGTTTTCATTTCGCTCGAGAGGCGAAGCCCGTCTAGCGCAGTCTCAAGGATTGGCTCGACGTAACGGGCGTCGGCGCGGATTGTCGCGATGGCGATGATCATGTCGAGGATCTGCTCGAGGGCGAGGTCGTCGCGAACTTCGCGCGCCTGTTGGGCGGCAGCGAGTAGCGGTCGGCCGGCCGCGATCACTCGGGTCCGGCTGTTGTCAAAGACGGGATTGCTGCTGTCGGTGTGCCGGAGCAGCTCGGAGGCGATGTGGCGCTTGCTGGTCGCGAAGTCGAAGAACCTGTAGAGCCAGGCCGTAAGGATCGCGCCGGGCGTTTCTCCGTCAAGGGTCCCGGCGGCCCGGCAGATGTCGTCGGCCTCTTCGGTGAAGAGAGCCTCAAGGAGCTCACGCCGGCCGGGAAAGTTGCGATAGAGGGTCGCCATGCCGACGTCGGCGCGGCGCGAGATCTCGGCCATCGACACATCGGCCTCCGGATCGGCGAACGCAGCGCGGGCGGCCGCGAGGATCTTGTCGCGGTTGCGCTCTGCGTCGGCACGTTTCGCGGGTGACGAAGACTGGTCGGAGGGCATGGGACTCCAAGTGGACAGGCTATCCGCTATCCGCTACGGTGAATTGGACAGGCTGTCCGATTCACTCCCGACTCTATCTCACTCGCCGCGGGCCTGCCCGCGGCGACTCAAGGAGACCTCCATGGACTACCGACCTTTGGGACGCACCGGCGTCTCGGTGAGCCAGCTTTGCCTGGGCGCGATGATGTTCGGCGCGTTCGGCAACCCCGATCACGACGACGCGGTCCAGATCATCCACAAGGCGCTGGACGCCGGGATCAACTTCATCGATACCGCCGATGGCTACTCTGCCGGCGAGTCGGAGCTGATTCTGGGTAAGGCGCTGGCCGGCGGACGGCGCGACAGCGTGGTGCTCGCCGTCAAGTTCGGCGTTCCCTTCGATGCGGACATCAACCATCGCGGCGCGTCACGCCGGTGGATCACCGAAGCGGTCGAGGGCTCCCTGCGGCGGCTTCAAACCGACTGGATCGACCTCTACCAGGTCGGCGTTCCCGATGCGAACACCGATATCGACGAGACCCTCAGCGCCCTGTCCGATCTCGTCCACGCGGGCAAGATCCGCTCCTTCGGCGCGTCGAAGGTTCCCGCCTCGCAGATCGTCGAGGCGCAGTGGACCGCCGACCGCCGCGACCATGGACGGTTCCGCACCGAACAGCCCCCCTACTCCATCCTGACGCGCGCCATCGAATACGACGTGCTGCCGACCTGCCTGCGCCACGGAATGGGCGTCATGACCTACAGCCCGCTGGCAGGGGGCTGGCTGTCCGGCAAATACCGCAAGGGTCGGGAGGTCAGCGGACCGGGCTCCGCCGCCCGCGCGCAGCGCTTCCCTGGCGCCTATGACGCCGCCAGCCCGGCCAATGCAGCAAAGCTCGACGCAGCCGACGCCCTCGGCGCGCTCGCAGACGAGGCCGGGATCACCCTCATTCAGATGGCGACCGCCTTCGCCACTCGTCACCCGGCGGTCACATCCGCGATCATCGGACCGCGCACCACGGAACACCTCGACAGCTACCTCGCCGCCGACGGGATCGAGCTGTCCGGCGACGTGCTTGATCGCATCGACAAGATCGTTCCCCCCGGTGTCACGATCAACGTCGCCGACAACATGTGGAACATCGGCACGACGGCTCTGGACGCCGCATTCCGTCGCCGTTAGCGCGACCTCCGAAGGGATCGGCCACCTCTTCCGGCGCAATGCCATGCCAGCGATCCGTGCTCCCCTGCGGGTCCCGCGGTAGGGCTCACGGCGTCGGCGCGGGCGCCCGGCGCGGGCGGCGTAGCGATCAGGCCCCGCCGATCAATGAGCGCGCCTCGGCGCGGCCGACCACGAGATCGTGGAGGTCGCCGCCCACCTCAAGCCGACCCGACTGTTCGATCCCGCCGACCTTCACCGGCTCAAAGCCGGCTGTTCGGATCAACCGCTCGACTTCCTCGCCAGCACGGTCGTCGTCGGTCGCGTAGAAGAGGACCGCTGGATCCGGTGACCGGTTGGTGGAGGACTCAAAGAGATCAGCCGACAGTGTTCCAAATGCCATGGCCAAGCGCGCCCCCGCCGACAACCAGCCGGCCACAACCTCGCCAGAGGATTGCCCTTTCGGCAAGAGACGTGAGACATTGCCGTGCGCGTCGGTGCTGAGCGGGTTGCTGGGAACGACCACGAGCTTGTCGGTTAGCGAGTCCGCGATCTCGTCTATGACGCCCTTCAGCACGCCAAACCGCAGCGCGAGGACGACTGCATTGGCGCCCTGCAACGCGTCGCGGTTGTCGACAGCAACGACTGCAGCTCGACCGATCTCTGCAGCCAGCGCTCGCGCCGACTCATTGTCGGCGCTTGAGAGCCGCAGGATCTCGCCGCCCGAGGCGAGCTGGCGGGCGATGACCGATCCAACCCCTCCAGTGCCGATGATCGCGGTGGTCATGACCAAGCCTCAGACGTTGCCGAAGACCTCGGCATTCACTCGGAATCGCCCGCGCGCGTAGTCGGCGGCCAGTGAGCGGGCGACCAGTCACCCTCTGGGTCCGTGGTCTGCCCCACTTCGATCAGATGACCGTCGGGATCACGGATATAACAGCGGATCTCGTACTGGTGCTGCTTCGGCGGTGTCAGGAATTGAGCACCCCGGGCACTCCACTCGGCATACACGGCGTGGATGTCTTTGACCCGGATATTGAGGAAGCTGCTGACCCTGTCGGGATCGCGTGGCGTCTCCAGGATGACCGTCGGCTTGTCGTCAGTCGGGCCTCCGCCGACATTGATGATGATCCAGGTGTTGGCCAGTGCCACGTAGGTCACGTCTCCGGAGAACACCACCCGGCCGCCGAGTACTTCGGTGTAGAAGCGCCGAGAGCGCTCGACATCGTCCGAGACGATGAAGTGGGCCAGCACGATTCCCTCTGGCGGCGGTGGGAGCTCGGCCATCTGGTACCTCCACTGGTTGGGTCTCAGACCCCGCTTACCCTACTGCTGGGGTCTATAAGCCAGGCATCCGCCGGCGGGTCTACGCCGCCCAGGTACTCCGGCCGCACCCCCAGCACAAGTGGGCTTGGCAGAGGGCGACCAGGATGACAGCCTCGATCCCTGGGTTCCATGCGGTCGCATCAGCCGACCACCAGCACGAGCTTCCCGCGCGCGTGACCGTCCTCGCCGACGCGGTGGGCTTCCGCGATCTCGAGGAGCGGGAAGGTCTGCGCGACCGGCAGCGAGAAGCGCCCGGACTCGATGAGCTCGCCGATCTCGGCGAGCGCGTGGACCGCGCGGCCAGCATCGCCGCTGCTGAACCTCACCCCGTGCTCGTGCGCGCCACCGAAGTCGGCGATGGTCAGGACGTGCTCCGGTGCGCCTGCGAGCTCGATGAGCTCGGGCAGGACGCCGCTCCCGGCGACGTCGAGCGCTAGATCGACACCGTCGGGCGCGAGCGAGCGAACCCGCCCGGCGAGACCCTCACCATAGGCGACGGGCTCGGCGCCCATCGAGCGCAGGTATTCGTGATTGGCGGGACTGGCGGTGCCGATCACGCGCGCACCGCGCACCACGCCGAGCTGAACAGCTGCACTGCCGACGCTTCCGGAGGCGCCGTTGATGAGCACCGTGCTGCCGCCCGCGACGCCGAGCTGGTCAAGCGCGCGCGTGGCCGTCTCGATGGCGGCCGGCAGCGCGGCAGCGCCGGGGAAGTCAAGCGACGGCGGGATCGGCGCATAGTAGGACAGCACCGCCAGCTCGGCCTGGGCCGCCCCTCCGGCAGAAAAGCCAAACACGCGATCGCCGACGGCCACGTCCGCAACGCCCTTGCCGACCTCGTCGACGACGCCCGCCGCCTCGTAACCCATCGTCTGCGGGAGCTCACCGCCCATCAGGCCCTTGCGCTTCTTCCAGTCGCTCGGGTTGACGCCCGCCGCGCGCACCGCAACCCGGACCTGGCCGGTCCCCGCGTGCGGATCCGGAAGATCCACGATCTCGAGGACTTCCGGTCCCCCGAACCGGCTGAACCGGGCTGCCTTCAACTCTCGCTCCGATCTCGCGGTGGCCGAGGTGCGTGGCCGCAGCCGCGCCCGGCCAGGCGGCTAACTTAGCGGGTGAGCACGGAAGGAGGCCCGCATCAGCGCGTCAGCATCGACCGCGTCGCTCTGCGGGCCGAGGACACTCGTGATCATCGAAGGCATCGCAGGACCGCCGGGCCGACCCACTGACCTGGCTATGGCTCGGCCGTTGCCGTAGTCGGGAGTCAGCCCGCGGCCCGGCGAATACCGTAGTTTCACGGTGTTGGCGCCGTGGCAGGTTCAACTGTCGCGGGACCCAGCAGCGAGGAATGCGGATCCGAAGAACAACTCGGCCCAGGACAGATCGGCCAGTTCTTCCTGCATGGCTGCACGAATCGCCTCCCACGGACGACGCATGATCCACTCATCTATGGAGGCGAAAGGCCGCACAATTGCGGTTCCGAGCTGCGCTAGCCACGCAGGCGTGCTGTCGGGAACCTTGAGATCCAGCACGACCCAGCGTCCGCGTCCGGACAGGGCCGCGGCGCCGTGGGCGATGACCTCCGCACACTCGGGTACCTGCGTCAGGGCGTACGTGGACAGGATCGCGTCGACCTCGGTTGGGAAATCGAAGTCGACCGCGTCGGATTGCACGAGGCTGACATTGCTCCAGCGGTTCGTCTCTATCCGATCCTGGGCTTGTGCAAGCATCGCATCGGTCAGATCGACGCCGATGATCCGGCCGTCGGGACCGATCACCTGCTCAAGCAGCTCAAAGTTCAGACCCGTGCCGCATGCGATGTCGATCACGGTGTCACCCGCGCGAAGGCCGAGCGCTTGTACCGCGCGGAGGCGTTGTGCCCGTTGCGGGTAGCCGGGCGCGGGGTAGAGCCGGGAAGTGATGTCGTAGTGCTTCGCCTTCTTGCGGTATACCTCGATCAGGCGCCCTCGCGTCTCGTCGATCTGGCTCACGTCCAAGACTCCGCGCCTTCCCGCGTACCGGATTCGATCGCGGCCTTGATCGCAGCCATTTCGCGATCGCTTACCCGCTGAACACTGCCCTTGAAAAGTCCGGGGACCGCGCGCATGATGCCCGCGAGGTCGACCTCAATCCACATCATGGCGTCGGTCTGCCCATCGTCCATCGGCTCGAGTTCCATTCCCCAGCGCGACGCGGAACCGCCCATTGTCCCGGCGAACGCCACGTGGCTGGGCGCCTCGACGGCGGTCACTTCCTGGCTCCGGCCGTGAGTTCTCCCCAGGTCCTTCGCCCGCTGCTCCACCCGCGAGCCGAGCTCAAGCGGCCCTCCTCCGCGAACCCAGCATTCGAGAACCGTTGGCGCCCACTCCGGCCAGCGTCGGACGTCACAGACGTACGCCCACACCTCATGGATGCTGCTGGCGATTGTTATGCGGCTCTCGGTTCTGAATGTCATCGAGCGCACTTTGTGTAGATCACTCTCCAGTTGCATAAAGTCTCCCGCGACGCTACATCCTGACTGAGATGCCGGTAAGTGCGCTCCGGCGGCGGGAGGATCAGGCAGATCTCGCCGCCAAGCTCGGCAGGTAAGAGTCAACGTGAGACACACCCGCGAGGCCACGTTTAGTGTCACGGTCCGAGGCGGCGGGCGGTTCAGGCACGACCGCTGGTTTTTCCACGTCGGTTGTTCACTCCGAGCGGCGCGGGCTGACTGTGCCCGTGGGCGGTCAGTGCGTTCGCTATCTCTTGCGTGGTTTGTTCCCAGCCGCACAGGTTCGACCGCCGCATTCGTGCGGCGGCCCGTAGCCGGTGTCGGTGGCGCTCGTCGCCCAGCCAGTCCCCGATCGCGGCAGCGAGAGCAGACGGATCGCCGGAAGGGACCAGCTGGCCAGGGCGGGTGCCATCGGCGCTGTAGCCGAGCGCTTCGGGCAGCCCACCCACCGCGGCGGCTAGGACCGGCAGGCCGTGGGCGAGCGCTTCGGTTACTACCATGCCGTAGGTCTCCGAGCGGGACGGCGCGACGAGCAGATCGGCGGTCGCATACGCGTGACTGAGCACCGCGGCGGTCAGGACGCCGGTGAGCCGAACGCGGGGGCCGTAGCCGAGGCAAGTGATACGGGTCCGCAATTGGTCGACGAAGTCAGGGTCGCGGTCGAGCCGTCCGGCCAGCACGCAATGCCAGTCCAGGTCACCCAGTTCGGCTAGTGCCTCGACGAGCAGGTCCTGCCCCTTGTGGCGACCGAGAGTTCCCACGCAGATCAGGTGACCGCGGACGGGCCGGGCGGGGCCGGCGACCCGATCGACGCCCGGCCGGGCGACGTGCACCCGACTCGCCGGGATCTTGTACCGGGTCAGCACCTCCTGTCGGGTCCATTCGCTGGTAACGACTACGCCCGTGGCCGCACAAAGCACGAGTCGTTCCGAGCGCCGCGCGCCGGCATCTGTGTCGAGGGCAGTAGCCAGTGGCATATGCAGCAGCACTGTCATTCGTAGCCGGCCAGCGTGTGGCAGCAGCTGAGCCGCGGCCGGCGAGGCGATTAGTCCGTCGATCATGGCGATCTCACCATCGGGGATGGCGGAGACGATGCGGGCCAGGTCCGCGCGGGCGCCCGAGTCCGGCGACGGCCACGCCGCGGCGACGGTCGCGACCTGCACCTCCCAGCCCGCCTCGGCCAGTCCCGCGCAGACCCGCCGGTCGTAGATGTTGCCGCCGGTTGGCTGTCTGGGATCGTCGAAACCCTCGGGGACGACTACGTGGACCCGCACGATGCTCCCGCCGTCGAAAGCGCCTGCCGCACTGACACAGCCTCCAGCCTCCGGCCGATCTGAACTACACCCGCCGCCGATCCGTCATACCTGACACAGGATGGTACGGAGATGCGGTGGACACGGTTCGACCGGAGGCGACGGCGTCCAGGTCAGCATGGGCGCGGCAGGTGGCCACGCTCGGCAGCGGGCGGGTGCGCGAGTGCGCGATGGTAGCTGAGAAGCAATGACCTGCTCCGATGAGTCGTCGGCGACCTCAGGCTATGCCCGCTACCTGGCCGCGAAAACGACCGTGGATGACCGGGCGCTCAACCAGCAGGTGCGAGCCGAGCTGTGCCGCCTGATGCCCGCGGGTGCGCCCCGCGTGCTGGAGGTCGGCGCGGGCCTGGGGACGATGGTGGCCCGGCTGCTGGACTGGCGAGTCCTCGCTGCCGGCGAGTACGTCCTGCTGGATGCAGATCGGCAGCTGCTGGATCGCTCGCGCCGGTGGCTGAGCGATTGGGCGAACGCGCGGGGGGTGCGCGGCGACCTGCTGCCGGATGGCCTGCAGGTGGGTGATCTGCGGGTGCGCCTGGTGCACGCCGAGCTCGGCGATTACCTGGAGGCCGCTCACGGAGAGCTGGCCGATGTGCTGATCGCCAACGCCGTCCTGGACCTGGTCGACGTGCCGACCGTCCTGCCCGGATTGTTGCGGCTGCTTGTCCCCGGCGGCGTCTACTGGTTCACAATCAACTACGACGGCGAGAGCATCTTCGCGCCCGGCCACCCACACGACGACCGGGTCATGCGGGCCTACCACCGCGACATGGACGAGCGCATCCGCTACGGCCGGCCGCCGGCCAAAGCCGCACGGGCCGAGGCCTGTTTCACCACCTGCGGGATGCGGGGGCGCCCGCGCTGGCTGCGGGCTCGTCTGACTGGGTCGTGTATCCGGCCCCGGACGGGAACTACCCGGCCGACGAGGCTTACTTCCTGCGCAGCATCCTTAATACGATCCGGGACGCATTGCGGAATCGGCCGGACTGGTTGGAACCGGCGGACCTGGCCGAATGGCTGGGCGTGCGCCGTCAGCAGCTGGCTGCAGGCGACCTGGTCTACGTCGCTCATCAGCTCGACTTCGTGGGCCGTTCACCCGGCTAGCGCTCAGCCAGCTCACAGCGACGCGAGCCGATTCTTCAGGCAGCAGCTGCCGCAGCCGTGCCGCCATCGCCTGCCGGAGCGGCATCCACCCGCGGTATCGCTGGAAGGGGATCTCGAACACGGCGGCGAACATCCGCGCGAAGCAAATGGTAAGGGGCAGCAGGATCGCAACAAGCACGAAGAACATCGGCGTCCCGGAGGCGACGCGGCCCCGCACCAGCCCGTAGGACACGGCGATAACGATCGGCTCGTGCGTGAGGTACAAGCTATAGGAGCAGGAGCCGAGGCTCCGCGGCATGGGGCTGTTAAGCAAACGCACGACGAACCGCGGGCGCGAGGTGGCGACCGCGGTGAGGAAGCAGCCGATCGCCGGAGCCCAGGCCAGGTCGAGCCAGAACAGATTGAGGTTCGACCAAACGGAGCCCCTGACCACCATCAACACAATTGCCGGCATCGCGGCGGCCAGCGCGCAACCGGCCCAGGGCCTTGATCGGGTGTGCTCTCCGGCGGTGACGATCCCGGAGGCCAGCAAGCCGACGGCGAATAGCACCGCGAGGTCGGGGGTGAACTTGACCAGGGCGGTGTTCATCAGTGCGACATGGGGTCCCAGCACGCCGATAGTCACGACGATGGCGGCCACGAGGCCCACCATCGCGAGGGCACTTACCCGCCGAACGAGCAGCAGCAGCAACGGAAGCAGGACGTAGAGCTGGACTTCGATGGCGATCGACCAGAACGCCCGGTTGGGGCTGCCGACGGCGAAGACGTCCTGCACGAGCAGGCCGTACACGACGACGGACTTCCCGTTGGGCACCGGCAGGTGAGGCTGGGCGAGCACGTACCAGGTCATCACGAGACTGAATCCGAGCGCGGCCCAGTACGGCGGCAGGATGCGCCAGGCCCGTCGGTGCGCGTACGTCGCGAGCGACTTGAATTTCCACCCCGAACGCGCCGGGCCTAGGCCCAGCGAAAAGCCTGACAGGGCGATGAACATCGCGACCGCGCCCCGGCCGTAGATCAACCAGGCCGCCCAGAACGGGGCGTGATTGACGCCGGGGTATTCCGGCCAAGCGCGCTCAAAGATGTGGTTGAGAACGACGAACAGGGCGGCCAGGCCCCGAATCCCGTCGAGGCCTGCGACGCGGGCCGGAGCGGTGGCAGCCAGCGCACGCGGCTCCGGGGCTGCGGGCGTAATGGCAGGCGGCGGATGCTCGGGTATGGCTGTCACAGGCCCTCAAACCCTAGGTCCGCGGGACCGGCGAGCGGACCTGCGCGCCCGTGCGGCTCTGCGACGCGTTCCAGTCTCCGCGAAAGCAGATCATGCCCGCCACGCCTGGCCTTGGTGGCGAGGTAGGCGGCATTGGCCCCGGTAAGGTGGAGCGCGGTGGGAACCTGCCTGGCGATTGTGATGCCCAGGCGGGCCAGCTGAGCGCTCTTGTCCGGGTTGTTGCTCAGCAGCCGGATGCGGCTGGCGCCTAGCGCGTGCAGCATCTGGGCCGCGCTGGTGTAGTCGCGCTCGTCGGCGCGGTGACCCAGCGCGAGGTTCGCGTCGTAGGTATCCAGACCACGATCTTGGAGCGCGTAGGCGTCGAGTTTGTCATAAAGTCCGATGCCGCGCCCTTCCTGGCGCAGATACAGCACGTAGCCGCCATGCTTGGTGATCCGCTCGACCGCTTCGCGCAGTTGCGGCCCACAGTCGCACCGCTGACTGCCAAATACATCACCGGTGAGGCATTCACTGTGCAGTCGCACCAGCGGCAGCGCGGCGGTGGCGGGCCGGCCGAGTTCCAGCGCCACGTGCTGCTGCGCGTCGGTCAGGCCGGTGAAGCTAACGACCGTGGCAACAGTTGAGTAGCCGTCACCGAAGCGGAGCGGGGTGCGAATACGCCGGCGGATGGTCGCCCCATGGACCGCCCCGGTCACGGGACGAGCCGTTCGGCCTCGCGCCTGGTCGAGTGCGCCGTCAGCGGCGTGCCGAGGTCAGTCACGGGGCACGGCCGGTCAACCTCGAGCGGCTTCTGGCGTCTGCGGGCCAGATCGGGTCGTCCCGACTCGCGCGAGTGTCTCGGGCCGCGACGGCGGCGCACGGCGTCCCCCAGCAGCATGCCAGCGCCTGGGGTAACCGCGACCAGCATCAGCACCGCATAGAGGGTAGTGACCGTGACCCCGGTGGCGGCGCCGAGCCCCGCTGCGGCGAATGCCCAGGCGGCAACACCCTCCCGTGGCCCCCAGCCGCCGACACCTAGGGGGATCACCGTTGCAGTCTGGACCACCATCAGCAACGCGACCAGTTCGCCCAGGGGTGCGGTGGACCCGGCAACCCTTGCCGCGATGACGAACGTGGCCGTGTGCCCGGCCACGACTAGCACCGACGCCAGCATGACCCTGGGCCACACGTCTGCGGCCAACACGCAATGCAGGTCTTCGGCAACGGCACGGGCTGCGCGTGCCAGCC
>CAWKKA010000007.1:0-86696 GCA_963850105.1 uncultured Actinomycetota bacterium
ACGGCCGCGTTACTGTGCCGCGCAACAGCCGACTGCCCGGCGTCACGCGAGGCCCGGGCGCAGGTATTCGCGGCCGTCGCTGGAGGTGGATCTTGATCTTCTCCGTTGACCATGTCGTGTTCGCGGCTACGAGGCAGCAGGCCAGCGATCTGATCACGACGTTGCATGGTTACGGCTTTCCGCCGGTGGACTTCCATCTCGACTTCCCGGAGGACAACCTCGCCAGCGACAGCGTTGGGCTGCAAGGTGGCGCGTCGCTCGAATTCGTCTATGTGACAACCGGGCAGCATGGCCCGGCAGCCTGGTTCGATCAGCCGCCGCGCGTGATCGGCGTCGGCTTCTCGTCGGACGACTTTGCCGCCGATACGGCCTGGAACGGAGACGTAGGCGCCTGGACTATGCCCGAGCAGCAGGCGTTCCCCAGTGCCGCAGGGCCGCACGAACACCAAAGCGACTTCTACGTGTTCGTGATGAACCGGAAGGACGGAGTTCTGCAGTTCCCAGAGCTGACTGATGGACCGCGGCTCGTGCAGATAAGCCTGACCGGCGCAGACTCGGCCAGCTGGCACGACCGGCTGCAGCGCTGGCTCACGCTTGACGGCACCGGCGGCAAACACACCCTCGCCGCGGGCTGCACCCTGATCAACTTTGCCGACGGGACAGGGCCAAGCGTCCGGGCCAGCCTGACCCTGGAAGTGTCTCAGAACTTTGCGGCAGTGATACCGCTAGCCACCGGCGAGATCCGCCTCATCGAGGCGGCTGACCCGTCAAGTTAGACTCCAGCCCGTGGCGAGTGCACAGGCGCCAAAGGCGACGATTTTTGAGCTTGCCGCGGCGGCTCAGGTGTCAATCACGACGGTTTCGCATGTCTTCTCGGGCAATCGCCCGGTCAACGCCGAGACCCGCAAGCGTGTCCTGGCTGCCGCCGAGGCGCTTGCCTACACCCCGAACACCAGGGCACGGGCGCTGGCGACCGGGCGCAGCTATTCCCTCGCGCTGCAGGTGTCCTTCACCGGCGAGGCACTGCTGATCAATACGTTCTTCGCTTCGCTGCTTCCCGCGATCTCGCTCGCGGCCGTGGAGCGTGGCTACTCGTTCGTCTACGTGCCGCCCGCCGCGGACGCGCACGAGTTCATCGCGCCGCTGGTGACCAGCCGCCGCATCGACGGCGCGTTGTTCGTTGACCCGGTCACCGGAGATCCGTTTCTGGAGGCCGTCCGGGCCAGCGACGTGCCGTTCGCCTCGATCGCCCGCCCGCTCGACGGCACCAGCGACAACTGGGTCGACAACGATCACGCGCATGTGTGCGAAGGCGTCGCGGCGCATCTGGCCAAGGGCGGGTACCAGCGGGTCGCACTACTGACGATCGAGGCCGACGGCTCCTACATCGCCGACTACCTGGGCGGCTACCAGAAGGCCTTCGGCTGGCAGCAGGTCGTCGTGGCTGAGCAGTTCACCTTCCGGGCTGCGGCTGAGGCAGCAACCGGGTCCTTGCGCAGCAAGGAGCGGCCGGATGCGTTCTTCTGCATCCACGACCAGTTCGCGGTCGCTGTTGAGTCCGCTGTGGAGGCCGAGGGACTGCGCGTGGGCAAGGATGTCGGCATCATCGGCGTGGGCGACAGCATGCTCGTGCGGCAGGCGCGGACGCCGCTGTCATCGGTGAACGTCTTCCCGCAACGGCACGGGGCCGCGGTCGTCGCCATGCTCGACCAGCTGATCACGGGCGCCCAGCCGGCCGCGCCCGTGCTCATCCCATCCAGGCTGGTGGCCCGCGGCTCAACGCGCCGCAGGTAACTCCTGCGTACTTCTGCGACTCCAGCGGCGCTAGCAGCGGGTCTTGCCCGCTACGGGCCGGAATGTTAGCCTCACCCAAAGCCCCCAAAGCCCTTTGCATCGCAATGAGGTGGTAGGTGTGAGCGAACGCGATACCTCTGCGGCCGAGGTAGCAGGGCCCGGAGCGAGCTACTACACCAGGCAGTCGACGGGGCTGGTGCGCGAGATCTCCGTCGGATCGAACATCGCGCTGAACGTCTCGTTCGTCTCGCTGCCGCTGGCCGCCCTCGTCGCGACCGAGGCGCCGTTCTCCTTCCCCGGCGCCAATCCGTTCTGGGTGACGGTCATCTGCGTCGTGCTTTGCATCGTCCCGACGTTGCTGTACGGCATGCTCACGAAGGTCATGCCGCGCTCCGGCGGTGACTATGTGTTCGTCAGCCGCACCATCCACCCCTGGCTCGGCTTCGCCGCAAACTTCAACATCAGCGCCTGGTACCTGCTCGTCATCGCCTACTTTGGCTACCTGCTGGCGCCGTTCGGCTTCTCGCCGGCCTTCACCTCGCTCGGCGTGGCCACCCACAACAGCACGTTCCTGCGATGGGGCGCGACGCTGGGCACCAGCAAGGTATGGGGCTTTGCGATCGGTGCTATCATCCTGGCGCTCTGCGCGGCGCTGATGAGCCTGAGCCTGCGCCGCGCGCTGAAGATATTCGGGGTGCTGTTCCTGTTCTCGCTGCTGTCGGTGGCGCTGTCGATCATCGTGCTGGGCATCCACGGCCGCAGCGACTTCATCAAGTACGGTCACGCAGTACGGCGGCCACTACAACACGATCATTGCCGACGCGCACAAGGCCGGATACGCAGGCAGCGCCACGTTCAGCTTCAAGAACACCATCCTGGCCATGCCGCTAGCCTTCGCCTCGTTCGGCTACGCGATCGTCAGCGCTTACGCGGGCGGCGAGGTGGCGCTCGGCGCGGACCAGGTCGCTGCGCGCAATGCTCTACTCGCTGGCGATCGCCGGCGTGCTCGTCGCGGTGCTCATGGCCCTGGCGCTGCGGACCTTCGGCAACGACTTCCTCGGCTCGGCCACCTTCTTGTCCAACACCGGCTCGAAGCTGTACCCGTTCGGCTCGCCCGCGTTCTTCTTCTTCTTCGTGTCGATGGTGGCGCACAACCCGGTGCTGATCGGGGTGATCAACTTCTCTTACATCGCGGCTTACGTTGTCGCGCTGCCGGCCACGTTCCTGATCGTCAGCCGCAATCTGTTCGCCTGGTCGTTTGACCGGGTGCTGCCGGACAAGGTCTCCGACGTGAACCCGAAGACGCACTCGCCAGTCGTGGCGAACGTGATCATTCTCATCGTTACGCTGATCTACCTGGTGCTCATCATCTGGGGAACGACGGGCTTCCTGGAGATCTTCTACACTGCGGGCATAGCCGAGCTGCTGACGTTCTTCGTGGTGGCCGTCACCGGCATCTTGTTCCCTGTGCTGCGCCGCGAGCTGTACGAGCGGTCGCCGATTCGCGGCAGCTTCCTTGGCGTGCCGATCATCAGCCTGGTCGGGATCGGGGCGCTGATCATCTACGCGCTGTTCTTCTACCCGCTGGCCACCAACGACGCGCTCGGCGCTAACACCACGCTCGGCTGGGTCGTCACCGGCGTCATCGCCGGGATCGGCATCCTCGGCTACCCGGTGTCGTACCTGCTCAACCGGGCCCGCGGTGTCGACCTGAGCCTGGCATTTAAGCAGCTGCCACCCGAATAGGAGCACCGGCTTGTTCAGCCGCAAGAAGACCGACAGCCGGACCAGGCTGTTCTTCGCCACCGACATCCACGGCTCGGAGCAGTGCTTCCGCAAGTGGCTGAACGCGGCGAAGGCGTACGAGCCCGATGTGCTCATCCTCGGCGGCGACGTGACCGGCAAGGTGCTGGTCCCGCTGGTCGCGGAGGCCGACGGCACCTGGCGCGGGTCGCTGTTTGACCGGCCGCTGCACGCGAAGGATCGCGACGAGCTTGCCGCGCTGGAGAAGCAGATCCGCGCCATGGGCCGGTACCCGGTCGTGATGGAGCCGGACGAGAAGGCCGAGCTGGACGCGAGCCCGGAGAAGGTCGACGTGGTGTTCCGGCAGGCCATGCGCGACACCCTGGCGCAGTGGGTCGCGCTGGCCGAGGAGCGGCTCGGACCTCTTGGCGTCCCTGCTTACACCATGCTGGGAAACGACGACTTCGATGACCTGGCTGACGTGCTGCGCGGGTCCGACGTCGTCACGTATGCCGAGGACGGCATCGTCGAGCTGCCCGGCGGATACGAGATGCTGTCCATCGGCTACTCCACCCCGACGCCCTGGCACACCTCGCGAGAACTCAGCGAGGAGCAGGTGCAGGCCAAGATCGATGACCTGGCCGCGCGCCTGCGCGACCCGTCGACCGCCGTGTTCAACATCCACTGCCCGCCCTACGACACCCACCTCGACCAAGCCCCGCTGCTCGACGAGAACCTCCGGCCGGTCGTCGATGCTAGCGGCCTGCGGATGGCCTCGGTCGGGTCGACCGCGGTGCGCAGCTCGCTGGAGACCATCGAGCCGCTGCTCGGCCTGCATGGCCATATCCACGAGTCAGCCGCAGCGCAGAAGATCGGCCGCACCGTCAGCGTCAACCCCGGCTCAGACTACGGCGACGGCGTGCTACGCGGCGCGATCATTGATCTCGACCAGGCCAAGGGCGTCAAGCGCTGGCAGCTGGTCCAGGGCTGAGCGGCCGGCATGGGCGAGATCGTGTGGGTGAACCCGGTCGGCACCGGTGCCTTCGACGACGAGACCAGCGAGCTGATCGAGGCCGTCAGGTCGCCCCAGCACACCGCACGGATCCTCCACCTTGACCAGGGCCCGCCGCACTTGGAGTACCACCTGTATGAGCATGCGGCGCTCGGGCCCATGCTCGGGCTCATGCGAGAAGCGGAAGCAGACGGTTGCGTCGCAGGCATCATCGGCTGCTTCTACGACGGCGGGCTGCGGGAGCTGCGCGAGGGACTGCGCATGCCGGTGGTCGGCATGGCCGAGGCAGCGCTGTACCTCGCCTGCAGCCTGGGTCATCGCTTCTCGATCATCGTCGGGCGGCGCAAGTGGATCCCGAAGATGACCGACAACGTCATCTGCAGGGGCTGGAGCGGCGGCTCGCGTCGTTCCGGTCGGTAGAGATGGGCATCCCGGAGATCGCAGCGGATCCTGATGGCTTCTACGACCGGGTCCTGGCGGAGGGCCGCAAGGCGGCGGCTGACGACGGTGCGGAGGTCGTGGTCCTGTCGGAAAGCATCTCGCCGCAGTTCTGGGCCCGCGCGAAGCAAGAACTACCGGTACCGCTGGTCGACCCCGGTGTGGCCTGCTGGAAGTGGGCCGAGCTAGTCGGGGATCTCTACGATAGCCTCGGGCTCGGCCATTGCAAGCTGTACGGCTTCGAGCCCCCGCCGACCCCGCCGGCCGAGCAGGCACCGGCCGAGCAGGCACCGCCTGCGAAGGCCACCCCCGCAGAGTCGGCGGCCTGATGACCAGCCAGGTGCTGCTCGAGGAGGGAAACGCCCTAGTCCAGAGCGCGCATGAGGGCGGCGCGACCCTGCGCCTGCTCGGCGGCGCGGCGGTCATCTTGCACTGGCTTAGGCACGCCGCACCGGGAGATCGGCGACCTCGACGCGGTAACGACGCGCGCCGACGTCTCCAGGCTCACCCAGGTGCTGCAGCAGCGCGGCTACCGGCCGGAGACCAGGTTCAACGCGCTGCACGGCGACCGGAGGCTGATCTTCCACGGCAGCGCGGGCAAGCTCGACATCTTCGTGGACACCTTCGACATGTGCCACAAATCGAGCTGGCGCAGCGGCTGCCGCTGGATTCGCCGACGATCCCGGCGACGGACCTGCTGCTGACCAAGCTGCAGGTCGAACTGACCGAGAAGGATGCCAGCGATCTTGCCGAGTTGCTGAGCTACCACGCGCTCGGCAGCGGGCCTGGGGATCATGTCGACGTTCCCTATCTCGAAGGTCTCGTCGCCGATGACTGGGGCCTGTGGCGAACCATCACCGGAACGCTGGTGCGGTTGCCTGAGCTGCAGCCCGGCGTTGCGGAGTCGTCGCGCCGCTCCGCCAGGTGCTCGATGACGCGCGCCGAAAGGCCGCAGGTTCCGGCTGCGGGCCAGGCTGGCCGAGCGCAAGCGCTGGTACGAGCTCCCCGATGGGTTGAAGTCGAGTAGCGAAGGAAGGGCGGAATGGGCCAGATCAAGACCGACACCGATGTCGCCGACTTTCTGCGGGGCGCCGACTTCATGAGCGCGTCGGGCGGCGGGAACCCGGCCGTCCAGCATGAGCAGCTGCTCGAGGACCTCCGGCAGGGCCGCGACATCGGCTTCGTGCCGCTGCAGGACATCGACCCGGACGGTGTTACGTTCTCGGTCTGCTACAGCGGCTCGATCGCCCCGGAGAGCTTTGACGATCCGGAGGAGCGCGCGGTGCGGCTCGGCGGCGGCAAGGTGCATGACCTGCCGTTCGTGCAGGCGGTCCGGCTGCTCGAGGAGTACCTGGGCGTCCGCTGCGCTGGGCTGGTTTCCATTGAGATCGGCGGCATCAACAGCGGCGCGATCCTCAGTGCGGCGTCCCGTCTCGGCCTGCCGCTGGTCGACGGTGACTACTCTGGCCGCGCGATCCCCGAATTGAATGCCACGGCCCTGCACGTCTTCGGCGCGCAGCCGTTGCCGATGGCGTGCGTTGACCATTTCGGGAACGAGGTCATTCTCCGCAGCTCGCCCTCCGACGCATGGGCCGAGCGCATCGGCAAGTACCTCGCCCTGGCATCGCTCGGCATGATTGCCTGCTCCTTCGCCGCGTTGCCGGTACCAGAGACCGCGAAGATGTACGTGCCGGGAACGATGTCGGAGTGCCTGAGCCTCGGGCGCGCCATCAGGGAGGCCCGTGAGGGCGGCAAGGATCCGGTCGAGGCCGCCGCGGCGGCAGCTGAATGGCTGGGTGCTGTTCCTCGGCACTGTGACCGGCCGGGACTGGGCCAACACCGGCTACATGGAGGGCACCCACCAGCTCACCGGGACCGGTGACTTCGCCGGCCACGTGCTGAAGGTCTGGTTCCGCAACGAGAACCACGTCAGCTGGCTGGACGGGGAGCCCTGGGTGGCCAGCCCGGACCTGATGGAATTCTGCGATCCGGCCACCGGCGAGCCGCTGGTCAACACCTACCTCGAGCTCGGGCAGCAAATCGCGGTTGTCGGCCGCCGCCGCCGGGACCAGTTCGACTCGCCCGGCGGGCTCGGCGCGCTCGGGCCCCGGCACTTCGGCTTCGACCTGGAGTTCCGCGGCATCGAGACGCTGCTGTGATCGAGCGGGCAACGGCGGTGCTGCACGCGCTTGCCTGCTCCGACATCGACGCGCTTGACCGGCTCTGCGACGACGACGTGTTCCTGTGGGGGACCGATGTCGGCGAGGTCTGGCACGGGAAGGCTGCCGTGCTCAGCGCGTTCCGCGGCACCTACGAACTGGGCGTCCGCTGGCTAGGCGAGCCGGTCAGTGGTGACGGGTGGATCGCCGGAGACGTTTCGTTCGAGCAGCAGGGGGAGGAGCCGGTCCGCGCGCGCGTGACGATGGTGTTCGCCGGCGGGCTGCTCGCGCACGCGCACTACTCGGTGGCGCTCGCGTCCGGGTAGAACACGCCGCCGAGCCGGGTGCCTGGCCGGTAGCCAAGATGGAACCACGGCGGCTGCAGGTCGACCGTCTGCCCGGCGGCGAGCGCCGCAGCCGCGGCGGCGACGGCTGTGCGCTGCCGCGGGTCGGCTGCGTAGTCGGCGCCGGCGTGGCCGACCACGACGATCCGGCCCGCCACCGGCATGTCGAGATACCGGAACGTCCAGTCGAGCATCTGCAGGCACGGGCCCGCCTCGTAGAAGCCACGCTCGCCCTGCGCGATGACGATGACCGCGCGCTTGCCCCGCATCCTGTCCCGGAAGGCTGCGTCCTCTAGGTCCAGCAGGCAGCTCCACCGGTCCAGGAACAGCTTCAGCTGCCCGGATGGCCCGTACCAGTACAGCGGCGTCCCAACCACGATCAGGTCTGCCAGGTACAGGCGGTCCATCAGCGCGGCGAAGTCGTCCTCGATGCCGCAGCCGCCCGCCGCAGCGCAGGTGCTGCAGTTCGCGATCGGCTCGATGTGCTGGTCAGGCAGGAAGATCTCGTCCGTCGGCGTCCCGGCAGCACGCAGGCCGGCCAGCAGGTCGAGCATCGCGGTTTGAGTGTTCCCCTGTCGGCGCGGGCTGGCCGTGATGCCGACGGCTACCACCAGCGCGCGCGTGCGATGGTGAGCACATCAAAGCCGCTGTCGGTGACCAGGCCGTTCTGCTCGAACATCGCGCCGCCGAGATGCGGGTCGCCCAGCAGCAGCTCGACCGCGAGGTACATGCCCGGCTCGATCACGGTGTGGTCACCCGGCATGAGCCAGGGCGCCTCCCACATCATGCCGAGGCCGTGACCGACGGCGGGGAATCCCTCCATCTCCGGCTCCTCCGGGGTGAGACCCTGCACGACCGGTGATGCGGCCATCCAGCGCTCGCCGACCCGGTAGAGATCATCAGCGGTCACGCCGGGCCGGACATCCGCGCTGATCGTCTCGACCGCTTCGAGGACCGCTTCCATCAGCCCTCGCTGCGCGGCGGTCGGGGCGTCGCCGATGCAGCGCGACCGGCCGAAGTCGAAGAAGTAGCCGCCGTAGGAGCCGTAGCAGTCACAGTGGAACATGTCACCGCCCTGCAATGCGCCGCAGCGGATCTGCCGATGGCAACCGCGCGTAGGCGAAGCCCTTGGACCAGGGCCCGGAGGAGCACGGGGCGTCATACAGCGCGCCGCCAGCGCTGATTACGGCGCTGGCTGCGGCCGCGTGGGCGTCTGCCTCGGTGGCGCCCGGCACCGCCGAGCTCATCAGCGCCTCGACCGCGCGGTTGCCGATCTGGCAAGACCGGCGGATCAGCTCCTGCTCGGCCGGGCTCTTGATCAGCCGGAGCCGCTCGACCAGCCGGTCCGCGCGCACCAGCGTGGCGTGCGGCAACTGCTCGGCCAGGCCGAGGTAGGCCGCGGCGGTCATGTAACTCGCGCCGACGATCGCCAGCCGGCCGCGCTCCAGGCCGGCGTCGCGGATCGCCTGCGCCGCGGTCTCCACCACGTGAATCGACGGCCGTACCTCGTCGGCGACGACCAGGTCCTTGCGCCACCAGGGAATGTCGACAACCACGGTCGATGGCCCGTTCACCGGCAGGATGCAGACGCCATGCGACCGCGCCGAGCCAATGCCTGCTTCGTCGCCCATATAAGGCTGCTGCGAGTAGTGGCTGGTCAGGTACAGCACGTCTGCGCTCATGTCCATGAACGCACCGCCGCGGGACCAGACCACCGCGGCGTCAAAGCCCTGCTCATCGGCGGCGGCGCGGGTGCGCTGCTGGCGCTTAACGAACTCCGCGCGCGGGACGACCTTCCATGGGTCCGCCTCGGCCTGCCAGGAACCTGCCTCAGCCCCGCGCACCGTCGATGTCATGGAGTCTCCCATTGTCAAAGCGCTTTGCACGCGAGATTAGCCCGGCATGCCACGTGGGGCAACAGCTCGGTGGATCCGTGGCGAATGCATGGGTTTCGACGCTTGTGCCACACTCCGGCCACGCGCTTGGCGCCTCGATTGCGGAGCACAGGTCAGAGGCTGCGTTCGTGCTCCCGGCGATCATCATGGGTAGCCCCGCCCGTCGTCTCATCAGCTAAGTCACACGCTGGAGGGGTCGGGCCCTAACCGCTTGACAGACGAAGGACGAGGCAACAGCAAGCCGTCTCACGCTTATGAGCGAGCGTTTCGAATGGTCGCTAGTCGCCTCAGCGACCCCGAGCGGCCACCGTCTCTTGCGCCCAGTTCAGAGAAAGTTGGCGCAGGTGGCAGATGCATCGCTTTCCGCGGAGGCCTCCACCGCCTCACTCGCTCGGCAACGCCAGACGCGCCGGTTCGCCTACCTCGCCTGGGTTGCGCGAACGCGAGAAACTCAGGCAGCGGGATGAACGGCAGCGGTTGCAGCGCGCTGATGGCGACCAGGGAGCCGTTCGGGATCTGCTTCCCGACAACGGAAGATATCAACTGGCGGGATCCCAAGCCAGCACCAGATTGACCTGCGGAAACAGCGATTGGGCCAACCCGGATTCAAGTGCGGCTGGTCACTAATTTGGCTCTTACTCGTTAGTTATATCAACGAGTAAGTATTCTAAAACATGCGTCTGAACTGGTGGGCGGTACTGGGATTGAACCAGTGACCTCTTCCGTGTCAGGGAAGCGCTCTCCCGCTGAGCTAACCGCCCCCGAGGCGGAAGCGGGAATCGAACCCGCGTACAGGGCTTTGCAGGCCCTTGCCTAAGCCACTCGGCCATTCCGCCACAGGCCGACCCCCTGGGAGCCGGGCCGGTACCGAAGAGCCGAGCGGACCGTCGGCACGCGAGACGGCTTCCGGCACCTCCGAGCGGACGACGGGATTCGAACCCGCGACCCTCACCTTGGCAAGGTGATGCGCTACCAGCTGCGCTACGTCCGCTTGCTACCGGGCCCACGCCGCCAAGGCGACCGACACCAGGTGCGTTCAGAACTGTAGCCGATCCTGCCCGGCGGGCAAACTCGCATACCCGGATATGCAGCGCCCGAGTCCCTCGACATGTTGCCGCCACGCCGCGCAGAAGCCCTTGTCAGGCCGCGTGCGTACGCTACCGTCAGTGACGTGGCTGTCTGGATGAATGGGGATCTCGTCCCCGACGATGAGGCCCGCATTTCGATCTTCGACCACGGGCTCGTGGTGGGGGACGGGGTCTTCGAGACGATCAAGGTCGCTGACGGCAGGCCGTTCGCGCTCACTCGGCACCTGGCCAGGCTGGCCAGATCAGCCGCTGGCCTCGGGATCCCCGCGCCCGACCTGGATCGGATCCGGGTCGGCGCGCTCGCGGTGATCAGCGGATCTCCCGCCGTGCCACTGGCACGGATGCGCATCACTGTCACGGCTGGCATTGGCCCTCTTGGCTCGGAACGGGGTAATTCCGCCCTCACCGCCATCGTCGCGCTCGCTGAGCAACAAGCGCCAGCGGCCTTCGTCGACGTCGCAGCCGTGCCGTGGCCGCGGAACGAGCACGGTGCCCTGTCCGGCCTCAAGACCACCTCATACGGCGAGAACGTGCGGGCGCTGGCCTACGCGGCCGAGCACGGCGGTAGCGAGGCGATCTTCGGGAACACCGCTGGCAACCTCTGCGAGGGGACTGGCACCAATATCTTCGTGGTGCTGGGAGGACAGGCTCATCACGCCGCCGCTGTCCGCGGGCTGCCTAGCCGGAGTTACACGCGCTCTGGTCCTCGAGTGGTTCGGAGCGGCGGAGGAAAACATACAACTGGCTGACCTGTCAAATGCCGAGGAAGCATTCCTAACCGGGACAACCAGGGACGTGCAGTCGATCCGGAATGTAAATGGCTTGAAACTGCCGCTGACTCCTGGACCCATCACCCGCAAAGCCGCTGAAGTATTCGCAATGCGGGCGGGTGAATCGCCCGATCCGTGAAATGGCCATGCCGCGTTTGGCATGGCCATAGTCACGAGCTATTGCGCCCTTATGCACGCCACAGCAGCTCGTCAAGTTCGCTGTCGACATCGACGTAGTCGCTCTCGTGGCCTGGTGCGATGACCTCGTAGGTGCGGGACAGGAACGCAGCAGTCGAGGAACGGGGCGCCTCGAAGTGAGCCTCGCCAAACGGTGAAGACAGCGCAATGTTCAGCAACTCGTGGCCCTGATCGTCGGCGGGCCAGACCTGGACGTCACCCTCGCCAGCAGGGCCTTCCAGGCCGACAGCCAGCAGGTCACGGGCAAAAATCCACTCGACAGGCTCATCAGTGCCGACGTGAAACGCCATACGAATCGCGTACGGGTCGTCGGCGCTGTAGTAGAGGCTGGCCACCAGGGGGACGGATCCGTGGTCGGGGACCACCAGACTCAGGCCGAGTTCGGCGGACACGGTCACACTGCTGTTCATCATCGGGTCAGACCTTTGCCTTGTCGTGTCCCGGATTGCCGGGCTTCACATATCGCTGCGCGGTTGCCTATCACTTATGACATCGCTGGTCGTGCAGAATTGTTATCGCGGGAGCTTGATTCCGCGAAAGAAGACGCTCGTAACCTCGGTCACCGATCAACAAACCGGCTACGACCTGGTCAAACGCTTCTCGATGTAAAACACTGTTTTAGACGTCGGAGCTTCCCCGTGGGTAACAAGGAGTTCTTGTGACCTTCGTCTCACGAGGCCCCGGGAAAGCCCGTTACAGCACCAGGATCTGCCTGCCCGGACGCGGGCGTCGGTATTTTCGGAATTTTACCGGAAAAACGGAAGTGCGCGCCCCGTGAAGAGCTACTCACAAAGCGCGCGTGAATTCCATAATAACTATTTCTGGATTTTATCCGTTTTACTCGTATGTGCCGGGCGACGCCGTGCCCGGCGCGCGCAAGCGCAAGCCAGGGCCGTGGTGCGCTACTCTAAGATCGCTCTGCGGCACGCGACGCGGCCGCAGTCGTATGGGCGATTGGCTCAGCGGGAGAGCGCCTCGTTCACACCGAGGAGGTCACTGGTTCGATCCCAGTATCGCCCACAAGAAACTGCAGGTCAGCCATCGCAGATGTTACCGGCTGCCAGGCGTGGCGAGCTGAACGTCGGCTGCGACGGCCAGGGCGGGCGCCTGCGCCGCAAGCATCTGCTGCGTCGAAGGCCGAGTCGCCTTGAGAGCCTCACCGAGCTTGGGCGAGAGATCGAGCACCGCATCCGGTCCGAGCCTGGGCACAGTGGACAAATCCGCGGATGACGGGCTTGCCGGGCCTCGGACCGACCGGGCGGTCAGGACTGTGAGTGCGCGGCGCCGAACTTCGCGGCCCGCTGACCGAGATCATCGGCAAGACCCCGCTCCGCAAGCCGACCGCTGACGACGCAGCAAATCTCTGGCCAAGATTGCGCATGTCGGGTCAACGAGGACCGTTAGCGGTACTCGTGCGGCCCTCGTCCGTGTGATCACCTATGCACAAGCACGCTGGCTGGTGGGCGGGAATGTGGCCAGCCTGCGGCGGGCTCCGCACGGCAAGGCTGGACACCGTGGCGCCGTCCGCGACCGCCACCGTTAATGGGTTGCCGCCCGCCGCCACCGCTGGTGTGATCAGCGCATTGACAACCAGGAGGTGTGAGTGCGGAGACAACGCGCGGCGGTCTCTACAAGGCTCTGATGCCAGGGGACGGACGCCGACGCCAGTGCGGACGGGATGACACCTACCGCTGGCAGCTGGGGGATGCTCGGCTGACAGTGACCGGGACAATGAGGCAAACCCGGTCGAGGTACGGATCCGGGGATGAGATACGCCCCGGTGAATGCAGGAAGCGGAAGTAACCGCTGACCCCTGATGAGGGGGAACGGGCGGTGAATCGGTCCATCTCCCGCGCCAAGCCTGGGAGCAGCCTGCCCGAGTCGTGCGGGCCGTGGCCGCGAGAGCAGAACGGAACCCTGCACTCCGATTGAAGAACCCTTCTTCAATCCGGAGGCAGAGCCATCAGCAGGGCTGCCCAGAATCAGGGCTTCAACTGTGAGAACTGCGGTGCTGACGTTGCGCCGCTGACCAACGGGAGCTATCGCAATCATTGCCCGGCCTGCTTGTGGTCGAAGCACCTCGACCTCAAGCCGGGAGACCGTGCGTCCGATTGCGGCGGGCTGATGCAGCCCGAACGGATCGACCGGCGCCGAGGCAAGGGACTAGTGATCATTCATCGTTGCCTCAGGTGCGGGTTCGCTCGGCCCAACCGGGTGGCCGGTGACCTCGCTCAGGGCGATGACGTCAGCGCGCTTGCCGCCCTGATGTCCGGCAGGCCCTGGTAGGTGTAGCTCGGATGGCACCCTGTAGGGACGGCGATCACGAGGAGATCAGCGATGACTCAGTTTCCCGGTACGCAGCCCCTGACGTCATGGCACCGCTCTCAGCGCGGAGGAGAAGGCCAGAGGCGAGGCGAACTTCGTGCCCTATGTCGCCGACGCGCTCGTCGCCAGGGGGCGGTTCAGGGTGTCCGCCGATACTCCGGAGATGACGGAGCTGTTCCAGCGGGTTGCCCGCAGGGTGAGCGACATGCTCCGGCGGCCTGTGATCAGTTACGCCAACGGCAGGGAGATCATGATTACCTTCGGCCAGGAAGGTGGGGGTCAGGCTTCTCCGTACTAGTGCTGACGTCGGACAGGCCAGTTCGCTATCGTCGCCAAATAGACCTCTATTAGTGCTTTCGCGGTGGCGCGGTCGGTATGTGCCCGTGCCTGACGACCGTGCTCGCCTGCCTCGGTGCGGAGGAGTCCCGAATGCCGGATGAACAGGCACCGTCGCCTGGATCTCGTGACCCCAGCGCTCCTTGGCAACCCCCAGGCGGCCTGACTGGGCCAGTGCCAGACGCCATTGGCGAGCCCCCGCCTGGCCGACGCCGGCCTACGAGCCGACGCCGTCCTACCAGCCGACGCCGTCCTACCAGCCGCCGCCTGCGCCCCAGCCGCCGCAGGTTTCCGAGCCGGCGCCAACCTACAACTGGCCATCCCACGGGAGCACGCCGTGGGCATCGCCTAGCCCGGCTATGTGGTCGCAAACCCCACCCCCGCCGCCGCAGAGGCCGAGCCGAGTGCAGGCGGTAGTGGCAGGGTCCGTTGTGGCCTTGGCTACCGCGCTTATCGCCGGGGCTATCGGCTATGAGATCGGCACGCACCACAGCCGAATCAGCGCAGCAGTGCAGAGCCTCAAGGCCGCCGCCGGCGGCGCATGCCCGGCCGGGAAGACAACCCCGGATCCGTCGGCGACATCTCCCGCTGGCGCCCCCTTGCTGGCCCGACTCCTGCCGATTCCCCCCGGCGATGAGCCCCTCAACAGCGAGAAGCAAGGCGTGCTCTCGCTCGATGATTACCTGAGTGAGCTATACACGGGCGACTCAGCCGAGATGCAGCGCCTCACCGCCGTTTGCTTCCAGACTGCCGTCAACCGGACGTGGGAGACGCCCGGCGGAACCATTACGTCGGTGTGGCTCATTCAGCTCGGAAGCTCTGCGGATGCGCGCAGCTATACCCTCTCCACGGAGCAAGCCGATGCCGCAGATCCAGCGAACACCGATAAATTCACGGTGACCCACGTGTCCGATGGCTTGGGCCTCGGGCGGTCGGCGCTCGATACCTACGGCAACACGCTCACGCGTGTGCTCGGCGACGCCGGGGACACATCGATCATCATCCATGTCTTCGTTCCGGCCAGGACAGACAACGCGATTGCAGCCGCAGTCCTTCAGCAGCAGTTCGCACAACTCAACTCGGGGCATGCCTGATCCGGAAGGCACGGCGCGGGTGACGCGTCGCGCGGCGGGCGAGCTCCCCCGCGGCTGCGTCGCGTGCAGCGCTGGTTCTTAGGGCTGCGTCATGCGGCGCGGTGGCTCCCCGCGGCTGACCCGTCCTGTCAGCGTGCCGTGGCTCAATGGTGCGCGGCCGGGCAGACTGCCGGAAACCGCTGCTGTGCAGGGACTCTCCTTACCTATCGTTTACGCGACTCATGGCTTTTCTAGTTTCCACCTCGGGTAGTCACGTCACGCTGAGTAACTAGAATGGCACGCCGAGCCGGCGCGCAGAGCCTGTGAGGATCCGGCGTGGCACGGGACGGGGGATTGGCGTGTTCGGAGCGGGACAGCCAGGTGATCAGTCTGACGAGAAGGGCACCGAGGACGGCGACAGCTCAGCAGGCAGTTCCGGCCAGGCCAGCACCACGAAGACCCAGACCGCGACGAATATCAAACCCACGACGAAGCACAAGACCACGACGAAGATCAAGCCCACCAAACGCGTCATCGCCCTCGTCGTGGTAACGGCGGCAGTAGCCGCGGGCGGCTTGACCTACGCGGCGACACAGCATTCGGGCACGTCGTCATCGGCAGCTGCCGGGCTGCCTGCGGCCACGGGCCCGCTGCGAGTGCACTCGGTTACGCCGGTGAGCCAGCAAACCGGAGTGGATGGCGCAGCTCCGATAGTCGTCACGTTCTCCGTGCCGGTCGCGGCGAACTCACCTGATCCGCAGCTGACTCCCGCCGTTGCGGGCACTTGGAGCACCGAGGGCAATTCGATGGTCTTCACGCCGACGCAGGCATACGGGCCATCCGAACACGTGACCTTGCAGATCCCGGCCGGCCCGACCGGCGTCCGTTCCGCAACCGGCGGCCGGCTCGCTGCGGCTTTCACCGAGCACTTCACAACCGGCACCTACACGCAGGCGGGACTGGCTGAACTGCTAGCCGAGCTCGGCTACCTCCCGCTGACGTGGTCGCCGGAGCAGAGCGGCGCCATCAGGGCCGCCGCGGCTATGGGGGTTAACGACGCGGCCAGCCCGAGCCCGCAAGGTCAGGCGTTCGACCCGCCCGCGGGCACGTTCCAGTGGGACGCCGGATATCCGTCCATCCTGGAGCAGATGTGGTCACCGGATCAGGCGAATGCCCTGCTGCGCGGCGCGGTCATGGCGTTCGAGTCACAGCACAACATGACCGTCGATGGCAGCCTCACGCCGCGGCTGTGGAAGGCCCTATTCCAAGCCGAGGCAACCGGTGACCGAAACCAGGACGGCTACACGTACGCGATCGCGAACAAGGGATCGCCCGAGACGCTCACGGTCTGGCACGACGGTCGCGAGGTCATGCGCAGCCTGGCCAACACCGGCATCCCCTCCGAGCCGACGGTCAACGGGACGTTCCCGGTCTACCTGCGGTTCCGCTTCACGATCATGAGCGGGACCAACCCGGACGGCAGCCACTACTCCGACCCGGTGCAGTTCGTCTCCTACTTCAACGGCGGCGACGCGGTGCACTACTTCCCCCGCGGCGGCTACGGCTACCAGCAGAGCCTCGGCTGCGTCGAACTGCCGTACAACGCTGCCCAGCAGGCGTTTCCGTACTTGACCTACGGCAGCCTGGTGACAGTCACGGGATAACCAAGCTACCGGCGCGGCCGACGGCGCTGCCGCCGGCCACCTCTGCCGCGGCGGCTATCGGCCGCGGCCTTAAGCCACCGCCCGGCACTGCAACGGAGCAGTGCCGGGCGGTTGCCATGGCGGTGCACTGCCGGCTAGCCCGTTCCCAGCCAGGAGGGGGTTGTCACAGCGGTGCGCGTCGGCGCCCTGCGGAGGGTGGCGCCCGCGCTTCCCGAACGGATCGCGCGGTCCCCGCGCGACGGTAACCTCGCAAGGGTGCCCTTAATCCCCCCAGACCCGGCTTCGTCGCGGCCGCGCGGGGGCGGTGGGGGCGTCCCCATTCATCCGATCGGGACGGGTCAGAACCTGTTTCCGATTCTTTACCCGGTACTCGGGCGAGATGCCGATGATGGCATCTAGAGTCGCTGTCAAGGATGTCCTGATTTACATCAGGCGTTCTGGTATGCGCGCCCGTGGCGATCAGCCGGGCAAATGACGGCGAGCGAGGGAGTCTTCGTTGTCCTATCTGACGAATCTGCGCGGACGGGTCGTCGCCATCGGCGGCGCCATCGTCCTCCTGCTGATCGCCGGTGTCTGGATCACTCTCACCCACGCATCGGCGCAGTCGTCAGACGCAGGCGCGAAGACCAAGCACGACGCGACCGCCAGCGCGTCGCCGTCAGTCAAGGCCGTGCCGCTCCAGCTTGTGTCCGAGACCCCGGCCCCCGGCGCCAGGGGCGTGAACGGCGCGCCAACCATCAAGATCCAGTTCTCGGCTCCGCTCGCCCCGGATTCGCCGCTGCCCACGATCAGTCCGAGCCTCGCGGGCAGCTGGCAGGGCACCGGCTCCAGCACGCTGGAGTACGTGCCGACCGCAGCGTTTCAGCAGTACACGCACGTGACGGTCACGATCCCCGGCGGCCTAACGGGCGTCAAGTCCCTCCACGGCAGCCTGCTCGGCAGCTCGGTCACTGTCCGATTCAGGGTCGGCAGCTATCAGAGCGCTCGTATGGACCAGCTGCTGGCCCAGCTCGGCTACCTGCCGCTGACTTGGACTCCGTCTGCCGGAGCTACCGTGCCGACCGCGACGGATGCCACCGGCCAGCTCGCGGCCGCCTACAGCCCGCCGCAGGGTTCGTTCACGTGGCAGTCGGGCTACCCGACTGAGCTCCAGCAGTTCTGGGATAACGGCGCGCTGAGCGGCCTGATCATGCAGGGCGCGGTCATGGCTTTCGAGGCCGATCACGGGCTCGCGCTCGACGGGGTCGTCGGCCCGCAGGTGTGGACCGCCGTACTCAAGGCCGTCGCTGCTAACCAGACCGATACGCACGGCTACACCTACGCCATCGCCAGCGAAAGCAATCCCGAGACGCTGACGATCTGGCACGACGGCCACATTGTCCTGCACACGCTGGCCAACACCGGGATCCAGGCGGCGCCGACCACGCTCGGCACCGCGCCGGTGTACCTGCGGTACTACTACCAGGTCATGAAGGGCAAGAACCCGGATGGCAGCAAGTACGCCGACCCCGTCTGGTACGTGTCGTACTTCAGGTCCGGCGAGGCCGTGCACTACTTCAGCCGCGGATCTTACGGGTGGCCGCAGAGCCTCGGCTGCGTCGAGCTGCCATATTCCGATGCGAAGGCGGCGTACCCGTACCTGACGTACGGCAGCCTGGTCACGGTCGCTGCCGGCAGCCTGACGCCGGCCGGCAGCCCCGTCGCGAACTAGCGACGGCACCGCGCTCACCAAAGACCAGCTGGCCGTGCTTGGGCAGGATGGCTCTCTAGGGGCCGGCTGGCCAACGCCTCGAGCCTGGCGTCGATAGCATCAAGGCACCGGGGCAGCCATGTCCCGTGAGTCTGCACTTCACGCTGATGACGACCGCACGCTGACGACGACAGCACGCCGACGCCGAGCTCACGCTGAAGACAGACCTCACCCATTAGACAGAGGAGCCAGCCGTGCCTGCCGACAAGCTTCACATCACACTCGCCGGAAGCGAGCACGTGGTGGAAGAGGGCACGACGGCCGGCCGGGCGCTGGCCGACCGGGACCCTGACAGCAAGCCAATCGCCGCCAGGGTCAGCGGGGAGCTCCGCGACCTGGCCTGCCCGCTGGCCGACGGGGACGGGGTCGAGCCCGTCTTCATCGACTCCGCTGACGGCCTCAACATCCTGCGGCACTCGACCGCGCACGTCCTGGCCCAAGCCGTGCAGGACCTGTTCCCGGAGGCCAAGCTCGGCATCGGGCCGCCTATCGAGAACGGCTTCTACTACGACTTCGACGTGCCCGCGGCTTTCACGCCTGAGGACCTGAAGAAGATCGAGCAGCAGATGCGGCAGATCGTCAAGCAGGGCCAGTTGTTCAGCCGTCGAGTTGTGACCGACGACGACGCGCGCAGCGAGCTGGCCGATGAGCCGTACAAGCTGGAGCTGATCGGGCTGAAGGGCAGCGCCGGGTCTGCGGGCGATGGGGTGCCGGGTGATTCCGGCGAGTCGGTCGAGGTTGGCGGTGCCGAGCTGACGATCTACGACAACCTGGACGCGTCCACCGGCGAGCTGCGCTGGAAGGACCTGTGCCGCGGCCCGCACCTGCCGACGACGAGGAACATCCCGGCGTTCAGGCTGATGCGCAGCGGTGGCGCGTACTGGCGGGGCAACGAGAAGAACCCGCAGCTTCAGCGCATCTACGGCACCGCCTGGCCGTCGCGCGATGAGCAGGACGCCTACCTGCGACTGCTCGAGGAGGCCGAGAAGCGCGACCACCGCAAGCTTGGCGCCGAACTCGACCTGTTCTCCTTCCCGAACGAGATAGGCAGCGGCCTGCCCGTCTTCCATCCCAAGGGCGGCATCGTCCGCAAGGCCCTGGAGGACTACTCGCGCGCGCGGCATGAGCAGGCTGGCTACGAGTTCGTGTACAGCCCGCACATCACCAAGTCGAACCTGTTTGAGACCTCTGGCCACCTCGAGTGGTACGCCGACGGCATGTACCCGCCCATGGAGATGGAGGGCGCGAAGTACTACCTCAAGCCGATGAACTGCCCAATGCACATCCTGATCTACGCATCGCGCGGCCGCTCCTACCGCGAGCTGCCGGTTCGGTTGTTCGAGTTCGGCACGGTCTACCGGTACGAGAAGTCCGGCGTGGTCCACGGCCTGACCCGCGCCCGCGGCTTCACCCAGGACGACTCGCACATCTTCTGCACGCCTGATCAGCTCCAGGGCGAGCTGGCGAGCCTGCTCGACTTTGTCGTGGGCCTGCTCCGCGACTACGGCCTGACCGAGTTCGAGGCTGAGCTGTCTACCCGGCCAGAGAAGTTCGTCGGCGAGATCGCCGACTGGGACAAGGCCGAGGCCGCGCTGAAGTTCGCGCTCGACAAGTCCGGCCTGCCTTATGTGATCGCGGAGGGCGAGGGGGCGTTCTACGCCCCCAAGATCGACGTGCACGTCAAGGATGCGATCGGTCGGCGGTGGCAGCTCTCCACGCTCCAGGTGGACTTCCAGGAGCCGGGGCGATTCGGGATCGAGTACCAGGCGGCCGACGGCAGCAGGCAACGGCCGTACATGATCCACCGGGCGCTGTTCGGCTCGATCGAGCGGTTCTTCGGCATCCTGACCGAGCATTATGCCGGCGCGTTCCCGCCCTGGCTGGCGCCGGTGCAGGTGGTCGGGATCCCGATCTCCGACGCGCACGTGGATTACCTGGAGAACGTCGCGACCCGGCTCCGCGAACACGGCATCCGGGTTGAGGTCGACAGCAGCGATGATCGCATGCAGAAGAAGATTCGCAATGCGCAGCGGCAGAAGGTGCCGTACATGCTGCTGGCCGGCGACGACGATGTTGCCGCGGGTGCGGTCTCGTTCCGCTACCGCAGCGGTGAGCAGAAGAACGGCGTGCCCGTCGTCGATGCCATCGCCGAGATCACCGGCGCCGTCGCCAGCAGGGTCCAGGTCTGAGTCTGTGCCGGAACGCCAGGCACCCGACGATCTCGACGACGGCCGGGAGGTCACGGCGGCGCCGGTCGAGGGCGGGGATGCCGCCGCGGCGCCGGTCGAGGGCGGGGATGCCGCCGGCGGCGCCGGTCGACGGCGGTGATGCCGCCGCGGCGCCGGTCGACGGCGGTGCCGAGGACCTGGCGGAGATAGCGCCGGACGGACTGATGCGGCTGTGGATGCCGCACCGGCTCGCCTACATCAAGGGCGAGAACAAGCCGCCGGACGGCGGCCTCACGAACTGCCCGTTCGACGAGATCCCGAAGATGAGCGACGCCGACGGCCTGATCGTCGCGCGCGGCGAGTTGGTGTACGCGGTGCTGAACCTCTACCCGTACAACAGCGGTCACCTGATGGTCGTGCCGTACCGGCACGTCGCGGACTACACCGAGCTCACCGAGGCCGAGACCGCGGAGCTGGCCGAGTTCACGAAGCGCTCCATGACGGCGCTCCGCGATGCCCTGCAGGCCCAGGGCTTCAACATCGGCATGAACATGGGCGGCGTTGCAGGCGCCGGAATCGCGGCGCACCTGCATCAGCACGTGGTTCCCAGGTGGGGCGGGGACGCCAACTTCATGCCCATCGTTGGTCACACGAAGGTCCTGCCGCAGCTCCTCGCCGACACCCGGACAATCGTCGCTGCAGCCTGGCCGCCCGCCACGTCCTCGCCCTGAGCCGCCGGCGACGCCTCCAGCGCGGTAAAAACTCCGGCAGTCGGGTCCCGACAGCTGGCATGAGCCAGTGCGCGCCTGGATTGCAGCTTTTGCGCTGTGTCCGGGTTGTTGGCCACGTTCGGCGGAATCAGGGGAGCGGCCCGCCGATGGGGATAAATCAGCCTTTATCGCCTACAGCCGACCGCCTCCCGGGTCTCGGCAGAAACGCGTGGAGTGTAGGTACAAGGTTTTTGTACCTACCTTCCACGCGTCGAGCGCTCGCGACCGCTACCAACAAATTGCTGCCCGAGTTGCGGCTTTTGCGCGCCCAGCCAGCCGCAACGTGACAGTGTCGCTAGCTCTCGTTCAGGCTCAGCCGGAGCTCGGCCTGCCCAGTCCGAGTTGGCGCCTCCCGGTTTGTCCGATTCGCGTCCGGACTCCGCAGGGTTTGGGGCGGCCGAGCCAGGAGGCAGCCGTTCCTGTCTGGCTGCCCCGCCGTCCGGCCACCCCAGCCCGAACCCCCAACCCGAACCCCCAGCCCGAACCCCCAACCCGAACCCCCAGCCGTTTGCGTCTGGCGAACCCGGGCCGATGAGGGTCCGACACTGGCGATGGCGAGATACCTCAGCCCTGCTGGGACGCAGCTACCTTCTCAGCGAGATGCGAAGGCAGCGGCTCGTACCGGAGGTAGGACCGGCTGAACGAGCCCGTTCCGTGTGACATCGAGCGGAGATCGATCGCGTAGCGGGTGATCTCGAGCTCGGGTATCTCCGCCTTGACCAGCGTCCGGCCGCCGGCCACTGGCTCGGTCCCCAGCACGCGGCCACGGCGGGACGACAGGTCGGACATGACCGCCCCTACATAGTCGTCAGCGACCAGGACCGCTACCTCGTCGACAGGCTCCAGCAGGAGGATCTGGGCCTTGGACGCGGCGTCCCGCAGCGCTGCCCGGCCGGCCTTCTGGAACGCCATGTCCGAGGAGTCGACCGAGTGCGCCTTGCCGTCGAACAGCGTGACCTTGATGTCGACCATCGGGTAGCCGGCCATGACGCCCTGTTCCATCTGGGCCCGGACACCTTTTTCCACCGACGGGATGAACTGTCGCGGTACGACACCACCGACGATCTTGTCCACGAACTCGAAGCCGCCGCCCGAGGGCAGGGGCTCGACCTTGACGCTGCAGATCCCGTACTCGCCGTGGCCGCCGGACTGCTTGACATTGCGGCCGAGGCCCTGGGCCTCGCCCGCGACGGTTTCACGCAGCGGCACCCGCAGCTCGGTCGTCTCGACCGCCACGCCGTACCGGCTCGAGAGGCGGTCGAGCAGCAAGTCGGCGTGGGCCTCGCCCATGCACCAAAGGACGAGCTGGTGGGTCTCGGCGTTGTTCTCCAGCCGCAGCGTTGGGTCCTCAGCCACCAGCCGCGCCAGGGCCTGCGACATCTTGTCCTCGTCGGCCTTGGACTTGGCCTGGATCGCTATCGGCAGCAGCGGCTCGGGCATCGCCCAGGATTCCATCAGCAGCGGATTGTCCTTGTCGGACAGGGTGTCGCCTGTCTCAGCGGTGCCCAGCTTGGCTACCGCGCAGATGTCGCCGGCCTGACAGCTGGCCATCGGGCGCTGCTGCTTGCCGAGCGGCGACGTGATCGCGCCGACCCGCTCGTCCTCGTCATGGTCGGCGTGCCCGCGGGCCGCTCGGCCATGACCGGATACGTGCACGACGGCGTCCGGGCGCAGGGTGCCGGAGAACACCCGGACCAAGCTCACCCGGCCCACATAGGGGTCTGACGTCGTCTTCACAACCTCGGCCAGCAGCGGGCCCGCGGCGTCAGAAGATAGCGCGCCGACAGGCTTGCCGTCCGCGGTGGTCACTGTCGGCAGCGGGTGCTCGGCAGGCGACGGGAACGCCTGCGTGATGACCTCGAGCAGTTCTTCCATGCCGATGTGGTGCGGCGCGGACGACGCGAGTACCGGGTAGAAACTGCCTCGCGCGACCGCTTTCTCCAGGTCCTCGATGAGGCCCTTGACCTCGATCTCCTCACCAGAGAGGTAGGAGTCCATCAGGCTTTCGTCTTCGCTTTCCTGGATGATCGTCTCGATCAGCGAGCCGCGTGCTTCCTCGACGCGGTCAGCCTCGTCCCCAGGGATGTCGCTCTCGGCCCGCTTCCCGTCGGCGTAGCTATAGAAGCGCTGAGAGAGGAGGCCGATCAGGCCCCGAACTCCGCCCTGGCCGTCTGTTACCGGCAGGTACAGCGGCGCCACGGAATCACCGAACGCGGCCCGGCACGCGGCCAGTGCCTCCTCGAAGTCGCCGCGCTGATGGTCGATCTTGGTGATGACGACGGCTCGCGGAGTGCCGACAGCCGCGCACTCGTCCCAGAGCATCTGGGTAAGTCCATCGACGCCGTCGGCTGCCGAGACGGTGAAGAGCGCGGCGTCCGCGGCACGCAGACCCGCCCGCAGGTCGCCGGTGAAGTCTGCGTAGCCGGGTGCATCGAGCAGGTTCACTTTGACGTCGTCGAACACGAACGGCACGAGCGTCAGGTTCACTGAGCGCTGCTGCCGGACCTCGACTTCGTCGAAGTCGCTGACGGTACTGCCGTCCTCGACCCTGCCCTCACGCTGGATCGTGCCGGTCGAGACCAGGAGGGCCTCGGCCAGCGTCGTCTTACCTGCTCCCGAGTGGCCGACCAGCACCACGTTGCGCACGCTTTCGGGCTGGCCGGCCGCTGATGTCCGGCCGGCGGCCCCTGTTGCGTGAGACTTGTCCGCCATCCGCATCGCCTCCTGAAGCGGTGAGTTATGTTCCTACCCGATCCGTCCTTGCTCGTAGTCGGTAGCCGCACGAGATGGTCGCCGTGCGGTCCACTGCTGCACGCCCAGCCTTTACCTGCACGTCGACGATCACAACCCCCTGACCGGAATCATTGCCACTCCCCATCGGGGACTCGCCCGCGCCCCCCAGGAAACGCCGAAGTGGACACCCGCCGCGCAGCGGAACACCGCACCCGCACGGACGCCACATGACTTCCCTCGCCAGTAGGATCAAGCCGCCATGCTCAAAGTCCTGCGGCCTGCGATCGCCCGCGTGCTGACACCGGTTGGCGAAGTCCTTGCCCGCACCCCGGTGACTCCGAACGCGCTCACGATCATCGGCACAATCGGCATGTCGGCCGGCGCTCTATGGCTGTTCCCGACCGGCCACCTGTTCGCGGGTGTGGTGGTCTGCACCGGCTTCGTGCTGACCGACATGCTGGATGGCACACTGGCCAGGATCAAGGGCACGACCGGCAAGTTCGGCGCCTTCCTCGACTCCACCATGGACCGGGTGGCGGATTCGGCGGTGTTCGCGGGACTGGCAGCCTGGTTCGTGCTTGGCGGCCACGACAAGGTGCTGGCCGGCGTTTCCATTTTCTGCCTGGTGACTGGAGCCCTCGTGTCGTATGCGAAGGCTCGGGCGGAGAGCCTCGGGCTGAAGTGCGACGTCGGCTTCGCCGAGCGCACTGAGCGACTGCTCATTGGGCTAGTTGCCACCGGCCTGGCGGGCCTTGGCGTACCGTATGTCCTTCCCATAGGGCTTTGGATCCTGGCTGCAGTCAGCCTGTTCACGTTCGGCCAGCGCGTCTGGGCTGCTCGCCAGTCAGCAGCCGCGCTCGCTGCTGCGGACGCGACCCCACCCGTCGCCGACCAGTCCGAGCCAGGGTCGGGAGGATAGGGACATGCCGGGACTGAAGGACAAGATCACCGACGTTGGTTACGCAGCCGGGTGGAGCCTTGTGTGCCGGCTGCCTGAGCACTGGACCGCGTGGGCATTCCGGTTCTTCGCCGATCTGGCCTGGCGCCGCCAGGGCCCGCGCGTGCAGGTGCTGGAAGCCAACTTGGTGCGGGTCCTCGGGCCGGAGACGGACGGCAAGGCGCTGCGAGACGCATCGCGGCAGGTCATGCGCAACTACGCCAGGTACTGGCTGGAGATCTTCCGGCTGCCAATGCTGCCCGTCGATCGGCTCGTGGACGGCATGTACGACCCGGATGGTGCTGCGCAGGCAATCCTGGACACGGTTGCGGCAGGCCATGGTCTGATCATCGCGCTCCCGCATATGGGTAACTGGGATCAGGCAGGCGCATGGATCATCGCCAAGGGGGCAGGGTCCTTCACCACGGTGCAGGAACGGCTCCAGCCAGAGTCGTTGTACGAGCGCTTCATAACGTTCCGTGAAGGCCTGGGTATGGAAGTGCTACCTGCGAGCGGGGGCACGCGGCCGTTCGGGATACTGGCACAAAGGCTGCGGGCCGGAAAGATTGTGATCCTGCCCGCCGACCGCGACGTCACAGGTAGTGGCATTGAGGTGGACTTCTTTGGCGAGAAGGCCAAGATGATGGCAGGTTCGGCTGCGCTTGCGGTGCAGACCGGTGCCCCATTGGTGCCCGCTACGCTGTGGTTCACCGACGACGGCTGGGGCGTGCGGATCGGCACACACATCGCGCCGCCGACCGAGGGCACCAGGTCCCAGAAAATCGCAGCAGTCATGCAGGATGTTGCAAGCTTCTTCGAGCAGGGCATCAGAGAGCATCCGCATGACTGGCTGATGCTTCAGAAGGTGTTCGTGGCCGACCTGGACCCAGACCGGCAGGCAGCGGCGCAGGCGCGCGCGGCCGCTAACGGCCAACTGGCCGGGCATGGCCTGAGCAGTCAGGATCCGCCATGAGAGTCGGCCTGGTCTGCCCGTATACCTGGGAGGTCCCCGGCGGTGTCCGCGAGCATGTGAGTGGTCTGGCCGAGGCGCTGATAGACCTCGGTCATGACGTGTCGGTGATCGCCCCGGCGGATGATGACGCCATCTTGCCGCCCTATGTCGTGCCGGCTGGCCGAGCAGTCCCCGTTCCCTATAACGGATCGGTAGCGCGCCTTGCGTTTGGCTTCCTATCCGCCAGCCGCGTCCGGCGCTGGCTGAAGGAAGGCGACTTCGACGTCCTGCATGTGCATGAGCCCGCCGCTCCCAGCCTGTCCCTGCTGGCCTGCTGGGTAGCGGACGGGCCGATCGTCGCGACCATGCATGCGGCGATGCCACGCTCGCGTGCCCTGCATGCGGCCCAGCCGATCCTGGCATCCGCGCTGGAAAAGATCAGCGGCCGGATCGCCGTGGCCGAGGCGGCCAGGAACACCCTGGTCGAGCACCTCGGCGGCGACGCCGTTCTGATCCCCAACGGCGTCAACGTGAGCCGGTATGAGAAGGCCGAGCCATTGCCGGGCTTTCCCGGCACGGGCGGTTCGCTGGGCTTCCTCGGCCGGATGGACGAGCCGCGCAAGGGCCTGGACATTCTGCTGGCGGGGTTCTCCCTCATGGCCGCCGAGCGGCCGCGACTGCGGCTGCTGATCGCCGGCCGCGGTGACCCTGACGAGGCGCTGGACCAGGTGCCCGCCGCCTATCGAGACCGAGTCGTGCTGCTCGGCCAGGTCAGCGATGCCGACCGCGTCCGGATGCTGCACTCGGTCGACGTGTTCTGTGCGCCGAACACCGGCGGCGAGAGCTTCGGCTACGTGCTTGTCGAAGCCATGGCGTCCGGGGCGCCGATCGTGGCCAGCGACATCGACGCGTTCCGCCAGGTACTGCGCGGAGGCGAGGCCGGCGAGCTGTTCAGCGTCGGCAGCCCGGCAGGGCTTGCCGCGGCGGCCGGGCGGCTGCTTGACGACCCGGCGCACCGAGCCAGACTCGCCGCGGCTGCGTCGGCTGCGGTCCGTGAGTTCGACTGGTCTGTGATCGCTCGCGACGTCGTCCGGGTCTACGAGGCGGTCGCGCCCGCCGCCGGACGGGTTGCCGTCGCGCTATGACGCCGATGACCAGCATCATCGTCATCGCCGTCCTGGCAATTATCGGGGTATATATCTCCTGGCGCGCTGGCCGCCTCGACCGGCTGCACGCGCGGTTGGAGGGGGCCAAGTTCGCGCTAGACGCGGCGCTTGTCCGGCGCAGCTCGATCGCGCTCGAGCTAGCCTCGTCGGGCCTGCTGGACCCGGCTACGAGCGTGCTGCTCGCGGGCGCGGCCCACGATGCCAGGTCGGCAGAGGAAGCCAGGGAAATGCCGGAGAGCGATCTGACCAGAGCGCTGCGGGCCGTATTCAGCCAGCCGGACTTCCGCACGCTGCTGGCCGGCCGGGAGGGCGCCGAGGAACTCCTCACTGAGCTGGAGAGCGCATCTCATCAAGTGTTCCTAGCCCGCAAGTTCTACAACGACGCGGTGGCCGCTACCCAGGCCGCCCGGCAGCGGTGGCTAGCCAGAGTCCTGCGGCTAGCCGGCCGGGCGCCGAATCCCGAGTTCTTCGAGATCGACGACTCGCTGGTGCCGGCCGGAGACACAGGTACCGGGCCGACGGCCGATATCCCGCACCTGACCACATAGCGCCTCTGGGGGCGCGCCTCTGGTGATCGCTCAGGCTCAACTGCTATCGTGTTTTGTGGGTGAGAAGAGAAGCACTTCTCCGGGCTCGCGAGAAGCGCTACCTGCGCACGGCACTGCGCCGCGGCTGCCAGGGTCCTGCGCCGCGGCTGCTCGCCGTCGGCTGCCACCTACCATGGAAGCATCGTCCCCAGCTATCGAGTGAGGTTTGTCGTGTCCGTCCAGAATGCGCCTCAGGCGGCCAGTGCTAGCGCCCCGACCACGGCCCAGAAGGGGACCAGCCGGGTAAAGCGTGGCATGGCTGACATGCTCAAGGGCGGCGTCATCATGGATGTCGTCACCCCTGAGCAGGCCAAGATCGCGGAGGACGCCGGCGCCGTCGCCGTCATGGCGCTGGAGCGAGTGCCTGCCGACATCCGCGCCCAGGGCGGCGTGGCCAGGATGAGCGACCCGGACATGATCGACGGGATCATCGCCGCCGTCTCCATCCCGGTCATGGCCAAGTGCCGGATCGGTCACTTCGTCGAGGCCCAGGTCCTGCAGGCGATCGGCGTGGACTACATCGACGAGTCCGAGGTGCTGACGCCGGCCGACGAGGCGCATCACGTCGACAAGTGGGAGTTCACCGTCCCGTTCGTCTGCGGCGCGACCAACCTGGGCGAGGCGCTGCGGCGTATCGCCGAGGGCGCCGCGATGATCAGGTCCAAGGGCGAGGCCGGCACTGGGAACGTCGTCGAGGCGACGCGGCACATGCGGGCGATTCGGGGCGAGATCCGCAAGCTGTCCACGCTGTCGCCGGAGGAGCTGTACACGGCCGCCAAGGACCTGCAGGCGCCGTATGAGCTCGTCGCCGAGGTCGCCGCGGCCGGGAAGCTGCCGGTCGTACTGTTCACCGCCGGAGGTCTGGCGACGCCTGCCGACGCGGCCATGATGATGCAGCTCGGTGCCGATGGCGTCTTCGTCGGCTCAGGCATCTTCAAGTCGGGCGACCCGGCGGCCAGGGCGGCGGCAATCGTGAAGGCCACCACGTTCCACGACGACCCGGACGTCATCGCCAAGGTCTCCCGCGGGCTCGGCGAGCCAATGGTCGGCATCAACCTGGACACCCTGACGCCGGAGCAGCGTTACGCCGGCCGCGGCTGGTGACAGCCCAGGGCTCGGCCGCGACGCCAGCCCGACACGCGTCGCCCGGTGTCGGCGTCCTCGCTCTCCAGGGCGACGTCGCCGAGCACATCCGCGCCCTGCGCGAGTCGGGTGCCGAACCACTGGCCGTGCGCCGGCCGGAAGAGCTGGACCGAGTCGATGGACTGATCATCCCCGGCGGGGAGTCCACGACGATCTGGAAGCTGATCGACATCTTCGGACTCGCTGACCAGCTGCGGAAGCGCATCGCTGACGGCATGCCCGTCTTCGGATCCTGCGCCGGCATGATCATGCTCGCCGACCGGCTGCCCGACCCGGCCTCGGGTCAGCAGACGCTGGGCGGCATCGACATGACGGTTCGACGCAATGCCTTCGGGCGTCAGGTGGATTCGTTCGAGCGCGACCTGGACGTGCGCGGGCTGACTGGGCCGCCTTACCGCGCCGTGTTCATCAGGGCCCCGTGGGTAGAGGAGGTCGGGCCCGGCGTCGAGATTCTCGCCACCGACCCCGGCGCGAGTAGGATCGTCGCCGTTCGCCAGGGCCGGGCGCTCGCCACGTCGTTTCATCCCGAGCTCACCCGCGACTGGCGCATCCACGAGATGTTCGTCGACATGGTGAGGGAACGGGCATGAGCGGCCACTCTAAGTGGGCGACCACCAAGCACAAGAAGGCGGCGGTGGACGCCCGGCGCGGCAAGCTATTCGCCAAGCTGATCAAGAACGTCGAAGTCGCGGCGCGCAGCGGCGGCCCGGACCCCACCGGCAACCCAACCCTGTACGACGCTGTCCAGAAGGCCAAGAAGAGCTCCGTGCCGAACGACAACATCGACCGCGCAATCCGGCGCGGCGGGGGGCTGGAAGCTGGCGGCGCGGCCTACGAGTCGATCACGTACGAGGGTTACGCTCCCGGCGGGGTGGCCGTACTGGTCGAGTGCCTCACCGACAACCGCAACAGGGCTGCCTCCGACGTCCGCGTCGCCTTCACCCGCAACGGCGGCTCGATGGCGGATCCCGGCTCGGTCTCCTACCTGTTTAGCCGTCGCGGCGTGGTGATTGTCCCGAAGGCTGGCGGCGTGACTGAGGACGATGTCCTCGCCGCGGTGCTGGACGCCGGAGCCGAGGAAGTCAATGATCTCGGCGAGTCGTTCGAGGTTATCAGTGACCCCGGCGATCTGGTCGCGGTACGCACCGCCCTCCAGAACGCCGGCCTCGACTACGAGTCGGCCGAGCGCCCGTTCCTGCCGTCCGTTGAGGTCGACCTCGACGAGGACCACGCCCGTAAGGTGTTCCGCCTAGTCGAGGCCCTGGAAGACTCCGACGACGTGCAGGACGTCTTCGCCAACTACTCAGTGTCCGACGACATCATGGAGAAGCTCGGGTGACGTCCTGAGCGGCCTGGAAGTCAGGCCCTTCGGTCCTGAAGACGACATCGAGGCGGAACTTGACCTGAGCCGCCGGGCGTTCGGCCCCTTCGGCCCTGACAGGCGCGCTTCACGAGTGGCCAGCATCCAGGGGAGTATCGCCGCTGGTGCGATCATTGGAGCCTTCGACGGCAGCCGCCTGGTTGGCACTGCGCGCTACCACATCATGCGGCAGTGGTGGCATGGCCGGTCGCTGCCTATGGCGGGAGTCGCGGGCGTGAAGGTGGCCCCGGAAGATCGCGGCCGGGGCGTCGGCACGGCAATGATGGCCGCCATGGTCGACGACATCGCCAGCCGCGGGTACCCGCTGTCGGTGCTGTTCCCGGCGACCGCGCCGCTCTACAGAGCTTACGGCTGGGAGATGGCCGGCCGCCGCTACGAAACCGTCCTGCCTGCTGGCGTACTGACTGCTTTGTTGGACCCGGATCTGCCAGAACCCGCGACCTCGGCTGCGCCCAAGGTGCGCCGGGCGACGTCGGCCGACGCGGCTGCGATCGTGAGCGTCAAGGGCCTCGTGCACGAAGGGCTGATGCAGTGCGGGCCGAACACCCGTGAGCCCTGGGAGGTCCACGCCTGGCTCGACGACGAAGACCACTTCGCCTACCTCGCCGACGATGGTTTCCTCAGCTACCGCTGGTCCGGTGACATGGAAGAACTGGAGGTCGAGGAGCTGATCGCCGCGTCCGCTGCGACGACGCGCGCGCTCTGGCGAATCCTGGCTTTGAATGCGAATATTGCCAGCCGCGTCCGGGCCTGCCTCGCCCCGGACGATCCCGTAACGTGGCTGACCAGGGATCCGGCCGCCGAACTGCACCAGGCAGACGACTGGATGCTGCGGATCGTGGATGCTCCGGCGGCCATCTCCGGGCGCGGCTTCCCGGTGGGCGCCACGGTGTCGCTCCTGCTTGATATCGCCGACGCGGTCCGGCCTGTCAACTCCGGCCGCTGGTCGCTGGAAGTGTCCGGCGGAGCCGGCAGCCTGACCCGGCTCGGCGACGCACCGGCCGCGGCGTGCCCAACCGTACTCAGCGTCGGCGCGCGCGGTTTCGCTGCGCTCTACGCCGGCGTCCCGATTCCGACGCTTCGGCTGGCTGGCCTGGCAACGGGCGGCGACCCCGCCGGAGACGACGCGCTCAGCTCCGCCTTCCGCAGTCCGGCGTTCATGATCGATCACTTCTAGGACAGGAACGGGGCCGTCCGCCCTCGCCACCGCCCCACGGCCGCGGTAGAGACGTGCCGTGTCGCGCGTGACGGCGTGACGCGCCGTAGTCCCCCGGCATCCCGGATAGGTGCCTGAACGGGCACTAGGCTCGGCCTGGCACGGCAGGTGTTCGCAGCGAGCGGGACGGTGACGGATGCGCGTGCTCGGCGTGGATCCGGGCCTTACCCGCTGCGGGCTAGGTGTCATCGAAGGCGAGCCTGGACGGGCCCTACGGCTGATCGGTACTGACGTGATCAGGACGCCGAGCGGTGACCAGATCGGCGCCCGCCTGCTGGCCCTCGAAGAAGAGCTCGACCGGTGGCTGGCCCGATATCAGCCGGACGCCGTCGCGGTAGAGCGCGTCTTCAGCCAGCACAACGTGCGCACGGTCATGGGGACAGCCCAGGCTGGCGCTGTGGCGATCGTCTGCGCTGCGCGGCGCGGCGTTCCCGTCGCGCTGCACACGCCGAGCGAGGTCAAGGCAGCTGTCACCGGCAGCGGCCGGGCCGACAAGCGGCAGGTCACGGAGATGGTCAGAAGGCTGCTGCGGCTGGCTGACCCGCCGCGCCCAGCCGACAGCGCTGATGCGCTGGCGCTGGCCATCTGTCATCTGTGGCGCGGTACTGCGCAGCAACGGCTGGTCCGGGCCAGGCTCTCCTCCGTCGAGCCTGGCCCGGCGCAGCCTGGCGTCATCGAGCAGGCCCGCGCTGCGAAGCTCTCCTCCGTCGAGCCTGGCCCGGCGCAGCCTGGCGTCATCGAGCAGGCCCGCGCTGCGAAGCTCTCCGGGGCCGAGCCTGGCCCGGCGCAGCCTGGCGTCATCGAGCGCGCCCCCGACAGGCTCTCCTCCCTCGAGCCTGGCGCGGCGCAGCTTGGCGTCATCGAGCGGGCCGCCGCCGCGAAGCTAGCTGCCGGGGGTATCGGATGATCGCTCACCTGGGCGGCTGCGTCGTCGCGGTGGCGCCGGAGGGCGCGGTCATCGAGGTGGGTGGCGTCGGCCTGCTGGTCCAGTGCACGCCCGGCACGCTCGCGGGCCTCCGGCTTGGCGAGCATGCCCGGCTGGCGACATCGCTGGTGGTCCGCGAGGACGCGCTCACGCTTTACGGGTTCGCAAGCGACGACGAGCGCAACACTTTCGAGCTCCTGCAGACCGCGAGCGGCGTCGGACCACGGCTTGCCCAGGCGATGCTGGCCGTACTTACTCCCGATGCCCTCCGCCGTGCCGTGGCCGGCGAGGACCTGGCGATGCTGACATCCGTGCCCGGCATCGGGCGCAAGGGCGCGCAGCGGATCGTGCTGGAGCTCGCCGGGCGGCTCGGCGCCCCAGCCGATTTCGGGGTGCCCGCCGCCACAGGCCGGGGGACGCCAGCCGCGCCGCAATGGCAGGACCAAGTCAGAGCAGGCCTCGTGAGCCTCGGCTGGCAGGCCAGGGAAGCTGACCAGGCAATACTGGCGGTTGAGCCTGACCTGGCGGCCGCCGCTGAGCTGGGCGACGTCGACGTCGCCGTCGCGCTGAGGGCTGCGTTGCGCGTGCTGGGGCGGCCGTGACCGGGCCTCAAGAGACTGGGCCTCAGGAAACCGGGCGTCAAGCGACTGGCGCAAGCGTCGCCGAGAGCGACCACGATCCTGACCGGGTCGTGTCGGCGCTGGCCGACGCCGACGACCGGATCGTGGAAGGCGCACTCCGGCCGAAGCGCCTCAGCGAGCTGGTTGGCCAGACGCGCGTCCGCGAGCAGCTATCGCTCGTGCTGGAAGGCGCGGTGCGCCGAGGCCGCCCCGCGGATCACGTGCTGCTGTCGGGGCCGCCGGGCCTGGGGAAGACTACGCTGGCCATGATCATCGCGGCCGAGCTCGGCGCGCCGCTGCGCATCACGAGCGGGCCGGCGATTGAGCGAGCCGGCGACCTCGCGGCGATCTTGTCCACGCTCACCGAAGGTGAAGTCGTCTTCATCGACGAGATCCACCGGGTGGCCAGGCCTGCCGAGGAGCTGCTGTACCTGGCCATGGAGGACTTCCGGGTCGACGTGGTGATCGGCAAGGGACCTGGCGCCACCGCGATCCCGCTCGACATCGCGCCGTTCACGCTCGTCGGCGCGACGACCAGGGCCGGGCTGCTGCCCGCGGCGCTGCGCGACAGATTCGGATTCACCGCCCACCTCGACTTCTACGAGCCGGATGAGCTCGGCGTCATCGCCCGCAGGTCGGCCGGCCTGCTCGGCGTGGCACTACGCGACGATGGTGCTGACGAGATCGCGGGCCGATCCAGGGGCACGCCGCGCATCGCGAACAGGCTGCTACGCCGCGTTCGCGACTTCGCCGAGGTACGCGGGGACGGCGTCATCACGAGGGATTGCGCGCGGGCGGCCCTTGAGCTCTATGAGGTGGACGAGAGCGGGCTTGACCGGCTCGACCGGGCGGTGCTAGGCGCGCTGGTGCGCCGATTCGGCGGCGGCCCTGTCGGACTCTCGACGCTAGCCGTGGCAGTGGGGGAGGAGGCCGAGACCGTCGAGGTCGTGGCCGAGCCCTTCCTGGTCCGGGCTGGCCTGATCGCCCGTACCCCGCGCGGCCGCGTGGCCACCCCCGCGGCGTGGCAGCACCTCGGCTTGCCGCTGCCTGCGCAGGCGGCTTGGGCGCGCATGGGCGGCTTCGGGCCTGCCAACGGCGCGGAAACCGACAGTGACGCACGTCTCGGTCACCAGGGCGGAGAGGTGACCCTTTTCGACTGATTGCTGCGTACCAGCCTTGACACGAATTGTCACGCCGGGTCGCGCCCTGGTCACGATTACTCCCCAGAAGCCGTAGCCTGTTGGTGCGCCTCGCGCGCGCCGCTACACTGCGGCAGTTGGTCCAAGACACGCCACTTCGGCACTGCCACGGGGTCCGCACCTGCCAGGTGCCAGCCAGCTTGCTGGCTGCCGGGGCAGAACTAATTGGAAGGATGCCCCTCCCATGGGGAATCAGATTCTCGCCGCCGCAACGGCAGCCAAGACGTCCACAAGCTCGTCGAGTTCGCTGCTACTCATCGTGCTCGTTTTCGGCGTGCTCGCCGTCTTCATGTTCCGGTCGCAGAGCAAGCGCAAGCGGGCGGCCCAGAACACCCAGAGCCAGATTATGAACGGGACGCGGGTCCGCACGGTACACGGCATCTACGGCACCATCGTCGATGGCGATGACCGCAATGTCCTGCTCGAGGTCTCTCCCGGTGTGCGGATCAAGATGCTTCGTCAGGCTATCGGGGCTATCGTTCCGGATGACGAGCCGGACGGTCTCCATCCGACGATGCAGGCCTTCGAGGAGCCAACCGCGGATGGGGACACCGGCCAGTCGTCGTCGGCCAACGCCGAAGATCACAGCGACCTGAAGTACTAGCGGCGGCGCTGCTGACCGAGCGAAAGACAGGGCATTCGTGGCTCCACCAAGCACACCCAACTCCCGGCCAGGGCGGTACCTCGCAGCCCTCGTGGTGCTGATCATCGTGCTGCTGGCGGCCGTTGTCGGGGGGCGCATCCTCAGCCCCGCCGACTGGCACAAGAACTTCGTCGTCGGTCGCGGGCTTGACCTGTCGAGCGGGACCTCGGTGACGCTCCAGGCGCAGACCAACAAGCCGGGGCAGACTCCGAGCCAGGCTGCGATGACCAAGGCTGTCCAGATCATCACGAACCGGGTCGAGGCCACCGGCCTGACCGGCGCGTCGGTGGTCCAGCAGGGCAACGACGAAATCGTCGTCTCGGTGCCGGGCGCCGGCGCGCAGAAGGTCGCCACTCTGGTCGGCGAGACCGCGCTGCTGCGCCTTCGCCAGGTCCTGTACGTAGCGCCGAACACGCCGCCGGCGTCCCCATCGGCGAGCTCGAGCACGTCCGGCGCACCGGCCACGTCCACGACGAAGGACGGAAGCGGCGACGCCGCCGCGCTGACCCCGGCGACGGTCCTGCTGTTCGACAAGCTCAACTGCGCGAACAAGAACTGGAAGACGCAGATTTACGGCCCCGTTCCCAGCGCCTGGGACAATCCCAAGGTTCAGACGGTCAGCTGCTATGGCAGTGGCAAGAACGTGGAGAAGTACGCGCTGGCCCCGGCTGTCGTGCAGGGCAGCGACCTGAGCGGGGTTCAGGCCCAGGACCAGACCACCGGCTGGGTCGTCGTTTTCGACGTCAAGAACCCGGCGGCCGGCAACCTCGGTCGCCTGTCGACGACGATGTACAACCAGGACTACAAGTCCAGCAACCCGAATAGCCAGGTACTTGACCTGCTGGCGAATGTGCTCGACGGCGACCTGCAGGGATCTCCGCCGCAGGTCACGAGCCCGATCTCCACCTCCGTCCAGATCAGCGGCGGTACCGGCAACTCCTTCAGCCAGGCTCAGGCCACCCAGCTTGCCAACGTGCTGAAGTACGGCAGCCTGCCGCTGTCGTTCAAGAACCTGAACACCTCGTCGGTGTCGGCGTCGCTCGGGTCGGATCAGCTGTCGGCGGGCCTGTTCGCGGCCCTGGTCGGGCTGCTCCTGGTCGTCATCTACTCCTTCATCTATTACCGCGGCCTTGGCATCGTCTCGGTCTCGAGCCTCACGATCGCCGCGCTGCTGTCGTACCTGGCGGTGGTGCTCCTGTCCAAGTACGAGGGCTTTACGCTGACGCTGGCCGGGATAGCCGGACTCATCGTGGCGATCGGCATCACGGCCGATTCGTTCATCGTGTTCTTCGAGCGATTGCGCGACGAAGTCCGAGAGGGCAGATCGTTGCGCGCCGCCGTCGAGCGCGGCTGGACGAGGGCCAGGCGGACGATCCTGGTCTCGGACACCGTGTCCTTCCTGGCCGCGCTGCTGCTCTACATCCTGTCGGTCGGTGATGTCCGTGGCTTCGCCTTCACCCTGGGCCTGACCACCGTGATCGACGTCGTCGTGGTGTTCCTGTTCACCAAGCCGATGATCACGCTGCTGGCCCGGACCAAGTTCTACGGTCAGGGCCACCCCATGTCCGGACTTGACCCGGCCAGGCTGGGCGCTCGCGCACCGTGGCGCGGCGGCGGCCGCCGGCCAGCGCCTAGTGCAGGCAGTGCGAGTGCCGGCAGTGCCAGTGCCGATACAGCTAGCGGCAGCGGTGCAGCCCCAGCCTCGCGTACCTCGACCAGCACCAGGGAGGCGTGATGTCGCGGCGCAACCTCGCCGGACGGCTGTACCGCGGCGAGATCTCCTTCGACTTCGTCAGCCGCCAGAAGCTGTGGTACTCCATCTCCGGCGTCATCCTGGTCATCAGCCTGTTTGCGCTGATCTTCCGTGGCTTGAACTACAGCGTCGACTTCAAGGGCGGGTCGGTGTTCACGGTCCCGGCCAGCTCGCAAGTGACGCAGGCGGGCCTGAACCAGGTCGTGGCCGCGAGCGGCGGGTCGAACCCGACAGCCACCGAGGTCAAGCCGTTCAACGGCAAGCCCCCGTACTGGCAGGTGCAGACGACCTCGCTTTCGACCACCAAGTCGCTGCAGATCGAGCGCAATATCGCGCAGAAGTTCAACATCAACGTCGGCAACATCTCGATCAATACTGTCGGGTCGAGCTGGGGGTCCCAGGTCTCCCAGAAGGCGATCGAGGCGCTGATCGCCTTCCTGATCGTGATCGTGATCTACCTGTCGATCGCGTTCGAGTGGCGGATGGCGGCGGCGGCCTTCGTGGCATTGGCGCACGACATCGTGATCACCATCGGCGTCTATGCGCTGACCGGCTTCCAGGTCAGCCCGGCGACCATCATCGGCTTGCTGACGATCCTCGGCTACTCGCTGTACGACACCGTCGTGGTCTTCGACAAGGTCAGGGAGAATACGGCGCCGATCCTCGGCACCCGTAAGAGCACCTATAGCGAGGCCGCCAACCTCGCGCTCAACCAGACCCTGGTGCGCTCCATCAATACATCGCTGACCGCGCTGCTGCCGGTCGCGGCGATCCTGGTCGTCGGCACGCTGCTGCTCGGCAACGGCGAGCTGAAGGACCTGTCGCTCGTGTTGTTCGTCGGCATGCTGTCGGGCACGTACTCCTCGATCTTTATCGCCACTCCGGTGCTCGCGGACCTGAAGGAGCGCGAGCCGCAGTACAAGCAGCTCGCGAAGCAGGTGGCCCTGCGGGCCGCCGGTGGGCGCGCGGCCCTGCGGAAGGCCAAGTCGGCCCCGGCGCCTGCTGCAGCCGGCACCGTCGCGGCCAGCACCGCCACGGCCGGCGGTGTCGGCCAGCCAGGTAACGGCAGCGCGACTGCGGTCGACCTGTCCAGCGGCAGCCCGCCCGACGCCAGTGACGATGTCGTCCAAGACGACGCATTCGAGGACGAGTCCGTGCCGGCTTCCCAGCCCGCCGCGGCCGGTCAGTCGCGCCCGGCTAGCGCCCGGCCACCGGGCGCACGGCAGCAGCCGGTGCGCAGGCCGGCCGCCAAGCGGCGGCCAAGCGGCAAGAAAAAGCGCAGGTAGCATCCCGTGCCGGGCGATCACGAGGTAGCGTCCGACGCTTTCATGGCAGGCGATTCTGCCGCGCCGGATAGCGCCGCCGAGCCCGAAAGCGTCGCCAGCCCGGACAACGCCGCCACGCTTCTGCGTGCCAGGATCCGCGACATTCCGGACTATCCGCAGCCGGGGATCGTCTTCAAGGACATTACGCCGCTGCTGGCCGACGGCCCGGCCTTCGCAGCCGTCGTCGATGCACTAGCCGACGGCAACGCGGGCGTGACCAAGGTGGCCGGCATCGAGGCTCGCGGTTTCATCCTGGCGGCTCCGGTCGCATATGTGCTCGGAGCCGGGTTCGTGCCTGTCCGTAAGCAGGGCAAGCTACCGGCGGAGACGTACGCGGAGTCGTACGAGCTCGAGTACGGCGAGGCCACGATCGAGGTGCATTCCGATGGATTTGGCCCCGGCGACCGGGTCCTGATCGTGGATGATGTCCTCGCTACCGGCGGCACAGCGGCCGCGACGGCGGAGCTGGTCCGGCGGACCGGGGCCACAGTGACCGGAATCGTCGTCTTGCTGGAGCTCGGTTTCCTGGCCGGGCGGGCAAAACTACCCGGTCTGGACGTCCGGTCCCTCCTTGCCGTGTGACGCAACGTACGGAGCCCGGCACTTCCCGAATCGTCCACCGATAGACTTGATGCTACGGCGGACGTGAGGAGCGCATGTGGCCGGTGACGTTGTGACGGCCGGGACGGCCGGACCCGATGTCACCCAGGACCTGCCCGCGGCGGATGTTGGGGTGACATCGGCCGCACCCATGCCTCCGCACATCGCCCGGCATGAGCAAGCCCCGGACGGGCTTCCGGCATCCGCCGCCGAGGAGGCCGAGCCACTGGCGGCAGATTCTGATACCGCCGCCACGCCCGTAGGGAAGGGTGCCGGCAAGGGCAGCGGCAGCAAGAAGTCCGCCGCCCGGTCCGCGGCCAGCCGGGTGGCTCGCCGCTCCTCACCACCCGCCGAGGCCGCCGTCGCGGGCCAGGTACCGGCCGATGGGGCATCCGGGGCGGCAGCGGTCCGCCGCAGGCTGGCGCGGCTCGGCGCGGCCCGTAGCGGCGGCGTCAACCCGGTGCTGGAGCCGCTGGTCAAGACCGTGCGCACCACGCACCCCAAGGCGGATGTCCGCCTCATCGAGCGTGCCTACGAAGTGGCAGCCAGGCTGCATGCCGGCCAGTCCAGGCGCAGCGGGGACCCGTACATCACCCATCCGCTTGCCGTGGCGACGATCCTGGCTGAGCTGGGCATGCCGCACGACACGATCTGCGCCGCGCTCCTGCACGACACGGTCGAGGACACCCAGTACACCATTGCCCAGCTGCGCGAGGAGTTCGGCGAGGACATCGCCGCCCTCGTCGACGGCGTCACGAAGCTGGACAAGGTCAAGTACGGCGAAGCCGCTCAGGCCGAGACCGTGCGCAAGATGGTCGTCGCCATGTCGCGCGACATCCGGGTCCTGGTCATCAAGCTGGCCGACAGGCTGCACAACATGCGGACGCTCCGGTACATCCCGCGGGCCAAGCAGGAGCAGAAGTCACGCGAGACACTCGAGATCTTCGCCCCGCTGGCTCACCGGCTGGGGATGAACACCGTGAAGTGGGAGCTCGAGGACCTCGCGTTCGCGACCCTCTTCCCGAAGCGGTATGACGAAATCGCGCGGCTGGTGTCTGAGCGCGCTCCACGGCGGGAGATGTTCCTGCAAGAAGTCGTCGAGGACGTCCAGGAAGACCTCAAGGAAGCCAAGATCAAGGCGCAGGTCACCGGGCGACCAAAGCACTACTACTCCGTCTACCAGAAGATGATCGCCCGGAATGTCAGCTTCGATGACATCTATGACCTCGTAGGCATACGCATCCTTGTCGACTCGCTTCGCGACTGCTACGCCGTGCTCGGCACGGTGCATGCACGCTGGAATCCGGTGCCCGGCCGGTTCAAGGACTACATCGCGATGCCGAAGTTCAACATGTACCAGTCGCTGCATACCACCGTGATCGGCCCGGAGGGCAAGCCGGTTGAGTTGCAGATCCGCACCTGGGGCATGCACAAGCGGGCTGAATACGGCGTCGCGGCGCACTGGAAGTACAAGGAAGAAATGGTCGGCGGCGGCGGCACCACCGACATGACGTGGCTGCGGCAGCTGGTCGACTGGCAACGGGAGACCGAGGACCCGGCGGAGTTCCTCGACTCGCTGCGTTTCGACCTCGGGGGCGCCGAGGTCTACGTCTTCACGCCCCGCGGCGAGGTCATCGCCCTGCCTCAGGGCTCGACCCCGGTCGACTTCGCGTACGCCATCCATACCGAGGTAGGCCACCGGACCATCGGAGCGCGCGTCAACGGGCGCCTAGTGGCGCTGGAGAGCGCCCTCAGCAACGGCGACACTGTCGAGATCTTCACCTCCAAGGCGCCCGACGCCGGACCCAGCCAGGACTGGCTGGGCTTCGTGCAGAGCGCCCGCGCCCGGAACAAGATCCGGCACTGGTTCTCGAAGGAGCGCCGGGAGGCGGCCTCCGAGACCGGCAAGACCGCGATCGCGCGGATGATGCGCAAGCAGAACCTGCCGCTCCAGCGGCTGGCGACCGCCGACGCGCTCAACGCGATCGCCACGGAGTTGCATTACACCGACCTGTCCGCGCTCTACGCGGCAGTGGGCGAAGGACACGTCAGCGCCCAGTCCGTGGTCCAGAAGCTCGTCAAGTCAGCCGGCGGAGTCGACGGTGCCCAGGAGGACCTGGCTGAGGCCACCCTGGTCACAAGGGCGCCCCGGCCGCCCGCGCCTGCGGGCGACTCGGGTGTCGTGGTCGAGGGCTCCAACGACGTCTGGGCCCGCCTGTCCAAGTGCTGCACGCCTGTCCCAGGTGATCCAATTACCGGATTCGTGACACGGGGGAACGGCGTCTCGGTGCACCGCGCCGACTGCGTCAACCTTGAGCACCTGCTCCAGTCCCAGCCCGAGCGGTTGGTCAACGTGCGCTGGTCACCGCGGGAGGGATCGCAGTTCCTCGTAGCGATCCAGGTCGAAGCGCTGGACCGGACCGGCCTCCTGTCCGACGTGACGAGGTCGATCTCCGACCAGCACGTAAATATTCTGTCGGCTACCGTCACCACCACGCGCGACCGTGTCGCGTTCAGCCGGTTCACGTTCGAGATGGGCGACCCTAAGCACCTCGGCGCCGTACTGCGCGCGGTCCGCTCGATAGACGGCGTCTACGACGTCTACCGCGTGACCAACTGATCCATCCCGCCAGCCGTGCCGATCGGGGCGGAGCCGTTCCCCAGCCGGGCTCCAACGGAGGACCGCATCCATGCTGGCACCGCGAGACAGCCGTAGCCGGGAGTCCCGCCGGCTCGACGGCTTGTGGCGTTTCCGGATCGATCCCGGCGCCGAAGGCAGCGCCGGTCGCTGGTGGGAGCGGCATTGGGACGATGCGCGCGAGATCGCAGTCCCAGCTAGCTACAACGACCTGACGACCGATCTGGCCGAGCGGGAGCATGTCGGTGACGTCTGGTATCAGCGTGACGTCCAGGTGCCGGCTTCCTGGGCGGGCAGGCGGATCGTCGTCCGATGTGACGCAGCCACCCACCGGGGGACGGTGTGGGTCGGCGACGTCCAGGTCGCCGACCATTCCGGGGGTTACACGCCATTCGAGGTCGACGTCACGCAGTACGTGCAATGCGGCGAGCCCTTCCGGTTGACCATCCGGGTGAACAACGAGCTGACGATGACGACCATCCCGCCAGGAGTGATCTCTGTCGGGGCCGACGGGCACAAGGAGCAGCGGTACTTCCACGACTTCTTCAACTATTCGGGGCTCCACCGGTCGGTGTGGCTGTGTGCGACGCCGCAGGCGCATATCACGGACGTGTCCGTGACGACTGGCCTCGATCGGCCGGCCGGGCTCGGCCTGGTGACGTACCAAGTCGACGCCGTCGGCGCAGGCCCGACGTCCGTCGTCCTCCGCGATGCGGCCGGGGCGGTGGTTGCGGACGCCCGTGGGCGCGCTGGGGTGCTTGTCGTACCCGGCGTCCGCGCGTGGCACTGCGTGGATCCGTACCTGTACCGCCTCGATGTCCAGCACGGCGAGGGCCGGGACGCCGACCAGTACTCGCTGCCAGTCGGAATACGCACCGTGCATATCGAGGGCACCAGCCTGCTGCTCAACGGGCAGCCCGTGCGGCTCCGCGGTTTCGGGATGCACGAAGACACCCCGCTGCGTGGCAAGGGGCACGACGACGCGCGGATGGTCCGCGACTTCGCGCTCCTGAAGTGGATCGGGGCGAACTCGTTCCGCACGTCCCACTATCCCTATGCTGAGGAGGTTCTCGACTATGCCGACCGTCAGGGCCTGCTCGTCATCGACGAAGCCCCGGCCGTCGGCCTGCATCTCAGTCTCGGCCACATGGGCGATCCGGGCGCACGGACCTTCGGCGACGGTGGGATCGGCCATCAAGCCCAGGCAGCCCATCTGGCAGCCGTCAGGGAACTGATCGCGCGTGACCGTAACCACCCGAGCGTCGTGGCTTGGTCGATCGCGAACGAGCCGGATACTGCCGAGCCAGCCGCGCATGACTATTTCGCGCCGCTGGTCAGCGAGGCCCGGAAGCTTGATCCGAGCCGTCCGGTGTGCTTCGCGAACGTGGCCACGGCGCCCCCGGACCTTGATGTCGTGACCGGCCTCTTCGATCTGGTCTGCGTCAACCGCTACTACGGCTGGTACGTGGACACCGGCGATCTGGCGGCAGCGGAGCGGCATCTGGAAAGCGAGCTCCGCGCCTGGGCGCGCCTCGGTAAGCCCATTCTGATCACCGAGTTCGGCGCAGACGCGATGCCAGGGCTGCACGCGCTACCGCCAACCGTCTGGTCCGAGGAATACCAGTCCGCACTTGTAGCGATGTCGCTGCGGGTTTTCCGGCGGGTTCCCGAGGTCATCGGCGAGCACCTATGGAACTTCGCGGATTTCGGCACCGCCCAGGCCGTGCACCGACCGGGCGGCAACCACAAGGGCGTGTTCACCCGCGACCGTCAGCCCAAGGCGGTCGCCTGGCTGCTCCGCGACCTGTGGGCTGGCCACCAGGAGCACGGCTCACCATGATCGCGAACGAACCGCCTCCGGCCAGAGACGTGCTCCCAGCCCGCGAATAACCACCTGGCCGCCGGCGGCCACCCGGGACTCGTCATCTGGCACTTCCAGCTCCCCGCCGCCTGAACCGCCTCCGCGTCTCTCAGTCGGCCCGCCAGGACGGCAAGCATTGACTTCCACTATCAAAGTGATATCATATTGATAGGTGAGCGGGCGACCGACACCACAGCCACTGGAGGCATCCCGATGAACGCAGCCATCTTCGACTACACGCCGTTCCCCAACCTTCGGAAAGGTCTGCGCGGGTGGTGGCTCAGTCCACCGCGGCCCGGCATCTACCGTGTGATCGCGCCCTGGGAGTACCGCCACGTCCGCTTCTTCGGGGCCGGGCGCATTGCCGGCGGCAGTGCTGCGGCCGCTGCCGGCGTCATGTGCCTCTCCTATGGCGTCTACGGATTGGCAGCCTTCTTCCTGGTTCTTGCGGCGTTGAATCTCGCGGCTGGATCCTGGTACCTCGCGATCGTTCGCACCGCATCTGCCCGAAGCTGAGCCCGGCGAGTGGCGGCTCACGGTCCCGGCTGAGCGATGAAAGGGAAGGCAGATGAGAACGAAACTGAGTGGACGACACCTCAGCGTGGCGGCCCTGCTTCTCACGGCTGCTTTGGTAACCGCATGCAGCAGTTCGCCGGTCACCGTCATCAATCTGGGTGCTGCGAGGCCGTTAGCGTCCGGGTCCTGGCCGTACTCAAACGGCGACGTCGCGAACACCCGGAACGCTGCGGGCTCGACGATCACGTCAGCAAACGTGTCCGGGCTCAAGCAGGCCTGGACGTTCCACATCACGGGACCTGCGGCGGCAGGGGTCGGCTCGGTCGGTGCTCTGGCCGCAAATCCGGTCGTGGTGAACGACGTCGTTTATATCCAGGATCTCGACGCGAACGTGTACGCGCTGGCGCTGGAGACCGGCAAGCTGAAGTGGGAGTACCAGCTCAATACGCCGATGAAATCCGGACCGGGACCGGACGGCGTCGCGGTCGCCGGCGGAACGGTTTACGGAATCTCGCCGACAACGGTCTTCGCGCTCAATGCCAGCACCGGCAAGAGGATCTGGGTCAACAGCCATCTGCTTAGCCAGGGCCAGGGGACGTTCGAGATCCAGCCGCAGGTGGCAGACGGGCGGGTGTATCTGGCGAGCGCTTACGGCTCGGGGCCTGGCGGAGGGGTGCTTCTCGCGCTCAGCGCGGCAACCGGCCGACTGCTCTGGAGATTCAACAGCGTCCTTGGCCCTGACTCTGGCGTTGAATCGGTCGGCCTCGGCTCAGGCGGCGCCTGGGAGACGCCGCTGGTCAGCGGCGACGGTTCGGTTACGTTCGGCATCGGCAATCCCTATCAGTCGATCGCCTCGGCGATCGCGCATCCTTCCGCTCAGCTGTATACCGACAGCGACGTGAACCTCGACGCCGCGACCGGGAAACTGCGCTGGTACTACCAAGGCGTGCCCAACGACTTCATGGACCACGACATGCAAGCCTCGCCGATCTCGGCCACCGTCAACGGGGTCTCAGTTGTCCTCGGCGGCGGCAAGATGGGCTACGTCTATGAGATGAACGCCCAGACCGGCAAGCTGATCTGGAAGACGCCGGTCGGCGAGCACAACGGCCAGGACAATGACTCGCTCCTGGCGCTAGAGCACAAGATCACGCTGAAGGTGCCCTTCACGATTCTCCCCGGATCGGTCGGCGGCATCCTGAGCAACATGGCCGTCGCCGGCGCGAGCATCTACGTGGTCACCGTCGACCTGCCGTTCATCGAGACAAGTCTGAATCTGCCCGTCGCGGTTAAGTCCGCCGGCCCTCTTGCCGGAGAGGTGGAGGCACTCAACCTCGCCACCGGCAAGGTCGAATGGGATACGAAGGTGCCCGACTTGCCGGTAGGCGCCGCCACGGTCTCAAATGATCTTGTCTTCATCACGCTCTACCACGGTGTCCTGATCGCGCTCAACCGGAGCACCGGCGCCATCGTCTTCCGCCGCCAGCTGCCTACGTCAGAGAACGCGCCGATTGCCATAGCCGGCAACGCGGTGATCGTCCCCGCGGGCGGCCCGGTGACCAGCAAGACGGGCGGCGGCGGTAATCCGCAGGTGGTGGCGTACACGGTACCAGCCAAGTGAGGCCTGCTCCTGGCGCTGTCGTCCTTGACCGGCCGGGACAAACCTGCCGGTCAGGGCGGCGGGCCAACATCGCTGGAGGGAGAAGGAGATGAGGGTTTCGAACAAAGGCAAGTGGTACTGGCGGGTGGACTACCTGGGATTCTCTGCTGGCTGTGCGATCGCCTGGGCCGTGATCTGGGTACTGCTGGCAGCCCTGGCCAGCACGAAGACCTTGCACACCATGGGCTATGTCTTCCTCGGCTGGGCTATCGGGTGGGTCACCGCCACAATCGCCAGGCTCGTATACCCGGCGCCTAGGGCTACGCTCCTGACGACGGGCGAGAAGTCAGCTCGACAGCTCGGCTAGCGTGCGCTCGGCTTCGGCTAGCCAGCTCTTGCGTGCGTCGATTGCTTCCTTCGCCTGCTGCTGCGCCTTCTGGTCACCGCTGGCCTCGGCCTTGGCGAGCTGGCGCTCGAGCTGGCTGATGGCTGCGCGGATCTGCTCGACGGTGCCGCGGGCACGGGACAGCGCTTCCGGGTTCGTGCGGCGCCAGTGCGAGTCCTCGGCCCGGCGCAGGGTCTCCTCGATCTTGCGAAGGCCGCCCTCGAGCCGCTCCTGCGCGTCCCGCGGCACTGCACCGGCGCGCTCCCAGCGCTCCAGGATGCCGCGCAGCTGCGCCCTGGCAGCCCGCGCGTCCGTGGGCGGCACCAGCTTCTCCGCCTCCGCGAGCAGCTGCTCCTTCACCACCACGTGCTCGCGCAGCTCTCGGTCCTTGGCGTCCAGCACCTCGGAGCGGGCCTTGAAGAACGCATCCTGCGCGCCCTTGAACCGGGTCCACAGCTCGTCCTCTGCCGCCCTGTCAGCCCGGCCCGCCTGCTTCCATTCGCGCATGAGCTCGCGATAAGCGGTGGCCGTCGCCGCCCAGTCGGTCGAGCTGGACAGCTCCTCCGCCTTTGCGACCAGTTCCTCCTTGCGCGTCCGAATGCCCTCGCGCTCCTCTTCCAGCGTTGCGAAGTACGCCTTGCGCCGCTTCGCGAAGGCATTCCTGGCCGCAGACAGTCTCTTCCACAACGCCGCCTCGGCCGCGCGGTCACCACGCGGGGCGGCTTTCCACTCGTCAAGCAGCTGGCGCATCCGCTCACCGCTTGCCTTCCAGTGAGTGGCCTCGACGGCCAGGCGCTCGGCCTCGGCGACAATCCGCTCCTTGACCTCGTGCGCCTCGGTCCTCGCCTGCTCGCGCGCGGCCTTGTGCTCTTCCCTGCGCTGCTCGATCGTGCCGGTCAGAGCCGTCAAGCGAGCCATCAGGCTGGCCAGGTCGCCGATGGCGTTCGCGCCGGAGACGGCGGCGGTGAGCCTGGTGATCGTAGCCTTTGCCTGACCAGGGGCCAGGTCCGTGCTGGACATGCGCTGCTCGAGCAGGCTGATCTCTGTCTCCAGCGCGTCGAACTTGCGCTTGAAGAAGGCCAGCGCTTCATCGGGGCTGCCAGCCTGCCACGAGCCGATCTCTCGCTCCCCGTCGGCGGTCCGGACATACACCGTCCCGTCGTCGGCTACCCGGCCCCACGGATCGCTTGCGGTGCTCACCGCATACCTCCTGCTCGGTACCTGATTAGCAGTCAAGCCACTCAGGTCTTACTGATTGTCACGCTTTCGATCTTGACGCTTTCCTTTGGCGCACCTCCGCCATAGGGGTTTAGCGGCGCACCGAACCCGCGGCTGCCCACACTTTGGAGTATGTTGAGGCCGCTCACGACCCGGCCGAACGGCGTATAGCTGGCCCCGAGGTCCGTATTTTGGAAGACAAAGAAGAACTGGCTTCCGTTGGAGTCTGGCTGGCTCCCGTGCGCCATCGCCAAGGTGCCCGCCGGATAGGTCGCGCCGGCCAGATTCTCGCTGCCGAACCCGTATCCGGGGCCCCCTGAACCCGTTCCCGTTGGGTCGCCGCACTGCAGGATGTACAGGCCTTGAGTGTTATCGATCCTGGGACAGGGAGTGTTGTTGAAGAACTTCTGGTCCGCGAGGGAGACGAACGAGTTCACCGTGCAGGGAGCCTTGGCGCCCAGCAGATCGATGACTATGGCGCCGCGGTTGGTCTGGAAGGTCGCGGTGTAGGTGGCGGCAGTGTCCGGGGTGGCCGGGGGCAGCGAGACCTTGCGGGAGGCCGTGCCGCCCGGGATGTAAATGCACTTGCCAGCCACCATCGCAGGGGTGCCGGTCGGCGATGGCGTCGGCGTCGCCGTCGGGGTAGTCGACGGGGTCGTCGTGGCGGCCGCGGCCGGCTTGGCCCCACCCGAGCCGAAGACACCGGCGATCGCTGCAATGCCAACGCCAACCGCTGCCACGACGACGAACGCAATGGCGCCTACGGCCCATTGCCTGGAGCGTCTGGCTCGCTGCGTCTGGCGCTCCAGGCGGCGCTGATGCGCCTCCCTGGCGAGCTTCCGCTGGCGTTCCCTCTTCGTGGCCACCCGTGCATTCCTCCTGCTCATCCGCAGTGTCCTGCGGTTCTGCCTGGTCTGGCAACGCCTCACCCACGGGAGGCGGCAGGTTCCAGGACAGTACACCGCGAAACTTCGCGAATCGTACCGTTGTGCCGACACTGGTAACGCCGCCGTTACCTTTCGACACCCAACCGCGCCCAACTCGTGTCCTGCTGACCTAGAACCCCTGGCCAGCGGCAGGCTAAAGCCTCGTTCTCGGTAGCCTGATACACGTCACCGCGAGCGCCCCGACCGGGGATCTGCCTCGCAGTCCGGGCCTTGGCGGGCCAAGGAGGAGGCACGCATGCTGATAGCCGGCTTCCCCGCTGGCTCATTCGCAGCCAACTGCTACGTACTGGCGGCCGGACCTGGCCAGGAATGCCTGATTATCGACCCCGGACAGGACGCTGAGCAGGGCATCGATGAAATTCTGGAGCGGTACCGGCTGCGGCCGGCGGCCGTCCTGGCTACCCACGGCCATCTCGATCACATCTGGTCCGTGGCACCGGTCTGCGATGCGAAGGGGATCCCTGCCTACATCCACCCTGATGACCGGCCGCTGCTGACCGATCCGGCCCGCGGGTTCTCGCTTGGCGCCGGTCAGCAGCTGTTCGGCGGGCTGACTTTCACCGAGCCGGAGGACGTACTCGAGCTGGGCGACGGGATGACCCTGGACCTCGCCGGGGTCACCTTGATCGTCGACCATGCCCCTGGCCATACTCCGGGCTCCGTGACGTTCCGGCTGCCAGCTGCGGCGGACGCTGACACCCTGTTCACTGGCGACCTGCTCTTCGCCGGATCGATCGGCCGCACCGACCTGCCTGGCGGGAGCTACGACACGATCCTCGCTAGCCTTGCCCGGGTGTGCCTGCCGCTGCCGGACGAGACAGGGGTCCTCGCCGGGCACGGACCAGGCACGACGATAGGCGCAGAGCGGGCGCACAACCCGTTCCTGGCCGGGCTGACGCCCGCGACGGGCCCGGCCACCGGGCTCTGAGCACGGGCTGACCGCCGTACCGGACCCGCCTTCGAAGCGAGACCGGGCTGGAGCGGCCCCGTTCCCGTCCTGATGGGTTTGATGTTTGAGAGTCGACAAGAGAGAGGCTGGGCTAGCAATGATCCGCAGCCACGAAGCAGGCAGCCTGCGCGCTGCCGCGGCGGGCGAGGAAGTACGGCTGGCGGGCTGGGTCGCGCGGCGGCGCGATCACGGCGGCGTCGTCTTCATCGACCTGCGCGACGGCAGCGGGATCGTGCAGGTGGTCGTGCGCGAGGAAGACGTGGCGCATGACCTGCGGGCGGAGTACTGCGTGCTCGTCGACGGCGCGGTGCGGCGCCGCCCGGCCGGCAACGAGAACCCCGAGCTTGCGACCGGGGATGTCGAGGTCGCGGCGAGCTCGATTGAGGTGCTGTCGCAGGCAGATCCGCTGCCATTCCCGATCGAGAGCAGCGCTGGCCAGGGCGGCGAACTGAACGAGGAAGTCCGCCTCAAGTACCGATACCTGGACATCCGGCGCGCCGACGTGGCGGCTGCCCTCAAGGCCAGGTCGAGGGCGGTATATCTGCTCAACGACGTCATGGAAGCGCACCGGTTCGTGACTGTCGAGACTCCGTTCCTGACTCGGTCGACGCCCGAAGGCGCGCGTGACTTCCTGGTCCCGGTACGGCTGCGGCCGGGCAACTGGTACGCGCTGCCGCAGTCACCGCAGCTGTTCAAGCAGCTGCTGATGGTCGGTGGCTTGGAGCGGTACTTCCAGCTTGTCCGGTGCTTCCGTGACGAGGACTTCCGGGCTGACCGGCAGCCGGAGTTCACCCAGGTCGACCTTGAAATGTCGTTCGTGACCAGGGAAGACGTCATCGAGGTCGCCGAGGACCTCGTCGAGCGCCTGTGGACCGACATCGCCGGATACCAGGTGCAGCGACCGATCCCGCAGATGACGTACGCCGACGCCATGGCTAGGTACGGCTCGGACAAGCCCGACCTGCGGTTCGGTCAGGAACTGGTCGACGTGACCGATTACTTCAGCCAGTCCGAGTTCCGGGTATTCCAGGCGCCCTACGTCGGCGCAGTTGTCATGCCCGGCGGCGCCGCCCAGACGCGCAAGGAGCTGGATGGCTGGCAGGAGTGGGCCAAGTCGCGCGGCGCGCGCGGTCTGGCGTACGTGCTCATCGGCGCGGATGGCCAGGTGACGGACGCCGGGCCGGTGGCCAAGCACCTGACAGAGAGCGAGCGGTCGGGGCTGCCTGCCGCCGTCGCGGCGTCGGTGGGGGACGCGGTGTTCTTCGCCGCTGGGATCCCGACTGAGGCCCGGACGCTGCTCGGGGCCTCCCGGCTGGAGATCGGCCACCGGTGCAAGCTCATCGATCCGGCCGCGTGGGCGTTCACCTGGGTGGTCGACGCGCCAATGTTCGAGGAAGACGGCGAAGGCGGCTGGACGGCGGTGCATCACCCCTTCACCGCTCCGCTGCCGGAGTGGACCGGGAAGTTCGCAGCCGAGCCCGGCGGGGCGCTGGCTGATGCTTACGACATCGTCTGCAACGGCACCGAGATCGGCGGCGGGTCCATCCGAATCCACCGGCCAGACGTGCAGCAGCAGGTGTTCGACGTGATCGGCCTGTCGCGGGAGGAGGCGACGTCGCAGTTCGGATTCCTGCTCGACGCGCTGCGATACGGGCCGCCACCGCACGGCGGGATCGCCTTCGGCTGGGACCGGCTGCTGATGCTGCTGACCGGGCGCGACACGATCCGCGACGTAATCGCGTTCCCGAAGGCGGCGTCCGGGCATGATCCGCTCACCGGTGCGCCGACGCCGATCACCCCGGCGCAGCGCAAGGAAGCAGGCATCGACGCGATTCCCGTTGCGCCCCCGCCCGCGGCCGGCTCAGGGGCCGCAGACTCCGAGGGGTGACCTTACGGTCGTTCCCACGCGGCGCAGCCGAACGCCCGGAACGCTGCCCGCACCTCGCTCACGAAAGTCTCCGGCTGCTCGAAAGCGGCGAAGTGACCGCCCTTGTCGAGCTCGTTCCAGTACCTGACGTCCGGGAAGTGCCGTTCGGCCCACCGTCGGGACGCTCGGAAGATCTCCTTCGGGAAGATCGAGCAGCCCACTGGCACCTGTACGGAGCCAGCCAGCGGCTTGCCAAAGCTCTCCCAGTACAGGCGCGCTGAGGACGCTCCGGTGGCGGGCAGCCAGTACAGCATGATGTTGTCGAGCATCTCGTCCCGCGACAAGGCCCTGGCCGGGTCGCCGTCGCAGTCGGTCCAGGACCAGAACTTCTCTACGATCCATGCGCACAGCGCGGCGGGCGAGTCGACCAGGCCGTAGCCGACAGTCTGCGGCCGTGTCGACTGCTGCTTGGAATACCCGGAGTCCCAGCGCCGGTAATACTGCAACGAATCGAGAGCTCCCTGCTCCTGCGCGGTGAGATCGTTCATCGTGGCGGGATCCGGCGGCGCGGTGACCATGTTGAGGTGGATGCCAGCCACGTGATCGGGATGGCGAATGCCAAGCGCGGTTGTCACGCCGGCGCCCCAGTCGCCGCCTTGCGCGCCATACTGCCCGTAACCAAGCCGCGTCATCAGCTCATCCCAGGCGTCCGCGATGCGTTCGACGCCCCACCCCGCCCGCGCAGGCTTGCCACTGAACCCGAAGCCGGGCAGCGACGGGCACACCACGTGGAACGCGTCCGCCGGGTCCCCGCCGTAGCTGGCCGGGTCGGTCAGCGGGCCGATGACCTTCCGGAACTCGACGATCGAGCCCGGCCAGCCATGTGTCAGCACGAGCGGGAGCGCGTCCTGCGACGGCGACCGGACATGCAGGAAATGGATGTCGAGGCCGTCGATCTCGGTGCGGAACTGGGGGAACGCGTTGAGGCTGGCCTCGCACGCCCGCCAGTCGTAGCCGTCCAGCCAGTACTCGCACAGACTCCGCGCATAACCGAGGGGAGTGCCCTGCGACCAGTCGTCGACCGTCTCCGGTTCAGGCCACCGCGTCTGAGCGAGACGGTGGTGCAAATCGTCCACGTCAGCTTCCGGAATTTCGATCAGGAACGGGGTGATTGCGTCGCTCATCTGCCCAGCATGGCGCGGCCCGGCGCGCCGATGGGGCCAGCTCCTCGATCCGGGCCGTAAACGAGTACGCGGGCCGCGAACGAGTACGCGGTGCGCGAGCGAGCTAGTGTCCGTCCGTGGCTTACGTCGATCAGTTCGATCGGCTGATCCGGGCAGAGGAGCGAGGCCGGGCGATCAAGAACACGCGCACCATTGTCGTGTTCGACGACGGTCTCGCCGTGTGCCCGGTCCCCGTCTACGGGGTCGCGGCGGGTCCGGCCGGCGGATTTTTCGGCGTCCTGCGCCGCAGCGGTCGGCCAGTCAGATCGCCACCAGGCCACGGAGACGAGCAGATCCGGGAAAGTGCGCAGGCGATCGGCTCATGCGTGGAGTTCGCGCCGACCTGGCCGAGAGCGCGCCCGATCCCGTTCGCCGTTGTCGACAAAGTTGTGCTGACCAGGCCCAGGCAGGTCAGTGAGCTTGCCATCTGCGAGCAGACGGCTGATGCGGCGAGCCCGGCGACGACGACCTATCTGGGTGATTTGTCTGCCGAGCAGGTCCGGGCCGCGCTGGGGGCGCTGCTCGGCGACCGGCTGGAAATCCACGTCCCCAGCTAGGACGCCGAACGTGTGTACCGCCAGTCCAAAGAATTTGTACCTGCGGTACACGCGTTCTCAGGATGATCTCGTTTGCGCTGCGGGAGCTGGCAGGATCTGGCGCGGGATCACCGGCGCGGCGGCGCGGCGCTTCCACTCGCGCGGATAGCCCAGCGACACCTCCTCGTGCCGTATCCCGTCATGCCACGTCGTCCGCGGAATGTGCAGGTGTCCGTAGACCACGACCTCGGCGCGGTACCGCACTGGCCAGTCGGCCGTCCGCACTGTGCCGCACCACTGCGCGAACTCGGGATACCGCATGACGGAGGTGGGCTCGCGCACCAGCGGGAAGTGATTGACCAGCACGGTTCGCGGGCCGGGCGGCAGCTCCGCCAGCCGGCGCTCGGTCTTGGCCAGGCGGTCTTCGCACCACGCTGCCCGGCTCGGGAACGGGTCCGGGTCCAGCCAGCGCTCGTCAGTGCTCACGACGCCGGCCCCTTGGCCTTTGCCAGTGCTTCGGAAGGCGAGTCGGCGCCGGCTGGCCGGAACGAGTAGTCGTACAGGACGAACAGCGGCGCCACAACGACGGGGCCGTCGTCACCAGCCCAGATTGGGTACGCGTCCTCCGGCGTAACGACGCCGAGGCGGCGGCAGATCTCGACCAGATGCAGGTAGCGCTCCTCGCCGCGCAGGCGCACCGGGTCCCGGCTGTGGGTCCAGAGCTCATGGTTGCCTGGCACCCAGACGACCTTGGCGAAGCGCTCGGCGAGCAGCCCCAGCACCGATTCGATGTCGGCGGCCCGCTCACCGACGTCACCAGCGACGATCAGCCAGTCTGACGGCGAGACGGGCTGGATGCGCTCGGCGACGGCCCGGTTCGCCGGGAAGCCAACGTGCAGGTCGCTCACCGCGAGCAGCCTGGGCCCGTCACCGGCGAGGTTCATGACGCCCGCTGAAGTAGGGGTCACAGGCCTTCCTGGGTCTCGCTGTGCGGTCTGGGCAAGCTGGATGGAGACTACGCGAGCCCACTCAGGTGTCGGCGCCGACCGAAACCCACTGACGGTACCAGCGGGTACTGTCACATCGTGCCCCGTGCAGATAACGGCTCGACCAGGAGCCTGTTCGACGCTTCCGCCGAGGCCGCCGAGCAGGCGAGCGCGCCGCTGGCTGTCCGCATGCGGCCGCGTACGCTCGCCGAGGTGGTCGGCCAGGGTCACCTGACCAGGGACGGCTCCCCACTACGCAAGCTGGCCGACACCGATGCCCCGATGTCCGTCTTGCTGTGGGGGCCGCCGGGTACCGGCAAGACGACCCTCGCCTACGTGGTCGCGAACGTGACCAGGCGCCGGTTTGTCGAGCTGTCCGCCGTATCGGCCGGGGTGAAGGACGTCCGCGCCGCCATCGAGACCGCGCGCGGCCAGCTGGGCCTGACCGGCGAGCAGACCGTGCTGTTCATCGACGAGGTGCACCGGTTCAACAAGGCACAGCAGGACGCGCTGCTGCCCGCGGTCGAGAACCGCTGGGTGTCGTTCATCGGTGCCACGACGGAGAACCCGTCGTTCTCGGTGATAGGGCCGCTGCTATCCCGGTCGCTGCTGCTGACGCTCCGGCCGCTGACCGACGAGGACATCCGCACGGTTATCGACCGGGCACTGACTGACGAGCGGGGGCTGGCGGGCACGATCACGCTGGCGCCAGGTGTCGACGACCACCTCGTACGGCTCGCGGGCGGCGACGCCAGGCGAGCGCTGACGTACCTCGAAGCCGCTGCGCTCGGAGTGCCTGCGGGCGGCGAGGTCACGATCGAAATGCTTGAGCGCGCTGTCGACCGGGCGATGGTCCGCTACGACCGGGCCGGCGACCAGCACTACGACGTGATCAGTGCGTTCATCAAGAGCATGCGCGGCAGCGACGCCGACGCGGCCGTGCACTACCTGGCCCGCATGATCGAGGCCGGGGAGGACCCGCGTTACATCGCCAGGCGGCTGATCGTGCACGCCAGCGAGGACGTCGGCATGGCAGACCCAACGGCGCTGCAGACCGCCATCGCGGCCGCGCAGGCTGTCGAGTTCGTCGGCTTGCCCGAGGCGCAGCTGAACCTCGCCCAGGCGGTCATCCACATCGCGCTCGCGCCGAAGTCCAATGCGGTCGCGCGCGCCATCTGGGCGGCAAGCGCCGACGTGCAGCAGGGACTGGCCGGACCGGTGCCGAAACACCTGCGCGATGCCAGCTACGCAGGAGCCGCCAGGCTCGGCCACGGCAAGGGCTACCAGTACCCGCACGACGATCCGGCAGGCGTCCTGGAGCAGCAGTACCCGCCAGACACGCTGGTCGGCAGGCGGTACTACGAGCCGACGACGCACGGCGCCGAGGCGCGCGTCGCCGAGCGGTCCGAGCGCATCCGGTCGATCCTGCACGGCGGGACGGAGCCGGAGGCCGCTGCGGACCCTGGGTCTGGCAGAAGTACCACTGACACAGGTGCGACCGACGCGAGCACCGCCGATACAGGGGCGGCTGAGACAGGCGGTGCCAGCCCGGGCGCCGCGGATTCGGCCGAGAACAGCTGAGCCGAGGCGCCGCGCCGCGGCCCTGTTCCGTGCATAAGAGAGGCCATGCCGGGCGGGGTTCGGCCGCCGGTCCGGTGTGGTGACGGCGTCCGCGATAAGGTCAGGCGCGTGCCGCATACGCATTTGCGGACTCGCACAGCACATCTTGCGCGCGGGATCTCGCATGCGGGATCCGGCAGGCGGGACCTGGTACGCAGGTTCTCGAGCGGACGATAAAGGAGCAGTCGCACATGAAGGGCGAGCGCAGATGAACGCCGGGCAGCTCGCGGCGCTAATCGCCGCGGGTTTCTTCGCCGTGCTCGCCTGCGTGGCGATGTTGGTGCTCCTGCGGTTCGGGCGCCTCGTGTCGGCGGTGACGCGCATGGTGACGGAGTACCGGGATCGCGCCGACCTGCTGATCGAGCAGGCGCAAGAGGCCGTCGACCGGACGAACGCGCAGCTCGCCAGGACCGACGCGATCACCGCGAGCATGGATCAGGTCACGGCTAACATGGCCGAGCTGTCCGGGCACGTGTCTGCGCTTGCAGGTGTGGCCAGAGGCATCTCGTCGGCAGCGACCGCGCCGCTGACTGGGATGTCGGCGTTCATGTTCGGGCTGCGGCGGGCCCTGCTCGTCCGCCGCACGCTCCAGGTCGCGGCCGTCGCCGAGCCCGTGGTTGCTACCGCCGTGCCCGACAGCGGGCCGGATCGCCGGGCACTCACCGGCGCCAGGAGGAGCCGACGGGCGGTGCGTGGGCGATGATCAGGCGTGGATTCTGGCTGGCCGCAGGCGCGGTGCTGGGCGTGGCCGGCTACCGTCGGGTCACGCGGCTGGCCAAGGTGCTGGCCGTTCCGCGGTCCCCTGGGCACTTGCCGGGACCGGCGCGGACGGCAGGACCGCAGATGCTGGCTCCGCCCTCGCGGCCGGGGTCGCAGGTCGCGCGCGCCGTGGCGACCGCCAGGTTCATCCGGGATGTCCGCGATGGCATGGCGGAGTACCGGGATCTGCATCGGCGCGCGCCAGACCCGACCGCGCGAGGCCGTACCCTCGATAGCCCTGCGCTTGAAGGCCGTACCCTCGAAACACAGGGCTACCGAGCGCCTTCGGGAGAGCCAGCCGAGTCCGGCAGGAGCCGGCGGGGCCCGCTCGAGCCCTGAATTTGTCAGCTGCCCCCGGTGACCGCTGGCCGGGGTCGTCAATGTGAAGGATGGCCGCAATGGAGTCGGCAGAGATCGTCCGCCGTTTCCTTACTTACTTCCAGCAGCGCGGGCACACCGTCGTTCCATCGGCCAGCCTGGTCGCCGATGACCCGACGCTGCTCCTCGTCAACGCCGGCATGCAGCCATTCAAGCCGTATTTCCTCGGCCAGCAGACGCCGCCGTTCCGGCGCGCGACCAGCTGCCAGAAGTGCGTGCGCACGCCGGACATCGAGGAAGTCGGCAAGACCACCCGGCATGGCACGTTCTTCCAGATGCTCGGCAACTTCTCCTTCGGGGACTACTTCAAGGACCAGGCCATCCCGTTCGCCTGGGACCTGCTGACCAGGTCCGAGTCGGACGGCGGGTTCGGCTTCGCCGAGAGCCGGCTGTGGGTCACCGTCCTGCACGAGGACGACGAGGCGGCCAAGCTCTGGCACGACGTGGTCGGCGTGCCGGAGAGCCGAATCCAGCGCCGTGGCCTGGCCGACAACTACTGGCACATGGGCGTGCCAGGGCCCGGCGGCCCGTGCTCGGAGATCTACTACGACCGCGGTCCCGAGTACGGCCGCGAGGGCGGCCCCGAGGCCGACGAGGACCGGTACCTCGAGGTCTGGAACCTGGTCTTCATGCAGTACCAGCTCGGTGCCGTCCGGTCCAAGGTGGACTTCGATGTGGTCGGTGACCTGCCGTCCCGCAACATCGATACCGGCATGGGCATGGAGCGGATGGCCGCACTGCTCCAGGGCGTCGACAACATCTACGAGATCGACACCATGTGGAAGGTGCTCGAGCGTGCGGCCGAGCTGACCGAGACTAGTTACGGCGTCGACGAGCGGACGGATGTCGCGCTGCGCGTAGTGACTGACCACGTCCGGACCGCCGTCATGCTGGTGGCTGACGGCGTGATTCCGTCCAACGAGGGTCGCGGCTACGTCCTGCGCCGGATCCTGCGACGCAGCATGCAGAAGCTGCGGCTGCTGTCCGGTGCCCAGCGCGGCGGATCCGGCCACAGCCGGGGCGGCGAGGACGAGCGGTTCATGCATTCGCTGAGCTCGGTCGCGATCCAAGCGCTGGGCCAGCAGTACGCGGAGCTGATCAGGGACGCGCCACACATTCACACGGTCATCGACGCCGAGGAGGCCGCGTTCCTGGCGACGCTGCGCACGGGCAGCGCCATCTTCGACGCGGCGGTCGAGGAGACCAGGCGGCGCGGCGTCCAGACCATTCGCGGTGATCAGGCATTCCAGCTGCATGACACGTATGGCTTCCCGATCGACCTCACGCTGGAGATGGCGAGCGAGCAGGGCCTGGCGGTTGACGAGGGCGAGTTCCGCCGGCTGATGACCGAGCAGCGCCAGCGGGCCAAGGCTGACGCGGCGGTCAAGAAGACCGGCAACGCCGACATCTCGGTGTTCGCGCGAGTGCTCGAGCAGGCTGGCAGCGCTGTCTTCACCGGGTACGACGAGGTGGCAACAGACGCCACTGTCATCGGCCTGCTTGTCGGCGGCGCTGCCGTGCCGTCCGCCGAGGCAGGTACGGCCGTTGAGGTCGTCCTGGACCGCACGCCGTTCTACGCCGAGGGCGGCGGCCAGCTCGCCGACAACGGCGTCATCGTGACGATCGGCAGTGGCGCGGGCGACGAAGCACGGATCCTGGTTACCGATGTGCAGGCGCCGGTGCCAGGCCTTATCGTGCACCGCGGGATCGTGACGGGCAGCGAGATCGTCGTGGGCGCTCCAGTGCACGCCGAGATCGACGTGGAACGGCGGCGGGCCATTTCCCGCTCGCACACGGCGACTCACCTAGTGCATCGCGCCTTCCGCGGCGCGCTCGGCGAGTCGGCCGCGCAGGCGGGCTCGGAGAACGCACCCGGCCGGTTCCGCTTCGACTTCACCGCGCTCGGGGCAGTAGCGGCTTCAGTGCTGACCGAGGCCGAGGAGGAAGTCAACCGGGTCCTCATCAATGACCTGGAAGTTCGGGCGTTCCACACCTCGATCGACGATGCTAGGGCGATGGGAGCACTCGCGCTGTTCGGCGAGAAGTACGGCGACCAGGTGCGCGTCGTCGAGGTCGGCGACTACTCACGCGAGCTGTGCGGCGGGACTCACGTCGCCCGGTCTGGCAACCTCGGCCTCGTCAAGATCCTCGGCGAATCGTCTATCGGGTCAGGCGTGCGCCGGGTCGAGGCGCTCGTCGGAATCGACGCGTTCAACTTTCTGGCCCGCGAGAGCGTGCTCGTCAGTCAGCTGACCGAGCAGCTGAAGGCGCGGCGGGAGGAACTGCCAGAGCGGATCTCCGGGATAGTCACGCGGCTGCGCGACGCTGAGCGGGAGCTCGAGCGCGTCCGGTCCGCTCAGCTGCTGGGCGGCGCGGCCGAACTCGTCGGCAGCGCCGAGGACGTGAACGGGGCCGCGTTCGTCGCGCACCAGGTGCCAGACGGAGTCCCGGCCGACGGGATCCGCAAGGTGGCCCTCGACATCCGCGGTCGGCTCCCAGCCGAGAGGCCGAGCGTGGTCGCAGCGATCGGAGTCTCCGACGGGCGGCCTACGGTCGTCGTCGCAGTCAATGATGCGGGTCGCGCGCAGGGCTTGCGGGCGGGCGCGCTGGTGCTCGCGGCCGCGGGCGCGCTCGGCGGCCGAGGTGGCGGCCGGGACGATGTCGCCCAAGGCGGCGGGGCTCCACTCGGCGATCGGGCGGACGAAGCGGTTACTGGGGCGTTTAGCGCAGTTCGTGTACTTATTAACGACATAATGGGCGCAGGTGCCGTAGGGTGAGTCCGTGCCTCTACCAGTTCGTGTCCGGGCTGAGACCTGCCGCGTCCAGCCACCCGATCTGGGCGACCGTGTCCAGAGCGGTGGTGATCGTCAGGTGGGCACCGGCGATGGCTGGATGGGTACGAATGTGAGGCACGGCGTCCGGCTCGGCGTCGACGTCGGCACTGTCCGGATAGGGGTCGCTAGGTCTGATCCCGGCGGCCTGCTCGCTTCGCCGCTGGACACCGTTCGACGCGGTGCCGGCGACGTCGCGGAGCTCGCCAGGCTCGTGGCCGAAAACGAGGCCATGGAGGTTGTTGTGGGCCTCGCGGTCGGCCTCGCCGGGCGTGAGGGCAGGTCAGCTGCTGACGGACGGGCATTTGCATCCGCGCTCGCAGCACGGCTCGCGCCGGTCCCGGTCCGGCTGGTCGACGAGCGCCTCACGACTGTCCTGGCGCACGCCGCGCTGCAGCAGAGCGGCGTCGGGTCGAGGGACAGGCGACAGGCGGTTGACAAGGCCGCGGCGGCCGTGCTGCTGCAAGGTGCACTCGACGCGGAGCGTTCGACCGGCGAGCCTGCGGGTCAGCTGGTGGCAGGAGGCGCGACAGCATGAGCCGCGACGGCTACGAGCGCTGGGACGAGCGGCCTGACCCAGCCGATCCCGATGCCCGCGAACCGCGACAGGGCCGCCGCTCGCGCCGGGCCGCTCGCGCTGACGAGCAGTGGCCGCCAGACGCGCAGCCGCCGGATTCACATCGGGGCCGTGGCTCGCACCGCCGTTCCGGCCAGTACCCCGCGGCTCCGGCCCCCGGCTCGGGCTACGGCGAGCCTGGCTACATCGAGCCTGGCTACAGCCCCCCTGGCTACGGCGAGCCTGGCTACACCGAGCCTGGCTATACCGAGCCCGGCTACAGCCCCCCTGGCTACACCGAGCCCGGCTACACCGAGCCCGGCTACACCGACCCTGGCTATCCGGGTCCTGGTTACGGAGAAGCTGGTCACCGCGGGCCTGGCTACGGCGCGCCGGGCCACCCCGATGGCGGGTACGCGGGATCGGGCTACTCTGATCCTGGCTACCGGGACGGCGGTTATGCCGACCCCCGGTACTCCAGCCCGCGGCAGGCTGGTGGCGGCCAGTCGGACGGCTACGGCCAGCCGGCCGGCTACGGGCGAACAGACGGCTACCCGGATGCCGGGTACTCAGGGCCGGGCTACGGGAACTCCGGCGAATACGGTACGCCCGGTTATGGTGGCGGGGACCGCCAGAATGGCTATCGTGATGCCGCCTATCCGGCCGACGGCTACCCGGATGGCAGCTCCGGACCCACCAGCGGGCCTCGCTCCGCACCGTCGGACCTGTTCGCGCCGAGGGCCCCGTTCCCGTCTCCGGATCCTTACGCGGCACCGGAGCAGTACGGTGCGCCAGACCCGTACCGTTCTCCGACGGACAGTTCCGACGCCGACACGCTCGGCGGCAGTGGCCGGTCCGGCGGCGCCTACGGGGGGGCGGACGGCTACGCCGGCCGAGCCGGTTACGGTGGGCAGGATTCGTACGGCGGCCCTGCTGGATATGACACCGGCGACCCGTATGCGGGCCGTGACTCCCGCGGCCGGCCCGGGCCAGGTCAGGCCGGATACGAACAGCCCGCTGGAGCGCAGTTCGGCGGGGGATATGACGAGCACGACTACGGCGCTGTCGCGGGACCTGACCCGCGTGAGCAGTACCAGGCGCAGGGGGCGGATTATGGCCGCGGCGCTGACCGGGATGGGCGTTACGGCTGGCAGGTCCCGGTGGACGACACCGGCGTGACACGGCGCCGCCAGCGGGATCCCGAGGACGAGCTGGACCCCGATAGCGCCAGGCACAACGGCTTCTTCCGTGGCTTCGGCGCCGCGGATGACGAGGTGGGTCATCGCCCGCCGCGCCGTCGGCGCAGTAAGGCTGGCATAGCTGCCCTGCTGATCCTGATCCTCTTTGCCGGCGGCGTCATCGGCGGAGGTGCTTACGCCTACCACTGGTACTCCAAGCGGCACGCTGACTGGGCCGGATCACAGGGCTACGGCTCCGTCGTCGTACAGGTAGCTCCGGGCGCGGTCGCCTGCAGCGGTGCGATGGAGAACCTGCTCGTCAGCGACGGGGTTGTCGCCTCCGGGTCGGCTTTCTGCAGCGCTGCTAAGGCTGACGGCGGCGGCGCCGCACTAGAGCCCGGCTACTTCAAGCTCCGCAAGCACATGGGCGCTGCCCTGGCCTGGGCGCTGATCATCAATCCAAAGTCGCGAGTGCAGATCACGGTGGCCGTCCCCGACGGCCTGCGCGCGAGCAAGATCATCGCGTTGATGGCCGCCAAGACCCACATTCCGTATAGCAAGTTCGAGTCGGCGTTGAAGAACACCTCGGCGCTCGGCCTGCCGTCCTGGGCGAAGGGCAACCCGGAAGGCTTCTTGTGGCCGGCCACCTACAAGTTCCCGCCGGGCACGTCGGCGCTGTCGATGCTGCAGACCATGGTGAAGCAGGCCAACAGCGAGTTCGCCAGCCTCGACCTGCCCGCGAAGGCCAAGGCAGCGCAGTTCACCGAGTACCAGGTGATCATCTGTGCGAGCCTGCTGGAAGGCGAAGTGGGGCCGCAGTACTACGCGAAGGTCGCGAGGGTCATCGACGAGCGGCTGAACCAGGTCCCACCCGTGGCCCTCGGGCTCGACAGCACCGTCGCCTACGCCGTCAACAAGTACATCTACGACCTCAGCCAGAGCGACTTGAACGTGAACTCGCCGTACAACACGACGAAGCACACCGGCCTCCCGCCCGGCCCGATCAACTCTCCGGACGCGTATGCCATCGAGGCGGTGCTGCACCCGGCCCAGGGCTCCTGGCTGTACTTCGTGACCGTGAACAAGAAGGGCCTGACGCTGTTCACGTCGGATTACAACCAGTTCACGATCTGGTCGAACGAAGCGAAGAGCAACGGAGTCTGAGCTCGTGGCGGCCCGCGCGGCTGTCCTCGGCTCGCCAATCAGCCATTCGCTGTCGCCTGCGCTGCACCTGGCCGGGTACCGGGCGCTGGGCCTGACCGGCTGGACTTACCAGGCGATCGAGTGCGATGAGCAGGGCCTGGCCGGATTCGTTGACTCCCTCGGTCCGGACTGGGTCGGCCTCTCGCTGACGATGCCGCTGAAGCGAGCCGTCCTGCCGATCCTCGATGACGCTGAGCGGCTCGCGATCGACGTCGGCGCCGCGAACACCGTGCTGCTGCGAGAGGGCAAGCGGTTCGGGTACAACACCGACGTCCCCGGCATGGTGACGGCGTTGCGCCAGGCAGGGGTTACGGCGGGCCAAGGCGCGGTGATCCTCGGCAGCGGTGCCACGGCGTGCTCGGCGCTCGCCGCGCTTCGGGAGCTAGGCGCGACCGATGTCGCGGTGGCGGTGCGGTCGCGGCCGCACGCGGATACGTTGCGCACAGTCGCAGGTCGTCTTGACCTCGACGTGCGGCTGATCGATCTCGCAAGCGACCTCGGGGGTGGCCTCGGCCAGGCCAGCTGGCAGCTGCTGATCTCGACAATTCCAGCCGTCGGTGCCGCAGCCGTCGCGAGCCAGATCAGGGCCGGGGTGGTGCAAGCCGACGTGGTATTCGACGTCGGCTACGACCCGTGGCCCACTCCGCTGGGGGAGGCCGCCGAATATGCTGGTTTGACTGTCATATCCGGATATGAGATGCTAGTGAACCAGGCCGCAGGGCAGTTCGAGCTCATGACCGGTCGGGAGGCGCCCGTTGCGGCGATGCGCGCAGCTGGCCTGGCTGAACTCGAGCGACGGCGGAATATCCGCTAGCGCAATTGCGCTTCACACCTGCAGGAATTCCAGCGGGTGCCAGCATGCGTTAGGCTGAGAGGCAAGACAATGCTCGGTAACCGCGCGCCCGGCGCGCATTTGCCGGGCGTGCAAGCGGAGGACCACCTCGGCCGCCTCCCACCTGGCCAGTTACCTGCTGGCGGGTATCAGCGCCGGGCACCTCGGTTGAGGTTCCTGGCAGTCAGTCGCCCTCGGGGCTGGCTGATCTGGCCGGACGCCACACTGCCGGAGCATGTGGGATGGCAGCGGCGTCGCGGGTATGCCCGCACTCAGGCGCGTCCTGAGCGCAGCGGCAGGTCCGCACTGGTGGCCCCGCGAGCACGATATGCGGGGCCTTTCTGGCATCTGCGGTTTGGCTGCGATTCTGCAGCCGCCTAACGCCAAGGACTCCGCTGTTCTGCACCGGGATGGTCCCTGTGCATGAGCACCGTGACACAAGGAGGTCACATCAGCACCGAACCTCGTATCAACGAGCGCATCCGGGTACCCGAAGTACGGCTTGTCGGCCCGGCCGGCGAGCAAGTCGGGATAGTCGCCATCAACGATGCGCTCCGGCTGGCCCAGGAGGCAGATCTCGACCTTGTCGAGGTTGCGCCCATGGCCCGGCCCCCTGTCTGCAAGCTGATGGACTACGGAAAGTTCAAGTACGAGTCAGCCTTGAAGGCCAGGGAGTCGCGCAAGAACCAGGCGCAGACGGTCATCAAGGAGATCAAGCTGCGGCCGAAGATTGACCCGCACGACTACGGCACCAAGAAGGGCCACGTCGAGCGGTTCCTCAAGCAAGGCGACAAGGTCAAGGTAACGATCATGTTCAGAGGACGTGAGCAGTCGAGGCCCGAGCTCGGGTTCAAGCTGCTCCAGCGCCTGGCTGGCGACATCGAGGAGCTTGGCTTCGTCGAGTCGTCTCCCAAGCAGGACGGCCGGAACATGATCATGGTCCTGGGCCCGCACAAGCGCAAGACCGAGGCCTTGGCCGCCGCGAAGGCCGACCGGGCCAGCAGATCCAGCGCGCGTAGCGCCGAGCACGCGGCCGCCACGGAGTCCGCGGCCGCCACGGAGTCCGCGGCCACCACGGAGTCGGCGGCCACTACGGAGTCCGCGGCCACTACGGAGTCCGCGGCCGCAGCCGAGCCGCGTGCCGCCGCCCGAGCTGCGACCCCCGCTCGGGCCACCGAGTCGGCCGCCCCGGCTGCGTCCAGCGCACCGGCGGCGTCGGCCGCGGCGGAGCCTCCGGCGACACCTGCCGCGGCTCCCGAGGCGCAAGCTGCCGCCCCGGAGGCGCAGGCTCCAGCTCCGGCCACGCAGGCCCAGCCGACGAGCGCGCCAAGGTCCACCGCGAGGTCAACGCCCGCACGACCGACGGCGCCCGCTAAGTCGAGTGCCGCGCCGAAGCCGACGGCACCGCGCGCCACTCCGGCCGCGGCCCCGCGACCGGGCCCGGCCAGCAATGGCGCGCCGAAGCCAACAGCGCCGCGCGGAACCAGCGCGGCGCCGAGGCCGTCGGCCGGCACGGCGCCGAAGCCTGGCCCCGTCCGCCGGAGCAGCGACGGATCCGTGCCTGCGCCGCGCGCGGTGGCGGCCGACCGCGGCTCAGCGAAAGAGTCGGGCGAGGCCGACAGCTAACCACAGGCATCGTCAGGCGGGCTGGCCAGCCAGCCCGCCTGACATCACTAAGGCCGCCAATCCCGGGGCCTGACCACAGCCCGGCAGCGCAAGCTGCCGGGCACACAGAACCGTGCCGGACGGCACGCCAGATTGACGTGCCACGGCCGCCAAGCCGGAGGTACCGGGAGCCGTGCCGTTGGCACGCAGGATGGGAGACGCGGCGACATGCCGAAGATGAAGACGCACAGCTCTTCCAAGAAGAGGTTCCGGCTGACGGGCACCGGCAAGGTCGTGCGTCGCCGTGCCAACCGTGCTCACTACCTGGAGCACAAGCCGAGCACGATGACGCGTCGCCTGGCTGGCTACGTCGAGCTCGCGCCCGGCGACGCGAAGAAGATCAAGAAGTTGCTGGGAAAGTGACCCGGCCCGCCGCTAGAAGCTAGAAAGAGAGTTCCTTCATGGCACGCGTGAAGCGGGCGGTCAATGCCCACAAGAAGCGCCGGGTTGTCCTCGAGCGCGCCAGCGGTTACCGGGGCCAGCGATCCCGGCTCTACCGCAAGGCGAAGGAGCAGCAGCTCCACTCCATGACTTACGCCTACCGGGACCGCAAGGACCGCAAGGGCGCGTTCCGGCGGCTGTGGATCCAGCGGATCAACGCGGCCGTCCGGGCCGAGGGGCTGACCTACAACAGGTTCATCCAGGGCCTCAAGCTGGCCGAGGTCGAGGTCGACCGCCGCATGCTCGCCGAGATGGCCGTCGCCGATCCGCAAGCCTTCGCGGCGCTGGTGACCGTCGCTAAGACCGCACTGCCGGCCGACGTTAACGCCCCCGCGGCCTGAGCTGAGATCGCGACGGCGCGCCGGCGCCGATGACTAGGCCGGCGCAGCCACCCTCCCCGCAGGCGGGCGGTGCTCTGGGCATCCGCTCGCCGCGGGTGAAGGCTGCCCGCCAGCTTGGGAAGAAGGCCTTCAGGGAACGGGGCCGCTCTTTCCTCGCCGAGGGCCCGCAGGCGGTCCGTGAGGCGCTGCGCCAGCCGGGTGTGCTCACTGAGCTGTTTGTCACCAGCCACGGCAGCGAACGTCATCCCGAGCTCGTCGCGCAGGCCATCAGCCACGGCGCTCCGGTGCATGAGGTGAGCGGCCAGGTCATGGCCGAGCTAGCCCAGACCATCACGCCGCAAGGCCTGCTTGGCGTCTGCCGGTTCGTCGACGTGCCGCTGGAGTCGCTGCTGACAGGCTCGTTGCGTCTGGTCACCGTGCTGGCCAACGTCCGTGATCCCGGCAATGCCGGCACCGTCCTGCGGACCGCCGACGCCGCTGGTGCCGACGGAGTCATCTTCGCCGCCGCCTCCGTCGATCCATACAACAGCAAGTGCGTCCGCTCGTCCGCTGGCAGCCTCTTCCACCTGCCCGTCGTGGTAGGTGTGCCGCTCCCCGAAGCCATTGCCGGCCTACGGGCTGCCGGCCTGCAGATCCTCGCGGCGGACGGCAGCGCGGAGCACATCCTGGGCTCCGCTGGCGGTCCCGACCTGGGCCGGCCGACTGCCTGGCTCTTTGGCAACGAGGCGTGGGGGCTACCAGCCGACCTGGTGGCGCTAGCCGACGTCCCGGTCGCGGTGCCGATCTACGGGCAGGCCGAGAGCCTGAACCTAGCCGCTGCCGCTGCGGTCTGCCTCTACACCTCGGCTCGCCAGCTGCGCGGCGTCCGCGCCTGAGTTCGTCGGCTCAGTCCAGCCCGTGACGTGCGTAATGCCTGGAATGCCCGGCTCGGCTCGCGCTACTTAGCGGGACCCTGCGGCTGATCGCTCCACCAGAGCTGCCGGATATTCGGCTTATGGTCGTATTATCACGCGGTCACATGAGCTCATTCGTCAACGTGTGGAGCGTAGGTGCTCAGATCCGGCGCAGTTTAAGCACCTACTCTCCACACGTTCGCCGAAGCCCCACTTGAGGGCACGAAATGACAATCTCACTGGCCGCATAACCGGCAAAATCACCCCACCGCAGTGGCCGCCGCGGCGGCGGATGCGCTGCGGGCGCATAGCGGCCGGCGAAGCGCTCGCACCGCAGCTTCTCGCAACCGAAATGGATCTGCAGGCATCTCGGGGTGCCGTGTCTTAGCGCGAATCCGCTAGAGTCTGATCACGTTGCGTCATGGACTGACCGGAACTGGTCGCACGCAAGGCCGCGGTAGGCCCTGCTCCGCGATTCAGTACCGGTGAGCTTCGTGACTGACGCGACAGCGCTGCGACAGCGGACATCCCCCGACTCCGCTGGCCGTGGCCGTGCCCGACAGATGGTTGCTGTCTGACCGCAATCCGCTGTCGACGCGCGCGTATGGGTCGTCGGGGGCAGGCAGCTCCCCAGCCTCCCGGAGGCGGCGCGCAGAGTGGACGGGATCGTGCGAGGTCAGGCAACGGCCAGGGTAGTGGGCGCGCCAGCTCCGGTGTCCGCTGCACCTGGAAGCCGGCCATCTCTTGCCGACTCGTCAGCCAGAGCCGATTCGCAAGACTTGGCCTACGGGCTGGTGCTTGCCGACGACTTGCCCGATGGCCTCGTTGTCGCCGACCGGACCGGCAAGGTGGCAGTCTTCAACCGTGCGGCCGCCCGGCTTACCGGCATCAGCCCGGCTGCGGCCCTCGGCCAGGACGTCCGGCAGGTGCTGCCGCTACGAGACAACGAGGATCGCTGCTGGTGGACGCTCTGCGAGCCGTACACCGGCCTGTCGACGCGGACCCGCCACCCGGAGCGGCCGCTCTACCTGGCCGATGGCACCGAGCTGCTGGTGAGCGTCGGCTACGTGCGGACGGCACGCGGGCGCGGCCCGCGCGAAGGCTGGTCGAAACAGCCGGGCGACGTGCAGCGGATCGCCATTACGCTGCGCAGCTCCGAGCAGCGGATGCGGCTCGAGCGCAGCCGGGCTGACCTGGTCTCCACTGTCGCCCATGAGCTCCGGTCCCCGCTGACCAGCGTCAAAGGCTTCACCGCGACGCTGCTGGCCAAGTGGCCACGGTTCACCGATGACCAGAAGAAGGTCATGCTCGAGACAGTCAATGCCGACGCCGACCGGGTCACGCGGCTGATCACCGAGCTGCTAGACGTATCCAGGATCGAATCGGGCCGGATCGAGGTGCACCGTGAACTCGTCGACATCCCAAGCCGAGCTCTGAAGATCATCAGTGGCCGCATCGCGGCAGGCGACTCGGTGGACAGGTACCAGGTCGAGGTGGCGCCTGGCGTCCCTGAGACCTGGCTCGATGTCGACAAGGTCGACCAGATCCTGGCGAACCTGATCGAGAACGCCGTCAGACACGGGGCTGGTACCGTTACGACTGTGGTGGAGCCAGCGGTGGTAGCAGGGTCTCCTGGCGTGGCTGTTGCAGTCCGCGACCAGGGTCCTGGCATCGCGCCCGAGGTTGCGCCCCGCGTCTTCGCCCGGTTCTGGCGCGCGAAGCGCCGCGGTGGTGCGGGCCTCGGGCTGTTCATCGTCAAAGGCTTGGTAGAGGCGCACGGCGGGGAGATCATCGTCCAGCAGGCGCCTGGGGGCGGAGCTGAGTTCCGATTTACCATGCCCGCCGGGACGCCTGAATTCGGCTAGCCGGCGGGCCTTCGGGATTACCCGCATGCTGGCCCGGACGCCCGGTGCCAGGATCTAGCTGCTGGTGCCTGGAGGATACGGGCGGTGGGCGCCCGTCTTCTTCTGCTTGCGCCGCGCAGCGCTGAGCGCGCAGCGCACGCCGGGTTTCGCGACCTGGGCCGCCCTGCCCGGTTCCCTCGCTTCGATGCCGTTGACCCGCAGGAGATCAGGAACGATGTCCGCACCGAATAACACGTATGACCCCGTGGAGGTGGCTGTGCTGTCTCCCGCGGAGCTTCAGCGCATGCAGTCTGATGCGCTGGCTGCCATCGCGGCCGCTAGTGACCTTGCTGAGCTCAAGACGGCCCGGATCGCCCACTTCGGCGACCGGGCCCCGCTGACGCTGGCCAACGCCGAGATCGGCGCGCTGCCGCCCGCCGCCAGGGCGGATGCGGGCAAGCGCGTCGGCACGGCCCGTGCCGCCATCAAGCAGGCGCTCACCGAGCGCCAGGCCGAGCTCGAGGCCGACCGCGACGAGCGGGTGCTCGTCGAAGAGGCTGTCGATGTCACGCTGCCCTGGGAGCGGCACCCAGCTGGCGCGCGGCATCCCATCACTACCGTGGGTGAGCGCCTGGTCGATGTATTCGTCGACATGGGCTACGAGGTTGCCGAAGGCCCCGAGGTCGAGGCCGAGTGGTACAACTTCGACGCGCTGAATTTCCCGCCTGATCACCCCGCCAGGGAGATGCAGGACACGATCTTCGTCGAGGGACCCGATCCGTCGCAGCGATCCGGTGTCGTGCTGCGGACGCATACCTCGCCGGTGCAGATCAGAGCGATGCTCACCCGGCCGGTGCCGCTCTACGTGGTCAGCCCCGGCAAGTGCTATCGCAGCGACGCCCTGGACGCCACCCATAGCCCGGTGTTCCACCAGATCGAGTGCCTCGCGATCGACGAGGGCCTGACGATGGCGGACCTCCGCGGCGCGATCACGGCCTTCGTGGATGCGATGTTCGGAGAGGGGCTGGAGACCAGGCTCCGGCCTGACTACTTCCCGTTCACCGAGCCGTCGGCCGACGTATCGATGCAGTGCCACGTGTGCCGCGGTGCGTCCACAAGGCCGGGCGGCGAGCCGTGCCGGGTGTGCCGGTCGCAGGGATGGATCGAGATCGCCGGCTGCGGCATGGTCAACCCGCGCGTGCTGATCGCCTGCGGCGTTGACCCCGATCGCTACAGCGGCTTCGCCTTCGGGCTCGGCATCGACAGGTCAGTCATGATCCGGAATGGCGTGTCGGACATCAGGGACACACTCGAAGGCGATGTGCGGTTCAGTCGCGCATTCGGAATGGAGGCGTGATGCGGCTGCCGTTGTCCTGGCTGCTGGAATACGCGGCCATCGACCTCTCGCCCGACGATGAGCCCGGCGTCAAGGAAATGTCGGTGCGGCTAACGGCCTGCGGCCTTGAGGTCGAGTCCGTCGAGGCAGTTGGCCAGGACATCACCGGCGTCGTCGTGGCCGAGGTGCTGGATATCGAAGAGCTGACCGGCTTCAACAAGCCGATCAGCTACTGCCAGGTGTCGACTGGAGACGGGCAGGAACGGCACGTCATCTGCGGCGCGAGCAACTTCGTCGTCGGCGACCGGGTCGCGCTAGCGGTGCCGGGTGCCGTGCTGCCTGGCGGCTTCGAGATTGGCGCTCGCAAGACCTACGGCCGGGTCTCCGAGGGCATGATCTGCTCCGCGGCCGAGCTGGCGATCGGCGAGGATCACTCCGGCATCATGGTGCTACCTGCGGATGCGCCGCTCGGCACCGACTTCGTCAGTTACGCAGGCTTGCGTGACGTGGTGTTCGACATCAACGTGACGCCGGACAAGGGCTACGCGCTGGCGGTACGCGGCGTGGCCAGGGAGCTGGCGATCTCCTACCAGGTACCGTTCACCGATCCCGCCGACGTCGGGCTTCCGCCGGGCTATGACGCCGTGTCCCCGGACGTCTACCCGGTCGCGATCGAGGACATCACAGCCTGCGACCGGTTCGTGGTCCGCGAAGTCCGCGGCGCCGACCCAGCGAGTCCGACTCCGCTGGCCATGAAGATCAGGCTGGCCAGGGCCGGCCAGCGATCAGTGTCGCTCGCGGTCGACGTCACCAACTACCTGATGCTGGAACTCGGCCAGCCAATGCACGCCTTCGACCGGGCCCGGCTCACCGGGCCCATCGTGGTGCGACGCGCGCGGCCGGGCGAGCGGCTTGAGACGCTTGATCACGTTGTCCGTGCGCTTGACCCCGAGGACATCCTGATCACCGACTCCTCCGGCGCGATCTCACTGGCAGGAACTATGGGCGGCGTCGAGACCGAGGTGGCGGAAACGTCGCGTGACCTGGTGATCGAGGCAGCGCACTTCTCCCCGCGCGGGATTGCGAGGACGAGCCGGCGGCACAAGCTCGCGTCGGAGGCGTCCGCGCGGTTCGAGCGCGGCGTCGATCCCGAGCTACCGCTACGTGCCTCCGCTCGCGCGGCCACGATGCTGGCGGCCCTGAGCGGTGGCACCGTGGTTCCCGGCTGCTCGATGGCGAGCGTAGAAACAGAGGCGGTCACCATCCTCATGGCCGCGGACTATCCCGACGAGGTAGCCGGCGTTGTCTACGGGCTGGACACCGTCCTGGCCAGGCTGCGCGAGGTCGGGTGCAGCATCGTCCAGGCACCAGAGCCCGCGCCTGATTCCGCGGGGGCGGACGCCGCGGCGCCAGTCGACCACGTGCCAGCCGACCACGTACCCGTCGCTCTCGACCCGCCTGCCAGCCTCGCCGGCGGCCAGCACGCGACCAGGCACGCCCGGATTGACCACGGTAAGCACGACAGATCAGGCGCGACCCTGCTGGTCAACCCGCCATCATGGCGGCCAGATCTGACCGACCCGGCCGACCTGGCCGAGGAAGTCATCAGGCTGGAGGGCTATCAGAACATCCCCGTCCGGGCCGTCCGCGCGGTCGGTGGCCGGGGGCTTACCGGCCGGCAGCGGCTGCGCCGGACGATTAGCCGGACGCTCGGATATCACGGCTTGGTCGAGATACTGAGCACGCCGTTCACGTCGACCGCGGATTTCGACAGGCTGCAGCTAGCCGCTGATGACCCGCGCCGCCGCGCTCTCCGGCTGGCCAATCCACTCAGCGACGACGAGCCCCTGATGCGGACCACGCTGCTGCCCGGCATGTTCAGGACGCTGGCGCGCAATCTCGGGCGCGGCTTCAACGACGTCTCGCTCTACGAGTTCGGCCTGGTTTTCCGGCCCCGGCCGGACGCAGCGCCGACGGCGCCCATCCTCCGCGTTGATCGTGCTCCGGCGGTGCACGAGCTGGCAGAGCTGGAGGCGGCGCTCCCTGACCAGCCGCTACGCGTCGGCGCGGTGCTCACGGGCCATGTCGAGCTGCCCGGCTACTGGGGCGACGGCAGGCCGGCTGGCAGGACGCGATCGAGGCGGCGCGGGACGTGCTCAGGACGAGCCGCCTGCAGTTCGATGTCCGGGCTGACCAGCACGAGCCTTGGCACCCCGGCCGGTGTGCGGCGCTCTTCGTCCAGACCGAGCAAGGTCATGAGTGGCTGGCCGGGTACGCGGGCGAACTGCACCCCCGCGTCACCGCGGCGTTCGGCCTGCCGCCCAGGACCGCCGCGATGGAGCTGGACATGTCAGTGATCGAAGCGGCGGCGGACGCACTGCCGCCGGTGCAGGCCCCGGAGCTGTCCACGTACCCGCTCGCGGTGCAGGATGTAGCGCTCGTCGTGCCGAAGATTGTGCCCGAGGCCGACGTCGAACGAGCCCTGGTGGCTGGAGTGGCCGAGGCTGGTGACGTCATGCTCGAGTCGCTGCGGCTGTTCGACATCTACACCGGCGCGCAGATCGCCGAGGGCCACAAGTCGCTGGCTTACACGCTGCGATTCCGGGCTCCTGACCGGACGCTCACCGCCGACGAGGCCAGTGCTGCCAGGGACGCGGCGGTCGCCGAGGCGGCGAGGCGGACGGGAGCCGTCCTGCGCGGCGCCAGCTAGGACTTCAGGATCGCCACGATCTGGACGCTGTCCTTGACGCACTTAGACACGTCGCCGGTCTTCAGTTCCTCCGGCGTCGCGAAGCCCTGGCACTTCCATCCGCTCACGGTGATGGGTCCGCCGCCGCCGTTGCCGGGCGCGTGCCCGGCAACGATGGCGGCCGCGTAGCTCTTCTCCACTGTGAGCGCGACCGCGCAGGACACTTGCCCGCGGTTGACCTCGATCTCGACCGGGACATTGGCGGCCGTCCGACCGGCGCCGCAGGCCTGCGGACTCGCGGCCTTCGGCGCCCCGCCACAGCCGGCCAGTAGCAGCGCGAGCACGCCGACACCGACCACGACGCCGAGGCGCAGCGGGTCGCGCGTCAGCGAGCCGAGCAGCAGCGGGCCCGACGCGGGTCGGCCCGGCGTGCGTGGGTCCGGCGTGCGTGGGTCCGGCGTGCGTGGGCGACCGCCACGAGTCCGCCGGACCTGCATGAGCGCCGTCTCCCTTCCAGGCCGACGCAGAGCGCGGACGGGCGGTCGCGTCGGTCGGCAAGTCTCATCATGCCGTCTTGCCAGGTCTTGGCACGGTGCGGATAGCACATCTAGGAGTTGCCGGTTACGGACGGAATCCAGATTTGCATAATCAGTCATGGATCTGCATAATCATTCACTGAGCGGAGGACCGGACCGAGGGCCGAGCCAGGGGCCGAGCGACGGACCGAGCCGACGACAGAGCCACGGTCGAGCAACGGACCGAGCCGACGACCGAGGTACGGACAACTCAACGCTGAAGGGGTCATATATGGGCGCGCGGGTGGCGGTGGCCGGCGCGAGCGGATATGCAGGCGGCGAACTGTTGCGGCTGGTGGCTGGCCACCCAGACCTCGATCTCGCCGTGATGACGGCAGACAGCAGCGCGGGCAGCACCGTGGCGCAGCTGCACCCGCACCTGGCCGGCCTGCCTGGCCTGGCCGGCCGCGTGCTCGAGCCACACAGCCCCGATGCACTGGCCGACTGTGACCTGGCGTTCCTGGCGCTTCCAGCCGGGCACTCGGCAGTCGTCGCGGCGCAGATCCCCGGTAGCGTCAAGGTCGTCGATCTCGGCCCGGACTTCCGGCTGAGCGACGGCGCCGCGTGGGCCCGGCATTACAGCGGGCCGCATCCCGGCCGCTGGGTCACGGGCATACCTGAGCTTCCGGGAGCGCGCGAGCATATTGCGGCGGCCAGCCGCGTAGCTGCACCCGGCTGCTACGCGACGGCGGCCATCCTCGCGCTTGCTCCGCTCGTCGCAGCCGGGCTCGCCGATCCCGGCGACGTCGTGATCGTCGCGGCGTCCGGCACGTCCGGTGCAGGCCGGTCGCTGCGTACCGACCTGCTCGCCAGCGAAGTCATGGGATCAGTGTCGGCGTATGCGGTGGCGGGCGCGCACCGGCACACTCCAGAGATCGAGCAGGCGCTGACCGAGGCATGCGGCACGGCCGGACCTATCCGCGTCAGTTTCAGCCCGGTGCTGGCGCCGATGCCGCGTGGCATCCTGGCGACCTGCACTGCCAGGATCACCACGCCGAAGACCACCACCGGCGACCTGCGCGATGCCATCGCGGCGGCCTATGCCGGCGACCCGTTCATCGCCTTGCTGGAGGCCGGCAGCTGGCCTGCGACCGCCTCGGTCGCCGGGTCGAACGGAGTCCACCTGCAAGCGGCCGTCGACCCCCGGGCCGGCCGGGCCGTGGTCGTCGCCGCGATCGACAACCTCGGCAAGGGCGCGGCCGGGCAGGCCATCCAGGACGCCAACTTGATGCTCAGCCTGCCTGAGACGGCCGGACTGACCGCGATCGGAGTCGCCCCATGACTGTTACCAGCCCGCTCGGTTTCCGGGCCGCCGGCGTCGCGGCCGGGATCAAGGCATCGGGCAGCGCCGACGTCGCCGTCGTCATCAACGACGGACCGTCCGCGGCGGCAGCCGGCGTCTTCACAGGCAACCGCGTCAAAGCCGCCCCCGTCTTGTGGAGCATGCAGGTCGTGGCAGGCGGCTCGGTCCGCGCAGTCGTGCTGAACTCGGGCGGTGCGAACGCCTGTACCGGACCGGCTGGCTTCCAGGACACGCACCAGACGGCCGAGCACCTAGCCGGCTTGCTCGGCATCGGCGCCGGCGAGGTCGCCGTGTGCTCGACCGGACTCATCGGCGAGCGGCTGCCGCTGGACAACCTGCTGGCTGGCGTATCCGTCGCGACCGTCGAGGCGACCACGGCGGGCGGGCTAGCCGCCGCCGACGCGATCCGGACCACCGACACGGTGCCCAAGACCTGCGCCGTCGCCGGGAACGGCTACGAGATCGGCGGCATGGGCAAAGGCGCGGCGATGCTCGCGCCAGCGCTGGCCACCATGCTGGTCGTCCTGACGACCGACGCCGACCTGCGGGCCACGTCGCTGGACACGGCGCTGCGCGAGGCCGTGCGGACGACGTTCGACCGCCTGGACACCGACGGCTGCATGTCCACGAACGACACCGTGCTGCTGCTGGCCAGCGGCGCTAGCGGCACGACGCCGGACGCGGGCGAGTTCACCGGCCTCCTCACCGCCGCGTGTGCCGATCTGGCTACGCAGATGCAAGCGGACGCGGAGGGCGCCAGCAAAGCGATCACAATCGAGGTCACCGGCGCCGCGAGCGAGGCGGACGCAGTAGAGGTCGGCCGCGCCATCGCCCGCTGCAATCTGCTCAAGTGCGCGATCCACGGCGAGGACCCGAACTGGGGCCGGGTGCTAGCCGCGGTCGGCACCACCAGGGCCGCCTTCGAGCCCGACGAGGTCAGCGTCGCCATCAACGGCGTCTGGGTGTGCAAGGGCGGCGCGCCGGGCGAAGACAGGTCGGCGGTCGACCTGCGGCCGCGCGAGGTCACCATCGCGGTCGAGCTCGCGGCCGGCCAGCACGCGGCCACGATCAAGACAACCGATCTCACCGCCGAGTACGTGCACGAGAATTCGGCGTACTCGACATGACGGCAGCAGCGGACGGGACCGGGGCCGCTGAAAAGGCCGCCACCCTTATCGAGGCGCTGCCGTGGCTGGAGCGCTTCTACGGGAAGATCGTGGTACTGAAGTACGGCGGCAACGCCATGATCGATGACGACCTGCGACTCGCGTTCGCTGAGGACGTCGTATTCCTGCGCTACGCGGGCCTGCGACCAGTCGTGGTACACGGCGGTGGTCCGCAGATCAGCGCGCACCTCGATCGGCTGGGCATGCAGTCCACGTTCGCAGCCGGATTGCGAGTCACCACAAAGGAGACGATGGACGTCGTCCGCATGGTGCTGACCGGCCAGGTCAACCGCGAAATCGTCGGCCTCATCAACGCGCACGGCCCGTTCGCTGTAGGGATGTCCGGCGAGGACGCGCAGTTGCTGACCGCCCGCCGGATGCGCGCAGAAGTCGATGGCGAGCAGGTCGACCTCGGTCAGGTGGGCGAGGTGGTAGCCGTGAACCCTGGTGCGGTACGCGCACTGATCGCCGACGGACGGATCCCCGTGATCTCCAGCGTGGCGCGCAGCGAGTCCGGCGAGGTGCTCAACGTCAATGCCGACACCGCGGCCGCCGCCATGGCAATCGAGCTTGAGGCTGCCAAGCTGGTCTTCATCACGGACGTAGCCGGCTTGTATCCGCGCTGGTCCGGTAAGGATGCGGCAAGCGCGCTGACGGCACGCCCCATCAGCCAGCTGACCGCGGACGAGCTCGTCGGCCTCATGCCGGGGCTGTCTGACGGGATGATCCCGAAGATGGGCGCCTGCCTCGCGGCAGTGCGCGGCGGCGTGCCGCAGGCGCACATACTCGACGGGCGGCAGCCGCACGCGATCCTGCTGGAGATCTTCACCGACTCCGGGATCGGCACCATGGTCGTGCCCACAGGCGATGAACCCCCGAAAACCAGGCCGACCACCCCGCAGGCGACCAAGGGAGCATCTGATGTCAGCCACTGAGCTGCTGCAAGACCGGTACGGCGCCGTCATGATGCTCACCTACGGCATGCCGCCCGTGGCTTTGGCCAGCGGCACCGGCTGCGTGGTGTACGACGTCGACGGCAACAGTTACCTGGACCTGATAGCCGGCATCGCAGTCAGCTCGCTCGGCCACGCGCATCCGGCGCTCATCGACGCGGTCACCAAGCAGGCGGCGACGCTGGCGCACACCTCCAACCTCTTCCTGCATGAGCGGCAGGTGGAGCTGGCCGAACGGCTGATCGGGCTGCTCGGCACCGACGGCCGGGTATTCCTGGCGAACTCAGGTGCCGAGGCGAACGAGGCTGCGCTGAAGCTCGTGCGCAAGGCGCAGGGGCCGGAGCGGCCGGTCATCGTGGCCGCCGAGAACAGCTTCCACGGCCGGACCATGGGAGCGCTCAGCATCACGGGCAAGAGTTCGATCCGGGAGCCGTTCCAGCCGTTCGGCGTGGACGTTAGGTTCGTGCCATACGGCGACTCGGCCGCGCTCGCTGACGCGGTCCGGCCCGACTGCGCGGCCGTGTTCCTGGAGCCGACACTGGGTGAAGGGGGCGTCGTTCCCGCCCCGGACGGTTACCTGCACGCCGCGCGCGATGCGTGCAATGCGGCCGGTGCGATGCTCGTCCTCGACGAGATCCAGAGCGGTGTTGGACGGACCGGTGCGTGGTTCGCGCATCAGCGCGATGGTGTGCTGCCCGATGTGATCACGCTCGCGAAGGGCCTCGGCGGTGGCCTGCCGATCGGCGCGTGTATTGGGCTCGGCCGGTTCGGTTCGGTGCTGAGCAAGGGTGATCACGGCAGCACGTTCGGCGGTAATCCGATCGCGTGCGCCGCCGCGCTGGCGGTGATCGACACTATCGAGCGAGACGGGCTGCTCAGCCGCGTCACTTCCGTTGGCGCCCACCTCGCCGCCGGGATCGAGGGCATGAAGCACCCGCTGGTGACCGCCGTTCGCGGCAGCGGCCTGTGGCTGGCGATCGCGCTGACCGGTCCCGCGGCGACTGCTGTCGCGGCAACGGCCCAGCGGCAGGGATTCCTGGTGAACGCCGTCCAGCCAGACGCGGTGCGGCTGGCGCCGCCATTGATCCTGTCGGTGGCCGAGGCGGACTCGTTCGTCGCTGCGCTCCCCGGCATTCTCGACGCGGCTAGCGTCGTCCTAGGCGGGCAGGAGCCGACGTGACCAGCCCGGAAGCCGGCGCTGTCCGGCATTTCCTGCGCGATGACGACCTGTCATCCGCCGAGCAGGCGCAGGTGCTGGCGCTGGCTGCCGAGCTCAAGGGTGACCGGCTCCGGAACCAGCCGCTCGCCGGGCCGCGCACGGTTGCAGTCCTGTTCGACAAGCCGTCGCTTCGGACCAGGGTGTCTTTCGCCGTCGGCATCGCTGAGCTGGGCGGCTACCCGCTGGTTATCGAGGCTCAGGGCACGCACGCGGGCAGGGGTGAGTCGATCCAGGACATGACCAGGGTCCTGGCCAGCCAGGTCGCAGCGATCGTCTGGCGGACGTTCGGCCAGGACCGTATTGAGGAGATGGCCGCGGTGAGCGCCGTGCCGGTGATCAACGCGCTGACCGACCAGTTCCACCCGTGCCAGGTCCTGGCGGACCTGCAGACGGTGCAGGGCGCGTTCGGGCAGCTGACCGGGCGTGTGCTGACATTCCTCGGCGACGGCTCGTCCAATATGGCGCACTCCTACCTGCTCGGCGGTGCGACGGCGGGCCTCCACATCCGGATCGCCGCGCCCGAGCCTTACTGGCCGGACGCGGGAGTGATCGCGGCTGCGACGGCCATTGCCGACCGCACGGCGGGCTCGGTCAGCGTCATCGCTGATCCGCAAGATGCCTGCAAAGGTGCTGACGTGCTGGCCACCGATGTGTGGACGTCGATGGGCAAGGAAGGCCAGGAAGGTCCCAGGACTGCCGCCATGGCCGCCTACAGCCTGGACGCCCCGAAGCTCGCGCTTGCGAACCCGGCGTGCAAGGTGCTGCACTGCCTCCCGGCGCACCGGGGCGAGGAGATCGCGGCCGAGGTGATGGACGGCCCGGCGAGCCTGGTATTCGAGCAGGCTGAGAACCGGCTGCACGCGCAGAAGGCGCTGCTTTGCTTCCTGCTCGACCCAGCGCAGTCGGTGGCCCCGGTCCGGTCGGCAGGTCACGATGAGCACTAGCCCGCTGACCAAGGCCGCCAGGCATGCGCAGATCGCGTCCATCCTTAGCCAGAAGTCTGTGCCGGTCCGGTCCCAGGAGGAGCTGGCCGAGCTGCTCGGCCAGCGGGGCGTCCATGTCACGCAGGCCACGTTGTCACGCGACCTGGAAGAGCTGGGCGCGGTGCGGCTGCGTGGTCGCGACGGCGTGCTCGTCTACGCACTGCCGGGTGAGCCAGGACCCGGCGGCCTGAGCCTTGGCGGCGTGCTGTCTGGCGGGCCGTTTGCGCCGTCGGCCGCCGACCCGGCGGCTCGGCTGACGCGCATTGCGGCCGAGTTGCTGGTCAGCGCGGAGGCAAGCGCCAACCTTGTCGTGCTGCGGACCCCGGCCGGAGCGGCGCAGCTGCTGGCCTCGGCCATCGACCACGCTGGCTGGCCGGCCGTGCTCGGCACCGTCGGCGGCGACGACACGGTGCTGGTCATCGCCCGTGACCCGGCCGGCGGCGCCGACCTCGCCTACGCGCTGCTGCGGCTGGCTGAGCGCAGCAGCCAGGCGGCGGGGCGGAAGTAATCGTGCAGTCCCGTAACCGTGCAGTCCCGTAACCGTGCAGTCCCGTAAGCGAGATAAGAGATATGAGCAATAAGGAGGTGCCCCGGTGACAGAGAAAGTCGTACTCGCGTACTCCGGCGGGCTGGACACGTCGGTGGCGATCGGCTGGATCGCCGAGCAGACCGGGGCGGAGGTGGTCGCGCTCGCAGTCGACGTGGGCCAGGGCGGCGAGGACCTCGACACGATCAGGGAGCGCGCCCTGGCGTGCGGCGCGGTTGCGGCCGAGGTGGTCGATGCCCGCGACGAGTTCGCCGCCGACTACTGCATGCCTGCGCTGCTGGCCAACGCGCTCTACATGGACCGCTACCCGCTGGTATCGGCGCTGTCGCGGCCGCTGATCGTCAAGCACCTCGCGAGGGTCGCGCACGAGACCGGTGCCACGCTGGTCGCGCACGGCTGCACTGGCAAGGGCAACGACCAGGTGCGGTTCGAGGCCGGCCTGGCTGCGCTGGCGCCCGACGTACGCGTCTTCGCGCCGGTGCGGGACTCGGGCATGACCAGGGACAAGGCCATCGCGTTCGCGGCCGAGAAAGGCCTGCCCATCAACGTCACGTCGCGGTCGCCGTACTCGATCGACCAGAACGTGTGGGGCCGTAGCTGCGAGACCGGGCACCTCGAAGACATCTGGAACGCGCCGCAGCCCGACGTGTACGGCTACACCAGCGACCCGGCCAGCGGAGTTGCCGCCGACGAGGTCGTCCTCCGGTTCTCCGACGGACTGCCGGTCGCGCTGAACGGTCGGCGCCTGTCGCCGCTAGCGATGATCACCGAGCTGAATCAGATCGCTGGCGCGCACGGAATCGGGCGGATCGACATGGTTGAGGACCGGCTCGTCGGCATCAAGAGCCGGGAGATCTACGAGGCACCGGGCGCCATGGTGCTCATCGCCGCGCATTCGGAGCTGGAGAGCGTCTGCGTCGAGCGGGACCTGGCCAGGTTCAAGCGGCAGGCGGAGCAGCGGTGGACCGAGCTTGTCTACGACGGCATGTGGTTCTCGCCGCTTAAGCACGCGCTGGACGCCTTCATGACCGAGGCGTCGAAGCACGTCACCGGCGACGTCCGGCTGACGCTCCAGGGTGGCCGGGCTGTGGTGACCGGGCGGCGCAGCCCGGCCGCGCTGTACGACTACTCGCTCGCTACCTATGACACCGGCGACATGTTCGACCAGCAGCTGGCCAAGGGCTTCATCGAGCTGTTCGGCTTGCCGGCGAAGATCGCCGCCGATCGCGACCGCAAGGTCGCCAGCTAGCTAACGTGAGCCTGCACCCGGCTAGTGATCGCCTCATACGCCGCGACCTGGGCCGGCACCGAGCCGGTCCGTCGGAACTCGCAGGCATGTGAGCATCCGCCGTCGGCCTGAGCACTGCTGGCTCCGGCGGGCTAGCGCACCGGAGATTTCCGCTTCTGGTTTGGAATGTCGGCGTCGCTCCAGCAGACTCTGTTGCCAGCGGAGCACCGAAAGGGAGACCGACCGTGACATCTGACTCACCGGACGACCTGACAGACGCATCGGAGGCGGCCGCTGCCAGGCCACTACGGCTGTGGGGCGGCCGGTTCGAGTCCGGCCCGGCTGAGGCGCTGGCCAGGCTGTCGGTCAGCGTCCAGTTCGACTGGCGGCTCGCGCCCTACGACCTGCTGGCCTCCGCCGCGCACGCGCGAGTGCTCCACAAGTCCGGCCTGCTGACTGACACCGAGCTCACCCGCATGCTGGCCGCGCTCGATGACCTCGGCCGGGCCTGCCGGGCAGGCACGTTCCGGCCGTCTGCACATGACGAGGATGTCCACACCGCGCTGGAGCGAGGCTTGCTCGAGCGCGTCGGGCAGCTCGGCGGCAAGCTGCGCGCGGGCCGCAGCCGCAACGATCAGGTCGCCACGGACCTCCGGCTGTACCTGCGTGATCATGCCAGAGTCATTGCCGCCAGGCTGACCGAGCTAGAGCTCGCCCTGATAGGCCAGGCTGAGCGGCACCAGGGCATCCCGGCACCGGGCATGACGCACATGCAGCACGCCCAGCCCGTCCTGCTCGCCCATCAGCTGCTGGCGCACGTCCAGGCGTTCGCCAGGGACGCCAGCCGGCTCCGGGACTGGGATGTGCGCGCGTCCGTCAGCCCGCTCGGGTCAGGCGCGCTGGCCGGCTCGTCGCTGCCCCTAGATCCCGAAGCGGTGGCGGCCGAGCTCGGCTTCGCCAGTGCCGCCGACAACTCGATGGACGCGGTCAGCGACCGGGATTTCGCTGCCGAGTTCTGCTTCGTCGCGGCGCTGCTTGGCGTGCACCTGTCGAGGCTAGGGGAGGAGGTGGTGCTCTGGTCGACGCACGAATTCGGCTGGGCTGAGATCGACGACGCGTACGCCACGGGCTCATCGATCATGCCGCAGAAGAAGAATCCGGACGTAGCCGAGCTAGCCCGCGGCAAGTCGGGCCGGCTGATCGGCGGTCTCACCGGCCTGCTCACCACCCTGAAAGGCCTGCCGCTCACTTACAACCGCGACCTGCAGGAGGACAAGGAGCCTGTCTTCGATGCGGTCGACACCCTGCTCACAGTGCTGCCCGCGATGGCGGGCCTGATCGGCACGCTGCGCTTCCACACCGAACGGCTCGCGGTCACGGCCGCCGCCGGCCATGCGCTCGCGACGGATCTAGCTGAGCTTCTCGTCCGGCGCGGCACGCCCTTCCGGGAGGCGCACGAGGTGGTCGGACACCTCGTTGTTTGGTGCCAGGTGCACGACTGCGAGCTTGGTGACGTTAGCGACGCGGATCTGGACAAGATCTCGCCGCTGCTGACGCCGGACGTGCGCGACGTGCTGACCGTCGAGGGAGCTATAGCCGCCAGGGCCAGCCGCGGCGGCACCGCGCCGGCTCGCGTCGCCGAGCAGCTCGCAAGGCTCCGCCAGAACGTGCACGACCAGGCCGCCTGGGTGGCCGCGAGCTAATCGGATTTTCGGACAGAGCAGGATCGGCGGACGCAGACGGATTGGCGAACCCAGCAGGTGCGTGGAGGAGACGCTCGCTAACCGGGCGCTGCGCGGCCGTAGCCGGGCTCGCGCTGGTGAGTGCCTGCACGTCGAGTGGGGGACAGCCCGCGACCCCGACCGGCACCGCCACCGGGCCTGCTACGCATGTCGCCACCCCGACCCCGGCCGCCGCTGCAACCCCTGCTTCAACCTCGGAGCGCTGGCGCGTGGTGTATCGCACCGAGCAGACGAACGTCCTGCTGACCGCTGTCGCCGCAGTCAGCCCCAGCGACGCCTGGGCGGTCGGAGTCGCCGGCGCCGTCCAGGTTAAGCCCGTCGTGCTGCACTGGAACGGCGCTCGCTGGCAGTCAGAGACGCTGCCGGACGCGAGTGACTTCCAGCCGGACGACGTTCAGGCCACGTCGGCCAGTGACGTGTGGATCTTCGGGGTCAAGCGTGGCGGGCCTGCGGCGGCGATGCGGTTCGACGGGAGCACGTGGCGGTTCGCGATGATGCCCGCCGCCAACTGGGCCAATTCCTCGGCGCTGGTGCTGAGTCCGGCCAGCGTCTGGCTGATGAGCTCGGGGTGCAGTCTTGGTCCATCGCCGTCGGCCTGTCGCGCATCAATGGCGCACTGGAACGGTTCCCGTTGGAGCGTGTCTCGGCTGCCCATACTGGTCAGCGGACTGGCCGACGTCAGTGGCACCATCTGGGTGGTTGGCGCAGCTGGCTGCCACGGGGGCAGCGGTGGCCTCGGGTCGGGTACCGGCCGCCTGGTCGTGTTCCGGGAGAAAGGCACGGGCTGGGAGCCTGCGAGTACGCCGCCGGCGCCGGTGAGGTACACCAGCTGCCTAATCGGCCCGCAGTTCGCGGTCGGTGCCCATGGTGCCGCCTGGATCCTGTCGTTGCCGCCGGGTCTGCAGGGGCCGCAGGGCGGCCAGGCGACGCACGCCACTCTGTTTGCCTGGAACGGCGTCCGCTGGACCCAGATCCCGGTACCAGGCAGGTCGGCGGGCCATCTGCTGGGTGTGGTCGACCAGCTGACCTATGACGGCAGTGACGGGGTCTGGCTCGGCCCGTTCGCGCACTGGACCGGGCAGCGATGGATCAACGTGGACCAGCTAGGACCCGGCCAGCCCGGCGCGATCTACCTCGGCGCGACGGCCGCAATACCCGGCTCTGGCAGCTCGTGGGCCGTTGGTGGCAGCGGCGCGTTCCTGCTGGCCAGGCCAAGCGGCCCTGGCGTCATCGCTGTCAACGGCCCGTTGCCGAGCTAGCCCTGAGCCCGCTTCTTTCGCAGCTGCCGCTACGCTCACGATCTGATGATGCACACGGCTCAAATCCAGCGACTACCGCGCGACTTCTTCGACCGTCCGTCGACCGACGTGGCGCCCGACCTGCTCGGCTGCCTGCTGTGGCATGACAGCCCGGCGGGGCGAGTATCCGTGCGGCTGGTCGAGGTCGAGGCGTACCAGGGCCCGGCCGACCCCGCTTCGCACGCGTTCCGCGGCCAGACGGCCCGCAACGCGGTGATGTTCGGGGAGCCCGGCCACGCCTACGTGTACTTCACTTACGGCATGCACTTCTGCGTCAATCTCGTCTGTCAGCCTGTTGGGCGCGCCGAGGCGGTCCTCATCCGCGCGGGCGAGGTCATCGAAGGCGCGGAGCTGGCAGGCCAGCGCCGGCTTGGCCGCGCGGCTGACCTCGCCTCCGATCTGGCCGTCGCCGGCGCCGATGGCAGCCGCCGGGTCCGCGAGGTTGACCTGGCGCGCGGACCGGGGCGCCTGTGCCAGGCGCTCGGGATCGATAAGGCCCTCGATGGCGCCGACGCTTGCGGGCCGGACTCTCGGCTGGGCATCGGGCCGTCGCTGACTGCGATTGGTCGCGACCAGATCCGCACGGGCCCGCGGGTTGGGATCAGGCAGGCAGCCGAGCGGCCGTGGCGCTACTGGCTAGCCGACGACGGCCACGTTTCCGTATTCCGCTCGTCGAAACCGAGAGTGCGACGGCCGAAACCAGTTTCCGGCTCCGCGGCCAAAGATGGGACGATGCACCGGTGAGTGACATCATCGATGACCTGACGTGGCGCGGCCTCATCGCCGTGCACACTGACCTGGACGACCTGCGCAAGGCACTGGACGCTGAGGTCGTTACCTTTTATGGCGGTTTTGACCCGACTGCGCCCGGCCTCCATATCGGCAACCTGGTGCTGCTGCTGACCATGCGCAGGTTCCAGCAGGCCGGGCACCGGCCTATCGGGCTGGTCGGGGGCGCCACCGGGCTGATTGGCGACCCGAGCGGCAAGTCAGCTGAGCGTGTGCTGAACGAGCGTGAGGTGGTGGCCGGCTGGGTCGAGCGGATCCGCGCCGAGGTGAGCCAGTACCTGGACTTCACATCGGGCCCGACCGGGGCGACCGTGGTCAGCAACCTGGACTGGACAGAGCAACTGTCCGCAATCGACTTCCTGCGCGACATCGGCAAGCACTTCCCGGTGAACCAGATGCTGTCCCGCGAGGTTGTTCGCGCCCGGCTCGAGAGCGGCGGGCTCAGCTACACCGAGTTCAGCTACCAGATCCTGCAGGCCAACGACTACCTGGAGCTGCACAACCGCTACGCGTGCACGCTTCAGCTCGGCGGCAGTGACCAGTGGGGCAACCTTGTGTCCGGCGTCGACCTGATCCGCCGGGTGACCGGCGACTCCGTGCACGCGCTCGCCACACCGCTGATCACCAAGCCAGACGGGACCAAGTACGGCAAGACTGAAGGCGATGCTGTCTGGCTGAGTCAGGAGCTGATGAGCTCGTACGCGTTCTACCAGTTCTGGCTCAACAGGGCCGATGCCGAGGTACCGGGTCTGCTGCGGGTGTTCTCGTTCCGCTCCAGGGCCGAGATCGAGGAACTGGAGCGGGAGATCGCCGAGAAGCCGAAGGCCAGGCGAGCGCAGCGCCTGCTCGCCGAGGAGATGACAACGCTGGTACACGGTGCGAACGAGCTGGCCCGCGTTCAGGCGGCGAGCGAGGCGCTGTTTGGTCAGGGGGACCTGCGTTCGCTTGATGCCGCAACTCTGGCGGCCGCCGTGGCCGAGGTTCCGCACGCGGAGGTTGACCGGGTGCCAGGCGGTGGCCTGCCGACCGTGTTCGACCTGATGGCCGCCGCCGGGATCGTGGAGAGCAAGTCGGCGGCGCGGCGCGCGATCGCCGAGGGCGGCGCGTACCTCAACAACGAGAGGGTCATGACCGAGGACGCCACGCCGACGGATGCGGACCTGCTGCACGGTGAGTACCTAGTTGTGCGGAGGGGGAAGCGGACCGTTGGCGCGGTGCGCCTGCACGAGCGGATCTGAGTTCACTCGACCGGCCGTCGCCGCGCCCGCTACTGCTGCAGAACGGTGGCCCGCGGATGCACAATTGCCAGAGAGCCCTCTTTTACGGGGAGACGGCCGTGGCCGCATCAGATCCAGGACTACCCGGGAACGAGATTGCCTTCAGCCGTGACCGGGCCGCCCGCATGCCGATGCTGCGGAGAGCAGCGACGGCCCTCATTGTCGCGGGCATAGCGGCGGCCATCGGAGCCTGGCGCGGCCCACTGATGTTCGTCATCGCTGGCGCTATAGGCGCTGGGGCGATCGGCTGCGTTGTGGTGTATGCATGGCAGGGCCGGTTCCGGACTGTGCTCACTCCGCAGGGCATTCAGCTGCACGGATACGTCAGTCGCTACATCCCGTGGCAAGAGGTCGTCGGATTCCGGGTCCGTCATGGCCAGCCAGGGGCGGGGTCCGGTCGGGACGATGCGGTCCCGACTGAGCACATCGACATCTCGAGGCCGAGGATGCCCGACGGCGGGCGTCAAACCGGTCCGCCGCAGCGGCACGTGACTGTGCAGGTGCTGCGAACCGGCAGGCGCCGCCTGGTCCTTCCCGCACCCGTGGTGAATGGTCGTGCGGGCGACTATCAGTTCACCGACAGCGTTCGCCAGATGGAGGAATGGCGTCGGCGCTACGGGCCGCAGGCGCTGCGGTAACGCAATCCATCGGGCGTCGAAGTCGAATGCGGCTGCCTCGGCGATTTACTGTGACAAAGCCGATGGGCAGTCATACGCGGAGATAGTAATGACGACACCAGTGCCGGATATGCCAGGAAGCCAGCTTGTCTTCAGGCGGGACCGTCAGGTAAGGCTGCCGCTCCTGCGGCGCGGCGTGACTGGCGTTGTCTTCGCGGGAGTGGCCGCCGCCGCAGCGGCGACCAAGCTAGGTCCGCCGATGCTCGTCGTAGCTGGCGTCATTGGTCTTGCCGCGCTCGGCTTGATCACGTTGTACGCCTGGCAGGCGACGTTCCGGACGATACTCACACCGCGTGGCATCGAGCTTCACGGCTACGCGCGTCATTTCATCCCGTGGGCCGAGGTTGCGGGATTCCAAGTGCGGCACGCCCAGGCGGAAGCGCGAGACGACGGTGCCGGCCCGTCTGAGCGCCTTCAGGCCGGCCCTTCTTACAAAATCCAGGTGTTTCATGCCTCAGCCCGCGGGCCCGAGCCGGTCCTGCCGGGAGGCGCCCACGAGACTAGGTCGCCGACCGTCACTGTCCAGGTAGTGCGAACCAGCGGGCGTCGCCTGGTGCTGCCTGCCCCGATCGTCAGCGGTCCAGTAGGCGACTCTCAGTTCGGCGACGAGGTCACCCAGCTCGAGCAGTGGCGCCAGCGATACGGGCCACAAGCGGTTGCACCGGCGCGATGAAGTACCGCCGCCGGACTGTGCGATCTACGGATTGCGATCTACGGATTGCGATCTACGGACTGTGCGATCTAGCAGCCAATAGTGGCATTCATCACTGTTTCCCAGAGGCAGATAAGCGACCTATGGTAGAGCTCGCAAAGTGCTTTTCCGGGCCTTCCCGCGCGACTGGCCACCACGTTATCTGGGCCATCAGCGCAGGTCACGGGCCATCTGAGCGGCTAAGGAAGCTGGGCCGCCCGACCGCAAACCCGGCGCCTGATCGTCCCG
>CAWKKA010000008.1:0-4816 GCA_963850105.1 uncultured Actinomycetota bacterium
ACAGAAGGACTTAGCCAGATGCCCGGCATGAACTCAGGCCTGAGCGACACGAACCCAATTCTCGTCGCTGCGTTCAAGGCCGCGCTGCTGCATCAGGGCCTGATCGTGCTCGCGCTGCTGCTCCTGCTGGGCCTGGCCTGGGCAGGGGTGCGCGAGTGGGTGCCGTCCGCCCGCGGAGCGACCGGCTCGCCCTGGTCGGCGGCCGGGCTTGGCTTGGTCGCCGCCGCGACCGAACCTAGCGGGCGGCGCCTGCTGCGGATCGGCTTTGGCATCCTGTGGATCTTCGACGGCATTCTGCAGGCGCAGCCTGCGATGCCTGCGGGTCTCCCGGCGCAGGTGATAGAGCCGACAGCCGCCGCCTCGCCAGCCTGGGTCCAGCACCTCGTCAACTGGGCCGGGACTGCCTGGTCGTTCCATCCCATCCAGGCGGACGCAGCATCCGTGTGGATCCAGGTCGGCATCGGCGCATGGCTGATCGCCGCCCCGTCAGGCTGGTCATCCAGAGTGGCGGGGCTGGTCAGTGTCGGCTGGGGGTTGATCGTCTGGGCGTTCGGCGAAGCGTTCGGCGGGATCTTCGCGCCCGGCCTGTCGTTCCTGTTCGGCGCCCCGGGCGCGGTGATCTTCTACTGCGTGGCCGGCCTGCTGATCGCGCTGCCCATGCGGTACTGGCAATCGCGGCGCCTCGGCCAGCAGGTCCTCGTGGGCCTCGGCGTGCTGCTTGCCGCCATGGCGGTGCTGCAGGCATGGCCAGGCCGCGGCTTCTGGCAGGGCCAGCTACACGGGCACCCGGGCGCGCTGGCGACGATGGTGAGCTCGATGTCGAGCACGCCGCAGCCACATGCCCTGGCCGCGCTCGTCGGCGACTTCGCTTCTCTCGACGCGGCACACGGATTCGCCGTCAACCTGATCGCCGTGATCGCGTTGGGTGCGGTCGGCGTGGCCTTCCTCAGCGGACGCCACCTGCTCATCAAGCCGGCCCTTATCCTGCTGCTCGCCGTATGCCTCGCGGACTGGGTGCTGGTCGAGGACCTCGGATTCTTCGGCGGGCTCGGCACTGACCCCAACAGCATGATCCCAGTGGCGCTGCTGGCCGTGGGCGGCTATCTTGCGCTGGCCACAGTCCCGGCGGCGGCCACCGCACCGGTGGCGGCCACAGCACCAGCGGCGCCCGCCGTAGCGAACGCAGCCAGCCCGGGGGATGTAGTCGCCGCGCCGGGGCCGGCCAGCATCGCCGAGCGCGCCCGAGCGGGCATCCGCGCAATGCTGAGCGTGCGCGCGCTGCTCGCGCTGTGGGCAGCCGCGATCGTCGTCGTCGGCGCAGGCCCGATGGCGATTGCCCAGGCCAGCTCTAACGCGGCGCCGATCCTCGCGGAGGCAATCGACGGCAGCGCGGCGCCGCTCAACTTCGCGGCACCGGCCTTCTCGCTCTCCGATCAGGACGGGCGCCCTGTCAGTCTGGCGAGCTTGCGGGGCAAGGTCGTGTTGCTCACCTTCCTCGACCCGGTCTGCACGTCGGACTGCCCGCTGATTGCGCAGGAGTTCCGCGAAGCCGACCAGCTGCTCGGATCAGGCTCGCGGAACGTCGAGATGGTCGCCGTGGTCGCCAATCCCGTCTACCGCTCGGTCGCGTACACCAGGGCCTTCGACGCGCAGGAAGGCCTCAGCCGGCTGCCGAACTGGCTATTCCTCACCGGCTCGCTCGCCCAGCTTCAGCAGGCGTGGCGGCGCTACGGGATCGCCGCGCAGGTCCTGCCGGGCGGCGGCATGATCGCGCACAACGACTTGGCCTACGTGATCGACAAGGGCGGACGCACCAGGGCCGAGCTGAACTTCGATCCTGGCCCCGGCACCGCAAGCACCCAGTCGTCGTTCGCGGGCGAGCTAGCCACGCAAGCGCAGCAGATTATGGGGCGAGCATGAGGGGTCGGCTGGCGGGTGCAGTGCTGGCGGGCGCACTGCCGGTCGCGGCACTGCTGGTGACGGGATGCGGCACCACGCCCGCCAAGACGAGCGGTTCCAGTCGCGCGCCGCTCGCTGGCCTCAGCGTCCCGACGCTGGCCACGTCCGTGTCGAGTGCCAGCGGCGCCAGCTGGGCCGTGGTCCAGATGGGCGGCCCGGCGGCCACCTTCAACAACTTCTGGGAACTGTTCGTCCGCCCGGCCGGCGGGGCGAGCTGGAAGCTGGCCACCCCGGATGGCGTCGCCAGCAACGGCGGGCTGGTGATGGCCGCGACTGGCCCGACGTCGCTGGTCACGGGCTTCCGGCCAAGCCAGAAGCTCACGTTCTCGCCGCTGGCGGCGACCGCGGATGCCGGTGTGCAGTGGTCACAGACCGCCCTGCTGAGTCCTGGCTTCGGCGACGTTCCGGACGCGCTCGGCGGCAGCTACGGCGGCCAGCTGATCGCGCTGACCGACACCGGTGAGGTCGAGACAAGCACGAACCTCGGCGCGACGTGGGCGAAGATAACGACGCAGCGATCGCTGGCCGACTCGGCGGCTGGCCATGCCTGCGGCGTGCAAGCGCTGACCGCGGCGTCATGGACGCCGGGTGTCTCGCCGCTTGTGGCCGCGAGCTGCGCCAAGCCGGGCGTCGCCGGGATCTTCGGGTTCTCGGCCGGCGCGTGGCACCTCGCCGGGCCGCCCATGCCAGCCGCTCTCTCGCGCGACGCCGTCGACGTCGTCGGCCTTGCTACAACCGGCCAGCGGACAACCGCGGTCCTCGCCACCCGATCAGCTACCGGCGCCACCACCCTGGTGGCCGGATGGTCGGCGAATGGCGGTGCAACCTGGCGGCTGTCCCCCGGGCTCGCTGCGGGAACCGCCGGCAAGTCCTCGGTGTCGATCTGGGCCGACGGCTCCGTAGGTCTGGTTTTGCCGGTACGCGCGGGCGCGAGCGGCGTCACCGTCGGCTGGCAGTCGGCGGCGTGGCGCACCCTGCCGCCGCTGCCCTTGCGGACCGTCACCCTGGCCGTCGGGGCCGACGGCGAGCCGCAAGCCCTGGCCGTCAGCCCGACCATGATGACCGCCTGGCAGCTCGCCGCAGGCTCGAGCCGCTGGACCCTGGCACAAACCGTGCGGGTGACTGTTCCGTACGGGTCGTCTGGCTGAGAGGACGCCGTGAGCTACCTAATCCAGCACTGGTCATTCGATCCTTTCCTGGTCGTCGCCATCGTGGTCGTCATCTGGCACGAGATCGGCCTCGCCCGGCTGGCCCGCCGGTCACGTCCCGAGCGCACCAGAGAGCGCAGGCTGCGATCGATCTGGTTCTACTGCGGTCTCGTGGTGCTGCTGATCGCGGTCCAGTCCCCGATCGACTATTGGGCCGACGACTACTTCTTCGTCCACATGATCCAGCACCTGCTGCTCATGTTCGCCGCGCCGACGCTGATCGTGGCCGGCGCGCCCTGGCAGCCGCTGCTGGACGGGCTTCCTGGCAGGTCGGGCAAGACTGCCACGCGCGAGGTCATGACCGCTGGCTGGACGAGGCCACTGCGCGCCGTCGGCGGCTTCCTGCTCAGGCCCTGGGTGAGCGTGACGGTCTTCAACATCGTGATGGTTGTCTGGCATCTGCCCGGTCCGTTTGACCTTGCGGAGCGCAACTCGGTCGTCCATATCTGGCTGATGCATGCGAGCTTCTTCATCGCAGGCGTGCTGTTCTGGCTTCAGTTCATTGGATCGGCCCCGTTCCGGATCAAGATGTCGACGGTTGCCCAGGCGGCGGCGCTTGTCGGCACCAACTGCGTGATGTGGGTGCTCGCCATGGCGATGGGGTTCCTGAGCAGCACGTCGTGGTACTCGGTGTACAACCACGTGCCTGGCGTTACCCTGCCTGCGTTCGCCGATCAGCAGATAGGCGCCGGGATCCTGTGGATCTGCGGAGACTTCTGGGCGATACCCACCATGATCTTCGTGATCCGCAAGCTGATGGCCGAGGACGGCAGCATGAGCGCCGCCGTGGACCGCATACTCGGTCGCGGCTCGTCGCGGTTCAACTGGGCCAACCGCGGCTAGCGCGTGCTTGGTAGTCGTCGGCGCGACTGACGGCGGCAACTGGGGCTTACTCCGGCGGCTGGGCCTTCGTTACCGATCCCGACCGTTCGCTGGACCGAGATGGGCAGGTCGACAGCTCGCGTAGGCCACGATTACGCCGGCTGCGCAAGCTCCAGCCACCGCCCGCCACGCTGCTGGTACGGCGAGACGACGGTCCCGCCGGCAGCACGGCCTCAGCATTGGCGATGGCGCTGAGAGCCGAGCGGAGAGCTGCGACAGCCCCAGTATCACGCGAGGTCAGAGCTTGGCCTAGGGCTGCGTGCAGGAGCACCTGCAATGGCCTAGTACGCATGGCACGCACACTGTACGACGCTGGCGCGGGCGCGCGGGTGATGCGAAGGGGCGTAAGCGTGGCCCACGTCAGCTGTCGCCCGCGCGTCTCGGGCCGACGTACGATCGTGTTCGCTGAGCAATGCCAAGCCCGCGCAGCATTACGCCCGTGCCGGCGGCAGTAGCAGCAGCGCCGTAACAGCGCCGACATGATCCGCCCATACCATGTCCGGATGCGCGAGGACGTAATCAGCGTGGACGACCCGCGCGCGCCCGATGTCCGCGAATTGCTCGCCTGCCATCTCGCCCACATGAGATCGCAGAGCCCGCCACAGAACGTGTTCGCCCTCGATGTAAGCGGCCTGCTCGAACCTGCTGTGACCCTTTACAGCTATCGCCGTGACGGCGAACTACTCGCGATCGGCGCGCTCAAACACCTGGACGACGGGCACGGCGAGCTTAAGTCGATGCACACGGCGGAGGCAGTCCGTCGCGGT
>CAWKKA010000009.1:0-64725 GCA_963850105.1 uncultured Actinomycetota bacterium
GAAGTAGTCGGGACCTGCGTATCGGCCTGTGCGCTGCTTCGACCGCTGCATGAGCAGGTCGTTAAGCAGGGTCGAGGCGCCGATCCGGAACAGCGCCGGGGTGAGCCACGCCGACCCTGCGACCTCGTTCACCAGGACCAGGTACCGGATGGCGTCCTTGGCAGTCCGGATGCCGCCCGCGACCTTGACGCCCACCCGGCGGCCGCTTGTCTGCTCGAAGTCCCGCACCGCCGCGAGCATCACCAGGGCCACGGCCGGCGTCGAGGCGGGAGTCACCTTCCCGGTCGAGGTCTTGATGAAGTCCGCTCCGGCCATCATCGCCAGCCACGATGCGCGGGCGACATTGTCGAGCGTGGCCAGCTCGCCCGTCTCGAGTATCACCTTCAGGTGCGCAGGCCCGCAGGCCTCCCGGACGGCCCTGATCTCGGTGTACACCTGGCCGTAGTGGCCGGCCAGGAACGCGCCCCGGTCGATGACCATGTCGATCTCGTCGGCGCCCGCGCCCACCGCGTCACGCACATCCGCGAGCTTGACCGCCAGGGACGCACGTCCGGACGGGAACGCGGTGGCGACGGAGGCCACGGCCACACCGCTGCCCGCCACGGCCTGCTTCGCCACTGCCACCAGATCGGGGTAGACGCAGACGGCGGCGACCGGTGGCGCGGTGGCATCCGGGTGCAGGGCCTTGGCGCACATGGCGCGCACCTTGCCCGGCGTATCGGCGCCTTCCAGCGTGGTCAGGTCGACCATCCTGACGGCGAGGTCCAGCGCTGTCAGCTTGGCGTCCTTCTTGATCGACCGGGTCGCCAGCGCGGCAACCCGTTCGCCGACGCCGACCTGGTCGATGCCGGGCAGTCCGTGCAGCACCTGGCGCAGGCCGGCATCAGAGGTAGAAAGATCGGCACCGTCGAATGGCCAGCGGCCGGGTGCCTGGCGCTCGAGCGACTCAATCCCCACGATCACGACGTTACCGCAGGCCAGCGAAGCCTGGTTTGATCACGTCGGTGATGATCGCCAGCCGCTCGTCGAACGGCGCGAACGCGCTCTTCATCGCGTTGATCGTCAGCCACTCGACGTCGGCCCAGTCGTAGCCGAACGCCTCGGATAGCGCCGCCAGCTCTGACGACAGGCTCACTGCGCTCATCAGCCGGTTGTCGGTGTTCACCGTGACCCGGAAGGAGAGGTCCCGAAGCAACCCGATCGGGTGCTCGCGGATCGAGGCCGCTGCGCCTGTCTGCACGTTCGAGGTCGGGCACATCTCCAGCGGGATCCGGCGGTCCCTGATGTAGCTGGCGAGGCGTCCGAGCACGGGTCGGCCCGCGGCGTCGAACGTGATGTCGTCGATGAGCCGGACGCCGTGGCCGAGGCGCTCGGCTCCGCACCACTGCACGGCCTCCCAGATCGACGGCAGGCCGTAGGCCTCGCCGGCGTGGATCGTGATGTGGAAGTTCTCGCGCTCTGTGTACTCGAACGCATCGAGATGACGGCTCGGCCGGTTGCCCGCCTCGGCGCCGGCGATGTCGAAGCCGACTACGCCGTTGTCTCGGTGCCGTACGGCTAGCTCGGCGATCTCACGCGACCTGGCGGCCGTGCGCATCGCGGTGAGCAGAGCGTAGATCGTGATGCCGCGCCCGGCGCTGCCGATCGCGGAAGCCCTCGAGCACTGCCTCGACGACCTGATCCAGGCTCAGCCCGCCCTCGAGGTGCAACTCGGGTGCAAAGCGCACCTCGGCGTAGACAACGCCGTCGGCGGCGAGGTCCTCCGCGCACTCGGCCGCCACCCGGATCAGCGCGTCCGGAGTCTGCATCACGGCGACCGTGTGCTGAAAGGCGTCGAGGTACAGCTCCAGCCGCCCGCGCGGCGCGGCGCCAGTCAGCCAGGCGACCAGGCCTGCCGCGCTGGCGGCCGGGAGACCGTCGTAGCCGTGCGCGGCGGCGAGGTCGACTACTGTCTGCGGTCGCAGCCCGCCATCGAGGTGATCGTGCAGCAACACCTTCGGGGCGAGGCGAATGTCCGTAAGCGCGAGTGTCATAGTCGAGCGTCAGCCGATCCGGGCGATGACCAGCGGGGCTGGTTCGGGAGGTTCCGGGCCGATCTCGAGCGCGCCGTCGAGCGCCTCGAGCGCGCGGCCGAATTTGCCTGGATCATCGCCGCGTAGCTCAAGTATCGGCTGGCCCGCTGCGACCTGGTCGCCCGGCTTTGCCAGGCACATGATCCCGGCGGCGGCCGATACCGGGTCTTCCTTCCTGGCCCGCCCGGCCCCAAGGCGCCAGGCCGCGACGCCCACGGCCCTGGCGTCAAGGACCCGGAGCCAGCCGGTCGACGTGGCGCGAATCACCTCGGCGTGCCTTGCTGACGGGAGCTCAGCCGCCGGGTCACCGCCCTGAGCGCTGATCATCGCGCGATAGCGCTTCAGTGCGCGACCGTCGGCGAGTGCAGCCGCCGGGTCCGTGTCGATGCCGGCCAGCGCGAGCATCTCGGTCGCCAGCGCGAGCGTGATCTCGACTAGGTCAGCCGGTCCTTCGCCGCGCAGGGTCGCGACGGACTCGGCTACCTCGAGCGCGTTCCCGACTGCGTGGCCGAGGGGCGCGTCCATCCGGGTCAGCAGGGCGCTTGTCTGCACGCCGTGGGCGTTGCCGAGCTCCACCATGGTCTCCGCGAGCTCGCGGGCCGAGGCAACGTCTGGCATAAACGCGCCGCTGCCGACCTTGACGTCGAGGACGAGCGACCCCGTTCCCTCCGCAATTTTCTTGGACATGATCGAACTGGCGATCAGCGGTATGGATTCGACCGTGCCGGTGACGTCCCGGAGTGCGTAGAGGCGGCGGTCGGCCGGGGCCAGGCCGTCGCCAGCGGCGCAGATGACGCAGCCGATGTCCGTCAGCACACGGATGATGTCGGCGTTGGAGAGCGAGGCGCGCCAGCCGGGGATCGACTCCAGCTTGTCCAGCGTGCCGCCGGTGTGCCCGAGCCCGCGCCCGGATAGCTGGGGCACGGCGGCGCCGCAGCTGGCGACCAGGGGCGCCAGGATCAGCGACACCTTGTCGCCGACGCCGCCGGTCGAGTGCTTGTCCACGGTCGGTGCCGCCAGGCCGCTGAGCTCCAGCCGCTCGCCGGAGCTGATCATGGCGCGCGTCCAGGCGCGCAGCTCACCCGGATCGAGGCCGCGGAAGTAGATCGCCATCAGCAGCGCCGACATCTGCTCGTCCGCGACGGCGCCGGTGGTGTAAGCGTCGATCAGCCAGCGGATGTCGCCCGGAGACAACCGGCCGCCGTCGCGCTTGGCCCGGATGAGGTCGACGGCGTCAGGCATCGCTGTTGTTCCCGGTTTTCGGGGCGCTCCGGCTCTCGAGGTCGCCGGCCGTGAACGCACCAGGCAGCAGGTCGCCCAGGCGCTGCGGCCCGTTATCGGCGTCGAGCAGCAGGCCGGGACCGCCGGCCTCGAGCAGCAGCTGCCGGCACCGGCCGCAGGGCATCAGCGGGGCGCCATCACCCGCGACGACGCTCACCGCTACCAGCGGTCCCGCGCCGGCTGCGCGCTGGGCGCTGACGAGCCCGCACTCGGCGCAGAGGGTCAGCCCGTAGGACGCGTTCTCCACGTTGCAGCCGGTGACCATCGTGCCGTTGCCATCCACTCCGGCCGCCCCGACCTTCAGGCCGGAGTAGGGGGCGTGTGCGCGGGCCGCAACGACGGTCGCGGCCTGCCGCAGCGCGAGCCAGTCAATGTCCAATTGAGCTGTCACGCCTTGACGTACGGCTCGCCGTCGGCCTTGGGTGCCCGGACCTTGCCGACTAGGCCCGCCACGGCGATGATCGTGGCAACGTACGGCGCCATGTTCATGATGGGCGGCGGCAAGGCCGAGTTGACAGTGGGCAGTACCAGCGCCAGCTCCAGGCAGAAGCCGAACAGCAGCGCGGCAGCGAGTGAGCCGAGCGGCGTCCAGCGGCCGAAGATCAACGCCGCCAGCGCGATATAGCCGAAGCCTGAGCTGATATCGGGGTTGAAGCTGCCGACCGAGCCGATGGTCAGGTACGCGCCGCCGATGCCGGCGATCAGGCCGCCCAAGATGACATTGCGGTAGCGAGTCCAGAGCACTCCGATGCCAACCGTGTCAGCCGCGGTCGGATGCTCACCGACGGCCCTGACCCGCAGCCCCCATCTGGTGTAGAACAGCGCGACCTGGACTCCGATGATCACGACGTAGGTGATGTACAAGAAGATGTTCGAGTCGAAGAAGATCGGCCCGATGACCGGGATGTTGGCAAGCCCGGGGATCTTGATCGAGCCGAAGGTAACCCCCGTGTTGTAGTTCGGATTCTGCGCCATCAGCCGGTCGTAGAGATAGTCGGTCATGCCGAGTGCGAGGACGTTGAGCACGACGCCGAGGATGACCTGGTTCACCAGGAACGTGACCGCGAAGACAGCGAGCAGCAGGCCGACAAGCCCGCCGGCCAGCGATCCAGCCACGAGTCCGGCAACCAGGCCGCCGAACGCGCTGGCCACGATCGCGGCGGCAAACGCGCCAAACAGCAGTTGTCCCTCGATGGCGATGTTGATCACGCCGGACCGTTCGCACAGGCAGCCAGCGAGGGCACCGAGGACCAGCGGAATCGATGCAATGAGTGTGCCCTGCATGATGTTGATGACGTTCAGCGGGATCGCGCCGGCGTCGGCCCAGCAGAGCAGGGATATCACGAAGGACAGCAGTACAGCCGCGATCGTGATGCGCCTGTACCGGACGCTGAGCTCAGTGGTCGCGCGGAGCACGCCCAGGCCGATACAGATAGCGCCGAGCGCGAAGCAGACCGGCGCGGCGGGCACTCGGATGACCGGTATCTGGATGCCGGAGCCGGCCTGCGACAGCGTGAAGGCGGCATCGCCGGGATGCGCCAGGAGCCCGAACACCAGAACATTGATCAGTCCGAGAAGGCCGAAGGTGGCCGCAGCGATGTACTGGCGGTTGGCTGTCAGCGGTGTCCGCACTGCCGTGACTATGGCCGTCACCCGTTCCACCCCTTCGTAACAGCCTCCATGCCGGTACCGCTGGTGGAGCGCAGCCGGAAGACAGCACGGATCAGCGCCGGCGCCGCGACAAAGAGCACTATGAGTCCTTCGAGTACCTGGACGATGTCAGCAGGCACCTGCCCCAGCGTGGCAGCCTCGACATAGGTGCCGCCCACGTGCAGCGCGCCGAAGAGCAGGCCGGCAAGGACCACTCCCATCGGCTTGGCCCGTCCGAGCAGCGCGACTGTGATGCCATCGGGTCCGTACGTCCCGTAGCTATTGAAGGTCAGCTGGGTATTCGTCCCCTGAATCACCGCGGCTGCCGAGAGACCCGCGAGGCCGCCGGCGAGCAGCATCACCAGGATCCAGGACCGCTCGACGTTGATACCGGCGGTGCGGGCCGCGCTCGGGCTGGCGCCGACGGTGCGGAACTGGAATCCGGTCGTGCTGCGGGCCAACACCCAGGCAACTGCCACGGCGGCCGCCACGGCGATCAGGAAGCCGATGCCGACCTGCGGCGGCGGTCCGCCGACGTGCCCAAGGTTGGCGTCGTTCGCGATGTACGGCGCGATCTGGTTGGTCTGTCCCGGCTTCTGGAGCATGGCCGGATGGGACAGCAGGTATGACAGCAAGTCATACATCACGTAGTTGAGCATGATCGTGACGATGACCTCATGCGCGCCAGTCTTGGCCTTGAGTACGCCGACGAACCAGCCGATCACGGCGCCGCCGACGAACGCGCCGAGTACGCACACGATGATGTGGATCACCGGTGGCAGGCTCACGCCGAAACCCAGCCAGGTCGCCACGATCGCGCCGCCAACCCACTGGCCAGCCGCGCCGATGTTGAACAACCCGGCCCTGAATGCAATCGCAACAGACAAGCCGGTCAGGATCAGCGGTGTTGCCTGGGCGCACGTCGCGGACAGCGGGTAGAAGATGGCCGCTACCGAGCCGCCATGGAAGGCCGCGCTGACCGTCGATGGATTCAGGATCGCGCCCTCGAACATTTGCGAGTACGCGAAGGAGACCGACTGCCACGTCTGCCCTAGCGCGTATCCGGGATCGGCGAAGAACGAGCTCCAGGCCCGCGTCACTACCGGATCGCTGAAGATGATGAGCACGCCGCCGACGACGAGCGCCAGGAAAATCGCGAGGATGGTGACGACGGCTGAGCTGCCCTGCGTGATGGCCTGGATGATCACGCTCCCGGTGAGCGGAGAGCGGGTCCTCGCGGGTCCAGGCGACTCGTCAGGCGTGGCGGCTGCCGGGCCGGTCGCGTCTGGTACCGGATCGGGCCCGGTGGCCGGGAGATCAGTCATTGCCCGGCTCCTCGGCTTGCGGCTGAGCTGGCAGCTGGGGCGGCGGCAGTTCGAGGATCTCGTCGGCGCTGAGCTGCTCTGGACCTGAGCCGTCACCGGGTTGCTTGGCGGCACTGGCCCCGGCCCCGGCATCGGCTCCAGCGCCAGCGCCAGCGCCAGCGCCAGCGCCAGCGCCGGCCATCAGGAGGCCGAGCTCCTGCTCGGCGATGTCCGGCGAGCTGAAGCCGACAATCCTGCCCTCGTACATCACCGCGATCCGGTCTGACAGGGCGTAGATCTCGTCGAGCTCCGACGAGACAATGACGACCGCCACGCCGCTGTCGCGCTGCTTCACGATCTCGGAGTGCACGAACTCGATCGATCCGACGTCCAGGCCGCGCGTTGGCTGGCTTGCCAGCAGCAGCTTGTTGCCCCGGCTCAGTTCCCTCGCGACGACGACCTTCTGCTGGTTGCCGCCCGACAGCGTTCCGGCCGCAGTCAGTACAGACGATGTCCTGACGTCGTACTCGTCGACCAGATGGATCGCCGCCTTCCTGATCGCGTCCGGCTTCATGACGATGCCCGCGGCATAGGGCGAGCGGTCATAGACGTCGAGAACCAGGTTGTCGGCAACGGTGAAGGCGCCCACTAGGCCGTTTTCCTGCCGGTCCTCGGGAATGTAGCCGATGCCGGCCCGGAGCCGGTCACGGGTGCTCGCGGCACTGATGTCCGTGCCGTCCAGCACCACTGAGCCGGTTGACGGCCGCAGGCCCATCAGCGCCTCGCAGAGTTCGGTCTGCCCGTTGCCCTGCACGCCCGCGATCCCGAGGATCTCGCCCGCTCGCACGTCGAACGAGATCGACTGCACCGCCAGGTCGCCGTGCTCGCCTGGGACGCTGAGGTCGCGGACGTCGAGCGTTACCCCGGCCGGGCTCGCCGCCTCCTTGCTCACCCGTAGCTGGACCGAGCGGCCCACCATCAGCGCAGCGAGCTCGGCATCGCTGGTTGTCGGCGGCCGTTCGCCGACCACCTGGCCGCGGCGGATGATGGTGACGTTGTCGGCAATCGCCTGGACCTCCTTGAGCTTGTGCGAGATGAAGACGATGGACCGGCCGCTGTCCCGCAGCTGGCGCATGATCTGGAACAGGTCCTCGGTCTCGCCAGGCGTCAGAACGGCCGTCGGCTCGTCGAGTATCAGGATGCTGGCGTCGCGCAGGAGCGCCTTGATGATCTCCACCCGCTGCTGCACGCCCACGGGCAGATCTTCGACGTAGGCGTCCGGATCGACGCGCAATCCGAATCGCTGCGACAGGTCTCGTACCGAAGCCCTGGCCCGCGCTCGGTCTAGCAGGCCGAACCGGCGGACCGGCTCGGCGCCTAGCGTCACGTTCTCGGCGACGGTGAAGACAGGGACCAGCATGAAGTGCTGGTGCACCATGCCCACGCCGGCGCTGATCGCGTCCTTCGGCGAGCGGATCTGTACCGGCTTGTCGTTGACAAGGATCTCGCCCTCATCAGGCTGGACCAGCCCGTACAGGACGTTCATTAGCGTGGTCTTGCCGGCGCCGTTCTCGCCAAGCAGCGCCCGGATCTCGCCGGGCTGAACGATCAGGTCGATGTGATCATTGGCCACGAGACCGCCGAATCGCTTCGTGATGCCACGCAGCTCAAGCTTCACCCGCCCGCCCTCCGCTCCAACTGGCTACGGTCAGCTGCCCAGGCCTTGGCCTGGGCAGCTGACCGGCTCAGACGGTACGTGCTACTACCTATCCGCAGAACTCGAGTTCTCCGGGCTTAGACAGGATTCTTGGTGTACGGGGTGATCTTTCCGCTGATGATCTCTTGCTTCAGCGTGTTGATCTCGGCCTGGACCGCAGCAGGAATCTTGCTTGCATAGTCGTGGTATGGGGTGAGGACCGCGCCGCCGTTGGCGAGTGTGCCAACGTACGTGCCGCCTGAGAACGTGCCGCCTGCTGCGGCGAGGACCGCGGTCTTGACCGCTTCGGTGATGCCCTTCGTCACGCTGGTGAGCATGTACTGGCAGTACTGGGCGGCGCTAATGCAGCCATCAGTGTCGACCCACTCCATCGAGATGCTCTTGCCAGCGCTGTCGGCGGTCTGGACCGCCTTCGCGGTGCCCAGGCCCACGCCGCCGGCCACCGGGAAGATGACGTCAGCGCCATCGCCGATGAACGTGTTGGTGAGCGCCTGCCCGGCGCCGAGGTCGGTGAAGTTGCCGATGAAGCTGCCCTTCTGGGTTTGCTCGTTCCAGCCGAGCAGCTTAACGCTGGCGTGGTTCTGGGTGTTGTAGTAGTTCACGCCATCCTGGAAGCCGTCTTCGTAGATCGTGACGGTACCGAAATCTTGGCCACCGTAGGTCGCCACGACGTGGGTCTTGCTGGTGGCGGCCGCCAGGTAGCCGCCGAGGAAAGCGTCCTGCACGGTGTTGAAGACCAGCTGGTCGATGTTCTTGACCTTCGTGCCGCTCAGGCAGAAGGAAGCATACGAGCAGTCGACGATCGCGAACTTCTGCGACGGGTTGGCCTTGGCCGCAGCCTCGGTAGCGCCAGCCATCAGGAAGCCGACCGTGACGATGATCCCGCAGTGCTTTGCTTCAAGCGTGCTGATGTTCGACGCATAGTCCGCCGTCGTGGTGGATGGCAGGTAAGTGACGTTGATCTTGCTGGGATCGGTGGCCGCGGCCGCCTGCATGCCTTCCCACGATGACTGGTTGAACGACTTGTCGTCGATACCGCCAGTGTCGGTGACCATGCAGCCCAAGAACTTGCCGCTAGCTGACGTGCCGGTACTCGTGGTGCCCGACGAGCTACTGCCCTTCGGCGAGCTGCCGCAGGCGGCGGCGAGCAGTGCAATCGCGCTGAACGCAACGACGGCCCTCAATGTCCCTCTCACGGATACCTCCTCTGCGGGGGCGGTCTGCGACCGCCCGGAAGGACCGCCGGCTTGTTGCGCACGCCCCGCCGGCTGGGGTAAGTCGTCCCGGATGTCCCCCCCGGGATTGCCCGAAGGGTAGTCCCGGTGCCCCCGCCGGGGAAGCGTGATTCCGCCCCGGAGACTCCGATGTTGCCGAATCGAGACAGTAGAGGACCGTAGGTCCTGGTCAGCTCGCCACGCGGAGCGAAACTAGCGCCGAATCGAGTGCTGTGCCGTGCGGCATCGCAACGCGGTGGCCAGGTCATTTCGGCCCGGGTAGCCAACCAGCCATGGATACGCCGGCAACGCGGCCGCCCCGCAGCAATGAACCTCGGCAGCGGCCGGGGGCGCGCCTATGGTCGCGGCCGACGCCGGCGGCGCGACCACCGTGACCGGCCCGAACGGACGTCCGCCGCCGCCGCCTCCTCCTGCTGCGGCGCGGGCGGCGCAGGCGGCTCGGCAGGCTCGGGCGCTGACGGCGGGGCCTGTGCGGCCCGCCACGCGGCCGCCATCGCGTCCTCGTCCACGAGCGCGACGAAGATAGGCGGCCCAAGCGGGATCCGCCGCCACTCCATGATCCGCTGGTTCAACTCGGCGACGGCCTCGCGCACGTCTTGCTCGGACCGGAATGCGGGCACGCTCTCGGCCAGCGTCGCGGCTTCCTTGCGCAGCTTCAGCGGTGTCGGCAGCAGCACGTCCGTCGAGACGCCCTCGCGGCGCAGGTAGTCCCGTACCCACGCCTGTCCGTCGTCGTCCTCGCCGCGCTTAGGCAGCGGCTTGCCGGCGCCGGGCAGGTTGTCGAAGGCGCCGCGCTCGGCCGCCTCGCCGATCTGCTGGTCGATCCACGTCCTGAAGGTCATGCCCGTGGGCTTGCGTTCGGTCATGCGCTGGCGCTCTCCCCGCCGACAGTCTGGGCAGCCTGACATGCTGCTGTGTCCGTTCTGACCAGGTTACCCAGCTGCCTGGAGCCTGGCCGAGGGCGCCGCCCGGCCTTTGGGGCAGAATGCCAGTAACGGGGTTTCGGTCATCGCCGGTGTCGGCGTGAGCTGGCGGGGGCCAGCAGCCGGCCGGGCAAGCCAACGGGGGTGGGCACGCGATGAGCAGTGGTTACTACGGACCTGAGGACTCAGGCCCGAGCCCATTCGACGACTTCATCGCTCGGCTCTACGGCACAGGCCAAGGCCCTCCGCGACCCGGCCAGCGCGTGGACATCACCCGGCTCATGAGCGGGCCGGCGCGCGAGCTACTCGGCGCGGCCGCCACGCTGGTAGCCGAGCGTGGTGGCTCTGACCTGGACACCGAGCACCTGCTGTGGGCGGCCGCCAGGCTGGAGCCCACCAGGCAAATGCTCGCCCGCGCTGGCGCGGATCCCGACGCGCTCGCCCGCACGATCGAGGAGGAGCAGCGCGGCGCCGCCCCGAGCGACCAGCCGCCGCAGCTGACCCCGGGAGCGAAGCGGGCGCTGCTCGACGCACATCGCGTCTCCCACTCGCTCGGATCTACGTACATCGGTCCCGAGCACATCCTGTTCGCGCTGGCGGTCAACCCGGAGTCCGACGCTGGGCGCATGCTGGGCGGCGCGCGGGTGACGCCCGAGGCGCTTCAGCAGGCCTACCTCGCCGGTCAGGGCGCTGGCGTTCCGCCTGGCCAGGACGGCCGGTCCGCCACCCCCACGCTGGACGAGTTCGGCCGTGATCTTACGGCTATGGCGCGTGAAGGACGGGTAGACCCGGTTATCGGCCGTGACAGTGAGATCGAGCAGACCATCGAGGTGCTGTCCCGTAGGGGCAAGAACAATCCCGTGCTCATTGGCGAGGCCGGTGTGGGCAAGACCGCCATCGTCGAGGGAATCGCGCAGCGCATCGTCAACGAGGAAGTGCCGCAGACCCTGGCCGGCAAGCGGGTTGTCCAGCTCGAGCTTTCGGGGGTGGTCGCCGGTACCCGTTACCGCGGCGACTTTGAGGAGCGGCTGCGGCGGATCATCGACGAGATCCGTGAGCATGGTGACGAGCTCATCGTCTTCATTGACGAGATTCACACAATTGTCGGAGCAGGCGCTGGCGCCGAGGGCGGCATGGACGCCGCCAATATGGTCAAGCCCGCCCTTGCCCGCGGTGAGCTGCACGTCGTCGGCGCGACCACGCTCGATGAGTACCGCAAGAACATCGAAAAGGACGCGGCGCTCGCGCGCCGGTTCCAGCCGATCCTGGTCGCTGAGCCGACCGTGGACGACGCGCTGGCCATCCTTCGCGGACTCCGTGACCGTTACGAGGCGCACCACCAGGTCCGATACGACGATGACGCGCTCGTGGCTGCCGTCGAGCTGTCCGACCGCTACATCACCGACCGATTCCTGCCAGACAAGGCCATCGACCTCATCGACCAGGCGGGCGCCCGCGTCCGGCTGCGGACCAAGACACCACGCAGCGAGCTGCGCGACCTTGAGCGGCGGATGGAGGAGCTGCATCGGGACAAGGATCAGGCGGTCGCCAGCGAGCAGTACGAGCACGCATCCAGGCTGCGGGACCAGATGGACGGCGTTCGCGCACAGATCGACCAGCTCAGCCACCAGGAGAAGGTGGTACCCGAGGTCACCGTCGAGGACATCGCCCAGGTTGTCTCCCGCGCTACCGGCGTGCCGGTCCAGCAGCTCACCGAGGAGGAACGGAGCAGACTCCTCGAGCTGGAGCGACATCTCCACGAGCGCGTCGTCGGCCAGGACGAGGCAGTCGCCGCCGTTGCCGAGGCCGTCCGCCGGTCTCGGGCGGGCCTCGGCGACCCGCAGCGCCCGGTCGGCAGCTTCCTGTTCCTCGGACCGACGGGCGTCGGCAAGACGGAGCTGGCCCGCGCGCTTGCGGAGGCGCTGTTCGGTGGTGACAGCAAGCTGATCCGCCTCGACATGAGCGAGTTCTCCGAACGGCACACGGTGAGCCGCCTTGTCGGTGCGCCGCCCGGCTACGTCGGGTACGAAGAGGCCGGCCAGCTCACCGAGGCGGTCCGGCGGCGACCGTACTCGGTCATCCTGCTCGACGAGATCGAGAAGGCCCACGCGGACGTGTTCAACATCCTCCTTCAGATCCTCGACGACGGCAGGCTCACCGACGGCCAGGGCCGGACCGTGGACTTCAAGAACACGATCCTCATCATGACCAGCAACCTGGGCTCAGACCTGGTCACCCGCCGCGGCGCCACTCTGGGCTTCGCCGGAGACAGGGCAAGCGCCGAGGACAGCCAGGAGCGAGCCTTGGAAGACCAGCTGATGCGGCGCCTGCGCGAGTCGTTCCGGCCCGAGTTCCTGAACCGCATCGACGAGATCATCATCTTCCGCGAGCTCGACCAGACTGAGCTGCGGCAGATCACCGAGCTGCTGCTCGGGGAGACCCGTCGCCGCCTCCGGGCGCAGAATGTGACCGTGAGCTTCACGTCGGCCGCCGTGGACTGGATCGCCCAGCACGGCTTCCAGCCGGAGTTCGGCGCGCGGCCGATGCGCCGGACCATTCAGCGAGAGGTAGACAACCAGCTGTCCCGCATGCTGCTGGACGGTCAGATAGCGCCCGGCCAGGAGGTCGCTGTCGACGTCAGCGAGGGGCATCTCACGTTCCGGACGCCGCAGTACGCGGGCGTGTGACCAGACCCGGCGACCCGGCCGACCCCGTGACCGGCCAGGCCCGGCCCAGTTAGCGGCGAATGAGGCGGTCCGTGTCGATCCGGCCGCGCCCGAACGCGTCGATGCGCTTCCACCGGCCAGGCAGGTCTAGCAGTTCGAGGTTGCCTATCCGCTTGGGCAGCGCCGGGTCGACGACCAGGTTGTCGCCATTGGGCTCGAGGCCGAGCCCGGCGCGCAGCAGCAGCAGCGGCGCACCTGTCGACCATGCCTGCGGGCTGCACGCGGTCGGATACTGCACTGGGTAACGGGTCGAGCTGCGCGCGTAGCCGCCGAACGCCTCCGGCAGCCGTCCTTCGAAGACCTCGGCCGCCTCGAGTATCCCAGCGACGATGGCCGCGGCCTCGGCCTTGAATCCGTAACGGCGCAGGCCCCAGGCGATGAAAGAGTTGTCGAACGGCCACACCGTGCCGACGTGGTACCCGATCGGGTTGTACCGGGCCTCGCCCTCGGCCAGCGTGCGAATCCCCCAGCCGGTAAACATCTGCGGGCTCATCAGGTGCCGCACGACGGCCCTGGCCTTTGAGGCGTCGACGATGCCGCTCCAGAGCAGGTGCCCGATGTTCGAGGTGAGCGAGTCGACCTGGCGGCCGTCGCCGTCGAGCGCCACGGCGAAGTACTCGCCGTCCTTGATCCAGAAGTCCCGGTTGAACCGGCGCTTGAGGTCCGCGGCTTCCTTCTCAAGCTGGTCGGCGAACGCGGGATCCTTCCACACCAGCCGGGCCAGCCGCGCTCCGCGCATCTTGGCGTCGTAGGCATAGCCCTGCAGCTCACATGTGGCGCGCGGGAATCCGGGCAGATCGCCGTTGCGATAGGAGATCGAGTCCCAGGAGTCCTTCCAGCACTGGTTCTCCAGGCCGGTCTTGGCGTTGCGGCGCTGGTAGGACACGTAGCCGTTGCCTTGGCGATCCGCGTACTCGTCGATCCAGGCCAGGGCCGCCCTAGCCGCGTGCTCCAGGTCGCGGACGAGTTTGCTGTCGCCTGTCCACCGCTCATACTCGTCGAGCAGGACTACCCACAGCATGGTGGCGTCCGCGTTCCCGTAATACGGGGAGTGCGGTCGTTCTTCGAAGGCCGTCATCTCGCCGTACCGCATCTCGTGCAGGATTCGGCCGGGATCCTCGTCGCGGAAGTCATCGATCCGCGTGCCCTGGCGCTCGGCGAGGGCCCGCAGCGTGGTCTCGGCGAGTTCGCTGGTGAACGGTAGCGCCTGGAGGCTGGTGAAAATGCTGTCGCGGCCGAAGATGGTCATGAACCAGGGCAGCCCGGCGGCAGGCAACGCGTGGTCGGGCATCGTGAGCGTCCGGAACCGCAGGGCCGCGAGGTCGGTCATGCAGCGCTGGTAGATGTGCTCGAGTGGCTCCCAGTCGCAGTCCACGGTCGGGGCGCGCTGAAGCCACTTCTCAAGGCCGCGTGCCATGTCCCGGCGGACATGCCGTTGCCCGGGAATGCCGATCGGTCGGCCGGTGACGCCGTGCGGCGAGCCCTGCGACGCAACGACCTCCAGGTCGGTCGCCCACTCGCCGTGCGGAGGCACCGTGACGTGGAACGTCAGGCCTTTGCCGTCGACCGTTGCGGCTTCCGAAGCCGAGATCCAGGTCTCCCGCACGTACGTCTCACGCTGATACCGCAGGACGAGACTGCCGCCGGTGACCTCGTTCCGGTACTGTCCCTTCTTTTTCAGTGCGTCCTTGACCTCGAACAGGTCGGCAAAGTCGCTCGCCGCCTCGATGCGGATCTCGAGCTCGACGGCGTCGTTCTCGTGGTTGAGCACCCGAAGCTGCTCGCGAAAGCCGTCGGCGACCTCGCGCTCGCGGATGACCGAGAGCTTGGAGTCGACGTAGACCGTGCCACTGCCGGGTACCAGGAAAAACCGCGTCTGGAAGTACTGAAGGTCGTCGGTCGACAGGGACGTGAGCCGCTGGCCGTTGACGGTCAGCACCCACCTGGACAGGAACCGGGTATCAAACGAGAACAGCCCGGTCGGGTCCGTGCTCGAGGCTTCGATATCGCCCTTGTCGTCGCTGACGACGAACGTGTTGCCCTCAAGGATCTGGACAAGCGTGTCGCTCACTTTGGCCTCCGCTGCGCCATCACTGCCTGTGAACTGAGTGGCTCGACCGTGCCGGTGGAGCCAGGCGGCCCTGGCAGGCAGCGCTGGAACATCATCAGCGCGGCAATGCTGCCCTCGGCGGTCACCAGTCCGCGCAGCAAAGCGGCCTGAGCGTTGAGCCGGCCGGTCACGATCTGCTCCATGTCCCGCCGTGTCACGTGCATGATGGCGTCGGCAGGGAGCTCCTGGCGGGTCACGCCAACGTCCCCATCGTGGATCGTGACATGCCAGTGCTCGACATGACCGCTGTCCGGGTTCGGTCCTTCCGCCACGTCGAATCGGAGGGTGGCAGCCTCGCGTTCGAAGGTCGCGATATGGCCGGGCTCACTGAGGCCAGCGAAGAAATCGCTGATCGGATCCGTCGTTGTTGCTGACCTGGTCTTTACGTTCGACACGGCGTGTATGTGATCCTCGCTGGTCGCGGCCAAACCGTCGCGGGGGCGGAGTTTGCGTGCCGGTGCGGGTTCTTGGCCAGGCGGTGACGAACTGCCGCCGCGGGCGGTCCCTGAGCGATGGGATCGCTGGGCAGCCAGCGCGTCGACCGCGGTCGCAGTTGGCATGCCGGCCCGGGCCCCGTCTGCCGTCACCGCCAGGGCCGACGCGGCCACGGCGCGCCGCACGCTCATAGCGAGGCCGTGACCGGCTGCCAAGCCCGCCGCCAGCACGCCAGTGAACGTGTCGCCGGCTCCGGCAGTGTCCCGCGCCGCCACCTGGTGGCCGGGGATTGCCTGCTTCGTGCCACGCCGGGGATCGACCAGGAGGGCGCCGTCCGGGCCGAGGGTCGTCACGACCGCGCCGCTCAGATGCCGGGCGAGGGCCGTCGCCAGTTCGAGCACGTCGGTGTGCGGCCCGGCCAGATCAGGCAGGCGTGCGGCAAGGCTAGTGAGCTCGCGCGCGTTTGCCGTCACGATCGCACCAACAAACAGATCCAGGGAACGGGGCCGCATCGGCGCGGGACTGACGACCAGCTGGCAGCCGACGTCGGCCGCGACCCCAGCCGCTGCCCGCAGCGCGGCCGCCGGGACCTCAGACGACAGCACGACCACGTCGCCGGCCGTCAGATCCAGATCGTGGAGCGCGGCCCGGACGTGCCTGGGTGAGAGGCGCGCATTGGCGCCCGACGCCACGCCGATCAGATTCTCGCCGGCGTTATCGACAAGGACGAGCGCCCGGCCAGTTCGCGCGGCGACGCGCTCGATACCGGCGATGTTCACGCCCTCGGCGGCAAGCGCCGTGAGCGATTCCGCGCTATCAGCGGCGCCCACAGTCCCGACGAGGTAAGTCCGCGCACCGACGCGGGCCGCAGCCACCGCCTGGTTTGCGCCGTTGCCGCCGTCCGCTCTGCTCAGCTCGCCGCCGAATACCGTCTGGCCGGGCCCAGGCAGCGTCGGCAGGCGCATGATCAGGTCTACGTTGACCGAGCCGACGACGACGACCCTGCCAGCTTGGCTGGGCACCGGGCTACCCCGACGTTGGACCGGTCGGCAGCGAGTGCTCCCAGTCCGACAGGAGGGTCCGGAGCCCGGTGACCAGCGCGATGGGCTGATCCAGCATCACGTGGTGGCCGGCGGCCGGGATCTCGATGACCGGGGCTCGCTGACCGAGCTTGTCGTACATGAGCTCGGTGGTATCGGGCGGTACGATGCCGTGCTCGGCGAAGTACAGCGCTACGCGGCAGTCCAGCTGGCGCAGCAGGGTCAGCGTCCCGCGGCTGCGAGCAAAGACGGCCGGGTCGAACTTCCAGCTCCAGCCCCCGTCGACCGCGCGGATGGAGGTACTGGCGACGTGCTCGAGGACGTACGGCAGCGTGGGCTGATCGGGCATGGGATGGAACCGGGCGATTGCCGCCTCCCGCGTCGGGTACACCCGCAGGGGCCCAAACGCGCGCTCCTCCCTCGCTGCCTGCTCTTCGGGCGTGATGTCCTGCACTGGCGAGTCGATGACGACGATGCCCTCAAGCCCGGCACCGAACAGCCCCGCCGCACGCAAGGCCACGAAGCCTCCCATGCTGTGACCCACGACGATCGGCGGATCGGAAATGCCGGCATCCCGCGCGACCGCCATGACCTCGCGGGCCCAGCCGTCGAGACTGTAGCGTTCCCTGCGGCCGCTGTCGCCATGGCCGGAGAGGTCCAGGGCCACGACGCGCCGGTCTTGGGCGAGCAGCGGCCCGATGTGATCCCACCAGCGCGCGTGGGCGGCGCCGCCGTGCACCAGAACGAGTCCGCTCGGGTCGTCGCCGCCCCACGCGCGATAGCTGATGGGGGCACCGTCGACTATGACCGTACCGACCGCTGTAGGTGCCGCGAGAGCGGCGCTGAACCAGGCGGGCGGGTCGCGCACTTCGGGGGTTACTGAGACCGTCATGCGTAGTAGGGAATCAGACGCGGCGGTATTCGTCATTTCCGGGGCCCGTCACCTCCCGGCTGTCCGGACGCTCCAACTCCGCTCGGCTAACCCCGTTCGGCTAACCCCGTTCGGCTAACCCCGTTCGGCTAACCCCGTTCGGCTAACTGTCTTCGCCCGGCTCGCTCTCGCGCCAGGCGCGCTCCAGGACCTGCGTGATGGTGTCGGCCGGCTGAGCGCCGGAGATCCCGTACTTGCGGTCGATCACGAACAGCGGCACGCCGGTCGCGCCGATGGCGCGAGCCATCGCCTCGTCGGTCTCGACGTTGTCGCCGTAGGCGTCGCTCGCCAGCACCTCGCTGACGTCGTCGCGGTCGAGCCCGGCGTCCACGGCGAGGCGTGTCAGCGCATCCTGATCGAAGATCGAGTCCTCCTCCGTGAAGTAGGCGCGGTGCAGCCGCTCGACCATCTCCGCCTGCCGCCCGCGATCCTTGGCGAGCTGGATGAGCCGGTGGGCGTCCCGGGTGCTGCCGCGGCGCAGGTTCCCCATCCGGAAGGTCAGGCCTTCCCCGGCTGCTCGCTCTTCCATCTGGTGCTGCGCCTGGCTGGCTTCTGCGAGGCTCATTCCGTACTTATCGGCCAGTAGCTCGACTGTCGGGGTCGTCGCGTCCGTCGGGGCGTCCGGATCCAGTTCGAACGACCGGTACACAACCTGCACGTCGTCTCGGTGCCCGAAGTTCGACAGCCCCTGCTCGAAGCGCCTTTTGCCCAGGTAACACCATGGACACACCACATCTGACCAGATCTCAACTTGCATGCTGATCCATAACACGCAGGCTTCCGAGACCCTTCCAGCCCGGCCTCGCTCCGGTCGGGCGCGTCGCTACGATGAGGCTTTCACGAGTCATATCCGGGTAGCGGGTTGCACATGTCAGTGAGCGTCAACGAAACCGAAGCCAAATACGAGGCCGCCCCGGACACCGTACTGCCGCTGGCCGCACTGGAGGACCTGCCGCAGGTGGCCGCGACGGCAATCGAACCCGACCACGTGCTCGTCGCGGTCTATTACGACACACCAGACCTACGGCTGCTGCGCGCCGGGATCACCCTGCGGCGGCGCACCGGCGGCGAGGACGCCGGCTGGCACCTGAAGCTGCCAATCGGCGATCACACGCGCGAAGAGGTCAGGCTGCCATTGGACGGCCAGTCCAGCGGCAGGACCCGCGGCCGGGTGCCGCGTGAGCTCGCCGATCTGGTTCGCGCCCGCAGCCGTGGAGTGCCTCTAGTGCCAGTAGCGACCGTCTCTACGCGGCGGCAGATTGTCAACTTGCTCGACGAGGCGGGGCACGTGCTGGCGGAAGTCGCCGACGACCGGGTATCGGCGCAGCGCCAGGAGGAGCCGACGACGGCAGACAGCTGGCGCGAGATCGAGGTCGAGCTCGCTGGCGGCAACACCGACCTGCTGATGGCGGCCGACGACGTGCTGCGTCGGCATGGCCTGAGGGCGTCAGGGCGGTCGGCAAAGCTGGAGCGCGTGCTCAGCAGCCAGCTGCCGTCGCCTGATCGCCCGCCGAAGCTGACAGCCGCCGCTCCTGCGCACCAGGTGGTCACCAGTTACCTTGCGGCCCAGGCGGAGGAACTCGCCGCGCTCGACCCGATGGTCCGCAGGTTCAGGCCGGACTCGGTGCACAAGATGCGGATCGCCACCAGACGGCTGCGCAGCACGCTGCGGGTCTTCGGCGCAGTTATCCGGGCAGCCGACACCGAGCACGTTTCCGATGAGCTGAAATGGCTGGGCGAGGCGCTCGGCCGCGCGCGCGATGCCGAGGTCCTCGCGGCGCACCTGCGCTGCCAGCAGGAGCAGACGGACGTCGCCCAGCTACTCGGCCCCGTGGGGGCCCGGATTGACAGCTATTTCGCGAAATCGGACGTTGCCGCCCGGGCGGCAGTGCTGAGGGCGCTCAATTCCCGGCGCTACACCGCGCTGCTCACAGACCTGGATGCGCTGATCACCGACCCGCCGCCTGGGCCGGTGGCCGAAGAATCTGCCGGAGTTGCTGTCACGGCCGCCGTCGCGCATTCCTACCGAATGACGCGACGGCGGATGCGGGATGCGCTGGCCGCACCGCCGGGTCAGGACCGCGATGTTGCATTGCACCAGGCACGCAAGGCCGCGAAGCGGACCAGGTACGCCGCCGAGGCGGCGGTCAAGGTGGCAGGCCGCGATGCTGGCCGGTTCGCTGAGCAGATGAAAAGGGTGCAGACGGTCCTCGGCGACCACCAGGACACGGTGATTGCCCGCCAGCTCGAGCGGCGGCTCGGCGTGGCGGCGCACCTGGCTGGCGAGAACGCCTTCAGCTACGGCCTGTTCTACGAGCGTGACGCCTGCGACGCGACGATCCTCCAGGATCTGGCTGGCGAGATCTGGCGCCGGGCTTCGCGCCGGCGCTACCGGCGCTGGCTCTGAGCTCCCGCTTTATGGCATGCCTATACACCCCAGCGCCGGCGACACAGCCGAGGCGTCTGAGGCTCCCCGTCCTGCAAACAGCAGGGCAGGGCTAGCAGCAGATCGGCGGGGACAAGTGCGCACTCGAGAGCGCTACTGCGCGCGCGGTGCTCGGTGCCTCGCTGTGCTTGGCATGCACCGTCCCGCCGGCGAACACGCCGGCGAGGACGAGAGCGGATGCGATGGCGATGCGGATGCTGCTCACGTGATGTACCACCCATCTGATATCGGAGACGGTCAACCACCGCCTCGAGTCAGCAGTCATGACAGACGGTCAAACTGCTACTACATTGCACTACAGAAGACCTTTGGCGCATAAATTGCTAAGTCAAGGCCTGCCTTGACTCCGCGTGAAGTTGCCCGATACCGTCCTAGCGGCGGCAAAAGAACCTGGTCGCCCCAGCTAGGCGGCCTAGACCGATCAGGGTTTGCGTGTGCATGTCTCACAAGTCAGGCAGGCGTCCTTCCGGGGTACACCGGACTGGACTCGGCCGAGACTCGCGCCCGTCGGGGACCGGTTCGCCGCAGTCCGGTGGCATGACGGGGCCGCCAACATCTGGGTAGGCGCAAGCGAATCGCCCATGCAGCTTGCCTCCGACCTGCGGCCGTGGCGGCTGCGCGATTTTCACTGGGGCGCTAGCGGCCATGGATTGATCCTCGTACTCAGGCAGGCAGGAAGCGACCAGCATGTGCTCGCCTGGCTCGACCTGAAGGCACGCTCGGTCGCACCGCTGGCACCCGACGCGGCCAGCGATGCGCAGTACGTGGGGCAGGTCGGCGGGCCCAAGCCGTACATCTTGATCGCGGTACGGCAGTCGCCCGCTAGCACGTCACGACTTCAGGCCGTCACGCCGACCGGTGCCATCATCGCCGAGTGGCAGCCGCCGAACCGGCACGCTACCCGGTGGCTCGCGACCGGCACGCAAGCAATTGCCGTATGCACGGACGCCGGCACGTGCACGTGGTGGCACACGAGGCTGGACAAGCCGGCCTGGTCGCCGATCAGTCAGATCCCCGTGTCCGACAGCAGGGCGTCGCGACCGGTGGCCTTTAGCTCGGACGAGCGGGCGCTGTTCGCGCTCAGCTCGGCTGGCCGGGATACCGTCGCGCTGATCCGGATGGTGGCGCCGGACTGGTCGCCCGTGGTGGTCAGCGAGCGCGAGGGGTTCGATATCACGGCGGTGCTGATGGCGCCCGACGGTACTGGACCTGACCTGATCACCACCACCGATCCCGACCAGCCGCAGTCTGCCCTCACGAGCCAAGCCGACGCCGACCTGGCCAGGCTCGCCGAGCTCGCAAACGGCGCGCTGGCGACGATCACCGGCCGGAATGCCAGTCACTGCCTTGCCGAGATCTCCTTCCCGGTCGGCGGCCCGGCATTCGTCACGTTCAGCCGAAGCGCGGGGACCAGCAGCGAGGTGGGCGCGGTCAGCAAGCCAATGGCGAGGTTCACCGGCTTCGCCAGGGTGAGGATGCAGCCACGCGACCCATTCAGCTACCGGGCCCGCGACGGCCTGCAGATCACCGGCTTCTTGACCCGCCCCGAGAAGCCGCCGCCGTGGCCAGCTGTACTCGCCGTACACGGCGGGCCGTGGGCACGCGACCGGGCGCAGTTCGAACCGTGGGCGCAGTTCCTGGCCGCGGCCGGCCTGTGCTGCATCCAGGTCAACTACCGCGGCTCGCGCGGCTTCGGGAAGCAGTTCCGCGACGCCGGGGACCGGCAGTGGGCGCTAGCCATGCAGGACGACCTGGTCGACGCGCTCCAGTCGCCCGAACTGGACGCGGTCATCGACCCAAGCAGGATCGCCGCCATCGGCCATGGCTATGGCGGCTACGCCGCGCTCATGCTGGCCACCCAGGCCGGGGTCCCGCTGGCCTGCGTGATATCCGGGTCGGCTCCGACCGACTTGCCGAGTTATGTCGCCAGGTTGCTGTCGCTTGACAGCGAGACCGGTGCCGAGCACGCGGCGCGCATCGGCGATCCGGTCGAGGACCTAGACCAGTTGACCGCGACGTCGCCGGTCTACCGGGCTGCAGAAATCTGCGTTCCGGTCCTGATGTTCCACGGCCGCCAGGACGGCCGCGTCCCGGTGCAGCACGCGGAGGCCCTCGCCGCCGCGCTCGATCGTGCCGGCCAGCGCTACGAGCTGACCATCTACTCAGACGAAGGCCACTGGTACGCGCGCCCGCAGAACGTCGTCGACTGCCGCGCACAATGCCTCGCGTTCCTGCTCACGAATCTGAACGTCAGCGCCGACGCGGCTGTGGTCTAGTCGGCTGGCACGCTCGTCGTGGACGCGACGCCGAGGCCCGTGCGAATGGTCGACGCCCGCACCCCGGCGTAGTCGGCCGCCCGCCGCAGTGCCTCGACAGCCTCGACCGACCGGCCGCGCTGGATGAGCGCTTCGGCCAGCTCTCGCCACGCCTGCGCGGCTTCGAGCTGCGATCCCATTGTGGCCAGTCGCTCGGCTGCCTGGCCCGCGAGCTCCGCGCCCTGGTCGGGCTGGCCCGACATGATGAGCGCGAGCCCGGTCACCACCTTGGCGTGTGCGCCCTCGACGGCGCCGGCCTCCTCGCACCGCTCGATCGCCTGCCCGGCGATGCGCACGGCCACGTCGAAGTCGCCCCGGAGCAAGGCCGACCGCGCCATCTCGGTCTCGCAGTTCGCCAGGTGCGGGCTGAAAGACAGATCCGATAGCAGTTCGTGGGCGTGCGCCAGCAGGGCATCCGCTTCGTCCAGCCGAGGCGGGTCGCAGCGCAGCAGCAGCCAGGCGTAGGCAATCCGCATCCCGGCCAGGCTGCTGTCGGGCGAGGCCTCGGCCAGCAGCGCCAACGCCTTGGACGCGAGCTCGAGCGCGTCCGTCAGCTGGCCGCGGGCCGCCGCGACTAGCGATGCGTTCCAGTAGGCGGAGCCCTGCGCCTGACGCGACCCGAGCCTCTCGGCACGCTCGATCACGCGGCTCACCAGATGCTGAGCCGAGAACATATCGCCCCTGGCGAAGTAGCATCCGACGAGGGAGGAGGCGAGCCTGATCTCGTCCTCAGTTCCTTCCAGACCCAGCTCGCGCACTTCACGGACCGCGTCCTCGCCGACCTCGATGCTGCGAGCAAAGTCACCAGCCAGACGGTAGATCCGGCACCGGGCGATGAGCAGGGTTAGCAGGCCGGGCGCACCAGGCTCGCCCGCCCTGGCCGGCTCGAGGAGAGCTTCCAGGTGCGTCAAGGCCTCGTGCAGGTTGCCGAGCGCTTCCTCGGTCTGAGCCAGGCCCCAGCTGGCGCCGTGCCTGATCTCGCTGCTGGCCTGGAGCGACAAGGCGCGGAACCGGTGGTGCGCCTCGGCAAGCTCGCCGTTGGCCAGGGCGATCTCCGCGAACTTGAGCTGAAGGCGCTGCTCGCTGATCTCCTCGGGCACTACGCCGGTCTCCAGGTAGAGGGCCGAGCAGCCGAGCCGGTGGGCCAGGCCAGTCAGGATCTCTTGCTCGGGCGACCGCCGGTCGGCCTCGATCAGCGACACATAACTCGGCGACACCAGGTCCCCGGCAAGCTCAGCCTGGCTAAGTCCGCGCTCGACTCGAAGCGCTCGCAGGCGCTGCCCGAGCGATGACCCCATTGGTACCTCCTACCGCAAAGCCGGCATACTTCGTTTACTCTAAGCCGTCAAGCCGTCGAGTCAACTCTACGGAGAATTCCAGGTGGCGAGCCGTTTCGCTGACGGGTAGTCAGTACACATCGGCAGTCAGCGTGGTCCTGATGTGAGGTGCTGGTTCCTCAGGCGCCCGTGTAGTCGATGGTGACGTGCTTGTAGCCGAGCGTTGCCAGCATGCTGTCGAGCATGGCGGTCGTGTTGCGCTGCGCATCCGTGCGCAGCGTGCTGGTGCGCGCCGCGCTCTGGATCTTCTGCTGGGCCAGGATGTAGACCTCTTGCTGGCTGTTCGGGTTGCCAGAGAAGAAGTCGCCGACCCTGTTGACGAGGCCTTCCTGCTCGGCGAAGACGTACGACTGACCCACGTTCAGCACGGCGGGTTCTAGCTGCGCCCGCGGCAGCGTGATCGTCACCGCGTGCCCGGCCGAGACGGTGATGGCGCTGCCCTTCAGGCCTCCGAAGTTCACATAGGCGATGACTGTGCCGTCGCCGACGAAGAGAGTCTGGCTGCCAGCGATGAACGACGGCAGGAACGACATGCGCTTGGATAGGTCGACGACCACCTGGAAGGTGCCGCTGGCCGCCTCATACCGGCTCAGCGACGTGATGGACTTGAGCAGCGGCGGCTGGCTGCGCACTGTGGTCGTCGTGTGGAACGGGTTGCGCAGCTGCGGCAGGAGCCGGACCGCGGACAGCAGGAGCAGCAACACGATGACGGCGGCGATGGCAGCGACGACAGCGGCAAGCGGGCCGACGAGCCGGCCAGGACGCGGGATATGCACGACGGCTCTCCTTCGGAGTTCGCCTGCAACTACCCCGCTTCGGTCGCAAGATTCGTTGCATAATTTCGAATCGCCAGGGGATCTGGACGAGTCATGAGGTGGCGCGCTTCAACTGACCGACGTCGGCGGTTCAACCGGCCCATCGGCTGCCTTATCTGGCTGGTCGCATTAGTAGTGCTGATCATCGTGCTCTCCGCGCTGTTTGGCGGATTCCAGAAGGGCACGAAGGCCAACGGAGCCAGCGCCAACGGAGCCAGCGCCAACGCAGCAAGCACTGTCACCGCACCGGCAGGTCCATGTCACTGCAGCGGCAGCTCCATAAACGTGCTGTAGGGGCTCGGCTCATAGTCAGCGAAGGCGCTGCACTCAGTGAATCCCGCGCTCGCGTACAGCGTCCTGGCCGGCTCGAAACCCGCCATCGATCCCGTCTCCAGGCTCAGCAACCGGTAGCCCCGACCGCGTGCGACGCCGATCAGGTGCGCCAGCATGGTCCGGCCGATTCCAACGCCGCTCACATCGGGAGCAAAGACGTTCTGTGGTGGGCTCTGCGATCTCACGTGGCAGATGCCGGCGAGCAGTTCGCGGATGCCTCGGCCGTGTGCAGATCGTCAACTGAAGCTGCGCGAGCCCGTCAGTCCGAGGTGTTTAGGACGACACGCCACGCAGTGCAGGGCAGACCAAGCCCGGTCCTGTTTGCCAGCGGATCGATGGGCAGCGGGGTGGTGCCGCTTTATCGTAAATCGTGCAGCGGGCCTATCAGTCCCGGCTACGCAGTAACGCTGGTTACTCGTGCCGTCATGGCGCGCCGGGCGGAGTAACGGTGGCGTCAATAGTAATCGCGCCGGCCTCGCGGAAGGTCAATGTCAGCGGGACGGTCTGCCCGGCCTGCAAATAGTCAGGCTTCAGCAGCACTATGTCGGGTCCGAACGGGCTCAGGGTGACCGAGCCATGAGCCGGGATCCGAAAGCCGCCAGGGCTGCCAGGGCTGCCGGCAGCGCTGCCGCGTCTGGTGAACACGATCTGGGCCGCTGCCGGGCTGCTGGCCGAGACTAGCTGGTCTGGGCTGCCGCTCAGGTTGCGGATGGTGACGTAGACGGGGGCACGGCCGCTACGCGCCTCCGACAGCGCGGTAAAGGCCGGCATTGGGATGGCAGCGAGCGTCACCTCGATCCGCACTCTGGAGATGGTGCCGCCGCCGCCGGCGATGACGTAGGACGACAGCAGCACTGTCAGGACGGCGGCGCAGGCCACCGGGGCGAGCGCGGCCATGACCAGCTCCCGGAGCCGACCGCGCGGTGCCGGAATCGCGGTGGTCACGTCTCCGGCCCGCCGCCACGCTGGCCCGGTACTGGCGCGGTAACCCGGCACGGCTTGAACCGGCGCAGCAGTAGGCTGTTACACGACAATGAGGGAGCTGGCCGACATGGCGATCCCGGCGAACAGCGGCTTGAGGTCGCCGAACGCGGCGAGCGGGATCGCGAACACGTTGTAGCCGAAGGCCCAGGTGAGGTTAAGCCGGATGACCGCCTGAGTAGCGCGGGCGAGCTGGACGGCGTCGGAGATGCTGCCGGGGTCGCCGCTGACCAGGTCAGGTCCGCCGCGCCGATGGCGGCGTCAGTGCAGGTCCCGAGCGCCACACCCAGGTCGGCCTGAGCCAGGGCGCGGCGTCGTTCACGCCGTCGCCGACCATGACGACTGGGACTCCGCTGGCCTGCACTTCCGGACGATCGCGTTAGCCTTGCCGGCCGGGCTGATGTCGGCGAAGACGTTCTCGGCCGGGATACCCAGCTGGGCGGCGACCGCGCCCGGGCGACCTGCTTGTTGTCGCCGGTGATGAGCATGGGCAGCAGGCCCAGTCGCTGCATGCCCGCCACGGCGGCGACGCTGCCGGGTCTGATACCGTCGCCGATCTCAATGACAGCGTGTGCCCGGCCGTCCCAGCCGACCAGGATCGCGGTCCGGCCAGCATCTCCTGCCGCCTCGACCGCCTGTTCTAGCTCGGCACGGATGGCGAGGTGCATTTCACGGAAGAGCTGCGGGCTGCCAACGATGCGTACGGCCGTTGCAGGTGCCCTGCACGCAGCCCTAGGCCAAGCTCTGACCTCGCGTGTACCGCGGGCAATGTCGCGAGCCTGCTCGGCTCGCAGCCGCGGCGATCGCCCGGCCGATCGGATGCTCGGATGCATCCTCCACGGCGCCCGCAAGCATCAGGGCTACCTTGTCGTCAACCCCCGTCGCCGTGATGACCGGAGCAGCGGTCATGATGGCCGGCGGTAGGGTGCCGGGCTTGTCCAGGACGACCGCGCGAATCCGGCCTGCGCGTTCCAGCGCCTGCGCGCTCTTGACCAGGATGCCCAGCTCGGCCTCGGCCCAGCGCGGTCATCAGGGCAGTGGGTGTAACGAAGCCCGAGCGCGCACGGGCAGGCCACCACCAGGACGGCAACGGCAGTGCTCCACGCAACAGCGGCAGGCAGGCCGACGCCCAGCCAGAAGCCGAGAGTTACCACCGCCAGGTTGATCACGCAGGGCACGAACACCGCGGCGACCGTGTCGGCGAGGCGTTGCGCGCCGGCCTTGGTGGCCAGCGCCTGCTTGACGAGCTCAGACATCTGCGCCAGCAGCGTCTCCGAGCCGACCCGGGTGGCCCGCACCACCAGCCGGCCGCTCATGTCCACGGCGGCGCCGGTCACCTCATCGCCTGGGCCGTCCTCGGCGGGCATCGACTTGCCGGTCACGAGGGAGCGCGTCAACAGCGGAGCTGCCTTCCAGCACCACTCCGTCGGTGGCGATCTTCTCCCCGGGCCGCACCACGAACTAGCTCGCCGACGGCGAGTGTCTCGACGGCCACCCGCTGTTCCGCGCCGTCGCGCAGCACTGCCACGGTCTTGGCGCCCAGCCCGGCCAGCGTCGTGAGCGCCGCGCCCGACCGGTTCTTCGCGCGCGCTTCCAGGTAACGGCCGGCTAGGACGGCGGCGGTCACCCCCGCAGCCGCCTCGAGGTATAGCGCGTCGCCGCCGACCGGGCCGAGAGCGAAGGTAAACGGCATCCGCATGCCAATGCGGCCCGCCCCGCCGAATAGCAGCGCGTACAGCGACCAGCCGAACGACGCCGCGACGCCGAGGCTGACCAGGGTGTCCATTGTCGCAGCGCCATGACCTAGCCCAGCCACGCGGCACGGTGCAGCGGCCACGCGCCCCACACCGCCACCGGCGCGGCCAGCAGCCAGGCTCACCCAGTGCCAGCCGGGAAACTGCGCGGCTGGAACCATAGCCAGCACGATCGTCGCCGCCGCGAGCGGCACGCATACCGCGATGCGGCGGCCGAGCGCCCGCGCCGGGCCGGACGCGCCTGGGTCCTGCTCGTCGCGAGCGGGCGCCGCGGGGCGCGCGGTGTATCCAGCTGCCTCGATCACGGCGACCAGCTCGGCCGTGCCGTGGCCCCGCGCGGCAGTGACGTACGCACGCTCGGTCGCATAGCTGACCGTCGCGGTCACCCCGTCCAGCCGGTTCAGCTGGCGCTCGATCCGGGCCGCGCACGAACTGCAGGTCATCCCGCCGACGACGAGCTCGACCAGCCCGCCGGCGACCGTGCCCGTGCCGTTCATGGCTAGCGCCTGGCAGCCGCCGGCGCGCCCGGCGCCTCGACAGCTTGCCGGCCGTGGAACGGAGCCGCCAATGTTCATGAAGCCATGAACAGCCGCCGGAATGAGGAAGCTCACGGTTACCGGCCCCAGATGCTGCCCCGCCGCGTACGCGCCGCCGAAGATCGCAGCGAGCAACAGCAGGAAGCCTCCCAGTTTGACCTCTGCGCTCATCAGCATGCTCCGCGCGCAGCCCAGCCCATGGTTCCAGGGCTCTCCGCTAGAACACGTTCCATGGTTCGGGCTGTGCTGCCCGTGCTCGCCATCTTCGCTGCTCCTCGTCACGGGCGGCTGCCCTTGCTGGCATGCATTCAGCCACGATATGGCCACGACCGGGGACTGTGTCTGCGCGCCGCGAATGCGTCACGGAACGGCCCGGCGCAGATGTCCGGGCCCCCACCCGTGTTGCGACCGTCAAGGTCACGCAAGTGCAGTCGGGGGGCATCCGACGGGCCGGGCACGCCTCAGCCGCGATGCAGGCCGTCCGAGGAATACCCCACGAGGGTTTCTCGTATACCCCGGGCCGGTTTAGTGAATACCGTGGCGGGGTTTGCCGCATACCCATCACGGGTTTATAGGCGCTACATAATTACCGAATGATGGCCCGTTAAATCAAAGGAAGAGCTTGTGCTGGCCGGCGTGACGCCATTAATGTCATGCCACTGAAACGGCCTCAGCATGGCTTGCGGCCAGGCCGGTTTTCCCAGCACAAGGATCAGTACGGCGGCGTGCGGCACTGCGCGCGCCGCCGCCCCGTACGAGGCCGAAGGGAAGTCCGATGACGGTCAAGACGACTGCGCGCGGGCCTGGCAGTGGTGGCTCCGCAAGCTGGCGTAGCCCCGAGGAAGCTGGGCAGCGCCTGACCCGCGGCGGCGGCTACAGCTGGTGCTGGCGGGCATCTGGCTGCTGGACGCGGTCCTGCAGTTCCAGTCGTTCATGTTCACCAAGAGCTTCTCGCAGATGCTCGCCGGGACCGGGCCGGGTAATCCTGCCGTCATCGCCGGCCCGATCAGCTGGTCGGCGCGGATCATGAGCGACCACGGGGTTGCGACCGATGCGATCTTTGCCTTCATCCAGTTGCTGATCGCGCTGGGAATCGCCTGGCGCCCGACCCTCAAGGTCGCGCTCGCGGCATCGATCCCGTGGGCGCTGGGCATGTGGTGGTTCGGGGAAGGTCTCGGCGGGATCCTGAACGGCGCTGGAGCCCGGTCAACGGCGCGCCGAGGGCAGTGAACATCTACGCGCTCCTCGCGGTCCTGCTGTGGCCGGGCCGACGCGACCGGGCGGCCACCTTGTCGCGGGCCGGTTCACTGGGCCCGCGGTGGCCAGGGGGCTGTGGCTTGTGCTGTGGGGAAGCCTTGCCTACCTGGCGCTGCAGCCTGCGACGAGGGCACCGAAGGCACTGAGCGGCATGGTCGCCGCGATGGCGTCCGGCCAGCCCGGCTGGCTGGCGAGCCTCGACAACCACCTGTCAGGGTTCCTGACCCACCGAGGCCCGGCGGCTGCCCTCGTGCTGGCGGTCGCCCTTGGCGTTGTCGCGGTGGGCGTGTATCTGCCGCGGCCCGCAGCGCGCGCGGTGATCGTGCTGGCCGTGGCGACGGCCGCCGTCATCTGGATCGCCGAGGGCCTAGGCGGCATCCTGACCGGCGGCGGCACCGACCCCAACTCCGGCCTGCTGCTGGCACTGCTCGCGCTGACATACTGGCCGCTGGCGGGAAGCCGCGCGACCGCAATCCAGTCAGAATCGGCCTGAAGGAGCCTGGCATGGCGGGACAGTCCTGGCTCGCGGACATCTTCGCGGGCATCATGATCATCACTGCGGCCTACTGCGTCAGCCGACTCGTGATCGCCCGGCGGCAGCGCAGGCCGACCAACTATCAGGTCGACGGCGTGCACGTGCTCATGGGCGTCGCGATGGCCGGGATGCTGGTGCCGCGGCTGCGGGTGTTCTGGGCAGGCGGGTGGGAGATAGTGTTCGCCGTCGCCACGGTGTGGTTCGCCTGGCTGACGATCCGCGAACGGCGCGGCCAGGACGCGCCCGGCCGACAGCCGGGTCATCACTTCCAACACGTCCTTGCCTCCGGGGCGATGCTGTACATGTTCCTGGCCGTCACCGGCATCAAGGCCTCGGCTGGCGGGTCGGGCATGAGCGGGATGGGTGGCGGCACCGCGCATTTCACGACGCTGGCGCTGTTGCTCGCGGCGGGACTCTTCGGCTACGTGGTCTGGACGGCGGACCGGCTCCCGGGCATGGCCACGGTGACCGCATATACGGCTAGCAGCGTCCCGGTGCCGGTGCTAGCCGGGGCGGCGGCCCGTTCAAAGCGGAGCCCGGCAAGTCGGCCTCGGCACGCCCGCGGAGGGCGGCCAGGCCCTGGCGAGGAGAGGTGCCGCTGCACCGGTGTCGCCGCGGCTTGCTGCATGCTGCGAGATCGCCATGGGCGTCACCATGGGCTACATGCTGATCCTGATGCTCTGAGGCACCCGAATGCGCGCAGGGTAGACGCGGATCATGGTTGGCTGACCGGTCGGCGCGGGGCCAAGTCCGAGCCAACATCGCAGTCGGCGCAGCCGACCAGCTCGCGGCGACGACACCGACGGCCCCCCGGAGGCCCGGATGGATTCCGGCGCCAGCCGTCCGCTGCAGTGCCTCCCGACTGCGCTTGACACGAGGCTGCGGAGCTTGGGGCCAGGCCATGGTGCGGGTCGGTCGCGGGCGGTCAGTACCACGCCGGCGGTGCATCTGTGCGCGGCCGATGGGCGACGCGCCTGCGGAGACCTCCGGACCGTCGGCGCGGGTCCTTGAACTCCGGCTATCCGGCCATTGCGTAGCCCGCCGCCTCGACTGCAGCCCTCAGCACGGCGACGTCGGGAACCGGGTCGGCGGTGATCGTGACCTCTCCGGAGGTCACGTCTACTTCGACCTGGGTGACGCCGCCGATGGCGGCCATCTCAGTGCGCACCGCATTTGCGCAGTGCTCGCAGCTCATACCCGTGACGGCAATGACAGTATCGACCATTCCGGCATGGTACCGGGCTCAGCTTGAGGATCCGTACTGGATGGGCACGCTGATCATCTGAGCCTTCGTCCAGGAAGTGCCGCCCGCCGCCAGGCGCCAGATGGTGAGCGCGGCACCGTGGACGGCCAGTGCATCGATCTCGCCGCCCGGTCCCGGTGCCAGCGTCGCGGTGCCGGCTGGCACGGCGGGCAGTGCGTGCCAGGCGCTGCTGCTGGTGATCACGTCGGCTCGGCCGCCTGGCATGATGACCGCGGCAGTTGCTGCTGGCCCGAACGACGCTGCCGTCACCGCCACGCCGCCGAGCGGGAGGGCCGGCGACAGGGTCCGGCGGCGGCCTTGGTCGACGGACCGGGCGGCGAGCACCGGCAGGGTGTCCGGAGCCCGGTTCTAGCAGGGCAACGACCTGGTTCGCGGTCACGGTGAGGCGCAGTACTGTGATGCGCTGTCCGCGAGGGCCGCGGGCATGGCGGGGCCGGTCGGCTGCCAGGCCCGCCGGTGCCGGCGAAGATGCCCGCGACGCCCGGGTTGGAGCACGTTCCGGCCAGAAGCGGCACACCCGGGGTCTATGACGCCGCGGTGAGGGCCTGCACGCCGCATGCCGGCCAGCCGGCGTGTCGGCCAGCGATCGCTCGGTGACGAGGGTCTTGCCCAGGTGCCGAGCCGAAGTGGCCGCTTCGGTGGTGCCGTCACTCAGGAGAGCGAGCAGCCCGCCGTCTGCGGGCTGAATGGCCAGCGCGTCCGGGATGCTGGCCAGCGAGGAGTCCAGCGGGCTGGGCGATGACCACTGCCCGCCGTCGCCGGTCTGCGCCAGCGGCGAGTACGTGAGCTTCTGGCTGGGCCGGAAGGCCGTGGTCATCTCTGGCCGAGTCGACGGCGATGACCAGGCCGCCGTTGCCGGCAATGCCAGCCGGGGTGGCCAGCTTCCAGGCGCTCTCGCGGCGGGGCGGACGAACAGTTCCCAGAAGTTGTTGAGCGAGGCGTCTGGTCCGCCCATCACCACGGGGCCCAGGTGCCCCCAGCTGTCGACAGGGACGTGTCGAGTGGGGACGCGGCCAGCGACGGCGACGCGACTGGACCGTGTCCTGGCGGGCGTGGTGCCGCAGCCCGCCGCCAGCACTACGGCTGCCCCTACCGCTGCCGCGACAGTGGCGCGGCTGGCCGCTCTATCATGCTGTGCCATTAGCTGATGGGCCGCGCCGGTTAGCTCGGCGGCGAATGAGGACTTGGTGGCTGTGGTGCCGGGGCCAGGACCGAAATTCAGCTCGAGCCTGGTGCGGCCGCTGCTGTCGATCACGAAGGCGAACTCGTTATGCCCGATCATCGCCCCGGCCGGCTGGATCTGCGCAGCGATCCCGTAATCGCGCCAGGCGTGCTGAAGCTGGGTGAGGCTGCCGGTCAGGTATAGCCAGTTCGGCACGCCTTCGAGGCCTTCCTGCCCGTCGAATGCCCGCGTGTAAGCGACCGAGTGGTTGACCGGATTGGCGACGATGGCGACCATCTCGACGTGCCGGTCGAGTGACTCCGAGCAGCTGGCCGGCTTCGCTGAACTCCTGCGCAATCAGCGGGCAGTCGGAAGTGCAGACGGGGTCCAGGAACGTCAGCAATACCACCTTGCCCCGCAGGCTCGCCAGCGTGACGGGGTGGCCGTCCTGATCGGAGAGCCTGAAGGGCGGTGCCGCGAAGTTGAGGGGGGCGTTGTTGCCGTCGATTGCCTGCGCCAGGATGGTGTCGGCGATAGAGTTGGCCTGCGCGATGGCCATCGGGCCGCGCCGAGGATGACGACGCGGATGCAGCCGACAGCGGCGACAGTGCTGATTCTGGCCGATGCTAGCGACCGGGGCGCAGCTGCGACCCGAATCCGGTCACGCCAGCCCGCCGCCGCTGGCGCTATGCGGGCTGCCTCGCTCCCGGTGCGGCGGCCGCCGCTGGGACTGGGGCCAGCGTCAGATAGCCGCCCACCGCGAGCAGGATGAATGGGATCATGCTGTTGGGGTCAGTGCCGAGGCCGCCGAGGAATCCGAAGTCTTCGACCAGTACCCAGTCCGCGAGGCATACGGTGAAGCCGATGAGCACGGGCCGGATCAGCGGTGGCGTCCGCTGAGGAAGGCCACGCGCGACCGCCAGCGCGATGACGGCGAACAGGTTGACGGCGAATCCGTGTGCCGCGTCGAAAGAAGCGAAGGCCGACGAGCGCGGCCAGGGCATGTGGCTGCGGCGTGCGTGACATCGATCACCATCGTCGCCAGCGCGCCGGGGCGGCCGTGCGCTGGCCCTGCCAGAATCCGCGGCCTGGCCATGCCTGCAGCACCGCCATGGCGGCAAGCAACAGGCCCAGGCCCCCGAGGACCTGCTGGCCGAGGCGCCGGATTGCCAGTACCGCATGGGCAGCGCGATCAGCGGGCCGGCGACGCATAGAAGATCACCGCGCCCGGGGCGCCGAACAGGAAGGACAGGCCGGGGGCGAAGATCCCGCCGAACGCTTCGCCGAAAGCCCAGACGATCAACCCCCAGCCGACACTGACCAGCCCCGCCACTCTGGAACCAGCCTGACGGGGCGGCGATCAGCCATATGCCGATGCCGACCTGGATCCACACGGATGCTGCGTCCGCCTGGATGGGATGGAACGACCAGGCAGTCCCGGCCCAGTTGACGAGGTGCTGGACCCAGTGCTGGCGAGGTGGCGGCTGTCGGCTCGATCACCTGCGCCGGGAGACCCGCAGGCATTTTCGGCTGCGCCTGCAAAATGCCGTCGAAGATCCACAGGATGCCAAAGCCGATTCGCAGCATGCGCCGCCAGGCGGGCTCAGCCGGCGCGGCCACCACGGCCGGACCTCCCGCTGCCGCCGGCAGGAACGCCCGCAGGCTCAGCCAGGCCAGGCCGAGGCAGAGATCAGCAGCGCAGATCAGTCCCTGATGCAGCAGCGCGGCCTTGAACGCGGCGACTAGAATCGGGTCGTTGTCGTTCAGGCCGGAGTTCATGCCGGGCATGACACGGCCTCCTCTTGTCGTTCATCTGGCCGGGTATGCGCGGGGTAATTCCGGTTCCCGCCCGGCTCCCGCAGGCCGGACGGGCTGCTGTCGCCGAAGCGCCGCAGCCGCACGCTGCTGGCCACCACGAACGCTGACGACGCTGCCATCGCGGCCCCGGCGATCAGCGGGTTGAGGAACCCTGCCGCCGCCAGCGGGATCGCGGCGATGTTGTAACCGAACGCCCAGGCCAAGTTGCGCCGGATCACTGCCAGCGTGGCCCGGGCCAGGCTGATCGCCTCCGGCACAACAGTCAGGTCGTCTCGCAGCAGGATCAGGTCCGCGGCGCTGATAGCCACGTCCGTGCCCGACCCGAGCGCCAGGCCCAGGTCGGCGGCGGCCAGCGCAGGCCCGTCGTTAATGCCGTCCCCGGCCATCGCGACGCGCCGGCCCTGGGCCTGCAAGTCGGCCACCACGGTTGCCTTGTCGCTGGGCAAGGCACCGGCGATCACCTCATCGACGCCCGCCTCGGCCGCGATCCCCCTTGCTACCGGGTCGCTGTCGCCGGTCAGCAACACCGTGCGCAGGCCCAGCAGGCGCAGCTCGGCAACCGCCGCGGCAGCCGACGGCTTGATAGTGTCGGCGACCGCGACCGCCCCGCGGGCCTGTCCGTCCCAGCCGGCCAGCACCACGGTTTGGCCGGCGTCCTCCCACCGGAGGCACTGGCTCGCCAGGTCCTCGGGAACACAAAGCCCGCGATCGCGGAAGAGCTTTCCCCGGCCGGCAATAACCTCGGTGCCGTCCACGACGCCGCTGACGCCCAGGCCCGGCGAGTGCAGCGAAACTAGCAGCCTGGGGCAGCTGCCCCAGCCCTGTGCGGGCGAACGAGCTGACCGTCACGGCGATCGGGTGCCCCGAGGCCGCCTCCACCGCTCCCAGCAGGCGCAGCAGCTCCTCTGGGCTGGTTCCTTGCGCGTGCCGCACGCCGGTCACCGCCATCACGCCGGTGGTGATGGTCCCGGTCTTGTCCAATAGCACGGTGTCCACGCTGCGGGACGCCTCCAGGGCCTGATAGCCCTTGATGAAGATGCCCAGCTGCGCACCCCGCCCGCACGCCACCACCAGGGCGGCCGGCGTGGCCAGCCCCAGCGCGCACGGACAGGCGATGATGAGCACGGCCAGAGCAGCGCTGAACCCGCGCTCAGCGCTGGCGCCCGCTAGGAGCCAGCCGGCCAGGGTCAGCACCGCGGCCGCTAGCACCACCGGGACGAACACGCCGCAAATACGGTCGGCCAGCCGCTGCGCGGCTGACTTGTCCGCCTGCGCGTGCTCCACCAGCGCGACTAGGTGCGCGAGCTGCGTGTCATCGCCGGTCCTGACGGCGCGGACAACGAGGCGGCCACTGACCACCACTGTGCCTGCCGTAACCGCCACTCCCACGGCGGCTTCGGCAGGCACCGACTCTCCGGTCATCATGCTGGCGTCGACCGCCGACTCGCCGAACTCCACCACACCGTCAGCAGCGATCGCCTCCCCCGGCCGGGCCACGAACCGGTCGCCCGGCCGCAGCCGCGCGACCGGTATCCGCTGCTCGGTCCCGTCTGCTGCCAGCACGCAGGCCTCTTTCGCCCCGGATGCGGCCAGCTCGCGCATCGCCTCCCCGGCATCGCGGCGGGCGCGGGCTTCATACCACCGGCCGGCCAGCAGGAAGGTGGTCACCGATGCGGCGACTTCCAGGTAGATCCCGCCGCCGGAGGCATGAATCAGCAGCTGCAGCGCGCTCGCGCTGGGCTGCCCGCCGTCCAGCACGAACATCGCGTACACGGACCAGCCGCATGCCGCGACAATGCCCAGCGATACGAGCGTGTCCATCGACGCCGCGCCGTGCCGGGCCTGCTTCAGCGCCGCGGAATGGAACGGCCAGGCCGCCCACCCGGCCACCGGCACGGCCAGCGCGATCAGGACCCATTGCCAGCCGGGGAACCGGAACGCGGGGAACAGCGACAACTGCACCGACAGGTCGCTCAGCGGCACGAAGAACGCCAGCGCCACGATCAGCCTGCGCCGCAGGTACCGGACCCTGACGGCGTCAGGCCCGGCCCGGCCGGTGCCCGCCGGGCCATCAGCCGAGTCGACCCCCGCCAGTTCAGCGCCATAGCCCGCGTCCGCCACAGCACCGATGAGCTGTGCCACCGGAACTGACGGCGGCGCCATAACCGAGGCCTTCTCGGTGACGAAATTCACGGACGCCGCGACATTGCTGATCGCCGCGAGCTTTTTTTCCACCCTGGCCGCGCATGCCGCGCACGTCATTCCCCGGATCGTCAGCTCGACTTCCCGCAACCCAGCCGTCGACGCCGTGCCGGTGACTGCAGCCGGTGACATTCAGCCCTGCCTTCCGCCCCGGACCACCCGGCCAGCGCACCAGGCCACGGGATCACCGGTCACATGTTAGGCCGCGTGATACGGCGGGACGCCGCCGCACCGGGAAATCTACACAGCCACGGGACCGCACGGCAACGTAGCGGACGTGATCAGCAGTCCTTGTCGCAGCCCGGCACGGCTATTTAACGCCCCTCCGGCGGGGCGGTGCTGGCGGTGCGAGGCCGTCCTTTAGGGGAGAACTCAGCCTCATGCCGCATGCACCTGGAAACGATTTTCGTGCATTCGGCGGCGTGCCGGAGCAGTGTTGATCCTCCAGCGGCAGCCCGGAAGTCAGCCCGGAGCGCGCAGTGTGCTAGCCGCGGTTGGCCCAGTTGAACCGCGACGAGCCGCGCCCGAGTATGCGGTCGACGGCGGCGCTCATGCTGCCGTCCTCGGCCATTAGTTTGCGGATCACGAAGATCATGGTGGGTATTGCCCAGAAGTCTCCGCAGATCCACAGGATCCCAGCGCCAATCTGCTGGTCGGCGAACGCCGGGAGCGTCACGCCGGGCACGTGGTTGTACACCGAGTACCACGACGTGCTGCTCAGGAAACTCATCGCCATGGCGAGGACCCACATCACGCCGTTGGTAGCGAGCAGCGCCGACGCCTGTGCAACTGTCGACATTTTGATCCGGAACGGCGCCGACCCGATGAACTGAAGCCAGAAGAGCACGCCCGAGATGAAGAAGCTCGCATTCATCAGCCAGATATGAACGACCGAATTGCGCTCCGCGAGGTCAAACGGACCGGGTAGATGCCAGACAACCATGACGATGTTGAAGACCGCCACGCTTGCCCAGGGCCGGAGCAGGAAGCCACCGACGGCGCGCAGTGGCCAGGTCCAGCCGGCGGTCGTGACTTCGCGCGTGGCGGTCTTTCCCGACCTGCCAGGCAGCGCGTCCAGCAGCGGCTGCCAGGGCGCGCCGGCCACGATCAGCGTCGGCGCGGCGAACATGAGCAGCAGGTGCTGGATCATGTGCACGAAGAAATAGTCGTAAGCCCAGTAGTTGATCGGCGACTGGACCGCGATCAGCAGCACCGCGAGACCGCAGTAGAACCAGATGGACCGTAGCCTGCGCTCCCTGGTGTCCTCGGCGGGTGACCGGCGGGCCAGCCGGGCGAGCCCGACCTCGTGCCAGATGACGAGCACGATCGCGATGATCAGGAAAGGATCGAACGACCAGTGCTGGACTAGGTAGCTCACGGTGTCCTCGTCCTCCGATTAGCCCGGCAGCCTGGGCGGGGATGCGCGCATGGCGAGGGCGTGGATGGCCGTATTCATTGGGCCGTCGACCTTGCTCCGCTCGGCGTCGAGGGTCGCCAGCGCGCTGCTCAGCCCCGCCTGAGCCGCCGCTTTTGCCTGCGGAGTCGTCGCGGCCAGCACGTTCGCTATGTCCGTCTCCACCTGCTCGGCGTTAGGCGCGGCCCACGCGACGAGGTTCGTCACCGCCGACTTCAGGCCGAAGCTGTCGAGCGACTCCGGTACCTGGTAGTTCTCAAGGTCGTCGATCAGCTCGTTGTTCGCGGGGGAGCAGTTGGCCGCGCCTTGCTGCGCGATGATGATCGCGTCGTTGACGTCGCTGCTGCTGCGGGGGTGCTCGGCTTGCACCTCGCGCAGCGCCGTGAGCGTCTCGCCGACGCCGCCGGCGCACGATGCGATGTCGGTGCTGACCTCCTGGAGCAGACCGCGCATGTCGCTGCCGCGCTCCGCCTGTGACGGCTTGTGTACGAGGGCGACCGCAACGGCGATGATCAGGAACCCGGCCCCGGCGAGGAAGACCCAGCGCGGAGTGCGGCGCACGGGCCAGCCGGTTGCTCGGACGCGCGGTGGCTCCCGGCGGGTGAGTGACGACACCTGTCGATCAGCCTCGATCCTGGTTCATCAGGGCAGTGTCACTGACGAGTGCCTTCAGGGTGACCGCACCCATGACCTTGGCGACGATCTGGTGCTTGGCGTTGAGGAAGAAAGTCTGGGGAAGCGCGTAGACGCCATAGGACGTTGTGACCGGCGACGGGAACCGGTCGAACCCAACCGGATACCGTACGCCCGCCTTGGCCACGAACCGCAGCGCCGCCGCCGACAGGTCGTTAGCGTCGATGCCAACGACGATGACCCGCCCGTGCTCGCTTGCGTAGAAGCGGGCAAGCATCGGGGTCTCCCGCTGGCATGGCCCGCACCACGAGGCGAAGAAGTTGACGATCACCGGTCGGCCAGCATACGAGGCCAGGGACACCATGGCGGACGCGTGCCCAAGCTCGGGGAGTGAGAAGGTCCTGGCGGGCTGTGGCGTGGACGCAGCCTTCTTGGCGGGGGCGGCCGCTGCGGTCACGACGAACGCGGCCGCCACGAGCAGGGCGACGATGGCGCCCCAGTAGGAGACCTTGCCGACCCGGCTGAGCTGACGCGGCCTGGCGAGTCTGCCGAGCTTGCCGCCCCAGCGGCGCGGGTCGGGCGACGGCGTCGGGTCGCGCTCTTGAATGATCATCGGCTGCTCCCGCACGAGTCGGTTTGCGGCATGCTGGTCCTCGTCGGGGCCGTCAGCAGTGGCAGCGTCAGCTCGAACCGGCTGCCCTGGCCCAGGGCACTGTACGCGGCGATCTCACCGCCGTGTCCCTCGGCTACGGCACGGACGAGCGCCAAGCCGAGCCCGGTACCACGGCGTCCGGCGGCCTGTGAGCCCGTCGCGAACCGCTCGAAGATGTGCGTCAGCTCGGCCGGACCGATACCGCTTCCGGTGTCTTCAACCACCAGCCTGGCCCCGTCTGGCCGCCCGACGACCGACAGCCTGATGGTGTCACCCTGGCGAGTGTGCTGGACTGCGTTTTCCAGCAGTGCGTCGACGGCAAGCCCGAGGCGCTCGCGATCCGCGGACACGGTCGCCTCGTCGAGGCGGCGGAGCTGCCAGTGCCTGCGGGCCGTCGGGCGCCATCGCCATAGCACGTCGGCGGCGAACTCGGTGAGGTCGACTGGCTCGGGCTGGAGGAACTCCGGATTGGCCGAGGCGGCGATCAGCAGCAGCCGCTCGCTTAGCAGCCGCAGGCGGTTGAGCTCACCCACCACCACGTTGATATCCCGCTTGTCCTGGTTATCGACCAGGTGCCGGGCCAGCAGCTCGGAATGCCCGAGCGCGATCGTGATGGGCGTCCTGAGCTGATGCGAGGCGTCCTGGAGGAATCGCTGCTGCATGACGAGCAGCCGCTCGTTCTCTTCGCTCGCGCGCACGCTCTTTTCGTTGGCGACCTGGCGCCGGCGGCCGTGCCACATCATGACCCAGAACATCGCAGCCATGAGCGGGACCTCGGTCAGCTCGTCGGCCGGCTGTGCGCCGCGCAGGACGTCCGTGCTGATGGCAGCGAAGGTAGTCACGACCATGGCGGCCAGTACCCACATCGTGGCGCCCGTGGTGCGCACTCGGAAGCTGTACAGCAGCGCGAAGGTAATCCAGATCAGGTGGAAGGGGATTGCCTCCCATCGGTCGAAAATCAGGATGCCCGCCAGGCCGAGCAGCCATAGCACCACCCACGCCAGGTCGATCCAGCCGGTCCAGGCTCGGAGCTGCTCAGCGTCGGGAAAGACGATCCCCGGCCCAGGCCACCGCGGCGTGTGCCAGCGTTGTGCCGCCCACCGCAGCACGCCCGCGGCTGGCGGCTCGGCCATGGCCGCGTCAGGAAGCGAGTCGATATCCTGCACCACGCACCGTCTCGATGAGGTCGAAGCCAAGCTTGGACCGAAGCCTGCGCACGCAGACGTCGACGACATTCGAACCGGGGTTGAAGTCTAGGCCCCACACGGAGGCTAGCAGCGTGTCCTTCGGCACGGACTCGCCTGCGTGCTCCATCAGCTCGCGGAGCAGCATGACCTCGAGGCGGGTCAGCGGCACCGGTCCGACGCCCATATCGGCCTGCATCCGGCCGAGGTCCAACACCAGGTGCCCGGCTCGGACGAGATCGCCGGGCTGGTGCTTACCTGGCTGGTGCTCACCGCCCGGCTGCTCGCCGCGAAGCTGTACGCGCACCCTCGCCAGCAGCTCGTCAATCGAGAATGGCTTCGTGAGATAGTCATGCGCGCCCATGTCCAGAACGGCGACCTTGGTCGTGATGTCCGACAGGCATGACAGCACCAGCACCTGCTCGTCAGGACGCTCCCGCCGCAGGCGGCCGATGATGTCGCGGCCGTCGGCGTTCGGCATGACGAGGTCGAGTATGACCAGCTGGTAGTCGCCCGCCAGCGCGAGCGCCAGGCCCGCGTTGCCGTCGGCGGCGGAGTCGATGGCGTGGCCGGCGCTCTCGAGTGCACGGATGACCATGGCGCGGATATGCGGCTCGTCGTCGACAACCAGGATGCGGGAACGCGCCGATCGTCCCTGGGCCTGGATGCTGGTCATAAGCCGCTACCACCCCAATCGATTGCAGTTACGGTAGCGCCGACCCCGATACTGCCTTATGGGAATTCGCCAAGCCGCCTGTGCTCATCAAGACAGTCCAGGTCAACAGTAGAGGATCTACTCCATGAGGGCGGTCCCGGTCAAGTCGCTCTACCAGAATGAAACTGTTGTATTACGGCCACAGAGCGCCATAACTGCCAACCGCTAACCACAACGGCCGGACGCCCCCTGGTTGACCCCTTGATCAATGACAGTTTCGTCATTCAGTGCTGCCAACCTTGCTCTCTAGCACCCCGTGATCGCAAGATCAGTCTCGTTCATCCGAGGCAAGGGTAGGACGGAACGCTCTGCCATGCCGGCAACTCGGCGCTACTGCCGAAGGCGAAGAAGCGAGGTGATGGCCGGTGTCTTTGCCGGCCCGTATCGTTACCCTGCTGGTGGCGTTCCTTGTCGTCGCAGCGGGCGTGGCCTTCCTAGTAGTTCATTACTTCCTGAGCCCTCCACCGACGGTGGACTACTCGGCCGGCGTCACGGCCGACACCGGCGCGACCGTTAACGTCGTGATGCAAGAAGACCCGCAGAACACGGTCAGCAGCCATCCGGACTGGGTGTCCTACTTCATCCAGGACCCCAGCACTCACCAATGGGTGCACACCACCATCTTCAAGGTGCCCGCCGGTAGCAAGATCGACATGACGATCCTCGGCTACGACGGCTGCACGCCACTGCGCAATCAGTACTGGGGTTTGGTGACGGGAACGACTGGCCAAGTGGCGTACGAGAACGGCAAGCAGTTCACCGTGCTCAACTCCTGGTCGGGTTGCAACGTCGGGCACACGTTCTCGATCCCGACCATCGGCCTGAACGTGCCGATGGGCTCGCCGGGGCTGACTGCGAACCTGTGCGGCACGTCGCCGTGCACCCCCAATAACCCGCACCAGACGATGACGTTCAGCTTCATGACGCCGCGCACCGCCGGCACTTACTTCTGGCAATGCCGGATCCCGTGCGGGGGCGGCTTCATCGACGGCTTCGGCGGTCCCATGCAGACCTTCGGTTTCATGACCGGCAACATGGAGGTGGTGTCCTGATGGCCGCGCCAGAGACCGAGGCCGGGCAGCCCTCGGCGCCCAAGGGCCCCAACCACGGCCTGCGGATCTTCCTGATCTGGCTACCGATCGCGGTCGCGGCGGTGCTCGTCATCTGGATCGTCTGGAGTCCGCACCTGCCGCCCGGCAACATGTCCGATACGGCTCACAGTCAGCAGTGGACCATGACGGTTCTCGCCGTCCTCGCCGCACCGGTCATGGCGTTCGTGCTCGTGTTCGCCGGCTACGCCCTGATCGTCTGGCGGCACCGCGAGGGCGACGAGGACGACGGGCCGCCGATTCACGGCCACACCGGTATCCAGGCCACCTGGATCACCGTAAGCGCCGTTATCGTGCTGTTCCTCGCCGGGTTCGGGACCTTCGAGCTTGCGTCTCCTGGCTTCGCCGGGGCGGGCGCAGGCGAGGGCCCGAGCGCGATCTGGCGGCCGAACGGCACGCCGCTCCAGATCCAGGTGATCGCCCAGCAGTGGCGGTTCACCTACCGCTACCCGCAGTTCGGTGGCTTCGAGACCACCGCCCTGTACATGCCGGTCAACCAGCCGGTGCAGTTCAACGTGACGTCGATCGACGTGATCCACAGTTTCTGGGCCTACCAGCTTGGCGTTAAGGCCGACGCCAACCCTGGTGTCAACAACATCGCGTTCACGACCCCAAAGCAGCTCGGCACGATCGTCGTGCGGTGCGCCGAGCTATGCGGGTTGTGGCACGGCGCCATGTTCAACTACGGCCGCGTCGTCACGATGGCGGCGTTCCAAGCCTGGGCGGCCAAGACGGAGCACCAGCTTGCCGATGTCACAGCGATCCTGCCGCCGTACGCACTCGTGTATGACCCGACGGTGGTCCCGCAGATCAACAAGGCCATGGCCAAGGCGGGCATCGCCGGCGCCAACGGTTACTACTACCCGCCCAATGACCCGGTGCAGCCGTGACTGCCTAACGACGTTCGAAGCCGACGCAGCTACGAAGAGGTGACCTGATGGCCATCGAGACTCAGCCGGAGCGAGCGCAGGGCTCCGGAGGCCGCGGGCCCAGCGCGGCGCGTACGTCGCGGCCCTGGTGGCAGCGGCCCGCGATCCACACTGCCGTTGTCGGGGCTGCGATCGGCTACCTGCTCGGCCACCTGCTAGGCAATTTCCTGGCCGGCGCCGGCAACGCCCAGTACCCGAACATCGCGCTGTCCGACAGTAGCGACTGGCCCATCGTCCTCGGATATGTGCTGGCGATCATTGGCTGGCTAGCCGGGCTCGGCGTATTTAACGACGTGTTCCGGCAGATGATCGGGCGTCCGGTCAGCCTCGCGAACGCTCAGGAGACCGAGACCCAGGGCGGGCTAGCGAAGTACTTCAGGTACGAGCTCGATCACAAGGTCGTCGGCATCCAGTACCTGGTCGGCATGATCATCTACTTCTGCACGGCCGGGCTCTTCGCGATGGCGATCAGGACCGAGCTGCTCTCCCCGACGTACCACGTCTTCACATCGCAGGTCTACGTGGAGCTCGTCGGAGAGCACGGCACGATGATGATGATGCTGATGACGTCGGTCATCCTCGGCCCGTTCGGCAACTACTTGATACCGCTCATGATCGGCTCCAAGCGAGTAGCGTTCCCGCGGGTCGAGGCGCTGTCATTCTGGCTGACACCATGTGCCTTCCTGATCCTGCTCTCCGGCCTGCTGCTCGGCGGGTTCCCGTTCGGCTGGACCGGGTACGCGCCGCTGTCAATCCAGTCCACAGTCGGCGCCGACTCCTACGCGATGGCGTTCGGTCTCATGGGCGTGTCGATGATCCTCGCGGGCTTCAACATCATCGTCACGGTCATCTGCTACCGGGCCCCCGGCATGCGCTGGAGCAGGCTGCCGATGTTCGTCTGGGGCATAGTGTCGACCTCATTCCTCATGGTCCTGGCCGCGCCGGTGCTGGTCGGCGGCATGTACATGCTCCTGTCGGACCGGACGGCACAGACGGCGCTCTTCGAGGACTCGCTCGGTGGGAGCAGCTACCTGTACCAGAACCTGTTCTGGTTCTTCGGGCATCCTGAGGTCTACATCCTGGCGCTACCAGGCTTCGGGATAGTGCTGGATATCCTCCCGGTGTTCACCCGCAAGCCGCTGTTCGCCTACAAGGTGGCCGCGGCTGGCATGATCGGTGTCTCGCTGCTGAGCTTCTTCGTCTGGCAGCACCATCTGTTCATGAGCGGCATCAACCCGGACATGCGGCCGCTGTTCATGCTGACCACCGAGCTCATCTCGATCCCGACCGGGTTCATCTTCCTGGTGGCGCTCGGCACGCTATGGAAAGCGAAGATTCGGTATACGGTGCCGATGCTGTTCGCGCTAGGGATGCTCTTCAACTTCCTGATCGGCGGCGTGACCGGCGTCTTCGTATCGGACGTGCCGGCTGACACCACCCTGCACGGCAGCTTCTTCGTGATGGCGCACTTCCACTACACGATCATGGGCGGGCTGATCTTCGCGTTCATGGGCGGCCTCTACTACTGGCTCCCCAAGATGATGGGCGTCAAGCTCAACACCACGCTCGGCAAGTGGCAGTTCTGGATCATGTTCCTCGCCTTCAACTCGACGTTCCTCCCGCTATTCGCAGTCGGCGCGGCCGGCCAGCCGAGGCGTGTGTTCGAGTACGCACAGAACCTCCAGACGCTGAACGACTGGGTGTCCATCTCGTCGTTCTTCCTCGGCGGGTCGATCCTGCTCTTCGTGATCAACTTCGTCTACTCGACCGTGATCGTGCGCGAGCGCGAGGTGGGCAACCCATGGAATTCGCGCGGCCTGGAATGGCAGGTCCCCTCGCCGCCGCCGCCCGGTAACTTCGAGCGCATCCCGGTCGTCCTCTCCGGCCCCTACGAATACGGGGTCAAGGACGCGCCGCCGGTTGCCGACCTGAATCCGCCGCCGGGGGTCCTCACGGCGGCGATCGCCCAGTCAACAGCCCGAGCGGAGGCGTAGGCATGGCCGAGACAATGGCGCAGCCGCCGGAGGCGATGTCGCCTGCCGAAGAGGAGGCGGTCTTCTACCACGAGTCCGCGCTGAACGCCTCCTGGACCGGCGTCAGGCTGGCGGTAGGCGGGATGTCTTTCGGCTTCGGCGCGTTCGTGTTCGCGTTCTTCTACCTGAAGTCGATCAACAGTCACCATCTCTGGTACACGGCCGGGACGCACCCGCAGTCATGGGTCGGCGTGGTGGTCATGGCGCTGATCGTGGTCAGCGCTGCCGTCCAGACACTCGCGCTGCAGCGCATCAAAGCCGGAACCAAGTCAGTCTGGCTGACCGGCGCAGTGGTCGCGCTGATCCTCGGGCTCGTCGCGATCTCGATCCAGCTCTGGCAGCTAGCTGCCCTGCCCTTCTGGCCGGGAGCCAGCGGGTATGCGAGCGTCTTCGTCGCGTTCTACCCGGTGTTCGTGACGGTTACGTTCTGTGTGCTGGTGTGGCTGGAGATCCTGATCGTGCGGTGCCGGGCAATCCCGGAGATCTCCTTCATCGAGCAGCCACCGACCTACGCCGAGGCGTTCGCTGTCCAGCGGTTCCAGGCCTCGCTGAGCTCTTTCACCGTGACCTGGAACTACATGGCCGTCGTGGCGTTCGTCTTCTGGGTTTTGTTCTACCTGGTCCACTAACGCAAACAGCCGGGACGAGATGAGGACCACGTGGACGTAGCTCTCCAGCACTGGTCGGCCAGCTGGCCGGTGCTGATTGCCTACGTGATCCTCGCGGCGTGGCACCTTGTCGGCCTGCGAGCGACGCTTGCCGCGCCGACGACGGGCACCCGGCGCCAGCTGCTGCAGGAAGCGGCGATGTTCCAGCTGGGCCTAGCCGTAGTCGCGGCGGCCCTGGTGTCGCCGATCGGGTACCTGTCCGGCGTCTGGATCTGGGTTCGCGCGCTCCAGGAACTGCTGGTGGCTGTCACCGGTCCCGGTCTGATCGTGCTGGGTGCCCCGTGGGCAGCCTTCCGGATCCCAGCGGCCAGGGTCGAATGGCTGCTGTCAAAGCCCGTGCTCGCGGTCATCGCCGCGAACGTGGTCTGGCTCGGCTGGCAGCTGCCTGTCCTGTTCGACGCGGCCCATGGCAGCGCGGGCATTGCCCTGGCCGAGCACGTCAGCTACATCGCTGCCGGGTTGTTGTTCTGGCTTCAGCTGATCTCGTCCCGGCCACTCAGCCAGCGGACATCGCCGATGCGCCGCGTGACGCTGCTGGTGGGCACGGTACTGGCCTCGACTGTAGTCGGCATGGTGCTCGTTTTCGGCAACGGCGTGGAGTATCCGGTCTATGCCAACTCAGCGCATCACCTCACGAGTGTTCTCTACGACCAGCAACTTGCTGGTGCTGTGCTGTGGATGGGCATGCTGGGACCGATGGCCGTCGCTGGAGTGGCGCTCTTGCTGGAGTGGTTTAGTAATGAGGAGTCGGCGGAGCTGACAGCGGGCCTGGACCGGCTGCTAGCCCCGCGCCCGCACGGCTGGCCGTCCCGGCCGGTGAACAGGTGACTAGCGAATGACTCGTAGCAGGAGGCAGAAGTGCCTGGACTAATACTCGCGGCGGTTAGCCCGGACAACACGCCGCATGGGTATAACTGGACGTTCGCGTTCCCGATGCTCCTGTTCATCGTCATAGCGCTGATCCTGTACGCGCTGTTCAGCAGGCCGCATCGGCGCGTTCCGGCTCGCCCGATTCAGGCGGCCTCAGCGGGTTCGCGGGCGCCCGACGCTCAGTCCGCGCGGGCGGCGGCGGTGGCCGGCGGCCTCAGCACGGCTCCGGGTGGCGGTACCACCGCGTCGGCGGCCGAGCCTGAAGGTGTCCAGGCTGTCGCCAGCGAGCCTGCAAAGGAGCCTGGCGGCGCGACGCTGTCCGGCAGCGTGAACCCCGAGGACACGGCCGGAACGCAGTCGACGGCGCACGAGCCTGACGACAGCACGCATGACGGCAGTACGCATGACGGCAGCACGGATGAGGACAGCACGGAGGCCAGCGAGTGACGCAGGCGATTAGTGTCCCGGCGGGCCCGGCAGCAGACGGTGCTGGTAATGGCGCCGTTGGCACCGTTGCCACCACCACGGGGCACCGGTCCGTCGCCGTGGTGGCGCGGGCGCTGTTCCTGCTGACCAAGCCGCGCATCATCGAACTGCTCCTGGTCACGACTCTGCCCACGATGTTCCTCGCCGCCCGCGGTCTGCCAAGCCTGGGCCTGATCGGCGTGACGCTGCTGGGCGGAGCGCTCGCGGCCGGCAGCGCCAACACCCTGAACTGCTATATCGACCGTGACATTGACGCGGTCATGCGCCGGACCTCGCACCGCCCCCTTGTGGCCAAGGGAACGAAGGCCGCGGTCAAGCCGGGGGAGGCCCTGGTATCGGGCATCCTGCTCGGCGCGGCTTCGACGCTGCTGCTCGGCCTGCTGGCCAACTGGCTGTCGGCCGCGCTGGCCGATGGCGCGATCTTGTTCTACGTCTTCGTCTACACCATCGGCCTGAAGCGCCGGACGGCCTCGAACATCGTGATCGGCGGCGCCGCGGGCTGCTTCCCGGTCCTCGTGGGCTGGGCCGCGGTCACCGGGACCGTCGCGTGGCCTGCGATCGCCCTGTTCGCGGTCATCTTCTTGTGGACGCCCCCGCACTTCTGGGCGCTGGCCATGAAGTTCAAGGATGACTACGCCTCCGCTGGCGTGCCGATGCTGCCGGTCGTTGCCCCTGCGGCCACGGTGGCCCGCAAGATCCTCGTCTACTCCTACCTGATGGTCGGCGCCACGCTGGCGCTCGCCCCGTATGCAGGCTGGATCTATGCCGCCTGCGCCACAGGACTCGGCGGCTGGTTCCTGGTCGAGGCCCATCGGCTCCGTTCCCGTGTGGAGGCGGGTGAAGCGGCCGCCCCGATGCGGCTGTTCCACCTGTCGATCGCCTACCTCACGCTGCTGTTCGCCGCGATCGCCGTGACCGCGCTGCTGCCCTGGCGGGGCTAGGCATGGCGGTGACGGCCGACAGGCCCGGCTCGCGCTGGCGGGTCGTGCTGCGGCCGCGCTGGCTGGCGTGGCATGCCTTCGCCGTGGTCGCGACCTGGGGGATGCTGTGGCTCGGCGACTGGCAGCTCCATCGTGCCTTGTCCGGGAACGAGCTGAGCTGGGCCTACACGTTCGAGTGGCCGCTGTTCACGATCTTCGGGATCTACTTCTGGGCTAAGACGCTGCGCGATGAGATGCGGAGCGGCCAGCGGCCCCAGAGCAGCCAGCAAGCCCAGAAGCAAACCCAGAACAACCACCAGACCGGGAACGGGGCCGACGCCAGCTCGGTGCCCAGCACGGCCGACGCCTATGTTGCGCGCCTGAAGGCCGAGGTCCAGGGCCACGGGCGGTGGCACGGCTGGCGGTAGGGCCGGTTAGCCCCTGGCTTGTCGGCCGGGTGGCCTTTTAGAATCGGGTTCTACGATTTGGAGGCCGCCGTGGCGTGGGATTTCTCGACCGAGCCTGAGTTCCAGGAGCAGCTGGACTGGGTCGCCGACTTCTGCAAGAACGAGATCGAGCCGCTGGACCTCGTCTTCCCTGGCGCGGCCTACTCGCGTAATCCGAAGGCCAAGGCTCTCGCCGACCCGCTGAAGCAGCAAGTGAAAGACCGAGGCCTGTGGGCGCTGTTCCTGGATAAGGACCTGGGCGGGCCCGGGTTCGGGCAGCTAAAGCTGGCGCTGCTGAACGAGATCCTGGGCCGGTACCGGTCCGCGCCCGTCGTGTTCGGCACGGCGGCGCCAGATACCGGCAACATGGAGATGCTGGCGGCGTACGGCACGGACGAGCAGAAGCAGAAGTGGCTGTACCCGCTGATGAACCAGGAGATCTTCTCCGCATACTCGATGACTGAACCGCAGGGCGGATCGGACCCGAACCTGTTCAGGACCAGGGCCGACCGGGACGGCGATGAGTGGGTCATCACCGGCGAGAAGTGGTTCACCAGCGCTGGCGCCCGCGCTGACATCATCTTCGTGATGTGCACGAACGGGATGTTTGTGGTGCCACGTGAGACACCGGGCGTGCAGATCATGGAGTACCCGGCACTGCACAACCACATCCGCTACGACCACGTCCGGGTGCCGCTCGGCAATCTGCTCGGGCCGGAGGACGGTGCGAAGGTGCTGGCCCAGCGCCGCCTGGGCGGCGGCCGGATCCATCACGCCATGCGGACAGTGGCGCAGGTGCGGCTCGCGTTCGACATGATGTGCGAGCGCGCGCTGAGCCGGGAATCGCACGGCAAGACTATCGCCGAGCACCAGATGGTCCAGGAAGCGATCGCCGACTCGTACGCCGAGATCAACATGCTGCGACTGCTCGTGCTGTGGACCGCGTGGACGATCGACAACTCCAGCACCCAGGCAGCCCGGACTCAGATCGCGGCCTGCAAGTACACCATGGGTAAGGTGCTGCGGGAGGTTAGTTACCGGGCCCTGCACATCATGGGCTCGCTCGGCACCACGAATCTGACGCCGCTCCAGGCCATGTACGCCGGCGCGCCGACTATGGCCATCGCGGACGGCGTCGACGAGGTGCACAAGGTGACGGTGGCCCGCAATGTACTCAAAGGCTACGAGCCGCACCCTGGCTTGTGGCCGACCGAGTACATCCCGGCCAAGCGCGACGAGGCACGCAAGAAGTTCGCGAGCCTGATCGAGTCCGACCCGGAGCTCGCTGCCTGGGCCGACTCGGCAGTCCGCGCGACTGTGCGAGGCTGAGCACATGGACATCACCGGCAAGGTCGCTGTGGTAACCGGCGGGGCTAGCGGGGTCGGCCGGGCGCTCTGTCACGAGCTCGCCGACCGCGGCGCGGCCGGCGTGGTGGTCTGCGACATCGACGCCGAGGGCGCGGCCAAGGTAGCGGCCGAGATCGAGGCTGGCCACACCGGATCGGGAGGGCACCGCGCCATCGCGGTGCGCGCCGACGTCGCCAAGGAGGCCGACGTTCAGGCCCTCGTCGCCAGCGCCGAGTCTCTCGGCCCGGTCAGCCTGTTCTTCTCCAACGCCGGGATCATCGTGGCCGGGGGTCCGGAGGCGTCCGACGAGGCCTGGGCGCGGATCTGGGCGATCAACGTGCAGAGCCACATCTACGTGGCCCGCGCCGTGCTGCCGGGCATGCTGGCCAGGGGAGAGGGCTACCTGGAGATCACGGCGTCTGCTGCCGGACTGCTCACTCAGCTTGGGTCGGCGCCGTACGCGGTCACCAAGCACGCGGCCGTCGCGTTCGCCGAGTGGCTGTCTATTACCTACGGCGACCAGGGCGTCGTCGTGTCGTGCCTATGTCCGCAGGCGTTCACGAGCAACCTGCTCAACACCAGCCGGCGCGAGCTGGGCGCCGAGGAACTGCCGGATGCTGACGGGTGGTCGGGCGGCTCGGCACAGGCCGCTGTCGACGGCGTACTGACGTCGGAACAGGTGGCGAACGCCGTTCTGGACGCGGTCGGCACCGAGCAGTTCCTGATCCTGCCCCACCCCGACGTGGCGACCTATGAGCGCAGGCGGGCCGACGACCGGGAACGCTGGCTTCGCGGCATGCGGCGGATGCAGGCCCGGCTCAGTGGACAGCCCCAGGATTAAGGCCCGCGCGTCGCGCGCGCAGGAACCGTTGCTCCGCCGCGTTGCCGGCCGTGGCGATGGCCGCCGAGTAGGCGTCGGCCGCCTCTGTAGTCCGACCTAGCCGCGCGAGCAAATCCGCCCTGATCGAGTGGAACACGTAGTAGCCGTCCAGGTTGATGTCGTCGATGATCGCCAGGGCCGCCGCGGGACCGTCGACTTCGGCGACCGCAACGGCGCGGTTCAGGCCTACCACCGGGCTCGGTGCGAGCGTGAGCAGCCGGTCATACAGCGCCAGGATCTGCCGCCAGTCGGTCGCCGCCGCGGTCGTGGCGTCCGTGTGCACCGCGTTGATCGCGGCCTGAATCTGGTAAGGGCCAGGCTGGTTGCGCCGCAGACACTTGCGGACCAGAGCGTGGCCCTGCTCGATCAGCGCGCGGTCCCACTGGCTGCGATCCTGGTCGGCGAGCAGCACAACGTCGCCGTCGGTGCTGGTACGCGCGGCCCTCCTGGCATCGGTCAGCAGCATCAGCGCGAGCAGCCCGGCGACCTCGGCCTCGTCAGGCATCAGCGCAGCGAGCAGGCGGCCAAGTCCAATGGCCTCGGCGCACAAGTCGGCCCGGATCAGGTCGTCGCCTGAGCTGGCCGCGTAACCCTCGTTGAAGATCAGGTACACGACGGCCAGCACGGACTGGAGTCGGTCCGGCAGGTCGGCCTCTGACGGCACCCGGTAGGGGATCCTGGCGTCGCGGATCTTGCCCTTGGCGCGTACAAGCCGCTGCGCCATCGTTGGCTCTGGCACCAGGAATGCGCGGGCGATCTCCGGCGTCGTCAGGCCGCCGAGGAGCCGCAGTGTGAGCGCCACCTGCGCCGCGCTGGCAAGCGCAGGGTGGCAGCACGTGAATATCAGCCGCAGCCGCTGGTCTTCCACTTCGGGCTCCGATGTGTCTCCGGGCACCGACAACAGCAAGGCCTCTTTGTGCTTGCCCTGCCGTGCTGCCTCCCGGCGCAGCCGGTCGATCCCCTTGTTGCGCGCGGTAGTGATCAGCCAGCCGGCCGGGCTTGGCGGCAGGCCATCGCGAGGCCAGCGCTCCAGCGCCACGGCGAAGGCGTCCTGGGCCGCGTCCTCGGCGATGTCGATGTCACCGAAGACGCGGACCAGCACGGACACCACCCGGCCGTACTCCCGCCGGAAGACGCGCTCGATCTCTGCGGCCGATCCGGGCTCCATGGGCGGCCTCAGCCTGCCGGGCCGTCCACGACCGGCCGGACCTCGACGGGCAGACCGGCAATCTCGACGAACTTGCGGCTCCAGGAGAGCGCCTCGTCCAGATCAGCGACCTCGATGACGGTGAACCCACCGAGGTGCTCCTTGCCTTCCGCGAAGGGGCCGTCGGTGATGACGGTGTCCCCGTCACCCGGGCGCACCACAGTGGAGGTGCTTGCCGGGTGCAGGCCTGCCGTAAAGACCCAGGCACCCGCGGCCTTGAGCTCGGCGTTCCACCGGCCGATCCCTTCCATGATCGGGCCGAGGATCTCCGGTGGTGGCGGAGCGCCGTCGGGCTGGTACACGCTGAGCAGGTACTGCTTCATCGGGTTAACCTCCGTGCCGTCGGCTGGCCGGCGCAGGCCGGCTTGTCGGCAACTACACGAACCGCCGGCGGCCATATCGACACCTGGCTGAGTCCTTTTCTCGCTCAGCTGCTTCTCGCTCAGCTGTCTGCCGCGAGAACCTTCCGGGGGTGACTGCCGTCTACGTACCCCACGAATGGCGGGTAGATGTTGTAGCCGAGCAGCTCCTGGAGCCGTTCGGGCAGCTGCCTGGCGGTCTCGCGCGGCACGGCGAGGCAGTGATTCTCCTGCTGCCGCAGCCAGCCTGCGCAATACTCCAGGATCACGCCGAGCCGCGGCCGCCCCGTGCCGTTCGCGCCACCGCCATGCCAGAGGCTGCCCAGGTAGAACATCGCCGAGCCAGGCGATATGACGGCCGTCTCGACGTCGTCGTCCGGGGTGGGCCGCCGGCCAGGCTCCCACGCGTGGCTGCCGGGGATGAACCTGGTCGCGCCGTTCTCGCGGGTGAACTCGTCAAGCGGCCACATCGTGTTGACGACCAGCGGGGGGTGCGGATCGGGCATCGGATAGATCGAGTCGTCCCTGTGCAAGACCTGCGCCTTCTCGCCAGGACCGATCCTGATGCCGACGGGGGCGCTCAGCTGGTAGTGCCCGAGGACCCGGTCGAGCACGTCGAGCAGCATCGGATCGATCGCGGCTTGGTCGAAGGTTCTGGTCTTGGCGAACAGGGCATAGACCCGCTGGGTATCGAAGCCCTCGAAGGAGTTCCGCCCGGTGCGGGTGGACTGCAAGACCCGGTCCAGGTCGGCGCGGGCGGCCTGCACGCCATCGGCATCGAGCATGCCCGTGACGACCACGTAGCCGTCGTCGAGCAGTCGGTGTGCCACGTCCTGACTCGCGGACGTAGCGGGCATAGTTGCCTTCATCAGCCTGACATTAGGCGAAACCCTCGGCCACGGACAGGGGCACCTGCGATGCAGCTGCGTTACGGGATGAACCCGCATCAGGCGGCGCGCGCTGTCCTGCCCTCCGACATGGGCGCGGTGCGCGTGATCCGCGGTGAGCCGTCGTACATCAACATGCTCGACGCGCTGAACGGATGGCAGCTAGTCCGCGAGGCGGCCGCGGCTACTGGCCTGGCGGCCGCGGCCTCGTTCAAGCACGTGTCGCCAGCGGGCGCCGCCGTGGCCGGACCGCTGGACGACGCCGCGAAACAGGCGTGGCGGTTTGACTCCGATCCGGCCCCGCTGACCGCCGCCTACATCCGCAGCCGCGACGCGGACCCGAAGTCGTCCTATGGCGACTTCATCGCAGTGTCCGAGACCGTCGGCACCGAGCTGGCCGAGTTCCTCGCTGGCGTTGTGTCCGACGGCATCATCGCGCCGGACTTCGAACCCGGCAGCGTCGCCATCCTGGCGCCTAAGAAGCAGGGTGCATTCCTGCTGATGACGGCTGCCGCCGACTACCAGCCGCCGGAGTGGGAGCGGCGTGACGTCTTCGGAGTCGAGCTGGCGGAGCAGCGCGACCGGGCGCCCATCACCACGGAGCTGCTCACCGTGGGATCGGGCTCGGCGCTGCCGGCTGGTGCCGTTCGCGACGCCCTGCTCGGCCTCGTCACCCTTCGGTACACCCAGTCCAACTCCGTCGCGCTGCTCGCGGACGGGGCCACGCTTGGAGTCGGCGCTGGCCAGCAGAACAGGGTGGACTGCGTCCGGCTCGCGGCCGCCAAGGCCGCGACGTGGTGGCTGCGCCGTCATGAGCAGATCCGGAACCTGCCTGCGGTACCCGGCATGTCGCGCCAGGACAGGCTGAACTGGCAGATCCGAATGGCCGAGGAGGACATGACGCCGCGCCAGCTCGCGGAGTTCGCGGCTGTGTTCCCTGGCATCGAGCCCTACCTCGACCCGGCCGAGCGGAGCCGGTGGCTGGCAAGGCTCGACTCGGTGACGCTGAGCTCGGACGGCTTCCTGCCCTTCCGCGACAATATCGATCACGCGAGCCGAGTCGGCGTCCGGTACGTCGTGGAACCGGGCGGCTCCAGCCGGTCAGACGAGGTCGCGGCGGCCTGTGCCGAGTACGGCATGACGCTCGTCAGGACCGGGCTGCGCCTGTTTCACCACTGACCGTTCGCCACTGACCGTTCGCCACTGACCGTTCACTACTGGCTGTTCACCACTGACTCTTTCACTGCTCCGCGAGGGCGGCCGCCACGTTGTACGGCAGGTGCCGCGGATGGACGAGCAAGGCCCTGGCGAGCTGCCGTATCTCGAGGCGCCGCGGAGTGAGAATGTCCTCGCAGTAGCGCCAGGCCGCAGCCTCGTCGCCGCCGTAACGTGACGCGATGGACTGGCGGAACCGCCGGGCGTCGCCGCCATCCTGTCGCCAGGTAGGCAGCCAGCTGCACAGGTCATCGTCCCGCTCGAGCATGGTCCAGTTCATGAGGCGCTCAGCGATCTGGCCGGCCGCGTCGATGACGAACCTGTACTCGTGCGCCCCGGAAATGCCGTGCACGCGGCCCTCGCTGCGATGCCCGTGATGAATGCTGGCCGAGCTGAACCGGGCCCCCACGGCCAGGGCGGCCACCGCGTGCCCGGCCTCGTGCCAGGCGGTGCGTACCGTCGCCTGCCTGGCAGGTGCCAGGCTCGGATAGCAGCCGCAGTCATACCGCTGGTGCACCCACCGGGAGTGGGCGATCGACTCGTCGTCGTACCGGGCAGCTCGGCGAAGCTCGGCTTCGATCGCCTCGATCGCCAGCCGGTCGGCCCCTGTCACCACTACCGCGCGCCCGTCAGCACTTGCGAGTCCTCTTCGGCTCTGATTTGTCAGTGACGTAGGGCAGACTACGCGGTGGATCTGACACTGCCCGCCGCATCTGGAAGGCATCTCATGGCTGACGCGCTGACCAAGACCGGCCTAGACCAGCTGCGCGCGATAGCTGAGCGGTACGTCGCTAACGGCCACGTTCCTGGCCTTGTTGTCTTGATCGCGAGCGGAGGGCAGGCGCATGTCGAAGCGCTCGGGACGCTGGCGATTGGTGGCGCGCCGGTGGCGCGAGACTCGCTGTTCCGGATCGCGTCCATCACGAAGCCGGTGACGGGCGCCGCGACGATGGCGCTGATCGAGGAGGGCCTGATCGGGCTGGATGAGCCCGTCGACCGGCTGCTGCCCGAGCTTGCCGACCGGCGGGTCCTGCGGCAGCTGGCCGGCCCGCTGGACGATACCGTGCCTGCGCACCGGGCGATCACGACACGCGACTTGCTGACGTTCACGTTCGGCTTCGGGTTCGTAGTCGAGATGTTCATGTCGGAGGAGCCGGTTCCGATCGTGGTCGCGTCCGATGAGGCGCGGCTGTCCACCATTGGGCCGCCGGACCCGGCGATCCAGCCGGATCCTGATACCTGGATCGCGGGACTGGGCTCGCTGCCGCTGATCGCCCAGCCAGGGGAGCGGTGGATGTACAACACCGGCGCGTCGGTGCTTGGCGTGCTGGCGGGCCGTGCTGCCGGGCAGTCGTTCGGAGACGTCCTTCGGACGCGGATCTTCGAGCCACTGGGAATGACGGAGACCGGGTTCTGGACCAGCGAGACCGGTCGGCTCGCGACCGCGTACCGTTCGCCTCGAGGCCCTGACGGGGGAGACGGACTGGAGGCGTGGGACCCGCCGGATGGTAAGTACAGCCGTCAGCCCGCGTTCGAGGATGGCGCTGGCGGCCTGGTGTCCACGGCCGACGACATGCTGGCCTTCGCGCGCATGTTCCTGCGCGGCGGCGATCCGGTCCTGTCCGCGAATTCCGTGCGGGCTATGACAACTGACCAGCTGACGCCCGAGCAGAAGGCCCGCGGCGGCCTCGGCGACGACTTCTTCAATGGCCAGTCATGGTCGTTTTGCCAGGCCGTGCAGGACAACGGAACGTTCGGCTGGGATGGCGGATTCGGCTCGACATGGCGCGTCGATCCCGTCCGTGACCTGGTGACCATCGTGCTCACGCAGCGCATGTTCGACTCATCGGACCTGCCCCTGCTGCATCGCGAGCTTCAGGAGGCCGCGTACGCCGCGCTGGCATAGAAGCTGGCCCGAGCCCGGCGCCTGCCGGACTCGGGCCAGCCCGCCAGTTCCTAGCGGGCCAGGGCGCCCATCGGGTCCCAGGCCGGCAGCACGATCGGCTTGGCGTCGAGCGCCTGCTGGAGTTCCTCGGGGAGTTCGCTTCGGCGTGCGGCGATCTCGAAGACGTACTGGTCGAACCAGGAGTCGTTCATCGTGTAGAAGCCGTCCTTGCCGCGCTCGCCACCCCAGCTGTTCTCGACTCGCCAGCGCCGGGTGACCCCGTCGAGCACGTCGACGCCCGTGAACAGCATCGCGTGCGTCATGAGCGTCTCGTGGTAAGCGAGGCGGTCCGCCTTGTCGAGCGTGAACGCGGCGTCATACACCGACGGCAGGTCGTATAGCTCGGCGTCCCAGACTGCGTAGTCGTTGCTCATCATCTTGCCGACGTCGCACCCGAACCAGACCGGCTCGCCACCCTGAATGGTCTTCGCGGCGATGTCCTTGATCACGGCCATGTCGACGTTGAGATAGACCACCGGCGGGCCGCCCAGGACGTTGCCGAGGTACTCAACGGTGAAGGTCTTGCCGACCGGGCTGGTCGGCCGGGGGTCGTGCACCAGGCAGACGTAGTCGTCGAGGGGCAGGTCCACGTACTTGGCAGCAAATTCCTGCGGCGTCAGCACGCCGTCGCGGTGGAACTGCTTGTCCTTGTCGGTCCACTGCCAGTCGAACCGCTCCGGCGGTGTCCCCAGGTGAATGCACAGCGCCCGGTAGACGACGTCCAGGACCTCCGCCTTCTCCGCCCGCGCCGCCTCCAGGCCGTCGGCCGCCACGGCAGCCCGGACGGACTTGGCCCCCTGGCGCAGCAGGTAACGCAGGATCGAATTCATCCGGGCCGTGTTGGCCGAGCTCTGCGTCTCTGGCATGTAGCCCTTCGGCACCAGGCCGTGCTTGGCCACGATGGCCGCGAACATGTTCCACTGGCCGCCGTCGCTCGCGACGGATTCCAGCAGGAACGCTACGGTCCTCTCGTCAACGTCGCGGTCGGCCGTCTCGATGATCGCCTCGAGGAAGTAGTTGGCGCGCTCGATCTTGTCCCAGAACATCGCGTGGTTCTGGGAGAACTCGAAGTCCTTCAGGCCGGTCTTGCGCATCACCCCGACACGCAGGAGATTCAGCCCGGCGAACAGCCAGCACCGCCCGCTCCGCTCCTGGTTGGTGACTTTCCAGTCGTCCAGGTGCGTCGACAGCGAGTGGTCGACGCTATTGAGGATCTCGCGGTTGATCGCGACGTCATCGAGAGAGACGCGAGTAACGGCGTTCTGCGCTAGCCGGTAGGTCGGGTTAGCGGCGAAGTCCTTCCGCAGCAGTTCAAGGTCGGCGGCAGCTAGCGTTCCATCCATCCGTGCACCCCTTCGCGTCGTCTTTGTCTACTTGTTCAAATTACCAGCGGTATGCCGAGTCGCGTCGAGGCGAAATCCAGCTGATCAAGACTGGGTCGGCAGGATGAGGCCAGTACGCGGCGCGTCTGATCTGGACTGGACGGGCCTCAGCCTTCCGGGATCGGCTGGACCAGGCCGTCTAGCATCCGGTCGACCAGCCGGTCAAAATGCGCCGCCAGGTCGATTCCGCGGTCCCCACCGCTGGCGATGGCCGCCGCGAAAAGGGGGTAGCGGCCTGTGCTCAGGAGCTCCCGAAGCCGTACGGCCTCGTCCGCAGCCTGCACCAGGTCGAGCCCGGCGGTCTGATCCGCGAGCTCGGAACGGACCATGTTGGCGACAAACCCGTTGAGCAGAGCCACTGTCTCCAGGCGGCTTGCCGCGTCGAGCCCGGTGGGCTCGAGGGCGGCAAGGGTGAACTCGAGATAGGCCAGGGTGGAAGGGCCAAGCGGCTGGCGATGGGACAGCGCGGCGATCAGCCACGGATGGCGATGCAGCATTGCGCGCTGCTCGCGGGCGAGCATGCGCAGGTCGGCGCGCCAGTCTCCGCTCGCCTCTGGCGGCAGCACGAGCTCTTCGCTGACCAACTCGACCATGTCGTAGATCAGGGCCTGCTTGTCCGGTACGTAGCTGTACAGCGACATGGTGCCCGCGCGCAGCCGAGCGGCTACGGCCCGTATTGTGACGGCCTCGAGACCCTGCTCGTCAGCGATCGACACGGCGGTCTCGATGACCTGACGCCGGGTGTGCCGCGGCCGCGGACCGCGGCGCCGGGCGGTGCCCGGCCGCGGGCGCGCTGCCAAAGTTTTGCTGCCGGGCGCATTGCTGCCAGACGGATTGCCTCCGGGCGGATTGCCTCCGGGCGGATTGCTGCCGGGCGGATTGCTGCCGGGCGGATTGCTGCCGGGCGGATCGCCTCCGGGCGGATTGCTGCCCGCCGCCATGGCCACCTCCAATGACGTCTGCTCTCCTGCACTGACGTCTCAATCTTGCCGCCGCGTCCCGCGGCTCGCTCTCATCTATTATCGTATACAGTACGTCGTACAACGTACGCTAATGATAACGGGCGGCGGAAGACGTGGATGTCGAGGCCAGTGAAGGAGACGCGGACGTGAACGCCATCGAAGCAGCAGGGCTGACAAAGACGTTCGGCACAGTCCGGGCGCTCGACGACCTGGACCTGACGGTCGCGCGCGGCAGCGTGTGCGCTCTGCTGGGTCCGAATGGCGCGGGCAAGACCACGGCGATCCGCATTCTGGCCACACTGACGCGTCCGGATGACGGCTCCGCCCAGGTTGCCGGGTATGACGTCCTCCGCCAGCCCAGCCAGGTACGCGCCTCCGTCGGGTTGGCCGGGCAACACGCGGCCGTTGACGATGACCTCACCGGCCGGGAGAACCTCGTCATTCTCGGGCTCATGTACCACCTGGGCCGAGACGGCGCCCGGCGGCGGGCCGGAGCCCTGCTTACCGAGTTTGGTCTGGCGGATGCGGCTGACCGGCTGGTGAAAACCTGGTCGGGTGGCATGCGTCGTCGGCTTGACCTGGTGGCCAGTCTCATTCTGGCTCCGGCAGTCCTGTTCCTGGATGAGCCCACGACGGGCCTTGACCCGCGCAGCAGGACGGAGATCTGGTCGGCGGTACGTGAACTAGCCCGCGGCGGCACGACCGTACTGCTCACCACGCAGAACCTTGCCGAGGCCGACGAACTTGCCGACGACGTCGTCATTGTTGATGCAGGCCATGTGGTGGCCCAGGGCAGCCCGGACGAGTTGAAAGACGCCATCGGCACCCGAGTCGACGTCGTGCTAGCGGATGCCGCGGATATGCCGGCAGCGATGGCAGTGCTAGCCCACTGGGCGACGGGACCGCCTGTCAGCAGCGCGCCCGAGCGGCGTGTGACCGTCCCGGTGGCGGCCGAAGCTGTCACACTGCCCGACGTTGTGCGCCAGCTCGACGCAGCGGGCTTGCGTGCCGAGGACGCGAGCATTCGCCGCCCGACGCTCGATGAGGTCTTCCTCGACCGAACCGCAGGAACGGAATCAAGAATTCAGGGAACGGAGCAAGTGGCGTGAATGTCATCAGCGTGCCCGCGCACGGGGCGGAGCCGGCCGGGATGACGGCACGTGCGAGGTGGGCCTTGACGGACGGACTCGCCGCTGCTGAGCGCGTGCTAACCAAGCTCCGTCACGACCCGACCTCGATAGCGCTCACGCTGGGCGCACCCGTCGTGATGGTGCTCATCTTCGGTTACATCTTCGGGAGTGCAATCACTGTGCCGGACGGCGGCAGCTATCGGGACTTCCTAGTCCCTGGCTTGTTCGTCACGATTGCAGCCAACATTGTGCCGTCAATGGTCGCGATGGCCAGGGATGCCACTCGGGGCGTAGTCGACCGGTTCCGGTCGATGCCGATCAGCCGGACGGCTGTCCCGTTCGGGCAGAGCGCCGCAACGGCCGTCTACGGCCTGGGCAACTTCGTCCTTATGGCGCTTTGCGGGCTGGTCGTGGGCTGGCGGATCCACCGGGGCGCCGCCGACGCAGTCGGGGCCTTCGGCTTGCTGCTCGCGTTCCAGGTCGCCATGACCTGGGTGGGGATGTATCTGGGCCTGGTCATCGGCAAAGAGGAGGCCGCCGCGCAGGCATCGATCCTGATCTTTCCGGTCACGACGGTCTCCAATGTCTTCGTTCCGACCTCGGGCATGCCCGCTTGGCTGCGCGTCATCGCGGACTGGAATCCGATCAGTGCTCTCGCCGCTGCCTGCCGGCAGCTGTTCGGGAGCCCGGCCGCGCCTGCCAACGGCGCGTGGCCACTGGACCATCCGATCGTCGCGTCGCTTGCATGGACAGCGCTGCTGCTGGTCGCATTCGTGCCGCTGTGCACGGCCAGGTATGCGCGCCCGCCCTCATGAGATTTCTTCTTTAGTTCTTCACGTCAAGATTGTCCGGCGCCACCCCTGGGAGTGCCACGAAACGCTTCGAGGTGCTACCTTCACCGGCAAGTCCACAAGGAGAAATATGGCGCACAAGACAGCGATACTCCTGCTAGCGGCGCTAGGACTGGTCGGCTTGGCCACCCTGCTCACGGTCCACCTGGCCGATAGCGGAGCAGCCGCCGACCGGGCTTCGGGCCAGCGACTCGATCGGGCTGTCAGTCCGGTCGCCGCTTCAGCGACTGTCAGTCCGGTCGCCGTTCGGTCGACTGCCAGTCCGCTCGTCGTTCCGGCGACTGCCACTCCGGTAGTCGCGTCGCCGACTGTCAGTCCGGTAGTCGCTTCGCCGACTGTCAGTCCGGTCGCCCCTTCGCCGACACCTTCGTCGGCCGGGACTCCACAGCCGTGCGTCGAACTGCCGGCGCACGAAGCGTTCATGTGCGTATCCGCGAATGCGTTCCAGACCAAGGATGGCGCGGTGTACTGGACGGACTATAAGTTCACGCGACAGATTTACTGGCACCCGTACGGCGACGACCAAAGCCCGTACCTGACCGTCACCGAGTCCTACTTCTGCGGCCCGAACGACATCGGCAAGACCGCCACGGAGGAGTGGTGCGGGTTCAAGGCCCCAGGAGTCGGTGCCAATACGCCGGAGTGGCAACGCCGGGTCATCACGGTCGCCGGTCCTTACGGTGCACAGTGCGTCATCTACCACTGGGACGTGCTGGACTCCGTGGTCAATCCCCCAGCGCCTACTCTCTGCCTGGATCTTCAGACGGGGATGGTCCGATCAACCACCGCGAATGAGAAGGAGTCGGTGTTGAGGTTCTGGCAGGAGGCCCAGGAGATGCCAGGACCCTGGTAACCGAGCCCTCGGCGCCGGACGCAGGTCAATTGATGTCGAACTCGTTGCCCTCGGGATCCTGCATGGCGACTGCGTAGTGGTCGAGCCCTTCCTCGCTCGGCACGCCGACGAATGAGGCTCCGAGTCTGGCTAGGCGCTCGGCCTCGGCATTGACTCGCTGGCGCCGCGTTTCGATCGAAACCGCGCGGCTGGCCCCGACGGAGATATCCAGGTGCAACCGGTTCTTGACAGCCTTGGGTTCCGCCACGAGCGGCGCGAGTTCATCGCCACGTTCGTCGCGGCAGTCACGGTCCAGCGCGCTACCAACCGTGGCGGCGGCAAGCCCGGATTCGACAACAGCCGCATTTACGTTACGTGGCGGTGAGGTTACGACGAGTCGTCGGGGCGCGTAGACGCCGCCTGGGAGTGCTGTTGCTCACGTCCAGGGCAGCGGCCGCGGGCGGCATGTCGCTGTTGGGCATGATCCGGCATCGCACATTGCGGATGGGCCGCCGGGATCCGTTGATTAGAGCAAGCCCCCAGCAGCTCTGAGATACCGGTTCGCCAGCCGGGTCACTACCACTCGCCACCATCATCCGGATTCGAAGGTCCGGCGCGATATCCACACTGTCGGCCTGCTGAAGCTCAGAGACGCGACCTGCCTGGCGATCTCCTTCTGCTGGCTGCGCAACTGGAGGTAGACGAATATCGCTGCGACGGATGCGGCTGCGACGCCGAGCCAGGTCGGCAAGTCCCCAAGGTTGACGTGGAACGCGGGCTGCGGAGGAGCGGCGATCATGTGACGGCACGTTAGCGAGACCTCGCGTCGACTGCCGGGCATAAGGTCGAACTAGGGCCTGGGCGCTCCGATCGGTCGCGTGTTCTAATCGCTGGTTGGACGTGCAGCGACTGGGGTGGTGGTGTTAGCCGCTTAAGTGCCGCACCGGGTACCCGTGGGGGCCGGGCCTTATCACAGTGGCATGGGCATAACCGGTCATTGACCGGGCCTAGATCCCGCCCGAGAGTCGCCGGTCATGGCAGCTATCGCGGAAAGCCCCTGGGCAGACACTGGCTTGTCCGGACTCTGTTTCACCAGGGCGGCTGCCACGACGCCGCCGCACGCGATAGCCGCGCCTGTCAGCTGGGTCGCCGTAGGCCGCTGGCTGAGCACGATGGCGGCGAGGATCATTGCGCCAGCGGGTTGCAGCAGCAGGAGCATGGACGACAACGCGGCGGGCAGCTGCGGCAGCGAGGCGGTGATGAATAGCCAGCCCGCAACCTGGACGACGATCGACAGCAGCACGAGCCAGACAAGCGCATGCCATGGGACGGCCAGGTGCAGGCCGCCAAAGATCAGGCCGAAGAACAGGGCTCCGGTAGCGGCACCTGCGGTCGCGTCGAAGAGTTGCCCGGTCACGTGGCCGGTGTCCCCGGCAGCCCGGCGGAGGATCAGCAGGTAACCCGCGTAGGCGACGTTAGCCGCAACGCCGTACGCCATTCCCTCACCCGGATGCGGTCCAGTCCCGCTACCGCTGACAATCCCAGATGCCAGCACGATGCCCGCAATCACGACTGGGAGAGTGATCAGGTAGCCGCGGCTGGGGCGCTCACGCAGCAGTGCCCACGCCATGACAGCCACGAATGGCACGTACAGGCTGCCGATGACGGTAGAAACCCCGGCGCCAGCATCGGTAATGGTGTGGTTGAACAGGACCAGATCCACCGCGAGGAACAGCCCAGCCAGGAAAGCGCATGCGCGGCTAGCCCCAGGACGCGGCCCGTGCCGACGGCGTTCGGCGATCGCCAGGGCGCCCAGGACCGGCAGGGCCAGACCGCACCGGTACACCACGGTGGGCACAGGCCCGCAGTTCGCCAGCGTTACCAGCACGGGCATCGGCGAAATGCACGCGGCGCCGAGCAGCGCCTGAACCGCGGGCCGGGCCGAGGGACGCGCGCCACTCACAAAGACGATCCCTAATGTCCTTTTTGCCTATATGTGACAGTAGCATGAGTGCCATATCAGTCTTGGCTTGTATCCAGCCCAAGGCGATGCCATCGTCGCCCGGTCAAACGGTCAGGCTCAAACCCTCGCTCCAAGGTGAGCTGATGCCGTGTGACTGCACGCCCTCTCAGGCCGAGCGGTCGAGTGGGTACGGGCACCTGCGGGTGTCTTGCCGGATGGCTGGCTGCGGGTCGGTCTGGTACAAGCCGAGGCACGAGCTGACTAGCTGATCCGCAGGTTTCGTTGGTCGGAACCGTGGTGCTTCCTGAGGTGCACAGGAACTCCAGCTCGGCCACTGACGGCGGCCGGGATACGAAACCATCGTTCCCGATCATGATGCGCGACCCAGCTGCCAGCGGCTCATCTGGCTTGCCGCCAGGCTTGTCGAGCACTTCGATGTTCACTGTTGCGCCGCTCGTCTTCGGTGGTTCGGCCAATCGCACGGGCACGGTGTTGATGCCGCTGACGTCGACGTAGCCGCGCCAGTTGCGGCGCTTCCGTTCGCGGCGTTGGGCCCCAGCCACCCCACTGATTGTGCGTCCAGGCGACCGCCGCAGTGACCGCTGCCAGGCCGGTCGCCATCGTGCCGATGTCAGCGCCTGTGGTAATGCGACCATCGGGTGATTGTTGCGCGCGCGCTTTCCAGGCCGCATGACGTCCGGGCAGCAGGGTTACCTTGATCGCAGACGCGGCAGAATCCGCGACTCGCGGCCGTGCCGACTGGCCGCGTCGGACATGGCGTTAGCCGATTTACGTTCGGACTCGCCGGTCCTTGTAGTGGTCGCCGCCGCACTTCGGACAAGTACGCAGTTGCCTGATCGTCTCAACTTGCTGGTCAATCAGGGCGCTTGACTCGGCCAGCGCCTGCCAGTCAACTCGCGGGCCGCCCGGGCCCCTCCCGCCAGCTCCCCCGAAGCCCCGTGGTCGTCCCGTGTGCACGTGGGCCTCGCTGGCTTCAAGCGTCCACGTCTCACCGCAATCCAGGCACGTGCGCTGGACCATCCGGGACCGCCCGAAGAACCACCGCATGAGCTTGAACCTACGGACATGCGAGACGTTCTGCGAGGGTCCAGCGGTGCCCCGTGGTTGCGTACCCAACTAAACCGCGCGTTGTCCCAGCTCACTGGCTGTTGCTACTCGCCACCGCTTGCCCTCGGGTACGACCTGAAACCAGATGCGCGGGCCGCTGCCGTCGGGATCGATGATGCAGTCCTGGCCGATCCCCAAGTCCTCTTCGCCCACGCCGACGTCACGCCAGTCGTCGTCCCAGGTGGCGAAACCCTCTAGCGGCGACTCGAACTCGTATCCGAAGGCTGCGGCCCAGAAGCGGGCGAGTGGTTCAGGATCCCGGCAGTCAATGACGAGCTGGAAGCGGACAGCCATCAAGTACTCCCTCGCAACGTGTCAGTGCCTCGACAGTCTGCACGAGGCGTCCGACATCAGCGCGACGGCTCAAAGCCCCGACGCGACCAGACCCTTCTAGTAATT
>CAWKKA010000010.1:0-10593 GCA_963850105.1 uncultured Actinomycetota bacterium
TTTGAAGTAGGCATCCTGGTCATCAGCAGTCCCGACTGCTTCCTTCGGCGCCGGCTCGAACGTGCCGACTAGCGGGAGCCTGCGACCAAGGCGGCGCCTGGCGCTCAGCACGTAAACTCTGGCCCCGCCGCCCATGTCACGTGCCATACCGGATGGGTAGCAATCCACCCTGGCACCGTTGCAGAGGGGAAACCAGCCGAGCGGTTCCAGGCTCTTTCTTAGCTGTTGCAGCGCAGCAAACAGATCCGGGCCATCGGCCCGGAGCGTGAGATCCAATTCGGGCGCCTCGATCAACAATTCGGCGCGTCCGCCGTCCCATTGGGGCGTGATAAGGGCGCCGACGATATCGCCGGAGTTCTGGCTCCATAGGTCAACCTGGACGGCGTCCACGCGCTCAAGCTAGCGCCACATCGTGATCTCTCGCCGTCTTTCAAGCAAGCGCTGAGGGTTCGGCAGGATCCTGGTCTAACTCCACGCGACATGGTCGTCAGCGTCGTCAAGTTCGCGGTTGCGCTGAAACAGGCTCGACCATCGGGCCATCCTCTGTTGCAGCGGTGTGCGCTACGGCGCATCGCGCGGGCGACACTCCGTGGAGTGCGTTTCCGCTGCTCAGAGCACCTAGAGTGGTCAGGGGGCGGGGTCGAACCGCCGACCTTCCGCTTTTCAGGATTAGGGATCCTTGTACAGGGCTGGCCACGGTGGTTCTTCTCCCTGCTCTGCGACCAGCGGTATATGCCGATCGACTGCGGTGGACGTGGGTGAATGACACTGGAAATGAGACTGCGGATCACTGGCAGCTCGGCACCCGCAAGCCCTTTCAGCCACGGTTCTGGCACGTGCACCAAACCTGTTGAGGGCGGCCCGCGCCCTTGACCTGTTCGAAACTTGACATCTCAATAGTGGTCACTTCGCGAATCTGACCGCCGGCGGCGGGCCGCGTGCGCGGTATAAGTCGCGAGTGGTCAAGTTTTCAACTTGGAGTCGCTCGTTTAGCTGTCTGCCCGGCGGGAATCCGGGATCGTCCATTTCCATCTTGGGTCCTCGCCGACCGCGACGCTCTGCCACCGCCGCAGGGCAATCTTCATGAAGCCCGGGTGCGTGAGTATCCAGAAGCGCCTGGACGCGACAGCCTCGGCAACATGGTCCGCCACCGCCGCCGGGGCCATCCCCTCTTCGACAGCTCGCCGAACATGAGGTTCAACGGCCGCGTAGGAAGCGGCCGCCGGCGGAGCTTGTCCCAATGATGCAGGCCAGTTGCGGTCGGCGTCGAGAAGCCGGGTTGTGACAATGCCGGGGCACAGGACGCTGACGCCGACGTCGATCCCCATGGTGCTCACCGCTTTGTATAGGTCCTCGGAGATGGCGACGACAGCGTGCTTGGCGGCGTCATAAGGCGCCGAGGCGCCAGGGATCAGGCCGGCCATGCTGGCGGTGTTGACGATATGGCCCTCACCCTGCTGCGCGAGGATTGGGAGGAAAGCCCGGATTCCGTGGATCACGCCCCACAGGTTCACGCCCATGACCCACTGCCAGGAGGTAACGGGCCCGAACCACGGGTCGGCTGTGGTCTCGACGCCGGCGTTATTGCACACGACGTGGACCGACCGGAAGCGCTCAACGGCTGCTGCCGCCAGGGCGCGGACAGAGTCTTCGTCGCTGACGTCGGTGCGGACGGCGAGTGATTTCACCCCGAGTCTCTCGACCGATTCCGCGGCCGCCCCGAGCGCCGTTTCTTCGACATCCGCAAGCACAACATCCAGGCCGTTCAAAGCGAAGCGCTGCGCGAGGGCTAAGCCGATTCCGCTGGCCGCGCCTGTGACCACCGCGACTTTGCCAGGTGTGAGTTCCACCTCGCCACCGCCTGTCTTCCACACGTTCCATACCGCGGGGTCAGCCTCACGTCGGGACGATTATTGCAACGAACGGGCGGTTCGCGTCACGGGCCCCGCGCGCCAAGGCCTCGCGGTCGGTCGGGTCGAACCTGTCTGGGTACCGAATGGCGGCATCTTGATGACGGTTGGTGCGTTTCGCGGCACGGCATGATCTTCGGCCTGCGGCGATGTGCGGGAATGCCGACCGTCCGCTTAGCACAAATGAGACTGAATTGAGCCTAGAGCCACCGCACCAGCAGCCGAAGTGACCGTCTCGCGCGCGTTCGCGCAGGTCAGAGTGGTGGTCAGGGGCGGGGTCGAACCGCCGACCTTCCGCTTTTCAGGCGGACGCTCGTACCAACTGAGCTACCTGACCGGGGCTGGCCGCTGGCTCTCGTTCACCGCGAGGTACCAGAAGCCGGACTTGGCGGTCCTGACGGGATTTGAACCCGCGACCTCCACCTTGACAGGGTGGCGAGCACTCCAAGCTGCTCTACAGGACCAAGCGTGTGCCGGGTAACCCAGTCCGGATAACCCAGCGTGCCCCCAACGGGATTCGAACCCGTGCCGCCGCCTTGAAAGGGCGGTGTCCTAGGCCGCTAGACGATGGGGGCTCGACGGACCTCGCCGCCTTGCCCGTGGCGCCCGCCGTCGGGGACCGCCCCAGCATAGGGGACGAACGGCATTGCCGGCAAAGCGGCCGGCCTACGTCGACGGACCGGCCACGTCGCCGCCTCTCGACCTGAGTCTTACCCATCTCAGCACCGCCGACCGCCTACCAGCCCCTGAGGCGGCACGATGATCATCGGGAAGCAGGCACCGCGCATCCCCTGCACCGCGCCCGACCCCGCTGGACCGCGGCGAACGCCGCTAGGTCTGCGGGAACTCGGCCCGGCCTACGCGCGGGACCAAGCCCGACCTCAGCCGCCGCTCTTGTTGACGAACTTCTCCGCTATCGAAACCGGTTCGCCTTCCTCAGGCACCAGCGCCCAGGCCAGTACGTAGGCGATCGCACCGAGCCCGCTGAACAAGATCAGCACAGCGAAGATCACCCGGATTAGGGACACATCCATGCCCGTGTAGTCCGCCAGCCCCGCGCAGACGCCCGCGATCCAGCGACCGCTAATCTTCCGCTCCAGCTTCTTCCCGCCAGAGCCGCCTGAGCCTTCGCCACCGGCTCCGTCAGACGGCTCTCCCGGATCGAATCCAGCGCCGTTCATGTCATCGCTCATATTCGCCAAGTTATACCTGCCTGCTTCCGACCTGCGCGGCAATGGCGAGCACAGCCTCTGACCTGCGCATTCACCATTTGCCGCTAGTTGCCATTGTGCACGGCCAGGTTGCTCCGGGCTGGCCCACCGGAGTAGCGCTTGGCGTCGGCGGACTGGCAGGCTCTTATACCGGAGCCCGAATCCAGTCACCTCTCCCCGATACCTTGATCCGCCGCCTGGTCGGCATCCTGGTGATCGCCATAGGCCTCTGCTACTTGTGGTCCGGTCTGGGATAAGCCAACCGGCACCGTCCGGCCTCGGCTCGTCGACGACCTGGCAATGCTGCGCCTGATAGCTTGGCTGCGCGCTTCAGAACCCGCAACAAAATTGGCCAGATGCGACGACCAGTCTGACCGGCGCCCCGGTGTTACATCGATTACCCGATCATCGCGCAGCGAAGGCGGAACCGCGGACTGCGTTGGCGCGTCAGATGGTTCAAAAGCTTGCACTGTCAGGGAGGTGCTGTGATGACGGGCAGCATGGCATCCAGGGCTGGTCCGGCGCTGGCGCTCGCCGGAGCCACGTTGCTCGCGGTTGGATATGGCGGGATGTACAGCGGCCGCGCAGATGCCGCAGCCGGTGCCAGCACCCATGGCGCGCCGCCACGCGCGACCTGGGCAGTCCGGCTGGGCGCCGCTGCCGGACCCGGCGGTGCCGTGGCTCGATGCCAGGTCATGCCGCGCCGCGAGCCCGATGCTGACCGGTCGGCCGGCAGCCCCACGCTCCCAGGCCAGGTCCGGCTGATCCGAACCGCGACCGTAGATTTCGGCGCTCCCGCCGGCGCGGCAGTCTCTCAGGCAGCGGATGCGCCCTGCTCCGCACCGGGGCCGCGGGCCGGCGTCGGTATATGCCCGCCGGGTTTCTGGCGTCTGTACAGGCTCAGTATCGCTGCCGGGCATCATCCGCCGGCCCTGTTCCCGTTCGCTAGCGGCTGCGGCATCCCGGGAGCGGCGCGTCCCGCGCCGGGACCTCCCGCGACGCCTGCGCCGCTGACGTCGCGCGCCGATCCCGGCGGGCGGTCCGGAGCGGCCCAAGCGTCAGCGGGGATGCAGCAAGCGCCACATCCCCGCTGACGGTTGTCACGGCACCGGCCGGTACAGGCCGGCGGTCCCGTTCGGTAGCTGGCTAGGGCACTGGCGCGAACCAGATCCGGGTGCCCCAGTTGCTGTTGGTGTCCCTGGGCTGCGGCGCGGTGTACTCAGAGGCCATGTAGATCTTGCCGTTGAAGTTCTGCGCCATGGAGTAGTCGCCGTACCGGCATTGGCCCGATGAGAACGGCGGGTAGCAGGTGAAGTCGTCGAGCGGGGTGGTGCCCTTACCGGACAGGTGTATCTGCCCGGTCGGCCCGGAGGCCCCGTCGAACACCATGTAACCGGTGCTCGGGTACCGGCCGGTGCTGGACACGGCGAAGTTCAGGTAACCCTTGCCGCTGGCGTTCACGCCTATGACCGGGTACAGCAGTTCCTCCTTAGTCAGGACGAGTCCGTTGCTGATCAGTGTGGCGCTAACGGAGCTGCTGCCCGCCGTCGGCTTGAGCACGAACCACGCGGCCCCGGAGTTCTGGCCGGTGCCGAAGTTGAAGCCGGTGGACAGCTCGGCATAGAGCCGGCCGCCCGCGTAGGTGACTTCCTGGACCGCGTCGAAGTCCGTCTCCAGCTGCCCGACTCCGGTCTGGCCGAGGGACTGGCCGAGCGGGAACGGGCCGCTCTTCTGGAAGGCGTTCGGCGGAGAGGAGTAATCCTGGGTGGCGACCGTCGTCATCACCAGGGCCGGGCGGCCGCCGGAGTTGAGGACGGAGGTGTGCAGCAGGGCGTAGATCTCGAGGCCGGAGCCGAAGTTGGTGTTGGCGTTGGACTCGACGAAGTACTCGGTATTCGGCGCGGCCGCGCCCTGGGTTACCGAGGACGGGGACAGGTGATAGGCGGCGAATGGGTCGCCGGCGTATGCCACGTGATAGGCCTGCACGACCGGTGCCGGGCCGTTGCCCTGAGCCGCGGTGATCAGCCCGCTCTTCGACATCGCGTACAGGACCGATCCGTTGAAGTTAGGCCCGTCGACCGAGAACTCGTTCGTCGCGATGAAGAACCCGCTGTTGTCGGCGCCGACCTGATCGAAGTCACCGAAGCACGGGCAGCCTCCGGCGGTGTTGCTGCTGTCGGAGGTATCGATGCTGAACACCGCATACGAGCCGAACGGGCTGGTGGTCTGGCTGACCGCAACGAACTGGGTGCTTAGCGGCGCAGTGACGCCATCCCCGAAGATAAACATGGTCAGGAACCAGTGCCCGGTCTGCGGGTCCCAGTACGCTCTGGGGTCGCTGAGGAACGAGTTCGACGGGATGCCGAAGACCTGGTAGCCCGGAATCGCGCCTAGCAGGCTCTTCCCGCTGGTGGAGTAGATGTTCAGCGACTGATTGATGAACTCCACGATCGCCGTCCCGGCCGAACTCGGGCCGACAGCGAGGCCCTGGTCGGGCGGGCTCACGTCGCCGATGACCGGGTTGTTCGCAGCGTTGATAGCCGAGGTCAGGCCGTCGAAGCCATGCTCGCCCGCCACGTTAGTGCTGGTGAACCCGGTCAGCCCGGCGGCCGCCGCGGCGGATTTCACCGCCGATGCGCCCGCTGCAGCCTTCGCGGCCGATGGAGGCAGCCTGAGCGGAGTCTCGCGTGAAGGGGCACCGATATTCGGGGCAGCTGTCGCCGCCTTGCGAGCATCAGCGTTGGCCAGCGACTGCAGGTTGACGGTTCCGACCCGGTGCAGCGCGACCGCGCCCCCGGTAGTCGCCACGTGTGAGGTGCTGCGCGCCGGCTGCGCCGTCGCCGCGACGGCGGCAGGCACAGCCGCCGAGGCCAGCGCGACGGCGCCCGCCGCACAGGCTAGGACACGGAACCTCCGGTGCCTGCGCGCAGGGGTGTGCTTCGGTTGTGTCACAGTGTGCTCCCTCGCCATTGAAATGAGCTCGGATGACTTCGGCCCACGGCCAAGCTAATAGCAGTCCGGCAGAACAGCCAATAGCCATTTAGAGATCGACACGCAAAACATGACCCGTCGGGTTTCGCATATGGCGGCAAATGGTCATGAGGAGAGCCACGCTGGGCGCACCATGGCTGAACCCTGCGATCAGTCGGGCTCAGCGAGGCATGCGCTCTGGCGCGCGAGACGCAAGCGGCTTTCTTCCGTCTCGGCCAACCCGCCCGGGCTAGCCCAGGAGGCCTGGCTGATTCTCGAGGCAATCCGGCGAATCCGCGACGCGGCTCAGCAGATCACCAGTCAACAGCAGCGCCGATCGAACGCGGAAGATGATCTTGAGGAAGCGCCATGACTGCAGCTAGGAGGCGCATCCGTCTAACACATTCGCCATAATGGCCGATTCCGCGGTCCGTGCCACCCACCTCCGGCATGAGCGCGAATACGCTAGCGGCGAGGCCGAACCGACCGAACCGACCGAACCGACCGAGCCGACGGACCCAGAGAGGATCAAGCCATGCCGCGCAGCACGGACCCCGCGCCCACTGACATGCTCCGCATCGACGACGAGCTCAGCGACGAAGAGCGCCTGGTCCGCGACACGGTCCGCAAGTTCGCTGCCGACCGGATCCTGCCCGATATCGCTGACTGGTTCGAGGCCGGAACGCTGCCAAAGGAACTCTTCCCCGAGATCGGCCAGCTCGGCCTGCTCGGCATGCACCTCCAGGGGTACGGCTGCGCCGGGATGGGCGCCATCGCCTACGGCGTCGCGTGCCGGGAACTCGAGGCGGCCGACTCGGGACTGCGCAGCCTGGTATCCGTCCAGGGTTCGCTGGCCATGTTCCCGATCTGGAAGTACGGATCGGATGAGCAGAAGGAGGAATGGCTCCCCCGGATGGCCGCCGGCCAGGCGGCCGGATGCTTCGGGCTGACCGAGGCAGACCACGGTTCCGACCCCTCCAGCATGAAAACCCATGCGAAACGGAACGGGGCCGATTGGGTCCTCAGTGGCTCCAAGATGTGGATCACGAATGGCGGCATTGCCGATATCGCCGTCGTGTGGGCCAGCACCGACGACGGCATCCGCGGGTTCCTCGTGCCGCGTGGCGCCCGCGGTTTCACCACGCGGAACATCCACAAGAAAATGTCCCTCCGCGCCTCGGTCACTTCTGAGCTGTACTTCGACGACGTGAAACTGCCTGGCACCGCAGTCCTGCCCGGCGTCCGCGGCCTGAAGGGCCCGCTCTCCTGCCTGTCCGAGGCAAGGTTCGGCATCTTGTGGGGGGTCACCGGAGCGGCACGGACGTGCTTCGAGGCGGCAGCAGAGTACGCCCGGACGCGCGAGCAGTTCGGCCAGAAGATCGGCGGCTTCCAGCTCACGCAGCGCAAGCTGGCCTGGATGCTGGCCGACCTCCAGCGCGCGCAGCTGCTCGCTCTGCACCTGGGTCGGCTGAAGGAAACCGGCTCGATCACGCCTGAGCAGGTCAGCCTCGGCAAGATGAGCAATGTAAGGACGGCGATCGATATAGCCCGCGAGGCACGGACTGTGCTCGGCGCGAACGGCATAACCCTCGAGTATCCGGTCATCCGGCACGCCAACAACCTCGAGTCGGTCCTGACCTACGAGGGCACTGAGGAGATCCACACGCTTGCCCTCGGCCAGGCCATCACCGGTATCTCGGCCTACCGCTAGGGGCGCGAAATCCCGCCTGGGCGGCTACGGGCAGCCCATGCCAGACTGACTCGATGACCGAGCTTCCCGGACGCGACGCAGCTAGCGCGCACGAGGGCGGCCCCGCGCGCTCCAGTCCCGGCGCCCCAGCCACGAGAACCGCCTCGGAGCCGGGTGAGCGGGCGGAGCTCGGTGTCCTGCTCGTCATGACCTTGCTTAGCGGACTCATCGACGCCGTGTGTTACCTGGGTCTGGGCCGCGTCTTCACGGCGAACATGACCGGGAACGTGGTCGTCCTCGGCTTCGCCGCCGCCGGCGCTCCTGGTTTCTCAGTGACCGCCAGCCTGACCTCGCTGTTGGTCTTCCTCGTCGGGGCGATCTGCGGTGGCCGGATCAGCCAGCGCATCTCCCGCCGCAGCCGCCTGCAGACATCGGCGATCACGCTGGAGGCTATCTTCGTCGCGGCCGCGGCCGTCGTCGCGTTCGCCGCGACCACTGTCTCCACCGGCTGGGCTCGCTACACGACTATCGCCATCCTGGCGTTCGCCATGGGTATCAGGAACTCTGTCATCCGGCGGCTCGCCATACGCGACATGACGACGACGGTGCTGACGATGACGCTGACCGGGCTAGCCGCGGACTCGAGCCTGGCTGGCGGCCGCAATCCGGCTGCGGGCCGGCGAGTCGGGGCCGTGCTGGCCATGCTCATCGGCGCAGTGGCCGGCGCCGCGCTGTTCCTGCATCGCGGTGCGGCTCTGCCACTGGCGATCTCGGCCGGGGTGGCCGCAGTCACGGCGGTTACGGCGTATGCCAGCCGCAGCGCCGCCTACCTGGACAAGTCATGATGTCCGGACAGGCGATGATGGCTGTATGACCGAACCTAACAGCGCGCACGTCGTCGATAACCAGGCCGCGGCACGCCTCGAGGTACGGGCCGACGGCGAGGTTGCCGAGCTCGTCTACCGCAGGAACGGCAATCGGCTGGTGCTCGTGCACACCGAAGTTCCCGAGGCCATGGGCGGTCGCGGCGTCGGCGGCCAGCTCGTCCAGGCCGCCGTTGCCAAGGCGGTCGCGAGCGGCATGACGGTCGTGCCGCTCTGCCCCTACGCGCGCTCCTGGCTCCAGCGGCACCCAGACGAGGCAGCCAAAGCGTCGATCGACTGGACCTAGCCAACCGGCGGCTATGAGACCCGGACTCAGCGCCGCAGCCTCAGGTCCCGAAGCACGCGCTCATGCGCCTGCCGTGCACCGGTCATGATGACGGCAAGATCGCCCTGCACGCCCTGCGCCTTCCCCTTGCTCGCCAGCAGGCTGTCGCGGCAGCCGGCCACCATCAGGATGCGTGCGCCGGTCTCGGCCAGCCAGTCCGCGGCCTGCTCCGCGGTCACCTCACCGGACTTCAGGCTGCGCAGTGGACGCCCGAGCTTCCGCGCCGCCCGCGCGGTCTCGCGGCAGCCGGCCCCGCCAGCCGGGTCGAGCAGCATGACAGCGTCGGCGATGTAGACGCACGTCCAGGTCCGGTACCGGAAACTAGCCGAGCCCAGCTCGTGCAGCACGGCCCCGGAGAGCTGGCGGCGCCGCGCGGCCGTGAGCCGACCATCTTCCTGCCGGTAGCCCGCAGGAAACACTAGATGCACCGGGAGCCCGGCCCGGGCCGCCGCCAGCGCCGCATACGTGTCGACGCCGGTCTGCCCGCCGGTCAGCACGGTCAAACCGGGCTCGGACCGCACCACGTGGCGGAGGTGCCGCTCCGTTGCTGCGCACGTCTCTGCGGTGCTCGCGGTGGTCACCCCGTTCCCATCTTGATTGGGTTTATGCGGGCGGTTACCTTGGCGACACCAACAGCGTCTGCATCGCCGCGCCTACAAGACCGCTTGTATCCGACAGCTGCGTCTCGGCAAGCCCGGTACCGGTGCCGCCCATCGAGGTCACCGCGTCGAGGAGCAGCCACTCGCCGACCGGATCACGCTGCAGGACGACCATCAGGTCGACGTTGATGAAGATGTACTGCTGCGGGTCGAGCGTCATGCTGATACCGCTGCCGGTGTCAGCCAGCAGCAGCGTCAGCGGCATCGGCTCGATCGCCTCGCCCGGGAGCAGCGGGATCATCGGGCGGCCCCATGCCCGGCACGGACCTGGCACGTCGAAGTTGCCGCCTTCGAACCGCCACTCGATGTGCGATAGATAGCCATCGACGTGGCCGCCGGGAAAGCTCGCGGGTCGCACGGCCGCCGGCAGAGTCGGGGGCAGAGCATCCTTAGAGACGATGGGCGCGTCTGCCAGCCTGGCGATCCGCCAGCCCCTGGCGTGCAAGACCTCCTGGCCACCGGACTCGAGGACGGTTTCGAGCAGGGCTACCCGCTTGCCCGGTCGTACGGTTCGCGTTCGCGCCGTCAGTTCTCCGACCGGAACGGGCCGCAGGATGTCGATGGCGACGCGGGAGAGGCGCATATGCTCGTCAGGCTCGTGGCGTTCCAGCTCGCGCGCCGCCAGCGCCGACGGCGGACCGCCGTGCTGAGAGTCAGGGCTCCACGGCCCGGCGCTCGCCGTCGTCGCCCAGAACCTGGCAGGTCCGGCGGCCTCGAAGAAGCTCTCGCGCACGAAGCGGATGTTACCGGCTGGTCCTGATCGGCAGCCGCGCTGAGGCCTATCCGTCGCTGTAGCATCGACGCAGCCAACCCGGTGCGGAAGGAGCACGCAGGCGCTTAGCATCCCCAGGTCACTAGCCTGGGAGACCTCGGGGCGTTAGCTCAATGGTAGAGCAGCGGACTTTTAATCCGTGGGTTCTGGGTTCGAGCCCCAGGCGCCCCAC
>CAWKKA010000011.1:0-484900 GCA_963850105.1 uncultured Actinomycetota bacterium
AGCCGCGATGTTCCGGGTTGATCCCAAGACCGTAACGCGGTGGGCGAAGGCCGGGAAGCTGACCTCGGTCAGGACCCTGGGCGGCCACCGTCGCTACCGGGAGGCGGAAGTCCGGGCGCTTCTCAGCGGCATCCCCGACCAGCGGACGCAACCCGAAAGCCGCACCGCCTGAAGACCGAACAAGCCCCACGGTCTGATTCCCGCGCAGCCAGGATGATGAGACCGGCCGCGAAAATATACGGCGCCATTTCGTCGGCCGCGCTGCTTAACGACTCCCGGTTCTGGTGATAACGTTGACGCAATACGGTTGACTTGGGAGGCACAGCCTATGGCGAAAGCAAGAGAATCGAGGCAGCGGCGCCCTCATGGCGAGCTGACTATGGCCATGCGAGAGTACCTGGCAAGCAAGAAGGGCGAGCCGGCGTCCATCAGCGAGATCAAGGCCGCGTTGGAGCCCAAGCTCGGCATCGCCCCGGCCTCGTCCTACCGCAGCGCCCTGCAGAACGAGCGATACTTCGAGCGGGTCTCCCGAGGCGTTTTCAAGCTCCGGGCAGGCGCATAAGTGATCCGCTCCGAGGAGTCGCTCGCCCGCCTGTCGCTCGCTCTCGGCGCAGCCGACGTCGGCGGCCCGCTCTCGGCTGATGAGAACAGGCTCGCGCAGTCTGCCGAGCTACCTGCCGCTGCAGGCCGCCGAAGCCGCGACAGTCCGGGCAGCAATCCGCGCCGGCCATGACCCGCTGGGAGAGGCGTTCTGCAGGCTGCGCGATCCGGCCACGCGGCGGGCAGACGGCGCGGTCTACACGCCCGGCCAACTAGTCGGCCCGATGGTGGAGTGGGCGCTGGAACAATCCCCCGGCCGGGTGGTTGACGGCGGATCAGGGTCAGGCCGTTTCATCGGCGAGATGATCCGCCGACGTCCCGCGATCGAAGCTGTGGCCGTTGACACTGACCCGCTGGCCACACTGATGACCAGGGCGACGCTCGCCGCGCTCGACGCCCGCAGCGCGCGGGTACTCAATGCCGACTACACCCGGCTGAGGCTGCCTGACTTCACCGGCCGGACGGCGTTCATCGGCAACCCGCCATATGTCCGTCACCACCAACTCACCGCCGAGGCTAAAGCCTGGGCGCAGGAGACCGCCTGCCGGCTGGGGCACCGCATTAGCGGGCTCGCCGGCCTGCATGCCTATTTCTTCCTCGCTACTGCGGTCCTCGGCCGGGCCGGCGATGTCGGCTGCTTCGTGACCTCGGCAGAATGGCTGGACGTGAACTACGGCGCCATCATCCGAGCGCTGGTGCTGAGCGACCTAGGCGGCCAGTCCTTGCATGTCGTCGAGCCGCGAGCAATGCCGTTCGAAGGCACCCAGACCACCGCCGTGATCGCCGCATTCGTGATCGGCACCCGCGACCCGGCTGTCCGTCTGCAGGACGTTGAGACCCTCGATCAGCTCAAGGACTTGGCGACGGCAGGACGTCCGATCGCCCGCGAGCGGCTCCGCGAGACCTCCCGCTGGACCGGCCTGCTCAGATCCGGCGCGAAGCCGCCCGCGGCTTCATCGAGCTCGGCGAGCTCTGCCGCGTCCACCGCGGAACCGTGACCGGGGCGAACGCAACCTGGGTAGTCCGTCATCAATCCGACCTGCCGACCTCGGTCCTCTACCCGTCCGTGACAAAGGCCCGCGAGCTGTTCGCCGCCGGCGCCGTGCTCGCCCGTCACGATCACCTACGGCTGGTCGTCAACATCCCGGCCGAGCTGGACCGGCTGGACCCGCTTGAGCGCCAGCAGGTCGCCCGGTTCATCACAGCCGCCAAGAGAGCCGGCGTACAAGGGCTACATCGCCGCTCACCGGCGCGCATGGTGGTCGGTCGGGCTCAAGGCGCCAGCGCCGATCCTTGCGACTTACATGGCACGCCGCCGCCCGACGTTCGTAATGAACGCCGCGCAGGCCCGGCACATCAACATCGCTCACGGGCTCTATCCTCGGCAGCCGCTCGATTCTCACACGCTGTCCAGGCTCGCACAGGCACTCCGCGACGGGGCTGCGCTGTCCAGCGGACGCACCTACGCCGGCGGTTTGGTCAAGTTCGAGCCTAAGGAGATGGAACGACTTATGGTTCCTGATCTAGGTACGCTACAGAGCCATGAGCCTCTCGCCGCCGCGATGGACGCTTGAGCAGTTCACTGACAGCGTTGCCCGCGGCATCGAGGTATTCCGGATCGAGCGGCTGAACGAGGCCCGCGAGGACTACGCCAGTCACTTTGACGAGGCCCGCAGCGCGATCGAGGACTTACTCGAGCTGAGCACGGACCTCACGACGATCGAGCGGACGGGCCGGGCCGCAATCGTGGACTCCGGTTACCTCGAGGCACTGCGCTACGTCGCGGCGCCGCCAGTGTCCTTCGACGACCTTGAGACCCTAAGCGGCGTCAAGGCGAGCGAGTTCGAGGCGGACGGGAAATGGCAGAGCGTCGTCGCGACCGTGCTCGCCATCGTTGACACTTATCGGTTCCCATGGCTCGTGCGCAGCCGCGAGCCAACCGAAACCGAGCGTCACGCGGCGATCGTTCGACAGCCGCGCAGATCGCCTCCAGGCGCATCATGACCGCCCGCGCGAACGAATCTAAAACAGCACAGGAGAACGTGGTCCGGGCAGCCCTGTCCGAAGCCGGCTTCGCTGAGGTCGCGGCCCGTGTCATCAGCACCTTGCGCACCGCTCCCAGCCCAGGCGAGTTCTGCGGCGAGAGCATGCTCGGCACGCGCAAGGCAGACTTCGTCATAGGCCTCTGGGACGACCGGATCCTGGCCGTCGAGTGCAAGGTCAGCAACTCCAAGATCAACTCAATCAAGCGAATCAAGAACGACGCCGCAGTGAAGGCCAAGCTGTGGATCCAGGAGTTCGGTGACCGGCTCATCGTCCCGGCTGCTGTCATCGCCGGCGTCTACAACCCATCCAACCTCGTATCCGCTCAGCGTGACGGGCTGACAATCTGGTGGTCACACGACATCGGACAGATGATCTCGTGGATTGACCGCGCAAGGCCTGGCGCCAGCTAGGGCACGCGCTTCCACACTGACCGTGTGATCAGACTGTCGGACCTCCGAACCGCGCGCGAGATCCACAAGGACGACTACCCCCGCGATGCCGCCTACCGTCGGGCATACCGCCGCGCGTGGCCCGGAGCCACGGCGAGCATCCTCTGGCTACGGCTCCGCCGCCTCGTCGGCCGATCCTAGCTCCCGGCTCGCGGCACCGGCCGCTAGCGAGAAAGCATCGGTAAACTTTTAGACGCTCCGCTAGCGTCGGTTACAGAAGCTTCTACGGTGCGAAAAGCCTGGTCATCGAGCTGGCTTTCCCGTTTCCCACAGGCTACGTCCGTGTAGTAAGCATTGACGTAGCGAAAGGCCCCCACCCGCGAGTAGCGGGTGAGGGCCCGAGCGGGGCCAGGTCTGGTGACCGCGCTGCGGCCTTGGCAGTCTGCGCGCGGGGGTCCGATCCCCCCTGGCTCCACCTACAAGGTAATACCTATACCTCGGCAATCGCCAACGCATACTGCCAGCGTTAGCCGTCCTGCCGCTGCCCGTACCGGCCAGCCAGCTCAGGCAGGCGGGACATCCGCGCTCCATAGGCCCTGGCGGCCACAGGCCTTCGACCCTCACCATGGGCCTGCCGCAAAGCGAGACGCGGCGGGCCGGCCGGGCTCGACCGCATGCGCGTCCCCGGCAGGAATCAGGTCACTGGCACGCCTGAACATCCCACCGCGCTGGCCTGCTGCGATGCGTCCTGCTCGCGCCCATAGCCGCGCATGAGCGCTACCGGCGCGGTTGTCGGCTCGTCCACGGGCGAGATCATCCCGGCCGCCGGCAGCGGGCCAGTCAGAGGCCGATTCCTTTCATCGGGTTGTGCCGCCACTTGTCGACGGCGCGGATGTAGCCGAGCACGACGGGGGAGGTGGCCGACCATCGGCCGTGCGCGGCGATCTCGGCGACCGGAGCACCGGCTAGGTAGGCCGATGTCGCGGCGCCGGACCGGAGTGAGTGCCCGGTGTAGCCGGCCGCGTCGGGCACCCTGGCCAGGAGCGCGCGGCGGTGGACGATGTCGCTGACGGACTTGCCGGTCAGGCGGAGCGCGACGAGGCCCGCGTACTTGGCTTGCCCGGCGATGTTGCTGTACCGGTCGACGCCGCGGAACAGGGCACCGGTCGTGAGGCCGCGCGCAGCGAGCTCATCTGCCCAAGTCCGGACCGCGCGCACCGCGCAGGTCTCGGCGTGCTGGCCGAACGGGATGCTGACTGTCCGCGCCGCGGGCGGACTGGTCGGTCTTGGAGTACCGGATGTAGGCGACGATGCCTTCGTCACCGGCGTCGCGGATGTCGTCGATGTTGAGGCCGGACAGCTCGCTACGCCGGCACATGCCGTTGAAGCCAAGCAGCAGCAGCGCGCGGTCGCGGATCCCGCGTGGCTTGCTGGGCTCGCAGGTCTCGACCATCGCGCGCAGCGCGTCGATCAGGACCGGGGTCGCCTTCTTGGTGCGGCCGCCTTCGTCGGCCCACTCGCGCCGGTACGCGCGCAGCAGTTTCAGCGTCTCGTAGGTGTCGGGCTGGTCGGGATAGCCCGGCGCCGCGGTGGCGGGATCGGATGGTGCCGATCACCTGGTCGATGGTGGCGGGGGAGAGGGAGATGCCGATGAGGCGCACGGTGTACTCGGCGAGGGTCTGCGCCGTCGCCGGTAGCGGCGTCCGGTCGTACCCGGCGCACCAGGCGATGAACTGATCCCAGTTCCGGTCGTACGCGCGCTTGGTGTTGTCGGGCGGCGCGTCGAGGATCCGCTCGATGGTCTCGGCGCTGACGGTGAAGTCGGCGTCGGTGTAGTCAGCTGGGACCGGGCCGGACGGCCGGACGACGACGGCCGCGCGCTTGCCGCGCTCGAGCGTGGTCACCGTCCCTTGCTCGCGGGGAAGAGGGCCAGCTGGCGCGTCTTGCCCGCCGGGCGAGCCTTGCGCGCTTCGTCGATCGCGGTCTCGGCGTCCCAGCATGCGCGGACAAGGATCATGCCCGTCTCGCAGCGCCGGCGCTTGCGGGTGTCGCAGCTGGCGCATTCGTTGTCGTGGCTTCGGACGGCTTCGGTCGCGCGGACACGGGCGGCTCGCGCCTCCCGCATCGCCATGCTGCCGTTCATGACCGGCGTTCCAATCGCTAGGTTCCGTTAAGCTCACTTATCGTAACTCACGCGCGCTTGATTCTTTATTAGGTCCAGACGGCGTTTCGTACATGAGTCTTACAGGCCCGCTACCTTGGGTTTTGTGAGCGAACGCAACAGCCAATCACCAGTCACAGCCAGCGGCGACGCCGTTCCGGACTGGATGCGGCACGTCATTCCGGCGCCGCCATCACTCCCCTACGCCAAGATCAACGTCGGCGCGCTCGATCAGCCTGTCACCCCGGTCGCAGACCCGTCGGCTAGCCATAAGCTTTCAGGGCAGTTGCGGCTTGCTAATTTCAAGAAACGCTTTCTGCACAGTCGACTTGACCGCGGCGACGAGCGCCAAGCGGAACTCCCCGGCCAGCTGGCGCGCCACATCTACGCGCTCACCGGGACTCGAGCCCAGTGCGATCAGCACGCAGCCAGCGACCCTGGCCGGAAGGCCAGCCACCGAATCGTCCGCAGCCTCCAAGGCCTGCATCACCCGCTCAGCGATCTCGCCAGGCCCATCGCTCATACCGACTCCCCTCAGCGCACTGCTGCCCGAAAATCGCCTGCCCTTCATCTACCGTTACGGCGCCGGGGCGTGATGGCCGGTGCCTAGGCGCGTCGGCCGGTTCCTATTGCGGTATGCGCGGACGACTGCGCGCGACATCCTCGTCGGCATGGTCGTCGGGTTGCGGATGCTCGCTGCGCATCCGGTCATCACGTTCATGGCGGGCGTGCAGATTGCGTTGCTAGTGATGGTTGCGCACGGCTAGCCGCTCTTGCTGCGATACTTCGCGTTTTGTGCTCTTGCAGAATGCGCCTTGCCCGTTCACCAAACGTTCAGTTAACGTGTGGAAGATATCGGAAGCTAGCGCAAGGAGGCGCGGGGCCTGATGTGGCGTAAGCGGCAACGCGAAGGAACGTATTGACCAGGTTGCGGAGAACGAGCGCCAGATCGGCGAGATGCGCCGCGCGCTCGACGCCATGCTGGATTTCTTCGCAGCGGAAGGCGCCACAGTCGAATCGGCCGCAGCTGATTCCGTCGACGGTGTCCCGCCCGGCCTGATCGCCGCCTGCCGCACCAGCGCTCCGCGTCGTGGCGGCGAGCCGGTCAAGGTGACCACCCGTGAGGGGCGCCAGGTGATTGCGCTTGTCAGCCCTGGCGGCGACCCCCGAGAGATTTGGGACGCGATCCACGCGGTCACTGCCCGGTGATCCGGCTCGAGCACACGCGCTTGCCGCGCGGCCTGAATGCGCTTGTCCTGCCGCACCATGACGACGTCGTCATCACCGTCTCGGCCGCGCTTCCGAGCGAGCTCAAGAAAGCGTCGGTCATGGCGGCGATGGCCGCTGCGAAGCGAGCTGGGTGGCGTCGTACGCGGTTGCTGCCGCCCGCTGTGTGGATCCCGCTCGCGGCCGCGGCTATGTGGGAGGTGCTGCGGCGGCTCGTTGCGGAGGCCGGGCCGGCGCACGCCGCTGCCGCTGCTGGCGCAGTGGTGACGGTTGCAGCTGTCGGGGTGACGACTCTGGTCGTCCTGACGCCGCACCAGCCGGGACCGGTCACGATCCGGCAGATACCTCCGATCGCGCAGACTCACCCGAAGCGGCGAGCGCCGCGGATCGCGACGGTTAAGCGGCAGCCTAAGCGCGGGAAGGGCCCAGTTGGGATGCCGTTCCCGTCGTCCGGATCCGGTCAGGTCGCGACGAGTGCGCCAGTGACATCACCGTCGGTGTCGGCCTCGGTGTCTGTCTCAGTCTCGGTGCCGCCGCTGCCGGTGCCGACACCCTCGCCGAGCAAGCCGCAGTGCTTCATCGAAATCCTCGGCATCTGCCTGTAGCGCGTCCTAGCGGTCCTGGTCGCCGATGTCGTGGCGGCTGATCCTGCGCGCGCGGCGCGCTCCGAACTGGCGGACAGCTGACGGCGGCTGCCGGTAGGCGTCACCGTGGCCAGCGTGCTTGTGCGGCTTGCACACACCGCATCCCTTGCGCCGGCGGTTTGACGTGCGTGCCATCTACTCCCCTACCTCCGTGAAGTCGGCTAGATCGACGCCGAGGCCGGCCAGCTGGTCGGGTGTGCGTACATCGCCGCCGTGGAAGCCGTGGCGGGTAACCCGGATCCACTCGCCATCGTGGCCGGTGCCGGTGCCGGCCAGGCGCACGGTCTCGACGACGGTCGTGCCGTCGCTCGAAATGAGCCGGGCCATTGCCTCTCCCCTACTTCCGGTCGTCGTTCTCGTCCAGGTCTGGCCAGCCTATGCCGGTCTCCATGAACCAGTTTGCTTCGCTGATCGCCCTGGCGGCCAGGGTCGAGCCGCTATCGCCCTCTGCGATCTGGACGGTCACCTGTCCTGAGTCCAGCACCGTGCCGTCCTCGTCGGTCACGGTGACGGTCAGTCTCCGGGTGTCCATGGCATTATGCCTTCCCTTTTTTCTTGCCCTATCTGACTTGACAAGTTTACAGGCTATGCCTTAATCTAGTCAAGTCTCACAGGTCAAGATAACAACGGAAGGCCACCATGAACACAGCACGCCGCGCAGCACTTATTGCCGGGCACCATCGCGGTCTGCGCAGCTGCAGCCGCATGCGGAGAGATCCCGGTCACCACCTCCCCCAGCCACGCAGCGGCACCAGTCAGCGCCCCCGCGTCCGCCTCATCGCCGACGTCGACATGCGCAGGCATCGTCGCGTGGGCACTCGGCGGCGGCTCGACAGACCTGCAGCACGTCACTGCAGCCATGACCCAGTTGGGCAACGACGCCGGCAACGGCAACGCCACGGCGGTCGAGGAACCGACGCGAACACGCTCGCGGCTGCCACCAGGACAGCACTGGCCGACTCGCCGCCCGCGCCACTCACCGCTACCTACACCACCGCCATGACCGACTGGTCGCAGGCCGCGTCCGATGCGCAGGCCGGCGACTTCACCGACGCCACCACCGCGACGAACGCAGGCACCACGGCGATCAACGCGGCCGACGCCATCGTCAAGACCTGCCCCGGAGCCTGAGCGGCTTCCCTGGCCAGCTGCCCCCCGTCCGGGCAGCTGGCCAGCGGTGGAATCTCAGACCCCCAGCGAAGGAGAACGCAAGTGGACATGCCGCATCCGGCAATCATCGTTTCAGGCCCGCAGCTCATGAAGGTGATCAGTGAGCTAGAGGCCGGGACGTACCCGCAGCCCGATGACGCCATATGGCGTGGCGACCTGCCGCGCGATCTCGCGGTCAGGCTGGCCAAAGCCACAGGCGCGACCGATGAGCAGATCGCAGAGCTTGAGGCCGAGATCCGCGACAGCGCACCGGCCGGAACCGAGCCGGCCCCCGCTGACCCGGAGCGCGCACCCGCCGAGGGCCCGGTGATCACCATTAAGCACACCCACGCGGACGGCACCCTCGTCTACGGCACGACCAAGGGTGACGGCGTTTACGAGCTGATCGGACCGCGGACTGCGGCCCGGTTCCGGTTCTTCCCGTCGATCCGGATGATCGGCATACCGCAGTCACGCGACCAGCTGGCGAAGCGCTGGCAGATCGACCAGGCCGCTAAGGCACTGCGCGCGGCCGGGCATGAGGTCACGGTAGAGATTGACGACACGCCGCGCGACGTGGCCGAGGTCAAGGCAGACCGGGCCGACCGGCTAGATGCCAGGCACGACCGGCTGACGGGTGCAGCTGAGCGGAACGCGGCCGAGGCCGAGCGGCGCCACGCCGCAGCTGACCACTACGCCGAGCGTTTCGCCGGCGGCCAGCCGATCCTGGTCGGCCACCACTCCGAGCGGTCCGCGCGCGTCGCGCAGAAGCGCATAGACCAGAACGAGCGCGCCGCGCACCAGGCATGGGACAAGGCCGAGCGCGCCGCCTACGGCTGCCGCAGTGGTCGGCAAGGCGGACGCCTACCGCGAGCGCCCCGCCCGTCATCATCCGCCGCATCGACCGGCTCGAGGCCGAGCTACGGCAGACCATGCACCACATCAACGGCACCCGGCCGGCGAATGACTGGCGCGGTGCCTACTACGCACCCGAGCGCAAGCCCGCCGACGGTGACTGGCTTGAGCAGCTGACCGCGCGCAGGACGTACCTCGAGCATCAGCTAGAGGCCGACCGCGCGGCGCTGGCCGAGCACGAGGCCAACGGGTACATGCGGCTGACCCGCGAGACTGTCCACAAGGGCGACACCGTGGCGTTTGGCTCGCGTCCCCAGGACCGCGCCCTAGTCACCCGCACCAACCCGAAGACAGTCACCCTGGACCGGCGCTCCTACCCGCGCACGCTGCCCTATGAGCAGATCCGGTCCGTGGAGTGCCCGCACGACGGCACCACCACCACCATCACCGCGCCGAAGCCAGCAGCCGACGCGCCGAGGCCGGCGCCCGGTGGTGCCCGAACAGGCCAGCCGCGCGGGAGAAGCCGGTTGAGGTCGACGGCCGGTTTGAGTTCTTCCCGACGCCAGCTGACGTGGTCGCCCGGATGATCGAGGTCGCGTACCTCAAGCCCGGCATGGACGTGCTTGAGCCGTCTGCCGGGCGGGGCGCGATTGCCGGCGCGGTGGCGGCGCTTGGCTGCAACGTCGACTGCATCGAGATCCATGCGGGCAACGCCCGCGCGTACTGGACGAGTGGATGCTCCCCGGCAGGTCATCCGCGCCGACTTCCTCGAGTACGAGCCCCAGCAGCAACCCCGCCGGGACGACGTTCTACGACCGGATCCTGATGAATCCGCCGTTTGGCAACGGCGCCGACGTGCGGCATGTGCTGCACGCGGAGAGGTTCCTGCGCCGCGGCGGCCTGCTGGTTGCGGTCATGTCTGCCGGCGCGGAGTTCCGCAGCGACAAGCGGTCTGAGCAGTTCCGCAAGCTGGTCGCCGACCGGGGCGGCTGGATCGAGTCGCTGCCCGACGAGGCGTTCAAGCTGGCCGGTACGAACGTGCGGACCGTCCTGGCCGTGCTGCCTGCTGCCCTGTAGGCCTGGCCAGCTGGCCGGATCCGGCCTACACGGAAGGGCAAGAGTCTCTAGGATCTTGCCCTATTCGGCTTGACATGATTGCTGCCATGCGGTAATCTAGTCCTATAAGCAAGACAGCAAGGCGGTAGGGACAACTGAACAGAGGACCACGCGGGGCACCGGACCAACTAGGTGCCTTCACCCGCAGAGTAGCGCTGCGAAACAGCCCGGCGGTTAACGACCACCGTCTCCCGCGCGCGTGGTCAAGCCAACCCGGGTGGCCACCTGGGACCGGAAGCCCGCGCGCGAGAGGATCCCTGAACGAAGGCTTGTGGAGCGTGACCGCTGCTGGGGAGCGAAGTCGGAGAACGGCCCGACGATAGGCGAGGGTAACCGGGGAGTGCGCACGATCCGGGGAGAGTAGCCCACAATACGGCCGGCCGGTGCCTCCCGTGGTCCTCTGTTCGGTCCCCTCAGTCGGACGGGACACAGGAGAAACCCAGCCATGGGACAGATGCAGACCAAGATCCTCGGCAAGCTGCGCGAGATGTCGAGGCCGCAGGCCTCGACTTCGCCGACCAGCCGCGACTGGACCGCAACACCGGCACGGCGTTCGCCTGACCCCGAGATGATGGAGACCGTAATCCACGCAGGCCAGATCGATGCCGCCTGGGGACAATGGTGGGATGGCTCGTGGTGTCGGCGGCGGACCAATTGGGCCGCTGGACTTGAAGTGGAGTTCGCCAAGGAGGACATGCCCTCGGCGTATCTGCTTCGATATTGGTCTCTGGGTGAACTGTCGCCCCGGCGCGACCGAGGTCGCGCGGCCTGGGCAGGGGCCCCACGTGGACGGCCTGGCGTCGGTAGCGGGCCCTGGCCGCGTCGGCAGGCGCCGATGGCTTCGCGGCTGGTCGGCGTCGGGGCCCTGCGCGACCCGGAAGTGCGGCCGTATGCGGTCCCGAAGCGCTCGCAAGCGCACAATCGAGGAACTCAGGCAAATCTCAGGACCTATTCGCCAGGTGGCACACAAGGTCCCAGCGATCGCTCGCCGAGGTGACGTCCCACGTGCCCCTAAACAACTACGCCAGAGACCGCGGTCGTCCCGCAGTCGGCGGTCCATGGGGCCCGACCATGGATGGCTTCCTCGGCGTGCGGCGGGCCTGCGCCACCCGCGGCGCGCTGACGGTTCACCCTCATCGCCGGCAAGGCCGTGTCGGGCGCATGCTCATATTGCTCCTGCGACTGTCCGTGCCCTTCTTCAGCCCGTACTTCGCGGCGCAAGGCGGGATTCGACCGCCTAAGAGTAAAGCGAACTCTGGCTGCAGTTCTTTCTCACCGCCGGCGCGGCAGAGACGGCCTGTCAAGGGAGCTTCGGACCTGAAGAGCGCTAACCGAGTAAGCAGCAGCCGCAGCGGGCGACGACGTCGTCGAGACAATGCACTATCCGCAAACTCGCGTCACCTCAGGGCGCACCCTCATGAGCCCCGGCCGACTCGTCCGGCAGGGACTTGTGACGGCCGGCTACGACTGCGAGTGACAACTGCTGCGAGGCGCGCGCGTGCCCCCGCCGAGCCGCGCGCCTCACTCATTGTGCAACCGGTGTGCAACCGAGCGCAGTGCTACGAGGCGACGGAAGGAACCGGCAGGAGACCGCAGGAGCGCACCGGGCCGCTAGCCTGACCTGCAGGAGGGCCGTCAGGGCACCGCGACGGGTGGTGGAGGGAACCGGAAGGAACCGGAAGCGGTCGCGCGATGCCACGGACTTTTAATCCGTGGGTTCTGGGTTCGAGCCCCAGGCGCCCCACTCATAGAAATGCGTTTGACCTGCATGTTCTCGCCGCGCACCTTCCGCGCACTAGAGACAGCGGAAGATCGGGAGTCCGTAGGGAGTCCGTCAGTACCGGACAGCGCCCGCGGGATCATCGCTGCGGCGGCCTCGGCCGCGGCACGTGCGACATCGGGCAGGACGGACGTGTATGTGTCCCGCGTCAGGCTGCTGGTCGAGTGCCCGAGCCGCTCCTGCACGACCTTGACATCAACCCCGGCAGCTAGCGGCTGGACCAATCCGCCGCTGTTCAACTTCTCCGGCGCTCCGCCGGATGAGCTGCTGTTGCCGCAAACTGGCCGCTCGTGAGGGTTCCGAGTCAGGCTCCTAACTTGGCCCGCTGCTTTCGCAGACCAGCTGGGAACAACAAGCTGTAGCTAGTCGAGTGCTGAACAACGGCAGCTAGTTCGCTGAATAACGTCCGCGTCGCGGCAAGTGTCGGCGGTCCCAGGCAGAGAGGCGATGCATAATGCCTGACTTCGATCTGGCCAGTACGCACGTAGCCCGCGTTGTTGATCTTGGGTGTGCTGGCCTGTGTCTTCAGGCGAGGGCTAAGGTTTGGTGCGTGAGCTCTGACGGATCCGAGATGGTCACGATCGCCGACGCAGTCACGGAGAGGTGGCGGGAGCTTCGCGAAACGTGGGACCGCGTCAACCAGACCCCGCGCAAGCTTGCGGGTCTATACCCTGCCATGGCTGACATGATCGACGCCGCATACGCCGTGCCCGTGTTGCGCCAGCTCTTCGCCGGTACCAGCCATTTCGAGCTGCACTTCCGGACCTGCTCCGTCGACTCGGACAGCAGCGACATCCCGTCCATCGAGCCCCGTCTGAACATTCCGTGGGTCGGACCTGGTTACATTGTCCGCAAGGGCCGCGATGTGATAGGCGAGGCCGAGGACGCGGCAAGCGCCATCACGCTCCTGCTGGCGCATCTGCTAGCCAATGTCGGCCCGGCCGGCGAGTGCCGTCACGCCCGGAATCCGTATCTCGAGTTCAAATGGCCTCCAGACTCTTGGTACGACGGCTGGGTTCGCGCAGCGCGGGCAACATGGCGCAGCTAGTCTCTGGCCGCACTAACCAGGCTCGTGTGTCGCAGCTGCCGTTCGTCAAGTGAGACAGCGGTGCACCAGGCTCTCCTGGAGTCTCGCTCCTGAGCACGCTGAGCAGCGAGGAAACACTGGCGTTGGGTACGGGCATGGACCTGCGATCGTCCTGCGGCATACCTGGCCATCCGGCAGTCGCATCACGCACCCCATCGGCAGTTGGACAGACGCGCTCCGGAGGCGGTTGACTGAACTGAGAAGTACCGGAAGGCGGTGAATTGACTGCCTCGTGACGAGCTACCCGCGCCATGGGTGCCGCCCGGTCCGGTCAGCCGCGGCCAGATGCAGCGCGGGCGTGCGCATGAGAACGGTCCCTGGATCCCCACCAGAGCTGCTCCCCCAGGAAGTAGGTAGTGATGATGCCGGCCTGGGCGGAGCACATGAGGTTCCCGGTCAGCGTGATGCTGGCGGTGTGCTGCGCGGCGGCGGCTCTGGCGGGATGCGGGTCTGGCAGCGGCCCGGATGTACTGACTGCACCCACACGCGTCGTACGCACCCCGGACGGGACGGTCGCCTACCGCGAGCTGGGCAGCGGGCCCGCGCTGCTGCTCATCGTGGGAGCGGGCGCATCCATGGACTACTGGCCGCCGAGCTTCGTCGACGCCCTGGCCGCGCATCACAAAATTGTCGTCTTCGACAACGCCGGGGTCGGCCGGTCCTCTGCTGTCCCGGCGCCGGCTTCGCTGAGCATCGCAGCCATGGCCAGCCAGACGAGCGCCCTGATCTCCGCGCTTCGGCTGCACCGCCCGGCCGTGCTCGGCTGGTCAATGGGAGGCATGATCGCGCAGGATCTGGCTGTCACCCATCCGGCGCAGGTCAGCCGCCTGATCCTGGCCGCTACCACAGTAGGGACCGGGAAGGCACTGCCCCTGCCGTCCTACACTGCCGCCGTGTTCAGCCTGAGCCCCGCGAAGCAAGCGGCCGTGCTCTTCCCGGCGAATCAGGCCGCCGCAGCCGGGGCTTACCTCAACGCCATCCAGCAGTACCCGGGCCCCTATGGGCCATCCGCGGCCACCTCTCGCAGCCAGGTCCTCGCAGTTCAGCGATGGCTGGCAGGACAGGACGCAGCGGGCCGGCTGGCAGGAGATATTCGGGTGCCCACGCTGGTCGCCGGCGGCACCCGGGATCAGTTCATGCCGGTGGCCAACGACCGGCTCCTAGCCAGCAGCGTGCCCGGCGCGAAGCTGCTTCTCTTTGACGATGCCGGCCATGCCTTCTGGGCCCAGGACGCAGCGATGTTCATCCGAGCCGTCGACACCTTTACGGGCTGAAAAACCGCACAAGCTCAGGTGTTCATCAAGCCCGGCGAGCTCCAAACCGTCTCGCAGTCGTGACGGCGCAGAACAAGGCGTTCTGTGCAATCCGATCGCACCAGACGCTCACTCGATGCGCGGCACATAGTCGCCGACCTGAACGGACTCGCCCGCTGCGGGCCTGCGGGTCGGTTATTGGCGCTCGCTTGCCCCGTGCCGTCCGGCATCGCAGATCGGGTTCACTGAGAGGCCCGAACGTACCGTCACCGGCCAGAGTTGCGTCGCTTCGTCTGCCGGTCGTCAATTGAGACAAGCAAGCCCTAAGCGCAACGGCCGACGGTCGTGGCGCGGAATCATGGTCCAGAGGGAGAGGCAGTCGGCGGCATCATTGCGCGTTCAGACAAGCGCCAGAGCCGCCGATCTGGCGTCGGTCGCTGACCAGTCGGTGCGTTCGCACGCGGTGCACCGAACAGCTGCTCTGGCGCGTCGACGAGCCGGCAGGCTAGGCCCCGAGATCGCTGGGCTGGTTTCTTCGCGCTGTCCGTCTCCGGTCGGCTAACCAGGCCCGCTCGAGCACGACGGAGCCGAGGGGTGCACAGATGGTGACTTCGGGAGCACACTGTTGAGGCCAGATGGCTAACAGGGCCGATAGGTGTAGTGGAGGCGGGGCTCCATGGGATGGACCGAATCGGGCCAGGCCTGGGGTTCGCGGGCCAGGGACTGGGCGTATCTGGTCGAGCCTTATGCGCGGCCGGCCAACGACGCGCTATTCGACCGGGCTGGCGTGGGCCCGGGGACGCGGCTGCTCGACATCGCTTGCGGTTCCGGATACGCAGCGGGCGTCGCGGCAGGCCGCGGCGCCGAGGTCGCCGGGCTGGATGCCTCCGAGGCGCTGATCACAATCGCCCAGGCACGCACACCCGGCGCGGACTTCCGGGTCGGCGACATGTTCGCGCTGCCCTTCGACGATGACCAGTTCGACGTGGCGACGAGTTTCAACGGGATCTGGAAGGGATGCGAGGACGCACTGCGCGAGGCCTACCGGGTAGTACGGCCCGGCGGGCTCGTCGGGTTCAGCTTCTGGGGATCGCCCAAGCGGCTCGGCCTGCTGCCGTACTTCGCCACGCTGCTCGAGCTATCGCCGCCCAGCCACGTCGAAGCCACCCTCAATCAGGGCGACACCGGGCGGCCCGGCGTGGCCGAGCAGATGCTCGCCGACACAGGCCTGGAGTTCGTTGACCGGGGAACCGCGCAGGTCATCAACGAATTGCCTGACCTAGACCTTGCGGCCCGGGCGCTCGCCTCCGGCGGCCCGGCCTGGCCGGCCCTGGAGGCGGTTGGCTACGACCGGTTCGCCGAGGCGATCCGCGAGGCCGTCCGCCCGCTCTATACCGAAGGTCTCGGCGTCCGGATCGCCTCCGAATTCGGTTGGATAATGGGACGGGTCCCCAGCGCCTGAGGCCCGAACCACCGTCACCGGCGGGAGCTGCGTCGCTCCATCTACCGGTCATCGGACCAGTCATGGTGCCCCAGTGGTGACGCCGCTACGGCGTGAAAATTTGGGCAGCTGACCCGGCGCGCCCCTAGGAGCCCGGCTGCGGCGGGCGCTGCCGCGGCCGCAACCGCGCGCCGTTGCCGGTTGATGCTAGGGCGGGAGCGCGGATGGCCTGGAAGGCTGTGGCCGCGGCCGTTCGCTGACGTCGTGTTTTCTTGGCGGGCCTGACCCCGTAGATGAGTCTGGCGCCGGAGCCAACCTTCAGGGCCTGCTTAATGGTGCTTCGAGCCCGCGGACCAGACTTACCGATGCCCCTGGCTCCTGCGAACGGCCGCAACCGCAACCCGCTTCCATTCCATCAGCCGCTCGGCGGTCTTCCCGATCCCGTCGACGGACTTCCGGTACTCGATCCAGAAAGCGTCGACCCACTCGGCAGTCCACATACGCGGCCGCGGCTGAGGTGCCGGCGCAATCCTGGCCAGCTTGGCGACCATGACGGTGATCAGCGGATGGTCGGGGTTGGTGCGTCGGCCAGTGCCGACCGGATCGTCGCCCGCATCCTTTGCTTCGTGCTAGTCACCATCACCACCGAGGAATTGTTCAGCCTGCCAGTGATGGTGGCCCTGGCCGATGCTGCCCGCGCGGTCGGCATGGGTAAGAAAGCCCGAGACAACGCCATCGCCCGCAACAGGTTCTCGGTGGAAATCGTGAGCAAAGGACCGTTCCGCAGCTGCCGCAAGACAGACCTGCTCCGGTATCTCGGCTACGACCCGAACGCCGTGGCCACCACCGGCGAACTGACAGGAGCCAGCCCCAGTGCAGCCCGCTGACGTACTCACCAGACCCCAGCTGAGCATTGCCACGCACCGGCTCAGGCTGCGCCGCTGGATCCTGGTGACGGTTGGCATCGCGGCCGTCGTCGCCTTTGGCTTGTACCGCGGCCTGCTGCCGGAGTACCACTGCTCGCCCGGCTACCGCGAAGTCACTGCCCCCATAACCGGTCACCTTGGTGTGTGCCTCGACCACGACAACAAATGCGTCCCACCCCCGCACACTAACCAGGACGGCCCGCAGACCTTCACGCTGCCCAGCTGCGTCCCGGTGCGCCGCGGCTAACCCCGGACATGCAGAAACGGCCCCGCCCGCCTCACTAGGAGGCGAGCGGGGCTCGTCGTTGTTTAGAGGGTGCCTATCCGCCGTGTCGAGGCTGAACCGGCTGTGCCGACCCCGCCGCAGCCTTGATGGCGGCATTGGACGACACATTGCCGTGCAGGATCGACGTCATCACGATCACAACTAGGGCGTTAAGCGCGGATACCTCGCCACCCGAAACGTGAGGCACCTTCAAGGCGATCAGCAGTGTGCTCCGCCCGAACGCAATAGGGCGCTCGCATGCCTTCGACGCGTGATGCCGGCCAGGCAGCGCGAACGCTGTCACCGGCTGGCCGATCGCGTACCAGACTCCGCCGAGGGTAGCGAGGAACGCGCCAATCGTTGATCCGTGATTGTCGAGGCCGTGACGTTTTCAGTCATGATCACGAACAATATGCGGTATTTGTCCCCACGAAACTGTCATGGTCTCTAGCCGCGGCCGGTTGTGCAAGCGGAGTGCCAACCGAGCGCAGTGCTACGAGGCGACGCAAAGAACCAGCAGGAGTACCCGCGCGCCGCTGCCCTGACCTGCGGCGGGACAGTCAGGGCACCATGACGGGCGGTGGAGCGAATCGGAAGGAACCGGACGCGGTCGCAGGAGGCCACGGACTTCTAATCCGTGGGTTCTGGGTTCGAGCCCCAGGCGCCACACCACCTGACGGCGCGAACGCTAAATGCATCGCCTACATATCCGGCAGGCGGCCGCTGCCACGACGGGCCTGCCGACCTTCGAGAACAGTCCCGCTGTCGACACCGGCACGTCGCCGGTCCGGAGCAGATTGCGCAGCGGGTCAGCCTCCCGATGTCGACGACGGCAGTCTCCAGCTCGATCCCGTCCCGGCTCGGGCGAGCCGATCGACGACCGCGTTGAGCAGGTCCTGGCTACGGCCCGCCAAGACCGGGCGGGTTCCGCTGGCTACCATCGCTTTCACGACAAGCCCTCCCATGTAGCCCGTCGCGCCGTATAGGAAGATCCGACTCGACATGGCACTCCACTCACCGGTGCTAGAGCAGCCATCAGCTAGTTAGGCGGCTGCCGCTGCCTCGATGAGGTTCGCCACTGCTGCCGGTTGGGACACGTAAACAGAGTGGCTGGCTGCGACCTCGGTGACTGTGGCGCCTGCCCGCTGGGACATGGCCCGCTGTGCGGGCGGTGCGATCATCTTGTCTTGGGTCGTGAGCAGGTACCACGTCGGCTTCGTCCGCCAAGCCGGCTCGCTGATCGTGCCCGAGAGCGCGTCCACGCCCCACGGGACCTGGGAATTAGCCATGAACGCGGCCTGGTCGGCGGGCAGGTCGCCAGCGAACGAGGCGTGGAACTTGTCGCGGTCCAGGAAGAGGAAGCCGCCCTTGGGCGGCAGAATGGGCGGTACAGGCGCGCCGGGAGGCGGGTCGGCGATCAGCGAGTTCACCGACTCGCCGGTGTCCGGTGCGAAAGCGGCGATGTAGGCCAGCGCGGCCACCTTGTCGTCGAGGCCTGCCTCGGTAATAACCGCGCCGCCGTAGGAGTGGCCGACCAGCACGACCGGGCCGGGCTGCTCGTCGATGATCTGGCGGGTTGCGGCGACGTCGCCGTCCAGCGACACTGTGGGATTCTGAACGACGCTGACGTTGTAGCCGTCCCTGGTCAGGATGTTGTACACGCCCTGCCAGCCGGATCCGTCCACGAAGCCGCCGTGTACGAGGACCACGTTCCTGGCTGGTGCTTCTGTACTCATAACGTCCCCCTTCGCTTCCCGAGATCCTGTTACTCAGGGCACCCCTGTCTGAGACCATTCGGAAATTGATCTTGCGTGGCCGTCTGGCTCGCCCAGACACTGCCGGAATGGACCTCGCCCTGACCAGCCCGAACAGCGCAGCCTCCGGCGCCTACCCGCCAGCAGCGACAGCGCGGAAGCCACCGGCCCACGCCGACAAGAGGCTTGTACCCTCGCCCACGGCAACTAGGCCACCATGCGGACCGACTCGGCAGCGCCGCTGCTGTACCTGTGCGTCTGCGGCGTTGCCGACCCGCCCGAGGCAAAGATGGCGGCCGGTTCAGGCGGCCCGGCGGCGGACCAGCCAGACGGTCGCGGCGATGCACAGCACCGACAGCGCGAGCAGCCAGCCACCCTCGATCCACTGGAAAGGCCAGAACCGACTGGCCGGCTGGTAGCTGGTCCACCACGTGTACCCGTGCTGAGACAGGCAGCGCGCGATCGTCAGCACCTTATCGGCGTGGGAGGGTCCTCGAGTCCCAGGGGGAGGGGCCGGGCAGATCTGCTGGAGGAGGCTGAGGGGCGCACCGGCGAAGGCGCACCTGCCGTCCTTGGTCCCCCACTGGCTCGTGATAAACGCAGAACCGGGCACGTTCTGTGTGCTGGTTACCAGCGGCGTCAGGTAGTGCTGGCGCAGGTAAAGTGCGCAGGCGAAAGCGAGCCCGGCGTAGGTGGCCAGGGTAGCGGCTATGGCGGAGACGACCCGGCGTACGAGCATGCCGGGAAGGGCGCCTATCGCGAAGGCGGCCAGCGCCCAGGCTGCGAACGCAACGCCGCGCACGCGGAGACGTGTGGGGTTAAAGAGGTTCTTCACGGTCAGCGGCGTCAGGTAGTGCTGGCGCAGGTACAGCCAGGCCGCAAAGGCAAGGCCGAGGTAGACGGCCAGAGTGGCGGCCATCGCGGGAACGACGCTGCGGATGAGCATGCCGGCCAGGGCGCCGAACGCGAAGGCGGCCAGTGTCCAGGCGGCGAACGCGACCCCGCGTAGGACGAACAGGTTCGCGAGCGGCGACTCCTCACCAAGGCCAGGTTGCCGGCAGCGAGATACGGCCGGTAGTACCAGGAGAGCAGCACGCTGAAAGCTCCGGGCGCAGCCATGACTGCGATTGCGAGCGGCACGAGCTTGGCTAGCGTCCAGCGCCAACGGCCGAAGCCCTGGGTCCAGGCGTACCGGAAGGTGCCGGTCTCCAGCCCACGGGCCAGCACCGGCGCGCCGGCAAACGCCCCGATCAGCGCGGGCACTGCCTGCACCACGTACCCATTGGCAAGCAAAGCGTCCATACCGCTGAACCTGCTGATCAGGACATCGCAGACAGGTGAGCTTGGCGGGTGGCAGGCGGCCGCCGCGGCGTAAGCGTGGTGCAGGCCTAGGCCGACTCTCCACATGCACACCGCGCACCGAGGAACACGGCCACCCCGGTCAGCGCGGAGCGGTGCTGCCGCCAGGTGACCCAGGCCATCCGCCGCCACGGCAGCGGCCGCAGTCTGACGTCGTGCTCTGCACGGACGGGCGCGGTCAGCGCAGTCATTGCGTCACCTGCGACGGTTCGCCAGTTTCGAGCGGCAGCGCCCGGCCGCGGGCCGGGCCGGGCAGCGCGGCGGCGCTGGGCTCGCGCGGGTAGGCCAGGGCGAGTTCCTCCAGGCCGACCGGATGCGCCTCCCAGCCCGGCGGGACCGGATCGTCCGCAGTTGCTCGAACCAGCAGGTGGGCCTGGGCCTCACCGCGGCTGAGGTGCACCACAGGCTGTCCCTCATACCTGCGTGCCTCGGCGGCCGGGCCGGTCAGCATGCGGTGTGAGGCGAGCAGGTCGTCGATCTCGCCGGCAACCTGCACGCGGCCCCGCGACATCAGGATGAGGTAGTCGGCCACCCGTTTCCAGCTCGGCGAGCACATGCGAGGACAGCAGCACCGACACACCGTCGTCGGCCATCGCTGTCAGCGCGGTGGCCATGAAGTCGTGCCGAGCAATCGGGTCGAGCATCGCCACCGGCTCATCGAGTAGCAGCAACCGGGGCCGACGGGCCAAAGCCAGGGTCAGCGCGAGCTGCGCCTGCTGGCCGCCGGACAGCCTGCCCGCCTTCCGCTTCAGCGGGATACCTAGGTCGGCCAGCCGAGCCTGCGCGTAATGCTGGTCGAAACGGCGGTTCAGGTTGCGCGTCAGGTGCAGCATGTCCGCAGCCGACAGGTTCTTGTACATCGGCGTGTCCTGGGCGACGCGATGCCATCCAGCGCGGTCGGCGACCCTGCGGGCATGCCGCCGAGCACGGTCACAGCGCCCACGGACGGCGCCGCAAGGCCAACCGCCAGGTTCAGCAGGGTGGTCTTGCCTGCGCCGTTCGGGCCGACCAGCGCGGCCACGTGCCCGGCGGGACCGCCAGCGAGCAATCCTGCAGCGCCCAGGTGCTGCCGTACCGCTTGCCCAGGCCGCATGCCTCGATGATGTTCATGCGACGCCCTCCGTTCCGCCGCTCGCCGCGCCGCCGCGGGTACGCGACCCGGTGCCGCGCTCATAGAAATCCCGCAGCGCGCTGGTGAACAGCGCCACGATCCCGTCCTCGTCCAGCCCGGCCCCGTCAGCAGCGGTCAGCCAGCCGGACAAGGAGCGGCGCAGCGTGGTCAGCTCTGGGAGCGCGACCTGGCTGAGCGTGGCTTGGACAAACGTGCCCTGACCGGGCCGTCCGGCCGCCAGGCCCTTGACCTCCAGCTCCTTGTAGGCCTTCAGCACCGTGTTCGGGTTGATAGCCAGCGCGGCGACCGCGTCCCTGACCTTGGGTAGCTGGTCACCTGGCACAAGGTAGCCCAGTCGCAGCGCGTGCTCGACCTGGTGCACCAGCTGCAGGTAGGTCGGCACGCCAGAGGAGGGGTCGAGCCGGAACTCAATCGGGGATGCCGGTCGGCGCCTGCCCTCGGTCGGCGAGCTCCCATCATCGCCAGGCGACGAACCTCCGGCCGCACCGTCGGCTGGGCTGATTCCTTTATCTATAGACACAGGACAAGATTACAGAACGGTATGCCACTGTCAAGCGGCATCCCTCTGGTAAGCGCAGCGAGCTCTTGGCGAAGCTAGCTGGTGCTGGACGTGCAGGGCAGAATGCACAATACGGCTGCACGCTCGCGGAGGACAGTGATGATAACCGGCGCGCCGGGGGCGCTTGATGAGGCCTATCAGCGGCTGCATGCGACGGGACCGGAGTTCGACGGTTGGCTGTCCAACCATGGCCCGATGGCAGCGGAGGCCATGGTGCGCCGCGGGCACGCCTCGACCGTCCACCTCTGGCTTGACGGGTACATGCGGCGCCTGGAGGACTTCCCGCGCGGCATCGCCCCGATCGATAAGGACTGGCAGGAAGCGCTGGGCGATCCGCGCCGGGTGGCCGACTGGACCGCCTACTTCCGGCGCGAGATGACACTGCAGCCGTGGCGCCAGGTGCTAGCAACCTGGTGGCTGCGGCTGCTACCTGGCGTCGCCGCGGCCGCTACCCACGGCGTGATCCGGGTCGGCCACGCCGTACGGGCGCTGCTTGACGACGGCGATGACGCCGTCTATGTCACGGAGCTGGCCCATGGCCTGGCTTACTGGGCGGCCCGCTGGCAGCCGGTACCCGGCGCGGCCACCGCGCTCCGCCTCCAGAGCGCAGGCGGCTCGGCGGTACCCTCGGCCGCGGATGCGCTGGCAGCGGTTCCGCGGATCGCCGACCAGTCCGGCGGCATCCGCGAGCGCCTCAGCCGACTGGCCGATCTGCCGGGCTGGCCGACCGCCTTGGCTGCACCGGGTATCCCGGCATCCGCTGCGGAGATTGGGTCTCGGCTGGCCGACCTGGCAGACGCCGCCACCATCAGATACCTGTCCTACGGACACGGCAACGGCATCATGCTCGTGCACTCAGCAACCGCTCCAACCGCCATCCTGCGCGCGCTCCCCGCCCTGGACAACGAGCTGTGGGCGCCGAGCCTGGCCGCCTCGTGGGCAGCCGCCGCCGCACTGACCGCGGTCTACGCGCCCGCGGTCCCAGCCGCGCGCGCCGACTTGCCGGGCGCCCCAGTAGGCCCGCAGGCTGCCGAGGACACGTTCGCGCGAGCTGTGGAGCACGGCGATGAGCACGTGATCAAGTTCGCCGACACGGCCGCCGATGTGTACGCGCGCACTGGCAACGCCGACGCCCTGGCTGCGGCGGTTCGCGCGGCCGACCTGATTGAGCGCTGACGGCAGCGCAACGAGAAGAGAGGGCTGGACAACGGACTGCTAAAGCATCTCAGGCTCTAGAGCAGTTCGGGTCGCTCCCACGCCTGGCCGAGCACGTGCTCGCCGAGGAACGCCAGCACCGTCTCGTACCAGACCCGGACGTCGCCGGGCTTGAGCACCCAGTGGTTCTCATCCGGGAAGTACAGGAACCGGGCCGGGACAGACCGGATCGCCAGATCCCACCACAGCCGCAATGCCTCGCCGACCGGCACCCGGTAGTCCTTGTCGCCGTGGATAATCAGCATCGGCGTGACGATCTTGTCGGCGTACAGGTGCGGGGAGCTGGCCAGGTAGCGCTCTGGCTGGCTGAGCGGGTCGCCGAAAAGCCTGCGCCAGTATGGCGGTCCGTCCGTCGTGCCGAACATCTGGTCAAGCGCCCATAGCCCGGCATGGCTCACGATGGCGTTGAAACGGTCGGTATGCCCGGCTATCCAGTTGGCCATGTAGCCGCCGTAGGAGCCACCCATCATCGCCGTCTGCCCAGCATCGATGTCCGGCCGCTCCACGACCGCGTCGGTGATCGCCATGACGTCGGTGAAGGGGTTGCCACCCCAGTGTTCCCAGCCGCGGGCAATCATGTGATGGCCGTAGCCGGTCGACAGCGCCGGGTCGGGCAGCAACACGGCGTAGCCGCGCGCGGCCATGAGCCACGGATTCCACCGCCAGGACCAGGAGTTCCAGCTCGCAATCGGCCCGCCGTGAACCCACAGCAGCAGCGGAGCTGGCTCGTCGGCGCTTGCGCCCTCCGGCAGCACCAGCCAACTCCGGATCCGCGTCCCGTCCGCGACAGTCGTCGCAACTTCGGTCAGAGTTCCCGGCAAACAGACCTCCTCGGCCGGACTCGGCAGCGTCTCAGGTTGACCCAGCTCGGGCCCGAGCGGTACCCGGACTGGTGCGGGCGGCGAGTCGACTGCGGACCGCAGTGCGTACAGGCAACTGCCGTCGGGTGCCGGGCAGAGGTTGTCATACGCGGCATCGTCGACGGTCACTCGTGTCGGCTGGCCTCCGTCCAAAGCCACCCGGAAGACCGGGCGGCGGCCGTTGTCGTCCGCGGTGAAGTAAACCCAGCGCGAGTCGGGTTCCCAGGCCAATTCGATAGGCCGCCGGTCGAATCCCGCGAGGAGGTCTCGGCTGGCCGGGCCTCCGGTGGGGCGTCCGGTCGCGGTGAGCGCCGCCAGCACGAGCGTCGCGTCCCCAGGCTGGTCGTAGCTGTCGTGCTCCGACCGGATCGCCGCCACCAGCTTGCCGTCCGGCGAGACCCGCGGACTGCCGAAGTCGATCCCGGGCTCCCCGAGCAGGGTGCGGCGCTGTCCTGTACCGACGTCGATGACGACGACCTCGTCCCGGAACCAGCCACCTTCCTCCGTCACCTGCCAACCCGTCACGACGGCCGACCCGTCAGGGGTTAGCTCGAACTCCTGCTCGTCCAGCGCCCGGCCGGGCTCCGGCGTGAGGTCATGCGGCTCGCGGTCGGAAGGCTCGCGGTCGGAACGGGCGTCGTCATCGTCGTTACCGCTGCCTTGGTCGCTGCGCTGCGAGTCAGCCGGGACAAGCAGGCGCACAGACTCCGGCCCCAGGTCATGATCCCAAAAACGCAGCCTTCCGCCTGGCTCGTGCAGGATCGCGTTCACGCCAGCGTCGGCACGGGCTTTTCGGCGGGCAGCGTCCTGCACGGTGTCCGTGGCGCCAGGGAACACCGCGGCGGCGTAGACAAAAGCTTGCTCTGTGGCCGCGGTCGCCAGCCCGGTCACTCCGCCGCCAGGCGCCGCGATCCGCCGCGCGTCGCCACCGACGGCGGGCAGGAGCCAGACAGCGGACTTGTCCTCGCTCGCATCGGCGTCCTTCCTGCCCGCCTCGGGATCCGGCCGCTTGGACGCGAATAGCAGCGACCCGTCAGGCAGGAACTCCGGGTTCGCCTCGCCCTCAGCGCTGCGCGTGAGCCTGACGGGCTCACGTTCCCCGGCAGTATCGATCCGCCAGACGCTGGACAGGTACTTCGGCGGCTCGCCGCCCACGGTCTGCACGACCGCTGCCAGCCACGACCCGTCAGGCGCCAGCCGCAGCGCCGTCACCCTCGGAATCTCCACGTACTCCTGCAAGTCGCCGAGCAGCATCGATGGGCGCGCCTTTCTCCGGTACATCGCTATGAGCAGGTCTTAATAGGTCCTGATTACGTCTTATCGGACACCCGCCGGGGGACACAAGTCGGGTCTGCTCGCGTCGATAGCGTTCAACTCCCACATGGAGGAGCGCCTGCCGAAGCGAGACGGCATGACTCCCTTTCGGTCGACCGCCGTAGTGCAGACAATGAGCACATGAAAGGAGCTGGTCTAGCTCTCGCTGCAACGCTCACCCTCGGCGCGGCGGGATGCACTGCAGGAACGCCCGCGGCGGCGCCGAGCAAGCAGCCAGCGAGTACGGCGTCAACATCCGCCAAGCATGGACAGTGCCCCGTGACGCGGCCTGCGAAGCAGCCGCTTTCGCTGGTCAAGCACCTCAAGGACGCGCTTCCGGTGCCTTACGGCTGGTATGGCAACGCCGCCCTCTGGGTGGCAGTTCCGGCGGGCGGGGTACTGCCCGCCATTCTCACCTCTCAGTTGCCCGGTGAGTGGGGAACAAAGTTTCCCTGGTGGCGGCTGCTCCCGGGCGATCTGACGATCACTGCTCGAAGTCTGAGTGGCCCGGATGGAGGCTTCCACGGCGAGGTCCCGGCAGGCTACGGGAAGACTGGCTTTACGCCGAGTGGCCTCATCTGGCCAAAGCTCGGCTGCTGGCAGGTGACAGGCACCGTGGACCGCCATTCGCTCACGTTGGTCGTGCGCGTACAGGCCACGTCATCCTGAGAACTGCCACGATAGCGTCAATGCTCGAGTTCGCACGTCACAGAGATCCACAAGGCACAAGCGAGGCCGAGCACTCTGCCGTGGGCATTACAGGATGTTGCCACCCCAGCTACCCCACCTCGCCCTCAGGTGATAGGTCAGCACAGCCAGGATCAGGCCGCCGATGATCGAACAGGCGAGCAGTACCCAGCGAGTCCGACTAGCGGCCAGCGCCCGGACCGCCCGCTCGGTGGGCGCGCGAGACAGCAGGTTCGGCAGCTTCGGCAGGTAGACAACCAGATGGACGATCACAACGATGAGCCACAGGTAGAACGACAGCTGGTGAATCCGCCCCCAGGAGCCGCCGGGACCGGTGACGGCCAGCATCACGCCGCTCCCAAGAACTGCCAGTGACGTCAGGATCAAGATCGGCCCGAGTATGCGCTCAAGCGTCGGCGGCGGACCTCTGCGGACGTACGCCTTGGAGCCGGTGTAGTACCGGATGAAGCGCCAGACCGTCGAGCCGACCTTGAGGCTGACGGGCCCGATGAGCACCATGCCGAGGAAGAAGTGCAGGCTGAAAAAGCTGCCCATGAGCAGCGTCGTGATGACCTCGGCAGCGAACAAAACAAGCAGCACCGCGCCAGTCATCGCGGTCAGCCGCTGGTTGCCAGGCGGGTCAGCGCTCTCTGCGGCTTCGGCGACCACGTCCGGCACAGGACTGACGGATTCCATGGCAGCCATCCTCGGGCCGATCAGCCAGGCGACGCTATGGGGGATGTCCCTCATATGCCCCTGGATAATTCTGTCGTGAATCGGACCCCGAGCGCGAATGCCGGGGACAATGACGGCGACAGATCAGCCCGACCGGCAGTTCGGCTGGTGGGACATGTTCGTCCACCCCCACTGTCCCCGACCTTGGCATCAAGGGCACCATCGATCACGGACCCAACGACAGCGGCACCATCCCGCTGCGGCGGGTCATGGTTCACGTGATCGAGGAGTACGCGCGGCACATGGGCCACGCCGACTTCCTCCGCGAGCGTATCGACGGCCGGGTTGGGCAGTAGATAACCGCGTGCGTGCAGGCTGCTCCCCGCACCCTACGGCCTTGGCGGACTCTCCAGGTCGAGCGCAGCGGACGGCGGAGCCGGATCGGGCTCGGTGAGGCCAAGCAGCGGCTCGTCGGTCGAGCGAATGTCGGCAGTCGGCAGGCCGCCGGGATACAGCTTTCTTGCCTTCTCGGCGACCGAGATGGCGATCTCAACGTGCTGGCGGCGCGAGGCCGCGTAAAAGGCCTGGGCGTCACCGCTCAGCTTCGGACTGGCGTGCAGGGGCTTGTCGCTAACCGCGAGCAGGGTGGCGGTCGGGATCCGGTAGCGGAACCCGTTAGCAGCCACGGTGGCGGACTCCATGTCTACGGCGATTGCTCGCGACTGGCGCAGCCGGTCAGTGCCGCTCGCGAGGTTGAGCTCCCAGTTCCGGTTCGCCGTCGTGTACACGATGCCCATCCGAGACCGCAAGCCGCGGGCAGTCACCTCGTCGAGCAGGAGCGTATTCAGCGTGTGATTCGAGACGACTGGAACGCTCAGCGGCAGTATGTCGTCCAGGACGCGGTCATCCCGCATGAAGGCGGTAGCCAGTACCAGGTCGCCGATCTCCTGGTGGTTGCGCAAGCCACCGCAGTGCCCGATCATCAGCACCAGATCGGGTCGCAGCACGGCGAGGTGGTCGGTGATGGTCTTGGCGTTGGACGGCCCGACGCCAATGTTCACCATCGTCAGCCCGGCCCGGCCCGGCTGCTCATGATGCCAGGCCGGCATCTGGCGGTCCGCTGAGTCCGGACCCGTGCAGTTCGGCAGGGCCGCCCGGAACTCCTCGACGTACCAGGCGTAGTTGGTCAGCAGGACGTATCGCTGGAACGACTCGGGCGCAGTGCCGGTGTAGTGCCGCAGCCGATCGATGGAAAGCGCCATTCGCTCCGGCCCGAACAGGAACAACTTCTTGCGCCGCAAGTCCGAGGTCGTCTCGTCCACCGCTGGCCCGAGCGCTGGATCGTGCAGGTCGACCGCCGGTCGGCCAGGGCTGACGGCGATGCGGGCACCGGCCGCCGCCAGCCTGCCGAGTTCCCGCTCCAGATACCAGCGGATCGCGCCGGGCGAGGAGAACTCGCCTTCGAGGATCGGGTTGTGCACCGACCACGGGCGCTCGACGGTCACCTGGGGATACCGACCAGCCTTGTCGGCCTCTTCGAGGGCATCGCACACGCGCGCGATTTCGGCCTGCCAGTCGGCCGCCGGTATGACCGAGAAATCCAGCGACATGGTCATCCGGCCATCATGCCAGGAACGGTGCCTGGCAGCCGTCTCGCACCATAGCTCTACGCCGCCTGCCGAGCGACAGCCTTACGGCCGCGTGCCAAAGGACGGCCTGCCTGGCTGCGACGGCAGGATCGCGTACGCGTCCTTGACCCAGTCGCACAGCAGCGAGCGGGTCTCGCGCGGGTCGATGATCTCCTCGACGCCAAACCGCTCGGCCGTGCGCAATGGGCTGCGCACCGCGTCGAGCCGCGTCCGGATCTCGGCCAGCAGCGCAGCCGGGTCGTCGGATGCCTCCAGGTCGGCTCTGTACGCGGCCTCGATGCCGCCCTCGACCGGCAGCGATCCCCAGTCGGCAGACGGCCAGGCCCAGCGGCGCACTAGCCGGTGGCGGTTCGTCAGCCCGGCGCCGCCGACGCCGAACACGCGGCGCACGATGATCTCCGCGCCCGGCACGGTCCCCTGGTAGACGGCGCTGATCGCGCGCACGCCATGCCGGATGGTGGCCCGCTCCTCTGCCCTGGTGCCAATGAGCAGTCCCGGCTGGTCGGTGAAGGTCACAACGGGCACGTGGAACGTGGAGCACAGATCGGCCAGGCGGATCACGGCGTCGGCGCCCTCGGCGGTCATGCAGCCGCCTGAGACGTACGGGTCACACGCGACGACGCCGACCGGATGACCATCGAGGCGTGCCAGCGCGGTGACGATCGAGCCGCCGTAGCGCTGAATCTCCATCACCGAGCCGGCGTCGAGCACCGCGTGCAGGATCTCGCGGATCCGGTAGGGCTTGCGGCGGTCTCGCGGTACGGCCGACAGCAGCGACTCGTCCCTCCGCTCAACCGGGTCCGCGGACGTGGTCACTGGCGGGAGCGCGTACGCGCTCCGCGGCAGGTAGGAGAGGAAGTTCCTGATCAGCTCGAACGCTTCTGGCTCGGAGCGAGCAATCAGGTCGACGGCCCCGTTCCTGGAATGAACGTGGCTGCCGCCCAGCGCCTCCTTGTCCACAACCTCGCCGGCGCCGCTCTTCACCACGGGCGGACCGGCGACGAACAGCTGTGCGGTGCCCTCGACCAGGATCGACAGGTGCGCCGCGCAGAGCCTGGCCGCGCCAAGGCCCGCGACCGGGCCGAGGCCGGCCGCGATGACCGGCACGACGGAGAGGTTGTCGACGACGTAATCCCAGCCGGGATTCACCGGGACGTAGGTGTGCCCCGTCTGCTCGAGTGATTTCACGCTGCCGCCGCCGCCCGTGCCCTCGACCAGGCGGATGATCGGCAGCCTGAGCTGATTCGCGAGCTGCTCGGCGTAAATCTGCTTGCCCGCGATCGCCGCATCGGCCGCGCCGCCGCGGATCGTGAAGTCGTCCCCGCCGACGACTACCTTGCGCCCGCCGACGCGTCCGGTCCCGGCGACGAAGTTGGCGGCCATGAAGCTCGACAGCTCGCCGACGTCGTTGTACTCGGCCTTCCCGGCCAGCGCGCCGATCTCGCGGAACGAGCCCTCGTCGAGCAGGGCTGCTATCCGCTCGCGGACGGTGAGCCGTCCCGCGTCATGCTGTCGCCGGATCTTTTCCTGGCCGCCCATGCGCTCGGCTAGATCCTGCCGCCTGCGCAGCTCGTCCAGTTCCGGTTCCCACGTCATGCCGACAAAAGCTAACTCACCGTGGCATCTCCATGCCATAGGCAGCCGTCGGCGCCAGCCCGCCTTCCTGTGCCAGCCCGCCTTCCAGGGCCAGCCCGCCCTGCTGCGCCCGCCCGTCCGCCAGGCCGGATAGCGCCAGGTCGGGCGCCTGCCCCGACCGCCACTCAGCGAACGCCATGGCCAGCAGGCTCGGCACCAGGTCGGTAGAGCGCCGCACCAGCCAGGCAGTGCCCTTGGTCGCCATCCAGGCCAGCTGCTCGGCTCTGGTGGGCGGCTGGTTAACCGGCTCGGCTCCCGGCGGCGGCCCGACCTGATAGCCGGCCTCGGCCAGCATTTCGTGGAACCTGCGGGCTATCAGCCGGTGCCCGCGTTCGCTCGGGTGCAGTCGGTCCACCGCCCACATCTGCGGGTCGTACGCCGCGGCATCGCTGGCGGCGTCAAAGTGCAGCGTGCCGAACCGCTCGGCCACCTGGTCGATGACGTCGTTCACCTGGTGCGCACGCCGCGCCAGCGGCCTGGCCAGCACGCCTGGCATGCCCAGCATCCGACCCGGGTCGGGCAGCCGCATCGTCAGGACGTCGGCCCCCGCGGCCCGCAGCGCGCCAACCGTGTGCGCCGCGGCCGCACCGATCCGGTCCGGGTCGAAGTTCGGGCGTAGCGTGTCGTTGACCCCGATCACCACGCTGGCGATGTCCGGCCGCAGCTGGAGCGCCCGCGGCAGCTGATCACGCTCGAGATCAGCCATGCACGCGCCGTTGCCGGCGACGATGTGCAGGGCCGAATCCGGCAGTGCCTCCGCCAGCAGCACCGCCCAGCCACGCCAGCCACGCGGGCCCTTGCCGCCGCCACCGGAGCCGACGCGCCCGGGGCGGTCCTGCGGCGGGAGCCGGGCCGGGTCGCCGATGCCGAGCGTGATCGAGTCGCCGAGCGCGACGAAGGTCGTCATGCCGCGGCCGCCGTGCGCTCGACCGAGCCAGTCGCGGCCAGCACGTCGACGTAGTGTGCGATCAGCTCGTCGCACAGCGCTGGCCAGGTGCGGCCAACCACCATCTGCCGCCCCGCCTTGCCCTGCGCGGCTCGCAACGCCGGGTCGGCCACGAGCTTGGCCACCGCCGCGGCCAGCGCCGCCGCGTCACCCGGCGGCACCAGGAAGCCGGTCACGCCGTCGCGTACCAGATCGAGCGGGCCGCCGGCCGCAGGGGCGACGACCGGGACTGCGCTCGCGGCGGCCTCCTGGAGCGTATGGCCGAACGTGTCGTGCGGACCGCTGTGCACGAACACGTCGAGGCTGGCGTAAATACGCGCCAGATTCTCGCCGCCGCGCTGCCCGAGGAACACTGCCCCTGGCACAGCGCGCCGCACCGCCGCCTCGGCTGGCCCGCCGCCCACGATGACCAGGCGCACGCCAGGCAGCGTAGCGACGTCAGCTAGCAAGTCGATGCGCTTCTCCGTCGCAAGGCGCCCGACGTAGCCGACGATGACTTCGCCGGCGGGCGCGAGGTCGGCCCTTATCTGTTCGCTGCGTTTCGCGGGATCGAACCGGCGACAGTCGACCCCGCGGGCCCAGACCTTGACCCGCTCGATGCCGTGGTCCCGGAGATCAGCCGCGGTCGCCGTGCTCGGCGCCAGCGTCCGGTCAGCGGCATTGTGGATCTTGCGCAGCCGCCGCCACGCGACCGCCTGGCCAATAGCGCCCGCGTGGTAGGCACGCGCGTAGGCAGGCAGGTCCGTCGCGTATATGGCCACGATAGGCAGGTCTAGTTCGAGCGCCGCGGTGCAGCCGCCGGCGCCAAGCATGAACGGGCCCGCCAGGTGCACAAGGTCGGCGTGATGCGCCGCCACAGCCGCTCGGACACTGGCCCCGGGCAGCCCGACCCGGAACCCTGGATAGACCGGAACCCCGATCGAGCGCACCCGCACGATCGGGAAGTCGAAGCCGCGGTCCGGCAGCGGGACACCGCTGGCAGGCTCGGGCGCGATGACGAGCGGCTCGTGGCCGCGGGAGATCAGGTGTTCGGTCACGCGCACCGCTGTGTGCGCGACGCCATTGACATCGGGCGGGAAGGACTCGGACACGTAAGCGATTCGCACGCTCACACGGTGAGCCACGTGACTACTTCAAAGGGGCGCTAGGCCGTGACGGCCTGACGAACTGTAGGTGACATCTCAGTACCTAGAACAGGCAGGTCAGCAGCACACTCAGTCAGAAAATCAATATCAGAAAGGGAACGGGGAAGGTCCCGCGCTCGGCCTTCCGACCGTACGCGGGACCTTCCGCCCGTCATGGGCCTAGCTGTGGTACTTGAAGTTGAGCGCGAGCAAGCCGAGGAGCGGCGTGCCCAGACCGGTGCCGGGGTTGTACACAGCCCCCGGTGTCCCGGTGTAGTAGAGGTTGTCATTGGTCGGGCCAGACGTGTCCAGCGGGTGGAACGGCGTGTACTTGTGGACCGCGAACTTGTAGATCTTGCGGCGCCAGCGCACCAGACTGCTCGACGTCGAGCGTGGTCTCGCCGGAACCGGCGTCCGCGCTCACCGGTCCGGATCCGCCGTCGACGTTGTCGAGCTTGATCCGGTTGGCCTTCGTCGTGATCTTGAGGACCTTGGACCAGAAATGGGTAGCGTCTGACGGCTGGACGCTTGCGTACGTGATGATGCCCAGGGTCTCGCCCTGGCCCTCGAAGCCCTTCTTGTACAGGGTCGTCAGGCCGTACTGGCTAGCGAAGTTGGCAGGAGCCTTGTTGCCAAGCTGGATGCCATGCGACGGGGCTTTGTTGCTCGCGAGCGGCGTGTGCACCGCATTGCTGCTGGCGGCTGGATAGTTGGTCAGGCCCAGGATGGCGTAGACGAACTGGGCCAGGTTCGCCGGCAGCTGCGCGGGGCTCGTGGTGCCGTAGACCACCGTGGCCGGGCGAGCCGCTCGGCTGCCATGAGCGGAGACTGCCTTGATCCGGTACAGGCTTTCAGGGGTGCCAAGCGCCTTGGTGTAATCGCCTGCCGTGCCGGTCGTGCTGATGTCCAGCCCGTCGGCGTAGGCGGTGCACTTGATGCCATCGGCCTCTAGGTACTTCTCCAGCGCGGCAATGTTGGCCTGGGTCTGCCCGTACTGGCTCGCGAACTTGCTCACGGACAGGTAGCCCTGGTGCATGTCGCCTTCAACCGCGGACTCGAGCGCGCCGGCGTTCCGTAGGTCCAGCACGAACGAGACCGTCATCTTGGTCGTGGACGCTGCTGCCGAAATCCGGGCGCCGTGCAGCGAGGTCGCGGTAATGCCCTGCCTCACCACGACCTTTCCCGGCTTCGGGCCAGTAGTGGCGGCACCGGCTGGGGCCACGGCTGAAAGCATGATCATGGACCCAGCCGTGCCGACGGCGATCAGCGCCCCGGCGCCGAGTCGCCTAGACCAGATTGCAGGCTTCAAAGTAATCCTCCCGTTGAAATTGCTAGGAGGCACTCTGCCGTCCAATTCCTGGCCAAGCGACTGCTTTGCGGATTTTCCGACCGCACTGTTAAACCGTTAACGCCCGGCCCTCCGGCCGGGCGTTAACTGATTGAATATGTGCGCTGGCGCACCGCTGTTTAGGACGCAGACACTAGGCCGCGGTCTGGCCGCCCGACGCCGCTGGGCGGCGCTGGCGCGAGCCCGCAGAGCGGTATGCGGACTCCCGTGGCGGCCGCCCAGATGTACGCCGCGGACGGGGCGGCGCATTGGTCGGGCGGGGCCGGCGCTCGGCTGAGACCGGGCGCGGTGGCACCGGGGTCCCTGTCGTCGCAATCTCCCGGACGACCGGATGACCTGCCTCGACGTGATGCCGGACCGGATCGACGCCGGCGGACTCGTGCAGGCGCTGGATCTCGCGAAGCTGGTCGCGCATAGCGAGGGTCACAACCAGGCCGGACGCGCCAGCCCGCGCAGTGCGGCCCGAACGGTGCAGATAATCCTTGTGATCATTGGGCGGGTCGAAGTGGACTACGAGCTCGATGCCGTCGACGTGGATACCCCTGGCCGCGACGTCGGTGGCGACAAGGACCCTCGGGTGCCCGGCGGCGAACGCGTCTAGCGCACGCTGGCGCTGGCTCTGGTTCCGATCGCCGTGGATCGCAGCGGCGCTGACCCCGGCCCGCTCTAGCTGCTTGGCCAGCCGATCCGCCCCGTGCTTGGTGCGGACGAAGAAGAGCGTCCGGGCGGGGCGGCTCGCGATCTCAGCGGCTACGGCCAGCTTGTCCTCGGCGGCCAGCACGAGGACGCTGTGCTCCGCCGCGCTGCCGACGACGACCTGCGGCGTGACCGCGTGCATGGCGGGATCGGTGAGGTAAGAGCGCACGAGCTTGTCCACGCCGCGGTCCAGCGTCGCTGAGAACAGAAGGCGCTGGCCGTCTGTTGGCGTCTCGTCCAGGATGCGCGTCACCGACGGCAGGAAGCCCAGATCGGCCATGTGGTCGGCCTCGTCAAGCACGGTGATGGTCACGTCGCCCAGCCTGCATGCCCTGCGCTCGAGCAAGTCGATCAGCCGACCTGGCGTCGCGACGACGATGTCAACGCCGCCCGCGACTCGGGTGATCTGCCGTCCGATCGGCACGCCGCCGTAGACAGTTGTGACGCTGACGCCGATCGCGCGGCCAAGCGGAGTCAGCACGCCAGCGACCTGCTGGGCCAGCTCACGGGTCGGGACCAGGATCAGCCCGCGCGGTGCCTTCGGCGCGGCCTGGCCCTGCATCCGGGCGATCCGGCTGAGCATCGGCAGCCCGAAGGCGAGCGTCTTGCCCGATCCGGTCTCGGCCCGGCCGAGGACATCGCGGCCGCTGAGTGCGTCGGGCAGTGCCCGCGCCTGGATCGCGAACGGCTCGGTGATCCCGCGGGCCGCCAGGGCCCGCACGAGCCCGGCGTCGAGCCCGAGATCAGCGAAGGTCCGGTCAGGCGGCTGCGGTAGCTCCGCCGCGGCTGCCAGCGCGCGGTCCAGCTCCGAACTCGCATCCTGGGGGCGTGCCCGCTCAGGTTGGGTCGAGCTCGGTCGGGGGTTGTGACGTCGCGGTTTGCCGCGGTAGTACGCGGGCGCGCTGCGGCGCCCGGAGGACGTGTGAGGCATAAAAGCCAAGGCTCCATAGGTGAGTCATGGGCCGCGTCATGTCAAGAGTCGTCGACAGCGGCGAAAATTCACCGAGAAGCGGACAGCTCGCACAGCGACCATGCGAGCCCATGCCCTTGGTGAGCACAGTGCGCGCGGGTGACGCTATTCAGCGTCATTGATCACCAACGCTATCAGTAGTGACGATGTTCCCCTCACACCGCGCCGCGCCTCTCAGGCCGGGACGAGCCAATCTGGCCGGCTGGGGTTATCCTGCCCACATGAGTACGTCGCCGGTGGACCCGGAGGATATCCGGGCGGCCGCCGAGGTCCACCAGGAGCTCGGCCCCGAATATAACGACGCGGTCGTGGCGGCTTTCCTAGATAAGGTCGATCGCGCCGTGGCAGCACGGGTCGAGGCGCGCCTAGCCGAGACCCGGCTCGCTCAGGATTGGCAGCGCCAGCCCGTCGTTCGCGGCGGGCGCCGCCGCACCTTGCTGAAAGGCGTGGCGCTCGGTGTCTGCGCGAGCGCGCTGGTCGCCGGTGTCAGCATCAGCCACGTTCATGGCGGCATTACGCAACACGCCCAGCCGCGCGTGATAGTGCACCGTGCCGGCCTCGGGCCCGGCCTAGGCGGGCTCCCGCCGCCGCCCGTCCCGGTGCCGCCCGCGGGGTAAGCTAGCCGACCGTCCAGGCAGCACCGCAACCAAGCGAGGCCGGCGTCGCCGAAAACCGAGGCGGCACGCCTCCCGACCACTCGGCTCTGTCGCCCGCCCGGCGACTACGCCGGAACAAGCCCACTCGCCGACTCCTGGCGCGCGTCACATTGAATGGCCGCCCGTCCCCTTGGAGGTTCTGCCATGACTGTGCTGCGCGTCCGCGGCCGTGCGTTGCCGACCGGCGAGTACATCGACCTGTACGCCGACGGAGATAGCTGGACAACCGACCCGGTCGCGGCGGCCGAGCTGGCAGGTGATGGCTGGCTGCTACCGGGTCTGGTCGACGCCCATACGCATCCGGGCGCCGAGGCACCGGGCACGGCCTTCGACGAGGACCTGCTACGAGCAGATCTGCGCGAGCACGCCGCTGCCGGCGTGACGCTAATCCGATCGCCGGGCCTAGCCGGGCAGCCTCCGGATTGGTTCGGCGACGATCCGGACCTGCCGCGCGCCGTCCACGCTGGCCCGTGGTTCGCCCAGGACGGCCAGTTCTTTGACGGCTGGGGGCGCCGGCCGAGCCACGCTGAGCTGCCAGCTCTGGCGGCTGACCAGGCAAGGCGAACCGGCTGGGCCAAGCTCATCGGCGACTGGCGAGACGGCGATAATCCGATCCCCGCCGACGTGCTCGCCGCTGTCGTCGCCGCCGTCCATGAGGCAGGCGGGCGGGTGGCAGTGCACGCCAACTACGCCGAGACCAGCAAGTCGGCAGTGGCGGCTGGAGTCGATTCCATCGAGCATGGCATGCGGCTCGACCCCGACCTGCTGCCGCAGATGGCCGCGGCCGGGATCGCCCTGACGCCGACCCTGTCGGTGATCGAGGCGGCAATGGCACAGGCGCCGGAGGGTGATGGCGGGTTCGCGTCCGCGGTAGAGGCCCACCGTCGGCTCGTCGCGCAGGCAGCGGAGGCCGGGGTGACGGTACTCGCAGGCACGGACTCGCGCCCACATGGGCGAGTCACGGAGGAGATCAGCGCGCTCGTCGTGGCCGGCCTGCGGCCCCACGACGCGCTGGCCGCAGCATCCTGGGCCGCCCGTTCGTATCTAGGCTGGGCGGGCCTCGAGCCAGGCGCTCCTGCCGACGCCGTCGTCTACGACGCCGATCCGCGAGCAGATCTCGGCCAGCTCGCCAGCCCGGTCGCGGTCATCCTGCGCGGCAGGCTCGTTTATCGGCGGCCATAACTCCAACTGACCCGGTTACTGGCGAACGTCGCTGGCTACATGGCATTTCGGCAGTTGTCAGCGCAGCAGGAGGCGGGCGGCCAGCTCCAGGTGAGCAGCCACATCGTTCGCTGACGCCCGTCTCGTCACCCATGCGACCAGGTTCGACAGCCAGACATCGCCGATGACTCGGGCGATCGCGCGCTCATCCGCCGTGGGCTCGCCGTCGTGCATGGCCTTGGTGAGCATGTCTTCCATCAGCTTCGCGACAGTGTTGACCTCGGTCGCTGCGCTCGGATCCGCGAACATGAAGGCCCTAGTCATCGCCTCGATCAGCAGCGGCTCACGCTGCATGGATCTGGTCACCCGCCCGAGCACGTAGAGCATCCGGTCGTAGGGGGTCTCGCCTGGTATCGGTGCGCGATCGAGTCGTTCCTGCGCCCGCTCGAATTCCCTGGCGAGGCCCGCCACCAGCAGATGGATCTTGGACGGGAAATACCGGTAAAGCGTGCCAAGAGCCACATCCGCGCGCTCGGCGACCGTCCGCATTTGCACGGCTTCGTAGCCGCCCTTTGACGCGAGCGCGAGCGTGGCGTCGAGGATTCGCTTGCGCCGCTCACGCTGGGCGACGGACCCAAGGTCGGCCTCGGCCGGCCCAGAGGTAGGTGCTCCAGAGGGGGCCACGCCGGCACTCGTCGCCCCGGCCGCGGTCCCGTCGAAGGCGGTCGAGTCAGCCGCAGCCGATCCAGGGCTCCCACTGTTACGTGTTCTCGGCGCTGCCATCCCGGCCCTTCATCCTGTACCGCCTGCCTACCCCGGTCCGCCACAGGTATAACGTGTTCTACAGTAAGGCTCACACGTTACCGCTGGGACTTTCCAGTCCTCTGACCTGCGCACACAGGTTGACGAATGGCAAGTGTAGCGCGTCTGAGGTTTGACGATATAAAACGAGTTCTACCATTTCCTGCGGCCTATCCGCGCCCCCTTCGAGCACTTGTTGAGGCTGAGCTAGCTCATGGGCTGCGGCTACCCGAGACCGGACGGCTCAAGGCCGCCCTCGCCGACCTGTGGCCAACCTAGGCTCGGCAATCCCTCAGCTACTGACCGCCAGGTCCGCACGGCATTTACGGAACTTGTAAACCAATGCGTACATGTGCGCGTCTTTGCATACAGGTTGATAATGCGGACGCATACGCTTCACCGAAAGGACCCCCCTTGAATCCAAGGCGCATCGCGGTCACCGTAGCCGCATCTGTCGGACTGCTCCTCGCGGGCGCTGGTGTCGCCGTCGTCAGTGCTGGCGCTAGCAGCACTGTCGTTACTGCCTCCACCTCTGTGTCGGCCCATCCGGACACCACCAGCTCCTCCGGGCCGGGCACCGCCTGCACTGCCAGCGTCGGCGGCCCGGTGTGGGCGAAGGACGCCTACGTCAGCCAGCTAACTGCCGTGCTCACTGGCGCAGATACCTGGCACGTCACCCTTCAGGACACCGGCACCTTCGCCGGCTTCGCGGACCCGAACACCTGTGATGCGATGACATCCAAGGGCAGCCTGCTCGGGCTCTACACCGTCACTGTCACCTCGACGCACACGCCGAGCCAGGCAACCCTGAAGTCCTCGTACTCGGGCGCGGTGTCATCGACGCAGATGGTCCAAGACTTCTTCGGCGACCCGTCTGCGGCCGTCAGCGGCGGCGACTACTTCTTCTCGTACGAGGGCGGCGATTACGTCCAGACCACGAGCAGCATCTACGGCGACGTGACCCCCTACACGGCACCGCCGCCGGTGCTGGTGAAGGTCCCGAACGTTGTCGGCAAATCGGCCACCCAGGCGCTCACCACGCTCCGCGCGGCCGGGTTCGTCGCCTACACCTCGCCCGCCCGGAACCCCGCCCACACCTATATCGTGACGGGCACTTCTCCCGCCGCCGGAACGAGCGCGCCTAAGGGATCGACCGTCATCGTGTACGTCAAGCAGACCTAGCCACTCTCCGTTCGCGTAACACCGCTCACACCGATAACAACAGGCCCGGCCGCCGCAGGGGCGGCCGGGCCTTGTCGCGATAGGGCAGAGCATCCAGAGCCAGCCGACTCACGGCGCCATAACCGCCACGCCCAGGCATCTGGCCCGCTTGCAGGGCGGACCCGTCCAGCTCAGACAGACCACGGCCAGGCGGCCAGGGCGCATGCATGTCGTCGGCGTCCTTCTGGTAGTCGCCCACCAAACGCTCCTCGCGGCCAGCTGCGCGCAGCCCGGCGGCGTGCACGGCCTCGATCCGGCCGGCCTCATCGGGCGTGGCGATGGCTCTATTACCCAGGCACGGCGGAAGGAGATGCTCATGACGGCAGTTCTTCGTCCCGACGTTCGGCCTGGCCAAAACTTGAGGTCGCTCCGCTACCTGATCCCCAGGCCGTCAAGCAGGGACTCCAGGCCGTGGGCGAACTGGCGGTCTGAGGTCATGTCCGCGAGCCAGTCCGGGCCCGCGTGGTCGTGTTCGGCGAGCCACCGGGCCCGGCCCGCTTCGATGGCGGCGAAGCCGACCACGTAGGTCTGCACGGCTGCCCAGGCCTGATCGGCCGCCCCGACGCCTGCTAACTCCAGCACCGCGAGCATGGCTTGGCGGCGATCCAGGGCTGCCGGCGTCGTGAGGGGATGAATGAGGGCTGTGTGCAGGGCTGCTGGCTCCGCTACCAGCAAGCGCCGCAGCCGCAGGGCCGCTGCCCCGATCCACAGACGGGCATCCGCCGGGTCCTCCTGAGGTCGCCAGCTGTCCGCCAAGAGGTGATCGGTCACCGCCTCCAGCAGGTCATCGCGGGATGATACGTGCCGGTACAGGCTCATGGGCGCGACGCCCAGCTTGGCAGCGAGGGAGCGGATCGTCAGGTCCTCGTAACGGCCGGCCCGGATCTCCTCGAGGGCAGCCCACACCAGCTTGTCGCGGGTGATGGTGCCCCACTCTGCGCGGGGCCGCTGCTCGACTCGCCTGGCCATGGGCGAAGCCTAGTGATCTGGACGGCAATGCCGGAGGCGAAGCGGTAACTAAGCGAACGTCCAGGATGCGGGCCGGACGTCACATAGGCGCGGTGGCCGGGTCCCCTCACTTCCCAGGCGAGCCCGGTGAGTATCTCGGCAGTCTTGGCGGGATGAGACTCGGCACCGAGCTCGGCGGAGGCGCGGGCCAGCAGTGCAGAAGCCGTTGCCCTTCGGCCGGCCTTCTGATCGAGCAGGTACTTGGTCATCCACGGTTTCGTCACGTCGGTGGGCTCGAGACGCTACGCCCTGACCGGCACCGGGCACCCTGGTCCACTACCGGTATAACGTGTTCTAATTTTGAAAGCCAGTCGACGAGGAGGAGATGAGTTGCCGATCGCGAGTACCGCCGAGCAGCTCGCGCTCCAGGGTTCCAGCCGCGAATGCGTAGAAACCGCCCGCGCCATCCAGCTCGTCCTGGCCCCTCAATCGGCGATTCCCGAACGGCTTCTCGGTCTGCCCCGCGAGGAGGCACGCTAGATGGACTTCACCGTCGGCGATGCTGAGATCGAGGCGTCCGCGCTGGCCGCGCGCTTGCTCAGCGCACCGGTCCGCGATGGCGCGGCAGCCGACGCCGGCGGCAGCCATTCCGACCTCGACAGCTCGCTATGGAAGGAGCTCGGCCAAGCCGGGCTGCTATCGCTCGCCGTGCCGACGGAGCTGGGCGGCGAGGGGCTCGGCGTCCAGGCCACCGCGGCGGTACTGACCCAGGTCGGCAGGCACGCGGCCGCGATCCCGGCGCTCGCCACCCTGGCGCTCGGCGTGCTGCCCGTCGCCAGGTCGGCCGATAGCGAGCTTAAGCACCTACTGCTGAGTGGCGTCGCCGCAGGCGAGACGATCCTCACCGCCGCGATCCGCGAGCCGTCGCGGCCTATGCCGGAGGCACCAGCCACCACGGCGACTCTGACGCGGCACGGCGTCGTCGTGTCTGGCGTCAAGATCGGCGTGCCGTACGCGGCCGCTGCACGGTGGATCCTGGTCCCGGCGAGCACGCACACCGGTGACATCGTCGTTGTTGTTGTTGAACCTGACGCTGACGGCCTGTCCTGTCAGCGAACGCACAGCTCGTCAGGCCAGCCGGAGTACACACTGCGGCTTGCTGATAGTCCAGTCCTGACCGTGCTGGACGGCTGCAGCGTCGGCGATCTTTACCGGCTTGCCGCGGCGGGCGCGTGCGCGGTCGCCGACGGAGTCCTGGCCGGCGCGCTCGAACTCACCACAGAGCACGTCCGCACGCGTGAGCAGTTCGGACGGCCGCTCGCCACGTTTCAGGCTGTCGCGCAGCAGATCGCCGACGTCTATGCGGCCGCGCGCACGCTCCACCTGATCACCCTCTCGGCAAGCTGGCAGCTCGACACCAACCGGGACGCGGGGCGCGATGTCGACGTGGCCGCCTACTGGCTGTCCGAGCACGGTCCCGTCGCGCTGCGGATCTGTCATCACCTGCATGGCGGGCTCGGCATGGACGTGACCTATGCCCTGCCGCGCTACTCGGCGCTGATGACCGATCTGGTCGCGTTCCTGGGCGGTGCCGCCGACGGGCTTGACCGGCTCGGCGCCCGCGAAGCGGCGGGTGCGTGATGTTCCTCGACCTCAATGCCGAGCAGCGCGCGCTGCGCGACGAGCTGCGGGCCTACTTCGCAGCGCTGATCACAGCTGCCGAGCGCGAGGCAATGCTGACGCAGCGGCACGGCCCCGTCTACCGGGACGTCGTCCGCAGGATGGGCCGTGATGGCTGGCTCGGCGTTGGCTGGCCCGTCGGGTACGGCGGCCGCGGTCTTGGCCAGATCGAGCAGCAGATCTTTGTGAACGAGGCGGCGCTGGCCGATGTGCCGCTGCCCGCCGTCACACTCCAGACTGTCGGGCCGACACTGATGGCACACGGAACGACGGAGCAGAAGGACTTCTTCCTTCCGAAGATCCTGACCGGCGACCTGCATTTCGCGATCGGCTATTCCGAGCCGGAAGCGGGCACGGATCTGGCCGCATTGCGCACGAGGGCGGTACTCGACGGCGACCACTACGTCGTCAACGGCCAGAAGATCTTCACGACCGGGGGCCACGACGCCGACTACATCTGGCTGGCGTGCCGCACCGATCCCGACGCGCCGAAGCACCGGGGCCTCTCGATCCTGATCGTGGACACGAGCGATCCTGGTTACTCCTGGACGCCGATCATCACTCACGACGGCGCGCATCACGTGAACGCAACCTATTACGTCGACATGCGGGTACCGGTCACGATGCGTGTGGGCGCGGAGAACGCAGGCTGGCGCCTGATAACCGCGCAGCTTAACCACGAGCGGGTGATGCTGGGTCCGGCCGGCCGACTCGGCGTCCTGCATCAGCGCGTGCATGAGTGGGCCGCGACGCACCCAGGACCGGACGGCCGCCGGGTGCTTGACCAGCCTGACGTCCAGCGAGCGCTGGCGAAGGCTGCGGCCGCCGCACGGCTCAACGAGCTGCTGAACTGGCAGGTGGCCGTCGCCGACACAGTCGACATCGCCGACGCCTCGGTCACCAAGGTCTTCGGATCCGAGCAGGCGCAGCGGATCGGGGCCGAGCTCGCCGCGGTCGTTAGCAGGCACGGGGACCTGGCCGACCCGCAGACCGCCGATCTGGCCCGCTGGCTGGATGTTCAGAACAAGCGCAACACTGTGCTGACATTCGGCGGAGGGGTCAATGAGGTGCAGCGGGAGCTGATCGCGATGGCGGGCCTGAAGCTGCCGCGGGTGCCGCGGTGACCGGCGACGAGGCGAGCGCGACGATCCTGGCGGCGGCCGCCAAGGTCCGCGCGGGCGGGTCTAGCTCACCGCGGCCGGCCAGGGATCCGGTGAACCTGCCGACGATCCGGAACTGGACCGAGGCCATCGGCGACACCAACCCTGTGTACACCGACGCCGATTACGCGGCTCGCTCCGTGCACGGGCACCTAGTGGCACCACCCGCGATGGTGCAGGTCTGGACCATGCACGGCCTGCAACCGCCGACGGCCGACGACGGCACCGATCCGCTCGGGCAGATGATGCGGACGCTGGACGAGGCGGGGTTCCAGTCGGTGGTGGCGACCAACTGCGCCCAGACCTATCACCGCTACCTCCGGCACGGTGAGCTTCTGAGCCTGCGCTCGGAGCTGACCGATGTCGTCGGGCCCAAGCGCACCGCGCTCGGTGAGGGCTGGTTCGTGAGCACAAAGAACATCTGGTACTCCGGCGGCGAGGCGGTCGCCGAGATGGACTGGCGGGTCCTGAAATTCCGGCCCCCATCAGCCGCGCTAGCTGGCAGTGAGACTGCCGCGGATGCGGCGGTGCAGACCGCCGAAGCAGCTGGGCCCGCGTCCACCGAGTCGGGGCCGCTGGGGCCGGTCATGCGGCCGCCGGTCTCCCCCGATACAGCCTTCTTCTGGGCCGGCACGCAGGTCGGTGAGCTACGGATCCAGCGCTGCGGCGAGTGCGGCGCGCTCCGCCACCCGCCAGGACCGGCGTGCCTGAGCTGCGGTTCGACCCGCGACCAGGGACTCACTATCGCGGCCGGGACTGGCACGGTCTACAGCTTTGTGGTCCACCATCATCCGCCGGTGCCCGGCAAGCGGCTGCCGATGGTGATCGCGCTCGTCGAGCTGACCGAGGGCGTCCGCCTGACGGCCGAGCTGATCGGTACCGAACCTGACCAGGTAGAGATCGGGATGCCCGTCCGGGCCAGCTTCCTGCGGATCGATGACGAGCTTGTACTTCCTGCCTGGCGAGCCGATGAGCGCGGGACGCCAGGAGCGCTGCCTGAACTCGCCATCAAGGTGACTCCGACCGTGGTAGTCGCGACGGCCCTCGCAACGCGGGACTTCTACCCTGTGCACCACGACCACGACATGGCGGTTCGCAGCGGCAGCAAGGACATCTTCCTGAACATTCTCACCACGACGGGCCTGGTGCAGCGTTACGTCACCGACTGGGCCGGGCCGGAAGCGATCGTGCGCGCGGTCTCGATCAGGCTAGGCGTGCCGTGTTATGCAGGCGACACGCTGACATTCACCGGCCGGATGGCAGGCATCGCGGACGGTGAGCAAGTGATCGAGGTCGCCGGCAGCTGCAGCCTGGGCAATCACGTGACTGGAACGGTCAGGCTGGCCGCCGTCGGAGCCGCGCGATGACCGCGGGCCTAGCGGCGATCGCCGGGATTGGGGCGACCGAGTTCTCCAAGGATTCAGGGCGCAGCGAGCTCAAGCTCGCCGTGGAGGCGGCCAGGGCCGCGCTGGACGACGCCGGGCTGACGCCCGCTGATGTGGACGGGTTCGTTACGTTCAGCATGGACTCGAATGCGGAGATCGCCGTGGCCCGCGAGCTCGGCGCTGGCGAGCTGACCTTCTTCAGCCTGATCGGGTACGGCGGCGGGGCGGCCTGCGGCACGGTCCACCAGGCAGCCATGGCCGTCGCTACCGGCGCCGCGAACGTCGTGATCTGCTACCGAGCGCTGAACGAGCGGTCCGGCCGGCGGTTCGGCCAGGTCTCGGTCGGAGCCGTTCAGGGCGCGACCTCCGCGGCGATCGACAGCGGCTGGCATTACCCGATGGGGCTGGCTACACCTGCGGCGACGGTCGCCATGGCGGCGCGTCGGTACATGCACTCCTTCGGAGCGACCAGCGCGGATTTCGGCGCGGTCGCGGTGGCCGATCGCAAGCACGCCGCGACCAACCCGGAGGCCTGGTTCTACGAACGGCCGATCACGCTGGCTGAGCACCAGGCGTCGCGCTGGATCTGCGAGCCGCTGCGACTGCTTGACTGCTGTCAGGAAACTGACGGCGCGGTCGCCGTGCTCGTGACCAGCGTGGAGCGAGCCCGTTCCCTGAAGAATGAGCCTGTCATCATCCGCGCCGCCGCCCAGGGAAGCGGAGCCAACCAGTACACGATGACGAGTTACTACCGCGATGATCTCACCGGCCTGCCCGAGATCGGCGTGGTCGGCCGGCAGCTATGGGCGCAGGCCGGGCTCGGACCCGCGGAGATCCGGACCGCCGTGCTGTACGACCACTTCACGCCATACGTGCTGATGCAGCTAGAGGAGCTGGGGTTCTGCCCGCGCGGGGAGGCCCGACACTTCATCGCCGATGGAGCCATCGAGATGGGCGGGCGGCTGCCGCTCAACCCGCACGGTGGCCAGCTGGGCGAGGGCTACCTGCATGGCATGAACGGAATCGCCGAAGCGGTCAGGCAGGTGCGCGGCAGCTCCGTCAACCAGGTACCTGGCGACGGGCCCGTGCTGGTCACCGCCGGTACTGGCGTCCCGACCAGCGGACTGATCCTCGGGCCGGGCTGATCGTTGGCCGGACTCGGCTCACCTGCGGCTGTGGCCCGATAGGACGGCGGAGTGCGCGGCGTGCACGTGGGAGAGCTCGTCGGCGCGCTCGTCTGCGGCCACCGCGTCGGCGGGATAGGCGCACAGCAGCGAGAACGAGTAGTGCCGGGCAAGCTCGTTCCAGAGGGCTTCCAGGTCCACGGCTGCCCCGGAGTTGTCGGCCTGCCAGAGCAGCGCGACCATCTCACCGAAGACGCGGACCGTGCCAGGACGCGCGAGCGCTCGCTTGAGCACGGGGCTCATCGTTTGCCAGAAGGCGGCAGCATCAGGCCAGCCCTCCACCATGAAGCTGGCGAGCGTCTCGCCAGCGTCGAGAACCTCGAACGAGCCATTGGCCAGCTCCGTCTGGACGTCGATGCCCGCCAGCGCCATGCGGCCGGTAATCAGGCGGCGGTGCTCGCGGGTGGCGATCAGGATGGCCGTACCTGGCTCCCCGCTCCAGAAGAGGTGCTCGTAGGCTTCATCGGCGAGTTCTTCGTCACTTGCGTGGAACAGTACGACATGGTCGTGTTCCGCTGCGCCGAGCACCGCAAGACCCCTTCTGCGTTAGTTGCCAGCCTTGCCCCAAGTGGGCGGACGTCACGCAACCCCCTTCCCGTTACGGAGCTGCCTAATCACGACCTCTTAGCGACATCCAGTGCCGCAAGGTAGCCGAACGTCATTGCCGGGCCGATTGTCGCCCCAGGGCCGGCGTAGCTGCGGCCCATCACCATGGCGCTGGTGTTGCCAGCCGCGTACAGGCCCTCGATGACACCGCCGTCCGAGCGGAGGACCCTGGCGCGGGCGTCGGTGCGCAGGCCGCCCTTGGTTCCGAGGTCGCCGGGGACGATCTTGATCGCGTAGAACGGCGACTGCGTCAGGGGGGCCAGGTTGGGGTTGGGCCTGCAGTTCGGGTCGCCGTAGTAGCGGTCGTAAGCCGAGTCACCGCGGCCGAAGTCGGTGTCCTTCCCAGTCCGGGCGAACTCGTTGAATTTGTCCACTGTCTTGGCGATCCCGTCGGCCGACACCCCGATCTGGCTGGCAAGCTCGGCCAGCGAGTCGGCTTTGAAGACCGCGCCGGATTTGTACCAGCGACGCGGCAACGGCTTGCGCGGTGGCATGCCCGTGAACACGTAGCGGTTGCGGTAGCGCTGGTCGGTGATCATCCAGCACGGGATGTGCGGGTTGTCCTCGGTGTGCTTGTCGTACATTGCGTGCACGGCGTCCACGTATGGCGCGGCCTCGTTCACGAACCTCTCGCCTGCCGAGTTAACGAACAGCGAGCCGGGCAGGCTGCGTTCAGCCAGGCAGAAGATTGGCCCGCTCGCGAGCGGGATCGACGGCCCCCACCAGGCGTCATCCATGAGCGCCAGTACGCCGCCCGCCGCTTCGCCGGCCACGATGCCGTCGCCGGTATTGCCGGGTGCGCCGACCGTCCAGTCGGCGCCGATCGGTGCCCGCTGGTAACGCTGGCGCATCTCGGCATTCCGCTCGAAGCCACCGGTCGCCAGGAGCACGCCCCGGCTCGCCCTGACCACGGTCGGCGCGCCGTCGCGGGTCACCTGCACGCCGACGACCCGACCGTCCTCGATCTGGAGGCCTGTCATGGGCGTGTTCAGCCAGACGGGGGCGCCGGCCGTCGTCAGGCCGGCGCGCAGCCCAGCGGCCAGCGCCTGGCCCATGCTCAGCAGCTGACGCCTCCGCAGCTTGCTGACGATCATCCGGCTGGTCACCCTGGCGGTGGTCGTCAGCGCCCGCCAGTGGCCGGTACCCAGGCTCATCCACCGGTAGTTGGCCTGGGTCACGGTGATACCGGCCGGTGCCGGCAGGTAGGGCGGCCGCAACTGCGCGAGGTCCGGGCCGATCACCTTGGCATCGAGCAGGGCCGGCTCGACAGACCGGCCGGACGCCATGCCGCCCGGTGCCTCCGGGTAATAGTCGGAGTAGTTCGGCACCCACTCGAACCTCACTGGCGTGTGCGCAAGGACGAGGTCGAGCATGGCCGGCCCGTGCTCGAGCACGGCGCTGCGCAAGCTCTCGGGTGTGTCCTCGCCGGCTACGTGGGCGAGGTAACGGGCGGCCTCAGCAGCCGAGTCTTTGCGGCCGGCCTGGCGCAAGGCCGCGTTCCCCGGCAACCAGACGCCGCCGCCCGATCGCGCGGTGGAGCCGCCGTAGTACTCGGTCTTTTCTAGGACCACGGTGCGCAGGCCCGCAAGGGCAGCGGTCAGCGCCGCGGTCATGCCTGCGGCGCCACTGCCTACGACGACGAAGTCGAACTCCGGCTCTTCGGTCATCTCCACGACTCTGTCATTTCCACGACCCCAATGGTAGAACACGTTTCAGTTTTGCCCAGGTGGCGCTGGGTGGCACTGGGGACGGCCTAGAACGAGCGCCTGGCGGGGGCGGGATTGCTTCAGGCTTCATGGTTTCGTTGAGCTTCATGGTTTCCTTGACCACAAAGACGGTCAAAATGGGACTCAAGATCGCCTAAACCCATGAAGTGTCAGCACCAGCCGGGATCCTTGGGCGCATGACCCTGGTCAACCTGCCCGGTAAATGGCGATTAGCCGGTATTAGGACCACGGCCGAGCTGCTGCGCCAGGGCAAGTCGGCCGCTCAGATCAAGACCCTGGTCCGCCGGGGAGTGCTCATCCAGGTTCGCCGCGGGGTCTACGCGCGCGCCGACCTGGCTGCGGATCTCGTGTCCCGCCCTTACGGGGGTCATCTTCTGCAGACGGCCGCCGCCCTGGCAACCATCGGCCCTGCGGTGGCCAGCCACCAGAGCGCGGCCATCATCCACGGCATGGACTTACTGACCCGGCCGCGCCTAGTGACACTGACCCGGCAGCCGGGCGCCAACAGGGCGGCGCAGCCTGGCACACGGCTGCACTGCGCGCAATTGCCCGCCAGCGACGTCACTGAGCTGCACGGGATGCGCGTGACGACCCCGGCCAGGACTGTGATCGACCTGGCGTGCGAACTTGAGCTCCGAGCCGGAGTCGTTACCGCAGACTCGGCTCTGCACAAGAAGCTTGTGCAAAAGGCTGAGCTCGAAGCGCTGCTCGCCGACTCCCTCCGCCGCACCGGCAGGCGCCGCGCCGCGGAAGTGGTGGCCTTTGCCGACCGCCTCGCGGAGTCGGTGCTGGAGTCGATCGCACGCGTCGTGTTCAGGGAATGCGGCCTGCCTCCGCCAGAGCTCCAGGCGTGGATAGGCGACCCGGCGCCCGTCGGTCGCGTGGATTTCCTGTGGCGCCGGTTCCGAACCGTAGTCGAAGTTGACGGCCTGATGAAGTACGAGAATCCGGCGCGAGCCGTCTTGCAGCTGGAGCGAGACAAGCGACTACGCGACGCCGGCTACGAAGTCGTGCACCTGAATTGGCAGGAGATTACGGAGAATCGCGCGTACGTCGCGACTGCAATCAAAGCCGCCTTCAGGCGCGCCACTCGGACGGCTGCCTAGCGCCTCCCGATTGCACCGACTAAATGTCACTGATCCGCGCGAGGAGCCAGGTCATGCTGCTGCGATAGCTACTCGAAGCTGACGCTTACGTCGGGCGTGAGCGCCACGGACTGACAGGCCAGGACGAGGCCGTCGGCGATATCGGCGTCTTCCAGCACCTCGTTGCTGGCCATATCGACCTTGCCGCAGGTGAGCTGGCAGGCGCAGGCGCCGCAGATGCCCTCCCGGCAGGAGAACGGCGGGTCCAGACCCGCGTCGATCAGGACGTCGAGCATGCGAGTGCCGGCCGGCCAGGTCAGCGACCTGCTGGCGCCGTCGAGCGTGACCTCCAGCGTGGCCGCAATGCCGCCAGCCACCGGTTCGGGCGCATCGAACGGGTTGTGCTGCAGCGACAGGAACCGCTCGACGCGCACTCCTCGCTGCGGCACGCCGACGACCGATGCCGCCGCCTTGACCACCGACAGGAACGGATCCGGCCCGCTGGCGAAGATCCGATAGGCGCTGAACGGCCGCACCAGGGGCACCATCTGCTCGGCTGTTGGCAGACCCTGGAGAACATCCAGCCAGTGCACGACCACGAGCCTGGAGCCAGCCGTGGCCGCTAGCTTCTTCAGCGCCGGACCGAAGATGACTGAGCGCTCGTCGCGGTTGGCGTAGACGAGCACGACCCGGCCGCGGCCAGCGGCGAGCACAGACTTGAGGATCGACATCACGGGCGTGATGCCGCTGCCGGCCGCGAGCAGCAGGAAGTCGTCATCGAGTGACGACGGCACGAACATGCCCGCTGGCGGAAGCACGTCGAGCACGGTGCCCGGCTTGACGTTCTCGGCGATCCAGCGCGACGCGTAGCCATCCAGCGTCTGCTTAACCGTGACCGTCAGCGGGTCACCCGTCAGGGGCGAGCTGCACAGCGAGTAGCACCGCGCCACTGAGCCCTCGCGGTCGCTCGGGATGCGCAGGGTCAGGAACTGGCCCGGCTGATAGTCGAACGCCGCCTCCAGGCCCGGCGGCACGTCGAAGACAAGGGAGCAAGCCTCCGCGGTCTCGGCGATGACGGCCGCGACCTTGAGCTGGTGAAAGGTGCGCTCGGCGCCACTCATGGCCGCTCACCACGGACGGGCAGCGCACGGACTGGCAGCGCACGGACTGGCAGCGCACGGACTGGCAGCCCAGGCACCACGAGGCCAGTCACGGGGGCGCCACCGGCAGCCGGCCTTCGAGCGCCGCGGTCTCGATGCTGGCCCGCATGGCACCGCAGCCTTCGATCAGCGGCGTCTGCTCGCCTGCCGCAGTCCGCCTCGCAAACTCGGCGCACTGGCCAACGGCCGCGGCGTCCCACTGGACGCTGGTGTGCTGCACACTGAACTTCGCGGCCAGCACGATCGCACCGCATTGCGCGCACTCGACCGGGACATACCGGGACTGCCGCTCGTCCGGCCTCGCCGCACCATCCGGCTGTGGCTGCCAGTCCGGGGCGCGGGAGTCAGTCACCTGGACAGCATCGGTCATGCCGGGCTGACTCCCGCTTGCCGCGCGGCGATGTTGGCGGCGACCTCGGCCTCCCACGCCTCGACCGCGCGGGTGGTGTCGATCTCGAACTCGTGGCGCGCGACCATGTCGGCCGGAATGGTCTCCGCGTCCAGGTAGAACTGCTCGTACCAGCGACGCAGCTGGTACACCGGCCCGTCGTCCGCGCACAGCAGCGGGTTGTCGATCCGGCTCTTGTGCGTCCAGATGTCGACGTCCTGCTGGAAGCCGAGCCCGACGAACTTCGCGAACTTGCCAGCGACTTTGTCCGCCTGCTCCGGAGACAGGCCCGGCAGTTTCTTCACGATCACGCCCCACTGGAGGACGAACCGCTCTGGCGTGACCGGGTAATGGCAGTTGATCAGCACAGCGTCCATGGGCACGCCGTGGTAGTCGTAGTTGAGGTAGTCGATCATGTACGAGGGCCCGTAGTACGCGGCCTCGGATACCAGCCCGATCTCGGTGGTCGACCCGTTCGCCGGGCGCGCGTCCGGCTCGTAGTCAGGCCGCGACCTGGTCTTCAGGTACTGGCTGGCGATGTGACCCTCGAATACGTTGCGGAAGTACGTCGGGAACGCGAAGTGGATATAGAAGAAGTGCGCCATGTCCACGACGTTGTCGACGACCTCGCGGCAGTTCGCGTCCACCGGCAGCGAATCCCACGTCCAGTTCGACCACTCGTCGGAGTACGCGCCGTCGATTTGCGGGATCGTCACGTCCGCCGGCGGCGCGTTCCCCTGCGGGTCGTGCCACACGAATAGCTGCTGATTCCGCTCCAACGTCAGCCACGCTCTCGTCCGCGCCGTGGGCGGCACCCGGCGCGAGTACGGGATCTTCGTGCACTTGCCATCCGGGCCCCAGCGCCAGTCGTGGAACGGGCACGCGATTGCGTTGCCCTTGATCGTCCCCCTGGTCAGGTCACCGCCCATATGCCGGCAGTACGCATCCAGGACGCGCAGGCCGCCGGACTCGTCCGCGAACACGACCAGCTTGGTGCCGAAAGCCTCGACGGCGTGCGGGCTCCCGTCGCGGAACGGCGCGGCCAGGCCCAGGCAGTGCCACCCGCGGGCAAACCTGATCGGCGGTGCACCCGCGTCGATACTCCGCACCCCGTTCCGGTCGTTCATAGGTCCTCCAGCAACGCCCGCCCGCCGCCGCTCAGCCGGGTAGGCCGGCAGCCGCTGTCCCTAGACTAGAACATGTTCTAGTCTAGGGGTATTGTGCGGCGGGCTACAGTCGTTGCGATCGGAGGGGCCGTCATTGGCTGAGAGCGACGGGCGCGATGTCGTCGAAGGCGTGCGCGAGCTTCTTCCGATGCTGCGCGACCGGGCGCAGGAAGCTGAAGACGCGCGGGTAGTCCCCGTCGACTCTATTAAGGCTCTAGAGGGAACGGGGTTCTTCAGGCTGCTCCAGCCTGCTGCCTACGCGGGCTTTGAAGCGGATCCGATGACCTTCTATACGGCGGTGCGCCTGATCGCGAGCGCTTGCGGTTCGACGGGCTGGGTCTCGTCCGTGCTCGGCGTACACCCATGGCACGTCGGCTTGTTCACGCCGGAGGCGCAGCAGGAGGTCTGGGGCAGCGACCAGGCGACGCGGATTTCGTCGTCGTACGCGCCGACCGGCAAAGCGACGAAGGCCGATGGCGGTCATCAGGTGAGCGGCCGGTGGAGCTTCTCCTCTGGCTGCGATCACGCCACCTGGGTGCTGCTCGGCCAGATCGTCACCGACGCAGACAACAGGCCCACCGACTTCCGGACCTTCCTGCTGCCGCGCGCCGACTACGCCATCGAGGACGTCTGGGACACGGTCGGGCTGCGCGGCACCGGCAGCAACGACATCGTGGTGGACGACGTATTCGTCCCCGAGCACCGGTCGCTGAGCTTTGGCGACGTCTTCAAGCTGGTCGTGCCGGGCCAGGAACTCAATAAGGGCCCGCTGTACCGGCTGCCGTACGGGTCGGTGTTCTCCTACTCGATCACCACGCCAATCATCGGGATGGCGACCGGCGCATACGAGGCGCACGTGGCCTACACTCGCGAGCGGGTCCGCGTCGCTTACGTCGGTCAGAAAGCGGCGCAAGACCCGTTCGCCCAGGTGCGCATCGCGGAAGCTGCAGCCGAGATCGACGGCGCATGGCTGGCGCTTGAGCGCAATATGAGCGATTTGATGGGCTACGCGCGGGCTGGCGAGCAGATCCCCCTGGACCTGCGGGTGCGGGTGCGGCGCGACCAGGTCCGGGGCACCGGCCAGGCCATCAGGGCCGTCGACCGGCTGTTCGAGAATTCTGGCGGTCGGGCCTTGAAGTCCGGCACGCCGATCCAGCGCTTCTGGCGTGACGCGCACGCAGGCCGGGTGCACGCCATCAACGACCCGGAGCGGGCCCTGTCGATGTACGGCGGCAGCGAGTTTGGGCTGCCGGTGCCCGCCGACGCCATGCTCTGATCGGCGGCCGAGCCTGACCCGAAGGAAGCTCGATGACCGGAACTGCTCTCGATACCGAGTCGACCAGCCACGTCATCGACATCGCTGGTTTCGCGGTCCGCTACCACGACTCCGGCCCGACGACCGGGACACCGGCGGGCGGCGGGCGCGCTGACGCCGACAGCGTAGTGCTCCTGCATGGCGGCGGACCGGGCGCGTCATCCTGGAGCAACTTCGGCAAGACCATGCCCGTCCTCGCCAAGCGCTTCCGTGTGCTGATGATGGACCTGCCCGGTTACGGCCAATCCGCCGCGCGTCCGGTGACCGGCCACTTCTTTACCGTCGCGGCACAGGCGCTGGCCGGCCTGCTCGATGCGCTCAGCGTCGGGAAAGTGCACCTGATCGGGAATTCGCTCGGCGGCGGCGCCGCGCTGCGGTTCGCACTCGACTACCCCGATCTTGTCGGACGGCTGGTGCTGATGGGACCTGGCGGGCTGACGCTCAACGTATTCGCGCCCGATCCGACCGAGGGTGTGCGCCGCCTGATTGAGTTCGGCGCTCCCCCAGGCCCGAGCCGGGACAAGATGGCGGCCTTCTTGCGGACCATGGTCTACGACCAGCGGCTGATCACCGATGAGCTCATCGACGAGCGCTTCGCGGTCGCGAGCCAGCCCGAGGCCCTGGCGGGGATGGTGGCGATGGGCAGCTCGTTCTTCGGGGAGCACGCTGACGACGGCATGCTCTGGCGAGAGGCCCACCGCATCAAGCACGAGGTCCTGCTCGTCTGGGGCCGGGAGGACCGGGTGAACCCGCTGGACGGCGCCCTCATCGCCCTGAAACAGCTGAAGCGTGCGCAGCTGCACGTCTTCGGCGGCTGCGGCCACTGGGCCCAGCTGGAGAAGTTCGACGAGTTCAATGAGCTGTCGCTGCGATTCCTCGCCGGAGGTGCGTCATGACCGGCCTGATTAGCTCCCTCGGCTACTTGCGGGTCTCCGCTGCCGACCCGTCAGCGTGGCGGGAGTTCGGCACCAAGGTGCTGGGCATGACCGAGGGCCGCGGCCCCGATCCCGCCGCCGTCTACCTGCGCATGGACGACTTCCCGGCGCGGCTGGTGATCGTGCCGGGTGAGCAGGACCGGCTGCTGGCGTCCGGGTGGGAAGTGGCCGACGAGCACGCGCTCGCCGAGGTCGCGCGAGCGCTGGCGGCCGCCGGGGTGCCCGTCAAGGCCGGCGAAGCGAGCGAGCTCGCCGACCGGCGGGTTGGCCAGCTGCTGCACGCGGATGACCCGTCGGGTAACTCGCTCGAGATCTTCTGCGGTGCGGCGCTCGACAACAGGCCGGCCGTCAGCCAGTACGGCAACGCATTCGTTACCGGCGACCAAGGGCTCGGGCACGTCGTCCTGCCTGCGACCGACGATGACGAGACCCTGGCCTTCTACACCGGCGTGCTCGGCTTCCGGCTCCGTGACTCGATGCGCCTGCCAGGTGAGTACTTCGGCCGGACTGCGGGCGGCCCGCCGGTGTGGATGCGGTTCCTCGGCTGCTGCCCGCGGCATCACTCGCTCGCCCTGGCGCCGATGAACCCAGCCGCCGGCATCGTGCACCTAATGGTCGAGGTCGCCACGCTGGACGATGTCGGCCGAGCGCTTGACCGCTGCCACCGCCGCAACGCCCCTGTCAGCTCGACGCTGGGCCGCCATGCCAACGACTTCATGGTCTCGTTCTACGTCCAGACGCCGGGCGGCTTCGACATCGAGTACGGCACCGACGGCCGGGTCGTCGACGATGCCACCTGGGTGAGCCGGGAGAGTACGACGGTCAGCCTGTGGGGGCACGTGTTCAGCGTCGGCGGCGCGCACTGAGGCAGGCACTACAGTCACGGGCATGCGCGCACCTGATAGCGGCGGACCGCCCCACTCGTATGAGCCGGACCCGCAGCATTTCCGTCAGGTGCTCGGGCATTTCGCCACTGGCGTGACCGTGATCACCGGGATCGACGGCGACACGCCGGTCGGCTTTGCCTGCCAGGCCTTCGCCGCTCTGTCGCTGGAGCCGCCGCTCGTGCTGTGCTGCCCTGGCAAGTCCGGGAGTACATGGCCGCGCATCGCAGCAGCGGGCCAGTTCTGCGCGAACATCCTGGCTGCTGAGCAGCGCGACCTGGCCAGACGGTTCGGCATCAGCTCGCCCGACAAGTTCGCCGGGATCAGCTGGTCTCCGGCCCCGAACGGAGCGCCCGTCCTGCCGGGTGTACTGACCTGGGCCGCTTGTGCCATCGAGACCGTCCACGAGGCAGGCGACCACTACGTCGTCCTCGCGCGCGTCACCGATCTCGGCGACAGCATCGCGGGCGACCCGCTGCTGTTCTACCGCGGCCGGTTCACGCTGTCAGCGCAGACCGGGGAGGACAGCCCGCCCGAGGTCGTTGACACGCTGCTGGCCTGGCCCCGGTTCGCTGACTGGATGTAGCTGCAGCCCATGCGTCGGGGCCGCCTGGAGCCGCTGGTTGCTGCAAATCGGCTGGCGGGACCGGCCTGCCGCCACCAGAATCGAGCTTCATGGAGGCCAGCGCGGCAGCACCTGAGCTCGGCGACGCGTTTGGTCGCGCGCTGCTGGACATGGTCGCGGGCGCGGCAGATCCGATCGTGATCGAGCGCGACGACGGCTTCGTCGGGATCGATACCTTCGACTACCTGGCAGGACTGGACGAGCGTGATCAGTGGGCGCTTGAGCGGGTCCGCGGGCGCGTGCTAGACGTCGGGGCCGGCGCGGGCCGCGGCAGCCTGGCACTGCAAGACCGAGGTCACGACGTCGTTGCGCTTGACGTCTCGCCGGGCGCAGTCCTGGCCTGCCGCCAGCGCGGCGTGCGCGAGGTGTACGAAGGCACAGTGCAGGACGCGGCGGCCGACGGGATGGCTGGCACGTTCGACTCGGCACTGCTGCTCGGCAACAATCTCAGCCTGCTCAGCTCGCCACAGTCGGCGGCCGGGTTCCTCGGCGCACTCGGCGAGCTCATACGTCCGGGCGGCGTGATCGTCGGCACGTGCCTCGATCTGTACCAGACTGACAAGCAGTTCCATCTTGACTACCACGAGCAGAACCGCCGCCGCGGCCGCGCGGCTGGGCACGTGACGATCCGGGTCCGCTACCAGCAGCTGGCCACCGACTGGTTCGACTGGCTCATCATGTCCCCAGCTGAACTGGCGGACCTCGCGGCTTCAGCCGGCTGGCGCCTGACCGACCTGCGCCCCGGCGCCCTGTACGCGGCAGTCCTCGAACGCCGCTAAACATTTCGGCGAAGGATTCGGCACAGTGGACTGTGTCGAATTCTTCGTGATCACGCCACTTTCGTGATCAGGTGGCGTCGTCGACCATCAGGCCGAGGCCGATGCCGAGCATCCAGACGTCCTTGCTGATCGCGATCCCGGACTGGCTAGGCCAGATGCTGCCTGGCTTGCGCAGCGCAGGCGTGCGCAAGTACATACCGACGAGACTGCCGGCGAACGCGGTCAGCGCCGCCCCGGCGACCTTGTTGGGCACGATCGGCACGAGCAAGGCAGCGCCCGTGCTGATCTCGGCTACTGACAGCGCCTTCAGGAACGTGGGCGGCGGGACCTTGGCCAGGAACGGGTACGCGCCGGACGCCATTGCGTGCACGCCCTTGGCTTGCTCTTCGCTGCCCTTCCACTTTGCCAGGCCCGAGTGCAGAATGTAGCCGCCGGTTGCGGCCCTGGTTGGCATATTGCGCAGATGCAGGGACATCATTGCTCCCTTGTCAGCCTGAAGCCAGGCATGCTCATCGGACAGATCTCACGAGACACGCTTTCGCGTGCGGCCTTGCGCCGCCGACGCAGGCGAGTCCGCCATCTGGTCAAGGAGTGCCTGCGTCTTGCCGATGCGGGCATCTAGGTCGGTGAGGAAGCCCTCGATCCCCTGTCGCTTGGCTTCGACGGTCGCACGCAGTGCATGCTGAAGGTCCAGGCTCTCACGCACGAGTTCCTGGCGCTCAGCGCGCGTCGTTCCCTCGTCGTGATACGCGAGCCTGATCTCCGCCATCCGGTCCTCGCCGCGCAGCACGAGCGCGATCTCCTCCAGATTCAGCCCGAGCAGGTTCTGGAGCTGGCGGATCCTGGCGACCCGGGCCAGATCCTCCTCGGAATAGCGGCGCATTCCACCCGGTGTGCAGCCACGCGGGACCAGCAGGCCGATCTGCTGGTAGTAACGCAGGGCTCGCTGCGATACTCCGGCCTTCTCGGCCGCGGCCCCGATACCGACGAGCTGCTCCTCGCTGTCGCCCGAAGTGGCGTCCGCCGGGAGCACCTGCTCGGCCTGCCGCGCCCGCGCACCCATTGCTATCCGCTCTCAGCGACTGCGTCCGGGCTGTCGGCAAGCTCCGCGTCCACAGGCAGGCTCACCATCTCGCCGACGAAGGCGTCAACCGGTGCCTCAGCCTCGACGTGGCCGGGCGCCGTGTAGACATAGCGCTTCCCGCGCAGGGCTGACGCGATGATCGCGATCAGAGTCGCGATGGCCGCGAACGTAAAGGCCAGGTGCAGCCCGCTGGCGAATGGCTCCTCGATGAGGTGCGGGAAGAAGGAGCGCCCAGTGATGTAGGCCAGCTGCTTGGGCGGCAGGTGCTTGAGAGCGCCGGTGGGCCCGAGCAACTCCTGAATCGGGTTGTACCCGAGGAAGGCCGAGAACAGGCTGCCGATCGGCGGCTCGTTCGCAACCGTGTGCGCTGCGGCCGGGCTGACGCCAGCCGCCACGAGTCCCTTGTACAGGTGCGTAGGCAGCCGGGCGGCGAGCCCGAGCGTGACGATGGTGAAGAACAGGCCCATGGACAGCACAGTCGCCGAGTTCTGGAACGTGTTGAGCATGCCCGCGCCGGCCCCACGCTGCTCGGCGGGCAAGCTGTTCATGACGCTTGCCTGGTTGGGCGAGAAGAACAGCCCCATGCCGACCGCGAACAGGAAGATCAGCACGGCGAACCAGACGTAGCTGAAGTCGATCGGCAGCGTCTCCAGCAGCAGGAAGGCGGCACCCGAGACCACCAGGCCCGTGGTGGCGAACAGCCTCGCCCCGTGCCGGTCGGACATCCAGCCGGCCAGCGGACCGACGATGAGGAAGCCCACTGTGAGCGGGATCATCGCGATGCCTGCCCACAGCGGCGTCCTGCTGAAGCTATAGCCGTGCTGCGGCAGCCAGATGCCCTGGAGCCAGATGATCAGCATGAACTGAATGCCGCCGCGGCCGAGAGCGCCGAGGAGGCCGGCGATGTTGCCGAAGGTGAAGGCCCGGATCTTGAACAGGCTGAGCCGGAACATCGGCTGCTGCACCTTGGTCTCTACCCAGGCGAACAGTACGAGCACCGCGATGCCGCCGAAGATCGCGGTCAGCACGTACGGGTTCGTCCACCCTGTCGGGTGCCCGCCGTACGGCAGGAGCGAGTAGACGATGCCGGTGAGCAGCGAAATGAGCCCGGCCGCGAACAGCGTGTTCCCCAGCCAGTCGATCTTGGCCGGGATCCGGATCCCGTTGTCCTTGAGCTTGATGTATGCCCAGACGGTGCCGAATAGGCCGAACGGCACCGACACAAGGAAGACGAGCCGCCACTCGATCGGGGCCAGCACGCCGCCGAGCATCAGCCCGAGGAACGACCCGCCCACTGCGGCGATGCCGTTGATCCCCATCGCCTTGCCGCGCTCGTCGACCGGGAACGCGTCGGTCAGGATCGCGGTGGAGTTAGCGAACAGCAGCGCGCCGCCGACGCCCTGGAATACGCGCATGATGATGATCCACAGCGCGCCGCCCGAGCCGGTCAGGAACGTCACCGACAGCAAGATCGAGAACACGGTGAACACCGCGAAGCCGAGGTTGTACATGCGGACCCGGCCGTAGATGTCGCCCACTCTGCCCAGGCTCACGACGAGCACCGCCGTGACCAGCATGAAGCCCATGAACACCCACAGGAAGTACGAGGTGTTCGACGGGACGAGCGGGTTCAGCTTGATACCGCGGAACAGCGCGGGCAGTGAGATCAGCAAGATGGACTGGTTGATCGTCACCATCAGGATGCCGAGTGTCGTGTTCGACAGCGCGATCCACTTGTAGTGCTTGCCCCTGTCGGCACCCGCACTTTCCGCCAGTGGGCTCGCATCGAGGCTGCGTTCCTCGATCGCCATGCATGCTCCAATCCCAGCGGCGCCAACCTCCGCTGTAATTCTAACCTTGACGTTAGCGTCAGCTTTCATCGGACCGGGAACGGGGCCGAATCCCGCGATGCTGCTCGGCTGAATCGCACATCTGATTTGTGCGAACGCACAGCCTCTCTGTACGTTAGAGGCGTGGACGCTAACGCCCGCCTGAGCGCACTGGTTGAAGTGCTGCAGCGCGACGGACGGCTCGACGTCGCCGAGATGGCCACGAGCTTCGGAACAGCGGAGATGACGATCCGCCGCGACCTCGACCGGATCGTGACAATGGGCATGGCGCGTCGGGTTCGCGGTGGAGCCATCAGCCTCCTCATGCGCGGCGAGGAACTGCCGTTCGCGTTGCGGGTTCTGGACCACGCCGATGCGAAAGGCCGCATCGGCAGAGCCGTAGCCGAAGTGCTTCGCGACGGCGAAGCCGTCCTCCTGGACAGCGGTACCACGGCCGTCCTGGTTGGCCGGGAACTCGCTGGCCGGCGTCTGACCGTGATGCCAATGTCCCTGCACGCTGCCTCGGCGCTGTCGGCACACGAGTCCATCCGGCTGCTGATGCCCGGCGGCGAGGCTCGCCCCGGCGAGCTCGCGATGATCGGTCCGCTCGCCCTGGCGAGCATCGGCGCGCTACGGTTCGACACTGCCGTGCTCGCGTGCTGCGGGCTGGCCGACAACCGCATCACGACTCATAACCTGGGCGACGCCGAGGTGAAGCAGGCGATGGTAGCGGCCGCGGCGCGAGTCATTCTCGTCGCGGATAGCACCAAGTTCCGGCAGACGGCACTCGCGGTCGTCGCGCCGACTACCAGCGTCGACATGATCGTCACGGACGCGGATGCGCCACCCGAGATCGTCGACTCCCTTCGGGCCGACGGGCTCGAGGTGCGATGTGTCTAGTCCCGCGCCGACTCGCCTAGCCCATCGCGGGCCGGACGCAGCGGGGCGGACGCAGCGGGCAGCCACCTTTGCCGCGTTCATCAGCCATGGCCTGCTGTTTGCCTCCTGGACCGCGCACATCCCCCAGGTCAAGGACCACCTCGGACTCTCGGACGGCACCCTCGGCCTGGCACTGCTCGGTGCCCCGCTCGGCTCAGTTGCCGCGATGCTCATAGTCGCCCGTGTGATTCCGCGGCTTGGCAGCCAACGCGTGGTACAGATCAGTCTGCTCGGCTATTGCCTGGCAGGCCCGCTGGTCGGGCTCGCCGGATCGTTCGCGGCCCTGTTCGCTGCTCTTTTTGCTTGGGGCGCGTTCCAGGGAGCGCTGGACGTCTCCATGAACACGCAGGCTGTCACCGTCGAGCGCGCGGCCGGGCGGTCGCTGATGTCGGGCTTCCATGGCAGCTGGAGCATCGGCGCGTTCGCCGGCGCCGGGATCGGCGCTCTCGGCGTGGCCGCGGGCGTCTCGCTCACGCCGCAACTGCTCCTCCTGGCGGTTCCTGTCCTCGCCACGACCGGCCCACTGTCGCTGCGGATGCTGCCCGATCCCGGCACCGGCAGCCAGCACGGAGGCGGCCGGACCGCCGTCCGGCTATCCGGCCCGGTACTGGTCCTCGGCGCTATCGCATTCGCGTCCATGCTGTGTGAAGGCGCCAGCGCCGACTGGGCATCTGTCTACCTGCGCGGATCGGTCGGCGTCGGCGCGGCCGTAGCGGGCCTCGGATACACCGCCTTCGCCCTGGCCATGGTGATCGTGCGACTGACGGGGAACCGGCTGCAGACCCGGTTCCGGACTGGCCAGCTCCTGCCCGTGCTCGCCGTGATCGCGACGGCCGGATTCACCGCGGGGCTGCTGGGAGGCGTCCCCGTGACCGTCATCGGCGGATTCGCGTGCCTCGGCGTCGGGCTCGCCCTCGTCATCCCCACAGTCAACAGCGCGGCCGGGCGACTGCCGGGCCTGAGCCAGGGCACCGGTATCGCGATGGTCTCGGCGTGCGGCTGGGCTGGCTTCGTCTTCGGGCCGCCGATCATCGGCGAACTGGCATCGGCCTCCTCGCTGACGGCCGCTCTCGGTGTCCTGCCAGCGCTTACGGCCTGCATCGCGGTCGCCACCGCGCGCGTAAAGGCGCTCGCCCTGCGCTCGGCCGAGCCCGCCGCGGATACGGCCGCCGACTGACCGAATCCGCTACGCGACACGCCTTTTGCCTGACCGGTTCGCTTGACGGTTCGACGCACAGGTTCGCCTGTCAGGTCACCCCGTGCGGGTGAGGCGCGTCCGCTGCGCGCGGGTCATGCTTTGAGCGGGGGAGTGGGCGACAGGTTGGGGGGGAACCGATGACTGCTGTAATAACGGAAGTTCCGCGACTGCGGTACACGCTCGATACCGGGCTCGGACGGGTCAGTCCGGCTGAGCGAACCGAGCGGGGACGGACCGCGCGGGCGCAAGTTCCCCGCGAGAGCCACGCGATGTTCGAGCGGCAGCCGGATCGGCCGGACCCCCTGAGCTTGCTGGCCGCCCAGGCGGCGACGCGGGTCCCGGAACTGGTACCGGTCCGCTGGGGCCGCATGGCGGCCTCCCCCTTCAGCTACTACCGTGGGGCAGCCCTGCCCATGGCTAGCGACCTCGCGGATACCCCAATGTCGGGACTGCCAGTGCAGGCTTGCGGCGACGCGCATCTGTCCAACTTCGGCGTCTTCGGCTCGGCCGAGCGCAGACTCGTGTTCGACGTCAACGACTTCGACGAGACTCTGCCGGGCCCGTGGGAGTGGGATGTGAAGCGGCTTGCCGCCAGCATGGAGGTGGCAGCGCGGGAGAACGGCTTCGCGGGCAAGGAGCGCCGCCAGATTGTCGCGGCCACCGTCGCTCGTTACCGCCAGGCGATGCGCGACTTCGCGCAAATGCCGGACCTGGACGTCTGGTACGCGCACGCCGACATGGACGAGCTACGCGCCCAGCTCGGTTCGCAGCTCAAAAAGCGCCAGCGCAAGCAGGTGAACAAGGGGCTGGCGAAGGCCCGCACCAGGGACAGCATGCAGGAAGTGGCGAAGCTGACCCGGATGGTCGATGGCAAGCCGCGGATCATCTCCGACCCGCCGCTGATTGTCCCGATCGACGACCTGCTCCCGCGCCAGATGGACAGGAAGGCATTCGAGGCCCAGATCACGGACCTGCTCGGCAAGTACCGGCGCACCCTGGAAACCGACCGCAAGTTCCTGCTCGATCAGTTCGAGTTCGCCGACATGGCCCGCAAGGTCGTCGGCGTCGGCAGTGTGGGGACCAGGTGCTGGATCGTCCTGATGCTCGGCCGCGACGAAAATGACCCGCTGTTCCTGCAGGTCAAGGAGGCCGAAGAGTCGGTCCTCAGCCATTTTGTCGGCACGAGCAAATACACCAACCAGGGCCAGCGGGTCGCGGCTGGCCAGCGGCTCATGCAGGCCTCCAGCGACATCTTTCTCGGCTGGCAGCGCATCGAGGCCGGGCTCGACGGGAAGCAGCGCGACTTCTACGTCCGCCAGCTACGGGACTGGAAGCTATCTCTGGACATCCAGGCCATGGTTCCGCACGGCATGCAGCTGTACGGGCAGCTCTGCGGCTGGACGCTGGCGCGGGCGCACGCCCGGTCCGGAGACCGGATCGCGATTGCGGCCTACCTCGGTGGATCGGACGTATTCGACCAAGCCATCACCCAGTTCGCGGTCGCCTATGCCGACCAGAACGAACGGGATTACCAGTCGCTCGTCCACGCGATCAAGGACGGCCGAATCACCGCCGAACGCGATATCTAGGAAACTGGCTCGCCAGCCTGCGGCCCGCTTGCGGCGGCGTTCGTAAGCTAATCCGGAGTGGGCGTGTAATCCAGAGCAGGTTCGTCGAGCTCGGCCGCCCCATCGGGTTCTCGCAGTGGCAGCGCGTTGCAGAATGTAATCGTGTAGATCATGCGCGATCCTCGTGTCCGCAGCCGCGCGTTCACCTCGTCCACGAGCGCCCTCGCTTGCTCGATGAGCGCGTAGTCATCGGGCTGGACGCCTACGTCAGCGAGGGCAGCTAGCAGCTCTGACTTTGCCGACTCTGCGTATTCGCGCATACCTCATCCATGCCTTTTAGCGCTCGCCAGTCGAGGGGACCCCCGACGGCCACCCGAAAACCTGAGATCTTTGGAGCGGCATCCATGAACAAAAAGTGAACCTAAAGTAACTGCATTGCTACCCGAAGTAGTTGCGCTCTAACTGAACTCGGTCACGCTGTAACTCCAGAGTCAGCCCGCCTGGCGCAGTAGCGCCTCGACGGCTGCGATCGACCTCGGCGTGTCCTCGTGCAGGATTCCATGTATTCCATGCTCGCAAGCCGCCTCGACATTCAGCCGTCTGTTGTCGAGGAACACGACTTCGGTCGGCGCGGCGCCAAGCTCGGCGCACAGCAGGGCGTAGACCCGCGGGTCAGGCTTGGCCAGGCCGACCTCATCGGAGTACATGATCACGTCCACGAGCTCTGCGAACCCGAACCTGGTCTGCTCCTCGCCTCGCGCTCCGGCTGCCGAGTTGCTGAGAATCGCCGTGTGGTAGCGCGGCCGGAGCATGGCCGCATAGCTAACCAGCTCGGCGTCGAGCACACCGCAGTACCAGTCCCAGAATTCGGCCATGAACTCCTCGGCCGTTTCGCCGGTCAGCCCGAGCACATCCAGGCACCGCTGCCGGTACTGGCCCTGCGTCATGGCGCCCGTCTTCACCTGATCGCCAGGGTCGGCGCGAGTCAGCGGCCATAAAAGCCCGGCCACCTGCGCCTCGGTCAGGCCGAGCCGCTCGCGCCAGCCAGCCACGAAGTGCTCGGCTGGCCCGATGTCCTCTAGCACTCCGCCGAGATCAAAGGCGATCGCCCGAATCGTCACAGTGCTCCACTATCCCAGAACAGTGCTCCACTATCCCGAACGGCTGCGCGTCATGATCGCGGATGCCGAGCCCGCGCCGCCCGAACGCGGAACGGGCGGCGCGGCTCTCGGGTCGTTTCGGGTATGGCCGGCCTGCGCCGCTAGCCCGGTGGCGGCACCGCGACGGGACTGCCGATGGCCGCACCGTGCCGGATGGTCGCGAGCAGAACGACGCGCACCTCCCGGTCCTGCAACCGCGTGCCGCTCAGCGTGAAGCTGGCCTGGCCGACCGCGTCCAGCTGCGTTGACCGCAGGTACAGCCAGCTGCCATTAGCGGCCTGCACCTGCAGCACCACCACGTTGCCAGTGTCGGCGTCCGCCGTGCTGACGACCATCGTGTCCTGTATGCCGCCGGGGCCGACAGTGAGCGACGTACCAATCTGCGGGCTCACGATCACGACCACACCCCTGCTCAGGGCACCACCCGGGGCGGCGAGCCTGAATACCGCGTTTGCGGTGAGGGCGGGAGCGGACACGGCCACGTTCCCGTCCGCAGTTGTCTGTCCGGTGCCAGCAACGTGCCACCGTGCCTGGCCGGCCAGCCGTTCGACCAGCGTGACGGCAACCCCCGCCACGCCGCTGCCGGATCGTGTCAGCCGGCCGTCGATGACTGCACCGGAGCCGGCGACGATCCGCCCGGTGGCCGCAGACGCTGACAGCACGAAGTGACCGGGCAGCGCTGACGCCGACGGGGACGCGCCGAGTGACGAAGGCGCCGACGTGGCGGCCGACGGCGGCGATATCGGACCGTGCCGCGGGTGCCTCGCCCGGCCGGAAGCGGTACCGGCATTGTGACCAGATTTGCCGGAGCCTGGGGCCGTGCTGCCGCCCTGAGTGTCCGGAACGCCGGCGAAGCCGAGGACGCTGTGCGCGAGGTGCTGCACGGGCGCAGGCAGAACTGCGGCGTAGGCGGCCGCCGCTGCGCCGCCGCCTAGGGCCAGCGCGGCGGCAGCGGCCAGCCGGACGCTCCAGCGGACCGGGACGCCGAATGTCCGCCAAGGCCGCGGGGGCCGGGCCGACCCCGGAGCCGGGCCGCCGGCTGGCGCCGGAGTGGCAGGCCGCGAGTTCGCCCGGAACATAGCGAGCGCGTCCTGCTCGCCCGTTAGCTCGGCACGCGTCGCCGGGCCGCTCAGCGTGCGGAAGAGCTGATCGATGCCGGGATCAAGCGCGCCGGTCTCACCAGATAGATCCGAGGTCATCAGTCCACCTCCTCCAGCGTCCAGAGGGTGGGTCCAGGCCCGGACCTGTCGCCCGCCTGGGGCAGGCCGACGATGGTCGGCACGGCGGCTGCGCGGGCGGGATCAGCCGCGGCGTGGCCGGCCAGAGCACGGACAGCGGGGTCTTCGGCGAGCGATCTGAGCCCGCGATGCAGGGCGACCCGCACGGCGCCGGCCGACTTGCCCAGGATCTTGGCGACGTCCGGGGTCTCGAGCCCGGCGATGACGCGCAGCGCCACGGCCTCCGCCTGATCCGGCGACAGCCTCGTGAGCAAGGCAACCGCGCCCTGGACTGACAAGCCGTCCAGCACCTGGTCCTCGACCAGTTGCCGATCCGCCAGAATGTCCAGGCCGGTGATCAGCGGCACGGCCGGCCGCCTGGACTTGGCCCGCGCCGCGTCGATGACCCGATGCCGGCCGATCGTGAAAAGCCACCGCCTGAAGTCGTCCTGGCCGCCAGAGAACTTGTGCAGGTCACGGACGACCTGCAGCCAGGTCTCGCTGGCAACGTCCTCGGGGTCGTCGCAGCCGAGGACGCGCAGGAAACGCAGCAGGCGTGGCTGGAGTGCACGCCACAGGTCAAGAAACCCGGCCTCGTCACCCGTGCTCGCCCTGGCCAGAGCATCATCGAGCACACCAGTCTCACTCGCCATAGCGCCTGTAAGGGTTGCACACCGGCGGGCCCGCCCGGGGTCATGTCAGCGATCCCAGGCTGCCCGCCGCCGTGATGCTCGAAGGGGGATTAACTGATCCTGTCGATCGGGCTTACCGACCGGGCGAAGTTCCTGGTACCGCGGAAGACCAGCCGGAAGTTCACAGGGCTCTTGCCGATGTGAACCAGGAAGAAGACGTGGCCATACCGACGCGTGAGCTTCGCCTGGGTCACGTACCAGAAACCCTTGCGGCTCTGCCGCAGCAGCCAGACCCACTCGTGGCGCAGGTTGAACGTGCCGGCAGTCAGGTGGCCGTTGATCACGGCGGTGCTCTGGTACAGGTGAACCTTAGGCCTGCAGTTGCTGGCCGTCAGCGTGGTGGGAATCCGGTGCACGGCGGGCGCCGCCGTGGCGGCGCTGGCAGCCGTCGTCGCGCCCGTGACTGCGATCGCGGCCGTGGCAGCGACTGCGCCGATGCGGATCGCCAGGGACTTCGGAAGACGCATTGCTCTCCTTAGATCAGGCCCCGACACATCGGGGCCGCCGACAACACCGACTTGAGCGACGGCGTCCCGGCGGCCGTTACAGCGCCAAATGTGATCTGCGTCACAACCGACGTCAGGAAACGGCCCTCCTGTCGCGGCCCTAGGCGTCGATGACGGCAGCGGCGACCCTGGCGACGTGATCGGCGGGCGCGCCGAGCAGCAACGCCGCGCCGTGTCCACGCTTGAAATACCGGTGGGCTACGTGCTCCCAGGTCATCCCGATCGCCCCGTGCAGCTGGATCATCTCGCCGCTGACCTGCGTGAGCGCTTCCGAGCAATACGCCTTGGCCGCGGCGGCCCGCAGCGAGGTGTCGGACGCGCCCGACCGGGCGGCCTCGGCCGCCGCATACGACAGCGACCGGGCGGACTCGACCAGCACGTGCATCTCGGCCATCCGGTGCTGCAGCGCCTGGAAGCTGCCAATCGGCCGGCCGAACTGAACGCGCACCTTGGTGTACGCCACGGTCAGGGCGAGCGCGGCCGCCGCGGCCCCAGCCTGCTCGGCGCTCAGCGCTATGCACGCGCCATCCCTGACCCGATCCAGGTTCAGGCGATCGCCGATTCGGACGCCCGCTGCGCGCTCAAGCGTCACGACGCTCAGCCGTCGTGACTCGTCCACGCTCGTGCACGCCGTACACCGCACGTGCGGCTGGTCGGGGATCACCTCGAACAGGCCCACGTACCCGTCCGGCATCACCGCGGGAACGAGCAGCACCGACGCCAGATCGCCATCCAGCACGAAGTGCGCTTGGCCGGTCACGGTCCAGCCGTGTCCTGCGCCCGCTGTCGCGGCGGTGGCCACGCAGGCCACCTCGTCCGGATCCCAGCGGCCGGCCGCGGTCGTCCACGCGAGTGCCCCGGTCTGGCTGCCGTCGGCCAGGCCAGGTAGCAGCCGCCGGCACGCGGCTTCGTCGGCCGATGCGAGCAGCGCCTGCGTCGCCAGCACTGCTGAGCCCAGCATGGGCGCCGGCGTCAGGGAGCGGCCCAGTTCCTCCATGACGACGTGCACCTCTACCGGTCCGGCGCCTGCTCCGCCGAACTGCTCCGGGATCGCGAGTCCGCCAACGCCGATTTCCGTGCAGAGCCGCCGCCAGAGGCTGCGCTGGGCATGGCCGTCGGCGTCCGGCGCGACCGGGTGGCGGTCAAGGAGGCCGCGGACGGCGGCACGGAGGTCCTCCCGCTCCTGCCTTAGCCGCACGCCAGCAGCCCGGCCAGCCAGTCAGGGACCTCGGCCCGGAACTCGGTCACTCCGGCGTCGAAGTCCAGGTTCACCCGGCTGCCTTCTTCATTGACCGTGCGTCCATCCCGGCCAGCGCGTCGACGCCGATCTCGGCGTTGTGTGCGTGCGCGACGTGGTGCAGCCCGAACGTCGAGTCCATGCCATTGCGCATGCCCATCTGGTCTTCGCACTGATTCACTGCGCGCTTGGCGAGCGCGAGGCCGAAGGGCGGCATGGCGGCGATCCGGTCCGCTAGCGCGAATGTCGTGTCCGCCAGCTCGGCGCGTGGCACGACCCGGCTGACCATGCCCAGTTCATACGCACGCGCCGCCGAGAAGCGGTCGCCGGTGAACAGCATCTCCTTGGCGAACCGCGGCCCGAGCACCCAGGGATGCGCGAAGTACTCGACGCCGGGAATGCCCATCCGCACCACTGGATCGGCAAAGAACGCGTCGTCCGACGCGACGATCAGGTCGCACACCCAGGCCAGCATCAGGCCGCCCGCGATGCACGCGCCCTGCACCATGGCAATCGACGGCTTCGGGAGCTCGCGCCAGCGCCGGCACATGCCCAGGTAGACCTCCATTTCCCTGGCGTACCTGCTGTCGGCCCCCGGTCTGCCCACGTGATCCCACCACATCACGGCCTTGCGCTCGAACGAGGTGTCCACGTCCCGGCCCGGCGTGCCAATGTCATGCCCGGCGCTGAAGTGATCGCCCTCCCCTGCGAGAACGATGACCGCAACCGCATCGTCGTTCACTGCGCGCGTGAAGGCGGCGTCCAGCGCGTAGGTCACCGCTGAGTTCTGCGCATTCCGGTAACGGGGCCGGTTCAGTGTGATGACCGCTGTCTGGCCGCGGGTCTCATAGCGGACGACCTCAGCTTCGCCAGCGCCGTTGCTCGCAGCGTGCTCGTTCACACGGACTCCTCTCTGAGCCGCCCCTTCAGCGGCTTGCCCGACGGGTTGCGCGGCAGCTCGGAGCGGAACTCGACGTGCCGTGGCACCTTGAAGTTGGCCAGCCGCTCGCGGCAGTGCGCTAGCACGTCTGACTCGGCGATCTGCATGCCGGGCCTGGTGACGATGAAGGCCTTGCCGACCTCCCCTAGGCGGGGGTCGGGCACGCCGATCACGGCCGATTCCGCGACTTCGTCCAGCCGGGCTAGCACCTGCTCGATCTCGGCCGGGTACACGTTGAAGCCGCCGCAGATGTACATGTCCTTTAGCCTGTCGGTGATCTTCAGGTACCCGTTGGCGTCGAGGCGGCCGATATCACCGGTGTGCAGCCAGCCGTCGTCGTCGATGGCCTGCTTCGTTGCAGCCGGGTCATCCAGGTAGCCGAGCATCACGTTCGGGCCGCGCAGGAGGATCTCGCCGACGTCGTCGGTGCCGTCCGCGTCGCTGTAGCGATCCGGGCCCTCTGGCGTGGCGCCCGCGGAGGCGAGCCGGATCTCAAACCCAGCCGTGGGCCGCCCCGACGTCGTGGCGACCCTGCCGGGCGGGTCGCCGGGCCTGCACATGGTGACGACGACCGCCTCGGTCAGCCCGTACGCGGTCAGCACCGTGTCGAAGCTCAGCTCGGCCTGCATCCGCTCGACGAGCGCGACCGGGACGACAGCCGCACCCGTGACCGCCAGCCGGAGGCTCGACAGGTCATACCGGACACGGGCCTGGTGGTCGAGGATCGTCTGGTAGATCGTCGGCGCGCCGGGCAGGATCGTGATCCGCTCGGCTTCGATCAGCCGCATGGCCTGCTCGGGGTCGTAGACGAGCTGCGGCACGATCGTCGCGCCCGTGAGCAGGCAGACGAGGATCCCGGCCTTGTAGCCGAAGCTGTGGAAGAACGGGTTCACGACGAGGTAGCGGTCGGCACGCACGACCTCGCCGCACTCGGCCCACGCCGCAGCGACCGCGAGCGCCTGCCGATGCGAGCTCATCGCACCTTTGCTCCGCCCGGTGGTACCCGACGTGAAGAGGATGTCGCTGATGTCGTCCGGGTTGATGGCGGCCGCCCGTTCGGTCGCGAGCGCCGGAGACACGCTAGCGGCACGGCTTGCCAGCCCAGCCCAGTCCAGCATGGTGGCGCCCGGCCAGCGCAGCGCGGCCGTCCTGCCGTCGGCCTCGACCGGGATCGAGATAATCAGCCGCAGCCTGGCCAGGTGGCCGGGGTCTGCCAGGTTGGCGTTCCGTAGCGCCAGAAGCCTGTCGGTGCCGATGAACGGCCCAGCCACGAATAGGGCACAAGCCTGGCTGCGGCCGATCACGTCCAGCGCCTCGGGCCCGGTGAATCTCGTATTTACGGGCACGAGCGTGGCGCCCGCCGTCTGGGCAGCGAGGGCGGCGATCACCCAGTGCCAGGTATTCGGTGACCAGATCGCGACCCGGTCGCCGGCCTGGACTCCAGCGGCCGCCAGTGCCGCGGCGACAGAGCCGACTTGCTCGTCGAGCTCGCGGTAGGTCAGGCGCAGCCCGCCTGGCTCGGCTATGGCAACGCCGTCACCGAACTGCCTCGCGGCCCTCGCCAGCGCAGCCGGAATGGTGAGCTCCACGAGACTCCTTGAGCAAGCAAGTGCTTGGTAGGCTGAGCCTACTTGTCACGTGCGACGCTGGCCAGGCGCGGCCAAGGAGACACCAGTGCAGCTGACGGCCGATGACGAGGAGTTCCGCGGTCGCATCCGGGACTGGCTCGAAGCCAACCTGGCGGGCGAGTTTGCCGGCTTGCGTGGCCTTGGTGGTCCCGGCCGGGAGCACGAGCATTTCGAGCGGCGCCTGGCCTGGAACCGGCATCTGGCCGCGGCGGGCTGGACCTGCATCGGCTGGCCCGCCGAGTACGGGGGCCAGGGTGCGACGCTCGCGCAGCAGGTTATCTTTCATGAGGAGTACGCGCGTAGCGGCGCGCCTGCCCGTGTCGGCCACATGGGCGAGGAACTGCTCGGCCCGACCCTCATCGCACTCGGGACGCGCAACCAGCAGGACCGGTTCCTGCCGCCGATCGCTGCCGTTCGGGAGTTGTGGTGCCAGGGATACTCCGAGCCGGGTGCAGGATCAGACCTCGCGTCGGTGAGTACGTCGGCGGTGCTGGACGGAGACCAGTGGGTCATCACGGGTCAGAAGATCTGGACTTCGCTGGCGACGGTCGCCGACTGGTGCTTCCTGCTCGCGAGGACCGAGCCGGGATCCAGGAGATCCGCCGGGCTTTCCTACCTGCTCGTTCCGATGAATCAGCAGGGCATTACTGTCCGGCCCATCCGCCAGCTGACGGGGACGGCGGAGTTCAATGAGGTGTTCTTCGACGGCGCGCGCACACCGCGCGACATGGTGGTCGGCGACGTCGGTGGCGGCTGGCGAGTCGCGATGGCCACGCTTGCGATCGAGCGGGGCGTCGCAACTCTCGGCCAGCAGGTTGGCTACCAGCGCGAGCTCGATGCGCTGATCGAGGTCGCCCGGCAAACCGGTGCGGCCGCCGATCTCTTGCTGCGCGACAAGCTGGCCAGGGCGTGGATCGGCCTGCAGGTCATGAGAGAACAGGTGCTCAGCATGCTCGACACTGCAGACCTGAGCGCGCATGCCGACGCGTCCGTGGTGAAACTCCTGTGGTCGCGCTGGCATCGCGACGTCGGCGAACTAGCCATGCACGTACTCGGCCCGAGCTCGATGCTCGCGCAGCGCCCACCGTATGACCTGGACGATTGGCAGCGGCTATACCTGTTCAGCCGCGCCGACACGATCTATGGCGGCTCGCAGGAGATCCAGCTCGGCATCATCGCCGAGCGTGCCCTCGGGCTGCCCAGGCAGGCGCGGCCATGACGGCCGCTGTGCGCCCGCCATCCGGCCCGCCCGCGGGCCGGGAGCTGCTGGCGGGCAAGGTCGTCGTCATCACGGCGGCGGCCGGGGCCGGCATCGGTTCGGCAACCGCCAGGCGCTGCCTGGCCGAGGGCGCCAGTGTCGTGATCAGTGATCAGCACCCGGCACGGCTGGCGGCCTACCGGGAGGAACTGGCGGGCGAGTACGGCGACCGGGTCCTGTCGGTTCCTTGCGATGTCACCGACGACAGTGCCGTGATCGCCCTCATCGCGGCGGCGGTCACGCACTTCGGCCGGCTTGACGTGATGATCAACAACGCGGGGCTGGGCGGCACCAGCTCAGTGCTCGAGATGACCGACGCGGAATGGCTGCGCGTGCTGGACATCACGCTGAACGGCACGTTCCGGTGCACGAGGGCTGCGCTGCGCCAGATGGTCGCGCAAGGGCGCGGCGGCGTCGTCGTCAACAACGCCTCGGTGCTCGGCTGGCGAGCACAGGAAGGTCAGGCGCATTACGCAGCGGCCAAGGCCGGCGTGATGGCACTGACGCGCTGCGCGGCGATGGACGTGGCAAGCTACGGCATCCGCGTCAACGCGGTTGCGCCGAGTCTCGCCACGCATCCATTCCTGACCAAGGTGATGAGTGCGGAGCTGCTGGCCGAACTGGAGGACCAGGAAGCCTTCGGCCGCGGCGCCGAGCCGTGGGAGGTTGCCACAGTCATCGTGTTCCTGGCCTGCGATTACTCCTCGTACTTGACGGGTGAAGTCATCTCGGTCAGCAGCCAGCATCCGTGACGTCCGATTCAGACCAGTTCGCAGGCGCTGCCCGCGGGGCCCGAGCAGACGTTCGGGCCACGCTGCCATTGGGTGCGGCCTAGAAAGGGGCAGCGGGCACTGCTCGCCGTGCGGGGAGCGGTGGATGACTCCCGCTACTAGATGCGCTCGATGATCGTCGCCGTGGCCATCGCGCCGCCAGCGCACATCGAGATCAGCGCCGTACTGCCATCGGTCCGCTCGAGTTCGTGCAGGGCCGTGGTAATGAGGCGCGAGCCGGTGCTGCCGACCGGGTGACCGAGCGCGATAGCGCCGCCGTTGGCATTGACCTTGTCCGGGTCGGGCTCATGCACGCTCTGCCACGACATCACGATCGACGCGAAGGCCTCGTTGACCTCGAAGACGTCGATATCGCTGATCGTCATCCCGCTGCGCTTCAGCACCCGCTCGGTCGCGGCCACCGGCCCGTCGAGGTGGTAGTACGGCTCGTCTCCGATCAGGCACTGGGCGATGATCCTGGCCCGCGGCCGCAGGCCAAGCTCGCGGGCCCTGGCCTCGTCGACCAGCAGCACCGCGGCGGCGCCGTCGGAGATCTGCGACGCCGTGCCAGCCGTGTGCAATCCGTCGGGCAGTACCGGCTTGAGTCCGGCCAGCGCTTCCAGACTGGTCTCACGCAGGCCTCCATCCCTGTCGACGACGCGGCTCTCGCCGGTCGGCTTGCCTTCGCCGTCGAGTACCGGCGCCTCCACCGGCACGACTTCACGATCAAAGCGGCCTTCGGCCCACGCGCGCGCGGCGTTCTGCTGCGAGCGCAAGCCGAACGCATCTACCTGCTCACGGTCGAAACCGCGGCGTCTGGCGATCCGCTCAGCCGCCTCGTACTGGCTCGGCATGTCGATGGCCCAGGACTCCGGGCGCGGCGACCCGATGCCATGGCCGACGTTGGCGCCGAGGCCAATCCTGCTCATCGCCTCGACACCACAGCCGATGCCGACGTCGATCGCGCCGACCGCGATCAGCCCGGCGATGACGTGCACGGCCTGCTGGGCTGACCCGCACTGCGCGTCCAAGGTCAATGCACCGGTCTGCTGAGGCAGGCCCGCGTGCAACCAGGCGGTGCGGGTAACGTTGCCGGCCTGTTCGCCGGCCTGGGTGACGCAGCCGCCGGCCACCTGCTCGACCTCGGCCGGATCGACGCCCGCGCGCTCCAGCAATACCGTCTGCGCGCGGCCGAGTAGCTCGGCGGGATGCACGCCTGCCAGCGCTCCGCGCCGCCTCCCGATTGGCGTCCGGACCGCTTCGACGATGACCGCATTGCCCACTGTTGCTCCTCCGCCTCGCGCTGCCCTCATAGTAGAACGTGTTCTTGAAAATTCGAACGCAGGGCGGTTCACCACTAGCCCAGGGCGTGCTTGAATCCCACTAGAACACGTTACAGATCGGGAGGCCCGTCATGGCTCAGCCGCGGATCGCGCCAGGCTTCGACCTCACTGATCCTGACCTGTATGCCGAACGCGTACCGCAGGAGGAGCTGGCCGAGCTGCGCCAGGCCGCCCCGATCTGGTGGAACGCGCAGCCATCGGACATGGGTTTCAACGACGACGGCTTCTGGGCCGTGACCAAGCATCGGGACGTGGTCGCGATCTCCCGTGACAGCGATACATTCTCCAGCTACGAGAACACCGCGATCGTCCGGTTCATTAGCGGCAACACCCGCGATCAGGTCGAGATGCAGCGGGTGATCATGCTCAACATCGATCCGCCGCACCACACCAAGATGCGCGGCATCGTGTCGCGCGGGTTCACGCCGCGGGCCATCAATAACTTGCGCGAGGTGCTAAACGAGCGGGCGAAAAAGATCGTCCAGGACGCGCTTGAGAGAGGCACCGGTGACTTCGTCACCGACGTCGCATGCGAGTTGCCGCTGCAGGCGATCGCTGAGCTGATCGGCGTGCCCCAGGAGGACAGGCACAAGCTGTTCACATGGTCCAACGACATGGTCGGCTACGACGATCCCGAGTACTCCGGCGATGGCGAGATGGCGGCCGCCGAGATTCTCGGCTACAGCATGGTGATGGCCGAGGACCGGCGTGCCTGCCCCCGCGAGGACATCGTCTCCAAGCTCGTCAGCGCCCACGTGGACGGCGATGAGCTGACCTCAGACGAGTTCGGCTTCTTCGTCATTCTGCTGGCCGTGGCGGGTAACGAGACCACCAGGAATGCGATCTCCCACGGCATGCTGGCATTCCTGGACAACCCTGATCAGTGGGAGCTGTTCAAGACCCAGCGGCCAGAGACGGCAGTAGATGAGATCGTCCGCTGGGCGACCCCCGTCACGGTATTTCAGCGGACCGCCACCAGGGACACCGAGATCGGCGGCCAGATCGTCAAGAAGGGTCAGCGGGTGGGCATGTTCTACCGGTCGGCCAATTTCGACGAGGAAGTCTTCGAGAACCCGGAGAGGTTCGACATCCTCCGCAACCCCAACCCGCATGTCGGGTTCGGCGGCACTGGCGCGCACTACTGTCTGGGCGCCAACCTGGCCAGGCTGGAGATCGACCTGATGTTCAACGCGATCGCCGACGCCATGCCAGCCATCACCAAGGCTGGCGATCCGCAGCGCCTGCGCTCCGGCTGGCTCAACGGCGTCAAGCGACTCCCGGTCAGCTACCGCTAGAAGACGACAGCAACCGGTAGGACAGCCACCGGTAGCGAGGTGCCGATAGCTACCGCGGAGGTCCCAGCCTGCCCCGCGATGGCCCGAGCACATCCTTGGTACTGGCTGAGTGATAGCGGCGTGGCACGATGCGGGCGCCCTAGTGCTCGGCCCTCACGCCTTGCGCCACTGATAGCGCGCGTACGCGGCCGTCCATCCTGCCAAGATGGCGGCGCCTGCATACGGGAGGAACTTGGATGCGACGAGCGCCGTGCCCGTCGAGGTGTTCTCCACGATGGCCACACGCACTGCGGCCTCGACGAGGTAGCCGCCACCCCAAACTGCGGTGACCACCCGGTACGCGCGCTGGTAGGCGGCGAACTGCCACAGCCTGGCCATCTCGCGTCCCCTCGGGCTGTCCGGGCCGACGAACTCGTGCGCGACGCCGAAGAGCAAGGGCTTGGGTGCACGGAGCGAGCTAAGGCAGGCCAGGCCGAACACCGCCGTGGGCACCGAGCCCTCCAGCAGGACGAGACGGGCGTTGTGGCTCACCAGCCCAAGCACCGATCCGACGACGATGCCCGCGAGGACGACGGCCCCAATGATGTCCAGTCGGTGCCGCTGGATCGCGTTCGTAGTGACGCCAATTGCCGGCAGCACGCCGCTCAGAATCAGCGCCGTTACCGCCGACAGCCCGGCCGTCCGCAGTAGCGCGTAGGCGATGAGCGGGCCTACGACGTCGAAGGCGGCGATCCTGACGGCCGACTTCAGCCTGATCCCGGGCGCCGGTTGCTCGGCGCCTGGCTGTTCCGCCGTCGGCTCTTCCGCCGTTGGCTCTTGGGCCGGCGGCTGTTCCGCGGCTGGCTCCGGCTGCACTTCCTCGGTCACTGCGACAAGGATATGTTCCGAAAAGCAGGTATCTGGCACGGCGCAGGCGATTCTGTCCGAGGTTTCGGCCAACAGGCTCGGGGCTCGCACGCATCGCCTCCGCCTGCTGGCCGGACTGGGACCTGCGGCCGGGGTGTCGGGCAATACAGGGTGTCGGGCGGTACCGGGTGTCGGGCAATGACTGCCGTCATGACGACGTCGAAGGGCTGACCATGAATGGAGCGGGATCGGCAGACGGCGACGTCGCTGAGCTCGGCTACCACCTGGATGACGCGACCATCATCGGGCGGTCGCGGCATGACCCAGAGCAATTTGCCCTGCTCTTCCATCGCCACGCTGAGAACATCAGCCGATATGTGACGCGTCGTCTCGGGCCCCACCTCGCTGAAGACATCGTTGCGGAGGTGTTCTTGGCCGCATTCCGGCAGCGCGACCGCTATGACCTCAGCAGGCCCGACGCCAGGCCATGGCTGCTAGGAATAGCGGCCAACCTCATCCGACGGCACCACCGGGATGAGAGCCGATGGCTCCGCGCGCTGGAGCGCACTGGCATCGACCCGATCACCGCCTCGGCCGCTGAGCTCGTCGAGGCCAGGCTGTGCGCCGACGCGACCGGCCGCGCGGTGGCGGCTGCAATCGCGGCGCTCAACCCCCGCCAGCGGGAGGTGGTCTTGCTCGTGACCTGGGCCGAACTGACCTACGACCAGGTAGCCGAGGCGCTCGGCATCCCGGAGGGCACGGTCAGATCCCGAATGAACAGGGCCAGGACCCAGCTGCGAGCCGCGCTGACAGACGTGAGCCCGTCTGAGTACAACAGCAGTCAGGAGATCCGCCATGTATGAGCTAGCCGAGGTAGCGCGACTACGGGAATGCGTCCCGGCCGCCCGGACCGATGCGGCACTCGCGAGGCTAGCCGAGGCCATCGCGGCGACGGGCGGCGACGGCCGCTCCCCTATCCGACCGCACGGCCGACGACGCCTTGCCCGCACCGTGGCCATCGCGGCCACAGCCGTGGCCGTGTCAGTCGCGGTCGCGGCCATCGGCGTTCGCCTGCCCAGGGCAGGCCATCCAACAAGGACGCGGCCGACCGCGACCAAGGCACCGCAGGCGCCGTACCTCGGTGTCCCGGCATCCGGAGCCCAGCTAGTCGCATTCGCCACTAAGGCGGCCGAACGTGCGCCGCTCTTCGCCGTGCCGAGCGCAAACGACTGGTACTACACCGACACCCTGGAGTTGTATTCGGAAAGCGGCGGTACCCCGCCGGATCAGCGCACGGTCAACCAGATGTGGCAACAGGTCGGCGGCATACACAACGCCACGCTTGTAAACGGCGAGCTCCACTACGGTTTGGGTGGCGGTCGCGCGGAGCAGCTGACTGGCTGGCCTGGAAACATGGCCACCCTCTATGGTTACCTGGCTACTCTGCCTGCCAGCGTGCCTGCCCTGCGAGCAGTCATCCTGGCCAACAACAGGGCGACGCCTCGCGGCGAGGGTGGCCAGATAACTGGCGCGTTCGATGCTATTCAGGACCTCCTGAACGATCTTGCGGTGCCGCCGCGGCTGCAGGCCGAGCTATACGGGGTGCTTGTCAGCCTTCCTGGCGTCCACTTCGATACCTCCGCGGTCGACGCGGCGGGCCGACATGGAGTGGGCTTGTACATGATCGAGTCGGGCTGGCTCGAGGAGGAGATCATCATCAATCCCCGCACCTACGGCTACATGGGCAACATGTGGGTTGCCGTCAGGGCGCGAACCGAGTACGGCACCAGCCCCGCGGTCGTTCACTACCACAAAGGCGAGAGCCTTGGGTCGAACGCACAGCTCGCGGCCGGCATCGTCCAGCGGGCCGGCCAGCTGCCGGGTCGCTGAGCGTGGTCCGCCGGGTCGCTAGTCCGAGCGGTCCGGCAGATCGCTACCTGGTGCTAGCCAGCAAGTCAGCCTCGGGCGGCTGCCGGTCAACTCGCGGCGCCCACCGGCCTAATGTCGTCGAGCGTGCCACCGAGCCACTCTGCGGCGTCGAGCATTCTCGTCAGGCCGGCGTGTCCGACACGACCCACATCGAGAAGTACTGCGACCCGCCACCGTAGGCGTGCCCGAGCGCGGTCCGCGCGCCTGCCACCTGGTGCTCGCCGGCCTTGCCCATCACCTGCATGGCCGACTCGGCGAACCGGAGCAGTCCAGACGCCCCGATTGGGTTGGAGCACAGCACGCCGCCCGACGGGTTGATCGGGATGAGCCCGCCGATCTCGGTCTCCCCGGCCGCGGTCAGCTTCCAGCCCTCGCCGGCGGCCGCGAACCCCAGGTTCTCCAGCCACATCGGCTCGAACCATGAGAACGGCACGTAGATCTCCGCCACGTCGATCTCATCGATCGGCCGGGAGATCCCGGCCTTGGCCCACAGCGCGGCCGCGGCGTCGGCGCCGGCCCGCGGATTCACGTTGTCCTTGCCGGAGAACATGGTCGGCTCCGTGCGCATCGACGTCGCCCGGATCCACGCGACCGGCCGTCCCGACGCCTCGGCGGCGGCCTGGTCGCCGATCACGACCGCGCAGGCGCCGTCGGAGGACGGACACGTCTCGTCGTACCGAACCGGGTCCCACAGCATCGGCGAGGCCTGGACAGACTCGAGCGTGATGTCCGGCTGCTTCAGGTGCGCGTACGGATTGCGCGCCCCGTTGCGGCGGTCCTTGACCGCGACCAGGGCGCCGATATGCGTGGGCGCGCCGCTGCGCCGGATGTAGGACCTGATGTGCGGCGCGAAATAGCCGCCCGCGCCGGCCAACAGCGGCATCGAGAACGGCGGCATGATCGACAGCGCCCACATGGCGTTGGACTCCGACTGCTTCTCGAAGGCGACGGCGAGCACCCGCCGGTGCACCCCTGCCTGCACAAGACTCGCGGCCACGACGCCGGTGGCACCGCCCACCGAGCCTGCCGTGTGTACCCGCAGCAGCGGCTTGCCGACGGCGCCGAGCGCGTCCGCCAGGTACAGCTCGGGCATCATCACGCCCTCGAACAGGTCAGGTGCCTTACCGACGACGACCGCGTCGATATCAGCGAGCTCGAGGCCGGCGTCGGCCAGCGCGCGGTCGACTGCCTCCCGGCACAAGCCCGCGATGGACACGTCCGGGCGCTTGCTGCGGTGGTGTGTCTGGCCGGTGCCGAGTACGGCCGCACGCTTCGCCACCAAACCGCCTGTCACCGAACCGCCTGTCACCGGGCCTCCATCACGCACACAAGGTTCTGCTGCAGAGCAGGCCCGCTTGTCGCGTGCCCGAGCGCCCGATCGGCCGTGCCCGAGCTGATCTGCCGGGCGGCGTGGCCGATCCGGGCGAGGCCAGCCGCGAACATCGGGTTCCCTGCTAGCACGCCGCCCGACGGGCTGATCCGCGCCGATTCCGTCAGCCCGAGGGCCGCGCGGAGCACGATCTCCTGGTGCGTGAACGGCGCATGCAGCTCAGCCACATCGACACCGGCTCCTTCCGCGCCAGCCACGCCAGCGGCTAGGCCGGCGGCCGCCGCGGACGGTGACGTCGTCAGGTCGCGTGCCCCGAACGAGCCTGAATCGATCCGGTGCTCGAAGCCGGTAATCCAGGCCGGCCGCGAACACAAATCCAGCGCCCGGTCCGCGGCAGCGATGATGACGACCGCCGCGCCGTCGGTGATCGGCGCGCAATCGTGGGCCCGCAGCGGGTCGGCGATGTACTGCTCTTCCAGCAATTCGTCGACGCTGACTTCGCCGGCGAGCTGGGACCGGGAGTTGGACACGGCCGCGGCCCGGCTGCGGGCGGCGACCTCCGCCATACCCCGTTCCGTCCATATGCCTTTCTCAAGACCGAGCCGAGCCTGCAGCGCAGCGATGCTCACCGAGTCCGGCCAGAGCGGCGCCATGACGTACGGATCAAGCTGGAGCGCGAGCACCCGGCGGAGGTCCCCGGCCGACGACTTGCCGAACCCGTACGCAAGCGCGACGTCGGCCTCCCCAGTCAGCACCTTGATCCAGGCCTCGTACAGCGCGAAGGCGCCATCCATCTCAACGTGCGACTCCATCACGGGCGGGAACGCGCCGATCGCGTCCACCGCCGACACGAACGAGAAGGCCCGGCCGGCCAGGTAGTCCGAGGATCCCGAGCACCAGAAGCCGATGTCGTCCTTGGTCAGGCCCGTCTGGCTGAAGACTTCGCGGAAGATCGGCACCAGCATCTCCACGCCGTTGGTGGTGCCGTCAGTGCGGCGCACGTTCGGCGCCTCGGCAAAACCGACGACTGCAACTTCACGCACGGCAGCCGGTCCTTTCAAAGCGGTGTGCTCACAGGTGGTGTGCGTAGGAGTCGTAGGGCGCGTCGGGCTCCCCGGCCGGCTCGAAGTGGTCGATGTTCTCCGACGTCGTCCCCCACTGCTCGGGCGGCTTCCACACGGCGCGCACCCGCATGCCCATCCGTACGTCGGCTGGATCGCAGCCGAGTATCAGGTGCTGGAACGCGATATCGGCGCCGTCAAGCAGCACCGACGCGGCCACGTACGGCGAGGGCACGCGCTGGCCCTGGAACGGCACGTTCACTACGCAGAATGTCGTGACCGTGCCGACGTTAGGCAGTTCGACGTCCGTTGTGGTCGGCACGCCGTCGACCGGGCACGCGCCGCGGGGCGGCACGTACACCTTGCCGCACGCGGGGCAGCGCTGGCCGATGATCTTGCCCTGCTTGAGCCCCCGCAGGTAGCGGCTCTCCTCCGCCGACGCACTGTGATGGTAGTGCAGGCGTACCGGCGTGATGATCATGCCGGCGTCAGTTCCTTTGATGGGAACGGGCTCGCTGTCCGCCGGTCCCGGCTCATCCGCCGGGTCGTCGGCGGCGGGAGCGAAGCACACGATGTCGGTGATGTGCCCGGCCGGGCTGTCCGCCCAGCGCGGCCGCACGCGCATGCCGGTGTGTATGTTCGCCGCCGTGCCCGCGTCGACCGCATGCAGCAAGCCGGTGTCGGCCCCGTCGAGCCTGATCAGCGCCCAGGCGAACGGCCGGTCGAGCGGCTGGTCCGCGCGCGGCGCTGGCTGCCACGACCAGGTGAGTACGGTGCCGTTCGGCCCGACTTGGACGAGCTCCTGCGGCGGGGCGAACGTCACGGGGTCGTACTCGGCCGGCGGAACGTAGACGCGGCCGTCGCCGCCGCGCGAGCCGAGTATCTGCCGCTGCGCCAGGCCCGCCATGAACTGCGTCAGCACCGGCCCGAGCGACCGGGTGTAGTCAAAGCTGATGTCGAGCGGTGCACTCAGCGGCGCAACAGACGGCGTGGTCACGGATCAAAGTGAAACACGTTCTAGGTCTGGACGCCAAGGGCTGGCGGCCGGCCGGTCCGCCGCCAACGATCAGGTGAGTTTGCAAGATGTTTGGCCCTTTTGCAGCGAGTCTCGCCCCCGAGCCGCCGAAAGCCAGCGCAGGGGTGTCCGCACGCTGATTGCCGGCCATGCCGTCGGTATTAGCGATCCCGTCTTGTGCCGGGCCTAGTCTTGAACTCTGACCGAGTTCCGCCGGGAGGAGCAGTGGCGATTGCATTTCCTGACGAATCACCCGAGTACCGCGTCGCGCGGAACAGGCTTCTCGATCAGGAGATCGAGCTGCGGCGCGCCATGGAGGCGGTGGCTGAGGCCCGGCGGCAGCTGCCGCCGGGTGGGGTGGTGCCGCGGGATTACGTCTTCCACGGCGCAGGCGCAGACGGCGGCACGGCCCAGGTGCGACTCGCAGAGCTGTTCGCACCCGGCAAGGACTCGTTGGTGATCTACAGCATGATGTTTCCTCGCGCCTCCGATGACGACAGCCCGGGACCAGCAACCGGACAAACTGCGCTGCTACCGCTAGCGGAGGGCCCGTGCCCCGTCCTGCACCGCGTTCGTCGACCAGCTGGACGGCGCCGCCGAGCACGCTTCCCAGCGAGTTAATCTCGCGGTCGCCGGGAAGGCGCCGATTGAGCGCATCCTCACTTTCGCCGCCGAACGAGGCTGGCGGCACCTCCGCCTCTTGTCCTCGGCCGGGACCACGTACAACCGCGACTACCTGGCCGAGACACTAGACGGCGAGCAACAGCCGATGCTGAACGTCTTCTACCGTGACGGGGACACCATCCGCCACTTCTGGGGCTCGGAGCTGTTCTACGAACCAGCGGACCCTGGGCAAGATCCGCGCCACGTCGGCACCCTTGAGCCTCTGTGGAACCTGTTCGATCTCACCCCGGAGGGACGCCGAGCCGACTGGCACGAGCAACTGAGCTACTAACCAGCGTGCTCGCAGGCTATAGCCGAAATATTGCTTGGGCTCCTTGGAACTGTCTGGACGCAGCATCGGGTCCGCCGTTACGTCCCCTAGCGCTCGAAGACTGCGTGGGTATCCAGCGATCTTTCAGGGACCGTCCAGGAACGAAGGTTACCGTCCAGTATATGGATGAGTTCAGAGCCCGCCGCGTGGTCGACTCACTTCGCGACCGTGGCGTCAATGCTCACCTGTTCCGTGGTAGCAACGGCAAGTTCGGCATCCGGCTGCCGCTGCCCGGCGGGCGCGAAGCGGTGTGGGACAGCGACGGGACGGCCAGCCTTGAAGCCCTGGTCATGCAAGATGGCATGCTGGTCGGTTTCGTGCCCCGGATCGACGACTCTGAGGACTTCGACGAATCTCGGATCGTTGACGCCATCATCCGCACCGACTACAGCCAGCCTGTCGCGAACCAGCGCACTGTCACGCCGGCACCTGCCCCGGCCCTCCCGCGTGAAGGCGGCGTATTCCGGCGTTTCCTCGACGGCTTCCGCTACCAGTTACCCAGCCCTAGCCATCGAATCGCGCAGGGAGATCGCGGCAAGGAGAACGAGACCATGACACCGCAGCAGAAAGCATTGATAGCAGAGCTTCGGACTGCCGACTACCCGGCCACCTGGAAGCTGAGCGCGAGCGCGGCTGACGACAAGCTTGTGGCCAGCGGCGCCAAACCGAGGCGTCAGCGCGCGCTGCCGCCGAAACTAACGACGTGGTAGTGGATCTGAGGCTGTAAGAGCTACGTTCCCTTGAAGTCTGGCTTTCGCTTCTCGGCGAAGGCGCGCGGGCCTTCCTTAGCGTCGTCGCTCGCGAACACGGCCATGCCGAGCTTTGACTCCAGGGCAAAGGCATCGTTCTCGGCCATGACTTCGGATTCGCGGATCGTCCGCAGGATCGCCTGGACCGCCAGCGGCCCGTTGGCCGCGATCATCTCGGCGATCTCCAGAGCCTTGGCGAGTGCCTGGCCGTCGTCGACTACGTGCCCGATCAGCCCGACGGCCAGCGCCTCGTCGGCCGTGATGTGCCGACCAGTGAGCAGCAGGTCAGCCGCCACGGTGTAGGGGATCTGGCGAACCAGCCTTACAGCCGAGCCGCCGAGCGGGAACAGCCCCCAGCGCGCCTCCGAGACGCCAAACTTCGCGCTCCGGCCGGCCACCCGGATGTCCGTCGCCTGCAGGATTTCGGTGCCGCCCGCGATGGCCGCGCCCTCGACCGCGGCGATGAGCGGCTTGGTCAGCCGCCTGCCCTTGAGCAGCGGCTCGATCACCGACGGGTCGACGGCGCCTGAGCGGAACGAGTCGCCTGGATGCGCTGCGGTCATCGCCTTGAGGTCCGCGCCCGCGCAGAAGGCGCCACCCGCGCCGGTCAGGATGCACGACCGCACCTGCGGGTCGTTGTCAACCTGGTCCCAGGCCGCTTTCATGATCGCCATCATCGGCCCGGTCAGCGCGTTGCGCGCCTGCGGCCGGTTCATCGTGACGATCAGGACGTGCCCGCGCAGCTCGACCAGGGCGTGCGGCTGATCCGGAGGTGCAGCGGGATCCGCAGACATCGCGAGCGGCCTCCTTCGATGCATCAGAGCGTGTCCCGAGGCCCGGGCTGGTTTTCGGGATTCACCGGGATGTCCCCGTGCAGAGCTGTGCGTAGAGCCGTGTGAAGAGCTTGTGCCGAACGATAACACGTTCTAGTTTCATACCCATGGCGCTGAACATCGCTGACCTATTCGAGCATGCAGCCGACGCGGTTCCCGAGCGCCTGGCCATCGCCTGCGGCGAGGCGGAGATCACCTACCGCGACCTTGAAGCCCGCAGTAACCAGCTCGCCCACTGCCTCGCTGCCGCGTGTGTGGGTCCCGGCGACCACGTCGGGGTGTACGGGCGGAACTCGATCGAGCTGATCGAGACCATCCTGGCTTGCTACAAGCTGCGGGCGATACCAGTCAACGTCAATTACCGATACGTGGAAGCCGAGCTGCGCTACCTCTTTGCCGAGGCCGAGCTGGTCGGCCTGGTCTATGACCGCCAGTTCAGCGACAAGGTGGCGGCACTCCTGCCCGAGTTCCCCGGCATCGAGGCCGCGCTGGCCATCGATGACGGCACAGGAGTGGCGCTGCCCGCTGCGGCTGTCGACTTCGCCGCCGCCCTGGCGGGTGCCTCGACTGTCCGCGACTTCGGGGAGCGCAGCGCCGACGATATCTACATGCTCTACACCGGCGGGACCACCGGTTACCCGAAGGGCGTGCTGTGGCGCCACGAGGACGTGTGGCGCACGCTGGGCGGCGGCATCGACTTCACGACCGGCGAGCGTCTCCCCGACGAGTGGGCGCAGATCCGTCGTGGCACCGCAGGGCCGGCTGGCATGGTCAGGCTGACGACTGCGCCGCTTATTCACGGCAGCGCGCAGTGGGGCACGCTGCCTGGCCTGTTCAGCGGCGACACCGTGGTGTTCGTGCCGCAGTTCGATCCGCGTGCCGTCTGGCGCGCGGTCCAGCGGCATCGTGTCAACGTGCTCATGATCACAGGCGACGCGATGGCCAGGCCGATGATCGAGGCGTACCAGCAGGAGGAGTACGACCTCTCCTCGCTGCTCGCTATCTCCAGCAACGCCGCGCTGTTCTCGCCGAGCGTCAAGGACCAGTACCTCACGTTGCTGCCGAACGTCGTCATCACCGACGCGATCGGCGCCTCCGAGACGGGCTTCACCGGGCTCGGATACGTGTCAGCGGGCAACAAGAAGGCCGAGGGCCCGACGGTCACCGCCGGTCCGTCCACGATCGTGATCGACGAGCACAACAAGCCAGTCGGGCCGGGCGGGATCGGCAGGATCGCCCGCGGCGGCCACATCCCGTTGGGTTACTACAAGGACCCGGTCAAGACGGCGGCGCTGTTCGCCGAGGTCGACGGCGTCCGGTACGCGGTACCCGGCGACTACGCGCGAGTGGAAGAGGACGGCTCGATCACGCTGCTCGGCCGCGGCAACACGTGCGTCAACACCGGCGGCGAGAAGGTGTACCCGGAAGAAGTGGAGGGCGCACTGAAGTCGTTCGAGAGCGTCTTCGACGCCCTCGTCATTGGGGTACCAGACGAGCGCCTGGGCCAGCGGGTGGCCGCCGTGGTGCAGCCGCGCGACGGTCACGTCATCGACCTGGCCGAGCTCGAGGCCCATCTACGGACGAAGGTCGCCGGCTACAAGGTGCCGCGGTCAGTCTGGCTGGTCGAGCAGATCAGCAGGACGCCAGCAGGCAAGGCCGACTACCGGTGGGCACACCGCTACGCCGGTGAGCAGCTGGCAGCCACGCAGGCCGCGGCCGCGGGCACAACCGCACAGGCGGAAGAGGCGGCGGCTCCGTCCGCCTGAGGAGGTATCCATGCGCACCCCGCTTTGCGACCAGCTGGGCATCGAGCACCCGATCGTCGGTTTCACCCCGTCCGAGCGCGTCGCTGCCGCCATCAGCAGGGCGGGCGGCCTGGGCGTGCTCGGCTGCGTGCGCTTCAACGACGCAGCGGAGCTAGACAAGGTCCTGGACTGGATGGACGTCAATACCGACGGCCGTCCGTACGGCATCGACGTGGTGATGCCGGCCAAGATCCCGGCCGAGGGCGCAGCTGTCGACCTCAATCAGCTGATCCCGGCCGCGCACCGCGAGTTTGTCGACCAGACCCTGATGAAGCTCGGCGTGCCGCCGCTGCCCGAGGACACGGAGGCCGCCGACGGCGTGCTGGGCTGGCTGCATTCGGTGGCGCGCGCCCAGGTCGAGGTGGCACTCGCGCATCCGGCCCGGCTCATTGCCAACGCGCTCGGCCCGCCGCCCGCAGACGTGATCGCGAGTGCACATGACCGCGGGATGCTTGTCGCGGCCCTGGCGGGCAAGGCCGCGCATGCGCAGGCGCATGTAGCCGCTGGCGTCGACATCGTGGTCGCGCAGGGATACGAGGCGGGCGGCCACACCGGGGAGATCGCGAGCATGGTGCTGATCCCCGAGGTGGTCGACGCGGTCGGGCCCGAGGTACCGGTGCTGGCCGCGGGCGGCATCGGCAGCGGCCGGCAAATCGCGGCCGCGCTGGCTCTTGGCGCAGCCGGCGTCTGGATGGGCTCGGCGTGGCTGCTCACGTCGGAGTACGGGAGCCTGTCCCCGCTGCCGGGCCTTCGCGAGGCCCTGCTCAGGGCGACGTCGTCCGACACTGTCCGGTCAAGGATCTACAGCGGCAAGCCGGCCAGGCTCCTGAAGAACAGCTGGACCGATGCGTGGCAGGCTCCAGGCGCTCCTGAGGCACTGCCAATGCCCTTGCAGAACCTGCTCGTGAGCGAGGCGCACCAGCGGCTGATGCGGTCTGGCAACCCCGATGTCATCCCGATGCCGGTCGGTCAGATCGTCGGCCGCATGAACGAGGTCAGGCCGGTGGCCGACCTGGTTGCCTTGCTAGTAGCCGAGCTCGAGGAGGCAGTGGCGAGGCTCGATGGCCTGCGCTAATCGCCAGTAACCGGCGCGCTACCCAGCTGCCGGGCGGTCTTTCTTCGGCAGCTTGCTCACCACCGCGTCGTACGACGCGTCGATGGCTTCCCGCACCTCGTCGGCAGGAATCGTGCCGTCAATCTGGAGGGAATTCCAGCCCGACCGGCCGATGTACGGCATGACCGTGGCATCGCCCGGGTAGCGCAGTAGCCACTCGTCGGCGGCCTCGCGGCTCGCAGCGCACTTCAGGCCGACGGTGCTCTGGGCGCCCGAGCCGAGGAACGCGAAGATCTTGGTGCCGACCTTGATGACGAGATCGCCCTCCCACGGCTCGTCCCGCCAGGCGCCGGGCTTGGCCAGACAGTATGCGATCAGCTCGTCCCAGGTCATAGCCGGCCTCCCCGTATTTCTATGCCTTGTGCCATCTATGCCTTGTGCCATCGACGCGCTGGACCGCGCCTGCGTTTACAAGGTGCGCTGTGCGGGCGACCTACGCTCACGGTAGCTTCGGCAGGTGCAATGCCGGCTGGGCCGCCGTGCCCGACGGCTACTGACTGAATGACCAGAGCGTATGACCGGTCCGTGGATGATCGACTGCGCAGCCGCCAGCCTGGCGGCTGGGCCGGTCCTGCGTGCCGTGATCGTCCAGTTCAGTATCCGACCGGGCAGCGCGCCCGCGCTACAGTGCGCTGCCTGTCAGGCGGCGATTCTCCCCGCTCTCCGCGTCGCGCTGCCGCTGGCCCGGCGGTGCGTTGCCTGCCGCGGCCGGATCGGACCGCCTCCGCTGCTGATCGAGGCCGTGGCTGCCGGTTGCCTTGCCCTGATCGCTGCCAGATCCACCACCGGCTGGGAGCTGGCCGCCCTTGGCTGGCTGGCCATCGTGGCCGTCCCGCTGACGTTCATTGACATAGCCGTCCGCCGGCTGCCCGACCAGCTAACCGTGACGGCCTACGCTGGCACCGTTACCCTGCTGGCCGCTGCCGCACTGTCCGCCGGGCAGCCCGGCCGGCCTGCAGTCATCGCGGGCGCTTTCACCGGGCTGCTGGCTGCTGGAATCTACGGCATCTGCCTGCTCGTCCTCCGCCGCGCCGGGCTCCGCGACATGATCGCCTTCGGTCCGTTCTTAGCCCTCGGAGCGCTCATCGCCATCGCTCTCTGAGCGGATCGCCTGATTCGAGCGCACCACCCGTGAGCGCGGAGGAGAGCCCGACATGACCCGTCGTCCCGAATCCTTCAATGAGGTCGCTGATCTCTACGAGCGTGCCCGGCCCTTGTACCCGCAGGAACTTGTCGAGGATCTCTTCACCCTCACCGGTATCCAGCCCGGTCACAGGGTCCTCGAGATTGGCAGTGGCACCGGTCAGATCACCGTTCCGCTGGCAGCGCGCGGCCTGCGTATCACCGCGCTGGAACCCGGTGGAAAGCTGGCCGCGATCGCTCGCAGCAAGCTCGCTTCGTATCCCCTCGTTCAAGTCATTGAGTGCAGGTTCGAGGACTACCAGTTGCCACCTGAGGCGTTCGACCTAGTGATCGCGGCGACGGCCTGGCACTGGCTTGACCCGACCATCAGGGTTGCCAAGTCAGGCGCTGCGCTGAAAGCCGGCGGCTACCTGGCCATCATTCACACCCACTGGGGTGTTGGTCGCCGCCGTGACTTGTTCAGCGTCCGCAGCCAGTACTGCTACGAGCGCTGGGACCCCGCGGCGGAGCCAGGCTTCGTCCCGCCGGCCGTCGATGAATTGCCCACGACCCGACCCGAGCTCAGGGATTCGCCGGCATTCTTCTCTGTCCGGCACCGCTTCTATGAGCAGCAGAACCGCTACACCGCGGCCAGCTACCTCGATCTGCTCGGTACCTTCTCCAACATCCGGGGCCTCGACGCTACCGCTCGCGATGGTCTGCTGACCTGCCTGGGAGGGCTGATCGATCGTGACTTTGACGGTGAGCTGACCCGCCATGATCTGAGAGAGCTGTGGCTCGCGAGGACCGCCAGCCAACAAATCTAAGCCGTGGACTCGCTACCTGCCGCTACTCGGGCTCCGGGTCGCGGTCACACTTGCCGTGCCTGCTGTCGGCTGGCCGCGGGGCCGGCCGATCTGAGCTTGTTTCAGGCCATGACAGCTGCGGCAGCCGTCGGTGGGGTAGATCAGGACGTCGCCGATGAGCTGGCCCCTCAGTCCGACCTTGTGGAAGATGCCTACCCATTGCGGCTCGTACCGAGCGTCAATGAGTATCGCGCCGATTCCGTCCTGCCGAACGTAAGCCTCGAACTGCGTGACGATCAGCGGAGTAGCGTGCGAGAGGCTCTGCACTTGCGGCGGCAGGTCGGTGCGGGCTGTGATCGCCTGGTTGATGTATCCGCCAGCGAGCCGCGTGTAGAAGTCGCTGTCCGCTTGCCAGAGCATGCCCGCGTTGCCGATTCTGGACACGACGACCACGATCTCGCCCGGCTTCAGGTGGGCGCGGTAGACGGCCGGGGAAGCAACGAAGGCCGGCACCGTGCTGTTCGGGATGACGGGCATAGTCGGGGCGTCCTGGGCGATGGCCGCCAGCACCAGGAGCCCGAGCGGCCACCGCAGCCACAGCCACCTGGCGGGCCTCGCGAGGAACAAGGCCGTAGCGACGGCGAGCAGCAAGTAGGCGAAGAGCATCAGCCGGGCCGGGTATGCGTTCCTGACGATCGGCAGGCCCCAAAGCGGCGACCACGGGAGACTACCGACCTGATGCCCTTCTATGTAGAGCACCGGGCCGAGCGAGGCCACGATGATGAAGGCGAGCATGCAGGTGAGGAAGCGGACCAGCCTGCGCGACCAGCAAGTGATCGCCAGCACGATGGCGAGTACCAGCAGCGGGATCCCCACGTACCCAGCCGCCGAGATCGGGTGCGGCCCGGCCGCCAGGTGCTCTAGCCATCGGATGCCGCCGGCGTTCTTTGGCCGGGGCACGACCAGGCTCGCCAGATCGAGCTCCGTGACGGTCTTCAGGGTGGGCTGCGTGGTGGTCAGCGCGTAGCCGAGATATGGCAGCGCTAGCACGAGGGCGATGCCGTAGGCGACGGCCAGGTGCTTGGTGAGGCGCACCATGGCTGGCCGGCCGGCCCGCCCAGCCAGCGCGATGCCCACAATCAGCGACACGGCCAGGATGGCGGTCAGGTCGGCGAAGGTCTCGAGGAACAGGTAGAACTGCACGGCCATGGTGACGGCGGCGAGGATCACGAATGCCCGGACCCCGATGCTGCCCTCATGCCATCGGACGATGAGATAGCCCAGGATCGGCAGCAGCAGCGAGTAGACCAAGTTCAGCTGACCCGCCGTCACGTGATTCATCTGGTAGGCCGAGAACCCGAACACCGCGCCGCCTATCAGAGACGGCCAGAACTGCCTCGTCAGCCGACGGCACAGCACGAACGCGGCCCATGCGGCCAGCGGCAGGGCAATCGCAGTGACAATGTTGAACGTCGTTATGGGACCGACGATCAACGTGAACGGCGTGGCCAGCAGAGCGATCGGCGGCACCGTAGTGACCCACGCGAGCGAGTGCCCGGCCGGCGCGCCAATCACATGGCTGAATAGCGGATTGTTCGCGTGCCCGAGCGCATATGGCCACCAGCGCAGGCACCAGGTGTAGAAGTTCGGATCCATGCTCGCCTGGTCTAGATGAGCGTGGCTCAGGTGGTGCAGCATCGGCGCGCCGGTAGTCGAGAGCCAGGCCACGGCGTAGATAGCCAGCGCGACCACCGCCTGCGCCACCGGCGAGCTGACCCATGTATGCCAGTCGCGCCAGTCGCGCCGGGAATCAGGCTGGGTTGCGGCCGCCTTCTCGGGATCCACGAGCTTGGACGCGGCCGCGCTGGCCGGCCCGTTCCCCTGATCTCCTAGCGACTCCGTCATGAGGGCGGGAGCGGCGGGACGCGCTGGCCGCGCGTCAGTGAGTCCTGACTCGCGGCCGGCCACAGCGTGTCCTCATCGGCATGACTGCCCGCGGAGAACCCCCTTGCCTCCCGCACTAGGTACAGAGGCCGAGCCCGTGCCTCGTCATAGATTCTGGCTACGTACTGTCCCACCATGCCGATCACGATCAGCTGCACCCCGCTCAGGAACGTGATGGCCACGAGCAACGAAGCAAGGCCGGGTACATAAGGAACGCCGGCAAGCTTCATGGCAATCACCACGATGCCGTAAAGAACGGATCCAACGGCCATCACGAGCCCCGCAGTTAGCGCGAACCGCAGCGGAGCGGTGGAAAAGCCGACGAAGCCATCGAGGGCCAGCCGCACCATTTTGCTGACCGGGTATTTGCTCCTGCCGGCCTCGCGAGAAGCCCTGGTGTAGGGCACCGAAGTCTGCCTGAACCCAATCCAGGAGAACATCCCGCGGACATATCTGTTCCGCTCTCGCATCTGCAGGAAGGCGTCCAGTGCCTTGCGATCAACCAGGCGGAAGTCCCCGACGTCCATGGGCTGGTCTATTTCGGCAAGCCGACGCTGAATGCCATAGAAGATCGTGGCCGTCTTGCGCTTGAAGAGCGTCTCTCCCTCGCGGTGCTCGCGGACGGCGTAGACGACCTCGTAGCCCTCTTGCCACCGGGCCGCCATCTGGAGGATGACCTCCGGCGGATCCTGGAGATCGGCGTCCATCACGATAACGGCCTGGCCAGACGCAACATCCATGCCAGCGGTAATCGCGATCTGATGGCCGAAGTTCCGGGAGAGCTGAACGATCTTGAACCTGGAGTCCTCGGCGTTGACCTCCGACATCAGCTGATAGCTGGCGTCCCTGCTGCCATCATCGACGAAGATGACCTCGGCCGGGCCGTCGAGCTGGTCCATGACCTCACGGAGCCGCTTGACCAGCGTGGGGAAGGATTCCTCCTCGTTGTAAATGGGGATGACGATGGAGTACTTCACCTTGTCCACTGGGTCTATCGCCCCGTCCCACATCGAGGGCCCCCTGGCCGCAATCTGCGTATGGTATGCGAAATTGGCTGTGACGGACGATTCGGTAAGCTCCTGCGGTCCGTCACGGAGGGCGCCACCAAGCTTGTCGTCGGGATTACCTGACGATACTGGCACAACCCTCTCAGATCCCGCGTGATCGGCGCTGGGGCGGATCAGTCGGTCCTGGCTGTTCGTTGTAACCAGCGCCTGACACATTATCTTCTCCCTGGCGCGCTGGCGGGCGGGCAGCCGGATCTGTCCTACTGGATATGCCCGCTGGCGGCGCCGTCAGCCCCCTGCGGACCAGGTCAGACAGGGCGACGGTGCCCTATGAGGGGCAGCCAAGCTGCCAACTGCGAGCCGCGCAGGGGATTCGACAACCCGCGCTCGCCGGGTCCGATTGCCGGTTGCCGCCGGGCGGCCGCGGGTATCACCGAAGCCACCCGGCTGCGGTCTGCGCTGAGATCGTGAAGGGCGCGCGCCATGCTTTTTAAGGATCGTATCGATGCCGGCCGGCAACTGGCGGCCAGGCTCCAGCACCTGGCTGGGCGCCAGCTTGTCGTGCTTGGCCTGCCAAGGGGCGGGGTACCAGTCGCCGCCGAGGTGGCCGACGCCCTCGGCGCTCCCCTTGACATCATCGTGGTCCGCAAGCTCGGCGCGCCGTTTCAGCCTGAGTTCGCACTAGGCGCTCTGGGCGAGGACGGCGTCCGGGTACTGAATCCGGAAGCCCTCGGCCTCGCCGGCGTGACGCCGGACGAATTGTCCGCCACAGAGCAGCGGGAGCGGCAGGAGATCGAACGCAGAGCGCTGCGCTACCGCGGCGGCCGAGAGCGGCGGGCACTCGACGGGCGCGTGGCCGTGATCGTCGATGATGGCATCGCCACAGGCTCGACGGCCAGAGCAGCGTGCCAGGTGGCCAGGGCGCTCGGCGCGGCGTGGGTGGTCCTCGCTGTCCCCGTCGCGCCGAAGGGATGGGAGGCCAGGATCGGCGCTGCCGCCGACGAGAAGATCAGCGTGGCCACTCCGCCGGCGTTTTTTGCGATAGGGCAGTTCTATGAGGACTTCGCTCAGACCAGTGATGCCGAGGTAGTTGCATACCTCGATCGTTCAGCCGGGGACGTTACATCTCGGTGAGATCCTTACTACCTGTGTCATTACTCCGCGGCTACAGTGATCCAGTGCCACCGGTCGACTTCCGTCGCGGCTTCCGCACGCTTGCGGCCGCGCTGGGTGTAGGCGTCTGCACCGCCGCAGTCGCGTCTTGCGCCGCTACCGGGCCGAGCCATGCAGGGGCGCATGCTAGTCACGCCAGCACGCAGCCGGCGAAGCAGCAAGCCGCGGCGAGTCCCGCGCTTCCCCCGCCTGTCCCACTCGCACCATTCACGAGCTCGCCCGCTGGTCAGGGCCTCTGGCGCGCGGCCGGCCGGCCTGTGCGCGGTTTCCGGGTGGTATATGAGACCACGCTCGTGCCGCCCGGCGGATCGCAGGCAGCCGGGATCGCTTGGATGGATACCCGGCTGCTGGCAGCGCGACTGTACTCGGGCTCGATCAGCCCTGGCGGCGGTCCCTATCGCTTTAAAGCGCCGATCCAGCCGGCGCAAGCGGTCACGCTGGTCGCCGCTTTCAACGGCGGCTTCAAGATGAAAGGCGCCCACGGCGGCTATTACACCGAAGGGCGCATGATCGATCCGCTCCGGACTGGAGCAGCATCGCTGGTCATCTACGCCGACGGCAGCGTGAGCCTGGGCGCCTGGGGCTCCGATGTGCAGATGACCCCGCTGGTGGTCAGTGTCCGGCAGAACCTCGTGCCGCTAGTGGCGGATGGCCGTCCGACGGCTGCAGCAGACGGGGACTGGCACGCCTGGGGCCCGACCTGTGGAGCGTACTCATGCGCAGTTCCTGGTATTCCGAATCAGTGGCGGTCCGGGCTCGGCATCACCCCAGACGGCGGGCTGGTTTACGTGGTCGGCCCGGCCCTGGATCCGCTTCAGCTCGCCTCGCTGCTGATCCGCGCCGGCGCGGTGCGCGCCATGCAGTTGGACATCAACCCCGAATGGCCGACCTTCGCTGCCTACGACCCAACCCAGCCGGGCGGACTCGCCAGTCCGACGAACGGCCAGCGGCTGCTCGCCTCCACGGTGCAGGGTCCGGCTACCTTCTTCGCGCCGTCCTGGGGGCGCGACTTCATCACGATGTCCGCGCTCCGGGCTGGGTCCGCCCAGCCGGCCGCTAGCACCCAGCCCACACCGTGAGTGGCTCACTGGCAGTGCTGCCCTACTCCGCAGGCTGGCCTGGTTTGGCGTGAGCGTCACAGTCGCGCCGGTCGAGTACGTCGTAAGCCCAGGTGAAACGGCCTTGATGCCCTGCAGTGCCGTGCTAGCGTGAGGATCGCTTGGCAGCACCAAGGAGGAGTTGCCGGGTGAGTTTGGACTAGGAGATGGCCGTTCCAGCCGGGCGAGAGTGCCCGTTGTGCGGTCACGGCCGTGCTTGCCAGCCAATCCCGGCGAACGAGGGCTAGCGCAGGCCCTGCGGCGGGCGTCCGCGGTCGGCTGAGGACGGCATTGATACGCGAAGCGAGCCCGGCGACGTGCCTCATGCTTACCGACTGCGCAGTCCCGTACCTGCTCGCGGGCGAGGTTGGCGATGAGTGCGTCGTCTTCGTATAACCGCGATCACCGGGGCGCCGTCAACGGCGGCCAGCCAGAGCACCCGTCGGCCGACACGGATTTCAGCACTGCGGGCTTCGGTCGGCCGAGTCGCGGCACGGGCACCCATCGGGCGGCCTCTCCGCGAGTGGTCGACTACCGGCCGCGAGGCCCCGTCACCGAGCCGACCGTCCACTTCCGCGGTCCAGGGACGCCGACACGCAGAGGCAGCCGACCGCAGCGCCGTCGCCGCCATCGGTTGCTCCTTGTCAACGTGGTCGGGCTCTTGGCGGCGGCGGCGCTCGCAATCTGGCTCCTTCAGGCCATCGTCGTCCAGCCCTTCTCAGTGCCCGGCGGAGCGATGGCGCCAGCTATCCAGGCGGGCGACCGAATCCTCATCGTTAAGTTGGGCCTACTCGAGGGGCCTATCCGCAGCGGCGAGATCGTCGTCCTCCGTCCACCGAAGTCAATGGCCTGCACCGTCGCGGGCGGTAGTGGCGGCGGTGGTGACCTCGTGCTTAGAGTCGTGGCGCTGTCAGGCCAGACGATCTGGTCGGTCAACAGCACGATCTTCGTCGACGGTCGGGCGCAGCGTGAACCAGGATGGTATGACCCGCGCTTCGGCGAGGTCGGCTCGACGCCGATCCCCCGTACCACGCTCGCCCCTAATCAGTACTTCGTGATGGCCGACAATCGTTCGGACGCATGCGACTCGCGGGCCTTCGGACCAATCTCTAAGTCATCGATCGTCGGCAAGGGCATCGCCGTCGTCGCGCGCCGTGATCATCTCTTCTTCCGGAGGCTGTGAGCCGGAGTCAGCGCCCCAGATCAGTCAACGCTGCCGGAGCGCGAACGATGGTCAACTAACCCGAACGGCGCCTGGTGGCACTATAAGGCGTGGGTAACTCCAGGCTCGCGACGTCTGATGCTGAGCTGGTGAGCCAGGCTCTTGCTGGGGCGAAGGAGCCCGTCGGTGAACTGCTGCGGCGGCACTGGGACACTGCGGTGTTCCTTGCTGCCCGGGTCCTCGGCTCGGCCGAGCTTGGACGCGATGCTGCGCAGGAAGCTGCTATTGCGGCAATGACAGACCTCGCGCGGTTGCGTTCGCCCGACCGCTTCGGCAGCTGGTTCTGCGGTATCGCCCTCAACGTATCGCGCGGGTGGCTGCGGCAGCTTCGGGCAGAGATTCTCGGCTTGGAGCTTGCTGACCAGCCATCGGATGCCCCCGGCCCGGCAGAAGCCGCCGAGGCCGCCGATCTCGCGACGCGCGTCCGCGCTGCCGTCGCCGACCTACCGGACGGTCAGCGGGACGCGGTCTGGCTTTTCTACCTGCAGGGCCTAAGCCACCGGGAGGTGGCGGCTGAGCTAGACATCTCCGTCGGCGCTGTCAAGGCCCGGCTACATCAAGCCCGAGCTGCGCTTGCCAGGAATCTGGTGGAGCTGATCGATATGAAAGAAGGAGTGGTAGTGGGCACCCCCGACGCTACGCAATGGACAGAGGTCGCAGTCTCAGAGATCCGCAGAGGTCAGGGGGATGACACCTGGCAGCGTAAGCACGTAATGATTCTTCGCGAGCGCCACGGCGACCGCTCGCTCCCGATATGGATAGGACCAGCCGAGGCGGCTGCGATGGCGCTTGCCTTGGAGTCGGCCGAATCCCCCCGGCCGTTCACGCCCAAGCTGGCCGCGAGCCTGGTAGAGGCAGCAGGCTCTCGCATCGAGGAGGTGCGGATCACTCGTCTGCTTGAGGGAGTGTTCTACGCCACGGTCATCGTGCGAGGTCCAAGTGGCCCGACAGGGGTCGATGCACGACCCAGCGATGCCGTGAACCTTGCGCTCGCCGCCGGGGCAGTTATCCGAGTTGATGACAAGCTCTTCAATACGCAGACACCGTGCCCATGGGCAGAGGAGCTCGCATCCTTCCCGGTCGCCACTGCCGACATCGCAGCAGAGACCCAGCAGAGACAGCGCGACTGGGCCAGACCATGAGAAGCCCGGTCGTAAGACCCGCGCCGCAGCTTGGCGCATGACGGGCAGCAGGACCACGTGCAGCGCTCTTAGTTGGCGCGCTCGTCTGCAACACGACCACGCCGTCCGCCTCAAACGGGGCGAGCGGTCATGCAGTGCGCAACGCCTCGGTTGGGGAGAGCCGGGCAGCTCGCATCGCCGGTTACAGGCCGGCGATTGCGCCGATGGCCAGAGCGGCGCCGGTTCCGCCGTACCGGGCCTGGGCCGGGATCTGCACCTGCCAGTGCTCTGTGTGGGCGTAGATGGCGGTGGCCGACACGCCGATGACAGTGCCGGCCATACCGCCAAGGGCCGACAACAGCTGGGCTTCGGCGAGGAACTGCTCAGCAACGGGGCGGCGGGTGGCGCCAAGCGCCCGGCGCAGGCCCATCTCGGACCGGCGTTCGAGGACGGAGATGACCATAACGTTGGCGATGCCGACGCCTCCGACGAGCAGGGCGACGGCTCCGAGGCCTAGGAGCAGACTGTTGTAGGCGCCCTTGGCGAGCAGTTCGGCCTGAAGGACTACCTCGGCAAGCCGTTCGCCTTCCACGAGCTGATCGCGCGCATCCGCGCCCTCGGGCGGCGCGGACCCGGCTCTGCCGCCGTAGTGCAGCGGCCGTTCAACGGGGCACTGACGGGGCCGTTCGCGCGGCATACGGGCGCCGAGTGGCGGCACCTGGCGGCCTGGGGCGGACTCGGCGCGATTGTGGCGATCCGGCGGTTCCGCCGGAACCCGCGACCGGAGTAGCGGGCCGACAGGTTGCCGGTCCGGGGTCATCTTCTGCCGAGCGCGCCAGCTTCCAGATCGCTCTGTTCGATACTCGTGCGCCGCCGGAGAGCGCGCCTCATAATTCCTTCGCGGCCGGCTTCAGTGGTGTGACGCTGGCTCTGCGCCGCCGCCGGGGGCGGCGCCGATGACGGCGTGAATGACACCGTGGATGGGAGATCTCGCATCAGCGCCTCACGGTACGCGTCTGTGCACATGGCTTTGATCGCCGACCGTTTCAGCGAAGTTCCTGGATGCGGACCAGGTTGCCTGCAGGATCGCGGAAGGCGCAGTCGCGAATGCCGTACGGCTGCTCGGTCGGCTCCTGTACGACCTCGGCGGCGTCGCTGGCCTGTAGCCGCCCGAAGGTGCCGTCGAGGTCCTTGGTGGCCAGAAGGATCCAGCCGTAGCTGCCCTTAGCCATCATCTCTTTGATGGTGCGGCGCTCGTCGTCGGTGATGCCGGGATCGGTGACCGGCGGCGCCAGAAGGATAGACGTGTCGGGCTGTCCGGGGGGGCCGACGGTGATCCAGCGCATCTTGCCGGATCCGACATCGGCCCGGACCTCGAAGCCGAGAGTGTCGCGATAGAAGGCTAGGGCTGCGTCCGGGTCGTCGTGCGGGAGGAAGCTCGCGTGAATGGTGATGTCCATGGCGGTCACGCTAGCTGCGACTCGCTGAGCAGCGCTTCTCGATTCCTGATCGGTCTGGTCACCTGTTTCGCCACGCACGGCGGCATCCCCGCCGTCGCGCGCGCCGCGAGCCGCCGGTATGTGCTGGGCGGCACGCCTACCAGTTCGGTGAAGCGAGTGCTGAAGGTGCCAAGCGACGAGCAACCGACGGCGAAACAGACCTCGGTGACGCTGAGGTCGCCCCGGCGCAGCAGGGTCATCGCGCGCTCGATCCGCCGCGTCATCAGGTAGCTGTACGGCGACTCACCGTAGGCGAGCCGGAACTCACGGCTGAGGTGGCCGGCGGACATATGCGCGCCTCGGGCGAGCGCGTCGACGTCCAGCGGCTGAGCGTACTCGCGATCGATCCGGTCGCGGACCCGGCGCAGCACAGCGAGGTCGCGCAGCCGCTGAGTCTCGGCGGATCTGCTGCTCATACGCACGATCGTACGTTGCGCCGTCGTGTCGCAGGGGGCGACCGCATACTCCCGGGACAGATCTATGTTCGCACCCGGCTGGCACGGGACTCAAGGTAGCGCCGCTCGGCGACGCTTGCGGTGGACCTCGCGGGCTGCCTGCAGTTGGTAAGGCCCCAGCGCCGATCCGGCGCTTGTTCTGCCAGCCGCTCGCCCGTCTCCAGGCCGACATCAGGAGGCGCGGTCGTATAGTCACCTTTCACGGTGAAGTGGCGCATCACATCTCCACTCGACCGAAGCCTGGCATCGCGTTCACGCTGCACGCTGACGCCGACTGAGATAACACAAATTTGTGTTATCTCAGTCTTACCTGTATCTTGCTTGCCATGCCGACTGATGCGGAAATCACGTTCGCGGATCACTCTGGCCGTCTCTATGCCCGCCGCTACGGCATGGCGCCAATGGTGGGCCGGCTGCTTGGTTATCTGGCGATCTGCGATCCGCGCGAGCAGACCATCGCGGAGCTGGCCGAGGCGTTGCTGGCCAGCCGGAGCGCGATTACCGGGGCGATCACCACCCTTGAGCATCTCGACCTGATCCGTCGCTCACGGGCTGCGGGCGAGCGGATGGACCGCATCTGGATCGACATGAGTACTGCCCGGTCGATGGGCTTCGACGTGACTGAGTACCAGGAGCAGGGTGATCTGGCGCGCGAAGGCCTAGCGCTGCTGGCAGATGAGCCGCCCGAGCGGCGAGCGGTGCTGCTGGAGTGGGCGGCGTTCGCAGACTTCCTGGTAGAGAGGCTGCCGCAGCTTGAGAAGGACTGGAAAGCCCACCGTGAGTCGCTGCGCGCCGCTGGCGAACTCCCCGACCCCCCATCACATCACTGAAAGCGAGCAACCCGTGACGATCAACCCGGCCAGTCCGGCGATCAGCGCCCAGGCCGTCCGCAAATCCTTCGGTAAGCACGTCGTGCTCGACGGGGTCGATCTCACCGTCGCCGAGGGAACCATTTACTCCCTGCTCGGGCCCAACGGTGCCGGGAAGACGACGATGGTGCGCATCCTGTCGACCTTGATCGCGGCTGACGCCGGCGACATCCGCGTCGGCGGGCACGACGTGGCCAAAGACGCGGATGCGGTGCGCGCTCTGATCGGCGTTACCGGTCAGTTCTCCGCGGTCGACAACTATCTCACGGGCGAAGAGAACCTGCGCCTGATGGCCGACCTTCGCCACCTCGGGCGCGCAGCGGGACGCCGCCGGATCGCGGAGCTACTCGAGCGGTTCGACCTGACCGACGCCGCGCGCAAGCCGCTATCGACCTATTCAGGCGGGATGCGGCGCCGACTAGACCTGGCGATGACATTGGTCGGCAACCCGTCAGTGATCTTTCTCGACGAGCCCACCACCGGGCTGGACCCGCGCAGCCGCCGCACCATGTGGCAGATCATCAGGGAACTGGCAACCGACGGCGTCACAATCCTCCTCACGACCCAGTACCTGGACGAGGCCGACGAGCTAGCCGACTATGTCGCGGTGCTGGATCACGGGCGGATCGTCGCCGGAGGCACCCCCGCCGAACTAAAGCGCCGAATCCCTGGCGGCCACGTCCAACTTCAGTTCGCCGAGCTAGCGGCCCTGCGCGAGGCAGCCGGCCTGATCCCAGACGCTGCCCCGGACGACGATCAGTTGACTTTGCAGGTACCAGGGAGCAGCAGCGTCGCTTCGCTGCGTCGCGTCCTCAACGAGCTGCACGACGCCCGCATTGACGTCGAGAACCTATCGGTTCACTCCCCCGATCTCGACGACGTGTTCTTTGCCGTCACCGGCCACGCCACGACCGAATCCACTGCCCGCCAAGAAGAGGAAGTCCTCCAGCCATGACGTCCCTGACCTACACCGTCGCCGATTCGGCGACGATGTTGCGCCGCAACCTCAAGCACCAGCTCCGCTACCCGTCGCTGACGCTCATGCTGGCCGGCATTCCGATTGTTTTCCTGCTGCTGTTCGTCTACGTGTTCGGTGGCCAGCTCGGCAACAGCCTCGGCGGCCACGGAGCCGGCGGCCGCGATGTGTACGTCACCTACGTCGTCCCAGGCATCCTAATCATCACTGTGGCATCCGCCGCCCTGGGCACCGCGATCTCCGTCGCCACCGACATGACCGGAGGCATCATCGACCGCTTCCGCACCATCGCCATTTCACGAGGGGCCGTGCTCACCGGCCACGTGATCGGCAGCCTGCTGCAAACCCTTGCCGTTCTCGTCCTCGTTCTCGGCGTTTCCCTGGCCATCGGCTTCCGGTCCCATGCCAACGCCCTTGAATGGCTAGCCGCCGCCGGTGTACTAGCGCTGTTCGCGTTCGCGCTCATCTGGCTGTCCGCAGCACTCGGGATGGCCGCCAAGAGCGTGGAAACCGCAAGCAACACGCCGATGTTCCTCACCCTCCTGCCGTTCCTGTCCAGCGGGTTCGTGCCCACCGCCAGCATGCCGGCCGGGCTGCGTGAATTCTCCGAGTACGAGCCCTTCACCCCGGTCACCCAGACCGTCCGCGGCCTGCTCACCGGCGGCCCCGTCGCAGGGCACGCCATCCCCGCCATCGCCTGGAGCGCCGCCATCGCCCTTGCCAGCTACTTCTGGGCCGTTCGCCTCTATAACCGCCGCCGTGCAGCCACTCCCAGCTGACCCGATGAGCTGCGGCACGGAGCGTAACATCCCGCTGCCCGAGGCGAAGAGCACCGATTCGGCCTTCGCGTCGGCTCGATCACGCCGCGCTGCAGCGAGGCCGTGGCCTGGGCCATCCGGGCCGGCGTGGCGCCTGAGACATCGTGATCTGCGGCGCCGCGCCGCGACAGGACACCTCACGTTCCGCTACGACAAGCCGGCGCGCACGATTGCGTCTGGAGTGGGAGTGGCCACATCGATGGCCCGGCCCATGGGAATTAGCCAGGATCAGCAGGCGAGCGCGGGCCACCGTTATGCTTCGTACTTCGTCTCGATCGCGTCGAGGTCACGTACGGCATACCGGTGGTGCTCCCACTCCTCCTCGAGGATCACGTGCAGACACGAGACAGTGGTCTCCTGGCCCTCGGGTTCATGCGGGTTCTTGCGCGTTGCGGCCAGAATGTCGGGCGTGGCTGTAGCCAGGAAGTCGCGCACCATCGCGACACGGCCCGCCCGGGCCTCGAGCACCTCGGCGTACGACGGAGTTGCGGTCGCGAAGATTGACGTATTCAGGCCGTCTTCCTCCTCGGTGGCGGTGTCTATAAGGCCGATGGGGTGGAACGGCTGCTCGATCTCCAGGATCGCACGGCCCAACCACATGTCCGTGGCCAGAACCAGGTGCCGCAGCGTCTGCGCGAACGACCACTCCCCGCCGACCGATATGTCGACAGTGCCAGCCGGCATCGTCGCGACACGCGTAAGCGTGGCGGCCCATGCGCGTTCGAGCGCGGCCCAGGCCGCGCGCAGACCATCCCGGTCTCCGGCGCGCCGTTCGGCGCGGCCGGGAAAGCGCCGGTTGAGTTCGGCCTCGACGAATGGGACCACGTCGACGCCGTTGACACGCAGGAAGCTGTCGCCATCGGAGAGCCACGGTGCATCGATGTCCGCGCCCTCCACCCGGACTCCGCGCATCACCACGCCGGACAGGTCAGACTCGATGAACCGTGCGACGCGCAGGTCCGCGCCGATGAACTCAGCTCCCTGCAGGTTTTCGGTCCGGGCGAACGCCGCCATGACTTCTCCTGATCGCTGCGGCAGCGGGCCAGACACAACGCGCTGACCTGGGGTTTCTGCTGGTGGCAGGTGTTGGGTTCGAACCAACGTAGGCTGAGCCGACGGTTTTACAGACCGCTCCCTTTGGCCACTCGGGCAACCTGCCGTGCGCCGTCCCTCAGAACGGGCACTGTGAAGGATAGCGGAACTCGCTACTTACTTCAGCATCGCGGTTACTACACCGGGCCTGTCCCGGCGATAGCCTGATGACCGTGGCAGCCGAATCCTCCTTCGACATCGTCTCGAAGATCAACCATCAAGAAGTCGACAACGCACTGAACCAGACCGTCAAGGAAGTCGGTACTCGGTTCGACTTCCGCGGCGTCGGCGCCTCTATCGCCTGGTCGGGCAAGGAGGCCGTGGAGATCAAGGCCAACAGCGAGGAGCGCGCCAAGGCCGTGCTCGACGTCTTCAAGGACAAGCTGATCAAGCGCTCCGTCTCGCTGAAGGTCCTGGACGCCGACGAGCCCAAGCTCTCCGGCAAGGAGTACCGACTTCACGTCGGCCTCAAGGAGGGTATTTCCCAGGACGACGCAAGGAAGATCTCCAAGATCATCCGCGAAGAGGGCGCGAAGGGCGTACGAGCTCAGGTCCAGGGCGACGAACTGCGCGTCTCATCCAAAAAGAAAGACGAGTTGCAGGACATCCAGGTCCTGCTCAAGGGCAAGGACCTGGATATCGCGCTGCAGTTCGTCAACTACCGGTAGCTCGTCACGCCCCAGGCGCGACCCGCACGCGGGCGGAGCGCAAACTATTCGCGGCCATAAGGCACAGCGTCATCCGCTAGCGGGCACCTCGTGCCAGATGCCGCCGTTCAGGTTGAGATTGTTCCCGTTCGCCTGGCCCGGCCCGGAGTCGCCGACATAGCTGTAGAGCGGGTGCCCGTTATAGGTCTCCTGCGTCGTGCCATCAGCCCGCTTGATCGTGCCGAGGTGACCCGCCACGCCCGCTCCTGCCGTCACCGGCCCGTGCACCGGCGGCCAGTAGACGGCACACGAGCCGTTACACACTGACTTCGTGCTGGTATCCGGTGCAAACGAGTAGAGAGTGCGGCCCTGTGAGTTGACCAGCACGGTTGCGCCGCCGATGTTGGCGGTGCGCAGCACCGAGCCCGCCGCCGTGCCGCCGCTGGCTGCGGCACTGGTGCCGCCGGCCCCGGCAAGCGCTCCGCCAAGCAGCCCGAAGGCCACCACGGCAACTACGGCCGCGCCGACGCTGGCCTGCCCCAGGTTCAGGCTGGGCAATCCACTTATCGCAAGCCTGCGTCCCGGAGATCGGTCGGGCAGCGCCGCATACACGGCGAGCGCGGCAAATGCCGCGACCTCGATAATCGCCGCGACGATTCCCGCAGTGGTGCGGATCTCGCGGAAGCCGAACAGCCCGAACTGGACCGTCAGCAGGTAGCCCCCGAGGGTCGACAGTGCGAAGAGTGCACCGGCAGCTGCCACCAGCCGGCTACCAGATGCGAGTACCAGCGCACCAAGCCCGAACCCGGCGATCACCTGGAGCAGGAACAGCCACCCGATGGTGGGAATGTTCCGATATCCAGTTAGATACAGGTCCAGGTGGATAGCGGCAGTGGCCCAGAGCAGCCCGGCTCCCGCCACGCGTAGCAGCAGCCCGAGCCACCGAGAACGCGTTTCGTACGGCATGGCCGTCCTCGTTTCCATGTCAGCGCTCATTCCCTGACCAACGGCCCGCGCACACATTGGGTTCATTACGAGCATGGTTCGCCGAGGATTCGTCGGGCCGGGCGGCACGGTACCCCGTAGGCGTGCTGGGATAGACCGTACTGACGTAAGACTGCGCGTCGAAGGAGACGACATGACGGACGTTCCGCCGCTGCGTGAGCGCAAGGCCTGGCAGGCGCTCGAGCGTCATCACGCCGAGATCGGCGACCGTCACCTGCGCGAGATGTTCCAGGAGGACCCGGCCCGCGGCGAACGGCTGACCGCCGAGGCCGAGGGCATCTACCTGGATTACTCGAAGAACCGCATCACGGACGAAACCATGCGGCTGCTCGTCGATCTGGCCGAGGAGTCGGGCGTGCCGCAGCGGCGCGACGCCATGTTCCGGGGCGAGCACATCAACGTTTCGGAAAACCGCGCGGTCTTGCACGTGGCGCTGCGGATGCCGGCGACTGCTTCCCTGGTCGTCGATGGTGTGGACGTAGTCCGCGGGGTGCACGGGGTACTCAGCCAGATGAGCACGTTCGCCGATCGGATCCGGTCGGGCGAGTGGAACGGTTATACGGGCAAGCGCATCCGTAACGTGGTGAACATCGGCATCGGTGGCTCCGACCTCGGCCCCGTGATGGCGTACGAGGCACTGCGCTACTACTCCGACCGCGGCCTGACATTCCGGTTCGTGTCGAACGTCGACTCCACGGACTTCGTCGAGGCGACCAGGGACATGAGCGCAGACGAGACCCTGTTCATCATCTCGTCCAAGACGTTCAGCACGCTGGAAACGCTGACCAACGCCACGTCGGCGCGCGACTGGGTAGTCGGCCAGCTCGGCGATGAGCGCGCGGTCGCTCGGCACTTCGTGGCGGTGTCGACCAACGCCGAGAAGGTTGCGGCCTTCGGCATCGACACCGACAACATGTTCGGCTTCTGGGACTGGGTCGGCGGCCGCTACTCGATGGATTCCGCCATCGGCTTGTCCACCATGATCGCGATCGGCCCGGACAGGTTCGAGGAGATGCTGGCGGGCTTCCACGCGATGGACGAGCACTTCCGCACGGCACCGCTAGCGCAGAACCTGCCCGTGCTCATGGGCCTGCTCTGCGTCTGGTACTCCGACTTCTTCGGCGCCGAGACCGTCGGCGTGATGCCCTACGACCAGTACCTCAAGCGGTTCCCGGCCTACCTACAGCAGCTCACGATGGAGTCCAACGGCAAGAGTGTCACCATCACCGGCCGCCCAGTCGACTACCCGACCGGTCAGGTGTTCTGGGGCGAGCCTGGCACGAATGGCCAGCACAGCTTTTACCAGCTCATTCATCAAGGAACGCGGTTGATCCCTGTCGATCTCATCGGATTCGGCAGGTCGCTCAACCCGCTCCGCAACCATCACGACCTGCTATCTGCCAACGTGTTCGCCCAGGCCCAGGCTCTGGCGTTCGGGAAGACCGAAGAGCAAGTCCGCGCTGAGGGTACACCTGAGCATGTCGTCCCGCATCGCGTCACGCCAGGGAACCGGCCGACCAACGTCCTGCTCGCCGACGTGCTCACGCCGCGGCTGCTCGGCTCGCTCGTCGCGCTCTACGAGCACAGTGTGTTTACCCAGGGCGCGATCTGGCAGATTGATTCCTTCGATCAGTGGGGGGTCGAGCTGGGCAAGGCGCTCGCCAGCCAGATCGCGCCCGAACTAGAAGCCACCGATGAGCCAGAGTTGCGCCATGACTCGTCCACCAATGCCCTTATCCGCCGCTACCGGTCCATGGCGGCCGGCTGATAACGGCCCCGTTCCCGGATTAAAAAGATTGGAAGGCTAACCGCGATGCCTACAAATAAGCCCATGCAGCTCGGCATGATCGGCCTCGGCCGGATGGGCGCAAACCTGGTGCGCCGGCTCATGCGCGACGGACACCACTGCGTCGCGTACGACCGCAACCCGGACGTGGTCAAGCAGCTCGCGGCCGATGGCGCGGACGGCGCCAACAGCCTCGCCGCGTTCGTCAGCAAGCTGTCGCAGCCGCGCGCCATCTGGATCATGGTGCCGGCCGGCGTCGTGCAGTCGACACTGGACCAGCTGAAGCCGCTGCTCGCGGCCGGCGACATCGTCATCGACGGCGGCAATTCTTACTACCGCGATGACATCGAGCGGGCCAAGGACCTCAAGTCCACGGGGATTCACTACGTCGACTGCGGCACGAGCGGCGGAGTATGGGGCCTGGACCGCGGCTACTGCCTGATGATCGGCGGCGAGACCGAGCCGGTCCGCCACCTGGACCCCATCTTCAAGACCATCGCGCCCGGCGAGGGCAGCGCGGAGCCGACGCCAGGCCGGAGCGTCGCCGACAGCACAGCATCGGACGGCTACCTGCACTGCGGCCCGAACGGTGCCGGCCACTTCGTCAAGATGGTTCACAACGGCATCGAGTACGGAATGATGGCCGCGATCGGCGAGGGCCTGTCCATCATCAAGCACGCGGACGTCGGCCTGCATAAGCAGGAGAGCGATGCCGAGACGGCGCCGCTGCGCGACCCGGAGGCCTACCAGTACCAGATCGACGTCGGCGAGGTCGCCGAGGTCTGGCGCCGCGGCTCGGTCATCAGCTCCTGGCTCGTAGACCTGATCGCCGCCGCTTTCGCCACCGATCCTGAGCTCAACAATTTCGCCGGGCGCGTGTCGGACTCTGGCGAGGGCCGGTGGACCGTCACTGCCGCAGTCGAGGAAGGCGTCCCGGCCGCCGTGATCACTGCCTCGCTCTACGAGCGGTTCGAGTCACGCGGGCTGGGTGACTTCACCGACAAGATCCTGTCAGCGATGCGCTCGGAGTTCGGCGGACACGCGGAGAAGAAGGGTTAAGCGGTGCAGCACGAGCTTGAGGTAGCACCGGACGCCAGTTCGGTCGCTGCGCAGGCCGCGACTTACGTCGCGGCGCGGGCTCGGGTGGCAGTGTCCGAGCGCGGCCGGTTCACGTTCGCGGTGAGCGGGGGCCATACGCCGTGGGCTATGTTCGCCGAGCTGGCCAGGCAGGACGTGCCGTGGGCCGATGTCGAGCTGTACCAGGTCGATGAGAGAGTCGCACCCGACGGTGACCCGGACCGCAACCTGACGCACCTGCGGGAGAGCATCGGCGATGCGCCTGCGCGTGTGCACCCGATGCCGGTCAACGATTCCGACCTGGAGAAGGCCGCGGCCGAATACGCCATGGTGCTGCCGCAGCGGTTCGACCTGGTGCACCTCGGCCTCGGTCCGGACGGCCATACCGCCTCGCTGGTGCCGGGTGATCCGGTGCTGGAAGTGGCCGACGTCCTGGTGGCCGTCACGCAGCCGTATCAGGGTCACCGCCGCATGACGCTCACCTATCCAGCGCTGACACGCGCCGATCAGCTGCTATGGCTGGTCACGGGCAGCGACAAGCGGGATCCGCTGGCCAAGCTGCTTGCCGGAGACCAGTCCATCCCAGCGGGCCGGGTCCTGGCGACGCGGTCGCTGGTGCTCGCCGACGAGGCCGCGGCACCGCCGGACCGTTAGCGATTGTCACGTAGGTACCGTCATGTAGGTACTGTCACGTAGGCCGTATCACGCAGCACCGCGACCTCGGGCCGACAACCCCCTTCCGATCACGAGGACGTCATGACCGCAGTCAGTACCGGCAAGACCGCATCGACCGACAACGGCGGCGCGCATGGCACCATCCGCCGCCCGGATGACCACGTGATCGTGCTCTTCGGCGCGACGGGCGACCTGGCTAAGCGGAAGTTGCTACCGGGTCTGTTCCACCTCGCCGCGGCTGGCCTGCTGCCGCGCAAATACCGCATCATCGGGTCGTCGCCTGCCAAGTTCGCGCTGAGCTCGGAGGAGTTCCGGGCCCACGCCAAGCAGGCGGCTCAGGACTTCTGCATCAGCAAACCGGACACCGAGGTCGACTGCTGGACCGAATTCCAGCAGCATCTGTCCTTCGCGTGCGCCGATCCTGACGACTATGGCCCCCTGAAGGACGAGGTCGCGCGCGCCGAGAAGGAGATCGGTGGGCAGGTCTGCCGCCTCTTCCACTTGGCTGTACCGCCAGCGGCGTTCTCGTCCGTGGTCGGCATGCTCGGCGCGGCTGGCCTGGCCGGTGACAGGTCGCGGGTGATCATCGAGAAGCCGTTCGGCACGGACCTGGCCTCCGCGATCGAGCTCGGCAATGCCGTGCATGCGGTCTTCGACGAGTCGCAGATCTTCCGGATCGACCACTTCCTGGGCAAGGAGTCGGTCGACAACATCCTCGCGTTCCGGTTTGCCAATGGCCTGTTCGAGCCGGTCTGGAACCGGTCGCACATCGCCTACGTGCAGATCGATGTGCCGGAGACGCTCTCGATCGAGGGCCGCGCCGACTTCTACGACAAGACAGGTGCCTACCGGGACATGATCGTCACGCACCTGTTCCAGGTGCTGGGGTTCGTCGCCATGGAACCGCCGACAGCGCTGACAGCGCAGCAGTTGCGGGCCGAGAAGCTGAAGGTATTTGACGCACTCCGGCCGGTCGACACACGGCACGTGGTGCGCGGCCAGTATGCGGGCTACCGCGATGAACCTGGCGTCGCTCCTGGCTCACAGACCGAGACTATGGTCGCGGTGAAGGCCGAGGTGGACAACTGGCGCTGGCATGGCGTGCCGTTCTACCTCCGGTCCGGCAAGAGCCTCGGGGCTGGCCGGCAGGTCATCACTCTCGGCTTCCATGAGCCGCCGCTGCGGATGTTCAAGGCGCATCGCAAGGACATCCCGGACGGGCGGCGGAACGAGATCATCATCGACTTCGCCGATCCTGGTTCGATCACCGCAAAGTTCCTGGCCAAGGAGCCAGGCGCGGAGATGTCGCTGGGCAGCGAGAAGATGATCTTCAAGTACGCCGACTCATTCGCCGCGGCCAACGCGCTGGAGGGCTACGAGCGGCTGATCCTCGACGCGATGATCGGCGACCAGTCGTTGTTTACCAGCTCGGACGGCATCAACCGGCTCTGGGAGATCTCCGAGCCGCTGCTAGCAGAACCCGCCGCGGGTCGAGCCGTACGCAGCGTGGCTCGTGGGGTCCGGCTTCCGTCGACGAGCTTGATCGAGCCGTTCCACTGGCACCTGCCGAACGCAGGCTGACGTGGTCGCCCCTACGAGGAGGTGCCCATGACACTCGGCTATGACAAGCCGCTGTACCTCATGGCATTCGATCACCGTGGCTCGTTCGAGAAGGACCTGTTCGGAGCCACCGAGCCGGTACCCCCCGACGTGCGCGACGGCATCATCGGGGTGAAGGAGATCATTTTCGACGCGCACCGGCAGGCCCTGCTGGCGGGAGCCCCTCGGGAGTACTGCGGCGTCCTCGTTGACGAGGAGTTCGGAGCGGGGGTCGCACGCCGCGCCAAGGAAGAAGGCGTCGTGCTAGCCATGCCGGTGGAGAGGTCGGGCCAGGAGGAGTTCGAATTCCAGTACGGCGAGGACTTCGGCGCCCACATCGAGGCCTTCGATCCGACATTCACCAAAGTGCTTGTCCGCTACAACCCGGACGGCGACCCGGACCTGAATCGCCGCCAGACCGAGCGGCTCGCGCGGCTGAGCCACTGGCTGCGAGATCGCGGCCGCAAGTTTCTCTTCGAGCTGCTGGTACCCGCCACGAAGACGCAGCTTGAGCACTTCGGCGGCGACCAGCGTGAGTATGACCGCAGGTTGCGGCCCGATCTCGTCGTCGCGACCATCGCGGCGCTGCAAGCGGGCGGTGTCGAGCCTGACATCTGGAAGATCGAGGGACTGGACAGCGCGTCGGCGTGCGAGGAGGTAGTAACGCAGGCCCGGTCGGAAGGACGCGACGGCGTCAAGTGCATCGTTCTCGGTCGTGGCGCCGACGAGCCGCAGGTCATCGCGTGGGTGAAGATCGGCGCCTCGGTCGACGGCTTTCGATGGCTTCGCCGTCGGCCGGACGCTGTGGGAGGAAGCGCTGCAGGATTTCCTGGCGGACAAGGCGTCTCGCGACGAGACACTCGGCCGGATCTCCGGCCGGTATCGCGACGTCATCGACGCGTACGTGACGGCCGAGGCCGAGGCGGCCGCTGGGGGTATGCGGTGAGCATGATGGGTGCGGTGACCGCAGCGAGCACCATGAGGGCGATACAGGGCGATGAACGCGATGAACGCGCCCCGGATCAAGCTCCTGCTCGCCGATGTCGACGGCACGCTGGTCACCCAGGACAAGGTACTGACCGACGAGGCGATCACCGCCGTGCACGACCTGCATCGGGCCGGCGTAATTTTCGCGATCACCAGCGGGCGGCCGCCGCGCGGCATGGCCATGCTCATAAAGCCCCTGCATATCCAGACGCCGATCGCGGCATTCAACGGCGGCCTGCTCGTTGACCGGCACATGAACGTGCTCGAGCAGCGCGTGCTGCCCGAGGGCCTGGTCGCGCCGGCGGCCGACCTGATGCGCTCGTTCAGCCTTGATGTCTGGCTGTACAGCGGAGCCGACTGGTACGTGCCGAAGGCGGACGGACCGCACGTCGCGCGCGAGGCCTGGACCGTCAAGTTCGAGCCCAAGGTCATGACCGATGGGATCAACGGCCTGACGGCCAATGTGGCCAAGCTAGTCGGTGTCAGCGACGACACCGACGCAGTTGCCAAGGCGACCGAGGCCGTTCACGACAAGTTCGGTGACCACGTGACCGCAGCGGCATCGCAGCCGTATTACCTCGACGTTACGCATCCGCTCGCCAACAAGGGCGAGGTGGCCAAGTACCTCGCCGCCAAGTACGAGATCGACGGGGCCGACATCGCCACGATCGGCGACCAGCCCAACGACGTGCTGATGTTCGCGCACTCAGGGCTCAGCATCGCGATGGGCAACGCCAGCGCTGAGGTCAAGCGCGCGGCCCGCCGCGTAACGACATCCAACGAGGACGAAGGCTTCGCCAACGCCGTCCGGCGATTTATTCTGCGCTGAAAGCAGGAGCCCGGTTCCGAAATGTGACCTTAGCGGCATTTGGCCAGCCAGCTCAAGATCATCCTTTCGAACGTGTGGAGGATAGGTCCAAAGTCTTTGTACCTGCACTCCACACGTTCGATCGAGGTCCTCATGCTGCGGCCGACATGCCAGAAATAGGTGATTTGCCCCCGGACCGGCTGCTCAGCTCACCGCGCCTACGGCATGGCAAGGAGTCGACGGCGCACGCGGCCAGACCTTTTAGGCCGATTCGGCCCGGGCCTTGATGCCGGTCAGGGTGGCGGTCATGTTCGCCTGGTGCTCGGCTAGGCGGCGGCGCAGGATGCGGTGCTCCTTATCAGGCATCTGCGCGATCAGCTCGCTGATACCGCTCTCGCCCGGACCCATCTGCATCCACTGCCGGACCAGGGTGCCGTCGCCATCAGCGACGAGCGAGAAGCGCCAGCGGGCTGCCGGGACCTCGGGATCGCCGACCGCCCAGCCGAACACTCGCTCGGGCTCGAACTCGCAGATCGTCGACTCCGTCTCCCAGGTGCCGCGCGCCTCGTGGAAATTCCGGCCGCGGAACCGGGCCCCGAGCGCCGGCCCCGTTGCGCCATCGAGCCACTGGCCGCCCTGGAACTCCGAGCTGAACTCGGCCGGCGTCTGGATGTCGCAAACCAGCCTCCACACAACGGACGGCGGCGCGTCGATGCGCAGCTCGGCCTCGGTGGTCGGGCAGTCGGCGTATCTGAGCTCAGCAGCCTCCACGGTCGCATGCTACGCCACACCTGGTCGGGACCCTAAGCGACAATGAGGGCATGCAGGTAGGCATCGCCGCCCACGTGGCATCGCAGCAGGACGCGGACTTCGTCCGGGACGCCGAGCGGGTCGGCGCCACATCGGTCTGGGTCGCCGAGGCCTGGGGCCAGGACGCGCTGACGCCGCTGGCGTTCCTGGCGGCGCAGACCGAGCGGATCAGCCTGGGCTCGGCGATCGCCCAGCTCGGCGCCCGCACGCCGGCCATGCTCGCGATGTCGGCGATGTCGCTGCAACTACTGTCGGGTGGCCGGTTCCGGCTCGGCATCGGCACCAGCGGGCCGCAGGTAATGGAAGGCTGGCACGGAGTCAGGTTCGACGCACCGCTTGCCGTGACGCGCGAGACCATCGAGATCGTCAGGATGGTCGCGGGCGGCGAGCGGCTTAGCCATCAGGGCCGCGCTTATCAGCTGCCGTTGCCGGGCGGCCAGGGCCGTGCCATCCGCTCCATGCTGCCGCCGACCGCGGTGCCGGTCTACGTCGCGTCGCTTGGGCCGCGCAACCTCGCGCTGACCGGTGAGCTAGCCGACGGCTGGATCGGCAATACCTTCATGCCCGAGCATGCGGACGCCTTCCTTGACCAGCTACGGGCCGGTGCAGCGAAGGCGAACCGCCAGCTCTCCGATCTCGATCTTGTCATCCCGGTTGCCGTTGAGTTCACCGCGGACGAGGACGCGGCGGCCGTCGCCGCGCAGCGGCACGCGCGCGGATATGCATTCACCATCGGTGCAATGGGCTCGAAGGAGCAGAACTTCTACAACGCGGCCTTCACGCGCCAGGGCTATGGTGCCGACGTCGAGGCGGTGCAGGATCTCTGGCTGGCCGGCCGGCGTGACGAGGCGGCGGACCGGGTGCCGGTCGAGCTCGGCGCCAAGACGAACCTCATCGGCACGCCCGCCATGATCATGCAGCGGCTCCGGCTCTACCGGGACGCAGGCATCACGACCCTGCAGGCCAAGCTTGGCGGGGACCGCACTCAGCGGCTCGACACGCTCGCCCAGCTCATCGACCTAGCCGCCGCGGTGAGCCGGGAAACTCCTCGCTTGTAGCCAGCCAATAGCCAGCCAACTACCACCGCATCGAGGCGTTACGCTACTGTCACGCTGGGTAGTTGAATCGGACGACTTTGCCGGTTAGATCGGCAAAGTCCGCACGCTGCGTTATCCCCGGCACTCACCAGTGAACCGCGCAACTGGGGAGCGCGTCGTATAAGCGAGAGCGAACCTGGAGGTTATGGCTTCTGTACTAGAATGGGGTTCTAGCATCGGCAGGGGGTGTACGCGACGCGGGCGCCCTGGCGTGGCGGCGGGGCCGCCCAGGACGACGCAGGCCGTAGTCTCGGCAGAGGATGCAGCGACGCCGTCTGGAGACGGGGCAGACCCACCACCGCGTCACCACCGCGTCACCACCATGAGCAAGCACCAACAGCAGGACCAATAACAGGAACCAATAACACGGCACCACCAGCAGTTACCAACAGAACCCACCTAACGAGACATCCACGTAATGATGCACGCCGTCACCGCGGCAGTACCCGGCCTCGGCGCGTGAAGGAGGCCGAGAGACTGTGACCAAGCAGGTCCAGCAGCTCGATCGTGTCATCATCAGGTTCGCCGGCGACTCCGGCGACGGCATGCAGCTCGCCGGGGACAGGTTCACCCAGGAGACTGCGACATTCGGCAACGACCTCTCCACGCTGCCTAACTTCCCGGCCGAGATCCGCGCTCCGGCCGGCACGCTTCCTGGCGTGTCGAGCTTCCAGCTGCATTTCGCCGACCACGACATCCTGACCCCCGGCGACGCACCCGACGTGCTGGTCGCGATGAACCCAGCCGCGCTGAGAGCCAACCTCGACGACGTGCCACGCGGCGCCGACATCATCGCCAACACCGACGAATTCACAAAGCGCAACCTGGCTAAGGTCGGTTACCAGGCGAATCCGCTCGAGGACGGCTCGCTGGAGGCATACCGGCTGCACGCCATCCCGATCACCTCGGTCACCGTCAAGGCGCTCGAGAACTTCGACATCACGCGCAAGGACGCCGAGCGGGCCAAGAACATGTTCGCCCTTGGCCTGCTGTCGTGGCTGTACAACAGGCCCGTCGAGGGTACGTTCCGCTACCTCGACTCGCGGTTCGCCGCCCGGCCCGAGATCCTTGCCGCCAACAGGGCCGCCTTCCAGGCAGGCTGGAACTACGGCGAGACGACCGAGGCGTTCTCGGTCCAGTACGAGGTCAAGCCCGCTCCGCTGACACCTGGTCGGTACCGGAACATCACCGGCAACACCGCGCTGGCGTACGGGCTGGTAGCCGCCTCCCGGCGCTCCGGGCTGCCGCTGTTCCTCGGCTCGTACCCGATCACGCCGGCCTCCGACATTCTGCACGAGCTGTCCAAGCTGAAGCGGTTCGGCGTCCGCACCATGCAGGCCGAGGACGAGATCAGCGGCGTCGGCGCGGCGCTCGGCGCGTCCTTCGGCGGCGGCCTCGGCGTGACGACGACGTCCGGCCCCGGCATGTGCCTGAAGGCTGAGACAATCGGACTGGCCGCCTCCGTTGAGCTGCCGCTCATCATCTGCGATATCCAGCGCGCCGGGCCGTCGACCGGTATGCCGACCAAGACCGAGCAGGCCGACCTGCTGATGGCGCTGTTCGGCCGGAACGGCGAATCCCCGGTCGCGATCGTCGCGCCGTCGACCCCGGCTGACTGCTTCGACACAGCGATGGAAGCCGTGCGGATCGCGGTGAAGTACCGCACACCTGTGATCATCCTGTCCGACGGGTACCTGGCCAACGGGTCGGAGCCGTGGCGGATTCCGAGCGTGGACGGGCTGCCCAAGCTGCGGGATGAATTCAAATTCGCAAGCGGGAACGTGGTCGTCGACGGGACTGACGGCCCGCCCTTCCTGCCGTTCCAGCGCGATCCGAAGACCCTGGCCCGGCCATGGGCAATACCGGGGACGCCGGGGCTCGAGCACCGAATCGGCGGCATCGAGAAGGCCGACGGCACTGGCACCATCTCCTACGACCCTGATAACCACGACAAGATGGTGCGCCTGCGCCAGGCAAAGATCGACGGGATCGCAGCTGACATTCCGCCGGTCGAAGTCGACGATCCTGACGGCAGCGCCAGGGTGCTCGTCCTTGGCTGGGGCTCGACATACGGCTCGATCGGCGCTGCGGTCCGCCGGATCCGCACGGCGGGCGGGTCGGTCGCCCAGGCGCACCTACGGCATCTATCGCCGCTGCCGGCCAACCTTGGCGACGTGCTGCGCTCCTACGACAAGGTGCTGGTGCCGGAGATCAACCTGGGCCAGCTCGCGCTGCTGCTACGCGGCCGCTACCTAGTCGACGTGGTCTCCTATAACCGGGTTCGCGGCCTGCCCTTCAAGGCCGCTGAGCTCGCGAACGTCATCCAGGATGTGATCGGCAATGTCTGACAGCCCGGCCAACGACGTCGAGTTCCCCGAGCCGCAGCACCGGTTCGGCTCGCTGACCCTGATACCCAAGGCTGACGAGAAGCTGTCGACCAAGGACTTCAAGTCCGACCAGGAAGTCCGCTGGTGCCCTGGCTGCGGCGACTACGCCATCCTGGCGGCCTTCCAGGGCTTCCTGCCCGAGCTGGAGATCCCGCGTGAGAACCTCGTCATCATCTCCGGGATCGGCTGCTCGTCGCGGCTGCCGTACTACGTCAACAGCTACGGGATGCACTCGATCCATGGCCGTGCCCCCACGATCGCGTCTGGCCTTGCCGCCTCCCGGCCTGACCTGTCGGTCTGGGTGATCACCGGAGACGGCGACGCGCTGTCGATCGGCGGCAACCACCTGATCCACGCCCTGCGGCGTAACGTCAACATCAAGATCCTGCTGTTCAACAACCGGATCTACGGCCTGACCAAGGGCCAGTACTCGCCCACTTCTGAGCAGGGCAAGGTCACCAAGTCGACGCCCTTCGGGTCGCTGGACACGCCTTTCAACCCAATCTCACTGGCCATCGGCGCCGAGGCGGGGTTCGTGGCGCGGACCATCGACTCTGACCGCAAGCACCTGACCAGCGTGCTGCGCGCGGCCGCCGATCACAAGGGCACCGCGTTCGTGGAGATCTACCAGAACTGCCCGATCTACAACGACGACGCGTTCCTGCCGATCACCGAGCCCGGCCAGCGAGAGGAACGGCTTGTCCGGCTCGAGCACGGCGAGCCCATCCGCTTCGGTGCCGATGCGGGGATGGGGCTTCGCGCGGGCCGGTATGGCGGGCTGGAGGCCGTGCCGGTTGCGGAGGCCGACGCTAGCTCGCTTCTCTCGCACGACGCGCACACGAGCGATCCGTCCTACGCATTCGCGCTCTCCCGGTTGGACAGCTCCGACTTCGCGCACACGCCGATCGGAGTGTTCCGCGCGGTAGAGCGGCCCAGCTACGACGAGGAGATGTCAGCCCAGATCGAAGGGGCCAGGCAAAAGCAAGGCGACGGCGACCTCGCCGACCTGCTGGCCGGCAGCGACACCTGGCAGGTCGGCTAGCCGTGTCTACCCCGAGTGCCGCCAGGCCGGCCCACTCGGGTGGCCACGGGCGCACGCAGGCCAGCAGCACCCCGGCCAGTACCAGCCCAGTCCGGGTTGACCGGGCTGGTCCGGTCACCACCGTGATCCTGGATCGACCTGAGGTGCGCAACGCCGTCGACGGTCCCACAGCGGCTGCGCTCGCCGAGGCGTTCGCCGACTTCGACGCCGATGGCGACGCGTCCGTCGCGGTCCTGTTCGGCGCCGGGGGCACCTTCTGCGCCGGCGCCGACTTGAAGGCGATCGGCAGTCCGCGCGGCAACCGGACCGAGTCCGACGGCACCGCGCCCATGGGGCCCAGCCGGATGCGGCTCTCCAAGCCGGTCATCGCGGCCATCGCGGGGCATGCCGTCGCCGGCGGACTCGAGCTGGCGCTGTGGTGCGATCTGCGGGTAGCCGAGGAAGACGCGGTCTTCGGCGTGTTCTGCCGCCGCTGGGGCGTCCCGCTCATCGACGGGGGCACGGTCCGGCTTCCGCAGATCGTTGGCCTCGGCCGTGCGCTGGACCTGATCCTGACCGGCCGGCCGGTTCCGGCCGCAGAGGCATACCAGATGGGCCTGGTCTCCCGACTGGTGAAGCACGGCGACGCACGCCAAGAGGCCGAGTTGCTCGCCCGCCAGATTGCCGCCTTCCCGCAGGCGTGCATGCGAAGTGACCGGGCCTCGGTCCTGGAGTCGACGTCGCTTGCTTCCGAGGACGCGATGGCGAACGAATTCGCCCACGGGATGGCGACGCTGGCAGATCCGGGTGTCGTCGAGGGAGTATCGCGGTTTCGCGGAGGCGCAGGCCGCGGCGGGGCTCCAGCCTGAGATGTGCGCGCGCTGGCGCGATTTGCCAGACTTGCCGTTGTGGATGCCGAGGCGCTCGAACGGACCTACCGGGCCGAGGCCACAAGGCTGCGCGCGTCCCTGGCCCGGCGCCTCGGCGACGTGGGCCTGGCGGAGGAACTCGTTCAGGACGCGTTCGTCGAGGCGCTGGAGCACTGGCAAGCAGGCGGCGCCCCGCCGAACCCTGGCGGCTGGCTGACGACCACGGCCTGGCGTAAGGCGATCGACCGGCAGCGCCGGGCAAAGGCCGGGCGGGAGAAACTCGCGCTGCTCGCCGTCACGGCGGACCGGACAGCCGATAGCAGCGGCGAGCCAGGTGGCAGAGACGCTGACGACGACCTCCTGAGCCTGGTGTTCGCGTGCTGTCACCCGGCGCTGCCGCCGGATTCCCAGATCGCGCTCACGCTCCGGGCCGTGTGCGGTCTGACGACAGCGGAGATCGCGGCCGCGTTCCTGGTCAGTGAGCAGGCCATGGCACAGCGGTTGTCGCGGGCCCGCCGGTCGCTGCGCGACGCGGGCGTCGCCGTGCGCATACCGGAGCCCGAGGAGCTGGGCGGGCGGCTGGCGACGGTGCTCGCCGTGGTCTACCTGGTCTTCAACGAGGGCTACCTGGCCAGCGCCGGGCGGATGCCCGCTCGCCGTGATCTTGCAAGACAGGCTGTGTCGCTGGCGCAGCTGCTGCACCGGCTGATGCCGAGAGAGCCAGAGGCGCTCGGGCTGCTGGCTCTGTTGCTGCTGCACGAGTCGCGTGCGGCGGCCCGCTTCGACGGATGGGGACGCCTGATCCGGCTCGCGGACCAGGACCGCAGCCGGTGGAACCGTGACCTCGCGGCCGAGGCGACCGGCCTGCTCGACCGTGCTATCGGCATGCACCAGCCGGGACCGTACCAGGTGCAGGCGGCCATCGCAGCGTTGCACTCAGCCGCGCCGACCTATGCACAGACCGACTGGCACCAGATCCGACTGCTGTACGACCGGCTGCAGGTAATGACGCCGTCCCCGGTCGTCCGGCTTAACCGGGCCGTGGCGACCCGGTACGAGATCGGGCCCGAGGCAGCGCTGGCGGAGGTCGAGCCGCTCGCCGCCGAGCTTGATGACTACCGGCTGTTTCACGCAGTCCGGGCCGAGCTGCTCACCGCCGTGGGCCGGACCGCCGATGCGCGGGCAGCCAACGAGCGAGCGCTCGCGCTGGCCGCGAACCCGGCCGAGCGCGAGCTCATCGCCCGCCGGCTGTCAAGCTGAGTCGCCTGGCTGGCTGACCGCGCCCAGGCCCTGTCATCAGGACAGGACCTACATCTCGACGACTGGCCGGACCTCGATGGTGATCAGGCCGCGATCCACGCCCGGCCACGTCTTGCCGACCTCGATCGCCTCGTCGACGCTGGCGGCCTCGAGTACCGAGTAGCCACCGAGCACTTCCTTCGACTCGATGAACGGTCCATCGGTGACGCCGCTGGCGCGCGCTGTCTTGGCCGTCTCCGGTCCCTGCAGCTGGTGACCGCCGTCGGCGAGAACGCCGCTGGCGCCGTGCTTCTCGTACCAGGCCATGATCTCGGCGAACCAGGCCTGCTGCTCGTCCTCGCTCAGCTTCTCAGCTGCCTCGGTGTTCAAGATAAGCATCACGTACTTCATCCGCGCGCCTCCTGCTATACCGCGGGTGCCGATGGCACCCTTCCTATCAAGTGCTACGAACGCCGCTGCCCGCACTTCGACATGACCCGGCAGCTTCTTCCGGTAAAGAAAATCCCGTCAAAAACAGATTGCTGATATTTTGCGGCGCCGTATGCCAACCCGGACGGTGCCCCAAGCGTCATTGCAGTATCGACGATGAGGGAGCTGCGATGAGGGGCATTCGCCGCCAGCCCGTGACCATGCTGACAGCTGCGACCAGCGTGGCTCTGATCTGCGCCGCCGCCGCGGTGCCGGCGACCGCCACGGCCGCTTCGGCGGCTGCCGCCAAGGCGGCGCCCATCTGCACGTCGGCGAAGCATCCGTTCATCGCCGCGAAGATCTCAGCGGGTATTAGTGCCGCTATCGCAGCCCGGCCTGGTTCATTTGTAGGTCTCGACGCGGCGGATGCCGCCGACGGCCTGAGCTGCCAGCTGCACGCCACTGATCACTTCTATGCGGCCAGCGTCATCAAGGTCACTATCCTTAGCGCACTCCTGTTGAAGGTTGGCGGACCAAGTCACCTCACCTCAGCACAGCGCAACCTCGCCTCTCAGATGATCACGCAGTCCAGCAACAGCGCGGCGCAGACGCTCTGGGAGGAGGAAGGCATCAGCGCTGTGCAAAAATTCCTCAACAAGGCCGGCATGAGCGAGACCGTACTCAACAACGCCTGGGGGCTGACGCGGATCACGCCCCATGACGAGCTCAGGCTCATGCAGGTGCTGACCGACAGCACGGTGCTCAACAGCGCGTCACGCGCCTACGTGCTCAAGCTGATGTCCGAGGTCATCGCTTCCGAGCGATGGGGCGTGTCGGAAGGCGCGTCGGCTAGTGTCACCATCCACATCAAGAATGGCTGGCTGCCGTACCCCGGCGCCGACGACTGGAACATCAACAGCATCGGCGCGTTTACCGGCAAGAACATCCTGTACCAGATGGCGATCCTCACGGCACCGCCCAGCGGTCAAGGTCAGTCCGAGAGCTATGGCATCGAGACGATCGAAGCTGCCGCCGCCGCGTTCAACAAGGACCTGGCCACCTGGTCGCGGTGGCAAGGCGCGAGGCTGGCAGGTCCGGATATCGACGTCGTGCACGCACCCGGCGGCTGATTCGCCTCGTCGGCCCGGGCCGACGGATAATACGACGTGATCGGAGCCACGCCTCCCGCCGCAGGCGACCAGCCGAGGGCAGGGGCACGGTCGGCGGCACGGGAGGAGTTCTCCGACTGGCGGTTCGCGCCGAACATCGGCGGCCACCCGGACCGCTATGAACTGGAGAACAAGGCGCTTGACCAGGCCGGTCACGTCCTAGCTGCAATGCGCGGGATCGCCCCGTGGGCCGGGCGCACGATCGTGGACCTCGGCTGCGGCACGGGATACTGGCTGCACCGGTATGCGGGCGAGGCAGCCAGGGTCGTCGGGATCGAGCCGGATCCGGCCCTGCGGGCCGCCTCCCGTCGTGCAGCCGCCCCCCTGCCCGGCACCGAGGTGCTGGCGGGCTCCGCGGAGCACATCCCGCTCGCCGACAACAGCGCCGACGTGGTGCACGCCCGGTTCGCCTACTTCTTTCCGCCGGGCACCGACGCCGGGCTCGCGGAGGTCTTGCGCGTGCTGCGGCCAGGCGGGTACCTGGTCGCGGTCGACAACGACTACCGGTGGGGTGAGTTCTCGGGGCTGCTGGCCGCCTCTGCCTCCCGCCCGCCGTCGTCGACCGCGGCCGCTGTCGACGCGTGGTGGCGGGATCGGGGCGCGTTCAGGCACGAGGTCAGGTCGCGGCTGGACTTCGCGAGCCGGCGCGAGCTGTCCGCGGTGCTGCACATCGAGTTCCCGGCGAGTATGGCGCGCGGCTGGCTCCGTCGTCACCCAGCCGCGAGTGGCCTGAGCTACGGTTACGTGCTGTTCGCGGTGCGCGCCTGAGCGAGCTCGCCGCGGGGCTGGACCTGCGCCGGCCGCAGCGCTGGCGTCAGCGCCTGCGTGGCTGCCGCCTCCTCGCTGCGTCTGGCGCGGCCTCTGGACGTCGTGCGCCACGTCACCGCCAGCACGCCCGCGCACACCAGCAGGGCGCCTGCGACCTGCACGAGCGTCGGCTGCTCGTGCAGCACGATCGCCGCGAGCACCAGCGCGGCTGCGGGCTGGAGCAGCAGCAGTAGGGACGACATAGCAGCTGGCAGTCGTGGCAAGGACGCCGTGATAAGCAGCCAGCCGGCCGTCTGGCTTAGCAGCGCGAGCAGCAGCAGCCAGCCGAACGAGTGCCAGTGAATCGCGAACTGGATGCCGCCAAGGGGCAGCCCGATGATGATGGCGCCGACGGCGGCCCCGACGGTCGCGTCCGCCAGCTGACCAGCGACATGCGCTGTATGTCCGCCAGTGCTGCGCAGGGTCAGCAGGAAGCATGCGTACGCGGCCGATGTGGCGAGGCCGTACCCGACGCCTGCCAGCGGATGCAGCCCGGCCGTGTGGCCGCCCAGCATGCCGGACACGAGCACGACGCCTGCTAGCACCACCGGAAGCATGACCAAGTAGCGCCTACCCGGCCGCTCCCGAAGCACCAGCCACGCGAAGGCGGCGACGAACAATACCTGGAGGTTGCCGAGCACTGTCGCGACGCCAGCGCCGACGTCGGCGATCGCGTGGTTCCACAGCACGAGGTCGACTGCCAGAAAGAGACCTGCGAGCACAGCGTTGCGCCGGCTAGCTAGCGGCCGCGGCCCGAGCCGGCGCTGCTCAAGCACGGCAAGCGGCGCGAGGACTGGCAGCGCTAGTGCGCACCGGAAAAATGCAGTGGTGACGGGGCTGACGTCCGCGAGAGTGACCAGGATCGCAGAGGACGAGATGCACGCTGCGCCCAGGATCGCCGTCAGTACCGGCCTTCCGCCGCTGCGGTCGGCGGTGTCACGATCAGTGCCGTCTCGGCTGGTGGCAGTCATGACCGTTTCGCCGTATGGTACTGACATGGGCACTACCCTAGTCGGCACGAGTGACAGCAGTCAAAGCCACTTTGATGCTGACCAGATCGAGGCTATGGCAGGCTGCGTCGAGCTCATCAATACTGGCCGCGGAAGCGACGGAGAAGAGCTCCGCGACCTCGCCGACCTTCAGGCGATGGCCGACAAGTACGCCTTCGCGGGCGTCCGGGGCACCGCGGCCGACCTGCCGATCGCGCGCGAGTACCGAGCCCGGCTTGATGCGATCGTCACCAGCTGCGAGGCCCGTGCCGAGGAAGTTGCGATCGCGCAGATCAACGCGCTGCTCTCGCAGACGGGCGCGAGTCCGCAGATTGTCGCGCACGACGGCCGTGGTCCGCACCTGCACGTGTCCCGGCCGGCAGCACCACTCGCCGACCGGATGGCCGCGCACTTCGCGATGGGGATTGCCTGGCTCGTCGTGGCCGGCGAGGCACGCCGGATCCGCAGCTGCGAGTCGCCCACCTGTCGGGACGTGTTCGTGGATCTCTCCAGGAACAGGTCACGCCGCTACTGTGACAGCCGCACCTGCGGCAACCGGCTGCATGTCGCCGCATATCGCGCTCGCAAGCACGAGGCCGCGCCAGTCAGGTAGGACGGGGGTCGGCCTGCTGGCGTCCGCATTAGCCGCTAACGGGATATTCCGGATCACGGGCGGAACCGGTGACAGCTCAGTCGCTCGCCTTGACCACGCCGATCGGGCACGACACGCCCGTGCCGTGGTCCGGGCAATAGCCGTACGGGTTCTTAGCGTCACTGAGGTACTGCTGGTGGTAATCCTCTGCGAAGTAGAACTCGCCCGCGGGCACGATCTCCGTGGTGATCTCCCCGTACCCTGCCTCGGATAGCCGCTTCTGATAGCTGGCCCGCGACTCCTCGGCCTCGGCCTGCTGCTGCGGCGACTTATAGAAGATCGCGGAGCGGTACTGCGTGCCGACGTCGTTGCCCTGGCGCATGCCCTGACTCGGGTCATGCGACTCCCAAAAGACCTTCAGCAGCTCTGGGTAGCTGACCTTGGCCGGATCGAACACAACGCGCACCGACTCGGCATGACCGGTGCGGCCACTGCAGACTTCCTCGTACGTGGGGTTCGGCGTGAAGCCGCCCTCATAGCCGACCGCCGTCGACACCACGCCGGGCGTCTGCCAGAAGTTCTTCTCCGCGCCCCAGAAGCAGCCCAGCGCGAATTCGGCGACCTCAGTCCCCGGCGGGTACGGGGGCGCGAGCGGTGTGCCCAACACCTCGTGCCGGTCCGGTACTCGCATCGCCGTCTCCCGCCCCGGCAGCGCGTCCTGCGCCGTCGCCATCTGCGCCTTGCGGAATCCGAATATGCTCACAGCGCCTCCTTGCGTCGCCCTGCACAACGAGCGGGCCGGTCGCAGGATTCCCCCAGCGACAGCAGCTGCCCCTAGCCCAGGCTCTGGCCCACGTTGAGGCGGTCGTCCTGCGCCCGTTACGCCCGTTGCGCCCGCTCTGATCGCGTATCGGGTTACTTGAGATTGTTGAGGTTCAGCACTTCATTGGCGGGCGGAGCGACCGGCTGCGGCGCGGTGTTCCACTTTGAGTAAATGACGACCTCACGTGGGCTGCCGCTCGTGGCGGCGGCCAGCGGGTAGTGCCGGCCAGCTGAGCTGACGTCGAGCATGCTGCCGTCCGACGCGCGCAGCACCCACGCGGGCTGGCCGTTGACGGTCTTGCGGCCAGCTTCGGTCAGCTTCGGCACCTGACTAGAGGTGAGCGGGCCGGTCAGGCTCGTCATGCTGAGGTCCCCAGTCAGCTGGCTTGCCTCGGCAGGCGTCAGCTGAAGCCATTTCCCGCAGACGACTGCGCAGGCGCTGGTTGGCGCCTTCACTTCTTGCAGGAACGAGCGCGTTGCCTTGATGTAGATAGTCCTGTTCACGCCGATGACCTGGAACGGCGCCCCGTTCTGGCTGACGGTTCCGGATACGTCCCCGTTCCTGTGCATGTCCAGGTTGACACTGATCGGGATGCCGCTGTTGGTCAGCTGCCCGGCGATGTGCACGCTGTTCGCCTGCCGTACTGACGCCTGCATGGACGTCACCAGGGCCGTCGGTGTCGGCTCTGCGGCCGCCCCGGCAGCCGAGCTGCTGGCCGAGCCGCTCATCGACCCGCTGCTCCCGCAGGCCGAGATTACGATCGCTGCGCAAGCGGCCGCGCCGATGGCGAGCCCGACTGCCAGACGTGCCCATATCCGGTGGATCCCCCGATCCCGGCGATATCACCATAGTTGGTGCACCAACGTCGCGCTCTCTATCGCGCTATCGCGGCGGCTTCCCTCCACTCTGGGCGCCCTACCCCGTGCGCTCGACCACGAACTCGCACAAAGCCTCGAATGCGGCACGCGCGGGGACGTCGGGCAAGCCTTGGATCTGCGTCCTGGCCTCCTCGGCCCAGCGGCGGGTGTCAGCCTTCGCCATCTCCATCGCCGGGCTGTCGCGGAGGAGGCCCAGCGCTTCGGCGTGCAGAGCCGGGTCGGTCAGCTCGCCCATGCCCAGCAGCTCGACGAGCCGACCGTCCGCCTGGCCCGCCGACCGCACCGCGTGCAGCATCGGCAGCGTGCGGATGCCCTCCCGCAAGTCGGTGCCGGGAGTCTTGCCTGACTGCGCCGATTCGCTGGCCACGTCCAGGATGTCGTCGGAGAGCTGGAAGGCGACACCGAGAGCCGCGCACGCGGGCGTGATGCGCTCGATCACGCTCGGGGGCGCGCCTGAGTACAACGCGCCAAATCTGCCGGACGTCGCGATGAGCGAAGCGGTTTTCTCGGTCACCACGCGCATGTAGTGCTCGAGCGGGTCGTCACCTGGCCGACAGCCGACGGTCTCCGCGATCTGTCCGGTGACCAGGCGCTCGAACGTCTCCGCCTGGATCCGGATCGCTTCCTGGCCAAGCTCGGCCAAGATCGCCGACGCCTTGGCGAACAGATAGTCGCCGGTGAGGATGGCGACGGTGTTGCCCCAGCGGGAGTTCGCGCTGTCGCTGCCGCGGCGCACGTCAGCCTCGTCCATCACGTCGTCGTGATACAGCGTCGCCAGGTGCGTGAGCTCGACGGCCACAGCAGCCGGGACGATGCGCGGATCCCTGGGATCGCCGAACTGCGCAGCGAGCAGGACGAGGGTCGGCCGGAATCGCTTGCCGCCGGCCTCCGTCAGGTGCGCGGATGCGCCGGCGAGTACATCGTGCTGAGCCTGCGCGGCTGCGCGCAGGCCGTCTTCGACGAGCGCAAGCCCGTCGACCACATCGGAAGCGAGCGCTGCGTCGCTGAGCTCCATTGGAACGGCGGCAATCACGTGGGTCCCCTCATGGCCCGCCTCAGCTGACTGACAGGCCAGTCATAGCTGAGGCTATCCTCCAGCTTTCCCCAAGATATGCAGATGGCTCGGCAAACGCTGGACCGCGGTCTCGCTAGCGGACGAACAGCTGGCTGGCCGCATGGTTCGCCAGGTTGAGCAGCGGCTGCGGGACCACGCCGAGTACCACAGTCGCTGCTGCCCCGATGGCGACGGCAACGCCGGTGTACGCACTCGGCCTGACGATGACAGGGCCTTCCACCGCTGGTTCACTGAAGAACATCAGCACGATCGCCCGCACGTACGGGAACGCCAGGATGGCGCTGCTGATGACGCCGATGACGACAAGCGGCAGTGCGCCGCCCTGGATCGCCGCGTCGAACACTGCGAACTTGCTGGTGAAGCCGCTAGTCAGCGGGATGCCCGCGAAGGCGATCAGGAACAGCGCGAACACCCCGGCCACCAGCGGCGAGCGCTTGCCGAGGCCAGCCCAGCTCGACATGTGCGCCGCCTCGCCGCCGCGGTCCCTGACCAGCGTCACGATCGCGAACGCGCCGATAGTGGCGAAGCCATAGGCCACCAGGTAGAACATGCTGCCGGACAGGCCGGCCTTGTTCGCCGCGATGACGCCGGTGAGGATGTAGCCGGCCTGCGCGATCGAGGAGTAAGCGAGCAGGCGCTTCATGTCCGTCTGCGTGATGGCGATGATCGAGCCGGCGAGCATCGTCACGATCGCGACGCCCCACATGGCCGGCCGCCAGTCCCACGTCAGGTTGCCGAACGCGACGTAGAACACGCGCAGCAGCGCTCCGAACGCGGCCACCAGGGTGCACGACGCCATCAGCGCCGTGATCGGCGTCGGCGAGCCCTGGTAGACGTCGGGCTTCCAGGCGTGGAACGGGACCGCGCCGATCTTGAACAGCAAGCCGATACCGAGCAGTGCTATGCCCGCGTAGAGCAGCGTCGCCGACGCCGTGCCTGACTGCGCTACGGTCGCGATCGAGGCGAGCTGTACCGAGCCGGCGTAGCCGTACAGCATGGCCACGCCGAAGATGAAGAAGGCAGAGGAGAATGCGCCGAGCAGGAAGTACTTCATCGCCGCTTCCTGGGACAGGAGCCGGCGCCGCCGGGCCAGGCCGCACAGCAGGTACAGCGGCAGCGACAGCACCTCGAGCGCGATGAACATCGTCAGCAGGTCGTTGGCGGCCGGGAACAGCAGCATGCCGCCGACGGCGAAGAGCGTGAGCGGGTAGACCTCGGTGTGGGCGAGCCCGGCTAGCAGGCCCTCGCGTTCCTCGGCGCTGCCTGGTACAGCCGCGGCCTGCGGCGTAAAGGCGCTGACCTCGTGCGATGACTCGGCGATCAGCAGCACACTGACGAACGCGAGTACCAGGATCGTCGCCTGGATGAACAACGTCGGCCGGTCGACCCCGACCGTGCCGACGGCGACCACGGCGCCTGGCCTGCCTCCAGCGAAGATGGAACTGCGCGCCGCCAGCACCACGGTCAGCACGAACGCCCCCGCCAGGCTGCCAAGCGCGAGCGCGACTTGCATCGGCCGTCGCAGGTCACGGCTCACGAATGCCTCGATCAGCACGCCCGCCAGGGCGGCCCCGAACACCAGCAGCATCGGGGAGAGCAGGCTCCACTCGATGTGCGGGGCCGCGATTGTCGGCGCGGCAGCCGCCACGATCCCGGTCACCCCGAGCTCCCTTGCTTAGTTACGGCTGGCTTCTTTGCGACGGCGGGCGTCAGCACGGGCGAATACACGCGGGACGCCTGGGCTAGGAAGGGAACGCGGCTCGCCTGCCGCAGGAAGCCGGCCGTGGCCGCCGTCCCGACCGGGCTGACCGGCGGCGCGGGATGCGGCGGCACGGGATCGGTCGAGTGCGTCCCGACCAGCGTGCTGTGCACGGCCGGATTGATGATGTTGAGCACCGGCCTGGGATAGACGCCCAGCACGACGATGAGCGCGATCAGCGGCCCGACGGCCCACAGTTCGCGGGGCTTCAGATCGGGCATGTTCGCGACCTCGTCCCGCACCGGCCCGGTCATCGTCCGCTGGTACATCCACAGGATGTAGATGGCGGCAAGGATGATGCCGAGCGTGGCCAGGATCGCGGCCGCCTCGTACCTGGTGAAGGTGCCGACCAGCACCAGGAACTCGCTGACGAACGTATTCAGGCCGGGCAGTGACAGCCCGGCCAGGCCTGCAATCAGGAACAGGCCGGCCAGCACTGGGGCGACCTTCTGGACCCCGCCGTAATCAGAGATCAGATGCGAGCCGCGCCTGCTCACCATGAACCCGGCCAGGATGAACAGGGCGCCGGTGGCGAATCCGTGGTTGACCATGTAGAGCGTTGCCCCGGACTGGCCCTGGCTCGTCATGGCAAATATGCCAAGGGTGATCAGGCCCATGTGCGAGACCGAGGTGTAGGCGATCAGCCGCTTCATGTCCGCTTGGCCGATCGCCACCACGGCGCCGTACAGGACCCCGATGACTGACAGCGTGATGACCAGGCCGGTGAAGTAGTGCGCTCCGGCCGGGAACAGGTCCAGGCAGTACCTGATCATGCCGAACGTGCCGACCTTGTCGAGCACGCCGACCAGCAGCACCGCCGCGCCGGGCTGCGCTGATGTCGCGGCGTCCGGCAGCCACGTGTGGAATGGCCATAGCGGCGCCTTGATCGCGAACGCTATGAAGAAGCCGAGGAACAGCCACTTCTGCACGGTCGGGCTCAGGGACAGGTGGATCAGCGAGGTGAACAGGAACGTGCCCTGATGCCCGCCGTGGGTGGAGTAGACGTACAGCGCGATGATCGCGACCAGCATGAGCAGGCCGCCGAGGAGGCTGTACAGCAGGAACTTGACCGCGGCGTACTGGCGCTGCCCGACGCCGAAGCTGCCGATCATGAAGTACATCGGCACGAGCATGGCTTCGAAGAACACGTAGAAGAGGAAGACGTCGGTGGCCGCAAAGACACCGATCATCATCGTCTCGAGCACCAGCATCATCACGAAGTACGACTTGACGCTGCGCAGCCGCGGCACCCGCGTAGTGCCCGTCCTGGTCGCGGCCTCCGCCGCCGCCGCGGTCGCGGCGGCCCACACGTCTTCGACGTCGTTCCAGGACGCCAGCAGCACCACGGGCATCAGGACCACAGTCATGAGAATCAGCACCAGCGCGATGCCATCGACGCCGACCGCATAGTGGACGCCGAACTGCCGGATCCACCAGTAGGTCTGCTGGAACTGGAACCGCGGCCCGCCGGGCTTGTACTGCACGGCCATGGCGATCGTGACCGCGAGGGTCAGCAGCGAGAAGACCAAGGCGAGACGCTTAACCAGCAGATCGCGCGCTCGCTTGTCGGCCGGGCTGCCAGGCGCCGACCTGCCAGGGGTCAGGGCGATCGCGACAGCGCCGACGAGCGGGATGGCACCCGCTACTGTCAGCCAGGGAAAGTTGCTCATCAGATCCGCAGCCTCATCAGCTCTAGAGCCTCACCAGCAGGAACGCACCGACTAGCAGCACGGCCCCGACCAGCATGGACAGCGCGTACGACCGCACGAACCCCGACTCCCACTTCCGCAGCCGCCCTGACGATCCGCCGAACGTGGCCGCAACCGTGTTCACCAATCCGTCCAGGCCGCGGTTGTCGAAGAACACCGACAGCCGGGTGAGCCACATGCCAGGCCGCATCAGCAGTCCCTCGTTGAGGGCGTCGCCATACAGGTCCTTGCGGGCCGCGACAGTGATCGGGCTGCCGGCCGGCGCGGTCACCGGAATCTCGCGCCTGCCGTACAGCGGCCAGGCGATGGCTGCGCCGATCACCACAAGGACCAGCGTCACGACCCCGTACTTGGTCCAGATGCCGTGCGAGACTGGCGGCACGCCCGTGATGGGGCCGAGGAAGTTCAGCAGCCGGTTGTCGAGGATCAGGAAACCGCCGGCCGCGACCGAGCCGATGGCCAGCACGATCATTGGCGAGGTCATCACCGGCGGCGCCTCGTGCGGGTGGACGCCGTCATCCCAGCGCCGCCCGTTGGCGAACGTCATGAACATGACCCTGGTCATATAGAACGCGGTGATGCCGGCCCCGATCAGCGCCGCAGTACCGAGCAGCGCACCGGACACGCCGCCCATTCCGAACGCGGCGTCGATGATCGGGTCCTTCGTGAAGAAGCCGGAGAAGGGCGGGACGCCGATGATCGCGAGGTAGCCGAGGCCGAAGGTCACCCACGTGATGGGCATGACCTTGGCCAGGCCGCCAAAGCGGCGCATGTCGACCTCGTCGTTCATCTCGTGCTTCACCGAACCGGCCCCGAGGAACAGGCCGGCCTTGAAGAAGCCGTGCGCGAGCAGGTGGGCGATCGCGAACACGTAGCCAGCCGGGCCGAGGCCCGCTGCCAGCATCATGTAGCCGATCTGGCTCATGGTGGATCCGGCGAGCGCCTTCTTGATGTCGTCCTTCGCGCACCCGATGATGGCGCCGACGAGTAGCGTCACGGCGCCCACGATGGCGACGGCCAGTCTGGCGTCCGCGGTCAGGTTGAAGATCGGCGCGGACCTGACGATCAGGTAGACGCCGGCAGTCACCATGGTCGCCGCGTGGATCAGCGCCGAGACGGGCGTCGGGCCCTCCATCGCGTCCAGCAGCCAGGACTGGAGCGGCACCTGGGCCGACTTGCCGCACGCGCCGAGCAGCAGGAGCAGGCCGAGGGCCGTCACCACGCCGTGGCTCGCCGAGCCCACCGCGCCGAACACGCCAGTGAACGTGACGGACCCGAACTGAGCGAACATCAGCATGATCGCGACCGACAGGCCGACGTCGCCTACGCGGTTGGCGATGAAGGCCTTCTTGGCCGCGGTCGCCGCGGTCGGCTTGTACTGCCAGAAGCCGATCAGCAGGTACGACGCGAGACCGACGCCCTCCCAGCCGGCGTAGAGGACGAGGTAGTTGCTGCCCAGCACCAGTAGCAGCATGGCTGCGAGGAACAAGTTCATATAGCCGAAGAACCGGCGCCGCTCGGGGTCCTTCGCCATGTAGCCGACCGCGAAGATGTGGATCAGCGAGCCCACGCCGGTGATCAGCAGTACGAAGCAGATGGACAGCTGGTCAAGCCGCAGGCCCAGCGGGATCTGGAACCTGCCGACGTCGATCCACTGGAAGATCGTGAGCTCGCGGACGCGGTCCGCGGCCGGGTAGCCGAGCATCTGCACGTACGCGGCCACGGCGTAGGCGAAAGCCAGCACCGGCATGGCGACGCCGAGCAGGTGGCCCCAGGAGTTAGTACGCTTGCCGCCGAGCAGCAGGACCGTGGCACCGAGCAGCGGCAATGCCAGCAGCAGCCACGCGGCGTTCTGAATGCCGGTCGCATGCAGCGGCGTCAGTGCCGGCGCCGCCTGGGCATGCGACACCAGCGCACTGTGGACTGAGCCGGTCATGGCTCCCTCTCGTCAGTACTTCATCAGGTTCGCGTCGTCCACCGACGCAGACCTGCGGGATCGGAAGATGGCGGTCAGGATCGCCAGCCCGACGACCACCTCGGCGGCTGCGACCACCATCACGAAGAAGGCGATCACCTGGCCGTCGAGGCCGCCGTGCATCCGGGCGAACGCCACGAACGCCAGGTTGGCGGCGTTAAGCATGAGCTCCACGCACATGAACACCACGATCGCGTTGCGGCGGACCAGCACGCCGACTGCGCCGATGACGAACAAGATCACCGAGAGGGCGATGAAGTGCGCCGGGGTAACCACTACTGATCACCTGCTTCCTGGCCGGCCGTGCCGACCGCGGTTGCGCCGCCGGCCCCGGCCGGGGCGCCGTTAGCGCCGTTCCCCGGTGCGCCGTTCGCAGGCGTGCCGTTCCCTGGTGCGCCGGACCCGCCGGGTAGCGGGACCCGGCCGCCGGCACCGCCCGGCCGGCCGGACAAGACCGGGCTTACCGACAGCTCGGACTGGCTGCCATCTGGCAGCAGCGCCGGCATGTCGGCGGCGTTGTGCTGGGCGTAGGTGCCAGGCCCGGGCAGCGGCGTCGGCCGCCCGCTCGCGATCCGCTGGGCGGCGAGGTCGCGCTGCGTCGGCTTCGGCGTCACGCGCTCGCGGTGCGCGAGCACCATGGCGCCTACAGCCGCGGTGATCAGCAAGGCGCTGGTGATTTCAAACGGGTACAGGTACCTCGTGAAGATCAGGTTGGCCAGCGAGGTGACGTTGGCGTTGCCGAATTTGGCGCTCGCGGGCGCGGCCGGGCCGATCGCGGCGTGCCCGATCACGAGGCTCAGAAGGATGAGCATGGCGATACCGGCCAGCGTCGCCCACAGCCGCTGACCCCGGATCGTCTCGATGATGGAGTCGGCGGCCGAGATGCCGACGATCATCAAGACGAACAGGAACAGCATGAGGACCGCACCGGTGTAGACGATGATCTGGACGAGCGCCAGGAACGGGGCGCCCAGCATCAAGTACAGGATGGCCAGGGAGAGCATCACGATCGCTAGCAGGATCGCGCAGTGCACCGCCTTGCGCGCCAGCACCATCCCCAGTGCGGCGGCCACCGCGATGATCGCCAGGATCCAGAACCCGATGATCCTGGTGGTCTCGGCCGCCGGGCCGGCCAGCACGATGGAGTGGGTCACTTCTCCCCTCCTGGCTCTGACCGCGCCAGCATCGCGCCAAGCTGGTAATAGTCCTCCTCGGTGTCGCCGAGCCGCATGGGGTGCGGCGGCTCCTCCATTCCGGGCTGGAGCGGCGCCACGAGCTGCTCCTTAGTCCAGATCAGGCTCTCCCGGCTGTCATCGGCCAGCTCGTATTCGTTGGTCATTGTCAGCGCGCGGGTCGGGCACGCCTCGATACACAGCCCGCACAGGATGCAGCGCAGGTAGTTGATCTGGTAAACGCGGCCGTACCGCTCGCCGGGCGAGTAGCGCTCCTCGGGCGTGTTGTCCGCACCCTCGACGTAGATCGCGTCGGCTGGGCACGCCCACGCGCACAGTTCGCAGCCGATGCACTTCTCGAGCCCGTCTGGCCACCGGTTCAGCTGATGACGGCCGTGGAAGCGCGGCGCCGTCGGCCGCTTCTCCTCCGGGTACTGGACGGTGTCGACCTTGTTAAACATCTGCCGGAAGGTGACGCCAAAACCCTTGATCGAGTTCAGGAAGTCAGGCACTTCAGACCTCCTTCGTATCGTCGCCGGTCACGGCGGCCAGCACCGTCTCGCCGGGGCTCGCACGTCCGATGCCGTGGTAATGCGGTAGATCCAAGGGCGGAGTCGGGAACGGGGCCGCCGGCCGTGCTTCGTCGGCTTCGGCCTCGAACTCGGCTTTGGCCTCCGCGGCCTCGCGTTCCTTGCGCTCTTCCGCGGATTCCCAGCGCCACAGCAGTGCCAGCAGCACGACGATGATTCCGCCGGCGATGACGTAGACCGCGGGGCTGCCGCCCTGGCGGTGGTAGATGCGCGCGGTCGCCACGATGAGCGTCCACACCAGCGCCGACGGGATCAGTACCTTCCAGCCGAGCTTCATCAGCTGGTCGTAGCGGATGCGCGGCAGCGAGGCCCGCAGCCAGAAGAAGATGAATATGAAACCAAGCACCTTGGCCAGGAACCACAGCACCGGCCACCAGCCGCTGTTGGCACCCGACCAGACGCTGATCGGCCACGGCGCGCGCCAGCCGCCGAAGAACAAGGTGGTCGCCAGCGCCGAGACGGTGATCACGGCGACATACTCGGCGAGCTGGAGCATCGCGAACTTCAGCGACGAGTACTCGGTGTGATAGCCGCCTACCAGCTCGCCCTCGCCTTCGGGCAAGTCGAACGGCAGCCGGTTTGTCTCGCCGACCATCGTGACGATGTAGATCACGAACGACGGCAGCAGCAAGATCACGTACCACGATGGCCAGTGCCAGATGTAGCCGAAGAAGTGGAACTGCGCCCCGTTGATCTGCGACGCGACGATATTCGATGTCGACAGCGAGCCTGCATACAAGAACACCGGCACGAACGCCAGGCCCATGGCGATCTCGTAGCTGATCACCTGGGCCGACGAGCGGAGCCCGCCAAGCAGCGAGTACGGCGACTGAGCGGACCAGCCGGCCAGCACGATCCCGTAGACGCCTAGGGAGCTCATCGCCAGCACCAGGAGCACCGCGACCGGCAGGTCCGTCACCTGAAGGGGCGTCCGGTGGCCAGCGATCGAGACGATCGGGCCCCACGGGATCACCGCGAAGGTGACGAAAGCCGGGATGACTGAGACCGCCGGGGCGACCACGAAAAGGATCTTGTCGACGCCGCGCGGCACGATGTCTTCCATCAGCGCCAGCTTGATGCCGTCCATCAGGGTCTGGAGCAGCCCGAACTTACCTGCGCGGTTCGGGCCGGAACGCTGCTGCATCCGGCCAAGGATGCGACGCTCGGCCCAGATCGCCATGAGGGCGGTGACCAGCAGGAAGACAAAGACGATGAGCACCTTGAGTATGACCAGCCACCACGGGTCGTGGCCGAAACTGGCCAGCGTGGGGACATTGCTGGCCGGCGTGCCGGCGGCTAGGCCAGTCATTCCGTGCTCCTCACGGGTCCCGCGCTGCTGATCGAGACGACGGCGCCGTGGCCGGCCCGGAGCGCCGACCTGACGGTGCTCCCGGCCGAGTTGGTCGGCAGCCAGACGACACGGTCAGGCATATCTGCGATCTCCACGGGAACAGTAACTGCGCCGTGACCGGTTGCCACGGTGACCTTGCCGCCGTCGGCCGTGCCGGCTTGCGCTGCGGTGGAGGCCGACATCCGTGCGACAGCAGCACGCGCCGTGCCGGCCAGATTGGGCTCGCCGTCCTGCATCCGGCCGACGTCGAGGAGATTATGCCAGGTGGCCAGCAGCGCTTGGCCTGGACCCGACGCTGTTAGCCCAGAGGGGCGACTTCCCGGACCTCCCGCGGCCAGACCAAGCTGGCTGATCTGCCCAGACGGCAGCTCGGCCGTAGCCTGACCGGGCACCAGCGGACTGTCCTGGCTCCGCGTGGGCGACAGGGCCGGCGACTGCGTCAGCGTCGTCAGCTCGCGGCGGGCGGCTGCCGCGTCGGGCAGGCCGAGGTGCACGTCCATCTCGTCGGCGAGCGCGGCCAGCACCCCGAGGTCCGTGCGCACCGACGGGACCGAGAGCGCAGCGGTGAAGGAGCCGGGTCGGCCTTCCCAGTTCACGAACGTGCCCTGCTTCTCGGCCACCGCGGCGACCGGGAACACCACGTCGGCTCGGTCGGTGACCTCACTGACGCGCAGCTCGAGACTGACCACGAAGCGCGCCGCCTCGATGGCCGCTAGCGTGGCCACCGGGTCGGGCAGGTCGCCCGGGTCGACGCCGCCAATGAGGAGCGCCTCGATGTCGCCGCGGGCGGCCGCCGCGAGGATTTCGCTGGTGCTCAAGCCGGGATCGGGCGGCAGCGAGGCAACGCCCCAGGCACGCGTGATCTCGCCGCGGGCCTCGCCCGTGCCGAGCCGGCGGCCCCCTGGCAGCAGGTTGGGCAGCGCGCCGGCCTCAATCGCGCCGCGCTCGCCAGCACGCCGGGGTATCCAGGCAAGCCGCGCACCTGTCCGCTTGGCGAGCTGGACGGCCGCGGACAGTGCACCAGGCACCTCGGCCAGGCGCTCGCCGACGAGGATTGCCGCACCTGGCTTGCGCAGCGCGGCGGCGACCGCGCGGTTGGCGTCGGCGGCAGCGGTCTCGGCGGCGGCAGTCTCGGCCACCGCCGATTCTGCTAGCCCGCTGAGGGCCGAGGCCTCGGCTCCTGGCAGTGTCGGCAGCAGCGTGCCGGATAGCTTCGTCAGCCCGAGGCTGGCGAGGGCCGCAACCGAGTAAACCGCCATGCCGTGGTGCCGGACAGCCTTGCGCAGCCGGAGGAAGACGATCGGGCTCTCGTCCTCGGGCTCGAATCCGGCCAGGAGCACGGCCGGCGCGTGTTCGAGCTGGGCGTAGGTCAGGTTGACCCGACCGACCACGTGCTCGGCGAGGAACTGGAGTTCCTCGGCCGAATGCGGCCTGGCTCGCATGTCGATGTCGTTGCTGGCAAGCGCCAGCCGGGCGAACTTGGCGTACGCGTAGGCGTCCTCCAGCGTGAGCCGGCCACCGGGCAGCACGCCAGCACGGCCACGAGCGGCCAGCAACCCCTGCGCCGCGGCCGCCAGCGCCTCCGGCCAGGAGGCGGGCTGGAGCACGCCGTTCTCGTCCCGAACGAGCGGACTGACCAGCCTGTCGGGCTGGGTCGCATACGTGAAGGCCCAGCGGCCCTTGTCGCAGTTCCACTCCTCGTTGACCGCCGGATCGTTGCCGCCAAGCCGCCGGGTGACAGCGCCGCGGCGGTGGTCCGTGCGCTGACGGCAGCCGGACGCGCAGTGCTCGCACACGCTCGGAGTCGACACCAGGTCGAACGGCCGGGCCCGGAATCTGTAGGACGCCCCTGTCAGCGCGCCGACCGGGCATATCTGCACCGTATTGCCGGAGAAGTAGGAGTCGAACGGGACGCCCTCGGCGACGCCGACCTGCTCCTGCGGGCCGCGGTCGAGCAGCTCGATCAGCGGGTCACCGGGGATCTCGTCGGCGAACCTCGTGCACCTGGCGCACTGGATGCACCGCTCCCGATCGAGCAGCACCTGGGCGGACAAGGCGATGGGCTTGGCGAACGTCCGCTTCGGGCCGTAAAACCGCGTCTCGCCCTGACCGGTGGACATGGCCTGGTTCTGCAGCGGGCACTCCCCGCCCTTGTCACACATCGGGCAGTCGAGCGGGTGGTTGACCAGCAGCAGCTCCATCATGCCTCGCTGCGCCTTCTCGGCCACCGGGGAAGTGAGCTGGGTCCGGACCACCATGCCGTCAGTCACCGTCGTGGTGCACGAGGCGGGCGGCTTGGGCTGGCCTTCCACCTGCACCAGGCACTGACGGCAGGCTCCGATCGGAGCTAGCAGCGGATGATCGCAGAACCTCGGGATCTGGATACCAAGCTGCTCGGCGGCCCTGATTATCAGCGTGCCCTTTGGCACTGTGATCTCGAAACCGTCGATGGTCACCCTTACGCCGTCGGCCGGTGGGGCCATGGGCTGGACTGTCATCGGGCCGACTCCAAGGCAAAGAGGGTCGATGCGGCCGGATCGAATGGGCAGCCGCCGAGCCGCTGGTGCTCGATGTATTCGTCGCGGAAGAACTTGATCGACGAGGCCACCGGCGCCTGGATCGAGTCGCCTAGCGCGCAGAACGCGCGTCCGGTGATGTTGTCGCAGATGTCGAGCAGCTTGTCCAGGTCGGCCTCGCTGCCCTGGCCCGCCTCGAGCTGCTGGAGCAGCTGGACGACCCAGTAGCTGCCTTCCCGGCACGGGGTGCATTTGCCGCACGACTCGTGCTCGTAGAACTCGGTCCAGCGGAGGACGACGCGGACTACGCAGGTGGTCTCGTCGAAGAGCTGGATCGAGCGGGTACCGAGCATCGAGCCGGCTGCGGCCACCGATTCGTAGTCGAGCGGGACGTCTAGGTGTTCCTCGGTGAACAGCGGCGTGGACGAGCCACCCGGCGTCCAGAACTTCAGCCGGTGCCCGGCCCGCATACCCCCGGCCAGATCCAGCAGCTCACGCAGCGTGGTGCCGAGCGGAGCCTCGTACTGGCCCGGCGTGGTGACGTGTCCCGACAGCGAGAACAGGCCGAAGCCCTTGGACTTCTCGGTGCCGAAGCGGGCGAACTCGGCGGCGCCGTACTGGAGGATGTACGGCACCGTGGCGATTGACTCGACGTTGTTGACGACGGTCGGACAGGCATATAGCCCCGCCACCGCCGGGAACGGCGGCTTCAGCCTGGGCTGCCCGCGGAGTCCTTCGAGCGAGTCGAGCAGCGCCGTCTCCTCGCCGCAGATGTAAGCGCCAGCGCCGGCATGCACGACCACATCCACGCTCAGGTCCGAGCCGAGAATCTTCGCGCCTACATAACCTGCGTCTCGCGCCTCGGCGACGGCGTGCTGGAGCCTCCTGACCACGTGCAGGACCTCGCCGCGAACGTAGATGAAGGCCCGGTCGGCCCGGATCGCGTAGCAGGCGATGACGATGCCCTCGATCAGCGCGTGCGGGTTAGCGAGCAGCGTCGGCATGTCCTTGCATGCACCCGGCTCCGACTCGTCCGCGTTGACTACGAGGTAGTGCGGTTTGCCGTCACCCTGCGGGATGAAGCCCCACTTGACCCCGGTCGGGAAGCCCGCGCCGCCGCGTCCGCGCAGAGCGGAGTCCTTCAGGGTCTGGATCACCTGATCGGGCTGCATCGCCAGCGCCTTGGGCAGCGCCTGGTATCCGCCATCGCGCTTGTATGCCGCCAGGGTGAAGGAGTCCGGCTCGTCCCAGTGGGCGCTGAGCTCGGGGATGAGGATCGTCGACACTAGTGCTTGCCTCCGTCTGGCGTCCAGCCTTGCTCCTTGGCGATGCGCAGGCCCGCCAGCGTCGCGTGACCGGCGGTGTTTCCCTCAGCCGCCTGGTCATCGGGGAATCCAGCCAGGATCTTCGACGCCTGCTTCCACGTGCACAGTCGCGGCGCGCCCCGGGTCGGCTTAACGTCAGCCCCGGACCGAAGCCCGTCGACAAGCTCGCGCGCCGACCGCGGCGTCATGTCGTCGAAAAACTCCCAGTTGACCATCACTACGGGCGCGTAGTCGCAGGCAGCGTTGCACTCCACATGCTCGAAGCTGACCTTGCCGTCCGGCGTGACCTCGTCGATGCCGATGCCCAGGTGGTCCTTGAGCTCGGCCATGATCGCGTCGCCGCCCATGACCCCGCACAGCGCCGTGGTGCAGACGCCGACGTGGTACTCGCCTATGGGCTTGCGCTTGTACATCGTGTAGAACGACACGACGCCTGTGACGTCCGCTTCGGTCAGGCCCAGCTGGCCGGCGCACCACCCGATGCCGTCCTGCGACACATAGCCCTCTTCGGACTGCACCAGGTGCAGCAGCGGCAGCAGGGCAGAGCGAGCCTTGGGGTATCGGCCGATGATCTCGGCGGCTTGCGGCGCAAGCCTGACCCGTGCCTCGTCGCTGAGCGCCATTACCTGTCCACACCTCCCATCACGGGATCAATGCTGGCGACCGCCGCGATGACGTCGGCGATCATGCCGCCCTCGGCCATGACCGAGACGGCCTGAAGGTTGGTGAACGACGGGTCCCGGAGGTGCACCCGGTAGGGCCTGGTGCCCCCGTCGCTGACGACATGACAGCCGAGCTCGCCGCGCGGTGACTCGACAGCTGCGTACACCTGGCCGGCGGGCACACGGAATCCCTCTGTCACCAGCTTGAAGTGGTGGATCAGGGCTTCCATAGACTGGCTCATGATGTGCGCGATGTGATCGGGCGAGTTGCCCAGGCCGTCCGGCCCGAGCGCCAGCTTGGCTGGCCAGCCGATCTTGGCGTCGCCGATCATGACGGGCCCGGAGGACTCGGCTAGCCGGTCCACGCACTGCTCGATGATTCGCAGGGACTGGTCCATCTCATCCATCCGGACCAGGTAGCGGCCGTAGACATCGGCCGACTGCTGCGTGGCAACGTCGAACTCGTACGTCTCGTATCCGCAGTAGGGCTGGCTCTTGCGCAGGTCCCAGGGCAGGCCGGCGGCACGCAGGATCGGACCAGTGACCCCGAGCGACATACAACCGGTCACGTCGAGGTAGGCGATGTTCTTGGTCCGGGCGAGGTAGACGGGCGCGTGGTCGAGCAGCGCGCGAATCTCTCCGAGCAGTCCTGGCATTATCCGGACATACTCGCGCAGCCGCTCAATGGCGCCGGCCGGCAGATCCTGGCTCACTCCGCCAGGCCGGATGAACGCGTGGTTCATCCGCAGGCCCGTGATGAGCTCGAACAGATCGAGCGTCTTCTCCCGTTCGCGCATGCCGTAAATAAAGACAGTCGACGCGCCGAGCTCCAGGCCGAAGGTGCCAATGGCGGTCAGGTGCGAGGAGATCCGGTTCAGCTCCATGAGCAGCACCCGCATGATGGTGGCTCGCTCAGGAATCTCGTCCGTGATGCCGAGCAGCCGCTCAACCGCCAGGCAGTACGCGGCCTCGTTGAACAGCGGTGCCAGGTAGTCCGCCCGGGTACAGAACGTCACGCCCTGCGTCCAGGTGCGGAACTCCATATTCTTCTCGATGCCGGTGTGCAGGTACCCGATCACCGGCCGGAGCTCGGTCACCGTCTCGCCATCCAGCGTCAGGATCAGCCGCAGTACTCCATGCGTCGACGGATGTTGCGGGCCCATGTTGATGACCATGCGCTCGTCGCCGGACCGCTCGTCGGTCGCGGCGTCGGCGATGACCTCGTCCCAGTCCCCGCCGGCGACATTGTAGACGCGGCCCTCGTCGTAGTCCTCGTAACCGGAGTCGGCAGCGCCGGTCGCCGACGCGCTGTGAGCCTGATGATCGGCCGGGGCGGTCATTCGTAGGACCTCCGCTCATCCGGCGGCGGGATGGTCGCGCCGCGGTATTCCACCGGGATGCCGCCAAGCGGGTAGTCCTTCCGCTGCGGGTGCCCGCGCCAGTCGTCCGGCATCTCAATCCTGGTCAGAGCCGGATGGCCGTCGAAGATCAGGCCGAAGAAGTCCCAGGTCTCACGCTCGTGAAAGTCACAGGTGGGATAGATATCGACCAGCGACGGCACGTGCGGGTCCGCATCGGGAGCCGTCACTTCCAACCGCAGCCTGCGGTTGTGCGTGATCGACAGCAGGTGATACACGGCGCGCAGTTCCTCGCCTGCCTCAGCCGGGTAGTGCACGCCCGACACGCCCAGGCACATCTCGAACGCCAGCGTCGGGTCATCCCGCAGCTTCGACGCGACCGCCCTGAGGTGCTGGCGGCGCACGTAGAACGTGAGGTCGCCGTAGGCGACGACGACCTGCTCGACCGCGTCGCCGAAGCTGGTACCGCCCCGGGCGAGCCCAGCCTGGAGGTTGTCGGCGATCTCGTCGAAGTACGACCCGTAGGGCCGCGGGCTCGCGACCCGCGGCGCCCGGCGCACCTGGAGGCCGCCGTAGCCCGAGGTATCGCCGGTCGTCGACGTACCGAACATGCCGGTACTGGCGACCCGCTCGGCGAGCCGCTCCTGGCCGGCCAGCGCGGCCGGGTCTGGTACGGCGGTACTGCCTCCTTGTGGGCTGCCTCCTTGCGGGCCGCCGCCCCCGGCCTCATCCTTACGCTCAGTCACTGCGGGGCTCACCCGGATTCGGGTCCAGGCCAGGCTGCTCGAGCAGGCTGAGCTGCGTCCGGCCGCCCGGCTGGACCGAGCTGCCGACGGTCAGCGGCAACCGCTGGAGCCTGGCCTCCTCGAGCTCGGTCACCTGGTGCTCCCGGTTGACGCCCAGCTTCATGTTCTGGATCTTGTCGTGCAGCTTGACGATCGCGTCGATCAGCATCTCCGGCCGCGGCGGGCAGCCGGGCAGGTAGATATCCACCGGAACGATGTGGTCGACGCCCTGGACGATCGCGTAGTTGTTGAACATGCCGCCGCTCGAGGCGCAGACGCCCATCGAGATGACCCACTTGGGCTCTGACATCTGGTCGTAGATCTGCCGGAGCACGGGCCCCATCTTCTGGCTGACCCGGCCGGCCACGATCATCAGGTCCGCCTGGCGCGGCGTATTCGAGGCCCGCTCCATGCCGAACCTGGCCAGGTCGTGTCGCGGCCCGCCGGTCGACATGAGCTCGATGGCGCAGCAGGCAAGCCCGAACGTGGCGGGCCAGACCGAGCTCTTGCGCGCGTAGCCAGCCAGCTTCTCGACGGTGGTCAGCAGCACGCCGGCGGGCAGCTTTTCCTCAATTCCCATTGCTAATCCCACTCCAGGCCGCCGCGGCGCCATACATAGACATACGCGATCATCACCGTGACGATGAACGTGACCATCTCGACGAGCCCAAAGACCCCGAGCTTGTCGAAGTACACCGCCCACGGGTACAGAAAGATGATCTCGACGTCGAACACGATGAAGAGCATCGCGGTCAGGTAGTACTTGACGGGGAACCTGATTCCCTGCGGCTGCCTCGTCGGTTCGATACCGCACTCATAGGCTTCCAGCTTGGCCTTGTTCCACCGCTTCGGGCCGGACACCGAGCCAGCCGCCAGCGAGAAGACCGCGAACACCGCCGCCAGCGCGGCGAGCACCAGGATCGGCACATAGAGGCTCATTGCCCTGTCACCCCCTTATCTGGATCAGCATTATCTGGATGGGTACTACGTGTATCAGCACTAACCGTTACGCCGCGGGCGTCATCTTAGACACCGCGTTGATCAGCCGATCCACGGCATCACCACCGCGGGTCTCGGTCAGGTTGCCAAGGAACTTCATGGTGAACCGCATGATGTACGGGCGCTTCACCCCATGCCTGGTGGCGAACCGCATGAACGACGGCTTGCCGATCAGGTCAACGAAGACGCGGCCGAGCGTGTAGTAGCCGCCGTACGCCTCTTTGAGCTGGCGAGGATAGGTCAGCAGGACCCGCTCGCGGCCGGCCGCCGTCGGCCGCGCCAGCGCCTGGGTAATGACGCGGGCCGCTAGCTCGCCGGACTCCAGCGCGTACGCGATGCCCTCGCCGTTGAAGGGATTCACCATGCCGCCGGCGTCGCCGGCGAGGAGCAAGCCCCTGGTGTAGTGCGGAGTGCGATTGAAGGCCATGGGCAGCGCGGCGCCCCGGACCGGCTGAGTCCGGTTCTCCTCCGTGAAGCCCCATTCGGGCGGCATCGCGGCCAGCCACTTGCGCAAAAGGTCGCGGTAGTCAATCTCGCCGAAGCCCTTCGAGGTGTTGAGCAGCCCGAGCCCGACGTTGGATGTCCCGTCACCCATGCCGAAGATCCACCCATAGCCGGGCAGGAGCGAGTTGCCGTCCCATAGGTCGAGCCAGGCCTCGAGGTAGTCGTCGTCGTGGCGGGGCGAGGTGTAATAGGTGCGCACTGCGACCCCGAGTGGCCGGTCGTCGCGCTTGTGCAGGCCCATGGCGACGGACAGCCGGGAAGAGTTGCCGTCGGCGGCCACCACCAGCCGGCCCCGGAACTGCTGGCCGTCTCTGGTGGTCACCCCGGCGATCCGGCCCGTCCTGTCGTCGAGCAGCGGACCGGTTACGTTGACGCCCTCGAGCAACCGGGCACCGGCCTTCTGCGCGTGCCGGGCCAGCGTCTGGTCGAAGTCGAGCCGGGTCCGGACCAGGCCGTAGCCGGGATAGCTGGAGAGGTCGGGCCAGTCGAGCTCGATCCGGCCGCCGCCGCCGATGATCCGGAGGCCCTTGTTGCGGAGCCAGCCATCGCTCTCGGTGATCGGAACGCCCATGGCGGTGAGCGCCTTGACAGCCCGCGGCGTCAGCCCGTCGCCACAGACCTTCTCTCTGGGGAAGTGGGTCTTCTCCAGGACCAGCACGTCCAGGCCCGCGGACGCGAGGTAATAGGCCACGGCGGAGCCAGCCGGCCCGGCACCGACGACGATCACGTCAGCGCTATCGCTCGTGGTGGGAGCGCCCGTGGTGGCAGCAACCGTGGCGGCAGCAACAGCGTCAGCGGCAGCCTTGGCTGGCCGCGTGCGGCTGCCCGCCGATGCTCGGGCACGCGCAGCACCGACCGGCTCATGCTGAGGGGCCAAGTCTGGCGTGCCGGCGGGGGGTACTTGCTCGGTCACGGACCCGTCCTGATCTGTCTTGTGAACCTCTTCACAAGAGCTTTCGTGAGGCAGTGTAGTCCTGCCGGGCTCGTACCTGTTCCGCCGCCCCGCGGCGGGCCGACGGCGCAGGCAGCGTGGCCCCGTTCCGTGCTCTTATTGATGTTTTGCCTGTCTATCGTTGCACTCACGGTCACCCATCGCGGCGGCGCGCCTCGTGCAAGGCGACGACGCCCAGCGTCAGGTTGCGCCAGCTCACGCCGGACCAGCCGGCGGCCGCGATCTTGCCGGCCAGTTCGTGCTGGGGAGGCCACGCCCTGATCGACTCGGCGAGGTAGTCGTAAGCCTCGGCGTTACCGGACAGCCGCCTGGCGACGACCGGGAGGACCCTGGTCAGGTACTGCTCATACAGCGCGTTCAGGCGCTGCGCCGGCAGGTGGCTGAACTCGCAGATGACCAGCCTGCCTCCCGGCCGGGTGACGCGCAGCAGCTCGTCCAGCGCCTGGCCAGTGTCGGCCACGTTGCGCAGGCCGAAAGAGATCGTGACGACATCGAAGGCACGGTCGCGGAACGGCAGGTCCAGCGCGTCGCCGGCCACGAAGCTCAGGCCCGGCGCCGGCCGGCGGGCGCCCACGGACAGCATCCCGAACGAGAAATCGCAGGCGACGCACCGGGCGCCGGTCCGGATGAAGGCGCGCGAGGAGGTACCGGTACCGGCAGCCAGGTCGAGCACGAGCTGGCCTGGTCCGGCCCCGACCGCCCGCGCCACCACCTTGCGCCACCGCCGGTCCATGCCGAGCGAGAGCGCGTCGTTCAGCACGTCGTAGCGGTCCGCGACCTTGTCGAACATCGCCGAGACGTCGGCTGGCTGCTTGTCCAGCTGCGCTCGTGTCATGCGCTCAGCCTGACACATGCAGAATAGTCACAGCTCGTCCGGCCGAGTCGTCACGGCAGGATGGTTAATGGGCCGGCTTCTGCCAGACTTGCACGGACTGTATGAGCAGCTGGCCGTTGCATCCGCCCGGCACTGCCTTGGAATCAGCCAGGTTCGCAATGAGGTACATCAGCTGATGCGGTATGTGGTTTCGGACCACCATAATCTGCTGACCGTCGACGTACCAGGTAACCTGACTCGCGGTCCAGAGAATGCTGAAGGTGTGCCAGCCAGCTGACAGAGTCGCAGTCATTTCCTTAGACAAGTGCGCTTCAATCGCGTGCTTAGGCGCAGCTTTTGTATGGAAATACACACCTGCGACGTTGCCCGGCGGGCCCCATCTCTCCAAGATATCGATCTCTGGCGGCCACTGTTTATTAGCCGCGGCCAGCCAGAGAGCGGACCACAGTCCTGGCCCGTCAGGGATTCGCGCGACCACGCTCAGATAGCCAAACTTAAAGCGAAAGCTGGGAAAGCTCGTTACCATCCCGGACCGACAGGCGTAAAGCTTGGCTGCACCGGCCTTCGTGGTGCCCTGGGTAGCCCTTGGCTGTGCTGCAAGGTGCAGCGATCCGGCACCAACGCGATCTTGCGATGGCAAGTACCACTCATCTTCGTTGTTACCAAAGTTCGAGCAGCCAGTCGCGGCATCCATCCACGGGTAGCACGTGCCCCAGGTGGCCTTGTCAAGCTTCTTGCCGCGGAATGTCTGGTTGAACACAAGGTGCATCCCGGCTGTGGCGACGGCCTGTGTTTCTTGTGCGGAAGCGGTAGCACTGACTGAAGGACTGGCAGATGCCGACCACGTGATGCCGTCACTGGCGCTGGCGTCCGGGCCTGCCGACGCTCCGGGCGCGACAAGCGCCCAGACAACCGCGCCAACCGCGGCCAAGAGCGCAGCCATGGCCGCGACCAGGCGGGGTCTCAATTTCCGCTACCTCCCAAAGGCCGGCGACTAGCCGCTGCCATCAGTTCCGGACTGTATGGGGGCAGACAGCATATGACAGAGCACGGCCGCCGATGACGAAGCCTCCCTGTCCAGGTCAGCTCCCCGGTCCGAGGTAACCCACGTTGGAAACCGCGATGTCGTCTTCCCAGTATTCGGCGACGTTGGCCGTGTAGGTGGAGACGCCGAAGTTGTAGGTGTTCATCGCCCCGTTCGTATTGATGGTCGGTGCCGAGGTGTCGGTCTCGTCAGGCGTGGTCGAGTCGGCGGTCTTGAACAGCTTGAGCTGGACCTGCCCGGCCGACGGAGACCCTATCGTGTAGCCCTCGATCCGGAACCACTGGTGCAGCGGGATCGCGGAAGTAGTGGTCAGCGTCTGGGCTCCGGCGGTACCGGTCCGGATCTGGATTTTGCCCGTGGGCAGCACGACGATCACGGCGCACGCGGTCACACCCTGATCCTGGTTGACCACCCGCACGGTGGCCGCCGGATCGGAGTTGAAGTAGAGATAGGCCCGGTACCACACCTGCGTCTGGGTTCCCATCGAGGTGGTCCACTGGACGCGGGCGAGCGCGGCCGTCGAGCCGGTCGCGAAGGCGTAGGACAGGCCGCCGTGCGCGGCCTCGGTGCTATCGAAGTTACCGGTCGCGCCCGGTCCGACGTTCACCACGTCGAAGGCGTTGCCCGAGCTGCCGCCGGAGTTGCTGGTCGTGACGGTCGTGCCGCTGGTACCGCCTTCAGCACTGTTTCCCAGCGTGACGGGAGGCGGGGGAAGCGTGCCTGCCGGCCCGATGTAGCCCCCGTTGGACACCGCGATGTCGTCTTCCCAGTATTCGGCGACGTTGGCGGTATTGGTAGAGACGCCGAAGTTGTAGGTGTCCATCGCCCCGTAGGTGTTGATGGTCGGTGCCGAGGTGTCGGTCTCGTCAGGCGTGGTCGAGTCGGCGGTCTTGAACAGCTTGAGCTGGACCTGCCCGGCCGTCGCGGACCCTATGGTGTAGCCCTCGATCCGGAACCACTGGTGCAGTGGGATCGCGTTGGTAGTGGTCAGCGTCTGCGTCCCGGCCGCTCCGGTCCGGACTTGGAGCTTGCCCGAGGACAGCACCACGATCACGGCGGACGCGCTATGACTCTGATCCTGGTCAAGCACTCGGACGGCTGCCGCCGGATCGGAGTTGAAGTACAGATAGGCCCGGTACCACACCTGGGTCTGAGTTCCCATCGCGGTAGTCCACTGGACGCGCGCGATCGCCGCCGTCGAGCCGGTAGCGAAGGCGTAGGACAGGCCGCCGTGCGCGGCCTCGGTGCTATCGAAGACAGTGGTCGCACCGGTCCCGATGCTGACCGTGTTGAAGGCGTTGCCGGAGTTGCCGCCGGAGTTGGCAACGGTCACCGTGGTGCCGCTGGTACCGCCCTCCGCGCTGTTGTCGAGCGTAATGGTGCTCGCCGCGGCCGCAGGACTGGCGGCAGCGAGCGCCGGCAGCACTAGGAAGGGGGCGGCAATCAGGGCCCACCAATAACCCTTCCAGGGTGACCTGGGTGACCTGCGCTTGTGCACGTCCCCCCCTGGGATCCGGTGCATATGCCTGCCAGCTGTGACTTAGGTATTCTGTCGGAGATTTCCGACCCGCGCGACAGGTTCCTGGAAGGCTATAGTCGGCTAAAGCGGGGGTCAAGCGCTCGACTACGCAACTGTCGTAGAGCCATTCGCGGCCCGGCATGACTGCGGCCCTGTGGTCGACCGGCTGCATGGGCCGCCGAGATTTGCCTGGTGAGTGCAAACTAGTGAGATGCCCAGAGAACCGAGGCCAAGCCTGTCTCCTGAGACTTGGCTCGATGACACTCTGGACGGCGTAGCCGGCGTCGTAGCTATCGGCCTGGTCGCTGTCGACTTGAGCGGAAGCCAGGGCATTCCGAGGATCCTGCTAGCGCTCGGCTTCCTCGCCTTTGTCCCAGGGCGCGCCGTCACGGCCAACTGGGCTCAGCTGGCGGTCCGATCTCAGGCCGCCCTGGCCATGCTTCTCAGCATCGTCATCCTTGCGCTGCTGGCCACCGTTACGCTCTGGGCTCACTATTGGCACCCGATTGGTCTCATGCAGGCCGAGGCCGGCCTGAGCTTGCTAGCCCTGGGCGTTGCGGTGGCCCGCCGTCACTGGCAGGGGCTCTCCTTCATCCATCACTGGCGGGCCTCTCGTTGAAAATCGTCGCCAATCACTAGGCCCTGAAGCGCAGTACCTCACGCTGCGTAACCGAACGCGATTGCCTCAGCACGGCGTTGTCCCGGTATTACCCGACCCCCCGCGAGACTGGCGCCACGCACCCGCTACGCTACGTGACACATCGCCTCCAATGGCGGCGCGCAGCGAAGAGTCGGACCCTGTCGGCCGTTGTCCGCCCGTGCGTTCCCTTCGAAGTGAATGACGAAGAAGAAGCGACGGAGCGGTAAACCGTACGACAACGCCAGGCGTCTCCGTATCACAATTTCGCGCGTCGTTGAGGCTCGAAGACGCGAGTGAATCCGGCGGCCCCGCCGATGTCGTGGAGGTACGGAGATCAATACGTCATGGACGCGAGGCTCAGCTCGGACCAGCCTCCAACACGCGGACGTCGTGCCACTCAGACCATTGGGCTGGCAGGTTCCAGAAAATATCGGCGCGCAGACCGCCATCAGCGAGTCACCCTCAGATGCGAACTCGATGCGTCCGGCGGCGCCAGCGGGGTTTCGGACTATCTCGGAAGTGCTTGCGATCGCGCCCCGGGTCAGCGTGGTCATTCCGGCGATGAACGAAGCCGCCAACCTGCCCTACGTGTTCGCGACGCTGCCGCCGTGGATCGACGAGGTCGTGCTAGTGGATGGCCGATCATCGGACGACACCGTAGCAGTAGCCAGGAGATTGTGGCCCGCCGTCAAAGTTGTGACACAGACGGGACGTGGCAAGGGCGATGCGCTGCTGGCCGGCTTCGCGGCCAGCAGCGGCGAGATCATCGTGACGATGGACGCTGACGGCTCTACTCACGGCGGCGAGATCGTACGATACGTCGCCGCGTTGGTCGCGGGTGCTGACTTCGCCAAGGGCTCCAGATTCGCATGCGGCGCGGGCAGCACTGACATTACCCGGCTGCGGCGATACGGGAATCGACTCCTTAGTGGCCTTGTCAACGCCCTGTTCGGCACCCGCTATACCGACCTGTGCTACGGATACAACGCGATCTGGGCTAGTCACCTGCCTGCGCTCGCACTGGACTGCGATGGTTTCGAGGTTGAGACCATGCTGAACATCCGGGCCATTGCGGCCGGGCTGCGCATCCATGAGGTCCCGAGCCAAGAGCTGCCGCGGGTTCATGGCGTCAGCAACTTGCACGTCATGAGGGATGGCTGGCGAATTATTAGCCTCATCATGAGAGAGTGGGTGCTAAGTCGCGAGGCACGACGATCAGTCGCGGGACTGCACCCCGAGTACGCCCGACCATACGATCTTCATCTGCTGCCGTTAGGTTTTGCGGCAGTCGCGGAAAACGTCTCTCAATGACCGGGACGGTCGCCCGCTCGAACGGTCCATCCCGCCGCTTATCAGCGCCGCCCGGCGCGCGTGCGCAACGCTAGTGGCGGACCAGAATCCGCTGCGGCATGCGTGGGCGGCCTAGGTGGCAGCTCGTAGATAGCTATCCCACCGCGGTTGTACAGGACTTGCCAGAGTGGTGAATGGGCTAGGGACGAGCGCAAGACGGCAAAACTTCGCGTTGGAGTAACTTCGTACTGCTCGTTAAACGCCACCATGCTTGGCGTGATGATCAGGTACGCACGAGCTGAGCGGCGCGTCTCGTGCCATATGTCCCCCGCTATGGTCTTGGCGACATCCGGCGTCGGCATCCCTGTCTTGAGCATGCCGTAAGTCCCGAAGAGAAATATCCGCGGGAACAGGTTGTATCTCGACGTGTCGGCTAGCGGGGCGTTGTCGACAGGACTGTATACGCGGCCGGGCGGCGCGGTCTGAAAGAACGCGGTGACGACGTCGACCTCTTGCTGGCTCATGTAGTTCGAGCTGTCATTCCCGAAGAAGGCGGGAAAGAACAGCGTCAGAGCTATCCCCAGTGCTGCTAGCGTGCGCGCGGCGTCTCCGACCAGATGGTGTCCAAGCGGGCGTACCCGAGCAGCGAAGGCCCAGGCCGCCCGGCGGACTGGCCTGGTCCACCCGTTGGCGGCCGGACCTAGTGTTTCCAGGTCCTTCAGCGTTGCTGAGTCCTTCAGCGTTGCTGAGTCTTTGGCTGTCCTCTGGGCGGGCGCGATTGTCATCGCCGCGAGTGCCGCGGACCAAGGCAGCGAGAACAGGAAGACCCGCAGAACTCCCTCATGCCCGTATGCCTGCATCGCCAGCATGATCGCCGGTGAGAATGCCAGCAGGACCAGCCCGAAGGTGGCCTTCTCCGAGCGCCAGTTGCGCCATGCGCCCACGATGGCGAGCAACCAGATGCCTATCGAAAGGGCTTCAGAGCAGTGCTCGATCAGCTGCTGGCTCGGCGCGACAGTTCCGCGGGTCAGCGCCGGAGGTGTCGCATTACTGAAGAGATTGCCCAGCGAATTAAGCAGCCCGTAGTGGGTGTTGACGTAAGAGAAGTGTGGCAGCAGATAGGCGATAGCCACAGCGAGCAGGACAAACGGCAGCCACCGCGGACGCAGCAGCCCGAACACTGCCAGCGCCGCGAGCTGAGCGGCGATCATGTACGGCGAGAGCTGATGAGTGATCACGAGGACAAAGAAGATCACCAGGATGACGGCGCAGGAGCTGAGCCGCTGACGGCCTTGCGAGGTAAGCCAGCCAATCCACTTGGGCCCTGACCGATCGGCGTGCGCGTCTTGCGAGTCGGTCCTGATGGTCTGGCCGAGCTCAAGCAGCATAGTCAGCGCCGCGTGCGGATCAGCCGGGACAGCTTCGGGCGACAACTGATGGGACGACAACTGATCGGCCGGCGCCGAATCGAGCGGTGCCGACTCGGGCGGTGCCGGCCCGGGCTGGTCGGCCTTCCGTCGCAATCTCGACCACGCGCGCCTGATCTTGAGTGGGAGAGGCGGCGCTGGCGCGGGCACAAATAGCCAGCGCAATGCGATGGCCATGATGCCGAGGCACAGCAGCGTCCCCAGCGCCTGCGGCGAAAGATAGTCCTGACCGATCCAGTTGCTAGCCGGGACAAGTAGCAGGGCCACCCAGCGCTGACGGGCAGTGAGGGCCAGCGCGTCATAGATCAGGTAAAGCAGTGGCAGAGCGGCCAATTCAAAGAAGAGCTGAGCCCACTTGGCATAGGCAAGCGGACTCGCCACGCCCGCAATCTTGCCGAACCAGGCTGCTAGTGCAAAGAAACCCGGCCAGTTCTGATAAATATCGATACTGCCGTTCAGCTGACCGTGAGCATTGATGTACTGCACCACGCCGATGGTCTTGTAGAGCCAGGCGTAACGTCCAGCCGAATACACCAAAGGCGCGGTCCCGTAGAGTATGACGGTCAGCACCACCGCATGGAGTGCCATACGCCAATGGGACAACTGGTCATTAACCAGCTCGCTGACGGCCGAGACCACCAGCAAGGCCACACCCGCGTAGAAGACAAGTGGAAGAAGCGGCGGCAAGCCGTACGCCCCGATGACACTGGTATTCGTCTTGCTGACTCCGAACGCCCACAGGCCGGTGGCAATGGGGAGCAAGAGATCCGCTATGTGCCGCGACTTGCGAGGCTGAGGCCGGATCGCCTCCAGGGGAATCGTCTCGTCGAGGCTCAGGTTGGCGTTCATGCGGTTAGCGCAGCCCGAGCCTTGAGCGGTTCTTAATCGGTCCTCCATCGATCAGCATCGACCCGTGGCGACGGCAACACGCGACTCGGCACGCCGCCAAAAGCGGTACTCAACTCTACCCCGCTCAGCACGAATGGTTTGGACGAACGCCCGCTGTGCTGCAGTTATGCCGGCACGAAGCGAACCTATGACGCTTCACCACGACCGTGCGTCGTTGGCTGCTCGCTCAGCGTCCCTGCGCTGCGGTCGCATGCCGGGGGCAGTAGCTGCGGGCGAGCCTGGCCCGGAATGCGGGCGGAAAGGTCGCGCGCCCGTCCGTTACGCGACGTGATCTTGCCGGTGTGTGCGCGGATCGTTCGCCCTGGCTCGGGAAACGCCCCTGGCCAGGGCGAAAGCGGCCTCGCGCGACACCTGATCTTCTATAGTGGGCGCATGACAAGCAAACTGGGCGGGGATAGCCGATGGCTATCGTTTGATGTGCACGGCCGGCTAAAAATGGGAGTGGCGCGCAGTGCGCCAACCGCCACGCAGATGTGCACGATCTTCGCTGATTTCCTTACCGAGGCCAGTGACGGACCTTTCGACCTGACGGTCACGGGGGAAATCGAGCCTGTCGCCGGGGTTGCTTACGCCGAGGACAGCTTCTCCTATACATCCAATGCGATCACGGCAAATACGCCATCGCTGCAGATCGTGCGCGACGGCACCGGCCTGCGGCTGAACGGTCCAGGCGAACTCCTGACCAGCGTTCTTCCGTTGCTCGACCGGGTTCTGGTCGAACGGGATGTCGCCATGATCCACGCAGCCACCGTTGCGATCAAGGGTCACGGAATTGCCCTGCCCGCAGCGGGCGGAGTCGGCAAGACGAGCACGATCGCCAAGCTAATGCGACGCCGCGGCGTAGCTTTCATGGGCGACGACTGGGCTTTCGTCTCGGCTGATGGCGAGCTATTGGGTTTCGCCAAACCCATGTTTATCAAGCCGCACCATCGCAACATATATCCGCATCTATTTAATCGGATGCGCAAACCTCTGGTGCCGAAGTGGCTTGTCCGACCGTTTGGTCGTTTGGCGACACGGGTACATCCGCTCATTGTCCGCTATCCGCGGCTTGCCGCCTTCACTCGTCAATGGTCGCCAGAACACATGATCATCTCGCCGCAGGAAGCGCTGCGGGGCGCGCCGATCGCGCGATCCGCACCTCTGTCGGCCGCCGTATACGTTGAGAGGCACGACGGTGCGGAGGCGCACCTGCGCGAGCTCGGCCGAACTGAGATGGTCGCCAGAATGCTCGGTAACTTCCACGGCGAGATGACCACATATTCGCGTGAAGTAGTCAATCTTCTCGGTGCCACTGGTCTTGTGCCGCTGCAAGACATCTTCGCTGATAAGGCCACCGTGCTCGGCAAGGCATTGCAGAACGTGCCCACGTTCCTGCTCCAGGTGCCCGTGGCCTACGATGCGGATACAGCTTCCGATGTGATCGTGAATCAGCTATCTACCGTGACGGACCTGCTTGGCGTGTCACTTGAGGGCGAGTAATGATGGCTGTCGGCGACCAGGTCGTCGAGCTGACAGACCTGACGGTCGTGATACCGACTCGTAATGCAGAGCAGCTCCTGCCAGCGTGCCTAGAGTCGGCGCTGCGGGAAGGTCCACATGCCATCATCGTCGTGGACGGCGAGTCGACCGACCGGACCATCGAGGTCGCACGTCAGTATGGCGTCACCGTGATCTCTGACGAGGGCCGTGGGCTCCCCGTCGCGCGCCAACTTGGTGCCGAGCTAGCGGAAACGAAGTACGTCGCACTCGTCGATGCCGACGTCGTACTGCCGAGCGGGGGTCTGCGGCAACTGCGTGATGAACTTGAGGAGAGCGGCTACGCGGCGTTGCAGGCCGGGGCGCTCAGTACTGGCGGGCCGGGATACTGGGGCCGGGCCCTAGCCCAACACCATCAGTGGGGACGCAGCAAGAACTGGTTCGGCCTGTTCGCAACGATCTTCGATCGCGAGACGCTGGTCCGGACGGGTTTTGACCAGCAGTTCGCTTCAGGCGAGGACATCGAGATCCGCTGGCGGCTGCGGCAGGCTGGCGTTCGCGTCGGCGTTTCCGAGCAAACGATCGTTACGCACCGATTCGCCGACGACTCGTTCGCCTTCGCTCGCATGCAGTTCAACATGGACGGCCGCGGCCTTGGCAAGATGATCCAAAAATACGGCTTGCGCGGCGCGCCACTGCTTGCGCTGCCTGGCGCTGCCGCCCTCCGTGGCCTTGTGCTCAGCCTGGTGCGATTCCGTCCCCAGTGGATTCCCTACTACCTATGCTTCGGTTTCTGCAACTACTCAGCGATGGCAGCTGAACTGCGCAGCCGTCGTGTGGTCCGCAGTATCGGAGCGGGTGAAGTTTGACCTCTCCAGGATCGGTCTGGATTGCCTCGCTGGAATTGGACGGCGAAGGCGGACTGGCCGGACTTGATGGCCCAGCGCGAGCCGACCAGGGTCAGGCCCGCGTGCTGGTTCGCCTGCATGGTGCCCCTCTAGGTTTCGTCGACGTGCCCGTGATGCCAGCTGAGTCCTTGACGCTGCGCGCCCGGACCACAGCGGAAATGGCGCTAGTCGATGCCGTGCGTCGCCATCTAGAGCTGGACGCCCAATCAGCCGAGACGTCCAGCGCGGCTTGCTGGACGACCAAAGTAGCTTGCCCGCGCGAGTTCCCGGCTCACGGCGGCGAGGGAATCAGCATCGTCATCTGCACTAGGGATCGAACGGAGAGTCTTCGGGAGTGCCTTAGGGCGGTGCAAGAGGTCAGCTACCACCCGCTTGAGATTCTGGTCGTGGATAACGCGCCGAGTGGGGATGAATCCAGGGAACTCGTCGAGTCACTCACCAGCAAGGACCCACGGTTCCGCTACACGGTCGAACCGCGTCCCGGATTGTCCGCAGCCAGAAATCACGGTCTGGCGCAAGCGCGCTACGACCTCGTGGCCTTTACTGACGATGACGCCATTGTTGATGCTGGTTGGCCGACCGCTCTTGCCGCCGGATTCGCAAGTGATCCAGCAGCCGTCTGCGTCACCGGCTTCGTACCTGCGGGCGGACTAGACACGTGGTCTGAGCGATATTTCGACGCGCGCTACTCCTGGGGTGAGATTGCTGAACCACGCCAGTACGACATGCTGCATCATCGCCTCCCGGTGCGCTTCTACCCTTTCTGTGCCGGTGTCTTCGGGACAGGCGCTAACTTCGCTGTTCGTCGAGGCACGGTAACCAGCGTCGGCGGATTCGACACGCTGCTTGGTGCCGGCGCACCCGGCCTCGGCGGTGAGGATCTGGACATGTTCCTGCGGCTGATCTTGGCCGGTGGTCGGATCTGTTATCTGCCATCAGCCTGTGTCTGGCATCGTCATCGATCAGACCCAGACGCACTCAGTGACCAGATCTACTCCTACGGTCATGGGCTTGGCGCTTATCTTGCCAAACATAGCCAGACCCGGCAGCTCAGGGTCGCGCTTGTCAAGCATGGCCTGGCCCAGGTCGGCGTCATGATAGGCCGGATGCGGCGAGCTTCGCGCAGTAGCCGGCCGCGGCCAGTCAGGGTCGGGCTAGGCATTACCGAAGCTCGGGGAGTCGTTGCCGGCGCGCTGACATACCGGCGCGCTAGGCGCCAGGCGTCGCGCCTGGGAAGCGGCTCGCCGCCGGACGGCAACGTCGTACCACCCGTTGCGACCCGGCCGCAGGAGAAATCGCTGCTCCCCTAGTCGGCGATGTGTCCAGCCGGACAGGCGTAAGACTGCCTAGTGTTCGCTCGGCAGGCGCGGCCACAGCGTGTCCGAGCCCAGAGAACATTCGCGATCCTAGCTACGACCCAGTGCCGGCCCGTGGCGAAGTCGTGTTTCCCGCTGCCGTCGATCGCGCGGCCCGGTGATGGCCGCTCTTAGTCCTTCGATGAGATCCAGCAGACCGCACGACGGTCCCTCGCACTACTGGAGACCCATTGGCGACCACAGCCGCCTTATTGTGCTGCAGAGCTTTGACGAGCGTAGGCAGGCGGACGATCGCGATCACGAGGTTGCCTGCGGTCCAGGCGTACCCGATGCCGTCTATTCCGAAATGCTTCAGGAGATATCGGCTCCCAGCGAGGACCAAGACCGCAAGCACACTCTGTGTAAACGCCGCGCGACCAACCCGGCCAGCAACGCGGTCCAGAGACCAGGTGATTATGACCGCGGCTCTTGGTACGGCGCCAAGGGCGAGGATCCCGAGGAGCCCAACTGCATGAGCCGCATATGCAGCGCCGTAGATGTGCAGAATCGGGCGGGCGGCCGCGATCAGTACCGCCGCGCCAATTACCGTCACCAACGCGCACCTTGCGACGATGCCCCTGGTCAATTCCGCCAGCCGGTGCGGGGCCGCCGCGGCTTCGACCATCAGCGAGATGCCGAAGTTGGTAGCTACCAAGCTCAGGCCGAAAGAAATCGTCCAAGCGATATAGAAGCTGCCGTTCGCCGCGGGACCAAGCACGGAGAGGACCATGAGTGGCAGGAGAGCCGCGTACGCCTGCGTGGACAGAGCGGCCACGTAGTCCACTGATGCGAACCGGGCGACCTGGCGCATGCGGAAGCCAGGGACCGCCTCGCCGCCTGACTTCACGTATCGACGAAATATGAGCAGGTTGATTATCGGGATAATGATTAGTAGGGGAATGGCCCAGGAGGCGAATATTCCGGTCGCAGGCATGAGCGTGGCCACGCCAATCACCATGACCAGCTTCATAACCCCGTAGACGAGATTCTCGACCGGGACCACTTCTGCCCGTCGCAAGCCGGTAAGGGCCGCATCCTCGAGCGCGAATATGCCCCATACCACGGCGGCCAGAATGAAGAGAACCTCAAGAAGCGTCGAACGAGACAGAAACTGCCACTGCCCGAACAGGCGGGGCATCAGCAAGACGAATCCGGCAGCCACCGGCAGAGCCACGAGCGAGCTCACGCCGTAGCTGTATGCGATCAGCCGACCAGCGGACCGACCCGCGTTCGGCAGGAAGCGCGGCAATGCGCTGCTCAGGTTCAGTTGCGTGAGGGTCGACAGCAGTATCAGCGCTGACACGAGCGCTGAGCTGCGGCCGAGTGTCTGCCTGTCGTAGAGGTGGGCGACAGCTACCCAATAGCCGAAGCCGAGCACCGTTGTGCCGCCGGTGTTGGCAATCAGCGCCCAGGCTGTGCGATATAGCGGGTTTCCCGACTTGCTGCCGAGCCTACGGCTAGTAGGCGGCTCGATTCCGAAATCGACAGCCGGCAATTCTAGCGTGATCGGGGGAGCCGGAAGTTCCCCTGAACCAGCGAATCCGGCGTATCCACGCAACTCGAAAATCTCGACGGCGGGCTCGGCACGCAGTGAGTCAGTACCTGCCGCCTTGCCTGGGGTGAAGTGCCCATCAGGTGGGGCTGACCGGCCAGCTTCATTACCGCCGACAAGACCGGCTGATTCCCCTGAACTCAAATAGCTGATCCGATCTCCTCGGCATGACACGACCGATGGTAGATGCTAGGCCAGCATGCGCTGCCCCCAGTTGCACATTCCGTCAAACCCATCGGTCTGTCAGAGGGTCCCGGCTACCGGGACGGCCGCATGCGACCCGCGGCATACCCGGAGGCGGTCACGGCGACTCCGGCAGCCACCGCGCCGATCCTTGCCAAAGCAGCAATATCACCTGTGGCAAGCGCCAGTGAGTCCCGAAGGAGGGCCCTCGGGATGACCACAGCCGTATGGCGCCGCTCGGATTGCAGGCCGGCCGTAGCCCCAGCCAGGCGGACTACGTCGGCCTTCGACCTTCCCTCATGCCAGCAGCGGCTAACGAAATAGCGGAAACTAAGGCGGTCGTCGGCAACATGGTGGTCGACGGCAGCGTCAGGGACATACCAGACAACGGAACTTGGCACGCTGGCGGTGAGCCTGATTGCCATCTCAGTCTCTTCGCAGCCCCGCGGCCGACGACCCACTCGGCCCACCGAGACATCGAAAGCTCCGGCTTGCAGCGCAAGTTCAGTGCGGACGCTCATGTTCGCGCCGATCGGGTTGCGAACTGCGTTGGGCGTCTCCGGCAGGCCCAGATAGCTGCACCCAACAACCCAGTCAAAGGTCGGCGGCATCCAGCGTGGTCTGACTTTCGGCCAGCGGGGGTGGACGCTGCCGCCCGTTGCGACGACCTTGACATTGCGGTACGGCTCGACCAGCGAGGCTAGCCAGCCCGGCCTTGCCTCTGCGTCGTCGTCCAGAAAGGCCGTTACGGGCTGCGTCGCGGCGGCTAGCCCCGTATTGCGGGCGCCGGAGAGGCCCGGCTTGCCGTCATTCTCGAGCACCGTGATCCCGGTGAGCTCCCGGCGAGCACGCGCGGCCAGTGCAGGATTGTGGTCGATTACCAAGATCATCTGCATCGGGCTGGGGGATTGGCCCAGAACCGAGGCGGCGGCAGCCCGAGTCTGGTCCCACCTGCGCTCGGTGTAGGCGCAGACGACCACCGTCACCGGCAGTGTTTCCGTCGCCGCCGGACGGGACTGACCCGTCGCATGGTCAAGCAGACTCAAGCCGTATCCCCCCGGATTACTCAGCCGTCAGTAATCATCGCGGCGCCGACTGTGCCGCCGGTGGCCTCGTTGATCAGGATCATGCTACCGGTCAGCCGGTTGCGTGCGTACGCGTCGCAGAAGATGGGCTGTGTCAGCCGCAGCGTTACTCTCCCAATCTCGTTCAGACTGAGCTCGGTCGCTGTCTCGTCGCGGTGCAGGGTGTTGACGTCGAGCCGATAGTGCAGATCGCGGACGATCGCCTTCACCGTCCGCGTGGTGTGCTTGACGATCAGGCGGCCACCGGCCGCGAGCTGCGGCGCGTCGGCCATCCAGCACACCATTGCCTCAATGTCCTGCGTCGACGACGGCTTGTTGTGCGGCCGGCAGAACATGTCCCCGCGCGAGACGTCCAGGTCATCGGCCAGCAGAAGGGTGACCGACATGGGCGGGAACGCCTCTGGTACCGGGCCCCTGGCCGTGTCAATCCGGCTGATGGTCGTGGTGAGGCCCGATGGCAGGTGCATGATCTCGTCGCCTGGCTTCAGCACGCCGCCAGCGACCTGGCCGGCGTAGCCGCGGTAATCGTGCAGCTCCGGGTCGGTGGCCTGGTGCGGCCGGATCACGTACTGGACAGGGAACCTGACGTCAATGAGGTTGCGGTCGGACGCGATGTGCAGATGCTCCAGGTGGTGCAGCAGCGAGGGGCCGTCGAACCACGGCATGTTGGCCGATCGCTGCACCACGTTGTCGCCGTGCAGCGCCGAGATCGGGATGAATGTCAGATCGCCGATCTCCAGCTTGACCGCGAACTGAGTGAACTCCTCCACGATCTGGTCGAACACCTCGGAGCTGTAGTCGACCAGGTCCATCTTGTTGACGGCGAGCACGAGATGCGGGACCCGGAGCAGCGTGGCCAGGAACGCATGCCGCCGGCTCTGCTCAGTCAGCCCGTTGCGGGCGTCCACCAGCACGATCGCCAGGTCCGCGGTCGAGGCGCCAGTGACCATGTTCCGCGTGTACTGAATGTGACCGGGCGTATCCGCGATGATGAACTTACGGCGGGGCGTCGCGAAGTAGCGGTAGGCCACGTCGATCGTGATGCCCTGCTCGCGCTCGGCTCGCAGGCCATCCGTCAGCAGAGCGAGGTTGGTGTACTCCTCACCCCGCTCTCGGCTGGTCCGCTCCACCGACGCGAGCTGATCCTCGAAGATCGCCTTCGAGTCATAGAGCAGCCGCCCGATGAGGGTGCTCTTGCCGTCGTCCACCGAGCCTGCGGTGGCCAGGCGCAGGATGTCCATGTGCCGCCCGCTGCTGCCCGCGTCACCGGCCGAGCCGCGCTGGGTTACGGTCATCAGAAGTACCCTTCCCGCTTGCGGTCTTCCATGGCGGCCTCGCTCGTCCTGTCGTCGGCACGGGTCTGGCCGCGCTCAGTGATTCGGGTGGCCGCGATCTCCGCGATCACGTCGGCGACCGTACCGGCAGTGGACTCGACGGCGCCTGTGCACGTCATGTCGCCCACCGTGCGGTAGCGCACCGTCGTCTCGTACAGCTGCTCGTCTTCGCCTCTGGTCACGAAGTCGCTATCGGCGAGCAGGATGCCATCACGCTCAAAGACCGTACGGCTGTGTGCGAAGTAGATCGACGGGACCTCGAGGCCTTCCCGCTCGATGTAATGCCAGACGTCGAGCTCGGTCCAGTTCGACAGCGGGAACACCCTGATGTGCTCGCCCCGGCGGATCCGGGTGTTGTAAATGCTCCACAGTTCGGGCCGCTGGTTCTTGGGGTCCCACTGGCCAAACTCGTCACGGAACGAGAACACGCGCTCCTTCGCCCTGGCCTTCTCCTCGTCGCGGCGCGCGCCGCCGAACACCGCGTCGAACTTGTTGTCCGCGATCGCGTCGAGCAACGCGGTGGTCTGGAGCCGGTTCCTGCTCGCAAACCGGCCGGTCTCCTCGACCACCTTGCCCGCGTCGATGGCCTCCTGCACCGACGCCACGACCAGCCGGGCGCCGATCTCAGCGACCCTGCGGTCGCGGTAGTCGATCACCTCGGCAAAGTTGTGCCCGGTGTCGACGTGCATGACCGGGAACGGGATCTTCGCCGGCCAGAACGCTCGCTCGGCCAGCGCCAGCATGACGATCGAGTCCTTGCCGCCCGAGAACAGCAGGACTGGTCGCTCGAACTCGGCCGCGACCTCGCGCATGATGTGGATGGACTCGGCCTCGAGCACGTCGAGCTGCGACAGCTGGTAGTCACCTCGGGGCGATGTCATGGCTGAGGCTCCGGATCACTGGGCGTTGACGGGTGGTGGTGCGCCGACGCTGGCTGAGCTGGCACCGCGCGGGCGATCGCGGACAGCAGACCCGGCGCCAGCCAGGCTGGACTGATCAGGATATCCGGCACTGACACGTTGGCCTGGTTGTACTTGAGCGCGGAGCCATCGATTCGGGATGAGTGCAGGCCGGCGGCGTGCGCCACAGCCACCGGCGCGGCTGAGTCCCACTCGTACTGGCCGCCGGCGTGGATATAGGCGTCGTACTCGCCGCGAATGACAGCCGCGGCCTTGGCGCCAGCCGACCCCATCGGTACCAGCTCTGCCTCGATGTCAGCGGCCAGCTCCTGGACGAACGCGGGCGGCCGCGAACGGCTCACGAGGATGCGCAGGCCGGCGGGCAGCGCCACGGTACCGGCAGTCTCCAGGATTTGGGCAGGGAACGGGGCCGTCGGGGCCGGGCTAGTCAGGTAGTCCGCGGTGCTAAGCACGAGGCCCTGGGCCGGCAGCGCGACGGCGCCGGCTGATAGCTCGCCGCGTTCCCACAAGGCGACGTGCACCGCCCAGTCGTCTCGGCCCTCCTCACCGAATTCCCTGGTGCCGTCGAGCGGATCCACGATCCAAACCCGCGTAGCCGCCAGTCGGGCCGGGTCGTCCTTGCCCTCCTCCGACAGGATGGCGTCGTCCGGCCTCCGCCGGGCGAGCTCCCCGGTGATGAACTCATGCGCCGAAAGGTCACCGGCCTTGCGCAAGTCGTCGCCCGCTCGGGACGCGTCGGCTCGCAGCTCCATTAGCCGGCGACCTGCCGAGCCGGCAAGATCGCGGGCGAGCTCATGATCAGTGCCGTTGCGGATCAGCGCAGGCTCCGGTTCCGTAGATTTCCCTATAATATGCCAGATCGGGCGAAACGCCCAAGCCACTGGGCACTGCTACATCCGCAGTCACCTGGAGCCTGGCCACAGCTAGTTCATCTCGTTCTGAGCGTGCATCTCGTTCTGAGCGTGCATCTCGTTCTGAGCGATAACCAGCCCGCGTTCCATGAGGATACGCACCGAATCCGCGGCACGGCCGAGAATCTCTGGCAGTTCCTTGCGCTCGGCAGGCGAGAAATCGCGAAGGACGAAATCTGCAGGATCCATGCGTCCTGGCGGCCTGCCGATGCCGATCCGGATCCGGTGGTACTCCCGGCTTCCGAGCGCAGCGGTGACCGAACGCAGACCATTGTGCCCGTTGTCGCCGCCCCCCAGTTTTAGGCGAACGCTGCCGAACGGCAGGTCGAGCTCGTCGTGGACGACGACGACGCGCTCGCTGCCGATCTTGTAGAAATTCCGCAGCGCCGCGACTGGCCCGCCGGAGACGTTCATGAAGCTCAACGGCTTCGCGAGTACCACGCTCGCGCCCGCCAAGGATGCGTTCGCGACGAACGCCCTGGACCTGTCGCGCTTGAACGTAACGCCAAGTTCCCCGGCTATCTCGTCGCAGACCATATAGCCGACGTTGTGCCGGTTGCCCGCGTACTGCGGACCTGGGTTGCCCAGGCCCGCTATCAGCCAGCGGTCGGAGGTAGCCACTTCCGAATCGTTCTCGTTCCCGCCCTGCTCGCGTCGACGCCAGAGCGCTCGCATGCGCCAGGCGCCGCCACCGGTCACAGACAGATGCCGCGATCGTCGCCAGCCGCTGCGCCAGCAAGCCAAGGGCCGTCGCTAGCTAACTCAGGCGGATTCCCCGGCACCTTCGGACTGGCCGCCCTCGCCAGCCTCAGGCGCGGCTGCCGCGCCAGGCTCACCTGCCGTCGGAGCCGCGGCCTCGGCCGGAGCCTCGGCGAGCTCGCCTTCCATCTGCTCGGCCGTCGGCGCAGCCAGTACGTGCAGCACTAGCAGGTCCGGCTCGTCCGCGAGCGTGACACCCGCGGGCAGCTTGAGGTCGCTGGCGTGCACAGACGCGCCAATGGCCATGCCATCAACGTCGACCTCGACGCCCCGCGGAATGTTCGTGGCCTCGGCCTCGACCGAGATCTGCACGAGCTGCTGGTCGAGGAGGCCGTCAGCGGCAACCTCACCGACGATTGTCACCGGGATGTCAACGGTGACCTTCTCGCCGCGGCGCACGGTCAGCAAGTCCACGTGCTCGACGTAGCCCTTGATCGGGTCGCGCTGAATCGCCTTCGGCAGCGCTAGCTGTGCGCCGCCCGGCAGGCCTTCCAGGCGGATCAGGACATTGGGGGTCCGCAGGGCTAGCAGGACCTCGTGACCAGGCAGCGTGAGGTGCTTGGGGTCGGTGTGGTGCCCGTAGAGCACAGCCGGGACACGGCCGCCCTGCCGGATCCGGCGCGCTGGTCCCTTGCCGAACTCGGTGCGCGGCTCGGCGTCGATACGTACCTCGGGCACTGTAGGGCTCCTTGCGGTGACAGAAATCCTTCGGAAGTCTACCCTTGCGGCCGGCTTGCCGGTCCTAAAGGGGTTCACTGCGCCTTGACAAGCGGTCTTAAGGGTCACAGGCGCTGGTTTTGGGGCGGCGGGCGCCCCTCGGCTCAGCTCTGGCCGTCGAACAAGCTGGTCACCGAGCCGTCGCTGAACACTTCATTGATAGCCCTGGCGATGAGCGGCGCGATCGACAGGACCGTCAGCTTGTCGAACCGCTTCTCGTTGTTGATCGGCAGCGTGTTGGTCACGACCACTTCGCTGACGCGCGAGTTTTTGAGCATGTCGACCGCGCTCCCGGACAGCACGCCGTGAGTGGCAGTCACGAGCACCTGCGCCGCGCCCTGCTCGAAGAGAGTGTCGGCCGCCTTCACGATCGTCTGGCCCGTGTCGATCATGTCGTCGACGACGATGCACGTCCGCCCGGCCACCTGCCCGACGACCTCGAGGACACGGGCCTGATTCGCCACATCCGGATCGCGTCGTTTGTGGATGATGGCTAGCGGGCAACCGAGCCTGTCGGTCCACCGCTCACACACCCGGACCCGGCCCGCGTCCGGCGCGACAACGGTGACCTGCGACACGTCGAGCTTGTCCTCGATGTAGCTGGCGAGGATTGGCAGCGCAAACAGGTGGTCGACCGGGCCGTCGAAGAAGCCCTGAATCTGGGCCGTATGCAGGTCCACCGCCATGAGCCGGTCGGCACCGGCGGTCGAGAACAGGTCAGCCATGAGCCGCGCCGAGATCGGCTCGCGGCCACGGCTCTTCTTGTCCTGCCGCGCGTACCCGAAAAACGGGGCTACCACCGTGATCCGCTTCGCCGACGCCCGCTTCAGCGCGTCCACCATGATCAGCTGTTCCATGATCCACTGATTGATGGGGGCTGTGTGGCTCTGCAGCACGAACGCGTCGCTCCCGCGCACGGACTCGAGGAACCGTACGAAGATCTCGCCGTTCGCGAAGTCATAAGCCGTTGTCGGCGTGGGCTCGATGCCGAGGCAGCCGGCAATCTCCTGGCCGAGCTCGGGGTAGCCCCGGCCGGAGAAAAGCATCAGCTTCCGCGCTGGGGTGGCGGTAATGCCGGTCACTGGGTCAACGCTCCTGGTATTGCCACGTGCTTGAGTTGCCTTGCGACGGCGATCGCGCCGACGCTCCACGTTCCCTGTCTTGATGGTCCGCCGTCGCAGCCCCGCTGTGCCTGACCGCAGTCAGGTGGGCAAACGGACCAATCACGACGCCCGGCTCGATCTCGGACGCCTCGCAGACGGCCTGCAGGACGGTCGCCCCCGCGCCTACCTCGGTGTCGCGGAGCAGACAGCCAGGGCCGATGCTGGCGCCCGCGCCCACCGTGGTCCGGCCCTCGAGCTGGGTAGCCTGCGAGATCCGGGCGCCAGGTTCGATCTGCACGTCCACGTCAATCCAGGTGCTCGACGGGTCCACGATGGTCACGCCCGCCGCCATCCAGTGCGCCAGCAGTCGCTCATTGAGAATGCGGCGTGCCCTGGCCAGCTGCGCCTGGGTGTTCACGCCCTGGATCTCGTCGAAGTCCGCACAGAACGCGCTGCCCACCTTGTGCCCGTCTGCGCGCAGGATGGCCGGGACCTCGGTCAGGTACTCCTCGCCTGTGGTCGGAGCCGCGGGCACGCGCTTGATCGCGTCGGCGAGCAGGTCGCCGTCGAACGCGAACATGCCCGAACTGATCTCGGTGACCTGGCGCTGCTCAGCGGTAGCGTCGGACTCCTCGACGATGCCCGTCACGCGGCCGGCCTCGTCCCGCAGGATCCGGCCATAGCCCTTGGAGTCGGGCGCCTGCGAAGTCAATACAGTGACGGCAGCACCCGCAGCCTCGTGCTCGAACACCAGGCTGGCCAGCGTCTCGGTCCGCAGCAGCGGCGTGTCGGAGAACAGCACGACCACGGTGCCGTGGATGACACCGAGCGACTCGATCACGGTGCGTACCGCGTGTCCGGTGCCCCAGGATCCCCGGCGCTCCTGGACGACGAGGGTCGCCTCCGGGGAGAAGTCGCGCGCGAAGGTGGCGACCTGGCCCGCCAGGTCGCTCACGACCAGGATGAGCCGCCCAGGCCGGAGCTCGCGTGCAGTGGCGATGACATGACCGAGCATCGGCCGACCGCAGACCTCGTTCAGCATCTTCGGCACAGCAGTCCGCATCCGGGTGCCCTCGCCGGCCGCCAGGACGATCACGGCGGCCGGCCCGTGTGACGTCACTCGGACTGAAGTCACTCGGCTCGGCTCCTTCGTCTCGCGTAAGGCCGGTCGGACTGCGGTTGTCGGTAACGGTCGAAGTTGTCGCCATATCGGCTTGCGTCTGCCGGGCGCCCTTTGCCGAGCGTCCGCAGCCACGGCGCAAGCTTGCCGACACGGGAAGGATACCGGCCTGTTACCTACCTTCGGCCGCGCTGGGTGGCCGTTCGCACCGAGTGCGGCGCTTGGCCCCGATCGTGCCACAGACCAGGAAGCGCCTGTCGGATTCCGCGCATGTTGACAGCTCGCGAGACTCTGGGCCGGACGCACGCGGATCGCCGCGCGACACTCGCTGCTGAAAGATGCAGATCCCGTAAGCTGACGTCCGACGATCCAGCTATCCCGCGTCGTCTAACTCGGCAGGACATCCGGTTTTGGTCCGGACAATTGAGGTTCAAATCCTCACGCGGGAGCAATCTTAGAAAAACGGATTATTCAGCCCCCACCATCGTGGCTCCCGCCCAGCCCTCGATCCTCCGGTAGAGGTCAGCGCCTCGCAGAATGTGAATCACCAGGCATCCGTGGTAATCGGCGCCGGTGTTCTTCCTGACGGTCTTGGGATTGTGGCGCTTGATTGACGGTCGCCTGAACTGCGCTGGATCGAGTCCCGTGACGCGTTCCCAGAATCGCTGAGCAGCTGCGACATCGGCGTTCTCATGAATCTGGACGCAACAAATAAGGCGGTCCAACGGCGTGCTTGTTGCAACGAGGAATCGCATGAAGAACCGGATCAGTCCAGGATCGCTGTTTATGAACGTCACGCGATCGTCGCGTCGGTAAGGCTTGCTCTTGCTGCCTTCGCACCAGTACGCGATCGCTCCGGCGATGATGATCTCGCGGTCGCTTAGCGAGCCGACCTCGGTCGAAGCCGCTGCGCTGACTGCTTGCCGCCTGGCTTCCCGGCGAAGTCCTTCGGCTTCCCAGTAGCTGGACACACCTTGGGCGTTGCGCTTGCGCGTCTCCTCGTAGCTGATACGGCCGACCCGGGGAAGGTCACGCGCCCACAGCGAGACCGAGCTCTTCGATACCCCGAGCTCGGCGGCTATCTCGACATACGTGTAGCCGCGGGCGCGCAGCTCGCGCGCCTTCGCGTGCAGGTCGTCCTTAGCCCTGGGTCTGCGCGTCCATGGCCGTGGAGGCACGCCGCGCAGTGCCCTGTCGAGCGTCGAATTCCCAACGCCCAGTATCTGCTTGATCTCACGGCGGGACTTGCCCGCCCGACGCAAGGCGATGGCCTGCGTGCGTAACTGCTCGAACCGAAGTGTATTAGTCATATTCGAATACTAGAGCGAGTCACTGACAATATCGGATGCGCTGTCGCCCTCGTTAGCTACGGATTACGACGGGTACCGTGACGAGTACTAGCCGTCACCTATTCACGTCGAAGCCAGGAAATATTTCCCCGCTAGTAGTGCAACCTACGGTCACGTAGGTTACGGTTACGTAAGCGTATTCTGCAGGTGCCCCTGTCCACGGCGCTGCGGGACACTCAGTCTGCAAATGACCGGCATGCGTGCCAGGCGAGGAATCCCATGAGCACTGCCATCGACACCACACGCAGCGGCGCGGCGGAGGCTGTTGCCACCCGCGCCAAGACCCCACTGAGCGACCTAGAGGACGAACCCAGGGGCACGGGCGAGAAGGTCCTCGTCGCCCTGTTCGTCGCGATTCCCATGCTCGCGCTCGTCGCGGCGATCCCGCTGGCCTGGGGCTGGGGCCTTGGCTGGCACGACGTGATCATCGCCGTGGCCTTCTACTACATCTCCGGCCTTGGCATCGCCATGGGCTTTCACCGCTACTTCACCCACGGCTCGTTCAAGGCCAAGACCGGCCTGCGGATCGCCCTAGCGCTCGCCGGATCGCTGGCCATCGAGGGACCCGTGCTGACGTGGGTTGCCGATCACCGGCGCCATCACAAGTACAGCGACCGAGAAGGTGACCCGCACTCGCCGTGGCGCTTCGGCGATGACTGGAAGGCGCTGACCAAGGGCCTTGCCTGGGCCCACATCGGCTGGATGTTCGACGGCAATCACACCTCGCGGGAGAAGTTCTGCCCCGACCTGCTGGCTGACAAGAAGATCGCCAGGATCTCAGCTAGCTTCCCGGCCCTGGTCGCCATCTCACTGCTCGCGCCTGCCCTCATCGGCGGCCTGTGGTCCTGGTCGTGGCAGGGTGCGCTCACCGCATTCTTCTGGGGCAGCCTCGTCCGGGTGGCCTTCCTGCACCACGTGACGTGGTCAATCAACTCGATCTGCCACACCTTCGGCAAGAAGGAGTTCGAGGCCAGGGACAAGTCGCGCAACGTCAACTGGCTGGCAATCTTGTCCTTCGGTGAGTCCTGGCACAACCTGCACCATTCAGATCCAACCTGCGCCCGTCACGGCGCGCTCCGGGGCCAGATCGACACCGCCGCACGGCTGATCTGGTTCACCGAGAAGCTCGGCTGGGCGTACGACGTCCGGTGGCCAGACGAGGCCAGGCTGGCCGGCAAGCGCACCGGTACGCGCCGCCTGGGCTCCATGACGAAGCGCGTCGCCGTGGAACCAGTTACCCGCATTGGGGCCTAACCGACCATGATGGGGGCGTGACACATCAGTCCCCACCGAGCAACCGTCGGCGCATGACCGGCAAGGAGCGCCGTGAGCAGCTCCTCGATATCGGCCGGCGCCTATTCGCAGAGCGCGGCCTGGACGGCACTTCCATCGAGGAGATCGCCGCCCAGGCCGGCGTCTCTAAGCCCGTCGTGTACGAGCACTTCGGCGGCAAGGAGGGCCTCTACGCGGTGGTAGTAGACCGCGAGGTAGAGCGGTTCCTCACCATGGCGACCCGGCTGCTCGAAGGTGAGGACACCATGGCGAAGTTCGAAGTCGCCGCGGTGCACCTCCTCCGCTACATCCAGGAGAACTCTGACGGGTTCCGGATCCTGGTTCGGGACTCCAACCCGACATCTGGCTCGGGCACCTTCGCCAGCCTGATCAGCGACATCGCCAGCCAGGTGGAGTACATGCTCGGCGACGTGCTGAAGTCCAGGGGCTACGACCCCAAGCTGGCGCCTGTGTACGCGCAGATGCTGGTCGGCATGGTCGCCTCGGCTGGCCAGTTCTGGCTGGATGCCCGCAAGCCGAAGCTTGAGGAGATGGCGGCGCATCTGGTCAACCTGGCCTGGAACGGCCTGCGCGAGCTGGACCCCAAGCCGCGGCTGTCCGCCGAGGCCACCGAGCTGCTGCGCCAGGGCAAGTAACGCAATCCGCCGGCGCCTTGTCGGCCCAGCGCGCTACCACGTCGTTTCAGGCCTTGTGCGCCACCACGAATACGCGCCGGAACGGCAGCACAGTGCCGTACGGCGCGGCCGGATAGGCGGCACGGACGCGTTCGCCGTATTCGCTGGCGAACTCAGCCGCTTGCGCTGGCTCCAAGACGGCGAGCACCGGACGCAACCCCGTTCCCTTGTACCATTCCGTCACCGGATCAGGGCCGGAGAGTACATGCAGGTACGTGGTTTCCCAGGCGTCCACGGCCAGGCCCAGCCGAGCGAGCAAGTCCAGGTAGACGGCTGGGTCGCCTGACTGCCGATTGAGCTCGACGTCGGCCAGCGTATGCCGCCACCGGTCGGAGCTGGCCAGCTCGCGCAAGATCGCGTGGCTGGGCTGATCGAAGTTACCCGGCATCTGGAAGGCAAGCCACCCGTCGTCGGCGAGCCACTCGGCCCAGCGCGGTAGCGATTCCAGATGGTTAGGCACCCACTGGAGCACAGCGTTCGAGATGACTATGTCGACGGGTGCGTCAGGCTTCCAGTCGCGCACGTCCTCCACGCGGAAGCTCAGTGTCCCGCCGCGCCACGCGTCGCCGTCGCCGAAGCGCTGCGCTGCCGCGATCATGTCCGCCGACGAGTCGATCCCCAGTACGTCAGCGTCAGGCCACCGGGCCGCCAGCGAAGCGGTGAGCTGGCCGGGGCCACACCCGAGGTCGACGACGGATCGTGGCGACGTTGCGGCAATCCGTCCCGCCAGATCGAAGAACGGGCGTGAGCGCTCGTCAGCGAAGCTCAGGTACTGGGCCGGATCCCACATAGCGCTTGACTCACTTCTCTCGACATCAAGATATCTCTGCTCCTGTGTACCCCGCTCGAAGTCTCGATGTCAAGAGATATGCTGCGTTCATGTCACCCGCGCCCCGGTCAGACCGGGACGAGGTCGACGAGATCGTCGCGCGCTGGCGATCCGAACGGCCTGACCTGGATGTCGCGCCTCTCCATGTTCTCAGCCGGGTGACTCGACTGGCCAGGCACCTGGACCTGGTGCGACGAGCCGCATTCACCGCGCACGGCCTCGAGACCTGGGAGTTCGACGTGCTGTCTGCGTTGCGCCGGGCCGGACCGCCATACCAGCTCAGCCCCGGTGCGCTCCTGCGGGCGACCCTCGTCACGTCCGGCACGATGACCAATCGAATCGACAGGCTTGCGGCCGCCGGCCTGGTCAGCCGTAGCCGCGACCCGCAGGACAAGCGTGGTGTCCTGGTCCAGCTCACCGCCCAGGGCCGACGCACGGTCGATGCCGCCATGTCGGACCTGCTGACGCGTGAGCGGGCGATCCTGACCGGACTGGACGCCGGTCAGCAGCACGAGCTGGCCGGGTTGCTGCGCGTCTTGCTCACGCCGTTTGATGCAGCGGGATACGCGGGCGCCGGGTACGAGGGGGAGCCCAAGAACGCCGGCAGCGACTAGGGGCGAGCCGTCAGTCGAGGTGCGGCTTAGGCGATCTCCTCGGCGACCTCGAGCCAGCGCTCTTCCAGACTCACCCGTTCGGCCTGGACGCTTCGCAGCTCCGCGCCGAGCTCGACGAGCTTGGCGTAATCGCTCGCGTTCTCGGCGAGTTCCGTCGCGAGGCGCGTCTCCGTATCAGTCAGGCGGCCGATCTGTCGCTCGAGCCTGACGAGCTCCTTCTGCCCGGCGCGCTGCTCCGCCGCTGTCGCTCCCGGCGCCGCCGGGCCCCCGGTCCCAGCCCCGGCCCCGGCGCCGGCCCTGGCGCCGGGCGTACTGGCTCCGCTCGCACCGGCCCCGCTCGTACCGGCTCGGCTCGTACTGGCCCGGCTCGTCTCGAGCTCCCGCCGGCTGAGGTACTCATCCACACCGCCCGGCAGGTATGCGAGCTGACCGTCGATCAAGCCCAGAACGTGGTCGGTTACCCGCTCCAGGAAGTACCTGTCGTGGCTGACCACGACGACTGACCCCGGCCAGCCGTCCATCAGGTCCTCGAGCTCGGTCAGCGTCTCGATGTCCAGGTCATTGGTCGGCTCGTCGAGCAGCAGCACGTTCGGCTCGGCCAGCAGCATGAGCAGCAGCTGGAGCCGCCTGCGCTCGCCCCCCGACAAGTCGGCGATGCGGGCCCACTGGCGGTCGCCGCTCAGCCCAAGGCGTTCGAGTAGCTGGCTGACCGACAGCTCACGCTTGCCGACTACGGCAGAACCGCGCATCTGCTCCGCAGCCTCCAGCACCCGCAGATCCGGGTCCACGGCGGCTGGCTCCTGAGTGAGGTAGCCGAGCTGAACCGTGGTCCCGGTCACCACCTGACCCGTCGTGGTGACGTCGCCATCAGACGGCACCGGCAGCGTGCCGGCGAGCAGGCGCAGCAGGGTGGTCTTGCCCGTGCCGTTGACTCCGACGATGCCAACGCGGTCACCGGGGCCGAGCTGCCAGGTGACGTGATCGAGCAGTGTCCTGCCGCCCGCTGCCGCCGATACGTCCTCGAGATCGACGACCGTTTTGCCGAGCCGGGTCGCAGCCAGCCGCGCCAGCTCCACATTGTCCCGCGCTGGCGGCTCGTCCTCGATCAGCGCGCTGGCCGCCTCGATCCGGAACTTGGGTTTGCTCGTCCTGGCCGGCGGTCCCCGCCGCAGCCATGCGAGTTCTTTGCGCAGCAGGTTGCGCCGCCGCTGGTCGATGGTCGCGGCAAGGCGCGCGCGCTCAGCTCTGGCCAGCACGTAGGCGGAGTAGCCGCCCTCGTAAGCGTGGACCTGGCCGCCCGCGACCTCCCAGGTCTGCTCCGTGACGGCGTCCAGGAACCACCGGTCGTGCGTCACGACGACGTAGCTTGGCGCGTACTGCCGCAGGTACCCGGCCAGCCACGTAATCGCCTCAATGTCCAGGTGGTTCGTCGGCTCGTCCAGCAGGAGCAGGCTGTAGCTGCCGCGCAACAGCGCCGCCAGAGCGGTACGACGGCGCTCGCCTCCTGACAGCCGGCTGACGTCCGCGTGAATGTCGACACCGCCAAGGAGCGCCTCGACGACGGATCGGCTGCGCGGATCGGCGGCCCACTCGTGCTCAGCGATCCCGCCGAAGACCAGGCTCTCGACGGTGCCGGTCAGCTGCTCCGACTGCGGCAAGTAGCCGACGGTGACGTGGCGGGCCCACGTCGTCCGGCCAGAGTCCAGGTTGGCAGTGCCAGCGAGGGCCGCCAGCAGTGTCGTCTTACCGGCGCCGTTCCGGCCGACGACGCCGATGCGCTGCCCGGCGGTGACGCCGAGCGAGACACCGTCGAGCAGCACCCGATCGTGGTAGGCCTTCGCGGCCTGCTCCAGGTTCACCAGGTTCATGTCGGCTGACGGTCCCGGTCCCCGTCCCCGTCCCGATCCCGGTCCCGATCCCGGTTCTGGTCCCGATCCCGATCACGTACAACGACGGCGCCGGGCGCAGGGCCGCTCGCCCTGGCGACGGTGCGGCACACGCCCGATCCGGTAAGAGCGACCGCCAGGTCACGGGCGCGGGCAGCATCTCGAGCCAGGAACGCGCACGTCGGCCCTGATCCCGACACGATCCCGCCGAGTGCACCATGCTCACGGCCCGCAGTCAGCGTGCGCCGGAGTGCTGGCTGGAGGGATAGTGCGGCCGGCTGGAGATCGTTGGTCAGCAGCGGCCCGACCTGCTCCGGATCGCCAGAACGCAGAGCAGTCATTAGCGGATGGCTGAGCTCGGGTTCGCCGGGCTCGGGCTGATCACCGGCGGCCACTCGAGCGGCGCGGAGCCGATCGCAGGTCGCGTAGACCTGCGCCGTCGACAGCCCCTCGTGGCCGAACGCCAGCGCCCAGTGATAGGTGCCAGCAGCGAGCGCAGGCGTCAGCTGCTCACCCCGACCACGCCCGACGGCAGTGCCGCCGACAAGGGCAAACGGAACGTCGCTGCCGAGTGTTGCGGCGAGCTCGGCTAGCCCACGCGACGACAGGCCCGTCTGCCAGAGCTCGTTGCAGGCCACGAGCGTCGCCGCGGCGTCCGCGCTTCCGCCTGCGAGCCCAGCCGCTACCGGGATGCGCTTGCGTATCTCGATCCCGACGGCGGCACCCCGCTGCCCAGTTGCCTTTGCCAGGGCGCTGGCGGCCCGCCACGCCAGATTCGATCTGTCGGCGGGGACCTGGGCGGCGTCCTCGCCGGTGACTGTGATCGTGGTCTTGTCCGCGGGCGCGACGGTGACCTCGTCGAACAGCGACACCGCGTGGAAGACGGTGACCAGGGGGTGATAACCATCGGCGCGCGGCGGTCCCACGGCGAGCTGGAGGTTGACCTTCGCCGGTACACGCACGGTCACTGCGGCCGCCGGCCTGATTGCTGAGATCACGATCTGCCGATCGTATCCGGAGCCGACCCGGCCACAGGAGACGCCGCCGCCGCGATCCGCGCAAAGTCGGCGATGCCCAGAGCCTCGCCCCGCAGCGCCGGATCGACACCTGCAGCTCGCAGCGCGGTCTCCGCTGCGGCGGGTGAGCCCGCCCAGGCGGCGAGCGCCGACCGGAGCGTCTTACGCCGCTGCGAGAAGGCAGCGTCGATGACCGCGAACGTCTCCGTCCGCCCGGCTGTCCCCCTGACCCGCGCGGCCTCATCAGGCGCCAGCCGGGCGATCTCCACGAGGCCCGAGTCCACGCGCGGCACCGGCCAGAACACCGCGCGGCCGACTGATCCCGCCCGCCGCGCGGTAGCGAACCAGGCCAGCTTGGCCGATGGGATCCCGTAGGTGCGACTGCCTGGCGGCGCGCACATCCGGTCGGCCACCTCGGCCTGAACCATCACCACGCCGCCCCGCAGCGACCGAACCGTCGCCAGCAGATGCAGTACGACAGGCACCGAGACGTTGTACGGCAGGTTGGCCACCAGGACCGTCGGCGGATCACCGGGCAGATCCGTCACCCGGGCCGCATCGGCCGTGACCACGAGCAGCCGGTTGGCCAGCTGCGGCGCCCTGGCTGCGATGGTCGCCGGTAGTTCCGCGGCCAGGACCCGGTCTACTTCCACGGCGACGACCTGGCGCGCCGCGGCCAGCAGGGGCAGCGTGAGCGAGCCGAACCCCGGCCCGACTTCCAGGACCGTGTCGTCGCCGCGCAGCCTGGCCATGCCCGCGATCCGGCTGACCGTTCCGCCGTCGACGACGAAGTTCTGGCCAAGGCGCTTCGACGGCTGGATGCCGAGTCGCGCGGCTAGTGCCCTGATCTCGGTGGGTCCCAGCAGCTCCGCCGCCGGCAGCGCAGGCCCCGGCGGCACCGGCGCTACGCCAGCCACGGCCCGAACAGGCGCTCCCCCGTCGCCTCAATGACCCCGCACAGCTTGGCCACGTCCATCTGCTTAACGGCCGCGAGTGCGCGCACCGTGTGTGCCACCTGCGCGGGCGCGTTCGATCTGCCCCGGTTGGGCGACGGCGTCAGGAACGGGGCGTCAGTCTCGGCCAGGATCAGCTCGGCCGGCGTGACGGCCGCCGCCTCGCGCAGCGCCGTGGCGTTCGCGAAGGTCACTGTCCCCGCAAAGCTGAGGACATAGCCAGCGTCCGCGCACCGCTGCGCGAGTTCGGCGTCGCCGGAGTAGCAGTGAAAGATGACCTGATCGGGCGGCCCATCGGCAGCCAGGATCGACAGCACGTCCGAGTGCGCATCTCTGTCGTGGATCATCAGCGGCTTGCCCGCTTGTTTTGCGATGTCGATGTGAGCACGGAACCAGTCGCGCTGCACGTCTGGCGCCGCGCTTTCGCGGTAGTAGTCAAGCCCGGTCTCGCCGACGGCCCGGACCTGCGGCAAAGCGGCGAGCCTCGCGATCTCGGCCAGTACGGACTCCCGACCGCCAGGCGAGGCGGCCGCCGTCGCTGTCTCGTTCGGGTGGATGGCAACCGCTGCATATACAGATGGGAACGTGGCCGCGCAGTTCGCCGCCCAGCACGCGGACGCGGTATCGCAGCCGACTGTAATGACTCGCGTGATCCCGGCCGCAGCAGCCTGCGCGAGCGTGTCAGCAACGGTCATGTCGATCATGTCGAGATGGCAGTGGCTGTCGAAGGCGGCGCCCGGCAGCGGATCAGGAGCCGGCGCCTGCGGCCGCCCGATGCCGCGCCCTGGTCCGAAGCCGTCGGCCGGGACCGGGCGATCGGTCACCTGCGCTCCAGCCTGGCCAGTTCCTCGTCGACGACCGAGGGGTCCAGCTTGGCGAACAGCGGCGTTGGCGTGCTGAGCGGAATGCCAGGCCTGATCGGCGCGGAGGCCCATCGCGCCGCGGTCGCGTACTCCCCGGTGATCACCGGGTAGGGCGGGCCGTCGTCCTCGCTGACCTCGTCGATCCGCGGCATGCCCGACCAATGTCCGATGCCGCCGAGCATCTCGAATACCTGCTGCGACGAGCGCGGCAGGAACGGCGTAAGCAGGGTCTTGCCGTCGTCGACCAGCTGCAGGGCGACGTGGCAGATCGTGCGCATCCGCTCTGGCTCGGACTCGCGCAGTTTCCACGGCGCCTGGTCGGACAGATACTTGTTCGCCTCGGCCAGGGTGCGCATCGCCTCGGTGCTCGCCGCCTTGAACCGGCTGCGTGCCAGCGCGGCGCCCACGGTCTCGAAGGCTGCCCTGGAGCGGTCAAGCACGGCATGGTCCGCGTCCGTCAGCTCGCCGGCTGCCGGGATCTCGCCGATGTTGCGGGCAGCGAACGAAATCGAGCGGTTCACCAAGTTGCCCCAGTTGGCCACGAGCTCGTCGTTGGTACGCCGGACGAACTCGCTCCACGTGAAGTCCGTGTCCTGGTTCTCCGGTCCGGCCACCGCGACGTAGTAGCGCAGGGCGTCCACGTCGTAGCGAGCCAGGAAGTCCCGGACGTAGATGACGACGGAGCGCGATGAGGAGAACTTCCTGCCTTCCATCGTGAGGAATTCGCTGGACACGACCTCCGATGGCAAGTTGAGCGCGCCGAGCCGGCCGGGCGTGCCGCCTTTGCCACCCTTCCCGTTGTAGCCGAGCAGCATGGCCGGCCAGATCTCGGCGTGGAAGACGATGTTGTCCTTGCCCATGAAGTAGTAGGAGTCGGCATCCGGCGCCTGCCACCAGGCTCGCCACGCGTCCGGGTCGCCGGAGCGGCGCGCCCACTCAATGGACGCTGACAGATAGCCGACGACAGCGTCGAACCACACATAGATCCGCTTGTCCTTCAGGTCCCGCCAGCCATCGAGCGGAATCGGCACGCCCCAGTCCAGATCCCTGGTGATAGCGCGGGGTTGCAGCTCGCCGAGCAGGTTGAGGGAGAACTTGAGTACGTTCGGCCGCCACTGGCCGCTCTTGCTCTGCAGCCAGCTGCCGAGCACGTCCGCGAAGGCTGGCAGGTCGAGGAAGAACTGCTCGGTCTCCACGAAGACTGGCGTCTCGCCGTTGATCTTCGAGCGCGGGTTGATTAGGTCCGCGGGGTCGAGCTGGTTGCCGCAGTTGTCGCACTGGTCGCCGCGCGCGCTGTCATAGCCGCAGATCGGGCACGTGCCCTCGATGTAGCGGTCAGGCAGCGTCCGGCCGGTAGACGGCGAGACCGCACCGAGCGACTTGCGCGGGAAGATATAGCCGTTCTCGTACAGCCCGCGGAACATCTCCTGCACGACGGAGTAGTGGTTCAGCGTGGTTGTCCGGGTGAACAGGTCATAGGACATATCCAGCCCGGCCAGGTCATCGACGATCACCCGGTTGTACCGGTCCGCGAGCTCGCGCGCCGTGACGCCTTCGGCGTCCGCCTGGACCTGAATCGGCGTCCCGTGCTCGTCAGTGCCGCTCACCATCAGCACGTGGTTCCCCGACATCCGTTGATACCGGGCGAACATGTCGCAGGGCAGGCCGAAGCCGGACACGTGGCCGATGTGACGGGGACCATTGGCGTACGGCCATGCTGGTGCAGCGAGAATGTGACGGCTCGTCATACCTCTCAGCCTAGGGGAGGACGGCTCACCCCAGGGGAGGACGGCCCGCAGGGTCGGCCGCCGTCGCGCACGGCGAAGCTCAGTCCGGCTGCCTCCGGGGCGGTCGCGCGCTCGCGACGACGGCGTCATAGACCTCGCGCCTAGGCACGCCGAGCTCGCGGCCCACCGCTACGATGGCTTCCTTGCGCGGCTGGCCGCGCCCCTCACGCTCGGCTACCGCCGCCGCGGCCTGTCCGGGACTTACGGTCGCGGCCGTCGGCTGCGCACCACCGATGACCAGGGTGACCTCGCCGAGTACGCCGCCCGCCAGGTCCGCCGCCAGGCTGCCAAGCGTGCCCCGGATCACCTCTTCATGGGTCTTGGTCAGCTCGCGGCAGACCGCCACCCGGCGGTCGGCCCCGAACGCCGCAGCCAGCTCGGCCAGCGTCGCTGCGAGGCGCCGTGGCGACTCGAAGAACACAATGGTCCGCCGCTCGTTGGCCAGTTCGGCGAAGCGCCGGGCGCGCTCGCCAGCGCGCCGGGGCGGGAAGCCCTCGAAGACGAACCTGTCAGACGGCAGCGCGGAGATCACGAGCGCGGTGGTGACAGCCGATGGCCCAGGCAGTACCGTCACGCGGATCCCGGCCTCAGCGGCGGCGGCGATAATCCGGTACCCGGGGTCGCTCACGCCCGGCATGCCGGCGTCGGTCACCAGCAGGACGTCCTGTCCGGCGATGAGCTCGGCCAGCAACGCCGGTACCCGCCGCGCCTCGACGCCGTCGTAATACGACACCACCCGCCCAGCCAGCCGGACTCCCAGCGCCGCCGCGAGCCTGCGTAGTCGCCGCGTATCTTCCGCCGCGATTACCGGCGCGGTGGCCAGGGCTTCGGCGAGCCGTCCGGACGCGTCGGCGGGCTGCCCGATCGGCGCGGCCGCGACCGTGAGCGTCCCCCCGCCCTGGCGCGTCTCCGGCTGTCTCCGGCCGCGCGTCCCAGCGTTTGTCGGCTCAGTCGCTTCAGCGGCGGGCGCGGTTGCTGCGTCGCTACTCTGTGCCATGTCCGGCCCAGGGTAGCCGGTCGGGCCCCTAACATGGCTGTCGATGAACGCCTACCAGACGGTGCCCGCCGTCGGTGCCGACGAAGGCTCGCTGCCAGCCAGAGCCAGCCGCCGCAGCAGCGCGCTCGCGCTGGGCAGCCCGTTCTGGGGCTGGGCCGGACCAGTGCTCATCATGATCTTCGGCGGCTTCCTCCGCTTCTACCGGCTCAGCCAGCCCAAGGCGGTCGTCTTCGACGAGACGTACTACGTCCCGGACGCCAACTCGATCCTTCGTCACGGCGTCGAGCTTCAGCACGTCAGCAACGTGAACAAGCTCCTCGTCGAGGGCAACCCCAACATCTTCCTGCAGGGCGTGACCCCGGGTGCGTGTGCTCCGCACCGGGCACCGTGCCTGCTCGGCGAGGTGGTGGCGCATCCGGCGCTCGGCAAGATGATGATGACGGTAGGTCAGTGGATGTTCGGGCTGACGCCGTTCGGCTGGCGATTCTCGGCCGCGCTCATCGGCACGGTCTCCATCCTGCTGCTGGCCCGGATCACCCGGCGGATGACGCGGTCGACGATGCTCGGTTGCGTCGCCGGGCTGCTGCTCGCGCTCGACGGCCTTGAGCTGGTCTTGAGTCGAACTGCCATCCTCGACATCTTCCTGATGTTCTGGGTGCTCGCGGCCTTCGGGCTGCTGGTCATCGACCGCGATCGGATGGTCGCCAGGCTCGCGGCCGCTGCGGCCGGAGCGAGCTCGGATGACGTGACCGGGCCGAAGCTGGGGATCCGGTGGCTGCGCGTCGCCGCGGGCCTCTGCATTGGGGCCGCTATCGCGAGCAAGTGGAACGGGCTCTACTACCTGGTGGGCTTCGCGTGCCTCGCGATCGCCTGGGACTTCGGCGCCAGACGTGCAGCCGGGTACACCCACTGGCTCAGCGGTGGCCTGCGCAGCGAGGGCAAGTGGCTCCCTGTGTGGTTCGGCCTGGCGCCGCTGGTGGTCTACGTGGCCTCGTGGACAGGCTGGTTCGCGACCAATGACGGATACGACCGGAACTGGGCGGCGGCGAACGGCAACCACACGCCCATCTGGTCCACCATCGACTCCTGGTACCAGTACAACCACTGGATGCTCCAGTTCGGCGTCGGGCTGTCGAGCTTCCAGTCCTACAAGTCCAATCCGGTCGGCTGGACAATCCTGGCCCGGCCCATCTCGTTCTACTGGTGTGCGGGCAGTTCCCTCCCTAAATGCGGGGTCAGCAACGGAAATGTCCGAGAAGTGCTCGCTATCGGTACCCCCCTAATCTGGTGGGGCGGCACGCTCGCTCTGCTGTTCTGCCTCGGCTGGTGGCTGACGGGTTTCGTCGGTGATCTGGTCTTCAGCCGCAGCTCACGCCGGGACTGGCGGGCAGGCGCGATCCTGCTCGGCGTGCTAGCCGGGTGGCTGCCCTGGATCTGGTACGCCTGGCACGACAATCGCACCGAGTTCTACTACTACGCCGTTTCCTTCGAACCCTTCATGATCATCGCCATTGTGCTGTGCCTTGGACTGATTATCGGTCCCGCCAGGGCTGCGCCAGGCAGGCGAGGTATCGGCGCAGTCGCGGCCGGGGGCTACCTCCTCGTCGTCCTAGGGAACTTTGCCTACCTCTATCCCGTGCTCACTGCCGAGGTCATCCCGTACGCCTCCTGGTACTCCAGAATGTGGTTCCACCGCTGGATCTGACCGTCCGTTAGGTCACGGCTGATTCGCGAATGTAACCTTTCGTAGTCGCTCTGTTACTCAGATCACGCATCGGGTTACCGCCCAGTTGCGTCATAGCACTGCCAGTCCCCCCGAGCGAGCGGAGCAGACAGTGAGCCAGCTTGACGTTGACGTGAGGCAATTTGAGCCGAATCGCGCCGCGCCCGTGCCAGCGACGCCAGCGCCCGACGCGGCGCAGGCCGATGTTCTGATGCCCGACCGCGACGAGCGATTCGAGCAGGACGTAATCCCGTTTGTCGGGCAGCTATACCCGGCCGCACTGCGCATGACGCGGAATCCCAGCGACGCCGAGGACTTGCTCCAGGAGACGTTCGCCAAGGCCTACGCCGCGTTTCACCAGTTCAGGCCCGGTACTAACCTGCGGGCCTGGCTGCACAGGATCCTGTCGAACACGTTCATCAACAGCTACCGGAAGAAGCGCCGCGAGCCGGTTCAGGACCTTGGCTTTGACTTCTCCGAAGACTGGCAGACCGGTAGCGATCCGCTGATGCCGCCCGCCAGGTCGGCCGAGACCGAGGCGCTCGAGCGGCTAGCCGATTCGGAGATCCTCGGGGCCCTGCGCGAGCTACCCGAAGAGTTCAGGGTCGCCATCTACCTCGCCGACATCGAGGGCTACCCGTACCGCGAGATCGCCGAGATGATGGGCACCCCGATCGGCACGGTGATGTCGCGACTGCACCGAGGCCGGGCCAAGCTCAGGGAGCGCCTAGCCGACCACGCGCCGCGGCGCGCGCTAGCACCAGCGTCCAGCTAGCCAGCCCAGGAACACCTCCCCCCGCGCAGATCCCGCCGCGCACCAAGCTGGCGATGCCTCGCCGCTGCTTCCCCCGGCAGCTGCGGGGCATCGCCTATCTGACCGCCGTCGCCGACCGATAACAGGCCGATGCCGGTCAGCCGATTACTCGCCTCGCCATTGCGGCTGGCGCTTCTCAGCAAACGCCATCGCACCTTCCCTGGCATCAGCCGACGTGAACACCGGGGCGATGATCTCGCCCTGGCGCCGGAATGCCTCGGCAGCGTCCCAGTCGGCCGACTCGACGATGACTCGCTTGGTCGCCGTCAGCGCCAGCGGGCCGCCGAGCGCGATCCTGGCCGCGAGGTCTCTGGCGCCGGAGAGCGCCTCGCCCGTCGCGACGATCTGGTTGACCAGGCCGGCCTGATGCAGCCTCGCAGCCGGGAAATGCTCGCCGGTCAGCGCGATCTCCATTGCAAGGTGGTACGGGATCCGCTTGGGGAGCCGCAGCAGACCGCCGGCGCCGGCCACCAGGCTGCGCCTGACCTCGGGCAGGCCGAACTTCGCCGTCTCGCTGGCCACCACGAGGTCGCACGCCAGAACGAGCTCGAAGCCGCCGGCCAGCGCGTAGCCCTCGACCGCAGCGATGATGGGCTTGGCCGGCGGCCGCTCCACGATGCCGCCGAAGCCGCGATCGGCGAAGCTCGGCGAGTCGCCGGACAGGAACCCCTTCAGGTCCATGCCCGCGCTGAACGTGCCGCCAGCTCCGGTCAGCACAAGGACGTGGACGTCCTTGCGGTTGTCGAACTCGTCAACCGCGGACGCAATGCCACGAGCCACGTCGCCGTTGACAGCGTTCCTGGCTTCTGGCCGGTTGATGGTGATGACGGCAACGCCGTCGCTGACCTCGGTCAGGACTACCTCGGGCATCGATTTCCCTTCACGTCCGGTGCCGCCGCCTGGCGGCGGACTCGCCGCGGTGCTTACTTAGGCTGGAAGCGGATGCCGCCGTCGAACCGGATGACCTCGGCGTTCATGTAGTTGTTCTCGATCAGGCTGCGCACCAGGTGCGCGAACTCCGCGGCGGTGCCCATGCGCTTGGGGAAAACCACCGGAAGGGCGAGCTTGGCCTTGAATTCCTCGCTGGCAGGGCCGCTGCCGTAGATCGGCGTGTCGATGATGCCGGGGCAGATCGTGTTGACCCGGACGCCGATGGCCGACAGATCCCGAGCGGCGGGCACGGTCATGCCGATGATGCCGCCCTTGGATGCCGAGTACGCGAGCTGACCTGTCTGCCCCTCCAGGCCGGCGATCGAAGCGGTATTGATCACCACGCCGCGGGCGCCATCGTCGTCGGCGGCTTCTGTCTTGGCCACGGCTGCGGCCCCGATGCTCATCAGGTTGAAAGTGCCGATGAGATTGACGTCGATGACCTTGCCGAACGCGGCCCGGTCATGCGGTTCGCCGTCCCGGCCCACTGTCCGCTGCGCCCAGCCGATGCCGGCACAGCTCACCACGAACCGGAGCGGGGCGCCGGCAGAGGCAGCCAGTTGCACGGCCGCACGCACCGAGTCAGCGTCGCTTACATCGGTCCTCGCGAACAAGCCGCCGACCTCGTCGGCTAGCGCCTTGCCGCGCTCTTCGTTCAAGTCGGCGACTACGACCCTGCTGCCTGCCGAGGCGAGCTCGCGGACGGTCGCCTCGCCGAGGCCGCTCGCGCCTCCAGACACGATTGCGGCGGTTCCGTTGATTTTCATGGCCGGAGCATACTTCGCCTGGCGCGGCTCCACCGAACGGGGTTCGGCTATCGACCGGCCTTACGAGCGCTGGCGAAATGCCAGAAGCGCGATGTCTGACCATTGCCGTAGCGTGGTGCGCACAGCGCAGGCTATGGAGGACAGCAGTGGCAGCAGTGACACCGTCGGCGCCCCCTGGTGGCAGCAACCGTGGTGGCAGCAACCGTGGCGGCTTCAGTCACGGTAACCCGTGGGTCATCCTGATGGTCGTCTCGCTCGGGTTCTTTATGACCCTGCTGGACTTGACGATCGTCAACATCGCGATCCCCAACATGATCTCGAAGCTGCACGCGTCTCTCGACGACATCTTGTGGGTGATCAACGCCTACGCGCTCGTGCTGGCAGTTCTGCTCATCACCGCGGGCCGGCTTGGCGACCTGCTCGGGCAGCGCCGAGTGTTCTTCGTCGGGGTCGCGGTCTTCACGCTGGCCTCGGCTGCCTGCGGGCTGGCGTTGTCGCCAGGAATGCTCATCGGTTTCCGCGCAGTGCAGGGCCTCGGCGCGGCGCTGTTGATGCCGCAGACACTGGCTATCTTGACGATGGTGTTCCCGGCCGAGAGGCGGGGCGCGGCCTTCGGCGTCTGGGGCGCGGTCGCTGGCGTCGCCACGATCGCTGGCCCGACGCTCGGCGGCCTGCTGGTCACGGCCTTCGACTGGCGGTACATCTTCTTCATCAACCTGCCAATCGGCGTACTCGTCCTAGTGCTGACCGTGTTCTTCATCCCGGACCTTCGCACGGACCGCAAGCACAGTTTCGACGTTGCCGGCGTCGCGCTGGCGACGCTCGCCCTGCTGGCGATCTGCTACGCGCTTGTCGAGGGTCAGAAGTACAACTGGAGCACGATCACCTCGTTCATTTCGATCCCGCTGCTGTTTGCCGTCGGCCTCGTGCTGCTCGCGTTGTTCCTGTGGCTCCAGGCGCGGCGCCAGGACCACGAGCCGCTCGTTCCGTTCGTCTTGTTCAAGGACCGGAACTACGCCCTGATGAACGTGGTCACGGCCTTCATCGCGATCGGCATGCTCGGCATCTTCCTGCCGTTCTCGATCTACCTGCAGTCGGTGCTTGGCTTCTCCGCCCTTAAGGCGGGCCTGACGATGGCGCCAGCTTCCCTGGTGTCGATGTTCGTGGCGCCGGTGGCCGGCCGGATGTCCGACCGGATCGGCGGGAAGTACATCCTGATAGCGGGTCTGCTCTTGTTCGCGGGCGGCATGGGTTCCATCGCGCTGATCGCCCAGACGACCTCCGCCTGGTATAACTTCCTGCTGCCGCAGGTCGTCGCCGGCGTCGGCATCGGCTGCACGTTCGCGCCGATGATCACCGTGGCACTGCGCAACGTGAACCCGATGATGGCCGGGGCTGCATCCGGGGTCTTCAACACAACCCGACAGGTCGGGACCGTGATCGGCACTGCCGGCGTCGGCGCCCTGCTCCAGAACCGCCTCATCGCTGGGCTCACCAGCCAGGCGCGGCTTCGCTCCGCCGGTCTGCCGCCACAGGCTAGGGACAAGCTCGTGGCGGGCTTCCAGTCGGCCGCCAAAGGCGGCCTGGAAGTCGGGTCGGGTCGGCAGACCACCGGGCTCGCCGGCGAGATCTTCACGCACGGGTTCGTGATCGCGATGCGGCCGACGATGCTGGTCCCGATCGTGTTCCTCGTCGCCGGCGCCGTGAGCTGCGTGTTCATCAAACGGCAGCCGACTGCGACTCGGGGTGACGCGACCGCGGAGATCAGCGAGCCCACCGCCGCGGGCGCGGGATAGCTAAGGCCCGACGCCAGGCTGGCGGCGTCAGCCAGCCGGGGCTAGCAGCTCGGCACCCCAGTCTTCGCCCGCAGCGGCCGACGCTGACTCGAATGGGAACCTGTCCGCGAACGCCGGGCGCAGGTCAGTGAGCCAGACCGCGTCCGGGTCATAGTGAGCGAAGATAGGCCGGCCCACCAGCGACGGATCGCGGGCCTGGATCATGTGCAAGACGAAGACGCGCTGGCCCGCGACCTCGGCGACGCCGTCCACGCACACCTTGCCCGGAGTTGCGGACATCGACGGCCCGCGCACCGTCCGGCACAGCCCGGAGACGCTGGCGTAGGCGTCGCGGAAGATCTCCGCGGCGCGGGCAAGCGGCACCGCGAAGTAGCCCTGCGGGCCCGTATCGCGCTCCACGAACATGTAGTAAGGCACGAGGCCCATCCTGAGCTGGCTCCGCCACATCTGCGACCAGCAGGCCGGGTCGTCGTTGATGGTCCGGATGAGCGGCGCCTGGGTCCGAATGACCGCGCCCGTGCTCCGGATCCGGTTGATCGCCCGCGACACAGGAGTCGGCTCGAGCTCTCTTAGGTGTGTGAAGTGCGCCATCAGCGCCAGCGTCTTGCCGGCGGCGCCGACCTCTTCGAACAATCGCAGGGTGTCGTCGGCGTCGGGGTCGGTCAGGAAGCGCTGCGGCCAGTAAGCCAGCGACTTGGTGCCTATCCGGATCGACTCGATGTGCTCAAGGGTCGGATCCAGCAGCGGCTCGACGTAGCGGCGCAGAACGGCAGATCCCATGATCATCGGGTCGCCGCCGGTCAAGAGGACGCTCGTGACCTCGCGGTGAGAGCGCAGATAGGACGTCACCCGTGACATGTCGTCAGTCGCCATCTTGAGGTCCGGCTCGCCGACGAACTGGGCCCAGCGGAAGCAGTACATACAGTAGGCGTGACACGTCTGACCCTGTTTGGGGAAGACTAGGACGGTCTCGGGATATTTGTGCTGCACGCCCGGCAGTGGCTCGTCCGAGAAAGCCGGTACGTTCAGGGCCAGCTGACCGGCGGGATGCGGATTGAGCCGCATCCGGACGCTGTGCGCGGCGGCCTGGATCTCGCGTTCCGGCGCGCCGCTGTCCAGCAGAGCCGCGATGGGTGCGACATCCGCGGGTGGCAGCATGTCCGCCTGCGGGAAGACGAGCCGGTAGATTGGGTCATCCGGAGCAGCCGACCAGTCGATCAGTGTCTCAAGCACATAGTCGTTCGTGCGAAAGGGCAAGACCGTCGCCACCGCCCGGACGGCAAGCCGCTCGGCATCGCCGAGGCCCGCCCTAGCAGTCAGCTGGTCGAGATGTTTAGCCGTATACGCCCGGAATCCACGGCCTTGCGCTGGTACTACCGGCACAATCCCCTGAACGCTCATGCAACTCCCTCCGGGCGCTACACCTGCGGCGCCCTGATTGTGCGCATGATCTCCCCGTCATGCCGCCGGTCGGCGTGCTCATATCCACCATTCCCGGTCCCGCCACCTAGACGCAGGTACGTCGAGAGGCGTTACCGCGATCCCAGTAAAAGAAGTAACGATTAGGAAACGCTCAGGCAGCGCTCAGCGTTGCCTGAGGCGCTCCGAACTTTTCCTAGCCGCCATGCCATCTCCTGGAGGTCCCACGCCAGGAAACCCCGTTGACCCGCCGGCCGGGGTACCAAACGTACTACAGCGTCACGCGGCGGGGCCGGGGCAATGAGAAGCTAGGCGCCATGCGGGACGTCAGGCGGGCAGCGCACTGAGCCGGCCAGCGGAGGCCGTATCTGGGGCACCGGTCCAGCCAGGCGGCGCCGAGGCCGGCGCCGAGCTTGCCGTTGGGCTCGCCCCCATCCCCGCCCCTGAGCTGCGCAAGATGATCGCTGTTGACGCGATGGGCGGCGACCACGCGCCCGAGGAGATCGTCGCCGGCGCCGTGGCCGCGGCCCGCGAACTCGACACCCGGATAGCCCTCACAGGCCGACCAGGACAGTTGCGGCCGCTCCTTGCCAGGCTCGGGCCGCTGGCCAACGTCTACATCGAGGCGGCCGAGGAATCCATTGCCATGGACGAGGGTGCGCTCGCCAGCTGGCGGCGGCCGAGGTCGAGCATCGCCGTCGCTTGCCAGCTCGTGCGGCGCGGCCAGGCGGGTGCAGTCGTATCGGCGGGATCGACGGGCGCGATCGTCGCGACCGCGCAGATGCGGCTGCGGCCGTTGCCCGGCGTCACCAGGCCCGGCCTGGCAGTCGCGCTCCCGACTGACCCGAACCCAACCGTCCTGATCGACGCTGGCGCCATCGCCGACCCGAAGCCGGAAATGCTCTTGCAGTTCGCCCAGCTTGGTGTCGCCTACGCAGAGGTCGCCTTCGGCATCGCCGAGCCCAGGGTCGGACTGTTGACGATCGGCGCAGAGCCCGGCAAGGGAAACAAACTGGCGAAGCGGGCCTATGAGCTACTGGACGCCGAGCCGCACGGCGGCCTGCCGATCAGCTTCGCCGGCAACGTCGAGGGCGGCGATTTGCTCGCCGGCAAGGTCGACGTGGTCGTGACTGACGGCTTCACCGGCAACGTCGCGCTTAAGACACTCGAGGGAACGGCCGGCTATATGGCAGCTCAGCTACGCGAGGTGCTTGGCAGCTCGCGCGCTGCCAGATTCGGCACCATATTCCAGCGCCGGGGACTGCGCGACCTCGCCAAGCGGCTGGACTCTGAGACCTACGGCGGCGCGGCGCTACTCGGCCTGGAAGCGACAGTTGTGATCGCGCACGGTGCGGTGGGGGCGCGCGGTGCGGCCGCGGCCTGCAAGCTGGCGGCCGCGCTAGCCGATCGGCGCATCACCGAGCGAATGCGAGAGCGGCTCGGACCTAGCCGGGCGCACTTCTTGCGCCGGCCCTGAATGCCTGAGCTTCCGGTCGCTAGCCGGCCACGGCCCTGACCCGGCGGCCGGTTAATCACTAGCCCGGCCGGTAGGCTGGTCGGATGACAGATCCGGAAGCAGCACTCGGCGCGCTGGTGCAGCGGGCGCTGGCAGCGGAGCTCGGCGCCGAGTACGCGGCTGCCGATCCGCTAATCCGGCCTTCTGGCTTCGCCGACTACCAGTCCAACGTGGCCATGTCGCTGGCCAGGCAGCTAGACCGGGCGCCGCGGGACGTCGCAGGCCTGGTAGCGGCCCGGCTGGCCAGCGCAGACGCCGTGGCCAGTGCAGAGGTGAGCGGTCCCGGCTTCATCAACATCACGTTGTCCGACAGCTGGATTGCCGATCAGTCAAGCACCCAGCTCGCGGATGCGCGGCTTGGCGTGGCGCTCGCCGAGCCCAGCCAGCGGATCGTGGTCGACTTCTCGGGTCCAAACGTCGCCAAGGAGCTGCACGCCGGACACTTGCGGGCGACAGTGGTGGGCGACGCGATCGCGCGGGTGCTCGATCACCTCGGGCACGACGTCGTAAGGGCTGCGCATCTCGGCGACTGGGGCACTCAGTTCGGCATGCTTATCGAGCACGCGCTCGATATCGGCGACCAGGCCACTGAGAACGAGCTCGCGGCGGGCGAGTTCACGCCGTTCTACCAGGCAGCCAGGGCCAAGTTCGACGGCGACCCGAACTTCGCCGACCGGTCGCGCAAGCGGGTCGTGCAGCTCCAGGCTGGCGAACCGGACGCCATGCGGCTGTGGCAGATGCTGGTAGACGATTCGATGGAGTACCTGCGGAAGATCTACGAGCGGCTTGACGTCACGCTGACCGATGCCGACATGGCGCCCGAGAGCTTCTACAACTCGATGCTCAGCGACGTCTCCGACGAGCTGGAGAGCAAGGGCATCGCCGTCATGAGCGACGGCGCGCTGTGCGCGTTCCCGCCCGGATTCACCGGCCGTGACGGCAAGCCGGTGCCGCTTATGCTGCGCAAGAGCGACGGCGGCTACGGCTACGACAGCACGGACGCCGCAGCGATCCGGTACCGGCTGACCGAGCTCGGCGCGACCAGGATCATCTACGTGGTCGGGTCCGAGCAGCACCAGCACTTGGAGATGATCTTCGAGCTAGCCAGGCAGGCCGGCTGGCTCGTGCCGCCGGCAACTGCGGAACACGCCGTCATCGGCCTGATGACAGGACCCGGCGGTAAGCGGCTGCGGACCCGCTCGGGTGAGCAGGTCAAGCTGGCTGACCTGATCGACGAGGCCGTTGACCGCGCAGCGACGGTTATCGCCGACAGATACGACGACCCGGCGCAGCGGGGCCAGATCGCCGAAGCTGTAGGCATCGGCGCGCTGAAGTACGGCGACCTGTCGGTGGCCAGGGACTCCGGTTATGTCCTGGACTTCGATCGGCTACTCGCGCTAACTGGCAACACAGGCCCCTACCTGCAATACGCGACGGCGCGGATCCGGTCCATCTTCGCGCGGGCCGGCCTAGACCCTGCGGCCGCGAGCGCCCCAATCAAGCTCGGCACTCCGGCCGAGCGCGAGCTCGCGCTGCGGCTACTCGGGTTCGGCCGGGCCGTGGCCGACGCGGCCGCGACTGCCGAGCCGCACAAGCTGGCGGGCTTCCTGTTCGAGCTGGCCAGTGCCTTTACTACCTTCTACGAGCAGTGCCCGGTGCTGGCCGCCGAGGGTGCGACCCGGCAGAGCCCGGCTCGCCCTCAGCGCGCTCACGCTGCGCGTCCTGGTCACTGGGCTCGGGCTGCTCGGCATACCGGTGCCCGATCGCATGTAGCGGCCCGCGGAGGCGCCGATGTCGCCGGGCACCGCCAGCTCCGTCCAGGGTCCTGATGGTTTCTGCCGTCAGTTCCCAGGAAGCTCCCAGGCAAGAGTGCGTTATTACCCAAGATCGAGGGCGAGGCTGTGTGCCATGGACAGCATGGACAGCATGGACAACATGGACACCACAGAGTTTGAGCAGCCCGACCCGGCGAACGGGCCTGGCGCGACCGGCACGCCCGACCCAGCACCCAGCCGAGTGAAGTGGACCGGCCGGACGAAGCGCGTCGTCACCACCGTTGCGGCCAGCGCGGTGCTGCTGGGGAGCGGTGCGGCTATCGGCGTGGCGCTGACCGGCGGCGCGTCGGCATCGACGGGCGGCGCCTCGACGGGCACGGCATCGACCGCGTCGACCTCGACCGCCGCCGCATCCGCCGTGGCCGGGCGGTGCGCGAAGCTGGAACAGCGGCTGCGCAGCCACGGCCACCCGGTGGCCGCCAACACCCTGTCCACATTCTGCCGCAACCCGCTGGCGCGCCTGGCACTCGTCGGGGGCGCGCACGGCACGGTGACGTTCCAGACCAAGACCGGTCCGAAGACCATCGCCGTCGAGCGCGGCACCATCCAGTCCGCCAGCAGCTCGGCGATCACCGTCCTGGCCAAGGACGGCACGACCTGGACGTGGGACCTCACCACCAGCACGGTAGTGCGCGAAGCGGGCTCGGTTGTGACACAGGACAAGCTCAGCACCGGCGACCAGGTCCTCGTCGGAGGCCAGGTAGTGAGCGGCGTGAACGATGCGCGGCTAATCCGGATCCAAAAGGCCGGCTAGCCACGCATCCGGACGCACACAGCATCTGGAACTGCGGCGCATCCACGAGCAAAGGGGCCCCGCCTTTGGCGGCGGCCCCTGGCTCTTGTGGATGGTCAGCAGCCGTCCTGTGACCAGCAGCTGTGCTGTGACCAGGAGCGGCACGTCCAGCGCAGACCGGCGCGCCCGAATTGCCGGTAGCCTCAAGACGCCGGATATGCGCCGGGCGAGCCACGGTCGCGGCGGCTTGACCGGTCCCGACCATTAGCCCAGGACGTCATGACAGAGAACGAGCGGATCCCGCAGGTGCTCGTCGTCGACGACGAGCCCAACATCCGCGAGCTTGTGCAGGTCGCACTGAAGTTCCACGGGTGCTCGGTGATCACGGCGGCGAGCGGCAAGGATGCACTACGGCAAGCCGAGGCGGCCAGGCCAGACCTCATTGTGCTGGACGTCATGATGCCGGGCATGGACGGCTTCGAGGTGTGCCGCCGTCTGCGGGCAGCCGGGAACGAGGTGCCCGTCATCTTCCTCACCGCGCGCGACACCTCTTCTGACACGGTCACCGGCCTCGCCATCGGCGGGGACGACTACGTAACTAAGCCGTTCTCGGTCGAGGCCCTGGTGGCCAGGGTGCGCGCGGTCCTGCGGCGAGCGTCACGGACCAGCAGCCAGGACCAGCAGGGTCGAGCGGACGGCCAGATCCGGGTGGCCGATCTGGAGCTCGACGAGGATCGCTGGACGGTCCACCGGGCAGGCGTGCCGGTTGAGTTGTCACCGACCGAGTTCCGGCTCCTTGCCTACCTGATGCGTCACGAGGGCCGGGTGCTGACCAGGGCGCAGCTGCTAGAGAACGTCTGGGGCTGGGACTATTCCGGCGAGTCCCAGATAGTCGAGACGTATGTGAGCTATCTGCGGCGGAAGCTGGATCCGCTCGGTCCTCCGCTTATCCATACGCAGCGCGGGGTTGGTTACAGCCTGCGCCCCGAACGGCAGGATCACGCCGATCACGCCAGTCAGGCCAAGCACGCGGACGGACCGCCGTAGGTGGACGGGCGCGGCATGGACGGGCGCAGCCTGGACGGGCGCAGCATGGACGGGCGCAGCATGGACGGGCGCAGCATGGAGCGGCGCGGCGCGGCTGGGCAGAGCATGGATGGACCGAGGATGGAGGGGCCCGCTGCAGCTGAGCGCGCACCTATAAGGCGCACCCGGAAGTTGTCCCTGCGGGCCCGGATGCTGGTGATGCTCGTCGGGGTGACTACCGTTCTGCTGCTGATCATGGGCGTTGTCAGCACGTACCTGCTGTCCCGCCGCGCGGACACCCAGACGGCGGCCGCCGAGAAGCACCTCAGCGCGTGGGCCACGGTGCTAGCGAGGGAGCCGACGCTCGCGACGAGCCAGACCAGCTACTCCGTCGTCGAGGTCCCGCTGCGGTCGCCACTCAGCGTCGTCCCCCTAACTCAGGGCTCGGAGACGAACCAGCTGGCCAGCGTCGTCAGCCAGTGGCTCAAGAGCCCAAGTGTCGCGGAGGCCGCGGCGGTCGCCGAGCAAGGTCGCACGGGCGCGGCAGCCGCGTTGCTCGTGGCCGATGGATGCCAGGTATTGCCACGGGCAGGCTGCAAGCCGCTGGAGATGGCTCCGCAGCTTGAGGTCGAAGCGAGGCGCACGCGGCCCGGCACCGCGATCTTGCTCGTCGGAGATTCGGTGACCAGCAGCGGCTCGCAGGTGCGCGGCTTCATCATCGCCGAGCTCATAACCGGAATGGCCCTCATCGCGCTGCTCGCAATTGGCGGCGAGTGGCTCATCGGCCGCGGACTGGAACCGCTGGACGAGATGACCAGGACCGCCAACGAGATCACCTCGCGCGGTGATCTGACGGCCCGGATGCCGGACGCGGATGACCAGACCGAGGTCGGCAGGCTCGGGTCCTCGATCAACACCATGCTCGACCGGATCCAGCACGCGTTCAGCTCCCGGCTGCGGTCGGAGCAGAAGGTGCGCGAGTTCGCTGCCGACGCCTCGCACGAGCTGCGCACGCCGCTCACAACGATCCGCGGCTACGCCGAACTGTACCGGCAGGGCGCACTCGGCCCCGATCAGCTGCCGAACGCAATGCGCCGGATCGAGCAGGAGGCCGAGCGGATGAGCAGCCTGGTCGCCGAGCTGCTCGAGCTTGCCCGGCTGGATCGCACCTCGTCTCTGGACCTGACCGAGACCGACCTGGCCGGCGTGGTCCGGGACGCGGTGGCCGACACCATCGCGGTGGAGCCGCAGCGCCCGGCCCAGGCGGAGGCGCCGCCCCGGCTGGTCGCGGTCGTCGATGAGGCTCGCATCCGGCAGGTGCTGGCCAACCTGCTGGCCAACGTCCGCGCGCATACTCCGCCGACCACGCCAGTTGTCGTGCGGCTGGGCGAGATCACCGGCGGGGTGCTAATCGAGGTGGCTGACGCGGGCCCGGGCATGTCGGCGCAGGACGCCATCCGGGCCTTCGATAGATTCCACCGGGCCGGTGCGGCCGCTGGCCACGAAGACCAAGATCAGGAAGGGAACGGGGCCGACCCCCCCGCTCCCCGCCTCACCCATACGGAGCCCTGGCCAGCGCGGGACCCCTCAGTCAGCGAGCCTGCCCAGCCGCGCGCTGCAACGGCGCTGAGCGCCCGCCGCGCGGAACGGCATTCGGGCGCCCAAGCCAAGGCCGAGCGCAGCAGCGGCAGCGGCCTCGGCCTGTCAATCGTGCAGGCCATCGCCAACGCGCACGGCGGCCGCGCGACGCTGGAGTCCTGGCCGGGCCGTGGCACCAGGGTCCGGGTTTGGCTGCCGGTCAGGATCGTGCCTTAGTCAGCTGTCGTCCGAGTCGGATGCAGCCTCGCCGTCGCCGGACGGATCTGGCAGATGCTCGAACATGTAATAGACCGCGAGCAGACCGAAGATGATCAGCGCGGCGACCGGTGAGACAAATGCGATCAGAGTGCCGACCACGTAGCCGAAGTTCCCAGCCGTGAACCTGAACGTCGACATTCGCGGCACGTGTACTTTGCGGCGCGCGCCCAGCGCTTGCTGGTGCGCGGCCAGGTAAAGCCATAGGGCGGCGAATCCGATTGCTATCGCGATCATGACCAGGCCGTAGGTAACGGCCGCCACCCTGGCCTGACCAGCACCGCCGTCTGTCCCGGTGAGATGGTCGGCAACGAGCGCCGTAGGGAACGGGATCGCGACGATGCCCATGAGAAGGAACAGATTCAGGATCAGGACGCGCCGGTCCACCAGGGTCACCTGGGACAGCATGGTGTGGTGGTTCACCCACATGATCCCGATCGTCAAGAAGCTGACCACATAAGCCAGGTAGGCGGGCCAATAGTGGGTCAGTCCATTGGAGCCGCGCACGGTGAGGAAGCCTGCGGTCTTATCGGCGATCGGCAGCAGGTTGAAGACCAGGACCGTGATCGCGACGGCAAAGACCCCGTCGCTGAACGACTCAGCCCGTCGGGAGTCCACTCACGCCTGGTCTTCCTGTCCCGCGGGCTGCTCGCCAGGGCGATCCGGGTTCGGGCCAGCCGGAGCCGGGCCAGCCGGAGCCGGGCCAGCCGGAGCCGGGCCAGCCGGGGTCGGCGCAGCTTCGGCCGCGCCAGCGTCCGGCTCGGCGCGTGAACCCGGCTGCGGCGCCCCGACCGCGACCGGTACCTGCACCGACCTCACAAGTAGCTGAGCCACGTCGACGACTTCTAGCGACTCCTTCGCCTCGCCCGAGCCTTTCTTCGCGGCGACGGCATCACCGAGCATGACCAGGCAGAAGGGACAACCTGTCGAAATGGTGTCCGGGTCAGTACCGAGGGCTTCGTCGATCCGCTCGGTGTTGATTCGCTTGCCGATCCGCTCTTCCATCCACATACGGGCGCCTCCGGCCCCGCAGCAGAAGCCGCGCTCCTTGCACCGGTGCATCTCTTGCGCTTGCACGCCAGGCACTTGCTCCATGATCTCTCTCGGCGGGGTGAAGACCCGGTTGTGCCGGCCGAGGAAGCAAGGGTCGTGGTAGGTGATCTTCTCCTCGATCGGCGTGACAGGTGTCAGCTTGCCGTCGGCCACGAGCTGGGCCAGCAGCTGGGTGTGGTGTACCACCTCGTAGTTGCCGCCGAGCTGCGGGTACTCGCGCGCGATGGTGTTGAAGCAGTGCGGACAGCTCGCGATGATCTTGCGGGCGCCGGCCTCGTTGAGCGTCTCGATGTTCTGCTGCGCCAGCATGCTGAAGACGAACTCGTTGCCCATCCGCCGAGCCGGGTCGCCGGTGCACGACTCGGCCGGGCCGAGCACGGCAAAGCTGACACCAGCGGTATGCAACAGCTCAGCGATCGCCTTGGTGGTCTTCTTGGCCCGGTCTTCCAGCGCGCCAGCGCAGCCGACCCAGAACAAGTACTCAACGTCGTCGCCGATCGGGCCGTCGACGACAGGGACCTCGAAGTCGAGCTCGGTGATCCACTCGGTGCGCTTGTTCTCGCCCATGCCCCACGGATTGCCCTTGTTCTCCAGGTTCTTGAGCATGGTGGCGGCCTCGGCCGGGAACGCCGACTCGACCAGCACCTGGTGGCGCCGCATCCCGGTGATGTGATCGATGTGCTCGATGTCGACCGGGCACTCCTCCACGCACGCGCCGCAGTTCGTGCATGACCACAGCTCGTCGGGGTGGATGACACCGTGGGCGTCGGCGTCGCCGATGATGGGCCGCTCGGCCTCGGCACGGACCGCCTCCGGTAGCGCGGCGCGCGCCTCGTCGGAGCTGGCCAGCAGATACGGCGCCTTGGCGAAGGCGTGATCGCGGAGCTCCAGGATGATCATCTTCGGCGACAGCGGCTTGCCGGTTGCCCACGCCGGGCATTGCGACTGGCACCGCCCGCACTCGGTGCACGTGGCCAGATCGAGCATGCCCTTCCAGCTCAGGTCCTCGATCTTGCCGATACCGAAGACGTCCTCGTCCGGATCGGCCTCCTCGAAGTCGAGCACCTTGCCGTTCGAGCGCATCGGCTCGAGCGGGCCGAGGCCGTTGGGCTCGCGGGCGAACAGCACGTTGACCGGCGCGATCACGATGTGCAGGTGCTTGGAGTACGTCACGAACACGCCGAAGGCCAGGATGACGGCGAGCTGGAGCAGGATGAACGTTGTCTCGAGGCCGATGTTCGCCGCCCCTAGCGGGTGCAGCCAGTGACCGACGATCTCGGACGCGAACGCACCCTGCGGATACGGGAAGTCGCCGGTGTTGATCTGGGCGCCCCGGTACATCAGCAGAGTCGCGATGACCAGGAAGATTCCGAGCAGCACCAGCCAGGCGGCGCCCGTGTGCGAGCCGGCGAAGCGCGACCTGCGACCCTCGCGCTTTGGGTCGGACGTCAGCCTGATGATCGCAAACGTGATGATGCCGACCAGCACGCCGACGGCGAACAGGTCCTCGATGAAGCCGACCCACGCCCACGTACCGATCAGCGGAATGGCGAAGTGCCTGCTGAACAGATCGCCATAAGCCTCGATGATGGTCAGGATCAAAATGATGAAGCCCCAGAACGTCAGCGCGTGGGCGACGCCTGGCACCGTCCACTGGAGCAGCTTGCGCTGGCCGATCACCTGGGTGACCTGCGTCTCGGCGCCTGCGGCTGGATGCTCGCGCAGTGCCTGCACTCGCTCAGGCGCCGGCTGGCCAGTGCGGCCGAGCCGGAAGAGCCACCAGAGCCGACGGCCCGCGATCGCGGCGGCGGCGGCCGTCAGGACGAGACCGATGATGATCCGCAGTGCCAAGGCAACCTCCAGTTATGGCAATGGGTGACAGCGTAACGCCGCATCCCGGCCTGCTTGCGATCACCGGGCGCCGCGGAGGCTTCGGGTTGTCGGGGGTAGTCCCCTCACTTGCGCCGCCACCGCCGCCCTGGAGGTGTGAGGGGCTGTCGGGGGTTGTCCCCCGCCAAGAGGTGTTCAGGGGGTCGGGGGAGTCCCCCGACAAACGAGCTTGGGAGTTGCCGGGGGGCCTCCGCCTGACAACTGCCGCTAGCCTGTGTCGAGCGCCGGGCTACGCGGTGCATACCAGCCGGGCAGACCGGGGTCCCGGTTAACGGCGTAAAGACACCACGTACAGACACCGACGTCACGACACCGACGTCACGACACCGACGAAAGAGCCAGGCTATGACCGCGGACGATGCAGAGCCAGCCGCGCCGCGGCAGCCAGCACGCGGCCGCCAGACGGCGTCGCGGCACGGGTCTGCGCCTGGCCGCTGGGCGGCTCGCGCCGGATCGGCAGTCGTCCTGGTCCTTGCTAGCCTCGTGGCCGACGGCATCGCGTTCGGCGCCAAGGAGGCCTGCCGGGCCGGTGCCTGGAACTTTGGCATCGAGCAATACCAGGCGCACTGCTACACCGACATCTACCCCCTGTACTACGCGGAGGGCCTGTCGGGCGGCCAGGTCCCCTACTTCGACCATCACGTCGAGTACCCGGTCATCATCGGTGCCGTCATGCAGGGCGCAGCCTGGGTCGTCCGGTCGCTGCCGAATCCGTACTCCAGGGGCCTGCAGTTCTTCGACGTGACAGTCGCCTTCCTGGCGCTCTTCCTGGTGGCCGGCGTCCTCGCGACCGCCTACTGCGCCGGGCCGGGCCGCCGCTGGACGGCCCTGCTGGTCGCATTCTCGCCCGCGCTGATCCTGTCGGCGTACATCAACTGGGACCTCATCGCGATGGGCCTCATGATGCTGGCCCTTGCCTCCTGGACCGCCCGGCGGCTTGTGCTGGCCGGAGTCCTCCTTGGCCTTGCCGTCGCGACCAAGTTCTATCCCATCGTCGTGCTGTGGCCGCTGTTCCTGCTCTGCCTCCGGGCCGGCCGGCTGCGGTCATTCGCCGTGACCACTGCCTCGGCGGCGGCGGCTTGGCTTGTGGTGAACCTGCCGATCGCGATCGCGGCGCCCCAGGGCTGGGCCACCTTCTACACCTTCAGCAGCCACCGCGGTGCCGACTGGGGCGGGATCTGGTACTTCTTCCAGTATCTGCACTGGCCCGTCGTCGGCACATCGTCAACACTGGAGCTCAACCTGCTGTCAGTCGGCGCGTTTGCCGTCGCTTGCCTGGCGATCGGCGTGCTGGCCCTGGGCGCGCGCCGACGGCCGCGGCTGGCCCAGCTTGTGTTCCTGACCACGGCCGCGTTCCTGCTCTGTAATAAGGTCTGGTCGCCGCAGTACGTGGTCTGGCTCGTTCCGCTCGTCGTCCTGGCCCGGCCACGGCTGCCCGGGTACCTGTTGTGGCAGGCCGCCGAGGTCGGCTACTTCTACGCCATCTGGGCCTACCTGATCACTGTGGTCGCCGGCCTGAAGGCACCGGGCGCGATCAGCAGCGCGCTGTACTTCACGGCCGTGCTCGCGCGTTTCGGCACTGTCCTGTTGCTGTGCGTCCTGGTCGTCAGGGAGTGCCTGCGGCCCGACAGGGATGTCGTGCGGTCTGCCGGGGTCGACGATCCCGCAGGCGGCGTGCTCGCGGGCGCGCCGGACCGGCTAGCGCTGCAGGCCGGACTGCGGCGGCTGCCGGCCCCCGTTCAGCCTGCCCACTGACCCGACAGGTACAGCATCGCCAGCACCACGGCCAGCGGCGCGCTCACGCCGAAATAGGCGTACCGCAGCCACGGCCGACGCTTCTCGAGGGCGGCGAGGGCGATCCAGATCGGGAAGAGGACCAGCAGCGTGCGGGGGCCCGTCTCGAACCACGTTGACGTCCCGAGCGCGATCAGCGCTACCGCGCAGTACGTCGCCTCCGGCCAGCGCCCGGCGTACAGGAACGCCAGCACGGCCACGACCATGACGAACATCGCGCCGAACTCCAGCTGGAACTCAAACGCGGTGCTCGCGGCGAAGGCGTGCCGGAACGCGGCCCACCAGGTAGTCCGCAGATCCTGGAACGGGGTCGACAAGTGCAGGTCCCAGCCCTTGCGCAGGGCAGCCGACCACGCCATAACGTTCCCGGTGTGCAGCCATAGGTACCCGTCGTACGCGACGGGACCGGCCAGCCCGCAGCAGGCCCTGGCGGCGTTGGCCACCCGCCCGCCGATCGTGGCAGCGGCCGGCGGCCACGTCCCCGGCCCGCGGTAGCCGGACAGCGCCATGACGGCCAGTGCGGGAATCATGAAGATGGCATCCGGCCGGACGAGCCCGGCGAGCGCCGCGAGCAGCGCGGCCCGCCACCAGCGGCCACGAGCCGCCGCATGCCAGGCGGGAATCGCGAAGGCCAGGAACAGGACCTCGGCGTAGCCGACCATCAGGAAGACCGCAGCCACGCTCGTCAGGAGATAGAGCACGGCCCGGCTGCTGCCGGCCAGTCGCGCGAGCGCGACGACCGCGAAACAGCCGGCCACGCCGGAAACGACGATCTCCGACAGGACCCAGTTGCGCAGGATGAGGTGGCCCACTGCGAGCGCCGCCGGATAACCGGGAAAGAATGCGGTGTTATTGGGGATCGTGTGCGGGCCGAAGTAGCCGTACTGAGCGATGTTGCGCAACAGCGCAGCGTCCCAGTGCTCGAATGCCCCCGTCAGCGGAGCGTGCTCGCGGGTCGCGCGGAATGCCCACGCCGCTGCCCAGGCCAGCGCGAGCAGGGCCAGGTGGGCGGCTGCCCACAGGCCGAGGGCCGTCCGGTCGTCGGTGCTAAGCGTGACCAAGCGGAAGGGGGCCAGCCTGGACCGGTCAATGACATGGGAGCCGCCCGCATGCGCCGGGCTCTGCGTACGTAGCCCGGTCGCGGCGCTGGAGTCGGCGCCAGCCGCCGGGGCTGCGTCGTCCTGCAGCATGCACGCTCCTTCCCCGCGCACCGTACTGCACAGCACCGTATGCATAGGACCGTATGCACACGGCTGTACGGGGAGGACCGTATGCACCGGACTGTATGCACCGCACCATATGTCGCCGCGGCTCTGTGGCCCAGCCTCTCCGGAATATCCGGGCAGGCTGCTCAGTTCCCATTTAAAGGCAAGGAAAGTTGAGTCGAGTCGGCTCAACTCAGTTGCCAACCACCAGTCAGCATGGCAGACTTGAGCCGCAAAGACTCAACCTTCCAGCGGCTGAAACAAGCCCACTAGACCACACCCGACTAGAAGACACCAAGGACAGAACACATGGCACGTGCGGTAGGCATCGACCTAGGGACGACCAACTCCGTCGTCGCCGTCCTCGAGGGCGGAGAGCCCTCGGTCATCGCCAACGCCGAAGGCTCCCGGACCACGCCGTCAGTCGTCGCATTCGCCAAGAACGGCGAGGTGCTCGTCGGCGAGGTCGCCAAGCGGCAGGCTGTGACCAACGTTGACCGGACCATTCGCTCGGTCAAGCGCCAGATGGGCACCGACTGGACGGTGTCGATCGACGGCAAGAAGTTCACGGCGCAGCAGATCAGCGCCTTCATCCTGCAGAAGCTGAAGCGAGACGCCGAGTCGTACCTGGGCGAGACCATCACCGACGCGGTGATCACTGTGCCCGCGTACTTCAGCGACGCGCAGCGGCAGGCTACCAAGGAGGCCGGGCAGATCGCGGGGCTCAACGTCCTGCGCATCATCAACGAGCCGACCTCGGCAGCCCTGGCCTATCACCTGGAGAAGAACAACGAGGCGACCATCCTGGTCTTCGACCTCGGAGGCGGCACGTTCGACGTCTCGCTGCTCGAGGTTGGCGAGGGCGTCGTCGAGGTGAAGGCGACCAGCGGCGACAACCACCTCGGTGGTGACGACTGGGACCAGCGGATCGTGGACTGGCTCGTCAAGGACTTCAAGAACAGCTACGGCACCGACTTGTCCAAGGACAAGATGGCGCTGCAGCGGCTGCGGGAGACTGCGGAGAAGGCGAAGATCGAGCTGTCCAGCTCGACCGAGTCGCAGATCAACCTGCCGTACATCACCCACTCCGAGCAAGGCCCGCTGCACCTGGACGCGAAGCTGACCAGGGCCGAGTTCCAGAAGATGACCTCCGACCTGCTCGACCGCTGCAAGGCGCCGTTCCAGTCGGTGATCAAGGACGCTGGCATCAAGCTCAGCCAGATTGACCACGTCGTTCTCGTCGGCGGCTCCACCCGGATGCCTGCCGTCGTCGACCTGGTCAAGGAGCTGACGGGCGGCAAGGAGCCCAACAAGGGCGTGAACCCGGACGAGGTCGTCGCTGTAGGTGCATGCCTGCAGGCAGGCGTGCTCAAGGGCGAGGTCAAGGACGTCCTGCTCCTCGACGTGACCCCGCTGTCGCTGGGTATCGAGACCAAGGGCGGCATCTTCACCAAGCTGATCGAGCGCAACACCACCATCCCGACCAAGCGCTCGGAGATCTTCACTACCGCGGATGACAACCAGCCGTCGGTGCAGATCCAGGTCTTCCAGGGCGAGCGCGAGATCGCCGCGTACAACAAGAAGCTCGGCATGTTCGAGCTGGCCGGCCTCGCACCGGCGCCGCGCGGTATCCCGCAGATCGAGGTCATGTTCGACATCGACGCCAATGGCATCGTGAACGTGTCGGCCAAGGACCTCGGGACCGGTAAGCAGCAGTCCGTGACTATCTCGGGCGGCTCGGCGCTGGGCAAGGACGACATCGAGCGGATGATGGAGGACGCCGAGAAGTACGCCGAGGAGGACCGCCAGCGGCGCGAGGAGGCCGAGATCCGCAACCGGGCGGAGTCCCTGGCCTACACAACGGAGAAGTTCCTCTCCGAGAACGCTGACAAGGTCCCCGACGACATCAAGTCCGAAGTCGAGTCCGCGATCGCCGACCTTAAGAAGGCGCTCGAGGGGACCGACACCGAGACCATCAAGACGGCCAGCGAGCACGCAGCTCAGGTGAGCCAGAAGATGGGCACGGCCATCTACGCCCAGTCACAGGCCGCGAGCGCGTCGGCCGACGAGTCGGGCGAGCAGGCCGGCGGCCAGGATGACGACGTTGTCGAGGCCGAGATCGTCGAGGACGACAAGCCGGCCCACGAGGAGGGCGGCGCCGCCTAATGAGGCCCGACGAGGAGCGCCAGGGCCCGGTCATCCGCGATCGCAGGCGGATCGACCCGGTCACTGGCCAGGTACGCAACACCGGGGCGCCACGCCCGCAGCCCGGCCCGGCCGCAGCCGGCGGACCGCCGAAGGGTCGTAGTGAGTCCGGCGGCGCAAGTGCCAGCCAAGCTGCTGGCGCGAGCGCCGATCCGGGCGCACCGGCAGGCGGTGCTTCGTCGGCAGGATCGGACAGTGCCGGCCAGAGTAAGGCCGGGGGCGCAGCCGATCCGGCGATGGCGCAAGCCGTCACGATGCTGGCCGAGCGGACCGCCGACTTGCAGCGGCTCCAGGCCGAGTACGCCAACTACCGCAAGCGGGTCGAGCGGGACCGGCTTGCAGTACGCGAGCAGGCTCTCGCCAACGTGCTGCACGGGCTGCTGCCCGTGCTGGACGACATCGGCCGGGCCAGGGAGCATGGCGAGCTGACCGGCGGCTTCAAGTCGGTTGCCGAGTCGCTGGAAGGCATCGTCGTCAAGCTGGGCCTGACCGCCTTCGGCGAGAACGGTGACCCCTTCGATCCGACGCTGCACGAGGCGCTGATGCACTCGTACTCAGCCGATGTCACTGAGCCAACCGCCGTGCAGATATTCCAGCCCGGCTACAAGGTGGGCGAGCGGATCATCCGCCCGGCCAGGGTGGCCGTCGCCGAGCCCGGCGACGACGCACCTGAAGCGGATGCTGATGAGTCCGATGCGCCTGAATCGGGTGAGGCGCACTCCGCTGCATCTGACTCCGCTGCATCTGACTCCGCTGCATCTGACTCTGCTGCGACCGAGTCCGCAACCGACTCTGCTGCAACCGACACTGCTGCAACCGACACTGCTGCAACCGACACTGCTGCAACTGACCAGGCCGAGCCAGACGCGTCCGCTGGCGGCGAGGCTACCGCCGAATAATGACCTGGCTGCTGGGGCTCGCTCCGGCGACCCCCAGCGCCAGGCCTCGAGATAGCTCACGAGAGAGGCGCGTTGAGCACCAAGGACTACCTGGAGAAGGACTACTACAAGACCCTCGGCGTGACGAAGACAGCGCCGGCCGATGAGATCAAGAAGTCGTACCGGAAGCTGGCTCGCAAGTATCACCCGGACGCCAATGAGGGTGACCCGAAGGCCGAGGCGCGCTTCAAGGAGATCTCCGAGGCCTACACGGTGCTGTCCGACGAGGGCAGGCGCAAGGAGTACGACGAAGCGCGCACGCTCTTCGGCGGCGGCGGTGTCCGGATGCCAGGATCCGGATCCACCGGCGGTTACGGTTTCGATCTCGGTGACCTGTTCGGTGGTGCGGCCGGCAGCGCGGGCGGGCGCCTCGGCGACCTGCTCGGCGGCGTCTTCGGCAACAGGACGGGCAGCACGACCGGGACCCAGGCGCGGCCGCGGCGCGGCGCCGACGTGGAGACCGAGACCACGCTGTCGTTCGGCGACGCCATCAACGGCTCCACGGTTTCGCTGCGGCTCACGGGCGAGGGCCCGTGCCCCGTGTGCAAAGGCACCGGCGCCAAGGCGGGCACCGTGCCCAGGGTGTGCCCGACGTGCGAGGGCACCGGGCAGGGTAGCCGGAATCTCGGCAGCTTTGCCTTTTCCGAGCCGTGCAAGACGTGCCGCGGCCGTGGTCTGGTCGTCGATGACCCGTGTGAGACGTGCTCAGGCAGCGGTCGGGCCATGAGTACCCGGACCATTCAGGCGCGGATTCCGGCAGGTGTCGCCGACGGTCAGCGGATCAAGCTGGCCGGCAAGGGCGCTACGGGCGAGCGCGGCGGACCGCCCGGCGACCTCTACGTCCGGGTCCACGTCCAGCCGCACCCGCACGGAACGTTCAGCCGGTCAGGCTCCAACCTGACCATCACCATTCCGGTCACCTTCACGGAGGCCGCGCTCGGCGCCGAGATCAAGGTGCCCTCACACGGCGGCATGCCCGTCAGCCTGCGCATCCCGGCCGGTACGCCAAATGGCCGCACGTTCAGGGTCCGCGGTAAGGGCGTCCGGCGGAAGGACGGCACGACCGGGGACATGCTCGTCACCGTCAACGTGCAGGTTCCGAACGAGCTGAACGACAAGGCGCGGGATGCGCTAGAGACGTTCCGGGATGCCACCGCCGGCGCTGACCCGCGGGCTGAGGTCCTGAAGAACGCGAACGCATAGCCCCACGATTGCTGGAAGGAGATGACATTGACCAGCCAGTTCGACCTAACCGATGACACGCCTGTCTATGTCATCTCTGTGGCCGCGCAGCTCTCCGGCTTGCACCCGCAGACGCTCCGCGCCTATGACCGGCTCGGGCTCGTCTCGCCGGGTCGCGCGGCCGGCCGCGGCCGCCGCTACTCGCTGCGCGACATCCTGATCTTGCGCGAAGTCCAGCGGCTGTCCCAGGAGGAGGGGATCAACCTCAACGGGATCAAGCGCATCCTCGAGCTCGAACTGGCGGAGCGGCGCAGCCGGATGCTCGTCGCCGAGATGCACGCGGAGGTCAGCCAGCTGCGCTCCGAACTGGAGTCCACCCGTGCAGTCGCGGCCCGGCTGGCAAGCCTGGTCCGGAGCCGACCCGACGGGGCGGCCCTCGTTCCCGTCCGGCACGGCAACCAGGCCCCGCAGCGACCAGCGGGCCCTGGCCTGGGCGGCGAGCAGGGACAGGCAGTCGCCGCAGCTGCCGAGATCCACCCGCAAGCGGCAGGGAACGGGGCCGGCGCCGGCTAATCCGGCGTGAAGCCAGGCGCCGCGCCGCGAGCACCAAAGCCAGCGCCCACAGCTCAGCACGTTGGTCAGAACCTTGGGCCAGACCCGTCAGGCCGGATCCGTTGGGCCAGACCCGTTGAGTCAGAACTTTGAGTCAGAACTCTTGAGAAGAGAAGAAAGAAACAGTGGACGACAAGCTGACCAGGAAGAGCCAGGAGGCTCTGTCGCAGGCAGTGCAGATGGCTGCGTCAGCCGGCAACCCGAGCACTGATGGCCTGCACCTGCTCGCCGCCTTGATCCAGCAGGACGGCGGGACCGCCGCGCCGCTACTGCGCGCCGTCGGGGCCGACCCGGCCGGCCTGCTCAAGACGGTGCAGGATCAGCTCGCACGGATGCCGAAGGCAGCCGGTGCCACCGTCAGCGCACCAGAGACGTCGCGGCCGCTGCTAGCGGCCCTCGCGACCGCCAGCAAGCTGGCGCACGAGATGTCTGACGAGTACGTCTCCACCGAGCACTTGCTGGTGGGACTGGCCACGGACGGCGGCCAGGCGGCCTCCCTACTCCGCGCGGGCGGAGCCGGCCCGAAGCAGCTCACCGACGCTTTCGAGCAGGTCCGCGGCCATGCCCGGGTGACGTCGCCGGATCCCGAGGGTACGTATCAGGCGCTCGAGAAGTACGGCATCGACCTCACGCAGAGCGCGCGCGACGGGAAGCTCGACCCGGTCATCGGCAGGGACGCTGAGATCCGTCGGGTGATCCAGGTGCTGTCCCGGCGGACCAAGAACAACCCGGTGCTGATCGGCGAGCCCGGCGTCGGGAAGACCGCGGTCGTCGAGGGCCTAGCGCAGCGCGTGGTGGCAGGCGACGTGCCCGAGTCGCTGCGCGGCAAGCGCGTTGTCGCCCTCGACCTCGGCGCGATGGTGGCCGGGGCCAAGTACCGCGGCGAGTTCGAGGAGCGCCTGAAGGCTGTTCTCAACGAGATCAAGCAGAGCGAAGGTCAGATCATTACCTTCATCGACGAACTGCATACGGTCGTGGGGGCGGGCGCGGCCGAGGGCGCCATGGACGCCGGCAACATGCTGAAGCCCATGCTCGCTCGCGGCGAGCTGCGGATGGTCGGCGCGACCACGCTCGACGAGTACCGCAAGCGGATCGAGAAGGACCCAGCGCTCGAGCGGCGATTCCAGCAGGTCTTCATCGGCGAGCCGTCGGCCGAGGACACGATCGCCATCCTGCGCGGCCTCAAGGGCCGGTACGAAGCCCACCACCAGGTACAGATATCCGATGCCGCGCTCGTGGCCGCTGCGACCCTTTCGGATCGCTACATCACCGCCCGGTTCCTGCCGGACAAGGCGATCGACCTCGTCGACGAGGCGGCCTCCCGGCTCCGGATGGAGATCGATTCCCGGCCGGTCGAGATCGACGAGCTACAGCGCAGCGTCGACCGGATGAAGATGGAAGAGATGGCGCTGGCCAAGGAGAACGACCCGGCCAGTCGCGAGCGACTCGAGCGGCTGCGAGCGGACCTGGCCGACCGCCAGGAGCAGCTGACGGCCCTGGTCGCTCGGTGGGACCGGGAGAAGGCCAGCCTGAACCGGGTCGGCGAGCTCAAGAAGCAGCTCGACGAGCTCCGCGGCCAGGCCGAGCGCGCCCAGCGCGACGCGGATTTCGAGGCTGCCTCCCGGCTCATGTACGGCGAGATCCCGCAGCTCGAGCGGCAGATCGCCGAGGCTACCGCGGCCGCTGGCGAGGGTGACACGGCTGGCGTACCCGGTCCTGGCGATAACGGCCCGCCGATGGTGAAGGAAGAGGTAGGCCCGGATGACGTGGCTGACGTGGTCTCGTCCTGGACGGGCATCCCGGCCGGCCGGCTGATGGAAGGCGAGACCGGCAAGCTGCTCCGGATGGAAGACGAGCTAGGCCACAGGATCATCGGCCAGCGGGCGGCGGTCCAGGCAGTGTCGGACGCTGTGCGCAGATCCAGGGCCGGTATCTCGGATCCGGACCGCCCATCCGGCTCCTTCGTGTTCCTCGGGCCGACCGGCGTCGGCAAGACAGAGCTGGCCAAGGCGCTTGCCGAGTTCTTGTTCGACGACGAGCGGGCAATCATCCGGATCGACATGAGCGAGTACTCCGAGCGGCACTCGGTCGCCAGGCTCGTCGGTGCCCCGCCGGGCTATGTCGGGTACGAGGAGGGCGGCCAGCTCACCGAAGCGGTCCGGCGCAGGCCCTACTGCGTCGTGCTGCTGGACGAAGTCGAGAAGGCGCACCCAGAGGTTTTCGACGTGCTGCTCCAGGTGCTCGACGACGGTCGGCTGACCGATGGTCAAGGCCGCACAGTCGACTTCCGCAACACGATCCTGATCCTGACGTCGAACCTCGGCTCCCAGTACATCGCGGACCCGAGCCTGGATGAGGCAGCCACGAAGGACCGAGTCATGTCCTTGGTGCAGGCTACGTTCAAGCCCGAGTTCCTCAACCGGATCGACGACGTGATCGTCTTCGACTCGCTTACGACCGCAGATCTGACCGAGATTGTGGATCTCCAGGTAAGGCGCCTCGCCGGCAGGCTTGCCGGCCGACGGCTGACGCTGGATGTGACGCCTCCGGCCAGGGAGTGGCTGGCCGTCACGGGCTTCGACCCGGTCTACGGCGCACGGCCGCTTCGTCGGCTCATCCAGTCCGCGATCGGCGACAAGCTCGCTCGGAGCCTCATCGCGGGCGAGATCGCCGACGGCGACAAGGTCCTAGTCGACCTGGACGAGGCCAGCGACGCGCTACGGGTGAGCCCTGAGCGCGCCGTGGCGACTGCGAACCCAGTTGGCTAGCGGGCCGCAGCGGCAGCAGACGCAACGCGTTAGTTAGCCGCAACGTGGTGGCTAGAGCGCGTGGGGCTCGTCGAGCATGGTGTCGTAGCTGTCCTCGGGCAGTCCGAGGTCATTGCGGATCCGGTAGCGGAGCCGGAGCAGCATCCTCAGCTCCGGCTCCTCGGCCTCTGCCTGATCGGGCTGCCGAGCGAGGCACAGCTCGACGCCGGCTGTCGCCCAGTCCAGGGCGGCCTTCAGCTCGGAGCGCTCAACGAGCAGCTCGGCAACGAGGTCGCAGGTCCTGGGATCGCACTGTTCCTCGGCCTTTAGTCTGCTGATCAGCGCCTGCGCTTCCGAGTGCCTGCCGAGGAGGAAAAGCGCTCGGGCGAGCGGGACCAGCGGATCAATAAACTCTGGGCCGCCCTTGGCCAACGCGCGGCGGAAGGCAGTAACAGCTTCAGACGGCCCGTCGGCGAGCAGCCACTGTTCGCCTGCCCGCAGGAAGGCCTCGGCGCGCGGCATTCCCGCGGTCTCGGTGCCGGAGGTCGCCAGCTCGCTCATCGCACGAGCCGCAGCAGCGTGATCGCCGCTGGCAGCTGCGTCGAATTCGATCGAGTCAAACTGCTCACGGCTCAGCGCTGCCACGTCCCCACCGTAACTGGGAAACCGCCCGAACGGGTCCGGGAAGTGCGCGGGGTGATGGCTTCGTGACAAATCCCGGTAAGGTGACTCAGGCATGCGGCCGCGGAACTGACTCGCGGTCACGCGCGCCTAGTAAAGCGAGCGCTCGAGCGCGTCGCAGGACCCCGCATTCACCGTGGCTAACGCCGCGAGCGCTCGAGGGCGTCCCAGAACCCCCGCCGCAATGCATGCCTGACCTCGTCGTGCAGGAGCGAGTCGATCGGCAGCGCCGACCCCTGCAGCAGCCGTGCCTCGAGGTCCGATGGCATCCGCGGCTTGCGAGCGAGCACTGCCTCCAGCCAAAGGGCAGGCGCGTCTCTGGCGACAGCCTCGCCGAAGCCGAAACCCTCGGCGTGCGCTGACTGAACGGCGTCGCCGACCGGCATGGCAACGGGCGCCATCGCCTGCTGCTGGCTGCCGTAGGAGCTAGGCCCGTACCCCGAAGCGCCAGCGGCTCCGCTGAACTGGCCCGGCTGTACGGAGCCGCCGTACGGCATGCTCCGGTCCTGCTGTGCATACGGCACACCGTTTCCGGACGGGAGCTGACGCTGCGGCGACGGCGGACGTTGGGCGTCCGACGGCATCATGCCGTTCGCGGGCATGGCCGATGGCGGCAGTCCTGTTGGCTGTGGCGCTCTCGGCGGCGGCCCTGCCAGTCGCGACACTGTCGGCGGCGGCACTGTCAGTGGCGGCCCTGTCAGTGGCGGCCCTGTTGGTGGCGGCACTGCTGGCGGCGGCACTGTTGGCTGCATGGCCGGTCCAGCCTGGCCGCCACTCCGGTGTGCCAGCCCCGCTCCAGCTTGGCCCAACCCACCCTGGCCGTATCCGGGCTGGCCGTATCCGGGCTGGCCGACGGCGGGGCCCTGGTTTTCCTGGCCTAGGTGCGATGGTCCCTGCTGGCCCGATTGGATCGGCAGACCGCCAGCGGGCTGGCCACCTTGCTGATACTGTCGGCCGACCGGCGCGCTCGCAGGCAGTGATTGGCCTGGACCAGAGGTGCTGTGGCCATTCCCGCCATGGTTGCTTCCGCCGGGCGCAGGCATGCCGCCGTGACCCGGCGACATCTCGTTCGCAGGCCGTCCGTCCGCGGGCAAGTCACTCGGCGGCGTGCCCGCTTGCGGCGAGCCATGCGACTGATAGCCGCCCGGCTGCACGCCATTCCCCTGAACGCCGTCCCGGCCTCCCGGCTCAGGTGAAATCCCGTTCGCGGGCATCCCGTTCGCAGGCATCCCGTTCGCAGGCATGCCGGTCGCCGGCAGCCCATTACCTGGCTGGCCCGCAGGCTGAGGGCCACCACTGCCCTGGTGACGGGCGCTTTGCGAGCCGAAACCGCCGGGCTGCTGACCGCCCACGCCATTGCTCCCCGGCGCAGGCACGCCAGACTGGCCGCTCCGGGTTGGTTGTGACTGGCCGAACTGGCCCTGCCCAGGGCCCTGACCGTACTGGGACTGGCCGAACTGGCCATCGCCCAGCTGGGAGAGGCCGAACTGGGGCTGGCCGAACTGGGACTGGCCCTGCTGACTGTGATCGAGCCCGTTCTGGCTCGCGCCGTTCGCTGCGTGAGACCCTGGCTGCCCCACAGAGCCTGGCTGATCTCGGCCGTCGTCGGCGCGAACACGCTGGTCAAAGGCAACAGCCTGCTGGTAGTGCTGGGCCTGCGCGGCCTGTCCGTGGGACTGCTGGCCGTGCGACTGCCCGCCTTGGAGCTGGTGGCCCTGCTCCTGCTGGCGCAGCTCTGGCTGGCGCAGCTCTGGCTGGCGCAGCTCTGGCTGGCGCAGCTCTGGCTGGCGCTGGGCCATTGACGGCTGCATTCCCGTCGCTTGCGCTTGTCCTGGCTGTCCTGCATGGCCCAGGCCCGACTGGACGACCGAGGGCTGCGCGACGTCCTGCATGTGCTGACCGCCAGACAGCTGCGGCTGGGGCTGCATGTCGCCGTTGCCGCCAATCGGACCTGCGTTAAGCGTCTCTGCCATGCCGCCGAACAGGAGCCCGTCCTGCCCCTGCCCCTGACCCTGACCGGTCGCAGCGAGCACGGCGTGCTCGTAGTTCGCCGTTAGCGGGGAGCCGTAGAGCCGGACTGCCGGGGCTTCGATCGCGGGATGCGGCCCGCTTGACTGTGCCGCGGTGCCGGCCAGCTCCCGCACGCCAGCCGCGGGCAGCTGCGGCTCTGCCCCGGAGATGAGATCGACGTAAGGCCGAAGGTGTCCCGAGCCAATCTCAATGACGTCGTCGCATTCTTGGCGCAGGGTGCGCGAAATGGCCCAGTCGCCATCGATGGCGACATGGAGCAAGACTGTTCGGATCCCGAGGTCCTGGACCTCGGCCACGACCGGCGCCAGGTCTTCCTCGGCGCTCACGATGACCACGTCGCTGACCGCGTGATTCCTGGCCAGCGACGTCAGGTCCTTGCGGATCTCGGCTTCGACGCCTTCCCTCCGACTCGGCCGGGCTTTGCTGAGCCGAAGCTTGAGGCCTGGAATGTCGGCCAGCGCTTCGTGGTCGGCGGCCCGGGCGCCGTCGGCCGCGGTGTCGTACCAGTAGCAACGCAGCACCGGCAGTCCAGTACGGTCCCTGGACAGACTGCCGAGCAGCTTCAGGAGGCCCGCATAGTCCCAGGAAACCGAGTCACGGTTGCGAGTGCCATGGACAGCAAGCGCGCCTTGGGCTAGCGCATAGTTGGCGTCCACGAACAGCGCGCAGCGATCCAACGCGACACCGTCCTTCCCTTGCGCGTGACGTTACCAGCGCATCGCGGCAGCTGTGGGGCATAGCGCGGATCACAGACCTATCCGCCGAGCCGTGTTCGGCCGTCAGTTCCAGGTAATTTACTTATATTTGCCGCTGCGTGCGCGCGGCCAGTCCACACCGCCAACGCCGCCGGCGCGCAGAAGCTACCAGGCGCGGGCCAGTGCTCGGCCCGGCCGCCGGGTAGGCTCGGCTCCTGTGGCTGATCGAGACGAGTTGCTGGCCCTGATCCGGGATCTCGCCGTCGTTCATGGCGAAGTGATCTTGTCTTCCGGACAGCGCGCCGACTGGTACATCGACTTGCGCCGGGTGACGCTCGATGGTCGCGCAGCTCCCCTGGCAGGGCGGGTCATGCTGGATACCACCCAGGGCCTGGATTATGACGCCGTCGGCGGCCTGACGCTCGGCGCCGATCCTGTTGCTACCGCGATGATGCATGCGGCCGCCGGCCGCGGCCGTAAGCTCGACGCGTTCGTCGTTCGCAAGAGCGAGAAGCCGCATGGCTTGCAGCGCCGGATCGAGGGCCCGGATGTGGCCGGTCGGCGTGTGCTTGCCGTCGAGGACACGTCCACGACAGGCGGTTCGGTGTTGACGGCGGTCGATGCCCTCACCGAAGCCGGCGCCGACGTCGTCGGCGTCGCGGTCGTTGTGGAGCGCGGGGCAAGGCAGAAGATAGCCGAGCGGGGCCTGCCGTATCTGGCAGCCTTCGAGCTTGCCGATCTGGGTCTTGGCTAGTGCTGTCAGCCGTGCGAGAACGCCGTAAGCGCGAGCGCCGCCACGGTGAGCATCGCTAAGACCACAACGGACAGCAGCACGACGCCGGTGTACCGGCGATGTTCAGCGGGGTCCGCATCATGGTGTCCCATGGTCAGAGAGTAGACCCGTCTGGGTCCGCGACCGGGGAATGCCGGCAACTCGGCCCGCCGGAGTTGGGTGCGCATCCCGGCTCGGGAATACTGGGCACTGACTGCACACGAGAGGATTCCGGGCCATGCCGATCGCGACGCCAGAGGTCTACGCCCAGATGCTCGACCGGGCCAAGGAGCAGGGCTTCGCTTACCCGGCGATCAACGTCACGTCCAGTCAGACGCTGAATGCGGCCTTGCGCGGCTTCGCTGATGCAGCGAGCGACGGCATCGTCCAGATTTCGACCGGAGGTGCCGAGTACCTGTCTGGCGCGACGGTGAAAGACATGGTCACCGGCGCGACGGCGTTGGCGAGCTTCGCCCACACAGTCGCGGGCAAGTATCCGGTGCACATCGCCCTGCACACCGACCACTGTCCGATCGACAAGCTGGACGGATACATGCGCCCGCTCGTGGAGATCTCGCTGGAACGCGTCGCGCGCGGGGAGGATCCGCTGTTCCAGTCGCACATGTGGGACGGCTCGGCAGTGCCGCTGGCGGAGAACCTCCAGATCGCGTCCGAGCTCCTCGACAAGTGCGCCGCCGCTCACATCATCATGGAGATGGAGATCGGCGTCGTCGGCGGCGAGGAGGACGGCGTCGTCGGCGAGATCAACGAGAAGCTGTACAGCACGCCGGAGGACGCGCTTGCCACGGCGGAGGCCCTCGGACTCGGCGAGCGCGGCCGGTACATTCTCGCGGCCACCTTCGGCAACGTGCACGGCGTTTACAAGCCGGGGCACGTCAAGCTGCGGCCATCGGTCCTGAAAGAGATCCAGGAGGCCGTCGGGGCGAAGTACGGCCGGGAGAAGCCCTTCGACCTCGTCTTCCACGGCGGCTCGGGATCCGACCTCAGCGACATCAGGGAAGCTATCGGCTATGGCGTCGTCAAGATGAACGTTGACACCGACACCCAGTACGCCTTCACGCGGCCTGTCGCCGGACACATGTTCACCAACTACGACGGCGTCCTCAAGGTCGACGGCGATGTCGGCAACAAGAAGGCCTACGACCCGCGCTCCTGGGGCAAGGCCGGCGAGGCGGGCATGAGCGCACGGGTCGTGCACGCCTGCGAGGACCTGATGTCCATCGGCAAGCGCCTCACCTGACGGCGGGGGTGATCGCATGACGCGTCCAAACCTGCTCGGCGGGCCACCGGAGACGTTCCTTCCAGCGAACGACGAAGCGCGGGCCGCGCTGGCCGACGCCGGCGATCCGGCCGAGGTCGCGGCCAGGTTCCCGAGCTATTGCGCGGCGTGGGCGGCGCTGGCCGAGCGCGCGATGGCGGCCGGCGATCCGGTCAGCGCGTATGCCTTCGCCCGGACCGGCTACCACCGCGGCCTCGACCAGCTGCGCCGGGCAGGCTGGGTCGGGCACGGCCCGATCCCGTGGGAGCACGAGCCAAATCAGGGGTTCCTGCGGGCGCTCCACATGCTCGGCGTGGCGGCTGCGGCCATCGGCGAGGACGACGAGGCAACGCGGTGCGAAGAGTTCCTGGCCGACAGCAGCCCCGCGGCCGTAGCCGCGCTGGAATCGTGATCGCCCCGGCCAGCGCTAGCCGGCGGTGCGTCAGGTCCGCTTCCGGTAACATCTGAATGCAAGAGCCCCTGCCGCGCTTGCACGCCTGACCGCAATGACGCTGGCTGGGGCTTTCGTTCGGTTACGGGAAGGACCTGTGACATGCCCGCCATCGTGATCGTCGGCGCGCAGTGGGGCGATGAAGGCAAGGGCAAGGCCACCGACATGCTCGGGGACCGGGTCGACTACGTCGTGCGCTATCAGGGTGGCAACAACGCCGGCCACACCGTCGTTATCGGTGACGAGAGCTATGCCCTGCACCTGCTGCCGTCGGGCGCGCTATCGGACCACGCGACGTCCGTCATCGGCAACGGCGTCGTCATCAATCCCGAGGTGCTGCTGGAGGAGATCGACGGACTGACACGGCGCGGCGTCTGGCGGGACCGGCTGCTCATCTCCGCCGATGCGCACTTGATCATGCCGCATCATATTGCCCTCGACAAGGTCACCGAGCGCTACCTCGGCGACGCGCGTATCGGCACCACCGGCCGCGGCATCGGTCCCGCTTACAGCGACAAGGCCTCGCGGGTCGGCATCCGGGTTCAGGACCTGTTCGACCCCGGCATCCTGCGGAAGAAGCTGGACCTGGCACTCCGCGATAAGAACCAGGTGCTCACCAAGCTGTACAACAGGCGCGGCATCGACGCCCAGGCCGTGACAGATCAGTACCTCGGCTACGCCGGCCGACTTGGTCGCTACGTCGCGGACACCGGACTCGTGCTGAACAAGGCGCTTGACGAGGATCAGGTGGTCTTGCTGGAAGGTGCCCAGGCGACCCTGCTCGACGTCGACCACGGTACTTATCCGTTCGTCACCTCGTCATCACCGACCGCCGGCGGAGCGTGCGCTGGCTCGGGCATCGGGCCGACCCGGATCACGCGGGTACTTGGCATACTCAAGGCGTACACCACCAGGGTCGGCGCCGGACCATTCCCGACCGAGCTCACCGACGAGCGCGGCGAGTGGCTTCGCAAGACCGGTGGCGAATACGGAACTACGACGGGCCGGCCGCGCCGGACAGGCTGGCTTGACACGGTCATCGCCCGGTACGCGACCAGGGTGAACGGTCTCACCGACTACTTCGTAACCAAGCTCGACGTACTGTCCGGCCTGGAGAAGGTGCCGGTCTGCGTGGCATACGACGTGCACGGCAAGCGGTACGACGAGATCCCGATGACGCAGACCGATTTCCACCACGCAACCCCCGTCTATGAATTCCTCGACGGCTGGTGGGAGGACATCTCCAAAGCCACTGAGTTCGCCGACCTGCCCAAGGCCGCGCAGGCTTACGTCCGCACCGTAGAGGACATGATCGGAGCTCCTGTCTCCGCCGTCGGCGTCGGCCCGCGCCGCGATCAGACGGTGCGGCTGCGCGAAGTCCTGTGAACTGCTGGTAGCTATGAACCGCACGTGGGCAGCCGGCTCGTCGCCAGCTGTCAGCCGCGGGCCGGCGGCGCCGAAGGCGGTGGCGGCGGCCCGAGCCGTCCGGCCTGCGCCGGCTGATCCATCCCGACCGCGAGCCAGCCGGTAGGCTCTGCGCCGTGCGGGTACTGGTGCTCGGGACTGGCGGCCGTGAGCACGCGCTGGCTCGCGGCCTGGCGCGTGACAGCTCGGTGACCGAGCTGCATGCGGCTCCCGGCAATCCCGGCATTGGAAGCATCGCTGACCTGCACGACATTGCACCCACCGACCCGGCCGCCGTCACCGCGCTGGCTGCGCGGCTGGCCACCGACCTGGTCGTCATCGGCCCTGAGGCCCCGCTCGTCGCCGGCGTCGCCGACGCGCTGCGTGCCGCTGGCATCACCTGCTTCGGCCCCGGCCAGGATGCGGCCATGATCGAGGGCTCCAAGTCGTTCGCGAAACAGGTCATGGTCGCCGCCGGCGTGCCGACAGCGGCCGCGCTCACCTGCCGTAGCGATCCGGAGGCCGCCGCGGCACTCGACGCCTTCGGGCCGCCCTACGTGGTCAAGGCCGACGGACTCGCGGCCGGCAAGGGTGTCATCGTCACGCCCGACCGGGCCGAGGCGGTCCGGCACGCCCGGGCCTGCGGCACCGTGGTGATCGAGGAGTTCCTCGACGGCCCCGAGGTATCGGTCTTCGCGCTCGCTGACGGTGTGACGGCCCTGCCGCTGCTGGCCGCGCAAGACTACAAGCGGGCGCACGACGGCGACACGGGCCCGAATACTGGCGGCATGGGCGCGTACGCCCCGCTGCCGTGGGCGCCCGCCGGCCTGGTGGAGCAGACCCTGGAGACAGTCGTCCTGCCTGCCCTGGCGCAACTGGCGCGCCTCGGCTACCCCTACAGCGGCCTGTTCTACGCCGGCCTGGCCCTGACCTCGCGTGGCCTGCGGGTAGTCGAGTTCAACGCCAGGTTCGGCGACCCGGAGACGCAGGTCGTCCTCGACCGGCTGGGCACGCCGCTCGCCGGTCTCCTGGCGGCCTGCGCCCACGGGGACCTCGCCTCGGCGCCCGCGCCTGCCTGGCTCCCAGGCGCTGCCGTGACGGTCGTCATCGCGGCCGATGGGTATCCGGCGAGCCCGGTGCGCGGCGACCGGATCGACGGGATCGAGGCAGCCGACCACGTTCCTGGTGCCTATGTACTGCAGGCCGGGACGGCGACCGACGGGGCGGGACACCTGATCACCAACGGGGGCAGGGTCCTCAACGTCGTCGCCAGCGGGCCAGACCTCGCCGCGGCCAGGGCAACCGCCTACCAGGCCGCGGGCCTGATCCGGGTTCGCGGTGGCTGGTGTCGGTCCGACATCGCCGACCCCGCCCGCATGCCTGCCGCCCGCCCCTGAGCTGCGGACCGCGCCGGCATCTGCATCGGGCCGCTGATCGCCAAGCGCGGGCGAGGCAGGCGCGGGCCGGCAGAGCAGATGCGGCAGGATAGAAGCGTGATCGACCGCTACACGCTGCCCGAGATGGGCCACGTCTGGAGCGAGGCGCACAAGTACGAGCTGTGGTGCCAGGTGGAGAGGCTCGTGCTGGCGGCACATGCGAAGGCTGGCACCGTGCCGGAGGAAGCCATCGGCCCGGTGATGGCCGCCCCGCCGCCCACGCCGGAGGCCGTCGCCGCGCTTGAGGCCGTGACCGGGCACGACGTAATCGCGTTCCTGTCGGCGTGGGCCAACAACACCACGCCGCGTGAGGCGGCTGCTTACGTCCACTACGGCATGACGTCCTCGGACCTGCTCGACACCGCCCTGGCGCTCCAGCTTGCCGAGGCCACCGACCTGCTGACCGCAAGGTGCGAGCGGCTCCTCCAGGTGCTCCGCGACCACGCCCTCGCGCACCGGTCGACGATGCGGGTCGGCCGAACGCACGGCATCCACGCCGAGCCAGACGTCTGGGGTCACCGGGTTGCCGATTTCGCATTTGGCATCCACCGCTGCCGGGACCGGCTGCTGCGTGCCCGGCAATCGGTCGCGGTGGGCAAGCTATCCGGTCCGGTCGGTACCTACTCCAACATCGACCCAGCGATCGAGGCCGAGGTCCTGGCCGAGCTCGGGCTGCGGCCTGCAGACGTCGCCACCCAGGTCGTGCTACGAGACGGGGTGGCCGAATGGGTCAGCGTCCTGGCGCTGATCGCTAGCGTCTGCGACGCGATCGCCATCGAGGTGCGGCACGGCCAGCGCACCGAAGTATCCGAGCTGGCTGAGCCGTTCGGCGCCGGCCAGAAGGGCTCATCGTCCATGCCGCACAAGCGGAATCCGGTTCGGGCGGAGCGCATCAGCGGGCTGGCCAGGATCGTGCGAGCGGACATCGTTCCGGTGATGGAGGGCATCGCGTTGTGGCATGAAAGAGATATCTCGCACTCCTCGACCGAGCGCATCGCCCTGCCCGACGCTGCGATCGCTACCGACTACATACTCGAGCAGACCACCGGCGTGATGGAGGGACTCGTCGTCGACCCAGCCCGGATGCTCGCAAACCTGGAGTCAAGCCACGGTCTGATCTACACCTCGGCCGTCCTGCTTGAGCTCGTAGCCGCGGGGATGTCCAGGGAGGACGCCTACGCGCTCGTGCAGGGCGCGGCTATGGAGACGTGGCAGTCAGGGGTCGATTTCCGGGAGACGCTGCGCAAGCACGCCGCGGTCCGCGGCGAAGAACTCGACGAAGTGCGCCTGGACGAGATCTGCAGCCCCGAGGGTTACGTCCGGCGGCTTGGTGCTGTCTTCGACCGGCTTGAGCGGCTCGCATGACTGCGCCGGATCCGGAACCCGGTCTTCGCCACGTCTACTCGGGCAAGATCCGGGAGCTCTATGAGACACCTGACGGTGTGCTCCTGCTCGTGGCCTCCGACCGGATCTCCGCTTTCGATTATGTGCTAGAAACGCCCATCCCAGATAAGGGCAAAATTCTTACCCAGCTTTCGTTGTGGTGGTTCGACCGACTAGCCGACATCGTTCCCAATCACCTGGTTGACGCGCCGCTCCCGGCACAGTTCGCCGGACGCGCGATGGCTTGCATGCCGCTGTCGATGGTGCCGGTCGAGTGCGTCGCCCGTGGTTACCTGACCGGCACCGGCCTGGCTGACTATCGCCGTGACGGCATCGTCGCCGGCCTGGCGCTGCCCGCTGGGCTGACCGACGGATCGCGGCTGCCCGAGCCGATCTTCGATCCCGATGCCAAGGCACCACAGGGTGAGCATGACGAGAACATGACCATGACCGACGTCAGCGAGCTGGTGGGAACGGAAGGGGCGGCAGAGCTCGCGCGAGTCACGCTCGCGGTTTACCAGCGTGGCGCCGACATTGCGGGCGAGCGCGGGATCATCGTGGCCGATACGAAGATCGAACTGGGCTTCGACGCGGCGGGCGTGCTCCGGCTAGGCGACGAAGTACTGACGCCGGACTCATCTCGATTCTGGCCGACCGAGACCTGGCAGCCGGGCCGCAGTCAGGTCTCGTTCGACAAGCAGTTCGTCCGGGACTGGCTCACGTCTGACGAATCAGGCTGGGACCGGCACGGGCTGGAGCCGCCGCCGCCGCTGCCTGACACCGTCGTCGAGCAGACCCGTGAGACGTACGTAGCGGCGTTTGAGCGTATCACCGGCCGGCGCTGGCGTTAGGGGCGGGAACCCCCAGGGGTCACTTTATGCAGGTGCTCGGATACGTTACGTAAGAGTGTCGTCATGGTCTGGGAGGCTCGGTGGCGGTGGAATACTTGACGTCACGACGGGCGGGCAGCATTGATGAATGCCCGCCGTCTGCATGGGCAGATGACCCGGTCATAAGCCGGGACGGTAGCTTGGTGCAGCCAACTGACGGGAGTTCCAACCAGATGACGAGCGGTCCCGAAACCCGCTATATCGTCCGAGGCGGCAACCCGCTACAGGGCACCGTCTTCGTGCAGGGCGCCAAGAACGCCGCGCTGAAGATGATCGCCGCATCCCTGCTGGCCGAGAAGGGCCGCACGGTGCTGCGGAACGTCCCGGTCATCGAGGACGTCCGGCGGGCCGTGGAACTCGCCCAGGCAGTCGGCGCCGTGGTCAAGTTCCACGAGGCCGAGCGGACTCTCGTCGTCGACGCATCCGAGCTGACCACCTCAGTCCTGCCGGCCGACATCGCCCGCCGGTTCCGGGCTTCGGTGCTATTCGTCCCCGCGCTCCTGCACCGGCTTGGCGAGGCCACCATCGAGGGCATCGGCGGCTGCAATCTCGGTCGCCGCGATCTCGACTTCCACTACCGCGGCTTCGCCCGGCTCGGCGCCATCGTGGAAGAGGGCGAGACCGTCATCCACATCAAGGCCGACCGGCTACGGGGCGCGCATCTGTACCTGGACACACCGTCGCACACCGGCACCGAGAACCTCATCATGGCCGCCTCGATGGCGCCAGGCACGACGATCATTGACAACACAGCGCTTGAGCCTGAGGTGCTCGACGTCATCGCATTCCTCACCAAGATGGGCGCGCGCATCACCGGCGGGGGTACAGGCTTCGTCACCGTCGAGGGTGTCGATGAGCTGACCGCTGTCGAGCACACGGTCATGGCCGACCGCATCGACGCCGGCGTCTTCGCAATGGCCGCCGCCATCACCGGCGGCGAGCTGAGCCTGGTCGGCGCTTCGCTCGAGCACTTCGGCGTCGCGCGCTGGAAGCTAGAGCAGATGGGCGTGGAGTTCGCTACCCACGGCGCGATCGTGCAGGTGCGGCGAGAGCGCCAGCTTCGGCCGATCAACGTGATCACCGACACGTACCCCGGATTCGCCACTGACCTGCAGTCGCCGATCATGGCGCTCGGCTGCCTGGCCGATGGCACCAGCTACATCCGGGAGACCATCTTCGACGGCCGCTACATGCTCGCCGAGGAGCTCAACAAGATGGGCGCAAAGGTCGAGGTGGCAGGGAACGCCGCGCTGGTGCACGGTCCGACGCCCTTGCACGGCTGTGAGGTCATCGCGCACGATCTGCGTACCGGGATCGCCCTGATCCTGGCCGGACTTGCCGCCGACGGTGAGACCGTCGTGGCGCCTGGTTACCTAATCGACCGCGGCCACGCGTCGGTCGCTTCCCGCCTCGCTACGCTCGGCGCGGACATCAGCTCCGAGGTCGTCAGCTAGCGTCAGCCGGGCCAGCGGCTGATGACGTCGCGACTGAACCTTGCCATTTCCTCGCGCTGCGGCGAGAACTGAAGCAGCATCAAGTCGACACCCGCGTCCGCATATGCATGGAGCCGGTCGATGATCTGGCCGGGCGTGCCGATCAGACCGCTGCGCAAGCCGCGGTTGGAGACGCTGTACTCCTCCAGCGAGACCCGCGACTCCAGCTGGGATCCCTCGACGAAGTCCTGGTAGGACGCGTAAGCCTCGGGCGAGGACCGCACATCCAGGATCCGCTCGAGCTCGGCTTGTGCCGCTGCCTCAGTGTCGCGGCAGATCACGAAGCCGGACACACCGAACATCATCGGCGCGCCGCCGGCCTCGGCGCGCCGCGAACTGAGGTCGGCCACCTTTGCCGCGATGACCTCCGGCGCGTCGCCGTGCATGACATACGCATCAGCCTGAGCAGCGATCACGTCCTTGGCCTTCGGCGACTCGCCGCCCATGTAGACAGGCGGGAGCCGGCGAGGCTTGGGTTCCAGCACCGTACCCGCCAGCTCGTACAACGGCCCGGAGTGGCTGACGGTGTCTTCGCGCAGCAGCCGCCCGACCACGTCGAGCCACTCCTGCGTACGCGCGTACCTGGCGTCGTGGACGTCGAACGGCGCGCCGTACTGAACCGCTTCGTCCTTCCACCAGGACGAGACGACGTTGAGCGAGATCCGGGCCGGCGCGATCACGTCCAGCGTGGAGAGGGACTTGGCCGTCAGCGCGGGCGAGTGGTAGTTCGGCCTGACCGCGAGCATGAGCTCCAGCGTGTTCGTGGCGGCCGCGACCGCCGGCGCCAGCGTCCAGCAATCGAGCGACGGCGCCCGGTGACCCTTGATGTCGTTGAGGTTCAGCTCGGCGATCAGCGAGAGATCGAAGCCAAGCTCCTCGCTCTGCACGGCCAGCTCACGGATGTAGGGCCAGGACACCGGCATGCCCTCGTCCTGAACGTTGCGCAGCCAGCCGCCGAAGATTGGCATCCAGTACCCGAATCGCACCGCTGTCGCCTCCTAGGTCCCTGGCCGCTGCTCGCGGGCCGAGGCGGCCAGCAGGCCGCCCAGGTACGCGGCGACGGCCGCCAGCGCCGACCGCGGGGCCATGGCCTCGATCTCGGCGTTGTAGTTGGTCGTGGTGTTGATGTCGTAGGTGACAAGCCGCCCGTCGGCTGTCTCGATGAACTCAAAGCCGGCAATCCCGATCCCGTGCGCAGCGGCGAACTCCAGGTACCGGCTGATCACGGGGTGGCTGAAACCAGCGCGCAACGCGAACAGGCTCGGCTCCGGCGTGCCCGCTCCCTCCAGACCTCCCGGACCGCCGGATCCGACTGCGCACGCGTCGGCCGGGCATAGCTGGAAGCCACCGCGCTCGGTGTCCGCGGTGATGGCATACACGAACTCGCCGCCGACGATCTCGGCCCGCGTAATCTGCGGCCGCGCGGCCACCAGGTACTCCTGGAGCAGGGTGATCCCGTCTACGGGCGGCTCGTAGTCCGGTCCGGCGAGGTAAGCGTCATAATCCGCATGGCTGGCGAACAACCGCACGCCGAGACCCTTGCCGCCCTGGTTGTGCTTACTAATAAAGGGAACGGGGAGTTTCTTCGCCGCCGCCGCCAGTCCGCTCGGGCCAGCCACGGCGACGGTGCGCGGAATGTCGAAGCCTGCCGCCCGCAGCGCCGCGAGCTGCTCGACCTTGCTCATCTCCAGGTCCAGGACGCGCCGCCCGTTCACTACACGTCGGCGGTGCGCCTCCAGCCACGCGAGGACCCCGCGCGTCTGGTCCTTGGCGAACGGGTGCCCCCTGGTATGCGACGACGCGCTCATCCGGGACCAGAAAACTCCGTGCGGCGGCTCCTCATCCAGGTCAACTGTCGCGTCGCCGAGCAGCCACTGCTCGTGGGGCAGGCCGGCCCGGTCAAAGGCCGCGGCCAGCGGCCTGTACCACTCCGGGTTCTCGTGAATCACGTACAGCTTGGGGGCGTGATCGATCACGTCATCAATCACGGTGTCATGGATCACAGGGTCATCAATCACAGGGCCAGCTTCATCCCCTCGTGCGAGGCCACGAATCCAAGGCGCGCGTAGAAGCGGTGCGCGTCCGCGCGCGCCTTATCAGTGGTCAGCTGTACGAGCGAGCAGCCCCGGCGCTGGGCCTCGCCAATGGCCCAGCGCATCATGGCAGCGCCGACTCCCGAGCCGCGCTGGCTGTCCGCGACCCGGACCGCTTCGATCTGCGCACGCAGCGCGCCCCGGCGGGCTAGGCCGGGCAGGAACGAGAGCTGGAAAGTGCCGACGATCTGGCCATCCTGTTCGGCGACGAGGAGGAGGTGCGCCGGATCAGCCTCGATGCTCTGGAACGCGGCAGCGTAGGCGGCCAGGTCCTTCTCGTCCCGCACGCCGTCTCTGGTAGCACCGAGCTGGTCGGCCGCGATCAGGTCGACGATGGCTGGCACGTCAGCATGCGTCGCGGTCCGCAGCACCACGGACGGCGGCCCGGCCGCGAGCACCGCTAGCGTGTCCATGCCCCCATTCTGGGGCATCGGGGCCACCGCGTCGGTCGACGGCGGCGTCGGACGGCGGCCCCGTTCCAATCTGTAACGGGCTGGGCGCGGGTCCAGCCCGGCGGTGAGACCCGGCGGTGAGGAGAGCCTGGAACATGCCTTGGCCAGCGTGGCTCAACCTTGACTCTTCAATCTCGCCGTAACCCTCCGCGCCAGGTTGGTGGCCTCAGACTGACCGGTTCCGCTGCTTGCCGAAAAGTAGACGGTTATGACCGCGGAGCCGACCCGGACGGCCTCGAGAGTCTCGTCACCTCCCCAGCGTGGGTCGGTGAGTCTGATGGTCAGCGCGGCGTCGCCGAGCCGAGGGCCAGGGATGAGATTCGCTGAGACGGTGCTACTCGTCTGCGCGTCATGGAAGCTCTTGCAGCTGACGGCGACCGTGCGCAATCTAGCCATGACGGCTTCGGCAGTCGTCCCCTGGTAGACGTCAATCTCCTGGGCATACTGCCCGGCGTTCTGATCAACGTAATCGTTCTGAGCGAATGACACAGCTCCGCCGTTGCCGAGTAGCACCCAACTGGTGCCGCTGAGCCTGCTGCACGGGAGCGCTCCGGGCGGGGTGGCCGGCTGGTAGTTGTTCCCGGTGTCGACCGAGCCCGTCGAATCTAGCGTGAACCCCGGCGGGAACCACGCGGCGGGAGCGAGCACGGCTTTCAGCTGAATCCCCGTCATCAGCCCCGCATTCGGGTTGGCCGTGGTCGCCGATACAGCGGTAGGCGATACAGCGGTAGGCGATACAGCCCCGCCTGGCTTCGAGGCTGCTGGCGATGCTGGTGAGGAGCAGGCGGCCAGGAACGCAGCCAACGCAAGCGCTGCGACGCGGAGCGGACGACGCATGAGATCTCCGTGAGGACAAATTGGTCGGATTTAGCCAGCTGATTGTGCCATATCCGAAGCACCACCATGAGCTAGGTGAGCGAGACCTCCGCCGATCGCCGCGCGCCCGACTCAGAACGTCGTCAGGTCCGGTGCGCGAAGGCCGCCGCCGCCGTGAGGAAGGCATCGTTCGCCTCGGGATCGGCGATCGTCACCCGCACCCCGTCAGGTGCATACGGCCGGACGCTCACGCCCGCCGCGTCACAGTGGTCGGTGAACTCGGCCGACCGGTCCCCGAGCGGCAGCCAGACGAAGTTGGCCTCGGTCGGCGGAACCGTCCAGCCGTCGCCGAGCAGCTCGAGCCGGACCCTGTCCCGCTCCTTCACGACGAGCTCCACGCGCTCGAGCAGCTCGGATTCGGCCGCGAGGGAGGCGATGGCGGCGGCCTGAGCCAGCGAGTTCACGGCGAAGGGCAGCATCGTCTTACGCACGGCCTGCACCACGGGCGCGTGCCCGATCAGGAAGCCCACCCGCAGGCCCGCCAGCCCGTACGCCTTGGAAAAGGTCCGCAGCAGCGCTACGTTCGGCCGGTCCGCGTACAACTGAAGGCCATCGGCGACGTCGGGGTCGCGCACGTACTGCACATAGGCCTCGTCGATGACAGTCAGGCAGTCGGCGGGTACCTGATCCAGGAACTCGGTGAGCTCGCCGTGCAGTACCGGGGTGCCGGTCGGGTTGTTCGGCGTGCATACGAAGATCAGCCTGGTCCGGTCGGTGATGGCGGCGGCCATGGCGGACAGGTCGTGACCGTGGCCGACGAGCGGCACTTGCACGGAGGTCGCGTTCGCCAGTTCGGTGAGGTACGGGTAGGCCTCGAATGACCGCCAGGCGTAGATAACCTCGGCGCCCGGCTCGCCGACCGCTTCCAGCAGCTGCTGAGCGATGCCGACGGACCCGCAGCCGACGGCGACATGCTCGGCCGGCACGCCGAACCGGCCGGCGATGGCCTCGGTCAGCTCAGCCGCACCGCTGTCGGGATACCTGTTGATGTGGCCGGCCGCGTCGGCGAGCACGGCCTTGACCGAGGGCAGCGGATCGTACGGCGACTCATTCGACGACAGCTTGAAGGTGCGGCCGCCCGAGGGCGTCGGCGCCTTGCCTGGCTTGTAGCCGGCGAACTGGTCGAGTATCGGACGGAATCGCGGGTACTGGTCGGACACCGTTGTCCTCCTGATCGTGTTCCCTGATCAGCTGTCTCTCTCTCAGGGTAGTGCGCGACCATCACCATGCCAGCGCGGCCGGAGCATGGGCGGATGCAGCAGCACCGCGCCTCCGCGCCGGTAGAGCTGGGCTGGCCTACCGCCGCCCGACGCGGTGACCTCGCCGGTCTCGATCAGGAAATTCTGGGCACCAGTCACCTTGCGGTGAAAGTTGCGCGGGTCGAGCGGCGTGCCCCAGACGATCTCGTACACGCGCCGTAGATCGGCAACCGTGAACTCGTCCCGGCAGAATGCGGCCGCCAGCGAGGTGTACTCCAGCTTGGAGCGCGCCCGCTCCATGCCGTCCTGAAGGATCCTCGCGTGGTCGAAGGCCATCCGGGTCAGGGCGCTGACCGGCTGCCAGCTCATCTGCGGCTGGTCCGGCGCTGGCAAGTCCGGGGCCAGGCCCAGGTAAGCGACGGACACTGCGCGCCTCGTCGGGTCGCGGTCCGGGTACCCGTAGGTCTGCAGCTGCTCCAGGTGCACCGGCTCGCCCGGCAGTCCAGCGCGCTCGGCCAGCACACGGGCCGCTGCGGCCGGCAAATCCTCGTCGAGCCGGATGAAGCCGCCTGGCAGAGCCAGCATGCCTGCATAGGGATCGCCGTCGCGGCGCCAGGCCAGCGTGGCCAGCTGGCCACCCCGGACAGTCAGGATGACGAGGTCAACGCTGACGCCGATGCGGGGGACCGTCACATTCGCACGGTAGCGCTGGCGACGGCCTCCTGCCCTGGAGAGGCCGCGTCGAACCACGTAGAATCGTGGGGTGAACCGACTTGGAGACCTGGAGCGGGCCATAATGGACGTGCTCTGGGAGGCCGCCGATCCGCTGAGCGTGCGTGAGGTGAGCGGTCTGCTCACTGATCGTGATCTGGCTCACACCACTGTGATGACAGTTCTCGATCGGCTCGCCAAGAAGGGCTTCGCCCGCCGAGAGCGCAATGGCCGTGCGTGGCACTACCGTGCCGCCGAAAGCCGGGAAGCATACGTGACCGAGCTCATGCTAAGTGCGCTTGACCAGACCGGGGACCGGCAGGCTGCGCTGGCGAGGTTTGCCCGCAGCGTGTCCGGTACTGAGGCCCAGGCACTGCTGCGGGCCCTCGGAGCGCTCGGCGGGGTTGCCCGGGGTTGAGGCCGTGTCCGCTGCTGTACTTATCCTCATTGCGGTCGCCATCGGCTGCGTCTCAGGCGCGAGCGTACTAGCCGCCGCCTCCTGGCCCCGGCGATCGCCCGCCGCCGCGATCCTGCTCTGGCAGGCGCTCGGCCTCGGCTGGGGCCTGGCCGCCGTAGGCGCCCTCATCGGGTTTGGCGTGACAGCGCCGGGCGCAGCCGTCGCGAGCGGTGCGCTCGACCGACTGGCGAGCATCGCACGGACCGGTGGCCTGCGTTCTGTGCCTGACCTGCTCGACGCCGTTCGCCTCGTGTGCCTCGGCGCCGGCATTGCGCTGCTGGCTGTGCTGTGCTGGATCCTGGTCGCTGCATCGGCCTCGGTGCTGCATGCCCGCCAGCGCCAGCGCGAGCTGCTGAGCTTGCTCGCGCATGGCGACCCGAAGGTACCGGGGGCGCTCGTCGTCGACCATCCGGCCGCCGCCGCGTACTGCCTGCCTGGTCTGCGCTCCGCGATCGTGATCAGCGCCGGGACGCTCGACCTGCTCGATGCCGACGAGCTCGCAGCCGTGCTCGCGCATGAGCGGGCCCACTTGCGTGAGCGACATGACCTAGTACTGCTGCCGTTCCTCGCGCTGCTGCGTGCATTCCGCTGGGCGGCGATCGCCCAGCAGGCATACCAAGCGGTGGGCCTTCTCGTGGAGATGCACGCCGACGACCGGGCGCGCCAGCAACGGCCGGCCAGGGAGCTCGCGACCGCGCTACTACGCGTCGGGGCCGCGGGCGGCGGCGGCGTGCCCTCCGGCGCCCTTGCCGCGGTCAGCCGTTCACAGGAGTGCGAGGTCGCCGCCAGGGTGATCAGGCTGCTCCGGCCAGCGCCAGGGCTGAGCCACGGCGTAGTCGCGCTCGTCATCTCGGTGTCGGCCGCTATCGTCGCAGTCCCGGCCGCCCTGCTGGTCTTCCCGTTGCACTGACGCTCGACTAGCTCGCGGGACGCGCCCCGGCCCCGGTCCCGGCACTCTGGCCAGGTCCGCCCTCGCGGGACCGGCCAGAGCTGACGGTCGCCTCGCCGCTACCCGGCCGAAGAGGACGGCGACGGCGACGGCGATACGCGGACCCCAGAGCACATGGGAACGGGCAGCGTCTTAGCCGCCCAGAGCAGCACCTGGCCCGGGGCCCACGGCACCGCGTCATAAACCAGCCAGCTGCCCGGCACGCTGCGCCGGCTTTCCATGAAGCACTGTCCAGCGCGCTGCACACGCCACTGCGGCACTGAGATGCCTCGCTTGGCCAGCATGGCGAGCACCGCGGCGACTGTCTTGCCCTGGTAGTGCAGGCCGTACATGGCCTCGCCAGGGCCGTCAGCCTGCGCGGCGGACTCGTACTGCTCACCAGGCCTTGCCGCCCGGCCGAACACCAGCGACGCGCTGCCGCGGAAATCGATCGGTACCCAGACGCCGACCGGGCACACGTCGCCGCCGCCGCCGGTGACGCACCTGCCCTTCGCCGTGATGGGCTTGAGCTCGCCGCCGGCGGCGCCGGACGACACGCTCTCCTCGACCAACGTGCCCACAACTGACGGCGACGCGGGCACCAGCGTCAGGCTGATGTCAAGGTGGTGTGCTGCGAACTCAGCCCGATAGCGCTTGGCGTCGGCCAGTGGATTGCGCACGACCACCTTGATGTAGCCGCCATCCCTGATGAACGACAAGGCCGCGGCCTGGGCCTTAGGTGGGCCGACGTAGATCGGACCGACATGCTGGCCCGGCGCGCCAGCCGACGTGGCGATCAGGCCGGCCACTGCCAGCGCGGCGGCAACGGGCACGCCCAGCAGCAGCCGCCGACGACGCCGAGGAGCCCTGGCGCCATGGCGCTCGGCCTGGCCAGCCGCCGAGTCTGGCGCGAAGGCGAGCGGCATCGCGGCCGATCCAACGATGTCATCGGCCAGGGCAGCCAGCGTGCTGCCTCGCACCAGGCGGCCGGCGTCGGCGTCGCTCACCGGGGAAATCTGGCTGATCGGGTTCATGCGAGGTCTCCATTCGTGACGCGAGCCCGGCCGGTGCCGGTACCGGCCGGGGTCCGGTCAAGCTCGGCGGCGAGGCGCCGCCTGGCCCTGTGCAGCCTGATCCTGGCCGCGTTGCGCGAGCAGCCGACGACCGCCGCGATCTGGCCGGGATCGAGTCCCTCCCAGCCGGAGAGCGCCAGCAGTTCCTGGTCGGGCATCGGCATCCGGCGGAATGCGGCGGCTATCTCGGCTACGCCGCCTCCGTGGTCGGGCTGGCGATAAGAGACCGCCAGCTCGGCCTTGAGCCGGTCGGCCAGCGCAAGCCTTCGTCGCTCGCCGCGGTGGTGATTGGCCAGCACGCGCCGGGCCGTGCCGTACAGCCAGAGCCTGGTCTGCTCGCCCGCCGGGACTTCATCGAGCCGTCGCCAGGCGGTCAGGAATGTCTCAGCAAGGACGTCGGCTGCATCGTCAGTGTTGTCCGTGCGGCGCAGGGCATATCCGAGCACCGGGACCCGGTGTGCCGCGTACAGTTCCTCGAACCGGTGCCGTCGTTCGGTCTGGGCGACGTGAGGCGGAGATAGCAAGACTGCTCCCTTCGACACCGGTTACATGTCCGCAGGTCGCCGAGCATTTCACGCGAGGAGGGCGACCGAGGGTCGGTCAGCGCTGGCAGCGCTGGCTGCCTGGCGACCGGCACCCCGGCGCAAGCGGGCGGGAGGGAATCTTGTCGGTCTGCAGTCACCGGTCCTGTGAGCGGCGAGGAGTCATCAGCCGCGGCCCGGACCTGGCGCTGGCTGGCTCGAGTGCCTTGCGCCCAATCGACGCCCGGCAAGGCCATGTGTGGAGCTGGCCTAGTCGGCGATCCTGATCCGCAGCCGACGGAAGCCGCGGCCCTTGTTCTCGATTTTGGCGACCTCGATGCGGCCGATGTGCTTGGTGCTGGCCACGTGAGTGCCGCCGTCGGCCTGCTGATCGAGGCCGACGATGTCGATGATGCGGACGTCTTCGACCTCGGCGGGGACCAGGTTTGTCGCGGTCCTGATGATGTCCGGCAACTCGAAGGCCTGAGCCCGCGGCAGCACTCGTGCTTCGATTCGCCGGTCGGCTGCGACCTCGGCGTTGCAAGCGCCCTCGACCGCGTCACGGAAGCCCTCTGGCAGCTCGGGCAGGTCGAAGTCCATGCGCGCGGTGAGCGGTTCCATGTTTCCGCCTGTCACGAGCGCGCCGTAGTCGCGAAAGACGACTCCGCACAGGACATGCAGCCCAGAGTGCGTCCGCATCAGCGCCGTCCGCCGCTCGTCGGCAACAGCCCCCCGCACTGCAGTCCCGGTGGGCGGAACGGGATCGCCGTCGGCGGGGATCAGATAGAGATCGTCGCCTTTGCGAGCGCCCGCGATCCGCGTCTGCACGCCTCCCCAGAGGAGGACGCCCTCATCTGGCGGCTGACCGCCGCCGCCAGGGTAAAACGCGGAGCGATCCAGGACGACGCCGTCCTCGCCAGAATGGAGCACGACAGCGTCCCATTCGCGCAATGTCTGGTCGTCGAGCTCAAGCCGGTGCGTGCGCCACTGCGCTTCGGTCACGACGAGACTCCGCTTCCGGCTACCAGGGTCCGTATGGGCCCTGGTGGGATGATCCCGACTTGATTGACTTGATCTTGGGCCGGACATCGACGAGGTAGATCGCCGCGGCCACGAACGCCACGATCGGGAAGATGCTGAGTAGTTGCAGCTCGCCGATAGCGCCACCGATGCCAATGACGAACGCCACGCCCAGGATCACCAGCCAGATCGGCTTGGTCTGCTTGCCCGCCGCGGGAAACGCAGCCGACGGACGCCGGAGCGCGTCGAAGAATGCCCACGTCTCGATCACGAACGCGGCTAGGAGCAGCACCCAGAAGAAGAGGTTCACAACCGACAAAGCAGTCGGGCTAACAATTGTCACGGCGTCACGCTACCTGGTCTGAGACGGTGGGGGGAACTGATGGATCGTGCCGCCCTGGCCGGGGTCACCGGTGGGCGCCTGCCACGGATCATCGGCCAGTCCTGCCGGGTCAACGGAGTCTTCGTCGAGCCAGTCATCGTCGTCGGGCTCGGCGCTTGCCGCGTCGTGTCCGCCGGCCTGATTGTCATCTGGCAGGGCGGGCGCGATCGCGAGCGTGCGCGGCCGCCCGGCAAGTGCAGCGGGGCTGAGATTCTCCGGCCAGGTCAGCGCTGCCTCGTCTGGCGCGAGCCCAGCCTGGTCGTCGATCAACTCGCCAGCCTCGGCCCTGGCGATCGCCGTTTCCTTGCGGAATGACTCGTAGACCTCGATCAGCATCTGCTTCTGCCGCTCGGTCAGCTCGGGATCGGTGAGTACGGCGTCGCGGACTACTGATCCCGGCGGCCTGTCTTCCAGGAAGCCCGCCTGCACATACAGGGCCTCGGCCGAGATTCGCAGGCCTTTCGCGATCTGCTGCAGGATGTCGGCGCTCGGGCGTCGCAGCCCGCGCTCGATCTGGCTCAGGTACGGGTTCGAGATTCCAGCTGACTGGGCCAGCTGGCGCAGCGAGATCTTCGCCTGCTCGCGCTGCTCCCTGATGTAGGAGCCGATGGCGCCAACGTTGACTGGACTCATGTAGCCAGTCTTGCACCGTGGTGCTTGCAACTGCAAACACGGCTGCCGGCGTCTGTTCGGAATCGGTCAGCTGCCCTATGGCGTCCTTATCGCGACTTCATAATTGCCGCAAAAAGTGCACAGGTTCAGTGAAGCGCGTCACAGTCGGCTCGGTAAGCGCGGTCCGGCAGCGAGCGGATGACCAGGCGAGTGCGGGCGCAAACAGGGAGTAACCACAGCGTCCTGGCGGCCGTCTGCGCGTGCCGCGCGTGGAATCGGGCTTGCCGAAGGTGGCGTTCCCCGTAGTACGGCAGCGGTCGAAAGCCGACCGATTGCCGCAGGGCCCATATCTGGCCGCGTCCTGGGTAGCGCCGCGAGCGCGGAACCCGTGCACTAAGAGGCGATTTACGGCGCTTTCTAGAGCACCACGATCTGGAACGGAGGCTCCCATGCCCTGGCGTCCATCGCTTGACAGACGGCGCTCGCGCAGCCCACGACGCCTGGGCATTGTCGCCAGCCTTGTCGCCGTGGTCGTCGTCTCGCTGGTCAGCGCGGCCTTCGCTGGCGCGTTCAGTGCGCCGGCGGCGGCGGCCGGCAAGCCCGCCCGCGCCCCGCTGCCCACCACACGGCGGCTTGCGGAGTCAGTGACCCCGGCCCGGCGGGCCGCCAGCACGCGAGCTGCCGGCATCCAGGAGGCCGGCACCCCAGGCCGTCAGCAGACCTCGTGCACGTCTGTCGCGCATATTGGCGACTCGACCTCGGTGGGCATGGTGTCGCCGACGTGGCTCCCGGACCCGGCGCAGCGCCTAGCCGCGCAGTACCGTGATGTCGGCGTTCGGCACATTCAGATTGACGCTTCAGGCGGTCGGTCGATCGTCGAGCAGATGCCCGGACAAATCAACGGCTATCGCGTCGCCAGTACCTGGTACCAGTCAGGCTTCCGTGGCTGCTGGGTCTTCGCCCTCGGCACCAACGACACAGCAAACGTCGCCGCTGGATCTAACGTTGGCCTCCTGGCCCGAATCCAGGAGATGATGGCCGCCGCTCATGGCGCACCGGTCATGTGGGTCAACACGCAGACCGACCTGAGCAGCGGACCATGGTCCGAGACCAACATGCAATTGTGGAATCAGGCGCTCTTGCAGGCGGCCAGGCAATACCCGAACATGCGGATCTTCAACTGGGCCGGTATGGTCCAGCCGACCTGGCACCTGAGCGACGGAATCCATTACACGTCCGCCGGGTACGCCATTCGTGCGGCGGCGATTGCCGGCGCTCTTGCACGTGCATTTCCGGCCAGCGGCCATAGTGCAGGCGTGCTGGTCAACTAGGAGATCACCAAGGTCGGCCACCGGTACGCCGTTGTGCCGGTGGGCCGACCGCATCCATTCCATCTCTTGTCAAGCACAATACGTAGTCATAAGACTACTGCGGGTAGTTCACCTCCCGGCACTTGCAGGGTGTAGCCAGGGGGGATCATGCCGAAGCCGGTTGGCTCGGATCAGCGTTACATGCCGGGGCTCGACGGCCTCCGAGCCATCGCGGTGCTAGCCGTCATTGCGTTCCACGAACAATTCAGCTGGGCGCCAGGCGGTTTGCTCGGAGTTGGCGTCTTCTTCACCCTGAGCGGCTACCTGATCACCGACTTGCTGCTGAACAGATGGCTGCGAACCGGGCAACTGCAACTCGCAAAGTTCTGGCTCGCGCGCGCCCGGCGCCTCCTGCCGGCGCTGTTCGTCATGCTGGCGATCGTCACCGCGTGGGTCACGCTTCTGGACCGGGCTCGTCTTGGCAGCCTGCGCGGTGCGGTGGCGGCTGCGGCGACTTATTCAAGCAACTGGTATCTCATTGTGGCTGGCCAGTCCTATTTCTCGCGGTTCGCGCCACCACAGCCCCTCGACCATCTCTGGTCACTCGCAGTCGAGGAGCAGTTCTACCTGATCTGGCCATGGCTGCTGCTGCTAGGCGTGCTCTGCCTCCGCCACCGCAGCACTGCCGCGATCCGCTGGCTGGCACTGCCGACGCTGGCGCTCGCAGCCGCCTCCGCGGTCGCCATGTACGCGCTCTATCACCCAGCAGTCGACGCGACCCGGATCTACGAGGGCACCGACACCAGGGCCGCCGGGCTGCTGATCGGCGCCGCACTGGCGATGGTGTGGCCAAGCATCGTGGCGTCGCGCGCGAGCCGGACCTGGGCGCTGGTGCTTGACGTGCCGTCGATGGCCGGGCTGGTCGTCATCGCCCTGATGGTGTGGCGCGTAGGCCAGTACTCATCATTCCTGTATCGCGGCGGCATCCTCGTGCTCAGCTTCGCCACCGCAGCTGCGGTCGCCGCAGCGGCCTGCCCCGGCAGCGTGACGGGCGCGGCACTTGGCTGGCGGCCGCTGCGCTGGATCGGCGTCCGCTCTTACGGCATCTATCTCTGGCATTACCCCGTCATCGTGCTGACCACGCCGGCCAACGCCACCGAGAACCTAGCTCGTGCCGCTGGCCAGATCGCGGCGAGCATCAGCATCGCCGCACTGTCGTGGAAGTTCGTCGAGGAGCCCGTCAGGCACGGCGCGATCGCGCGGGCCTGGCGCCGCGTGCGGACCAGGCAGTTCGCGAATCTCGGCGCCTCGAGGCTGACCGCGGCGGCGGGCGCGACGGGCGTCCTCGTGGTGGCCTGCGCGGGCCTTGCGGGTGTCGTCGCCGTGCCTGCTGCGTCCGGCGCGGCCACGTCCGGCGCGGCCGCGCTCGGCGGAGGCGCGGGCGCGCTGTCTACGTCGACTAACTCCGTCAGCCACGCCCGCACCAAGCACCTCAGGCCGAGCAAGAGTCCGTCACCCGGCGCGGACTCCGGACCGCTCCAGCAGGCACAGCTGCACACATCGTGCACGTCTGTGGCGCACATCGGCGACTCCACCTCAGACGGCCTCGTCTCGTCGGACTACCTGCCGGACAGAAGCCAGCGGATCCAGGCGCGCTACGAAGACGTCGGCGTGCAGACGGTCTACACCGACATCACCGGCGCGCGCTCGGTGGTCGAAGTACTGCCGGGTACCACGAACGGGTACGAAGCGGCCAAGCACCTGATCAGGGACGGCTTCTCCGGCTGCTGGGTGCTTGCCCTCGGTACCAACGACACGGCTGACGTCGCGGTGGGATCCAACGTCGGCCTGCCCGCCAGGATCACCGAGATGATGGCGGCCACCAGGGGTGAGCCAGTTATGTGGGTGAACGTGATCTCGCTGCTGCACTCGGGCCCGTACGCAGAGGCCAACATGCAGAAGTGGAACACCGCGCTGATGCGGGCGTGCGCACGCTACCCGAACATGCGGGTGTTCAATTGGGCCGCGCTGCCCAAGCCCGGCTGGTTCATCAACGACGGCATCCACTACACCTCGGCCGGGTACGAAAAAAGGGCGCTGTTTATCGCCGACGGGCTGGCCATGGCCTTCCCAGCCAGCGGCCCGAGCTCGAGCTGCCTGGTCAGCCTGCCAAGCTCGATCGCCTCGCCGCCCCCGTCGCCGAGCCCATCGCCGAGCAGCCCGGCTCCCGGCACCAGCAGCCTGTCGCCTAGCTCCCCGGCTGTGGCACGCCAAGCAGCTGAGTCGTCGCCCTGATCTCGCCGACAACCTGGCCACCGCCGTAGACCGGGCTGGTGGCAAGCGCGGCCAGCGCATCCAGATCGGCGTCGGGCTCAGTTTCGGCGCCTAGCCCGCGCAACAGCCCGACGGTGACCGGAACCCGGCCGCGAGCGGCACCGTCCTCAGTCTTGAATGCTCCCGCCCGGCCATCGGCGAGCGCGAAGCCCTCGACGCCCTCGGCGCCCGACTTCAGCAGCAGGCCGGGAACCGCCAACATCAGGGCGCGCTCGGGCCTGGCCGTGCCTGAGGTCCACTCCGGATACGCGCGCATCGCATCGGCGACGGCCCGTTCCGCGCTGCCTGGCTCGGCGAGCACCACGGCGCGGAAAGCGCGTGCGAGTCCGGTGACAGAGATCGCCATCAGCGGCGCCCCGCAGCCGTCGACGCCGATCGCCGCGACCGGCTCGCCCGCCAGCCTGGCGATGGTGTCCCTGATGTAGACCTGCAGCGGATGGCCGGGATCGCGGTAGCTCTCGGTTGGCCACCCCGCGGCTACGCAGGTCGCGAGCATGGCCGCGTGCTTGCCGCTGCAATTCATGTGGACGCGGTCGCGGTCCGCGCCGGCCACGATCATGGCGCGCTGCGACTGCTCGTCCAGCGGATAGTCCGGCGGGCACTGCAGGTCGTCCTCGGTCAGCCCGGCCGAGGCAAGGATCGCGCGGACGCCCGCGACGTGGAAATCCTCACCGGAGTGGCTGGCTGCTGCCAGCGCTAGCAGCTCACCGTCGAGCTTGAGCCCGCAGCGCAGCATGGCCGCGGCCTGGAATGGCTTGTTCGATGAGCGGGGGAACATCGGAACGTCGGCCGCGCCAGCCGCCAGCAGGACGCTGCCGTCAGCGGCAAGGGCCGCTATCGCCCCACGGTGTCGGGACTCGACGAAACCGGAGCGGACGACTTCGGCAAGTACGGGGTTGGCAGCAGGCGGTCCGTCAGCCACCCATCCGTCAATGACTGGGCTGCTAGCGCTGATGGGGCACCCCCAGCATCGCGCGAGCGTCGGCCGGGCTCATCGCGGGCCGCTGCGCCAGGCCGGCGGCAGCGGCGGCCCGCTCCACCAGTTCGGCGTTACTGACCACCGGGCGGCCGCGACCGAAGGTGACCGTATCTTCCATGCCCACCCGTAGGTGGCCACCCGCCGCCAGGGCTGCAAACAGGACGGGAACGCTGCTCCTTCCGATCCCCGTCGCTGACCAGGTCGCGCCCGCTGGCAGCGCCGATACCGCCTGGACGAGAGTCGCGGCGTCACCGGGCATGCCGCCTGGCACGCCCATCACGAGGTCGCAGTGGATGTGGCCGCCCGCTGGCTCGCCCAGCTCGCCGAGCAGCCGGTGCAGCGCCGCGATGTGTCCGAAGTCGAACAGCTCGAACTCCGGGACTACGCCAAGCGCCTGCGTCTTGGCGTAGAGGTCCTTCATGAAACCCCACGGGTTCATGAACACGTCGTCGCCGAAGTTGACGGTGCCGCAGGTCAGCGAGCAGGCGTCCGGGCTTGCGTCGAGTACGGCCAGCCGTCGGTCGAAGCTATCGGTGACGGCGCCCCCTGTCGACAGCTGGACGATCAGGTCGGTGGTCTCTCGCAGGGCGTGCACCGTGTCCTTCAGCCGGCCGGGATCCAGTGTCGGCATGGCATCGGCGTCCCTGATGTGCACGTGGATTACCGCGGCGCCCGCCTCGCGGCATTCCTTGGCGGTGGTGACCAGCTCCTCGAGGGTGACCGGCAGCGCGGGTACCGCCGACTTCTCGGATTCGGCGCCGGTGGGGGCGACCGTGATCAGGGTGGCCTGCGCGGACCTGCCCGCCGGTGTTCCGCCCTTCATGGCGACCTGTGCTGTCATCCGGATCCGTGCCCTTCCTGCACCGCAGCGTTGCGAGCTACCGCAGTCTACGCGGCCACGTTCCGTCCCAATATGCAGGCCATATCGCCGGCGGTGCGGGCCTGCCGGCACCGTCGCATGCGAGAATGCGGACTCGTGCGAGCCGTCGTGCAGCGTGCAAGCAGGGCGAGCGTAAGCGTGGACGGTGCGGTGATCGGCCAGCTAGGCGCGCCCGGCCTGGTCGTCCTCGTTGGGGTCACGCACAGTGACACCACTGACACGGCTGCTGCGCTTGCGCGGAAGATCTACTACCTGCGGATCCTGGCCGACGAGAAGTCGTGCGCCGATATAGGCGCACCGCTGCTGGTCATCAGCCAGTTCACCCTCTACGCCGATACGGCCAAAGGCAGGCGACCAAGCTGGAGCGCGGCCGCGCCAGGGCCAGTTGCCGAGCCGCTGGTCACGGCGTTCGCGGACGCGCTGGGCGGGCTGGGTGCGCGCGTCGAGACAGGCGCGTTCGGGGCAGACATGCAGGTTGAGCTTGTCAACGACGGGCCGGTGACGCTGATTCTCGAGGCCTAGCCGATCAGATAGGGCGCCCGGCCGTGGCCGGGTTGCCCTTGAGGTGGCGGCGGGTGAAGTCGAGCGACTCGGCCAGGTCGGCCTGGCGGTCCGCCAGCGTCGGGACCCGGTGCGTGCTCACCTCGAGCACGACGTGGCCCTCGTAGCCGGTGTCGCTGAGCCAGCGGAGCAGTTCGGCGCAAGGCTGCGTGCCACGGCCGGGCACGAGGTGCTCGTCCGGCAGGCCGGGCTTGGTGCCGTCGCCCAGGTGCACGTGCGCGAGCCGGTCGCCGAGTGCCTCGGCCATGGCCAGTACGTCGGAACCGGACACGGCTGCATGCGAGACGTCGAGGGTGGCGGCGGCAGATTCCATCTCGACCGGGTTCCAGTGCGGGGCGTAGGCGGCGATCTCCGTCTCGCCACGCAGGAGCGGATACAGGTTCTCTACCGCAAACGCCACGTTGCCCTGCTCGGACATCTCCGCGATACCGATCTGAAAGTCCTTGGCGTACTCGCGCTGCCACCTGAAGGGCGGATGGACGACGACGACGCGCGCGCCGAGCGCCTCGGCCAGCTCGCGCGATTTCACCAGCTTCGTCCAGGGGTCGCGGCCCCACACTCGCTGAGTAATGAGCAGGTTCGGCGCGTGCACCGCGACGACCGGGATGCCGTGATAATCCGACAGTTTGCGCAATACGGAGGCGTCCTGGCTGACCGGGTCAGCGGTCACCATGACCTCGAGCGCGTCGTAGCCAAGCCTGGCCGCGGTCTCGAAGGCGTCCGGAGTCCGCTCCGGGAAGACCGAGGCGGTCGACAGCGCAATCTTGATGGCTGTCACGCGAGTGACCTGCCCAATCGAATCTCCTTTGCCCACCGACATCTATCGGGGGGTCCACGGCGAGCGGAGCCCTCCGTAGTTTCAGTTTATGCGGCTCGGCGAGCCGACCCACCGATGGCTGCCCGCTGTCAGTACAAGGCTGTACGTTCCCAGCATGCCGAGATCTGCAACCGCGACCGCGTTCGAATGCTCGGCCTGCGGCTGGCGGACATCGAAGTGGGTAGGCCGGTGCGCCGACTGCGAGGCTTGGGGCACTGTCACTGAGGGTCGTGGCGAGGACCTCGGCCGGGCGACCTCGCGTGCTCAGCTGCGGGCAGCCCAGCCTGCGACGGCAGCCGTGCCGATCGGCCAGGTCGATGCAGCTGCGGCCAAGGCCGTCCCGACGGGGATGTCCGAGCTCGACCGTGTGCTGGGCGGCGGACTGGTGCCTGGTGCTGTCGTGCTGCTCGCAGGTGAACCCGGCGTCGGGAAGTCGACGCTCCTGCTCGAGGCGGGCGCCCTCGCCGCAGCGTCTCGCCGGGTGCTGTATGTGACAGGCGAGGAGTCTGTCGCGCAGGTACGGCTGCGCGCCGACCGGATCGGCGCTATCAGCGACTCGCTCTACCTGGCCGCCGAGACCGACTTCGGCGCTCTCCTCGGGCACGTCGAGGCTGTCGATCCAGCGCTGCTGATAGTGGACTCGGTGCAGACCGTCAGCGCGGCCGGGGTGGATGGCGTGCCGGGCGGCGTCACCCAGGTGCGGGAGATCACCGCGGCGCTGACGGCCCTGGCCAAGCAGCGCACACTCACCACCGTGCTGGTCGGGCACGTCACCAAGGACGGCTCGGTCGCGGGGCCGCGCACCCTCGAGCACCTAGTCGATGTCGTCCTTCACTTCGACGGCGACGCGCGCGGGCAGCTGCGGATGGTGCGGGCGCTGAAGAACAGGTTCGGCCCGACTGATGAGTTCGGCTGCTTCGAGCTGGGCGAGTACGGGCTCACTGGGCTGGCCGATCCGAGCGGGCTGTTCCTGTCCGAGCGGCACGATCCGGTGCCGGGCACCTGCGTGACCGTGACGCTGGAAGGGAGGCGGCCGCTGCTTGCCGAGGTGCAGACGCTGGTGTGCGAAGTTGCGGGCGACCTGCCGCCGCGGCGGGTGGTGTCAGGCCTCGACTCGGCCAGGGTCGGCATGATGCTCGCAGTCCTTCAGCGGCGGGCTGGACTGGCCATCGGCAAGCGGGACGTGTTCGCCGCCACTGTCGGCGGAGTCCGGCTGACCGAGCCGTCAGTCGACCTGGCCGTTGGCCTCGCGGTGGCGAGCGCGGTCGCCGACCTCAGCGTGCCGCCGGACCTGGTCGCTATCGGCGAGGTAGGCCTCGCCGGCGAGATCAGGCGGGTGACCGGTATCCAGCGGCGGATCATCGAAGCCGAGCGGATGGGCTTCCGGCGGGCGATAATCCCAGCCGGTTCCGCGATAGGTGCTGACGGTGCCCAGTCGGGTTCGGGCCGGGCGGGCAGGGGGGCCCGAGCCGATCGAGCGGCCAGGGCTGGCTCGAACGGGCGTTCCGGCCAGGCTGCGTACTTGCACCTGGCCGACCCGCCGAGATCTGCCGGGTCGCAGCTTGCGGGCGCACAGCTTGCAGGTGCGCTGCTTGCCGGATCGCAGCTCGAGCTGACCGAGGTCGGCGACATGAAGTCGGCCATTGCTGTTGCCCTCGGGCGGCGGTAGTGGGGGCGATGGGCCTGCGCGATTAGGCAGCACCACCGCGGGCAGTGTCAGGGTCCTTCATTTGGTCTCGGCGAGCGTTCGGAGTCGAAATTACGGTTCTGTCCCGTGGCTAGACTGCCCGTGACAAGCGACGTCGTAGAGGGAGGTGCAGCTGATGAGCCTCGGGCGAGACGAGCGCCGGCGCGCCGCACTCGCGATGGTCGCCCCCGGTACCGCGCTCCGTGATGGCCTGGAGCGGATCGTCCGGGGCAATACGGGGGCGCTCATCGTTCTCGGCTTCGATCCGGTTGTGGGCGAGATCTGCTCTGGCGGGTTCAAGCTCGACGCCGAGTTCTCAGCCACGCGCCTGCGCGAGCTAGCCAAGATGGACGGCGCTGTCGTGCTGGACCAGGGCGGGACCCGCATCCTGCGTGCGGCTGTCCAGCTGGTGCCTGATCCGCGGCTGCCGACGCAGGAGTCTGGCACGCGCCATCGCACCGCCGAGCGCGTAGCAAGGCAGACGGGCTATCCGGTGATCACCGTTAGCAAGTCGATGCGGACGATCGCGGTTTTCATCGCGAGTGACAGGTATGTGCTGGAGGACTCCGCGGCACTGCTCACCCGAGCGCACCAGGCGCTCTCCACGCTCGAGCGATACAAGCGCCGCCTTGACGACGCCGCCAGCGCCCTGTCCGCCCTGGAGATCGAGGACAGGGCGACGGTCGGCGACCTCGCTGTCGTTGCCCAGCGGCTGGAGATGGTCAGGCGGGTGACGGACGAGATCGGGGGTTACCTGGTTGAGCTGGGCACCGACGGCGGCCTGCTTGGCCTGCAGCTCGATGAGCTCACCGCGGGGACCGCGCGGGAACGCGACATGCTGCTCCGCGATTACGCCCCGGAGCGACGGACGGCGGTGGACGGGGCGGCTGAGTCCCTGGACCAATCGGCGGCCAGGGTCGTCGCGGCTGGATTGACCGACGTGGCCGCGGGCGCGAGCGCCGTACCCGACATCAGCTCCGCCCCGGGCGCGAGCGCCGTAGCCGACATCAGCTCCGCCGCAGGGCCAGTCCCGCCGCCGCACGTCCGTGGCTGCCGATGCCAGTGCTGCGGCCGCTGGTCGCGCCGATTCGCCGGGCGCTGACCTGCTGGCCGCCCTCGGCGCCGACGAGTTGCTCGATCTGGCTTCGGTAGCTGCAGCGGTTGGCCTGGACAGGGCCGGTGACCTGGGCCAACACGTCACGTCCCGCGGCTATCGCCTGCTGGGTCAGATCCCGCGGCTGCCGGAGGAGATCGCCGACGATCTCATCGAGCACTTCGGCGGTCTCCAGAAGCTTCTATCGGCCAGCGCACAGGACTTGCGGCGAGTGGCGGGAGTGGATCCGGCTCTGGCCACAAGCGTGCGGGAAGGGTTGTCCCGGTTGGCCGAGTCGGCGCTGATGGAGCGCTACTCGTAGCCGACCGGGTCAGCAGCGGCCGCCGCTGTCCGGCGCTGAGTGTGGTCGCTGAGTGTGGTCGCGGCGCGGATTCTGAGTGTGGTCGCGGCCCGAGCTCTGAGCGTGGTCGTGGCTCGGGGTGTGGTCGTGGCTCGGTGCACCCCGCGTCTGGCCGTGGAAGGATCGGACGACGATGACGACGCCGTACACAGCCCCGGTTTTGCGCTGGTATGCGGCCAGCGCTCGGGATCTGCCATGGCGCCAGCCAGACGCGACGCCTTGGTCAATCCTCGTCAGCGAGATCATGCTCCAGCAGACGCCGGTGAGCCGGGTCCTGCCTGCTCATGCCGCCTGGCTGAAGCGCTGGCCAGAGCCGCCCGCACTGGCTGCGGCCACCCCGGCGGACGCGGTGCGCCAGTGGGACAGGCTCGGGTATCCGCGTCGGGCGGTACGGCTCCATGCCAGCGCCGAGCTGATCACGAGCCGGCACGGCGGTCAGGTGCCGGCCTCGGCGGACCAGCTGCGCAGCCTGCCCGGGGTCGGCTCGTATACAGCCGCCGCGGTCGCCAGCTTCGCCTACGGCCAGCGGTATGCCGTACTCGACACGAATGTGCGCCGGGTCCTAGCCCGGCTCGTGGCAGGCGAGTTCCTGCCGCATCCGGCACAGACCGTCGCGGAAGTCCGCGTCGCCGAGTCGCTCCTCCCGCTGGACGGCAGGCTCGCTGCTCGGTGGTCGGTGGGTGTGATGGAGCTCGGTGCCCTCATCTGTACCGCGGCCCGGCCGCGCTGTGATGACTGCCCTCTCCGCGGCCAGTGCGCGTGGCTGCGTCGGGGTCAGCCTGCCGCCACTAGCCGGCGGCCGGCTGCTCGCTACGAAGGCAGCGACCGGCAGACCCGTGGCCGGCTGCTCGCTGTCCTCAGAGCCGCAAGTGGCCCGGTCCCGGCCGCTGCCGTGGAAGCGGCCTGGCACGACTCAGGGCAGCGAGCGCGCGCGCTCGCTGCCCTGATCGATGACGGACTCGTCATTCGCTGTGCGGACGGATCCCTGGCCCTCCCTGGTGAGCCCGGTGTCGGCTAGTCGGATGCAGTCGCCGTCGCTCCGCTGGCTCCGGCCTTGGTCTCAACCTCTTCGACCGGCGGGGCGTCGGGCACATCGGCCGGCTTGTTGATGCCGTTGAAGACAAACTTCGCGTCTTCGCCGGTGCCCTCCGCGTCCACGATCACGATCTGTCCGGCCTTCAGCTCGCCGAAGAGGATCTTCTCCGACAAGTGATCCTCGACCTCGCGCTGAATGGTGCGACGCAGCGGCCTAGCACCGAGGACCGGGTCGTAGCCCTTCTCCGACAGCAGCTTCTTGGCCGCCGGGCGGATCTCGATCCCCATGTCGCGATCCCGCATGCGCTCGTCAACCTTGCTGACCATCAGGTCGACGATCTCAAAGATCTCCTCCTGGGTCAGCTGGTGGAAGACGATGACGTCGTCGACACGGTTGAGGAACTCCGGCCGGAAGTGCTGCTTGAGCTCCTCGCCGACCTTGGTCTTCATCCGGTCATACGAGCCACGGGACTCACTCGCCGCGCCGAACCCGACGGACACGCCCTTGGAGATGTCCTTGGTCCCGAGGTTGGTGGTCATGATGATCACGGTGTTCTTGAAGTCCACCACCCGGCCCTGGGCGTCGGTTAGGCGGCCATCCTCCAGGATCTGGAGCAGCGAGTTGAAGATGTCACCGTGCGCCTTCTCGATCTCGTCAAAGAGGACGACCGAGAACGGCTTGCGCCGCACCTTCTCAGTCAGCTGCCCGCCCTCCTCGTAACCGACGTAACCAGGCGGAGAACCGAACAGCCGAGAGACCGTGTGCTTCTCCATGTACTCGCTCATGTCCAGCTGGATGAGCGAGTCCTCGTCGCCGAAGAGGAACTCGGCCAACGTCCGGGACAGCTCGGTCTTACCGACGCCCGACGGCCCGGCGAAGATGAACGACCCGCCGGGGCGCTTGGGATCCTTGAGGCCAGCCCTGGTCCGCCTGATGGCCTGCGACAGCGCCTTGATGGCCTCGTTCTGGCCGATCACTCGCCGGTGCAGCTCGTCTTCCATCCGGAGCAGCCGCTGCGACTCCTCCTCGGTGAGCTTGAACACCGGGATGCCAGTGGCTGTCGCGAGAACCTCAGCGATGAGCTCCTCGTTGACCTCAGCCGGCGTGTCCATGTCGCCGGCCTTCCACTCCTTCTCGCGCAGGTCCTTCTTGTCGATCAGCTGCTTCTCTGTGTCGCGCAGCGACGCAGCCTTCTCGAAGTCCTGCGAGTCGATGGCCGACTCCTTCTCCCTGCGCACGTCGGCGATCCGCTCGTCGAAGTCCCGCAGGTCCGGCGGAGCGGTCATCCGGCGGATGCGCATCCGCGAGCCCGCCTCGTCGATGAGGTCGATCGCCTTGTCTGGCAGGAACCGGTCACTGATGTACCGGTCGGCGAGCTGGGCGGCCGCCACAAGGGCGTCGTCGGTGATCGTCACCCGATGGTGCGCCTCGTACCGGTCGCGCAGGCCCTTCAGGATCTCGATGGTGTGCGAGATCGTCGGCTCTGCCACCTGGATCGGCTGGAACCGGCGCTCAAGCGCGGCGTCCTTCTCCAGGTGCTTGCGGTACTCATCCAGCGTGCTCGCGCCGATGGTCTGCAGCTCGCCCCTGGCCAGCATTGGCTTCAGGATGGACGCAGCGTCAATCGCACCCTCGGCTGCACCCGCGCCCACCAGAGTGTGAATCTCGTCGATGAACAGGATGATGTCACCGCGAGTCCTGATCTCCTTCAGGACCTTCTTAAGCCGCTCCTCGAAGTCGCCGCGGTACCGGGATCCGGCAACCAGAGCGCCGAGGTCAAGGGTGTAGAGCTGCTTCTCCTTCAGCGTCTCGGGCACCTCGCCCTTGACGATCTTCTGGGCAAGCCCCTCCACAACCGCGGTCTTGCCGACGCCCGGCTCGCCAACCAGGACGGGGTTGTTCTTGGTCCGACGGGACAGGACCTGCATCACCCGCTCAATCTCCTTGTCCCGGCCGATAACCGGGTCAAGTTTGCCCTCGCGGGCGGCGGCGGTCAGATTCCGGCCAAACTGGTCAAGGACAAGCGACGTCGACGGTGCGCTCTCGGATGGCGCGCCGGCTGCCGCGGGCTCCTTGCCCTGGTAGCCGTGGAGCAACTGGATCACCTGCTGGCGGACCCGGTTGAGGTCAGCGCCAAGCCGGACCAGCACCTGGGCAGCGACGCCTTCGCCTTCCCTGATCAGCCCGAGCAGGATGTGCTCGGTGCCGATGTAGTTGTGGCCAAGCTGCAGCGCCTCACGCAGCGAAAGCTCAAGGACCTTCTTGGCGCGGGGCGTGAACGGGATGTGACCCGACGGCGCCTGCTGGCCCTGGCCGATGATCTCCTCGACCTGCTGGCGGACCGCCTCCAGGCTGATGCCCAGCGACTCCAGTGCCTTGGCGGCAACACCCTCGCCCTCGTGAATGAGGCCGAGCAGGATGTGCTCGGTACCGATGTAGTTGTGGTTGAGCATCCTGGCCTCTTCCTGAGCCAGGACAACAACCCGCCGCGCCCGGTCGGTAAACCTTTCGAACATATCGTCGCTCCTCACAGCGCGGTCGGTAGAGGCAACTGAACTACCCGTCCCTTCCGCATGTTAGCCCGTGCGCTGGGCGACGCCATCGCGTGCGACGTGCCGCACTACTCAAAACGTTCCCCGCCAGTAGGGCGTTCATCCCATTCAACCTAGGCTGAAGAGGCAGTGTTCCCAGCTACGCCGGCAGCGAAAGCAAATGTTCGCAGCTACGCCAGTAGCGAACGGGCAGGTCACTGGCCCGGTTCCGGCCGACCAAGAAATCCTCATTAATCGGTTATACCCCGCTACACCTCCCCCACGCATCGGCCGTCCGCGTGAATAGCGGCCGCCCGGCGTTGCCTCGCTGCGTCACTCTTGGGCGCCGGAATGTGCGCCGGCTAATGCGCGCCGGCTGGAGCGGTTCGCCGTGTTCAGTACGCCGCCGGCGAACATTCCGGCTGGACGGTTGCCGAGAGCGTTCTCGGCAAGCGAAATCCAGGCAATGGCACCGATCCGCGCATCCGGCAGCCGGGCGTCAAACTCCGCGTCGGACATGCAACCTGACTCGGGTCGCGCTCCGAACGTCGCGAGCCGGGCAAGGCCTGACCTTCAGGGGTTGTCCGCCGCGCGGCCGAAATGGGAACTAATCCGGGCACTATGGCCGACGCCCTCAGAGTGCGAAGCGGCAGCGTGCCGGTTTAGGCCTATGGCAGGGGTTCCCAACCGTAAGCGTCGCCGTGCCTTGAAATCGTGCCCAGAGCGGGGAAAGGCATGTGGTAGGCGTGGATGAGAAGGCGTTCGTCAGCCGCGCGGTCAAGCAGCCGGCGGCGAGCGCGCACCGCCCGGACAGGGTCGTGATCCCACGGGGTGCACCACTGGGGATGGCGCAGCTGCAGCTGGTCATAGAACAGGTCGCCGACGCAGAGCAGCCTCTCGCCATCGCTTTCCAGCAGGACCGCGGAATGCCCTGGAGTGTGACCGGCGGCGTCGACGCTGCGGATGCCGGGGAGGATCTCGGCGTCATCGTCGAACGAGCGCAGCCGGTCGCCGAAGAGCCTGATCGCCTCGCGCGCCGATTCGAGATGCTCATCAGGCGCGACGCCCGCCGCTGCAGCGTCTGACCAGAAGGCCACCTCCGCGGAGTGAGCGAATCCCGTCGCCAACGGGAACGTCGGCTCACCTGACCAAGTCGAGCCACGGCAGTGGTCCTGATGCAGGTGGGTGAACACGACCGCCGCCAGCTCGGCGGCAGGCGCACCGGCGGATGCGAGCCCGTCGCCGAGCCTGCCGACCAGCGGCTCGATCAGCGGCCCGTAGCCGAGGAAACGCGCCCCAAGCCCAGTGTCGATGACGGCGTGGCCATTGCTGGTCTGCACGAGCACGCAGTTATAACCGCAGGAGAGCGTGCTCCGGTGCTGGCCCTCTGCCGCCAGAGCAGCGCGCAGTTCGTGGTCCGGCACCCCCGCAGCGGGAGTGAAGAATGCTTCGAACGGCGGTTCCAATGGCGGCGCCATCTGGCCGTCGCTGATCACCGCGCAGCTGAGGCGCCCGACCGTGAACCTGTAGATCACCAGCCCATTTTCCTGTGATTCGCCGACTGCGCGGGTCAGTTCGCGACAGCAGCGACGAGGCCGCTGCCGCCGCGTGGAGTCTGACCCGACCTGGCTCACCTCAGTGCGCCGCTACCGTGGTGGCTGGGCGGGTGTCGTTATTGGCGGACATTTCGGAGATTGCGCTTTGCCGCGGCTCGGGGCCCGGCGGAGGATGGGCACGTGATCGGGGACCGGTGGGGCGTAAGCGACAGCGAGACCCTGCGCTCCTACCCGTGTGACGACTGCGTCGCTTCGCCCGCCTTGCAGGCCTGGCGGGGCGTCCGTGTTGAAACGCCTGCCGATGCGCTGTGGCCATGGGTCGCACAGGTGCGGCTCGCGCCGTACTCCTACGACTGGATCGACAATCTGGGCCGCCGTTCTCCTCGAGACGCAGGCAACTTGCAGTGAAGCAAGGCACCGTCGAGACCATGAGGCCGCATAATGACCGTGATCTTGACTGCAAGTGTCATGGTCTCGCCCAGGGCCGCGGAAACCTCGCGCTGCGGCTACCAGACCGCAACAGTTTCCGCGCCCCCGCCCCGTCGCGATGCAGTCTCGGCATATGCCGGCGCCTGGGTCATATGCCGCCGCACTTGCCCGGGCGACATGTTGATTGTCACGAAGAAGAGTCAGAGCCAGGCTTCACTCGGGCCCGGCCTGACACATTCCTGCTGGCTGTAGACGTTCAGTCCGTCAGTGCAGACTCCATCACCGCGATTTGCGGCGCCTAACCGTCAGTCAACCCGGCTAGTCAAAGCGGGAAACGGCGCCGTAAAAACAGCCCGTGCTCGTTAGTGACTGGCCTCGTATTCCTGAATGATCGACGCCGGAATACGGCCTCGCTCGCTGACCTTCTCGCCACGGTCGCGCGCCCATTGGCGAATTTCCGAGCTGCGCTCGCGGCCAGGTCCGCTACGAGCCTTGCGGCGCCGGGCGCCACCACTGACCCGTCGTGCATGCTCGATGTAAGTGCTGAACACGGCGTGCAGTTCCTTAGCGTGCGGGGAACAGACGTCGATCTCGTAGGCGGTGTTGTCTACTGAGAACGAAACCGTCTCGTTCCCTTCGATCTCGCCATCGTGAGGTAGATCACAAACTACCGTCACCACGGTCTTCTGTACCATCATGCTGCCTTTCAGCGGGGTCTTTTAGGCAGCCAAACATATACCATGTCTTGCGGGCTTGACAATTCGAGATTGTCCTTTAGCGTTTCGCCGGAAGCGCTGCTTCCGCCGATCAATGCCAACGTCAACTGTGACCCACAGTAATCGCCGGCCGCGAGCCAGCGTTAGCCATCTTGGCGACTGGAAGCGGACGTACCAGAGTCACTACCTGCATGGCCATGATGTTCATCGGCTGAGCTAGGCGCTTGACCGGAATTGTCCTCGCTGCTAACGCCCTGATCCGGGCGTCGGCGTCCCATCTCGTGCCGCAAGAAGGCGACAATAGCGACGATCACTACCGCGCAGATGAGGAACGGCGGAGTGAGGGCAGCCAGAACGCTCATCGGGCTGCGGTCCCATCCGGCATGATTACCACCTTAGCCGGGACCCGTGTCTAGCCCTCGGCGATGTCTGCTCAAGGCGGATAAGCAGCCAGTTGATCCGAAAAGGGCACGACGCCTGCCTGCCTCAGCGCCGCGGATCTCGTGGCCTACATCCGCAAGAGCATGCGCGTATTGCCCAGAGTGTTAGGTTTTACCCGATCAAGGTCCAGGAACTCGGCCACGCCCTCGTCGTAGGAGCGCAGCAGCTCCGCATACACCTCCGGCGAGGCAGCCTGGCCCGTGATCTCGGTAAAGCCATGGCGCCGGAAGAACGCCACCGCAAAGGTCAGGACGAATACCCGGCTCACGCCGAGTTCTTTCCCTGCATCGAGCAACGCGAGGACTATCTGATTCCCCGCCCCCCGGCCCTGGTGGTTCTCCGCGACGGCCAGCGTGCGGATCTCCGCCAGATCCTCCCACATCACGTGCAGTGCACCGCAGCCCGCGATTTCCCCATCCGGTGCCATCGCCACCCAGAACTCCTGGACGTCCTCATAGAGCGCGACGGTGGCCTTATCTAGCAGCCGGCCCGATCGGGCGTTCGCGTCCACCAGCGCCCGGATTGCCGGCACATCGCTGGTCCTGGCGCGCCTGACCGCGTAATCCATCGGCTATCCGCCTTCGCCGGTTGATGCCGCGCAGCCGCTGCGGCCTTTCGGAGCGTCTGGGCAGAGTGTCCGCCCGCAGGTCAGCATCCCAAAAGACGCTACCGGCTGCCAATGCGACCCACGACTGAGCGTTACTGAAGCAGTACGCATTGCCGACGAACTCGGCTCGTTTGCTAATCACGCGCAGATCACGCGCAGATCACGTGCCGTCGGCACCCACAGAGACACGCCGTGTGACCTGCGAATACGCGTCGTAAACGCATCACCGGGCCGGGCGGCGAGGAGTATGTAGCGGTGAGCGCGCGGCTGTCGCAGGCAATACCCGGATGCGAGAGGGTCAACGGCCCACACGAAATCTTGGAGATTTCCGCCCGCGACAACGGCGGTCTCGGTTAATCTCCATCGCTGACACCCGTTGCAGCCACCCGACAGCCGGGGTGCCTGCAACGACCCGCCGAGTTCCTGATGGCTCGCAGGATCTATCAGGGAGCCGGGGACCCATGTTCCCGGGGTGAATCGGCAGGCCGCGGCAGCAGAACCGCTGCCAGGCCCGCCGTAGGGCTCCTCCGGCCCGAACCCGTCAGCTAACCCGGTAGGCGGCCTAGGAGAGGAGACGGTACGTGATACGCATGCCGCATAGCAGGCATGTACCACGGCATTCAACGTCAGGCTTCACCACCACCACCACCAGCACCGCACGCACCAGCACCACACCCGGCGGGATGGCACCCACGACTGCTGGGCGCACGGCACCGGCACGCACGGCACCGGCACGCACGGCACCGGCACGCCGAAGAACCGCACGGCGGACAAGGGCCGGCCGGGCCGCTGCGCTGGCGGGCGCCGCGGCGATATGCGCGGCGATCCTGCCCGGTGGGGTCGCGAGCGCCACGTCGGCAACCCAAGGCTCGGGCACGCCCACGCTGACCGAGACCCTGGCTAAGGCCAACGCGCTGTCGCAGCAGATCGACAGCCTCAGCCAGCAGTACGACGGCCTGAAGATCCAGCTTCAGCAGGCTCAGGCCGAGGCGACTCTTGCGAAGGAGGACGCCGTCAGGGACGAGCGTCTCCTCGCGCAGGACCAGTCGTACATCAGCGCGATTGCCGTCGAGGGATACATGACTGGCGGCATGAACCCCTCGATGCAGCTTCTGGAGACGTCCTCACCGCAGAACCTGCTCAACCAAGCGTCGATCATGACCCAGCTTGAGCAGCAGAACGGCGCCAAGGTGAGCCTCGTGGCGGCTGCCGAGACCGCCGCCGTGCGTGCCGAGGCGGCCGCGGCACAGCAGCAGCAGCGGGCTAAGTCGCTGGCCGCGACGATGGCGACCAAGGTCAGCCAGATCCAGCAAAAGGAAGACTTCTTCAACAGCGAGGCGTTCCAGCAGGCTGCCGCGATATTCGCGCAGACCGGCCATTACCCCGACATCCATCCGCAGGGCGATTCTGTCGGCGTACAGGCACTCAGGTGGGCACTGACCAAGCTCGGCGACCCGTACGTCTGGGGCGCCGCCGGGCCGGACTCGTTCGACTGCTCGGGCCTGGTGATGTGGGCCTACGCCCAGGTTGGGATCAGCCTCGAGCACTTTACCGGCGACCAGTGGAACGAGGGCGAGCACATCTCCCGCAGCGAGCTCGAGCCCGGTGATCTGGTGTTTTTCTACCCCGATATTGGGCACGTGGGCCTCTACGTAGGGAACGGGCTCATGGTCGATGCGCCCACGTTTGGCCAGCCGGTCCAGGTCCAGCCTGTGTTCTGGAGCGCGTACGTGGGAGCCGTCCGCATCGTCGCCTAGCTGAGCCATCTCCCTCAGGCTGCCCGGCCGGATCCCCCCTCTGGCCGGGCAGTCGCCTGCGCGGCCCGGTCGGCGCCGATCAGGTCGGCTTGACCAGCGGGAACAGGACCGTCTCCCGGATCGGAGCGCCGGTCAGCATGATCAGCATCCGGTCGATGCCCATGCCCATCCCGCCGCTCGGCGGCATGCCGTACTCAAGGGCGCGCAGGAAGTCCTCGTCGAGCTGCATGGCCTCGGGATCACCGCCAGCCGCCAGCAGCGATTGCGCCGTGAGCCGCGCCCGCTCCTCGATGGGGTCGACGAGCTCGGAGTACGCGGTCCCGATCTCCGTGCCGAACGCGACCAGATCCCACTTCTCTGCCAGGCGCGGGTCGCTGCGATGCTGCCTGGTCAGTGGCGCAACCTCGACCGGGAAGTCGCGATAGAACGTCGGCTCGAAGGTGGCCGCTTCCACCAGGTGCTCATGCAACTCAAGCACGACCTGCGCCTGATCCCAGCCTGGCTTGAGCTCAATGCCCTGCTCCGCCGCGTACTTGCGCAGCTCCTGCTCGCTGGTGCCGGGCGTGATCTCCGCGCCGATGGCCGCCGACAGTGCGCCGTACACGGTCTCCTCGCGCCACGGGCCGCTGATGTCGACCTCGGTGCCGTCTGGCCGGACCGCTACCTGCCGGCCGTGCGCGACCTCCGCCGCTGCCTGAATCAGCTCCCTGGTGAGTGTCGCCATCGTGTTGTAGTCACCGTAGGCCTGGTAGACCTCGAGCATCGTGAACTCGGGGTTATGCGTGGCGTCCGCTCCCTCGTTACGGAAGATCCGGCCGATCTCATAGACCCGCTCGATGCCGCCAACCACTAGCCGCTTCAGGTACAGCTCCAGCGCTATGCGCAGGTAGAGATCCAGGTCGAACGCATTGATGTGCGTAGTGAAGGGCCTGGCGTTAGCGCCGCCGTGCAGCGTCTGAAGAACGGGGGTCTCGGCCTCGAGGAATCCGCGTGCGTGCAGTTCCTCGCGTACGGACCGTGTCACGGCCGCTCTTACCTCGGCCGTGCGGCGGGCCGCCGGGTTCGCGATCAGGTCCACGTACCGCTGCCGAACTCGCGACTCGGCGTCCGTCAACCCCCTGTACTTGTCCGGCAGCGGCCGCAAAGCCTTCGCGGTGACAGCGAACGAGTCCGCCAGGACGGACAGCTCGCCGCGCCGGGACGAGATGACCTCCCCCGTCACGCCCACGTGATCGCCGAGGTCCACATCCTGCTTCCAGGCCGCCAGCGCGTCTGCCCCGACGCGATCCAGCGAGATCATCACCTGAAGGTCGCCAGTGCCATCCCTGAGTGTGGCGAAGCACAGCTTGCCGCTATTGCGGGACAGTACGACACGGCCAGCCACGCCGACCACCGTGCCGGTCACGGCGTCCGCGGGCAGCTCGCCGAAAGCCGTGCGCACCTCGGCGATCGTGTGCGTACGCGGGTAGCCCACGGGATAGGGGTCGATGCCGGCCGCGCGCATACGCTCGACCTTCGCCAGCCGCACCTGCATCTGCTCGGGCACTGAGGGGCCGGGATCCTCGCTCGCCTGATCCTCCGTCATCTGCCCGAGGCTACCGTGCGAGCATCAGTCGGTCATCGCGGTATCGCTCCGCGCTGGATCAGTCCGCGCTGGATCACGCCGTGCCGTATTGCTCCGTGCCGGATCACCCCGAGCCGGATCCCTCCGCACCGCAGGATCCGGCCGCGCCATGTTCCGCTCGTACGTGAGCCGGAGCCCGATCAGCGTCAGCCACGGCTCGTAGGCGTCGATGACGGCGACCTCTTCGATGACCAGCGGCGCGAGTCCGCCGGTGGCGATGATCGTGACCGAACCCGGATCCGACGGCGCAAGCTCCGCGGCCATCCGGGTGGCAATGCCCTCCACCTGTCCAGCGAAGCCGAAGATGATTCCCGACTGGAGCGCCTCGACGGTGCTCTTGCCGATTACCCGGTCGGGCCTGGCCAGCTCCACCTTGAGCAACTGCGCGGCGCGGCGGGACAGTGCGTCCACGGAGATCTCGATGCCAGGCGCCAGGGCGCCGCCCACGAACTCGCCACGCTCGCTCACGGCGTCGAAGTTCGTCGATGTACCAAAGTCAACGACGATCGCCGGGCCGCCATACAAGTGCACGGCGGCGACGGCGTTCATGATCCGGTCGCTGCCGACCTCCTTGGGATTGTCGTACCGCAAGGGCACGCCTGTCTTCACGCCCGGTTCCACGATGACGGCCGGCACGTCACCGTAATAGCGGCGGAACATCTCGCGCAGCTCGTGCAGCACCGACGGAACTGTTGAGCACAGCGCGATCCCGCTCACGTCAGGCTCGGCGAACAGCGTGCTCTGGCGCAGCAGTCCCTGGAGCAGGACCGCCAGCTCATCCGCGGTGCGGACCGGGTCAGTAGAAATACGCCAGTGCTCGACGACGTCCGCGCCGTCGAATACGCCAAGCACGGTGTTGGTGTTGCCGACGTCAATGGTCAGTAGCATCTCGCTCCCGGTGTCGTGCGGGCGATGACTAGCTGGCCTGGACCAGGTCGAGGCCGATGTCCAGGGCGGGCGCGGAGTGGGTGAGCGCGCCCACCGCGAGGTAATCCACGCCGGTCTGTGCGACGGATCTGGCGTTGGCCAGCGTCAGGCCACCGCTAGCTTCCAGGAGCGCCCGGCCGTCAGCCAGCCGGACAGCCGCCTCGAGCCCCGGCACGTCGAAGTTATCAAGAAGGATCAGGTCGGCGCCGGCTGCCAGCGCCTCCGCGACCTGATCGAGGGTGTCGCACTCCACCTCGAGCGGCAGCCCCGGAGCGTGCGCCCGGACCGCTGCGAACGCCGCGCCGACCGACCCCGCCGCCGCGACGTGGTTGTCCTTGATGAGGGCGGCATCCGACAGCGACATGCGGTGGTTGACCCCGCCGCCGCAGCGCACGGCATACTTCTCGAGCGCTCGCATGCCCGGCAGCGTCTTGCGCGTATCCCGGATGCGGGCACCGGTCCCGGCCACCTCGTCGACCCACCGCCGGGTCAGGGTCGCGACGCCAGACAGGTGACAGAGCAGGTTCAGGGCCGTCCGTTCCGCTGTCAGAATCGGGCCGACCGGGCCTGACACCGTCAGCAGTGACTGCCCGCCGCCCACCGGGTCGCCGTCGGCGGCGATCGCAGAGCACTGCACATCAGCTGACACGAGCCAGAACACGGTCTCAGCGACGGGCAGCCCGGCTACTACGCCGGGCGCGCGTGAGACCAGATCCGCGAGGCCGCGCTCAGCCGGCGGCACCGTTGCGGCCGTCGTCACGTCGATGCCGCCAGCAAGGTCCTCGGCCAGCGCGGCCGCCACGAAAGATCGCACCGCACCAGGATCGAGTCCCGCGATGCTGAGCCGCAGTGCCAGGTCGGGATTAAGGTCGGGAACGGGGCCGCCCGCGGTCGCGGCGGCCGCCACGCTCGCAGTGCTGGAAACCCCTGCGCTTGAAACAACCGTGCTCGAAGCAACCGTGCTAGCCGCCACCGAGCTGTCCGCTTCCGTGCGGTCAGCTGCCGCGTCGTCGGCTCCTGGATTACTCATCGAGCACCGGCTCGAACACCGAGCTGAGCTCCGACTCGCTGAGGGAGAAGACCAGGTGCCCGCGCCAGGCATCACTTGTCTCGGGGAAGTCTTCTCGCCAGTGACTGCCACGCGTTTCCTCGCGCGCCAGCGCAGCCTGGACCAAGGCGGTCGCCACCAGGTGCAGGTTCGTAGCCTGCCACGCCTCGGCGTCTGGTTTGTCGCACTGCTGGCGGCTGAGGTCCGCCAGGCCGACGGCGGCCTCCGCCAGCCCCGTTCCCGACCTGAGCACGCCCGCGCTCGCCGACATCAACTGCTGGAGCGGACGGACGATGGCGGGCTCCACAAGCCCTACAGTCGGAGCAACACCCAGGGGCGACACGCCGCTACTGGTCGCTGGCTCGGCCAGCGGCGGGAGACCGCGCCCGAGCGCTGCCGCGATCCGCTCGGCGAACACCAGGCCCTCCAGCAGTGAGTTGGAGGCCAGCCGGTTTGCGCCGTGCACGCCCGTACACGCGACCTCGCCGCAGGCATACAGGCCCGGCACGCTGGTCCGGCCGAAAAGGTCGGTGCGAACGCCGCCGCTGACGTAGTGGGCGGCCGGCACGACGGGGATCAGGTCGGTGACCGGATCAATGCCGTGTGCCCGGCAGCTGGCCAGGATCGTCGGGAATCTGTGCTCCCATTCCGCAACGCCAAGGTGCCTGCCATCTAGGAACACGTGGTCGGTGCCCGTGGCGAGCATCTCGCGCATGATCGCCTTGGCGACGACGTCCCGCGGCGCCAGATCGGCCAGCGGATGGATGCCGGCCATGAAGCGACGGCCCGAGGCGTCCACTAGGACCGCGCCTTCCCCGCGCACCGCCTCGGAGATCAGCGGCTGGCGCCCGCGCGAGTCAGGCCCGAGCCAGAGCACCGTCGGGTGGAACTGGACGAACTCCAGGTCGGCTACCCACGCTCCGGCGCGAAGCGCAAGCGCCAGGCCGTCGCCGGTGGACACCGGCGGGTTCGTCGTGGCGGAGTAGACCTGGCCGAATCCGCCGGTCGCCAGCACCACGGCCCTCGCGTGGACGGCCCCGACTCCGTCGGTCTGGCCTTCGCCGAGCACGTGCAAAGTGATGCCGGCCGCGCGACCGTTCGCGGATCTCAGCAGGTCTATGGCCAGCGCGTGCTCGATCACCTCAAGCTCCGCGCTCGTCCCGGCCTCGGCGAGCGCGACCAGCAGCGCGCGCGAGATCTCTGCTCCGGTAGCGTCGCCGCCTGCGTGGGCGATCCGGCGGCGCAAGTGACCGCCTTCCCTGGTCAGTGCGAGCGGCCCCGACGGCTCGCGGTCGAACTGCGCGCCGAGTTCGATAAGCCGCCGCACCGCGCCCGGTCCGTCCGTCACCAGGGCCCGCACGGCCCGGACGTCGCAGAGACCCGCGCCCGCGGCCAGCGTGTCGTGGAGGTGATCCGCTGGCGAGTCACCGGGGCCAAGCGCAGCCGCTACACCGCCTTGCGCCCAGCGGGTAGACCCGTCATCGAGCACGGACTTGGTGGCGAGCAAGATCCTGACGTCCGGCAGCGCCCGCCGGATCGCCAGCACGGTTGTCACGCCGGCGACCCCAGACCCTACGACCACGACGTCAGTTTCTTTGTGCCAGCCTGGCGATGGCGCAAGCAGCGTGTCTGCGATCACGAGCGGCCACCGATCTCCAGGCTGATGTTGTCGATCAGCCGGGTCGACCCGACGCGAGCTGCGACCAGCAGCAGGGCGGTGCCTCGGTGTCCCGGCCCGACGTCGGCGAAGGTGTCCGGCTCAGCGAGCACGAGATAGTCGAGCTCCACCGGCGGTACTGCCCGCGTGGCCGCCTCCAGCACGGCTCTGGCCGCGGCGACGACGGCGCTTGCGCCCTGTCCGGCGACCGCGCCCGCTGCCGCCAGCGCCCGAGACAGGGCAAGTGCCGAGGCCCGGTCGGCCGCCGACAGGTAGGCGTTGCGGCTAGATGTGGCGAGGCCGTCCGGATCGCGGTGCAGCGGCGCAGCCGCGATCTTCACGCCGAGGTCGAGATCGGTGACCATCTGGCGGATGAGCGCGAGCTGCTGGGCGTCCTTGGCGCCGAACACCGCGGCGTCAGGCGCAGTCAGCTGGAAGAGCTTGAGCACAACGGTCAGCACACCGTCGAAGAAGCCAGGTCGGGACGCGCCTTCCAGGAGCCTTCCTACCGGGCCGGGATTGACCGTGACCATCGGCTCGGCGGGGTAGATCTCCGTCCGGCCCGGCGCGAAGACCGCACGCACGTCTTCCTCTGCGCACACCGCGAGGTCACTGTCGAGCGGCCGCGGGTAGCGGTCGTAGTCCTCGGCCGGCCCGAACTGGAGCGGGTTGACGAAGATCGATATCAGGACGCTGCCTCCCGGACCTGCCAGCTGGCGGGCCAGCCGAAGTGGCGACCGGTGACCGTCATGCAACGCCCCCATGGTCGGAACGAGGACGACCGGCCCGGGCAGGGCCGCTCTCGCTGCGGCCAGGCCCTTCCTGGTCCGGACCAGCATGGGGATCGGCGACACCATGGCGGCGGCTGCCTTCGCCTGGCGAACCGCGGTCATATCGGCGTCTCGGCGAGGACGTCGAGCAGGCGCTGCGCGTCCGGTGCCGTCAGCATCCCGCTCGCCAGGGCCCTGGTTGCAGTGAGCCGGGCCAGCGCGAGATAGGCCGGCAGCGCCTCCGGCGCGGCGGCGCGGAGCGCCTCGAGGTGGCCGGCGACGGTCTCGGCGTCACCCCTGGCGACCGGCCCGGTCAGTGCGGCATCGCCGAGTCGCAGGGCATTGTCGAGTGCTGCTGACAGCAGCGGGCCGAGCATCCTGGACGGCTGGCCGACGCCGGCCCTGGTCAGCAGGTCGGCCGCCTGGACGACCTGTGTCACCAGGTGATTAGCCGCGCCGGCGAGCGCGGCGTGGTACAGACCGCGGTCAGCCTCGGCGATGAAGACTGGCTCACCGCCCATCTCCAAGACCAGGACTTCGGCAGCGGGCCGCAGGACAGCGGGCGCGGTGACGCCGAAGCTGATTCCGGCCAGCCGATCGGCGTCGTCGGGCCGGCCGGTGAACGTCATGACGGGGTGCAGCGCCAGCGGCAGGGCGCCGAGCTCGACGGCGGGCTCGAGCACCGCCAGCCCGTGCAGGCCACTGGCGTGCGCGAGCATGCGCCCGGTCAGCGGGGCACCGGTGGCTGCCAGTCCGCGCACCAGCCCACTCAGCGCATCGTCGGGCACTGTGAGCAGGACGAGGTCAGCTGCAGCCGCGACGTCTTCGGGCTGCATCAAGGGCGTACCGGGCAGGAACGTATCGACTCGTTGTCTGGATGCCGCGGAGATCGCCGACGCAGCCACGACCCGGTGCCCAGCGCGGCTCAGGGCCACGGCGAGCGCGGTGCCCACTCGGCCCGCGCCGACGACGCCAACATTCAGCCGCGCGGGGTGCTCGTGTCCCGGCTGGCTGGGGCGACCTGCTGGCAGCGGTTCAGAGATCATAGGCAGTCTGGTGTCGCGGCTGGTAGAGCCCGATCTCACCGCTACCAGGGATCCGGATCGAGGTCAGCAGGCCGAAGCTCGCCGCACGCACCGGCGCGGTGAACTCCGCGCCCTTGGCGGCTAGCTCGGCCATTGTCGCCTCGATGTCGTCGCACATCAGGTACAGCTCATGCCGACCCGTCGGTTCGTCTTCCGGGTGCACCGCCAATTCCGACGGCGGCAGCTTGAAGATGAGCCAGCCGTCGTGGGCATCGACGTGTGGCAGGCCAATTACGTCGCGCAGGAACGCGCGCGCTGCGTCCGCGTCGGTGGCGTAAATGATCGAGTGCACGCTCGTGATCATCTGCTGACCGCCCTCTCCCGCCACACACTAGATGCCCGCATGTGGGATTCCGCCGCCGGTGCGATGCTCCAGCCCGCCTGTACGATCCCCTGCCCGTGCGATGCCCTGCCCATCGATGCTCGCCTGAGAATCCTGCCGGATGCAGGCAGCCACGCCGAAGCCGGGGCTGCGTATGCCGACGTTAGGAGTGCCATTGCCACATGTCGCGCGGGCGCTGCGTGTCGTCGTCGGAATCATCGGGCGGCTTCGGGGCGCGGCAGCAGTGCTCTAGGTACAGCGCGGCGCCAAGCAGTACCAGCGCGGCCGCCAGGGTCACGCCCGCGACCCTCGCATCCCTGGCTGGCACGCTCTTGTCGAGCTCGCGCAGGACGTAGATCAGGTAGCCGCCGGCCAGGCCGCCAAGAGCGGCTGCGGCCGCCGAGCTCGCCTTGGCCAGCGCGACAAGCCGGGCGACTGCAATAGGCGCCAGCGGCTTGGCTTGTTTGCGGCCAGTAAGCCGGCTGCGGACGTTGCGCCCGATGGTCACCTCAGCCAGCGCCAGCGCAGCTAGCGCCGGAACTGCGGTGATGGGCAGCAACGGCAAGCTCGTGAAGGTGGCTCGCGTGGCCAGCCAGCCGATGATCGCGAAGATCGCGAAGATGCCCGCGAGCGTGCCGGGACGCGTCATGTGCATGGCAGGGCCTCCTTCGCATCGACGCCTGCGGGGACCGTGAGCGCGAGTTCGGGGCGCCGTCGCACGACCTGTGTCCCGAGAGCGGCGACCAGGTCTGTCACCGCGCCACGCCCCGGCACGACGGCGTCCGGGTCGAGATCCAGCCAGGGCACGAGCACGAACGCGCGCTGGTGTGCCCGCGGGTGCGGCAGCGTGAGCTCGGGGTCGGCGCTTGTCTCATCCCCGTACGTGATGATGTCGATGTCGAGGGTCCTGGGTCCGAAGCGAATGCTCCGGACCCGGCCAGCCGCTGCTTCCGCTTGAGCGCCTAGCTGCAGGACGTCGCCCGGGGCCAGCGACGTTGCACCCAGCAGCACGGCGTTGAGGTAGTCGTCCTGGTCAGGACCACCGACAGGAGCCGTCTCGTACACCGCCGAGACCACTGGGCAGGCAAGACCGCCAGCCACGAGAATGTCGACCCCGAGCTGGAGGTTCGCCAGCCGGTCACCGAGGTTGCTCCCTAGCGAGAGCACGACAGGGTGCTGGCCGGTCATGTCCGGCTCCGGCGGATGGTGACGGCAATATCGGCGAACTGCTGCTGTACTGGCGCTTGCGGCTTGTGCACAGTCACCTCGGCCTCGCGGACGGCCTCGTCTGCCAGGCAGGCCGCTGCCAGCCGGGCGGCCAGCGTCTCGATCAGCGCCACCGGCAGGCCGGCGACGATCCCGGCCAGCCGGTCGGCGATGGCGCCGTAGTCGGCGGTGAGGTTAAGGTCGTCAGTGGCCGCGGCGGGTGCGGTGTCGAGCCACAGCACGGCGTCGATGACGAACTCCTGGCCCGCCGTCCGCTCGTGCGAGAAGACGCCGTGGTTGCCGCGAACTCGCAGGCCAGCGATCGAGATCCGGTCCAGCATCAGCGAGCGCCTGCCAAGCACTCCTGCCGCCACCGGGTTGCGACCCGCACGGCATCAGCGTTGCCAGGTACTGCGTGTACCCGGACGCACCACGCACCAGCCGCCACGGCGAGCGCCGTCAGCGCGATCGTGGCGTCGTCGCTGAGTGAGAACGCCCGCGGCTGGCCGTCCGGCCCGGCCAGCAGCTTGCCGAGGAATCCCTTCCGCGACGCCGCGACCAGCACGGGGAACCGGTCGGCGTAACCGGGCAGCCGACCGATGCGATCAAGGCTCGCCAGCAGCTTCCAGTTATGCTCTGGCAGCTTGGCGAAGCCGAGGCCCGGATCGAGTATCAGCTGGCCCCGGTCTACGCCTGCCGCGACGAGCGCCTGCACCCGGCGGTCAAGTTCGGCCCGCACTTCAGTGACAACGTCGCCGTAAACGGCCGGGCCGTACATGTCGTCGCTGTGCCCGCGCCAGTGATTGACAACGTACGGCACGCCAGCGGTCGCGACCACCGCGGCCATCTCCGGGTCAGCCAGGCCGCCGCTCACGTCATTGACCATCGCGGCTCCCGCCGCGAGCGCCCTACTGGCGACTTCGGCCCGCATGGTGTCGATGCTGACGCGGCTGCCCGCCTGAGCCAGCGCCTCGACGACAGGCAGCACTCGGCTCAGTTCCTCGGCCGCCGGCACGCGCTGCGCGCCGGGCCGGGTCGACTCGCCGCCCACGTCGATGATGTCGGCGCCCTGGCTGGTCAGCTCCAAGCCGTGCGTGACGGCTTTGTCGGGATCAAGCCAGTTGCCGCCGTCCGAAAACGAGTCCGGCGTGACGTTGAGCACGCCCATGACTAGGCAGCGCTGACCGGCGGGCAGGCCGAACAGCCTCGGTCCCCGCTCGATGCCGTCTGCCTCAGGGGTCATAGCAGCCAATCTACGTTCGTCGTGGCGCGGTCAGGCCGACACCCTGACCTTCCGGGCTGGGCCCCGCTCGGCCGAGTAGGGGTCGCCGGTTGCTCGGTATGAAGGCATTGGCGCCGGATACGCCGGGCTTGTCGGGTCCACGCTTCCAATTGGCCGATCGCTTGCGCGGATGGCTGTGAAACTGCACGTTTAGCGGGGTGTGAGCGCCTGCTTCCGCATCAGCTGCAGACGCCGCCGGACGCGATCCAGGCCCAGCTTGCGGCCGATTCGACGGATCTCGATAGTCGGCCACACCAGGAAGGCCTCGGCCTCCAGCGCCGCGAAGCCGATCCGCGGCGCGTCCTTGCTGCTCGGGAACACCAGGAATCTCGGCACCCATTCAGGGCAGAACTTGGCGTTGAACTTGTACAGCGACTCGATCTGGAACCAGCGCGACAGGAAGATCAAGAAGCCGCGCCACGCCCGGAGCACGGGGCCGGCTCCGATCCGTTCGCCGCGCTCGAGCGCAGCCCGAAAGACAGCGAAGTTGAGCGAGATCCGCTTCACACCGAGATCATTGGCGGCCTTGATCACTTCAACGATCATGAAATCGTTGAGGCCGGGAGCTGCCGACTTGTCCCTGCGCATGAGATCGAGGGAGAGCCCGTCGTTGCCCCACGGCACGAAGTGCAGCATGGCGCGCAGCACGCCGTCCTGCGTCGCGGTCGCGATCACGCAGCGGCTGTCGTCGGCACCGCCGACGCGGCCGAGGGCCATCGAGAAGCCGCGCTCGGTCGGATTGCCCCGCCAGCTGTCAGCCTGACGCACCATCCGGTCTATCTCCGCCGGCGGTATGTCGGCGACCCGGCGGATCTCGGCGGAATACGCCTGGCGGCAGACCCGGCTGACCATCTGCCGGACGTTGCGCATGGCCCGGCCCTGCAGGGTGAAGTCGGCCACCGTGACCACAGCCTCGTCGCCAAGCTCCAGCGCGGTGAGGTCGCCCTCCCGGCACCAGACCTCGGCCCCGAGCTCGCCGCAGCCAATCACCGCCGGCACCCAGGCGTGCCGGGCGGCTTCGTCCAGGAAGGTATGGATGGCACCAGGCCAGGCCTCGGGGTCGCCGATCGGGTCGCCGCTGGCCAGCATCACGCCGGACAGGACCCGGTAGCCAATGCAGGCCTTGCCGGTCGGCGACCAGACAATGCTCTTGTCGTTACGTAGCGTGAAATAGCCGAGCGAGTCCTGCTCACCGTGCACCCTGAGCAGTTCCCGGATGCGGTCGGACTCCGCTGGCCTGAGCCGGCTTGCCGGCTCGGCGGGCCGCAGGAACATGAAGAGGGCGACAGCCAAGGTGAATAGGCCAAGCCCACCCATAATGAAGCCGAAGTGGTCAGTCCGTCCCTCGCTGTTGAACAAGACCGGTCCGGAGAACCCCACGAGGTTAGCCACCACGGAGTAAATGCGCGGCCCAAGTGTGTAGCTCTCCCTGAGGCCGCCGATCACGGTCAACGCGATCAGGCCAAGGACGAGGTCGGTCACCAGGAGCCCGCCCAGGATCCACAACGCCCGCCAGCGCGAGCGCCGGTCCCCGACGGCGTAGAACTGCCGCCTGTAGGCGTACAGCGCTATCAGCAGCGCGGCCGAGATGGCGATCTCAGTCGGGTGTACGCGAGGCAGCGGGATGTCCGGTTGCAACCGGTGCAGCGCGATGCCGACGCCCGCATGAATGACGAGGCCGGCCGCCAGCAGCGCCATGACGGCTGCCCAGGCCCGGTGCTTGCGGCGCCGCAGTCCGTGCGACAGCATCAGGAGCAGCAGCCCGATAATCACATCGCTGGTACGGGTCAGGTTCGCCAGCGTGCCCGGGGCAATGTCGGACAGGCCGCGCAGCCGCCGGTGATAGAGGCCCGGCAGCAAGCCTTCTGCGATGTACCCGAGGCCGATGATCAGCGCCGCCAGGCCGGCTGTGAGCGGTACCCACCGAAGCTGCTGGCGCAGGTCCGTACCCCGGACGACGGCGGGCTCCGCCTGCCGTTCGTCCTCACCGGTTATGGGCTCTGCCGGCCCTGGCCCGCTATGATCTGTCATCTCGGACAAGTAGGTCAGGCCCCGGCTCACGGGGCATCAGCGTAGTCTTCGTCGACTTTTGCCGAGGCCAAACCACGGCAATTATTTTTGGCTCAGCGGCGGTCCGTTAGCAGGCTCATTGCCTCCGCCCTGGTGCTTTCGGAGTTCAGGAAGATACCCCGTACTGCCGATGTAACCGTCTTGGCGCCTGGTTTGCGCACGCCACGCATGGTCATGCACAAATGCTCAGCCTCGATAATGACGATAACCCCGCGCGGCTCCAGCGTCGCCATCAGCGCGTCAGCAATCTGGCTGGTCATCCGTTCTTGAACCTGCGGTCGCCTGGCATACACGTCGACGAGCCTGGCCAGCTTCGACAGGCCAGTGATCTGGCCCTTCTCGTTGGGGATGTAGCCCACGTGGGCGCGGCCGATGAATGGCAACAGGTGATGCTCGCACGTCGAATAGAGCTCGATATCGCGCACGAGCACCATCTCCTCGTGATCGGCATCGAATACCGTCGTGAGCACGTCGGTCGGCTCAAGGCGCAGCCCGGCAAACTGCTCGTTAATAGCGCGCGCAACCCGCGCCGGTGTCTCCCGCAAGCCCTCGCGATCAGGATCCTCGCCGATCGCGAGAAGAATTTCCCTTACCGCGTGCTCGATCCGGGTGCGATCGAAGCCGCCGTCGCTCAATGAGCCTCGCCGTCGCGAGGGCCATCCTCACCTGACCGACCCTGGTCGTGCTGGCCATCGCCACCAAGCGGGCTGCCGCCACCAAGCGGATTGCCGCCACCAAGCGGATTGCCGCCACCAAGCGGATTGCCAAAGCCCGGGGCTGACCCGGCGGGCGGCGGGCCGGCCGGCAGCCCGACTGCGCTCGACGCCTGCCCGTTGCCCAGCGACTGGGTCAGGTTGCCGTCCGTGGCCGCGGTCAGCGCGAGCTCCTTGGGGGTCAGGACCGGCGGCCGGTCTGAGGGCAGGCGCTTGCCGTAGCCCGTGTACGACCCGCGAACCGGCCGCTTGTGCACCGGCGCGAAGATCTCGAGCACCTGGTCGCGCGACAGGGTCTCGTGCTCGAGCAGCTGGAGCACCAGGTTGTCGAGCACGTCGCGGTACTGAACGAGGATCTCCCAGGCCTCGTCGTGCGACGACTCGATCAGCCTGCGGACCTCATCGTCGATGGCCGAGGCGATCTCCTCGGAGTAGTCGCGCGCGTGCGACATATCCCTGCCCAGGAACGGCTCGCCGTCGCCGGTGCCGAACTTGCGCGCGCCCAGACGCTCGCTCATGCCGTACTCGACGATCATGGCACGGGCGATCGAGCTTGCCTTCTCGATGTCGTTGGCGGCACCCGTCGTCGGCTCGTGGAAAACCATCTCCTCGGCCGTGCGGCCGCCCAGCAGCATCGCGAGCTGATCCATCATCTCGGCGCGGCTGACCAGGAACTTCTCCTCGGCGGGGGCGGCCGCCGTGTAGCCAAGCGCCCGCCCACGCGGGATGATCGTGATCTTGTGCACGGGATCCGCGTGCGGCAGCGCGTGTCCCACCAGGGCATGTCCGCCCTCGTGGTAGGCGATGATCTTGCGCTCGTTCTCTGACAGCAGCACGCTCTTGCGCTTCGGACCCGCGGTGACGCGATCGATGGCTTCCTCTAGCGCGGCCATCTGAATCTGGGTCTGATTTGCCCGCGCCGTCAGCAGCGCGCCCTCGTTGATGACGTTGGCCAGGTCGGCGCCCGTGAACCCCGGCGTACGGCGCGCGATGATGTCCAGGTCCACGTCTGGCCCGAACGGCTTGCCGCGCGCGTGCACGCGCAGAATGCCCTTGCGGCCGGCCAGGTCAGGCTGGGCGACGACGATCTGCCGGTCGAACCGGCCGGGACGCAGGAGCGCGGGGTCGAGGATGTCGGGCCGGTTTGTGGCCGCGATGACGATGACGCCGCCCTTGGTGTCGAATCCATCGAGCTCGACCAGTAGCTGGTTCAGGGTCTGCTCGCGCTCATCGTGACCGCCGCCGAAGCCTGCGCCACGATGCCGGCCGACGGCATCGATCTCGTCCACGAACACGATGGCGGGCGCGTTGGCCTTCGCCTGCTCGAACAGGTCGCGGACGCGGGAGGCGCCGACACCGACGAACATCTCCACGAAATCGGAACCGGAGATCGAGTAGAAGGGCACCCCGGCCTCGCCGGCCACGGCCCTGGCCAGCAGCGTCTTGCCGGTCCCAGGCGGGCCGTACAGCAGCACGCCCTTGGGGATCTTGGCACCGATGGCCTGGAACTTGCCCGGGCTCTGCAGGAACTCCTTGATTTCCTGGAGTTCCTCGATGGCCTCGTCAGCGCCGGCCACGTCAGCGAACGTGGTCTTCGGGGTGTCCTTGGTGATCAGCTTGGCCTTGGACTTGCCGAAGTTCATGACACGGGAGCCGCCACCCTGCATCTGGTTCAGGAACACCATGAACAGCAGGAAGATCACCAGGAATGGCAGGTAGCTAAAGATCAGGGTCCAGAACGAGCTGCTCTTAGGCACCTTCACGGTGTAGGCGCTTTGCGGCAGCGTGCCCTTGGCCACCTGCTGCTGCAGGTCGTTGGCGAGCTGCGAGCCCTGAGCGCCAACCCACGACGATTCCCAGTTAGCGCCGTTCTTCGTAGTCAGCTGGATCGTCTGGTCAACGTCGGTCAGCGTGACCGTCTTGACATTGCCCGACTGGATGGCGGCGATCGCCTGAGACGTCGGCACGAGCTTGTACTGCGGCCCGGTGTTGACGAGTTTGTACAGGATCACAAGGATGATGGCGACAAAGAGGATGGCGAGCACCCAGCCGCGGAAAATGCGCTTCAGATCCATCGATGAACGGCCCACGGGTCCGGCCGGTCCCTCCTGACGAGCCTCGTGCCTCGCCGACCCGGCGAGGCTACCTTGCGTTCCAGCGCGAATGCGCGGCTAATTCTTCCCGAGCGTTAGGCACGGGAATACTCGACGGTACACCGCGTCAACCGTGACTGGTACGCGGCAGGCCGCACAGGGGCATTGGCGGCCGTCTTACGCCTCTTACCCACGTTAACGAAATTCATCGCCAACTCAGTTCCCGCCGGGAACGTCCTGAGAGCCGCCGCTGACTGGCCCGCCATCGCTCAGCCGTCTGCTGGCAGGTACACATGCTCGGCGAGGGTGCCGATGAAGGGCAGATTCCGGTACTTCTCGGCGTAGTCGAGCCCGTAGCCGATGACGAACGAGTCGTCTATCTCGAAGCCCGTGTAGGCCGCGTCCACATTCATCCGCGCGGCCATTGGCTTGCGCAACAGGACGCAGACCTGCACAGACGCCGGCCCACGTGACCGCAGGTTCCCGATCAGCCAGGACAAGGTCAGACCCGAGTCCACGATGTCCTCGACCACCAGCACGTGCCGGCCGCTGATGTCGGTGTCGAGGTCCTTGAGGATCCGCACGACGCCCGAGGACTTGGTTCCCGACCCGTAGGACGAGATGGCCATCCAGTCCATCTCCACCGGCATGTGCATGGCCCTGGCCAGGTCGGCCATCACCATGACGGCGCCCTTGAGCACGCCGACGAGCAGCAGATCGCGACCGGCGTAATCGGCGTCGATTTGAGCAGCCAGCTCGCCTATGCGGACGTGCAGCTGCTCCGGCGTGATCAGTACCTCCTTGAGGTCCTCACCCATGTCATTCGCGTCCACCTGGGACCTCCGATCGCGCCGTGCCAGCCAGGGGTGCGACCCCGGTAACCCCCGGCCTGGTGAAGAGCAGCCTGCCATACCGGCGCTGGCAGCGAATACCGCCCGGCAGGTCAGCCCAGCGCTGGCCGTGCCAGGCGGTCACGAGCTCGTCCAGGCTGGCCACGTGGCGTCCGGAAAGGGCGCCGGCCGGGCTGCCCGCCGCCAGGGCGGCCTGGCGCAGCACGCGGTGCCTGATCGCCGCTGGCAGTGCCGCGACGGCGTCAGCCGCCCAGCCGCCGGTCAGGGCCGCGCCGGCGCCACCTAGCTTGTCTGCCTCGGTGGCTGCGATGGCGTCGAGCGCATCGGCGTCGGCACGCAGCAGGTCAGCCGTCCTGGCCAGCGCCTCCGCGGTACCAGGACCCAGCGCGCTGGTCAGGACCGGCATGACATCGCGCCGCACCAGGGTGCGGGTGAACGCCGGGTCGCTATTCTGCGGGTCATCCCAGCGCTGTAGGCGCAGTGCCGCGCAGGCGGCGGCCGTCTGCATGCGCCGGATCTGTAGCAGCGGCCGGAGGAAATGACCGGACTGAGGAGCCATCCCGGCCAGCGAGCGCGCGCCAGAGCCACGAGCCAGCCCCAGTAGCACTGTCTCTGCCTGATCGTCGAGCGTGTGCCCGAGCATGATCCACGCCCCGCCCGGCGCCACGGTCGTCTTCGCTGCTGCCTCGATGGCGGCGTACCTGGCTGATCGGGCCGCCGCCTCGGGCCCTGGATAGTTCGTACCACCCGGCCCGGCCACGGCTGCGGTGACGGCGAGGGCCGGGCTGAGCCCGAGTTGGGTCATGGCACCCATTACCCGCGCGGCCTGATCTGCCGATCCAGGCTGGAGACCGTGATCGACAGTGACGCCGCCGGCCAGGATGCCGGCCTTCGGCGCCTCGAACGCAACGGCGGCCGCCAGCGCCAGCGAGTCCGCACCACCTGAGCAGGCCACGAGCACCAATTCTCCGGGCTCCAGCGCCGCCAGACTAGCCCGGACCGCATGCCGGATCGCAGCTACGGCCGGATGCGGGCCCACCCCGCCCTCAGTCCACTGTGCTCGAGTCGGCTGTGCTCGAGTCGGCTGTGCTCGAGTCGGCTGGGCTCGAGTCGGCTGAGCTCGAGTCGGCTGAGCTCGAGTCGGCTGAGCTCGAGTCGGCTGAGCTGACCGCTGGCCTATCGCCGTCGACACGTTCCAGCCACAAGCGCGGGTCTTGCAGCTCGTCCTTGGTCGGCAGTGTCTCCGGTGACGTCCAGACCTTGTTGAACGTGGCCATGCCCGCCTCCTCGACCACCGCCTTGACGAAGCGCGAGCCCTGCTCGTACTGCTTCATCTTCAGGTCGATGCCGAGGACCCGCCGGATGGCTTGCTCGATCCGGCCCGCCGAGCCGCGGCGGGCGCTGAACTTGGTCCTGATTTCGGCGACGGACGGGACCACAGCCGGGCCGACAGCGTCCATGACGTAATCGCCGTGTCCTTCAACCAGCGTCATGACCGACGTCATCCGGTCCAGGATCTCCCGTTGCCGCGGGCTCTGGATTGCCTCGATGAGGCTGTCGCCCTCTCCGCCGCGTACGGCCCCCGCGACAGCGTCGGCGGCCGCGCGGATTCGGTTCAGGATGGAGGCGGGGTCGAGGTCAGAGGCGAGCAGGAAATCCGACATCTGCTCCTGCACGTAGGGCCGCAGCCAGGGCACGGAGGTGAACTGGGTCCGGTGCGTCTCCTCGTGCAAGCAGACCCACCTGCGGAAATCATGCGGGTTGACGTCGAGCTCGCGCTCAACCATGACGATGTTGGGCGCGACCAGCGTCAGTCGACCGGCCGGGGCATCGCGCCCAGGCGCATCCGGATCGGGCGGCAGGAAAAGTTCGTACTGGCCGAGCACGCGGCCCGCGAGGTAGGCCAGGATCAGCCCGGCCTGCATCCCGGTCACGCGCGAGCCGACCGCCGTGATGACTGAGCCCCCCGGCGGAGCGGTGCCGCTCTCGGCCATGCGCTGCACGAGCGGATCGAGGACGACCCGGAAACCGTCGACGTTGGCCCGGATCCACCCCGGCCGGTCCACGACCGCTACCCGGCCGTCATCAGGCGAGCCGGGCAGCCCGGTAAGTTCGCGGACGGGCTCGGCAACGGCTGCGGCGAGCTCGCGCAGCTCCGCCACGACCTTCCTGGCCTCGGCCATGCTGACCTGCGGGCCCGGCCTGACCCAGCGGACCCCGGTGGACGTGGCGACCTGCCAGTCGATCATCTGAGAGCTACTCACCCCTCCACCGTACGTGGACTTGCGCCGTTCCGCCCCGCCGGGCGGTTAGTGGTCGCTGGTTGTCACCGCCAGTGACGGGCTGTCAGCGACAGCCGCAGCCTGCGAGCGCGCTGGCCATGTCGACCATGGCGGTTGCTGCGCGCACAAGCGCGCCGGGGGCGGCTGAGATCTGATCCGCCATGATGGCGAAGCCAAGCAGCTGCCCGTTCCTGGCATAAGCGGTCCCGGCCAGGGCAGCGACGGTACTGAGGTTGCCGGTCTTGGCCCTGACCACGCCCAGTCCGGCCGAGGTACCCAGGCCGAACACGCTGCCGCCCCGCGCCAGCGTGCCCGAGAAGCCCTCGACTGGCAGCCCGGTCAGCACGGGGCGCAACCGCGGGCGGCTGGCCGCGATCCTCACTAGCTGCACCAGGGTGGCCGGCGAGATCTGGTTCATCGGCGACAAACCGCTGCCGTCATTGAGGCTGAGAACGCCGCTCACGCCGAGCCTGCGCAGGACCGCGGTCACGGCTGCGGCCGCGCCGCTGAAGGTTGGCGGCCGACCGGTGGCGATCGCTACATGCCGGGCCAGATTCTCCGCGATGACGTTGTTGCTCTCCTCGAGCATCCACTGCACGATCTCGGTCAGCGGCGGCGACTGGACACTAGCCATCACGGTCGCGCCGCGCGGCGCGGTCACCTGAGCAGGCGCACCGGTAACGGCGATCCCGTCGGCCGCGAGGAAGCGGGCGAAAGCGGTCACGGCCACCGCGGCCGGATCAGCAGCCCGGAGGCCGCCCGAGGCGTCCGTGTCGGCGGGCGCACCGCTCGCCGTCACCCGGCCCTGATCGGCCTCCAGCGCGGTGATCACCGAGACGTTGCCCGTCGTGACGTAGGCGAAAGGCCAGCCGGGCCCGAGCGGTGGACCTGAGTACAGCGAGGTGTCGTAGCCCAGCTGCACGCTGTGGCGACCGCGCGCTCTCAGAGCCTGCGCCGTGCTCCGGGCCAGTTCTCGCAGCGTCGCGGGCTGCGGGTAGTCGGTGGCCGGCGGCGGGCCGGCCGCCAGAGTCGGGTCCCCGCCACCGACGAGGACGATCGAACTGGCGCTGGCGCCGGCCACCACGGTGGTGGCAAACCTGGCGTTCGGGCCGAGTGCCTCGATGGCAGCGATCGAGGTCGCCAGTTTCGTCGTGGACGCCGGGGTAAAGCCTGTGGTCGCGTTGCTCGCGTAGAGCACCCGGCCGGATGCCAGGTCGGTGACAAGGACGCCCAGGCGGGAGCCGAAGACTGGCGAGCTGATCACCGGCGTGATCGCCCGCGTCACGCCTGCCTTTGTCGCACTGGCCGACACTGACGCCAGACCGGTCGAACCGAGCACCTGCGACGATCCCGCCAGGCGGCTGGCCGCGATGCTGGGCGGCTCCCAGAGCTCAAGTCGGCGAGGCAGCAGTCTGGCTACCGTGACGCCGGCGGCCATGGTGAAGACGCACAGCACGGCAACTGCGGCTGGCGCCAGGCGACTGCGGCGACGCAACTACAGCTTCCCTTCGCAAGATTCGGTTCTCCACGGCTAGGCCCCCGCACATGATGCGCCCGCTCCGAGATGGACTAGGCGAGGACTACCGGGTAGACATCAGCCAGGCAATGGAATCGGCCATCTAGGCGCCAGGGGTGTGAACGTGGAGTTCGATGTAGTAATCGAGATCCCCAAGGGGCAGCGTAACAAGTACGAGATGGATCACGAGTCCGGTCGGATCAGGCTAGACCGGATGCTTTTCACTTCAACGCGTTATCCGGCCGATTACGGATATATCGAGCATACGCTAGCCGATGACGGCGACCCCTTGGATGCGCTCGTGGTGCTGGACGAGCCGACGTTTCCCGGTTGCCTGATTCGCTGCCGTGCAATCGGGATGTTCCGGATGCGCGACGAGAAGGGCTCCGACGACAAAGTGCTGTGCGTGGCCGCGACCGACCCGCGGATGGCTCATCTACGCGACATCACCGACGTCCCCGAGTTCGACCAGCTTGAGATCCAGCACTTCTTCGAGGTATATAAAGCGCTGGAGCCAGGCAAGCAAGTCGAGGCGGCCAGTTGGGTCGGCGTCGGCGCGGCCGAATCGGAAATCGAAGCCTGCCGGGCGCGGCTGGCAGAGTCCCCTGATCACCCGCCAGCGTGACGAGTCCCGGAGATGGGCACCACAGTGAGGCGGGGCATCAGGTAAACCAGGCATTAGGTAAACCGGGCATAGGTAGGCCAGGCATCAGGTAAGCCAGGCAATCAAGGATCCGGCCGAGGAGGTGGCATGGCTCACGTCGACGACGTGCTCAGAGAAGCGCCGTTGTTCGAGGCGCTCAGCGAGGAGGACGCCAGCGCGCTGCGTTCCGGCATTATCGATGTGCACCTGGACCGCGGCGAGCGCCTGTTCTCTGAGGGCGACGCCGGCGACAAGCTCTACATCATCTTGAGTGGCAAGATCAAACTGACCAAGGCTGCGCCGGACGGCCGGGAGAACCTGCTCAGCGTGCACGGGCCCGGCGAGATGTTTGGCGAGCTGTCGCTGTTTGATCCGATTCCCCGTACGTCCAGCGCCACGGCTCTGACGAGCGCACGGCTCGCCGGGCTTGCTCATGACGAGATGCGCACGTGGCTGTGCGCCCGGCCTGACGTGGCGATGCACATGCTTCAGGCCCTCGCTCAGCGGCTGCGCAGGATCAACGAGGTCAAGGCCGACCTGGTCTTCACCGACGTGCCCGGCCGGGTCGCCAAGGCCCTGCTCGACTTGTCCGAGCGGTTCGGCGTGCCCACCCCTGACGGCATTCAGGTCAACCATGACCTCACCCAGGAAGAGCTCGCCCAGCTCGTGGGCGCCTCCAGGGAGACTGTCAACAAGGCCCTGGCCGACTTCGCCGCCCGCGGCTGGATCCAGCTGGCCGCGAAGTCGGTCCTGATAACCGACACCGACAGGCTCCGCAAGCGGGCCCGCTAGCGGCGCGCTACCAGCTCACGCCCGCAGGCAGCTCGCCGAGGTCGCGCAAGTAGCGGAGCTGGGCGCGGACTGACGACTCGGCGAACGGCCACAGCGACTTATCCACGTCCACGTACACCCTGGCCACGATCGCCGGCGGATCGGTGTCCCCGGCCGCCAGTGCGGCGCGAACCTCGTCTAGCCGCTCGGCCCGGTGCGCTAGGTAGAAGTCAAGGACCCCAGCTGGGTCGGTCAGCAACGGTCCATGACCAGGCAGCAGCTGACGCAGGTGCGTTGACTCGGCGATGGCCCGCAACCGTCGCAGCGAGTCGAGGTAGTCACGGAGGCTCCCGTCGTCGGAGATGACAGCGGTGCCGCGGCCGAGGACCGTGTCCCCGGTCAGCACGACGCCGTCGGCCGGGATCGCCAGGCTGACCGAGTCGGACGTGTGGCCGGGCGTGGTGATCACGCGCAGCTCGCAGCCGGCGCTATCCAGGACCTCGCCAGCGGTGAGTCCCTCGCTGCCGAGGCGGTGGGCTGGATCTACCGCGCGCACCGGCGCGCCGGTCAGCTCGGCCAGCCGTGGCGCGCCCGCCGAGTGATCGAGGTGCCGGTGCGTCAGCACGATGTCGGCAACCAGCTGTCCTCGCTCGGCCGCAGTGGCGCAGATGCGCTGGAGGTGGCCTTCGTCGTCGGGCCCCGGGTCCACGACGATCGCCGTGGCCGACCCCGGCTCGGCGATCAGCCAGGTGTTGGTCCCATCGAGCGTCATCAGCGACGGATTGGGCGCGAGGATGCACGTCGCCCGGCTACTGCCTGACCCGTCGATCGGGTTGGGTTGCGCGGCGACAGTGCCCGCCGTCACGCGGGCCCGCCGGGCCCGATCGGGAGCTTGCTCAGGCCAGGGACCGTCAGCCAGACCGCGCCTTCCCTGAGCTGAACCTCGGGGATGAGCGGCGCGACCTCACGCGGCCCTGCCAGCACCGTATCGAGGTTGCCGCAGGCAGCTAGCTCCGACAGCGTCACGGCCGTGGGCGGGAAGAGCCGAATCTCACCTCGTTCCCCTGCCTTAAGAGCTTTTGGAGGAGCAACCCACGCGACCTCGGATGCCTCACCGCCGACGTCCCTCGTGCGCTGTCCGGCCGGCAGCGCCGCCGCGAAGAACCGCGTATCGAACCGGCGCGGCTCTATGACAGGCGTAATCCAGCGCGACCAAGGGCGCAGCAGATCGGCGCGTAGCACGAGGCTGCGGCGCGCGAGCAACTCGGCCAGCGAGATCGACCGGTCCAGCAGCGCGTGGCGATCGGCTTCCCAGTCATCACTGGTGGTGTCGGCGACGACAGAGTCGGCGGACTCGCCCGCCAGCAGGACACCCGACTCCTCGAACGTCTCCCGGACCGCTGCGCAGACCAGCGCCCGCGCGAGCGCTGGCGGGGCGTCGAAGATCCGGCCCCACTCGGCCGCATCGGGTCCGGTCCAGGCGACTTCCTCGTCGGCGTCCCTGGCGTCGACGGAGCCACCGGGAAAGACGTAGGCGCCGGGCGCGAACGCCATCGACGCCTGTCGGCGAAGCATGTAGACCTCAAGCCCGTCGGCCGACGCCCGCAGGAGCATGACGGTCGCCGCGTCGCGCGGCTCGGCCGGGACGCGCTCGCCGGACAAGATCGCCCTGGCGGCCTCGCCGAGCTCGCCGGGGATCCGGATGGAGGCAGCGTTCACTGCTTCGGATGCCAACGTTGCCTCCTGCCCGGCGGGCTAGTCCTTGACCTCGACGATGAGCTCGATCTCGACCGGAGCGTTCAGCGGCAGCACGGCCGTACCGACGGCGCTGCGCGCGTGCCGGCCCGCGTCGCCGAAGATCTCGAGCAGCAGCTCGCTGGCCCCGTTCACGACCTGGGGCTGCCCGGTGAAGTCCGGCGCGCTGGCCACGTATCCGGTCAGCTTGACGATCTGCTTAATCGAGGACAGGCCGCCAGCAGCCGAAGCAGCCGCCGCGAGCGCGTTCAGCGCGCAGGTCCGGGCCAGGGCCGCGGCCTCGGCGGCGCCGACCTCAGCCCCCACCTTCCCGGCGGACAGCAGCTGACCGTCCACCATCGGGAGCTGGCCGGCGGTGTAGACCATGGAACCCGTGCGCACGGCAGGCACGTACGCCGCCAGCGGCGCGACGACGGGCGGCAAGGTGAGGCCGAGCGCGGCGAGCCGCTCCGCCGGGCCGGACGTGCCGGTCTGCGAACCGGAGGCCCCGGCCCCAGGCCCGTCAGCGATGTCCGCGGTGTCCGCGCCGGTCATTCCTTAACCCGCTTGAGGTAAGCAACGAGCTGCTCAGGGTTCGGTCCCGGCACTACCGCGACGAGCTCCCAGCCGTCGTCGCCCCAGTTATCCAGGATCTGCTTGGTTGCGTGCACTAGCAGCGGGACGGTCGCGTACTCCCATTTGGACATAGCCGAACCTTACAGCGGCGCCGTCCCGGCTATCTCAGTGCGCGTCACCGTCCGCGGGCGCGGAGTCGGCCGGACCCTGGCTACCGCCTGACTGTCCGGCTGACTGCCGAGTGTGGTGGACGGTGCCGACCTCACCCTTCTCCTCGGGCGACAGCTCGGGAATCGCCGGCACGTCGGGGATGTCCAGCGGCACTTCCGGCGGGTTAGCGATCGCAGCAGGGCCAGCTGCGTTCTCAAGCGCCGCGTCGCTGAAGTCGGCCATCGACTCCGAGTCCGCGTCGTCCTGCGGTCGGCCGCCCTGGCCGCCGGTGCTCGGCGTGAACTTGTCGAAGAACCGGAGCAGCTCAACCGGGATCGGCATGACCAGCGTGCTGTTGCGCTCGCCAGCCACCTCGACGACGGTCTGGAGCAGCCGGAGCTGGAGCGCAGCGGGATCGCGGGCCATCACGTTTGCGGCAGCCGCGAGGCGCTTCGACGCCTGGAACTCACCGTCGGCGGTGATGATCCTCGCCCGCCGTTCCCGCTCGGCCTCGGCCTGGCGTGACATCGACCGCTTCATGCCCTCGGGCAGTGACACGTCCTTGATCTCGACGCTCTCCACCTTCACGCCCCAGGGTATCTCGGTCCCCTCGTCGATGATCGTGGCGAGCCGCCGGTTGACCGTGTCACGCTCGGCCAGCAGCTCGTCCATCTCGGACTGGCCGATTATCGAGCGCAGCGATGTCTGGGCACGCTGGGAGATGGCGTTCTGGTAGTTGAAGACGTTGATCGACGCCTTGATCGGGTCGACCACCCGGAAGTAGACCACGGCGTCGACGCGCACGCTGACGTTGTCGCGGGTGATGCCCTCTTGTGCGGGTATGCCCATCGCGATGATCTGCTTGTTGACCTTGACTATCTTGTCGCCGATCGGGCGGATGAACGTCAGGCCGGGCCCGCGAACGCCGGGCAGCACCTTGCCGAACCTGAATATGATCCCGTCCTCGTACTGCTGGACGGTCTTGATGGACTTGCTCGCAGTAATGATCCCGATGAGGACGATGATCGCGATGATGGCGTACAGCGCTTCCATTGGCCGAACACCTTCTTCCCTGTGCCCGCAGGCGTGCGGACTACCACTATCTAGCCTAGTGACATTCCCCGCTAGGCCAAGCACGGGGAGATAACTGGACATGACGCGCTAGCCACGCACACCCGCCCCGGCTGGGGCACGTGCACAACGTGGCCCGCCAGCCCGGATAACCTCCAAGGGTGGCGACGCGTGACACCGACTGGGACGGCGTGCGACTGCACGTAGTCACCGGCAAGGGCGGCACGGGCAAGACCACGGTAGCCGGGGCGCTCGCCCTCGCCCTCGCCGCTGACGGCAGGAAAGTTCTGCTCATGGAGGTCGAGGGCCGCCAGGGCATCGCTCAGCTGTTTGACGTACCGCCGCTGCCGTATGCGGAGCGCCGGATCGCTGTCGGCCTCGGGAGCCAAGCCCACCAGGGCGGCGACGTCTTCGCGCTCGTGGCCGACCCCGAAGCGGCGCTGATCGAGTACCTCGAGATGTTCTACAGCCTCCGGCATGCGGGCACGGCACTGGCCAAGCTCGGCGTGATGGACTTCGCTACGACCATCGCGCCTGGTCTGCGGGACGTGCTGCTCACCGGCAAGGCGGCTGAGGCGGTCCGCAGGAAAGACGACAAGCGCGGCCGGATCTACGACGCCGTGGTGATGGATGCGCCGCCGACAGGCCGGATCGGCCGATTCCTGAACGTCACCAGCGAAGTATCCGACCTGGCCAGAGTCGGGCCCATCCGCGGGCACGCCGACACCGTGCAGAAGGTCATCCGCTCGCCTCAGACCGTTGTGCATTTCGTCACGGTCCTCGAGGAGATGCCGGTGCAGGAGACCCTGGATGGCATCGCCGAGCTGCGGAGCCTCGGTGGCATTAGGCCAGGCGGCATCATCGTGAACATGACCAAGCCGCTGGCCCTACCGCCTGGCCAGCTCCAGGCCGCCGCGGACGGCAACCTCGACCAGGCGCAGCTCGCCCTCGGGCTCAAGCTGGCGGGCCTGGACGACAGCTCCGGCCTAGCCGGAGCGCTGGCAGCGGAGCTGTCTGCGCAGGCCAAGACCGTTCTCGGGCAGGAGCAGCAGCAGGAGCGACTCGACACGGCCGGCCAGCCGTGCTACCAGCTCCCGTGGCTTAGCGGTGACATCGGGCTGGCGGGCCTGTACCGGCTTGCGTCGGCGCTCCGCGAGCAGAAGGCGGCGTGATATGGCTACCCGCCGCCCGCCGGAGCTCGATATCGACCGGCTGATCGCCGACCGCCGGACCCGCATCATCGTGTGCTGCGGCTCCGGCGGCGTGGGCAAGACGACGATCGCCGCCGCCATCGGGCTGCGCGCCGCTGAGCGGGGCCGGCACGTCGTGGTGCTGACTGTCGACCCGGCGCGGCGGCTCGCCCAGTCCATGGGACTCACCTCCCTGGACAACACCCCCCGCCCGGTGCCAGGGGTGCGGGTCGATGCCGGGCTTCCTGAGGACGGGAACGGGGCCGACTCGGCTGGCAGCCTGCACGCCATGATGCTGGACATGAAGCGGACCTTCGACGAGATTGTCGAGGCGCATGCTGACCCGGACCGCGCTGCCCAGATACTCGCGAACCCGTTCTACCAGTCGCTGTCGTCCAGTTTCGCGGGCACGCAGGAGTACATGGCCATGGAGAAGCTCGGCCAGTTGCGGCGCGCGGACGAGTGGGACCTGATCGTGGTCGACACACCGCCCAGCCGCTCAGCGCTCGATTTCCTCGACGCGCCGCAGCGCCTGTCTCGGTTCCTCGACGGCAGGCTGCTCCGCTTGCTGACCGCGCCGGCCAAGGTGGGCGGTCGGGCGTACCTGCGCGTACTGAACGCCGGCTTCGGCGTCGTGACTGGTGTTCTGACAAAGATCCTCGGCACCGCCGTGCTAAGAGACGTCCAGACGTTCGTCTCAGCACTGGACACGATGTTCGGCGGTTTCCGCGAACGGGCCGATTACACGTATCAGCTACTGCGGACGCCGGGCACCTCGTTCCTGGTCGTAGCGGCGCCCGAGGACGATGCGCTGCGGGAGGCGTCCTACTTCGTCGAGCGCCTGGACCAGGAGCGGATGCCGCTGGCCGGGCTGGTCCTGAACCGGGTCCAGCAGGTGCCCGCCGCGCACCTGTCAGCGGCTCGGAGCCTGGCCGCGGCCGAGGCGCTCCAGGCGGCTGCCGCTCAGCACGCTCGGCCCCGTCAGCCCAATCAGTACAGTCAGCGTGCCAGCGGCGGGGCGGAGGACGCCGCGCGGCTGCTGGCGCTGGCGGCGCTGCGACTGCACACGGACCGAATGGATCAGGCGGCCGCTCAGCGACGCACTGCCGAGCAGTTCACGGCGGCGCACCCACTGGTGCCCGTCGCCGAGATTCCGGCACAGGCCGAAGACGTCCATGATCTTGACGGGCTGCGCGACATCGGTCGCGCCTTCAGCGCCAATGAGCCAGCCGACGCTGCTTAACGCCTCGCTGGCCGCTTAGGGCTCAGCTGGCAACGAGCTCGTCCCCGGTCCGCTCGTAGTGGTTGCGCGCGTTCTCCAGCAGGTCACGCCAGGAGGTCACATCGGGGCGGCGGCGCAGGAGCGCACGGCGCTCGCGCTCGGTCATCCCACCCCAGACGCCAAACTCAATCCTGTTGTCCAGTGCGTCCGCCAGGCACTCGGTGCGCACTGGGCAGCCGCGGCAGATCAACTTGGCCCGGTTCTGCGCCGCGCCCTGAACGAAGAGCTCGTCCGGGTCAGTTCCCTTGCACGCGGCACGCGCAGTCCAGTCCGTGATCCACATGTGGCCCAGCTCCTCTGATCGTCACGCCCGCGGGGGGTGATCACGCCCGGGTGGCGTTCAGTTGCGGTCCGGAGCCGACTCGGGGCGACCGACTCCGGCGAGTGATGGTCGCGGAAGAGTAACTTACGGAAGTCCGGGGCGCAGCGCTAGACCCCGGCGGGCCCATTTCCTGAATAGCCCAGATGAGCTATACAGACTGAGGCGATGAGTAGCTACACTGTCGCGACTCGATACACCTGACCTGCATAACTTCGGCGTTATGTGGTTGGCCGGTAGCTCTGCGTGATCCAATCTGCTCTGCGCAACATGTCCGTACGCAAGATCGGCCTGTCTGTGGCTCGTATTTGACGATGGAGCGTAGCCTGTTCCCGTGCAAATCCCCTGGCGCCGCGCCGGCGCGTTGTCTAGCACTCTGGGTCGGCTCGTAGTCATGACTGCCGTGGCCGGAGTACTGCTTGCGGCGATCGCGGTCCCGGTGGTTGGCCTCGTCGGCATCGCCGCGCGTGACGCAGCCAACACGTTCAATACGCTGCCAGTTGGCACGCTCGGTATCGCGCCGTCGCGCTCGGTCATCTACACGTCCGACGGCAGGGTCATCACCTACCTCTATCCCAATTACATCTATCGGGTGCCGGTCAGCTACGACCAGATCGCGCCGGTCATGCGTGATGCCATCGTCGCGATCGAGGACAGCAGCTTCTTCCAGCAGGGCGCGCTTGACCCGCGCGGCACGCTGCGCGCATTGCTTCACAACAGCGGCGGCTCCGGGCTGCAAGGCGCTTCTACGCTCGCGCAGCAGTACGTCAAAAACGTGCGCGTGCTGCAGGCTCAGACCCCGGCAGAGATCCAGGCTGCGACCTATCCGGACCTCAAGCGCAAGGTCCAGCAGCTCCGGATCGCGGCCGACGTCGAGCGCCAGATGACCCCCGACCAGTTGCTCGCCGCGTACCTCAACGTGGCCTTCTTCTCCCACGGCGCTTACGGCATCGAGGTCGCATCCGAGGTCTACTTCAGTAAGCATGCGTCCGACTTGACGCTGCCTGAGGCCGCACTGCTGGCCGGGCTCGTGCAGTCCCCGTCGGCGTACGACCCGGTGGCCTACCCTGCTAACGCCCTGGCGCGGCGGGCCCAGGTGCTGACGCGGATGTGGCAGTTGCACGACATCTCCAGAGCGACGCTGCTGTCTACTGAGAAGGCTCCGCTCGGGCTGAAGATGTCACCGGCGCCGCTGAACATCGGCTGCGCGAGCCCGCAAGCGACGTCGTCGGCGTTCTTCTGTGACTACGTGCAGCGCGTCCTGAAGCTCAATTACAAGAAGGTCTGGCAGCAGATCAACACCACCGGTGGCCTGGCCATCTACACGACGCTGAACACGAAGGATCAGGTCGCGGCCAACAACGCTGTCAACTACGTGCAGCCGCCGTATAACGGGGCGGTGAACCCCGGCCATAACGCCGATGCCGAGGTGCTCATCCAGCCGGGCACCGGCGACGTGCGCGCCATAGCGGTGAACCGGGTCTTCGGCAAGGACGACATCGACTATGCAGTCAACAGCACCTACGGCGGCGGTGTGGGTGTGCAGACCGGCTCGTCTTCCAAGATCTTTACCTTGATCACGGCGCTCGAGCGGGGCAAGCCGTTCGGCTACCCCATCAAGATCAAGGCTCCGGCGACCGTCGGCCCCTACACCAACTGCAAAGGTCAGTACGTGCCCGCCGCGCCGTTCGTGAACGCCGAGGGAGGGACGAACGGCCAGCAGATCTGGATGCTGAACCAGGCCACGGTTGACTCCGTCAACCTGTACTTCGCCAACCTCGAGCAGCAGGTCGGCCTGTGCAACGTGGTCAAGACGGCAGTCGCCATGGGCATGACGAGGGCCGACGGCACCTCGCTGCTCCAGAATGATCGCGCGCTGGGGAGCGCCGGTATATCTGCGGACAACATCCCGAGCTTCACACTGGGCTCGGTCTACGTGTCGCCCATGAGCATGGCTGCGGCCTATGCATCCGTCGCAGCACGCGGCATCTACTGCAGTCCGCAGGCCATCGCCAAGATCACCGTAATCGCGTCAGGCCAGCAGCTGCCTGTGCAGTCGGCAGACTGCCACCGCGACATGCCGGCCGGTGTCGCTGACGCAGCCAACTACATCTTGCAGGGCGTGCTCACGGTGCCAGGCGCCACCGCTGCTGGCCGTGGCATCCCCGGATACGAGGCCGCCGCCAAGACGGGTACTGCGAACGGTGGCTTCTACGCGGCTTTCGCCGGCTACACGCCCAACCTGGCCGGCTACGTGTCCGTCTTCAACCCGACCAACCCCACTGGCGGTGGCGCGATGGTGGGCTCCAGGTCCTGCTACCGCGACTTGTACGGCCCGTCCTGCCCAGGCCAGATGTTCGGTGACAATGCGCCCGGTGCGACCTGGGAGTACACCTTCCTGCACGCGGCTCTCGGCGGGCATGCCGACTTCGTCTTCCCGCCGAGCTACTTCTTCTTGCTTGGCAACGGCCTCGGTGCGCCCAAGACCGTCGGTGGCAAGAAGCCGCCCAAGAAGAAGGCGTGCGTCGGCGCCATCTGTCCTCCGCCCCCTCCGCCGTGCGTCGGCCCCACCTGCCCTCCCCCGCCCCTGCCCCCGCCGAAGCACTAGCGGCTTGCTGCCGGGTTGCGGTCGCCTCCAGAGTTGACGGGCTGTGGAGGCGGCCAACCGGCTGGAGCCTCAGGTACCGAGCTGGCTGCGCACCTGCGCCGCGACCCGGCTGCCCTCGGCTCGGCCCGCGACGCGCGGCGTGATGACCTTCATCACCTGCCCGATCCCGGCCGGGCCTGCTGCGCCAGTCTCGGCGATCGCCGCGGCCACCATGGCGGCCAGCTCGTCCTCATCGAGCTGCGTGGGCAGATAGTCCGCTAGCACCTGCTCCTCCGCGCGCTCGGCGGCGGCCTGCTCGGCACGGCCCGCGTCAGCGAACGCCGCCGCCGCCTCGCGCCGCCGCTTAGCCTCCCTCGTTAGGATCTTGATGACGTCGTCGTCGGTCAGCTCGTGAGCCACCGAGCCGGAGACTTCCTCATTAGTTAGGGAAGTCAGTGCCATGCGCAGCGTCCTGGTGCGCGTCTCATCCCGCGCCTTCATCGCTGTCGTCAGGTCCGCCCTGAGCTGATCCTTGAGTGTCGGCATGGGACCTATCCTGCCGCGCCGCCGTCCCGGACGGGGCTGCGGCCGTCCAGCCCAGTGCCCCGGACATGGCACCATGATTGGATGCGAGCGCGAACCCTCCTCAAGGCCACCGTCCTCGCCGGCGCCGCCACCGCGGGCTACGCGTCGGTAATCGAGCGGAACTGGTTTGCCTTGCGCCGATTCGAGGTTCCCGTCCTGCCAGCCGGGATGGCGCCGGCGCGCATCTTGCACATTTCCGACGTTCACCTGACACCTGGGCGTCACCGCCTGCTCTCGTGGATCCGAACGCTGGCCGCGCTCGAGCCGGACCTCATCGTGAACACAGGCGACTCGATCGCCCACCCGCAGGCCGTCGAGCCCTTTCTCACCGCCCTGGGGCCGCTGCTCGACCGTCCGGGTGCCTTCGTCTACGGGTCGAACGACCTGTACTCGCCCGTGCCCGCGAACCCGGCCCGCTACCTGTGGCGCACCAGCGCCCGCGACCACTCGCGCCACGTCCCTGACCTGCCGTGGGCCGAGCTCGGCGAGGGCATGGAGAGCGGCGGCTGGCTCAACGCCAACAACCGGCGCGGCCGGCTCAAGGCGGGCGAACTAGACATCGAGATCGGCGGCGTGCACGACTCCCATATCGCACTCGACCGGTACGACGAGATCGCTGGCCCCACCGACCCAGCGGCGGACCTGTGCCTGGGGCTCCTGCATTCACCTGAGCCGTCGGTGCTTGACCTCTTCGCCGACGACGGATTCAACCTGCTGCTGGCCGGACATACGCACGGCGGCCAGATTCGGCTGCCTGGCTCGGGAGCGCTGGTCACCAACTGCGGAATCCCGCGCTCGATGGCGAGCGGCCTGCATCGCTACCCAGCCGGTCAGGGCGACGCAGACCCGTGGCTGCACGTGTCGGCTGGCCTCGGTACCTCGCCGTATGCCCCGATTCGGCTCTGCTGCCGGCCGGAGGCTACGCTGCTCACGCTGGTTCCCGAGATCAGCTAGACTTCTCGGGCGGTCAGCGGGGTGTAGCGCAGCTTGGCAGCGCGCTTCGTTCGGGACGAAGAGGCCGCCGGTTCAAATCCGGCCACCCCGACCAGGTCAGAGGCTCGTTTCTCGTCATGAGGGACGGGCCTCCTTTGCGTCGTGCGTCGCTACCAGCCACCGCCGGCTGGAGGGCCGGGTTCGTCGCCTGTGAACTTCTTAAAGTCCCGCAAGTTCTCGCGGGCAGTGATCTTGCGCTCCCGCGATTCGACGCGCCTGAGTCACCGCCGTTGCCGCCACCGCTGAATGACGGCTGGTAGCCCCTCGTCCGTTGCCCATCGGCGCCGCGATGGCGTGTTCATAAAGGCAGTTCAGCAGTTCCGCGGTTGTTTCACAACACTGCCGAGACATTTCCGGCGCAGGCCAGCATCGCGGGTAGCGCTCGTCCTATGGCTCACTACGCCCGCGAGTCGGCGACCGGCAGGTTGGCTAGCGTGTCCGACTGGGCCGGGTCTACGATCCTTGGACCGCTGTGGTCTTCGGTCAGTTCCCGTGCAGCCTTCGGCAGAGGGCGCCGCGAGTCAAGGGGATTGGCTGGTGATCGGTTCGCCTGCTCCAGCTGATGGGATCTCGATGCCGCTGTACATGTATCAGGCCTCCTATACCGCCAAGTCAATGGCGGATCAGCTCAAGGAGCCGCAAGACCCGGTGGAACTGATCCGGCCGGCCCTGGAGGAGCTGGGTGCCACGATCGTGGTGGCGGGCTTTCCGTTTGGCGAGTATGACGTGGTCGTCGTGTACGAGGCAGCCGATGATATGACCGCTGCCAGCGTCGCCATGGCGGTTACCGCGGCGGGCGAGGTCAGGTCTGGCAAGACCACGCGACTGCTCAGCGGGCAAGAATGGCTTGAGTCCTTGCGCAAACGCAGGATTGTCACTAACCGGAAAGCTCGCAAGCCGCACGACAGCCAGTCCTGATAGCCGGAACTCCTCAAGCGGCAGCTGTCCTCCGGATGCAGTTGGGTAGCGCGTTCTGAAGCCTCCCGGACACAGCGCGCTCAGGGCTGGTTCATGCAGCTTGCGCAGTGACCAGCCAAGCCGCGCCGGGCATGACCACGCCATCTGGCGAGGCGTACGCCACCAGGCGGTCCCGGACTTGTCCGGTCAGCTCGGCGGCTTGTGCCGGGCTGAGCCCGGCCAGGACGTCGGCGGCGGTCGGGGAGGCGCGCTCGTATTCGAGCACGTCGTCGACGTCACGGCCGATGAGCATCGGCTCGTCCGTCTTCGCGAACTCGACGCCGCCGAACCCCGCGCCGCGCAGCAGCGCGCCCACCCGGCCGGTATCGGCCAGGGAGAATGCAGCACCCGGCCCAGGCACGTCGCGGAGGCCGAGTACCGCCGCGGCGTCGGCGAACCCGGTGGTAAACACGGGGTTCTCCGCGCGGGTGCGCCAGCAGACGAACGCTAGCCTGCCGCCGCGCCGCAGCGCCTTCCTCAGGTTGCCGAACGCCGCGGCCGGATCCTCGAAGAACATCACACCGAAGTTACTTAGCACCACGTCAAAGACCCCGGCCCCGAACGGGTGCACCTGAGCGTCCGCGACCTGGAACCTGACGTTAGCGACACCAGCACTGGCGGCAAGCTGGCGCGCTTCGGCTACCTGGATCCGGGAGAAGTCCGCGCCGAGCACCTGCCCGCTGCCGGTGGCGTGCGCCACGAGGATGGTCACATCACCGCAGCCGCAACCGACGTCGAGAACACTCTCCCCGGCCTGGATCCGCGCCCCGGCGAGCAACCGCGCCGTCAGCCGACTCAGCATCCGCTGATGCCGCTCACGCTGCTCGATGAACTCCCGCCCGCTCGCCCCGTTCCAGTCCTCGGCCTGTTCCGCATTCACCGCCACGAAGCCTGTCCGGTGACACGGCCCGTCCCGCATGGTTTCAGTCACCCGTTTGCCCGTCGATCGACTCGCGCATCAGATCGGCGTGCCCGTTGTGTCGCGCGTACTCCTCGATCATGTGCACCAGGACCCACCGCAGTGAAACAGGATGCGGAAGCTGCCAGTCAGTGTGCGTCTCGCTGAGCGCCGCCTCATCACCCCTGCTGAGCTGTGCTTGCACCACGGCGCGGGACCTGTTCACCCCCGCCGCCCACAGCGCCCGCAGATACTCGCCGGAATCGAACGCAGCACTGTGCCAATTCCACTCCGGGTCCGCCTGAAAGTCGATACTGGCCCATGGCTCAAGAGCCGGTTCACCGGCCACCACCTCGGTGAACCAGGAGTCCTCAACACAGGCCAAGTGCTTGAGTAGCCCGCCTAGCGTCATCGACGCAGGCGGCAGCGTCAGCCGCAACTGTTCATCACTCAACCCCCGACACTTCCACTCCAGCGTCGCCCGCTGATAGTCCAGGAACCCAAGCAGCGTCGCGACCTCACCACCTTCACGGGGTGGTTCGGGCCGCCCATACTCGTCAACCGTCGCCTCAGCCATGAGCGGAACCCTACCGACGGCGCCAACACAGCTTGCACTAGGAACTCGTGAGGATGACGAGTTGCTGAGTCGCCCGCGTCATCGCGACATAGCGGTCGACTGCTCCCTCGATGCCTGTGCCGAAGGTCTCCGGGTCGATGAGGATAACCAGGTCGAACTCCAGCCCCTTCGACAATTCCGGGATGAGCGACTGGACGCGGGACGATGCTGGGAAGGAGGGATCGCCGATGACGCACGCGATGCCTTCGCCGTGCGCGGCGAGCCAACTGTCGAGGGTCGCGCCTAGATCCGAAGCAGGTCCGTGCAGGACTGGGATGCCGCTGCTGCGGATGGAGGTCGGTACGTTGGCATCGGGGAGTACGGCCCGGATGACGGGCTCGGCCTCAGCCATCACTTCTTCCGGCGTCCGGTAGTTGATGCTCAGGGTAGCCAGCCGGATCGCGTCGAGCCCGATCCTCTCGAGTCGTTCCTGCCACGCCTCCGCGAACCCGTGCCTGGCCTGGGCACGGTCCCCGACGATGGTGAAGCTCTCGGACGGGCAGCGGAGCAACAGCATTTGCCACTCGGCGTCGGTGAGTTCCTGAGCTTCGTCCACGACAATGTGAGCGAACGGGCCAGCGAGCCGGTCCAGATGGGGACTTGGCAGTGCGGCCGCACTGGCCAGGGCTTCCTGGAAATCCTCTCCGCGCAGCATCGTCACCAGACCTACGCCGTATTCGTCGTCTGCGGCTTCGATCAGGTCGTCGACGACCCTGGCCATCTGCTCGCGTTCAGCGGCGACAGCAGCGTCATGCCGGCGCTTACGTCGTGATGCCTCCGGGTCGCCGAGGCGGTGCCTGGCTGCGTCCAGCAGGGGCAGGTCAGAGACTGTCCAGGCCTGCGCGTCCGGGCGCTGCAGTCGCTCCACCTCCTCATCGCTCAGCCAGGGAGCGCACATCCGCAGGTAGGCGGATACCGACCAGAGGTCGCCCACGAGGTCAGCCGCCTCGATTAGCGGCCATGCCCGGTTCAGGGCTGTGATGAGCTCCCGGTTCTGCAGCAGCGACTTGCGGAACAGGTCAGCTGGGACGTCGCGGCCGTGCTTGTCGATCAGGATCGCGACCAGTTCGTCGAGGATCTGATCGCGCGCCTCGTTGTGCGGAGTTCCGGGTTCTATGGCCTCGAACGCCTCAGCCCAGTCGTCGGCGCTGAGCCAGACATCAGACCAGGGGGTCTCGACCGTCATCGCGGTGCCAGGCGCATTCTCGTAGAACTTGACGGCCGGCTCGATCGCCTTCACCAGGTCCGCGGACGACTTCAGGCGGGCCACGTTCGGATCGGCCTCGACCCTCGCCGCAGCTCCCTCGGCCACGAGGTCCCGCAGCGTACACGTCTGCACGCCGTCCTCGCCGAGGCTGGGGAGCACGTCGGAGACGTAGGCCAGGTAGGGCTGGTGGGGGCCAATGAACAGCACGCCGCCCCGGCGCTGACTGAGGCGAGGGTCGGAGTACAGCAGGTACGCGGAGCGGTGCAGAGCGACGACGGTCTTCCCCGTGCCCGGACCGCCGTCGATGACGAGGGCGCCGCGGGAGCTCGCCCGGATGATGGTGTCCTGGTCGGCCTGGATGGTGCCGAGCACGTCTCGCATCCGGGCCGACCGGCTGCCGCCCAGGCTTGCGATGAAGGCCGACTGGTCGTCGAGCGCGACGTGCCCCTCAAGCCCGTCCGGCGTGAACACCTCGTCCCAGTAATCGCTGATCCGGCCGCTGGCCCAGCGATATCTGCGGCGGCTGGCCAGGCCCATCGGGTTGGCGTGGGTCGCGCCGAAGAACGGCTCAGCAGCCGGCGAACGCCAGTCGACCAGCAGCCGGCGACCCGCGCTGTCCCGGAGGCCAAGCCGTCCGACATACATGGGCTCGGGCGCAGCATCATTGGCGCAGACCATGCGCCCGAGGCACAGGTCGAGTCCGAAGCGGCGCAGGAGGCGCAGGCGGGCTGTCAGCCGGTGGATCTCCAGGTCCCGCTCGAGCGCCTTCTGGCCTATGCCGCCAGGCGCCCTGCGCTCAGAATCGAGGCGGCCGGACAGGTCAGCGATCGTCAGCCCGAGGGTCTCCGCGAGGTCCGCGAAGTGCTGCTCGTCGTCGGCGATCAGCCTCGGATCGGCTTTGGCGGCGAGGCGGTCAGGAAGGTCAAACACGCTGCGGGTCAGCGGGTTCACGTCATCAGCTCCGATCACAGGCCGCGTGCAACGGCCGCGCGGAAGGCGTCTGGACTAAGGGCCGATCTACTGGTGCCCATACGTCAGTGCAAACGCGTGCATTCCGCGATCCCGGGACGGGACTTCCGGCCCTGGCCAGCGATTGTGCGCCACGACCCGGGTCTTGCCGCAAGCCCCGGGGTGCGCTATATGTTGAAAACGGAGGGGAGTATGTGCCCCCTCATCTCTTGATCGTCCGCTCTCGACGGACAACACTCCGTGCGTGACGGTGCACGGAGCTCCCACCGCGGCTCAGCGGAGCGGCCTGCCATTGGCCGCCAGCAAGCCATGCCAGGCGTTGTCTGGATCTGGGGCATCCGGGAACTGCTGCGCGAGCACCCGCCGGCACAGATCCGCGGGCGGCGCGAAGGCGACGTCCAGACCGCTGAGGGCGTCGTCGGTATGCACAAGGAGTTCGACACAAGCGCGACCGATGTAGTCGGCCGCGCTCGAAGGTCCGGTGACGTGGTAGGCCCGCACGTCGGGCGGTGTGACAGCCGCTACGGCCGCGAGGCCCGCTGCCACCGGTACGACGGAGTCGATGACCTCCTCGTTTGTCGCGTCCGGCCAGCGCATCACCGATAGGGCGATGAAGTGGTCGCACCGGCTAGCCAAGTACAGGGTGTACTTGGCGGGCGCGCCGATCATGTGCGTGACCGTCTGCTCGACGTCCCAGTCGAGCGGACCCGCCCGGATAGACCAGTCGCGGCCGACGACTGGCCGCAAGGCGGCTTCAACTATGGCCGCCGCGTCGACCACATCAGCCGGCATCAGGGTTTCCGGCATCTGGTCGCCCTCGCCCCTCGTCTCTCACCGAGCGTCGCTCACAGGTCCGGACTGTGACCCGCACCGCACGTGCCTGGCAGGTCGCGGCGGCGAACGATGACCACCATCGCGCTACCCGCTGCTTCGTGTTAGTCAATCGCGTCGTGCTCGGCGTCAATGAGAGTGGGGGCGTCGGTCGGGTAAAGGCCTGCCGCAAAGCCGTAGACCTGATCGCCGGCCCTGGGAATCTGGGCGAACCGGCGAGCGAGCTCCTGGACCTGTGCCCAGAAGTTACGCACTTCCTCGATCGGGATGCGCGCGTGCAAGAGGGTGCACCTGAGCTCGTCGGCGGCGTGGGCGGGCGCAGCTTCGGCGGCCGCCTCCGCGAGCCCGTTGATGGCGGCGACCACCTGCTTGTCCTCAGGACGGCTGAGCACACCGATGTACAGCGTGCGGGCGACTCGGCCGTAGTACCGCTCGTCGATGGCACGCACACGCCGCGTCCGCACCACGCGGAAGAGGCCGGCGGCGACCAGGATATTCACGTGGTAGGCGACGGTGCTCTTAGGGCGGTCGACTGCCTGCGCCATCTCTGTGACTGTGGCGGCCCGCTCGAGGACCAGCTCGAGGAGTGTGGCGCGCAGCCGGTCGGCTAGAGCGCGCAGCTGGTGTGGCGCAGTGACCACTAGCATGTCGTCGAGGTCGTAATCCGGGATCTGCTCATTGACCGGCATCTCTGGACCGTTCTATGGTTATGGATCATTCGATGAGTGCGATCCGATGACAGGAGTGTAGAGAGATGGCCGAGGTTGTGCTGTTCCACCACGTGCAGGGACTTACCGACGGCGTGCGCGCGTTCGCTGCGGAGCTGCGCGCTGGCGGGCACACCGTGCATACCCCGGACCTCTTCGACGGCGAGCGACCCGCGACTATCGACGACGGCGTCGCGTACCTCCAGAGCGTCGGGGACAAAGTGCTCGACGATCGCGCCGACCGGGCGGTGGCCGGCCTGCCCGACGGGCTCGTCTATGCCGGCTTCTCCTGGGGCGCCGCCCCGGCGCAGCGGTTCGCCCAGACCAGGCCCGGCGCCGGCGGCGCGCTGCTCTACGAGGCCTGCATCCCCATCACCGGCGAGTGGGCCTTCGGGCCCTGGCCCAACGGTGTAGCGGTGCAGATCCACGGCATGGACAAGGACCCGTTCTTCGGACTGGAGGGCGACATCGACGCTGCCAGGGAGCTGGTCGCTACCGTCGGGCCTGAGCGCGCCGAGCTGTTCGTCTATCCGGGCAACCGGCATTTGTTCACCGACAGCTCGCTGCCGTCATACGACGCCGAGGCCACGGCACTGGTGATGCAGCGCTCGCAGGCGTTCCTCGACCGATTGAGCTGACTCTGGCACCTGGCTGGGCGGAAGACCTCGCTTCGGCCAGGTTACGGGACGCGGAGATCCTTTCGACCGTCCGGTGGGCTCGCAGTAGCGTAGACAACAGCCGTCCAGCCGAGCGGGAGGTATCGATGACACCGCTAGATGCTGCACAGAGATCCCGGGTGCTCGGCCGGAGTCTGCTCACATTGGCGAACGTCATCACGGTGGCAGCGCCGCTTGCCGCGGACTGGAATGAGTCGCACATCTTCAACGAGCGGTGGCCCGGCCACGCCCGTTTCCACGGTGTGACCGCGCTGGCGATGACCGTCACTCTCTCGACCGTCAACCTCTGGTCACTGTGGTCCGGCGCGCGGGACCCGAGTAGCACCCGGTTCTTCGCGGCAGTCGTGCCCGCTGCATACTGGGCGCCGTTCTTCTTGGCGCCGCTGATCCCCGGAACTGCAATCGAGGATCAACCGCATCCCGTGCCGCGCCTCGCGGGCGTGCCAACCAATGTTCTCGGCGCGGCAGCTACGACGGCGACGGCCATCGCCGGGTGGTACGTTGACCGGCGCTCCGTAGCTATGGCGTCCAACTGAACCGCTAAGGCTCGGACATCGGCGGGCGAGGCGGGCGAGGCGGGCGAGGCGGGCGAGCCTGGCGAGCAGACCGCCCCCGGCTCGCGAGCCGGGCCTTGCTCCTAGCCGCAAAGGCAGAACGGGTGACCAGCGGGGTCGGCGAATACCCGGAACGTGTCGCCGCCGCCGGGCAGGCGTGACGCGCCTAGCTCCAGGGCCCGCGCCTCGCCTGCGTCCATGTCGTCGACGACGATGTCGAGGTGCGCCTGCTGCGGGTACGCCGGGTCGGGCCACCGCGGCGGGGTGTACCCGCTTACCTGCTGGAACATCACGTTCTTGCCGTCGCCGACGATGAGGGCGCCCTCGGGCCCGTCGTATGTGACCTCCATGCCAAGCAGGTCGGCGTAGAAGCCGGCGAGTGCCGACGCATCTGGCGCGTCGATCGTCACCGCGAACAATCCCATGACGGAGCCGACGCCGTCCTTCTCACATAGGTCGAACGGATGACCAGCCGGGTCGAGCAGCGTGATCCAATTCGGTCCATCGGACAGCTTGGTCGCGCCGAGGCCGACGGCACGCTCAGCAGCCGCCTCCCGTCCATCTACCTGGAGGTCGAGGTGGAACTGCTGGGGATGGTCCTGGCCAGGCCACTCGGGAGCGACATGGTCGGGAGCGAGCTGAAAGGCTACCTCCTGACCGTCCTCCGTCCGGACGACGATCCAGTCGGATTCCCTATCAGTTATGTCCCAGCCAGCCAACTCGGCATAGAACGAGGCGAGCTTCTCGATGTCGGGCGCGTCTAGCGCGACGACTTCCAGGCGTCCTGTCACAGTCATGCCCCCATCTTGCTCATGCCCTCTGACATTTCTTCAGCCTGCCCCGGCGGCCGCGCCAGGGCGCCTAGGCCGTCGAGGCCATGGCGCCCGGATTACCGATGCGGGGCAAGGACCGAGTGGTGATCGGCGCCCTCCGGAGCCTGCGGATCGGCGTGGACGAGCGCGGCGGTCAGCCGCGGCACGGCGTGCAGGAGGCTGTGCTCGGCGTCGACTGCTACCTGATGCGCCTGGATCGCGCTGGCCGCGGCATCGACGACTACCTCACATTCAGCCCGCAGCTGGTGGCCAATCCACCGCAACCGCACTTGGCCGATGTCGAGGACTCCGGGGGTGGAACGTAGGACCTGTTCCGTTCGGTCGACGAGCTCAGGGTCCACGGCATCCATCAGGCGGCGGTAGATCTCGCATGCGGCCTGCCGCAGCACAGCGAGAATGGCCAGCGTGATGAGGAGTCCGACCACTGGGTCCGCCCAGTCCCACCCGGCTGCCACGCCCGCGACTCCCAGAAGGACGGCCAGCGACGTGAAGCCGTCGGCGCGGGCGTGCAGGCCGTCGGCCACCAGCGCAGCCGATCCGATCTTCCGCCCGACGCGGATTCGGTACCGGGCAACGGCCTCGTTCCCAGTGAATCCGACGATTGCCGCGATAGCCACGGCGATGAGGTTCGAGACCGGCCGCGGATGCGCGAGCCGGGTGGCTGCCTCATAGGCAGCCAAGGCCGATGACGCCGCGATGACCATGACAATGACGATGCCCGCTAGGTCTTCAGCCCGGCCGTACCCATACGTATAGCGCCGATTCGGTGGCCGCCTGCCGACGAGGAACGCGACGCCGAGCGGCACCGCCGTCAGCGCGTCTGCGGCGTTGTGCAGCGTGTCACCAAGCAGGGCCACCGAGCCCGAGATCGCCACGACGATTGCCTGGATTGCCGCCGTAGCGCCGAGGACAGCGAGGGAGATCCACAGCGCACGGATCCCCTCCGCGCTGGCTTCCAGCGCGGAGTCGACCTTGTCAGCCGCCTCGTGGGAATGCGGTCGCACCAGATGCGCCAGCTTGCCGAACACCAAGGGCATCCGGTCGTGCCCGTGCTGACGACCATGCTCATGCTCACCGCCATGCTCATGTAGATGATCACGGTCAAGTGCATGCCCGCGGTCGTGATCATGATCATCGTGGTCGTGGTCGTGATCGACCTCAGCGGAGTCGCCATCCAGGTGGGTCATAACGCTCAGGATGGTAGACCGGACGGCTCCGCCAGCAGACCGGAGCCCGGCAGCCAGACTGCGGGCGCAGGCAGATAATGGTCAAATTTGACTACTCGTGTTTTACTTATCGCGTGAACCCAACTCGCCTCTTCATCCTGGGTGCGCTAGCCAAGCACGGGCCCATGTACGGTCATCAGCTTCGGCGTGACGCCCGCATCGACCGGACCGATATGTGGTCGGAAGTGCAGCCCGGTTCGCTGTATGGCGCTCTGCACCGACTCGCGGCCGAACGCCTAATCGAGCCGCTGCGCACAGAGCAGGTTGGCCAGCTTCCGGCTCGCACCGTCTATGGCATCACCGCCGAAGGGCGGCGGGAGCTGCGCGCGCTGCGAGCAGAGGCGCTGCAGGAGATCCGGGTGCACCCTGACCCGGTCGACCTGGCGCTGGCCATGAGCGGCGACCTGGGCGAAGAGACCTTGCGCGGCTACATCGAAGACCGGGTCCGCGAGCTGTCGGCCCGAGCGAGCCAGCTCGACCATCAGCGTGAGCGTGCATGGCCGGACCAGACCGTCGCTGACGACCTGGTCATCGAGCACGCGCGCATGCGGGTGCAAGTCGAGATGGACTGGCATCACCTGGTCCTGGACCGAATCGGCAAGCTCACGGCCGAGAGCAGGCAGGAGGCGGGTACGTGAGCATCCGGCCGCTCCGGTATTTCGGCGACCCGCTGCTGCGCACCCCGAGCGAATCCGTGACGCGTTTCGACGATGCTCTAGCCAGCCTCATCGAGGACCTCGTGGACAGTGTCCAGGAGCCGGGCCGCGCAGGACTCGCCGCCAACCAGATCGGCTCAAGCGTGGCTGCCTTCTCTTACAACGTTGACGGCCAGCTCGGTTACCTGATCAATCCCAGTATTGTCGAGCTCAGTGGCGAGGAAGACGGCGCCGAGGGCTGCCTGTCGATCCCTGGCATCAGCGCCCTGCTGCGCAGGGCGGCCCGCGTCGTGGTAGCTGGCGTGAATCTTGACCGCGAGCATGCGGCCGTAACCCCGACCCCAGCATTCAGGCGACAGGTAGATAGCCCCAACTTCACCGTCGTCCGCGCCAGCATCCTCATCGCGTGACGCACAAGCGTTCGCGAAGCCCGCCACCTGCCCGGCTGCGCCAACGACTACGAGGACGCCGCCACGTGCCGGGTCGGTCTGCTCGATCGCTTCGGCCCAGCGAGCAACGCCAGCGGCCGGATCGAGCCTGTCGAGGTAGTCCTGAGGGACCAGGCGCCGGTAGGCGCTCTGCCAGGACAGCACGTGAATCTCTGCGATCCGAGCCGCATCCTCGCGCTTAGCATGCCTGACTGCCACGCCTGCTAGTCCAGTCGGCGACGGCCGGCGAAGCCGTGGGCGAGCTTGTGGTACCAGCCAAGCTCGCGCTCACCCTCGAGCCAGCACAGCATGACCGGTTCGCCGTCGTGCTCAGAAAGGAAATCGAGCAGCAGTGGCGCGAAGCCCTTGAGCTCGATCCCCTCGCTACCGAACCACCCGATCAGCTCACTGAGCCGTGCCTGATACGCCTTCGCCTCTGGCAGGCCGCCATGTGGTGACCGGACACCAGCGGCTAGCGCGGCCTGAACCTCGACCAGGCAGGCCCGCGCTTCGATCAGCTCGTCAGCACGCGCGAGGACAGTCGGCATGAGCTGCCGCGCCTCCGCGAGCGTGAATGTCCTGTCCACAGCGGCAAGCCTGCCCGAACCGGCGCGACCGCGTCCACCGAGCTATGGCAGGTGCCCGCCGCTGACCAGCTCGGAGACTCCGGACACGCGCCCCGCCTGGGACATCGCGTTCAAGGTGCCGGCGTCTCCCGCCAGATAATGGTCCAGGAAATCAATGGTTACCTGCACGACGATGGGTTCCGGCGCGCTATCCCCCTCGTACGGCGTGAAATGATTGGCCCCGGCTAGCTGCAGGTAATAGCGCGGCCCGCTGGTGTCGGCCTCGTATAGCTGCATGCTCGCAGTCTGCGGATTCCAGACGTCGTCAGTGCCCTGAACGAAGAGCATCGGTGCCGTTGGCGCCGAGAACCAGTGTCCCGCGAACGCCGGCCACTCTGCGCCCGCGAGCACGACCGCAGCTCGCAGATGCGGATACCGGCAGCAGCTCATCCCGGCCATGGCGGCGACGGTGTCGCCGCCATCTGAGTGCCCGGCGACAGCGACCCTTGTCGCGTTGATTAGCCCGGAGAGGGTCCCGTCGGGTCGGCTGGATATCTGATCGAGCTGCTGGATGACAAAGGCCAGGTCGGCAGGCTGGTTGACCAGATCTGCCTCATCCGGACTAACGATGTGGCAATTGGTGTGCGGGAAATTGACGGCTGCAACGACATATCCTGCGCTGGCCCATTCCCGCAGCAGAATGCTATAGCTCGCGCTGCACTGACGGTAGCCGGGGGCAAAAACAACAAGCGGGAAGTGGCTGGTGCCCGGCGCGCCTGAATATTTCGCCTGCCCCACATCGGGATACCGGACAGTCACCTGCAGGACGCGACCACCTAGCGCCACGCCAGCGTGCTCGGTGAAGGTGAGCCAGCGCTCGGCGACGTCGTAATTACCGAGGCTGCCAGAAGGATGAGGTGGGGGCGGGGATGGACTTGGCGTAGCGCGTGGCGTGGGCGTCTTGTTTGGTACTCCACCGGCCGACGAATGCCCGGACTGCCCGGCCGAAGCTTGCATCGCCAGGTAGATGCCGACCCCGAGAGCGGCCAGGACGACGGCAAGCAGGCCAACCATGCCTGCCCGTCGACCGGACAGACCGCGTCTCCGAGCGTGCGTGCGTTTCGAGGTCGCTCCCAGTCGCTTCCAGTTCAGCTGATGCTAACGAATCCATCGCCAGCGCCACTTAATTTAATGAATATTTCATTACTCTCAAAATCTTAACTAGTTCTAAACCAGAAACTAGCTCAACCTGAATTGCTTCAGCTTGGTCAAGGCGACCCGCTGATATTAGCCTGCATTAATGGTGATCGAGAATACCGAAGGTAATAAGGCGCATGCTCACTCCCAGCGGCCGGCCGCCCAGCTAGCCTCGCTGGCGACGCAACGAGTGACCAGCAGGCAGCGTCGGGTCTGGTCACGTCGCGTCAGCAGCTGGGATCAGCATGGTTCTGCGAATCTCGGCAATGTGACGTCTGCCCTGATAGCTGCCGCAACCGTCCAGCCAGGCGATGCCGTCCTGGACCTCGGCTGCGGCAACGGCCAGATTAGTATCCCGCTGGCCAGGCAAGGTGCCGACGTGCTCGCCGTCGACGTCAGCCCTGCGATGGCCGACCGGTTGCGCGCCGATGCACAGCGCCGCGGTCTGTCATCCCTCTCTGTCGTAGCGCTGCCTATTGAAGCACTCGACTTGCCGTCGGCCAGCATCGACCTAATCGTGTCCAGCTACGCGCTTCATCACCTGCGCGACACCGACAAGGCCAAGCTCGTCACCGCAGCCTACGGCTGGCTTCGCCCAGGCGGGCAGCTCGCTATCGCGGACATGATGTTCGGCCGTGGCGGCTCATCCAGGGACCGGGCTATCATTCGCAGCAAACTCAGTGTCCTCGCGCGCAAGGGTCCTGGCGGCTGGTGGCGCATCATCAAGAACGCTGGGCGGTACCTCATGCGTGTCCAGGAGCGACCGATTTCCATGACGGCGTGGACAACCCTCCTCGAGAATGCGGGCTTCAGCGGGATCACAGCGTCGGCCATCGTCGCCGAGGCTGGCCTGGTGACTGGCCGTCGCCCCGACCAGTCCGGAAGAGACGCGGCCGCGTCGGCCGCCGCTGCACGGTCCGGCCGCACATGAGATATCAGTTCGGATCCGTCGGACCGCGGGGTCTCAGCCTGCTCGCGATCGCCGGCATCGTCGGAGTCCTGCTCGCTGTGCATGGGTGGGCGCACCACAGCTCCAGCGGAGCGCTTGGATCGCTCGTCGGCGGTCAGACCGCCGCGCAGCGGCCCGGCCACGGAGCGTCTGCACCGTCTACCTACGGGCCGTCGGCGGCCCCGTCCAGCGCCGCGGCCACGACTGGGCCGCCGTCGCAATCCGGCGCCGCGGCTACTACACCAGGGCCGCTCCTCAAGTCGCAGCCATTCGCGCCATACGCATTTGCGATCTGGCCCGGCACGCCGAGCGGCGCGGCCAGGGCGGCGCTGACCGGGCTGTCCGTCAGCGTCCGCCGTCAGACTTCCGGCCTGTCCGTTACAGCCGCCGTCAACGGTCAGTCGCCAGGCCCCGCGCATTTTTACTCGAACGGCGCCCATGTCTACGTGGTGGAGGCGACGATGGGTGATGACTCTGGCAGTAGCGACTACAACCTAGGAGACGACGGCCTGGTCGTGACCGACACTCAGGGCAGGATCGTCTCGTGAGTGCGCCGAGGGCTCGCGCCGAAGCCAGAGCAGTCGGGCGCGCTGCGGACTGGGAGGCCAGGGCGGCGGAGACCACGGCGGCATGGGGGCCCACGGTCGGACGGTTGCTCCTTGGCCTGGTGCTGGCCTGGTTCGGCTACCACGAGCTCGTGCAGCCATCGCTGTGGACGGGATATGTGCCCGCTGTCAACTCCACGTCGACCACGGCGGTGATCCTCGTCCTAGCGCATGGCTGGCTGCTGCTTGTGCTGGCCGTCGCCCTGATCGCCGGGATCTCAGTCAGGGCGACAGCCGGCATCGCCGCGCTGCTGCTGTCGCAGATCGTCATCTGGCTCACGGCGACAGCCGGCCTGTCGGATCTGACGTTGCGCGACGTCGGCGTCCTCGGTCTGGCCCTGTGCATGACCGGCGCGTCTGAGCAGCGGCTCGTACTCGCCAGTTAGGGTCGGCGGTGTCCAGGCGTCCTGTCGTCTGGGCACCGCCGACCCTAATAGCTGCGAGGTTCGATGAGGGCGATGGGCTTGCTCGACTGGCGCCGCAAGGTCGCGGCAATGTACGAAGCCGTCCGAGTGAATCCAGATCCCGAGGCTGCGCACCGAGATTGGCAGCTTGCCCGCAATGAACTGCTCGCCACGCACTCGGAGTCGCCAGTGCTCGCGGCTGACCGCGTGGCCTTCATGGGCGTTCCGGTAGCGCCCTACAACCCGGCGCTACGGTTCACTGTGCGCGTGGACACCGACGTCGAGCGGGTCAGGATCACGGTAAGCACCGGCACCGACGGGGTCGTCCCCTTCGAGCGTTTCGGCGTGGTGCATCTGCCCGAGGTCGGGGATCTGGACGTATGGTGGCTGGCCAGCTACGGCGGCGGCATCTTTGTGCCGATCCGCGACACCAGGACGGACGGCACCACCTACCCCGGCGGGCGGTACGTCATCGACACAGCGAAGGGCGCCGACCTCGGCGGCGACGACGGCTACCTAGTCGTCGACCTCAACTTTGCGTACAACCCCTCCTGCGCCTACGACCCGGCCTGGGCCTGCCCGCTAGCGCCGCCGGGCAACGTCGTTCCGGTCGCAGTCGACGCCGGCGAGCTCATGCCGCCAGCGCGGCCCGGATCCACGCGCCCCGTCTGACCGATATAGTCGGTTCGCGTGCTCCCCCGGGATCGCTCATTGGGCGTCGTTGTGGACCTGCCGCCCCTAGATGGGCGGCAGGTTGCAACTGACGCCCTATCGGGAGGGAACGGGGCCGCCCGCTACGCCGTCGCGACAAGCACCGAGCCAAGCGTCAGCGGCCGAGCTCTGGCGCCAGCAGCTCGGCGATCTGGGCCGCGTTGAGAGCGGCACCCTTGCGGAGATTGTCGCCGGACACGAACAGCTCGATCGCGCACGGATCGTCCATGCTCTGCCGGACGCGGCCAACCAGCGTCGGGTCGATGCCGGCGACGTCCGCCGGCGTCGGGTAGCTGCCAGACTCCGGCTCGTCCACGAGCACAACCCCGGGCGACTCGCGCAGTACCTGCTGGGCTTCCGCGCGCGTCACGGCGCGCGAGAAGACTGCGTGCAGCGCCAGCGAATGGCCGACGATCACCGGCACCCGGACACACGTCGCGGTCACCCGCAGATCAGGCAGGCCGAGAATCTTGCGCGTCTCGTTACGGATCTTCATTTCCTCCGACGACCAGCCCGCATCCCGCAGTGATCCGGCCCAGGGGACTACGTTCATTGCCAGCGGCGCCCCGAACGGACCGCCATCCCCGAGCGCGGCCCGGATGTCGCCAGGGCGCTGGCCCAGCGTCCTGTTACCGCCGGCCTTCGCCAGCTCGTCGTACAGCGCGTCGGAGCCAGCCTGGCCGGCTCCCGACGCTGCCTGGTACGAGGCCGCAACCAGCTCGCGCAGTGTGAACGCCCGGTGCAGCACCCCGAGCGCCACGATCATGGACAGCGTGGTGCAGTTCGGCACCGAGATGATGCCCTTAGGCCGCGCCGTGGCAGCGTCCGGATTGATCTCGGGCACGACGAGCGGCACCTCCGGGTCCATCCGGAACGCACCCGACTTGTCGATCACCACCACCCCGCGCGCGGCAGCGACCGGGGCCCACTGCGCCGATACCTCGTCTGGCACGTCGAACATGGCCAGGTCGACCCCGTCGAATACCTCTGGCGCCAGCGCCTGCACGACCACGTCCTCGCCGCGGACCTCCAGCCTGCGGCCAGCGGAGCGAGGGCTCGCCACGAGCCGAACCTCGCCCCAGATGTCAGCGCGCTCGGACACGATGCTCCGCATGACGGTTCCGACCGCGCCCGTCGCTCCCACGATCGCGAGCACAGGCCTGCCTTGGGCGCTCACCGGCCGGTCCCGCCGTAGACGACCGCCTGCTCGGAGCCGTCGCCCAGGTCGAAGGCCTCGTGGGCTGCGGCGACCGCGACTTCGACGTCGTTCTGATCGACGACAACAGAGATCCGGATCTCCGACGTGGAGATCATCTCGATGTTCACGCCAGCCTCGGCCAGCGCACCGAAGAACGTGGCGCTGACCCCAGGGTGCGACCGCATCCCCGCGCCGATAACCGAGACCTTGCCGATCCGGTCGTCGTAAAGGAGCGAGTCAAAGCCGACCTCGGCCTCGAGCTGGCCTAGTCGCGACATCGCCGCGTGGCCGTCGTCTCGCGGGAGCGTAAACGAGATGTCGGTGCGGCCGGTGGCCGCCGCAGAGATGTTCTGCACGATCATGTCGATATTGATGCCGGCCTCGGCGATGGCGCGGAAGATCCTGGCAGCCTCGCCGACCTTGTCTGGCACCCCGACAACCGTGATCTTTGCCTCGCCACGGTCTTGTGCCACGCCGGAGATGATCGCCTGCTCCATCGCCTCGCCTTCCCTAGGAGCCCCCGCGTCGATGACCCAGGTGCCTTCCCTGTTGCTGAATGAGGAACGAACGTGAATCGGGATCTGATACCGGCGCGCGTACTCCACGCAGCGCAGCATCAGCACCTTCGTCCCGCAGGCCGCCATTTCCAGCATCTCCTCATACGAGATGCTCAGCAGGCGGCGCGCGCTGGGCACGAGCCGCGGGTCGGCAGTAAATACGCCGTCCACGTCGGTGAAGATCTCGCAGTAGTCCGCGCCCAGCGCTGCCGCTAGCGCGACAGCCGTCGTGTCGGAGGCGCCGCGTCCGAGGGTCGTGATGTCCTTGGTGGTCTGCGACACACCCTGGAAACCCGCCACGATCGGGATGGCGCCGTCATCGAGCGCCGCCTGGATCCGGCCCGGTGTGATGTCGATGATGCGAGCCCGCCCGTGCGTGGAGTCGGTGATGACGCCCGCCTGCGACCCGGTAAACGACCGCGCCTCCAGCCCCAGGTTGGCGATGGCCATCGCCAGGAGCGCCATCGAGATCCGCTCGCCCGCCGTCAGCAACATGTCAAGCTCGCGGCCAGGAGGCGCCGGGCTGACCTGATTTGCCAGGTCCCTGAGCTCGTCGGTGCTGTCCCCCATCGCCGACACGACGACGACGACGCCATTGCCGGCCTTGCGGGTCGCGACGATCCGCTGCGCTACCCGCTTGATGCCGTCCGCGTCAGCGACCGACGATCCGCCATACTTCTGTACGACCAGGGACACGGCCCAGAGTCTACCGAGGCAGGCGTGCCTACCGGGGCGCCGGTTCCTCGGCGACGTCCAGCCGGGCATGGGCCACGACCGAATGCAGCGCCCGCAGGGCCGCCCCGCCGTGGGTGCCCCAGTGGTTGACATAGGAGTACTGCCACCACCAGATCGCTTCGGCTACTCGTCCCGCCTCGTGATGTTTCAGCCCGTGGATGAGGTCTGCTGCCACTGCTGCTAGATCATCAGAGAGCCGGAACGGGGTCGCTTGCGTATCCGCGAACGGATCGAAAATCTCGGCATAATCGTCGAAACCAGCCAGCCGCGCAGCCAGTCCCGTCCGCAGTGCATCCAGGTCCACCTCAGGGTCCGCGCCGACGTCGGGCTCCCAGTTGCCGGGTAGGATGACGTCCTTGCTGGCGCCAAGCTGGGCTCCCGCCAGCATCATCTGCGCGGTCTCAAGAAGCAGCAGCGGCACGGTCTTGTCGGCGCCCTCGCCACGTGCGACGGCGGTCAGGCCGTCAAGGAAATCCCGCGCATTCCCGGCTATCCGGTCGGCCAGCGGCCGCCATTCATCCGCTAGCTGGACTGGGGCCGGATCGGCACCCACTCCATTCGCGGTCGCGGATGTCCCCGGTCCGAGCGGTGACTCAGACATCTAGCAACCTCCGTCCCTCGAATGCCCTGCCCAGGGTGACCTCATCGGCGTACTCAAGCTCGCCCCCGACCGGGAGGCCACTGGCCGGCCGCGTGACCCGCAGGCCCATCGGCTTGATCATCCGCGCCAGGTACGTGGCCGTCGCCTCGCCTTCCAGGTTCGGGTCGGTGGCCAGGATGATCTCCGTCACGGCGCTGTCGGCGAGCCTCGCCATCAGCTCCCGGATGCGCAGGTCGTCGGGGCCGACGCCGTCTATCGGGCTGATCGCGCCGCCGAGTACGTGGTATCGCCCGTGGAATTCGCGGATCTTCTCGATCGCCGCGACGTCCTTGGGCTCCTCGACGACGCAGATCACCGACAGGTCCCGGCGCGTGTCCTTGCAGATCCGGCACTCATCGTCTTCGGCGACGTTGAAGCAGATCCGGCAGAACTTGACCTTCTCGGTGACCTCGACCAGAACCGCGGCGAGTCGCCGCACATCCACGTGATCGGCAGACAGCAGGTAGAACGCGATGCGCTGCGCGCCCTTGGGGCCGACTCCCGGTAGCTGGCCCAATTCCTCAATCAGGTCCTGAACGACACCTTCGTACACCGCGGGCCCGACTAGTTCTCGCCGGCCGGATCGTCCCTGGCCGGGTCGTCCCGAGCTGACGGCTCGTCCGGTGCTGACGGCTCGTCCGGGCCCGGGTCGGCGGGCGCGCCCGGCAGGCCAGGGAATCCGGGGAAGCCGCCGAGGCCAGGCATGCCGCCACCGCCGCCGAGGCCGGCCGCGAGCGGCGCCATCGTTTCCTGCTGAAGCTCATCGACCCCGCGGCATGCGTCGCGGTAGGCGGCGAGTACGAGATCGGCCAAGGTCTGGGCCGTCTCCTCGGGATCTGCGCCGTCAATGGCCGCGGCTGCGATCGACAGGTCGACAAGCTCGCCCTGGCCGTTGACCGTCGCGGTAACGAGGCCGCCGCCAGCGGTCCCCTCGACCTCGGCCTCGGCGAGCTCCTGCTGCGCCGACATGAGCTGGCTCTGCATCGCCGCGGCGGCTTGGAGGAGCTGCTGCATATCAAGCTGGCCACCAGGCTCCACGCGACCCTCCAATGTTTGCGGCGCCGTCTTTACAGCGCTGTTTTGCGGCGCTGTCTCCGCGCTGTCCGTGCTGTGCTTGATATCCGAGCCTACGGCCTCCGCCTCGGCGGGGCACGCTGCGGGCCGTCGCCGGCCATGTCGGGTAGCGCGCAGGCCGGCGGTCGGCCTCCCGGCTACGGACCGTCCAGCTCTTCGATGACGCGGCCGCCGAGTTCCCGCTCGATCAGGTCAGTCCCCGTGAGTACATCGGGCGCAGGCAAGTCCCCCGGCGCAGGCTCGTTATCGGTCGCTGCCGCGGGCGCCGGGCGGTTCGCGGCGGCTCGCGAGCTTGCCTGCTGCTGCGGCCGAGCGTCACCGCGCCGACCGGGCCCTGCCGGTTGAGTGGCTGGAGCGGCGCGGCCAGATTCGTGGTCCGCACGTCGCGGCGGCGTCGCGGACGCAGCCGGACGCGGCAGCGAGTCAGACGGCCCCGTTCCCATATCAGGATCGGGACCGGACCCGAGCGGTGTCCCCACCGAGGTTCGGATGGTGGGTGTGACGCCGAACATATCTGCCAGGACCTGGCCAAGGTCCTTGTCGTAGCCGCCGGTCAGGAAGCCCTTGGCTACCCCGGCCTTATCGAAGGCGAGGGTCAGCACCCCGTCGGCCAGCGACTCCACGCTGGCGCTGCTGAGCTGCATCCAGGCGACGCGCTTCCGGCCCTGCACCGCCGCGAGCACGTCCGGCCAGCGGGTACGCAGCGATTCCGTGTCGGCGGGGGCGTCACCAGCCGTTGCGGCCGGCGCGCGGGGAGCCGCCGGTGCTGGTGCTGGTGCCGGTGCTGGTGCCGGCGTGGCCGACGCCGGCGGAGCTGCGGCCCTGGGTTCCGCCAGTTTCTGCGCCGGTCTTGGCTGTCCCCTGCCCGGTGCGGCGGTCGCATGCGGCGCCGGGCCGGATGCGCGCTGTGCCGTCGCCGTCTGATTCCCGCCAGCGAGCCTGCGCTCAAGGCGGTCGAGCCGCTCGGCGAGCCCACCGGTATCGGCGGTCGGAGCCGGCAGGAGCACCTGGGCGCACATGAGCTCGAGCAGGAGACGTGGCGAGGTAGCGCCGCGCATCTCTACGAGCCCGGCGCTGATGATCTCGGCCGCCCTGGTCAGGCCGGCCCGGCCGAAGGTGGCGGCCTGCTTGCCCATCTCCTCCAGGCGGTCCGGCGGGGCGTCGATGAGCCCGCTGGCGGCCGCGTCGGGTACAGCCGAAATGACGATCAGGTCGCGCAGCCGGTCGAGCAGGTCGGCGGCGAACCGGCGCGGATCGTGCCCGGCCTCCACCACGTGGTCGATGGCGTGGAAGACTGCGGCGCCGTCGTCGGCGGCGAATGCCTCGACGACCTCGTCTAGCAAGCGGTCGTCGGTGTACCCGAGCAGCGCTATGGCCCGGTCATAGCGCAGCCCGCTGTCGTCCGAGCCCGCAACAAGCTGATCGAGCACGGACAGCGCGTCCCGGACGGATCCGGCTGCGGCGCGGATCACGATCGGCAGTACCGCAGGCTCGTACGGGACGCCCTCGCTGGCCAGGACGTACTCCAGGTGTTCGCGCAGTACCGCGGGCGGCACGAGCCGGAAGGGGTAGTGGTGCGTCCGCGACCTGATCGTCGCGATGACCTTCTCCGGCTCCGTGGTAGCGAATACGAACTTCAAGTGGGGAGGCGGCTCTTCGACGAGCTTGAGCAGCGCGTTGAAGCCCTCACGGGTGACCATGTGGGCCTCGTCGATGATGTAGATCTTGTAGCGGCCGGACACTGGCGAGTAAAAGGCGCGTTCCCGCAGGTCCCGCGCATCATCGACGCCGCCATGCGACGCAGCGTCGATCTCGATCACGTCGATGCTGCCAGGCCCGGCGGGAGCCAGGGCGACGCAGGACGCGCAGACCCCGCACGGGTCAGGTGTCGGGCCCTGCTCGCAGTTCAGGGAGCGGGCCAGGATCCTGGCGCTCGATGTCTTGCCGCAGCCGCGCGGTCCGCTGAACAAGTAGGCGTGATGCACCCGGCCACTGCGCAGCGCCTGGCGGAGCGGCTCGGTGACGTGGTCCTGGCCCTTGACCTCAGCAAATGTCGCCGGGCGATACCGGCGGTAGAGCGCCAGGGGCGCGGCGGGACGGCCTGACCGCGTGCTGTCCGCGTGGTCAGGGCCTGGACCGGGACTCGGGGCGTCGCCTGCCATGACCTCATCCTCGCCGGAGTTGACCCTCACCGGGTGTGCTCGCCGGAATCGCTCGCCGGAATCGCTCGCCCGAATTGCTCGCCGGGACGGTAAGGACCCCCCGCACACCCGACAGAGCCCGCGTACCCTTGCTGCCTTCCGGCCCTGGGGGGGTTGGCGGGATGAACGCCGTGCGAGGGGTCTGTCAGTAAGTCTAGCCGCGGGTCGGGGGGTGCGTGAGCCCGGCCGCAATCCGGTAGCCGAGCCCGGCGCCGTGATTGTAACGGGCGGATCGCCCAGCTCCCACCACAGGTGGCTCATCATGACCGCGACAGGGTTGCTGAGCGGGTCGCGGCCGCAGCCGCACCGTGGTTGCATGCACGCTTGGAGGGATGAATCCTCTTTTATCGCCTATAACTGGTTCCGCCGAGGGCCAGGGCAGAATCGTGTGGAGAGTTAGTACAAAAGTTTTGTACTAACTCTCCACACGTTGAGCGCTCGCGCCGCTCCCAGCGCGTGCGAATGCGCCAATGGTTACGCGTAACCTTGCTCTATGGGTGAGGAGCGCAGCTGCGAGCAGTGCGGTGCGGCATTCGCGCCGCGCCGTGAGCACGCGCGGTTCTGCTCGGCTCGCTGCAGGGTGGCATGGAACCGCGCGGCTCGCAGCGATCATCCGCCCGCCGAGGCCAGTGCCCTTGAGTGGGCGATCACAGCAATGCGCGATATCACCGACCGGCTGCCCCGAGTTACGGAGCTGGACCGGCCACGGGCGTTCGCCGTGATCAGCGAGGCGGTCTGGTGGGTAACCATCGTCGACGGCACTCTGGTGCGGTATCACCCGGACACCTACGATCGCGAGCTACGTCGCCGTGCCGAAGCAGACCGGACTCTGATCGAGGAGACCCTGGCCGGCCTCCGTTTTGTCCGCAACCAGATGGGCCAGGACGTCGACCACGTCGACTTCATCCGGCCCAGAACTGTGGAGCGCGGCGGGCAGCGTGGACACGTGCGGGACTGGACCTGGAACACGATGCCGGAGCCTGCCTGCACGTCGCTATCACCGCGGGGCCAGGAGTGGGAGCTCAGCAGATACCGGGCTTACATGTCGCGACTCGCCGGCCACGCCGTCGGACAAACCTTCCGCGTAGCCGCTGAGTTCCTGATGGATGCTGCTGCGATCGCCGCGCCGCCTGCCGAGGCGCGCGCACTCAACGAGCTCAAGGCCACACCGGGCGGCGCTTCCCGCCAGTAGTTGAGCCTCAGCGCGGCGTCCTGGTGCGGCGTGCGTTGTCGCCGTCGTGCCGGTGCCGCTCACCTGTGCCGTCGGCGGCGGAACTCCGGCGCAAATACCGCCAGACGGCGATGGCGATCCCGATCACAACGACCGCCGCGATGATGTAGGTCGGTCCGTGGAAGCCAGTAACAATGGAATTCCAGTTCGCGCCGACTGCATACCCGGCCGCGGCGAGCGCGGCCGTCCACGGGATGCAGCCGATGGTTGTGTAGATCCCGAAGCGCACTGGCTTCATGCCTGCGATCCCGGCGGGCAGCGAGATGAAGGTTCGCACGACCGGCAGGAGCCGGCCGATCAGGACGGCCCTGGCGCCATATCGGTCGAACCACTGCGTGGCCCGGTCGAGGTCGTGCTCGCGAATTCGGAGTCGGCGGCCCCACCGCCGAAGGGCCGGCTGACCGCCATATCGGCCCACTGCCCACGCAATGTAGCTGCCAACGACGTTCCCCGCTACGCCGGCGAAGATGACGCCAGCGAGGTTGAGCCCGGTGCCGGGCACCGCCCCGGCTGCGAGCGCGCCACCGAAGGTCATGATGAGCTCGGAAGGAATCGGTATACATGCAGATTCCGCCACCATGAGTAGGAAAATGGCGAGATAGCCATAGGTAGCTATGAAGTGCTGCACGGATTGGCTTCCTTCCGTCTGCCGCTGGCCGGCGAGGTTGGCATCACCGCACTAGGCCCAGGTAAATCACGCTGGCCAGCCCGGCGATGAGGCAGTAGACCCCGAACGGGGTGAGTGTTCGAGTGCGCAGGTAGCGCAGCAGGAACCGGACCGACAGGTAGGCGCCGACTCCCGACAGCAGGCTGCCCACGAGGATCTGGCCGCGGATGCCGTTGCCGAGGGGGCCAAGCAAGTCCGGGATCTTCAGCGCCCCTGCCGCCAGGATGACGGGAGTGGCCAGAAGGAACGCGAACCTGGCGGCGTCCTCGCGGGACAGTCCGCGCCCCAGGCCGGCCACGATCGTAACGCCGTCACGGCTGATGCCGGCCAGCAGCGCGAGGATCTGAGCGGACCCGATCATCACGGCCTGGGGGTAACTCATCGCGGCGAGTCGCCGGTCGGCGCGGCGAGCGTGCGCGATTTCAGCGTCGCGGGGCTCGGCTGGGCCGCTGCCTTGCCGGCGCCGGTGGCGCGCCTGGGCCTGGCGCGCTGGGTCTGCTAGCAGCGGATCGGCTTGTGCCCTGGGTATCGTCGCCTCGGCCACTGCTGCCGTCCCCGGCGCTGCTGGCGCGCGCACCGACGGCCGTAGCACCGGTACGGCACGCGCGGCTTGGTCGCGCTCCGCAGCAGCGGCGGCGTCAGCAGCCCGCGACGCGCGGGTCCGGTACCGCTCCCCCGCGAGCAGAATCACGCCGTTCACCATGAGGAATATCCCCGCCAGAATAGGCTTGGCGAAGAGCACCCGAAACGTGTGCTCGAAGGCCACGCCGACGATCCCAACTGGGATCGTGGCCAGGATGATCATCCAGGCAAGCTTCTGGTCATCAGTCTCAACGCTGAGGTCTCGGACCGAAGACAGGAAACCGCCGATGATCCTTACCCAGTCTCGCCAGAAGTAGATAAGCAGTGCGATCGCGGTGGCTACATGCAGCCCGACAATGAACGCCAGGTAGGGCGACTCGGGGGAAGCTACGTTCAGGTCGCGAGCCCATGCGCCGCCAACGATCCCGGGGATCAGCACGTTATGTCCCAGGCTGGAGACGGGGAACGTCTCCGAGACGCCCTGGATCAGGCCGACGACAGCAGACTCCAGGTACGTCAGATGTGACATGTCAGGCCCTTCGCATGGATCGAGCAGCGGCCCGTGCCCCGTCGCCCGGATGGGCACGAGGAGTAGTCCGCAGTGGCATACTCAGGTAGGCAACTCTCTACAACTCTTGTAGAACTTTTACAAGTCTTGTAGATGATACCCGCGGCAGGAGGCCCTCGATGCACGAACCCGGCCGGGCCGAGGGCCAGGCCAGTTCGCCAGGCACAGGAAGGCGGGCTTCCGGGGCTCTCGAAGCCGAAGTCCTAGGCATCCTGCGGACCGCCAGTGAGCCGCTCAGCCCCGGTGACGTCCGCGAACGGATCACTGCTGGAGAGCAACGGGATCTCTCCTACAGCACGGTCGTGACGATCATTTCGCGGTTGCACGACAAGGGCCTGCTAGCGCGGCAGAGGTCCGGGCGCGGCTTCACGTACAGCGCCGTCGACGAGGCGAGCCTTGCCGCAAGTCGGATGAGCACTGCGCTCGGCAGCGGTGTCGATCGCGACGCTGTGCTGAGCAGGTTCGTATCCGGGCTATCGGGGCGAGATGCCAGGCTGCTACGCGCCCTGCTGGCCGATGCCAGCGACCCCGCGGGCGACCGCACAGGTCGGCCAAAGGCACGGGACTAAGCACGTGTGGCTCCTCTATCTGCCGCTAGTGATCCCCGGTCTGGCTGGTGTCGTCGCACGTCCGCTAGCGGCCAAATTGGAACCGCGCCAGGCTACCTGGCTTCTCACCATGACCGCCGTCGGCCTGGCCGGGTGCAGCTCGATTGCCCTGGCGCTGCTTGCGGCGTACGCGGCCGCGCGAGCACCCGTCCTAGCGACGCTTGGCGACTACTCGCAACAGATCATGCAGCGTGCTGACCCGATTCCCGTTTCTGCTGGTGCGCTCGCCGGGCTGGCGCTGATGGCGGCTGCGGTGGCCGTCGCTGTCCTTGTCCGGAAGAGGGGGCGCGCGCTGGCAGAGTCATATCGCCGCGCTGCGCAGCTGCACGGCGATGACGCTGTCGTGGTGGTACCCGGGTCTGCCATCGAGGCCTACGCCCTGCCCGGCAGACCCGGCCGCATCGTGGTGTCACGGCTGCTGCTAGATCGGCTCGGTACCGACAGCAGGACTGCCTTGATCGCGCATGAGCAGGCTCACCTGTCCGGCAGGCACCATCTGTTCGTGGCCGCGGCACGGCTGGCGGCCGCAGCCAACCCGATGCTCTTGCCGGTGGCACGCTCGGTCGAGTACACGGTCGAGCGCTGGGCTGACGAGCACGCCGCAGAAGTCACCGGCGATCGCGGACTCGTGGCCGAGACCGTTGGGCGAGTCGCCTTGCTCGCAAGTCCCCGATCCGCGCGGCCGGCAGGCATTTCGCTGGGCGTCCTCGGCTCGCGTGCTCAGCGGTTGTCACTGGCCTTGGCAGGCCCGGTGCCCCGGCGGGTCGCGGCCTTGCTGACGGCACCGCCGCGCCGACGAATCGCCGTCCTCGCCGCCTGCTTGGCAATCGTCGCGATAGCAGGTATCGCAGCACTGGAGACCGCCGGCGACCTGCACGCGCTACTGGAAGTCGCCCAGGCAGGCAAGTAAGCCGCAAGAGCCGCTCAAAGCCCCCGGAGCGCTGCGGCGACGAATTGCGCCTTGGCATCCGTATAGGCTTCGCGGTCGCCCTTGTGCTGCTCCCCAACCTGCGCTTCAGGACCTCATAGCTTCTGGCCAACCGGTCATCGCCCGCGAGCGCGTTTCGGAAGGCTGAGCCGACCAGAACTCAGCACGCCAGTCCGTTGGTGGCGATGATCGGTGTTTCAGCAAGTCAGCGTGGCGGAGGATGCGAGATTCGAACTCGCGAGGGGTTGCCCCCAACACGCTTTCCAAGCGTGCGCCCTAGGCCACTAGGCGAATCCTCCGCGGGCAAGCCTATCTACCGCGTGCGCTGTTGACGCCAGGAACCTGCCATGGCCTCGGCTAACGGCCTTGCGCCACCGCCTAGCTTCCTCGGCGGCCGCGTACCGCCCGGCGTGCACGCCGGGCGGTACGCGGCCACGCTCATCTAAACTCGGGTTGTGGTCTTCAAGCAGGTTGGAGACGGGCGGCCATACCCTGACCATGCCCGGACCGGGCGCGAGTGGGCAGAGATACCGCCCCGGCCAGTCCGGCTTGACCAGTTGATCACCACCAAGAATGTGCTGGACCTGCACACCGTGCTGGCGACTGACTCGACGTTCTACGGTGATCTGTTCCCGCACGTAATCAGCTGGCGCGGCGAGCTTTACCTTGAGGACGGCCTCCACCGTGCCTTGCGTGCCGCGCTGCAGCAGCGGTCGGTGCTGCACGTCCGGGTGCTGGAACTGGACTAGACAGGCCTGGCCTGTTTTCCGCGGGTTACCGCCAGCCGAGCGCTGGCGCCACGTGCGTGAGGATGCTGTCGACGACGTGGGCGTTGTAGTCGACGCCGAGCTGGTTGGGCACAGTGAGCAGCAACGTGTCCGCGGCCGCGATCGCCTCGTCCTCCTTGAGTTGCTGGATGAGCACGTCTGGCTCGGCAGCGTAGGTGCGGCCGAAGATCGCCTGTGTCGCTGCGTCGATATACCCGATCTCGTCGGTGTCCTGGTTGCGGCGGCCGAAGTAGGCCCGGTCCTTGTCATCGACGAGCGCGAATATGCTCCGGCTCACGGACACACGCGGCTCACGCTGGTGGCCCGCCTTCTGCCACGCGTCGCGGAATGCCTGGATCTGCTCAGCCTGCTGCAGGTGAAAGGGCTTGTCCGACTCGTTATTGATCAGCGTGGAACTCTGCAGGTTCATGCCCACCTCGGCTGCCCACACCGCCGTGCGCTGTGACGCCGCGCCCCACCAGATGCGATCACGTAGCCCTTCTGAGTACGGCTCAACGCGCAGCAGGCCAGGAGGGTTCGCGAACATAGGCCGAGGATTAGGCTGCGCGAAACCGTTGCCGCGCACCACCTCGAGCAGCACTTCGGCGTGCTCGCGGGCCATGTCAGCGTCGGTCTGGCCGTCTTGCGGCTGGTAGCCGAAGTATCGCCACCCGTCGACCACCTGCTCCGGCGAACCGCGACTGATCCCGAGTTGGAGACGGCCGCCCGATATTAGGTCGGCTGCCCCCGCGTCCTCGGCCATGTAGAGCGGGTTTTCGTAGCGCATGTCGATGACGGCTGTGCCGATCTCGATGCGGGCGGTGCGCGCTCCGACGGCGGCCAGCAGCGGGAAGGGAGAACCCAGCTGACTGGCGAAGTGGTGCACGCGGAAATACGCGCCGTCGGCACCAAGTTCTTCGGCCGCGACCGCAAGGTCGATCGACTGCAGCAGGGCGTCGGATGCCGACCGCGTTTGGGAGCCGGGTGATGCGGACCAGTGCCCGAAGGACAGGAAACCAATCTTCTTCATCGCAGCGTCAACGCGAGGCGCCCGAGGCGACATTCCTCACACCTAAAGGCGCCCCTGGCCGACGTCGCAGCAGATTGCGGGAGCGCCGGGCACTGAATGAATACCCGCCGTGGGTATATGGTCATTGCCGCACGTCAGAGCGGTGGCTGGGTACCACAGGCCCGACTGTTGCTGGTCGCTGACCGCGTTGTCAGGAGCACTTGATGGCCACGAGGGAGCGAAATGGCATCGTCAGCACGAGGGCGTAACCCACCCCTAAGACGGCCAGCAAGGACGTAACGACGTTCAAGCACCGTCCCGAGACACCTGTGAACGGTGTCCCGAGACATCACAGCGGCGGTGGAGGTGGTGGCGGTGGAGGTGGTGGCGGTGGAGGTGGGATTTGAACCCACGGATGAGTTGCCCCATCACACGCTTTCGAGGCGTGCGCCCTCGGCCACTAGGCGACTCCACCGGAGCCGAGCCTACCTGAGCCGAACCATCCGCGAGTCGCGGGCGCTGCCGGTTACCGGCGCTGGTCGAAGAACTCGCGCAGCAGCGCTGCGCACTCGTCCGCAAGCACGCCGCTGACGACCTCAACCGGCTGCCCAAGCCGCGGATCATGCAGGACGTCCCAGACGGATCCGGCGGCACCGGCCCGCGCGTCGCGCGCCCCGTAGACAAGCCGGGGAACGCGGCTGGCGAGCACGGCACCCGCGCACATCGTGCAGGGCTCTAGCGTCGCCACCAGCGTGCAGCCGTCGAGCCGCCAGGTTCCTCGTGCCTGCCCGGCCACCCGAAGCGCCACTACTTCGGCATGGGCCGTGGGGTCCGCGCTCGCTTCGCGCAGATTCCGGCCACGGCCGATCACCGCGCCGGCCGCGTCCAGTACCACGGCGCCTACGGGAACGTCGGCGGCATCGGTGGCGACAAGGGCGCGCGCTTCAGCCAGCGCCTCCCGCATGGCTGGCTCGAAGCTGGCGAGGTAACCGGTCATAGGCTGATCAACCGGTCAAAGCGCGCCGATGGCTGAGTCCAGGGCCCGTTCGAGCGCCTGACCGAAACCGATCCGCCTGGCCAGGCTGGCCAGGACCTCGTCAGGGAACAGGTCCAGGTCGCCGGAGAGCGCGCCCAGCTCCATCTCGTCGATGCCAAGGTCGGCGAAGATCGACATGTCCCCAACTGGTAGCACCTGATCCAGGTCCTCATCTTCGGGAACGGGAATATCTAGGTAGTCCAGGACCTGCCGGGCCAGGGGCCAGTCAACTGAGGCGGTGACGTCAGACAAGAAAACGGAGACATGATTGCCAAGGACTCGCAACGCGACGAAAAAGTCATCGCCAACGGCAGCTAGGCCAATTGCTCCGCCGATGCCCGGCTGCTGGCGCAAGGCCAGGATCAGGCCATCGAGGTTCTCCGTCAGGGCTGTCGGCAGAACCTCTGCCTCCCAGACTTCATCTTCCCTGTAGACGACGACTGCGAAGTCGCTCGGGCTCACATCGGTCATCGTCACCCCGTTGGCTGGGATCTAGAAGGGAAATGGTGTCAGACTCTCCGGCTTCGTGCGTGGCGATCGGCCGCGTGCGCGCGCGGTTGCCTGCGGAGCCAGGGTTCCTGGCGCGACCCGCGCGCCGGCAAGCTTGTACCTGGCCCATCACGTATGGTTGCTTGGGTTACTGGTCATTGGTTGCCAAATTGCACTCAGCTATGCTGATGACACAGCAGTAGAGAGGGAATTGCTCACCCGCGGTAGCGGACTACCGCTGCAGTTGTCGAGGAGGTGATCACGTGTTGCGGAAGGTCCTCGCATGGGCAATCGTCATATTCATCATCTATTACCTGGCCACCAACCCGACTGGTGCGGCACATGCCCTCCACTCTGCCTTTAACGGACTCAAGTCCGCGGGTAACTCGATGTCACAGTTTGTGAACAAGCTCTAGCCATGCGACAGCCGACGTCGGGAGCCAAGACGCCCGTCGCAATCAACAAGTACCTGCTGCCGCGCGAAGTCCAGGTGGCGACCGTCAGGCAGCACCCGGCCGTGCTGATCTCTCCCAGCGCGCAGGCCCTGGGCGGTCTGCTGGTTGCCGGCATCTTGAACGCGACACTCGTCCACGGCGTGCTTGCCGTGATCATGTGGGCCGCCTGGCTCGTCTTGTTCCTGCGCCTGATCTGGAAGGCCGTTAACTGGTCCGTCGACTACTTCGTGGTCACTACCGAGCGATTGCTGCTGACGACCGGGTTCCTTACCCGCAACGTCAACATGATGCCGCTGACCAAGGTAACCGACATGAGCTTCAGACGGACATTCCCTGGTCGGCTGCTGGGATACGGCGAGTTCATCGTGGAGTCCGCGGGTCAGGACCAGGCCCTGCGAAACGTCGAATATATTCCGTACCCCGAGCAGCTTTACCTACTTATTTGTGGGATGCTCTTTCCGTCGAGTGCACCCGATGCAGAGGACGACGACAGTCGCCCCCCGGCCCTCGCCGACGAACTCTGATCTGACGCGCTCGTCCCCCTTCCCCGGGGTTCGTGCGGCCGGATGACATCCGATTGACGTCCGGCCGCACGAGCTTGTCTAGGTCCAGGCGGACGTCAGACGGTGACGAGGACAACGCCGACAATGGCAAGCAGCAACCCGGCGAGCTGCGTTGCCCTCAGCCGCTCGCCCAGCACGAACCTTGCCAGCACCACGGTGACGCCGGGATACAGGGATGTCAGGACGACAGCCAAACCGAACAGGCCCTCCCGAGTAGCGATCACATAGCCCACATTCGCGCTCGCGTCCAGGATTCCCGACCCGAAGGTGGCAAGCAGCAGCGTCGCACCGCCGGCTGCGATGACCGGCCTGGCCCTAGTGACGGCCGCGGCAACCACGATGATCAGGAACCCGGCGAGCCTCGACGCAACGATCGGCCAGAACGCGCCGGACTGACCGGCGTTGCGCAGGAAAACGAAGAAGAGGCCGAAGGTCGCGCCAGCTGCGAGGCCGTACCCGATAGCCCGGACGTGGAAGCCGCGCCTGGCCAGGCGGCTCGCGAGGCTAGCGGCTCGGGCCCCCGTCGCGGGGCTGCTACTACCTGCAGCGCCACCAGCGGCCCTGCCGCTAGCGGCGCGGCCGGCTGGGGCCGCGCCTGCCCCGGCCGGGTTGCCACCTTCCGGACTTCCGGCCGCGCTGACCAGGACGACTGCTACCAGGCAGATGAGCGCTCCCGCGTAAACTGCCGCGGTCGCTCGCTCCCCGTCGGCAACGGAGACAGCTACCGGAAGAACCGTCGCCGTCAACGCCGATGTCGGCGCCACGACGGTCATCGGACCCTCGGCCAGGCCGGCGTAGAAGATGATCAGTCCGACACCGCCGACTGCACCAGCGGCCAGGCCCCACGCCAGCCCGGCACGGTGCACCGACTCGCCTGCGGCGAGGGCAGCGACCAGCACGATCAAGAGTCCGGCCAGCGCTGAGGCAGGCAGGATGGACAGCGCTCGTGCGCGCCGTGTCGCGACACCGCCGAGAAAATCGGCGCTGCCATAGAGCAGCGCCGCTGCCAGAGCGAAAATCGTTACCACGAAATGGTCGCCCAGACATGTCTCATTGCCTTCCGCAGCATACCGATGAGCACTCTCGTGGCCGTTCGGGCCTAGCCGGGTTGAGGATGTGCAGTCGGCCCAATTGCCCGCGGTTCGATAGCTGGTGCAGTCCGCAGCGCGATAGCTGGTCCGATTCGCAGCGCAGTCCACAGGTATCGCGACAAGTGGAGCTAACCGACCTACGCTGACGTGTATGGCCCAGGAATGGGAGTATTTCTGCACCGCTAACGCTCGTGACCCGGCGACGCTTACGCGTCACATGAACGACATGGCGCGAGCAGGATGGGAACTCCTGACAGTCACGTTCGCAATCAAGGGCGAGAGCGGGACCCACACGCTGTTCTGGCGGCGCCGCACGCCTGCGGCAGCAGCAAGGCCGCCAGCTTGATCGGCCAGGGACACTCGCGAGGCACGCAAAGGAGAAGCCGTAAGCTGCGGAGGCTCGGGGATTTGAACCCCGGATGGGCGCGAACCCAAACCGCATTAGCAGTGCGGCGCCATAGACCGGACTAGGCGAAGCCTCCTGGTAGCCCTACCGGGCCGGGCCCCAGGGTACCGGTAGTGCCCGATGGGGAGCAAAGCACGGCGGGGCTAACCGCCGTTCCGGATGATCAGGTCACCGCGGTCACGACACCTGGACGACCTGATATTCGCCGTTTGCATACGCATCGCGCATCCTCGTCTTGGCGAACTTGCCAACGCTGGTCTTCGGGACCTCGTCGATGAACGACCAGCGCTCGGGTAGCTGCCAGCGCGGGATCTTGTCGCTCAGGAACGCCTTGAGCTCGGCGGCGGTCGCAGTCGATCCCTCCGCCAGGACCACGGCCGCCAGCGGTCGTTCGCCCCATTTCTCATCCGCGACCCCGATGACGGCGGCCTCGGCTACGGCCGGGTGGGCCATCAGGATGTTCTCGAGCTCCATCGAGGAGATCCACTCGCCTCCGGACTTGATGACATCCTTAGCCCGGTCCGTCAGCGTCACGTACCCGAGCGGGTCGATCGTGCCGACGTCGCCGGTCCGCAGCCAGCCGTCACGGAACTTGGCCGGGTCGTCGTCCTTGAAGTACGAGCCGGTGATCCACGGCCCGCGGACTTCGATCTCACCCACCGCCTCGCCGTCGCAAGGCAGCTCGACCCCGCCCTCGCCGATCAGCCGGTACTCGACCTGGCACATCAGGCGACCCTGAGTATCCCGGTAGCGCCACGCCTCCTCGTCGGTGACGTTGGCGGGTGGGTGGGCGACGCTCCCGAGCGGCGACGTCTCGGTCATGCCCCATGCCTGCAGGATGCGGACCCCAAGCTCTTTCTCGTATGCCTCCTGGAGCGCGTGCGGCACGGCGGAGCCTCCGCATGGCACCAGCCGCAGCGATGACAGGTCGCCGCCGTTAGCCCTGACGTGCTGGAGAAGGCTGTTCCAGATGGTTGGAACCGCGCCGGCGATCGTCGGGCGCTCGGCTTCGATCAGCCGAACCAGCGGCGCGGGCTGGAGGAACCGGTCCGGCATGATCAGTGACGCGCCCGCCAACATGGCGGCGTATGGCAGCCCCCAGGCGTTGGCGTGGAACATCGGCACGACCGGAAGCACCCGGTCTGCGTCAGACATGCCGAATACGCCGTTCATGCAGACGGCCATCGAGTGCAGGTGCATCGACCGGTGGCTGTAGACCACGCCCTTGGGGTGGCCCGTGGTGCCGCTGGTGTAGCACATCGCGGCGGCAGATCGCTCGTCCACCTCAGGCCAGTCGAACGTGTCCGGCTGTCCGGCCAGCAGTGCCTCGTACGAATGCACGGGCCGGCCGAGGGCAACCAGTTCGGCGGGCGGCACGAACTCCGACTCGTTCTCGCCGGCCGTCACGATCACGTGCCGGATGGACGGCGCGTGCGGCAGGACCTGGGTGAGGAGAGGCACGAGAGTGGGATCGACGATCACGACGTCATCACCCGCGTGGTCGGCGATATAGCCGATCACATGGGGGTCCAGCCGCAGGTTCAACGTATGGAGCACCGATCCCATGGACGGGATCGCCAGGTAGGCCTCGAGGTGCTCGGCGTTGTTCCACATCAGCGTTGCGACGCGCTGGTCGCCGTCGACGCCCAGTGACCTGAGCGCATTAGCGAGCTTTGCTGCTCGTACGCCTATTTCCGCGTATGTCCGTCGACGGGAGCTCTCGGTCGTAAGGGTCACGACTTCGGCGCTTGGGTAAGCCCGAGTGCCGTGGCGCATGATTGCCGTCACGGTGAGCGGAACGTCCATCATTGTGCTGCGCACGGCCGAACCCCCTGCGATATCAGGCTGCCGGCGCCGCCAGGCTCTGCCGCTGGCCGCGCCGGTTAACCGCCATGACGTGTGGTTAAGGCCACGGTAGCGGCAAATCGGCAGCCGTGTCAGCAGGCAGATCGCATGACGGACGCGGTCACTCGGGCTGGAGATCGGCGTCGATGCGGAGCTTGGCCATCGCCCGCGACACCGTGCTCTTGACGGTGCCGAGGCTGATGCCAAGGACCTCGGCGACCTCTGCCTCCGTCATGTCGTCGTAGTACCGGAGCATGACCGCTGCCCGCATCCGCTGTGGCAGCCGGTCGATGGCGCGCCGCAGCGACTCCTGCAGGTCGCTGCTCACCGGATGATCGACGACCGCTTGCTCAGGGATCTCGTCGGTCGGGTACTCCTCCAGCCGACGGCGCCGCCACCAGGAGATGTGGGTGTTCACAATCGCGCGGCGTACGTAGCCATCCAGCGCGCTGCGGTCCTGGATGCGGTCCCAGGCGAGGTAGGTCTTGGCCAGCGCCGACTGGACCAGGTCCTCGGCGTCAGCCACGTTCCCGGTCAGCAGGTAGGCGGTCCGCAGCAGTGCACGGCTCCGTGATCGCACGTAATCCCGGAACGCGGGATCGTCGATCCCCGGTGCCCTGGCGGCGAGCTCGTCAGCGTCCACGTTCCTGGCCGACGGCACAAGCGGCCGGCGCGTCACCGCGCCGGGCTCATGCGAGGCCGCTGAGGGCTCTTGCGGCGCCGCGCCGGTCCATCCGGCTGACTCATCCTCCGGGCCTTGCTGGCGCTGTGCGGGCGCGCGCGGCAGGACGGCCGCGTGGCCGGCCTCCCCGTTCCCAGAATCTGGCACCGGAACGGCCCGCACGCTATGGTCGACGCCGCGCTCGACGCCTTCGTGCGTGGCCGGGCCCGCGGGTCGCGGTGCCACCCCGGCCGCGCTCGCGAATGTGCCATTTAGCCCGTGATCGCCCCCGACGCTCACACCCCAACCGTACCCAGCACAGCCCCAATACAGTCAGTTACCAAGCGTCACGGCGAGTCCCCGAGTGACGGATGTTGACAGACCAGGCGGCTTGTCGTGGTGCCCGGCCAGCGGCATATCTGCGACTCACAGCCAGAAAGATCACCAAACCGCTTGACGGCGGCCTCGGGAGGTACGCATCGTCGTGGGGCTGGGTTCTTGCGGCCCAGGAGGAGGAGCAGATGCCGAGCGCGCCAGCCAGCTTCGCTTGCTGTGACCGCTGTGCGAATCCGACGACCGCGGGGCTCCTCCAGACCGCGGGCCAGGCGAGTGCGCTCGGGAAGGACGCGACGCGCAGGCGGCTGCTCAAAGCTGCTGTCTTCCGGCCACAGCCCAGCCCGGACCTCGCTGACACCAGCCGGGGCCCCGTTGACAGCTCCAGCGCGGCGGACCGGCCTGACGTCAGCCCCGGTGCCGCGCCGGGGGCGGCGCCCGTCCAGCCGGCGGACCCGTCGGCCGGCTTCGCGGACACCTCCCAGCTGCCGCGAACGGTTTCGGGCACTGTCCTGGACGTCAGCCCGCACGTCCTGGTGATCGGGGACGCGGGGAGCGAGCAGCGCTTCACGCTGACCCCGGACGCGGTCGCGTGGCGAGGGACCCAGTTAGAGCCCGCCGCGCTGCGCCAGGGCGACCACGCGGTTGTCAGGCTGCATCCGTCAAGCCGTCATGTCGCCGACCGGATCTGGGCGAACATCGGCCGGGTGACAGGCATCATCATGGATCGATCCGGCAGCACGCTGCTTGTACACGAGGGCGCCACCCGGAAGCCGCGGGTGATCGCCATCCAGCCGCGCGCGGTCGGCCGGATCCAGGTTCGGTTCCCGACCCTCGAACCCGGTTACCTCGTCGACATCATCGGGCTTCGCCGCGACGATGAGCTCGTCGGCATGACGCCGGCAACATCGCAGCCTGCCTACCCGGCTAACCGGCTCCCCGAGCCCGCCCTTGTCAGCGGGCATATCCCCAATTCGATCAGCGGCTCGGCGACCTGGCATGAGCCGCGAGACGAGCCGCCCGGCATTCTGGGCGTCGCGTATCCGGCTCTGGATCCGGAGACCGGCTGTGCCGAGGAGACGGCTGGCTCGCACCACGGGTTTGCGCGAATGCCCTACCTGGCCATCGGCAGCATCCTCCGGGTCAGGAACGACTGCACGGGCGCGGACTGCCTCGTTCCCGTGACTGGGTGCGCAGCGATCGCCCGGCTGTTCAATGACCGGTGCGTGACGTGCGGCACATCACCGCGCGGGCGGGTCGCTGACCTGACTCTCGCGAGCTTCATCGCGCTCGGAGGCGAACTGGAACGTGGCTGCTTCAACGCCACCATCACGATAGGCGAGTGACCGTGCCCGTCCTGCAGGCCATCCGCGAGGTGCAGATACCGCTTGTGGCCGTCATGCTGTTTGGCGCGAGCTTCACAAAGCTCCGCCGGACGCTGGGGGCCGGCTACCTGGACTCGGGCCTGGGCCCGACCGCGCTGTTCCCGATGAGCGTGCGCAGGCCGGTGGCGATGTTCGTGTGCGTGGTCGAGTTCGTCCTCGGGCTCGGTCTCATCGGCACAGCCGGCAGCACTGTCGCCGCCCCTAGCAGTGACCCTGACTTCCTCGCCCCGGCCACGATTTTCCGGCTCGGCGCTGGTCTGCTGTTCTTGATCGCGACGAGCGCGCTCATCGAGCTGCGGACTGTGCGCCCCGACGTCGGCTGCGGGTGCTTCGGCGATTTCAGCACCGCGCCAGTCAGTGGCCGGACCATCGCCAGGTCGGCGTTCCTGGCGGTGGCCATCATGTCGACCATCGGCCTGCGGGCGATCAACGTGCCGCACACTGGCCGAGACACTGGCCGAGCCGACCTGGAGCTGCTGGCTATCGTGTGCGTCGAGTTGCTGCTGATCGGCTCCCTGTCACCTGAGGTCGGCGAGGGGCTCATCCGCCTGGGGTATTCCGAGCCGTGCGAGCTGCGGGCCGTACCGTCGCCGCGAACGCTCGCCGCGCTGCGGCGCAGCAAGCAGTGGCGTCGGTACGCGGGCATGATCGCCTCTGATGTCCCCACAGACGTCTGGCGCGAGCTGTGCTGGCGTTACGTGGTGTACCCGAGCAGCTACGAGGAACGGCGGGCTGATGTGGTGTTCGCCGTGTTCCTTCAGCATCGCCGCCCAGTTGTGCACGCGGCGCTGGTCGATGCCGACACTGGCCAGCCGCTGCCGTGGCCCGTAACGCCGGGCGGAAAGATCCGACCACCAGGCGCCGGCGCGCCCGACACGACTGAGGTTCTCGAGGCGCCTGGCGTCGGGCAGCGCGTCTGAGGGCCGGCGCGCCTGGCATGGCTGATCTGCCGCTCTCTACGCATCTCTAGCCTCAGAACTAGAGATTCCAGGATTGCCGCATACCGCCCTGACCCGCGCACGCGCACTCCGCCCCAGGCGCGCCCCGCCCAGGCGCAGGCTGCACCTGGCCCGGAAGACTCAGGCCGGCTGGGTGCGCAGGAACCGGCCGAAGTGCGGGACCGTGAACGCGATCAGGCCGCGCTCGGAACTGTAGATCAGCCCCTTCTTGATCAGGTTGTCCCTGGCAGGCGACACGCTCGACGGCTTGCGGCCAAGCTCCTCGGCGACCTGCGCTGTCGGCACGGGCTCGTCGCCGAGCATGGCCATGGCCCGCATGTACTCGCGCTCCGCCGGAGTCGCCCGCTCGTACCGACTCCCGAAGAACCCGATCGCCAGCTCGCCGGCCGCGACTGGCCCGGCAACGCTGACATCGTGCGCCGTGACCGGGCTGGAGGTTGCGACGTCCCAGGTCACCTTGCCGTACGCCTGAACGAAATAGGGGTACCCGTCGGCCGCCGCATACAGCGCATCGAGCGCGGCCATCTCGAAATCGGCACCCTCGCGTCGAGCGGGCGCCAGCAGGGCGATGTCGGCGGACTCCCGGTCCAGCCGGTCGATCGCGACGTACCGGAACAGCCGTTCCGAGTAGCTCTTGCTCGCCGACAGTACCGACGGCAGGTGCGGCAGCCCGGCGCCGACGACTATGAGCGGACCATTGCTTTGGGACAGGTCGTGGCAGGCCGCGCAAAGAGCGGAGATGTCGGCCGCCGGGATGTCCTGCATCTCATCCACGAACAGCGCGATGCCGACCCCCAGGTCAGCGGCCACCGACGCGGCGTCGGCGAAGAGCTCAGTGAGATCCACTTCGAGGTCACCGGAGTCGGCGCGGCCACGGACGGCCGGGGCGTCGATGCCGAGCTGCGTCACGATCGAGCCCTTGGGCGCCCGGCTGTCCCTGGCAGCGAACGCTTTGAGCACACCCAGGAAGTGATCGATGCGATCAGGCGCCCGGTGGCGCGGCGCCAGCTCGCGAACCGCCATGTGCATGGCGCTGGCCACAGGACGGCGGATCGACTGGTCTGGGCGCGCCTCGAGCTTGCCGGTCCCCCACAGCCGCTGCATCGCCATCGACCGGAACGAGTTCAGCAGCACTGTCTTGCCCACGCCGCGCAGTCCGGTCAGCACCATGCTGCGCTCCGGGCGGCCGCGGGCCACCCGCTCCAGCACGACCTCGAACTGGCCGATCTCCCGGTCGCGGCCTGCTAGCTCCGGCGGCCGCTGGCCCGCTCCCGGCGCGTAGGGATTGCGCACAGGGTCCATGCACAGGAGAGTATGGCCGGATCTAGCGGATTCCTTAGATTGACATAGAAATCGCTCGCCGGCGTGTCGCAACGGTCCGGACACCCGTCCGGACACCCCTCCGGACACAGTTAGCCCACCGGGCCAGGCGGCGGACGGGGCCATTAGTCCGCTGCCTTCGCCCGGCGGGCAGCGCCCCGTGCCAACGGGTGCGGCCACGGCACGGTGCTGTCCTAAGGTACGTTCTGCGGCTGGCTCAGGTTCAGCGCCAGCGGAAAATTCTTTGCCGGGAACGGGCTCGGCCGGCCGACTCGCCGTCGGCTGGGTCGCCGTCGTGCGGACCTGGACCTGATCTAGCTGGCAGGCGGCTGATGGAGTTTGGCCAGGTACGCGTTGTAAGCGGCCAGATGCTCGTCGTCATCGATGCTCCGTCCGTCCGCGCCTCGCTCCCCGGCTGCCGCGCTGACGGCCCCGGCCGCACTCTCGGCTGGCTGCTGCGAAGCAACCAGAGTGGCCAGGTTCTCCTGGCGGGCGCGCTCGAACCAGCTGCGTGCGCTCATCGATGTCCGCTCGTCCCGGCTCCACATCAAGAACACGAGCATCATGAGGACGAACATGATGCCGTCGCCGCCAACCCACATCACCGCGCCGCCGAGATGCAGGTCGGAGACGGGGCTGGGCGCCCACACCGGCCGCGGTCCGGTGGGTACCCCAGGCGAGCTGGCGCTGCCGTAGCCGAGGGCCAGGCCAGTGAAAGTGTCGACCGGCATTAGCAGCACCAGGATCACGAAGCGCACCGGATAGGACAGCCGCCACCGGATTGGCTCGCGGCCGAGTATCGGCAGGAAGAAGAGGTAGCCGATCAGCACGAACAGCGCGTGCTCGGCGTTGTGCGCCGTCTGGTTCCGCTCGAAGAGATTCGCCAAGCCGCTCAGGTGAGCAGCCAGTACGGCGAGGGCATAGGCCACAGCGCCGAAGACCGGCCAGGTCAGGAAGCTGGCCACCCGCGACCTGATGACGCGCTTGGTCAACGTGTGCAGCGGGTTCCGGCTGGCGTGCAGCAGCAAGGTAAGCGGCTGCCCTGCGATCAAGAGCGGCGGCACCACCATGAGCAACAACAGGTGCTGCACCATGTGGTCGTAGAAAAGCACGTCGTCGTAGGCACCGATGCCGCTCTGGGTAGCCAGCACCATAACGGCGATGCCAGCGGTGAAGGAGCACGTACGCCAGATCGGCCAGGGCCGCGCCGGGTGCCGCCTCGCCACCCGGATGACGCCCCAGCCGTACAGGCCAATCGCGACGACGGCGAACCCGGTCACGATCGGCGCGAATTGCCACTGCGTCAGCACGGCCGACAACCCGAACGGCGCGAGCATGCGGTCTCCTTTCAACGGCGAGCCTACTCACTACTTGCCGTAGTCCTGCTGGCTGGTCCAGCACCGCTATCGTTATCGGCGGAGGGTTCGCCTAGTGGCCGAGGGCGACGGTCTTGAAAATCGTTGTGGCGCGCGAGCGTCACCGTGGGTTCGAATCCCACACCCTCCGCAACCGCCTCTGGCAAAGCGGCGACGCTTCCGGGTCGAGCGGGCCCGGATTGGGCGTCGGGTGCGACATCGCTGCCCTATGAAGGGCAGCACATCCACCCTGACGCCCCTAGCGGTCAGCCCGGCGCGCCGGACGGCGGTTCAAACACGGGCGCTCGACCACGGGAACTACTGGCGGAGGCACCTTGCGCGCGGTTGTCATCGACAAACCGGGTGGACCCGATGTGCTGAGGGTCCGCGACGTACCCGATCCGGAGCCCGGCGCAGGCGAGGTCGTGATCACGACGGTCGCCGCCGGCGTCAACCGGGCCGATCTCATGCAGCGGCAGGGCTTCTACCCACCCCCGCCTGGCGCGCCACCGTACCTAGGGCTTGAATGCTCGGGCGTCATCACCGCGGTTGGCGCTGGCGTGAGCGACTGGCGGCTGGGCGACGAGGTGTGCGCGCTCCTGGCAGGTGGCGGCTACGCCGAACAGGTCGCGGTCCCGGCCGGTCAAGTGCTGCCGATCCCCGCCGGGGTCAGCCTGCGTCACGCCGCTGGCCTGCCCGAGGCCGCGTGCACGGTGCACTCCAACATCGTCGGCTACGGCAGGCTCGCCGCTGGCGAGATGCTGCTCGTGCACGGGGGAGCCAGCGGCATCGGCACGATGGCCATCCAGGCCGGGCGGGCGCTCGGCGCCACGGTTGCGTGCACGGCCGGCTCGGCTGACAAACTGGCCACGTGCCGCGAACTCGGCGCCGAGCTCACTATCAACTATCGCGAGCAGGATTTCGCCGACGCCGTGCTCGACTTCACCGGCGGCCGCGGCGCCGACGTCGTCCTCGACATAGTCGGCGCCCCCTACCTGGGGCGGAACATCACTGCGCTCGCAACGGGCGGCCGCTTGATCCTGATTGGCATGCAGGGCGGCACCACGGGCGAGATCGACCTCGCACAGCTGATGCATAGGCGCGCCACTTTGCAGGGATCAACGCTGCGGTCCCGGCCCCGCGACGAAAAGGCTGCGATCGTGGCGACCGTACGCGAAGAATTCTGGCCGCTCGTCAGCTCGGGCCAGGTCAGACCGGTCATCGACACTGTCCTGCCGCTGGAGCAGGCGGCCGAGGCGCACCGGCTGATGGACAGCAGCGCGCATATCGGGAAGATCCTGCTGTCGACCGCCCTCTGATGAGCCGGCCCCGAGTGTGCATTCAGGCCCGTCCGCCGACAGACTAGACAGCATGACTGAGCAGACGAACGGTGAGGTGCACGACAGTCCGAGGATCGTCGTCGTCGGCCCGGACGGCGTCGCGACCGAGACGGATGTGCAGGAGTCTCGCGAGCGCCCGGTGACCGAGATGATCGAGCAGCCGGCGAAGGTCATGCGCGTCGGGAACATGATCCGTCAGCTGCTCGAGGAGGTCAGGGCCGCGCCGCTGGACGAGAAGAGCCGGGTTCGGCTGAAGGACATCCACGCCAGCTCGATCAAGGAGCTTGAGGACGGCCTGGCACCTGAGCTGATAGACGAGCTGGAGCGGCTGTCGCTCCCCTTTGCCGAGGACGAGGTGCCAAGCGAAGCCGAACTCCGAATCGCCCAGGCGCAGCTCGTCGGGTGGCTCGAGGGGCTGTTCCACGGCATCCAGACCACCCTGTTCGCGCAGCAGATGGCGGCCAGGGCGCAGCTCGAGCAGATGCGCCGGGCGCTCCCGCCGGGCGCGCTGCCCGCGCAGGGTCCCGAGGCCGATGACGCCCAGCGCATGCCGCGGGCGTCCGGGCCTTACCTCTAGGGGCGGGTGGCCGAGCGGGCCTGCCGCATCCGCACCGCGACTGGCTCGCGGACGGCCAGCGCCCGCACGACATCAGCCAGCTGGTGCAGCCTGTGCACCTGAGCGCGCCAGTCGTTGCCAGTCGCTCGGTGCGACAACGGCACTTCCACCTCGGTAACCCGCATGCCCTTGCGCAGCAGATCGATGGTCATGCCCGTCTCGGCGCCCCAGCCAGTCGCGAGCGGTAGCGCCGCGGTAAAGGCGGCCCTGGTGAGGCACCGCTGACCGTTCAGCGGCTGAGCCGGCCGCCAGCCGGTTGCCCGCTCGATGCCAGCCCCGGACGTGGCGGTAACCACGCCAAATCCGCCCTTTCTGACCGTTGTAGTGAAGACCGCGATGGTCATATCCGCGACTCCCCGGCGCACCGGATCGGCGAGCGGCCCCGCGTCGGCCGCGCTGTCGGCCAGGTCAGCATCTAGGAACAACAGGTGACGCGGCCCCTGCCCCGTGACCACAGGCCCCGCGGCGCCAGACTCGATCAGCCGGACGGCTTCCGCGCCCGTCTCCATGGCGGCGGCCTTGCCACGGTTGCGCGCATGCCTGACGACGTGCGCTCCGGCTGCGGCAGCCGCCGCGGCGGTCCCGTCTGTCGACCCATCGTCGACGACCACGACGATGTCAGCGCCCGCCAGCGTGCTGGCAGCAGTAACCGTCGCTGTGATGCGGTCGGCTTCGTTCTTGGCCGGGATGATGATCGCGAGATCGCCGAGCGGCATGGCAGCGATCCTAATGCGAGCCCACGCCCGCACCCGTTGCGCTGGGGGGCTACTGGCCGATCACGTGGACTGGGTCGTCCAGCACGGTGAAGACCGACTCGAGGCCGGTCACCTGGAGGACCTTCCTGGTCGCGGAGCCTGGTCCGGCGAGCTGAAGCTCACCGCCGCGCTCACGCGCCTGCCGGTGCGCGGCCAGAAGCACGTTAATGCCGGTGGAGTCGCAGAATTCAACGCGGGACATGTCGACGATCAGCCGCGCCGGGCTGGCAGCGAGCGCCGTCATGAGCTCGGACTGGAGTTTGGGCGCCGTGTACAGGTCGATCTCGCCCGCCACGGAGATGACGGTGTGATCGCCCTGCGACCTGGTCGTGACCTTTAGCTCCACGTGCCGCAGACTACCGGGTCCGCGCCAACGCCGGCTAGACGGGCAGGTGCGCTCGACCGGTTAACAGGGCTTTACCCCAGAATATGCACCGCAATGACCACTAATTCGCGACCCGGCGCAGCCGTAAACCGGCTGGTGCGCGGCCGGAGCGCGGCCGATTAGCCCGCCGCGGACGCCGGACGTAGCGTGGATGCATGCTTCGCATGTTGGTAATCATCTGCGCCGCGATCGTGATCGTGCTCGTGGCCGCTGCGGTCGTCAAGACCTTCATCTGGCTGGCAATGATCGCGCTGATCTTTGCCGCGGTATGCGTGGCATTCGGCCTCTTCCGGCTGGGCCGTCGATCGGCACGTCGATCACGCAGCAGGTTCTAAGCCGGCCGGTCTGGCTGACGCGAGCTCAGATTGATCGCGATCCGCCGCCGCGCCGCCGACCGGTGCCGCCGGAGCTAGTACTGGCGGCAGGTCGGCAGACCCAGGCTGACTGCCGAGGCGCGATTCGGGCACCGATATCTCGGGCAACTCCGACGAGCGGCCGCCAAGGCGAACCCAGGCGCGCCCGTCCGGCGCGGCTCCCGAATCGGCGGGAAGTACGGTCGGCTCCCGGCTGATCGGGCACGTCATGCACCGGGGTCCGCCGCGCTCACTGCCGAGCTCGCTGCTGGGCACGCCTATGACGCGTACACCAGCGGCCTCAAGCCTTGCGTTGGTCTCAGAGTTGCGTTCGTGGCTCACGGCTACCCGGCAGCCGAGGGCAAGCATGTTGCTCCCATCGTCACGCTGGCCCGGCTGGCCCCAGATCGGGTCTATGCCCGAGTCGATCACATGCAGCCTGTCGATGCCCATGGCCTGCGCGGCCGCCTCCAGGAACGGCTGCGGCTTAGACATCCGCATCCCGTCTGCCCGCGGCGAGATCGTGCGGGCGGTCAGCGTGTACGCCACCGCCGGGCACATGATCACCGCGCCTACGTCAAGAACGGCACATACGGTGTCCAGGTGGCCAGCCCACGCGTGCTGGCTGATCGGCACAGCCAGCACTGTTTGTGCGAGGCCAGACTCGAAGAGCCGCCTGGCTAGTCGCTCGGCGCCGGCGGGCGACGTGCGCTGACCAACGCCGATCGCGACGACTCCAGGCGCCAGCAGCAGCACGTCCCCGCCGTCGAGGTGCTCCAGATCGGACGAGTACAACCACTTAGTCCCGGCGAATCTCGGGTGATGCCGGTAGATAATGGTCACCAGGTCCGTCTCCCGGCGCCGGCGACCCGATGCCAGGCTTGCCACGGCCACCCGGTCGCCTATCCAGAAGCTCGCGTCCCTGGTGAAGACCAGGTTCGGCAGCGGGTCGAGCACGAAGTCATGCCGGTCGAGCAGCTCAAACACTACGCCACGGCCGATCTTCAGCTCCGCCGGCGTAAGTCCGGCGATTAGCACTTGCGCGAGCTGCTCGGGTCCGAGGTTGTCCAGGTGCGCGCGAAGCTGATTCCGCAGCTCGTCGCCTAGGCTCGCATCGGCCACTGCCATCCGGACCGCCTCGTCCCTGGCGGCCTGATACTCCAGGCAATCTTGCAGAAGCTCGGTGACATACAGCACATGCACACCCTGGTCGCGCAGCACCTGGCTGAGCATGTCGTGCTCTTGCTTGGCCTTGCTGGCCCACGGCAGCGAGGCGAACAGCAGGCGATCGGAGTGGCGCGGCGTGATCCGCTCGAGTTCCACACCCGGCCTGTGCATGAGCACGGTCCTGAGCTGGCCTACTTCGCTGTCCACGCCGTGGAACTGGCTCACGAATGCCCCCCGCAGTCACCGCCACGCTGCTGCGGGTACCGACTCCTCGCCTGATGCCGCCCCCCGACGAACCCCAGGTTTCCACCCGCTGGGTGAGGTATTACCAGTTCGGCCCGGAGTTACGCCTGCCAGCACCGGTAGCGTCCTGGTGTACATCAGGCCGCCCGGCGTCATGCCGGTCAGCGGGCGCCGCCAGCACGGCCCAGACCGTCATTCCGCCGTCGTCGGACCTAACGCCCCAGGTCCTGGCGAGGTACTCGACGATGTCAAGACCGCGGCCCCCGAGCGAGGAAACCGTTGCCTGCGCGGGCGTCGGCCTTGTCGCTGCGCCGCCATCGCTGACCGCGACCTCGACCGCGTCCTCTTCGAGTGCCCAGGCGACCTGGACACTGGAACCAGGTAGGGGCCGAGCATGCCGGATGGCGTTGCTGAGCAGCTCGCTGACGACGAGAACGGCGTCACCGACCGCCCCGGCAAAGATTCCGGCCGCCGCCAGGTCGGCGGCCAGTCGCTGCCGGGCCACCGCGACGCTCGCCGGAGCGTACGGCAGCAGTACGGTGCCCACTGTCCTCACCTCCCTGCTCGGCAGCACCCAGCGCCACGTGGAGAACCCCGTTGCGACCGGAATGCCCCGCCCCGCCCGACCGGAAACCGGCACCTGCACCTTCCGTCCAGCACGGCGAGGTACCAGGCAGCCGACGACGTCACGGCCGTTCCGCTTGCTCCTTGGTGCGGTTCCCGGTCGGCTCGCTGAGCAGGCCTTCTGCGGTGAGACCGCGAACCAGGCCGCCCAGGCCCGCGCTCAGGCCAGCGCGCTCGTCGGCGGAGAGCGCAGCCAGTATGCGGGCTTGCCGCGACTGCCACGCCTGCCACACTCGGGCGGCGACGTCACGGCCTTGTGGTGTCAGGTACAGCCTGACGTAGCGCTGATTCTCTTCATCCCGCCCACGCCCGATCCAGCCCTTGCGCTCGAGCCCGGCGGCTAGCCTGCTCACGGTGCTCTTGTCCAGGCCCAGCAGCGTGGCCAGCTCGCCCTGCGCGATGCCGCGCGCGGCGACTAGCTCGATCAGTGCGCGGGCCTCAGACGCTGAGACCGCCGAGGCGCCGACATCGGTCTCGGCGGGGCCGCGGCGTGGCGCCTGGCCCGCGGCCGCCGCCGGTGGCTGTGGCGATACCGGCACCGCAACGCCATCCGCTGCCGGATCGGCGCTAGCCTCAAGGGCAGCAGATCCCGCGTGCGGGGCGGTGTCGCCGCCGTGCGTGGCGAGGCCGGGTGAAACTACTCGAAGCAGCTGCATGAGCAGCTTTTCAAGCTCTGCCCCGTCGGGCGATGCGTCCGGCACAACTACAGTTGTATCGCACAACTGAGGTGCTGGTACAGTCACCGGCGTGACAGGTGCCCGCGTGACAGTTGCCCGCCACAACTCTACGGCCAGCAGGAGCGCAGCGTGACAGACCAGAAGACGCCGCTGCATGCGAGGCTGGGCAGGGCGGCCCGTGACCCCGACTCGGGCCGCCTGGCTGGGCCCGGTCACCTCCGCACGACAGACCTGGGCGTCGAGGCGGGCGGCCCGGATGGGCTCTCACTGGCCGACTATGCGGTGGAGCACGGCCTACGGCCGAGCGCTCAGCGACCGCAGATACCCGCGTACCTGCGTCAGCTGTGGCGGCGCGCGAATTTCATCGCGGCCTTCGCCACCGCGCGCAACGTTGCGATGTATACCGAAGCTAAGCTCGGTCAGCTATGGCAGGTCCTAACGCCGCTGCTCAACGCCGGTGTCTACTTCCTGATCTTCGGATTGCTGCTGCACATCAACCGCGGCGTCCCGAACTACCTCGGGTTCCTGGTCACCGGCGTATTCGTCTTTAACTTCACCCAGCGAGCCTTCATCTCCACCTCAACCGTGATGACCGACAGCCTCGAGCTGATCAGGGCGCTACATTTCCCCAGGGCGGCGTTGCCGCTGGCCTACGTGATGATCGAGTTCCAGCAGATGCTGCTGTCGATGGTGGTGCTGGTCCCGATCCTGCTCATCACCGGCGAGCCGATCACCTGGTACTGGCTGCTCGCGATTCCGGCGCTCCTGCTCCAGACGATCTTCAACGTCGGCGTCGGGCTAGCCGTGGCTCGCCTCGGTTCGCAGGTCAACGACTTCAGCCAACTGCTGCCGTTCCTTATGCGCACCTGGCTCTATGTGTCCGGCGTGCTGTTCAGCATCCCGACAGTGAGCTCTAACCCAAAGGTCGTCGCGCTACTCGAGATCAACCCGGCGGCGCTTTACATCACACTGACCCGCAACGCCCTGATGGCCACCCAGCGGGCGAGCGCTCCCGGCAGCAAGCCCTACGACGCGGCTAAGTGCCTGCAGTGGGTGAAGCTCGGCCACGCGAAGGGCGCGCCAGAGATGTACCAGACCTACAGCGCGTACTGCCACTACGTCGGAGCCAACCCGGCTCACTTCTGGTACTACGCCCTAGGCTGGTCCGTGGTGGCGGTGGTCGTCGGCTTCTTCTTCTTCTGGCGAGCAGAGACAAGGTATGGCCGTGGCTGAGCCGATGGTCGTCGTCGACGACCTGCACGTCGTCTACCGGGTCTACGGGGCCGGCGGTGACCGGGGCACGGCAGCCGCCGGCCTGCTGCGCATGCTCGGCCGCAAGCGGCGAGCGTCGATCCGAGAGGTGCACGCCATCCGCGGCATGTCGTTCGTGGCATACAGCGGCGATGCGATTGGCGTGATCGGCCGGAACGGCTCAGGCAAGTCGACCCTCCTGCGCGCCATCGCAGGCCTCCTGCCAGCCGAGCAGGGCAACGTCTACACCGCCGGGGACGCCGCGCTGCTGGGCGTCAACGCCGCACTGCTCAATGACCTCACCGGCGAACGCAACGTCGTGCTCGGCTGCCTGGCAATGGGCATGAGCAGGCAGGAAACCAAAGAGCGCTATCCGGGCATCGTCGAGTTCTCCGGCGTCGGCGACTTCATCGACCTACCGATGAAGACGTACTCCTCGGGCATGGGATCGAGGCTGCGGTTCGCCATCGCAGCTGCCAGAGCCCAGGACATCCTGCTCGTCGATGAGGCGCTGGCAACAGGCGATGCGGAGTTCCGGGTCAAGAGCCACGCGCGGATAGAGGAACTACGACAGGCGGCAGGGACCGTCTTCCTGGTCGCGCACAACCTGGAAGAGGTCGAGCTGACGTGTAATCGAGTGATCTGGATGGAGCGTGGCCAGATCGTGCGGGAAGGCGAGGATGTCATCGGCATCATCGACGAGTACATCGCGGCGTCGGGGGGCGATCCCATCATTCGAGACCCCGTCACGAGGCGGCGCATCAAGGCCCAGACTGGGGCTCCGGTCAAGGCCTGAGCAGGACACCACCAGGCAGGAGAGCGTCATTGTCGGCGCCTGCTGTACGCAGCCGCAGGCGCACGGCCGTTCCAGGGCCTTCGCGTGCTTCGACGGCGATGACGGCGTCCTGCGCTTCGGCCAGTTGCCTGACGATGTACAGCCCGAGACCGATGCCGCCGAACCTACGGCGATCGCCCGCCTCCCCCTGCACAAACCGCTCGAAGACGCGCTCCCTGTCCTCGGGCCCGATGCCGATGCCCTCGTCCTGAACAATGACCTCGATCGCGTCGCCGTCCGCCCGCGCCCCTACGGTCACGGCGCCACCGTCGGGCGAGTACTTGAAGGCGTTCTCGAGTAGCTGGCCGATGATGATGTCGGTGGCCATCGGGTCGCCGTTGGCCTTCGGCAGCGTGTCAGGGATGTCGAGCTCCAGCGTGTGCCGGTCCGACAGCGGCCGGAACGCCACAACGGCACCGCGCAGCAAGTCGGCGAGGTCGAACGGGCCGTTGCTGACCCGAAGCTGGTCGGCACCGGCGCGCGAGCCGAGCAGCAGCTGCTCGACGAGCCTGCCCAGCGATGCGGCCCGTTCGGCAATGGTCTGCACGGCTGACCTCCGGTCGGCGTCTGCCAGCTTGTCCCACTTGCTCGCCAGCGTGCTGGCGAAGCCCTGCACGACCGTAATGGGCGTCCGAAGTTCGTGACTGGTGGTCGCCAGGAACAGGTCTTTGGCCTCCTCCAGCTCCTTTGCCGCAGTGATGTCGCGGAAGTCGAGAACCTTCTCACCCCGGCCGCTCAGGCCTGTGCAGAGCAGGTCGATCCAGCGACCGTTGGCGAGCTTGTACGTCAGCTTCGCCCCTGGCTCAGGAAGCGGGAACGGGGGGCGTCTGCCGGTCGCCAGCTCCGGCGACAGCCCGGTCAGCCGGTGCGCGGCGGGATTCCACTGCCGGACCAGGCCGTCGGAATCCAGTACGGCGATGCCATCAGCGCTGGCGTCGATCACCGCGCGCTCGTGGGCGCGCTGCCGGACTACTTCCTCGAATGCGGTGACGTTCGAGAGTGCGACGCTGGCGTGGCCGGCCAGCAGCTCGAGCAGCTCTAGCTCTACGTGGCCAACCTTGCGCCCGCTGTACAGCGCGTAAAGGGCGCCGTAAGGGCGCCCGGCCACATGCGACAAGCTGAGCGTGATCGTGTGCAGGCCGGGCAGCGCGGCCCAGATCAGGTCGTCGAAGCCGCCCGAGTCGCTCGTCGCCATCAGTACGGTTTTGCCGGATCGCATGAGCTGGCCCACCATGCTGCTCTGCAGATCGGCCGTGCGGCCGCGCAGCTCCGCCGGCAGGCCGTCCAGGCTCACCAGCCGCAGGCTGTCCTTCTCGATCAGCACGAATCCGCCGGCGTCGGCCCTCGTTAGCTCCCGCAGGCTGGCGGCGATCCGGTCCAGCACGGACTCCAGATCCAGCTGCGCGTTCATGTCGGCGACCACATCACCAAGCCGGCGCACGACTCTGGCTCGCTCGGCCATGTAATGCCGGACGGCCTCGTCGTCGCCATTTTGATGGCACACGCAGACCCAACCGGTCACGGCGCCGGTGCTGTCAACCATTCGGCTCGCGTCGATCCGCATGTCCACCATCGAGCCGTCTTTGCGGATGCGGCGCGTGGCGAAGGAGACCTGGCCGCCGCTGGCGACCCGCTCGAGGACGGCGTTGTGCTCGGCCCGGAGCTCTTCCGGCACGAACGGGGGCTCCAGTCCGACGACCTCGGCTGCGCGCCAGCCAAACAGCCGCTCCGCGGCCGGATTCCAGACTGTTACCCGCCGGTCCGGGCCGACCGCGATGATAGCGTCGGCGGCGCATTCGATCACGGCGCGGGCAGTCCCGTCGATGCGATCGCGGTCGCGTTGCGCCACCGAAAGCTTCCAGCTCACGGCCTCATCGTCCCACTTGGTGCCGAGTTGGGGTCGGTGAACTGCGGAAACCTCGGCCATGCGCAACCGGGAACCGGCAAGGGAGAGTGCACGTCCAATGGCTATGACGCCACTGTCTGACGAGGTACGGTCGCAGCCCCGGTTCCCTATTAAGCGAGTAGCACTGTCCAACCGAGTACGACTGTCTAACGGAGCAGCACCGGCTCATCGAGTGGCACTGTCGCGTGGTGCCGCTCTGGCCGCCTGCGCGCTGCTCGCCGCCGCGTGCGGAAGCGCCGCGGCTCCGAGCGCGTCAAGTTCGGGCGGGTCTGGCTCGGCGGGCTCAAGTCCGGCTAGCCTCAGTTCGGCCAGCCAGTTCGGCCGGCACTGCCTCAGCCGGCACAGCCTCAGCCGGCACTGCCTCAGCCGGCACTGCCTCAGCCGCGAAGGTCTCACTTGACGTGACGTTCGCCGCATCCCCGAATAACCCAGCAACTCACTACACGCTGCGCTGCGAGCCGGCTGGCGGCACTGTGCCCGATCCGGCGGCCGCCTGCGCCAGGCTGCTGACTGGCGCAAACATCTTTGCCCCCCGGCCCGCGCGCATCGCGTGCCCGATGATCCTGGCTAGCTCCGCTCGCGCCGCGGTGACCGGCACCTACCTCGGGCAGCAGGTGCACGTGACCATCGTCGACGGCGGCTGCGACCTGTCGCGGTGGAGCAAGCTCAAGTCCGTCGTCGGCTAACAGACCATCAGCACCGGGTCACGCCGCGACGCCTGCACTAAGCACGCCTGGCGCCCGCTACTTCAGCAACCGCGACAGGCGCCGGTCGGCCAGTGGCTTACCGCCGGTCTGGCAGGTCGCGCAGTACTGGAGCGCTGAGTCGGCGAACGAGACCTCTCGGACCGTGTCGCCACACACGGGGCACGCCTCGCCTGCCCGGCCGTGGACGCGCAGGCCGGCCTTCTTTTCTTTCTTGAGGTCGCTGGCGGCCAGCCCGTCCGAGCGGCCGATCGCCTCCCGGAGTGTGCCGAGGATCACGGCATGCAGATCCTCAACCTCCTGCGGCGACAGGCTGGAGGCGAGCCGGAACGGCGACATCTTGGCCGCGTGCAGGACCTCGTCGGAGTAGGCGTTGCCGATCCCGGCAATCAGCTTCTGATCCCGCAGCACGCCCTTGATCTGGGTGCGGCGGCCGGCCAGGATTCCGGCCAGCACGTCCGGCGTGAAGCTCGGGTCGAGCGGCTCAGGCCCGAGCGACGCGACGCCGGGAATCTGTTCGATGTCGGTGACCAGGTAGACCGCGAGCCGCTTGCGAGTCCCGGCCTCGGTCAAGTCGAATCCGGACCCGTCTGTGAACCTGACCCGGAAGGCGAGCGGGCCCTTGCCCGGCTTGGGCGGCAACTCGGGCAGGGCATCCCGCCAGCGCAGCCAGCCTGCTCTGGCCAGGTGCGTGACCAGATGCAGGCCGGCACCAGTCCCGGACTCGGCGGCGGGGGGCTCGGCAATCAGGTCGAGGAACTTACCACGCCGCGCCGTTCCCGTAATCCGCGCGCCACGCAACGCGGTCAGCGGCGGATCGTAGGTCTTCAGCACGGAGAACTCGGCCACGTCGGCTCGCTCAATCACGCGGCCGACCGCGCGCTCGCGCAGATCGGCAGCGAGCGCCTCTACCTCGGGCAGTTCAGGCACATATCGATTGTGCCTGATCTGGTCAATTGCCCGTGCCGCTAATTGCCCGTGCCGCTAACACCCGTGCCGCTAACACCCGTGCCGCTAACGCCGGTGCAGCGCGCAGTCAGCAGGGCGGTGAGCTGGTCCTTGATCGCCGGGCGCGAACCGAACACCAGCAGGAACAGCGACTCCCTGGCCAGCCGCTGCGGATGCTCGCCCGCCAGGATGGCGTGGCTGCCAGCCGCCGCAACCAGGGCGCCGGCCGCCTGGAACGCGAATGCGCTGGCAGCGGCACGGGCCGCGGGCATCGATGCCGTGTCGGCGCCGTCGAGGGCGGCCCTGCGTGCGGCCAGCTCGATGGCGAGCAACCCGGCCCCTTCAGCCGAGCGATTACCCCGCTCGGCGAGCTCAGCCAGTAGTCGGCAGCAGCGGCCTCCCACCCCGAGGGAAAGCGAGCCGTTGGCGCGCAGGCCGCTGGCGTCACGCTCAAGCCACTGCGAAAGCGGCACGATGCTGGTGACCAGCTCGGCCGGTACGAAATGGCCAGTGAACGTCAGCTCGACGCTGCGACTGGCGTTGACTGCGACGAGCGGGAGCCTGCTGGCAGCCAGCGTGCCGGTGCCCTGGGCCGGGAGCAACGCCGCGACGAGGTTGCCGTCGTCGTCGCGCGCCAGCGTGTGCACGACGTCGATCATGTCCCAGCCGGTGACCCACGGCGCCGACCCGTCGAGGACGTGGCCACCGGGTACAGCGCGGGCCCGCAGCAGCGGTGGGCCGGGCCGGGCGCCGCCGAGCGCGATCCCCGCTCGTTGAGCACCAGTGCACAGTGGTTCGAGCCAGCGGTCACGCAGGACAGCGTTCTGCGATGCGGCTAGCGCCCGCACTGTCGAGTGGTGCTGAAGCCAGACAAAGGTCGTCGCCAGGCACCCGGCCGACATGATCTCGGTCACAGACGCGAACGTGGCGACGTCGGCGTCGAGGCCGCCCGCCGACGGCGGTCCGGCCAGGCCGTAGAGGCCTGCTGCGGCAAGCGCTTCGAAGTGGCCAGCTGGAACCCGGTCCGCCGCGTCCACATTCGTCGCGGAAGGGAACAAAACTTCCTCGGCGACGCGCCTGGCCCGGCTAAGCACCTCCGCTGGAGTCATGCCGTCATGGTGCCAGAGGGGAGGTCATCACCCAGAGATGGACAGCGTCGTCGATTACGGTGCCAAGGCGATCCCCGTGACAAGGCGATCCGGTGACAAGAACCGTATCCTGCGCCTAAGCTGCGGCCAGGCTACCCGTTCGCACCCAGGGGACCCGCGAATGAAGGGTGGGCGAGGAGGGATTTGAACCCTCACGTCCTTTCGGACACACGGACCTGAACCGTGCGCGTCTGCCGTTCCGCCACCCGCCCCGGGAGCAGCAGTCAGGTTAGCACGTCCGCAAGCTGTCCAACATCGCCGATACGATCGGATACGGCAGGGAGAGGAGGGCACCGCGGTGGGAGTGCTTCAGCGCTTTGAGCACAGGCTCGAGGGGATGGTCGAAGGTGCCTTTGCGCGGGCGTTCAAGTCTGAGCTTCAGCCAGTCGAAGTAGCCAGCGCGATTCAGCGAGAGATGGACGACCGGGCGGCTATCGTCGCCCAGGGCCGGACACTGGTGCCCAACGACTTCGTCGTGGAGGTGGCCGAGGACGACTACGCCCGCCTCGACGTTTACGCCGACAGTCTCGGCATCGAGCTGGCCACGCTGGCCAGGGAGTATGCCAAGGAGCAGGGATACTCCTTTGTCGGTCCCGTGCGGATGCGGTTCGAAGGCGTCCGCGACCTGACCACTGGCACGTTCCGGATCTTGTCCGGCGTGATCAGGGGCACGACGGTCGAAGATGGCGAGATCCGGCGGCCCGCCAGTGACATGCCGCAGCCGACCGGAGGTTTCCAGGGCAACCCGCGGCTGCTGGTCTCCGGGCCGGAAGCTGGTCCGGATGGTGGTACCCAGCGCACCTACGAGATCAGCACGCCGCTGATCATCCTTGGCCGCGGGACCGACTGCGACCTGCGCCTGGTTGATCCCGGCGTCTCGCGTCATCACGCCGAGATCCGGGTTGAGGACGGCGAGGTCGTGCTCGTTGACCTCGGGTCCACCAACGGCACATTCGTCAACGGTCAGCCGGTCCGGCGGATCGCGCTGACCGACGGCACCAGGGTGACCCTCGGCCGGACCACTCTGGTTTTCCGCAGGGACCGTATCTACTGACGGGCTACAAGACATTTGAAAGGCAGGGAACGAGGCGGCTCCGGCCTCGGGCCGTCATAACAGCCGAACCCAGGACAGCAAGCAACCCCCACCGGTACGCCAAGGATTCATGACCCGATGAACGCGCTTGAGCTCACCCTCATCAGGATCGGGTTCCTTGCCGTCCTCTGGCTGTTCGTGATCGCGGCTGTCGGCGTGGTACGAACCGACCTGTTCGGACCGGCCTCCCAGCGGCGGCGGCGGTCGACGCCGCGTGCGCAGGCGGCCCGGCCGCCCAGGCCAGCCAAAGCCAGGCCGTCCAGGGCCACGCCCCAACAGCTTCTGGTCACCGCCGGAGCACTGGCCGGCACGAGCCTTGGCCTCAGTGATCAGCAGATCACTATCGGGCGCGCCGATGACGCCACGCTAGTGCTCGCTGACGACTACGCTTCGACCCGACATGCCCGACTGTTCCCGCAGGACGGCCAGTGGCTCGTGGAAGACCTCGGCTCAACCAACGGCACTTACCTGGACCGGCAGAAGGTGACCCAGCCGACCCCCGTCCCCATTGGCGTCCCGATCCGAATTGGCAAAACCGTTCTGGAGCTGCGCAGATGACCCTGGCACTGCACTACGCGCTCCGCTCCGACGTCGGCCTGCTCCGGGAGGGCAACGAGGACTCCGCCTATGCCGGGCCGCGCCTGCTCGCGATCGCGGACGGGATGGGTGGCCACGCGGCCGGCGAAGTGGCCAGCGCCGTTGCGATTTCTGCGATTGCGCCGCTAGACCGGCAGAATCTCACCGACGGCGACGACATGCTCGACGCGCTGGCGGCGGCGGTCGCAGCTGCTCGCAACACCCTGCATGACATGAGCGTCTCCGACCCGGCAGTGGAGGGCATGGGTACGACCCTGACCGCGCTGCTGTGGGCCGGTGCCCAGGTCGCGGTCTGCCATATCGGCGACTCCCGCGCTTACCTGCTGCGAGATGGCGACCTGTATCAGATCACCCGTGACCACACCCTGATCCAGTCGCTTGTCGACGAGGGCAGGCTGAGCCCGGCGGCAGCGGCCAACCACCCGCAGCGATCGCTGATCATGCGGGCCCTGCAGGGCAGTACGGACGCCGACCCGGACCTGGCCATGCACGAGGCTCTCCTTGGCGACCGGTACCTGCTGTGCTCGGACGGCCTGACCGACGTCGTCGGAGACGAGGCGGTGCACGGCGTGTTGTCTACCGTGCCCGACGCCGACCAGGCGGTGAACCAGCTGATCGCGCTCGCCATCCGGAACGGCGGCCCGGACAACATCACCTGCATCGTGGCCGACGTCATCGACCCCGCGGATGGCCCCTTGGCGCCGACCGTCGAGACGATGCTGGCTGGTGCCGCCGCGAACGGCGACGTCAGCACGCTCCTGTCGGCGGCAACTGGACGCGCGGGCGCCGCGACCGGTGCAGGCGTTGCGCCTGCTCCCGGCGCCAGCCTCAACGGACACGGCGGCCGTTCGCCTGCATCTGCCTCGGATGCCGAGGAGGACGAGGAGGACGACTTCGACGAGCCGCACCGTCGCTGGCCGGTCGTCACCACTGTCCTCGTCATCCTGGTGCTACTGCTGGTCGGCGGCCTCTACGCCGGTTACCGGACCACCCAGAGCAACTACTACCTGGCATCGGACGGCAGCCAGCTCAGCATCTACCGGGGTATTAACCAGACGATCGGCTGGATCAGTCTTTCGCACGTGTACCGCAAGACCGGCGTGCCTACCTCGCATGTACCTGGCGACCTGCCCATGCCGACGACGCCGACGACGCTGCCGAAGACCCTGGCTACCCTGGCGTCGATCAAGCATTCCTACACCTGCAGCCAGGATCAGAAGGCGCTTGAGACCTGGACCGCGAAATACGCGAGCAAGGTCAATCAGCCGCCGCCGAAGACCAGCAAGACGAAGACCACGACCAAGACGCCAGTCGTGAAGATACCAGCGAAGCCTGTCGTGCCGGCATCGTGTCCGGTGCAGGGGGCAGCGTGACCGCCGCTGCAGCCGACCGCCAGGTTCCGATGCCGCGAGGGCGACGCCGGACTGAGCTGATGATGCTGCTCTTCGCGCTGGCCGTGGTGCTGTTCGCCTATGCAGCTGCAAGCTTGGGCCTGCGCGACAAGCTGCCGTCGGGCCTGCCGCTCTACATCATCGTGTTCGCCCTGCTCACGCTCGCCGGACACCTGGCAGTGCGCAGGTTCGCGCCCTATGCCGACCCGCTGCTCCTGCCTCTCGCCGCGCTGCTCAACGGCCTTGGCATCGTCATGATCTACCGGCTGCAGGAATCAGGCCGGGGCGGGAACCCGGGGAATCTCGTATCGCCGCTGATGTCAACGTCCACTACCTTCTATCAGCTGGTCTTCTCGGGCCTCGGCATTCTCGGCCTGGTCCTGGTGCTGGCGCTCATCCCCGAGGCCCGCGTCCTGCAGCGATATACCTATACGCTCGGCGCGGTCGGTCTGCTTCTGCTGGCGATCCCCGCGGTGCTGCCGTCAAGTCACAGCGCGGTCAACGGCGCCAAGGTCTGGATCAAGTTCGGCGGCTTTTCAATCCAGCCGGGGGAATTTGCCCGGCTGGCGCTCGCGGTGTTCTTCGCCGGCTACCTGGTGGCCAAGCGAGACGTGCTGGCGCTCGCGGGGCGTCGGGTGCTCGGCATCGACCTGCCGCGAGCCCGTGACCTGGGACCGGTCCTGATCGCCTGGGTTGCGAGCCTGCTGATCCTGATCTTTGAGACCGACATCGGCCAGTCGGCGCTGTTCTTCGGCCTGTTCGTGGTCATGCTCTACATCGCCACCCAGCGGACATCCTGGCTACTCATCGGTGTCTCGCTGTTTCTAGGCGGGACGCTCATCACCGCCAACCTCTTCAGCCACGTGATGGCGCGGTTCACCGCCTGGCTGCACCCGTTCCAGGGCAGCAACCCGCTGGGCTTGTCGTACCAGCCGGTTCAGGGACTCGAGGGGATGGCGTACGGCGGCCTGTTTGGCACCGGCCTCGGCCATGGACAGCCCTACTTCACGCCGCTCGTGCAGAGCGACTTCATCTTCACCGCTTTCGGCGAGGAGCTAGGCCTCGTCGGTGTGATGGCGCTGCTCCTGGTTTTCGGGCTGCTCGTGCAGCGCGGACTGCGGGCCGCGATCGCTGTCAAGGACCCGTTCTCCAAGCTCCTGGCCGGCGGCCTGTCCTTCGTACTCGCACTACAGGTCTTCGTGATCGTCGGTGGCGTCAGCGGCCTTATACCTCTGACCGGGGTGACGACCCCGTTCCTGTCCCAAGGGGGTTCCTCGCTTGTGGCGAGCTGGCTCCTGGTCGCGCTACTCATCCGGATCAGTGACTCGGCACGCAAGCCTGCGCCGCAGCCGATCCAGGACGAAGGCATGACCCAGGTGGTGCGTGCCGCATGAATCGCGCCCTGCTCCGTGTCTCGCTGGCCTGCCTCGCCCTATTCGTGCTGCTCCTACTCAACGTGAACTACGTGCAGGCCTTCGAGACCACGAAGCTGGCCGACGAGCCGCATAATGTCCGGGTCTTCGACGCGCAGTTCACGTTCCAGCGCGGCGCGATACTCGCGGGGGGCGACGGAACCGACGTCAAGATCGCCGAATCGCGGCAGGTCAAGGGCACCGACGTCTACCAGCGTTACTATCCGGACGGCAAGGTCTACGCGCCGGTCACCGGGTACGACACGATCTACGGCAAGTCCGGCATCGAGGAGGCAGAGAATGGCCTGCTGGCCGGTACTGACTCGCGGCTGGCCGTGCACAACTTCACGGCGCTGCTGACGGGGAAGCAGAAGCAGGGCGCTGCGGTGGACCTGACCATCAGCCCGGCTGCTCAGACCGCAGCGTACAAGGCGCTGGCTACCAACGATGGCGGGCACGCGGCCGCCCTGGTCGCGATCCAGCCGAGCACTGGCGCGATCCTCGCGCTGGCGTCGTATCCCACCTTCGACCCGAATGTGCTCACGACCTTCGACGGGACGCAGTTCGACAAGATCGACAACCAGCTACTCAGGGACCCCGGGCAGCCGCTGCTGAACCGGGCCACCCAGGAGACCTATCCGCCCGGCTCGTCCTTCAAGATCGTCACGAGCTCGGCCGCCTTCTCGCAGGGGCTGGTTACTAGCCCGAGCACGCTGGTGCCGGCTCCGACGGTGCTGACGCTGCCGAACGGCAATCACCTGATCAACGATGGCGGCGAGACATGCTTTGACGGGCACCCGCAGATAATCCAGGCCTTCTACCAGTCTTGTAACACGGCATTCGGTTCGCTCGGCATCAAGCTGACCGCTCCGAAGCTGCGCGATTACTCCAGCCAGTTCGGCATGAACAAGCCGCTGTCCGTCCCGGTGCCGGTGGTGCCGAGCGTGCTGCCCGAGGTCAACGGCTGGACCGACCCGTCGCTGACGGCGTTCTCGGCGATCGGCCAGTTCAATGACGCGGTGACTCCGATGCAGGAGGCCATGTTCTCGGCGGCCATCGCCAACCACGGGAGCCTTATGTATCCGTACATGGTGCAGCAGGTCGTCGGACCGGGCCTGTCGGTGATCGAGCGGGCCAGCCCTTCGACGCTCAGCCAGGCAGTTACGCCAACCGTGGCCGGTTACGTGCAGTCCATGATGTATCAGGTCACCCACAATCCAGGCGGGACCGCGTACCAGACGGCGGGACCGCAGGCAACCGGCGGGATCACAATCGACGGCAAGACGGGCACGGCGCAGAACGGCATTGATAACGGCAGCCTGAACGATGCCGTCTTCACGTGCTTTGTGCCGGGCACCGGCGGCGGCCCGTCGCCGATCGCTGTCGGCGTCATCGTGCAGGGCGGCGGATTCGGCGCAGACGCAGCCGCACCCATCGCCGTGCAGGTGATCCAGGCCTACCTGAAGGCGCATTCATGATCCATCGATTTGGCGGCGGCCGTGACAGATCTGCAGCATGGGCGCCAGGCAAGGCGACGAGCCGGGAGCAAGGCTGCTGCCCCGGCCTGTCATGCTGGTCGCAGCCCCCGATAAGCAGGACGGTAACGTAACGTGCGCGACATGACTCAGCCACGGCTGCTCGGCGGCCGCTACGAACTCGACGGCATCGTCGGTCGTGGCGGCATGGCCGAGGTGTTCCGGGCCCGCGATATCCGTCTCGACCGAATTGTCGGGGTTAAGACGCTCCGCGATGATCTCGCCAGGGACCAGACGTTCCAGGCAAGATTCCGGCGGGAGGCCCAGTCGGCGGCCTCACTGAACCACCCGTCCATCGTCGCGGTCTATGACACCGGCGAGGACATGCTCGGCAGCACCCCGGTGCCGTACATCGTGATGGAGTTCGTCGACGGGCGGACACTGCGCGATCTGCTCCGCGACGATCGACGGCTGCTGCCCGAGCGGGCCGCCGAGATCACCGACGGCGTGCTGCGAGCCCTGGACTACAGCCACCGCAACGGCATCGTGCACCGCGACATCAAGCCGGGCAATGTGATGCTGACCAGGTCCGGCGACGTGAAGGTGATGGACTTCGGCATCGCCAGGGCAGTATCCGACTCCCAGATGACCATGACCCAGACTGCCCAGGTCATCGGCACCGCTCAGTACCTGTCGCCGGAGCAGGCGAGGGGCGAGCGGGTAGACGCGCGCAGCGACCTGTACTCGACCGGCTGCCTGCTCTACGAGCTGCTGACCGGGCGGCCGCCGTTCACCGGTGACTCGCCCGTGGCGATCGCCTACCAGCACGTCAAGGAAGATCCGGTGCCGCCGTCTCAGGTGGACCCAGAGGTGCCGCCCTGGGCCGACGCCATCGTGCTCAAGGCCATGCAGAAAGATCCCGCCGACAGGTACCAGTCGGCAGGCGAGATGCGGACCGACATCCAGCGTGCCCTGTCAGGTGCGCCGGTTGCCGCCCCGATGCCAGGCAACGGTTACGGGCCCGGTACACGACGGATGGGGGCGACGGCTACGCAGGTCGCTGGCCGAACGGCTGCCATCCCGCCGTACCGGTACGGGCCCGAGGACGGCGGCCCGGACGGACCGCCGCAGCGCCACCGCCGAGCCTGGCCCTGGGTAGTCCTGGCCGTCGTCGTGGCGGTGCTGATCGCGGCGATCGTGCTGCTCAAGTTCGTGACCGGCGGCGGCGGCGGCGTGGCGGTGCCGAACGTGGTCAATGAGCCGCTAGCGACCGCGGCGCGCTCCATCACCAGCGTCGGCCTGAAGGTAGGCACGGAGACGCCGCAGCCGTCGACGACCGTCGGCAAGGGCCTGGTGATCTCGACCAATCCGAGCTACGGCGCGAACGAGGCCAAGGGTACCGCTGTGAACATTGTCTACTCCAGCGGTAAAAAGCCGGTAGCGAAAAAGCAGGTGCCCAACGTGGTCGGCCAGAAGCGCGCGGCCGCTATCTCCGCGCTCAGGGCGGCAGGGTTCGTGGTGAATCCGATTGCCGGCCAGTCAGCAACGGCGCCGCCGAACACGGTGATCAGCGAATCGCCGCAAGGCCTCCAGCCCGCCGGCAGCACGATCACTATCGAGGTGACCGGTGCCACGGTGACGGTGCCAGCTGACGTTATCTGCAAGACGCCGCAAGCGGCCACAACTGAGTTGTCCGGGTCGCCGTACAGCTTCCTGGTGAGCACTCAGCAAGGGACCGGCAACGGCAACTGCCCTGTGGGCACGGTCTATCAGACCAACCCGGCTACCGGCACTGCAGTTCAGCCTGGAGCGCAGGTCACCATCTTTGTGGTGGCGCCGCCGACGCCGACGGTCACGCCAACGGTCACGCCAACGGTCACGCCCACCGTGACACCGACGCCCTAGCCGAGCGCGTTATGTCCGCCAACCAACTACGCTTACGCCGATAGGGCGCGCCTCTGTCCGCGCGCCCTGGACCGCCGGGTACTGGCCGGCGGGTAGCCCGCAGTTACTCAGGAGACGACCGTGCCGAAGTCCCGCGTCAGAAAGACGACGGTCTACACCCCACCGCCCAGGCCGGCCAAGGCCAAAGTGAGCCCGCCCTGGCTGATGCCGACGATGCTCGGCAGCCTCATATTCGGCCTGATCTGGATCGTCGTCTTCTACGTCAGCCAGCAGTCGTATCCGATCGGCGCGATCAAGGCCTGGAACCTCGTGGTGGGCTTCGTCTTCGTGATCGGCGGCCTGGGCCTGGCGACCAGGTGGCGATGACCGTGTCCCGGCTCCTGTCGGCTCAGAGCTTGACCGCGCCCACTAGCTGGTAGTCCCGCACGACGACGCCGGCGATGATCAGCGCCAGGATGCCGACAGTGGCGGCAATCTGGATCAGCGTCCGGTTCCGCCGCGGCGCGTATGCGTACGCGGCCGTCAGCGCGGCCCCGACTATCAGGCCTCCGACATGGTCTTGCCAGGCGATGAACGGCACCGCGAAGCTGATCCCAAGATTAAGCACGATCAGCAGGACAACCTGCCGTGAGTCGAGTCCAAGGCGCCTCGACAGGACGAACCAGGCCCCGAAGAGCCCGAAAATCGCCCCAGACGCGCCAAGCGCGGGCGCATTGGGCGCCGCCAGCAGGTAGTAGAGCACTCCGCCGCCGAGCGCGCTGGCCAGGTAAACGGTCAGGTACCGCGCCCAGCCGAGGACCCGTTCCAGTGCCGGCCCCACAACTAGGAGCGCCCACATGTTGAAGGCGATGTCCAGGATCCCGAGGTTGCCGGTTCCGGGCAAGAAGGCGGAAGTGATCAGCCGGTAGTACTGGCCGAAGGCTACGCCGACCAGCTGCCCGTCAGGGTTCCTCGCAGCGCCGAGCATCCACCAGTCGCTCGCCAGGCTCGAATGGGCCAGCTGGACCAGGTACAGGAGCACGTTGATGCCGATGAGCGTCCACGTGACCCTGGCTTTGGCCGTGATCTGGCCGCCGAAGCGGCCAGTAGCCTGCCGTACATCACGGTTCTGGCCCTTGATGCAGTCGATGCACTGATGACCGACGGATGCCGGACGCAGGCAGTCGGGGCATGCCGGGCGGCCGCAGCGCACGCAGGACACGTACGTCGGCCGGCCCGGATGCCGATAGCACACGGGCGGCGGAGCCTGGCTCTGGTCCTGATCTTGCTCGGGGGGTATCGCCATATAACGGGACCGCTCTACTCGCTGTCGTCGCGCCCGATCTCGACGGACTCCAGCACCACGTCGGTGACAGGGCGGTCACCCCGGCTGGTCTGCACCCGGCTGATCTCATCGACGACGCTGGCGCCGTCAATGACCTCGCCGAAGATGGTGTGCTTGTTGCTCAGCCATGGCGTCGGCCCCGTGGTGATGAAGAACTGTGAGCCGTTGGTGCCGGGGCCCGCGTTCGCCATCGCCAGCAGATACGGCCGGTCGAACGCCAGGTCCGGGTGGAACTCGTCGGCGAACTTGTAGCCAGGGCCGCCAGTGCCGGTCCCGAGCGGGTCGCCGCCCTGAATCATGAAGTCGGGAATGACCCTGTGGAAGATCGTGCCGTCGTAGAGCCTCGCCTTGCTTGCCTTGCCCGACGCCGGGTCTGTCCATTCCCGGCTGCCTTCGGCGAGCTCGACGAAGTTGCGGACGGTCTTCGGCGCTTGATCTGGAAAGAGCCGGACGACTACTGGCCCCCGGCTAGTCCGCAGCGTTGCGGTCAGCGTGTTGGTCATAACCGAATCCTCCCATGACCTCATCGTGCTCTGGTCACGCGCTCTGGTCAGGCTCCCTGGCTACGAACCACGGAGTTACGGACCGGTGCCGCGCCTAGCAATCCTTGCCTGCTGAGGTGGCTCTGTGCTCGTGATTGGCTCCACGTTTGCTGGGAAGGTGTCAAAGCTGGGAGAACACCAGGAGGTCTTCGTGTCTGTCTTGACCAGGAAACAACCTATTAACGCCAGCGGCAAGTTCCGGGCTAACGCTGGCCAGCTCGGGTCCAAGGCGCAGCTTGCCGCGCAGCAGGCAGCCCAGCAGGCGCAGATCGCGGCGCAGCAGGCAGCGCTGCAGGCGCAGGCCGCCGCGCAGCAGGCTGGCCCGCTGGCCAAGACTGCCAGCGACGGCGCCGTTGCTTGGGCGACGCCAAAGGTCGACGCCGCCAGGGCCTGGGCTGCGCCGCAGCTCGAGCAGTCGGCGCGCGCCATCAGCGACGTCATCGCCCCCATGGTCGCCGGCGCGCTCAGCAATGCCGCGCGCAAGATCGACGCGCCGCCACGAAAGAAGCCGCGCCGCCGCGGTGCGATGATCGCCGGGATTGCGCTGCTGATGGGGGCCGCCGGCGCAGGCGTCGCCGCAGCCATCCGGCTTAGGGAGCGCCCAGCCGAGTTCACGTCTGTCCCGGTGACCGAGGACGGCACGCCGCCAGACCCCGATATGAACGGGCACTCTCAGATCGTCTGACGCTGGCCGACCGGGCGTGGCCGGCTGACGGCCCGGAGTCTCGGTCTGGCCATGACATCGGTCATGGCCAGACCCGGATTGGCGTTATGTGACGGTGCCGCCTCGGGCTGCCTAGCCTGAGGAGATGAACCCGGACCAGGCCGTCCTGGCTGCCGAGGAAGCAGACGGGCGCTCCTGGACGTTGGCCCGCCGCGTCGTGGTGAGCGGACTGATCGTGTTCGCCGTCGTTCAGCCGCGTTCAAGCTGCTCGGCCATCCGCTCTATGGCCGTCGCTGGTTCCAGGTGGCGGGTCCGCGGCCTGGGCGGCGAGCTGGCCCGTCGAGCGGGACAATAGGCGGGTGACGGTGCGGATCATGATTGCCGAGGATCAGACTATGGTCCGCCTGGCGCTCGTCGCGCTGCTGGAGCTCGAAAGCGACATTGAGGTGGTGGCAGAAGCCGCTGATGCCGACGAGATCGCTCAGCGGAAAGGCTGGCTGTAACTCGATGCTGCTTGACAGCGTGGTGCGGACGTCCGCGGCTGTTGCCGCGAGACCGGGGCGCCTCGCCAAGATCGACGCGATCGCCGTGCTCCTGCGGGACGTCCCGTCGGCCGAGATCGCGGTAGCCGTCTCGTTCCTGTCCGGTGACCTAACGCAGCGCCAGATCGGCGTCGGCTACGCCGCCCTGACCGACCTGATGGGCGGGTACGGTCCCGCCGCCGGGGTTGGTTCCGCCGCGCTCGACCAGCCGCCCCATGTGCCGCAGCTGACCCTCGCCGAGACCGACCAGGCCCTGGGCGAGATCGGCGCCCTGGCCGGCCAGGGCTCGCAGGCCGAGCGCCGGCGGCTGCTAGCGCGTCTGCTGAGCCGGGCGACCGAGACCGAACGCGAGTTCCTCGTTCGGTTGCTGGCCGGCGACCTACGCCAGGGCGCACTCGACGGGGTCATGACCGACGCCATCGCTCGGGCCGCCGGGGTGCCAGGCGCCGACGTCCGCCGCGCCCACCAGCTCAGCGGCTCGCTGCCGGCAGCGGCCGCAGCCGCGCTCGGCGCCGCAAGCGATCCGGACGCCGCAACCGCCGCCTTGCGTGCGGTCACGCTTCAGGTCGGACGTCCGATCCGGCCCATGCTCGCCGCTGCTGCGCCGACTATGGCCGCGGCCATGGACCGGATCTCACCAGGCGCGGTCGAGTGGAAAGTGGACGGGATCCGGGTGCAAGTGCATCGCAACGCCGATGGGGCTCGCGTGTTCTCCCGGACACTCGACGACATCACTCACAGGGTGCCGGAGATCGCTCAGGCTGCTATGGCGCTGGCGGTCACCGACGCCGTGCTGGACGGGGAAGCGGTGGCGCTGCGGCCCGACGGGCGGCCGCACCCGTTTCAGGTCACATCTGCGCGAGCCGCCAGCCAGGCGGGACCGGGCGGCGAGGCAGCACAAGTACCGCTGTCGCTGTTTCTGTTCGATGTGCTCCACCTGGATGGGACCGACCTCATCGACGCGCCCGCGCACGTGCGGTTCAGCCGACTGGCCGCGGTGGCTCCGGCCGACCTTGTCATCCCCAGGCTCGTCACGGCCGAGCTGGGCGATGCTGAGCAGTTCTTCGCGGCAGCCCTTCATCGCGGCCACGAGGGCGTGGTGGTCAAGTCGCTGAATGCACCCTACGGCGCTGGCCGCAGGGGCAGTGAGTGGATCAAGGTCAAGCCGCGGCACACACTGGATCTGCTCGTGCTCGGAGCGGAGTGGGGCCATGGCAGGCGCCAGGGCTGGCTCTCCAACCTGCATCTCGGCGCCCGCGATCCGGCGACCGGCCGCCCGGTCATGCTCGGCAAGACCTTCAAGGGACTGACCGACGCTCTGCTGAGCTGGCAGACAGGTCGCCTGCTCGAACTCGCCGACCCGCCCCGAACGGACGGTGCCGAGCCCCGCCGCGGGGTCGTGCGCGTCAGGCCCGAGCTCGTGATTGAGGTCGCGTTCGACGGAGTTCAGGCGAGCACAAGGTACCCAGGCGGGGTGACCCTCAGGTTTGCCAGGGTCCTGCGATACCGGCCGGACAAGCACCCGGCTGAGGCCGACACCATCGACACGGTCCGGGCGCTATGGTCTGGCGACGAACTGGACGCCGAGCAGCCGGGCTGACTGGACCAGGCCATGCACTGCGGCCGCCGTCCTGGCACTATGGCTGCGACGCGACGCCTGCCCAATGATGGGAGGCAGGCATGGCCGAAAGGACCTCACCGGGTGCGAATGTGCTGGGTCGAGCAGGAGGGTGTCTGGCGGACTCCCGTCTGGCGTACAACGCTGCGCGGACGCCAAGTTCTGGCTGATCCGAGGATCAACAAGGGCACTGCCTTCAGCGATGCCGAGCGCGCGGACCTGGACCTGATCGGGCTTATTCCCGCCGGTCATCTGACGCTCGATCAGCAGGCTGGCCGGATCTACGCCCAGTTCCGGCGGCAGACATCCAACCTGGCCCGCAACGTGCTGCTGAACGAGCTGCACGATCGCAATGAGGTCCTCTACTACCGAGTGGTAACTGATCACCTGAGCGAGATGCTGCCAGTCATCTACACTCCGACCGTCGGCCAGGCGATCGAGAACTACAGCCACGAGTACCGGCGCCCGCGCGGCGTGTACCTTTCGGTCGACCAGCCCGAGCTGATCGAGCGGTCGCTCGAGGCGTACGGCCTGAGTGGCGCAGACGTAGACCTGATCGTCGCCACCGACGCTGGCGCGATCCTGGGCATCGGTGACTGGGGCGTCGGCGGCATGAGCATCGCGGTCGGCAAGCTCGTCGTCTACACCGCAGCCGCCGGCATCGACCCAGGCCGAACGATACCCGTGATGCTGGACGTGGGTACCGACCGCCAGAGCCTGCTCGATGACCCCATGTACATCGGCAACCGGCACCCGCGGGTGCCCCCGGCCGAGTATGACGCGTTTCTAGAGGCGTTTGTCACCGCCGTCAGGAAGCTCTTCCCCCGAGCCTTGCTGCACTGGGAAGACATAGCGACGGCCAATGCGCGCCGCCTGCTCACCCGGTACCGGGACGTGCTGCCGAGCTTCAATGACGATGTGCAGGGAACGGGCGCCGTCAACCTGGCCGCCGTGCTCGCGGCCGTCAAGGCCACAGGAATCGAGTTGCCAGATCACCGCATCGTGATCTTCGGCGCGGGCTCGGCTGGCACCGGGATTGCCGACCAGCTGGCGGCTGGACTGGTCGAATGCGGCCTATCGCCAGCCGAAGCACGCTCGAGGTTCTGGGCCGTGGATCGATTCGGCCTGATCGTGTCCGACGCAGCCGGAGTGTCCGACGGACAGCGCAAGTACGGCCGCGACAGCGCCGAAGTGGCGGACTGGCAGCGAGACGAGACACTGGGCGGCATCACGCTGGCAGAGGTGGTGCGGCGCGTTCACCCGACGGTGCTGATCGGCACGTCCGCCCGCGGCGGCGCGTTCACCGAGACCATCGTCAAGGACATGGCCGCACATTCCGACCGGCCCGTCATCATGCCGATGTCCAATCCCACCGAACTGGCCGAGGCCAGGCCCGCCGACCTGGTCGAGTGGACCGGCGGCAGAGCCCTGGTAGCCTCCGGCAGCCCGTTTCCGCCCGTCGAGTATCGCGGCACGACCTACGTCGTCGGCCAGGCGAACAATGCGCTGGTCTTCCCGGGCCTCGGCCTTGGCGCTATCGCCGTACGCGCTAACAAGATCACCGACAGCATGCTGAGCGCCGCCGCGCACGCAGTGGCCAGCCTTGTCGACACCGGCGCGGATAGTGCCCCGCTGCTTCCCGAGGTAGCGGCGCTGCGCGACACGTCACTCGCGGTCGCCGTCGCGGTGGCTGAGGCTGCCGTCGCTGACGGCGTCGCCACCGAGACCGTCCCTGATGACCTGCCGGGCTATGTCCAGGCGCTGATGTGGCAGCCCGCCTACTGGCCGGTCCGGTCGGCCTGATCAGCGGGCGAGTCAACTGCCCCGGAGACCGCTGACGCAGGCGGGCCCATCCGCCCGGCGGGCCTGCCGCCGGTTCCTGTCTGACCTGCGGGCCGGGCGGGTATTCCTGGCAGCTGAGCTGACGCAGTCCGGCTGGCTCGACTTCGGGGCGTTCCGCTGGCGCGACCTGGCGCTCGGCCAATCCGTACGCACCACGATAGGTGTCCTAACTCCGCTGATCATCGGCGTTGCGACCGGCAAGATCGCGTATGGCAGCTACGCCGCCCTGGGAGCTCTTCCGGCCGGATTCGTGTCGTTTCGCGGCGTGAGCCAGACGCGGGTGCTCGCCGTGCTCTGCGCCGCCCTAGGTATGGCGTTCTCCACTTTCGTCGGCGCGACGACCGCCGCCAGCCTGCCGTGGCTCCTGGTCCCGATCGTATTCGCGTGGGCTTATCTGACTGGCGTGCTGGCCTCCCTCGGCCCGGCGGTCCTCGCGGCGACGCTCCAGTGGCCGCTCGCGTTGCTCATCGCCAGCGCCTTGCCGCTCGCACCTGGTGCCGCGGCGACGCGGGCCGGCCTGGTGCTCGCGGGCGGACTGTGGCAGTGCTTGCTCGTGGTCACGTCCTGGACGGTGAATCGCGGCAGCGCCGAGCGGACGGCGCTGGCTAGCTCCTACGCCGAGCTGGGCGGCTACGCGGCGGACGTCGCTGCCGGGCGACAGGGTCCGCCGAGTCCGAGCCAGCTGACGGCCAGCTATGTGCTGGGTGACCCTAATCCGGTCATGCGGACAGCGGCGCGCCGGGACATGCTCGAACTGGCGGAGGAAGCCGAGCGGATCCGCGCGACCCTGACGGCGCTGTCGCCTGGCGGGGACGGCGCCACCCGCGGACCTGGCGTGAGCGGCCTGCTCGACGGGGCCGCCCACGTCCTGCGCGAGCTCGCAGCGGGGCTCGGCGGCCGCGCAGGCGAGCGCGCGGAGCACCTGGCCGCTGGCAGGCGAGCGCTCGAACGCATGTCCGCCAAGGGCAGCTCCGGCTGGCGGTGGGCCGGGGAGGCGCTGCTCGGTCAGCTCCGTAGCGCGTACCAGATCGCCGAACGGCTCAATGCGGCGGAGCCAGGTCCGCGGCGCCGCGACAGACCGAAGCCGATCCGGCGGTCGTGGAACCGGGACGCATGGCTGACCGTGCGCGCCAGCCTCGGCACGTCGTCAGAGGCCGGCCGCCACGCGCTCCGGCTCGCGGTCGTGTCGGCCCTGGCCGAAGTGATCGCCCAGGGCTCGGGCCTGAGCCACGGCTACTGGATCGTGCTGACCGTCTTCATTGTGCTGCGGCCTGACTACAGCTCAACCCTCTACCGCGGACTCCAGCGCGCCGCCGGGACCGTGGTCGGCGCCGGGCTCGGCGTCGCGACAGTCCTGCTGGTCAACGTCAGCCTCTCAGCCCTGCTGTGCGTGATCGCCGTGTCGCTCGTAGCCGCGTACGCGGTCTTCACCGTCAACTACCTGCTGTACGCCGTGTTCCTGACCGACTTCCTCGTCGTGCTGCTCGCGCTTCTTGGCCTGCCGCCAGACCCGACGGCCATTGCGCGGCTCATCGGCACGGGCGTCGGCACGGGGCTCGCGATCATTGCCTACCTGCTGTGGCCCACCTGGGAGGGCACATCAGCGGCAGAGAAGTTCGCTCGGCTTATCACCGCTCAAGGGACCTACGCGCGCGCTCTGCTACGCGCATACACCAGGTCCGCCGGCGCGGAAGGGACCAAGCTCGGCTCGCTCCAGCTGGCTGCGCGCCGGGCCCGGATCGACGCGGAGGCCTCCGCGGATCGCCTGGCTGGCGAGCCTGACCACCCGCCGATGAGCGCCGGGACTGCCAGGGGGCTCGAATCGGCTGGCCACCGGATCGCGCAGGCCCTGCTGACGCTAGGCGCCGCAGTGGCCGCCCATCATGCTAGCCGGGACAGGTCGCGCGACGCCGCGCTCCAGCCGCACCTTGACGAGCTCGCGACCGGCGTGGCGCGTGCCACGGACCAGATCGCGACGGCGCTGCGATCAGCCGGGACCGGAATAGACGGAACGCAGCCGATCGCAACGCAGCCGGCCGCAGGGATGCAGCCGATATTTGCCGGCCGTCTTCCGCCGCTGCGAGCGCAGCAGCAGGCGATCTGGCCGGGATCCGCCGACGACCCCAGCCGGGCCGACGACTCCATCCGGGCCGGCCAAGCGCCCGTAGCGGCGGCGCCGCCTGACGGCGAAACAGCCGGGTTGTTCGCAGCGACCGACAGCCTCGTCGACGCCATCAACACAGAGGTGCACGTACTGGGCGGCGACGCGGCTCCCCAGTCAAGCTGAGCCGCCAAGCTGAGCCGCCAAGCTGAGCAGTCAGTGCCCGCTCCCGGTGCTCGTCATCACGTCCACGGCGGCGACGGCTGCGGCGGAGGCTAGCGAGATCCCGGCCGCCTGGCTTGAACTGTTGGTCGACAGCACGGCGACGAGCAGCAGGTGGCGGCCGTGCAGCACGATGCCGATGCTGTTGACGGTCCACGGATTACGGTTTGCTAGCCAGCCGCCCAGCACCGCGTTACCCGCAACGTTCGTGGCCGCCGCCGACACGCCCCAGCGCGGCAGTGCCGCGTGGCTGCTCATCAGTTCCAGCACGTAGGCACGGGCGGACGCGGTCAGGCGCGACTGCGCCGACGTCAGATCGGCGAGCAACTGAAGCTGATCGGCCGCCGTCGTCCGCGTCAGGTACCACCGGTCGCCCACGCCTGGCACGGTGTGGCCGAGCTTGAGCAGGCGATTGGCCGATGCGAGCCCGTTCCCGTCCCCAATGGCTCGCCACAGGCTCGTCGCGGCCGTGTCGCTGCCCTTTTCCATCATCGCGGTGGCGAGCTCCGCTTGCTTGCTAGTCATGAGCGAGCCGGGATGCTCGTGCCGGACCAGCAGCGCGGCCAGGATGTCCGCGGTCACGATGCTCGCGGAGCTGAGAGGCTGATTCGCGTGGTAGAGCGCCTCCTGGCCGGTGGTCTCGTCGATCACGCCCACCGCGAGCCGGCCTGGATGCGTGCTCAGCACGGTGCGGAGGGCCGCCGCAAGCAAGGTATTGAGGCGAGGCGACCCCGGTCCGATTGGCGTATCTCCGCTAGTAGACCCGCCGGCTTCCTGGAGGGCGCCACCAACCCCGGCAGGGACCGTCCGGGAGCCCGCGGCGGTGGCAGGCCCGCCAACAAGGGAATCGTGGGATGATCTGGCGGCGGACATGGTGATGATCACGACGAACCCGGCCATAAGCGCAAACATCAGCGCGAACACGCACTGTTCCGATGCCCGGAGCCGCCCTGCGTGCGCAGGCGCCCGGCTCATGTCGCACTCCGGAGCACAGCCTTATCCCCCGCTTGCCCTTTTGACCTGCCCAGGGTGGCTTGTGCTGCAGCTGACGAGTTTGGCGATATTTAATGGCTATAGCAATAAACCGCCTGAGCAAGCACCGAATTCCCCGTTATTCCGCGCCTATTGATGTGCTGACAATATCAGAAGCTGGGAAACAAGCTGTAGTGCATACCGCCATACGAAGGGGAATTCCAAGTGCGTCATCAGCCTGTACGCGCAGGTAACGCCGCTGTGCGCCTTTCATGTCGGCTCAGGAATATGACGTGGCGCGCCCTTTAGATTAGTCTCGTGCGAAAAGCAGATAATCTATTAGACCGTGAGCTAGGCATTGGCTGGATTATCCGGGCCGATGTACTACAAGCGGGCAGGTTCGGTCCGGGGCGGAGGTCCGGCGTTCGATGAGCATCGCAGTCCTTGCCAGCGCTGATCCGCGACTTGTGATCGGCCAGGCCGGTGACCTGCTGGCTAGCGACCCAGTCGGGTATAACGCGGTCGGCACCAGGCTGGCAGACGCGATCCGCTATGGCGAGCCCGGACGGTACTGGATCGGGCTGCTTGACGGGCTCCCGGCCGGAGTTGCGGTGCAGCAGCCGGCGGACGGGCCGCTGGCCCTGGCGCCGATGCCCGCGGAACTTGTCGCTTTCATCGCCGAGGCTGTCGAGGCGGGCACTGTCGATATTGACGGTGCCGCGCTGCCCGGCGTGTTCGGCCCGGCTGGAACCGCTTCCCGCTTCGCCGAGGTCTGGGCCGAGCGACGCCAGGTCGCTGCCACCCTGACATCGACGGAGCGCATCTATGAAGTCCGGGACCTGCGGTTCCCGGCTGGCGTCGACGGCAGGCTGCGCCCGGCGGCCGACGCCAACCGGGAGCTGCTCCTGTCGTGGCTTCCGGGCTTCGAGGCGGGCGCGGACTGGGCCGATTCTGATCCGGCGGCGATTTTCGTCACGCGACGGCTAGCCGCCGGCGACGTCTGGATCTGGGTTGACGGCGGCCCGGTGTCCATGGCGGCGCGGACCGAGGTTGTGGCCGGGGTATCGCGGATCCAGGCCGTGAGCACCCCGCCCGAATACCGGGCGCGCGGCTACGCGAGCGCGGGCGTCGCTGCGCTGTCCGCCAGTGTGCTCGCGCAGGGTCTGCGTTGCGTGCTCACTGCCAACGTGGACAACTCAGTCGCCAACTCGGTCTACCGGCGGCTCGGATACCGAGCCGTCAGCGACGTGCTCCGCTACCGGCTCGGGTAGCTACGACCGCGGTTGGCAGCGTCAGACGGCCCGGTGCCGCGCCTTGGCCGGCTTGCTGCCGACTGCCTGGCTTCGCCGCGCTACGTCGACGTGGGTTACCCCCATGTACACAACGGCGATCAGGATCGGGATGCTCAGGATCAGCGCGACGTTGCCCCTGCCCCAGTCCAGGCCGCCCACCCTGGCAGGTACGCCGAGCCAGTCCGCGATCGAGGCACCGAGTGGCCTGGTGATCGTGTAGGCAAACCAGAAGGCGAGCACCGAGTTCATCCCGAACCACCGGTACGCCACGGCCGGGATCGCTATCAGCACGAGAAACACCAGCGCCGAGGAGAAGAAGCCGATCTTCATCGTGTACGCGGTCAGGTCGCCGAGCGCGGTACCGAGCGCGAACGTTGCCAGCACCGTCGCCCAGTAGAAGGCCTCGCGCCGGAAGCTGGTAATGCTGTGGATCGACAGCGTGCCCTCGGTTCGGTACCACACGATGAAGATCGCGGCCAGAATCACCGCGAACAAGATGGTGGTGTCCGTGTACTTCAACCCGATCTTCACGTGCAGGCCGTCGGCCGCCATGGTCCCGGTGACACTGACCGCCACTACGGCCAGCCAGTAGATCCAGGTGTTGTACTGGCGCGAGCGGAACTGGAGCGCCAGCGCACCGACCAGCAGGATGGCGCCCACCGCGGCGGTCGGGAGCGTTCCGTACCTCGCGTACAGCCAGTCAGAAGTCGCCTCGCCCATGCCGGTCGACGCCACCTTCGCGATCCAGAACCAGGCTGTGATCTCGGGCACCTTCGTGACCGCGACGCGAGCCTGGGCGCCAAGCCGTCCTGCGACATCACCTGTGGTCATGGCGGTCAGAATGCCATATCGCGGCGACTGCTTCCGCCGGCCTTTGCAAGAACTTTTCGGGCGCTGCCCCAATCAAGTTCCCGTCGACCGCGCAGGTGCTCAGGGCTCAGTTCACCTCGCCGACGTTCACTGTGGCCAGGCGCTGCACCGCATCGGCGAGCCCCGCCCAGCCCACCTCTGTGTCCTTGTCCTGCGCGTGCGGGGATCTGAAGTCGGCCAGCAGGAGGCCGGCGTCGTCCAGATCCCAGCGCAGCCGGTATAGGGCCACGGCCCGCTGGCTGACCTCGTGCCCGGTCAGCTCGGCGTAACGGGCAGCTTCGGCGCCAGAGTCCGACAAGATCCACCACAGGTCACGCTCAGGCATGGCGAGGCCGGCTGTGTCCCAGTCGATCAGCAGGTAGCTAGCCCCGCGCCGGATGAGGTTGCCGGTGTGCGGCTCGCCATGGGTGAGCACCAGCGAACTGGACGCTGCCACCGCTGCGGCGAGCCGATCGAAGGCCGCGAGGGCTGCCGTCAGGCCGTCCGCATGCTCAGATACAAGCGCGCGAGCGGCCTCGGCGTAGGGACCACCGCGCCAGGGACGGCCCCGTTCCCGTAGTGAAATCTCTAGCTGACTGCGGCTGCGCGGGTTCAGGTCACGGATGGGGACGGAGTCGGCTGGCAGGCGTGCGGTATGAAGGGCCGCCAGCATGTCGACCACGGCCAGCCGGTCGGCAGCGCCCAGGTCGTCGTTCCAGCGGAGCGGGGTGCCATCGGCGAACCGGAACACGCTGATCGCGTAGCCCGAGCCGACGGGGATCACGACCTCGCCAGTGCGCGCGCGTGCCGGGGCCACGACGAAGTCCAGTCCGGCGTCTGCCAGGTCCCTGGCCGCGCCCATCGTCGCGCGCAGGTCAGCCACGTCCGCCAAGTCGGTCAGTCGGCTGGCGGTCGCGAACCATCTGTCGCCCGCCGTGTCGAGCACTGTCCAGTGGTAGCCGCCATAGCCCACGGCGGCGTAGCGCACCTCGGCCACGTCGAGCCGCCAGTGCTCGTGCAGCGCATCTGCTATCTCGGCGTCGGAGAGGTCGGCGGGGCGCTCGTACACCGGCCTGATGCTAGGAACACCGGGCAGGTGAGGCAACCGGATAACTCGCTTGATCACGATCAGGCGCGGGCGTTGGGGATGAACCGGGCCAGCGCGCTGAGTAGTGTCGAGCGCGTGCTGCGCACGCTGGCGATCGAGAACTACCGGTCACTGCGGCAGCTTGTGCTACCACTGACCAGCCTGAACGTGGTTACCGGCGCGAACGGCAGCGGGAAGTCGAGCTTGTACCGATCGCTGCGGCTCCTCGCGGACGGCGCCCGCAATGGGATGGTCGCGGCCCTTGCCCGCGAGGGCGGCCTGCCGTCGACGCTGTGGGCCGGCCCAGAGCAGATCGGCCGCGCTGTCCGGGAGGGTCTGTACCCCGTACAAGGCACAGCCAGCCGGCGCCATAGCCTCGCGCTTCGACTCGGCTTCGGCGAGGACGATTTCGGCTACGCCATCGACCTGGGCTTGCCGCAGGAGCGGGCGACAGCGTTCGCGCGCGATCCGGTGATCAAGCGGGAATCCGTCTGGAGCGGCCCGATCCTGCGTCCGTCGACGGTGCTCTGCGACCGGCTCGGCGGATTCGTCCGCGTCCGGGACGACGGCGGAGCGTGGTCGACCCCGTTCCCGATCAGGGAGTACGACAGCATGCTCAGCGAGTTCGCAGACCCGCAGCGTGCGCCGGAGCTTGTCAGCCTCCGTGACCGGATCCGGTCCTGGCGGTTTTACGACCACTTCCGCACCGACGCGGCCTCGCCGGCCCGCGCCGGCCAGGTCGGCACTCGTACGCCGGTACTGAGTCACGACGGATCCGACCTGGCAGCCGCGCTCCAGACGATCCGGGAGATCGGTGACGCCGCCGCGCTCGAGGCCGCGGTAGATGCCGCGTTTCCTGGCAGCACCCTGACGATCGCTGCCGCCGACGACGCCCGGCTGTCGCTTCAGCTGCACCAGCACGGGCTGCTTCGCCCGCTTGAAGCGGCCGAGCTGTCGGACGGCACGTTGCGCTATCTGCTGTGGATCGCCGCGCTCCTGAGCCCGCGTCCGGCCAGCCTGCTAGTGCTGAACGAGCCAGAGACAAGCCTGCATCCTGACCTGCTACCGCCGCTCGGGACGCTAATCAGCGAGGCGGCCGCCAGGACTCAGGTCATCGCCGTCTCCCATGCGGCGCCCTTGATTGACGCGGTCGCTCGCGCGGCCGCCAGCGCCGCGACCGAGCTGACCGCGATCGAGCTGGTCAAGGAGTTCGGCGAGACAAGGATCCGTTACTCAGACCCGCTCGACGGGCCACGCTGGGTCTGGCCCAAACGTTGAGCCTTCTGGGCCAGCGAGCCAGCCTCAGCGGTGGCTTCAGCGGTAGCCGCACGCCCACGCGTCGGCGACCATGTGGTGCAGGCTGCGTTCGGGCCGCCAGCCAAGCTCTCTGCCGATGAGCTCTGACGAGGCGATAAGCACGGCAGGGTCGCCCGGCCGACGCTCCGTGACCTTGGCCGGGATTGCCAGCCCGGTCACGTCGCGGCACGCCGCCAGCACCTGGAAGTTGGAGTATCCGGTGCCGCAGCCGAGGTTGTAGATGGTGTGCTGTCCCGGCTTGCACACGTCGAGCGCGAGCAGGTGCGCGTCGGCCAGATCGCTGACATGGATGTAGTCGCGCACGCAGCTTCCATCAGTCGTTGGGTAGTCGTCGCCGAAGATGCTGACCAGCCCGGCGTGGTCCCTGGCGATCCGCAAGATGTTCGGGATCAGGTGCGTCTCGACGGTGTGCCGTTCGCCCAGCCAGGTCCCGGCCTCATCCCGGCACGCGCCCGCCACATTGAAGTAGCGCAAGCTGACCGCGCCGAACCCGTGCATCCGGGCGTACTCAGCCAGCGCAGTATCGACCGCGAGCTTGGACGCGCCGTACGGGTTCGTCGGCCTAGTTGGCGCTGTCTCTTCGACGGGCACGCTGTCCGGCTCGCCGTAGGTGGCCGCCGTCGACGAGAAAACGATGGTCCTGACGTCCGCCGCGCGCATCGCCTCGAGCAGCGCCAGGCTGCCGCCGAGGTTACTGCTCCAGTACAGGCCCGGGTTGGCCACGGACTCTCCGACGAGGGATTTGGCCGCGAAATGCACGACCGCGTCTATCCCGCCAGCTAGCGCCTTGCCGACGCTGGTCCGCAGGTCGCCGTGCACGAACGTAGCTCCTGCCGGCACCGCGTCGGCGTGCCCCGTCGACAGGTCGTCAAGCACTGTGACCTCGTGGCCTGCCGCGATCAGCTGCGCTGCGACAACGCTGCCGATGTAACCCGCCCCGCCGGTGACCAGCAGTCTCATGCGCACCCCTGTCCCTGTCGGCCTGCGCCTTTGTCGGCCGTCCCGGCGCCGATACTACTGACGCTTCCTGACGACTAGGTGCTGAGCCGTGCTCGGACTTGAGGGCGACCCAAATTAGTAAGGTTAAACTTATTAGTCTAGCCTTACGGTATGAGCCAGGAACTCGACGTCATCGAGGTGGCCGGGGCGCTCCGCGTCGGCATGGGGCTGCTCTTCCGGCGACTGCGGCAGCTCAAGGCCGAAGGCGAGCTGACGATGCCCGAGAGCTCGGCGTTGGCCAGGCTCGACCGCGGTGGCCCCACCACCGGCGGCGCGCTGGCCCGGCTAGAGCAGATCAGCCCGCAGTCCATGGGGGCGACGCTGGGCGCGCTGGAGGCTCGCGGTCTGGTTCATCGCCAGGCTGACCCGACCGATGGTCGGCGCGCGGTCATCTCCGTCACCGAAGCCGGCCGGGAAGTCCTGCGCAACCGGCGCAACGCTAGCACCGAGCGCCTGGCGGGCGCCCTGGCCGCCGCCTTTACGCCAGCAGAGCTCGAGCAGCTGATGGCCGCCGCACCGCTGATCGAGCGACTGGCGCAGACGGTCTGATGGTTCGCGCCCTCAACGCCCACCCAGGGGGCCGGACGCCCGAGGAGCGCTACCGGTGGGTGGCGCTGTCGAATACGACCGCCGCCGTCTTCATGTCGGCGCTCGACGGCTCGATCGTGATCATCGCGCTGCCGGCGATCTTCCGTGGCATCCACCTGGATCCGCTTGGCCCTGGCAACATCAGCTATCTGCTGTGGATGATCATGGGGTATCGGCTCGTCCAGGCTGTCCTCGTCGTTACCCTCGGCCGGCTTGGCGACATGTTCGGCCGGGTCAGGATCTACAACGCGGGCTTCGCCGTCTTCACCGCCGCCTCGATCCTGCTGTCATTCGACCCGTTCAATGGCGGCCACGGAGCGCTCTGGCTCATCGGCTGGCGGGTCCTCCAGGCCATCGGCGGATCCATGCTCACTGCCAACTCCGCCGCGATCCTGACCGACGCGTTCCCGGCCAATCAGCGCGGCTTCGCCCTCGGCATCAACCAGGTCGCCGCCATCGCTGGCCAGTTCATCGGCCTGGTAGCCGGAGGCATCCTCGCCGCGCTGGACTGGCGCGCTGTCTTCTGGGTCAACGTACCCGTCGGCGTCTTCGGCACCGTCTGGGCCTACCGCAAACTGCGCGACAACGGCGAGCGGCACCGCGGCCGCATCGACTGGTGGGGCAACATCACGTTTGCGGTCGGCCTCGGCGGCGTCCTGATCGCGCTCACGAACGGCATCCAGCCCTACGGCCGGCACACCATGGGCTGGACCAACCCGGAGGTCTACGGCCTACTCGTGGGTGGCGTTCTGCTGCTGGCGGCGTTTGCCGTGATCGAAAGCCGTGTCGCCGAGCCCATGTTCCAGCTCAGCCTGTTCCGTATCCGTGCATTTACTGCCGGGAACGTGGCCGGATTGGCTGTCGCCATCGCTCGCGGCGGACTCCAGTTCATGCTGATCATCTGGCTGCAAGGGATCTGGCTGCCGCTGCATGGCTACAACTACAGTGACACGCCACTGTGGGCCGGCATCTTCCTGCTGCCGCTCACCGCGGGGCTCCTGATCGCCGGTCCAGTGTCAGGTGCGCTGTCGGACCGATACGGCGCTCGCGGCTTCGCCACGGCGGGAATGGTTGTCTTCGGCGGCAGCTTCGTCGGCCTGATGGTGCTGCCAGTGGACTTCTCCTACTGGGCGTTCGCCCTGCTGTCCGCCGCGAACGGGATCGGCGGCGGGCTGTTCGCCGCACCTAACTCGGCGTCGATCATGAGCAGCGTGCCAGCCAGGCACCGCGGTGCCGCGTCGGGCATGCGGTCGACGTACCAGAACTCGGGAACGGCCCTCTCGATCGGCGTGTTCTTCTCGCTCATGATCGCTGGACTGGCCGGGACTCTGCCGCAGACCCTGACGCGCGGGCTCGAGCTGCACGGCGTGCCACACGTCATTGCCCACCAGATCGGCGCGCTCCCGCCGGTGTCGTCTCTATTCGCGGCGGTTCTCGGCGTGAATCCGGTGCAGCACCTGCTGTCGGTGGCCGGGATCCTCACCACGCTTCCTCAGGCGAGCCAGCAGGTGCTCACCGGGCGGACGTTCTTCCCGGCCCTGATCTCCGGGCCGTTCCATCACGGCCTCGTCGTTGTCTTCGCCGTCGCGACCGGCCTCGCCGCCGTCGCCGCTGTCGCATCGCTGCTGCGCGGCGAACGCTACGTTCACACCGAACCCGCCAGCCCCGAACCCGCCAGCCCCGAACCCGCCAGCCCCGGCCCTGCCCGCCCCGGCCCTGCCCGCCCCAGCAAAGGAGATTCTCGTGCCCAGCAATCTTCCGGCCATTGACCCGAAGTGCACGGCGCTGCTCGTGATGGACTACCAGGGCGGTGTCCTCGACCGACTGAGAGAGGCCGATGTGCTGCTCGCCCGCACCGCTGCCGCCATCACCTACGTGCGCGATCATGGCGGCCAGGTCGGGTTCGTGCGAGTCGCATTTGAGGAGGCGGACTTTGAAGCTATTCCAGCGACCAGCATGATGGGAACGCGGGTGGCAGCGATGGGTCAGCGCTTTCACGTCGACTCGCCCGTCACCGCCATACACGAGCAAGTGGCACCGAGGGCGGGCGACATCGTCGTCCGCAAGACGCGCGTGGGCGCCTTCTCGACCACCGACCTCGACCAGCAGCTACGGCAGCACGGGATCGACACCCTGTTGCTTGCCGGACTCAGCACCAGCGGTGTACTGCTGTCCACGGTTCGCGACGCCCATGACCGCGACTACCGAGTGTTCGTCCTTGCCGACCTCAGCGCCGATCCCGAACCGGATGTCCACGATTTCTTGATACAGCGAATCTTCCCGCGGCAGTCGCATGTGATCACTAGCGCCGACCTTGACGACCTGTTCTCGGACCGCCGGTGAATGGGTTCTTGGTGAAGGCCTGCAGCCTGGCAGCAACCCGGCACTGGTCACCGTTGCGCGTCAGCCTCCGCGCGGCGCGGCGGGTCAGCACCCGGTCGGCTGACCGTGATGCCAGCGATCAGCGACGCGTCATCCAGAACGGCAGCAAGCGTCGCGGGGTCGCTGAGCTCTGCCAGGGCCGCCGGCGTCAGCAGGCGTCGTCGGGCAAGCCCGTCCAACAGTCCGCTCATGAACGCGTCTCCGGCGCCCACCGTGTCGACGACCTGCGCCTTAAATGCCGGGCGGCTGGCTGGCGCATGCCGTCGCGTCCACGCGGTTGCGCCTTCCGGGCCGGCGGTGACAACGACGAGCTCCGCGCCGAGGTCAAGCCAGCGCCGAGCGACACCGTCGACGGATTCCGTACCGTAGAGCCAGCGCAGATCCTCCTCGCTGGCCTTGACCACGTGGGCGGCCCGCACTGACCGTTCCACGGCGCCGCGTGCCGCGACGGCGTCGGGCAACAGGATCGGTCTGACGTTGGGGTCGTAGCTGATCAGGACCGAACCGTCGCGTCGCAGCCTGCCGACCGCCGCCGAGATGGAGGCATCGCCGGGCGGCAGCCAGGACGCCAGCGAGCCAAAGTGCACAGCAAGCGCGCCGTTAGGCAAGAAGGCCAGCTCGGCCGGCGACCACTGAAAGTCCGCTCCGCGGAGCGAGAACTGATACTGCGCGTGGCCCCCTGACAACTCGACGAGCGCGATAGTGCTCGGCTCCGTCGCGTTCACGACGTGCCGCAGGTCGACCCCTGAGTGCTCCAGATGACGACGCAGCACAGTGCCGATGGGGTCGTCTGACATCCTGCCCACGAACGCCGTCGGCTGCCCGAGCCTGGCCAGTCCGATCGCCACGTTCATGGGGCTGCCGCCAGGACGCGCGGTGCTGGCACCATCATCGCCCGGAGCCGCCAAGTCGAGCAGAGCCTCGCCGATGACCGCGAAGGTCGGCTGCTGGCGGTCGGGCACAGGGGAAATTTACCGGACACGTGACGCAAGACGGCCGCTTCAAACGGGCCAGAGTTAGATGGGCCGCAGGCTCTCATCGCACGGTCGCTGGCCAGTTTGCCTTCTGCGCCGATAAACGGCTCGACGCACATGCGGGCGGGACCGTAGCCTCGCGCAGTGCCCGAGTTCATCAAGCGCCGCGGTGTGCCCAGGCCGGGTTCGATCCCGGCAGCGCTCGACATTTTCCGGTCCGAGGTGCGGTTCTATCTGGAGATCGCGCCGGAGATTGGCATCCGGGTACCGGCGTGCTACGAGGCAGAGGTGACCGATGACGGGACGCTGCTCGTGCTGGAGGACCTGTCGTCCTGGCATCCCGGTGCGGATCCCGTCGCGGCAGCGCGCGTACTCGCGGACCTGCATGCACGGTGGTCTGGCCGCGCCCCCGTGCGCTGGCCCTGGCTACGTCCTGTCGGCGCCGCCGTCGACCTGGTGGAGTCCCTCTACGACCAGACCTGGCCGACGCTAAAGACCAGGCACGACCTCACTCCCGCAGTACGCGACCTGGCAGGCAAGCTCGTCGGAAACGTAGCCGCCAGCGAGAGTGAGATCAGCCGCGCTGGACCACTGACGCTGACGCATGGTGACGCCTCCCTGCCCAACATGCGCACCAGCGCGGCGGCCGAGATAGCACTACTGGACTGGGAAGACGTGTCGGCCGCTCCGGGCATCGCTGACCTTGCCTGGTTGCTTGTGTCTTCGGTCGAGCCGACCCGCTGGCCCGACGTGGTCGCGGCGTACGGCACCTCGGCGGGGCTCGCAGAAGTGCTGCCCGCTATCACCGTGCAGGGGCTGTTCGAGCTGTCGGACACCGCAGAAGGCTCGGCGGATGCGTCCGCATGGCTTGCGCGTCTGGAGGCCGCCTGCCAGTACCTCGCTAGGACATAAGACCGACTGCGGCGTTGAGGGCCTCAAGAGCTGAGCTCTGCCTGCTCGCGTCGGCCGAGTCGAACGGTCCGGTCCAGCGGAGGCCGAGCTGGTTTTTTGCATTGCGGCTGTTGTCCCAGATGGACTCCGCGTTGCGAAGAATGAAGTCGCGATAAGCCGGACGGCGGCTGTGCAAATAGAAGTCGTAGAGGTGACGGACGAATATGCCCTTGAACTGGCTCCCGTCCCCGCGGCGACCCACCATACCTGCTTCACCCGGCTCGATGAGGATTCCGAGCGGGCTGGTCAGCTCCCGCAGAGCGGCATCGGCGATGGCCTCACCCTGCCGCAGGTATGCCGCGTCACCGGTTACCTCGTACAGGCCAGCGAGGCCGCCCAGGATCACACCCTGGTTGTAGGTGTAGGTGGGCTTGCCATTGTTCTTGCAGTCTGGTGAGAGTCCATCGTTGACAAGGCTTTGCGGCCCGATCATGCCGCTTGCCATGAACCAGTCCCACTCACGCAGCGCCCAGTTGCGATAGATGCTCTCGCGGCCGGAGGAGCGCAAGTGCAGCCAGACGGCCAGCGTCAGGAACAGCTCGTTCGTGATCGCGTTCTTGTACTTTCTGTCCTCATTCCACCAGACGCCGCCAGCGCAAGTATCGTCCCAGGCGGTGACCAGGTTGTCGAAGATGCGCCTGGCGGCGACCAGGTAACGCTCCTCGCTGGTCAGGTCGTAGGCCTTGATCCAGGCCAGTCCCCACCAGGCGTTGTCGTCGAAGTAGCGGACGAGGAAATCCCGGTGTCGGCACCTGGCTGCGCGGAATGTCCGGTTGACTACTCGAACGTGGGCTCGATCCCCGGTCCGCTGGGTGTAGTCGATGACGGAGGTAAGCGCGTTTGCAGCGTTCCACCAGCCGGTCGTTCGCCACCGGCCGGTCCACGGCACGTACCACCGCTGGAGTGCGGCTACCCCCGCTGCCGCATACGCGCGATAGTCGCGCTCGGCTATCTCAGTCACTGCTGTGCTCGACCGGACTGGTTTGGCTGCCGCGGCTCACGTGCGAGATTTTACTCGCGCCTCACTGGCTGGCTCGTTAGTCTCAGCCGACCACGACGTGCATGACGCCGGAAAATTCCGGAAGCTGATTGTCCGTTATTAGAACTACGATGCGAGCCATGACAGCAGGCAATGATCAGATAGACCCGCTGCCGGAGTCAGCGGATGGCCCGGCGGAAGCGCAGTACGGACCGCACCGGTTCAGTGCAGGCGACGGCGGCGGCACCACCGAGTTTCAGGCAGCTCGGTTCGACGTCGCGGACCTGCGAGGCGCCCGGTTCACCGATTGTGACCTGACCGGCGTCACGATCCGGGACGGCTGGCTGGTCGACGTCAGCATTTCCGGCTACCTCAGCGACGTCACCGTCAACGGCGTCGACGTGGCCGACTTCGTCAGCGCTGAACTGGACCGGCGGCACCCGGAGCGGGTGCAGTTCCGCGAGGTGCAGGACGCCGACGGCTTCCGCGCCATGTGGGACACCATCGAACGACTCTGGGGGGACGCGGCCGGGCGGGCTGAGCGGCTGGCCCGCGGCGGCGCTGACCGAGCAGGTGAACGACGAGTGGTCGTTCGCGCAGACGCTGCGCCATCTGGTGTTCATCACCGACGCTTGGGCGAGCCGCACCGTGCTGGACGAGCCGATGCCTTACCACCCGCTCGGACTGCCGCAGAGCTGGTACCCGCCCGCGGACGCGGCCGCACTCGGCATTGACCTGACCGCGCAGCCCGGCTACGCCGAGATCCTGGCCGCCCGCGCTGACCGGATGGCTGTTATGCGGCGCATCCTCGCGGGCTTGACCAACGCTGACCTCGGCCGAACCTGCCAACGCTCACCCGCTCCCGGCTACCCGGAGGAAGATCGCGTTGTGGCTGAGTGCATCGCCGTGGTGATGGATGAGGAGATCGAGCACTACCGGTTCGCGGTGCGCGATCTGGCCGTGCTAGAAGCGCGATAGGTCACCACAGCCGAGCCTTCCCTAGTTGCGCGATGAACCGCGCCACCCATGAGCACCTGCGGGCGTCGTCGCCTTCGTTCCTGGTCCTAATGGCCGTCTTGATCGCGCTCGTTGTGCGGCCGTGGCCTAAATAGATCTGGTCACACCCTGCTTCGCGCTGCGGGGCTAGCGCGCGTTCGTGTGCCGCACGATGTCGATCACTCCCTGCTTCCCGCGATGTGCGCCGTTGTTTCATCCGGCCGTGCTGCTGGCGGCCCCGCCGCGGGTTGCCGCTGGTTCGTCGGCGGCGCGTTCCGGTTGGCTGCCTGCGCCAGGCTGGGTGTGGGCGGCGCTCGCGGTCAGCGCTTCGGTTCGGCGGTGGAGGACCTCGGTCGGACACGCTCTGGGTGAGCACGCACCCGCGCAGGTCAGGCAGGCAACGGGAAGGAGACCAGAGGTGCCGGTCGACCGCATAGAGATCGACTTGCTGTGCAAAAGCTTCGGTAGGACCGTCGCTCTGCGAGAGATGAGCTTCAGTGTCGGCGCAGGTGAGCTCTTCGGGTTCGTGGGCAGTAACGGGGCTGGTAAGACCACCACCATGCGCATCATCCTCGGGGTGCTGGCAGCCGATTCCGGGCAGGTCCGGATCGACGGACGGACTGTCGACCTGCACATCCGCCGGCGGATCGGCTACATGCCAGAGGAACGCGGGCTGTATCCGAAGATGAAGGTCGGTGAGCAGCTTTCCTACCTCGCCCGGCTGCATGGCGTGCCGCCGCGCCGTGCTGCCGCGGCAGTAGAAACGTGGCTCGAACGGCTCGGCGTCGCCGCACGGCGTGAGGACGAGGTGCAGAAACTCAGCCTCGGCAACCAGCAGCGGGTCCAGCTCGCCGCTGCGCTCGTGCACGGCCCTGAGGTGCTGGTGCTCGACGAGCCCTTCGCCGGGCTCGATCCGGTCGCCGTGGAGGTGATGAGCAAGGTCCTCACCGAACAGGCCAGCCAGGGTGTGCCGGTGATCTTCTCCAGTCACCAGCTCGATCTCGTCGAATGCCCGTGCCACCGGGTCGGTATCGTGCACCGCGGCGAGATGCAAACCTGCGGCACTGTCTCAGAACTCCGCGAGGGCGCGGCCAGCCACTTGCTGGTCCACGTCCCGGACGCCCCCGTGGGATGGGCGGCGGATATTCCAGGGGTCACCGTCGTCGCCGAGTCCGACGGTCCCGCCCGGCCGACGGTGCTGGCGCTCGCCGACGAGGCGGACGACCAGATCGTGCTCAAGACTGCACTGGCCACGGGGCCCGTGCGCGAGTTCACCCGACGCCGACCGTCGTTGACCGAGCTGTTCCGCCACGTCATCACCGAGCAAGGACACGCGGCATGAGTGAGCCGGCACTGTCTTCTGCCTCAGCGGTGCGGCTGATCACCGCACGAGAGATCACTACGATGCTGCGCTCGAATGCCGTCCGGGTCGTGACCGCGCTGATCCTCGTGGTCATCATCGCCGCCATAGTGATAGTCGCGATCCTTACTGCATCCGGAGGCTTCGAGACCACCCTGGGGATGACCCGCAGCGAGACTGGCTTCGCCGCCCCGCTGCAAGCCACCGCCACTGCTCTCGGGCACAGAGTGACCATCCGGATACTTCCTAGCCAGGCCGCGGGCCGCGCGCAGGTCGCTGCTGGCTCGCTTGACGCGATGCTGATCGAGAACAACGGCCGGCTAGGGGTGATCGTCGAGCACCGCCTAGATCCAGGCCTGCAGCAGACACTGGGTAACCTGGCCCGCCAACTAACCCTCGACCGGCAGATCCGGGCCTTGGGCGGCAACCCCGCCACGGTGGACCAGAAGGTGACCGCTGCCGACGTGGTGGTCCAGGTACTTTCGCCGCCTGAGCACTACGACGTCGCCGCCATAGGGCTCGGCAGCGCCACCGGAGTGTTGATCTACATCTCCCTGATGATCCAGGGGCAACGCGTCGCTCAAGGCGTTGCAGAAGAGAAATCCAGCCGCGTCGTCGAGCTACTGCTCTCGACCGTCCGGCCCTGGCAGCTCATGACCGGCAAGGTGGCCGGCATCGGGCTCGTTGGCCTGGCCCAGATGCTGGTGTTCGGCATCGTCGGGGTCGCGCTCGCAGTGGGTCTCGGCCTGCTGCACATCTCGATCTCCACCGCGGTCGGCACCGTGGCGTGGCTGGTCGTCTGGTACCTGCTGGGGTTCGTGCTCTACGCCTTCGCGCTCGCGGCCGCCGGTGCCCTGGTCTCCCGCCAGGAGGACGCCAGCTCGGTCGTCATGCCGGTACTGATCCCGGTGATCGCCAGCTACCTACTCGGGATCAGCTTCCTGCCCAGCCATCCCGATAGCCGACTGTGCGAAATCCTGTCGCTAATCCCCCTCTTCTCGCCCACGCTGATGCCAATGCGCCTGGCAATGGGCTCCGTGCCCGCCTGGGAGACCGTCGTCTCGATCGTGCTCGTAGCCGCCACGATCCCCCTGCTGGCCGGGCTGGCCGGCAGAATCTACAGCAACGCCGTCCTCCTCACCGGAGCACGAGTCAGCCTCGGCCAAGCCTTCCGCACCAGCTGATTCCGTGGACATGCTCAGCCTTGCCGGTGTTGCCGCCGAGCACCTTACTCATGGGCGTGAGGGCGCTGATACTGGTGGCATGACTGAGACTGAGTCCCTGATCGCCGAGATCCGCCAATTGCGTGCCGACGTCGCCCGGCTGCACTCCGCGCACACGGCGGTGCACATCCGGCACGGCTGGATGAGCCTGCTCTTCAAAGACCTGTCTACCAACCCGTACACCCAGTACAAGGTCCACATGTGGGGCGCGATCTACTGGCTGATCAACTTCCCGTTGATCTGCTGCCTGTTCTTCTTCACGCCCACGCTGTGGGTCAAGCTCGGCATCTTCATCACGCTGATCTACTCGATCTACGCCAACCTTGCGACCGACTACGGCGCCATGTCAGCGGCCGAGGCAGCGTTCGGGGAGCCGCAGCCGCCGCCGATCCCACTTGAGCCGCCGCAGCCGCAGCCGCTGCCGCTTTAGTGATCGCGCCGCGGCGCGGGTCGTGTCGTGCAGCTAGCTCGCGACGACGGCAGGCCATTCAAGTCACCGGAGCCGAAGGCTGAACGGCAGCTGTACATGTCCCATGGCAGTCGCTATTCCTGCTGCCCGGGAATCGCCGAGTCCCCTTGCGTGGGCCGGACCATTGGGCCGCCACCATCTACTCGCGCTCGCCGGGATTTGCTCGGCTGAGCGCGGCCCGCTGGGTGTCGAGGAAGGCCTGTTCGACCGGGTTCGCCGTGAGCGCGCGGGCGTCGTCGTAGGCCGCCGCGGCTTCGTCGTCTCGGCCGAGGCGGCGCAGCAGCGCGGCGCGTGCCGCGTGGAACAGGTAGTAACCTTCGAGGCCGCCGCCTGACGTCCGCAGCTCGTCGACGGCAGCCAGGCCGGCTGCAGGGCCGCGGACTTCGGCGAGCGCGACTGCTCGGTTGAGCGCGACGACGGGGGTCGGCGTGAGCTTGTATAGCTGGTCGTAGAGCGTCAGGATGGCGTGCCAGTCGGTCCTGTCGAAGCTGGGCGCGACGGAGTGAACGGCGTTGATGGCGGCCTGGATCTGGTAGGGGCCAGGGCGGTCGCGCTGCACGCACGCGCGCACGATGGCCTGGCCTTCGGTGATCAGGTCCCGGTCCCAGAGCCGCCGGTCCTGTTCGGCCAGGCGGGCCAGCGACCCGTCGGCGGCGACGCGGGCAGCGCTGCGGGAGTGCAGCAGCAAGAGCAGCGCCAGCAGCCCTTGCGCCTCCGGCTCGTCGGGCATCAGCTCGGCGAGCACGCGGGCGAGCCGGATCGCCTCGGCGCACAGGTCAAGCCGCAGCAGGGACCCGGCGGTCGCCGCGTGCCCTTCGTTGAAGATCAGGTACACCACGGCCAGGACGGGCGTGAGGCGGCCGGGAAGCTCGGCTTCGGCGGGCACGCGGTAGGGGATGCGGGTGTGCCTGATCTTGCGCTTGGCCCGGACGATCCGCTGGGCCATGGTTGCTTCGGGGACGAGGAACGCCCGCGCGATCTCCGGCGTCTGGAGCCCTCCGAGCAGCCGCAGGGTCAGCGCGACCTGGGCGGCCTGGTTGAGCGCCGGGTGGCAGCAGGTGAAGATCAGCCGGAGCCGGTCGTCGGGCACGGCGTCCTCCTCTCGCGGCGGAGCACTGGCCACGGTGTCCGCGCCGTACAGGTGATGCGCCTGCGCATGCCTCTCGTCGCGGACCGACTCGCGGCGCAGCCTGTCGATGGCCCGGTTGCGGGCGGTCGTGACGATCCACGCGCCGGGGTTGGGCGGCTGGCCGTCCGACGGCCACCTGGCGACCGCCACGGTGAAGGCGTCCTGGACCGCTTCCTCGGCGGCGTCGATATCGCCGAGGAATCGGATCAGGGCGGCGACGCAGCGACCGTACTCGCGGCGGAACAGGGCCTCGACGGTCGCTGCGCCAGAGTTCACGGTCGCTGGACCGACGCCGATCTCTGTGCCTCGGACGCGTCGCGCCAGAACGCCTCGGCCTCGGCTTCTCCGACGCGAGCCAGGATCGCGTCATCGAGGTCCCCATCGAAGAACGGGCGGACCTCGACCGGCCGCTGTTGCGCGACCGAGTTGAACTTGGCCCATTTCTTCCGCGTCACCTCAGGGGGGAGGGGAACGGCATAGGCGCGGTGTATTGCGAGCAGGTACTGCGTCATGGCGATCACTCCCGTTCGACGTCCCGTGGGCCGGTCTTTGGCCGGCCCTCACTCCTGCTACGAAGTCGCCCGCGCCGAATCGACACCCCGCCACGATGCCAGAGAGCCAGCCATTTGCCGTGGCCGGAGGCTCGAACATGTCCTGCCTGCCGTACAGCAACCCCGGCAAACAAGCTACCCGCGAAGCGACGACGGGATGAGAGGGCTCGGTCGGCAGCCCTCCCGAGCGCTGACCAACCGCAGAGCGACTGCGCGAAATGAAGCCCTCAATGATGGCTGACCAGCACCAGCACCAGCATGACCACCACCGCACCGAGGACCACGCTCATGATGATCACGCCGGCATTGGTCAGGCCAGCCAGGTGCAGCCGCTCCGCTCGCGCTTCAGCGCGCTCTTCCTGTTCGCGCTCGGCCTTACTCGGCCCCGGCGGTCCTGGCGGCGGTGGAACGCGCGGACCGCGCCAGCGTCTGCCGCTGAACGGCCGCCATTTCGGCCCGCCTCTTGACCAGTTCCATGACAAGTTATCCGGGCTATACGGGTCGTTCGGGTCATCCATCGGCACCTCGCGGGTGAACGCCTGCTTAGCTCCTTAGCATTTCAGCTGGCAGACACTGGTGGAGCCAACGGGATTCGAACCCATGACCCTGCTTGCAAGTCGCCATCAATCGGCGGTGGAACTCCTGACGTGGGCTGGCGGGTGGCCGTCAGGCTGGCGGGCCTGGCTCGACGCAGAATTCGTTGCCCTCGGGGTCTGCCATTACCGTGAGCGTCTCGCCAGGCCGCACCACGGTAGCGTTCAGTGCCTCAAGCCGCCGGACTTCCTCGGCCATGGCACTGGGTGCCCTCAGATCAAAGTGCATGCGGTTTTTCGCTGTCTTCGGCTCTGGAACACGGTTGAACCACATGTTGGGAGCACCCCAGCCAGTGGCCTCGACATACGCCTTGTCCTGGGTGGAGTCCTCGTCCATGTCTGACCCGAGCGCGGCCGCCCAGAACCGCGCCATTACGAGGGCGTCAGCACAATCCCACGTCACATTCTTGATGACCGACGGCACAGTCGGATCTTAGCCAACTCAGCGGTGGCCGGATCCCGGCCGGAGTGTCGCCGGCTCGCTCGCCGTTAAGATGCGGCGCAACGGCCTTCGCCGCTACCCGGCACGACGCAGGGTTGTCCAAATCGTGAAGCAGCATGATGCGGGGTAGGCCGTCGGAATCGAAATGGTCGAAAGCCCAGCCTGTCACGGGCCGCACTGCGCCGGCGCGATGCGGCGACCGCGGGAGTCGGCCGCCGTCCAGTAGCCGATCTCACACTGGTCGCTGCTACCGACCTGGCCGCCATCGCAGTTCCATAGCCCGACGTGACCGACCGCCTTGTCGTGCGACGCATCCGTCACAGCAAAGGTCAGCCAGTCGCCGTGCTCTCAGCCCCGCTCTTGACCCGATAGCCACAGCTCGGCTTCCTCGGCGTTACGGGGACCGCTCCAGCGCTGCCGAAACAGGTGAGAAAGATCAGGATGCGACCCGAGACCTTGGTTGGGATGTTCATCCGCCGTCGCTGCTAGCAGATCCGGCATGTCCGCAAGGAGCCATGGCCTGAGGCAGAGCACTGGCTGGTCCCCGTCAGCGGCGACATCCAGCACGATGGTCATGCACCGCACCTTTGCCCTGAGATCCTCGACCTCGCAAGCTGTTTTTCGCGCTAGCGGATTCGGTTCCTGCCGACCTGCTCGTAAGACATCTATCCCCCCGCTCCGTCGTCCTCGCAAGCGCCGAAACCGGGTGCGTGGACGTCGGCAAGGCTGCGGTGTCCATTGTCATTTTCACGATCTACGCCATACCGGAAACAACCTCGCCGCGGCAGGGCGAGTAGGAGACGCCTGAGCCTGGTGTAGCCTCGCCAGGCACTTTTCAGGGACCGGCCCCATTGGCCTTCCGCAGGATCGCCTGGGACACGCGGGTAGGTGACAGGACGACATGTCATTGATCGCCTGGGCGATCTGGGTTGAGCACACGCTCAGCGATTCGGACCAGGACTCTGACGGGCACCTGTTAGCGGCTCACCCAGCTACCCGCGAACTCGTCCTGAGCCCGGGCCTGCACGCGCAGGGGGAGGAAGCAACTGCGATTCGCAAGTCTTTCGTCACCAGCCGATGAGCGTCAGCGTCCCCGCACCACTCGCGTACGCGATCGTCGTCAGGAGCGGTGTAAGTCGCCCGGTGCGCACATCGACCGCGAGCACGCGGACGGTGTACGGGCTTGCGCCTGGATAGAAGTGCGCGGTCGCGATGGCCACGAGCAGATGTCCGTGTACGGGGTTGGGCGCCAAGGAGCACCAGCCATTTAGCCCCGTCCAGGTGTGCAGGACCGCGGTCCGGCGGCCGGTCGCCAAGCCGTACACACCGAGTTGGTTGGCGATCTGCGAGTCGGATCGGTCAGCGCTTGTGCACGCATACAGATCCGAGCCGACCGACAGCGATGAGGCGCCGGGAAGTCCGACGACGGTGCTGGCCTGGTCAACCGTTCCCGATGGTGCGTCCGTGCGCAGCGCCTTGACCACGATCGCCGACCCGTTGGGCAGGTACTGAGCGAAGGCGAGCAGATTGCCGTCCGGAGTCAGCGACATGCTGGTTGCGTAGTCCTCGCCTAGGGTATATGCCCAGCGCCCGGTGATCTTTCCGCTAGCAGTGTCGAGCAGCCCGACGTAGCCGATCGCCTGGCTAGGCGCGATGATGGTGCCTCCGCTGCCACCACAGTGCGTGATCGAGAACGCAAGTTTGCTTCCATCCGCGCTAGCCGCGAGCGCGGTCGGCAGGCCCATTTGCCCGCTGCCCGGCAACGGTGTCAGCGCTGACGCCTGACCATCGGCATTGAGACTGAATCGGTAGAAGTACGCTCGGCAGGTGGCCATCACGTCGGCCTGCTGCGCCGACACGTAGAACGTCTGGTCGCTGGCGTCCCCGGCAAGGTAATCGAAGATCTGTCCGGCTGGCGTGCTGACCTGCCCGGTGACGTGTCCGGTAGCGGTCTGCACGACTTCCAGGCCGGTGTCCGTGCTTACCACCGAGAATTCCGGCAGCCCGAGGATTGTCGCCGGATGCGCCCGTGCACTAGGTAGTGAGTGTGTCCGCGCCCGCGCGGCAACGGGTGAGTCCGCACGCGGTCGAGCGTGTTGTCCAGTCAAGATGTGCGGCACGATAACGCCGCCGGTCACGGCGATCACTGCGACCGCGGCGGCGGTGGCTACCGGTACAGTCCACCGGGTGTGGCGGGCCGACGTGTTCTTAGCGCCGCTAGTTGATACGGCTCGGCGCGTCGAGACCCCTAGCCGCGTGGGCGCTTCGGAGGGAAGTGCATCCTCCCGAACAAGTTCTGCAACGGCGAGGTATGCCTCCCGCACCCGGTCTTCCAAGCCGCTCACTTAGTCCTCCTCAAGTTCACGAGCCAGCGCCGTCATGGCATGTGACATCGTGGATGACACGGTCCCGGTTGTAACGGACAGAGCTTCGGCGATTTCCGCGTGGGAGAGCCCGGAGTAATACCGCAGCGCAAGCACCTCGCGCTGGCGGGGAGAAAGCCTGGCGATCGCGGCGAGCACTGCGCGCTGGTCCTCCCGGACCATCACCGCCGCCTCAGCCGACCAAACCGGCGGGGCGTAGTGCAGCCGCAGCGACTGTCGGCGGCTCCGGAAACGGAGCACGCTGCGCGCCCCGTTCAAAACGGCCGCGCGGAGATACACCGGCGCCTTCTCGGGGTCGCGCAGCCGCGGCCAGGCGCTGTAGAGGCCGATGAACGCGTCCTGGACTACGTCCTGGGCGGACTCCGGGTCGCCGACGAGTACCATCGCTAGCCGGGTAAGCCGCAGAGCGTGCTCCCGGTATAGCTCATCCACGACATCGGTCGCTCTCACCGTCCACCGCCCGGCCGGGAGCGCTGAGCCGTCAGTTGCCATACCTATAGTGACGCCTCAACCGACGCGACACTGAGTCCGAACGCCAAGTTTCTGAGGATTCGACGCCGCGCGTGGTCGCCGTCGCGCTACTGCTGACGGCGGCTAGAGCGACAGCCTCTGGTGCGAGCGGCGGTGGTCACCTGCGCGTCTCGTGCCACACCGGGCGCTCTTCGCCCACCCGCACCGACACGCCGCCGCCGCGGGTCGAGCACCACGTTCAGGTACACCTCGTGTCCGTGAGCCTGCGACAGAGCCGCCGAGAGCCGCCGCGGCTGTCCGGCGGTAAGGGTGGCCGTCACGTGCACCTCCGCGATTAGCCGCGCGCGATGCCGCGCTTTCAGCGGGCCGTAAGGAATCTGTCCACGACTCCGCTCTGTCGCGCCTCATCCTCGAGCGACTCACCGACGATCTTGCTCGCTAGCTGCACCGACAGGGTGCCGATCCCGGCCTGCAGCGACGAGAATGCATGCTGCCGGTCGGCCTCGATTTGAGCGCGGGCCGCCTCGGTGATGCGCCTTGCCTCCGCCTGCGCCTGCTCGCGCATCGCGGCGATGATCGCGGCCCCTTCCTCCCTCGACTGCTCGCGCAGGCGAGCCGCCTCGTGCCGCGCGTCAGCGAGCTGCCCCTGATACTGCTTGCGGAGCCGGTCCGCCTGGGCCTGGACCTCGGCTGCTCGCTCGAGGCCGCCCTCGATCTGATCGTCGCGCTCATTCAGGGTCGTCACGATCCGCGGCAGCAGAATCTTCGAGAGCACGCCGAAGACGATGCAGAACGCGAGCGCACCGACGAGCACCTCGGTCCAGTTCGGGGGGAACAGGGGGTTGGGTGACGAAGACGAGGCCGCTAGGAGATCAGACATGTTCGGCTACCTTCCAGCCGGTACTTCTACTTGATGAAGAACGGCACTGCTATGCCTATGAGGGCCAGCGACGCGGTAAGCGCGAAGCCGATCCACCTCGGGATCCGAGACTTCGAGCGTCTCGCCCTGATCGAAAGCGACGACAAGTCGCTCGGGCCTGCCGTCTGCCCAAGCAGCCCTGTCTGCATCGATGTTGGCCACGCGGCCACCGAAGATGTCACCGAAGACCCGCAAGGATCCGCGCTTCATGTCTGGGAGCTTGGACACGATCTCCGAGGCGACGTCCCTTGCAGCACTCACGCCTAGCAACATAGACAGCCAACGCTGGGCAAACTCGTCACGAAGCCGATTAAGTCCGTCACGTTGGGGACGCGCCGGGTTGAGCCATCGCCACCATTGCTCCCTCTGATCGTCATCTACCTTGAAGTCGAGGTATTTTTCTAAGCCCTAGACCTGGATCATGAGCCTGAGGTGTTTCCCGGTAGGTAGCGGCGGCTAAGGGGACTCGAATCCTGGCCAGAGAGTCGACCACTCGCGCCCACTCCTCACGGTGGGCCAGGCTGATCGCCTCCTGCACGTCGACCCGGTCACGCGAACGGCCGCACCTCGACCTTCCGGTTGCAGGCCCTCGACCCCTCGGCAGCGAGCTTGAGCGCCACGTCGAGGTCGGCAGCCTCGATAATCCACAAGCCCCCGAGATACTCCTTCGACTCCACGAAGGGCCCGTCGGTGAACAGCGGCTCCCCGCGCCGGTTGTCGATCACGGTCGCCGTGCCGGGCGCCGCGAGGCCGCCGGCGAAAACCCAGTGGCCCTCTGCCGCGAGCCGGTCGTTGAACGCGTCGATCGCTGCCATCTCATCCGGGCGAGCGCTAGCCCCTGACGCTCGCCATCTGGCCAGGTCGGCCGTGTCGTCGATCACGGAAACCAGGTACAGCATCATCTCGGATCATCTCCTGTGCTTCTGGGCGCCCCATGCGGGCGGCCGCTCACCCCTCCTACGAACACCTCTTGCCCGATCCGACACCGCCTCCCGGACTTCTTTCAAGGACTTTCTGGTACGCCGGCTAAGGCTAGGAGAACGTCGCGGCTCCAGGCGGGGCGGTCAACGCTCAGCTGGCGGGCCTGCGGCCGCTTGCCAGGACAGTCGGGTCAGCGCTTGCCTAGCTTTGTGGCTAGGCATCGGCAGGTTCGGATGAGGACCACAGTGCGACCGGCTTGGTGATCTTGCGGCCTGAGAGTTCGGTCGTTTCCGCAGCTAGATGATGGTGGAGCTAAGGGGACTCGAACCCCTGACCCCCTGCTTGCAAAGTCCAGACGGCTAGCGGCTTACCGTAGCTGACCTGGCAATCTTCATCAGCGGGGTTCGGCTACTGCCGGCCGTGGTCGGATGATGTTGTGGTCAGGTTGATGGTCAGCGCTCGGGCCCTGCCATCCCTCCGATAGTCGCCGCTGAATCCCCGCAAGACTCGCGGTCCAGGGTTTGCCCGGAGGGACGCGAGCGCAGCGAGCGCCCTTGACCGCGAACTTGCGGGGCTTCAGGATCGGGCGCCGGAGGGATGGCCGCTCTTGACGAACGTGGTAGCGGTGACTCGTAGCGGCGCTCAGCCAGCGCGGGCAGTACCGGGGACGGAGTGCGCGCCGACGCCGCCGTGGCCCGTCAGGGCCTAAGAGCGGCAGGCGGCGCCCGGCGCGTCACGGTTCCCAGGTCCGGCGCCCGCCAGCGCGAGGCCGAGCGCTTCCGCGTGCTGAGTCGCGCCCGTGCCGTCGTGCGTTTCAATATCACTAGGCCAGCAGTGCCCGGCGCGCTCTGCGCGCCCTTGAAGTTGTATGTAGAGGAAGTCCTCACAGGACCGACGAGACCGACGATGCCGGCACGTGGCAAAGCCATGAGACGGCGCGCTCGCCCCGCTCCAGATCCGCCTGATATGCGCGGCTGGCAGGTCGCTGCTTCGTATCGCCTTGGCGCTCCTGAGCTGGTTGATCTGCGCGATGGAATCCTGGTTATGCGTCCCGGCGGCGGAGGACCAAGAAGGTGATGCCGATCAGAACCGCTGCGAGCACTACGAAGATGCCGGTCTCGATGCCCTGGAATGCCCAGAAGCGGCTGGCAGGCTGGAAGGTCACCGAGGCCCGGTAGCCGTGCGCGGCCAGGCACGGCAGGACGGCCTGGGGGTCCGGGTTGTTCTGCGTCGCGTGCACGCATGCGGAGGGAAGCGCCACCCCGTTGTAGTTGGGCACGTTGTATTCGAGCGCGGCGGGCTTGCCGTCAGGCCCGACGAATCCACTCGTGACTAGCAGATAAGAGCCCGGCGGCGTGAAGGGCGCCGTGAGTTTGTAATACACAGTGACCGGGGTCATGTAGTGCAGCCGGAGCCAGAGTGCGATGACAAGACGGAACCCGGCAAAGCCAGCCAGGGTCATGCCGAGCGCGGGCAGGGTGCGGCGCAGCAGCGTCCCTGCGCAGATCCCGAGGGCCATCGCGAAGATCGCGTAGCCGACTGGCACGATGTCGGTGACGTCGAACCGGTTGACCTGGAAGGCATCAGCCGTCAGCGCGTTGAACGGTCCTGACCACCAGGTGACGATCGCCGAGACGGACCCGGCGATCACGGCAGCGGCGAGCAGCAGCCATGCAGTCCGGACCGCCAGCCAGCGCCGCCTGGTGACGCTCTGAGTCCAGGCGAACTGGTTCGTTCCTGTTTCCAGCTCGGTTGCCACCGCCGGGGCACCCCAGAGCAACCCGGGCAGCACTGGTACCGCCGATGTTGCGACGACGAGCGTTGTGATGATCGGGTTGCCCAGGGAGAGATTCGAGCCGACCAGGCTGGCACAGGAATGGTCGGCCGCGCACTGGGCCAGTGCGGAGTGCCACACCGCCGCTGCGTGCAGGCCGCTGATCAGCAGCACGACGGCCAGGGCGGCAAGCAGCGCCGCGGCGAATGCGGCCTGGTATCGGTACTGCTGCCAGGTGACCCAGGTCATCGGTCCCCGCCCACTGCCGACAGGCGGGTGGCTTTGGGGCCGGTGCTGTAGCCGGGGTCGTCCTGGCTCATGTAGCCGAGCACTATTTCCTCCAGGTTTGCTTCCTCGACGGCCCAGGCCGGATCGATGACCGGGCCGTTCAGCCGGACCAGCAGCGTGGTCTGCCGCGGCGTGGTGTCCTCCCGCACGATCGCGTGCGTACGCCCGATGGCCGTCGTGTCCTTGCGCTGGCCGGTGAGAATCCGGTGCTCTTCCAGCAGCGTGTCGATGTCGCCGCATAGCTGCACCCTGGATTCGGCCAGCAGAATGAGGTGGTCGCAGACCCGCTCGATGTCCGCGATGAGATGCGAGGACAGCACGACGGTCAGGCCGCCGCCCGCCACCGCCTCGGCCAGTGTGCCGAGAAAGCGCTGCCTGGCCAGCGGATCGAGCGCGGCGAGCGGCTCATCCAGCAGCAAGAGCCCCGGCTGTTTGGCAAGGGTAAGCGCGAGGGCGACCTGGGCGCGCTGCCCGCCCGATAGAGTGCCCACCGGCCGGTCCAGCGGTATCCGCACCCTGCTCAGCCGGGCGCGCACGGACTCGCTGTCCCAGCGCGGGTTCAGGTGCGCGCCGATGCCGATGTGGTCTTCGGCGGTCCGCCGCCGGTACAGCGGGATCTCCTGGGCGAGGAAGCCGATCTCCGCGAGGTAGGCCGGTTCCTGGCGCGGCGCGCTGCCGAGCACGGTGGCCTGGCCGGTGGTCGGCGCGGCGAGCCCGGCAAGCAGCCGCAGGAGCGTGGTCTTGCCTGCGCCGTTCGGTCCGACGAGCGCGGATATCCGGCCATCGGGAACGCTGATCGTGCAATCGCTCAGCGCGGTGACCCGGCGGTATCGCTTGGTCAGCCCGCTGGTCTGTATCACGGCGGTCATGCGATGTCCTCCTCAGCGGGCGCCTGCAGCGTGACACGCAGCAGCGACTCGATCGCCTCGTCATCCAGCCCGGCGGCGCGCGCCTGGCGCACCCACGTGGCCAGAGCGCGGCCGAGCCGCGAGTGGGTGCCCGGCGGGGGACCCGGCGGCCTGGCCCGCACGTACGTGCCCTGTCCGGTGCGCGCTTCGACCAGGCCCTCGCGCTCCAGGTCGCGGTAGGCCTTCAGCACCGTATTGGCGTTCACCACTGCGACCGCGACCACGTCCCGCACGCTCGGGAGCTGGTCACCCACGTCCAGCACTCCCATCCGCAGCGCCTGCCGCACCTGCTGTGCGATCTGCTGATAGGGCGGCACTCCGGACCGCCCGTCCACCCGGAATCTGATCACGTCAGCGCTCCGCTGTCTTAGGTTGCTAAGACAGTATGGCACCTGTGAGCGGCTGTCAAACGGCCCGGCATTCCGCTTGCTTGTCCAGGTCAGGCCAGGCTTGGCATGCCAAACGAGTTCAGCCGCGCAGGCCGCTGCGGCGCAGTGCCTCCCGCACGTGCCTTCCGGCATCGGGGATGCGAAGCACTGTGAGCACTGCTCAACAGCGTCTTGCATGGCTGCCCAGCCTCAGTGAGGCGTTCCAGCGCTGGTATCCGTCACCCGACTGGCAGTAGACGCGGCAGAAGAGATCGAGCAGCTCAGGCAAGGCGGCCACGGCCAGTGGCAGCGCTGCCGCGAGCAAATGACCGTCTCCAGCCGATCACCTGCCGCCGCTTATGGGCGATCAGATGCGCAAGGCAGTCCGCATAGGGCGGCTCCGGCCGCGCACCGAGTAAGTAATCTGCACCCCGCCGACGACGCAATTCGTCACTGATCGCGGCGCAGATATTCGGCGGTATGGGCGCCTCACCAGCGCAACAATCACGTTCCTCTGGCCAGAGCGGATCGACCGGCAGCTACAAGACGACGAGTCGCTATGCGCAGCCTGAGGGCTCTGAGGCGTGCGACCGGTAGAATTAGTCCATGAGCGCGATGCGCGACGAGCTCCATCACCTGGTGGACCAGCTTCCAGAGGCTGAGGTGCAGCCAGCCATGGAACTGATCCGCGACCGGCTTGTGGAGCACGGTGAGCGGGGGCGGAACCTGCCGTTCTTCGCATCGTTTGAGGCCGACCCGGACCTGGCTGAGCGGGCGGAAGAGATTCTGAGCGCCGAACTCGGGCGCTGACATGCTGCTGTGCGACACCGGCGTACTGCTGGCCGCAGGCAATATCAAGGACCAGGCTCACCCGGCATGCGTCAGGTTGCTGCGTCAAGCCGAGGGTCCCCTGCTGGTGCCGTCGCCCGTGCTGGGTGAGATCGGCTACTTGCTGCAGTCGCGAGTGGGACCGCAGGCGGAGGTCACCTTCCTGAAGTCCTTCGGCGACGACGGCTTTCACATCGTTGAGCTGGAAGAGCAAGACATCCGCCGCATGGCCGAACTGGTGCAGTCCTACCTGGACCTGCCGCTTGGCATCGTCGACGCCGCGGTGATAGCTATCGCCGAGCGGCTGCAGCTCACAGAGATCGCGACACTGGATCACCGGCATTTCGCTGTTGTCCGGCCGAGCCATACCGACGCTTTCACCCTGCTACCTGGCTCTGACTTGTGACCTTGCGCGTCTGGTTCTGATTGTCGGTAGGGCGAGCTATCCTCGATGATGTGGCCGATCTGGGCCACTGCTAATGGTTCTATCTGGCGCTGTTTTGCCTGGCCGCCGGGCTGATGCCCAACTGATGGCGGCGGCAATCTGATCTCCCCGGCGTGCGGGACGGCGCGTTCTGAAGCAAGCTGACCGGCCGCGCAGCATGCGCAGTCGCCGGTCCGGTGTCCATCGCATCTCGGGCACCCTCCATCGCTGCTACGACGCCTGCAAGCCTCCAGGCCAGAGGGGAGATCAAGCCTTGTCCGCTGACGGTGAAGAACCCGGCCGCGCCTGGCGCACGGAGCCGTGGCTGCATGTGGTCCGGGTTCCATGACAGTCCTGGCAGCCGCACTTAGCATCACCGACGACAGTCCGGAACCGGCGCAGGCGGGTGAGCTGCTCGCCCTGGCAGCGGGCGAGGACTTCGCCCGCTGGGAGCAGCAACTCGCCGCGACCGGCAACTGCGCCAACCCGGTGCGCCTGCAAGGCCGTATCGACGCTATCGACCGTACGACCGGCGAGAGAGCCAGCCTGTATGACACCGATAGCGAGCCTGGCGGTGTGCTACGCCTGCCGTGCGGCAACCGCCGCGAGGACATCTGCCCGCCCTGCTCCCAGGTGTACAAGGGCGACGCCCGGCAGATCATCCGGTCCGGGCTCACCGGCGGCAAGGGCATCCCCGACTCGGTCAGCACGCATCCGTGCGTGTTCGCGACCCTCACCGCACCAGGCTTCGGCCCAGTGCACACGATCCGCACCAGCCGGCACGGCCGCAAGCTCGCCTGCCGCCCCCGCCGCGACGCTCACCACCGGCGCTGCCCGCACGGGCGCGACCTGTCCTGCCCTCGCCACCACCATTCCGACGATCCGCGGCTCGGGACGCCCATGTGTCCGGACTGCTACGACTACACCGCGCACGTGCTGTTCAACGCTCTGGCCCCTGAGCTATGGCGGCGGTTCGTCATCTACCTGCCCCGCCAGCTCGCACGGCTGGCCGGGATCACTCAGCACCAGCTGGCTCGCGAAGTCCTGGTCCGGTTCGTCAAGGTCGCCGAATACCAGCACCGCGGCGTCATCCACTACCACGCCGTCATACGGCTCGACGCGGCTGGTGACAGCCACCAGCCACCGCCTGGCCGCTATACCACCCAGCTCCTGGAACAGGCCATCCGCGCCACGGTGGCCGCGGTCCGGTACGACACCGCCGCACTCACGGGCGATGACCCATCCCTGCGTCGCATCCTGCAGTTCGGCCGGCAGACTGACGTCCGCGCCATTCACGACGCGACCGGCCTGCCCGCCAGCGGAACAGCGCTGCCCGCCAGGACGGTCGCAAACTACATCGCCAAGTACGCCACCAAGAGCACCACCGCTGCCGGACTCCCCGCTCGGCCGGTCCGCTCCGCCGCCGACATCAATGCGCTGGCGTGCAGCCAGCACCTACAAGCAGCTCATCGCCATGACCTGGAGGTTAGGCAAGCACCCTGCAGCCGCGGCATTGGCACTCAACCGCTGGACCCACACCCTCGGGTACCGCGGCCACTTCCTCACCAAGTCCCGCCGCTACTCGGTCACCTTTAACGGGCTGCGCCAGGCCCGCATCGACTACCGCCGCGCTCAGCGACACCCCGGCAGCCAGCTCGACCCGTGGGGCCGTCCCCTCGACGAGCAGATCGTGCTGACCGTCAGCACCTGGATGTATGCCGGAACCGGGCACGCCACCACCGCCGAACGCACCCTTGCCCTCGCCGCAGCCGCCCGCGCCCGCGAACAAGAACGCATCGCACGAGAGGAGACCTGGACGAGCTAACCCGACCACCAAGGAGACACACGGATGGACAAGATGCTCTACCGGCCCAAGGAAGCAGCAGGTGTGCTCGGCATCAGCCGAGACAAGCTGTACGACCTGATCCGCGCCGGTCGTATTACGTCAGTTAAGGACGGCCGCGCCCGCTTCATCACCGCCGACGCGCTCGCGGCGTATGTGGTGCGCCTCGAATCCGAAGCCGCCGAGGTCGTGTGATGGCCGCACAGCATGCCAAGGCGAAAGGCCGACGACGGCACAACGGAGAAGGGACCATCTCGGGCCCGCGTAAGGACGGGCGCTATGTCGGCGCGTTCTACGCCCCGACCAGCGCTGGCACCTACAAACGCGTTTACGTCTACGGCAAGACCTGGCAACAAGCCCGAGACAGGCTCGTCGAGGAGCAAGCCAGGATCCTCCGCGGCATCCCGGTAGCGGCTGAGTCTTGGAAACTAGGACCCTACCTTGATCACTGGCTGGAGCATGCAGTCCGGCCAGCTCGGCGACTAGCTACTTACGCGCTGTACGAAATGATCGTCCGGCTTTACCTCAAGCCGGGGCTCGGCAGTTACCGGCTGCGCCAACTATCGGTGTGGCATGTGCAGCGCTTCCTTGACGGCAAGCTCGCCGAAGGCCAGTCGGTCCGCAACGTGCACATGATGCGCCAGGTGCTTAGCGCTGCCTTGACCCGTGCTGTCCGTGAGGAACTGATCAGCCGCAACGTGGCGCGGCTTGCGGAACTGCCCTCCTGGCAGCCAGCCGAGGTCCGGTCGTGGTCGGCCGACGAGGCGCTGGCCTTCCTCCGGGCAGCCCAGTCTGATCCGCTCTTCCCGGCGTTCGTCTTCCTGCTGGTCTATGGAATGAGGCGCGGAGAGGTGCTGGGTCTGCGCTGGACCGATGTGGACCATGACGCGAGCATGATCAGAGTGCGGCAGCAACTCCAGCGCGCTGACGGCAGCCTGCGAACTGGACCGGTCAAGACTCGCGCTGGCAACCGCGACCTGCCGACCGTGCGGTCTTCGGCCGAGCCTGGCAGGACTCTGGCCTGGTCTTCACTACTCGCAGCGGTTTGCCGGTCGAGCCCCGGAACCTTGTCCGCTCCTTCCGGCGGATCTGCGACGATCACAAGATCCGCGTGATCACGGTGCACCATCTGCGGCACACAACGGCCTCGTTGCTGAAGAAGCTTCATGTCCCGCCCAGGGATGCTCAGATGATCTTGGGCCATGCGCAGTTCACCACGACGATGCAGGTCTACACGCATGTCGACGAGGAAGCGCGTGCTGAGGCCCTGGCAGGTCTCAACGATCTGCTTACTCCCGGTGACTGACCCGTTGTGGTCAGAAATGGTGGTCAGGGCCCAGGACTGGACCGACCCGACGAAAGAAACGCCTGGTGGAGCTAAGGGGACTCGAACCCCTGACCCCCTGCTTGCAAAGCAGGTGCTCTACCAGCTGAGCTATAGCCCCAGGAAACTGCTGGTCAGACGACCGACGCCCAATCTATACCAGCGGCCAGGCGCCTGGTGGCGCACAACTGTGGTAGCCGAGGACGCAGTGGCTGGAGGTGATAGCCGATCTATCGGCCGGACGTGCGACGTTGCGCGGGCGCTTGCGCTGGCACGCCGATGCTGGCCGGGTTCGATTCTGCTGAGCCGGCGGGCGGCTGCGACGAGGTCCCGCCGCTGGCGTGTGTTGCGACTGTGCCGGTGGTCGAGACGCCATCAGCGAGCAGCGCAGGCAGGTCCGCGATGCTCGCGATGATGCTCGTCGCTCCCGCAGCCCGCAGCCGAGCCGGCGGATGCGGGCCTGTCAGGACTCCGACGATCACGCCTACGCTGGAGCGACGACCAGCCTCAACGCCGGCGCCCGTGCCGTGAACGACTGCAACGTCCTGAACGGCGTCGGTACCTGTCCGCAGGATCGCAGTCAGCACCAAGTCCGGCGCCGGGAAACCGCGGGGTGCATCCTCGGCCGCGAGCGACACGTCGACCTGGCGTTGGAGCCCCGAGGCGTCTAGCACCAGATCCAGCACACGGCGCGGCATGCTGGTGACGACGCAGATCCCGCAGCCCGCGGCGCGCAGCTGATCGAGGACCTGAACAGCGCCGGGCAGCGGCCGGATGACAGCGCGCCCGATTGCATCTGGAAGGGCTCGGTCGAACGCTAGCTGCGCGGCCTGCGCGCGCGCTTCGTTGTCCGGGAAGAGCAGGTGCATCACGTCGCCGGGTGCCCGTCCGCGCGCCTGGTGCACTTGAGCCATCCTGCGCGCGAAGGCACTGGTACCGCTGACGACCCCCTGAGTCGCTATCGCCTCGGCAAATGAGCGTTCGATGAGGCCAGTGTCGGCGACGAGCGTTCCGAGCAGGCCACAACACGCCAGCGTGATGCCCCGGCGGTCAGTCACGCCGTCCATCCGCGGCGCGGCTGGTCAGTCGTCGGCCGTCGTCGCCTCAGTCCACAGGTCAAGCTCAGCCCGGTCCGCCTGGACCTTACGCCACACGGCGAAAGCGCTGAGACCGAGCAAGACGACCAAGAGCAGCTTCTTCACGGTGCCAGATCCTTCCGGTTGCCGCTGCCAGGGCGGCCCGTCATCCATCATGTCGCGCCCGGCAGACCTCAGCCAGCCTAGCAAGTTGCGCGCTAGCGCGGTCTCTGCACGCGAGTCTCGTCCCAGACCGCGGCGGGAGACTCATATACCTCGCCGTCGGCGCCAAATACCAGGAAGCGGTCGAACGACTTGGCGAACCACCGGTCATGTGTCACAGCCAGCACGGTGCCGGAATAGAGCTCCAGGCCGTCCTGGAGCGCCTCGGCGCTCGCCAGGTCCAGGTTGTCGGTCGGCTCATCGAGCAGCAGCAATGTCGACCCGCCCAGCTCGAGTAGCAGGATCTGCAAACGGGCCTGCTGGCCACCGGACAACGTGGCAAACGGCTGCCGAGCGCAGCCGGTGAGCTCGTAGCGGGACAGCGCCGACATGGCCTCGTTGATGAGCAGCGCGTGCTCCGTCATCAAGATCTCCAGCGGCGTTCGCCCAGCCAGGTCTGGTCGCGCGTGCGTTTGCGCGAACATGCCCGGCACGACCCTGGCGCCGAGCCGCGCGACGCCGGAGTGCGCCACCTCGTCGCCCGCGAGCAGGCGCAGGTAATGCGACTTGCCCGAACCGTTGGAGCCCAGCACCGCGACCCGCTCGCCGTACCAGACCTCCAGGTCAAACGGCCGCATCAGCCCCGTGAGCTCGAGCTGCTCGCAAATGACCGCGCGCTTACCGGTGCGGCCACCACGCAGGCGCATCTTGACGTTCTGCTCTTTAGGCGCGAGCTCCGGCGGGCCAGCTTCCTCGAACTTCCGCAGCCTGGTCACCGCCGCCTGGTACCGCGAGGCCATGGCGTCGTTGTACGCCGCCTTCTGCTTGTACATCAGCATCAGCTGGCGCAGCTTCTCGTGCTCCTCGTCCCAGCGCCGCCGCAGTTCGTCGAGCCGGTCATTCCGCTCCCGCCTGGCCTGGGCATACGTTGCAAAGCCGCCGCCGTGCACCCAGACGTGTCGGTCCTCGACGGTGATGATCCGCTCAGCGCATGCGGCCAGCAGTTCTCGATCATGGCTGACGAGCAGGACGGTCTTGGGCGTGGCCGCGAGCTGCTGCTCCAGCCAGATCTTGCCCGGCACGTCCAGATAGTTGTCTGGCTCGTCAAGCAGCAGGACCTCGTCCTTGCCACGCAGCAGAGATTCGAGCACGAGCCGCTTCTGCTCCCCGCCGGACAGCGTCGCGACTTCGCGCCACTGGCAGCGGTCGTAGGTGACGCCGAGGGCAGCCATGCAGCAGGCGTCGAAGTGGACCTCCTGCTCGTATCCGCCCGCGTCGCCCCACTCGGCCAGCGCGGTCGCGTATCGCATCTGCGTGGGCTCGTCGTCACGCTCCATCATCGCCAGCTCGGTGGCATCCAGCCGGCTGGCTGCTGCTCTGATCCGGGGCGGCGCGATCGAGAGCAGCAGATCCCGGACTGTGGTGTCGTCCCGGATACCGCCGACGAACTGGCGCATCACGCCGAGTCCGCCACTCGACGAGACCGACCCGGTCTGGGGCGTGAGGTCGCCGGCTATCAGGCGCATCAGGGTCGTCTTGCCCGCCCCGTTCGGGCCGACAAGGGCAGCGACGACACCGTCCCCCACCCGGAACGAGACGTCGTCGAGCAGCACCCTGCCATCCGGCAGCGCGTGGCTCAGGTGCGCCGCCTCCACGTGCCCCATCCCGGACTCCTGTTCCCTCGAGCGGCGCGTATGCCTGACAATAGCTGGGTGGACCCCCAGGACTTCAACGCAAATTCCAGGCTCCGGGCCTCGGACGGCGATCGCGACACGGCCGCCGCGGTCATCAACAACGCGCTGGCTGAGGGCCGATTGACCCCTGAGGAGCACTCACAGCGGCTCGACGCGATCTTCTCGGCGAAGACGCATGCGGAGCTCGTTCCGGTCCTGGATGACTTGCCGGCGCCCCGCGGTGTGCGGCAGGACATCGCCAGCCCGCGCTCAGCCGAGGCATTCCAGGCGCCAAGCCGGCGCCGACGGCTCGTGGCGATCCTCGGCGGATTCAGCCGCAAAGGAGCCTGGCACCCGGATCCGAAGATGAGCGTGGTGACCATTCTCGGCGGTGCGGAGCTGGACTTCAGAGACGCGGTATTGCCGGGAAATGAGGTTGTGCTGCGGATTACGGCCGTGCTGGGCGGGCTCGGCATCATCGTTCCGCCGGAGATGCGGGTCATCGACAACGCCGCCGCGATCCTCGGTGGCACGGATGCTCCCGGTGACTCCGCGGAGGCGTCCGGCCCGGATGCGCCCGTGCTGCGCATCGAGGGCTTCTGCCTCCTCGGCGGCGTTGGCGTCGAGCGCAAGGCACGCGAGGCGCCCAAGGAAGTCCGCGCGGGCAAGGGCGCCAGCCTGACCTTGCAGGCTGGCTCGCTTCCAGTAGTGCGAATCAAGCCCGCCGACAAGGACGACTGACCTCCAAGCCCAGGCTCGCGCCGGTCGGCGAGCGCTGCGGCACGGCCGGCTGTGTCGAGGCTTTCATAATCATGGGAACGGGGCCCGGTCAGCCTGCCGCCATGGGCACAGGCCGGACCTCGGCCCGCCGCCGGACCGGGTCGGCGAGCGCTGCGGCGAGCTGGTCGACCGCGTGCAGCGAGTGGCCGCTGACCACCGCGTCACAGTACGGCCAGGCCGCGGCCATGCCCGCCGCCAGCGGCTGGTACGTCGAGCTCTTGGTCCGCGGGTTCATCCAGACGATCCGGAACGCGACGAGCGACAGCCGCTCCATCTCACGCCGCACGATCTCCGGATCGCCGGTGTCCCAGCCATCCGAGATGATCAAGACGACGGCGCCCCTCGCCATGCCGCGGCGACCATAGCGATCGTTGAACTCCTTCAGTGCCGCCCCCAGCTTCGTCCCGCCGTGCCAGTCGGGAGCGGTTTCCGCAGCCTTGGCCAGGGCGGCGGCCGGGGTCGAGCGGGCGAGCGCGGTAGTCAGCCGGGTTAGCCGCGTGGCGAAGCTGAAGACCTCGGCGCCAGCCCCGCCTGCCGCGCAGTAGAGCAGCTGGATCATGGCCCGGGCGTAGGGCTCCATTGAGCCCGAGATGTCGCAGAGCACCACCAGGCGGCGGGGCCGCTTGGCTGGGACTTCGCCGATCAGGCGGAACGCATGGCCGCCGGTCCGCCGGGCCTGGCGCAAGGTCGACCGCATATTGGTTCGCCTGCCGCCGGTGCGCGGCTTGCGGCGCCTCGACCGGCGGCTCGGCACCGCGAGCGTAATCTGCCGCATAGCGGCCGTGAGCTCCGCAAGCTCGGCCGCGGTCAGCTCGGCGAAGTCGGCGCCGGCCAGCCGCTCAACTGGGCTGCCAAGGAACGGCTGCTCGATCTCTCGCTCGGCCTCGGCCGGATCCGCGTCAGACACGTCTTGGATCGATGCGACCGTCTCGGCGTGCAGGCGCGCCGCCGTAGCGGCGTCCGCGATCTGAGCTGCCTGCGGCTGACCTGCCGGACCTGCGGCGATGACCGCCGCCCCAGGTGATGGGCCGAGCCCGTCTGGCGAGCCGAAAACCTCGGTGAAGACGGCGAGCAGCGTGTCCGCCTGGTCTTTGCTCGACACCAGGGTCGCGAGAGCACAGTCGAACAGCTCGCGCCGCGTGGCAGGCCGCACAAGCGTCACTGCGGCCGCGAAGCGCTGGCTACGCCCAGGCCCGACCGGCAATCCGGCTCGACGAAGGGCAACCCCGAACCGTGCCACCACATCCGCGAGGTCGCCGCTCGGCGCCGCCATCGGGCTCGGCGCCCGCTCCTCAGGTCTGGCGTCAGGCATCGCCGGTGCCGGATCCGACGACTTCCGCGAAGTCGGCGGCGCGCACGCTCTGCAGGTCTTCGGCGTACTTCAGGACGGCGCCCATCGTCTTGCGGGCCACGGTCGCGTCCAGTTCAGCCGCGCCCAGGACTTCGAGCGCACTCGCCCAGCTGATCGCCTCGGCGATACCCGGCGGCTTGGCGAGGTCGAGGTTGCGCAGCCGCTGCACGCCGTTTGCCACCTGCGAAGCCAGCCTCTCGCTGGCCGCGGGTACGCGCCGCCTGATGATCGCCGCGACCCGCGCCGGATCCGGGTAGTCGATCCAGTGGTAAAGGCAGCGCCGCTTGAGCGCGTCGTGCAGGTCGCGAGTGCGGTTCGAGGTCAGGACGACGACTGGCGGATAGGCCGCCCGCCGGGTCCCGAGCTCAGGGATCGTCACAGCGGATTCGGCCAGCAGCTCGAACAGGAATGCCTCGAATTCGTCATCGCCCCGGTCGACTTCGTCAATGAGCAGGACGGCCGGCCGCGGGCCTGGATGGTCGAGGGCCGCAAGCAGCGGGCGCTCCAGCAGGTAGTCGTCGCTGAAGAGGTCGGCCTCGCGCGGCGCCTCACCACGCGCCTCGGCCAGCCTGATGGCCAGCAGCTGGCGCGGATAGTTCCACTCGTACAGCGCTTCGGCCGAGGTCAGCCCCTCGTAGCACTGCAGCCGGATCAGCCGCGTGTCGAGCGCGGCCGCCAACGCCTTGGCCGCCTCGGTCTTGCCCACGCCTGGCTCGCCTTCGAGCAGGATCGGCTGACCCATCCGGGCGGCCAGGAACAACGCTGTCCCGAGCGCCTCGTCGGCCAGATAACTGACGTCGTCCAGCTCGGCCAGCAGGGTCGGCACGTCAGGCAGCTGCTCGGCGAGATCGCTCATATTCCCATCATCCGGTACCAACGGGCCTTCCCGGTCGCTTGGACTCCGAAAGCCACCCTTCGCCAGCGTATCCAGGCTGCGCGACGCACGTCCTACTTCGGCGGCTCCGTAGATATAGCTCGTTAGCCGCGCGGATGATTCCATCGAAAGGGCTCGCGGCGTCGCGCGCGCTCAACGTGTGGATAGTAGGTACAAAGTCTTTGTACCTACTATCCACACGATTTTTGCAGCACCCTTTGTCGCGGTCACTGTAAGACGATAAAGCGGTATTCGTTCCCCTGACATTCCGGCAGAGCGCGGCGGCGGCCTTTGATGCGGTCGGCTGTAACCGACAAAGCCGGATTTATCCGGCTGGCAGTGGCCCGTGTGGTGGTCGCGCCGTGGCCCGTGTGGTGGTCGCGCCGCGGCCCGTGTGGTGGTCGCGCCGTGGCCCATGTGGTGGTCGCGCCGCCACGCTCACTGAATCGCCAGATCCGACCGGCCCTGGCGGCCCTGGATGGCGCACCATACGTTGGCGGGCGTGAGCGGCATATCCGCGTGCCGCACGCCGAGCGGAGCGAGCGCGTCGACGACGGAGTTCACGACGGCGGCCGGAGATCCGACGGTGGCGGACTCGCCGACGCCCTTCGCGCCGATTGGGTGGTGCGGCGACGGCGTGACAGTCGCGCCGAGTTCGAACGACGGGCACTCCATCGCCGTCGGCAGCAGATAGTCCATGAACGAGCCGCCCAGGCAGTTGCCCGCCTCATCAAACACAATGGCCTGCATCAAGGCCATCCCGATCCCATCCGCCAGCCCGCGGTGCACCTGGCCTTCGACGATCATCGGGTTAATCCGCACCCCGCAGTCGTCGACCGCAATAAACCGCCGCACCGAGACCTCACCAGTCGCGGGATCCACATCGGTGACGCAGATGTAGGCCCCGAACGGGAACGTCAGGTTCGGCGGGTTGTAGACAGCGGACGCGTCGAGGTGCCCCTCCACTCCATCCGGCAGCTCGAGCGACGAGTGCGCCGCCATCGCGATCTCCGGCAGGCCGAGCGCCTGCTCCGGGTCCCCGCGCACCCGCCATTTGCCCGCTGCCCACTCCAGGTCATCGGCGGCCACCTCTAGCATCGCGGCCGCTACGAGCCGCGCGCGCTCGCGCACCTTGCGCGCGGCCATGACCGCGGCCGCCCCCGAGACCGGCGTGGAGCGCGAGCCGTACGTGCCAAGGCCGAACGGCGTCCGGTCGGTGTCACCGTGCACGACCTCGACGTCGTCTGGCGACAGGCCCAGCTCCTCCGCCACGATCTGGGCGAACGTCGTCTCGTGCCCCTGACCCTGGGTCTGTACGGAGATGCCGAGCACCGCCGTGCCAGTCGGATGAATACGCAGGTCAGCCCCATCGGCCATGCCCAGCCCGAGGATGTCCATGTGCTCGCGCGGCCCCGCGCCAACACCCTCGGTGAAGAACGACAAGCCGATGCCCATGTACTCGCCGCGCGATCGGCGCTCGGCCTGCTCACGCCGCAGGTCGTCATAGCCGGCGATCTCCATGGCCAGACTCAGCGCCCGCGGATAGTCACCTGAGTCGTACTGCCAGCCGGTCGGGCACGTGTACGGGAACTGCTCGGGCCGCAGCAGGTTGCGCATCCGCAGCTCCGCTGGGTCCATGCCAAGCTCGCGAGCCAGCATGTCAACAAGCCGTTCGACAAGGTACACAGCCTCTGTGATCCGGAACGAGCACGAATACGCCACGCCGCCCGGCGCCTTGTTCGTGTAGACGCCCCTCACTTCGCAGAACGCTGCCTCCAGGTCATAGGACCCGGTGAAGATGTGGAAGAACCCGGCTGGGTACTTCGTCGGCACGGCCGTCGCGTTGAAGGCGCCATGATCGGCCAGCACCTGCGCCCGCAGGCCGAGTATCCGGCCGTCCCTGGTCGCCGCGATCTCGCCGTGCATGTGGTAGTCCCGCGCGAACGTGGTGGACATCAGGTTCTCCGATCTGTCCTCCATCCACTTCACTGGCCTGCCCGTCACCATTGAGGCCACGATCGCGCACAGGTAGCCCGGATAGACCGGCACCTTGTTGCCGAAGCCGCCGCCGAGGTCCGGCGACACGATCCGGATCTTGTGCTCAGGCAGTCCGGTCACCATCGCGTAGAGCGTTCGGTGGGCGTGCGGCGCTTGCGTAGTTGCCCACAAGGTCAGGCGTCCGGCGACCGCATTGAAGTCGGCAACGATTCCGCATGTCTCCAGCGGCGCAGGATGGGAACGCGGATAGATCATGTCGCAGCCGACGCATACCTCGGCGGCTGCGAAGACGGCATCGGCCGCCGCTTTGTCCCCGGCCGTCCAGTCAAAGATGTGGTTGCTAGTCCGGCCGGGAAGGTCGTCCCGGACCAGCGCCGCACCGGGATCCAGCGCGGTGCGCGCGTCGACCACCGGAGGCAGCGGCTCGTACTCCACCGCGATCAGCTCGAGGGCGTCCCTGGCCGCGTACCTGTCCCTGGCCACTACGAAAGCGATCTCCTGGCCCTGGAACCGCACCTTGTCGGTGGCCAGCACCGCCTGCACGTCAGCGGCGAGCGTCGGCATCCAGGCCAGTCCGCGCTCGGCGAGGTCGGCGCCAGTCAGGACTGCTTCGACCTGCGGATGGGCGCGCGCGGCCGTCGCGTCCACCGACCGGATCCTCGCATGCGCCAGCGGGCTGCGCAGAACCGCGCCGTGAAGCATGCCAGGCAGCGTGATGTCGTCGACGAACGTCCCCTGGCCGCGGACGAACCGCGCGTCCTCCTTGCGGCCGAGTGATCCGTAAGCGCCGGTCCAGCCGCGAGCGGCCTGTTGATCTGTCACCGGTTGATCTGTCACTGGTCACCGCCGTGCTGCGCTGCCCACAGCACCGAGCGCACGATGTTCTCGTACCCGGTGCACCGGCAGATCTGACCCGATATGGCCTCGCGTACCTCGGCTTCGGTCGGGTCCGGATTGCGATCGAGCAGCCAGCGCGCCGTGAGCATCATGCCGGGCGTGCAGAATCCGCACTGCAGCCCGTGGCACTGTGCGAATCCCCGCTGGACTGCGTCGAGCACGCCGCCGCGGGCCAGGCCCTCCACGGTCCTGATCCGGCGCCCGCTGGCCATCACGGCGAGCACGGTGCATGACTTAACCGGTGTCTCATCGAGCCAGACCACGCACGCACCGCAGTTCGAGGTGTCGCAGCCCCAGTGCGAGCCGGTCAGACCGAGCTCGTCCCGGAGGAAGTGGATCAGCAGCAGCCGCGGCTCCACATCGCGGGTGTAGTCGGTCTCGTTCACGGTCAGGGTCAGTCGCATCAGGCTGGCCTCGAGCGGTCATGTCCGCGGGCCCGTGCCACCGCTAGGCGCAGGACCCTGGTCGTCAGCTCGCAGGCCAGGTGCCGCTTGTAGTCCGCCGGGCCGCGCTGGTCGGACACTGGGCGGCAGCTCGCGGCGGCGATCTCGCCGGCCCGTTGAAAGCTCTCCTCAGTCGCCGGGCGGCCGCGCAGGTATTCCTCGGCCTCGGCGGCGACAAAGTGGGTAGCGCCGACGGCGGCAAGTCCGATGCCCGCGTCGGCGATCACGTCGCCGGCCAGCCAGACCGCCGCCCCGGCGGCGCCGACAGGCCAGTCCCCGGCGCGCCGGGCCACCTTCAGGTATCCGCTACCCCCGCCGGGCCGGAGCGGCAGCCTGATCTCGATCAGCATCTCGGCGGGGCCGACCACGGTCTCGTATGGACCTGTGTGAAACTCGCGCGCCGACACCTCGCGGGTACCGTCCAGGCCCTGGATGACCATGGTGCCCTTCATGGCGGCGAACGCGGCCGACAGATCCTCCGACGGGTCGGCCTGGCAGAGCGATCCGCCAACCGTGCCCCAGCTCCGCACGATGGGATCGGCGATCACGCGCTCGGCGTCGTGGAAGATCGCGAAGTGCTCGCCGACAACCGGCGACTCGAGCAGCTGGGCGTGCCTGGTGAGCGTGCCAATCCGCAGCTGGTCACCAGTTAGGTTGATATGGCAGAGGTCGGTGAGCCCGTTGATGTCGATCAGCACTTCAGGCTGCGCTAGCCGCAGCTTCATCATCGGTATGAGGCTGTGCCCGCCAGCCAGGACCCGCGCCTCCGGTGCGTACCTGGCAAGCAGCGTGAGCGCGTGCTGGACGCTGGTCGCCTTGTCGTACTCGACCTGCGCAGGTACCTGCACGGTGGCGTCCTCCTCTGCCTGCTCTCGATCTGGCTGCTGTGGCTCTGGCTGCTGTGGCCTCAGGCCGCCATCGGTCCCGAGTGTACGAAGGCACGGCGGCGCTGCCTGCGGCGTCGATGCGCCACACTGGACTCTGCCATGACCCTCACGCAGCTCAACGCGTTTGTGCTGGTCGCCCGGCTGGGCTCGGTGACAGCCGCCGCCAGCGCGCTCGGCGTCAGCGAGCCTGCAGTGTCGCAGGCGCTCACCGCGCTGCGGCAGCACCTGGGCGACCAGCTGATTACCCGCGGCCCGGCCGGAATGACCCTGACGCCGGGCGGTTCCCGCCTGCTGGCGACGGCGTCGCAGATCGTCGTGCTCGGCGCCGAGGCGCACGCCGCGGTCCGGGCCGCGCAGGGCGCCCCCGAGCAGCTGCGCATCGTGGCGACCTCCACGTTCGCGGAATTCGTGGCCGGCCCGCTGGTCGAGGCCTTCACCCGGCGATTCCCTGGCTCGGTCGAGGTATCGACTGGGGTCGCCGCTTCCGGTGAACAGGCAGTGCTGGTGGCCAACCGGCTCGCGGACGTGGCATTCGGCGACGGCTCAGCGAGTGAGCAGACGATGCCGGTCGTCAGCGAGCCGATCTTCAAGTACCGGGTGGTCGTGGTGACAGCCGGCCAGTCAAGACCACGCGGCCCGGCCCGCCACTGGCGGTGGCTGGTCGATCCGGCGGGCGCGGACCCCGGCAGCGAGACTGGCAGATTGCTCGCCCAGCTGGGAGTGCCCGAGACCAACATCGGGGTGTTCCCGAGCCAGACGGCGGCCTGGGCTGCCGCCGCCGACGGCGTGGGCGTCGCACCCGCGATCGAGCATCTGGTGTCGCAGCAGCTTCGGCGAGGAGAACTGTCATTGGTGGAAGTTCCCGGCCTGCCGGTCGAGGCATGCTGGTATGCGACGCTGCTCGAGCGGCAGCATCGCAGTACCGCGGCGAGCGCGCTGCGACGCTTCCTCGGCACACCCGAGGCGATGCAGCTCATGCGGTCGCCAGGGACCGGGGTGCCGCCGTCGCGATTCCGGCCACCGGTGTACGTCACCATATGGAGCTGAATATCAGTTATTTGGCTACCTTAGTACTGCGCTAGCTGGTCACTTAAGCGACAGCTTATTGGCCCGTTGCGTCGCCGGTACCCAGGGTGGACGATGCAATTTATGGTCGTCGGTGTCGTTGGATGCCGCCGAAACCTCAATCCGGAGCGTGCGCATGCGGATCGAGTCTGACGGTAAAAGCAAGGGCAATCCGCGTCTGTACGAGCTGATCGAGCACGCGCCTAAGACCGGGAAGAGCCCAACGGTGTGGGCCTGGCCCGAGCTGATCGACTATCTCAAGATCGCCGGGCAGCCCGTCTCGGGACCGTGGCCGCCGCATCAGGAGCCGCGGCCCGACCCCGATTATGAGTCGGGACCGATCGCGGTCGCCGACCCGCATTCGGCTCGGCCGCGGCCGGCGGGGGCGGCAAGTCAGAGCGCCGCACCAGCTAGTCAGGCCAGCACTCCAGGGGACCCCGTGTCCGACCCCGAGGGTCTTGACGCCAGCGATCCAGGTGCGGGCGGCACGGTCTGACTCGCGCTCGACCGCCATATCCGCAGACCGGAGGAACGTATGTACCCATCGCGGTTCCGTTATGAGGCACCGCATTCGCTGGATGAGGCGATAAGGCTGCTGCGCGACGGCGGCGACTACGCCAAGGTGCTGGCTGGCGGCCAGAGCCTGGTCCCGCTGATGAAGTTGCGCTTTGCCTCGCCCGAGCTCGTGGTCGACATCAACAACCTGCCGGGTCTCGCCTATCACCGGGCGGACCCCGATGGCACGCTGCGGGTCGGGGCCCTGACCCGGCACGTCGACCTGGAGCGTTCGGACCTGCTGAAGAGCACGCAGCCGACAATGACTGCGGCCGCGCCGCTGATCGCCGACCCGATCGTGCGCAATCGCGGGACTCTGGTGGGCTCGCTGTGCCACGCCGACCCGCAGGGTGACTGGGCCTCCGTCGTGCTGTCGCTCGGCGGCTCGATCGTCGCGCAAGGCCCCCGTGGCCGGCGGTCGATCCCCATGGCCGACTTCGTCACCGGACCATTCCAGAACGTCCTGGACCCGGACGAGATCGCAGTCGAGGCCGTCATCCCGCCTGCTAGGGGCGAGCGAGCTGGCGGCTACCTGAAGCTCGAGCGACGCGTCGGCGATTTCGCGACCGTCGGGGTCGCGGTGGCGGTTGAGATCTCGGGTGGCACCGTGACCAGGGCCGGCATCGGGCTTACTGGCGTCGGAGGGTCCACGATCGCGGCCACGGAAGCGGCGGCCGCGCTCACCGGCCAGCCGCTGACGCCCGAAGCGATCAGCCATGCGGCCGAATTGGCCGCTGCAGCGGCCCGGCCCAGGACCGATCACCGCGGCAGCGCCGAGTACAAGCGACACATGGTGGCGACGTTCGTCGAGCGCATCCTGACTGCCAGCGGCCGGAGCCACGCCGACGAGGCGGAGAGGGCGGCCTGACATGACGATGGTCTATGACGATCTTGGCGACGAAGCCACAGGCGATGTACCAGTACGCCGGATCAAGTTCACGATCAACGGCCAGAAGAAGATCGCCGAGGTGGAGCCCAGGCTGCTGCTCGCCCACCTCATCCGGCAGGGCCTGCGGCTGACCGGCACGCACACCGGCTGCGACACAACCAACTGCGGCGCCTGCACGGTGCTCGTCGATGGCCGGGCCGTGAAGTCGTGCACCATGCTCGCGGTTCAGGCCGACGGCCACGACATTCAGACTGTCGAAGGGCTGGCCACGGCCAGCGAGCTGCACCCGCTCCAGGAGGGCTTCAAGGAGGAGCACGGCCTGCAGTGCGGCTTCTGCACGCCGGGCATGATGATGGCGGCCAAGGCGCTTCTCGATGCCAACCCCGACCCGACCGAGGACGAGGTGCGGTGGGCGCTGTCGGGCAACCTCTGCCGATGCACCGGCTACCAGAACATCGTCAAGTCAGTGCTGTGGGCCGCGCAGAAACTGCGTTCGCAGGCTGCCGAGTAGGCGCCCGGCCGCGCGAGCCGGAGAGATGAAGACGGGAAACAGGACATGTCTCAGGCAGTAGACGAGATCAAGATCGGCGGGCTCGGCGCTAGCCGCAGGCGCGTGGAGGACAACAGGTTCATCCGCGGCAAGGGCAACTACACCGACGACATCGTGCTGCCGGACATGCTGCACATGGAGATCCTGCGGAGCCCGCTCGCGCACGCCCGGATCAAGTCGATCGACGCGAGCAAGGCCTGGGACATTCCCGGCGTCCACCTCGTGCTGACCGGCGACATGATGGCAACCCGCAATCTCGCTTGGATGCCGACGCTGTCGTATGACACCCAGGCTGTCCTCGCTACCGACAAGGTGCGGTTCCAGGGCCAGGAAGTCGCGTGCGTAATCGCCGACGACCCCTACATCGCCAAGGATGCCTGCGAGGCGATCGTCGTCGACTACGAGCCGCTGCAGGCCATCGTGAACCCGATGCAGGCCGTCGCCGAGGGTGCGCCCGTCATCCGCGACGACAAGGAGAACCAGCCTGACAACGTCATCTACGACTGGGAAGTCGGCGACCGCGACGGCACAGACCGCGCGTTCGCAGCGGCTGACGTGGTCTCTAAGCTCGAGCTGCACTACCCGCGCTCGCACCCGTCGCCGATCGAATGCTGCGGGTCGATCGCCGATTTTAACCGCGCCACGTCCAAGCTCACCGTGTACATGACTACGCAAGCGCCGCACATTATCCGCGCCGCCGTGGCCATGGTCGCCGAGCTGCCCGAACACTTGATCCGGATCGTCTCGCCCGACATCGGCGGCGGCTTCGGCAACAAAGTGCCTGTGTACCCCGGCTATGTGTGCTCGATCCTGGCCTCGATCCTGCTCGAGCGCCCGGTCAAGTGGATCGAAGACAAGTCAGGGAACCTGATCTCGACCGGCTTTGCCAGAGACGTGTACCTCAAGGGCGAGATGGCGCTGCGGAAGGACGGCAAGATCCTCGCCGTCCGGATGCACACTGACGCCGACCACGGCGCGTTCTTCTCTGACGCGCAGCCGAGCAAGTTCAAGATTGGCCTGATGCACTCGGCGTTCGCCGCCTACGACGTTCCGGTCGCCCATCTAACTGCGCGCGGCACGTACAGCAACAAGGCGCCCGGCGGCGTGGCGTACCGGTGCTCGTTCCGGGTCACCGAGGCCATGTTCTTCCAGGAGCGGATGGTCGCCGAGGCCGCTAACGACCTCGGTATCGACCCGGCGCAGTTCCGGGCCATGAACTTCGTCCGAGACGACCAGTTCCCGCACCGGACGCCGTTCGGGTTCCTGACCGACTCGGGGCAGTACGGCAAGTGCCTGGAGGTCGGCCTCAAGGCGATCGACTACGAGAACTTCCGCCACGAGCAGGCGGAAGCCAGGAAGCGCGGCAGGCTGCTTGGCCTCGGCATCTCGACCATGACCGAGCCGCTCGGTGCCGGCAACAGCCGTGAGTACGACATCCTCGGCATCAAGATGTTCGACTCAGCCGACCTCAAGGTCCATATGACTGGGAAGGCCATCCTGCGCACGGGCGCCAAGACCCAGGGTCAGGGTCACGAGACGACCTGGGCGCAGATCGTCGCGCATGAGCTTGGCATACCCGCCGAGGACGTGGTGGTCGAAGAGGGCGACACCGATACCGCCCCGTTCGGCATGGGCACGTACGCGTCCAGGAGCACGCCAGTGGCCGGCGCCGCGGTTGCGATGGTGTCACGCAAGATCCGGGCCAAGGCCCGGAAACTAGCCGCGCACCTCCTCGAGGTATCGGAGGAGGACGTCGAGTGGGAGCTCGGCCGGTTCTACGTCCGCAGCGCTCCCGATCGCGGCGTCACGATCCAGGAGTGCGCGATAGCGGCCTATAGCAACATGCCCGACGGCATGGAGCCCGGCCTGGAGAACACCGCCTATTACGACCCGCCGAACCTGACCTGGCCGTTCGCGGTCTACATCGTCACCGTCGAAGTCGATCCGCAGACCGGTGTCTGGGACGTGCTCAAGATGGTGGCCGTGGACGACTGCGGCGTCCGGATCAACCCGATGATCGTCGAGGGACAGATCATGGGCGGGCTCACCGAGGCGTACGCCATGTCCAACATGCAGTTCATCACGTTCGACACCGAGGGTAACTGTGTCGGCGCGAACTACATGGACTACCTGCTGCCAACGGCGTGGGAGACGCCAGGCTTCGAGCTGCACAGTGAGGTTGTCACGCCGTGCCCGCATCACCCGATCGGCGCAAAGGGGATCGGCGAGTGCGCCGCAGTCGGCGGTCCGGCGGCGTTCGTCAACGCGGTCATGGACGCCTTGTCGGGCACCGGCGTCCGCAACATCGACATGCCGCTGCTCCCCGACCGCGTGTGGGAGGCCATCACTTACCGCCGGGATGTCTCCGGCGCACCGCCGGTCCGGTCCGATGACTAACGAAATGGCCATGGACGGCTGGTCAGTGCTGGCCGAGGCCGCGGAGCTAGCGCGGCAGGGCGAGCCGTTCGCACTGGCGACGGTGGTATGGCGCCAGGGCCCGTCGTCGAGTCAGCAGGGCTCGCGCGCGATCATCACGGCGGCGGGTGAGCTGCGCGGCTGGATCGGGGGGGCCTGCGCGGAGCCCGCCGTGATCCGGGAGGCGCAGCGCGTCATTGCCACCGGCGAGGCCAAGCTGCTCCTGCTCGGCAGCCCGGAGCAGTTTGGCAGCACGGCGCTGTTTGACAGCACGGGCCAATTCGGCGGGGCGGTGCCCGAGGGCATGATGGTCGTCCCGATCTCCTGCTCGAGTGAGGGCGCGCTAGAGGTCTACATCGAGCCGGTCGTCCCCGTTCCCCATATTGTGATCGTGGGACACTCGCCGATGGCCCGCACCCTCGCCCAGCTGGCGCAGACCTTGGGCTGGCGAAGCGAACTGATAGACGGCGCCGACTTCAAGACCGCGGACGCTGATGAGCACGCCATGGTCGTGGTAGCGAGCCAGGGGCGGGGCGACGAGGGTCTGCTGGAGCGCGCGATTGCAGCCCACCCCGCTTACCTCGGCCTCGTGGGCTCGCGCAAGCGCGGCGCGGCGGTGCTCGGATACCTCGCCGACAGGGGCGTGCCGCCGGACCAGCTCGAGCGCGTTCGGGTGCCAGCCGGGCTCGACCTCGGCAGCACCACCCACCAGGAGATCGCCGTCGCGATCCTGGCCGAGCTTGTTCAGTTGCGAGCTGCCGGGGCGCTCGCCGGCTCGGCCGCCAGCGTTCCAGCTTCGGGCGGCGTCGGCGCGCACCGGACGGCCGAGGTCACTGATCCGGTCTGCGGCATGACCGTCACGGCTGGGCCGGAGAGCACGCCGCTGGAGCATCGCGGCGTCACCTACTACTTCTGCAGCACTGGCTGCCGGCAGGCGTTCGAGGGTGACCCAGCTGCTTACGTGAAGAAGCTCCTGACTACACGAGCGAGGCACGATGCTGATCAAGAATGACTTCGAGGTCGCTGAGCCGGTCGAGAAGGTGTGGCAGTTCTTCGAGAACATCCCGCAGGTGGCAAGCTGCCTGCCCGGTGCCGAGCTGACCGAGGACCTAGGCGGGGAGAAGTACAAGGGCCGCGTGGCGGTCCGGATGGGCCCGGTCCGGCTGCAGTTCGCCGGGACGGCCGACATCACCGAGCGAGACGAGGCGGCCAAGCGCGTCGTGGTCCATGCCGCCGGCGCCGAGGAGAAGGGCCGCGGCCAGGCCAGCATGATCGTCACGGCGCAGCTCGTTCGCTCCGGCCGCGGCACCCGCGTGGACGTGAGTCAGGACCTCCAGCTGTCCGGTGCGGCGGCCCAGTACGGCCGGGGCATGATCTCGGACGTTACGTCGGTGCTTATGCACGACTTCTCTGTCAACATGCAGGACCGGATCAACCGCATCGACCGGGGCGAGTCCGCAGAGCAGATAGCCGCAGCGAACGCCCGGCCCGCGCGCGGCTTCACTCTCGGCCTGCGGGCCGCCCGGATGGCGCTGACGCGCGTGTTCCGCCGTTTCTTCGCCCCGTACCAGCCAGCAAGCTAGGAGGCAGCGCCATGGTCTTGTGGTGGATAGGCAACGCAGTCCTGCTGCTCGTCGTTCTGCCGGTCGTGATCTTCCTGCTGAACCGGGTGCTCGCCGCCGTCGAGCGGATCCGGCATGCGACCGACGACATCCTGTCCGGAGGCGTGGCCCTCATCCGCGAGCTAACTGGCGTGCCGGAGGCGCTGGCCACGACCGACGCGACCGTCAACGAGATCTCAGTCGGCGCTGTCCGCTACGCGGGTTCCGTCGCGAAGCTGCTGGGCTAGCCCGGCAGCCGGTTAGCAGAAAGGAGAACGGTCATGCCAGCAGCTGCATGGGTGACGCTGATCATCGCCGCCCTCATCATCGCGATCACAGCCGTAGGCCTGCTGCGGGTGATCTTCCACCTCAGGGCCATCCGGGCGACGCTTGTCGCCACGACCGGCGGCGTCCAGGCGGTCGCGGAACTAACCAGCACGGTGCCCGAGCGGCTGACCTCGGTGAACGCGAGCCTTAAGCCGGTCCGTGACTTCTGCGAAACCGTCTGAGCGCGGTTAGGGAGAGAAGACCTATGAATTCAGCGGTCCTCGCAGCCGCCAGCACAGGCACCAGCAATTTCGGCTGGATCCTCGGCTTCACGATTGGCGGCGTCATCGTGCTGGTCGTGGTGGCGCTGGTCGTGCCGATCCTGTTGCTCGCGCGTTCGATCGGGAACGAGGCACCCAAGATCGACGAAGCCCTCCAGGATGCGGTGCACAACACCGCGCCGCTCAGCGCGCTTCGCACGACGATCGAGCACGCGACCATCATCATCGGCGGACTGCAGCGCGGTCGCGCCAGGCTGGGAGGCTGAGCAATGACCATTGCACATCTCGTAGCAGCCATGCCCGCGCACGAGCACACGCTCTGGGTCTGGGCTCTCATCGTCGGCCTCATCGTTCTTGTCGCTGTTGCGGCGCTGCTCAGCCTGCTCGTCTACCTCGTGAAGATCATCGACCGGCGTGTGGTGCAGGTGCGCGACACCCTGAAGGCCGCCGCAGCTAACACGTCCGACACTGTTCTCATACCGCAGGTAGCCACCGGCGTAGAAGCGGTGCTCGCCGAGGGTCTCAAGCACCACCTGTTCCTCGGCCGAGTGCTCGGAAAGGTTAAGTCATGACGACCCTGGTGGTCCTGACGGTTCTCGAGATCGCCGTGCTGATCGCGGCGCTGGCGTTCTACCTGTTCTGGGTGGGGACCCTGCTCACGAGGATCGCCGGGAACCTGGAAGAGTCAGCCGAGCTGGTACGCGCCATCAACGACAACGCCAAGCTGATCGGGCCCGGGGTCGGCCATATCAACCAGACTGGCGGCGTCGTTGCGGGCGCGCTGCCGCTGCTGTATGGGATGGCCGAGGAGATCGTCGAGGACGTGACGCCGCGGCCCGAGGAGCCGGCAGTGCCCGAGCCGGTGCGGCCCGCGTCCGGCAGCCGCCGGTCGCGGCTGCACGACGCCGTTGGGTACGTGCCCCGGTAGGCACGCCCTGGGGTCCAGTCTCGGCTCGGGTCAGGCGCTTTCATGATCCCGAAAGATCCGGCATCTTCCGCTGTGTCGGATCTTTCGGGATCATGAATGTCCGGACTGCTCGGGGCCCCGGCGGGTGACTGGCGCCGTCGTGGGTGCCGAGTACTCGCCAATCCAGTGCTCTTCCCAGGCGTTGTCGTACTGCTCCTCGTTGCAGCTCGGGTGGTAGGTGGCTAGCAGCTCGCGGGCGATCTGCTCGCGGTGCGGCCTGTTCCCGCCAGGCACCACATACGTGCAGATGTAGACCTTCCACTTCGAGCCGGCCCGCCTGATCCAGCAGCTGGCCCTCGGGTGCTGGAACGGGAAGCGCTCGGTGGTCAGGTCGTCAGAATGGCCGACGTAGATGACGGCATAGCGTTCTGGCTTGGTGTCCGGATCTGGCTTGTAGACGATTGCGTACACCGCCGCTGCGGACGCCGGTGTCCAGCCGCCGAGCAGCCGTGGTCCCTCGAACGGGTAGCCCGCGAGCGAGCCCAGCCGGATCACTGGAGGTTGGCCCCCTCCTCAGCCTCGCTGATGGCCTCGGTCCGCACGACCGGCGCGGGCGGCAGTCCCGCACTTGCGGCGGCGGCCTGGAACGTCTGCGTGGCGAGGACGATGGCGTCGTCGCGGCTGTCGGCTTCGACGACGAGCTGAGCTCCGTACCGGCTGGTGCCGATCCCGGTGGCAATGCCGCTGCTGCCGGCGATCGCGTCGGCAAGCTCGACGACCTCCTCGCGCGTCAGGATCCGGTCGCCCTCGGCTTCGATGCCGACACTCCACCTCACGGGACGCTCCTCGTGTTCCGGCCGCTAGTCCGGTCATCGGTTCCGAGCTTCGGTTCAAGGTCGTTAGTTCAGGTGCGGCAGCATCTCGGCGAGCTGCTCCAGGCTGGCCAGGTCGTGCCCCGATAGCAGCTCGTCGATGTACGGCGCTGCCACCATCATGCCCAGTGTGCTCGGCCGGAAGTGCGCGTCGTCACCCTTGTGCGGATTCAGCCAGACGATCCGGTAGCACAGCCGGGAGAGCCGCTCCATCGCAGTCGCTAGCTGCTCCGGATCACCGCGGTCCAGCCCGTCCGAGCAGATCACTACGACGCCGCCCCGGCAGAGGCCGCCGCGTCCCCAGCGCCGGACAAAGGTATCCAGCGACTGGCCGATGCGCGTGCCGCCATCCCAGTCGACGACGGTCCGGGCTGCCTGCTCAAGCGCACTGTCAGGCCGCCGGTGCTCCAGCGCCTTCGTGATGCGGGTGAGCCTGGTGCCGAAGCAGAAGACCTCGACCTTCGCGGCCGCGTGCTTCGCCGTGTGCGCGAACTGGAGCAGGTGCCGGGAGTAGTCGGCCATGGATCCGGACACGTCGAGGATGAGAATCAGCGGGCGCAGCTTGGTCCTGCGCTGGCGGAAGAACAGCTCCGCCGGCTCGCCATGCATACGCATGGAGTCCCTGATCGTCCTCCGCAGGTCGGGCGAGCGCCCGTCGCTCGCCGGCCTGGTCCGGCGTGTACGCCGTCGCGGCGGGGTCAGCCGGATCCTGACCATGATCCGCCGCAAGGCCGCGAGCTCAGCGGGCGTGCACGCCGCGAACGACCTGTGCTTGAGCGCGTCAACATCCGAGGCCATCCAGCCAAGAACGGGCTTCTCCTCGTCCTTCTCGGGTCCCGGTTCGGTGCCGGGCATGATGAGCGCCGCTTCGACCTCCGCCGTCGCGATTGCCGGGAGGGTCAGAATGTGCGCCGCAGGCGCCCCGTCGGCCAGGAAAAACTGGCGGAACACGCGGTCGTATACACCGATGTCATCGCGCCGGCTGACCAAGCTCGTCCGGCCAGCCCAGTAGAGGTCGAGCAGGTCGGAGGGATCCAGCGGCATCATGGCCGAGCAGTAGGTCAGGATGTCGCCCGTGCCGACGGTCAGGCCGGCTGCGCGCAGCTCGCGGGAGAAGTCGACAAGCAGCGCCGGCAACGGCGCCTGAGCGGTCGCCTGCTCAGGCACCGGAGGTGATCTCAGCGAGGTTGTCGCGGACGAGGTCGAGGTCGTCGCGGTCCTTGATGACCGCTCCGAGCGTGTCGTCGGCGGCCTGCGGCGTCAGGTCGGCCTCTCCGAGAAAGCTCAGCGTGCGTACCCAGTCGATGGTCTCGGCCACGCCTGGCGGCTTGGCCAGGTCCAGCTCACGCAGCCGGTGCACCGCAGCGACGACCTTCCGGGTCAGCTGCTCGGCCGCTGCCGGCTCGCGCACGAGCACGATCTCCACCTCGCGCTCGGCCGCTGGATAGCCGATCCAGTGATAAAGGCAGCGGCGCCGAAGCGCGTCGTGCAGTTCCCTGGTCCGGTTCGACGTGAGGATCACTGCGGGCGCGGACTGCGCCCTGATGGTGCCGATCTCGGGGATGCTGATCTGGAAATCGGACAGGACCTCGAGCAGGAACGCCTCGAACTCGTCGTCGGCCCTGTCTACCTCGTCGATCAACAGCACGGCCTGCTCGCCAGCTCGAACGGCGGCGAGCAGCGGCCGCTCGAGCAGGAACTTCGGGCCGAATAGCTTGTCGACCGCCTGCTCGTCGGCCGCCTGCCGCTCCGACAAGGCCCGGATCTGCAGCATCTGCCGGGCGTAGTCCCACTCATACAGCGCCTGATTCGTGTCGATGCCCTCGTAGCACTGGAGGCGGATCAGCGTCCGGCCGTAGACATCAGCCAGCACCTTGGCAACCTCGGTCTTGCCGACGCCTACCTCGCCTTCGAGCAGCACAGGCCGGTGCAGCGACAGTGACACCAGTAGCGACGTAGCGAGTCCGCGGTCGGCAAGATAACCGCCGTGCCGCAGGCCCTCGGTCAGCTCGCCGACGGTTCCGGGATACTCCACAGAGCGAATCTCCTCGCCGTCAGGTGCTCAGGTCAGCTCGCGTCGACTGACCCCATGACGAGATCACGGATGGTGCCGCCGGACCGGTTGAGCTTGCCTTCCCGCTCCAGCCTGGCCCGCCAGGCGGCGTTGAGGTCCTCGTCGCCGGCGGCGAAATCGTCATATCCGACACCGGCGTCCGCCATCCGCTTGCAGGACTTCTGCTCACCACTGGGGTCGACGAGGTCAGCGGCGCTCTGGCCCTTGCTGCGCCAGACGTTGCGCAGGACGTCAAGCGCCTCAGCAGGCTCTGCGCTCATATCGGACAATCCCTTCAGACCGCGTGCCGTTATTCGACTCTAACCCCGCCCGGCGAGAGGCGGCGACGAGAGATTAAGTGATCTCTTAATTCGCGCCCAGGGCTTCTTTCCGGCTGGTTCGGCATGCTGAGAGCTTGCCCGGCGGTGCGTCCAGGCCACTTTTGTCGGCAGCGGCCGGCATGATGGGTCCCGGGTCAAGTGCGAGGAGAGGGTGCGCCGATGGAACTGACGATGGCAGCGAGCACAATGGCGACCGTGCCGGACATAACCTTCCGCAGCGAGATGACGGTCGAATTGGTCAAGCACTCCGCGGCGGACGCCGATGTCATCTGGGCCGCGCGTGTGTCGACCAAGGGCGAGCAATCGCTAGCCGACGTCAACGGCGACGCCGAGCGGTCCGCGGGTCTGATCAACTTTCTGATGCGCGACCGGCATGGCACCCCCTTCGAGCACTCGACGATGACCTTCTATGTGAGCGCGCCTATCTTCGTGTTCCGCGAATTCATGCGCCATCGCACCTTCAGCTACAACGAGGAGAGCGGCCGGTACCGCAAGCTAGAGCCCGTTTTCTACGCACCTGGCCCGGATCGCAAGCTAGTGCAGAGCGGCAAGCCGGGCGCCTACGTCTTCACCCAGGGCACGACTGCCCAGCACGCCCTGGTGACCGAGGCCGTACAAGCGTCTTGTCGTCAGTCCTACGCCGCATACCTGGAGATGCTCGACGCGGGCGTTGCGCGCGAAGTAGCCCGCACCGTGTTGCCGGTCGGGCTCTATTCCTCGATGTACGCGACGTGTAATGCGCGGGCCCTCATGAACTTCCTGTCGCTGCGGGTGAAGGATCCGAGCGCTACGTTCCCGTCATTCCCGCAGCGAGAGATCGAGATGGTGGCCGAGCAGATGGAAGCGATCTGGGCCGGCCTCATGCCGCTGACACACGCGGCCTTCGAACGCAATGGCCGGGTGTGCCCGTAAGGATCTGCTAGCCGTCATCATCAGGCGCGTCCGAGGCCATCAGCTCGTCGATCGCTGCCCTGCGAGCCTGCATCTCCGCTTCGGATGGCGTGATGGTCGCTCGCATGGTCATACGGCGGAGCGACCGCCGCTGGCTGGGCGTCGGTCCGTTTCCGGTCAACATGTAGCGCACGGCCCAATGGCACCATCTGCTTAGCGCAGTCGAGAGCGGATTGACAGCTGCGCGTAGCCGGCGGCCCATCAGATGTACCTGCCTCCCCGCTGATGCGTGGATAGCTTGCAGCCCATAGTCACCCCTGTCGGGACCACAATGCGAGCTGGTTCCAGCGGATACTGGCCTTCAACGACCCCGAGCCTCTGGTCGTTGACGGCTGACGGCAGAGCAGGAAACCATCATGGCTAGCGACGCAGGGATCGACGAGAAGGTTCCCGCGAACGGGTGCCCTCGCTACCAGTGCGCGACCGTCGGGAGGTGCTGAGTGTGGATTCCTTCACGGGGAAGCTCGCGGTGGTGACCGGCGGTGGCTCGGGCATGGGTCGCGAGCTCGTCCGCCAGCTAGCCACGCAGGGATGTTCGGTCGCGGCGTGCGACTGGCACGCTGACGCGGTTGCAGAGTCCGCGGCCTTGGCACAGGCTGATGCGGCGCCCGGTGTCCGAGTCACCGCCCATGCATGCGACGTCTCCGATGAGGCGCAGGTGCTACGGTTCCGCGATGATCTGCTGGCGGACCACGCCACTGATCACGTCGATGTTGTCTTCAGTAATGCGGGAATCGGAGGCGGTGGCAGCTTCATCCGCGATAAGCGGGAGGAGTGGGAGCACACGTTCGCCGTCGATTGGTGGGGCGTCTATTACTGTGCCCGTGTGTTCCTGCCGCTACTGATCGCAAGCGGCGATGGCGTCCTGGTCAACACCAGCAGCGTGGCCGGATTCTGGGCGTCGGTGGGCCCAGGCATGCCAAACACCGCCTACAGTACGGCCAAGTTCGCGGTGCGGGGCTTCACCGAGTCGCTCATTGAGGACGTGCGCGTTAACGCGCCCGGTGTCCGGGTCGCGGTCGTGATGCCCGGACACGTGGGCACTGACATCCTCGCCAACAGCCGCCGTGCCCGTGGTGCGCCGGAACCGGAACAGATGACCGACGCCCAGCTGGACGAGCTGATCTCCGCCGACGCACGGGTCAGACTGGTCCGCGCTGGCCTGCTCGCCGAGGGCGCGTCAGCCGACGATCTGCGTCAGCTCGTCGCGGGGTGGGAGACCGACTTCCGGGACAAGGCGCCGCTCAGCGCGGCGAAGGCAGCAACGATCATCCTGGACGGAGTTCGATCGGGGGCCTGGCGGATCCTCGTCGGCGAGGACGCCAAGACGATCGACGCGGCCGTGCGCGCCAAACCCGAAGCCGCCTACGACTACAAGGAGCTGTTCAGCGCGACGGCGGCCGCCAGGAGCAAGAACATCTGAGGCCCCCTAGGCGCGCAAGCGCATGTCGATCCCCACGTTGCTGCCGGTAGCGGCGGCGCCCCCAACCTGGGCTGCCGCGGTGCGGAAGCGAGGATCCGACTCCGCTACGGCGCGGGAAGGCTGTGCACTGAGTGAAGCCTCTCAGTGCAGGGCCGCGAGTTGCTCGGCCGCGGACAGGCGCACCTCGTCCCCAACCTCCCGGTCAGTGGTAATGGCCAGGCAAGCCGGAGCAGCGGCGGCCGGGTCGACCGCAGCGATGAGCTCCGCGGCGGACAGGCGCACCTCGTCGCCGACCTCCCGGTCACCGGCGATAGCCAGGCAAGCCGGAGCAGCGGCGGCCGGGTCGACCGCAGCGATGAGCTCCGCGGCGGACAGGCGCACCTCGTCGCCGACCTCCCGGTCACCGGCGATAGCCGACAACGCTTCGGCTGCCGCGCGCGGGTAGCGTTCGGCTAGCTGTTCGGCCGCGGACAAGCGCAGCTCGTCGCCGACGTCCCGGTCGCGGGCGATAGCCGAGAAGGCTTCGGCGGCGGCGCGCGGGTTATGTTCGGCTAGCTGTTCGGCCGCGTCAAAGCGGCCCTCGTCATCTTCGTACATGCTCGTGTCGGCTTTCCCTGCGAGATCAGTTCTGATATCCGAGACGCCGGCAGCCTGTCTGACTCAGGGCCGGGCGTGGCGGTGCGCAGGAGGGTGAGTAGCTGGCGTCGGCGCCGCTTCGTCATTTGTCCCGGCTGCATGAGCCCAGTCTGGCCGCGCGGGTGAGTCTCCGACCATCGGGGAACACCCCGACCTGACCCTGACGTAAGCCCGTGTACCGCGGCCGAATCGGCGCTCCGAAACCTTGACATCCCCTGCCCGTGGGGCGCCAGGATCGGCCTCAAACTTCCGAACGCGCGGCATCCGGATGACACGATTGCGCCGATGTTGCGGCATCTCATCACGCGACGCCACCGTCAGCGTCATAGCATCGCGGGCGCGGCCGGCCGACGCCGAACGGGCGAGTCCTACCTGTGCCGGCGGCGTCCGAAGGAACGCGCTGAGCACGGCCGCGATGAACCGGTTTTCTGTGGCGCCGACAGGGTGCCGGACGTTGTAGACCGCCCGGCGGGCTTGCCGAACCGGTCGGGGAGTCACCACGTTCTTCACGGTCGACGCCGGGTGAATGGCCCTGCGTACCGGCCTCGGCGTCGCTCGGCGGACGGTCTTGCGGACTACCCGGCGGCCGAAGCCCATCAGCGTTCCTGTCCCGGATTGGAGTGGCACCCCGCCAACTGCAGCCGACTGGCAGGCGACTGGCAGGCGCCCTGCCGCGGTCAGCTCCCCGCTCCTAATCCCGCTGCGCCCGGCAAAGGACACATTGGAAAGCCGCGGCAGAGCGCCACTTATATGACGTTCGCAGGATGTGCCCGGTTCACACGCTGCCGAGCGCGACCATCGCCACGTTCTCGAAATTCGCTTCTAAACGGCGCGATTGAACGCGCCTCATCCGTTCCGCTGAAGTGCTCACAGAGCGATTATTGCGGCGTGCGCCCTCGGCACGAAACGTGTGGATCGTAGGTACAAAATCCTTGTACCTACGCTCCACACGTTGAGCGGGGGGTATGCGCACCTGGCACCGGACGCTCACGGCCAGGTCATCGAGTAGTGGGCCCCGGCGTTTCGGCGTTTGGGCGCACCAGACGACGCACGAGATGACAAAGGCCCGCCCCTCGTGGGAGGAGACGGGCCGCTGACCTGCGTGGGCCTGCCTGGACTTGAACCAGGGACCTCTTCCTTATCAGGGAAGCGCTCTAACCGTCTGAGCTACAGGCCCGAACTCGCACCGGCCCAGCCTGCACCTGGCGCGCCGGCTTAGGTTACCGCAAGCTGGGACTAGGTGCTCAGTCGGATTCCCTCAGCGTTACCTCGATGCCACCCGTAAGGGCGGTGATCAGGTTGTACAGGACCGCGCCGACGGTCGCGAGGGCCGTGAACAGGATGGCGTTGATCGTGCAGACCAGGGCGGTGTACTCAAGAACGCGCGAGGCGCTGAACCAGCTGGCGGCGTTCGCCCCAGGGTGGTTCTTGTTGTAGGTCACCAGTCCGACCGTCTGCTCGATTTTGGCGAACACGCCGAGCTTGGACAGCGAGTAATACAGGATCGCCACGGCCACGAACAGCACAACCCAGCCGACGAGCGAGATCAGGAAGCTGAACTTCATGACCGACATCGGCTCAACGCGCTGCAGGCTGAGCAGGGCGCTCCTGGTCTGCTGGCTTCCTGACTGAGGCCTTGCGGCCTGCTGCGGGCGCGGCGCGTTCTTGGACGGCGCAGGGCCGGGCCGGCGAACCTGGGGACCTTTGGGCGGCTTCAGCTTGGCCTTCGGCTTGGTGAGGCCGGAGAAGGATGAACCGACCTTGGCCGCCAGGTCGCGAGCGCCGCTCGCCGCGCCGGAGATCGCCGACTGTGCGCTCGAACCGCCATTGGTGGACTGCGGCGGCGGCGCCATGAGCGAGGGCGGCGGCGCGCTCGCGGTCGGGCTGTAGAGCGGCGCCGAGGGACCTGCCGGCGAGCGGCGCATCTGCCGTGGTGACCGGGTTGGGGCGGGTCACGGCTGGCTCGGCCTGGTTCGCCGAGTCTGCACCGAATGCCTGACCGCTGGCACCGGCAGCCGACGCGCCGACTGCGGAGCCGACTGGAGTCGCGTCTCCGTCCGAGCCATCGCCTGCCTGCGAGTTGCCGGGGCCTTCGCCCGGCCCTCGCGATGGCGTGTCCACGCGGTTCTCCACCCCGTCCTCCTCCGCACCGTTCACTGACACGAGGTTATCCCCAAGCCAGATGAGTCTGATTCGCGCGAATCAGAACGTCTTCTACGGCTTCTGTTATGACGCCCGAGCGGACCCGATCGTTGCGCCAAGCGACGCCGCCGTTGAGGCGGTCTTCCCCGAGGCAGCGCAGCCGTCCGGGATCCCCTGCAACCACTCAGCATTTTGTGTTCTTTCGGCACGATACACGGTTCGTCAACCCGCCTACCAGGCATGATCCTTTTTCGATACCCGCGACGGCCAGGTAAATGGCGGAATGGTTACTCAGAGTCTCCATCATCTTCCGCTTCGCCGGCATCTGAATCCGTAACACCGGTGGTGTCGATGACCTCTACCTCCGGATCAACGTCCGAATCGACGTCGGAATCAGTGTCCGCATCAGCGTCGGCAATGAGGGTGTTGTCGATGGCCTCAGCGTTCCTGGCGATCGCGACCAGGCTCTGACCGTCGCCGAGATTCACGAGCCGGACACCCATGGTCTGACGGCCGGAGAGCTTGATCTCAGATGCCGCGGTCCTGATCACGCCGCCGGCCGACGTGATCGCGAACACCTCGTCATCCGGGTGGACCATCAATGCGCCGATCAGCTCACCGCGGGCCTCGACGATCCGAGCGGTGACGACGCCGAGGCCACCGCGCCCCTGGAGCGGGTACTGGTCGGCCGGGGTTCGCTTTGCGTAGCCGCCGCCGGTCGCGACCAGCACATCGGCACCCTCGTCGACCACGTGCATGCCCAGGAGCTGGTCACCGTTGGTGAACCGCATCCCGATCACGCCCGAGGTGGCCCGGCCCATCGGCCGCAGCGCGTCGTCGCTGGCGCGGAACCTGATCGCCTGGGCGTGCTTGCTCACGAGCAGCAGGTCCTGATCGGCCGACACCAGCCTGGCGGCGATGACCTCGTCGTCCTCGCGCAGGTTGATGGCGATGATGCCACCCGCGCGGGAGGAGTCGAAGTCCGTTAGCCGGGACTTCTTCACCAGACCCGAAGACGTGGCGAGGACCAGGTAGGGCGCAACCTCGTAATCGCGCAGCGCCAGGACCTCGGCGATGTGCTCGTCGGGCTGGAATGCCAGCAGGTTCGCCACGTGCTGGCCGCGCGCGTCCCGAGCCGCCTCTGGCAGCTCGTATGCCTTCGCGCGGTACACGCGACCCTTGTTCGTGAAGAACAGGATCCAGTGGTGTGTCGTGGTCACAAAGAAGTGATCCACGATGTCGTCGGTCCGTAGCTGGGCTCCCCGTACACCCTTGCCGCCGCGCCGCTGCGCACGGTACAGGTCCGCCTTCGTGCGCTTGGCGTAGCCGCCGCGGGTGATCGTGACGACCACATCCTCTTCGGCGATGAGGTCCTCGATCGACATGTCGCCGTCGTAGGCGATGATCTCGGTCCGCCGGTCGTCGCCGTACCGCTGAGTGATTTCAGCGAGCTCGGTGCTGACGATCTGCCGCTGCCGCTCCGGCGAGGCCAGGATGGACTCGTACTCGGCAATCTGGGCCATCAGCTCCTCGTACTCGTCCGTCAGCCGCTGGCGCTCGAGTGCCGCCAGCCTGCGCAGCTGCATGTCGAGGATGGCCTGAGCCTGGATCTCATCGATGTCGAGCAGGTCCATCAGGCCCTGCTGGGCCGCTGCGGCCGACTCGCTGGCCCGGATCAACGCGATCACTGCGTCGATCTGATCAATAGCCTTCAGCAGCGCGCTCAGGATGTGGGCCCGATCCTGGGCCTTACGCAGCAGGTACTGCGTGCGCCGGATGATGACCTCGATCTGGTGGGTGACCCAGTACCGGATCATCTGGTCCAGGCGCAGCGTCCGCGGCACGCCGTCGACAAGGGCGACCATGTTGGCACCGAAGGTGTCCTGGAGCTGCGTGTGCTTGTAGAGGTTGTTCAGCACGACCTTCGCCACGGCGTCGCGCTTCAGCACGACGACCAGGCGCTGGCCGGTCCTAGCGCTGCTCTCGTCGCGAACTTCGGCGATGCCGGAGATCCGGCCCTCGCGCCCGAGCTCGGCGATCTTCAGAGCCAGCGAGTCCGGGTTGACCTGGAACGGCAGCTCGGTGGCGACTAGCTGGATTCGGCCGCGGCGGTCTTCCTCGACCTCCACGACAGCGCGCATGGTGATCGAGCCACGCCCAGTCCGGTACGCCTCCTGGATGCCGCGACGCCCGACGATCTGGGCGGCCGTCGGGAAGTCCGGGCCCTTGATCCGCTCCATCAGGGCGGCGAGCAGCTCCTCGTCGGTGGCCTCGAAGTTCTCCAGGTACCACTGTGCGCCCGCGGCGACCTCGCGCAGGTTGTGCGGCGGGATCTTGGTGGCCATCGCCACCGCGATCCCCTCCGAGCCGTTGACGAGAAGGTTCGGGAACCGGGCTGGCAGCACGACAGGCTCGGCGGACCGGCCGTCGTAGTTCGGCCGGAAGTCGACGGTCTCCTTGTCGATGTCGCGCAGCAACTCCATGGCCAGCGGCGCGAGGCGGCACTCTGTGTACCGCATCGCCGCCGCCGGGTCATTGCCCGCCGAGCCGAAGTTGCCCTGGCCGTCGATCAGCGGCATGCGCATGGCCCACGGCTGGGCCATGCGGACGAGCGTGTCGTAGATGGCAGAGTCGCCGTGCGGGTGGTAGTTGCCCATCACCTCGCCCACGACGCGGGCACACTTGAAGTAGCCACGGTCGGGCCGGTACTGGCCGTCATACATCGCGTACAGGATCCGGATGTGGACAGGCTTCAGCCCGTCGCGCACATCCGGCAGCGCCCGGCCCACGATGACAGACATCGCATAGTCGAGGAAGCTGCGCTGCATCTCGACGCCGATGTCGACGGGCTCAGTGCGGCCCACTCCCTCCGATGGAGCGTCCGGCGTGGTCACGTCTGGCACTTACAAGTCCTTCCTTTGACCGCGGGCCGGCACGCGTGCACCGGCGGGCGCAGCCCCGTTCCCAAAATCAAATGTCGAGGAACTTGACGTCCTTGGCGTTGCGCTGAATGAACGACCGGCGCGCTTCGACGTCCTCACCCATGAGCACGCTGAACATCTCGTCGGCCTGCGCGGCGTCGTCCACCGTGATCTGCCGCAGCACGCGCCGCGCCGGGTCCATCGTGGTCTCCCACAGCTCGTTGGCGTTCATCTCGCCGAGGCCCTTGAACCGCTGCACGCCCTCGCGCGCCCGGGGGTCGCGGCGGCCTTCGGCTATGCCTGCCTCGATGACCGCGTCGCGCTCCTTGTCGGAGTAGGCGTAACCGGGGTCCACGCCGCGGCCATCCCACTTGATCTTGTACAGCGGCGGCTGCGCCAGGTACACGTGGCCGGCCTCGATCAGCGGCTTCATGAACCGGAACAGCAGCGTCAGCAGCAGAGTGGTGATGTGCTGCCCGTCCACATCGGCGTCGGCCATCAGGATGATGTGGTTGTACCGCAGCTTGGAGATGTCGAACTCATCGTGGATCCCGGTGCCGAGGGCCGTGATCATCGCCTGGACCTCGTTGTTCTTAAGGACCCGGTCGATCCTGGCCTTCTCGACGTTAAGGATCTTGCCGCGGATAGGCAGAATGGCCTGGAACTTCGAATCGCGGCCGCCCTTGGCCGAGCCCCCCGCCGAGTCGCCCTCCACGATGTAGATCTCGCAGATCTCCGGATCGCCGGACTGGCAGTCGGCCAGCTTGCCGGGCAGGCCGGACCCGCCCATGAGGCTCTTGCGGGTCAGGTCACGAGCCTGCCGCGCCGCGACCCTGGCCCTCGCCGCCTGCGTGGCCTTGATCACGATGGCCTTGGCCTCGCCCGGGTTGCGCTCGAACCAGTCCCGCAGGTGGTCGTTGCAGACCTTCTGGACGAAGGACTTGGCCTCGGTGTTGCCGAGCTTCTGCTTGGTCTGGCCCTCGAACTGCGGCTCGGACAGCTTGACGTGGATGATGGCCGTGAGGCCCTCGCGTACGTCCTCGCCCGTGAGGTTGTCGTCCTTCTCGCGGATCAGCTTCTGGTCGCGGGCCCACCTGTTGACGATCGTCGTCAGCGCCGACCGGAAGCCCTCTTCGTGCGTGCCGCCCTCAGCCGTGTTGATCGTGTTGGCGAACGTGTGCACGGACTCGGAGTAGGACCCGGTCCACTGCATGGCGATCTCCGCCGAGATGCCCACGCCCTCCTCGCCGAAGTCGATCACCGACTCGTGCACCGGCTCTTTCGTGGCGTTCAGGTACGTAACGAAGTCGGCAATGCCGCCGTCGTAGCGGAACGTCACGACGCTCGGCGCATCGGGCGTGATGTGCTCGGGCCGCTCGTCGGTCATGGTGATGGACAGCCCGCGGTTGAGGAACGCCATCTCCTGCATCCGGCGGGAAAGCGTCTCAAACGACCACTCTGTGGTCTCGAAAATGCTGTCATCGGGCCAGAACGTGATGATCGTGCCGGTCTCGCTGGTCTGCTCGCCGCGGGTGACCGGAGTGACGGGCTGGCTGTTTTCATACGACTGGCGCCAGACGTAGCCGTCCTTGCGGATCTCGACGTCTAGCCGGGTCGAGAGCGCGTTGACGACCGAGACGCCGACGCCGTGCAGGCCACCGGAAACCGCGTACGACTGGCTGTCGAACTTGCCGCCGGCGTGCAGCGTCGTCAGCACGACCTCGACGGCCGGGCGCTTCTCAATCGGGTGCTCGTCGACGGGAATGCCCCGCCCATTGTCGTAGACGCGGACGCCGCCGTCAGCCAGCAGCGTAACCTCGATGGTGTCGGCGAAGCCCGCCAGTGCCTCGTCTACAGCGTTGTCGACGACCTCTTGCACCAAATGGTGCAATCCGCGCTCACCGGTCGACCCGATATACATTCCGGGACGCTTGCGGACAGCCTCCAGGCCTTCCAAGACCGTGATCGAACGTGCGTCGTAGGACAAAGCTGAAGCTCCTCTGGAACAGGGCAAACACCCAGGGCCGACGCGTCAAACCCCCGCCGGGCGTCAGTCCTAGTGCGCTTGTTCATTTTACCTGGACGCACCGCTAGCCTCAGCCGTACGTGCCACGCGCCGGCTACCTACCCATAGGTATCCCGCGGGCCGCGGCTGCCCCGGACCCGCCACTCGCCCGGCTTCCTCGTGCCCGTGACTGGTCCGCGCACCCGCACCCGCTGCACGGTACCGTCGCCGAGCTCCATGTTCAGCCTTCGGACGAGCTGGGCCGCGAGCAGGCGCACCTGGGTGGCCCAGGCGGTGGAGTCGGCGGTCACGGTCAGCTCACCGTCCGACAGCGACTCCGGTGTGGTGTGTGCCGCCAGGTCGGCGCCGACGATCTGCGCCCACCGGCCGAACACTGACCCGGTAGCGGCGGCCATGGCCCAGCCCTCGGCGTCCAGCAGGCCGTTGATAGCGGCGCCAAGCTGCTGCGGGTCGGCCCGCTGCGGCTGAACGGCGAAGCCAGGCCGGGCGCCAGAACGGCGGGCACGGCGGCGCCCTGGCGCAGTCCCGCCAGCTGGCGTTGTCACCCCTTCTACCAGGCCGGGAACGGGGCCGCTCGCCACGCCGTCGCCCGGCCCTGACTCCGGGCTGGCCCCGGTGGCTTCCTCACTCGCCCGCTCGGGCTGCCGGAGCTGCGCCGTGGGCCGCACGCCACGGGCCCGTGCGTCGGCCTTGGCCGCGGCGAGCGCCGCACGGGCCAGGCTGACCTGGTCGCCCGGATCTTGCTCAGGCACTGCTGACCACCTCGTCCGCGACCTTGAATCTCGCCCCGGCCAGGCCCGCCGGCACGTCTTCGGGCACGGCCGCGGTCACCAGGACCTGCTCGGCGTCGCTGACCAGCTCGGCGAGCCGGTTGCGGCGGCCGCTGTCCAGCTCGGCGAACACGTCGTCCAGCAAGAGCACAGGGTCCTCCCCGCCGGAGCGCAGCAGCTGGTAGGCGGCCAGCCGCAGTGCGAGCGCGAGTGACCAGGACTCGCCATGGCTGGCGTAGCCGCGGGCGGGCAGGCCGCCGATCCTCAGCTCCAGCTCATCCCGGTGCGGCCCGACCAGGCAGACAGCGCGCTCAAGCTCGGCCCGGCGGCGCGTGGCCAGCGCCTCGCGCAGCGTGAAGGCCAGCTTGTCCGGATCAGGCTCCGGGTCCGCGCCAAGAACAGCGCCGCCGTCCGGGTCAGCTGCCGGGTCGGCCCCCGGCTCGGGATCGGCGGGGCCATTGCCCGCGGTGGCCCGCGACTCAGCGCTGGCCGCGGCCGACATCCGGTACCACAGGGCCGTATCTCGCTCGGTGCCCGAGACCGCGCTGTAGCAGGCCGTCACGAATGGCCTGAGCTCGCGGACCAGCCGGAGCCGGCCGGCCGTGAGCTGTACCCCGGCAGCGACCAGGTGGTCGTCCCATACCTCGAGCGCGCCCGGCGGCACTGCACCGCGGGCCCTGGCGGACTTGAGCAGGGCCGTTCGCTGCCGGAGCACCCGCTCGTAGTCGGCTCGAACTCCGGCATAGCGGGGCCGCATGGCAACGAGGAGGTCGTCAAGGTAACGGCGCCGCTGATCCGGATCGCCCTTCACGACAGCTATGTCCTCCGGGGCGAACAGCACGCAGCGCAAGACGCCCAGCACGTCGCGCGGCCGCGGCACGGGAGCCCGGTTCAACCGGACGCGGTTCGCCCGGCCGGGATTGATCTCTATCTCGAGCAGGCTGTCTCGCCCGGCCGCGGAGATCAGCCCCCGCAGGATGGCCCGCTCAGCGCCCTGCCGGATCAGCGGCGCGTCGGTAGCCACCCGGTGGCTGCCGAACGTCGCGAGATAGCCGACCGCCTCCACCAGGTTGGTCTTGCCCTGGCCGTTCGAGCCCTGGAACGTCGTCACGCCCGGCCCGAGCGTCACATCCGCCTCCCGGTAGCTGCGGAAGTCCGTGAGCGAGAGCCGGGTCAGGTGCACGCCAGCGACACTAACGCCCGCATCTGGAAAGGTTCAGCCGCCCAGGCGGATCGGCATCAGCAGGTACCGGAACTCGGGGTTGCCATCAGGACCGGGCTTGCCAGTGAGCAGGGCGGGCTTACCAGGCTCGGTGAACGAGATGCGCACGGTGTCGGAGTCGATCGCCGCGAGCCCGTCGAGCAGATACTGCGGGTTAAAGGCGATGGAGAGGTCGTCGCCGGAGAACTCGGCCTCGATGATCTCCTCAGCCTGGGCCTCGTCACCGGTACCAGCCTCCAGCATGAGCTGTCCGGCGCTGAAGGCAAGGCGCACGGGCGTATTGCGCTCGGCAACGAGCGCGACGCGCTTGACCGACTCCGACAACAGGCTCACCGGCAGCTCAGCGGCAGCGTTCACGGTCTTCGGCAAGAGGGACTGGTAGCGGGGGAATTCGCCGGACAGGAGCCGGGTCGTGGTCCGGCGGCCCGCGCCTTCGAACCCGATCATTCCGTCGCCACCGCTGCCCTCGGTACCCGGCAGCGCGAGTGCGATCGACACCTGGGCGCTGCTGGTCAGCGACCGGGCCGTGTCAGCCAGCGCCTTGGCCGGGACAAGCATCGCGGCCGTCAGATCCGGGTGGGAGGGCGACCAGCGCAACTCGCGGACGGCAAGGCGGTACCTGTCCGTCGATACCAGGGTTATCGTGTCGCCTTCGATCTCGATCCGGACACCGGTCAGCGCGGGCAGCGTGTCGTCGCGGCCAGCCGCTGTCGCCGACTGGCTCACCGCAGTGGCGAACGCGTCGCTGCCGATCGTGCCAGCCGCCGGAGGCATCTCCGGCAGCGCCGGGTACTCGTCCTCCGGCATTGTCAGCAAGGTAAAGGTCGCGCTGCCGCACGTGAGGATGGCCCGCCCATCCTCGGCAGTGATGTGGACCGGTTTGGCTGGCAGGCTCCGGCTGATCTCTGCTAGCAGCCGTCCCGACACCAGAGCGGTACCCGCCTCCTCAGTAGTGACCGGCACTGTCGCCTGAGCCGAGACGTCGTAGTCGAAGCTCGACAGCACGAGCTCCTCGCCGGCTTGCAGCCGGATGCCCGCTAGCACCGGGACGGTGGGACGGGCAGGCAGGGCACGGGCTGTCCAGGCCACCGCTTCGGCCAGGACATCGCGCTCAAGGACGATCTTCACCTGTCGCCCTCCTTCTTTTGGTTGGAATCCTCAGCTGACTGGGATCCGCGTCTGGTTGGGATTCTGCCGTCACTTAACATGGTCTCGCCCGGCGGAGGCGTGCTTCGGCAAGGTCTGGCTGGTACGAATGACCCCGGTTGCTCGGCTGGTCCGAGAAGGGGCCGATAAGCCGTGGTGCGCCAGTGGCTACTTGGATTTTGATCTGGCTGCCATAACTAGATTGGTAGTCGTCGTAGGGACGGTGGATCCCGGGGACAACCGGCGTCCGGGCTGGTGAGGGCCGCCGCGGCCGTGCACAGGGCCTGTGACCTGCCGGGGTGTAGCGGGCAGCAGGCCTGTGGGCGGGTCCGCGCCGCTGTCCCGTCACCGGCGCGTTACCCCCTGGTTGACTCCGGTTTTCCGCCGGATGTCCCAAGGACATCCACAACTTTATCCACAGCCTGTGTGCGTACATTGCGTGCAGCGCGAAGTTTGGGTATCGAGGCGAGCACGCAACGTGTCGGAGACTGGCGCACCCGGGCTCCGCTCGCCCGGACCGCCGGCGGCCCGGCGTCACCGCGTCGATCATCCCGAGAGTGCCTGCTGCTTGATCCGGTTGGTGAGCTCGGTCACCTGGTTGTAGATCGCCCTGCGCTCGGCCATGAGCGAGCGGATCTTGCGCTCGGCGTGCATTACGGTCGTGTGGTCGCGACCGCCGAACTGCTGGCCGATCTTCGGCAGCGACATGTCGGTGAGCTCGCGGCACAGGTACATGGCGATCTGGCGGGCCGTGACGAGCACGCGGGACCGCGAGGTGCCGCACAGGTCGTCGATGGAGAGCCCGAAGTACGACGCGGTCTGGCCCATGATGGTGGCCGCGGTGATGTCTGGGCCGTGCGTCTCGACGATCAGGTCCTTGAGCACGAACTCGGCGAGCTGCAGGTCGACGGACTGGCGGTTCAGGCTCGCGAAGGCGGTCACCCGGATCAGCGCGCCCTCGAGCTCACGGATATTGGTGGAAATCCGCGAGGCGATGTACTCGAGCGCCTCCGGCGGCGCGTTGAGCCGGTCCTGCACCGCCTTCTTTCGCAGGATCGCGATCCGGGTCTCGAGCTCGGGTGGCTGGACGTCGGTCTGCAGGCCCCACTCGAACCGGCTGCGCAGCCTGTCCTCAAGCGTGACCAGCCGCTTCGGCGCCCGGTCGGAAGAGATCACGATCTGCTTCTCGGCGTTATGAAGCGTGTTGAAGGTGTGGAAGAACTCTTCCTGCGTTCCTTCCTTGTTCTCCAGGAACTGGATGTCGTCGACCAGCAGCACGTCCACATCGCGGTAGCGGCGGCGGAACCCGTCTTGCTTGCCGTCCCGGATCATGTTGATGAAGTCGTTGGTGAATTCCTCGGAGCTCACGTACCTGACCTTGAGCCCCTGGTACAGGCTCTGGGCATAGTGGCCGATGGCGTGCAGCAGGTGGGTTTTGCCGAGGCCGGAGTCGCCGTACACGAATAGCGGGTTGTAGGCCTTGGCCGGGGCCTCGGCGACCGCGACCGCCGCTGCGTGCGCGAACCGGTTGCTCGAGCCGATGACGAAGGTCTCGAATGTGTATTTCGGGTTGAGCCTGGCCTGCCCCGGCCGTGGCAGCTGCCCGCCGGGCACGTGCGACCCAGCGGGTCGCGGGACCGGCCCGGAGCCGTTGCCCGGCCCGGCAGCTGGCGGCGGCGCCAGCGCATGGCCGGGCGCATGGCCGGTTGTATCGGTGTCGTGCAGGCCCATTCCCGGGATGCCCAGCTGTCCTCCGAACGGGGTCGCCGGCGAGCGCGGCCCCGATCCGGCGAGGTCAAGTCCGGGGCGACCAGGGACTCCGTTGGCGTACTGGCCGTTGCGCGGGTCGCGGAAGGCGTCGAGATCACCGGCACCAGCAAGCGGGACCGGGATCGGCCCGGTGATGTCGTCGTCCAGGTCGGCTGGCCGGACCTCCGATTGGCCGCTCGCATTCAGGCCGAGGTCGGCGGTCGCGGCGGGGTCCACGGTGACGGCCAGCTGGATGCTCCTGGAGAGCTCTCTGGACAGCGCGTTGGTTATGAGCGCCCGCAGCCGGGTCTCGAGCTGTTCCTTAACGAACTCGTTCGGCGCGGCGATCAGCGCGGTGTTCTCGACGAGGCCCAGCGGCCTGGTCAGCTGGAGCCACGCGCGCTGGTGCGGCTCGATGTGCATGTCGGCCAGGTCGGCTAGCGAGCGGGCCCACACGTCCGCGAGGTCGTCGTCGCTCATCGGCCGGTCACCCGAGCCCCCCACATGTGATCAACAGGTTTTTCCACAGCATGTGCACGTTGCAAAGTCGGAGTCGTAGCGCAGGTGCCCGGCCGCTCAACCGGTACGGGTGCCACTGGTGGCGCTGACCACACAGCTCGGCTGCGCTATCCACAGCCTAGGGCCGGAGTTCACGGTGCGTTCGGGAAACTCTGATGGTAACGGCTGGCGGCACCATTGGTCCTCGTCAGCGACGGGAGGAATTTCGACGTCCTCCGGTCTTCACTGCTATCTGTCACGGTTTGTCGTGCCACGGGTCCTTAGTTTGACCGGCCACCTGGCCTGCGCGTAACTTTGGTAAGTCCGGGTACCCCGGTGCAGTTTCTTTGCGGCCTGACGCAGGTAGGGCCTGTCCCTTGGATGAGTTCGCAGCTGGCGGTTGTTGAAGTCAGCGAGGGCTTAAAAGCTGCCGCCTGTGCCTTGCGTTGACCCTCGTGACCCACTAACGACAGACCTGCCGCACCTGGAGCTCCAGTGAGTAAGCGTACTTTTCAGCCGAACAACCGCCGCCGGGCAAAGACTCATGGTTTCCGGTTGCGCATGCGCACCCGGGCTGGCCGCGCGATCCTGGCGGCTAGGCGCAGGAAGGGACGCTCGCGCGTCAGCGTCTGACGTCGCCGGAGGTTATGTCGTCATGCTTCCGGCAGCCGCGAGGATGCGGCGCAGCGTTGAGTTCGGGCTCGCAACTCGCACGGGCAGCAGGGCTGGCCGCCCGCTGCTGTCCGGTCATTTGCTAGTCCGGCCAGATAGCGCAGAGCCGGCGCGCGTGGGATTCGTGGTCAGCAAGGCAGTGGGCTCAGCAGTGGTCAGGAATACAGTCCGACGGCGGCTGCGGCACCTCGCCCGCGGGTACCTGCGGTTGCTGCCGGGAGGTAGCCTGCTTGTAGTCCGCGCTGCGCCGGGCGCGGCTAAAGCCTGCCAGGCGGATCTTGCCGCCGACCTCGACCTGGTAATCGGAGCTTTGCTTCGGCGGCAAGGTGGGGTGGTGGTCCAGTGAGCAGCACATCCGGACGTGATGTCCGTGCGCTGTCGCCTGCTGGCTGGCTGCTCGTGGGACTGCTGACCGTATATCGGCGGTTCATCAGCCCGCTCCTCGGACCGAGATGCAGGTTCTACCCGTCGTGCAGTGCCTACGCGCTGGAAGCCGTGCAAGTGCACGGCGCATTGCGGGGCTCGTGGCTAGCGGTCCGGAGGCTGAGCCGCTGTCATCCGTTCCATGCCGGGGGAATCGATCCCGTTCCCGGCACGGGCCGGGATCAGGGTTCTGCCACCGTGGCGGACACCAACGTCGTGAGCTCAGACGGCATCAGCCCGGGTCCTCATGAGCAGAGCACAAGGGAGCTAGCAGGGTGAATCCACTGAATTACCTCTATGAGGCAGTCGGCTGGGTCTTCACGCACATTTATGACGTGCTGAAGCCGGTCTTCGGCCCCACCAGCGGATGGACCTGGGCTTTCTCCATCGTGATCCTGGTCGTGCTGATGCGGCTGATCATGGTCCCGCTGTTCATCAAGCAGATGCACACCACGAGGGCGATGTCGTCCCTCCAGCCGCAGATGGCCGCGCTGCGCAAGAAGTACAAGAACGATAAGCAGACGCTCAATCAAGAGACGATGAAGCTGTACCAGGAGGCGGGCGTCAACCCGCTGATGGGCTGCTTGCCGTTCGCGCTCCAGCTGCCGCTGTTCTTCGGCCTGTTCAGCGTTCTGCGGGCGATCGCGGAGTACACGGGCGGCACGCCGAAGTACGGGCTGCCGAAGTCGATGGTCGTGGCCGGTACGCACGCCAAGATCCTTGGCGCCTCGATCGCCGACAAGGTGCTGTTCACCGGCACCGCGCACGTGCCGCTGCACGCGAAGCTCGTGATTCTCGCCGCTGTGCTCATCAGCATGGCGACGACCTACCTGACGATCCGGCAGAGCATGAAGCGCGGCATGATGCCGGCCGCGACGCCGGATAACCCGATGGCGTCGTCGCAGAAGTACATGACCTACATCATGCCCTTCTTCGCGCTGACCGGTCTGTACTGGCCGTTCGGGCTGGTCCTGTACTGGGTGACGACGAACGTGTGGACGCTGGGCCAGCAGTTCATCCTGGGCCGGCGCTACCCCTACACCCCGCCAGCCGCGGACGGCAGCCCGGCACCCGCGCCGGCTGCAGCCAGGTCGCTGACGGGCGGACCGGGCAAGGGCGGGTCGGCCAAGGCCGCTCCGACGGCGCGCGGCCAGCAGGGCCGCAGCCAGCCCGCCGGTGCTAAGCCCGTCCGTCCGAGCGCCAACGGCGCAAGCGCTAATGGTGCGAGCGCTGCAAGTGGCAGCAGCATGCTGAAACGGCTCGGGAGGGGTCGGGCAGAGCCTGAGCCGCAGGAGGAACTCCCCGAGGTTAAGCTCGTGAGGCACCAGACGCAACGGCAGTCTCGCAGCAAACGCTCGGGTAAGCGCTAGCGCGGCGGCCACGGCGGTTGCCGCCGCCGGCAGCTGGTTCGATCAGGATCGCATCGAGGAGGAGCCTGGCAATGAGCCAGCAGGAGGACATGGTGGCGCAGGACGCTGGTCACGACGAAGAGACCGGCTCGTACGTGGCTGTGAGCCCTGCCGCGGACATGGCTGAGGACGCCGAGGATGCTGCGGGCGAAGGTCTCGCTGACGCTGACGCCGATAACGAGCCGGGCGAAGGCGACGAGGCCGTCGGCGAGCGCAGGGGATCGTCTGTTGCCGACCTGGAGCTCGAGGGCGAGATCGCTGCCGACTACATCGAAGGCCTGCTGGATGTCGCCGACCTCGACGGAGACATCGACATGGACGTTGAGGGAGACCGGGCCGTCGTATCCGTCGTCGGCGCCACGCTCGACGAGCTTGTCGGCCGCCGCGGTGAAGTGCTGGAGGCGCTCCAGGAACTGACCAGGCTCGCGGTGCATCAGCAGACGGGCAACCGGACCCGGATGATGCTGGACGTCGGCGGGTACAGGCAGCGGCGCCGGACCGAGCTGGCCGAAGCCGGGCACGACGCGGCCGAGGAGGTCCGTCGTACCGGGCAGCCGAAGCGGTTGTGGCCAATGAACCCGTTTGAGCGCAAGGTTGTGCACGACGCCGTGGCCGCGGCTGGCCTGCGCAGCGAGTCGGAAGGCGAAGAGCCCGAGCGCCGGGTGGTCGTGCTGCCGGTCGGCTAGTGCGGGAGCGTAATCTCAGCGCGTAGTGTCGGTGCTTTGTTTCTGAGCTTAATCTCTGGGCGATGCCCGATCCGTGGGCGATGCCCGGCGCGGCGACGGAGGCGTGCTCGTATGGCCGATGAAGATGAGCAAGCGGTGTTGTCATCTGCTGCCCTGGCTGCGGAGATGTTCGGCGATTCGCTGCCGCAAGCCGACAAGTACGCTGCGCTCTTGACAGGAGTCGGCGTTGAGCGCGGGGTCGTCGGTCCGGCCGAGGCCGACAAGATCTGGGACCGTCATATCTTGAACTGCGGCGCTGTCGCGCGTCTCGTGCCTGCCAAGTCCACGGTCGTCGACCTGGGCTCCGGCGCTGGCCTGCCGGGCATCGTGCTGGCGATCTTGCTGCCGAACGTGAAGATGACGTTGCTCGAGCCGCTGGCGCGCCGGGTGGAGTTCCTCGAGGAGTGTGTTGCAGTTCTCGGCCTGACGAACGTTCAGGTGGTGCGAGGGCGGGCAGAGGACCTCGCCGGGCGCATGCTGGCCGATGTTGTGACGTCGCGGGCAGTCGCGCCGCTGGACAAGCTGGCCGGCCTCAGCGTTGGCCTGGCGCGGCCGGGTGGCCGCGTCCTTGCCATTAAGGGGTCTTCGGCCGACGCGGAGCTCGTTAAGGCGCGGCCAGTGCTGGCGCGGATGGGCGTAACCGACGCGCGGGTGGTTCAGGCCGGTAGCGCCGACGGCGGTGCGGCTGCAACAGTGGTGACGTTCACAGTGCCCGAGCACCGGAGCTCAGGGACCGGCAGCGGTGGTCGATCTGCGGCCCGCCCGGACATCCGGGGCCCAGGCCGTCCTGGCGGCCGGACCGCCAGCGCCGCTGGCAGCCGGAAGTTGCGGCCCAACAGCCGCCGTGGCGGGGGCTAGGCAACTTCGCGCCGGCGTGATGCGCTGATGGCATTAACGAGGCCAGCAGTTACGAGGCGGCGTCCGGCGGTGGCTCGATGAGGAGAAGTTGCGCATGACGGACTCAGTGCCGGGCCTCGGCTGGCCTGAGGATGCGATACCTCCGGCTGGCGAGGACCAGCCCGGCATTCATGTGCCAACGGATGCGGACACGGTTGACGCGGACGCTGATGCCTGGCTCGCAGAAGTGACTCGAAGCCGGGAATATACCGGAGTGACCGACTATGGGGTTGTTGGCCGTACTGGTGCGCTTCCGGACCGGTATGCACGCCGGGCGAGCCGTATGGGCCTTGGCTGGCCGGGCCACGTGGGTCAGCCGGAGGACCTGGGTCGGCCGGGGGACCTGGATCGGCCCGTGCACCTGGGACGGCCCGAGCACCTGGGTCGGCAGAGCGGAGCCGGATCCGCCGAGCGGCCGGTCGAAGCAGGGCATGAGGGCGGAACTGGCACCGAGGTTGGCCCAGGCTCAGGCTCCGCCTTGGAGACTGGCTCTTCGGTCGACACGGGTTCTTCGGTCGACACGGGGTCTTGGGTCAACGCCGCTTCTCCAGTCAACACAGGCGAACCGGCGCCGGAGCGAGTGCGGCAGGCACTAGCGTCGGTTTCACGTGAAACGCATGGGCTTGTTGACCCGCATGCGGGTCCGGCCGGGCAGATAGACGAGGTCAGGCGAGATCCGGGTCTGCCTGGCTCCGGGTCTGCTGATACTGATGGCTCGCTGGCCGAGGGCGGGCAGGTAGGCGAGAGTGAGGATCAGGTGGCGTTCCCCGCTGTTCCCGATGCGTCGGCAGATACGCCGATTGCTCGCGCCGCGCAGGCGGCCGTTGTGGCGCGATCGGGCGGCCTGGCCTGGCCGCGGCCCTCCTCTTGCCGCGTCATCACCATTGCTAACCAGAAAGGTGGCGTCGGCAAGACGACCACCGCCGTGAACCTGGCGGCGAGTCTGGCCATGCATGGCGCACGCGTGCTGGTCGTGGACCTCGACCCCCAGGGAAATGCGTCGACGGCGCTGGATGTCGATCACCACTCAGGGATCAGGTCGGTCTACAACGTCTTGGTCGACGGCGAGCCGCTGAGTTCTGTGGTGCGTCCGGTAGCCGGATTCCCGCATCTGTACTGTGCTCCGGCCGCTATTGATCTGGCCGGCGCGGAGATCGAGCTCGTGCCGCTGGTGGCCCGCGAGTCCAGGCTCGCGCGAGCGTTGGGCGGCTACGACTCGTCCAATCTCGACTACATCTTCATCGACTGCCCGCCATCTCTTGGCCTGCTGACGGTGAATGCTCTCGTGGCAGCACCAGAAGTGCTGATTCCGATTCAGTGCGAGTACTACGCGCTTGAGGGCCTGGAGCAGCTGCTGCGCACCATTGAGCTGGTCCGTAGCCACTTGAACCCGGTCCTCGCGGTGACGGCGATACTTCTCACGATGTACGACGGCCGGACGCGACTTGCCTCTCAGGTGGCAGACGAGGTACGCGATCACTTTGGCGGCATCGTCCTCGGGTCGGTCATACCGCGCAGCGTCAGGGTGTCGGAAGCGCCAAGCTACGGGCAGTCTGTGATGACATACGATCCAGGGTCCACGGGGGCGCAGGCTTACCTCGAGGCGGCTCGAGAGTTCGCGCTCAAGAATGTGCAGCAGCCAGCAAGCTAGCGCTGCTGGGCTGGCTGGGGCCACCGGGTCTGGGGCTGTCGGCGGCCAAGAAAGACTGGATCGATGGCGGACCCGCCACGGTGCGCGATGTACCTCGCTAGTCCGTCGGCGGGCGTTCCGGTCGGCCGGGAACGCGGGTGCTGGCAGTATGGGCACCGGGTGCAGTGCCAGCATGGGTGCAGCAGCGTCAGTGCATCGCGGGTACAGTTTGGCCGCCGCGTGCGCGTTCTCGCTAAGCCGACGGGCGCGCCGCTGAGTCAGCGGCCGGAGGGTGAGGAGAGTCAGGATGCCGCAACCTAAGCGCGGACTCGGCAAAGGGCTCGGCGCCCTGATTCCAACGGGTCCGCCGACGTCGGCGTCCTCGCAGGGTTCGTATTCGCCATCGGCCAGAGCAGCCTACGGCGAAGACCAGCTCGCTGACGGCCTCTCGGGGACCTACCTCGAGGAGCTGCCCGTCGAGATGATCGTGCCTAACCCGCGGCAGCCACGGCAGGTCTTTGATGACGATTCGCTGTCGGAGCTGGCCGCCTCGATCGAGGCCGTTGGGCTGCTGCAGCCGGTCGTCGTACGCCCGGCTGCGCGCGGCCAGTACGAGCTAATCATGGGCGAGCGCCGGTGGCGGGCCTGCCAGGTGGCCGGCATTGACGTCATCCCGGCCATCGTCAGGCAGACTTCCGACGACGACTTGCTTCGCGACGCCCTGATGGAGAACCTGCACCGCGAGCAGCTCAACCCGCTCGAGGAGGCAGCCGCCTACCAGCAGCTCCTGGACGACTTTGCTGCTACGCATGAGGAGCTCGCACGCCGCATCGGCCGATCCAGGCCGCACATCTCTAACACGATCCGGCTGCTGAACCTCCCGCCAGGCGTCCAGAAGCGGGTCGCTGCCGGCGTGCTGAGCGCCGGGCACGCGCGGGCGCTGCTCGGCGTCGAGGACCCCACAGTCCAGGAGCAGCTTGCGTACCGGATCGTCGCGGAGGGCCTGTCAGTGCGGGCGGTCGAGGAAATCGTGGCGCTGGGGGCGCAGGCGGGCAAGAGCCCGCGTGCTCCTGGAGCGAAGGCACCGGTCGCGCCTGGACTGAAGGATCTCGCAGACAGGTTGTCGGACATCTTCGAGACCCGCGTCAAGGTGGAGCTTGGCCAGCGCAAGGGCAAGATCGTCGTGGAGTTCGCCTCTCTTGAGGACCTAGAGCGCATCGTTCGGAGCATGTCGCCAACGCTGGCTCCACCACGCCGCGCCTGAGCGGTTCGCCTGACTCACGAATCTTGCGGGTAACGTTGCAGCCCGGAACAGGCCATGGTTCCAGCCCCCGGCTAGGCTCCGTTGGCGTGGCAGACATAACCGGCAAGAGCTTTGGCAGCGACAATCACGCGGGGATGCACCCGGCTGTCCTGGCGGCGATCACGGCCGCCAACGCCGGCGACGCGGTCGCGTATGGCGACGACGAGGTCACCAGGTCAGTACAGGCGAAGCTGTGCGCCGTCACCGGCGCGCGCGAGGCCTACCTCGTCTTTAATGGCACAGCGGCCAATATCCTCGGTCTGAGCCTGATGCTCCGGCCATTCGAGGCAGTGATCTGTGCAGAGACATCGCACGTCAACGTCGACGAGTGCGGCGCCGCCGAGCGCCTGCTGGGCTGCAAGCTCCTTCCGGTGCAGACGCCGGACGGCAAGCTAACACCGGACATGGTCGCTAGTCGGCTCACGGGCCTGGGTGACGAGCACCGCGCGCAGCCACGAGTCGTTCAGATTGCCCAGGTAACCGAGCTCGGTACCTGCTACTCGCTGGCGGAGTTGCGCGCTCTGCGCGACTTCGGCCACCAGCACGACCTGCTCATCTACATGGACGGCGCGCGGATCGCGAACGCCACTGCCCATCTCGGCTGCTCCGTCGCCGACCTCGCCGCCTGTGCAGATGTACTGAGCTTCGGTGGCACCAAGAATGGCGCGCTCGCCGTAGAGGCCGTCCTCGTAATGGCAGCTGGTCTCGGTGAGGGGGCTCGCTTCCAGCGCAAGCAACTAATGCAGCTGGCCTCCAAGATGCGGTTCCTGGCCGCGCAGCTGGATGCGCTCCTCGACGGCGATCTGTGGCTAACGACGGCCCGGCATGCAAACGCAATGGCTCGGCGGCTGGCCGAGTCGCTCGACGCCATGCCCGGCGTCCGGCTGGCATACCCGGTCCAGTCGAACGGTGTCTTCACCGAACTCGACGGCGAGCACGTGGCCAGCCTTCAGCAGGAGTGGAGCTGCCAGGTCTGGTCGGAGTCAGAAGATGACAGCTGCATCGTGCGATGGATGACGGCGTTCGACACGTCCGAGGCGGACGTCGATCGGCTAGCCGCGTCGATCGGCCAGGCCGTTTCACGTGAAACACAGTCAGCCTGACCGGCACTCCCTGTGTGGCCAGTCCCAGTGCGCCAGTCCCGGTGCGGCAAACTCCTAGCGCAGCGTCGTCGATAACTAAGCCACGACGCATCTTGCCGAAACCATGACGAAGAACGCGCCGTCAGGAGGGTCCGACCGCCTCGCCAATGGGTAGCATGAACCGCGGAGGCCGTCCGGCGTGGGGAGTACGCCGTATGTAGGCGGCCATCGATGACAAGGGCAGCTGCAGGAACGAGCGGCTGCAGGATCAGGGCCACTTACAGCGCTTCTGGCGTTAAAGAACCGCAGAGGTACGACGTGTCGCGGCGACTTGCGAGCATCACGCTGGACAATCTCGATGATTTGCCGCCCCGCTGTCGTCGTTGCGTCTTCTGGGAACTGGATCCTGTCAGCCAGGCGCGGGCCCTAGAGGTCGGTGACCCTGCGCTGGAGAAGGAAGCCTGGATCTCCTCTGTCCTGCTGGAATGGGGCAGTTGCGGCAAGATTATCTACGTCGACGGTGTCCCGGCCGGATATATGACCTATGCACCGCCGAGTTACGCGCCGCGTTCCGTCGCATTCCCCACCAGCCCGGTCAGTGCCGACGCTGTCCTGCTGATGACGGCGCACGTGATGTCAGAGTTTGCTGGCGGAGGTCTGGGCCGGATGCTCGTGCAGGGTCTGGCTAAGGACCTGACCCGACGGGGAATCAAGGCAATCGAGGCGTTCGGCGATACGAAGTGGACCCAGCCGGCGTGCGTGGTGCCAGTCGATTACCTGCTGTCGGTCGGATTCAAGACGGTGCGGCCGCACGCCCGCTATCCGCGCCTCCGGCTTGAGCTCAAGACCGCGTTGTCGTGGCGCGAGGACGTGGAAGTCGCCTTGGAGCGACTGCTCGGCTCGATGTCGCCTGAGCGAGCTCTCCGGCTCGCTTAACCGCGAATCGTGGGTGCCACGACGAGCTGTGGACGAAACCTGTGGATGACCCGGCAGCCGCACTACGAATGACGAGTGTCATCAACACAGACCGCCGACCCGCGCGCTCGGCGCGGGTCGGCTGAGGCATCGGTCAGATGAAGTCGGCGAGCTCACGCAGCAGCGCAGACTTCGGCTTTGCGCCCACGATCTCCTTGACGACCTGCCCGTCCTTGAAAACGCTCATGGTGGGGATGTTCATGATCCCGTAGCGCTGCGTTACGACGGGGTTCTGGTCGACGTTGAGCTTGACAATGTCGATCTTCTCGCCGTACTCAGTAGCGATCTCCTCGAGCACCGGGGCGACCTGGCGGCACGGCCCGCACCACTCGGCCCAGTAGTCGACGATGACTGGCTTGCCGGACTTCAGCACCTCAGCCTCGAAGGTGTCGTCGGTCACTGCCTTGGTTGCGCCCACTTGCGGGACTTCCTTCCCTTTCATCGGTACCGCCGGCCACAAGAGCCGCGCGGTCTAGTCGGCCCGAGCACGGCCCGTCTGGCTCGGCTCGGCAAGCGTCTTCATTCCTCGTGGTCAGCCAGCCAGCGCTCGGCATCCAGCGCCGCTGCACAACCAGTACCCGCGGCCGTCACTGCCTGTCGGTAGGTCCGATCGACGACATCGCCCGCGGCGAAGACGCCATCGAGCGACGTGCGAGTCGTCGGCTGCTCGACCAGGATGTAGCCGTCAGCGTCTGTAGCAAGCTGGTCGGCGACCAGCTCGGTGCGCGGATCGTGCCCGATCGCCACGAACAATCCGGTAGCCGCGAGAGTGCTCTCCTCGCCGGTCTTCAGATTCCGCAGCCGCAGGCCGGTCAGCCGATCCTGGCCTAGCACCTCAGCGACCTCGCTGTCCCAGACAAACCTGATCTTGGGATTGCTCATCGCCCTGTCCTGCATGATCCTGGACGCCCGCAGCGTGTCGCGGCGATGCACGATCGTCACGGTACGGGCAAACCGGGTGAGGAATGTGGCTTCCTCCATCGCCGAGTCACCGCCGCCGATCACCACAATGTCCTGCTCGCGGAAGAAGAATCCGTCGCACGTGGCGCACCAGGAGACCCCATGGCCGGACAGGCGCTTCTCACCCGGCACGTCGAGCTCGCGGTAGCTCGACCCGGTCGCGAGGATCACGGTCCGGGCGAAGTAGGTGTCCTCGCCAGCCTTGACCACCTTGGGTGTGGCCTTGAGGTCCACTTCCGTGACGTCGTCCGCGACCAGCTCCGCGCCGAACCGCTCCGCTTGCTTGCGCAGCTGATCCATCAGATCGGGTCCGAGAACGCCATCGGGGAAGCCAGGAAAGTTCTCGACGTCGGTCGTGTTCATCAGGGCGCCGCCAGACGTCACTGAGCCCTCGAATACCAATGGGCTCAGTCGAGCCCTCGCTGCGTAGAGGGCGGCCGTATAACCGGACGGACCGGAGCCGATGATGATTACGTCCCGAACGTCGGTCACTGGTGTCCTGCCCCTCTCGAAATGCACCGGCATCAACCACCAGCCGGGCCTGTAGATTCCCGGCCGAGTGGGCCTACGTGCGGCTCAACGTTAGATGATCGAGCACATTCGGATTCGAGGCTGAGCAGGAGGGTGCTACGGCCCACACTTCAGCCGGGCGCGCGGCGGTCTGAGCCGTGACGATAATCGTGGCGGGCGAGCCGTCGAACTTGGCCGTCTCCACCAGCTGCACTGGCTGGCTGCCGACGATCCCGTCGAGGCAGCTCGCCAGGCTGGAATGACTCGGGCCGCCCGGATTGATCCCGGTGTTGGCTGATCTCGCAGCACCCGACGGAGCGGGGCCCGCGGCGCTGTGCGTGCCTAGCCTTGCGACCTCCGCTGCGTGCACGGCCGCGAGCGCCTGCGGGCCGAGGTCAGCACGGGTGAAGTTCGTCGAGGCATGCATTGTCTGAACCGTCTTGACTGACGCCCGCTGTCCGTACTGCACGCTTGGCCCGGCGCTCATCCGACCTGTGCTGGGCGCCGTTACAGAGCCTGAGCTGCTGGCGGCCGTCCCGACATTGCCGACCGCATGGGTGGCGATCTCATACCCGCCCGCACCGACGATCACCAGGGCGCCGGCGGCCGCCACAAGCCGGGTGCCCAGGGCTGACATGCCCGGCAGCTGCCATCCGCGCCACGGCTTGGGTGCGCGGTGGCGATCTGGGAGATCCCGACGGCCGGCCTCGGTGGCCGGAGCACTCGCGAGGCGCTGGGTCGACTCGCTGGCGAGGGCTGTATCGAGCTGGGTCGACACGCTCGCCGGCATAGCCGGGTACGACAGGCTGGCGAGCGTGGCGGGCACAGCGGAAACCTCGCTGCTGAGCTGGGTGCACTGGACACAGGTGGCGACGTGTGCCCGGATCTTGGCAGCCTTACGCGGCTTCAGGGCATCCAGGTCCAGGCCGGCAAGTTCCTCGGCGCTCGCGTGACGGCTCATGGTGCTTCGTCACCCCCCTCCTGCGCAGGTAGGACGCGCTGGGGCGCTGATTGGTTCCCCCGGTCCTTGTCGGAAAGCGTTTCTCCGGGAGGAGGTCCGGCAGGCCGCAGATGCGCGAGTCTGGGCAGCAGCCGTGCTCGGCCTCGTGCTGCCCTGCTCTTGACGGTGCCTTCCGAAACGCCAAGTACATCGGCGGCGTCTGAGATGGAATAGCCGAGCATGTCCACCAGCACCAGGGCGGCTTGCTGATCGGGCACGAGTCTTCGCAGTGCCGCCCGTACGTCCATCGCCGTATCGGAAGTACCGGACGGATCGGACAGCGGTCGTCCGCTGGTAGCGAGCGCGTCGAGCGCCTCCTCGTCCTGGCCGCCCGCAGTCGGCCGGGACGCGCGGCGGCGCATGCGGTCGAGGGCGGCGTTGACCACGATCCGGTGCAGCCACGTCGTGACGGCCGAGTCACCACGGAAGCTCGACGCCCGGCGGAAAGCTGCGATCATGGCGTCCTGGAGCGCGTCTGCCGCCTCCTCGGGATCCCCGAGCGTGCGGATCGCGACCGCCCAGAGCCGGTCTCGATGTCGCTGGAAAAGCAGGCCGAACGCATCCGGGTCGCCGTCAACATGCAGGCGCAGCAGCTCCGCGTCGGATGGGGCGCCGTCATCGGCCTGGGCCCGCGCCTGCGGCCCGTGATCGGCAGGCTGACGTGGCTCGGGCAGGGAGTAGCGTTCCGGGGACTGCTCGTGCGGTTCCGTCGCTTCCTCCCCCCGCCGTGGTGATCAGCACGCCGCGGGACGGCCTTCAACGGCCCCCGCGGCCTCGCGACCCGATGATAGACAACGATCAGGATGCGCCGTGGATCGCGACCCCGAAGATCTGCGCCATGTACCTATTGCCCCCTGAAGTCATCGGCGGCAGCTTCGTGAACCAGATGACGAGATACCGGCCGTCGACTGGCCGTTGCACATTAAACGTAGTGCTTCCGGACACGTCATTCTTGCTGGCAACCGTTGTCATGGAGTTCAGGTTGGACGCGCTCCTCGTGTCTGAGCTTCCGACTTTGATCTGCACATTTGCTCCGGCGACGGTGCCGAAGGTCACTGTGATGGAGCTGACCTTGACCGGCTTGCCGAGGTCCAGGATGAGGCCGGTGCCGGCCTTCAGATTGCCGAAGTACTGCGTGTAGTACTGCTGGGTCGCCCAGCCCTCCGAATTGCCCGACAGTATGTTGCGTGCCTGGCTTGTGTTCTCGTCACCGCTGTCGTGGTTCGGGTTCAGGGCGTCAAAGCCTTGCGCCAGCACTGGGTGAATCACGGTCGCACTAGCTGACGGATGCGCGCGGGCCCTGGCCGAGTTATGCGCAGCGGGGGCGGACGGCGTCTTGTGCAGCAGATGCAGGGCGGCGGCGCTCGCGCCCGCGACCGCGACCGCGACCAGGAGGCTGACTGCTACCACCCGGCCAGCGCCGCGACGTCGGGCCGGCAAGTCGTCCTGCGCGAGACGGCGCGCCCCAGGCCTCGGCTCGTGCTGTGGGTGAGTGGCCCGCCCTGGATCCTGGCGGCTGGCCCTGACGGCAGTGGCGTGGGCCATGGGCACCTGGAGCGGCGGGATCGCGGCGACGAGGGCCGCTGCGACCTCGGCCGGTGACTCAAACGCGGCCTGCTCGTCCCGGCCAGGTAGCGCGAGCGCCCGGCCCGTCACGTCATCGAGAACCGTGGGAATGCCCGCGCGCACCTGCCGCGGCCGCCTGGGGTGTCCGTCGAACTCGGGCGCAGGCGGCAGCCCGGCCTCATCTGGTCCCGGCCACAAGCCGGTCAGCGCCGCGTAGAGCACCTGACCGAGCCCCCGAGTGTCGGCCAGCTCAGGATCGTCGGCCGACGCGCCCCGCAGGGCAGCGTCGATGCCAAGTCCGGTCACCTTCACGCCGCCGCCAGACGTCCAGCGGATCGCGTCGGGGCGAAGGCACAAGTGCGCGAGGCCGGCCGCGTGCGCACCAGACAGCGCAGCCGCGACCTCGGCTACGATCCGAGCCGCGGCCAGCGGCTCCAGCGACCCGGCTGCCATCAGGTCGCCGAGCGTGTCTCCGAAGGGCCATTCCAGCACGATGTAAGCGTGATCCCAGCTGTCCTCCACGTCGAAGACCTGTGTCAGCCTGGTGTCAGTCAGCCTGCTGGCGGCGCGAGCGGCGGTGACAACCTGGTCAAGGCGCGGGAATCCGGCGGCGAACGTGATCACGCTGACCGGCCTGGCGAGGATCTCGTCGATCGCCTTCCAGGCAGACCAGCCAGTGGCTGCGGCGAGCCGGTCCTCGAGGCGGTACCGGCCGCCGAGCCTGATGCCCGGCTCTGACGTGTAGGTGCTCATGGTCGCGGTTCAAAGGCGCGCGGCCCTCGAACCTCCCCTCGCGGGCCGTAGGTGATCATCGGTCTCAGATAAGACGATGATGCTGCACACCATGCTAGGCCGCTGCGGCGGCCGCCGGCAGGTGTGCGTCCACGCGGCAGCAAACCGTTACCGGCCAGAGACGTCAGGTTGCTGGCCGCCGACGCGGCCATGGGCGCCGACGCGGGTGCGTTCATCACCGGCCCAGCCTGGCTAGGACAGCCCGGCTCAGACCGGCGAGCTCCTCGATCCGCAGTGCCCTGGCGAATATCAGGTACATCGCAAGCGCAAGGCCTCCCCCGACGATGACGTCGACGATGGCGCTCCCGGACACCAGGCCGGTCAGGATGGCTATCAGCGCCGCGGGCAAGGTTGCGGCGTGCATCCGGACTAGCGACCGGCCGATCCGGTAGCCATCCAGTCCGCGCAGTCGCCGGGTCAGGATCTGCCAGGAGATGATCATGCCGACGACATTCGCCAGCCCGAATCCCACGCCGAGCCCGGCCACGACCGAGCTGTGGTGCAGGACGTGCAGGGCGACCAGGTTGGCCACGATATTCACGGTCATCGTGACGAGGCCGATCAGCGCAGGAGTCTTGCTGTCGTGGAGCGAGTAGAAGACCCTGAGCTGGAGCTGGAAGATCGTGTAGGGCAGCAGGCCGAGGCAGAAGAAGGCAAAGACCACGCCGACGTAGTCAGCCCCCTGCTTGCCTGCGCCGTGCGCCAGGAATACCTGGGCGAGCTTGGGGCCGAGGACGGCAAGCACCAACGAGCACGGGACCACGATTGTCGCGGCCAGCCTGACTCCAGCTGAGAAGTCCAGCCGCACCAGTCCGAACCGGCGTTCGGCCGCGTGCGCGCTCATGCGCGGCAGCAGCGCTGTGATGACCGAGATGCCAACGACTGCGTACGGTAGCTGGAACAACTGCCAGGCGTAGCTGTAGGTCGTGATGCCGTACTTGCTGGCGTCGCCGGCCACGTTCGTGGTCACCAGGAAAGCTACCTGGGTCGCGGCGATATAGCCGAACATCCAGCCCGCCATCCGGCCGATCTCTGTCACCTCGCTGCGGCGGAAGTCCAGCCTCGGCTGCCAGCGGAAGCCGACCCGGCGCAGCGCCGGGATCAGCGCCACCGTCTGGGCGATGATGCCAATCGTGGTACCGAGCCCCAGTAGCTCGATCTGGCCCGAGGAGATCGTGGCTGGGGTCTTGTGCAGGCCGGCCACCGCCACATACATGCCGAGCACAGCTATGACGACGGCGTTGTTGATGATTGGCGTCCACATGGGCGCGGCGAAGCTCCCGCGGGAGTTGAGCACCGCGCCGATCAGCGAGCTGACACCGTAGAAGAAGATCTGCGGGATGAAGAAGTAAGCAAAGATGATCGTCAGGTGGGCCTCAGGCCCGACGATCGAGCTGCCCTTGTAGAGGTTCACGAGCGGCGCGGCAACAATAGTCGCGATCACCGTGATGCCGAGGAGGGCCGCGGTGATGAGCGTGAACATCCGCTGGTCGTAGCCCTGGCCACGATCGGTTTCGCGCTTCGATGCGTTCACGATCAGCGGCACGATGACACTGGTCAGGATGCCGCCCAGGGCGAGGTTGTAGACCACGTTGGGCAGCGTGTTGGCAAGGTTGTAGGCCGCGCCAAGCGTCGAGATGAGGCCGAGGGCCCAGGACTGGGCGATGGTACGCAGGAACCCCGTCAACCTGGAACCAAGGGTGCCGACCGCCATGACACCGCTTGACCTGGCGATAGAAGCCGATCCGGTGGCATCGACCTGCGCCGTCCGCATCCGGGCGTCAGCGGAGCCGGGTCCGGCGACGCGGGTCCCGGGTGGCCGTGTCCCGGCCGGAGGCGCGCCCGGTCCGCGCGGAAGGGCTTCCCCCAGCGGAGGCAGGCCTGGCGGCAGCACTGATCGCCGCTGCCGAGGCTGCTCGTAGGCAGGTGGCTCGTAAGCACGAGGATCGCGCACAGGCTGCTCGTAGACCGGCGGCGGACCAGCATAGGGCGGCGCATCATAAGCGGGCCGCTGGTAGCCCGAAGGCTCGTAGTCCCGTGGCTGATAGCTCTGCTCGTCGCGCCAGCGCTCCCCCGACCGCGGCGGCCGGGTTTGCGGCGGCAGGTCGGCTCGCCGCCGCCCGGCCGGACCCGAGCGCTGGCCACCGCGTGGTGGGGCCTCGTCACCGGGCCGGACGCGCCGCGCGTGCCGTCCAGCCGGCCGTTGCTGCTGGTCGGATCGCTCCTGCAGGTCGGACGCGTCTAGCTGGTCCGGTCGCCGGGCCCACCCGCGCTTACGCTCTTCCCGCGAGCCACGTCCGGCGGCGTAGCGTTCGGCCCCGTTCCCTGCCTGACGATCTTGCTTGTTATACCGCCACGAAGCGCCCGGCCCGCCATAGTGATCGTCATCGTTACGCTCGGCCCGCTCACGATCGGCGGCGCTGCCCGCCCAGTCGACGTTGGAGAGATCGATATGCCAGCCGGTGTCGTCGAACAGCGGACCGGTGTAAAAGTCCTGGCCGGCGCTCCATCCTGGCACTGCGGGCCGGACCTCCCAGTCTGACCCGCCGGCATCGGCATAGGGGTCAGACTCGGGGGGCGTCATCGATCTCCTCAATCACGATCCGGGCTTCCCGACCGCTCCTAGCTCCGTGCGCTCAGCCTCGACGGTATCTGGTTCGCCGCGATCGGCGCTCCCGACGCGATCGTGATCACGGGCCGGCTCATGGCTAGCTGGCTGGTCAGGGCTGGTCCCCGGCCGTCCCCGCCGAACCGCACGGGCGGCGGATGCGATCAGGAAAATCCCCAGAGCGGCAGCGACGATGATCATCCCAAGAACGCCGACCTGCGTTGCCTGGATCGTCATGCGCTGCGGTACCGACAGCGACTGGCCGCCAAGGCTAGCCAGGAGCAACGTGACGGTGGTGGAGCCGTCTTGAGCCGCCTGGACTCGCAGCCTGATGGTCTGGGTCTGGCGCGGGGCCACGGTGACGAGGCCTTGCGGATCCGCAGTGATCCTCATCCCATCTGCCTGGCTGTACTGAAGCTGAAGCTGGACCCTGACGGGATAGCCGAGGCGGTTATCGATCGAGACCGGCACACTGCCCTTGAGGCCGCCGAGCGTGATCCGCTTCTCCGCGATGATCCGGACACCTTGCTGCTGCACGGCTATGCGGCTGTTCAGAGTCGCGATCATCGCGGCCGGCGCGGGGCTCGACACGCCTTGCCACGCCGAGGACTCCAGCGTCGATACCGCCAGGAATAGATCGTGAGCCGGCCGGGCGTGGAGGTTCTCGAGCTGCACGATCTCTCGGTCGAGGATACGGAGTTTGCGCAGCTCAGACCGGCTGACCCGAGTCGGGCCGACACTACCATGTGGCCAGTTCTCGTTCGGCACGCTTGGTATGTGTTTGGCAGCGGCGAGTGAGGTCAGGGTGACCTGACTCAGCCAGGGTGCCCTCGTCGTATCGGCAAGCAGCCCCGCCGCCAGGGCACGCGGTGGATCCCAGCGCGGCGGCGGCGCCACCACAATCGGCTGCGCAGGTATCTGTGCGAGCAGCGCGGTCTCGGCGAGGAACTGCTGTCCGGTCACGAAGGCGGAGCCGGGTGCGCTGCTCGGCGATCCGAGCAGCTGCGTCAGCGATTGGCTGGCGAGCAGCGCCGTGATGTAGCCGCCGTCGCTGAAGCCGCCGCCGCCGTTCAGCGTCTTCACGACAGAGCCCTGCCCGGGACGGAACGCGGATGTGCTGAGTACCAGTGTGCTGACACCGTCGAGGTTGGCCAGGTCTTCCACGGCACCGTAGCCGGGCACGCCGGCCGCCGACCACGCGATACCTGTGGCCTGGGTAAGCGGCGATGCCGCGGAAGCGCTCGATGCACTAGACGCTGCCGGGCTCAGGTTCCGGCCGAGGACACTGCCCGCGAGGCTGCGGCCCAGCAGGAAGGACTGCGTGACGTCCCCCCCGCGGCCGACTGCCCTCAGGGCGGAGACGTTCGGGTCGCCGTACGGCGTCACCGTCAGTGGGCGTCCCGATGTCGCGCCTTTCAGCTCGGTTAGCCAGGACGATGCGGCCTTCGCCCACAGCGGCTGCGAGCTGCTACAGGTTGTCAGCGCCTGAACGTTGGCCAGGACGGCCGGGTCGACCATCCAGGTCACGTCGCCGTCGGTGTCTCCCGCCTGGACTAGCTCGCCGAGCCGGCCGTCCGGTCCGAGGCTCTGGACCAGCGCGGTGGCCTGCGCTCCAGAGCAGTTGCCCTGCCATGGCTCGTTGAGCAGGGGCTCGTCGATCAGGGGCCATAGCCAGGCGATCTTGGCTGGGACTGGGCGGGAGGTGGCGTACGCGCCTTTCCGGTCTGGTTCGTACGGTAGGTAGGTCGTCGCTGGCGGTGCCAGCGGCGTCCCGAGCTGGGTCAGGGCTTGCGCCGCGAGCGGATAGACGCCGAAGGATGTCATGCCCAGCGCGCTGGCGCGCACCTTGATCGACCAGTCCGCACTCTTGCCTGGCGCTAGCGGCCCGTGCGTCTGCCAGCTCGCGGCTGTTGACAGCGGCACAGTGGCCGGGCCGTAGGCCTGACTCGTGTCCAGCTGCAGCTGGGCCACGCTGGCAACTGGCGTCTGAGAGTCGAGCAGCTGCACGGTCAGCTGGCCGGCCTGCCCGGAGGTGTTACGCAGCGTGCCGGTGACCGTAATGGTCGAGCTGGCGGTGGCCCACTGCGGGGTCATGCCGGTGATGAAGATGCTCGCGGGGGGCTGAGCCGCGGGCTGGCCGGTAGCCGCCGTAGCCGGCTGCTGGCTGGCTAGAAGCGCCGCCGGCAACGCGAGCGTGGCGCAGGCAAGCACGCCTGCCAGGGCGCTCGTGGCCCGTCGTGCCATTTCCCACCCGCCTGTCGCCCTGGTGCGGATGCCGCCGCGCTGTACGGCAGGTCGACGGCCCGGACGAGTGCGGAATCCGGGTGGCGGTGGCATGCCGAGAATGCTATTGCGGCTGGCCGAGTGCCCGAGGCAGAGCCGCGACGATCTTCATCGCCCGCCTGGGGCAGTATCCTGCGACTCACCCCTCGGGGTTTCCCAGCTTTCCCGTTTCCCACAGGCTACGCCCGCCACCTATTCTCGATGCCCGTGCCAGAAAGAGACTCGTCCGCCGAGCGGCAAGCCGCCGCCGCCCTGCTCGCCGCCGTCTCGCCGCTCGCTAACGAGCTCGGCGAGCTTTTCGCCGCGGCTGGTCACGAGCTTGCCCTCGTTGGCGGCCCGGTCCGGGACGTCTTCCTCGGACGCCTGTCGGGTGACATCGACCTGACGACTGACGCGCCGCCTGACCGGGTGCAGGCCATCGTGAGCGGCTGGGCCGATCAGGTCTGGCTGATCGGCATCGACTTCGGCACTATCGGGCTGCGCAAGGGCGGCTCGACCTTTGAGATCACCACCTATCGCCGCGATAGCTACGACCGCACATCGCGCAAGCCGGTCGTGTCCTACGGTCGCTCCCTCGAGGAGGACCTGGCGAGGCGTGATTTCACGGTGAACGCCATGGCGGCCCGGCTGCCGGGGCACGAGCTGGTCGATCCGTTCGGCGGCCTGGCTGACCTTAAGCGCAAGGTGCTGCGGACGCCCGGCGCGCCGGAGGCATCGTTCACCGACGACCCGCTGCGGATCATGCGGGCGGCGCGCTTCACCGCTCAGCTCGGCTTCACGGTGACACCCGAGGTCCGGGAGGCGATGACGCACCTGGCCGGGTTGCTCGCGCCGCCGAAGGTATCGGCCGAGCGGATCGAGGGCGAGCTGACGAAGTTGCTATTGGCCACGCGGCCGGGAGGCCCGGCGGCTGGCATCCGGCTGCTTGTCGAGACCGGCGTGGCCGATGAGGTACTGCCGGAGATACCGCGGCTCCAGCTGGAGACCGACGAGCACCACCGGCATAAAGATGTCTACGAGCACTCGCTCATCGTGCTGAGCCAGGCCATTGATCTGGAAGCCGCGTACGACCTGGAGCCGGACATCGTCCTGCGGCTGGCAGCGCTGCTGCACGACATTGGCAAGCCGCACACGAGATCGCTACTGCCCGGCGGCCGGGTCGCCTTCCACCATCACGAGGTCGTCGGGGCCAACATGGCCAGCAAGCGGCTGCGCCAGCTGCGCTACCGCAAGGACATCGTCACCGATGTGAGCAAGCTCATCGAGCTGCACCTGCGGTTCCACGGTTACGGCGAGGGCGACTGGACCGACTCAGCCGTGCGCAGGTACGCCACCGACGCGGGACAGCTGCTGACCCGGCTCCACGCGCTCACCAGGGCGGACTGCACAACCAGGAACAGGGCCAAGGCGCAGCGCCTCGCTCGTGCCTACGACGATCTGGAAGCGCGGATTGCCGAGCTTGACGAGCGCGAAAGACTGGCCAGCCTGAGGCCGGACCTGGATGGCCACGAAATCATGGCAATCCTCGGTATCCCGGAAGGGCCGCTGGTCGGCCGGGCGTACAAGTTCCTTAAGGAACTGCGGATCGAGGCCGGGCCGCTCGAGCGCGAGGCGGCAGTTCAGGAACTGCTGCGCTGGGCCGCGTCCGAAGGGCTGGACGTGCCACCGCCAGGTGCGCCATCTACCGACCCGGCCGTGTGACGAGCAGCTAGCCAGTAAGCCGCGGCCACCACGGCGTAGCCAACGGCGACGACCGCGATGAGCGCGTGGGATTTGCCGTTCAGCGGCATGAACGGCACGCTGATGAGGGCGCCGACCGCGAAGGCGATGTTGAACATCATGTCGTACAGCGAGAATGCCCGGCCGCGGTATTCGTCGGCGAGCTGCTCCTGCAGGATCGTTGTTGCGCAGATCGCGATGCCCTGCCCGAAAAGGCCCAGGCAGAACCCCATGAACAGGTACGCGAGCTGGCTGAACGTCTCGGCGAGGCTGCCAATCACTAGTGCGCTGGCGGCGATCAGCAGGGCAATGAAGGCTGTCTTGGTCCACCGCCTGGTCACTGGCGGGGTAACCAGCGCGGCGCAGAAGTAGCCGACAGCCACCGCGGCAACCAGGTAGCCGTAATGAGCCTCCGCGGTGCTGGGGGCGGCTCCGTGGTAGAAGTAGTTCCGGTAGAGCAAGATCGACATCAAGAACAGAATGCCGTAGAGAAGCCGGTTGCCGCCTGTGGCGCCCAGCGCCGCCGCAGGGCCGCGGCGCCTGCTGACGTACCGCAGGCCGTCTGCCAGTCCGACGGCGACCACGCCGAGCTCCGTCAGGATCTTGCGTGGCTCCGGCTGGCCAGGCTCGCGCACTGGGCCTAGCAGATCTCGGCCCATGGTCCTCGCGACCACGCTGGCGGCGATGTAGCAGGCGCCCGCGACGAGCAGCGTTATGGCGGCACCACCCTCGGTGTCGCCGGTGGCCGCGTTCACGCCAAGACCGACAAGCCCGCCGATCGCGGCCAGCGTCCCGCCGGCTGTCGGCGATACCGAGTTGCCCATCACCAGCTTGTCCCCCGCGACCACATGCGGCAGCGCGGCCGACAACGACGACAGGAAGAACCTGTTGACGCCGAGGACCAGCAGGACGGCGACGTACAGTGGCGGCCCGAGGTTGCCCGACGCCATCAGGCCTGCGGTCAGTGCCACGAAGACCGACCGGAGCAGGGCGGAGTAGACCAGGATCTGGCGCCGTGACCAGCGATCGATGAAGACGCCAGCGAACGGTCCGATCAGCGAATACGGCGCGTAGAGGACGGCGAACGCCGCCGCTCCCTTCGCCGGGTTAGGGAACGTCGCGGCGTTGAAGAACACGTACGTGCCCAGGCCAGCGGTGAAGATGCCATCGCCAGTCTGCGAGATCAGCCGGGTGGACAGCAGGCGCCGGAAGTCGTGCTCGTCCCAGACGACGCGCAGGTCACGCAGGAACGATCCACGCTGCGCTGGCGCGGGCGGCTGGCCTGCACCCGCCGCCGCGGCCGCGGCTGGCATCGGGGGTAGCGGTTCCTGCCGGGACACGCGCACAGCCTATGGCGCGACCCCAAGCCGGGCTAGCGGCCGGTAGTCATACGCGCGCGGGCCGGGCATTCGCGGATGGGCCGCGTGGTCGCCTGCTCCCTCGTCATGGGGCGTCAGAGTGGAAGTGCCGACCAAAGAAGGGCAGCAATGTGGCACCTGACGCCCTAAGAGCGTGGGCGCGGCCGCCAGGCCGCGGGGCATGCGGCCCCGTTCCTGGTTAAGTGATCTTTATGGTCTTGCGCTCTACGGCTAGCGCTCGAGCTCGCCGCGGATGAACTTGCCGACCGCGTCGCGGGCCACGTCGTCGCTGTACTGCTCCGGCGGCGACTTCATAAAGTACGAGGAGGCGGACAGGATCGGGCCGCCGATGCCGCGGTCCTTGGCGATCTTTGCGGCGCGGACTGCGTCGATGATGACGCCTGCCGAATTGGGCGAGTCCCAGACCTCGAGCTTGTACTCCAGGTTCAGCGGGGTGTCGCCAAACGAGCGGCCCTCCAGGCGGACATAAGCCCACTTGCGGTCGTCCAGCCACGGCACGTGGTCGGACGGGCCGATGTGGACGTCTGCCTTGGCCATCTCGTGCGGGATCTGTGACGTCACCGACTGGGTCTTGGAGATCTTCTTGGACTGCAGGCGCTTGCGCTCCAGCATGTTCATGAAGTCCATGTTCCCGCCGAAGTTGAGCTGGTACGTGCGCAGCAGCTCGACGCCGCGGTCCTCAAACAGCTTCGCCAGCACCCGGTGCGTGATCGTCGCGCCAACCTGCGACTTGATGTCGTCGCCGATGATCGGAACGCCCGCCTCGGTGAACTTTGCTGCCCAGACCGGGTCGGAGGCGATGAAGACGGGCAGGGCGTTCACGAAGGCAACGTCCGCGTCGATCGCGCACTGAGCGTAGAAGCGGTCTGCCTGCTCCGAGCCGACGGGGAGGTATGACACCAGGACGTCGGCGCGGGCGTCACGGAGGGCCTGGACCACGTCCACGGGCTGCTCGTCCGACTCGGTGATGATCTCCCGGTAGTACTCGCCGAGGCCGTCCATCGTCGGTCCGCGCTGCACGGTCACGCCGGTGGGCGGCACGTCGCAGATCTTGATGGTGTTGTTCTCGCTCGCGACGATCGCTTCGGCGATGTCCCGGCTCACCTTCTTGGCGTCCACGTCGAACGCGGCCACGAACTCAACGTCGCGGACGTGATACGGACCGAACTGGACGTGCATAAGGCCCGGTACCCGGCTCGCCGGGTCGGCGTCCTTGTAGTACTCAACCCCCTGGACGAGGGAACTTGCACAGTTCCCGACGCCCACGATGGCTACCCGTACCGAACCCATGAGGATTGCTCCTTATCTTGTGCTGCGTAGCGACAATCGCTCGCCGATGTCTAGACGACGGTGGTCGCTCCGCCGCTGTCAGTGTTGTCCCCGGCCTGATTCCCCGCTGGTCGTCCGCCGGGCTTGACGCCCGACTGCCGTTCCGAGGCGATGAGCTCATTCAGCCAGCGGACTTCGCGTTCCACCGACTCCAGGCCATGCCGCTGCAATTCCAGCGTGTAGCTGTCGACGCGCTCGCGCGTCCTTGTCGCCGCTGCCCTGAATCCCTCGAGCCGCTCCTCGAGCCGGCTGCGACGCCCCTCGAGAATCCGCAACCGGATGTCGGCCTGAGTGAGACCGAAGAACGCGAAGTGGACGCCGAAACCGTCGTCTTCCCATGACGCCGGGCCGGACTGGCCGAGCAGGTCGTTCAGCCGCTCCTTGCCGTCAGCGGTCAGCCGGTAGACGATCTTGGAGCGGCGGGTGCGGTCGAGCGCCTTGCCCGCGTCGGGGGCTCCGTCCTCGGCGATCAGGCCCTTGCCGAGCATGTCCTTGAGCGCCGGGTAGAGCGAGCCGTAGCCGAACGCCCGGAAGGCCCCTAGTAGCGCGTTGAGCCGCTTGCGCAGCTCGTACCCGTGCATCGGCGTCTCGTGCAGGATGCCGAGTACCGCGAGCTCGAGTACGCCAGAACGCTGGCTGCTCATACCCGCTCGCACCTCGCATTCCGCATAGAGTTACCATCTAGGCTGACCGGTCCACGCCCCGGCGAAGGGCCGGTGGCCTACGGTTGCATGACAACTCGATGTATCGAGTTGATACATCGCAACGATATGCGGCGCGGCGTTTCGGCGCAAGTCGGCCATGAGCTGCGTCGGTGTACGCGGCATGCCGGTGTATGCGGCGTGTGGGTGCGTGAGGCGTGTCCGATGGGGCTTCCGACATGGCGATGACATGGCGATGACCAGTCGGGTCTCCTGCTCCGGGCAGTTCCGTCGTAACCTGTCGGGCATGAGGCGATCGGTCGTTGACTACGGACTGGCCAGGCGGGCGACGCTCGCCGCCGTGCTCGCTGGCCGCACGACCGTGACCGATGTGTGCGATGCCCACCCTTATCTCCTGCGGGCCGCCAAGTTCCATGGTGAGGACACGGACATCACGTGCCCGATCTGCCGCAAGGTGAAGCTGACGCACGTGACCTACGTCTATGGTGACGAACTGGGCAGGTATGAAGGCAGGGTCAAGCGTGGCCCAGAACTGGACGAAATGGCCACGGAATATGCGGAGTTCCAGGTCTACGTAGTCGAGGTCTGCCAAAGTTGTGCGTGGAACCACCTTGCGTCGTCCTACGTACTTGGCACTGGCGAGCCGACTCCCCGGCGTAATCGGCGGGCCAGGGCCAGCGAGTAAAAGGCAGGTCAGGACGTCTGCCGGGTCGGTGGTATGAGGCCGACTAGTCGTATGAGTGACGCAATACGTGCCGGGATAGTTGGTACTGCCAGGTAACGTATCCTCCTGGCGGACCACCGCTCGCTTGCGACCGCTTGCCCCCGACCAGCGAGGACGCGTGAGTAACCCAGACTTGCCCGGGCCGTACTGGCAGGATCAGGATGGCGCCGGCTATGACGCGGGGTGGCGTGCCGGCCCCGGCAGCCGTCCACGCGCGGAGACCCCGTGGGATGACGGCAACGCCGGTTTCTGGCGCGACGATCGCAGCAATGACCGCAACGGCGGGCGTTCGGGCGACCAGAACGGCGCACCCTCGGGCAGCCGGGCCGGTGCCCCAGGTTCTGGTGGCGGCCGGGCTGGGAGCCGCCGGATAGGCAGCCACGGCGGCGGCCGGGGCCTTCGTGGTCGCGGCAATGATGACAACGGCGCGGCGCAGGGCGAATCTTCCTGGCCTGACATGCTCGCGGGCCGGTCGAAGCGGGCGGCGCGAGCTTCGCAGCCGCGCGACGACTGGGAAGCAGATGGCCGCGGCAGCCGGGACCGGGTCGGCAGGTTCAGCCAGACTGCTGATGACTTGCGGAGCCGGCTCGGTGTCCGCGGGTCGGCGGGCGCCCGGTCTCGCGGCGGAGCCAACGGTTCAGGCCGGGACGGTGCCGGACGTAACGGCGATAGCACCTACGGTGCTGCTTCGAACGGTGCTGCTTCGAACGGTGCTGCTTCGAACGGTGCTGCTTCGAACGGTGCTGCTTCGAACGGTGCAGGCCCGGACGACGACTTCTGGAGTGAGCCAAGCGGACGTCGCGGCTTGCGAGCTACCGGCTCGCGGGCCAGCGGCTTGGGGGCTACCGGCTTGCGGGCTAGCGGTGGCAGCCGCCGCCTCTCCAGGGCGGATGCGGCCCGAGCCGGTGATGCCGCGGCGGCGTATCCCAGCGGCCCCGGCGGCTACGGGTCCGCCAGCAACGGGTCTGGCCGCAACGGGGATCAGAGCCGCAACGGCAGCAGGACTGCCCTGCGTGACCAGCCGGACGAATTCTGGGCAGAGGGGGACCGCATCGGCCGCGTCACCCGATCCAGCGTCGCCGACCGGACCGACGTCCGTCGCGGCGGTGGCAACGGTGGTGGCGTCGGCGGACGCGGCGGTGGCGGCGGTCGGCGCGGCGGTGGCGGCGGCCCCGCTGGCGACCCGCGCAGCGGGGGCGAGCGCTTCAAGGATTGGCTGCTCTACGGCAGCTGGTGGCGGCACTGGACGTGGAAGAAGCTGTTCCTTGTCCTGTGCGGCAGCTTCGCCGCCTTCGTGCTGCTGGCAATAATCGGCATCGCCGTCGCGTACTCGAGGACGCCGATCCCGACCGACGTGTCCCAGACAGTTAACTGGCAGTCGTCATCGGTCTACTTCAACGACGGCCAGCTGCTCGGCACGTTCACCAACAGCCAGGACATCAACCGGCAGCTGCTGACAACCTCCCAGATACCCCAGAACGTCGAGAACGCGATCATCGCGGCCGAGGACCGGAATTTCTACCACGAGGGTGGTATCTCAATTACGGGCATCGCGCGCGCTGCCTACGACGACTTGTTCGGCAGCGGCGGGCTCCAAGGTGGCTCGACGATCACCGAGCAGTACGCCAAGAACTACTACGCAAACATCGGCGCGACCCGCAATGTCACCACGAAGGTCAAGGAGATCTTCGTGGCGATCAAGCTGGCCCATTCGCGATCCAAGCCGTGGATCCTTACCAACTACCTGAACACGGTTCCATTCGGGGGCAACATCTACGGCGTATGGGCGGCGGCCGAGGACTACTTCGGCGTCAACCTGGCCAAGCAAGGCCAGAGCCTCAGCACGGCCCAGGCGGCAATGCTCGGCGCGATGCCGAACAATCCGGCCGTATTCAATCCGAACTCGGACGCTGGCATCGGCTACACCCTGCTCGTGCAGCGCTGGCAGTACGTGCTCACCAACATGCTCCGCGACGGCTCCATCAGCCAGCAGGAAGCCAACTCGCTTTGCGCGAAGTGTGCGCTGTCGGAGGCAGAGAAGACCTTCAACGCATCGATCCAGCTCCACGAGTCCTCGGGCAACGGCTGGACGGGCACCAATGGCTATCTCATGGCCATGGTCGAGCAAGAGCTTGTAGGACCGGACAGCTACTACCACTACAGCATGGCGAAGCTCGACACCGGCGGACTGCGCATCACGACCACCTTCAGCCCGAAGATGATGCAGGCGCTCACCAGGGCGGTCAATACGGAAAAGCGCCAGATGGCCGCATCCGGAATCCCGCTCCCGTACTACGACCACTTCGGGATCTCGCTGGAGGATCCCAAGACGGGCGCCATCATCGCCATTTACGGCGGACCTGGTTACATGTCGGACCAGAAGAAGTGCGCCCGCCTGTACTGCGACTACAACATGGCCGAGGCGCCGCACCCGGTCGGTTCGTCGATGAAGCCATATGTCCTGGCGGCGGCAATCAACCAGAACATGGACGTCCAGAACAGCGTCCTGAACGGTTACTCGCCGCTGTGGATCCCGCCAGAGGCGACGGCAGCAGACCGGGCTGAGCTGTCCACGCCGCAGCCCCCGCCGATGGGCGCCACGGCAGCAAAGCAGGTTGGCTGGTGGGAGTCGGTTGGCGACGCCAACCTGAAGGCGATCTCGGTCACGAAAGCGGCCGCTCTGTCATCCGACCCTGCCTTCACCGACCTGACGCATCGCGTCGGCGATCAAGCGATCATCAGCACCGCGCAGCAATTCGGCGTCGGCGCCGATCCGTTTAACCTCGGCAACAACGACCTGACGACTCTAAACAAGCTCTTCGGGCCGGGCGGCAGCATTCCGGGATCGGTGCAGATCGCGCTCGGCCAGGGCGACCTGACGCCGATCGAGCAGGCATCCACCTTCGCCACCCTGATCGACGACGGTGTCTACCACGCGCCGCACGTCATCAGCAAGATCTGGCAGGCGACACCCAGCGGCCAGCAGCCGGTCCCGCTTCGGATCGATACCCACTCGGTCATGAACCAGGCGGCGGCGGCGGATGAGGACTACGCGCTCTCGTTCGACAACGTCTATGGCACGGCGTACCCAAACGCGACCTGGCCGGGACGTCCGGTGATCGGCAAGACGGGCACCCTGGGCAACGGCAACAGCGCATCGGAGGCCTGGTTCGTCGGCGCAATCCCCCAGTACTCCATGGCAATTGGGCTGTGGACCAACAACCAGTACCAGAACCTGGACAACCTGCCAGGGCTAGGCGGGATCGGCGGCTCCTTCGGAGGCGCCTGGCCGGCCGCGACCTGGAAGGCGTTCATGGAGACCCAGTTCGCGAAACTGGCGGTCGAGCCGCTGCCGCCACCCAACTACGCGAACTTCAACAAGTGGATCATGGTGGCACCGCAGAAGTCGAAGAAGCAGGTCTGTCGCCAGGGTCAGTTCCAGAACTGCACCTGCCCGCATGGCCAGAATTGCCAGCCGAACCCGAACCGGACGCCGTGCCCGCCTGGGCAGTTCGGAAAGCACTGCGGGGGCGGCCCCAGCCCGACACCGACGCCGTGCTTCGGCCAGCAGTGCTCGCCTTCGCCGACGCCGACGGTGACGGTGACGCCACCACCGCACGGCGGCGCTCTCAATGCACCGTCGGCTAGCCACACGGCTTCGCTCACCGTTGCGTTGTCGCCTGCCGAGGAGGTCCTGCTCGCTCGCTCCCGAGGGATCCGACTCCTCTTGTAAGGCAGGGAACGGGGCTAGCCGGGCCAGTCGACTTCGGTCGGCTCGGCCGAAGTCCGACCGATTTGGCTAGCTGAGCTTAGCGCGCAACCAGCGGACGTCGGCGGCCGCGTCCGGCGTCTCGCAGATGGCCGTCGCGCCCGCCGACCTAACGACGTCGACGAGCAGCGCCGGGTCGATCTGGCCAGACTCCATGCCAGCATGCCGGTCCCGGCCTGATCCGAACTCGTCGCGCGAGTTGTTGCAGTGCACCAGGTCGATCCGGCCAGTGATGGCCTTGATCCGCGCCACAACTGTGGCCAGGTCCTCACCGGAGGCGAACGCATGGCAGGTGTCCAGACAGAAGCCGACCTCGCCGCCGCGGCCGGCGGCGTCTCCGACGACGTCCCAGAGCCGGGCGATGGCCTCCAGCCCGCGTGCCATCGCGCCGTCGCCGCCCGCCGTGTTTTCGATCAGCATCGGCAGTGGCCGTTCGATCCGCTCGATGGCCTTGCGCCAGCTGTCATAGCCCTCCTCCGGGTCAGCTCCCGCGGTTACGTAGCCGCCATGGACGATCAGACCCTTCGCGCCGACTGAAGCAGCAGCGGCGAGCTGCTGCTCCAACAACTTGCGGCTCGGGATCCTGATCCGGTTGTTGGGCGAGGCGACGTTGATGACGTATGGCGCATGCACGTAGGGCTCGATGCCCGCGCGTTCGAAGCCGGTCCGCAAGTCGTCGGGCTCACGGGGGAACGTCGGAGCCTTCCACCCCTGCGGGTCGCCGAGGAAGAACTGGACCGCGTCGGCGTCGATCGCCTGGGTCTGGGCTAGCGGGTCACCGTCATGCAGATGCACACCGATCCGAGTCATCTGCCGAGCGTATCGGCCCCTGCTGACGTCCGGCTGACCTACCCGAACCCGCCGTGCGCGATTCCGAGGCCCATGCCGACGAACGCCGCCACCAGCCCCGCCACGATGAAGATCCGCTCCTCCCTCGTCGCCGAGACAAGCTGGGCCACCATGCCGATAGCAAACGCGGCCATGCCGATGACAGTGGCCGCTAGATGGTCGCGCACGATGAGACCCAAGGCGAAAGCCGCAGCGCCGGCGACGAACGCGAAGGCAGTGGCCGCGTTCAGGAGCGGATGACGCTTTCCGTCGCTATTCAGGGTGAGCCGCAACGCGCGGCTTTCGGAATGCGCGGTTCGGGACTGCGTGGTTAAGGCCTCGGGCATCGCTACCCCCAACGACGGAGATATGACGGCATCCAGGAACTGCTAGCACCAGTGTGGTCCCGGCTCGACCAGAAGGGAACAGGCAACGCGGGCCGGCCGACCCCGACCGGATGGCCCGACCGGGCGGCCTGCGCTGGAGCCTCGGCCGCACGGCCCAGACCTGACGCCCAGACCTGACGCCCAGACCTGACGGCCCAGACCTGACGGCACTGTCGCTGGCGGCTGGTAAGCTGGCCCGGCTGCAATCAGACCGCCGAAATGGCGGCCCGCAGTTCCTCCTGTCACGGAAATACCGTGACCGCCAGAGTCCGAAGGAGGCAGGCTAACCCTATGCGCCAGTACGAGATGATGATCATCCTGGATCCCTCGCTTGAAGAGCGCACCGTGCAGCCGTCCCTCGACCAGTTCCTGAAGGTCGTCACCACGGCCGGCGGCACAGTGGACAAGGTCGACGTCTGGGGCCGCCGCCGGCTGGCCTACGAGATTGACAAGAAGTCCGAGGGCATCTACACCGTCATCGAGCTGAAGGCCGAGCCGGACACCGTCAAGGAGCTCGACCGCCAGCTCAACCTGAACGAGGCGGTCCTGCGTACGAAGATCCTGCGGCCTGACCTGACCTGAGCCCCGGTCACGGCCGCCTAGCTCGACATCAGCAGCTCGACATCAGCAGCTCGGCCCTCCGAGCTCGACATCAACCCCGACCCGAGCGAGCGGGAGTACCCCCGATGGCAGCAGGCGATACCACCATCACGATCATCGGCAACCTGGTCAATGATCCGGAGCTTCGTTACACCCCGACCGGTCAGGCCGTGGCTACCTTCCGGGTCGCCTCGACCCCACGATTCATGGACCGGCAGACGAACGAATGGAAGGACGGCGACTCGCTGTTCCTGTCCTGCAACGTATGGCGGCAGGCCGCAGAGAATGTGGCCGAGAGTCTCCAGCGCGGGATGCGCGTCATCGTCTCAGGTCGGCTGCGCCAGCGGTCCTATGAGACCAAGGAAGGCGAGAAGCGAACCGTCTATGAAGTCGAGGTCGATGAGGTCGGCCCCTCGCTGCGGAACGCGTCGGCCAAGGTCAACAGATCGGCCAGGTCCGGCAGCGGCAGCGGCTTCGGCGGCGGACAGTCCAGCCAAGGTAGCCAGGGCGGGTATGGTGGGGGCGCCGGTGGGCGCGCCAACGATGATCCGTGGGCTGCGGAGCCGGGCGACAGCGGATTCTCTGACGAGCCTCCGTTCTAGCCTCTAAAGCACCTAGCCACAGTGGCCGCTAGCAATAGAGGCCGCTGGCAACAAAAGGGCCGCTGGCAACAGAGAGCTCTAGCCAGAAGCCGACCGAACATAAGTAAACACCGACCATCCCCGCCGAGGCGGGGCTCTGCCAACCATCCCGGCTGCTAGCCGGGGCGCGAAGGAGCACCACGATGGCCAAGCCACCGATCCGCAAGCCCAAGAAGAAGGTCTGCCTTTTCTGCCAGGAGAAGGTGACCAGGGTGGACTACAAGGACACCGGGCTGCTGCGGAAGTTCATCTCCGACCGTGGCAAGATCCGCGCGCGGCGGGTTTCCGGCAACTGCACGCAGCATCAGCGCGACGTCGCCAAGGCGATCAAGAACGCGCGCGAGATGGCGCTGCTGCCCTACACGAGCACGGCTCGCTAGGCCGGGGAGGAACCAGCCATGAGCGGTAAGCCGATGAAGCTCATCCTTACCCAGGAGGTCACCGGCCTGGGCGCCCCCGGCGACGTGGTCGAGGTCAAGGCCGGCTACGGCCGCAACTACCTCGTGCCGCGGCAGCTGGCAATGCCGTGGACGCGCGGCTCAGAGAAGCAGATCGAGATGATCAAGCGCGCCAGGTCGGCCCGCGAGATCCGCAGCCTAGATGACGCGAAGGAAGCAGCTGGCCGTCTGTCTGGCCTCAGGGTCAGGCTGCAGACCAGGGCTGGCAGCGGCGGTCGTCTGTTCGGCTCGATCTCGACCGCCGACATCGCGGCCGCCGTCAAGTCGGCGGGCGGTCCCGAGCTTGACAGGCGCAAGATCGAGGTCAAGAACCCGATCAGGACAGTTGGCTCGCATCAGGTCGCAGTTCGGCTGCATCCCGAGGTCAGCGCAAGCCTCGAAATCGAGGTTGCCGCGAGCTGACGGCGCTCGCGCAAACCGGGCGAGGGCATATTGTGGCCTCTCGCCCGGTTTTGTTCGCCGCAGCAACGGCGGCTCGTCGCCTCGACCGGCGCCAGCAGCCGTCACTTCATGGTTTCGTCGAACGCAAACCGACTTAAACTCGGACACTAGATCGCCTGAAACCATGAAGTGTCGAACCCGCCCACGCGTAAAACGGGATCAATCCTTGGCGCGCCAGGGCTGGATCAAAGGAGAGCTACCTGATGCCCGCGAGCCGGGATGTAGTGATCATCGGCGGTGGGCACAACGCCCTCGTCGCGGCCGCCTACCTCGCCAGGGCGGGGCTGACGACGCTGGTCTGCGAGCGCAGGGACGTCGTCGGCGGGGCCGCTGTCAGCGAACATCCGTTCGGGCCGGACTACACGGTGACCTCGCTGTCCTACGTCGTCTCGTTGCTGCCGCAGGACCTCGTCGCTGACCTGCGACTGGCGCAGCATGGCTACCACGTCTACCCGCAAGGCCCCTACTTCGCGCCGCGCGCCGACGGCCGCTACCTCCGGCTGCCGGACGACCATGCTCAGCGGAACGCCGAGATCGCTAAGTTCTCGGCTCGCGACGCGGTCGCCTATCCTGCCTACGAGGCGCACATGGCGCGCATCGGCGCGATTCTCGGGCCGATGCTGAGCGAGATCCCGCCCCGTCTCGGTTCGCGCCGGCCGCAGGATCTGTTCCGCCAGGGCTTGCTGCTGCGCCACCTGAAGCATGTCGATACCAGAGCGGCGGTCGACATCACCCGGCTGCTCTCGAGCAGCATCGCCGACCTGCTGGACGGTTACTTCGAGAGCGATGCGCTGCGCGGCTTGCTGTCGGTCTCCGGAGTAATCGGCACTTGGGCCGGCCCGCGGTCGGCTGGCAGCGCGTACGTGACTCTGCATCATCACCTCGGCGACGCAGGGGGCCAGGCCGGTGCGTGGGGCTTCCCCCGTGGTGGCATGGGCGGCGTCACGGCTGCTCTGGCGGCCGCCGCCAGGTCCTTCGGTGCCGAGATCCGCACAGGGGCCGCGGTCGCAGCGATCAACACTAGCGGCGGCCGGGCGACCGGCGTTACGCTCGCGAGCGGCGAGGAGATCAGCGCGGCCACCGTCATCACGACTGCGCATCCTGCGATCTCGTTCCTCGACCTGCTGGACCCCGCGGAACTGCCTGATGACTTCGTCGCCGACATCCGCGGGTGGCAGTCGCGCAGCGGCACGGTCAAGATCAACCTCGCCGTCGACCGGCTGCCGGTGTTCGGCAGTCATCCAGAATTCGACCCGCAGGTCCACGGCGGCACGATCGTGCTGGCCGAGAGCCCGGATGACCTGGAGAACGCATTCCAGGACGCGGTGGCAGGCCAGCCGAGCCGGATACCGTTTGCCGACATCTGCATTCCGAGCGTGTTCGACGACAGCCTGGCACCGGCCGGCCAGCACGTGATCTCGATGTTCACGCAGTGGGTGCCGCACGCCTACGCGCAGCAGACCGACGAGACTGCCCTCACCGCGTACGCCGATCGCGTCGTTGGCCGGATGGAGGCCGTCGCGCCGGGCTTCACCAGCTCAGTGCTGCACCGGCAGGTGATCGGTCCTCGGCAGATGCAAGAGGAGTACGGGCTCGTCGGCGGCAACATCTTCCACGGCGAGCTGACGCTCGGGCAGATGTTCCACGGCCGGCCGGCGGCCGGCTACGCCGACCTGCGCACGCCCATCCGAGGGCTGTACCAGGCTGGCTCAGCCACGCATGGCGGCGGCGGCGTCACCGGCATTCCAGGACGGAACGTGGTGCATCAAGTACTCGCCGACCGACGGTCCGCCCGCTGGCGCCGCGCAGGGCGCACTGGGTGAACTCGGACAGCCCCGTTCCTGTCCCTGAGAAACGTCAGTACCGTGCGGTCCGCGCAGCCAGCTCGGGATCAGCCGCTGTGAGCATCGCCCAGGCGCGAACCAGGCGCTCCGCGACGTCCGGGCCGTCCGCGTCCGGGTCGGCGCTGGCGGCTGCTACCTCGTCGATCGTCGCGACCAGCCGAGCCGCGAGCTCGGCCTCTGCGCGCGCCGCACTGGCCTGGCTCACGTTCGAACACATGCTCGAACTCTACTCTTCTGCCGACGGGCTCGCTTGGTAATTCGGCGGATCTGGCCGGCGGCTCGCGCGGGCCCGGCAGAGCTATCACGTGACGTTGGACGTCAAATTCCTAGTGTGGATAACTCGGAGCCCAGGCAGGCGGTCTGAAGGACCCAAGAAATCTTGTATGCACAGCCTGGGCAGAACGTTCACGCAGGCCGCAGACGTTGCGAGTGCTTATCCAGGGCCGTTTCCACAATGGCATCCCCAGGCTGCGCACAGCGCGTGCGGCGTGTCTGCACAACCTGTCCACAGGCCTGTGCACACCATGACTCGACGGTTTGCACGACACGCTGAAGACTGTCGGAGGCGTTCGATAGAACAAGCGTGGAATCCAGCTAACGGGGAGGTGCGCCGGGTGAGTGTGGCGGAGATCATCCCTCGGGGTGACGAGTTCGAGCGGACGCCGCCGCACGACCTCGCGGCCGAGCAGTGCGTGCTGGGCGGCATGATGCTGTCGAAGGACGCGATCTCTGACGTCCTGGACGTCATCAAGGCGCAGGACTACTACCGGCCCGCGCATCAAGTCGTGCACGACATGATTCTCGACCTGTACGGCCGCGGTGAACCAGCCGATGCCGTGACTGTCGCGGCTGAGCTAACGCGCAGTGGCGACATCGCACGGGTGGGTGGCGCGCCGTACCTGCACACGCTGATCGCCTCCGTGCCGACTGCTGCCAATGCCGGCTATTACGCGCGGATCGTGAGGGAGCGCGCGATACTCCGCCGCCTGGTCGAGGTTGGTACCCGGATCGTGCAGCTTGGCTATGCGGGCGACGGCGACGCCGACGATCTGGTCGATCGCGCCGAGGCCGAAATCTACGGTGTCACCGACAGGCGCTTGAGCGAGGACTACCTGCCGCTAGCGGAGATCATGCCAGGGGCGCTGGACGAGATCGAGGCGATCGGCAGCCGCGGCGGGACGCTGGCGGGCGTGCCGACCGGGTTCGCTGATCTGGACGCGCTCACCAACGGCCTCCATCCGGGGCAGATGGTCGTGATCGCCGCGCGCCCGGCCATGGGCAAGGCGCTCGCCCTGGACACGCCACTGCCGACGCCGACTGGCTGGACCACGATGGGGAGGGTCCGGGTAGGTGATCAGCTGCTGGGTGCCGATGGCTGTCCTGTGACCGTGACAGCGGCAACAGAGGTGATGCTCGGGCGGCCGTGCTACGAAGTCGTCTTCGATGACCAGACGACGATCGTCGCAGACGCCGAGCATCAGTGGGTGACTACGACCCGAGCCGGTCGCCCGCTCGAGTCCGCGCGGAGATCTTCAGCTCACGTCCTCGCGCAGCGTGGCGACGATCTCCCGCCGGTGTCGGTCCGCACCACCGCCGAGATCGCAAATACCCTGGAGCGCGCGGATGGCCGCTCATACAACCACGCGGTCCAGGTAGCTCGGCCAATGGACTTGCCGCACGTCAATCTGCCAATGCCAGCCTACGTCCTCGGCGGCTGGCTGGGCAGACGACGTATCTCTACAGCGGCGCTCATGGCGGCCGATGCGCAGACCGCTGAGTTGCTGTGCGCCCTTGGAATACTCGAAGAACAGCACGTCCCGAGGAAGTACTTGCGAGCCAGTTACGAGCAGCGGATGTCGCTGCTCTCCGGCCTGCTCGACGCTGGCGGCACCGTGACCAGGACTGGCTCGGTGCAGTTCAGTACGAGCTCGGTGCGGTTGGCCGCGGACGTCCGAGAACTGATCGTCAGCCTGGGCCATCGATGTGGCGCGCGGCGACGGGAGGTACGAGGCGGGTCTGCGCAGCCTTCGGTGGCTTACACGATCACGTTTACGACGACGGACGATGTGTTCCGGCTGCCGCGCAAGCGTGAAGTGCATCGGCAGCGAAGGCCGGCGTCGGCGACCGCGCGCGTCGGCCAGCGAATGATCGTCGCTGCCACGCAGATCGCCAGTGTTCCCGTCAGGTGCGTCCAGGTCGACGCGCCCGACAGCCTGTACCTTGCGAGCCGGTCGATGATTCCCACGCACAATTCGGCGCTCGCGCTAGATATCGCTAGGGCTGCGGCGGTGCGGTCCGGCCTGACCTCGGTCCTGTTCAGCCTGGAGATGAGCCGGAACGAGATCACGATGCGGCTGCTGTCGGCGGAGGCGCGCGTGCCGCTCCAGGCGATGCGGACGGGCCAGCTCGGCGAGGACGACTGGACGAGGCTGGCCCGGCGGATGAGCGAGGTTGTGGACGCGCCGCTGTTCATCGACGACTCGCCGAACATGTCGATGATGGAAATCAGGTCCAAGTGTCGGCGGCTGAAGCAGCGCAACGACCTGAAGCTCGTCGTGATCGACTATCTCCAGCTGATGAGCTCACCGAAGCGGGTGGAAAACAGGCAGCAGGAAGTCTCGGAGCTGTCGCGATCGCTGAAGCTGCTCGCGAAGGAGCTGAACGTCCCCGTCGTTGCGCTGGCCCAGCTCAACCGCGGTCCGGAGATGCGCACAGACAAGCGCCCGCTGCTGGCGGACCTGCGAGAGTCGGGTTGCCTCACTGCCGCCACGCGAGTCGTGCGTGCCGACACCAACGCCGAGGTCTCGCTTGGCGATCTACTCGCGAGCGGCGAGCGCGACATCCCCATCTGGGCGCTCGATGAGCGGCTGAAGTACGTCCCGGCAACTATGAGCCACGTGTTCCCCACCGGCCGCAAGGAAACCTACGCCCTGCATCTTGCGTCGGGCAGGCGGATCGAAGCTACTGGGAACCATCGCTTCCTTACGCTCGACGGCTGGCGCCCGCTCGCTGACCTCGCCCTCGGCTCGCGTATCGCCGTGCCGCGCTCGGCGCCGAGTCCGCTCGTCCCGGCCCCATGGCCGGAGGACCGCGTGGCGCTGCTGGCTCACCGCTTGGGTGACAGCTCGGATGAGAAGATCATGCCCGCCGAGGTGTTCCAGTTGCCCGATGATCAGATAGCACTGTTCCTGCGCCATCTCTGGGCGTCGGGCGGCTCGGTGGCGGTCAGTCGCAGTGGTTGCAGTGGTCGCATTTGCTATCGCTCCACCGGCCGCCGGCTGCTCGATGACGTTGCCGCTCTGCTCCGGCGGTTTGCGGTCAACGCCCGGATCAGCGACGTTGGACCTAGCCAGCACCGTCCTCGGTACGTGCTCGACGTCTCGGGCCGAGACGATCAGATGACGTTCTTGCGCAAGATAGGTGCCTACGGCGCGCTCGGACTGGCGTCCGACTGGCTCGTGAAGATCCTCGAGGGCGTTGCGCAGACCACCAACGTCGATACGATCCCCGATGACGTCTGGCGTCGGGTGCGACGCGCCTTGAGCGTGCAACCCATGTCCTACCGCCCGGACTCGGCAGCAATCGGTGCTCAGCTCGGCGGCTGCACGCCGCCGAGGTATGCCTCCAGCAAGGCCAGACTCGCCATGGTCGCCGAGGTGCTCGACGATGCCGAGCTTGAGTTGCTGGCTACCAACGATGTCTTGTGGGACGAGATCGTCTCGGTGACCCCGCTAGGCGTCGCAGAGGTGTACGACGCGACCGTCACAGGCCTGCATAACTTCATTGCCGACGGCATCGCTGTCCACAACAGCATCGAGCAGGACGCGGACGTGGTGATCCTGCTGCACCGCGAGGACGCATACGAGCGTGAGTCGCCGCGAGCCGGCGAGGCCGACCTGATCGTGGCCAAGCACAGGAACGGTCCGACGACGACAGTGACCGTCGCGTTCCAGGGCCACTACAGCCGCTTCGTCGATATGGCGCCTATCTGATCTGGCGCAGTCCCCGGCCATCAACGACGAGGCGGTACGCGAACTGGCCGGCGTCGGCGGGTGACCTGGGTTAGTTCGCTGCCGAGGTGTCGATGCGCGACATTATGCGGTCTGCGTCGCGGCCGAGGCGTCGCAACTGCTCGGGCGACAGGACGTCGATAATGAGTGATCGCACATGGGCAACGTGCCCCGGTGCGGCTTCGGCGAGTGTCTGGTAGCCCTTGTCGGTCAGGATCGCGTTGGTGAAGCGCCCGTCATCTGGATCGGGCTCGCGGCGCACAAGGCCCCGTGCTTCGAGGCGCGTCACCAGATGCGACAGCCGGGACAGCGACGCGTTGGCCAGGTCGGCGAGCGAGCTCATCCGCAGTGTTCGTCCTGGCTGATTGGACAGCCTCGCCAAGACCTGGTACTCCACCATCGCCAGGTTGGAGTCGCGCCGCAGTTGCTGATCGATCGACCAGGGAAGCCAGGTCATCAAGCGCACCACCGACAGCCAGGAGTTCACCTCCGCTGCCGTCAGCCATCTGACCGGCTGCTCCCCGGCATCGCGGCGAGCTCCCTCGGTCACCAGGTCAGCATAATCGTCACTCGATGAAGCAAGTGACGCGCGGCACGCCGGCGGGGCGCCCGCTCGGGCGCGCTCCATGCACCGTAGATCCGGTGCTTGGCGATCTCACTCATGTGCGTCCTCCTCCGGCGGTGCGTGAGTGGGGCCAGTTGACCACAGACCAAGTACACTCCCCATGACTTGAGACGTCAAGCTGCTGCCGAATATCTTCCCGGCCTAGAACTCTCGCTTCATCGCCGTAGGCAGACGTACTAAGACGGGCGTGCCGACGATCTGTACTTGCATATTCAAGTTGGTCTGCTACAGTCACTTGAAGCTTCAAGTATCGACAAGCTGAGGTCCGCGCACGGTCCGCCGCACCTTCCCATCCGGCGCTGACCCGGAAACCACGTCACGAAAGGTGAACCAAGATGACCATCTCGGAAAGCACGGTTGCCATCATCGGCACCGGCAACATCGGCAGCAGGCTCGCGGCGAACTTCGCGGCCGGCGGCCAGGACTTCCTCCTGGCCGGTCGCGACCAGGAGGCCGCCAGGAAGATCGCGTCCGACCTCGGTGGCCGCGCCGAAGCGGTGAGCATCGACGAGGCAGTCGAGCGGGCCGACGTGCTCGTGATCGCCCTATGGCTCGACGCCTTCGAGCAGATCATCGCCCAGTATGGCGAACGGCTCTCCGGCAAGGTGATCGTAGACCCGTCGAACCCGGTCGGACCGGATGACGCCGGCGGCTACCGCAAGGTCATCGGTGAGCAGGAGTCCTCGGGCGAGATCCTGGCCGGCCTGCTGCCGCCCGGAGCACGGCTCGTCAAGGCGTTCGGCACGCTGTCGGCTCCGACGCTTTCGGCGGCCGCGCGGCGGGAGCCGGAGCGCGCTGTGCAGTTCTACGCTGCGGACGACGCAGCCGCAGGCGACTTGGTCGCTGACCTCATCCGCGCCGGCGGCTACGAACCGGTCCGCATGGGCGGCCTGGACCAGTCCGTCCGCATCGAGATGTTCGGTGACCTGCACGAATACGGCGCTCTGGGTCGAGTCGTGACCAAATCGGAGGCGCTGGAGGCGCTCTGACCGGCTGCCAGTCAGGCACGAAACGCATTATCCAGGCCGCCACATCCGCAACTAGCTGGTTTACGACGCGGTCCGCTCGCGCCTGAGCGAGATCGCCAGGGATGGTACGGCGAACGACAGAAGAAAAACGGGCAGAATATTCTTTCCGCTGAACCGGAAGGCGACGACCTGGTTCTCATCCGCGTCGAAAACCGCAGTCCGGCTCGAGTTCCGGCGGCCGTTGCGGATTTGCAGGGTATGACGTCCGGGTTCGACTTGTGTCTCGAACGTGCCGTGCCTTTCGACCGACCCGGCGCGCTTGCCGTCGACCATGACGTCGAACATGCCGCGGCGGACCTCTGCGCCGATTACCTTGTGCGCGACCCTGAGCGTTGCCGGCACCTTGGGTCTCCTTTCCGTTGAGCCGCGATGCGGTCCGTGTCGTTCAGGCTGAAGGGCTCAGCTCCGCGTGGCGACTGCCACGCTCGTCGTGCCCCGTGGGCTTTCCTGGGAAGCCCTCCCCATAGGGGAACGCCTCCCCATGACAATCTCGCTGCACCTGCCGAATATTGCGAGCATGCGCTCGATTAATTTCGCCGCGGCCGCCGCGGCCGCCGCAATTGGCACCCTTCTGGTCGCTGGTTGCGGCCCTGCTAGCCGACAAGCAGCCCTGCCTGCGACCACTGCGCTGGTTCCGACCACCGCCAGGACCGGCCCATCAACGGATACGCCGCGAGCTGTTGCCTCCGCGTCAGCTCAGCAACTCCCGATCTCGGTTGAATCCGACAGCCAGATGAAGGCTGCGGGCAACGACGGCCCGTCCTCGTCAATCCTTCTTCCGACCTCGTGCCGGCTGGCTGGCACGACCATAACGGCCGAGGGGACCTACTCAAATGGCGGATTTGTTCCCGACGTGTACGACCGGTACGGCGACGTCATCGTGCTGTACGCACGCTCTGCGCCTTCTCCTGGCTATGCGGAGGGGATGCAGCTCGGGGCGTCAGATGTGCGGGAGTCCGCCGTGGTGGGAAGCCGTGCCGCATGGCGCGTAAGCCTCTCGATCTCCCCGTCCCTTGGCGTACCCGCCCGATGCGTCGTGGCAGCGCAGCCAACTCACGACGGTCAATTCGCGCCCTAGCCGCTGGAAAATGACTGGCCGTTCCCACATGGTTGTGCGGTCCCCGGAACGTGGACCGCGGTCGGACCACCAGCTGGTCGTGCCAGGCCGCGACCAGCTCGCGGAACCGCGGCAATGCTGGAGGCGACCGCGGCGGCCCGCGGGGGCGGCTTAGGGCGCGGGCTGGAAGCTGGTCACCAGAGGCTGCCAGATTCTGGTGTACACCGCGGGCCACTTGGTGGCCGGGCCATACAGCTCAATGGCGTAGCTGAGCTGGCCGGGCTGGACGATGAACGTGCGGTCGATGACGCGGATGCGGACGCCCTGGTAGATGTTGGTGAACTGCCAGTCAGCGGCGTTGTAGCCGCGGTAGCTGACCCGGCGAATCGAGATCTGCCGATAGGACGAATCAGCCGCAGCCTTCACGGCTGCCTGATGCTGCCAGTCGGCCAGGGCATCGGCCTGCGAGTGCTTGCTCCACGCGACGACCACGACGAAACCGGCGGGGGTCCCGGTGAACTGAACATCGCCAGGCGTTGTCGAGGCGACTGCCCACGCAGGCGGCAGCCCCATGGCAAACCCGCTGGGGTCGTGGTAGGTGTGCCAGCCTGGGACAGACACCGCTCGGCCGGCCGCAGTGTGACCGGTGCCAGCACCGGGTGCGCGAGGTGCGGCGCTGGGTTGCGCCAGCGTGAGGAACGCGACGACGGCCCCGGCAACGGCAACAGCCGCTGCGGCAGCGGCGATCGCTAGGCGCCCGCCGCGCCTGCGGCCCCGGACGACGTCGAGCCGGCCGGGCGGTTCCATCGAGCGCGGCAGCGCCAAAGGCCTGGTAGCTGTGGGTTCCGCGCGAACGATCCCGGGTCCGCCGGGGGCGAGGGTGGCTGCTTCCCCTTCGGTTCGGCGCTGCGACGTCGCCGCTACGACGGGAGCCTCGTACCGGCCGACACTAGCTGCCCGCTGGAACGCCGCGGTGAAGTCGCCGCAGCTGCCGTAGCGGTCATCGGGCGACTTGGCCAGCGCCCGGCTGACGACGGCATCTAGCTCGGCAGGCAGCCCGCGACGGCGAGCCGACAGCGTCGGCGGGGGCTCGGACATGTGCGCCGTCAGGACGGCCATGACGCTCTGTCGGGGGAAGGGCGTCTGGCCGGTGAGCATCTCGACGGCGGCGCACCCCAGTGCGTACTGGTCCGCTCGGCCGTCGACGCGTCGTCCCCCGATCTGCTCTGGCGCGGCATAGTCGGCCGTTCCTACGAATCTCCCGGTGCTGGTCAACGTGGCCGCCCCGGATGTGTCTCTCGTCAGCCCGAAGTCCGCCAGGTAGACGTGATCCGGCCGGCCCTTGCGGACGTCAATCAGCATGTTCCCAGGCTTGACGTCGCGGTGCACCACCCCAGCGGCGTGCGCGGCGTCGAGCGCGGACGCCACCGATACCAGGATCGCGGACGCCCGATCAATGCTCAGTGGGCCCTCGCGAGCCAGCAGCGACCGTACGTCGCCGCCGGCGACGTACCGCATGGCGATAAAAAGCACGCCAGCTGATTCACCGGCCTCGAACACCGGGATGATGTGCGGATCGTCCACAGCCGCCGCGGCCTTCGACTCGCGCACGAACCGCTGCCGGAATTCGGCGTCCGAGGCGACAGACGGAGCCATGATCTTCAGTGCCACCTGCCGACCGAGCTGATCATCACGCGCCCTGAAAACCACGGCCATGCCGCCATGGCCGATCTGCTGCTCCAGCGCGTACTTGCCGATCCGGGAGCCAGGGCCGAAGCGGCTCTCCTCCCACGGCAGGTCGCTGACCATTCCACCTCCGCTCGGCCGCCGCCGTGTGTTCAAACCACGCTATTGTCGCGCATCGAGCGACCAGGCCGGCACATTCCGGCCTTGAGGCTGCCTTGCCGGCAAGCGACGCCGGGCGCTGCCTGCCGTATGCCGCGCACGGCCCAGACGGCAATCGGCTACGGCTGAGCGATCACGTTAGCCTTCAGGTGTTCGAACTCGTCGCGAGTGATCAGGTCCTGCTGGAGCAAAGACGCAAGTTTGGCCAGCTGTTCCGCGAGCGAATCAGATGTAGGTGTGCGGGCTCGGTCGACCTGTCTGCCTGGGCAGCACTAGCCTTCCGGATTGCCATCAGGGGTTCGGACATTGCTCGCCGGATGTCATGGGGACGCTTGATCGGGATGAGAAACTGGAACTCGGCGTCGCGCCCGCGAACCCGGACGATCGTCTCGTTCCTGCTTGTCGCAGCCGCGATTAATCCACCTACCAGGCCCAACACCACAGCGCCCAGGACGAGGCCAATCAGCCTCGGGACAACGGCCAGGTAGCCAAGGAATGCGCCTGCCAGTCCGAACCCTGAGATCAAACCAAGCACCACGCCGGCCGGCTGGCCCGCTGTCTCGCTGACCTCAACGGTCTCAGTGTCTGCGTAGGGTAATTCGACGAGCGCGTGTGTCGAGCGCTGCGCGCATACCATGAGCCGGTCCTCTAGAAACCGGAGGTCGTAGCGCTGGCCTTCGGTCAGCGACCCTCCGTCGGATCCGCCATCAAAGCTAACGCTCGCCAGGTAGCACGACGACCGGGCGGCCAGCGCGGCCAGAGCTTCCGCTGCGCGGCGGCCAGCCTCGAGCTCCGCGAGCCTAACCGCGACCGCTGCTGCGGCGCTGGCATCGATGCGACTCAGTGCCTGCCAGGCCTCCGCCCATCCTCGTTCCGAGAGGGGAAAGCGCTGTAGGACCTTGAGCCCACCGCCAGGCCTGCGGGTGGTGACTACAAAGCTGGGCCCTGTCTTCCCGATGTCCTGCCAACCGACGCAATGGCGAAGGCTTTGCAGCAGGACGTATGGCGCGCCACGGTACACGTCGTCCGGTGCCACTATCGGCATCGAGGGAAGCGCAGGTAGCAGGTCACCGGTGGCTCGTGGCGTCTCCTGAGGAACGTTATTCGTCGCCACTCTCGGCCTCCGCACTAAGCAATTTCAGACGAAATGTAGCGCCAAGGAACCCCGCTGTGCTCCGCGTCAAGAACGAGGACGACCTAGTGGACAGGATGCTGGTGGCCGGCCCGATGGAGCGGATGCCAGGCCTGCCGCACGGGTATCGCGGTCGGCTGGTGCTGGTGGCCGATCCGGATCAACTGGGACGAGACGCTGTCACCCAGCCGACTCCCGTCGCGGCGGGCCGACGGCCGTGCTCGGCCGTCGGCCTCTGCAGGTGAGTTCCTGTCGGCTACTCAAGGGGGCGGCGACCGATCGCAGCCGGCTCGCGTCCAGCGAGCGCCCAGCCGCCGACCATTGCAGCGAGCGGCATACCGACGAGGATGAGCAGCAGGTTGGCCACCGGGATGCTGGCCAGCGCGGACAGGGTATCGAGCTGGCTCGTCCGGAAGAAGCCGATCGCTGCGACGTACCCGGCCACGATGCCGACAACCGCGCCAGCGAGTGCCAGCGCTCCGGCCGTGGTGGCAGAGATCGCCCGGCGGGCTGTGCTACCAGCACCGGTGGCGGCGAGGATGCGCAGGCTGCTGGCGGTCTCGCTGCGGAGCAGGCCCACGCTCATGGCGAGGATCCCGAGCGCCAGCAGAATGCCGAAGAGGGTAGCGACGTCGAGGATCTCGGCCGACGTCGGGATGCTGTTATGCGTCTCGACGGTCAGCCCCGCCGCCACCGCGGCGTGCTGGGCAGCGCTGATCTGACCTGCCGTCAGCGAGTCCGGCGCCTGGATGAGCCAGCCGGCCGTGGTGGCCGTCAGGTGGAACTGGTGCACAGCGTGCTCGGTGATCACGGTGTTTGGCGCCGACGTACCGGACGGCAAAGCGCTGACCTCCTGGATCTTCGGATTGGCTAGGCAGTAGCTCGGCGGGCAGGGAGAGTTGCTGGCCGGAGGGCCGAATTTGGAACCGCCGTACAGGAACTGCATGTTGGTCAGGCTCGACAGGCCGGGTCGCATGCTGAGGACATCGGCATCGGGACTGACCTGCGCGGCGGTAATGCCGTAAGCGCGCAGCAGCTGCGGAGTGGCCACGTACACAGCTCCGTCCCAGCTTCGCCCGGACGCAGCGCCCTGCAACGTGGAGTCGGTCGCCTCAAGCTGGACAATGTCTCCGGACCCGAGAGAGGCCGCGATGCCGCGCGCCTGGCCTGTCATCGCCGCAAGCTGCGCGGTGGTCAAGGTCGGGCACCCGCTCGGGTCGTGCAGGCACGGCGCATTCGGGGTAGTAGACGCCTCCTGCGGGTAGACGATGAGCTGATTGGGAGCCAGGTTGGGCCCGACGTAGTCGACCGCGTTGCCGAACCGCGCCGCGGCGATGACGCAGATGATGACCGCGATCAGCACGCTGAGGCTGATTGCCCCGAGCGCCGCCCCGGAGCGCGCCCGGTACCTGGCCAGGTCGCGCAGGGCCAGTCGTGCGACTATCGGGGCCCGCCGGACGGACCTGGCCAGCAGCGCCAAGCACGTCGGGGCGACCAGCACCACGCCGACGCACAGCACGATCAAGCCCACGATCAAGGTGAGAAAGAGTGTCGACTTGTTCCCGGTCTCGGCGGCGGTCGACGTCGCCTGCTCACTCGCCAGCCCGATGAGGAAGAACGCGAGCACCAGCAGTCCGATGCCGGCAGGCCCCGCCCAGCGGCGAGCCTGCCGCGGGGCCGGTGGCCGCCCGGCGAGCGCGGCGGCTATCGGCATCCGGGCGATCGCCCGCGCAGGCCGGACGGCCGCTAGGTAGGCCGCCAGCACCGCGAGCGCCATCGACACAAAGATCACCAGCCAGGGCAGCTGGAACGCTCCCATGACGTGGTGAGCGCTGGCTTCCGCGCGCGGCCGGTACACCAGCCAGGCCACCAAGCCAAGTGCGAACCCGGCCCCGGCGCCGACAACACCCGTGGCGAAGCCGTTGGCGCTGACTACAAGCCCGACATCGGCGTTCGTGGCACCCTGCGCGCCAAGCATGCCGATCGAGCGCAGCCGCCGCTGCGCCAGCACCGTGAACCCGCCAACGCTGACCAGGGCAATGAGCAGCATCCCGAGCGTCGCGGCTGCGAGCGAGATGGTTACCGGGTTGAGCACGTTGGCGGCCGACGCCCACGTCACGACGGTCGGGCCTAGCGAACCGGGATTCACGTCTGGCGCGTCAAACAGCACCGTGACCTGGGCCGGCGGGCTAACCTGGCCGGGCGCCACGAGCGCGAACCCGTCGAGCAGGTTCTGCGGGTTCGTCACGATGCCGACCACGAGGCGGGCTGAGCGGCCAACGCGCCAGGTGTCACCGACGTTGAGGTGCAGCTCCGATGCCACGACGCTTGTCAGGGCTACCTGACCCGTCCCGCTGGGGTAGTGCCCGCTGATCAGAGAGAGCATCGGCCGGCCAAACGCGGCGTTCGGGTTCTGCGCGCGCAGGCTATAGGTGGTCACTGAACCGGGCACTGAGAACGTCTCGTTCTCGATCACGTCGACGCGGCCGAACCGATGGGCCAGCGCAGCGATCTCAGCGGTTACATGCGGGCTCGAGGACGAGAACGTGGCCATGTCGGTCGCGGTGCCGAATCCGGCCCCCGCCGGGGGCGGCGTGTTGGTGGCCACTGCCGAGCCGACGAAGGTCGCCGCGACCGCGATTGTGATCAGCGCCAGGATCAGCAGTTGCTGTCGCCACTCGCGGCGCAGCAGTCGCCAGGCCCAGCGAATGACCGCTCGCCGCGCGGGGACGCCCCCGTTGCCCGCCACCGCACGCCCCGGTCGCTCTCGCACCGTGACGCTCACTGCGGCACTCCGGGCGTGAGCAGGGACTCCGGGCCGTGTGCCGCCGGGGCCGTCTTCTCGTCGGTGACCTGGCCGTCACGCAGAAATAGCACTCGGTCGGCCCACGAGGCGAGCTGTGCGTCGTGGGTGACTACAACCGCGGCCATCCCGCCGTTCTTGCACGCCTCGTGCACCAGGCGCATGACCGCTTCGGCGTTGCCCGAGTCGAGGGCGCCTGAGGGCTCGTCGGCCAGCAGCAACCGGCGCTCTCCGACCACCGCGCGGGCGATCGCCACCCGCTGCCGTTCGCCGCCCGACAGCTCGTCCGGGTAGCGCTCGGCCCGCTCGGCCAGCCCTAGTTCTTCGAGCGCCGCGAGCGCGGCGGCTCGAGCCTTCCGCGTGGCCCACCCGTCGAGCTCGAGCGGCAGGCTCACGTTCTCCGCTGCGGTCAGGCCGGGCAGCAGGTTGTAGTCCTGGAACACATATCCGATCGTGCGCCGCCGCAGCCGCGCCTTGTCGTTGGGAGACATGCCGGCCAGCGCGGTGCCGCGCACGAGCACCTCACCTTCGGTCGGCGCTTCCAGGCTGCCCGCGATCGTCAGCAGCGTGCTCTTGCCCGATCCGCTCGGCCCCATCACCGCAACCATCGCGCCCTCGTCCACCGACAGCGTGACTCGGTCTAGGGCGTGCACCTCGGCAGCGCCCTGACCGTAGACCTTGGACACCCGCTTGAGCTCCAGCATCTTCATCGCCGCCCTCCCATCTGCCGTCGCTGGTTCGATAGCGGCGCTCTCGCCGGCTGACCACGGCGGTCGCGGTCCGCCCGCGGCCCGGGGGACTTATTCATCTGGTGTCTCCTCGCGGCTAGGCCGCGCGATTTCGGGTTCATGGCAGCCAGCGTTCCGGCCGGCGGCGCTGGCCGCTTCACGCGGCGGAGGGAGGGCCGGTCCCTCCTTGGAGGGAGCCGCGGGAGGGTTGCGCGGAGGTAACCTGCGGGTGTGCTGGACCGGGTGCGACGCAGAGCGTGGGGGCTATCGGGTCGGCTGACCGCGTCATACATTCTTGTCACGCTCGCCATCGTGGTGCTGGTCGAGGGCCTGGTGCTCGGATTCGAGGTGCCGTCGCTGGTCAACGGCACCCAGCTCCAGGCCCAGGTGGATGCCGCAGCAAGGAGCTACGGCCAGCAGCTCGCCCAGCGCTATCCCGGCGGTGTCCGGGCCGGGACTGTGCTCGGCGAACCGGGCCAGCCGGCGCAGCCGGGGCTCGCCCGGCCGGCCCCGGACGGCACGCTGGTCGTTCCGGCGATCACCGGCCCGATCGACAGCGACCAGGCGGTCACCGCGGTCATTGCGATCGCCGCCGACGGCACGGTCGTGGCGTCATCCGCGCCGTCCCGGTACCCGCCCGGACGGGCGGCGGCGAGCGAACTCCCCGACCCGGCGACGGCGATGCTGACGGCAGGTCCGGCCGGCAGAAAATGCTGCGCCGCGACCACGCCGTACGGCAACGTGCTCTGGACGGTGTGGCCGGTCGGCCGCGCGGACACGAGCAAGCCGCCAGCCAGCCTGCCGAGACGGCTTGCTTACGTCTATGTCCAGGCACCATGGTCCCCCACGTTCATCAGCCCCGTCCGGGCCTGGAGCGAGCTGGGCCAGCTCGGCGAGGCGGGCCAGCTTCTGTCGGCCCCTTCTGCGCTGCTCATCGCGATCGTGCCGGTCGGCGTGCTGTTCGGGCTGCTGGCCTCACGCCGCCTGGTCCGCCGGATCCGCCGCCTGGAACGAGCCACCCTCGCGGTCGCCGATGGCGACTACACCGTCACCCTGCCCGCCTCCGGCCGGGACGAGGTCGGACGGCTGGAAGCCAACTTCACCAGCATGACCCGGCAGCTCGGCTCCGCGCTGGCTGCCGAACGGCAGCGAGCGACGGGCGACGCCCGCGCCGCAGAGCGAGCCCGGATCGCGCGGGAGGTCCACGACGCGATCTCCCAGCACCTGTTCGGCTTGCGGATGATCGCCGCCGGGATGCGCAGGGCCGACCCGGATAATCGGCAGGTGCAGGCGATCGAGCGCATCAGCGAGGAAGCGCTGCGCGATATGCAGGCGCTCCTGGTTGAGCTGCGCCCGGCCAACCTGGACGGGGCCGGGCTCGCCCCTGCCCTCCAGGAGATCTGCACGGCGTACCAGCACCGGCTCGGCGTCACCGTCGACGCCAGCCTGGACGACGTCACCGTCCCTCCGCCCGTCGAACTCGCCCTGCTGCGCATCACTCAGGAGGCGTGCACCAACGCCGTCCGGCACGGCAACGCCCGCCGGCTTGCCGTCTCGGTGACCCGCCGGGACGGGCACGTCGAGCTTGCCGTCCGCGACACAGGCACCGGCTTCGACCCCGCCGCCCCGCACGCCGGCTCGGGTCTGGCCCACATCCGTGACCGGGTCGCCGAACTCGATGGCACCGTGGACATCGACAGCGCGCCCGGGCGCGGCGCGGCGCTCACCGTCCGGGTGCCGGTGCCGTGACAATCCGGGTGGTGATCGCCGATGACCACCGCGTCGTCCGGGATGGACTGAGCTACCTGCTCAGCCAGGAACCTGACGTCGAGGTCGCCGGCGAAGCCGGAGACGGCCGGCAGACAGTAGACGTCGTCGCCGCCACCCGCCCCGACGTGCTGCTGCTCGACCTGTACATGCCCGAACTGGACGGGCACGCGGTGCTCGCCGCGCTGCGCGACGCGGCGCACCGACCCGCCGTGGTCGTGCTCACCTCGGCCATGGACGACGAGCATCTGGTCCGCGCCGTGCACGCCGGCGCGACCTCCTATCTGCTCAAGACAGCTTCGGCCGAGCAGGTCATCGCCGCGGTCCGCGACGCCGCTGCCGGCACGGCTAGCCTCAGCCCCGTGCTGCTGACTCGCCTCACCCAGGCGCTTCGCAGGCCACCGCCGCCGGACCCGCTAGATCCGCTCTCACCGCGCGAACGCGAAGTGCTCCGGCTGATCGCTCGTGGCCACAGCAACCGGCAGATCGCGCGTGACCTGGCGATCGGCGAGCAGACCGTCAAGACCCACGTCCGCAGTATCCTCATCAAACTCGGCCTGCAAGACCGCGTCCAGGCAGCGATCTTCGCCCTGCGCCACCAAGCCGATGACTGAGAGCGCCTTTGGTCGCTACCTAGGAGCCCAGAGAGCATCCAGTCGGCCCGACCGGCACAGCGGGGTGCGCATTTAGCGAATAGCTGCTGATTGCGCATTTGCAATACGCCTTACGTGGTGGCTTATCGCCGCTTTCTCTGACAGCGAGTACCGGGTCGCACTGGCCGCCTGCCGTTGGCGTGCCAGGTGGACGTCTACCTTCAGGTCGGCGCGCAGATGGATGGTCATGACCTTCACGCACTACGGAGCGCCGGTCTCGGTCACCGCCCCGGCGGCGTATGACACGATCGCCCTCCAGCAGCTTCTGAAGGCGGCTACGTCATCGGGCCCTCAACGTCATCGCGGGCTTAGCACGCAGAACTCGTTGCCTTCCGGATCGGCAAGGACCTCCCAGCTGACGTCCCCCTGTCCGACGTCGGCCCGGATGGCGCCAGCACGCAGAAGCGACTCGACAGCCTCAGCGTGGTCGTCGCTCTCGGTCGGCGCGACGTCGAGGTGCACACGGTTCTTTCCCCGCTTGGGGTCCAGGTTCGGCAGGAACTCCAGATACGGCCCAGCGCCCTGTGCTGCCCTGAGCGCGACGGCAACGTCGTCGCCACGGTCCAGCTGCCAGCCGCTCGCCCGCACCCAGAAGTCGGCGAGACCGGCCGGCACCGCGCTGTCGACAACGATGGCCGCCATGGCTCCAGTGTCCTCGTAGATCGGCCTGGGCTCGAGTACGCAGAACTCGTTGCCTTCCGGATCGGCGAGCACCACCCAGGGCACATCGCCTTGACCGATGTCGACCGGGACAGCACGGAGGTCACGCAGCCGCTCTACTAGCTCGGCCTGCTGCGCCGTCGACCGTGTGGCCAGGTCCAGGTGGATCCGATTCTTGCCTACCTTCGGCTCCGGCACGGGAACGAAGACGAGCGGGACCGCTTCTGGTCCCGGGTAGTCGAAACCTGCCGGCCAGACGCCCGCTTCGGCTGGCTCGTCCAGGCCAACCTCCCAGCCGAGGGCGGCGGCCCAGAACGCCGCCTGGGCTGACGTGTCACGGGCGTCGATAGCCAGGTGAACGAGGCGCGTTGCCATGCGGCTACCTTGGCACGTCGCGCCCCCGGAGTGACAACTGAGTCCCCAGCCGGCCGACCGGGCTCGCGCTTAATCCCTGGTCAGCCGGGTGACCCGATACGTCTGCCCTCAGGTGCCGTACACTATCCGGGGTTCACCTGCGCTCGTAGCTCAACGGATAGAGCATCTGACTACGGATCTCTCCGGGGCTACCGACGCAGAACTCAGGCACCTGACCTGGTCAGACGGGCCGCCGGATTCACCGGTCGCGACGAAATCAGACGTTTAAATTCCGGGCCTTATTATGCTCGCGCACGTCATTGACATCTCCGGAGAGGCGAGATCGCGCACGGGACCACTCAGCTCGCCTCCCGGATGCCCGGCGGCAGGCTCGACCCTGCTGCCGCGGCGAAGTCTCCGAGGTCAGTGTGAAAGAACATGCCGACCATCACAGGTACGGACTCATAGGGTACGGGCAGGTTGCAGGAATCTGCCTGCGCCAACATGGGCCATCCCGCAGCCGGCGAAGCGGAGCTGGTCGGCTGAGAAGTCGGAGCCGACGGCCTGGTAGCCGACACCTGCTATCGGCTGGATGCACAGGCCGTTGCAAGCGACGACCAAGGCCAGGAGTCAAGGTTGAACTACATCGATCTCACGCGCGCCAAGCAGCTACACGATGCCAGTCCGGTTCCGTCATAGGAGTGGGAACCGCAGCCGACACGGCCGACGTTGCGCTGCCAGCGACGCGGTCGTCGCCGGGCGCGTGCGGTTCCCGAGGTGAAGGCGAGCCCGCTTCCCGTCAGCTGTTACGGCACTCGAATCAGCGCGCGATCGCGCGGCGCAGGCCAACATTAACAGCCAGGTACGGCCGGCGCGCTTCGTGCGCGTTGAAGACGTAGAGAAAGCTCTCACGTGGCTCAAACATCTCTTCCGTCCGTCCGAGTTCGGATCTGTGCCGCAGTCAGGCAGGTTTTGGTCGGCATGGACAACGGACGGACCAGGACCGGGGCATCAGGCTCACGCTTTTGTTGCAAGGGGCAGGAGGAAGGCGACGCGGCTACGGGCATGGTGCAGCTGTGCATCGGGCATCGGGCAATCCGTATGGCAGACATGGCAATGGCCGACACGGCAATGGACGACGGACGTTGTGCCGAGTTCGTAGTGTCTGCCGCATGTCTTGCCCCAATGCCGCAGTGCCAGCCGCTGAAACCCAGGTGTCATCCGGGCTGAACGCCACCGCCTGCCTCACGGCTTCCGGTGGCACTAGACACTTGGACCAAGGCATCGCGTCCACGTCAGCACGCAGGGTGCGCCAATCATCTGGTGACGGAGACCTTTACGGCCCCGGTGGACTTGTCTGATGCGCAGCGGAAGGCCTCCTCGATCGACTCGAGCTTGAACTGATGGTTCTGCAGCAGTGCCAGTTCCGGCTGCCACCGAGGGAGCAGGTCGACGGCAACGGCGAAGTCTGCCATGGGCCCTGCTCCGTAGATAATCGAACCGATGATCGAGAGCTCCATGAATGTCACCAGATCCATGTCCACCGGGACGCTCCCCATCAATCCCACTACGACGAGGCGGCCTCCGGGACGAGAGGCCTTCATAGCGACATTCAACGCATCCCCTGATCCTGCCGTCTGGATCACGACGTTGGGGTGGTGCTCCTGGGCCCATTCCCGCCAGTCGTCCTCGCCCAGGGCCGTGGCTCCCAGTTGCTCGACCAGCGCGCGCTGGTGCGGATAACGCGCCAGCACTCCAATCCGGCTGACCCGGTCTCGGGCCAGAAGGACGCTGAGGAGGCCGAGCGTTCCGGCACCGGTGATCAGGAGCCGGCTGCCGGGCTCGGCCGCAGCCAGCCGAAGAGCCCGTACGCAGACTGCCAGCGGTTCCGATAACGACGCCACGAGGGGACTGACGGATCCGTGCACCGGATAGAGATTCTCCACCGGGACATCGACCTTCTCCGCGAAGCCGCCGGGCTGGTCACGGCCCATGAAGCCCAAGCCCTCCCGGCAGATACTCCCCGCGACGCAGAACTCGCAGCGCCCGCAAACCACATGCGGGGACGCGGCATACAGCCGATCCGCCAGACCAGCTGGACCGTCGAGGACCGTGCCGGCGAACTCATGGCCCGGCACTCCGCCAATCGGGCGCTCCGACGGTTCTCGCCACGCGTACAGGTCGCTGCCGCAAATGCCGCACGCCTCGACACGCATGCGCGCCCACCCCTCAGGCAGAGGCTGAGGGGGAGCGTCAACGAGCTCGAAGCCACCTTCGCTCCAGGCTGCGCTGCGGCTACTCATGTCCGGGCTCCCCTCTGCCAGCGATGTGCCGGACGGCCGGGCCGACCATACGCGCGACAGCCACATCGGGGGAAGACTGTGCCGCCTGCAGATAGCGTTGCGACGGCGGTCGGGCTGGGCGTGAAGGTCTCGCCAGGAACCGACCTGCGTATCTGGCCCACGGCGGAATCTATGCCCAGCACCGCAAAGGCAGATAGAGCGACGACTATGTAGCGGGCCATGCCGCCAGCGGCCCGCCCCGTGCCGCCTACCAGCTCACCGTCGAAGGCACCGAACTCGCCGGGCGCTCCGCCTGCTCGCCCACTGCGGCAGCAGGCACACCGACCAGGCCGACGCCCCGCGTCACCTCGCCTGCGGCACTCCTGCGGAGGTCCGCTGGTACTGTCCCACCTGCGATCAGCTCGTCGACCACGAGCCAGATCACACCGAGGTGCACTTCGTCTAACCGGCAGCCCGAGCACGCCGTGGCTCGGGGGACGTGGCCCGGCGGTTCCGCGAGCCGCCACCATGATCACCAAGACCGGCCCAGCACACCCAGCACTTGACAAGATCACCCGCATAACGCCGACTCGGAGCGGCTGAAGGTTGCTTTCGGAGTGCGGGCTGCGGAATACAGACCGCACGGATCTGCGTGCCGCCGCCGGCCACCGACGCAAAGATCGCTGCCGTTCGGAGCGGCGGGTGATTAGGCTGGCTGGAGTTGCTGACGGGCAGAAGGCAGGCGGCAGTGGATGTCACGATTCCCACGCCCGTGGGCGGGATGCCTGGCTACTTGTCGCGCCCTGCTGGTGCTGGCCGGTGGCCGGGGGTAGTGGTGCTGCACGACGGGTTCGGCATCGATGACGCCGTGCGCGCGCAGGCCGACTGGCTCGCCGGTGCCGGATACCTGGCCCTGTCGGTCGACCTGGGCTTCTGGGGGCGGCCGTCAGCGTGCCTGCTGAGGATGTTCCGTGACCTGCGGGCTGGCCAGGGCCAGACCTTCGACCAGGTTGATGCGGCGCGGGCATGGCTGGCCAGCGAGCCCGGATGCGACGGCCGGCTGGGCGTGATCGGGTTCTGCGCCACCGGCGGTTTCGCCCTGCTGATGGCCGCCGGTCGCGGGTTCTCGGTGTCGAGCGTCAACTACGGACTGGTCCGCAAGAACGTCCAGGACTCCCTGCGCGGTGCCTGCCCCATCGTGGCCAGCTTCGGGGACAGGGACCCATTCTTGCGCGCGGCGCCGCAGCGGCTCGGCCGGGCGCTGGACGCGCTGGGGATCGAGCGCGACATCAAGGTGTACCCGGACGCCGGACACGCGTTCCTGCAACAGCCCGGCGGCGAGCCGGGCAATGTTACTGATCTCGTGGCACGGCTGACGCACGCCGGGTATCACGAGCCGTCCGCGCACGATGCCCGCCGCAGGATCGTGGCGTTCTTCGACGCGCACCTGAAAAGTGAGCAGGCGCCGGAGCGATAACCGCGCTCGGAGGGACCTGATCTGGACGGCCATCGTCTTGACCGAACTCCAATCCACAACCGCGCAGATAACGGCGGATGCGGTTCGTCAATCTTCTACCAGTACGAGCTCAGAGCGTGGCTGGCGAACTTCGGGGTTCGAGCGCCGGATCGCCGAATCTGGTCGCCGGTCCGATCCGAGGCTTTGAAACAGGCTCTCGTTGTTATGGGCACGCGGCGAACGTGGAGAGCTAGCTCGGTACGTTGCGCCCATGCAGGCGGTCACTGTCATCGGCCGCCTCGCCCCGTCGGACCAGGAACCAAAGGTAGCTGGGAACGGTCTTTCGGCCCTACCCCAGGGGCGAAGTTGGCGAGACCCTGGACTTGAGGCATGGGAGCAGGAGGTGCTGTCATGCGAGCAGTCATCGTCTACGAATCGATGTTCGGGAACACCAAGAAGGTGGCGGAGGCCATCGCCGAGGGGCTGGCCGATCGCGCAGAGGTCCAGGCGGTGCCGGTCACTTCGGCCGATGCGCACATCCTCGACGGCGCGGATCTGGTGGTGGTCGGCGGTCCCACCCATACCCACGGGATGTCCAGGCCGAGCACCCGGAAGATGGCCGGGAAGCGGGCGAGGAAGCCGGGGAGCGAGGTTGAGCTGGTGCCGGGCGCTGTCGGCGGCCCGGGAGTGCGCGAATGGCTCGCATCGCTCGGCCGGCTGGAGGTCGCCGGCGCCGCTTTCGATACCCGGCTCCAGGGACTGCCGGCGTTCACTGGCCGGGCGTCGAAGTCCATCCGCCGGCGCCTCGCCCACCACGGGGCGCGCATCGCGGCGTCCCCCGAGAGCTTCCTCGTCAAGGGCCTGACCGGGGCCTTGGCCGAGGGCGAACAGGAGCGGGCCCGCGCCCTGGGCGAGCGCCTGAGTGGAGTGGCTGCCTCCGGGGCGCCGCCGGGGCGCCGCCAGGCCTCCTGACGCCGTTCGCGGTCACGAGCGCAACGGTGCGGGAACACCGTGGAGCCGTCAGCGGGCCCGGCGGCTGTAGTCGAAGAAGTTGAGGACCCACTCCGTCAGCTTGTGGCCCGCGGATGAGCCAGCGCCGGCCGGGTTGCTGAGTTGCTCGCCCAGAGCCCTCAGCGCCGGAGCAAGCACCGGGCCGGCCATCGGCCGTCCGTGGCCCGGCGCCAGCACGCTCGGCTCCAGCCCGGCCAGCTCAGACACAGACTCAATCGCTGCCCGCCAGTTCCAGGTGGCAAAGCGCGGCGGCCCGCCGAGGGTGTGCCGTTGCGACAGGGCGTCGCCAGGCGAATTGAGGTTGACGGTCAGGACGGCGTCGCCCGCGATGAGGACACGGTCTGCCTCCCGAAACAGCGCCAGGTGGCCAGGGGTATGGCCGGGCGTGGGGATGACCTGCCAGTCCGGCAGGCCGGGGACGCCTACGTCCGGGTCGATAGGGCTCAGCCCGTCCTGCCCGGAGGGGAACATCCAGCGCCGCTCGACATGGGCCAAGGCGCCGATGATGCGGCCAGAGGGGGGCAACGGCACTTCTTCCGGGAGCACGTACACGGGGACGCCCCACATGCGGGCCAGTTCGGAAGCCGAGCCAGCATGGTCCGGGTGCACGTGCGTCAGCACGATCGCCCGCGGGCGGGCGCCAGCCCCGAACAGGATCTCCGCCGCGCTCCTGATCAACTCGGCCCGGCCCCGCCATGCGGTGTCGACCAGAACCCAGGTTTCGCCCGACTGCACGAAGTAGACGTTCGAGTCTCGCCGTTTCCCGGTGACCAGGCAGTAGACCCCCGGGGCGACGGTTTCTTCGAGCGTGGCGCCGCGCAGGTACCTGTCCACATCGAATTGACGGCCCCCGAGCCAGTCCTGTCGTGATGCTTCCACAAACCCCGTTTACAACGACCCTGGGCGTCCAACCAGGGTCGTTGGTCCCTGTGGCCGCGAAGCGAAGGCCCTCAAGATGCGGATCATCTCATCGGCGTGGACAACGCTCCCATCGCGCTTGCAGCAAAGGCCACACCGATCGGCGGCTATTTGAGGGGGTGACGGCCATGCGAGGTTGATCCCCCGACGGCCCGCCGGACCGAGTCGGGTTGCATGGTTGTAGGTGATCGCGCGCCCCACCGCAATGCGCGCTCATGGCTGCTTACGATGCTGGAGCGCGGGTGGCTAGTGTCCCGGGGATGGCCCTGGGTCGCGGTGATGCCGGTTCGCCGGATCGCTCAGTCCTGGGGCATGAGCCGGCTGGCGCCGGGGCGAAGATGCTGGCGGTGGGGTCTGGCGTAGCGGCAGTGCAGCGCGATGGCGCCGCTGGACACCGCAGCCCACCCGCACCATACCGATGCGAACCCGGAGGCGGTCAGGCGGGCAATGATGACGACGGCGAGGAGGTTGATGATGCCGAAGATCGTGACGTGGCGGTAACCCGATAGCAGCAGCGGCCCGCACACCGCGATGACGTACGCGGCGGTGATCAGGAAACCGTCGTGCAGGCGGACGCTGTAAGCGAGGTGGTAGGGGGCGAGCCTGGCTGCGATGGGGCCGCTGATCATCGCGGTGAGCAGCACCGCGGCGGTCGCGGTGCCGAGCACCGCGAACGGCGTCATCATCAGCTTCCGCTGTTTCGTCGGCTCCAGCGTGATGACGGCGATGGGGACGAACGCGGGCAGCGCAACCAGGGCGATCAGCAGGTAGGCCCACAGGGCCAGACGGCCGGCGCCGGGCGGCACGTGGCCCTGGAGCCACAGCCAGACCACAGCCTCGATGAACTGATGAGCGCCCAGCAGCAGGGGCAGCCACGCCAGCGCGATCAGCTCGCGGCGCTGGCGGACATGGCGGACGGCATCAATGCCGATCGCCGTGATCACCACGCCGCCCGCCAGGTCAGCCTGCGGGGAGAAGCACATGTCGGGTCCTCAGGCCTGCACACGGCGATGGTCCGGGATCGGCATCGGGATTGGCTGCTCCTGCGTCACCGCGCGGCGCCGGAGCCCATCAAGCACAGCTTGGCACCTGCGGCGATCAACGCACTGCCGCGGCCGAGGGCGTCTCCAGAACGGTGCCTGGCAGGAGTCTGCCGGGCGCTGTACCGATCGTCATGGTCGCCGGGCGCCGCCCACCGCCAGCCAGCCGACCGGAAGCCGGCGCGCCCATCGGCGATGGGTCGATCGCAGGTGCTGAGGCACGATCACTAACCGTGACGAACTCGCAAGCGGACAGAGCGCGCGATCGCCGAATCCGCGCGGCCAGGGCTGTGGGTGACCGCGTTTACGATCGCGCTCAGATCGTCCAGTTCTTTGCGCATTGCCCCAGCGGGGTTCCGCGCTGTGACAGCATTCCTGGCATTGCCGGTCACTGGCTCGCTGGTATCCGACGGCCACCTGATAGCGGCGCTGGTCACGGTCAGCGGGCACGGGAACGGACGGTTGTCGGCGGGGCGCGGCGGGTGTGACCTTCAGCGGTAAGCGGCGTGGTTCTCACGGCGCGATCTGGCGCGCGCCTATTCGGTCGAGGCTCCGGTGCAGGCCGAGGGTCGCCTTGACGGAGGATGCGTTCAGTACTTGATGCGGAAGTTCCCGATGAGGGTGATCTTGTTGCCGTCGGGATCGGTGATGGCGGACAGCTGCACGTCCTTGTTCACTGCTTCGACCGGTCCTGGGGCTATGCCCCTCCCGGAGAGATCGGCGATGTGCTGATTCAAGTCGTCCACCGCGAAGTTCAACAGGGCTGAACCGGCGCGGCCGGCGTCGAAGGTGACCTGCACCCAGCCGCTGTCGGTCACCCGCCATTCGACGAGGTGGCCCTCCATTGGCAGGTTGTCGGCGGGACGGCCGAAGAAACGCTCGTACCAAGCGTGGGCAGCTTCGAAGTCGGCCACCGGGACGACGGCGAGAACATGATCGATGGACATGGCTTGGTTCCTCCAGGGTCGGGATGAGTCGTTGTTGCCCGGCGGTCAGGCATCTGGCCGGTCCCTCAGCTCTGCGGCTAGGGCGTCGAGCCAGTCGCTGGTTCCCTGCTCCCGCCAGGCCGGCTGCTCGTGGCCGTCGAGGAAGGCCCCGTGCTCGGTGAGGACCAGTCGGGTGCTGTCGCCGTCGGGAGTGAGCTCGACCGTCGTGAGTGACACGGTCACCACGTTCTCCCCTACGGAAAGGGTCGAGGTGTAGGCGATTCGCTGGTCGGCCACGATGTCGTGGTAGTGCGATTCGAACGTCAGGACCTGGCCGTCGGGGTTGCGGCCGCGGTTCACCTCCCGGCCGCCGACGCGGAAGTCGAGTTCGTGCGGGCCGCTGGGGGAGAACCAGCGGGCCTTGGCGGCCGGATCGGCCCACGCCGCGAACACCCGACCGGTTGACGTGTCATAGACGCGCTCAAGGCTGAAGGTGGAGTGGATGACACAGCGGTCGGTCATGGTGTGCTCCTTGGCTCTGGCGATTCGGATGCTCTGGGTGATTCGGGCTGCTCGGCCAGGTAGTCGCCGAGCTGGTCGAGGCGTTGCTCCCACGCCGTGCGCTGGGCGGTGATCCAGTCCTCGGCCAGGCGCAATGCCTCGGGGTCTAGGCGGCAGGTGCGGACCCTGCCGGTCTTCTCGGATCGGACCAGGCTGGACGCCTCAAGCACGCCGAGGTGTTGCATCACCGCGGGCAGCGACATGGCCAGGGGCTGCGCGAGATCACTCACTGAGGCTGGACCGCGGATCAGGCGCTCGACCAGGTTCCGCCGCGTCGGGTCGGCGAGCGCCTGGAACACCCGGTCAAGCGTCCCAGAATAGTTAAGCATATGCCTAAGTATAGGTTTCGGGGCGCTGACAGTCAAGTGATGTTTTAACTATCGCTCAGTAGCTGACGAGGCGAACGTCCGCGGCGAGCACGATTGCGCTGCGCATCTTTCCCGGCCTGGCCTGTCCCGCGCGGTTCCTGGTGGCACAGTTTCGCTCCGTCGCGCGCCGTGACTTCCAGACCTGAATGACGCGGTTCGCCCGCGCTCTGTGGCGCTATCCGGTGGGTGCCCGGCTCACTGGCGCGGGCACCCACATGCGCCGGGCCAGCTGCACTCGACGGAGCAGCGCGACGTGGGCGGCCGGGGACTAGCGGCGAGATTCCGCTGCGCCGCTGATTCGCCGTGCCACAGCGCTGGCCGGCGTCATCGACCGAGCCTTATGGCCGGCCACGAACCCGAGGCTAACGCGCACATAACTTCCCATTCTGCGGCGACGGACGCCGTCACTTGATGGACCACGAAACCGCGCCTAACGGCGGCGGCGTGCGTTCTCCTGAACAGACCTATCACTCAGCGTGATGCCGTCTTTCGACGTAGCCGCTGCGGCGCGACCGGCGCGACAACCACGGCGCTCAGATTGGCACAGCCGGGCCAGCAACGAAGCGCCCGAGCGACTCACGCTGATAGAAACACGTTCTGCGTGTCGGTTCGTGACGTAGGAACGTCCCCCTGATGCGCTTCGGGCTTGGTGTCCCACGCAGCAGGAGGACGTCATGGGTAACGGTAGTGGCGTGTCCCATGGTGACCGCAACCGCAACGCGAGGCTGGAGCGGCTACGCGCGTTAGTGCCGGTGACGAACGTGATCGCCGGGATCGACCTGGCGGGCAGCGAGCAGATGGTCGTGGTGACCGATCATGACTCGAAGGTGATCGCCCGGCGCACGTTCCGGCGCCGGGCGTGGGACCTGGGCTCGGCGCTGGACTGGGCGGCCGTCTCACGCTGATGAGCGGGCGCTTCGCCACGCCGATCGCTGTTGGCCGCGGCTATGAGGGGAACGGCTTCCAGCGCCCCTCGGAGACCACCTCGACGGTGCCGTCGGTCACCTTGATGGCCGTCTGGTCGTCGATGGCGTACGCCGGACCCGCGATCTCTGCCGCCCATCTCTCCGCCTCGGCCATCGAGTTGCCCGGCATGCCCTCCTGAGCCAGGTGCGGGAAGATCGAGAAGTCGACGACCCCCAGGGTGCTGTCGCCCCCAGTAGGCGGCCTCCAGTTCACGAAGTCGTCACCGATCCGGGGGGTCATGACCATGCTTCCGGCGCTCACCCCCACCCAAACCGTCTCGAGAAGCGACGGCAGGAGGTCCGCCAGCCCAGACTGCCGCATCCAGTGGCACAGGTACGTCGCATCGCCGCCGTCCGCCAGCAGGACGTCAGCCTCCCGGACCCAGGGGACCCAGCGCTCCTCGCCGATGCTGGACAGCGCGGTGAGCTCCAGCACGCCGACGGACTCCCAGCCCAGGTCGCACATGGGTGACGGCGACTGGCCGGCAATGAAGCGCCAGGCAGAGGCTGGCGTGCACGCGGGGTGGCCCCACTCCGCGGTCGGAATACACAGGGCGCTGGAGTCGGCGATCGGCTTGCCCAGCAAGTCGACCAGCGCATCGCGGATGCTCGTGTTCGTGACGCCCCCGGACGTGAGAAGAAGCCTCACGCATGCCTCCTGTCCGCTGCGGTCATCACGCTCTCCTCGAAAGTCGGTAGTCGGGCGATCCGGACGGGTTAAGGTACTCGAGCTTGACCCAGATCCCGTCAACCATGCATGGAACGACTGACTGGCCACCATAGCGAAGCTCATCGCCGTTGCGACCCTCAAGCACCCCGCACGCGCATCGGCATTATGTGCGCATGCTACGACAGCGCAGACTGACGGGATCGGCGACCGCCGCGCCGCTGGGCAGCACACGTTGTGCCGCACCTAACGGCGGGTCAAGTGCGTGCGGTCGGGATGCACCTAGCGTCTGATTCGGAGTACCGAGTTCGCCCCGCTAGGGCGGCGCCAGCACGTTGGGCCGCTGGCAGCCCCCCATTTCGGCTGCTGCTCGTTGGGACTGACCGGGATGAATGCCGCTCCATAAGTCAGGCGCCCCGGAGGGCCCAAGAGGCTCTGCCGGGGCGCCAAGCTCTTCGACCGGCGCATCCATAGGCATCGTCCTCCTGGTTGGTATGGTCCGCCTTCCCAGACCCGCAAGCAAGAGGTAGGCAGTGAAGGTCGTGAAGAACCGAGTGCACCTTGACATGCATGCGGGCGGCGGTGGTAGCGGCGAACCGTAGGAGGTCTGCTGGCCCCAGGCTGACTGAAGCGGTCAAGCGCCTCATGGCGGGTGGAGCTACCGCAATCCATGAAGACGTGTGGGATGGCGCCCGCCCACGTGGTTATACCTGATCCACAACGAGTTGGATGTGCCTTACCGCGCACGTCGCGGCAGAAGCGCGCACAACGGTCTGAGTCGATGACAAAGGACACCTAGGCTGGACGCTCATAGTGTCCTTCATTCGCAATGTTTCGTTTGACTGCTCTGATCCATACGCGTTGGCTCAGTTCTGGAGCGCGGTGATCGGCCACCCTGTGGACCCGGACTTCGTTCCCGGCGACACCGAGGTCGTCATCGAACCACCGGGTGGGGCGCCGGTTGTTCTTCCAGGCCGTTCCAGAGGGCAATTAGACAGTCTCAACAACTTCGAGGCATGGCCTATGGCAAGGGGTGATGTCCTAACACGTAGATCACCGTGGAGGCCGCCTCGTAGACGGCCGGTGCCTTGCCCGGCTCCTCGACGATGATGACCGGAACGCCCGAAGGCACGCCGCCCTGGATCTCCCTGCGCTCCTGCGCGGTCGGCGGTCGCGCAGTTATCCGGCTGCCGGGCGGCGCCTGGACGTAGTCGGTTCTCGGCAGACGCTTGATGACGTGCCCGACACCGCGCCGCGTCTCTGTCATGCCGCTCTCGTCAAGCACCGCATACGCCTTCCGCGCCGTGTCCCGGCTGATGCCCCAGCGGGCCTGTAGCGACGCCTCGGACGGCAGGAGCGAGCCGACCGGAAGCTGCCGCGCGATGATGGCGCCGCGCATCAGGTAGGCCGCCTGCACGTAGGCCGGGATCAGGCTGTCGCCGTCGATGAGGACGCCGCTCTCGCCCCACACGCTGTGAGTCACGTCACCATCGGTCACTCGTCGTGACTACCCGCGCCGAGTCGCCAGTAGTCTCCACCTGACCGGTTGTGCGGATATGTCTGCCAGTCGGCAGGCAGCCGAGTCGAGCACGTCTCGTCGCTGGCCCTCGATCGAGGCGATGTTCGTCGCGCTGGAGCATTTCACCCCTCCGCTACGTTCTTCGCGCGGCCCGGCCTACGAGGTGCCCGGGGGGCGCCAGGGGCTAGGGGGGGCTGGCCCCCGGCGCCTGCTTATGCGGTCTACCAGACAAGCCTACAAGGTTGGCCAGGAGGCGGGCGGGGCACGGCCCGCCCAAGGGGGGCGCAGCGCACCCAGTTTGCCCTGACTGCCGCTCCACCAGCTCGGGATCGGACTGCAGCGCCGATCCGGGCGGGAGCTGCCGGATTTTGATCGCACCGCGCAAGTAGATCGAAGGCTGAGGATACGCGGGCGGCATGCTCCGAGGGTTGCTGACAGAGACGTCGATGATGTCGCTCGCACCGTCAACTGCCCGCTGGTCATCGACCGTGAGGTGATGTTCGCCACGTTGCGACATCATTGCCTTCCCCTAGTGTCAACTTTCGGATACTGTCAGGCTCGCCTGCTTGTACGGACGACCCGACAAGCCTACAAGCACCCGGGGGGGCGGCGAGGGCCTGCCCCATGTCGATGTCGGGCGTTGGGCACCGGGCAGGCTCCGCCAACTCGCAAGACTTGCACCGGACCCGCGGATTACGAGGCAACAGACGGGAGGGAGTTGTGGTGGCGTCCGGGCCTAGCCAGATCGCAGAGCGCGTCCTGCAGGCGCTCGAGGCCGCCGACGCGTCGGTGGCCGGGCTGCCGGGAAGGGTCGCGGGTGCTGTGCTGGTGGCGATGGGGTCGAGCGCCGCGGAGCAGGAGGACCTCGCCCGGCAGATTGCCCGGCTGTTCCGCGACGACGTGCTCAGCGCGGTCGAGGCGACGGTGCACCGGGCTCTTCTGCGTCTTGGCAAGAGCCCTGACCAGTAGGCCGCGGTAGCGAGGCTCTCAGCGTGCCTAATCGTCTCGGCGGTGCGGCCTACCGCGTCGTCTCGACCGCGTGCTTCGCAATCGAGTCGCTCGCCTTGGTTTGGGTCATTGGGCGGCCAATCCTAGGCCGCGAGTGGCAGCTACTACTCCCATGGCCATCTGGCTAGTCGGCCTCTGCGCGGCAGCGCTGCTATGGCGCGGAGAGTCGAGCCAGTTTCTTCATCGCTCGGTCCCAGCGCTATTAGCTGCGCAGACCGTGCCTCTGACTGCCAAGGCACAGGGGCACCGACTGGATATGCGATGGACAGGCGGATCGGGCGCGCGTCAGAGTCGGCGTGTGGACATTCGCATTCAGTGTCTGTGCGTGGATAGCACGGATCCAAAGAAGATCGCCTCGTTCTGGGAGGCAGCTCTCGGCTGGCGGCGGACGCTTGACGAGGAGGACCAAATCGTGCTCGAGCCTCCGGAGGGCAGTCCCGAGGACGGCATCGTTCCCGACCTGCTGTTCTTGCGTGTTCCGGAGAAACAAAACTGTGAAGAATCGTGTGCATGTCTGCCTTCAGCCAGGTGAGCGGGACCGTGATACGGAGGTCGACCGTCTTCTGGCGCTCGGCGCGAAGATCTCGGACGACCATCGCACGTCGGATGGCGGTGGCTGGGTGGTGCTGCTCGATCCAGCGGGGAACGAGTTCCGCATGACCCGCTCGGCTGCGGAGCGTCAATCCTGACGTGCGCATGGGAGGCCCCGCGCCACCCGCATCTTGGCGGTATCGCCAGTCTCGACACCGTGCACCGTCCGCGGCAGATCAGTATGCCGGCCACCGCTCGGCAAGGCAAAGTGTCGGCTACGACCGGTGGCAAAATACGCCTGTGTCGAACTCCGCGGAGGGCTCTCCTAAGGCTCGCATCGTCACGGTGTTGCTACGCGACGGCAACCGGGTACTGCTATGTCACCGATCTCCCCGGCGTCGTTGGTATCCCGACGTCTGGGACCTGCCCGGTGGGCACGTGGAGCCCGGGAACTGCCTGGCGCGGCACTTGCTCGAGAGCTTCGAGAGGAACTGGGCATCGACATCGCGGCGCCATCGGGTCCGCCCGTGCAAGAAGTTCGTGCCGACACGTTCGACATGCAGATCTGGCTGATCGAAGCGTGGATGGGGTCTCCGATCAACGTTGCGCCAGACGAACACGATGCCATCGCGTGGTTCACCGAAGATGCGCTTGGAGAACTGTCCCTAGCTCATGACAGCTACCTTGCCATATTCAGCAAGATTCTTGCCGAGCATCGAGCCTGACCACGACTGAACACGCGCTTCTCGGCAAGATGGCCAGTCCGACGCCGCGCACCGTCGGCGGCAGATGAGTGCGTCAGCCGAGCGCGCATGCGATGGACTCAAAGTCGGCGGCCGTGGATGCTGGCTCTTGTGGACAGGAGCCCCGGCGGTGACGGCGACGGTCCTCCCGCCGTTCCGGCTGTGTACCGCGGAACTGAAGGAAGGCCCGGGCGGGTGTTGCTCACCCTCGACGTCGATGGCGAGCGGTTCGCCGTTCGCCGAGCTGGAGACGGCACCGCCTACGACTGGCTTTGGCGGGCCTAACAAGGGCTACGGATTCGCGTCGGGCGGGACACCGAATCGGTCGGTGGAGGAGCACCGGGAGAGCATCCGCGTCTTCCTCGCCATGATCGATCCCAATACGGGCTACATCGGGGAGGACGGAGGGGAACCTTAGACCCGGCAGGCCGCTCGCGGCGGCTGGCCTTGCCTTGTTCAGCCTGCGGTTATCGGGATGGGCGCGGGAGGTGAAGCCGCGGGAGGCTTTAGACCCGGCGGACGTCGCCGCCGTGGGGCTGGTCTCCTCCCAGCGCGGCTGTGGTGACTGCGCCGGCGGAACTGCCTTTTAGCCAGGCCGACCAGGACTCCTGCCAGTAGCCCCAGCCATTGTCCCAGGCGAGCACGCGCGGCGTGCCGGTGATGGTCACCGGGTCGCCGCGGTAGGAGGTGCGCCGCCACCAGGCGGCGCCGTCGGCAGTCATCCGGACGCAGCCGTGGCTGCAGTTCTCGTGGCCCAGGCACCAGAACGCGCCGGGGCTCTGGTGCATGTACTCGCCGCTGTCGGAGATCTGCACGTCGTCGTAGACGAGTTCGTGGTAGTACCCGGGCTCGCCCGGCTTGATATTAGGGGAGGTCATCCATACCGAGTCGTAGCTGCCCATGGTGAGATGAATGCCGCCGGTGGTGTAGAAGTCGTTGCCGAAAGAATCGTAGCCGCCCATTCCGCCGCTGACCGGAATCGTCTTGGCGAGCGACCCGTTGATATAGAAGTAAGCCCAATCGGTCTTCAGGTTGACCTTGACTACGTGCGAATCGCCGATCTTGAACGAATGGCTGAGGTCGCTTCCGCCCCACAGGCCCGGCCCGCCGGGGACGCCGGTCAGGTGCGCGGTAAGCAGCACCTTCTCGTGGGCCGGCCAGTAGCTCTGCGTACGAAAGACAACCTCGCTGCCTGAGGCCCAGAACCACGCGCCGGTAACCGGGACGTCGCTGCTAACCTCTAGCGCCTGCTCCACAGCGGCCCGGTCCGAGTTGGCCACGTCGTAGTTGAAGTCGACGATGATCGGCATGCCGACACCGACGGTCTCACCGGAGCCGGGAGTAATACCGCTGATCTGCAAGATGCGAGCCGTGCTCGTGGTGCTGAAATGCGTAATCTCTGTCGTCGCGGCGCCCTTGCTGTTCCTGGCGACGGCGGTGACCGTGTAGGAGGCAGCGGGCTTCAGCCCCCACTGGGCCGACCAACTCGTGCCGCCCGGTCCGTACTGCCCGGTGACGGCAGAGTTGCCGGACGCTACCGTGACCTCGGTGAGCGTGCCTCCAGACGCTGTGATCTGCACCTTAGTGTCGGGAGCGACCTTCGCCGCGCCGCCGGCCGGCGTCACGGTCACGACCGCGGGCGGCGTGGGTTTGCTGACTGGCCGCTGCGCGACCCGATGCTCCGCCGCGGGCACCGAGCCCGTCGTCGCCACGTACGTAATCGCGCCCGCCAGTACGAGTCCGCCAGCTCCCGCGATCAGCCATCGTTCGTTCCGCACTGCGGCCTCGCCATCCACGAAGGACCTGAGATTTAGCGGAATATTACCGGCTTCAAGAGGACGCCTGGGTCGCCTGCCACGACACGTCCTCGAACGACCAGCCGGCATCCCGGGGCTGATCGGCCGGCTGGTCGAGCTGTTGGCTAGCGGACCCGGGAAGTGGCTTATCCGAAGACCTGCGCGAGTTGTGTCGGCCGGGCAGATGCGGATGACGACTGCTAGGCAGATGCGAGCGCCGTGGTAGCGTCAGCGGTCTCGCGCTGCGGCGTCGGCGGCCAGCTGAGCACGATGTGTTCGGGTAGCGCGGGTGAGACTGCCGGACTGGACTAGACGCTCTTTAATCCAGGTGTCGGGAACTCCGTGCTGGGCGGCTGCTGTCACGTTAGGTGAGCGGCTCGGTAGCGCCGCCGTGCGCGGCTCGGCGCCTAACGGCCGAATCCGGGCGCCCTGCCGAGGACGGGCTTGCCATCGGGCCGCGCAGAACGCCGGGTTCTGGCATTCCTGCCGGCACGGTGGTTGAGCGCCGGGATGTCGCGATTATGAACGATCGGGCGTGCGTGTGCTGGAACGATGACCGGATGGACACGGGAAGCGGGCTTCTTTCTGGCCGGGTGGCTCTCGTTACCGGAGCCTCGTCAGGCCTGGGCGAGCGGTTCGCGAGGGTGCTGCGCGAGGCGGGCGCCGATGTGGTGGTGACCGCCCGGCGGGCGGACCGCCTTGAGCAGCTAGCCGCGCAGCTCGACGCGGTCGCGGTTTCGGGTGACATCGCCTCGCCAGCACACCGGCAGGCGGTGGTCGCGGCCGTGGCAGATCGTTTCGGCCGGCTCGACATCCTGATCAACAATGCCGGCGTCTGCGATGACGGCCCGCTGGAAGATCAGACGCTCGACGAGCTGAACGCCGTTGTGCAGGTCAACCTGGTTGCGGTGCTGGACCTGTGCCGTCTGACGGCACCGCTGCTGTTCGCCAGCGAGCACGCGTCGGTGATCAACATCGCGTCCATCTACGGCCTGGTCGCCTCGCGCGGGCCGATGGCGGCCTACAACTCGACGAAAGCCGCGCTGGTTAACCTGACTCGTCACCTGGCCGCCCAGTGGGGCCCGCGGCGGGTGCGGGTGAACGCGCTCGCTCCCGGGTATTTCGCCACGGAGCTGACCGGCATGCTGGCCGATCCCGGCTTCGTCGCAGACATCGAAAGTCAGACCCTGCTCGGACGCGCGCCGTCCATCGAGGAACTCGACGGGCCGCTGCTGTTCCTGGCATCGGATGCCTCCAGCTATGTCACCGGCCACACTCTCGTTGTCGATGGTGGCTGGACCTGCACGTGAGAAGGAGCCGGCGGTAGGAGGCGTTCCTGAACGTCTCTGCCGACGCGGACCTCACGAGCACGTCGCTGGCGGGCCGGCCGATCATCGACCCGTCGCAGTTCGCGTCGATGGTCGACGCCTCCCGCCGGGCACGCAGACGGCGACGGTGAGAATGGCCGCACGCTTACGATCAGCGCCGGACCGGGTTGAACAGGGCCAGACTGCGCTGATGACCCAGAGGTCGCAGGTTCAAATCCTGCCCCCCGCTACCAATGTGCCCCCGCTACCAACCAAGGAAAGTGCACGTCAGAGGCCCGGAGCGGAGCCGCCGGGCCTATCTGACGCTCGCTGCAGCCTTTTGTGCGCGGGCTCTTCGAATGGCTGCGGCTCGCCGCGCAGCTCCCAGGCCAATCGACCCCCTGGTTGGTGGCCTGGATCACGCAGACAGCTCCCAGCGGGCCAAGGTCGTCTCCTGACCCAGCTTCCGCACCGGGCTCAGCCTTGGGAAGCCCGCCCGGCGCACGCCGGGCCACGCCCGCCCGGGCGCGTGGATCAACACGGCTACACCTCACGCAATCCGGCACAGCGCACAGCCCGGCGCCGTGCCGGTCCAGCCGGCGGCCCTCCCCGTTGAGGAAGATCGACCCCGCGCAGCGGCTTGGCCTTGACTCGGCGGGCGCGGCCAAGATCATGAGACAGGCAGGGCGACGACGCAGGGTCCAGCGCCCACTACCTGGGCCGTTCGCCCGCGGGGCGGGTGACCTACGGCCGTATCCGGCCAGCGCAAGGGGTTCCATCCTGCAAGTAGGTAGCGATGTGAGCTATCAAGGGCTCCCATGCGAAGGAGGGGGTCGAGATGTCGAACATCATCCACGACGCGCCCGCGGCCAGGGACTCAAATGCTGGTGCCGACCGCGAGCAGCTCGCCCGCCATCAGGCGATCAAGCAAATCGAACGCAGACGGCATTTCCGGATTGGTGCCGCGGCGTCGGGCATCGGCATGACCATCCTGGTGGTCATCTGGGCCCTGTCGGAACACCACAACGCGGGCGGCTGGCCGACCCACGGGTTCAGCCAGAGTTCCGGAATCCACGACGTGTGGAACTTCTGGATCATCTACCCGCTCGGCGCGTGGCTGCTGATACTGGCTGCGCACAGCTGGTTCGTGTACGGGAACAAGCCGATTTCCGAGAGCGAGATCAAGCGCGAGATGGAGCATTCTGCTGGCCGCCGCGCTGATCGCTGACCACGGGTAGAACAACCCGCCCAGGCGGCGGCTGACATCCGGGCAGAAATGAGCCGCGCGCGCTGATCCGCCGCGCTCGCAGCCTGACAGTAGGGAGGTGGAGGCGATGCAGACTCGCAGAGGCCTCGCTGAACGGGCGGGTAGCAGCGGCCTCGCTGCAGGTACCGGCTTGGCAGCCGCGGCGCTCGCGACTGCCGTTACGTATTACATTCGCGCCGTCTACCCGTGGCCGCACACGCCGCTGAACGCGTTTCTGGCCACGTTCGGCCGCGCTAATGCCGCGGTCTGGCCGATGCAGATCGTGTGGTATCTGGTGGCCGTGGCCATGGTTGGGCTTGCGTTGTGGCCGCTGCGACGCTCGTCTCAGCTGATCTGTGCTCTCGCAGCGGCGTATTTTGCGTGGATCGGGATCGCTTACTTTGCCTGGCTCATGCCCGGCATGCACTTTTCCCGGCTGTGGGCCGCGGTATTCACACTCCAGGCGGTGCTGCTGGTCCTCGCTGGCGTGGTGCGCAGCGACCTGGTGATCCGCCCCCGCAAGGACGTGGCATCGGGGCTGGGCGCGGCTTTCATCGCCTACGCGCTTATCGCCTATCCGCTCATTGGATTGGCGGGCGGGCACGCGTTGCGCACGCTGCCGGTGCTGGGGCTATCACCCTGCGTCACGGTCGTCTTCTTCTTCGGCCTGCTGCTATGGGCGCGGCCGCCAGCACCGAAGTACCTGCTGCTCGTGCCGCTGGCGTGGGCGCTGGGTGCCGCACCGCCGGATCTGGCCAGGGGCGTCGTGGCGGACTATGGCATGCTCGTCACTGCGTTGATCAGCGTGGGCCTGATCATCTGGCGGGACCGTGCATCGTCCCCGGCCTGGCAGAGCGTGACCGCCGGGCTGCTGTTTGCCCTGATGATCGCCTGGTCTGGCCATGAGGACGTGCTGACGGGCCTAGCGCTTGTCCTGGTTGCCTTTACGCTCGCGCGGGCCATCCGCGGTCGCCCACGGGCGCCTCGCACGATCCCGACCGCACCGGCCTCAAAGGGCAAAATGAAGGTCAGCTAGCGTCAGCAGCGGCCATGCGGTAACTGAGCTGAGTCCACACGAGCGCCGCTAGCTGGGCGGAGAGCGAACCGGTCCCGCCCGCAAATGAGCCAGGCCGATCTTGGAACCGCTCACGTCGTGGCCCGCGTGGGCGGGGCGGGCCTCCCCCGGCACTTCGCAGCAGATCGTGGCGCGCTAGATCGACCTGATCTGCGCGCATCAGCCGACGAGCCCCGAGAGGCCGATGGTCACCCATATCGGTGGATCCGGCGCGGAGCGCAGCGCAGGCAGCACTCACATCTAGTGACCAGGTTGACCGCCTCCGGGCAGCATCTGCTGGCCGCCAGTGGGCAGCTCTCGATGACTGCCAAGACATCAACCGCGAATCAGATGTTCTTGCACCGACGCAGCGCACCCAGGTACCGTTAGCGGCGGTCGCAGAACCACAGGTCAGCATCATTAGATGAGCGCTGGTAGGCTCCAGCGGATAAAGCATCTGAGTACCCAAAGCGCTCGTAGCTCAACGGATAGAGCATC
>CAWKKA010000012.1:0-46721 GCA_963850105.1 uncultured Actinomycetota bacterium
ACTCGGGCACCTCGGGGTTCCGCGGCCTCGTCCCGACGAGTCAGCTGTCACATCTGCCCGACCCTGGTGCGCTGCAGTTCTGGATGGGGCCCGGCGCCCACCTGCTGCACTACCCCATCAGCGGAGGCAGTGTGATCAACTTTCTCGCCGTCATCGATGGGCCAGAACAATGGACCAAGCCAGCCTGGACCGAGTCGGCTGATTCGGGCGCGCACCTCAAGCCGTTCGCTGGATGGCACCCTGCGGTCACGGAGCTGATCGGCGCCGTCCCGCAGTCGCCGCGCTGGGGTCTGTTCGCCCGGCGACCGCTGGCCCGCTGGAGCCGCGGCCCGGTCGTCCTGATGGGAGACGCCGCGCACGCGATGCTGCCGCACCACGGGCAAGGCGCCAACCAGACAATCGAGGATGCGTTCATCCTGGCCGAGGAACTGGGCAGCGCTGACAGCGTTCCGGGGGCGCTGGAGCGTTACGCCAGCCGACGCCGGGTTAGGACCCGGCAGGTCCAGCTGTTGTCCTGGGCAGCATCGGCCTCCTTGCACCTCGTCGACGGGGCGGCCGCGCAGCGTCGCGACGCCGATCTGGCCTTGCTTCCCGAGCGCTTGGCCTGGATCCATGGCTACGACGCGCTGAAAACGGAGCGGCAACGCATGTACAGGTTCAGCCGCGGGGCGGGCGGCCGCATCAGCCCACCACCAGCACGAGCTTCCCCCGCACGTGACCGTCCTCGCTGACGCGGTGCGCCTCCGCGATGTCGGCGAGCGGGAAGGTCTGCGCGACCGGGAGCGAGAAGCGCCCGGCCTCGATCAGCTCGCTGATCTCGGCGAGCGCGTGGACCGCGCGGCCAGCGTCCCCGCTGCTGAACCTCACCCCGTGCTTCTGCGCGCCACCGAAATCGGCGATCGTCACGACGTGCTCCGGGCCGCCCGCGAGCTCGATGAGGTCGGGCAGGACTCCGCTCCCGGCGACGTCGAGCGCTAGGTCAACGCCGCCGGGCACAAGTGCGCGAACCCGCTCGACGAGGCCCTCGCCGTAGGCGACAGGCTGGGCCCCCAGCGAGCGCAGGTAATCGTGGTTGGCCGGACTGGCGGTGCCGATCACGCGCGTACCGCGCATCACGGCGAGCTGAACCGCGGCGCTGCCGACGCTTCCGGAGGCGCCGTTGATGAGCAGCCTGCTGCCACTTCCGACGCCCAGCTGGTCGAGTGCGCGCGTGGCTGTCTCGACGGCGGCCGGCAGCGCCGCGGCGCCGGGGAAGTCAAGCGACGGCGGGATCGGCGCATAGTAGGACAGCACCGCCAGCTCGGCCTGGGCCGCCCCTTCGGCGGAAAAGCCGAACACGCGATCGCCGATGGCCACGTCCGCAACACCTTCACCGACGTCGTCGACGACGCCCGCAGCCTCGTAGCCGATGGTCTGCGGGAGTTCCCCATCCATCAGGCCCTTGCGCTTCTTCCAGTCACTAGGGTTGACGCCGGCCGCGCGCACGGCAATCCGGACTTGGCCGGGACCCGGATCCGGATCCGGAAGATTCACAATCTCAAGGACCTCCGGGCCCCCGAACTGGCTGAAGCGGGCTGCCTTCATCATTCGCTCCGATCTCGACCCACCTGGGTGTCGCGCCTGCTTAACGCCAAGAGCTTGGCAGCTGACGCTGACGTGAACGCGCGCAGGCCGTCACGATCGAAGGTAGGCAAGGACCGCGAGCACCCGGCGGTGGTCAGCGTCGCACGGCGGCAGGCCGAGCTTGGCGAAGATGTCGCTGATCCAGGCGCGCCTGGTAAACGATGCGCGCAGGACGCGGCGCAGCCTCAAGCCGGTTCTCCGCTCAGTCGGGAAAGCCATGAGCCGCGCCCGCGGATGCGGTCGTGCCGGCAGAACGACCGCGATGACGGCGCGGCTAAAGGCTCCCGGTGAACCAGTGGCCTCCTGGAATGGTCATTCCCCGATGATCGCGGCCCCGGCTCGGCCACGTCCACCGTGGCTGTACCCGGACGCAAGGTAGGGCTAGCACCGTCACCCTCATGGGGCACGCCGGCTCCTGGCGTCGCCGACGCCCAGGCAGTCAGGTCAGGACCGTATCTCCTGGATCATCCGCCGATGGACGAGTTGCTAAGGGCACCGGTCACTGGCGCGGGGAAGAAGCCGACGAGAGCCTCTGCCATCTCGGCCCGCACCGGCGCCCCGGAGATGACGATGCCGACCATGGTCACTGACGTGTGAGTGTGACCGCGGGCGCGGATGTGACGGACTGGCACCCCGGCCGCCTCCAGGGAGCGCGCGTAGGCGACGCCTTCGTCGCGTAGCGGGTCGAAGTCCGCGGTGACGATACAGGCCGACGGCAGATCTGCCAGGCTGCCGCGCAGCGGGGCGGCGCGGGGGTCGCCGCGGTCGGCCGGGTCGGCGTAGTGATCCCAGAACCACCGCATGAGCGCGGTAGTCAGGATGTATCCGTCGCCGTTCTCCGCATAGGACTGCCGCGTCAGCTCCGAATCCACTACAGGGCTAAGCAGGAGCTGCCCTGCGATGCGCGGCCCGCCGGCGTCGCGGGCCAGCTGGCAGGCGACAGTCGCAATGTTGCCGCCGGCGCTCCAGCCCGCCACGGCGAGCTGGCCGGGGATGCCGCCCAGGCTTTCGGCGTTCGCGGCCGATCCACCGCACGGCCGCGAAGGCGTCCTGCGCGGCTGCGGGGAAGCGGTCCTCGGGGGCGTGCCGGTAGTTCACCGACACGATCACCGCGCCCGAGCGCGCGCAAAGGTCCCGGCACAGCGGGTCATCCGAATCCAGGTCGCCGAGCACCCAGCCGCCGCCGTGGAAGTACACCACTACCGGGTGCAGGCCCTCGGCGGCGTCGCCGGGCGGTAGAGCCGGTACGGCAGGTCCCGGCCTGGGCCGGGCATCAATCCATCTGTGACTTCGGCTACTTCGGGGCCCGGCGGGCGGGCGGCTACGGCGGCGGCCATAAAGGCACGCGCGTCAGCGGCCGACAAGCTTTCCATGGACGGCAGGCCCAACCCGGCCATGATCTCCAGCACCATGGCGACATCGGGCTGCATGCTACGGATCACCCCGTCCCGGCACTCATCCCCGCCGGGGCCAGTCCGGCGGAATCCGAGGTAGCCCTGCGAGACCACATCGTCGCACGCCTGCCGGTAGGCGTTCACGCCGCCGATGTAAGGCAGGAACACGCGCGGCTTGCCAGGGACATTCGCGCCCATGTACCAGGAGTTGGCGGTGGGATGCAGGGTAATGGCGGCGCAGTCCCGGACGTGCTGGTCCCATCCGGATTCGGCCAGCGCGGTCGGCTCAATCGTCTCGAAGCCTGCTGTCGCGCATGTCGTTGAGGCAGCCGGCGACCCAGTCGACGTGCTGCTCGATCGAGACGGCCATGTTCGACAGGACCGACGGGCTGCCCGGTCCGGTGATCATGAAGAGGTTCGGGAATCCGACGGTCATGAGCCCCAGGTAAGTGGACGGGCCTGGCGGCCCACTTCTCCGTCAGGGACAGGCCGTCCCGGCCGGTGACGTTCACCGCTGCCAGGGCACCGGTCATGGCGTCAAAGCCGGTGGCGTACACGATCGCGTCAAAGCCGAACGATTGGTCTGCCGTGTCGATGCCGCCGCTCGGTGATGCTGGTGATCGGCTGCGTGCGGAGGTCTACGAGCCGGACGTGCGGCAGGTTATAGGTCTCGAAGTAGCCGGTGTCGAGGCACGGCCGCTTGGTGCCGAAGTAGTGGTCCTTCGGGCAGAGCGCTTCTGCCGTCTCGGGATCGTCGCACGACCAAGCGGATCTTCTCCCGGATCATCTCGGCCACGATGTCGTTGGAAGCCGGGTTCACCCCCTGGTCGGCGAAGACGCCGAGGATGCCGAACAGCTCGCCCTGGTCCCAGGCCGCCTCGAAGCGCTCCCGGCGCACCTCTTCGCTGGCGGTGACGCCCAGGACGTCGGTCGGCTCGACAGGAATTCCTCCCGGCGACCACCGGGCCGCATGCCGGTACCCGTCGCGATCCTCGCCAGCTGCGAGAGCCGGTCGGCCGGGGCGGGGCCGTTATGCGCCGGGATGGAGAAGTTCGGGGTGCGCTGGAAGACCGTGAGCTGGCTGGCCTGCCGGGCGATCAGCGGGATGGACTGGATGCCCGATGAGCCGGTGCCGATGACCGCGACTCGCTGGCCAGTGAAGTCGACGCCCTCGTGCGGCCACTGGCTGGTGAAGTAGACCTGGCCGGTGAAACGGTCGGCGCCTTCGATATCGACTGACTTGGGAATCGAAAGGCAGCCGCTGGCCATGATGTAGTACCGGCACCTGACCTCGTTCCCGCGGTCGGTCGTGATGCTCCAGCGCTTCGTCCTGCTCGTCCCAGTGGGCGGAGGTGACGGAGGTGGAGAACTCGATGTCCGAGCGCAGGCCGTAGCCGGTCGGCCACGAGCCGGAGGTAGTCCAGGATCTCCGGCTGCGTCGCGTACTTCTCCGACCAGGTCCACTCCTTCTCCAGCTCCGGGTCGAAGCTGTAGGCGTAGTCGGTGGTGGGGATATCACACCGCGCCCCCGGATAGCGGTTCCAGTACCACGTACCGCCGACATCCGCAGCTGTGTCGAAGCCTTTCACCGACAAGCCGAGCTGGCGCAGCTGATAGAGCATGTACAGGCCCGAGAAGCCGGCGCCCACCACCACCGCGTCGAATTGCTCTGAGACCGTAGCTGGCTTGTTCACGAGGCGCTCCCTGTTATCACCAGAATCATCGCATCACCTGCCGGGCACGGGATAGCTTCGTCGTCATTCTCCGCACTTGACCACCTGCCTCCCTGCGGTCACGGTCGCCGTCCGGCTCTGCTCATAGTGGCTCCCTTCACGCGCCTTCGGTCCAGGGCGTAGTCTCGGGGACGGCGCGCGGGGCGCCGCCGGGTCCGCGGATAGGGCCGAGCCCACCCGAACAACTGTCACGAACGGTACTGGTTATTCAGCCTCCTTTCGGCCTGACGAAGCGGACCGCAGGCGGTGAGAGGGGGTCGCAATGCCATCTGTTTCGCTGCCCGACGACGCGAGCCTGGAGCGGCTCCGCAAGCTGGCCAAAGATCTTCGCAACCTGGCCCAGGCGGGCGTGCCAGGGGCCCTCGACCTGGTCGCCGAGTATCACCACAAGGGTGCTCACCCGGTCTCGCTGACCGGCGCGCAGCTCGTGATCGCGCGCCATCACGGCTTCCCGTCCTGGGCGCGGCTCAAGAAACACGTGGAGATGATCGAGCGCTATCGCCGCTCGCCCGACGAGGTGGAGCTGGCCGTCGGCGCTGCCGACGAATTCCTCCTGTATGCCTGCCTGCGCCACGGCGGGGACGACTCGCCGCAAAGATGGGAACGAGCGGCCCAGTTGCTGACCACTCATCCTGGGCTAGTCAGCACGAACATCCACGTCGCGGCCGCCGCCGCGGACGAGCCGGCGATACGGGCACAGCTGGCCGCCGATCCGGCGCTGGCCACTCGACTGGGTGGCCCTTACGGCTGGGAACCGCTCCTGTACCTGGCGTTCGCCAGGCACGACCCGCACATCAGCGAGGAAGCGACCCTAGGCTCGGCGCGGGCGCTGCTGGAGCACCGGGCGGATCCGAACGCCGGGTACCTGTGGCACGGGCTGTACCCGCCCTACACAGCCGTGACCGGCGCGCTCGGCAGCCATGCCGACGACGAACATCCGCACGGGTTCGCGCTGGCCGAGCTGCTGCTGACCGCGGGCGCCGATGCCAACGACAGCCAGACCCTGTACAACCGGCAGTTCGGTGACGACAACCGGCACCTTGTGCTGCTGTTCGATCATGGCCTCGGAGGTGGGGACGGCGGACTGTGGGCGGCCAGGTTCGGGGCCGCCGCGGACTCGCCGCAGGAGATGCTGCGCAGTCAGCTGTGGTGGGCGATCGTGCACGACATGCGCGAGCGGGTCAGGCTCCTGATCGAGCACGGCGTCGACTTCCTGACGCCGTACTCAGCTCCCGGCGGGCAGCCGATGGCGTTGCGGAACTCGGACGGGTACACCCCGGCCGAGATCGCGGCTCTGAGCGGGTACCCGGAGCTGGCCGGCTACCTCAGTCTCCCAGGGCGCCGGGCCGCCCGCGCTCGACGGGATCGACTCGCTGATTGCCGCGGTCCTCGCCGGTGATCGTGACGCCGCGATGCGGTTGCGCGCGCACGCGCCCGCCGCCCGCAAGCGGCGGCCTGGCCTCATGGTCTGGGCCGCTTCGAGCCGCAAGCTCGACGCGATCGCGCTGCTGGCCGAACTGGACTTCGACGTGAACGCCCGCGGCCGCGCCGACATCCCGGTCGAGCAGCCGTGGTTCACCCCGCTGCACGAGGCGGCGTCCACAGGTGACGTCGACATGGCAAAGCTGCTGCTGCGACTTGGCGCCGATCCGAACATCAGGAGCGAATGGGGTGCGACGCCGCTGTTGGCCGCCCGGCGGCACGGCAGCCTGGCCGTGGCCGAGCTGCTCGAGCCGCTGACTCACGCCTGACTGGCCTGCCAGCTCTGCAGGCCGGCTCACAGTCACTGAAGGCTGCTTCCCCGCGGTCGTACACCGAAGGTTCAATTGCCTCGGGACCCGGCAGCGAGGAATGCGGTTCCGAAGAACAACTCAGTCCAGGAGAGATCGGCCAGTTCGTCCTGCATGGCTGCACGAATCGCCTCCCACGGCCGACGCATGATCCACGCATCTATGGAGGCGAAAGGCCGCACAATTGCAGTTCCGAACTGCGCAAGCCACGCAGGCGTGTTGTCGGGAACCTTGACATCCAGCACGGCCCAGCGCCCGCGTCCGGAGAGGGCCGCGGCGCCGCGGGCGATGACCTCTGCGCACTCGGGCACCTGCGTCATGGCGTACGTGGACAGGATCGCGTCAACCTCGAGTGGGAAGTCGAAGTCGGCCGCGTCGGCTTGCACGAGGCTGATATTGCTCCAGCCGTTCCCCGCTATCCGGTCCTGGGCATGGGCGAGCATCGCGTCGGTCAGATCGACGCCGACGATCCGGCCGTCGGGACCAATCAACTCCTCAATCAGCGGGAAGTTCAGACCTGTACCGCACGCGATGTCGATCACGGTGTCACCCGCGCGAAGGCCGAGCGATTGGACGGCCCGGAGCCGTTGTGCCCGGTGCGGGTAGCCCGGCACGGGGTAGAGCCGGGATGTGACATCGTAGTGCTTCGCCTTCTTGCGGTATGTCTCGATCAGGCGCTCTCGGGCATGGTCAACCTGGCTCACGCTGTGCTTCTCGATCCCCGTAGCGTCGCGGTAGAACTGCGTGCCACCCATCTAAGACTCCGCGCCTTCCTGCATTGGGGACTCGACCGCAGCCTTGATCGCAACCATCTCGCGATCGCTGACGCGCTGAATACTGCCCTGAAGAAGGCCGGGAACCGCACGCATGATGCCCGCAAGGTCGACCTCAATCCACATCTTGGCGTCGGTCTGCCTATCGTCCACTGGCTCGAGTTCCATTCCCCAGCGCGCCGCGGACGTACCCATTCGCCCGGCGAACGCCACGGATACGGGCGCCTCGACAGCGGTCACTTCCTGGCTCCGGCTGTGAGTCCGCCCCAGGTCCTTCGCCCGCTGCTCCACCCGCGAGCCGGGCTGAAGCGGCCCTCCTCCGCGAACCCAGCATTCGAGAACCGTTGGCGCCCACTCCGGCCAGCGTCCGACGTCACACACGTACGCCCACACCTCACGGATGCTGCTGGCGATTGTTATGCGGCTCTCGGTTCTGAATGTCGTCGAGCGCACTTTGTGTTGATCACTTTCCAGTTGCATAAAGTCTCCCGCGACGCTACATCCTGACTGAATGCGCGAGCCACGTTTAGTGTCACGGGCCGAGGCGGCGGGCGGTTCACGCCCGACCGCTGGTTTTTCCAGGCTGGTTATTCACTCCGAGCGGCGCGGGCTGACTGCGCCCTCGTGGGCGGCGAGTGCGTTCCCTATCTCTTGAGTGGTTTGTTCCCAGCCGCACAGGTTCGACCGCCGTTTTCGTGCGGCTGCCCGTAGCCGGTGTCGGTGGCGCTCGTCGCCCAGCCAGTCCCCGATCGCGGCAGCGAGAGCAGACGGATCGCCGGAAGGGACCAGTTGGCCGGGGCGGGTGCCATCGGTGCTGTAGCCGAGCGCTTCGGGCAGCCCACCCACCGCGGCGGCTAGGACCGGCAGGCCGTGGGCGAGCGCTTCGGTTACTGCCATGCCGTAGGTCTCCGAGCGGGACGGCGCGACGAGCAGATCGGCGGTGGCATACGCGTGACTGAGCACCGCGGCGGTCAGGACGCCGGTGAGCCGAACGCGGGGGCCGTAGCCGAGGCAAGTGATACGGGTTCGCAATTGGTCGACGAAGTCAGGGTCGCGGTCGAGCGGTCCGGCCAGCACGCAATGCCAGTCCAGGTCACCCAGTTCGGCTAGTGCCTCGACGAGCAGGTCCTGCCCCTTGTGGCGACCGAGAGTTCCCACGCAGATCAGGTGACCGCGGACGGGCCGGGCGGGGCCAGTGACCCGATCGACGCCCGGCCGGGCGACATGCACCCGACTCGCCGGGATCTTGTATCGGGTCAGCACCTCCTGTCGGGTCCATTCGCTGGTAACGACTACGCCCGTGGCCGCACAAAGCACGAGTCGTTCCGAGCGCTGCGCGCCGGCATCATGAATGTGTCGAGGGCAGTAGCCAGTGGCATATGCAGCAGCACTGTCATTCGTAGCCGGCCAGCGTGCGGCAGCAGCTGCGCCGCGGCCGGCGAGGCGATCAGTCCGTCGATCAGGGCGATCTCACCGTCGGGGATGGCGGAGACGATGCGGGCCAGGTCCGCGCGGGCGCCCGAGTCCGGCGCCGGCCACGCCGCGGCGACGGTCGCGACCTGCACCTCCCAGCCCGCCTCGGCCAGTCCCGCGCAGACCCGCCGGTCGTAGATGTTGCCGCCGGTTGGCTGGCTGGGATCGTCGAAACCCTCGGGGACGACTACGTGGACCCGCACGATGCTCCCGCCGTCGAAAGCGCCTGGCACTGACACAGCCTCCAGCCTCCGGCCGATCTGAACTACACCCGCCGCCGATCCGTCATACCTGACACAGGATGGTACGGAGATGCGGTGGACACGGTTCGACCGGAGGCGACAGCGTCGATGAAGCGTCGACGGGCTCCCGCTATGCCCGCTACCTGGCCGCGAAAACGACCGTGGATGACCGGGCGCTCAACCAGCAGGTGCGAGCCGAGCTGTGCCGCCTGATGCCCGCGGGTGCGCCCCGCGTGCTGGAGGTCGGCGCGGGCCTGGGGACGATGGTGGCCCGGCTGCTGGACTGGCGAGTCCTCGCCGCCGGCGAGTACGTCCTGCTGGATGCAGATCGGCAGCTGCTGGATCGCTCGCGCCGGTGGCTGAGCGATTGGGCGGACGCGCGGGGGGTGCGCGGCGACCTGCTGCCGGATGGCCTGCAGGTGGGTGATCTGCGGGTGCGCCTGGTGCACGCCGAGCTCGGCGATTACCTGGAGGCCGCTCACGGAGAGCTGGCCGATGTGCTGATCGCCAACGCCGTCCTGGACCTGGTCGACGTGCCGACCGTCCTGCCCGGATTGTTGCGGCTGCTTGTCCCCGGCGGCGTCTACTGGTTCACAATCAACTACGACGGCGAGAGCATCTTCGCGCCCGGCCACCCACACGACGACCGGGTCATGCGGGCCTACCACCGCGACATGGACGAGCGCATCCGCTACGGCCGGCGGCTGGGGAAAGCCGCACGGGCCGAGGCCTGTTTCACCACCTGCGGGATGCGGGGGCGCCCGCGCTGGCTGCGGGGTCGTCTGACTGGGTCGTGTATCCGGCCCCGGACGGGAACTACCCGGCCGACGAGGCTTACTTCCTGCGCAGCATCCTTAATACGATCCGGGACGCATTGCGGAATCGGCCGGACTGGTTGGAACCGGCGGACCTGGCCGAATGGCTGGCCGTGCGCCGTCGGCAGCTGGCTGCAGGCGACCTGGTCTACGTCGCTCATCAGCTCGACTTCGTGGGCCGTTCACCCGGCTAGCGCTCAGCCAGCTCACAGCGACGCGAGCCGATTCTTCAGGCAGCAGCTGCCCAGGCGGCGATGTCAGCGACGCAATACAGGATCTGCTCGGAGCGGCGCGATGCACCCGCGGGCTATCCGCTGGAAGGCTGCGAACGGACGGCGGCGAACCTCGCCGGAGACCGGAATGTCAATATCACGCTGGCCGGCCTGGCAGTACGACGTCCCTGGCTGCTCTTCCGAGCTCAAGCCGCATCGTGGTCGCCGGACCGGAATACCAGAGCCGGATGATCCAGGCGTAGCGGAACACGTGAGCGCTGAGCGGAATCGTCGTCGCCGCCGACCGTAGCGGCCAGCATGTCATTGAGCGTCCAGGCGGGACGCGCGACGCACCAATGTCAAGCGCCAGCCGGATCTCACCAGGCTGACGAAGAACATCGGTCGTGAGGTTCCCCTTGGGCACCGTCGCGACGCGGATCCCCGCACCTGCCCGTAGGAGCGGCCCGATAACGAGCGACTTGTGCGTGAGGTCCCGGAACCGGCATACATCACGTACCACGGAGCGGGAGCCGAGAGGCTCCGCGGCATGGGGCTGTTAAGCAAACGGCACGATGAACGAGCGCGCCTGGCGCTGGAGGTGTTGCTGAGGGCGGTGACTCCGGACCAGATCGAACCCACCAGGAACGCTCCGGTCAGGGCGAACGCGCTGACTGCCAGCGGCACCGTCCTTGGCCGCCTGACGCGGTAGGGATCCTGCTCGCCGATGACGGGCCAGAACGCCAGCCCGACGCAGATAGCGAGTACGGGTGCGGAGTCGGCCAGATAATACGTGTTGGCGCCCAGCAGGCTGGCCGGTAGCTCGGTCAGCCGCGAGATTGCCAGGTCCGAAGTCGGCCAGAGCAGCATCGGCAGGTTCAGCCAACCGGAGCGCATGCCGCCGGTAGCACAAGCTCGCGCCGACCATGAGCGCAGCCAGCACCCAGGTGACCTGGGTTATTACGGGCATCTCGGCTGCGAGGCCTATCGCCGCCGGGCACGAACCAGCGCCACGGCCGCCAAGTGCGGCCGGAACGAAGCCGACCCGGAGCATGTTCGCAGCCAGCGACAACACGCTCGAGAGGTGTCTCGGGTTGATCGGCTGCTGGGATGATGTCTGCAGCTTGATCAGGAAGAGGGCAAGGTACGCGGCGGTCAGCACGCGTAGATCGTCCAGGCGCGCCGGAAACTCCGGAGGTCCGCATGGCGCGGCCAGCCAGCGGCCGGGGGCAAGATATGCCGACGAGGGCGAAGAGAAGCAGCGGAACCAAGGCGCCCTGCACATCGAAAAGCAGGCCTGCGCCGAGCCACGCGGCCGCGGCGACGACATCGCCGATGCGGCCAGTGCGGACGTACCTGACGTGGGAATAGGTCGCCGCCAGCATTGTCAGTGCAACGGCAGCCAGTCCGTCACAGTGGTCCAGAACGACAGGCCAGCCAGCGTCAGTGGCGTGAACAGGAAGATGATCAGCGGGACCAGGATCGCCGGGCGGCTGCCGAACAGGATGAGAAGCAGCCGCAAAAGGAGGACGCCTGCCGCCGCCAGGCCGCGATGGTCACGATGGAGGCGAGCAGCCAGTCGTACGGCGACAGGCGGGTGATCAGCCAGAACATACCAGGCCGCCAGGCCCAGATGGCCGCCACTGAAGCTGACGGGTATTTCAGGTTCAGCCCGGCCAAGCGCGCTCAAAGATGTGGTCTGGGAAAAGAACCGAGAGCAGGTAGCCGTCCAGCCCAACGCGCCGCGATCAGCACGAGGCCGCGAGGGTGGCAGGACGAGCGAACCCATGCGGCTGGCCGGGGCTGCCTGGGATCGATAATGGCGGTGGCGCGGCGGATGCTCGGGTATGGCTGTCACAGGCCCTCAAACCCTAGGTCCGCGGGACCGGCGAGCGGACCTGCGCGCCCGTGCGGCTCTGCGACGCGTTCCAGTCTCCGCGAAAGCAGATCATGCCCGCCACGCCTGGCCTTGGTGGCGAGGTAGGCGGCATTGGCCCCGGTAAGGTGGAGCGCGGTGGGAACCTGCCTGGCGATTGTGATGCCCAGGCGGGCCAGCTGAGCGCTCTTGTCCGGGTTGTTGCTCAGCAGCCGGATGCGGCTGGCGCCTAGCGCGTGCAGCATCTGGGCCGCGCTGGTGTAGTCGCGCTCGTCGGCGCGGTGACCCAGCGCGAGGTTCGCGTCGTAGGTATCCAGACCACGATCTTGGAGCGCGTAGGCGTCGAGTTTGTCATAAAGTCCGATGCCGCGCCCTTCCTGGCGCAGATACAGCACGTAGCCGCCATGCTTGGTGATCCGCTCGACCGCTTCGCGCAGTTGCGGCCCACAGTCGCACCGCTGACTGCCAAATACATCACCGGTGAGGCATTCACTGTGCAGTCGCACCAGCGGCAGCGCGGCGGTGGCGGGCCGGCCGAGTTCCAGCGCCACGTGCTGCTGCGCGTCGGTCAGGCCGGTGAAGCTAACGACCGTGGCAACAGTTGAGTAGCCGTCACCGAAGCGGAGCGGGGTGCGAATACGCCGGCGGATGGTCGCCCCATGGACCGCCCCGGTCACGGGACGAGCCGTTCGGCCTCGCGCCTGGTCGAGTGCGCCGTCAGCGGCGTGCCGAGGTCAGTCACGGGGCACGGCCGGTCAACCTCGAGCGGCTTCTGGCGTCTGCGGGCCAGATCGGGTCGTCCCGACTCGCGCGAGTGTCTCGGGCCGCGACGGCGGCGCACGGCGTCCCCCAGCAGCATGCCAGCGCCTGGGGTAACCGCGACCAGCATCAGCACCGCATAGAGGGTAGTGACCGTGACCCCGGTGGCGGCGCCGAGCCCCGCTGCGGCGAATGCCCAGGCGGCAACACCCTCCCGTGGCCCCCAGCCGCCGACACCTAGGGGGATCACCGTTGCAGTCTGGACCACCATCAGCAACGCGACCAGTTCGCCCAGGGGTGCGGTGGACCCGGCAACCCTTGCCGCGATGACGAACGTGGCCGTGTGCCCGGCCACGACTAGCACCGACGCCAGCATGACCCTGGGCCACACGTCTGCGGCCAACACGCAATGCAGGTCTTCGGCAACGGCACGGGCTGCGCGTGCCAGCCGCGACTTGCCGCGGCGAACAGCGCCGCGAACCACGAGCGCAGTGCACACGGCTACGCCCGCGACACCTGCCAGGATGTATGGCAGCGCAGGCCGGGCCGGCGAGGGCAGCGTCAGCAATACGACGGCGGTCACCACGGCTTGGATGATCTGGCCGCACAGCCGTTCCCACGCCACGGCGCGCAGCCCGCGCGCCACGTTTCCAGCGCGTCGGCCGTGCCTGACAGCCCGGTGGACGTCGCCGAGAACTCCTCCGATGAGCACTGAGTTGAGGAACAGGGAACGGTAGTAGGCGGAGATCGCGGCCGGCAGGCCAATGCTGATGCCGAGTGCGCGGGCGACGACCCGCCACCGCCAGGCAGAACACACCGTAGTCAAGGCTGTGAGCGTGACGGCGGCTACGACCGCCGGCCAGGTGACCGCCCGCAGGCCGTCCTCGAACGGCGCCGCGCCAACCAGTCGCAGTAGAAACCACAGAACGGTGACGGCGGCTGCCACGCGAAGCAGCGGCAAGCCGATGCGGCGCACGACGGGGCTGAACCCGACCGGAACCGGAACTGAGTGCTGGCGCGCCACACCGGCTTATAACGGATCGGCTGGACACATCGTTCAACCATCCTCCCGAGACAGCGCCCAGGCCTCGCATCCGGCACGGGTGAACCAGCGTGATCGCGGATTCGTTGACACGGTCGAGTGTGTGGCTGCAGACGGCTACGCAGATGGAGGCGCGGTGCGTGCGATTCGCCCGGCGGATGAAAGCGCGGTAGTAGCGATTCGCCCGGTGGATCAGGGGACGCGGCCTACGATTCGGCTCGCGACGATCCTGGGGATACTCGCGACAGCCGCTCTGCTCGGCGTCGTGTCCGCCACGGCTGGTCTCGGCGTCGCTGGGTGGATCGCCGGGCTGGCTATCGGCTGGGCCGCGACGGCGCTGATTGCCACCGCCCGCATGCGAAGCGAGCAGCCGGCGATACTCCCGGCGGATTGGGTCACGCTGACCAGGGCGGTGTTGTGCGCCGGGGTCGCGGGCCTGGTCGCCGGCTCGTTCGGCCGACCGGTGTCGATCACAGCGCTGGTTACCCTTTCCGCCGTCGCGCTATCGCTCGACGCGGTGGACGGGCAGGTGGCGCGCCGGACCGGCACCGCAAACTCGCTGGGCGGCCGCTTCGACGGCGAGGTAGACGCCTTCCTCATCCTGCTGCTCAGCGTCGCCGTGTCGCGGACCTACGGCAGCTGGGTGCTGGCCATCGGCGCCGCCCGTTACGCGCTGCTGCTGGCTGGCTGGCTGATCCCGTGGCTGGCCGCGCCGTTGCCACCCCGGTACTGGCGCAAGGTCGTGGCCGCGGTCCAGGGTATCGTGCTCACGGTCGCCCTATCCGGAGTGCTCGATCCCCTCACCGGGATGATCGCGGTTGCCGCCGCGTTGCTGCTCCTGGCCGAGTCGTTCGGCCACGACGTGCTCTGGCTGTACCGCGCCGGCGCCGGCCCGCGCACTCGCCTGGCTCTGCGGCTGGCCTTTGCCGTGCTTGCCATCGCGCTCGTGTGGAGTGACCTCCTCGCGCCCGACCGTGCCTGGCAGATCAGCCCCGCCGCCTTTATCCGCATCCCCGTGGAGCTGCTGGTCCTGGTGGCTATCGCGCTGGTGCTGCCGGTCTGGCCGCGACGGATCGTGGCCGCCGTCGCTGGAATCCTGCTCGGCGTGCTCACTCTCGCCAAGATCCTCAACATCGCGTTCTACGAATACGTCGATCGAGCGTTCAACCCGGTGTTCGACTGGGGCAGCATCGGCTCGGCTCTGGGCGTGGTCCGCGAAACGATCGGCCCTAAGCGGACGGACATTGCGCTCGTCTTGCTCGGGCTCGGTCTCATCCTGCTCGTCGGCGCAATCACCGCAGCAACGATTCACGTCACCGCCATGGCGGCGCGCCATCGCCGCGCCGCGGTCCGCGGCCTCGCTGGCCTCACAGCAGTCTGGGCCGTGTGCGCGGGCCTGTCACTGCAATTCATCCCGGGATCCCCGGTCGCCTCGACTAGCGCCGTCGGCCTGGCCGTCGCGCAGGTGCGCGCCACCCAGGCAGCGTTTCGCGACCAGCGCCTTTTCGAGCGGGCCATCCACAGCCGCGACCCCGAGACCAGCGTCCCCGCTTCGGACCTGCTCACCGGGTTGCGCGGCAAGGACGTCATCATCGCCTTCGTCGAGAGCTACGGACAGGTCTCCCTTCAGGACACAAACTTCTCCCCAGGCATCGACGCCGTCCTGCGCCGAGCCAACACCTCACTGGGCCGCGCGGGCTGGTCCACGCAGAGCGCCTGGGTTACCGCTCCGGGCTACGGCGGTATTAGCCAGGAGGCCCACTCCACCCTGCAGTCGGGGCTGTGGGTCAACAGCCGACAGCGGTATTCGGAACTCGTCAGCAGCAGCCGGTTCACTCTCAGCGACGCCTTCGACAAGGCCGGGTTTCGCACCGTCAGCGACAGTCCCGCTACCGACGACGTGAGCTTCCCGTCCGGCACGCAGTTCTACCACTTCGACCAGCTTTACGACCGGAGCAACGTCGGCTACCACGGCCCGACCTTCGGCTACGCCCCGATGCCCGACCAGTACATCCTTTCCGCGTTCCAGCGGCTCGAGCTCGCCCCCGGCCACAAGCCCGTTATGGCCGAAATCGACCTGGTGTCCTCGCATTCACCCTGGGCCCCGTTGCCGACCATGGTGCCCTGGAACAAGGTCGGCAACGGCTCGATATTCGACCCGATGCCCGCAAAGGGGGAGGCTCCCCTCTCCGTCTTGGAAAGTGCCAGCAGGGAGCGCAAGGCCTACGGCACGTCGATCCAGTACTCGCTGCAGGCCCTCACCTCATGGGTCGCCGAGCTCAAGAATCCCAACCTCGTGCTCATCCTGCTCGGCGACGAGCAACCCGACACGCCCATCACCAGCCCGGGGGCCAGTCACAACGTGCCGATCTCGATCATCGCCCACGACCCGTCCGTGTTCAGGCAGATTGCCTCCTGGCACTGGCAGGACGGGCTGCTACCCGGCCGCCACGCTCCGCTTGAGGTAATGAGCGCCTTCCGCAACCAGTTCCTCAGCGCCTTCAGCAGAGCCACGTCTCAGCCGGCGGCGGCGCATTGACCTGCAACGGCCGAGCCGCCCCAGTGAGCGCTGAACCGTTGTGCTGACATCTTCGTCTTGCGGGTATGGGGACCGGTCGACACACTTCCCTCACACTCGCGGGACAGCCATATGACACTGGGCTGGGATAACCCAACAGCAGATCCCACCACCACCGTCCTGCTGCGGCACGGCGATACCGAGCTGTCACCCGAACACCGCTTCAGCGGGCTGCGCGACCTCCCGCTGAGCGCTAACGGAACCCGGCAGGCGAAGGCGGCTGCTTGCCGCCTGGCCGCCGGTGCTCCGATCGACGCCGTGGTCAGCTCGCCGTTGCAGCGCGCTGTCGCTACCGCCGCCATCGCCGCCGGCGAACTGGGCCTTACCGCAGTCATCGATGATGATCTCCGGGAAACCGACTTCGGTGACTGGGATGGCTTCACCCTGGCAGAAATCCAGGAGCGCTGGCCCGGAGCCGCGGCAGCCTGGCGGCGCGACCCCGAACAGGCCCCGCCCGGCGGGGAGAGCTTCGGCGACACCGCACACCGGGTAAACCGGGCCTGTGATCGGCTGCTGGGACGCCACGGCGGGCAGAGCGTCCTGGTGGTAAGTCACGTTACGCCGATAAAGATCCTGCTGTGCCGCGCTCTCGGAGTCCCGCTCGGCACCCTGTACCGGCTATATCTCGGCTCCGCCTGCATTAACGAGATCCAATGGCACGGTAGCGGATTTGCCGCCGTCCATCGCGTTAACGACACCTGCCACCTCCCCTAACTCACCGGGCCGCCCGTCGCCTCGCGCCGCGAGCGCCCGGCGTCGGCAGGCAGAGCGTCAGCATCGTGCGTGATATCCGCCGAACGCGACGGGAGTTTCCCACACCCGCACTGCCAGTGTCTCGCCGCCTGCGGCAGCGACGGTGGGCGAGAGGCTGTTATGCACCCAGCGGGCGAACACTTCGACTGTGACCGCCTCGGCGCCGGCTGGGCGTATCTCCTCCAGGTTGCGGCCTTCGACCTGGCTGGTGAGCTCGGTCAGCGCCGCTTCCAGGACATCCAGGTCACAAACCATGCCGCGGCCGTCGAGTTGCTCGCGGTCCACCACGATCTCAATTCGGTAGTCATGATCATGCAGCTGCCCCTCCGGCCCAGGCAGTCCCGGCATGATATGGAAAGCACGGACGCTTCGGCTCAGCCCGACTTCACACGTCACCGGCAGCACCCCTGTCGTAGTCAAGAACGGCATGCATCAACCCGGGTATCCCCTCGTCCACGGCTCGGAATGCCTCAGCTGCGCGGCCGAAAGCGAAGACGTGAGTGCACAGCTCTGCCAACGGTAGTTCGGCCAGCAGCTCAACGCTCTCCCGGCGGCGCCGCGACGGCGTCCAGGTCGCAGACAGCCGGGCCGGCACCGTGGAAACTTGAGTGCTGCGGATGATCAGGCGCCGCCGGTGGAACGCGCCCCCGAGCGGCAGCACCACTGGCTTGGTGCCGAACCACGACGCGATCAGCAGGGTTCCCTCGTGTGCCAGCATGTTGAGCGCCATCGCTGGTGCATCCGGATTACCGCTAGCGTCGATAACCAGCGGAACCTTCTCTTCCGCCAGTTCCTCCGGTGCTGCGGCGGTGGCGCCGAGGCTGCTGGCCAAGGCGCGGCGCCACGCCTGCGGCTCGGCGAGCAGCGGGTGCCACCCGGATCGCTGCAACAGCAAGCTGGTCAGCAGCCCGAGCACGCCGGCGCCGAGCACGATGACGCGGTCGCGATATCCGGTCCCGGCATCGAGCGTCACCTGCAATGCCGTCTCGACCAGCGGGAACAAGGTTGCGGATGCGGGATCGACGGCAGGCAGCGGAATGAGGTCATCGGCCCGCGCCGCGAATACGTCCTGGTGCGGATGGAATGCGAAAACCGCGCGGCCGGACTCCGCTACTTCGCCGACGCACGCATACCCATAGGCGAAGGGATAGGAGAAGGTGCCGCCAAGCGCGTTGATCGTGTCGTCCAGCGCCAAGTCCGCAGGGAACTCGCCGCGGTACACCAGCCGTTCGGTGCCACCGCTGATGCCAGAGCACAAGGTGCGGACAAGGACCTCGCCGGCCGCAGGCCGCGGTGCGGGCACTCCCCTTATCTCCACGCAGCGCGGCGCGGTATGAAACAGTGCGCGGGCGGGCCTGGTTACGTTCATGAAGGTCGGTTCGGTCATGCGCGGTTTAGCCTCCTGCCGTAAATCGTTAGTAACGCCACGTTCGATCAGTAAGTCGCGGCATTCGACCTAGTACACGACGCGGCTACCTTCCGGAAGGAAAACCCCATCGGCCACTGCTACGTCAACGCTCTATGAACGGTTCAACGTTCAGCCGCCGGATCCGCGATCACAAGGACCGCCGCCATCAGCAGAAGGTGGCTCAGAAGGTTGTGAGGTCCAGGTCAGACTTCGGCCCGGTGGGGCGCGATTATCCGGCCATCGGGCAGCAGGTCGCCGGTGTCCTCGAACACGACGACGCCGTTGCAGAGCAGGCTCCAGCCCTGCTCCGGGTGGGCGGCCACCACCCGGGCGGCCTCGCAATCCGGCGCGTCCGCCGACGGGCAGGGCGGCTGATGCTGACAGTTCACGGTCGCTCCCAGGGTTGCGCGACCCAGGCGAAACCCCAAGACCAGCTTGCCCCTCGGAGCGGCGCTCAGGAAAGGACGCAAATGAAATCCATGCGCCATCCTCTCGGTATTCCAACGTCGCGCATACACGTCGGCGGTTGACAATACGTCAGTGCAGAGGCGAAAGTCAGGCAAGGTTGCTGCGCGAGGAGCGGTTGGCGCGCCACGAAGTCCGTCGCTGGCTTCGCGGGAGCGGAGCGTGCAACTGCAAGTCCCACGAGCCACTGCGCGACCAGTTCTGAACGGAGGGCAGGTGCAAGCTGGCTCCCGGACGCGGCCGGACCGAATGGTGATCGCCCACGATGCGGCGAATGTGACCAGATGCGACTTCTGCTGATCGGCGCGCCCGGCGCAGGCAAGGGAACGCAGGCCGAACGACTCGCGGCGCGATTCCGCATCGCGCACATATCTAGCGGCGACCTGCTGCGCCAGCACGTCCGGGATCAAACGCCCCTCGGCCGCACAGTCAAGTCCTACCTCGACCGCGGTGACCTAGTCCCGGACGGCCTGGTCATGAACATGCTGCGTGAGCCTGTACTGACAGCGACCCGCGGCTATGTGCTTGATGGCTTCCCGCGGACCATCGAACAAGCGAAGGCATCGTATGCCGTGGTCCGGAGTCTCGGCGCCGAGGTTCAGGCCGCGATCCACCTCGACGTTCCCCGCGAAGAACTAAGGCGTCGGCTCAATGCCCGCGGCCGAGGGTCAGAAGACGCCGAAGCCGTCGTCGAGCACCGCCTGGATGTCTACCTGGCACAAACCGTGCCGCTCCTCCGTTACTACGCCGGACGAGAATGGATGTTCACCGTCGATGGCGCCCAGTCGCCGGACGCCGTCCACGAGGACATCGCGGGGCGCATCCAGAAGATGGTCGCCCTCATCACCGGACCGACATCGTGAAGCGCGCTGTGAGGCGGCCGGCCCCTTCTAATCCGCGGTTCCAGTTGCTGCTTGAGACCAGATCAGGACTGGTTAGCCCTCTGACGGAGTCCTGACCCGGCCGCGCAGATCCGCGGCTGGTCTCGCGTTCGTGCTGTCCGCACATGCGCACGTGTTGTCATGTTCCCCGGCTGGGCGCGAGGATAATCCGATGAGCCCGGTGCAGTGAGGCCCGGGAGGGGCTTGTCCGAAGATCTGCCGACCAGGTTCGAGCCAGCCGCGTTGACTTTGCTTACGCGGCACCGCGCCAAGTGCGCATACCGCCGGCCGACGGGGATGCGGCCGCGGTGCTACGGTCACGTTGACTAATCCAGGTGCTCCGGGTGCTGCCGCTCGCCGTGACGAAATCGACCGGCGAATCGGATATACGCATATTTCGGACCGCGCGAAACCGGTCAGCAGGTCGTAACCTGGAAGCAGGGCTTGCCGGAACCCTGCCCTGGAGGAAACGATGCCGCCAGAACCAGGCCATGTAATGCTCCTAAGCAATTTGCGAGCCTCGACCGCAGACAGGGAACGTGCGATCGACGTTCTCAAGGCCGCCTTTGTCGAGGGCAGGCTGAGCCAGGACGAATGCGAGCAGCGGGCCGGGCAGGCCTTCAGCGCGCGAACCTACAGCGAGCTTGCCACGCTAACCGCCGACCTGCCTGCGGGGGGCGCCCTGCTTTGCCAGCCGCCCGGCCATCCCCTGCCGCCCTCGTCCCGTCCGATGAACAGGCTGGCCGTCGCCTCCGTGGTGATCGCGCTGATGCCCGTCATACCGATGCTCGCCATCTTTACCGGACTCATCGCGCACGCTCAGATCCAGGAACGGGGCGAGCGAGGTGCCGGCCTTGCCACGGCCGGCATCCTGATCGGAGGATTCGTCTCGCTGCTGTTCATCTTCTACGTTCTGCGCAGATGAGTAACGCCGACCCGATCACCGCCACGACACGAGGCTGGAGCCGACTAGCGGGAGCGCCGCTTAAGCCCCCGCAGTACGCTGCCGGGCTTGGCTGATGGCCCAGGCGGCGTTGATCAGGCCGATGTGGCTGAACGCCTGAGGGTAGTTGCCGATCATCTCGCTGTTGCTCGGGTCGACCTCCTCGGCGAGCAGGCCGACGTCGTTGATGGCGGCCACGGCGCGATCGAAGGTCGCGGTGGCTGCCTCGTCATCTCCGGCCAGTGCTTGCGCTTGCGCCAGCCAGAACGTGCAAAGCAGGAAAGTGCCCTCCTGACCCGCCAGGCCGTCGCGGGCTAGGTAGCGGTACACCAGCCCGCGCTCGTCTGTAAGCCGCTCCGCGATGGCGTCGATGGTTGCCTTCATCCGCGGCTCATCTGCCGCCATGAACCCCGTGATGGCCAGCATCAGGCTCGACGCGTCGAGGTCCTGGCTGCCGAATGCCTGGGTGAAGGCACCGGCGCGCTCATCCCAGCCGCGGGCGAGGATGGCCGCCCGGATCTCGGCTCGGGCGGTCTCCCAGTCAGCCACCCGATCTTCGGCACCAAGATGGCTGGCCAAGGCGATCGCACGGTCCACGGCCACCCAGCACATCAGCTTCGAGTACAGGAAGTCCTGCGGCTCGCCGCGGATCTCCCAGATCCCCTGGTCTTTCTCACGCCAGCGGGCTGCGGCCGTATCTGCGGCAGCGGCCAGAAACTGCCTCGTCACCGGGTCTAGCTCGCCGAGTTGGTCGACTAGCCGCTGCGCGGCGACGAGCAGCTCACCGTAGACGTCGAGCTGCCGCTGGCGCCACGCGGCGTTCCCGACCCGGACCGGGCGGCTGCCCCGCCAGCCCGCCAGATGCGGCAGCTCCCGCTCGGACAGATCCAGCTCACCGCCGATGCCGAACATGATCTGCAGGTCAGCGTCGGGCTCCATCCCGGCGGCGGCCGCATTGGCAAGGAAGGCGAAGAACTTGTTCGCCTCGTTCGGGCAAGCCGCCACCCACAGGGCCTGCATGGTCAGGCTGGCGTCGCGGACCCAGGTGTAGCGGTAGTCCCAGTTCCGCTCGCCACCGACAGTCTCCGGCAGCGAGGTGGTCGGCGCCGCCACGATCGCGCCCGTATGCGCGAACGTCATGCCCTGCAGCACGCGCCCGGAATGGCGCACCAGTTCCCGCCACGGCCCCTCGTAGTTCTGGTGAATGGCCGACCAGGACCGCCAGCCTTCCAGGGTGTCGTCGAGCCGGTCGGTGATCTCCTCCCCAGTCCATGGGGCCAGTGGCGGGCCGGACATGTCGCCGTGCCCAAGCGCGAACATGGCGGTCTGACCGGCGACGAGCCGGACGGTGGCCGTACCGGTGGCATCCTCCACGCCGAAGGTGGCCGAGGTGGACAAGAACAGCCGGCTGTCCCCGCCCTGTGCGGCGAGCCCGCCGGGGACAGAAACCAAGACGGGGCGGATGAGCCCGTACTGCGGCCGGGGCGCGTAGTTGATCTCCGCCTGAATCTCGCCGTCAGTGCAGACGAGCGAGCGCAGCACCGTACCCGGAGAACGTGCGCCCAGGTCGTGGCCGCGCTCATTGGGGCCGAACGCAAGGGCGTCGGTGAGTACCGCGGTGCCCCGCGCAGTGGTGAAGGTGGTCTCAAGCACCAGCGTCTGATCCACGTATCGGCGGCTGACTTGGAACTCACCCGCGGGCCGGATCGCGAAATGGCCGCCGGCCGGGTCCAGGAGACGGCAGAACACCGATGGCCCGTCGAAGCGAGGGAAGCAAAGCCAGTCCACCGAGCCGTCCCGGCTGACCAGTGCGGCGGAGCGGCAGTCCGAGAGCAGCGCATACTCGCCGATCGGCAAGCTGTCCATCGCGGACTCCTCTCGGGATCGGTCAGGCGGAGTACGCGTGACGCGGATGCGAGCGGACCTGGCCCATGTAGGTTCTACGGCATCCGCCCGCCGGAGCGCTCCTGCCACAAGTAAACAGGCCACAGCCGCGGAGCACGTCCCATGCGGCTCGGTGTGATCAGTAATTTCCCGCTCAAGATCGTGCTCGAGGACGGCCTCAAGGCATCGGACGGGATGGTCACGCCTGGTTAGCCCACAGCCAGGCGGCCAAGCCCAGGCCGACGAGGGCAACCAGCCATCGCAGGATCCAGGCGGGTACTCGCCTGGCGATCTTGGGACCGATCAGGCTCCCCGTAAACAGGCCGACGGCTAGCGGTAGTGCGAGTGTCCAGTCCACTGGCCCGGCCAGCACCAGGATCAGCGCAGAGATGGCAGTGGCAACGCCGACGATGACGTTCTTCAGGGCGTTGGCTCGGGCCAGCTGGCTGTCGACAGTGAACAGGAGCAGGGCCAGGGTCAGCACCCCGGAGCCGGCACCGAAGTAGCCGCTGTAGGCGGAGATCAGCAGCAGGCCAACCAGCAGCACGGCGGCATTGCCCCGCGCGTGCCCGTCACGCAGGACCGAAGCCCAAGGCTGTACGAGCAGTGCCACCGATCCGAGCGCCACCAGGTAGGGGACGATCCGGCTGAACGAACCGGCAGGCGTAAGCAGCAGCAGGACCGCCCCGGCAGTGCCGCCAGCTGCCGCCGCGAGGGACCATCGCCGCAGCCAGCCGAACCGGCCCGCCAATTCCGGCCGGGATGCCAGTGCGGCGCCGGGACCGCACGCAACCAGGGCAACGATGTTGGCGACGTTCGCGGTGAGGGCCGGCACGCCGACCGCCAGCAGCGCGGGATAGGAGATCAGCGAGGTGATACCGCCGGCCGTGCCGACGATACCGGCCAGCACTCCGGCCGCGCCGACCAGCACGACATCCGCGGCACCGATCACGGTCGCAGTCCTGGCTGGTGCGCGTGGCGGAGGCAGCGGCCGCCCGCACACACATGCCCTCGGCTGGGTACCGATACAGCCAGGTTGTCGATAGCGGTATCGTATCCTCTCATAGATGACGATAGCACTACGGCCGCGCTGAAGCGCTGGCTGCGAGCCGAGGCAGACGGGCTCGGGCCGGGCCAGCGGCTGCCCGCAACCAGGGCGATCGTGCAGGCCCGGCATGTCAGCCCGCTGACAGTTTCCCGCGCGCTCGCCGAATTGAGCCGGGAGGGCGTGCTAGTCACCCGGCCGGGCGCAGGAACCTACAAAGCCGGTACGCAGCGCCGGCGGGCAGGCGACCCTGCCAGCTACTGGTGGCAGACCGTTGCGCTCGCGGACCGCGCCGTGGACACGGCCGGGCTGTCGCCGCTGGCCGATCCCCCGCAGGCCGACGACATCATCTCCCTGGCGGCGGGCTATCTGCACCCGTCGCTGATGCCGCAAGCCGCGCTGTGTGCCGCGCTGGCCCGGGCTGCCCGGTTGCCTGACGCCTGGGACCGGCCGCCGGCAGCCGGCCTGGCCGCCTTGCGGTCGTGGTTCGCGCAAGCGGCGGCCCCCGGCTTCGACGCCCGCGACGTGGTCATCACCAGCGGCGGCCAGAGTGCGCTTTCGGCCGTCTTCCGCGCGCTCGTGCCGGCTGGCGCACCGCTGCTGGTCGAGTCGCCGACCTACCCCGGTGCGCTGGCGGTCGCCCGGGCAGCGGGCCTGCGGCCGGTGCCGGTCCCGGCTGACCGCGACGGCGTCATCCCGGCGCACCTGGCCGAGATCTTTAGCCGAACGGGCGCTCAGGCCCTGTACTGCCAGCCCGCCTACCACAACCCGACCGGCGCGGTCCTTGCCGCCGCCCGGCGGCCGGAGGTGCTCAGCGCGGCGGCAGCCGCGGGTGCGTTCGTGATCGAGGACGACTTCGCCCGCTGGCTGCCGCACGCCGGGCAGGCTCCGCCGCCGCTGCTGGCCGCCGATGACGAGGGCCGGGTGGTCTACCTGACCTCGCTGACGAAGGCGGCATCACCGAGCCTGCGGATCGGCGCGATCATCGCGCACGGGCCGGTTGCTGACCGGCTGCGGACGCAGCGCGCCGTGGACGACCTGTTCGTCGCCAGGCCTCTGCAGGAGGCGGCGCTCGAACTGGTCAGCCGGCCCGCCTGGCCTCGTCACCTCAGGACCCTGAGCCAGGCTCTGGGCTCGCGGGCCGCGACGCTCGCCAGCGCGGTCAGCCGACTGTTCCCTGAAGTCGACGTTGAGTTGCCTCGCGGCGGAATGCACCTGTGGGCCAGGCTGCCAGCCGGCACTGACGACGTCGGGGTCGCCGAGGCAGCCCGCCGGGTTGGTGTGGTCGTGATGCCGGGCAGGCCGTTCTTCCCGGCCGAGCCGCCAGGCCCGTACCTGCGGCTGGCGTTCTGCGGCGCTGCCAGCGAGGGCGAGTTGGTCACCGCCGTCAGCCGATTGACCGGCGCCATCGCGTTCTCCTCAGCCGACTCCTGACCTGCGCCGCTGGCCCGCGCCGCCGGGGGAACCAACCAGGAATAACGGGCAAACGGCCAGCCGCCAGAAATCGGAGTTCAGAACCACGTTCAGGTCCCGCATCAGCGCCATGACCTGCCGCTATTACCGCACGTCAAGCCCGGTGACAGCCCTGCCGATGATCATCCGCTGAATCTCCGATGTGCACTCAAGAATGGTGAAGCTCGTGGAGGTAGCCGCAGTTTCCGCAGGTAGATGGCTTGTCGACGGTCGCTCTGTCAGCACGAACTCAGCACCGCATTTGTCGCTGCGTCCGTTCAGGGATGGCTGCGGCAAGACAAGACAGGAGGCCATCATCGGACTGAACCGCCCTGGGTTTTCGTGGAGCCTGCATCAGATCCAGGGCGGTTCACAGAACTGAACGAAGGAGGGCCTGGTATGGACACTCGTGAGGCCGCCCGACGCTGGCGCAGGACTTGGGAGGACGGATGGCCACGCGGTGACGTCGATGTTGTCGCCGCCCTCTATGCGCCGACATGCCAGTACCGTGCGCTCGCCTTCCGGCAGGCAGATGAGGGCGTGGTCGGCGCGCGGCACTATCTGCATGCCAACTTCACTGCCGAAGAAGGGGTGACCTGCAGGTTCAACGAACCGATCGTCGGCGAGAGCCGCGCCGCGGTCGAGTGGTGGGCATCGTGGACCGAGGAGGGCAGGGCCCTGACGATGGCAGGCGTCACACTCCTGTCCTTCGACGAAGAGGGCTTTGTTCTCGACCAACGGGATTACTGGAACGACGTCGATGGGCGCCGCGAGCCATATCCAGGCTGGTGAGCTGCCCTCCTCCGCACGGTTCGCCTCAACTTGCGTTTCGATCATTCAGCTGCCGAAACGGGCACGGTGCGCGCAACGTCGGTTAAGGCTACCCATCGGCGCAACCAGCAAGTCCGCGTTATCGGCAGGGCGCGATCCGCCGGGCGGAAGTCGCGAGCCGGCTGGCGAGGGCGGCGATGAGGTCGCGGAGTTCGTCCGGTCGCTCGACCGCGAACGGCCGGTCGAGCGACGCGAGCAGCGGGGGCAGCCAGTCGAGCCGCTCGGCGTGCAACTCGACGCGGAACCAGCGTTCGGTCTGCGGGCCTGCGGCGCCCGCAGACGGCAGTTCGTCCACGATCGCGATGCTGGCGGGGAACCGGGCGCGGATCTGCTCGATCGTGCCCTGGATGCTCAGGGTCACTTCATGCCGGTACGGAGTCCTGGCGAGCCCGGATAGAACCTGCTGCGCCGGATCGAATCCGGCGGGTGGCTCGAACGAGCCCGGCAGGGTCCTGGAGTCTTCGATGCGATCGAACCGGAACGTCCGGTCCTCGCCTATGCCGGGATCGGCGCCCGTCACATACCAGCGGCCGGAGTGGGCGACCAGCCCGTACGGGTGCAACGTGCGTTCGCTGCGCCGGCCGTCGCGGGTGGTGTACCTGATCGAGATCGGCCGGTGATGGCGCACGGCGTCGGCGATCGAAAGCAGGACCCCGGTGTCTGGAGCGGGAGCCTCACCGGACGGCGCGGTGAAGGCGAGGGACTCGAGCACGGCGTCGAGCCTGCGGGTAAGCCGCTCGGGCAGGACCCGGCGGATCTTGGCCGCAGCGGTCTCGCTCGCCGCGCCTGTGGTCGTCACCAGCCCGGTCCGGCGGCCCGCGACCAAGCCGAGCATGACAGCAAGTGCCTCGTCATCGCTGAGCATGAGCGGGGGCATCCGGTATCCGGGGCGGAGCCGGTACCCGCCGTAGCGGCCACGTACCGACTCGACCGGCACGTCGAGGTCGATCAGGTGGTCCGCGTACCGCCGCACGGTGCGCTCATCGACGTCGAGCCGGCCGGCCAGTTCGGCCACCGTCCGGACGCCGCCCGACTGCAGAAGCTCCAGCAGAGAAAGGACGCGAGCGGTCGGCCTGGCCATGGTCAGAAGTATCGCACCCATACCGGGCGGATTCTGTCCGGTATTGGTTCTAGCGTGAGGTACACGACGTTCTCGCTGACAAGGACCACCATGGAATTCATCTCGATCCGCATCATCACGGACGACGTCGCCCGGCTGGTCGGCTTCTACGAGCGCGTCACCGGCACGCAGGCGGCCTGGTCGAACGAGAACTTCGCCGAGCTCACCACCGGCTCGGCCACCCTCGCGATCGCCAGCACCCGCACCGTCCCGCTGTTCGCTCCTGGCGCCGCCCGGGCAGCCGACAACAACACCGTGATCATCGAGTTCCTCGTCGACGACGTGGACGGAGTGCACCATAACCTGGCCGGCTTCGTCGAGGACTTCGTCAACGAGCCCACCACGATGCCGTGGGGCAACCGGTCGCTGCTGTTCCGCGATCCCGACGGCAACCTCGTCAACTTCTTCACCCCCGTCACCCAGGCCGCCATCGACAAGTTCGCCCGCTGACGAGGCCGCGGCCCTGGTCCAAGTAGCCTGCCTGGCCGCAACCGCCGGGCATCTAGCTCGTGCGGGTTTGGATCTCCCACCGCGGCGCTGTTCGGCGCCGGGCTCGAACGGGCGCGCCATAGCTGCCCGGCCGACGGGCCATTCGAGAGCCGCGGGCACGGGCTACTCGCCAGCGGAGGCGGGGGCAGACGCCGCGCATGACCGCCGTCAGGCCGCAGCCTGGCGTGCATCCTTGCGTTGTGCCAGTCTTGGGTACAAGAAAGCGCCCTGCGGCGCGCGGCCAGCACCGGGATTGCGGACATGCCGCCGGGTGAACGCGGGCGCGGAGGTGGGCGCATGCAAGCAGCCGTCGGGGACCGGCTCCACGTGCACGCCAGCACGGTCGGCCAGCCGGAGCGGAGAGGCGAGATCGTCGAGGTCCGCGGAGCGGGCGGGGAACCTCCTTACTTGGTGCGATTCGACGACGGTCACACCGCCCTGGTGTTCCCCGGCCCGGACGCGATCATCGAGCATCCGCCCAGGAAGCGCAGGAAGGGGCCGGCGAAAGGCTAACCCTGCGGACGGCTCAATCGTCGCGGAGCCGACCGTTGAGGGCGCGCGTTTCACAGTGGCCGATGAGGCGCCGGAGGCGTCTAATCTCAGCTCGCAGACACTCAACGGCACCAGCGTGAGGATCAACTTGCTGGTCGCCGATCCTGACGCCCTCGCCGCGCGGGCGATCGCGAACGAGCCGAGGAGGTCGCTCCGGTCGCCGACCATTCGTACGGGCTGCACCAGGGACGGCTCGCCGATCCATTCGGCCACCCCTGGCTGATCGGACGGCCGGTAGCGGGTGAAGGCGGCGCCTGGGCGCGGAGGCCCTGGCGCTAGCTCGCGACAGACACAACGATCGTCGGCAGGTGGATTCCCCGATGGGACGGCACGCGCGTGTGCTCATCGGCGCGACCGGTCGGCGCGCAGAACACCCGCATCTGCATGTCGTCGTCGGCCACATTTAGCGGCGCTGATCTGCCGCCAGAACGAGGCGGCTAGCTCAAGCCGACCTGGACGTCCCAGGTCGCGGTTTCGATCGGCGGGTGTGGCTCGGCACCTGGAGTGGCTAATAGCTCATCTGCTCAGACCAGTCAGCTGGCCGTCCTTCTGTGGTGAAGTCAAACAGGTTCCGTAGCAGCTCGATTTTTGCCGACATGGCGCTGATCCTGCCCGGGGCCTTCAGAAGATGACCGTGGTATCGGCGACCGGTCATGGCCATCCGGCCCCTGGCGAGGGCGCTTGGACGGTGAGCACCTGTCCGGTGCGTGCCGCAAGGACGTTGTCCAGTTCATTGGTGCCGCGCCATTCCGTCGCTACGAGGAATAGCGTCTTACGGTCGGGGCCGCCAAGCGCGCAGCCCAATATCGAGCGGTCGTGTTCGACCCGGTTCAGCTCCTCACCCCCTTCCCGGACGCGGGCAACGGCTCCGCCGGGCGAATCGTCGCGGCGGGTAGAGACCCGGGTGTCCCCCGTCCCCGTCCATATCGCCCCCTCGGTGTCCATGCAAATGGCATCCGGGCCTAGGTCTTCAGCCCACACGCGGCGGTTGGAAAGGCTCCCCGCAGCATCGATGTCGAAGGCCGTGAGTCGACCGGCGAAGGACTCGCCGATGATCAGCGTCGAGTTGTCAGGCGTGACGACCATGCCATTGGGAAACTTGAGGTCCCCAGCCACCTGGCGGGACCTGCCGTCCGGCGTCACCAACACGATGATCCCGGCGTCGGGGGGCTTACCGGCAAGGTAGTCGAAGGCGATGCTCGTGACGTACACGTTGCCGCGGCCGTCCACAACGATGTCATTCCAGCCGTGTTCCCCGATGCCGCTGAGATCAGCGTAGGGGACCGCCGAGCCGTCGGGTTCTACGCACCAAAGCTCGTTGCCAGTAACCAGCATGCGTCCGTCAGGTAGCCAGTCGATCGTCCAACCGAGGCCGTCCGGTCCATGGCCCATGACCTCGCTGTTGCCGTCGAGGTCCACGGCAACGATCTCGCCCATACCCCAGTGGGCGAACCACAGACGGCCATCGTGCCAGCGAGGTGACTCGACCATTGCCAGGCCGTCCAAGAGGACCTTCGGCTCAACTGGAGAAGAGGACATGGTCATCGCAGTTTCCTTGCGTGCTCGTGACGAAGCAGATCCAAACAGGCGAACGTGGTGCTGGCTTTGTCAGTTCATCCCGTGTGCCTGGGGACAGCGGAAGACCAAGCTATGGAAGAAACTCCTGCATGTCGAGCACATGGTGCACGAGGACGCGGACGTCGGCTCAGGTGATCGCTTCCAGGTCTGGCGGAGGAGGTCGGGTACTAGGTTGACGACGGGCGATGGTGTCGCCACGGCGACTGTTACGTCCATGCGACGTACGGGCCGCGCTGGGGTAAGCCTGGTTGGCCGTCGAGTGTGCTGACGAGCAGAGGAGATGATGCGATGAGCGAGACACGGGTCGTCGTTGACGGCCTGGGCTTTCCGGAATCGACCCGATGGCGCGACGGACGCGCTTGGCTGTGCAACTGGGGTGCCGGCGAGGTACTGGCTGTGAGCGGTGACGGCGAGCGCGAGGTGATCGCCCGTCTCGCGCCGGAGACCATCCCGTTGAGCATTGACTGGCTTCCCGACGGGCGGATGCTCGTCGTCGACGGGCCGCACGGCAGGCTGCTGCGTCAGGAACCCGATGGAACGCTTGACACCATGGCGGACCTCACCGCTCTCGGCAGCCCGCCGTTCAATGAGCTCGTGGTTGACGCGACCGGCAATGCCTACGTGAACGGAGGACCGGGAATCGCGTGTGTCCGGCCGGACGGCAGCATGCGCGAGGTCGCGGACGGCCTGCAGTTTCCCAACGGCATGGCGCTGGTCAATGACGGCCGTACGCACGTCGTCGCTGACTCGCACGCCGAGCAGCTCGTCGCGTTCGAGGTGGCCGACGACGGCACCCTCGCCGGCCGCCGCGTCTGGGCTGACCTTGAGTATGCGCCCGACGGTATCTGCGCGGACGCCGACGGTGCCGTGTGGGTTGCGACCGTTCCCGGGCAGTGCTGCGTGCGCGTGCGGGAAGGCGGCGAGGTGCTCAAAACCGTTCCCGTCGATCGAGGGTGCTTTGCCTGCATGCTTGGCGGCGAGGACGGCAGGACGCTGTTCATCGCGGCCGCGCACTGGCACGGGATGCAGGCGGCGATGAGCGACGGGCCGGATTGGACCGGGCAGCTGCTCGCGGCGCCCAACCAGCCCGCACCGCATGCCGGCCACCCCTAAACGCCGATTCCGCTGCCAGGAATCAGTGCGCCCTACGTTCCATCCGGGGCGGCCGAGTTCGGCTGTAGAGTCCGGTCAGCCAAGGGGATCCAGTGTGGCTGCTAGTGCGCTGCCCGGCGCACCAGGGATCGCCGGCCACGAGGCCGGCCTCGCGAACTCGTACGAGACCCTAGTTCCAGGCTCTGGGCCGGTCTCGGGGGGTCGCGCGAGTACGGGAAGTACCGGGCGTGTGACCTCACTCTCCGAAGGAGGAGAGTCCGCATTAAAGCAGTACCTCCATCATGGCGAGGGGGTTAGGGGCTAAGCGCGGCGCAGGCGGTCAGGATCGCCTGTGGCGGCACAGCACGAAACTCTCGAAGCCCGGGTTGTCGCCTTCTACGCTGTGTCCATCTTGGTCGGCCTCGGCGTCATTCTCCGCCTGGCTCTGACGCTCGCCCGGCCGGTCCACTCCGAGATCACTGAACGCGGTGAAGAATTTCGCGCGAGTGACGTCCGCAGGCAATCAGGCGACGGCCCTACTCTCCCGTGTTTCGTTCCAGGAGCACGACAGGGATCTCGCGTGTGGTGTGCCGCTGGTACACGTCGTATCGACCCCGCGCGCCGGGGTGCATGATCGGAGCGAGACCCATGTTGTGGCGGTTGATGCGCGGCCACAGCCGTTCGCGCTCCTCAGGGGAGGCCACCGAGGCTCGCGCCGAGAATCTTCTCAGGCCTATCTGGACCTCTACGTCGGGATGCGCTTGGAGGTTCAGCAGCCAGGACGGCGGATGATCACTGCCTCCGTTGGAGGCCACCACGGCCAGCCGTTCGCCGTCTTTGATGTAGATGAGGGCGCTGGTACGTGGTTCACCGCTTCTTCGCCCTGTGGTCGTCAGGAGCAAGTTCCGGCCAGCGATGATCCGCGAGCCGATGAGTCCTCCCGAGTGGCGGTAGATGAACTGATGGAGCCTGAGGTAGGGAAGTTGCAGCGTAGCCGCGGGGGTGTAGCGCACGAGTCTCAACTCTTTCGGTCAATCTCCGGCGGTTATCAGATCGCGTCGCGAACGGCATCGTCGTCGATTGCCAGTCGCCGACCGTCGCGACGCGTAATCGACGTGCCCTTCTCGGTCAGTATGTCTCCGCAGCAGCGAGCCGGCCTCCCGCCCGGTAGCCCCATCGAATAGCAAGGCATTCACGCCGTCGCCGAGAAGCGACTAGCGCGCTGCCGTCCCGTCCAGGCCGGTGACAGTCCCTGATCCCCTTCCAATCGCGCAGCTCTCCAGGGAGAGCCGGTCAAAAGCAGGAGTTGGCTGAGCGGCGTCGACGCAGTACGCATAGGCCGGGGATAAGCTGGCGCACCCGGCGGCGGTACCGCGGGTACCCATCGGGGAAGGTCGCAACCATCAGACGTTCCTCCATGCGGATCTTGACCTCAAACACGATCAGGCCGACCAGGAAGAGCACGATCCTGACCGATCCCGTTTGACCAGCGTCGCGCCGACCAGCATCCCCAGTAACCCGGTGTAAATCGGATGACGTGTCACTGCGTACGGCCCCTGAGTGCGGAGCCGCTGATCACCCTGGACCTTGGGCGCCACGCTCCACATCGTGCGGAGCGAGAACCGGGCCCACAGCGTCAGCACGGTCGAAGCGACCAGCACGGCAAGCCCGAGGACCCGCACCCACAAGGCCCCGACGGCCAGGCGTCAAAGTGGCCGCGGTCGGCAACCGCCAGGCCGACACACAACCGCCACGCCGATCAGGCCACCATCACCCGCCGTCACGCCGGGCTCATTCGGCGGCCGAGTTGTTGGTGGTGCGGCGGCAGGACCTGAGCAGCGACGAGCAGGCGATCTGGGCAGCCGATCGCAAGTGGTCGCTTCGGACCTGCGGCGTCCCTCGGCACGGGTGATGATCTGTGTCGGCTTCGCCTATCTTCGGGCGCAGCCGCGGCGTAGTGTCGAGTTATTGCTCCGGACCCCGGCAGCTACAGCAGCGACACGTCGCGACTGTGGAGGGTCCGGAGTTTGTTTCGTTTGGACCGCCTGCACGCGCGGTTCATTCTTTGGGGCGGGAGCCCAATGACAGACGTTGCCTATCTGTGCCATAACTGCGGCAGCGTGCATGAGGTGGAGTCGATCCGGGAGAATGTGATCCTCGATCTGCGCACCGCTGCCTGCTACGAACTGCCCGGCCAGCAGGGCATTCTCGATCCTCGCGCGCGCTTCCTGCGCTGGCGCATGACCTGGGGCCTGGCCCAGGACCTCTGGCCCGAGTACGCGCATCATCCACGTCTGGCCAAGGGTCGTCGGCTGGTGCCGGGGGCGTCCCCATCTGATTGCCCTGTGCCCCGCCGGGCAGCAACTAGTGGCCGCGAAGCGAATCCTCAGTCGCTGCACCTGGTTGACCGACCCGGCGACTGCGGCCGTACTGCCGTCCACGTGTCAGCCGATCATCGCGCAGTCCGCGCGGTAGCTGCGATCCAGCCTGCGCTGGCTCGCACACCGCCGATGACTCGGAAGGGCATCGCTGCCAGCGCCCAGCGTCTCTGTATTCCAACCCGATCGGCTGACGCGCGCAGCGCCCGAGCACCGCGCTCGAAGGGCGCCGCCAGACTGGCCCGGCTCGTGCTTGCACTTCTCGGCATCCGCGGGCCGCTGCGTCGCGCCACCCGGATCCATTCGGGCGCAGCCCTCCGGTACCAGTGATGTACCACCTGATCAGGTGGCTCATCAGGAAGCTGCGGCGCCCCGCGGACCTGGTCGAGCCGCCGACTGCAAATCCGGTCGAGGAGCCTGCAGCGGCGCCTAAACGGGACGAAGCTGCAGCCCGCACCCTAGCCCACTTCGTGACCTTGGAGCGGGCGGCGGTACCCGACGTGACCATGGGCGCCCCGGCGCTCTCCGTCCGTAACCTGAGCAAACGCTTCGGCGACCGGGTCGCGTTCCAGGACGTCTCCTTTGAGATCGGCTATGGCGAGGTCTTCGGTTTCCTCGGGCCTAACGGTGCCGGTAAGACGACGACCGTGCGGACGCTCGGCACGCTCATCGCGCCGACCTCGGGCTCGGCAACGGTCGCCGGAATCGCGCTCGCGCCGGAGAACGGAGTGGAGATCCGCCGCCGGATCTCGATCATGCCCGAGTCGCCAGGCCTGTACCTGCGGCTGAGCGTGACCGAGAACCTGGCATGCTTCGCCGACCTCTATGAGGTGCCCGACACCGGCGATCGCATTGACCGCGCGCTGCGGGCCGTCCACATGACCGACCGCGCCGGCGATGCCTGCGGCACTTTGTCTAAAGGCCTGCGCCAGCGGGTCGCGCTGGCCAGGGCGCTGCTCAGCGACCCTCAGGTGCTGTTCCTGGACGAGCCGACCTCCGGCCTGGACCCGGTCGCCGCCCGCGACGTCCACGACCTGATCGACGACCTCCGCCAGCGCGGCGTCACGATCTTCCTCACCACCCACCGCCTGGAAGAGGCTGAGCGGCTCTGCGACCGCGTCGCGATCCTGAACACGACCCTGCGTACCATCGGCAAGCCGTCCGAGCTCCGCGATCAGCTGTTCGCCAGGACACTCGCGGTCAATACCGTCGTCCCGCTCACCGACCCGGACTGCGTCTTCGCCGGCCTGCCGGCCGTGAACGGCTGGCACCACGACGGGCCTGCCGGCTACGTCCTCGCCGTGTCCGACCCGGCAGCCGCCGCACCGGCCGCCACCCGGGCTCTCGTGGCCGCCGGCGCCGACGTGCTGTCGATCAGCGAGTCACGCCACTCGCTCGAGGACGTCTACCTCGAGCTCATCGACCAGGACCAGGAGGCGAGCAGCAGATGAGCGTGAGCAAGAGGCGCGTCCGAGCCATCTTCGGCAAGGAGCTCCGCGAATACCGGCACAACGGCAACATCATCGTGGCCATGGTCATCTTCCCGCTGATCTTCCTCATCCAGCCGCTGCTCACAATCCTCACCCAGGCCGCGTCGGCATCGAGTGGACTCGCACACGAGCATGTCCTGCTGTACATGCTGGCCATCCCGGCCCTCGTGCCGGCAGCGCTCGCCTCCTACTCCGTGGTCGGCGAGCGTCAGCAGGGCACCCTCGAGCCCGTGCTCGCAACGCCGATCCGCCGAGAGGAATTCCTGCTAGGCAAGGCGCTGGCCGCATTCGTCCCGTCGCTCGCCATCTCCTATGCAGTCCTCGCCCTCTTCCTCGCCTGCGTAGAGCTCTTCGCACATCCCGGCATAGCATCAGCGCTCCTGCGAGGCCCGGATCTGCTCGCCGTGCTGCTGTTCACGCCGCTCCTCGCCGCATGGTCGATCTGGGTCGGCATCGCGATCTCAGCCCGATCGAGCGACCCACGCGTGGCCGGACAGCTCAGCCTGCTCGCCAGTCTCCCCTCGGTCGCAGTGACCACGCTCATCGCGCTCAACATGATCCACCCCACCCTCGGCCTCGCCCTCGGCGCAGCCGCGGTACTCCTAGTCCTCGACGGACTCGGCTGGCGGATCACCTCGACCGCGTTCGACCGCGAACGTCTCATCACCAGCACCCGCTGACAAGATGCGATCACGCGCCACTGCCTGGCAGGAACCGGACATGCTCGAGTGCTGGCCTGGGTTCCGTTGCACTCCCACATCTTCACATCGTCGGCCGCTGTGGCGGCAGTGGGCGTCCTCGATGTGCGGCGACCTCATTCGGACCGCGCTCTGAAGAGCTGTCCGGCGGATCTAGCCTCTCTTACGCGCTTAGCGTCACGTCAATGACACCGCCCTAATCCGAAAATCGGTGAGTTAGCGGCAGGCGGCAGCGCCCGGCGGAGCCGGGCTGGTTTGTGCGGCTGCCGTTTCAGGCGGCGGGTTCGAGTGTGACTTTGCAGCCGAGGGCCTCGATCTGACGGACGTGGGCTCGGATGCGGCGCTGGGGGTTGATCCGGGTGTCGTAGAAGTCGGCGCCGAGGTCGGCGTAGCGGGTGCCGGGGTCTGACAGCAGGTGCCAGCTGATGACCAGTATCGAGCGGCCGACAGCGACCATGGCCTTTTGCGGACCGCGGCGGCGGGCGATCCGCCGGTACCGCTCGCCGAGGAAGGTATCGGTCCGGGCGGCTCCGATGGCAGCCTCACCCAGGACGCGGGCAAGGTACCGGTTGCCGTGGCCGGTGGATCCCTTGCCTTTTTTCTTCCCGGCCGATTCCTTCACGCCGGGCGCGAACTTCGCCCACGAGGCCAGGTGCCCGGCGGTGGGGAACCGGCTCATGTCGGTGCCAATCTCGGCGATGATGACCGCGGCGGCGACGCGGCCGACGCCGGGGATCTCATCCAGCCGCGCCGCCGCCTCGGCGAAAGGGGCGATCATCTCCTCGATCCGCTCGTCGAGCTCGCCGATGTCGGCGTCCAGGCCGTCGACCCGGGTGACCATCTTGGCAAGCAGGAACGCGTGATGATCGGTGAAGTGGCCGGTGAACGCCTCTTCCAGCGCGCTGATCTTGGCCCGCATCCGTGTGCGGGCCAGCTGCGCCAGCGCCTGGGGGTCCCGTTCGCCGGCGATCAGCGCGGCCAGCATGGCCCGGCCGGACACCCCGAAGATGTCGCTGGCCACCACCGACAGCTTGATGCCGGCGTCTTCCAGCAGCTTCTCGGCCCGCTGCTTCTCCGCGGTCCGGGCGGTGACCAGGTCGATCCGGTACCGGGTGACATCCCGCAGCCGGCGGATCGGGGGCGGGGGCACGAAACTGGGCCGGATCATCTGCCGCTCGGCGACCTTGCACAGCCACACCGCGTCCAGCCGGTCGGTCTTCGGACGGCCCGGCAGGTGCCTCACGTCCCGGGCGTTGACCAGCCAGGTGTCGAACCCGTGCGCCTCCAGCACCCAGAACACCGGCTTCCAGTAGTCGGAGGTTGCTTCCATCACCACCCGGCTCACGCCTAGCCCGGCCAGCCGGGCCGCTAACGCCAGCAGCGACCGCGTCATCGTCGGCCAGGTCGTCACCTCCTGCAGCCGCCGGCCCGGCCTGGCCTGACCGGGGATCCGCGCGCAGCACGTCACCTCGGCCTTGCCGATATCCAGCGCCGCGACCCGCTCGATAATCTCCTCACGCTCGTCTGTCTCCTGCAGCACCCGCCACCACCTCCCGCACATCCCGGCCAAGGGCGGCTGCCCGCAGGAACCGCACAGGGGACAGCAGAATCTAATCCGCGTGCTCAAGGCAACAAAGAAGGTCCCGAAGCGGCGGCTCCCGGCACCCAGCTAACTGACGGCCTCCAGCGACCATAGGCGCTCGGCGTCGGCGGACAGCCACCCCGATTTTCACCCCGGAACGGGCGTCCCGCCAGGGACATCAGAAGCTAACTGACCGTTAGGGGTCAGCACCAACTCAGCACGCTAACCAGAAAATCAGCTACCTAGCCGGCACGCGGCAGCGAACCGGAGGCGGTGATCGTCGGTACGTTTACTGCCGGTCGGCTTGTTCAGGCGGCCGGAGCGAGGGTGACAGTGAAGCCGAGTGCTTCCAGCTGGCGGATGTGGTTGCGGGTCTTCTTATCGGTGTCGATCCGGCTGGCGTAGTAGCCGGCGCCCAGGTCGTGGTAACGGGCGGCAGGGTCGGAGAGCAGATGCCAGGTGATTACGAGGATGGTCCGGGCGACCGCGACCAGGGCCCTGAGCTTGCCGCGGCGTTTCACCATGCGCCGGTAGCGCTCGCCCAGGAAGGTGTCGGTCCGGGCGGCCGCTGCGGCGGCCTCGCCGAGGGCGCCCTTGAGATACGGGTTGCCCTTGCCGGTCTTGCCGGCCTGGCTGCGTGGCCCGGACTGGATGGTGCGCGGTGTCAGCTTCGCCCAGGACACCAGATGCCCGGCGGTGGGGAACCTGCGCATATCCAGGCCGATCTCGGCGATGATCACCTGCGCGGTCTGCAGGCTGATCCCGGGAATGTCATCCAGGCGCGAAACGGCGGGCAGCACAGCGGCATCTGGCTCGAGGCCGGCACCCGGGCCGGTGGTTCCGTCAGCATCGACGCCGCGGGCGCCGGGGATCGCCGCGATCAGTTCCGCGATGCGGGCGGTGAGCTTGTCGACCTGAGCGGTGAGGCCGTCGATCTGGTCAAGCAGCATCCGGGCCAGCTCGGCGTGGTGGTCGTCGAAACGGCCAGTGAGCGCCTCGACCAGGGCGGCGTGCTTGGCGCGCATCCGGCCCCGGGCCAGCTCGGCGACTGGTGGTCGCGAAACCCCGTGATAGCGCCTCGATCATGTCCCGGGCCGAGGCGGTGGTCAGCGTGCTGGCCACCGCTGACATCTTGATAAGCGCGTCTTCCAGCAGCTTCTCCAGCCGCTGCCAGTGCCGGGTGCGGTCGCGGGTCAGGTCCAGGCGCAGCCGGGTGTAGTCCCGCAGCTGCCGGATCTCCGCCGGCGGGACGAAGCTGGGCCGCAGCATGCCCCGCTCGGTCAGCTTCGCCAGCCAGACCGCATCAAGCTTGTCGGTCTTCGGGCGGCCCGGCGCGTTCTTCACGTCCCGGGCGTTGGCCAGCTGCACATCCAGACCCGCCGCTTCCAGCAGGTAGAACCAGACCCGCCAGTAATCAGATGTCGCCTCGAGGGTGACCTTCTCGATCCCCTCGCGCGCCAGATGGCCGGCCAGCTCCAGGACCGCGTTAGTGGTGGCACTCACCTCCCACACGCGGGTCCGCCGCTTCCCGGGCCGCGACTCATGCGGCACTCGCGTGCACACCATCCCCGACGCCTCCGCCACATCAACGGCAGTACCCGAGCCAGGACCTGCTCGTATTCCTCGTCCTCGATCTCCTGCGGTTCCCTCATCACCGCGACCATCTCCTCGCACCAGGCAGGAATCACCGAGGAATGCCCGGGGGCCTCGGTCGGGAAGCCGAGAATCTAACCAGCGTGCTCGAAGCAACAATGCGCGACCCATCAAGGTCAAGGCCCCGGCGCCAGACTATCGGGCGGGCTCAAGTCCCAAGGTGCCAACGGCGTCGGCGGGCAGCCCACCCCGATTTTCACGCCAGCGCGGCGTCCCCCGCAGGGATATCAGCGACTATCGGGAACTGACGGGAACCAACCAGGAATAACGGGCAAACGGCCAACCGCCAGAAACCCGAGTTCACGGGCCCTTTCAAGATCCGCACCAGCGCCATGACCTGCGGTTATTACCGCACGTCAAGCCCGGTGACGGCCCTACCGATGATCATGCGCTGAATCTCGCTCGTTCCCTCAAAAATCGTGAAGCTCGTGGAGGTACCGGCAGTTTCCGCAGGTAGACGGCCCGTCGCACGGCCGTTTGTCAGCACCAACTCAGCACCAGAATCGGCCGCAGGTCGCTTGCATTCGCTACCTGGTCGTCTGCTAATGGAGCGGGTTCAGCCAGTTGATCTGCGGGAATCTCGCGAAGTCAGAGTCCGTTGAGCAGACCCCTACTCCGTGCTCGATCGCAAGCGCCGCCAGGTGAGCATCAGTCACCAGATTGCCTCGCAGGTCGCCCGCGACAATCAGGTTACGAAGGATCTCCGCATGCCCTTCGCCAGGAACCGGGACCCAGGTCGCATCGGCATCGAGCCAGTCGGCCACGAAGGACCAGGCCTGGCTCGGGCTGAGCGGGCTGATCGACGCACGCGGGTGGGTCGAGATGCGCTGGAACGCCAGCAACGATGCCCACGGCAGCCCGACACGGGCCTGCTCGTTCAGAGAACTCTCCAGCCAGTCCTTGGCAGACTGGTGGAAAGGGCTGCTGGAGTCCACCGCGTACAGCAGCACGTTCGCATCGACGATCATCTACGGATGCTCTGCGCCGTCAAGCAGTTCGAGCGCATCCGCCACATTTGACACGTCGACGCGCAGCCCCAGTTCGGCGGTGCGCTGCTGGAAGGTTCGCCGCCTTGACCGGCCCGGTCGCAGCCCGGCGCGAACGAGCCTGTTGACGGCTTCGCCGAGGCCAATGTGTGCCTCGCGGCTGAGGCGCTGCGCAGCGGCTGCCACGTCGTCGTCAAGTCGGATGGTGGTGCGCATGAATCAAGGATAGCATCAAAGATGCGACTGCTGAGGCATCATAGAATCAGAGGCTTGAGAGCCTTCGGCGCCGCAATGTCGTGATGGCGTAGCGCATCCAGCGCCCGGCGCGCACCCCCGAACAGCGCGAAACCGACCCGACTGTGCTGCGCCGAGTGCTGGACCTGCTCGGCGTCCGCCCCGATCGGTTCCGTCGGCACCTGGATAGCCTGGCCAGCGCGCCTCCGCGCGGCGGCTTCGAGCTGGAGCTAGACCGGTTGCTGACCCGCGGGTTGAGGTGCGACTCCGCGAGGGAGCTCGCTCCTGCCGGCGTCGTCTGACCATCCCGACGCCGAAGGCTAATCCGGCACCGGCAGCTGCGAGCTCGCCAGCACCCCGCGGATTTTGCGTGCGAGGCTGAGGGTTGAAGACCAGGTCCCAGGTGACCCCGCGGGGGCTGATCCGCAGCTCGGTCTGCCCGTCGCGCGGGTGACCGTCACCTGCGCCTTGACGACCCCGCAGACCGGCCGCGGGACAATAACGGCAGGCATGCTCTGCTTTACTCCCATCGGAAGGCTTGCTATTCCCAGCGGAAGTAGCGCTTGGCGAGGTAGCCGAATACCAGGGCGTATCCGACGAGGACTAGCAGCGGCTGCGCGGGAGGGAACTGGCCCACCCATGAGTCACCGATGGCCTGCACGGCCGCGGCGAGCGGGGTGTAGTTGCTGATGTCCTGGATCACGGCCGGCATCAGCTGTACCGGGTAGTACAGCCCGGAGAAGAACATCATCGGGTAGAGCGCCGCCGCCATGAGACCGCGGGCGGCCCCTGAGGTCCGGGCCAGGGCCGCGATCGCCAGCCCGATCGCGAACAGCGCGGCCATGCAGAGCGCGATCGCCAGCACCATCGCAGCGGGGCTCGCGGGGGCGCTGATCCCGAAGAACACGATGCTGACGGTGACCAGCAGTGCCAGGGTGACCGTCATCAGGCAGGCCTGGACGGCAATCTGCGCGGCCAGCACCCAGTACGCGGGCACCGGCGTGGTCGACAGGCGGCGCAGGATGCCAAGCTCACGGTAGGAGACCAGCGGCCCGGGAAGGTAGGTGAACGCGATGATGGCGATCGAGAAGCACATGAGGATCGGGATGTAGATGTCGAACGCCGAGTAGCCGCCGAGACTGGCCGAAGGCTGCCTGAATACTGGGATCTCGCCGAAGATGACCAGAAGCAGCAAGGCGATCCCGGCGCCGGCGATCATCCCGGCCGGCTGCCGCCAGGCTAGCCTGGCCTCGTTGAGCACCATGTTGCCGAACGCGGCGCGCGGCGCTCGCGGCCGGGTCAGCGTGAGAATGGTCATGACTGTCCTCCTTCTTCTGCTTCATGCAGGTGCCTTCCGGTGAGTCGCACGAAGGCGTCCTCCAGGGTCGATGCGTCGATCCGCACGTCCTGCGCGTCGACGCCCGCCGCGTGCATCGCGACGATCACGGCGGTGGCGAGGTCACCGGTACCGGTGACGACGATGTGGTGGCCGTCGTGCTCGATCGCGGTCACCTCCGGCAGGCCGGTGAGCAGGCTCTCGTCGAACGCGGCCGACGGCAGGAACCGGACGGTCTTCGCGCCCGCGGCCCGCGCAGCCAGGCCCGCCGGAGTGTCGAGCGCGACGATGCGCCCGGAGTCGATGAGCGCTACCCTGTCGCACAGTCGCTCGGCTTCTTCCATGAAATGGGTGACCAGCAGGACGGTCGTTCCGCGGTCACGGACGTGCTCGATGAGTTCCCAGGCGTCCCGGCGGGCCTGCGGGTCGAGTCCGGTTGTCATTTCGTCCAGGACAGCGATCTTGGGCGCGCCGATGAGCGCCAGCACCACCGACAACCGCTGCTGCTGGCCGCCGGACAGGGATCGGTAGTAGGACTTGCGCTTGTCAGCGAGCCCGAGCGCCCCGGCCAGTTCGCCCACGTCGGCCGGATGGCGATAGAAGGACCGGTACATGTCGATGATCTCGCCGACCCTGAGCTTGGCCGGAAAGGCGCCCGACAGCAGTTGCACTCCGGTGATCTGGTGGATCCGGGCCTTATCTGCCTGCGGATCGATGCCCATCAGCCGGATCGTCCCCGAGTCCGGGACCCGGAGGCCGATGGTGCATTCGACCGTGGTGGTCTTCCCGGCTCCGTTCGGGCCGAGGATTCCGAAGATCTCGCCCTCAGCGACCGAGAACGACACGTCGTCGACAGCGACCTGCGGACCATAAGTCTTACGCAGATGCGAGATCTCAACAGCGGACATGCTCGCAGCCTCCGCCCGCGATCCCGCAGCCAGGCTCCCTCCTTGTGCCTGTGCCCGGGACTCCCGACGGGCCTTGGCCACCCCCGAGGCGTGCGCGCCTGCAGTCAACGCCCTGTCGGCCCGGGCGCCGTATCGAGCCATGTCTCCTTCTGTTGTCTGCCAGCCAGGCTGATCGGTTCTGGTTTCCGGCGATACTGAAGTGAGCGACTGTCGCATGGTGACCTTCCTAGGGTTGTCTGTGCGGCTATGTCGTTGTGGTGGCCCTCGCCCGTGAGCTGGCACTCCCGGGCGAGAGGGCTGAAATCCGCGACTCGTGGCCTGCCCATGCGGCTAACGGTCGCCGAGCGGGTTATCCGCCCGGCATCGCGTGGCGATAGTGGCCACCGACGGCCAGTCCAGGGCCAACCAGCAGGCACGAGCAAATCGCTGACTTCCACCCGGATAGGTCCATGGCCTGGGCGCCTCCTGTCCGTCTAGCCGGTTGACTCGCCTGGGCCAGGTCATACGGTGACGCCGCGGATGGTGGCGTATCCGCCGGCGAGCAGGATCATGACGAGGGCGGCGAGCAGCCCGGTGAGCCCGGCCGCGCTGAGGGGGTGAAGAAGCGGCCGATGGCCGGCCATGCGCCTGCCCGGCTTGCGGCGATCACCCCGGCGACCACCACGGTGGCCTGGGCGGCAGCGAAGGCGAGCAGGCCGAGCACGTTCCAGCGCCGGTAGACCAGCGCGACCCACATGCCGTAAATGAACATCAGGGCGAGCACGATGAACGAGGTGAGCCAGTCCAGGTACCAGGGGCCGGGCAGGATGTAAGCCAATGGATGTCGCGATTTGGACCTATACAAAAATCGTCCTAGCCGAACAGCCAACCTGACGGCGGCAGATCCGGGCGTTCATTCTCGGCGCTGGCATTGCATAAGCATGCGGGCGCTGACTGCGTGCTCAGCCGTTCTCGGACCACCAACCGGGCGAAGTGGTCTTGATAACCGCGCGCCGAGCCGCCGATATGATCGGAGGTCCGCATGAGGAAAGCAGTGCTCCTGGCCGCACCAGAATGGTCGTTATGAGCCGCCCGATTCGGCCGAGGTGGACCGGTCGAGGATCTCGCGTGTTTTGCCTGCTCGTCCATCAGTTTGCGGGCCGCCGTAACCTCGCTGTCTCGGCGGGCTTGGCCGCCACGAGATTGCTCAGCCTTCTACGTTGGCAGACGCGGGGTTGCCCGGCCCGGAGGGCGATCGCCTTTGCCGACGCGGATTCCGCTGCCGCTGGATCGCCCGCAGCCGTGCAGGCGTGACTCAGCAGGGTGAGTGCGCGGGCCTGCTCGAGTGACATTCCCAGGTGGCGGAACGCTTCAGCTGCGCTGCTGGCATATTCGACGGCCCGTCGAGCGTCGCCGCTGGCGAGCGCGAGTTCGCTCAGCCCGAGCCGGGTCGAGGCGGCAACGAAGGGGACGCCGCCCCTGTCGGCGAGCTCGAGCGCGTCCTCCAGTGCGCCGCGAGCACTAGCGTGCTGACCTTGCCGCAGTGCCGCAAGTCCCGCGCCGCGCAGAATGTTGGCCTCGCCGACCCGATCGCCAAGGACACGAACCTTCGTCAGCGCCTGACCGTACGAGTCGGTCGCCTCGGCCAGTTGCCCCGTCTCGAGCTGAATCTCACCCAGACCGAGCAGCACCTGCACCGCAGCTCGCCCCGTCAGCCCAGCCTGTGCGAGTTGCAGCGCCTCGGTCAGCAGCTCGTGTGCCGAGCCAGGATCACCTGAATCCAGCCTGACCCTCGCGAGGAGGTACAGCACGAACGCGACCGTCGGCCAGTCCTGGGTCCCGCGGAGTATGGCCAGCGCCTGCTCGAAACCTGCAGCAGCCGCATCGAGGCGCCCGGCGGCTCGGTCGATAATCGCGGTGTAGCCGATCGCCAGAGCAAAACTGTGGTCGTCGCCCCGGTCATGGAACAGCCTCGCCGCCGCCTCGGTATCGCGGCAAGCCGCCGCGAGCTGCCCCCGGAAGTGGGCGATGGTCCCTCGGTGCAACAGCATTGCCGCCTCACCGCGGACATGTCCGGCCTGGCGGGCCGCCTCAAGACCCGTGTCGCAGCACAGCTGCCAGTCGTCAAGGTAGCTCCGGGACACAGAGAGCGCGTCGGCGGTTGCCGCCAGGCTCCAGCACAGCTCGATCAGACCGGCTTCCGCGGCCTGCCGCACGCCCGCGACCAGCGACGCTCTCTCGTCCTCAAACCACGCCTTGGGATCGCTCACCAGCAACTCGCTCAGCGGGCTTGGCGGCGACCAGCGCAGCGCGTTCGGGTCTAGTCGCACATAGCTGCCGCCGAGGTAGCGGTGCCGGGCCTCCTCGCTGAGGAAGAGCAGGTATCCGAGCGCGCGCTCCAGCGCCGCGCGCTGCTCGTCGGCCGGCTCCTCGGCGGCCAGCCGTTCGCGGGCGAACAACCGGATCAGGTCGTGAAACCGGTACTGGCTATGCGCCCCCCGCGCGGTGCCGACGGGCTCGATCAGCCGGGCACTCACAAGCTCGTCGAGCACGTCGTCCGCGTCGGCGGGCTGCTGATCCAGCAGCGCCGCGGTCATCCAGCCGGAGAAGACCGGCACTTCCAGCAACGCCAGGCGGCGCAGCAGCCGTCTCGCCGCGTCGCTGGCCGCGTAGTAGCTGAGCGAGATACTGGCCCGGACCCCCAGCTCGCCCAGCTCCAGCTCATCGAGCCGGCGGGCCTGGTCGGCGAGCCGCTCGGCGAGGTGCTCGACATCCCAGTGCGGTCGCACGGCAAGCCGTCCGCCAGCGATCCGCAGCGCCAGGGGCAGGTGGCCGCACTGCCCGATGACCATCGCCGCGGCCTCCGGCTGTGCGTGTGTGCGGCTCTCCCCGACGATGCGGCCCAGCAGTTCCACTGACTGCCGGGCGTCGAACACGTCCAGCGGGATGCGGGTCGCGCCGGCCAGCCCCGCCAGTGTGCCGCGGCTGGTGACCAGCACCGCCGCGGACCCGCTGCCGGGCAGCAGCGGCAGGACCTGGGTCTCGCTCGCCGCGTTGTCGAGCACCACCAGCACCCGCCGGTCAGCCAGCAGGTTGCGGTAGGCCTCGGCACGCTCGTCCAGGTCTTCGGGTATCTGCGGGCTGGGCACGCCGAGGGCTCGCAGGAACCGCTCCAGTACTTGCGCCGGGTCGGCGGGCCGCGTGCCGGCGCCGTGCAGGTCGACGAACAACTGCCCGTCCTCAAACTGCGCAGCCAGCGCATGCGCGGCGTGCACGGCCAGGCTGGTCTTCCCGACCCCGCCCTGCCCGCTTATCACCACCACCGGCACCGCCAGCCGTGCGTTGCGCGCCGCCGCGGCGGTGAGCTGCTGGCGGATCTGGCTGACCTGCTCGGTTCTGCCGGTGAAGTCAGCGATATCCGCCGGCAGCAGCTTCAGCGCCGGCCGCGTCACAGACGGAACGCTCACCGGTCCGGCGGGCAGGTCCAGCGCCGGATCGGAGGCGAGGATGGCGTGCTGCAACCGCTGCAGCTCACCGCCCGGCTCGATGCCCAGCTCGTCGATCATCATCCGGCGGACGTGCTGATAGGCCTGCAGCGCCTCGGCCGTCCGGCCGGAACGGTGCAGTGCCAGCATCAGCTGGCCATGCAGCCGGTCCCGCAGCGGAAACTCTGCCACGAGCGCGACCAGCTCGCCGATCAGCTCGCGATGCCGGGCGAGCCCCAGCTCAAGCTCCAGCCGGTCCTCGATAGCCGCCATACGCTGCTCGTCCAGCTGGGTCGCCGCGGCGCGTACCAGCAGGCTGTCGATCCCGTCCAACGCCGGGCCGCGCCACAGGCGCAACGCCGCACGGTAATTCGCCACCGCTATACCGAGATCACCGGCCTCGCGGGCCGCTTGGGCCGCGGCCACCAGCGTCGCGAACCGCTGCGAGTCGAGCCGCTGGTCCCCGATCTCCAGGACATATCCTTGCGTGCGCGAGGAAATAGCCGTGTCATCACCGTTCGCGGCCAGCAGCCGCCGCAGCGCAGAAACGGCGATCATCGCCTGCGTGCGTGCCGTCGGCGGCAGATCCCCGCCGTAGACCGCCTTCTCCAGCCGGCCCACGCTAACGACGCCGTTGGCGTTCAGCAGCAGCATCGCCAGCACGATCTGCTGCCTGCTGCCGCCCAGTTCCAGCCGCCTTGAACCCGCCAGCACCTCAAGCGGCCCAAGGATCCTGAACTCCGCGACGTCGTGCGGAACCATGCCAATAGTGTGACACCAGCCCCTGCGGCAGAGCGGTGTGGCGCGGAGGCTTTGGTCGTGCTTCTGCCGGATTGCCCATTCGCGGCTGCGCCCGATTGCTCTTATTCGACCCTGGCGCCGTCGGCCAATTATCGCGAGCCGATCGAACATCGATAAGACGCTGGCGGAATCTGTGGCGCAGGGCCAGAAAGACCGGCCGTTCCGGCTGGTCGGAGCAGCCAATGTCTGCGCGGCCGCGGAGGACTTCAGGGCGTCGCCTCAGACGTCACCCGGCGTACCGGATGCCGACCTCGTAGTGGCGCTCGCCCAGCGCGGTCGCGGACCTTGGCATGGCGGCCCGACGCTGCGGCGGCCCTGGGTGACCCGCCGTCGACAGAAGCAAGCAGCGTTTCGCCAACTTTCCAGCCCGTGAAACGACCTACCCTAACGG
>CAWKKA010000013.1:0-350725 GCA_963850105.1 uncultured Actinomycetota bacterium
CCGGCTCGGGCTGCTCCTGATCGCAGAACGATCGAGCACGGGGCTGGCACTAGTGCCCGGATGATCTGAGCGCGCTAACGGCGCGCTTACATGGTGCTCACAACCGGCTCATAGGGTGCGGAACGCCGGTTCGGATTCACGCAGCTCCTGGTCGCTGCGTACCGGGCTGGCTGGAGCCTTGGGGAGCGAGATGACCTGGCGAGTCCGGCAGCAGGACGGAGGCCGACGGTGACGCTGCAATGGCCGCCAGCCCCGCCGGAGCACCTGGCCGGATGCCAGCCGTGGCCGCAGCCGGAACCCGGATCACGGCGACGAGCACGCCGATAACGACGATCGCGGCCTGCCTGATCCGCCCGGCGCGGGACTGAGCGATCCGCGGCTCCTCGGCGGAGTCGCCGAGATCACGGCGCTGGTCGGCACTCGGCTCGAGGACGGCGCCACCGCAGCCGACGTCATGCCGGTGATCCGGGAGACCGCGCGGCGCTGGCTGGAGCGGCAGGTCCGCGCCGGACTGCTGCCTGCCTCCGCCGGCAGCGCCATCGACGAGCTGGCCAGGGCCGTACACGATCAGCGCTACGAACTGGGTCCGGTCACGGCCTACCTGCGCGATCCCCAGGTCGAGAACGTCGACATCAACGGCTGCGATCAGGTCTGGATCACCTATGCCAGCGGTGAGCGCGTCGCGGGGCCGCCGGTCGCCGCGACCGATGACGCACTGATCTCGATGATCAGGACGTGGGCAACTCGCGGCGGTCAGACTGCGCGTGACTTCTCGGCGGCCGCCCCGCTGGTGAACGTGGCTCTGGCCGGCAGCGCCAGACTGACCGCGACGATGTCAGTGACGCCGCGGCCGTGCGTGTCGCTGCGCCGGCACGGCCAGCTGGACGCCACGCTGGCGACGCTCACTCACCTTGGCACCATCGACGCCACGCTGGCGGCGTTCCTGGCTGCCGCGGTGAAGAGCCGCTGCAACATCATCGTCACTGGAGGAGTCAGCTGCGGAAAGACCACCATGCTGCGCGCGCTCGCCAGCGAGATCCCGCCAGGAGAGCGCGTGGCGACCCTCGAGAGCGAGTACGAGCTCTACCTGCATGAGCTCGTCCAGCACGCGGACGTGATCGCGTTCGAAGCACGGGAGGCGAACTCCGAGGGCGCCGGCGCCATCAGCCTGCACGACCTGATCGCGCACGCGCTGCGCCACAACCCGCGCCGGATACTGGTCGGCGAGGTCAGGCGTGACGAAATCATGCCGATGCTCGAGGCCATGAACTCCGGCCAGGATGGCTCGATGTGCACGCTGCACGCGAACTCTCCGGCCGAGGCCTTCGACCGCATCCTGATCCTCGGCTTGCGTGGCGGACTTGCTCTGGCTGAGCGCGCCATTCACATTCTCGTCGGCATGGCAGTCGATCTCATCGTGCATCTGCGACGCGGTTTCGACGGCACCCGGACGGTCCGCTTCGTGTCGGAGATCCTCGAGGTCATGCCTCCCGGTGACACGGAGCGGCCCGCGGTCAACCGGCTGTTCCTGCCCGACCCGCAGACGGGCCGCGCGATGGCCGCCCATACGCCGTCGGCGGGTCTGCTCAGCCGACTCAGTGCCGTCGGCTTCGACGCCGAAATGCTCGACCAGCACCGGTTCCTGATGCGCCGGCCGCCAGGGATGTGGTCCCGCTGACCGCGCTCGCTGGCCTGGCCGGCGGCCTGGCAATCGGCGGCCTCGCTCTCCTCGTGCTCGAGCTGACCCGTACCGTCCCGCTGCCTGGCTCGCCGCCCCGCCGGCGTTTAGCAGTCAGCAAGAAGGGGCGTCAGCGGATACTGATCGCCTTCGCGGCCGGCCTCGTCACACTGGCGATTACCCGGTGGCCGGTCGGGGTGATCGCAGCCGTCCTGGGCGTCCTGTACTTGCCACGGCTTACCTCGAGTCGCGTCGCCCAGCGCCGCGCGGCGGTGCTGGAGGGCCTGGAGCAGTGGACTCGCCGACTATCCGACATGCTGATGGCCAGCCGGGGCCTCGAAGATGCGCTGGAAGCGTCGGCTCGGCAGGCACCGCGAGCGATCGCGCCTGCCGTCGCGGCGCTCCGTCGTCGCCTGGCGTCTAGGGTCGGCACTGAGGCAACGTTGCGTGCGTTCGCGGTAGATGTCGGCGACCCGGCCGGTGACCGCATCGCTGCCGCGCTCATCATCGCGACCGGCCGTCGCGGCGGTGCCGTTCGCGACGTGCTCAGCTCGCTCGCCGCGATGCTCGCCCGAGACGTCGCAACGCGCCGGGAAATCGAGGCCGACCGGGCCCAGCACCGCACGACGGTGAAGTGGCTGACATTCTTCGTGCTCGGCTTCACCGTCTTCGCGATGCTGAACACGTCGTATTCAGCGCCATTCGGGACGTTGCCGGGCCAGGTCGTGATGGCGCTGGTCGTCGCCTTGTACGCAGGCGGGCTCGGCTGGCTTCATCATCTGGGGTCGGTGCCGGCTCCTGGCAGATTCCTGGCACCCGACGAGGCGAATACAGTCGCGCCTACCACGCCGCGCACTCGGCTTAAGAGCCACCGTGCGCGGTCCAGTGGTCGACGGGGCCATGGCGTTCAGGCCGCCAGAAACGCGGCCGCCCGAAGGCGGCGGCGACAGTGAGCGCCTGGCTGGTTGTCGCTGGCCTGCTTGCTGGCCTTGGCTCCTGGCTGATCATCCGCGAGCTGATCCCGACCGGCCCGAGCCTGCGGGCGGCGATCGATCGGCTCGATTCATCCGTCGGCTGGGCCGATGACCAGGGCCGCTTCCCGGTCCGGCTCGGCCGCCAGCTTGGGGCCGCGGCGCCGTGGCTGCCCGTGCCCCTAACCGACCTGCGGCTGCTCGGCCAGGATCCAGCCGAGTGGCTCGCCAGCAAGGTCAGTTACGGCGCACTCGGACTCGCGCTCGGGCCGTCACTGTCGGCGCTCGCCAAACTGGGCGGCCACACGATGCCGTGGACGATCCCGGTTGGCGGGACTCTGGCGCTCGCTGGCGTCATGTTCTTCCTGCCCGACCTCGTGACGCGTGTCCACGCGAGGCAGAAGCGGGCCGACTTCCGGCACGCTCTGACGAGCTATCTGGACCTGGTCGCGCTCGAGCGCGGCGCCGGAGCTGCGCCCACGGAAGCACTCGAGGGAGCAGCTGAGGTCGGCGGCGGCTGGGCGTTCGAGCGGATCAGCGCGGCGCTCGATCAGGCTCGCAAGGCGAGCCGGCCGCCCTGGGACGGCCTGGCCCGGCTGGCGGACGAGATCGACATCAGCGAGCTCGGCGACCTGGCCGAGATCGCGGGAGTGGCCGGCCAGGACGGAGCCAGGATCCTCGAGACGCTCAGCGCGCGCGCCGAGTCAATGCGGATCCAGGCGCTGGCCGCTACGAAGGCCCAAGCGGGCGCGCGCAGCACGACGATGGCGCTCCCGATCGCCTTGCTAGCCGGAGGCTTCCTCGTCCTACTGATCTTCCCCGACTTCTACCGCCTGTTCGGCTAGCCGCCTGGCTTCAGTGAGGAAGGTGCAATCATGCAGACAGATCCGCGGCTGATCGCAGCGCACTACCTGATGACACAAGTGCGCGCCCGCGTTGCTGCCGTGAAGTCGGGTGATCCAGAGTCGGGAGCTCTCAGCCTGGAGTGGGTCGCAATCGCGATCGTGCTGGTCACGGCCGCGCTCGCCCTCGCGACCTTCCTCGCGGGCAAACTCGGCGCGCTCGAGTCGCTGATCCCGAACTGAGTCATGACCCAGTGCGAGGGACGCCGCAGGCAGCGGCGTGACGATCGCGGCGCGCTGACGCTCAGTTACGTGGCGATCCTGCCATTCGTCTTCCTGTTCATGATGGTGCTGATCCAGGCTTCGTTCTGGTTTCTAGCCAGGAACGCTGCGCTGGCTGCGGCTCGGCAGGGCGCGGACGCGGCGCGTGCGCTGCATGCCTCCCGGGCTGCGGGGCCGGCCGCCGCGCTGGCGTTCGCCAGCCAGGCGGGTCAGGGCTACCTCGAGGAGCCGCGGGTGACCACTGACGGTAGCACCGGCGCGACGATCTCGATCACGGTGACCGGCCGCGTTCCCAGCTTTGTCCCTGGGCTCGTCGTGAGCGTTTCCGAGACTGTGCAGGTACCCGCGGAAGAGTTCAAGTCGTGACGCGCGGGCGTGGCGCAGATCGCCTGCGCATCACGGATCGGCGGCGCGGAGCCGACGGCAACGCTGCTCTGGAACTGGTCATCCTGGCGCCCGTCATGCTCGGCCTGCTGGGCCTCGTCATCGCCGCGGGCCGTACGACGATTGCCCAGGGCGCCGTGGACGCCGCAGCCCGCGATGCTGCCCGGCAGGCGTCGATCTCGCTCACCCCGGCGGCCGCGAAGATTACGGGACAGGCGAGCGCGCAGGCCGCGCTGCAATCCGACGGTCTCGATTGCGTCCCGGTCGTCGTAATCGATACCAGCCAGTTCGCGACCTTGCCCGGGCAGCCTGCGACCGTCACCGCGACGGTCAGCTGCACCGTCCCCCTGGCAAACCTGGCACTGCCGGGCCTACCCGGCCACGCGCGTCTCCAGGCCACGTTCGCTAGTCCGCTCGACATCTACCGGTCACGGTGAGTTGTCATGCGCCTGTCACTCAGATGTCACACCCGTCGAAGCACTATCAGCGACATGGCAGACAACGACGGCGGTTCGCAGCGCCGCACTTCACATGACCGTGATCCCGAACGGGGCGGCCTCTCGCTCATGCTCGTGGTTCTGTTCGTCGTGCTGGCGGCGCTGGCGGGGATCGTGGTCGACGGCGGCGCCAAGCTCACCGCGGACGAGGACGCCGTGGCCGTCGCCCAGGAAGCAGCGCGCGCTGGCGCCAGCATAGTCAACGTGTCGAGGGCCTACGCGTCGGGCTCGTTCGTCGTGGACCAGGGCCAGGCGCTCGGAGCGGCCCGCCAGTACCTCGTCGGCGCCGGTTATGACCACTTCACCGTGTCGGCTGACGGCGCGCGCGCCATCCGAGTGAGCGTGACTGTCACCGAGCCGACAAAGTTCTTGTCGCTGATCGGGCTGGACTCCTTTACCAGTACTGGCACCGCGACGGCGTCGCTGGTGACGGGCGTGACGGGAGGGACATGATCGTTCGCGTACGCACTGCGCTCACCGGGCTGGCGGCCCTCGCCGCGTTAGCAGTGGTGGTCGTCGGCTTGCCCGTCGTGCTGTACCGGTTCGGCGGGTCGCCGCTGCCGGCTCACCTCAGCCGGCTGGCAGCACCTCGAGACAGTCCTGTCCACCCGCGACGACGGGACGCTATTGCTGGCGACAATCCGCGTGTGCTCGTGGCTGGCCTGGCTGCTATTCACCGCGTGCGTCCTCGCGGAGACTCAGGCGGCAATCCGCGGCCGTCGCTCCCCACGCCTGCGTCTCGGCAGCTTGCAGGGCGCCGCCGCGCATCTCGTCGCCCTCGCGGCGCTGGCGTTCGCGACCCCGTCAGCCATGACGCTGTCTGCCTCGGTTACAGCCGCAAGCCAGGCTGGCGCGCACGGCGCCGGGGATCAACCTGGTGCGTCTAGCCAGTCCCTTCAGATCGTGACCGTGGCCTCGCGTCAGCAAGCCGATGCGCCACCGACTGACGGATACCTGGGCGCACCGGAGGCACCGCCGACCGCGCTCGCAGCGCACGCCACTAGCGCGAGCAGGCTGGTTACTGTGCGGGCTGGCGACTGCCTGTGGTCACTCGCGCGGCGTTACCTCGGCGCCGGCGACAGGTATCCCGAGATCGTCAGCCTTAACCGCGGCCGCGAGATGGGCAATGGCCAGGTCTTCACGAATCCGTCGCTCATCGAGCCAGGCTGGCAGCTGCTTCTGCCCGGCAGCTCGACCCTCGCACCCGCCCAGCCGGACACCGCCAGCCATCACCTTGGGCACGCGACCGCGGGTCCGCATTACCGCCGTCGCCACCCGGCCGCGGGTAACCACCAAGCGCATCAGGAAGCCGTCCATCATCGGAAAGGGAACGGGGCTGCGCTACCCAGGCCCGCCAAACCCCCTCGGGTCACTGCGGTCGGCGGCACCGTGATCGGCGGTACCTTGACCGGCAATACGGCCGCTCGAACGGGCGTCGACAACCAGGCGGACTACCGGATATCCGAGAGCGCGGACCCGACCAGCTCTCACCTGCCAGATGCTGCCGTGTTCGTCACCGGCGCGCTCGCCGGCGCGGTGCTGATGAGCCTGGGTCGGCTGCGCCACCGGCAGCGCCAGGAACGTCGGCGTGGCCGCCGGATAGCGCTGCCTGCCGATCCGGACGTCCTGGCGACGGAGCAGCGGCTGCACGCTGCCGCGCCCGCGGAGCCGCTTGAGACCCTGCGCGACGCCCTGGCTTGCCTGGAAGCTGGCATCCTCGGCGCCGGCCAGGTGCTGCCTGACGTCGTCGGCCTCCACGTCACGCCCGACTTGCTCGAGGTGCTGCTGGCCGCGCCCGCGGCAGACGCACCGCCTGCCCCCTACATGATCAGCCCCGGTCGGCAGGGCATGTGCTGGCAGTTGGACTTGCCGGCGATCGTGACGGTGCCGGACGGGGGCGGATCAGCCGACCGTCGCGGACTGGCTGGTCTCGCCTGTCACCTGCTGCCCGGTCTGATCACAGCGGGCGCGACCAGCGCCGGTTATCTGCTGCTGGACCTTGAGTCCATGCAGGTCACCGGCTGTGACGGCCCGCCGGACCTAGTCGACCACGTGGTCGCCACGGTCGCGACCGAGCTGGCCACCGGGCAGTGGAGTGGCTGGTACGACCTCATCCTGGTCGGCTGCGATGAGCTGGTGGACCTTGGCTGCGCCCAGCACTGCACGACTCTCGACGAAGCGCTCGACCTGCTCGAGGCCCGGCGCGCCGCAGTTGCGCACCGAGTCGCCGAGCGCGCGCCAGCGGACGTGCGCGAGCTGCGACTCACTGAGCCGGACAACGAGGACTGGGGGCTGACCATCCTCATCAGCCGCGCGGAGCCGTCGGCCGAGCAGATGACCCGCCTGCTCCAGCTCGTCGAGGACGGTCCGGGCGGATTCGGTGCGCTCGTCGCCGGAGACGCAGAATCAGCCGATGGCCGGATGGCGCCGACCGTCCTCCAGCTAGCACCCGACCCGGAACTACCAGATGGCATCGTCGCCAACGTTGTCCCGCTTCAGATCACCGTGCGGCCGCGTGTCCTGTCGGCTGCCGAGTATGACGCGATCGGCTCGTTGCTCGCGTCGGCCGCTGACCTCGACGACGTTGGCCAGGATGAAGAGCCATACCTCGTTTACGGCGCACCGCCGTGGATCCCGCAGGCTGCTGACATGAGGCCGCCACCCGGCGCTGACAGCGAGCAATGGGCGGATGAACACGAGACCGGCGACCCGACGGCCGGGAATGGCTCGGCGCCATCGCACAGCTGGGCGCCCGAACAAAGCTGGGCGACTGACAGTTCCTCGGCGCCGGTACATAGCTGGGCGACCGAGGTTGACTGGGCGGCGCAGCATGGTCCCGTAGCCCCGCAAAGCTGGCTGCCTGAGCATGTCGCACCGCTCGGCTCTGCGACGCCGACTCGGCTCGATGTAAAGATCCTCGGGCCGTTCACGATCACTGGCGCAGCCGAGCAGCTCCAGCCCAAGCAGGCTGAGCTCGTTCTGGCGCTCGCGCTGGCCGCACCGGCCGGGCTGTCGAACTCGGCTTTGTGCAGCATGCTCGGCGCTGACCCCGACCACCCCAAGCCCGCGGATGCGGTCCGGCAGATCATTACCAGGACCAGGCGGCGGCTCGGGCTCGCTAGCGACGGCCAGGAGTTTATCGTCCATGCCGGCAACGGCCAGTACGTCCTGCATCCGGATGCATCTCTCGACTGGACCCGGTTCCGGGAGCTCGTCGCGCTGGGCCGTGCCGACGACCTTCGGGCAGCCATCTCGCTGATCAACGGCCAGCCGTTCACAGGCAGCTACTTCTGGTGGATCGACATTCCACTGGCCGAGACCGTCCGGGCGGAGATCGTCGATACGGCCGAGACATTGGCCGAATTCGAGCTCGCGACCGGCTCCCCACGCGCAGCCGCGAAGGCCGCTCGGGCGGGTCTCATGGCCGAGACGTCCGCTGAGCAGCTGTGGCGTGCAGTAATGCGGGCAGAGCACGCTGCCGGGAATCTCGCTGGTGTCGCCGAAGCCTGGCGCCGCTGCCTGGACGCGATCGAGGACATCGCGCCAGGAGGGGAGCCGCATCCCGATACCGCGACGCTGTACCGCCAGCTGACGATGAGCGCACGCGAGCAGGTGCAGGTTCGCTAGCGCCGTCCGCGCGCTACGTGTGGCCAGGCGCGAACAATAAATCTGTTGGTGGCGGCCGTTACCCAAGTTACCCTGATTACAGGCGCAATCAGGGAGGGAATCGTGGAACAAGCAGCGCTTGATCACCTACAGCAGCTAGTCGAGACCGAGGTCAAGGCCCGGTTCCCAGGCGGCGGCATCGAGCGAGTTGTCGTTCTGCATTACGGCGACGAACCCGTCATCGAGCCGGGTGAGCTGGCGGTCCGCATCTTCGTCGCGGCCAAGGGCGACAACGCCGAGCGCGAGCGCGTGGCGGAAGACTTCGGCCGGGCATTTCGCCAGGAGCTTGAGCGGCTACGGGAAGATCTCGTGGCGAAACTGCCAGAAGCCAGAAGCCTGGAGGTCCGCTTCGGCGAGGACGCAGGAGGGCCGGGCATCAAGATGAAGTGGGCCGGCCGCTCACTCGAGGCGCGTGCCCTGGCCAGCGGCGACCTGACGCCGGTCATGGCCCGGCTCGGTCCCGTGGACCTGGAGACATTGGACACGCTCATCACGGCCGGCATCGCGAGCAATCGCGCGGACGCGGTGCGGTGGGCGCTGACCCGGATCCGGGAGCGTCCTGCCTACCAGGAGCTGCGTGCGAAAGCGCGCGAGATCGAGGAGCTCAAGGCACAGTTCTGAGCTGAACGCTGGCCCACAGCGGGCCGCTGTGCGCAATCACTGGTCAGCATCCGTCGGCGGCGCGCGACCAGTACGTGCGCCGCCGCGGTCCCGCCGGTTAGGCCGCCTGATCAGGTAAGACCCACAAGAATCCGGGAGACGAGGAGCAGGAAGTCGGCCCCGTTCCCAGCATTAGGGGTTTGGTGCTGACCGGTACTGTGCGCACCGGCCCGCCGTCGACCAGCGGTGGGCCGATAGATTGAGCTGCGAGCCTTGCCGAAGGGAAAACCCGAATGTCGTCAGCAGACGGGGCGGCCCAAGTGCCCGCCATGTGGAATCCGTTCGCCAACATGGCTACCGTCGCTGGCCACACGGTCACGATCGTCCGCGGCGACGGTTCGACGGTCTATGACGCGGATGGCCGCTCCTACCTGGACGCCATCGCCAGCCTCTGGTACTGCAACGTGGGTTACGGGCGGGCTGAGCTCGCCGACGCTGCCGCCGCTCAGATGCGCGAGCTCGCGTGCTTTCAGGCCTTCGAGATCTTTTCCAGTAAGCCGGCCGAGGCGCTGGCGGAGCGGGTCGCCGCGCTCGTGCCGATGACGGAAGCGAAAGTGTTCTTCACGCCCGGCGGCGGCTCGGACGCCATCGACACCGCGGCCAAGCTCACGCGCGCGTACTGGCGGGCCGTCGGCCGGCCCGGCAAGCAGATCATCGTGGCACGCTCGCACGCCTATCACGGCATGAACGCGTACGGAACCTCGCTCGGCGGCATCCCGGCGAACAGCGATCCGTTCGGTGAGCTAGTGCCGCGAGTCGAGCACGTGCCGTGGGATGATCCATCAGCGCTGGCCAAGGTCTTCGAGCAGGCCGGTGCCGACCGGATCGGCGCGTTCTTTTGCGAGCCGGTGATCGGTGCCGGCGGCGTGTACTTCCCGCCCGACGGCTACCTGACCGAGGTCCAGCGGATCTGCCGAGACAACGATGTGCTGTTCGTCGCCGACGAGGTCATTACGGGTTTCGGCCGGACCGGGGAGTGGTTCGGCAGCATCCGGTACGGGCTCGAGCCAGACGTGATGATCGTCGCGAAGGGCCTGACGTCGGGTTACCTTCCGCTCGGAGCTGTCGTGGCGGGGCCGCGGGTCTGCGAGCCGTTCTGGCAGGCCGGCTCGACCGAGGTGTTCCGGCACGGTTACACCTACTCGGCTCACCCCGCCGCCTGTGCGGTCGGCCTGGCCAACCTCGACATCATCGAGCGCGAGCAGCTTGTGCAGCGGGTCAGGGAGCTCGAACCCGCGCTCGCAGCGGCGCTCGCTCCGCTTGCTGGCCACGAGCTTGTCGGCCAGGTGCGCACGGGTGCGGGCCTGCTGGGCGCGGTCGAGCTCAGCCAGGCAGCGAGGGACGCCGATCCTGGCTTTGGCGCACGCGTCGTGGCCGCAGCCCGGCGACGCGGCGTCATCACTCGTCTGCTGCGCGGGGTCGCGCTGCAGATCTCGCCGCCGTTCGTCATCTCCGCGGCCGAGTTGCACCAGATCACCGAGGTGCTGACGGCGGCGCTTGACGCCGAGTCGTCCCGCTGACCGCGGACCGCTGACCGCGGACCGCTGACCGCTGGCGTCCGACCGCTGCCCGGTGCCTGCGCCCGGCGCCGGGCGCCGGGCCCGCGGGCTCAGTACGAGTCGTGCCGGCGCAGCCAGGCCATAGTCCATGGCAGGTCCTGCTCGTCCCGCCCCTTGGGCGTCAGATCGAGCAGCTGGTAAGAGCTGTTGATGTGGTCAAGCCCGCGGCTGTACGTGGAATAAGTGTGGAATATCTGGCCCGCCTCGTCCCTGGCAAAGACACTCAGGCCTGGCGATTCCTCCATCGGCTCTTCCACGTGGCGGAAATTATATTCGCTCCGGGCCGCCTGGTGCTCCGGCGTCGATGAGACGCCGAAGTCGAAGTTGAAGTCGCTGGGCTCCGACGACACCCACGGGAACGACCAGCCCATGCGCTGCCGGTACGCCTCGATCTCCGCGAACGGCGCGCGCGATACCGCCACCAGGGCTGCATCTCGGCTAGCCAGGTGCACCTGAGTGCCGTCGAAACTGTCCGCCCAGAACGAGCAGCTCGGGCAGCCCTCCACCCAGCCGGGTCCCAGCATGAAGTGGTAGATGAGGAGCTGGCTGCTATCCCCGAACACCTCCTCCATGGAGATGCGCCCGGCCGGGCCGTCAAACTCGTAGCTCTTCTCTAGTCGAACCCAGGGCAGCTGTCGGCGCTCGGCGGCCAGCTGGTCGCGGAGGCGGTTCAGCTCCTTCTCCTTGGCGAGCAGCTCAAGGCGCGCGGCCCGATGATCGTCGCTGCTGCCATCAGCATTGCCGGCCAATGCTGTCGAGAATCCACTCATCGATGAGTCGCCTCACTTGCCGACGCCAGCGCGGGTGCTTGGACGGTGTCGGTGACTCCGACGCCGCGCGGCCGGCCGGCAGCGAGCGCCGCGAGCGCACCTAGCACAGACAGCAAAGCCGATGTGGCAAGCGCCGGCCTAACGCCCGCGACGACCCCCGCGGCCGAGCCCAGGTGGCCGCTGGCCGTGAAGACGGCGGCGACGATCGCGACGCCGAAGACGGTGCCAAATCGCTGGAGGGTGTTGAGCACGCCCGACGCCGTGCCGAGGTCGGCGGATGGCACCGCGCCGAGAGCGGCCGTCGGCGTCGTCGGGATCACCATCGAGATGCCGACTCCCGCGATGACGAGTGGCAGCACGAGCTCGCCATAGCTCGCGCCGGCTGTGATGTCCATCGCGACCCAGGCGAGGCCGATGGCTTGCATGGCCATGCCTGCCGCCATGAGCGGCCTGGCGCCGATCCGGTCGGCGAGTCGGCCGGCGATCGGGGCGATCACCAGCGGCGTCGCCGTCCACGGCAGGAACCGCAGGCCGGTAGCGAGCGGTGTGTAGCCGAGCCCCAGCTGGAAGAACTGAGACATCAGGAACGCGGCCGAAGTAATCGCCGCCATGCTCATGAACCCGGTCGCGTTAGCCGCAGTGAAGGCGCGGATGCGCAAGAGGCGAAGCGGCAGCATCGGCGCCGCCACGCGCCGCTCCCAGGCGACGAACGCGGCGATCAGCACGGCACCGAGGCACAGTGCGGTAATCACCTGCATGCTGCCCCAGCCCACGTCGGTTGTCCGGACCAGACCCCAGGCCAGCGCGACGGCGCCCGCAGCCACCAGCAGGAGTCCGCCGATGTCTAGCCTGCGAACCTGGCCGCGGCTTTCCAGGAGCCGGGTCGCCGACAAGATGGCAGCCGCAAGGCCGATCGGCACGTTGATCCAGAAGATCCAGTGCCAGTCCAGGCCCTGTACGACAGCGCCGCCGACCAGCGGGCCGCCGGCGACGGCGAGGCCGCCTATCGCGCCCCAGATGCCGACGATTGTGCCGCGGCGTTCCGGCGGAAACGCCGCCGCCAGGATGGTCAGGCTCAGTGGTGTCACGAGTGCCGCGCCCAGCCCCTGGAACGCGCGGGCCGTGATCAGCGCGCCTGCGCTCGGCGCGAGCGCGCACGCGGCCGAGGCGAGCGTGAAGAGGAGCAGCCCCGTCACGTACATTCGCCGGCGGCCGAGCCTGTCGCCGAGTGCGGCCGCGGTGATGATGCCGGCAGCGAACGGCAGCGTGTACGCGTTGACCGTCCACTCCAGCGTCGCGACGCTGCCGCCCAGGCTGGCGTGGATCGCCGGCAGCGCGGTGACGACGACCAGCGCGTCGAGCGCGGTCATGAAAAAGGCCACTGACGTGAGCACCAGGGCCCAGCTCCGCTGACCGCCCGCAGCCGGGGCGGCGGTTCCGGTGAGCTGCATGTTCCCCACCTCCGGGGACCGGGCAGCGGCACCCGACGGCGCCAGACGGACTACCCGAAGTCACTACCCCTACGGCCGCCGAGTCGCGATATCGACAGGCGCTGAAGAGTTTCTGCGGGCGCGCTCGTGCCTGGGCGTTAGCTTTCGGCCCGATCTGCAGCGCGGTGGATGAGCTGGTCGCGGAGCGGGCCGTTCTCCGTGGTTTCGATTGCCTTAGCCCAGGCGGCCGCGGCGGCATCCGGCCGCCCGGCCTTGTCCAGTAGGTCAGCGTGTGCGGCGTGCAGCGGCCCGTAGGCATCGAGCCTGCCCGACGCCAGGACCGGCTCGAGTACCGCCAGGCCGGCCAGCGGGCCGTCGGCCAGCCCGACCGCGACGGCGCGGTTCACGTCGATGACCGGTGACGGTGCACGCCGGGAGAGCTCGCCATACAGCGCCGCGATCTGCGGCCAGTCGGTCTGGACGAACGACGGTGCCGCCGCGTGCACGGCCGCAATCGCTGCCTGGATCTGGTAAGGCCCTGGAGCGCGCTGCGCGACCGCGGCGTCCAGTATCGCGGTGCCCTCGGCGATCATCTCCTGGTCCCACGCACTGCGGTCCTGATCGGCGAGCAGCATGGCACGGCCGTGCTGGTCGACCCGCGCCGCCGCGTGCGAGTGCGTCAGCAGCATGAGCGCGAGCAGCCCCGCGGTCTCGGCGTCCCTCGGAACGAGCCGGTGCAGGACCCGGCCGAGCCAGACGGCCTCGGCGCACAGATCGATGCGGACCAGCGCCTGGCCGCCGGTCGTCGCGTAACCCTCGTTGAACACCAGGTAGATGACGGCCTGCACGGCGGCTAGCCTGCTGGCGAGCGCGGCCTCCGGCGGTATCTCGAACCTGATCCCGGAGGCGCGGATCTTGCGCTTGGCGCGAACGAGGCGCTGGGCCACTGTCGGCTCGGGTGTCAGGAAGGCCGCCGCGATCTCGCGAGTTGTCAGACCGCCCACATAACGCAGCGTCAGCGCCACGCGCACCTCAAGCGCCAGCGCTGGGTGGCAGCACGCGAAGATCAGTCCGAGGCGGTCATCCTCCATCGCGGCCTCCTCCACGGCGGCGCCGGGCTCGTCGGCACTGGCGCTGGCGGCCGCCGCAGCGGTCGCGGCCGCCACAGCCGTCACGGCTGCTGCGCCCAGACCGTGCACGGCCACGTGCTGCTGGGCCCGGAGCTGGTCGACCGCCTTGCGCCAGGCAGTCACCGTCAGCCAGGCGCCGGGTTTCGGCGGTATGCCTTGGCGCGGCCAGGTCCTGGCGGCGGCTACGAAGGCCTCGGAGACAGCGTCCTCGGCTGCCTGCAGGTCACCGAGTCGTCGCGCGATCGTCGCCACGACTGCCGTCCACTCCTGCCGATAGGCGCGTTCAAGCGCCGAAGCCGTGAAGTCTGGCGTTGCTACCTCAGACCCGCCTGCCACGCCTGGCCTTCCCTGACCGGCCGGACCTCGACGGTGCCGTAGCGCATGATGGGCATCTTGGCCGCCCAATCGAGCGCGGTATCGAGATCGGGCACGTCGATGAGGTAGAAGCCGCCGAGATGCTCCTTGGTCTCCATGAACGGGCCATCGGTGAGCAGCCGCTCGCCGCCCTGAAGCGAGACCGTGGTGGCGGTCTCGACCTGGTCGAGCTGCTGAGCGCCTAGCAGGGCACCCGACTCCCGCAGCGCGACCGTGTAGTCGAGCCAGCTGTCGTAGACGCCTTCGACCGACTTGGCGGTCTCGGCCCCGCCGGGCGGCGCGTAGATCAGCAGCGCGTACTTCATGTGGTCCTCCGGTAACTATCGGGGCTAGCTTGCCCGCGGAGCATTCCGGTTACCCAACGGCGGCGCGGCACTCAGATCGACAGCCCGCTGCTGACAATTTTCCAAGACTACGCGCCGGCCGCGTCCGGAGTGAGGGGGCGGAGGACGCAGAACTCATTGCCGTCTGGGTCGGCCAGGACGACCCAGCTGAGCTCGGCACCCTGGCCGATGTCTACAGGGCGAGCGCCGAGGGCTCCGAGCCGGGCCACCTCGGCGGCCTGATCCTTCGGCCGCAGGTCCAGATGCAGGCGGTTCTTCACGGCCTTCGTTTCCGGAACGCGCAGGAATAGCAGATCAGGAGCGACGGCGTCCTCGCGGACGTACCAGGCAGCTAATAGCGCCGGGAGTGAGCAGTGAAGAACTCGCTCGACTCTCGCTGCCAAAGCAGCGTCACCGCACAGACGCCGACTAGCCAGACCGCTAGCGGGAATAGGATCTGCCACTCGACGCCGAGCCGCGCGATGCCCTCAACGAAGACGAGGGAATCGATGACCAAACACACGGTCGAGACGACACGTGCCCATCTCCTCCCAGCGTTGCTCCTGCTGGCCATCCACAGCCACATGCCAATGCGAGTCAGGAAGACGACGACGATGTAGCCCGCCCCGGCGGCCTCGGCCAGTTGTACCGCGGACACGCCAGGGAGGTCGCTCCGGAGCAGGCTGCGGAAGGCCGCGAGGGCCAAGATCAGCCGAAGGGCCTCGATGGCCGCTCCCGCGTACATGAGCCTTACAGCATTCCGGACCGACGGCGGGGGTTTATCCTCCTTGGTCCGCGAGCTTAGGTCCCAGGACATCCAGTCGAACGGAGGCTGGTAAGACATGGCGTCAGCGTAACCGTACGCGATTCGCACTTTCGGGGATGTTTCCAAGCCCGACCTGGGCAGCCCGACCCGCTCATCACCGCCTGGCCGATCAGGTCAAGGTGCGGCCCGTTCTTGAGACTGTCTAGTTGCCCTCGGGCACTCGGAGGAACCGGTATTCGGCGTGCGCAGCGCCTACTCGCCGGTGAGGCCGTCGATCGACTCCCGAATGAGGTCAGCGTGGCCGTTGTGACGCGCGTACTCCTCGATCATGTGGCACATGATCCAGCGCAAGCTCGGCGCCCGGCCGTCGGACCAGACGCGCTCCGCTAGCTGATCCAGGCCGGCGCTCGTCAGCGTCTCGCGAACCACAGCGCGAGACCGGGCGGTGGCATCATTCCAGAGCCGCATGAGCTGCTCCGGCGAGTCCTCGGTGGCCGAGTGCCAGTCCCAGTCCGGGTCGGCGTCCCAGTCCACCGTGTCCCAGGGCGGTGGGAGGTCCTGATTGCGGAACGTATAACAGAACCAGTGGTCTTCGACGAGCGCGAGGTGCTTGATCATCCCGCCGAGCGTCATCGACGAGGCCGCTGCTGTCGCCGCAAGGCCAGATGCATCCAGACCGCTGCACTTCCAGGCGAGGGTCGCGCGCTGGAAGTCAAGGAACCCCGCGAGCGTAGCGGCCTCATCGGCCGCCAGAGGGGGCTCGGGACGGCCTTGCTCGTCTACCTCAGTCATGTGCGGAGACTCTACTGGGCTGCTGACCGGGCCTGCTCGGTACCTCGGGTGGTTCCAGGCGGGGGCAGCGTCATCCACCGTCCCGTTTCGGTGAGCTCGGCTGAGTTGATCTTCCGTAGCAGGATCTCATCGCGCGTGGCTGGAATGTCATACGGTTCGACGGCAGCCTCGTAGAGCCGAAGCTCCGCCTTGATGACGGCACAGGTGCCGGCGAACCTTGTCCAGTTGTCGTAGAAGTGGAAGACCGAACGGAATCCGGTCAGGACGACGACGCCAGCGCCGATGATCGCAGCCGGCCGCGCGTCGCCCGGCGTCAGGAGTCCGGCTACGGGCACCGCCGCCGAGGCCGCGAGCAGGATCATCTCTGATATCTGGAACCGGTACCTGCTGGCCCTGGCATTGTGCGCATACCAGCGGAAGACTCGCTCGGCCTCGCGGCGCGCGTAGGTCTCGGGTGGCGGCGGCTCGTCGCTCGCCGCGGGCTTGGTCGATGCTTTCATTCGGGACCTCCAGCGGGCAGCGAGGGCGGCGAAGGCGGCGGTGCCGGGTATACGCATAGCCGCTACGGATAACGGAGACGCCGGGACCGTCGGCGCGCCGACTGGGGACGCGCCGGCCAGAGAAGCGCCGGCTGGGGACGCGCCGGACCGCGTGAACGGATGCTCGCGGGCCATACGGACGATCGTGCCCAGCGGCAGTGCGAGCCAGGGAACGTTGAGCAGCAGCACGATAGGGAAGTGCGGCGAGGCGTGGATGCCGTTGTACTCCTCGGCCAGGATGATCACCACGACCGCGCTCATGGAGCCCGACCAGATCAGTGCGGGCACTCGGATCCACTCGCGACCGCGACTGATTGCGTAGATGGCGGCGACATAGAACGGGCCGTTCCAGAGCACGTCGATCCAGATCGTCATACGCCAGAACGCGGGCCTGGCCATCAGCAGGGGATCGTACTTCTGGCCGTAGGAGTGGACCATGTCGACGATCGCGTGCGGAGGCCAGGCGGGATAGCTGAAATGGAACGGGTTGGCGACGGTCAGCTGCTCGATATCGACGAAGTAGGTGATGAAGAACAAGTTGACGGCGAAGAACGCCAGCAGGATCCAGTCCACCTTGCGGTTGCGCAGCGGGATGACCGAGGGCCGCGGGGCGTGGGGGACGACAGTGACGGCGGCGCCGCCCGGCGAGGTCGCGCCATCTGTCACAGAGTCCACTAAATTATGCTAATGGCCGAGTCCTCAGGTCCGTCGGGTAATGATCGCGCGCTCATGACCGGAGAGCCCCCATTCCCGGCGGCGTCGCAGGTAACGCTCGGGAACTGGCAGGACCCGCCGTTCAACCGGTGGGCGTTCCAGCACATCCGAGAGCTCATCCCGACCGCGCGGATCAGTCGTGGTCCGGGCCGTCCGCTGCGGCTAGCGCGGGCCGAGCAGGACATCTCCGGGCTGGCATTCCGGTCAGCTGGCCGCGACCTGACCGTCGCGGAGATGCTGGCCGAGACGTACACCGATGGGTTCCTGGTGCTGCATCGCGGCGTGATCATCTCCGAGCAGTACTTCAACGGCATGGCGCCTGATACGCCGCACTTGCTGATGTCGGTGTCGAAGTCGGTCGTCGGAGCGGTCGCCGGGATCCTGGCCGGCCGCGGCCAGCTGGAGGTGTCCGCGCCGGTCGAGAAGATCGTGCCCGAGCTCGCTGGCACGTCGTTCCAGGGCGCCACCGTCCAGCATCTGCTGGACATGCGGGCCGGCACGCATTTCGACGAGTCCTACGACAACCTCGAGTCTGACGTCCGGACGTACGAGCGCGTGTACCTGTGGCGGCCCGACGCAGGTGATCCGCGGCCTGCCGATGCCCTGGCCTACTACGCCACGCTGCACAACGACGGCGAGCACGGCGGTCCGTTCCGGTACCGGTCGATCCTCACGGACGTGCTTGGCTGGGTGCTCGAGAAGGCGGGCGGAGCTCGCCTGCACGACCTCATCGCGCAGCTGCTGTGGCAGCCCATGGGCGCCGAGTTCGATGCGGAGATCACCGTCGACGCCCACGGCAACGTCATGGCCGACGGCGGGGTGTGCGCGACGCTACGTGACGCGGGAAGGTTCGGCCTGCTCTTCGCGACCGGCGGCCATGGGCGCGCGGCCCGGCGACGCGGCGTCGTGCCGGCGGAATGGATACGCGACACCATCGCGGGCGCCACAGACGGTCCGCGGGCGTTCGTCGCGGCCGGTGACGCGCCCGGCTTCCCGGCCGGGGCTCACTACCGGAACTTCTGGTGGGTGCGCGAGCCCGCCGTCCCCTTCTTCCACGCCTCCGGCATTAACGGCCAGAACGTATTCGTGCACGTGCCGAGTCAGACCGTCGTCGTCAAACTGTCCACCTGGCCGACGGCGCTGAGCCCGATGCTCAAGGTGACGACGGACGCGGTCCGGGCGATCGCCGAGGCGCTCGGCAGCAGCCGGATCTAAGTCGCCGCGCAGCCCGCGCTGACGCCGCCGCCCGCTGTCCAGGCGCAGCTGGGTACCTCAGTTGACCGTTGAGTGGATCACGACAGGCGGCACGTCGTGCCCGTCGACGCTGTCAAAGATGCCGGGCGCGTTCTGGAACTGGCCGCTCGGATTGTGATGCAGCGTCGAATTCTCGATCGTCAGCGTGCCGGCGCCGTTGTCGACCACGAAGAAGACGGCGCCGCCGCCCTCACGGGCGTTGTTGTACCGGATGACCGTGCCGTCGATGAGCACGCTGTAACTGTTGCCGTCGGTGTAGATGGCACCGCCGCTGCCGCCACCAGGGGTGCCGGACTGCTGCGGGTTCTGGCCCCAGCCGATCGCGTCGTTATTGCCGAAGAAGCTGTTGAAGACGTCCCACTTGGCGTCGATGCTGCTGAGTGCAGCGCCATTGGAGCACCGGCCGCCGCGGAATGTGTCCCTGGTGATGTAGACCGGGCTGCCCTGCCACATGCCGAGCGCGCGGATCGCACCGCCGCCGAGGTCGGGGCCGTAGGCGTAGCACTTGTCGTTGATGAACCCCGAGTTGACGACCTTGAGCTGGCCGCCCTCGTCGAAGATGGCACCCCCGCCGTAGCTGGACGTCGCCGTCTGCTTGACCGGCGAGTAGGCGTTCTCAAACGTGAGATTCTGGACGACGAGCTGCGGCCACTGCTGCTCCCAGCAGTCGCTGGTGGTGTAGTGCTGCTTAGGGTCGCAGGTGTTCATGTACAGGATCCGCAGCTTGCCTGCGCCGCTGAGGGTGACCTTGCCGCCGCCGTCGAGGACCGTGCGGCGGTGCGTGTTTACGACCTTGGCCGTGGCTGTCATCGCGATCGTCACCGGGTTCGGGCCACAGCGGAACGTGATGATGCCGCCCTGCGCGACCGCCCTGACCACTGCGGCGGAGGTGCAACTGGCGGGCGTGCCGGTCCCGATGACGTGGTTGGGGTGCGCGGTATTGACCGCGCCACCTGCCGGTGGCACCGGGGCAGTGCCATGCGGGTTGCCGTAACTGGCCAGCCTGGGGACCGCCGGTGCGGCCGCTGCTGAGGACCGCGCAGGCGTGGCCGCGACCGCCGTTGTCGATGAAGCCGTGGCCGCGGGAATGGCCCGGTCCACCGTGGCCTTCGGGGCGGCTTGGGACGCCTGCACCGCACCGCACGCAGCAAGCGTGAACCCCGCGCCTAGAGCTCCGAGCATCCGACCGACCCGAGCCATTGATCGCATGGCGCCTGATGCTAGCGGCGGGCGCCGTGATCAGTCCGTTATTTAGCGAATCCCGACCACAACGCCAGGTTGGTACATCATGCGCAGATGGGCGAGGATCGGGCTGCCGCCCGCTGAGCTGCCGTCTCCGAGGCAGGTCGCAGCGGGACCGCTCACCAAGCCGATTCGGGCTGCGATAGCTTCGCGCTGTGGCCAGGTCACGGTTTGTAGTGCAGCTGCACGACGCGACTCGCCTGCACTACGACCTTCGCGTCGAGCTGGGCGGCGTCCTGCGTTCCTGGGCAGTGCCCAAGGGACCTTCGCTGGACCCGGCGGTTCGCCGCCTTGCGGTTCCAGTCGAGGACCACGACCTGTCGGCAGGTGACTTCGAAGGCGTGCACGGCCGCGACGACCGCGTACCCGCAGCCGACGATCGCGTACCCGCAGCCGACGATCGCGCACCCGCAGCCGACGACCGCCCGCGCGGCGCTGACGACCGCCCACGCGGCGCTGACGACCGCCCGCCCGTCGCTGACGACCGGCCACGCGGCGGCAGCGGCCGCGCACGCGGCAGCGGGGCGGTGATCATCTGGGATGAAGGCCCCGCCGAGATCGTGCGCGACGATCCTGGCCACCTGGTGGTGCGGCTCGATGGCAGCAAGCTGACGGGTGGTTTTGCCCTGACTTCTACGGGGGAGCGGCGCTGGATCCTGGTGAAGGTCAGGGACGACGCCGCCCGGCCGGGCTCGGATATCACCGCTGAGCAGCCGACCAGCGTGCGGACCGGACGGACGTGGCAGGAACTCATCGCACATGCGTAGGCCGCGCCCTGCGGGGCATGCAGCTACCCAGGTAAGGCGAGGACTGGAGTCAGCTACGAAGGAGCGCTTGTCGTGACCGTCATCCCGCAGGTCATGCTGAACAACGGCCAGCAGATACCGCAGTTCGGATTCGGCGTCTTCCTAGTGCCGCCGAAAGAAACCTTCGCCGCCGTGACCAGCGCGCTGGAGGCTGGCTACCGGCACATCGATACGGCTGAGATGTACGGGAACGAGGCCGAAGTCGGCGCGGCCGTCCGCAAGTCCGGGCTGGATCGCGGCGATGTGTTCCTCACCACGAAGCTGAATAACGACAAGCACCGGCCCGACGACGCGCGCGCCGCCTTCGACAGCTCGCTGAACGCACTCGGCACCGACTATGTTGATCTGTTCCTCATTCACTGGCCGCTGCCGACTAAGTACGACGGCGACTATGTGTCCACCTGGCTCACTCTGGAGGAGTTCTACCACGACGGACGCGCGAAGTCGATCGGCGTCTCCAATTTCCAGCCGCATCACCTGCGGCGGATCCACCAGGAAGGCGGGATCACCCCGGCAGTCGACCAGATCGAGGTCAATCCGTACCTGACGCAGGACGACGTGCGCAGCTTCTGCGCCGACTTCCAGATCGCGGTCGAGGCCTGGTCGCCACTCGCCCGCGGCCACGCGCTCGCCGATCCCACTATCGACGACATGGCACGACGCTACGGCAAGACGCCCGCGCAGGTCATCCTGCGCTGGCACATCGAGCGGGGTGACATCGTGTTCCCCAAGTCAGTCGCGCCAGCCCGGATCAGGGAGAACATCGACATCTTCGACTTCGAGCTCACTGGCGAGGATGTCGAGGCTATAAGCGCGCTCAACCGCAACGAACGGACCGGACCCGACCCGGATAAGTTCGGCGGCTAACCGGCGAAGGTATTCGGATTCGCTTGATCAGCAATGGGTTGGCCAACTGGCGGCCCTGGTCACTGATGGCAGGCAGACTGTCTGCCATGAAACGAACGTGCAGGCCAGCCGTCCTGGCCCTGGGCATGGTCATGCTCGTGGCCGCTGGATGTACATCAGCAGGCTCGGGCGGGGGTCAAGGCACGCCCAGCTCAGGTGCAGGCCAAAAATCGCCAAGCTCCGGGTCGTCCGCCGCGTCGACCCCGACCGCCACAGCTAGCGCTAGTAGCGGATCAACGACCAGCAGCGCTCCGGCAGGCCCAGTGCCGTCGCCAACGCACACGGTCGTGGTCATGATGGAGAATCACGGATATTACGCGGTGATCGGCAACTCGGCGGCACCCTTCCTCAATCAGCTCGCCAGCGAGGGTGCACTGTTCACGCACTCGCATGCGATCACGCACCCGAGCGAGCCGAACTACATGGCGATATTTTCCGGCAGCACGCACGGTGTTACCGGTGACCCCTGTCCGGTCGACGTGACGGGACCGAACCTGGCCACCGACCTCATCGGCGCTGGCAAGACGTTCGCGGGGTACTCCGAGGACCTGCCGGCGACCGGATCGGAGGTCTGCAACGCCGGTGAGTATGCGCGCAGGCATGTGCCATGGGCCAACTTCCGGAACGTGCCGGGATCGGTGAGCCTGCCGTTCTCGAGCTTCCCGTCGGACTTCTCGAAGCTGCCGACGGTGTCTTTCGTCGTCCCCAACCTGTGCAACGACATGCATGACTGCAGCGTCGCCACGGGCGATTCGTGGCTGCGGACGCACATAGGCCCGTACGCCCAATGGGCGATGACACACGACAGCCTGCTCATCATCACGTGGGACGAGGACGAGGGCACCCAGTTCAACCAGATCCCGACGATCTTCGTCGGCCAACCCGTCCAGCCTGGTAGGTACGGCGAGCGGATCACTCACTACAGCGTCCTCGCCACACTGGAATCTGCATACGGGCTGCCGCGCGACGGCAGCGCTGCCGCGGCGACGCCGATCACGAACATCTGGCGTCGCTGAGAGAGCTAGCCCACGTCGCTGACGAACTGCTCGAGCAGGCTCGCGACCTGCTCGGGCGTTTCCTGGTGCGGCGCGTGCCCCGCGCTAGCGATGAGCCGAACCTGACCGCGCCATAGCCTAGGCGCAAGACGCGGGCGGAGCTGATCGCCAGGAGGGACGCTGATCGGCAGAAGTCGCGCTGCCCGGCGCCCATCACTCCATACTGGTAATCGATGGAATACCAGGGTAAGGGCGAGCAATGAGGTTGCGGTCGGGCGTTGCGATCGACCTGGGCACGGTCAACACGCTTGTCCACATCGTTGGCCGCGGGATCGTGATCGAGGAGCCCTCGGCCATCGCGATCAGCCGAGGCAGTGGCGCGGTGGTAGCTGTCGGCCGCGAGGCTGACGCACTGACGGGCAAGGAGCCGCAGGGCGTGGAGGTCGTCCACCCCTTGCGCGACGGTGTGATAGCCGACCTTGAAGCGACCGTGGCGATGCTGCAGTCGTTCTTGCGCCAGGCGCGTCTCCGCCGTCGGCTGGGCCGGACGGCCGCGGTCGTCTGCCTGCCAGTCGAGACCACCTTTGTGGAGCGGCGCTCAGTGGTAGCGGCAGCGGAGGCGCTTAAGCCGCGCTGCATAGTCCAGCTGGTCGATGAGCCGGTGGCGGCGGCGGCCGGGGCCGGCTTCGACCTGAGCGCCGGATCGGGCGCCTTCATCGTGGACATCGGTGGCGGCACGACCGAGGCCGCTGTGCTGGCGGGCGGTCATGTTGTCAGGACCCGGTCGCTGCGGCTGGGCGGCAACGCCATGGATGACGCCATCATCCGCGCGGTGCGGAAGGAGCATGACCTGCTCATCGGCAGGAACGCGGCCCGCAGCCTCAAGATGACGCTCGGACTCGCGGACGACCTGTACGCCGAGGCCGAGACCGTCGGCGTCGATGCCGCGCGCCGGGTCCCCCGTGTGGAGCGCGTGTCAGCGCGGTTGGTGGCTGCGGCCATCGAACCCACGGCCGCCGCGATCACCAGCGCGGTAGCGGAGATGCTGTCCAACATTCCGCCGAACCTCGCGGAGGAAGTCTTCCGCGGCAAAATCCGGCTCGCAGGCGGCGGCGCCTTGCTACCTGGCCTGGCGTATCGCATCGAAGCCGCCGCCGACATCCCCGTGATGGTCGTCGACGATCCGCTGCGGTGCGTGATCAGGGGAGCCGCGCAGATCCTGGAACACGGCAACGTCGCAGCTGTGGCGGTCGCTGCCTGACGCGGCCCGGTCCCCGGGTGGTTACACCCGGAGACCGGATCTTTCAGGGAACGGGCTAGCGCGCGCTCACCTTGGTGAGGGCCAGTGCGTCGTTGTCCGCGCCGAGCTCCGCTGACGCGCCGGTTTCAACACTGGCGCGGCCGACCACCCCTGCGTGACCCTCGTTTCGCCGCCGCGGGAGTGCCACGGCAACGATCACAGCGCCGACGAGGGCGCTGACCCCGGCCACGGTAAACCCGGTCGTCATCGCCGAGGTGAAACTCTGATGAGCGACATCGAGTACGCGGGCGGCCAGCGGGCCGGCGTGCGCCGCCGTCGCATCGGCGGCCGCGATCGATGACCGCGCAGGGCCGATGAGCGCGGCCGGCAGGCCGGCGCTGTCCAGGCCATGCCGGAACGAAGACGCCACGATGCTGCCGATCACGGCGATACCGAGGCTGCCGCCGAGCTCCTGCACCGTGTCGTTGACCGCGCTGCCTGCGCCGTACTGATCGGCCGGCAAGACCGACATGATCGACTCGCCCGCGGGCGCCATGACCAGGCCCATTCCGGCGCCCATGATCGCAACGCCGAGCGCCAGGAAGGTGTAGCTAGTTGTCGGCGTCACCGCCGTCAGCATGAGCAGCCCGCCTCCCATCGCGGACAATCCGGCCGGAATGATGAGCCGCACGCCGAGCCTGGCAACGAGCTTGCTGCTGACTGGCGCGGTCACCATGACTGCCGCCGCGAACGGCAGCGCACGTACCCCGGCGGACAGCGGCGAGTAACCGTGCACCAGCTGGAGGTACTGAGTAAGCGCGAACAGCGAGCCGAAGAGGGCGAGGAACGTCAGTCCGATCGCGGAGCTAGCAGCCGAGAATGCACGGTGGCGGAAGATGCGCACGTCGATGAGCGGGTTGCTGACGTGCAGCTCGCGGTAGATGAACGCAGCGATCAGGACGGCGCCCGCCCCGAGTTCTCCGAGCGTGACAGCGGACGTCCAGCCCCGGTTCGGACCCTCGATGACGGCGTCGATGACCGCGAGCATCGCGGCAGCGGACAGGACGGCGCCGAGCGTGTCCAGGCGCCCGCCGTCGTTGCGACGGCCAGCAAGGCGGGGCACCACGGTGACAACGGCAACGAGCGCTATGGCCGCGAGCGGCACATTGACCCAGAACACCGAGCCCCAGTAGAAGTGGGCGAGCAGGAAGCCGCCAAGCGTCGGGCCGACCACGATGCCCACTCCGGCGATTGCCGACCAGGCGCCGATCGCGCCGGCCCGCTCTCTCGCCGGGAACACGGTCGTCAGGATCGACAACGTAGCTGGCATGACGAACGCCGCGCCAACACCCATCACCACGCGAGCCGCAATCAGCGTCGAGGTGTCACCAGATAGCGCGGCCCAGGTCGAGCCGGTCGCGAAGACGACCAGCCCGACGATCAGAGCCGTGCGCCGGCCAAACCGGTCCCCGAGCGCCCCAGCCATGATCAGCAACGCGGCGAAGGCCAGCGTGTAGGCGTCGGTGATCCACTGCAGGTTCGTCGTTGATGCGTGAAGGACACGGGCGAGTGTGGGCAGCGCCGTGTTCAGGATCGTGTTGTCGATGACCACGATGAGCAGCGACAGGCACATGACGGCGAGGATTGCCCGTCGGCGCGGATGCCCGGCATGCTCGGCGCTCTCCGGTGCTGTGTCCTGGCGCCCCTGCCGGGTCCTGATCGTTTCCATGGCCTGCGCCCTTCGCTCGCTGCGACCTAACGCCCGTTGGCTTACATCTGTAAGTTTTACAGCATCAGCTAACAGTTGTAAAGTGAAGCCATGAGGGAAGTTCTGCGGGAGCGTAATCGGCGAGGTGAAGGCGGCCGGCTGCGCGACGAGATCCTGGCCGGAGCCACCCAGCTGCTGGAGCAAACCGGCAGCGAGGAGGCCGTCACCCTGCGGGCAGTCGCGCGCCAAGTCGGCATCTCCGCGCCGTCGATCTACGCGCACTTCGCCGATCGCGAGGCGATCGTCGACGCGATCGTGGACGGCGCCTTCGTCGATTTCAACGCCGCGATCGAGACGGCCGTCCAGGCTGCTGCGGGCCCGCTCGCGCGCTTGCGGGCCGGGTGCGCCGCCTATCTGCGGTTCGCCGCAGACCGCCCAAACCGGTACAAGATCCTCTTCGAGCGGCAGGTCCTCGTCGACGCGCCCGAGGGACCAGCGCCCGCGATCCGGACGGAGAGCTTCGAGGCGTTGGTCAACTGCCTCCAGGGCTGCATCGACGCCGGGATCTCAGCGAGTACGGACCCGCGGCTCGACAGCATGGCCATCTGGGTCGCGCTGCATGGCTACGCCACCTTGCGCGTGCTCGTGGGCGGCTTCCCGTGGCCCGACACCGACACCATGCTCGACCGGATCATCTACGGCCTAGCCCGGATCACCAGCAACTGACGCGGGCTCCGCGAGGCGGGCCGACGTCGGCGCGCGACGACGCGTGGCCAGCTTCAGATGCCGGCGCAGGCCCGCACGGCCGCCATGCTCCGGTCGATGTCGTCATCTGTTGTACTCCAGCCGCTGATGCTGACGCGCATCGCGCGGACCCCCTGCCACGTTGTCGGCCCGCACCAGCACGTGCCTTCGTCCTGCACCGCGGCGATCACCTGGTCGGTGCGCTCGGCGGGCCCGAACGAGACGAGCACCTGATTGAGCACGACGTCGTTCAGGACATCGAACCCGGCAGCCTTCATCCCGGCGGCGAACCGGCGCGCCTGGTTGCAGTTCCTGGCGACAAGCTCGGCTACGCCATCGCGTCCGAGTGACGCCAGCGTGGCCCAGACCTCGACGCCGCGCGCCCGCTGCGATGACTGCGGGGTGAGACCCATGCCCTCGGCTGCAGCGCCGGGCAGGTAGGACGCGGACGCTTCCATCGCCGCGCGCAGCGCATTGGGGTCGCGGACAAGCGCGATCCCGCAGTCGTACGTCGTATTGAGCCACTTGTGGCAGTCGGTCGCCCACGAGTCTGCCCCGTCGACGCCAGCGACCTGGCCGGCCAGCTCCGGCGATGCCGCAGCCCACAGCCCGAACGCGCCATCGACGTGGATCCACGCCTCCTGCCGCCGGGCCCAGTCGATCAGGGGCTCGAACGGGTCGCTTGCGCCCGTGTTCACGTTCCCTGCCTGGAGGCAGACGATCGCCGGGCGGGCGAGATCGGGCAGGTCACTCGCGCGGATGCGGCCGTTGTCATCGACCGGCAGGACGACAGCCCGATCCCGGCCGAGGCCGACAATGCCGAGTGCCTTACGCACGGTTGTGTGCACCTCGGCCCCGACGACCACGGTCACTGGTGGCGCGCCGACGAGGCCCTGACCGGCCGCGTCCCAGCCATGCCTGGTGAGTACAGCGTCGCGAGCCGCCGCCAGGCATGTCGTGTTCGCCATCGTCGCGCCGGTCACGAACCCGCCGACCGTGGCTGGCGGCAGCCCGATCATCTCGGTTATCCAGCCAAGCGCGACAGCGTTCAGCCGCGCCGCGACCGGCGACATGACGGTAAGCGCGGCGTTCTGGTCCCAGGCCGCGGTGAGCCACGCCGCGGCCTGCGCGATAGGAAGCGCCCCGCCGATCACGAACCCGAAATAACGTGGCCCGTTGCTTGCGACCGTGGCGGGCGATCCGACGACGTCGACGAGCCGGAGCACGTCCATCGCCGCCAGGCCGGCTTCAGGCAGCGCGAAGTCGAGTTCGCCGAGCCTGTCGATGGCGGCGCGGCTGGGTGCCACCGGCCGGTCAGCCACCTCGCCAAGGTAGGCGAGCGACCGGTCAAGCGCGTCGTGCAGCAGCTCCGGCCGGCCCGCCAGCATTGCCTTGACGTCGAGCACATCCTCTGCCACGGTCGGCCTCCTGCCCGCATTTCGCGTGTCGCCCCAAGCCGACGATATCTGCGACCGAGCGGCGCCGGATGATGCGCTAGACGTGACATGAAGGAGATCTCGTGACCTGGAGGTCGCCGTCCATTAACGTCGTGGTCATATGCAGTCGCTGCTGGCACCCCAGCGGTCGGCGTGGCCTGGAGGTGGGCCGGTGGAGGATGTTGCTGACAGGTTCCTTGAGCTGATCCACGAGCTAGAAGACGTGTCTAGGACGCTGAGCGCGCAGCAAGCGCTAGCGGAGTTCGACGAGACGACATTGCAGGTCTTCTGGAAGAAGTGGCCGCACGTTTCCGCCTGGGCCGGATCGTTGTGGTCGATGCTGTCTGCTGAGCTGTCCGGGCCTTCGGCGCCGCAGCGTGACTCGGAGCACGACGAAACTGGCGAGAGCGGGTAGCGATGACAACGATTCGCGACCTCATGAGCACGGCGGTGGTCAGCGCCGATCCGCAGACATCGGTCGCGGCGGCCGCCTCCGCCATGGTCGCCGCCGGGGTTGGCTCGGCCGTCGTTATGCAGGGGGCTTTCCTGGCCGGCATCCTGACTGAGCGAGATGTGCTGCGGGCTGCGGCATCGGGCCACGACTTGAACGCCGCGCCCGTCGCCGACTGGATGACGCCAGACCCGCAAGCAGCTGCGCCGGATGCTGCTGCCGAGGAAGCCGCGCAGATCATGCTGCTGCGCGGGTTCCGGCACCTGCCCGTCGTGGACGGCAAGAACGTGTGCGGTGTGGTAAGCCTGCGCGACTTGTTCGCCGCTCGCATCCGCCGCTGACCGCATCTGGGGGGATGAAGCTATGACCCATCGAGACTCGTCGACCAATCGACTAGTCATCGACTACCTCTACCTGCGCAAGACAGTCGGGTGGATCGGAACGCTTTTACCTATCGTGCTGATCGCCGGCAACGCGATGCTCTTCACGACCGACCTGCCGGACTCCATGAGCGGGTACTACTACACCCACATGCGCAATGTCTTCATCGGCGCCCTGTGCGCGCTCGGCGTCTTCCTTATCGCGTATGCCGGCTACGACGAATGGGATCGGTGGATCACCAACATCGCCGGCGCGGGCGTGATCGGCGTGGCGTTCTGCGCGACCAAGCCAACCGTCTGTGCGGCCCACGCCCGCACGTGTTTGCCCCCGGACGTTAGCTCGCTGAGTCTTGGGCAGCAGATCGTGGGTGACGTGCACCTGGGCTTCGCCGCGCTGGCCTTCCTGGCTCTTGGTGTCATGGCGGTACGGTTCACCAAGCTCCCGGAGACCGGGGAACCGAAGCCAGCCGGAATCATGAACCGGATCAGGTCTGCCTTCGGGTTCCCCCTGCCGGGACGGCCCGACCCGCGAACGCCGGGCGAGAAGCGCCAGGACGTGATCTACCGTTGCTGCGGGATCGGGATCGTGCTGTGCGTCGTGCTCGGCGCGCTCTCGAACCTCCTGCCACAGTCGGTGCAAAACGTCGTCCCGGTGCTGTTCATCCTGGAGGCGCTGGCCGTCTTCGGCTTCGGCCTCTCCTGGTTCGTGAAGGGGCGGACCCTCGTGCCAACCGTGGGCCGCATCGCGACGTACATGCGTCAAGGGAGCACCAGAACCAGAACGCCTGTCTCAGCCTAGAAGTACAGGACGCTCGACTAACCGGCGACGGTCAGCAGGCCGTCAGCCCAGGCGAGCCAGACCCTTCTGCAGGTCGTCAGCGTTCATGACCGGCGCCAGCTCCACATCGGCTCCGAGGCTCTCGAAGAGCGGCTCCGCGAACGGCGGCATATCCGAAGGATCGGGCATGTCGAAGACCATGTAGGCGGTGCGTCGACCGTCGAACGTGGTGAAATACATGGCTTCGGGGTGCCAGCGGTCAGCGGTCCCTTGCATGACCTTGCCGAGCGTCCCGTCGTGGATGGCCTTGTTGGCCGCTTCGGTCGCCATCGTTATTCTCGCCATTACTCGCATATATCCCCCCGACAATTTCGATCACTATGCAACTTCGATAGTTGCACGCTGGTTGCCGGGCTTGGCCGGCGCCCCGCGGTCGGCGTCCCGAGGCCGGGTACAGGCTAGGAGCAGACCCGCTAAGCCGTCTCGTCGCCCTGATCAACCGGATGGGTGACCCTGATCTCCGTAATCCCCGCCGGGAAGTCACGCCGGTTGTCAGTCAGAAAGCGATCAGCACCGAGCGCGACGGCCGTAGCGAGGTGGATGGCGTCAGCCGCGCGCAAGCCGTACTTGACCGCGAGGGCAGTTGCGAGCTCGGCGGTGGCGCGATCCACGGGGCGCAAATCGAGACGTGCGAGAAGCCCGGCGAGAATTTGGACCTCGGCCGGTCCACCGTCGCGCAGCGGCTTGCTAAGCACCTCGGGTATGAGCAGCACCGAGCCCACCCCGGCCAGCTTGCCGCGCGCCTGGCGAAACAAGCCGGCGACGCGACGGCCGAGGGGATGACCAGGCACTGCCGAGTAGATGAGCACATCCGCGTCGAAGGCGTCCACTAGCGAGAGTCTCGTCCAGACCGGATCTCGCTGATGAGCTCCTCAGCGCGCTCGCGAGTAAGGCCTTGGTCCGTCGGCAGTTCCGACGCAGCCGCCGCGGCGAGTAGGCCGTGAACGCGACCGGCATCCTCAATGATCACGCTGGCGCGGCGTCGCAGGACGTCAGGCCGGACCAGGACGGCGACGGGCCGTCCGTGCCTGGTGATCGTGACTTCCTCGCCGTCCTCGACGCGAGTCAGGAGCTCGGGCAGCGATGCGCGCGCCTGCGTGCTCAGCGGCAGCTACGGAATCACAATCATGGCTACTCCAGTGCATTCACGAGCTGCCAACAACAAAGGACAGCGACGGCCATTTCGCGGCGCTATCACAAAAGACGAGTAATGATTGCTGCTATAGGCGCCCGACCCGACGTCCCACAAAAAGCGTCTGGACCGCCCGCGACCCGTTACCCCCGGCCCGCGCGGGGTACACCCGATAACTGAGCGCGAGCTCGGATGCGCCGCGACATCGCAAGGAGCCACACATGACGGATGCAGGTAGGCCGGTTGTGTTCGTTCACGGTCTCTGGTTGCACAGCACCTCGTGGGGACCGTGGGAGCAGCTCTTCCGCGAGGCTGGCTTCGAGCCCGTCGCGCCGGGCTGGCCGGGCACGTCGGCCACCGTGGAGGAGACGCGCCGCGACCCCGCCAAGGTGGCCGGGTACGGCATTGATGACGTGGTCGAGCACTACGCGCAGATCATTCGTGCGCTATCTGGCCGCCCGGTGGTCATCGGCCACTCGTTCGGTGGCCTTGTGGCGCAGCGGCTGCTCGGGCAGGACCTGGCCAGTGCGGCGGTGGCCATTGACCCCGCACCGATCAAGGGAGTGCTGAATCTGCCGATCTCGGCCCTGCGCGTTGCGTCAATCGCCCTCCGCTCGCCCGCCAACCGCAAGCTAGCGGTATCGCTCACTGCTGAGCAGTTCCGCTACGGGTTCGGCAACGCCCTGCCTGATAAGGAGTCAGCCGCGCTGTACGAGCAATGGACGGTGCCGTCACCAGGCAGGCCGCTGTTCGAGGATGCCAGGGCGAACTTCGATCCGCGCTCTCCAGCGAAGGTCAACACCGGCAACAAGACGCGCGGACCGCTGCTGGTGACCGCTGGCGGCAAAGACCACACGGTCCCGAAGGCCATCAGCACCGCGACGCGCAAGCTCTATCACAAGTCCCCGGCTATCACGGACTTCGTTGAGTTCCCGGACCGGGGCCACTCGCTCACGATCGACAGCGGTTGGCGAGAGGTCGCGCAGTACTCGCTGGACTGGCTGAGCCAGCGGCACGTCTAAGCTGACGCCTGGTCGAGCCGGCCCGGGCGTCTGCAGCTCTGGCCTCGACTCGGACCATGCCGTCGGTGTTTTCATTGCCTAGCTCAGTAGACAGGGCCGTACTGCTCGGTCCCGTCGAAGTCCGCCGCCATGCGCTCGCGGTAGCGCCGAGCGGCCATCCGCGCGACGACGACCTCGCCGAGGCCCACGGCCGCGAAGAAGAGGATCACTACGCCGAGCCCGTAGAAGAAGCCAAGCTGCTCCAGGAAGCGCATCGTCGCCGCTCCGAAGATCGCGCCCTGGCTCGCTAGCGGCGATCCGGGCGTGATGCCGCGGCCAGGCAGAGCGAACGCCGTCACCGGCTGGCCGATCACGTACCAGGCTCCGCCGAGGGTAGCGAGGAACGCGCCCAGCACTGCAGCCCTGTCCGACGCGAGGACCAGCAGGCCGCCGAGGAACACCGCAGCGCCAGGAAGGATAGATAGCCACAGCCGGCCTGACGTGTAGACCCACGCCTTATCCGGCGTGTACGCATAGCCGAAATACGGACCGACGAAGGGCACCAGCGCGCCCCACGCGCCGAGCAGCATGAGCAGTACACCGATCACGCGTCCGCGGTAGGCCAGTGATTCGCCAGCCATCACGTCATCTCCCAACATCGCGGTAGACCCAGCGTCGCGGGCAACCGAGCGTCGCGGGCAACCGAACATCGTGGCAAACCCAGCATTGCGGTAGACCCAGCGATGTGGTGCTACCCGAACGGGGAGGTTTATGCGCCGCTGGCAGATGAAGGGCGCCGCGAGACGGCGGGCCCGGCGGGGCTGCGGACCAGCGAGACAGCGGACCAGCGAGATAGCCGACCACCGAGGCAGCGGACCAGCAGCGGCGACCAGGCCGGGGCGGCAGGACAGCCGACGGCGGACCAGCCAGCGGCCGACCAGTCGGCGACGAAACTACGCGGTCGGCGGACTAGCGGGCACTGCGGCGGAACGCAGTGAGCGGTACAAGATCTGCTGGTCGCCGAGGCGGCGGCGCAGTTCGCGCTCGAGACCGCCGATCGGGACGAGGTTCTGCGGCGCGCGCGGGTCCTTGTGCGGCGAACTTGCCAGCGGAGGCAGCAGCCGTGCGCTCAGGTCAGCGAGACGGACGACCTCCGGGACCGGCAGATCGGCCGAGCACTCCAGCCGGACCACGCCCGACCACGGCGCGCCCGAGGAGCCCGGCAGACGCAGATACCAGGAATTCCGCCGCCAGGATGTGCCCATGGTGAAGGCGGGCGTTCGCTGACCGGGCCCGAGCAAGCTAACGACCGCGGCCTGCTCGGGCGGCAGGTACGTCGTATGGTGCGTCTTGATGTAGCCGATCGTGCGGTCCAGGTGCGTCCGGCCGCGCAGCGGCCCGTCCACGAAGAGCAGGTCGTCAGCGTCGGGCTGCTCCTTGCGGAACAGCAGCGCGAGCTGCACCTCGGCGTCGCTCAGGCGCTGCTGGAGCGCGAGCGACAGCTGATCCGGGCCGGGTCCCGCCGCCTTCCAGGCGCGGTAGGTCGCGTGCCTGCTCTCGATGTCGGACGCCGCCTCCGCCGCGGTGAACAGCCCGCGCTCGACAGCGACGTCGGTAATCCGGGCGGCGCCGTTGAGGCAGACCAGGCCGGCCGCATACGACGCCGCGATGCCCGGCGACGGCTGCGGGTCAGCGCCATGCACCCACACGCGCGCGTCGATACGGCGCACCCCGTCGAGAAAGAGCACAGTTCTGGGAACGGGGCCGCCTGAATCCGCCGCCATCGGCCGCCATCGGTCGGTCGGCAGCTCCAGATCCAGGATCAGCTCGGCGCTCGACTCGTGCAGCGGATCGCCGGTCAGTTCCTCGCCCATGGCCATGCCGTAGCTCGGATCCCACGGATCGACCGAGAACGATGGCGTTGCAGCGCCACTGGCCTGACCGTCCGCGGTCACGACAGCCGCGGTCACAGGCGTTCCTTCACGATCGTCGACGTCGACCCGGTCCGGTTGACGACGAACCGGACCGGCGCGCGCTCGGCCAGCTCGGCCACGTGCGTGATGACTCCTACCATGCGATCTGAGTCTGCCGCGAGCCGCTCGAGAGTGCTCGCAACCGTCTCCAGCGTGTCGCTGTCGAGCGTGCCGAACCCCTCGTCCAGGAACATGGAGTTCAGCTCTCGCATCCCGGCAGACAGGCCGATGACCTGGCGCGACAAGGCGAGCGCTAGCGCCAGCGAGGCCTGGAACGTCTCGCCGCCGGACAGGGTGTGGACCGGCCGCCGCGCTCCGGCGTCCTCGTAGTCGATCACGACGAGGTCGTTGCGTTCGTCCCGGTCGAGCTCATACTGACCGCCGGACAGCTCCATCAGCGTCGCCGACGCTTCGCGCACCAGGGAATCGAGCGCTTCGCTGCAGAGCCAGCGCTCGAACGACGTCGCCCGAAGCAGGTTGCCGAGCATGGCGGCAACCTGAGCGTCTTGCTTGTGGACCGCGATTTCCTTGTCGAGCCTGGCGGCCTTGGCGCGGTCGGCCCGGATCCGGAGCAGCTCACCCTCGGTTCTGGCGCGCCGTTCGGCGACCGCCGCGGGCGCCCTGGTCAGCGGATCGGCGAGGACGTCGTGATCGGCGAGCAGCTGTCCGAGCGCGAAAGCCATGTCGTCGAACTGCTGCTTCAGAGCGCCGGCCGCGTCCTTGAGCTGCGACAGCGTTGCAGTGCGGCCTTCGGCTTCGGTCGCAGCCCAGCCGCTGAGTTTCGTCCAGGCGGCGGCGAGATCGTTACCCGCGCCGACCGCGATCTCCGGTGCGCCAAGCGCGACCAGTGTGTCCCTGGTCGAGCTCAGCTGAGCCCAGGCGCGCTGCTCCGCGGCCGCGAGCGAGTCCCGTGACCGCGCGGCGGCGGTGAGCTCGGTCTGCCGGGCTGCCGCCTGCGTGCGAGCCTTGCTCAGCGTGTCGTCCGCCGCAGCGATGGAGTCGAGCAGGCGCATCAGGCTGTCCTCGCTGGGCGCAGTGGCCATGACCAGCGCGGCCTTGTCGAGCCGTGCCTGCGTCGCCGCGAGCGCCGCGCTCGCGGCGACCGTCGTCTTGGCGGCCTCCTGGTGCGTTGTCCGCGCCTGGTGCTGGCCTCTCGTCGCGGCGTCGAGGGTCGTCCTCGCGGCGCTGAGGTCGGCCGGGGCCTGCTGCGGCGGCAAATCCGCGACCCGCTGGCGGCACACCGGGCAGTCGTCGCCGACGTGCAGGGTCTCGGCCAGGCCTGCGGCGGCGTGCGCGCGCTGGGCAGCCTCGAGCGCTTCCTGCGCGACTGTCACCTCAAGGTCGGCCGCCTGTAGCTCGGCGGCCAGCTTGTCTTCCTTCTCGCGACAGGTCACGAGCGTCGTCGTCTGCAGGTCCGCCTCGGCATTCAGCTCGCGGCGCAGCGCGTACATCTCGAGCTGCCGCTGCGTCTCGGCCTTGTCGGGTAGCTCGCCGCGCGCCAGCCCCGCTTGCTCGCCCGCCAGCGCTGCCTCGTCGCGGCGCACGCGGGCCGAGGCGACCAGCGCATCGGCCGCGGCGATCTGCTGGGCCAGTCCGTCGACCTCCGCGGGGGTGCGGACGGCGGCGAGGCGAGCGGCCTCGTTCCCGGCCGTAGTAACCAGAGTGGCGGCGTCGGCGGATTGCTTATGCAACTCGGTCAGCGTCGCCAGCCTGGTCTCGATTTCCGCCGCGAGCGTAGTCAGATCGGCGACGCGAGCCGCCGCAGCGGACTCGGCATCCTCGGTCGCATCCGCGAGCTCGTCACGAGCCTGCTCGGCGCGCTTCTGGTCGGACTCGGCGAGCTGGGCGCGCTCGCGGGCGCGCTGGCCGATGTCCTTGTACACGCCGAAGGCGAGCAGCTCGACGAGCAGGCGCTGGCGGTTGGCCGGGGTCGCGCGCAGGAACTCCGAGAACCCGCCCTGCGGCAGCAGCACCGACTGCGTGAAGTGCTCGTAGCTGAGGCCGAGCAGGTCCTGAACTCGGGTCTTGACGTTGTCTGGCCCCTCGGCGAGCTGCTCGACACTGGCCTCAAGGATCTCTGCAAGCGGGGCGTCGGGCGGGATGCTCGGGTCGAGGCGTTCGAGGCGGGCCGCTTTGGTGGTGACGCGGCCGTTCTTGTCGCGCTGGAGCGAGCGGAGCGCCACGTAGCGCTCGCCGGACAGCTCGAAGATCAGGCTGACGCGGCATGCATTGGCGGAGGGAGCCAGGGCGTTGCGGACTTCCTTTTCGTTGTCCCAGCGGGGGACCGTGCCGTAGAGCGCGAAGCACAGCGCGTCGATGACTGTGCTCTTGCCCGAGCCGGTCGGGCCGACGAGCGCGAAGAAGTCAACGTCGGTGAAGTCGATGTCGGTCTCGGTCCGGTACGTGCCGAAGCCGTCGAGGAGCAGCCGCAGCGGTCGCATCGAACCAGTCTGGCGGACGGCTCAGACATTCGCGTGGATACTGGCGTTCCCTGGCCGCGTCCAGCCATCGGAAACGTCCGGCGCTCGAGACGGTGACGTTTTCCGTCATGCTCACGACCAATATGCGGCATTTGCCCCCACGGAACTGTCATGGTCTCGCTAGGCGTGATGGTTGGCCGCCTCGGCCTCGATAAGAGCGGCGGCGGTATGTCCTTTTTGAGAGCTTCGGCGCAAGACTTCGAATAACCCGAATATAAATTCGAGTTAACCGAAGTGTCACCTCGTTCGGATCAAGGGTCACCGACGCGGCAATCGTGGTGCCGTGCTCGTCGTCACACCTGCTTGCCCAGATGTCGCGGAGGGAATCGGTCTGGCCGACGGCTGAGACATTCGCCTGGAGACCGCCTCCATAGATGCAGATTATAGTCCGCGTGTGCCGACTATACTCGGCAGGACGATGTTATTCTGCGGACGGAGTCCTGGATGCAACTGGACCGGCCGTTCCTGGTCGTGACACCTACGGTGGACGGCGACGTTCTGGCAGCGCTGGCTAGGGCCGAGGCTGCTTTCACCGGGCGGGGCCTCCACCGGCTGGTTGGCCGACACTCGGCCGACGGCGTACGCCGCGCCGTCGAGCGACTCGCCCGGCAGGGGATAGTCGACGTCGCCGTTGCGGGGCCATCCAAGCTCTATAGCCTCAACCGTGATCACCTCGCGGCGCAGCACATCATCGCCCTGGCGAAGCTTCAGGAGGAGTTTGTTGCCCGGCTCCGCTCGCGGCTCGCTGATTGGAGACTGCCCCCGGTCTACGCGGCGCTGTTCGGATCCGCCGCGACTCACCAGATGCGTGATGACAGCGACATCGACGTGTTCGTTGTGCGACCGGACGCGCTGAGGGCGGATCACGGCCGATGGGCACAGCAACTCGAAGAACTGGCACACGACGGCTCCCGGTGGACCGGCAATGACCTGCGGATATTCGAACTGTCGGATGCGGAGGCCAGGCTGGGAGTCGTGAGTAACGAGCAGGTCTTGCTGGACATTCGTGACCATGGTGTGCGGCTCATCGGGCCGGCGGGATACCTGCGCGCGCGATCTGCATCACATGGCGGCTGAGAGCGTGCCTGAGAAGAAGTGCACGGGAGCGGTGCGTACGGGCCGCCTCAAGAAGGCACGGGAATTCCGGTTAGCCGCCGAGCTCCTCGAGGAGAGTGCATCTGGACAGCAGGATTTGGCCGACGCCTACGTCACCATGTGTGTGCACGCGGGCATCGCCGCCGCGGACGTTATCTGCTGCCAGCGGCTCAACGTTTACCACCAAGGCGAGAGTCATAACCAGGCCGTGACGCTGCTATCACGTGTCGACCGCCGGTTAGCCGGTGATCTCGCGACTCTGTTAAGGAAGAAGACCGCCGCCGGTTATGGCGAGCGAGTGTCGTCAGCCTCAGACCGTAAGCAGGCAAAGCGCGCTATGGAGCGCCTCGTGGATTCCGCCGAGGCCGCATGCTTCCCTAACTAACACCTGCAAGCTCGAGGCTTTCGCGCGAATATCAGGGCTGTCGCGGTAGGAGCGGGCCGTGCTCTAGGCGCGGGAGCACATGCCGAGCGAAGAGGTCGCACTCGGTGGCATGCGGGTAGCCGGAGAGGATGAAGGCCTCCAGGCCAATCTCGGCGTAAGCGCGCAACTTGGCGACCACCTGGTCAGGGTCGCCGACGATAGCGGCGCCGGCGCCGGACCTGGCTCGCCCGATGCCCGTCCACAGGTTTGGCTCGACGAAGCCCTCGTCGTCGGCTAGGTCGCGAAGCTCCCCCTGCCGCAGTTGGCCAGTCGACGCGACATGCAAGGACTGTTCCCTGATGCGCCGGCCGGTCTCGTCATCCAGCCGCGAGACCAGCCGATGTGCGGCAGCCCGCGCCTCCGCCTCGGTGGCGCGGACGATCACGTGCACACGGTAGCCAAATCTCAGCTCACGGCCGTGGCGGGCAGCACGTGCTCGCATGTCGGCAATGATCGCCTCGACCGCAGGCATCGTGTCCGGCCACATGAGGAACACATCGGCTGCCTGCGCGGCCACTTCTCTGGCGGCCTCCGACAGCCCGCCGAAGTAAAACGGAGGACAGCCGCCGACCGGGCGGATGCGCGGCGGATCGAGGGTCAGGTTGACAAACTCGCCCTGCATTTCCACTGGCTTGCCGTTCAGCAGATCGCGTAGCACGCTCATGATCTCGATCGTGCGGCGATAGCGCGGCGCCGACTCCAGCTGCTCGCCAGGCCGGTCGGAAGAGATGATGTTGATCGTCAGCCGGCCGGCGAGCATCTCGTCGATAGTCGCGAGCTGACGAGCGAGCTGCGGCGGCCACATTTCCCCCATGCGGACCGCCACTAGCAGCTGGAGGCGTCGCAGCAACGGGGCGACCCCGGCGGCAAAGGCCACCGAGTCGATGCCGGTCGCGTAGTTCGAGGGCAGCAGCAGGTTGTCATAGCCCGCTTCATCGGCGCGCAGCGCGACGTTACGGCAGTGCTCCCAGCTTGAGATCAGCGCGGGGTCAGGCACACCAAGGAACTCGTAGTCTTCGTCGCACAGCGGACCGAACCAGGAAATCTCGCAGCCCACGTGACCAGCCTCCAGCGTCTGCGGCGTATCGCCACCGCCACCCTAATTGAGGACGGAGCCTGCATCACCGCCCGCGGGCTGGCCATTCGCTAGGCAGTTGATCATTCCCGGGGAGCTGGGCTACGGCCTGGCGGTTTAGTCGGGCTGGGACTTGGTACGTTGCAGGATCGGTCTGTATCAAGCTTCGGAGCCTTGGGGGCAGGCGATGACAAGACCGCAAATCGACTATGAAGCGGTATTGCAGCAAATCCCGATCCCGATAGTGCTGCTGACGCCGGAGTTCGTCATTGCCGACATGAATCTGGCGTATCTGCAGGTCGCGGGCCGCACGCGCGATGAGCTGCTGGGCCGCGACGTCTTCGACGCATTCCCGGACAACCCCGGAAATCCTGACGTTACAGGAGTGAGCGACCTGAGCGCGTCGCTGAACAGGGTCCTGGCTACAGGTAAGCCCGACGCGATCTCGATGCAGGAGTATGACGTCGAGGTGCCCGGGAGCCCCGGCCAGTTCGCGAAGCGATTCTGGTGCCCGGTGAACGCACCGGTGTTCGGGCCCGATGGCGACGTGGTGATGATCGTTCAGTGCGTGGAGGAGATCACAGATCGCGTTCACAGGTTCATCGGAGGGCTGGTAGACAGGGACGCGCGCGACGGGAATGACTTAGGACGGATCACCGGCGCCCGTTAGGTCCCGAAGTGCTAGCCGCTGGCGCTGGCCTGGCCGTCGGTCATCTCCTCAAGTAGCTCGGCGAACATCCGCTCCACCCGTTCGTCGCCGACGCCCTGCTCGGCCAGGTAGTCGCCGAATAGCTGAAGCGGCGTCCGCCCGGCCCGGCCGGGCTTGTCACCTTTGTCGGCCCCATGCTGGCCGGGCCTCGGGCGGTGTGCTTCGTCGAGCTGGACCTCAAGTGCATTCGGCAGCTTCTCTCGGACAAGGTCGCCGAGCCCTGCCCGGGCCTTCTCCGCCAGGATGACCCTCAGGTAGGCATCTCCTGACTGCTCACCTTCCGCGATGACCTGGTCGAGCGAGCCGCGCAGGGTCTTGAGAGGCCGGCTGCCGAGGACAGCGACGCGGCGCGCATCGGCGCGAATACCCGGGGTGGCAGTGACGATGAGGGCGCCGGCCTCGTTCCCTTCCTCACCGAAGTCAATCGCCAGCGGAGAGCCTGAATAAAACGCCGGGCACCGCGCCGGGATCTCCTGCTGGCGGTGCAGGTGGCCGAGCGCTGCGTAGTGCGCCGACGAGGGGAAAATGCTCGACGGCACCTCGTATTCGAACGCGGTCTGCACGTCGCGCTCGCCGCCGCCGCGACGGCCGCCGAGCAGGGTCGCGTGGGCCATCACGATGTTGACGCTGTCCGGGGTGAACTGCTCGGTGAGCGCCTTGATGATCGCCGCGACGCGGCGGGCGTAGTCGAGGGCATGCTCGGCGTTCTCGTGCAGGAGAAGCTCGGCGGCGCGGACGGCGTACCGCTGCGACAGGAACGGCATCGCCGCGACCTTCGCCTGCTCGCCCATGCGCGTGGTCAGGGAGATGGTGCCGCCGGAGTCCGGGGCCTTGGGGGTGCCGAGGAGGTGGAGGCCTAGTTCGCCGAGGACGGGGCGGTAGACGCTGTCGATCAGATTGGGGTTGTCGTGGTTACCAGCGATCGCGACCACGTGGCGGCCGTCCTCGCGCAGTTTGAGCAGGGCGCGCATGACCAGGCCCTGTGATTTCGGGCTCGGGGCTGACGTCTCGAACAGGTCACCGGCGATGAGCACGAGGTCGACGTCCTCGGCCCTGGCCGTCTGGACGATGCTTCGCAGGACGGCCTCGTGCTCCTCGTACCGGTCGCGGCCTTTGAGCACCTTGCCGACATGCCAGTCGCTGGTGTGCAAGATCTTCATCGTGCGTCCCTCAACGAGTTGTGCACAACCGCCAGGTACCGTTGGCGGCTAGCAGATTCCTGGCGGTCCAGTCAGCTGAGTCTGCCGCACTTTGGCCGCAGCTCGCGCGCCACGTCGGTTTTGGGTCCACGCAGGTTTCGCCAGTCGCTCCGGGAGATAACGGCCTCCATGACCAACCAGGATGAGCAGCCGGACATGCCGCACTGGCTGGCGCGCTGGCTCTGGCGCCAACGGCGAACGCGGCAGCTTATCTCCGCCGCGTTCGGAGTGGTCGCAGGGGTGCTGACGGCGGTGTTCGGGAGCTGGTTCTACGCCCCCGCCATCGGCTGGGACGCCACGGCGCTGGTGTTCCTGACGACGGTGTGGCTGGGGATCTGGCCCATGTCCGTGAAGACCACTGCCGAGCACGCAACCAGGGAAGATCCCAGCAGGGCCACGAGCGACGTGTTCGGGCTGTGCGCGGCTGTGGCCAGTCTCGCTGCCGTCGGCATCGTGCTGGTCCGCGCTCATGACGCGACCGGACTGAACAAGGGCATGCTGGCCGGACTCGGATTCCTGACCGTCGCGGTGTCCTGGGCGACCGTGCACACCATCTTCACGTTGCGGTACGCGCTGCTCTATTACACCGAACCTGTTGGCGGCGTCGACTTCAACGTGCCGGAACTTCCCTCTTACCGCGACTTCGCCTATCTCGCGCTGACGATCGGGATGACGTTCCAGGTCTCTGACACCAACCTCAAGTCCTCGGACATCCGTGCGACCGCGCTGCGGCACGGGCTGCTGTCCTACTTGTTCGGCTCGCTCATCCTCGCAGCGGCCGTCAACATCATCGCCGGCCTGGGCTAGCCGGCGGTCCTGTTTGTCGATCTTGGACTGGTGGCGGTGCCGCGCCTAGCGGCCTGACCTTCGGACAGCCGGAGCGGTCGGCGGCCTCGGCCGGCGCAAGAGATCTGTAACCTCGCCTTACGGTTCTGTGACGCACGGAGCGTGACTGTATTCATGTGGGCGCCGCGCGACTTCACTGGAGCGGGGTCCTGGGATCACAGCAGATCCCCCCTGACTCAAGGAGAAGGACATGCGCAAGCGCGTTTGCCTGGCAGCGGGCGGGAGCCTGCTGGCGGCAACGATCAGCCTGTTCGGCGCGGCGGCCTCTGCCAGCGCCAACACGACCTCACCGGTCGTCGGCTACACCTACGTCAACGACAACACCGCGACAGCCAACACGATCGCCGGGTTCGACCGGCACGCAGACGGCTCGCTGACCCCGATCCCTGGTTCACCGTTCGCCGCTGGCGGCGCGGGCCTGGGTGCTGGCCTGGCCTCTCAGGGCGCGATCCAGGTAACCAGCAACGGCAGGTACCTGCTGGCCGTCGATGCCGGCAGTAACCAGATCTCAGTACTGCGCATCAGCGCCGACGGCGTGCCGGTGCTGGTCGGCCAGCCGGTGTCATCTGGCGGCATCCAGCCTGTCAGCGTTGCAGTCTCCCGGACCGGCTTGGTCTACGTTGCGAACTCCGGCACTGGCGGGAGCGGCTACTCCGGCTTCAGGCTGAATCCCGCCGGGAAGCTGATCCCGGTCCCGCACTCGACAGTCACCGTCCCCGATGGCTCTGGCCTCGGCGACGTGTTTTTCAACTCGATCGGAGACCGCGTCGTCGGCACCCGCACCGGCACCTCAGAGATCGACAGCTTCGTGGTGCGGCCCAACGGTCGCCTGTCGGCTGCCCCAGGCTCTCCATTTACCGGGCAGGGTCTAGGCCAGCTCGGATCCGAGTTCTCGCCTGCCAGCCCCTCGCAGCTGTTCGTCAGCAACGCGCACAACGGCCCGGGCCTGGGCACTGTGTCGGCGTACCGCGACGGCTTCCTGGGCCAGCTCACCTCGATCGGATCCTCGCCTTATGCGGACGGGCAGACCGCGCCGTGCTGGGTGGAGATCAGCCACGACGGCCGGTACCTGTTCACCGTCAACACCGGCTCGGGCAATATCTCCAGCTACTCCATCAACCCGGACGGCTCGCTCGCCCTGATCGGCAGCTTCGCGATCAACGGCGGAGGGGCTGACATCGACGCCCGGCTGTCCCCGGACGGCAACTACCTGCTGGTCGACGGCGCTGGCCACAATTTCGTGTCGGTGTTCGCCGTCAGCGGCGGCAACCTCACTGAGCTGCCCAGCTCACCGACCCCGTTGCCCGCCGGAGCCAGCTCATCGGGGATTGTGAACACCTAGGAACATCAGGTCAGCTACCTGCAACCGTTCCCGGGCCGACCAGTCGGGTGGGCCCGGGAACGCGCAGTGCTTGAGCGGCCGCCGCGAGTTGATCCCGCGCCCTGGAAGCGGTCGCCGGACCGCCGGGAAGCTCGACGGCGGGCCGATCGTGGAAAGCCGGTTTCCGGCATTGGCTCCGCTGCGCCAGGTCGAGTGGCGTGGCTCCGGCTGCGCCGCCAGTGTCGCCCGGAGGCTGCGGCGGGATCCCTTACGAACTGGTGACGGATCATCGCCGGCAGGCCGGGGCGCGCATATCCGGCTACCGTGTCCACTGTGACCTGCAAACCAACACTGCGGCTGGCAGCAGAGTGCTGGCGGTGTGAGTGCTGAGCAACCCGGATCCGCCCGGCCGGATCATGGTCGTGGACGACGACCGGACGCTGGCTGATGTTGTCGGACGGTACCTGATCCGTGACGGCCACCGGGTGGAGTGCGTCCATGACGGGCTGGCGGCGCTGCGCCGGATCGAGGAGGACCCGCCAGACCTGGTTGTGCTCGACCTGATGCTGCCTGGCGTCGGCGGGCTGGAGGTGTGCAGGCAGCTCCGGGCCAGCTGGCCAGTCCCGGTGGTGATGCTCACCGCCCTGGGCGAGGAGACCGACAAGATCGCCGGCTTCGAAACCGGCGCGGATGACTACATGACCAAGCCATTCAGCCCGCGGGAGCTGGTGCTCCGAGTCCGCTCCGTGCTGCGCCGCGCCCGCGGCGGCGGGCTGCAGGGCCCGCCGTCCCAGGGCGTAATCGCAGACGGCGACCTCGCGATTGACCTGGGGGCGCATGAGGCCTGCCTCGGCAGGCAGCTGCTGGCGCTTACCTCGCGCGAGTACGACCTGCTGGTCTTCCTCATGCGCCATCCGCGGCAGGCATTCACGCGCGAGCAACTGCTTGACCGGGTGTGGAACTGGTCGTTCGGCGATACATCGACGGTCACGGTGCACGTGCGGAGACTGCGGGAGAAGCTGGAAGCCGATCCGACGATCCCGCGGCGCATCGTCACTGTCTGGGGAGTCGGTTACCGGTATGAGCCGGAGGTAGCATGATTACCGCGGCCGATCTCTGGATGGTCAGCTACACGGTAGCTGGGATCGCGGCTTTGGCGGCCACGGCCGGGATGATGGTGCTGCGGCTGCTCGCTGCCCGCTCGGTTGCGACCAGCCTGACAGTGGTCGCGGCGGTGACCGTGGCGGCGACGCTGGCCGGGGTCGCGGTGATCTCGATGGAGATGTTCATCTCCCGCAAGGACCTCGACGTGGTGCTCGCGGTGGTCGCGATCGCCGGGATCGCGGGCTTCGCCGTCGCCATGCTGCTCGGTCGGCGGGTGACGGCAGCCAGCCGGCTGATGCTGAACGCCGTCCAGGATGTCGGCCAGGGCGGCAACTACCGTCCGCCGATGGCCATTCTCCCAGCTGAGCTGGCCGGTCTGTCCGCGGAGCTGCAGACCGCACATGGTCTGCTGGCCGCAGCCCGGGATCGTGAGCGAGCGCTAGAAGTCAGTCGCCGGGAGCTCGTCGCGTGGGTTAGCCATGATCTGCGAACGCCGCTGGCGGGCCTGCGGGCTATGGCCGAGGCACTTGAGGACGGGGTCGTCACCGACTGGCAGACCGTCAGCAGGTACCACACGCAGATCCGCGTCGAGACCGACCGGCTGACGCTGATGATCGACGACCTGTTCGAGCTGTCCCGCATCCACGCCGGCGCCCTGCGCCTATCCCGCGAGGACGTCGGTATCGGTGACCTGATCGGCGAGGCGCTCACCAGTGCAGAGCCGCTGGCACGAGCCAAAGGAGTGCAGCTGCGCGGTTCGGCAGTTCCCGGGCTGCCGGTATGGGTGGACACCGCCGCGGTCGGGCGCGCGCTCCTCAACCTGGTCGTCAACGCGATCCGGCACACTCCTGCCGACGGCGCCGTCGAGGTGCACGCTGACCGCGAGTCCGGCATGGCTGCCGTCACGGTGTCGGATTCTTGCGGCGGGATTCCCGTCGACCACCTGGCCCGGGTGTTCGACGTGGGGTTCCGGGGCGAAACCGCCCGCACGCCGGCGACGGGCGAAGGCGCCGGGCTCGGCCTTAGCATCGCGCGGGGGATCATCCAGGCACACCGCGGGCAGATCGGGGTGCGCAACGCCGGAAGCGGCTGCCAGTTCGTCATCCGCCTGCCGCTCGCCGCTGCCGCCGCCAATCCGAGCGGCACAGGACAGCCCCAGGTGGCAGCACGCACTGCTCCTGGCGCGGCGGCTGGCCAGCTCCGGGACTGACAGTTCCGGGACTGATACACCCGGTACACCGCTACACCCGGTACGCCGCTACGGGCAGGCCGCCTGCATCTCCTTGATCAGTCGCTGCGCTGTTGTTTTGAAGCCGTTCACCGCGTTCGTCAGGTTGGTCACGTTGGTCGGAGACGGGCTCTTGGCCAGTGCCGCGGCGTCCGTCTTGATGGCATTGAGTGGGTTGGATAGCTGGTTCGCCTGAGCCGCGAAAGGACCGGTGCTCTGGCTCTTCAGCGCAGTGAGCTCCTGCTCCGCCTTGGCGAGGTCGGACGCGATGCGGCCAGCCGACGTCAGGCTCACCGACGTATGACTGAGGTCGGTCAGGGTTGACCGGAGAGCAGTTATCTGGGCGCACGGGATCGCCGAGGCGGACGCTGAGCCGGGAGCCATGGCGTGCGTCCCCGAGGCGGCGGCCGGAGCTGAGGCGGTCGAGCTGCTAGTTGAACTGCCGGTGCCGGAGGAGCCGCACGCTGCGACGACAGCGACGCCCCCCAGGCTGATCACCGCCATCGTCCAGCGCCGAGCCGTCGGCTTCGTCCGATGAGGTGCGTTATTCATCACCCCTTGCTTTCCGGGCGCCGCAGGCCGAAACCTTGCCGGATGACCGCCGCGTCAGCTGCACGCCGAGTGTCCGCGACTTTGCCCGATGCGGTCGGGAAGGGGCTGGGCTGCGCGAGCAAGCGGCTGACACTAGGCGGCATAAGACCCAGGCCGGCGAACGCTGGCGGCAGTGACACAGTCGGCGAACGCTGGCGGTCAGTACGCGGGCGGCGTACAGTCCGTGGCCGTGGACAACAGAGACGCGAGCCTGTGGTTCCGTCAGTACCTCGACGCCTTCGCTGCTTGCGGCCGCGGCGAGACGAGCACCGCCGCCCTGCTGGCCTACTACGGCGTCCCGCTGCTGCTCACCACCGACGGCGGGGTCTTCGCGCTGACAAGCGACGATCAGATCGTCGCGGCCGTGCAGCCGCAGGTCGATCGGATGCGCGCGGCTGGCTACCACCACAGCGAGATCGTCGGCTCGGAGGTCAACCTCCTGAACTCGACGTCAGCCCTCTACCGGGGGACGTTCTCGTATCACCGGAACGACGGCAGTGAGATCAGCCTCGTCAGCGTGACCTATCTGGTGACCGACGGGGCTGCTGGCCGCCGCATTTCGGCGCTACTGGTTCATAGCCCCTGATTCCCGGTGTGAGCTGGTCGCCGCTAAAACCCAGTGCGCAAGAGCGACAGTTTGCCCAAAATATGAGTCATGGGGCCATTGCGTGAGCGGAACTTCTTCCTGCTCTTCGTTGGCCAGTCGGTGTCCAGCCTGGGCAATGCTCTGGTCCCGGTGGCGCTGACCTTCGCGCTACTAGATCTGACTCACTCGGCAGCTGACCTCGGCTACGTGCTCGGCGCCGAGGCAGCTGCCCAGGTTGCGTTCCTGCTCGCGGGCGGTGTCATTGCGGACCGTATATCGCGACGCGCGGTGATGCTTGCCTCCGATACGGTCCGCGGCGCCGCCGAGGCAGTGCTGGGGATTCTGCTGATCACCGGACGTCCTTCCGTCTGGGTCATCGGTGTGCTCGCAGTCGCGCAGGGAGCAGCAGGTGCGACGTTCTTGCCGGCATCCACCGGTCTCGTCCCGGCGGTCGTCAGCCCGGCTAACTTGCAGCAGGCGAACCAGCTCCAGCAGGTCGCGAGTGCAGCGGCCAGCATCGCCGGTCCCGCCTTGGCCGGGGTACTGGTAGTGACGGCGAGCCCGGGCTGGGCGATCTTGCTCGACGCCGGCAGCTTCGCCGTGAGCGTCGCATTGCTGGCCGCCATGCAACTCAACAACGTGCCCCGGCCCTCGCGACAGCATTTCCTGAGAGATCTGCGCGACGGCTGGGATGAGTTCCGCTCCCGGAGCTGGCTGTGGCCGATGGTGATCGCTTTCTCAATCGTGAACATGCTCGTCGGCGCCTACAGCGTGCTCGGACCGGTGGCAAGCCAGCGTTACTTCGGCGGGGCTGCGGCGTGGGCCACGGTGGCGACGGTGGGCGGTCTCGGGTCGGTGGCGGGAGGCCTGTTGGCGTCCAGGTTGCGGGCGCGACATCCGTTGCGGCTTGGAGTCTCTGTTGCTGTCCTCGGCGGGCTCACACCGCTCGCATTCGCCGCTGGCCTGCCAGTGCCGGCTATCGCGGCCGTCGCTGCCATCGCAGGCACGGGCATCATCCTGTTCCTCAGCCTGTTCAACTCCACGATGCAGCGGCAGGTCCCGGAGCGCTCCTTGTCGCGAGTCACCTCCTACACCTGGTTCGGCGCGCTCATCGCCTACCCCCTCGGGCTGGCCATCGCAGGCCCGCTTGCCTCCGTGCTGGCCGTCCGGACCGCTCTGCTGGTCACCGGCTCGCTGCAGATCCTGGCTATCCTGTCGCTCCTCGTAGTGCCGGACGTCCGGAACCTCACGGACGAAGCCCCTGCCCTGGCCGCGGCCGAGATCGCGGCGCCGGACGGCTGAGAAGCCGTGCCAGGCCGCTAAGACTGGCCGCTCAGGTCCGCAGGCACGTGCTGCGCAGTCCGCCCCGGTCATCGCCGGCGCGCGAGGTACTTTCGGCGTCGCGGAGTGCCCGCAGCTGCGGCCAGAGATACTCGAATGCCTCGCGGACCTCCATAGCTGCCAACCGTGGCAGCTCTCCGCTGTCTTCCAGGCGCTGCACGAGGTCGATCGCGCGGGCTTCGCCCGCCGCCCGAAGGTACGACGCGGTGGTGGGATTAAGACCCGGCCCGAAGCGGGAAATCAGCGTGCCGAACAGGCCGACCTCATCCGCGCGAGGGCCTTCGATCCTCATTTTGGGCCGGGCAGCCTCGCGCGGCGACATCGGGCTGAAGTCGTGGCAGCCATCCCAGAGCGGGTCGGCTCCGGCGTACCTCACGACAGCGACCGGCCCCAGGCGAATCGCTGCCGAGCACTGGATGCAGGGCTCCAGGGTGGTCGTGAGGATCAGTTGCCTGGGCTGGCGGTAGCCGAGCCGAGCGAGCACGTTCACTTCTGCGTGCGCCAGCGAGGAACCGAATACCTCGCCGGCCGGCCCGTCGCGGTCGGCGACGCGGTTGCGCGCGGCATGCACGAGAGTCCCGTCCGACAGCGTCGCGCACGCCCCGACGGCGATGTTGCCGGTCCGCAGCGCCTCCCAGGCCTGGCGGAATGCCTCCTGCCATGAATCGTCCAGACCAGACCAGAGCCGTTCGGCCGCCACGTGCGGCTCCGGTGCATATGCATCTCCGTCAAGCACGGGACAAGAACATACCGGCCCGGCCCCAGTCGGGTCAGCGTGCTGCGAGGACCTCCGCGATCATCCGGTGGCCTTGTGCTTCGAACGACTCGTCGCCGACCCCATAGGCCCAGGCAGCGGTCCCGATCGCCTCACGGACCTGAGTGCGATGCCACGCATCCGGCTCGCGCGGGTCGCTGCCGTAGCCGTCTAGAAAGGCTGCCTCCAGGTTCGGGTCGCGGCGGAAGTCCTGAACTGCCAGCCGGGCGAAGTCTGTCATTGCCGGGCGCATAGCGGCACGACCGAAGTCGATGACACTGACGATGCCGTCGTGGATGAGCCAGTTGCGCGGCTGCCAGTCCCCGTGGGTAGGACTGAGAGTCGCAGACGGCGTCGGCCACACCGCGATCTGCGCGCGCAGCAGCCCAGCCACCGACGGTGCGATGCGGTGTGGTCCGCTGAGCCACGCCAGCGCCTTGTCGTTCTCGCGCCTTTCGTAGTCGTCGTCGGTCACGACCGCCTGGGCGTGGAACAGCGCCAGCAGCTCACCCGCCTGCCGGAAGGTGCCCGGATCGTCATCCTGCCCGCTCCCGAGCACGAGATCGCCGGGCACGTACTGGGTGACCAGGAGCTTTGCCTCCGCGTCGGCATGCACCAAAGCGGGCGCCCGCCCCCTGCTGGTCCACGGAGCAAGCCACAGGCGATGAGCATGCAGCTCGCGGTCGATGTGATGGTCATCGTCGCCGCCGGCTTTGACTATGAACCGCGACCCGGCGTGCTTCATCTCCAGGACAGTCGTCTCCACTAGTCCCCAGCTGTGCTCCCTCTCGACGCTCGCGCCCGGAAGCCACTGGTCGAGCAGCGCCCGCTGTCGCGGGGTGAGGTTGCGGAGCTCAGACGTCACGTGCGGATACTACGAGCCGGACTCGCATTTCGGTCCGGTGAGCGGTCAGGCGCCGCGTCCGGCGGCCAGGCCGGCTGGCGCTTCCCGGTCGCCTGGCGCTTCCCGGACGGCCGACGCTTGCTGGTCGGTGAGCGCCACCTGGTCGGTTGGCGCTACCTGGTCGAGGAGGCGAAGCAGGGCCTGCTGGTCCTGCGCGCTGAGAGCGCTGATCGCGGCTCCGTGTGACTTATCGGCGAGCGCCGCCGCGGTCGCGAGCTGCCGCTGTCCGTCGTCGGTCAGGTGCAGGAGCGTAACGCGGCGGTCGGCCGGGTGCGGGCCCCTGGCGACCAGGCCTCTGGCCTCCAGGCTATCGACGATGTCGGTGACCGTACGCGGCGAGACGTGCAGGATCTCGCTGACCTCGCGCATCGACTGGTCGGAGTCTTCCAGCGCGCGCAGCACCTTGTAGGCGGGGAGCGAGAGGCCGTACTCGCGCAGGCTCGCGTCGGCCCTGGTGCGGATGCGGTGGGCCGCGTACAGGATGGCGTCGACGACGTCGTGGCCGGTCTTCGGCTTCATCGCTGGCACCTCCTTCTGGTTCTGCTGCGCGGTTCGCTGGTTCTGGTGCGCCGGCTCGCCTCGGATGCGATTTTGCTCGGCGAGGGCGGAATATTCGCTCGGAGCCGACTGCTAATGCTGAGCATACTCACTATCTGGTGCCTCTGATTCGGCGACGCGGACGGGGATCGCCGAGGATCCCCGAGGATCCCCGGATCGCCTGGACCGCCCCGGATCACCGGGGGATCACCCGGACCGGACAGAGGCCGAAGCGGTCAGGAAAAGGAACGTCTTGCAAGCACGCATCAGCCAGAAAGTAGCGGTCAGCGTCGTCTTCGTGGCGGCCATGTTCATGTCGATCATGGACGTGACCATCGTCAACGTCGCCCTGCCGACGATCGGCCGCGATTTCGCCGTCTCCCCGACGGCGATCGACAGCATCTCGATCGGTTTCCTGGTCAGCCTGGCCGTGTTCATCCCGGCGTCCGGCTGGCTTGGTGATCGTTTTGGCGGCAAGCGGGTAATGCTCACCGCGATCGTGGTGTTCACGATCGCATCCGCACTCTGCGGCCTCGCCACCAGCCTGGGCGAACTTGTCGCCTTCCGCATCCTCCAGGGCGTCGGCGGCGGCATGCTCGCGCCGGTCGGGATGGCCATGCTGTTCCGCGCGTTCCCGCCGGAGGAGCGGATCCGCGCCTCCTCGATCCTCACGGTGCCCACGACGCTGGCGCCCGCGCTCGGTCCGGTGCTGGGCGGCCTCCTGGTCACGGACCTGTCCTGGCGCTGGGTCTTCTACGTGAACCTGCCCATCGGCGCGCTCGCCTTCCTCTTCGGCGCGCTGTTCCTGCAGAGCCACCCGCAGCCCAAGCCCGGCCGCTTCGACCTGCCCGGCTTCCTGCTCTCCGGAGCGGGCCTCGGCCTGCTGATGTACGGCATCTCCGAGGGCCCTAACCGTGGCTGGCACACGCCCGAGGTGCTCGGGAGCATCGCAGTCGGAGCGGTCCTGCTCGCGATCATGATCTTCGTTGAGCTGCGCACGACCGATCCCATGATCGATCTGCGGCTGCTCACCAACAAGCTCTTCCGGGCCAGCAACGGGGTGATGGTGCTGGCGTCGGTCGCCTTTCTCGGCACCCTGTACGCGATCTCGCTCTACTACCAGGACGGCCGGGGCCTGAGCGCGCTCGGATCGGGGCTGAGCACGTTCCCGGAGGCGTTCGGCGTGATGGCCGGCGCGCAGCTGGCCAGCCGCTGGCTGTATCCGCGGCTTGGCCCGCGCCGGCACATCGCCATCGGGCTGGTCGGCACGGCGATGTCGATCGGGCTGCTGGCGCTGCTCGGGCCGACGACGAGCCTGTGGTGGGCGCGGCTGCTGATGCTGACGCTGGGGCTGTTCATGGCCCAGGTGTTCGTGCCGGTCCAGGCGGCCGCCTTCGCGACGATCACGCCGGCGGCGACGGGGCGCGCGTCGACCATGTTCAACACGATCCGGCAGCTCGGCGGCGCGATCGGCGTGGCGGTGCTGACGACCGCCATCGTGCTCGTCGGGCCGGTGCACCTCGTCGGCGGCCACGCTGTGGCCAACCTGACCGCCTACCGGGTGGCCTTCCTGGTCGCTGCGGCGATCTGCCTGGTGGGCCTCACCTCGGCGCTGCGGATCAGCGACGAGGCCGCGGCCCGGACGATCCCGGCCCGGCGCAAGTCTCGCTCGGAGCGGGCGGCCGAGCACGTCGGCCAGCATGACCGCCAGCCCGCGTTGACGATGACCGATTGACCGAAGCGATAGCTCGCGCCGCCATGCGCAATGGTTCTGACGCCCTCGCTAACGACGAAGAATAGGCAGAATCGCCTATAGAACCCCGCCTCTGCTCGCTAGATCATTGCGCCAGCATGCCGCTGACCTGCGGCATCTGCCCATGCGTCGGAGCGGAGACAACTATGGCCAGATCGGGGCAACATCTCGCCTTCCGGAAAGCCGTACGAGCACTGGCACGCAGGCGGCGCAGCCGGGTGGGGAGGCTTCAGGTACTGGGGCGCATGCCTTTTGGCCTGCACGCACTTGGGTGGCCTGGCCGCGTCCAGCCGATAGTGGCCGCTGCCGTCCTGGCGGGTGGCTCGGTGCTGGCGGTGGGCGTGTCTGCTGGGCCTGCGCTGGCCAGTACGCCGGCGCAGCTGGTGATAACGACGACGTCGCCTTTGACGGCTACCGCTGGTTCTGCGTATGCGGCCAAGCTCGATGCGACCGGCGGTACTAAGCCCTACTCATGGTCGCTGGCGGACAAGACGTCGCTCCCGGCTGGGCTGGTGCTGCATGCCTCGACGGGTCAGATCACCGGCACGCCCCTCGGTCCTGGCGGAACGTTCGGCTTCGTGGCCGAGGTGACTGATGCGGAGAGCCCGGCCGCCTCGGCCACCGCATCGGAGTCCATCACGGTGGTGGTGAATCCGCTCACGGTGCTGACCGCCTCGCTGCCGGCGGCGACGGCGGGCGTGGCGTATTCGCAGACGCTGTCGGCTACCGGCGGTGTGTCTCCCTACAGCTGGTCGATTCCGGTTGGATCGCTGCCTGCCGGACTTGTGCTGCACGCAGCGTCCGGCGTGATCTCGGGCACTCCCAAGGTCGGGGGCAACTTCACCTTCACCGCGGAGGTAACCGACTCCGAGGCCACGCCGCAGTCTGCTGGCGCCCCCGAGTCCATTACGGTCGGCGTCGCGGGACTCGTCGTGACCACCGGCAGCACCCTGCCGACAGCTACCAGCGGCGTGCCGTACTCGGTCAAGCTCAGCGCGGCCGGCGGCATCACCCCCTACCAGTGGTCAGTAAGCTCGGGGTCCCTTCCGGCCGGGCTGAAACTAGCCAAGTCCACCGGCGTGCTCTCGGGTACCACCACCGCGACCGGCGGCTCGTCCGGCGGCCCTCAGCCCGGCGGCGGCGCTCAGCCCGGCGGCGGCGCCCAGCCCGGCCCGGACAGCTTCACCGTGCAGGTCACCGACTCCGAGGCTCCGGCGGTGTCGGCGACGGAGAACGTCTCGCTGTACGTGGTCACGCCCATGGTGGTGCCGACCGGTCTGACTGGGGCGAGTCTCGACGAGTCGTACGACCAGTCGCTGCAGCCCACTGGTGGCCTCGGGCCTTACAGCTACGCGATCACCGCAGGATCGCTGCCGCCGGGGCTGGCCCTGCAGACCGACGGCGAGATCACCGGCCAGGCGTCTGCGGACGGCACTTCCTCGTTCACCGTCTCGGTAACCGACTCAGAGAACCCACCGGCGACGGTCACGCAGGCCGAATCCATCACCGTCACACAGCCCGTCATCTACGTTGCGACCGACGGCTCCGACTCCAACCCGGGTACTCAGATGGCGCCGTTCCAGACGATTGGAGCCGCGCTGACTTTGGCGAGTAATTTCACTAATCCGGTCATTGACGTAGCGGGCGGTAGCTACAACGAGGGCTCAGGCATCTCACTGATCAGCAACGTCACCATCAACGGCGGATATAGCGAAGGTGCATGGACCCAGACATCACCGCAGTCGACCACGATCACCGGGTCGCCGCAGGCGGCTCTGGCTGACGGCGTCACAGGCGTCTCGATCAACGACGTAACGCTGGCACCGGTCACCCCGACAGCACTGGGTTCGAGCGTGTACGGGTTGCGCGCGATCAACGGATCGTCGGTGGCTCTCGCTGACGTCACCATTGACACGCCGAACGCCGCGGCGGGCGCGCCTGGAAGCTCAGGGTCCGCCGGTGAGGCCGGGGATAACGGAACCCAGGGCGGGACTGGATCGGGCTGCTCGGGTTCCGGCGCCGTCGGCGGCAGCGGCGGGGCAGGCGGCACAAACTTTGCGGCCGGCGGGCAGGGTGGCGAGGGCGGCACCACCTACACGGAGTATGGCATTACCTACTGTGGCGGTGCCGGCAGCACCGGCAGTCCCGGTAGCGGCGGCGCCAGCGGCGGCGGCGGTGGCGGTGAAGCTAACACAGGCGACCTCGGAACGCCGGGCAGCGTAGGCGCGGATGGGCCGAATGGTCAACTCTCCTTCTTCGACCCTGGTTTGGCCGGTAGTGCCTGGGCGGGCGAGCCCGGCAACGCCGGCGACGCCGGTGGGACTGGCAACGGTGGCGGTGGCGGAGGCGGAGGCGGAGGCCAAGGCTGCGAAGGCCTCTGCACCAACACGCTTGGTACTGGTGGCGGTGGCGGTGGTGGCGGCGCTGGCGGCACTGGCGGCTCTCCAGGCGGAGGCGGCGGCGCCGGCGGTGGGTCGTTCGGCCTCTACCTGTGGGCCTCGTCGGCCACTCTCGTATCGACGACTGTCAATGCAGGTAGTGGAGGGCAGGGTGGTGTCGGCGGCAGTGGCGGCAGCGGCGGCAGTGGCGGCAGCGGCGGCAGCGGCGGCGCGGGCGGCAATGGCGTCGGCGGCTACGGCGGCTACGGCGGCTACGGCGGCAGCGGCGGCTTGGGCGGTAACGGTAGCGGGGCACCCGGAGGACCCAGCGCCGATATCTTCCTCGGCAATGGATCAACGTTTACCGCAGACAATGCGTCCGTGCTCCACTGGGCGACTTCGGCTCTTGGTGGGGCCGGCGGATCCGGCCCCCAGGGCCCGGCACCCAGTGGCGAGCCTGGCTTCGCGGGGCCGACGCTAGATAGCTAGCCGGGAAGTATGCGGGTCGGCGGAGGGCTTCATGCCCTCCGCCGACCCTGGCTTCTGAGCACGAGATGCCTGCCGGTTCAGCTGCGAAACGGCCTGTCATTGCCGCCGCGGCCTATGCCTGAACCAGGCCGAGGCGGACGGCGGCGGTGATTGCTTCGCTTCGGCTGCGAGCGTTCAGCTTTCTCAGGATCGCGGAAACGTGGTGATCGACCGTCCGCGGGGACACCACGAGGTGCGCCGCTATGTCGGCGTTGCGCAAGCCGCCGGCCATGAGGCGTAGGACGTCCACTTCGCGGTCAGTGAGGCCAGCCGTGCGAGTGGGCCGCGCGCGCTCGGGTACGCGCGGCACTCGGGCTGCGCCGAGCGCGCGGAGTTCCCTGGCGGCGATGGCCAAGGCAGGCCGCGCGCCAAGATCGCGCAGTACGACGGCCGCGGTGCGGAGCGCGTCGATGTCATGGGACCCGAATAGCGCCAGGGCGCGGTCGTATGGACAGCCGCGTTCCCCCCACCACCGTGCGGCGCTGTGGTGGTCTCCCGACAGGAACGCCCGGTACGGCTCGGGCAGGAGGGGCAGCTTGCTGGTGTCGCCGCCAGCCCGGAGCGCCCAGCATTGAAGGTCGAGCGTGGCGAACGGATCGAGGTCGGGACTGCCCGCCGCGAAGGCCACCTCGGTCAGAACATCAGCAGCACGGCCCTCAAGCCAGGCCGCCTCTGCCCGCGCTGCTGCGATTGGGGCCAGCATGACCGCGACGGCACCTTGCTTTGTGAGTTCACGGGCCTCGTCGAACAGTGGCCAGTAGCCGGGATCGCCGCGTCGAGCCCTTATGCTGCCCAGCACGCGGAGCGCAGCGCAACGCTCGGCCGCCGCGACCTGCCCGGAGCCGGCCAGGATCGCATTCGCTGTGTCGGCTGCCTCGTCCCATCGGCAGCGCGCGAACTGGGCCTCCATGTGCAGTGTTCGCAGCCGGGCGTGCCACAACTCAAAGCCATGATCCCGGCAGTAGCTGATCGCCGGCTCGAAGTACGGCTCCGCTATAAGCCACTCCCGGCGCATCGCAAGCATCCAGCAGAGGTGCACGAGCGCCTGCGCCACGCTAGGGCTGTCGCGCGCCTGCTCGGCCAGACCTCGGCTGCGCTCCAGCTTCGCGACTCCGCCTGTTATGTCGCCGTGGCCCAGGTCGATGGTGCCGATGACGTCGAGTCCCAGATATATGGCCTCGGCGCAGCCGAGTTCCTCGCCGAGGGCAAGCCCCTTCTGGCCAAAGGTAAGCGCGTCCGGGTGCCGCAGTACCCCGTAAGTTGCCGCCAGGTTCACGTACGCGAGCGCGAGCTCCGATGTCGGCGGCAGCTGCTCCAGCAGGGCGACCGACTCCTGTATCGATGCCAGCCCCTCGGCGAGGCTGCTGCGACGCCCGTAGTGTCGGCCGAGTTGGCGGTGTATGCGGCCCTGACCGAGTAGGTCATCGCGCGAGCGATAGATCTCGAGCGCCTCGGCCAGCGCTGAGACCGGCTTACTCCCGATCGTGGCCAGGTAGCCCTCGGCGGCGAACCGCTCGAGCAGGCTCGCGCGTTTCTCGGCTGGGATGTCGGTTGCGACCTCGAGCGCGCGCTCGTACAGCTTGGCCGCTTCCCGGTGCGCGCCCGCGGCAGCGGCCAGGTCCGCGGCCGCCGGCGCGTACCGCAGCACCGACGCCCTGTCACCCGCGGCTTCGGCATGATGCACCATCCAAGCCGGGTCGCCCCCAGAGCCACCGTTCTCTTCGAGCAGAGTGAGTGCCTTACGGTGCAGCGAGCTGCGGCGACCCGCTGGCAGCGACTCCTCGATCACCACGCGAGCAAGCTCATGGCGAAACGTCACCTGCCCGTCGGCCGCGGTCAGCATGCCCGCGCCGAGACATTCGTCGAGGTTGGCAGCCGCAGCCGGGTCGAGCGCTGCCAGCAACTCGCCATTCACGTGACCAGGTACAACGGCCGCCGCATCGAGCAGGTCGCGGGCCGGGCCGCTGAGTCGTACGGCACGGGCCAGGACTGCGTCCCGGACCGAGCGCGGAACCCGGTCAGTGCCGGCCGCAAGCACCTCAGTCACGAAGAAGGGGTTGCCGTTGGTGCGGGCGTGCAGTTCGCGGGCGTCGATGTCCTCGCGATTCGCGAGGTCTGCGATCGCGGCCTCGGACAGACCGTGGAGGGTCACACGCGCCAAGACGCGCCCGGGGGCTGCGAGATCGCCGAGCACGATGCGGAGCGGGTCGGCGCGGTCGAGCTCCTCCTCGCGGTAAGTCAGGACAAGCAGCACGGGCATCGAATCGATTCGCCGGGCGAGGACTCGCACGACATCGAGTGTCGCCTCGTCGGCCCAGTGCACGTCTTCGATGACGAGTACCGCCGGCGCTAGCTGCCGGATCTCGCGGGCCAGCGCGATGGCGGCATCGAAGGGACCACTGCCGCCTGCGATCTGGGCCGCGAGTCCGGAGCTGATCCCGGCGGCGAGTTCGAGCAGCGGGCCGAAGGGCCTTGGCGTGAACAGAGGATCGCAAGACGCCCAGCAGATCGTCGTGTCGGCGGGGACCTCTGCGGCGAAGTGGCGCAGCAAAGTCGTCTTGCCTATGCCAGCCTCACCGGGTACCAGGATCGTCCCGCCGCGCCCGGTCTGCGTAACCCGCGCGTGGCAAGCCCGCAGCGTGTCGAGTTGTCCTGCGCGTTCCAGCAAGCCGCCACGCTTGCTGGCAGCATCAAGATGCGCCATGCCCACCCACTGACCCCGGCGCCCGGCCGTTGGCTCCGGCCGGGCGCGTCCCCTCCAGTAACATGCGCCCTGAGCCGTTCGGCTCTGGTCCGCACTACTGCGTGGGCGGGACGCAGTCGTGGGCAGCCCAGGCAGGCGGCGCTTGGCCCAATATAGGTAATCGCGGGTATGTGCGGAAGATCCTCGCATTCGGCAATTGCCGCGGCTTTTGACCGCGGAAGCGACGGCAGCCCGCGCTAACGTTGGCGGACTGACCCGAGCGAGGCTAGCCATGGCCGATCACATCCGCGACCTCACCGCTGACGCGATAATCCGTGCGGACGGCTGGCACCCCAGGTACGCCCGCGTCCTGCTCATCGAGCACGACGAGCAGGACGCGGTGATCCTCGTCGACGGCAACGGCGACGGCGCCGAGCTGGAACTGGAGTACTGGCACCGTGGCGACGACGGCCTCTGGCGTGGCGGTGCGACCTCTGGTCACGGACCGCTGGCCTTACTGCCGACCTTTCAGACCGGGAACGGGGCCGACTTTGTTGCCGCCGTCGGACGTGCGCAGCCGCTTGCGGAGCTCAGCATCCACTACGCCGGCCAGGTCCATCGGCGGCGAGCCAACGAGTTCGGAATATGGGGCTTTGTCCACGCGGCCGACTCGCCAGACGCGAGTGAACTACCGGCTATCGAGACTGAGCCAGCGCCGCCGGCCTGACGGTTGTGCCCGCCGCAGTCCCATTGACGGCGCCTACTTCTTCGCGGCCGCTGGCTTCTTCGCGGTTGACGTCTTGCTGGCGGCCGATGTCTTGCTGCCGGGCGATGCCTTGCTGGCCGACGTCGTCTTCCTGCTGCTCGAGCTCTTGCCGGTCTGACCGAGCTCCCGCCAGCTGGACTCGCTGACATCGACGTCGTTCTTCTTCGCGGCCTTCATGATCCGCTTCCAGGCCGCGTCCTTCTCTGCGTCGGTGATGCCCTCGACCTGGTCGAACCGGGCGATCGCGTTGCGCACGTGCCTGGCGTCGGTCAGCGGCTCCTTGCGCTCCTTCGGGAACGCGAACGCGCTGTCGGGCAGCTTGTCCTGGTCGGCGGTGCTCAGGCCCCTGGTCTGCCTGGGGATCTTGGCGCCGTGGGCGCGCTCGCTCTGAATCTCCCTGGCCTTCGCGATGTTCTTCTTCGCGGCTTCCTTCTGCTTCGTGGTGGACACCGAAGGTTCCTCCCGAGGTAGATGCCGATCGTTCGCGTCAGGCCTACCCACGATTGCCCGGTGCATACAGCGAGGCGGGGGCAAACTGGCGGACGTGAGCGCCGGCGGCCGGGAGCGGCGGTGAAGGTATCCGGCCCCGTTCCCGTCTGTAATGATCCTTTCTAAGACACCCGGCGAGAGCTACTGCGTATGCGCATTGAACCTGCCGAAGCGCGCGATCGGTTCGCGAGGTCGCCGGTGCTGCGGCTCGCGACGGCCGGGGCCGATGGCCGGCCGCATCTGGTGCCGTGCACGTTCGCCGTCGACGGCTCCGGCCGGATCGTGATCGGCATCGACAGCAAGCCGAAGGCGTCTGCCGAACCTCAGGCGGCTGCGCAACATCAGCGAGAACCCGCGCGTCAGCCTGCTCGTCGACCACTACGCCGACGACTGGACGCAGCTGTGGTGGGTGCGGGCCGACGGGACGGCGGCCGTCGCGGCGGCTGGCGCCGAGCATGCCGGCCACTGGGATCTGCTCCGGGCGCGGTATCCGCAGTACGAGGGCCAGGCCCTGGACGGGCCCGTGATCGTGGTGACCGTCGAGCGCTGGTCGGGCTGGGCGTTCACCTGACCTCGGACTTCTGCGGCTAACTCCCGCTTAGTTTTCCAGGTCTGGTCAGTCTTACTAGAAAGCGCTGCGGGCGACCGGTCTAGGCTCTTGGCCGGGTCGCGATCTAGTCCAACGGAGGTTCGGCTTGTCTAAGCTGCGGGCGCACAACATTGTCATCTCGCTTGACGGGTACGCGACTGGCGAGAACCAGTCGCTCGACGCCGCCTTCGGGTCGGCGCACGAGGAGTTCATGGAGTGGTTCGGCAAGCTTCGGAGCTGGCGGGGGATCGAGTCAGACGGGAAGCTGGGGCCAGATGAGGCGATCGCCTCCGCCTGGGGGACGGCGATCGGGGCCGAGATCATGGGTCGCAACAAGTTCCGGCCGACCAGCCGGTCCCTGGCCCGACGATGGCTGGCGGGGCTGGTGGGGCGAGGACACGCCGTTCCACACACCCTGTTTCGTGTGGACGCATTACCCCCGCGAGCCGATGGAGGTCGGTGACACGACATTCCACTTCGTTAGCGGCAGCCCGGCCGAGGTGCTCCAGCTGGCTCAGCAGGCAGCGGGCGGGCTGGACGTCCGGCTCGGCGGCGGGCCGACGACGATCAACGAGTTCCTGGCGGCCGACCTCGTGGACTACCTGCACGTCGTCCAGGTGCCGATCGTGCTCGGCCGCGGCGTCCGGCTCTGGGATGGGCTCGGCGGGCTGCACAAGCGGTACTCGGTCGAATCGGTCACCGTCCCCAGCGGCGCCACGCACTTGTTCTTCACCCGCTAGCCCCGGTCCGGTGTCGTACCCCGCGAGTACTGTCCGGGGCATGACGAGCGCGCATGAGGTGGTCGCAGCGTACTGGGCGGCGGCGGAGGCCAGGGACTGGGATGCGTTCGGCGCATTGTGCGCCGACGACGTGGTGTATCGCGGCCCCCAGACGAGGGAGCAGGTCCGTGGCCGGGAAGCCTACATCCGGTTCAATGCGGAGGGCTTCGCTTATGAATGGCACGTCACGGTGGAGCGGATCGTGGGCGAGGGGCGGCACGCCGCTAGCTGGACCGAGTTCACCACGGCAGAGGGCACGATGACCGGCTTGTGCTTCTTCGATCTTGACGAGGACGGTCTGATTAGCCGGATCACCGATTACTGGCCTGAGCCGTATGAGCTTCCTGTCAGCCGCGCTCATCTGGTCGGGCGCTACTAGCCGTCATTACCGGCGTCGTCACAGGTTGCCGTACAGGTCATCGAGCCCGATCAGGTGGACCTCACCATTGCGGGCGTGCTCTATCAGGTCGTCTGTGAAGCCCGCGCCGGAGAAGCAGGCCAGACGAGTCCGGGAGGTGTCGAGCTTCTCGTTCCCTGTCAGTAGATCGCGGATGCGGCGGAGGCGTTCAACGTGCCCCAGCCCCATCACCTCGTTCCATTTCGCTTCACCGATGGCCAGCAACGGTGGCCGCCCGCCGTCCGCATGGCCGATGGCGGCCACGTCAACCTGACACATCGCCTTGTTCGCCGGATCGTTCACGGTGCCGGCCGCGACATGGACGGGCCAGTCGCCGAACGTGTCACCCGCGAAGTACAGCGACCACTCCCGGCAGACCCGCTCGAAATGCGGTCCCAGGATGTTGCTGGCGAACCTGCGCTGGCTCCGTTCCCAGAGCTGGGCGGCCCCGCCGCCGCGCAGCAGCTGCGGCCAAAACGGGCGCATGATGGCGTGGTAGAACGCGAGCAACGGCTCGTTGATTCCATAGTCGGTGCGGTTCGCTCGGAACGCGTCGTTCTCACGCAAGATCAGGCCCGCGTCTTCCAGCACCGTGAGGGGGTGCGAGAGCTCATTGGAGTTCCGGCCCACGTGCGCGGCGATGGCACCGCGGCGGGCGTTGCCGACGGCGATGGCACCAAGAACGGAGTTATAGAGGGCGGTGTCGCGCAGGTCGGGCTCTTCTGCCAGCAGGTAGCGAGCCTCGAGGAACATCGGGCTACCTGGCGACAGCACCGTTCGGGCGACCCAGTCGTCGAAGTCAGCCAGACCCCGTGGCGCGTCGTAGCGGATCATCTCTGTGCGGTACGCGGGCGTCCCGCCGACCACTGCGTGCACCAGGAAGGCCAGCCGCGGCTCGGCCAGCTGCCAGAACTGTGCCGCGAGCCGATAGTCCAGCGTCTGCACAGTCAGGTCCAGCGAGGCGCGTCCGCGCAGCGGCGCACTACCGGAGAGCAGCTTGCCCATGAACGACAGCGCTGATCCGCACAGCAGTAGTCGGGTGCGTGAATCCGAGCGTTCGGCCCGGCGCGGCGCGTAGGCGGCTTGAATCATCGAGGGCAGCGCTGGGCTGACGCGCGCAAGATAAGGGAACTCATCGATCACGACGGGGACCGCGCGCTCGCGGCCAAGCCGCAGCAGGATGTCAATGACCGTCGGCCAGTCCGCCGGGGCGATGGGCGCCACCGGGTCGAGATATCGGGTGAGCGCTGCCCCAACCAGCGAGAGCGACTCCGCTTCAGTCGCCTCCTGGGCGGAAAAGTAGAACCCGCCTGCCTCCTGGCAGGCGGCCTCCAGAAGGAAACTCTTCCCTTGCCGGCGTCGGCCGGACACCACCCCGAGCGTCGCGCCCGGCCTGTTGTCTTCGATGAAGTCGGACAACTGAGACCACTCTCGGTCCCGGTCGAACATGTCCGCTGGCTTGCGCATCGGCCGCCACCCTGCTCAGCTAAGCGAAGTGTAGTTATGATAAGTGTACTTCTCTTACCGATTCGCCAGGCAGTCATGGCTCCGGTGCTCGTTGATCGAAGGCTGAGCCGAGCACCTTCCCGATGCTAGTGCCGGCCGCCAGCACGGACTCCACGCCGTTCCTTATTTTAGGTTATGAGCTAACCTGAAATAAGGAGGAGAGATGGCCAAGGTTATTCGTAGGCACTGGATCACCGATTCTGACGCCGGCCTAGCGCGACGTGACCGGCGCTCCTGTGACTACGAAGCTTACGTACCGGACCTCCTCATGGGCCGGAAGATTGCGCTAGATGGCGACACAGCAGCTGATATCGCGGATGCGGAGCGAGCTATCGCCGTCCTCGATGCGCAGAGTTCCACGTTGATAGACACGGAGGCTCTTGCTCGCATCCTTCTCCGCGCGGAATGCGTAGCCTCATCTCGTATCGAGGGCCTAGAAGTCGGCGCGCGGCGTCTACTCAGAGCCGAAGCGGCGCTTGAGCTGGGCGAGCAATCAACTGACATCACCGCAACTGAGGTACTCGGGAACATCGACGCGATGGCCTCGGCGATCCAGACCGTCACGGCAGACACGTCGGTCACCATTGATCTTCTGCTTGGGTTCCATAGCCGCCTTATGCGAGACACGCGGCTCGGGGCACAAGCGGGGCAGATCCGAACGGAGCAGAACTGGATCGGTGGCAGCGACTACAACCCCTGCTCAGCCTCGTTTATACCGCCACCGCCGGAATATGTGGGCGATCTCCTCAACGACCTGTGCAGCTTCTGCAATGACGATGCACTTCCAGCCGTGGCGCAGGCCGCGATAGCTCACGCCCAATTTGAGACCATCCATCCGTTCGCCGATGGCAACGGCCGGACCGGCCGAGCCCTCATTCACTTCGTCCTCCGCAGACGTGGCCTGGCCACCCGTGTGCTGCCACCAATCTCGTTGGTCCTTGCGACCTGGGCAAACGACTACGTCGCCGGCCTAGGAGCAACTCGGTATCGAGGCTCGGCCTCGTCGACCGCCGCTTACGACGGGACCAATCTGTGGGTGGCAAGGTTCGCAGCCGCCTGCTTGCGGGCAGTTGCGGACGCAAACAGCTTCGAGGAAAGAGCGCGCTTGCTGCAGGACGAGTGGCGAGCAAGGCTCGGCCGTGTCCGTGCAAATTCCGCCACTGACCTTCTGCTGCGCGCTCTGCCTGGAACGCCGGTCATCACCGTCAGCTCAGCAGCGGCTCACCTTGGACGCACGTTCCAACCCGTCAACGAAGCGATCGCGCGAATGACCGACGCAGACATCTTGAAACAGGTCAACGTCGGCCGTCGCAACCGCGCCTTTGAAGCACCTGACGCGATCGCTGCATTTACTGCGCTTGAGCGACAACTCGCGAGTCCCGCCGGTGACACGAGGACTAGTCCACCCTCGCGTCGCGTTCCACTCCGTCCAGTGAGTCAGAGCTGAAGACCAGCGGCCCGCCATCAAGCTTTCCGCGTTCCAGACGCCCGGCACGGCGGAACTAGCGGCACTAGGGGAGGCGTCGCTTAGAAGGGCGGGGGGTCGTCGTAGGCGCCGGGGATGGTGGCGAACGGGTCGGCCGGGACGCTCGGCCCGTCGTCCACGCCAGCCCAGACACCCTGCTCACTGGGCCGGGTCGCCCACGCCGGGAACGGGAAGTCGACGGCCAGCGGCACCGGGATGTCGGGCTGGGCGATGAACATGGTGCCTGGCTTGGCGATCATCGCCCGCGCTCGCTGGGCGGGCGGCAGGAAGCCGTACTCGGGTCGCTCGGCTTCGGCGGCGTCCAGGCGCCCGGCGACTCGGATGGCGCAGTTGGCGAGGATCCGCCGCTCGACTTCGGACGCAGTCTGCTGTGCGCCGATCAGGATGACGCCGAGCGAGCGGCCGCGCTCGGCGACATCGAGCAGGATCTGCTTGATCGGGCTGTCGCCCTCGCGCGGCGCGTACTTGTTCAGCTCGTCGAGGACGACGAACATCAGCGGCCGGGCGGTGCCCTGGCGCTCCTTGCGGGCGAACTCGCCCCGCAGCGTGACGCCGACGACGAACCGCTGCGCCCGGTCGGGCAGGTTGTGCAGGTCGACGACGGTGACCTGGGCACGCGAGGTGGAGATGGACCGCTCGCCGCGGTGCGCCAGGTCGCCGCGGATGATCGCATTCAGCGGCTTGACCGCCGAGCGGAGGCGGCGCAGCAGGGCGTTGATGCTGCCGGTGACCGAACTCCCGGCGACCCAGCTGCCGCGCAGCGAGTCGTCGCCGAGCTCGGCCTCGAGCAGCTCGACGAGATCGCCGAACGACCGGATGATTCCGTCGTTGGCCGGGCCGACGCCGCCGATCCGGACCGCGCCGTCGCTGCCGGTCCTGACCGCGTCGCGGCGCAGCCGGGCGGCGACCTGCCCGATCAGCATCGTGTACTGGGCCCGCTCGTCCTCGGCGTCGGCGAACACGAACGGCAGCAGCTCCTCCTCGCAGAACTCCGCCAGCGTCCAGTAGAACGGGCTCACCGCCTTGTCCCGCGCTGACACGTCCGGAGTCCCGGCCGTGTCCCCGGGCCGCGGCGGGGCGAAGACCCTCACATTCTGGAACGGGGCCGCCGGCAGTCCCAGCTCGTCGTACCGCTTGCGCTGCTCAGGCGTGAGCCGCTGGTTGGCGTAGTCGAGGAACAGCAGGTCCTCGCCCTTGACGGAGAACACCAGCATCTTGGTGTTGTGCGCCTCGCCCGCCAGGACGCCGCAGTTGAGGATCGAGTGGATAAGGAATAGCGCGAAGCTGGTCTTGGTCGCGATGCCGGACACGCCGGAGATCGAGACGTGCGCGCCGCGGGTGCCGTCGACGAACTCGAAGTTGATGTACACCGGCTGGCCGTCGCGGCCGAACCCGACCGGCACCTTCTGGTCGCCCATCTCGTCGAAGTACAGCGCCTGGTCGCGCTGCTTCCCGGTTGCCCGCTTGACGATCGCGCCCGGCATCGGCGGGACGTAGACCTCGGGTTCGACCCGGGTCACGGTGACCTGCGCGACCTCGGAGACCTCGGCCGGCAGTGCGCCCTGCTGGATCAGGAACACATCGGAGGCGAACCGCGCGCCCTCATGCACCGCCTCCACGTTCGTGACGACGCCCGATACCTGCACAGGCGGGTTGTCCGGGCAGCTGGCGGCTCGTCACCACGACGTCATCGAGCTGCAGGTACTGGTCCGGGCTGATCGCTACCGAGAACTGCAACGGCGTCGCCGCGGTAGTGCCAACTACCAGCCCGACGGGCTCATGAGTGTCCAACTAGTCGTCCCGCATTCCGCTTCGCAAACCGAGGTGACGTGCCCGCGCTAGCCCATCTGGCATGGGACTACTGGCTCAAGAAGCGTAGAGCCTTCAGGACGAGCGTGCGGCCGACCCGAGGTGGCCGCCCGAACCGGCTCGATTTATGCACACGGCTTCGGAACGCGTCTTCTGCTGCGGCGCCGCTGGCTTGTCGCAACTGGTAGCGCTTGCGGAGTAGCCGAGGACCGCGCCCGCGCGAGTCGACTCCAGATGCAGTCCAGGCCGTCCTCTCCGACCGCGATCGACGCTGCCGCCGCGCACAAGCGACCGGCGGAGGAACTCGCCGAAGTCGCGGGAAGTTTGCGCCATGCCTCAGCCCTCCCCGAATCATTGCTCGCGCTTAACTCACCTCAGACCGGGTCTGGTTAAGCGTGCCCCAAGAACCGGATAACCCTTCGACGCGACTGCTCCGTCGAACGGTTCCCGCGCTCAAGAGGCCGGGCCCGAGCCGCCTTGTACGATGTCGACAACGAACTGGTCGTTCAGCTTGCCGGACCGGCGCTCAGCGAACCCGCCAATTCGGTCGCGCCGAAAGCCGCTGGAGGCATCGTGCAGCACATTCTCGCCCTGTCGCGGAGTGCGGTCATCGTCCGGCACTGGTTTGAGATCGACCTCGATGACTCGTCGATGGAACACGGCGTGCGAGTCGAACTGCGGGAACTGGCAGACCATCCGCGCCGCGGCAGCGAGTCGGCCGCTCAACTCGTTACGTTAGATCGACCCTTGTGGCGAGCTGATCTTTTTGATCGTCATACAGACGCTCCAGGAAGCTTCGGAGTAGCCCATTACCATCCGAGATTTCTCGGCAACGAGCCATGCCCGCGCGTGTGGGACTCGCAGTTGACCGCCGACCCTTGGCACTGGCTCGAGGATCAGTTCACTCAGATGGGAACTGGGCAGGGGAGTGAGCCGTGGCCGCTCGACGCTGCGGATGGAGCCGAAATGCGCCAGCTCGCCGGTACCATCGTGGCGCTCGCCAGGCAGTTCACGCCCGACCGTTGCACCTCCGCAATGCAGTGCTTTGAGCTGACCCGAGACGCGCGCGATGCGGTTCGGCTGATGATTGCGGAGCTTCAGCGCCCGGATCTTCTTGACACGGAATGGGTGTCGCCGTGGACAGACGCGGTCTAGCTCGTGTCTGTTGGGCGGCGGCTTGCTGTTAGCGTCTGGAACGTCTAGTCGAGCTGGATGATGATCCCGGCACCGCGCTCCTCAGCCGTCTTTGCGGCGAGTTCGGCGGCCGCCAGGTCCTGCAGGGCAAGACCCGTAGCGTCGAAAAGAGTGAGCTGCGCGTCGTCGGTGCGTCCAGGTGCCGTACCGGCGATCACCTCGCCGATCGACCGCGGATGCTGCTGGTCTGTGAGTAGCCCGGCTGCCACTGCGTGCTGGCATTCGCCCAGGCGGCTGGCCTGGACCCAGTCATCGACGATCACCAGCGAATCACGGAGCGTAGCTATCTCATGTTCTTGCTTGCCAGCGGTATCGGCACCCATCGCGTTGATGTGCACGCCCGGAGTTAGCCAGTCACGATGAATGACGGGCTTCCTGGCCGGAGTGGTGGTGACGATGACATCGGACCTACGCACTGCCTGTCTCGAGGGAACCTGACGGCTGGCAGGCAATGCCGTGATCGCCAAGACGATCGCAGAAGGCTTTCGCCATCGGCTGGCCATCGGTGTCGAGTGGCTCAAACACGCTGACTTCGATGCCCCGCTGCCACCAGTCGAGCGCCCGAGCCTGGGCCTCGGCCTGGACGCCCGTGCCGACAATCAGGGCTGTCTCAGCATCGGGGCGTGCGAGGTATCGCAGCCCGATGGCTCCAGCCGCCGACGTCCGGATCGCGGTGATGAAGTTGCCGTCGATAATCGCTCGTGGCACTCCGGTAGCGGGCTCGACAAGAACCACCATCGCTTGGTGGTTGTCCAGGCCCTTTGCCCGGTTCTGCGGCCAGTAGCCGGCCACCTTCAGGCCAAGGGATTCCTGCTCAGGCCAGTAGCCGGACTTGATGCCAAACACGCCGCCCGATGCCAGCGCCTCACGGACCACCGGGTAGAGCTGAGCCTGCTGCTGCGAGGCCGCGACGTAAGCGGATTCGATCGCCGGTATGACGTCGTCCAGAGTCAGCATCTTGCTGAGATCACCGCCGGACAGGACCCGCACGTCACGTCGCACTGTCATTACCGGCTCCGGCGGGCGGCGTCGATCCTGATCAACTCCGCGATCTGGCCCTGCGTGACTCCATAGGCCTGCTGCTGCAGATCAACGCACACGCATATGTGAATGGGCAGGACCTGCACCCTGTCGCCGACCCGCAGTTCGTCGTCATCGGCGCCGAGCCTGGCCACGCCGTGCTCCTCCGAAAGCCTGACGAAGGTGCTGAGCGGGCGGTTCTTGATCATGCCGAAGCCATGCTGCTCGGTCGAGGTCATCGTCAGCGTCTTGTTACCGCTATCGAGCACGACGCGATCCGGCCCGACACTGACGACCGTTGCCAGGATCGTCGCGGCGATCTGGTCGGGCGTGCACGCGTACATCTCCAGCGTTCTCAGGTCATTGAAGACGTACGTCCCCGGCCTGATCTCCGTGATGCCGTCATCCGCGCCGAGGTAGGGGGCAGTGATGGTGGAGCCCGCGCTGACGACCTGCACTGCGAATGCCCTGCCGCTCCAGTTCGTCACGGGCAGTGCTCATCGCAGCGGCCTCGCGCCGGGCAACGGCCTCGATCTCGGGCTGAGCCGTGACGTCATGGGCGTGACCGGCGTGAGTCAGGATGCCGATGACCTCGAGGCCAGACAGGGCAGCGATCTTAGCGCCGAGCTGTCCGGCCATGTCTGGCTCAACCCCGGTCCTGTGCATGCCAGAGTCGATCTCCAGTAGCACCGGCAGGGTGCGGCCTGCCGTCGCCGCTATACGGCTGTAGCCCTCGGCAACCTCCAGCGAGTCGGCGGTAAGGGTGACGCCGCCGTCGGCACAGAGCGGCAGTAGCCGGGCTAGCTCGGGGCGAAACTCGCAGTCCGCTCGGACATGGCGGCCTGGAACCCCACCGCCTCCTGGGGATGACCGGCGAGGAACTCGAACCAGCTCATGTCGTAGGCGATCGAGAGACCGGGCTTCCCTGTCCTGACCGCCTCAACGATCGGACCAAACGACCGGACGCCGCCGATTGAATCGGTAAGCATCGCCCACGACCGCATCGACGCCGGTGCGTCTGTACGCAGCCGGTCACCCAGCAACGTCAGGCCGAAAGAGCGGTTCTCGTTCTCGGTGAGTACGCCTAGCGAGGCCAGTAGCCGCAGCACGCGATAGAGCGACAGCTCGTGTGCCTGCGCGGCCCCTGCCAGCTGCCCTGCAGTCATCGGGCCGCCCGCAAGCATGTCCGGGATGCCGAGCGCAGCCACCGCATACACCGCGCGCGAGATGTGCAGACCCCAGATCATCCGGAGTACCTCAGCAGCAGCGGCACGTTCCTGCGCGGTCGGCTGTCTCGCTGCCTGTCCGGGCTCGCTGACCTCACCGGCGCTCATAGCGCCTCCAGTTGCATCTGCTAGCGCCGCTCGATTCGATGCTCAGTGAGCTTACAGCGGACGATCTCCGCGGCGATGGCGCCGCAGAATGTGTCCGGCGCATTGATCAAGCAGGACGCCATTCTGGCACCATTTTTTGGGATTTTGCGTGTGGCGAAAGTGGCTAAAGTCAGAGCAACAACTGAAGATAGATCAATAACCGCATGTCGGCATGCGGCCCGACGTAGTGACGACGCAGCGTGCAAGCGCCGCTACCCGCTGACGCCAGACCGGGCCAGCACGATCGGACCGCCTTATTCTTCCTTCGGCCGAGCGGCCGAAGGAAGGTCCGGTTGCGGACTAAAGCCTCTGCGCGACTAGCAGCCTGGAGAGGTATGCCGGTTTGCAGGAGGTGGGAGTTGTGTTCACCGTCGATTCGGCATTGCAGCACACGTGCGCCAGCTTCCGTAAGCAGGTTGAGCGCGGTGAGATCACTGCCTATGAGTGCGATCTTCTGATCGATGGGGCAATCCTGCTCGCGGCCAGCCTTGAGTCGCTCGTTCAGGTCGCCCATATGGGTGGGCCATCGAGCTGGCCGGATGCGGGACAGCGACCCGGCCGACATGTCCTGGCGGCCAGCGGAGGTGCAGGCCATGAGTCGGCCAGCAGGCACCGGGCCTATGTCAGGAGCTGAGATCCTCGCTGGCAAGGAGGGTGCATGTCCGCGCGCTCAGCCGTCCGCCTAGCGGCGGCCGCGCTGGCGGGGGCAATCGCCGCGTTCGCGCTGATTGGCTGCAGCATCAGCGTTGGAGCCTGCAGAATCGCAGCGACAGTTACTCGGTCGCCGCTCAGGTGCGCATTCTCGCGGTGAACGCTCAGGCTGGCGGCGTCAATGTGACTGGCAGTGGCTCTGCCGCGGTCTCGGTCACCGAGCATGTCACCTTCGTGGGCACGGCCCCGACTACTGGGCACCGGATGGCCGCGGGCATGTTGGTCCTGAACAGCAAATGCCCTGCCCTGGATACCTGCGGCGTCAGCTATGACATCACCGTGCCCTGGGGAACTGCCGTGCGGGTCCAGGACGACGTCGGCACGATCAGGCTCGACTCGCTGTCCGGACCGATCATGGCGCACACCAACGGAGGCGATATCGATCTCCGCTCGGTGTCGGGGCCGATCGCGGCCAGCGCCAACGCCGGATCCATCTTGGGCGTGGATCTGTCGTCCTCGCACGCCACCCTGCGCCTGTCGGCGGGCGACGTCGATGTCACGTTCTCGTCCGCGCCAGCTTCGCTCATCGCTACCGCAGCCGTCGGTTCGGTGACGCTGCGGCTACCCGGGAACGTGTCTTACGCCGTGAACGCGACGGCCACTGTAGGTACCGTCCACGTCAGCGTCACCCGCGACCAATCGTCGACGCACGTCATCACCGCCGCTACCAGGACCGGCTCCATCACGATCCGGTCAACAGGCTGACCGGGGTCGCGGGAGCGCCGTTCTCGGGCAGAGCCGAGCCGAGGACCTTAGTTGGTCTGTCTTGTCGGATGCGCGGTAAGCGTGGTGGCGTCGGACGCGTGATCGCTTGGCTGGGTTTCGTGAGGTACGTCCGAGGCCATCGGCAGTCCCGGTGAGCCGAGGCCGTCGGTCATCACGGGTCGAATGGCGGGCGAGCTGCGTGACCTTCGCCCCTGGCTGACCACGGTCGCTAGCTCGATCCTGTCTGGATAGGCCAAGCAAGTCCGTTCTGCTCATGACACCAACGGGCGAGCGTCACGGCGGGGGAGAGCTGTCGTCGACCCGGCAATGGACCGGCGTGCGCAGAGCGGTGGACGGGAGGGATTTCCCATGGCGCGACGCGTCCGCGGCTGGCGGAAACTGGCGGGGTCGACCTGGGGCCGTCCCATGGATCCGCAATTCTTCGGAGACCTGGAACTCGACGCAGGTCCGCTGCTGAGCTACATCGCGGATGTTCGGCAGGCAGCCGGGGTGCATGTCACGCTGACTCATCTGATTGGCAGGGCTGTCGCGCACGGGCTGGCGGAGGTGCCCGAACTCCGCGTCCGCCTGGCGCGCGGACGCGAGCACGACCGAGACAGCGTGGACGTGTTCTTTATCGTGACGACCGAGAGCGGCCAGGAGCTGACCGGCGTAAAGATCCAGGACGCAGACCGCAAGTCTGCTGTGGAGATTGCCGACGAGCTGAATCGGCGCTGTCGTGCAATCGACGCCGGACAAGACGCGGAACTTGGCCGTGGGAAGGCACTGCTGACGATGCTGCCACCCGGCTTGCTCCGCCTTTCGTTGCGCCTTGGCGCTTGGCTTACATCCGACCTGAACCTCGACCTGAGTCGACTCGGCATGCCAAGGCAGGCCTTCGGCGGTGCCATGATCACCTCCGTGGGCATGTGGGGCATTGGGCACGCGTACTCGCCGCTCGCGCACTATTACCGGGTGCCGGTCCTGGTACTCGTCGGCGCCGTCCGGAAGGCGCCGACGGTCGCCGACGACAAGCTGGTGATACGGCCGATCCTGACCGTCACGGCCACATTCGACCATCGATACGTGGACGGCTTCCACGCGGCGAAGTTCGCCGATGCTGTTCGCAGTTATTGCGAGAAGCCGTCCAGTTTCGAGCCAGCTCTGAGCACGCTTTCCAGCTCCAGCTCAAGCTGAGTTCCTGTCTCTCGGCGTGATGCCGCGTGCTCCGTTGGCGGAGCACCTAGCCATTCGCCGCCATTCATGCGGGTTTTCAGTGTGGCGAAAGTGGCTAAAGATGGGGCAACGACTCAAGATAGATCAATAACCGCGTGCCGGCATGCGCCGCTAGCCGCTGACGCCAGGCCTTACCGCCCATGCGGTCGCTGAGTGTCGCCCGTTGAGAGAGCTGCAGGCACCTCGCAGACAGCTGCGGAGGGGGAACATGTTCGGTAGGCGGACTCGCCTGCGCGCTCGGCGCAGGCGGCGAATGGCACCGAGGATCGCGCGCCTGTTGGGCGGCCCGCGGCCGCGCCGCAGCGACCGCAGCGGCGTGGACGAGCCAGCCCGGTGGCGGTCGCGAACGGGCGTCCGGATCGTGGCCGTCATCACCGCGGTCGCCGCGCTGGGCTTCATCCTGTGGCTCGGCTGGGTCGCCTACCTCTACATCGTCCGCAACGGGCCATCGGGCGCGAGCTTCGACCCGGACAAGCGGTGCGGTGCGCTCGGCTTCTCCTGCGGGATCGCGACGAACATCCTCGCGTCCGGCGTCTTAGTCGCGTTCGCGTCGACGTTCGTGCTGTGGCGGCTGTTCGGCCTGCAGCGGCGGTACCGGACGAGGGCGCGCGCGGACTCCCGCGAGCTGGTGCCGACGGCGGGCGCGATCATCGACCAGGTCGTCGGCCGCGACGAGCTGTGCATGGCGGTCATGACGGACCTCCACGATCGCACCACGCGCCCGCACGTGATCGTCGGCGGCGTCGGAACGGGGAAAACTGCTGTCCTCGTCCGCCTCACCGAATATCTCGCCGAGAAGCAAGCGATCCCCGTTCCCATCAAGTTGCGGGACGCGACGACCGAGCTGGACTTTGAGGCCATGGCGCGCACGCGGTTCCTGACTGAGGTCAACCCCGGCCTGATCTCCTCGGCTGAGGGCGAGACCATCTGGCGGCGGCTGCGCAAGGACGGCAAGATCATCGTGCTCGCCGACGGGCTGGAGGAGGCCATCGTCGGGACGAGCGCCGAGCCGGAGCGGGACAACATCATCCGCGAGGCCATCCGGCGCGCGCACCAGCACCACCTGCCGCTCGTCATCGCCTCGCGCCCGCACGATCCGCTGCGCGCGACCGACGCGGCGATCCTCAACCTGGAGCCGCTCAGCTTCGAGGCCGCGCTCGCCTACATCGGCAGCGACGGCACCAGCGAGGACGAGCGCCGGCTGGCCTGGATCGTCGAGACCGCCGACGTCGTCGAGGCGCCGCTGTACCTCCAGATCACGCGCGAGCTGCACGTCAAGGGCCTGCTCGAGCCCACATCCGCAGGCCAGCAGGGCGTTCTCGACACGCGTGGCGTTGACCGCGCCAAGCTGAGGCTCAGCCTTCTTGAAACATGGGAACGGGCTCTGATTAGCGGTCACTTGCTTGAAGAGATCCCCTTGAATCGGGCCGAGCGGCAGGCCGCGCTTGAGCACATGTCGGCGCTCGCGTGCGCTGGGCTTCGAGCGGACCTGCTCGAGGTCAAGTTCGAGACGAAGTTCGGCCCGGAGCTCAAAGCCGAAGTGAAAAATCGGCTCACCCGGATCGACGAGCTGACGGGCCAGGCACCTGGGGTTCGCAACATCGACGTGCAACTCGCAGCGGCCTGGGCCCAGCAGCTCAACCTGGTGGAGGTGCGGGGAAAGGGCGTCCGGTTCCCGCACAGCCTGATGCAGGCCTATCTCGGCTCCCGGATGCTCGGCGCCGCGGTGCGGGATCGCGACTTCGTGCAGGACGCGCTGACGTTCCCGGGGCCAGGCCGGGAGTTCGTCATCGCGCTCATCCTCCGGTCCCGCGCGGCCGACGCAGCCGGTTCCTCCCGCGCCGGATCGCCGGCCGGTGCCGCCGATGAGAGCGCTAGTCGAGAGCCGGTCCGCGTGCGGCGCTCGCGTCAGGCGGCCGTGGCCTCGCCCGAGGACTCAGGCGACCAGCCGGACTTCCTCGCGGTCCTCCGGGAGCGCGCTCGGACGCGTGACGACAACAAGGTCCTGGACATCTACGCGGCCGCGCTGGAGATCGACTGCGCCGCTGAGGCGCCCTCGCATGAGGCCATCGCCGGCGAGATCCGCGAACGCTGGTCGCGCGTTCACGCGCAGGATCCGCGCACTCTGGAGGAGGGCAAGCTGGCGGTCGTCCATCGCTTCGGCGAAGCGGCGCGGATGATCGATGAGCGGCAACGGCGTGACGAAGTTCGCGTGAAGCCGGCGTACCCGCAGCTCTTCGCGATCGGGTGCAGCGACCGGTCCTATCCCGTCCAGCTGGCCGCGGCTCAGGAGATCGGAGTCGGCGGCGAGACGGCCTACGAGGAGATGCGCCGGATTGTGACGGCGCCGTGCGCGGTCTGCGAAGGTGAGCGCGCCGAGCGATCAGGGCAACGCGTGCCAGCGCGCGATGCCGACAAGCGCCGGGCGTCTCGGCGCGAAAGCAATCCGGAGCGGACCGCCGAGAGCGCCCGCGCCGGGATCATCAGCGCCTGGCTGGCCCCGATGCTCGTGGGCACCATCGGCGGCCGCGGCACCTCTACGGCAGATCGGCTCGTCGTTCAGCACGCGCGCGAGGATCTCAACCAATGGCTGCGCCACGTATCCCCGGACGGACGCCAGGACGGCGAGCAGGATCTGACCATCGCCCTCGAGATCGCTCTCGCGCAGGGCTTCAAGTACGCGGCCAACCGGCGCCCAGGACAGCCGGACCTGCTCCGCGAGTCGCGCATGTTCCTCGCCGAGCAGGCGCTGGAGATGCTGAAGAGCGCGCGGTTCTGGTTCTCGCAGCTGACGCTGATCCATGCCCTCACCCTGCTGAACCTGTCGGAGACCAAGCAGCCGTGGGACAAGTACGGGGCCAGGCCCGAAGCGATCGTCCAGCACTGGCTCGACGTCGCTGGCCGCGAACGGCCCGATCGCGACCGGGCCGCGCTCAGCCATCCGCCGGGGGCGAAATGGGCGCCGCATCCGTTTGTCAGCGAGGCGGCCATGCTGTGCGTGCTCGCGCTCAAGACCGAGCGGCCGCAGCGCTACTTGTGGATTGACGAGAGCGGCGTCGTTGGCCAGGTCGGATCCCGCAACCTCAGCAAGACCGAGCAGCAGCGGCGCCACCGGCTGTGGATCCCGCCGTCGGCCGGCTGGAGCGCGCTCAACGGCCGCGCCCAGCAACTCGTCGCCGATGTGCTGCTGCTCCGCAATCTCGCGGAACGCGGTGACCTGCCGCACGACCGCGAGCGCCGGCTGCGGCGCTCGAACCGCGGTGACCTGCCGCCTTGCATCACGCATTTCCGAGAGGCGCTGGAGCCTGGGCTGACCGTCGGCACCGCGGTGTCGATCGTCCCCGGTGTGAGCTGCGTCGACGGCTGCGTCTTCGAGCTGTGCCCCTATCCGCCCAAGGGCGGGCAGCCGCGGGTTGAGATGAGCGAGGCGTTCTGCCGACGGCAGCTCACCATGCTGGAACGGAGCCCGCGTCACCCGCTGACCCGGCAGGCGCCATGGCAGCAGATGACGGTCGGCCAGCTCCGCGGGTTCTGGACCGAGATGGCCGATCGCGCCCGCGGCCCGCGCCCGCAAGCTTCGAGTTCCGCCCGACGCCGCAGCCGCAACCGCTAAGCGCCGAATTGAACCGAGTTGTAGTTGTAATAGAGGACACTCTTTTCAGACTCTGTCTATAACGCACGTTGTCTGCGCCTTGATCGCACCCTGCGGCTCTGACCTGCTGTTCGCCTGCCCGAACGGCTGCAGATCGCCCTGGAACTGCCGCAACGGACCTTGACCAGACCTGATCCGGAGTCGATGGCCGCGGCCACCTCTTGGTCGCTCCCCGATGAGCGCCGTCATGCCTGCTCCGGAGGCCGCCGGTATCCGGCCATGTGCTGGAGTGCCATGTTGAGAGCGAGTTCCACCGGACGGGCGCTGCGCGTTGCCTGCGCCATGAGCAGTCCGCCCTGCAGCGCGCTCATCAACGTCAGCGCGAGCTCGGCTGGGTCGGCCTGTGCAGCGAGCTCGCCATTATTGCGCATGGCATCGAATCCCTCGGACAGATATGACTGCCATTCGGCAAAACACTGCGCGAGCACGCGCCGCGCGGGCTCGGACTGGTCGGCCAGCTCGCCCACAAGGGAGCCGAGCGGGCAGCCCCCGGCACCCTGCGTCTCCCGGGTGGCGGTCACGAAGTGATCGCACCACCGCTGCAAGGCGTCCCAGGACGAGACTTCGTTCAGCCCCGCTGCCTCTTGCGCGGCGATGATCCGGCCGAGCTGGGCCTTGATCACCTCGCGGATGAGCGCGTCCTTGTCGGCGAAGTAGTGGTAGAGCTGCGATTTGCTCGTGCCGGTTGCCGCCATGACGTCGTCCAGGCTCGTCCCGGCGAACCCTCGCTCGTAGACGAGCGACGCCGCCGCGTCGACGATCCGGGCCCTGGTCGCCGCGCCGCGAGCTGTCAGCCGGCGCGGAGGGGTGCGCACCTTCGTGACCACCTGTGCAGTCTAGACGAAATTGGACTTGCGAGTCCAATTTCATCTTGGCATGGTGGACCAAGTAGTCCACTCTCGGAAGGATGCCGATGTCCAGACTGCGTAACGGTCAGCCGTTCCCATCGCTTGAGGTCCCGGCTGTTGGTGGCGGCTCCATCGCGCTGCCAGACGACCTCGCCGGCTCCTACGGCGTCGTCCTGATCTACCGCGGGTCCTGGTGCCCGTACTGCAACGCGCAACTCGCCGCGTTCTCCCGCGCGTTCGACGCGCTTACCGAACTCGGCGTCAAGGTCGTCGCGCTGTCCGTCGACGACGAGGAAACGTCCGCTGCGCTCGTCGCCAAGCACAAGCTGCGCTTCCCCGTCGGGCACAGCGCGGATTCGGGAAAGGTCGCCGCGGCGACGGGCGCGTACGTCAACGACGGACCGCACTATCTGCAATCGACCGGCTTCGTCCTGGCGCCGGACGGGACGGCGTGCGTCGCCGTGTACTCGAGCGACGCCATCGGGCGGCTCGTCGCCGACGACGTCGCTGGATTTGTCAACTACCTCAAATCCCAGCAGTCCGCATGACCACGGCTGCACCACCACAGGAGAACCAATGCACGCCACCTCTGGCACAGATGAAAAGGCACGAGTGGAGGATCCCTTCCCGACGCTGGAACTCGCCGCGACCTCCGGTCAGCTGGTGACGGTCCCGGACCCCGCGGGGGACTTCGTCCACCTTCAGCTCCGGCGCTTCGCCGGCTGCCCGATCTGCAACCTTCACCTGCGCTCGATCGTCACTCGCCACGACGAGATCCGCTCGCGAGGGATTCGGGAGGTCGTCGTCTTCCACTCCACCGCGGCCGAACTGGCCAAGCACGAAGTCGAACTGCCGTTCCCGCTGATCGCCGACCCGGAACGAGTGCTGTATCGGCGGCTCGGCGTGGAGTGCCGACCGAGCTCGCTGCTGAGCCCGCACGCTCTGGGTGCGGCGATCAACGGTCAGGCCGCCGCGTTCAGAAACCGCAGCACGAAGCGCGGCGCACTCGGACCGGTCAAGCCCACCGGAGGTCGCCTGGGGTTGCCAGCAGAGTTTCTGATCGCTCCTGACGGGCGGATCACCGCACTCAAATACGGACGTCACGCCTACGACCAGTGGACCGTCGACGAACTCCTCGATCACGCCCGTCCTGTGTCCGCCTGATGCGCCGACCCGCCCGGGATCCGTGCGCGGCGCCCGGGCGGCCGACGGATGGCGCCGCACATGCTGGCTGCCTGGACCGGGGTGGGACAGCGACGCCTGTAACACCTATGACACCCATCGCGTCTCTGCGGCGATCACGGCCACTAGCCTCGCTGAGCCTGCCTGCCAGCCGTTTTGCAGGCGAGCGTGCCCGTCGTCGATTTTGCCGCGCGAATCTTGTGGTCCGGTTAGCTCGTATTGTCATGTGGTGACAGTTCGCCGCATGCCCGCTGCCGAAGTCGATGTCAGTGTCGATCTAGTCCGCCAGCTTCTGGCTCAGCAGTATCCCGATCTCGCCGACCTGGCTCTCGGGGTGCTGGCAAACGGATGGGACAACATGGTCTGCACGGTCGGCGCAGATCTCCTGGCGCGTTTGCCGCGGCGTGCCCAGGCCGCCGACCTGGTGGCACATGAGCAGCGCTGGCTGCCGGTGCTCGCCCCGAGGCTTCCTCTTCCCATCCCGGCGCCGGTTGGAATCGGCCACCCGGCCTGCGGCTATCCGTGGAGCTGGAGTCTGGTTCCATACCTGCCGGGCGAGGTCGCGGCCCTCGCAGCTCCGGAGGACCTGGACGCCGCCGCCGCCGCGCTCGGCGAATTCCTCGCGGCGCTGCACATTCCGGCTCCAGGAGATGCGCCGGTCAACCCGTTCCGCGGCGGCCCGCTCGCGGAAAGGGCCGATCGGTTCGCTGAGCAACTCGGCTTGATGCCGAGCGGTCCCGATGTCGACGCCGCGAACGCCATCTGGAAGTCCGCGCTAGATGCCGGCGCCTGGGTCGGGCCGCCGACCTGGTTGCATGGCGACCTCCACCCCGCCAACATCCTTGTCGATGGGGGCAAGGTCAGCGCCGTGATCGACTTCGGCGACATCACGTCCGGTGACCCCGCGAACGACTTGTCACTGGCATGGATGATGTTCCCGGCCGGGCAGCGCGATATCTTCCGGCAGGCCTACGGCAAGGCGGACAACGACACCTGGGCTCGAGCGCGCGGGTGGGCGCTGTCGCTGGCGCTGGCCTTCCTGACCTTCTCGGCCGACAATCCGCTCATGGCCGGCATCGGCCAGCGCACTTTCCACGAGGTGCTCGGGTAGCCGAAACCCGCCGCCTGCGGCTACGCCCAGGCTATGGGGCGTGCGGAGCGATCTCCACGATGAGGTCGGCGTCCAGGGCGGCGGAGATACGGTCTAGGAGCGGGATTGTGGGGATGACGCCGCCGGCTTCGAGGCGGGATAGCGCGGGCTGCGTCATGCTGGCTCGGACGGCGAGCTCGACCTGGGAAAGGCCGAGAGTGAGGCGCCTTTCGCGGACGGCCTTGCCGATGAGGTAGGCGCGCTCGGCTTCGGCTCGGCCGTGGCGGTACTCGTCGCTGCCGCGGCGCTGGGTGGCGAGGTCGTCGTAGGAGCTGTGGCTGCTGGTCATGTCAGGATGCTTCCCGGTCGAAGGTGTCGTGCACGGGTCGCCGTATATGCATCGGATGCTATAGACAACTCGACCAGTCGGTTACCGAATTCTGCGTGCGCCGTCTGACGGCACCGCCGAGGTGATAGTCGGCTGCTGCCATTTGTCCTCTCTGAAACGGCGGCCGACGGCCGCCGCGACGGACTCGCTCAGCGCTACCGGGACGAGAGCGATGACCGAGCCACCGAATCCGCCGCCAGTCATGCGAGCGCCGTCAGCCCCAACTGAGAGAGCGGCATCGACAGCCGCGTCTGCTTGTGGCCATGACACCTGAAAGTCATCGCGCAGCGACATGTGCGACGCCGTCATGAGGTTTCCGATGACCGCGAGCTGCCCATCCTGCAGGAGCTTCGCGGCCTGCAGCACTCGGCAATTCTCCTGGACCACGTGGCGGGCTCGGCGCCGGATCACGTCACTTTGGATGTTGGCGATTTGCCGATCTTCAGCAACGTCGCGGAGAGAGCGAACGCCCAACGCACGAGCGGCGGCCAGGCATTCGCGGTTCCGCTCGGCGTATCCACCGTCGGTGAGGGCGTGCCGTATCCGCGTATCGATGATCATCAGGCATCGACCGGCCGATGCGAAGTCGAGGGGCACCGCGGCTGCGCACTCGGTTCGGCAGTCAATCAACAACGCATGCCCGGCCCGACAGAGGAGTGCTGCGAACTGATCCATGATGCCGGTTGGCACGCCGACGAAGTCATTCTCGGCTCGGCGAGCGATCCGGGCGAGTTCCGTTCGCGGCAGCGTTACGCCGCTGAGTTCGGTGAGGGCGAGTGCGACGGCGCATTCGAGCGCCGCCGACGACGACAGGCCCACCCCGGCAGTGAGGTCTGAATCGATGGTGATGCTTGCGCCATGAACGACGTGGCCCGCCTGCCGCAGTGCCCAGGCGACGCCCGCGGCATAAGCAGGCCATCCAGCTACAGATCCCGGCACCAGGTCATCAAGTCCGACCACGGCAGAGCCACCTTGGCGCGATGAGAGGACCAGACGGTGGTCGCCTCGGCGGGCTGCGCAGACGGTGACGCCGTTGCTGAGGGCCATCGGCAAGACGAAACCCTCGTTGTAGTCGGTGTGCTCTCCGATGATGTTGACGCGGCCCGGAGCCCGCCAGCTCCCCTGGGGTGGCTGGTTGTAGGTGCGGGCGAACCAGTGCCAGACCTCGTCGACCACGACCGGCTTCGGCATGTCGCGCAGACTCATGCCGACATCCGGAGCCGGTGCGCGATCTGTTCGGGCGCGACGTCGTTCACGAAGACGCCCATCGCCGACTCCGAACCGGCCAGGAACTTGAGCTTGTCGGCTGCGCGTCGGGGCGAGGTGAAGCGCAGGTGCAGATAGCTGTGCTGCGGAGGGGTGTCAGTAGGTGCCTGGTACCAGGCCGCGATGTAGGGCATCGGCGTGCCGTAGAGGCTGTCGATCCGCTCGAGCACCTGAGGGTAAGTCTCGGCGAAGTCGTCGCGCTCATCGCCTGTCAGGTCGGGGAGCACGTGCGCGGCCCGATTCGGGTAAAAGTGCACCTCGAGGGGCCACCTGGCGGCCGAGGGAACGAAAGCGGTCCAGTGCTGGCTCCGCTGCACGATGCGTTCGCCCGCGTCCTCCTCGGCGCGCAGCACATCCGCGAACAGGTTCCTGTTTGTTCGGTCGTGGTAACGCCTGGCAGTCTCCAGCATCTGGCTTGTCCGTGGCGTGACGAATGGATAGGCGTATATCTGGCCATGGGGATGGCTGAGCGTCACGCCGACCTCACGCCCGCGGTTCTCAAAGGGAAATACCTGCCGGACGCCTGGCAGCGCGGACAAGGCACGATGGCGATCCGCCCACGCCTCCATGATCGTGCGGACGCGGGCGGGCGTGAGCTTCGCGAACGACGCCTCGTGATCAGCACTGAAGCAGACGACTTCGCAGCGTCCCGCAGCCGCTCGACGTTCGGCCAGCGAGCAGGCTGGCGGGCTGACCGTCGCCCTGTCGGAAGGAACTGACGCCAGGGACGGAAAACGGTTCTCGAAGACGACAACGTCATAGTCGTCTTCTGGAATCTCGGTGAGGTTGCCGGGGGAGGTCGGACACAGCGGGCACGCGTGACTCGGCGGAAGGTGCGTGCGTTCCTGGCGGTGTGAGGCAATGATGATCCACTCATCGGTGAGCGGGTCGAATCGCAGCTCCGAGGCCGGCTGAGCGGGGCTCAGCGCGCGCCGGTCAGGGGCAGTACGCGGTGGTCGCCCCGGCTCGTCGAAGTAGATCAGTTCGCGGCCGTCAGAAAGGCGGATTGCCGTCTTGCGTCGTGCTCCTTCATAGTTGGGTTTGGTGGTGGCACCGGCCAGCGGGCGGTGGCTCGCTGGCCGGTGCCCGGTGTTGTCTGCGATCACGCGACCTTCCCGCGAAGCTGGGCGAGCATGGCGGGCGTGGGGTTCGCGTTACTTGAACAGTGCATTGATACCGCTGTTGAGGTTGGTAAGTACGGAAGCGGCGTTGCCTTGGCCCCTGGTAAGGGTGTCGTCGATCGCGGTGGTGGCGAGGTTGTTGATCTGAGTGCCGTTGCTGGTGATTGGCCAGAAGACCAGGTCGCTGGGATCGCCGAGCTCCGTTGTAAACGGGCGTGACATTGATGCCCTTGGCCTGGTCGACGGCTAGTACCTTGGCTGCTTCAGACGGGATGGAGGGGAACACGACCGCCTTGGCAGCGACGAGATTCTGGCAGGCAGTCGAGCCGACGAATTCAACCCACTTGGCGGCTTGAGCCGGGTGCGCGCTGACTGTCAGCACGGACTGGGCGAGCGAGTTGGAGATAGTCATCGTGTGCCCATCGGGTCCGACCGGTAGTTGCGCCCATGCGTAGGTCTGGTTCTTGTCGGCGGAAGGCGCGTAGCTACTGATCGTCCATGCGCCCTGGAACGTAGTCGCCGCCACGTTGTGATCCATCACGGGTGTGATGCCGAGCGAACCTACTTGCGCTTCGGGCGCGATGTAGCCGGCGTTGTATTCCTTCTGGAGCCAGCTAAACACCGACGCCAGGCGAGGATCGGACATGTCGTAGGTGGTAGCGAACGGGGAGTGAGGCGTCGTCCAGTACCAACCCATGTCGAGAGCGAAGGTTGCCCAGGACGACTGGCCGGCGATTCCGTCGCCGGATTCCATCGCGAACCCATAGGTCTTGACGTCTGCCTTGTTGAATCCCGGCTGATCGCCGCGGATCCCGTTCTTGTCGACCGTCAGGTGCCTGATCAAGGCACCGAAGGTGCCACCGTTAGTGGGGTTCCACGTGAGGCCCTGGACTGACGCGGCGGTGGTGTCCTTGGTGTTGTACAGCATGGCGACGGCGTCGCGGTCCTGCGATATGCCGTAGATCTTGCCGTTCCTGACCCACAAGCTATTGGTCGGTATGCCTGAAGCGGATGGGTTATAGCCGTCCTTCTTGAAGTACGGCGCGAGATCGACCAGCTCGCCCGCGCTCACTAGCTGGGGGTAGTAACCGACGTGATCGGTGATGATGTCCGGGCCCTTCCCGGCGGCGAGTTGCGTGGTGAGGTTATTCCAGTAGTCGGACCATCCGCTCTGGCTGATGTCGACAGTGATGCCGGTCTTGGCCTTAAATGCAGTGGCGCACGCCTGGTAAGACGACAGCTGGGTGGGGTCCCAGAGCCATTCATGCAAGGTAACGGGCCCGCTGGACCCGCTACTGCCGTTGCTGCATCCAGCTCCGACCGCCGTCAGTCCAGCGATAGCGATCGCAGCGCAGATGGAGCGCGATCTCTTCATGACATTCCTTTCCTCTCTTGTTAAGTACGGAGTTTTCATTTGCCACCTCCGGCAAACCGTAGGTTGGTGACAAGCCTGCGACCGAAGAGCAGCATGAAAATGACCAGCGGCACGACCGATATGGTGGTCGCGGCCATGAACGCGGTCCAATCCCGAGCCACCGTCGGCGAGCTTCGGACGAAGAATCCAAGCGCGGCCGTCAAGGGCTGCGCGTGCCCGCTTGTGGTGATCAGCTGCGGCCACAAGTACTCGTTCCAGGCGAAGACCGCCTGAATCGTCAGCAGGGTTGCGATGGGTGCGCTGGACATGGGCAGGCAGATACGGCGGTACAGGCCCCACGGGCCCAGGCCGTCCAATTTCGCGGCGTCCTCGATCTCGTCCGGGATGTTCAGGAAGAACTGCCGCAGGAAGAAGACGGCGAACGGCTGCATCAGCAGGTAGGGCGCGATCAGGCCCTTCCACGAGTAAATCCAGTTGAGCTCTTTCATCAAGATGAAGTTGGGCAGCACACCGAAGATCGGCGGCACCATCAGGGCCCCGAGGAACGCGCCGAATACCAGGTCGCGGCCGCGCCAGTGCAGCCTCGCGAACGCGAATGCGGACAGCGAGCTGAAGGCAACCGACCCGACCGCTACGACGGCAGTGAAGATCACCGAGTTGAGCAGGTTGGACAAGAACTGGAGCTGGATGACCTCGTTCGGGAACTCGGCCTGCTGCTGAGCAGGCGTCGCCAGGCCAAGGACTCGCTTGAAGTTCACCAGTGTGGGGTGCTGCGGCCACAGGCCGAAGTCACCAAAGAGGTACTTGTTGTGGGTCAGCGCTTCCTTGAACATCCACCAGAAGGGGAACAGGCTGACGAATACCAGGATCGCGAGCAGCGTCCAGGCGGCCGCTCGGCCGGGCCGCACCCGCCGTCTGCGCTGGCGGCGAGCCGTGGGCTGGGTGGCGGCTACTTGTCGCGACAGGGCTTTCGTGACTGTCATTGCCCCACCTACGCCAGATCGGAACGCGACGCGCGCAGCAGCTTGAGCTGCGCGAATGTGAAAATGGCGAGGATGACGAACAAGATGACGGCCATCGCTGACGCGTAGCCCATCCTGAGTTCGCCGAAGGCTGCGTTGTAGATGTAGTAGTAGAGCACGTAGGCCTGCGGAAGCGGGGTTTGATAAACGACCGACACCGTGTCGTAGATCTGGAATGACCCGATCACCGACACAGTCAGCACGAGCGCAATGATTGGCCGCAGGAGCGGCAAGGTGATGGACTTAAATATTCGCCACTCGCCCGCGCCGTCGATTGCGGCGGCCTCGTACAAATGCTTCGGAATGAGCTGCATGCCAGCGAACAGAAGTAGCGCGGTGTAGCCGACGTTCCGCCACGTGTTGACGAGTGCGACGGTGGCGATTGCCTCGTGTGGGCTCTGGTAGAAGTATTGCGCCGGCAGGTGCAGATCCGTGAGCAGGTGGTTGATCACGCCGACGGTCCTGTCGAGCATGAACAGGGAGATCGTCGCGACCGCGACGTTCGGGACTAGCCATGGGAATACTAGAGCGCAGCGTATGAAGATCGAGCGCGTCAGCCTCTCCATGAGCACGGCTATGCCGAGCGCGCCGATCATCTGAGTGCTGATGTTGATCGCCACGTATTCCGCGGTCACCTTGAGGGCGTTCCAGAACACGGGATCATGCGCCAGCGCGCTGTAGTTCTTGAGACCGATGAACTGCGGCGCCTGAAGAATGTTGTATTGCGTCAGGCTCTGATAGATGCCGCGAATCAGGGGCGTGACGTAGAAGACGAGGAACCCGACGAGGCTTGGCAGGATGAACAGAAGTGCAACCCGCCCGCTGCCGTGACGCGAACTCGCCGGGGGCTTGCGCGCCGCCTGGGCGGCAGGCACTGGTATCGCGGCCATCAGCCGACCACCATGATCTCGAGCCCCTGCCGACGGAGCACTTCCAGCGCGGAGGGATCGGCGCTCGGTCCGGTGATGAGCAGGTCGACCTCGGTGATGCTGCTAACCCTTGCGAGCTCTACCTGGCCGATCTTGGACCCGTCGGCCACGACGATGCGCCGCGAGGCGGAGGCAAGCATGCGCTTCTTGATCTCCGCTTCGGGTGCGTTGATGTTCGTGACGCCGTGCTTGGCATCGACGCCGTTGCAACCCAGGAATACAGTGTCGGCGTTTGCTTCCTGGAGCAGGTATCGACCCATCGGATCGACCAGCGAGTGCTGAAGGCGGCGCAGCGTGCCCCCAGTGACGATCACGGAGAATCGCGGGATCGCCGGCTCCAGTTCGAGGGCGATGTTGAGCGCGTTCGTGAGGATGACGAGATCCTGGAGCTCTTCTCGAGCGATGAGCGATCGAGCTATGAATGTTGTCGTCGTCCCGACGTCCAGGATCACGCTCTCGCCGGACTGGACTAGTTCAGCGGCCGCCCGGCCGATGAGCTGCTTCTCGATGACCGATGTACCAAGTGACTGCTCGAACGGCAGCTCGTCGCGCAGGCGTCGGCCGATAGGCACCGCGCCGCCGCGCACGCGCCTGATAGCCCGGCGTCTGTCCAGCACCTCCAGGTCCGCTCGCACCGTAACCTCCGATATCCCGAACGCCTCGCTCAGATCCGATACGCGGACGAAGTCGCGGTCGGTGACCAGCGCGACAATCCGCTCACGCCGGACTTCGCCGGGCACGGCCTCCGTGGGTGAGGACATATCCCGAAGCTTCGAAGTGCTTCGCTTACTTGTCAATAGGTGTCCGAACACTTTCGATAACGAAACTGCAAACTTCGCGAAGCTTGGTATGATGAAATCCAGCTAAAAGGAATATAACGGCCTTCCACGCAGGTAGGCGGTAGGTACTTCACGGTCCGGTGGCGAGTTCCGTAGACTTCAGGCCACAGGTATGGCAAGTTTTAGAAAGCACGAGGTTTCATTCGACAACCTGAGAGGTCCGAACGATATGGCGCCGGTTGCCCAGAGGACCGGGACAGCCGAGGCCTACCGGCTCGAGGTTCAGGCTGACGAGTACTGGTGGGGTGGCGACACCGCTGACGGGTATCAGATGCCGTTCGCCGATGGCTACCGGGCAGATCTGCGTCGACCCGGCGACAATCAGGCAATGCCGTTGCTGGTCTCTAGCCACGGCCGCTACCTGTGGTCCGACAGCCCTTTCGCGGTTGAACTCTCCGGCTCTGTCCTGACCGTTCGGCCTTACGGTGACGGAACGATCGAGGTTGGATCCGGCGACGCGTCACTGCGCGGTGGCTACATGGCCGCCGCTCGCCACTTCAAGCCAAGTGGCGGACGCCCCGCCGACGTCATGTTCACCGCTCCGCAGTACAACCTCTGGATTGACATGCCGTTCGAGCCAACCCAGGAAGCAGTCGAGCGTTACGCCGATCAGGTCCTCTCAAACGGCTTCCCGCCCGGAGTGCTGGCCATCGATGACATGTGGAGCGAGTCGTACGGCAACTGGACGTTCCATGCCGGCCGGTTCCCGGATCCAGAGGTCATCACTGCGCGACTGCATGAGCTGGGCTTCACGGTCATGCTCTGGGTGGTTCCGCTCGTCACCCCGGACACCGCGGCCTTCAGGTCGCTGGCTAGACGCGGGATGCTGGTCCTAGACCCAAACGGCGATCCCGCGATCGGGCGATGGTGGAACGGGTACAGCGCAGCGATCGATTTGCTCAATCCGGATGCTGCGGCCTGGTTGTCGACCGAGTTTCAGCGGCTCCGTTCCCATATCGGTGTTGATGGCTTCAAGTTCGACGGCGGCGATGTCAGCTTCTACCGGAGCATGAACCTGGTGGATCCGGAGCGCCACACCGCTGCCTGGAACGCGCTAGCTACGCGTTTCCCGGTGAACGAGCTGCGCGCGTCGTGGCTGGCAGCAGGCCTCCCGCTCGTCCAGCGCCAGCGAGACAAGGCGCACTCCTGGGGCGAGAAGGATGGGCTTGGCAGCCTCATCCCCAACGGACTAGCGCAGGGCCTGACCGGCCACGCCTTTACCTGCCCCGACATGATTGCTGGCGGCGACTACCAGAGGTTTCCGCTGGGCCGCGAGAGCGCGTCACTGGATCCCGAGCTCTTCGTGCGATCTGCCCAGTGTCAGGCGCTCTTCCCGATGATGCAGTTCTCCGCGGCGCCCTGGCGACTGCTCGATCGCCGTCACCTCGATTTGTGCCTGGACGCAGCGAGACTGCACTCGGCGCACGGCAGCGAGATCTTGAGACTCGCTGACGCCGCGGCGCGGACTGGCGAGCCAATCCAGCGGCACATGTCGTACGTCTTCCCTGGCCACGGGTACGAACACGTGCGCGACCAGTTCATGCTTGGCGATGACCTGATGGTTGCGCCGGTCACGGTTAAGGGTCAGGAACGCCGCACAGTTTCGATCCCGCCAGGGTGCTGGACCGGCGACGACGGCGCGCAGGTGGCTGGTCCGTGCGAGGCCGAGATCGAAGTCCCGCTCACCCGACTGCCCCGATTCCGGCGAACAGCCGGCTGAGTGTCCCGTCGTTACCGATGGCGAGCGGCTCGATGAGACCTTTGCGGTGGCCTTCGGCGCGAACGCAGAAGCTAAACTGCGGGCGATCATCTCACTATGATGGCCGCGATCCGAACGTGACGCAGGTGAGCCTATGAGCAAGATCGTCTTGGTCGGCGCGGGAAACGTGGAACTCACCCGCCGGATCTTGTCGGACCTGTTCACCGTGCCGGAGCTTCGTGGTGAGCTGCACGTCGTTCTCGATGACATCGACGCGGAGCGCCTCGGAACTGCGGAGGCGATCGCCAGGCGGCTCGATCGCGAGACCGGTGCTGCTGCACGGATTGAGGTCGCTGGCGGTCGCCGCCGCGCGCTCGACGGCGCGGATTTTGTCGTCTGCCAGCTGGAAACCGGTGGCTACGAAGCGAGTCTGCGCGACTTCGAGGTCCCGCACAGATACGGCCTTCGGCAGAGTATCGGCGACACGATCGGCATCGGCGGGATCTTCCGAGGCCTGCGAACCATACCTGTGCTGGTAGAGCTCGCTCAGAACATGGCAGAACTCTGCCCCGATGCCTGGTGTCTCTCGTACACCGATCCGATGGCGATGACCACGTGGGCAATGCACGTGGTAGCTCCGGGGCTGCGACTGGCGGGTTTGTGCCACGGCGTCCGTAACACGCACGCGATGCTGGCCGACATACTGAGTCGAGATCTCCGCGAGATTGAGTTCCTGACCGCCGGCGTCAACCACCAGTCGTTCGTGCTGCGGTTTGAGGCAGACGGACGGTCCCTGTATCCCGAGCTCGACGAGCGGCTATCCGCCGACCCGGACGCGGCTCGCAATGTTCGCGTGCAGCTGTACCGCCTGCTCGCATACTTTCCGACAGAGTCGAGCGAGCACGCTGCCGAGTACGTCCCCTGGTTCATGCGGCACGACGATCAGGTTGCACGTTTTTCCATTCCACACGAGGAGTACCTGCGCCGATCAGCTAGGAAGTTGCACGCATACGAGGAGGTGAGGAGGGCGCTCGCCGCAGACCGACCGCTTCTCATCAAGCGTCAGCACCTAGAGCTTGCTTCCGAATTCGTCGCCGCGCTGCTCACCGATCGGCCGCGGACGCTTAACCTGACGGTTCCCAATGAAGGCCTGCTATCCGACCTTCCGGCGCAATCATGCGTTGAAGTTCCGGCAGTGGTCGACCGCACAGGCCTGAAGGCGGTCGCTATTGCCGACTACCCAGTACAGCTGGCGGCGCTCAACAGGACATTTCTCAACGTTGTCGAGTTGACCGTGCACGCCGCGCTCGAGCAGAAACGGTCCTACGTCTATCAGGCAGCTGCGCTCGATCCGAACACCGGCTCTACCTTGACCCTGCACGCGATCCGCGCACTTTGCGACGATCTGATCGCGGCGCACGGCGACCTCATTCCGGCAGGAATCCGGCAGCGCGATACGGTGCCCGGAGCCCGGCGGCTGACAGTCGTGCACCCCACTGATGGGGAAGGGGAGGCGTGACAAGCGCGAACGAACCCATGCCCGCGGAGGTTCGCAGGGATCGTATTCTTGCCCTCCTGCGCGATGAGGAGTACGTGCGGATCTCGCAGCTCGCCGACGATTTTGGCGTGTCAGTAGTGACAATCCGCGCTGACCTCGATTACCTCGGCGAACGCAAGCTCGTCCGCAGGGTTCGTGGTGGTGCCAGCCAGCTCGCCCTTGAGCCAGATTCCGAGCCAAGCTTCGAGCTGTCACTTGGCAGTTCGGCCGTTGAGAAGGCAGCCATCGCTGAGGTGGCCGCGGCAATGGTACGCAGCGGCGAGTCCATCGTCATCGACTCCGGGACGACGACCACGTTCCTCGCTAAGGCACTCGTCGCGCGGCGAGACCTAAATGATCTCGTCATCTTCACCAACGGCATGACAATCGCGCACGAGCTGGAGCCCGCTATTCCAAGGTTCAGCGTCATACTTACTGGCGGCACACTTCGCCCCGCTCAGCATGCGCTAGTTGACCCGCTCGCCGGCCGGATCCTCGACCACATTCACGCCAACATCGTCTTCCTGGGGTGCAACGGGCTGCATCCCGAATCCGGGGCCACAAACATCAGCCTGCCCGACGCCGAGGTCAAGCAGCGGATGGTTCGGGCCGCCAGCAGGTGTGTCGTGGTAGCCGACTCCTCGAAGCTTGGACGCATCGAACTCGTGCCAATCTGCGGGATCGCCGAGATCGACCTGCTCGTTACGGGCGAACAGGCAGACGCTGGACAAGTCCTCGCGCTCCGCGAGCAGGGTCTGACCGTGGAACTAGCAGCCGAAACCGTGTGACGCACCGATTTGTGCGAACGGCACATCCGCTACCGGCAGACCGCCGCGCAGTAGCGAGCGCCAGCCGCCAACGCCTTCTAGCGCATCGCGGCAATCCGGCGGCAGCCTCGCCGTGGCATGCCTCGAGACGGCTCACACCCGTTGTCCAAGCAGGCGCAGGCAGCGGACGGCCCTGTCCGCGATCAGATCGACGAGGCTAGCTGGCAACGGCCGCCGGAGTTCCCGGATGGCGGGTGCCTTGGCTGCGTCGGCGAAGGCGTCCGGCGCTAGGTTCGCCAACTCGCGAACGCGATCCACCACGTCGTCGGGCGGAAGTCGCAGATCCGCCGCCGCGCCTGGCCAGGTGTTCCGGCCGGGGAAGATCCCGTAGTCGCCGCCGATCTTCATCGCCAGCCGGAGTTTCTTCTCGTGGCTGCCATAGGGGAGTGCCGAGGACATGTCATAGAGCGGAGCGAGCCGGATGTCATGGCCGGCAAGAAGGATGGAGTAGTTCTTGGCGTGCGCGTCGGTACCCGCGATGAGCCAGTTCCAGATCAGAGCGTCAGCAAAGCGCCAGGTAGCGGCATAAGCAGGCCCCGGCGGCATCAGCCGACGCAACAACGCCGCGATCTCGCGCGGTCCAGGTCCGCCGTCGTGCTGGTACTTGCCAGCAGGGGGCACTGATAGCGCCTGGCACATATCTTCCTGGTGGACCCGGACGATGGCTCGGGCCAACAAGCGCCGATCGTAGCGCTCAACGACCACTGTGGACTCGTCCCCGAACCGCGCAACCTGCGTCCGGACGGCCAAGAGCCCGGCGCGTCGCGCGGCATCGAGGCACAGATGCTCATTCAGGTCGTGATCAATGAACCCGGCGATGGTCGGCTTCAGGATGTGCGTGGTCGGCGTGGCGCCCGCAGGCACTCCCCACCGTCCGTTCCGCCGGAGCAAGGCCGTCTTGCTCTGCACCCCCGCGAGACTGAACTGGCCCGTGAAGGTGCGTCCGAGCCACGCGGTGGAATCCTCTTTGAGTTCCTGAAGGCGGTGAGCCACATCGTCCTCGCTGAGCCAGGCAATCGTGCCTGCACGGTTGAGCACGTGATCAACTTCACGAGGGCTCGCGAAGCGAACAGCGCCGGCGCAGTCCCGGCCGATCGGGGTAGCCAGCACAGAGAACGGCGATGATGCCGAGACCTGGAAGTGCCGTGCCCACCGAGCTAGCACCGCATCGCTGTCGGGTAGTAGTCCCCACAACCACGGCGTAGTCACCCGGTCTGGATGAGACGCGACCTGGACTGGCATGGATACCGACAGCGGCGTCGCTGCTGGCCGCGACCTGTAAGCGTCGTCGTAGTCGAAACGCAGCTTGCCGCCGGGCAGCCGAGTGACCGACCCGGCAATCACGTCGCCCAGGATGACGATCAGCGGCTCGGTCATGCTCGTCTGTACTCGTCCAGCAGGACATCGAGATCGGTCGATCCGGCTTCGCGTGACCGCGGGCTCGCCGGTCGCCGCGCTGACATCGAGCGTCAGGTCAAGCGCCTCGAGTACCCGCAGGACAAGGATCAGCTCGACCGTCGGCTTCCCGGCTTCGAAGTAATTGACCCAGTCACGCGACACGCCTGTGCGAGCCGCTAGCTCGGCCTGGCTCAGGCCCATCTCGAGGCGTCGCCCGCGCACCGCCGCCGCCAGGTCATGAATAGAACTCACTCGCATGTGGTCGCCTGTCAGGAGTAGCTTGCGCGCAATGTCGACGTACGTCAGCAACCACCATATGCCGACGCTCGTCGGCAAACGAGCTGTGTCCGCGAACGTCGGCTAGAGCGCAAGTATCGGCTATCAGGTCGCGAGCCGGCCGGGGCGCTGCTACTGGTAGGCGCGCGCCTGGATCTGGTACAGCTCGGCGTACCGGCCGCCGCGAGATATCAGCTCGTCATGGGTGCCGACTTCCGCGACTCGCGCGCCGTCCATTACCACGATGAGGTCGGCCATCCGCACGGTGCTGAAACGGTGCGAGACCAGGATGGTCATGTTTCCGCTGTGCTTGCTCTCGTGCGCCCGGCTGGAGTAGCGCTCGAAGAGCTGATGCTCGGTCTCGGCGTCAAGGGCCGCCGTCGGCTCGTCGAGTACTGCGATCAGCGGCTCATCGCGCATGAAGCCACGGGCAAGCGCAAGCTTCTGCCACTGACCGTAGGAGACGTCGACGCCGTCGTGCCATGTCGGCCCGAGCTGCGTACCCAGGCCGGAAGGTAGGGCATCGACCACGTCGCGTGCACCCGCCCGGTCCAGCGCTTCGACCAGGGCGGGCTCGCTCTCTATTCGCTCAACATCGCCCAGGCCGATGGTCTGCCCGGCCTGGAACTCGAAGCGGAAGAAGTCCTGGAACGCCCCGGCCATGCGTTCCCGCCACTGCTCCGGATCCACGCGCGCGAGGTCCGTGCCGTCGATCAGGATCCGGCCGGAGCTCGGGTGGTAGAGCTTCGCCAGCAGCTTGACCAGCGTGGTCTTGCCGGCCCCGTTCTCGCCGACGATCGCCACAACTGCGCCTGCGGGCAGGAACAGGTCGACGTCGTCGAGAGCCCGAGTCGTCGCGCCTGGGTATCCGAAGGTGACGTGCTCGAACCTGATGCCATCGGCGATCCGCGTCGGCGCCGGCAGGTCGGCGTCGCGGGTCGCCGCGCTGGCGTAGTCCTCGAGCCAGGCGAGCCGGCGTGATCCGTCCATCCAGATGCCGCGCAGGAAGCCGATCTCGCCTACCGTGGCGCCGACATAGGAGGACAGCCGGGCTCCTGCGGTCAGGACAAGGATGGCGGCCGTCGGCGACGCGCCCTTCCCAGTCGCGGTGATCGCGATCGCGCCGACGTAGCCGAGCGCGAAGATAGCCCAGCCACCGGCGTACCAGGCCGATGACCGCGTCCGCGTCGCTGCCACCGGGCCGTACCACTGCTCCCAGGCGGCCCGGCGGCGGTCGGCCAGCCTCGGGCCGATGCCGAGAACACGCAGCTCCTTGCCCGGCGACGCGGTGGTCGTGAGCGTGAACAGGTGCCTTGCCAGCCGGTCAGCCTGCGCGCCTCGCTCCTGAGCGACTCGTTCCACGACCGGGCGCCAGGAGGTCGCCGCGACCGTCGGGATAGCGAAGAAGACAAGCAAGATCAGCACCGGGTTGACCGTCGCGAGCAGTACCACAGTGACGGCGAGCCGGAGGATCCAGCCGGCGGTCGAGAACACCGACATGTACATGTGGTCAAGCGTGAAGATCTGCTCGCGCAGCACCGACAGCCGGTCGAGGTACTCAGGCCGCTCCTGGTGCGCGATCGTCGAGATAGTGGCCTGGAGTCGGGCCACGTGCGACTCGAGCGCGATCGTCACCTTGTCGCGGAAGCGCCTCTGCACCCTGGTGGAAATGGTCTGAAGCAGCCAGGTGCCGACGGCGGATACGGCGAGGGCCACCACTGCGAAGCGCAGTAGGCCAGCGTTGTGCTCGAGCAGACCTTTGCCGAGGAGCTCGAACCAGACCGCGAGCAGCGCGTCGGGCAGGGCCGCGACTAGCGCGAGGATGAACGCGACTCCCATGAGGGTCGGCTCGTAGTGGAAGCCGAGCTTGCAGAGCCGCCACATGGAGGAGAGCGCGGGCGGCAGCTTGTCGGCCGCTGCCTCTGGGTTCTTCCAGCCGTCGCCGGGCCCCAGCGCATCGGCCGGATCCACGGCGTCGGCCGGATCCGCCACGGCGTCAGGCGAGGACATCGAAGATCACCTCTTCCTCGCCTTCCTCGGGCGTACCGGTCTCGAACCGCTGGGCCTGCAGCGAGAACATCGTCCAGTACCGGCCCCGCAGCTCCATCAGCTCGTCGTGGCTGCCGAGCTCCGCGACTGCCCCGTCTTCCACGACGGCAATCCGGTCGGCATGCCGAACCGTCGAGAACCGGTGCGATACCAGGATCGTCGTGCACGACCTGGTGGCCGCCAGCACGCGCTCGAAGATCTCTGCTTCGCCGCGGACATCAAGCTGCGCGGTGGGCTCGTCGAGCAGCACGAGTCCGGCGCCGAGCCGGACCGCTGCCATCGCCCGCGCGAGGGCGATGCGCTGCCACTGTCCGCCGGACAGCTCGGTGCCTCCGGCGTAGCCCTTGGCGAGCACGGTGTCGAAGCCGGCCAGCCCGCCAGCCCCGGCTTCGTCGAGCGCGGCCGCGAGGACCCGGTCGAGCTCTGCAATATTGGCGGGCGGATCGCCGACAGCATCTCGCGGAATCACGTTCTCCCGGAGCGACAGCTCGAACCTGACGAAGTCCTGGAACACCGCCGCCACCCGGCGCCGCCACGACACAAGATCGAGGTCCTTCAGGTCGACGCCGTCGACCTCGATCGAGCCGGACTGCGGATCGTAGAGACGGCAGAGCAGCTTGGCCAGGGTCGTCTTGCCTGCGCCGTTCTGGCCGACGATGGCCAGCGAGCTGCCGGCCGGGATCTCCAGGTCGAGCCCGCGCAGCACGGGCCGGGACGGTGCAGCCGGGTAGGCAAACGTGACGTCCTTGAAGCGGATCTGATGGGCAGGCATCCCGTCGGCCGACCGCGAACCAGGCGACACAGTGCCCGCGCGGCCCATCGCCGCCTTGAGCCGGGCGACTGCGGCGACCGGCGCCGCCGACCCGTCAAGCGCCCAGTTGAGACCGCCGAACGCGATCATGGACGTGCCGACCGCTGCCTGCGCATAGACGACAAGGCCACCGAGCGAGAGGTGATGGCCGAGGGCCGCGGAGGCAAGCATCCACAGGACGAGTCCGTTGGCTGCGAGCACGATCACCAGACTGGTGAGGACCGAGCGTTCCCGCATCCTGGTGGCCTCATACTGCAGACGATGCAGGCGCCGCCGGTTGGTGACGAAGCGGTCGAGCACCCAGTCGGGCAGGCCGAAGATCCGCAGCTCCTTCGCCGCCGGCGGGTCTACGGCGAGCCGGTAGGCATACTCGGCGTCACGCTGCGCCTGCCTGACTTCCTCGGTGTTGCGGTCCTTCCAGATCCCGCTCTCCCGCAACAGCCAGTGCGTCGACAGCCACGCGCCTGCCATAAGCGGCGGGGCCCACCAGGAGAAGCCGAACAGCACGACCGCCTGGGCAAAGCCGGCGAGCATGTCCACCAGCCCGGTCGCGATGAAGTCCATCGAGAGCGAGAGCGGCGGACCGGTCATGCCCCGGTCGAAGTCCCTGGCCACCTGCAGATCAGCGGCCAGTTCCGGATCTTCCAGATGCCCGATGCCAGGGACCGTGACGCACGCGCCCGTCAGCTCGTCGTAGAGCCAGGCCGCAGTCCGGTCGCCGAGGTTCGCGCTCAGCGCGGTGTGGAGCGGGCCGAGTACCTGCAAGAGGATGAACAGGACGCCCACCACGGCGAGCGCCACCCCGAGGTTCTGGTGGTGCTGTACCGCCGCCACCAGCACGCCAGTGGCAATGGAGAACGCAGCCGGAAGCAGTCCGCGCAACGCCAGCAAGGACCACCACCCGGTCGCCATGCCGGGATCGGCGTGCTTGAGGGCCGCCGCGAGCTGGAGCTCCTGCCGGGCGCGCAGCCGACGAATCGCAGAGAGGTTAATTGCCGGGGTCACGACACCAGCTTGCCCTGCACCAGTCGCCCGGTCTTGGAAATTTCGGGCGAGAATCGGCCGCTACCGGCAGTGACCGGCAGCAAACGGTGCCCCCGGCGGCCGCTACTTCGCGCTCGCGACGCCAGACCGCAGCACCAGGGCGGCGCAAAGACCGGTGACCCGGTTACTGTGCCATCCTCAGGCGCCACCGTGTCTCGCCGTCCTGCGACTCATCGGTGGGGGCGAGCCCCGCAGCCACCGTGACGGCGGCGGATGCCGCGTGCCGCGGGTGGACGTGGGCGACGACGGTTCCGATCTGCTGCTGCCCGAGCCAGGCGATCAGCGCCCTGGCGGCCTCGGTGGCAATGCCCTGTCCTTGCCAGGCGGCTCCGACCACCCAGGCGACCTCGGCAACCGCTGTGTCCCCGGTGCTGATCGTCGCCTGAACGGTGCCCGCGAGACTTCCCGAATCGCGGACCTGGATCACCCAGTTGCACCAGGACACTTCGGGATCGGCGGACCCGGCGATCATGCGCTCGTACCGCGCCCGCAACGCCGCGGCAGTCGGCGGGGAACCGCCGGTGAACGTGTACAGGTCCGGATCGGCCAGGACGCTAGCCATCTCATCCGCGTACTCGGCACGCAGCGGCAGCAGCTCCAGGCGGTCGGTCGAGATCGGCTCGGCCGCGATCACGCTCATGCGGCCATCAGATCACGCCCCGCGACGGCCCCAGCCCATCGCCGGAATGCAAGTACCTTAAGTACGTGACGTACTTAACATGGTAGGCTGACAGGAGCGACACCTACGGAGGCCATCTCAATGCCCGCAGTTCATTACGACACGTACACCGACGCGCGAAACAACCTGAAGAGCCTGCTCGATGCCGCTGAGAGCGGCCGCGTGGCCACCGTACGGCGTGAATCAGCCACGACCGCAGTTCTTGACGCCGAGCGCCTCCGGCACTTCCTCTCATCAGTGGTGCCATCCCGAGCCGAGGTCTTTCACGAGGGTGACGGGTGCTCGGTATTCATACCCGGCTTGCCCATAGCCGCCGACGGGGCGACTTTTGACGAGGCGATCTCGGAAATGGTCGATGCCTTGCGCGAGTATGCACAGGACTGGCAGGAACGGCTGCTAAACGCGCCGAACCACCGCGGTAACTGGGGGCTAGTCCAGCTGATAAGCCTGAGCGACGACGAGCAACTACGAAGCTGGCTCGTCGGGCCAGCCCGGTGACCTGGCCCGCGCCTACGCGCGCGGACCACGAGAGGTTCTGCCAAGCCGAAGGATGGGAGCTGGTCCGGGATGCCAGAGGCAGGACAGGTACGCACCATGTCACTTACGAGCTGGTATTGCACGACGGTCGGATCCTGCGAACCCGGATCTCGCATCCGGTCGATAGGAGTAGCTACGGCCAGAACATCTGGAGCCACATCCTCAGGGATCAGCTCAACGTGGACCAGGCGACTTTCTGGGCGTTCGTGCGAGATGGCGTCAAGCCCAGCCGGGGTGCTCCCGACTCGCCTGCCGGAGCCTTGCCCGCCGACTTGGTGAACCTACTCCTGAGGCGAGTTGGCCTCAGCGAAGCTGACATCGCGGCGATGACCAGAGCTGAAGCCATTGGGCGGATGCAAAAGTACTGGGCATCGGAGATTAGACCGAGGTCAGGGCGACTAGCCGCTGGTCACGATCTGCTAGGCACAGCCGGGACGGTCTCCGGGACGGCGGGCGGCTCCGTTGAGTGGTGCGGCCTGGCACGGGCGCTCTCACCGCCCAGGGCTATGACCGCCCGTGCGGTGACCAGCTCGTAGAGGAGCAGGAGCTGGGCGAGGGCGAGGGCCTCGGAGCGGTGCAGATCGGAGCCTGTGGTGAACTCGCCGAGTCGCTGCTGGCGCAGGTGACTCGCGAAGTCCATCCGGTCCCAGATCGCTTCCTCCAGCTCGACGGCACGCCCGGCGGAGATGGTGCCGGGGATGCGCAGCTCCTGCTCGCCCGATCGCTCGATGAGGGTGAGGTCGTCCTCCGATTCGTCGCCGACTCCGGCCACTCCGGATAGGTCGGGGTACGGCAGCGAGTCGCGGAGGAAGAGGCGCGCATCCAGCTGGCTGGGGTCTTGTGAGCAGCCCGGCGTGAAGGACACCACCATGTCCGCGTAATGCCGCTGCGGCCGGACGAACTGCTCGGAATCGCGCTCGCGTCGGTCGAGCTCGCGGAGCACCTGATCGGTGGTGTAGCCGCGGCGGGAACAGTCGCGGGCTACCTTCCAGCGGCGCCGGATCTCCTCGGGCGGGTTCAGGTAGACGCGGACGTCGAACATCTCGCGCAGCTCGGGCGTATGGCTGATCAGCAGCCCTTCCGCGATGACGAAGCGGGCTGGCGTCATATAGACCGGCGGCCCGAACGTGCCATCGGAGTGCTGGTAGACGGGCTTGAGTATGGCGTCATTGTTGCGCAGGTGCCGGATGTCCTGGGTCAGCACGTCCAGGTAATTGCACTCGGGGTCGAGGGGCGTGAGACCCCGCTCGCCGCGCTGGCGGCGGTCGTAGCGATGATAGTCGTCGGCGCAGAAGTGGGTGACCCTGTCCTCCCCGAGCACGCGGACGATGCCGCGGGTAATCGTCGTTTTGCCCGAGCCGGAGTCACCCGCGATGCTCAGAATGATCGGCCGGGGCATCACGCGCCCCGATCCGGTCGTCGCGCGACGAACGACACGACCTGGCCCTGGCGCACCGGGTCGTAGCCGTTGACCTTGATGTACGAATCCGGGTGAGCCTGCCCGCACGCCTCTAGCTCGCCTAGCACGGCGACGGTGTCAGCGTGATCAAACAGCGGGAGCTTCCACATCGTCCAGTAGTGGTCGCGCGGATCAGGTGTGGCGGTGAATTCGATGCCGACCACGAGGTCCCGGTCGAGAATCGCCCTGATCTGCCGCTCGAGCTGGTCGGCGGTCAGCTCGGGCAGGTAGGAGAAGGTTTCGAGCTTCATGCTGGCATCACATCCGGGGTGTCGACGGACTCGAAATCGAACCTGATCTCCCGCCAGGTGTCGAGCGCGGCGGCGAGCTCCGGCGACCGCTTGGCCGCCTGCTCGAGGATCTGCGTTCCCTCATTGGCCAGGTCGCGGCCCTCGTTGCGCGCCTGGACGCAGGCCTCGAGCGCGACCCTGTTGGCCGTCGCTCCGGCCCGGCTGCCCTGCGGGTGCCCGGCGGAGCCGCCGCCGAACTGGAAGATCGAGTCATCACCGAAGATGTCGACGAGGGCGGGCATGTGCCAGACGTGGATCCCGCCGGACGCTGCGGGCATGACAGCGGGCAGCGACGCCCATTCCTGGTCGAAGTAGATGCCGCGGCTGCGATCGGCCGCGACGAAGTCCTCGCGGAGCAGGTCAACCACGCCGAGTGTCGTCGCCCGGTCGCCCTCGAGCTTGCCGACCACTGTCCCGGTATGCAGGTGGTCACCGCCGGCCAGCCGCAGCCACTTGGCGAGGACCCGGAAGTGGATGCCATGGTCCTTCTGCCTGTCGATGACGGCATGCAGCGCGCGATGTACATGGAGCAGCATGCCGTTGCGCCGGCACCAGTGCGACAGAGTCTGGTGCGCCGAGAATCCGCCGACCAGGTAGTCATGCATGATGATCGGCGCGCCGAGCTGCTTGGCGCGTTCGGCGCGTTCCAGCATCTGGCCGCAGTCCGGCGCGGTGACGTTGAGGTAGTGGCCCTTGCGCTCCCCGGTCTCCTGCTCGGCCTTGCGCACGGCCTCCATCACGAACTCGAACCGGTCGCCCCAGCGCATGAACGGCTGAGACGTGATGTTCTCGTCGTCCTTGGTGAAGTCGAGGCCCCCGGCCAGCAGTTCAAAGCAGGCGCGACCGTAGTTCCTCGCCGACAGGCCGAGCTTGGGCTTCAGCGTGGCGCCGAGCAGCGGCCGACCGTACTTGTTGAGCTTGTCGCGCTCGATCTGGATCCCGTTCGGCGGGCCCTGGAACGTCTTGACGTACGCGACCGGGATCCGGAGGTCTTCCAGCCGCAGCGACCGGATCGCCTTGAAGCCGAACACGTTCCCGGTGATCGAGGCCATCATGCTCGTCACCGAACCCTCTTCGAACAGTTCAAGCGGGTACGCGATATACGCCAGGTACTGATTGTGCCGGCCCGGTACCGGCTCGAGGTCGTAGACCCGTGCCTTATACCGCTCCAGCGTCGTCAGGTGATCGGTCCACACGCTGGTCCAGGTAGCCGTCGAGGATTCAGCGGCCACAGCCGCAGCGGCCTCCTCCGGCGCCACGTCCGGCTGCGGGATGAACCGGAAGGCGGCGAGGACGTCGGTCTCGCGCGGCTGGTACCCGGGCGTCCAGTAGATCTCGCGGTACTCGCGAACTCCTGCTTCGAACATACCCAGGAGCCTAGGCGGCACGAGTCATTTAAAAAAGGACAGATTTATCGATGTTTCATAGAGCAGCGTCTATCAATGTGTGAGCCCGCTCAGACCGGAGGAACTCGCCGAACGCGCGGACTGCGGGGCGTTCCGGCCCTGACTGCGGGAACAGCACGTGCCACGGGCGCATGAGCGGCGTGCCGGGCACGCCGATCTCGACTAGCTGCCCATCCCGCAGCTCGCGCGTGACGGCGAACCGGGAGATCAGGGTGATGCCCAGGCCGACGGCGAGGCCGTGCTTGATCGCGCCGTTAGACCCTAGTGTCTGCAGCTCCGGTGCGGCGAGATCGAGGTCGGCGAGCAGCCGCTCGGTGGCCAGCCGGGTGCCTGACCCTTCCTCGCGCAGCAGCCACGAGGCTTGGCTCAGGTCGGCGGGAATCTCCCTGCCGACAACGACCAGCTCGTTGGACATGAACGGGTAGCCGGACAAGCTGCGGCCCGGCGGCCGGCCGCCGATCCCGATGTCAGCGCGCCGGGACTGCAGCCGCTCGAGCACTGTGGCGCGGTTAGCGACTTCGAGCAGGATACTGATGCCTGGATGGAGCTGCCGATAGGCCTGGATCAGCGGCGGCACCAGGTACTCGCCGGCGGTATTGACGGTGATCAGGCGGATCTTCGAGCTCTCCGGATGAGCTGCCTCTCTGGCCGCGAAGGTGCCTTGCTCAAGCAGTCCGAGCACCTGGGCCGCGTACGGGGCGAATGCCTCCCCGGCCGCGGTCAGCCGGACCCCGCGGCCATGTCGTTCGACGAGCGGCGTCGCCAGCTCATCAGCGAGTGCGGAGACTGCAGCCGAGACGGACGGCTGGCTGATCAGCAGCTGGTCAGCCGCCACGTGCACACTGCCAGCCGACTTCACCGCCAGGAACGCGCGAATCTGAGTCAGGGTGATCGCCATCAGGTCCCTCCGCGTGCGGCTTAAACCACAACCATAGACGTATACCTATGGTTCTGCCGCCGTCGGCGAGAACTCCAGGGAGATGCACGCAGGATGGTGACTTTCCGCCTTGTCGTGATTAATGTCCAGAGAGGGAACGGGGCCGCAGCCATCCGCCGCCCAGGCGACGCGCGCGGCCGCCACTCGAAACCCCTCCGGTCCGCACGAGCAAGGAGCACCTCACCATGGCGTACGACATCGCGTCCGACCCCCGGCTGGACCCGAGGCTGAAGGCGATCCTGGCCGGCATGCCGCAGGAAGGCGGCACCGACGTCGACAGCCGCGAGACCATGATCGCCGAGGAGAATACCGAGGCCGCGCGCCAGCAGGCCGAGCTCTTCCGCGGCTTCATGGAGATGTGCGACACCGAGGAGGCCGCCCCCTCGGCCGGGCTGCGGGTCCACACCGAGAAGGTCGTCTCCCAGCCCGACGGTAACTCCATCAATCTCCAGGTGATCCGCCCCGACAACGATGAGACAGTCGCCTGTGTCTACTACATCCACGGCGGCGGAATGATGTCGCTGTCGTGCTACGACGGCATGTACCGCGGCTGGGGCAAGATCATCGCAGCGAACGGCGTCGCCGTTGTCATGGTCGACTTCCGCAACGCCATCGTCGCGTCCTCCGTGCCCGAGGTGGCCCCGTTCCCGGCCGGGCTCAACGACTGCGTCTCCGGCCTGAAGTGGGTCGTCGCCAACGCCGAGCATCTGGGCATCGACCCGGCCCGCATCGTCGTCGCTGGCGAGAGCGGCGGCGGCAACCTGACGCTCGCCACCGGGCTCAAGCTCAAGCAGGACGGCGAGCTCGGCCTCATCAAGGGCCTGTACGCCCTGTGCCCGTACATCAGGGGTGAGTGGCCCACCCCGGAGAGCGCATCCTCGACCGAGAACAACGGCATCCTGCTCGACCTGCACAACAACCGCGGGCGCGATCGGCTACGGGATCGAGGCGTTCAACGAGCGCAACCCGCTGGCATGGCCGTCATTCGCGACGGCTGCCGACGTCGAAGGCTTCCCGCCGACCGTGATCAGCGTCAACGAGTGCGACCCGCTGCGCGACGAGGGCATCAACTTCTACCGGCTGCTCCTCAGCGCCGGGATCCCGGCCCGGGGCCGCCAGGTTATGGGAACGATGCACGGAACCGAGATCTTCACCATCGCCTGCCCGGAGATCAGCCGCGACACAGCCCGCGACCTGGCCGCCTTCGCGAAGGGCTAGCTCCACCGGGAGCTAGCCTTTGGCGAGCTCCTGCCGGATCCGTCTGTCCCGCCCGGCGCGGCTCGAGTGTCACCAGGGCACCACTCCGGCGTCCTCGAAGAACCCGCCGGTCGGGCCGTCGTCGGGCAGGGTCGCGAGCCGGATCGCGATCGCCGCGCCCTGCTCGGGCGTACGGAAGCCGCGGAAGCCGTTGAGGTCGGTCGCTGTGTAGCCGGGGCAGGCGGCGTTGATCAGGATGTTGGTGTCGCGCAGTTCCTTGGCGTACTGGACGGTGACGGCGTTGAGCATCGTCTTCGATGGTGCGTACGCGGCGGAGATCGGGCCGGTCTCGGCACCCGGAGTCGTCTGCCGGGTGAGGGAGCCGACGCCGCTGGACATGTTCACGATTCGCGGGGACGCCGAGCGGCGCAGCAACGGCAGCATCGCGTTGGTGACGCGGATGACGCCGATGACGTTGGTCTCTACTGCGGTCCGAACGATCGCGAGGTCGACAATGGTGGGTTCCTGCGGCCGGCCGCCGGTCACACCTGCGTTGTTGACGAGTACGTCGAGGCGGCCGCCGCGCTCATCGATCAGCGCCGCGGCGGCGGCCACGCTCGCGTCGTCCGTCACGTCGAGCGGTACGCCGAACGCGTCGACGCCGGCCGCGCGCAGCTTTGCCACGGCGGTATCGCGGCGCGTCTCGTCCCGTGCGCCGACGCCGACGCTCCAGCCAAGGGCGCCGAGGCCCGCCGCGATCTCGTACCCGATCCCTTTGTTCGCGCCGGTCACCAGCGCGATGGTCTGTTCGCTCATGATCGATCCTGTCCGCGGCCCGCCGGGTCGTCCAACACCGTCTGGGTGGGCAGCGATACCTTGCGGGTATCGATCCAGGTCACTGCCTGCTCTTCGGCCCCCGCTGCCCAGCCCGTCAGCTTTCGGCGGCGCGGCACTGACCGCCCCGGAGGTACCGTAACGGCATGGAGACGCGGGAGCTGCGGTACTTCGTCGCCGTCGCCGAGGAGCTGCACTTCGGGCGGGCGGCGCAGCGGCTCGGGATCGCGCAGCCGCCGCTGTCGCGGGCGATCCGGCAGCTCGAACGGCGGCTCGGCGCGGAGCTGCTGGACCGATCCGGCCGCACCGTCACGCTGACCGACGCGGGCTCGGTGCTTCTGCGCGAAGGCCGCGCGGCCCTTGACGCGGTCGACGCCGCCGATCGCCGTACCCGCCGCGCGGCTCTCGCCGCGACCGGCCACCCCGGCCTGGTCCTCGTCACGAAGGCCGGAGCGTCCAGCGAACTGCTATCGAAGCTGCTCGATGCGTACGCCGCCGAACCCGGCGCGGTCACCGTCGACGTGCTGCTATGCGGGATCGCCGAGCAGGAGCGGCTGCTGCGCGACGGGCGGGCCGACGTGGCGCTGCTTCACCGGCCGTTCGACTCGACGGCCGGATTCGACACCGAGGAGCTGTGCACCGAGGGGCAGGTCGCGGTCCTGCCCGCCGGGCATCCCCTCGCCAGCCGGGCCGACCTGCTGTTGGCCGACGTCGCCGCCCTGCCCGGCCTGCCGGCGCCGCGCTGGCCCGGCCCTGACGGCACCTATCCGACGGGCCCGGTCCGCAAGTTCGCGAAAATGCGCAGCTGTACCAGCTGATCGCGCTCGGCCGGACCTCGGCAGTCCTGCCGAGTCGTGCCGGGTCCATCTGCGCCGCGACCTCGTCGCCGTGCCGGTGCTGGACGCGCCGACGGTGACGACGGTGATCGCGTGGCCGCCGCACAGCCGGTCCCTGGCCCTCGCCGGGCTGGTCCGGGCCGCGACCCGCCTCTAACCCGCCAGAGCGCCGCGGCGTCTGAACCGCCGCCCGCCGCCCGCCGGAGCTCACGGCGTGACAGTGAGCGTTACGGCGTGACAGTGAACGTCAGCGGCCCGCCGGGGACCGGCTGCGAGTCGGGTAGCCGTAGGAGGACGTCAGGCCCCGGCATCGGTGATCTGGAAGGCGACCGTGTACGTCCCAGGCGGCAAGCCGCCTCGAGGGGGACTCCGATGACCGGCCCGGTCAGCGTTGACGTAACGCCGCCCCAACCCCGCCGACTGCGACCCGGAGCTGTTAAAGACGGTCGCGCTCATCTGATCACGGGCGCGATCGCATCCGCGACATCGACAGTCGGTCCCACACCCTGGGTGTTCGGGCTCTCCGTCAGCGTCGTCGGGCTCACCGAGCGCCGGTTGCAACCGGGGGCGTGGTATCGGGCACCCGAGTCAGCACGATGCCGAGATCGGGCTCGCCGTACTCGGTGCCGTAGACCGACACATCACCGGCGCCGTCGACAACCGCGATGCCGGCCACGGTGCAGCTGGTGGCGATCGAGAACATGGAAACCGGATTGAGTACGTCCCGTCGGCATTCAGTGTCGGCGTCGTGGTCTGCTGCGAGCACGGCCGCCAGGGGCGAAGTCCACGTGATCGAGTTGACCCCGTCCTCGCGCCGGTCACGTTCATCGAGATCTGCGTGTGCGGTCTGACCCAGTTGTCGAGCTGCGTCGGGTTGGCTGCGAACCCGCTGGCCTGCACCACCGAGTTGCTCGTCACGGTGACGGGCAGCACGTTGAGGCCCCGTAGTGGCGTGGTTGCCCGCGTTGTCCCACAGCTCGAGCTCGGAGACAGTCCACGTCCCCGGCGCGGCCGGGCGGAATCGTCACCGACGGCTGGCACGGCGCTGGTGTCGTCGAAACAACGCCGGCCCCGCACGTGCCGTACTGGTTGTCGACCAGTACATGTCGCTGAAGCTGGTCGACATCGTCTGGCCGCCCGGGCCGGCGAGCGTGAGTGCCCTTCCGAATCCGGACGAGCATCACTGCATCGAAGAAATAGGACGATGACCCGCCGGGTGCTCGCTTGAAGTACACCCACAGCGGGGGGAAGTACGAGGCCGGACGTCACCAGAGGGTGTCTTACGTCGGTGAACGGGGTGTTAGTCAGAGCAACTGTCGCCTTCACGTGGTCAGGACGCCGGACGTGCTGCGAACTGTGGTGTTCGCGTCGTCGTGGATGTTCACAGCCTGTATGTTCCAGTCGGGGGCGGTAGCGAACCCGGGACCCCGGCACTGCGGCGAGGCGAAGGAAGAGGTCGAACGGTGTGAGGTCCTGGACGCGGCGAGGCCAGGCCCCTCGCCGCTCAGGCTCGACGGGACGATCGGAGGCCATGCTGACGTACGTGCCGGATGCGGCCTTTTCATCCGGATCTCGACGGCGCTAAGGCTCGACCGGGACGAGATGTCGGAATCCTCGACGGTCCAGGTTCGAGGTCGATGATGGCATGCGGGCGGCGGAGGGGACGATGGCGCGCTGGGCCAAGGCGAGAGCTTGAAGAGGGTCAGCTCGCCGCGGGCGGCCGACGAAGCCGGGGACACCGCGGCGGAAGGAGAGCGCCAACAAACCGGAGAACAGCCAGACGGCGGCCAGTCAATGGAGGTGTGGAATCTCCGTTGAGAGGCAAGAATTGTTGAATACGATGAAGTTATGACTGCAGCATAAAGTTTGGGTGTGTGGCTGAATTCAGGCTCACCTCACGCGTGCATCACCATTCCCTGACCAAGCCGTTTTGCCTTGTGAAGGTATGGCGCGGCCGAGCGGGGGAGAGCAACCCATCTGGCCGGCTCGGGTGCGGCTTGGTCCGGCGATGGGGTGAACGGTATGAGAACGCCGACAACGACGTGGAAGAGACTTACTCGCCCGCCGGCCATGACGGCAGTCCGCTGCGACGACGCTCGGACGTGATCGACGCTGGCTCGCGCCCGTGGCGATCGTCGCGTTCCGGCCCTGTGGCGCTCGTTCTCTCCTGACGGGTACTGGGCGCGCTCGGCCAACGTCAGCGAACAGCGCGCCCAGGGATCCTGGCCCCATGTACAGGGGGTGCTGCTTCAGGCGCGCCGGGGCCGCAGCAGGCCAACGACGGCATTAACACCTGGATCAGCTGTACCCCGGCCCGCTGGTCGAGAACGGCATCCAGCGGACGGCCGACGTCCCGGACGCTCCGGGACGCGGCGGGCTCGGTCGTGACCGTGTGGCTCGACAGCAACGGCAAGGTTCAGATGCCACCGCTCATGCCCGGCGGGGCCGCGCCGGCCTTCACCAGGCGCGACTGACCGACTGCCGTTCTCGCCGCGGCGCTCGCGCTCATGCTCGTGCTCGGTCGGCGATCCTGGACCGGCGGCGCCTCGCTGGCTGGGAGAACGCCTGGCACTCGGTCGGCCCCACCCGAGCCGCGACCGCTAGCTGTCGCGACGGAAGTTGCAGATACCGGCCCCGTTCCCATCCGAATTAATCATTAAGGCCAGGGAACGGGGTCGTTTTCCGCATCGCCAGCCCGGCGGCGGCGCCTTGCCTCGTGCGTATGGTGGACGCATGGCCGACGTCCAGAAGCGCATGGTTGTCGAGTACGGATTCGAGCTAGACGGCATCTGGCTGCCACTCGCCATGCTGCGGCGCCTGGACGAGCACGGGCCGTGGAACGTGCCGTTCACCGAGGCGACGGCCGATCAGGCCAGGGTGCTCGTGGCGCACGGACTGGCCGAGCCTCACAACAACGGACTTGCTCGCGCTGGCGGGCTGCGGAACTTCATCGACGCACTGCCCTTCGCGCCGACGGACACCTTCGGGCAGATCACTCCGGGCGGCGAGGCTAGGCGTCCGCAGTAGCCGCGTTCGGAGCGAACCCCTGATTGGTTCGAGTCCCGGATCAGGGTGCGGTAGGGGATCTTGTTCAGGGTGGGCTGGGTGTTCTTCCTGATTGGCCCAGGTTGAGCGTGCCGGAACGCTTGACCCATGCGATGCGATCGACAGTTCTCTCACACGGGGTCAGCGGCAATGCGGCGGGCGATGAAGAGGCTAGCGACGGTGCGGGCGGTCATGGTGCAGGAAAAAAAAAAAAAAAAAAAAAAAAAAAAAAAACGGCGACTTTCGGGGCCGACTGGGCCGAGCTGGCTGACTGGGGCGACAGCGAAGGGCGGGCGGTCGCGCGCGCTGCGGTCACGGGCCGCGCTGCGGTCACAGGCCGCGTCCGGCGTTACTAAAAGACGAAAAATGCTGCGTCTGGCGGTTCACAGTGGCCGCGCCGCGGCTCATACGCCGCGCCGGGGTCACAGGCCGCGACACGATCACAGGCCGCGACACGATCACAGGGCTGCGACACGATCACAGCTCCGGCGCTCGACGCGGCGCCGGGCTGGCGCTGGCTGGCGAGCCGGCGGGTGCGCCGCGCTGCGTACGCAGTCCTGGTGGTGGAAGTCGCGCTCGTCATCGGGTTCGTCGCTGTCTACCGGCCCTTCGACCTGAACATCTATCTCTGGGTCGGCCGTGCTGTCCCGCACGGGCTGCGCCTGTACATGGTCAAAGCCGACGCGAACTGGTTCACGTACCCGCCGTTCGCCTGACGTGTTACGCCGCTGGCCGGCTGCCGGGATCATCGCCCGGCTCGCCTGGAACTCGGCTCGGTCGCGGCGCTCGCGTGGGCTTGCGTGCTCAGCGTGCGGCTGGCTGGATACCGGCCGACGCGGTGGGCGATCGTCAGCATGGTCGCAGCCGCGTTGCTGCTCGAGCCGATGTATCACACCTGATGTGTCAGGTCAACCTGTTCTTGATGGCGATGATCCTGGCCGATCTCTGGCGCGTGTCGCGCGGCCGGACCCGCCGGCATCGGCATCGGCGTGGCTGCCGCAATCAAGCTAGTGCCGGGCATCTTCATCGTGTTGCTGCTGGTGACGCGGCGGACCAAGGATGCGGCGGTCGCGACGGCACGTTCGCGTGCTGTGGCCTCATCGGGTATGTCGTCGATCCCGGTGGGTCGCGGTTGTACTGGACCCGGCTGTTCTTCGACACCAAGCGCGTCAGCGACCCCTACATCAGCGACCAGTCGCTCTACGCGGCCGCCGTGCGTCTCCTCGGCGGGCCTGATCATGTAGGCGGCTGGTTCATGCTCGAGCTGGTCGTTGTCTCCACCGCAGGGCTCGCGGTCGCGGCCGTGCTGGCCAGGCGCGGCGACTGGCTCGGGGCAGCGGCTGTGACCGGGACGACCGGCCTGCTCGTGTCGCCGATCTCCTGGACCCATCACTGGGTCTGATCCTGCCGGCGCTGGTGGTGCTCGTGCGCGGCGGTACGGCCCTCCGTCGCGCCGCAGTCGGGCCTACTGCTGTTCGTGTTGGCGCCGATGTGGTGGACGCCGCACGTGGGCGGTCCGGCCCAACCCGGATTCCACGGGCTGACGACGTCATCGCTAATTGCTTCCTGGTCGCCGGCCTCGCCTTCCTGGCCTACATGACGGTGTGCGCTTGGCGCGGCGCGCAGGCAATCGATCGCCGGTCGCTCGGCACCGAGGTCGCGCGGCTCTCGCCGGCCGCTGCTCGCGAAGAGCTTCTCGAACCAGAGCTACAGCCCTGCTGACGACGGGGGGGCTGCACTAGCGAGAACGACCACCCAGTTATTTCGGCGAAGGATTCGACACAGCGGGCTGTGTCGAATCCTTCGCCACGATGGAAGGCATCGGGTCGAACCCCACTGCGCTAGGCATTAGCCCGGCGGAGGCGTTCGCTGCCTGTGCCCGGAGCGCATCGCGGCCCACCGGGGGGTCGCCGCAAAGCGCTTCCACTCGTGCGTTGTATGCCGCGATCCACAAGCTGGCCGCCCAGGCGACCTCCTGCTCCACGGCCGTGAACATGGCCCGCGACGTCCTGGTAAGCCACCAGGAAAGCCTCGGAACTTTCGATCGGCGCCAGCATGGGCGGCCCGGCGCTGGCGAAAGCCCCACTCGCCGCTCCCACCAGCGCCGTTTCCGGTTGCCACGCCAAGCTGTCCCAGTCATGCACCGCCCACACCTCCCGACCGTGCCACCGCAGGTTCTGTGCCTCGAAGTCGGCGTGTCCGAGCACGCACGGCAGGCCAGCAGCCAGTATCCGCTCGGGGGGCCCGCTTGGCTGTGTCAACGGCGTACGCGGGCACAGTGCCCTGGTCTCGGTCATCGAGGAAGTCAATCGCTGGCCAGACCCCGGAATCCGTGTGGTCCCAACGTACCCAGCGTGGATTCGGCAGCGGCGGAGCGACGGCCATATCGGCTAGTTCCGCCATCAACCTAGCGAACACGCCCGTGTAGCGCACGGCCACAACCGGCGAGTCCCCGCGTAGCACCTCGCCGCCGGGCCGAAACTCCTCGGCGTGCACGGCCAGCGAATCGATACTAACTACCGGTGTGAGCGGCCGGGCACACGGAAACCCGCGTGAGTGACCCGTGCCTGCGCCCGCGACACACGATACGGCCCGACCGTCATCGGCCCGTACCTTGACCACCACGTCTGTTCCATCGGCCAGCCGGAGACCGAACACGATCGAGGTCTGTTGCAGTTTTGAACAACACATCGGCTGAGTTCGCTACCTTAACGCTCCAGGACACCAAGCCGGTAACCAGTCCGGCAGGTCGTTCAACGGCATAGCAAGGACTGTAGCCTGAGGCGCGTCGAACAGCACCAGAAGCGAGATTCGCCTGCAGGACGATCGCCGGACCTTCGCGACGATCCAGCCCTGCCCGCATGAGCGCTCCAGGCATGCCACGCGACCCGGCGCCGTCTCCCAGGACCATCGAACATACTGTCGGTATCTCCTGGCACAGTGGTGGTAACGCATTTCACCGATGCTGAGGGAGGCAGTCCATGTGCTGGATGTGTGACCACCCGCGCGCCACGCTGCGCGAATATCTCGAGCACATTCGCGATCTCATCGCGACCTATGGCTGGGCGGTGCAAGGTGTCAGCCGCGATGGCCTTCATCCGCCCTGGGCGGTGACGTCCAAGATCCGGTGTAAATGAAAGGACGGGCGTAGGTTCCCTTCAAGACCGCCAAGCCTTCGAAGGGAAAGGACCTACGCCCATGCCACACCGAGTATCGCCTACCGGGCGCATCCGGGGCCACATCGACGAGCTGTTCGCCTCGGGCCTGCCGTACCCGCCGGAGATACTGGAGGACGTCGCGCGGGTCGGCGCGCAGCTGCTGCTCGCAGGCCGCGCTGGAAGCCGAGGTCACCGAGTACCTCGGCCGGGGGCGCCACCAGCGGGCCGCGGCCAGCGCGGATGCCCGTCCCGGCTCGCGCAACGGCTACCGGGACGTGACCGTCAAGACCACGACCGGGCCGGTCACCTTGTCGCGGCCGAAGCTGCGCGGCACCACCGAGGCGTTCGCCTCCCGTCTGTTCGGCGCGCATGTGACCAGGACGAACGCGCTGGAGAGTTTGGTGATCGCCGCGTTCGTGCGCGGTCTGTCGGTCCGCGACGTGGAAGCCGCATTGGCCGAGGCCCTCGGCGACCAGGCCGCGGTGTCCAAGTCGACGGTGTCGGCTATCTGCCAGGCCATCAAGGAGGAGTACCAGGCGTGGGCCCGGCGGAGCCTGTCCGGCGTCACGCTGGACTACCTGTTCCTGGACGCCTCCTTCTTCCGCATGCACCCCGGCTCCCCGGCCGAGCCGGTGCTGGCGGCCTGGGGCATCACCACCGGCGGCAAGCCGGCGTTCATCGGCCTGGCACCGGGCACCGGCGAGTCCGCCGACGCCTGGGGCGACTTCCTGGCCGACCTCAAAGGCCGCGGCCTGGACAGCCCGCTGCTGGTCATCTCCGACGGCGCGGCGGGCCTGATCGGCGCGATCGAGCAGGCTCTCCCAGGGCCTTGCGTCAGCGGTGTCTCATCCACCGGGCCAAGACACCTGAGCCAAATCCCGGCCGGGATGCAGTCGGAGATCAAAGACGCGTACTGGGAGCTCTTCGACACCGAGGACCTCAAGACCCCGCCCGGCCCGGACCTCGTGGCGCTCATCGACGCCAGGGTCGACGCCTTCGCCGGCAAGTACAAGCGGCTCGATCCCGCGGCGGTCAAGATCCTGCTCACCGACCGCCAGGGCCTGACCGCATACCTGCGCTTCCCCGCCGAGCACCACCACCGGATCCGGCACTCCAACTTCATCGAGCGCACCTTCGGCGAAACCCGCAGGAGAGTCAAGGTCATCGGCCGACTCCCCGGCGAGACCAGCTGCCTCACCCTCGTATGGGCCGTCCTGGACCGGGCCTCGGCCGGGTGGCGCGGCTTGACCATGACCAGCGACGGCATGCGCCTGCTGCAGGACCTGCGCCGCTCCCTGCTCGACCCGCCCCGCCAGCTACGGCCACAGCCCGCCGTGGCCGAGCCCGGTGATCAACCCGGAACTGTCACAGCCGTCGCCTGACTACAGCAGGTACGCCGGGCGGGCCTGGAGTTCCCTGCCGCCCGGCCACGCTAATCCACCCGGAAGGAAGGCCATGGGCTTCGAGAACAAGATCGCCATCGTGACCGGGGGAGGCGCCGGGATCGGCGAGGCGCTCTGCCGCGAACTGGCCCGCCGCGGCGCGCGGGTCGTCGTCGCCGACATCAACGGCGAGGACGCCGACCGGGTGGCCGCCGCCCTCCCCGGCGACGGCGGGCGGGCCTGGGCGCGCCGGGTCGACGTGGCCGACCAGCAGGATGTCCGGCGGCTGGTCGAGGAGACCGCCGCCGCGCACGGGCGGCTGGACTACCTGTTCAACAACGCGGGCATCGCGATCGTGGGTGACGCCCCGCAATGACCCCCGCCGAGTGGCGGCGCGTGCTGGACGTGGATCTCTACGGCGTCCTGCATGGCACGCTCGCCGCCTACCCGATCATGGTCAAGCAGGGGTCCGGCCACATCATCAACACCTCGTCAGCCACCGGTTTGCTGCCCCAGCCGATCAACGCCCCCACCGCACGGCCAAGCACGCCATCGTCGGGCTGTCACTTTCACTGCGCCTGGAGGGCGCCGACCTCGGGGTAAAAGTCAGCGCCGTCTGCCCCGGCTACGTGCGCACCAACATCTACCAGAACACGGTCCTGGCCGGCGGGCCCCGAGAAACAGGCAGCCCGCAAACCGGTCAAGATGATCGAGGCCGCACAAGCTGCGGTGATAATCCTCGATGGCGCGGCCCGCAACCACGCATTGATCCTCTTTCCCGGCGACGAACGCTGGGCCTGGCGGATACCCCATCTTCCCCCGCGCCGTCGAGCGGGTTCCTCACCCGGGTGCGGCAACGACGCAGATACCGGACGGCCCCAAACGCAACACCAGCATGATACATGCCAAACTGTCGCCATGACCGCCTAACATCAGACACCACAAGAGGAACCCACGCCCGCCGATTCACACCGAATTCCGGACGCCACCCCCTGGGCTTACACAGTGGGTCTGACAGAGGTCGGCTTTCCGGAACTCGTTGTGACCGGCATCTCGGTAGCCCGCGCCACCGAGCTGCTGAATCAAGTGGCCTCGCACGTTTTGCACTCCGGCGTCGCTCTGATTCCGGGAGAACAGATCCCGCTCATCGGTGGCCCGGCAATCGAGATCGTTGAGCTGCAGAGCCAACGGCGCACTTGGTGACGGCCGCCGAATTTCCGGTTCCGGCATCCGTGCGCTCCAACTCGTCCACGCAGATGATCGTGGGCACTGGCCGTGGGAGGTGGGCTACCGCGGCGTCCAGGGCGGCCAGCCGGTCCTTGGTGTGCGCGCCTCTCCGTCGGCGCACGCGGCCTAACGAGCCGCCGCAAGAAGCGATCTGCCCGCGAGCCGCCGCAAAACGGGCCCGGTCCGAGCCGCGGCAATAACGGGTCCGGTCCGAGCCGCGGCAATAACGGGACGGTGCGGGCGCGGCAAGATGGGCCCGATCCGAGGCGCAAGACGGCCCGCCCACCAGGCGCGCCGCGCCCTGGCGCTCGCGGCGGGTTCGCAGCCCGGCGTCGGCTCTACGCCGGCGGCGAACGCGATGGCCCCGGGCGGTAATGATTTGGCCAGTCCGCGTTCCAGCCGGTAGGTTGGTTGCTCCGGGGTTATGGGGAGGGGTTGGGGTGTCAGAGACAGGTCGGGTCCGGCGATTCTCGTCGAGGACCTCGCGAAGTCGTTCGGCGACGTGCAGGCGCTGCGCGGGATCGACCTCGTGGTACCGCGAGGGACGGTGCTCGGCGTCCTTGGCCCGAACAGCGCCGGCAAGACGACGGCAGTCCGCATCCTCACCACGCTGCTGCAACCAGACAAGGGCAGGGCACTGGTCGAGGGGCGGGACGTCGTCCGGCAGGCCGCCGCGGTCCGCCGCTTGATCGGGCTGTCCGGGCAGTCGGCCGCCATTCAGGAGGAGCTCACTGGCCGCGAGAACCTCGAGATCATCGGGCGGCTGTACCACCTGAGCACGCCGGATTCCCGCGCGCGCGCCATCGACCTGCTCGAGCAGTTCGACCTGGTCGATGCCGCTGACCGCCATGCAAAGAACTACTCGGGCGGCATGCAGCGCCGCCTGGACCTGGCCGCCAGCCTGGTCGGACGGCCTAAGGTCCTTTTCCTCGATGAACCGACCACCGGTCTGGACCCCCGATCGCGGCTGGGCATGTGGGACATCATCCGGTCGCTGGTCGCTGGCGGGACCACGCTGCTGCTGACCACCCAGTACCTCGATGAGGCCGACGAGCTGGCCGACGAGATCGTCGTCATTGACCACGGCCTCGTCATCGCCGCCGGGACCGCCGAGGAACTCAAGAGCCGCGTCGGCGGTGACGTGCTCGAGTTCTCCGTCCCGGACCGCAACCTGATCAGCGATTCGGTCGCGGCGATCGCGCGGCTCGGTGAAGGCGATCCGCACGCCGACAAAGAGACCGGGATTGTCAGCGTCGGCGTCGGCGGCCGCGGCTCCGACGCGCTGGTCGATGCGGTGCGGAGCCTTGACGCGGCCGGCGTGCAGACTAAGGGCCTCGCGCTACGACGGCCGTCCCTGGACGACGTATTCCTGGCGCTGACCGGGCACGCAGCCGAAGAGGAAGAGCAGCAGGCCAGGCGCGGTCGCGGCCGCCGGAAGCGCGCTAGCAATGACCGCGCAGACAACGACACCTCGAAGGACGCGTCATGACCGCCACTGTCGTCACCAGGGCCCCGCTGCCGGACAACCCGAGCCCGGTCGTCCGCGGCCGCTGGGCGGTGAGCGACACACTTACGATCACCCATCGCAACCTGCTGGTCTGGCTGCGCGTGCCCGCGTACATCGTGTTCACCGTGATCCAGCCGGTCATCTTCGTGCTGATGTTCCGGTACGTCTTCGGCGGCGCGATCCATGTGCAGGGCGGGATCCCGTACGTCGACTTCCTGCTACCGGGGATCATCGCGCAGACCGCGGCGTTCGCGACGTTCGGCACGGCGATCTCGCTGGCGCAAGAGCTCAAGAAGGGCGTGATCGACCGGCTGAAGTCCATGCCGATGGCACGCTCAGCCGTGCTCGCCGGGCGTCTTGTGGCCGATACGCTGCGCATGCTCGTGACCGTCCTGATCGTCGTCGGGGTGGGTTACGCAGTCGGATTCCGGTTCCAGAACGGCGCGATTCCCGCGATCCTCATGGTCGCCATGGGCATCTTCCTCGGGGTCTCGATCTGCATGATCTCGGCCTTCACCGGCCTTGCCATCGGCGACGAGGAGTCGGTGCAGGCGTTCGGGCTGATCTGGCTGTTCCCGCTCACGTTCCTCAGCTCCGCCTTTGTGCCGATCTCGACGATGCCCGGCTGGCTCCAGGCCTTTGCCAACAACCAGCCGGTCACGTATGTGGTCGACACCATGCGCGCGCTGGCGCTTGGCGGACCGATCGCCTCCAGCTTGTGGAAGAGTCTGGTCTGGCTGATCGGGATCCTGGTGGTCTTCGGCCCGCTCGCCGTTCGCGCTTACAAGCGCGCGAGCTAGCAGCCGCAGCCGCTCCGGACTGGCGCCCGCGATTAGGAGGCGATGACGGCGACGCTCCGCCGACACCGCCTGTGCCGAGGCGCGTGCCCGACGGCAAGGCGTTGGCCAGGATTACCTAAGGGGCGGGACAGTCGCCGCCGAATGGTCACAGTCGGTTCACCTGCCTTTCCTAGCGTCATGGCTATGGACGACATGACAGGAATGGGATTTTCGGGTGCCGGCGGTGACGGCGGGGTGTCACGGCGGCAGTTCATCAGCGGCGTGATCGTCGTTGGCGCCGCGGCGGGCCTGGCGGGCGGCGCGTTCTCGCGACAGGCGGCGCTCGGTGCGACACCGCCGTCCGGACCTCCGACGACGACGCTGCCGCTGCCGACGACCACCGCGCCCGAGCAGCTATGGCTGACGTGGGGCGCGAACCCGGCCACCGACGTGACCGTGACCTGGATGGCGCCCGGCACCGTACCGCAGCCCGCGCCGACGCTGGCCTACTCACGATTCCCGATCACGGTGGCCAATCCGGGCCGCCTCATCCAGCTGCCGGAGCCGCAGGCGCTCGACGTGACGCAGGACTACCAGCGGGCATCGTCGGTCAGCTTCACTGACGGGCTCAACGCCCAGACGACGTACTTCTACCACGTCCAGCTCAGGGACCTGGATCCCGGCACGCGGTACTACTACCAGGTCAGCGACGGCGCAACCCCGGCGTCGACGGCGGGCGCGAGCTTCGAGACTGCACCGGCTGGCCGGGCCAAATTCCGGTTCTCAAGCTACGGCGACCTCGCGACACCGTCGTGGGACCTGAACGCTTCGGGCAACATCTGGCACGAGTCCTGCGACAACTCCTACTACGCCGTCAACGCCATCGAGAACCCCGGCGACGGCAACGGCCCGCCGCTATTCCACCTGCTCAACGGCGACCTGTGCTACGCCAACCTCGACATCATGAACGCGCCGAGCGTCTGGCGCGACTTCGGCATCAACGTCGCGCGCTCGGCCAAGAACCGGCCGTGGATGCCGGCCCTCGGCAACCACGAGACCGAGTTCGGGGTGTGCGATCACGCCGGAGTGGCTGGGACCGCGCCGGGTGGCATCGCCGCGCAGGGAGCCGCGGGTAACTACTGGAACGGCCCGTACGGATACGGGCACTACCTCAGCCGCTTCCTGCTGCCCGACAACGGCGTGACGAACTACGACGGCAACCAGCTGCGCGGCAACTTCTACGCATTCGTCGTCGGCACCGTGATGTTCATCTCGCTCGACGCCGACGACGTCATCTACCAGGACGGCGGTTCGGCGTACCTCAACGCCGCCGCGAACGCCGCACCCGAGACCACCTCCTCCGGCGCCCAGATCCCGAACGGCACCGTCACGTACAACCACGGTTACACCGGCGACCTGAAGATCGTGGCGGCGGACAATTCTGCGATCCCGGACTTCAGCACCGGAACCCCCAACCTGCAGACCATCTGGCTGGAGCGGACGCTGCGCGAGGCCAGGCAGGACGACAACGTCGACATGATCGTGGTGTTCATGCACCAGTGCGCGATGTCGACCTCGGTCCCCGGCAACGGCTCCGACCTTGGCATTCGCCGGGCGTGGCTGCCGCTATTCGACAGATACGAGGTCGACCTGGTGCTGTCGGGCCACGAGCACGACTACGAGCGCACGTATCCGGTCCGTGGCTACGACGCCGGGACACTCGGCACGGTCGTGTCCCCGAATCCCGACCAGACCCCCGGCGAGAAGATCGATACGCGCCGCCCGCACGTCGTGACCACCGACACTGTCCAGGTCAATGGCCTTCAGGGCTGGGACACCGGGGAGGGCACGGTGTTCCTGGTCCTCGGCGGCGGCGGCACGAACGGCCCCGCCAATGTCTACGGCACCGACGCGACCGACGGCCTGCCGCAGGCGAAGGTCATCACCGAGCGGAACGCCATCACCGGGTCACAGGCATCGGGATACCACCGGAACGCGGCCGACTCCATCGAGGATGCTCCATGGTCCGCGGCTATCAACGCTGGTGACGCATACGGCTACGCCATCTTCGACGTGGACCCAGGTTGGAGGCGGGGCGAGACGACGATCACGATGCAGTACTTCGCGATCCCGGCCGTCACCAACGAGGCCGCTCCCACTCACGACGGGACCACGACGCTGCCGACGACGCCGGTCGAGACGTTCGTGTTCGGCCGCGGCCTTTCCGGCAAGCGAGGCCACGACAAGGAGTCGCTCGCAACGACAACCGCGTGACCCGCTAGTGCCAGTGCGCAAGCGGCATCGGTCCGCGGCTGAGCACAGTCCGGATCGCGAAGGTGCTGCGCGCCTCTACGACAGACGGGATGGTCAGGATCTGGCCGAGCAGCAGCTGCTCGTAGCTGGCCAGATCCGGCACGGCGGCTTCGACCAGGAAGTCGTCGGAACCCGATACGACGTGGCAGGCGACGACCGCCGGGATGGCGAGCAGCGCCTGCTCGATCCGGGACGACGTCTCCTTCGAGTGACCTTCGACCTTGAGACCGATGAACACCGTAAGGCCGAGTCCAGCTCGTGACCGGCTGACCTCGGCGCGGTATCCCTCGATGATGCCGCTCGCCTCCAGCGCCTTGACGCGGCGAAGGCACGCGGACGGCGAGAGCGCGATCGCGTCCGCCAGGTCGACGTTGGCGATCCGGCCGTCACGCTGCAGCCTCGTCACGATGGCACGATCTACTGCGTCTGGCGAGTGTTCCGGCATGATTCACAGTGTAGTGGCCTGAGGGCGCAATTCTGTTGCGTCATTAGGCCTCTAGCAGGTCATATTTGCCATCGGGTGCGAGTCGATTTCGGCAAGGCTGACAGCATGACAAAGTCCGGCCTGACGAAGTCGCCCAAGGCGCAGCCGCCAGGGCCGCAGCCGCCAGGGCCGCAGCCCCCAGGCCAGCCGCAGCTGACCACCGCGCGGGGCGCGGCGCTGTACATCGGCGCGTTGCTCGGCCCCGGCCTGCTGCTCCTGCCCGGTCTCGCCGCCGCGCAGGCCGGTCCGGCGTCGATCCTCGCCTGGGTCGCGCTGCTGTGCTTGTCCGGCCTGTTCGCGCTCGTGTTCTCCGCGCTCGGCCGGAAGCTGCCGTCGGCGGGCGGCGTCACTGGCTACGTCACTGCGGGCCTCGGTGCGCGTGCTGGCCTGGCGACCGGCTGGGCGTTCCTGGCTGGCGTGGTGTGCGGCGCGCCCGTCGTCTGCCTGATCGGGGCGAGCTATGTCACCAGCCTCACCGGCGGCGGCCTGGTCACCCGCGCTGCGGTGGCGGCGGGCCTGCTGGTGATCGTGCTCGCGCTGGCAGCGGGCGGCCTGCGGGCAAGTGCCAGTGCCCAGCTCGTCCTGGTCAGCCTGCTGATCGGCATCGTCGTCGTGGCAGTGACCGGATCGGCGACGTCAGCGCGCCTCGCCAACTGGACTGCGTTCGCACCGCATGGCTGGCTGTCCGTGGGGCATGCGGCGACAACGCTCATGCTGTCCTTCGTGGGCTGGGAGGCCGTCGCGCCGCTGACGGCTCGGTTCGCTGAGCCGGCCCGGCAGCTTCCGCGCGTGATCGGGATCGCGCTCGCCGTGACGTCGGCGCTGTACCTGAGCCTCGCAATTGTCACGATCGGCGTCCTCGGCCGGGGCGCGGCGACCTCCGTCCCGCTGGCGGACCTGCTACGCCGCTCGATAGGCGCGGCTGGCCCGGCGGTCGCGGCCGTGACCGCGATCGTGCTGACGCTCGGCACCACCAACGCCTACATCACCGGGGCCGCCACCATGGCCCGTGAGCTGATCCATCGTCGCGGGCGCGGGGAACGCAAGTCCGGGCCGCAGCTGGCCTTCCTGATCACCATCGCGACGTCCGGCCTGGTACTCATCACCCTGTACGGGGCCGGCCTCGTGACCACGACGTGGCTGGTCGCGGTGCCCACGACCCTGTTCCTGTCCGTCTACCTGGCCGCGATGGTCGCCGCCGTCGTCGTCCTGCGCGGCACGGCCAGGACCGCTGCCGTTCCCGCCACGCTGGCCGTCGTAGTCTTGCTCGCCTACTGCGGCTGGCTCCTCGTCGTCCCCGCGGTCGTCGCGCTGGCCGTCTGGCTGGCGTCAGCTCGCGGCCATGCGCTCGAGCGTGATGGTCATGTGGTTACGGAGCACATCCAGCCGCTCGGCCAGGATGGCGTCGGCCTCGTCGGGGCTCTCCTGCATCGCCACCTTCAGCCCGGTCAGCCCAGAGCCGTGCACGAACCGATGGCGGACTCTCGTCTGGTCGGCCGAATCGCCGCGGACAAGCTCGTACCGCCAGATCGAGCCTGGGCACGCGGGGTCCAGGGTCGGGTCGAGCACGACCCACTCGAAGACCGCGGGTCGCTGCGCCTCGGTGACGACGCACGTCACAGTCGAGGAGAACCCGCCGGAGAACTCGTTGCGGCCCTCGAATCGGGCACCGCACTCCGGTCGCCCGCCGTCGAGCCAGGCAGCGCCCGTGCACTCCGGGCTCCAGTCGCCGACTCGGCTGACGTCGGCGACGAGATCCCACGTCGTGCCGGGATCGCTGTCCACGATCATCTCGACTTCCACTGTCGCGCCGGTCGCGTTCGTCATGGAACACCTCCGCATGTGCTTGCCCGGCGCTTGTCGGCCGAGCTGCCCTTTACCCGCACGACGAACGGCGATCGGATAGATGGACGTGCCACCCCCGACATCAGCCGGCAACCAGGCCAAGGAGCGTGTCTATAGTCGGAGCATGCCGAAGATCGCCACTGCTGACCGGGTTGACCGGGATCAGCTCATCGACTTCGTCCGGACGCGGCACCGGGCCACGCTCGTGACAAGCCGGCGCGACGGCCGACCGCAGATCTCGCCGGTGACGGCTGGCGTCGACGATCTCGGCCGCATCGTGATCTCGACGTACCCGGACCGGTCGAAGGCGATCAACGCCCGGCGGGACGCGGCCGTATCCGTGCTCGTGCACTCCGACGAATGGGACGGCCCGTACGTGCAGGTCGACGGCACTGCACAGGTGCTAGACATGCCGGCGGCCGACGCCGAGGACGGGCTGGTCGAGTACTTCCGCTGCATCGCGGGCGAGCACCCGGACTGGGACGAGTACCGGGAGGCGATGCGCCGCCAGGGCAAGTCGCTCATCCGGATCACGATCGACCGCTGGGGTCCGATCGCGACGGGCGGGTTCCCGCCGGACCGGGCACCGAGCGCCTGACGACGCCGACGCTGATGCCGAAGCCGGGGACGCGCCCGCACGAGGAGCAGTGACATGAACGGAGCCCAGGCGGTCGTCCGCACGCTGGTCAGCTGCGGCGTGACCACGTGCTTTGCTAACCCCGGTACGTCTGAGATGCACTTCGTCGCGGCGCTGGACGCGGTACCAGAAATGCGCGGGGTTCTCTGCCTGTTCGAGGGGGTCGCGACCGGCGCGGCCGACGGCTTCGGCCGCATGACCGGGCAGCCGGCGGCGGCGCTGCTGCACCTCGGTCCTGGCCTGGCGAACGGGCTGGCCAACCTGCATAACGCGCGTCGCGCGCACACACCGCTGCTGGCCGTCGTCGGGGACCATGCCACGTATCACAAGCGGCACGACGCGCCGCTGGAGTCCGACATGGACGCGATCGCGGGCTCGGTGTCGGCGTGGGTGCGACGATCGACTCGCAGCGCCGACGCGCCCGCGGACGCGGCCGAGGCGGTCGCTGCGGCACTGCGGCCGCCAGGCCAGGTCGTCACGCTGATCCTGCCCGCGGACGTGACCTGGACCGACGGCGCCGAGCCGGTGGTGCTGCCGCCATTCCCGCGTAGGGAACCATCGCCAGTGCCGCGCGGCCGTTTCGCGCCAGCGTTGGGCGCGCTGCATGGCCTGGGCGAGGTCGGACCGCGGACCACAATCCTGCTCGGCGGTACCGGGCTGCGCCGGCCGGCGATCGAGGCCGCCAGCCGGATCTCAGCGGCGACGGGCGCGCAGGTGCTCGCCGAGACGTTCCCAGCGCGGCACGAGCGCGGCGCGGGCATCCCCAACGTCGACCGCCTCGCCTACCTGGTGGAGCTCGCTGCCAACCAGCTGGCCGGCACGCGCCACCTGATCCTGGCCGGGGCGAGCTCGCCGGTCTCGTTCTTTGCCTACCCCGGGAAGCCCACGACGCCGCTTCCCCCTGGCTGCCACGTGCAGGTGCTGGCTGAGCCTGGCGATGACGTGCCGGCAGCACTGATGGCCCTAGCAGATCTCGCCGCGCCGGACGCGCTGCCGTCGATCCACCGGCGGCGCGGCCGGACCTGCCCGCCGACGGTGAGCTGACGGCGCAGTCGGCTGCTGCGGTCATCGGGGCGCTGCTACCCGAGCGCGCGATCGTTTGCGACGAAGCGAACACCTCCGGACTGTGGCTCGCCGGTGCTACCGCCGGCGCGCCGCCACACGACTGGCTCAGCCTCACGGGTGGCGCTATCGGCCAGGGACTGCCGCTCGCAACCGGCGCGGCGATCGCGTGCCCGGACCGGCCTGTCCTCGCCCTCGAGGCGGACGGCAGCGCCATGTACACCGTCTCGGCTTTGTGGACGCACGCCCGCGAGGGGCTCGACATCACAACGGTTATCTTCAGCAACCGTGCGTACGCGATCCTGGCCATGGAGCTCGAGCGGACCGGCGCGCCCGTGACCGGCACGACCGCCCGCGACCTGCTGGACCTGTCCCGGCCCGATATCGACTTCACCGCGCTCGCGGCCGGCATGGGTGTTCCGGCGAGCCGTGCCTCAACAACAGGGGAGTTCTCCGCGCAGCTGAGGAACGCGCTCGCCGAGCCTGGTCCGCACCTGATCGAAGCCGACGTGTCTCCGCGCGGCTAGGGCAGCACCGAGGTGTGCGCCTCGCGATAGTGGGCGGCGAGGATGTCGTCGCCGAAGTCACTGTGCGGCCGCCGCAGCACGGTGTGCGCGTGATTGCCGTCGTCGGTCGTGTTGTCGTACTCGAGCAGCAGGTCGTCACCTTGCACGCGGTAGTAGTGGCGCGTTCCCGGCGTCAGTGGGCCTTCCCACGCGAAGTGCAGCTCGCCGGCGGCGACGCGCGCCGCCTCGCGGGCAGCCAACTCCGCGGGCAGCCGGTCGAGGTACAAGGCGGCGAGCTGGTCCAGCACGGCGCGCGCCGTCGAGCCGAGCGCCGCGGCGGCGACCCCGCGTGGCTCTAGTACGGGCTGCGCGCGCGGCGAGGTCGCTGAGCGGATGTCGTAGGGCGCCTGATCGGCCACGACGGCCGCGGACCGGCCGGCCGGACCGAGCGCATCGAGCAGCGCGCGGGCCAGGTCTTCTTCGGGCGCGAGCGGCCGCGACACCGGGCGGCCGGCGTAGCTAACGCAGGCCGGGTTCGCTCCCAGGAAGATGGGTGCTGGCGACACCTCGTCGCCCACGACCGTCATCGTGACCGACACGTGGTGGCCCTCGAACCGCCACGACCACGGCTCGTCCGCAGTCGGGTCTCCGAACACGCACACCCAGTAGTCGCCACTGTGCCTGCCGACTCGGCCCCGTTCCCTTAGATCGAGAACTTCCTCCAGTGCCACGATCACCATCGCCTGCGCAAACGCGTGCTCGCTCAGCCCGGTCGCCAGCAGTCGGTGCGCCGCCTTGCGGGCGGCCGGCGTGGCCCGCGCCAGGCACGCGCCGGGCCTCGGCTCCGGCCGGTACTCCAGCCACCGCCGCAGCGACACGTCGCCGAACGCCAGCGCGGCGAGCTCGCGCTGGTCGTCGTCAAACGCGGCTAGCAGCTCGGCAGCGGCTGCGCGCATCGTGGTGGCAACGCGCTCTTTAGGCATGATCCTGGTATATCAGGATGCGCGGGCGGTCACGATGGGTGCGCGCGCAGGGAGACTTTCGGCCGGAGGCGAGTCGCCGCGGCCGTCGTGATCGCGACCGGCATCGTCCTGATCAGCTTGTAGCGGACGCGGTAAGCGCGAACCGGAGGCGCCTGGAGGCACGTTGTAGGGGTTAAGCGGGGAAACGCGACCGTTTCGTCGTATTCGCGGCCGCCGAAGTCCTACAACCTTGGGTCTGGCCCGCCGAAGTCCTACAACGTGGTCGCACTACGCAGGACATTGCGGCCGTCTTGGCCCGCCAGGACGCGGGTCGGGGTACGGGACACTTGATGAACATCTGGCCAGCGAGGAGTGATCATGCCCGACGTCGACCACAAGTGGATAGCTGAGCAACTGGTCGGAGAGTCAGTTCAGGGTGCTGGAACCATGTCCGGGAGGGAGGTGGCGAAGGCGCAGGTACACGCCACCCTCGCGGTCGCGGAGGTTTTGCGCGGTATCTCCGCCGAGCTGGCCGTGATCCGCGAGGCGGCCCAGATCATGTCTGCGGCCGCGCCTCCGGGCGGCTAACTCCCTAGGGTCGGCGGACCGGCACGCTCCGGCATCGGGCCCGGCGGAGCTGCGATCGCCGAAGTCTCCTTCGGCTCGGGACGGATTCCGGGCATGGTGGGGACATGGCCAGACCGCAGGCGCACGTCACGGTGCCGGGGGAGCTGGCGCTTTTCCTGCGGCCGAGCCGGCGGCCTCAGCCGGTGCCGGTCATCTGCGATGGCGTCTCCACGCTGGGTCATGTGGTCGAGTCGATCGGCGTGCCGCTGACCGAGGTCGGCTTGCTGCTCGTCAACGGCCGCCCCGCGGACCGGAGCTACCGGCCACGAGACGGGGACACCGTGGAGGTCGTGCCCATCTCGCGGCCGCAGCCGCTTGACGACGCCCGCTTCCTGCTCGACGTTCATCTCGGCATCGTCGCCCGGCGCCTGCGGCTGCTTGGCATCGACACCTCGTATCACCGGTACGCCAACGACGATGACCTCATCGACGAGGCGAACGCCGACCGTCGCGTGCTGCTGACGCAAGATCGCGGTCTGCTCCGGCGTCGCAAGCTCTGGCTCGGCGCATACGTGCGGGGCGCCAGTACCGATGCGCAGCTAGCCGACGTGCTCGACAGGTTCGCGCCCGCGCTCGCGCCGTGGACTCGGTGCACCTCATGCAATGGCCTGCTCGCGCCAGCGCCCAAGGCCGATATCGAGCCGCAGCTCAAGCCCGGCACCAGGCGCACATATGACGCCTTCGCCCGGTGCCAGTCGTGCGACCGGGTGTACTGGCGCGGCGCGCACAGCAAGCGACTCGAAGCCACCGTGGACGCGGCGGCCCGTGTCGTGAGTGCGGCCGGGCGGCATGGACCGCCAGTCTCGGCCTCGTCTGGCGGGCAGCCGGGCCCGGAGTCGGGCGGCGAGTAGTCAAGCTGGGCGCCTCCCCTCCGTTGAAGTCTGGTGAGGGCGGGCCGCGCCTGTTTTGATGGCGTTACTGCTTTTGACTGCGTTACTGCACACGCAAGTGGCTCGGAGGCGCCATGACCCCGCTGACGACGTCCTACTGGCCAGCCGACACGAGCGAGCCGGTATTGGAAACCACTGTCGGTGGTGTGCTGCGCGCGGCCGCCGCGGCAGATCCCAGCGCCCTGGCCATGATCGGCGGCCTGCCCGACCCGGCGGACCGCCGCCGGTGGACCTACGGCGAACTGCTCGCGGAGGCAGAGCAGGCAGCTCGAGCCCTGGTGCAGCGGTTCGGGACGGGTGAGCGCGTCGCCGCCTGGGCGCCGAACCTCCCCGAATGGGTCATCCTTGAGTACGCCGCCGCGCTCGCCGGACTGGTGCTGGTCACCGTCAACCCGGCCCTGCGGCCGGCCGAGCTGGCCTACGTACTGAACCAGTCCGGCGCTTCGGGCATCTTCCTGGTGCCGGAGTTCCGCAGTCCGATGGCCAAGTTCCTGGACGAGGTGCGGCCGGATGTTCCCGCGCTGCGCGAGGTGGTCATGTTCACCGAGTGGGACGAGTTCTTGCGCACGGCGCCCGCCGCCGCGGACGTGAGCCTGCCTGACGTCCAGGCCGGCGATATCGCGCAGATCCAGTACACATCGGGAACGACAGGTTTTCCCAAAGGGGCCGAGCTGCACCATCGCGGGCTGACGAACAACGCGCGTTTCTACTCCGCGCGCATAGGGCTGCAGCCGGGCGAGGTCTACGTCAACCCAATGCCGATGTTCCACACATCCGGCTGCGGGATGGGAGTCCTCGGCTGTGTCCAGAGCCGCGCGGTGCACCTCCCGGTTCTGGCGTTTGACCCGGCGCTCGCCCTCGAGCTGTGCGAGACCGAGCGGTCGGCGGCCTTCGGCGGGGTGCCGACCATGCTGATCGCCATGCTGGAGCATCCCGACCTGTCCAAGCGGGACCTGTCGTCGCTCCGGGTGGCAGTGTCCGGCGGTTCGCCGGTACCGGCCCAGCTCGTCCGGAAGGTCGAGGAGCGCCTCGGGGTCAGCTTCAGCATCGTGTTCGGCACGACGGAGTGCTCACCGCTGCTGACCGAGGTGCGGCTGGACGCGCCCGCGGAGCGGCGGGCGGAGACGCTTGGCACGCCGTTGCCGCAGACCGACATCAAGATTGCTGACGTCGCCACTGGTGCGCCCGTTGCTCCTGGCGACGTCGGTGAACTGTGCGCCCGCGGTTATATGGTCATGCGCGGGTACCACGACGCGCCCGAGCTCACGGCAGAGGCGATCGACGCCGACGGCTGGTACCACACCGGCGACCTCGCCTCGATGGACCAGGAGGGTTACCTCCGCATCGAGGGCCGGGTCAAGGACATGATCATCCGCGGCGGCGAGAACATCTATCCGCGCGAGATCGAGGACATCCTGTTCGCGCACGCCGGGGTCGCCGAGGCGGCCGTCGTCGGCGTGCCGGATGACCGATGGGGTGAGGTCGTGGCTGCCTACGTGCGCGCCGCGCCCGGCCACGCGCGGCCGACTCCCGAAGAGCTACGCGCCCACTGCCGCGAGCACCTGGCGCCCTACAAGACGCCGCTGCACTGGATTTTCGTCGAGGAGTTCCCGATGACGCCGTCCGGCAAGATCCAGAAGTTCCGGCTTCAGGAGGACTTCGCCCGCCGATACTCCACAGCTTGACTAGCAGACATAGAAACTTCCGACGGACGGGAACGGGGTGCGCATCCGTCCCCGCCGTCTCGACCCTAGTGGCGCCACTCGTGATGCTGCCACGAGGCGCCGGTCCCGGACTGCCAGTTGCGGCGCACGTGCCGCCGGAACCGGGCGGCCGCGAAGATGCCCGTCACGCACATCACCAGCCCGAACAGCAGTGCGAGCTTCACGAACGCCAGGAAAACGAAGCCCGCCCCGGGGAGGGCGATGGCAGCGATCAGCGCGATGAGCACCAGCGGCAGGACCCGCGGTCCGCGCCGGTAGGCCACGATCGGTCGTCCGGTAGCCATCCAAGGTGGCGCCCAGCCCTGCGGCCCGAGGGGCCCGGCGGGCCCGGGGGCGCCCGCCGGACCCGCTGCGCCCGCCGCCCCGACGGTCTCCGGCTCGGGGAGGTCGGTCATGACGGGGCGCAGATCCCCGTAGGTCTTTGCGCTGAGTGCTGCGGTCACGCGCTCGTCCAGCTCGTCGGAGGTGAGCCGGCCGGCGGCGTAATGCTCGCGCAAGCGCTCCACAACGTGCTCGCGGTCGGCGTCTGATACTCGGATGTTCTCGTTCATGTCCCCTGCCCTATTACTTAGAGATCCTGCTCGTCGTCTGCCGGAGCTGCATCGTCCGCGAGGAGTCTGTACAGCTCGCGTCGTGTTCGCTCGAGCAGGCGCTCGGCGGCCCGGATCTGGTCCGGCGAGCCTGTCCGGGCGAGCTGCATGATCCCGCTGCCCAGCCGGGCGGCCTCGGCGAACAACCCGGGTACCTGCCACGCTTCCTGCTGCGCCGACGATTCCCACGCGCCGCGGGCCATCTCGGGATTCTGGGCTACGTACTCGCGACCGGCGTCAGTCAGGCTGAACATCCGCTTGCTGCCCGACTCCTCGGGCGCGATCAGGCCCTCGTCGGCGAGCTGCGACAGCGCTGGGTAGACCGCGCCGGGGCTCGGCCGCCACGCGCCGCCGCTGCGCTCCTCGATCTCGGACATGATCTGGTAGCCATTGCGCGGACCTTCGCGCAGGAGCGCGAGAATCGCGGCCCGAACGTCACCGCGGCTCGCTTTTGGCCCAGGTGCCGATGGTGGTCCTGGCCACCAGCCGCCCTTGGGACCGACGAAACCGCCGCCCCAGTGGCCTGGGCCTGGGCCCCGGCGCCCGCCGAAGCCCCGCTCCCACGGGCCGTGGTGCTCACGTCCTTCAGCCTTGGCGTGTGCCTTGGCGCCAGCCTTGGCCGCGCCGGCGTGGCCTAGCACGTCTTGGACGCACTTCAGCAGGTCAGATAGGCCGGGCGCGAAATCGCACGCGCCCCAAGCCGCTCCCGCCGCCATCGTTAACCGCCACCTCTCGCGATACGCTCACGATATATCGACAGCCTACGACGGTGTGGCGCGAATAACAAGTCATAACTCGATCGCTTGCAGTGAACGGCGTATCACCTAGTTACAACGATCAACTGCCCTAGGGAAATCCCGCTTCCGGACCCGGCTCAGGCGAAGCTGAAGTCTGCGGCCCGGCTCAGCCGAGGCGGAGGTCCGGGGCCCGGCTCAGGCAAGGCGGAAGCTTGCGACGCAGCTCAGGCGGGGCGGAAGTCCGCGGCCCGGCTCAGGCCAGGCGGAAGTCTGCGAAGTCAAAGCCCGGCGCGACGACGCAGCTCACGAGCACGGCCTCGTCAGCGGTCGGCGCTGCGCACTGCCAGGTGCCGCCCGGCACGACCGCCTGGGGCTGCTGGCCAGCGAAGACGTCGGGGCCAAGCAGTACATCTACGGCCTCACCTGCCGCGGAGGCGTCGGGTCCGGAGCCGCCTGGCGACGGGCCCGTGCCGCCGAGTCTGAGCGTCAGCGCGCCGCCGCTGTGCCAGAACCACAGCTCATCTGACCGCACGAGGTGCCACCGCGATCGCTCGCCCGGGTGCAGCAGGAAGTAGATAGCGGTCGCCGCGCTGCGCGTACCCGCGTAGCCATCCGGGTCGAATGTCACCGGCGACCGCCACGTCTCCCGGAACCATCCGCCCTCCGGATGCGGCCGGAGGTCCAGCTGCCGCGCGAGCGGCGGGAGCAACGTCATTGTGCCTCCGTCCCGAGTCGGTGGCATACCGCTGGCAAGCCACGGGGTTGGACCTCGCTAGCCGGTTAGGTTCTTCCCGCTAGCAGGCGATGCCATCGGGTGACTGTGCGCTCGTCGACGATGATCCACTCGCGACGGCCAGCTCAACGGGCTGACCGCAGGCCGTGGAACCGCTGAGCATGAAGTAGATCGCGCCTGCAGTCTGCGTGCCCGCTGATATCGCGGCGTGCTGGCAGGTCGCACCGGTCGAGGTCGGCTGGCAGGCCCAGCCGAAGCTCCAGTCGGAAGCACTCTGGCCGAAGTTGCCTCCGCCGCCGCCCATCATCGAGGCTCCGGCCGGCAGCGTAATCGAAGCGGTGAGCTGTCCGGTCGCAGTAGAGCCCGCGTCGGCCACCTCGAAGACGACCTGGCCGAAGTCCTGGAAATGCCAACCGCTGTCTACGTTCACGGTGGCCGTCAGCTGCACCGGTGGCACCTGTGTCCGTACGGTCGGCTGGGGTGAGGGTGCGGGTTGCGGCTGCGGGCTGGCCAATGGCGAGGTGGTGCTGGGGGCTGGGCGCGACGACGCGGACGGCGTTCGCTTGTGGGCCGGCTTAGGAGTGGGCGACGGAGACTGGATGGGCGTTGTGGCGGAGACCGATGCCAGCGGAGCCGCCGCTTGCGGGCGGTGATCATGCGGGGAACCGAGCGGCGTGCTATTACCGGTCAGCACGACCGCGAAGGCGACCCCCAACACCGCGACCACGATCCCGGCGCCCGCGAAGAGCCAGGGTATGGCACCAGCTGCGTGTCGCCCACCTGGATACCCCTCTGTCACGATCGCTCCCGCCGCCGCGTTCGACGCCTAGCACGCAAATGAATCATCGCCGTTGCAGGGGCGCCATGCGGCGCATTTGACGTCACTCCCAGGCAGGTCGCCGAAAGATGGCGCGGGCAAGACGCGTGCCGCTGGATAAAGGGGACAGGTGCCCGCGGTTGCGCGGTCGGCCGGCTGGCCTGCGGCTGCGGTAGGCGGCCAGCCGGCTGGTCCAGGATGCGGTCACGCGGTGAGCCGGCTGGTCCAGGGTGCTGAGAAGCCCGGCACCGCCAGGTCCACGAGGGCCGACGTCAGGTCACCCGATCGGCGAGTTCCGCGATGATGTCGGCGTGGCACGGCAGCGGGTTGCACCAGCAGCCGAGACGTTTGCCTTGCAGGTCAGGGAGGAGCGCCGTGAGGTCCGGGCGGGCGAGCAGGTAGTCACGGTACTTCGCGACGACCTGCTCGCGATCTCCGTCGACTCCGATGCGGAACGGGTTGGCGAGCGGCGAGCGCGCCAGCCGCCACCCGCCGCGGTACATCGCCCGCCCGACATATACGATATCGGCGAACCCAGGGTCGTCCCGGTGACCACTCATGTTCACGACAACCGTCGCGCCCACGTCACACGCTCCCGTCGTCGGGTCCGGTTGGGCGGCAGGTGCGACATCGCTGCCCTATGAAGGGCAGCAGATCCACCCTCATGCCCAATGGACGAGCGAGTCGGCGCACGTGAGCGACCCCGTTCCCAGATCTTTATCGGTCAGCCGGTCTGGACGACGTGCGCCGCGACGATCATCCCGTTCTGGACCGTGTCCGTGCCAGTGAAGTGCTGGACCTGGCCGGTACAGGAGTTGGTGGCATCGAGGTCGAACGTGACCTGATCGCCCGACTCGCCGATCTCGTTCAGGCCTTGCGAGCCCGTGCACGCGAACCCGTTCACGAACTGCTGGTAGGTCTGGCCCGTTGTGGCGCCGGAATTGAGCAGCGCCCAGGCCTGCGCGTAGGCGCCTGACTCGATGTCGCCGTAGTAGGCGGAGACGACGGCCCACGGATCGGTCACGTTCGGTGCGGCAGGCGCCGGCGCTCCTGTGGGCGCAGACTGCGGGGTGGCAGGGCCAGTACTGGCAGGTGGCGTAGTCGCCGGTGCAGCCGTGCTCTGGGGCGGCGCAAGCGTGCCACTCGAAGGCGCCTTGGCACCCGACGAAGCCGACGGCGGAGGAGATGCCGGGCTCTGCGATGTCGTGACGGTCGTGCACGCCGCAAGGGCCAGGACTGCGGCGCTCAGCGTTGCGGTAAGAGCGACTCTCATGGCGCACCTGCCTGTAGTCAGGCTGTTTTGCCACGTTCTTCCCACTTATACTAGCTGGCAGGATGCAGCGAGTAATCAGTGGGTCACGTTCCGATCACGGAGAGGAGCGTAGCGTCAGGCGGGCGGCTCCGGCTTCAGCCGGCTGGGGAGGGCCGCCTCCAGCCGGCGTCGCACTCCGGTTCTGTCGAGTGGGAACGTGGCCGCGAGCGCTACGCCTCCGCCCAGCGCCGCGCCGGCGATCGTGTCGGTGAAGTAGTGCCAGTCCAGCTCGATCAGCGCGACGGCCACGAGGCAACCCACGGCGACGAGCCCGAGTACCAGCAGCACTCGCACGCGCGGCCGCGGTCGTCGGCGTGGCGGGTCGAGCAGCAGCACCCCGACGGTCCCGATGAGGGCGAAGACGCTCGTCGTGTGGCCGCTCGGATACGTCAGCGAGCCGTTGATCGTCTCGTGCACGATCGGCTTGAGCACGAACTCGGTTAGTCCCATTGCGACCACGACGCTGATCACAGTCAGGATCGCGCCGTTAACCCGGCGCGCGAGCAGGCAGGCCAGCACCAAGATCGAGGCCAGCACGACCGTCATCTGCCCACCTCCTAGGTAGCCGATATAGGACAGCACGGGCGGGTGCGACGCCAGGTGGTGCCGTAGCCACGAATCGACGGGCCTGTCGATGGCCATGCCCTGAGTCCGGCCGGCCGCGAAGGCCCCGAGCACCGCGACGACCACGGCGCAGCAGGCGACCGCGATGGCGGCGGGGCGGCGCGCCTGCGCTGGCAGCAAGGGGGCCACGCGCCCGGCCGGCCCGGATGTGCTGGCGCTGCCGGTGGTGCGTACAGGATCAGCCGCACGGCCAGATGCGCTGGCAGCGCTGGTTGTACCGCCCAGTAGCGGGGTACCAGTCAAACGCCGCGGCGTGTGCTCGGGGGGCTGCTGCGGCTCTGGTTTAGTCATGGGGCAAGAAATCGGGGGAGTGGGCCATAGATGGACCTGGTAGTGGTCTTTCTTCTGCTCTGCTTCATAGCGTGGCTGCGGAAGTTAGATCTGTACCGTCCGGCCAGTGCCAGCGGTAGCTTACGGGGCCTGAGCACTTCACCTGCGCGTGAAGACGGCGAGCCAGGCCTGGGCACATGTCGTGCCGTCAACGGGCCTGATCTCGAACGTGTTGGCCGTGATCGACTGTACCGCCCAGCCGTCACTGAATGCTGCGCGCAGTTCGTCCTGACGCACTCGGCGCGGGCCGAAGTCGCCAGGCTGCCGATCGCTGAAGCACATTAGGTAGAGCGTGCCGCCCGGCCGCAGGACTCCGGCCAGGCTGGCCACGTAGCGGGGCCGGTCCTCGTCGCTGAAGACGTGGAAGACGCCACTGTCGATGATCATGTCGAAGCTGGGGTCCAGCTGGCGGAGGTCAAGCGCATCTTCGACCTGGAACTGCACGTCGAGTCCGCGCTCCGCGGCCTTGGCACGGGCCTGTTTGATGGCGGTCGGAGAGATGTCGACGCCGGTGGCCTTGGCGCCACGGCTTGCGGCCAGCAGGGCATGTTCGCCAGTGCCGCAGCCGACATCGAGGACCTGGCCAGCCAGCAGACCTGACTCGGCCAGTGCGACGAAGGCTGGCTGCGGCCTGCCGATATCCCACGGCGGCGGCGACTCGGCCGTGTAGGAGTCATCCCATGGTGGGTGCGTCATGTGGTTAAGTCTCCCGCGAGTCGGAGCGGACGCCTAACTTGGCAGTCATGCAGACCAAGCTGATCCTGATCGTTCGATCGGACCTGGGCATGGGGCGTGGCAAGATCGCCGCGCAAGCCGCGCATGCGGCCGTTGCCGCGGCGCTGGCCGGCATCGGCACCCCGGCCTTCGCGGCCTGGCTGCGTGACGGCCAGCCAAAGGTCGTGTTGCGCGCGGGCAGCGAAGAAGAACTGCACGCTATCGCTGGGCAGGCCGCGGAGGCCGGGCTGCCAGTGCAGGTCATCCACGATGCCGGCCGGACTCAGGTGACCGAGGGCACGCCGACGTGCTGCGCTATCGGCCCTGCAGCCGACACCGCGATTGACGCCATCACCGGTCAGCTGTCACTGCTCTAGCTGGCCTGCGGGAGCGACTCCCGACTAGGCGCGGACGCCGCAAGTCCCACCAATCCTGCGGCGTCAGGGCTTGATCAGCACTCTCCTGTTCAGATCATTGTTGACGACCTCGCTGTCAAAGGCGTTGGCGTCGTATTCCGCTGCTGTCTGGATGCCTAGCCACGACAGGCGACTGTTGTGCTCCTCGTGCGCCGGATTGGCCAGGACGTTGAGCATGTCGGCGTAGCCCCAGACTCCGCCGCAGTCTTCCGGTGGCGCAGCCCGCCGACCGCCTGTACACCGCGGGTATGCCATCCCTGGCTCGGCTGGCTGGACTGCCTCGACGATGATGTCGAGCTCCCAGTTGTCGCCGAAGTCGTAGGCATACCGGATCCGGTCACCTGGCCAGTCGGCGACCGCGGACAGCTTCTTGTAAGCGTCGCTGCGGATATCGAGATCGTCATCGGGGTCCGGCATGCCGTACAGGCCCGCGGCGGTCTCGAATAGGTGGAGGTGATAGTCCTGCCAGTTGAAGCCAGCCTGGATAACGCTGTGGAGGCGCCGCAGGGTGGTATCTGACGGCACTTCAAACCGACGCCAGATCGGCGGCTTGGCGCCGCGCAAGGTCACCTTCACCCGATGGATGTTCTTCGGCCCGGACTTCCGCGCTGTCGCGCCGGTCTTCTGGGTGGCGCGCGCCGCGGTCTCGGACCTGCCGGCCTGACCTGCCGCTTTGCTAGCTGCAGGCAGCGCAGCGACGCGGCTGAGCAACAGGTTCATATTGTTCTCGACATCGTCGATCTGATCCGGCTGGACTGGACACGGTTCGCACGAGAGGGCCTGCAGGAGAATCGCGCGAGCTTCGGCGGGATCCAGGTCGCTGTAGATGATGTCCGGATCCCGGCCCATCTTCCGGTACTCGGCCCGCATTGACTCGGTGTAGTCAGCGACGTAGCAGTCCTTGATACCGCCGCCGAGGATATGGTCGACCAGCACGACGAGACCGTGCGCTTTGCGGCCATAGCGGAACGTGATGACCATGGAGCGCTGCTCGCCGTAGATGTCGGTGTATCCGAAGCACCGGCCAGGCACCGGGAAGCCGATGTCCGCGGCCCACGGCATCTCTGCCTGGCCGTCCGCCACCATCCTGGCGGCGGCTTCCGCTGCCATGACCCGCAGCCGGGGCGGCGCTACCGATGACAGTGCCAGCATCATCGCCAGTGCCTCTGGACTCCGATCGGTAGCGAAGCCCTCGATGACGTCATGAAGCACGTCGGTGGTGTCGAGATTGGGGGGCGCCGCCCGGCGTACCTCGCCGATGAACGCAGTCCCGCAGAGCTCGGCCTCTAGCGGCTCGCAGCCCGGCTCGAGCAGGGGTGAGAACCAGGACAGCATGCCCTCCCTCGCCTCTGCCTCGGCAGGCATGAAACCCGCCTCCGTCAGCATGCCGATCGCCTCGTCGGCCGTCGCAGCTCTGTCGATCAGCCGGATCGCGTCAGCTGGAGCGCGGGTTTCAATGGCGAGCTGGCGCAGCCGCGCCAGGCGGACGAGCTCCCTGCTGTCCCACAGGGTGGCCTGGGCGTCGTCGGGCACTACGTGCAGATGCCGGACGGACTTAGCGGGCGTGGAGCGCTTCTTCGGCACGCTTCTCATGGTCTCAGTGCCTGAGGCGTCATAGGTCCCTTTGCAGTCCGGCAAACCCGGCCGCGTGCGGCCGCGAGAGGCCGGGAACTGTCGGTGACGCGGGCTATGGTCGGTGGCATGCCGCGGGTGGTGCTCGACGAGATAGACCTCGGCTCGGTCGAGGACGCTGTTGGCGCGACCGCGTTCGACGCCGGCTACCGCGAGATGCATGACGGCGTCGTCCGCCGGATGGAGTGGGTGCCGTCAAGGCGAGCGCTGCGGGGCATCGTGCAGGACAAAGGCGGCGAGTTCCACGAGACTGTGGCGTACTTCAGTGGCGGCAGTCCGATGCGGCTCGACGGCGGCTACTGCAGCTGTGAGGCCGGCTGCGAGTGCAAGCACGCGGCGGCACTCGCGCTGGCCGGGGCGCTCGTCTCTGGCCAGGATCTCAGTGCTCCGCGACCGCGCTCGAGCTCCTGGGATCAGTCGCTCAGCTCGCTGATCCAGGCTCGGTCCGGCGCTGCCTCGGCAAACCCCAAGCCGGCTCGGGTCGCGATCGAGCTGATCTTGTCGCCTGGTGCGCAGACACACCCCGGCCAGCGCGCTGCGAGTCCGCCGCATCTGACAGTCAAGGCGCGCGTCGTCCAGCCTGGGGCAAAGCTGGATTCGTGGATCGGCGGCCAGCTGACCTGGGACAGGCTGGACTCCCGGCAGCACGTCACTGGGCTCGCCGACGCGCAGCTGCACGTGCTCAGAGAGCTCTACTGGCTGTACCGGGCTGGCGATCGCTCCGACTACAGGCCTTATTACTACGGCGGCGGCGTGAAGCTGCTGGACCTCGGCACGTTCGAGTCCCGCCAGCTATGGGCTCTGCTGGACGACGCCACGTCCGCCGGACTGCCGCTGATCTACCGCAAGCTGGGTGCGTTTCCCCGCTATGGGACGGCTGAACTGTTGCTGGACGTGGCAAGGACAGAGCCATCGGGACCGCTGCGCCTCAGCCCGGTCGTCGGCGTCGATGGCAGCGACGGCGAGATCTGGCCGATCTGCTTCCTCGGCTCACGGGGACATGGGCTGGCCTACGTCGACCGGCGAGAGGCTCAACTTCAGCCAGACCCAGCGCGCTGGCGGTTCAGACTCGCGAGGCTAATCAACCCCGTTCCCAGCGAAGTGCAGCAACTGGTGATGGCGCGACAGCCCGTCACCATCCCAGCCACCGACGAGCGGCGGTTCCGCGAGGAGTTCTACCCGAGGCTCCGACGCGCCGCCTCGCTCGTCTCGTCGGACGGCTCGTACAGCCTGCCCACGATCTCGCCGCCGACCCTGGTCCTAGGTGCCGCGTACGGCGCGGGGCACGAGCTGGACGTGAGCTGGGAGTGGGCGTATCAGGTTGGCGACGCGCAGCTTCGGCTGCCGGCCGACACCTTCCCGGCGCTGCCAGGGCCCGGTACCGAGATCGAGGCCGGTTATCGGGATGTCGAGGCTGAGCGCGCCATCCTGGCCGACCTTGACCTGCCGTCCGGCAGCGTGCGGCCCTCGCGGCTCACGGGCCTGGAGACGATGAGGTTCAGCACGGAGACGCTGCCGATGCTGGCTGGCCGGCCCGGAGTCGACGTCGAGATCAGCGGGAGTCCGGCTGACTACCGTGAGGCCGGCGACTCGCTGCGGATCGAGATCTCCGCCGACCAGCTGGCCGACGACAACGACTGGTTTGGTCTTGGCGTCATGGTCTTCGTTGAGGACCAGGTTGTCCAGTTCAGGGAGCTGTTCCTGGCGCTGAGCCGGGGCGACGACTATCTGCTGCTGGACAACGGCGCCTACTTTTCCCTCGACAAGCCGGGCCTCCAGGCCTTGGCCAGGCTCATCGAGGAGGCGCGGTCCCTGCAAGATCGGCCGGCGGATTCCTTGCGGATCAGCAGGTTCCAGGCGGGTCTGTGGGCGGAGCTCGCCGAGCTCGGCGTGGTCAGCCACCAGGCAGCGGCGTGGCAGCGACAGGTCGGCGGCCTGCTGGCCTTCGCCGGCGCCATACCGGACAAGGACACCGACGGTGAAGCTGCCAGTGATGCCGGCCTGGACAGAGTGCCGCTGCCACCCGGGCTGGCAGCGGAGCTGCGGCCATACCAGGTCGAGGGATTCCAGTGGCTCGCGTTCTTGTGGCAGCACCAGCTAGGCGGCATCCTCGCCGACGACATGGGCCTCGGCAAGACGCTGCAGGCGCTCGCGCTGATCAGCCACGCGCGTGCAGAGGACAGCGCTAAGCCGCCGTTCCTCATTTGCGCGCCCACCAGCGTCGTGTCGAACTGGGCTGCGGAGGCCGACAGGTTCACGCCTGGGCTCAAGATCGTCGTGATCACCGACACTATGACCAAGCGCCGCCAGGATCTCGCTGAGATCGTCGCGGGCGCCGACGCCGTCGTGACGACGTACACGTTGCTGCGCATCGACTTTGCGCGCTACTCAGGACTGCAGTGGTCAGGACTGCTCCTGGACGAGGCGCAATACACCAAGAACCGGCAGGCCAAGATCTATCAGTGTGCGCGTCGACTGGCTGCCCCGTTCAAGCTGGCCATCACGGGGACTCCGATGGAGAACAACCTGATGGAGCTGTGGTCGCTTCTGTCGATCACGGCGCCTGGCCTCTTCCCGCATCCGGATAAGTTCCAGGACTACTACGCCAGGCCTATCGAGAAGCAGGGCAAAGCCGAGCTGCTCGAGCTGTTGCGGCGCCGGATCAAGCCGCTGGTGAAGCGCCGGACCAAGGAGCAGGTCGCGGCCGACCTGCCAGCCAAGCAGGAGCAGGTGCTTGAGGTAGAACTGCATCCGAAGCACCAGAAGCTCTATCAGACCCATCTCCAGCGAGAGCGCCAGAAGGTGCTCGGCCTGATCGATGACGTCGATGCCAACAGGTTCACGATCCTGCGGTCCCTGACGCTGCTACGGCAGCTGAGCCTGCACGCCGGACTCGTCGACGCGCAGCACGACGATCTGCCATGCAGCAAACTCGACACGCTGCTGGACCTGCTCACCGAGGCCGTCGGCGGCGGCCACCGGGCGCTGGTGTTTAGCCAGTTCACCCGGTTCCTGGAGCGGGCACGGCAGCGGCTTGACGCCGCCGGGATCCCCTACTGCTACCTGGATGGCAGGACGCGCGACAGGGCACTCGTGCTCCAGCGCTTCAAGGGCGGCGCTGCGCCGGTGTTCCTGATCAGCCTGAAGGCAGGCGGCTTCGGGCTGAATCTCACCGAGGCCGACTACTGTTTCCTGCTCGATCCATGGTGGAATCCCGCCACGGAGGCCCAAGCGGTGGACCGGACGCATCGCATTGGCCAGACCCGCAACGTCGTCGTGTACCGGCTGATCGCCAAGGACACGATCGAAGAGAAGGTCATGGCACTCAAAGCGCGCAAGGCCGCGTTGTTCACATCGGTGATCGACAGCGGGAACGTCTTCGGTGGCAGCCTGGACGCCGACGATATTCGCGGACTCTTCGAGTGAGTGCCTGTCTCACGCTGGTCCGATAGAGCAGTGCGTCTTGGATCCGTGCGCGTTCGAACCCTGCGCATTCGAACAGTACCTGGGCGATGCAGTCGGGCTCACTCGATCCTTGCAGCCGCCTCGCCGCTGCATTCTTTATGCCCCGTAAGCCGAGATTCTGATGTGGCTCCTGGTGATTCGGGGCTATGGTCTGTGCTGAATCTGACCGGTGACGGCGAGCGCTACAGGAGGTCCGCGTGGGCGCTGTCGATTCTCCGACCGACCTTCAGCTGCGCGATGGTGGGTGAAGGTGGTGATGTGGAGGTGGTATGTGCCGGATCTGCGCGACGGTGCTGGGGCGCGAGGATTAGAGCTGCGCTTAGAACGCCTTGCCGCAGGGCACCCGTCGTCGCCCGACTACGCGGACCGCACGGGCGTGATCACCGGACCAGGTCCGCCCGTTAACCGACGCCGAGCACGCCGAGCACGTAGCTGAAGTCGAGATCCGCTTAGAGGATGCTCGGGCCGCGCGCCTAGATACACGTATTTTCCACACGATCGATGAAGAACATCGAATTTGGTCTGACGAGCGGGATGCTGAGCACGAGGCGATTATCGAGGATCTGTATGCGCGGTCGTCAGCAGTGCCGTGCGAGGGCAAGGCGATACTCGCGGGCGGATTGCCAGGCGCAGGCAAGACAACGGTTCTGACGGAGTTTGCTCGAATCGATCTGTCACAGTACTTGGTGATCAACCCCGACATCATCAAGGAGGACATGGCGCGGCGAGGGATGATCCCAACGATCGACGGCTTGTCACCGATGGAGACCTCCGATTTAGTCCATGAGGAGGCGTCGCACATAGCGAAGCGGCTGGCCAACCGTGCCGAGGCTGACTCAAGGAACGTGATCTGGGACTTCACAATGTCTAAGACCTCATCGATCGCTGAAAGGGTCACTTCCTTGCGCGACGCCGGCTACGTCCGAGTCGAGGGAATCTTCGTCGACATTCCAGTGGATGTCAGTGCTCGGCGAGCAGACACACGGCATCGAGAAGGACATGACGAGTTCCGCCGCGGACTTGGATTCGGTGGTAGATATATCGCGGAAGCGACCATCCTCAAACATGCAGATTCGGAATGGGGCAGCGGCAATCGCAAGAATTTCGAGGAGCTCAAGGCCGTTTTCGACGGCTGGTCGAGATTTGACAACTCGGTTGATGCTCGAGCCCCGGTCTTAGTCGAGTCGTATAGCGCGCAGCTTGCTGATAGGGAGCGTAAGTAGATGGCTGCCAACGAAGTCGCGGACCTTATTGCCGGCCTGCGATCAGGCGAGATGACCTTGGATGAGGTCGCCAGGCGGTTTAGGAAGAGAGCGTGGCCGAGGACCGGCGGTTCGGTCGCGCAGAGCTACACCGAGATGGCCGAAGCCGCGCTGCTCGATCCGAGTGCGAATGTGCCAGGTTCGATCGACGAACTGACGGTCGCTTACGATCGCCGGGAGATTACACGGGAGCAGTACAGAACGCTCGCTCACGCCGTGGCCGACTCAATCAACGCGGCTGCGGAGCAGGCGGCCGAGTAGTTCGGTTGCATTAGGCGCCGGTGTCGGGCGGGCTTGGCGTAGCGGAGAGTTGCCGCGAGGGAGGACCCTCCGTTCCACCAAGTGGAGCCGCAGGTGTCGGCGGACCACGACTACCGGACCGGAGTACACGCCCCCGGCCTAGCCCTGCGGCGCGCGAGCCGAGCGTTCCCGACTTGGGCCAGGCTGGTGAACTAACATCGGACGTGTGCAGTCGGTAGACGTCACCGGAATGCGGATCGACGCTGAGATCATGGTTGCCGCTGCGCCCGGCGTCGCCTGGGACCTGCTCGCCGACATTACCAACACGGGCAACTGGAGCCCGGAATGCATCCGCACCGCCTGGCTCGACGGTCATCACGACGCCCGGCCGGGCGTTCAGTTCAGCGGGCACAACCGGGTGGCAGCGGATTCGAATGCACCGTGACCTGCGTCATTACCCAAGCCGACCGGCCGCGGACGCTCGAGTGGGTGGTGCTGGACGACGAGGACGGCATTCAGACTGTCGCTCATCCGTCTTCGCGTGGCGGTACGCGTTCGATCTGGTTCTTGACGGCGCCACTTTGGTCCGGCACACCTTCGTGTACGGGCCCGCCGACAGCGGCCTGCGCTGGATGATGCTGCCGCACCCGGAGCGGTCCGCGGAGATCATCGAGATCGCCGGCAGACGCTGCAGGCGAACATGCGGCACACGCTCGCAGCGATGATAGGCCCGCCGCCGAAAGGCAGCAATGCTAGCGACTCGGTGAGCGGTCGGCCCTGCGGCGCTGCTGCGCGAGAAGGTGCCGGCCCACCCCAGCCCCTCTGCTGTACGCCCAGGAGATAGCACCGGAGACCGGCTGGCACCTGGGGATCTTCCCTGACCGCTTGCACATGGCGCTCATCAACGCGTACGCGCACCTGATCCGCGAGAATGAGCCCATCGCTGCTGGCGGTCACCCTCACTGCGCGCATTCTCCCCCAGTCGGACAATCAAGACTGCCACCATCGACAAGACAGCCATCAATATGATCATCATGTTTACAGGTGATCGGATGGCCGACACCACAGCCTCACAGGAGGCGTCCCGATGAACGCGCCGAACGACAACACCGCTCCGAAAGACCTCCTGGGGTGGTGGCTATCTCCTCCGCGATCCGGCATGCAGCGCATGATCAGTCCATGGGAGTACCGCCATCTCCGCGTCTCCGGGGCCACGCGTGTTGCCGCTGGCGGCTTCCAGCTTGGTATCGGCCTCGTTCTGCTCTCGCTCGGCCGCCAGGCGGAGACTGACCAGGAGCGGCGCAAAATGTATCGGTTGTCGGCGTGGTTCCTAGTTCCCGCGGCGGGGAATCTCGCGGGTGGCTACTGGTACATCACTCTCGCTAGCTGAGCAGCGCCCGACCCGGCGTACGTTGCATGGTTCGCGCTACGCCAGGCCGAGGCCGTCGCACGCGGGCGGCGGCGGGTCGGCGCGCATCCCGCCGCGCCGGCCGTGTGCCGCCGCGCCGGCCGTGTGCCGCCGCGCCCCGACGCTGCGCGCCGCCCCCGTCGGTATCTGGTTAGCGCAGCGTCCGGAACGTCGCGCGAACCTCCTGGGACAGGAGCTGCGGTTGTTCCCAGGCCGCAAAGTGGCCGCCCCGGTCGAGCTCGTTGTAGTGGATGAGGTTGGGGTAGGCCTGCTCCGCCCAGCTCCGCGGGGCCTGGTAGATCTCGCCGGGGAAGACGCTCACGCCAACAGGGACGGAGACGTTCTTGGCGTCGAAGAAGCCGAACTTGTTGTCCCAGTAGAGACGGCCGGACGAGACGCCCGTGTTCGTCAGCCAATAGAGCGTGATGTTGTCGAGGATCTCGTCGCGTGTGAGCTCGCCGACGGGGCTGCCTTCAAAGGCTTGCACGATCTCCCCGTAGCTGTACGCGTCGTGGTTGATCATCCAGGCCGCGAGGCCTACAGGCGAATCTGCCACTCCGTAGAGCGTTTGCGGCTGCGTCCCCATCTCGACCCCGTAGCCGGCGCCCCTGGTGTAGAAGGAGCTGATCTGCTCGAACGCGCGCTGTTCGTCCGCTGACAGACCGCCGGGCGGCGGGCCGCCGGGGGCGAGCTGACCGGGGACCGGGAGAGCCTGCGCGATGTCTGGCAGGACGACGCCAGGCATGTTCGAATGCACGCCAGCGAGTTCCGGCGGCGCCTGCGCACCCATGACGTCGGTGATGATCGCCCCCCAGTCGCCCCCTTGCGCCACGAAACGGTCGTATCCGAGGCGCTTCATCAGCTCGACCCACGCGGTAGCTATATGGTCTGGACCCCAGCCGGGTGTCCGCGGCTTGTCCGAGTACCCGTAACCCGGTATCGACGGAATCACCACGTGGAAAGCGTCCGACGCGTTCCCGCCATGTGCCGTGGGGTTGGTGAGCGGATCGATGACCTTCAGCAGCTCGATGACCGAGCCGGGCCACCCGTGCGTGAGGATGAGCGGGAGCGCATCGCCATGTTCTGAGCGAACATGAATGAAGTGAATGTCCAGCCCGTCGATCTCGGTCTTGAACTGCGGCAGGGCGCTCAGCTTCGCCTCGCACTTGCGCCAGTCGTAGTCGGAGCTCCAGTAGCGGGCGAGTTCCTGGATCGCAGATAGTTGCACGCCCTGCGAATGATCTGCGACAGTCTCCTGGTCGGGCCAGCGCGTGGCCGCTACGCGCGCACGCAGCGCCTTGAGTTCGGCGTCGGGCGTGACCGGGACAGCGAACGCACGGATCGCTGTCGCGTCTGCTGAACTGTCGGTCGAGACAGACATGTTGGCCTCCTTGGTTCGGTGTGGCTTAGTGGTCGATGACGAGCCGCGCCGTTCTAGATGGAGCCGGTGCCTTCCCGGTTGGACCTGAGGCGCGCAGTCCGCCCCGCGCACGGTCATGGACGGCCAGGAGCCGACGAGCGGGGATTCAGTGACAAGGGCTAACCAGCATGCTCAGACCCCCGTGTGCAGCATGGCTCATGTCATCCGGCGCCGCCCGCGAGCACGGCCGCGGGAGGACAGCTTTGGGTTCCCTCGTACTGTTGGTTCCCTTGGGCCTGCCCGCGTATGCACCGGTGGCCTCAGTTCCGGGCGCCGGAGGGCGCAGCATCCGGCCTCAAGGTAATCCAGCCAAACTGACGGCGGGGCAGGCCCCGAGCCAGCCTTGCCAAAATCGAACGTACATTCTGTCCGATGGCGTCGAATTGATCTACTGACGCCGCCGGGGCGCGGACGCCAACTGCCGACTACGCTCCATAACACGACGCGGCCTGTACTCACCCTGGTTGCCGCACCCGTCGATTCAAGGACCGGTACCCGCCCATGACCATCCACGACATCGTGCTGCGGTCTGGCCGGGTCATCGATCCCGAAACCGGTCGCGACGAGATCATCGACGTCGCGCTCTCCGGCGGCCGGATCACCGAGATCGGCGAAGCGCTCGGGCCGGCCGCGCTCGACCTGGACGTCGCTGGCCACGTTGTGACGGCTGGATTCATCGACTTGCACAGCCACGCGATGGACATTCCCGGGCTGCGGATTCGCGCTCTGGATGGAGTCACGACCGCGCTGGAACTCGAGGCCGGCGTCAGCCCCGTCGAACCCGCCTACCGCCATGCAGCCACCGAGGGGCGCCCGATCAACTACGGGTTCGCCACCTCGTGGGCGCTAGCCCGGATGGAGGCCGTGGCCGGCGTACAGCTCGACGGCACGCTCCGCACCTTCCTCGCCAACATCGCGACACCCGCCTGGCAAGGCCCCGCCTCGCCCGCGCAGGTAGGTGCGATCCAGAGCCGGCTCTCAGCCGATCTAGCAGACGGCGCGATCGGCATCGGAGTGCTGGCTGGCTACGCGCCCGGATCCGATCCCGACGAGTATCTCCAAATCGCGGCCCTCGCCGCGGAGGCCGGCGTCGCGACGTTCACCCACGCCCGCGACCTCATCGAGTTCGCACCGAACGCGCTCATCGACGGCGCGCACGAGATCGTCCGAGCGGCCGCCGAGACAGGCGCCCAGATGCACTACTGCCACATCAACAGCACGTCGCTGCGGCACATCGACCGGGTGCAGGACCTGATAAGCCGGGCCAACGCAGCCGGCGCCCGGGTCTCGACCGAGGCTTACCCTTACGGCTCCGGCATGACGGGGATCGGTGCGGTCTTCCTGGCGCCCGAACGGCTCCACGAGCGCGACCTCAAGCCCACCGATCTGACCTATGCGCCGACAGGCGAGCAGGTCGCCAGCGAGGAACGACTGCGTGAGCTGCGCGCGGCCGATCCCGGCGGCCTGGCAATCATCAGGCACCTGAACGAGCACGACCCCGCCGATCTCGCCGTGATGCTGCGGTCGCTGACGTTCCCAGACGCGATCGTCGCGAGCGATGCGATGCCACTGACGTGGATCGGCCCCGTTCCTGATCCGATGGTCTGGCCGTTGCCCGAGACTGCGTTCACCCATCCGCGCACGGCTGGGACGTTCTCGCGTGCCTTGCGGATGCTCGCTGCCAACGGCGGACCGCTCGGGCTGACCGAAACGCTGCGACGGTCCAGCTTGCTGCCGGCTCGGCTGCTCGAGGCCCGCGTGCCCGCGATGCGGCGCAAGGGCCGCCTCCAGGCCGGCTGTGACGCCGACATCGTCGTATTCGACCCGGCGACGGTCAGCGACCAGGCGACCTACGCCCGCCCCACGCTCCCGCCGACGGGCATCCGGCACGTCTTCGTCAACGGCACCTTCGTGGTGCGCGACGCCGACATCGTGCCCGCCGCCCTGCCTGGCCAGCCGATCCGCGCAACTCCGCGATAAAACCAAATCAAGACGGGAACGGGGCCGTCACCGCTCGCCGCCCGCCGCGAGCGCGGCCGTGTCCGCGAGCGCGGCCGTGTCCGCGAGCACGGCCGTGTCCGCGAGCACGGCCGTATCCGCGAGCACCGTGCTGTCGGTTGATCCCGCGGTGTCGGCAGGCGCCGCTACCGTGCTGCCACGATGACCGCAAACCAGCCGATCGAGGCGGGCGAGTTACGCACCGCAGGATTCCCGGACTGTCCTGGGTGCGCCTACTTCCGCACCGGGCCGGTCGGCGTCTGCGTAGCCTGCGCTGGCCCAGAGCTGGTCCGGCCAGGCGCAGGGACCTGCGTCGTTTGCGCGCAGCGCCTCTTGCCGGATGGCTCCTGCCCAAACGAGCTCTGCCGCAGCCCGCGCCGTCGCATCGACAAGATCCACGCGATCGGCTATCAGACGGGCTCGCTGCGACGCGCCATCAATAACTACAAGTACCGCGGTTGCCGCAGCCTCGCCGTGGTGTTCGGCCGGCTCCTGCTCGCCTGGCTGGATGAGCACATGGTCGCCGACCGGCCTGGGCTCATCGTGGTAAACCCAAGCTTTGTCGGACCAGGCGGGCAGCAGTTTGCGCATACCGAAGCCGTCATGGCCGCAGCCGCTCAAGCCGATCCAGGAAACCGCTGGCCCTTCGATCCCGCCGCGATCATCAAGACCCAGCCAATCCTGAGGTCCGCCGACGGCCAGGCCTGGTCCAAGCGCGTGAGCGGCAACGAGCTCCGCGACGCGCTGCTCGTTCGCGATGCGGCTCGGACGGCCGGCCAGTTCGTTCTGGTCTACGACGATGTCTGCACCACGGGGACTCAGCTCGACGCCGTCGCGGGCTGCCTGCTCGACCAGGGCGGCGCGGCCAGAGTGGAGGGCGTCGTCCTCGCCCGCGCGCCCTGGCGCGGCGGAGCGCAGCGGGCGGGATAGCTGGCGAGGTCAGCTCTCTTGGCAGACCTCGCGAGCCATGTCGACGAGTACGCGAGTCAGCCGCAGACGTGTGGTCATCAGCGCCTCGATCTCAACATCCGGGTCGGAGCCACCGAGTTGCTCCAAGGGCAGGGCACAAAGCGCCGACCGGGCGGCGAGGGCGCCCACGTAGCCCGCGCGGACCTGAGTGGGCTCGGCCTTATAGTCCTCGGCCGCTAGTCCGTCGAGGTAGGCGGGGAAGATCTCCGCGTCGATGGCCGCGAGCTCCAGCGGATCGCACTGGCCGGCGCTGGCCAGGCCTACCAGCAACTGGCCAAGATCGAATCCCACGGGCAGCAAGGTCCCGAATCCCCAGTCGATGACAACAATGGTGTCTGGCTCGTGCACGGGCAGCAGGAGATTCTGAGGGCTCGCATCGCCGTGCGCGTAAGTCTTGGGCAGCGCGTCCAGCATGTCGAGGATCCGTGGCAGCTGTGCGCCGACACTGAGTAGATCCGAGGGCAGAGACGGATCGGCCACGCGATCGAGCGCAGCCTGCATGACGGGATGGGACCAGACCTGCTCTGTTTGCAGCGCCGGCAGCAAGCCCTGCTGGACCCGGCGGCTGGTGTAATACCGCAGTGCCGACCCGCCAGAGTGCGCGGTCCGCGCGATGTCCGGCAGCGCCTTGTTGATCTCGGCGCCCTCACGGCGTAGTGCCGCAAGCTGCCCGAGCAGCCGGGCGGCGCGCCGGTAGTCGGCCAGCTGCCAGGGACCGGAGCGCTCAGTGATGAACTCCCACCACAACGCCATGTGGTCGGTGTCGGCGGTCTTGACGTGGTACAGCACGGGGGTACGCATGCCGGCGGGCAAGACCGAGTCGATGCCGGCTAGGTGAATATCCAGCTCATAGTGCCACGGGTAGTACGCGGCGAATTCTGCTCGGCTGGCGTCGTCGGGGAAGAAGCGAAGACCGGCCCAAAGACGCACGTCGCGCACCAGCTTGACGAAGAAGGTGCACGCAGGCGCTCCAGGCTGCCCTTGGCTGCGAACCTCCGCCCGCCACAGGCCAGCCGTTGCGGGCGAGCCCCAGTCATAGGCGATCGGCGTCAAGGTGGCCTGCGGTCGCGCGACGGGAACGCCCGCTGCTGTGGCCACCTCCGCGAGCTCGGCATCGGTGATGGACGCGAGAGCGAGCACATCCTCGTCTTGCTGCAGCATCTTCGTCTCCCGACCATTCGGTAAGGTAACCTGTCTATCTCTAATATAGTAAGGTAGCCTTATGACCGTCCGCAAGCCCCCTGCCGAGGATGCCCTACCTGATCACCTGGCGCGGTGGCTGGAAGCCGCGAGCAAGCGGCTCTACGCCGACCTCCGCGCGCAGGGCTCGCTCGCATTCCCCGAGCTGCGCGGCAGCCACCGGAGGATCCTGCAGATGATCCCCCCGCAGGGCGTCCGGATCACAGACCTGGCCCGGATCGCGGGCATGACGAAGCAGGCGCTCGGCGAGTTTGTCGACTGGCTAGAGCAGGCCGGCTTCGTGCGCAGCGGGCGGGACCCGGCCGACGGCCGCGTCCGACTGGTCACCCGCACGGATCGCGGCGACGAGGCGGCCGACGCAGCAGGCCTGGCGATCGCGGGCGTCGAACGCGAGTGGCGCAAGGAAATCGGTGCCGAAACGTTCGACATCATGAAGCAGGCGCTACGGCAGCTCGGGCGCGACAGTTTCCGGGCCAGCTAGCTCCGGAGGCGCGGGCTGGGTGCGGCTAGCGGCTGAGCGGCTTCCTCGCAAGCTAGTCAAGTAGGTTGACAGTAAAGAAACTGGTCCAATATTCTTGACGCTCGTGACAGGCGACGAGATTGCCGGACGGGTGACCGCCTACGACGGAATGGGCTTGCCCGGTATGTTGCGCGCCGCGCGCAAGGCGTACGGCAATGCGATTCGCGAGGCCTTCGCCGACGCGGGCTTCGATGATGTGCCGCGGAACGGGGCGTACGTGCTGGCCCGGGTCCATGAGGACGACGCGCCCGTCAAGCGCCTGAGCCGGGAGCTCGGGATTAGCAAGCAGGCTGTGAGCCAGCTAATCGACACCATGGTGATGCGCGGCTACCTGGAACGGACGGCGGATGCGGAGGACCGCCGCCGCACGGTGCTGCACCTGACACCGCGCGGGCACGCCGCGGCGACGGTTTCCTGGGATGCGGCGACCGCAGTGGACGCAGAACTCCTCCAGCGGCTGTCGCCCGACGGAGTCTCGGCACTGCGTGACGGCCTGGAGGCACTATGCGAGATCGCCGCGGAATCCGAGGCGTCTCAGGTCGAGCATCACCACTGAGGTGGCTGGCCAGGTGGGACGAGCCCTCGTCACCCCGGCCACCCGGCCGAGCGCTACGAGTCGACCGTGGGCGACCTCAGGACGTCGGCAAACGATCCTGGGTCAGTCGCGCCTGTTCAGGGCTGGCGAGGTGGCTGGCGATGCGTGACCTGCCGGTTGCCCCTTGTGGGCTTGTCGGCCGCTTGGCCGCACCGCGCGGTGATCGGCTGTTGGCCGCTGCCTTAGTCGAAATGGCCTAGCCAGCTTCGCGTGACTGCAAGCAGCCGGGCGGTCTCGAGCCGGTAGATGTGCTCACGCCCGCGCAACTCGATCGAGACGAGTCCGGCCTGCTGAAGCACGCGCAGGTGCTGGGAGATCGTCGGCCAGGAATGCTCGAACCGCGCCGCGATGGCTCCGGACGTCATCTCCCCGCCGCGGGCGTGCAGCACCGCGAGTATCGTCCGCCGTGAGCGATGAGCCAGCGCTCCGAAGACAGCGTCGAAGTCGTCGAGTTCCGCGAGGCCACGCGGCCTGTCCGTCACGTGTCGATCGTGATGCGCTCGTAGTGCGGGAACGTCCACTTGGGCTGGCCGTTCCGCTCTTCGAGCAACGGGTCCATCGGCTCCCAGATGGCGAGCACGGCCGGATGCTCGTGCGCCTGCTCGAACCCGCCTTCGACCCACGTGAAGATCTCGACGTAGGTCGGCTGCTCGTCGAGCTCCCGGTAGATGGCCGATGGTTCGTCGGTCACGAACCCAAGCTCGCGCAGCGTGCGCCAGTGCCGTCCGAGCAACTCCAGGAACGCCGACTCTGCGTCGGGGCGGACACAGTAAGTGCAGATGACAGTTTGCTTAGTCATGCGACTAAGTATTAGGCAAACGGCTAATCATTGCAACCTCGGATGTCAGTACCCGGGCCTATATCTAGAACGTGGCCGCCGGCGGCCAGTCCCGGCCGTCAGGTCGCGGCCGCTTACCCCACACGCGTCTCCTAGGAGGCAGATCACAATGACGACGCAGCTCACCCTGCAGATCGACGGTCCCTTCTCGCTCGCCGCCGCGGCATCGTTCGGCTTCGGGCCGACTACCGGGCGCCCGCTCCCGGACGCGCGGCTGATGCGGCTTGCCTTCGTAGCCGATGACCTCGGTCATCATGTCGGCGCGGCCCTCACGCAGCAGTCAGACGGCAGCCTGGTTGCAGAAGTCAGCGGTGATGCCGATATCGGCACGGCCGCGTCGCAGATCCGCCGGATCCTGTCGATCGATACGGATGCGTCGGGCTGGCTCGCGGCCGGCCAGGCGGACCCCGTCCTCGGCGCCGTCCAGGCTGATAATCCCGGACTGCGGCCGGTGCTGTTCCACTCGCCTTACGAGGCCGCTGCCTGGTCGGTCCTGTCCCAGCGGCGGCATCGAGCTCAGGCAATCTCGCTGCGCCGCCGTTTGTGCGAAGCGGCCGGCGTCTCCTTCGATCTGGCCGGTCAGTCCGAGCCCGCGTTCCCGTTGCCGGAGCGGCTGCTGGAGATCGCCGAGTTCCGCGGCATCGAGGAGACGCGCCTCGCGCGGCTGCACGGCGTGGCGCGCGCTGCCCTCGAGGGTCAGCTCGATGCCAGCATGCTCCGCTCACTGCCAGCAGACGAGGCGATGGCCGGGCTGCAGCGGATCAAGGGTCTCGGGCCGGTCTACTCAATGCTTGTCTATCTGCGCTCGACCGGAGTCACCGACGGGCTCGCGGTAGGCGAGCCGCGGCTCGCTGCCTACCTCCAGCATTATTACGGACTGGCGAGTACGCCAGACGCCGCCGAACTGGAGCGCATCGCCGAGCCGTGGCGGCCGTTCCGGACCTGGGCCGGCGTGCTATTCCGGGCTGCGGGCGAGCGGGAAGGCTTGCCATTTGAGCAGCCGACGAGGCGCGGGGCGGGCACTACCAGCAATGAGGGCGCAGCCGCGTAGCCCAGCTGCCCTAGGGACCCGGGCTTCCTGCGCAACAGTTTCCTCCGTTACGGAACAGTGCCACCGTCACGCAACGGTCCCACCCTCACGAAACGGTCCCACCCTCACGCAACTCGGGCTGGCCTGCACTAGCAGGCCGGCCCGTTCGCGTTGTGCGGGAGTGAAGAGGGCTCCGTGGGCGTGCGGAGCAAGCCGTCCGTCACTTGCCCGCGGCGTTGCACGGCTCGTGGCGATGGGCCCGGCCCTGGCTGACTGCATTCGCGCACTGGCGGTCACCAAGCCGAGCCGATTCGCGCCCGCGGATAGCCATTACGGCTACTTGACCGCCCGTGCGGAACGCCTTATCAGCCTCGCGCGTCGGCATGATGACGCCGATCTTCGAGGTTTCACGTGCGAGGTGCGCGCAAAAGGCGCAACTCGGGCGCCAAACTGCACGTGAGACGTGAAACCTCGTCCTCGCGATCTTGGAACGCGGCAAACGACCGCGAATCGTTATCGGTCGGCGACGGAGAGTCGTCCGGCGGCCAGTCCAGCGTGCCTGTGCGACCATTGCGGCCTGAGATGGGCAGAGGGACGGCGCCAAAGGCACCGTCCCTCTTGCTGTGCCCGGCGAATGCGCAGCTGGTGGGTTACTGCGTCCGCGGCCGCGGGGCTTTACGGCTCTGTGAGCTGGCGTGGGTGTTACCGCAGGACGAGCTCGCGCGCCTTGTCGCTCTGCGTCGGGTGCTCGATCGGAGCGGCGTCCGAGTGAACGTGGGCGAGCTTGCGAGCCTGCGCCTTGCCCCGCGAAGCGAATGCGCCAACGGCGACGAAGGCGAGCGACACGGCGACGGCGATGCCGACGGAGGTGATGATCGCGATGATGGCGTCTTGCAGGGTCTGCATGCTGATGGTCATTGGAGGTCCCTTTACCGTCCGGCGGTGTTTACGCTGTTTACACAAGCCATTATGCGTCGTGATGATAAACGCTGTCAACTTAGCAATCGCTGTTCACGCAACGTTCATGCGGGAGCCGAGTCGGCGCCGAAACGGCGAGTGTGATGTGCGTGCGGTCTGCGCTGGTCGGTGCGCAGGCAGGGATCGAGCGCGCGTTCGGTCAGGCGTGAACGTCGCGCCCGAGCGCGAGGTCGAGCGCCTGGCTCTGGGTCAGTTGCGCGCCCGCTCGGTAGGCCTCGTCGTACAGCGCGTCACCAAGGCGATCGCGCAATGCGGCCTGCGCCCGGACGCGTACGCCCTGCTCAGCGTCCGACCAGTTGATCGTGCGAATCTCGAGCGAGGCGTCAATGTCAGCATCACCGGCGCCGTGCAAACGGGCAGCGCGCAGGTCGTCACCCTCCCAAGCGATGACGCAGGCCGCGGCGAAGATGAGCTCGCCCGAACCGACACCTGGCCCGAGCCGACGGCTCGTCCGCAGGCAGCCCCGCACAATCGTGGCCGCCTCGGCGTAGCGGTCCTGGATGAGCCTGAGCAGCGCGAGGTTGCAGCGCAGGAAGTGCAGCATAAGTTCTCCGCCTAGGCCTTCCACCAGGGCGGCTGCCTCCTCCAAGCACACAGTTCCCTCCTCGACCTGGCCGGCGTGCAGATGCATGCTGAACTTGTTGTTCAGCTCGCCAACCGTGAGCAGGACATCGCCGGCCTGGCTGCAGCACGCCAGTGCCTCCTGATGAATTCGGACCCTGTCTTCTGGCAACGGGGCAGTCAAGCCGAGCCCCTGCAGCTGCTCTCCGAGCAGCTGCACGTCGCCGAGTTCGCGGGCGATGGCGACGCCTTGCTCAGCGAGCAGGTATCCCGTCGGGTCGCCGGCTACGTAGGCGGACTCGACGACTTTGCTGATCGCATGCGCCTCCACATACTGGTCGCCGACGTCGCGCGCCATGGCCAGCGCTTTGTCGCCGTACTGCTTGGCGGCGACGAGCTGGACAGGGTCCGTCCTCCACAGCAGGCCAACCAGCTGCCCGGCGACCGTCATCGCGTCCGCGAGCAGCGCGCTCGGCTCGGCGTCTGCCTGGTCTACGACAGGCCGGAGGTAGTCGAGCACGTCCGCATGGCCGCGGGTCAGGCTGAATCGCCGGAGATTGACAGCGAGTTGCAAGATCTCGTCGCCGCGCTCCTCGGCCGTGAAGTGCGCGAACGCGGCCCGCAGGTTTTCCCACTCGGTGTCGAACCGGCGCAGCCACTGCCCTTGATTGGGGCCGGTGGTCGCCGGGCCGCCGGCCTTCGCCAGGTCGAGGTAATAACGAGCGTGCCGATCCCTGACGCGCATGACCTCAGCGTCGCCCGCAGCACGCAGGAGTTCCTGCGCGCTGTACTGGCGGATGGTCTCAAGCAGCCGGTAGCGCACGGTGTGCGACGTGTGGTCGGCGACGACGAGGCTCTTGTCGACCAGCGAACCCAGCAGGTCGAGCACGTCCAGCGCATCGACGTCGGCGCTCGCGCAGATCGCCTCGGCCGCGTCGAGGTCGAAGCCCCCGGCAAACACTGACAACCGGGTGAGGGTCGCGCGCTCCGGCTCACTCAGCAGGCCAAACGACCAGTCGACCGTCGCCTGCAGCGTCTGCTGGCGCGGCATCGCGTTGCGGCTGCCCCCGGTCAGCAACCGGAATCGCTGGTCGAGCCGCGCGGCGACTTGGGTGACCGACATCGAGGACAGGCGCGCGGCGGCCAGCTCAAGAGCGAGCGGGATGCCGTCGAGCCGACGGCAGATGGTCGCCGCGTCGCGGGCGGACAGCGCGTCGATGACAAAGTCGGGCTGATGTGCTCTGGCCCGCTCGGCGAAAAGCTGCGCGGCGTCGCTTCCGGCCAGGTCATCGACAGACTCCGCGTTGGTGTCGGGCAGCGTCAGGGAGGGAACGCGGTAGACGCGTTCGCCGTCGAGTCCGAGCGGCTCCCGCGACGTCGCGAGGAACCTGACCTTCGGGCAGTGGCGGATGACCTGGTCGCAGAACTTGGCGGCGGCGTCGATCAGGTGCTCGCAGTTGTCGAGCACGATGAGGCAGTCCTGCCCGGACAGCGCCTCGATCACGGCGTCACCCACGGCGGGGCCGCCGAGGTCGGGTAGCCCTAGCGCAGCCGCCACGACGCCAGGGATCTGTCCCCCGTCGGTCAGCGGCGCAAGCTCAGCGAGCCATACGCCGTCGGGTGCCCGGCCGATGAGCTCCGCACCAGCCTGCAGCGCGAGCCGGGTCTTGCCACTGCCACCAGCCCCCGTGAGCGTTACCAGCCGGGAGGCCCGGATCAGCTCGCGGACCTCGGCCAGTTCGTGCTCGCGACCGATGAACGCGCTCAGCAGCATCGGCAGGTTGTTCGGTAGCTCTGGGTTGTCCAGCGAAGCTAGGGGCGGGAAGTCCGCGGTCAGGAAGCTCGCTTCGAGCTGGAACACTTGCTCCGGCCGACCGAGGTCTTTGAGCCTGTGCGGGCCAAGGTCCCGCAGTCCGGCGCTCGCCGGGAGCGAGCCGGCCAGCAGTTCTGCCGTCGCACCCGAGACCAGGACCTGACCGCCGTGCGCGGCCGCTTCCAGGCGCGCTGCCCGGTTGACCACGGGACCGAAGTAGTCGCTGTCACGTTCCTCGCAGACGCCGGTGTGCAAGCCCATCCTCACCAGAATCGGCCTGCTGGTCGGCCAGGACTCCACGCCAAGCCCCTGCTGGGCCGTCAGCGCAGCGCTTACCGCGGCCTTTGCCGTCCAGAATGCCGCGCAGAATGCGTCGCCAACGGTCTTGAATACATAGCCGCCGGCCTCCTCGATCGCCGTTCGCAGGATCTCCTCGTGCCGTCGCAGCGCGACAGTCATCAGCTCCGGCTCGCCTTCCCACAGTCTGGTCGAGCCCTGGATGTCGGTGAAGAGGAGAGTGATCGTACCCGACGGAATCGGCGCAGACTGGGTCACCTGCGCAGGATAGCGTGCCAGGGTAACCGCCAGAATTGCCTCTCGCGCGAAGGCCGCCCCAGTCGGTAACATCCGAGCCACTGCGCAGTCTATGTCCCGGTCCATGCCCGGCTCGGTCGACCTAAGGCGCCGAGAGGAGACCGGCTACGGTGACCTTCGTTCCCTATGATCGCCCCATCCGCGCCGCATTCATCGGCCTCGGCCGGATCTACGACCTCAACATGCGCGCATACGCCTGCAATCCCGATGTGGAGGTCGTCGCCCTCGTCGATCCGGACCCGGAGCGCCGCGAGCAGCGCCAGGCAGACTGGCCGGACGCGACCACGTTCCCATCTGTAGCGAAGCTGGCGGCTAGCGGAATCGATATCGACGCCGTGGAGTGCCTGCTGCCCGCCCCGCTGCATGCGGACGGCATCGTCGAGCTTCTCGACCAGGGCTGGCACGTGAACGCGCAGAAGCCGATGTGCAACGACCTCGCCGCCGCGCAGCGGATGCTGGACACGGCCAGGGCCGGCGACCGGGTCCTGCGCGTCATGGAGAACTACCTCTTCTACGAGCCGCTTCGCAAGCTGAAGGCCGTGGTCGAGTCGGGGGACATCGGCGAGATCGCCGGCTATCACGTGAAGATGGTCGGCAGCGGCAGCGGTGGCTGGGACGTGCCGTGGAGCAGCTTCGAGTATCAGCTCGCGCAGATCAAGCTCGGCCGCGGAATCATGGTGTTCGACGATGGCTGGCACAAGCTGTCCACGGCGCTGTGGCTATTCGGCCCGGTGCGCGAGGTCCGGGCGTGGATCGGCACAACATCCTTCGGCTCGGGCATCGACATCGACGCGCCCGCGATGATCGGCTGGGAACACGAAAACGGCGTCCGCGGCGTCTGGGACATCACCCTCGCGCCTGACCTCTTTATGCGCTCGGACTACTACACCAACGACGAGCGCTGGGAAGTCACCGGCACCAAGGGCTACGTGCGGGTCAACCGCATCATGGCGCGCGGGGTCCAGCAGCCCAGCGTCGAGGTGTACAGCGACGGCGAGACGCACGGGTATCACGCGCTCGACGACGACTGGGCCAGCAGCTTCCGCGATTCCGGGCGACACTGGCTGCGCTACCTTCGCACGGGCGAGGGCCCGCTGAGCTGGAGCGCCGAGGAAGGGGTCGAGGTACTGCGGTTCGCGCTCGCCGCCTACGAGAGCAGCGCGCGCGGCGGCATCGGTGTCGATCCGCGTCAGATGCGCTAGCCGCGGCCGGTCGTCGGCAAGGTGCCGCCATGACCAGTCGGGACGTGCGGTTGGTGTTCACCAAGTACGACGGAAGCTTGCACTGGCACCAGACCATGAAGTACCTGGGCGACGACGAGCACGGTATCTGGCTCGGCGCGGGAGCCGGCGCGACCGCTCAGCGGGGCGACGAGCCGCCAGTGCGCTTCGAGGCGGCGTCGGTCCAGCTAGTCCCGTCCGACCAGTGGTGGACCGCTGTTTTTAACGACCCGCCTGCTACCGCCGAGGTCTACTGCGACATCTCGACCCCGCCGCGATGGACGACCCCGGACGAGGTCACGATGATCGACCTCGACTTGGACGTCGTGCGGCTGCGGCCGGACGGCCGGGTCTTTGTCGATGACGAAGACGAGTTCGCCGAGCATCAGGTCCGTTACGGTTACCCGCCTGAGGTGGTCAACCAGGCGGAGCAGGCAGCCGCCCGGTTGCTCGCTGCCGTTGGCGCCGGTCTAGAGCCATTCGGCACAGCAGCGGAGCGGTGGCTGGACAAGGTCCGGTAGCCAAGGTCGCTAGCCAAGGTCCGTCCGCTAGCCATGCGGCTGGCGCGACGGGCCGGCGGCGCCGAGCGCCTGCGTTGGCGCCGCGACCGCCAGCCCGCCAGCTTTGAGCCTGCCTGCCAGCCTTGAGCCTGCCTGCCGCCCCCTCCTCAGCAGGCAGGCCGCAGTCCCTGGCCGCTACGGCCGGACTTCGTAGACGATGTTGAACGGCCACTCGGCTGCGCGGCGGAACCGGGTGAAGCCTGCGTCCGTCGCGATCTGCCGGATCGCCGCCTCGCCGGCCTGCGCGCCGAGCGCGTAACCGCCGGGCTGCGAGAGCGCGCTCGGCACGCACAACAGCGTCGAGAAGCTGTAGTACGTGCGCCCGACCGGGTTCATGTTGCCTGCCACGTCGTCGGCCGCTGCCGGCTCGACCACGAGCCATGTCCCGTCGGGCTTGAGTACTTCGCGGATGTGCCGCGCGGCCCCGAGCGGGTCGCCCATGTCGTGCAGGCAGTCGCAGGTCGCCACGAGGTCGTAGTCAGCACCGGAGAACGCCGACGCGGAACTGACCTCGAAGTCGACCCGGTCGGCGACGCCGGCGTCACCGGCTCGCTTACGCGCCAGCTCGATCGAGCCGTTGTGGTAATCCGAGCCCGTGAAGCGCGAGTTCGGGTACTCCTTCGCCAGCAGGATCGTGGAGGCGCCGAGGCCGCAGCCGACGTCGGCGACGGTCGCACCGGCGCGTAGCTTGTCCGCAACACCCGTGAGCGACGGGATCCACGACGGGATCAGGTTGGCGATGTAGGTGTTGCGGAAGAACTTCTCGCAGCCGACGAACACGTCGGTGTCATGCTCGTGCCAGCCCATGCCGTCGCCGGTCCGGAATGCTTCGGTGATGCGCGGCTCCGCCTTCAGCGCGCCAAGCGCGAGTATGAACGCCCCGGGCACGTAGAACGGGCCGTCAGGGTCGGTCAGGGTGAAGGCCTGCTCTTCTGTCAACGAGAAGCGGTCGCTAGCTGGGTCGTAGGTGACGTAGCCGCCCGCTGCCTGACCGCGAAGCCACTCAGCTACGTAGCGCGGGTTCGTGTTCGTGCGGCTGGCGAGCTCCTCGGCCGTTGCCGGCGGGCCCACCAGCGCCTTGTACAGGCCGAGGTTGTGCCCGATCACGACGTTGGCGGCCGCAGCTGTCGCGCCGAGGTCGGAGACGAACTTGCCGAGGAATTCGTGGAGCTTGTCGTCGTCGATGGCCATGCTGTTGCCCTCCCAAAGTTGTGTTGGTTTAACGGCCATGCTGTGGCGGACTGTTGCAGTGGCATTGCAATCGCGCTGCAACGCCGGGTGCTTAATAGGAAAGGGAACGTTGCCGCGTCGGCCAGCCAGGCTAGGAATGGAGGCGGCCATGCGCGCGAAATATCCAGACTTCGAGGGATACATCGAGCGAGACGGCATCAAGGTCGGCTACGAGGTGTTCGGCCAGGGCGAGCCTGCCGTGGTGTTCCCGCCCATTGACCCGGTTGTGAGCTCTCGTGCCTGGAAGGCGCAGGTGCCGTACCTGGCGCGGTCCTCGAAGGTCGTCAGCATCGACCCGCGGGGCAACGGGCGGTCTGACCGACCGGAGGTGGCTGCGGCCTACTCTGATGCCGAGTTCGTCGCCGACACCATCGCGGTCATGGACGCGGTCGGCGTCTCGCGCGCGGTGCTCGTCGGACTCTGCAGCAGCGCCTGGTGCTCGCTGCTGACGGCCGCGCGCCACCCTGAGCGCGTATTGGGCGTTGTTAGCATCTCGACCTGGCTGCCGTACCTGAACGTATCCAGGCCGGCCAGGGTCCCGGCGGGGTTCGCCGACACGCTGTACACCGACGCGGACTGGACCGACGAGCACTGGCAGCACTGGCGCCAGGACTGGCGGGGTTACGCCGAGCTGTTCTTCAGCGAGCTGCTGCACGAGCCGCATTCGACCAAGCAGCGGGAAGACTGCGTTGGCTGGGCTACGGACGCCGGCGGCCTGATCGTGCAGCTCAACGAGGAAGCGCCGCTATCCACCACCAGCGAGGCGGAGACCGAGACCATCCTCGATCGCGTCCGCTGCCCGGTGCTGGCCATTCACGGCAGCGGTGATCGGTGCGAGCCGTGGGAGCTCAGCGGCAAGCTCGCCGAGCTTACCGGTGCGGAAGTGCTGATCCTGGACGGCGCCGGGCACCTGCCGCAGGCGCGCGAGCCGGTCGTCATCAACCGCGCAATCCGGGACTTCGCTGACCGGTTCCGGCCGCCGTCGGGCCGCCCGCCGCAGCAGATCTGGACGCGGCCGCTGAACCGGCCGAAGCGCGTGCTGTACATGTCGTCGCCCATCGGCCTCGGTCACGCGCGGCGCGACCTGGCGATCGCCGATGAACTGCGTGCAATGCGCCCAGGGCTGGAGGTGCACTGGCTGGCTCAGCACCCGGTGACTGAGCTGCTGCAGCGGCGATCGGAGCTGATCCATCCGGCGTCGCAGTTCCTGGCCAGCGAGTCCGGTCACATCGAGAGCGAGGCCGCAGAGCACGATCTGCATGCGTTCCGGGCGGTCCGCCGCATGGACGAGATCCTGGTCAACAACTTCATGGTCTTCGCCGATCTTGTGGAGCGCGAGCACTTCGACCTGTGGGTCGGCGACGAGGCCTGGGACGTGGACTACTTCCTGCACGAGAATCCGGAGCTCAAGCGCGCGCCGTACGCGTGGCTCACCGACTTCGTAGGCTGGCTGCCGATGCCCGAAGGCGGCGACGGCGAGCGAGCGCTGACCAGCGACTACAACGCCGAGATGATCGAGCAGATCGCTCGCTTCCCTAGCCTGCGGGACCGGGCCTGCTTCGTCGGCAATCCGCGCGACGTGGTCCCGGACGAGTTCGGGGACGGATTGCCGCCGATCGGCGACTGGGTGGCGCAGAACTTTGAGTTCTCCGGCTACATCTCGGGCTTCGATCCCGGTGCGTGCGCCGATCGGGACGTCGTCCGCGCCGAGCTTGGCTATCGGCCCGACGAGCGGGTCTGCGTCGTAACGGTGGGCGGCTCCGGCGTAGGTTCGGATCTGCTGCGGCGGGCGATCGCTGCCTTCCCGGCCGCCAAGCAGCTCGTACCGGACCTGCGGATGGTTGTCGTGACGGGTCCGCGGATCGACCCGCGCACGCTGCCTGCGGCCGACGGCCTGGACATCCGCGGCTACGTACACGACTTGTACAGGCACCTGGCCGTGAGCGACCTCGCCGTCGTTCAGGGTGGGCTGACGACCACAATGGAGCTGACCGCCAGTCGGCGGCCGTTCATCTACGTGCCGCTGCGCCATCACTTCGAGCAGAACTTCCACGTCCGGCATCGGCTCGCCCAGTACGGTGCCGGCCGCTGCCTGGACTACGACGAGGCGACTCCAGCCGGGCTGGCGACGGCGATCGCGGCGGAGATCGGCCGCCCGGTCAGCTACCGGCCGGTCGAGACCGACGGCGCGGCCAGGGCTGCGGCTTTGCTAGCTGAGCTCATCTGAGGGGCCAGTGGTGGATACGGGAGTCGCCAGTCCGGCCGGATCGGGTCGGTCGGGTCGGTCGTGCTGGTTAGCCAGGAGGGGACCGGCACCGCCAGGTTGGGGCCATCGCGGAGTCAGCGCAGCGTGCCGAGGGCGGACTCGGCGTCCGCACGGACGGGTGGCATCCCGTGATCGGTGGCAAGCCGCGCCGCCTGCCGAAGCGCGTCCCTGGCCTCAGCTGGCCGGCCCAGGGCGGCGAGGGCGCTGCCGTCGACAGCTAGGGCCTCGGCCAGCACGGGCGTCCAGGGGGAGCGCCGCGCGACGCTCAGGAGCGGTGTGATCACTGTACGAGCGTGGTCCGGTTCACCCCGCCGCAGCCAGGCACGCGCGACTGACAGGTACGACTCATAGCCGGGAATCCACGCGCCGGTCTTGCTGACCGCCCGCCGAAGCAGCCCGTCGGCCTCCGTCAGCAGTTCCGTCGAGCCGGTCACCGCGGCCAGTGGTGCCACGCAGCGCAGTATGTACGCTTCGGCGCCGTGCTTCTGGGCAGCGGCGAGGCCACGCTCAAAGAGCCCGGTCGCCTCCGCGCGCTCCCCGACGGACAGGAGCGCCGAGCCCAGCGCGGCCGAGGCGGCGGCGTTCAACCAGCTGTGCCCGTGCTGGTCCGCGATGGCGAGTGCGCCACGGCCGGCCTCGATGGCGTCTGCGTCGCGCCCGCGCAGCCTGGCGATGAGGCTTAGGTGGGTGGTGTACCAAGCCGCCCACGAGGGATAGCCGCTGCGGCGGTTTGTCAGGAGCGCTGCCTGCATGCGTGCCTCGGCCGTGTCCCAGTCTGCGGCCGCAAACGCCGGAAACGCTGAATCGAACTCGGCCCACTGGAGTCGCATCAGATCGCCGTGCTTCCGCTCGAGCGGCAGGAGCTCGGCGATCAGCGCGTCGAGGCTGGCGGCGTCGCCAACACACAAGTAGGCTGCCTTGAGCCCGTCTAGCCCGGTGATGAGTGCCTGCTCGTCCGCGGTGGTGCGGGCTGCGGCGACCGCACGGAGCCCAAGGTCGAGACCCTCATCGAGTTTCAGCCGGTTGGTCGCGATGATCGCGAGGCGACCGAGCAAGTCCGCCTGGCTGACGCGGTCGCCCAGTGACTCGGCGATGTGCAGGCCGGTCACGAGGTGGGATTCGCAGTACGTGATTGGCAGGCCAAGCGCGACCGGCGTGTCGCCGCCTAGCTCGCGCATGGCGAGCATTTCCTGGCGGCGATCCCCGGATGCGAGGGCGCGCTCTGCCCCTTCGGTGAAGTCGGCGAGCGCAGTCGCGTGGTCGCCCATTGCCTCGTAGGCGCGGCCACGAGTGATCTTAGACCGGACCGCGACCTCGGCGACTCCCGCTCGGTCGGCCGCGTCGAGTGACTTGGCGGCCAGCAGGGCGGCGTCGGATGCTGCGAATCGTTGCATGGCGTCATCGGCGGCCAGCAGCCACGCGCGGGCGGCTCGTTCCCAGTCGCCGCATGCGGCCGCGTGCTCGGCCAGCGCTTCGGGTTGCGCGGTCAGCAGGTCGGCGGCGCCGCGATGATAGGCCAGGCGCGTCGGCTCAGGCGTCGTCGCGTACAGGACTTCCCGGATGAGGTCGTTGGCGAACTCATAGTGGCGCCCGCTGTCGATGAGCAGCCGGGCCGACAGCGCCTGCTCGCAGTGATCGACGGCGGCTGCGGCGTTCAGGCCCAGCAACGCGCTCAGCATCAGCGGGTCGACCGCGCTACCGATCACGGCGGCCGCGCGCAGCGCCGCCTCGACCGGTGCGCCAGCGCGGCGTACGCGCGACACCACGGCCGCGCGCAACGAGGAGGGCACGCCCGAATCGCCACCGCGCAGCGCTCGCAGTACCTCCGCCACGAATAGCGGGTGCCCGCGCGTTCGGTGCAGGATGTCGGCGGCGAACGACGCCTGGCCGGCGTCGTTGGCGAGCTGGGCAACGGCTTTCTCATCCAGGGGGCCAACCTCGAGCGGGGTCACGACCGGTTCGAGCGCGGCCGCCACGTCGGCTGAACTCTCGGTCCGCACCGTGATGACGATGAGCAGCCGCGCCCCGCCAAGGCGACGGCCGAGAAAGTGCAGTAGCTCGACCGTCGACCGGCCGGCGTACTGAAGGTCGTCTACGAAGAGGAGAACTGGATGGCGCCCGGCCAGGGTACGCAGAAGCGTGGTCAGCGCGTCGAAAGCTCGCCTTCGCTCGATGTCGGGGGTTCCGCGGCCAGGTTCGGAAGGCCCGACGAGGTCAGCTGCCGCCGGCAGGACTGCGGCAGCCGCTTCGACGTGCGCACCCAGCATGTCCCGCAGGTCAGTCGCAGACATCCGGCCGACGACAGGATCGAGGGCCTCGACGATCGGCTGGAGAAATAGCGAGCGCTCGGTCTCGTAGCAGCGAGTGCGCAGCACGGTTGCGCCATCGCGTGCGGCCTCTGCGGCGATGAATTCGGCCAGCGTCGTCTTACCGATCCCGGTCTCGCCGACAATCATCACGACACTGGGCTGGCCCGCTACTGCGCGGCTCCAGGCATCGCGCAGATCCGCGATCTCGCGCGTGCGGCCAGCGAGCATAGGCGCGGTCGAGTGTGCAACTGCCGTCTCCGCAGCCGGTCGCCGCGCGCTGGCTGGTTCAGGTGCCGCCGCGTTGTCCTCCCGCAGGATTGCTAGGTGCAGCTCGCGAGTCTGCGGCGCCGGATCCGTGCCAAGCTCGCCGCTGAGCCGCTTGCGCAGCGCCTCATAGGCGAACAGCGCCCGGGCAAGCTCGCCGCCCGCCGCAGCAGCCGACATATAGAGCCGGTGGGCCTGTTCGTCCAGACCATCGGCGGCCATCGCTGACTCGGCGTATCGCGCGGACAGCTGAGCATCGCCCGTATCAAGAGCGGCCTGGGCGGCCGTCAGCCGAGCCCGGCGAAGCAGCGTTCGGAGCCGGTCGCGCGCGGCGTCCGCCCAGTCCGCGTACGGCTCATCGGCGATGGCGACGCCTGCGGCCAGAAGGTCGGCGGCACGCGTCGCGGCCGCCAGGGCGACCGCGGGGGCGTCAGTCAGCTTGCGCTCCGCCTGGTCACATAGTCGGCTGGCCACGTCGAGGTCAACCGTGACTGCCTGTTCGCCGCCAAGCCGGTAGCCGGCCCTACCGCCTTCGATCACGCCCGGGCCGAGGACGGCGCGCAGCCTGCTGATGAGCGAGGCGACGTTACGGTCCGCCCCGATCGGCGGGACGCCGTTCCAGAGGACGTCGGCGATGTGGTCCGTGCTCAGCAAGGCGGGCCTTGACGCCGCCAGCAGCTTCAGGAGCAGCCGGGACTTGCGGCTGCCGACCTGGTTCTCCGCCAGCTCGGTACCGTCGCAAACAACTCCGAACGCGCCGGCCAGGCGCAATTCCACTCGCGGGCGCTGACCGGATGCCGCGAGCGCATCCCCCTCCACGCTGGATTCCTAACATCGCCGGTGTCCAGATTGCAACGCCGTGGCGGATTAGGCAGCGCCATATCGGGCCAAGTCGGCTAGAAACGACCCCGTTTCCATAGGTAGTCGGATGCGATCTGAGCGCCCTCCGCCATCGACGCGAGCTTGAGCCAGGTGATCCGCGGCTTGACCGAGTAAAAGCCGGCGAACGTGCCGAAGCCGCAGTCGGTGCCGGCGATGACGTTCTCCCGCCCGACGATCTCGGCGAGCCTGATGATCCGCTCCGCCACCAGCTCCGGGTGCTCGACGAAGTTAGTGGTGGTGTCGAGGACGCCGGGGATGAGCACCTTGCCATCCGGCAGGCGGACGTCCTTCCAGATCTTCCATTCGTGCTCGTGCCGCGGGTTGGCGGCCTCGAACACCAAAGCAGTTGGCCGGGCTTCCAAGGCGATGTCGATGATGCTTGCCAGCGGGATGTCGGTGATATGTGGCCACTCGCCATTACCCCAGCACAAGTGCATCCGCATCTGCTCGGGCGGGATGTCGCGGAGCGCGTAGTTGAGCGCACGCACGTGCATCCGGATCTGGTCCCGGAATTCATTGTCGGTCAGCATGTCGTTGCCGAGCATGGCCCTGGTCATCGCCAGGTCGGGGCAGTCCAGCTGGAGCACGATGCCTGCCGCGGCGATGGCGTCGTATTCAGGCTTCATCGCGTCGGCGAGCGCGAAGATGTACGCCTCATCAGTCGGGTAGTAGGCGTTCGCCAAGAACGCGGCGATGACGCCCGGCGATGCTGCGGTCATGAACACGTCCGCGGGCTCGGCATCCTTGACCGCCGCCTTGAGGTTAGCGATGTCCTTCTGCACGGCGTCCGGGTCCTTCAGCGCAACCGGGCCGTCGCAGGCGGGCTGGTTCATCACTCGGCCGACTGCCTCATCGCCGGCCAACGACTCGAAGACCTCCGGGTACTCGATCATCTCGGTGATGGCCAGCGGCCGACCGACTCCACCGAAGCCGGTAAGCCGGTCCTTGACGTACGTGGAGTAGCCGGGCTTGCCCATCTCGCCGTCGCTCACGACGCTCACGCCAGCCGCGAGCTGCCTGATGACGATGTCGGCGACCGCCTCCGCAACCCGCTTGTTGAAGGCCGCGGCGTCGACGTCCTCGCCGGTCTCCTTCTCAGCGATCAGCTGGTCAAGGTCCGCGGGCCTAGGCAAGCTGCCGGTGTGCGTAGTCAGGATCCGGTCGGTACTTCGTCGCATGCTCCTCTTCCTTTCGGCCTCGGGTGGCAGCGCAGCTACGGGGGTGCAGAGTCCACACTGCGCCGGTTCCAGGCGACACGCCAGACCGGGCGCGAACCGAATCCGGGCCGCTCAACCGTGGCAGCCGCCGTCGGCGTGATCACGACGTCACTGCCACTTCCGGCAATGCCCGGCGCTTGGTGATCACGGTTGACACCCGGTTGCCTGAGTCGCTATGTTTAACACATTCGTTAATTAACAGGGCGGTTAAATGAAGCCGGAAGACCAGCTCAGCGTGATCTTCGCGGCGCTGGCGGACCCAACCAGGCGGGCGATCCTGGCCCGGCTCGCGGACGGGGACGCGACGGTCACGGAGCTCGCCGAGCCGTTCTCGATCAGCCTGCCGGCCATCTCCCGGCACCTGAAGGTGCTAGAGCGCGCCCGGCTAATCTCCCGTAGCCGGTCGGGCCAATGGCGATCGAGCACGCTGCAGGCCGCCCCGCTCAAGGAGGCGACCGAATGGATGGAGCGCTACCGGCAGTTCTGGGATGCCAGCTTCGACCGGCTCGACGCGCACCTGCGCCGGTACAACAGGACCGCGGCGGGATAAGGCCCGCAACGGAAGGGATAGGGCAGCCACCGAAGGGAACGGGGCTTTGAGCCACCACGACAAGGAAGGCAGTGCCATGACGACGACGACTGAACTGACCATCTCGCGCATCTTCGACGCCCCCCGAGAACTCGTATACCGGGCGTTCGTGGACGCCGACCAGGTGTGCCAGTGGTTTGGCCCGGTCGGCTACTCCGCGCCGTATGAGTCGGTGACCAGCGACGCCAGGGTGGGCGGTCATCAGCGGCTAGTCATGGTCAACGATGACGACCCGACGGAGCGCAGCACCATCGACATGACCTTCACCGAGGTCGTGGAGAACGAACTGCTCGTTGGCCACCAGGATGTCGAGGGGATTCCGGGCAGCACCGGCACGGTCAGGTTTCGTATGCGGCTTGAGTTCCATGACGAGCCGGGCGGTAAGACCAGGCTCGAGCTGCGACAAGGCCCGTTCCGTGAACCTCTCGGCGACGACGCGGTCAAGGGCTGGGAGAGCTCGTTCACCAAGCTCGACTCGTTGCTCCGCAGGTCGCTCTGAAGGCAGCGATGCGCAAGCTGATCGAATCGACGTTCGTCACGCTGGGCGGCGACATCGGCGCGCCGCAGGACTGGGGACCGCCGTACCTGACCGGTGATGACCAGGACGCCTATGGCCGTGACCTGCTCTTCGGCGCCGATGCGCTGCTGCTCGGCCGCAAGACGTACGAGGGCCTCTCGGCCGGCTACACCGCGATGGCCAGCGGCGAGAGCAGCCCGATGGCGGACTTCATCGACCGCATGAACGCGATTCCCAAGTACGTGGCCTCGAGAACCCTTCGCGCCGTGGGCTGGAACGCGACCCTCGTGGGCGCCGACGTCCCGGCCAGGGTCGCGGAGCTGAAGCGGAAGCCAGGGACATACCTGCTGAAATACGGAACGGGGCCGCTCGACGCCACCCTCGTGGCGCACGGCTTGATCGACGAGTTCCGGATCTGGGTCGTGCCGGTTACCAACCCGCCAGGTCAGCGACTGTTCGAGGATCTGCCCGACGCCAGCCTGCGGCTCATCGAAACGAGGACCTTCGCCAGTGGTGTCGTCCTGCTCAGGTACGCCCCGGATGGTGTCGCCGACTCGACCTGATGGCCGCTCCGCCTGCCTGCCGCCCGATGGCCGCTCCGCCTGATGGCGGCCGCGCCGGCGAGGCCCTGCGGCCGGCATTCAGGAACCTGCTCAGCTGGCGGGGCGGACGACCGTCGGCGGCGTGAGGACACCTTGTCCTGGCGGATCCTGTTGCTGGGGGAGCTGTGGCTCCCTGGTGATGCTCAGCTTGATCCAGTGGAGCGCAGCGAGACTGGCTCCCACCAGCGGAATCGGCGCTCCGCACACGTTGACGGGGATCCGCGGGTAGATCACGGCGCCGTCACTGCCGACTAGTGCCAGCCGCGGCATGATCATGAACGGGAGCAGGCACTCCGGATGAGCAGCGTTGCGGACGCCCGATGGCTTGCGCAGCGCCGCGAGCAGCGGCCCGAGACCGGTGATGGCTACCTCTTTGCGCACGTAATTCAAGCTGGCTGGAGCGATCGCGCCGACCGGGACGCACTGCACGACAGCGACAGCCTGGAATCCAGCCGGGATGGCCTGGTTAAGCGGCCGCTCCGTGTTCGGGCCCTCGAAACTGAGCGGCGGGCAGATCAGCGTGCGCGCGACCGCCGGGACGTTCGCCGCCGCGCCGTTGCTGGCGGCGCCGCCGCTGCCGCCCGCACCACCGCCAGTTGCTGTGCCGGTCCCGGCTGCGGCGCCGCCGTGGCCGGGTGAGCCGCTCGCGGCTCCGCCACCCCCAGCCGAGGCGGCTGACCCACCGGCCGTGGCCGCTGGCCCGGACGTGCTCGCGCATGCCGCGATTGCGGCGGCGAGCCCGATGGCGAGCGAGCCTGCCAGCAGCGACTTCGTCAGCCCAGTACACGCCTTGTGTGCCATGGCGTCCCTCATTTCCGATGCAGACTCCCGGTTGGACGCTCCGATCAGCAGCCCGGTTCCCGTCTGTTATGTCTGCGGATCGCTGCGGATCGCGGCCGGGTATCGGCGGCGATGAGCACGGCCGGGAGTGCGGTAGCGTCGGCGGGATGCCGAAGCTGCCGCCCCGCGTCCGGGTGCTGCTGCTTTTCGTTTGCGCGCTGGTGCTGGTCGACACCATCTTCTTCACCGCGCTTACGCCCCTGCTGCCGCATTACGCGCACGCCGCTCGGTTGTCGAAGGCCGGCGCGGGGATCCTGGTCGCGGCTTACCCGCTCGGCACGCTGATCGGAGCGCTGCCAGGCGGCCTGCTGGTGGCGCGGCTTGGCGACCGCGCGGTCGTGCTGATCGGCCTCGCGCTGATGAGCGTCTCCACACTGGCGTTCGGCTGGGCGTCGCAACCGCTGATACTCGACGCGGCCCGCTTCGTGCAGGGCCTCGGCGGCGCCTGCACGTGGGCGGCCGGCTTGGCTTGGCTCGCGACCGCAGCCCCAAGCGAGCGGCGCGGTGAGCTGATCGGAAGTGCCATGGGGGCCGCGGTTGGCGGAGCGCTGCTCGGCCCGGTAGTCGGTGCGGTCGCGAGCCACGTCGGAACCGGGCCAGCGTTCTCGGCCGCGGCCGTCGCGGGTGGCGCGCTGATGATCGCGTCGTTCGCAGTACCGGGACCACATGAAGTCGAGCCGCAAGGGCTCGCGGCGGCATGGCCGGCGCTGCGCGACTTCCGCGTGACGGCCGGCATGTGGCTGACCTTGCTCGCCGGGCTGGCCTTCGGGGTCATCGACGTGCTGGCGCCGCTGCGGCTCGGACGGCTCGGCGTTGACGCCACGCTGATCGGAGTCACGTTCCTCGCCTCGGCGGCGATCGAGGCCAGCCTGGCGCCGCTGAGCGGGCGGCTGGCGGATCGGCGCGGTCCGCTTGTGCCGGTCCGGATCTCACTCTCGACGGCCGTCGTCGTGGCGCTACTGGCGCCCACTCTTGCGCCAGCACCGTGGCTCATCGCGCTGCTCATCGTCGGCATGCCCGCCTTCGGCACCCTGTTCACGCCTGCCATGACGCTCCTCAGCGCAGGTGCCGATACGCTCCAGCTCAATCAGGGCCTGGCCTTCGGGCTCGGCAATCTCGCCTGGGCCACCGGCCAGGGCATCGGAGCTGTGGCCTCGGGTGGGATCGCGCAGCTGACCTCTGACTTCGTGCCGTACGCCCTGCTGGCTGCGGTGTGCCTCGTGACGCTGCTGGCAACCGGGCCTAGAGGCCGTCAGCTCGTCGCCCGCGCGGTCGGGCGCGGCAGCTCCGCATAGGTTTCGTATGCGTTGGACCCAGGCCGACGGCCACCGCCCAGGGCCCGGTTAGCCTGGTGGGGAGTGTGCCAGCGGCTGCGAACGCCCTGGCGGCAGCGTGGGCCGCGGGCTTGGAGGTGGCATGACAGGTCCGAACAGGTCGGCAGTTCCGAGCGGCGCAGTGCCGACCGGCGCAGTGCCGCCGCGGGAGGTGACGGCGCAGGTATCGGAGAGCTCGACCCCTGCGCATAGCTCGAGACCGTCGCAAAGTACGACACCCCGAGCAGTCGGCTGGCTGGGCCGCGACCAGCTGGTGATCGTGGCAGGCCTGGTGTTGCCACTTGCCCTGGCCGCGATCCTTGTGCCTTTCCGCACGAACTTCGCTAATACCGACGTGGCCCTGGCGATGATCCTGCTGGTGGTCGCCGTCGCCGCCGCCGGGAACCGGCTGGCTGGCTACGTGGCGGCCGTCTCCGCGGCCGCGTGGTTCGACTTCTTCCTCACTCGCCCATATGAGCAGTTCACCATCAACCGGGCGACTGACATAGAAACGACGGTCTTGCTGCTGGTCATCGGCATCGCCGTGACCGAGATCGCGGTCTGGGGACGACGGCAGCATGCGACGGCCAGCAGGCGAGCCGGTTATCTGGACGGCATCAACGACGCGGCCCGCGCAGTGGCGACCGGCGACTCCCCGGCCACACTGACCGATCGGATTGCCACCTCGCTCGCCCAGCTCTTGTCGCTGCGCTCATGCCAGTTCCAGTATGGCGTCGCGGGCATTGGTCGCCCGGCGAGGCTGCACCACAACGGTGCTGTGGTCTTCGAGGCCAAGGCGTACGACCTCCGAACGGAGAGCCTGCCTGCGGGGACCGATATCGAGCTCCTGGTCGAGAGCGGGGGCAGGCTCCAGGGCCGCTTCCTGATGCAGCTGCAGCCTGGCGCGCGGCCGACCCGCGAGCAGCTGCTGGTCGCGGTGGCTCTCGCCGATCAGGCCGGCGCGGCCCTCGCCGCCAGTTATCCGGCCGGGACGTAGCGGGCCGCTCAGGCAAGCAAGCGCTTGGGAGGTTGAGCGCCCACCAGCCATAATGGCGCGATGGGCGCGACGCGTAAGAGCCAGCCTCCGAGCCAGGCCGCACCCGCCGCCAACGGCGCAGTCGGGTCGCAGCGACGGGCCGACATGCTCAGGATCGCGAGCGAACTGTTCGCACAGAAGGGCTTTCGCGCCACCACAGTTCGGGAGATAGCTGAAGCCGCGGGGATCCTGTCCGGCAGCATCTACCATCACTTCGAGTCCAAGGAGGCAATCGGCGACGAGGTGCTAGCCGGTTTCCTCAACGAGGTTCTCGCCGACTATCGCTCGGCCGTCGCCGTCGGCACCGATCCAGCCGACGTGCTCCAGCTCATCGTGCGATCGAGCAGCCACACGCTGGCCCGGCATCACGCAGCACTGACCATGCTGCAGAACGACTGGAGCTACTTCAGCACGCAGCCGCGGTTCGCCTATATGCGCAAGGACCTGCGTGAGATCGAGCAGATCTGGATCAGCCAGCTGGAGCTGGGCAAGCAGGCCGGGGCCTTCCGGGCCGACCTGGACGTCAGGCTGACCTACAGGTTGCTGCGCGACATCCTCTGGCTGCCCATGAACTGGCGGCAGGCCGGCGGCTTCAGTACAGACCAGGTCGTGGACGCCCTACTGCGACTGCTATTCGACGGGATTACCAGCCCGGCCGCCGGCTGAACGCTGAACACCTGATCTTTGAGCGGACTGACCATGATCGCGAAAGATCCGACACAGCCGACTGTGCCGAATGCTTCGCAAGGATCGGGCTGCGCGTCTGCCTAGCGGGATCGGACTACGCATGTGCTTCCGGGCCTGGCTCGCGATCCGGCGGCGCTGTTACCCTGCTCACCAAGCAAGCGTTTGCTTGACCTGCTCGCGCCCGCGAGTGCGCTGAAACACCAGAGGTGACGATGGGCCGGCTCGACGGGAAAGTAGCGCTGATCACGGGCGGCGCGCGGGGCATGGGCAAGTCGCACGCCCGGCACTTCGTCGCGCAGGGCGCCAGGGTCGTCCTGGGCGACATCCTCGACGACAAGGGCAAGGAACTGGCAGCCGAACTGGGCGAGGACAACTGCCGCTACATCCACCAGGACGTGACTAGCGAGGCCGACTGGGCCGCCGCAGTGGCCGCGACCACCGACGCGTTCGGCACCCTGAACGTACTTGTCAACAACGCGGGCATCCTGGCGAACAAGAAGATCGCCGACATGACCCTGGCCGAATTCCGCCGGATCATCGACGTGAACCTGATCGGCGAATGGCTCGGTGTCAAGAACGTGATCGACCCGATGACAGCGGCCGGCGGCGGCTCGATCATCAACATTTCCTCAGTCGAGGGTTTCACGGGCGCGGCCGGCATGTCCGCCTACAGCGCCAGCAAGTTCGGCATCCGCGGCGTCACCAGGTCGGCGGCCCAGGAGCTTGGAAAGCTCGGCATCCGCGTCAACTCGGTGCATCCAGGCGGCATCATGACCACCATGACCGCGACAGCGTTCGAGTCCTTCACCGACATCACCGACGGCGAGGGCTTCATGCGGTCACTGCCGATCTCTCGGTTCGCTAAATCGTCCGAGGTGTCCCACCTGGTCGTCTACCTCGCCTCGGATGAATCGTCCTACTGCACGGGCAGCGAATTCGTGGTCGACGGAGGCATGCTGTCCGGACCCGGCTACTGACAAAGGAGCTGCCAGCATGACCGACCAGGTAAGCCTCGAGGGTCGCGCGGCGATCGTGACCGGCGCTGGCCACGGCCTTGGCCGCGCCGAGGCGCTGGGACTCGCTGCCGCAGGGGCCAGTGTCGTAATAAACGACCTTGATGGGAACGGGGTCGACGACACCGCCGCCCAGATCAGGGCCGCGGGCGGCACAGCGGTGACCAGTACCGGCGACATCGGCGAGTTGTCGACCGCGGAGGACCTGCTCGGCACCGCGCTGCGCGAGTTCGGCCGGCTGGACATCCTGGTCAACAACGCCGGCGTACTGCGTGACCGAATGATCTTCTCGATGTCGCCGGATGAGTGGGACCTGGTGCTGCGTACGCACCTGCGCGGTCACTTCCTGACCAGCCGGGTCGCGACCGCGTACTGGCGCGAGGCGAGCAAGCAGGCCGGCGGAGAGGTGTACGCGCGGATCATCAACACCTCATCGGAGGCGTTCCTGCTCGGCTCGTCGGGTCAGCCGAACTACGCGGCGGCCAAGGGCGGCATCACCGCGCTGACGCTGACGACCGCGCGCAGCTGCGCCCGGTACGGGGTGCGCGCCAACGCGATCTGCCCGCGGGCGCGGACCGCGATGACGGGCGACCTGATGGGAGCCGCGCCGGCCGAGGGACCCGACCCGCTCGGCGCGGAATACGTCGCGCCGCTCGTGACCTACCTAGCGAGCCCGGCGGCTGCGAACATCAACGGCGAAGTCTTCGTCGTGCACGGCGGCGTCGCGGCTGTGATGGCACCCCCGACGGTGTCGGCCACGTTCCTGGCTAAAGAGCACGGATCGCCGGACGGGATGTGGACGCTGGATGCGATCGCGGGCGCCCTCGCCGGGTTTGCCACGGGGCCGTCGGGCGCCGGGTTCCTCTGCGAGGAGACCCTGGCGCTGGCCACCGAGACCATCGGCTTTGGCGGAGGTCAGTAGTGGCGAAGCAGCGTGACCGGGTCCAGATGAGCGATGCCGAGGTCGCGGCCATGCTCGCCGGGAATCGCAAGGTCCAGCTCGCGACGATCAATCCGGACGGCTATCCGCACCTGGTGACGATGTATTACACGCTCGTGGATGGCAAGATCGCGTTCTGGACGTACCGGACTTCGCAGAAGGCGCTGAACCTCGCTCGCGATCCGCGCATCAGCTGCCTGGTTGAGACCGGGGAGGCGTACTTCGACCTGCGCGGGGTGCAGGTTCAGGGCACGGTCGAGACGATCACGGACCCCGACGCCGTCTTCAAGATCGGCATGGCCATCGGCGACGTGATGGGCAACGCCGGATCCGACGTCGCCGACGCGGACAGCCAGGCAGTCAGCGACTACGTGGCGAATGCCGCCCGCAAGCGCTACGGCTATATCGTCGAGCCGGTCAGGGTTATCTCCTGGGACCACTCCAAGCTGCTCGGCTAGCGGAAGGCACCCTAGCCGCGCCGCTCGCGCGGGATCTCATCGCTGCACCGATGAGTTTCGGCGCGCGCGAGCGTTTCAGTTGGTATCGCGCATCAACTGACTGCCAGGGAGGCTGCTGCCATGGACTTCAAACTCGAGCTCGTCATACTTCCGGTCACCGACGTAGACCGGGCCAAGGACTTCTACATCGACCGGGCCGGATTCCGGCTGGACGTCGATCACCGGGCCGGGGAGGATTTCCGCATCGTCCAGCTCACGCCGCCAGGATCGGCCTGTTCGGTAACCCTGATGCGCAACCCGGACGCCGCCGGCTCGGTCCAGGGCCTGCACCTGATCGTGACCGACATCGACGCGGCTAGGGCCGAGCTCGCTGGCCGCGACTTGGACGTCAGCGATGTGTTCCACTTCGGCGCCGGCGGCCAGCTGCCCGGCCCTGATCCGCAGCGGGGCAGCTACAACTCGTTCCTGTCCTTCAGCGACCCGGACGGCAACGGCTGGCTCGTCCAGGAAGTCAAGGCGGGTGAGGCGGCACGGTGAGCTCGGGTACGGGGCTGGCGGCGGCCGCGGCCGCGGGCGATCGGGCCGCGTTTGACGAGCTGGCCGGGCTGCATCGCCGCGAACTGCACGTGCACTGCTACCGGATGCTCGCGTCGTTCGATGACGCCGAGGACGCTGTGCAGGAGGCGCTGCTGCGAGCCTGGCGCGGCCGGGACGGGCTGAGCCATGGTCCCGAATACCGAGCATGGCTCTATCGCATCGCCACGAATGTGTGCCTGGACATGCTCCGCCAGCGGTCGCGCCAGGCAGCGGCGATGCGGACCTACGCCGACGTGCCATGGCTGCAGCCGTATCCCGACCTGCTGCTGGATGAGGTGTCCCCCGGCGACGCGCCCGCGGACGTGGCCATCGAGCGCGAGACTATCGAGCTAGCGTTCCTGGTCGCTCTCCAGGTGCTGCCGCCGCGGCAGCGGGCTGTGCTGATCTTCCGGGACGTGCTCGGCTGGTCCGCTGCCGATGCCGCCGCGCTGCTCGGCATCAGCACTGCGGCGGCAAACAGCGCTGTCCAGCGCGCCCGGTTGCAGCTGCGCGAGCACCTGGCGCCACGGCGAGCAGACTGGCAGGTCACGGAGCCGAGTGCCGCCGAGCGCCAGCTCCTGGCGCAGTTCATCGACGCACACGAGCGGTACGACCCAGACGCGATCGTGCGCATCTCGGCCGCCGAGATCAGGGTCACCATGCCCCCATATCCGTACTGCTTCCAGGGCCTGGACGGCATGGCGCCGCTGTTTGAGCGGGCCTTCGGCCCGGACCGGGACGGCGACTGGCGGCTGCTGCCGACCGCGGCGAACAGGACGCCCGCAGCCGGCAGCTATCTGCGGCGGCCGGGCGACACGCTGTTCCGCCCGTTCAAGCTGGACGTGCTGCAGGTCTCGGACGGCGTCATCGCGGAGATCACGACGTTCGGGCCGGCGCAGTTCCCGGTTCTAGGCCTGCCGCCATCACTTGCCTAGGCCGCCGACTGGTCTAGGCCGCCGACTGGTCTGGGCCCCGGTCGCTGTTTCTGAACGGCGCTCGCTGGCAAGGTTGCGTCGCTGGCCGTCGCCGTCTCAGCTCAGGCATTTCGCACTGCATGCGGCGACCTTCGTCCCTAGCTGCGCCCAGCCCGCGACCTCATCCTTGAAAAGAAGCCGCAGGCTGGCCCGGATAGGCGAGCTGACCACCCGGCTGGAGGATATCCGTGCATCGTTCGGCGGTTTCGTGGCTGTCCGCGCTGCTGATCGCGGTGGCGGCCCTGGCTGCGGCCTGCGGAACGGCTGCACCCGGTGCGTCGCCATCGGCGTCGCCCGTGCCGACCGGGTCGGCGACGGTGCTGGGTCCGCCCTCGCGGTCGGCTCCGGCAGCGACCGTGTCGTCGTCGCCGTCAGCATCCAGCTCACCAGCTGCGTCGTCGTCAGCGTCCGGCTCGCCGAGTGCGGAGCCGTCGGTGCCGACGGAAGTGCTTGCGCCAGGTATGACCGGCCCGCAAGTGCTGCGCTTGCAGCAGCGGCTTGCGGCCCTGAAGTACTTCCCGGGAGTCGCGGACGGCAAGTTCGGCGCCGACACGCTTGAGGCGGTATGGGCATTCCAGGAGGTGCAGGGCCTGCGACCGGAGGACGAGGTCGGGCCCGCGATGCTGGCAGCGCTGGCCGATCCGCGCAGCCCGGCGGTCCTAGTCCCGGCCGGGCCGACCACACGGGTAGAGATCAGCCTCCAGCGGGAGGTGCTGGTCCTATATCGCGGCGGCCAGGTCGCGCTGATCAGCCATGTTTCCACCGGCGGCGGTTACTACTTCTGCTCACCGGGTGGAGGCTGCGGCTACGCGATCACGCCGGTCGGGGACTTCCAGACCCAGTCCTTCGTGCCGGGCTGGGTCACGGTGCCGCTTGGCGAGATGTACAACCCGGTGTTCTTTATCGGTACTGCGTATGCGATTCACGGTGACACCGACGTCCCGCTCGCGCCCGTATCACACGGCTGCGTCCGCATCCCGATGGACATCGCAGCGTTCTTCCACGCCCTCGTGGCGATACCAGGGACTCGCGTCTACATTCGCCGCTGAGAGGGCGGCCAGACACCAGATGCCTGCGACGCGACGCCACGGGCAATAGGCGCGGCAGTTACCCGAGGGCATGCGGGCGCAGCCGGGCCGCGATCGACTCGAGCCCCAACTCGCGGGCCGCGATCACCTCACCGTCGCTGGCCAGCGTCCGCAGTGCCATCTCCTCGAGCAGATCCGGAACGGCTCTGGACGCAGCGCCCCAGTCGCAGCATTCCTCGCCGGTGAGGCTGAGGACGCCGCAGCGCTCGCAGTGATAACCAGGTACGACTCCCTCATCGGTGATGAGCAGCAGATCCACCGCTTCGGCGTTGACCGCTGCCAGGCAGCCCGTCAGCCCGATCGAGGCGCGGACGTCGGAATTCGGCCGGGCGATCTGTTGCGCTAGCTGCTGCTCCTGCACCTCAGCTCGTCGCGCGATGACCGGCGCGGCCAGGTAGGCGGCTCTTGCCGGCGTGAGGACGTCCGGGTCAGCGGCGAAGCAGCCGACGTACTGGTCACGCACCGCGGGGCTCAAGGCCGCCAGCAGGTGCTTGATGCTGTCGGCATGGCCGCCGAGGACAAGCGGCTGGGGGCCCCAACGATGTACTGCGCTCTCGAGAATGACGGCCGCGTCGCGGTAGTGATGCCGCGCGAATTCCTTGATGCGCCGCTGGACGTGGTCGGAGTCAAATGCGTGCCAGCCGCCAGTCACGACGCTCGACGCATGCTCGTCGGCCGTGCTAGCTATCGTGGCGATCTCGTCTGATGTGACAGCGAAGAGCCACGCGTGCCGACGGTCAATGGCGGCAACCCGGTGGTCAGGATGGCGTTGCAAGGTTGCTAGCAGCGGACGCACATGCGGCCGCACAGCCCAGACGGCGCGCTCACACCAGGTGCCCGGCAGCGGCACTACCTCGAGCAGCCCGAGGTCGCTGCAGACGAAGATGGCGAGCGAGTGCCCCAGCCATTGCCGCGCGTGCTCCACTACCGCCTCGCGCGCGACCAGCTCATCGTCGGTGCGCCGCTTGCGAGGCGCGTCGGCAGCCCTGATGAGGTCGCTTGCGCGGGCCGGCAGCTCGCGCAGGCCAGCGGGATCCAGCGGAATCTTCAGGTACAGGGACAATATGTCTTCTTCGGGCGCCCTGATGCTTCGTAGCTTGTCCAGTTCTCCGTACGTGATCACGTGCGGCCTCCCTTCACGCACCTCCATCCGCCATCAGTGCAGGTGCCGGAGATAGGGCCAAAGGGCCCGTCCCGAGTCCCGAAACCTGGGCCGTTGCGGGGGCGGCCGAGCTGGGACGTAGAACGGGGCCGACACTGTTCCAGACTTGGCGGTTCAGGGAAGATCGTCGACGGCGCCCGGCTAACCGCGCCGCTTTCGCCCGCGGCGACTCGCGGGCCGCCAGCCCGACCGCGATCTCGTCCCGCTCGGCCAGCGACAGGTACCGGCCGCCCGCCGCGCCGGCCCGTTAGACTTCACCCCGCGCGCCTGCCGGAACCACCGATACCCCATGACGTGATGCACCCGGCGCGCGCCGCCGCCTCCTGAATGCCCAACCCCGGCCGCACGCCCTCCCAGAACCGCACCTGCAGCGCTGGCGGCGCCGGCCGACGCCCATCCTTCACCTTCACCGGCCGCAACCCTCTCCATCGGGGCGTTGCGACGGTCTCTTGAATCCGCCTTTCATGGTTTCGGGCGATCTTGAGTCCGGGTTTGCCATAGTTTGCGGCCGAGGAACCCATGAAGCACGCGAGAGCCGACGGGGCAGACCCTGACCAGCCGCCGTGGCGGGCCGTCGAGCGTGGCGCTATGCGCCGCAGGGTCTCTACATCATCTCGTCCGTAGTCGGGATGAACACCGTCTTAACCTCGGTATAGGACTCGATAGCCGTGCGGCCGCCTTCCCGGCCGATGCCAGACTGCTGATACCCGCCGAACGGCGCGTGCGGCTCTAGTGCGTAGCCGTTGATGCCGACGGTGCCAGCACGCAGCGCCCTGGTCATCCGCAGCGCGCGCTTGATGTCAGCCGTCCAGACCGTCGCTGCCAGGCCGTACTCGGTGGTGTTGGCAATCTTGATGGCCTCGTCTTCGTCGGTGAACGGCATGACCGACAGAACGGGCCCGAAGATCTCCTCGCGGGCGATGGTCATGTCGTTGTCCACATCGGTGAACAGTGTCGGCGCCACGAAGTTGCCTGCCGCTAGGTCGCCGTCACCTCGCGTGCCGCCGCAGACCAGCCGAGCGCCTTCCTCCTGGCCCTTGCCGATGAGGCCGATGACGCGGTCGAGCTGGCGGGTATTGATCAGCGGTGACGCCGTGACGGCCGGGTCGAACGGATTGCCGTAGCTCACCATCCCGGCGATCATCTCGGCCATGCCAAGGAACTCGTCGACCTTGTCGCGGTGCACCAGGGCCCTGGTCTGCGCCAGGCAAACCTGTCCGGACAGGCCGAGCGTCACGGTGCCCATCGTGATCGCGGCGGCGGTGCCGGCATCCCCGTCGGCGAACACCAGTGCCGGGCTCTTCCCGCCGAGCTCCAGGCTGACCCGCTTGAAGGTGCTCGCCGACGCCTCGATGATCTTCCGCCCAACGGCCCGGCTGCCGGTGAAGGAGATCTTGTCCACCATCGGGTGGTTGATCAGCGCGTCGCCAGTTGGGTCGCCTGGGCCGGTGACCACGTTGAGCACGCCGGCCGGCAGCCCCGCCTCCTCGATCAGGCGGACAAGCCGCAGTACCGCGAACGTCGCGTACTCGGACGGCTTGAGCACGACGGTGCAGCCCGCCGCGAGCGCGGGGGCGAGTTTCTGCGCGGTAAGGAGTAGCGGCGCATTCCACGGCACGATGGCCGCGACCACGCCGATCGGCTCGCGGAGCGTCATCGCGAGGTGATCGCCGCCCTGGTAGGGCGGGAGTGTCTCGCCGCCGAGCTTGTCGACCCAGCCGGCATGATGGTCGAAGACGTCCGCGACGAACGCCGGCGACATCCCGTACACGGCGCCGAAGCTGAGCGGCACGCTATTGTCCAGTGCCTGCAGCGCCAGCAGCTCGTCGCCGTGCTCACGCACGAGATCGCCGATCTTGCGCAGCACCCGGATCTTCTCGTTGGCGCGGGCCCGCGGCCAGGTGCCGCTGTCGAAGGCTGTCCGCGCGGCACGGACCGCCTGGTCCACATCGGCCGGACTGGCGACCGGGAACGAGGCGACATCCTCGCCGGTCGCCGGATGACGGTGAGTCCAGGCCTGCTCCGACGAGCCATCTCCCCAGGATCCGTCGACCAGCAGCTGGCCGTCGGTGAGCCCGACTTCATCACGGTGCGTCTTGATCGAAGCGACCATCGTGTGCCCCTCAAGTGGAACGTGTTCTATTTCCTCGGAGGGTATACCGGCAAGCGGCCGGAGGGGTATAGGACAGCGGCCCGGCAGTGAAGCAGCGGCCCGACAGACGTGGAAGCTACAGCCCGACAGTGAAGCAGCGGCCCGACAGACGTGGAAGCTGCGCCCCGAGGTTGAAGCTGGAGCCCGGCAGTGAAGCAGGGAGCCGTCGGCTTATGCAGATCCGCGCGCCGCAGCGAGGAAGCCAGGCGGCTCGCCGCCGCCGTGCACCAGCAGCGTGGCGCCGCTGATGTACGCGGCCTGTGGCGAGGCGAGGAACAAGCACGCGCCCGCGACATCGGCTGGCGTCGCCATGCGCTGGAGCGGCACAGTCCGGCGGACCGCGTCGGCGCTGTCGGCGTCACCGTAATGACCTGACGCTCCGTCGGTCTCTACGAAACCCGGTGCCACACAGTTCACGCGTACCTGGGGCGCCCACTCGATGGCGAGGCTTGTGACCAGGTGGTGCAGCCCGGCCTTGGCGGCTCCGTACGCGGCTGTGCCCGGCGACGGCCGGTTACCGCTCACGCTGCCGATCATGATGATCGTGCCGCCGCCTTCTTGTTCCTGCATGATCTCGTTGGCGCTCTGCGCCACGTGTAGCGGCGCGATGAGGTTCAGCTCGATGATTTTTTGATGGAAACGCGGTGACGCGGTGGCCGCCGCCGCCTCGGGTGAGCCGCCTGCATTGCTGATAACCACGTCGACCCGGCCGAACTCAGCGTGCGCGGTGCGGATGAGGCGCCTGGCCTGCTCCGGGTCGCGAACGTCCGCCTCGCAGAAGACCGCGGTCCGGCCTTCGGCCGACGGTAGCGCGGCCCCGTCTGCGGGCGTTGTCCGGCCGCAGACGAGGACGTGGCTGCCGGCCCTCAGGAACGCTGCGGCCAGTTCGGCCCCGATGCCCCGGGTGCCGCCCGTGATCACGACTGCCAGGCCAGGCGGCATGACGCCCGTCTCCGCTGGCTGGCCACGCTCCGCACGCATGCGGCTCATGCTAGGCGACCAGCAAGGCAAGGTACCGCCCGTCAATCGCCGGCGGCCAGGTCGGCGGCTGCGACATCATCGGCCATATCCGGTGCCGCGTCCAGTCCGGCCGCGTCGGCGTCTGCGCGCGTGCTGAGCGGCTGCGGTACTGCGGGCAGCACGGTGTCGAAGTAGGAGCGCGCCGCGGCGGTCGTGCCGACGTCCCGGCCGGCCGCCTCGGACATGTACCACCGGTGCTCCAGGATCTCGTGGAAGATCTCGGGCGGCGCCAGCCGCCCGCGCAATTGCGCCGGGATGGCCGCGATGACCGGGTCGTAGACCTCTTCCAGCCAGCGGTGCGCGGCCACTATCTCCGGCACTGGCTGTCCGAGCTTCTGCTCCTTGTAGGCGTGGAAGCTGGCGATGTCGTTCAGCAGCCTGCGCGCCTGGTGCTCCTCGGCGCTGATTCCGGTCTGCCGGAATAGCTGGCGGCTGCTCTGGCCGGACTCGGCGACCTTGGTGCGCACCCGCAGCCGCGTGCCATCGGCTCCGTCGATCAGCTCGACCTCGTCCGCGTCATAGCCAAGCTCGTTCAGCCGCCGCAGCCGCTTGGCAATCCGGTGCCGCTGGTCCTCGGGCTTGAACAGCTCCTCGTGGTTCAGCTCCTCCCACAAGCCCTGGTATCGGCGCACGAGGTCCTCGCTGACTTCGATGGGGTCGACGTCGTCCGGCAGCAGGTCCCCAGCCTGCAGATCCATCAGCTCACCGCATACCCGCTCGGCCGCCAGTTCGAGGTCGAAGCCGCGCTGGCCGTCGGTCAGCGTCGCGTGCTTCTCGCTCGTCTCCGCGTCGACCAGGTAGGCCTGATAGGTCCCGGCGTCGGCGCGGAACAGTGCGTTTGAGAGCGAACAGTCGCCCCAGAAGAAGCCGGACAGGTGCAGCCTGACGAGCAGCTCAACGAGGGAGTCGAGCAAGCTGTCGGTCGGCAGGCCGCCGCGGCGGCTGGAGAACAGCGCCCGGTAGGTACTGGAGTACTCAAGGAACCGCGTCACCAGGATCGCGTCCTCGTCGCGACCGCGGTCGACGACGATGCCGACCACCTCCACGGCCGGAATGGCGAGGTCGGCGAGCGAGCGCAGCAGCCGGTACTCGCGCCGAGCCAGGGTCTCGCTGATCGACTTGAGCGCGTATAGCCCGTCGCTATCCGCCACGAACCTGACCACGTGCCGCGAGATGCCGCGCTGGCGGATCTCCACCAGCCGCTCGTCGTGCCAGCTCTCCAGCGGCTGCGTCCATGGCAGGGTCAGCAGGCCGGCCACTTCGCCCGCTGGCGGGCTGAACACGAACCGCATGCGGCTCTCCGCTCAAATCGTCAAGCTTGGGCGTTGGACTCAGTGTTCTCGCCTTGCCTGGCGGCTGCCAACTGCTGCCGGCCCCGCGGCGCGGACGACCTGGCCGCCGGCGAGGTGGCGCGGCTGGCACCCGGCAGCGGACCACGTCGGATCGTGCTCTCCGCCGCCATGGCAGACACCGCTAGGCTAGCCGAGGAAGAAGCAGCCGAGATCTGCGCCGCGGAGCCTGCGTTGCGCGTGCTGACCGGTGCGCCTGCCGGCAGCTGCAGCATCTGCTCAGGAGCGCCGGGCTGATCGCGGCGAGCGGGCCGGTGCAGCGTGCGCGGCCGTGCGGCCAGCGTCCGCATTTTCACGGGACGAGGTGGCCGATGAAGCCAGACTGCCGGATCCTCGCCATCATGGGCTCCGGCGAGACCAGCCCGACGATGGTCACCATCCACAAGGCAATCGTTGACCGGCTTGGCAGCGGCCAGCTGGACGCCCTTTTGCTGGACGCTCCCTACGCGTTCCAGGAGAACGCCGCGGACATTTCGAGCCGCGCCATCTCGTACTTCGCCACCAGCGTCGGGCTAGACGTGAATGTCCTGACGAGCCCGGACGGGGCGGCAGCCGTCGAGTCCGTCGTCTCCGCAGGTACCGCGGAGACCGCGAGAAGTAGCGACGCCGCCAGGGTGCGCTTGGCCGACTGGGTCTTCGCGGGCCCTGGCAGTCCCTCCTACGCGCTCGGTCGCTGGCGTGACCGCCCGCTTGGTCAGGCGCTGCGCGAGCGCATCGCGAGCGGGACCGGAGTGACAGTGCTGGCCTCCGCTGCAGCTGCCACGGCAGGTCTGGCCGCAGTACCGGTCTATGAGATCTACAAGGTCGGCGAGCCGCCGCACTGGCTTCCCGGCCTCGACCTGCTCGCGGCGGCCGACCTGCGTGTCGCGCTGATCCCGCACTACGACAATGCCGAAGGCGGCACGCACGACACGCGCTTTTGCTACCTGGGTGAGCGGCGCCTCGCCGTGATGGAGCGTGAGCTTCCGGCCGACGCAGCAGTGCTGGGCATCGACGAGCACACTGCCGTCATCTTCGACCTAGTCGCGGACACTGCTGAGGTGCGCGGCCGTGGCGGTCTCACGATCCGCAAGAACGGCGCATCCACCGTGCTGCCAGCACCCGCCGTACTGCCGATAGCTGAGCTGCGCGCGACGATCCGGACCGGCGCCCTGACCGTGACGACGGCTGCGCCGCCAGCCCCCGACCCCGGCCAGACCGAGATCGACTCGCTGCTGCCGCTGACCGACGTCGTCGAGCGCGCGGAGCGCCAGTTCGAAGCTGCGCTCGCCGATCGCGACGGGAAGGGGCTGATCATGATCATCCTGGACCTTGAGTACGCAGTGCACGCGTGGATCGCCGACACCGACGAGGATCAGGGCACTGAGCAGGCGCGAGCCGTACTGCGTGGCATGATCGGGAGGCTCGACGAGTTCGTCAGCGAGGGCATGCGCGACCCGCTCGACAAGCTGCGACCCGCCGTCGAGCCGCTAGTGGGACTGCGGTCTGCGCTGCGTGAGCAGGGCCGTTACGCCGAATCAGACGAGATCCGCGCCGCGCTCCTTGCTTGCGGCGTCCAGGTCGCTGATGGCGCCGACGGCTCCCGGTGGTCTCTCACAACCTGACCGCGGCCAGTGCTCGGGACTCAAGCGGCACCGCAGAACTTCACGTGGCCTGGCAATCTCAGCCGCTAGTACCGGCCGGCGGCTGCCGGGTCTCGATCAGTGATCGCAGCGCAGCCAGACTTCGGCGCCAGGTCCAGGCGAGCACCGGCCGCGCCGCGACGGCGGCCACTGATCCCCCTAGCCACCAGGGGAAGCGCAGGTCCTCAGTCCAGGTGAACACGGTCTTGTCCGGACCTGCCAGAGCTAGCACGAAGCGCCCGGTCCCGGCGATCGGCCCCTCGTGCCGAATCTCGATCACACGCCCGTCGTGCCACTCGGTCACCACCAGGCGATCAGTCAGCCGGACCGGCCCGATCTTGATGTCGCAGTCCATAACCACGCCGGTCCCCGACTTCCCTTTCGTCGCGAATCGGATCGCGACGACGTCCTGCATCCAGTCGGCGTGCGAGGCGAGGTCGCTGACGCTTGCCCAGACCGCGGCGGCAGGGGCGTCGATGAGAACGGTGAGGGTGATGCGCACCGCGCGCTATTTCGAGACTCTGCTGTGCATGGTGCCAAGTTTGGACAGCCCGCTCATCATGGGCTAGAGAATGGCCGTCACTTACCTAGCGATCCTGCCATCGGCGTCGGCTCGCTTCGTGCCCGCCCGCGCTGGAGGAGTTACAAGCGCATGCCCACTGACCTGGTAAGCAGGCGTTTCGCTTCCACGGCTGGTCGCATGACGGCCGTGTTACGCTGCCCAAGCAAACGCTAGGTCAACGTGCGAGCGGGGTATCCCTCATGGGCATCGAGACGCACACCAGCGACGGCGTCGCGGAGGTCGTGATCGACTATCCGCCCGTTAATGCCCTGCCGGTGCAGGGCTGGTTCGACCTGGCGGAAGCGATCTCGAAGGCTGGTCAGGATCCCGCCGTGCGCGCCGTGATCCTCGCGGCCGATGGGCGCGGCTTCTGCGCGGGCGTCGACATCAAGGAGATGCAGCGGTCGTCAGGACACGACGCGCTGATCGGCGCGAACCGCGGCTGCTACGCGGCCTTCGCGGCCGTCTACGAGTGCGCGGTGCCGGTGATCGCCGCGGTCCAGGGGTTCTGCCTCGGCGGCGGCGTCGGGCTGGCGGGCAGCGCGGACATCGTCATCGCCGCAGACGACGCGACCTTCGGGCTGCCCGAGGTCGACCGGGGTGCGCTCGGTGCGGCGACGCACCTGTCTCGGCTCGTTCCGCAGCAGCTGATGCGAGCGATGGTGTACACGTGCGACCCCGTTCCCGCGCTGGAACTGAAGAGGTACGGCACTGTGCTCGACGTGGTGCCCGCGGCCGAGCTGCGGGCGACCGCCCGCGAGTTCGCTGCCAAGGTAGCGGCCAAGGACGGCGAGATCATCAGGCTGGCGAAGCAGTCACTTAATGGCATCGAGCCGGTCGACATGCGTCGCTCGTACCGGTACGAGCAGGGGTTCACGTTCGAGCTGAACCTGACGGGGATCTCCGACCGGGCCCGCCAGTCTTTTGTCGACGGACCGCGTAGTGGCTGACGCCGACGGCAGGACCGAGGCGATCATGACGGTCGCACAGGTCATCGGCGAACTGCGGTCCGGCATGACGATAGGGATCGGCGGCTGGGGCTCGCGGCGCAAGCCCATGGCGCTGGTCCGGGCGCTCGCCGCATCGGATCTGACAAATCTGGAGATCGTCAGCTACGGCGGCCCTGACGTCGGGCTGCTTGTGGCGGCAGGCAAGGTCCGGCGGGTCGTGACCGGATTCGTGTCCCTGGACTCCATCCCGCTCGAGCCGCACTTCCGGCTGGCCCGGCAGACCGGCTCGATCAGGCTCACCGAGCTCGACGAGGGCATGCTGCACTGGTCGCTGCTTGCCGCGGCGCACCGGCTGCCGTTCCTGCCGATGCGGGCCGGGCTCGGCTCCGACGTGCTCCGCGTCAATCCCGAGCTGCGGACAATCCGGTCGCCGTACGCCGACGGCGAGGAGTTCGTCGCGGTGCCGGCGCGCCCGCTGGACGCCGCGCTGATCCACATGAACCGCGCCGACGCTCGCGGCAACGGTCAGTACCTCGGGCCCGACCCGTACTTCGACAACCTCTATTGTCTTGCCGCCAGGCGTGCCTACATGTCGTGTGAGCGGATCGTCCCGACCGCGGAGCTACTCGCGAGCGGACCGCCGCAGAGCCTGCTCATCAACCGGGCAATGGTCACCGGGGTGGTCGAGACGCCGAACGGCGCGCACTTCACCAGCTGCGTGCCGGACTACGGGCGGGACGAGGCATTCCAGGCGCTGTACGCGCGGTCAGCCGCGAGCCAGGAAGCGTGGGCGAAGTTTGCGGCCGAGTTCCTCGCTGGCGACGAGCCGGATTACCAGGCGGCGGTCGCCAGGTTTGCGGCCGAGCAGGCTGAAGCTCGCACGGAAGCCTCGGGTGAGGCCGACGCTGAGACCTCGGGCTTCGCCGACGCTGAGGCCCCGGGCGAGGCCGCCGCTGAGGCCCGGCCATGACCGGCGCGGGCGGTGAGCCCACGCTGGCCGAGATCTGCGTGGTCGCGTGTGCGGAGGCGTGGCGCGGTGACGGTGCGATACTCGCGAGCCCGATGGGTGTCATCCCGACCCTGGGCGCCCGGCTCGCCCAGCTCACCTTCGAGCCGGACTTGCTGCTCACCGACGGCGAGGCCACGCTCCTGCGGCCCGCCGCGGGCGACGATGCGAGCGAGCGGGTCGCAGAGGGGTGGCTGCCGTTTCGCGAAGTGTTCACGATGCTGGCGGCCGGCCAGCGGCACGTGATGATGGGCGCGGCCCAGCTCGACCAGTTCGGCAACCAGAACATCTCCTGCATCGGGGACTGGGCGCGGCCGAAAGCGCAGCTCCTCGGTGTCCGCGGCGCGCCTGGCAACACGGTGAATCATCCGGTGAGCTACTGGGTGCCTAAGCACTCGCGCCGGGTGTTTGTCGACCAGGTCGACATGGCCAGCGGAGTCGGCTACGACCGGGCGAAAGGACTGTCTGGCCGGACTGCCGGATTCCACGAGCTGCGCCGCGTGGTGACGAACCTGGCCGTCCTCGACTTCGGCGGGCCCGAGCACTCCATGAGGCTGCGGTCGGTGCATCCAGGCGTCTCGGTCTCCGACGTGGCCGAGGCCACCGGCTTCCTGCTGGCGGCGCCGTACCAGGTGCCGCACACGCGGCGGCCGACGGCGGCCGAGGTCACGCTCATCCGGGAGCACCTGGACACCGGCGGTCGGCGCGACGAGGAGCTGGCGTGACGGCCGGCGCCGCCCCGATCCGTACGCGGCTGACTGACCTCACAGGCATCCGGTACCCGATCGTGCAGACGGGGATGGGCTTCGTCGCTGGAGCCCGGCTCGCGTCGGCGACGTCGGCGGCCGGCGGCCTCGGCATCATCGGCTCGGCCACCATGACGCTCGACGCGCTGCGGACGGCGCTCACCGCGGTCAGGGAGCGCACCGACGCTCCGTTCGGCGTGAACCTCCGCGCCGACGCGCCCGATGCGGCCGAACGGATCGAGCTGATGATCAGCGCGGGCGTGCGCGTAGCGTCATTCGCGCTGGCACCCAGGCAGGACATGATCAGGCGGCTGAAGGACGCCGGAGTGATCGTGATCCCGTCGGTTGGTGCCCGACGGCATGCCGAGAAGGTCGCGCAGTGGGGCGCAGACGCGGTCATCGTGCAGGGCGGCGAGGGCGGCGGGCACACTGGGCCGATCCCGACGAGCCTGCTGCTCCCGCAGGTCGTCTCGGCCGTGGACATCCCGGTCGTGGCGGCCGGCGGCTTCTTCGACGGCCGCGGTCTCGTCGCGGCGCTGGCGTACGGGGCCGAGGGAATCGCGATGGGCACCCGGTTCCTGCTCACGACCGATAGTCCGGTCGCCGATCAAGTCAAGCAGGTCTACCTCGGCAAGACGCTGACCGACACCGTGGTGACGACGCGGGTAGACGGCGTGCCGCACCGGGTGCTGCGCACGCCCCTGATCGAGGGCCTGGAGCGGTCCGGTCAGCTGACCGGCGTCATGCGTGCGGCGCGGAACGCGGCTGGATTCCGCAAGCTGTCCGGACTCAGCTGGGCAGAGTTGATCAGGCAAGGCCAGGCGATGCGGCGCGGCACGGAAATGAGCTGGAGCCAGGTCCTGATGGCGGCGAACACCCCGATGTTGCTGAAGGCCGCGATGGTGGACGGGAGGCCCGACCTTGGCGTGATGGCGGCGGGCCAGGTGGTCGGGCTGATCGACGACGTGCCGTCGTGCGCTGAGCTCATCGAGCGGATCATGGCGGAGGCGCATGACTCTCTGGCCCGCCTCGGCAAGGTAGGAGCGGGCGACGGCTAGGCGAGCGACGGCTAGGCGAGCTCGGCTGCGAACTGTTCTGGGTTGTCGATCGTCAGAACGATGCGGTCGTAGTGCTGGCCCGTGAGGTCGAGCACGATTCCGGGCCCGTTGCCATGGCAGAGGGCGAACGTGCTGCCCTCCCCGCCCTTGAAGCTGCCGACCATTGTCACGCCGGGGATGCCGGAGCCCACCAGCTTGAAGCCGTGCACTTCGTCCATCCCGCTGGAGACGACGCGTACCGCGATAATCGCGCTGCGCGGCAGCGTCAGGTCGCCGTGCAGCGCCTCCGCCCTCTCCCCGAGGGACAGCTGAAGCGTCACAGAGTCGTCGTTGATCACAAGATTGGCCACACCGCAGATTATGCCCGCGGGGGCAGCCAAGATGCTGCTCCGCCTGGCCCCGGCTAACCTGCCTCGATGGCGCGGTTGCCGACCAGGACGATCCAGACTTGCCCCGGCGTGAAGGTCATTCGCTGGCCCGACATGGTGGTGTACGTCGTTCCCCCGTTGAAGGTCGGCCTGGACCAGCGGACGTCGTAGGCCTTCCCGTCGCGCAGCACCACCGCAGTCCCATGGCCCACCGTCTCGGCGTACGGAGGCGGAACGCCGTACTCCAGGTATCCCGACTTGCGGACAGTCGTGCGCTGCATGATGACGGTGGCAGGGGCCAGCCGACCGCCGTCGGTGGTCGTAGCCGGCCTGCCATCCATCGTGACCAGCCAGCGACCTCTCGCCGCGGACCAGGTAAACGTGAACTTCGAGGCTGGGTATGTCACTGAATACGAGGTCGTAACCTTGCCGCCTGCTGGCGCCGGGCCGAACCTGAATCCGATGCTGTGCGCCGTGCTGCCCCCCTTGGCCTCCGACAGCAGCACGCGCGTGGTCGCATACAAGTTGTAGGGCGCGATCCGCCCGTAATTGCGGTAGTAGCCACTCACCAGGCCGGCATACAGATCGACGATGCGGGAGTGCTCCACGACAGGCAGCAGCTGTCCCTGAGCGCCTGAATAGGCGAAGGCCGGACGGCCGAACTGCCCCAGCAGTTCGAGGTCGTCCTTCCTGGCGCTGCGCACCGGTCCGATGACGGGCGGGAAGTGTGACGAGAAGATCGCCAGGAACCGGGTGAGACCACCCTCCACCGGCAGCACATAGACGATGTCGGCGTCCGTCAGCCCGGTCTGCGGCCGGGCAAAGACGATATTGTCGATCTTGACCGCGAGGACGCCGCCGAGCGACCTCACCGGCTCACCGGTGAATGGCGACACCAGCGGCTGGACAACCGGGACCTGGGCGGGCGTTGCCGTCGGCCTCGGAGTCGACAGGGCCTGCGGCGCAGCCGGGTTGGCGGCCAGGACCGCGATCATCGTGCCGATAGACGCGATCGCCGCGACGGCCGTAACCGCGACGGCCGCCGCGATGATCTTTGTCTTGGAGTGCCACATCGCTACGTACCGCTACGGGGTGCGGCTCGCGTCGATCTGGTCGAAGTCGCCGTAGCCGTTATACGTGCCGCCGCCGCCCGACCACTGCCACATGAGCGCGTACTTCGACCCGCTGGTCACGCCGCCGAAGAACTGCGCGCACGTGCTCGTGCCCGACAGGCACCAGCCGCTCGGGTGGTGGCTCAGGCTGCTGGTATCGGCTGTGTAGGTCCACTCGTAAGTGTTGGGGATCGAGGCGCTGCTGCCAGTGCCGAAGATCGACGCCCAGATGCTCGGTGCCGAGTAGACGCCGACCTTGTATGCCGAGTGAGACGTCAGCCAGTTGGCGAAGGCGTTGAATTCGGCCCGGTCGACGCTCGCCGGGACGTAGCTGCTCTTGACCTTGCCGCTGCACGCCGACGTGTACACGGAGTTCCAGCCGTTGTCAGGCGCCGGGGTGTAGCTAGGCGCGTGGCCAGGCAGTTCGACGTCCATGAAGACGACCGGGTAATTCGGCTTGGGGACCCCTGTTTGCAGGTGGCTATACACATAGGCCGCCTGGGCATCGCCCCAGACCGCGGCCTCATGGGTCGTGCCGTTGTAGTGCGGATCCACGCCGGGGCCGCCCATGAACCAGTAGACCCCGACGCCGATGCCCTTGCTATATGTCAGCAGGTTCGTGCGGGCGTCATTGCTGTCAGTGGTCGACCACACGACCTTGGTGCCGCTGCAGTGCTGGTATACGGCCCAGTTCCCGATCATCCCGATGTACCCGCCGTAGTACCCGCCGATGGCGGGCGTGTGGTACGGCGCCGCGCCGGGGATGGCCATGTTGTTGCTATCGGTGCCGTTCCAGAACCCGGTCACAGCTGCCGGGCTGGTGGCTGATGTCGTCGTCGCGGCCTGGGTCCGCGCAGCTCCCGCGGATCCTGCCGACATTGCGATTCCGAGCCCGGCGCAGGTAGCGATCGCGGCGACGCCGGCCACGGGCCTGCTCCAGAGCTGCCTGCGCCTGAAGAATCTCGTCATCGCGATCGCCGTCCTCCTAGGTCCCGCTGGCGCCGACCGGCGCCATCTGCCCAAAATATGCGGTGCTGCAAATACGCCGGCGGCTTCGGCCAGTCTGGACTCGACCGACGGCGGCGGCTACAGACTAACGGCCTCAGGACGGAGGACCTTCGAGAAAATCCCTCGCGGGTCATGTCGATCCGAGGCGTTCGCGTTCGACGCTCTGGTGAAACAGGCTGCCGGCACCCGCCGAGGCCGCGACGGAAAGGGAAACACCATGAAGTTCTTCGGATACACCCTCGGCGACCCCAACACCCCGGTTGGCCCGCCCAATCAGGAGATGTACGAGCGTATGGGCGCTTTCGTCGAGGAAGCCACGAAGGCCGGCGTGGTACTGGCCACCGGCGGCCTGGTGCCGCCCGACCAGGGCGTCAAGATCAAGTACCACGACGGCGAATTCACCGTTCTGGACGGGCCGTTCGCCGAGGCCAAGGAGCTGGTCGGCGGCTGGGCCCTGATGGAGACGAGGGACATCGACGAGGCCATCGAGTGGACGAAGCGGTTCCTGACCATCGTCGGCGAGGGCGAGAGCACCATCAGGCAAGTCCTCGACTAGGGCCGCCGATGAGCCGGCGCCAGCGGGGACCGGCGGGCGCGCAGCCCGACCGGTCCCCGTCGCCGTTCGCTGGCACCCTCATTGCAGCGTCCCCCGGTTTGCCGAGCCAGGCCGGTGGTGTGATCGGATGTCGTGACGGACGCCAGGACGCAGGCAGCGATCGAGACGGTCATCCGGCTCGAATCCGCCCGCCTGATCGCCGGTCTCGCCCGCTACACCGGCGACATCGGGCTGGCCGAGGATCTCGCCCAGGACGCGGTCGTAGCGGCCCTTGAGCAGTGGCCGGCCGAGGGCGTCCCGCGCAACCCCGGCGCGTGGCTCATGACCGTGGCCAAGCGACGCGCGATCGACTTCTTCCGCCGCAACGCCGAGCTGGAGAAAAAGTACGCCCAGATCGCTCGCCTGCTGGCAGTCGAGGGGGAGAGCGTGCTCCCGGATTTCGACCAGGCATTCGCCGACGACATCGATGATGACCTGCTGCGCCTGATCTTCACGGCCTGTCACCCGGTGCTCAGCCTCCCGGCAAGGGTCGCGCTGACACTCCGCCTGCTCGGAGGCCTGACGACGGCCGAGATAGCGCGCGGCTACCTTGTCTCGGAGCCGACGATCGCCCAGCGCATAGTGCGGGCGAAGAAGACGCTGGCTCAGGCGGGCGTCCCGTTCGAGGTGCCCGATACGAGCGAGCGCCCCGCGCGGTTGTCGTCGGTACTCGAGGTGATCTACCTGATCTTCAACGAGGGCTACTCGGCGACCGCGGGCGACGACTGGATGCGCCCGGCGCTGTGTGCCGAGGCGGTCCGCCTTGCCCGCATCCTTGCCCAGCTCGCTCCCACCGAGCCGGAAGTACACGGCCTGGCTGCCCTGCTGGAGATCCAGGCGTCCAGGATCCCGGCGCGCACGGACTCGGCGGGCGCACCCGTCCTCCTGCTGGACCAGGATCGGACTCGCTGGGATCGACTGCTGATCAACCGCGGGCTGGCCGCCTTGGAAAAAGCCCAAAACCTAGGCGGGGAACGGGGTCCGTATGTGCTTCAGGCGGCTATCGCTGCGTGCCACGCTCGCGCGTTCCGGCCTGACGAGACGGACTGGCCGCGCATCGTCGCGCTCTACGGCGTACTCGCCGAGGTCATGCCGTCGCCGATCGTCGAGCTCAACCGCGCCGTGGCGGTGTCAATGGCATACGGTCCGCAGGCCGGACTTGATCTCGTCGATCAGTTCGCGGCCGAACCAGCCCTCCAGGCCTATCACCTGCTGCCGAGCGTTCGCGGCGATCTGCTGCGCAAGCTCGGCCGGATCGACGAAGCGCGAGCCGAATTCGAGCGTGCCGCCGAGCTGACCAGCAACGAGCGCGAGCGACAGCTGTCCGCTGAACGGGCCCGCGAGGCTGCGGCGGACGTCCGCGAGCGCTGAGCGCGATTCGCGCCAGACGGCCACGTTCCCAGCTATGCGAAGATGGCGCCATGCCGGAAGCCTTTGCACGCCGGTTCGCGGCTGCCCGGTCGGCTCATGGGCCGCTGGTGTTCGGCCTGGACCCCTCTGCCGCCCTGCTGGAGAGCTGGGGGCTTGGCGATAGCGCGGACGGGCTCGACCGGTTCGCCGACATTGTGCTGGCGGCCGCGGCCGGGACGGTCGGGCTGGTCAAGCCGCAGTCGGCGTTCTTCGAACGGCACGGCTGGCGTGGCATCCGCACACTCGACCGGCTGATCGCAGGTGCCCGCGGCGCCGGGCTGCTCGTCATCCTCGATGTCAAGCGCGGCGACGTCGGGTCGACGAACGACGCCTACGCCGAGGCGTACCTGGGCAAGGGCGCGCCGCTCGCCGCCGACGCGATCACCGTCCATCCCTACCTGGGCCTGGGGGCGATGGGAGCGTTTGTTGCCAGGGCGGCAGAGTCGGGCAGCTGCCTGCTCGTCGTGACGCGCTCGTCGAATCCCGAGGGCCGAGCCGTTCAGGCGGCGCTGGCGGCGGCCGCGCCGTTGCCGGGGGCGCCGGTCACGTCTGACGACGCCGGTGCCGAGCGGACTGGGCTTACTGGCCGGACCGCGCGTGCCGGCCGGACCGTGCGCACCGTCGAGGCGGAGCTGCTGCTGGAGATCGGCTCCCTCAACGCCCGGCTGGCGCCCGGCGAGCTTGGTCCGGTCGGCGCGGTGATCGGGCCGACGCACATGGAGCCAGAGCTCGACCTTGCGGCGCCACAATGCCTGTTCCTCGCTCCCGGCGTCGGCGCGCAGGGCGCGACCCCGGCGGACGTGGCCACGGTGTTCGCTGCCTGCCCGGACCGGGTCATGCCGAGCGCGTCCCGGTCGCTGCTGGCAGCCGGGCCGGACGTGTCCCGGCTGCGCGACGTCATCGCGGCGCTCGCAGCCGAGTTCCGCGCGGTGCTAGCCGTCTGACCTGTGTGGGGTGCGGAGCTGCCGGGCTCGCCAAGGCCCCAGTGGCTCCGCACCCCACGGGTTAGGTCAGCTGACGTAGCCAGGGATCCCGGTGCCGGCAATCATGGCGGTCACGTGCAGGTACACCGGCCCGCGGCGGCTGCATGCCCCGAACGAGCCCTGGAACGGCATGTTCAGCGAGTTGTAGTCACCCGGTGCGTACACGCGCAGCAAGTGGGCGTTGACCGGCTTGCACGCTGAGGGCGAGTAGTTCCCAACCTCAGTGATCTCCAGGAACGCATGCGCTGTGCCACCTGGCCGCAGCGTCAAGAGGGTCGACGGCCGCATATGGTCCCGGCCCGCCGCACTGCCCAGTCGCCTGCCGCCGTTGTCCGCCGACACGCCCGGGTATCCGTACAGCGTGCACGTCGCCCTGGAGGTGTTCGAGATCTCCAGGTCGTAGTACGTGGCGCCCGCCGTGCCGTCGCCGGGCGAGCCAAGCCAGACGGTCAGTTCGGAGGCATAGCAACGATGCGCGGCGGCCGGGGCTGCGCTGCTGGCGGACGAGGCGCTGCTGGCGGACGAGGCGCTGCTGGCGCGGGAGGCGCTGTTGCCGGGGGACGCAAGCGCGATAGCTGGAAGCAAGACGGCGGTGCTGGCAATGGCGGCAGCGGCAATGCCGCGCCGCACGCGGCGAGGTGTCAGCTTCATGGGAAATCTCCTTTGCTTTAGTACTGACACCCGCTAGGACGACACAGCACGGCAGAGCGTTGTATTTCGGGAGAGGGACCGCGGCCGGGGAGTTGCCGGCCTGCTAGCGCTCTGACCGGAACGTGAAGAGCCGGTTGTCCGGCAGCTGCGCAGCGGAGACGGCGTCCGGCCCGCCGTCCGGGAGGTGATCCGGGGTGGCGGCCGGGCGTCGGTGCACGCCGACTCCGGTCATCTGTGCTGTGGCCGGGCGGTCGAACGCCACCTCGTGGAAGCCCGCCTCCGTGAACCAGTTCCGGATCTGACCGGTCAGGTCCGGCGGCCGCCGGTGGCGCGTCCAGATCACGGTGCCGCCCGGTGCGCACATCTCGGCTGCCGCGGTCGCGGTCAGGCGGATGTCCTCGTCACTGATATTGCCGAAGATCCCGCAGAGCAGCAGCACGTCGGCTGGCAGGGCGTCGGCGTACGCGCCGACCATCCCGGCGTCGGCTACCCGCACCGTCAGGTCAGCTAGGCCTGCAGCGGCGGCGCGGTCGGCTGCAATCTTTGCGTTCGCCGGGTCGAGCTCGACGAGCAGCGCCGTGACATCGTGACGGCGGGGATGACCGGGCAGCACGCCGATCACGTCGCGGCCCTGTCCGGCGCAGAGGCTAACGAGCTTGATTGGCCCGTCAGGCACCGCAGCAAGAGCGACTGACAAGTGCCCCTGAACCAGTGCCAGGCGGGTGCTCAGCCCTGACGTCGGATCGTCATAGGCGTCGTGCCAGCGAATCCAGTCGCGAGTCACCGGTGCCCGTTACCTCGGGAGCCCGAGCGCGCGCGCCAGCTCGGCGTACCCGGGCAGCGGATCTGTGTCGCCGTCGGTCAGCAGCTGGATGCAGACGTGATCAGCGCCGGTGTGCAGGTGCGCGCCGAGCTCGGTAGCGACCTGCGCGGCAGTGCCATGCGCGACGAGCGCGTCGATCAGGCGGTCGCTGCCCCCGTCGGCGAAGTCCTCGTCGGTGAAGCCGAGACGCCGCAGGCTCGAGGTGTAGTTGAGCAGGTGGAGATAGGGATTGCTGACCCGCCTGCGGCCGAGCGCGCGCGCTCGCTCGGGATCGGCGTCGAGCACGACCTTGTGCTCCGGCGCTAGGAGCCGGTCAGGACCGAGGATCGCACGCGCCTCCATGGTGTGGTCACGCGACACCAAATAGGGGATCGCGCCCGCCGTAGATTCGGCGGCAAGCCGCAGCACTCTCGGGCCGAGGGCGGCGAGGACAATGCCTTCGGACGGAACGCGGTGGGCAGTCAGCTGATCGACGTATCGCGCGAGGGCCGAGTACGGGCTGGCGTAGTGAGCAGTCGCCTCGCGGTGACCTGCGCCGACGCCGAGCAGGAACCGGCCGGGATAGGCGGCCTCGATCCTCGTGCGTGACGCCGCGACAGTGGCCGCGTCGTCGTTCCAGATGTTCACGACACTGGTGCCTACGATGAGTGAACTCGTCGCACCGAGCAGCTGGTCGACGATGGCCAGGTCGCCGCTAGGGGACCCGCCGAGCCAGACTGCGCCGAAACCAAGCTGTTCGAGGCGCGCCGCGAGATCAGGGGTTGTCTGGGTAGCCGGTCGCCAGATCCCAAACCGGCCGAGCCGATCGCGCCACTGCGATGTCATCCGCACTCCTCCGCGTCGATCCCGTTTGCTTGAACTCCTCTCGAGCTGGCGCTGTTCCCCTCGTCCCGAGGTCGCCGCGCTCCATGATTACAAGCCCATGAGGTCAGCCATGAGCTGCATCTGCTGGTCGAAGAACTCGCTGCGGGCGTCGATCACGTTGTTGAACTGGCCGAACAGCTCCAGGCTGACGGCGCCGAACATCTGTATCCAGCCAGTGATGCCGGCGAGCATGAGCTCATCCGGCACGCCTGGCGCGATGTCGCTGCGCGCGCGGGCCATGTCAGCGCGTACGGCCGCCGGGAGCGGAGCCGAGGACGGGTAGGCCGGCTCGGTCAGCTGGCCAGAGCCGAAGCCGTCAGCGAGGATGCGCGCTAGTACGACCGGAGTTCGCGCGGCTGCGGCGATGGTGTCCGCCGGCGCCGCGTAGCCGGGGACGGGGCTGCCATAGACCAATGCGTACTCGGCTGGATTGGCGAGGGCCCAGCCGCGCACGGCGCGCGTCGCGGCCAGCCAGCGTGCCCGCAGCTGGCTCCGGTCTGTGACCGACGCGTCGGCTGCCTCGACTGCCTCGCCGAGATCGTTGTAGGCGTCCATGATCAGCGCCGTCAGCAGGTCATCCCGGCTTGCGTAGTAGCGGTAGAGCGCCGACGACACCATGCCCATATCGCGAGCTACTGCACGCAAGGACAGGTTTGCGCCGTCTGTGGCCAAATGCGTTCTCGCGACGGCCTTGATCTCCGCCATCATCTCCGCTCTGACGCGGGCTCGGATCGATTTAGCAGCCATGCCAGAGAGTATTGCACACAAGTGAGAGCAGTGCTCTTGCAAAGTGACGGGTCTTGTGGCAGGCTCATGCTTACAAGCGAGAGCAGTGCTCTCGAAACGGACTGCCGGACCCGTGAAGACCGGCGCTACCAGGGACACGAGGAGAAACAATGTCCGAGCACGTCATCGTCGGCGCCGGAGCAGTTGGATCCGCCACTGCAGTGCTGCTCGCCGAGCGCGGCGAGCACGTCCGCATCATCAGCAGGCGCGGCGGCGGACCTGAGCACCCCGCCATCGAGCGGGTCGCCGCCGATGCCACTGACGCGGAGCGGCTGACCGCGCTCGCGAATGGCGCGGCGGCGCTCTATAACTGTGCAAGCCCGCAGTACCACCAGTGGTTCACCGACTGGCCTCCGCTCGCCGCAGCGCTGCTATCGGCGGCCGAGCGCAGCGGCGCGGTGCTCACGGTGATGAGCAACCTGTACGCCTACGGACCCGTCGATGGACCGATCAGCCAGAAGACGCCGTTCGCGGCGACTCATCCCAAGCTGCGCCTGCGCGGCGAGATGTGGAATGAGGCGCTCGCCGCTCACGACGCTGGCCGCATCCGTATGACCGAGGTCCGCGCGAGCGACTACATCGAGGCGAACTCCCTCCTGTCGTCGGCGATCGGCAAGCCGCTGCTGGCTGGTTCGCGCGGCTACGCGCCTTGCCCGCTGGATGTGCCGCACAGCTGGACGTCGATCGCCGACTGCGCCAGGACCCTGGCGGCCGTGGCGACCGACGAACGGGCCTTCGGCCAGGCATGGCTCGTCCCGACCAACCCGGCCTTGACCGTCCGGCAGCTCGCGACCAGGTTCGCCGAGGTCAACGGCGCACCCAAAGCCAAGCTGATGCAGATCCCGTACCCGGTGATGTGGACGGTCGGCCTGTTCATGCCGCTGGTGAAGGAGCTGCGGACGACGCGGTATCAGTTCACCAGCCCGTTCGTGATCGACTCGAGTGCGACCACGGAAGCGTTCGGGCTCGAGCCGACGCCCATGGATGCGGCGCTGCGCGACGCCGCGGCCCGGCTGCGCAGCTAGGACTAGGCAGCTAGGACCGGCAGCTAGGACCTGGCGGCAAAGCGAGCCGCGGCCCGACATGCGTTAGCAGGCAGCCCCTGGCCACAGCGGTCAGGGGCTGCGACCTGACCGGAGACCGCATGTACGGGCGACTACCGGCAGGAACTATCACAGTGTGGTTAAACCTGGTTGACAGCTCTCAATAAATCGACTGAACGTCCGTATAATGCCTATCTAAGTAGTAGGAATGGCGAGAGATTTTCTCGCCTGGGGCGGGTCGGACCGAAGGAGTTGTCGCGTGCTCAGGAAACATCGACGGACGGCCACCGCGGTAGCCGCACTCGCGCTTGCAGCTCTAGCCACGGCGTGCTCGGCCGGCAACGTCGGCAAGATCGGATCAGGTGGCTCGACCCCCACAGGCAAGAAGGAGCTTGGCGGCACCGTCACGATCGCCGAGGTCGGCGGCTCGCCGAACAACATCTTTCCTTTGCAGATCGCAACCAACCAGAACGGCTTCAACACCCCCTTCACCGATGAATTGTGGCCGTTCCTTGCGTACTCGGGCGACGGCGCGAAGTCGATCGTGAACCCACAGGAGAGCCTGTTTAGCTCGCTGGCCTATTCAGACGGCGACAAGGTCATCACGATGGTGCTCAAGCCGTGGAAGTGGTCCGACGGCGTGCCTATCACGGTCCGAGACTTCACCTTTGCTTTCAACCTGCTGAAGGCCCAACCCAACGACTGGCTTCAGTACGTGCAGGGCCTGTTCCCGACCGACGTGAAGAAAGTGATCACGCCGAACGCGCACACGATCGTGCTCGACCTTTCCCGGTCCTACAATCCGACGTTCTATACCGACGCCGTCCTCTCCGTTGTCCCGCTGCTGCCGCAGCACGCCTGGGACAAGACGTCGCCGACCGGGAAGGTGGGCAACTACGACGAGACCACGGCCGGCGCTACGGCCGTGTGGAACTTCCTGCAGAAGGAAGGCGCGCAGGAGAGCACGTTCGCGACGAACCCGCTCTGGCAGGTCGTCGACGGGCCGTGGAAGCTGTCGCAGTTCCAGAGCGACGGCTACTACAGCTACGTCCCGAACAAGAACTACTCGGGGCCGGACAAGCCGATCCTGGACAAGGTCATTACGACCCCGTTCACTGACGACACCGCCGAGATGAACACGCTGCGCTCGGGGACGACACTCGACCTGGCCGGTGTCCCGCTGAACGACGTCAGGCAGATCCCGGCCCTGAAGGCAGAGGGCTACTCGGTGGCTCAGGTGCCTGACGCGGGCGTGGCCGAGATCCTGCCGAACTTCTACAATCCGCAGGTCGGAGCGATGCTCCGCCAGCTCTACCTCCGCCAGGCGCTTGAGTACCTGATCAACCGCAAGCAGATCGCCCAGAAGGCGTTTGCCGGCTACGCCGACCCAGGCAACGGACCGATACCCGTCATCTACGGCCAGCAATGGGACTCGCCGCTGGAGAAGGCCGGCGGCCCGTATCCGTACTCGCCCTCGGCTGCGATCGCGCTGCTGAAGGCCCACGGCTGGAAGGTGGTCCCGAACGGCGTCGACACGTGCCAGAGCCCGGGCACCGGGCCGGCGAACTGCGGGGCCGACATACCAGCGGGACAGCCGCTGCAGTTCCAGCTCCTGTACGCGTCGGGCACCGCCTCGTACGACCAGCAGAACGCCGCCATCCAGTCCTCCGAGGCGCTGGCCGGTGTCAAGATCACCCTGAAGTCCGAGCCATTCAACACGCTGGTGGCCACGACCGGTACCTGCAACGCCCAGTCGCACCCGGCGGCGACCTGTAACGACTGGCAGCTCCAGCAGTACGGCTACAACACCTACGGAATGGATCCCAACGGCGCCGGGTACTTCAACACCGACGCCATCAACAACTACGGCGGTTACTCCAGCCCGGAGATGGACAGGCTCGTCGCCGCCACGGAGTACGGCTCCAGCTCGACGGCGTTCTTCGCCTACGAGGACTACGCGGCCCGTCAGCTTCCGCTCCTGTGGCTGCCGAACTCGTCCTATGTCTTCGTCTACAGGAGCAACCTGGCCGGCGTCACCCCGCTGAACCCGTTCTCCGGCACGTACAACCCCGAGGTGTGGTACTACACAAAGCCCGCTTCATGACCTGGTACTTCGTCCGGCGGATCGGTCAGTCGATCGCGGTCGTGATCGGCGTCATGATCCTGACGTTCATCCTCGTTCACCTGGAGCCCGGCAGCACGGCGAGGGCCGTGCTCGGCCACCAGGCCACGCCGGCGCGGGTCGCGCTGTTCAACAACACCTACGGGCTGAACCGGCCGCTGCCCGTCCAGTTCTGGCTCTACTGCGATCATGTCCTGCACGGCAACTTCGGCATCTCCTACGTCGCCGGGCAGCCGGTGTCCACTCTGATTGCACAGCGGCTGCCGCGCGACGTGGTCCTTCTCGGCGCGTCCACTCTGCTAGCCCTGGTCATCGGCTTGCCGATGGGCCTCTATCAGGCTGTCCACCACGGCACGATCCGGGACGATGTGGTCGCCGGCACCTGGTTCACGCTGTACTCAGCACCGGACTTCATGGAAGCGCTGCTGCTGATCGCCATATTCAGCGTGCACTTCCACTGGCTCCAGCCGAACCTTCCCGGCGGGATCACGTCGGTGGGCGGGGTGTTCTCCGATCTCAACGCGCTCGTCTTGCCCGTAGTCGTCCTCGCCATCAACAGCGTGGCGGGCTTCAGCCAGTACATGCGGTCGTCGGCCATCGAGGAACTGGCCCAGGACTACATCCGGACCGCACGCGCTAAAGGACTGCGGCAGCGGCTGATCCTTACCCGGCATCTCCTGCGGAACGCGCTACTGCCTATCGTCACCATCCTCGGCCTGTCGCTGCCCGACATCGTGGCCGGTGCCGTGATCGCCGAGGCGATCTTCAACTTTCCCGGCATGGGCCTGCTGTTCTGGCAGTCGGCTCTCAGTCACGACTTCCCGGTCCTGCTCGGGGCGACGCTGATCATCGGGGTGGCGACGGTCGCGGGCAATCTCGCCGCCGATATCGCCTACGGCATCCTCGATCCCAGGATCCGGCATGCAGTCGCCTGACGCCGCGTCCGTCGCCGGACAGCTAGCCGCGGCGCCGGCTGGTGGCGAGGTCTCCGCTCGTAGCCGCGGCAGGAACCTCTTTCTGGACGAGTTCCTGCACAACAAGCGCGCCATGGGCGGCTGTGCGCTCGTGCTGGCGCTGGTCCTGTTCTGCTTCGTCGGGCCGCTGATCTACCGGACGAACCAGACTGCCGTCAACCTGGGCCTGTCCAACCTGCCGCCAGGGCCGGGCCATCCGCTCGGCACTGATGAGTACGGGATAGACATCCTCGGTCGGCTGATGGTGGGCGGCCAGTCCTCGCTGGAGCTCGGATTCTCGGTCGCCATCGCCAGTACCGTGATCGGCGCGCTCTACGGGGCCATCTCGGGCATGTTCGGCGGCATCCTCGATGCCTTCATGATGCGGATCGTCGATACCCTGCTCGCGGTCCCGACCTTCATTTTGCTGCTGATCGTCGCCAGCATGTTCACGCTGAACCTGACCGCCATCATCCTTATTTTGACCGTGCTGTCCTGGCCCTATGTCTGCAGGCTGGTCCGAGCTCAGGTGCTGTCGCTGCGTACACGGGAATTCGTGCAGGCGTCGACGGCGATGGGCTCGACGCGTACGCGCATCCTGTTCCGCCACATGGTGCCGAATACCTTCAACATCTTCATCGTCACGGCCACCTTCGCGGTCGCCGATTCGATCTACGCCTTGTCCGCGCTGAGCTTCCTCGGCCTTGGGCCGCCGCCGCCGTTCGCGGACTGGGGGACGATGCTGACCACCGGGGTGAACGATCTGTTCGACAGCTACCCGTGGGAGGTCTATCCGGCGCTGATCGTCCTGGTCATTACCATCCTGGCGTTCCGGTTCATCGGTGACGCGCTCAATGACATCGGATCAGCGCGGACGTCGATCAGGTAGCCATTGCCGCCTGGGCCTGCTGCCGTCAGCAGGTAGCACGACGGCCCTGTCGGAGTGTCGGTCTAGCCTGGTCGTCGTGGCCAAAGACCTGACGCCAGATCCGATTACGGCGCGCTACCTCGACCTGGTCGACGATCTGATGGGGATCGACGGCGTGATACCGCCGCCTGGTGGCAGCGGATTCGGCCGCGGGTCGCTGAAGTACCGAGGCAAGATCTTCGCGATGCTAGTGCGCGGCAGCCTTGTACTCAAGCTGCCCGCTGACCGGGTGACGGCTCTGATCAAGGCGGGCGACGGCGTCGCCTTCGACGCCAACAAGGGCACCGCGATGCGGGAGTGGTTCAGTCTGGCGGCGGAGTCCGAACTTGAGTGGCTGCCGCTCGCGACCGAGGCGCTGGAATTCGCCGCGCGGCGTCAGGGCGCCGACCGGTAGCCGCGCCGGGATCGGCCGTCAGCTCAGAGGCGCTCGATGATGGTCACGTTGGCCTGGCCGCCGCCTTCGCACATGGTCAGCAGCCCGTACCGGCCGCCCGTCCGCTCGAGCGAGGACAGCAGCGTTGTCAGCAGCCGGGCCCCGGTCGCCCCGAGGGGGTGGCCGAGCGCGATCGCGCCGCCGCAGACGTTGACCCGGTCCAGGTCGGCGCCGGTCTCGCGCTGCCAGGCCAGAACCACGCTGGCGAATGCCTCATTGATCTCCACTAGATCGATCTGATCGATGCCGAGTCCCGTCAGCTTGAGCGCGTGGGCCGTGGCCGGGATCGGTGCCGTCAGCATCAGGACGGGGTCGGCGCCCCGCGCGCTGAGGTGGTGGATCCGGGCGCGTGGCGTGAGACCGTGCTCGGCCAGCGCATGCTCGGAGACGACCAGGACGGCCGCCGCCGCGTCCGCGATCTGACTCGACAGGGCCGCGGTGATCAGCCCGTCCGCCCGCAGCGGTTTCAGCCCGGCCATCTTCTCGAGCGAGGTATCCCGGCGAGGGCACTCGTCCGCGGTCGCCTCGCCATACGGCGTGATCTCGCCTGCGAAGAGCCCGCCATCGATCGCTGCGATGGCGCGCTGGTGGCTGGCCAGCGCGTAGCTTTCCATCTCCGCGCGGCTGACGCTCCACTTCTGGGCGATCATGTCGGCGCCGCGGAACTGCGAGATCTCCTGATCGCCGTAGCGCGCTAGCCACCCTGATGAGCCGCTGAACGGATCGGCGAAGCCGTACTGCTGGCCTGCGAGCATCGCAGCCGCGATGGGGATCTGGCTCATGTTCTGCACGCCGCCCGCGACCACCGCGTGCGCCGTCCCGCTGAGGACTGCCTGCGCGGCGAAGTGCACCGCCTGCTGGGACGAGCCGCACTGGCGGTCCACCGTCACGCCGGGAACCTCTTCGGGCAGCCCGGCGGCCAGCCACGCGGTCCGGGCAATGTCGCCAGCCTGCGGGCCGATCGTGTCCACGCACCCGAAGACGACGTCGTCGACCGCGAGCGGGTCAAGACCGGTTCGCGCCAGCAGCGCCGAGATGACGTGGCCGCCGAGGTCGGCCGGGTGCGCCCCGGCTAGCCCGCCGCCGCGCCGCCCAACCGGCGTTCGCACCACATCGACGATGTAAGCCTCGGCCACCCTGCCACTCCTCCGGAGCTGGAGCTAGAACACGTTCCATCTAAGCCGGCCGCCCGTCGGTGCGCAGCAGGCAGCTCGCCGAGTGAATGGCGTAATGCCGGGTAGTTCATGCTTTCACAGGCTTCGGCCTGACATGCAGCTGACTTCTATCACCGGGAGCCCCGACATGCTCGCGCTCATCGCAGCGATCCTGTTCGCGATCGCCTTCATCATCAACGCCGCCGGTGTCGCCACAGACGCCGTCTTCGCACCGCTGAGCCTCACGTTCGCGGGCCTGGCCCTGCTCGCGTTCCACCTCACCGGCAACGGACCGGCCTGGAAAGGCTGGCGGCGCCGGTAACACCGATCGCCGGTCGCGTGCCGGCTGTTCTGCGAGCTTGCGGGCTAGGCGGAGGCCGCGGGCCACACGAAGGTGCTGCCGAACCGCCGTGATGGCGCCTACATCGGTCTGCGGTTACTGTGAGCCGATGAGGCAGACCACCGGCTTTGCGCGGCTGCCGGATGGGCCGCGTATCGCCTTTGCCGTGGTGGGGAGCGGCCCAGCGGTGGTGCTGCCTGCGTGGTGGTGCTCGCATGTGGTCGAAGACTGGCATTTCGATCCGCTGCGCGGTTTTGTTGAAGGCTTAGCTGCCGGGCGCATGGTCGTACGCTATGACCGGCTCGGGACCGGCCTGTCCGATCGCGAGCGGCCGCCCGAGACGTTCACGCCGGCATTTGAAGAAGCGACGCTGTGCACTGTCCTTCACGAGCTTGGGCTGGTGCACGTGACGCTGATGGGCATCTCGTGCGGGGGCACTATCGCCGTGAGCTTCGCCGCCCGGCAGCCGGAGCGCGTCGATCGGCTCGTGCTGTACGGCAGCTATGCCCAGGGGTCCGCGCTGGCCCCGCCGCAGGCGCGGACCGGCATGATCGACCTGGTGCGCTCGCACTGGGGGCTGGGCAGTCGCCTGCTGGCGGACATGTTCGGCCCGAACTGGTCTGCCGAAGACCGGGCGGCCTTCACCGCCTCCCAGCGCGCCGCCGCCGACGCCGGGATCGCTGCCGATCTGCTCACGCTGATCTACCAGACCGACGTGCGCGACGAGCTGCCCGAGGTCCGGGCGCCGGCACTGGTCGTACATCGCGAGCACGACCGTGCGATGCAGCTGAAGGGCGCGCGTGAGATCGCCGCGCTGCTCCCGCACGCCGACCTGGTGACGCTGCCGGGTAACGCGCACCTGCCGTGGCACGGTGACGGGGACGCTGTCCTGCGCGCCGTCGCTCCGTTTCTCGGGATCCAGGGCCCGCCCGCGCCTGCGAGCACGGCCGCCACCGATGCGCTGGCTGAGCTCAGTGCTCGTGAGCGGGAGGTACTCGAGCTGGTCGCGCGCGGTCTCAACGACGCGCAGATTGCTGAACGTCTCGTGATCAGCCCACACACCGTGCATCGCCACGTGGCGAACATCCTGGCCAAGCTGCGGTTGCCCACGCGCGCCGCGGCCGCCGCCGCTGCCGCGCGCATCGGGCTGCTCAGGCCCTAGCCGCAGGATGGCCCGTTCCGGCCATCGCAAGATGGCTTGTTTGCCCGATGCCGGGCGTGAGGACGCGGTGGTGGACTCGAGCTATCCACCACCGACATCCCGGGAGGCGAGCGCACGCGCCGCCGGCGGCTTGGAGAGACCCCTATGCGCACGAAGAATCCTGATGTGGTTGTCGTCGGCGCGGGAATTGCAGGCGCATCAATCGCCGCTGTTCTCGCCCGTGGCGGGCTCGAGGTGCTGCTCTTGGAGCGGCAGCGCGGCTACCGCGACCGCGTCCGCGGTGAATACATGGCACCGTGGGGAGTCCTGGAAGCTCGGGCTCTCGCGCTCGAGACCGTCATACGCGGCGCGCATGCCGTGGATGCGCGCTACAGCGTGTCATATGACGAACTGCAGGCGCCGTCTGCCGCGGAAGCGGCCATGGGCGACGCCTCAACCATCTTCGCGGACGTGCAGGGCCCTCTCTGCGCCTCCCATCCGAAGGCGTGCCAGGCCCTGACCGATGAGGCTTCCAGCCTGGGCGCGGAGCTGGTGTGTGGTGTCACCGAAATGCGTGTCCAGCCAGGCACGCGGCCATCGGTCACCTACCTGAATGGCACCGAGAGGCAAGTGCGGCCGCGCCTGATCATCGGTGCTGACGGCCGCACCTCGACGGTTCGCAAGCAATCCGGCATCCGCATCAGCAAGGCCCCGGCCAGCCACGTGATCGCCGGCTTGCTCGTCGAGGGCGCATCGCGGTGGCCAGCTGATCAGTACAGCATCGGGGTCGAAGGAGACATTCAGTTCTATGTTTTCCCGCAGGGCGGCGGCCGGCTGCGCCTGTACACCTGCCACGCGAACGAGCAAGCGACGCGATGGGCTGGCCGTGCCGGGCCTGATCGCTTCATTCAGGCATTCGCGCAGCTTCAGGCGATCCCTGCAGCACGAGGACTCGGTGACGTCACGCCAGCAGGGCCGTGCGCGACGTTCAGTGGCGAGCAAACGTGGTGCGACCAGCCCTACGCGGACGGCGTCGTACTGCTCGGCGATGCAGGGGGATACGACGACCCTGTCGACGGCCAGGGTCTGTCGCTGGCGCTGCGCGACGTGCGGCAGCTCTCGGAGTTGCTCCTGTCCACCGATGACTGGACGGTGGCCGCGCTACGACCGTACGGCCAGCAGCGCACTGAGCGGCTACGCCGTATGCGCCGCGTGTCCAGCACGTTCGCGGCTTTGATGACGACCTTCACCGTCGATGGCCGCGCGCGCCGTAGCCGCTACTACGCGGCGTCGGGAGCCAGAGGAGAGGACGTCCGGCTTGCACTTGGCGCGATCCATCGAGGCCCGGACCGCCCGCCGGCAGAGGCTTTCTCAGACCAGCTCCATGAGTCGCTGCTGGTGTGACCATCGGGCTGGGCGGGCCGGCATGGCTCCGCTACCATGGCTAGAACACGTTCTAGTTGAGCGGCAGGGGCCTGGATGCACATCGGCTACACGCCTGAGCAGGAGCGACTGCGCCAGGAGCTGCGTGAGTACTTCGCGGCGCTGATGACGCCGGAGCGGCGGGCGGGGCTAGCCCATGCCGACGGTGAATACGGTGACGGCGCGACCTACAAGGAAGTCGTGCGCCAGCTTGGTCGCGACGGATGGCTTGCGATCGGCTGGCCCGCCGAGTACGGCGGGCAGGACCGCTCGGTGCTCGACCAGCTGATCTTCACCGACGAGGCCGCGATCGCTGGCGTCCCTATCCCGTTCCTCACGATCAACACGGTCGGCCCGACGATCATGCGCTTCGGCACACCGGCGCAGAAGGAGCGCTTCCTTCCCAGCATCGCGGCCGGCGAGCTGCATTTCTCTATCGGGTACTCCGAGCCAGGCGCCGGTACCGACCTGGCCTCGCTGCGGACCCGCGCGGTACGCGACGGTGACAGCTACGTGATCAACGGCCAGAAGATGTGGACGAGCCTGATCCAGTACGCAGACTACGTCTGGCTGGCCTGCCGGACCGATCCGGAAGCGCCGCGGCACAAGGGACTGTCCATCATCATGGTCCCGACAGGCGCCGACGGTTTCTCCTGGACGCCGGTCCGCACGGTCGCCGGGGTGACGACGAGCGCGACCTACTACGCGGACGTGCGAGTCCCTCTCGCCAACCTGGTCGGCGAGGAGCACAAGGGCTGGCCGCTCATCACCAACCAGCTCAACCACGAGCGGGTGGCCCTGACGTCGGCGGCTCCGGTGATCTCGGCACTCGCCGACGTGACCGAGTGGGCCCGGTCGACCAAGCTCGCAAACGGCCGGCGGATCATCGACGCCGAATGGGTGCAGCTCAACCTTGCCCGAGTCCACGCCAAGGCCGATTTCCTGAAGCTGGTCAACTGGCGCATCGCGTCGACAGCCGGGTCGCCGGGCCCGGCTGTCGCCTCGGCGACGAAGGTGTACGGCACTGAGCTCACCATCGAGGCCTGCCGCCTGATGATGGAGGTGCTCGGCGCCAACGCCGAGGTCCGCAGCGGGTCCGCCGGCGCCGTGCTGGCCGGACGGATCGAGCGCATGCAGAGGTCCGCGCTGATCCTCACTTTCGGCGGCGGCACGAACGAGGTGCAGCGTGACATCATCAGTGCCGCTGCCCTCGGCCTGCCGCTCAACCGCCGGTAAGCACGCCGTAGGGATCAAACCCACAATCGCAGAGGGAACGATGGACTTTACGCTCACCCCGGCTCAGCACGATCTCGGTGGTCTGACCCGCCAGATCCTGGCCGACCAGGTCACGCAGGAGCGGCTGCGGGAGATTGACGCGGCGGCCACCCGGTTCGATCCTGCGCTCTGGTCGGACCTTGCCGCGGCGGGCATCCTGTCCGCGGCGTTGCCTGAGGCCACTGGTGGGGCTGGCCTTGGCCTGCTCGAGCAGTGCAGCGTGCTCATCGAGATCGGCCGGACCGTTGCGCCCGTGCCCTACCTCGCCTCGATCGTGCTCGGCGCGTCCGCCGTCGCGGCATTCGGCAGTCCGGATCAGCACGAGCGCTGGCTCGGGCCGGCGGCGCGCGGTGAGCTGATACTCGCGGCGGCGCTGGCCGAAGATGATGGCGAGGACGTTCGCGAGCCTGCGACGGCGGCGCATCAGACAGACGGCGGCTGGCAGCTCACCGGCACCAAGACGACCGTGCTCGCTGGCGCGATCGCCGACCTGCTGCTGGTCCCCGCCAGTACGCCCGACGGCCCGGCGGTCTTCGTAGTCGCGCCGGCCGACACTGGCGTGACGGTCCAGCCGCAGCACGTCACCGGCGGCGACGGCACTGCGCTCGTCGAGCTGACCAGGGCACTCGTGCCGGACGACCGCGTGCTCGGAGGCGGCGCCGCGGGCCGTGCGGTCGTCGACTGGCTGGCCGCGCGGGCGACCATCGGGCTGTGCGCGCTCCAGCTCGGCGTGACCGAGCGCGCGCTGGAGCTGACGGCGGCGTATGCCCGCACCCGCGAGCAGTTCGGCAAGCCCATCGGCAGCTTCCAGGCGGTCTCGCAGCGCCTCGCCGACGGGTACATCGACATCGAGGGGATCCGGCTGACCCTGTGGCAGGCCGCCTGGCTGCTGTCGGAGGGCCGACCGAGCGAGACCGAGGTCGCGACGGCCAAGTTCTGGGCCGCCGAGGCCGGGCACCGGGTCGCGCATACCGCCGTCCATATCCACGGCGGCGTTGGCATCGACCTGGACGGCGACATACACCGGTACTTCGTCGCGGCCAAGCACAACGAGTTCGCGCTGGGTGGCGCGACTGCTCAGCTACGTCGGATCGGTGCTGCGCTGGCGGCGGGTTAATTCCTGAACCTTGGGCAGACACCGGCATTGCATTGCTTGGCTCTCCGGCGCCCTGCCGCTAGCGGCGGATGGTCGATATGCCGCCGTCGACGGGGATGACCGCGCCTGTCAGGTACCGCCCTGCCCGCGAGGCGAGGAAGATGGCCGCCCCTGCCATGTCGTCAGGCTCCCCGACGCGGCCCAGCGGGACGCCCGCCACGATGGCCGCGCGCATCTGCGGATCATCGAGCGCGAAGGCCATCATCTTGCTTTCGAACGGGCCAGGCGCGATGGCGTTGACCGTGATCGATTCGGCCGCGAGCCTGCTGGCCAGGTGCCGGGTCAGCATGTGGACGCCCGCCTTGGTGGTGCTGTAGGCGTAGCTCTCCAGGGTGGGGACGCCGAGGCCGTCGATCGACCCGATGTTGATCACCCGCGCCGGGTCCTCAGCGCTGGCGGCGGCGCGCAGCAGCGGCAGGCTCTGGACTGTGAGCGCGAACAGCGCCTTGATGTTGACGTTCCACAGCTTGTCGAACGCCTCCAGCGGGTACTCCTCAAGCGGAGCGCCCCACGTGGCACCGGCGTTGTTGACCAGGATGTGCAGCCGGTCCTCGCGTTCGCTTACCGCCTGCACGAGCCGGTCGACGCCGCCGGGCGCGGCCAGGTCCAGCGGCACCGATGTGCATTCGCCGAACGCCGACAGCTCGGCTGCGGTGGCGTCGCAGGCCGCGGCCTTGCGGGCGGTGATATAGACGCGGCAGCCGGCGCGGACTAGGCCGCCAGCGATCATCGCCCCGATGCCCCGCGATCCGCCAGTGACGACCGCGACCTTGCCGGCGACGGAGAACAGGTCGCCCGACGGCTGCGCACTTGGGTCGCTACTGGAGCTGGACACGGCCACGTTCCTCTCAAAAGGATCTTTGTGAAGCGCATCATGCCACAGCCGGGACTGCCTCAGCCGGCGTCAGCGCGGGGAGAGCCTGCCCGCGGCCGCCGCCAGCGCGGTCCTCGCCTCGTCGGCGAGGGCCGCAACGAGCTCCCCAGCCGGCAGTTCGCGGGTCAGCTCGTGCGTCTGGCCGGCCCACAGATTGACCAGGTCCGGGTTGCCGGCGGAGCGGCCGGCAGCGCGCAGCGGTCCGGTCAGGTAGTGGACCTCCGGGTAGGCGGCCGGTGCGTCGCCGTCGTGCTCAGCCATGAACCTGTTGCGGATGCCGCGGGCGAGCCGTCCGGTGAACGCGCGCGTCATCGCGGTCGGCGTGGCCGTCGCCACGGCGGCGCGGTGCACCGGTGACGTGCCGGCTTCCGGGCAGCGCAGGAACGCCGTGCCGAGCTGGGCCGCACTCGCGCCGGCCGCGAGAACGGCGGCGACGCCCGCCCCGGTCGTGATGCCGCCCGCGGCGACGAGCGGCAGGGCGGTCTGCCCGTGCACCAGCTGGATCAGGGACAGCAGCCCGAATCCGCCGGAGGCGTCCTCGGCCGGATCGTCAGCGAAGCTGCTCCGGTGGCCGCCAGCCTCACTGCCCTGCACGACGAGGACGTCGGCCGCGGCAGATGCCGCGTGGCGTGCGTCGGCGGGCGTCGTCACCGTGACCCAGATCTCGCTGCCCGCTGCGTGCACGGCGTCGATGACCGCCTGCTCGGGGGAGCCGAACGTGAACGAGATCACGGGCGGCGGATCGGCCGTCAGCATGGCCAGCTTGGCGTCCCACTGGTCATCGTCGAACCTGGGCTCGCCCAGCTCGACGCCCGCCTGGCTGGCCGCGGTGGCCAGTGCGGCGGCATAGTCAGCCACCGCGCCGCCAGCAGCGGGGCTGCCGGGGACGAACAGGTTCACTCCGAGCGGGCCGCTGGTCAAAGAGCGGGCCCGCGCGATCTGGTCGCGCAGCGCCGCCGTGCTCAGGTAGCCGCCTGCCAGGAACCCGAGGCCGCCAGCGTCGCTGACTGCCGCGGCGAGTTCCGGTGTCGCCGGGCCGCCTGCCAGCGGAGCGAGCACGATCGGGACCGCCAGCCGGTCGAGTATCACCTGCTGAATCCTCCTCGACGCCGTTGTCGAGCCCACCCTAGCCGCGCGCCGTCAGCGCGCAGCCTCTGGCATGATCAGCGGGAACGTCAACGAGGGAACTGGTGATAAGCCCGATGCCCCCTGAGCCCGCACGGCTGCCCGTGGTCCGCCTGGGCGGGTCGGATCTGCACGTCAGCCGGCTGGCTCTTGGCTCGTGGCGGACCTACGAGCGGATGAACCCGGACCAGGGTCTTGCCGTGATGCGGTCAGCTCGCGAGGCCGGTGTCACCTTCCTCGATGACGCCCGGTACAACGACGAGACGGGCACGGCGCCGATACCGTCGGGGTACTCCGAGGTCGTGTTCGGTGAGCTGTTCCGGGCGAGCGGCTGGCCGCGCGATGAGGTCGTCGTGTCGAACAAGCTGTGGTGGGAGTTCTGGCCACAGCAGACTCCGGGGCAGGAGCTGGCCGGATCGCTTGGGCGGATGGGCCTGGATCACATTGATCTCATCTACTCAGAGGTGCCACCGGCGGACGTCCCGCTCGAGGACGTCGTTGCAATGGTCTCTGGCCTGATCGCGGCGGGTCACGCGCGCGCCTGGGGAACGCTCAACTGGCCGCCCGCGGTGCTCGAGGCTGCCTGCTCGCTCGCCGCCGATGCGGGCGTGCCGGGGCCGTGCGCGACCCAGCTCCCCTACAGTCTGGTAACGCGCGGCGTGGTGGAAGACCCGAGCCTGGCAGCCGTCGCCGCGGACCGCGACGTCGCTGTAGTGGCGTCGTACGCGCTCGCTGGCGGCGTGCTGACCGGCAAGTATGCCCGCGATCCGGCAGCCGGCCGGGCTGCGGGTCAGCTCGACCAGCCCCGGTACGCAGTCGGCGTGGCCGCTGGCCGTGAGCTGGCCGCGTTCGCAGCGGAGCTCGGCCGGGATCCCGCTCAGCTGGCAATGGCGTTCGCGCTGCTGAATCCGCTGGTGACGACGCTGCTGTTTGGCGCGACTGGGCCAGAGCAGGTCACCGTCAACGTGGCGGCGGTGGCCGTCGCGGCCGAGCTCACCCCAAGCGAGCGAGCTCGGCTCCGGGCAATCGGAGCGGGCGGCTAGTCCTGGCGGCCGAGCGCGGCCGCCCACTCCGTCAGCTGCTTGGCGACGTGAGCGGTCAGGCCTTCCGCCGGGTCGATGTCGACGATGAGCGTGGGAACGCCGCGTTCGCGAGCCCAGCGGTAGTGGGCCGGATGGTGCTCATCGTCGATCCACGCGCACGGCCGGTCACCGACAGAGTCGATGACAGCGGGCAGCTTGCGGAACACGTAGTCGGGCCCGGTCACCGGGAACTCGATGACGGGCAGCTCGGGGAGTGCGATGACCGGGCAGATCAGCCGGTTGGCCCGGTGCTCCCAGGCGGTCGCCCAGACAAGCTCGAACGAGCTGGCCAGTTCGCGCAGCAAATCGCCGTGGCCTTCCGACAGCAGGACCCGCTCGCCTTCGAAGAAGCTGTACTCACGGAAGCCCGGCGGGCAGTCGTTGGCGTGCCACGGATTTAGCACGCCGTCGACGTCGACGAGCAGAAGGGGCCGCGGGTCCGAGCTCCTGAGAGTCACCAGATGTCCTCAGCTCGCCCCGGCGCGGCGGATGCGCAGGCCCTCGAACGCAACGGCGCACACTGCGTCGGCCAGCTCGGCTGTCGACGTCACGCGACGACCTGGCCGGTACCACTCGACGAGGGAGTTCACCAGGCCAAACAGCAGCCGCGCGGTGATGGCCGGGTCGACGTCGGGCCGGATGTCGCCGTCCCGCTCGGCCTCGGCGACCAGGTCGGCCACGATCTGGTCGAACTCGCGGCGCCGGACCAGCGCGGCTCGTTCGGTGCTCGTGTTACCGCGGGCGCGCAGTAGCAAGGTCACATAAGGTAGCCGGTCGGCCAGCACCTGCACGCTGCCGCGCACGAGGCGCTCGAGCCGGACGATGGCTGCGTCATCGCTAGCCCCGATTTCGTCGGCGACGCGGAAGAGGCCATCGAGCGCGCGGTCGAGCGCGAGCGCCAGCAGGTCTTCCTTGCTGTCCACGTGGTAGTAGATGGACGACTTGGAGATGCCGAGCCTACGGGACAGATCTTCCATGCTGGTGCCGTCGTAACCCCGCTCGTTGAAGACGGTCACGGCGATGGCAAGAAGCGACTCCAGGTCGTATCCGGGCCGCCCGCGGCGCGCTACGCCCTCCGACTTGCCCGCGGGGGGCGGTGCCGACGGGCTGACACTGGCGAGACCATGGGTCATTCCGCCAACATAACCTGCCGAACGACCGGTCCGTAAATCCGCGGGCCGAGCGCAAGCGGTAGCGCTAACGCCGCCGTCGGGCCGACCGCTCGGCTCTCCTGCTGAAGCGGCAATAGACTCAGAAACTGCCGACCGAACGGTCAGAAATTACAGGGCCCAGATCGGCCGGCCGGTCTGGGACGACGGGCGAGGAGCTGGCAATGGCGCTGCTGCGAAGCTACGTGAACGGACACTGGGTCACGCCTGCGGATGCCGGGCGACCCGCACTGGACGCGGTCACCGGCGACGAGGTCGCCAGGGTGTCCTCGGCCGGGGTCGACATGGCCGCGGCGCTCGCGTACGGCCGTTCGGTCGGCGGGCCCGCGCTGCGCGAGCTGACGTTCCACCAGCGCGCCGGGCTGCTGAAGGCGATCGGCTCCCAGCTCCGCGAGCATCGGGAGGAGCTGTACGCGCTGTCGGCCAGGACTGGCGCCACGCTGGCCGACTCCAAGTTCGACATCGACGGCGGCATCGGCGTGCTGCTCAGCTACGCCAGCAAGGGCCGCCGCGAACTGCCGAACGACACCGTCTACATCGACGGCGCGCTGGAACCGCTGGGTAAGGCCGGTCAGTTCGCCGGGCAGCACATCATGACGTCGCGGCTCGGCGTCGCCGTGCAGATCAACGCGTTCAACTTCCCGGTCTGGGGTCCGCTCGAGAAGCTTGCGCCCGCCTTCCTGGCCGGGGTGCCGAGCCTCATCAAGCCCGCGAGCCAGACCGCGTACCTGACGGCGCGGCTGGTCGAGCTGATGACCGACTCGGGGCTGCTTCCAGCTGGCGCAGTGCAGCTGATCTGCGGCGGCGCCGCTGACCTCCTCGATCATCTGACCGAGCAGGACCTGGTGTCGTTCACGGGCTCGGCCGCGACCGCGCGACAGCTGCGGGCGCATCCGGTCGTGGTCGGCCGGTCGGTGCGATTTAACGCGGAAGCAGACTCGCTCAACTGCTCAGTCCTCGGCCCGGATGCCGGTCCCGGCAGCCCGGAGTTCGACCTGTACATCACGCAGCTGGTCACGGAGATGACGGTCAAGGCCGGCCAGAAATGCACAGCGATCCGGCGTGCGTTCGTCCCGGACCAGATGGTCGGCGCGGTGGGCGATGCAGTGGCGGAGCGGCTAGCCGCGATCGTCGTCGGCAGTCCGGCCGAGCCTGCTGTGCGGATGGGTGCGCTGGCGAGTCTGGAGCAGCGCGAGGAGGTCCGGCGTAGCGTCAAGGGCTTGCTGGGAGCCGCGCGGCTGGTCTTCGGCGATCCCGAGCACGTCGAGGTCGTCGGCGCCGACGCCGAGCGGGGCGCGTTCATCTCGCCGCTCCTGCTGCGTTGCGACGACGCGGGGAGGGCCGAGCCGCACGAGATCGAGGCGTTCGGTCCAGTGGCAACGATCATGGGTTATACGAGTACCGCCGAGGTCATCGAGCTGGCCGCGCGCGGGCTCGGCAGCCTGGCGGGCTCGGTCGTCACGAGCGATGCCGAATTCGCTCGCGAGGTGGTGCTAGGCACTGCACCGTGGCACGGACGCCTGCTTGTGCTCGACCGTGACGACGCCGCGGAGTCGACCGGCCACGGCTCTCCGTTGCCGCCGCTGGTGCACGGCGGACCCGGGCGCGCTGGCGGCGGCGAGGAGATGGGCGGCATCCGCGGTGTCCTGCACTACATGCAGCGCACGGCGGTACAGGCAAGCCCGCGCGTACTGACTGCGGTCACCGGTACCTGGGTGCCGGGCGCGGCGCGTAGCACCGAAGGCGGGCATCCGTTCCGCAAGTCGCTGGCTGACCTGCGGCCCGGTGACACGGTGGTCGCGGGACCGCGCCAGGTCACGCTGGCAGACGTGGAGCACTTCGCGGAGTTCACCGGCGACACCTTCTACGCGCACATGGACGAGGAAGCAGCGCGGGCGAATCCGTTCTTTGACGGCCGGGTCGCCCACGGCTACCTGGTGCTGTCGTTTGCGGCCGGACTCTTCGTCCAGCCCGACCCGGGCCCGGTGCTCGCGAATTACGGCGTAGAGAACCTGCGGTTCCTGACCCCGGTGTATCCGGGCGACGAGCTGACCGTGACGCTGACGTGCAAGCAGATCATCCCGCGTGAGGACGCCGGGCACGGCGAGGTGCGCTGGGACGCCGACGTGACCAATCAGAACGGAGCCTCGGTCGCCAAGTACGACGTCCTCACCATGGTCGCCAAGCAGTGGCCACCGGCCTGAGTGGCGTGTTCGCCGCAGGGCCGTGAACCTGAGCTCGCCCCGGCCGTCACCAGTCGCGCGGGCCCCCGTCCCGGTCGCTGCTGCCGTATCCGCTCGAGTTACCTCCGCGTCTGCCCCAGCGGATAGGCCCGCGCGACATAGGCCCGCGGGACTGCCGCCAGACGAGGGCACCCACCAGCATTAGCCCGAGCAGTACCACGATGAACGGCCCGAATGTCGGGATCCGCCACAAATACCGGAACAGCCGGAAGATCTCATGCCAGATGAACAGATGGATCAGCAAATTCGCGATGCCACCGCCGCCGAGGGCCAGGTGGTGAGCGCCAGGCAGGCGGGCGCCAGGCAGGCGAGCGGCAAGGCTGAGTCCGTGGTTCGTGAGCACATCTTTACCATGCCACCGGCCGAGGAATGCTTTGACCACGGGCCGTGACCATTCCTTGCGTACCGCTAGGACGCGCCGCCCGTGGAATGCTCTCCCATTCGGCGGGCCAGCAGGAGAGAACCCATCTGCGCCCGATTTAGACGGATTCACACATGCCAGCCGCCAGGTTTCCCGGCTAACGTGCGCGCAAAAGCAGCAAGTCGGGCGCCACATTGCACGTCGAAATGTTGGACTCGCGTCGGTAGGCCCGTTCCCTGGTCAGATGGCTTTAGGTATTTTGCGGCTTTCGGAAGGGGTGCGCGACCGCATCTCGTTGCATGGCGCTGCCGTCTGCCCCAAGGGATGGCGCGAGCTATAATTACTGACCGAATGATCGGTTAATAAGGAGCACGGGATGACCGGAGCCACGGATGGCGCTGAGCTAGCCACGGCGGACGCAGAGTCGGCAACGAACCGGTCCGAGGCCGACACGGCCCGCACTGGTCCCGCCACTGGTAGTCCCGACTTCGGCGAGCTCGAGCGTCACTTCGAGGAGACCGTCGCGCGCGACCGGCGGATCGAGCCGCGCGACTGGATGCCGGACGCCTACCGCAAGACGATGATCCGGCAGATCGCGCAGCACGCGCACTCGGAGATCATCGGGATGCAGCCCGAGGGCAACTGGGTCACCAGGGCGCCGTCGCTGCGCCGTAAGGCCATCCTGCTGGCGAAGGTGCAGGACGAGGCGGGGCACGGGCTCTACCTCTACTCGGCGGCCGAGACGCTCGGCGCCGACCGGGCCGACCTGACCAACCGCCTGATCACCGGCCGGCAGAAGTACTCCTCGATCTTCAACTACCCGACGCTCACCTTCGCCGACGTCGGGGTCATCGGCTGGCTCGTCGACGGCGCCGCGATCTGCAACCAGGTCCCGTTGTGCCGATCCTCTTACGGGCCGTATGCACGAGCGATGATCAGGATCTGCAAGGAAGAGTCGTTCCACCAGCGGCAGGGTTACGAACTGCTGATGACGATGAGGCGCGGAACGGCCGCGCAGCGGGAGATGGTGCAGGACGCCACCAACCGCTGGTGGTGGCCCTCGCTGATGATGTTCGGGCCACCGGACGCCGAGTCGCCCAACACCGAGCAGTCCATGCGCTGGCGGATCAAGCGTCATACCAACGATGACCTGCGGCAGAGGTTCGTTGACATGACGGTGCCACAAGCCGACGCGCTTGGCGTCAGCCTGCCCGACCCGCAGCTCCAGTGGGACGATGACCGCGGCCACTACGACTTCGGGCAGCCCGACTGGGCCGAGTTCAAGCGCGTAATCGGCGGCAACGGGCCGTGCAACGCGGAGCGGATCGCGAACAGGCAGGCCGCGCACGAAGGCGGCGCCTGGGTCCGGGAAGCGGCCGCGGTGCACGCGGCCAAGCAGGCAGCGCGGCAGGCCGGGGAAGAGGCGGCGGCATGAGCGAGCAGGCGAAGGCAGAGCAAGCCAGCACCCGCGAGGCCAGCACCGAACAGGCCAGCACCGGACAGGCCAGCACCGGACAGGCCAGCACCGGACGGGCCAGCACCGGACGGGCCAGCACCGGACAGGCCAGCACCGAACAGGCCAGCACCGGACAGGCCAGCACCGAACAGGCGCCGCGGTCGAACTGGCCGCTATACGAAGTCTTCTTGCGCAGCAAGCGCGGGCTGAACCACGTGCACGTCGGGTCGCTGCACGCAGCCGACGCCACCATGGCCCTGCACCATGCGCGCGACCTCTACACCCGGCGGAACGAGGGCGTCAGCATCTGGGTGGTCAGGGCCGCCGACATCACCGCGTCCAGCCCGGACGAGAAGGACCCATTCTTCGCGCCGAGCGGCGACAAGGTGTACCGGCACCCCACGTTCTACGAGATCCCCGACTCCGTCCCGCACATCTAAGCGGCCGACATGGGATTCGACACCGCCTACGAGGCGATCAGCGAAGACACCGACTCCGGTCACCGGTGGGCGTTCGGCACTGGCTTCACCGACCCGCTGGCCGGCGTCGATACGACAGTGCCCGCCGGCGTCGACGGCGCGGATCTGGCCGCGTACTGCCTCATGCTCGGAGATGACGCGCTGATCATGTCGCACCGCCTCCAGCAGTGGCTGGCGAGGGCACCAGAACTGGAAGAAGACACTGCGCTCGCGAACATCGCGCTGGACCTGCTCGGGCAGGCACGGCTGCTGCTGGCAAGGGCAGGCGCCGCCGACGGGTCGGCCCGCACCGAGGACGACTACGCCTTCGGCCGGGGCGAGCGCGAGTTCCGAAACGTCCGCCTCGCCGAGGGGAGCGATGCCGACTTCGCCGGCCTGGTCGCCCGGCTACTAGCGTTCAGCACCTGGCGGCTGGCGCTGCTGACCCGGCTGCGGTCGTCCGCCGACCCGGTACTAGCGGCGGTCGCGGCGCAGGGCGTCAAGGAGCTCGCCTACCACCGGGACTACGCGGCCGAGTGGGTGATCAGGCTCGGAGACGGGACCGAGTACTCGCGCGAGCGAATGCTGGCCGGCCTCGCCGCCGTCGCACCGCTTGTGCCTGAGCTCTTCGAGGCTTCTGCGGTCGAGCGACGGCTCGAGGCCGCCGGCATCGCGCCCGACCCAGCGGACGTGCGGGCCGAGTGGGAGGCCGTGCTCGCGCGCGTGCTCGCTGAGGCAGCTCTCGAATTGCCCGTAGCTGCCGTCCTCGCGGGCGTGTCCGGCCAGGCTGGCCGCGACGGAGTACACACCGAGGCGATGGGCTACCTGCTGGCCGAGCTGCAGAGCGTGGCGCGGGCCCTGCCGGGGGCGACGTGGTGAGCGCCGCAAGCCGAGCACCGGCCGACAGCCGAGCACGGGCCGAGAGCCGCGCGAGCGGCACGGGTTCCGGCGCGCCAGCCGGCCTTACCCTGGCCCGCGCGCGACAGGCCGCCGAGTCGGTGCCCGATCCGGAGCTGCCCATGCTGACGCTCGCCGACCTCGGCGTCCTGCGCGAGGTCACGGTGGACGGCGACCGGGTGATCGTGTCGCTCACGCCTACGTACTCCGGCTGCCCGGCTATGCACGAGATGCGCCGCGACACGGCTGCCCGGCTGGCTGCGGCCGGATTCCGGGACGTTGAAGTACGCATGCTGCTGAGTCCGCCGTGGTCGACGGATCTCATCAGCGCCGAGGGCCGCCGCAAGCTCGCGGCGGCCGGCATAGCACCGCCGCGTTCCCATCCTGAAACGCCGGCCGGTCCCGTCCCCCTGACGCTTTTCGCCTCCGGCCCGCCCGTAGATTGCCCGGCCTGCGGGTCGGGCAACACGCAGCGCACCGCGGCTTTCAGCGGGACGGCGTGCAAGGACCTGCACCGCTGCCTCGCGTGCGGCGAGCCGTTCGAGCATGTGAAGGAGATCTGAGGCGTGAGTGTGATCGCCGAGGACGCCACCAGAGCCGGGCGGCGGCAGTTCCACGAGCTGACGGTTGCGCGCACCGACAGGCTGTGCGCCGACGCCGTCGCGATCACGTTCGACGTGCCGCTCGAGCTCGCTGATTACTACCGGTTCCAGCCGGGGCAGTCGCTGACAGTGCGACGGATTGTGGACGGGCAGGACGAGCGCCGGTCGTACTCCATCAGCGCTCCGGTCGGTCAGCCGCTGCGGATCGGCGTGCGTGAGGTACCGGACGGTGCGCTGTCAGGCTGGCTGGTGCACGAGGTACGGGCCGGTGACCGCGTCGAGGTGCAGCCGCCGACGGGGAACTTCACTCCAGATCTCGCCGTGGCCGGCAGGCACGTCCTGATCGCGGCCGGATCGGGCATCACTCCCGTGCTGTCGATCGTGGCCTCAGCGCTGGCCGATGGAACCTCGGAAGCGACCCTGCTGTATGGGAACAGGCGGGCGGAGTCGGTCATGTTCACCGACGAGATCGCCGACCTGAAGGACAGCTATCCGGTGCGGTTCCAGCTTGCACACGTGCTGTCGCGCGAGGCTCAGGAAGTCGAGCTGTTCAGTGGCCGGCTCGACGCGACGCGGCTGCGCCGGCTGCTCCCGGCGCTGTGTGACGTGGCGGCGATCGACCACTGGTGGCTGTGCGGTCCGTACGGGATGGTGACCGATGCGATGGCGGTGCTGGCCGAGCTGGGCGTCCCGGCCGCTCAGGTGCACCGGGAGCTGTTCTACGTCGAAGACGTCCCGCCCGAGCCCGAGCAGCACGCGGAGCAGCCGCTTAGCGGCGGGTGCGAGGTCACGATCGTCCTGGACGGGCGGCAGACGACCACGACCATCGCGCCCGGTACGCCGGTGCTGGACGGTGCGCAGCTGGCCCGGCCGGACCTGCCATTCGCCTGCAAGGGCGGCGTCTGCGGCACGTGCCGGGCCAAGGTCGTGGCCGGCGAGGTGCGCATGCGCCGGAATTTCGCTCTCGAGCCCGCCGAGATCGAGGACGGCTTCGTGCTCACCTGTCAGTCACTGCCGGTTACCGACAAACTGACGGTGGATTACGACGCCTGACTAAGGCCGGGCCGTCTGGCGCTTGGCTCGCTAGTCGTGCTGGCGCATGCTGCGGGAATCCTGTTCCTGGCCGTCCTGCCGTCGTCCGCGGCGACCGCGGGCGGCGAGTACGGCGTAGATGATGGCGATCAGGAGGATGAGGAAGCCGATCCTGGCGATGGGTGGCTGGTGGGTGGCTACGCCCGCGACGGCGACCCCGAGGCCGGCTGCCACCAAGGTAATGCCGCAGGTCAGCACTACCCAGCCGTGGCGGTGATTGGCGAGCATCCGAATGACCGGGATGAGCACGAACATGATTCTCTCCTCATTCCTCGCTGGCCTGCGCGGCGTCGTGGCGGGCACGGTTGAGTTGGTCCAGGATTGGCCTGGGTTCGGCCGGGCGCAGCCTGTCGGCCAGGAGCTCCAGGGTTGCGACGATCTGCCTGGCGGTGTCGGGGCTGACGTCGCCGAGGGCGTCGGAGAGCGCGGTATCGACGGGCACCATGGCGGCGCGCATCACGTTGGCCGGGTGCTCGGGGCTGACGCGTACGAGAGTCCGGCGCCGGTCGCCAGGGTCTGGCGAGGTTTCCAGCAGTCCCTGCTCCCGGAGCTGCGCCACAGTCTCGGACACGTGGCTTTGCGGCATGCCCGTACGACCCGTGATCTCGCTGATCGAACTGCCAGGGTGGCCGAAGACGTCTGCCAGTACCAGGCCGGCGCTGGTCGGACGAGCTGCTGCTGGGTGTCCGCGCATGACTGACTCGCCGATCTTTGCCAGCTGGCGGCCGAGCACGATGAGGTCGAAGGCCATCACATCGATAACGATACATCGATTCCGATGCTTATGCTGCTCCTTCGCCGCGGGGCGGTCGCGGCTAGCATGGCTCGCATGCCAGCCGACCGGCGCCGGCCGACCGACCTGGAGATCACCAGCCCGGCCAATCCGCGGATCAAGCAGCTTGTCGCCCTGCGGCGGCGACGCAGCCGCGAGCAGGCAGGCGTGACGCTCGTCGAGGGACTGGCCGAGATCGAGCTGGCGCTCGCTGCTGGTGTCCGGCCGCAGGCGCTCTACTTCTGCCCGGCGCTGGCGACCCGCGAATCGCTGTCCCTAGCTGCTCGAGCTCAAGCGCTCGGCGCGGATGTCGCTCAGGTCAGCAGGCCCGTCTTCGAGAAGATCTCCTACCGCGAAGGTCCCGACGGCTGGCTCGCGGTCGTGCCGTCCGTCGCCAGCGCGCTCGACAGCATCGAGCTCGGGCCTCAGCCGCTCGTGGTCGTCTGTGCCGGTCTTGAGAAGCCAGGCAACCTGGGCGCAATCTTGCGTACCGCCGACGCCGCTGGCGTCGCAGCGGTGATCGCCGCCGACCCCGTCACCGACTGGGGCAATCCGAACGTGGTACGCGCGAGCAAGGGCGCTGTGTTCTCAGTCCCGGTCGCATCCGGGACGAGCGCCCAAGTCCTGGGCTGGATCGCCGGCCGCGGCCTGCGGATTGTGGCGGCCACCCCGGATGCCGCACAGCTGGTGACGGGGACCGACCTGACCGGGCCGACCGCCATCGCGTTCGGCGCCGAGCAGACCGGCCTGACCTCGGAGTGGCTGAAGCGCGCGGACCAGAAGGTACGGATCCCGATGTTCGGCAAGGCAGATTCGCTGAATGTATCGATCTCAGCGGCAATCATCGCCTATGAGGCGGTACGCCAGCGTATGCAAGGCGCCGATTTGAACTCCGACCGGGCGGTCCGGTAATCATCGGGGTATGACCGACTTCTCGCTGCTGCCTTCGTCCGCCGTCATCGACGGCACCGACATCCTGATCGGGGGCTGCTCGCTCACGAAGCTGGCCGCTGAGTTCGGCACTCCCGCGTTCATCATCGACGAGCTGGCGCTGCGCGACCGTGCCCGCGGCTTCCGCAGCGGCCTCTCGGCGCTTCATCCGCGCAGCCGGGTCTGCTTCGCGACGAAGTCGTTCCCGTCGGCTTCCATGATCAGCGTGCTCGCCAGCGAGGGGCTGGGGCTGGACGTGGTCGGCGCCGGCGAGTTGTACATAGCGCTGGCCGCCGGCGCGGATCCGGCCGGCATCGTCATGCACGGCAACGCCAAGTCCGACGCGGACATCCAGGCGGCGCTGGACGCCGAGATCGGCTACATCATCGTCGACGGCATGGACGACATAGAGCGGATCGACAGGCTCGCCCGGCGGCCGACGCCGGTCCTGCTGCGGGTCAGTCCGGGCATCGAGTCGCACACGCACGCGGCCCTCGCCACCGGTGGCAAGGCCTCGAAGTTCGGCGTGCCGGTCGAGCACGTGCCGGAGGCGCTGACCCGGATGCGGGCCGCTCCGATGATCAGGATGCACGGCCTGCATGCCCACATTGGCTCGCAGATCGTCAACCTTCAGCAGTTCGAGGCCGAGGTGGCGGCGCTGGCGACGCTGGGCAAGTTCGACGTCTATGACCTGGGCGGCGGCCTCGGCGTGCGATACGAGCCCGGCGACGTCGCGCCGACCATCGACGAGTACCTTCGGGTCTTGGTCGACGCGGTCCATCGGCAGCTCGGCGCCGATGTCGACCTGATCATCGAGCCGGGCCGCTCGCTCGTTGCCCCCGTCGGCGTCACGCTGTACCGGGTGCTGACCATGAAGCAGTCGGGCCTGCTGCACGTGGCTGTCGACGGCGGCATGGGCGACAACCTGGAATATTCGCTGTACGGCCAGCGCTTCGCGCCGCTCGTGGTGGGCCGCTGGGACGAGCCCGAGGTGCTCGCCGACCTGGTCGGGCGCCACTGCGAGTCGGGCGACATCGTCACGCCCGAGGTCATGCTGCGCAATCCGCACATCGGCGACCTGGTCGTCGTTCCGGTGACTGGTGCCTACTGCTTCACGATGCTCAACAATTACAACGGCGCGCTGCGGCCGCCGGTGATCTACTGCGCCGACGGCGTGGCTCGCCTCGCGGTCCGCCGGGAGACGCCGGACGAGCTGCTCGCCCGCGAGCTGGCCGTGGTGGGCGCGGTGGCCGCGGGCGGGCCGGCCTAGCGCCCGCCGTCGGCGGTCTAGCTGTCGCGTCGGCGGCCTAGCTGCCGCGTCGGCGGTCTAGCTGCCGCCGACGCCGAGCGCGGTCAGGAGCACTAACGTGATCGTCGCAGCCGCGAAGGCGCCGTGAGCGATCACCACGGGCAGCGGGAAGTTGCGCTCTGGCGGACCGAGGTCACGAGCGAGCTCGAGCGTGGATATATCGCCTGGCCCGCCGACCAGGGTCAGCCGTCCGGCCTTCAGGTCTGCCAGGCTGCGCCTGGCCTCGCGCGTCGAGCGATACACGCCGATCCAGCGGATCGCCATGGTCACGCCGAGCGTCGCGGCTAGCAGCAGGGCGGCGAGCGCGATCCAGGCCAGCTTGTCGATGTCAGCGATGACGTAGCCGATCCAGACGAAGAGCCCGCCGAGGGCCAGCATGGCGTGGGCCGTAAGGACTGCCGGCGGCAGGCGGGTGGCCGCGACGGACTGGAATTCCTTGTCGTACTCAATCAGCCAGATGGACAGCAGGTACAGCCCGCCGCCTGCGGCGGTGATCCACGTGACTAGAGCGATCAGGCTCATTGGTCCCCTGCCAGGGCACGGCAACAGCGGTGGAGCACCGCCGGGCCGCATACGGCGAGAACCGCCTGCCTACTAGACGGCTCGTATCGCGCCGGAGTTCACCTGAGTTGTCAGGTTCTCTGGCGCCGTCAGCGTGGTTCGCGGCCCAGGATCAGCACGCCCGACGTGGCAAACATGCCGCCATTGCCGAGGACCACGCTGATGTCCGCGTCCGGGACCTGCGCCGCTGCCTCGCCCCGTACCTGCCGCACGCCTTCCTGAATCGCGAACATCCCGTACATGCCGGTGTGCGTGTACGACAGGCCGCCGCCGTTCGTGTTCAGCGGCAGCCGGCCACCAGGCTCGGTGTTGCCGTCGGCGATGAACGCGCCCGCCTCGCCCTTGGCTACGAAGCCGAGCGCCTCGAGCCCGTAGATGGGCACGTGCGCGAACGCGTCGTAGATCATCATGTGCCGCACGTCTGCGGTCGTGATGCCCGACTCGGCGAACGCCTGCTGGCCTGCCTGCTTGAACGCCTGTGACTCGGTGAAGTCCACCATCTGGGAGATCATCGGCGTCTCCATCGCCTCCCCGGTGCCGAGCACATGCACAGCCGGCTTGGGGAACTCGCCTGCCCGGTCGGCAGCGGTGACGATCAGCGCACCGCCCCCATCGGTGACCAGACAGCACTCCAGCAGGTGGAACGGGTATGCGACGAGCCGGGACGCCAGCACATCCTCGACCGTGATGAGGTCGCGGAACATCGCCCGCGGGTTCAGCGCGGCCCATTTACGCTGTGCGACGGCGACGTACGCGAGCTGCTCGTGAGTGAGCCCGTACTCCTTCATGTACCGGAGTGCGGGGATGGTGAACGTACTGGTCGGCCCCGTGGTCCCGTACGGCGCCTCGAACTGGCCTGGCATCGACGACCCGCCGCGCGGCCACGGCGCGGCTCCCACCCGCGAGCGGCCTGATTCGCCGTGCGTGATCAGGACCGTTGTTGCATAGCCAGCCCGGATCGCCGCCGCGGCGTGCCTTACATGCAGCAGGAACGAGGTACCGCCCACGCCGGTGCCGTCCATCCAGCGTGGTGTGATGCCGAGAGCATGGGCCACTTGCACCGGGCCGGGGGCGTTCACGGTGGCGATGCCGTCGATGTCGCGCGTCGTCAGGCCCGCGTCGGCGAGTGCGTTGACCGCGCCCTCGATGTGCAGCTGGAGGGTCGAGTGGTCAGGCAGCTTGCCGACCGCGTCAGTCTCGGCGGCCCCCGCGATGATCACACCCCGTTCCCGGCTCATTGCATTTCTCCTGCTGGTGTGAAGACGGGGAGGCTGATGTCACCGCGCTGCTCGAACGTCACCTGAAGAGCCATGTCGAGCACGAGGTCCTCGGGGGTGTTAGGGACGCCGACGATGTTTGTCATCATGCGCGGGCCCTCGGCGAGCTCGACCACGGCAATGGCGTAGGGGCCGTCCTCCTCGAAGCCGCGCGCGGGCCGGTGGTTGATGACGTACGAGTACAGCGTGGCCTCACCGCTCGCGGTGAACCACTCGACGTCGGTCGACCCGCAGTCCGGGCAGATCGGCCGCGGATAGAAGTAGGGCTTACCGCAGCCCCGGCAGCGCTGGAGCATCAGCTCGCCACGGGCGCAGCCGTCCCAGAACGGCTGTGTGTCGGGCGTCGGCTCGGGGACGGGCTTGTCCGGTGCCGAGCTGCTGGGTGCCGGCTTACCGGGTGTCGGCGTGCCGGGCGTGCTCAAATCAGCCTGCCCGGGGTCGGCTTGAACGACCGCTCGACCTGCTCACCGAGCTCCTCGAGCTGCCATGGCTCCTCCGCGATCAGCCGGACGACGGGCGCCATGTTGTTGTAGAGCGAGACCTCGAAGCCGGCCGAGTGGACGATCCTGCCAGTCAGCCAGCCGGAGCGCTCACTGGCCAGGTACGCGACAACGGTGGCGACGTTGTCGGGTGAGCGCCTGGCGTCCTCGTCGGACGGCCTGTCGGTGCGCCGCCGGTCGGTCGGAATCGAGTCGGTCATCCGGGTCGCGGCCCCCGGAGAGACTGCGTTGCAGGTCACGCCGTACTTGGCCAGGGAATTCGCGCATGACCAGGTGAGGCCGACGATGCCCATCTTGGCTGCGGCATAGTTCGGCTGGCCGGGCGCCCCATGGAGGCCGGAGACCGAGGTGAAGTTGATGATGCGGTTCTGGGCGGTCTCCTCGCGCAGTGATCGCCAGTGCGCGGCGGCGAACTTGGATGTGTTGAACGTGCCCTTCAGGTGCACGCGGATGACGTCGTCCCATTCCTGCTCCGACATGTTGAAGATCATTCGGTCGCGCAGGATGCCAGCGACGTTGACGAGCACGTCCAGCCGGCCGAACTCGGCGATAGCGCTCTTGATCAGGCCCTCGGCGGCCGCGTGATCGGAGATGTCCGCCCCGCTGACGATGGCCTTGCCGCCCGCGCCGGTGATCTCGTCGACGACCTGCTGCGCCGGTGTCGCGTCAGCGCCCGAGCCGTCCACGTTGGCGCCGAGGTCGTTGACCACGACGCTGGCACCCTCGGCCGCAAGCAGCACGGCGGTGGACCGCCCGATGCCGCGTCCCGCGCCAGTGACGATAGCGACCCGTCCGTCCAGGCTGCCCATGCAGCTCACCCGACCCTTTCATGATCTTCAGGTGCCCGATACTAGAACGCTCTTCTGGAATTATCACTGAGACCTGGGTCACATGTCTTCTTGGGTCGCAGGAATCTCACGCGGAGGCGATGCGATCGCCGTCGAGCAGCGCCGTCGAGCAGCGCCGTCGAGCAGCGCCGTCGAGCAGCTCGCCGTCGCCGCCTGGTGCGAGACCGCGCTGGCCGTGGCACGATGCTTCGAGTGAGCAGCAAGCTTGACGAGGCGGTGAGTACGCAGGTGACCGAGGCGCAGGCGCGGAAGCCGGGGAGCGCGTCCTGGCAGTGGGGACGCACCGCGCAGACCCAGCGCGCGCTCCTGGACGCCGCCCGCGACGTCTTCGCCAAGCAGGGCTTCGCCGAGGCCAGCATCGCCGACGTCGTCGAGCGGGCTGGGTCGAGCGTCGGCAGCTTGTACCACCACTTCGGCGGCAAGAGCGAGCTATTCCTCGCACTCTGGCATGAACATCAGCAGGCATACGAGGAGGCCGCGAGTGCTGCGGTCGCCGCCGAGAAGCAGCGGGGCGTGACCGACCCGGCGGAGCTGTTCGCGGCCGGGGCCCGGGCTTTCCTGGAGGGCAGCTGGCAGCGGCGTGACCTGGCCATGCTGTTCTCGACCGGCGACGGGCCACCTGGGTTCGAGCTGATGAAGCGGCATCGCGGCCACGAGTGGATTCGCCAGAACGACGCGCTGCTTCAACTCCCGGATACCTCGCTGGACCGCCTCTACGCGGCTGTGCTCACATCGGTGATCGGCGAGGGCGCCAGGGAGGTCGCCGCGGCGCGGAGCCATTCGCAGGCGACCCACGTAATAGAGGCGGTCATCGAGTACGTGCGCCGCCTGATGGCCTCCGGCCCGGCTCGGCCCTGAGCGTGTCTCACCGCGGCCCGGTCCGGCCCTGAGCGTGTCTCGCCGCGGCCCGGTCCGGCCCTGAGCGTGTCTCACCGCGGCCCGGTCCGGCCCTGAGCGTGTCTCGCCGCGGCCCGGTCCGGCCCTGAGCGTGTCTCGCCGCGGCCCGGTCCGGCCCTGAGCGTGTCTCGCCGCGGCCCGGGCGGGCCGGCGTCGTCCGCCAATGTCGTCCAAGCGGATCGAGCGCCGTTCGCGATGCCGCCCCCACATTCTCCATGATCGCTGCCGCCAAAACCCGAGGTCCTTATGCGGCATTTACTACTAAAGTTCCGTGGGATGTCGCTTGGCGGCGCGGAGTCTCCATTATGGCGAAGGATTCGACACAGTCGGCTGTGTCGAATCCTTCGTGATCATGGAATGGCCTGGGCTTGAGACCTGGGCTGGAAACCCGTGCGGCGTTCGAAGAGACCGTCGGAGCCGCCTGAGCAGTCGGCCGCCTGCGCCGTGGGCCGCGAGCGCCCGCGTTGGCGCCGTCTGGTCCGCGGCCGCGAGCGCCCGCGTTGGCGCCGTCTGGTCCGCGGCCGCCCCTTGACAGCAGTCTCGTTGCCAGGATTTCATCGGTCTAGAATTCGATTCTAAGATTGCGCCGTTGACTGCGGGTCGCCCGGTCGGCTAGCCATGTCGCAAAGACGGCAGCGGTTGTTCAGGACGCAGTTGTGGCCCAGTTGTCCAGCCAGGAGGCTCAAGTGGAACTTGATCTAGGCCCGGAGATCGCGCAGTTCCGCGCCGAGACGCGGAACTGGATAACTGAGCACACCCCGTCCGGCCTGCCCGAGCTCATCGACTGGAACAACGTCGTCACCACTGGCGGCTACGGCAGCGAGCGACGGGCCGGTGCGATGCAGGATCCGCTGTATGCGCAGTGGGAGCGCGAGCTGGCCGAGGCCAGGTTCATCTGCCCGCAGTGGCCGGAGGAGTTCGGCGGCAAGGGCCTGGACGCGGTCCGCGTTGCGATTTTCAACGAGGAGCTGTACCGGGCTGGCGTACCCAGAGTCGTACGCGGCATGGGCGAGAGCCTCGTCGGCCCGTCGGTCATCGTGCACGGGACCCCGGACCAGCAGGCGTACTTCCTGCCGCGGATCATCTCCGGGGAGGACGTGTACTGCCAGGGATTCTCGGAGCCCGGCACGGGCTCGGACCTGGCCGGCCTGCAGACCAAGGGCGAGATCGATGGCGACGAGGTCGTCATTACCGGACAGAAGCTCTGGACGTCGGGCGCGGCGCGGGCCAACAGGATGTTCGTGTTGTGCCGCACGGACCCGGCCGCCGAGAAGCACGCCGGCATCTCGTTTGTGCTGATCGACTTCAAGGACCCGGCGGTCACCTACCAGCCGGTCCCGCAGATGTCGGGCGCGGCCGAGTTCTGCGAAGACTTCCTGGACGGCGTCCGGGCACCGCTGTTCAACGTGATCGGCGGCCTGAACAACGGCTGGCGAGTCGCGATGACCACACTCGGCTACGAGCGCGGCGGCTCGGCCACGATCATGCACCTGGCGTACGAGCGCGAGTTCTGGGAGCTGGCCGAGACCGCGCGTAAGCGCGGGAACAACACCGATCCCGAGATCCGGCAGAAACTGGCCTGGGCCTACAGCCAGGTCGAGATCATGCGCTTCTCGGGTTTGCGGGCACTGGCACAGCTCGCCCAGGGCCGTCGACCAGGGCCAGAGGCGTCGATCAACAAGCTGTTCTGGAGCGAGTACCACAAGAAGCTTGGCGAGATCGCGATGGACATCGAGGGGACTGACGGCCTGGTACGGCCGGAGGGCGACGGCTACCCGACGACGCCCTGGCAGAACGTCTTCCTCGCCAGCCGGGCCGGCTCTATCTATTCCGGGACCAACGAGATCCAGCGCAACATCATCGCCGAGCGCGCCTTGGGTCTGCCCAAGGAGCCGCGGGTGACTGCGTGACGGCGGGTGCGAACGTGTCGGCGGGTGCGAACGTGTCGGCGGGTGCGAGCGTGTCGGCCGGCGCTCGCGTGTCGCCGAGTGACGGCGTGACGCCTTGCGCGGTGACCGAGGGCGCAAGCGTGACGGTCACCGAGGGCGCAAGCGTCACGGCGACCACGACCACGAGCACCGACGGCCGGGCCGCGGCCAAGGTGCTGATCACGCCAGAGCGGCTGCGTGAGTTCTTCGCGCCGCGGAGCATCGCGCTCGTCGGGGCGTCCGAGACCTCCGGCTGGGCCCGGTTCATCGTCGCGGCGAGCAGCGCCGTCGGGTATACGGGGCCGCTGTTGCCCGTGCACCCGAGGCACGACCAGATCTTCGGTCGCCCGGCCGTCCGGACGCTGCGCGACCTGGCGGAACCAGCCGACCTGGCCTTCATCCTCGCCCCGACCCAGGCAGTACACACCGTGATCGAAGACGCTGCGGCCGCCGGAGTGCGGAACGCAGTCGTCCTCGCCTCCGGCTACCGCGAGGCTGGCGCCGACGGCGCGGCACTCGAGGACAACCTGATCGCGGCCGCGGCTAGCCACGGGATCGTGATTCTCGGACCCAACTGCCTCGGCTTCCTCAACACCGCAGCCAAAGCCGCGCCCTATGCGCTGACCGTGCCGCTGCCGCTCACGACAGGCCCGGTCGGGATCGCACTTCAGAGCGGCGCGCTGGCTAGTGTCCTGCTGGCCTTTGCCAGGGCGCATGCGATCGGCGTGAGCACGGTCGCGAGCCTTGGCAACGAGGCCATGATCACGACTGCGGACATGCTCGACTACCTCGTTGCCGACGAGCAGACCAAAGTCATCTGCATGTTCCTGGAGGAGATTGGCGACCCGGCCGCATTCAGCGCGGCAGCGCAGCGCGCCGACCAGGCTGGCAAGCCGATCGTCGCGTTGAAGGCAGGTGCCAGCCAGGCGGGTCAGCAGGCCGCCCTCGCGCATACAGGCGCGATCGCCGGCGACGACGCCGTGGTTGATGCCGCGCTCCGGCAGCTCAACATCATCCGGGTAGCCAGCGTCGAGGAGCTGCTGACCACCGCTGCGCTGCTCGGCTACGACCGTCATCCGACCGGCCGTCGGATGGGCGTGCTGACCGCGTCCGGCGGCGCATGCGACATCATCGCCGACCGGGCTAGTGCCCACGGCATTGAGATCCCGCCCTTCGCGGAGCAGACCACGAACGCGATCGCAGCACATCTGCCGTCGTTCGCCACCGCCCGCAATCCGCTTGACGTCACCGGTTACGTGCTTGCCAATGCTCGGACCACGACGCTGACCGCGATCGACCAGGCGCTTGACGTGGCAGTCGAGGATCCCGGCCTTGACTTCGTGCTGTTCACCGGGATCACGATTCCCGACGCCCGGCCGCCGGACGAGGCGGCCGCGGGCTTGCTCGAGGCCCGCCTCGACTGGGTCGCGCAGCGGATGGCGTCGGCGCCGATCCCGGTGATCCCGCTCGCCTCGACCTGCGTGGATGTGACTGGCCACGCCAGGGAACTGCTCGGCAAGCACGATATCCAGCTCCTCGGCGGCATCGAGCTCGGCGTCCAGGCGATCGACAATGCGCTGCGCTGGCAGGAGCGGCGCGGTCAGGTCCGGCTGCTGCCGGCTCGGCCGGACCTCGGTACCGAGGCGGCCGTCCCCTGGTCAGAGGCGCGGGCGCGTGACCTGCTCACGGCGGCCGGCCTGCCGGTCGTGCCCGGCGGTGTCGCGCGCTCCGCCGACGAGGCGGTGGCGGTGGCGCGCGCGCTCGGCGCCCCGGTCGCTATCAAGATCAGCTCTGCTGCGGTCAGCCACAAGTCCGACGTCGGTGGCGTGCTGCTCGACCTGTCTGGCGACGAGGCCGTTCGGAGCGGGTACGAGCAGGTGGTCGCCGCTACGAAACCCCATAAGGGCGGGAACGAGGTCCTTGTCACCTCGATGCGCACCGGCGGTGTCGAGGTCTTGGCGGGCGTGACCATGGATCCTGGCTTCGGGCCGGTCCTCGCCGTCGGGCTCGGCGGCATCTGGGTCGAAGTCCTGCGCGACACGAGCCTGCGAGTGCTGCCCGCGGGTCCGGACGAGGTCCGGCAGATGCTCGGCGAGCTGCGCGGGCTGCCGCTGCTGCTCGGCGCTCGTGGTGGCGCGGGCGCAGACCTTGACGTGCTGGCCAAGGTCATCGCCGGCATCGGCGAGCTTGCCGCGTCGGTGCCCGGCTGCCAGGCACTAGAAGTGAACCCGCTATGGGTCAGTGGCGATCGGGTCGAAGCGCTGGACGTTCTGGTCATAGCTGAAAACGAGCACACTAATAACGTGAACGGAGCCGGATAGATGATCCTGGGAGTCAGTGCCGAGCAGGAAGAGCTCCGCGCCTCGGTTCGGCGGTTCCTAGCTGACCGCGCGCCGATCTCGTCGGTCCGCGACCTGATGGCGACCACCGACGGACTGGACGCCGGAGTGTGGCGCCAGGCGGGCGAGCAGCTGGGGCTTCAGGGGATTGCGATCCCCGAGGAGTACGGCGGGGCTGGCTTCAGTTTTGCCGAGCAAGCGATCGTGCTGGAGGAGCTGGGCTCAGCGCTCTACGGCGGACCGTACCTAGCCAGCGCCGTGCTGGCGGCGACCGCGCTGCTTGCTAGCACGGACGAGGACGCCAGGAAGGCGTACTTGCCTGGCATAGCCTCAGGCGAGGTCATCGCCACGTTGGCCTTCACCGAAGAGGACGGGTCGTGGGATCCCGACGCGATCCGGCTGACCGCGGCAGGCGGACCCGATGGCTGGCGGCTTGACGGTCGCAAGAGCTTCGTGCTGGACGGGCACACCGCGAACCTCATCCTCGTCGTCGCGCGCACCGGGGACGGGCTGAGTCTGTTCGCGGTTCCCGGCGACGCCAGCGGGTTGATCCGGACGGCGCTCCCGACGCTGGACCAGACACGGAAACTTGCCCGACTTGACTTCGCCTCGGTCCCTGCGCCACTGATCGGGGCCGTCGGCGACGGCGCTGCGGTGCTGAGCCACACGCTGGACGTCGCCGCGATCGCGCAGGCGGCCGAGCAGCTCGGCGGCGCGCAGCGCGCACTAGACATGGCCGTCGAGTATGCGAAGGTGCGGCACCAGTTCGGCCGGCCGATCGGCAGCTTCCAGGCGATCAAGCACCGCTGCGCCGACCTGCTGCTGGAAGTCGAGTCGCTGCGGTCGGCCGTTCAGTACGCGGCTGCAGCCGTTGCCGAGGGATCCGCTGAGGTCCCGGTTGTCGCATCGCTGGTCAAGGCCTACGCCTCCGACGTCTACTTTCATGTCGCCGCGGAGAACATCCAGATCCACGGCGGCATCGGCTTCACCTGGGAGCACGACGCGCACCTTTACTTCAAGCGGGCCAAAGCGAGCGAGCTCTTCCTCGGCGACGCGAGCTACCACCGCGAGCACCTGGCTACTCGCATCGGGTTGTGATCCTGAGCCCTGCGCTTGCCTATCGGCATGCAGGCGGGACGGCATAGCTGGTGACAACGGAGGGCCCGTAGGAGTCGCCCTGGACCGCGGCCACGTACACCGTGCTCGAGGTGGCCGCGACCGTCGATACGGATCCGCTGGCCTGCACGGTGATCACCCGGCCTGCCTGGGCGCTGGAGCTGAAGCAGACAAGCGAATGACCGCGGACGCCTGTCGCTGCCCAGACGGTGCTGCCACCAGACCAGACGTCCTCGGTCTTAGCCAGCGCGGCATTGCGCTGAACGAACATCGGCGTCGTCGCGCGCAGCTGGCCGTCAAGCCGGACTAGCGGCCCGGACGAAGCGGCGTAGGAGTTCTTGATGGCGATCATCTGTGCCCAGAGCGCGCTGCCGGTGCTGGCGACCCACTCGACCTGATGCTGCAGGTCGCCGCCAAACGTGCGGCCCGGCTGGCCGGCGATCACCAGGTGGCTGTCGTACCCGTAGCCGTTGGTCACCTGTACCGCGACCCGGCCATCCAGCAGCCCCGCCCACACACCGGGCGCCGTGTTCTGGCTCGGGCCCAGGCTTGTGCCAGGTACCAGTCGCTGCGACGCCCGGCCTGGCTGGCCCGGCGCGGGCATGCGTACTTCGAGCAAGCCGTACTGACTTGGGGCCAGGGCTGTCTGCCGGCTCGTGGGTACGACCGGACCGAGGCCGCCAAGCGACGCGCTAGTCGCGCGCGCGGCTAGGCCGGGACTGAACAGGAGGAGTGCGCCCGGGCTGCTGTCACCCTCCACGTCAGCCCACACAAGGCCACCTGGGCCAACAGCTAGCGAGGTTGGACTGCCGGGAACAGAGACGAGCCGCACTAGCTTGCCAGTGCGGCGGTCATAAGCCGCCACCAATGCACTCTGGTTCGACGCCAGGTACAGGTAGCGTCCGCTGACGGCCACCAGCGATGCCGGGTACTCGACCCGCACGAGCACGCGCGGCCCCGATGCGGGATGCGGCGGGGCCGAGGCGTGGTGACGGCCGGCCGCTGCGTACGCCCCGCCCGCGGTGGCGAGCACGACCGCGCATGCCGCCGCGCTGGCTAGCTGGCGGCGTCGCCGCGCGCGGGTCGCGCGGCGCGCGTGATCGGCCAGACCGGACGGTGGCTGGATGAACTCACTGGCAGCTCCGAACGCTGCCCGCAGCTCATTGTCGAGCTTCATGCTCATGTCCTGCTCCCGTCCTGCTGGCCGGCGACGAGCTCGCGCAGCCGTGCCATCGCACGAGCGTGCTGCGACTTGACCGTGCCGACGGTGCAACCGAGGACTCGCGCCGTCTCCGCCTCGGTCAGGTCATCGAAGTAGCGAAGCACGAGCACGGCGCGCTGGCCGGCGGGTAGCTCGCGCACGCTTGCCAGTAGCGCCGTTCGAGCTGCAAGTCCCTCGACTTGCGCATCTGGCCACCCTGGCAGATGCGTCTCCTCGAGCGGAGCGCTGCTGAACCTGCGGCGTCGTGCGGCATCGATGGCAGCCGTCACGATCATCTTGCGCACGTAAGCTTCTGGCACGTCCTTCTGCCGGATCGATGGCCAGCGCCGGTACGCCCGTTCCAGTGCTGTCTGGAGTAGGTCCTCGGCCTCGGCGAGCTGACCGGTGATGAGGTACGCGCTGCGGAGCAGGCGCCCGGAGGACGCAGCGACGAAACTGCTGAAGTCGGCGTCGTCGGCGGCCCGCATGCAGCCTCCCCCCGCCGCACGAGTCGGTCAGCCTGGTAGCGAGATGAGCTCTCTCCCGGGTAGACGGGTCGCGGCGCTCAGATGGTTGTCACCAGTCTGCTGGAGGTTGGGGCCGTGAGTCACTCGTCGAGTCGCTGAGCCGCTGCCTGAGTTCCTCGGCTAGCTTGGCCAGGTCGGGGCCAAGGCTGGCAAGCTCTTTGACGACTTGCTCCGATGGCAGGTACTGCTTTCGTCGGCGCGTGCCGCCTGACCGGCCGCCGGGGTTGTCGCGCCTCATCTCAAGCCGGGTCGGGTCTGTCACGGCAGAGACAGTAGCCAGGAACCGCGGGTCGGTTTGGCTACGACACGCCTAAAGGATCTTGACCATCAATCGTGACAGGCTGTCAGCAGCCTGGTCAGGCGCGCGACAGCAACCCGCGATCACACCCTGGTGACCAGGAGCACTAGCACCATAACGACAACGGCCGCGAGCAAGCAGATCATCACCGCCAGGGCGGTCTTGCTTCCCAGCAGAGCTATAAGTTGCAACTCGCGCTTCGGCACCGGCGCTGGTTTACCGGGTTGCGCCCGCTTTTCGAAGACATAGAACGGGTCATAGCTTCGACGCGGTCCGCGCAGCCCTGGAATTGGCCCTCCAGCTGCCGGCGGTTGCCACTTCGGCTGCGATCGTCTGGTCATTCGACCTCCCGCCGAGGCCAGCGCCATGCGCGCCTTCCCGGGTCTATCGATTCTAGATACTTAGACGCTCGCAGGGCACCTGGCCGCCACCACCGACGCGAGCCTCACGCGCCCGCGTGGGGCCGGTCGCTGGAGCTATCGCGGCGCTGCCGGGGGACGCGCATAGCGCACTGCGTGCGGGCGGTACTCGCCCGTGATCGTTGCCTGTGGCAAGGCGGCCAGGAAGTTGGCCGGGCCGTCGAAGTCTGGCATCTCCAGGTAGGCCGCCCCGATGCCTTCTGGGTCATGTGCGTCCGACCCCGCGCCGCCCGGCAGCCCGTAGCGAGCCGCCAGGCCAGCGGCCCGGGCGTTGACGGCCTGATCCTCGACCTTGGCGTTGAAGATCTCGATGATGTCGGCGCGGCCAGCTGAGCACAACTCGTCGGCGACCGCGCCGAGGCTGGAGCGACCGGGGTCGAATGGATGCGGCAGGTAGATCAGGCCACCCTGGGCCCGGATCAGCCCGGTCACCTCGTCAAGTGGCAGGACATAAGGAATCCGCTCGGTCAGGAACAGCCCGATCACGTCGCCCTCGCGCGTGCGGATCTCCTCGCCAACCAGCACTCTCGCGCCGATGCCGCGCTCGGCCGCCGCGACGGCAGCCGCCGTCACGTTGTGGTCGGTGATGAATACCACGTCCAGGTGCTCCTGCGCGACTCGCTCAGCGAGCTGGTCGATGCTGGTGACTGCGTCGCCCGACAGTGCCGTGTGCAGGTGGCAGTCGACCCGAACCCAGCCGCTCCTCGCCATCAGGCCTGCGGGACCGGCACGCCGAGCTCGGCCAGCAGTTCCTGCGAGTACGTGACTCGGCCGGTGAGGCTCCGCGGATCGCGATGACACAGCATCAGGGCAGCCTCCGCCATCACTGAGGTTGGCTCGGAGTTGGCAGCTCCTTCGCTGGTCAGGTGATGGAAGATGGTGCCCGGTGTCGGCACTACCTTCGTCGGTGACAGGGCGTTCACGGCGATGTTGTCCGGGTACAGCTCGGCGGCCAGCCCGGTCGAGAACCGCTCGATCGCGGCCTTGCACATCCCGTACACCGTCCCGCCGCGGCCAGCGAAGGGGCCAGGCGGCATCGTTGGATGCCTCGCCGCGATCGAGGAGATGTTGAGGATCCAGCCGGCGCCATGCTCGCGCATGCCGGGCAGGACGAGCTGGGCTAGCTGGAATGGCGCCTCAACCTGGACCGCGAACATCAGCGCATACTGCTTCGGGGTGAAGTCCTCGACCTTGGTGAAGTACGTGACAGCCGCATTGCTGACGAGGATGTCGGGCGTGCCGAGCTGACGAACGGTCTCGGCAACCAGCCGCTCCCGGTCGTCCGGCTTGGACAGGTCGGCGGTGATCGCCACCGCGGTGCCGCCGGCGGCCCTGATCTGGTCGGTGGTCTCGGCGATCGTGCCTGCGAAGCGCGACGTGCCGGGCTCAGTAGTCCGCGCCGCAACGGCCACCGCCGCGCCCTCAGCGCCGAAGCGCCTGGCGATCTCGGCGCCAATGCCGCGGCTCGCGCCTGTGACGATGGCCACCCGGCCCTCAAGCAGACCCATGCAGAACCTCCGAAGAGTGGGAAACGAGAGCAATCAGCAGTGGAGCGAAATACTAGAAGCGTGTTCTACTAGGCCATTGGACCCAGCCGGGCCGACCGTGTCAATGCGGTTGGCCGGCCCGCTGCGCTTGGAGGCCATGATGGCGCTCAATCACAGTGTCGTCGGCGTACCGGGAGAGCCGCATGAGCGCTCCTGGACGTCCACCGATGCGCTGCTGTACGCGATCGGGGTTGGCGCGGGGCTGGGCGATCCCCTCCAGGAACTGCAGTTCACGACCGAGAACACCGCCGGGGTCCAGCAGCAGGTGCTGCCCACGTTCGGCGTCCTGCTGGCACAGGCTAGGGCGTCCGGTGACCTCGGTGACTTCGACCGCGCGATGCTCGTGCATGCCGAGCAGTCGATCGAGCTGCATCAGCCACTGCCGGTGCACGGCACGCTCCGCACCACCGCGATGGTCACCGGTATCTATGACAAGGGCTCAGGCGCGCTGGTTGAGACAGCGAACCACGCCGTGGATGCCGCCACCGGGGAGCCGATGGTTACGACGCGCGGCAGTACCTTCATCCGCGGCGAAGGCGGCTTCGGCGGCGATCGCGGGACCGCCGAGCCCTGGGAGCTTCCGGACCGCGCGCCAGACCACAAGGTGACGCAGCAGACCAGGCCCGAGCAGGCCCTGCTGTACCGGCTGTCCGGTGACCGGAACCCGCTGCACGCAGACCCGGCGTTCGCGGCTAGGGGCGGCTTCAGCCGACCGATTCTGCATGGCTTGTGCACGTACGGGATCACCGGCCGGGTGCTCCTGCATGAGCTGTGCGGCTCCGATCCAGCTCGGTTCCGCTCGATGTCCGGCCGGTTCAGCAGACCGGTCCTACCAGGTGAGTCTCTGGTCGTGTCCATCTGGACTAGCGACGACGGAACGGCTCAGTTCCAGACTGCCAAGGAGGACGGGACCGTCGTCATTGACCGGGGACTCGTCCAGTTCCGTTAGCGAGGCCGATGGTCGAGCGGACGGGCCGGACTGGCAGCGCATAACCTTGCCCGGTGGGGGAAACTCCCATCGGGGGTGGCGGGGCAGCGCGCCGCCTCGCCAGCGTCATCGAGGAGAGGCGTGCATGAGCATCGAAAAGCCAGAGATCGATTTCCCCGGCGGCGAGCCGCCTGCCGAGCTGGAGATTACCGAAATCTGGGAAGGTGACGGCCCCGTCGCCAAGGCGGGCGATACCGTCCGGGTCCACTACGTTGGCGTGGCGTACTCCACGGGCGAGGAATTTGACGCCAGCTGGAACCGCGGGGACCCGCTGGAGTTCCGGCTCGGGGTCGGCCAGGTCATCACGGGCTGGGATCAGGGCGTGCAGGGCATGCGAGTCGGCGGACGGCGTCAGCTGGTAATCCCGCCTGACATGGCTTACGGCGACCGCGGCGCAGGTCGCTCGATCGCACCCGGGGAGACCCTGATCTTCGTATGTGACCTCGTATCGGCCTGACGACGACGCCGTCGCGAGCGTGAGCTGCTACGGCCCGGCGCCGGCGACAGCCGTCTGCTAGCGACGGCCACTTGGCCCGCGCCGCCCGCAGTTCTAGGACGCTGATTACCGTTCGCCCGCAGTTCTGCGACGCTGACTACCGTGGAACCAGATCTGCCGCAACCAGGACTCCCGGTCCCGGATCCGGCCCTCGTCGTGCTCGTGGGCGCATCGGGCGCTGGTAAGACAAGCTGGGCCGCCGAACGGTACCTCCCCAGGGAGATCGTGTCCTCGGACCTGCTCCGCGCCGTAGTAGGCAGCGGCGAGCACGACCTCGACGCCTCCGTGGACGCGTTCTCTTTGCTCGATCAGATCGTCGTCGCCCGTGCGCGGCGACGGCTGACGACCGTCGTGGACACGCTGGGGCTCGACGCTGAGCGCAGGCTCGTCTGGCTCGCGCTGGCGAGACGTTCGGGACTGCCAGCCGTAGCCGTGCTGTTCGAGACCGAGCCAGAGCTGTGCCGTGCGCGTAACCGGGCCCGCGAGCGGCCCGTGCCGGCCGCCGTGCTCGACGCGCAACTGCGCCGCATCCCCGATGTTGCTGCGCAGGTAGCTATCGAGGGATGGGACCTGGTGCTGCATCCGGCGGCAGGTCTAGATGGCCAGCATCTGGAGCCTGGCCACTCGCCGGGCAGCAGACAAGCGGCGGACGAGCAGCGGGCGTTGCCCACCCGGCTGGAGTTCGTACTTCAGGTCTCGAGATTCAGCTGGGCTGACGATCCAGCCGGCTGGCTCAAGTCCGTAGCGTCTGCCGCCGCCGGGGCCGGGTTCGCCGGCCTCGCGCTGATGGATCACCTTATCCAGATCCCGCAGGTTGGCCGCGCCTGGGAGCCGATACCCGAGCCTTGGGTGACGCTCGGCATGCTGGCTGGCCTAGATGCCGATCTGCGGCTTGGCACCCTGGTCACGCCGGTCACGTTCCGCGCCGCCGGCATCGTGGCCAAGGCTGCGGCAACTCTCGACGTGCTGTGCAACGGCCGCGCGTTCTGCGGCGTCGGGGCGGGCTGGTGGGATCGTGAGCACGCCGGATTCGGGCTGGCCTTCCCCTCGGCCCCTGTCAGGCTCGACATGCTGGAAGCGTCCATCGAGACCATGCGGGCGTTGTGGCAGCCAGGAACGAAGGAGTACAGCGGCAACCGCGTACGTCTGCCGGAGACGACGTGCTACCCGCGCCCGGTATCTGCGATCCCAGTCATCGTCGGCGGCACCGGCGACCGCACCCTCAACATCGCGGCGCGGCTCGGCGACGGCTGCAACCTGCCATCCGATGCCGCGCTGCTGGATGCCCGTCTTGAGGTCCTGCGGTCACACTGCCAGGTGGCCGGGCGTGATCCCGCCGACATTGCGGTCACCGTGCTCGATGTCCCGGTAGTCGGCCGCGATCGGGATCACGTAGCCAGCCTCGTGGAGAGACTGCGCGGTCGAGTGAGCGCGGCCGCGTTTGCCCGCCAGCACCATGCCGGGATCGCTGCCGATCACATCGGCCGCTACCGGCAACTCGCCGAGCGAGGCGTCAGCACCGTCTTCGTCTCACTACCGGACCTGGCCGGTCCCGACGATCTCGTCCGGCTCGCGCCGATCGTCGGCGCGTTCACGTGAGCGCCAACTGCCCAGCGCCGTCATGCCCGTCGCCCCCCGCGGGCGGGGCGGCCGTTCTCCAGATAGACGAGGGCGTGCTTGCGTGGTGCGCCATTCGGCTTGCGCACGGCCCTGAGGCGCCGGCGGATCGGCGCGCGCAGTATGGAGAGCGCCTCGGCTACCGGCACTAGCCGGTGCTCGGAGATCTCCTCGGACTGGAGCACGATCCCGGCCAGCGACGAGTCGGCCAGCGAGCCGCAATCGAACAGGAACCGGATACCGCCGGGATTGCCCTCTCGCAAGCGGCGGAAGTCCATGCACGCCAGTCGGCCAGACGGCACTTCAAGGCCGCACTCCTCGCGCACCTCGCGCTGGCACGCCTCCCATGGCGTTTCGCCGTCGGCCTCCATGATGCCGCCGGGAATCGTCCAGCCTGATTTGTACGTCGGCTTCAGGATCAGCAGCCGGCCAGCGCGATCAAAGATGAGCGCGCCAGCCGAGACCGGCACTCTAGGCACGACGAACAGTTCCTCGACGGCGACCTCATGAGTGCTCTCGGCCATGATTCACCCTACGTGCGCGCGCGGCGGCTGCTCCGGACTGGTTCCCGGCTGCCCGGACACCGCACCGCACGACGGTCGACCGGAGGGTAGATTGCCCGGATGGCGACGTTCATAACCCGGCTTGAGCACTCGACCAGCGGAATCCGCCTCGCGGTGAAGGACCTTATTGATCTAGCCGGCGTCCCGACAACGGCGGGCAGTCGCGCCCTGGCCGACACCGCGGCACCAGCATTGGCTGACGCGCCGTGCCTGGCCGGCGCGCGGGCCGCTCGCGTCGCGATCGTGGGCAAGGTCAACCTGCACGAACTGGCCTTTGGCGCCTCCGGCGTGAACGATTACTTCGGTACCCCGGTCAACCCGCTCGACCCGCGGCGGGTGCCGGGCGGATCTTCCAGCGGTTCGGCCGTCGCGGTGGCCGACGGCGACGCGGACATCGCGTACGGCTCGGACACGGGCGGGTCGATCCGGATCCCGGCGGCGTTCTGCGGCGTCACCGGCCTGAAGACGACGCATGGGCGCGTCAGCCTTGACGGTGTCTGGCCGCTGGCGCCGAGCCTGGACACCGTCGGTCCGATGGCAGTAGACGTCGCTGGCGTCGCTGCCGGAATGACGCTGCTCGAGCCCGGCTTCAGGCTAGACACGCCGCCGGCCGGCCGGTTGGGGCGGATCCGGCCCGCAGGCTGCGACGTGGACGCGGACATCGATGCCGCGATCGATCAGGCACTAGCCCCCAGCGGCCTTGAGATTGTGGAGATGGACCTGCCCGGCTGGCAAGAGGCAAGAGAGGCGGCTGGCGTCATCATCGATGCCGAAGCCGCGGCCTCCAATCGCTTCCTGCTCGATGATCCAGTGCTGCGCGAGCTGCTGGGCGGCGACGTTCGCGCGAGGCTCATCGACGGGGCAACGACTAGCCCTGCCCAGCTAGCCCAGGCCCGTGCATTTCAGTCGGCCTGGCGCACGGCGATGACGACAGCCCTGCGCGATGTCGACGTGCTCGCGCTGCCGACTGTGATGTTCTATCCGCCACTCCTTAGCGAGGCAGTCCGCAAGCCTTATACGGCACTGACCAACCCGGTGAACCTCAGCGGCTGTCCCGCACTAGCCCTGCCAGTGCCGAGTGCCCAGCGACTGCCTGCGAGCCTGCAGCTGATCGGTCTGCCAGACACCGAGGCCCTGCTGCTGGCCACGGGGGCCATCATCGAGGCGACTGCGGGATACAGGCCAGCACCATAGGGCCTAAGGCAGTTTCCAGTCGATCGGCTGGCCGCCCTGCTCTTGCAGCAGCGCGTCAGCTCGGGTGAACGGCCCCGAACCGAAGAACCCGCGATCGGCCGACATCGGGCTCGGATGCGCGGACTGGATGCTGGGCGCACCGCCGAGCAGCGGCGCGAGGTTGCGCGCGTCGTTGCCCCACAGGATCGCGACGAGCGGGCCGCCGCGAGCGGCCAGGGCCCTGATGGCCTGCTCGGTGACCTGTTCCCAGCCCTTGCCGCGATGGGATCCTGGCTGACCGGGCTGCACCGTCAGGACTCTGTTAAGAAGCATCACGCCGCGTTCGCTCCACGGAGTCAGGTCACCGGTCGTCGGCCGCGGATAGCCGAGGTCGGCGCTGTACTCCTTGAAGATGTTCACGAGACTGCCAGGCAGCCGTCGCACATCGGGCGCGACCGAGAAGCTGAGGCCGACAGGGTTGCCGGGTGTGGGGTACGGGTCCTGCCCGACGATCAGCACGCGAACGTCTGCCAACGGCTGCCGGAAGGCGCGCAGGATGTTGTCGCCGGCCGGCAGGTAGCTGCGGCCAGCCGCGATCTCGTTCCGCAGGAACGTGCCCAGTTCGGTGATCGTCGCCTCGACCGGCGCGAGTGCCTCCGCCCAGTCCGGGGCCACCAGTTCGCTCAGGGAGCGTGCCGCCATGGCAGCCCACTGTAGAACAGATCGGATCGGGCGACGCCTGCCTTTGGCTGCATCTGGCCGGTTCCCGGCAGTGCAGCTGCGCACGAATTAAGCATGATCTGGAGTACGCCCGTCGCGTCCGTGCCAGGATGCCAGCGTGACCGCGCTAATGGGACATTTGGTCAAGACTATTCGTGGCGCAAGTACCGTCGCCGCGGCAGTCGCGCTGACGGCTGCCGGCGCGGGTTGCGCCGGGGCGCGTCCCCCGGCGGCATCGGCCTCGGCTCATTCGGGCGTCGGCACGCATGTGCTCTCGGCGGCGAGCAATGGCGCGGCGTCGGAGGCCGCCGTTGCTTCGCCAACCGTTTCGGGCTTGGCGACCGTGTCCCCCTCGCCGACATCGGCCAAGGCGGTGATGACGACGACGGTGCCAGGCGCGGGGAATTGCCCGATGTTCCCGGCTGACAACGTCTGGAACACCAGGATCTCCAAGCTGCCCGTCGACTCGCACAGCGCCGCCTGGCTGCGCAGCATGAATTCGTCGTCGACGTTCCTGCATCCTGACTTCGGCCCAAACACGGGCGGATACCCGTACGGCATTCCGTTCACGGTCGTCACCAGTCAGCACAAGACCGTGACGATCAAGTTCCAGTACGCGAGTGAGAGCTACCGGGGCCGCTATCCGTTCGGCGCCGATACACCCATCGAGGGTGGCCCGAGCGCGGGCGGCGACCGGCACGCGATCATGGTGAACGTCACTACGTGCACGCTGTATGAATTGTGGGACGCGCGGTATTCGAGCGCTGGATCGAGCGCTGGCTCCGGCGCGATGTGGCACCTCACCTCCAACGCGCTGCGCCCGGCGGGCTGGACGTCGGCGGATGCGGCCGGGCTGCCGATCCTGCCAGGGCTGCTCGACTACGCGCAGGTGAAGGCGGCGGTCGCGAGCGGTCAGCCGATCACGCATGCGATCCGGTTCACTGCCGCCGCGACCAGCGCGGCGTACCTCTGGCCCGCGAGGCATCAGGCCGGCTCAGGCTCGATGGCTAACCGCCCGCCGATGGGCGCCCGCTTCCGCCTGAAAGCCAGCTTCCCGGTGGCGAAGTTCTGCAATAACTCGAGCGCCTATTGCCGAGACGCCAAGGCCGTGCTGGTGGAGATGCAGAATTACGGGCTGATCCTCGCGGACAATGGGAGCAACTGGTATTTCCAGGGCAGCGCTTACCCACAGTGGCCGGACGCGCTGGTGTCGCTGCTCAAGGAGATTCCGGCGAGTGCGTTCCAGGCGGTCAACGAGTCCTGCCTGATGGTGAGCAAGAACTCAGGTGAGGCGACGGCAAAGCCCGGCTGCCCGATCGGCTGAGGGGCACGCATGCACCGTGGCCTGGCAGACGTGACCTGCTGTGTTGCTTTCGTTGCATGCACTTCGCCCTGGAGTACGGCGATTTCTTTGTGGTCGGCTGCCTCGGCCCGGTCGAGCGCGCCGATCTGACGCGACTGCTTGTCGATGGACGAGTGCAGTGTGAGCGACGCAATTATGCTCGTGCCGAGCGCTAATAGTGCCACGACGGCAAGGGCCGTGAGGATCTTATACATTGCCGTCCTTCTGGCGGGTAAAGGGCTGCGTTCTAAGAATTCGGTCGCAAGGCAGGAATTGTTACGGTCGGCTCAGCCCAGAAGCCTCGATGCCAGGAAGGCGCGAGTCGAGCACAAGCTGCGCGTCTTGCTCCGGACACGTCGCAGCGCAGCCGCGTTCGGCGTTCACGCACGGGGCGCTCACGCCGCGCGTCTCGGCCGGCGGAGCAGGCCGCCGCACCGTCAGGCGCTGCCGACCGGCGCGTCGCCCTCGGCCCGTGCGGTCTTCCACGTACTCGCCCGCGCGTTGATGTAGTTCTCAAAGTCTGCTGGCGTGTGCTGATTGGCGAGCAACGGAGCCGCCCGCAACCGCTCGAGGGGAACCTGGAGGTCGGAGATCTGCTGCGCGTGCAACTGCAGGAGCTGCGAGACCTCGCCGGCCGCCGGATTCGGGCCGGTCGCCGTGGGGGCGACCACGCCGGCCAGCGGATCATCGGTGCGCGGTGTCGCGAGCGTCAGAGCTCCGCCAAGATCGGGTGCGGCGGCATCGCGGGCGGTCAGGGCGGGCAGGCCCCAGCGAACTTCGATGGTCTTTAGTACGGACGTGTGATCGATGGGCATGGTGCCGGCCGGGACACGGTAGATCGTCCCGGCCGGGATGAGCGGCGAGACGAGTACGGCGGGTATCCGGACTCCGAAGCGAGTGAAGTCGAATCCGAACTCGCCGACGCTGTTGTCTGGCGGCGTGGCTCCCGACGGCGGCGGCACGTGGTCGTAGCACCCGCCGTGCTCGTCGTAGCTGATGATGAGCAGAGTCTGGTCCCAGCCAGGCCCGCTGCGCAGCGCCTCGTAGACCTGCTGGATGAGGACCTCGCCGAGGGCGACGTCGTAGTTGGGATGCTGACTGTTGCCGGTCGAGCCCCAGCTCGGCTCTAGGAATGAGTAGGCCGGCAGCTGCCCGGCCGCCGCGTCCGCCTGGAAGTCGGGGAACTTGCCGAAGCAGGTCTCGGGGGCGCTCATGGTATCCGGGTAGTTCCCGCGGGTCAGCGGCTCGGCGTTGTAGCCGTAGATCTTCCAGCTGACTCTGTGCGCCGTCATCAGGCCGAAGATGCTCTGCACCGTATACGACGACGTGGCGTCGTTCATGTGGCCCTGGCTGGTGCCAGCGCATGCGAAGGCCCGATTCGGAAACGTCTCTGTCGGCACCGAGCTGTACCAGTGATCGCACACCGCGAACCCCTTGGCCAGCCCAGATAGGACGGGCAGGGCTGATGGCGGGAACACTCCCATGATGTTCGCGGGCGTCGTGCCTGCCAGAACGCTCCGGTTGGACCGCTGGTCATAGGCGATTGCGGCATCGAAGTTCGTGACGAAACCGCTGTTGATCGCTACCGGCGGAGTCGGCGCGCTGCCGCTGCCGAATAGCTGGTCGTTGGTGTTGGCGTAGCCCTCGCCCGGGTCAGCGCCAGGCATGTAGTAGGCATTCGTGCTCGTGGCGTCGATCTGGAAAACGGTGACCGGCTTGCCATCTGTGCCGTTATTCGACTCGGTGCCCAGCAGCCCTTCGAATGGCTGGCCGTTCGGCCCAGACCGGCCGGAATAAAGGAATCCCAGCATGTGATCGAACGACCGGTTCTCCAGCATGAGCTGAACGATGTGCTGGATCTGCGGTAGCTGATTGGGCTGCTGAGGCGGGGCGGGCGGCGGTGACGCAGGAGTCGACATGACCACATGCTGACTGACACGAGCACCAAGATCAACGTAAACGGCATAGTCAGTCAGAATGAAGACGGAAAAGGTCGGCATTGCCTTCGGCAGACTCCACTGCCGCGGTCGGCGGTGGCGGGCAGCGGGGCGCAAAGACCCGCGGCCGTTCCGTGTCCGGTCTGGTCGGCGGTAAATACCCCATGGGGGTATAGTCTGCCTTGGTTGGGCGCCGACGACGCGGAGGAGGGTTCCAGGATGCATGCCATCGCGCACGCGCTAGCCGTCGCCGGATCGATGACCTGGCAGATCACCTGGGCCCTCATACTGGGATTCGCGCTGTCGGCCATCGTCCAGGCGCTCGTGCCGAAGGCTGCAGTGGCTCGCTTGCTCGGGAACGATCGGCCGCGGACCCTGGCGATCGCGGCGGGTCTCGGTGCAGCGTCGTCCTCCTGTTCGTACGCCGCAGTAGCGCTGGCCAGGGCACTCCTGCGCAAGGGCGCCGGTTTCGTGGCCGCGATGGCCTTCGAGATCGCGTCGACCAACCTGGTCATCGAGCTCGGCATCCTGCTGGCGCTGCTGATGGGCTGGCAGTTCACCGCGGCCGAGTTCGTCGGCGGCCCGGTCATGATCATCGTTGTGGCCATGCTTTTCCGCGTGTTCGTCCGGCAGCGCTTGCTGACCGCTGCGCGCGACCAGGCTGACCGTGGCCTTAGTGGTGCGATGGAAGGGCACGCGGCGATGGACATGTCCATTGCGGCTGGCCGTCCGCTGCGACGCAGGCTGCTGTCTGGAGACGGGCTGACGTCGGTATCGCATGTCTTCGTCATGGAGTGGACCGCCATCATCCGCGACGTCGTCGTTGGTCTCCTGATCGCCGGCTGCGTCGGCGCCTGGGTGCCCGACAGCTTCTGGCGCGGGTTCTTCCTGTCCGGGCACCCGCTAGCGGCCAAGTTGTGGGGGCCGGTGATCGGCCCGATCGTGGCGATCCTGAGCTTCGTGTGCTCTGTGGGGAACGTGCCGCTCGCTGCCGTGCTGTGGCGGGCGGGTATCAGCTTCGGGGGCGTGACGGCCTTCATATTCGCCGACCTGCTGATCTTGCCGATCCTGAACATCTACCGCAAGTACTACGGCGTCAGGATGACCCTGGTCATCCTGGGTACCTTCTACGCCGCGATGGTGGCGGCGGGCTACCTGGTAGAGATCATCTTCGGTGGTCTGGGGCTAGTACCAAGCCGGGCATCCGCGCGAGTGGCGGTGACGAGCGTCTCCCTTGGCTACACGACGTGGCTCAACATCGCGTTCCTGCTAGTCGCAGCGATCTTGGTGGTCCGCTTCGTGCGCACGGGCGGATTGCCCATGCTGCGGATGATGAATGGTCCGGCGGACGGCCGTGATCACCACGGGCACGATCACCAGGGGCACGACCACCACACGCACGACCACCACGGAAACGACCACGGCGGCGAGCCGGTCGGGCGTCAGGCTGGATACCTCCCGTAATAGGTAAAATTGAATCGAGGGCAGTGCGGGAAGATCACGTAGCCGGGTAGGCTGCCCTGCTAATACCGGCGCTACATGACGAACACTGCAGGGAGGCGGGCCGTGCGGGTCTGCCTGCACGTATACCGGAGGTAGAGGCACAGAATGGCCCTTCGGGACCACGCGATGATCGGGCGAGCTGTCGAGCTGCCCGAGCCATGGCGCTCGGCGGCGCTGACGGTTGTGCTGCCTACCTACAACGAGGCCACCAACCTGCCCGTCATCGCGGCGGAGCTATTCGGCCTGCCGCTGTCGGGCTTGCACATCCTGGTGGCTGACGACAACTCTCCTGATGGCACCGGCGCGGTCGCCGACGAGCTCGCGGAGAAGTACGGCGCCGACCGGATGACCGTACTGCACCGGCCAGGCAAGCAGGGCCTTGGCCGGGCTTACGTGGACGGCATGACGCACGCCATCGCGGCGGGCGCGGAGTTCGTCGTTCAGATGGACAGCGACCTGTCGCACTCGCCCCAGTACTTGCCGCAGATGCTGGGGACGCTGCTCGCAAGCGATGCAGACGTGGTGATCGGCTCGCGGTACGTGTCCGGGGCGAGCCTCGCCACTGAGTGGTCCTGGCGGCGCAAGGCGCTGTCTGGCTTCGCGAACATGTACGTCCGCGTGCTGCTGCACCTTGGGATACGCGACGTGACGGCCGGTTTCAAGCTGTGGCGCAGTTCAGCGCTGACAGCTATCGACGTGGCCAGTGTGCGCAGCAACGGCTACAGCTTCCAGGTCGAGATGAACTACCGGACAGTGCATCACGGCCTCAAGATCGTCGAGCTGCCGATTCACTTCGCCGACCGCCGCGAGGGTGAAAGCAAGATGAGCGTCAAGGTGCAGCTCGAGTCCGCGATGATGCCGCTGTCGCTGCGCCGCCGGGCTCGCTAGGTTCCAGCCCCATACGCAGCACAAAGGCCCGGCCGGTAATCCGGCCGGGCCTTCGCTCGCTTATGGGCGGCGAAGAGTGCTAGCGACAGTCGCGCTGGCGCTCCCCGTTCCCGTCCTGATCTTTATCTGTCAGGCAGCCACGGCGGTGTGCGAGTTCGCCGGCTCGAGAGCCAGCTCCAGCACCTCGCGAACGTCGGTGACCGGGTGGATGCTGAGCGCCTCACGGACGTTCTCCGGCACATCCTCCAGGTCCGGCTCGTTCCGCTTCGGGATCAGGACCGTGGTGATCCCGGCCCGATGCGCCGCCAGCAGCTTCTGCTTGACGCCGCCGATCGGAAGCACGCGGCCGGTCAGCGAGACCTCGCCGGTCATCGCCACATCGGACCGGACCAGCCGGCCGGACAGCAGCGACGCCAGGGCGGTCGTCATCGTGACGCCCGCGCTCGGACCGTCCTTCGGGACCGCGCCGGCCGGCACGTGGACGTGCACGCCGCGCTCCTTCAGATCGCCGACTGGGAGCTCCAGCTCGGCGCCGTGGGAGCGAAGGTAGGACAGCGCGATCTGCGCGGACTCCTTCATCACGTCGCCTAGCTGCCCGGTCAGGGTCACGCCAGTCGAGCCGGTCTCCGGGTCCGCCAGCGACGCCTCGATGAAGAGCACGTCGCCGCCGGTGCCAGTGACCGCCAGGCCGGTGGCCACGCCAGGTACTGCCGTCCGCTCGGCCGACTCCGGCGTGTGCCGGGGATGGCCCAGGTATCCGACCAGATCGCCAGCGTCCACCGTGACCGGCATGGTCGCGGCGCCGGACTCGGCCTGCGCTGCGAGCTTCCGCAGCACCCTTGCGATCGTCCGCTCGAGTGCCCGGACGCCCGCCTCGCGCGTGTACTCACTCGCGATCCTGTGCACGGCGGCGTCGGTCAGCGTGACGTCGGCGGGGTCGAGCCCGGCCCGGTCCAGCTGCCTTGGCAGCAGGTGGCCGCGCGCGATCGTCACCTTTTCGTCCTCGGTGTAGCCGTCCAGCGTGATGAGCTCCATCCGGTCCAGCAGCGGCGCCGGGATAGCGTCGACCACGTTCGCGGTCGCGATGAACAGCACGTCGGACAGGTCAAGCTCGACCTCGAGGTAGTGGTCGCGGAACGTGTGGTTCTGCGCCGGGTCGAGCACCTCGAGCAGGGCCGCCGTCGGGTCGCCCCGGTAGTCGGCGCCGAGCTTGTCGACCTCATCCAGGAGGATCACCGGGTTCATGGAGCCGGCCTCGGTGACGGCCCGGACGACGCGACCGGGAAGGGCCCCGACATAAGTGCGCCGGTGACCACGGATCTCGGCCTCGTCGCGGACGCCGCCGAGGGCGACGCGAGCGAACTTACGGCCCATTGCGCGGGCGACTGACTCGCCGAGGCTCGTCTTGCCGACTCCGGGCGGACCGCCCAGCGCCAGCACGGCGCCGCTGCGGCGCCCGCCGACAAGCTGGAGGCCGCGGTCGGACCGCCGCTTGCGAACCGCCAGGTACTCGATGATCCTGTCCTTGACGTCGTCCAGTCCCGCGTGGTCAGCGTCTAGGACTTCCCGTGCGCCGGCGATGTCGTAGGCATCCTCGGTGCGCGTGTTCCACGGCACGTCGAGCAGCGTGTCTAGCCAGGTCCGGATCCAGCCGGCCTCAGGCGACTGGTCCGAGCCACGCTCGAGCTTGGCCGCCTCCTTCAGGGCCGCCTCGCGAACCTTCTCCGGCAGGTCAGCACCCTCGATCCTGGCGCGGTAGTCCTCCTCTTCCGAGGCGGGCTTGCCGTCCAGCTCGGCCAGTTCCTTGCGGATGGCCGCGAGCTGCTGACGCAGCAGGAATTCGCGCTGCTGGCGCTCCATGCCTTCCTTGACGTCGTTGCTGATGGTCTCGGCGACGTCGAGCTCGGCCAGGTGCTCCCTGGCCCAGCCGACCAGGACTTCAAGCCTGGCTTGTGGGTCGCTGGTCTCCAGCAGCTGGCGCTTCTGGTCCACGGTGAGGTAGCCCGCGTAGCCGGCGCTGTCAGCGAGGGCCGACGGGTCGGTCAGGCGCTGGAGCACGTCGACGAACTGCCACGCGCCGCGCTTCTGCAGGATCGTGGCAGCCAGGCCTCGGTACTCGCGGGCCAGCTCAGCGGCGCGCGGAGTGGGCTCGGGCTCGTCAATGATCGTCCCCTCGACCCATAGCGCCTGGCCGGGGCCGACGGTGCCGGTGCCGATGCGGACTCGATCGGTACCGCGGACGACCGCGGCCCGTTCGCCGCTCGGTAGGCGGCCGACCTGCTCGATGGTCGCCAGGGTACCGATGGGGGCGTAGCCGCTGTCAGGCCGCGGCACCAGCAGGACTTGGGCCTGGGTGTCGCCGCCGGCGGCCGCCGCGGCGAGCTGCGCCGCCTCGATCGCGGCACGTGGCTCAGCAGCGGAGAGGTCAAGCGGTACCACCATGGTCGGCAGCACGACGTTGTCGTCCAGCGGCAGTACCGGCAGCGAGAGAGTTTCGGCCATTACAGAGGTCACTTCCTCCGACGGGTAGGCGTTACGTTGCTTACGTAATTACGAGGCTACAAGCGACCTTGGAGGTTTTTTGTTCCTGGCCTGTGAGAGCGTTCGCGCTGAGCGGACGATGCCCGGATTCGGGTCTCTAGCGAGAAATGAGCCTCGGGAGGTTGGTAGCTCCTCGCCCATGCGACGAGGCTCGTGCCGGTTTTGTCCGGACCTTGCCTCCGTAGTTACGCGACAGTAACAGCGCTGAGGGGGCCGAAAGTGTTCCCGGCTGCTGGCGAAGGGCAGGGCCCGGAGGCGGCTCGCAACTACTGGGTTACGGCGAAAGATTCGACACAGTCGGTTGTGTCGGACCTTTCCGGATCATGAAGCAATGGGGTCATGGTCGCGGTGTTTCATGCTCACGGTCGAGCCGAAGCCTCCTCAGCCCACCGGATAATGCCGGAGTCCGACCGCGTACTCGCAGTCAGCGGCCATCCCAATGAAACCGGCCATGTTGCGCAGGAACTCGTCCGGCTCGAAATCGCCGCCGAGCCCTTCCAGGTAGGCGCGGTGCTCCCGCAGCGAGGCGACGCCCGCGTCCATCGTGGCGGTCACGTCAACAAAGTGGCTCGGGTTGCCGGTGGCGACTACGTAGGCGTCCTTGATCTGCGCGCGCGGCAGCGCGAGCTCGGGGAAGACCCACTCGTTGGCGGCGTCCCGGCACGCGTCGAGCGTGGCGAGGCCGACCGCCCGGTGGTCGGCGTGGTTGACAGGTCCGTCCTCACCCCACGTCAGATCGAAGCTCATCGTGATCACGACCTCGGGCTGAAGCTGACGCAGCGCCCTGGCCAGGTCACGGCGCAGGGGCACGCCGTACTCGATCAGCCCGTCCGTGTGGCCGAGGAATAGCACTTCTGATACGCCGACGATTGCCGCGCTGCGCCGTTCCTCTTCTTGGCGAAGCGGCCCGACAACGGCGGGGTCCTGGCCCGCGATGCCCGCCTCGCCGCTGCTGACGATCACGTACGCGACGTACTTGCCTTGATTCGTCCACCGGGCAACCGCAGCGGCCGCACCATATTCCAGGTCATCGGGATGCGCCACCACGGCGACAGCGCGGTCCCAGTCCTCGGGCATCGGTTTCACGCGACCCGCCTTTCTTTCTTTCGTATCAAACCAGGCTGGCCGCTGACCAGCCGAAGTGCGGCGGCGACCACTACAAGGACCGGCGAGTCCGAACGGAAATTGGCTGACGCCACGTCGTGCGTGCTGGCTCCCATTCAATCCTGCGTCTGGCGCTTCCGGCGTAAGCTGCGGCGTTGTGCTGCCCCGTGTCCAGGCGATCAGGTACGTGACGCCGCTGCGCGAGGGTGGCTCGCTGCCCGCGGTGATGGAGGCCGATGACCTCGGTACCTACGTGGTCAAGTTCCGCGGCGCGGGTCAAGGCCCCAAGGCGCTGGTCGCCGAGATCATCAGCGCTGGCCTGGCCAGGGCTTGCGGCCTGCTCGTGCCGGACCTGGTGACCGTCGACCTCGACCCCGCCCTCGCGCCGGGTGAGCCTGACCAGGAGATTCAGGATCTGCTCCGGGCAAGCGACGGGCTGAACCTCGGCGTGGACTTCCTGCCGGGGGCGCTGGACTTCGAGACGGGCGCTGCAACCGTGGCGCCGTCACTGGCCGGCCGCATCATGTGGTTCGACGCGCTGGTCAGCAACGCGGATAGGTCCTGGCGCAATCCCAACATGCTGCTATGGCACGGCAGCCTCTATCTCATCGACCACGGCGCGACCCTGACGTTCCAGCACCGATGGTCTAGCGCGGCGGCGGCCGCTGAGCGTCCGTACGACGTCAGCGAGCACGCGCTGCTCGGCTGTGGCGCGCTTGTGGAGGCTGCGGATGCTGAGCTGGCTCCGCTGCTGCGCCCCGACGTGATCCGCGACGCTGTCGCGCAGGTGCCGGGGGAGTGGCTAGCGGGCGAACCTGGCTTCGACGGCGTCGAGCAACTGCGCGACGAATACGTGGCTCAGATCGAGGCGCGCCTAGCCGCCCGCTCCGCCTGGATGCCGTCTCTGACGGCCGCGGCGCGAGCGGGCCTCGGCCAGCTGACGCTGGCCGATAGGGCCGGTCGTCCGGCAGCCCGGCCTGCGTGGCTCACCGGGGGTAATGCGCCATGACGGACCCAACCGACGCCACCGGCCCCGAGCGGGCCACAGGCACCGCCAGCACCCCTGCTGTCACCGCCGGGCAGCCGCACCCGTTTGAGTACGCGGTCCTGCGGGTTGTGCCGCGAGTCGACCGAGGCGAGGCCATGAACGCCGGCGTCCTGGTGTACTGCCGTCCCCTGGAGTACCTGAAGGCGTGGATCGAGCTCGACACCGCCCGGCTGCTCGCGCTGGACCCGTCAGCTGACGTCCGCGCGATCGAGCGGGCGCTGATGGCTATCGTGCGAGTCTCCGAGTCTGATCCCGGTGCAGGCCAGGCCGGGCTCCAGGACATCGGGCGCCGGTTCGGCTGGCTGACGGCGCCGCGTAGCACCGTCGTGCAGGCCGGTCCGGTTCATACGGGTCTGACCAGTGACCCGGACGCCGAGGCAGAGCGGTTGCTGCGCGCGCTCGTCCGCCGGCCGACCTGACCTACCGGGACCGCTGGTCCTTCCCTGGCGGCGGCGCGCCGGCTCGGCGTCACGCCACAACGCCGAGGGAGTAACCGCGGGAGGCAGAGCGGGTAAGTCCGGCACGCCAAGCCGGCAACGCCGGAACCCCTGCGGGGTGGCGCCGGAGCGCCCTGCGAATGGCGCCGGAACGCCCGGCCGGTGACGCCGGAGCGCCGAGCAGGTAACGCCGGGACGGCGGGTGGCGGGACCGAAGGCCGCCTACGGCCAGGTCTGGCTAAGCTTGGGCAAGGTTAAACCCTGGCAGCCAGCGAGGTCAGCGCACCGCTGACGGCTTTCCCCCGCCGGGGTGGTGAGGGGAGCTGGCCTGCCGTGCGGGAACCTGTCGTGCCGGAAACACTCATACGGGAAGCAGAAATGCGCAGCGCGGACCATCGCGCCCCGCTCAAGGTCGCATTGCTCGGCTGCGGCTCTGTGGGGTCGCAGGTATATCGGCTGCTTACGGAGCAGTCTGCCGACCTGACCGCCAGGGCCGGGGCACCGCTCGAGATCGTGGGCGTCGCCGTACGCGAGCCCGGCCGTCAGCGTGACGCCGTTGTGAGCCCCGACCTGCTCACCACGGACGGCCTGGCCCTGGCTACCCGCCCCGATGTGGACATCGTGATCGAGCTGATAGGCGGCATCGAGCCGGCCCGTACCTTGCTCCTCGCCGCGCTCAACGCCGGCAAGTCGGTGGTAACGGCCAACAAGGCGCTCGTGGCAGCCGACCGGGCCATGCTGCACAAGACCGCTAGCCAAGCGGGCGTCGACCTTTATTACGAGGCCGCGGTGGCCGGCGCGATCCCGCTGCTGCGCGCGCTGCGCGAGTCGCTAGCTGGCGACGAGGTCAAGCGGGTGCTCGGCATCGTGAACGGCACCACTAACTTCATCCTCGACCGGATGGACACCTCGGGCGCCGACTTCAGCGCGGCCCTGGCGGAGGCGCAGGCACTTGGCTATGCGGAGGCCGACCCGACGGCAGACGTGGCCGGGTTCGACGCCGCTTCTAAGGCTGCGATCCTGGCCAGCATCGCCTTTCATACGGAGGTGACCGCCGACGACGTCTACCGGGAGGGCATCCTGTCGGTGACGGCCGCGGACATCGCCAGCGCAAAGGCGATGGACTGCGTGGTCAAGCTGCTGGCGATCTGCGAGCGGTCCAACGGCGGCATCTCGGCTCGGGTGCACCCGGCGATGATCCCGCGGAGTCACCCGCTTGCCGCTGTGCGCGAGGCGTACAACGCAGTCTTCGTCGAGGCGCAATCGGCCGGACGGCTGATGTTCTATGGCGCCGGGGCAGGCGGGCAGCCGACGGCGAGCGCGGTACTCGGCGATACCGTGGCCATCGCCAGGAACCTGCTGGCAGGCCTGCGCGGGCCAGACTCTTCGACCTACGCTCAGCTTCCGCTGGTCTCGATCGGGGACGCTCGGACTAGCTATTACGTACAGCTGGACGTCGCGGACAGGCCCGGAGTGCTGGCCCCGGTGGCGGATGCGTTCGCCCAGCAGGGCGTGTCGATCAAGGCCGTGCGCCAGGAAGGCCGCGGCGAGGACGCGAACCTCATCATCATGACGCACGTGGCCAGGGAAGCAGCCCTGGCCAAGACTGTCGCGGTACTCGGCGCCATGGAGGCCGTGCGGAACGTGGACAGCGTCATGCGCGTCGAGGCTCTGGAGGGCGAGTGACCTCGGCGATGACCAAGCCAACCCTGCCGGCGCTATGGCGCGGGATCATCGCGGAGTACGGCGCCAGCCTCCCGGTACCCGAGGGCGTCAGCGTGGTCACGCTCGGCGAGGGAGGCACGCCGCTGCTTCCAGCGCCGGTGCTGTCCGAGCTGACCGGCTGCTCGGTCTACCTCAAGGTCGAGGGCGTGAATCCAACCGGCTCGTTCAAGGACCGCGGCATGACCGTGGCGGTCACGCTGGCGGCAGCGCGCGGCGCCCACACCGTGATCTGCGCGTCGACCGGCAACACGAGCGCCAGCGCGGCCGCGTACGCAGCCAGAGCGGGCCTCGCCTGCGCGGTCCTGGTCCCGAAGGGCAACGTCGCGCTCGGCAAGCTGGCCCAGGCTCTCGCGCACGGAGCCCGGCTGCTCCAGGTCGACGGCAACTTCGACGACTGCCTCGAGCTGGTGCGCAAGCTGGCCGCCGACTACCCGGTCGCCCTCGTGAACTCCGTCAATACCGAGCGGCTCCAGGGCCAGAAGACCGCGTCCTTCGAAGTGATCGACGCGCTCGGCGACGCGCCGGACGTGCACTGCCTGCCGGTCGGCAACGCTGGCAACATCTCCGCTTACTGGCTCGGCTATCAGGAGTATCGCGCCAGCGGCCGGGCGAGCAAGACGCCCCGGATGCTCGGCTTCCAGGCAGCCGGGGCCGCTCCGATAGTGCTAGGGCAGCCGGTGCTCGAGCCAGTCACGGTGGCCACCGCCATCCGGGTCGGCAACCCTGCATCCTGGCATCTGGCCGAGGAAGCTCGAGCCGAGTCCGGCGGCCTGATCGGGTCGGTGACCGATGACCAGATCCTCGCCGCCTACCGGCTGCTGGCGCAGCGCGAGGGGGTGTTCGGCGAGCCAGCCTCGGCCGCGGGCGTTGCTGGGTTGCTGGCGGCGCGAGCCTCCGGACAGGTGGCGGCGGGCTCGACCGTCGTGTGCACAATCACCGGGCACGGCCTGAAGGACCCCGACACCGCCGTGGCAGGCGCACCGCCGTCGGCGACTATCAGCATCGACGTTGCGGCTGCCGCCGGCGCGCTCGGCCTGCGGTGACGGCGCGCTCGTGGTGACGTGGGCGGCCGAGCCGGTCACCGTGCGAGTGCCGGCGACGAGCGCGAACCTTGGTCCTGGCTTCGACTCACTCGGCCTCGCGCTAGCCCTGCATGACACCGTCCGGGCGGTGGTGCGCCCAGACGGCGTCGATGTGCATGTGACCGGGGCCGGCGCCGGCGAGGTCGGGCGCGGCGAAGGGAATCTGGTCGTCCGGGCCATGCGGGCAGCGTTCACCGTCATCGGCGAGCAGCCGCCCGGCCTTGGCCTTGACTGCCAGAACGAGATCCCGCAAGGCTTCGGCCTAGGCTCATCCGCAGCCGCCATCGTCGCCGGATTGCTAGCCGCGCGCGAGCTGGCCGGTGCCGCTGGTGCCGCGGCGCTGTCGGCCGACGTGGTGCTGCGGCTAGCCACCGGTCTCGAGGGACACCCCGACAACGTGGCGGCGTGCCTGTCGGGCGGGCTGACCATCTCCTGGACTGGTGCAGCCGGAGTCAGAGTGGTCCGGCTGACCCCGGTGCCTGGGCTAGAACCAGTCCTGTGCATACCGGCGGTCCCGCTGGCGACCGAATCCGCGCGCATGGTCCTGCCCGCCGATATCCCGCATGCGCACGCGGCTGCCAACTCGGCCAGGGCGGCGCTGCTGATCGCCGCTCTCACGGGCAGGCCGGACTTGCTGCTCGACGCCACCGTTGACTTTCTGCACCAGCAGTACCGGGCCGCCGCGATGCCGGCGACGGCAGCGCTTGTCGAAAGCCTGCGCGGCGCGGGCATCGCGGCGGTGGTGTCAGGTGCCGGTCCGTCGGTGCTAGCGCTGACCCTCGCGGGCTCCGGTCCATCGGCGGCGGAGGTGAGGAGCATTGCCGGAGATGCAGGCCCGGCCTGGCGCGTGCTCCCGGTCCGCGTCGACGCCGACGGTGCCCAAGTGCTGTCCAGCTGATCGAGAGTCAGCTCAACTAGCGCGACCCGGTCAGGTTGTGTAGCGCACCGGTCACGGGCGCCCCGCCCGATTCCGGGCCAGTGCTCCGGTCCGTAGCGTGGGTGGTCTAACACCGAAGGAGTTAAGTGCCAGCACGCGACGATGCGCAGCCGGGAGCGGAGGCCACGCCAGCGACCCCGTCGGTCCCGCTCGCGGTCATCGTGCGCGAATGGAGCCGGATCGGCATCACCGGCTTCGGCGGGCCGCCGGCCCACATCGCGCTCCTGCGCCGGCTGTGCGTCCAGCAGAACTCGTGGCTGTCCGAGGCCGAGTTCGAGGACGGCATCGCCGCCACCTCGCTGCTGCCAGGGCCAGCCTCGACGCAGCTCGCGATCTTCTGTGCCTGGCGGCTGGCCGGCCCGATGGGTGCCATTGTCGGCGGGGCATGCTTCATCGTTCCCGGCCTGATCATCATCCTGGCGCTCTCGGTTCTGTTCCTTGCCCATTCGCCGCCCGCCTGGGTGCGCGGGACAGCGGCCGGTGCCGGAGCAGCGGTGCCGGCCGTGGCGGTGGGCGCGGCGATCGCACTGGCGCCTGCGAGCTGGCGCCGGGCCGGTGAGAGAACCGCGGCCCGCGTGCGGTGGGCCTGCTACGCGCTGGCGGGTGCGGTAGCGGCCAATGTGGCGGGCGAGTTCCTCGTAGCCGTGCTGGTTGCATGCGGCCTGCTGGAGTGGCTGGTCAGCTGTCCTCGTGCGGAAGCTGGCTCGCCGCCGGCGAGTCCAGTGCGCCGTGGCGCCCTGCTCCTCGGCCTGGCCGGCAAAGCGGTCACGGCCGCCGTCATCGGCTCGCTGGCCTGGGTCGCGCTCAAGGTCGGTGCGCTCTCGTTCGGCGGCGGATTCGTCATCATCCCGCTGATGCAGCACGACGCCGTGCATACCTATCACTGGATGACCACGGCCCAGTTCCTGAGCGCGGTGGCGCTCGGCCAGGTCACCCCCGGACCGGTGGTGCTGACCGTGGGCGTGGTCGGCTATGCCGCGGCCGGGCTGGCCGGCGGCCTGATCGCGGTGCTGATCGCCTTTGCGCCCTCGTTCATCTTCGTGCTCGCAGGCGGTCCGCACTTCGACAAATTCCGCCGCAGCACCGCTGCGCAGGCATTCCTGTCCGGCGCCGGCCCCGCGGCCATCGGCGCAATCGCGGGCGCTTCGGTGACGCTAGGCCTTGGACTGACTCAGCTCTGGCAGGTTGCCGTGCTTGCGGCCGCCGTCATCTGGCTCATCGCGGCAAGACGAGGCGTCGTCAGCACGCTCCTTGGCGCGGCCGCCGTTGGCGTCATCGTCGCGCTGGCGGGCGGCGTCACGTAGGCGTCACCTAACTGGCAGCCAACCGTCGGCTGGCCGGCCAGCCGACAGGCAGTTGCCGCCAGCAGCCCGCCAGCAGCCAGCCAGCAGCCAGCCGCCCGCCAGTTGATAGCTAGCCGCCCGGCTGCGCGGTGATCCGCTGCAGCACGTCGGCGCGCAGCGCCCCGAGGTCGACGCCCGCCTGAGTGAGCAGGTTGAGCGCGCCGTTCCGATTCTGGTCGAGAATGCCGAACAACATGTGCCCGGAAGAAATGGTCCGCTGACTGAGCTGCTGCGCTAGCCGCACGGCGCCGACCAGCGACTTCTTCGCGTCGTCGGCGAGAGGCAGCTGCCGACGGCCGCGAACAGCCACCCGGTCGAGCGCGCCCGGCCCGAACGCGGCGTCGGTCGCCCGGCGCACGGCGTCGAGATCGATGCCGAGTGAGGAGAGAGCCTTCGGCGTCGAGCTGGCCAGTTTCAGCCGAGCCACGCGGCAGGCGCGCTCGCAGTTCCGCTAGCTCGAGACCTGCCGCGGCTAGCGCGTCGGCGGCCAGCCCAGGCTCCCTGAGGAGTCCCACCAGCACGTGCTCGCTGCGGATCGCGTCCTGTCCGGCCAGCTTCGCCTCGTCCTTCGCATCGACGAAGGCCTGCCGAGCGGTCGGCTCGAATCGCTCAAACATCAATATCTCCCGTACGCCGGCGGCTCCCGCGGCGGCCGCTGCCCGAATCCTGCGCAAGGCCAGCGAGCAGGCCCGCGTACTTCTTGTGCACCGCCTGCTTGCTCACGCCGAGGAACACTGCGATCTCCTGCCAGGACCAGCCGTGTGCCCTGGCATTGCTGACCTGGAGCGCTTCCAGGCGCTCGGCCAGCTCCCGGAGCGCCCGTGCGGCCCGCAGGCCGGCCGCCGGGTCCTGTCCGCTAGCCGCCTCGGCCAGCTGCACCTCGTTGTTCATAACGTCAATATAAATTGACGTTCGTGAGCTGTCAACTTCAGTTGACCAGACCGCGCGGCTCAGTACTCATCGTGCAGCCGGATCCAGGACATCGTCGGGTCCTGGGGCCACTCGTCGGGTGAGTCCTCCCACGCTTCCTGCCGTCCGTACGGGGTGAGGTCGAGCAGGTTGAAATCCGTCCGGAGCCGATCTACGCCACGGGCGGTGGTGAAGTAGGTGCGGAAGACCTCGTCGCCGTCACGCAGTAGCACGCTGAGGCCGAAGGCCGTCAGGCCCATGTCGTCGTTGAACTCGCTGCCGTAGGCAGAGTAGAAGGGCAGGCTCCACCCGAACCGCCGCCGCACGCGCTCTATCTCCTTCTGCGGCGCCCGTGCCATCAGGATGAGCCGGGTGTCCCGAGCGTTCAGATGCCACTGGGTCTGGGCCAGGTTGTCGGTGAACGAGCAGCACCCGCCGCACATCCAGTCCTGTCCGGGCTCGAGCATGAAGTGATAGATGACGAGCTGGCGGCGGCTGTCGAACAGGTCCGCGAGCCCCACGCGCCGGCCATCCGGCGCGGTGAACTCGTACTTCTGCGCGTCGAGCGCGACCATCGGTAGCCGGCGGCGCTCTGCGGCCAGCGCGTCGAGTGCTCTCGTGCACTCCTTCTCCTTCACCAGCAGCGCAGCGCGCGCTGCCGCCCACTCATCCGTTGAGACAATCTGCGGCCTGTTCACGTTGGCGCCCCTTCCGTGGAAGTTCCCTCAGGGAACTGATGCTAACACAGCAAGTTCCGTAAGGGAACGGGGTAGTTGTACACTACGCAGCATGCAGCGCACTGACTTTGGCGCGATGGCCTGTTCGATCGCGCGGACGCTGGACGTGATAGGCGAGCCGTGGTCTCCGCTTGTGCTCCGCAACATCTATATCGGCATTACCCGGTTCGAGCAGCTTCAGGCGAGCCTCGGCATCTCGCGCAAGGTGCTGGCCGAGCGGCTGAAGTGGCTCGTCGACAACGGCGTGCTCGAGCGGCGGGAGTACTCAGAGCGGCCGCCGCGGTACGAGTACGCCCTTACGCAGCGCGGCACGGAACTGTGTGACCTCCTGCTGGTCATGGTGCGCTGGGGCGACAAGTGGCTGGCCGGCGAAGCGGGACCGCCGGTGATGTACCGGCACCACGCCTGTGGCCAGATCAGCCATGTCGAGCTGAGCTGCTCTGAGTGCGGCGAGCCCATGCGCGCCACGGACGTCGACGTCCTGGTGGGACCCGGCTCATCCTGACAAGCGACTGAGCACGCGGTGCTCGGTTCCGATCAGTACCGCTAGGAGCTGAGTAGAAGCACGCCAGCCAGGGCGGCCACGACTCCGACACTCTGCACGGTTCGTAGCCGCTCGGACAGGATCGTCCTGGCGAGCAGGGCTGTCACGACCGGGTAGAGGGAAGCCAGGACGGCCGCGATCGATAGGTCGCCGCGGCTGGCGGCGAGCGCGTAAGAGCCGTTCGCGATGATGTCGCTGACGCCGATTGCGGCCAGAGCTGCTATCCGCCGCGCTGTTAGCCGGATGCCTGGCAGGACGCCGGCGCGCAGCACGATCGGGCCTAGAACGATCAGACCGCCGATCCGCTGGCTCAGGAGGGTGCCGTACAAGCCGTAGCCGGCGGCGAGCGCGAGCAGCGTGTACGCGAAACCGAAGCCGGCGGCGGCGCCGATCGCCAGCCACAGTGCCTGCCGGCGCACTGCAATGCCGGATCTGAATTCGGGGCCTGACGCCAGCACGATCCCGATGAGCGTTACCGCGATGCCGGCCAGCTGGGCGGCGCTGAGATGCTCGCCCCGCAGCAGGCCGACGAGCACCGGTATGCAGGTACCACTCGCGGTGATGGGTGCGACGAGAGACATCGGCGCCGTGGCCATTGCCCGGTAGAAAGCAGCGAGGGAGAGGGTAGCGACCACCCCGGCCGCGGCCCCGATCAGCAGGTAAGCACCCGGCGGCACGCGGAGGAACGGCAGCAAGGCGAGCAGCCCGACCAGCGCGATGGCCTGCGAGATCAGCACAGCCGCGGACGGATTGACCCGCCGCGAGATCAGGCCGCCACCGAAGTCCGAGGTGCCCCACAGGGTCGACGCGGCGAGCGCGAGCAGCGCGTTCACGTGCTGGCGGCGGCGCGTCCGGCCGCGACACCAGTCAGCGCGGCCAGCACGTAGTCACCAACCGATGAAAGGTCGTACCCGCCTTCCTGGACCGCGGCGACTGGGCCGAGGACGCCGATCAGCTCGCCTGCCGCCCGGTAGCCATCGGCACTGACATTCAGCGGGCTCTCCGGGTCGGCCGCGGCCGCGTCCACGCCGAGCGACAGGACGATTGCCTGCGCCCCGTAAGCAACGACGTCGTCGCGCAGCAGACTGAGCGCGTCGAGCCAGGCCTCATCTCCGCTGCCGGGCGCGAGCGGGACGTTGCGGTTGGCGTTGGTAGCGGCCCCGTTCCCTCGCTCATCAGCGAAACCCATATAGTGCGGGAACCAGCCAGCGTCCGGGTCGACGTGGACGCTCCCGTAGTACACGTCTGGCCGGGCGTAGAAGATCGCCTGCGTACCGTTGCCGTGGTGGGCGTCGATGTCCAGCACGGCGACCCGCTCTACGCCTGCGTTGCGGAGGGCCTGCGCGGCCACGGCCGCGTTGTTGAGGTAGCACGAGCCGCCGTATCCCGACGGGCCCGCGTGATGGCCGGGCGGGCGGCAAAGCGCGTATGCGGCCTGCGCGCCCGCACAGACCAGCTCCGCTGCGGTCCGGGCGCTGTCGGCGGCGGCGCGGATCGCCTCCCAGCTGCCAGGCCCGACGAGCGTCATGGTGTCGTAACAGAAGCGGCCGACCTGGGCATGCGTCGCGGCTGGAGTGCGCACGGGGAGTCCGGCCAGCATGGCGGCCGTGGGGAAGATGTATGGCACGACGCGGTCCCGGCCGTATCGGGCCGGGTACTCGCCCGCCTCCCAGTCGGTCCAGATCGTCGCGAGGTGCTCGACGAGCGCGCGGTCGTGGACGGCCAGCAGCGCCGCATCGTCATGTCCTCTCGGCGCGACGACGCGAGCGCCCGCCCCGGTCAGGGTCTGCAGGATCACCGTGGCCCGTTCAGGCACCTCAGTGCCCTCCTCGCGCAGGCCGAGCCAGACCTCGCCGGCCGGCTGATGCAGCAAGCAGTCCTCGTGCCACACCACGGGCATGCCGAGCGCGGCGCCCTCGATAGTCATTGACCCGACCCTTCCGTGGCATGCTCGCTGGGTGAGGCTACCGAATGGACAAACCACCCGAGCCCGTGACCTCGGCATCAGGATAGGGGTGCTGCCGAGCGGGCCCACCGCATCGATTGCCGACGTACCAGGTCTCGGCGTCGGGCACGTAACGGTCTGGCGGGATGAGCCGGCGCCCCCAGTCGGCCGCGGCGTCGCTAGGACCGGCGTCACCGTCATAGACCCGGGCGGGAGCATGTTCGGCAGCCCTGTGCCGGCCGGTGGCGCCGTGCTCAACGGGGCCGGCGAGTGTACCGGGTTCCTCGCCGCCGCGGAGTGGGGCCTGGCCGAGACCCCGGTCTTCCTGACCTCCACCATGCAGGTGGGCCGGGTCTACGACGCGGCCTGCGAGCTGCTGATGAGGGAAGATCCGCGAATTGGCACCGACGATGTGATCATCCCGATCGTGGCCGAGTGCGACGACAGCTTCTTGTCCGATGCGCGCCGGATGCAGGTCAGTGCGGCCGACGTGAAAGTTGCGCGGGAAGCGGCCCGCGCAGCCGGGGCGGCCACCGTGCGACGGGCCCCGGAAGAGGGCGCGGTCGGCGCCGGCACAGGGATGAGCTGCCTGGGCTTCAAGGGCGGGATCGGCACCGCATCTCGCGTCGTGCCAGCCGGGCACACCGTCGGCGTGCTGGTCCTCACGAATTTCGGCGATCAGCAGCGGCTGACGGTCGACGGCGTCCCGGTCGGCAGGCTACTCCCGCCCGCCGGGGAAACAGCTGGTCGCCGCCTCGCTGACCGGCCGCCAGCGGGGTCGTGCATCACCGTGATCGTTACGGACGCGCCGCTCGACTCGGCGGGCTGCGCGCGGCTTGCCCGCCGGGCCGGGCTCGGCCTCGCCAGGACCGGGTCGACTGCCCACCACGGCAGCGGCGAAGTCTTCCTGGCGCTCGCAACTGGGCTCCGGGCGCCACGTGGGCGGCCGACGCCGGCGAGCGTCCTGTCAGTCAGCGGCTCCGCGCTCGACCCGTTCTTCGACGCTGCCGTGGAAGCCACGGAGGAGGCGGTTCTGACGAGCCTGCTCGCGGCTCCGACGGTCACGGGCCGCGACGGCAACACCTCGCCCAGCCTTCCCGCGGCGCGGGTCCGCGAACTGCTCGCCGAAGCAGGCCGGATCGCCCTCGATTCGTTGTAGGCGCGCTCGCCGGCCTGTCACGCGGCGCGGGTCCGCGAACTGCTCCTCGCCGTCGACCGGATCGCCGCCGAAACTGATCTCGGCACGCTCGCTGGCCGGTGGTTCGCTCGCCGACCGGGCGCTCGGCCCGTCCGGACCGCGGTGGGCCGACCGCACGGCCACGGGTGACGTTATGACCGGTTCGTACCGATAACGCGACTATGCAGCCGGTCTCTCCGACTGAGATTGTGTCCGATTCGTAGCCTTAACATCCTTGTTGATTGATTTGCCTCCTAGGCCCGCTGTGTTAGCATCGCGCAACTTGTAACGCAGGTCATATGCAGACGAACATGCAGAAAAGCGCGACCTGCCCGGACTCGCCGCGCCTCGGCGAGCGACCCCACAGCCAGCCCGACGGCGGCACCCTGAGTGCCGCCGTCGCCATGAGAACGAAGGTGACGCAGCGTGAGACTCCGTTGTCGGAAGAACGATGCAGGCACCGCGCGCCAGGGACGACGCGCTTCCGGGCTCGCGGTGGTGGCAGTGGTTGCCGCCCTGGCCGCGGCCGGGTGCGGCAACGGCGGCTCGGGCGGGTCGGCGAACGGCGGCGTCTTCCGGCTGGGCAGTGACTCCAGCATCGATTCGCTGAACCCGTTCGTCGCCTTTCAGGCGGACGCGTACACGACGTTCGAGTACATCTATCCGTCGCTCGTGCAGTACAACCCGCAGCTTCAGATCGTGCCGGACTTCGCCACGAGCTGGCAGATGTCAGACCGCGGCAAGGTCTGGACGTTCCACACTGCGCCGAACGCCAAGTGGTCGGACGGGAAGCCGCTGACGGCGAAGGACGCGGCCTGGACGTTCAGCACGATCCTGAAGTACCAGAACACCGCCACGGCGAACTCCGCTGGCTACGTCGCGCACATGACGAGCGCAGTGGCGACGAACACGAACACCCTGGTCCTCACGTATCAGCAGCCGGTGGCCAACGTGCTCTCGCAGGTGCAGCAGATCGCCATCGTGCCCGAGCACATCTGGGCGCAGCACGCGACCGGCAACGGCAAGGGCCTGACGACGTTCGCCAACAACGCGCCGATCGTGTCCGGCGGCCCGTTCATCCTCCGCAAGTACACGGCTAAGCAGAGCGCGCTGTTCGCGCGCAACCCGACATTCTTCGGGGCCAAGCCGCACGTGAACGAGGTGGCGCTCGAGTTCTTCACGAATGACGACGCGATGGTCACCGCGCTGAAGAGCGGCCAGCTCGACGGCGTCGAGTCGGTCCCGACGACAGCCGTATCGGACCTGAAGAAGGCCGGGTTCGTCGTCAGCGAGACCCCTGGCGACGCATTCGACGACTTCATCGTCAACGACAACCCGAGCCAGGAAGCCAGCCACAAGGAGCTGATGAACCCGCTGGTCCGGCAGGCGTTCGACTATGCGATCGACCGGACGCAGATCGTCAACACCTCGCTGCTCGGCTACGGCAAGCCCGGCACCACGATCATCCCGCCGGTCACCGGCAGATGGTCCGACCCGGCCATCAAGTCGGCGCCCTTCGACCTGGCCAAGGCGAACCAGCTGCTCGACCAGGCCGGCTACAAGATGGGCAGCAACGGGCTGCGCGTAGCCAACGGACACCTCATGTCCTACTCGGTGATCATGCCGTCCGATATCAGCGACACCTACGGCAACCGGTCGTTCGCGATTATCCAGGCCGACTTCAAGAAGATCGGCGTCCAGCTCACTCCCACGGACCTGGACAATTCGGCTGCCTACAGCGCCGTCACGGCCAGCAATTACAAGAGCTTCGAGATCGCGATGTGGGACTGGTATCCCGAGACCGATCCCGACTTCATGCTCTCGGCGCTGACGTGCGGTTCCTGGAACGTCTGGAACGACACCGGCTACTGCAGCAAGGCCTACGACTCCTTGTACGGCGAGCAGAGCGCGGCGATGAACCCGGCGCAGCGGCAGCAGATCATCTACCAGATGCAGGCGATGGTCAACAAGGCCGACACCTACCTGGTCCTGGACTACCCCGACTCGATCGAGGCGCACAGCAGCAAGTGGACGGACCTGCCCCTGGTGGGCGGCGCGTCGTGGACCTCACAGTCGACCATCCCGTTTGACAGCGTGCACCTCGCGGGCTGACGGCGACCGGACTGCGACCCGGACGACGACCGCGTAACCGGGCGGAAAGGCGACCATGCGGCGGGCTGATTACGTGCTCAAGCGCGCGTTCTTCGCGCTGATCACGATCTTCGTAGCGATCACGCTCAACTTCTTCCTGTTCCGCGTGCTGCCAGGCAACGCGGTCACCGACCTGGCCCGGGTGCCGCACGCTGGCGCTCAGCTCAGGCACGCGCTGACGGTCGAGTTTGGTCTGGGCAAGCCAAAGTGGGGCCAGTACCTCGCGTACCTCGAGCAACTGGCGCACGGCAACATGGGCGTCTCCTTCGTCAACCAGCAGCCGGTCACCAGCCTGCTGCTGACCGACCTGAAGAACACGATCCCGATGGTCACCGTCGGAACGCTCGCGTCGATCATCGTCGGCGTCTTCACCGGCGTGCTGGCGGCCTGGCGGCGTGGCTCGATCGCCGACCACATCAGCACCAACACCGCGGTATTCGCCTACGCGTTCCCGACCCAGTGGCTGGGCCTGATGCTGCTCATCCTGCTGGCGAACTACCTGCCCAGCAACGGAATGACCTGGGAATACCTGCTCAGCCCTGAGCCCTTCTGGCAGCACCTCGGTGACGTCGCGCAGCACATGATCCTGCCTGCGCTGACGCTGATGCTGACCGCGTACGGCAGCTACACGCTCGTGGTCAGGACATCGGTGCTGGAGACGCTCGGCGAGGACTACGTGCTGACCGCCAGGGCCAAGGGGCTGCCGGTACGGCGAATCGTGTGGCGGCACGCCGTGCGCAACGCGCTGCTGCCGATGGTCACGATGATCGCGCTGGACTTCGGCTACATCGTCGGCGGCGCCCTGCTGATCGAGGTGATCTTCAGCTGGCCGGGCATCGGCCTGGCCATGTACAACGCGGTGACCCAGCGCGACTACCCGATGCTTCAAGGCGGCTTCCTGATCCTGACGGTCTCGGTCATCGTCCTGAACTTCGTCTCCGACCTGGTCTACTTCCGCCTCGACCCGAGGATCAGCGAATGAGCGCACTCATCTCCGAGTCGGCCGCCGGGCCGCCGTCGGCCGACACCGGACCGGCGGCCGACCTGACGCCCGGACGGCGCGGCGGCTTCTTCCTCGGGCTGCTCCGCGACCGCAAGGCAGCCGCCATCGGGCTCGGCCTAATCTTGTTCTTCGTCGTGCTCGCGATCATCGCGCCGCTGATCTCCCCGTACAGCCCGACGGCGCAAAGCTGCGGCGCCGGCCCATCGGCCGTCTATGCGCCGATCTCCGGCCAGCACTGGCTTGGCTGCGACGACGGCGGCATCGACATGCTCAGCGAGCTGATCCAGGGCGGCCGGATCTCGCTCATCGTCGGCTTCGCGGCGACCTTCGTCGCCATGGTCATCGGCGGCGGCGTCGGCATCATCTCCGGCTACTTCGGCGGCTGGATCGACATCTCGCTGATGCGGATCACCGACTACCTGCTGGTCATCCCGGACCTGGTGTTCGCCATGGTGATCGCCGACATCTGGGGGCCGAGCCTGTTCCACGTGATCCTGGTGATCGGCATCCTGGAATGGACCGGCACCGCGAGGGTCATCCGGGCCCAGGTCATGAGCGTGAAGGAACGCGTCTACGTGAAGCGCGCCAGGGCCCTTGGCTCCGGCCACGCCCGCATCATCGCCAAGCACATCCTGCCCCAGGTCGGGCCCCTGCTGATCGCCAACACAGTGCTCACGGTGGCCATCGCCATCTACCTGGAGACCGCGCTCGCGTTCCTCAATCTGGAGGATCCGACGGTGACGACGTGGGGGACCATCCTGGAGCACGCATTCAACCGCGGGGCTGTCACCGCGGGTGCCTGGTGGGCGATCGTGCCCGACGGCATCTGCATCGCGCTGGTGATCGTCGGGTGCTTCCTGTTCGGCCAGGCGATCGAGGACGCGCTGAATCCGCGCCTCAAGATCGCGCATCTGTCACTCACAAGGTGGAAGATCCGCACGCTGGCCGGCCGAGGGGCGGACGCGATATGAGCAGCCTGCTGGAGGTCGAGGACCTGCACGTCTGGTTCGACCTGCCCAGCTCTGGACGGCTCCGTGCTGGCCGACCCGGTGCTGGCCGACCCGGTGCTGGCCGACGCGGTGCTGGCCGACCCAGTGCTGGCCGACCCAGTGGCGGTCAGGTGCACGCGGTCCAGGGCGTCAGCTTCGAGCTGGCGCCTGGCGAGCGGTTCGGGCTGGTCGGCGAGTCCGGCTGCGGGAAGACCACCACGATCCTCGCGCTGATGGGCCTCCTGCCGCCGAACGCCTCGCTGGCCGGGCAGGTACGCCTGAACGGCCGCGACATCCTGGCGGGCGGCGAGGACTCGGTCCGGCAGTACCGCTGGAAGGACATCGCGATGGTGTTCCAGGGCGCGATGAACGCCCTGAACCCGGTCAAGAAGGTCGGCTGGCAGATCGCCGAGCCGATGGCTTTCCACGGGATCGCCGAGGGCAAGGCTGCACTCAAGCGAGCCGGCGAGCTGCTCGAGCTCGTCGGCATCCCGGCGAAGTCGGCGCAGCGCTACCCGCACGAGTTCTCCGGTGGCATGCGCCAGCGCGCGTCAATCGCGATGGCGCTGGCCTGCCAGCCCAAGATCCTGCTCGCCGACGAGCCGACGACCGCTCTGGACGTGATGGTGCAGGCCCAGATCCTTGAACTGCTGACCCACCTATCCGACGAACTCGGCCTCGCGGTCGTGCTGGTCACGCACGACCTGCCCGTCGTGGCGCAGACGTGCGGCCGCGCTGCTGTCATGTACGCGGGCGAGATCGCCGAGACCGGGCCGATCGAGTCGCTGTATCACGACCCGCAGCATCCCTACACCCGGCTGCTGTTCGCCGCGGCGCCCGACCTCTACGGCACGGGCGCGGTGACGTCGATCCCCGGCTCGCCGCCCCGCCTAGACCGCGAGCTGGCTGGCTGCCCGTTCCGGCCCCGCTGCGACGTGCCCCTCGACCGGTGCGCAACCGACCACCCCGCGCTTCGCCAGCTGGGCGGCGGCCACTTCGCCGCTTGCGTGCGGGCAGGTACAGGCAGCGACGAGCTGGCGGAGGCGAGATGAGCGACACGCACGCATTCGCACCTACCACGAAGGGAACGGGGCCGACCCCGGCCGCGGCCAACGCGCCCGCGCAGCCGTCGGGTGCAGGCGCCGCGACGGCGGAGCGGGCCGACTCGGGCGCGCCGCTGCTCGAGGTGACCGACCTGGTGACCCAGTACCCAGTGCGACGCAGCCTGATCGAGGCCGCGCGGCGCAAGCCGCGCCGCCACGTGCACGCGGTCGACGGCGTCAGCTTCAGTCTCGGCCGCGGCGAGATGCTGGCCCTGGTCGGCGAGTCCGGCTGCGGCAAGACCAGCACGGTGCAGACGATCCTCGGCATGGTCAGGCCGGCCAGCGGCGCGGTGCGCCTCAACGGCACCGACATCGCCGGCCTGCCGGGCCGACAGATGCGGCCCCTGCGCCGCAAGGTCCAGATGATCTATCAGGATCCGTACGAGTCGCTCGACCCGCGCTTCCGGGTCAGCCAGACCGTCCAGGAGCCGATGCTCGTGCACGGCATCGGCGGCTCATCGGCCGAGCGCCGGGAGCTGATTATCGTAGCGCTCGAGCAAGCAGGCCTGTCGCCAGCCGACATGTATCTCGACCGATACCCGCACGAGCTGTCTGGCGGGCAGCGCCAGCGGGTAGCGATCGCCACGGCGCTGGTGCTCGGTCCTGACCTGCTGCTAGCCGACGAGCCGGTGTCGATGCTGGACGTCTCGGTGCGGGCCGGCGTGCTGTCGCTGCTCGACGGACTGCGCCGGACTGCGGACATGGGCATCCTGATGATCACGCACGACCTGTCTACGGCCGCGCATTTCGCCGACAAGATCGCCGTGATGTACCTCGGCCGGATCGTCGAGTTCGGCACCGCGCACGAAATCATCGCCGATCCGAAGCACCCGTACACGAAGGCCTTGCTGTCGGTCGTGCCGAAACGCGATCCTCGTGACCGCTCGGTGCCGCAGATCCTCACCGGTGAGGCACCCGACCCGGTGGACGTCCCGGCCGGCTGCCGGTTCCATCCGCGCTGCCCGATCGCCGTCGACCAGTGCCGGACGCAGGATCCGGCGCTGAGGCTGTCGGCGACGAGCGCGGTCGGGCACCTGGCCGCCTGTAACCTGGCCTGAACATGACAATTCAGCCACCGCGCGCGCAGCGCATCCCGTCGGTTCGCGAGCTGCACGGGCACACCGATGTCGACAACTACGCCTGGATGCGTGAGAGCGACACGCCAGAGTTCCTGACCTATCTGGCCGCGGAGCGCGCTTACTACGACGCGCAGACCGCCGGGCTGGCCGAGCTGACCGACGAGCTGTTCCGCGAGGCGGTGGCCCGCGCTCCGGAGGCGGCGGAGGACTCGGTCGGCTGGACGCTACGCGCATATCGCTACTGGTACCGGACACCAGCGAGGGCGGAGAACCGGCAGCTCCTCCGCGCCAGGCCTGGCCAGGCTGAACCGACCCTGCTGCTCGACGAGAACGCGCTCGCGGCGCCCACCGGCTACATCGATGTGCCTGTCGCCGAGCCCAGCCCGGATGACCGGCTCCTCGCGTGGCTGGCTGATACCTCAGGCGCGGAGATATACCAGCTCAGGTTCACCGAGATCGAGACCGGCCGCGAGCTGCCCGACGTCATCGACCGCACCTATCCTGGCGGGGCGTGGTCGAGCGCAAGCGCACATTTCTTCTATCTTGTGCCTGACGGGCTGAACCGGCCGCATCAGGTCTGGCGCCACGCGATCGGCACGCCAGCGACCGCAGACGAGCTGGTTTATACCGAGATAGATGAACGGTTCGAGCTCACGCTGGCCGCCTCACGCAGCGGCGAACTGATCGTCATCACGACTGAGTCGCGTGACACCACCGAAGTTCGCGTCATCTCAGCGGGTGAGCCTCTGCGGCCGCCCGCGGTGGTCGAGCCGCGGCGGCGCGGCATCGAGTACCGGGTAGACCACGAGTCGGATCCGGCTGGCGGGGCGGGCGACCTGCTGATCGTCACCGACGCCAGCGATGTGAACGGCGGCACGCCTGAGTTCACGCTGATGCGCGCGCCGGTCGATGCGCCCGGTCGGGCCAACTGGACCACGGTCGACTGCTCGGCGATCGGGCCGGCCAGGGCCGATACCCGGCTGCTCCGGTGCGACGTACTCGCCGGGCACCTGCTGCTGTCCCTGCGCCGCGCCGGGATGCCGCTGCTGGCCATCACCGATCCCGGCGGTGGCGCCGTCCGTGAGATCCAGCCGGCACTTGCTGCGGGCGCCATCGCCGTGCAGCACGCGGCGGACTACCGCGCCGGATCGGTGGTGATCGCGGAGGAGTCCCTGATCGAGCCGCCGCGCTGGTCCGAGCTGGACCTGGCAACTGGCCAGCGGAAGGAACTGAAGCGCGCCGACGTACCGGCCTTTGACGCGGCGCTGTATCGCACGAAGCGGATCGCCGCGCGGGCCGACGATGGCGCGAGTGTCCCCGTTACCCTCGCTTACCGGTCTGATACACCGCTGGATGGCAGCGCCCCGTGCCTGCTATACGGGTACGGCGCGTACGAGGCCTGCCTGGATGCAGAATTCGACCGCAGCCTGCCGTCGCTGCTGGATCGCGGCGTCGTGTACGCGGTCGCCCACGTTCGTGGCGGGGGCGAGTGCGGCCGGGACTGGTGGCAGCAAGGACGGCTGCGGGCCAAGCCGCGCACGTTCAGCGACTTCATCGACGTGGCCGGCCTCCTGGCTGGCGACGTTGCAGGCGCGGCGTCACTGGTCGACCCGCGGCGGATCGTGTCACGCGGGCTGTCGGCTGGCGGGCTGCTGCAAGGCGCCGTGTACTCGCGTGCCCCAGGCCGCTGGCGAGCGGTCGTGGCCGAGGTCCCGTTCGTGGACTGCGTCACGACGATGCTGGACCCGGCGATTCCGCTGACCATTACGGAGTGGGATGAGTGGGGCGACCCCCGCGACCCCGCGGACTTCGCATGCTTGCGGTCGTACTCGCCGTACGACAACCCGCCAGCCGGGCCGAGACCTGACCTGCTCGTCACCGGCGCTGTGCACGATCCGCGAGTGCTCGTGCACGAGCCGGCTAAATGGGTAGCGCGGCTGCGGGAGACCGACACCGCTGGCAGCAAAGTGCTTTTCCGGGTCGAGCTCGGGGCCGGCGCGCACACCGGACCATCGGGCCGGTTCGGCCACTTGCGGTACGAGGCCGAGGTGCAGGCGTTCATCCTGGCCGCGATGGGTCTCGTCAGCTGACCATCGCCATCAGGCAGCCGTCCCAGTAGGCGGCGACCTTCGGGCGGCGCTTACCCTCGATCGCGATTTCGAGCACATCCGGGCACGTGCCGCCGGTCTTGCGGAAGTGCACGGTGATGCCGGGCGGGGTGGCCGACGCCGGCAGCCGCGCGAAGCCGATGACGCCCTCAGGCGTAGTCGTCGCGGCGTGCATCAACGCGGGTGCTCCCGCACAGCACATCCGCGGCCGGGCGGCCCATACCCAGAGCTCGCCGCCATTGGCGATTACGAACTCCGCTGCATCGCTGCTGACCGTGACCCGCATGCCCCTAACAGTAGGCCGGGCCAGCGTAAGCGCCAGAAAACAGTCACGTATGCTTGGTTTGCTGACGCCGGATCCTGGGACAGGGGTGAGCTGCTCATGTCGGTGACTGAGTCATCAAGCCCATTGTCATCAGGCCCGGCGGGCCCGTCGCCTATCAGGATCGGCAACTCCTCAGGCTTCTATGGTGACCGGCTGGCAGCCATGCGCGAGATGCTCGAGGGCGGCCAGCTGGACGTGCTGACCGGCGACTACCTGGCCGAGCTGACCATGCTGATCCTTGGCCGCGATCGCCTCCGGGATCCGAGCCTCGGCTACGCCCGTACATTCCTGCGCCAGCTCGAGGACTGTCTGGGTCTCGCTCTGGACAAGGGCGTCGCCATCGTCGTCAACGCCGGCGGCCTGAACCCGGAAGGTCTCGCCGCTGCCATGCACGACCTGGGGGACAGGCTCGGCCTGGCGCCGAAGATCGCGTACGTCGTCGGCGATGACCTGCTGCCGAGCGCCGCCGAGCTCGGTTTCGGCGAGCCGGTCGCGGCCAACGCCTACCTCGGTGGATGGGGCATTGCCGCCTGCTTGCAGATGGGCGCGGACTTGGTCGTCACGGGCCGGGTCACCGACGCGTCGCTGGTCGTCGGCCCGGCCATCGCGCGCTTCGGCTGGGAGCTGGATGACTTCGACGCGCTCGCCGGGGCGATGGCGGCCGGGCACGTGATCGAGTGCGGCGCCCAGGCCACCGGCGGGAACTACTCGTTCTTCACCGAGATCGCTGACATGCGTCATCCGGGCTTCCCGATAGCCGAGATCGCCGCCGATGGCTCCAGCGTCATCACCAAGCACAGCGGTACCGGCGGCGCCGTCACCGTCGGCACTGTGACCGCGCAGCTGCTGTATGAGGTGGCTGGACCCCGGTACGCCGGGCCCGACGCCACCTTGCGGCTCGACTCCGTGCAGCTTCACCAGGATGGACCGGACCGGGTCGCGATCACCGGCGTCCGCGGCGAGCCGCCGCCGCCGACGCTGAAGGTGTCGCTGAACGCGCTCGGCGGTTACCGGAACCAGGTCGAGTTCGTCCTCACCGGCCTGGACATCGAGGCCAAGGCGGCGCTGGTCCAGCGCCAGCTCGCCGACGTCATGCCGGTGGATGTGCAGTGGGAGCTCGCCCGCACCGACCGCGATGACGCCGGCACCGAGGAGGAGGCGAGCGCGACGCTGCGCTGCGTCGCCCGCGGCAGCGACGCCAAGGCGATCGGGCGAGCGTTCTCCGGCGCGGCGGTCGAGCTGGCGCTGGCGAGCTATCCGGGCTTTCACATGACCTCGCCGCCCGGTGACGCGCAGCCGTACGGCGTATTCACCGCTGCGTATGTAGACCGGTCAGCGGTGACGCAGCTCGCCAAGCTCCAGGACGGCAGTTGGACGTGCCGTGTCCTCGATCCGCCGGCAACCAGCGAGCTGGCGCCGGTCGAATCTCCCGACGTGCCGCCATGGACCGGCGCTGGTCCGACCAAGCGGGTGCCGCTCGGCGCGGTGGCCGGCGCTCGCAGCGGTGACAAGGGCGGTGATGCGAATGTCGGCGTCTGGGCTCGCGACGAAGCGGCCTGGCCGTGGCTCGTCGCCACGCTGACGACGGAGAAGCTGCGCGAGCTGCTGCCGGAGGCGGCCGCGCTGCCGGTCACGCGGTATGTGCTGCCGAACTTGCGCGCTGTCAACTTCGTCATCGAGGGAATGCTCGGTGACGGCGTCGCCGCGGCGGCCAGGTTCGATCCGCAGGCCAAGGCAGTCGGCGAGTGGCTGCGGTCGCGGTACGTCGACGTGCCCGAGGAGCTGCTTCCTGCGGAATCGCAACTTATGGAGGCACAGTGACGGCGCTGCGCTCCTCGCTGGATGACACGTCGGCCGGCTACGCCGCGAATCGCGAGGCCATGCTCACCAAGCTCGCCGAGATCGGGGCCGAGCAGGCGAAGGCGATTGCCGGCGGCGGCCCGAAGTACACCGAGCGGCACCGCGGCCGCGGCAAGCTGCTCGTCCGCGAGCGGATCGAGCTGTTGCTAGACCCGGACACCCCGTTCCTGGAATTGTCGCCGCTCGCGGCGTGGGGGACCGAGTTCGCGGTTGGCGGGAGTGTCGTTACCGGCATCGGCGTGGTCGAGGGCACGGAGTGCCTGATCACGGCCAGCGACCCGACAGTTCGCGGCGGCACGAGCAATCCGTGGACCGTACGCAAGAGCTTCCGCGCGCACGACATCGCCCTGGCCAACCGGCTGCCGGTGATCTCGCTCGTGGAGTCAGGCGGCGCCGACCTGCCGACGCAGAAGGAGATCTTCATCCCGGGCGGCCGAACCTTCCGGGATCTGACCAGGCTGTCGGCCGCCGACATCCCGACGATCGCCATCGTGTTCGGCAACTCAACTGCTGGCGGAGCGTATCTGCCCGGCATGTCCGATCACGTCGTGATGATCACTGGCCGGTCGAAGGTATTCCTCGGCGGCCCGCCGTTGGTCAAGATGGCGACGGGCGAGGAATCCGACGACGAGTCGCTCGGCGGCGCTGACATGCACGCACGGACGTCCGGCCTGGCCGATTACCTCGCAACCGACGAGCAGGATGCGATCCGGATCGGCCGCCGCATCGTGGCCAGGCTTAACTGGCGCAAGCACGGACCAGGCCCCGCGCTCGCGCCCGGAGCCAGCGCAGCGCCGCCCCTGTTCGACGAGGGGCAGCTCGTCGGCATCGTGCCGCCCGACCTGCGGATCCCGTTTGACCCGCGCGAGGTGATTGCCCGCGTCGTCGACAGCTCGGACTTCGACGAGTTCAAGCCCTCCTACGGCCCCAGCCTGGTCACGGGGTGGGCCAACGTCCACGGCTACCCAGTCGGCATCCTGGCCAACGCGCAGGGTGTCCTGTTCAGCGCCGAGTCGCAGAAGGCCGCACAGTTCATCCAGCTGGCGAACCAGGTCGATACGCCGCTGATCTTCCTGCACAACACGACTGGCTACATGGTGGGCGCCCAGTACGAGCAGGCCGGCATCATCAAGCACGGCGCGATGATGATCAACGCGGTATCCAACTCGGCGGTGCCGCACATCTCGATCCTGGTGGGCGCGTCGTACGGCGCCGGTCACTACGGCATGTGCGGCCGGGCGTACGACCCGCGCTTCCTGTTCGCCTGGCCAAGCGCGAAGTCTGCCGTGATGGGACCCGCGCAGCTTGCTGGCGTTCTGTCGATCGTCTCCAGGGCCGCGGCGCAAGCTGCTGGCCGGCCGTTCGACGAGGACGCGGACGCGGCGATGAAGGCGATGGTAGAAGCGCAGATCGAGGCGGAGTCGCTGCCGATGTTCCTGTCAGGCCGGATCTACGACGACGGCATCATCGATCCGCGCGACACCCGCACGGTGCTCGGTTTGTGCCTGTCGGTCATCCACGGCGCACCGGTCCGCGGTGCCACCGGCTACGGCGTCTTCCGGATGTGACCGCGATGCAGCTGACTGTGACCACGACGTTCGCCCGCGCCCTTCCGCTGCCGCAGCATGGCCAGCGGCGGCCCGCACCTGTTCATGGATGTGGATTCGGTACGCCCATTGCCGTAGCGGATCCACATTCATGGTCGGGGCGCGAGCCCGCGGGGCTCCGGTGGCCATCATGCTGAGCCGCGTCCTGGTCGCCAACCGCGGCGAGATCGCCCGCCGCGTCTTCCGGACCTGCCGGGACCTGGGCCTGGCTACGGTTGCCGTCTATTCCGACGCCGACGCCGGGTCACCACACGTCGCGGACGCCGACGTGGCCGTCCGGCTGCCTGGCGAGACGGCCGCCGACACGTACTTGCGCGCGGACCTGCTCGTCGACGCCGCGCTGCGCGCGGGGGCCGACGCCGTGCACCCCGGATACGGCTTCCTGTCGGAGAACGCGGCCTTCGCGAGCGCGGTGCGAGACGCCGGCCTGACGTGGATCGGCCCGCCGCCGGCCGCGATCGAGGCGATGGGCAGCAAGGTGGCGGCTAAGCGGCTGATGGCGGCGGCGGGCGTCCCGGTGCTGCGCGAGCTCGCGCCGACCGACCTGACCGCGGCCGACCTGCCCGTGCTGATCAAGGCGTCGGCCGGCGGGGGCGGGCGGGGCATGCGGATCGTCCGCAGCCTGGCCGACCTGCCGCGGGCGCTCGAAGCGGCACAGTCGGAGGCGGCGTCGGCGTTCGGCGACCCGACCGTGTTCTGCGAGCCGTACATCGAATCTGGCCGCCATATTGAGGTGCAGATCCTCGCCGATGACTACGGCACGATCTGGACAGTCGGCGAGCGCGAGTGCTCGATCCAGCGCCGGCACCAGAAAATCATCGAGGAAGCCCCGTCGCCTCTTGTGCAGCGGCTGCCGGGCATGCGGGAGCGCCTGTTTGAAGCGGCCCGGGCCGCCGCGGTCGCTGTCGGCTACCGCAACGCCGGCACCGCCGAGTTCCTGGCCGACGAAGACGGACGCTTCTACTTCCTGGAGATGAACACCAGGCTCCAGGTCGAGCACCCGGTGACGGAGTGCACGACCGGCCACGACCTGGTCGCGCTCCAGCTTCAGATCGCAGCTGGCCGGTCGCTACGGCGTGCCCCGTTCGTGCCCACCGGGCATGCGATCGAGGGCCGGCTTTACGCCGAGGATCCGGCCGCCGGATGGCAGCCGCAGAGCGGCACGCTGCACAGGTTCGAGGTGCCGGGCCGGCCTGTCGAGTTCCGCGCGGCAGGCGGCTTGTACGGTGCGGCGGCCGAAGGGCTGCCGAGCGCGGGCGTGGCGGCGGCACGCACGCCTTCGGATGTCACGGGGGCCAGACCAGTGCTCCGGCTGGACTCGGCCGTCACGGATGGCAGCAAGGTCGGTGTCTTCTACGACCCGATGCTGGCCAAGGTGATCTGCTGGGCAGACGACCGCGACCAGGCGGCCGCGGCCTTGTCAGCGGCGCTCGCCGGGGCCCGCATCCATGGCGTGACGACCAACCGGGACCTGCTCGTGCGCGTTCTGCGGCACCCGGCGTTCCTCGCCGGCCAGATCGATACAGGCTTCGTTGACCGGCACGGCCTAGCTGGACCCGGCGGCCTCGCCACGCCGCTGGCCGGGGACGACGCGGTGCGCCTGTCGGCCCTGGCAGCAGCGCTGGCCGATGCCGCTGCCAGCCGGGCCAGCGCGAGGGTGCTCGGCGGCCTGCCAAGCGGATGGCGCAACATGCCATCCCAGCTCCAGCGCAAAGCGTACGAGCGAGCTGCTGGCGCGAGCCTTAGCCAGGATCCGGCGCACGAGGCCACGCGGTACGAAGTCGGCTACAGGATCGAGCGGAGCGGGCTGGTCGTTGACGGCCGCAACGACGTGACGCTCGTGTCGATGGCTCCGGACCTAGTCGAGCTGGCCGTGGCCGGGATCCTGCACAGGTTCGAGGTAGCCGCCTATCCCGGCCTGGTCTGCGTGGATTCCGCGCTCGGCCCGGTGGCGCTGCGGCCCGTGCCCCGGTTCACCGACCCGGCCGCGCAGGCGGGGGCGGGCTCGCTGCTCGCGCCGATGCCGGGGACGGTTGCCCGCGTCGGCGTCGCCGTCGGCGACCAGGTAACGCGCGGTCAGCCGCTGCTGTGGCTCGAGGCGATGAAGATGGAGCACGTGATCGCGGCGCCGGTGGCCGGCGTCGTCGCCGAGCTGCCAGCGGTGCCCGGCCAGCAGGTCGAGGTGGGCAGCGTGCTCGCCGTCGTCAAGCCCGAGGAGGAGCCGCAGTGAACTTCACCGAGACGCAAGAGCAGCAGGCACTGCGGGCGGCGGTGGCCGACCTGGGCGGCAAGTACGGCTACGCGTACTTCACTAAGCAAGCGCGCAGCGGCGGCAGGCTCACCGAGCTCTGGCAGGAGGCGGCCAGGCTGGGCTTCATCGGCGTGAACCTGCCCGAGGAGTACGGCGGCGGCGGCGCTGGCATGTACGAGCTCGCCATCGTGCTCGAAGAGCTCGCAGCCGCTGGCTGCGGCCTGCTGATGATGGTCGTGTCGCCGGCGATCTGCGGCACGATCATCGCCAGGTTCGGCACCGCGGAGCAGAAGCAGCACTGGCTGCCGAAGATCGCCAGCGGATCCTCGATCATGGCCTTTGGCATCACTGAGCCCGACGCCGGCTCGAACTCGCACAAGCTGACGACAGTGGCGACCCGCGACGGCGACACCTGGGTGCTGAACGGCCGCAAGATCTATATCTCCGGTGTCGACGAGGCCGAGGCCGTGTTGATCGTCGGCCGGACCGCGGACGCCAAGACCGGCAAGCTGCGGCCCGCTCTGTTCGTCGTGCCCACCGATACGCCCGGCTTCACGTTCCAGCCGATCGAGATGGACATCATGATGCCGGAGAAGCAGTACCTGCTTTTCCTTGACGATGTGCGGCTGCCCGCCACGGCGCTGATTGGTGATGAAGGCGCCGCCCTGCTGCAGTTGTTCGCCGGCCTCAATCCGGAGCGGATCATGGCCGCCGCCATGGCCATTGGCAGCAGCCGATACGCCCTGGACAAGGCTGTCGGCTACGCAAAGGAGCGGACGGTCTGGAGCGTGCCGATCGGCGCGCACCAGGGCCTGGCCCATCCGCTCGCTCAGGTCAAAATCGAGGTGGAGCTGGCTCGGCTCATGATGCAGAAAGCGGCCACGGTGTACGACGCCGGCGACGACATGGGCGCGGGCGAGGCAGCCAACATGGCCAAGTACGCCGCGGCCGAGGCCAGCGTCCGCACCGTCGACCAGGCGATCCAGTCGCTCGGCGGCAGCTCGATGACTGCGGAGTTCGGGCTCGCGTCCATGCTCGCGAACGTGCGGACCACCCGGATCGCTCCGGTCAGCCGGGAGATGATCCTGAACTTCGTGGCTCAGTACTCGCTCGGCCTGCCGAAGTCCTACTAACGCGAAGGAGCCGCCCGATGGCCGATCCGCTCGTGCAGTACTCAATCGACCGGGGTATCGCCCGCGTCGCGCTTGATTCGCCGCGCAACCGCAACGCGCTGTCCGGGGCGCTGGTCGAGCAGCTCACGCAGGCGCTGATCGACGCGGCCGCAGACGACGGCGTCCGCGCAGTCGAGCTCACCCACACCGGGTCGACCTTCTGTGCCGGCGCGGACCTCAGCGAGGCGAGCCAGGGCGGCATGAAAGCCGGCGCGGCGCGCGTGCTGACGCTGCTCAAGCACATCGTCACGCTGCCCAAGCCGGTGGTCGGCAGCATCGATGGCCACGTCCGGGCCGGCGGCCTCGGCCTCGTCGGCGCCTGCGACATCGTGCTGGCCGGCCCGGCGTCAACGTTCGCGTTCACCGAGGTCAGACTCGGCCTCGCACCTGCGATGATCTCGCTGACGACGCTGCCGAGGATGGACCCGCGCGCAGCGAGCCGGTACTACCTGACCGGCGAGACGTTCGACGCGCCGACGGCCGCTCGCATGGGGCTGATCACCGATGCGGTCGACGACATCGACGCCGGCACCATGGTCGTCCTGGATGCGCTGCGCAGCGCTTCGCCGCAGGGCCTGCGCGAAACCAAGCCGCTGCTCACGCCCGCCGTGCTCGACGGTTTCGATGCGAAGGCCGAGGCCCTGGCGGAGCTGTCGGCCCGGCTGTTCGAGTCGCCGGAAGCGGCGGAGGGAATGGCCTCGTTCCTGGAAAAGAGACGGCCGTCCTGGGCTGCCGGATAATCCCATGGGAACGGGGTCGCTCGCGTCCGCCGCCGTCGGCCTGCCCGGGAGCACCGGGCGTGAGCCGCAGCAGGACCGTGGCTGGGCCACGAGGTCACGGCTGCTGGAATCGGCCGTCAGCTGTCTGGCCGAACTCGGCTGGAGCGGTGCGACCGTCTCGGTCGTCGCTGCGCGGGCGGGGGTGTCGCGCGGCGCGACACAGCACTATTTCCCGACGCGGGAAGACCTGTTCACCGCCGCCCTCGAGCACATGGCCGAGGTGCGCCTGGCAGAGATCCTGCGGGAGGCCGCGCGGCTGCCGGCCGGCGGGGAGCACCGCAGCAGGGATGTCGTTCGGCTGCTGGTAGGGCTCTATACCGGGCCCCTGTTCCGCGCCGCGCTTCAGGTCTGGGCGGCCGCGGCGGCCAGCGACGCGCTGCGCGCCCTTGTCCTGCCGCTGGAGGCGCGCCTCGGCCGGGAAGCGCACAAGGCGGCCATTCGCCTGCTCGGCGCCGACGAATCTCGGCCGGGCGTGCATGAGGCGGTCCAGGCGACGCTCGACCTCGCTCGCGGCCTGGGCCTGGCCGACACGCTCGCCGATGACTCACGCCGACGCGACCGCATCATCGCCCAGTGGGCGTCGATGCTAGACGCCGCGATCAGGCTTTGATCACGCGCTACTGCTGTTGCGACACGAGGTCGCACTTTGCGAGTGAACTCGCTGATTGGAGGGCCGATTATGTCGGTCGCGTAGTCCGGGCGCGTGCTCATGCCCGGCCCCGCCCTGTCGTGCGCTGCCGGTAACGGCGGGGTGCGGGGCACAGGGGAATGCCCGAGGGTCCTTGTCCCATCCGGGGTGCCGCAGGTTAGGGGCAGGCCGGACGGGTGAATCGCGTGAACCTCCGTTGATGCCTCGTGAAGCGCTGCCCCGCGGTGGGTTGTGAGTGCGGGGTTGAAGGGACTGGCCGCTGGGAAGCGGCAGGCGCTGGCCGGGCACGGCATCCGGTCAGGAGAGCACCGCCGTCCCCGGGGTCGAGGAGGCACCCATCCCGGTCGTATCTCGCTGGTGCGGAACGTGGAAACCTCGTCCGGGTCCGGGCTTGTGGCCCGGTAAGCCGACCGTGAGGAAGGCCCGGTTCCCGGGCGGGAACAGGATGACCCGACAAGCCAATGCCGGTGGCCGAAAGGCAGCAGGAAACCGGGATCATCGTGGCTGGCTCCTCCGCCAGTGGTGCCGGATAACTGGCTGGATACCGGGCCGCGTGCCCGGGCCCGAAAGGGCGCTGACGCGGGTCAGGTGAGCCCGTGAAGGATGACGATGACAACGACGCTGGAACCGCAGGACATGTTAGACGCCGCGAATGCGGTGAACGGACCTGCGGGCGAGCCTTGCAGCTGGGACCAGGTGAGCTGGCTCTCGGCGGAGGAGAACGTACGGCGGCTGCGGCAGCGGGTCTTCACGGCGTCGCAGGCGGGGGACCTTAAACGGGTCCGCAACCTGCAGAAGCTGATGCTGCGGTCCCGGTCGAACACGCTGGTGAGCGTGCGACGGGTGACCGAGCTCAACGCTGGCCGCATGACCGCGGGCATCGACGGGGAGGTGGCGCTGACACCGGAGGCCAGGGCAGACCTGGCCGACTGGGCGCAGCGCCGGGCCGAGCCGTGGGCCGCCCGTCCGGTCAGGCGGGTGTATATCCCCAAGGCCAACGGGAAGCAGCGGCCGCTCGGGATCCCGGTGATCGCTGACCGCGTGCTGCAAGCAGTCGTGGCCAGCGCGCTGGAACCGGAGTGGGAAGCGCGGTTCGAGCCGAGGTCGTATGGCTTCCGGCCCGGCCGTGGCTGCCATGACGCGATCGAGGCCATCTTCCAGGCCGGTAAGGGCGGCGGCGGTGGCGCCGGCCCGCGCCGGCCCTGGATACTCGACGCCGACCTGGCAGCGGCGTTCGACCGGATCGACCACGACCACCTTCTGAGCCTGCTCGGCACGTTCCCCGCCAGGGACCTGGTTGCCGGATGGCTGACCGCAGGCATGATCGAAGACGGCCGGTTCACCCCGACCGGGGAGGGAACTCCCCAGGGCGGGGTGATCAGCCCGCTGCTGCTGAACGTGGCACTGCACGGGATAGAGGACGCCGCCGGAGTCCGCTACCAGCACGTCGGCAGCGATGCCGCCGCGGTGATGACGGGCTCTCCGGTGCTGATCAGGTACGCCGATGACCTGGTCGCCTTCGGCCATACCAGGCAGGAAGCCCAGCAGGTCAAGGCGCGGCTCGCCGCATGGCTGGCGCCCAGGGGGCTGGTCTTCAACGAGGACAAGACGCGCATCGTCACCCTCGATGAAGGCTTTGACTTCCTCGGGGTCACCATCCGCCGGTATCGCGGCAAGCTGCTGATCAAGCCGAGCAAGGCGGCGGTCAAGCGGATCCGGGAACGGCTGCGCACCGAACTGCGGTCCTTGCGCGGGGCCAACGCGCAGGCGGTCATCGCCAGGCTCAACCCCATCATCCGGGGCTGGCCGGCCTACTACCGGACGGTGGTGTCCAGCGAAATCTTCGCCGCGCTGGATCACTACCTGTGGAAGCTCACCTACAAGTGGGCCAAGCATAGCCACCCGAACAAGCCGGTCCGGTGGATCGTGCGCCGGTACTTCGGCAAGTTCTGCAAGTCCAGGAACGACCAGTGGGTGTTCGGCGACCGCGACAGCGGTGCCTACATGCGCCGGTTTGCCTGGACGAAAATCGTCCGGCACCAGATGGTCCGGGGAACCTCGTCCTGTGACGACCCTGCCCTGGCCAGTTACCGGGCCGATCGGCGGCGCAAAGGAATACCCCGGCCGATGGACACCGCCACCTTGCGCCTCTTGCAGGCGCAACACGGCCGGTGCCCGCTATGCGGCCAGCTGCTCCTCGACGCCGACCGCCCGCCGCAAAACCCGCGCGAGTGGGAACAATGGCTGACGGTCACCCGCAAGGCTATGGTCCGAAACGCGATCACCGCCTCGCGGGCCAACGGAACACCGGACGAGGCTGCCCTCCGCCTGATGCATGCTCACTGCCACCGGCGCTACGCACGGAGCAGCAGCCCAGCACTTCTGCCCGCCAGCTAGCCCTAGGGGCTTGCTTGAGCCGGATGCACGGAAACGTGCACGTCCGGTTCTGAGGGGGGCCGGGCGCAGCAATGCGCCCGGCCTACCCGGCCTTGCCCATCAGGATCAGCAGCGGATGGGCCGTCATGCGGAAGGGCCAGTCAGCCGAGTTCCACGTGCCGCCGATGACTGAAGTGCGGACTAGCGCAGATACCGGCTGGGCCCGCGGCGTCAGGTTGCCCACCAGACGCAGACCTGGCCGGATCTGAGTGAAGTTACTGCTGTCGCGCACCGTAGCGGCGCGAATTAAGTCCGAGCTGGCGTTTCGACGGATTTTCATGTATCCGGGATCAAGCGTCCGGCCGCCTGGCGCACCCGCTGACGGCGCGCCGGCCAGGCCGGTTGGCCGATCTGGCCGATACTGGACGGCACAAATCAGTGCAGCCGGTTCGGGTCAGGCTGGCGAGGGAGGGTAGCGGTGCGCAGCAAGCAGTACACCGACGAGATCCTGGCGCCGGTGTCGCATAAACCGCCCCCGCCGCCTCGGATTGTGGCGGAGACCGGCCTGGTCGTTGAGGACAGTGCCGGCGACTTTTGCGGGGCCGTGGTCGGCTGCGAGAAGGATGCCGTCACTCTGGAGGACCGGTACGGCAAGCGCCGGGTGTTCCCGCTGGCGGGCACGTTCCTGCTCCAGGGCCAGCGGGTGACGCTGATGCGGCCTGTACCCGAGCACCTGGGCGGACCGACACGGACTGCATCAGGCTCCATCGCCGCCCCATCGGCGCGCGCCAAGGTGGCGAAGGCCAGCCGGATTTTCGTCGAGGGCAAGCACGACGCTGAGCTAGTCGAGAAGGTCTGGGGCGACGACCTGCGCGATGTCGGAGTGGTCGTGGAATTCCTCAACGGCATCGACGACCTGCCGGCGATAGCGGCCGAATTCGCAAAAAGCGGCGGCCGCCGTCTAGGCGTGCTCGTCGACCACCTGGTCGACGGTTCTAAGGAGAGTCGCATCGCGGCGCAGGTGATTTCCGAGCACGTCCTCGTCGTCGGCCACCCGTACGTCGACGTCTGGGCCGCGGTCAAGCCCGCGGTCGTCGGCATCGGCCGCTGGCCGCAGGTACCTCGCGGAATGCCGTGGAAAGAGGGCGTGCTCGCCGCCATCGGCTGGCCACCCGATACCGCGGCTGCCTGGCGGCGCATCCTCGGCCGGGTGCATTCATACGCTGACCTGGAGCCGGCCTTCCTTGGCCGGGTCGAGGAACTCATTGACTTCGTGACGGTGCCCGGCAGCTAGGCGGCGTCGCCGAGCTGCACTCGGCCCTACGGCCCCCTTCATGAGCAAGCGCGATCTTGCGGGATACTTTGTCCGACTTTAGTTTTAAGGGCGAGGAAACCATGAAGCGAGGCGAGCTGATGACCGAGCAGGAAGACCTGGCGGCGCTGCGTGATCAGTGCACCCGGTTCTTTCACGGGCACGGCAAGCGCACCGCCGCCTCCCTGCTGGCGACGATTCCGGCCGATACGGCGATGGACACCTACGGCCAGGGCGGTGTGCTTGCGGATCTGGAGGCCGAGATCCGCAGGCTGCTGAGCAAGCCAGCGGCCGCGTTCCTGCCGTCCGGAACGATGGCGCAACAGGCCGTGCTCCGTGTGCACGCCGACCAGCGCAACCGCCGGACCGTGGTCTTCCATCCGATGTGCCACCTGGAGCAGCACGAGGAGCAGGGCTATCAGCGACTGCATGGGCTCGTCGGACGCCCGGCCGGTGGCCGGGACCGGCTCATGACGCTCGACGACCTGACGGCCATCGCCGAGGCTCCGGCTGCGCTGCTGATCGAGCTGCCGCAGCGAGACATCGGCGGCCAGCAGCCAGCCTTCGATGACCTGACCGCGCAGGTGACCTGGGCCAGGGACCGCGGCGCGGCCGTGCACCTGGACGGTGCCCGCCTGTGGGAGTCGGCGGCCGGGTACGGGCGGACGCCTGCGGAGATCGCGGGGCTGTTCGACACCGTGTACGTGTCGTTCTACAAGGGCATCGGCGCCTTGGCCGGGTGCTGTGTGGCGGGGCCCGAGGACATCGTGGCGCAGGTCCGGGAGTGGCGGCGGCGGATGGGCGGCACGCTGCACGGCCTGTGGCCGAACGCGGCCTCGGCGCTCGCCTGCCTTGCCGACCGGCTGCCGAAGTTCCCGGCTTACCTCGATCACGCGAGGGCGATCGCCGTCGCTATGGCTGGCGTTCGGGGTGTGAGGTTGATCCCAGATCCGCCGCAGGTGCCGATGATGCACCTACTCTTGCAGGTGAGCAAGGAGGACTACGCCGCGGCGGCACAGCGCCTGGCCAAGGACCGCGGCATCTGGACGCCGCCAACCTGCATGCCGACCGCCGATCCTGGTGTGCAGCGGCTGGAACTCTCCGTCGGCGACGGGACGCTGGAATTCGAGCCGGCCGAGATGGCGGAGATCTTCGCCATGCTCACCGAGAACTGAGGTGCCGCACTTGGCCGAGCAAGCGCGCGAGGGATCGATCCGTGAGCTGGAGATACCTCACCTCGTTGGCAGACGCGCACGCATAGGCGCGTGTCTGTCAGTTATCGGCGCGCTCGCGCTGGCCATCGGGTACGCGACCAGGCATCAGATCGACTTCGACATCTACCGGATGGGCGCCGCCCATGTGATGGGGCAGCACCTCTACGACGTGCGCCTGTCTCGTGCACTGATGGGCGGCAGCCGCGGCATGCCTTTTACTTATCCGCCGTTTGCCGCGTTCCTGTTCCTGCCGTTTACACACCTGTCCGTGACCGTCGGTCAGGTGGCCTGGTCGGTACTCAATATTCTCGCCCTGGCAGCGCTGACTGCCACGAGCGTACGCGCGGTGCGTCCTGAGTGGCCGCTGCGCCGAATCTGGGTGGGTTCGGCGATTGCCCTGCTCCCGGTCGTGCTGCTTGATCCGGACAACCTGACCCTGTCCTTCGGCCAGATCAACTTCTTCATCGCCCTTCTGGTTCTGCTGGACCTCACCAGTACCGTCACTTGGCGCTCGCATACCCTGCCGCGCGGCGTGCTAGTGGGTATCGCGGCCGCCATCAAGCTCACGCCGCTGATCTTCATCCCATTCCTCTTCTTGACACGCCAGTTCCGGGCCGGCGTCACGGCGCTGGTGACTTTCCTGGCGTGCTCGCTAGGCGCACTCGCCATAGCCCCGCACTCCGCGCAGCTTTACTGGTCAACGGAGATCTTCGACGCCCACCGATCGGGCAACCTCCTGTACATAAGCGACCAGGATCTGCACAGCGCGCTCCAGCGCATGATCGGCGCGCCTCCGGCTCGGATGCTGCTGCTCGTGTTGACCATCCTGTTCATCGTCGGTGGCCTCGCGGTTGCGACATGGGCCTATCGCGCATCGTCACCTCTGCTCGGCATCTTGCTGTGCGCGGCAACCGGCCTGATCGTCTCGCCCATCTCCTGGGCTCACCACTACGTCTGGGTGGTGCCAGTGCTCGCCTGGCTGACTCTCGGACACGACCGTCCGCGCGGGGGACCCTGGTGGGCACTCGGAGTCGCGGTGCTCTTCTGGGCTGCGCCGCTGTGGTGGGTGAGAGACATTCAGAGCGGCTACGGCGGGCCCTTCACGATTCTGGCCGGGAATTCGTTCTTCCTTGCTGCCGTCGCATTTCTGCTGGCCGCGTGCCTGATGCTCTGGTTGCGGTGCCGCGTTCCTGGTGCCGCGATCTTCGCCCGGCTCACCGGAGCTGAGCGGCTTACCGGAGCTGAGCGGGTTACCGGAGCTGAGCGGGTTACCGCAGCTGAGCGGCTTACCGGGGCCGATGGGCTCACCGGGTCCTGAGTGCCTCCGCTTGCTCGGCGGCTGCCACCGGGCGGCGCTCGCCGATCAGCAAAGACACCACGACGATGACCGGCCAGAGGGACTGATCGGCGGTGACAGCGCGTTCGGCCAGGCCGAGCTCAGTACCGCCGTGCAGCTGAACAGTGAACCAGAGCAGGAGGCCGAGAGTGAAAAGTCCGTAGCCCCAGGCTGCCTGCGGCCGCAAGGCAAGTGGCGCGCCGCGGTCCAGGCGCATGCCAGCCACCGGCCAGAGCGTCATCAGAACGACGCCGGTGAACGAGAAGATCTCGTGCACCGGGGATCCGCTGTGAATGTGCTGCGGGTTCGCGGCGATCAGCATGCCGCTGACGCCGCCGAAGATCAGCATGACCCGGCCCGCCTCGGCCACCGACCGCAGGGCCAGCCCAGTCACGACATGGCAGGTGCCGACGCCGAGCAGTGCGATCGTGATCAGCCAGCGGTACGGCATCCCCTGGGCCGCAAGCGCGCTGATCGACCTCGACACCGCGTTGAACGGGACCGGCTGGAGGTCGGCCGCAACCGTCCAGCCACCTATGAGGATTATGGGCGCGAGCACCGACGACACCACGCCCCACCATGGCATCCGCACCATTCCACCGTAGGGGTTGCTTAATCCTGATATTGGAGCCACCCTCCGGTTGCGCGAGTAGCGCCTGGTCACGGGCTAGTTTGGAACGCTCGCTGGCTGGCTAACTTGCGTGCCATCGGTAGACGGCTGGGGCCAGCGGTCGCAGCGATTCCGCAGGAGGCCTTCGGCCTGGCTCCGCGCTTGCCGCGCCGACTGCGGCGGCCACCGGCCGGGAGTGATCGTCGCAGGTTCCTCGCTCCTTGCGCTCGATGCAAGATTGATGCGCATGCAAGATTTACCTTACCGCAATGTTATAGTGTGCGCATTATGACGCTCGATCACGACATAGCCGTAGTCCCGTCGTCGCTACGGGAGCGGAAGAAGCAGGCGACCCGCCTGGCGCTGCGCAGGATCGCACTTGACCTGGTCGCAGAGCGCGGGTTTTCCCAGGTCACCATCGACGACATAGCCGCGGCCGCGGACGTCTCGCCCCGGACCTTCTTCAACTACTTCCCGACCAAGGAAGCGGCGCTCTTCGGTGCCTCCGCTGGCCGGCTCGAGGCGCTCCGCGACGGCATCGTGCACAACGCGCCGGGCGAGAGCGCGCTGGAGGCGTTGCGCGCAGCGCTGGTAAATGAGGCCCGAGCCAGAGCAGCCGACCTGAGCGATCTGGGCGGTGACCCGGTCAACTGGCTCCGGCGCTTGAAGTCGCTGCACTCAGATGTCCATCTGCGCGCGGCGCTGGCATCGCACATGGCGATGGTGGAGCGGGTCATTACCGAGGCCCTCGCCCAGCGGCTTGATACCGACTCCGATCGCGACCCCTACCCAGCGCTGCTGGCGGCAGCGTCGACTGGCGTCATGCGGGCGACCATGGGCTTCTGGGCCGATGCTGGCGGTGCGCTAGCGCTTGATCAGCTGACCGATCTGGCCTGCCAGGCGCTGGCAGCCGGCCTACCCGAGGACTGCGCTTTGCGCGACCTTTCTCTGCACAATGTCGTCGCGACCGCCGAGAGGAAACACCATTCATGACCGAGGACAGCGCACCAGTTCCCGCGGCCGTTTCGGCGAACGGCAGCGGTGCAGGCTATGGCGGTGCTGCCCCGCGTCAGAACGGCGCGCTGCCGGGGCTCAGCCATCGCGCGATCCTTGTCATCATCGGCGCGCTCATGCTCGGCATGCTGCTCGCAGCCCTCGACCAGACCATCGTGTCGACAGCGCTGCCCACGATCGTCGGTGACCTGAAGGGCGGCTCGCATATCGCGTGGGTCATCACCGCCTACCTCCTCGCTACCACGGTGTCGACGCCGCTCTGGGGCAAGCTCGGCGACCAGTACGGCCGGAAGGTCTTCTTCCAGGCCGCCATCGTGATCTTCCTGGCGGGCTCGGTGCTGTCCGGCCTCAGCCACTCGATGGTCGAGCTCATCGCATTCCGTGCTGTCCAGGGCCTGGGTAGCGGCGGGCTGATGGTCGGCGCCCAGGCGATCGTCGGCGACATCGTGTCGCCTCGTGAGCGAGGCCGTTATGTCGGTCTGTTTGGCGCGGTATTCGGTGTCTCGAGCATCGTGGGTCCGCTCCTTGGCGGGGTGTTCGTCGACGACCTGTCCTGGCGCTGGATCTTCTACATCAATGTCCCGATCGGCATCATCGCGCTGATCGTTGTCGCGATGCAGGTGCCCGGCAGGCTCGGCCGCGTGCACCACATCATCGACTACCTCGGCACCGCGGTCCTCGCACTCGCTGCAACCGCGTTTATCCTGCTCACCAGCCTTGGCGGCACGACCTATGCCTGGGGCTCGGCGCCGATCTGGATACTCGGCAGCTGCGGCGTGGTCCTCGTCGGGGTGTTCGTGCTCGTGGAGCGCCGGGCCAAGGAGCCGGTGCTGCCCTTGCACCTGTTCCGGCAGCGGGCGTTCTCGGTCACCAGCCTCGTCGGGTTCATCGTGGGGTTCGCGATGTTCGGCGCGATCACGTACCTGCCTGCCTTCTTCCAGGTCGTCAGGGGCATCTCACCGACGCTCTCAGGCGTCCAGCTGCTTCCGCTGATGGCCGGCCTGCTGATCGTCTCCATCGGTTCCGGGCAGCTGATCTCGCGGACCGGCAAGTATCGCGTGTTCCCGATCGCCGGATCAGCGCTGATGACGCTCGGCATGTACTTGCTGTCCATGATGGGCGTCGGTACCTCGGCCGTGCTGGACTCGCTGTACATGCTTGTCCTCGGCATGGGCATCGGCGGCGTCATGCAGGTCCTGGTCATCATCGTGCAGAACGCGGTCCCGCACAGCGAGCTCGGCGTGGCGACATCGGGAGCGACATTCTTCCGCTCCATCGGCGGCTCGTTCGGGACCGCAATATTCGGCGCGATCTTCTCCAACGTGCTGATCGGCAACCTTGCCAAGCACCTGCACGGAGCCCATCTGCCAGCAGGCTTCTCCGCGGCGAACGTGACCCCTGCGCTGCTTGCTCACCAGCCTGCAGCCATCCACGCCGGCTTCGTGGCCGGCTACGCCGAGTCGATCCAGACCGTCTTCCTCGTCGCGGTCCCTATCGCCGCCCTCGCCTTCCTCGCCACGTGGCTTATCCCGCAAGTCGAGCTCAAGAAGTGGCCGGAGCCGCCGCAGGCCGGGCAGGTGCCAGCCGGGCAGGTGCCAGCCGGGCAGGTGCCAGCCGGGCAGGTGCCAGCCGGGCAGGCCCCGGCAGGCGCTCCTGGCATGATCGAGGGATGACCGTAGTAAAGATCAACGCGATCACCGTGCCACCCGATGGCGGTGACGAGCTCGCACGCAGGTTCGCCGCCCGGGCCGGTGCCGTCGACAACCAGGACGGTTTTGAGGGTTTCGAGCTGCTGCGGCCGACCGACGACCGGACGACATGGCTGGTCGTGACCCGGTGGCGTGATGAGGCCGCGTTCGAGGCGTGGCGCACATCGCCTGCCTTCGGGCATGGCCACCGCCAGTCGGCGCAAGCGCCAGCGGCCGGGCACCGTGGAAACGCAGGCCACGACAGCGGGGCCGCGGAGCAGGCATCAGCCGAGCAGCCGAGGCCCGTGGCAGTCAGCAGCGAGCTGTGGTCCTTCGAGATCGCCGGCGGCGCGCCGGGCCGTTAGCGGCGAGAACCGTTAGCGGCGAGAACCGCTAGCGGCGCGTGGCCAGGAAGACCGGGATCGTGCGATCGGTCCTCTCCTGGTACTCCGCGTACGGCGGATAAGCGGCCACGGCGCGCTCCCACCACTTCGTCCGCTCGTCGCCGTCCAGCTCGCGCACGGTGACGGTGAACGGCGCCGGTCCGTCCTGAATCAGGACCGAGTCCGGGTCCGCCGCAAGGTTGTAGTACCAGACTGGGTGCGAGGGCGCGCCGCCCTTGGAGGCGACAAGCGCGTACTGCCCGTTGTGTTCGACGCGCATCAGCGGCGTCTTGCGGATCTTGCCGCTCTTGTTGCCGCGCGTCGTGACGATCACGACCGGCAGGCCGGTGTCGCGCAGCGTGTTCGCGCGCTGGCCGCCGGACGCTTCATACTCCGCGACCTGGTCGCGGACCCACTGAGCGGGACTCGGCTCGTACTCGGCGTCAAGACTCATGCGCACGACACTATGCCTGCTCGAAAACGGAGGCCAGCACCGCACCCAGCGATGGCACGGCGCCGTGCCGACGCCGGATGATGTCCGCGATCAGGCCGGTCCAGCCGGTCTGGTGGGAGGCGCCGAGACCCGATCCGTTGTCTCCGTGGAAGTACTCGCTGAAAACCACGTTGTCCCGCCAGGCGGGGTCATCGCTCAGGACGGCGACGCCGCCGAAGCACGGCCGGCGGCCGTCAGGGCCGGGCGTGAAGATCGAGATGAGCCGGTCGGACAAGTCGATGGCGATCTGCCCGAGCGCCACCTGACGGCCGGACCGGGACGGGTACTCGATGGTCAGCTCGTCGCCGAAGAACATGCTGTACCGCTCCAGCACGCTCACCATCAGGTAGTTAACCGGGAGCCAGACTGGCCCGCGCCAGTTGGAGTTGCCGCCAAACAGTGGCGTCGTTGACTCGGCGGGCTCGTAGTCGATGCTCGCCTGGTAACCCTCAACGTCGATCGAGTACGGATGATCTCGATGCCAGGCCGACAGCGCCCGCAGGCCGTGCGGCGACAGGAACTCCGCCTCGTCGAACAGCACCTCCAGCAGGCGCCGCAGCCGGTCAGGCCCGGTCAGGCTGAGCAGCAACTGCTCGTGCCCTGGGGTACCGCGCAGCAGTCCGAGGTCCGTCGGCTGGCCAGGATCGGCAAGGCCGTCCATCGTGACACCGTGCTCGGCGAGCATGGTGGCGAAGCGCTTGCCCACGACCATGGCGAGGTCAATCGTCTCCCGATCTACCACGCTCATCGCGAGTGCAGGCAGGATGGCCACGATGGACCTGACCTTGAGCGACACGGCGTCGCCGCTCGGCGTGATCAGCCGGTCGTAGTAGAGGCCATCGGCCTCGTCCCACAGCCCGCGGTCATCGAGGGCCTGCCTGATGGCGGCGAAGTGCTCCACGAACTTCAGCACCACGTCGGTGCCCGGCCGCTGACCGGTCCGGTGCAGGATCTGCGCGATCGACATCATGGACAGCGCGTAAAAGGCCATCCATCCGGTCGCGTCGGCTTGCTCCAGGATGCCGCCGACCGGCAGGTGCGACCTGTCGATCGGGCCGATGTTGTCAAGCCCGAGGAACCCGCCCTCGAACAAGTTGTTGCCCTCGGCGTCCTCGCGGTTCACCCACCAGGTGAAGTTGACGAGCAGCTTGTCGAAGATCCGGCTGAGGAAGTGGATGTCGCGACCGCCGTCGACGGCGAACACCTCGAGCGCGGCCCAGGCCTGGACGGGCGGGTTCACGTCGCCGAAGTCCCACTCGTAGGCCGGCAGCGCGCCGCCCGGATGCTGGAACCACTCCCGGCAGAGCAGGATCAGCTGGTACTTGGCGAAGGCCGGATCAAGATGCGCGAGCGCGATGCAGTGGAACGACAGGTCCCAGGCCGCGAACCACGGGTACTCCCACTTGTCCGGCATCGACATGATGTCGAACGCGTCGAAGCTGCGCCACCGGCTGTTGCGACCGGTGCGGCGGCTGTCCGGCGGCGCCGGCTGCGCGGGATCGCCGTCCAGCCACCGGCTCACGTCGTAGTAGTACAGCTGCTTGCACCACAGCATCCCGGCGAAGCCCTGGCGCATGACCGTAGCCTCGTCGGCGCTCGCCGCCGACGGGGTCAGCTCGGCGTAGAACTCGTCGGCCTCCGCGCGCCGCTGTGCCATCACGGCCGCGTAGGCCGGACCGAGCGGGTCGCCGGCCGCCTCAAGAGCCACCGGACGCAGCCGCACTCGAAGCTGTGCCGACGTGCCGCCAGCGAGCGTCAGCTTGTACCAGAAGGCACACTTGGTGCCGCGGCCAGCAGGGTTGACGGTGGCCGCATTGCTCACGACGTGATCGTTGATGCCGTCTTTAGGGAACGGGGTCAGCGCCTTCCCGCCGAACAGCCTGGCGACGTTCGTTTCGTTCTCGCAGAACAGGGTCGCGGGCTGCGCGCCGTCCGGCCCGTCCGCTGCGAGCAGTTCCATCGGGCCGACGAACGGGTGCGTGAGCGTCACGCGGGCGTCCCCGGCCGCGGCCAGCTCGGGCTTGGCTGCGTCAGCGCCGTCGGGGTCCTCGTTCCAGGACCAGGTGTTGCGGAACCAGGCAGTCGGCAGCACATGCAGCTCCGCCTCGTCCGGCCCGGCGTTGATGACGTCGATGGTCATCAGGATGTCGTCGGGGCCGGACTTGGCGTAGTGAACCTCGATGATCCAGTACCGGTTATCGGCGAAGACACCGGTATCGATCAGCTCGTATTCCGGCTGCAAGCGCGAACGCTCCCCGTTCCCTTGAATGAGATCGTCATACGGGAACGGCCTCTGCGGGTAGTGGTATCGCCAGCGGTTCCAGACGTGGCTGGGGACCGCATCGAGGTACCACCAGTACTCCTTGACGTCCTCGCCGTGGTTGCCCTGCGCGCCCGTCAGCCCGAACGCGCGCTCCTTGAGGATCGGGTCCTGGCCGTTCCACAGCGCGAGGCCTAGGCATAGGCGCTGCTCAATGTCGCAGAAGCCGGCCAGGCCGTCCTCACCCCAGCGGTAGGCGCGTGACCGCGCGTGGTCGTGCGGCAGGTAGTCCCAGGCTTCACCGTCGGCGCTGTAATCCTCGCGGACGGTGCCCCACTGGCGCTCACTGACGTAGGGACCCCACCGGTACCAGTCGCCGGCCTGGCGGAGCCCCTCTTCGAGGCGTCCGAATCCGGCTACCCGCTCGCTTTCCGCGCCCATCTGCCTGCCTCTCAGCCTGTCTTGCTGCCTGCCCGCGCTTAGGCTGCGCTGGTCACTCTAAGAGCGCAAGGTGACGGGCGGGCGCGGTGCGGTGGCGAGTAGGCTCGGCTCGCGATGGCCGAGGTGATCAGCAGTGCCGCGAACCCGCTGGTCAAGCGCGCCCGGGCGCTCGCGGACCGGAAGTACAGACGGCGGGAGTCCGCGTTCGTTGTGCAGGGCATTCAGCCGGTCTGGCAGGCCGTCGAGGCGGGCGCCGACATCGACGTTCTGATAGTCGCGCCCGACCTGCTGCGCCACGCTGGCGCGGTCGCGATGGTCGCCGCGCAGGAGGCGGCGGGCGTGCAGGTGGCCCGGCTGACAGGCGAGCTGTTCGGCCGGATAGCCGACCGGGACGGGCCATCGGGCCTGGCCGCGATCGTGCGGTCTGCACCCGTCGCTCTCGCGGACCTGGCGGCAGGCGACGACTCGCTGTTCGCTGCGCTGCACAACCCCGCCAATCCCGGCAACGTCGGCGCGATCATCAGGACCGCGAGCGCCGTGCGCGCTGACGGCGTGATCCTCATTGGGCCGTCGGCTGATCCGTACGATCCGGCCGCGGTGAAGGCGAGCATGGGAGCGATATTCACTGTGCCGGTGGCGACGGTGTCATCGGGCGTGGAGTTCCTGGACTGGGCGCACAGGCGCGCGGTCACTGTCGCGGCTACATCCGCGCGGGGGAGCCTGTCGTACTGGGCGGCCGAGTTGCCGTTGCCACTGGCAGTGCTGCTTGGCAGCGAGGGCGCGGGCCTGCCGGACGGGCTGCTGGCAGCGGCGGACAACCGGGTCGCGATCCCGATGACCGGTACCGCGGAGTCACTGAACCTGGCGGTCGCGGCCGGCGTGATGCTGTACGAGGTACGACGGCGGACAGGCCTGCCGGACGGGCTACCGGGCGGCGTGCGCCGCGGGCCGCCGAGCGGCTCGCCTAACCGGCCGCCAGCCGGCCAATGACCGCCGGCTCTGGACCGAACGTGGTTCTGGTTGGCAGGATCAGTATGAAACTTGCCGAGGGCGAACTAATTGGAGGCTAGGGCGAACATGGGCGGACTGCAGATCGAGGTGGATCCGGCCGAGGTCGGCTTCGACGCGGCGCGACTGGAGCGGATCGACAAGCATTTCGCCCGCTACGTCGATGACCAGAAGCTGGCAGGCTGGCTGATCACCGTGGCGCGCCACGGCAAGCTGGCGCACGTCGCCACGTACGGGCAGCGCGACATCGAGGCGGCGCTGCCGGTAGAGCCCGACACGCTTTGGCGGATCTACTCGATGACCAAGCCGATCACCTCGGTGGCCGCGATGATGCTGTACGAGACGGGCGGCTTCCAGCTGACCGATCCGGTCTACAAGTACATCCCGTCCTTCCGCGACGTCCGGGTCTTCGCCGGCGGCAGCGACATCAACTACACGACGGTGCCTGCGACCGAGCCGATCCGCATCTGGCACCTGCTCAGCCACACTTCGGGGCTGACCTACGGCTTCATGCGCAACCACCCGGTGGACGCGATTTACCGGGCCCGCGGCTACGAGTGGGGCTCGCCGCGCGGCGCCGACCTGGCGGCGTGCTGCGACGACTTCGCCTCGATGCCGCTACTGTTCCAGCCCGGCAGTGAGTGGAGTTACTCCGTCGCGACCGACGTGCTTGGCCGGGTCGTCGAAGTCGTATCTGGCCAGCGTCTCGATGAGTACTTCGCCACCCAGATCTTCGGTCCGCTGGGTATGAGCGACAGCGCGTTCTACGCCGGGCCAGCCGAGGCGCGGCGGCTCGCGGCGCTGTACACCCGCAGCCCCGAAGATGGCAAAGCGACCCGGATGGATGCGATGGGCAATGCCGCGCTGCGCGAGCCGGTGTACCTGAGCGGCGGCGGCGGACTGGTGTCGTCGGCAGCCGACTACAACAGGTTCACCCAGATGCTGCTCCACCGACCGGACAGCCCTGCTGGTGAGCTGGAGGGCGTCCGGCTGCTGAGCCCGCGGACCGTGTCGTACATGGCGAGCAATCACCTGCCGGGCGGCGCCGACCTGGAGACGTTCGGCCGGCCTCTGTATGCGGAGACGGTCTATGCGGGCGTCGGCTTCGGCCTGGGTTTCGCCGTTGCGATCGACCCGGTGGCGACCAAGTCGCTCGGATCGGCCGGTGAGTTCAACTGGGGCGGCGCTGCGTCGACGACCTTCTGGGTCGATCCGGCCGAGCAGGTGACCGCGTCGTTCTTCACGCAGCTGCTGCCCTCGAGCGCGTACCCGATCAGGCCGCAGTTGCGGCAGCTTGTCTACCAGGCGCTCGTCGACTGACGCGCTAGCCGCCGCTCGTGCGCAGCCAGGCGGCGGTGTCGGGCGGCAGCAGCCCGTCCTGGAGGGGGCCGCTGCCGAGCAGCACCTCATCGTGAGGTGGCAGGCGCACGAGCTCGCCGGACAGGTTGACTACGCAGCAGAAGCCGTCGGAGCGGCTAAAAGCAACGACGCCGTCCGGGGCGTCGAGCCAGGCAAAAGCGTCGGCGGCGATGTGACGCGACATACGCCTGATGCGCAGTGCCGTCCGGTACAGAGTCAGCATCGAGCCCCTGTCGGTCGACTGAACGTCCGCGGCCAGCTGCCGCCATCTGGCCGGCTGCGGCAGCCAGGGCGGGGAACCGCCCGCGGGGCCGAATCCGAAGCCTGGCTCGTCGGCCTGCCAGGGCAGCGGGACCCGGCAGCCGTCGCGGCCCCGGACGGCGTGGCCGGTGCGCTCGTAGACAGGGTCGGCGATCATGTCGGCCGGGATGTCCTCGACCTCCCACAGGCCGAGCTCCTCGCCCTGGTACAGGTAAGCGCTGCCGGGCAGCGCGAGCGTCAGCATGATCGCGGCTCTGGCCCGCCGGGTCCCAAGGACGAGGTCGACCGTACCGGGATCCGGCTGCCAGTCGTTACCGGTATGCGCCCGGCCGTACCTGGTCAGGTGCCTCGTCACGTCGTGGTTAGACAGCACCCAGGGTGCGGCCGCGCCAATGGTCGTGAGCGTCGTGTCGATGACCGCCCGGAGCCTGGCCGGCTCCCACGGCGCGCCGAGGAAGTCGAAGTTGAACGCGGTATGCAGCTGATCGCCGGCCAGGTATGGCCCGAGCCTGGCGAGCGGCTTGAGCCAGATCTCGCCGACGAAGACGCGGGCACTCGGATAGGAATCGATGATCCGTCGCCAGGACCGGTAGATGTCGTGCAGGCCATCCTGGTCCTCCCACGGCCTGCGGGCGTCGTCGGGCAGTCCGCTCACGTCAGGCAGAGCCGGGTCCTTCACCAGGGTGTCAGCAACGTCGATGCGGAACCCGTCGACCCCGCGATCAAGCCAGAACCGGAGAATGTCCTCAAACTCGGCTCTGACCTCGGGGTTATCCCAGTTTAGGTCGGGCTGCTCAGGCGCGAACAGGTGCAGGTACCAGTCACCGTCCGAGCCGTCGGGCTCGATCACCCTTGTCCACGCGGGACCACCGAACATCGACTGCCAGTCATTAGGCGGCAGCTCGCCGGACGCGCCGCGACCCGCGCGGAACCAGAACCTGGCCCGCTCAGCCGTGCCCGGCCCGGCAGCGAGTGCGGCAATGAACCAGCGATGCCGGTTCGAGCAGTGATTCGGGACGATGTCGATGATGATCTTGAGTCCGTGCTCGTGCGCGGCGCGGATCAGCGCCTCGGCGTCGGCCAGGGTGCCGAACAGCGGATCGATGTCGCGGTAATCGGCTACGTCGTAGCCGCCGTCGGCCATCGGCGACACGTACCAGGGAGTGAGCCAGATCGCGTCGACTCCCAGGTCGCGCACGTACGGGAGACGGCCGGCCAGGCCGGCCAGGTCACCGATGCCGTCGCCGTTACCGTCCGCGAAGCTGCGCACGTAGATCTGGTAGACGGCGGCGCGATGGTGCCAGGCAGGCTCCGCGGCCGCCGGCTGTCCGGCACCTGACTGAGCCGTGGCCGGCGGGACGGCTACGTGTGACGTGCCGGCGGGTGAGTTGGCCGCGGCGAGGCGATGGGGCTGGTCAGCCACCCTTTCGGTCCGTGGGGGCGCGGTGGCGGGCCTTGCCCGCCGGCGCGGCGGTCGGCGCACTCGCGGCCTCGCCCCCGCCACCGGCGCCGCCGCCGAGGGCAGCGGCGGCCGCGTCCGCCTGCCGCTCCTTGCGCACCTCACGAGCCTTGTACGCGATTAGCGCGACTACGACGACGATGACAACCGCGGCGAGCGCGTCGCTGGCATGCGAGAAGTTCTTCGAGACCTTGGCCCAGTCGCTGCCGAGCTCGTAGCCGATCACCGACAGGACCGTTGCCCAGACGGCCGTGCCGATCAGGTTGAAGATCTCGAACGGCAGTAGCGGCACCTCTATGAAGCCGGCCACCAGGCCGACGAAGGCACGCACCAGCGGGATCACCCTCGCGACCGCTACAGACCAGGCGCCGCGGCCGGCGAAGAACCGCTCGGCGCGCTCGACGTCCCGCCTGGTCATGAGCAAGTACTTGCGGTACCGCTCGACGGTGTGACGCCCGCCCAGCCGGCCCAGGCCATACGCGGTCGAGGAACCAGCAAGCTCGGCCAGCGTGCCAATGACGATCACGAGCGCGAGGCTTAGGTGTCCCTGGTAGGCAAGCACCCCCGCGAACCCGAACGTGATCTCGGACGAGATCGGGATGCAGCAGGCCTGGACGAAGCAGAAGACGATCAGCGCCCAGTAGCCGGCGTCGGTGAGGAAGGTCGTCATCCCACAGTTTCTACAGCATCGGTGATGATGCGGTGGCCATTGGCCTCAGGTCGGGCTGCGGAGCATGCTCCGCGGCGCGACTGGCAAAGAAGAATGTGCCCCGCCCCCTCGGGGAGGGCGGGGCACAATGTGCCGGCGGCCTGGGCGGGGGATGCCCGGCGCCTGGCGGTCCGGTCGGCCTTGCCGGGGGAGGAGAAGGCCACGACCGGAGACTGGCGGCTAATGCAGGCGCATCGCGATCTGCTTGACCAGACCCGCAGCTTGCGACTCCCATTTCGCGTACGCGAACGGGAAACCTGACTTCTGCACTGCTTGGGCGTTGGCCCACAGGGGCTGCCACGCCCAGGCCGGGTCGCCGGCCTGGTGGCGCTCGAGTGCGGTCAGGAACACGTCGGCCGCGTACGCGGGGTCAGTGATCTGGGCCGCCGTGCCCCATCCCATCGACGGGCGCTGCTGAAACAGGCCCAGCGAGTCGAGGTCCCCGTAGCGGAGGTTGAGCAGCTGCGACTCCTGCATAGCCGTGGCCACGGCGACAACCGCCGAGCGGATGCCCATCCGCTTGTTCAGCGCCTGCTGGACGATGGTCGTCGCGTTGCCGAGCTGGGCGGGCGAGATTGGCATCCAGGCCTGGGGGCCGCTGGTCCCGACGGGCATCAGCCGGTCGGCGGCCGGCAGCTGGCCGTCCCGCGCCGCGACCGGGTTCGTCTCCCGGTTGATCGCGTCCCGCACCTGCTGCCAGGTCACCACTTGCGGCTGCCTGGTGGCTGCCTGCGGCGCGGTGCCGTGAGACACAGGCGCAGGCGTTGTCGTCGCCGGGGTGACTGCGGTGGCCTTAGTGGCTGCGGTCAGTGCCGCGATGGACAGGGGTGCTGCCGCCGAGCCGCTGGCAGTCGCGGCTCTGGCCGTGGTCGCGGCACTGGTGGTGGTCGCGGCGCTGGCGGCGGTGGCGGCGGTCGTGGAACCGACCCCGGCTACGGCCAGAGCTGCGCCGAGGTACACAAGCGACCTGGTCCGGCCGCGGGAGGTGCTGGTCCGGCCGCGGGAGGTGCTGGTCCGGCCGCGGAAGGCGCTGGCCAGCCGCTCGGCGCCGGCCGAGGCGAGGTACTTACCTCGATCGCGAACGATGCTGGACAGGCGGTCAGTGCGGGGGGACATCTGCTTCCTTTCCTGGATCTCCCGGACGCCCCGGTCTGGCACTGGCCAGACCGGGGCGGCCTCGCCGGCGGGGGACCGGCGCGCGCACGCATGCGGGGGGCATGCCTCGCGGATTTCAGGGCGGAGTCGAACTGGGCTCGGGGGGCAACCTCAAGAACGACCCCTGGACAAGGCCAACCTGGGGGGTGGGCTGGTGTCCCGGTAAGGATCTGTAGGTGTAACGCCGCCATCACGGAGCGTGCATCCCGATATGAGGCTTGTCACTACTGGCCAGTAACGGGAATAGGACGCCCGGCAACTGGATCGCCATGAGCCTGACGGCCCGGCGTATGGCTGACCTCGCAGTTAGCCGGCTAACCGCCTGTCGCTGAGGACCTCGGCTGGGTTGTCAGCGCGATTGCGGGCTGCCTCGCGGCGCGCGGAGCGGCCCCGGGCGACCCCGATCAGCGCAGCGAGGGCGGCGATGCCAACCGCGAGCCAGGGGACGTAGTCGCCGAGTCGGTCGTACGGCGTCCGGCTTGATGCGGCCGGCAAGTCCAGATGGACGAGGAGAACGCCCTGGTAGCTGGTCCCAGCCCAGGCCAGCAGTCGGCCGCGTGAGTCGAAGGCGGCGGAGTCGCCCGTCAGCGCCGCCTGCACAACCGGGCGGCCGGTCTCTGCGGCTCGCAGCGCGCTGAGCGAAGCGTGCTGCGGAGGAGCCCAGCTGGCCTGAAAGGTGGAGTCAGACGTCTGATAGATGATCACCTGAGCGCCGTTGTCGGTGTCGACCCTCGACATGTCGGGGAAGGCCGACTCAAAGCAGATGAGCGGGCCGAAGGTCAGCGACTGGCCACCGGGCAGAGCTGCTTGCAGCACATGCGCGCCCGTGCCCGGCACGACATTCTGCGCCGCGGCGCGACTGATCTTGCTAAGCCAGCCGAGCACTGGACGGAATGGTATGTACTCGCCGAACGGGACGAGCCTGGTCTTGACATAGTCGCCGCGGACGCCCGTGCTGCCGATGAGCGTGGCCTGCTTCGACTTCGCCCCGGCCGCGTTGACCGCATCCTGATCAGCCAGGATCTCCGCGCCCGCAGTCCGAGCTGTCTGCTCGACGCCGACCAGCAGGGTCCGGTGATCAGCCAGGTCGTAGCCGACGCTGCTCTCGCCCCACACGAACAGGTCCGCACGACCGGCTTCGGCGGTCGTCAGCGCCTCGTTGCGCGCCAGCCTGGCCGTCGGCGCGGGGCCGTTGCCTGACTGGACGAGCGCGATAGTCATGTGCCGGGCCAGCGGCGGCGGGGCGGTGAGCGCGAAGGCGACCGGGCCCGCCAGGATCGCGACGAGAGCTCCTGCCACGCCCGCCATCCGGACAGCCGGGGACCTGGCCACCAGCGCGATCAGCAGCCCCGTGTTGGCCGCGACCAGGGCGAAGCTGACCAGCCAGATACCGCCAACTGCGGCCAGCGCCAGGATTGCGGGGTGCTGCCACTGGCTGGCCCCAAGCACGGCCCACGGTCCGCCGATGCCCTGCCAGGAGCGGATCCACTCGGTGACGAGCCAGCAGCTCGGCACCACGGCGAGCGCGGCGAGAGCGCGGCGGGCCGTGATCGGCGGCCGCAGCAAGGACCAGACAGACAGCCCGACGGCGGCCCACAGGAATCCCAGGACGATCGCTACGAGCAGCAGGCCCGGGCCAAGGTTGGGAGCAAGCCAGTACATGGCCGCCAGCAAGTAGCCGCTACCGAACCACCAGCTGCGAACTACGGCCTCGCGCCGGGTCGGCGCTGCGCGCATCAGGGCGAGGCCGGGAACGAGGCCGAACCAGGCAAGGAACTCCACGTTCGCGGCCGGGAAGGCCAGCACCGGAAGAGCTCCGGTCACCAAGACGGCATACCGAACGGGCTGCCGGAAACCACGCCAGAACGACACGCCCTTTATTCTGCTGCCTGGCCGGGCGTTCCTGCTGCGTGGCCTGGCGATCCTGCCGCTTGGCCCCGCGATTCCGCTGACTGGCTTGGCGAAGCTGCCGCCTGACTCGTCGCCGTTTCACCCGGACCGACCGCCGCAGGCCCCCGGCGCCGTTCCCGGATCAGGCTGGCCAGCGCGAGCAGCAGCGCGGCGAGCGTCGCGAACGTGATGAGACCCTCGGGCCAGCCGCCGATCTCATCTGCCAGCGTGGTACCGGTACGCAGCGGCACTCGCGCCTCGATCTCGGCCTGCCGCCACGTCCCGCTGCTCGCGAGCAGCCGGCCGTCCGGTGCGATGATCGCGCTGACGCCCGTGGTGGAGGCGACCACGACGGCCCGATCATGCTCGACGGCCCGGATGCGCGCCATCGCTAGCTGCTGGAGCGTCTCGCCAGTCTGGCCATCCAGCTCAAAGTCGGCGTCGTTGGTCTGCACGGCCAGCAAGTTGGCTCCTGCTGCCACTTCGGACGTGACCAGGCCGTCGAAGCCGACTTCGTAGCAGATGACGTCGCCGAGGCGGATCTTGCCCACGTGGAATACGACCGCCTTGTGTCCGGGAGTGAAGTTGACCGGGTTGAGAGACGGCAGCGAGGTGATCTTGTCGAGGAATCCGCGGAAGGGAATGACCTCACCGAAAGGCACCAGCCGGCGCTTGATGTAGTTCGCGACTGGGCCCTTGCCTGGGAGCCACAGCTGGCCCGCGTTGCGGACCGGGTCCTGCAGCAGCGCGCCGACCAGCACCGGACGTCCGAGCGTCGCGACCGTGCCGGAGATCAGGTCGTAGATGTACGGATTAGAGCGGGGATCCTGGTCGGTCGAATTTTCCGGCCAGATGACCAGGTCAGGAGCCGGCAGTCGGCCGTCGGCGACGAGCGCCGCGAGGCGGTACGTGGCGGTCACATGATTCTGCGTCACCGTGGTCGCGCGCAGCAGGTTCGGCAGTGTGCGGGCGTGCGGCACGTTGCCCTGGATCGCGGCTACGACCGCGGTCGGCTGGCCGGGCGCGCCCCCGTCGGCCGGCAGCAGCGCACCGGACGCGCAGAGCGCCGCCATGACCACGAGCGCGATCGCAGGCCCTACGCGGCCGCGGACGACGGACCGGCCTCCTGGCCGTGGGGCGGCACGCGCCGGGCCGAGCAGCAGCCACGCCAGGCACGCCGACGTAAGGGCGATCAGGAAGGTCAGGAACGGCGGTCCGCCGATGGCCACCCAGCGCGCCGTGGGCGCCGACGCCTGGCTCATGACCAGGCGTCCCCACGGGAAGCCTTCCCACGGCCACCGGTCGCGCAGCGCCTCGGCTGCCACCCACCAGCCCGCCACCGCGAGCGGCCACGCCCGCAGCCGCAGCAGCAGCCACTGCCCGACTGTCAGCACCGCGAAGATCACGGCCTCCGCGACGGCCAGCGCGGTCCAGACATACCAGGCCACGTTGCCGAGCCAGGCCAGCAGCGGGAAGAAGAATGCCAGGCCAAATGCCGCCCCGACGGCCAGGGCCATCCTGGCCCGCTGCTGCCACAGGGCGACGATCAGCATCGCCGGGCTGACAGCGGCAAACGGCCAGATGCCCGCGGGCGGGAACGCGGCGGCCAGGACCAGCCCGCCTGCCAGCGCGGTCAGCAAGGCGAGCGGAGCCGGCATCCGCCATCGTGGCGCGGCGCGCAGCGGAAGCACGGCCGCCCCGACGGCCGGTCCTCTGCTGGCAAGCCGCATGATGCCTCCGCTGGCATTGGACTCGAAGTGCTGGTCTCTGCGAGCGTAGCCGGGCCGGGAAGGCGGCCGCTGCGACCAGGACGCCAGAGTCTGCTCAGCCCGACTGAGCCTGCCCGTACCGTATGCCCGGCTACGTGCAAGAAGCAGATTGCAATCTGGTTACTCATGGGATTGCAGCTATGCACCGTGATAGCGTCGTCACCGTCTGTACGGAAGCCAAGGTAGTTGCTGGATTAAGTAGGATGTGGTCGGCTGATGGTCAAGATCCGTTACGCGGAGCTGCCAGCCGGCTTACATGTGACGGCCGAAGACGATCGTCTCGACACCGTCGTTTACCTACAGCCGGGTCTGACAGCAACTCAGCGGCGCACCGCCCTGATCCGGGTCCGCAGCAGCGCGCGGATGGGTCAGGGGCCCGCCCTGCCGGCGCTGGCCATGGCCCGAGCTCTCGCCGCTGACCGGGTGCGCACGACCACTCGCATCGGCGCGGCCGCGATGCGCAAGCACCCCATGCTGGTCCTGCCGCCGCTGATCGTGATTGTCTCCAGCGCGGTCTTCGTGCTCATGTCGGTTGCGCCGCCGAGGGTCCCGACGCACGGCCAGATTGGTACCACGATCCCGTCGCTCAGGGTCGACACCAGGCACGGGAGCACGCATGGCCAGAAGGACCAGAGTGCTCCCGCAGATCGCACTGCGACATCGCGCCACGTTCACACCAGGCACCGGCAATCGCCTAGCCCGTCGACGTCATCCGGCGGGGTAACGGATCCGCAGACCACGCCGCCGTCATCGCAGCCGATGTCGCTGTTGCCGCGTCCGTCGCCGTCGGCTAGCCATCCCTGCATCAGGCTCGGCCCGCTCGGGCTCTGCGTGCGGACCTGACTCAGACGAGCTGGTCGCCAGCCCAATCGGATAACCGCGGGGGCGGTTAAGCTCTGTCCGCAATTGCGTTCAAGACGCGCCGGGGCGCCTGCGTAATCCTGAGCGTGGCACTGTCCCGGTGCGCGGGACCCAGGCGAAGGAGCAGTAGTGAGCCGGCGCGGCTGGTGGTTGTTCGCAGCGATGAGCGTGATCTGGGGCATCCCGTATCTGCTGATCAAGGTTGCCGACGGCGGCGTCGCGCCGCCGGTCCTCGTGCTCGCCAGGGTCACGATCGGCGCGGCGCTCCTGCTGCCGATCGCGATCCGCAGGCGGGAGCTTGCGGTGCTCTTGCCGTGCTGGCGCTGGCTTCTGCTGTTCGCACTCGTCGAGATCGTCGCGCCGTGGCTGCTGCTGTCGGAGGCCGAGACAAGGCTGTCGAGCTCGCTGAGCGGGCTGCTCATCGCGTCGGTCCCGATCCTCGTCGCCGTCTTCTCCCGGCTGACCGGTGGTCAGGACCGGCTGACCGCAATCAGGTGGGCTGGCCTGCTCATCGGGCTGGCCGGCGTCGCTCTGCTTGTCGTCGGCGGCGGGACGCACGGCGACGCCGGGTCGGTCGGCGAGGTCCTGCTGGTGGCGGTGTGTTACGCGACGGGCCCGCTGATCGTCGCCCGGAAGCTCAGCGAGCTGCCGCCCCTCGGCATGACCGCTGCCTGCCTGGCCTTCGCGGCCATCATCTACGCCCCGCTCGCGGCGGCGACCTGGCCGGCAGCGATGCCGTCGGCCAGGGTGCTGGGCGCGCTTGCGGGCCTCGGCGTGGTCTGCACGGCGATCGCTTTCCTCGGCTTTTTCGCGCTGATCGCGGAGGCGGGACCTGCGCGCGCGTCGGTCATCACGTACGTCAATCCCGCGGTAGCAGTCGCTCTTGGCATCGGGGTACTCGGGGAGCGGCTGACCGCCGCGATGGCTGTTGCGTTTGTCCTCATACTGGGCGGTTCGGTGCTGGCGACCAGGACCAGCCGCCTGCCGGAGCCGCCAGCCGCAGTCGCTGCCGGTCCGCCGGAAGCCGCCGCCAGCGGTTATCGCGCGGCGCGGCACGGGCCGCCCGACTAGACTCGCGCGGGTGATCGACCTCAAGGCTGCCCGACAAGATCCGGAGACCTTCCGTGCCGCCCTAGCCAGGCGCGGCGCGGCGGCTGACTTCGACGCGCTGCTTGACGCTGACGCTCGCTGGCGCTCGCTAACGGCGCGGGCGGAGGCTCTGCGGGCGGCACAGAAGAGTGGGTCGAAGGGCAAGCCCACGCCTGAGCAGATCGAACAGCTGCGCGCGCTGCGCGACGAGCTGGACGACGCCCAGGCGGAGCTCGACGAAGCGGCCCAGGAACGCGAGCGACTGCTGGGCAGGATTCCTAACCTGCCGGACCCCACCGCCGCCGATGGCATGGACGAGGAGGACGCAGAGCTCGTCAGGACGTGGGGCGAGAAGCCCAAGTTCGGCTTCGAACTGCGGGACACCACGGAGATCGCCTCGGCGCGCGGCTGGATCGACATGGCCAGAGGCGCCCGGCTGTCCGGCTCCAGGTTCGCCTACCGGATTGGCGATGTGGCCATGGCCGAGATGGCGCTGTACCGCTACGTGATCGATAAGCTGACCGGCCGGGGCTTCCTGCTCGTGCTGCCGCCGATCCTGGCGAGTGAGCAGGCCATGTATGGGACTGGCTTCCTGCCAACGGAGGAGTCGAACCTTTACCACCTAGAGCACGACGACCTCTACCTGACCGGTACGTCGGAGGTCGCGCTGGCGGGCATCCACGCCGATGAGCGGCTAGAGGAAGCCGACCTGCCGGCCATGTACACCGCGTTCACCACCAACTTCCGGCGTGAGGCCGGCGCAGCGGGCAAGGACACCAGGGGCATGTTCCGGGTGCACCAGTTCGACAAGGTCGAGATGTTCGTCTACACGACGCCCGAGCGTTCGCGTGAGACCCATGACCTGCTGCTGTCGTACGAAGAGGAGATCGCGCAGGAGCTTGGCCTGCCGTACCGCGTGATGAACATCGCCGTCGGCGACCTCGGCGCCTCCGCAGCGAAAAAGTACGACATCGAGGCCTGGTTCCCGGTGCAGCAGCGGTACCGGGAGATCACGTCGTGCTCGAATACGACCGACTACCAGGCCCGGCGGCTCAACATCCGGTTCCGCCGGGACCGTGAACTCGAGACCGTGCACACTCTAAACGGCACCGGGGCGACCGCCAGGGCGCTCCTGTCAATCATGGAGAACTTCCAGGACGAGCGCGGCACCGTGGCGATCCCCGAGGTACTCCAGCGCTTCGGCGCCCCGCCCACGATCGGCGCGCCGCCCGCAAACTAGGCTCTGCCAGCTAAGTCCCGCCGTCCCCGGCCGCCGGCGTGCTCGCGGACAGACTCGCTAGCAGCGCGGCGCCCTCAGGTACGCCGAGGCCTGTGCAGGCGTCCCAGCCGGGCCCGGCCGAGTAAGCCCCGTTGCTCCCGCTGGTGATGTCGCGCAGGCCCGTCATCGGCTCGCCGGGCTGTACGCCGGCGTAGAGCGACTGCTGCATCAGCCCGAGCGACTTGCCAAGCGACTGCGCGAACCGCGCGACGAGTGCAGCCCACAGCGGCGCGACGGCGCTCGTGCCGCCGATCACGGTCTGCTGGCCGTCGATCAGGACCTGATAGCCCGTGGCCGGATCCGCATTGCCCGCTACGTCGGGCACGCCGCGGCCCAGAGCGCCGGCCGGGCTCGCGGGCACGCCCGCGTTGGCCTGCCAGGTCGGCAGCGCGAACGTCACGCTGACGCCGCCGCCGGTAGCGCCCCCGCCAGCGCCGTCATTCCACACTGTCTCGGAGCTGATCGAACCGGTCGCCGGGTCAGCCTGCAGGCTCGTGCCGCCGCACGCGAGCGCGTACGGGCTGGATGCCGGGAAATCAGCGTGCGGCTGACCGTCGCTGACTCCGTCACTGCTGCCGTTGTCACCGGCCGCTGCGGTCACAGTCACGCCCAGCGCGACGCCGTCGGCGATCGCCTGGTCGAGCGCCGTCATCGACTGCCCCGTCCAGGAGCTCTCCGGGCCGCCCCAGCTGATGCTCACCGCGACCGGCGTGGGCTCGGCGTGTACGGCGGTGGTAACCGCATCCACGAAACCCTGATCTGTGTTGGGAGCGAAGTAGACCAGCTGTGCCGCGCCCGGCGCCACAGAGCCGACGACCTCGATGTCAAGCAGTACTTCGCCGTCGGCCCCCTGCGGGTCCCGGCCCGGCACGTTACTGGCGCCGTCGACGCCAACCGCTGTGACCGACGGGGTCGCGATGCCGAGGGAGCCGAAGTAGCTATCCAGGTCGCTTTCGGAGAACCCGCCGCCGAGCTCGATGATCCCGACCGTGCGGCCGGTCCCGTCTGTGCCGGCCGGGAACGTGTACAGAGAGGCGACCTGCGGCGGGGTATAGGAGACCTGCTGCGCAGCGGCGGCAGCGAACCGGAAGTGCGGGACCGCCTGCGGCCGGTTGTCCAGGCCAAGCACGGCGACGACGATGCCGTCGAGCGGAGCGGGTACCTGCAAGGGGCCGCTGCGGTACCGGTGCGTGACCGGCGCTCCCGCCGGATCCGTGCTCGTCACCAGGCTGAGGTCGGCCCCGAATGAACCCGCCAGCGCGCCAAGCGGACCGGCCACGGTCAGCCGCCGCGAGCCGGGATTCTGCGAGGTCACCTGAATGGCCGGGTCGATGCCGGTGAGCACGTTCGCCACCAGCTCGTGGTCGGCGGGCACGGCGCCGTAGCGCAACTGAAGCTCGGCTCGGGAGACCCGGACCGGAGCACCGTCGGCCGTTGTGGGCAGCGCCGCTGCGCGCCGGGTGATGATAGTCAGCTCGACCCGCTCACTCGGGTCGACGGGTCCGGCCGGCGCGGCCTGCGGCAGCTCGGAGCGCTCGCTTCCGGCGAGCGGGACTAAGGAGGGGGTGGTCATTGTCGGCCTTTCTCCATGCGGTCAGCATTTGCACTGTCGACGGGCGCGCACCAGCTGGCGTTACCAGCTGCCGTAGTGCACCATCTCGGACAGCGGCTTGCGGCGGTCCGACAGATCGCGCCGCTCGGTCTCGGCGTCGTGCCCGATCGCGATGGCGCCGATCGGCTCGTAGTCGACCGGTACGCCGAAGCGGTCGCGGAACGCATCGACGGCCTCCGGGACGATGCCGAAATACACAGCGCCAAGTCCCTCGTCGACAACGGTGAGCAGGATCAGCAGGCCCGCCATTCCGGTATCGATGTGCCAGAACGGCACTGGCCACCTGGCCTCGTCTCGGTCGGTCCAGCCCTTGTCTGGGAGGGCGTAGCGGTCGAGGTAGGCGCGCTTACAGGACAGCGGAACGATCACCAGCGGAGCGGTCTCTGCGGTCGGGCCGACCGCCTCGCCGGCGACCTTCCAGAACTCAGCCAGATCGGACCCAGTCAGTACCAGGAACGCCTGCCCCTGGGAGAAGCCGGCCGACGGGCCGCGGACCGCGTTGGCCAGGATCCGGTCGAGGGTCTGCTGTGAGACCGGCTGGCTCGTGAATCGCCGCACCATCCGGCGGCGTCGCACTACTTCTTGGAAATCCATGCAGTGAGCCTAGAGGCTCGCACCGTCGGGCCTCGAGCCGGGCGATGATCAATTTCGGAGCCCGGCAAGGGTCGGGCCCGGTGCCGGGCACATCAGCTGAGCTCGCTGACCTCCTCCGGCTGCGGACTGGCGTGCAGCCGTGCCCCCCACTTTTCCTCGATGTGGCCGTATCGCCAGATCAGCAGCGCAGCAACCCAGGTCAGTATGAACAACCCAACGATGGCGAAGCCAGCCACGTTGATATTGAAATCGCGCATGAAGCCCCAGAAGCCGCTCGCCCGGCTGAGGCTCTTGACCTCGGTGGAGATCAGCCCCAGGGTCTCGATGCCACCGACCATGAAGCAGATGCCGACCGACAGGCCCGTGATCGCGAGGTTGTAGTAGACCTTGCGGACCGGGTTGAAGAACGCCCAGCCGTAAGCCAGGTTCATGAAGATGCAGTCCGTCGTGTCCATCAGGGCCATTCCCGCGGTGAACAAGAGCGGCAGGCAGCAGATCGCATACCAGGGAATGTGCTGCAAGGCCAGGAACGCGGTCGTCCCGAGCAGCAGCACTTCAGTTGTCGTATCGAAGCCCAGGCCGAAGAGGAACCCGACCGGATAGAGCTGCCACTCCTTGTTGATCGCGCGCATCCAGCGGCCGAAGAACCGGTAGAAGAAGCCACGGCTGTCCAGCTGCCGCTCGAGCTCGGCCTCGTCGTACTCGCCGCGGCGCATGGTCCGGAACACCTTGATGATGCCCGCCAGGATCACCAGATTGAGGCCGCCGATGAGGAACAGGAACGCCGCCGAGACAAGCGTCCCGAAGATGGTGCCGAACTGCTGCAGGCCAGAGCCGCTGTGCAGGACCTGCTGGAAGACCACCTTCTCCGCGACGACGATCCCAGCACCCATGGCGACGACCACGCTGGAGTGGCCAAGCGAGAAGAAGTAGCCGAAAGCGAAGGGCCGCGGCCGACCCGTGCCCTGCCGCTCCTGCATCTCCTTGCGCGTGGTGTTGTCGATGACGGCGATGTGGTCAGCGTCGAAGGCGTGCCGGAGGCCGAGGGTGTAGGCGAGGATGCTGACACCGATCCCGAGGCCGCGATAGTGCGCAGGTATCACGAACGCGATGAAGACGCCGAAGCCGAGCAGGTGCAGCCCGAAGATCGACGCATACATCAGCGTCACCCGGCGGCGCTCGGCCGGGGTCATGGCTGTGAACGACTGGCGGACCATCGCGGTGAGGCGAAGTTTCGGCGCGGTCGGCACACCTGACACTCGGCTACTCCTCACCCGTCCCCGCCCGGCCAGGAGCAACCTGGCTGTGTCCCCTTACCTGCTCCACCCTGGTTGTACAGGCACGATAACCTTGCTGCACATTAGTTGCAAGTACATCACAGACGCATCTGGGACGGTTGCGCAGGGCGGCGTCCTCGCGGGCCGGTCCGCCGTACAGGCCTTATGGTGGCCCAGGCAGTGGACACTGGCAGTGGACACAGGCAGTGGACTGGCAGTGGAGATGGCCAGCAGGCCGCATAGGAAGGGTTGTGCCATGACCAGGTCCCAGGCGAAGTTCCAGCCGGAGCAGGCCGTCACGGTCGGGGCTGGTCCGCTGACGGCCGATGCTGTGATCGCAGTGGCCCGCGGAGGCGCCCAGATCCAGCTCGCCGCTGACGCACTGGCGGCCGTCCGGCAAGGCCGCGAGATCATCGACGCGCTCGCCGACGACGCCCAGCCGCACTACGGCGTCTCAACCGGCTTCGGCGCGCTGGCGACGCGGCATATCCCGGTCGAGTTGCGCGCTCAGCTCCAGGCGAGCCTTGTCCGCAGCCACGCGGCTGGGTCGGGCCCGGAGGTGGAGGACGAGGTGGTCAGGGCGCTGATGCTGCTGCGGCTGTCCACGCTGGCCACCGGCCGGACCGGTGCCCGCGTCGAGACTGTTCAGGCGTACGCGGCGCTGCTGAACGCCGGCGTGACACCTGTCGTGCACGAGTACGGCAGCCTCGGCTGCTCGGGCGACCTTGCGCCGCTCGCGCACTGCGCGCTCGTCTTGATGGGCGAGGGCGTCGTCCGCGACGCGAAAGGCGAACAGCGTCCGGCCGCCGACGTGCTCGCCGAGGCCGGCCTCGAGCCCATCCAACTGCGCGAGAAGGAGGGCCTCGCGCTGATCAACGGCACCGACGGCATGCTCGGCATGCTGGTACTCGCGATCGCCGACCTGCGGGCCCTGCTCAAGGTGGCCGACATCACCGCTTCGATGAGCGTGGAAGGCCTGCTCGGCAGCGACGCGCCGTTCGCTGCCGATCTCCAGGCGCTGCGGCCCCATCCTGGTCAGGCGGCCGCGGCTGCGAACATGCGGGCGCTGCTGGCGGGCAGCGCGATCATGGCCAGCCATCGTGGACCCGAGTGCACCCGCGTCCAGGACGCTTACTCCCTGCGCTGCGCCCCGCAGGTGGACGGCGCGGCGCGCGACACCGTCGATCACGCCGCCCTGGTGGCGAGCCGCGAGCTCGCATCGGCAATCGACAATCCGGTGATCACGCTAGATGGCCGGGTCGAGTCGAACGGCAATTTCCACGGGGCGCCGCTCGGCTTCGTGCTGGATTTCCTCGCTATCGCCGCGGCCGACGTGGCCAGCATGTCCGAACGCCGAACTGACCGCTTCCTCGACATGGCGAGGAACCAGGGTCTCACCCCGTTCCTGGCTCATGATCCTGGGGTTGACTCCGGGCACATGATCGCCCAGTACACGCAGGCGGCGATCGTATCGGAGCTGAAGCGGCTTGCGGTGCCGGCCAGCGTCGACTCCATCCCCAGCTCGGCGATGCAGGAGGACCACGTCTCGATGGGCTGGTCAGCGGCCCGCAAGCTGCGCCGGGCGCTCGACGGACTGACCCGGGTACTGGCGATCGAGCTGCTGACCGCCGCAAGGGGCATCGAGCTGCGTGCGCCGCTGCGGCCGGCCGCGGCGACAGCGGCGGTGGTCGCCGGGCTGCGCGACGGCGTGCGCGGGCCAGGGCAGGACAGGTTCATGGCGCCGGAGATCGAGCGCGCGGTCCGGTATGTCGCCGATGGGGGGGCGCTGCGCGCTGCCGAGGCGGTCACGGGACCGCTGGCGTAGCCCATGGAGCCGATCGACGGGCACCCGGACCGGCTGCGGTGGAACGCCCGGTACGAGGAGTACGCGCCCTCGTTCGCGCCGCATCCGCTCGCCGTGAGTGCGCTGACGATGAATGTACCGGCCGGTCCCGTGCTGGACCTTGCCTGCGGGCCATCCGGATCGGCGCTGGCTGCCGCGGCGGCGGGCCGCCACGTGACGGCGGTCGACGTCGCCGACGTAGCGCTCAAGCTACTGGGCGCCGAGGCCGGCAGTCGCGGGCTCGCCGGGCTCATCTCGCTGGTGCACGCGGACCTGGCCACCTGGCGGCCCGAGCCGCTGAGCTACGCCGTCGTGCTCGGTACTGGTTACTGGGATCGCGCCGTCTTTGCCGCCGCTGCCGGAGCGGTGATGGCCGGAGGCGTCCTGGCCTTCGAGGCATTCACGGAGGCGGCTCGCCTCGACCGGCCGCAGCTGCCTGCGCAGTTCTGCCTGCGCCCAGGCGAGCCCGCAACACTGCTCCCCGCCGACTTTGAGGTGCTGATAGATAAACCCACAGAAAGGGAACGGGGCCGTATGCGGCAGCTGCTGGCCCGTCGGCTCGCTGCCGAATCAGCAGATTAGCGTCACTGCGTCGCGATGACGACGTCGGTTGCCTTAATGATCACCGAGACCTCGTCGCCGGTCTTGAGGTGGAGCCGGTCGCGCGATTCTTCGGTAATGGCGGCCGTCATGCTGCCTGGCTGTACTTCCACCATGATCTCCGCCATCACGGCGCCTGCCTTGATGTACGTCACTTTCCCGCGTAGCTGATTGCTCGCGCTCAGCTCCATGCTGTGCTCCCGTCGGTCGGCTGGGGTCTCCTCCCGGCCCTGTGCTCCTCTTACCCGGCCGTGGCATGGAGTAGTGACGGCATTGCCCAAGGTTGACGGCAGCGTGTGTCCTTGCTGACCTCGCCCGTTCGTCGTAGGTATGTCATGCCAGAAAGCAAAAAGGGTGGCGGACACGTGGCAGGCGGAGAAACATGGCCACAGGACCGACAAGCCCGGAACTCTGGCCAGTCGGAAGGGAGTCACTGTGAGTGGCGTACGAGTACTGGTAGGCACGCGCAAGGGCGCGTTCGTGCTAACGGCTGACGGCAGTCGGAAGAGCTGGGATGTCTCCGGGCCACATTTCTCGGGCTGGGAGATCTACCACGCCAAAGGGTCGCCAGCCGATCCGAACCGGCTGTACGCATCGCAGTGCAGCGGCTGGTCCGGCCAGGTGATCCAGCGCTCAGACGATGGCGGAGTGAGCTGGCAGCCTGTCGGTAACCAGTTCGCCTACGACGGCGTGCCCGGCACCCATCAGTGGTATGACGGCACCCCGCACCCGTGGGAGTTCGAGCGGGTCTGGCACCTCGAGCCAGCGCTTGACGATCCCGACACCGTATACGCGGGCGTGGAAGACGCTGGCTTGTTCAAGTCGACGGACGGCGGTCACAGCTGGCAGGAGCTGCCTGGCCTTCGCGGTCATGGCTCCGGCTCGTCCTGGCAGCCGGGCGCGGGCGGGATGTGCCTGCACACGATCATCCTGGACCCGGTTCGGCCCAGCCGGATGTTCACCGCGATCTCGGCGGCCGGGGCGTTCCGCTCGGATGACGCCGGCCAGACCTGGCGGCCGGTCAACCACGGCCTGATGTCGGAGGGCATCCCCGATCCGGACGCCGAGGTCGGCCACTGCGTCCACCGGATCGCTATGCACCCGTCGCGGCCAGAGGTGCTCTACATGCAGAAGCACTGGGACGTCATGCGCAGCGACGACGCCGGAGAGTCGTGGCGCGAGATCAGCGGCAACCTGCCGACAGACTTCGGGTTCCCGATCGACGTACACGCGCACGAGCCCGAGACGATCTACGTGGTACCGATCACGAGCGACTCCGAGCACTTCCCGCCCGATGGGAAGCTGCGGGTCTACCGCAGCCGCACCGGCGGGGACGAGTGGGAGCCGCTGACGAGTGGTCTGCCGCAGGAGCACTGCTACGTCAACGTGTACCGCGACGCGATGGCCGTCGACTCGCTGGACTCGTGCGGCATCTACTTCGGCACCACCGGCGGCCAGGTCTACGGCTCTGCGGACGCCGGCGACACGTGGGCGCCGATCGTCCGTGATCTGCCCGCCGTGCTGTCGGTCGAGGTCCAGACACTTGGGTGATGTGGACACAGTCATGATGCGGGCACCTTCATGATCCGGGTCATCCTCCCCGCGCACCTGCGCAGGCTGGCCAGCATCAGCGGCGAGGTCAGGCTGGAGGTCGCGGGCCAGGTCACCCAGGCGTCAGTGCTCGACGCGCTCGAGGCCGGGTACCCGATGCTTCGGGGCACGATCCGCGACACCGACAGCGGGCAACGGCGCGCCTTCATCCGGTTCTTCGCATGCGAGGAAGACCTGTCGCACGAGCAGCCGGATGCTCCGCTGCCCGACGAGGTGGTTAACGGCCGCGAGCCGTACCTGATCGTCGGGGCCATGGCCGGCGGGTAGCCGATCGCGCCGGTGGCCGGCGCGCCGATCGGGGGCGGCGCGCCGATCAGGGGCGGCGCGTGCTAGGCGCCTGCGGCCAGCGCAGCGGCGATTGCTACGCCGAGCGCGCGGGCGACCGGCGGCGGGAACGCGTTGCCGACCTGGCGGTAGGCGGCCGTCTTGCGGCCGCTGAACTCCCAGGTATCGGGGAAACCCTGGAGCCTGGCCACCATGGGCACGGTCAGTTTCGGCAGCTGGCCGGCCGGGAACTCAGGCCCTGGCGGGTCCGCAGCGATGCCAAGGCCGTCGACGCCGAGCGCGCGCCAGGCCGCGCGCGCCCTGGTCGGGCCGAGATCAGGGCCGCCGTGCTTCTTGCTGCCGCCGACGATCGTGGGCGCGATCCGGTCAGCTCGCGCCGCCCAGTCGGCCGCGCCGGGCCAGCCGCCCGAGCTCATCAGGTCAGCCAGCGTCTGGCCGACAGTGGGCGGCGGAAGCGGCGTGGGCCGTGGCCAGTTGAAGGCGCCGGCCCAGGGGTCGGCGACGGCAACGAGCACGAACCGCGGCCGCAGCTGGGGGACGCCGTGCTCGCTAGCGTTGATCAGCTGCCACCATGCCTGGTACCCGAGATCCTTGAGCTGCCCGAGGACGTGGGCACGATAGGCAGAAAACCTCCCCGTTCCCAGCCCCTTAACGTTTTCCAGCAGCACCGCGCGCGGCTTGATCTCAGCGACGAGCCGCACGGCTGCCGGGAAGAGGTCGCGCTCGTCGTCTCGGCCAAGCTGCTTGCCCGCGATCGAGAACGGCGGACAGGGCACGCCGCCCGCGAGCAGGTCAGTGCCGGTGAACGCGTGGCCGTCGAGGTTCGCGACGTCGTCCTCGATGATCTTCCAGTCGTCGCCCCGGTTGCGGCGAAGCGTCTCGCACGCGTCGGCGTCGAGCTCCACCGCGGCGGCGTGGGCGAACCCAGCCTGCTCGAGGCCCAGTGCCTGCCCGCCCGCGCCAGCGCAGATCTCCACGACCGTTAGTTGATCCACCTTGTCCACCGCCATTCCCTCGCTGATTTTGCTCGCGGGGGACGCGCGCGCGGGTTTCCCACGCCGCCGGTCTGCGGCCTGTGTCTCAGGCGTCCGAGGGAAGCCGCTCGCCGCTCCAAGTCGGACTCGGGCACGCTGCCGACGCTAACGCGATCGAGGACTAGATTGCTGTCGCAACGCGCGTCTCAGACCCGGCCCTGGGGGGACCGATATGACCGAGATCGGTATAGCGCCTGCTATCGCGGGCTTCCATCATTTCGCGCCCACCGTCTCTGATGTCGAGGCGAGCGCCGACTGGTACGAGCGGGTGTTCGGCATGGGCCGCCTGTCGATGACGTTCCCGCATCACCACGCGGAGGAGTCCGGGTACGCCGTGCTCCTGATCGAGCCGCGCTCAGGCATCGCCATCGGGTTGCACCACCACGAGGACAACCCCGGCGAGCCGTTCCGGGAGAACCGAACCGGTCTCGATCACATGGCGTTTGCCGTTCCCGGTCACTCCGATCTGGAGGCGTGGGTGAGCTGGCTCGAAGCACTCGGTGTCGAGAATTCTGGAGTGGTCGACGTCACCGAGCCGATGCCGTTCTCGGTTGTCGTCTTCCGCGACCCAGACAACATCCAGCTAGAGCTCTTCCATATGGAGCGCTAGGTCAGCCGGGCGGCGGTTGTCGGCGGCTATTGCCCGAGCAGCCAGCGATCGGGCGCGACGAGCTTGCGCGCCGACGTCGGTCCCCACGAACCAGGCTGATAGGACTGGACCTTGGGCGGGTTGGTCAGTAGCGGTTCCGCGACCTTCCACACTGCGGCCAGTCCGTCCGGACGGGTAAACAGCGAGCGATCGCCGATGAGCACGTCGTGAATCAGGCGGACATACGCCGGCAGCGGATCCGCGTGGGCCAGGCTGGACAGCGGGATCGCCGCCTTGGCCGCCTCGAGGCTGAGGCCGGCTCCTGGCTTCTTCGCTATCTCCGTGAGGTCGATCTCGCCACTGCCGGCTAGCGAGAATGAGAGCACGTTTGTGTCGGCAGGCAGCTGACCGGCCAGCGGGCCGTCGTCCGGCTTGCGAAAGATCAGGCTGACACGCTGCTCCGTCTCGGCGAGTCGCTTCCCGGTCCGCAGGTTGAAGGGGACACCGTGCCAGCGAGGATTGTCGATCCACAGCCGCGCGGCGACGTATGTGTCCTGCTGCGACCTGGCCGCCACGCCGGGTACGTCGCGGTAGCCGGCGAACTGGCCGAGCACCACCTCGGCTGGGTCGAGCGGCCGGAAACGCTTGATGACCTTCTCGCGCGTTGCTTGCAGGTCGGCGGCACCGAGGCTCGCGGGCGGCTCCATGGCGACCTCGGCCGCGAGCTGGAACAGGTGCGTGATGAGCATGTCCAGCACCGCGCCAGTGGCGTCGTAAAAAACCGAGCGATCGGTGACGCCGATCTTCTCGGGTACGTCGATCTGGACGGACTCGATGTGGTCGCGGTTCCAGACGTTGCTGAAAAGGCCGTTGGCGAACCGCAGCACATGCAGGTTCTGGGTGGCCTCCTTGCCGAGGAAGTGGTCGATCCGGTAGACCTGCTGCTCCGCCAGCACGGCGTGGACTGCTCGGTCGAGAGCGCGGAAGTTCTGGGGTGATGTGCCGAACGGCTTCTCGTAGACGACGCGTGCGCCGTCGGCCAGGTTGTGCTGACCGAGCGCCTTCGTAAGCTCTCCGAAAGCTACCGGCGGCACTGCGAGGTAGTGCACCAGCTGCGGGTCGCCGCCCTCCGAGGCGCGGGCTTCGGTCAGCACATCCAGCATGCTTCCAGGGCTGTCGCTGCTGAAGCCGCCACCGGCGAAGAAGAGCCGCGCGGCGAACAGATCCCACATCGGCCGTTCCGGCTTCGGTCCGAACTGCGTCAGCGCATCGTGCACGTGCTTGCGGAAGTCCTCATGCGCGACGTCGCCGCGCCCGTTCCCGACGAGCAGCCAGCGCTCCGGCAGCAGCCCTTCGAGACTCAGGCGGTAGAACGCGGGCAGCACCAGCCGCTTGGCCAAGTCGCCGGTGGCACCGAATAGCACGAACACCGTCGGACCCGGCTCCGCGTTGCGCCTGCCTGTCCGCTTCGAGGTCGCCATGAGACCTAAAGTACGCGACGAGGCCGCGCCGCTAGCGGTAACCCGGCCGGTGGTGGCCGATCACGCCGATCGGTTTGTGTAGCGGTGCGCACCACACTTCCGAGCAGCGCGGGGTACCGCAGGTCACCCGCACGTGACCGCCACGGGCCGCCTGCGCGGCGGCGCACTCGCACGGCTCCCAGCTGATCGTTACGGTGCCGGGCCGCCACGGATGGTGCAAGCGGCACTGGAGCGGGATGCACGACCAGATGGTCGGTTGTCCCTTGGCCATGCGAATATTCAAACATGTGATCGAGTCATGGACCAGCCTGGGTGGCGGACAGTCGATCGAGGAGATCATGGCTGGACGTAGGCGGCGCGTCCGGTGCGGATGATCGAGGGCCAGGACAACGCCGCAGGAAGGAATCTGGTGTGATAGGCGATCTGCAGTGCCTCGTCGTCGACTGTCCCGATGCCGTTGGACTGGCCGAGTTCTACCGGGCGCTCCTTGGTGGCGCGGTGAACCAGCCTGATCCCAGATGGGGAGTGAGCGAGGACTTCGCGACCCTGCACACCGAAGGTGGCCTCGTCCTAGCGTTCCAGCGGGTGGCGGATTACGTCCCGCCGCAATGGCCAGACCGCGCCCATCCGCAGCAGTTCCATCTCGACATTGACGTGCCTGACCTTGACCAGGCGCAGGCGCAGGCCCTGCACGTCGGGGCTGTCTTGCTGCACATCGATCCGCGGGGCTGGCGGATCTTCGCCGATCCGGCGGGCCATCCGTTCTGTTTCCTCACGCGGCGTCCAGTGGCCAGGACGGACCGCCCGTCTGCTTAGGCATGGGCAGGCTCGTCAGGACGTGGTGCTGAAGTCGACGTCCTTGGTCTCGACTGTCCCCGCCGTCCGCCCTGGGGCGGTCTGGTAGGTCCAGTACAGGTTCGTGTGCGCGATGACCTGGTCCGGTGGCGGTGCTCCCCAGGCCGTTTGGTCCTCCGTCGTGTGCGCGTCGCTGACGAGGATGGCGTCGTACCCCCTGGCGAGCGCGCCATGGAGCGTGGAACGGATACACGCGTCCGTCTGCGCGCCAGCGACGACGAGTCGCCCTACTCCGAGGCCAGACAACACGGTCTCGAGTGTGGTGTCCTCGAAGGAGTCGCCGTAGTTCTTCTCGACCAGCGGCTCGGCTTCCGCTGGAGTTAGCTCGGGGACGATCCGCCAGCGGTCGCTGCCGCGCTCGAGCTCCTCGTCGGAGTGCTGAACCCAGATAACGGGGACTTGCTCCTGGCGCGCCTTATCGACAAGAGTGCCGACGTTCGCGACGACTTTGTCGCGCTCGTGATTCCCGTCGACGGCGCCGTTCTGTACGTCGACGACCAGGAGCGCGACGTTAGGCCGGTTCTTGAGCGTGGTCACGGTCTCTCCTTAGCGGAGCTCGGCTCCAGGGGGTCGTTAAGGGACATTCTTTCGCAGAATGCGGCGCGGTCGGCAACTTGGTTCCGGGTGCATCCCCTCGGCTGCGGGAGCGTAGTCTCGATCAGACGGGTCCTGCCCCAGGCAAAGGGAGAAGGGCATGGAAGCAATTGCGTGGCGGCCTCCTGACCTCGCTGCTGCCTGCAGTGAGGCGCAAGCGGCCGGCAATCTCGTCCTAGTGGATTTCTTCTCGCCCACTTGAGGCGGCTGTGCGGCGCTGGCTGCGGTCAGCTACCGTGAGGCGGCGGTCGTCGCGACGATTACCGAGAACTTTGTGCCGATGCAGGTCGACACAACCAGCGAAGCCAATGCGCCGCTCGTCGAGCGCTTCCGGCAGATCTGGACGCCAGACCTTCGCGTGCTCGACCCCGACGGCTTCGAGTACGACGCCTGGCAGGGATACTGGCCGCCTGCCGAATTCACCGCGAGGCTGTTGCTAGGCCGCGCGCGGGCACTGGCCCGTCAGCACAATGAGCAAGGCGCCGAGGCGGTGTACGGGGAAATAATGCGTCGCTTCCCCCGCAGCTATTCAGCGCCCGAGGCCGCTTACTGGCACGCCGTGTGCAAGTACAAGCTGACTCACCAGCCCAACGATCTGCTCGGAGGCTGGCGGCGCACTCTCCAGAGCCGGTACCCGGACAGCCAGTGGCGCACCGCGCAATCCTGGTCGGAGGCACCGCTGCGCGAATAGGCTGCCGTGCCGTGCCGTGCTGTGCTAGTGCGTGCGTCTCGGGCCCAGCCCGGCGGCCAATGCCGTTGCCTTCTAAGCGGTACTAGTTGGGCCAGAGCTGTGCGTTGCAGGCAGCCGGAGCTCGGCGTAGAGCGCGCGGTGGTCGCTGCCGATCAGCCGGTGAACCGATGTGGTCAGTACTGCGCATCGCCGGTCAAGCAGGACGTGGTCGATCGCGAGCAGGGCTAGCTGCCGGTGGGGTTGTGGTCCCCAGGTCAGGGCGAGTCCGTTGCCGACCTCGCTTGCGGCGTCCACATAGCCGCGGCGCAGGAGCTGGCGGAACTGTGCGTGGTCGAGGGTGGCGTTGAAGTCTCCGGCGAGGATGAGCGGACTGTCACTGGGCGGAGGCAGCGCGGACAGCTGGCTGCGCCAGCGGGCCGTCGCGCACGCGGACCAGGGCGGTTTCGGCGGCGGGGAGTGTACGCAGGCCAGTTGTACGAACGGCCCGGACGGAAGCTCAAGCCGGGCAGTGCACCGCACCGCGGACATGGGTTCCGTGGGCGGCCCGCCGCTGAGCGGGTAGCGGGCATAGATACCGCTGCCTCGCGTGCCACGCGGCGTCGGCTGCGCCACCTGATGCGCGAACAGATCGCTCAGCCCGGCGCGCGCGAGGCCAGCTGCCGCCTGGTCGGTGAGTTCCTGCACGAACAGCACGTCCACGTGTTTGCGGCGCGCGAGCTCGACGACGGCATCGGCTGCGGCCCGTCCGACAAGCAGATTCGCCGTCAAGACGCGCAGGACGGGCCCGGCCGCGGTCGGCTGGCGGGACGGTATCGCGCGTCGCCCGACCGCCGCGGTCAGGGCGACCCCCGCGGCTGCGGCCGCGGCAGCCGGGCCTTTGCTGCGCAGCAGCACCGCGCTGGCCCACGCTCCAGCGGCTACCTGCGGGGTGAGGGACAGCAACGGCACGGACCACGCTTCGGCGAACCGGAGACGATCGGCGCCCGCCAGCCGAGCAGCCGCCCAGCCGGCCAGCGCGCCGGCGACCGTCCACTCAATGCGTCGTGAAGGCATTGGCTCATGATCGCAGACGCACTTGCTGACGGTGGCGAGGCAGCGGCGCATCCAGAGCCACGGCCGCCTGACACGGCAGAGTCCGTGCTGGCGTGGTCAGTTCCATCGCCCGGGGCGCGGACTACTTCGCGTGGGAGATTTGGGGGCACCGGCCGGACGATATGGGGTCGCTAGGCGGTCGTCCTGGCCCAGGGAATGTGCGCTCCTAGCCGGTGCCTTGCCCCGGATACTCGTCCCGTAGAGGTGAGCTGTCAAGACTGATTCGTTGCGGAGAAAATCGCGCCCGCGGCGCAACTAGTCCACTTGATCTCCGCGTCTCGCTTAAGCCAGCGCGCGCACCAATGCTGGCGCCATGGCAGGCTGGCGGGATGCTGATCGTCATCGCCGGTTTGCCTGCATCAGGTAAGAGCACCGTTGCCGATGACCTTGGCCGCGCACTGCATTGCGCGGTGCTCGGAGTCGATCAGGCCGAGGCCGCGATGTGGCGTGCCGGCGTCAGCCCCTCACAGCCGACACATCACGCCGCCGGGCTCCGGCCTAGCCCGGGCACCGGATGATGAAGCAGTCACTCACGCCGACGACGGCCATGAACTGCCTGCTGTGTTCAGGCGAATTGAGCCCGATCCTGGATGCCAGCACTTTCTGGCGGCTCGTGCTGAACCGCAACCAGAACCTCGTCGGCAAGTGCATGCTGGTCAGCCGCCGTCATGTCGAGATGGTCGACGAACTCAGCGCGAACGAGTGGGATGACCTCAGGTTGCAGGTCCGCCGCATCGCGTCGGCGCTGAGGCAGGTCGCCCGCCCGGAGCACTTCAACTACGCCTTTCTGCAAAATCAGGATCGGCACGTTCATCTGCACGTGATCCCGCGTTACGCATCGATGCGGGTCGTGGCCGGGATCGACGTTGACGACCCGGACTACCCAAACCACTACGCGGTGCCGGCTCCGGAGCGTCCCCTCGACCCGGAGCAGACTGCACAGCTCGCCGGGCTGCTGCGTGCAGCCCTCTGAGCGATTCGGCCGCGCAGATGGCACAGCGCGCACTCGAGTGATCGCGGATCCGGTCAATCTGCCTGAGCGTCGGCGAGGATTTCGCGGAGCATGCGCAGGCCCAGTCCGCTGAGTTCCGGGTTTGTAATGGCGTAGTAAGGGATAAGCCCGAGCGCCTGATGCAGGGCGATCCCGCGACCACGGCGCCAGGTGCCGTCGTCGACATCCAGGATGTCGCGGAAGATGGTTCGTCCAGCGTCGCCGAAGACACTCCAGGCCGGGTTGAGATCGGTGGCGGGGTCTCCAAGGCCTGCGCCGCCGAAGTCGATGACGGCGTGCAGGCGCCTGCCATCGACCAGCAGATTGGGTGGCAGCAGGTCGCCGTGTATCCACACACAGGTGCCGTCCCATACGGGTGCCTGAAGCGCCTGCTCCCAGGCTGCGATGGCCGCGCGCCCGTCGATCAGGTCGCTGGCTTGCAAGATCCACGCCCTTGTCATGTCGTCGAGATCCTTAAGCGGCAGGCGCCCGCCTCGGGGGAGTCCGGCGTGGACGGGAGGCAGGTTTGTGCGCTGCAGCTCTGCCACGAATTGCGCGAGATCGGCTGCTGCCTGACGCTCGTCGTCTATGCGGTCAGTAGCGTAGGTCTGGCCCCTGATCCAGCGGAAGATCGCCCACATGAACTGGTAATCGCCGGTCGGCTGACCCTGCCAGACAGGCTCGGGCACGTTGAGCGTCAGACCAGGCGCTAGGTACGGCAGCCACGTCCATTCGTTCTCCAGGCAGTGAGCCCACCGTTGTACCCGCGGCAGCCGGGCGCACAGATCCTCGCCGATCCGGTAGATCGCGTTCACTGTCCCCGCCGAGCTGACTGCTCTGATTGGAAGATCGGCCAGGGCCGGGAACTGGGCAGCGAGGAGGCGCCGGACGAGCGCATCATCGATGCTGACCTCGTCCTCGTGCATCTTCACCGGGTTGATCCCCTCGCGCGGCTGGGCACCCCGTGCGTTGCGAGGCTAGGGCCGCTAGGTCGACCGAGGGAATCGGTTTTCCAACTGGGCAACCCAGGCGTGGAGGCCGGGATTGGCTGCTGCACAAAACAAACGGCCGATCTAACGCTCGAATTCGGCCGTTGACCAGGGTGGAGCTGAGGGGATTTGAACCCCTGACCCCCTCGATGCGAACGAGGTGCGCTACCGGACTGCGCTACAGCCCCTGGAACGCCAGTCAGCGTAGCAAACGGCGGGCACTCTTCGCTCTTGCCGACCGTTCACCCGGTCGTTCACCCCGCCCGTCCACGCCCGGTGGCGGTCCTTCAGCTAGCCAATACTCGGTCCCTGCTGAGCTCGGCGAGGTGAGCCCGGACCACTGGCCACTCGGCGGCCGTCACCGAGAACCGGGCTGAATCCCGTGGCTGGTCGTCGGCCGCGAGGCGGTGCGCGCGCAGGATGCCCTCATAGCGGGCGCCGATCCGGCCGAGGGCGCGCCTCGGACCGCTCGTTGCGGGCGTCGGTGTGGAAACAGACGCTCTGCACATCCCGGGTCTCGAAGGCGAACGTCAGCATCAGCCGCTTCATCTCGGTGTTTGCGCCTGTGCGGATCGCGGATCTGGTCAGCCACGTATACCCGATCTCGCATGTGTCGGGACCGTCGTGGCCGTGGCGCGGATGGCCGGGCGGCCAAGGCCACCACTCGAGGTCAAAGAGACGCGTCGAGCCGATGACGATTTCGTTGGCGAGCCGGATCACCGCGAACGGCGCAGCGGTCCCGGCTTCGCGAGCTGCGCTGGCGACCTCGATGAAACGGCCGACCTCGTCTGGCCCGACCGGAACCTTGCTCATGCGGTAAAGCTCCGGCTCGTCGGCCGAAGCTGCCACCAGGCCGGGCAGATGGCGCGGCTGCAGCGGCTCCAGCCGTATGTGTCGGCCGGTCAATTCTGCATCGAGGATCGTCACGCCTGCCACCATCGGAGTTATGTTACAGTACAAAAGATCGATTATGTCTATACAATACTTGCCGCTAGGCCGGAGCGCGAGCGAGATTGCTGCGGACGTCGAGACGGCGGTCCGCGACGGTCGGTTGCGTCCTGGCGAGGCGCTGCCGCCGGTTCGAACGCTGGCAATGGAGCTCGGCGTCAGTCCGGCGACGGTGGCGTCCGCGTACCGAGATCTGCGCCTCAAGGGGATCGCTCGCGGGCACCGGCGGGCCGGCACGCGGATCACCAGCTCGCCGCCGACGGCACCGCGGCCACCCATGGCGGTCCCGGCCGGTGCACGCAACCTTCTGAGCGGATCACCGGACCCGTTGCTGTTGCCGCCGCTTCCGGGGATATGGGGCAGCGCCAGCGCCGCGATCTCCCCACGGCTGTACGGCAACCCACCCGTATCGCCGCGGCTGGCCGCCGTGGCGAGCAGCCGCCTTTACGCAGACGGCATCGACACGGCAAACCTCGCTGTCGTCAGCGGGGCGCTGGACGGGGTCGAACGGATCCTCAGCACTTCCCTGCGGCCTGGCGACCGCGTCGCGGTTGAGGACCCTGGGTACCCGCCGCTGTTTGACCTCCTGACCGCTATGGATCTCGAACCCGAGCCCATGAGCGTGGACGAGTCCGGCGTGCGGCCAGAAGCACTTGCGGCCGCGATCACGGTCGGCAGCCGCGCCGCTGTGTTCGTCCCTCGAGCGCAGAGCCCAACGGGCGCAGTCTGGGACAGCGAGCGTGCTGGTGAACTGATCAGTGTCCTGGCGAATGCGCCTGACCTCCTGGTCATCGAAGACGACCACGCGGGTGAGGTGGCGGGCGCGCCGACGCTGAGCGTTGCTTCCGGCCGCCCGCACTGGGCAGTGATCAGGTCGGTGTCGAAGTCGCTCGGGCCCGATCTCCGGCTGGCCTTGATGGCGGGAGACGCCGCCACAATCGCCAGGGTCGAGGGGAGACAGGCCCTCGGGGCTGGCTGGGTGAGCTACCTGCTGCAGGACACCGTCGCTGAGTTGTGGCAGGACCCTGCCGTAGCGGAGCTGCTGCGGCGAGCGGCCGGGGCGTACGCAAACCGTCGCGAGTATCTGATCAGCGCGCTCGCCAGCCTTGGCATACCGGCGAATGGCAAGTCTGGCCTGGCGGTCTGGGTACCTGTCGCCGATGAGATCGGCACAACGTCCGCGCTCCTCGATCGCGGCTGGGCGGTCGCGCCGGGGGAACGGTTCCGCATCGCGTCCGCGCCGGGGATCCGGATCGGCATTGCGACGCTTACGGCCTTCGAGATCGAACAGCTTGCTGCAGACCTGTCCGACTGTCTGCACCGTCGGCCGCGGCGTACGGACTGAGGGAGCACGTCGGCCGCGGCGCACGCACGTCGGCCGCGGCGCACGGACTTATGGAGCGCGTCGGCCGCGGCGCGTGGACTGAGGGAGCGCGTCGGCCGCGGCGCACGCACGTCGGCCGCGGCGCGTGGACTGAGGGAGCGCGTCGGCCGCGCTGGCCAGCTCTGGTGTCAGTCGCCGACCGCGCGCACGGTGGCGTCGGCGTACTGGTCGTACAGCTGGTCGCCGACCCGCGCCGAGATGTCGATGATCTGCGCTGAAGGCTCGGCGTCGCGTTCCATTGCAGCGGTGTAGGCGCGCTGGCGGGCGGCAAAGAGTCGCGATTCCAGGTCTGCTCGTCGGCGCGCTTGCTCGGCGTCGGCGAGCGCAGCCTCGCGGAGTAGGAGGAGATAGATGCCAAGCATTGCGGCTGGCGGGATGCCGACCCACCAGGAAGTGAGCTTGAGCATCGTGCAGGCCACCGCCACCGCGGTTAGTAGCAGCAGCATGGTGAGCAGGCGTCGGCGAGCCTGGAGCACGCGCGACCGCGACATCGGCGCGCGAGCATTACGGTCCGGCGGAGCCAGCTGGCTCACCTCGACGTCGACGTCGACTGCATAGCTCATTTCCTGCGCATCGGCGGAGTAACTGCCAGCATCCGCGGCCTGGACCTCGCTGTAGTGGTTCTGGGGCCCCGGGGCGTATTCGGCCGCGAACTCGACATCGACCTCGACGTCAGCTTCGACCCTCGACTGGGGTTGCGCCTGCGGCTGCACGTGGTGGCGACGCAGCCAGCGCGGCACCAGGACGAAAGCCCAGACGGCGACTATGGCGAGATAAAGGAGCGAACTGCTCACGGGCGCACCACGCGGTCAGGATCGGCTCGTTCCTCGCATCGCGTGACGCACCGCTGCGCCGCATGGTTCGGCGTCGCGCAAGGTAGCGAATTGGCGGTGGTCACGTCACGCACGGTAAATGCCGGCGGCTGAGTTGACGAGCATTCGGCCCGGTGTGTCGCGAGATCGGCATTCGCCCGGCAAATTACCTGCCTGTGAGCAGGCTACGGGCGTGATCGCGAAGGATCCGACACAGTCCGCTATGTCGAATCCTTCCTCAGGATCAGGCGCCGTTCTCATGCCGAGCAAGCGGCGGCGTTTTCGCCGCGGCGCTCGGACAAACGCGGTTTGCCGGCGCGGTCTTCACGCCAGGCAAGCGGCGGCGTTTTCGCCGCGGCGCTCGGATAAACGGGGTCAGCCGGCGCGCAGCCGCGAGTTCACCATGCTGCGCCAGCGCGGCATCAGGCCGTTGGGCACGTCCTCGACCGTCAATGCGTAACAGATGTGGTCATGCCACGCGCCGTCGATGTGGAGGCAGCGCCGGCGCAGGCCTTCCTCGCGGAAACCGAGCTTCTCGACCACCCGGCGGCTGGCCATGTTTTCCGGCCGGATCGTCGCCTCGATGCGGTGCAGCCCGACGGCGAAGAAGCACTGATCGAGGGCGAGCGCCAGCGCCGTGGGGATCACGCCGCGCCCGGCGTACGCTTCGTCGATCCAGTAGCCGACCTGGGCGGACCTCGCCGAGCCCCAGACGATGCTGCCGATCGTGAGCTGTCCGGCGAACTTCCCGTCGTAGGTCACCACCCAAGGCAGTGCCAGGCCCTGCTTCGCCTCGCGCCGCATCGTCCGCGCCATCGTTATATACGGGCCGAGACTCGACCGGTACAGCGGCGTTTCTGGGTTGGTCGGCTCCCACGGGCGCAGCCAGGAAGCATTACGCACCCTGGCATCACGCCAGATGGCGGCGTCTTTGACCTTTATGGGGCGCAGGCTCACCGGGGCATCAAGAAGTGACGGCTCGGTGAGCGTGACCCATCCGCGCGAGCGTGCCACGTGACCATCATCGCGTGAGCGCGGCATCCTGCGCTATCGGGTCGCAAGACGAAAGCATCTGAATGCCGATTGTGTCGGGTTGGCGGAGGCGGGCCAGCCGGGCGTTAGCTGGCGACCGGCCGCGGGTGATCGCCGCCGCGGGCCTGGTCAACCGCGTGCGCGAGCAGATCGGCGAGAACGGCCATGCCGTCCCGCACCCCACCGGTTGACCCGGGCAGGTTCACGATCAGCGTGTTGCTGGCGAGCCCGGCGACGCCCCGCGACAGCGCCGCAGCCGGCACTCCGGATGCGACGCCGAACGCCCGAATCGACTCGGATATGCCAGGTATCTCCCGATCTAGCACCAGGCGCGTCATCTCAGGGGTCTGGTCGCCCGGTGTGAGACCCGTCCCGCCTGTCGTCACGACGACGTCGTAACCGGCCAGGATCGCGTCACGGAGCGCCGCTTCCACGGCTGCCCCGTCTGGGATCACGACCGGGCCATCGACCTCGCAGCCCACCTCGCGCAGAAGCTCGGCCAGGACAGGCCCTGATTTGTCCTCGTACACGCCGGCAGCTGCCCGGTTGGAGACCGTAACCGCGAGTGCCCGGATCATCGCCGGCGCCACATTCCGGTCTTGCCCCCGGTCTTTTCCTCGACGCGAACGTCGGTGATCACTGCCGCCGGGTCGACGGCTTTGATCATGTCGATCAGCGCGAGCCCGGCGACCGACACGCCGGTCAGCGCCTCCATCTCGACGCCGGTCCGGTCGGCGGTGCGCGCAGTGCACGTGATCAGCACGCCGTGGTCGGCGACCTCAAGATCGACCGCGACCGAGTGCAGCCCGATCGGATGGCACAGCGGGATGAGGTCGGGCGTGCGCTTGGCACCCTGAATGCCGGCGATCCTCGCAACAGCGAGCGCGTCACCCTTAGGTACGTCCCCGGCGCGAAGAGCAGCGACCGCTTGGACCGACAGCAGCACCGTGCCTGTCGCCGTGGCCGATCTGGCGGTGACGTCCTTGCCGGACACGTCGACCATGCGCGCCTGTCCGGCCGCGTCCAGATGAGTGAGAGGTCCCTGCGTCACGGCAGATCCAGCACGTCGACGGTCTCGCCAGCGTCTAGCGACGTCACCTGTTCCGGAACGATGACCAGCGCGTTCGCCTTGGCCAGCGATGCAAGCTGGTGCGACGCCTGGCCGGAAACCGGCGTCACCAGGCCCGCCGGGCCGTCGAGCACGGCGCGCAAGAACGAGCGCTTCTCCGCGGGAGACCGGACCGGCTGGGTCAGCACGGCTTGCGCGGGCTTGCCCCGTTCCCATCCTGAATCTTGCAGGGCATCGAGTGCCGGCCGGACGAACAACCGGAACGAGACGTACGCGCTGACCGGATTCCCCGGCAGCGTGAAGATCGGCGTGCCGGCCGGGCCGACCATCCCGAATCCCTGGGGCATGCCGGGCTGCATCGCAACTTTGCGGAACGTCACGGTGCCGAGCGTCGCGAGCGCGGCCTTGACGACGTCATGCTCGGCGCCCATGCTGACGCCACCGCTGGTAATGAGCAGGTCAGCGCCGGACAGCGCGTCCTGCACGGCGGCGAGGACGGCGTCAGTATCGTCGCGGACGATCGGGTAGCGACGGGCCGGGCAGCCTGCCTCGCGTGCCGCCGCCGCGAGCATCGTCGCGTTCGACTCCCAGATCTGGCCTGGAATGAGCTCGCTGCCCGGCTCGACCAGCTCGTTCCCTGTCGAGATGACTGTGACCCGGGGCCTGGGCCTCGCCTGCACAGTGCCGTGACCGGCCGCGGCCAGGAGGCCGAGGTGGACGGCGCCGAGCCTCGTTCCCGCCGTGAGCAGCATGTCGCCAGGGCGCGCGTCGCCACCCGTCAGGCGCACCGATGCGCCCTCCGCTACCGCTGCGTGTATAGCGACGCGATCGGTGCCACCATCGGTCTGCTCGACCGGAACGACCGCGTCAGCGCCGGCTGGCATCGGCGCACCGGTCATGATCCGGATTACCGAGCCAGGAACGAGGTCACGTCGGCCGGTGTCGCCCGCCGCGACCTCGCCGTCAACCGCGAGCACGACCGGGTTGTCGGCGCTTGCGGCGGCGACGTCCGCGGCGCGGACCGCGTACCCGTCCATGGCGGAGTTGTCGAACGAGGGAAGCGGCCAGCGGGCGGCGACATCGTCGACCAGTACAGCACCGAGCGCGTCGGCGAGCGTCAGCTCGCGCGGCGGCAGCGGCCGGATCGCGGCCATGATGTCGGCGAGGTAGGTCTCAATCGAATCCATTACGCGCTGGCCGACAGCAGGGTCTCCAGATAGTGACGTAGCCAGGGTACGAACTCGGGCGCGATGTCCGGGCGCTCGCAGGCAAACCTGATCTGCGTCTGGAGGTAGTCGAGCTTGTTCCCGGTGTCGTAGCGACGGCCGCGGAACAGCACCCCATGTACGCCACCGCCATCGCGGTGATCGCTGCCGTCGGTGCGGTCGGTCCGCGCGAGTGTACGCAGCGCGTCAGTGAGCTGGATCTCGCCGCCGCGGCCTGGCTGGGTGGTGCGCAGCACCTCGAAGATCGACGGGTCGCAGATGTAGCGGCCGACCACGATCCAGTTCGAAGGCGCCTCGCCGATCGGCGGTTTCTCCACGAGGTCAGTGACGGCGACAACGTCGTCGGAATCGGTCGGCTTGATCGACGCGACGCCATACGACGACACGTGCTCAGGCTCGACCTCCATCAGCGCCACAATGCTGCCGCCATATTGCTGGCGGACCTCAATCATGCGCTGGAGCAGCTTGTCCCTGGAGTCGATGAAGTCATCGCCGAGCAGGACGGCGAATGGCTCGTTGCCCACGTGGTCAGCTGCGCACAAGACGGCATGCCCGAGACCGAGCGCCTGGCCCTGCCGGATGTAGTGCATCGTGGCGATGTCGTTCGTGGCTCGGATGCTAGCCAAGCCTGCGTCGTCGCCCTTCGCGGCGAGGATGTCCTCGAGCTCGATGTTGCGGTCGAAGTGATCCTCGATGTTGGTTTTGCTACGGGCCGTCACCATCAGCACGTCCCTGAGCCCGGCGGCGGCGGCTTCCTCGACCACGTACTGGATGGCCGGGGTGTCGATGACGGGCAGCATCTCCTTCGGCATTGCCTTGGTCGCAGGTACGAACCTGGTGCCTAGGCCGGCAGCCGGGATGACCGCTTTGGTGACGGGCGGTGAGTGAGCCATGCTGAGAACCTTAGCTAGCGGGCTGGAGGACTCGTGCACGGAATAGGTCCGGAAGATCCTTGCTCCGGCAGAGCCGGTGATTCCGATGAGCCTGTTCTGCCGGAAGCTGCCGGGGATCGTGATTCTGCCGGGACACCTGAGCGCCCTGATGCGTCCTCGCCGGCCAGCGAGTTGCGGCCGACCTGGCTAAATATGCCCGGATCTGCGCACCCAAACCAGCCCGGTTCCGGTGGGCTGACAGGGGCGGTCGGCCTGGCTGGAGTGACTGAAGCCAAGGCCGCTCTCAGACGTCGGGTACTGGCTAGCCGCCGCGCTCGGAGCGCCGAGCACCGTGCTTCCGCCGGACGCCAGCTTAGGGACGTGATGCTCGCTCTGCCCGAGATGCAGATGGCCGGGACAGTTGCCGCTTATGTGTCGGTCGGCGCGGAGCCCGAGACTCGAGGACTGATCTACGCGATGTGGAAGCGCGGCACGTACGTACTGCTGCCGCTTCTCCAGCCAGACGGGGAGCTGGACTGGGCTTCCTACGAGGGACCTGACTCTCTCGCGCCTGGCCCGCGAGGGCTGCTGGAGCCGACCGAACCGCGCCGCGGCGTGACCGCAATCACGAGCGCGGACCTGGTGATCGTGCCTGCCCTGGCGGTAGATCGCCGTGGTCACCGGCTTGGCCGCGGCGGCGGCAGTTATGACCGGGCGCTGGCAAGGGTCGGTGCTTCGATCCTGACCATCGCGCCGCTTTATGACGATGAGCTGGTCGGCGAAGTGCCCGTGGCCGAGCACGATCAGCCGATCCGGGCAGTCGCGCTACCGGGGGAAGGAATCTGCAGGCTCCGTTAGCCGTTGCTACCATTTGGCAGTTGACGGCGGCGAGTGCTAACGCCGCAGAGGGAGGAATACGTGCCGACGTACCAGTACGCCTGCACCGATTGCGGAGACCGCTCCGAGGTCGTGCAGCGGTTCACCGACGACCCGCTGACCGTCTGCAGTACCTGCGGGGGCAAGCTACGCAAGGTGTTCTCGCCGGTCGGCATCGTCTTCAAGGGCTCGGGCTTCTATCGGACCGACAGCCGGAAGGCGGCGAGCACCGTGACCGCTGGCAAGGACGGCGCGGCCACCGGGTCCAACGGCACCGCGGCCGAGAGCTCGTCCTCGGGCTCGGATTCCGCCAAGTCCGGCGATTCGTCTAGCTCGTCTAGCTCGTCTAGTTCGTCAAGCGACTCGGGGAGTTCCTCCTCTGGGTCAAGCTCAGGTTCCAAGGACAATAAGGACAAGAAGTCGTCGGTAGCCGCGTCGACTGCGACCTGACGCACGCCGTAGGGCCCTGCCGGTAAATTTGCCGCGTGAGCGACCTGGCAGAGATCGGCGTCATCGGTGGATCCGGCTTGTATGAGTTCCTGGACTCTTTCAACGAGTTCGAGATCGAGACTCCATTCGGGCGGCCGAGCGACCCGCTGGTCATCGGCGAAGTCGCAGGTAAGCGCGTCGCCTTCCTGCCCAGGCACGGCCGAGACCACCGGTTCCCGCCGCACCGAATCCCGTACCACGCCAACCTCTGGGCGCTGCGGTCGGTCGGCGTCCGCCAGATCCTCGCGCCCAGCGCGGTGGGCTCCCTGACGGTTGACTTGCCTCCCGGCACCCTGGCCGTGCCGGACCAGCTCGTAGACCGGACGTCTGGCCGGTCGCAGACCTTCTACAACGAGGGCGGCGCCGTCCACGTCACGTTCGCCGATCCGTATTGCCCTGTCGGCCGAGGCGTCGCCATCCGGGCCGCCGAGACGACCGGCTGGGAGCCGACGACGTCTGGGACTCTCGTGGTCATCGAGGGCCCGCGGTTCTCTACGCGGGCTGAGTCCCGCTCGTACGCGCGGCAGGGCTGGACGCTTATCGGCATGACTGGGCATCCCGAGGCCGTCCTGGCACGCGAACTTGCCCTCTGCTACACCACGCTCACGCTGGTCACGGACACAGACGCCGGCGTCGAGGAGGGAGAGGGCGTCACTCATGAAGAGGTGTTCCGGGTCTTCGGGGAGAACGTGACTCGGCTGCGCCAGGTCGTCCTCCAGGCGATCGGGGACCTGCCGCTGGACCGCGCGTGCCCGTGCTCGCACGCGCTGGACGGGCTGTCGCTGCCCTTTGCGCTGCCATAGGTGGGCACCGAAGGTCAACTTTAATCGTGCGCCCGTTTTGCCGTATTGTGCGCCCGTTTGCAATCCCGGTGCAGCCCATCAGCGGACCATGGACTCGAACGTGTGTACTATAAGTACAGTTCAACTGTACCTATGCTCCACACGTTGTCCGGCGCGGGCTAACCGGAAGCGTTGCGGCTCGCTAGGCCCACCAGATTGCCCTCACTGTCCTTGATGAAGGCCATCCACTCCTCCCAGCCCGGAGGGCCAAACGCGCCTTCGGCGTCGGTGAAGATCAGGTGGGGCTCGGTGTCGATCGTCACGCCTTGGGCTCGCAGCTTCTCCGTGCTCGCCCGGACGTCATCCACTCGTAGATAGATCAGGGCGCTCGGTGCAGCCTTGTCGAGCAGCAGCCTGGTGTCGCCGAGGCGGAAGAAGACGAGGCCGGGCGGGTCGAAGCTGGCGATGACCTCGCAGCCGAGCACGTCAGAGTAGAAAGCAGTGGCTCTGGCTAGATCATCGGCATGTTGCGCTACTTGGAGGAGTTCCATGGCGACCCCGTTCCCTCAACGATTGTGTAGTATCCCTACGTATAATTGATAGGCATGCTATACATATGCCATGGCAATGAGCAAGCCGGAGGCGACGCTGGTTGTTGGCGAGGCCGATCTTGAGGCGGTTGCGGGCACGCTGAACTCGGGCGCGATCCACCTGCTCAGGAGCCTAGCGACGGTAGACAGACTGGCCGGGCTGACGCCCGCGCGGCTGTCGGCGCTTTCGGTCATCGTGTTCGGCGGCCCGCAGTCGCTGGGCGCGCTAGCCCTTGCCGAGGGCGTCGCCGGACCGACGATGACGCGGATCGTCGACGGGCTGGTGGCCGCTGACCTGGCCGAGCGGCGGCCGGATCCGAGCGACGGGCGGGCCGTGGTGATCGCGGCCACGGCGGCGGGGGACAGCCTGATGCGCGCGGCCGCGGGGCGGCGGATCGCGGCGATCGCGGCGGCGATCTCGGCGCTGCCGGCCGCGGATCGGCGGCGGCTGGCAGCTGCCGCGGGATTGCTGGACCGGCTGGCTGCCGATGTCCGAGAGCGGAACCGCGCGGTCTAGCGCAGTCCGCGGCTGACGGCGGCTAGTCGAGGTCGCCGTGCTCGATGCGGGCGAGGCGCCGTTCGCGAACGAGCTGGTCGAACTCGTGCTCCACGCGGACATTTCCGGTCGCCATTGCGGCGAAGACGCCGGTGACGTCACGCATGCTCACGACGCCCAGCAGCCTCCCGTCGTCGTCGACGACGGGCAGGTGCCGGATCCAGCGGGTGGCCATTTCCCGCGCTGCGTCCTGGAGCGGCATGTCCGGGGCGACCGTGTAGACCTCGACGGTCATCGCATCGTCCACCGTGGTCTTGTCGGGATCGGCGCCGAGGGCGACGGCGCGGAGGAGATCCCGTTCGGTGATGATGCCCACGAGGCTGCCGCTCTCGGCGATGAGGAGCGAGCCGGTCTGCTGGCGCCACATCCGCTCGGCCGCAGACCGGAGGCTATCTTGCGGTGACTCGGTGATCGTCGCCTGCGTCATGACGTCTTGTACCTGCACCGTGCCGCTCCTGTCGTGCCGTCTTGGTCTAGGCCCAGCCTAAGGTCAGGGCGGCGCCTGCTGCCGGCCGCGGCCGGGGTGGGCTGAGACCTTTGCTGTGAAGCGGCGAGTTACCGGTTAGGCTTGGTGCGGCTTTCTGGGCTGCGTTCCCGTTCTCGAGGTGGTTGGGATGCGGGCGGACCGGGCGGCCGCGGGCCCCGATAGCTCAGGCGGATAGAGCGACTGCCTCCTAAGCAGTAGGCCGCAGGTTCGAGTCCTGCTCGGGGCGCCATACCGGCACGTGGAGAATATTTTTCGCCATTCCGTTCAGGGCTATGTAAACTGCCTGCTAGCAATCACTCGTTACGGACGAATCATATTGCTTGAACTTTCGATATTGTTCGAACAGCCGACGGCCGAGAGCCAAACTGAGAGCCAAAGCACCTGAACGGCCTGAACGCCGGGCTCCTTCGAACCGCCGGAAGAGCGCCAGGGGGCGAGATAGAGCAGAAGTCGGCCCGCCAGCGCGCCGAGCACCGGACGAGCAGCCAACGCTATGAGACCGTGTGTTTTCTGCGGGTCTAAGGCTGGCCGTGCGACTGACGAGCACGTCATCCCGAAATGGGCGCGTGACGGATTCGATATCCAGGAATGGGTCACCATCGACGCCGCCGACCCTGGCGCCGCCCTAGAGCATGTCGGCCGCCTGCGGCATCTGAAAGGGAGCGTCTGACCGTCCATGGTTTACGCAACCTGTGCCAGCCGGACGGGCTTCAACCGTTGCTGTAGAGAACGAGCGGCGTCGGCCGTCTCGTTCTGCGCGCTCATTCTGTTCGCCCTGGCCCGCACATCGGGGATGGGCCTATGTGCTCGCGTCGAGACGCTGTCGCGTGACGGTCCAGGCGTTCGCAGAGCAGTCCATTTAGACTGCCCTGGAGTCGTGAGGTCAGGCTGGAACTTAGGGAGCTCAGATGACGGGATTTTCGGAGCCTGCCAAAATCATCGACGCCTTTGCCGTGGCGCTGAACGCCAAGGATGCTGATGTCCTTGGGGACCTGTTTTTGGAAGATGCTCAGTTTGTGAACGTCAGGGGAGTCGTGATGCACGGGCGCCAAGGGATTATTCAGGGCCACAAAGCGTCTTTCGCGGGCCCACTAGCGGGAAGTACGTTCCAGTTTGACTCGGTGAAGGAGTTCCTAGTCACTCCGGATGTCGCGGTATTGCACGCGCACTGTCTGCGTGGTCGACTTCCCGATGCTCCCCCCGGCACCGGCCCGGCTGTTACCACTGTTCTTCAACTTGTAGCCCGTCAGGGCAGAGAAGGCTGGCAGGCCGTTGCCGCAGCGAACGTTCCGGTAGCGCCCACTGCTGGACCCTCCTGACGCCCAGAACAAATTGTTTATGGAAAGTCACTCACATCGGCTACTTGAGCGTATGAGCCGACGCTTGCGTCCGTGGGGTGATGGGAGCGCCGGGGTCGGTGTGCGTGCCGGGCCGGTTTGGTCAGGCTACGAGTTCGCGGAGTCGCTGGACGTCGGCGGAGATTTTCTCGATGGTGCTCTGCACGGTCTCGGCCTTGTGCGCATTGAGGCCGGAGAGGATCCATCCGCGGATCAGGCTGGACGGGGGTACGTCCAGGCGGCCGGCTAGACGCTCGATGTCGGCTAGGTCCTCGGGGGAGAGGCGTGTGGCCACGGTGACCGACTTGTTCGGTCGCGTGGAGACGGCACCGGGCGGCATCGGCTGGTCGGCGGTGGCATCGGCTTCGGAGGCAATCTGTTCGACTACCTGCTTGGGGTCACTCATGGCGCTGGCTCCCTTCAGCGTAGATCCGGCGGTCTGTGCTATTTGCCTGCCAGCCGTTGGCGCCCCACCATGATCCTGGCCTGTCGTCCCGCCGGACGAGGATGACCACCAGGACCGCGGCCGCGGTCGGCGAGTAGCCGATCACGCGGCCACTCTGGCCTGACGTGCCTTGGGGTCCGGGTCAAACAGCAGCGCGTCAGGATCGGCGAGTGCCTCGTTCGCCGCCTGCACCGTGATCTGGTGCCGGGTCCGCACGTGGTCCTCGCCGTGCTGCCAGTCGACGTCTAACCCCATGCATGTAGTTTACAATTGTAAACAGGTCTTGCCCAGCTCGCTTCGGAGGCCGGCCCGTAGACCCAGCTCGGCTGGCTCCCCGGGTGCTCGGTTGCCGGGAGGCCGATTGCTGCTGCCGGAGCTGGGAGCGTTGGTCAGGCTCGGCAGGTCAAACTGCCTGGCAGGCGTGCTGACTCGCCCGGGCTGTGACGCTTCTTAGCGGAGCTAACGATCTCCGGGGGAGCCAAACTGGGAGCCAAGGTCAGCAGGATCCGGGCGTCGTCAGGCGTCCTCAGGCGATTGTCATCGCAGGTCAGAGCCACGTGGGGCCGTGGTGGGCGTCGTCTGGCCTGGTTCGGGTTTGCCTCCTAAGCAGTAGGCCGCAGGTTCGAGTCCTGCTCGGGGCGCCAGACTGGCAGGTAGAGAGAATTTTCGCCCGCGAGCTTGCCGTCCTCGCCGCTCGCCGACCGGAACCTAACTTTCGTTAGGACCCGGCGGGACGTTCGCCTCTTGCATCGGGGATCGGCCGGAGCAGGCTAGAGGAATGACATAGGGAGTGCATCTAGCGAGGAAGTGATCGAGATGTTCACCCGTCATTCGCACAAGCCCCACCACCCCCTTCACCATTTGCGGGAATGGCTGCACCATTGCAACCCGTACGCCTAGCACCCTGGCGTAGAGGCGACGCCGCGTTAAGCCTTACGACACACCTGGAGGGCCAGGGCCGACGGCGGACCTGGCCCTCCGGCCGCTGTTGCGCCTAATGCTGAGGCAAGCCCGTCATCGCTGTCCAGGCCGAGCGCTGCGTCCTAGTCAGCCAGCGACCGGATGTCCACCCTTCCGCGCCGAATGTTCGTTACGGACGGCTGAAGCCAGCCGGATGGTCGTCAATCCTCGCGTACCGAACGGCTACGGTTCGGCGTTGAGATAGTGTCGGCTGCCGCGTGATCAGGCATGCCGGTTACGTATGGGCCGTCATCCCGGTACCGGCCGTACGTTCCGGTCGGCATGCCCGCGGCGTGGCTGCTCAGCTGTGCGCTGCGAGTGCTCGCCTGCCTAGGGCGTGTCCGGGTCAGCTGAGGCGTCCACCGAACCGCGGACGACGCTGATCGTCCCAGCGACCTGCGGTCAGGGTGTCTCGGCGAACGTGGGTGAAGCCCGAGGCTTCGACCTGGCTTGCGAGCTGGTCTACCTGATCGCCGGCGAGGCCTCCGTGCGCGCCGGGCCTGACGAGACGCTCGGCCAGCAGCAGCCGGCCGCCGGGCGCCAAGACGCGACGGGCCTCGGCCAGCCCGGCCGCTCGATTGCTCCAGTGTTGGACCGAGTTGAGCGCCCACAGCACCGTGGCGCCGCGTTCAGGCGCGGAATGGTTTCGGCGGTTCCCTGAACGAGGCTGATGTTGCGCGTGCCGCGCAGCGCATTGAGCCATCGTCCCAGACGCAGCATGGCCGGTGATGGATCGACTCCCTTCGCATGGGAGCTGCGACTGGCAGCGACCCGCGCGGCTGCGCCCGGACCGCAGCCGATGTCGACGACCTGATCACCGGCGGTGAGCTCCGCGAGATCGGCGACGGCCCTGGCCACCGAACCACGATCGGCGACTCCGCCCCTGGCCAGGCTTCCGGCAACAACCTCAACCTGAACGGCGGGCTGTGGCACGAGGTGACCGTGTCCGGCTGACGGCCGACCATCCGACACAAGCGGGCGTCGGGCGCGTTGACAACATCACCGTTCAGCCGCCAGGCGGAGCCCGGCTACATATGAGCGCGGCCAACCTCGTTGCGGTCCGGTCGCATGGGACACATGGTTCAGGCGGGGCCCGCGGACGAGTACGCGGGAGAGTGATCCGGCAGGGGCTGTCCCTTGCAGAAGCTGCCACAGAATCGCGCGCTACATACAGGCCAGGTGAAGATGCTCCTTGACGTGCATGCCAGGGGGTCGGGTGAGGTGTGGCGGCACGACCGCTCCGGTGTCCCGCGTGGGCAACATCGGCCGCAAGAGCCGGAGCCTCTGGGTAAGGATCTACATTCCGGTCAGTGTCGTGACTCGCGAGCGGGCCGTTCGCGTCCTTGCCGCAAAATACCCACATGGCCGTCGGCGAGCATCGTCAGTGCTGTGACTAGCTCCGTGAGGCTTTGGAATGGTTCGACTTCCACCGACTGAACTTCTCGGGCGGACGGCCGCGCCTCGGCTCGGCCAGCCGACCCGATCGCCCCGCCCGCCGCCCCGGTGCTTTGCTCGCGGATTTCCAGGCGTGTGCTCAACCAACGGCAGGCTGGGTATGGACGAAAGCCCCTGTCGCGACTGCCTGGTTCTGGATATGCATTGTCTGCGGGAGGTGGTGGCCATGTTCATTGTCGATGTGGCGTTGGAACACACTTGCGCGGAGTTTCGCTCGAGAGCCGCTGACGGCCAAGTCACCGCTGCAGAGCGAGATCTGCTGATCGATGGGGCCGTTCTGCTGGCTAACAAGATCGAGGATCTTCAGCAAGACGCGCGTGCAGGGCTGTCGCAAGAATGGCCCGACCGTGCCCGGCATTCGGCGGGCGTGGTGCCCGCCCGCCCACGACGGCTAGCGCGACATGCAGGCACCCAAGCACGCTGCTGAACCCGCTGGATTGAGTTTCTGTCATCGGCACGAGCGTATGAGCCGACTCCCGCGTTCATGGGAAATCGGAGCGCCCGGTCGGCTGTGCGCGCGCTGCCACCACCTTCAAACAGCCCGCCGACGTTATCGACGACGCGTTCGCCCGCTGGGACCGCTCACATCTGCAGGACTTCACCCTCGCCGACGGCAGGAACTTGTGTGATCCGGACCCGGACTGGGAGATCGAGGGCGACGTCACCGAAGACTACCGGCGAGTAAGGTTGTCGCGGCTGTAGCCGGGAGAGAAGTTCGCCTACGTGTTCGGTCTCGGCGACGACCGGGCCCACCTGTGTACCGTCGGCGCGGCAGATCGATCCCGTCGACTTCCTGGGGATCCTGCCGGACACGCCTCTGCCGTACTGGGGCTGGGGGACATTCCCGACCAGTACCGGCGCCGCTGGGACGACGACGACGGTGAGTCACCTCCGCCCGGAAACCCTGGGCTCGCTGACCTTCCACCGCTCCGGCCACATTGGGGGCCTCACCGCAGTCGGCCGGGGCGAGGTTTCACGGTGCTGTCGCTAGGCATCTGCCGACCATGCAATCACCCACCTGGCCCTCCCGCCGAGCCCGTCCCATGCCGCCGCGGCCGCACGCACAGAAGAGATCCGCTCCATCGGAGGGGACTCCGTCAGGTCCAAACCGACGACCGTAACGCCGGCCCTGGGCGGACGGTGTGCTACCGGATCGATAGTCGTTGGTGCGGGACGGCCGGTCGGTGATTGGCGTAACTGGCAGGAGGGTGTCCGGGCCGGTGATGTCGCCGGGATTGGTCATGAATAGCAGCAGCCGGAGCTAGAGCCGGTTGGTACCTTTCCACCTACCGGGGTACCATGTTGGGTATGGCGCTTAACATCAAGGATCCAGAGACCGAACGCTTGGCTGGCGAGGTCGCCGCCCTGACTGGCAACACCAAGACCGGAGCCGTCCGGTATGCCTTGCGCCAAGTGCTCGAATCGCTGTCGCGCCCGACTGTCAGACAGCGCGAAGAACACCTCACCCGGTTTCTGGAGGAAGAGATCTGGCCGCTGTTCCCGCCGGATCAACTCGGTAAGCCGCTGTCCAAGGCCGAACGCGAGCAAATCCTGGGCTTTGGTAGAGACGGCGCATGATCGTCGACTCGTCGGCGGTTCTGGCGGTTATCGGCAAAGAACCGGGCTATGAACGCATCGTCCATGAACTCGCTGCCGCTACGGGGACCCGGATCGGCGCGCCGACCCAGCTGGAAGCGGGCATCGTGCTGACGGCGCGGCTTGGGCCAAGGGGGAGGACGGTACTGGCACGCTTCCTGCAGGAAAACGCCATCCATACCGTGGCGTTCGACGAGGGCCATGCGGCCGTTGCGCTCGACGCTTACTCCCGTTTCGGCAAGGGCAGGCATCCGGCTGCCTTGAATTTCGGCGACTGCTGTACTTATGCGACCGCTTCCATCGCCGGCGAGAAGCTGCTGTGCGTCGGGAACGACTTCGGCCAGACGGACCTGCCCCTGGTCAGCTTTGACGACGGAGACGACGGCGGCTAATCCAGCTGACCTGCGGAACCGAGCCGAGAGCACGGCAGTCCGCGGCAACAGGTCGTTGTCGACTCCAGATAGTTGCCGTGCCGATTTTGCTGGCAAGGACGGGTCGACCTAGCCTTCCTCTGTCACCGACTCGTCGGGAGCCAAACTGAGAGCCAACGTCAGCAGGAGCCGGGCGTCGTCAGGCGTCGTCAGGCGATTGTCTGCGGGCTCATCGGCGTGGTGATCGAGCCGAGCGAGCGCGGCGTCGATGCGGCGAGTCAGCATCCTGGATGCTTCGCACGCCTCTTGGCTGCGCAACGCTGCTGGACCAGGACAGCGGCCAGGTTCTCCGTGACGTCTCGTTCCGGGACGAACTCGATGACAGCGTCGACATTGACGATTACTTCCGGCAGGCCCAGCTGCCATCGGGAACCCACGAAGCCAGCGAGCTGCGCTATTGCCGCGAGCGGCGAAGTCAGCCGGCGTCTCACCGGTTCGAAAGGCGGCGAATAGAACGTTGCATGGACCTGGCGTGGCGGACACGACCTAGCCATAGGCCGGACGATCGGCTACGCCACCGGAGCGGAAGCCGAAGCGGTCGGCAGGGAGTAGGTCACCGAACATCGGGGGCGTTCCGCGTGCATGGCGGCTGACCTCCCGCTGATGGCGCCTGCCAGCCGCTACCGGGTCAGCGGAGCGGCACAAATCGCGATTCCGCGGTGCCGGTGTTGGCGGTGTTGGACGCCACTTGGCCGCATGCGATCATCATGCAGGTTACAGCTCGCGCGCGCATGGCTCAGATGCGTGCAAGGGCTCGTAACGGGGCGTGATAGGCCGATCGAGTCGCAATCCGAAGCGGCGGCGCCGGGCTTGGCCTGTATTGGTGGCCTGATGACCGAAGGCCCGCCGGGATAGGCCATTTGGCCTGAGTCGCGCCCGCTCGCCCGGTCTATGGTGCGGCCATCAGGGCCCGCAGGCCTTGTGGCGACCGCTGCTCGATGCCTGGGGCTGTCAGGAGCGTGCAGTCATGAGCACAAGCAGCGTGCTGCAGGTCACCGATTCACGGACCGGCCGCAGCTACGAACTTCCGATAACCGACGGCGCGATCCGGGCGATCGACCTGCGCCAAATCAAGGCATCCGAGGACGACTTCGGACTGCTGTCCTATGATCCGGCGTTCCTCAACACCGCCAGCTGCCGCAGCGCCATCACCTTCATCGACGGAGACAAGGGCATCCTCCGCTACCGCGGCTACCCGATCGAGGAACTGGCCGGCCACGCGTCGTTCCTTGATGTGGCCTACCTGCTCCTGCATGGCGAGCTGTCGGGCAAGGAGGAGTCCGAAGCGTGGACACGCGAGATCACCAACCACACCTACGTGCACGAGAACGTCAAGAAGTTCATCGACGGCTTCCACCACGATGCGCACCCGATGGGGATCCTGGTGAGCACCGTGGCCGCGCTGTCCACCTTCTACCCCGAGGCCAAGGCGGTCGCTGACCACGCGAGCCAGCGTGATCAGGTGGCGCGGCTCATCGCCAAGATGCCGACGCTGGCGGCCTTTGCCTACCGGCACGCGATGGGACTGCCGTACGCCTATCCCGACGACGAGCTGTCGTATGCGGGCAACCTGCTCAACATGATGTGGAAGATGACCGAGCCCAGGTATCACCCGGACCCTGTGCTGGAGCACGCCCTCGACGTGCTGTTCATCCTGCACGCCGACCACGAGCAGAACTGCTCCACCAGCGCCATGCGGGTGGTCGGCAGCTCCCGCGTCGACCCCTACTCGGCCGCAGCCGCTGCCGCCGCGGCGCTGTACGGCCCGCTGCACGGCGGCGCGAACGAGCAGGTACTGCGGATGCTGCAGCAGATAGGGTCGGTGGACAACATCCCCGCCTACATCGCGCGGGTAAAGCGCGGCGAACTGCGGCTGATGGGGTTCGGCCACCGGGTGTACAAGAACTTCGACCCGCGGGCCACCATCATCAAGCAGATCGCCGACGCGGTATTCACCGTGACCGGCCGCAACCCCCTGCTCGACATCGCCCTCGAACTCGAGCGGATCGCGCTCGCCGACGACTACTTCATCGCCCACAAGCTGTACCCGAACGTGGACTTCTACTCGGGCATCATCTACCAGGCGATGGGCTTCCCCGTCAGCATGTTCCCCGTGCTCTTCGCGATCGGGCGCATGCCCGGCTGGCTGGCCCAGTGGCAGGAAAGCGCCAGCGACCCGGAACAGAAGATCGCCCGCCCGCGCCAGATCTACGTGGGCGCGACATTGCGTCACGTCGACGGGACCGTTGGCTGAACGAGAACATTCCAGCTCAGCCGCCACCGTTGTGGTGTTGGCAGCGGGACGAGTCGGTCGATGAGCGACGCCGCCACGGCCGAGTGCCTGCCGGGACGAAGATCGGTCCGCCGGCTGGTTCGTCGAAGGGCGAAGTCGCTGGCTTGCGCCGTGCGCGGGCCGAGCGGGACGGTCGTGGCCATACCACCCTCGCGCAATCCCGTAGGCACGATGGCAGTGTTCGGACACGGGGCAACCCCGACCCGCCATGGCTGCAGCCTGCGGCGGACTGCTGCCACGACTCCCGCCCGGCCTGGCTAAATTAACCTCGAGCCAGAATGGGCACGCCGGTCCCTATTAGAGAAACGACGCACCCACATTCCGGCGGATGGACATCGACGATTGGACGGGAGCCATGCTGGGAGACGAAGCCCGCGAGTACCACGCCTCCGGTCGACCCGGGAAGATCGGGATCGCGATCACCAAGCCATGCGCGACCCAGCACGACCTCGCCTTGGCCTACACCCCGGGCGTGGCCGTCCCCGTGCTGGACATTCAGCAGGACGCGGCGGAGGCGTTCCGCTATACCGCCCGCGGGAATCTGGTGGCCGTCGTTACGAACGGCACGGCTGTTCTCGGTCTAGGCAACGTAGGGCCGCTTGCCGGCAAGCCGGTGATGGAGGGCAAAGCGCTGCTGTTCAAGCGGTTCGCTGACGTCGACGTGTTCGACATCGAACTCGACGCCGCCGACCCGGACGACGTGGTGCGGATCGTGAAGGCACTGGAACCGACCTTCGGCGGCATCAACCTCGAAGACATCAGCGCGCCGCAATGCTTCGAGATCGAGGAGCGGCTGTCCGCCGCGATGGACATCCCGGTCTTCCACGACGACCAGCACGGCACAGCCATCATCAGTGGCGCCGCGTTGCTCAACGCGCTCGAGCTCACGGGCAGGGACATCGGCGAGGTCCGGATGGCGGTCAGCGGCGCTGGGGCGGCGGCGATCGCCTGTTGCGAGTTCTTCGTCAACCTGGGCATGCGGCGCGAGAACATTGTGCTCGCCGACACCAGGGGCGTTGTCTACCGTGGCCGCGCCGAAGGGATGAACGCCTACAAGGCGCGATTCGCTACTGACCTCCCGGCCCGCACCCTGGCCGACGCCATCGACGGAGCAGACGTTTTTCTCGGGGTGTCGGTCGCCGGCACGGTGACGAAGGACATGGTTCTGTCGATGGCCGATGCGCCGATCATCTTTGCGCTAGCCAATCCCGACCCTGAGATCAGCTACCCCGCCGCCCGGGCGGCCCGGAGCGACGTGCTAATTGCGACCGGACGGTCCGACTACCCCAACCAGGTCAACAACGTGCTCGGCTTCCCATTCATCTTCCGCGGTGCGCTCGATGTGCAAGCCCGGGCGATCGACGACGGGATGATGGTCGCCGCCGCGCGGGCCCTGGCCGACCTCACCAAGGAAGAAGTGCCCGACTCGGTCCTGCGGGCCTATGGTGTCGACCGCCTAGAGTTCGGCCCGGACTATCTGATCCCCAAACCGCTCGACCCGCGAGTGCCGCTTCGCGTTGCCCCGGCGGTTGCCGCTGCGGCCATGGCCTCGGGCGTCGCCCGCAGCCCCATCGACCTGGCCGCCTACACCGAGCAGCTCGCGAACCGGTTGATCCGGGGCCGCGAGGTGATGAGCGTCGTGACTCACAAGGCGCAGACGGCGCCCAAGCGCGTGGTCTTCTCCGAGGGCGAGGAGCGGAAGATCATCCTGGCGGCAGCCAGGATCCAACAGGAACACATCGGGCTACCGATCCTGCTCGGGCGCGAAGACGTGATCCGGTCGGCGATGAAAGAGCTGCGGATCACCGTCCCCATCGAGATCGTCGACCCCGCGACGTCCGAGCGGACCAGCCCCTACGCCGCCGCACTGTATGAAAGGCGGCAGCGGAAGGGAATCACCCTGCGCGAGGCATCGGCTTTGCTGGGCCAGCCGAACTACTTCGGCGCCATGATGGTGCAGGCTGGCGACGCCGACGCGTTCGTCGCCGGCCTGACCTACCACTACCCTGATGTCATCCGGCCCGCCCTGGAAGTGATCGGGTCCGCGCCCGATGTCTCGCGCGTGGCCGGGCTGTACGTGATGATCACCGACGACGGCCATGCCGTCGTCCTCACCGACCCGACAGTTAACTTCGATCCCTCCGCCGAGGATCTGGCCGACATCGCCATCATGGCAGCCGAGCGGGCACGCGGTTTCGGGCTCGAGCCACGAGTGGCGCTACTGTCCTTCTCCAACTTCGGGTCCACTAGCCACCCTCGCTCGGCGAAGATGGCCGCAGCCACGCAACTGGTCAAATCACGGCGCCCCGACCTGATGGTCGACGGCGAAATGATGGCGGACGTCGCCCTGTCGCCCGTCCTGCGCGACGACGACTACTCGTTCTCCGACCTCGTCGGCGAGGCCAACGTGCTGGTCTTCCCGAGCCTGGAAGCGGCGAACGTGGCCTACAAGCTGCTGCAGCACCTCGGCGGGGCTGTAGCGATCGGGCCGGTCCTAGTCGGCATGGCCAAGCCGGTGCACGTGCTGAGCCGCGGCGCTGACGTCACCGACATCGCTAACATGGCCGCGATCGCCGTCATTGATGCGCAGGCCTCCCCGTTGGCCGTCACATGACGCCACCGTCGGCTTGTCGGGCGGCAGCGCCCGCGTCAGGAGCCATACTGGGAGCCAGCACTGGCAGGAACAGGGCGGCGTCAGCCGTCGTCAGGCGCTTGTCGTCCCAGGTCAGCGCCATGCAGGGCGACGGTAAGCGTCGTCTGGGCTGGTTCGGGTTTGCCTCCTAAGCAGTAGGCCGCAGGTTCGAGTCCTGCTCGGGGCGCAGACAAGCACGTAGAGAGAATTTTTCGCCATTCGGTTCAGAGCTACGTCAACTGCCTGCGACCAATCGCTCTTTCGTCAAATCTTGCGGCGGGTGCGGCGGGTGCGGCGGGTGCGGCGGGTGCGGCGGGTGCGGCGGGTGCGGCGTCGGCCCGGCCGAGGCGGTGCGGATCGGACTGGAGGCGGCCGGCGGCGATGGGGGCTGGCGCGCTTAGCAGCGGTTGTTCGCGCACGCGAACGGTCTGCTACCGCCTGGGTGGTCGTTCGTGCGGGACGGCTGGGCGGGTGACCGGTATAACCGGCAGGAGAGAGTCCAGGCCGGTGAAGTCGCCGGGATTCGTGGTGAACAGCGGCAGTCCCTCGGCGATGGCCGTTGCCGCGATAAGCAGGTCGGCGATCCTCCTGCGTGGCTTGCGCCCGGCGGTGATCACCGCTGCCGTGACACGCCCGAAGATGCGAGCCGCCTCGGCGCCGAACGGAATCGGGTCGAACTCGCTCTCGGCGCGCTGCAGTATTTCCAGGCGGCGGGCGCGCTCGGCGTGCTCGTCGTACATGCCTTGCTCGCTGTTGCGGCGGACTTCGTGCGGGCCGGCGGACAGCTCCGCCAGAGTGATGGCGCTGATTGCCATCTCATCGGGCAGCTGGCCGGCATCGATCCACCTGCGCAGGATCATGATGTTCGTGTCGAGCATGCCCTGCCGGGGAGGGTCAGCGCTCATACGGGCTAGCGGTCTCGTGGTCAGCGGCGGCGTCCTGATCCGATCTGAACGCATCCAGGTTACCTTCAGGAGCATTGCGCGACATCGCCGAGAACTCCTCCCGCGGGACAAACCGGCGGCGTCGGTGCAGGGGGATCAGCTCCCCGATGTGGCGTCCGTCGCGGGTGACAGTAAAAGACTGACCGTGCTCGACAGCATCCATAATCTCCCGCGACCGCGACCGCAAGTCGCGCTGGGTGATCTCAGGGTTGGTCATATTCTTAACTGTAGCACCAGGTGCTACTAGGTGCCACCATGGTGGCTTTGGCCTAGCTTGCCCGCCGAACCATACTGTTCGCCGCCCGTCTGTGTTGCAGGGTCGCTGCCCAGTGTCCAACTCAGGGAGCGCCGAGCCGGAGGTGGCTGCTGTTGCAGTGGGATTGAGCCGGGAGCCAAAGTGGGAGCCAACGCCGAACGGAGTAGGGCAGCGTCAGGCGTCGTCAGGCGATTGTCGTTGCAGGTCAGCGCCACGCTGGGCGACTGTGAGCGTCGCCTGGCCTGGTTCGGGTTTGCCTCCTAAGCGGTAGGCCGCAGGTTCGAGTCCTGCTCGGGGCGCCACACCTAGAAGCCCAGCTCAGGGGGGCTGCGCTCGTGGGGCGGGTCATCGCCGGATGCGTTAGCCTGTCCGTTTCGTGCCACGACCGTGCCACCGATTTTCCCGGTAACCTCCTGGCGGGTCCGTTCGGCGATCGCTTCCGCGAGAGCGCTCTGCCGGTCCGGAGTCGAGTGGCGGCCTCGGGGCGCGCCAAGACCGCGCGCCCTCGGGCTGTGGGAATCGGTGGCTGGTCGGGTCGTGGTTGCCATGCGTGCTCCCGGCGCCGAGCTGGAACCCGAGCCCGCGCATGAGGCAGGCCCGGCGTCCTGTCAGGCCGGGATGGCAACCGGCAGCGCACTACGGCGCGATGCGTCAGGCGTGGCTGGCTGAGGCGCTTTGGCTATGGGCGAGGTCAGCGGTCGGATGCGGCGGGCGGAAGAACGTGGGCTTTCTGAGCAGCTCGCCCGGCTCCGGCTGGCTTGCGCCATGGAAATGCAGGTGCAGGTGCTGCTCGGCTGGGCAATGCCGACATCCATGCGCGAATCGGGTTCGTAATCTCGTTGGGCGCTTCATGACCCTCTGCGAAGATGTGGCCGGTGGGATGGGAGGCACTCGAGCAGTGGGGTGACGACGTCGTTCGCATCGAACCGCTCACTGGCGGGGTTGGCGTCAACGAGGTGTGGAGCGTGCGCGTCCACGGGCAACTCGCGGTCGGTCGTCTCGGTCGGCGCAGCGACGCTGATCTCGCGTGGGAGACCGGCCTGTTGCGACACCTCGACCGTGCAGGGATGCCCGTGCCGGTGCCGATCCCAACCACGGACGGCCGGCACTTCGCCGGTGGTCTGGTGGTGATGACCTGGGTGGAGGGCGGATCGCCCGAGACCGAGGCCGACTGGCGTCGCGTCGCTGACACACTCCGCCAGCTGCATCGGTTCACGTCCGGCTGGCCCCAGCGCCCGGGCTGGCGATCGTCGACCGACTTTCTGCACGCCGAGACCGGGACGAGGGTCGACCTCGGCGCGATGCCGCCTGAGGGTGTCGTTCGATGCCGAGCAGCGTGGGCGCGACTCACCGGCCGCACGACGTGCGTCGTCCACGGCGACCCCAACCCGGGCAACATCCGCATGACCGCGGATCGCGTCGCGATGATCGACTGGGACGAGTCGCACGTCGACGTCCCCGACCTCGACCTGGCACTGCCGCACAACGCTGCCGGTCTCGACGACGACGCGTACGACATCGCCGCGCAAGCGCGGGCCGCATGGGAAGCCGCCGTATGCTGGGACCCCAGCGGGACCGACCAGTTCGCAGTCAAGCGGCTCGCCGAAGTTCGACCGGTCTGAGCAGCAGCGAATCGACCGCCATCTAGAAGCCAGCTCAGCCGGGACATGCGGGCTGGTTCGCTGAATATCGACAGGTCAGCCTTCTCGTCACGTGCCACATTGATGCCACAGGAATCTCCACGGCGGTTCTCGCCTGGTGCTCCGGAGTTCTCTAACTCGCACACGGAGTTCATCTGCAGGGAAACTGCCGGCCGGACAGAAAGCCGGCCGGCAGCCCTGTCACCGCGGAGACGCGCGTGGCCCAGGTGTCGTTCCAGCTGGTGGGGCACGGGATTATCGAGATGTCAGCAGGCTCTATGGCGCGTCTCGAGCTCAGCAGGAATTGTCCTACCGCTGTGCTACCGTGATGGGATGGCAGTGCGTAAGAAGCGTTCCATCTCCATGCCGCCCGACCTAGACGCTGAGATCGCCGCCGCCGCAGCCGACGCGGGGCTCAGCTACAGCGCGTGGCTGGCCGATACTGCCCGGAAAGAGTTCACCATCCGGGCGGGCCTAGCCGCAGTCAGTCAGTTCGAGCAGGACCACGGCGCTTTCACAACGGACGAGATCGCCGACGCTGAGGCCTGGGCAGCCCGCGCAATCGACCTATCCGGCCAGAGCCGGGCCAGCACCGGACGACGGACCGCCTGATGGGCGTCACCTACGACACCGGCGCACTCATCGCAGCTGACCGCAGCGAGCGGCGCATGTGGGCCCGACATCGCGCCCTCCTCAGCCGGCGTGAGGTCCCAATCGTTCCCGCGCCGGTAGTGGCTCAGTCGTGGCGCGGATCAGCGAAGCAGGTCCAGCTCGCCCGGCTGCTAGCCGGCTGCCACGTCGAACCCCTCGATGACGGCCAGGCGCGCTCGGTCGGTACTTTAGCCGCACGGGCCGCCACCACCGACGTCGTGGACGCATGCGTCGTCGAAGGAGCCCTGCGCCGCGGCGATCTAGTCGTCAGCTCCGACCCCGACGACCTGCACTCAATTGCAGCGGCCACAGGCCACCGGCTCCAGATCGATCATCCCTGAATCGCCTAATGCCGCTCTCGCTATATCTGCGTTCAGCTTCGGAAAATGCTTCATCTCGCCCCTTCCGAGGGTCTGTTGAAGCATCGCACCCGACAGCCCTCATTCCAGGCGCTGCCCCACCGCCCCTCCCGTGAGGGAGCCAAACTGGAAGTCAACGTCAGCAGGACCCAGGCGGCGTCTGGCGGCCTCAGGCGACTGTCGTCCAAGTCAGTGCCTCGCATGGCGACGGCGGGCATCCAGGCCGGTTTGGATGAGTGCCGCGGAGCAGTTTGCGCGACGGAAGTTGCTGTGCCGGAGCAGCGGCCCTTCGGCGACGTGAACATGATGGCGTCGGCTCTATCGAGGCTGATTGCCGACGAGACCGTGCTACCCAACTTCCTCAGGACCGTTCGGGATACGGCGCCACCAGCGACCAGAACACTTGCACATCGAAATCGCCGCTCGACGGGCTGGGATCGCCGTAGATCTCCCAGTGAGGGCCTGCCAGCCGGTACCCGTTCGCCTTGCTCCACTCGCACACCGCCTCATGAGTGTCGCCGATCTTGGCAATCGGACCGGTGTGGGTCGCGCTGGCGACGAGCCCGCCCGGCAGCGTCGACGCGACAACGTCGCCGGTGGGATCGAAGGAGCCGCTTACCTGAACGCCGACTTCGACGTTGGGGACATCGTCCTTGTAGAGCATGACGTTGTGCCCCTGCTTGTAGAGGTCCTTCGGAGCGCCGCCCCGGAGAAAGCTCCACACCTTGTCCAGCATCGGCCCCCACATCGCAGGGAACTCGGCCCACGTGGTCGCCGCCACCACCACTGCTGTCGGCGTCGGCTCGACGGTCTTCAAGCTCACATCGACAGTCATGGCGCGGAGCATAGCGACGTGCTGGACGTGCTGCACGTCGCAGCGATGAGTTTCGGCGGCTTGATCAGTCAACTAATAGCATCGAGACCAGTCGGAGGTGTTGGGCGTGCGAAAGATCGTCGTGTACGAGTTGTTGTCCCTCGACGGGGTTGCCGAGGACCCAGATAATTTCTTCGCCGACTGGGACGAGGCGATGGATGCCAACCTCGCCGCTGTGATCGGGACACAGGACGCGGTCATTCTCGGCCGCCGTAGCTACACCGAGTGGGCGCAGTTCTGGCCGAGCAGCCAGATCGAGCCATTCGCGACATTCATCAACGGGGTCACGAAGTACGTCGCGACATCTACGCCCCTTGACCGAGATTGGGCCAATGCGACGGTGCTTGATGGCGGGCTCGTTGAATTCGTTCGGGATCTCAAGCAGCAGCGCGGAGGCGATATCGGCGTCCACGCAAGTATCTCGGTCGCGCAGGCGCTACTCGCCGCCGACGTTGTCGACGAACTCAGGCTCGTGATAGCGCCGAGGATCGCCGGCCACGGACGACGACTCCTCGACGGCTTGCCATCGATTCAGCTCGAACCGATCCGAAGCGAGGTCTCACCGACTGGCTATCTGCTCGTCGACTATCGCGTAACTCGTTAGTCCCAGCTTCCGGCCGGGCCTGGCTGTGAGGCTGCCGTTATCCCTTGGCGGCGGTCTGAATGGCTAAGGCATCATTGCGGGCATGGATCAGCGTTCGCGCCTGCTGGCACGGCTTTTCACCGTGTGCGGAGCACTACTCGTGCCGTGGATCGGGTTGCTGATCGAGCAGCTGCATGGGCAGGCCGGCAAGCGCAGCTTCACGTCCTCTTGGGTGTGGCTCGACGTCCTCGAGGCGGTCAGCCTGCTCGCCGTCTCGCGCCTGCTCTCCCGAAGACATCGGGCCACGAGTCCCGTCGCGGCAGCGGCGGCCGCGATCCTATGCATGGACGCTTGGTTCGACACGATGTCGGCCGCCCCGAAGTTGCCCTACGTCGAGTCGCTGGCGATGGCCTGCTTCGCCGAGCTGCCCATCGCCGCGCTGCTCGCATGGACCGCCTGGCGCACACTGGAGTGGGCCGCCCCACACGCCGCCACCCCGTCTTCCTAGGCGCAGTCAAGTCCTGAGCCTGCGCATGCTTAAGTCTGGTGATCTTCATCCGGCCCTGAGGATTCTCGCCCCGTCGCGGTAGCACGGGAGGCACCATCGGGCCACGCGCAGATGCATACGCGGTTGCCGGCGCGGTCGGAGAGAATCCAAGCCTCGGGGGCACTGGAATCGTCAACGATCCGGCCGCCTGCGGCGAGCGCAGCGGCAAGACGCTCCTGGATGTGCTCTCGAGCAACGGACACGTCGACGTGCATTGCGTGTCGCAGCGGCTTGGCCGGGTCAAGATCCTGCATCCAGACCGTTGATCCGTGGCCGAGCGGGTCGACGGCGTTGTCGTCAGCCTGCCTGGCGTAGCCAAGGGCAGCGCGCCAGAAGCCCACATCGACGGCATCTGGCTGTCCCGCGATGGCGAACTGCACCTCTTGCGCACGCGTGCGGTCGACGACCGCCCCATGCGCCCGCGCTACCGCCGAGACCGCTCGAGCAAGTTGGATGTGCTGTTGCTCCAGCCGCCAGAAATCGCGGGTCAACCGCACGGTGAGTTGGTCGTCGGCGATCGTCATCAGCGCCCCCGCGCCCTCGAGCCCTGAGACGTGCGCGACGGCCTCGGCAAGCCGTGCCGCCTCGACCAGCGACGAGACGCGGAACACCGCCATAGCTCCGCCGTGCAGCACCACCCAGTCCGCGACGTCCTCTGCAGCGAGAAAGTGCTGCCATCCCTGATCGCTCATTTCCGCCTCCAGGGCCGGGCGTGCTCATCGTTCTCGGTGCCGCACATCAGCTGGTGCCGAGGTGTTAGTGCCCGGCGGACCAACTAGGTGCATGGCTAAACCAAATTAACCCCGTCATCGATCATGACGCCCGGCGTCGGCGGCCTTGCGGTACCACTGCTCGGCCTGGTCCTTCTTCCCCTGCTCGGCGGGCGATCATGATGCGATGTTATCTACCTTTTTCGCCGCGACCAGTTGGAGATCGCAGCGTCACGAGGCATCTGGAAGGATGTCGAAAGCTGCCCGAGCGTCCTGGGGAGGAGACCGGTGCCTGTTCGCTTTCAGTTGGTCATGGACTGTGCCGACCCGGACCTGCTGGCTCGGTTCTGGGCCGCAGCACTGGGCTACGAGCTCGCGCCTGCCCCGGCTGGATTCGCCACCTGGAACGACGTCTACCGCGAGCTGGGTGTGCCCGAGGAAGAACTGGTCGACGGGGCAGACAGGATCAGCGACCCAGACGGCCACGGGCCGGGCATCTGGTTCCATGTCGTCCCAGATGCCAAGGCGGTCAAGAACCGACTGCACCTCGACATCCACGCCAGTGGCGAGCGGACGGACCCGATCGAGGCTCGCAGGATGCGAGTCGACGCTGAGGCGAGCCGGCTGGCCGGCCTTGGCGCCACCATCACTGGCGCATTGTCCGAGGAAGGGCTGGACCACTACGCGGTCGGGATGAAGGACCCGGAAGACAACGAGTTCGATATCAACTGACCGCAGCAGGCCGAGGCTCGAATCACGTCAAGGTCAAGAGCACCGGCCAAGCCGATGGCGGAACAGGTCCACCGGGGACCCCGCGGCCGGCTGCTCAGATGAGGCTGGCGATGGCTGCTGCCGCTCGGGACGCCCCGTCGCGCTCGACGGGCCGGTAGTCGACGGGCCGCGAGATCTGGCTGGCGAAGGCTTCGGCTAGCGCGTCGGGTTCGGCATCGCCGAAGTCCATGCGGTGGCCTCCCCGGTGAGCTTGCAGGCGGTGGTGCACGTGGAAGGTCTGCTCGAAGTGTTGCCGGAGCGGCATGTAGATGAATGGCCTGCGGGTGGCAGTCAGCTCCATGCACGTGGTGAGGCCGCCTTGGACGACAGCGAGGTCACTGGCGGCCAAGTGCTTGTACAGGTCGGGTACGTATGCGCGCACATCGACACCCGGCCGGGACGGCAAAGTGGCGGGGTCGATGCGCGGGCCGGCTACGACGAGCATGCGCAAGCCAGGCACCTTGGATGCAGCTTGCGGATAGGCGTCAATTACACGCCGGAGCAGCCCGCCGCCGACGCCGGAGCCGCCCACGGTCACGACGCACAGCTGATCGCCGGGCGCGTAGCCAAGCTCAGCGCGCAGCTGTTCGCGGTCGGCGACGGCGTCGGGGTCGAACCCGGTGACATATCCGGGGAACTGGTAGTGGTCGGCCACCCATTCCCGGATGAGCGGGAGTCCGTCACCGAAGCGGTCCGGGACGATGTCATCGGGATTGCCAACGAACAGCGCCAGGTCACGGACCCGTGGGTAGCGGGCAATCTGCTCGATCATCTCCGCGTTGTAGTCGGCGGTAAGTGCGGCTTCGCGCGCGCCGCCGTCGGCCATCGGCAGCCAGCCCACGAAGTCGGTGAGCCAGCAGTAGGCGAACCGCTTGAGCTCAGGGTTCTCGTGCAGGAAGTAGTCGATCTCCCACGCTTCGTCGCCGATCACCAGGTCGTACGGGCATTCGGCGATCACGTCGTGGAAGACCATGAAGTCGGCGAGGAGAATCTCGTCCATCCGCCGCCACGCCTGGAAGCAATGCAGACGGTGCTCGCCGCTTTCCGACTCGATGTGGGCCGATTCACTGGCCAGGCCGCTGCTGGCCGGGTGCACATGCTCTCCGGCATCCTCGAGCATCCGTGTCACCGGATGCTGGGCGAGCCAGTCGATTTCCAGGTCGGGGTGTTGGCGGCGCAGCTCGGCGGCGATCGCAATATCGCGTCGCGCGTGGCCGAGCCCGATCGGTGAGGAAACGAACAGCGCTCGGCGGCGCCGATGCCGGGCGCGAGCCCACTGGCGACCTGGCTGGGCCCGAGGCGGCGCGAACCTGTCCGCGAACTCACGGACCAGCAAGTTAACCCGCACGGGATCGCGCGCCAGCGGTATGTGGCCAGCACCAGCAAGGATCACGAGCTCGCCGCAAGTGTCGCTGGCCACCGACTGCGCCCGTGCCAGCGGGCTGATGCGGTCGTCGTCGCCGTGGATCACCAGCGTCGGGACCGACACGCGCTGCGCCCATTCATGCGCCTCGTCAGGGCCGAGAGCGGACTGCGCGTCCGCTAGGAGCACCTCGGGGGCGGTCTCGGCCGCCCAGCCCGCGCAGTCCTCGAACTGCTTGGTCGAGTGTGGCTCGGGAAAGCATTCGCCGAAGAAGAACTCCGCGAAGTCCGCGTAGTTGTCCAGCCAGTACTGAGCGTTCAGGCGCTCCCAGCGCCGGGCATCGTCGGGTCGCGGATCCAGAAAGCTTTCGACCGCAGCCGCGCGCTCAGGATGGTCTGGCTCCAGCGCCAGCCCTGGAGAAATGTAGACGGCGCCGAGCACCCGGTCGCTGTGATCCGCCGCCAGCAGGAGCGACTCCAGTGCGCCCTGCGAAAGGCTGACCAGGACTGCGCGGTCGGTGCCGGTTGCATCCAGCACCGCCAGCGCTTGATCGGCGACCGCGGCCACGCTGTACGCCGAAGGCTCAAGCGGCCGGTCGGATCGGCCGTTGCCCGGCCGATCGAACGTGATTACCCGGAAATGCTGGGCCAGATATGGCACCTGCAGCTTCCAGAAACGGCTGTGAACGATCGTCCAGGTCGGCAGGAGCAGCAGCGTCGGCGCAGCATCACCGAATACCTCATAGCCGATCTTCACCCCGTCGCACTGGACGTACCCCTCCAGGTCTGGTTGCCGTGCGCGCACTACCGCACCTCCTTCGTCAGCTCGCTGCAGATCAGGTCGCGCCATCGAGCAACTGCTGAACGTTGTGCTCCAATCGCGGCCGAGGTCTGGAGAGCCAGAGCGGGTCAAGATCCGCCCGAGGCAAGCGTCCCTCCCTGCACAGTCCTAATACCGCCCGTTGCAGTCCGGTTGCAACACCGGTTGCAGCAACGGTGCAGGTCGGGTGGTCGCCTGGCCGTGGAGGTCACCCGCGGCACTGCCTATCGAACTGCTGGGGCCGGTCGGCGTCGCGTACGCGGCCGACGATGCGATCAGTCATCGCGCCACCCGCTTGTACCGCGCGAGGACGGCGGCGCCGGCTTGCTCGGCCGACAGGCACTCCAGGTAGACCGGCGAGCTACTGGCCGGGAACAGCCGTTCGCCGGTGCCCAGGATCGTGGGGAAGGTCAGCAGCCGGAACTCATCGATCAGGTCGGCGGCCATCAGCGCGTGCACGACGCTGAGGCTGCCGATGATGATCACGTCGCGCCGCTCGCGCTTGACGGCGTCGACGACGTCGCCGTCGATGACACCCGAGTTCGCCCACGCCGACGCGTCGGTCAGCGTGCGGGAGGCGATCAGTTTCGGCGCGGCGTTCATCCGTGCGGAGAACGGGTCGTCGCGTCCTGGCCAGATCCGCGAGAACATCTGCCAAGTGCTGCGCCCGACCAGTATGACGCCGTCGTCCAGGGTGCTGCCGAGCCGGAACTTGTCCCCGGCGACCGTCTCGGGGCCGTGCCGGAACGCCCAGCCGCCGGCCGGCGTGCCCTCCGACCCGTCCGGATCGGACACGATCCCGTCCAAGGTGATGAATTCAATGACGATGACACTCATGATGAGTC
>CAWKKA010000014.1:0-259187 GCA_963850105.1 uncultured Actinomycetota bacterium
ACGATCGACTGATGCACGCTCCTCGGCGCCGCCGTCGTTTCGGCGAAGGATTCGACACAGCCGACAGTGTCGAATCCTTCGCGATCATGAGAGACCACTGGAAAGGCCGCTGATGGGTTCCGACAAGCGCAAGTCCGCGGCCGTTGACGCCCTGGTCGGCTCGGCAGGACTCGCGTGGGAGTACGCGCCCGCGCCTGAGTCGCGTGACATCGTCACCATCGCGCCGGAATACGGCCTGTTCATCAACGGGGAGTTCGCGCCCGCGACCGCGGGCGCAACGTTCGCGACCATCAACCCGGCCACCGGAGAGCCGCTCGCCGTCGTAGCGGAGGCCGGGCCGGACGACGTCGAGCAGGCGGTCGTCGCAGCCCGCGCCGCCTTCGACAAGGTATGGGGCCCGATGCCGGGCAGCGAGCGCGCCAAGTACCTGTACCGCATCGCGCGGGTGCTCCAGGAGCGGGCCCGCGAGTTCGCTGTGCTCGAGAGCCTGGATAACGGCAAGCCGATCCGGGAATCGCGCGACGTCGACGTCCCGCTGGCCGCCGCGCACTTCTTCTACTACGCAGGCTGGGCAGACAAGCTGGAGCACGCGGGCTTCGGCCCGGCGCCGCGACCGCTCGGCGTGGCCGCCCAGGTGATCCCGTGGAACTTCCCGCTGCTGATGGCGGCGTGGAAGCTCGCGCCGGCGCTCGCGGCCGGCAACACGTGCGTGCTGAAGCCAGCCGAGACCACGCCTCTGACCGCGCTGCTGCTCGCCGAGGTCTGCCAGCAGGTCGGCCTGCCGCCCGGCGTGGTGAACGTGCTGACCGGCGCTGGCGAGACCGGAGCCGCGCTCGTGGCGCACCCTGACGTGGACAAGATCGCGTTTACCGGGTCAACCGAAGTCGGCAAGCAGATCGCGGTCTCGGCCGCCGGCACCGGCAAGAAGGTGACGCTGGAACTCGGCGGCAAGGCCGCCAACATCGTCTTCGACGACGCGCCCGTCGAGCAGGCCATCGAGGGGATCGTCAACGGGATCTTCTTCAACCAGGGTCATGTGTGCTGCGCCGGATCGCGCCTACTCGTCCAGGAGTCAGTGAGCGACGCGATCGTGGACCGGCTCAAGCGGCGCCTGGCCACGCTTCGGCTCGGCGATCCGCTCGACAAGAACACCGACATCGGCGCCATCAACTCCCGCCAGCAGCTGGACAAGATCACCGAGCTGACCGCAGCGGGTGACACGGAGGGCGCGGAGCGCTGGTCGCCGCCGTGCCGACTGCCCGACAAGGGGTTCTGGTTCCCGCCCACGGTGTTCACCGGCGTCAGCCAGTCGCACCGGATCGCCCGCGAGGAGATCTTCGGCCCGGTGCTGTCTGTGCTGACGTTCCGCACCCCGGAGGAGGCGGTGAGTAAGGCGAACAACACGCCGTACGGGCTGTCGGCAGGCATCTGGACCGACAAGGGCAGCCGGATCCTGTGGATGGCGCAGCGCATGCGCGCGGGCGTGGTCTGGGCCAACACCTACAACAGGTTCGACCCGGCTAGTCCGTTCGGCGGCTACAAGGAGTCCGGATACGGACGGGAGGGCGGCAGGCACGGCCTGGCCGCGTACCTCAATGTCTGAATCCACTGTCGTTGGCAACACAGGGCGGCTCGACGTCCGCAAGACCTACAAGCTGTTCATCGGCGGCGCGTTCCCGCGCTCGGAGTCCGGGCGCTCGTACCCGGTGCACAGCAAGGGCGGCGACCTGCTCGCCTACGCGGCCAAGGCATCACGCAAGGACCTGCGCGAGGCTGTCGTGGCCGCTCGCGGCGCGTTCGCAGGCTGGTCGGGCGCGACAGCGTACAACCGCGGCCAGGTCCTCTACCGCGTGGCCGAGATGATGGAGAGCCGCGCCACCGAGTTCGCCGTCGAGGTCGCCAGGGCCGAAGGCCTGCGGCCAGGACGGGCCGAGGCCGTCGTGTCGGCCGCCATCGACCGCTGGGTCTGGTACGCAGGCTGGAGCGACAAGGTCACCCAGGTAGCAGGCGCCGCCAATCCTGTCGCTGGGCCATACTTCAACTTCAGCGTGCCCGAGCCGACGGGTGTGGTGGCGACGCTAGCGCCGGCCGACTCAAGCCTGCTGGGGTTGGTCAGCGTGCTCGCGCCCGTGATCGTGACCGGCAACACCGCAGTGGTGATCGCCAGCGAGCAGCGCCCGCTGCCGGCGGTGCTGCTTGCCGAGGTGCTCGCCACCTCGGACATCCCGCCCGGCGTCGTCAACGTGCTGACCGGCAGCACGACCGAGCTTGCGCCCGTCGCTGCCGACCACATGGACGTCAACGCTATCGACCTGACCGGCGCGCCGGCAGCCGACCGCGCCGCCCTCGAGCGCGCCGCGGCGGCGAACCTGAAGCGCGTACTTGCCGATCACGACGGTGATCGCTGGAGCGATCCGCCGGGGACGCGCCGCCTGCTGGCGACGCTGGAGGTCAAGACGGTCTGGCACCCGGCCGGGATCTGACGGCCGCCGCGAGCGCGCGCAGCGCCGCCGGGAAGACGTCGGCAGGCGGCGTGACGAGGCCGGCGCCGACCTGACCGGTACCCGCTACCTTTCCGGCCATCCCGGTGTTGATCTGCGGCATGATGCCGGTCCGCGCCACGAGCGTGACGTCGATGCCAGCGGGCGTCCCGCGGAACTCCAGCGCCGGTATCTGATACAGCGGATGCTCGGTCAGCGTGATCTCGTACATGCGCCGGGTCGTCGCGAGCGCATCGACGGCCGAGCCGCCGACGAGTCGGGCGATCGCCGGCGCCGCCGCCATAGCGAAGCCGCCGAGGCCAGCCGTCTCGGTGATCGCCGAGTCGCCGATGTCCGGACTGGCGTCCGCCGGGCCGTAGCTGCCCAGGTAGAGCCCCTGCGGCGTAAGCGCTGGCGCCGTGAACCACGCATCTCCCGTTCCGGCGACCTGGACGCCGAAGTCGGTGCCGTTCCGCGCCATCGCCACGACCACAGTGGCGCCTGGGATATCGCGGGCGGCGTCGAGCGCGAGCTTGCACGCAGGCATCGCCAGGTTCAGGAAGAAATGGTCGTTGCCGCCAATGAACGCCGCCGCCCTGGCCACGTCCGCCGCGCCCCAGCCCGACGTCACCATTGCGGGCAGCAGATCCCGCAGCAGCATGAGCGTGCCGGTCCGGTTGCGGTTGTGGGCCTCGTCCCCCATCTGCACCATCTGGGCGAGGATTGCGGTGACGTCCACGGGCCCGTGGCCGCGCACCGCGGCGGCCAGGAGCGGACCGAGGACCGCCGACATCCACCCCAGCCGGTCGAGGACGTCCGGCGAGAACGCGCCGTAGCGCAGCACCTTACCGAGCCCCTCGTTAAGCGAGCAGTACGAGCGCCGGCCCGTCGCTGGATCCTCGAGCACGAACAGCCACATCGACGGCGAGATGACACCGGCCATCGGCCCCACGGCGCCGCGCGAGTGGCACGGCGCGAGCCCCAGGCCGCCGCGCTCAGCAAGCGCCGCGGCCTCATCCGGCGAGTCGGCGAGTCCCTCGAATACCGCGGCGCCCATGAGCGCCCCGCGCAGCGGCCCCGCTGCCCGGTCCCAGTCGATCGGCGGCCCGGCGTGCAGGAACTCGCCGCGTTGCAGGCCTAGCGCCGGGCCCGCAGGCACAACATCAACGAGCTGCGCTCGCACGCTCAGCATCCGGCTGACGGCGAGCGCATTCGCTTCGGTCCGTCTCGGGTCGCTCAGGACGGGAACGAGGTCGTCGTTCACCCCCGCCATCGGCGGCGCCCAGTCGACGCGCGTGACCCTGGCGGCCTGCCCTCGGGCGGCCTCCGCGAGCAGGCTGAGGCCGACGCTGATCACGTGCGGGTCGCGCCGCAGTAGCCCGGTCATGCGCGGACTATGAGGTCGGCCGCAAACCGGGTCGCGGCGGCGTTAGAACCGAAGACGTGCGCCCCGGCGGCCTGAAGCATCGCAGCCTGCCGATCGAGGCCCTGCGGATCGGCCCTGGCTCCGATCAGCGACACGACGACGGCGGCGGTACCGCGCTCCCGAACGGCCGCGATGGCCGGCCCGAGCTCGGCCGCCGGGTCGGGGTGCGCGCCGTAGCCCAGCACGACGTCCAGCAGCAAGACGACCACGGCCGGATCGGCCGCATACGCCGCCAGCCGCTCGAGCCGGAGCGACTGGTCGATCATCGGGTGCGCGCGGCCGACCGTCAGCTCGTCGTCGCCGAAATCGAACATCGCGTGCCCGCTCGGGCCCCCGGTTCGTCCAGCCGCAGGCAGCGGCGCCAGGCGCAGCTCCGGCCTGAGCGGGATATTCGACTGGATCGGCCCGAGCCGCTCGGTGGCGATGACCATGGCTTCGTCGCACAGCGTCCCGCCGGCGAAAAGCCCGCGCAGCAGTCCGGCGCGAGGCTGATCCCCCGGTCCTGGCAACTGCGGCCACGTCGGGACCGGCAGGTCGAGCGCACGCAGCGCTGCTTCGGTGGCCGCGGTGAGGTCTGGCGCTCCCGGCCCGACGAACGCGAACTGCACCGGCGTGCGCAGACTGGCCGCGTAGTCGCGCAATGCGGCCGCGACGCCAGGGTCCGGCGGCTTCGACACCACAACGATGATGTCGGTGCCAGCATCGGCGTCCAGGGCGGCGAGGGCAGCCCGGGCTGACCGGCCGCCAACGGCGGCGGACAGATCGCGGCCCCCGACTCCGAGCGCCGCGCTGACGCCGGTCCCTGCGTAGTCGAGCAAGCACAGCACCTGCTGCGCGCCGGTGCCAGAGGCGGCGACCAGCCCGACCGGCCCGGCGGCGACAGCGTTGGCAAAGCCGAGCCCGACGCCGCCGACGACTGCGGTGCCGCAGTCAGGGCCCATGACGAGCAGGTCGCGCTCCGCGGCGGTGTCCTTGAGCCGTATCTCCTGCTCAACCGGGACGTTGTCGGAGAAGATCATGACGTCGCAGCCAGCGTCGAGCGCGTCCATCGCCTCGGCGAATGCGTACTGGCCTGGCACCGAGATCAGCGCGAGGCCGGGCCCGCTGGCTCGTACCGCGGCCCCTGTGGTGCGAAACGACAGCATGCGCGGCGGCGTTGCGCCCGTGCTGGTGACGAGCGGCGGGCGGGCGGTCAGCGCAGCGTCGACGGCTGCCCGCGCCTGCGACAGCGCAGCCTCGTCGCTGGCGCGGATCGCGATGAGCAAGTCGTTAGGACCGGCGCTGCGGGGCGCGTCGAAGCCCATCGCCGCCGCCAGGCCGACATTCAGCTCGGTCGCCATGGCGATCAGCGCCGCGTGCACGTCGTCGCCGCGCTGCACATCCGCGCTGACCTGCATCAGCGTGACTGAGTCCGCGTAGGCACCCGGCCGGGCCTCGACGTGTTCGGCGCTCACGCGGCCTCCGCGCCAGTGCCACTCGCCGCTCTCGTGCTTGCCCGGAGCGCGGCCTGCGCCGCTGCCGCTAGGCCGGACGCCAGCGCGGGGCCTGAGGTGTGGCCGACCCTCAGCAGGCGGCGGAGCACCTCCTGACGACAGTGAACTTCCTGACCAGACAGGACAGCGACGACGGCGGCGACCTCGTCGATGCACTCGCCGCGGGCAGCGTGCCACAGCAGCGCGGCCGACAGGTCGGTGGTGCGGACAGGCGCCAGCGTGGCGACCGCCGTGCGCGCGGGGCCGGCATCCAGCCCGAACGCGCGAGCGCCCACGAGGAACCCTGCCAGCACGTCGTCGCCGGCGGGCGTCAGGCCAGGTCCGCAGCCGAGCAGTCCCGTTACGGCGGCGGCCGGCTCAGTCGTCAGCATCGTCACCAGCGCGCCGTCAATCCCGAGAACGGCCGGGTCAGGCACCGCGCCGCGCAGTGCCGCGAGCGCTTCCGGCTGTGCCGGACGGCGAGTCACCCTGGCTGGCGCCCATTCCCGGACGGCGCGCACGACCACCGGGCCGACCGGCCCTGTCCACGCGAGGCTGTTGTCGCCGATCATGGCGTCGCCACCGAATGCGCCGCCATTCGGGTCCGCTACCAAGGTCAAGGGCAGCTCTGCCCTCGTCGTGGGAAGCAGCAGTGAGCACGGCAGCCGCACGGCGTCATGCGTGAGCAGTGCGAGCACGCCTGGCGTCCCTGGCGTTCGCAGGTAGAGAGCCGCGGGCGTTACGCCGAGCCAGGTCGCCGGCCGCGCCGGGCCGGCCAGGGCAGACCGCACACAGCTGCTGGCGGCCGCGTTAAGTCTCACACTTGGCCATCCTGAAGCAGGAGATGATATCCGTCACGCCCTTGGCAGCGTAACGTCGCGCTATGAACGTATCGGCGGTTGACCTAGCCACGGGGCCGGGGGGGCCGTGAAGCCGCGGCCGTTTCGCTACTCGCGACCGGAGTCCATCGCTGAGGCGCTGGCGCTCCTCGACGCCGACGCGAAGGTCCTCGCGGGCGGTCAGTCGCTGATCCCGCTGCTGAACATGCGCCTGGCAGCGCCCGACCACCTAGTGGATATCAACCGCCTGACGGAGCTCAGCTACGTCAAGGTCTCCGGCGGCCAGGTGCGCGTCGGCGCCCTGGCCCGGCACGCCGACGTACTGGCCAGCGCGGATGCCGCGGAGGCACAGCCGCTCGTGCGGCAGGCGCTGCGCTGGGTCGCGCACCCAGCCATCAGGAACCGCGGCACGACCGTGGGCAGCCTCGTCCATGCTGATCCGGCCGCCGAGATGCCGGCGGTGCTCGCACTGCTGGGCGGCACGATGCGGGTCGCCAGTGCGGCGGGCGAGCGGTCGATCCCCGCCAGCGAGTTCTTCCTCGGCACGCTGGAGTCGGCTCTGCAGCCCGGCGAGCTGGCCATCGAGGCCCAGTTCCCGGCGCTGGCGCAGCATAGGTCGGGTACCGGGTTCGTCGAGATCAGCAGGCGCCGCGGCGACTACGCGGTCTGCGGCGTCGCGGCGCTGGCCTGGCTCGCGGCCGACGGCCGGATCGGCGGCGCCACTGCCGCCTACCTGTCGATGGGCCCGGTTCCGGTCGTTCTGGACCTCACCGAGGCCGTCGCGGGCGCCGCGGCGGACGCGGCCACGTTCCCAGCCGCTGCTGGTCTCGCCCGCGACCGCCTGAAGCCCCAGCCTGACATTCACGCCACCGCGAGCTACCGCCGTCAGCTCGCCGGCGTCCTGACCGAGCGCGCCGTGGTCTCGGCACTTGCCCGTGCGCGCGAGACGATAGACGCATGATGGGCCGCCAGGGACAGCACGCCGAGGAACCGCGCGGCGAGGAACCGCGCGGCGAGGAACTGCACGAGGTGCGCCTGACCGTGAACGGCGCGGCCCGGAAGGCGCGTGTACCGGCTCGCCGCCTGCTGTCCGATTGCATCCGCCACGACCTGCGGCTGACCGGTACGCACGTGGGCTGCGAACACGGGGTCTGCGGCGCCTGCACGATCCTGCTAGACGGAGCGCCCGTCCGGTCATGCCTGCTGCTCGCCGTCAGCGCGGACGGCGCGGACATCACGACGGTCGAAGGCCTGGCCGACCCGGACGGGACGCTGTCGCCGGTACAGCAGGCCTTCGCCGAGTGCCACGGGCTCCAGTGCGGGTTCTGCACGCCCGGCTTCCTGACGACGATCACGGCCGGGCTCGCGGTCACCCCCGACCCCGACGACGAGCAGGCGCGCGACATGGTCGGCGGGAACCTGTGCCGGTGCACCGGGTACCAGAACATCCTCTCGGCTGTGCACCGGGCCGCCGAGATCGTGCGCACCCGCGCGGCGCCAGCAAAGCAACCGGGGGTGATGCGCCCATGAGCTCGCTGTTCGGCGCGCGGGTGCAGCGCGTCGAAGACGACCGGCTGATCCGCGGGCACGGAGCATACCTCGATGATCTCGGCGCCGGAGCGCTGGCGGCCGCATTCGTGCGCAGCCCGCACGCGCATGCCCGCATTACCGACGTCGACGTCAGCGGCGCGCTGGACGTGCCCGGCCTGGTCGCGATCTATACCTACGAGGACCTGACCGGGCGGCTGGCGGAGCCGCTCCCGCTGCTCATCCCCCACCCCGCGCTCACGCACGGCCGCACCCCCTACCCGCTGGCGCGGGGCGAGGTGAACCATGTCGGTGAGGCGGTCGTGATGGTGGTCGCGGCCGACCGGTACGCGGCCGAGGACGCAGCCGACCTGATCGACGTCAGCTACGATCCGCTTCCCGCCGTCGTGGGCATCGATGCGGCGCGTGCGGGCCAGTACCTCGTACACGACGACGTCCCTGGCAACGTGGCGGCTAACGCGGTCCAGGAGCGCGGCGATGCGGAGGCCGCGATCGCAGCCGCGCCGCACGTGCTCGAGCTCGAGCTCCAGATTGAGCGGTCGGCATCCACGCCGCTGGAAGGTCGCGGCGTGCTGGCGGACTGGGACGACCGGGCGGCCAGGCTGAGCCTGTGGACCTCGACCCAGACGTCGACGGGCGTGCGGGCAGCCGTCGCAGCCAAGCTCGGGCTGGACCTGAGCCAGGTGGACGTCATCACGCCGGATGTCGGCGGCGGCTTCGGGGTCAAGATCGTGCACCCGTGGCCCGAGGAAGTGCTGGTGCCGTGGGCCGCCCGGCTGCTGGGCCAGCCGGTTAAGTTCACCGAGGACAGGCGCGAGCACTTCATCTCGAGCGCGCACGAGCGCGCGCAGCTGCATCACGTCACCGTCGGCTACGACGACGACGGCCGGATACTGGGCCTCAACGTCAGGTTCTGGCACGACAACGGGGCGTATGTGCCGTACGGCCTCATCGTGCCGATCGTGACCTCGACCCAGCTGCTCGGACCGTACAAGCCAGCGGCTTATCGCGTCGAGTTCGACTCGCTGTACACCAACACGGTGCTCGTCACGCCGTACCGGGGCGCCGGGCGGCCGCACGGCTGCTTCGTGATGGAGCGCACGATCGACGCAGTCGCGGCCGAGCGCGGGCTGGACCGAGCTCTCGTGCGCGAGCGCAACTTCATCCAGCCCGACGAGATGCCGTACGACCAGGGGCTGATCTTCCAGGACGGGCGGCCGCTGATTTACGACTCCGGCGACTACCCGGCGCTGCTCCGCAAGCTCACGGACATGATCGGGTGGGATTCCTTCCCGGCGATGCAGGCCGCGGCGGCCGCCGCCGGGCGACGGATCGGGATCGGCCTGGCCTGCTACGTCGAGGGCACCGGCGTCGGGCCGTACGAGGGCGGGCACGTCGTAGTGGAGACCTCCGGCAAGGTCAAGGTCGCCACTGGCCTGACCAGCCAGGGCCAGGGCCACCAGACGGTGCTCGCGCAGCTGGTCGCTGACGAGCTGGGCGTGCCGATGAACGACGTCGAGGTCGTCACGGGCGATACGCGCCGGTTCGGCTACGCCGTTGGCACATTCGCGTCCAGGACGGCCGTGATGAGCGGCTCCGCGGTCACGCTGGCCGCCCGCAAGGCGAAGGAAAAAGCGCTGCGCGTCGCCGCCGACGCCCTGGAGGTAGCCGCCGCCGACCTGGTGATCACTGACGGCCTGGTGCACGTCAAGGGCGACCCGGACAGCGGGATTAGCCTCGGCACCGTCGCGGTGCTGGCCAATCCGTTGCGGTATGCGTTCGACGCGGCGGCAGGGGCGGCCACGCAGTTCGCTGGCAGCGCCGACCCGGACAAGCCGCCGGTGGCCGACGACGACGAACCGGGCATCGAGGGCCGCGCGTACTTCTCCCCCGTTCGCTCGACGTTCGCCAGCGGCATGCACGCCGCGATAGTCGAGACGGACCCGCAGACCGCTGAGGTCACGATCCTGCGGTATTGCGTCGTGCACGACTGCGGCCCGCTCATTAACCCGCAGATCGTCGAGGGGCAGATCCACGGGGGCGTCGCGCAGGGCGTCGGCGGCGCGCTGTATGAGCGGATGGTCTATGACGAGACCGGCCAGCTGCTGAACGCTTCGTTCATGGACTTCCTGATGCCGTACGTGAGCGAGGTGCCGCGCCAGATCGAGATCGATCACCTGGAGACGCCGTCGCCGCTGAACCCGCTCGGCATCAAGGGCGCCGGCGAGGCGGGCGTCATTCCCGGCGCCGCGGTGCTCGCGGCCGCCATCGAAGATGCCGAGGGCATCCCGATCCTGTCGATGCCGATGTCACCGTCTGACCTGTACGAACTACGCCGCACCCGCGCGGAGGAGGCCGGTCATGAGTAGGCAGCAGTGGTGAAGGCCGTGTCGTCATGAAAGCCGTGTCGTCATGAAAATCAGCGGCGCCACCACCATGCACGCTCCGGCCCGCGACGTCTGGTCGGCGCTGACCGACCCGGCCGTGCTGGTCGCCGCCATTCCCGGCTGCGAGCGGCTGGAGCCGCTCGGGACCGATCGCTACCGGTTCACCATCAGCGCCGGGTTCGCCTCGATCCAGGGCACGTACGCAGGCGAGGTCGCGCTGTCGCAGCAGCGCGAGCCGACCTTTTTCGTCCTGGACGCGCGCGGCGCCGGAGTTCCCGGCTCCGTCGCCACAAGCATCCACGTCACGCTGTCGTCTGCCGCCGACGGTACGACTGAGCTCAGCTACGACGCGGACGCGCAGATCAGCGGCATGATCGCTGGTGTCGGCCAGCGCATGCTGGCGAGCGTCGCCGACCGGCTGATCGGCGAGTTCTTCGTCTCCATCGACCAGGCCCTGACTAGGCCCGAGGCAGCCTCCGACCAGGCCGCACCGCTCGCCGCGCCGACGGCGGTGCCGGACCGTCGGCGGACGCCAGCCGCGCCGCCACCCGCGGCGGCCTTCATCGGCGGTGCCCTGGTCGGCGCAGCAGTGACCGCAGCGGGCGTCGTCGCGAGCAGGCTCATCGGGCGCAGGACGCGCTGATGCTGCGTATCGGCATCGACACCGGCGGCACGTTCACGGACGTCGTGGCGCTGGACGAGAGCACAGGCGCGCTCACGGTGACGAAGACGCCGTCGACGCCGGCCGATCCGGCCCGCGGTTTCATGGCCGGGCTGGCCAAGGTGCTGGGGCTGCTCGGGGCGGGTCCGGTCGAGATCGCGACGATCAGCCACGGCACGACGATCGCGACCAACCAGCTGCTCCAGGGCGAGGTGGGCGAGCTCGGCTTCATCACCGGCGCGGGCTTCGAGTTTATGCTGGAGATCGCCCGCCAGTCCGTCCCCGACGGCTACGGCAACTCCTACTTCTGGGTCAAGCCGGACCGGATCGTGCCGCCGGACCGGGTCAAGACGGTCGCCGGACGGATCGACTACACCGGCGCGGAGCTGCTGCCGTTCGACGAAGCCGAGGCGGCGACCGTCGCCCGGTGGTTCGCCGATCACGGGATTACCACCATCGGCGTCTGCTTCCTGCATTCTTACGCCAACCCCGCCCACGAGGAGGCGATGGCGCGGGTGCTGGCGCGCGAGCACCCGGCCGCCCTGGTCTCGCTGTCGTCGAGGGTGCTGCCGGAGTACCGCGAGTACGAGCGCTCGATGACCACGCTCGTCGACGCCGCGGTCAAGCCGAGTGTGTCACGCTACCTGGCCGCGATCGCCGCCCGGCTGCACGACTTGCGCGAGGGCGGCATCCCACTCCACGTGATGACCTCGAGCGGTGGCGTCGCCACGGTCGCGGAGGTGATCGGGCGGCCGATCGCGACCGTTCTGAGCGGACCGGCCGCGGGTGCCGTCGGCGCCGCGATGATCGCGCAGCACGCGGGCGTCACCTCGGTGCTCACTTGCGACGGCGGCGGCACGTCGACAGACGTCGCGGTCGTGGTCGGCGGCGAGCCCGCGCTGACGACCGAGGGTACCGTTGGCGCCTACCCGGCCAAGGTCCCGATGGTGGACGTCGTCACGGTCGGCGCGGGCGGCGGGTCCGTGGCCTGGATGTCTCCCGAGGGCTCGCTCAAGGTCGGCCCACGGTCCGCAGGCGCCGATCCGGGACCGCTGTGCTACGGCAAGGGCGGCCGGGAGGTCACGGTAACCGACGCGCACCTGGTCCTCGGCCGCATCCCGCCCCATCTGCTGGGCGGCGAGATCCCGCTGGACTTCGCGGCCGCAGAATCCGGGATCGCCGATCTCGCCGCCAAGCTCGGCCTGTCAGTACCGGAGTGCGCAGCCGGGATCTTGGAGGTGTCGGCGTGGAATCAGGCCAACGCCGTCCGGCAGATCACCGTCCGGCGCGGCCATGACGTGCGCGACTTCACTCTCGTCACGTTCGGCGGATCCGGCTCGCTCCTGGTCTGCCCCCTGATCGAGATCCTCGGTGTCCGCAGCGTGCTCGTACCATTCAACCCTGGCAACGTGTCGGCATTCGGGCTCCTGACCGTCGATGTCCGCGCTGACTTCGTCCGCACCTGCGTGGCGCGGCAGGCCGAGCTCAGCCACGCCACGATGGAGGCGATCTACGGCAGCCTCGCTGCGGAGGCCAGGGACGCGCTCACCACGCAGGGGTTCGCGGCGGCTGAGCACCGGCTGATCCGCACCGCCGACCTGCGCTACTACGGGCAGGCGTTCGAGGTACGGGTGCCGGTCTCGCCCGATCCGCTGTCTCCCGCCTCGGCAGCGGCGGCGGCCGAGGCCTTCCACGCAGCCCACCGCGCGCTGTACGGGTACGACTTCCGCGGCAACGCGCGCCAGCAGGTTGAGTGGGTCAACCTGCGCGTCACCGGCATCGGCCCGATCAAGCGGCCAACAGTGCCAGCCGTCGCCGCCGGGGACGGCGATCCCGCACGAGCGCTGACCGGCCGGCGGCCGGTGGTGTTCGGGCGCGGCGCTGAGGCCGCCGATGCCGCCATCTACTGGCGGCCCTTGCTCGCGGCCGGAGACGAGGTGGCCGGTCCGGCCATCGTCGAGGAGTACGGGGCGACCGTGCCGGTGCACCCCGGCTACGGCGCGCGCGTCGACACGCTCGGCAACCTCCTGGTGGGTATGGCATGACGCGCACGCTAGGCCCGGACAGCGGACCAGTGGACCCGGTGCTGCTGGAGATCATCGCGGGCAGCCTGGCCGCCATTGAAAAAGAGGTCGAGACTGCGATCGCCCGGACGTCCCGCTCGCCCATGATCAGGGATGCGCACGACTTCCGCGCCGGGATCCACGACCGGCTGCTGCGCAAGCTGACCGGGCGCTCTTACAGCGCGCTCGTTCACCCAGTCGCCAGGGACTTCCCGCTGGCGACGATGCGCCCCGGCGACGTGTTCTTTCACAACGACGTGTACCTGTCCGAAGGCGGCATTGGCCACCTGCCGGACCTGTGCGTCACGGTGCCGGTGTTCGCCGCCGCGCCCGTGGGCGGCGATCCCGAGGTGGTGGCGTTCGTGCAGGCGTTCGGGCACCACGACGACATCGGCGGTGCCGTGCCGGGCTCGATGCCGAGCCACGCCACCAGCGTTTACTCCGAGGGCCTGATGGTGCCGCCGATCCGGCTCTGGGACGCCGGCGTCCCGAACCAGGCCGCACTCACGATCATGACCCGCAATTCGCGCATGCCCGAGTCCCTGGCCGCCGACCTGGACGCGGAGTGCGCTGCTTGCCTGCTCGGCGCGCGCCGCCTGGCTGAGCTGTTCGACCGCTACGGCCGGGCTGCCGTCGAGGCGTGCTTCGACGAGATCGTGGCCAGCACCACGCGCACGTACCGGCAGGAGATCCTGGCGAAAATCCCGCCCGGCACCTGGACGTGGGAGGACTACGCCGAGCACGACGGGGTGGACGAGCCGCGGCTGCACACGCAGCGGATTACGCTCACCCGCACCGACGAGCCCGAGCCTCGCCTCATCCTCGACTTCACCGGCACCGGACCGCAGGCCAAGGGCCCCATCAACCATGCCGCGAACTACGCCGATGGCAACTTCCTGGCGAAGTGGCTGGCGCCGATCCTGCGCAATCTCGCCGATACGCCGGAGCGGGCGGCGGAGCTCGACGTCAACGAGGGCATCGTCGACCTGATCGAGATGCGTTTCCCGCCGCCGGGCACGCTGCTCACCCCGGTCTTTCCCGCGCCGACTAACGCTCGTACTTTCGTGATCCTGCGCCTGCTAGGCGTGTTCGCGGGCGTGCTGGCCAAGGCCGTCGGCGGCCGGATGCCAGCCGACCAGGAGACGATCCGCTATACCGGCGTCTACGGCGAGACCGCGGACGGCGAGCCGTACCTGATGCGTGAGGTACTCGGGGGCGGTTCTGGCGGCCGCTACTACGCCGACGGAGAGGACACCATTCACGTGGTGCCCGACTCGCGCAACCTGCCGGCCGAGTTCACCGAGGCCCGGTTCCCGCTGCTGGTCGAGCGGCTCGGGCTGGCCATCGACTCAGGTGGCCCTGGTCAGTTCCGCGGCGGTCTCGGATACGAGAAGGTGCTGCGGATGCGTGCGGATGGCTACTTCATGTCGATCGCCGACCGCTCGATCTTGTCTTGCTGGGGCGTGAACGGGGGCAAGGCCGGCCGTTCCAGGTCACTATCGATCCGGATGGTCCGGCCGAGCGGGATGTGGACGCGCTAGCCGACGGCGAGTTCGTGCCGGCCGGGACACTGATCCGGATCCGCACGACCGGGGGCGGCGGCTGGGGCGACCCACTGCACCGCGACCCCGCCCTGGTGGTGCGCGATGTGCTGTGGGCCAAGGTGTCACCGGCGGCCGCTGCCGCAGATTACGGAGTAGTCCTGACCGGCCCGACCGACGGTAAGTCGGTCGACGACGCCGCGACCCGCGCGCTGCGGGACCGGCTGCGGGCCGCGCGGCCGGAGCCGCAAGCGTTCTTCGATCGCGGGCCCGGCTATGCCAGGCTGTCGGGCGGCCGGTCGACGGCCGGCGTGGACTGGCTATGACCATCCTGATCGCGCTCGGCGGCAACGCCATGACGGCGCCAGATGGCAGCGCCAGGCCGGAGGATCAGCGCGCGGCCATCACAGGCGCGGCCGAATCGGTAGCCGACATCGTCGCAGGCGGCCACCCCGTCGTGCTCACGCACGGGAACGGCCCGCAGGTCGGCAACCTGCTGGTTAAGAACGAGCTCGCGGCGGCCGTGGTCCCGCCGGTGCCGCTCGACTGGTGCGGTGCGCAGACGCAGGGGACGATCGGCGTGCTCATCCTCAACGCGCTCGACGCCGCGCTGGCCAGGCGGGATGTCGGCGTGCGCACTGCCGTTGTCGTGTCGCGGACGCTCGTCGACCCGAGCGACCGCGGGTTCGCCAACCCGACTAAGCCGATCGGCCGGTACCTGCCCGCCGCTGAGGCTGGGGACCTGATCGCGCACGGCCAGATCTGGCGAGACTTCGGACCGCAGGGCTGGCGACGCGTCGTGGCCTCGCCCGAGCCGCTCGAGTGCCTGGACGCGGCCGCGGCGGCGGCACTGCTCGCGGCTGGGTTCGTCGTGGTCTGCGCGGGCGGGGGCGGCGTGCCGGTAGTCAGGGACAACGGCGGCGGGCTACGCGGGGTGGAGGCGGTGATCGACAAGGACCTCACCGCAGCCGTGCTCGGCCGGCAGCTTGGAGCCGATCTACTGATCATCGCCACGGACGTCGACGCTGCGATTGAGGGCTGGGGAACCGCCGCCGCCCGGCCGATCGGCGAGATCGGTGTCGCCCGGATGCGCGCACTCGCCCGCGATGGGAATTTCGCTGCGGGCAGCATGGGACCTAAGGTCGAGGCTGCCTGCAGGTTCGCCGAAGGCGGCGGCCGGGCGATCATCACGTCGCTGTACCACATTGCCGATGCCCTGGCTGGGACGGCCGGCACTGCGGTCGTCCCGTGAGCCCCAATATCCCATGAACAACAGATCCCGAGAGCAACAGCCAGCTAGTCGAGGAGGTAGGTCCGTGCCCGAGCCGATAGAGGTACGCAAGGTTCCGCTGCGCAACGTGTCGGACGCCGGCGAGCTGGCGAAGCTGATCGACGCCGGCGTGCTGGCGGCTGACCGGGTGGTGGCGGTCATTGGCAAGACCGAGGGCAACGGCGGCGTGAACGACTACACGCGCATCCTGGCCGACCGCGCGTTCCGCGAAGTACTCGTCGCCAAGGGCAGCCGCGGCGCCGACGCCGTCGCCCAGGTGCCGATCGTCTGGTCCGGCGGCACGGACGGCGTGCTCAGCCCGCATGCGACGATCTTCGCGACCGTGCCGCCAGACGCCGTAACTTCCACCACGGGGGATGTCGCGGACGAGCCGCGCCTGTCGGTCGGGTTCGCGATGAGCGAGCCGCTGCTGCCCGAGGACATAGGCCGCACCGCGATGATCACCAAGGTCGCCGCCGCGGTCCTGGCGGCGATGGCCGAGGCCGGGATCAGCGACCCGGCCGACGTGCACTACGTGCAGACCAAGACACCGCTGCTCACCATCCATACGATCCAGGACGCCAAGAGCCGCGGGCAGACCGTGTGGACCGAGAACACTGGCGAGTCCATGGATGTGTCCAACGGCACGGCCGCGCTCGGCATCGCCGTGGCGCTTGGCGAGATCGCGATGCCGACGGACGCTGACGTGATGCGCGACCGAACGCTGTGCTCCTCGGTCGCGTCGTGCTCGTCCGGCGTCGAGCTCGATCGTGCCCAGGTCGTCGTGGCCGGGAACGTGCGCGGCATCGGCGGCCGGTACCGCATCGGGCACGGCGTTATGCGCGACGCGCTAGACGCCGACGGCATCTGGGGCGCGATCCGGGATGCGGGGCTCGACCTGCCGGACCGGCCACATCCGCGTGATCTGGGCGGGCGGCTTGTCAACGTGTTCCTCAAGTGCGAGGCCAGCCAGGACGGACAGGTCAGGGGGTGGCGCAACGCCATGCTCGACGACTCCGACGTGCACTGGCACCGCCAGATCAAGGCCTGCGTGGGCGGGGTCGCCGCGGCAGTGACCGGCGATCCGGCGGTGTTCGTCTCGGTGTCAGCGGCCCATCAAGGCCCGGACGGCGGCGGCCCTGTCGCGGCCATCGTCGACCTCGGCGCCAGGCCAGCGTAGGCGACGGCGATCCGCGCGGCCAGCTCGGCGTTGTCGGCGATCAGGCGCCTGTTGACCTCGACGCTGCGGCCGTCACTCAGCTCCTCGACGGCGGCCAGCACGGCGGGCGTGACGGCCTGGCCGGTGATACCTGCCTGCCGCACGCGCGCCACGGCCTCGGTGATGACAGCCTCGAGGTCGAGGCCTCCGGCCGGCGGCCGGGCGAGGATAAGGCCGCCGGAGGGCACGAGTTGCCAGTGCGTCGCCGCGATCGAAGCCACCTCGGCTGGCTGGGTGACCGTCGCCGACACCGGCGGCCCGCCCTCTGCTGTGTAGAACATCGGCAGCGTTGCGGTCTGCCAGCCCAGGACTGGTACTCCAAGTGTCTCGAGCAGCTCGGCGGTGGCGCTGACGTCGAGGATCGACTTGGCGCCGGAGCAGACGACGACCGCCGGCGTCCGGGCAAGCTGCGGCAGGTCGGCGGAGATATCCAGCGTCTCGGCGAAGCCGCGATGTACCCCGCCGATCCCGCCGGTGCCCACGAACCTGATACCGACTGCTCGGCTGACAGCCAGGGTGCCGCCCACCGTCGTCGAGCCGAGCGCGCCTTGCACCACGCACGCGGCGAGGTCGCGCGCGCCGACCTTGCGGGCCGTGGCTCCGGCGTCGGCGAAGCGCTTCAGCTCCGTGGCGGTCAGCCCGACCCGGAGAGCACCATCGAGTACGCCCACGGTGGCCGGCGTCGCACCCGCCGCGCGGACGCGCTCCTCGGAGTCCAGCGCGGCGGCCAGCCCGCCGCCCGCCGAGAACCCGTGCGACACCAGCGTCGTCTCCAGCGCCACAACGGCGCGACCGTCGGTGAGCGCAGCCGCGACTTCGTCGGCTACCTGCGGTGCAAAGGTCACGGCATTGCCCCCATCTTCGCTACCGCTCGTGCCGCCGCGGCCAGGCCGAGCTCGACGCCGCCGACCAGGTAACCCGCCGCGAACGCGTCGCCGGCCCCTGTTACATCGACCGGGACGGTGGGCAGCGCCGGGAAGTACGTCCCAGCGGCGCGCACGCCGTCGGCGCCTAGCTTAACGATCAGTCGATCGGCCGCGAGCAGGCCATCCAGGAGGGCTACCTCGGCCCCGTTCCCGAAGACAGCATCGGGTCCGACCGCCGTCAGAAGTGCGCCTAAGGCCGGCCCGCCGACCGATCTGATCATGGCAGTAGAGGCCAGGTCGACGCTGACGCGCGCAGTGGCGGCACGGGCCGCGCGCGCGGCCGCCAGGGCCGCGCCGCGCATCGGCTCGCCCGCGAATGCGTACGCGCTGACGTGCAGCCAGTCGCAGTCCGCGAGCCAGTCCGGCTGGATCTGCGCCGGGCCGAGGCCTGCGCCGACGCCGCGGTCCGTCAGCATCGAGCGCCGCTGACCGCCGTCGGACAGCGACACGACCACGCCCGTGCTGCCGGCGACGACCGGCCCGACGAGTTCGACGCCGCGGCGGGCCAGCTCCGCGCCGACCAGGTCAGCGCCGAGGTCTGTGCCACGCGCGGCGATGAGCCGGCTCCGGCCGCCGAGCGCCACCACCCACGCCGCTACGTTGGCGCCCTGGCCGCCGACGCCCACGGACGTCACCGCTGGCGTGTCGGTCTCCTCTGTCAGTGTCGCGGCCGAGAGGGGACCCGTCAGCCGGACTACGACGTCGAGGTGCGCATCACCGAGGACGCAGATCATGGCTCAGTGTGCACCTGAAGCGGGTGGTGCCGGGGTCCCGGCCACTTCCGTTCGCGCAGCGGCGTGTCTTACAGTCGCAGGATGCTGGCGAAGGGACACTGACGATGCCACGACCGTTCAGCTCGGTTCGCGACGGCCAAGAACGCGTTGCGGACGAGCAGCGCGCGCAGGTACTCCAGCGTCAGCTCGCTGATGAGGCCTCCGGCGTGGCGATCACCTTCGTCGACCACAGCGGGGCGGCGCGGATCAAGGTCGTGCCGCTGGACGCGCTCGCACGGGCGGCACGCGCGGGCGTCGGGTTCTCTCCCGTCATCGACGCGTTCATCAGCGACGGCAGCATCGACGTCGCCTCGCCGCTCGACCGGCCGGACGGCGACCTGCGGCTGGTGCCCGACCTGGACGGGCTCGTGACCCTGCGCGACCCCGGCGGCTGGGCGTGGGCACCCGGCGACCGGTTCCACCAGGACGGCACCGTGTACGCCAACTGCCAGCGGACGTTCGCCCGGGCCCAGGTCGCGGCCGGGCTCGCCCGCGGGATCAGCGCCTTGATGGCGATCGAGGTCGAATGGATGGTCGGGCGCGACCAGGAGGACTTCGAGCCTGCCTTCCGCGGGACCGGGTACGGGCTGAGCCGGTTCATTGACGGAGCCGAGTACGTGCGGGACGTGCTCGAAAGCCTGGAAGCCTCTGGCGTGCGCGTCGAACAGATCCACCCCGAGTACGGGCCGGCTCAGTTCGAGGTGTCGGTAGCCCCGCAGGATCCGGTGTCGGCCGCCGATACCAACGTCCTTGTGAAGCTCATCATCGCGGCGGTCTCGGTGCGGCATGGCCTGCGGGCCGCATTCGCGCCGGCCGTCGTGAGCGACAACGTCGGCAATGGCGGTCATGTGCATGCGAGCTTCTGGCAGGAAGGTCGGAACCTGCTGGCTGGCGGCCCTGGTCCGCACGGCCTGACCGGGGCGGGCGAGTCGATCATCGCGAGCCTGCTGACGAACCTGCCCGCCCTGCTGGCCATCGGCGCGCCGTCACCCTCGTCGTATTTGCGCCTGCAGCCGTCCCGGTGGGCGGGCGCGTTCCAGATCTGGGGCTGGGAGAACCGGGAGGCGGCCATCAGGTTCGTAACAGGTAGCCCGGCTGATCCGGGAACGGCGAACGTCGAGATCAAGTGCTTCGACCTCAGCGCGAACCCGTACCTGCTCGTAGGCGCCGTCATGGCGGTCGCGCTGGACGGCGCTAGCCGCCTGGACAGCCTGCCGGACGAGGTCACCGGTGATCCGGCAGTGGCCGGTCATCCCCTGGCCGACACGGCGGTCCGCCTGCCAGCCAGCCTGACCGAGGCGCTCGCCGCGCTCGCGGCCAACGATGTGCTGCGGGCCGCGGCGGGCGACGAGCTCATCAGCACGTTCAGCACCTCGCGCCGCGCCGAGCTCGCGCTGTCCGAGGGCAAGAAAGACGAAGCCGTGATCGACCACTACCGCTGGCTGATCTGACATGGCGCAGAGCGTGCCCGACACTGCGACCAACGTTGCCCTGGTCGATCACCATGTCCACGGCATCCTCTCCGGCGAGCTGGACGCGAGGGCCATCGAGTCCGGGCTGATGGAGTCGACGGCGCCACCGCCGCCAGGCACCTCGGCGCTCGACACCCAGCTCGGCTTCGCGGTCCGCCGTTGGTGCGCGCCCGTATTGGACCTGGAGCCGCTGGCCCCGGCAGACGAGTACGTCCGGCGGCGCCTTGAGCTTGGGAGTACTGAGGCTGCCCGCCGCTTCCTGACGGGGGCCGCCGCCGACACCTGGCTCGTCGACACCGGCTTCCAGAGCGACGCGGTGACGACACCGGACGAACTCGCTCGCTTCAGCGGAACCCCTGCACGGGAAGTCGTCCGGCTGGAGTCGCTCGCCGAGCGCGTGATCCGCTCAGGTGTCGCGGCGGCCGGCTATGCCGACGCCGTGACGTCGGCCGTGCAGGCGGCCGCGGCGCATACGCCAGGAGGCGGAGCTGCCGGAGGGGCGGCGGTCGGCGGCGCCGCGGTGGGCTTCAAGAGCGTGGCCGCTTACCGTGGCGGTCTCGCCCTGGACCCGGGCCGGCCGACGTTGGCCGACGTGACGGCGGCGGCGGGCCGCTGGCTGCGCGAGATCGAGGACGGAGCACCGGCACGGCTTGTGGATCAGGTCCTGATTCTGCATGGGATCTGGGTCGCGCTCGAGACGGGCCTGCCGCTGCAGTTCCATGCCGGCTTCGGGGACACCGACTCGCGGCTGGCCAGGTCCGATCCCGCGCTTCTGCACGACTTCCTGCTCGCGAGCCAGCCGACGGGCACACCGGTGATGCTCTTGCACTGCTACCCGTATCACCGGCAGGCCGGGACCTTGGCCAACCTGTTCCCGCATGTGTACATGGACGTCGGCGTGGCGCTCAATCACGTCGGGGCCAGGTCCGCGGCCGTGCTGGCAGAGGCGCTGGAACTCACCCCGTTCCATAAAATGCTGTACTCATCGGATGCGTTCGGCCTGCCGGAACTGCATTACCTGGGCGCCGTCGGTTTCCGGCGTGACGTCGCCGCGGTCACGGGCGCCTTCGTCGCCGATGGCCTGTGGTCGACCGCCGACGCGACGAGGGTCGCGGACATGATCGGAGCAGGCAACGCCCGGCGGGTGTACCAGCTAGACGCCTCATGACGGCGGAACCGCGCCCCCGGCCGGCCGTATCGGCCAGTGACTTCGAGCCAGCGGACGCATACGGGTCACCCAACGAACTCGCGTCGGCCCACGAACTCGCGTCGGCCCACGAACTCGCGTCGGCCCACGAACTCGCGTCGGCCCACGAACTCGCGTCGACATTGTCGGCGCTGCTCGCGGCTGAGCTGCCAGCGGCCATTGAGCTCCGGCACGATCTGCACCGGCACGCGGAATTGTCCGGCGCCGAGGCCGGGACCGCCGCAACGGCCGCAACGGCGCTCGGCGCCCCTGACGCGGAGGTAGTGGCTGGCACGGGGCGGCTCGTCCGGATCGGCCCGCGGGCCGGACCGGCCGTCGCGATCAGGGCGGAACTGGACGCGCTGCCGATCGCCGAGGAGACGGGCGCGTCCTGGGCATCGGCGACCGGCGCGATGCATGCGTGCGGCCACGATGTGAACCTGGCCGCGCTGACTGCCGTCGGCCGGGCGGCTCGGCAGGCGGAACTGCCGGTGGCGCTGCTCGCCGTGCTTCAGCCGCGCGAGGAGACGTCGCCGTCCGGCGCGCAGGACATCGCCACCGACGCTCGCTTCACCGCGCAGCGGCCGGCCGCCATGATCGGCGTTCACCTGCAGCATCAGTTCACGGCCGGAACTGTCGCGGCCGCGACCGGCACCATCAACGCCGCGACCGACGACTTCGAGATCACCGTCACCGGAATCGGCGGGCACGCGGGCTACCCTCATCTGGCCTCCGACCCAGTCCTCGCCCTCTGCCAGTCGGTTGTGGCGCTCCAGCACCTCATCAGCCGGCGTATCGACCCGACGCACGCAGCAGTCGTGTCAGTCGGATCGCTGCGCGCTGGAGAGGCCGCGAACGTCATCCCGCCAACAGCGAGCGCGGCGGGCACGATCCGGACGCTCGCCGGGGCAGATCGGGAGTTCCTGCGGAACGCGGTTCGCGAGACGGTCGCCGACACCTGCCGTGCATACGGCTGTCAGGGCAGCGTCAGCATCACACCGGCCGAGCCCGCCCTCGTCAACGATCCGGCACTCACTGCCGCCTGCCAGCCGCTGCTGCGGGCGGCCGGCTTCCGGGTCGACACCGAGTTCCGTTCGTGCGGCGCCGACGATTTCTCCTACTACTCCACCGTCGTACCGAGCGTGATGCTGTTCGTTGGCAGTGGCACTGCCGAGAGCTTGCACCACCCGCGGTTCCTGCCCGCGGACGACGCGGTCGGCCAGGTCGCCGCGGCCATGCTCGCCGGATACCTTGCCGCCGTGTCGGGACTGGCCGCGCTGACTCCCTAGCCGATCCTTGATGCCAGCTGTCCTGATCGCGAGAACCTTGCGCCGGCTCGGACTCCATGGAAGGATCAACCGGTACTCAATCCGGATGAACAGGGCGATAATGAATCAGAAGACTACTTCTCGCTGTACGCAAGTCGTTGCCTCGAAGCTCGTTCAAGGCGAGCAGGTCGAGATGGTCGAGGCCGTTCAAATCGGGAAAGTGTCAGCGAAGAAACGGGTAGCGACCACGGCGGCGGTCACCATTGCCACAGCCGGAACAGTAATGATCGCGCTCAAACCCCAGCCCTTCTACGTCGTCATCACCAACCAGCGAATTTTCTTCATCGAGAACCACCGCGGCCTGGTGGGCAAGATCGCTGCAGTCGTAGCCAGGGATGGCGTGACCGCGGAGCCCCTGCAAACGCACCTGCTCACTCTTTCGATGAACGTGACAATTGACGGGACGCCGCAGCGCTTCAGCTGGGGCCGCGCCCAGTCTGGGATGGCGAGGCGGATGGCCGCCGCCCTCACGGCACTCGGCAAGACCGCAACAGTCTGACCAGTGAGAAGCGGCGGTGGCACGCATACCCTCGGAGCATGACGTTCAAGTCGACGCGACCGAGATCGGCGACACTAACGCGCGACCTGCTGCGGTCCGGTGTCGCGGCAGGCCCGTTATTCGTCGCCGTCTTTCTTGCTGAGGGGGCCCGTCGAGAGGATTACCGGCCATCGCGGCACCCGGTGAGTTCGCTGTCGCTGGGTCCGCATGGATGGGTCCAGGCCGCGAACTTCGGCGCGGCCGGGGCACTGTGCCTGGCTGGCGCCGCGGGGCTGTCCCGGAGCCGCGATGCCATCATCGGCACCCGGCTCGTGCCAGCCCTGATCGGCGCAGCGGGCCTGGGCCTGCTCGGCTCAGCCGTGTTCCCCACGGACCCGGTCGGCGGCTACCCACCGGGGACACCCGACGTTCCCGCCGCGCAGAGCGCATCAATGACCAGGCACGGCATCGCCGCGATCCCGATCTTCCTCGGCCTCCCGGCGGCCGCGCTTGCATGCGCGTGGCGATTCCGCCGGGCAGGCCACCCATGGTGGGCGCTGTACTCCTCTGCCACAGCCGCCTCGACGGTAGTGAACCTCGCTCTCGCGGGCGCTGGCTTCAACCAGGCACCTAAGCTCGCTGACCGCGCGGGACTGTTCCAGCGCGCCAGCATCATCACCGCATTCGCCTGGATCACCGCCATGTCCGCCCGCGCGATCGGTTCCAGGTGGACGCCCTAGCTGGCGAGCGAGTTGTAGATCGCGGATACGTACTTCGCGCTGCGCTCAGAGCCGATGATGCCCGGCCCCATCTTGTTCATCATGTAGGCGATCGTCATCTTGCGGCCGACGTCCATGATGATCACCGAGCCGCCCCAGCCGCCCCAGAAGCAGATCTTCTCGTCCGGCACGTACGGCAGGATGTCAAGCTGCGGGAGCCCATAGCCGATTCCGAGCCGCAGCGGCACGCCCAGCACGACGTCGATGCCGTTCGCCTGCTCGCGGAAGATCAGCTCAATGGTCTCCGGCCGCAGCAGGCGCACTCCGTCGACCTCGCCGCCGCGGGAGATGACCGACAGGATCCGGGCGACGGACCGGGCGTTCCCGTGCCCGTTAGCGGCGCCGATGTCGGCGCCCCGCCACGCAGGCGTGTTCGCGTTGGTGGCTTCGGCGAGCGGTCCGGTCAGCGTCCTGACGGTCGGGCTGTCGGGCGGGAGCGCCGCGAAATCGAACGGCAGCGGTGGCGGCGGGACCACGGGCGCGATGCGATCCCAGTCGCTCTCGACAGCGCCGATCTGGAAGTCGGCGCCGAGCGGCCCGGCTATCTCCTCGGCGACGAACTGCTTGAGCGACTTCCCGGTGATCCGGCGCAGTACCTCTCCGACCAGGTGGCCGTAGTTCAGCGCGTGGTAGCCCGACGCCGTCCCCGGCTCCCACCATGGCGCCTGCGCGGCGAACCTGGCGGTCGACTTGTCCCAGTCGTACAGGTCCTCCACAACGGCCGGCTGGTCCAGGCCCGAGACGCCGGACATGTGCGACATCAGATGGCGGACCAGGACGCCTTCCTTGCCGGCGGCTGCGAACTCGGGCCAGTACTGCGCGACCGGGGCGTCGACGTCGAGCTGGCCGCGATCGACCAGCATGAGCGCGGCCAGGCTCGTCACCGTCTTCGTGGTCGACCACACGTTGGTGATCGTGTCGGCATCCCACGGCTGCGTGCGGGCCTCGTCGCGGTAACCGCCCCACATGTCGATCACGACATCGCCGTCGAGGTCCAGCGCGATGGAGGCGCCGAGTTCCTCGCCGGAGTCGAGGCTTTGCGTCAGCTCGCGCTTGACTTCCTCGAATCGCCCGCCACAAGTGCCGCTGACATCAGCCATACCCGCGTCCTTCCTGGTCGTTGAGTCGCAGCGTAGGACGCAATCGCCGACAGCACAATAAATGCGACGACCGGTACGGATCGGGCTCGTGCCAGCCGCGTCGGCCCACGCGTGGCCCGTAGTCTGGCGCTGTGCACCTGAGCCTCGTCTCCGTGGTCGTCGACGACTACGACGCCGCGATCGACTTCTTCGTGAACGCGCTCGGCTTCGAGCTGGCCACGGATGAGCCCGCGCTTACCAGTGGCGATGGACGCCCGAAACGCTGGGTCGAGATCCGGCCGCCCGGTGCGTCCACGGGCGTGCTGCTCGCCCGCGCCGACGGACCCGAGCAAATGGCGGCTGTCGGGAATCAGACTGGAGGCCGGGTCGGATTCTTCTTGGAGGTGGACGACTTCGACGCGGCGTATGCCCGGATGTCAGCGGCGGGCGTCCGATTCCTAGGCTCGCCTCGGTCGGAGCCGTACGGCCGCGTGGTCGTGTTCCAAGACATCGCCGGCAACAAGTGGGATCTGCTCGGCCCCCGTGAGCCTCAGCCATCGTGACCGCACGGAGGGCGCAGACTGGGCAGCGGGCGCGGGCTCATGATGCCTGCCAGGATGTGCCCATGCCGGGCCCTCCTAGTTCAGCTCGTCCCGCACCCCGACACGATCGCGAGGCGGGCGGCCCGCCGGATGTGCTCGCCGCCAAGTCCGCCCTCCGTGAACACGTGTGGGACGCGATGCGCGTGGCGAAAGTGGCGCGGTTCCCCGGTGCGGAGGGCCGCATCCCAAACTTCACTGGCGCGGAGGCGGCAGCCGAGCGGCTGCGCGCCATGCCCCAGTGGCAGGCTGCAAGGACGCTTAAGGCCAACCCTGACTCTGCGCAGCTGCCGGTGCGCCAGCGCGCGCTCGAGGATGGCAAGACGGTGTACATGGCGATACCGCGGCTGGCCGAGCCGCAGCCGTTCTTCGCCTTGGACCCGGACGCGCTGACCGAGTCGCCGCGCAAGGCCGCTTCGATCAGCGGCGCAGCTCGCTCGGCTCGGCGGGTCACGCTGGCTGAGCTCACTCCGGTCGACCTGGTGGTCATGGGCTCCGTAGCGGTGGGCGAAGACGGTGCCCGGCTCGGCAAGGGCGGCGGCTTCGCGGACCTGGAGTTCGCGCTCGCGTCTGCGGCCGGCCTGATCGGGCCGCACACCGTCTGCGTGACTACGGTGCACGAGATTCAGATCCAGCCGGCTGGCGAGATTCCGCTGACCGCTCATGACGTCCCGGTCGACTTCGTCATCACGCCCGAACGCGTCATCGACTGCCGGGACCGGCAGCACGCACGGCCATCGGCTGGCATTCGCTGGGACGACCTGACCGAGGAAAAGATCGCCGCCATACCGTTGCTCACGGCCCTGCGCCAGCAGCGCTGACGTTGGCAGGCCGGGCATGCCAGACGGGCCGATGCGCAGACTCGGCGTGTCTGGCAGATGAAGGTACCGCCGCGCTGTGGTCAGCGCAGCGCGGGTGTCAGTACAGGTCCGCCCACGGTTTCGTAGATTTGGCCGCTGGGTGTTCGCGGACACCTGCCGGGCCGGCGGTGGTGGGTGAGCTGCCATCCCTCCGCTTGCTTGCACCGATGGTGATGCCGGCACACCGGCGCGAAGCGGCAGAGCACCACAGGTCAGCCGACGCTCTCACTGAGGCGTGAGCGGGCCGCAGAATGCGGGAGTAGCGCGAAGCCGTTCTTGGTCCTTGTCCGACTGACCTCATGCCCGCTAGTGTCCGCGCCATGGTGTCATCCTGGGCGGCGGGCGGCCCGACTCAGGCGCGGGCCCGGAAATGGGTTTGGCAGTTCGTCGGCGGAGCGACCATAGTTTTCGTCTTCTCCACTATGATCGCGGACTCGCCGTTCCGGCAGCTGGCCTGGGGTCATTTTGTCTACGGCGGATTGCTGGCCGTGCTACCGAGCGTGCTGCTCATCGCGCTGCTAGCCCCGCTCGTGTCTTACCGGCGCAGAGACGTGCTGCTTCTGCTAGTGCCCCTCTGGAACCTGGTCATGATTTGGACCATCGGCAGCAGGATAGCGAGGCTGCCCTCCCGCGATTGGCCCATAAGGCCCGATAAAGCCGAGCGGGAGACGATAGAGCGCGGCTAGAAACCTGCCGGGCATGCCAAACGGACCGAGGTCGGGCTCGGCCTGTCCGGGTCATGCGGGTGTAGCGGGTTGATTGCTGTGAGCTGGCGGGTGTTAGTAGGGGTCGCCGGTGGTCTGGTAGACGCGGCCGCTGGGCAGCCGCCAGGTCATGACGCCGGGCTCGGGCTGTTCGAGGTGCCAGCCGGGGGCCTGCTTGGCTTTGTGGTGGTGCCGGCAGACCGGCCCGATGTTGCATTCGCAGGTCCGGCCCCGGAGGTTGCGTCGTTGCACCACCGCACCATCTGGATACACGGGCAGGCTCGTGCGCAATGGCCTGCGCTTTCGGCACCGCTGGCGAGCCGAGGCTGACACGCTGGGCTTGGTGCGCTTGTCGATCTGGGCGAGCACGTCGCCGGAGTGCTGATCTCGGGCGTCTGCACGTACTTCGCGGTGGCAGTCCCGAACATCCGGAGGCACTATAGGGACACGACCAGATCTCTGGCCCGCGTCGAGCCGAGCGACCCTGGTTCTTTGTGAGATGAGATGTGATGATCGGATTCATCAGGAAGCTATGGCGTCGCCACACGGTGAAAGCTGCCGAGCGTCGCATGTATGTGATTCAGGAACATTCGTCCGGGCACGGAATAGACGATGCACAGCACATAGTCACAGAACAAAGCGCGGAACGTCGAATGCCCTGAAACCGTCCTGGGACGTGAATCGCTGCCAACAACTCAGACAGGGGAACCCAAGGAGCGCCGCTGCGACAGTAGCGCTCATGGCTGCACGCCAGGCATGCCAAACGGGCCGATCCGCGAGGTTCGGCCTGTCTGGCTGATGGAGGTATCGCTGCGCTCCGGTCAGCACGTCGCTGCTGTCAGTAGGGGTCGCCGGTGGTCTGGTAGACGCGGCCGCTGGGCAGCCGCCAGGTCATGACGCCGGGCTCGGGCTGGTCGAGGTGCCAGCCGGGGGCCTGCTTGGCTTTGTGGTGGTGCCGGCAGACCGGCCCGATGTTGCATTCACCGTGAACTTGGGCGTGGGCGTACGGTAGGCCCCGTGGGATACACCGGCCGTGAGTACGCCCGAGTCAGCCAGGACCACTCCGGCCGTCTCAGGTCCGTCGAAGAGCAGCACGCAGATAACGTCCGAGCCGCCGAGCTGCACGGCATCGAGATCCGCGGCGAGCGCTGAGCAGCCCACGGCCCCCGTGACTGGCAAGGTGCCGATAGTGGAAGCCTGCCGGGAGGTCCTCGACACTGACGGCAGCCGCGTCACGTGGATCGAGCGCGGCGAGCGCTACCCGGCTGACTCGCCGGTCGTCCGCCGGCATCATCTGCTGTTCACGCCGGTCGATGACGAGTCCGAGATGCTGCACGACTTCTCCTGCCGGGAGGCGGAGGAAGCTGCCAGGCACATAGACGGCGCGGCGATCGGTAACTCTCTCGCTGCGAAAGGCGCCGGTTAGGGGATCTTTCCGGACCCGACTTGGCTCAATTAGGGCGCGTCCCGCAAGGCGGTGGAGGCGACTGAGGACCTGGCTCTAGTCATCCGGGCGGGGTCAGCGGCAGTGATGGCGTATGCCGAGTCCGTCGTGCCAGCGCCAGCCGACAGACGAGAGCCGCGCGAGAATCGCGTGGCCTTTGTGTTGCCCGAAAACGGATGGGCAGCCTGGCCGGTGCATGTCTATGATTCCCTTTCGTGATCTATCAGGATCCGCTGGCCTATCTGCTCGGCCTGGAGGGCGTCGCGCTGCTGGACGCCTGGGCCGGAGACCACGACCGCGCATTCACTGAGGCCCGGCTGGCCGAGATCAGGCGGCTGCTGGATGACGAGCAGCTGAGGGACCGCGGCGTGCTGGTTGAGCAGGTCAGCGCCGCGACCGTCTACGAGCAGGTGTCGGCCGGCTACGACGCGGAGGCTGGCGGCGGGCTGTTCGCAACCGACGAGCCGGTCGTAGCTGAGTACCTCGCCAGCCGGGAGCCTGGGGTGGCGCTGGACGCCGCATGCGGGACCGGGCGATTCGCCGAGTTCCTGGCTAGGCGCGGGCACCGGGTCATCGGCGTCGACAGCTCACCGGACATGCTCGCCCACGCGCGGCAGCGTGTCCCCGAGGCCGTGTTCCACGTCGCCGAGCTCGACCGGATGCCGCTGCCGGATGGCTGCGTGGACGTCATCGTCTGCGCGCTCGCGCTTGAGCACGTTCCCCGCCTCGATCCGGTGCTGGCTGAGTTCGCTCGCGTGCTGCGCCCCGGCGGCGACCTGGTCATCTCAGATGTCCACCACGAAAACATCACCCGCGGCTCGGTGATGACCACCCGCGGCCCGGCGGGCGAGCCGCGCATCGCGCCTACCTACCGGCATCAGCTCGGAGACTACCTGCGGGCGGCGCTGAGACATGGCCTGCAGGTAAAGCGGTGCGAGGAGCCGCGTGTGATCAGAGCGGACGAACCGTTGCCCGAGCCCGCAACCGAGATCGGCGACTGGCAGGATTGGCCGTTCTCGCTGACGGACTACCTGCCATCGGCAGGGCGGGCCTCAGGGGGTCGCCCGCACCTGGTCATCTGGCACTTCCAGCTGCCCGCTGGCTGACCGACTTCCCGGCAGGCCCGACCCCTTCTAGACCTGTCCGCAGGTACGGCACACCCGCCCGCAAGCCCGGAATTAGTCACTATGAAGCGGCCGGCTCCTGGTGGCCGTCAAAGCCTGTGTTGGCTGATGTCGTGGGTCGCCGGAAGCTGGAAGGTGCAACTTACTCCAGCACACCGGAGCCACTATGGCGGAAGGGAGCCGGCCGTCATGCCTAGTGTGACATCAGCGGCGGGGCCGATCCATCTGGGAATGGATACGTCGAAGAACACGATCGTGGTGGGCGTGCTGATGCCCGGTGAGGAGGTCCCGGTCATCGACCGGGTCTGGAATGAGGAAGGCTCGGTGCGTCATCTGATCGGCCGGTTCGGCGACCCGGCGGCGCTGCGGTGCTGTTATGAGGCCGGGCCGTGCGGGTTTGAGTTGCACCGGCTGCTGTCGTCGTTGGGGGTGGCCTGTGATGTGGTCGCGCCGTCGCTGATTCCGCGCCGGGCCGGGGACCGGGTGAAGACCGATAAGCGGGACGCGAGCCGGTTAGCCCGGTTGCACCGGGCCGGGGAGCTGACCGCGATCCGGGTGCCCACCGAGGCGGAGGAGGCGGTCCGGGACCTGGTCCGGGCCCGGGCGGCGCTGCTGGCCGACCGCAAGCGCGCCCAGCAGCGGATCACCGCGATGCTGATGCGCCACGGCCGGATCTGGCGCGGCACGTACTGGACGCAGGCGCATGAGAAGTGGATCGCCGGGCAGCGGTTCGGCGAGCCGGCGCTTGCTTCGGCGCTGGCGCATTACCGTGCGGCGCTGGACACCCGCCTCGCCGAGCTGGACGCGGTCGAGGACGAGCTGGCGGTCTGGGCGGCCAGGCCGCCGCTGGCGGCTGCGGTGACCCGGCTCGGCTGCTACCGGGGCATCGGCCAGCTGACCGGCCTGACCCTGGCCGCCGAGGTCGGCGACTGGCGGCGGTTCCCCTCCGCGCGGGCGTTCATGTGCTTCACCGGCCTGGTGCCCGCCGAGTATTCCAGCGGCGATAAGACCCGCCGCGGCTCGATCACCAAGGCGGGCTCGGTGCCCGTGCGCACGGCGCTGACCGAGGCGGCCTGGTCCTACCGGTTCCAGCCGGCGATCGGCGTCACCTTGCGCCGCCGCCAGCACGACGCGGCCCCGGACACCCTGGCCCGCTCCTGGCAGGCGCAGCGGCGACTGCACATCCGCTACAAGACGATGACCGCCCGCGGCAAGCCCGCCGCGGTCGCGGTCACCGCGATGGCCCGCGAGCTCGCCGGCTTCGTCTGGGCCGAGATGACCAGCTGATAACCCCCTCCCCCCGAGCTGGTGGCCTGCCGGGACGCTCGCCGCCGCAGGAACGATCCCCGTGCGCACTATGAACGCATCCGCGACACTCGTGTTTAGTCAGGGGCACCATCCTGCGAATAACCGATCTGCGATCCCGACTCGCGTATATGAGAGTGGCAGTGGCCACGGCCACGACGCCGCCCCGGCAGGCCACCCCCACCCGCCGCGCCCGCCGCCCCGCCCTCCGGCACCCCCCATGAGAGCCCTGGCCGCCGCCATCATCGAGGGCCGGCCGCACCGCCTCAAGGACGCCTTCCGGCGTCGCCTCCGCCGAGCGCTCCGCGCCCCTTGACCCGGACCAGCCGGCCCCGCACACCGGCAGCTATCAGGGCTCAGCACAGGATGCCCTGGCAACCCGCCCAGATACAGGATCAGAAGGCAGAAAACATCACCAGCCAGGCACAGGCACTGCAAAGCCTTGACGAGGCGCTTCATATGAGTGCGCAACTTCGCCGTTCACCAGCCGCGAACCCGCAGGTCAGCGCAACTAGCTTGCGACAAGTCCAAGATCGTGAGCCAAGTCGGGACATAGACGGCACGGCGATCCGTAACTCTCTCGCTGCGAAAGGCGCCGGTTAGGGGATCTTTCCGGAGCCTTGGGCCCCGCCGGGACTAGCTGGACCTGTGGGGCCTTTACCCTCCCTGGTGACGGTGGGCGACGATACGATCGCTGTAAGTAAAAGGCCGGAAGACGGTGAGACGTCGCTACCCGGCCCTGACCGGAAATGAGGTCCGGCTGTGGACGCTGTGCCCGCCAAGATGTGCAAGGGACGCTGCGGGCTGGTAAGGCCCCTCACGGACTTCGTCCCTGACAAGCGGCGCATCGAGGGCCGCGGCAGCTACTGCAGAGACTGCGAGAACGAGCGGCTGCGCCACGAGCCCGGCGCCGCCCGCTGGGCCACCCCGAAGCAGACCGACAACCGAGGCCATCGCGTTGACGTCGCGGGGTATCTCGCTGCGCTAATGAACGGGACGCTCGACGAAGCAACCAAACTACTCGGACCGGAGTAGATCAGGGGATACTGGTGCAGCCAGCAACCGTGAGGGGGCTATATGGCGTCGACGCGGCGGTCGGCGGCAGCCCAATCCAGATCGCGCAGCCGCCGTACGGGTTCGCGTTCGTGGTCGGTTCCTGCAGCACCTGCGACCAGGTGTAGGCGCTGGCGGGTCAGCTACCAGCAGGCGCCTCTGCTCAGGGAGAGGCCGGCTGGCATTCCGGTGTCTTTCCACACGGCGGCGGTGACAAGGATCTGCTGGAGCCGGTCGCCGAAGCGGCAGCGTTCGCGTCTGGCGGCGAGGATCCGTTCTTTGCGGGCGTCGAGGCTGGGGTTGGCGAGCCATTCGATGCCGAGGACGACAACGGCTGACGTGAGCGCGGAGACAAAGACGTATTCGGTCGTGCTGAGCATGCCGCACAGGTTAACTGCCGCCGTTTAACGGAATTGCCAATAATGGCCCAGAAACGCTGTACCTGGGACAATTAGGGGACATCCCCGAATGGCCCAGGAGCTGCAATTGACCAAGCTATATACGTGCTCTTACAGGGCATTCAAGCTTGAGTACGGCCAGCCCGTCGTGACCAGTCTCGGATTGCCGAAGTGGATACCCGAGGCCGCTGAATGGCCCCGAGCATGGCTGCTGGCGCCTGTCGGCGGGCTTGTTCAAGCTGACTGGCGCCGAGTTCGCTGCGGCCTACGTGGCGAGGCTGGAGGCCGTCGGGGTTCGCCGGATCGCCAGGGCGCTGGAGGCGATCGCCCGCGAGCATGATGCCGAGGCACTGGTGCTGATGTGTTTCGAGGCGGGGCCGCCGTGTCATCGGTTCTTGTTCGCTGATTTTGGCTGGCCACTGGCGAGGTCATTGAGGAGGTGGGGCCAGAGACACTCCCGCTGTAGTTCATCCAGGAAGACCAGCGGGCCGGGCGGTGGTGGAACACCGTGATCCCGGCCCTAGATCCCCCGTGGAGGGACCTGTGCCAACCATCTCGAATGACCCGGATCGCGTCCAGACCTATCTTGCGCTTGTCGCCGAGGCGACCGCCGTCTTAGACGACCAGCTCGGCCGTATCCGCGCCGACTGCGATCGCGGCGACATCAGTGTCCGTGAGGCCGCTGATGAGCGGATCACCGTCATGACCGAGCACCTGGACCGGCTCCGGCTGCTCAGGGCCGAATACCTCGACTGACGGCCCTGAGGCTGCACCCGACACGATTGGGGCCGGGTGCAGCCGACTGGGCAATCAGGAGACGTAACCGAGAGGCAGGAGCTGCAAGTGCCCACTAAGGAGTTCAATCATTGCATTCGCAGGTCCGGCCGCCGTGGCCGTAGGGGACGGTGTGGGTCGAGGTCGCAGCGGGCGGCGGGGCGGCGGCAGCCGGGGTGGGAGCAGGTCCGCTGCCTTACCCCGATGAGGTGCCGCAGCGAGTCCGGCGGCTTGGTAGCCGGGTGACTGGCGGGGGTGGCCGCAGGTCCCGGTCTCCAGCATCTGCAGCCGGGCCCGCAGGCCCGCCGCCCACCTGATCACCGGCTCGCCGGCGGCCGGGCCGCGGCGGGCGCAGGCGTGCCCGGCGGCGCGGCCGTCGGGGCCGGTGAGGGTGAGGCACCACCGGGTCTTCGTGCTGCGGGCGAGCATCGCGGCGAGGTCGCGGCTGGTGGCCGCGTCGACCGGGCCGTGGCCGGCGACCTCGCCGGGCTCGCCGCCGCCCGCATACGCCGACAGCGGCATCGTCAGGTGGATCGTGCCCGACACCGCCGGCCACCCCGCCGCATCCCGCCCTGGCACATCGTCCGCGGCGGCCGCATCCGCAGCGGCCGCGTCAGGCCCGGCCGCGCCGGTCACGCAAGCGGCGTCTGCGGTGGCGTTCTCCGCGGCAGCCGTGTCATCGTCAGCCGCGGCGCAGGTGGCGGCGCTGGCGTCGCGGGCGGCGTTCTCGGCGGTTCCGTCTTCGGCGGCTGTGTCGCCAGCGGCGGCAGCTTCGGCAGCTTCGGCAGCGGCCGCGTCGCCGGCGGCGGTGTCGGCGTGGCGGGCGGCCGGGTGCTGGCGGCGGCTGCTGCAATGGCGGCGGGGTTGTCGAGGAGGGTGGTGACGGGCCGGCCGGCGAGCAGGGCGAGGTAGACGGCGGCGCGGAGCTGGCTGACCGTGCCCGCCGCGCCGCGGCGCTGCAGCCACTTCGCGAGGGCGGTGAGCCGGGCGTCAGCGGCTAACACCTCCGCCGGCGGCAGCTCCCGCCCCGCGATGGCCGCGTTGCCGGACGCCTCATCCCACGCCCGCACCTCAGCATCCGTCCGCGCCTGCGCCCGGCGGCGGGCGGCGGCGTCCGGGTCAGCGGCCAGCACCGCCCGGCGCAGCCCGGCCCGCAGCTGCCCGGTGGTCCACCCCCCGGCCCCGGCCCGGCCCGCCAGCCGGGCCGCAATCCCCGCGGCGACCTCATTGTCGTCGAGGACGGCGAGCTCGTCGGCGAACACGCACGCCTTCGCCCAGTCGATCCCCCCGCCCCGCAGCGCCGCGGCGACGTCCGGCAGCCGCCCGAGGGCGGACGCGACATCCAGCAGCCGGGCCGCCGACCGGCCCGTCAGCGTCAGCGCCGCCGCGACCTCATCACCCACATGGTCGGCCAGGTGCGCCCGGCCCGGCGCGGCGGCCTGCCCGGCGCGGCGGCGGGCCAGCGTCAGCACCGCGGCGGCCTCCCCCGCCGCCGCCCACGCCGATATCCGCCGCCACCCGCACAGCACCCCGATCAGCTCCGACTCCCCCAGCCCCCCGTGCCCGCTTCGTGCCGCCGCCGTCGTGGCGGCGGTGAGGGCCTCGGCCAGCCACGGACCCGGCGCCAAGCCGTCCAGCACCCCGCCCGCCGAAAACCCCGCCCCGGCCGGGCCGTGCCGGACGTGGTGCAGGAACCCCGCCGGGATCGACTCGCCTCCGCCCGTCCACGGCCCGGCCAGGAAATCAGCCCGCACCCCGGCCGGCAGCCCCGCCAGCCACGCCTCATAATCATCCGGGCCGGTCTCCGGGTCGTAATCGCCGGGCTCCCAGCCCGAGTCAGCCCCGTCATCGCAGGAGACGTCACCGGCCGGCGGCGCGGCGGCAGCGGCCGCAGCGGCCGCGGCTGCGGTCCCGCCGCGCGGCGGCCTGGCGGCCGGCCGGGCCGGCTGGCCGAGTCCCAGGTCCAGCTCGCCGTCGCCGGTGACCCCGAACTCGCTCATCTGCCTCACCACCTCCCCTGCCCAGCGACTGACTTTCGCTCATAGTATCGAACGGTACTGACATTTCCGGGACTGGAAGCAGACTCCGCGGCGCGCGTGCTGTCGCTCGACGGGAGCGCCAGGGCGGCGTTTGTGAGCTATGTTTCTGGGCACCTAGGCTGCCCGCGGTGGGTCAAGACCGGTGAGGAAGGCATGACGCTGGTAGCCGGCATCGGAGTCGCGCTAGCGGCGGCTGCGCAGGCATAGTGGTGATCGCCCTGAACATCGTCTTCGCACGCGGGCACGCGACCGTGCGCATGCGTATGGGAACAAGTGCGCCGCGGGATCGAAAGGCAGGTTAGGCATGCGCGGCACGGCCGTATGGGAAGGCGTCGAGCGAGAAGGCCTGCGTCGGCGCAGCCAGCGGATGGACCGGGCCCAGCCCGGCCAGCGCCCGGATCCGTCGCTACCAGCCGGGACCGACCGCCTACCGCAGATCAAGCACATCGTGGTCCTGATGATGGAGAACCACTCGTTCGACAACTACCTGGGCACGCTCGGGCGCGGCGACGGGCTGCCGCTCGGCGCGGACGGGCAGCCAGACGCCGAGAACCCGGACGCCGCGGGCCAGCCGGTCCGCGCGCACCACCTGCCTTCGACCATTCAGCAGTCAGGCGTGCCAAGCCAGAGCTGGACCGCGGCACACACGCAGTTCGCCGACGGCAAAATGAACGGCTTCGTCACCGCCACCCAACACGAAGACTCGGCTGCCGACAACACGGTGGCCATGGGCTACTGGACGGCCGCGGACCTACCGTTCTATCACGGCCTCGCCCGCACGTTCCCGCTGGCAGATCGCTGGTTCAGCTCGTGCCTCGGGCCAACGTTCCCGAACCGCCGATTCTTGCTGGCCGGAACCGCGCACGGGCTGATGGATGACCTTGCCATCAACATCCTCGACAACCCGCCGGCCGGCACGATCCTGGACTTGCTAACCAAGTACGGCAAGTCCTGGGTCAACTACCGCCCGGACGCCGGCGATCAGTCCCAGTTCAAGCGCTACTGGCACTACCGGCGCCGCCGGTCTAGCCACCACGTGCGCGTGCTTGGCCGGCCGCTCCGGCGCGCGAGGAGCGGCGTCAAGCGGGACCTGATGTGCACGGCGAGTCTGTACCCGCTCGGCCTGGCCAAGTACATGCTGCATATCCGTGGCATCGATGATTTCTTTGACGATGCCGAAGCCGGCGCCCTGCCGGACTTCTGCATCGTCGACCCAGACTTCGGCGAGTACTCCGAGGAGAATCCGCAGGACATTCGCAAGGGCGAGAGTTTTGCCGCCGAGGTCATCCACCGCGTGATGCGCGGCAAGGGCTGGGCGGACACGCTGCTGATCTGGACGTATGACGAGAACGGCGGCTACTACGATCACGTGGCCCCGCCGGCCGCCGAGCCGCCAGACGACGTTCCGGGCCGCAGCCTGGTCGCGCATCCGTCCTGGCTGCGCAGCATCCTCAAGCCGCTGTTCCCCGGCTACGTCAAACACGCGCAGGGCCTCGTCTGCGAGCCGCTCAAGTACGACACGTATGGCTTCCGGGTGCCGGCCGTGATCGTCTCGCCGTATGCCCGTCCGGACTGCGTGCTCTCAGAGGTCTTCGACCACACGTCGGTGCTGAAACTCGTCGAGGAGAAGTGGAACCTGCCGGCCCTGACGTGCCGCGACGCAGCGGCGACGGCACCGCTCGCGGCCCTAGACCTCAAGTCGCCCCCGGCCTTCCGCACACCGCCTGAGCTGCCGGCTCCGAGCCTGGCCTGGGGCCACTGGTAGTCACGGCATCGGACCGAATGCCGCTGCGATCGCGGGAACGCGGTCCGGGTCGGCAATCGAATCGATCGCCACGATCTTGCCTGCGGAGATACTAAAGCCCATCACGGTCACGGGTCGTCCGTGCACAGTGACAATTACGCCGGCTGCGCCGTTCACGAGCGCGGGATGCAGGACCGCGACTCGCATAATCGAAGTGAGCCCTGTGAGTGCCTGGCGGGCCACTGCGGGCGCGCCCGTGACGGTCATCGAGGCGGATGCCAGCCTCCGCCCGCCGTCGATCCGCACCACAACGGCGGGATCCAGGACGGCGACAAGGGCATCGAAGTCGCCGGCGCGCGCGGCGAGGAAAAACGCGTCGACTACTTCTCGCTGGCGGGAAACGTCACGATCTGGTGCCCGCGTATCGGCCCCGTGCACCCGGCGACGCGCCCGGCTGGCCAGCTGCCTGGCCGCCACTGGGGTACGGCCGACTACATGTGCAATCTCGTCGAACGGCAGGTCGAACATGTCATGGAGCACAAACGCCAGCCGTTCGGCCGGGGGCAGGGTATCGAGGACGACCTGGAGTGCGAGGCCGACCGAGTCGGCCAGCACGGCCTCCTCCTCCGGCTGTGGGCCGTCCTCCGCGCTGACCACGGGGTCAGGCAGGCGGACCTCGAGAGATTCCTCGCGGCGGGTATGGCGCGACCGCAGCATGTTCAGGCTGACGCGGGCGACGATCGTAGTCAGCCACCCGCCGAGATTCTCGACGTCGTCAGCCCCGGCCCGGCTCAGCCGCAGCCAGGTGTCCTGAACTGCATCGTCGGCATCAGCGAGCGAGCCGAGCATCCGATAGGCAACAGCCCGCAGGTGAGTCCGGTGCTCCTCGAAGCGCTCCGCCAGCCACTCGCTGTCGTCCATCTGTCACATCCTCTCGCTGCTAGGGGTCAATGGGTATGACCCCCTGGGCATGACCGATGTGACTGGTCAGGGATGCCAGTGGGGCATGGGGAGAAGGAGCAGGCGATGCGAGTCCTAGTCGTGGGTGCGAGCGGCGCCATCGGGAGCCGGCTTGTGCCGCAGCTCATCGAACACGGTCACGAGGTGATCGGCACCTTCAAGTCGGCGGCCGGCGCCGACCGGCTGCGGACCCTTGGCGCGAAGCCGGAAGCGCTCGACGCGCTCGACCCGAGCGCTGTCCGCAAGGTAGTGCTCGAGACCAAGCCTGAGGCGATCGTCCACCAGGCAACTGCCCTGGCGAACGTCCGATTCTCCAGGAGCCTCGACCGGACCTTCGCGCCAACCAACCGACTCCGGACCGAAGGCACCGACGCGCTGCTGGCCGCTGCGCGGGAGGCGGGCGTGGGGCGGTTCGTCGCGCAGAGCTTTGCCAGCTACCGTTACGCGCGGACAGGCGGGCCGGTCAAGACCGAGGACGATCCCCTCGACCCCACTCCGCCCGAAGCTGCGCGGGAGACCAACGCCGCGATGCGGCACCTCGACGAGGCCGTCACGAGTGCAGGGGGGATAGCGCTTCGCTACGGCGGCTTTTATGGCGCATCCGACGATGGGCTGGTCGCGCTCGTGCGGAGGCGGTTCTATCCGATCGTCGGCGACGGCAGCGGCGTCTCCTCGTTCATTCACCTCGATGACGCCGCCGCTGCCACTGTGCTCGCACTCGGGCACGAGGGCCCCGGTCTCTATAACGTCGTGGACGACGAGCCGGCGCCGATGAGCGAATGGCTGCCAGAGCTCGCGCGCGTACTCGGCGCCAAGCCACCCCGGCACCTTCCGGGCTGGATCGCGAAGCTGGTCGCAGGCGAGGGCATGGTTGTAATGGCAACCGAGTCGCGGGGCGCCTCCAACGCGAAGGCCAAGGCGGAACTCGGCTGGACGCTGCGCTACCCCAGTTGGCGTCAGGGCTTCCTGGCGGCCTACGGCCAGCCGGCGCCGGTCACCACACGGACATAGCAGCCGGAAGCAACCGCACTCGTGCACTCGAAGGGGCGGCGCAACTAGCTGCTGCGGTGGAGCACCCGGCGCATGCCGTCCGTACCGGCGGTGGTCGTGCCGCTGAAGCCCCGTCCGGCGCGCTCGGCCCACTCTGCAAGCGAGATCGCTTCGGGCTGAGCCGGCAGGTAGTGGGTCAGGATCAGCTCGCGAACTCCAGCCCGTTCGGCGACGGCGCCTACCTGACTGACGTCGGTGTGCAGCCCAGCCAGCCGCTCGAGTTCCGGTCCTGTGGTGCCGTGTCGCTGCATGTAGCCGAGATCGGCAACGTGGTGAACGAGAACGTCGGCACCCTGCGCGAGGGCGATGAGGTCCTCGCTCACGGTGGTATCGCCGGAGAACACGATCGAGGCGTCAATGGTGTCGAACCGAAAGGCCAGGGCCGGCATCGCATGCCCGTGTCGCACTTCGACGGCTGTGACGCGAACAGCCCCGTCGTCAGCAACGACCGTCACAACGAGAGGCGAAACGACAGCTGCAGCACTGCCGCCAGTCCGCGCCGGGAAGACAATGTCGATACCCCGGACCAGCGCGCCCGCGTCCGGCATCACGGCGTCGAGCGGCATGACGTTCAGGTGGTAGGCGTAGGAGGTGACGATGCCGTCGACCAGGTCAGCAGTTCCGGGCGCCGGCAGGTCCGGTCGGATCGTGGTCTGGCGATGGAAGGTCGCATCGCCTATCGGCACCGTCGCCGGCCGCGACGGCCCGTAGACGCGGATTGGCGGTAGCGGGCCACTCGAGTCCGCGCGGATTCCCCAGGGGTACAGAAGCATGCCGGGCAAGTCGCCGGCGTGGTCGACATGCAGATGGCTGAGGAACACAGCTTCCAGGCGTGCGAAGTCCAGGCCGGCGTTCGCGAATGCGGACGGCGATCCCCGACCGCAGTCGATGAGGAAAATGCGCTGGTCCACGCGGAGCGCCGAGCAGATTCCGCCGCGGCCGGCGACCGGCAGGGGCGCGCCGGCTGTCCCCAGAAGTATGAGCTCGGTTGCCGTACCCAGGCTCCTTCCTATCCGGACTGCCTGCCGCTCCAGCCGTCAGCGCCGCCTAGCCGATGACCGACTGCCGGCGACCGACAGCCGATGACCCGACTGCCGGCGACCGACAGCCAAATGATCGACAGCCGATGACCGACACTGTGCCCGTTCTGCCCATGACACACTCGTGCTGGGGGCCGCCCAGTCGTTCCAACGGGCCGCTCCCGAGTGAGGTGTCATGGACAAGCAGCCGGAGATCGTCTCATTCGGCCGGAGCAACCGGCCGCGCCATGGCGGTCGGTGGGCCTGGTTAGTCCTCGTCCTCTGCTTGATCGTCGTCGTGGCGCGCCTAGCCCTGCTGACGTCTCAGCGCGACTCCACGATCGATGCGTTGCGAGCGGCACTACACACGGTGCAGCGAACGGCCCCGCAACGGGCTGGCGCCCAACGGGCTCAAGTCATCCCGATAGCGTCCGCGACCGCGTTTCACACGTTCCCCGATGGGCCGCGCGCCTCGTTCTCCGTGTTCGCCGCCGCTGTCAGCGCCCGGCCGGGCGCCGCGCCGACGCTCTGGCTCTACATTCGCGGGCATGGGCAGCCTGGACAGCGGTATGGCCTGCTCGGCGACCTGTGCGGCGGCCAGTTCGTCACGCCGAGCGACTGGGCCGAAGCGACCGCCGACAATAGCGGGAACCTCACGATCGTCGCGCCCGACCTGCCGGGCTCGCCAGCCGATCCGCGGCTCTACGTGCTGGTGTATCAGCTGGACGATGGCGTCACGCTCGGGGGCATCGAGGGGCCGCTCAGCGCCGGGGCGACGCCATTCCGCGCGGTCCCGCCCTGCTGACCAGACCCTGCTGACCAGACCCTGCTGACCAGACCGTGCTGACCAGACGTGCTGACCAAACCGTGCTGACCAAACCGTGCTGACCAGCCTCGAGCACTGTCCCGGGTGTCCAAGCCGCGGCGCTGGGTATCGTACCCGGGTCGGGGGACTTCGTGACCGGGGGATGTCGCGATGGGCGCACGCCGTTGGGTTGAGTCGTGGCCGGCTTACCGTCAGCTCACCAAGAGTGACAGGTTTGGCCTGGGCGCGGCTGTCAGGAGCAAGCGAACCGAAGCACTAACGCCTCGCATCGCCACTGCTGACAAGCTCGTCAAGTCGGTCTGCCCGTATTGCGCCGTCGGCTGCGGCCAGCAGGTCTACGTGCAAAACGAGAAGGTCACGCAGATCGAAGGTGACCCGGACTCACCGGTTAGCCGGGGGCGGCTCTGCCCGAAAGGCTCGGCGAGCCTCCAGCTGACGACCGGCCCCGCCCGCGAGTACCGGGTGCGCTACCGGCGTCCGCATGGCACCGAGTGGGAAGACCTGGACCTCGACACGGCGATGGACATGATCGCCGACCGCGTGATCACGGCACGGCGAGCCGGCTGGCAGGAGGAGGTCGAGGGCGCGCGGACCCGCCGGACCCTCGGCTTCGCGAGCCTTGGCGGCGCAACCCTGGACAACGAAGAAAATTACCTCATCAAGAAGCTGTTCACCGCGCTCGGCGCCATCCAGATCGAGAACCAGGCCCGGATATGACACTCCGCGACCGTCCCCGGTCTGGGGACTAGCTTCGGCCGCGGCGGCGCCACAAACTTCCCGCGCGATCTCGTCAACTCCGACTGCATCCTCATCGAAGGCTCGAACATGGCCGAGTGCCACCCGGTCGGCTTTCAGTGGGTAATGGAGGCCAAGGCGCGCGGTGCCACGGTGATCCACGTCGACCCGCGGTTCACCCGGACCAGCGCGCACGCGGATATGCACGTGCCGATCCGCGCCGGGGCCGACATCGCGTTCGTCGGCGGGCTGATCAACTACGTGCTCCAGAACGAGAAGTACTTCCGTGACTACGTGCTCGCCTACACCAACGCCGCCACGATCATCACTGACGAGTTCGCAGACACCGAGGATCTCGACGGCGTGTTCTCCGGCCTGAACACCGAGGGCAGGTACTACGACTTCGAGACCTGGCGATACCAGGGCGAGGAAGTCCAGGCGGCCAGCGGCGAACGGAAGGCACCCGAGGGCGATAACGGCCAAGGACCCGCCGACGGCAACGGCCAAGGACCCGCCGACGGCAACGGCCAAGGACCCGCCGACGGCAACGGCCAAGGACCCGCCGACGGCAACGGCCAAGGACCCGCCGACGCCAAGCGCCGGGCCATCCGCGGGAACCTGCGGCGGGCGGCGCGCGGCGAGTCGCACGGCTCGGGCGGCGCGGCCGCTAACCCCAGGCCGGACACCGACGAGACCCTGCAGCATCCGCGCTGCGTGTTCCAGATCCTGAAGCGGCACTTCGCCCGGTACACTCCCGAGCTGGTCGAGCAGGTCAGCGGGATCACCCCGGCCAAGCTCTCGGAAGTGTGCCGCCTGATCACGGAGAACTCAGGACGGGACCGAACGACCGCGTTCGTCTACAGCCTGGGCTGGACCCAGCACACGGTCGGCGTGCAGTACATCCGCACGGCGGCCATTCTGCAGGCGCTGCTCGGCAACATGGGCAGGCCAGGCGGCGGCGTCCTGGCTCTGCGCGGACACGCCTCGATCCAGGGCTCCACGGACATCCCGACGCTGTTTGACCTGCTGCCCGGCTACCTGCCGATGCCGTATGCGGACGGGAACGAAGACCTCGACGCCTATGTACGGGCCGAGTCGGTGCAGAACGGATTCTGGGCCAACACCCGCGATTACCTGGTCAGCCTGCTCAAGGCATGGTGGGGCGACGCGGCCACCGCGGACAACGACTTCTGCTACGACTACTTGCCACGCCTGACCGGCAGTCACAGCACCTACGACACGGTCGTCGCCCAGATACAGGGCATCTGCAAGGGTTACTTCCTGTTCGGGCAGAATCCTGCCGTCGGCTCCGCCAATGCTCGGATGCAACGAGAAGGCCTGGCGAATCTTGACTGGCTGGTCGTCCGGGACCTCGTCATGATCGAGAGCGCGACCTGCTGGAAGAACGGCCCGGAAATCCAGTCCGGCGAGCTGCGCACCGAGGACATCGGCACGGAGGTGTTCTTCCTGCCCGCGGCCGCCCACACGGAGAAATCCGGCAGCTTCACCAACACCCAGCGCCTGCTGCAGTGGCACCACCAGGCAGTCGAGCCAGCGGGCGACGCTCGCAGCGACTTGCAGTTCACCTACAACCTAGGGCGACGCATCAGGGCCAAGCTGGCGGCCTCGACGAGCGAGATGGACCGCCCGATTCTGGACCTCACCTGGGATTACTCGACGACCAGGCCGCCCGCCGACCCGGACGCCGACGTCGACCCGGACGCCGACGCGGTCCTGGCCGAGATCAACGGCCGCGACGCGAACGGGGAACCGTTGTCGGCCTACACGCAGCTGGCCGCCGACGGGTCAACATCCTGCGGCTGCTGGATCTACTGCGGCGTCCGGGCTAACGGGGTCAACCAGTCGGCCCGCCGCACGCCGTGGCCGCAGCAGACGTGGGTAGCACCGGAATGGGGCTGGGCCTGGCCAGCGAACCGCCGAGTGCTCTACAACCGGGCATCGGCCGATCCTGACGGCAAGCCGTGGAGCGACCGCAAGGCCCTGGTCTGGTGGGACGAAAGCGAGGGCAAGTGGACGGGCGAGGATGTGCCGGACTTCGTCGCCGACCGGCCACCGTCCTACCGGCCGCCCGCGGACGCGACGGGCGTCGCTGCGATCTCGGGCATAGATCCGTTCATCATGCAGGCCGACGGGAAGGCGTGGCTGTTCGCGCCCGCCGGGCTCGTAGACGGGCCGATGCCAGCGCACTACGAGCCGCAGGAGTCCCCGGTCCGCAACGTTGTGTACGGGCAGCAGCACAACCCGGTCCGGCAGATCATCAAGCACCCGCACGACCGATTCCAGCCCAGCGGCGCCGAGCCGGGGGCGGGCGCGTTCCCGTACGTGACGACGACCTACCGGCTCACCGAGCACCACACGGCGGGCGGCATGTCGCGGTTCCTGCCGTACCTGTCCGAGCTTCAGCCCGCGTTCTTCTGCGAGGTCTCGCCCGAGCTCGCCGCCGAGCGCCGCCTCGAGCACCTCGGCTGGGCGACGATCGTCACGGCTCGCTCGGCGATCGAGGCCCGCGTGCTGGTCACGGAGCGAATGCGCCCCCTGCGCGTACAGGGCCGCACGCTGCACCAGGTCGGACTGCCGTGGCATTGGGGCCCGAACGGCTACACGGCCGGGGATGCCGCCAACGAGCTGGCCCACCTGTCGCTGGATCCGAACGTGCACATCCAGGAGGTCAAGGCCATGGCCTGCGACATCCGGCCGGGCCGCCGGCCCCGCGGGCCTGGCCTGCGAGAGCTGGTCCGGAGCTACCAGGAGCGCGCGGGCATCACCGACGAGACCGGAACGGAGATTTAGATGGATGCGGCGCCGGCGCAGGACGTGATCAAAATCTTCGATCTGGGAACGGGCCCGAATGACCTGGCTCTCGACCCGGCCGCTCGGGCCGGTTACGTGGATCACCCGCCGCGCATGGGATTCTTCACCGACACCTCGGTGTGCATCGGCTGCAAGGCCTGCGAAGTGGCCTGCAAGGAGTGGAACGCGGTACCCGAGGACGGGCTCCTGCTGACGGGCATGTCCTACGACAACACCGCGGAACTCAGTGCCTCCAGCTGGCGGCACGTGGCGTTCATCGAGCAGACGGTGCCCGCGCCCCATGGCGCGGACAGCGACGACGGCGGCGTCCGCTGGCTGATGGCCAGCAACGTGTGCAAGCACTGCTCCGAGGCAGGCTGCCTGGACGTATGCCCGACTGGCGCGCTCATGCGCACCGAGTTCGGCACGGTGGTCGTCCAGGACGACATCTGCAACGGCTGCGGCTACTGCGTGTCGGCGTGCCCGTTCGGCGTGATCGGCCGCAGCGAGATCGACGGCGGCGCCCACAAGTGCACGCTGTGCTACGACCGGCTGGGTGACGGCCTGACGCCGGCCTGTGCGAAGGCGTGCCCGACGGAGTCCATCCAGTTCGGGCCTCTGGAAGAGCTGCGCGACCGCGCCGAGCGGCGGGTGGCCGACCTGCATGACACCGGTCATCCCGAGGCGCAGCTATACGGCGCTGACCCCGCTGACGGCATCGGCGGTGCAGGGGCGATGTTCCTGCTGCTTGACGACCCAGAGGTCTACGGCCTGCCGCCCGACCCGGTGGTCACGACCCGTGACCTGCCCAGCATGTGGCGGCGCGCGGCGGTCGCAGCGGGCAGCCTTGTCGCGGCCGTCGCGGTGGCATGCCTGGCGGGCCGCCGATGACCGGCACGACCAGCGACCGGCGCCGACGGGACGGTGGCAACAACCGCGGTGGCAACAACCGCGGCGGCAGCAACCGCGGTGGCGAGATGGTGCCGGAAGCCGAGTTCAGGTCGTATTACGGGCTGCCTGTGGTCAAGGAAACTGTGTGGGGGCCGGACATCCCCAGTTACCTGTTCCTCGGGGGGCTGGCAGGCGCCTCGTCGGTGCTCGCCGCTGGCGCGCAGCTCACCGGTCACCAGGAACTGGCGCGCGCGGCGAAATGCGGAGCCGCCGGCGCGATCAGCCTGTCGATGGGAGCGCTGGTTCACGACCTCGGGCGGCCCACCAGGTTCGTCAACATGCTCCGGGTCCTCAAGGTGACCTCACCGATGAGCGTCGGCACATGGATCTTGTCCGCCTACACCCCGGCCGCGCTGGCAGCTGCCGCGTGCGCTGCGACAAGGAAGCTGCCGCGGGCCGGGATGGCGGCCACGATCGCGGCCGCCGTGCTCGGCCCGGCGGTGGCGTCCTACACGTCAGTTCTGGTGGGGGATACCGCAGCGCCAGCGTGGCACGGGGCCTACCGTGAGCTGCCGTTCCTCTTCGTCGGATCCGCCGCGATGGCGGCCGGCGGCTTCGGGATGGTGGCCGTCCGCCCGGACCTTGCCGCGCAAGCCGCCCGGCTCGCCGTCCTCGGGAGCGTGGGCGAGCTCACTGCCAAGAGCGTGCTGCTGCGCCACATGGGCGCCGCGGCCGAGCCGTATCAGCGCGGCCGCGCCGGCAAGCTGATGGAGGCTGCGGAGATGATGGCCGCGGCCGGCCTAGCGGGCACGGTCCTTGGCAGCCGGAACCGGATAGCGGCCCGGCTGAGTGGCGCGGCCCTGATGGCGGCCTCCGCATTCACCCGCTTCGGGATCTTCGAAGCCGGCCGAATCTCCGCTCGCGATCCGAAGTACACAGTCGCGCCGCAGCGCGAGCGCCGCCAGGGCCGGCCTACGGCGTAAGCCGCTTCTGCGCGTCATCGGGCATCCACTCGAGCATGACGATCGTGGCGTCGTCGATAAGCCTGCCATGCTGGTAGTCGCTGATCGCATGGTGCAGCCGGCGGATCATCTCAGGTGCCGGAGTCCCGTCATGGCTGTGCCGGATGATGAAGTCGATGAGGCGCTCGACCCCGAACTGGCTGCCGTCGGCGGCGCGCCCTTCGGTGATGCCGTCGGTGTAGAGCAAGATGCGGTCACCCGCCTCGAGCCGCTCGGTGTGCAGCGGGATGGCCGCTGACTCGTCGATGTCGTCGAGGCCCGCGGCGCTGTCCGCGCCGGTCTCCTGAGACGCGCCGGTCTCCTGAGAATTGCCGCGCTTACGCCGGTAGATCGCGTCGACGTCGGACATGCCGAGCGGGAGCCGCTGACGCCGGTCAAGCTCCTTGACTACCTTGTTACGCCGGATGAGCAGCGGTGGCGGGTGCCCGCATGGAGCCCACGTGAATTCCCCGGTGCCGACGTCTAGGTGGCAGAGCACAGCGGTGACGAAGCGGTTGCCGCCGAACTGGGCCGTGATGGCATGGTCGGCGTGGGACACCATCTCGGTAAGGGTGCCGCCCGCTCGGCGGGTGCTGCGGCAGGACGCCATCGTCACGGCCGCCATCAGGCCCGAGGACAGGTCATGGCCGGCGGCGTCGAAAATGGCCACGTACAAGTCGTCGGCACCCAGCATTGAGTAGTCGAACGCGTCACCACCGAGCGCGTAGGCCGGCTCCAGCGTCGCGGCCACCAGGATCCGGTCAGTTGCGAACGTCCTGGGCGGCAGGAAGGCCCAGACCAGCTCGGCCTGAAGCGCCATCTCCTGCGTTCTGCGCGTCTCGGCGTACGTATCGCTGTAGCCGGCCTTGCTCACGACCATGAGTCCGGCCAGCGACGCGAGCGCCTTGAACCACTCGATCTTGGCTGGGGTGACGTCGGTCGCCTCAAACTCCATGACGCCGAGGCGCTCGGTGCCGTCAACGAGCGGTATCCAGAGGTGGCGTACCGACTCCGGCCCCGTTCCCTGACTTTGCTGTATTTGAATAGTCCGATATGCCCGGCCTGCGACCGTGGTGTTGATGGCTAGCGCATCCCTCGGCTGCCCGTCAGCGCTGGGCAGCAGCCGCAACGAGCGCTGCTGGAGATCGGAAAGGTAGATCCGCGCCGCCTGGACTCCCAGCGGCCGGGCGGCCTCGGTGATCACGTCCGGGACCATCCCAGGCTCGAGCAGATGTGACCTGGCCAGCAGGCCTGTCACGATCTCGCTAGCCAGCTCAGTTACGCCGGCGTCGTCGCTCATACGTCCAGTGTCGCCTGTCAGGATCTGGTCTCCGAGGCCGCCACCTGAGTCCGCCGATCGGTCATCGCGGCACGGGCCGTATCAGCTGGCCGACGAATACCGGGCAGTGAGGACGGCAGGAAAGCCGAGGTCGGCCGCCATGACGGCCGCGGACAGCGAGCCGGCGAGTTCGCTGAGCCGGGCGCAGCCTTCCTCGCCGAGCGCCTCGTATGGATAGCAGGCCAGCTGGTCGGTGCGGTCCTCGATCGACTGGCGGCGCCGCTGACCCGTCGTGCTGAGGGCGAGCTCCGGACTATCCGCGAGCCAGCCCTGCTCGCGGAGGTGGTTAACTCCGGCCGCCCACTCCTCCTCGCTCCACGCGCGGCTGGTCCGCAGCGCCTCGGCTGCGATGCTCCCGGTCGCGGCGTGGGTAATCAGGGCGTCTAGGCCGTCGAGGCCGTCGGTCAGCAGGAGCGCGACGTGGCCGTCGCCGCGGTACTCGCGCAAAAGCGTCTGTGCGTGCCACAGCACCAGGTGCGGCGCGCTGGGCCACGGGAGAGTGGCATGCCCGGCGAACAGCGGCCTGCCCTGCGGCCGGTCGCATGCCCGCTCGGCGGCGCGGCGGGCGAGGTCGGCTGCTTCGCGTACCTGCGGGCTGGCCACGTCGTGCCCCCAGGCTTGGCGCAGCGATCGGTCGACCGCCGCCAGACGCGCTGCCAGGATCTGCGCGGGCGAGGCGATATCCCAGGCTGCCGGGACCACGTGGCGGATGAGCGCCGGGTTGAAGTTGAAGAACGTCGCGACGACGATCTCGGCCGACACCGGGCCCATGGCGGCCGAACGCGAGGCGAAGTACGCCATGCGCTGATGAGTGATGCCGACCTCGGCGTACGCATCAGACCCGTGCGGCGTGAAGTAGATCATCCCGTGGATCGGCTCGGCGCGGCGGAACGTGCGCCTCGCGGTTGCTGGCGTGACTGTGCTCACCGGCGTGACTGTGCTCATCGAGTCGGGCTAGGGACGCGGGGGCGGCTGGTGCCGAATCTGCTCATGCGGACAGTTTGTACCGTCCGGCTCGCTAGCGTGCCTGCGGAGCCACGTTGGTGGCTGACCAGGTTCGGCAGAGATGGCCATCTATGTCCATCCGTCCGCTCGCCGACGGCTGATGTAGCCGACGATGCTGTCATGGCCCAGGGTCCTTGCGACCTCTACGGCGCGCTGCTCAAGGCGGTTACCGCTCAGCTCTGAACTGCCGGTTGTGAGCCACAGCTGTGAGCTGGTCGCCGCACGCAGGGCCGGGCGAGGCGCGTTCACTCGCCCGGCCCCGGCGAAGCGCCGACGTAGCCTGCCAGGTCGGCCGGACCGCAGCCGCCACCAGCGCCCGGCGGGAGTGCCATGCCGGGTAGGTAACCTAGGGCCGGTGAAGGCGCTGCTACTGGAGAACGTTCACCCTGAAGCTCGTCGGCTGCTCGAAGGGACCGGCTTGGAGATCGTCGAGCAGCGATCTGCCCTGGACGAACGGGATCTTTGTGCGGCTTTGCCCGGTGTTAGGGTGCTGGGAATCCGGTCGAAGACCCAGCTGACGGCCGCAGCCCTAGCCGCGGCTCCCGACCTGATAGCCGTCGGGGCGTTCTGCATCGGTACCGATCAGATCGACCTGAGCGCAGCCTCGGCGCTCGGTGTTGCCGTCTTCAACGCTCCGTACTCCAACACCCGCAGCGTTGTCGAGCTGGCGCTCGCCGAGATCATCGCCATGACCCGCCGACTCACCGAGAAGGACCGGGCGATGCACGCGGGCATGTGGGACAAATCTGCCCATGGTGCGCACGAGGTCCGCGGCCGCACGCTGGGAATCGTCGGCTACGGCAATATCGGGGCGCAGCTATCCGTGGTCGCCGAGGCGCTGGGGATGCGCGTCGTCTTTTACGACACCGCCGACAAGCTGGCGTTGGGCAATGCTCGGCGCTGCGTCAGCCTCGATGAGCTACTCGAGATTTCCGACATCGTCTCGTTGCACGTGGACGGCCGTCCGTCCAACAGCTCGCTGTTCGGGGAGAAGGAGTTCAGCCAGATGCGGCCGGGCGCCCTCTTCCTGAACCTGTGCCGCGGCTTTGTGATCGATCACGAGGCACTGCGCACGCACCTGCTGTCCGGTCACCTGGCTGGCGCGGCAGTCGACGTCTTCCTCGACGAGCCGCGGTCGGCCGGTGAGGAGTTCACTTCGGTTCTGCGCGGCCTGCCCAACGTGATCCTGACTCCGCACATCGGCGGGTCGACCGAGGAGGCCCAGGCCGACATTGGCGCATTCGTAGGCGCCAAGCTCGTCGACTTCGTCCGGGAGGGAACGACGTCCTTGTCGGTGAACCTGCCACAAGTGGCGCTCCCGCCCGCGCCGGGCACCCACCGCCTTGCGCACCTGCACCAGAACGTGCCGGGAGTCATGGCTGCGATCAACTCCGTCCTTGCTGATCACCAGGTAAACGTCGAAGCACAGCTGCTGGGCACGCGCGGCGAACTCGGATATGCCCTGACGGACATCGGGATCGACTACGCCGACGCCGTGCTGGCCAGGCTCAGGGAGATGAGTGAGACAGTACGGCTGCGGGTCCTGTCTTGACGCTGGAGGAAGCACTACGGACCGCGGTCGGCTCCGAGCACGTTCTCCTCGACCGCGATCTGCGCGCCTCCTACGAGACCGACTGGACGGGCCGATTCACCGGCACGTCCCGAGCTGTCGTCCGGCCGGCCACCACCGCTGAGGTCGCTCGCGTGCTCGCGGCGTGCTGCGAGGCGCGCATTCCGGTCGTGGTTCAGGGTGGCAACACGGGCCTGGTTGGCGGTTCAGTCCCGGCTGCCCGGCCCACCGACGGCTCGCCAGTGGTGCTGCTCACAAGCCGCCTGACTGAACTCGGTCCGGTGTCGCGAGTCTCCCGCCAGGTCACGACCGGTGCAGGCGTGACGCTGGCCGCGCTGACAGCGCATGCACGCGCGGCGGGCCTGGACTTCGGCGTCGACCTCGCCGCGCGCGACTCAGCAACCGTGGGCGGCATGGTCGCGACGAACGCCGGCGGGATCCGGGTAATCCGGCACGGGAGCATGCGCGAGCAGGTCGCAGGCGTTGAAGCGGCGCTTATCGACGGACGCGTCATCTCCCGGCTGGACGCGCCGGCCAAGGACAGCACCGGATATGACATCGGGCACCTGCTGGCAGGGTCAGAGGGAACGCTGGCGGTGATCACCCGGCTCCGGCTCCGGCTGGTCGCCGCCGACCCGCAGCGGGCGGTCGCGATGGTAGCGGTACGCGACACCGCAGCAGCGGTTGAGTTGCTGGCGGGTCTGCGTGAATCGCTGCCTGGAATCAGCGCGGCCGAACTCAGCTTCGACCTTGGTCTCGCGCTCACGGCCCGGCACCTCGGCGTCGGATTGCCCCTGGAAGCGGCCGGAGGAGCGTACGTCCTGGTCGAGGTAGCGGGCGAGTCCGATCCGCTCGATGACCTGCTGGCCGCGCTTGAAGATTCCGAGCAGGTACTCGATGCGACCGTAGGCTCATCCGCAGCCGACCGGGCGCGGATCTGGGCGCTGCGCGAAGGTCACACCGAGGCGATCAGCTCGGTCGGCGTGCCTGTGAAACTCGACGTGTCAGTGCCCATGGACCGGCTCGCGGAGCTGGTCGAGCGCCTGCCGCATGTAGTCGCCGCCATCGATCCAGCTGCGAAAGTGGTGATCTTCGGTCATCTCGCGGAAGCGAATCTGCATGTCAACATTCTGGGGGCCACCGGCGGCGCCGAGGTTGTCAGCGAGGCCGTGCTGACCCTGGTAGCCAGCCTCGGCGGCTCGATCAGCTCCGAACATGGCGTCGGCCGAGCCAAGGCACCCTGGCTTGGGTTGTCCCGTGGCGCGGCCGAGATCGAGGTCATGCGGTCGATCAAAGCCGCGTTCGATCCGCTCGGGCTGCTCAACCCGGGAGTCCTGTTCTAGGGGTGCGGAGTTACGCCGATTAGCTGGTCAGCAACGGCGATCATCGCCTGGGCATCCTGAAGCGGCGGCTGCGCTCGCCCGCCGACGCTTATCTGCGCGCCTCCGCAAGGCGGGCTGGGTGTACTGACTACAACGGCCGGCGCGCTCTGCCGGGAGACAGCGAATGCCAGCTGATACACGGCGAAGCCCGATGGACAACCGAAGAAGATCGGCGGCTCGGCCCGCGACTGGTTGACGGCGTCGGCGAGTCGCGCGATTGCCGCCTGCGACGTGATGACCCGGCGAATCGTGTGCAGTTTGGGATTGAAGATCGTCAAGGTAATCGACAGCGCGTGATAACGCGCCGGGTCGATGTACTCGGCGGCCGTGCGTGGCGGGTACCAGATCACCTGGGCGTCAGCACGCAGCAGTGACCCGCCGGATGGGTCTGGCGTGACGGTGAGCGCGAGCAGGCCAGAGTCGACAGTTGCCGGGACTGATCGGACGATGAACCCGACTTCACTCGTCGCGCCGTTTGGCCCGGTCCCGTGGCCGCCGCCTGCGAAATACATGCCGACCGGAACGTGCGCCGCCAGAGCGGCGATAGCGTCGTCCATCGTGGCGGGTAGCTTGAATAGCTCGTAGGTGTCAAGCGATGCCGAAGGGCCGACCGCATAGACGTCTCCCCCGGCCAGCAATGGTGGCACCGGCTTCTGCGGCAGGCGGCGCGCGCCCGCGGGCAAGCGCAGCCTGGACAGCATCAGCCTGGCTAGTGCAGCAGCTTCAGCCCGGCTGCCCGCTGGCGGACCGGGTATGACCGATGTCGGCTTGATGCCGCCCGAATGTGCAGACGGCCGACTGGTCGGCGGCGCCGTTGCGAAGATCCCACAGGCCGCGAGGCTCACCGTCGTCGAGGCGGTCGCCAGAACCAAGGCCGCCCTGATCGGAACCCTCATAGCGCGCCTCCTGCCATCAAGTGGGGGTTAGACGCCGCCCACGTTGATCCGGTTGCTACCGCCTTAACGGTTGCCTCCGGCGAGCGCCGAATACAACACGCGTGGGTGCTCTCGCCGCAGCCGTCCGGCAAGCGCGTACAGTCCTGCTGACGAAGCTACTGGACTGGGTATGGAGGCGCTATGACCGCGACCCTGCGCATGCTGGCGCCATTGCGCCCGGCCGCGCGCATACTCACTGGATCGACCTATGTCCTGCTCGGCTTCGATGCCCTGAAGGCGCCTGGTGCGCGCGTTGATCTGGCTGCTCCGGTGCTGGCCGGTGTCCGCAAGGCGGTGCCACTACCCGAGGATGACGAACTGGTGGTGCGCGCGAACGCCGGCGTGCAGGTCGTCGCCGGAGCGATGCTGGCGCTGGGCTGGGCTCCGCGGCTGTCCGCCCTAGCCTTGGCCGGCTCGCTCATTCCCACCACCCTGGCCGGGCACGCGTACTGGAACGTCGAGGACCCGGCCGCCCGCAAGATGCAGCAGATTCAGTTCCACAAGAACATGGCCCTGATCGGCGGACTGCTGTTCGCTGCGCTTGATCAGCCTGACCGTCTTTAGCGCGACCCAGATCGCGGCGGCGTAGGGCTACGGCGAGTCGGGCCGTCGGCCCCGTTCCCATCCTGGTTGTGGTTGTGGAGTCATGCCCGAACGGCATGGGCCGTGACGTGGCGTCATGGGGACATTGTGGCTATGATGCCATTGTGAGTAGCACCAACTCGTCGTCTCTCGACGTCGACTTCTCCAGCCCGGTTCCGCTGCATGAACAGGTGGCAGCTGCCATCCGGCGCGCAATTGCCGATGGCGAGGCCGGGCCAGGAGATCGCCTTCCCCCGGCCAGGGACCTCGCAGCGGTGCTCGGCGTCAACGCCAATACGGTGTTCCGGGCGCTGCGTGCCCTTCGAGATGAAGGGCTGCTCGAGTTCCGTCGTGGGCGCGGCGTGACGGTTACCGGCCAGGCGCCGGAGCGAAGTGCAGTTCTGGCGAAGGCGCGCGAACTCGTCGCGCTCGGCCGCAGGTACGGGCTGCGGCCGGACGAGCTTGTGACGATACTGCAGCAGGTCTCGTAGGCAATCGCCGTGCCGATGACCTGCGCTGGCCCACTCGACCGGGGGCGACCCGATGGCTAATACCATCTTGCCGTGTGACCCCTAGCGAGCTCGCCGACGCTGTCCGAACTGCCGCCGCTGTTGTATTGACTGAGCGGGGCGCAGATCAGTCTGTGCTGCCGATTCAGGTGAGCGTCGAGCGGCCCAGGAATCCTGCTCACGGTGACTACGCCTCAACCCTCGCCTTCCTGATGGCCAAGAAGGCGGGCGTCCCCGCGCAGGAACTGGCGCAGGCAATGGCTGACAAGCTCATCGGCAATCCGGCAGTCCGGCAGGTCGAGATCGCTGGCCAGGGCTTCCTGAATATCTGGCTGCAGTCGTCGGCAGCCGGGGCGATCGCAGGCACAATCGTCGCAGAGGGCGACGCGTTCGGGCAGGGAACGGGCCTCACGTGGCAGCGCGTCAACCTTGAATTCGTGTCGTCTAACCCGACCGGCCCGGTCCACATTGGCGGGGTCAGATGGGCCGCCGTAGGCGACGCACTTGCCCGGTTGCTGCGCGCACAGGGGGCCGCCGTCACAACCGAGTACTACTTCAACGATGCGGGCGCGCAGATCGACAGGTTCGCGGCTTCGCTGCTTGCAGCCGCGCGGCATGAGGAAGCGCCGACCGATGGCTATTCCGGGGAGTACATCGGTGATATCGCCCAGGCGGTGGTGAGAGAGCATCCTGAGGCTCTCGGCGGGACGGATGCCGATGCGCAGGAGATATTCCGTTCTGCGGGCGTGGCATTGATGTTCGACGAGATCAAGTCGTCGCTGGCAGACTTCGGCGCGCCTTTCGACGTGTACTTTGCCGAGAAGGATCTGCATGACAAGGGCGAGCTCAGCGCAGCCCTGATCAGGCTCAGGCAGCTAGGCCGCGTGTACGAAGCTGATGGTGCCACCTGGGTCCGTACTACCGATTTCGGCGACGACAAGGATCGCGTCTACGTTCGCAGCAACGGCGAATTTACCTACTACGCCGCCGACTGCGCCTACTACCTCGACAAACGGGGGCGCGGCTTCAACAAGGTCGTCATCATCCTGGGGGCCGACCACCATGGTTACATCGCTCGCTTGCGCGCCACTGCCGCCTGTTTCGGCGACAACCCCGATGAGACGCTGGAGATCCTCATCGGGCAGATGGTGAACCTGGTTCGTGACGGTCGGCCACTTCGGATGTCTAAACGAGCTGGCACCGTCGTCACCATTACCGACATCGTTGACGCGATAGGGGTGGACGCAGCTCGCTACGCACTGGCCAGATATTCACTGGACTCGACGATCGACCTCGACCTGGACCTATGGACCCGGCGTAGCAACGACAACCCCGTCTACTACGTGCAGTATGCGCACGCCAGGATCGCGTCCCTGCTCCGAGACGCCGCCGAGGCCGGCCTCACGCGCGGCAGCGACTATGACGCCAGCCTGCTGTCTCACGAACGGGAGAACGACCTCCTGAAGACGCTCGCCGCGTTCCCGGCGGTGATCGCCAGCGCAGCGGAACTGCGTCAGCCGCACAGAGTCGCGAGGTACCTGGAAGATCTCGCCGGTACTTTTCACCGGTTCTACGACGCGTGCCGTGTCCTTCCGCGCGACAACGCGCCAATTGACGACCTTGGAAGGGCGCGTTTGTGGCTGGCCGAGGCGACGCGGATCGTGCTGGCTAACGGCCTTCGCCTGCTCGGTGTGTCAGCACCCGACCGGCTGTAGGGCCGTGCGCCGGCGTCAACGCATGGTGCAGGCTGACGATTGGTTTTTTGACAGGCTGGCGATTGACCTTGTGACCGGGGCGCTGCTCAGTGACTTTGGCGCCCATCCCCTCGGGTCTCAACGTAGGGCCGAAGAAACTGCGGGTCATGAATTCGCCAGTCTTGGTGGCCATCCGGCCAGCTGAGAAGTACCGCCCATGATCGTCCAAGCCGACACCAAGCCATGATGGTGACCGGATGCCAACGGTCGTCCGCGCACAGGACGGCCGCCTGCGGCCAGTCGGGGGGAAGCCGGTCCACAGCTAGCAGACGGCCCTTGGGGATACGCGTGAGCTTGGGCTGGGGCGGCACGCGCTGACGATAACACGTTCGACTGACATATGTTTTTTTCGCGTTAGTCGCGATTACATTCGAACATCCGGCGACCGAGGCGGCGGGGAACCCGGCCATCACCGCAGCGCCACGCCACCATCGACGAGCAGGACCTGACCTGTGACGTAGCGGGCGGTTATAAGCCCAACGCAGGCGTCGGCGACGTCCTCGGGAGCGCCCGACCGGCGCAGGGGCGCCATTCCCCTGACTGCTTCGCGGATTGCGTCCCAGTCGGCGGTCCACGGCGTGTCGATCAAGCCGGGTGCGAGCGCGTTGACGCGGATCTCGGGGCCGAGCGTGTTGGCGAGCAGGAGTGTCAGGTGGTTGAGGGCAGCTTTAGAAGCCGCGTACGGGATTGACGAGCCGGTCGGCCGCACGCCCGCCAGGGAGGTGATATTGACAATGACGCCCTCACCGGCGGCCCGCAGGTGGGGCGCGGCCGCCCTGATCACGTTCCAAGTGCCGAACACGTTGACCCGGAAGATCCGCTCCCAGATCTCGTTCGTGCAGGCGTCGAGGTCGTGGTGCGGGATGACCTCTGTAGTGCCGGCGTTGTTCACCAGGATGTCAAGCCGTCCGTAGCGTTCGACGGCGGTCGCGACGAGCCGATCCGCCTCGGCATGGTCGCTGATGTCGGCCTGCACGTAGGTGGCGTTCGGCAGTGCGGCGGCGAGGCGCTCGCCGGCTGAAACCGACGAGCTCGAGTTGACGACGACGCTGACTTCCCGCTCGGCCAGAGCAGTCGCGATCGCAGCTCCGATCCCGCTCGACGAGCCTGTCACCAACGCCACCTGACCCTGCAAGTCAGCCACGTCTCACCAGCTTGGTCATGAGGTCCATCGCCATACGAAACCACCACTCAGCGACTCGCACGGCTAGCCGACAACGGCCACGTTCCTGATATACCAGCGGCTCACCTGTACTACATCATTACCGGAGCAGCGGCGACAATGTTCGCGCTCGCGCCGGAATGCCGGCGGCTCGCCGGCATCAACCCGCAGGAGGGCGAGGTCGTCGAGGCTCACGCGGACGCCGTGGTTGCACTCACCTTCGGGCGCTGAGTCCTGATGGCCATCACGGCTGCACGCGAGGCCACTAAGCTTCGCGGGCCTTGAGCGGCAGAGTCAGCCGACGCCCTACCTGCGGCGCAAGGCGCACCCGCGCCGAAATGCGACCCCGCGGCGCTGGCGGCGTGAGGGTCAGAGCTTGAAGAGCTTGGAGCACGGGACCTGGATCCGCACCAGCTGCGGGCCAAAATCCACGAGCACAGCAACTTCGTCTTCGACTCCAAGCACAGTGCCGAGGCCGTACTTGTCGTGCGTCACCAGATCGTGAGGAGCAAAAGTCTCCACCGGCGGCAACGGAGTCGGGTTGTTGAAGGGACTTCCGGGCAGCATGCGCCGTGGCGCTGGACGGTTCGACTTCATCACTATCAGTATGCGCTCTTCCCGGAGCGCCCGGTGTACGGATACCTGTGTCGTTGCCTGATTGACGCTTGACGCCTTCCGGACCTGTCCGAGTGCGCGACGCCAGATTACCGACGAGCGTTCGATTTAATGCTGCTGAGCTGGTGATCCCTTCGGACTGGCAGATTTGCCGCATACCCGCGTGGCGAGTCTCCCGGCGAGCTAGATACCTCAAACTCCTCAGGTCTAGTTGGCCCGGCGACCCCGCACCCATCGTCGGCAAGCGCGGACGGGGTAACTGAGCCGGTGCACCCAGCCGAGATCCAAGGCATTGAACCACTCGACAGGGAATCCGAGTACGCGCTGTTGCGCGTCGCTGGTCCGGTGCTGACCTGGGACGATAGGCACGCCGAGAATCCGGTTACGTTCCTCCTGATTGTCAGCCAAGCGTCCACCTCCCGCGGCGTCTGCTGTTTGGTCAATTCTCCCACGCAGAGCATCTGCAGCTAGACGAAGGCAGCTCCGGTGGGTGCCATGTCCATCTAGGAGTTCCGCGTTCGTCGTGGTGGTAGCCAGGCCGCCGGGCCTGGGCAAATCTGCAATAGGAGGTTGCATTGGATCTTCCCGAGGTCGCGACGCGTGAGGAGTGGCTGGTCGCGCGCAAGCAGCTGCTTGCACGAGAGAAGGAACTGACTCGCCAGCGTGACGTGCTGAACGCCGACCGCCGGCGGCTGCCGATGGTCCGGATCGAAAAGGATTACTCATTCGAGGGCCCTGACGGCTTGGCCAGGCTGCTGGACCTATTCGACGGCTGTTCTCAGCTCATCGTCCGTCATGCAATGTTCGACCCGGAGTGGGAACGAGCCTGCCCAAGCTGCACCGCGGCCATGGATGAGACCTCTCCTGCCCTTCTGGCTCATCTGCGGTCACGCGACACCGCCTACGTCGCGATCTCGCGCGCGCCCTACCCCAAGCTCGCCGAATACCGTTCGGAATACGGCTGGACGTTCCCCTGGTATTCCTCTTTCGGCACCGACTTCAATTACGACTTCGGCGTCACGCTTGACCCAGCAGTCACCCCCGTCAACTACAACTACCGGAACCACGGCGAACTCATCGCGCTCGATCCTGCCTGGGCCGACGATGCTTCTGGCGAAGTAGGCGGGTTCAGCTGCTTCCTGCGAGCCGGGGACGCCGTCTTTCATACGTACTCCACGTATGCACGCGGGAGCGAGCAGGTGGACGGGGCCGCATATGCCCACTTGGACATCACGCCCCTGGGCCGCCAAGAGGACTGGGAGGAGCCCAAAGGCCGGGCACCCGACGCCAGGCCGGCCGGACCGATCTTCTCCTGACAGACAAGAGGAGACTCGCGCTTCGGCGGAACGCGCGGATTGCCCCGTTCCCCTGGAGTGCCGTCGCTCTCGTTGCGCTGGTTGCGACATCGGTTTAGCGTCGCCTGGGCGGCCAGGAATCCGCTTGTCCCGCTGCCCCGAGACGGATTACGAAGTTCTCCTGCCCCCTAGGGTGACGACGACGTTGTTCGCTGTTGCGGAGATGGCGGTTGCGCCTGAGGCAACCAGCACCGGATGACAGGCGGTGGCCGTATGGCCGTCGCCTACCTGCCCGAGAGAACCCACGCCCCAGGCGTAGACCGAGCCAGTCGCGGAGATCGCGTAGGAAGTCGCGGAGCCGGTCGCGATGCTCCGATAGATAATGCCCGGTGGAGAATGGAAGCTTCCGGGGGACGGCTGCGCCCGCGTGTGTCCGTCGCCGAGCTGGCAGAAGTCGTCCGCGCCCCATGCCCACAGCGAACCGTTCGAGAGCATCACCAGCGTTTGCCCGTTAAACCAGATCGAGCCGCCCTGCGCCGCCTGCGTGACCGTCATCGGGAGCCGCACGCGGACCGGCACGTCAGACAATCCACCGAGATGGCCGATGCCGAGCTGGCCCTTCGCGTTGTAGCCCCAGTCGAAATACTCCCCGTTCGTCAGCAGTGCGCCGGAGTTGGCGAACGCGGCAACCAGGCTCCTGACGGCATGTCCATCCAGGCCACGAACCCGCACCGGCGTGGTGCTGCTGCGTCCGCTGCCATCGCCGAGATCGCCAGCGACATTCTGGCCGCACGCGTACACGGTTCCGCCAGCGTCGTACAGGGCGTGGTTACTTGCCCCGGCCACCGCTGTGACGTGAACGAGCGGCAGCTCTACGGGCCTGGTGTGTACCCGGGCGTTGCCCAGGCAGAGGTCACCTCCGCCGTTGCGACCCCAGCCCCAGACTCGACCATTGGTGTCGACAGCCAGGCCGGTGTCGAACGGCATGACATCCGTCGGGATTCGCGCGATACTCACGCCTGCCGGGAACTGCACACGTACTGGCTGGGCAAAAGAGTTGGTCTTGGCGCCATCGCCCAGCTGGCCTACGTTGCCCATGCCCCACGCGTACAACTGCCCATCGGCAAGCAGCGCGTACTGCGTCGAGTTAGACGTAGCCACCGCCGAGACTGCGCCTGGCAGGCTGACCGCGGTCGGCGAGGCCTGCGTGTCGACGTTGCCTGTGATACCGCCAAAGAACGAGCCCCAGTGCTCCGCCGTCGTCGTGATCCGCTCTGCGGGCGGCGATCGTCTGCCGTTCGCCTGGCCGGACGAGCATCCCGTCACGACGGTGACGGCCGCGAGACCCGCGCACAGACAGGCAGTTGTGCGCAGCATTCGCCATGCCATGGTTACTGAAGATCGTCTGGCTGGCAGCATGGACAGACGATATCTGCATGTCCATCTCGCCCAGTCCAGCGCCGGCCCCTCCCGCGGAATCGCAGATCAGGCGGTCGATTGGGACGTTGTTGAGCCAACGATTGCCGTGTCCGGCTGGCAGTCGGCCACCGAGACGCACGGCGGCTCACCGTACTTCTTCGCTCTGGCTGACTTGACCGCGCCGACACTGTCGGCGGCTCAGCCGTCCGCGCGGCCGCGCGCCGGTAGACGGCCAGCTACCTACATATGTAGGATAGGTCCCGTGCAGCGTGGCACAGTAGCCCCATCAGAAGGACAATCAGACTATGAGCGATCTATACCGCGATAACTGGATCACATGCGATGACGACGCGATCGTGATCCGCTGGTACTACCTCTGGGGCGCCAAGCGCATCCCGTACTCGTCGATACGCGGGGCCACGACGGTGACCCTAACTCCTACCCACGGCAAGGGCCGCATCTGGGGCACCGCGAACCCCCGCTACTGGGCCAGCCTCGACCCCGCCAGGATGAGCAAGAACGCGGCCATCGTCCTCGACACCGGCGGCCCCGTGCATCCCTACCTGACCCCCGACGACGTGCCCGCGGTGGTGCAGATAATCCGGGAACGCGCCGGACTAACCGACGTGCCGCAGGCCGGACGGAGCCCCATCATCTAGGCCGTCCGCGCCGCCGCGGTCTCCTCCGGCTCTGACGCGCTCGCTAGTTCGCGTCTCCCGCCTGCCGGAGCGGCCCGAACGCCGCCCGGATCTCGCTCGCGAACAACTCGGGCTCTTCCCAAGCGGCGAAGTGGCCGCCCTTGTCAGCCTCGTTGAAGTAGGTGAGGTGGGGGTAAGCCTGTTCGACCCAACTGCGCGGGGCCCGGAAGATCTCACCGGGGAACGTGGTGAATCCGACCGGAAGCGAGACCTCCGGCGGAGGCTGGCCGGCCGCCCGACCTTGCGCTTGTCCGCTCTCCCAGTACTCCCGCGCGGCCGAGGCCCCGGTGCCCGTCAGCCAGTACACGGTGATGTTGTCGACGATATGTTCCCGGGTCAGATTGCCCGCGGGCTGGCCGTCGACGAACGCGTGAGAGATCTTCTCGTAGCTGTCGGTGTCGTGGTCGAGCATCCAGGCCGCCAAGGCCACGGGAGAGTCCAGCAGCGCATAGCCGATCGTCTGCGGCCGCGTGGCCTGCTCCAGGAAGTAGCCGAATCCGCTTGCCCGGAATGTCTTGGTCTGGTCGAGCGCCGCGCGTTCCTGCTCAGTTTCCGCCGGCATAGCGCCGCCGGCCAGCGCGGGTACAAGCAAGTTCATGTGGATGCCGGCCAGTCCCTCGGGTGCCTGCCGGCCCATCACGTCGGTGACCGAGGCACCCACGTCACCACCCTGGGCGACATAGCGGGTGTAGCCGAGCCGACGCATCAGCTGCGCCCAGGCTCCGGCGATCCGGTCGGGGTTCCAGCCGACCTCGGCTGGCTCCCCGGAGAAGCCGTAGCCGGGAAGGGACGGCAGGACCAGGTCGAATGCATCCTCGGCGCGTCCGCCGTGGGCTGTTGGGTCAGTGAGAGGGCCGACGACCTCGAGCAACTCGATGATCGAGCCGGGCCAGCCGTGCGTCATGATCAGCGGCAGCGCGTCCGGGTGCGGCGACTTTACGTGGATGAAGTGGACGTCCACTCCGTCGATCTCGGTTATGAACTGCGGCAGCGCGTTCAGTCGCGCCTCGCACGCGCGCCAGTCGTAGTCGTCCGCCCAGTACCGGGCGAGCTCCTGGCTCGTCGCCAGCTGTACGCCTTGCGACCGATCGGCGACGAGCTCCTTGTGCGGCCAGCGGGTCGCGGCGACACGCTGCCGAAGGTCAGCGATCGCTTCGGCTGGCATGTCGACCCAGAAGGGTCGAACCTCGCTGGCGGACTCGACTGTGGTGCTCATGGCAACCTCCTTGCTAACGCACTGGGCGGAACGCCTCGAGGATCTCCAGGTCCATTGCGTGAATGTCGGCGACGACGGCGTGCGGTAGTCGCATGGGGTAGCCGGCTAGCGCCCTATCCCTCACGGCACGCCAGACAGAAGCGATATTCGACGCCTGCCAGCAAGGCCCGGCCGCCGACGATGGCTCGAATCGCGGTCGCAAGCCGCCATACCCCCGACTGCCGGGCCCAAGCGAGCTACCGACTGCTACCTGGGTGGCCGCTCAGCACTTATCTGCCCGCTGGCACGAGCCGTGCTTCGAGGTCGCGGGTATGTCCGCGAACTGCGAATCCTGTCAGGACATGTTGTAATACGTCCATGCCAGATGAGATTGAGCAGCGGTTGGCCGCGGCAGCCCAGGCGGCCCGCGAGTATGCACTCTGCGGGCAGCAGCATGCCGAACTGCAGGCACGCGAGCAGGCCGCCGCCGCCGACCTGAACGCAGCCCGACAGGAGTATGCGGGCGAAGCAAAGGATCTTGCGCGGCTGGAGCACCTGTCACTGACCCGCGTGCTCGCCGAACTGCACGGCTCGCGCGATAACGCGTTGGCGCGGGAGAAGGCCGAATCAGAGGCTGCCCGCTACCGCGTTGCGCAGGCTCAGCAGCGCCTGGACGACACGCAGGCTGAGGTCAAGACCCTGGCGGACCGTCAGTCACAGCTTGCCGGAGCCCCGCAGGCATACGCGGACGCCCTGGCCGAGAAGGAGCAGTACCTGACACGCTCCCCTGACCCGCGCGGCGCCCGGCTGCTGGCGCTGGCAGACAAGCGCGGCCAGCTAACCGCAGAGCTCAGTGAGCTGCACCGCGCAAGCGACGACGCGGGCGCCGCGGTCCAGGCGCTGGCTGACGTGCAGGATCGCCTCGGCACCGCGGCCAACTGGTCGACCTTCGACACCTACTTCGACCACGGCATGGTCGCCAATGCCGTCAAGCACGACCGGATTGACCAGGCCGCGCAGGCGGCACGGGCCGCCGATCAGCGGCTAGCGGCGCTACGCTCCGACCTTGCCGAGCTCAGCCGATCCGAACCCACCGCGCCCAGACTCGAGATCAGCGCAGGCTTCAAGTTCGCAGATATCTTCTTCAACAACATCTTCACTGATCTGGCGGTCGGCCGACAGATCCGCGATGCGCAGGACAACGTCGAACGATCGGAGCAGCAGGTCCGCGCACTACAGGATCGACTCACGCACCAGATTGGCACGCTCACCGAGCAGCTGCAGGCCATGGATGCCGAGCGGGAGCAGCTGCTGAGCCCATGACTCCGCGCGCGGATCCCGATATCGCGTCAAACTGGCGGGCGTCGACTCCTGCATCTAGCCATCAGGTCCATGACCCTGCGCCTCGAAGCTTCGTCGGCCATCCGTGAAACTCGCTCGATGGCTCGATTGGCACTCCGCTCGACAACGCCGTGGGCTACACCTACTGGCATGTCGCCCGCCTGCTGGTAGCGCGGGTGCCAGGGTTGACAAGGCCTGGCATGCCTCCGTCTTGGGCATGCTTAGCCGTCTTGAAGCGATCCTCGGAAACGAGCCGCCAGAGGAGGACGTGTCGCAGGCGTTCTGGCATGCCTGCGCCGGCGGCCAGGGCACCCGGCAGGAAAACGTCATTTCCTGGCTGCGCGAGTTGGGAGCCCGTTCCGCCGATTCTGACTGACTCGAGCCAACAGTGCGGCCTACGACGGCGCGAGCTGCCTGGCAACATGCTGCATAAGCGGCGAGCCGGTCGATTCCTGCACGCTGCGGGCGAACAGCCACCGGCGTACCCGGTCAGCATCCACCCCGGCGAGGCCCGCCATACGATCCGCCAGTGCGACCGGGTCAGCTGCCAGCCTGTCGTCGCAGTTCAGCATGTGCTGTAGCACGTCGTAGGCAGGATCGCCTACATACGGCTTGGGGTCGATGACCAGCCACGGCGCCCGGCGCGAAGCCAGGATGTTCTCCGCGTGCAGATCAGTGCAGAGCAGCACCTGATGCTCCGCGCTGTCCGACAGCGACCGGAACAGGACGATCCCGGCCCTGGCCAGGCCAGGATCGATCCGGTCGGCGGCATCAGCGGATGCATACTGCCGCTCGAATTCATCGGCCCATGCCTGACACATCTGAGCCAGCGGGCGGAACTGGTACACCTCATGCGGCTGCGCCCGTAGCTGGCGCAGCAGCCGGGCTACGACCTGGTCCTGCTCTGACTCGGGCACTAACTGGCCCAGAGCCGTCCCCGGCCTGCACCGCTCCAGCAGTAACCCGTATGCCGCCTCGCTGTCGTGAGCGGCATGCAGTCGGACGGCCCCGTTCCCATTCCAAAGCTGTAGACCGGCCGCTTCGTCCCGCTCCTCACCGCCGGGAAACCGGTACCCGACCTTCAGCACCAGATCAGTCCCGGCCGCATCGGTAGCCGGGGCCACCCATGAGCATCGGCCACCCGGCTCGAATGGCTCTCCAACTCGCAGCGACCACCGGCAGGCGAAGTCAGCCACGGTCTCGTGCAGCCGGGCGACCCAGGTGCGCAGATCATGTTCGCCGCCTGCTGTCGCCGATTCGGCCAGATATCTCGGCACCCGGATCGCGGCCATGACCGAACCCTTCCCGCACGCGGCGGCGGCGTCAACTGACAAAAGGCAACACCACGCTCCGCGCTCGTTAGGTGATCTCAGCCCAGCAGATGCGCGCCGTCCGGCCCGGTGACCTGCTGCAACATGTTGCGGGCGAGCTGCTGGATCCGAGGTGGCAGCGGGACGTAGAGGGTTGCGGCGGCGTAGGCCTGGCCCTGGTGGGTGAGCCAGTTGAGGAGGGTGACGAGTGCCTGTCCGGTGGACTGGCTTCGCTGGTGGGTGTAGACGAGGGCCCAGCTGTAGCCGCAGATGGGGTAGCTGTGCGCGCCGGGTTCGTTGACGATGGAGAAGTCGGTCGGGGTGATGTCGGGCTTCTGGGCGGCGTCGGCGCTGATCGAGGCGCTGGTGGGGATGGTGTAGTTCCCGGCCTGGTTGCGGATGGCCGCGAAGGGCAGGAGCAGGCCTTGGGAGTAGGCCTGCTCAAGGTAGCCGATGGAGTAGGGGGTGCGGTACACCGATGCGCCGACCCCGGCGTTGCCGTCTGCGCCCTCCCCGACCGGCCACTTGAGCGTCTTGCCGGTGCCGACCTTTGCGGCCCAGGCTGGGTCGACGCTGGACAGGTAGTTGCTGAAGATGTAGGTGGTGCCGCTGCCATCGGCGCGGTGGACGACGGAGATGGGCGCACTCGGGAGGCTGAGGCCGGGGTTGAGCGCGGTGATGGCGGGGTTGTTCCAGGTGGTGATCTGGCCGAGGAAAATGCGGGCGATCACCGGGCCGGTCAGGTGCAGCCGGGCGCCGGGCGGGAGGGACAGGTGGTAGACCACGCCCTCGGCGCCCAGGTCGACGGGCACCTGCGCGACGGGGCCTCCCTGGGCGGCGGCCTGCTCGCTGGCGGTCATCGGCACGTCGGAGGCACCGAAATCGGCCTGCTTGGCCGAGATGGCGGCGATACCGGCGCTGCTGCCAACTGCGGAGTAGCCGACGGTCACGGCCGGGTGCTGCTGGTGGTATTGAGCGAACGCCAGGTCGAAGAACGGCGCGTCGAAAGTGGAGCCCGCCCCGGTGAGGGTTGGCGCCGGGCCGACGGCAACGGCGGTCGCGGCCGGTGGTGGCGAGGCGCTGGTGGTGCAGGCGCCCGCGGCGAGTGCGATGATCACAGCGGCCCCGGCACCCAGGGTCGTGTGGCATGCGCGATGAGTGGTGAGGTGATGCCGTCCGTCGGTGGCTGGCATTGTTGCCCCTGCTGAGGGTGAGTCGGGTTAATGCTGGCTGGCTTCGCGGAGCCAGGTCTGGGCGCCGATCTGGATGGCGTCCCAGGGGCTGCCGAGCGGCGGGGTGTAGGACAGGTCGAGGTCGCTGATGGCGTCGATAGTCATGCTGTGGAAGATGGCGGTGGCGGCGATGTCGATGCGCTTGGCGATCTCGGCGTGCCGGTGGCCGAACAGCTGCACGCCAAGAAGCCGCCCGGTGGCCCGGTCGCCGGTGTACCGCATGGCGATGCGGTGGCTACCTGGGTAGTAGGCCTTGTGGTCGTCGGCTTGCGAGCCGATGGTGACCGGCTCGAAGCCGGCCGTTGCGGCCTCGCTATGGCGCAGGCCAGTGCGGGCGGCGGCCTGGTCGAATATCTTCACGACCTGCGTGCCGAGGCTGCCGGCGAACTCCCGGTTCCCGCCGAGTGCGTTCTCCCCGGCGACGCGGCCCTGCTTGTGTGCAGTGGTGCCGAGGGGCAGGTACGTCTCGCCGAGCAGCCGGTGGTGGGTGACGACGCAGTCGCCCGCGGCAAGCACGTCGGGCAGGCATGTCCGCATCTGCCGGTCGACGGCGATCGCACTCCTGATGCCCAGGGCTGCCCCGGCCTCAGCGGCCAGGCGCGTGTCGGGGCGGACGCCGACGACGACGAGCACCATGTCGGATGCGCACGTCACCGCGGTGCCGTCAGCTGACGTGGCCTCAACCTCGAGCCTTCCTGTCTGGCCCTGCGCGGCGCGGCTGATCTTCCGGACCGTGGTACCGGTGAGGACTTCAACACCATGACTGGCCAGTTCGGCGTGGACCAGGGCGCCGAGCTGGGGGTCGACGGTGGGCAGCACTTCAGGCAGCTGCTCCATCTGAGTCACGGCCAGTCCGCGAGTAGTCAGGGCGTCGGCCATTTCCAGGCCGATGTAACCGGCGCCGACGATCACCGCGCTGGCCGCGGCAGCCTGCCTGAGGGTGTCCATGACGTCGAAGGTGTCGCCCATCGAGTGCAGCAGGTGCACCCCGTCGGCGGCGCCGAGCGCGTCAGGACCTGACAGACCACTGATGGGCGGCAGGACCGGGACTGCGCCGGTGCCAACCATCAGCTTGTCGTAGCTGAGCAGTTCCTCGGTGCCGTCGGCGGAGGAGACCAGCAGCTTTCTGGCAGCCGGGTCGATCCGGCGCGCGGTCGTATCCAGCCACAGCCGCATCCCGGTGGCTTGCAGGTCGTCGATCGTGCGGTGGGCCAGGTTGCGCCAATGGGTCACTTCCCCGGACACGTAGTAGGGGATGCCGCAGATCGAGAAGTTCGGGTAGGCGTCCGCGACGACCACAGTGACCTCGGCCCCGGGTTCCAGCTCGCGGGCGCGCAGCGCGGCGCTGATCCCGGCGTCGCTGCCCCCGATGGCGATGAGATGCATGCGGGTCTCCCGTCGGCTCGCGTTTAATGAGGCCGGCGCCCGGCGGCCGGATGCCGCCCGTCAGCGGACGCCTGATGGTCCGGGCTGGGCGGGGCCTCACCGCCGTGGAGGTCCCGGTGGTGCGGAACGACGATGCCGGCCGCGTCCGCGGCGGTGACGCCGGGATACAGGGCTCGGATCACGACGATGGCGACGGCGCCGCCGATGACCTGGGCAGCGATGAACGCCGGCACGGACGAGGGCGCGATGCCGGCGAACGTGTTGGAGAACATCCGGCCGACGGTGATGGCCGGATTGGCGAAGCTAGCGGACGAAGTGAAGAAGTACGCGGCCCCGATATAGGCACCGACGGCGGCAGGGGCGGCCCGGCTGCGGCCGCTGCGCGCGAGCGCGAAGACCACCAGCACCAGGCCGAGAGTGGCGATGATCTCGGACAGGAAATGCGCGGGCGTGGCCCGGTGCTTGGTGGAGATGCTCACCGCGGGAAGGGCGAACATCAGGTTCGCCGCGACCGCGCCGCCGATGCAGCCCGCGACCTGCGCGGGCAGGTAGGCCGCGGCGTCCCGCCAGCTCAGGCCGCCGAACGCGGCGTCGACAAACGACACGACCGGGTTGAAGTGACCGCCGGATACCGGCCCGAACATCAAGATGATCGTGAACAGCCCGGCTGCGGTCGCCGCCGCGTTCTCCAGCAGTTCCAGCCCGGTCGCCCCCGGCGATAGCCGCTGCGCCGCGATGCCCGAGCCGATCACCACCGCGGCCAGGAATGCGCTGCCGAGCAACTCGGCCAGCAGCCGCCGCCACAACGCGACCTCAGTCACCGAACGGCACCGGAGTTCTCACCATGGCGTGGCGAGCCGCCGCCTGCCGTACTCGCTCGAGCGATCATGAACTGCCTTCATCGATAGACATCTATCCAGATGACGCTAGCTTGCCAGCCTGGATAGATGACCGTCAAGATAGAGGCATGTCGATGCAGGCTAGCCGCACAACACTCGAACTGCTCCCTGCAGCCCAGCAGGGAGCCGGCGTGGAGGCCTGCTCGATCCCGCTGGTCGGTGAGCCCGTCAGCGAGGAAACTGCCGCTGGTCTCGCGCAGGTATTCAAGGCCCTCGGCGACCCGGTGCGCATCCGGCTGGTCTCCCTGATCGGCGCGCACCAGGGCGGCGAGGTCTGCGTCTGCGACCTGACCACGGCGTTCAACCTCACCCAGCCCACCATCAGCCATCACCTGAAGGTCCTACGCTCAGCCGGGATCATCGATTCTGAGCGCCGCGGTACCTGGGTCTACTACCGGCTCGTGCCCGCCGCGCTCGACCGGGTCGCCGCGGTACTGGCTGGCCCAGCTCGCTAGCCGCGCACCAAGGTGGCGGCCCGCATCCGACTGCGGATCCAGCAGTGACCACTTCACCGTCACCGAGACAGTCGAGGCGCATACGCCAGCGCCAGCTGATCGCCGGTGCGATTGCGCCAGAAAAATGGCCAGGCCTCGTCAAGGAACCAGGTACGAATGGCGTCGCCTTGGCATGGGTGTCGCCCTCCGTCCCGCGGGATCTGCGTGCTCCTGCCCGCAATCGCGCGTCAGCCCAGGCCAGACCACAGGTACCGGGCAGCGATCGCGATCACCAGCACTCCGACCAGCCGGCGGACCAGCACGTCGGGCACGCGGGATTGGATCCGCGCGCCGGTGTAGGCGCCAGCCAAGCCGCCGACACCTAGCGCGATGCCTGTTGTCCAGTCGGGAGCTACGGAGCCGTGCTGGTGGACGGACAAGATCGTGAAGGTAATGACGCCCGCCACCGAGGTCACGAACGTGGAGGCGAGGGCGGCAGGGGCGACCTCCGCTGGCCGCCGCCCAGACCCGATCAAGATGGGGGCCAGGATCGAGCCTCCGCCGATCCCGTAGATCCCGCCGACGCATCCCACCGCCGCTGCCAGGACCACGAGGACCGGAGCCGGAATCAACCGGGCGCGGCGGAGTGACTCTGCCGGGCGTTGCGGCCGTGTGAACGCCACCCAGATACCGAGCGGCACCAGCAGAGCGGCAACCACCAGGTCGAAGATCCGAGGCCCAGGCAACAGCTCGACGCGGATGACCGATCCGGCGATGACGCCGGGCAGAGTTCCGGCGAGGAGGACCAGGGCGAGGTGCCCGCCGGTCTGTTTCTGCCGCCAGTACCGGTAGAGCGCCCCTGGAGTTGCGATCACGTTGTAGAGCAGGTTGGTCGGCGTAACCGCCGGGCTCGGCGTGCCCAGCACGCTCACCTGGAACGGCAGCAGCAGGACTGCGCCGGATATCCCGGCGGGTGTTGAGACCGCCGCGATCACGTAGGCAGCGACCAGGGCAATGGCTTCAGTCCAGCCAGTCCCCAGCACCCGCTCACGCTAGCTGGCCTTCGGCCTGGTCAGCCGGTGTTGACCGGCTAATTGCGCCGGGCAACTCGGGTTGCGGTTGCGGCTGCAGCGCCGGATGCCGATCCGCTGCGCCACTCCTGAGCCCAGGTGTCCGGGCACTCCGCCTAGCTGGACTAGTGTCCCAGAATGCCGACGCTCGGATCAGGCAGCCAGCCACCCCATAGATCCACGCCGGGCCGCACAGCGGCAAGGGCGGAGGCCGCATGCGGATGAGTCATCCGCGCTCCTTAGCAGCAGCTCGCGCCGGCGGCGTTCGGCGTGCCTTCGGCGCTGACGTCACTGGCGCAGCACGCCTCCTCCGCGCCGCTGGCCCCCCACCGTGCCGCGGCTGCGGTGTCATCGCCGTAGAAGGTGGCGCTGTCTTCCAGGACCGTGTAGATCTCCCACTGCTCGCCGTTCGGGGCGCCCTCGACCCAGAACTTGTTTTGCTTGGCGTAGCAGCAGGTGGTTTCGCGCTCCTCGGTTGACGCCAGGCCGACCTGGGCCAGCCTGGTCTGCTCGGCGTCCACGGCGTCAGTGTCCGCGACCTCGACGCCGAGATGGTTGAGGCTGCCGCCGCGGCCGGGGTTCTCCATCAGGATGAGCTTGAGCGGCGGCTCGGTGATGGCGAAGTTGGCGTAGCCGGGCCGTAGCTTGGCCGGCTCGGTGCCGAAGAGCTTGCTGTAGAAGGCGATGGACTCGTTCAGGTCGTTGACGTTGAGCGCGAGCTGCACGCGGCCGGACATCGGAACCTCCGGGAATTGATGACTGTCTATGTCTGTGCTTGCCGCCGAGCTTGCCACAGACATCGACGCATGTCAATATTGACGCATGCCGAAGTCTCTGATCGTGCTGAGCCCCGCGGACCCGGCGGCGTGCTGCGCCCCGCTGTCGGCCGAGCCGCTGACCCGCGCGCAGGCAGAGCAGGTCGCACCGCTGATGAAAGCCCTGGCCGACCCGGTGCGACTGCGGCTGATGTCCCTGGTCGCCTCGCACCCCGGCGGCGAGGCTTGCGTGTGCGACCTGAATGACGCGTTCGACTTGTCCCAGCCGACCATCAGCCATCACCTGAAGGTTCTGCACGAGTGCGGCCTGCTCGACCGCGAGAAGCGCGGCGTGTGGGTGTACTACCGTGCCCGGACCGGCGCGCTGGCGAGCCTGGCCGCGCTCATCGGCGACCCGTCCTCCTAACCCCAGCCAATGTGCACGGCGATGTAGGTGGCGAGTAAGCCCGACGAACACGGCTATAGCAAGGCAGGGCACAGCAGGCTCCACGTTCTGCGTTGCTTCTCCGGCGGCGGCCGAAGATCCGAGCCGGGCGAAGCCGCCAGATGCAGTCAGCTGCGAAGAGGACGGGCGAAGGACTAGGGAACGGCAGGTCGCGTGGCGGCGGACGAGTTGACCGACGGCAATCCGGCTCGCTTGAAGCTCCTCACGGATGCGCTGCGGCTGGTCTCGATCTCGGTTGGCTTCGGCATGCTCTCGGGCATCGTCTCGGTGATAGCGGGGCTGCACGGTTACAGCCTCGGCGTGTTGGGCATCGGGCTCGGCGTCCTGGCCGACGTGACCGGGTCGGCGGTCCTTATCTGGCGGTTCGGCGCCGAGCGGCGTCACCCGGTGCGGTCTGGCGCCATGGAAGCCCGCGCTGCCACGGTTGTGGCCATCGCCCTAGCCGTGGTCTGTGCCGTGCTCTGCATTGAGTCTGCCGCTGCACTGGCGAGCGGTTCACGTCCGGTGACGTCGGGCGTGACCCTCGCTGCGGCCGGGATCTCGCTTGCCGTCCTCACACCGCTGGCCGTGGCCAAGCGCCGGCTTGGCACGCGGATGGCCAGCCGCGCACTGCAGGGTGATGGCGCTCTCAGCGGCATCGGCGCCGCGATCAGCCTGCTCGCACTCGCCGCGCTCGCGCTGAACGCCGCGCTGGGATGGTGGTGGGCCGACCGGGTCACCGCGCTGATTGTGGCAGTTGTCGCCGCCGCCGAGGCATGGCGCACAGCCCCAAAGCCAGAATCACTACAGATACGCGACTAGCTACCGACGCCGGACATCAACACGGAGCAGGGTTCCGTTCCCGGCATCAATCGGTTATCGTCGATGAACGATGAAAGAGTCAGCCGAACCGCTCGAGCGGGCCACGGCCGCCGAGTACGCCACCTGGTTCAAGGCGCTCGCCGACGCGACCAGGATCCAGATCGTGTCGCTTCTGGCCCGCCACGGCGCGCCGATGAATGTAGGCGACATCGTCGATGCCGTCGATGTCGGCCAGTCGACGGTGTCCGCTCACCTGAAGGTCCTGGCCGAGGTCGGGTTCGTCATAGCCGAGCCTCGCGGTACCGCCACGTACTACCGGATCAACGAGGCGTGCGTGGGTTGCTTCCCTACGGCCGCCGACATCGTGATGGGCCGCCCGGTCCCCGTCCAGCCGGCCGGAGTCCCGGCAGCCAGGACGTAAAGGAGCACAGCATGGCTTACCACAGCGCGGCGAACACCGCAGATGCGGTCATTGACCGGTACTCCGGCCTCGCCCGGATCGCGGCGGCCGGCGGCACGCCCGTCGACGGCGACCCGGACACCTTCACTGCCGGGTGCTTCGGTGCCGCGGCTTACCCCGACGGCACGGAAAGCGTCCCCGCGGCAGCGCTTCGTGCCAGCCTCGGCTGCGGCAACCCGCTCGCCGTCGCTGACCTGCAGCCGGGTGAGATCGTCCTGGACCTTGGCTCCGGCGGAGGCCTCGACGTCCTGCTGTCGGCGCGCCGCGTCTCGCCCGGCGGCCTCGCCTATGGGCTGGACGGCAGCGCTGACATGCTCGCCCTCGCTCGCGCCAACGCCGCCCGCGCCCGCGTCACCAACGCCCGGTTCGTGCACGGCCGCATCGAGGACATCCCGCTGCCTGACCAGCATGTCGACGTCATCATCTCCAACTGCGTCATCAACCTGTCCGCGAGCAAGGAACGCGTCCTGGCCGAGGCCTACCGGGTCCTGCGGCCCGGCGGCCGTGTGGGCATAAGCGACATGGTCGCCGATGAGGGCATCGACCTGGAGCGGCTCACCGACGCCGAGCGGCGCGCCGGCTGCATCAGCGGAACTCTCACCATCCGGCAGTACCGCAACATGCTGGAAGCAGCCGGGTTCGACCGGATCACAATCACCAAGAGCCACCCGGCCGGAGGCGGCGTCCACTCCGCGATCATCCGCGCGGCCCGGCCAGCCGTGTCGCCGTCGTGACTGGACCAGCGATGCGAGCGGGCACCGACGCCGCGCACGTGCGGACTGAGCCGATGACCGACCGGCACGCAGGGGCCGTGCTGGCCATTTACCAGGCCGGCATGGACGAGGGCAACGCCACCTTCGAGACCACCGCCCCGATCTGGGCTGACTTCCGCGCCGCCCGGCTCCCGGGCCATAGCTACGTCGCAACCGACCAGGTTGGCACGCTGCTCGGCTGGGTCGCCGCCTCCCCGGTCTCAGAGCGGTGCGTCTACGCCGGGGTGGTCGAGCACTCCGTGTACGTGCGGCCGGATGCCCGCAGCCGCGGCATCGGGTGTCAGCTGCTCGAGGCGCTCATCTGGTCCACCGAGCGCGCCGGCATCTGGACCATCCAGTCCGGCATCTTTCCCGAGAACACCGCCAGCCTGGCCCTGCACGCCAGAGCCGGGTTCCGGACCGTCGGGACCCGCGAGCGCATCGGCTGCCATTACGGCCGGTGGCGGGACGTGCTGCTCATCGAGCGGCGCAGCCGGGCCATCTGACCGGCCGCGCGATGCGGACGCTCGCCACTGTAGGGATTAGCTCCAGTCACCCGCTCATCTAGGTTCGCTGCGGGATGCCGCTGCGCAGCACCTCGTCGACGTCGGCGCAATAGGCGGACAGCCAGAGCCGCCCCACATGTCGGCGCCGCTCCGGCGCCGGGGAATCCCCGCAGGCCTCGCGGGAGCGCTGCACCTTGCCGTTGGAGACTACGTTCGCAAACCCGCAAGCCGACCATCCAAGATCATATGGAGCTGACCGGGGATCCGAACCCCAGCCCTCTTGCATGCGATTTCGGCCCGAGCCATCCAACAATGTATGTAAGCGGGGCCGACACAATGCACGGTGCCTACGGGAACGCGGTGTTATCTTGCCTCGTTGGTGTCAACTTCAGGAGCCAAGTTCCGCCCGCTGTGGTGGTCCGGCTGCCAGGCGCCTGAAGATAATCCAACCCGCGTCACGTCCGGCCTCGCGGGCGAGGAATGGGAGGCACGATGGCTCCGATTTCGGAAACCGTGAGGAGCGGCATGCGGCGTGGCCGACTGGCATCAGCTGATCGGCCGCGTCGTCCACGCCGATGGCCTGGGTCCGAGCAGCCTCATGTTCCGGAAGAGTGAAGTCACAGAGAGCCGCGCGTGCGCACCGCTCAGGAACTCAAGCACTTCCAGTCCGTTAGCGTCGGGTGCGCAGAGCTTGGATTCGCCCGCACCGCCAGTGTCGATGGTAATCACGACCTGATAGCCGTTGATCCTGAGCTGTTCCGAGTGCTCAGCAAGGAAGGCGCTGCAGCTGCCGCCTCCGGCATAGGTCACGACCGAGGGCAAGCCGTTGCTGACAAGGCTGGAACCACCCCAAAGCGCCTTCTTACCGGTCGTCACCGTGTATTCCTGCCCGAGCCACATCTCGCCGGTGCGCACGATGAACGTGGAGCCGATGCGCCACGCGGACGGCACCGCCGTCAGCTGCACGGCGAATTTAACCGGCTGGGTGGCGCGAGCGCCGATCACGACGCCGCGGGCGATCCGCAGCAGCGTCTGGCCCGATTGCCAGGAGCCCGCCGTGCTGGCTAGCTCGGCCCAGTACCCGGGCGCGTACGTCCAGACCAGAGCCTGGTGCGGCCCATATGGGATGCCCAAGCCGTTGTTGGACTCCCAGAACGCCAGATGGCCGTTAACATCCGGGGCCCTGCCAGAGAGTTGGCGCTCCGTGTCGCAGAACAAATGGCCATGCTTGACACCGAGCGTGCACACGCCCTGTGCATATTCCGATAGCTGCCAGCGAGTATTAGCGTCCGGGTTGCCATACAAGTTCAGGTTGTGCTCAAGGTACACGCTGAGCCAGCTGTCTAGCCCCCCGGTTCCGCCAGTCACGGCCGCCTCGCCCGGCGGCAGCCAGCCGAAGGACATGTTGACCGCCAGTGGATCAAACTGGCCGGGCAGCGGGGCCGGATTAGCAATCTGGGGCCGAGCCGGCGCCCCGCGGTGATTGTGCGCGGGCAGCGTGGTTGCCAGCGCGATCCCGGCCACGGCCGCTGCGGCCACGACCGGAGCGGCGGCTGCTGAGAACCGTCTCCGGCGACGCAGGATCCGCCCCCGGCGTAGCGCCTCGGCGATGCTGACTCTAGCGGGCGGCTGCTGGGCGTCGGTCACCGGCCGGTATAGGTCTCGAATCTGGTCTTCGAGTGGTGTCATATCGCCTCCTCAACAGCGTTGTCGGCAGGGATCGCGGCGCCGCGGCGCGGCTGAGTGCTGGCGCTCGCCTCGAGCTGACGGCGGAGGCTGGCCAGGGCGCGGGCGGTCTGGCTCTTCACCGTTCCAGGGGAGCAGCCGAGTGCTTCAGCAGAGTGCTCGACGTCCAGGTCGCAGTAGTAACGCAGCACCAGCACCGCGCGCTGACGAGTGGGCAAGGCAGCGATAGCCGCGCGCAAGTCGATGGCGGCGTCGGCGTCAAGGAATGCCGCGGGCTGGTCAGGCAGCAGGCTGCCCAGCACTACCCGCCTGGCCCAGGCCGAGCGTCGGTCGTGCAGGAACTCGCGCACAATGATGGTGCGCACGTAAGCATCGACACTTGCTGCCTTCCGAGCGCGGTGCCAGTGCACGTACAGCTTGGTAATGCTCGCCTGGACGAGATCGTCAGCATGATGCCAGTCGTGGCACAGCAGCAGCGCGAGTCGCCGCAGGGATGGCAGCCGCGCGCCAACGTATTCGGCGAATTCGGCATCGGTCTCTGCCGGCATTGGATGTGGTGTCCTCCTAGTCGCGCGTGCTCACGCTACCTAGAGGCGCGCACACCGACGGTTGGTTGCATGCTGATAGAAATCCGTAACGCGAGTCACAGGCGTCACCTAGCCATCACCCTCGCCCGCTCCGGCGGTGCGTGTGCGTACCGCGAGAGGCATCGAGACAGCCAGAAGCCCAAACACGAGGTTTGCTAGAGCTCCCGCTGGCCCTCGGACTCGAACAGCGCAGTCAGCCGTGGACCGAACTCGACGACATAGGGCATCGTTTTCAGTTCCTCCGGCGTCACCGCTACCCCGTGGGTGCGGAGCAGTGAGGCAAGCCAGTCCCAGGGGTGATCTTCACCAGTGACCTCGGCGTCGTCCGGGAGCACTGTCGTCAGCACGCTCTGCCCGGCGTGATCGGCAGTCAGATGCGTAGCGCTGGTGCTGAAGCCACGCGCTTGGTGCAAAATCACGCGGCGGCCGTCATCTAGGACCGCGAACTCGTGCACGTCGATGTCCATCCCCTGATCGTCTTTACGCGCTAGCTCCGACCAGGCGCCCAGGCCAACGACGGTGACACCCACAGCGCGAACGATAACGCCAGCTCGGTGCGGGGCGCAGCACGTGGATCGCCACGGCCTGCGCATTGACTGGCACCCAGCCGGGAAACCCAGAACCGCCGCAAGCCGGGCGGCGCCAAAGGCTCTAGCGGCCGGACGAGATGCTGCAGGCCCTGGACCTGGCATCTAAGCGCTCGGGCACTATCGCGCCGCGGGAATGACCTGCAACATCACAGGTGTGCCCAGTGGACCACATCGTCGCGGTCGCGCTAGCCTGACCTTGGCGTTTGAGGGCGCCTCCGGGTCCGCGGGAAGGACTGAGTCCACCTTCACCAGCAAACGGTAGACGTTGGCCACACTGAGCCCATGATCGTCTCGCAGCCTGACGCGGACCCTGGCTGGAGAAGGAGACGAGTCATGTCAGCGCTTCCCTTCCGTCCCGATCTTGACCAGCTGCGCCGCCAGGCTCGTGAGCTTCTGCGCGCCGCTGCGGCCAACGACGAACAGGCGCTAAGCCGCATCCGCATGGTGTCGCAGAAGCAAACGCTGTCCGCTGCCCAGCTTGCCATCGCCCGGGAGTACGGCTTTGCGAGCTGGCCGAGGCTGCGCGCTGAGGTCCTCCGCCGTCAGGGCGGCACGGAGCCGGACGCCGGCGCCTTGGCCCCGTCAGTCAGCGACACGGCTCCGAAGTCCTGGCAGGAGATGCGCGAGTGGTGCGCCCGCCTGTTGGAGTCGCGCACCGGGCAAGGCGTGGCCGAATGGAACGAGCAGATCGCCGCCAGTACCTCACCGAACCGCGCCGACGAGCGAGCCCTGCGGAAGTGGTTGTCCGCCGAGGGCGTCACCGGCTACGCGCAGGCGCTGCTGGTGTGGGAGACCTTCGGCTACCCCGGATTCCTCGTCGCCGATGCCGAAGAACTCATCGGTAAGCAGTACGCTGACCGCCCGCAACTGCGGCCAGTCTTCGACGCGGTGCTCAGAACCCTTCCCGCACTTCCCGGGCCGGTCACCGTCCAGGCGCGCGGCACGCTGGTCTCGCTAGTCTCGCCCCGGCGCACGTTCGCCGTGCTGAAGCCGACATCGAAGTCCCGCGTCGACCTCGGCCTGCGACTCGATGCGACGCAGCCCGGGGGGCGGATCTTGCCAGCAAGAGACCTCGGCCAGGCCACCGTCCGGATCCCGCTCGCCACCCCCGGCGAGGTTGACGACGAGGTCCAGGCCTGGCTCACGAAGGCATACGACGAGAACACCGCGCCGCCAACCGCCAAACCGCGCCTGCCGGCCAGGCCAAAGCCCGTCCTCGGCACCATGACCGTCGTCGTCCAGGGTTCCGAACTCCCCGGCCTCACCTGCCAGCCCGAACCCGACGGCACCGTGCACCGCAACGTCCACGTCGCCCTAGCCACCACAGCCAAGGGGATCGCCGAAGGCCAGCCCTGGCTCACAGTGCCCCGTAAACCCGGGCTGGCTGTCGAACCTTTCCCCGGTGACGCCAAAGAGGCTCGCTGGGAGGTCACTGTGACGGTCCGCGGCAGCGCCGACGATGGTTACGACTTCACCGGCCCGTCGGTCGGCGGCGAACGGACCGATCGGAACCTCGGCCTGGTCTGGGGAGAGGTACCCGGCGACGGCACGCTCCAACTGTTCCGCGGCGCCAAGCTCCGTCTCGTCGACGTGCCACCCGATCTCATCACCGATGCCATGCGCCCCGGCCATCGCCTCATCGCCCGGGTCCGCCTGACCGACGACAAGGGCAACCCGGTCTGCGCCCGCCCACGCCCCTCACACCTTGCCTGGTCCGCCGAGCCGAGTTGACCCGCCGCGCCGACGCCCAGCGCACGGCTTACCGAACTCCAACTGCTCCTAGCCACGTCAGCGGGTGTGACCGGCCCGATGAGCTCGGCGGACCAGCCGGTCAGCGGAGCTAGTTGACGCAGCGTCGCAGCCGTTGTCTGGCTGCATTCAGGGCCGGATGCCACGGCCACGGCGATCGTCCAACGACCGCCCTGGGCACCGCCCATCCCCTGCCGATAGCAGAGCCCTGCAGGATCTCGCTGCAGCCCTGACGTATCTCTCGCGGTTCTCGACGAGCCAGTGGCGCGCAATTTCCTCCGATCACCCATGGGTGTTTGCTGCCGCCGCGAAGCTAACTGGTGTCATTTCTAGGTGTCATGACTCCGCGCCTTTCGATAATGGCGGCCCGCCGCGCCAGCCGGGCGTTTGCGGTGCGGTCTCCCCTGGACAAGCCGGTACGGTCACTAATGGACGTCCTCCTCGATGGGCTGGGCTAACAAGCCCGACAACCGCATCAGGAGGACGGGCTCCACATTCAGCACCGACGCGCTTCGAGGAGTTATTAGCGGACGAGCCTGCAGTCGGGCAGAGGCATGACTATGCGACCGCACCGCGGTGTGGGACGCGCTCATAGCACTGTGACCGGTGCCGGCGAGTCCTGGTCACAGGCGCGTGGCGGCCACGCCCGCGGGCCCGGTGGCCGCGCCCGAGTCGGCGCCCGGTCCGCCTGACTAGGGACGGGCGCTCAGTCTGTTCGTCCGCTTCCTCCATAGAGTGCTGGACACACCTTCGGCCGGAGGAGGGCGGCCATGCCGTCAAAGCGGGCCAGGCTCACTGCTTCGACAGCGGCCCCGCCGAGGCGTGAGTGCACCCGGCGGAGCCTAGATCCCATCCCCCCGCCAAACCGGAAGAACGAGACCATGTAAGACACCGTAGACCAGGCGCATATGCAGTGTCCCTCACCCTGTCGACATCATCGCCGGGCCGGGTTCCGATGCCGCCCGGGCAGTCATGACGTGCGAGCCGTCGCAAGATCCCAAGTTTCCGGAAGCGGCCGAACTGGGAGGCTTTACGGTCTGCCTGCCGAACCCTGGCCCTATTCGGGCGGGCGCCCGAATAGGCCGATACGAAGGCGCCCCCGTTACCGAGGGCGCCGTCTGCCATAACGGAGCGGGCGACCGCGCATTCGCTGCAATTTGGGACTTACGCCTTGTGGACTGCCAGGCTGCTGGCCGCGCTGGCCGTTAGGCCCCTTCCGCCATGTACCTCCACCATACCACGTATCGTGAATGACTAATTACCCAGAGACGTGTCTGCAGGTCAGAGCGGCCAGAGTCCTCTCCGTGCCTGACCGGCCGCTAGATGCATGCGCTTCTGCGGGCACGGCAGCGACAGCTGCGCGAGGCGGCGCGAGGCGGCGCGGATTCGTGACCGCGACCGGTAATGGCACAGGTGCCGGGGCGCCCGGAGCGCGGACGGCGCAGCACATACAAGGGCTGCGTTCCTCAGCTGAAACGAATGACCTCGGCTGGCCCGACTGGCCTCCAGACGACGGACTCAAGCTTGCCGGCCCAGATGGCTTGCAGATCGTCCTTAAGCTCCGCGGCGCGGGCGCGCTCGATGTCGAAGCACCAGACCGTGCTGCGCCTACCCGAGTCCCACCGGCCGTGCAAGACCGCGCCATGAACCTCGATGGTCCTCGCCGCGGCTGCCAGGCTGTCCTCGTTCAGCTGCAGCTCCTCGTGAGCGGGATCGCCGACGACCAGCGCGATCGTGATCAAGCTCTCGGTCATGGGATTGCTCCTTCGTAGCCGTGCGGCAGCCCGCCGCCTGTTGCGCCAGCATAAGATCCAGTCCGCAGGCGACCTGCCGTTCCCCGCAGGATGCGTGACAGCGTAGGTCGCTCATCTCGGCTGACCCGCGCCCTCGAGGCTACGAGTGAATGTGCCAAGCAGCGCATGAACATGCGCGCACGCAACCCACTCACTTCAGGCATGTGAGCACCGGATGCTCAGTCCGAGAACGACGACGTCCATTGCGTGACCGACGGCGCTGACCTCTCCCCCGCGCTCGCCAATTCCACGAGATTCAGATGCGCCAGATGGTAAGCAAGGAACTGTGTTGCTGCAGCAACACCAGTACCACGGTAGCCGTTTGGCGCGTCAGCCTCCACGGACGCGGAACGCTGCGAGCCTGAAGGCCGAATATCCCAGAGAAACCCCGGCACGTCACATGCCGATCCGATGCGCACATGCATAAAGAGCGGGTGAGTCCCATGAGGGCCAGCTGCGCCCCGATAGTGAGCTCGTCCGTCGGCCGGCCCGCTAGCAGCCACACCGTCATTCTGCGTGCAATGCATGATCATTCCGGCCTTCCGGCACGCACGCAGCCGGGAAGATCCGCCAGCGCAACGTCAGCTAGTACCAGCCGGCCCTGACACTGGAGGGCGTCAGGCCGTCAGCCCGATGGGATTGCCCTCGGGATCACGGACACGGACCAGCCGGTATCCCTCGTCCGCGCCCTCCTCTCCGGCATCAAACTGCACGCCCTGATCACGAAGACGGCCCGCCATGTCGTCGAGGTCATCAACGGCGAGATTAGGCGTCCACCCCGTGCCCGCACGATCGCTGATCCGGTCAGGATGATCAGTTGCCAGCGCCAGGACCGTGTCGCCCGCCGGCAGGGTCAGCGCACAGAACTCGCCCACTTCTAGCCATCCGATTCCCAGACCAAGGACATCCCGGTACCAGGCGACCATGCCGTCGAAGTCCCGGACCTGGACCGTCACCATGGCGACTTGGCGAACTCCCATCCAGCACCTCTCTCAGGCCACAAGCCGACACGCGAAGTGTGGTCTGTGCGCCGACGCTTCCCCGCCTCCGGGCCCGCCAGCCCGTCGCCGTCAACCAGGACGCTCCCGGCACCGAGGACGCCAGCACGCCGATAGACACCCAGTCCGTAAGCCCGCCGACACCAGCCACCTCACCGTTCTGCGTCACAACGCACATCATCCCAGCCATCCGACACGCCACCGGAAGGACACGCCAGCACAACATCAACTGATGCTCAGTGGCATTGCCGCAAGCCGCCGGTCGGTTCAGTTCCGCGGCTGCCGGCGTCTTCACGCACATACGATCAACTCTCCAGCAGCGAGGCGACTGCAGCGCGGACAGCCTCCTCGAGACCTCCGGCATTCTTGACGACGGCCGCAGGGCGGGAACGTCCGTCCATGCATCGCGGCCGACCATGGCTGAGCCGAGCCGCCGAACAAGACTGGGAGAACACACGGACTGTCGGACGTAACGAAGGCCATCGCCGCTTACAACGTGTCGCTACCAAGCGGGCCTGGGCAAGCCGCCCGTGAGCCAATCCGCCTGCCGGGCCGAACCCCGGCCGAATGCACTCTTCTGCCGTTGCTACACGCGGTCGCATTTTGCGAGTGAACTCGCGGATTGGAGGGCCGGTTATGTCGGCAGCGTAGTTCCGGGCGCGTGCTCAACGCCCTGGCCGTCGGCCAGAACACGCCCGGCCGTCGGGCAACTGACTGAAGACGGCCAAACGCGCGATCTGCTTGGCGCCAGCCGCGAAGGCCGCGGCAGTGAGACCGAGAAATTCCCAATAACGAGGCACTCCGGGGCGACCCCGCTTGCGACGGCCGAGTCCGCCCGGACGCGCCATCAGACGGTTCCAGTGTGGCGTGACCGGCCATCGGCGATTGCCGTCGCCATCGGTGGCAGGTGCAGGAATATGACAAATCCGCCGCTAACCAACTGTGCTGGCTGGCTTAGTCGTCTGGGCTGCTGGCGCGTCACGTCGACTGCGCGTGGTGACTTGCTGAACCGCTGGCGCACCCAGCCAGAGCTGCCGGACTGGAGTTCTTCCGCATGACCACAAAGGGCAGTTGCATGGCCAGGCGGGCCCGGGTGACAGGCGCGTGTAACGCGGCATCCGGTGTACGCGGGTTCCCAGCTCATCGGGGTTCGCTGCGCCTCGCGGGAGCCTGCCGCAACAGCTGGGTGGCGTCGGCGGAGCCGGTGGCGACATCCCGGGCCAGGTCGGATAGCAGCAGGTTGCGGGAGCGGGCGGCCCCGCGGAGCACCTCGAACGCGTCGTCCGGGCTGATCTGCAGCCGCTCGGCGAGCACGCCCTTCGCCTGCTCTATGACGACCCGGCTGTTGAGCGCCAGCTGCAGCTGCCCCGTGACGATCTCGCCGCGGCGGATGAGCCGCTGGTGCAAGATGCCGATCGTGGCCGCGTCCGCCAGGGCCTGCGCCATGCGAAGCTCATCGCTGCCCAGCCCGCCGGTTCCTGCGTGGAACAGGTTGAGTGAGCCGACCACCTGGCTGCGCAGCCTCAGCGGCAGGGCATTAGCGGACCGGAACCCGCCGGCGATCGCCTGCGGGGCAAACTGCGGCCACCGCTCGCGCGCGCCGTCCAGGTTCACGTTGATCACCGCCGCCCCAAGCCGGTAGCAGTCACGGCATGGGCCCTCGTCGTTCTGTATCTCGAAGAGCTCCAGCAGCCGGGCCCGTTCATCGGAAGCTGCCACGGTCATCAGCGAGCCGCCGTGGCCGGCCAGCATGATCCCGGCGGCAGCGACATCGAGCAGCTCGACACAGCGGGCCGCCAGGACCTGAAGGAAGTCGATGACATCGAAGTCATCGATCAGGGTGTCCGCCAGCTCTACGAAGGTCTCCGCGAGACGCTGCTCCCGATCCATTGCCATGCCTCTCCATCGCGCGCCGTCCGCAGTTCTCGTAGGACCTGCGCCCCAACCCGTGGTCTCCTCGTCGAATCTGATCCGCCGTGCTAAGACAGAGGCGGCCACATCAGCTACGGCGCACCGATGGCCGAAGGCATAGGCGCCCGTATCCGGATCAGCGCCTCTGGCCCGGCACTCCGAGCTGGATACGCTGATCAGCTGGGTGGCCTGGTGAACTTGGGCCCGGCATCCGGCCAGCTGACCGGACAGCCACTGTGGCTCGGATCAGACTGGGCCAGGTCCAAGCAGTGCTTCCATCGGGGCATCGGCGAAGGCCAGGAACCGCGAACAACGCGCGCATTCCCAGCTCCGGCGCCACATGCGTGCACACCGGCTGTCGTCGCATCGGCACCACCCCAGAGTTGGGGCGTCAGGACAACCCGGATCCTCGCCGCAGCCGGCGGCGTCGCAGTCCTCACGCAACAGCCTGCGATCCGCACGCGATCAGCCAGGATCATTTCGACGATGTCGTGCCCTGCGCCCCTAACCCGTGCGGGCGCGTCTGGCTGGCCCCCGCGGGCAGCCAGTCGCCGGTATGGGACCGTTGGGACGATGAGAGTCCGGCCGGGTGATCTCCGGCCTGGCCGGGTCATTCCGGTCTTCATGACGGGCCTCCGCGTCTCGTGCTCGACACACAAGGGGAGCGACGCAAGTTCGCTCATCGCCTGCCGGGGTCGGCCCCGGCAGGTTTCGAGGCCACAATCAGGTACGCAACTTGAGCCGGCAACGACGGCGGAGCTTCGCTCAGAGGTTCAGGGCTGGCTCCACCGCTTTCGAGAGCCTTGGCCCGCGCGCTTGCCGTGCCGGTGCGGTAATTCTACTCGGGTTCACGAACCGAAACCAATGCCATTTGGCGGGTTGGCGGCCTTGACGCCGGCTGCGCGGCACGAGCACAGTGTGGAAGCACGGATCGGCCTGGAGGCGCGGGAAATGGGATCAGGGCTGCCAGAGCGGACGCGCCGCCGGTGGTGACCGTCACCCGGGCACTCGCTGACCGCATCGCCGGCGTCGCCCAGCTGCTGGAGAGCGACGAGTTGCCGGACGAGGCGCTGCGCCGGCTGACTGACCTGGGCGTTGCGGTGGTCCCGGGGTGCACAGCGGCCGCGGTGACCATCGCCGCAGGCAGCCAGGCCCTGACGTTCGCCGCGTCCGACCCCCGGATCGTCGAGCTGCACCGATTGCAGTTCGACAACGGCGAGGGGCCTGCGGTAGAGACTTTGCTGTACAACGAACCCCGCCGCGTAGACGACACCGCAGCTGAGCCTCGCTGGCCGGCGTTCTGCCGGGCCGCTGCGAATGCGGGGTTCGGTAGCTGCCTAGTGCTGCCGCTGCGCACAGACCGGCGGCCGGCAGGCGCGGTGACGCTCTACGGACAGGAGCGGCATGCCTTCCAGGGGGCCGCACACGACATCGCGCTGACCTTCGCAGCCCAGGGCGGCGCCGCCGTGCACAACGCCGCCTTGTACCGGGAATGCTGCCGGATGGTCAACAACCTGCACATTGCACTTGAGTCGCAGGCGACCATCGAGCAGGCCAAGGGCATCTTGCACGCGGAATTCGATGTCCCGCCCGAGGAGGCGTTCCAGCTGCTGAGCCGGTACTCACAGAACACCAACCGGAAGGTGCGGGAGATCTGCGCGGATCTCGTCGGAGGCCGGATAGACCGGGAGACGTTTCGTCCCGGCGGCGAGTGAACACCGAGGCGGCCGTGATGAAGGTGCTCCCCCACTCATGGGATGACCATATCCGCCTGTCGGAGCTCAGGAAGCCGGGCAGCTAGTCGCTCGTGGGGGTCGCCACCCGCGGGCCGGAGATCATCGCCGACCTGGCGGGCCTGGAGTCCATCGACTCCAGCGGCGCTGCGGATCTGCTGCTCGGCGCCGCGAGAACAGGTGTTGCGATTTCTTACCCTCACCGGCCTGGCGGGTGTCCTTCTCGTTCCGGCCAGCGTGGAAGAGGCCGCAGCCAGCAGAGGACGCTCACTGTGGGCGGCCATGCCAGTGCTGCAATCGATGGCAGGCAAGCCACAGGCCGACTCGGCGAATCCTCTGCCCCCATCTGCGCGATGCCTGTGTGGAAGCTCGTCAAGCTGACAAGCCTTCCACCGAGTGATGTTCCCGCCGTCGGCACGAAAGGGAGTTAGCGTCCCTGTAGACCGCGCCGTCTTATGTTCAGATTGGCGGCCGGCAGGTCGCTGGAGTTTGTCAGGGGTAGTCGATCTCGAGCCGGTGGCCGGTGGCAGAGGCGATGGACCGCAGGTCGTCGGGGTCGGAGCTGACGACGAGGTCGCGGCGGCGCAGGGCTCCCTCGACGACGCAGGCATCGACGATATCGGTGGTGCCGGCGCGTGCCGCTAAGGCGCCGACCGCCCGGGCCTGCCCGCGATCCATGACCTCGACGTCGCAGCCCGCGAGCAGCCTGGCCAGCGCGCGGCGCGCGCGCCGGTCGAGCGGCTCCGGCGCGAAGCGCGGCGCTGTCCGGCACGCGATCCCGCGTTGCGGCTGCGGGTGCCAGGGACCAGAGACGAAATCGCCGCGCTGGCCCAGACGATGACCGACCCGCTCGGCCGGCTGCATAGCGCGCTCGGGCGGCAGCGCACCCTGGTCGCTGGCGCCAGCCACGAGCTGCACACGCCGTTCGCGGTGCTGCGCGGCGAGCTGGAGCTGGCCCGCAAGCCAGGACGCAGCCGGGACGAACTCGCCGTCGCGGGGCGGACTGCCCTGCGCCCTCGTGGCATGCTGTCGTCGAGGTATGCGCCGCGGGGCTCGACGGTCGGGCCCTCGTCGCCGACTGGGTCGCTTCCGGCGGGCTGCTAGTCGAGCCGCCTGGACTGCAGGGTGCGGCGGCAAGAGTGTCGCCAGCGCTGTTGGGTGAAGGCAGACGACGCGAGATGTCGCATCATGACCTCCTGTCACGCGATCTGCACTACCGGGCTGGCCGCTTAGTCTCCCTGGTCGTGGGTTAGGAAGACGGCGGTGCCGTTGCCGAGGTCTTGCGCAGAATCCGGTCCAGGCGGGCTCTCTTGTTGCTGGTGAGGCTCAGTTCCTCCAGGCCTGGCTGAACATTCATGACTGGCACCTAAGCAACCAAGTACCAGAGCGCGCTCACTGGTTAGACGGCAGCGCGGTCACGCTCGCCGGTCCGCACTCGCAGCGCGCTCTCGACCGGGCACACCCAGATCTTTCCGTCGCCGATGGACCCGGTATTGGCCGCCTTGGCGATGACGGCGGTGAGCATATCGGCCAGTTCGTCGTGGGCCAGCACATCGACGCGGACTTTTGGCAGCATGCGGGCGCTTTGGTCGCTGGACGGCGCGGCAGGGTGATCTCCGTACTGCTGACCGAACCCCATCACTTCGGTGACGGTGAGACCGCGGCCGCCATTCCCGGCGACGGCAGCGATAACGTCATCGAGCTTGTCCGGCTTGACGATCGCGGTAATCAGTTTCATGGTCCTTCACCTCTAGCATGTGTCCTCGTCCACGATTCCGGCGCGCATGCCGCTGGGACTAGGGCCGAAGGTCCGCCGCACTGGGGCGCGTGGTATTTGGTGGCTGTTCTCGTTGGGAGACGGTGCGGATCGCGACCACTGCCCAGAACCAGCGCGGTGTGCACCGCCCCGAACTCCGCGGCCAGGGCCCCGCCCCACGGCTCACTTCGGCGGTGGCCGCAGCGATCGCAGCGCGCGCCGATAGGCCATTCCTCCACGCGGCCGCCGAGAAGGCCAGCGCGATCCGGCTGTACTCTGCGCTCGGCTTCCAACTGCGCCGCCAGGCCGTGTTTGTCGTCGTCCGGCACCGAGGAACCGTACCCACGACAGCCCTACGGCACTGCCGTCCCGGAGGCTGATCAGCACGCCCTCGTGCAGCCCGCGCCCGCGCGGTTCAGGACTTAAGGCCTTCCGACAGTGACCGAATGCCCCTCCTGCCCGTGTCGCACACCAGAACAGGCTGAAAAGGACAGGGCTGGCATTTGATGGCCGCCCAGGAAGAGAGGGTCACATGTCAGGCATCGTCGTAGGCATTGATGGATCGCACAATGCCAGTCACGCCCTCGAGTGGGCAATGGCCGAAGCCGTGATCCGTAGGGCGCCGCTGACCGTCATCACGGTCAACTCGGTGTCGGCGAGCTACTGGACGGGCGCTCCGGTCGAGCTGCCCGGCGACCACAACAAGTTCGCGGAGATCCGCAAGACAGCCGAGGCAGCGGTCGCCGACGCCGCTGCCAAGCTGGGCGCGAGCCAGCCAGAGTCCGTCACCGTCACGGCGGTCAGCGGCTTCCCCGCGCGAACCCTCATCGACGCTTCCAAGGACTGTGACCTGCTTGTGGTGGGCAGCCGTGGCGGCGGCGGATTCGGTGCGCTGGTGCTGGGTTCGGTCAGCACTCAGGTCGTGCATCACGCGCGCTGCCCGGTCGTCGTCGTGCCGTCTGGCGAGTAACGAGCTAGCAAGCCCCGCCGAGGACTCGGGCGGCCCAGCCGCCCGAGTCTCATAGGCCAAGGGGAACGACGGTGCCTATCCGTATCGGTATCAATGGCTTCGGCCGGATCGGGCGCGCGTTCGTCCGGCCGTCAACGACGTCACGGACGCGCGGACACTTGCACATCTGCTGGCCTTCGACTCCAGCTATGGCAGGTCCCCGGCCGATGTCGGGCGTGATCACAGCTCGATCATCGTAGATGCGCCGCGTCGCACACACACGGCGATCCCGGGCTGCGTCAACGCGTGATACCCCGGCCACCAGAACACCCGGGTGCTTTCCATCGCCTCATCAGTGACGCCCAGGTCGTGCAGCCAGGCCGCCATCTTCGGCAGCGACCGCGGGAACGTCCGGAAGCTCCCCACCACCACCGTCCGCTCGCGCCCCTCGCCCGGCAGCCGCACTGCCACGCAGATGATCTTCTTGTGCACGTCGATCCCGGCGACGCGGATGAACGATATCCCTTCCCTGCCTCCCTGCACGCCCTCCATACTGGATACGGGCGCGCCGTCCGCGGAGCCCGCACAAGATCGAGATCCTGTGATACGCGCTCGCAGCGGCAATCCGGGATACCTGCCGGGCAAGCTCCAACGTCAGTCTCTTAAACAGGCACGCAGCGCCATGGGCAAACGACGTCAGCGGGCGGCGCAGTCCCAAGTTTCATCTATCCCGCGGGTGTCACGTCCGTGACACGACGTCTCTTAACGGGAGAGACGATGACCAGTCAGCCCGGAGCCAAGCGCGAACACCGGATCGTGGTCGGAGTGGACGGTTCGGTGCCGTCGAGGTCGGCGCTGGCGTGGGCCGTCGGGCAGTCCAAGCCGACCGGCGCGCCGGTCGAGGCCGTTATCGCATAGGAGTTTCCCGACGGCGTACGGATACCCCGGTGCCGGTATCGGACGTCAACTGGAGGAACTGGCCGAGCAGGTCGTCATGGACGCCGTCGGCGATATTCGCAAGTCTGTCGGGCAGGTTGAGATCGGCCACAAGGTGGTCGAAGGGAGTCCTGCACAAGTTCTGCTCGATGATTCAGCCGACGCCGAGCTGCTAGTTGTCGGCGGCCGCGGGCACGGCAGTTTCGTCGATGCGCTGCTTGGGTCGGTCGGTCAGCACTGCGTGCACCACGCTAAATGCCCAGTTGCTGTGATCCGCGATTCGGTCGCTGCCGGGTCATAAACTGCAATTTTGACGTCGCCCCAAACGAATGCCTTAGCCGGCGAGCCACTCGTCTCAGCGTTGTTGGGAACATCCGAAGGGCTCGTTGCCAGGCGGGGTCTTGCCCAGGGTGGTTCGCTGCCGGAAGTAGGGGCTGCCGCGAGGCTAGTAGGTGACGGGCGGCACCAGGCCGGCGGCAAGCCATCTGAGGCCCAACGCCGTCGACGATTCCGCCGAGGGCCGGGATTGAACCGCGTGCCGCTTGCGGAAGCAACTGCCCGAATCGCGCCGATCGGCCGCCTCGACAGGCCTGCTGGCCGGGGACGGAGTCGCTGCTGTCCAGCCGTAGGCATCGCGACGACCAGGTCATCGGGTGGCATCTGCGTGCGCAACTCCGACCGGGCATGGCGCGTACGCAACCATGGCATGACCGATCGAGCCAAGCGACATGCCAGGCAACCCGCCCCGCCCGCGCGCGCCCACGATGAGCATCTGCGCGCCGGCGGCAGCTTCCAGCAGGGCGTTACGAGCTGAACCCTCAGACACGTGCCGACGGACGCGGACGTCCGGATATCCCTGCTCCCGGCGGGAGACGAGCTGCTCGAACTCGTTGCTGATCCTGCGCCCACCGCCCAAGGCGCCAGGGGCATCAGCGAGTGCGCAGACGGCCAGCAGCCAGGTTCCGCGCAGCACAGCCTCTTCGAACGCGAATCCCACCGCTGCCTCGGAGGCAGGCGAGCCTTCGCTGCCGACAACTACAGGACCCGGCGAATGGCCGGGGACACCATGCCAGCATCCACGGACAACCACTACCCGGCCAGGGGCATGGGCAGCGACCTGGAGGCTGACTGAGCCCACGGGCAAGCCCGGCAGGCCTCCGCTGCCGCGCGAGCCCACCACCAGCATTCCGACATCGGCACACTGCTGGCATAGGACAGCGGCAGGCGGCCCCGCCACAAACAGCGGCCGGACTTCCCCATCGCGCATCAGATCGCGGGCGTGGCGCAGACCAGCGGCGAAGGTCTGCTCGTCGCTGCTCTGCCCTTCTTCGCGGGGAGCAGCGGATTCGTTCTGCAGCGCCGGATATCGGACGCCATGCGCCAGGCAGACCGTGAGGGCAGACCCGCGTGCAAGCGCTTCCCTGGCTGCCCAGGCCAGAGCGTCCTCGCTGCCTGACGATCCGTCATACCCCACCAGAATCACATCGTCGCCCATGGCGCCTCCCCAGTAAGTCCGCGGGCCTGCTAACTCGGCGACCGCGGCCGCCTCAGACGTCCTTATGACAAGCCACCGCGGGCGCGCGACCCAGAGGCCGAACGCCAGCGATCCCAGGACCTTCGGCCTACAGGGACCGAGATCCTGGTCGGGGCGATGAAAGTACCGAGGCAATGTCGACGTCAGCCCTTCAGCCAGGCTGGATCACTGGCCGGTAGGGATGTCACACGTGCTCCGGCCCGTCCGGCCGGACTGCCTCCGGGTCTGCTGGAGAAGCCCCCCGAATGTGACGGACGGCTCTGCCGTGGCGCGGAGCCCCCCAGTTTCGGTGTCGATCATCGTAGCTGCGGACCAGGGCGCGAAGACGGCCGCCAATCTGGCGGACGACGTCCGCTCTGCGGTGCAGCGGGCACTGGCGGATCCGCGCAATCCGACGTTGCTTGGTGCCGCGCAGCGGCAGTGCCTGGGAGGAGATCCTCGCCAAGTACCCGTCCCGGCAGCCGCAGACCCGTAGCTGCTTGCCGGCACCCGCGTTGCGGACCTTTGACCCTGGCCCGCCACTCGCGGAGGACAGATCATCTCTGGTGACGAGAGGAGCACGGCGATGCAAGCTGCAGCGGGCGACGCCATCACGGTCAGGGCGGTCCACCAGGGCGAGTCGGACCGGCACGGCACGATCATCGAGGTTCACGGCAAGGACGGGCAACCGCCGTACGTGGTGCGGTGGCATGACGACCGCGAGAGCCTGTTCTTCCCCGCCGCCGGCACGGTGGTGGAGCACCATCCCGTGCGAGCGGGCAGCAAGCCGCGCGCTAGCTGACGGCAAACCCGACTGGCGGTCGGCGTGGGAGCTCGCGGGATCTCGGGCTCTACCCGCTGCTCAACCGGGGTAGTGACAGGAGTGCCCAGGGCCTGCGCTAGCAGCGGCAGGCTCCGCACGAGATATCTGAGGAGGCTGCACCGGTGCCGCACGTGCGGGATTTCCTGAGCCGGTTCCGCCCGGCTGGGGCTCCAGGCGCAGGCCGGGCCGTCGTGCCGGCCGACCGGCGCCGGGAACTGGAATCCGAACTCGGCCCAGTGCTGATGCTGCTGGACGAGCCGAGCGCCGAGTGCACCGAGATCATCAGAGCGGCGCAGCAGGACGCCGAGCAAATCGTCCGCGCTGCTCGTAGCGAAGCCGACGCCATCATGTCAGCCGCCCGCCAGCGAGCCGCGGCCAGCGTCGCCGAGCTAGTGCGGCAGGCCGCTTCGGCGGCGCGCACGGAGGCGGAGGCGATCGCGGCCGGTGGAACCGCCGAGGCGGCAGCGATCAGGGAACGCACTCGCCAGCGTCTTAACGCCCTCGCCGAGCAGGCGGTAGCCCTGGTTCGCGACATAGCCGGCTCAGGTGGAGCGACGTGACCGCGGGGTGGGTGGCCGGCTCGGTCCGGGCCAAAGCTATGGCCAGGCGGGTGCTCGGCGCCGAGGCGGCACGGCAGCTGGCGGCTTGCCGGTCGCTACCGGAAGCGCAGCGGATGCTGCAGCAGACACCGTTCCGCAGTGCGGCCGAGGCCGGCCTGTCCCTCGCCGCGGCCCAGCGCGCCGTCGCCGAGACCATCTTGTGGGACCTGCGGGTGCTCGCCGGCTGGCTGCCGCGCGAAGGGGTCAGCCTGCTCCGGCTGCTGGCGGGCTATTTCGAGATCGCCAACGTCGACGAGCTGCTGCAGACGCTGGCCGACCGACCATCGGACACGGAGTTTCAGCTCGGCGCCCTCGCGACGGCGTGGCCGAGGCTGAGCGAGGCCCGCAGCACGGTGGAGGTCCGCCACGCCCTCGCCGCTTCCGCCTGGGGCGACCCGGGCGGGGATTCGAGCCGGGACATCCGCCTGGCCATGCGAGCGCGCTGGGCAGCGCGTGCCGCCGCATCCGGCGACCGAGCCAGGGCCTGGGCGACCGCGGCCGCGGGGCTGCTGCGCTCGGCCGAGCCGCCGGGGGAAACTGCTGCCGATACGAGCCGCGACGGTCCGGCCGGCCAGCCGTCGGCACGGGCGGGGCTGACGAGCCCTGGCCGACGCCGCCAGGCCCTGCCGGGCCAGCCGCGATCATCTGCAGCGGCGGGGAAGGCAGCGGAGTCGTGGCAGGCCGAGGCGGACTGGTGGCGACGGGTGGAAGCGGACGGCCGCGTACTGCTGCGGTCTTCGGCGTCCGACAGCGACCCGGTGCTCGGCGCCGTGGTGGTGATGGCGGCCGATGCCCGGCGGGTGCGCGCCGCCCTTGCCTGCGCTGCGCGCGGCGGCATGGCGCTGGAGGCCTACGATGCGGTGGCCTGATTCGGCAGTGCCGGTGCGCATGCAGCGGGTCGCTCTGGTTGCGCCGAGCGCGGCGCTGCGCGATGTGCTCGTGCAGGTCGCTGACGCAGCCGCGATGCAGATCGACCACGACGGCCGCACGCGGGTGTCCGCTGGCGCGGCCGGCCGGCCGGCGCGCGGCCCGGTGCCGCAGCCAGCGCAGGCGCTGATCTCCGCGCTCCCTCCCGACCCGCGGGAACTGGAGCTCGCCGGCCGCTACGACCTGCTGGCCGGCGAGGCCGAGCTGCAGGGCCAAGCGGCGGCAGCGTTGCGCCGCGCGGACGCGGCAGCCCTGGTTGGCTGGATCCCGGCCAGCCGTCTGCCGGAGGTCGCTGAGGCTCTGGCAGCGGCGGGCGGCGCCGTTGTCCCGCTGGCCCGGCCGGCTTGGTCGACGGCCCCGACGCTGCTAGCCGAGCACGGGCTGCATCACGAGCTGGCGCCCCTGGTGCAGACTTACGGCACGGTACCGTACGCCGACGTTGACCCGACCTGGCTGGCGTGGGCCAGCTACGTCGTGATGTTCGGGATGATGTTTGGCGACGCCGGCCAGGGCGTGCTGATGATTGGCGCGGCCGTGGCGCTCCGCCTCGGCTGGCCGCGGTCGCTGCGCAGGTTCCGCGCGGCCTGGCCGTTCGTGGGCGGCGCCGGTCTGGCTGCCACCGCCTTCGGGCTGCTGTACGGGGAGTGCTTCGGCCCGACCGGCCTGGTGCCCGTCCTCTGGCTCAACCCGCTCGCGCAGCCGGTCACCCTGCTGCTGGCCGCGGCCGGCTTCGGCGCGATCCTGCTCGCCGGCGCCTACGCGCTCGGCACGATCAACCGGTGGCGCGAAGGCGGCTGGCGGGCCGCCCTGTACGCGCCATCTGGCATCGCTGGCAGCTGCGTCTTTCTCGGCGCCGCGGCCGGGGCCGCCGGATGGCATTTCCATCAAAGCTGGTGGCTGGCAGCCGGCGGACTGGCCGCCATTGCGGGTCTCGGGCTCGCCGCTGCCGGATTCCTGGCCGAGGCAGGCCGCGGCGGCACGGCGATCACGCAGTCAGTGGTCGAGCTGTTCGACCTCGTCGTCCGGCTGGGCTCCAACGTCGTGTCGTTCACCCGACTCGCCGCGTTCGGCCTGACGCATGCCGCCCTCGGCCTCCTGGTCTGGGAGGGCACCCGGGCCCTGTGGCATCGCGGCGGCCTGTTTGCCGTCGCCGCCGTCGTCCTGTTCGCGGCGGGAACCGCGCTTGCCTTCAGCCTCGAAGCGCTCGTCGCGGCCATCCAGGCGCTCCGGCTGGAGTACTACGAGCTGTTCTCCCGTGTCTTCACCGGACAGGGAGAGCCGTTCCGGCCGTGGCATGTGCCTGTGGCACGGAGCGCTCCAGAAGACCACACAGGCGACCTGGCTCGCCGACTCGATGCGGTGGAGGAACGTCCATGATTGCAGCCTGGCTGCTCGGACTGCCGACAGTCGCCGTTCCTGCCGCCGTGCTGGCTCGGCTGGCGGCGCGCCGGCCACAGCGCGGCGCCCTGATTCTCGCCGTAGCCGGCGGGCTGCTCCTGGTGGGTGCCACCGTGCTGCTCGTGCTGACCCTGAGCGGCGGAGCCGCCAGCGCGGCCGGCGTGTCCGCCGGGGCGGCTGCGGCGCGCGCAGCCAGCACCAGCGCCGGCGGCACCTCGGCCGCGCTGATTGGCGCCGCGATCGCGGTGGCAGGCTCGACCATCGGCGCGGGTATCGCGGTCGCCTACACCGGCGCGGCGGCGCTGGCCGCCATGAGCGAGCGGCCGGAACTGTTCGGCAGGGCCATGGTGGTGGTCGGCCTAGCCGAGGGCATCGCGATCTACGGCCTGATCATCGGCATCATCCTGGTCGGCAAGGCCTGACCCGTCATGGCGACGGCGGCGGTCATCGGCGAGGCGCTTGAAGTCGGGGGCTACGCGCTGGCGGGTGCCATCGTGCACGCCGCGGACAGCCGGACCGAGGCGAACGCTGCCTGGGAGGCACTGCCGCCCGACACGGCCCTGGTCATCATGACCGCAAGCGCGGCGGCGTGGCTAGCGGACCGGATCCCGCAGCGCCCGGACATCCTCACGGCGGTGATGCGGCCATGACCACGGCACCTGCGCGAGCGGCACTCGAGCCGGTGCGGCAACGCCTGCGGCACGACGCCGAGCGCCAGGCGGCCCAGTTGCGGACGCTCGCCCGCGAGCAGGCGGCCGCGATCATCCGGCAGGCGCAAGAAGACGCGGCGGTCGCTCTCGACGCGGCGGCAGGTAAGGCCGCCGCGACCGCGGCCCCGCTGACGGCCGCCGAGCTGCGACGTGCCCACGACACCGCCAGGTCCGCCGTGCTGGCCGCGCAGCGCGAGGCGTGCGACGACCTGCGCGGGCAGGTCCGCGCCGCCGTCGCCTCGCTGCCCGGCCAGCCAGGGTATGACCGGCTCATTCACCGGATCACCGGCCTCGTCGAGCAGGTGGCGGGCCCGCAGGCACAGGTCACGTGGCCATCGACCGGCGGCGTCGTGGCACACTCGGACGCCGTCATCGTCGACTGCTCGCTCGGCCGCCTGGCCGACCTCGCCGTGGCCGAGCTCGGCGGCGCCATCAGGAAACTGTGGACACCATGACCGCGGACGCGGCGAGAGTCGCCCGGGTGAACGGCCCCCTCGTCGAGGTCACGGGCCTCACCCAGGTGGCGATGTCCGACGTCATCGAGCTTGGCGAGCACCGGCTGCCCGGCGAGGTGGTGGCCGTCCGCGGTGACGTCACGACGGTCCAGGCGTACGACTACACCGGCGGCCTGGCCCCCGGCCATCCGGCCCGGTCATTGGGCGAGCCGCTGTCGGCCCTGCTCGGCCCGCACCTGCTCGGCGGCATCTTCGACGGCCTGCTGCGACCGCTGACCGGAGCGCCTGCATGGCTCGAGCCGGGCGTCACCGCAGCGCCCGCAGCAGACCGCGGGTTCACGTTCACGCCAGCGGTGGCGGACGGCACGATCGTGACCAGCGGGACCGCGCTGGGCACGGTGCCGACGGCGGCCGGGATCGACTACCGCGTCCAGGTGCCCCCGGGGCTGAGCGGGCCGGTCGCCGACATCTACCCTGGCGGCCCCGTTCCCCTCCGAGCGGTCATCGCGACGGTCGGCGGGACGCCGGTACGCCTGACGTCAGCCTGGCCGGTCCGCCGTTCCCGGCCCTATCGGGAGCGGCGCGACGCCGACGCGCCCCTGGTCACCCGGCAGCGCGTCATCGACCTGCTGTTCCCGGTCACAAGGGGCGGCACGACCGCGGTGCCTGGTGGTTTCGGCACCGGCAAGACGATGCTGCTCCAGCAGATCACCAAGTGGTGCGACGCCGACGTGATCGTGTACGTCGGCTGCGGTGAGCGTGGCAACGAGCTGGCGGACATGCTCGACGAGCTGACCGGGCTGACCGACCCGCGGACCGGAGGCCCGCTGGCCGAGCGCACAGTCGTGATCGCCAACACCTCGAACATGCCGATGATGGCGCGCGAGGCAAGCATCTACAGCGCGGCCACGGTGGCCGAGCACTTCCGGGACATGGGCCTGCACGCGGTCATCATCGCCGACTCCACGTCCCGGTGGGCCGAGGCTCTCCGCGAGTTCGCGTCGCGCAGCGGCGAGCTGCCGGCCGAGGAGGGATACCCGGCGAGCCTGGCCTCGGCGCTGGCGGCGTTCTACGAGCGGGCTGGGTGCGTCGTCACCGCGGAGGGACGCGAGGGGTCGGTGACGATCATCGGCGCGATCTCCCCGGCTGGCGGCGACATGACCGAGCCGGTGACCACCTACACGCAGCGGTTCGTGCGCTGCCTCTGGTCGCTGGACCGCGACCTGGCTTATGCCCGGCACTACCCGGCCGTGTCCTGGGCCGGGTCGTTCTCACGCGACGACGACGTCGTTGCCGCCTGGCACGCCAGCCATGGCGATCCTGGCTGGGAGGAGCGCCGGGCCCGGCTCGCCGCCCTGCTCGCCGAGGCGGACCGGCTGGGCTCGCTGGCGGACCTGATGGGCGTGAGTGCGCTCCCCCCGCCCGAGCGGGCCACGATCCTGGCCGGCGCTCATCCGGGAAGGGCTGCTGCAGCAGAGCGCGCTCAGCAACGTCGACGCGTCGTGTGACGGCGCCCGGGCGGCCGCGCTGGCGCGCGCGATCCTCGCCGTCGCGGACCGCTGCCTGGAGCTTGCCCGCGCGGGCGTGCAGGCCGCCGAGATCGAGGAGGCGGACTTCTCGCCGATCCTGCGCGCGCGGGAGGACGCCGCCAGCCCGGCAGATGTAGCGGCCGGCGAGCGGGTCATGCTGGCCGCCCTCGACCGGCTGAGCCAGCCGGACCATGCCAGCGACCCGCTGGAACCGGCGGAGCAGGACAGCGCGGCATGACGACGCAGTGGGCGCGGCGCGAGTACACCGACATCGCCGAGCTGCGCGGCCCGCTGCTGGTGGTGCGGGGAGTGGCCGGGGTCGGCTGGGACGAGTTCGCAACCATTCGCGATGCCAGCGGAGGGGAACGTCACGGGCTCGTCCTGGAGGCCGATCGCGACCTCGCGGTCGTCCAGGTGCTCGAGGGCACGGCCGGCCTCCGTGCGGCCGGCACGCGGATCGGGTTCAGCGGCACGCCGCTGCGCGTCCCGGTCGGCCCCGACTGGCTGGGCCGGGTGTGTACCGGGCGGGGCGAGCCGATGGACGGCGGGCCGCCAGTCACCGGCGACATGACTGCGGCCGTGACGGGCTTCCCGATGAACCCGGTGATCCGCGAGCCGCCCGCCGAGCCGGTCCTCACCGGCGTCTCGGTCATCGACGGCCTCATGACGGTCGTCCGCGGGCAGAAACTGCCCATCTTCTCAGTCGCTGGCCTGCCGCATCTCGACCTGGCCGCGCAGGTGGCCGCCCAGGCATCGGCCGGCGGCGACCCGTTCTGCGTGGTATTCGCCGCTATGGGGCTCACCCACGCCGACGCGGCCGCGGTGCGCAAGGTGCTCGACAAGCGGTCTGCCGCGGCCGAGCTCGTCCTGCTGCTCAACCTCGCGGACGCCCCGGTGATCGAGCGGATCCTCACCCCGCGGATCGCGCTGACGGTCGCCGAGCATCTGGCGTTCACGCTCGGCCGCAACGTGCTCGTCGTCATGGCGGACATGACGAACTACTGCGAGGCACTCCGGGAAGTCTCCGCCGCGCGCGGCGAGATCCCGGCCCGGCGCGCCTACCCCGGTTACCTCTACAGCGACCTGGCTTCGCTGTACGAGCGGTGCGGCCGGATGCGCGGCGTGCCTGGCTCAGTGACGCTCGTCCCGGTGCTCACCATGCCGGGCGGTGACATCACGCATCCGGTGCCGGACCTGACCGGCTACATCACCGAAGGCCAGATCGTGCTGTCCCCCGAGCTGCACGCCCGCGGCATCTATCCCCCGGTGGACGCGCTGTCATCGCTGTCCAGGCTGATGCGGCACGGCGCTGGCCCTGGGCGCACCAGGGATGACCACCTCGACGTCGCGGCGCAGACGCTGGCCGCGCTGGCGGCCGCCCGCCGGGCCGCCGAGCTGGCCGAGCTGGTCGGCGCGGCGGCGCTGAGCACAGCCGACCGCCGCTACCAGGACTTCGATGAGGCGTTCGCGAGCCACGTGGTCAGCCAGCTGCGCACCGAGAACCGCTCGCTCGATGACACGCTCGGCCGGGCCTGGAAGGCACTGGGATTGCTGCCCCGGCGCGACCTCACGATGCTGTCGGCGGCGGCGCTCGATGCTTACTATCCGGCCTCCCCGGCGGGCGGCGGCGAGCCGCAATGACAGCGCCGAAGCTAGCCGCGCCGCCGGGCCGAGCGGGACGCATCTGGCTGGTGCGGCGCCTGCAGACCGCACGCCGCGGAGCGGACCTGCTCGACCGCAAACTGCGGATCCTGCAGGGCGAGCTGGCCCGGCTGCAAGCCGCAGACGCGCAGACCGCCGCGCAGTGGGACATGTGCCAGGCCGACGCGCGGACCTGGCTGCTGCGGGCCGCGCTGCTGAGCGGCGAGCGCGCTATCCGACTGGCCGACGACGGCCAGGCCGCAGACGTGCAGGTCAGGTACGGCACGACGATGGGCATCCGGTACCCGGCGACGGCGACGTGCACAGTCCCGCAGGCTGCGACCTGGGACGGTCCGGTCATGGCTCGTGTGCGCCTGGCGCACCGCGCCGCGCTCGCGGCAGCAGCGCAGCACGCCGCCTCGAGCGCTGCGGTGGGCGCGGTGGACAGCGAGGTCAGGGCTACCCGGTACCGGCTGCGGGCGGTCCGCGACCGGTGGATTCCCGGCCTGGAGCGGGCGCTAGCAGAGGTGACCTTCACGATCGAGGAGCTTGAACGCGCCGACGCCGCCCGGCTACGGCTGGCCGCACGCAAGCCGCAGTTGTAGGCCCGAGACGTCTCGCGGTCACGGCAGTCATGTCGAAGCCTGTGGCGGGATGATCGCCAGGCAGCTGGCGTCGAGCCGGGCCGCGCTGCCGGCTTCGACGAACACATCGGTCAGCGGGCCGGTGCAGACGCTCCAGTTCTTGTCGGTGTCGTGTCCCACGCCGGGCAGCGCGATGTCCAAGCTGGCTGGCCAGAATCGCGTCGTTCCGGCCATGTTCCCGGGCTGGTCGATGGGTCGGCGTCGCCGTTGAATGTCAGTGCCGGGGTGCTCGAGGCAGGGAGCCGCTCGCGCCCGACGGCGGCTGCGGACCGCGGGGTTATCGTCTAGAGGTATTGCGATGGCTCGGCCGACTCCAGGTCGGAGTGGTAGGCGAAGCTGCTGTGCTGATCGGCTAGTGCGGCCGACTGCACGATCTCCCAGGGCTCGCGCACGTAGCGGCAAACGGAATCATCTGGCTGACCGTCTTGCCGACCAGACCAGCCGGGACCTGGTCGGCCGCCTGCTAAGCCGTCAGCACGGACACCAGGGCGGCCGTCTCGTTGGTGGCGGCGGCAAGCGTGCGCCCGACGAGGGGTATGGGACCTATGGCCGCCGAAGCCATCCTGACCGAGGCGCACCGCAGTCCCCGGCGGTTCACTTCGTACTCCTGTGCCGGATCAGGCCGGGATGTGGTACCCGGCGCCGGGCCAGTTCTCCGGCGGCGGCGCGTGCAGCTTGTTTGTCACGGCCACGACGCCGTCGATGGCCTCGGCCAGACGCACTGCAGCTGGAATTTGTTCCTGGCTGGCGAGCCGCCCCGCAAGCGTGACGACGCCGTCGTGCGCAGTGACCCGAATGTCGGCGGCGTCCGCCAGGAGGATGTCGGTCAGCACCGCTGACGCTTCTGCTGTGATCTCTGCGTCCGCGCGCAGGAACGCTCTCAGCAGGTCCGCCCGGCTGACGATGCCGGTCAGCTTGCCGTCCGCGTCCACCACCGGCAGCCGCTTGATCCTGTGCAAGCTCATGAGGCGCGCCGCGGTGCCCAGGACCGCGTCCGGCCCGATCGTGATCGCGGGGGCAGTCATCAGCCCGGCAGCGCTCCTGGCCTGCATCTTGGCGCGTACCGCCGGGCTCAGTTGCCAGCCGGGCCGGTGTCCGGAGCGCTCGTGGCGTTCCTGCTTCCGGAGCAGGTCTGCCTCGGACACCACGCCGGCTACCTGCCCTTCCGGCGTGAGCACTGGCAGCGCCGTCAGGTGATGCTCGTGCAGCAGCTGGGCGACTTGCTTATAACTAGCATTCCTGGTCACGGAGACGACCTTGGTCGTCATGACGTCGCTGACCCGCCACTGGCCTGTCCGCCGCGTCCCGCCGGCTCTCCCCTCGGCTGCCAGCAGCGAGCCTGGGTCGCCGTCGCCGTCGCCGTCGCCGTCGCCGGCGGCATCGGCCACTTTCGCCACGGCCTTGGTCACGTCCGCTGCGGACGCAGTTCCGCGCAAGGCCTGGTAGTACGCGGCGCCTAGGTGCTTGACCATGGCATCAAGGTAAGCGTCTCGACGTGTCATGTTGCCCCCTGGCTGGGTTTGCGCCTGCTCGCCGTCATCGGCTGCGTACTGCTCTTATTACCCCGCAGCCGGGGTCCAGGATCGAGGGCCAAACGTCACCTCTGAACTGGGACCTCGGCCAGCGTCCGGAACTGTGCCAGAGCGGTTAAGTGGAGGCAGGAATGCGATTCCCGCACCGGCTCACGGGAAGGCGCCGGGGCGCACGCAAGCCGCTGGCGCAGCGCATGCCGACTGGCGGGGGGTAGCGGCCGCGCACGAGCGGTGCCGCAGGACCCGCCCGCCCAAGGCACGGAGGTCGAGCCCGTCGCCGGGACCGTACGCCTCGCGGGCAGTCTCACCATGCCCGGCGGGCGGCCGGCTCGTGGTCTTCTCGCACGGCAGCGGCAGCAGCAGGCACAGCCGCGCAGCCGGTACACCGCGGATGTCCCTAGGTGAGGCGGGTCTCGGCACGCTGCTGGTCGACTTGCGACGCCGCCCGAGAAGCTCGACCGCGGCAACGTCTTTGACATCGGCCTGCTGCCGGGCGGGCTCACTGAGGTCACCGGCTGCGTGCGCGTGATCCCCGCGGCCCGGCGCGCAGCTATCGGCTACTTCGGCGCCAGCCCCGGCGCGCGGCTGGGCCTCGTCACGACGCTCACCCCTCTGATCGTCGGGCGGCAGCACACCGGGGTGCTCGACCTGAACCGGCGGGCTCGTAAGGACCTGCGGTGCGCCAGCGAGTTTGTGATCGTGCCCGGCGCCACCCACCTTTCCGAAGAGCCCGGTACTCTCGCCGCCGTCGCCGCGTTGGCGCGCGACTGGTTCCTGCGGTACTTGACCCAGCCTCCGGCCGAGGACGTGAGCTCTGCTCCTAGGCGCCGCTGGTCCCAGCACGCGCGTCGTGGCGGCGAACAACGAACTTGCGTAGCTCGTCGGCTCCCCAGACGATCAGCGGGTACGGAAGCAGCAACACCAAGTAGCGAGCCGGTAGCGCGGCAGTGCCGAGTAGTGATTGCAGCGGCGGAGCGAAGACCAGCACAGCGGCTATCGCGAGCTCAGCGGCCACGGCCAGGATCAGGTAGCGGTTGCTGAACACGCCTACTGACCACAGCGAGGCGCGCTGCGTCCGGACCGCGAACGCGGTCCCGATCTGGCCGAAGATCATTCCGAGGAAGGTCATCGTGGTGGCCTGGAGATAGGCGTGGTGGAAGCGGCTGCCGACGCCAGTGGGATCGCCAGGATGCCACCCCGAGCTGACCAGGACGTAGAAGAATCCGGCGATTGACAAGCCAGCGACGATCAGGCCGAGGAACAGCCAGGCGCGGATCAGCATCGGCGCGCGGATCACGCCTTCCGTTCGCTTGCGGGGCGGGCGGTTCATGATGCCGGGCTCGGCGGGGTCGCGGCCCAGCGCGAGCGATGGCAGGGTCTCGGTGCCGACATCGAAGGCCAGCAGCTGTAGCACGGTCAGAGGGAGCGGCACTGCGCCGCCGGCGAGCGCGAAGACGAGGAACGGCACGACCTCAGGTGTGGCGTGAGCAAAGATGTAGACGATGAATTTGCGGACATTGTCATAAACGATGCGGCCTGCCTCGACCGCGGTAACGATCGTCGCGAAGTTGTCGTCAGTCAGCGCCATCGTCGCCGCCTCGCGTGCGACGTCCGTTCCCGACATGCCCATCGCGACGCCGATGTCAGCACGGCGCAGCGCCGGGGCATCGTTGACGCCATCGCCGGTCATCGCGACGACGTGGCCTTCGGCCCGCAATTCCTCGGCGATGTGGAGCTTCGCTTCTGGCGATGCGCGCGCGAACACAACCTCGCGGCCGTGCGAGAGGATCGCCCTGATCTCCGCCTCGTGCCGGTGGTCGAAGCGTTCGGCCACGACGACAAGCGGGTCTCCGTCGCCGATACCGATCTGCCGGGCGATCGCCGCAGCAGTCATCGGGTGGTCGCCAGTGATCATCATGACCCGGATCCCGGCTGTGTGACATCGGCTGATCGCATCGGCCGCCTCAGGCCGCGGCGGGTCGAACATCGTGATCAGTCCGAGAAAGCAGAGGTTTCGCTCCGCGTCCTCGCGTGGCATGGGCTGCCGGGATGCCGCGCCGGGCGGCTCGGCAGGTGCGGACCGGCGGGCGAGCGCCAGCACACGCAATCCCTGATGGGCGTAAGCCTCGACCTGACCCGTGATCTGCGCGCGCTGGCCGTCCTGCAGCGGCTCCTCAGCGCCCTCACCTGACAGCAGGCTCACGCACCGGGGCAGGACTGCTTCCGGGGCACCCTTGGTGTGCAGCCAGCAATCGCCGTCCAGCCCGCCGTCGAGGGTGCTCATGAGCTTGAGCTGCGGATCAAAGTTGTACTGGTGGAGACGAGATTCCTCGCGGTGATCGGGGTTGACATCCGCGGCCAGGTACCGGGCGGCCTCCAGCAGTGCCACCTCGGTGGGATCCCCGGCCGCCTGGCCACGGGCGCCGAGACGCGCGTTATTGCAGCGAGCAGCCGCCTCCGCCAGCGCTCTCAGCCCGGGCGACGGCGGCGGACCAGACCCGGCTCCGGCATCGAGCCGCAGCGCCTGCCCGCACAGCCATGCCTCGACCGGGCGCATCCTGTTCTCGGTCAGGGTGCCGGTCTTATCTGTGCAGATCATGTCCGTGCTGCCCAGCGTCTCGACCGCGCTCAGCCGTTTGACGAGGGCGCCTCGCCGCGCAAGCAGCCTGACCGCCACAGCGAGCGCCAGCGTGATCACCGGGAGCAGGCCCTCCGGGACGTTGCCGGCCAGCAGGCCGACAGCGAATACCACGCTGTTGTGCACTGACAGGCCCGCAACGAAGATGGCAACCGGCACGAACCCAATAGCCATCGCCACGGCGATACCGGCGATCAGCCACGCGACCCGCCGCACCTGCAGCTCAAGGGGGCTCGGATCCTCGCGGACACGCTCGGACAGCGCCGCTATCCGGCCAAGCTCGGTGTGCATCGCGGTCGCGAACGCGACCGCGCGTGCCTCGCCCCCCGTGCAGATGGTGCCGCTGAACACCAAGTCATGTGCCTGAAGGCGGGGAACCGCACGCTCATGGCCCTCAGCCGAACGCGTTACCGGGACCGACTCACCGGTCAGCGCCGACATGTCCACCTCTACCGCACCCGACAGAAGGCGCATATCGGCCGCAATGCGCGCACCTTCCTCGAGCAGCACGACGTCACCAGGCACTAGGCCGGTCGCGTCGATCACGTCAGGCGTGCCATCGCGGAGCACCGTCGCCCGCTGCGGCATGTAACCGGCAAGTGCCTCGACAGCACGCTCGGCCTGCAGTTCCTGGACGAACGCGAATGCGGCATTCAGCATGATGACCAGCACGACCGCGGCGCCGACAACGTCACTGCCGACGCCAAAGGACAGCGCCGCCGCCACCCACAGCAGCAGCGCGAGCGGATGTGTGAGCTGGCGCGCGATCTCCCACGGCCACCGCACATGCCCGCGGCGGCTCAGCACATTGAGGCCGTACTGGGCGAGGCGGCGCTCTGCCTCGCGCGAGCTCAGGCCATGCTCGCTCGTCTGCAGGTCGCGCAGCAGCCGGATCCGAGGCTCAAGCACCTCAAGGTCACTGACCGGAACCGTGACACTGCCGTCTGAGGCCATGCGCCGCTTCCTCCGGCCTATCGCGCACCAGACCGATCTTGACATCCTCAGATCGCCGGCAACCACGCCGGCGCTGGGCATGGCTACGAAATCCGGCGTGGGCTTCGAGCACGAACACACGCGCCGAATCCCCGGAGCTGCCGGGGCTGATCAGTGCTAGTTCCCAGGGGCTGGCGCTGCGATCTGCTGCTGTAGCAGCTCGCGCAGGTCGGCCGGCAACAGCGCGAACGCCTCGTCGACGACTCCCGCGGAAGTGTGCTGCCGTACAACGACGGTCACAATGCCAGCCGCCTTGGCAACGTCCGAGTCGTGAATCCCTGCATCTCGTGCGAAACGCGTCATATACTCAGCGCGACCATATTTCTGCGGTACGTGGCTCGGGTTCCATCCGTCGTAGAACACCCCGCGCAGCACGTCCGGCAGCTGCGCCGCGAAATGCGCGGCGACCTCCACCGTCAAGCGATCGCGCAGCGAGTGCAGCCAAGCCCGGGTAGTGCGGTAGGCCAGGCTGCGGTCATTCGTGCCGAAACCCTTCTCTACCGCACCGAGCCAGGCGTTGGTCGTCTCTATGCTGTGATCGAGACTGCCGATTCCTGTGGCTGACATTCACATCACCCCCTCAGGTCTGATTACCGCACCGGCCTCCAGCAGCTGGCCAGGGGCAAAGGTCCCGGCATGGGCGGGCAGATCCGGTGGCATGTGGCGCAGCTCGCGCCGCCGTGTGCCCGCGTCGTGCGCGGCATCCACCTGAACCCGCTCCAGCCCGGCAACGCTCGTCGGAAGTGACCAGATCGTCGGTGCTCAGCACCCGGTTCAGGTCGTGGCCGGCGTCAAACGCCTTAACCCGCGCGGCCTCGTCGCGTGGGTTTCTGCCCCCTCCCTCCGGCTGTTTTCCTGCCGATCCACTGTCAAGCCGGGGACGGCCCATGTTGCGGACCGTACCGGACCTTGCGCGCATGACCAGCGAATGCGTCGTGGCGCCGCCCGACTTGTAGCGCACTCCGGCCAGCAGCTCACTATCTATCTGTGACGGCCGGGTCCACCTCGGCGAGGTGCAGGACGAGTTCACCGCGGGGCCCCGGTGACCAGCAGCGAGTTCGCTGTGTTGTTCCGGCCGTCGCCCAGGTAGCACTAGGTGACATCGGACAGCGGCCTGCCCGCGTGGTCGCGCATATGAGGATGTCGGCGAGCATCTGCGTCGGGTGCCAGGCGTCGGTGAGCCCGCTCCACATCGGCGCGCCGGCGGATTCCGCGAGTAGTTCGACATCGGCCTGCGGGTCCTGACCGCGAGTGCAGCACCACGTAGCCAGACCGCCATGAAGCCACGCTTGCGGGAGGTCATTGTCAAAGCGGCCTATTAGGGCTTCCCGGCGCCGACGTGGTATCCGCCTGCCGAAGTCAGCGCGGCGAGCCGGTCTGACGCTCCATCTCCCGCTTGATGTCGCTCTCCGAGATCGGCTTGTGCCCGTAGACGAACCAGCCGTGCGCAGCCAGTATCAGCAGCCACGCGCCGAGCGGGTAGATGATCCAGAAGTTCCACACGTCGTGGATTCCGGAACTCTGGCTGAATCCATTGGTGGGCCAGCCGCCCGCGTTGTGGTATTCGGATACGGCCCAGATGACCACCAGGATGATCATGCCGATGCCTGAGGTAACGAGGCCGATGCGGAAATGCCGTCGGCGCTCGATTTGCTTGATCGCCTGCTGGCGGGCAAGTTGCTCCATGCCGACAGCAGCATTCGAGCCGATGTCCGTGGGCGACTCATGGATGATGTTCGACATCTCGACCCCTCCTTCGCTGGGGAGCCACTGGAGTGCTGTGACAGTTCACATCACTCCACGTCACAGGCTGGCCGTCGGGAGCGGGGCGGGGCAGGGCCCGTATGTCACCTGCCGGGCGGCGAACGGCCCAGGAAGGATGCGTGCGGGCTTCGCCGTCTCGCGTCGTCGCGTACCATCCAGTGGCATTGACGCCCGCAGCCCAGAAAAGACAGCGGCCGCTTGACCTGCTGGCCGGACGAAAGGCGGACGCATTCGTCACCGCCGCTGCCACCCTTGCCGACCAGGGCGACCTTGCCCTCGCGCTGGAAATCCTCGCTCCGGGCCTGCTCCGCCATCCGGCAGCAGCGAGCTAGCCGAACTCCGGCAAGCGGTTCTGGTCCAGCTGATGGAGCAGCGCCAGATTCGGATCCGTTCGGCTTCCTAGTTTACGCGGAACTGGCGGGCGCGCTGAGCTCTCCTGGGTCGGATAGCAGCGGCGTGCTCCACCGGGCGCCCGGCTGCCTGCCGCCCGGCTGCTGAAAAGGAGCAGGTCAGGGTCTGCCCCGCGTCACTACCTGGCGACTCACGCGATCCAGGAACTCGAGCAGCCAGATGCCAGACTTCGGGAGACGCCTGGGCCGCTGATGGGCGAGTGATCCGGCGCAGGGCGTCGAGCATCGCGACGCGGCCTGCGCGCATGAACTCCGGCCACTCGCGGGTGTCGAGAAACTGTTGGTAGAAGCCGGTGCCCGCGACGCGCACCGCCTCATGAGCATGCACGAAGCCAGTCTGGAGCGCTGGGGGTCAGCATGTGTCGGTGCCCGTGCTGCGATGATGGAGGTGACTCATTGGGGGGCGTGATGGAGCGGCAAATCGACTACCAAGCGATATTCAAGAGAATCCCGGCCGTCATGGTGGCGCTGAGTCCGGACTTCAGCATCCTCGACATCTCCGACGAGACTGCCGAACTGATGGGCCGCAAGGCGGAAGACCTCATCGGCCGAGACGTCTTCGCCACGTTCCGGCCCAATCCCGACGATCGGGGTGAACCAGGTCCGCGCAAGCTTCGGGAATCGTTGGAGAGCGTAGTGGCCACGGGCGAGCGGGATGTCATGCCGCTGACCAGATACGACCTTGAAGACCCTCGCAGGCCGGGCGTGTTCGACGAGCGCTACTGGGACATCGTCAATATCCCGGTCATGGCCGACGGCCGTGTCAGCCAAATCATCTTCAGGGCCATGGATGTGACACAGGTGATCCGCGCAGCTCAGCTCAGATGATCAACTGCTGAGGGCCCCGTCGCCGCGGCCGTCAGACCGTGGATCGGCGCCGTAGTACGCCGCCTGTCTCGGCCGCCCGAACTTCAGTCATCCCTGCCGTCCTGACAGGGACTGAGGGCGCGGCAGGAGCGGAGGTATGTCCCCCCAGGGCAGACGCAGGCTACGGTAGCCCCCTTTACCCGGATTAGTCACTATGAAGCGGCCGGCTCCTGGTGGCCGTCAAAGCCTGTGTTGGCTGATGTCGTGGGTCGCCGGAAGCTGGAAGGTGCAACTTACTCCAGCACACCGGAGCCACTATGGCGGAAGGGAGCCGGCCGTCATGCCTAGTGTGACATCAGCGGCGGGGCCGATCCATCTGGGAATGGATACGTCGAAGAACACGATCGTGGTGGGCGTGCTGATGCCCGGTGAGGAGGTCCCGGTCATCGACCGGGTCTGGAATGAGGAAGGCTCGGTGCGTCATCTGATCGGCCGGTTCGGCGACCCGGCGGCGCTGCGGTGCTGTTATGAGGCCGGGCCGTGCGGGTTTGAGTTGCACCGGCTGCTGTCGTCGTTGGGGGTGGCCTGTGATGTGGTCGCGCCGTCGCTGATTCCGCGCCGGGCCGGGGACCGGGTGAAGACCGATAAGCGGGACGCGAGCCGGTTAGCCCGGTTGCACCGGGCCGGGGAGCTGACCGCGATCCGGGTGCCCACCGAGGCGGAGGAGGCGGTCCGGGACCTGGTCCGGGCCCGGGCGGCGCTGCTGGCCGACCGCAAGCGCGCCCAGCAGCGGATCACCGCGATGCTGATGCGCCACGGCCGGATCTGGCGCGGCACGTACTGGACGCAGGCGCATGAGAAGTGGATCGCCGGGCAGCGGTTCGGCGAGCCGGCGCTTGCTTCGGCGCTGGCGCATTACCGTGCGGCGCTGGACACCCGCCTCGCCGAGCTGGACGCGGTCGAGGACGAGCTGGCGGTCTGGGCGGCCAGGCCGCCGCTGGCGGCTGCGGTGACCCGGCTCGGCTGCTACCGGGGCATCGGCCAGCTGACCGGCCTGACCCTGGCCGCCGAGGTCGGCGACTGGCGGCGGTTCCCCTCCGCGCGGGCGTTCATGTGCTTCACCGGCCTGGTGCCCGCCGAGTATTCCAGCGGCGATAAGACCCGCCGCGGCTCGATCACCAAGGCGGGCTCGGTGCCCGTGCGCACGGCGCTGACCGAGGCGGCCTGGTCCTACCGGTTCCAGCCGGCGATCGGCGTCACCTTGCGCCGCCGCCAGCACGACGCGGCCCCGGACACCCTGGCCCGCTCCTGGCAGGCGCAGCGGCGACTGCACATCCGCTACAAGACGATGACCGCCCGCGGCAAGCCCGCCGCGGTCGCGGTCACCGCGATGGCCCGCGAGCTCGCCGGCTTCGTCTGGGCCGAGATGACCAGCTGATAACCCCCTCCCCCCGAGCTGGTGGCCTGCCGGGACGCTCGCCGCCGCAGGAACGATCCCCGTGCGCACTATGAACGCATCCGCGACACTCGTGTTTAGTCAGGGGCACCATCCTGCGAATAACCGATCTGCGATCCCGACTCGCGTATATGAGAGTGGCAGTGGCCACGGCCACGACGCCGCCCCGGCAGGCCACCCCCACCCGCCGCGCCCGCCGCCCCGCCCTCCGGCACCCCCCATGAGAGCCCTGGCCGCCGCCATCATCGAGGGCCGGCCGCACCGCCTCAAGGACGCCTTCCGGCGTCGCCTCCGCCGAGCGCTCCGCGCCCCTTGACCCGGACCAGCCGGCCCCGCACACCGGCAGCTATCAGGGCTCAGCACAGGATGCCCTGGCAACCCGCCCAGATACAGGATCAGAAGGCAGAAAACATCACCAGCCAGGCACAGGCACTGCAAAGCCTTGACGAGGCGCTTCATATGAGTGCGCAACTCTCGGCCCGCGGCCATCCATATCCCGGCTACCGGTTTGGCTTAGCGCCCCACCGCGGGCCGCGCGGATCCTCGCCGACCTGGGAATCAGCTGCGTCACGCTGGCTAACAATCACGCTCTTGACTATGGCTGTGCGGCCCTTGCCGACGCCAATGGCCGCCTTGCCGCGGCGGGGATCACGGTGACCGGCGCAGGCGCCAGCACACCGGCGCGCCGCGCCCGCCATGCTGGAGGCAAGCGGGCTGGTCATCGCGGTCCTCGGCGTGACCGACCAACTCGTGAGTACGCCGCAGCCGCTGACCGGCGCGGAGTCTCGAAGGCTGACCTTCGCAGCGGCGTCCCGGCCTGGCTCTCCGGTCAGGTACACGCGCTGCTTACCGTGCGGACGTGGTACTGGTCACGCCGCGCTGGGGCCCGGACATGACAGCCCAGCCGCGCGCTACATCCGACCACGGCCCGGCCGGCGTGGCATATACCCGGCGTCCGGTCAGGCACGGGGTAGGAACCTTCTGTGACACGTCAGTCGGCGATTCTGCGCGGTTACCAACGGTCGTGGCTGCGGGGCGACCTGATTGCCGGCGTCACCGTCGCGGCCTACCTGGTCCCGCAGGTCATGGCGTACGCCACCGTGGCCGGCCTGCATCCGGTCGCGGGCCTGTGGGCGGCGCTGCCGGCACTGGTCGTGTACGCGCTGCTCGGGTCGTCCCGCTCGCTGTCGATGGGGCCGGAGGCCACGACGGCGCTCATGACCGCTATCGCCATTGGGCCGCTGGCGGCCGGCAACCCGGCCAGGTACGCCGAGCTGGCGGCCACGCTGGCGCTATTGGTCGGGCTGATGGGAGTGGCCGCATGGCTGCTGCGGCTGGGCGTCGTCTCGGACCTTCTATCTAGACCGGTGCTCGTCGGCTACATGGCTGGCGTAGCGCTGATTATGATCGCGGGCCAGCTAGGCCGGGTCACCGGTGTCACCGTCACCGGCCAGGAGTTCGTCGGCCAGCTGGGCTCCTTTGCCCGCAACATCGGCCAAGCGCAGCCGGGGATCCTCGCTGTGGCTGCCGCGGTCCTGGCCTTCCTGCTGTTGCTGCGCTGGCGCTGGCCGGCCGCGCCGGGACCGCTGATCGCGGTGCTGCTGGCCACTGCGGCCGTGGCGGCGTTCAGCCTGTCACGCCATGGCGTCGCGGTCGTCGGCCCGATCCCCGCAGGCATTCCTGTCCCGCGCCTGCCCGCGCTGCACCCGCAGGTACTGCGAACGCTGCTGCTGCCGGCGTTCACCGTGCTGATCGTCGCGTTCAGCGACGACGTCCTGACCGGGCGCTCGTTCGCACGCCGCGGCGAGACCATCGTGGCCAACCGGGAGCTGCTGGCGCTCGGCGTCGCCAACGCGGGCGCCGCACTGGTCCACGGCTTCCCGGTCAGCAGCAGCGCAACACGCACTGCTATCGCGGTCAGTACGGGCAGCCGCAGCCAGGCCTACTCGCTCGTGACGGCAGCAACCGTCATCGTCGTCTTGCTCGTCGCCAGTCCGGTACTCGCACGATTCCCGACGGCGGCGCTCGGCGCCATTGTCATCTACGCCGCGCTGCGGCTCATCGACATCACAGCATTCCAGCGGCTGCTGAAGTTCCGGCGTGCCGAGCTGCTGATCGCCCTGTCAGCCTGCGCTGGCGTCCTCGCTTTCAACATCCTCTACGGAGTGCTTGTCGCCATCGGCCTGTCGGTAGCGGATCTGCTCGTCCGCGTAGCCCGGCCGCACGACGCCATCCAGGGGCTGGTGCCAGGACTGGCAGGCATGCACGATGTGGACGACTATCCCGAGGCGCGGACCATCCCCGGCCTGGTGGTCTACCGCTACGACGCGCCACTGTGCTTCGCCAACGCCGACGACTTCCGCCGCCGGGCGCTCGCAGCCGCCCGACAGCAGCCAGAGCCGCTGCGCTGGTTCGTCCTCAACGTCGAAGCCAACGTCGAGGTCGACTTCACTGCACTCGAGGCGCTGGACACCATCCGGGAGGAGGTCACCGGCCAGGGCGCGGTGTTCGCCCTCGCGCGGGTCAAGCAGGACCTGCTGGCCAGGCTGCAGGCTTTCGGCCTGGCCGAAAAGATCGGGACAGACCGGCTGTACCCGACTTTGCCCACAGCAGTCGACGCGTACCGGCAGTGGGCCGGCGATCATCCTAGTGACGCGAGGCCGTCAAGTCCCACCTGACAACGGGGGGCGGCTGCGGCCAGGGGGAAGGCGCCTCTGACGCGCTGAGCCAGAGCAGACACTGTAGTTCCGCGGTCAGCGCCGGAGACAAATATCTTTCTAGCTCAGTGGCGAACGCGTGCATTGGCGCCTGAGCCGAAATTCCGCCCCAAGGCGGCAGGCTGACCTGGTGCAGCTACTGGTCAGAAGCGTTCAGCATCTACCAGGCCCGCTGCACCCGGCCCGGATCGTCCGCGCGGCAATCGCTGATCTGGCCGGGCTGGCCGCCGATGACCACCGCCCGCCGCGGCCGCAGCACAGCGGGCTGGCCCGCACGCTGAGCGCTCCCCCGGTCTCGTGCAGCCTCGTTCATCACTGCCGTCACTGCGACCGCCTAGCTGATCACACCTACGGCGTACCGGACTAGACGTCCCAGAGGCGGAAGTCGTCTCGCCGCCGCGCGGCCGGTCTCCGCGCTGTCGCGGCCCGCGCTCGAGGTTAAGGCTTGGGACGGCGGGACGAATGGCCCTGGCGGGGCTGCCGAGCGCGCCATAGCGTATCGGGATGACTCGGACCGGTCACCGAGAGCGCAGATGTCTAGGAGTCCGTCTCGGCGAGGTGATCTGCCGTACCGGTCGGGCATTCGCCTGGCCGTCCGCGCCCGACGCGCTTGACTGGCTCAGACTCCGGAATCGTTGGCGCTCAGCAGGGCTGGGCGAATGAGCGGCCGCGAGCAGCGCTACCTGCCGGGGAACTAGGGCGCTTGCAGGCTGACGGCAAACCGGGCCTCCAGACCACCTGGCGAGGGCAGAACCACGGTGCCGCCACGAAGGTATCCGGCACGGCTGGTTTCGCTGCGGCTGCTGAGGGGGGATCATCATGGTGTTCGCTAATCGCGATGACGCGGGCCGGCAGCTGGCCGGTCGGCTGGAGCACTTGCGCGGTCAGCCTGCCGTGGTCCTGGGCCTGCCGCGCGGCGGTGTTCCGGTCGCCGCCCAGGTTGCCCGCGCGCTGGGCGCGCCGCTCGACGTGATCGTTGTCCGCAAGATCGGCGTGCCGTTCCGGCCCGAGCTGGCCATGGGGGCAGTCGGCGAGGACGGAGTGCGGGCCACTGATCGCCACATCATCCGCGCTGGCGCGATCAGGCCGGAGGAGTTCGCCGCTGCCGAAGTCCGTGAACAGGCCACGGTCAGCGCCCGTGCCGTCCGGTACCGAAGCTACCGGCCGCGCGAGCCGCTTTCCGGGCGGACCGCGGTGGTGGTCGACGACGGCATCGCCACCGGATCCACCGCGCGGGCGGCGTGCCAGATCGCCAGGGCCCACGGCGCGAGCCGGGTGGTACTGGCCGTCCCGGTCGCACCGCCAGGGTGGGAGGCGAGGATCGGCCCGGACGCCCACGAGTTCGTTTGCGTCGAGACACCGGCCGACTTCTACGCCATCGGAGCGTTCTATGCCGATTTCTCCCAGCTCACCGACGACGACGTGATCGCCTGCCTGGACCTGGCGGCCAGGGAGCAGGCGGCGCCGGCTGTCAACGGCCTGGCAGCGGCCATGGCTGACGATCCGCCCGGCCTGAATGCTGAAGTGCAGCCGGCCGCCGGGCCGGTGCGGCTGGCCGGGTACCTGACCGTGCCGCAGAACGCTCCGGGAGTCGTGCTGTTCGCGCACGGCAGCGGCAGCAGCCGGCACAGCCCCCGCAACCGGCATGTCGCGGCTGTCCTGAACCAGGCCGGCCTGGGCACGCTGCTGCTCGACCTGCTCACCCCGGAAGAGGAGGCCGACCGTGCCAACGTCTTCGACATCGACCTGCTCGCCCGGCGGCTCGCCGAGGTGACCAGCTGGCTGCGCGCCCAGCCGGCCGCCGCCCAGGCTGCCATCGGCTACTTCGGCGCCAGCACTGGTGCGGCGGCCGCGCTGTGGGCCGCCGCCGAGCCCGGCGCCGGTATCGCGGCGGTCGTCTCCCGCGGCGGCCGTCCCGACCTCGCCGGTCCCCGCCTAGGGGCTGTCAGTGCGCCCACGCTCCTCATCGTCGGAGAACTGGACACCCTCGTGCTCGACCTCAACCGCGAGGCGCAGGCGCGGCTGCGGTGCGCGAGCAAGCTCGCGGTGGTACCCGGCGCCACCCACCTGTTCGAGGAGCCGAGAACCCTGGCCACGGCCGCCGCACTGGCCAGGGACTGGTTCGTCAGCCACCTCAGCGCCCTGCCAGTCGGGCACTAGCCTCAGCCAGGACGCTCCTGCGGCGGCCCGAAGGTCCCGGCCATCCGGGATGGAAGTCCTCGTGGCCACGGCGGAGGCGGGGAATGAGATCAGAAGCACGAGAACAACCCGGCTACTGAAGGGAGTTGCCATGCCTCTGCCCGCTCACCGCCACGGCGTGCCGACCCGGTTCCCTGACCTGCTCGACTGGCTGGAATCGCCGTGGTCGGCGGTGCTGCCGTTCGGCCCGGCCCAGACCTTCCGGGTCGAGGACTACACCGAGGACAGCACATACATGATCCGCGCGGAACTGCCAGGTGTCGATCCGGAGAGGGATGTCGAGGTCTCCGTGGAGTCCGGCATGCTTACCATTCATGCCGAGCGCCGTGAGGAGACCAAGCAGGACTGTCACTCCGAGTTCAAGTACGGGTCGCTCACCAGGTCGGTGGCGTTGCCCGAGGGCGCCGACCCGGACAGGATCACAGCCACCTACGACCAGGGAATCCTGAAGGTCACCGTACCGGTACCCATGCAGACAAAGCACGAAGCCCGCCGCATCGCCGTCGGGCACGCGAGCTAAGCCGCGGCCCAGGTGCCTGTCCGTCACGGGCGCAGCTCGCGGCCATCCGCAGCTGCGCCGGTGCACTTGGTTTCGCTTCGCCAGCCCGATAGGGAATGCGCGGCGTATTGCACCTGGGGCAGCGAATCGGAAGCTGCCGTGAGGCGCACGTCCTCTGCCTGGTCCATCCCCGCCTCCGGAGCGGTACTGGAACGCGGCACGGGCACGGTCTGCGGTCCGGGTAACGCGCACTGACCGTGGCGAGGATCCTGAGCCTGGTTTTCTGCCGCGTGGGCAGTGCCGGTGCGGACGGGGTCCTCGGCGGCCGCGAACGCTGCAGCGAGCGGCGGGCAATGACGGCGTCCTCGAGGGCCCGCAGCTCGCGCTGGAGCTCGCCCGCGCTGCCGGCCGTGGCACCAGTCAGGGGTGTCCCAGTCGCGGCGGAAGTAGAACCGGCCCGCTGAGCACATCCATCCGGCTGACGATCCCGGCCAGGCGGCCATCGACGTCGACGGCGGGCAGTCGCTTGACCTTGTGGTCCTGCATCAGCCGGGCACCCAGCACCGCGCGGTGTCGCGGACTGATTCCTCGCGGCCGAGCTGGGACTCGCCAGGCACGAGATAGGCGACGTGCCCGCCCTCGTCGTGGGCGGCGACCTCGAACGCGGACCGTGTCCTGGTCGAGGTCTTCTCGACAACCAGCGCGATGCTGCGCCCGGCCAGCTGGTTGCGCCGGAAACCCATCCTCTTCTCGCTCCGGCACCGGCTCGCCAGGTCGACCAGGTGCAGGAACTCCCCGGCCGTGAGACCGGCTTCCTTCAGCAGGCTGCGGCCGCTCAGGTTCATCGCGGTCTCCTTCGCGCCCTCGCGTTCCCGCTGGCCGGCGGGTCTTGCGGGCGGTGCGTCATCAGCCGGCCGCCTGGTGGCTGAGCCGGTCGGTTACGGCGACTACGCCGTCGACGTCCGACGCCAGCCGGACCGCGGCTGGTGCCAGGTCTGGCCGGCGCAGCGCGCCAGCCAGCTCGACGACGCCATCAGTGACCGAGACCTGAATCGCTGCGGGGTCCTCGAGGAGGATGCCGGTGAACACCGCGCGGACGTCGGCAGCGATCTCATCATCGGGGCGCACGAACGCGGTCAGCAGGTCGCGGCGGCTGACGACGCCCAGCAGCTTGCCCGACTGGTCGACGACGGGAAGCCGCCTGATGCGGTGCGCATTCATCATCCGCGCTGCCGTCCGGAGCGGGGCATCGGGCCCGATGGTGATAGCCGGCGCGGTCATCATCTGGCCGGCCGTCCGGGCTGCCGCCTTGGCCCCCTTGCGGCGCGTGCGCCGGGCCAGCCCCACCCGCCCGGACCTGCGTTCCTGCTTGGAAAGCATGTCGGCCTCGGAGACCATGCCGAGGACCCGCCGGTCCTGGTCGGTGACCGGTATCGCGCTGACCGTCCACTCCGACATCAGCTGGACCGCTTCCTTGCACGGCATCGCCTCATCCACCGATGCGATCTCAGTGGTCATGACATCGCCCACCAGCCGCCGGCGGCCCGGAGGCCGGGAGCGTCGCGTGCGGACACTCATGCGCTCAGGCTCCGCCCGGTGATCAGCCGCCTGCACTTGCCGCCCATCGGCGGCAGCAACCAGGTCCACTGCCCGCGCCACCTCGGCTGGCGTCCCCTGGCCGTACAGCGTCTGGTAGTAGGCCGCCCCCAGCTGCCGGAGCATGGCGTCCAGGTGGGCATCTCTGCGGCTCATGCTTTCTCCTCCCTCGCCGCTGCCATGCGCCCTGGCTAGGCGTCATCGCGCTCGATCGGGCGGTCATGCATCGGGCTCGCCGCGGCCGCGGCCGAGTTCTGAGGCCGACCAGGATCCCGGCCATTTACAACCGCTCATACCGACAGGACCGAGGCACCGCCGCCGCCGTCGATGACGAACTCCCACCGGTGAGGTAGCTGCACACATCGGCTGCCAGGAAGACAATCACGTTAGCCACGTCCTGTGGCCCGGCAAGCCGCCCGAGCACCGACATGTTGCGGCCTAGCTCCTGCAGGGTCTTACCGGCCATAGCGGCGCCATAGTCTGCCATCGCGGTCTTGCAGTAACCCGGGTAGATCGAGTTCACGCGGATGTTCTGCGCCCCGAGTTCCGCCGCCAGGTCCTTGGTCAGGATCCGGACCGCGCCCTTGGTGGCACCGTAGCAAGTGTGCCCGGCCGCGCCGAGCAGGCCGGCAACCGAGGACAGGTTGATGATCGACCCGCCGCCCCGCTCCGCCAGGTATGGGACCACATGCTTGGCGCCGAGGAAAACGTCGGCGACGTTCACCCAAAAGAGCTTATTCCACTGCTCCAGGGTGGTCTGTGCGAGCGGCGCGATGACATAGATGCCGGCGTTGTTGACCAGCACGTCAATGTCGCCGAAGCGCTCCGCGGCCGTGCCGAGCACGCGCTGTCACTGCTCCTCCGAGGCCACATCATGGGCAAGGAACAATGCCTCACCCCCGTCAGCCACGATCTTGCCAGCCGTCTCCTGGCCTTCTGCTTCCCTGATGTCGGTGACCACCACCTTGGCACCGTCCTGCGCGAACAGCGCAGCAGTTGCCCGGCCGATTCCCGCACCCGCGCCCGTGATCACCGCGACCTTCCCCGCTACGCCGACCATCCATCATCCCCCTTGCCTGCGTATGACTGCGCGGCCGCGCGCTCGGCGCCCACGCTCATCTCCCACAATTACGCGAGTCCGCTCTCGGCCCTGTAGAGGCGAACGTCCCGCTGAGCTGCACAGCGGCGCGACGCCGCGCATGCCTCGTGCGCATGCGCAACCCCGGGGCCGCCATCGCCGAGGTCCTCTAGGGCGGACGTGAGTTCCCGCGCGCCGTGAGCACGCGCGGCCATCTGCGTCACGGCGGAGCTCGCGCGCTAAGCACGGGACAGCTCAGCTGCGCGCTAGCGCACCCAGCGCCGGCGCGCAACGCTGACAGCGTGCCGCGATCCGGCCAGGCTGGCTGTCCCGTCCGCTGGGCAGGTGCCGGCCGACATTCTTGCGCGGGCGCGGCGGAGTGTTTCGGGTGAGCAGGCCCCGCGGCGCGTGCTCGCGGATCCGTTTTGCTCCCCGCGTTGCTCCCCGGCGTATCGCCTTTCGATAACGGCGCCTGAACTGCCCAGATAGACATCCCTATAAAAGGGCGCTTGCACGCAATGGAAAACGTACGGAGCACGAACCGAGGCACTACCGCACCGGCTCTGACCTGCTCATTTGCACTCTCGTCCGCGGTGCCGGACGATCGCACACACGCGCGAAACAAGAAACCACCTCGCGGCGGCTGTTCGAATCTATTGCCCTGACCTGGTAAGTGGAGCTACGGGGATTCGAACCCCGGACTTCTTGCATGCCATACACGCTCACCGGGTCGCTCAATGCTGCCTCCCGTCGGCCGATACGTGACTGACCTGCGGCGACATTCGGCAGGCGTCGCCTCACGCTGCCAGGAACCTGTGCACATTGGCTCCCATCCTGGCTCCCACGGATTGGCGGGAACCGAGAAGCGCACCTGACCGGTGACTTCATGCGAATGAACATTCGAGCCGACCGCTTCCACAAGGCGACAGTACTCCGTCGGCAGCTCGCCGCTCCCGCGGCGCCGAACGCCTAACTCGGTACGATCGGGACTGCCCTCCCGGGCGGTCCCCGCACCAGAACATGCCGTTCTGAAGGTGTGCCGTATGTGACCGCCGGTCCCGCGGCTCCGGTCTAGGTGGGATTTACGACGGTGGCCATGGTGCTAATCAGTTGCCGGAATCGCTTGACTGGGCCGGTTTCGCCGGTGATGTCAAGGTCGCGGTCCGATCCGGCGAAGATGAGGGCGGTCAGGGCTTGGGTGGTCCCGGTGATCGTGACGTCGGCCGGTGCGGACGGGTTTCCGGCGGTGAGCGACCAGTGGCGGCCGTCGCTCTCGACCAGGTAGTCCGTACCATCGAGGCGGAAGTGCCAGCGGGCTGGCCGGTGGTCGCCGGCGGCGAGGTCGATGGCCTGGGTAACGGAGCGGAGCAGATGCTCGGCGTGCAGCGGCTCGCCGGCCTGGGGCCAGCGCCAGGCATGCTGTAGCCCCCACGAGCCGAGCGCGTCGAGGACGGGTCCGAGGTCGGCGCCGGCCGGCGTCAGGCGATACCACACCTGCCGCCTGCCCGGCTCTCGGTCGGCGGCAACGATCCCGGCGTCCTCAAGCTCGCGCAGGCGCTGGCTGAGCGTCTTGGGGGTGATCCCGCCGAGGCGGTCCATCAGGTCGGTGAACCTCTTGGCGCCGGCGAGAAGGTCGCGGATCACCAGCAGGCTCCACCGGTCGCCGACGCGCTCCAAGGCGCGCGCGGTCAGGCAGAAGTGGCCGTAGGTGCGAACGTTCCTTGTCACGCCCTTCACAATACTAGTTGACAGATACTATCGTCAACATAGTAGCTTGTAGATAGTCACTACTCGACCGGGGGAGGATGTCATGTACGACCCGCCTGGCTTTCTGTGGGCGATCACCATAGCTGGGATCATCGCGATCCCGGCTGCGACCTGCGTTGTGCTGTACGGCGGCGCGGTGCGGGCCGGCCTGAGCCGACGCCGTGCGGCGCTGCTCGCAGGAGGCGCGGCCGCCGTGCTGGGCAGCTGGTTCACCGCCAGCGCGGTGATCGCGGGGCACGGCTGGTACCACGCGCGGCTCGGCCACGGGGTGCCGTGGCTGCCGGTCGCGGTGGTCGGGTTCCTGGGCTTGCTGCTGGCACTGCGCCGGATCCCGGAGGTGGCGCGCGCCCTGGCGGCGCCGGGCATGGTGAGCCGCCTGGATCTCCCCCACACGTTCCGGGTGATCGAGGGGTCGGCCTTCCTGGCCACCATGTTCCTCGGCCATCTGCCCGCGCTGTTCGCCCTGCCGGCCGGCCTGGGCGACATCGCCGCCGGCATCGCCGCGCCGCTAGTCGCCCGCAGGCTCGCGCAGGGCACCGGCCGCCGTGCCGCCCTGTGGTTCACCGGGTTCGGCATGACCGATCTGGTCAATGCCCTGACCCTCGGCGCCCTCACCGGATTCGCGCTGATCAACGTCACCCCGTCCGGGGCGCCGATCAGCGAGCTGCCGCTCGCGCTGATCCCGACAGCCGCCGTGCCGCTGCTGCTCGCCCTGCACATCACGTCCGTGTCGGCGCTGCGCAGAGCCCAACGAGCACCGCTGCCAGCCACCGCCCCGCTCACCGCCGCCGCGAGATAGCAGACCTCAGAAGTAGCGGATCGCGCCGGGCCCCAGGCTGGTCCCAGGCCTAGTCCCCCGGTGACCGCCGCCAGCCCGGAAGACCCCGCCCCGGCCGGAGAGCCCCCGGACGGCTGCGGCGGCGGCGCGCCCCTGGCCTTTGTCAGGTCCGCGCCGGCTCAGGCCCGTCCCGTTCCCCCCCGGGTCCGGGCCTGAGCCACCTACGCCAGTGATCACCAGAAGAGAAGGAGGCCAGTCCCGATGAGCCGACCAACCGTCCTGCGCGGAGTCACGGTCGTCGACTCCCGTGATGGATCCCTGGCGCCGAACATAGATGTCACCTTGGCCCACGGCCGGATCGTGCGCATTGCCCCGGCCACCTCGCAGCACGACGGCTCAGTCACCGCAATTGACGCGACCGGGATATACGTTGTCGCCGGCTTCCTCGACATGCATGCCCATCCGCTCGGTCTCAAGGACCCCTCGGATTCGTTGGAACTGATGCTGGCGAACGGGATCACCGGATTCCGGCAGACGGCGGGCTCGGCCAAGCTGCTCAAGCAGCGGCCGAGCCCATCAGCGGGGTAGTGGTGCCTGCGGTGGCCGGGCCGATCAGCCGGCTGGCGCTACTGTGGCCGGCGGGACCCATGCGTGGGACCGCTGTACTTTGCTCATCGGCTCGGTCAAGGATGAGCCTGGGCAGGGAGATCTCAGCGACTTCGACGTCTGGGTATGGACTCCGGGTGTTCATTGCGTTTCCTTGCCGTTGACCGGGCCTATGCCCGGCGTGCAGCCTTGCAGGCGGATGGGCCCACTGATTGGTTGCGTGATGGTCCCGAACCCCCGCTACCACGAAGTTGCAGCGTCAGGGCGCTACATGCGTGGCATCCTGCGTAAGTCAAGGGTCAACTGCGGCCAATCCCGTAAAGGATCAAGTTGAGCTCGGCACGAGGCGCAGCGCACGAGCGTCTTTAGGAGGAGGGTCAGCATAGATTGATTCGATACCTGCGTAGCGATGGGCTCAACTGCCCGCTCGATCTACAGACCTATGTCGCAAGAATGCCAAGGTTTATCAGCCGGTAGCCCATGGCTTCTGTGCTGACGTCAAAGGCCCGAGCGAGCTGGGTTATCAAGTCGTCGCGGGACAGTATTCGGTCTGTCTTTCCGATGGTCGCAACATACTGTTTGAGGTTACTGAATATGAGCTCCGCCGGCATCAGTAGCGCAGCGGCGAATGCGTTAGCCATGATCTCCTCGGCGTCAGTCGCCATAGCCGAGACCTCATCTCGCCAATCTATTCGCACTGAATGATCGACAATGAGCGGCTTCCCCTCGTGGAGCCGCGGATGACCGATCTCATGTGCAATGGTGAATCGCTGCCGCCAGGGCGCGGGTGTTCGACACCGGCCAGCCAGAACGAATTAACCGGCAACCGTGATAGGTCAACAGCGGCAGCACCGCCATCCGCAGGCGTGCGATCGCGGGTAATAGGGCTCCGGGCTCTGTCTCTCGCGCCTGTCTATGTTGACGCGAGCGCGCTGCTGGCCTCGGCTGCTGAGGGGGTGCCCGCCGCGATCACGGCCTGGAGGGCGAGCCGGTAGGCAGTATCCTGGGCCTGGCTGGCGATGACTTCGATGTCGGGCCTCACGCCCGTGCCTTCCCAGTTGCCGCCTGTGACGGGGTTGACCGACACGGCAACGGAGATCGTTGCCTCCAGGTGGGGGTGCACGGGGAAGCCCTCGCGGGCGTGGGCGCCGCCGCGGGTCCGCTCGCCGACAACGGTCGCGCGGCCGAGTTGCTGCAGGTCGTAGCTGAGATGCTCGCCACCGGAGAACGTCGTCGCGCTAGTCAGCAGGTACACCGGCTTGGTCCTGCCGAATCGCCGGCCGGGCACATACGGCAGCGTCCACATCTGCCGGGGCGCGGTGTCCTGGCGTTCCCGGAGGCCGGTGAGCTGGACCGGTTCATGGTCCCACAGGTAGCTGGCGACGAAGACGGCCATGCTGGGATCGCCGCCCAGGCAGTGCCGTAGGTCGAGGATGAGCGCATCGGTGGTGGCGACCAGGCTCATCGCGGCGGTGACGATCTCCCCGCACATGGCCGCCGGGAACAGGACCGGCTGCAGGTCCAGGTACCCGACGTTGCCCGCGAGGCGTTGTGCGCATGCGACGCCGCCGCAGGCCTGATCGGCCCACTGGGCAAGGAACGCGATTTCCTCAGTGTCGTCGCCGGGCGTGCGCGCGGGGAGCGCCTCGTCGTGGTACTGCAGCCGCAGGTGCTTATCGCCGTTCACCGACTGCAGGTCGGCGCTGACAGCCGTGGCTAGCTCAGGCGCATTGGACGGATACCGGCCGGCAGCCAGCCCTTCGGCCAGCACGCCGGACACCGCCGCAGCGATATCCGGGAAGACGTAGTGGGTTTCGAGCAGGGCGCGGACCTTGCTGACGACATCAGCCGGGTCGGCTTCGTTCGGTGACTTGCCTGCGGAGCGTGTGGCTGCGGTCTCTGGCATAGCGTTAAGAAAAACATACTCTTGACAGAAGGGTCAAGCATTACTAACTCTTTTGTTATGGCCGAGGACGACCACGATGTCGCGGTGACCACACCAGAGCAGTTCAAGGCGCTGGGGCATCCGATGCGTCACCGGCTGCTGTTCGCCCTGGGCCGGGGCGAGGCGACCATCAGCCAGCTCGCCGCGACGCTGGGCAGCAACAAGGGCAACATCTCCCACCACCTGAAGGTCCTCGCCTGGGCGGGCCTGGTCCAGGCCGCGGGCACCCGGACGGTGCGCGGCGGGACCGAGCAGTACTACCGGCGCGCCTTCACCAGCCTGACGTACGACGACGCCGCCACCACCGAGACAGCGTTCCGCGCGCTCGCGGCCGAGATCGGCGAAGCCGAGCCCGCCCCGTTCCTGATGCTGAGGGCGCTGCGGCTGTCGCCCGAGCACGCGCAGCAGCTCACCGCCACGTTGCGTGACCTGGCCGAGCAGGCCGAAGACGGAGGCGACCACCCGCGCTACGGCTTGCTGATCGGCCTGTATCAGCGTTCACGGGCGGGGCCAGGCGACCAGCCGCCGCCTGCGAACGGCTCTCGCATTCCAGCCGCGCCGCCAGGGAATGGCTCGCCTGCCTAGGGCTGGCGTCGCCCCTAGCAAGGGCGGGGCTCGCCGACTGCCGGGCTGTCGGCTGCGGCCGCAACGCGATGATCCCGGAACCGGGTGGGACATCCTGGGACGCGCCGAGTTGCTGCCGCTGCTCCAGGGCCATGGGCGGGCGAAGCTGCCTAACTACTCTGCCGGAACACGCGTGGGGTGCTGCCGCAGGCTCAGACGTGACGAGCTTGCTCGAGCCAGCCGGAGGCCGACCTGAGCAGCACGACAGCCGGTCCTAGGAGGAATTCCTGCAAGGCTGGGAGCTCAACCAGGGCCATCACGTGGCTGGACAGCACCACGGATCCGCCGTCGGCTACGAACCTGACAAGATTCGCCCGGAGGGTAGCCGCCGAACCGGATCTACAGCCTCGAAAGGCTCGTCGAGCACGAGTAGCGGCGGGGGGCAGCAGAGCGGTGGCAGGGCCGAACTTCTTGGGCATGCCCGGGAGTAGTCCACGATCAACGTCTGCTGAGCACCGGTCTGGCCCATGACCTCACGCAGATCCTGACCGCGCTGCGCAGCCTTCTCGCGCTGCAGGTCGGCAGTGAAAGATCAGCTTGCCACTGCCCGCTGATCCGTGGGCACTGCGCAGCGCGGATATCAGTAGGCGGGAGCGGGTGCTACCAGTCCGGTCAGTGCGGCCCTGAGCTTCAGCCGGCCGCGGTGCAACCGGGACGTGACCGTTCCGACCGGGATGCCGAGGATCTCGGCGACGTCCCGGTACCCGTAACCCTCGACGTCAGCAAGGTACACCGCGGCGCGGAAGCCGGGCGGCAGGGCCTTGAGGGCCTGCATGACCTGGGAGTCCGTCATCCGCTCCAGCGCCTCGGCCTCAGCGGACCGGGATGCATGGGTCTGCTGCGCGTGATGAGGAATATCCCGGGCATCGCCATGCAGCGACTGCGGCGGCTCGCGGCGCCGCTTCATGAAAATGTTCGCTCCGGCGTTCGCCATGATCCGGTACAGCCAAGCACGCAGGTTCGTGCCGGGCGTGAACTGATGGAATGAGCGATATGCATTGGCCATCGTCTCCTGAACCAGGTCCTCGGCATCGCTGGGGTTGTCAGTGATGCGCAGGGCCGCCGGATACAGCTGCCGCATGTACGGGATCACGTCGCGCTCGAACCGGGCATCCCTGTCTCCAGCTGACTCAGCCGCCGTCTCGCTCATGTCATAGCTCCCTTCGGGCCCTCCGCCGTTATCCAGCGCCGGCTGTTGTCAGGCTTAAGCGACCGGGCCGATTTCGTCTCCTGCCCGCTCGGCGTAGATGAGGAAGCGGAACGGATCGCGAGCGTGACGCGCGTGGCCCAGCCCGGCCATCTGGCTGCCACGTTGAGTACCTCGATGTCGTGACATCACGTGCTTCTTCCTGTGTCAGTTGGCGGCAGCGGCTACGCTGCGGCTCGTCCGCTGAGCGAATTGTGTCCTGCTGGAAAGATGGTCCAGCCTTGCGCCCTGAGCGCCGGACTGAGCTGAGCGGTGCAGTGCTGGCACAGGTACAGCTGGCCGCCGCGGGCTGTGCGGCAAGCCGCGGACCGCGGTCCGCACCGATCGCATGTCTCGTTCATTCTGTGTCTCCTTCGCGTGCAGGCAGAATCACCCGGGGCCGGGTGAGCGCTAGGCCACGAGCCGGCGCGCAGCGACGGCCATGACGCCGGTCACGACGGGACCGGCGACGGCCTAGCCCGTCGTCGCCAAGGATTCCGCCCCCGCCGAGGATTCCGCTCCCGCCGAGGATTCCGCTCCCGACGCCCAGGAGCCCGCCGTCACCGAGCAGCCGGACGCCCGGACGGGGCGCCGCAGCTGATCCGGCCGCGCCGCCGTTGCCGGATCCGCCGCTGCTCAGGTCGTTCGGTCCGGCGGCTGGCCCGGGCTGGAAGCCCTGGATCCGGTAGAGGACGACGGCCGACTCGCCGATGAGCATCAGGCCGACGGCCGGCAGCAGCGAGCTAGCGACGCCCCTAGTCGTCCCGCCCAGGGCGACACCACCGGCGTCGAGGCCAAGCTTGGCCACGACGTTGACGGCGAAGACGACTAGAGAGGCCACGCTCCACTGCACCCACGGAACCCCGTTGCGGTCGGACACCTTGTCGGTGAAGCCGCGGACGGCGCCAAGGACGAGCGAGATGGCGCACCCGATGACCGAAATCGTGATGTCGATGCTGCTGAGGTGCTGGACGTGCTCGATGTCCTGCCAGCCGATAATGCTGAGAATGACGGGCAGGGCCAGGAGTGTCCGGACGGACTGAACCGGCCGGCCCTTGATCCGCTGAAAGATCATGAACCCGATGATGGCCATGTACAGGAGGATGTTAGCGACAGTCATGATCAGGCCACCGCCCCGGTGGGCTGACGGCGCGTGACCGTGCCGCCGGCGTACAGCCGGACGGAGCGGCTGAGACTCATGGCCACGGCCATGAAGATGAGGCCATCGGTGAGGGCGTCGACCGAAATCGCGTTGGTCAGCATCCAGTGGCCGAGCTGCGAGGCGTACCAGTGGCTGGCCCCGTAGGTAAAGAGGATCCTGGCTCCGATTATGACGACCCAGAACAGGGCGTAGCCGACGCCGGCCTTGCTGACGACCCGGCCCTTGACCGAGTCCCAGCGGATACTCATCAGGCCAGTGGAGGCGATCAGGCCGAGCACGATGCCTACGCCGGTGAAGATCACCTCGAACAGCTCGCCATTGCCGTGGGTGGCGGGGCTCTGGATAACCAGGGGAATCAGGAGACCGGCAGTCAGCACCGGGCGGAGGATCCGGAACAGGCCGACCTTGCGGCGCCCGAGATCCGCTTCGAGGACGGCGAAGAGAACTGCGAGATTAAGGATGAGAACGCTGGAGGGCACTGCCTGCCTGCCTTTCGTTTTGGCGACAGGTCAACGATCGCTCGAAGGCCCCTTTGTCCGAATCGGCCGACGGGTGGGATGGCGGGTGGAACGGCGCGGTACGATCTTCCACCCGGGGGTGGAAGATCGCGCGGGCCGAACGACCGGCGTGTGGAACGCACGGCGCGGCAGGTCGGCTGACGCGAGCTGTCAGTGAAGCGCCGCTCGCCTGCAAGTTCCGGCCGCACCGGATCGAGGCTGCAATCCAGGCCATGGCCGATGCCCACTCCGGTCCGGGCGCTGCCCGGACCGTGGCCGCGGCGACTTGCAGGAGATCACACGTGGATCAACTCGGCCAAGGCCGAACGGCTCCAGGCCGAGGCCATCCTCCGCGCTACGACCGCGGCGCCACGACGCATGACCACAGCGGAGATCAAGACCATCGTGGAAGAACTCGCCAGCCTCGCGGCGGTCGTCCGTAACGCCGACCCGGCCGAGATCTACAACGGCCTCGGCCTTACGCTGACCTACCAGCCGACATCAGGAACTATCCGCGCGAAAGCGCACGTCAGCCCAGAAACTCATGGGGTTATGGTTGGTGTCCGACGGGGACACGGCGCTTACGTACATGCCCGCCATCACCTGTGAGCTGGTGCTGGGGGTCTCGCTGTGAGCTGCCGTCAGGCGGAGAGGACCGTTCGCCAAACATCGGCTCGCTGCCACTGGGCAAGCCGTTGCGTTAGCATCCGGCGCTGGACTCCCCGCGATGTCGGGCCCCGGCCTCCGCGTCGGAGACGTGGTAGAGCATTTGCAGCGCCAACGCCAGTTTCAGCCGGAGCTCGCGGCGACGCCGGGGATCGTCTTCTCCCACCAGCGTGAGCGCTTGCCGGTAGAGCGCGACCGCCTCGCCCTTGGCCCAGCCCAGGCTGGCCCGGTCCGCCGCCTCGATCAGGTAGACCGCGGCGCGTTCCCCTTCTCCTGCCTGGAGCCAGTGGTGCCCGACGGCCGCCGGCGAATCGTGCTCGCCATGCAGCTCTTCGAAGAACGCGGCGACGGCAGCATGCGCGTCGCGGCGCTTTGCCCGCGGAAGCGCGGCGTAGGCGTGACCGCGAGTCGGTACCGTGGCAAGGTGCGGACGACATGCCAGCGGATCCGGACGTGAGTGCCCGCCCGAGCCCCGCGTACATCATCTACGCGGGCCGGTACCGCACTCAGGTCCGGGCGCTGGTGCTCGTCGCCCTGACGGTGCTCATCGCCACCAACCAGCCCCGACCTGGGCTGCACGGCCACAGCCTCGTCATCCTGGTCTCGCTCACGGTAGCGGTCCTCGCGCAGGCGCTCTCCCTGCTCGCGCCGCACCGCTGGACGCTGACCGTCATCGCCATCGGGGCAGTGAGCGCCGGAGTACTGGTCGGGTTTGACCCGGCCACGTCGGTGGCCCTGCTGATCTTCATCGGGCTCGAGGCCGGCGCCATGCTCGAGCTCTGGCCTGGCGCGCTGGTGATCGCCGCCGCCTGCCTGAGCGAAACCCTGGCGACACTCGCCGCCGGCAAGCCGGCCACCGAAATCGCCGAGGGGCTGGCCGCCATCGCCGGGTTCCTGGCTGCCACCACTATCAAGCAGTACTCACTGCGGATCGAGGAGGCCGAGATGCGGGCCGCCGACGTCGAGCGGGCCGCCGGGGAGCATGCAGTGGCCGTCCGGCTATCCGAGCGAGCCAACGCGGCCAGGGAGGTCCACGACATCCTCGCCCACAGCCTGGGTGCGCTCGTGCTCCAGCTTGACGCGGTGGACGCCCTGCTCAGCCGGGACCCGGCCGACCTGGGCAAGACCCGGTCCCTCGTCAGCCGGGCCCGCCTTCTTGCGGTCGAAGGGCTGACCGAGGCCCGGCGCGCCGTCGGCACCCTCCGGCAGGACCCCCTCCCGATCGTCGACGCCCTCCGCCAGCTGGTGGACACGACCGGCCTTGGTACGCTCGAGATAATCGGCACGCCACGAGCGCTGCCGAACGATGTCTCGCTCGCGATCCACCGCACCACCCAGGAGGGCCTGACCAACGCCGCCAAGCATGCCGTCGGCTCGAACACGATCGTGCGGCTGCGATTCGACCCGGACCAGGTGGTGCTGACCGTGACCGACGCCGGCCCGGCCCCCGGCCACGCGACGTCGGCCATCGCGGCCACTGGCGGCGGCTTCGGCCTCGAGGGCCTGAAAGAACGAGCCCGGCTGCTCGGCGGCGCGCTCACCGCCGGGCCAGGCGGCCGCGGCTGGGAAGTCACGCTCCGGGTGCCGGCCCGGTCGGCCGTGACCGCGAACGCCCGGCATGACCGATAGCGGCAGTCCGCTGTGCGTAGTCGTCGCCGACGACCAGCGGGCCGTCCGGGAGGCCCTCGCCACCGTGCTCGACGTAGTCCCCGGCATCGTGGTCGTCGGGGAGGCGGCCGACGGCGAGGAGGCCGTCGCCCGCACCCTCGAGCTCTGCCCCGACGTGGTCCTGATGGACCTGCGCATGCCGAACGTGGACGGGGTGGCGGCCACCCGGCGGATTGCCGCCGAGCGTCCGGACGTGAAGGTCGTGGTGCTGACCACCTTCGCCGACGACGCCAGCATCCTCGGCGCCCTCCAGGCCGGGGCCGTGGGCTACCTCACCAAGGACGCGGGCCGGGAGCAGATCGCCCTGGCCGTCCGCTCGGCCGCCGCCGGCCAGTCGGTGCTGGATCCGGCAGCCCAGAATGCCCTGCTGCGGGCCGCGGTGACCGCGGAGGCCGGCGCCAGGCGGGCCGAACCGATCCAGCCCGAACTGCTTCCCGACGACCTGACCCCGCGGGAGGCCGACGTGCTCAGGGCCATCGCGGCCGGGCGGACGAACCGCGAGATCGCGAGCGAGCTTTACATCGCCGAGGTGACGGTCAAGAGCCACGTCAATCACCTGTTCGCCAAGATCGGCGCCCGCAGCCGGGCCGAGGCCGTCAGGTACGCCTACGACCGGGGACTCGTCCCTCGCTAGGGCCGGGAAAAGCGTACGCAGCACTGTGCAGCGTGACTTGCTGCCGCGGATGCCGCACGCCGCCCCGCTACTGCAGCCGCGGCTGTGACAGCGAGCGCACGCGCGATGACGTGGGCCAATGCATCGAACTCGCTCCGGCGCGGCGCTCTCATCCCACGCATGTCCCACGGGTGACCAAAGCTGGCGCTGTCAGCTTGGGAATCTATGCGACACGTCTTGCTACGCATGATGACCTGCGATTCTGACCGACAGTGAGGAACCGCCAGTGACCAGACTTGACTGAGGTTAATGGCCCGCTAATGGCCCAGGCCATCGTTGGCGGCCCGCGTATGAGCTGGCCGGTGCACGCACAGGACTCTGATCAGATGACGAGCAGCCGCTCAGCTATCGTCTCGCCTTCGTTGTGCTCACCGGTTGGCCGGAAGCCCAGGCGCTCGTATAAAACTTCCGGGCCGCCTGGGCCCGGGTGGTAGCCAACCGTCAGCCGGTGGTGTCCGCGTCTCATGGCTTCCCGGCATAGCTCTTCGACCGCGAAGCGTCCATAGCCTTTGCCCTGGTGCGCCGCGCCGATGTTGAGCCGCCACAGGTGCCTGTGGAACAGCGGATTTTCATGTCCGGTGGCGAACGCGGCCATGATGAAGCCGACGAGCTGGTCCCCGTCGTAGATCAGCCGGGGCCAGGCGATATCGGGCACCGAGTAGGCGTCGGCAAGAGACCAGGCGACCGGAGCAACGAGATGGTCTTGATCGGCCCGCAGCTCCAGCTTGCAGGCAGATCTGACATTGTCCTGAGTGACCGGATTCAGTCGCAGGCCCGTCCGCATGTTCTGACACCACGTGGTGTGCAACGTCAGCTAGCGAGATAGCCGCGATGGCGCCTGAAGTGCTGACGCCCCGCCGCCCGTCCACTCTGGCGCCATCCCCGATAGCTGCCATGAACCTGCGACTCTCGGCCGGGTTCTGTCGAGGGTGGCCGCAGGCCATGGTCGCGCAGCCTAGCCACCCAGCGTGAGGTGCCGCCACCGGCGACGTCAGCCGTCACTGATCACGGCGTCTCGCACTCCAGGTGTGCCGCCCCAATAGCCCACGACAACTCGCGCTGGGTATCGGCTGGGCCACACTAGGCCAGACTCTGTCATAGTCGAGGTCGCGCTGCCGGGCTGGCACTGGGAAGTCGAGTTTATGGCTGATGGAGCGGTTGAGATAGAGCGTTATCAGTCGGTCGGTGGCGTCGAGGACAAGCCGACGCTGCTGGAGGAGCTCTTCACCGGCGTCGAAAGCCGCTACCGGACAGGGGCACGAGGGGATTCGCGCCAGAGCTTGGACACGGCCTGAGCCTGAGGCTCAGTTGCCGCTCCGGACCGTTGCGCCGGCCGCTTGCCTTGTCAGTGGCCGGGGAGCAGCGGGCGCATGAATGTCCGTTCGTAGCGGAGCACGCAATTGCTCTCGTCCCGGATGCGGTCGGCTTCGAGGAAGTCGGGATCGGTGCCGAATAGGGCACGGTACTGCTCGTAGGCAGCCAGGCTGGGGAAGCTGAACAGGGCGAGGGCCTTGTCGCTCGCACCTTCGGCCGGAGGAAAGTAGCCGTGATGCGTGCCGCCATGCGAATCGACCAGCTGGATCCACCGGCGGCCGAAGCGCTCGAAGGCGTCGATCTTCGAAGGATCGATCACGTATTCAACGACGCAAGTGATCACACCTCAGCCTAGCGACGAAGGATCGCTACTCCGCTCGCTCATCATGCAGATCCGGACGACATCGCGCACAGATCGACCTGATCGGGTTCCCCCGGCTGATGATCGGCGAGGACCGGTCATCCGCGCCGAACGGCGGCTCGTGAGCGTTCTTCTTGCCGCCTGCGTCACTGAATGTAATGCCGGCCAATCGATGTAGCCCGCTTCCGGCTGCCGACTCGCTGCGGCGTGACTGCTCTGGAAGTCGCCGAGCAGCAGAGCAGCAAAAGGGGCTGCTCAGTCTGGGTTCGCCCGCTTCAGGCGGTGCGGCGCGTTAGGTCAGCTGGGTCCAACTCGACCGCGAAAGGCCTGGTGATCCGGCCCGGGGTCCCCGCGAGGAGCGTCGTGCGGGTGACATACCGGCCGTGGCTCAGGGAGCAGGCAACAATTCTCGGCGTGTCATGCAACTCCACACGCCAGTAGACAGGAATTCCTGCTTCCGCGTACATGACCGGCTTGATCGCCCGGTCCATCGACACCGTGGACGGGGAGACAACCTCGACCACGGCCAGCACCGCCTCGCAGGGAAGCCTCGTGGTCATCTCATCGACTGCTTCGGCGGCCACGACCACGACGTCAGGTACCAGAAGCTTGCCGCCGGGCAGTGTCACGTTGACCGCTTCCAGCACCTCAACGTCCGCGCCTGCGACGATGGCCGCGTGGGCGAGAGCGCGATGCAGCCAGTAGGACGCCCGTTGATGGCCCACTCCCGGCACCGGGCTCACGACAAGTACCCCACCCTCGTAGACTTCGAAGCGGGCATGGTCACCGGCATCGGGCAGCGCCTCGACATCATCGGCTGTCCATGGCCCGGTGTGTTCTACAAGCGCGACGCTCATGATCTCACCTCTCGCCGCCATCCAGTCTGACATCTGCAGAGCCCCGCCGGAGCGGGCATCGCGCCCGCGTGCGCACCGTCTAACTCAGCCGGGCGATTAGCGCAACCTCGGAAAGAATGGGCACTCGCGACAGGTAGGCCCCGACAGCGCCACCGACACGACCCGGGCACGCAGGGCTATTTGCCAGCCACGGCATCGCGATCACCAGCATGTTCAAACGAACACCGCCAGGGTCCGCCTGATCTGCCATCTAGGGCCAATCCGAGCGGCTGTGTGCCGGTCAGCGACGCCCAGAACGACGGTCAAATGATGGTCAACCGATCTTGAAACCCACCCAGATGGCCTCGGACTTGAACTCTGACCTGGAATTCCTTGTGGAGCTACGGGGATTCGAACCCCGGACCTCTTGCATGCCATGCAAGCGCTCTACCAGCTGAGCTATAGCCCCTCGCGCGCCGACCTTCCCGGCTCCAGCGCCACGCCAGTGTACAAGAACCGGCTACTCCACGTCGCCGGCATCCCCGGCGCCTTCCGGGTCTGGGTCCAGGTCCGGAAGGATGCCGACATTGTGATGCAGAAGGCGCCATCGGTGACGCCGACGGGTCAGCACCGACCAGTGGCAGTTACCGAACGGCCCCAGTATCCGCGGCTCCGACGGGATCTCGAGCAGCCGGGCGACGGCCATGCCGAGCGCCGCGCCGTGGGACACCACGACAGTCGTTGATCCGCCGGGCGTGCTGTCCGCGATCCGTTCCAGCGCCGCGGACGCCCGGTCCGCCACGGCCTGGGCGGGCTCCCCGTCCGGCGGCGTCCAGGTGGCACGCTCGACCGGGAACCGCTCCCGGATCTCGGCCTCGCTCAGGCCCTCCCATGAGCCGCCGGAACGCTCCCGCAGATCCTTGTCCAGCTGCACCGGCAGGCCGGTCAGCCGCGCCAGGGCAGCCGCGGTGGCTGAGGCCCGGCTCAGGTCGGAGGAGAAGATCGCGGATGGCCGCATGGCGGCCAGATACGGGGCAGCCTCGGCCGCCTGCCGCAGGCCGACCTCATTCAGCGGAACGTCGCTCTGCCCCTGGAACCGGCGCTCTACGTTATAGGTCGTCTGCCCGTGCCGCCAGACGACGAGCGTGACAACGTCGATCTCCTCGCCGCCAGGCCAGATGCTCGGCGCGGCGGCTTCCTCAGCTGCCGTCAAGCTAGCTCCGACCGCCAGAACCGACTCCGCCGGATCCGCCCGTGCCCACGGCGCCTACCGGCTCCGGCAGCGGGATCAGCGGGCAGTCCTTCCAGAGCCGCTCGAGCGAGTAGTAGACCCGCTCCTCGGCGTGCTGGACGTGGATCACGATGTCGATGTAGTCGAGCAGCACCCAGCGCGCTTCCCGCTCGCCCTCGCGGCGGGCGGGCCTGGCCCCGGCCTTCCGCAGTCGGTCCTCGATCTCGTCGACGATCGCATGTACCTGGCGGTCGTTGGAGGCCGAGCAGAGCAGGAAGGCGTCAGTGATCACGAGCTGCTCGCTGACGTCGTAGGCGATGATGTCGGAAGCGAGCTTGTCAGCCGCGGCTGCGGCCGCGATCTCCACGAGCTCGACGGCCCTGTCGGTGGCAGTCACGTGTGCTGGCAGTCCTCCTTGGCTAGCCCGTCTCTCGAGCTAAGACCCAGGGTAGCCGCCCGCACCGACAGGATGCGTGATCGCACCGCGATAAATGATCGCCTTTAACCCCTTAAGGCACGGAACGCGGCCGCCCAGAATCTCCGCCAGCAACCCAGCGAGGTCGCTAGCCTGCGTCAGCCCGGCGGCCCGCCAGCCAGCACGAAACGGCCCAGGACGCGGCCGCCAGCCCGAGCGCTGCCAGCAACGGCACTCCGGACGGCCACGCCGCCGACTGGATTGAGGCGCCGTTGCCACGCAGCGCGGCGCTCGCCGGCGAGATACCCGATGCCAGGGCGACGACCACGGCCGCGGTGGTGCTGAGCAGTGCCGCTGCCTGGTGCCGGATGAGCGGCGGGTTGAACAGGGTGCCGACCGCGGAGCCGACCAGGACGCACACCAGCGCTTTGCCCAGGCCGCCGGCGAGCGGTACCAGCAGCGCGGTCTTGTGCCCGGTGGTCACGAGCTCGTAGGCCGCGCCGGCCAGCCCCAGCACCGCGCCGCCAGCGAACGCGACGATCAACACCGCGAGCTGCGCCCTGGCCGGTCCGCGGGCGGCAGCTACGCAGGCACGGGCGGCGGCAGGTTCCGCTGTCAGCATCGATCTGGTCAGCAGCGCAACGACGGGTACCAGGAGAGCTGCGCTCCAGGCCAGCCCGTCGGTCAGCGCCTGCTTGCCCGCTCCGGCCGCGCCGGCAGACAAGAGCAGGACATACACGATTAGCGGAAGGATCCACCGATGCGATCGGAACAGGTTGGCGGCCTGATAGCGAAGCAGCGCGATCATCTGCCTGCGTCCCGTTCGGGGCGAACGGCCTGGACATGCACGCCGTCCCAGCTCAGCAGGTGCCGCAGCACGGTGTCGGACGCCGTTGCGAGCACGGTGATCGTGGTGAGGGCAGCGCCGTCCGCGGCGTGGCTGACCGCATGAGCCGGGCGAGCCGCAAGGACGCCGGGTAGTCGGCTGATCTGGGCCAGCGAGCCAGCTTCCAGGCCGATCAGCTCGATGGCCACGGCCGCGTTCCCGGCTACGGCCGCGACCGGCTCTCCAGGGTGTGCTCCCCCGTTGGTCGCCGCCACAGTGCCGCCCGCCAGGCGCCAGCGCTCGTCGACCCGGCCCGCCAGCCGCGCCGCGTCGTGATCGACGAACACGACCGTCGCGCCCTCGGCTAGCCGTTCTGCCACGGCTGCGTCGAGCGTTCCGCGCGCGGCCTGGTCCAGGCCGGTCCACGCCTCATCGAGGACAAGCAGGCCTGGTCGGGCCAGGAGCGCCTGAGCGATCGCGACCTTCTGGCACATCCCCTTGGAGAGGGTCCGCAACGGCGAGCCGGCGTACTCGGTGGCGCCGAGTCTTTCGAGCCACTCGTCTACCGCGGCAGGCACGGCTGGGCCCGTTAGGCCATGGATCCGGCTCATGTGCGTCAGGTACTCGCGCGCAGAGAAGCCCAGCCCGCCGGGGAAGCGCTCCGGAACGTCAGCCGGCCCGCGGCCGCCCGGTCACCCGGCCCGCGGACGGCGCGGTCACGCCGGCCATCACGCGCAGCAGCGTCGACTTGCCACTGCCGTTCGGTCCCTCGACCTTGATCAGCCGACCGGCGGCGAGCTCCTGGCTGACGCTGCGTACGACCCATGGCTGACGCAGGCCGTAGCGCTTGCCCACCGCCTCGAGCTGCATGCTCGCAGCCTAATCGCGGGCGAGGTGCGCTTTCGAGGTGTGCGGCGCCTATGCGCCGGACTTGGTCGGACTTATTTGCAGACTCTCGCCTTGAGTCACGGACTGAGGTCCAGGACATCGGCGAATACGGCACTACACCACCAAAGAGCAGCAGCTCGTCGCCGGCTGCACCCGCCTCGACCCCAGTTGTAACGCCAGCCCCGGATCTGACTTCCGAACTGCTGAGCCTTAGCGACCTTCCGGCCGGCTGGTCAGCGGTGGGCAGTTCAGACAGCGGCGAGCCGAAATGCCTGGATACCGTCAGGTCCGACCTGAACGCCGTCAGTAAGGCTGAGGCGACCTACGTAGGTGGGTCTAGCGGCGTCCCCGACCTCGAGGAGTCGCTAGCCTACGTACCCGGCAAGGGGCAGTCCGACATGCTAGCTGTCTCGCGGGTCCTCTCCGGCTGCGGTCACGTCAGGGGACACAAGGCGGCCAGACCCTGACTGGCACTCTCCGCTCCCTGTCGTTCCCGGCTGTCGCGGACCAGTCATCCGCATACCAGGTCACCCTGTCGGGCATGGTCTCGGGACAGTCGGTCACGCTCGTTTTCGAAATTGTCGTGTTCCGCAAGGCCGACACAGTCGCAATCATCTTGTACGCCAACCCCGGCGCCCCGGACATTCGGGCACTGAAGCCTCTTGTTCGGGATGCCGTCGCGAAAGTGCAGTGAAGTAATGCCGCAGGTCACTCGCGGTAGAGCCGCCGCTTCGAGATGTACTGCACGATCCCGTCGGGTACGAGGTACCAGATCGGCTGGCCAGCGCGAACGCGTTCGCGGCACTCGGTCGAGGAAATCGCCAGCGCCGGGATCTCGACGAGGCTGATCCGCTCCGAGGGCAGGTTCGCGATCGTCAGCTGGTGCCCTGGCCGGGTACAACCGACGAACTGAGCCATGCTGAACAACTCGTCGGCGTCCCGCCAGGAGATCATCATGGCGAGAGCGTCTGCGCCGGTGATGAAGTAGAACTCGGCGTCCGGTCCCCGCTGCGCGCGCAGGTCGCGCAGAGTATCGATCGTGTAGGTCTCCCCCGGCCTGTCGATGTCGACGCGGCTGACAGAGAACCGAGGGTTCGAAGCGGTCGCGATGACGGTCATCAGGTAGCGGTCCTCGGCTGGCGAGACCTTGCGGCCGTTCTTCTGCCACGGCTGCCCGGTCGGCACGAAGATGACCTCATCGAGGCTGAAGAAATGCCCGACCTCGCTGGCGGCCACCAGGTGCCCGTGGTGGATCGGGTCGAACGTGCCGCCCATGATGCCGAGCCGCTTGCCTGTGCCGATCAGCGCCGGGCGCTCCGCCCGGTCCGCTACAGTCACGGCTGCCGCTTCAGTCTTGGCTGCCGCTTCAGTCTTGGCTGGCCGTGTGGGTCTTGGATGGCCGCTCCGGTCATGGCTGTGAGAGTAGAGGTCAGCTGTCAGACCGGATACGTGATCCCGGTCAGTTGCTCCGACTCGACCCACAGCCGCCGCTGGTCCTGTTTGCTTTGCGAGCGGGTGCTGGACGTGACCAGCACTGGGTACCCAGTGAGCTGCATGAACCCGTCGGGTCCGTAATACGTGCCGCCGATGCCGTCCGGATCCGTCGCGGCGCGCAGCGTCGGCAGCGCGCCCATCTTGGCGTCCTGGACCCACCAGGAGTTCAGGGCGGCGAACCGCGGGCTCATGGACCCCGCGGATAGCGCGGACATGTGCCGGGTCAACTCCGTACGCGCGGTGCCCGGATGCGCGGCCAGCGCGATGGTCTGCGCCTTGGCGGCCGTGAGGCGGCGCTGAAGCTCGTAGGTGAACAGCAGATTGGCGAGCTTGGACCGGCCATAGGCCGTGTACTTGTTGTAGTGCCTAGAAGACTGGAGATCGGCGAAGTTCATCCTGCCGGTGCGGTGCCCGTTGCTGCTCAGCGTGACCACCCGCGAGCCTGGCACCGCCAGCATCGACGGCATCAGCAGCCCGGTCAGCGCGAAGTGGCCGAGATGGTTGGTACCGAACTGAAGCTCGTAGCCATCCTTGGTGAGGCTGTACGGCGGGAACATGACACCTGCGTTGTTGATGAGCAGGTCGAGTCGCGGGAACCTCGCCGTCAGGTCGGCCGCGGCCTTCCGGATCGACTCCAGGGAGGCCAGGTCCAGCTCAGCCGTCTGAACCGAGACATCCGGCTGCTGCTGGCGGATCCCGTCGGCCGCCGCCGCAGTCCGGCCTGGGTCGCGTCCGGCCAGCACGACTGTCGCGCCGTGCGTCGCCAGCACCCTGGCGGTCTCCAGCCCGAGACCCGAGTTCGCCCCGGTAATGATCGCGATCCGGCCGCTCTGGTCGCCCACATCCTGTGCCGTCCAGTGGCCGCCGCCCTCGCGCTGTGTCATCTTGCCCGTCCTCTCTGAGCACAGACTCCTTGAGCACAGCCTGTCTGACCGCTGGCTCACAGCCCCCATCGCAGGGTATATATCAGCGATGGTGGATTACTCGGCAAACTACGCCACGGCTGCGAAAGATCAGAGCCGGACCCTGTTCAGCCATGTGATGTGGCTTGTTGCGGCTGCCACCGGCGTTTTCGCGCTCGGCTGCTTCGCCGGGCGAGACCTGTCGCCAGGCTGGTCCATCGTCTGGTTCCTGGTCGGGTTCGGCTGCCTGATCGCGATGAACTTCGCCCGGCGGTCCTCCAGCGGCCTCAGCGTCGTGCTGCTCATGTGCGTGGGCCTGTTTCTCGGCCTGGCCATGGGACCGGTAGTGGCGCAGTACACGACGACGAGTCCCAAGGTCGTCTGGGAGGCGGCCGGTGCGACAGCCCTGTTTATGCTGGGCTTCGGCGCCTACGGGTACGCGACGAGGCGAGACTTGTCGGCTATCGGCCGGATCTCGTTCTTCGCGCTGATTGGCCTTATCATCTTCGGCATCATCTTGATCTTCGTCCGGATCCCGGGCGGCGACCTGATCTACGCGGTCATCGGACTTGTGGTGTTCGCCGGACTGACCGTGTTTGACTTCCAGCGACTCCGCCGATCCGGCGACATGGTCTCGGCGCCACTGATCGCGGCATCGATCTTCCTCGACGCGCTGAACGTCTTCTTGTTCTTCCTGCGCATCTTCTCCGGCGGCCGCGACTAGCCAGTCGCTCTCCACGCTCGCGGCCGCCTATGCTCGCCGCCAGGCCCTAGCCCATTCCAGGCCCTAGCCGATTCCAGCCCCTAGGCGATGCCGCGCAGGGGTGGCTCGCCGTCCCGCCAGCGGGCGACCCGGACCGCCTTGCCGACCTCGGTCCGCGGCACCGAGCCAGGCGGCATCAGCCGCACGGCGACGGAGAGGCCGAGCACGTCCTTCAGCCGGTGCTCGATGGCGCTGACCTCGGGCAGCGGGCCTGACCACCCCGTTCCCGTCTCGCAGATGGCAATGAGACGGTGCTGGGCCGAACGCTCGTCCACCACCAGCAAGTAATCCGGTGCGAGTGCGTCCTGCGCGAGCAGTACGCGCTCGATCTCGCTCGGGTAAACGTTCACGCCCCGGACCACGAGCATGTCGTCCTTACGCCCGGTGACCTTGCTCATCTTCACCAGCGTGCGGCCGCAGCGGCAGGTGCCGCGGCGCAGCGAGGCGATGTCACCGGTCCGGTACCGCAGCAGCGGGAGCGCCTCCTTCGTCATCGTCGTGAACGTGAGCTCGCCGGGGGTGCCATCCGGCACCGGATAGCCCGTGACCGGGTCAAGTGCCTCGACGTAGAACTGGTCCTCGTTGACGTGCAGTCCGTCCGCGGCGACGAGGCACTCGGACGCTACGCCGGGACCGATGACCTCGGACAGGCCATAGATGTCGAGCGCGCGGATGCCGAGCAGGTCCTCGAGCCTGACTCGCATCTCGTGCGTCCACGGCTCCGCGCCGAAGATGCCGGCCCTGAGGGACAAGCCGCTCTCCGGGCCAGCGCCGGCCTCGACCAGCGCCTCGCCGAGCCTGATCGCATATGACGGCGTGCACGTCAGGATGTCCGGCCGCAGATCCCTGATCAGAGTGACCTGGCGCGGTGTCATTCCGCCGGAGACCGGGACCACAGTCGCGCCGAGCTCGATGGCGCCCTGGTGGATGCCGATGCCGCCAGTGAACAAGCCGTAGCCGTACGCATTGTGCACGACGCTGGCCGACGTCGCCCCGGCAGCGGCCAGCGCCCGCGCGCACATCCGGGCCCACAGCTTCAGGTCGGCCAGCGTGTAAGCGACGAGCGTGGGGCGGCCGCCGGTGCCGCTCGAGCCGTGCACGGCCACGACCTCCTCGCGCGGCACCGCCAGCAGCCCGAACGGGTAGGCATCCCACAAGTCGCCCTTGGAGGTCGTCGGCAATAGGCGCAGCGTGGCCAGGTTGACCTCCGCGCCGGCGTGCACGCCCGCCTCCTTCAGCCGCGTGGCCTGGACGCCGCCGGCCTCGAGGAGCCGGTCGACCAGCTCGCGCAGCCGCTCGGTCTGTAGGCCCGCCATCTGCTCGGCCGACAACGACTCCGCTTCCGGTTCGAACATGGCCGAGACTTCACCTGCAGGCATTGGGCCAACCTCTCGCTACGGACGCTTACGATGACAGGTATGACCACTGTGCCTGACCGCTCCCGGATCCGTCTCCCGGGTATTAGCTCTCGTGCTTACGAGCACCCCGCCGACCGGTCAGCGCTCGTGGCGCTGCGCAAGCTGACCGGCTTCGACACCATCCTGAAGAACGTCGCCGGGCTGTTCAACGACCGGTCGCTGCGGCTGATGTTCCTCGCCAGCTCCGTCCGCGCCTCGCCGGAGCAGTTCCCCAACCTGCACACCTCGATGCTGGATGGCTGCTACATCCTGGACTTGCCCAAGGTGCCTGAGCTGTTCATCTGGCAGAACCCTGCGGTCAACGCCATGACGCTCGGCACCGACAAGCCGTTCATCGTGATCACCACCGGCATGGTCGACCTGTTCGATGAAGAGGAGATTCGCTTCATCATCGGGCACGAGCTCGGCCACGTGCTCTCCGGGCACTCGGTCTACCGGACCATGCTCTTCCACCTGATGAACCTGGCGCAGCGGCTCGCGCTCGTGCCGTTCGCGTGGCTCGGGCTCAAGGCCGTGATCTGGGGCCTGGAGGAGTGGTACCGCAAGTCCGAGCTGTCCTGCGACCGCGCCGGGCTGCTGGCCAGCCAGGACGTCGAGGCTGCCCGGCGGGCGCTGATGAAGACCGCGGGTGGGTCGCGGCTTGCCGAGCTGAGCCACGACGAGTTCCACCGGCAGGCGCGCGAGTACGACGCCGTACCGGACGTACGCGAGGGCCTGCTCAAGCTGCTTCAACTGCAGGGCACCACGCACCCGTTCGCGGTCGTGCGGTTCGCCGAGCTGGACCGGTGGGCCGACGACGGCGAGTACCGCGCCATCCTGGCCGGGAACTATCCGCGCCGCGAGGACGACTCCGACACGTCGGTGGGCGATGAGTTCCGCGCGGCGGCGAAGTCGTATCAGGACTCCTGGAATCGCAGCTCGGATCCGCTGATCGGCGCTGTGCGCGGCGTCGCGAACGGCGCTGCCGAGGCGGGGTCCCGGCTGTTTAACCGGTTCACCGGCAACGACCGTCACGACGACGACGACGACAACTGACGCGAGCGCCTAGGCCAGGCTTGCTTCGCTTGCCAGGCTTGCTTCGCTTGCCAGGCTTGCCCGGCGAGCCTGGGTAGCTCGCCGGGCTCGGCGGCTCGCTTGCTGGCTCGGCTTACTGGCTCGGCTTACTGGCTCGGCTTACTGGCTCAGCTAGCTGGCCTAGCTGGCCTGGCTGGCGAGCTCGGCTGGACTGAGCCGGCTAAGCACCGCTGGCAGCGGTCCGGCGTGCACGACGCCAACCTGCCGCGTCGCCCTGGTCAGCGCGACGTACAGGTCGTTCAGGCCACGCGGCGACTCGGCCAGGATCCCGTCCGGGTCGGCGATCAGCACGCAGTCGAACTCCAGTCCCTTGGCCTGCTTCACCGTGAGCACCACGACGGGGCTCGTCAGGTCCGGATCAGCGCCGATCGCCGTACCGGGGAGCGCCGCGCTGACGGCAGCGCCGAGGTCGGCAGACAAACGCTCGGGCACGATGACCGCGACCTTGCCGTCGCCCGCCTGCTCGCTAAGCCGCGCGGCCGCATGCACGACCGTTGCCGTGAGATCCCCAGGCGCCGCCTCGAGATGCCACGGCTCGTGACCGGACTCCCGGACCGAACGAGGCGTCGTCAGCGAGGGGTCGATGGCGGCGAGCACATCCGCGGCGACAGCCATCACCTCAGCCGGAGCCCGGTAGTTGACCGTCAGCGGCGCCAGCCGCCAGCGATCCTTGAGGTACGGATCGAGAGCCTCGCCCCACGTGTGCAGTCCGCCGAGATCACCGGTCTGGGCGACGTCGCCGACGATCGTGAGTGACCGGGCCGGGCACCGGCGCATGAGCATCCGCCAGGCCAGCTGCGACAGCTCCTGCGCCTCATCCACGATCACGTGGCCAAACGCCCACGTGCGATCGGCCGCCGCCCGCTCGACTGCGGTCAGGTTCTCCTCGTCTTCGTACCGCGCCGCGAGCCGTCTGGCGTCGACGAGGTCGGCGCCCATGAGAATCTCAGGGTCGTCCTCGTCGTCGCGGCCGATGATCTCCAGCACGCCCTCGGCGTAGGACTCCTGCTGCCGTCGGCGGCGAGCTTCGGCGGCCCGGATTGCGCGATCGTCCTCGCCGAGCAGCTCCGCGGCCTCGTCCAGCAGCGGAACGTCGGCCGGCGTCCACGGGGCGTCGGGCGCGCGGTGCAGCGCTGCTCGGCCGGCGGCGGACATCCGCGGAGCCGCGGACGCCAGCCGGTCCGGATCGGCGAGCAGTTCCCGGATCAGTCGCTGTGGCGTGAGGATCGGCCAGAGCGTACTGATAGCCGCTCGGACGGCCGGGTCCGTGCGCAGCTCATGGCGCAGGTCAGCAACGTCGTCCTGATCCAGGATGCTGGTACCGGTCCGCACGTCGGTGCCGATCCGCGCGGCCAGCTGCCGCGTCAGCGCGTTCACTATCTCCCTGGCGAAGACCGACCGCGCCTGGTTGTGCGGGCGCCGGGAGCGACGAGCCCGTTCCCGTGCCTGGGCGATAGTGCGCGGGGTCAGCCGGAGCCTGCCAGAGTCCGCGGCGAACTCGCGTGGCGCTTCCTCTCGGCTGGATGTCGCAACGAGCCGCAGCCGGGCAGCGTCCGCGCGAATCTCGAGCGGTTCGTCCGGTACTTCCTGGCGGTCGCGGACCGCCGCGGCGATGACCCTGGCCATCCCGATCCGACCCTTGATCGTGGCCACCTCAGGAGACTCGGTTCCGGCCGCGCTGATGCCGGGGAACAGGTCACCGATCGTCGAGAGCAGCACGCTGGTCTCGCCGAGCGAGGGCAGCACCTGGCCGATGTAGCGGAGGAACGTTGCGTTCGGCCCGACGACCAGCACACCGCGCTTCTCGAGCTGGCGGCGATAGGTGTACAGCAGATAGGCGGCACGGTGCAGGGCAACGGCCGTCTTGCCGGTGCCTGGGCCGCCCTGGACCACGAGCGCGCCTGCCATCGGGGCTCGGATGATGACGTCCTGCTCGGCCTGGATCGTCTCGACGATGTCGCCCATCGAGCCGGTGCGGCTCGCGTTCAGCGCCGCGAGCAAGGCGGACTCGCCAGTCAGGCCCTCGTGCCTGGACGGGTCGGCCGCTGCGAGGTCCAGCACCTCGTCGTCAAGGCTGGCGATTGTCCTGGCTCGGGTCTTGATGTGCCGGCGAACGCGCACGTCGCCGGGCGAGGCCGCGGTCGCCAGGTAGAACGGGCGGGCCGCGTCGGCGCGCCAGTCCATCAGCAGTTGCTGATATTCGTCAGTGTCGGAGTGGATTCCGAGCCGCCCGATATAGCGGAGCTCACCGTCGTCGAATTCGAGGCGACCGAAGCAGAGCCCGTTTTCGGCAGCGTCGAACTGCGCTATCTGCTGGCGGTACATGGCGCTGAAGGTTTCCCGCTCTACCCTCGCCTGATGCGTCCCGCCGCTCTGGCGCAGTACGCCAGTCAGCCGGTCGTTCGAGCGTTTCCTCAGGTCATCGAGCCTGGTATAGAGCAGCGTGATGTATTCCTGCTCGCGATCCAGTTCCGCGTTTGACAACCATGCCCCCTGTTGTTATTATCTAATTGAGGAATATGGCCTTGTGCCTTAATGGCTTCTCACAAGCGCTACAAGAATGTAGCGCTATTTTTTATTTCCGCAACCCGAGAATCCCTGTCGTCGGCGCTGCTGCCGCTGGCATCGTGAGCTTTACACGAGGCCGCCCGGTCCCGGTGCGACCCAGCGGGACCGATCAAGATCGACTCACTCGACGTGTGGCGTGTAGGTACAAAGTATTTGTACCTACACGCCACACGTTGCGGTTGGCCTCTCGCTACACGGATCAAGGATCGTCCTATATCAGAATGAAGCGGACACATGACTGCACCTCCCGCACGGAGTCGCCGAGCGACGATCTTCGGCAACGACTCGCTGGGCACTGATTTGCCTGGCTTGGCCGTTTTGCCCCGGCCGCTAGCCCAGGCGCGCGTCGGAACCGCGCGGACCCAAGGTCGCGCCCTCCGCGGAGACATCCGGTTCCCAGTCGAAAACCACCGAGTTGTCCTCTTCGCCAATCAGCACCTCGGCGCCAGGGGTCGCGCCAGCGTCGGCCAGCGCCTGCTCGATCCCGAGCTTCGCGAGCCTGTCGGCGAGATAGCCCACGGCCTCGTCGTTCGCGAAGTCGGTCTGGAGAATCCACCGCCGTGGCTTGTCGCCGACGATGCGGAAGCTGTTCTCGCCAGTCGCGACCACTGCGAAGTCCGGTCCCGCGACGGCCGGCGGCCGGATGACGAGCCTGGTCGGCTCGACCGGCGGGGCCTCCGCGCGCGCCTGCGCGATTACCGCGGCCATGGTAAACGCCAGGTCCCGCAGTCCCTCGGTCGTTGCCGCCGAGACCCGGTGCACGGTCAGTCCGCGCGCCTCCAGCTCGGGCTCGACCAGGTCAGCTAGCTCCCTGGCCGCTGGCACGTCGATCTTGTTCAGGGCGACGATGCGCGGCCGATCACTCATGTGAGCGCCGGTCAGCTCTTCGTAGGCGCTCAGCTCCGCTTCGAGCGCGTCGAGGTCGCTGATCGGGTCGCGGCCCGGATCCTCGGTCGCACAGTCCAGCACGTGCACGAAGACCTGGCAGCGCTCGATGTGACGGAGGAAGTCGAGGCCCAGGCCCTTGCCAGCGCTGGCACCGGGGATCAGCCCAGGCACGTCGGCGACAACGAACTGGACATCCCCCGCCTCCACGACCCCGAGGTTCGGGGTGAGCGTCGTGAACGGATAGTTGGCGATCTTGGGTCGCGCCGCGGACATGGCTGCAATCAGCGAGGACTTGCCGGCGTTCGGGAAGCCCACAAGGCCTGCGTCGGCCACGGTCTTGAGCTCAAGCACTAGGTGTAGCTCGCGGCCCGGCTCGCCGCGCAGCGCGAATCCAGGCGCCTTGCGTTTTACCGATGCCAGCGCTGCGTTACCGAGGCCGCCCCGGCCACCCTCGGCGGCCACGTAGCGGGTGCCAACGCCGGTCAGGTCCGCGAGCAGCTCACCTTCCATGGTCTTGACCACGGTGCCGTCAGGCACCTTGAGTACGAGGTCAGCGCCCTCGGCGCCGTTCCGGTTCGAGCCGGCGCCCGGCCTTCCGTCGCCGGCCCGCCGGACCGGCTTGCGGTGGAAGTCCAGCAATGTGGCGGTGCTCGGGTCCACTTCGATGATCACGTCACCGCCGCGGCCGCCGTTGCCGCCGTTCGGCCCGCCCAGAGGCTTGAACTTCTCCCGGTGGACCGACGCGCAGCCGTGACCCCCGTGGCCAGCATGGACCCTGATCTCGGCATGGTCGGCGAACTCCGCCACGGCCCATCCCCTCTAGTTTCACTGCGTGTCCGCAGCCTTACTTACTTACCCAGGATGGCGGCTGACATCGACCGGTGACACAGGACGGCTGCGGCAACTCGACTGGCACAACGCCACTGGGCTAGCGCGGCTTGGATAGCACGCTGACGTAAATATTGAGGGCGGACCTGCCGGTCCGCCCTCCCAAAGCCTGCGTCCGCACCAGCCGGTCACGCTGACCGTTGCGCGGCCGGGGCTAGCTTGCCGCTGCTGACCCTGCCGCAGACGACGCTGCCGCAGACGCCGTCTCGACCGGCAGCACGCTCACGGCCCGGCGGCCGCGCCGCCTGCCGAACTCGACGTTGCCGCTAACGAGGGCGAAAAGCGTGTCATCGCCGCCGCGACCGACGCCAACGCCTGGGTGGAAGTGGGTGCCGTGCTGGCGCACGATGATCTCGCCCGCGCTCACGAACTGGCCGCCGAAGCGCTTCACGCCGAGCCGCTGCGCATTGGAGTCCCGCCCGTTACGACTGGACGACGCACCCTTCTTGTGTGCCATCGGAGGCTCAGCCCTTCTTCTTCGACCCGGCGCTCGCCTTGCCAGCGCCGATACCGGTCACCCGGATCTGCGTGTACTTCTGGCGGTGGCCGAGGCGACGGCGGTAACCGGTCTTGTTCTTGTAGTGAATCATGTTGATCTTGGGGCCTTTTGCAGCGCCGACGATCTCGGCGGTGACTTGGTAACCGCCGAGCTCAGCCGGGTCGCTAATGACCTTGCCGTCATCGACAACCAGCAGGGCTGGCAAGATCACGCTGGCCCCGACCTCTCCAGTCAGCTTGTCGACGGTCAGGACGTCGTCTACGGACGCCTTCTCCTGCCTGCCGCCGCAGCGCACGATCGCGTACACCGAGAGTTCTCTCCTCTTTGTGCTAGCCCGCGCGAGATCCGAGCTGGAGTCGGGCTTGCCTGCCATTGCGCACTACGCCATCGGGCCGCGGGGCCGCCAGATCCTGTACATGCGCCGACCATAAAGCGTATCAGACCGCGCGGGCCCCTCAGCTGTTCGCCGGTTCGACTGCCGGACCGCCGCTCGCGGGCTCGGATTCGCCGCGTGGCTTGGCTGCCCCGGATCGCCGGGAACGCCCTGACCTGGCCCGACCGGATCCGTTCGGCCTGGACTCGGCCTCGGCCGCGTCCGCTACCGGCCCGGCTCCGACCGATTCGCCGACCGTGCCGCCGCCGGCAGCCTTCGTACCATCAGGGCCACCTAGAGCGCCATCCTTGCCAGCGGAGTCAGCATCGGATCCGGCTGTAGCGGGCCCGGCTGAAGCAGGCACGGCTGAAGTAGCCACGGCCGAGGGCGGACCGGCTGGCCTGGCGGCGCGCGATCGGGGAGCTCGGCCGCCCGATCCGGCCGACATGACGGCTGCCGGAGTCGGCGCAGCTACCTCAGCCACCTCGGGCCGTGCCTCGGCGTCGCTGCTCGCGGCGGAATCGCGGCGGCCGCTACCGCGACCTCGGCCACCCCGGCTGGCACCATCCCGGCCGCCAGCATCCCCTCTGCCGCCGTCGCGAGCCGCCCCGTTCCCGGACTGATCGCCCTTGCCAGAGCCGCTACGGCCGGTGTCTCGGCCGTGCGAATGGTCGACCGGTTCCAGGGAGATCAGCAGGCCACGGCCGTTGCAATGCTCACATGGGACCGAGAAGGCTTCCAGCAGGCCGGAACCGACCCGCTTGCGGGTCATCTGGACCAGTCCGAGGGAAGTGACTTCGGCTACCTGGTGCTTGGTCCGGTCTCTGGCAAGGCACTCGAGCAGGCGGCGCAGCACGAGCTCGCGGTTGCTTTCCAGCACCATGTCGATGAAGTCGATCACGATGATGCCGCCCACGTCGCGCAGCCGCAGCTGGCGGACAATCTCCTCGGCCGCCTCCAGGTTGTTCCTGGTGACGGTCTGTTCCAGGTTGCCGCCCTGGCCCGTGAACTTGCCGGTGTTGACGTCGATGACCGTCATGGCCTCGGTGTTGTCGATCACCAGTGACCCGCCGCTCGGCAGCCAGACCTTGCGCTCCAGCGCCTTCGCCAGCTGCTCGTCAATCCGGTACGCGGCAAAGACGTCGCTGTCGTCATCCCAGCGCTTCATGCGGCCGGCCAGTTGCGGGGCCACGTAGCGGACGTACTCGTCGACCAGGTCCCACTCGCTGTCGCTGGCGATGACCAGGCTGGTGAAGTCCTCGTTGAAGATGTCCCTGACGACGCGCAGCGTCAGGTCGGGCTCGCTGTACAGCAAGTCCGGGGCGCTCGCGGTCTTCGCCTTCTTTTCGATCGCCTCCCACTGCGCAGCCAGCCTGGCCACGTCGCGGGACAGCTCCTCCTCCGAGGCGCCCTCGGCTGCCGTGCGGACGATGACGCCCGCGTTCTCCGGCATGACCTGCTTGAGGATCTGCTTAAGGCGGCTGCGCTCGGTGTCGGGAAGCTTGCGGCTGATGCCAGTCATGTTCGCGCCCGGCACGTACACCAGATACCGGCCCGGCAGGCTGACCTGGCTGGTGAGGCGAGCACCTTTGTGTCCGATCGGGTCCTTCGTAACCTGCACCAGGATCGACTGGCCCGACTTCAGGGCAGACTCGATCCGCTTGGACTCGCCTTCGAGGCCACTGGCGTCGAAGTTGACCTCGCCCGCGTACAGCACGGCGTTACGGCCCTTGCCGATGTCGACGAACGCGGCCTCCATCGACGGCAGCACGTTCTGCACCTTGCCGAGGTACACGTTGCCCACGTACGACTGGTGGCTGGCCTTGTCCACGTAGTGCTCCACGAGCACGTTGTCTTCCATGACCGCGATCTGGGTGCGGTCGTCGTGCTGGCGGACAACCATGACCCGCTCGACTGCCTCACGGCGGGCGAGGAACTCCGACTCGGTGATGATCGGCGGGCGGCGGCGGCCAGACTCCCGACCCTCGCGGCGCCGCTGGCGCTTGGCCTCCAGCCGGGTCGAGCCCTTGATCGCCTTGACGTCCGTGACGTCCGCGCTCTTCTCGCGCGGCGGCCGGACGTGCACGACGGTGTTCGGAGGGTCGTCAGGGCCAGTCGGCTGAACGTCGACTTCAGCGCCCGCGCCAGTACGTCGGCGGCGGCGGCGGCGCTTAGCTGTGCCCGCCGCGTCGCCGGCACCGTCCTCGTCGGACTCGCGGGGCTCGTCCGCGGCGTCTTCATCCGCTGGGGCCTGCTCAGCCACGCTCACGGTCTCCGCACCGTCGGTGCCTGCTCCGTTGCCAGCACCGGCGCCCTTGCCGCGCCCTCTGCCGCCGCGCCGACGACGACTCCTGCTAGCGCCGCCTGGCGTGCTGTCCTCGCGGCTGTCGCTATCCTCGACGTCCTCGTCAGAGTCGCGGGCGGCCCCAGCTGACGGCTGCCGCTGCGGCCGGGGAGCTGTGGGCGCCCGGACGGCCGAGATGTCCGGGGGCTGGAAAATGACCAGCGGGGGCTGGAAGGCCGCAGGCGCGACTGTCCTGGTTGGCGCATCAGATGAGCTGTCGTCAGGGCCGCCAGCACCCTGATTGGCTGCAGCCTGGCTGGCCGGCTCGCGACGTTCCGCATCCTGCCCAGCCGCTTCCTGGTCCGCCGAATCTCGTGAGGCGGCCGCTGCGCCGCTTGTGCTCCTGGTGCGGCCGGACCCGCCACGCCGGGCCGCCGTGCGAACTGACGCCGTCCTCGGCGCGGCGGCGGTCTCCGGTGTACCGGCGTCCTGTGCGTTCTTGGACCGCGCACCGGTGGGCTCGCCTTTGGACGGCTCGACATCGCCCGCGCCGGCCCTTTGGATCGCGGCGCGCGACCGAGAAGCTCGCTTGCGGGGCGAGGCAGCGGGCTTGTCACCGGAGCTCGACTGCTCCGCGCCGGGGTTGCCGCTAGCCGCGGCCGACGGCGTTGACGCGGCCGACGACGTTGACGCGACCGAGTCGGCCACAGCCGACGCGCCCACAGACGACGTCCCGGCCGCGGGCGGCGCAGCTATCGGCGGCGTCGCAGCCGCACGCTCTGGCGCAGCCGCACGCTCTGGCGCAGCCGCACGCTCTGGCGCAGCCGCCGGGGCAGCTACCGCCGCCGGCGTAGCTGCAGGTGGTGCAGCAGCAGGAGGCCCGGCGGGCCTGACTACAGCGCGGCGGGCACGGCGCAGCAGCCCTCGGGCCGAGGTGCTGTGCTCCGCCGGTGCCTCCCCGCCGCCGGGCGGCATGGCTCCGCTGCCCGGCGCCGCGGTCACCGCGTCGGGCGGCGCTCCAGCACCGGTCGAACCCGCCGACCCGCTAGGACCCTGTGTGCCAGCCGATCCGTCAGCTGGCTCTCTGTTCTGTCGCTCGATCTCGAGCATTCGGGCGATCTCTCCCGTCGGGCTCCCGGGCGCAGCCAGCCTCATCGGGCCGCTCCGCGCCACGCGGGAGCTGTTCGTACGCGCTCACTGGCGCGGTACCCGCCTTGGTGGCGTCCTCCGCGTCCAGGCACGTTGCCAATACCTGTCCCTGTGCAGCGTCCTGGCCGTCTGGCCGGGGCGCCTCCGCCGTGATAGCGGCCTCGTCGAGGCCGTCGGCGGCAATATCAGTGCCCAGCGGCCCCTGAGCCAGCCGCGTCACCACTGCTGGCGACGAAGGCTCTAGGGCCGACATGGCGCGGAACGCTGCCAGGATGTCTTCGGGTCGCACGGCCGGTGTCAAGTGCCGAACAACCATTCGAAGTATCGCACATCCCAGTTGACCTTCCGCCGTGGCACGCCGATCTAGCTCCAGCGATACCACTCCGGCTCTAGTGTCGAGCCGGCGAACTCCGTTGCTGGTAAGGCGCTCCACCTCCGCGTGCGGAGCTGCGAGAAACGCCTCAATTGCCATGGTCGCCTTGGCTGGCGCGACCCCTGGCAGCACGACTTCCCACACCGAGGCCTCAAGCCGCGGCGCCTCCGCCACGGCCAGATCAGCGACCTCGATCACGTCAATCCCGTCTGGCAGGGCTGCGTCGAGCCGGACCTGCACGGCGTGCGGGTCCAGCCGGGCGGTGAGGGAGATCTCGAGGAACTCGGCCTCGCTAGCGGCACCGGTCGGCGCCCCGCCCGCATAAGAAATCTTGGGATGCGGAGAAAACCCGGCCGAGTGTGCGACCGGCAGATTAGCCCGACGCACCCCACGCTCAACCGCTCGCGCGATATCTCTATGACTCGCGAATCGCATCCTGCCACGCTTAGCGTACTTGACCGACAGCCGCTGAACCGCCGGCAGCGGCGCTGGTCCCGTTGGCCGCGGCGGCTGCCGACGCGCCATGATCAACCCTCGCTGCCTGGCGCGAACGCGCTACCGCGGTGTGCCAGAGCCTCGCGATCATCTCGCGCGCCCCTCTGGTCTGACGACCCCGCTAGGCCCGACAGCCCGGCTGGACCCGACAGCCCGGCTGGACCCGACAGCCCGGCTGGACCCGACAGCCCGGCTGGACCCGACAGCCCGGCTGGACCCGACAGCCCGGGTGGACCCGAACGGACTGAGGGTGCAGCACCGTGATCTGAAGCTCCACTAGGCACAACGCTAAGCGGCAGCAGCCTCTTCCCGGTCGGACCAGCCTCGATCTCCGTGCCCATGGCCGGGCACACACCGCACTCGAAGCACGGCGTCCAGCGGCAGTCGTCGACTTCCTCCGCGCCGGCCGGGTCGATGGCCGCCAGCCAGTCCTGCCACAGCCAGTCCCGCTCGAGACCGGCGTCCAGGTGGTCCCAGGGCAGGATCTCGTCGTAGTCGCGCTCCCTGGTGGTGTACCAGTCCAGGTCCACGCCGTCGGCGGCAAGCGCAGCCGACGCGCACTTCTCCCACCGTTCGAACGAGAACGTCTCGCTCCACCCGTCGAACCGGCCGCCGTCAGCCCAGACCGCCCGGATGACGCCGGCGACCCGCCGGTCGCCGCGCGATAGCAGTCCCTCGACAATGGAGGGCTTCCCGTCGTGATAACGGAACCCGATCGCTTTGCCGTACCGCCTGTCCGCGCGCATGGCGCCGCCAAGCGCCTTCAGTCGCGCGTCCACTGTCTCGTGATCGCACTGCGCCGCCCACTGGAACGGGGTGTGCGGCTTCGGCACGAACCCGCCGATGGAGACGGTGCACCGGATGTCGTTGCGCCCAGTGGCCGACCGTCCGGCCTGGATTACCCGCTGCGCCAGAGCAGCGATGGCCAGCACGTCCTCGTCAGTCTCGGTCGGCAGGCCGCACATGAAGTACAGCTTCACTTGCCGCCAGCCGCTGGCGTACGCCGTGGTCACGGTCTTGATGAGGTCGTCCTCGGTGACCATCTTGTTGATCACCTTGCGGATCCGGTCCGAGCCGCCCTCGGGCGCGAACGTCAGCCCCGATCGCCGCCCGTTGCGGCTCAGTTCGTCGGCGAGCGTCACGTTGAACGCATCGACCCGGGTCGACGGCAGTGACAGCCCCGTGTTGGTGCCCTCGTAGCGGTCAGCCAGGTCGACGGCGATCTCGTTGATCTCGCTATGGTCGGCGCTGGACAGCGACAGCAGGCCCACCTCGCTGAATCCGCTCGCGGCCAGCCCCGCATCGACCATCGAGCCGATTGTCGTGATCGAGCGCTCCCGGACCGGCCGGGTGATCATCCCGGCCTGGCAGAAGCGGCAGCCGCGCGTGCAGCCGCGGAAGATCTCCACGCTGAACCGCTCGTGCACCGTCTCAGCCAGGGGCACCAGAGGCTTAGCCGGGTACGGCCAGGAATCCAGGTCCGTCACGGTGTGCTTGGACACCGACCACGGCACGCCAGGCCGGTTCGGGGCGACGCGGGCGATGGTCCCGTCCGGGTTATACGACACGTCATAGAAGCGCGGCACATATACCCCGCCGAGCGCCGCCAGCTGCTCCAGCAGCCCGTCACGACCTCCCGGCCGTCCCGCCGCCTTCCAGGACCGCACCAGCTGGGTGATCGCCAGCACCGCCTGCTCGCCGTCGCCGAGCACCGCGCCGTCGATGAACTCGGCGATCGGCTCGGGGTTGAACGCGGCGTGGCCGCCGGCCAGCACCACAGGGTCGCCATCGTCCCGCTCCGCGGCCGACAGCGGGATCCCGGCCAGGTCGAGGCCGGTCAGGAGGTTGGTATAACCCAGCTCCGTGGCGAAGCTGACCCCCAGCAAGTCGAAGTCGCGAACGGCCCGGTGCCCGTCCACGGTGAACTGGGGCACTCCGTGCTCCCGCATCAGCGCCTCGAGGTCCTGCCACACGCTATACGTGCGCTCGGCGAGGACCCCATCCTGCTCGTTCAGGACTTCGTACAGGATCTGCAGGCCCTGGTTGGGCAGGCCTACCTCATACGCATCCGGGTACATAAGCGCCCAGTGCACGTCGCAGGAGTCCCAGTCCTTCACGACAGAGTTCAGCTCGCCGCCTACATACTGGATGGGCTTGCGCACCAGCGGGAGCAGCGGCTCGAGCAGGGGGTACACCGACTGCACAGGCACCGTTACAGAGTACCGAGGTCAGCGAGTCGCCTGCGCTGGCCCGTGCCGCGCGAGAAAGACGGCGGCCGGATTCACCGAGAAGCCGGCATTACCTGTCGAGCCGCCGGGTATTGTCGGTAAACCCCGAAACCCAAATGCCTTGACCGGGAACGGGGTTACGTCGGAACTCCTCGTCACCGGAGGTACGCGGTGCACATCGATCCCTACATCGTGCTGGGCAGCGCGGTGGTCGGCCTGCTGGTCGGGCTGACCGGCGCTGGCGGCGGGGCGCTGATGACGCCGATGCTCATCCTGCTGTTCGGGGTCAAGGCGCCGGCCGCCATCTCCAGCGACCTTGTGGCCGCGGTCCTGATGCGGCCCGTGGGCGCGGCCGTGCACATGCGCAAGGGAACAGTCAACTACCGGCTGGTCGGCTGGCTCGCGCTCGGCTCGGTGCCGATGGCCTTCCTCGGCGCCTTCCTGCTGCATCTGCTCGGCAAGTCGTCGGCCGCGCCCACCCACGTCGAACAGGCGCTCGGCGCCGCCCTGTTGACCGGCGCCGCGGCCATGGTGATCCGCTGGGCCATGGACGTCCGCGGTGGCAAGGCCCGTAGCGCCGCCCTGCGGGATCTGGTCGTGAAGCCGGTGCCAACGGTAATCGTCGGCATGATCGGCGGCGTCATCGTCGGGCTGACCTCGGTCGGTTCCGGCTCGCTGATGATCGTGCTGCTGCTCTTCCTGTACCCGATGATCAGCGCGAAACGGCTGGTGGGCACGGACCTGACCCAGGCCGTGCCGCTGACGCTGGCGGCCGCGCTCGGAGCCCTGATCTTCGGACACGTGGAGTTCGGGGTCACGATCTCGATCATCCTGGGCAGCGTGCCCGCTGTGCTGATCGGGTCCCTGCTGTCCTCGCGCGCACCGGACAAGTACATCCGTCCGGTCATCACGTTCGTGATCTTCGCGTCCGGGCTCAAGTACGTTGGCGTGCCCACCAAGGCGCTCGGCTGGACGCTAGGCAGCGTCCTGCTCGCGTGCGCCCTCTCCTGGGTAGTCGTGATTCTCGTGCGCCGCCGAACGAAGGCGCGCGAACCGGCCGGCGAAGCACAAGAGCAGGAACGGTCACCGGATCGCACCTTTACCAGGAGCTAACCTTCACACCGCGTCTCCGGCGGGGCTAGCCTCATCGGCTTGAGCGCGCCTGCGCGCGCGGCAGCTGCCACCAACGGCGGCCTGCCTCGTCTGGCAATTCGGCGTAAACGCGGCCGTCACGCCTGATCACCGGGTATTTGCGGAGGCGGAGCCCGGCCGCGGTCAGGCACCGGCCGGAGCGCAGCTCGAAGCTGTACCAGTGCCACGGGCACGTGACGACGGTGTCGCGGACGGCCCCATTGGCCAGCGGGCCGCCGTTGTGAGGGCAGGCCGCGTCGGTCACCTCGAGTTCGCCGTCAATGTCGAAGACGGCGTACCGGTGGCCGTTGTGCTTAATGGTCCAGGCTCGCCGGCCGCGCGGCACGCCGAGCGGCACCAGCGTCACGCCTGGCTGCACATCCATGTCCCCGTCTTACCTCCCGCGGGCCCGGCTTACTCGCACGGCTCGATCGCCACTCGGTCGGCGTTGGCCTTGGTCGGCCGGGCCGCTATCTGCAGAAGGTCCACGGGCACGGTCATCGCCTCTCCGCTACGCGAGCATTTCCGCTACTCGACTACCCGGACGGTGACCGGCCCGAGCCGGTCGAACTCGGCGAGGTACACGTCGCCTGCCCGCATCGGCACGGCCGCATGCAGCGCCCCGGTCATGATTAGCTGACCGGCCTCGAGCCCGCCGCCCATTTCGCCGAGCGTGTTCGCCAGCCATGCCACGACGGCAACCGGATCGCCGAGAGCCGCCGCGCCGGCCCCGGTGTCCACGAGCACACCGCGGTTCGTCATCACCATGCCAATCAGCCGCGGATCGACACCATCAAGCGGGACCACCCGGCTCGACAGGGCCACCGCGCCATTGGACGCAAGGTCAGCGACCGTGTCGGCGAGCCTGATCCGCCAGTCGGCGAACCGCGAGTCGACGATCTCCATGGACGCGACCATGCCTGCGATAGCTCGGCGGGCCGCGGGCACCGTCACGCCCGGACCGCGCAGCGAGACACCGAGCATGAAAGCGATCTCGGCCTCGATCTTGGGCTGGATGAAGCGGCTCAGCGACACCGCAGCGCCGTCGTTGTAGACCGTGGAGCGGAGCACTGGTCCATGATCGGGCGAATCGACTCCGATCAGCTGCTGCATGGGCCTAGACGTGAGCCCGACCTTGTATCCGATTACCGTGTCACCGTCGCTGACCAGCATGGTCGTGAGCTGCTGTGCGATCGCATAACCAGCCGCCATGCCAAGGTCGGGATCGGCGTCGGTGAAAGGCTCGATCGGCTGCCGGTTCCGGCGCGCCTCGTACAGCGCCTTTGCCTTGCCGGACACGTCGGTCAGCGGCATCTACCTGCCTCCGTTCATTCTCTGGAACCGTAGGCGGCAAACGGTCGATTACTCAAGCGCCGTGCGACAAACTACGTGGCATAGGCCAATCTTCGGGGGACGCCGGGCGCCCGGAAAGTGAGCACACGCATGAGCGGCGCACGAACGCTGGCAGCGATCGTCGGGCCAGGCAACATCGGCACCGACCTCCTGGCGAAGCTCCAGCGCAGCGCGCACCTGGATGTTGGCTACGTCGTCGGCGTCGTCGAGTCCGACGGGCTGGCCAGAGCCAGACAGCTTGGCCTCGCCGCCTCGGCTGATGGCGTCGACTGGCTGGTGCGCCAGGAGCCGCTGCCTGAGCTGGTCTTCGAGGCCACGTCGGCCGCAGCGCACCGGGCGAACGCGCCGCGCTACGCCGAGGCGGGCATCACCGCGATCGACCTGACGCCCGCGGCCCTAGGCCCGCTGGTCTGCCCGCCAGTCAACCTGCTTGACCACATCGATTCCGCGAACATCAACATGATCAGTTGTGGTGCGCAGGCCACCGTGCCCATCGTGCACGCGGTGTCGAGTGTCATCCCCGTTCCCTATGCGGAGATCGTCGCGTCCGTCGCGTCCAAGTCGGCGGGACCTGGCACTAGGGCCAATATCGACGAGTTCACGCACACAACGTCAAGGGCCGTGCAGACGGTCGGTGGCGCGCAGCGTGGCAAGGCGATCATCGTGCTCAACCCGGTTGAGCCGCCGATGATCATGCGGGACACCATCTTCTGCGCGATACCGGCGGACGCCGACCGCGATGCGATCACTGAGTCGATCATGGCGCGCGTTGCCGAGGTGCAGCGTTACGTGCCGGGCTATACGCTGCGCGCCGACCCGCAGTATGACGAGCCGCGAGACAGCTGGGACGGCAACGCCAGAGTCGCAGTGTTTGTCGAGGTTCGCGGCGGCGGCGACTACCTGCCCGACTACGCAGGCAACCTCGACATCATGACCGCCGCGGCGGCCAGGGTCGGCGACGTCATCGCGCAGCGGCGGGCGGCACAGGCAACTGCGGGCGCTACAACCACGGGCGCTACAACCACGGGCGCTACAACCACGGGCGCTACAACCACGGGCGCTACAACCACGGGCGCTACAACCACGGGGGCGGTGACAGCATGACCGGCCTGGTCGGCAACGGGCTGAGCGGCAACAACCTGAACGGCGCTGGCCGGCAGGTGCGCATCACTGACACGACGCTGCGGGACGGCAGTCACGCGATGGCGCACCAGTTCTCGGCCGAGCAGGTCCGCGCTACGGTGCACGCGCTGGACGCGGCCGGCGTGGCCGTCATCGAGGTGACGCACGGCGATGGTCTAGGCGGCTCGTCGTTCAATTACGGCTTCTCGCGCGAGAACGAGCTGGACCTCATCCGGGCCGGCGTGCAAGAGGCGACGCAGGCGGCGATCGCCGTCCTGCTCGTCCCGGGCATCGGCACCATGGATGACCTGCGCGGCGCGCGCGAGGCTGGGGCTGCGGTGGCCAGGATCGCGACACACTGCACAGAGGCGGACGTATCGATCCAGCACTTCGGGCTGGCGCGCGACCTTGGCATGGAGACTGTCGGGTTCCTGATGATGGCGCACCGGACCTCGCCTGCCGAGCTGGCCAGGCAGGCGCGCATCATGGTCGACGCCGGGGCGCAGTGTGTGTACTGCGTTGACTCGGCCGGCGCGCTCGTTCTCGGCGACGCTCAGCAACGGGTGCAGGCGATGGTTGCTGAGATCGGGACCGAGGCCGAAGTCGGGTTCCACGGGCACCAGAACCTGTCACTTGGCGTGGCGAACTCGGTGCTGGCGTTCCAGCACGGCGCGCGGCAGATCGACGGGGCGCTGTGCGCGCTCGGCGCCGGCGCGGGCAACTCCCCCACCGAGGTGCTCGCGGCCACCTTTGACCACCTGGGCGTGGAAACCGGAATCGACGTCGGCGGCGTGCTCGCTGCGGCCGAGGAAGTGGTCCGGCCGTTCCTGCCCCGCTGGCCGAAGATGGACCGGACCGCGATCGTGCAGGGCTGGGCCGGAGTGTACAGCAGCTTCCTGCTGCACGCTGAGCGCGCAGCCGAGCGCTACGGCGTGCCCGCGCACGAGATTCTCCAGCGCGTTGGCGAGCTGGGTTACGTCGGCGGCCAGGAAGACATGATCATCGACGTAGCGCTCCAGCTAGCGCAGGAGCGCGACATGGCCGCTACCGGCGCGCGCTAGCTGAAGACGTTCCGGCGACGATGGACGACCTGGAGGCAGCCGATCGCGATCATGTCAGCGAAGATCGCCGATCCGCCATAGGACACGAACGGCAGCGGCAGCCCGGTGACCGGCATGATGCCGATCGTCATGCCGATGTTGATGAACGACTGCACCGCGAACCAGATCCCGATCCCCGACGCCACTAGCATGCCGAACTGGTCATCGGCTCTCGCGGCGATGCGGAAGGCCCGGAACAGCACGACGGCGAGCAGCCCGATGATGACCATCTCGCCTGCGAAGCCGATCTCGTTCCCCGCGACCGCGAAGATGAAGTCCGTGTGCTGCTCCGGTACGAAGCCGCCCGCCACGAGCTGCCCGTGGAACAGGCCCTGGCCGGTCAGCCCGCCGTTGGCGATAGCGATCTTGGACTGGTAGGCACTGTAGCCGGTGCCCCGCGGATCAGCCGACGGGTGCAGGAACGAGGTCAGCCTGCTGACCTGGTACGCCTTCAGCAAGTGCAGCTTGATAACGGCCGTGATGCCGAGCGCCCCGGCCGCCACGAGAGCGGCGAGCCAGCGCAGGCGGGCCCCGGACAACGCGATGATGCCGATCAGCATTGCGAGCATGAGCATGACCACGCCGAGGTCGGGCTCGGCTAGCACCAGCACCAGCGGGACCAGGGAGCAGCCGACGGCTATCATGAGCGCCCGCACGCGCGGCCTCGTCTCGCCCTGCGGGATCTCACCCAGGATGATCGCCGTGACCAGGATGAGGGAGAGCTTGGCATACTCCGACGGCTCAATCTGGAAACCGCCGGGCAGCGATATCCAGGACCGCGCCCCGTTGACGATGCTGCCGAACGGGGTCAGCACAACGAGCAGGCCCAGGCAGGACACCCCGAGGACGATCGGCGAGTACAGCCGCAGCTGGCGATAGTCCAGCATGCTGACCCCAGCCATGAGCGCGATCCCGATCGCGACGTTGAGGAGCTGCTTGGTCAGGAACGGGTCCGACCCGGACGGACCGGTCGTGTCCGTGGCGGACCAGACAAGCAGTGTCCCAAGCAGGCTTAGCGCGAGGACGGCGACGAGAAGTATCCAGTCCAGCTTGCGCAGCGGCGAGCCCTTGCCGATGATTCGCCGCAGCAACCGCGAGAGCCTGCCGCGGGGCTCGCGGCCCATCCCGGGGCGGGTGCTGATGCCGAGACGACGAGCGCTGCCGCCGTCCAAGCGGACCGGCGCGAGGCCGCGATAGCTGGCTGAGCCGGGGACAGCGGGCGCTGGCCCCTTGGCGAAACGGCCGGGGTCGATGGGGGCGAGCACGGGAGGTTTTCCCTCGCGGGCGCTCATGCGTGCCTCCCGGAGGGACGGCCGCCGACTGCCGGATCCGCAGCGAGCCAGAACGGAGCCGTCACACCCTGCGGCGTGACCGGGCCGGGCTGTGCTGCACTCACCTGTGCCGTGCTCACCTGACCGGCGCTCACCTGCCCCGTGCTCACCTGCCCCGTGCTCACCTGCCCCGTGCTCACCTGTGCCGTGCTCGCCTGCGCGGTGCTCACCTGGCCCGTGCTCACCTGTGCAGCGGCCGTGCGCACGATCGTGCCGCCGCTCGTGATGTGGGGCATCGCCGGCAGCTTGCCGCCCGGCAGCGCTGCCTTCGCGCCCTGGAGTCCGTACAACGCGTCCCAGATCTGTCGCACCGCGGGCCCGGACACATCGGCGCCGTAACCGGAGTCGGGGATCATCACGACGACGACGTACTTGGGGTTGTTGCACGGCGCGAAGGAGGCGAACACCGAAGTGGAGTTCTTGCCGAACACCTGCGCCGTTCCGGTCTTGCCCGCCACGCACACCTTGCCCAGCGGGAAGCCGCCGAACGTTCCAGCCGCGGTACCGGAGGTGACGACTCCCCGGAGCGCGTTCCGGATGTAGGCCAGTGTGGCCCCGTTCGCCGGGAGATGTCCGTCCACCGGCGGAGTTATGTTCTGCACGACCTGGCCGGTGGGGGTGAGCACTTCTTCGCCGATACGCGGACTGTAGAGCGTGCCGCCGTTCGCCAGCGCCGCGTACCCCGTCGCGAGCTGGAGCGGCGTGACGGCGATGTAGCCCTGGCCGATGGAGCCGATTATGGCCTGACCGGGTGTCCAGACGTTGCCATACAGGCAGTCGTCGTACTCGATCTGCTGGACGTAGTTGCCGTTCGCCCGGCCGTACTTGCACCAGTCCTGCCCGCTGTGCGCGTTGTCCTTCCAGAAGTAGTACAGCCACTCCCTGGTCGGGACCGTGCCGTTGCTCTCGCCCGGGAGGTCGATCCCGGTGTCCTTGCCGAAGCCCCAGTCAAGCTCGATCTGCTGCTCGAACTGCACGGGGAACTTCGGGCTCGTAACGGTGTCGAGGTTTGGATGGTCCCGGTTGTAGATCTGCAGTCCAATGTTGTAAAAGACCGTGTCGCAGGACTTCACGAGCGCCTCGTCTAGCGACATGGGGCCGCCGTTGCCGAAGTCGTTGTTAAACGTGTGGCCGCCGACAACCGTTGCGGCCGGGCAGTTGTACGTGCCATACAGCGAATCGCCGAACTTGATGGCGGCGGTGGCCGTGGTCACCTTGAAGGTCGACCCTGGCGGGTACTCGCCCTGCGTGGCTCGCTCCAGAATCGGCTCCCCGTCTCCGGTGCCGAACAGCCGGTTGAACTGCCGCTGCGTGATCCCGCCGCTCCAGATGCTGGGGTTGTAGGTCGGGTAGCTGGCCATCGCAACCACGCGGCCTGTCGTCGTCATCACGACGGCAGCGCCAGACGTCGCGCCCGGGTTGGCTGCCTGCGCCTGCTGGACGGCGCCGGCCAGGATGTTCTCCGTCGCGATCTGGAGTTTGCTGTTAATGCTGGTTACCAGGTCATCGCCGGCCACCGGCTTGATGTCCTTGATCGTCGAGGTCACCTGGCCGGCGGCGTTCACCCCGACCTCGTTGATACCGGTCGTGCCGCGCAGCTGGTTGTCGTACTGCGACTCGAGACCGGACTGGCCGACGAGGTCGTCGGCGGAGAATCCAGTCACCGGGATGTGCAGCTGCTGGACCTCCTTCGCGGTGATCGGCTGAAGGTAGCCGAGCATCTGCGCCGCGGCGCTCGCGATCGGCTGGGGGTACTGGATGACCGGCTGGATGTCGGCGGTTACGCCGGGGAACGCGGTCTTGTTCTCCAGGATCTGGAGCGCGATCTTGTCCGTGACGTTCTGCGCAACCGGGATTGGCTGGTACGGCGAGCCCTGCCAGCACGGCTGCGACACGCCCACCGTGCACAGCCGCACCCGCTCCTGCATCACCTTGTCGCTGATGTTCAAGAGCTTGGCGAGCCGGGCGAGCTCGGCCACTCCGCCATCCGACTGCTGCGACAGTGTCACCGTATTGACGGCGACCACGAGCGCCGACTGATTGGAGACCATCGGCTGGCCGGTGTCGTCGAGTATGTTGCCGCGGACCGATGGCTCAACGACCTCACGGACCTGTTCCTGCCTCGCCAGCGACACATAAGTGGCCCGTGTCTGGACCTGGAGGTTCCACAATCGGAAGCCGAGTACGGCAAGCAAGCCCACCGCTATCACCATGACGCTGAACAGCCGGCGCCGAGATGCCGGAATCACCGCGCTCCCCCTGTCCCCCTGCCGATGAGCCAAACGCCCGACCGGCGGCCTACCCGCTTGCGTGTTAGCCACCGCCTGCCAAGGTGCGGGCCGCCAAGGTTCCGACCGGCAAGGTTCCGCCCACCCAGATACCGCCCGCCCAGGCGCCGACCGGTCAGGAACGACAGCAGCGATCGGTGACCGTAGCCGAACCGCGGCTCTTTACGGACCCTGGTCGGCGGACGCCGCAGCGCGCTGCGGCCGGTGCCGCCCAGCATCCCGAGACCCCGTCGGCCGCCAGCCAGCCGGAGTCGGGGCGCGCCGAGAACTGCCCGGCGAGCCCGGAACGTGCTCTGATCCAGCGCTCCGCCGCCTACCAGCCCGGTCGTTAGCGCGGACGGGCGCAGCAAGCGCGATCGGCGCCCGAACTTCGGCGCTGCGGCGGCGCGGCGCGCGATCGGCGCAGGGGATCGGTGCCGGAACTTCGGCGTTGCAGCCGGCCGGCGCGCGATCGGCGCAGGGGATCGGTGCCGGAACTTCGGCGTTGCAGCCGGCCGGCGCGCGATCGGCGCAGACGTGGTACGGAAGTGCAGTGTCGGCACCGACCTGACCGAGGTGGCGCGTCCGGACGGCGCAAGCGCTGACCGGCTCACGCCGGTCCGCAGCCGCGGTGTAGCCACGCGGCGCCGGCCCGGCCTGGTGAGCCAGCTAGTACCGCGCCAGGTGGCGATGCCGCCATCGCCCCGGCGCGGGCCGAAGTTGATCCGCAGCCGACTCGGGGCGAGGCCAGCCGGCGCGTGCTGTATCGCTGCCGAGCCGCCAAGCTCGCCGCGGTAGCGGAACTTGCCGTACCTGGACTGACTGGCCGGCCCCGCCAGCAGTCCGGGATGACGGCCTGGGTCCCAGTGCCGAGCCTGGCCTCGGTTGCCGACGACACTCCTGCCGACGACACTGCCGCCGAGGACACTGCCGCCGAGGACAGTGCCGCTGAGGACAGTGCCGATCACGCCATCACCGCGGTGCTTGGTCGACAGCCTGACACTCACCGGACGGACAGGCAGGCTGCGCTGGTGCGCGTAGCCCGAGGCCGAGCCCGGCACTCCAGCGCCGGGGTGCAGTCGGGCCGGACGGCGCGCGCGCCGCATGAGGCCGGGGTGACTCGCCGGTCCGCCGCCCACCCAGCCGTCCCCAGCCCTGGCGGCGGCCGGGTTGAGCCGCGGCTGGTGCGGTCGCGGCTTACGGTCGGCGTGCTTCGACCGGGCACCGGCGGTCAGCAGCCCGGAACCAGCCAGCCCGGTACCAGCCAGACGGCTGCTGGCCAGCGCCGGCCCAGTCACTATGACCAGGTAGAGGACAAACGGGCAGATCAGCAGGTCATAGGCGATCGTGACCGGCAGGAACTGGCGAATCTCGGCGACGGATACCTGAGCCGGCTCCAGCAGCTTGCCGAGCGCGGCTGTCATCGCCTCGGCCGCGGCGATGACGACGGCCGCTACCGCCAGAGCGCGCAGGGGCGCCCGCCTACTGAGGCGGCCAAGGCTGCCGGCCGCCCAGCCGGCCAGGCAGAAGACAAGCGCGTACTGCCCGATCAGACCGGTATCAGGGGGTGCGATGTCCAGGCAGAGCCCCGCCGCGAATCCCGTCACCATGCCGCGCATCGGACCGTCAGCCATCGCCAGCGATACGACAAGCACCAGTACCAGGTCGGGAACGCCGCCGCGGGGCAGGTGCAGCCCGTTGAGCACGGTGAGCTGCAGGATGAGCGCGACCGCCAGCAGCAACGGCGCGAGCCATGCCTTGCGCACGTCAGTGGCTCGGGGTGGGAGTCGGTGTACCGCCACGCGAGTGCGAGCCGGGCTTCGCCGTGACCGTCACGGTGACAGTAGGCCCTGGGTGCGGCAGCGGCGGCAGCGCGGCGAACCTCGGGTCGTGACCAGGAGGCACCAGGACGACGCCCACGACCCCGAGCGCGCCGAAGTCGACGTAGGGCCGGACCAACGCGGCCGCGGTCAGCGCGCCGTTCGTGACGATCAGCTTGGTGACAACCCCGACCGGTACGCCCGGCACATAAGGCTTGTCATTCACCGACGCGGACGTCACTAGCTGATCGCCGGGCTTCAGCACGGCGGCCGAATTCAGCATCTGCAAGTGCATCAGCCCGCTGCCATCGGCCACTTTTCCTGGACCGGTGACCCAGCCCAGCTGACCGCTCGGCGCCGCTTCGACGCCGACCACGGCCGAGCCGTCGGTGGCCAGCAGCACGGTGCTGGTCGTCGGGGACGCCGACGCGACGTACCCCACGAGGCCATCACCGTTGAGGACGGTCTCCTGCGGACGGACGCCGTCCTTGCTGCCAACATCGAGCGTCACCGTCTGCTGGTAGCCGAGGCCGACAGCGATCACGCTCGCAGCCAGCACTCGGTACCGGCCAGCGCCCGCCACCAGGAGCATCTTGCGCAGCTCCGTGTAGTCCGCCTTGCTGAGCTGGGCCTCGCTAAGGTCGGCCCGGAGCTGAAGCACCTGCTTCTGCAAACTGCTCACCTGGGACGACGAGCCGCCGGACGAGCGGAAGAAGCCAGTGACTGACTTCGCCGCGTGCTCGGCGCCACCGAACACCGAGCTGCCAGCTGAGCGCACGTCGTGCAGGGCGGAGTTCGAGCTGTCGGCGTAGCTCACTGCGATCAGTCCGAGCGCGGCCGTAAGCAGCACGACGAGCACCACACGGGTTCGCCGTGTGTCCCGCACTTCGATCACCTCGCCTGCCGCCCGTCACGTCACCTGTCGCCGGATGGGGGCCGCGGCCCCGCGGCCAGCTACCGCCTGGCTTCAGGCACCAGGACCTGGTGCAGAGTGTCGAAGTCCTCCACGCACTTGCCGGTGCCGAGTGCCACCGAGTCGAGCGGATTATCGGTCAGGTGGATCGGCATCCCCGTCTCCTCGCGGAGCCGCTCGTCGAGCCCGCGAAGCAGGGCACCGCCGCCGGTGAGCGCGATGCCACGGTCCATGACGTCGCCGGCCAGCTCGGGCGGGCACTTGTCGAGGGTGGTCTTGACCGCGTCGATGATCACGCTGAGCGGCTCCTCGATCGCCCTCCTGATCTCCTCCGCGGAGATGACGATCGTCTTCGGCAGGCCGCTCACCAGGTCACGGCCCCGGATCTCGGCGTTCGGTTCGTCGACGGCCGGATACGCCGAGCCGAGCGAGATCTTGATCTCCTCAGCGGTGCGCTCGCCGAGCATCAGCGAGTATTCCTTCTTGCCGAAGTTGATGATGGCCTGATCGAGCTCATCGCCGCCGACTCGGATGGACTGCGACGTGACGATGCCACCCAGCGAGATCACGGCTACCTCGGTGGTGCCGCCGCCGATGTCGACAACCATGTTGCCAGTTGGCTCATTGACGGGCAGCCCGGCGCCGATCGCAGCGGCCATTGGCTCTTCGATGATGTAGACCCGACGGGCGCCCGCCTGATGACCCGCTTCCTTGACGGCGCTCTGCTCGACGCCCGTGATGCCGCTCGGCACGGCCACGACGATCCGGGGCTTGGCCAGATAGCTGCGCTTGTGAACCTTCTGGATGAAGTAGCGGAGCATTCGCTCAGTCACGTCGAAGTCCGCGATTACGCCGTCCTTCAGCGGGCGGACCGCGATGATATTGCCTGGCGTACGACCGATCATCCGCTTGGCCTCGACACCCACGGCGACGATCTGGCCGGTGTTGGTATTCAGCGCGACGACAGACGGTTCGTTCAGCACGATCCCCCGGCCCCGGACATACACAAGGGTGTTCGCGGTCCCGAGGTCGACAGCCATGTCGCGGCCCAGAAACGCCATCGCGTTGCTCATTGAGAAGTAGAACCTTCCACCAGGTAGCTCTGCACTTGTCGTACCTTGTGCGGGCGGTGCAGTCGATCGCTACCCCGGCCTGTAGCGGTTACACGGCAGGGACCCGTACCTGCCTGACCGGCCGATCCGGCATCCCCGAGATTGCCACCATCAGCGACCGGCTGTTAGCGCGCAGCGTTGCCGATAGCGCACGCAAAACAGCCCGCGCTTGAACACTACATGTCAGTTCTTGGGCTGCCCAGGCAGGGCATGCCTGTTGGTAAGCCCTTTGGCAACTAGTGACCCGCCGCGTGCTCAACGCGGTAGCCGAGCCAGATTCCGACGGTCCACAATGCCGCAAAAATGCCGCCCAGAAAGTACATCACTGGCACTATCGCGCCGGAAGCAATGACGAACACCTGGAGCATGCTGCCGCCGACGATGGTGACCCACGGCAGGCGGCGCGCCAATGCAGCGAGCACGACCGCCGCGCCAGCCGCGATCCCGCCAGTCAGCCCGGCAGCGTGCGGGGCCAGGTGATCGATATGCACGGCGACTGGAATGCACAGGCCGATGACGATGGCCTCGAAGGTCAGGACCGTGGCGCAGAGTCGCTTCACGTGACATCGCCCTCCGCACCGAGGTCGTCGGCGGGAGAGTCAGCGGAGGCGGCCCCGTTCCCTGCCTTGTCAACGAGCAGCACCCTCGCATCGCCGGCAGTGATCACCGAACCGGTGATGAGCACGCCCGCCTTTCCCGGCCCGCCTTCGCCTGCCGCGTCTGCCTCGTCCGCGAGGGCGACGCCGATTTCGATCGCGTGGTCGAGCCGCCTGGCCACGGTGACCCGGTCCGGTCCGAACACCGCCGTAGCTGCCGCCGCGAGGTCGGCGACGGGCATCGATCGGGTCGAGGAGTTGACCGTCACGACGACATGCGCCGCGACGGGCTCGAGCTCGCCCAGGATGCCAGGCACGTCCTTGTCCGCGCCGACCGCGATGATGGCGACCAGATCGGTGAAGCTGAATGCTTCCGTCAGCGCCTCGACGGACGCCGCCATGCCGCCCGGGTTGTGCGCCGAGTCGATGATCACCACCGGGCTACGCCGGACGACCTCGAGGCGGCCAGGCGACGTCATGGTCGAGACGGCGCGCCTGACGATGTCGCGATCGAGTCCGGCGGCGTCGCCGAGCCCATCGGCCGCATCCGGGGTTCGTGCGAACGCTTCGGTTGCGGCGATCGCACAGGCCAGGTTGCCAGCCTGGTGGGCGCCGAAGAGCGGCAGATAGAGATCCTCGTAGTCGCCGAGCAGGCCGCGAATCGATACCTGCTGGCCGCCCACGGCGAGCTCGCGGCTGATGACGCCGAACTCCAGGCCCTCGCGGGCGACACTGGCACCGACCTCGGCGGCCCGGCGCAGCAGCACCTCGGCGGCGGCCGGCGGCTGCTGCGCGAGGACCGCGACCGCACCCGGCTTGATGATCCCCGCCTTGTCGGCCGCGATCTCCTCGACCGTATTGCCCAGGTAGCGTGCGTGATCGATTGAGATGGGCGTGACGACGGCTACGGCGCCGTCGGCCACGTTCGTGTTGTCCCACGTGCCGCCCATGCCGACCTCGAGTACGCAGACGTCGATGGGCGCATCCGCGAACACCGAGAAGGCCATGCCGACGAGCACCTCGAAGAACGACAGGCGCACATCGTGCGACTTGTCCACGATGTCGAGGTACGGCTTGATCTCGTCGTAGGCGTCGACGAACCGCTCGACGCTGAGCGGCTGGCCGTCGACGCAGATCCGCTCGCGGACCGACGACAGGTGCGGGCTGGTGAACAAGCCCGTCCGCAGCCCGCGGGCTCGCAGCAGTGTTTCGGTCATCCGCGACGTCGAGGTCTTGCCGTTGGTGCCGGTCAAGTGGATCACGGGGTAGGCACGCTGCGGATCACCGAGCAGCGTCACGAGCGAGTTGATCCGATCTAGCGACGGGTTGATCGCGTGCTCGGGACGGCGGGCGAAGATCTCTCGCTCGATCTCGCGCAGGCGGGCCTGGTAGTTGTCGCTCATGCCGATCCGGTCGGCGCGCCGTCGCCGGAGGTGAGGTCGCCGGCTGTCGGGGCGCCGTCGGCGGTGGTGGTGCCGTCGGCGGCGCCGGAGGTCGCGGCGTCGGTCGCGGCGCCGGCGGTGGGGGCGTCGATCGCGGCGCGGTCGGTCGCGGCGCCGGCGGTCGCGGCGCTGTCACTGGCAGCGGCGTCGGCGGGAAGCACGGCCAGTCGCTCGGTCAGCCGGCTGGCCTCGGCCTGCGCTGCGGCCAGCCGGTCACGGTTCTTGGCGACGATCTCCGCAGGCGCCCGCTCGACGAACGACGGGCTCGCCAGCTTGCGCTCGACCGCATCGATGTCGGCCCGAGCGGCGGCCAGGTCCTTGGCGAGCCGTTTGCGCTCGGCCGCCACGTCCAGGCCGGCCGCGGTGTCTAGCTCGATTGTCACGCCCTCGGCGTGCAGAGAGGCCGTCGGCGCGAAGCTGGGTCCAGGCTCGGCCAGCCGCAGCAGCGTGCGGATCCTGCCCTCATGCTCTGCCAGCACCGTGTCGCCGAGACCGGCCAGCCGGGCCGGCACTTGCTGAGTCGGCCGCAGCCCCTGGTCCGAGCGGAACCTGCGCACCTCGGTCACGAGGCGCATGAGCGCGGAGATCTCCGCCTCCGCGGCCGGATCGGCAGGCAGCACGGGCAGCGCGCCGACCGCTCCCGCCGCCACCTGACCTGGCCAGCGGGCGATCACTACCGAGTCACCGCTGGTCAGCGCGGTCCATAGTTCCTCGGTGACGAACGGCAGCAGCGGATGGATCAGCCGCAGCAACCGGTCGAGCGCCTCGCCGAGCACCTGCCTCGTCGCGTGTGCGGCCGCCTCATCCGGACCATACAAAGCAGCCTTGGCCAGCTCCAGGTACCAGTCGCAGAACTCGTCCCAGGCGAAGTGGTACAGGACGTCGCAGACCTTGGCGAATTCGAACTGCTCGAACAGGGCGTCGACTTCGGCAGTGACCGCCGCGAGCCGGGACAGGATCCACCGGTCCGGCGCTGTCAGTTGGTTTGCCGCCGGGACGCCTTGACCTGTGAGGGCGCCGTTGAGCTGGGCGAAGCGGACTGCGTTCCACAGTTTGTTGCAGAAATTGCGCGCCCCGGCGACCCAGTCCTCGCTGACGGCCACGTCACCGCCTGGCGTCGCGCCGCGGGCGAGCGTGAACCTGGTCGCGTCCGCGCCGAACCTGTCGATCCAGTCCAGCGGGTCAACTGTGTTGCCGCGCGTCTTGGACATCTTCTTGCCGTACTGATCGCGCACGAGGCCGTGCAGGGCGACCTGGCGGAACGGCACGGATGCCTCCGGCCCCGCTTCGGCCAGCGCGTACAGCCCGAACAGCATCATCCTGGCCACCCAGAAGAACAGGATGTCGTAGCCGGTCACGAGCACGCTGGTCGGGTAGAACGTGCGCAGGTCCGGTGTGTCGTCCGGCCAGCCGAGCGTCGAGAAGGGCCATAGCGCCGAAGAGAACCAAGTGTCCAGCACGTCGGAGTCTTGCTCCCAGCCCGGGCCCGTCGGCGCCTCGTCGTCCGGGCCGACGCACACCACCTGACCGTCCGGCCCGTACCAGACCGGGATCCGGTGACCCCACCAGAGCTGGCGACTGATGCACCAGTCGTGCATGTCGTCGACCCAGTCGAAGTACCGCGCGGACATCTCTTGCGGATAGATCCGGACCCGGCCATCGCGAACGGCGTCGCCGGCCGCCTTGGCCAGCGGCTCGACCTTGACGAACCACTGGAGCGACAGCCGCGGCTCGACAGTGGTGCCGCACCGCGAGCAGTGCCCGACCGCGTGCACGTAGGGGCGGCGTTCGGCCACGACCCGGCCCTCGGCCCGCAGTGCGGCGAGTACCGCAGGCCTCGCCTCGAACCTGTCCAGGCCCTGGAACGGCCCGTGGGCCGTGATGACACCGCGCTCGTCCATGATGACGAGGCTGGGCAGGTCGTGGCGGCGGCCGATCTCGAAGTCATCGGGGTCGTGGGCCGGCGTCACCTTCACCGCGCCCGTTCCGAACTCAGGATCCACATGCGGGTCGGCGACGACCGGGATGCTCCGTCCCGTCAGCGGAAGCTTGATCTCGCGCCCGACCAGGTGCGCGTATCGCGGGTCGTCGGGATGGACGGCCACAGCCGTGTCGCCCAGCATCGTCTCCGCCCGGGTGGTGGCGACCACGATCTGTTCGTCTCCGTCGCCGTACCGGATTGAGACGAGCTCACCGTCGTCGTCGGAGTGCTCGACCTCGATGTCCGAGAGCGCGGTCAGGCATCGGGGACACCAGTTGATGATCCGCTGGGCCCGGTAGATCAGCCCGTCCTCATACAGCCGCTTGAAGATCGTCTGCACGGCCCGCGACAGCCCGGCGTCCATCGTGAAGCGCTCGCGGCTCCAGTCGACGCTGTCGCCCAGCCGGCGCATCTGGCCGAGAATCTTGCCGCCGGACTCCGCCTTCCACTGCCAGACGCGCTCCACGAAGGCCTCGCGGCCAAGGTCGTGCCGGGAGAGGCCGTCCTTGGCGAGCTCGCGCTCCACCACGTTCTGCGTGGCGATGCCGGCGTGGTCCATGCCCGGCAGCCACAGCGTGTTGTAGCCCTGCATCCGCCGCCGTCGAATCAGCGCGTCGATCAGCGTGTGATCGAGCGCATGCCCGATGTGCAGCGATCCGGTCACATTCGGCGGCGGGATGACTATAGAAAACGGCGGGGCGTCGCTGTCGGCGTCCGCCCTGAAGTACCCGGCCTCGACCCAGCCCTCGTAGCGGCGGGTCTCGACCTCGCCGGGGCTGTACTGCGCGGGTAGCTGAGTCGTATCGGTACCGGAGCTCACGTCAGCAGAGTCTAGTGCCGGCCGCACCACCCTCCGTGCGCTGACCAGCACAGGACCGGCGAGGTGACCTTAAGCTGCCCGACCGCCACAGACCGGGGGCATCGGTGAGCGGCTGCCCTGGCCCGCCGAGCGCGAGCGTCAGGGCATGTCCGTGGCCGACCAGGCCAGCTCGAGCCTAGGCACGTCGGTCGCGCGGTCCGGCCAGCCTGCGTGGCGCGGGCCTAGGGCCATCTCCGCGGCCGGGCTCGGAGCATTACGTCCTATTCGTCGCATAGATGCCGCGTCGACCAAGATCGCTGAGCAACGTGTGGAGCGTAGGTACAAGGTTTTTGGACCTACTCGCCACACGTTGCCCGGTGAGATTCGGCGGCGCCCGAAATGCCCCGTACGCCCGGTCCCTGGGCGGCCCCGCCGGTGGCGGCAGACGGAGCGGAACAGCGAAAGCTGAGAGGAACAGTGCGAGTGGCGCCGGTAGCTGCGGCTTCGGCTGCGCCAGGTGCGGGAACGGGACTGCGCCAGGTGCGGCAACGGGACTGCGGCAGGCGGAACCGAACAGCGGCAGACGGAACCGAACAGCGCCAGACGGATCCGAACTAGGCGGACTTCTCGCGCGGCGTGCGACGGGCAACGTCGCGTGGGACGAGGGTCGGGTTCACGTTCTCGAGGACGACCTCGGCGCTGATGACGACCTTCTCTACGTCCTTGCGGCTCGGCACCTCGTACATGACCGAGAGCAGGACTTCTTCCAGGATCGCGCGTAGCCCGCGAGCGCCGGTGCCGCGCAAGATCGCCTGGTCGGCGACGGCCTCAAGCGCGTCGTCGGTGAACTCCAGGTCGACCCCGTCGAGCTCGAACAGGCGCCGGTACTGGCGGACCAGCGCGTTGCGCGGCTCGGTAAGGATACGGATCAGCGCCTCGCGGTCCAGGTTGTGCACGCTGGTGATGACGGGCAGCCGACCCACGAACTCGGGGATCATGCCGAACTTGAGCAGGTCCTCGGGCATCACGTCGGCGAACGGGTCCGACACGACTTTGTCGGTCTTGACGCGCAGCACCGCGCCGAAGCCCATGCCGCTCTTGCCCACCCGCTGCTCGATGATCTTCTCCAGGCCCGCGAAGGCGCCTCCGCAGATGAACAGCACGTTGGTGGTGTCGATCTGGATGAACTCCTGATGCGGATGCTTGCGGCCGCCCTGCGGCGGCACCGAGGCGGTCGTGCCCTCGAGGATCTTCAGCAGGGCCTGCTGTACGCCCTCGCCCGACACATCGCGCGTGATCGACGGGTTCTCGCTCTTGCGGGCGATCTTGTCGATCTCGTCAATGTAGATGATGCCGGTCTCAGCCTTCTTGACGTCGTAGTCGGCGGCCTGGATAAGCTTGAGGAGGATGTTCTCGACGTCCTCGCCGACGTAGCCGGCCTCGGTCAGGGCTGTGGCGTCCGCGATAGCGAACGGTACGTTGAGCAGCCGGGCCAGCGTCTGTGCGAGCAGCGTCTTGCCAGATCCCGTCGGCCCAAGCAGCAAGATGTTGGACTTGGCCAGCTCGACGCCGTCCTCGCCGGCCCGCTCGCTACCCGACTGGATCCGCTTGTAGTGGTTGTAGACGGCGACCGACAGGCCCTTCTTGGCCTTCTCCTGGCCGATCACGTACGAGTCGAGGAAGTCGTAAATCTCGCGCGGCTTCGGCAGGCTGTCCCATTTGAGCTCGGTCGGCTCAGCGAGCTCCTCTTCGATGATCTCGTTGCAGAGGTCGATGCATTCGTCGCAGATGTAGACGCCTGGCCCGGCAATGAGCTTCTTAACCTGCTTCTGGCTCTTCCCGCAGAATGAGCACTTCAGCAGATCACCGCCATCACCGATGCGTGCCACCTAGTAACTCCTTCTGCCTTGCCGGCCGACCACTCCAGGCCCGCGATCAAACGAGTCCACTTGTGCCGTACACCTGCTGAACGAACTGTGCCTCGACCATAGACGGTACCGCCTCGATGGCCCCGCGTGTGGCCTTAGGAACACCGAGCGGCGCGCCGGCTGCCTGACTCGATCCCTGGACGGGATGGCCCTGCAGCCAAGACGACTTAGGACGACCCTACCTCGGCCCTGCGCTTCAGCATCGTCAGAACTTCATCGACCATCCCGTACTCCTTGGCTTCGTGGGCGGTGAAGAACTTGTCTCGCTCGATGTCCCGCCTGACCCGGTCTTCGTCCTGACCAGTGTGCCGGGCCAAGATGCCCTCCATAGCGCTCCGCATGCGCAGGATCTCCCTGGCCTGAATCTCCAGGTCGCTGGACTGGCCGTAGCCGCTCTCCACGGCCGGCTGGTGGATCAGGATGCGGGAGTTCGGGAGCGCAAACCGCTTGCCTTTCGTCCCTGCGGCCAGGAGCACTGCCGCTGCCGAGGCCGCCTGGCCCAGGCAGTAGGTGTGAATCTCCGGCTGGATGTACTGCATCGTGTCGTAGATCGCCATCATCGAGGTCATCGACCCGCCGGGCGAGTTGATGTAGATCAGGATGTCGCGGCTGGGATCGATCGACTCCAGCGTGATCAGCTGTGCCATCACGTCATTGGCTGATGCGTCGTCGATTTGCACGCCCAGGAAGATGATCCGCTCCTCGAAGAGCTTGTTGTACGGGTTCATCTCCTTGACGCCGTAAGACGTGCGCTCGACAAACGACGGCAGCACGTACCGCGACTCGGCTACGCGCCGCGCTCCCGGATAACTGGAGCCTCCGTATCCAGCACTCACTTCTGGTCCTCCCTGGCCACTGCTGTCAACCATGCCGGAGTTGCCCACGATCTTCGCCCCGCTCACGGGACCGGCCCGACGGTCGGGACCTCGGTTGCGCTCGTGACCACGTGGTCAACGATCCCGTAGTCGCGAGCTTCCTCGGCTGTGAACCAGCGGTCCCGGTCGGAATCCTCTTCGATCTGCTCTACCGACCTGCCTGTGTGCGAGGCGATCCGTTCGGCCATCAGCCGCTTGAGGAACAGACTCTGCTCGGCCTGGATCCTGATGTCGGTCGCAGTGCCGCCGATACCGCCGTGCGGCTGATGCATCAGGATGGCCGCGTGCGGCATCGCATACCGCTTGCCGGGGGCACCTGCGGTGAGCAGGAACTGGCCCATTGAAGCGGCCATGCCCATCGCGAACGTGGCCACGTCATTCGGCACGTACTGCATGACGTCATAAATCGCCATTCCGGCATAGACCGAGCCGCCGGGCGAGTTGATATAGAGGCTGATGTCGCTCTTGCCGTCTTCGGACGCCAGCAGGATTAGCTCCGCGCAGATCCGGTTCGCCAGATCGTCGTCGACCTGCTGGCCGAGGAAGATGATCCGGTGCCGCAGCAGGCGCTGGAACAGCATCTCGCTGAGCGGCTGAACCGGGGATTCCCCGTTCCGCGCGAGAATGCCGGCCAGCTGCTGGTTGTCGGGAGGCGTGGTCACGTGTGCTCACCTCGGTAGTAGTTAGTCCGCGCCTGTCGTTTGACTGTGACCATAACCCGCGAGCAGAAGCGGCTTAGCCGCCGATCCCCGCTGTTCGCTTACGGCGCACGCTAGCGGGCCATTCTGCGCTGTCAGCGCAAAGCTGTCTGTGCGGGTTGTCTGTGCGGGTTGTCTGTGCGGGTTGTTTGTGCGGGTTGTCTGTGCGGGTTATCTGTGCGGGTTGTCTGTGCGGCGCTCACAGCCCGGTTCCGTTTCTGCCAGCTCCGGTGCTGCCGCCTGCCGTGCTGCCAACTGCCGTGCCGCCAACTGCCGTGCTGCCAACTGCCGCGCTGCCAACTGCCGTGCGCGAAGCGTCGAACTGTCTGCACGGTGTAGTCGCCGGGCTCTACTCCTCGTCGACGTCCGCGTCGATCTCGTCGTCGTCCAGGTCATCAATGGCACCGTCGTCGTCGGTATCGTCAATGCCGTCAGCGTCGCCCGCCTCGGCATCGGCGGACGGGTGGATGTCAACGGGCCGACCCGCCTCGTCGACTACCGTGGCCTGCTCGGCCAGCCAGGTCAGCGCGTTGCCGCGCAGCACGTCAGCCGCGACGGCGGGCAGCTGACCGTTGTCGCTGAGCTGCTGAGCGAGGCGGTCCGGGGCGACGCCCATCCGGTAGGCCTGCTCGGTCACATAGGCGCTCAGCTGCTCCCCCGAGACCTTGAGGTCCTCCTGGCTTGCGAGCTTGTCGAGGATGAAGCCGGCCTTGACCGACCGCTTCGCGTCAGCCTCGAAGTCCGCCTCCATCTTGGCCTGCGTGGTGTCGCTCGCGTCAAGGTAGGCCTGCATGTCCAGCCCGGCCTGGTCCAGCTGGTCCTGCAGCCGGTGCCGCCGCTGCTCGACCTCAGCCTCGATGATCCGCTCCGGGAGAGGAATGTCGAGCTGGTCGATGAGCGTATCGAGCAGCCGCTCCCTGGCCTGGCCAGCCTGACCAGCCTGACGCATCGTCGTCAGCTGCTTGCGGGTAGAGGCCCGCAGCTCACCGACGGTGTCAAACTCGCTGGCCGACTGCGCGAACTCGTCGTCCAGCTCGGGCAGCTCCTTGACCTTCACGGAGTTCACGGTGACGAGCACGTCAGCCTCCAGGCCGGCGCGCTCGCCGCCGGCGAGCTCGGCGGTGAACGTCTTCGACTCGCCAGCTGTCATGCCGGTGAGCGCTTCGTCGAGGCCGTCCAGCATGGACTCCGTGCCAACTTCGTAGGACACCCCGGTGGCCTGGGCGTCCTCGACGGTCTCGCCGTCGACGGTCGCTGCCAGGTCGATCGAGACGAAGTCCCCCGATTCGACGGTACGGTCGACGGTCTTGAGCGAAGCGAACCGCTCGCGCAGCGCGCCGAGGTACTCCTCCACCTGGTCGGGATCTACGTCGGCGTTCTCCACGGTCACCGACAAGGCGCTCACGTCCGGCAAATCGAAGCTCGGCCGGACGTCGACCTCGGCAGTGAATGCAAGCTCTTTGCCGTCGTCCAGCTTGGTGATCTCCAGGTCGGGCTGGCTGAGTGGCACCACGTCGTGCTCGGCCAGCGCCTTGCTGTACAGCTCTGGCACAGCCTCGTTGACCGCCTGCTCAAGTACCGCAGCCCGCCCGAATCGCTGGTCGATGATGCGCGGGGGCACCCGGCCCGGCCGGAAGCCGGGAACCCTGACCTGGCGCGCCACCTCTCGGTAAGCCTTGTCGAGGCTCGTTTTCAGCTCCTCGAACGGAACTTCGATGGTCAGCTTGACCCGGGTCGGGCTGAGCTCTTCGACGTCGGTCTTCACCTAGGGGTCGCTTCCTGGAAGGGTCCATGCCGCTGGCGGGCGCCATGCAGGCGCGGGCCTGACCCGCCTGAGTCATCAGCGGCTACTGCGCGCCAAGTCTAGGACAGCGGCACGGCGTTCACCCGCGACGGGTGATGATCACGGGAACTCCGCGACTTAACGATGGAGGTGCAAGGAGTTCACATCATGCTGCCGGGAACGTGGCCGCCGAACCGGGCGCCCAATGCCCTCCCGGTGGTCACGTTCTCCAGGAGGCCAGGATGACTGATCCGCAGACGGGCCCGCCGGCCAGCACCGGGCCCGGCGGGCAGCGGAGTGACATGCCCGCCGACACGGGTGCCGGGCCCGGCGCCACCGGCACCGGCGGCCAGGGCCGCGAGTCCGCCAGCGGCGAAAGCGGCCTTGCTACCGCGAAGCGCACGCCGGAGCAGGCGAGCGTGCCGCAGCAGCTAGGTCACCAGCAGGAGCGCGTCGCCGGGCAAGAAGAAATCTACGGACAAGGAGAGTTGGCCGCACCCGGCGTCGCCTCCGGCTCGGCCGCAATTGCCGCCGCCGCCAAGGCTTCCTGGGGCGTGGTACTGCTCTGCGCTCTCGGCCTGGTGGCGCTAGGCATCGCGCTGCTTGTCTGGCCGAGTGCCTCGCTGACCGTGGTGGCGATCCTCATCGGCGCTGCCGTCATGGTGACCGGGCTCGCCCGGCTCTACGAGGGCTTCACCGCGCACGGCGAGAGCGGCGGCATGCGGACCGCGTATGTGGTCATTGGCCTGCTAGCCGTGCTCGCCGGGATCTATTTGCTGCGCCATCACGCGGTCAGCCTCTTCCTGGTCGCGTTCGTGACCGGGGTCTACTTCATCGCGCACGGCATCTCGGACCTCGGCCTCGCCATCTCGGCCGGGGTGCCGAACCGCGGTCTGCGCGGTGTGCTCGGGGTCTTCAGCCTGGCGGCCGGCATCGTCATGGTGATCTGGCCGGGGATCACGCTCGCGCTGCTGCTTACGATCGTTGCCGCCTGGCTGCTCTTGTACGGGCTGATCCTCGGGGCGCTGGCATTCAGCATCCGGCGGGCGGGTAAGTCGGCCGCAAAAAGGAGCACGCCGTCACGGCGGCTGGCTACGAGCACGAGCTAGCCGTTCGGCTACGGGTAGCAAGAGATAGCGAGAGACAGGCCAGCAGATCGACAGCCTCGCCCGGCGGCTACCGGGCGAGGCTGTCGCCGATCGAGTAAAACACCACGTAAGAGCAACTCTAGACGGCGGCCCTGGGCGATGGCCTGGCGCCGGTTGGCGACGCCGAGCTTCCGGTACACCGAGCTCAGGTGCGTCTTGATGGTGTTGATCGACAGGAACAGCGACTCGGCGATCTCCTGGTTCGTCATGTGCGAGGGCAGGAAGCGGAGCACGGCGAGCTCGCTGTCGGTGAGCAGAGCAGCGGGCTGTGCTGAGGCCGGCCGCGGCAGCCTGCCGTCGAACCTGTCCAGGATCCGGCTGGCGAATCCAGCACACCGGCCAGACGGAGAGATCAGGACCGTCAGCGCGGACCTGACCGCGGGCCCGGCCGCGACGAACTGGCCGCAGGCGTCATCGGGCTCCGCGAGCGCCAGGGCCTCAGCCAGCAGCTCGGCGGCTTCGTGTCCCTGACTGAGCCGACGCCGGGCCACAACGCCCGCCAGCAGCGCGCCAATCCTGTCGGCAGCTGTGCACGCCGCGGACGGGTCCGCGAGCACGGGCCCGATGAGCGTCAGCGCGCCCTTGTCGTCCTCTGCCCCGATCAGCAGCTTCGCCTGACAGACGGCCACGTCAGGACGCGCTCGGGCGCCAGGGTCGGTCAGCTCGGAGAGCGTCCCCCTGGCCCGTTCCAGTTCCCCGGCCGCCAGGCTGATCTCCGCGTCCAGGACCGCGATGGCGGCCGCCAGTCCGCCTGGCCGGTCTGGCCCGCTCCCTCGGTCCAGCAGCATGGCCGGGTCGCCGGCCCGGTCTGACCCGGTGCTGACAGGCGTGCCGGCGTAGCCCGCGGCCGGGGCCGCGGTGGCAGCGTCACCGAGCCATCTGACGAGTCCACGCGCACCCGCCAGATTGCCGTCGGCGAGCGCCAGCCGTGCTCGTAGCAGGCCGGTGATCACGGCGATGGACGGCTCGCCGGCCGGCCGCGGCGTCATGGCCGCCAGGTCGGCCTGGTCGAGCAGAGTGCCAGCCGCTTCCGGCTCGTCGCGCGCTAGGCGTACGGCCGCGCCCGCGAGCGCGAGCACGGGGACCAGGTCCTCGCTGCGGCCGTGCGGCCCATCGGCCACGCTGCCTGCAATCCTGGTAGCGGCTGCTAGGTCTCCGTAGAGGGCCGCTGCGACTGCTTCCCAAGAGCGACCCCGTTCCCGCAATGCGAGCAAGCCACCCGCTGATAGCTGTGCGCCGGCGTGCAGGAACGCCGACCGTGCCTGCTGGTTGTCGCACTCGCGGAGAGCGGCAAAACCAATCGCCAGCCACAGCGTGCCGAGCGCGCGATGCGCGCCTACGCCACGCGGATCGGCGTGTGCCTCCGTCGCCATTGCCCAGTATGGCCCGAGCCATCCAGGCTGTGGCGCCGTCACGGCCGTGGTCAGCAGGACCCGGAGGGCTGCGATCCACAACTCGGTCTGCTCGCGATCGGGTGCCGGAAGCGATGACAGTCCCGCCTCGGCGCGCTCCAGGTGGGGCAGCGCTCCGTCGGCGTCACCTTGCCAGATCCGGGCTGCCGCCTCGGCCACCGCAAGCACGACGTTGAGCGCCTCATCGATCGCTATCCGCCCAGGTGGCATGGCTGCCAGAGCCGCCTCAAGCCCAGGGCCAGCGGCCGAGAACATGACGACGGGGCCGGCGTCACGCAGAACCTGCAGGCCGAATTCCCACTCGCCGACCTCGGCAGCCGCCTGAACCGCGGGCAGCACTTCACCCCTGGCGGCGTGCCAGCGGGCTACGCGACGCTGGAGTCCTGGCACCTCCGCCGGCATCTCCCGGCGCAGCCTGACCGCCAGGACGTCTCTGAGCATCGGGTGATACCGGTACTCGCCAGAGTCGGGCGTCAGCGCCTGGACCAGACCGGTCTCGCGGCTGAGGTGGTCGAGCAGCCCGGCCGCGCCGGTTTCGCCCGTCAGGTCGTGCGCAAGGTCGGCAGGCACGGTCGGGCTGAGGCTCGTGCGCATCATGAACTCGCGAACTGCCTGAGGCAGCGCGCCGAGGATCTCATCCTCGAGATAGTCAGCCATGAGCGCCTGAGCACCGATCTCGTCGACCTGACCGGCAAGCTCCGTCAGGCGCAGGCCTGCGAGCCAGCCCTCGGTCCTTCGCATGAGGTGATCGCGGTCCGCCTGACTGAGCGGTCTGCCCAACATCGCGAAATAGGCAGATGTCTCCTCGGGGGTACACGCCAGATCGGCTGCCCCGATGTCGCCTAGCTCACCTTCCAGGCGAAGCCTCGAGATTGCCAGGCCGGGTGCCGACCGGCCGACTAGAAGCAGGCGCAAGCCAGGCGGCTCGTGCCGGATGAGCTCATTCAGGCCGGCGAGCGCCTCGCTCCCCGCGAGCAGATGCACGTTGTCGAGTACGAGTACGGCGGGAACGCTGGCAGGGCGGACCGATGCCGAGATCCACTGGGGGACCTCAGCCGTTGTCATGTCGGTCGGTAGATCGGCCCTGCCCCCGGACATTGTCTCCTTGGATATGGCCCCCTTGGACAGGGCCCCCGACGCCCTTGACATAGCGCCCGCTCGCGATAGGGCTGCTGTCACGTAGCGCCAGAACGAGCCTGGCTCGGCGTCGGCCGCGTCGATGCTGAGCCAGCCGGGACGGCGACTGGCGGACCGCGTCGCTGCCCACAGGGCGGCGGCAACAGTCTTGCCAGCTCCGGGCGGACCGGTGATCAGCGTGACCCGCCGGGTGACGGCGGTATCCAGAAGCTCGCCGACCCGAGGCCTGGGCAGCACGGCCACGCCCGGCCGCGGGATCTGCAGCTTGTCCTCGAGCAGCGTTACGTCCTGCGGCGGGGCGGTCAGAACCGGCCCGCTTGCAGTGGTCGTCATCACCCTCCCCCGGCGCCGAGCGGATGCGTGCGGCCCCAGAATTTGCGTCCAAGGCCTACGGCAGCCAACAGCAGCTGAACAAATGGCGCGAACCCCCGCCGCGCCCCTCGCCGCTTCCCCTCACCCGCTGCGGCGAAATTGCAGCTCAACGCCCCGTAATCGCCATACCCCCGAGCGCAGGGCACCAATCTGAGCGACCTGCTATGACCCCTATGTCATGGGACGTCCCGGTCCAATAGTTGCCGCCTCGGATCACCCTGAGCGGGTGATGCCCGGTTCCACGACCCTCCGTAGCGTCCGTAGAAGAACAACCCGGACAACCGGTTAGTCATGCCGGGACCAAGCTGAACAGCCAGCCGGTTCCTGGCTTGCTGGCCAGGTCAGAGGGGAGTGGCTTCGATGAGCAGAGCACAGGACAGGTCCTCAGGTATGCAGACCGGAGCCGAGGGCGCCGGACAGAGCGCCGGCGCGACCAGTACCGGCATGACCAGCGGAGCAGGCACCACCGGCCCGGCCACGGGGACCACGACTACAGGCACGACGACCGGAATGGCCGAGCAATCAGGCGGTCAGGTATCGGGCAGCCGCCACGCGCGGGAGACCGAGCCGACCACCGGCTACCGAGGCGCGCCGGAGACGTACGACGCAGGCGGCGGCGTCATGGGCGGCTCGATGGCCATCCTCGCCGGCCTGATCGCCTTCCTCGGAGGCCTGGCGGTCGTCGTTCGGCCGCACTTCTACCATGTGGGGTCGGCTTACGCCTACGCGTGGACCGGGCGCGGCTGGGGCATCATCCTGCTGGTGCTCGGCGCGCTGCTGTTCGCGGCTGGAGCCGCGGCCCTGCTCGGCGTTCCGATGGCCCGGCCAGTGGGAGTGGGCCTCGCGGTGCTGACAGGGCTCGCCGGGTTCCTGTGGCTGGTGTATTCGCCGGCCTGGGGCATCGTCATCGTCGCGCTCAGCGTGTTCGCCATCTGGGGCCTGCTGCATGACGCTGAGCGCAGTCCATCGATGTAGCGCCACATCGATGTAGCACCGTCGATGTACCGCCGTCGATGAGCCGCAGGCCTCGCCTGGCCGCATTATTCGGTGCGACCCGTGAGTCCCGGCCCTGGCAACGGGGCCGGGACTTCTGGCGTGCCGCCTAAGCCGAAGCAACCGACTCAGCCCGGCCCAGCCGACTCAGCCCGGCCCAGCCGACCTAGTCGACTCAGCCGAGGCAGCCGACTCAGCCGACGAACTGGACCGTTCCGCGGCGATCACGCGCAGCACCGCGTCGATGAGCGCCAGGTGCGTGAACGCCTGCGGGAAGTTGCCGAGATGACGGCCGCTCGCGGCGTCGATCTCCTCGGCATACAGCTGCAGCGGGCTGGCCAGCGACAGCAGCTTGCCGCACAGCGCGCGGGCGCGCTCGGTCTCGCCGATCATCGCCAGCGCTGACGCCAGCCAGAACGAGCAGATCGTGAACGTGCCCTCGTCCCCGGCCAGGCCGTCGTCGGTCTGGCTGGCCCGGTACCGCAGGACCAGGCCGTCGACGCTGAGCTCGTCGGCGATGGCCAGCACCGTCGTCCGTACCCGCTCGTCGTCCGGCGGCAGGAAGCCCAGCAGCGGCACGAGCAAAGCCGACGCGTCGAGTGCGGTGCCGCCGTAGGCCTGCACGAACGCGCCACGCCCGTCAATGCCGTGTTCGCAGATCTCCGCGTGCATCTTGTCGGCGGCCGCTCGCCAGCCCGCCGCCAGTTCGTCGTCCCCGCGTCCCTTGGCCAGCTTTGCCCCGCGATCAACGGCCACCCAGCACATGATCTTGGAAGCAGTGAAGTGCCGCGGCTCGCCCCGCACCTCCCAGATGCCGCGATCGGGTTCCGGGTATACCTCGAGCGCGCGTGCGACTAGTGCTCCGGTCGACTGCCATGCGATCGGGCCGATCTCCGCGGCAGCCTTCTCGAAGTACAGCGCGATGGCCTCCATCGCCATGCCCCAGACGTCGTGCTGACGCTGGTCGAACGCGCCGTTGCCGACCCGGACAGGGCGCGCGCCCTCGTAGCCGCGCAGGTGATCCAGTACCTGCTCATGCAAGTCGCGCTCGGCGTCGATCCCGTACATAATCTGCACCGGCCCGGCGCTCACCGCGTCCATGAGGAACGCGAAATAGCCGAACGCCTCCCAGTCGAAGCCAAGCTTGTACAGCGCGGCCAGCATGAAAGCCGAGTCGCGGATCCAGGTGAACCGGTAGTCCCAATTCCGCTCGCCGCCAGGCGTCTCCGGCAGCGACGTCGTGGACGCCGCCATGATCGCACCCGACGGCGCGTAGCTGAGGCCCTTCAGCGTGAGCGCGCTGCGCTCGAGGAAAGGACGCCAGGGGTGATCCGGCATGAGGGCGCTTGCATGCCGGAGCCAGTCACGCCACACGACGATCGTGGCATCGATCTCAGCCTCAGCCTCGGCTGTACTCGTGATGGCCGCCTGCCCCCAGCACAAGGCCGCGTAGGCGGTGTCCCCTTGTGACATCGCCGTGCGTGCCGTTGCCCGCGCGCCGCCCATCCCCAGGTTGAGGCTGCTCGACAGGATGAGCTCGGGTTGGTCGGCAAGCACGCACGACGCGGCACCGTAGCCGGCGCCGTGATAGCTCCACGCTCCCGACCTGCGCCCATAGTCGAACAGCGGCATGCAGTCCAGCATCAGGTCGACCTGACCCGAGATGCAGGTAGCGGTCCGGACGAGCATCTGGCGACCCGCGTAGTCACCAGGCGGCCGGCGCCGGCCCTCGACACGTTCGTGACCCCGCCATGGGCCCATCACGAGCGCGTCCCGCACGACGAGCCACCCCGTTGCGGTCGACCACGTCGTCTCGAGCACCATCGTGCCCGGTAGGTACCGGCGCTGGGCGGGCACCTTCGCGTGCACCGGCCCGAACCGGAAGAATCCCGCCGACCTGTCCAGCAGCATGGCGAACACGCTGGGCGAATCCGGCCGCGGCAGGCACATCCACTCCACCGCGCCATCCGGCGCGATGAGGGCTGTGGTGTTGCAATCCGACAGGAAGGCGTAGTCGGCTATGGGAGGGAACGGGGAGGTTGCGTGCTCCGCCGTAGCCCCTGGCGGCGAAAGAACGGACATGCCTTGCCCATTCCCGGCATGGGCGACCTGGACTCACCCGTCACGGATGACTTGACTGGCTAGCCGATGACGCCCGTCACGCCCAGGATGCCGTTGATCGTCAGCGCCACACCGCCGACCAGCAGAACTCCGACGGTGAGCACACGCCCATGCGATCGCAGCCAGCGGTTGAACTGAGTGAGCAGCCGCCCGGTCCGCTCCGGCGCGAGCAGGTAGAGCACGAGCGGGAGCCAGACAAACACGATCGTGATCGCGATGACCACGGCCAGATCGAGGACGCTCGCCACAATGCTCTGCCTGGCCGTCGCGACCACCTGGACCGCGGCGACAAACGTCAGTGACGGCGAGTAGACCAGGATGCCGACGATGAATGCTTCTTTGGTGCCGGGCCTGGCCAGCATCCGGGACACGATGCCCTTGTCCTTCTTTGCCGGGTCGCGCCGCTTGGGCCCGCGACGCCAAAGGTAGCCTCCGCCGAGCAGCATCAGCAGGCCGAGCCCCAGCCGTACGCCGTACCTGGTCTGGTGCTGCCGCGGTTTATAGACGTGGCCGGCGTGCAGCACAACGAAGACGATGGTGGCCATGATCGCGGTCACGACGATGGCACCGGCCAGGTAGATCAGCGCGGTCCGCCGCGGGTTAGCCGATCCAAGGAACACCGCCGACACCAGCACCGCGGTCGGCGAGAGCGCAGCGAGCACGGCTAGGCCCGCTGCCTCAGTCAGCATCGCCGCCTGTCCCGCCGCGCAGGCTGCCCGGTGATCGCCCACATGCCCGATAGATGCCCGTCGCCAGGTTGGAAACGTCACCCGGCGTGGGTGAACAACCTTCATAGCGCCGTTCCCACGCCGGTGATCATGGGTAGAGAGCGAAGAGTGCACACCGACCTCCATCAGCGCCCAGCCCAGCGCAGGACGCCAACCGCCGGGATGGCCTGGATTCCAGGCGGACAGTTCGCGATGGGGTCGGCGGACTTCTATCCAGAGGAGCGTCCCGTCCACGCGGTAGCCGTAGACGGCTTCTGGATCGACACCCGCCCGGTGACCGTCGCCGAGTTCCGCCGGTTCGTGAAGCAGACCGGCCACGTGACAGTAGCTGAGCAGGACCTGGACCCGGCCGCATACCCCGATGCCCAGCCGGACCTGCTGGTGCCGGGATCGCTCGTCTTCCAGCCGACGTCAGGTCCGGTTGACCTGCGTGACTACACCAATTGGTGGGCTTATGTACCCGGCGTATCGTGGCGGCATCCCGAGGGGCCTGGCAGCGACGTGTCCACGCGGGACAAGCATCCGGTGACGCACGTCGCCTATGCCGACGCCCGCGCTTACGCCGAATGGGCCGGCAAAGACCTGCCGACGGAAGCCGAGTGGGAGTACGCGGCGCGGGGCGGCCTGGACGGCGCCGTGTACACATGGGGTGACGACTTCTCGCCGGGCGGCCGGCAGATGGCCAACACCTGGCAGGGCGAGTTCCCGTGGCAGAACCTGATGCTCGACGGCTACGCGGGCACCTCACCCGTGGCGGCGTTCCCGGCCAACGGCCACGGCCTGTACGACATGGCGGGCAACGTGTGGGAATGGACCGCCGACTTCTTCCGGCAACGCCACCGGGCAGACAAAGCTAAGGCCTGCTGCGTCCCGCGCAACCCGCGCATCAGCGCCGATCAGGCGAGCAGGATCGAAGTAGCTGAGATCCCCCGCCGGGTCATCAAGGGCGGATCGCATCTCTGCGCGCCGAGCTACTGCCTGCGTTACCGGCCGGCGGCACGCCAAGGTGAGGCCGTCGACACCTCAACCGGACACCTCGGGTTCCGTTGTGTCGTCCGGCCCGGCGGCGTGTGACTCTTCGGGGGCGCCTGAATTTCCGGTCGCGGCTGACCCTTCCATGGCGGCCGGCTGGCCCTGGAGCCTGCCGGTAGCCCGGTGGCGGAAAAACCCGGAGATGATGCTGACGGCCGTGCCAAGGAAGACGAGGTTGAACACAATCTGAAGGGTGACAGCCGCGCGGGCCAGTTGGCCGACGGGGTGCACGTCACCGAAGCCGACTGTCGCCAGCGTGCTGATGTTGAAGTACAGGGCGTCCGTCTTGGTGCTGAGACTGACGAACTGGTCTGGCAGCTTTGCAACCGACTCATCGGCATAGGAGAAGAACAGCACGGTCACCGTCAGGAGCAGCACCAGACCCCGGATCCGCGCCTGCTCGCCGCGCCGCAGCAGCCTGCGCACTGCGAGCAGGATCAGCAGGCCGAGGACCAAGACGCCGCAGCTGAACAGGATGACCCACGAGTCCTCGCGCATCCGGCCTGGTACCGGGATCTCGTAGTAGATCGCAGTAGCCGCCGCGATCAGCAGCAACGTGACGATGGCCCGCGTGAGCTGAGATCGGTTCGCGTTCACCGTGCACCCGCCGCCGGGCGGGTCTTAGTTCGGAGCGCGCGCATCAGCTGAGTCTGCCATTGGTGGTGCGTCGCAGTCGGCGCAGCCACTGGCTGCTGCTCACTCCCGCGCGAGCATCGCCTGGGCCTCTCGTTCCAGGTCGACGTAGGGGTCGCCGCTGACGTCTACGGCGACTCGCTTGATGGTGCCGCCGGTGAAGTGGTGCGCTGATCCGTTGGGGTAGTCGTCGGTGACTGGCTCGCCGCTGTCGCGGCCGATGCACAGGCCCTCGCCTGCGAGGGAGAACATGCCGGGCTGGGTCTTGATCCGGCGTTCGCCGACCTTCTTGTCGCCGTGGTATAGGGACAGCATTCCGGTCGAGACGCCGGGCGGGTCCTCGCCGTCCTTGTCGAACGAGGCGGACAGGACCAGGTTCTGTCCGACGGGTATCTCGTCGGTGCCGTCGATCTTCTGGTCCATCATGCCGACGAAGTCGTAGACGTAGTGGAGCCGGTTGTCCTTGACGTAGAGGGCGTGGCCGCCGAACCGTGATCCGTGGGCGAACAGGACTCCTTCCGCGCCGGGGGCGGGGATGTCGACTAGGGCCCCGATTGTGTAGGAGCGGTTGCGGATGTTGACTGCCTGTGCCTCCGGTACCTCGGCGGTGTCGGGGAAGTAGGTGTACCGGCTGCGCGGGCTGGCTAGCTGCGGCCGCGGCGTGGTGATGATCTCCACTGCGGACCGGTCGTCGAGCGGGAAGGCGCCGTTGTCGCCGGCCTCGGCGAACCACAGGTTGATCAGCTCGCGGAGCTTGTCTGGCTGCTCGGCGGCCAGGTCATGGAGCTCCGCCCTGTCGGTGTCGGTGTGGTACAGCTCCCAGGTGTCGTCGTTGAAGTCGCTCCAGCCGCTGAGGGTGGGGTGGCTGGTGACGGCCTTCCATCCGTCGTGCCAGATCCCGCGGGAGCCCAGCATCGAGTAGAACTGTGTCTGGCGCGCGGACGGCGCAGACGGGTCATCCACGCTGTAGCGCATGCTGACGCCGTCGAGCCGGCTCTGCACGTGACCCTTGATCGTCTCCGGCGGCTCGACGCCGAGGCAGTCCAGGATCGTCGGCACGATGTCGATCGCGTGGTGGTACTGGTGCCGCAGTTCGCCGCAGCCGGCGTGGCCGGACGTCGCTGACGGCCAGGAGATGATGCACGGGTCAGCGGTGCCGCCGTTGAACTCATACCGCTTCCACATCTTGAACGGCGTGTTGAACGCCATCGCCCAGCCGTTGGGGTAGTGGTTGTAGGTCCTCGTCCCGCCGAGCTCGTCGAGCATCGCCAGGTTGGATTTCATGTCATCCGGGATGCCGTTGGCGAACCGCATCTCGTTGACTGAGCCGTTCGGGCCGCCCTCGCCGCTGGCACCGTTGTCCGACACCAGGACAACCAGGGTGTTCTCGCGCTGCCCGGACTCCTCCAGGTAGTCCAGCAGCCTGCCGATGTGATGGTCAGCGTGGGCGAGGAACCCTGCGTAGACCTCTGCCATCCGGCAGAACAGCCGCTTCTCGTCGGCGGACAGCGAGTCCCACGGCCTGGTGACGTCCAGCGGCGGGAACGGCTGCCCCTTAGGCCCCTTGCGGGTCTCGGGAGTGCCGATCGGGTTGATCGGCGGCAGTTCGGTGCCGGCCGGGACAATGCCCAGCTGCTTCTGCCGGGCTAGTGTCTGCTCGCGGATCGCCTCGTAGCCCATGTCGAACTGACCTCTGAACTTGTCCGCCCACTCCTTCGGCACGTGGTGCGGCGCGTGCGCGGCGCCTGGCGCGTAGTACAGGAAGTACGGCTTGTCGGGCGCGACCGTCTTGGCGTCCTTGATGAACTCCAGCGCCTTGTCGGTCAGGTCCTCGGTGACGTGATAGCCCTCCTCCGGTGACTTCGGCTGGTCCACCGGGTGGTTGTCGTACACCAGATCCGGATACCACTGGTTGGTCTCGGCGCCCAGGAACCCGTACCAGCGCTCGAACCCCCGCCCAGACGGCCAGTTCCGTCGCGTCGAGGCGACGTTCATCTCGATCGTCGGGCACAGGTGCCACTTGCCGACCATGTAGGTGTTCCACCCGCGCTCCCCGAGGATCTCGGGGATCATGCCGTTCTCCGGCGGGATCGTGCCGCTGGCGTTGGGGAAGCCGACCGCAGCCTCGGTGATGCAGGCCATGCTGTTGCGGGTGTGGTTGCGGCCGGTCAGCAGACACGACCGGGTCGGCGAGCACAGGGCTGTCGTGTGCCACTGGGTATACCGCACCCCCGCGGCCGCGATCCGGGCGATGTTCGGGGTCTCGATCGGGCCGCCATAACACGACATCGCCGAGAAGCCCACGTCGTCCAGCACGATATAGACGACGTTCGGCGCCCCGTCGGGCGCCTTGGGCGGCATGAACGGCGTCCAGTCCGGCACCGAATCCCTGATGTCGATGCTGATCTTTCCCTTGAACTGATTGCGCATCGCTCGTACTCCGCTCGTCGGCATGCCGCGACAACCCCAGCTGATGACTGAAATCGTCTCCGCTGCGCTACCTGCAAACACCACCCGCCGCGGGTGGTGTGCGGTCGTCAGGACGGCTGCGGACCGCCCCCGTGGGCGAGGCCAAGAAGGTTGATGACCTCGCTGGCGACCTGGGCGGGGGCCCGGTCGCCAACGCTGATCAGGTGCACGCGCGCCTCGTCCTGCGGCATCTCAAGATCAGCGAACTGGGTCGCCAACAGCGGCTCGTGGAAGAAGTGACCGGTACGAGCCGCCACCCGCGCCTCGTCCTGTTCCCTGGTGATCGCCAGGAAAACGATCTGGGCCTGCTCCCGGCCGCCAAGCAATTCGTCCCGGTAGCGGCGCTTCAGCGCCGAGCACGCCAGCACTGCGGACTGGCCGGTGGCGATGATGTTGTCCATCCAGGACGTGATCGCGGCTAGCCACGGCGCGCGGTCAGTGTCTGTCAGCGGCAGGCCAGCGCGCATCTTGGCGACGTTGGCCGCCGGGTGGAACGAGTCACCGTCGGCGAACATCAAGCCAAGCCGCTCAGCCACCAGCCGGCCGACGGTCGTCTTGCCGCTACCGGCCACGCCTGCTAGTACCACGATCATCGCAGGCGAGCTTAACGTGCGAGGCTTTGCGTGGATACCTGAGCCGGAGGGACCACGGGCATGCCGACGGACAACACAGCCGGACCCACTGCGGGCGGTGCCGCAACGGGCAACGTGGCAACGGGCAATGTCGCCAGGGGCATTGTCGCAACGGGCAATGTCGCCAGCGGCCATATCGCCAGGGGCCATGTCGACGCGCTAGTAATCTTCGGGGCGACCGGCGACCTGGCGAAAATCGAGACCTTCCCAGCCCTGGTCGGGCTGGTCGAACGCGGTGTCTTGACCGTACCGGTCGTCGGGGTCGCCGACAGCGGCTGGAACCTGCAGCAGTTCCGGGACTATGCGACGGCCTCGCTCAAGCTCAACAACATGGACCCGGCCAGCCCGGCCGCGAGCCGGATGCTCGGAATGCTCCGTTACGTCGATGGCGACCTCGACGATCCCGCCACATATGAGGCGATGTCGACGGCGATGGGCGCCGGGCATCATCCCCTGTACTACCTCGAGGTGCCGCCCGCGCTCTTTGGCAGGATTGCCGAGGGGATCGCTGCGGCGGGCCGGGCCACGGGCGCGCGGGTGATGGTGGAGAAGCCGTTCGGTACCGACCTGGTCAGCGCCATCAAGCTGAACGAGACAATGCATCGGTACTTCCCGGAGGAGGCCATCTACCGGGTCGATCACTGGCTTGGCCTTGAGCCCGTAGAGAACTTGCTGTTTGTCCGCTTCGCCAACTCGATCATCGAGCCGCTCCTGAACCGCGACCACGTGGCCAGCATCCAGATCACGATGGCCGAGGACTTCGACGTCGCCGACCGCGGCAGCTTCTATGACAAGGCGGGCGCAATCCGGGATGTCCTTCAGAACCACCTACTTCAGGTCCTGGCGACGGTCATTGCCGAACCGCCAGACGGCCGGGGCCTGACGCACTGGCGCGACGCGAAGTCGGAGATCATCGGCGCGCTCGAGCCTCTCAGTCCGCGGACCACGGTGCGAGGGCAGTACGAGGCCTATCTGGCCGTGCCGGGCGTGGCGCCTGGCAGCACGACCGAGACGTTCGCGGCGATCAGGCTCACCGCTCAGTCCTGGCGCTGGGCTAGCGTGCCGATCATGATCCGGACTGGCAAGTGCATGCCCGTCACCGCCACCGACGTGGTGGTCCGGTTCCGCAAGCGACCCCATGACGCTTTCGGCCTTGGCCACCTCGCGACTGCGAACCAGTTGCGAGTCCGCATCAACCCTGATGATCAGCTCGGCATCACGGTGCTGGGCAAGAAGCCGGGCCCAGACCTCGTGGCGCTGCCGCGCGATCTCGCCTATGTCGGGCCGACGATGGCGCAGATGATGCGGCCGTACGACCGGCTCATCGGCGCTGCCATGATCGGCGAGCGATACCTCTTCGCTCGGCAGGAGACCGTCGAGGCGGCCTGGCGCGTCGTGCAGCCGGTGCTGGGAGATGTCGTGCCGGTCATACCGTATGCCCGGGGTTCGTGGGGGCCGACGGAAGCCGATTCGCTGCTCCCGCGCGGCGAGACCTGGCACAACCCGGCATAGCGCCCAAGCTATGAAAGCAGCCAAGCTATGACAGCGGCCAAGCTATGACAGCGGCCGGGGATGGGCATGAACCCTCCCATGACCGGCATGGGGATAACGCAGCACGGCCTACACCGGCGGACACTGGGCCAGCGCACGCTGGGTCGCCGGACACTGGGCCTAATGACACCGAGCCGACCGAGACAGAGCCGACCGAGACAGAGCCGACCGAGACAGAGCCAGACCCCCGGTTCACCCTGGCCAACGAGCGCACCTTCCTTGCCTGGAGCCGGACAGCCCTCGCGCTGGTCGCAGCCGGCCTGGGCATTGTCCAGCTGCTGCCGCCCTTCCCTGGTGTGCCCTTCGGCCGCCGTGTGCTGGGCATCCCGCTCATCATCCTGGGGGCGGTCATAGCTGTGGCCGCGTACGCGGAAATGATGCGCAGTCAACGGGCGCTGCGGCGGAATCGGCCGCTGCCGGTGTCCGTCCTGCCCCGGCTGCTCGCGGTGACCATCGGCGGCGTGGCCACCGTCGCCGCCATCGTCGTCCTGCTCTCGGCGACGAGGTAGGGCCTATGGCACCGGCGAGACCCCAGTCACCAGTCCTCGACCCGGCCAACCGGACGAAGCTGGCGTGGACGCGGACCGCGATCGCCTTCGCGGCCATCGGCGGTCTGATGCTCAGGCTCAGCCCGGTGGCAGGCCTGGTCGTGCTGGTGCTCAGCGTGCCCATCTGGGCGGTAGCCCACCGCAGCCGCGACACGGACCTATCCCCGCGGGGCCTGCGGCTTGTCACCACCACGGTCGTCATCGTCGCGGTCGCCGCCTTCGTCGTGGCGATCTTCGGCCGGAGCCCTGACAGCCTGGGTCAGTTGCTCCGTGGTCGCTGACGAGACGGGACGCCCTCCCGCCGCCAGCACGACGAGGCTGAGGCTGCGCTGGCTGGCGGTCGTCGTCGCGATCATGGCACTGCTGACTGCCGGCTGGCCTTTGCTCAACTCGGCCGTCGCCAACCGCCAGCCGCTGGCGGCTGGCTCGCGCCTCACAATCGGGACGAGTCCGGCGAGCTCGGGCGTGGTCACGGTCGGACGTGGCTGGTACGTGCAGCCAGCCGAGAGCAACCCGAGGCAGGAATATGTGCTGCGCAAGGACGGCCTCGAGCTTGCCATCAGTCACGTGTCCCTGGTCAATCGTGCCCAGATGCAGCTTATGTGGCAGGGCCTGCGACAAATCCTCTCCATCACTGACCCTGGGTCCCGGCTCAGCAATCCGGCCATCATCCGCACCGGCCACCGGCTGCGGGCCATGACCGGCGTGGTGACCGGCCAGCGGCTCATCGGCGCTGCCACCATCTATCCCGCTCCGTCGGGGGAATTTGCTATTCAGATGGTGGTGCTCGCGCCGCGGAACACAAGCCGCGCGCTGCGGGCGGCGGCCATTCGGGTCGTGACCTCCTTCATATTCACCGCGCGGAGCCGATGATCTCAGCCAAGTCGAGCACGCTACGGATCAGTACGGTGCAGAGCATCCGCCTGGTCCGGGTCACGGCGATCCTGGCGTGCCTCTTTGGTACAGCCGTTCTGAGCTGGCAGTTCTTCCGGTTCGTCGTCGTGTTCCCAGGGACGGGGCTGCTTGCCATCGGCCTGGAAATTCCGCTCCTGCTGGTCGGGTTTGTGGTGCTGCGTCTCCTGCGGCCTGTCCGCACACCCGCTCTGACCTGGTCGGCTGCCGCCGTCGCCTGGGGCGCTACCGCCGCAGCGGGGTGCGCGCTGCTGGCAAACCGCGGCCTGATCAGCTTGTGGGCCAAAGGGGCCGGCACGCGCTTTGCCGCTAACTGGTCCGCGTCGCTCTCCGCGCCGCTCAATGAGGAGCTACTTAAGCTGTGCGGCGTTATCATGATCATCCTCGCGGCCCCCCTCGTCATCCAGGGACCACTAGACGGCATGATCTTTGGCGCACTCGTTGGCCTGGGCTTCCAGGCGACCGAGAACGTCACCTACGGCCTGAACGGCATCGAGCTTTCTGGCGCGACTGACCCAGCGCGGGCTGTTCTGAACTCCTTCATGGTCCGGGTCGGCGTTACCGCGCTAGGCTCGCACTGGACGATGACGGCGATCGCCGGAGCTGGAGCCGGCTACCTCGTGGCACGCCGCCGCGGCGCCCCGCACGGCGGGGTCCTGCCGGCGGTCGCGTGCCTGCTGGGCGCGATGGCGATGCACCTCATCTTCGACGCACCCCAGGTCGCCGAGGTGATCAAGGTCGGGCTGAACTTCGCCATCGTGGTCGCGGTCTACCTTCTGCTGAGCAACTCCTATCTGAGGCGGGCCCGCGCGGCGCTGGCCCACAGCGTGGCCTGCGAGATCATCTCGCCAGGCGAGGCGGCCAGCCTGCTGAGCCGACGACGGCGCCGCCGCGAGCTCGATCAGGTCCCAGCGGCCGAGCGAAGCACCCTGGCGGGCCAGCAGCGCAGGCACCTGGCCGACGTCGACCGCGAGGCCGCATGAATTACTGTGAAATGAGGGTTCAGGAAGCATTGCGGCTGGCGGCAAGGCACGGAACCCTCGTCATGAGGTCTTCATGTGGCCTGGGTAGACCTGTCGCCTGGACGCTTACGGGCCCAGTGCATACGACTGTCGATTGGGGTGAAACGTAGTGCCGAGGCCGAGCACGTCAAGCTCGCAGGAGACGCCAGCAAGAGCCGACTCGCAGCAGACGCCAGCAACAGCCGACTCGCAGGAGACGCCAGCGACAGCCGACTCGCCTGCTCGCGGTCCAGAAGACCTCAGCCAGGGCCAGAGTTCGGCCAGTCCTCGCCCCCGCCGAAACTGGGCACCGCACTGGCCGCGACGCTGGTGGTCACGGATAGCTCTCACTGCAGTCATCGTCATCCTGCTGCCCACCGCCTGGTCGGTTGGGCACGCCATGACCATGCCCGGCGGTGGCTCGATGTCGGAGCGCCTCGCCGAGTGGGCTCGGGACCACTACCTTGGACCGGTCGTCACCCTGGGCGAATGGCTTACCTATCAGCCGCCGAAGGTTGGCGGCAAGCCTTCGTTTGCGCTGACAGGGCCGTCGGCGCCGCAAAAGCAGATACCTCATAAGACCTTCACCTATCCACCGCCGCAGCCGCTGACGTCGATGGCCGGCAAGCCACTGCCCGGCGAAGGCGTCTGGCGAGTGCTCGACTCGGTCAACGGGCAGCCGGCCATCTACGGCACGTACCTTCGGCCGAGCAGCGTCTACACGTCCTACGTCGCTGGCATCGTGTCGATGAACCAGGACCAGGTGCGCTTCGAGCTCAGGCCCGGCACTGAGGACCCTGGCCCCGGCAACTGGCGGGCATCCTCGTACATCGCACCAGGGACGCGGCAGGGCCTGCTGGCGACCTTCAACAGCGGCTTCAAGATCAGCTCTTCGGGTGGCGGTTTCTACCTGAACGGTGTGACCCGGGGAACCTTGACCCCAGGCGTGGCTTCTGTGGTCTACTACCGCGATGGGCACGTCGCAATCGGCATCTGGGATCAGACGATCCGCATGACTCCGGACATCGCGGGAGTTCGGCAGAATCTGCGCCTGATCGTCTCGAACGGCCAGGTGCCCGCCAGCGTCGACAGCAACGTCGAGACGAGCTGGGGCGCGACCCTGGGCGGCGGTTACTACGTCTGGCGCTCGGGCATCGGGATCACCGCCGACGGACGCCTGATCTTCGTCTACGGCCCCGCGCTCAACGTGCGCGAGCTCGGCGAGCTGCTCCGTCATGCGGGCGTCGTGACCGGCATGGAGCTCGACATCAACCCGGCCTGGATGTCATTTATGTACTACCAGAACAGCCAGTCCGCCAACCCAGCACCGGTCAACCTGCTGCCGACGCAGCAGCAGCCCGCGGACCGCTACTACTACCCCTCGGGCCGCGACTTCACCGCGGTCTACGCTCGATGACCACTAGGGCGCCGGAGACGGGCGAGCAGGCGGCCGTCCCACCCGAGGCGCATGCCACAGCGGCCGGACGGTCCGGTGCCAGAGGGCTGCCGCTCGCCGCCATCCAGGCTGTCCGCCCACGGCAGTGGCCCAAGAACCTGCTGGTCTTCGCCGCTCCCCTGGCGGGCGCGACGCTGGGCAGGAACGAGGGTTTCGGCTACGCACTGCTCGCCTTTGTGGCGTTCACCGCCGCATCCTCGGCGGTGTACGTCATCAACGACATCCTGGATGTCGAGCGCGACCGGCAGCATCCGACGAAGCGCAAGCGGCCGATCGCCTCCGGTCGGCTGCCTATACCGGCAGCGCTGCTGCTAGCGGTCGTCTGCCTGGCGGTCGCGGCGCTCACCACGTTCCTGGTCGGCGAGCCGATGCTAGGCGTCGTGATCGGGATCTACATCGCCGTCTCGTTCCTCTACAGCATGACGCTGAAGCACTTGCCCGGCATCGAGCTCACCGTCGTCGCGTCCGGCTTCGTACTACGCGCACTGGGCGGAGCCGTCGCTACGCACGTACCGCCGTCGGGGTGGTTCCTGACCGTATGCAGCCTCGGGGCGCTGATGGTTGCCATCGGGAAGCGCTACACCGAACTGTCCGCCCTCGGGGACGAGGCCATCGCGCACCGGCCTGTGATGCGCTGGTACAGCCTCGGGCTCTTGCGCGGCGGCCAGCGTGCCATCAGCGTAGTCATGCTCGCCGCGTATCTGTTCTGGGCACTGTCCGAGCACGACGGCTGGATGCGGGCCTGGCACGTAGCCAGCGCCGCGCCGCTTGCGCTGGCGCTGTTCCGATTCGATCGCCTCACCGGCCTGGCCGAGGGGCGTCCCGTCGAGGACCTCATCGTGCGGGATCCGATGATGATCTGCTGCGAGCTCGCCTGGCTGACGATGTTCACGGTGGGTCTGTAACTGACGCCTTGCAAGCGACGCCCTATGAACGACCGCCTGTAAACGATCACTAGTAAACGACTGGCAGTAAAACGACCGCCTGCAAATTAAGCGTCCGGTCTAACGTAGGGTCTGCCTATGCTGAGGACATCATCGCGGCCCGTGCAGGTACGTGAGCAAGCGGCCGCTGGACTGGCCACAAAGCCCGCCAGGGTACTGCTGGTCGGCGGGACGAGCGAGATCGGCCAGGCGATCCTGGCGGCGCTCGACCTGGGGCCGGATGCCGAGGTCCTGCTCGCAGGGAGGGACGCCGAGCGAATGCGCGCGGCGGCAACCGGATTGCGCGCCCGCATCACGACGCTGAGCTACGACTCGACCGACCCGGCGGCTCAGCAGGATCTGCCGGCGGCGGTGTTCGCCGCCGGGCCGCCTGACCTGGTGATCTCGGCGGCCGGGATTCTGACCCCGCAGGGGGAGCTGGACGCTGACCCGCGACTGGCCGCCACCTTGATCGATACGAATTTCACTAGCCACGTGACCCTCCTCCTTGCCATCGCTTCACGGCTCAGGCACGCGGGCCGCGGCACGATCGTCGTACTGTCGTCGGTGGCGGCCGTCAGGCCGCGCAAGGCGAACTTCGTTTACGGCGCGGCGAAGGCCGGGCTCGACGCGTTCGGCCGCGGGCTGGCGGACTCGCTGCACGGGACCGGCGTCCGCGTGCTACTGGTCCGGCCGGGATTCGTCACCGGACGAATGACGGCGGGAATGTCGCCCGCACCACTGGCCTCGACCCCGGCTGAGGTGGGCGCCGCGGTCGCGGCCGCGCTGGCGGGCAGCGCGCAATCCGTGTGGGTGCCTCGGGCCGTCGGTATCCTCGCCGTCGCGATGCGCCTGATTCCGCGCCCGCTGTGGCGTCGGCTGCGCCGCTAGGCGAACGGCCGCCGGACCAGGGCCCCTGGGCGAGGGCAGGCAGGAGAAGAGCCAGTGCGAGTACTTGTCGCGGAGGACGACAGCGGGCTGCGGAACGTGCTCGCGCGCGGACTGCGCGAGAACGACTACGTGGTAGACGCCGTCGGGGACGGGCAGGAAGCCATCCGATTCCTGCGCAGCTACGAGTACGTGCTGGCTGTCCTCGATTGGCGGATGCCAGGAGTGTCTGGCCTCGACGTGGTGCGTTGGATTCGGCGTCATCAGCACCCGACGCCCGTCCTGATGCTAACGGCCCGTGACGCCTACGCCGACCGCGTGACCGGCCTCGACGAGGGTGCCGACGACTACCTGGTCAAGCCCTTCGACTTCGCTGAGCTACTCGCCCGGATGCGGGCCCTCCAGCGGCGGCCGCAGACAGTCCAGCAGCCCCAGCTGGTCGTCGGGGACCTCCGCTTCGATCCGGCTACCCGGAAGGTGCTGGTTGGTGGCGAGCAGCCAGTCCTGACCGCTACCGAGTACGGCATCCTGGAGCTCCTCGTGCGCAGGTCCCCGGCGGTCGTGCCGCGCCGGTCCATCGCCATGAACGTGTGGGACGACGAGGCCGACGCCATGGGTTCCAACACCATCGATGTGCATCTGGCCAGGCTGCGCGCCAAGCTAGCCGGTGGCATGGTGCGGATCGAGACTGTGCGCGGCGTCGGCTACCGGCTCGTCGGGCGGTAAGACATGCTGCGTCTGCGCGGTCGCATACCGCCCGAGATTGCCCACGCGGCGAAGGTCGCCCTTGCCGCCAGCCTGTTCGTAGGCATCGTCTACGCCGGCTGCGTGGCCGTGCTGGACAAGGTCGTGACGGCCAGGCTGACCCAATCAGTGGACGAGCGGCTCGCCGAGCGACTAGCGGACGCCCAGGAGGTCGGCCAGGACGGCGCTTACGGCGATGACGATGACGTCGATAGCACGCCGGTCTATGTCTGGCGCCAGACGCACGCCGGACCTGTCGCCGTGCCGGGCTCGGGCGCTCCGGCCCTCCCGGCCAGTCTCCGATTCACCGCCGGAAAGACGGTCACAAAGCAGCTGGCGTATGGACCATTCCGGTTCCTGGCCGTGAACGTGAACGGCATCACCCTCATCGCCGGCCAGAGCCTGGCGAGCGACGACCACCTGACGTCGTTGCTGAGTGAGGGCGAGACGCTGGCCGCCCCGATCCTCCTTCTTGCCATGTTCTGCGGTGCGCTCACTATCGGACTGCGCGCGTTGCGGCCCGTGGAGCAGTCCCGTCGGCGGCAGCTTGAGCTCTCCGCTGATGCCTCCCATGAGCTCCGCACGCCGCTAAGCGTCATCAGCGCCGAGACAAGCGTCGCGCTCAGCGCGCCTCGCAAGCCCGCGGAGTACCGCGCCGTACTGACGCGCATCGAGGGCGAGAGCGGCAGGCTCCGGCGCATCGTCGAGGATCTGCTGTGGCTTGCCAGGTTCGATTCAACCCCGCCCGAGCCTGGCCATGAACCGCTGGACCTGGCCACGCTCGCGGCTGGAAGCGCTGACCGATTCCGCGCACTCGCCGCGACGCAGCATTTCGACATCCAAGTGGCCACCGAGGGTACCGGCCCGGCCTTGATCAGCGCTCCACCCGAATGGATCGACCGGCTGGCCGGGGTCCTGATCGATAACGCCTGCCGCTATGCGGGCTCCAATGGCATCGTCCGCGTCAGCGTCGGCCAGCGCGGCAACCGGGTCACGTTGACGGTCGAGGACAGCGGGCCGGGTGTGGCCGCCGAGCACCGGGCCAGGCTGTTCGACAGGTTCCACCGCTCGACCGAACAGGGTGGCAGCGCGGGCCTGGGCCTGGCGATAGCCGATTCGATCGTCCGCAGCACGGACGGGCAGTGGCGGCTCGGTGACTCCGACCTGGGCGGCGCGATGTTCGAGGTGTCCTGGCGCCGAGCCAGCGCTCGGCAGGCGCCTGCAGCCACCTCGCTGGCCAGCGCCCGCGAGGCTGCCTTCTCTCCGCGGCCTGCCACCTCACCCCATCATGCCGGCGATCACCTCGCTGGCGGTGCCGGTGCGCCTGTGTCCGGCGAAGCGCCTGGGTTCGGCGAAGCGCCCGTGCTCGGGGAAGCCGCTGCACCCGGCGAGGCGGGTGATCCAGCCGCCGCCGGCGACTCCGCCGGTGCGGGCGGATCCAGCCAAGTCACGGTTACATAGGCAGTGACCACGGCCACGATGACCACCGGCATGATGGCAATGCCGTCTGAGAACAGCAGCAGGCTGGCGAGCAGCACCGAGGTCAAGGGCAGGCGAAGCATGCCGACGAGCATGGCGCCCATGGCCATGCCAACCGCGGGCACCAGCGGCAGTCCCGGCAGATGCGACAGCAACGCGCCGCCGACGGCGCCGACAAAGATCGACGGAAAGACCGGACCGCCCCGGAAGCCGCTCATCGACACGCCGTAGGCGAGCGCCTTCATGGCCACGAGGAGCCCGAGTGCACCCACCCCGTAGCTGGCAACGTGGGTAATGAACGGTCCGATCTGATTCTGGCCCGAGAAGAGCACCTCGTCCGTACCCTTGCCGGTGGCCTGGCTGAAGATGACGGCGAGGGCCGCGACGACCAGGCCAGCAACCGGCGTCCACAGCAGTGGCTGGCGCTGGACGAGCGCGCGCAGCAGTAGCGCGCCACGGTGGAGCGCCATGGCCAGCACCGCTGCGGCAAGACCGATGACCAGCGCCCAGCCGAATTCGGCCACATCGGGCCGGGCGAAATGCGGCAGTCCTGGCACAACCAGCGAGAAATCTCCAAGGCCTGACCACTGGCCGAGTCCGATGAAGATCAGCGCCCCGACGCCAGCCGCCAGCAGGCCAGGAACCAGGATGATCTCCAGGCTTGTTCCGCCGAATCCGACCACCTCCATCATCAGGAAGGCGCCGGTAATCGGCGAGCCGAGCAGCGTGCTGATCGCGGCGAAGCTGCCGGCTGCGCCGACGACCATCTTGACCTGCGGCGCTGACTTAGCTGCCTTGGCCCGGCTGACGGCCCAGGCAGCCAGGCCGCCGCCGAGCGCGATGAGCGGCGCCTCGGGTCCGAGGACGGCGCCGAAGGAGAGCGTCGCCAGTGCCGCCAGCGCGATGCCGGGCAACTCCTTGGCGGCAAACACGCCACCTGTTTTCAGGCCGTCCGCCGGTGAATGCCCGCCCGTTCCCGGCAAATAACGGATCGTAAGGGCGACGAGGATGCCGCCGACGGCCAGCAGCGGGAACGGCCACCACACCGGCGCAGACTTAAAGCCAAGGTCGTCGGGAAAGCTGACGTATAGCCAGTGCTGGAGCTTGCTGACGAGCGCGAGGAATCCCCAGGCCACGGCAGACACCGGCACGCCAAGCACCGCCGCGACCACGAGCAACCGCACGTAGGCGCGGCTCCGCAGCAAGGCGACAGCTTGAGCAGGCGTGGTCAGCTGCGTTCTCCCCGATGGCAGGCCGCCATTGCCCACGGCGGCAGTCCCCGTATTGAAGTGCCCGCGCAGGCGCGACTTCACTCCCTGGGGGTCTGGCCAGCCGCCGAGGACGCGGCGCTGCCGGGCACGGCGAGCAGGGTCATGCCCTGTCGGCAGCTGCCCGCAGGGGCGTGGCGCAGGTTCAGGCTCCGTCGCGGCCACGCTGCCAGCGCGGCTTGCGCTTCTCCAGGAACGCCTGCATCCCCTCGCGCGCGTCAGGCAGCTGGCTCGTCGCCGCCATGACCTCGATCGCGTAGGCATAGGCCTTTTGCTGGTCCAGGTCAATCTGCGTGTACAGCGCCTGCTTGCCGATGCCCTTACTCTCGGGCGATCCCCTGGTGACGCGCTCAAGCAGGTCTGCGGTGGCCGAGTCGAGCTGGGCGGCCGGCACCACCCGGTTGACCAGGCCCCAGTCAAGGGCGGTGCGAGCGTCGATCACGTCGCCGGACAGCGCGAGCTCGGCTGCCCGTTTCCGGCCGACGTTCCTGGCGACAGCGACCATCGGCGTGTGGCAGAACCAGCCACCCTTGCCACCGGGAGCCGCGAAGCCGGCGTCCTCGCTCGCAACGGCGAGGTCGGCGCTCGCGACGAGCTGGCAGCCGGCAGCTGTAGCCAGCCCGTGCACCTTGGCCACAACCGGCTGTGGCACCTGCTGCATCAGCGTCATCAGCTCGGTGCAGGTCACCAGCAGGGCGCGCACCGCTGCCAGGTCGGCGTCGGCCACGTCGGCGAAGTCGTGCCCCGCGCTGAACACCGGTCCATTGCCCGCCAGTACGATGCCGAGCGCATCGCTAGCCCCGAGCTCGGTGAACGCTGCGATCAGCTCGCGCATGTGTGCGAGCGAGAGCGCGTTTCGGCGGGCGGGCCGGTTCATCGTGATCGTGGCGAACTCGCCTGACTTGTGCACTAGGACGTGCTCGAACTCCATCGCGACCTCCTCGCCTGCATCTCAGCCTACGACGGAGGCACTAAGCAGGCAGCGTCAGCCGAGCACGGCAGCGAACCGATCACGCACGGTCGCGGCTGTATCGTCGGCTGGGGCATCCCAGATATCGCGGTTGAAGATCTCGACCTCGGCGAATCCTGAGTAGCCGGCCGCCAGGACCTGCGCGGTGATGGCACGGAAGTCGATGAACCCGTCACCCAAGTGTCCGCGCCCCAGCAGCATGTCGGGCGGCAGCGGCACTATCCAGTCGCACAGCTGGTAGCTGACGATCCGGCCCGCCGAGCGCGCGATGTCGGCCGCCAGCTGTGCATCCCACCAGACGTGGTAGGTGTCCACCACGACGCCCACCGCCTCAGCCGGGAACAGCGCAGCCAGGTCGATGGCCTCGCCGAGGCGCGAGATCACGCACCGGTCAGCGCAGAACATCGGATGCAGGGCCTCGATGCCGAGGCGGACGCCGGCCCGCTGTGCAAACGGAACGAGGTCGCCAATCGCGTCGGCGATCATCTGACGGGCTTGCGCCAGGTTTCTACTGCCCGGAACGAGGCCGCCGGCCACGAGGATCAGCGCACCCGCGCCGAGCACGGCGGCCTCCGTTATGGCCGTCCGGTTGTCCGCGGCCGCGGCGGCTCGGGCATCGGAGTCCGCGTGCGTGAAGAACCCGCCCCGGCACAGGCTGGAGACATGCAGGCCAGCGGCCCGTATGGTGGCCGCAGTGGTCGCCAGGCCCAGCTCGGCGACCTTATCTCGCCACAGGCCGATGGCCGGGATGTCGTACCGGACGCACAGCTCGATCGCCTCGGCAGCCGTGAGGTTCTGTACCGTCGCCTGGTTGAGCGAGAGCCTGCCGAGTCCGATCACGGGTGTACCTGTCCCGCCAGGCGCGTGGCCGCGAGGTATTCGGTCATCCTGCCGACGGCGATGTCTGGATACTGGATCGCGCCCGCGATGGCGGCGAGTTCGAAGACGTCAACTAGGTGCGCTGCCGTACGGCGCTCCTGCAGGCCGGCCAGCATCGCAAAGTGCGGCTGGAAGCCGTTCAGCCAGGCCAGAAACGCCACGCCGACCTTGTAGTCATAGGTCGGCGCGGCGAAGATAAGCCGACTGAGGGCCACGGTCGGTCCGATCAAGGCGTCGTAAGCCGCTACGTTCCCCTCATCCAGCTCGTGCAGCGCAGCCGCCGCCGGGGCGGTGATCGCCGCGAACGCACCGAGCAGCGCATCGCTGTGCCCTTCGGCGTCGCCTCTGATCAGCTCGGCGTAGTGCAAGTCGTCACCGGTGTAAAGGCGGACGCTCGGCGGCAGCCGGCGCCGGAGTTCCCGCTCCCGGCTGGCATCGAGCACGGACAGCTTGATGCCGGCGACCTTGCCTTCCGCGCGCTCGATGAGCTCGATGACGGTGTCCGCCGCCGCGCCGAAGTCGTCGCTGCCCCAGTAACCGCGCAGCGCCGGGTCGAAAGCCTCGCCAAGCCAGTGCAGCAGCACCGGCCGGTCTGCCTGAGTCAGCACCTGCGCGTAGACCGCGAGGTAGTCGTCGGCGCACCGCGCGCTCGCGGCGAGTGCCCGGCTCGCCATCACAATGACCTGCGAACCCGCGGCCTGGACAAACTCAACCTGCTCCGCGTAGGCGGTGATGATAGTGGCGAGCGGATGCGTCCCGGCGGCCAGCTGATCGGTACCGGCACCGCTGGCTATCTGCGTGCCGAGCTCGGCCGCGCGTGCTGCGGACCGGCTGATCAGCTCGCGGGCCTGCGCGACGGTCAGTCCCGCGCCGCGTTGCGCGGTGTCCATGGCTTCGGCCAGGCCGAACCCGTATCGCCACAGATGCTCCCGGAACCGCATGGTGGCATCCCAGTCGATGCTGCCGTCGAGGTTGGCGGCGACGTGCGCCGCCGCGTAGACGCTGCGCCGGGCTGGCGGCTGATAACCTGCCGCCCAGCCGGGATCGCGGACGTCGAGCGGCTCCGCGCGGCCAGGCAGCACGATCTGCGTGCTCATCTCACGCAGCCAGCGCCGGGACGCTCACCCGACGGCCTTGCGCCGACGATTGCAGCGCAAGCTCGGCGAGCTGGACACCCTTCGCGCCTTCGGCAAGGTCCCAGGGGAACGACGTGCCCTCGGCGACAGCTCGCAAGAAAATCTCCCACTGGGTCTTGAATCCGTTGTCGAACGCCTCGTTGTCCGGGACGTCGGTCCATTGGGCAAGGTAGTCAATCGGGTCGGCCAGGTCCGGGTTCCAGACCGGCATCGGCGTCGACACCCGGTGCTGCACAGCGCAGTTACGCAGCCCGGCAACTGCGCTGCCGTGAGTGCCGTCCACGTGGAGCTCGACAAGTTCCCTGCGATTCACCCGCACGGCCCAGGACGAGTTGACCGAGGCGAACACGCCCGACTCGAACTCCAGCAGCGCGTAGGCAGCGTCGTCCGCGGTCACCGCGTAGGGCCGGCCGGACTCATCCCATCGCCGCGGCACGTGCGTCGTATGCCGGGCATACAAGGCGGTGATCGGCCCGAACAGATCCTCGAGCAGGTACTGCCAGTGCGGGAACATGTCCAGCACGATGCCGCCGCCCTCTTCCTTGCGGTAGTTCCACGACGGCCGCTGCGCGGCAACGACATCGCCCTCGAACACCCAGTAGCCGAACTCGAGCCGTGCCGACAGCACGCGTCCGAAGAATCCTGACCGGACAAGCCTGCGCAGCTTGATCATGCCGGGCAGGAACAGCTTGTCCTGCACCACCCCGTTTGTGATTCCGGCCTGGCGGGCGGCGCTGGCCAGCCGCAGCGCGCCACCTAGCGTGCTCGCCGACGGCTTCTCTGTGTATACGTGCTTGCCCGCTGCGATCGCCTTGGCCAGGCTCTCCTCGCGCGCGCTCGTGACCTGCGCGTCGAAGTACACGTCGACCAGCGGATCGCTCAGTACCTCGTCAAGGCTCGTAGACCAGCGCGCTAGCCCGTGCATTTCCGCGATCTCTCGGAGCCGGTCATCCCGCCGCCCGACGAGAATCGGCTCCGGATAGATGGTCGTGCCGTTGTCGAGCGTGATCCCGCCCTGCGCCCGGATGCTGAGCAGCGATCGCTCCAGGTGCTGGCGATATCCCATTCGGCCGGTGACGCCGTTCAGGGCAATGTTGATGACCTTGCGCGTCATGATTGCCCTTCGGGGTTCAGTCCAGCTCGGTGCGCACTTCCGCTTGTGCACTTGGTCCACGCAGCCTGAGGGCCCCGTTTCGGAAAGCACTTTCCCAAGATTAGGCTGGCTCCGGAAGGCGGGTCAAGGCTGCGGAGGAGGAGCGACCGTGAGCAGGACGCAACCGTGAGAGGAGCAGCCGTGAGCAGGACGCGACCGTGAGCAGGACGCAACCGTGAGAGGAGCAGCCGTGAGGAGGAGGCGACAGTGACGGACTCGGTTGGCGCGCAATCGGCCTCGCCGGATGCCACCACCGCGGGTGGGTCCCGCAACCGCGCTGCTGCCGTGATCAGGCGCCGCAGCGTCAAGCGGCGCGACACCGACCCACGCGACACCGGCCCACGCGACACCGGCTCCCGCGACACCGGCCCACGCGACACCGAGCCCCGCGACAGGCAGAGTGGCTCGCAGGTGACACTCCAAGATGTCGCGGACCGGGCGGGCGTATCGCTGACGACTGCCTCGCGGGTCCTCAGCGACAGTCCGCGGCGAGTCGGACGGCACCTAGCCGGCCGCGTTCACCAGGCGGTCGCCGAGCTCGGCTACACGGCGAATCTCCAGGCCCGCGCCGTCGCCACCGGCCAGAGTTCCATGGTGGGCGTGGTCGTGCACGACATCGCGGATCCGTACTTCTCGTCGATCGCGGCTGGCTTGATGGATGTGGCCCACCCGCTGCGGTTGCTCGTCTGCCTGTCCAGCACGACCGATCGCGAGGCGGGGGAACGGGAGTACGTGGCGCTCATGCGCGCGCAGCGGGCGCGGGCCGTGATCATCGTCGGCAGCAGGTCCGACGACCAGGCCATGCTGGCTCTACTGCGCGCGGAGATCGCCGCTTTTACCAGCTCAGGCGGCCGCGTCGCGTGCATAGGGCAGGACCTGCTTGGGATCGACACGATCCTGCCGGAGAACGCGGCCGGCGCCGAGGCCCTGGCCGCGGCCCTCGTCGCGCAGGGACATCGCAGATTCGCCGTGCTGGCCGGGCCGGCCGCTTGCTGACGGCGCGAGACAGGCTGGCCGGATTCACCGCCGGGCTCGCGGCGCGGCAGGCAAGCATCGATCCGAAGTTGGTTGTGCGCGGCGCGTTCACGCGCGACGGCGGCTATGAGGCCATGAGCACGGTACTGGCGATGGGCGGCGAACTACCCGATTGCGTGTTCGCCGTCAACGACGTGATGGCGGTCGGCGCGCTGGCTCGGTTGCGGGCCGCGGGCGTATCGGTGCCCGGCGACATAGGTCTGGCGGGCTTCGACGACATCTCGACGCTCCGCGACGTCTATCCGCCGCTGTCCACCGTGCGACTCCCTCTGGCCCGGATGGGCGAGATGGCCGCGCGCCTCGTCCTTACTGACGCAAGCGCCGGTCAGCCCCGTGTCGTCCCGGTGCCAGGCGATGTCATCCTGCGCGACAGCACCGTCCGGCCACCGCCCGGACCGTAACTCCTGACCTTCGGTCCGGACATGTTACGCACAGAAGCTGCCGCTCCGCGTGGTGCCTCGCGACGGGCGTCAGCGCGCAGAATATCCGCGCACCTGCTCAGGGCCGAGGTCCATGGTGCACTCTTGCGTGCATCCCGGCTCTCCGGTACGTTGCGCCTAATCGGGAAAGCGCTTGCCAACCGACGAGACCGCCTGGCACAGTCTCGCGGCAGAGGGACGTCCGCAGTTGGCGTGCTGGCCGCGTGGCCGTAGCAGGGATGCGGAGAGAGTTGTGGGAGCTGTCGACCAGGCGTGGCTGGAGTCGGTGTTCACTGACGGCCACTTCCACCGGTCGCTCGCAGGCGGAACGATCTCGGTCCGGGAGAAGGCCTCCGGCAAGATCTTCGCCTTCGCCGGCCTCGCCGCAACTGCCGACGTCGACGCCGCTGTCGCGGTCGCTAGGACGGCGCAGGGAGTTCACCGAGCGGCGCTGGCTGACCGTCACCGATGGGCCAGCGCACTATCCATATTGAATTCGACCCGGCGCGCCTCTTTCCCTTCGGCGTGCGACAGCAGACAATTCAGGCACCGCCTCCGGCGAGGAAGTGGAGCTGAGGAGTAAAGATGAGCGACGCGGCTTCTGTGCCATTCACTGAGACCAAGGCGCCTGAAGCGCCCGAGCGGCTGCATCGCGGCGCGCTCAGCCTGATCGACATCTCGGCATCCACGATGGCCAACATCGGCCCGGCCTACAGCTTCTATTTCGGCTTCGGTTTCCTGGTGTTCACCGCGGGCGTGGCCGCGCCACTCACGATCATCGTGGCCGGGATCGCGATCGCGCTGCTGGGCAACACGCTGTCGCAGTTTTCCAGGGCGCAGCCGTCCACCGGCGGATTCATCTCGTTCGTCGGAAAGACGTTCGGCGGTACCAGCGCGGTCACCACCGCGCTGCTATGCGGGGCCGGCTACATCATCGCGATCTCGTCGGTGCTGGCGATCTCTGGCGGCTTCCTATCCACGGTCCTGGCGTACTACTTCGGCTGGAACGTGCCGTGGATCATCTTGTCGGCGCTGCTGACAGCGGGCGCGACCGTGATGACGATCCGCGGCGTCGGCGTCTCAACCAAACTCGCAGGGTTCTTCTTCGCCTTCGAGATGCTCGTCCTGATCGTCGTCTCTGTCGCTGTGCTGATCAAGAACGGCGGGCACCTCAGCGTCGTGCCGTTCGAGCCGAGCCATATCACTAAGGGGTTCACAGGCCTGGCTGCCGGGTTCCCGCTGGCGATCTACCTGTTCATCGGCTGGGAGAACTCGGCCGCGCTGGCCGAAGAGACCGGTAACCCGCGGCGGAACGTGCCGCGGGCGGTTTACCTCTCGATCGCCATGATGGCGGTCGGCTACGTACTATTCGCATTCGCGACGGTGACCGGCTTCCACTACAACGGCACGACGCTGGCAGGCTCGTCGATTCCGTTCATCACCGTGGCGCACAACGTCCTGGCCGGCTTCGCTTTCTTCGCCTACCTCGCTGGGCTAACTTCGACCATTGGCGTGCTGATCTCGGCCGTGAACTCCCAGGCCAGGCTCATCTTCAATGCCGGCCGGGAAGGCCTGCTGCCGCGGTGGATTGGCAAGGTGCATCCGGTCCGCAAGACCCCGATGAATGCCATCTACGTCTTCGTAGCGATTGCCAGCGCCATCATCCTGGTGTGGGCGCTGCTACACCTGCTCGGCGGCCACAAGCAGAGCGGCAGCATGGTGGCGATCAACTTCTTCGTCGAATCGTCGACCATGGGCACCATCCTCGTGCTGGTGGTGTATTTCCTGGCGAACCTCGCGCTGCCGTTCTACTACCGCAAGTACCGGCCAGCCGAGTTCAGCGTGCTCAAGCACGCTGTACTGCCGGTGCTCGGCATGATCGCGATCGGCGTGCCGGTCTACTACCTGGTCAAGCCCGGTCAGGCTGCGCCGTACGACTGGTTCCCGTACGCGGCACTGGCGATCGTGGTGATTGCCGTGGTCTACTCCTGGGTGCTGAGCCGTCGCGACCCGGGCCTCGGCGAGCGAGCGGGCTCGATCGTCGCGGATGAGTAAGCAGTGACTGATACCGAAGTCCGGGCAGACAGCCGGGCGCCATCGGTGCCCGGCCATCCGCTGGACCCAGTGAGCGTTGCCGAGTACCAGGCCGGGCGGCAGGTCATGGCGGCGGCCGGACTGCTGGGCGAGAACGTGCGGTTCGCGTATTACGGGCTCGACGAGCCGCCCAAGGACGACGTCCTGACCAGCGGCAAAGCGACGGACCGGCGCCTGCGCGCGTTCCTCATCGACGTCGCGTCCGGCGAGTCGAGCGATGTCATCGTGTCCCTGACGCGGCAGGAGGTGGTCAGCAGGCGTGTACTCGACACACGCGCCGAGGGGCAGGTGCCGATACTCAGCCAGGAGTTTGCTGTCACGGAGGATGCCGTCCGGGCCGACCCGGAGTGGCGGGCAGCCATGGCCAGGCGCGGGCTCACCGACGTCAGCAAGATCCGGCTCTGCCCATTGACCGCCGGGTCGTTCGAGGCCGCCGACGAGGACGGCCGGCGGATGGTGCGCGTGCTCGCGTTCGTACAGGCCGACCCGCAGGACTACGCGTGGGCGCACCCGGTCGACGGGGTCGCAGCGTACTTCGACCTGATCGAGCGCAAGGTATTCAAGATCGTTGACGACTTCGAGTTGCCGGTGCCGGCCGAATCAGGCGACTACACCGACCCGGAAGTCCGTGGGCCACACCGCACCGATCTGCGGCCGATCGAGATCACTCAGCCGCAGGGCCCGAGTTTCGTGCTGGACGGCTCGCTGCTGCGCTGGCAGAACTGGTCGATGCGCATAGGCTTCGACGCCCGCGAGGGGCTGACGCTGCACCAGATCAGCATCGCTGACGAGGGCCGGGAGCGGCCGCTGATCTACCGGGCATCGATCCCCGAGATGGTCGTGCCTTATGGCGATCCAAGGTTCAGGTACTGGCAGAGTTACTTCGACACCGGGGAGTACCTGGTCGGTAAGTGGGCGAACTCGCTGGAGCTCGGCTGCGACTGCCTCGGTGAGATCGCGTACCTGGACGCCACCGTCGCCGACGACTTCGGCGCGCCGACGGTGATCCCGAATGCGATCTGCATCCATGAGGAAGACCACGGGATCTTGTGGAAGCACTTCGACATCTTCACCGGCACGTCGGAGTCCAGACGTCAGCGACGCCTGGTCGTTTCGTTCTTCACCACTGTCGGGAACTACGACTACGGCTTCTACTGGTACTTCTACCTCGACGGCACTATCGAGTGCGAGATCAAGCTGACCGGGGCGCTGTTCACTGCGGGATACCCGGGCGGCGACTACCCCTACTCGGCCGAGGTCGCACCGGGGCTCGGGGCGCCGGTGCATCAGCATCTCTTCAGCGCCAGGCTCGATATGACAGTAGATGGCCTGGCGAACGCCGTCGAGGAAGTCGACGTCGTCGGTGCGCCGGTCGGTCCTGACAACCCGTATGGGAACGCAATCACGCAGCACGTGACCAGGCTCCGCACTGAATCGCAGGGTGCGCGGCGCGCTGATTCGTCACGAGGGCGCGCCTGGCGGGTGATCAGCACCGAGCACGTGAACAAGTTCGGCAGGCCAGTTGGCTACACGCTCTATCCCGAGGCCGCGCCCACGCTACTCGCTGATCCGTCGTCGTCTGTCGCCCGCCGTGCCGCGTTCGCTTCCCGCCACCTGTGGGTGACTCAGTACGACCCGGCGCAGCGCTACCCGGCAGGCGACTTCGTCAATCAGCATCCAGGGGGCGCGGGCCTGCCTGCGTTCACCGCGGGTGACCGCGACATCGACAGCGCCGACATTGTGCTGTGGCATACGTTCGGACCGACGCATTTCCCGCGTCCGGAGGACTGGCCGGTGATGCCGGCGGCGCGGTGCGGGTTCACGCTGAAGCCCACCGGCTTCTTCGGCCGCAACCCGACGCTCGACGTGCCGAAGCCCGGCGGGCACTGCTGAGCCAGCTGCGTCCGAACATGACGGTGGCGGATTACGCGGAGCACCTGCTGGCCCGCCAACCGCCGCCCTCACATGTCGGCGAAGGCCCATTCGCACTGTGGCACTTCAGCGAGGATCCAGCTCTGCACCGGTTCCGGCCGCACGTGCCCGCGACGAATCCCGGCGCTACGCCGCACGCGAGTGCAGGGATTCAGCTGCGAATCACGCCGTCCATCTCACCGTTCTGGCGAGCGGTCACGCAGTCGACGGTCGAGTTCAGCGGCTCCCGACTTCGCCTGGGCTGCTGAGATCCGGTCTAGCACTCCCTTCGGCGCCCTCGCACCGACTGCATCGACGATCAGTCGCCGCCGTGTCCGTGGCCATCGCCGCCCTGGTTCTGGCCATCTCCACCATGGTGGCGCGGTATTGCGGTCACGGTGACAACGCTGCCTACCAAGAGCTGTCCGCTGGGCTGAACGGACACGACGGTCCCCCGTCCTGACCCATCGCTGCCCTGGATCCAGGTCACCGTGGGTCGCAGGCCGAGGCTGCGGAGTTGCTGGACTGCTACGTCAACGGGCTCTCCGAGAAGCGCGTCGGACTGCACAGCCACGGTGAGCGCTGAATGGCTCGGTCCCGGAGCCGAAGAGGTTGGGGCCGGTGGTGGCGAGGTCGGGCTCGCCGTCGTTGTCCCGCTGACCATCCAGCCGATCAGTCCGGCAACGAGGGATGCCGCGCCAACTGCCAGCGCCACCCTGCGGCGAGGCCAGCCGCGGTTGCCTGGCTGTGCGCTTGACGGCCAGCCGCCCGCAGCCTCAGCCGGCCACGGCGGATGCATGTCGGCCAGTGTGGCCGGATGTTCGCCTGCGGTCATCAGGGGCGCGGTTTGCTCCTCCGGCCTACCTCCCTGCTGTGCGGGCGGCTCGGCATCCGCACTGTCGCGCAGCCTGGCGGCTCGCGCCGAGGCCACCCGGGCACTGGCTGGACGAGCGGCTGGCTCCCTAGCCGTGAGATCAGCTACAAAGGCGGCGACCGCCGGCGGGACGTGTCGGGGCAACGGCGGCAACTCGCGCTGGCCGTGCGCGAGAGCGATCTCGGTCGGCGTGCCTTCGTACGGCCGGGTCCCGGTTAGGCACTCGTGGGCGACGATTCCGAGCGAGTAAAGGTCACTGGCTGGCGTGGCCTGGTGGCCAGCGACTCGTTCCGGCGCAAGGTAGGCCGGAGTGCCGATCAGCACGCCCTGCCGGGTCACTGGCGCCGAGCCAGCCGCGTGGGCGATCCCGAAATCGGTGATCTTCACCAGGCCGGCGCGAGTAAGCAGTAGATTCGCCGGCTTGATGTCGCGGTGTACCAGCCCCGAACTGTGCGCTGCGTCGAGGCCTGCGGCCGCCTGGGCGACGATGTCCATGACGCGGATCGGATCTAGCGGGCCACGGTCGAGCACATCGGCCAGCGAGGGGCCGTCGACGAGCTCCATCACTAGGAAAGCCGGATGCTCGTGACCAGTGTCGTGGTAGTCAAATACTCGGGCTATTCCGGGATGGGTCAGCGATGCGGCATGCCTGGCTTCGGACCGGAACCGGGCCAACGTCTCCGGATGCTGGGCGTACTCGGCGCGAAGCAACTTGACGGCTACGGGCCGATCCAGCATGACGTCCACGGCCCGCCACACGTCACCAGCGCCGCCGACCGCGATCCGGTCGTCGAGCTGGTATCGAGCTGCCAGCACGGTTCCTATCTGAGTCATGCCTACCTGAGTACGCCTATCTGAGTCACGCCTGTCTCACGACAGTCAGACCTTACCGGGCTCCGCGGCCAGGGCTGCGATTGCGTGCTGAGCCCCTGGTGAGAATCACCCCGTTCCCTGCATTCTGGGGGTTAACCACCTCAGCCAGGGCCGGACATCGTCCGTTCAGACTGCGGTACGTGGCTGCGTGACGGCGCGACGGTCGCGTGTTCGCCGGTGCGGGTGACTCGCGCAGCCGTCCCGATCAGCAGCCCGAGCAGCGCGAGGCCGGTGAGGACGTAGGCGTTCCCGGCGATGAGCTGCCAGCCATGCCAGGTCAGCTCCCGGTTGTTGCCGCTCGGCGCGGCCCAGATTACGCCCCTGTCCCAGCCTGCCAGGATGGCCTTCTCGCCCCATAGCCTTGTGGCCCACGCGCCGAAGATCGCCATGACGACCGCGCCCGTCGCGAAGCACGCCCACCTGGCCCAGCCACGAGCTACCAGGCCGTAGTACAAGTACACCGGGGCCGCCACCAGCACCCAGACCCAGTGGTGATCCCAGCTGATCGGTGAGATCAGCACCCCGGTGAGCGCGCAGGTTGCCACTCCCAGCACCCGGTGGCCGTTCCGGTCGAGCAGGGTGGCGGCGCCAAGGCCGAGTATCCCGACGACCACGGCCGCGGCGAGCCACTCGTTGTGCGAGCCGCCCAGTCGTTCTATGAGGGCGAGCAGCGACTGGTTGCCACCGTAGATGATGTTGTGGTTGTAGCTGCCGCGCAGGAACAGTCCGTGCAGCCACCACCGCGACGAGTCCTTAGGCAGCACGATGAATCCGAGGATGACCGTCAGGGCGAACGTGGCTGACGCCACCGCGGCGGCCCGGAACCTGCGGGTCAGCAGCAGGTACGGAATGAAGATCAAGGGGACCAGCTTGATGCCTGCGGCGATGCCGACACCGACGCCCTTCCACCAGCGCCCGTCTGGCTGAAACATGTCCCAGAGGACGAGCGCCAGCAGCACGAGCTCAACCTGGCCAAGGTAGAAGGTCCGCTGGACCGGTTCGGTCATCAGTGCGATCGCGATGACGATGAGGATGATTCCGAGACCGCGCTTGGCGCCAAGCCCGCGCTCGCGGCCGAGCGCCCTGACCGTAACCACTGCCGCCAGCACGACGGCGACGATGTTCGCGGCGCTGGATAGCTGCTCGACCCTGAGGATCGGGAGGTGCGACGGGATCAGGGCGAACGGTAGCGCGGCAAATGGCGGATAGATGAACTTGATCCCGCCGTACCCGGGCGGCCCAGGCCAGTCGTACAGCGGGCTGCCGCGGTGCGGATCGTAGTAAGGGTAGACATGCTGGACTATGAGTCCGGCGTCACGGTACACCGTCAGGTCGAGCGGGAACGACCACATGCCTGGCGATGCCTGCGTGAGATGTACGTACCAGGCCAGGGCAGCGCAAAGAGCCACGACGCCGCCCAGAATGAGCCCGTTGTCGATCCGGTTGCTGGTGGCGGCCGACCCCGAACCGGCTCGGCCCGATTGCGCGGCTGCCGTCACAGCACTCCTGCCCGGTTGTTCGATGGTGCCATCCGTGGCCGTGAGCTCGGACAGAGCCGCGGACCTGCTGGCATCCCAGATTCGCTGGACATACCCAGGTAGCCAGGATCGAGGCCTGGCATTCTGGAGATGTGCAGACTGTTTATGAAGCGGCGGGCGGCAGCGAGGGCCTTCTCCGGCTGGCCGAGGCCTGGCATTCCCGCGTGCTGGCCGACGAGGTGGTTAGCCACGCCTTCAGCCACGGATTCCGGCCAGATCACAGTCAGCGGCTCGCGGCGTACTGGGTTGAGGCCCTCGGTGGCCCGGCAAGTTACTCCGAGAGCTACGGCGACGAGACGTCGGTCGTGCGGATTCACAGCGGCAACGGCCCGCACGAGGAGATGGACCGGCGCGCGATCGACTGCTTCGATCAGGCGATGCAGGACATCGGCCTGGAATCGACCGGGCCACTGCGGCAGGTATTGCACGACTACTTCGCGTGGGCCACGACGACGACGATGTCCGGCTTCCACGACTCTGCTGACGACGTTCCCGACGATCTGAGCATTCCGCGATGGTCATGGGAAGGACTGCAGGGCTGACTTCCGGCAGAAGCGCTCGGCCACTGCGCATTTCCCACGGTAGCGTGCTGAGCCATGCAAAACGCCGTGACCGACCGGCCGCCGCCAGCCACCTGGCCGGAGTTCTGGCTCGATGTTGCCAGGCGCACGGCCGGCCAGGCACGGCGCCTCCGGCGAGCGGCCGATGAGCCGACCTGGGCGAAGCCGCTGCTGCTGCTGATCGCGGCGCTGTCGGCGTGGTCATATGCCTGGCGCGCTGTCCGTCCGGTCAACATAGAGATCTATTACGCTGCCGCCGCCCGCAGCATGTCGATGAGCGTCTCGAACTTCTTCTTTGGCGCATTCGACCCGGCCGGGACCGTGACGACCGACAAGCTTCCGGGTGCGCTCTGGCTACAGGCCGTCGCAGCGGCCCTATTCGGATCTCACAACTGGGCGCTCATCCTGCCGCAGGTCATCGAGGGAACGCTGACCGTGCTGGTGCTCTACCGGCTAGTGCGCCGCCTAGCGGGCCCGGCGGCCGGCCTGCTCGCCGCCGGCATTCTGGCGATCTCGCCTGCCACCGTCGCGCTCAACCGCGGCAACATCTCGGACACGCTGATGATCCTCCTGACCGTGCTCGCGGCCGACTCGATCGTGTCCGCAATCAGCACCGGAGGGTGGCGGCCGCTGCTGCTGACCGGCCTGTGGGTCGGCCTTGCGTTCCAGGCAAAGATGCTCGAGGCGTGGCTAGTGCTCCCGGCGCTAGCGGTCAGTTACCTGCTCGCGGCGCCTGGTGGCCGGTTGCAGCGGGCCCGCGGGTGCGCCGCGATGGCGTTGCTCGCCGTCGTCATCTCGCTGAGCTGGGTGAGCCTGGTATCGATCTGGCCAGCCGGGTCACGGCCCTACATCGACGGCAGTACCAGTAACTCCGCGTTCCAGCAGGTGTTCGTCTACAACGGGTTCGGCAGGCTCGACCAGGCGACGCCGGACCAGCTGGTGAACCGGACCATCCGGCTCGGGATCGCCATCTCGCCGCCGCCATCCTGGCACCGATTGCTGTCCGGCGACTTGGGCCGCGACACCGCCTGGCTGCTGCCGGCGGCGGTGATCGTCGTGGTGGCGGGCCTGCTTGCCCGGCACCGCAAACCGCGGACCGACCTGGTGCGGGTCGGGCTTGTGCTGTGGGGAACGTGGCTCGTCACCTTGTTCGGCGTCTTCTCCGTCGCCACGACCATCAATACCTACTACACCGCGGCGCTCTCACCAGCGGTCGCCGGCCTGCTCGGCATCGGGCTCGTGCTCGCCTGGCGGCATCGCGAGCGCGCCTGGACCTGGGCTGCGCTCGGCGCCGCGGTACTCGCGACCGCCGGCTACGCGACGTGGCTGCTGCCTGCCAGCGGCACAGGCCTGCCGACCTGGCTGCGGCCTGTGGTGATAGGCCTCGCGCCGGTGGTTGCCTGCGGGGTGGCGGTCGCCGGCTGGCGCCGGAGAGCTGCCGCGCTGGCCATGACCGCGATGACCTTGGCAGCCGCCTGCGCACTCATCATCCCGGCTGCCGCTTCAGCCGCGGTCGTGCGAAGCGGTCTCGGGCCGTTCGAGACGCCGTTCGAGCCGGTACGCGAGACAGCGCATATCACCGCGTTCCTGTCAGCGGGCTTCGAGATCAAGCAGTCGCTGGCCGCACTGGAGAAGGCCAACGCCGCACTGCCTTACCTCATGGCCACGCAGACCGCGGTGCTAGCGGCACCGTTCATCTACGCCAGCGGGAAGGAGGTCGTGCCGATCGGCGGCTTCACCGGTACCATTCCCGAGCCAACCCTGGCGACGCTGCAGGGCCTGATCCGGACCGGCTTCGTCGTTACCTTCCTCCAGTCGCCGACTACGACCGATCCGCGGCTGATCTGGATTGCCCGCCACTGCATGAATTTCACTAACCGGGCAGGCGCTAAACACGCAGTGCTGCCACTCGCCGTCTACGTGTGCCTTCCGTATGTGGCCAGGCAACGATAGGCCCTCGCACCTCGGACCTAGAGCGTCGTAAATTCGAGATCAAGAGAGCCGGTCCACCTTTGGCCTGGTTGTGCCCTAGCAGAGGGTCTAGGCGACCTTGGCGACGATCTCGACAAGGTTGCCGTCGGGGTCGCGCAGCAGCGCGTTCCGGTTGTTGTTCCCGGTGTTGTGCGGCCCCTGAACGACGGGAACACCGGCGGATGTCAGCCGCTCGAATGCAGCGTCGACGTCGTCGGTCCAGACGACCAAGACCATCGCGGGGCTGCCGGGTGCGGCGTCGACGCCGTGCACTCTCTTGGCAGCCTCGACTGTTCCGAGCCCGATGGCGAACCCGTTCAGAGTGAGCTCGACGTGTTCAGGCGTTCCCTGTGTCGGCGTGCGGAACGTTTCCTCGAAGCCGAGGAGATCCCGGTAGAACCGAAGCCCGGCTTGGATGTCAGCGGTGTAGAAGTTGACAAAGGCCGTAACGAACATGCCCCGTAACCTAACACGTGAGATACCGGGTCCCGGTCGCACGGAACCTCGGATGCTGCGGAGGCCGGAGCTGCGCAGCCGCAGAGGTGCGGGGCTATGCCCTGGTGAAGTCGGTGTGTGACACCCCCGTCGTCGTGTTAGGCATCGGTCCAGCCCTCAGCGCGGCGCAGACGAGACCGATCCGGGCGGCGGGATGGTCCCCGGACCCGTTATCTCGCAGGCCAGCGCCTTGAGCGGGTCGGCATTGAGGAACGGCTGCGCGAGCGTCGGAGCTGTGCGGAACGCCGGCTGCTGGAGATCCAGCATGTCGAGCATGGCGTTGGCGTTGGCGTCGCGGTAGGTCATCGCTGGCAGGTTCCATTTGGCTTCAACCAGCGCGCAGACGCTCGAGTGATCGAAGATCTCGTGCGACACATAGCTAGGCCTGGCCCATGGCGAGACGACGGCGCACGGCACCCGGAAGCCGTACCGGGCGAAGCCGTCATACGCGGGTTCGCCAGCCGACGTGTCGGGCGGGATGTTGTCGGGCGGGATAGCCGCTGGCGGCGGCACATGATCGTAATAACCGCCGTGCTCGTCGTAATTCCAGATCAGCAGCGTGCGTTCCCAGCCTGGGCCGTCAATCACCGCGTTGATGACCTTGGCTGCGAAGTGCTCCCCGACCGCGATGTTCTGCGGATCCTCCTCGGATCCAAGGAGGTAATTCGGCTCGACGAGCGAGAACCCCGGCAGCTTCCCCGCCGCGGCATCGTCGAAGAACTGATCGATGCCTACGACCTTCGTGCCGACGTTCCTGGCGTAGAGCTCCGGGTAGAGCTCCGTAGTCGAGATGACGGCGCCAAGAGTTGAGCAGTAATCGCGCCAGGTGATCCCGGCGTCGTCCAGCCGGTCGAAGATAGTTCCGTTCGGCGGGTAGGCGATGAAGGACGGCACGGAGTCGTTGATCATGCCGAGCGAGGTCGCTGAGATGAGGTAGCGGCGATTCGGGAACGTCGGGCCGAGGACCGAGCAGAAGTACCTGTCGGCGATCGGGAACTGCCGCGCTACCGAGTAATAGAACGGCTGGTCAGCCTCCTGCCAGTAGCCCATCGCGACGGGTCCGCTACCTGACTCGACGAAACCCGAGTTGCGCCCCGATGCGAACTGGGTGTGGCTGCTCTGCCAGGTCTGACTCGGCTTGCCGAGTAACTGGCATGTCGTCGGCATCGGAAACGCATGCTGCGTATCGCCGTTGGCATACGGGTTCGTTGCAGTCGGCTTCCCGTCCGCGCCAATCTGGAATCCGTCGGCACCTGGGCGGGAAAGCATCCCGAGCTTGTTGTCGTAGGAGTGGTTCTCCATCGTCAAAACGACAATGTGCTCGATCTTCGGGATGGTGTCCGAACCAGCCGGCAGGTCGGGGTAAGGGAGCGAGCCCGGCTGGCGGCGAGCCGCTGGCGCCTCATCAGGCATGCCTCCGGCGTGCGTTCCGGTAGCGTCCGCCTCGCCGATCTCATACCCAGGGATGCCCGGTTGCTCGGTCAATGTGCCCTCCCGCTGACAGGATTCAACTAGCAGCCAGCATGCCGAACAAGTGCAGCAATGTATAGGACGCGAGACGGCGGCCGGACGCATGCAAAGCCATCGCTGAGACCAGCCGCTTGCCAGAGCCGACGGCGCCGATGATCTGAAATCAGCTGTTTCGTCGCAGGCGCGACGCGAGATAGCGTGGTTGCGGCGGCAACCTCATCGCTCAGGCGACGGCACCACCATCTCTGGTTTATGTCCGCGTACCGGCATGGCAGGAGTAGGCGCATGAAGGTCAATCCGGTCGGTGCTGCGCTCGACGAGCGCCAGCTTGAGCGCATAACCGAGCACCTGCAGCGCCGCTACATCGACGCCGGCCGCATTGCCGGCGGCCAGGTGGCCGTCGCCCGCCACGGCCAGGTTGGGTACTTCCGGTCGCTAGGTTTCCGGGACCTCGAACGATCGCTGCCCGTCGAAGAGGACACTATCTGGCGGATTTACTCAATGACCAAGCCGATCACGGGCGTCGCGCTGATGACGCTCTATGAGCGCGGGATGTTTCAGCTCAACGACCCGGTGACGCGGTTCATCCCGCAATGGCGCGACCTGAAGGTCCGCCAGAAGGCAGACGACGGCTCCGAGCAGCTTGTCGACCCGGAGCGGCCGATGACGGTGCGCGACCTGATGATGCACATGTCCGGCCTTGGCTTTGGCGGCGGCCGGACTCTGCAAGAGCTGTTCTCGGCCGACAACACCAGCCAGGCCCAAGGTTTCGCGCCGGGACTGCGCCGGGGGCCGAACGCCACGCTAGAGAGCATGGTGGAGCACTACGCGGCTTACCCGCTTGAGTTCCATCCCGGCACGCACTGGCTCTACTCCGTGTCGACGGACATCTGCGGCCGACTCGTCGAGATCATCTCCGGACAGCGCTTCGACGACTATCTGCGCGAGGCGCTATTCGAGCCGCTCGGCATGGATGACACAGGATTCGTGGTGCCCGACGAGAAGGTGCACCGATTCGCCGCGTGCTACCGCCGCGACTCGGGCAAGAAACTCGTCCTGATGGACGATCCGCAGCGCAGCGGCTACCGGAAGGAGCCCTCGTTCCTGTCCGGCGGCGGCGGGCTAGTGTCCACCACAACCGACTACCTGCGTTTCTGCCAGATGCTGCTCGCCGGCGGGGAGCTGGACGGCGTGCGCATCCTGGGGCGCAAGACAGTCGAGCTGATGGCCGCCAACCATCTGCCGGGTGATGGCGACTTGCAATCCGTGGCACTGGCAGGCGGATACGGCGAGGTGGGATTCGCCGGCATGGGCTTCGGTCTCACTGTCGCCGTTGCGAAGGCCCCAGCACTCACGCAGGTCGTCGGCTCGCCCGGAGAGTACATGTGGGGCGGCGCCGCATCGACGATCTTCTGGGTGGATCCCGTCGAAGACCTCACTGTGGTCTTCATGACCCAGCTGCTCCCCTCGGGCACGTTCAACTTCCGCGGGCAGCTCAAGACGCTCGTGTACCCGGCGATCACCGACTAGCCGCTGCAGCCTCTCGCCTTCGCAAGGCTTGACTCGATTCCCTGGGTGTTGCGCGAGCCCGCTGCTGATGCGGCAGACCGCTTTGACTGCGGCGCAATGTGTTGACTTGGTTATTTCGCGAGGCCAGACTGACGCGATGGGACAGGGCTGCGGCAAGGTCGTGCCGTCGGGCAGAGGAGTTCGTTTCGCGCACAACATGCGCGTGTTCCGGATTGTTTTAACAGTCGTTCGCGCTGGCAGCCGGACCGGTCCCACCAGCAGAGCGGGTTCCCTGGTCACCACCGTGTCGGCGTTACTGGTATGCCCCGGCGGCGGCTGGTTCCACGGCTCTCGCAGTGATTAGGAGGTGCGCAGTGACGCGAGGGATATTGTCATGGTCGTCAGCTCGGCGCGTGTTTCGGTTGCCAGGCTGGGCCGCGGCCGTGGCGGTGGCATTTGTCGTTGGCGCGGTTGTCGGGCCGGTCGTTGCCAGCGCCCAGCCTGGGAGTTCCGCCCGGGCTGGCCAGGCCAGTTCGCCAGGGGACCGGTTCCACCTGGATCATGTGTTCGTGATCATGATGGAGAACACCTCCTACAACGATCTCCTGTCACCAAGCAACACGAACACGACTTTCATCCAGCAACTGGCGGCGGACGACGGGCTGGCGGACAACTACTTCGGAGTCACCCACGACAGCCTGCCCAATTACATCGCCGCTACCAGCGGGCAGACCTGGGGCTCCAACAGCGACGACATCAGCCAGGCCCCCTTGTTCAACCACGAGAACCTAGTCGACCAGCTCGAGGCCGCGCACGTGAGCTGGAAGGCGTACATGGAGTCGCTGCCCTACGCAGGTGACCTGGTGAACACAACCCCCGACGGGCTGTACGTGCGCAAACACGACCCGTTCCTGGTGTACCCCGACATTTACCAGAACCCGGCCCGGGCCGACAACGTAGTCCCGCTGACGCAACTGAGCACCGACCTGTCCACCGGCCGGGTGCCGCAGTTCGTCTGGATCACCCCGAACATCTGCAACGACATGCACGGCGGCGCGCCCACCTGCCCGTACCCCAATACACCGACCGACGCCAACCAGGCCGCGCTCTACAAAGATGGCGACACTTTCCTGCGCACCTGGGTTGACGCCATCACCCACAGCCATGCCTGGACCCGTCATTCGGCCATCTTCATCACCTGGGATGAGGGCGGTTTCGAAGACGCGAGCCCGTACGGGCCTACCGACCTTTCACCCGGGCCCGACTCTCCCATCCTGGCCGCGACCCCCGCCGACCCAACCAGCGGCGGCGGCGGCGACTTGTACGGCGGCACCACATACGGCGGCGGCCACGTACCGATGATCGTGGTAGCCGCCGGCGTCGGCCATCGCGTCGACTCCGTCATCGCTGACCACTACTCCTTGCTGCAGACCATCGAGCAGAACTTCGGCCTCCCGCTGCTGGGCGATGCAGGCGACACCGTCCAGGTGAGTTCGCTCAGCCCACTGCTCCACTAAGCCAGGTGGGGGTGGCAGCCCTGGGGCCACGTCGTGATCCGTCCTAGGGCTGCCGCCTTACCGCCCAGATCCTGCCGCGGCCGGCAAGCGGCCGTTCGGCCTGCCGTCACGCCGTCACCTCTAGAGCCCTCGGCTCGGCTTCCGGTTCGCTCTGCGACGTGCCCTTCGGATGCCCGAACCGCAGGTACAGCGCAGGCAGTACGAACAGGTTCAGCAGAGTCGACGTCGCTAGTCCGCCGAGGATCACGACCGCCATCGGGTACTCGATCTCCTGGCCCGGCCGGTCACCGTAGAACACGAGTGGGGCCAGTGCCAGCGCCGTGGCGAGGGCAGTCATCAGGATCGGTGACAGGCGCTCACTCGCGCCGCGCATCACGAGCTCCGGCCCGAACGGCACCTTCTCTTCATGCTCAAGGTGCCTGAAGTGGCTGATCATCAAGATTCCGTTGCGGGCTGCGATGCCGAGCACAGTGAAGAAGCCCACTAGCGCGCCGAGGGTGATCGTGCCGAGGTCTAGGTAGGCGACGATAACGCCGCCGACGAGGGCCATAGGCAGGGTGAGGAACTCGAGGATCGCGACCCGCCAGTTCCTGAACGCGGCCTGAAGCAGCAGCAGGATCAAGAGGAGTGCGCCGATCCCGTACTCCAGCAGGGTCTTCTGCGCGGCAGCCCGCTCCGTCGCCTCCCCCAGAATCTTCGTGGAGTATCCGCGCGGCATCCTGATCTTCGCCAGCGCGGCCTTGACCGACCCAAGGATGTTACTGAGGGAACCGCTACTGATATCCGCATCGACCTCATCCTCCCGGGTCCCGTTCTCGCGGTAGATCACGCTCGGCGCCGGCCTGACGACGATCGAGGCAACCTTGCCCAGGGCAACGTGACCGCCGCTAGGCGTGTCGAGCGGGAGCTGATCCAGGCTGCTCAGGTCGGTACGTGTCTGCGGCGTGCTCCACATCGCAACGGTGTACAGCTCGCCGTTCGTCGGGATCTCGGCGACTGGCTCGCTGGAGATCATGATCGCGGCCTCACGCCGGATCCCGCCAGCTGTCAGGCCGTACTTCTCAGCGGCGGGAGTGTTGACTGTGACATCGATCTCGGGAATGAATTCCAGCGGGGCCGGTATCACATCAGTGAGTCCGGGTATGTGATCGAATGCGTGCTTGATTTTGCCAGCTATCTGCGTCAGCGTGACCAGGTTCGGTCCGTAGATACGGACGGCAAGGTCCTCCGTTGTCCCATTGGTCAGCACTTCATCGATGCGCTCATGCAGGTAAGTCAGGACGTCGCTGTACGCGCCGGGATGGCTGGCAGCCACCGCCCTGATCTCGTTCATCACTCTGTCGTAGTTGGCATTGGGCTTGAGGGCGATCCAGTTCTCGGAGAAGTTGACACCGTTCACTTCCTCACCCAGCGGCGCCGTCCCGACGTGAGCTCCGACCTGGGCGACGCCGGGGATTGCGAGTACCTCTTTCTGCACCTGCGTCACCTGGCGGTCCATTTCCTGGACCGACGTTTCCGACTTCGTCACGAAGTGCATTAGGAAGTCGGGCTCTTTGAATGTCGGGAAGAGGTTCGAGCCGAGCTGCGGATAGAGAACGATGCCGACAATTACCGTCACTAGCGCGACGGCTAGTGCGGCCACAGGCACCCTGAGTAGTGGCCGCAGCGCCACGGCGTACCACCGCTTCAGGACCCGCATCAGCGGCGGATCGGCCGTCTTCAGCGGCGCGTTGGCTAGCAACGCCAAGCCCATCGCCGGTGTCAGGGTCAGGGCGACCAGCATCGACGCAAGGACGGCGATGCCGTACGCCAAGGCAAGCGGCCGGAAGAAATCACCGGTCAGGCCGCCGACAAGCATCACCGGAATCACTGCCACGATGTTGATGAGAGTGGCGTATAGGATCGCCACCCGGACCTCGAGTGAGGCAGCAAGCACCAGGTGCAGCGGCGTAATTCGCCTGCCACTGGCCCGCCAGGCTCGTAGCCGCCGGATGATGTTCTCCATGTCGATGATCGCGTCATCAACCACTACCCCGACCGCGACCGCGAACCCGGCCAGAATCATCGTGTTAATGGTCGCGCCGGTCGCGTCGAACACGATCGCGGCCGCTGCAAGTGACAGCGGGATCGCCAGCAGGCTGATCAGTGCACCACGCCACTGGAACAAGAACGCGAACAGGACGAATATCACCAGGATGCATCCGAGCAGAACCGACAAGCTGAGATTGTGGATGGCGAGCTGGATAAAGGAGGCCTGCCGGAAGATATCGGGATCGACGTTGATGCCCTTGAGCCCAGGCTCGAGCTGCTTCAGCGCGGCCAGAACGGCGTTGGTGACCTGCAGGGTGTTCGCGCCGGGGAACTTCTCGACAACGATCATCTCCCCCGGCTTGCCGTTGATCACGGCATCGCCGGTCAGCGGCGGGTATCCCCAGACCACATTGGCCAGCTGCCCGATCCGCACGTATCCGTTTCCGTACCGCGTGACGGGGACAGCAGCCATCTGAGCGGGTGTCTTGATCGGCTGGATGTCGTGCAGGTACACGCGCTGGTTCGTGGTGTCGAGGTAACCCAGCGCGCCAGTCGCCGCGCCGCTGATGTACTTAACCTCAGTGGTGTCGAGGGCATTTGCGGCGACCGCCATGACCTCGCCGAGGCTGATGCGATACTTCGCAAGCTCCGCCGGCTCGCCCTCGATCATGATCTCCTTGTTGCGCTGACCCCAGATCGCCGCATTGGCTACGCCAGGAACGGCCATCAGCCGCGGCCTGATCAGCCACTGCGAGATCATCGACAGGTCCATCGGCGACAGCTTGGTCGAGGTCAGCCCGATCTGTATGATCCGGCTGGTCGCCGAGACGATCGGGTACACCTGCGGCGGGTCGCACCAGGTCGGCAGCGACGGCGCAATCGTCTGCAAGCGCTCCTCGACCAGCTGCCGCGCATGCAGTTCCTGGGTGCCGGCGCGGAAGTACAGGAAGATCGCGGAGAGCTGCGGCTCGGAATCTGAATAGATGTCGTACACGCCGGGGACGCCTTGCAGCGCGGCCTCAAGCGGGACCGTGGTGAGGGCCTCTACCTCCGAGGGCGACAGACCCAGGCAGCCCGTCTGGATCTCCACGGAGACCGGAGCGAACTCCGGGAACACGTCGAGCTTCTCGTGCCCGATCGTCTGAACACCGAAGTACATGATCACGACAGCGAGGCCCATGACCAGATATCGGAACTTGAGGCTAGTCGCGACTATCCAGCGCACTGTTACTTACCTTCCCCCCGGCTGGGCCAGCCAGCGCTGCACGGGCCGCAACGACCCGAGCCTCCGTCACGTCTCAACGCCGACGCCGTTCTGAACGCCTAGCAGTTCCTCCGAGCCCACGGTGACAACTACCGTGCCCGGCGCCAGACCGTGGCTGACGACGACCTCATTGCCGTTGATCACTGCGACGGTGATGAACTGAACGGTGAAGCTGAGCGCCCCGGTCTTGACATAGACGGCGGTCTGCCCGTCGGGCTCGTACAGCAGAGCCTGGGCCGGGACAAGCGTCCGCTTGCCAGCCGCCGTCGTCACCGCGGTCTCCAGACCGAGTCGCTGCGCTCCGACCGGCGTCAGGACCACGCTGAGGTTGGGCCCGACTCGCTCCATCCGGGCCGGCGGCGCCTGCTGGCCTCCGCCCGTTGAACTCGGGCCGCAGCCAGCCAGCATCGCCATTGCGGCGGCGGCCACAATGTACGACGTCGCTCCTGGTCGTCTGTTCTTCGTGCGCATGGAACCGGACACCTCCTTCTACGGCTGGGCCTTCTAAATGGCGGGACTTGGCGGCGCAGTAACCCAGGCCAGGTCACCGGTGCCGGGGTCTTCAATTTCGGCCGGCACAGGTGCCGTGGGCCCGGCCATGAGCACTGCGACGGGCAGCAGCAGCAGGTTCACAAGCGTGGCGACAGCTACGCCGCAGACGATGACGACAGCGGCACCATGAACGGTCTCCGTACCGGCGGTCTCGCCTATGACGATGAATGGCAGCAGCATGAGAACCGTCACCAGCGCAGAGATGATCACCGATCCCGCGCTTTCACCGGCACTCGCGACGAGCAACTCGCCTGTTAGCTCGCCACCGTCAGCGACATGGCGACGCCTGACTCGCCCGGCTATCCCGATCGCCTGGCGCAGCGCGATCACCACGACCGCCAGCAACCCTGCGGCGGCGCTCAGCGAAGTTGATCCGATGGCGAGCGCGACCACGGCCGCGACCGCTACCGGCGGCAGCATGGCGCCCGCTGCCAGCAGCGTCAGCCGCCAGTTACCGATTGCCGCCTGGCCGATCAGGATGATGCCGAGGAGCGCCGCCAGAATGTAGCTGACGAACTGGCCCCTTGATGTCCCGCCAGACGACTGCGTTTCCAGCTGAGCGTGGTACTCCAGCGGAAAGCTCATGCTGCTCAGGCCGCGGTTGATGGCAGCGTCCACCGATCCGGCGTCGCCATTAGTTACTGGCGCCGTTATATCCAGGAAGGGCGAGAACTGATCGTGCTGGATGTCTTCGGGCTGAGCGCCAAGACTGACTGTGGCAACGGTGCCAAGCCGGACTACGCCGCCGCTGCCGTCATCGATGAGCAGATTCTGGATGTCGGTCAGATTGCTGACCAGGTTCGGCTGAGCCTTCACCACGACGTCGAAGACCTTGTCCTGCTGGAAGAAGTTTCCGACCGTGAGGCCGAGTGTGAGAGTGCCGGCCTCGCGCCGGACGTCGCCGGGCGTCAAGCCGTATTTCTTCGCCGCATCCTGATTGACCTGGACATTGACGGTCGGCTGCATCACCGGCGCCTGGATATGCGGCGCGCCCAGGCCATGGATTCCGGCCATCATCGAGCGAATGCCGTACGCGAGTCTGGTGATCTCGGAGAGGTTCGGGCCGTAAATCCGGACGTCTGCATCGGTTGACGGCGCGGACAGCACGCCGGTCATCGAGTCGGCCTCGTAGGTGCTGACAGTGCCCTGCATGCCAGGGGTGCCTTCGACGACCGCGTTGACGGCTGCGACTGTCTTGGCATAGTCCGCGGTCGGCTTGAGCTCTATCCAGATGTGCCCGGTGTTCGTATTGTCGATCTGGTCCGACGTTGCGGCCCGGCCGAGCGTAGCGCCGACCTGCTGAACGCCGGGTACCGCGAGCAGTTCGCTATCGGCCAGGGCGGTAATGCGGTTCAGCTCAGTCAGCGACATCCCCGCGGAGCCCGTCCAGGTCACATCGAGGTCGCGATCCTGGTAGACGGGCGGCCCGGGGTGGAGCATCGGCAGCGTGATGGCGAGACCGGCGGCGGCAACGACGCAGACCGCCGCGAGCGGCCACACGCCCAGCGCAAGCAAGGGCCGCAGCGTGGTGGAGTACGCCGACCGCGCTCGCCTGGCCACGGCGAGCCCGCGGGGCTCCCGCTTCGTCCCGACGGCCAGGAGCACGGCAGCAAGCGCCGGGCTGATGAGCAAGGCAACGATGATCGAAGTGATCACTGCCAGGCCGAACGCCAGGACCATCGGTCGCAGGAAGGTCGCAGTCAGCCCGGTCGCGACGAACAGCGGTACCAGGCACACCAGGGCCACTACAGATGCGGCGGCGAACGTCCGGCCGAACTCGCGATACGCCAACGCAACCCGGCTGGGGACGGACTGGACCGGTTCATCTCCGGTGCTCTTTGCCAGCGCCGCCATGACGTCCGCCGTGGAGCTGACGGCGTCCTGCACGACGACGGCCAGAGCGAGCAGCAGGCCAAGTAGCACGATCGAGCTAAACGTATAGCCGAGCTCTTGAAGCACGACCGTCGCGCTGATCAGCGATGCCGCGATCGCGACGATGCAGACGAAGGCGAATCGAATGCTGAGTAGTAGGAACAGAAGCGCGAGGAGCGCAAGCGCGGCGGCCACGATAACGGCAAGGCGGTCGTTGCTAACCGCACTGTCCAGGTAGGTCGCGGGCCGGTACAGCGTGGAATCTACGTGGACGCCGGTTAGCGCGGGTCCGAGCTGGGTAAGGGCCGCGTCCAGCCCGTTGTCCACAGACGTCGCGCTCGCGTCGGGAAGCTTCTGCACAACGAGCAGGAGCCCATTGCTATTCGTCCCGGTCATGGCGTCGCCGATGAGTGGCTGATGGCCGTCAACCACCGTGGCAACGGCGCCGAGCAGTGGCGGCTTGTTCTTGCCGGTGGTCGGCACATATGTGGGCGAAGGCCCCAAGGGCTGGACCACTATGGGGATCTCGGCGAGGTTCTTGGGTGTTCCAAACGGCAGCACGTGGCGGATGGTGATTCGCTGGTTGGGGTCCTCCAGGAATCCGTCTGCGCCAGGAGTCGAACCTTGCAGGTAGCTGAGCGGCGTGACGAGCTGAGAGTCGCCGACAGAGTCGGTGATGTCATCGACCGCGAGGTGATGAGCCGCCACGACCTTCGGGTTGACCAGCACCTGGAGCTGGAGGTCCGCCTGTCCGAAGGTCGACACGTTCGCTACTCCGGCGACCCCGAGCAGGCGCGGAACGATCGTCCAGCGGGAGAGTACGGATAGGTCGATCTGGCTGAGCGTACGAGACGTCAAGCCGATGATCATGACGTCGGGCGAGGACGAGAGGGGCTGCAGCATGACCGGCGGCTTGGACACGTTCGGCAGGATGAACGCAGAGGTGAGCCGCTCCTGCACCAGCAGGCGGGCCTGGTAGAGATTGGTACCCGGCGCGAAGTGCAGGTCGATAGCGGACAAGCCGGGGATCGAGTCGGACGTCACATCGGTCACGCCGAGGACGCCTTCGAAGAGGTTCTTCTCCAGCGGAACCGTTACGTACTGCTCGACCTCCGGCGCCGACAGTCCCAGCGCTTCGGTCTGAACCTCGACGACTACCGGTGCCGTCTCGGGCAGCACATTGACTGTCATATCCGGCAGCCGGGCGACGCCCAGAATCATCAACCCGGCCGCCAGCGCGACCACGAGATACCGGAACCGCACGCTCGCGAAAGTGAGCGAGTTCAGCAAGTGGACCCCCCGCCCTGACTGGATTGATAGGCATACATCCGACCCCAAATCGGACATATAGCTCAACGTCTTAATGATTCCTTAATGATTCGCCCTCATCCAACCGCACTAGCCGATAGTGCCGCAAGGGCCATTTGCCATCGCATCATGAGAAGCGGGCCATCAGGACCACTGTCACTCATAAGAGTCAGGAAATATGACCAAGGAGCGGAATGGTTTACCACTGAGGGATAACGAATTGAGAACTATTCAGTAACCAGTCGGGGCGGCGGGATTCGGGGAGCCGCTTGCTGCAAGGCCGCGGGGTTTCTCACGCTCGACGGGACTGCTCGCGGCGCACGTGATCGAGCAGCTTCGCACATGCGTGCACTGTTCGGGTGTGCGGCACGTCCACGGTCAGGTGCTCGGCCAGTTCCACGATGGCCCCGGTCATGCAGTCGAGCTCGAGCCGTTTCCCGGCCTCGAGATCCTGCAGCATCGACGTCTTGTGATCGCCGACCGCGAGACCCGCCTCGAGCCGACGGTCCAATGAGACCGGGAAATGGATCCCAAGCCGGCTGGCCACGGCGGCGCATTCGGCGAAGACCGCACGCAGCAGATCGGGCATCTCCGGTACCGCGCCAAGCTCGCCGAGGGTTGCCCCGGTCAGCGCCGTGATCGGGTTGAATGCCACGTTGCCCACGAGCTTCAGCCAGATCTGATCGCGCAATCTGGCGTCGACAGGCGCCTTCAAGCCGCCTGCCGCGAAGGCTGCAGAGATCTGAGTGCATCGCTCGGAGGCCGACCCGTCCGGCTCCCCCAGTGTGAACCGCGTCCCCTCGACATGCCGGATGATGCCCGGTTCGATGATCTCGGTGGAGCAGTAGACGACGCAACCGACATTGTGCTCAGGCCTGATCGAAGTCGCGATGACGCCGCCCGGATCCACACTTTGCAATCCGGTGAGTCCGGCCGGATCGGCAAGCGACTGGAAATACCACCACGGGACGCCGTTCTGCGCCCAGATGGCCGCGGCGCCAGGCGCGAGCAGCCGACCGAGCCGCGGGGCGATCTCGGTCAGGCTGTAGGCCTTGAGCGCCACGAACACCACGTCGGCATCGGCTACGGCATCGATCTCGCTCGTCACGTGCGGATGAGCGGCGAAATCACCACGGGGTGAGACGACTCGCACACCGTGCTCCGCCATCGCGCGCATGTGGGCGCCCCTCGCGATGAGCGTGACGTCGGCGCCGCCGCGCGAGAGCGCCGCGCCGACATAGGCGCCGATCGCCCCGGCGCCGAGCACCGCAAATTTCATACCTCGCCCCGGACCTGCACGACGATCTCGGCGACGCGCCGGCGCTGTACCTTGCCGGTGGGAGTGCGCGGAATCTCCGCCAGTACGTCGATTCGGGCCGGCACCTTGAACGCCGCGAGATGCCGCCGGCAGTGATCGATCAGCTCCTTGGTCTCAGCGGCTGCCACGAGGGTGACCGCCGCGTTGACAAGCTCGCCGTACTTGTCGTCCGGTACGCCGAAGCAGACGGCGTCGCGGACCGCGGGATGCGACAGCAGTACCTGCTCGATCTCGGCCGGTGCGATATTCTCGCCGCCCCGGATGATCATCTCCTTGAGCCGTCCTTCGAGGAACAGGTAGCCGTTCCGGAGCACGCCGCGGTCCCCAGTCCGGAACCAGTCGCCGAAGAATGCCTCAGCCGTGGCGGCCGGGTTGTTCACATAGCCGGACATCACCCCAGGGCCGCGGATAACGACCTCGCCAGGTACGCCGTCTGGCACGAAATCCCCAGCCTTATCGGCGATGCGAATCTCGGTTCCGGTCGGCAATCCCACCGAGCCTGGCAGTCGGTCCGCCGGCGGCAACGGGTTGGAGGCCATCTGGTGACTCGCCTCAGTCATGCCGTACGCCTCCAGCATGGGCACCCGGTACGCGCCCTCCGCCCGGCTCAGCAGCGCGCCTGAGAGCGCGGAGCTGCATGAGCGCACGAACCGCAGAGTGTCAGGCGGGCCCTGGTCATCGGCTCTGTCCAGGATCATCTGATGCAGTGTCGGGCCGGCGGACAGCCAGGTCGCACCGTACTCGCGGGCCTGGGCCCAGAACCGCTGCGGGGTGAACCGGCGCGGGGCGATCACAGCTCCCCCGGTGCTAAGCGGTGCGAAGGTCGACGCCACCAGGCCGTGGATGTGGAACAGCGGCATCACGCAGAACGAGGCATCCTCCGGGCCGAGCCGGTAGTGGCTGGCGATCGTCCGGGTTGAGGCCATCAAATTACGCTGGCGCAGCGGAACCTGCTTCGGCTTGCTGGTGGTACCGCTGGTGTGCAAGATGACGGCAACGTCGTCAGGCCCCCCATATTCAATGGAACGGGGCCGTCCACCTGCCTCACCGCCAAGCAGTTCCGGTGGCCCGAGTTCGCTGGCCTCGACGGCGACGACTGTCGTCGCCGTGATCGCGGCAGCGGCGGTCGCCGCTGCGGCCCCGGTTGCGGGGACCAGCATCAGTCTCGGGGCAATGTCTGCCAGGAAGAACTCGAACTCGGGTTGCGTGTACGCGGGGTTGAGCGGGGCGGCCGCGGCGCCGAGTACGGTAACGGCAAGCAACAACAGCACGAGGTCCGGCCCATTGGGCAGCGCGAGCGCAACACGTTCGCCGCGCCGTACTCCGAGGACAGCAAGCCGCTGCGCGAGCGCCTCGACCCTCGCCGCTGTTTCCGCGTACGTCAGGATCTGACCGCTGTCGGGAACGACGAGCGCTGGCCGATCCCGCTCCCCGCCAGCCAGGAGTTTGGTGAGCGACTCGCCACGCGCCGGGTTGGTCCCCTCGGTCACCTAATGGCCTCCCCTCTCATACGGATTCGTGAATCAGCTCCTGCGTTGATCTGAGCGGCTTGTCCTGCCTGGTCTTTAGTCCGCCGTAGCGCTGAGCCAACCGTATGGTGGTCCAATGAGCAAGGCAGCGCCATGATCGAGGAGCTGGCACGAGAGCACCTCGGCTTTGAGCGCTCCGTCACCATCGCCTGCTAGCCGACCTGATCATGCCCACGCCAGCGGACCCGAATAAGGCCAGGCACTCGCGCGTGGCGGCGACGAATTGGCCTGCGATCTTGCTGGCCTTCGCGACCTCCGTCGCTGTCCTCGGGGTGGGTACGGTGATCTGGCTGGCGCATTCAGGGCACGCGGATGGGCATGTGCCGGCGTCCCGCAGCGGTTTGCACCATAACAGCGTGACCGCCAGTCCTTCGAGCAGCCCGGCAGTCGTGTCGCCTGCGGTATCGACGCGCCAGGCGGCGCATCGCGATCCGTTCGGCGATACGGCCCGGTCATACGTAGCGACTCGGTCGGGCACCGTGCAGGCCGCCGCTTACGACGAGACAACCGGCCAGACCTGGACGCTAGGGCCGGACACACCACAGGATGAAGCCAGCATCATTAAGGTCGACATCCTCGAGACGCTGCTTGCGCAGCACCGGCCGAGGGGCACAGCGCTGTCCGCCAGCGATCTGGCGCTGGCGGAGGAGATGATCGAGGACAGCGATAACGACGCCGCGACCTCTCTCTGGAACGAAGTCGGCGGGCCCCAAGGCATCGGGACTTACAACGCCTCCCTCGGCTTGACGGACACGACCCCGTCGAACTGCGTCACCTGCGCGGGATTCGCGTGGCCGGGTTGGGGGCTCAGTACGACCACGGCAGTCGACCAGATCGCCCTCCTGCGCGAGTTGGTGCAGCCAAATGCGCACCTCACTGAGACCCAGCGGATGCTCGCGCTAACGCTGATGGAGCGCGTCACGCCCCTGCAGCGCTGGGGAGTAACGACCGGAGTCCCACTGCAGGCCACAGTGGCGCTGAAGAACGGCTGGCTGCCGCTGACCAGCGAGGACAACGACTGGCAGATCAACAGCATCGGCTCGATCTCCGGCCGGGGCCGGAACTACCTGATCGCGGTCCTCACCACTGGCGACCCGACCGAGCAATACGGCATCGACACCATCGACGAACTGTCGGCGATTGTCTGGAGGCAGATGAGGTGACGGCGGCGCGGGCTCGGGCGATCCAGTGATCGTCAGCGTCGAGTCAGCTCTGCGGCTGGTCGCGCGTACCGGTCGATCATCGGATCTGTCTGTTCTCCGATCACAAACGCGGCCGGAAAGGGCGTCAGGGTGGATGTGCTGCCCTATGAAGGGCGACACATCCACCCTGACGCCCTTTCCGGGCTTGGCGGCGCGGCAGTCGGCCCGTTCCAGCCAGCGCAGGGCCTCGCGCCATTGGTCGTCAGGCTTCGAGCCGCACTGCCCGTACGCCATCGACGAATGCCGCCACATCACGCCGCAACTCGGCGAGGTGGCCCCGGCCCAGTTCGCCGCGTGCCATGTTGCTCTAATGGAGGCAAGGACCGGCAGTTCCGCGTTGAGTTCAGCCGGGGACTCGGCCGCCGCCTCCAGTGGGGCGGATGGGCCCGCGTGACCGCCACATGAGCGCCTGGCGCTCGCGGTCGTTCCCCGTCCGCTCAGCTGCACGGGCCTGCGGGAGGGCGGTGGCGCGTGGACGCCTCGACGGTGCTGACCGAGCAGCAGCGACATAATCTCCAAAGGATCTGGCAACGCGAGGAGACTGCTTTCCGGGCTCGCGTTCCGAAGTCGCTGGCTCTGGGGTCGAAGGCGCGCCAGGTCATGCCCAGTGGCGTACCGATGGCCTGGATGGCTGGCTTCTACCGGACCCCGCCGCTGTGGGTTTCTCACGGCCGCGGACCGACGTTCACTGATGTCGATGGCAACAGCTACGTGGACTTTAATATCGGCGACATGTCGTCGGTGCTCGGCTATGCGCATCCTCGGCTGACCGAGGTGATCGTCGAGCAGGCCGCTCGCGGCGTGCAGATGTTCCTGCCGGCCGAGTCTGCGCTGGCCGTGTGCGAGCAGTTGAGACTGCGGTTCGGGCTGCCGATGTGGCAGTTCACCACGTCGGCTTCGACCGCGAATCTCGAAGCGTTGCGGATCGCCCGGGTGGCTACTGGCCGGCCGGGTGTCTTGCTATTCGATGGCAAGTTCCACGGAATGCTTGACGAGACGCTGTGGTCTGACGAGGGCGACGGGCTCGTGCCCGAGTCGCTGGGCGTCGCGGCCGTCCCGCCCGCTGACCTCTCGGTGGTCGAGTTCAACGACCTCGATGCGGCCGAGCGGATCCTGGGTCTAGGCCAGACGGCAGCGGTCCTGATCGAGGGAGTGCTGACCAACTGCGGCACGGTGCTGCCCGACGTCGGTTTCTTGCCCGGACTGCGCGACGCGTGCACCAGATACGGCACGCTGCTGGTGATGGATGAGACGCACACCCAGTTTGACTTCTACGGCGGAGCGGTCCGCCATTACGGCGTGACTCCCGACATGGTCACTGGCGGCAAGGGCATCGGCGGCGGCATCCCCATCGGCGCTTATGGCATGACCAGGGAGCTGGCCTCTGTTCTGGATTCGAACCTCGGGGACGAGACCTGGAACGCGCCAGGCATCGCGCTAGGCGGCACGCTGTTTGCCAACGCGCTGTCGCTTGCGTGTGCCGAGGTCGTCCTGGCGGAGCTGATGACGCCCGGCGAGCACGACCGGATAGCGGGGCTGGGCGGCCAACTTGCCGACGGAATCGAGGCAGCCGCGTCGGAACGAGGACTCAACTGGCGCGCGCATAGATTCGGCGCGCGCACGGGCTACTGCCTCCTTCCCGAGTTGCCGCGCACAGCACGCGACGCGCATGCCAGCCTTGACCCGCTGTTCGCCGATACCCGCCGGGTGTTCTTCGCCAACCGCGGCGTGTGGGACGCCATCTCGAGCGCCGGTCCCCATCCCGGCTTCAGTCACGAAAGCTCCGACATCGACGTCTACCTGGGGATCCTTGGCGACTTCCTCGATGAGATGTGCTCAGGCTGAGCGGGCAGTCACCAACGTGTGGAGTGTAGGTACAAGCGCCTTGTACCTACACTCCACACGTTGCGGCTGGCGGCCGGCTATTCCAACGGGACTACCTGAGTGTCGAGCGTTGCCCGGTCGACTATCAGCACATGGCGGTTGTGCAATGCCGTCCAGCCGGGCTGCGGCCAGCCCGAGCTCGCGACCACGACCGCATCGCTTGATGTCCGGAAGGCTAGATCGAAGTAGGCGGCAACGTCCGGCTCGTCGTACCCGGCTAGCCGCAGCTTGGCCTCAGGTACCCGAGACCGGTGATACCAGCTGACGGCATAGAGCTTGTCCGGAGCGAGCAGGACAGCGTTCAGGCTGTTGGGCTCGAACCTGTCTTCGATGTCCGCCGCGGCCGACGCGATGGCGGCGACCATGTCCCCGCCGTGCGCAGCGAGGCGGGCCATGATCAGCAGAAAGTACCGCTCGCTGTCTGTCGTGCCGCCAAGCTGGCGCTCCCACTCTGGCGGCAGCATCTCACCCAACCGGTCTTGCGGGTGGATGGCCCCATTGTGGGCCAGCACATGCGCGCCGTACCGGAACGGGTGACAGTTGCGCTCGCTGACTCGAAGGCCTGGTGTCGCCCAGCGCAGATGTACGAGCCCAAGGTCACTCAGGGGTGCGTGAGCGAGCTTGTCGAACCAGGGCTCGCTATCGGCGCGTGCGGGCGACTTGCGGATGACCCGCTCGCTGCCCTCGTACCAGGCCATCCCCCAGCCGTCGCCATGCAGTGCGCACAGGCCCGTGAACTCACTGAGGCCGCCAGCACCGATCAGGTCTTCCAGCGAGGCATCACTCCGCGAGCAGTAGCCGAGCAGCCGGCACATACGACCCCGTTCCCTTTATAGGAATTTTCCCATTCCGCCGGCAACATCGATCGAGGCGCCGGCGATGTAGCTTGCCCGGTCACTGGCCAGGAAGGCGACCAGCCCGGCGACCTCGTCGGGTCGGCCGAACCGGCCAAGCGGTACCTCGGCCGAAGCCAGTTGCGCGAAGAACACATCAGCCGGGATGTCCGGCGCACGGCGCTGGTGAATGTTCTGCCACTGCGGCGTCTCGACGAGGCCGATGTTGACGCTATTGACCAGGATGCCCTCGCGGCCAAGCTCGATCGACAGCGCCTTCGACAGGCTGAGGCAGGAGGCTCGGTTCACCGAGGATGCCAGGAAGGCGGGATCCGGGTAACGCGCGTATACCGCGTTGATGTTGATGACCCTGGCCGCGGAGCTGCGGCGCAGCTGAGGCAGAGCCGCCCTGGTACACCTGATCTGCGCGAACAGCTTCACCTCGATGTCGGCGTGCCAGTCGTCGTCGGTCAGCGTGCCGAACTGGCCGGGACGCGCGCCGCCAGCATTGTTGACCAGGATGTCCAGGCCGCCTAGGGCAGCGCTCGCGGCATCGACGAAGGTCTCGACCTGGTCCGGATCGGTCACATCGCACACCAGTCCGACGACCGAGCCCCACGGTGTGCCGCTCGCCGTGGCTTGCTTGCTGAGTTCAGCGGCCGCCGCGTCCAGTTCCTCGGCGTGCCGGGAGCAGATCACCACTGATGCGCCCTCGGCCATAAGCTCGGCCGCGATGGCCTTGCCGAGGCCCTTCGAGCCGCCGGTGACGATGGCCCGGCGGCCAGCCAGCCGGAGATCCACCTATGCCCTGCTCTCGTGCTCGGCAGGCCCGTCGGCGTCGTCGATGCTCGGTCTGGCGTCGTCGGCGCTCGCGTTGGCGTCGGCGCTCGCGTTGCCGCCGGCGCTCGCGGCGGCCTGGGCGGCTGCGAGCTTGAGCAAGCTCTGCCGCGGCGGGCAGAACACGTCGATCTCCAGACAGTGACTGTCAGTTGTCCAGGCGCCGTGCGGTACCCACGCCGGGATGACCGCCATATCGCCCTTGCGCAGCGTGCGCACGTCGCCATCCAGATCGAAGACCAGTTCGCCCTCCAGGACGATGACGATCTGCTCTTCCTCGTGCACGTGCCGGGGCGCCACCGCGCCCGGCTCGAAGCTGACGAAGTTCGTCATCACGCCCTGCCCGAGCACCGGCCGGAAACCGAGGCCTGGCTGGAACTCCACCGGCGTGAGCGCATCGATGTTTATGTACCGGCCAGGGCCACCCGGCTCACCCAGCGCCTGCGTCGTGAAGTGGCTCTCGGCGTCGCCGAGCGATTCGGTCGTATCCGCCTGCCCGGTAACGTCGCTCATCTGTCCTCCAGAGCGGTCCTGAGTACCTCGCCGATGCGGCGGATGCCCTCGTCGATCAGGTCATCGGCGACGCGGCTGTACGCCAGCCGGATCTGCCTCGTACCCTCGTCGCCGGGATAGAACGGCCGCCCCGGCACGTAGGCCACGTTCCTGGCCCGTGCCGCTGCGGACAGCGCGACCGTGTCGACGCCGTCGGGCGCGGTCAGCCAGATGTAGAACCCGCCTTCGGGTGAGGTCCACGTCGTGCCGGCTGGCATGTGCGCGGTCAGTGCCTGCGACATGAGCGCGGCCCGGCGGGCGTAGAGCGCGCGGGAGGCAACCAGTTGCCGCTCGATGTGCCCGGCCCGGCCATATTCCTCGAGCAGCCGCTGGCCGAGCGCCCCTGAGCACTGGTCGGAGTTCTGCTTGGCGACGACTAGCTGGCTGATGATGTCGCGCGGCCCGGCCGCCCACCCCATTCGCACTCCAGGGCAGAAGATCTTCGAGAACGTCCCCGCCTGCAGCACCACGTCCGGTGCCATCGACCACAGGCTGGGCGGCGGTTCGTGCTCGAAACCAAGCTCGGAGTAAGCGACGTCCTCGAGGATCAGGAACCCGTAGCGGCGGGCCAGCGCGACGAGCTCGCGTCTGCGCTCATCACTCATCGTCAGGCCGGTCGGGTTCTGGAAGTCAGGAATCGTATAGAGAATCTTCGGCCGCAGGCCTGCGGCCAGCCGCTCCGCGAGCACGTCAACACGCAGGCCGTCGTCGTCGACCGGCACGCCGTGTACTGCCGCCTCGAAGCCGCGGAAGGCCATGATCGCGCCGAGGTAGGTAGGTGCCTCCACAATCACGACGTCGCCAGCGTTCACGTAGCTCTTGGCGACGAGCTCCATGCAGTCGATGCCGCCACTGGTGATCATCAGCTCGCCGGGGCCGGGGGCCAGTCCCTCGCGCGCCGCGAGCCTGCCGGACACGTAGTCGCGCACGCTGGCGAGTCCTTGGGTCGCCGAGTACTGCAGCGCTACTCCCGGATCGTCCGCGATCAACCGGGCGGCGATCTCGGCCAGGACTTTGGTAGGGAACGTGGCCGGGTCGGGAAAGCCGCCGGAGAACGTGATGACGTCGGAGGCGCCGGCCAGGGCGAGGATCGCGGTAATCTCCCCGCCACCGAGCGCCCGTGTACGCCCGGCAAGACGGGAGTTCCAGTCCCGCTCATCCGTACTGCGGTCATCATTGGCCGTGCTGATGTTGCTCTGGTCAACGGCTGCGGTCATGCTGGCTTCCATCTCTTGACAGCCGATCTTACAAATGTAAGAATCCTGCCACGCAAGTTTTACATAAGTAACTTTCGCATCACCAGCATAACTCACACTACGAAGTCTCACGACGGGTTGGCTGGCACATGGCATCTGTCTCCGCGCCACTGGCGAGGCTGACCGAGGTCACCTCGGTCGCACCTCCGCAGGTCGAGGTGGATGACTTCGACCTCGCTCTGCTGCGTGCGCTAGCCACCGATGCGCGACAGTCGCAACGCGCGCTCGCTCGACAAATAGAGATGTCCCCGCCGGCGGTGGCCGACCGGCTCGCCCGGCTGGAGCGCAGCGGCGCGATTCGCGGCTACCGGGTGGATGTGGACTGGGCAGCGCTCGGCTACCCCGTCGTTGTATATCTTGCGGTAACCGCCGGGCCAGGCATGGACCTGAGCGAGATCATCAAGGCGATTCAGGCGCTGCCAGAAGCGCAAGACATGAGCGTCGTCACCGGTGGCCTGGACCTGCTGGTCCGACTCCGCGTCCGCGACCACGCGCACCTGCGCGAGCTATTGCTAGCCGAGATCTTCCAGATCAACGGCGTGCAACGGACCGAGACCTTCCTATCGCTCGCCGATGTCGAACCCGACAACTTCACCGCCGCGATGCTGGAGCAGATGATCCAGCGCCGCAGCGAGGCCAAGAAGAACTGATGGGCCAGGCCGCGCACAGTGCGCGAGCCGGCGCTTCGCCCCTCGGCGACGAGCCGCGGCACCGGATTCCCGCACCGGATCGGAGGACGGCCAAGTGACAAGCAGTAGCCCGGATCGCAGGCGGCACGACGCCAGCGGCGTAGGTCAGCCTGGCTTCGTGGCCAGGCACGGCCTGTACACGCCGGAACAGGCCGCCGAGGCCGAAATGGTCGCGGCCAAGATCCGCGAGCTTGGCCTGCGCACCGTCCGGCTAGTCGTCGTCGATCAGCACGGCATGCCGCGCGCCAAGGCCCTGTCGCCAGAGGTGGCGATCGCCGCTATGGCCAACGGCCTCGACTTCTCTGGCGCCATATATAGCCTCGACACCGGCAATCAGGTGTTCGTGCCGGCCTTCGCCGCCGGCGGCGGCTTCGGCATTGAGGAGTTCACCGGTTTCCCCGATGTCGTGCTTGTACCCGACGCAGCGTCGTTCCGTCTTCTGCCATGGGCCGATCGGACCGGCTGGATGCTATGCGACGTGTATTTCTCCAACGGTCAGCCGATGCCGCTCGACGGTCGCGGCCTGCTGCGCCGGTGCCTAGCCGACCTCGCCGACACCGGGCACGACTACCTGGCGGGCATCGAGGTCGAGTACTACATCGTCAAGGTCGACTCCGAGCACATCGTGCCGGAGAACGCCGGCTTCACCGCGCCACCGCCGCCGGTGAGCGTCTTCGAACGCGGCTATCAGTACCTGTCCGAGGTCCGGCTGGACAGCGTGGCCAGCACGCTCGAGGCGATACGTGACGGGCTGTCAGCTCTCGGGCTACCGCCGCGCTCGATGGAGGACGAGTGGGGACCCGGCCAGATGGAGTTCAGCTTCAGCCCGATCAGCGGACTTGCGGCCGCGGACGCCGTGGTGCTGTTCCGGTCGGCGGTCAAGCAGATATGCCAGCGCCGCGGCCTGCTCGCTACCTTCATGTGCCGGCCCGCGCTGCCGAACTTCTTCCCCTCCGGCTGGCACCTGCATGAGTCGCTGCTATCCCGCCAGGACGGACGCAATGTGTTCGCCAGCGAAGACGACTTCCTGTCCGGTGTCGGCCGGCAGTTCGTGGCCGGGCTGCTTGACCACGCGCTTCCGATGGCTGTATTCGCCACGCCCACGGTCAATGGCTATAAGCGGTTCCGGCCGTACTCCTTCGCCCCCGACCGGGTGTGCTGGGCCCTGGAGAACCGCGGCGCGCTCGTCCGGGTCCAGGGTGCGCCCGGCGACGGCAACAGCCACGTTGAAATGCGGATGGGCGAGCCGGCCGCGAATCCGTACCTTTACATGGCCGCCAACATCGCCGCCGGCCTGGACGGGATGGGCCGCGAGCTCGAGCCACCGCCGCCCGTTGAAGCCGACCCATACGCCTCGGACAACACCCCGCTCCCGGCGTCGCTGGCCGAGGCTGTGGGCGAGCTGGAGCGGGACGGATTCTTCCGCAAAGCCTTCGGCGACGTTCTGGTCGACTACCTGCTGCAGATGAAGCGGTCGGAGATTGCCCGCTACGAAGCGGCCGTGGCCAAGAACCCGCCGGCCGACGGGCAGGACGTCAGCGACTGGGAGATGCGCGAGTATTTCGAGTTCTACTAACCAGGCGAGACGAGGAGGGCCACCGCCATGAGCCTGCAGCACATCGTGCTGTTCAGCTTCCCCGGCGACCTCAGCCAGGAGGAGGCCGCCGAGATGCGGGACATGGTGGCGTCCTGGCCCACGAAGATCGGCCTGATGACCAGATGCCGACTCGGCACCGACCTCACCGGGGCGCGTAACCGCGGTTACGGCTATCTCCTGTATACGGAGTTCCCCGACGTGGAGTCCATGAATACTTACCGCGCCCATCCCGTGCACGTGGAGTTCATGAACTGGCTGGCGGCACGCGACTGCACGCCCCTTGCGTTCGACTACCTGCTCGATGAGCACACAGTGCTGATGACCGAGTCAGGCGACAACGGTGGCCCAGGTAGCGGACCGTCGTCAGCTGCCCAGGCGGCGACGACAGATGACGCAGTAGTACCGGACCCGGACTAGGAGAGGACGACAGCCATGGCCAAGACCAGTCCCGACTTAATTGTGGGCGCCGCGAGTGGCGAGCTTGCGCACGGCTCACTGCGCCTGTGGGATGCGATCGCGATCTCGGTGTCGGTGATCGCACCCGGCATGGCGATGCTACTGAACGTCAGCGGCGTCTCCGTGGTGGCCGGCGGCTCAACGCCGCTGGCATTCCTGCTGGGCGGCGTCGCTTGCCTGGCGCTGGCGTTCGTAGTCATCGGGTTCACTCGCCGGATGGCCGCGGCTGGATACGCCTACACGTATGCCAGCCGCAGTCTCGGTAAGGAAGCCGGTTTCATGGCCGGGTGGCTGTACTTCTTCGGCTTCATCTGCTTCGTTCCCATGACCATGTCCGGCGTCGGCTTCCTCGCCGCTGACCTGCTCAAGGTCAGCCCGAAGCTGTGGATCTTGTTCTTCTTCATCGGCATGGTCCTGTTCCTGGTCCTGTCCGTAATCAGGATCAAGGTCACCACCCGAGTCCAGCTAATCGTCGGCATCGCGACCGTCGCCATCATCGTGCTCATCGACCTGATCACCACGGCCAAGGGTGGTAGTCACGGCCAGGCACTGAGCGCCTTTAGCTTCAGCCATACCAACTCCGGCGGCTTCAACGGTGTCTTCTACGGCATCATCTTCGGCGTCACCTCTTACATAGGGTTCGAAACCGCGGCCGACTTCGGCGAGGAGACCGCGCACCCGCGCCGCTACATCCCGATCGCAGTTCTCGTCGCGACCGTGTTCGCGATCATCTTGTACCTGTGGACCACCTACTCGATCACCATCGGCTACGGCGTCAAGAACGGCGTTAAGATGGGCGCGGACCCAGTGGCACTCAAGACGACCGCCACCACCTTCGTCGGCTCCTGGCTCGGCACCCTGGCCGAGATCGGCGGCATGTTGGCCGCGTTCATCGTGTGCGTCGCGTGTGCTACCGCGGCAGCGCGGACGCTATTCGCGATGGGCCGCGAGGGAGTTCTCCCCGCCGCCTTCGGCAGGACGCACCCGACGTTCAAGACACCCGTCAACGCCACCGTCGCGGTCACCGTGCTCGCCATAGTCATGGCGCTGCTGATGGGCTACCCGCTCTCCGACAGCGCCTTCGGTCAGCCGCTCTCCAACTACTACTTCTGGGCGACCACCGGCACCCTGCTGATCATCGTCGTGTACATCATGATCTGCATCGGCGGCATCATGTACTTCTGGAACACCCGATCCTCTCGGAGCTGGAACCCCCTGGTGCACGTCGGCATCCCGGCCATCGGCGCCGTGGTCTTCGGCGCCGCACTCTACGGATCGATCCATCCCGCCCCACCGGGAATACTCCGCTGGACCCCGTACGTGGCAGTCGTCTGGCTGCTCCTGGGCGTCGGCGTGCTGTTGTGGTTGCGTGCCCGGCGTCCTGACTCGGTCGCCAATATCGGCTCGATCCTCGGTGAGGAGGGTGGTGTCGAAGCCGCCGTGCTCGACACCTGATCAGCACTCCCTGAGCCGTTGCGTGGCTGGCCCGTCGGAGCGCGGGCCAGCCGGCGGCTCCGCAACGGCGTGCTCATGCCGTAGATCAGTCGCGCAGAGTCCAGATGGTCGTGCGCTTGATCTCGCTACCTTCCAGCACGAGCAAGCCGGGAACGTCGTAAGTCGTCACCGCAATTAGCCGGTCCCGCGGCAGGTACGTCCGGCCGAAATCGCCAGCCAGGATGGCGGCCCCGCATCGGTGGGCATGCTCGAGGAACAGCAGCACGCTGTCCGCCAGCTCGCGCTCGTAGAACGCGTCGGCGACGAGCACGAGATCTCCGGCGGCCGCTTGCGGGCCGTCATCGCTCAGAACATCGGCGCGGACAGCCTTGACCGTGACCTTGTTCGCACGAGCGTTCATCGCGATGGCCGCGACAGCCAGCGGGTCGATATCAGAGGCGGTCACCGCCAGTGCTCCGGCCCTCGCCGCCGCGATCCCTACCAGGCCCGATCCGGAGGCGATGTCGATGACTCGCCGACCACGGACAACCTGCGGGGAATCAAGTAGATAGCGCGCCAGCGCACGGCCACCAGCCCAGGCAAATGCCCAGAATGGTGGATCCAGGCCGGTCCGTCCGGCCGCCCGCTCCGTGTCCTCCCACAGGCTGATCGGCTCGCTGGCCTGATGGATCTGGATCTCCGGTACCAGCGGCACCGAGCCAAGCCGGGTCTTCGCCCGGATGATCTCCAGCAGCGAGAGTTCTGGCTGTGCCGCGAGTTCCGACGTCATATCAGCCGAGGCTAGCCAGGTTCACCAATGCGGCGTGCCGCGGTATCTGCTTGGCGACAGAACGAGACTGGGGCTCGGCAATCGGTTCTGCGAGTATTTGGAATGCCTGGGGTTTTAGCTTGGGGGTGACGGCGTGGGGCAGCAGCGCGCGTCGCCGGGCCGTATTCTCCGCAATCCGGTTCGCCCGTACCAGCCAGAGCGCCCCGAAGGCTGTGGCGACTACTCCGAGGCCCAGCACAAGCGCGAACTCGCCCACGGACATGTAGTTACTCTGCTTGAACGGGTCAGCCGGATAGTTGCTGTCGTACCGGAGCTGGATCGTCGGCGGCGTTCCGGGGCGGTGCCGGAACTCGTAGGGGTACGCGTCGCCGACCGTCGTCGTAATCACCCGGCCGGTGCGGGTCGTGTACCGGACGGCGACGTCGCATCTGGTCTCAGTGGCGCCGGTCCCCAGGTCGAACTGAGGATGGCAATGCTCGGAGAGCACCGTGCCGGTCACTTGGATCTGACTGCCCTGAGTCAGGAACACCGCCAAGGCGACCATTAGCAGAACCGCTCCGACAATAAGCATGGCGGCCCCGAAGAACCGCCACAGTCGGCGCAGGCCGGCAGTCGATAGGCGAGATTGCGCGAGGAGAGTCCCTCGCAACCCGCCGCCCATCATGGCAAAACGACAGACCGCAACTGCCATCACGGCACGCGCCAGCGACCGCCGCGGAGCTCTAGCGCGGAGGCGTCGCCGATACCGGGCTGTACGGCGGCTACTCCGCGTACGGCCGCAGCTCGAACGTGCCGATCAGGGCGGTCGGGTGCCTGGACGCCACCTCGATAGCCTCATCCAGGTCCGCGCACTCCAGCACGGCAAATCCGGCGATCTGCTCCTTGGTCTCGGCGAACGGCCCATCGCTCACCAGCACCTCACCGGCGCGCACCTTGATGGTGGTTGCAGAACTAGTCGGCCGCAAGAAGCCGCCGCCGACAAGGATGCCGCGAGCTTTCATCTCCGCGTCCCAGGCCTCGACCGCCCGAGCTTCCTCGTCGCTCTCCGGGTCCGTGCCGTCGGCATCCCACCAGTCAACGGCGGACTCATCGACACAGTGAATCATCAGGTATCTCATGCGCTACTCCCGTTTCTGGCCGCGTCAGCTGTCATCACTAGCACGACGCGGCGGCAGCGCCCCGATGGACAGGCGGGTGACGAAATCTAGGTCAGGGCCAGCACCGCGTAGGCGGCTAGCCAGTGTTCGACCATGTAGTCGCCGCCGGTGACATGCGGCAGCGCGGCGTCGAGGTGCGTGTGCGCCGCTGCGAGGGCTGGCGCGATGCGGGCGTCGCCGTCCGGCAGGCTCTCCGCGATCCGTCGCCAGCAGTAGGCGCGGCTGGCATTCAGACCGTGCAGATGCGCGATCTGCCCGTCGCTGGCGTCCGAGACCACCGCGGGCGTGAACAGCGGGGCCGGCTCGCCACCAGCGATATCAGGCAGGAACGCGGCCAGCCAGTCGGCAAACTCCGGCTGCGCGAGCAGCCTGCTCATCAGTTCTGCCTCAGTCAGCGCCGGAGACAGGAAGTCATGCCCGGACGGCTCATAGCCGCCCGGATAGTCGGTGTCGCCGCTGAACCAGTCGAGGGCCTTGGCCTCGATCGCCGCAGCCAGTTCGGGCCGGCCCGCGCGAGCCTGCCTGGCCGCGAACGGCAGTGCGACCGACAGACAAAACGCGCTGTTGGCGTGCACCCCGTACCGGACCGGGTAGGTGGCCTTGGGCAGCCAGTCCAGGAAGCCCTTGGTCAGCGCGTCGGCGAGCGGCGCGATCGCGGTCAGCCATCCGTGCGCTTGAACGTCGTCCAGGCTCGCGATCTCATGAACCAGGGCCAGCGCCCAGGCCCAGCCGTACGGCCGCTCATGCCGGCCGTCGGCGCTGGTCACGAAGCTCGCCTCCGCGGCGAGCTTATCCGCGGTGAGCTGGGCGTCCAGCAGTGCTCTTATCTGGCCGGCTGGCACCGCCTCCGCGGCCAGTCGCAGCAGCCGTACGAGTAGCCAGTACATCTCGACGCAGGAGTGCCAGTCCAGGCTGCCGTAGAACACCGGCGTCCGCTCGGCGGGACGGGCCGGGAAGTCGCCAGGTTCTGTCATCAGGTGAACCAGGTGCGACGGGAACTCCCTGCCGATATTGGCGATCGCCACCTCGGCATAGGCGGCCGCGCGCTCGTCCAGAATGTTCAGGCACTCCGCTGCGGCCGCGCCGGCCGACCCTGTCTGACTGTCACGCACCTGAGCAGCCTAAGGCAGGACCCCCAGCACGGCGCTGCGATGGGCGAGGAACTGGTACACGCCGGTGAGTGAGATCATTCGCACCATGAGCAAAGACGTGATGACCGGGCCCGACGGGAAGCCACGCTGCGCCTGGGTCGATGCCAGCAATACGGCATCCGCCCACTATCACGACGAGGTCTGGGGAACCCGAACCTACGAGCAGCCAGCCATGTTCGAGGCGCTGACCTTGGGCGTGTTCGAGGTCGGGCTGAGCTGGTCGATCGTGTTCGGGAAGCGGGAGGGCTTCCGGAAGGCGTTCCAAGGCTTCAACGTCACAAAGGTCGCGGCGATGACCGAACGGGACGTCGACCGGCTGGTACAGGATGCCTCAATTATCCGCAACCGCGGCAAGATCCAGGCGACCGTCGACAACGCCCGCGCGATGATGTCGGCCTCGCCGAGCCTGGAGACGCTCGCGAAGTCTTACGAGATCAGCCGCAAGAGGGCTCCGCGGTCCATCGCCGACCTGCCCAAATCCACGCCGCAGGCGGAGGAGTTCGCCAAGCAGCTGAAGTCGCAGGGATACCGCTTTGTGGGGCCCACGAGTGTGTACGCGTTCATGCAAAACACTGGCGTGGTCAACGATCACATCCATGGATGCTTCCGTGCGACCGACTACGCAACCACGGCTCGGAGCCGCTGAAGATTGCAATCCGTCCAGGGCGGGTTCCGGCTCGGCGATGTCAGCGGGGAAGTTGGACCCCATTTCGCGGTACGCACGACGCGGCCTTCGGCGATGGCGACTGTCAGCCCTGGGGGCGCCTCGATCCAGATGCCGTGGGCCTGCTCGGCGTTCAATCCGGCGTCGTAGGCAAAAGTCTGTTGCGCCTGGACGACGTCACGCACAATCGGCCACACCTCGGGCCAGTCAGCCACGGTGATTTCCCGGATCAGCACCGCTGGACGGTAGCTGGGCCGCGCAGCAAGGGCAACCCAATTTGCCGGGCCTGCCGGATCTACCGCGAGCCGGCGGCGTCGAGCACTGCGGTGATGGGCTCGAGGTCCGCGATGAGCTGGTCGAGCTCGCTCGGCGTCAGGCTGTCGTAGGTCGGTGCCGCGAGGTCATCGGTGAGCGCCTCGATCCGCTCCTTGCTCTCCCGCCCAGCGTCACTGAGCCAGCCGGAGGCCTCGATGAGGCCGCGGGCGCGCATCCCGTCCACAACCGCAGCCAGCTGCACCGCGGGGAGGTGGTGGACTCTGCCGAACTTCTCCGCGGGTATGCCCTCCGAGAGGGCGTGGAGCACATGGGACTCCGTCCCGCCGATGCCCTCGGCGACCAAAGCGGCGATATGACCGTCCCCGCGGTGCTCGCGGAGCAGGGTGGCCGCGTGCCAGAGGCGGGCTACCGGCTCTTCGGGGACGGGGAGCGCTCGGAGCGCGGCGTACAAGGCCCTTCCCTCTGTCGGGGCACCGGTCGCCGCCTTGGTGCCGAGTTCGGCAGCATGCGCCAGAGCGGGGGCGTCGGCGAGGTCGCCGAGGATGCGCCTTAGCGCCGCCACGCTACCCCGCTCGCGAGCGGCGAGCGCATCCTCGGGAGTGGCGGTGTCCCAGACGCGGGGGATGTGGCGGGAGACCTCGCCGTCGGCGAAGTTGTAGAAGATCGCATGGACCACCTCGGCTGGGACCAGGCCCAGCGGTGCGGCTCGTCCGGCGAAGTAGCCGTCCCAGTAGTTCCGGTAGCCGAGCGCCATGAGGGCGTCGGTGGGCTCTTCGGAGAAGTAGGTAACTAGGTGGATCGGCTCCACGAGCCGGTACATGCGGCGGGCGGCGGGCTCCATCTCGGATCATCTCCTGTGGTTGGTGGCGCCCCTCGCAGGCGACCACTCACCCTGCTACGAACAACACTGGCCCGATCCGACACCGACTCCCGGATTGCTCTCAAGGACTTTCTGGTGCGCCGGCATTCGTCGACCTGGCCCGCACGTGCTCGCGCACCCAGCTCCCGATCTGTGCGACGGCCTGGTCGGCTTCGGGCAGCAGCCCGGCGAATGCCTGGAAGACGTGCGGCATCTCTTCCCAGATCTCCAGGGTGACATTCACCCCGGCCGAGCGAGCGCGCGCGGCGAACCGTGTCGAGTCGTCCAGGATGACCTCGGCGTCGCCGACATGGATGAGTATCGGCGGTAGGTCGTGCAGGTCCGCATAAAGCGGCGACGCATACGGGTGCCGCGGGTCTGCGCCGGCCAGGTACAGCTCTGCGGTCTGCGGCATCCCAGTCGGCGTCAGCATTGGGTCGACATCGGCGCGGGTTCGCAGTGATTCGCCGGTCAGCGCGAGATCGGTCCAGGGCGACATGGCCACAGCCGCGGCGGGCAGCCGATCGCCCGAATCCCGCAGCGCGACCAGGGTCGCCAGGGTGAGGCCTCCGCCTGCGGAGTCACCCGCGATGGCGATGCTCGCCGGGTCGTGGCCGGCTGCGAGCAGCCAGCGGTAGGCGGCGACAGCGTCGTCTACCGCTGCCGGGAAGGGATGCTCGGGAGCAAGTCGGTAATCCACGCTGAACGCCCGTGCCTGCGCCGCGGCGGACAGCAGCGCGACCAGATGGCGGAGCGTAGCGGGCGATCCGAGCCGCCCGTCGCTCCGGGACGGTCATGGCATCCAGGTCGATACCGCGCAGCAACTCGAGTACTACCTGGAGTTCCTCGCTGGCCATCGCGGACCCTCTCCGGCCCCGGTCACCTGGCCGAGGCTGCCCTCCAGCGATCCTCCCGGTCGATCCGGCCAACGGGCAACTGGATAAGCCACTTCCCGGACACGCTGCATCCCAACCTAGAACACCAATCCGGGCAGCCACTTGACGCCGATGAACGCTACGTCTAGGGACGTCCCCGCCTGTTCTTCCGGGCCGCGGCGGAGGGCAACAGGTGGTGAGCAGCGACCGCGTAAGCGGCAGCGGACTACCGGCTCAAGTACGACAATGGCTGGCATGACCCAGCAAACTAACGGGCCTCTGCCAGTTCCGCTGACGCAGATGCCGGAGCAGACGGTCGTGTATGACCTCGCGGCGCGGGACCAGTTGCTGATTATCGATGGTTTCATGCCGCTGCCGGTTGGCGCCCGTATCGAGCTAGGGTCGTTTGGCGGACCGCGGCAGCCGACCGATGCTGTTGTCCTGGGTCAGCGCCTGTTGGCCACAGAAAGTGCTCGGCCCACGCTGTTTCTCGATGTCATGTTGCGCCAGCCTGGTGCCAATTCGACCTAACATGAGCCGAGACTGCTAGACCAGTCGTCTCCGGGCACTACCGGTGGCCATCGAGGACGTCTCGCTCGCGGACTTCGAGCGTCACTGGCCAGCCGAGAAAGTCATGCACCACGGCCGGGAAATGAGTCAATATTCAGGCTCCCGGAAATGCCGCTCCTTCGCCTGCTCCGGTGCGGGGGTGGCGGTGCACGACAACACAGCCGACAACGGCGGCCCCCGCTCCGATCGCTAGCGCGATGAACGGGAAGGCGCTGTAAGGGGCGGGCTGCCCCGGCTGGCACAGCTCGACGAACGGGACGATCAGAGTGATGGACCCCAGAGCCGGGACCACGACATGACGGACCGGCGAAAACGAGTCACGGTGGCGACGCCACATGAAAACGGGAAGCGAGAGCATCGTTAGGAAGTAAACGAAAAGGATCACGATCGTCGCCATGGTCGAGCACTCGGCATACAGGCCGACGGGGTTCAGCGATCGCGTGTCGCCGGTAATGAGGCGGGACACCCACCAGACGCCGATGATCCCCAGCCCGGCAACCGTCATGAAAAGAAGCGCATTAACCGGCGTGTCGGTCCGTGAGCGAACATGGCCGAGCTTGGCCGGCAGCAGCCCGGTCCGGCCACCGTCAAATAGCATGCGCGACTGGGAGTCCGCTCCAGCAACCAGAGTGGCGAGCACGGATACGATCCCGGCGATCCACGCCAGGACGCTCGCTCCGCGAAGGTAGTTATCGGCCACGGTCAGAAACGGAACAGACGAGCGGCCGATGGAGGAGACGTCATAGCGGAAGCCGGTGATGGTCGCGTAGGCGAAGAAGACCAACAACCCGGCCGAAAGCGCCACCGATATGTAAAGGGCCCTCGGGATAGTACGCCGTGGATCGCGGCTCTCCTCGGCTAGCGCGGGCCCGTTTTCCCAACCGATGAACATGAATAGGGCAAGCGGGAAGCCTGCGGACAGGCCGGCCAAGCCACCAGTAAGGTGCGCCCACGAGAACGGTATGCCCGACAGATCGGCCCGCCGATCGACCAGGACAAGTATGCAGACGACGACCATGATCGCCACCTGTACGAGCACTGCCCCGCCCACCGCGGCGGTCGACAGCTTGACCCCGCGTGCGGTCAGCCAGATCGCGCCCGCGGTCAGGACAAGGGAAAACGGCCCCCACGGCGGATGCCACGAGGTGTAATGCGAGAGGGTCATCGCCACCAGGCCACCAGACATGGTGAACACTGCCGCGATCGCGACGGTGTACCCGACCGTCACCAGCAGAGCCGTAGCGACACCGGCTCTTGCCCCGAGCGCGGTTTCCACGTAGGTGATAAAGCTCCCCGCGGACGGCTCCGCCCTGGTGAACTCGGCCACCGTGAAGGCTAGGAGTGCGACGGCCAGGGTAGCGGCGAGGATCGTCAGCGGCGCAGCGACACCAGCAGTTGCCGCGATCACTCCGAATCCGAAATAGAAATCGATCCCAGGCCCGATATTCGCGACCGTCGAGGCGGTCACGTCGGCAGTGCCGAGCTGGCCGGACTTGAGATGGTCTCCGCTCTGGCTCACCACATCTCCCCGGCGTCAGCTCACATCACGTCGACTGTGGTCAGTCGAGGTCACAACTTCGATCTGCGCGTATGGTGCAGGTCTAGGTGCTCGAGAGACTGGCACAGTCTCCGCTGTCAATCGCGGATTCCCAAGTGCCGCCAGTGCCTTCGGCCTGCGCCGCGCGGCCCCGGCCACGCTCAACTTACAGAGGGAAGGCCGCTTTAGGAGCTGCATGCCGTCATTGTCTGGCACAGTTCCTTGTCACAATGGCAGCGGAGATTCCGGTCGCTGCAGTACCCCGAACCCTCAGACAAGTACCTGGTCGATTCGGCTGACGGCGATGAGATCTGCCTTGAGTATGTAGACGACGCGATAGCCGCCCTGGTCTGCCATGAAGCGGCGCGCCGATGCCCGCGCCATCGGAGACCATTCGATCCTCACGGCGACCAACTCCGCCATGACCTGTTCGTGGGACACCGCGCCTGGCCGACCAGCCGCTGCCCAGTCGCGGTGTGCTGCGAGCGTCGTCTCGATTTCCGCTGACTCAATAACCTCGGCCGGGGCCAGGCGCTCGACGGCCTCTAGCCGCCGCAGCGGCACGAGGCGCGGTTCGAAACGACTATCCGCTGACCTTCAGCACCTCTCGCCTGGACAACCAGGCTGTCATCCGGTGGATGAAGTCAGCTACTGCGGCGCCGCGATCAGGATGGGCCCGCAAATACCGACGCTCCCCGTCGAACCATCCGGCCACCGTGCCTTCCACATAAGCGCTAGGAGTCCAGCGCTGATCGGCGCTCCAGTTCTCCCAGAGCTCGATCAACGACGGATTGTCGCGCAGGCTCTCTGCGAGCGCATCCTCAAAGCCCGGATCGCCGAAGTATCGATCGGCCAACTGAAGAAGGAGCACGAAGGCCGACTCTGACCTGTACTCCACAATCGAGGCCACGAGCATCGGCGATGCTGCAGTGTCCACAATCAGCCCTGCCTCGCCTATGTGCCGCCTCTCGCTGCTCCAGCCTGGCACACGACCGCGCCGTGATCATGGTGGGCTAGACAGCGAACGGGCGAAACGACTGGAAGGTCCCTGGCGCTGGCTCGACCGTGCCCCTGCAAAGCGTGCGTTTCGTGCGGCAGGCCCAGTCGCATGCCACCGACTGCGATGCGGAAGGCTTAGAAAAAACCTTGGCCGGGGTGTCGATTGACGCGAGTGCGTTCGTGGAGAAGGTGAGCGGCAGTCGTCCTGGCTGCCCGTGAGCAGAGGAGCTACAGATGGCGCTGTACCTGATCGCCTTCAACGACGAGTGGGTGCCCGACCTCACGCTGGAGGAGTTGCGCGAGAGGGGCACGTCCGCCAGGGCCCTGATCGAGGAGATGACAGTCGCGGGTGTCTTCGTCTTCAGCGACGGCGGCCTGGACGCGTCAACCGCCTTGTGCAGCGTCGACCCGAGCAGCGGCTCGCCCATCTTCACCGACGGGCCGTTCGCCGAGACCAAGGAGCACCTCGGCGGTTTCGCCGTCGTCGATGTGGCAGACGATGCCGCGGCGCGGTACTGGGCCGGCAGGATCGCGGTAGCGGTCGGCTGGCCGCAGGAAGTGCATCGCTTCCCGCATCGCATAGCGTTGAGCGCTGACACGCAGTCTGAAGCCTCGTCCTAACTGCGATGTTCTGCCCGCTCCCGAAGCAAGGCTGGCAGTGCATTCCTCCTGCTCCCAAATCAGTTCCGGCCCGCCGCTAGACGTAGCCTGACGTCGCCCCGCGCAGCGTTCACCTGAGACAACGCTGGCCTGACGTCGCCTGACGTGCCTAAGTGCCTGTGCATGTTGGCTCCCATTTGGCTCCCGCGCTATAAGCGAGAGCGTTATTATGCGCACAGTGCTTATAATGACAGCATGCTTATAGATGTGGTCCGCTCGCTTCGGGAAGCCGGCGTCGCCGTCCGACAGCTTAAGGCGCCGCGGACCGGCGAGGCAGGCGCTGACGCGATCCTGGCTGTCGAGGTCGGTGGCGTCCGGGCTTGCTTCGCCGCTGAGGTGAAATCACGCGCTCCTTATCCGGGCGAGCTGCGCGGCATCGACCGCAAGCGGGAGGTGCTTGCGGCGCACGGCGTTCCCCTGCTGGTCGTTCCGTTCGTCTCGGAGTCGGCGGGCGCTGCGCTGACGGAGGCTGGCTGGTCATGGGGTGACGAGCACGGGAATTTCGACCTGCGTGCAGCCGGGCTTGTGGTGCGGCAACGCAGGGCAAGCTCTCCTCCCTTGCCTAGGCGCAGGACGCTGCCGCACGGGTCGGGCAGCCACGCCATCGTCCGGGCGCTCATCGGCCTTCGCGGCGATGACGACGTCAGCGTCGGCGCGACGGCGCTGGCCAGCCAGGCTAAGGTGTCCCAGCCTAGGGCGTCTCAGGTCCTCCGCCAGCTGCACAGCCTCGGCCTTGTCGACAGCGCCGGCCGCGGACGCTGGCAGCCGCGGCGCGAGGACCTGCTCGATCGATTTCTGACCGAGTACCCGGGGCCGGGCGGGTCGGAGCAGTACTTCTACACCCTCGACGCGCCCGCCGAGGTCGCGATACGCCTGGCACGAACATCCGCACGACGGCATGACCTCGCTGTATCCGCTGACGTCGGACCGGACCTCATCCGCCCATGGCGCCACCCCAGCACCCTGATCGTGTACGCTAACGGCGCATTCGATACGGCTGACATCCAGAGCGTCGAGGCGATAGGGAAGACCGACGCCAATGTCATCATCAGAATGCCCGCAGACCAGTCCGTATTCCCGCCAGAACAGCTTCTGGCCGAATTCAGGGGCGCTGGCATCCCGCTTGCGGACCCGGCCCAGATGATCTGGGATCTGCAGGACCTTGGCGGCGCCGATCGAGCCGAGGCCGCCGGAAAACTACGGCAATGGCTGCTAGACCAATGAGCCGCATCGTGCTGGCGGCCGGATCAGTCGCCGACGACCTCGGCTACGTTGCTCTGGCCGACATCTCAGGTGCCCTCGGCAGGCAGACCACCGACTACCGCATCATCGGCGGCCTCATGATGACGGCGCTCGCCGCCCGGTCGGATCTCGGTGCCAGCCTCTACCGGGAAACCCTGGACGCTGATCTCGGCGTGCCGCCGATCGTCCCGCGACCTCGACATCGCAGGCCGACTCAAGGCAACCGGCTACCAGCAGGTCGCCGGCGACAGGTTCGAGAGACCCGTGCCCGACATTCCGGCCGGAGTCTCCGGCCGTGCCCCGGCAGCATACCCCGCCGCCATCGACGTCCTCGTGCCCGCCTACACGAGCCGGGCCAGGCAGAACGTCAGAGTGGCCGAAGGTGGGAGCCAACGCCCGGCGACATCAGGCGACGCCCAGCCAGGAACATACGGCTCCCGCAGTGGCTTTCCGCATTAGTTTCTAAATTCGGAAAATCATTCTTACCAGTCGGGATGGCGCGATTCGAACCCGCGGTCTCCTGCTCCCAAATCAGCTCCGGCCCGCCGCTAGACTAGCCTGACGTCGCCCCGCGCAGCGTTCACCTGGGACAACGCTGGCCTGACGTCGCCTGACGTGGCTCCGTATCTGTGAATGTTGGCTCCCACTTTGGCTCCCTCCCAACTGGTCGTGCGTCGCCGATTCGAACGGTGGCCGAGCGGCAGTCCGCCGCGCGCCGCTACCACCCGGTCAGCAGGTCCTGCTCGAGGATCGTCGCGGCTGCGTCGCGAGTCTGGGTGGCGACCGTGATCGCGTCGGTCACGTCATCTGCGGACGGGCCGGGCGTCACGGTGCTGGGATACTCAAAGCCGTTGCGGGACCGGCGGATGCGGCTGAACGACCGGAAGACGCGCACGGTCGAGCCAAACTGCGCCACGACTGCTTCCTGGATGGCGATATGGCCGCCGCGGCTGGTAGCCCGTAGCCCTTGGACCGCGAGCAGGCTGGCAGCGCTCTTGCGCAGCGCGTCATAAGCCAGTAGATACGCGCCCGACAGGTCACCGGATGCCGACGCCGCGGCCGCTGATGCCAGGTGGCGCCGAGCGTCGTCAAGCAGCAGCTGCGCCATCGCCCGGTCGGCGGTCACCTGCTGAAGCTCTCCTGCTTCCAGCAGTTCAGCAATCCGGGCGCGGCCTGGCTGCCAGGTCATTGCTGCCCGCCATCGGGGAACACCGGGATGAGAGGCCGTGCGGTTACCTCGGTGTGGAAGCCATCGCCGCCGCCACGCCACCACTGTGGCGAGCGCACCGTTACATTGACTTCTCTTGCCAGCCTGGACCCGGCTCGTTGCGCAGCGTCGTCCAGCTGGTCACGGTCTGGGTGGCCGATGACCAGCACGTCGATGTCTGCCGGTGCCCGGCCTGCATGCCCCGCGTAGCGAGCCGCCCACGACCCGAAAAGGAAGGCCGTCTCGATGCCTGGCAGGCCGGCGAGTTGTTCTGCAATTACCTGGCGGGGGCCGAACGACCGGAGCAGCAGTTCAGTCAGCGGGCCAGTTATCGGCGAGTCCGCCGCGGTCACGAGCCTGTTATTGCCAAGCCTGCGCGAGGACACCACGCCCGCGTCCTCGGCCCTGGCCATTTCCCGCTGGGCCGATGACAGCGACGCACTGGTCTTGTCTGCCAGCTCAGTCAGCGACCACTCCCGCCCGGGCGTCAGCAGCACTAGTGTCAGCAACTCTGCTTGCAGCCGGGAACGCAGCAGCGGCAGAAGCGGCGGCGCTGGAGCTTGCATAACACGCAATATACATCCCACGATACGCAAGCATTGAGATTTGGCCGTGGTGCCAGCCTGTCACGCTCACAGCGGCTGATGAGCGGTCGTCTACTCCGATGTATCGAGAACGGTTTTCGGCTTACCGCGACGGTGCTCCCGAGTGCTTGCCGCTGCGCACGACGGCCTGCAACCTCAGAATCCAGCGCGGGGTCGGCTTGGGTGGCTCGACTGCGACGACCCGGTCGCCTTCGCCGCCGCGATGGGCCAGGTGTTCCACGCCAACCTCGTCGTACTTGATCCATCGTCAGTACTCATGTCCCCTCCTGGGGATCATTTACCGGCTCGGATTTTCGGAAGCCCTAGGAGCTAACCCGGTCGGTGACCCGAGCATCCCGCGATGCCACAGCAAGGTCAAACGCGTCCGTCCTGGGGCCCGACCCCTAGGCCGGGGACCGCTATTCGCAGAAGATCCAGACGCTGCGCGGCGGTACTGTGGCAATCACATCGACTGCGGCCTCGAGATTATGCAGCCGGGACTTCGCGGTGCAGTGCTAGCGGAGCTGATCGCGGGGTGCTCGCCAGCCTGATGCGGGCCAAGGGACGGTCAGATCGACTTGGCGCATGCGGGCCCTGATGCGCCCAGGTGAGCTGTCGGCAACGGCGGCGGGTGCAAGACGACGTCTTTGGGCGGGAGCAGAGCCGCACTGCCGGACGCGTTGTTGGGAGTGTCCGCCTCTCGGCAGATCCTGACGCTCGAGAAGCTGCGACGCGGCATTGTGAGGTGCTGCCACAGCGTCGTTGCGGTCGGCGCAGATCGGTCACTATGGGCTTGTGGAGCACGAGGACAGCGGGTGGCGTCGGATGGATGACCACCTCTATCGAGGCGAGAGGATTCAGGCCATAGCTGCCACTCAGGACGAGTTCGGCCTCGCTCTCCAGGAGTCTCTTGCAGCTGTCCATGGTCGTTGGGCTGGCCTGAAGTCGGAGTTCCCTGGTCGCATCCTGGTGACGGTCGATGGCTACTGGAATGGGGTCTATACCTGAACCTGCGAGAGTGGTGGTGGCTCGGGCCGACGTGCACGAGAAGATGTTTCCGCGGAAACACGCAGACCCGCAGACGGGCACGGCCGAACCCGTCCGCGGCTACTTGTGTTTTCCAAAACGGCCCGGGCCGGCGCAGGCTCGGGTGAAGGTGCCCGGTCGGACGCTTTCTCTAGCAGCTGCCCGCAGGTGTTGCTGGGCGTTGCCCGTCCTCGCTGAACAGTCACTTTGCAAGCGAGGGGCCGGGCGTGGACCGGTTGGTCATCGGCGTTGATCCGCATAAGAAATCAGTGACATTCGGGGCCAGGGACAGCCGGGAAAACCCGCGCGCGACCGGGTCCTTCCCGACCGACAACAGCGGCTACCGGCTGCTTCTGCGGTAGGCGGCGCAGTGGCCGGACCGGGTATGGGCGGTGGAGGGCGCCTACAGCATCGGCAGGCCGCTGGCGCAGCGGCGGCAGGCCGCCCGGGGAGCGGGTGATTGAGGTGCCTGCGAAGCTGGCCGCCCGGGGCGCGGGTATTCGACACCGGCCAGGGCCGCGCCGTCACTGCCGATCGGAGCTGGGGTAGGCATTCGGGGCCCTGTCGGAGGCGATCTGGCGCTCGTCCGGTTTGGCGGCTGGAATCTGCCCGCCACGGGGAGTACTGAGCCGTGTAAGCGACGCGGATCCGAATCAGTGAATCCGGTCAATGTCGCACCGAAGCGGCTAGCTTCGGCGTTTGCCGCAGCCAGCTTGATCCTGGGCACCGTCATGGCCTCACCATGCGATGCCGCCTGAGTCCGGGAGCCCGTCACCTGGCACGCCGGTGACCTCGCCGGGGACGCCCGGCAAGGTCACCAGCGTGCGGTGCGCGAGAACTCCGAAGGAGAAGCAGTCGACCAGTGGGCTAGTTGCATCTGGTCCGAGCGCGATGACGTTGCATTCCCCGTCTAGCGTGATGGCATCGCCACTGACCCCGGTCGTTGCGTGGTCCACGGCCGTCGTGTACAGCACGCGCAGCGTACGGCCAGTCCTGGCCGACAGCTCGATGACCCGCGCGACGATGTCCACACGCCCAGTCCAGGTGCGGAAGTTCTGCTCTTCGGACGTGATGACGTCCTTGCCGTCGGGCGTCACGAGCGCCGCCTGGACGCCGTAGTTCGGCGTGGCGGCCGGCGAGGCGATGGCTGGCCCGGCCAGCAGATTGCTGCCCGCGCCGCGCACACCGATCAGGCGGTAACCGGTGTGCTGCCCGGAGGGCGGGTGGATAAGGCCCGTCTGCCACTCGAATGCCAGCTGGTCATTGCCAGCCCACGACACTCTGACCGGGTGGCCGTTGGCTTGTGTCGTCCAGCTCCTGACGTTGCCGGTTGCCAGGTCCACGACCCTGATCCCGGCTCCGGCGCAGCGCGTCTTACCGCAGGACCACTGGGCGTCCATCGCCAGCCTGGTGCCGTCGGGCGACAGCGCCGTGTCATCGATCGCCATCGACGACGGAAAGCTGATCGGAACCTTGGTGACCTTAACGGAGCGGCCGTTGGCGGCGACGCGCAGCAGAAAGCACCACACCACGTCGTGGACGGCGGACTCGGTGCCCTCCATGAGCACAAAGGTCCGGTCATCGGCCGCCCCGCTGATGGTGGGATCGGCCCCGCCGCCATCCGGTATCAGTCTCGGTACGCGCACCGTCGCGAGCGCTGCGCCTGTCTCGGTGTCGTGCACGACCGCGTAGATCCTGATCGTGTGGCCGGCGTTGGTGTAGCGCTGGAACGCGACCACGTAGTAGCGCGGCAGGTTCTTCGCTACCGAGGGTGTCATGAGCGCAGTAGGCCCGGTCGGCGCCGACGCGCGGCCGATGAACCCGAACCCGAACCCCACCATCACGACCGCAAGGACGACCACGACGGCCGCCGCGCCCGCCACCAGGATCAGCCAGCGCCGAGTCCTGGCCGACCGTCGAAGCAGCGGCACGCGCCTCGGGCTGTCTTTCAGGTCGGCCATGGCCTGTCCTCGCCTGGCGCACGGCCAGTGCAACCAACTGAACTCCGTCTACCCGGCCCGGCGCCCGCTCCGCGGGCTTCAGCTCGGAAACCGCCGTAGCGCCTGACCAGGATGTCTTAAATGGCACCACGTGGCAACTCGCCCATGCTCCAAGATAGCGGTTCTCAGCGAGACAGCACACGGTCCGGTCCTACCGGGTGCGGCTTCGGTATCTATCGGTTCGTCCTGTGGCGGCGGCGCCCTCACGAAGGCGTGCTGAGGCCCTGACTCGAGGTCCCAAAAAACCGACTTGGCGCATGCGGGCCCTGATGCGCTCAGGTGAGCTGTCGGCAACGGCGGCGGGTGCAAGACAACGTCTTTGGGCCGGGAGCAGAGCCGCGCCGCCGGACGCGTTGTTGGGAGTGTCCGCATCTCGGCATGTCCGTGCATTAGGCAGTCAGCGCAGCACACCCTTGGAACGTCACGATCCCCAGTGGCAAGGGAGGGCATCGTTCGGCAGCCGATAGCGGCAACCCCTTCGAAGTAAGGGCGAGTTGGCGGTTCTCTGCGCTGATGCCCGGGCAAGAACTCAAGTTCGAGAGTCAGAGCGGGAGCCAATGTGCACAGTCACTGAGCGACTGTGGGAGCCAAAGTGGGAGCCAACGTGCGCAGTCACCGAGCGATCGCGGGCGACATCAGGCGACGCCCAGCCAGGAACATACGGCTCCCGCAGTGGCTTTCCGCATTAGATTCTAAATTCGGAAAATCATTCTTACCAGTCGGGATGGCGGGATTCGAACCCGCGGTCTCCTGCTCCCAAATCAGCTCCGGCCCGCCGCTAGACGTAGCCTGACGTCGCCCCGCGCAGCGTTCACCTGGGACAACGCTGGCCTGACGTCGCCTGACGTGGCTCCGTATCTGTGCATGTTGGCTCCCACTTTGGCTCCCTCCCAACTGGTCGTGCGTCGCCGATTCGAACGGTGGCCGAGCGGCAGTCCGCCGCGCGCCGCTACCACGGTCAGCAGGTCCTGCTCAAGGATCGTCGCGGCTGCGTCGCGAGTCTGGGTGGCGATCGTGATCGCGTCGGTCACGTCATCTGCGGACGGGCCGGGCGTCACGGTGCTGGGATACTCAAAGCCGTTGCGGGACCGGCGGATGCGGCTGAACGACCGGAAGACGCGCACGGTCGAGCCAAACTGCGCCACGACTGCTTCCTGGATGGCGATATGGCCGCCGCGGCTGGTAGCCCGTAGCCCTTGGACCGCGAGCAGGCTGGCAGCGCTCTTGCGCAGCGCGTCATAAGCCAGTAGATACGCGCCCGACAGATCACCGGATGCTGACGCCGCGGCCGCTGATGCCAGGTGGCGCCGAGCGTCGTCAAGCAGCAGCTGCGCCATCGCCCGGTCGGCGGTCACCTGCTGAAGCTCTCCTGCTTCCAGCAGTTCGGCAATCCGGGCGCGGCCTGGCTGCCAGGTCATTGCTGCCCGCCATCGGGGAACACCGGGATGAGAGGCCGTGCGGTTACCTCGGTGTGGAAGCCATCGCCGCCGCCACGCCACCACTGTGGCGAGCGCACCGTTACATTGACTTCTCTTGCCAGCCTGGACCCGGCTCGTTGCGCAGCGTCGTCCAGCTGGTCACGGTCTGGGTGGCCGATGACCAGCACGTCGATGTCTGCCGGTGCCCGGCCTGCATGCCCCGCGTAGCGAGCCGCCCACGACCCGAAAAGGAAGGCCGTCTCGATGCCTGGCAGGCCGGCGAGTTGTTCGGCAATTACCTGGCGGGGGCCGAACGACCGGAGCAGCAGTTCAGTCAGCGGGCCAGTTATCGGCGAGTCCGCCGCGGTCACGAGCCTGGTATTGCCAAGCCTGCGCGAGGACACCACTCCCGCGTCCTCGGCCCTGGCCATTTCCCGCTGGGCCGATGACAGCGACGCACTGGTCTTGTCTGCCAGCTCAGTCAGCGACCACTCCCGCCCGGGCGTCAGCAGCACTAGTGTCAGCAACTCTGCTTGCAGCCGGGAACGCAGCAGCGGCAGAAGCGGCGGCGCTGGAGCTTGCATAACACGCAATATACATCCCACGATACGCAAGCATTGAGATTTGGCCGTGGTGCCAGCCTGTCACGCCCACAGCGGCAGATCCGGACCTTACGCTGTCCGGCGGACGTGGATAGTTATGCAAGCGCTCGGGCGATAGGTAGGGGCGCTCCTGCACGATCATCGGTCCTGAGATGCGGTCAAAGCCTCCGTGGGATGCAGTGAACAAGCTATAGCCGTCGAGCGCGAGCGCCTCCGCTTATGCGCTGCTGCTGAGCCGAGATCAGCTGCGAACAACGGCCCGAGTGAACATGCCGAAGCATGTTGAGGCGGCTACTACGTCCGGACCCTTCTGACAACCAAGGAGGCGGCACGTGACTATCAGGGGCGGTGCCATGGAGCGCGGTGCCAAAATCGCCTGCGCTATATGCAATGTATGGCGGGTACCTCCCCAGAGCTGGGTGGCGTACGTGGGACAGGCTGGCAATCGCGCCCAGAGCTCACGCGGCATCTCTGTCGGCGAGACTGCAGCGCGCCGAGGGAGCAGGCTGCGCTGTTATGACTTGAACACGAACAGGCCGACGTCCCTGATGCGGTCGGGCCGGGCCTCACGCGGGTGGTCAGCCGCGATCGCGCCGCCGAGCGCGCCGCCGCCGAGGCCGGCCAGCGGGCCGATAACCATCATGACCACACCGGCCACGAAGAAGTCGGTGAGCAGAAGGCCGCAGACAACCCCGGCCACAGAGCCCGTGAGCAGCCCCTGGCGGACACGCGCCGCCCGCAGTTCCTGCGGGTCCTCAATGCCTGACAGCCGCCAGGCCGCCGCCAGGCCCGCGAGAGCGGCGAGCAGAAACACCGTGGCGACCAGGCCAAGGAGCAGCAGGAAGGCATAGCTATCGTCGCCTGCTGCTTCGTAAATGGCCAGGCCGGTGGCCAGGCCCGCGGCCAGGCCGGTGATGGTGCCGGCGGCCAGGGACACGTTTGGTACCGGCGACCGCCGCGATGTCGCGGCGAGGATCCCGGCCGCGTAGACGATCGCGAGCGTCTGGAGCGGCACGAGCGCGAATATGACGACACCCGCCATCGAGGGAGCGGCCCACCCCATGCTGGCATCGGCATCGGGCCATCTGGCTTTGACCACGGCGGGCGCGGCCAGCGCGGCGCCAAGCACCACGAGCGCGGCGATCTCGCGCGGCAGGCTAAACGGGGACGGGCCATGGGGGCCGGCGCCGACGTGACTGTCCATCCGCACGAGGGTCACGCCCAGGCCGCAGACCGCCGTACAGCCTGCCACCCGCACCACCCGCGCCGTGATGCTGCGGCCGACCGGGCCGAACCAGCCGCGCCGCCGGCCCACCCACGGCAGCACGACGAGCGCAGCCACCCCCACCAGGACCCGGACCCGGTCGGTCACGGTCAGAGCGTCGGCTGCCGGAGAAGTTCGCCAGCTCAGCCACACCACCCAGGCTGCGGCGGCCGTCACCGCCGAGACGCCGAGCCAGTACACGACCTTGCGCATCATCTTGACCTCCCTCACAACCAGCCACAACCCGCCCGCCAGCCAGCCCAGCCGTGGCCACCCCGCGGGCAGCGCGGCGGCCTCGGCCTGCACCGCCTCGACCCACTGCCGCCGTCCCGGCGGCAGCAACCGAGCCGCATGGCGCAGCATCCCGGCCAGCACCGAGATCAGCCGGTCGGTCATGACTGGTCCCGGGCCAGCCTGGGCGCCGCCACCCGCGGCTGCCGGGGCATCCGTGCCGCGGCCGACGCCGCCGCGAGCGCCGTCGTTGCTGCCGCCAGCCCCTCGCTGGTCAGCCGGTACAGGTGGCGCCTGGGCCGCCCGGCCGGCTGCTCCTCCTCCCAGCGCGCCTCGACCAGGCCACGGTCGGCCAGCCTGATCAAGATCGGGTACAGGCTGCCCGACTTCAGTCCCGTGTCCTTCGCGATCCCGTACCCGTGCAGCCACGCCTGCGGCTTGGCGCACAGCGCCGCTAGCACTGACAATGCCTGGGCCGAGAACTCTTCGCGTCGGGGCATGCAACACACGCTACCTAGGTAGAGAGTATGGCGTCTACCTAGATAGCAGAAGTGATAATCGGCACGGACAGCAGGCGACAGATACGCGGTAGCTAGCTCATGTCAGCGGCCGTGCCTCGGTACATCGAGCAACTGGCTACGGCTGGCAGGCCGCTAGGCTGCCCCCCAGGGCATTCCCGGATTGGGCCGCAGAATGGTGTTGCGCGATGTAGCGTCCATTCATGGGATTCGGCAAGGCCGATCACAATAATGCCAGGCGGAAGTGTCCTAGGCCGGTCCCGGCAGCGCCCACGTTACGCAGGCGGTATCCGCAGCATTCGGACGCCCGCGTAGTCCAACGGCAGAGGCATCGGCTTTAAAAACCGACTAATACGGGTTCGACTCCCGTCGCGGGCACCTGCGCGCTCGCCGTAGCGTCGGCGGGCCGAACGCGAGGATCGCATTTGCCGCCCTGCGCGGCGCCGGAACAACCTCGCGCATGCAGACCAGGCGGCGGGCCCGCCGCCGCCCGCCTGCGTGAACATGCGGTAGCTAATTCACGCCGGTGCCGTCGGTCAACATCGTGCACGAGTATGCCGTGCAGTGCATAAGCATGCGCCTGGGCAACGTGCGCTATTCGGCATGTCCGTGCATTAGGCAGTCAGCGCAGCACACCCTTGGAACGTCACGATCCCCAGTGGCAAGGGAGGGCATTGTTCGGCAGCCGATAGAGGCAACCCCTTCGAAGTAAGGGCGAGGGCGGTTCTCTGCGCTGATGCCCAGGCAAGAACTCAAGTTCGAGAGTCAGAGCGGGAGCCAATGTGCACAGTCACTGAGCGACTGTGGGAGCCAAAGTGGGAGCCAACGTGCGCAGTCACCGAGCGATCGCGGGCGACATCAGGCGACGCCCAGCCAGGAACATGACAGTGATGAGATCTGCCTCGACGATGTAGACGACTCGGTAGCTGCCAGCGCGTAGACGGTGTTACTCCCCAGGTGGAAGCCTGACCAGGCAGTGGATCTTCGGCCAGCGCGGCGACGGCTGCGCCGCCGTGCGCGCGTCAGCCAGCAGTCCCTTTTCTCCGGCAGGCGTACGCTGCGGATCTCGGGCTCCAGGCCAAAGCCGCGCTCCCGGCCGTGCTCCTTGACCCTTCCCTTAGATGGGTGATATCTTCCATCTATGCGCGCTGAGGCGCCAGCTCTCATGCCGATCCTGCGATCCCAGCACCAGGCCGAACTGCTGACGCTGCTTCTGTTGCACCCGGGGACTGAGTACAGCATTACCGAGCTTTCGGAGAAGCTGGGCGTTCCCCTTACTACCGTGCAGCGCGAGGTGAATCGTTTCCTGGCGGTCGGCCTGATCACCGAGCGACGGGCCGGCCGGACCAGGGAGGTCTCTGCCAACCCGAAGAGCCGGTACGCCCGGTCCCTCACCGACTTGCTGACCCTAGCATTCGGGCCGCACATCGTAATCGGGGAAGAGTTCGCTGACATTCCCTCTACTGGCGTTGCGATCTACGGATCGTCGGCAGCGCGCTACAACCGCATCCCTGGCCCGGCTCCGGCAGACGTCGATGTTCTCGTCATTGGCGAGCCATCCCGGCAGGACGTCTACGACGCCGCGGACCGGGCCGAGCAACGGGTCGGCTTCCCGGTCAACGTGACGATCTCCAGCCCAGGCCGCTGGGCTGCCGCCTCGGACGCGCTCATCCAGCAGATCCGGTCCGCGCCCCTGGTCTGGATCATCGGACCGCCTGACGAAGGTGATTCGTGACCGGCTGGACGCCCGGCGCCGCCGTCATCGAGCGTCTTCTGGAGGAACGGCGTCTAGAGCGGGTTCGGGGCGCTCACGCCGACGGCACGCCTTGGCTCGACCGCGCCCGCGAAACAATAGCCGCCGCACGCGCTATCGAGCAGGCCAGCCCGGACAGTGCATTCGTCCTCGCCTACGACGCGGCACGACAAGCGTGCACAGGTCTGCTCGCACAGCAAGGCCTGCGTCCTACGACATCCGGCGGCCACTATGCGGTCGAAGAGTCCGTGAGGGCCCAGTTCGGAACCATCCTGCGGCCGTTCGGCGCCCTGCGACGCCGACGCAACGAACTGGAGTACCCGCTGGACCCAGCCGACAGAGCCAGTGTCGCGGAGACCGCCGACGGAACCCGTGCCGCCACCGAGCTGATCGACGCCGCCTCGAAGATACTTCCCAACCTCGGCCTCTTCTGAAGCAGACGCTGGTCCGGGATCAGTGCTCGTTTTCGTACTTGAAGGAGAGCTGAAGCTTGGTGC
>CAWKKA010000015.1:0-268438 GCA_963850105.1 uncultured Actinomycetota bacterium
TGAGCGCATCCGATGACGAGCTAGCGGGCCGTCCAACCGCCACCGTTCACCTCGTCCGCCACGGCGAGGTAGATAACCCCCGTGGTGTGCTGTACGGCCGCATTCCCGGATATCACTTGTCTGAGGCCGGCCGCATGATGGCGAAGGCGGCCGCCGACTTCCTCGTCGGCCGGGACATCACGGTGCTGCGGTCGTCACCGCTCGAGCGAGCCCTGGAAACCGCTGAGCCCATCGCAGCCGAGCTCGGCCTGCCGGTCGAGGTCGATGACCGGCTGATCGAGCCGTGGAATCACTTCGAAGGGATGCGATTCGGGGTTGGCGACGGTGCTTTGCGCCAGCCGAAGCACTGGGTGCATCTGCGGAACCCGTTCCGGCCGTCCTGGGGTGAGCCGTATCAGGAGGTAGCTCTGCGCGTGCTAGCGGCGGTTGGCGATGCCGCCAGAGCGGCGGACGGGCACGAGGCCGTATGCGTCAGCCACCAGCTGCCTATCTGGGTAGCGCGTCGCTCGGTCGAAGGCCGTCGGCTCTGGCATGACCCGCGGCGGCGGGAATGCGCGCTTGGCAGCGTCACCAGCCTGACCTTCGTCAACGGCAAGGTGACCAGGATCAGCTATGCGACGCCGTCCGGCGAGGGCAGGCGCCAGGTGGCGGGCGCCTAGCTAATCGCCGGCCCGCCGTCACGCGGCGGCACATAGTCCGGCACAATAGGGCCCCTGTACTACTGCCTGTAGGAGATCTTCTGCGTGTCCCGCCTGCCCGCCCCCGTCCGGTCTGCACTAAGTGCAGCCGTGGTGGCGCTCGTGGCGGCGGGCGCCGCCGGGTGCGAGGGTGGTGACATCGCGGCGAATACGCCGGGCAGCAGCGGCCAGAGCTTCGTCAGCCACAGCTACGAATCGACCTACTACCCGGTGGGCGACAGACCGCAAGCGCCGGCGGTATCCGGCGCGACCATCAGCGGTCAGGAACTCAGCCTGGCCAGGTACCGCGGTGACACGATCGTCCTCAACTTCTGGGGTTCCTGGTGCGCGCCGTGCCGCGCCGAGGCTCCGGCGCTCGCTCAGCTGGCGCGGAACCTGGCTCCGAAGCACGTCAGGTTCGTGGGCGTCGACATCAGGGATCAGCCCGATAGTGCCCAGGCGTTCATGCAAACATTCAATGTCGGCTATCCGAGCCTGAACGATCCCGGCGACGAGATCGCGCTGGAGTTCCATAGCACAGTGCCTCCGGCCGCGATCCCGACCACTCTGGTCATTGACCGGAGCGGCAGGATCGCAGCGCGCATCTTTGGCGCATCTAGCTATGCCCAGCTCCAGGCCCTTATCAGCAAGGTGATCGGCCAGCGCGCATGAGAGCAGCCGAGGAAGACTCGATGACGAGCCAGGCGGCGCCCGCGACAGAGCGGAGCCGCAGCGCCAGGCTCGGCTTCGCCGGCTCGCTGCGGTGGGCGTGGCGCCAGCTCACCTCGATGCGCACCGCGCTGATCCTGCTTTTCCTGCTCGCGCTCGCTAGCGTGCCTGGTTCGGTCCTGCCCCAGGAGGGCATCGATCCAGCCGCGGTCTCCCAGTACTACCAGTCGCACCCCGCGCTCGCGCCGATCCTCAACCGGCTGTCCCTGTTCAGCGTCTTCGCGGCGCCCTGGTTCGCGGCTATCTATCTGCTGCTGTTCGCATCCCTGGCCGGCTGCGTGCTGCCCCGAACGATCCGGCTCGTCGGATCGGCCCGGCAGCGCCCGCCGCGGGCGCCGAGTAATCTGGCGCGGCTGCCCGCCACTGCCAGCTACAGCACTGACCGACCGGCCGATAGCGTGCTCGAGTCGGCGGCCGGGCTGCTCGGACGCCGCCGGTTCCGGCTGCGCACTGGCGACGGCTGGGTGTCGGCCGAGAAGGGGTACCTGCGCGAAGTCGGCAACCTGCTGTTCCACATAGCGCTGCTCGCCCTGTTGTTCTCGGTCGGGCTCGGCGGGATCTTCGGCTACAAGGCCAACCGCCTATTGGTCGTCGGCCAGGGCTTCGCCAACACGCCGACCGCGCTGGATGTCTTCCGGCCCGGCCGCCTGGTCGGTCCCGGCGACCTCCAGCCGTTTTCGATCAACCTGCTGAACTTCCGTGCGCAGTACGTCTCCTCTGGCCCCGAGCTCGATCAGCCGCTCTCCTACAACGCCGGCCTGAGCTATCAGACGCAGCCGGGCGCGCCTGTGCGCCACTACATGCTGCGGGTCAACCACCCTCTCGTTGTCGACGGCGTCAGCGTCTACTTGATTGGCCACGGCTACGCGCCTGTCTTCAGGGTCACCGACGGCACCGGAACGGTGCGGTGGGACGGCCCCGTTCCCTTCATTCCTGTGGACCAGAGCACGATGACATCGGAAGGCGTGATCAAGATCCCGGATGCGAGACCAGCTCAGCTTGGTTTCGCCGGCGTCTTCCTGCCGTCCACGGTGGACGTCGGCGGCACGCTGGAGTCTGCGTTCCCGGCCGCGCTGAATCCGCGGGTGAGCCTGGTCGGCTTCAGCGGCAACCTCGGCATGAACACTGGCCAGGCGCAGTCGGTCTATCAGCTGGACACTAAGCAGCTGCACCAGCTGAAGATGGCGACCCGGCCGCTGGCCGCAGGCCAGTCCATGAAGCTGCCGAATGGCCTTGGCACCGTGACTTACCTCGGCTACCAGCAGTGGATCAGCCTGGCCATCACCTACGACCCTGGCCAGCTGCCGGCGCTGATCTCAGGCTTCACGGCGCTAGCCGGGCTGATCTTGTCGTTCCTGGTGCGCCGGCGCCGCGTGTTCGTCCGGGCGGTGGCGACAGCCGACGGCAGCACGCAGGTCAGTGTTGGCGGCCTCGCCAGATCCGATGCAGCTGGCGGGTTCGAGAACGAATTCGCCGAACTAGCGGAGCTGTTGCGTGCCGAGCATGCCGGCACGTTCAGCGCGACGCCCGCGCCCCGTGACGTGCCTGATAGTGACGCAGGAGAAGCCGAGACCGCAGGAGCTGGTGCGGACCGCCACGAGGTGGCGCTGACCGGCCCGGACGGAGAGTGAGTCTCAATGCCCATCAACACAGCCGCCGCTGACACCAGCAACGGACTGCTGCTCAGCACCGTCATCATCTACGCGATCGCGATGCTGTGCTACGCATGCGACTTCGCATTCGCGAAGCACCGCCTGCTTGCTGCGGCGAGCGAACCGGCTGAAGTCGCCGTGCCCGAGCTAGTCGGCGCGGGAGCTGGCGGGTCAGCCACCGCGGGAGCTAACGGGTCGGCCGCGGCGGGTGCGGGGGGGCCAGCCACGATCATCGGCGGGAGCCGCCCGCCTGCCGTCGTCGTGGCGGGCAAGCCGGCGAGTCGCTGGCCGTCGGGCTTCTGGCTTCGGCTGGCTTTCGCGCTGACCTGCGTCGGCGTCACGGTACACGTGAGCGCGATCTTCACGCGCGGCATCGCCGAGGACCGGGTGCCGTGGGGCAACATGTACGAGTTCATCGCGGCGTTCACGTGTATGGCGGTGCTAGTGTTCGTAGCCGCGTCGATCCGGTACGGGGCGTACTACCTGGGCGTGTTCGTACTCCTGCCTATCGTGTTCGGCCTCGGCATTGACTTGACTGTCCTGTACACGCCGGCAGGCTCGCTGGTGCCGGCTCTTCAGTCGTACTGGATCGCGATCCACGTGACCGCGATGATCGTCGCAATCGGGCTCTTCATCTTCGGCGCGGTGGCGACGACGCTGTACCTGATCACGGACCGGAGCCAGCGGCGCGTCGCGGCGGGCCAGCCGTCCTCAGTGGCGGGCATCGTGCAGCACCTGCCGGGGGCCGCGGTCCTGGACCGGCTGTCTTACCGGAGCATCCTGTTCGGCTTCCCGGTCTGGACGTTCGGCGTGATGGCGGGCGCGATCTGGGCCGACCACGCCTGGGGCCGGTACTGGGGCTGGGACCCCAAGGAGACCTGGTCGTTTATTACCTGGGTTGTCTACGCGATGTTCCTGCACGCCAGGGCGACTGCGGGCTGGCGCGGGCGGCGGGCCGCCTGGATCCAGCTGGCGGGCTTCACGTGCCTGCTATTCAACGTGATCGGGGTCAACCTGTTCATCACCGGCCTGCACTCTTACGCGGGCATGTGAGGAGGCCGCCCCGCTGCTAAGCAGCGCCCTGAAGTGCGAATAGTTCCGTTTAACGGGTATCGCTCCGGGCTCACTCGCGACACTTCATGGGTTTAGGCGATCTTGAGTCCCAGTTTGCCGGGTTTGCACTCGACGAAGCCATGAAGGGTGAGCCGCCAGGAGTCTCCGGGCCCAAACAACTGACTAGGTCAGGCGCCTCAGGCGTCTCAAACGCGGGCGAATAACTCAGCCGCGGCCAACCTCAGCGGGGGGCCAATAATGAGTCGTCGCGGCCTTCGCGGATGCGCCGCTCGAGCTCCAGCAGGAAGTCGGGGTCATCGTCGGGCCCGAGCGGCTTGCGCGTGGTCATGAAGCCGACTCCGCCGCTGGGCTCGGTGTAACCGCCAGCTGCCTGAGCGGCCGGGTGCCGGAGCAGGGACTCGGCCGGACCGTAGCCGCCGGCCGGATAAGGGCTGGAAAGGCGCAGGAAACCCGGCCGCTGCGGTCGGCCGACGACGAGCCACGCGACGGCGCCGAACACCCAGAAAGCACCGACGATCAGCAACCACGTCCCCTTGCTGAACGTGGTGAATTCCGAGTCGGGCGTGGTCGTGACGTCGAGCATGCACGGCAGCACGAATCCGACCGTAAGCAGGATAATTAGTGCACAAGCCAGCCACATGGATCGCAGCCTAGCGTCTGGAACCGGATGCTCGGTCATAAAATGCAACATCTGTCCGGCTCGACCACGGGGAGTGTCCTGGCAGCCGCTTCGGCGCGGGCAGGCAGGCAGACGCTCTACCGGTGACGTTCGGTTACATCCGGCTGACAGAGCGCCGAACCGTGCCATAACCTGACGCCATCGGGCGGGCCAGCACCCGCCCGTGAGATTGCGCACATCGGGAGTTGACGCCATGCGGCTTCGGTTATTTCGCGGTCGCGCCTGGTGGCCGGGGCGTGATCAGCGCGCGCAGCCGCCGACCGAGGCCGGCGGCCAGGTCACCGCGCAACAGTCGAGGCAGCCTGACGCGCAACAATCGAAGCAGCCTGACGCACAACAATCGAAGCAGCCCGCAGCGCATCCACGCGGCGCTCGCGGCAGTCATCGCAAATCGGGCCGCGTTCGGGCGCAGATAGAGCCCGAGCTGACGACAGCTCAGGACCGGGCGTCTGCGGGTCAGAATGGCTGGCCGATGCGCGATAGCCCCGCTTCAAGCGGCACCACTGCTCGAGGTCCGGCACGTCATGCGACAAGCACTCAAGCGCCAGGATCAGCGCGGGGCGCAGCCAGGGCGGCGATCCGGGTAGCGCCGGAGGCAGGACAGGCAGCCGCGGCTGCCGTCGCGCCGAGTCCGGCTTCGTCCAGGCAGGCCGGCGCACTGCGCGAAGCAGCCGGGACTGCGGACGCGCAGCCGTGGTATGCGACTGCACGGCCTGGCAGGTCGGCGGCGGGCCAGCGCAACTGCGGCTGCCTCGAAGACGTACTGGTCCGGGAGTGGGCGGCGGACGCAGAGCCGGCCGCCGAAGCGGTCACGGCGATCAACCGGCTGGCAGCGCTGCCCCTGCTCATCAAGGAGAAGCTGGCGGCCGGGCTGGACGCGATTCACGTGGGATCCGGTGGCGTGCCTGACCTTGATCACATGGGCGAGCTCGCGGGGGTGCCGTTGCCATCCGGGCGAGCGACCTGGGATGCGTGTGCCGGCGCTTACGGCGAGCGGAAAATCGTCGTGGGCTCGCGCCCGTCACCTACGCCCGACGTGATGTGTCACGAGGTCGGGCATGCGCTCGATGACATAGACGGAGCAGCGGGCGAGTGGCAATCGGACTCGACGGACTTCCGCACCCTCTACGGGCGCTGCCTGCCGCACATCGCCAGCGAGTTCCACCGCCACGCCAGCTCGCTCGGCCGCCGGGAGTTCTTCGCGGACGCCTTCGCGGCCATCGCCTCGAGCCAGCGGCCTGCCCTAGTAGAGATGCTGTCCGGTGATAACAGGACAGCGCTCGATGTCATGCTCTACTTCAACGTGCGGTACGGCATGTAATGAGGTCCATACAGCGATGTTTGTGATCCGGCTAGCAAGCGGCAACCTGCTGGTGCCCGAGTACGCCGTCGGCGACGACGACCGGCTGCTCGGTGACGCCTACGTCGAGATCGGGCCCGACCACGCGGACTATGCGCGGCTAGCGGCTACCGCGATCACCGAGCAGGATGATCGGGTGCGACGGCAGCGGTGGCAGGACGGCGACGAATCACTTCGACGTGAATTCCTCGACTACCTCGCGCGCCACGGCGCCGACGGCGGCTGGAATCACGGTCCCGGCTGACCGCTTAGTCGGCACCATCGGCTGAGTCGCCACCGTTAGTCGCTGCCCGCTGAATCGCTGCCCGCTGAATCGCTGCGCGTTGAATCTCCGCCGACTCAGTTGGCACCGGCTCAGACGCAACCGCCTGACCTGACCGGTCAGGCATCACGCGATCGCGCGTCAACCGGTCAACCGTCAGCGCGCAGGCGTCAGCGCTCGGGCGTCAGCGCTCGGGCGCCACCGATAAGGCGTCAGCGGTAAGGCGTCAGCGGTAAGGCGTCAGCGGTAAGGCGTCAGCGCGGCTGAGCCGCGGTCGCGTCGCCGTCCAGCAGCTCGCGCACTTCGGTCTCGCGGAACCGGCGGTGCCCGCCCGGTGTGCGAATACTGCTGATCCGGCCGGATGCTGCCCAGCGCGTAACAGTCTTGGGGTCTACTCGGAAAAGTGCGGCTACTTCCCCCGGTGTGAGCAGGCGCTCACTGTTGCCGTCCATCGTTTTCTACTCCCTGGTCCCTGAGGGTCTGCCCCAAGTGTCGCAGAAACTCGCTAAGTTAGCCACAAACAGCGGCTTTATCCCTTGATTCGGGAAATTCCGTCTGTCTTCCACAGTCAAGCGGGCAGTCAAGCGCACAGTCAAGCCCCACGTCGCGATCAGCAGGCCGCCGCCAGCCGCAGTAAGCAACTGCAACCGAGCCAGCTGGCCGAGCCGGCCGTTCATCACGTGCGGACGTGCACTAATCTCGAACCATCATGCGCGCGACACTCGCCTACACGCTGCTGCGGCTGCTGCTGTTCTTCGCGGCCGCGCTGGTGCTTGCACTGTTCGGGGTACGCGGCATCATGTTGGTCGTCATTGCGCTTGTCGTTAGTTCGATCATCAGCCTGCCGGTACTGTCCAAGCTCCGCGACAGGATGTCGACCTCGCTGACGGGCAAGATCGATGGCTTCCAGTCCCGGCTTGACGAGGGCACGAAGGCAGAGGACGTCGACGTCGACTGAGCAGGGCACCGGGCAGTCGACCAAGCAGTCGGCTGAACCGTCAGCGCCCGATAGCGGGCTGCTCAGCTAGCCAGCCGCCCGACGTCAGCATCTGGAGAACCGCCTGCACGGCCTCGGGCCGACTCATCACCGATGTGTCGACGACCAGCTCGGCGTCCGTCGGCTCCTCATACGGATCCGACACACCAGTGAACTGGCCGATCACGCCAGCCCGCGCCTTGGCGTACCAGCCCTTGCGGTCTCGCGCCTCGCAGACCTCGATCGGCGTCGCCACATAGATAAGGAAGAAATCGCCGACCTCGCTCACCATCCGCCGCACCTGCGCGCGAGCCGCGGCGAACGGCGCGATCGGCGCGCAGATCGCGATGCCTCCGTGGCGGGCGATCTCGGCAGCGACGAAGCCGATCCTGGCAATGTTGAGATCGCGGTCGGCGCGCGAGAACGACAAGCCCGCCGACAGCAGTTGGCGCACTAGATCGCCGTCCAGCAGCGACACCTGCCGGTCGCTGCGCTCGGCAAGCACGTCGGCCAGGTCTCTGGCGATCGTCGACTTGCCCGAGCCGGACAGGCCGGTCAGGAACAGCACCAGCCCGCGTTCAGAGCGTGGCTTGCGCACCCGGCGCAGCTCACGCGCGACCGCCGCCGGGACGACCCAGTCCGGGATGGCGCTGCCGGCGTCGAGCAGGTCCCCCAGCTGGTCGGCAGACAGGTCTTCTCGCTCTGTGCCCGCCTCGATCAGCGCGTGCGGCCGCCACACTTCTGCGCGCGGGTCATAGGCCCAGTCACCAGACGGCAGCATTGGGATCCGTGCACAGGCCGCCATATCCGCGTCGGCTGGAATGTCGGCGGCCGTCGGGATTGCTCCGTCCACCATCAGCCGCGTCGCGCCGTAGGCCGCGGCGACTCGGGCGATCATGGTCAGCTCGCGAGCTCGCGCCGCGGCGCCTGCTGGCGCGGCCGGGTGCTGCGGCAGCGGCACCGGGACGAGCAGCGCGCCGGCAGGCAGGCTTGACATCGCCGCAAGCACGGACCTGATCAGGGCCTGCGGCGAGCTGACGACGGCCGTGTGACCGCTGACCAGCGGCAAGATGAGCACCCGCGCCTTCAGCTGGCCGGCCAGGTGCCTGACCTGGCCGATCTGGCGGCTAGTGAGCGGTCCCCTGGTTGCGAGCGCGAGGACAGGCCCGTCGCCGAGCCGGGCGCTCGCCGCAGCGGGGCTCAGCATCAGCCGGCGGAACGGCCCGTGCTCGGGCGGCCGGTTCGCAGATACCGGACCGGCCAGCCGCACCAGGCCGCCATCTTGCTCGCCCGCCCGGCTGCTCAGCGCGGTCCGCTCCTCGATCGTCATGACGGCGAGGGGCGTGCCTTCCGGATCGGCCAGCAAGATCCGGTCCGGCGCCCCTTCCGCAGGCTGGAAACTGTCTGGCACGTCCAGCGTTATCGGGACCGGGAACGGGGTGCCGTCTACCAGCCGCCAACTGTCCTCTACGGCGGTTGTGTCCGCGACCGTCATGAAGCCGGTGAGCGGTGCGAGCGCGCCGGACAGCAGCAGCTCAAGATCGCCCAGCTGGGCGGCGCTGAGCGTGCAGGTCGGCAGTGAGCTGAGCTCGGCTGGGGATACGGCCTCAGCCTCAGCGGTCACAATCGCCTCCAACAGCGCGCTCATCAGGTCGGCCCGAGCCGGAGCGGGGCCTGGCATGCCTGAGGTTACACGCGGGCGCGCGGTACGCACCCGCTAGCTGCGAGGACGCGGATACTGAGATGCTGCGCTGAGCGGCTACTCGGACAGGACTCGGGCGTACCGGTCCTCGGGCTTGCGGATGACGTACCGCAGCTCGTCATAGTCAGCGACCAGGCGGCCACGGGACAGCCGTCTAACCAGGCGCTGCGCCGTCAGCAGCAGGTTGGCCCGGCCTGGGCCGCCCTGGGCAATACAGGCCTGGCGGTTTGCGATCGCCAGACCGTGCCTGACTACGAACGCCTCGATGCCGCGTGCAGACGCGATCGGCTCGTAGCAGGCTGGGAACGGGCCCGCCTCGCCCGGCTGCGCCGCCTGCCACGCGAGCTCACGCGCGAATTGCGGCAGCTTGCGGTCGAGGAAGGCGGCAGCTGTGTCCCGATCGGCTGTCCGGAGAAACAACAGTCCGCCCGGCCGCAGCGCTCCGACCAGGCGGTCGAGGACAAGCTCGGCGTTGCGGATGCGGTGCAGCAGCAGCGAGCACTGGATCAGGTCGACTGAGCGCGGTGCCAGCGTCAGCGTCCTGAGTTCAGCAAACACCGCCGCGCTCAGCTCTCGCCGCCCAGCCGCGGCGGCGCGCACCATCGGGTTATCCTCGTCGACGCGGCTGATGGCTAGATCAGGCGCTGCTTTGACCAGCGCGGCCACATCCAGCTCGGGTCCGGCCGTCACGCAGCCTGCCTGGAGGAACGCGATCGCGCGGCCGGGATGCTCGGCCGCGTAGTCGGCGGCGAACCTCGTGAAGACGTCGTCCTGGTCCGTGACCACGACGCCGTCATAGTGTGCCGGCGCTACCCGGCGACTGCCCGAGGATGCTGCTCTGTGCCTGCCATGCGAGCCAGAGCCCCCAGGGGCAGCGTCGTCCAGGCCTGCCAACCCGTCAACTCGTGCCACGATGCCTTAGCGTAGTGGTTCGAATACTCTCTGTGTCTGATTTCATTGCCGAAGACACCGCGTGCCTCGCAGCAGCAAGCCTCACAGCCGCCGGTTGTGGCCAGGTGCCGGGGCGCGGGGCCGTAAGCTAGGAACATCCCGCCGCCGTGCTGCCGCACCGGCCTGCTGGCCAGCGCCAGCAGCCCGTTGCCAATCGGAGCGGGCCTTTCGTGCTGCCTACGTAGGGACGCAATGAGCCTCTCCGGTCTCCTGCCTGTCATCACTGCTGACCCCGATCTACGCCGCGCGCTGGACCAGGCTGCCGAGCTGCCAGCGCTCGGCGGCGATCTGATCGCGCCCGTCTCGCTCCGACCGCTGCTTGTTGCCGCGCTAGCTGGCGTCGGCCGCCCGGACAGATCCAGTCCGGGCAACTCAGCGCCCCATAACAAGTCAGCGACCCATAACACAGTGACCCTCGCGGTGACCGCGACCGCACGCGAGGCGGAGGAACTCGCGGCCGCGCTCGGGTCGCTGCTCGGGGAGGATCAAATCGGCTACTTCCCGGCCTGGGAGACGCTGCCGCATGAGCGGCTGTCACCTCGGTCGGACACCTCCGGCCAGCGGCTCGCGGTCTTGCGCCGCCTGGCTCACCCCGATCCGTCCGACGTGCGGTCGGGGCCGCTCCAGGTGGTGACGACCCCGGTCCGCAGTCTGCTTCAGCCGATGGTCAGCGGCCTCGGCGAGCTGCCGCCGGTCAAGCTGGCGGCTGGCCAGAGCGCGAGCATGGACGACACCATCGCGCAACTGGTGGACATCGGCTATTCGCGCGTCGAGATGGTCGAGCGGCGCGGCGAGATCGCCGTGCGCGGCGGCTTGCTCGACGTGTTCCCGCCCACGGAGGAGCACCCGCTCCGGGTGGAGTTCTGGGGCGACGAGGTGGAGGAGATCCGCTACTTCAAGGCTGCCGACCAGCGCAGCCTCGCCGCCGCTGACGGTGGGCTCTGGGCGCCGCCGTGCCGTGAGCTGCTGCTGACGCCTGCCGTCCGCGACCGGGCGCGCCAGCTCGCGGCCGAGTGGCCAGGTCTGCAGGACATCCTCGGCAAGATGGCCGAAGGCATCACGGTCGAGGGCATGGAGGCGCTTGCCCCAGCTCTGACCGACCGGATGGAGCTGTTGCTCGACTACCTGCCTCGAGGCAGCAAGATCGTCGCCTGCGATCCGGAGCGCATCCGCGCGCGTGCCGCTGACCTGGTGTGGACCAGTCAGGAATTCCTCGAGGCCTCCTGGGTAGGCGCGGCGGCTGGCGGCCAGGTCCCCATCGATCTCGGGGAGGCCGCGATCAGGCCGATCGCCGAGGCCCGCGCGGCCGCGGCAGCGGCGGAGCTGCCCTGGTGGACCGTCACTCCGTTTGCGGCGAGCCAGGCCACGGGCTCAGATGACGGCGAGGAGGCTGACGGCGGTGAGGGGGAGCCGGCCCCGTTCCTAGTATCCGCAGAGCCTGCGCCCGGCTACCGCGGTGACACGAACCGGGCGCTCGGCGACATTCGCCGCTGGCTGGCTGAGGACTGGCGAGTGGTGCTTGTTACCGAGGGCCACGGACCTGCCAGGCGGCTGGCTGAGCTGCTGCGCGGTGACGGCCTGGGCGCCAGGGACGGTGACCTGACCGAGCAGCCCGAGACCGGCCTCGCGCACGTAACGACGGGGCTGCTGGAGTCCGGGTTCGTTTGGTCCGCGGTCCGGCTGGTCGTGCTCGCCGAGCAGGACCTGGCCGGGACCAGGACAGGGACCCGCCAGTCGCATCGCATGCCGAGTCGTCGCCGGGGCGGCATCGATCCGCTCCAGCTAACGCCCGGCGACTACATCGTGCATGAGCAGCATGGCGTCGGCAGGTACGTGGAGATGACCAGTCGCACCGTGCAAGGCGCGACCAGGGATTACCTGGTGATCGAGTACGCGCCGAGCAAGCGGGGCCAGCCGCCGGACCGGCTCTACTTGCCAACCGATCAGCTCGACGAGGTGACCAGGTACACCGGCGGCGAGGCGCCGACCCTGCATCGGCTCGGCGGCGCTGACTGGGCAAAGGCCAAGGGTCGCGCCCGCAACGCAGTCCGCGATATCGCCGCTGGCCTGATCCGGCTGTACCAGGCCCGGATGGCATCGCCGGGGCACCAGTTCGGGCCCGACACGCCCTGGCAGCGCGAGCTAGAAGATGCGTTCCCGTATGTGGAGACGCCGGACCAGCTCGCGGCCGTCGACGAGGTCAAGGTTGACATGGAGCGCGCCGTGCCGATGGACCGGCTGATCTGCGGCGACGTCGGCTACGGCAAGACCGAGATCGCCGTGCGGGCCGCGTTCAAGGCCGTGCAGGACGGCATGCAGGTGGCCGTGCTGGTGCCGACCACCTTGCTGTCGGCGCAGCACTTCGTGACGTTCAGCGAGCGGTACGCGCCGTTCCCGGTCAGTGTTCGGGCGATGTCGCGATTTCAGTCGACGGCCGAAGTCGCCGAGACCCTCGACGGCCTGGCCTCTGGCAAGGTCGACATCGTGATCGGCACCCACCGGCTGCTGTCGCCGGAGGTCCGGTTCGCCCGGCTGGGCCTGCTGATCATCGATGAGGAGCAGCGCTTCGGCGTCGAGCACAAGGAGTACCTCAAGCAGCTGCGCACTGAGGTCGACGTGCTCGCCATGTCGGCGACGCCGATCCCGCGGACGCTGGAGATGGGAATCTCCGGAATCCGGGAGATGTCCACGATCCTGACACCGCCCGAAGAGCGCCATCCGGTGCTGACGTCGGTCGCGCCCTATGACGAACGGCAGATAGCGGCCGCAATCCGTCGCGAGCTGCTGCGTGACGGCCAGGTGTTCTTCGTTCATAACCGGGTGTCCTCGATCAACAAGGTCGCGGCCAGGGTGGCCGAGTTGGTGCCGGAGGCCAGGATCGGGGTCGGCCATGGCCAGATGAACGAGCACACCTTGGAGAAGGTGATGAGCGGGTTCATCGACCGGGAGTTCGACGTCCTGGTCTCGACCACCATCGTGGAGTCCGGGCTGGACATCCCGAACGCGAACACGCTGATCGTCGACCGCGCTGAGGCGTACGGGCTGCCTGACCTGCACCAGCTGCGTGGCCGGGTCGGCCGTGGCCGGGAGCGGGGCTACGCCTACTTCCTGTACCCGCCGGAGAAGCCGCTGACCGAGACCGCGCACGAGCGGCTGGCGACGCTTCAGCAGCACACCGGGATCGGGGCCGGGCTGCACATCGCGATGAAGGACCTGGAGATCCGCGGCGCGGGCAACCTGCTCGGCGGCGAGCAGTCCGGGCACATCGCCGCCGTCGGGTTCGACCTGTACGTGAAGATGATCGGGGAGGCGGTCAGGGAACTGCGGGGCGACGGCCCGGCCGAGCGGGCCGAGGTCCGGATCGAGCTGCCGGTAGACGCGCACATCCCGCACGAGTACATCGCGGGCGAGAGGCTGCGGCTTGAGGCCTATACGCGGATCGCATCGATCGACAACGTGATCGACATACCGGCCGTCAGGGACGAGCTGACTGATCGCTTCGGCGCCGTTCCGCCGCAGGTGGAGAACCTGCTCGCGGTCGCGCGGCTCCGTGCCGTCGCCCGGCAGGCTGGGCTGACAGACATCACGCTCCAGGGCAGCAAGATCAGGTTCTCGCCAGTCGACCTGCCCGAGTCCCGACAAGTCCGGGTACAGCGGCTGTACCCGGGGACCGTGCTCAAACCAGCCGTCAGTAACATGCTCGTACCGGTGCCGAAGGCAGTGCCTGGTGCGCGCGGTGGCAGCGTCCGTGCGGGCACTGGCCAGACCATCTCGCTCGGTGCCCCCCCGCTGCGCGATCAGGAAATGCTGGCGTGGTGCGAGGAACTTATAGGGTCGGTGCTCGACGGCCTGTCGCCTGATGGCACCTCACCGGGCGGCGGTGAATCCGACGGGAGTGGCGCAGCCGGAGCCGGTCCGGAGCGCTCAGCATGAGGAGGAACCTGGCGTGACCAGGAAGCACAGCGGGCGGCTCGGTGTGGCGTGGCCCCGTGTTGAGCGACTCGGTGTGGCATGGCCCCATGTTGATCGGCTCGGTGCGCTGCGACGAAGTGCGCAGTGGCTCCGTGCGCGGCCGCTCCGTACGCGGCCGCTCCGTACGCCGCGACTCCGTGCGCAGCGTGCCCGCACTTCAGTGCGGGCGGCGGCCGCGCTGGTCGTCGCCGGCCTAGCGGTTTCGGCGTGCGGCACAGTCCAGCTCGGTGCTGCCGCGATCACCGGCAACAGCCGAATCACATCGGACACACTGACTAATCAGGTGGCCAACCTCAGCGCCGCTTACCAGACGGATCACGCCAAAGGCATCAAGCCGGAGCGGCCTGAGGGCCAGGAGGCACAGCAGGTACTGAGCTGGCTGATCCTGTTCCGGATCTTCGACAAGATCTCGCAGCAGCAGCGCATCTACGTCACGCCGGCGGAGACCAACGCGCAGAGCGCGAACCTTAACGCCCAGGCCAGCCAGGCCAAGGTCACGCTGCCGGATTATGTCTCCGCTGCCGGCGCGGTGCCGCCCGACCTACTGCCGCAGCTTGCCCGGTACTTCGCGATCCTGTCGACGCTCGAGAGCAGGTTGAACGGCGGCAAGCCGCCGACTAGCGCGTCCGCGAAGCTGCAGGACCAGGTCGCCCACGCCCAGTGCGTGGCGGCGAAGAGCCTCGACGTGCAGGTGAATCCGCAGTTTGGCATCTTCGACTATCACACCTACTCGGTGGTGCCCGGTGCGCCGAAACTGGCCGCCGACCCAGTGCCGTCGCCCTCGACTAGCAAGCCCCTGGTCAACCCGCCCTGCTGACGCGCGGTAACAGAGGATGAATAATCCCGTGACCGAGCCCGAACGCAGTCCCGCGGCCGACCCGGAGCTAGGTTCGCGCCTGCTCGAGCTCGTGCGGGTGATGAACACGCTGCGGATCAACTGCCCGTGGGACGCGAGGCAGACGCACGAGAGCCTGACGCCGTATCTGCTGGAGGAGACGTACGAGGCGGTTGACGCGCTGACTGCGGGTGACCAGGCTGCCGTCCGGGAGGAACTCGGCGACGTGCTGCTCCAGGTCGTCTTCCACGCCAGGGTGGCGCAGGAGCGGCTCGATGGCACCGGGTACACCATCGACGATGTCGCTGACGGCATCATCGACAAGCTCACCAGGCGCCACCCGCACGTATTCGGTGACGTCAGCGTGTCCGGGCCGGACGAGGTGAAGCAGAACTGGGATGCAATCAAAGCGGCGGAGCGTGCGGCCGTGGGCCTCGGCGGCTCGGGGTCCGTGCTCGACGGCGTGCCGCTGAGCCAGCCTGCACTGTCGCTCGCTGCCCAGCTGCTGCGCCGGGCTGAGCGCGCCGGAGTACCAGCCGAGCTGGCTGAAGCGGCAGAGGGACAGGCAGCAGCGCCGGGCGGCGGCGGCGACCTCGGGCGCGAGCTGTTCGCGCTAGTGAACCGCGCGCGGGCAGCAGGGCTCGATCCGGAGCTCGAGCTGCGCGCGGCGGCGCTGGCGTACGCCGACCGAGTACGCGCCTGGGCGGCTAGCCAGGATGAGCAGCCCCAGGATGAGCGGCCCCAGGATGAGCGGCCTCCGGATGAGCGGCCCAGGTTGAGCGGTCGCAGGAGGAGCGGCCTCAGGTTGAGCGGCCTCAGGTTGAGCGGCCGCCGGAGGAGCAGCCCCAGGATGGGCGGCCGCAGTAACTGCTGGGCGTCAGCGAGTCCGGCCTACGCCAGCCTTCCCAGGAGATTGGGCTTTCGGAGCGCCGACCTCGGCCATCCAAGTCACTAGCCAGGCCCGGCGGTAGAGCTGCCGGATATTCCACTTATGACCTCTTTATCACCCGGCCTTGTAAGCTCATGCGGCAACGTGTGGAGCGTAGGTCCTCAGATCCAGCCCGATCTGAGGACCTACGCTCCACACGTTCGCGGAAGCCCGGATTCAGGGTGGGCAATACGCGACGAATACCGGATTCACACCTTACGAGCCGCCTTCGGCGGGCTGCGCTTCGGCTTCCGAGCCGTCCTGGGACGACCTCAGGGGCTTACGAGCCATCTTCGGCCGGGCGCATGAGCTTACTGGCAACTTCGCCCGCCATGGCGGACGGCCTTTGAAGGTGCGGGAGCTTGCCCCGTGCTGGGCGGGGCTTTCGGGAGGGTGGACGGGGCTTGCCCGGTCGGGGGCGGGGCCTTTCGGGGCGCACGGGAGCTTGACCCGTGGCGAGTGGGGCTCTTGGGGTGCACGGGGGCTTACCCACGTCGGTGCCGTGAATGCCCGGAACGGCGTGCCCAACTCGCCGGCGGCGATGGCCTCTACTAGGCTCCGAAGCGACCTCTCGGCATCGCTAATAGTGCAGGAGCTCTAACCGTGGCCTCCATCGAAGGCATTTTCGCCAGGCAAATCCTTGACTCGCGTGGCAACCCGACAGTCGAGGTTGAGGTAGTGCTCGATGACGGCAGCCTGGGCCGAGCGGCCGTGCCGAGCGGTGCGTCGACCGGCAAGTTCGAGGCAGTCGAGCTTCGCGACGGCGGCGAGGAGTACGGCGGCAAGGGCGTGACGAAAGCCGTGCAGGCCGTCATTGACGAAATCCAGCCGGAATTGCTCGGCTACGACGCCGATGACCAGCGGATGGTCGACCAGGAAATGATCGACCTCGACCGGACGCCAGACAAATCTAGGCTGGGCGCGAACGCGATCGTCGGCGTCAGTCTGGCTGTTGCCAGGGCGGCAGCCGAGTCGTCTGGCCTGCCGCTGTTCCGCTACCTGGGCGGACCCAATGCGCACCTGCTCCCGGTGCCGTGCATGAACATCCTGAACGGCGGCGCACACGCTGACTCTAATGTCGACATCCAGGAGTTCATGATCGCTCCGGTCGGCGCCAGCACCTTTTCCGAGGCGGTGCGCTGGGGCGCGGAGACCTACCACGCGCTCAAGGCCGTGCTCAAGCAGCACGGACTGAACACCGGCGTCGGCGACGAGGGCGGGTTCGCGCCCGATCTGGAGCACAACCGGGCTGCGCTCGACTTGATCGTTGAGGCCATCGGCAAGGCTGGCCTGACGCCAGGCCGCGACGTGAGCCTGGCGATCGACGCGGCGGCCAGCAACTTCCTGGACGGCGACACGTACGCGTTCGAGGGCGGCGCGAAGACGGCGGCGGAGATGACCAGCATCTACGCGCAGTGGCTCGACTCCTACCCGCTGGTCTCGCTGGAGGACCCGCTGGCTGAAGAGGATTGGGAAGGCTGGCGTGAACTGACCGCTCAGCTAGGCGACCGAGTGCAGATCGTGGGCGACGACATCTTCGTGACCAACCCCGAGCGCATCCGGAAGGGAATCGACCTCAAGGTCGCTAATTCGCTGCTTGTGAAGGTCAACCAGATCGGCACGCTGACCGAGACGTTCAACGCCGTCGACCTGGCTCATCGCAGCGGCTATACAACGATGATGAGCCACCGTTCTGGCGAGACCGAGGACACCACGATCGCCGACCTCGTCGTAGCACTCAACTGCGGCCAGATCAAGACCGGCGCGCCGTGCCGGTCCGAGCGTGTGGCCAAGTACAACCAGCTGCTGCGGATCGAGGAGCTACTCAGCGACGGCGCGGCGTATGCGGGCCGCGGCGCGTTTCCACGGTCGGCTCGCAGCCAGTGAGCCGGGACGGGACGGCGCGACCGCCGGGCCGTCGGCCTGTCCTTGCCCCGCGCCCGAAGCTCACCAGCCGCGCGGCGGTCCTGGTCGTCGTCTTGTGCGGGATCGCGCTGACGCTGGCCTACCCCGTCCGCGAGTACATCGCGGACCGTCGTCAGATCGATCAGCTCGCGACCCAGAACGCGCAGATCGCCGCTGAGGTCAAGCACCTGCGGACCGAGCAGCGCGCGCTGGTCTCGCCGGCCCTGATCGAGCAGGAGGCGCGGGACAACCTGCACATGTGCTTCCCGTCGCAGACGTGCTACGAGGTGATCTACCCCAGTAAGCCGGGCGCGAATGGCGACTCCCTGCACGCTACAACGCCGTGGTACGGGCGGCTCTGGAAATCGGTCGCGGCAGCGGACACGAGCACTTCCCGGTGAGGACATGAGCAAACCCGGCGTCCCGGCGGCCGGGCCGCCCCTAGCCGATGATCTCGATGCCGTGGAACGTCAGCTCGGCCGCGCGCCCCGTGCCCTGACCGGGGTCGCCCACCGGTGCCCGTGCGGACTGCCCGACGTCGTCGAGACAGCGCCGCGGCTGGCCGACGGCACCCCGTTCCCTACCTTGTACTACCTCACTTGCCCGCGGGCCTGCGCCGCGCTCAGCCGGCAGGAGGCGGCGGGAGTCATGCGAGACATGGCGGCGCGGCTGGACGCTGACCCTGACCTACGCGCGCGCTACCAGGCCGCGCACGCTGACTACGTGCGCCGCCGGGACGACGCGGCGGCAGCGGCCGGGGTGGCACCGCTGCCGCCGGGTACGCAGAGCGCGGGCGGCATGCCGGACCGGGTGAAATGTCTGCACGCGCTCGCCGCGCATGCGCTGGCCGTACCGGGCGTCAACCCGCTCGGCGCGGAGGCGACCGAGGCAGCCGGCGAGTGGTGGCAGGCTGGACCGTGCGTGGCATGGGACAGCTAGGGCCGGCCGGGAGGCAAACGGATGACCAATGGCCAGGCGACCGACGGCGAGGCCACCGATGGCGCGGTGACCGACGGCGAGGTGACCAGGGGAGCGGGGAGCAAGCGCGTTGCCGCCATCGACTGCGGGACGAACTCGCTCCGGCTGCTGATTGCCGACATCGACCTCGCTAGCCATCTGCTGACCGACGTGCAGCGGCGGATGGAGATCGTCCGCCTCGGCCAGGGTGTGGACGCGACCGGCATGCTCGCGCCCGATGCTCTGGAGCGGACCATGCGCGTCCTCGCTGAGTACGCAGGCGCGATCCGAGAGGCGGGCGCCGCTTCCATCCGCATGGTCGCCACTAGCGCTACGCGGGACGCGAGCAACGCCGCCGACTTCACCCGCGGCGTCCAGGAGCGGTTGGGTATCGCTCCTGAGGTCGTCAGCGGCAGCGAGGAGGCGATGCTGTCGTTCGCTGGCGCTACCGCCGAGCTCGCTGGCCCGGACGCGGGCGGCGGCCTGGGCGCTGGCCCCGAGCCCGACCCGCCCTACCTGGTGGTGGACATCGGCGGCGGCTCTACCGAGTTCGTACTCGGCGGCGCGCCGGATGACGATCTCGCGAGCATTGCCGACGGCCTCGCCGCCATCTCGGTCGATATCGGCTGCGTCCGCCTCACTGAGCGCCACCTGCGGTCTGACCCGCCGACCGATGCAGAGGTCAAGGGCGCCACGGCCGATATCGACCGTGCGCTGGACAAGGTCGCCGCCGTCATCGCAGTTTCCGACGCGCGCACGCTTGTCGGCTTGGCCGGGTCGGTGACCACCGTCGCCGCTATCGCGCTAGGCCTGGCGGAGTATGACCCTGGTCGCACGCACCACGCCCGCATCTCGGCTGAGGCTGTGCACGCGGTCATGGAGCAGCTGCTCGGCCAGGCGCGAAGGGAACGGGCTGCGATCGGCTCGATGCACCCCGGTCGCGTCGACGTGATTGGTGCTGGGGCCCTGGTCCTAGACCGGGTCATGCAGCGTTTCGGCTTCCCTGATGTGCTCGTCAGCGAGCACGACATCCTCGACGGCATCGCCTGGTCGATTGCCGGTGCCTGACGCACGCCGTGTCTGACGCGCCAGTGCCTAGCCAGCCGTTGCCTGAGGCTCCCGTGCCTGACCAGCCCGCGTCTGACCAGATTGCGCCTGGCCAGACTGCAGGCCGGCCGGCAGCCGTGCCGCCGGGAAGCGGCTGGCCGGAGGATCCGGCCACGCCCGACACGCCGGTCGCAGCGAGCGCCGCCGACGTGCGCGTGCTAGCCGCTGCGGGGAGCTCGCTCGCCGAGCTGGCCGCGCGCGAGTCGGTCTGCCGTGCCTGCCCGCGCCTCGTGCAGTGGCGCGAGCAGGTCGCCGTTACGAAGCGGCGCTCGTTTCAGGCCGACACGTACTGGGGCCGGCCGGTGCCGAGCTGGGGCGACGAGCAGCCGTCGATTCTGATTCTCGGCCTGGCACCGGCAGCGCACGGCGGCAACAGGACCGGTCGGATCTTTACTGGCGATCGCAGCGGCGATTTCCTGTTCGCCTCGCTGTGGCGATGTGACCTGGCGGCGCAGCCAATGTCGATCACCGCCGGCGACGGGCAGCGGCTTATCTCTGCCCGAATGGCGGCCGCGGTCCACTGCGCGCCGCCCGACAACAAGCCCGAGCCCGCTGAACGCGACGCCTGTGCCCCGTGGCTTGCGGCGGAGCTCAGACTGCTCGGCCCGAGCTTGCGCGTCGTCGTGTGCCTAGGCCACTTCGCCTGGATGGCGCTGTGGCCGCAGCTAGCGAGCCTGGGCTACCAGGTGCCGCGACCGCGGCCGGCTTTCGGGCACGGCACCGAGGTCGTTCTCGCCGCCGACGCTGGCGAGTCGAACATCACCGTGCTCGGCTGCTATCACCCGAGCCAGCAGAACACCTTCACCGGCCGCGTCACGGAGTCCATGCTCGACGACGTCTTCCGCCGGGCACGCGAGCTGGCGGGCCTGCGCTAAGGCTCAGGTCCGCTCGCAGGGCTCAGGTCCGCTCGCAAGGCTCAGGCCCGCTCGCAAGGCTCAGGCCCGCTCGCAAGGCACAGCCCGGCTCGCAAGGCTCAGGCCGGCGGCACCGTCCGCATCACCGAGGGTAAGAAGAATGGCGCATTGGTTACGGCGAGTATCAGGTGCGAAAGATCGCAACGATTAGATAGGCGACATTGGCAGAGAAACGGTCCGCAGTAATTGGATATCTGGAGTAGGCAGATGGGCGCGGGGTATCATCGCAATGCCCCCGTAGCCCAAGGGAAGAGGCCGGCCCCCTAAAAGGGTCCCCAGTGTCGGTTCGACTCCGACCGGGGGTACCGATGACCTGCTAGAACGCGGTCCTGGCCGGGTCTGCGCGGCAGCCCGCAGGCCGATCAATGGCTGGCAGGCCAATCGCGACCTCATTGCGCGCCAGCCATTGGGTCCAGTGAATCGGGCCCAGTGTTTGGACGCAGCCATTGACGCGTGATTCAAAGAGTTCAGCCCGAATTAACCGCCCGGTATCGTCCGCCTGATTCGTCGACTAGGCGGCTGACGGACGGCCGGTTACCCCATTTCGGGGGATATTGTTCGCTGCCGCCGTGCACGTAGAAACGCCTATGTAACGTTGGCCTCCTGCGTTTCATCGCGTCACCCGCTGACGTCCGGACCGGCCCGGTCGATCGCGATTCTGACGATCAGCCGCTTATCCCGGTACATCGCCGCGCGGTACTCGTCCCAGTCTGGGTGCTCGCCGGAGATCCGCCGGTAATAGTCCTCCAGAATCGGAAGAGCCTCCGGCAAGTGGATGAGCTCAGCGTGGCCTTCGACCTGGACCCACTCGCCGAAGAACGTGTCGCTGATGGCACATAGCGCGGCACGCGGATCCTTTGCGAGGTTTCTGGCCTTGACGGCGGTCTCCCGAGTGCTGATGAGCACCCGGCCGTCATCATCGACCGCCACGACGATAGGCGAAAGCTGCGGACGACCGTCCGACCTAGTGGTAGCCAGGACCGCCCGCGGGTGACTGGACAGGAAGCTAGTGGCGCGACCGATGTCCACTGCTGGGGTCAGGTGCTGTAAAGCCTGTTGCGCCGCTGTAGCTCGTACTCGTGCACGATCGCGCTGGCGTAGCCGTGCGAGAGGCCGTGCTCGTCAGACAGCCAGTACGCGCGCTCGTTGCATCTAAGGAACGCTGGACCGGATTCAAGGCGGCTGAACCACTCTCGGAGCTGAAGACCCGTGACGATTGGGATGCGGTCGATCAGATTCTTGTGCAGCTCCGGGGAGTGGGTCAGGGACAAGTGGCACCTCCAGCTCGAGGGGTAAGTCCTCTTGGAGTCGAGAGTGCACCACCACTGGCCGCATGACAACCCCCAGCGGCAACCCTTCCGTAATGCCCTGTTTGACTACCAGCCGCGTACCGGGCAAAGCGTCCTATCAAGGCCGCTGTCCCCTGTACTCTTCGGCCGGCCAGGGGAGGAACGGAATCAGGCCGACCGGCTATGCGCCGCTCAGGAGAGCCGCTCGAAAATCATCGCCATGCCCTGGCCGCCGCCGACGCACATGGTCTCCAGCCCGATCGCCTTGTCGCGGAACTGGAGGCCGTTCAGCAGCGTCGAGGTAATGCGCGCGCCGGTCATGCCGAAGGGGTGGCCAACCGCGATCGCGCCACCGTTGACGTTGAGCTTGTCAATGTCGATGCCGAGGTCGTTGTAAGAGGGGAGTACCTGGGCGGCGAAGGCCTCGTTGATCTCAACCAGGTCGACGTCGTCGATGGTCATGCCCGCGCGGGCGAGCGCCTGCCGCGACGCCCCGACTGGCCCAAGGCCCATGATCTCCGGCGAGAGGGCTGTCAGCCCGGTCGAGACGATGCGGGCGAGCGGCGTAATGCCCAGCTCAGCCGCCTTCGTGTCGCTCATGACGATCACGGCCGCAGCGCCGTCGTTCAGGGGGCAGCAGTTCCCGGCCGTGACGGTGCCATCGGGCCGGAACACGGGCTGGAGCTGCGACACCTTCTCCAGGGACGTGCCTGGCCGCGGGCCATCGTCCGCCGAGACGACGGTGCCGTCAGGCAGGGTGATCGGCGTGATATCGCGCTGCCAGAATCCATCGGCCAGCGCTTTCTCGGCCAGGTTCTGCGACCGGACGCCGAACTCGTCCTGCTCAGCGCGGGTGATCCCGCGTAGCTGAGCCACGTTCTCGGCGGTCTGACCCATCGCGATGTAGATGTCCGGGATCTGGCCGTCGGCGCGCGGGTCGTGCCAGCTGAAGCCGCCCTTGCCCATCTCGCCGGCCCTGGCCTCGGCGTCAGCGAAGACCGGGTTCTTGGTGTCGGGCGCTCCGTCGCTGCTGCCCTTGGCGAACCGGCTCACGGTCTCGACGCCCGCCGAGATGTAGATGTCGCCCTCGCCGGCCTTGATCGCGTGGTAGGCCATCCGCGTGCTCTGCAGCGATGACGAGCAGTACCTGGTAATCGTGGTCCCCGGCAGCGTGTCGTAGCCGAGCATGACGGCTACCACCCTGGCCATGTTGTAGCCCTGCTCGCCGCCAGGCAGCCCGCAGCCGAGGATCAGGTCGCTGATCTCTGCCGGGTCGATCTGCGGCACCTTGGCCAGTGCCGCCGCGATCATCTGCACCGTGAGATCATCCGGGCGGATGCTGGTGAGCGATCCCTTGAATGCCCGGCCGATTGGCGAGCGGGCGGTGGCGACGACGACTGCCTCAGGCATGACGGCTCCCTGCGAAATACTGGTAGTTGACCCGACAGTAGCTTACGTAGCCTAAGCCGCCCAGCCCACGTTCCCGGCGCATGTTCCAGCGCCCCGTGAGGCACAAGACGACGAGCGCGATAGCCGCCGCGAGCATGACCGGCGGCGTCACACGCTGGCCGATCTGCCGCTGGACGAGGTTGAGCACGGGGCCTACCGTGCGGGCCGACCGGCCAAACCCAATGCCGGGCATATCGGCGATGGTGATGGCGGTGAGCCACCCCACGGCCACCCAGTCGAGCCGTGACGATGGGTAGAACACCAGGACGCACATGATCATCACGCTGTACCAGGCGAACTGGTTCGGCCACAGCACAAGCCAGGTGATGCTCAGCGCCAAGGCGACCCGGATGGCCGGGCGGTCATCGGCGACGACGGGAAGCTTGGCAACAACCAGCCACGCCACAGGTACCAGCAAGACGGCCGCGATCGGCTCGGCGTAGTGCAGGCTTAGCCCGAAGTGCTCAAGGACTGTGCCATAGAAACCGTTCCCGATGCCACCTGCGGCCCGGCTGGCCAGCGCCTTGACCGCCGGCGCCCCGGCGATCACATAACCGGGGATCACCACCGCAGCCCCTCCCGCCGCGGCGGCCAGGAGCTGCCACGGCCTTCGTCGCAGCGCCCACGCCAAGGCTGCCGCGAACACGAGGTAGTCCGCCTTGATAGCCACTGCCGCGCCAATGCACACCCCGGCGGTCGCTCCGGCGGCAAGCGAGGTCGAGCGCGCCGCCCAGTGGTCAGCGACGAGGAGGCCGGCCAGACCGACAGCGGCGGCCAGCACGTCCAGGTGGCCGGCCGCGATCAGGTTCCAGATCAGCAGCGGGTTCGCGGTCCACAGCAGATGAGCGCGGGCACGCCTGGCTGGATCCGCCCGCAGTACTCGGTCTGCGACCAGGGCTACGGCAGCGAATGCACCGGCATTGACTAGCTTCAGCAAGAACGCCGTAACCGCCAGCGACGCGCCGGCCAGCCGCGCCGCCGCGAGCTGCTCCGCCGTGGCGAGCGGGCCGTAGACGCTAGGAGCGTGTGCCCAGTCAAACGGCACTCCTTGATGAATATGGAACAGCAGGCTGTACCGATGCGGTGTCATCACGTACGGACTTCGGCCCACCGCGGCGATATGGCCATAGATGGCGTAGTCGAGCACGTCGGTCGAGCCAGTCGGCGGTACGACCGTGAGCACCGCCGCGGCGACCGCCGCACTCACCACGATCACTCGCATCGGCACTGGCAGGCCCCGTCGCACCGCGAGCAGCCCAGCCGTCACCCCGGCTCCGGCCAGGATGCCCGAACTCCAGACGGCTACCACAATGATCTTTGTCGACACGTGCACGCCCAGCTCCCAGGGCGGCCCCGAGGCCGGCAGCTTCAAGGTAGGCGGCATCCAGCTGGACCGGAGGAGGCCGGCCGCAACCATGATCAGCAGGCTGGTGATGATCGCGGCCGCGGACCACAGGCCGAGAGTACGGCTGGCCGGCTCTGCTGCTCTGACGCCCGCGGGCGCCGAGCGAGGGCGGGTCGTATTCGAGTAGCTCATCCGATCCCAGGACGTCGGTTGCCGTGACCGCCGGCGCGGTCTTGAGTTCCCGGGCCGCTACCTGGCTGGCAGCCGCCGGACGATTCATGCCCTATACCCGGCGCAGAGCGCGGGAATGGCCAGTCTCGGCTCTAGATTTAGTGGGATAGCGTCGGTTGCCTAACTACGCAGGCCCGAGGCTCGGGGCCGTTATCAGGACGAAGCGGTCACGGGATCCACATCCGAAGGAACGTCACAGATGCAGGTGCACGACTCCCTGATCGAACTGGTCGGGAACACCCCGCTGGTCCGGCTGCGCAAGGTCACCCGCAGTCTCCCCGGCGCGGGCAACGGGCCGACACTCCTGGCCAAGGTCGAGTACTTCAACCCGGGCGGCTCAGTCAAGGACCGGATCGCGCTGCGGATGGTGGAAGCTGCCGAGAAGTCCGGCGCGCTCCAGCCGGGCGGCACGATCGTAGAGCCGACGTCGGGCAACACCGGCGTCGGGCTGGCCATCGTGGCTCAGGAAAAGGGCTATCGGTGCCTGTTCGTCTGCCCCGACAAGGTGGGTCAGGACAAGATTTCCGTGCTGCGGGCCTACGGCGCGGAGGTCGTCGTCTGCCCGACGACCGTGTCCCCTGACCATCCGGACTCCTACTACTCCGTCTCGGACCGGCTCGCGAGGGAGACGCCGGGCGGCTGGAAGCCCAACCAGTACGCCAACATGGAGAATCCTCGCTCGCACTACGCGTCGACCGGGCCGGAGATCTGGACGCAGACCGACGGCCGGGTCACACACTTCGTTGCCGGCATCGGCACCGGCGGCACGATCTCCGGCACCGGGCGCTACCTGAAGGAACTATCTGGCGGCCGCGTCCAGATCATCGGCGCTGACCCGGAGGGATCGGTCTACTCCGGCGGCACTGGGCGCCCCTACCTGGTCGAGGGCGTCGGGGAGGACATCTGGCCGGAGACCTACGACAAGAGCATCTGCGACCAGATCATCGCGGTCAGCGACGCCGACTCGTTCCTGATGACCCGGCGCCTCGCCCGCGAGGAAGCCCTGCTCACGGGCGGGTCCTGCGGTATGGCCGTTGTCGCCGCGCTGCACGTCGCGAAGGCCGCTGAGCCGGACGACGTCATCGTCGTGCTGCTTCCCGACGGCGGCCGCGGCTACCTGGGCAAGATCTTCAACGACGAATGGATGGCGGACTACGGCTTCCTCACTGCCGAGACCGCCGAGCCTCGTGTCGGTGACGTCCTTGAGCGCAAGGCGGGTTCGTCGCTACCGCAGTTTGTCCACGCTCATCCCACCGACACGGTCCGGAACGTCATCGCGAGCCTGCGCGAGTTCGACGTATCTCAGCTGCCCGTGCTCAGCGCCGAGCCGCCTGTGATGGCCGCCGAGGTCGTGGGCTCCATCGTTGAGCACGACTTGCTCGAGGCCCTGGTCACCGGCAAGGCCGCGCCTGACGATGAGGTGTCGGGTCTGATGTCGCCGCCGCTCCCGTCGGTCGGATCTGGCGAGCCGGTCAGCGCCGCGGCCAGGGCGCTGGCCGTGGCCGGGGCTGCCGTGGTGCTGGTCGACGGCAAGCCGGCCGGCGTGATCACCCGGCAGGACGTGCTCACGTTCCTGTCCAGTCAGCCCGGATAGCCTGCAGGCATGCAGACACAGCACCACGACGGGTTCGAGACTCTCGCGATCCACGCGGGTCAGGAGCCAGACCCGGTGACCGGCGCCGTCGTGCCGCCGATCTACCAGGTCTCGACGTACAAGCAGGACGGCGTCGGCGGCTTGCGCGGCAAGGAACTCGGCGAGGTGGCGCGCTGGATCGAGGGATACGAGTACTCGCGCACCGATAACCCGACCAGGGGTGCGCTCGAGGAGTGCCTGGTAGCGCTCGAGGGCGGCGCGCGCAGCCTGGTGTTCGCGTCCGGGATGGCCGCCTCAGACTGCCTGCTCCGGGCTGTCTGCAAGCCGGGAGATCACGTCTTGATCCCCGACGATGCCTACGGCGGCACGTTCCGCCTGTTCGACAAGGTTCTTGTCGGCTGGGGCGTCACGTACCAGCCGGTCTCGATGGCGGACGCGGCCGCGGTCCGGGCCGCGCTGGTCGAGCGCCCGGCCCGCCTGGTCTGGGTTGAGACGCCGACCAATCCGCTGCTGGGCATCGCCGACATCGCCGCGCTCGGCCAGCTCGCCAAGGACGCCGGGGCGCTGCTCGTCGTGGACAACACTTTCGCGTCGCCGTATCTCCAGCAGCCGCTGGCGCTCGGCGCCGACGCGGTGATTCACTCAACGACCAAGTACATCGGCGGCCATTCGGACGTCGTTGGCGGAGCTGTGGTCGTTGCCGACACAGGGCTTGGCGAGCAGCTATTTTTTCTTAGGAACGCGGTCGGTTCAGCCCCAGGGCCATTTGACGCATGGCTGACGCTTCGGGGCGCCAAAACACTGGCCGTCCGGATGGACCGGCACTGCCAGAACGCGCAGCGCGTGGCCGACATGCTCGTCAGCCACCCGGCCGTGTCGAAGGTCTACTACCCGGGCCTGCCCTCGCACGCCGGGCATGAGGTGGCGGTGAAGCAGATGCGCGGCTTCGGCGGCATGGTGTCGTTCCAGGCTCGCGGCGGCCCGGCTGAGGCTGTGGACATCTGCGGCCGGACGCGGCTGTTCACTCTCGGCGAGTCGCTCGGCGGGGTCGAGTCGCTGATCGAGCACCCGGCCCGGATGACGCACGCGTCGGTAGCTGGCTCGGAGCTTGAGGTGCCGGCCGATCTAGTCCGGCTGTCGGTCGGCATCGAAGGCGTTGACGACCTGATCGAGGATCTGCGCACCGCGCTCGGTTAACAACGCTCGGTTAACAACGCTCGGTTAACAATGCTCGGTTAATGGACAGCCGCAGCCGGCGGGCGCCAACGCTGCCAGGCCGGGTGCACGGTGAACATGCGTGATGGTCCGGGCGGCACGCCAACAAGCTGCTGGCGTGGCTGGAGCATCAAGCCGGATGGAACCGGCTCCCACCACGACTCCCGGCCAAGCAGCCGGCTGAACAGTTCCACCTGCGGTCCGCGCGTCGTCCGTCCGGCCGCCGGGCCGAGCACCAGCTCGACCGGGGCCGGCTGGCTGGGGGCCTGCCAGCGGACGTCAGTCGAGATGCGGAGCCGGTCGGCGTGGTTCGGGAGCGCCGCGTGCGAAGTCAGGCAGTGAAAGAGCAGCACGTCGCCGGGCCGGTAATCGGTGGTTGCCCAGCGAGGCTCGTCGGCCAGCAGCAGCCGGGGCCGCAGCGGCGGGCCGAGGTGGCTGCCGGGCAGCACCGCCAGCCCGCCAAGCTGAACTGGGATGTCCATGAGCGGCAGCCACGTCGTCACCATGTCCTGAACGCCCGACACGGCGAAGTCCTGGTGGATGAACCGGCCTCTGGTGACCTGGAAGGGCGGCTCGGGATAGACCGTGCGCAGGACCTTCACCGGATAAGAGAACGCAGTGGGGCCGAGAAGCAGCCGGACGAGGCCGCGCAGCGGCGCGAGATAAGGCAGCCTGTTGAGCCCGCGGCTCGCGAGCGCGGCCCGGAAGGACGGGTCGGCCAGCGCGTCCCGGATGTTGACAGCGCGCTGCGGGCCGTGCGGGCGGCCGTCGCCGTCGGTCCAGCCTCCGAGCGTGAGCTCAGCGCGCACGCTGTCGTAGGCGGCCGCCACGTCGGCCGGCCGGAGCAAGCCGCGGAAGAACAGGTAGCCGTCCTGCGACATCCGATCCCGCAGGGCAGCCTGATCAGTCCGAAGCGCCGTAGAGTCGACCAGTTCGCGCACGGCATCTACGGTATCGCCGCGGGCCCGCGAGTCCGGCCTACAGCGAACTCCGAGCGCGAGGATCATGGACACGTGAGCGAATCGGGTCGGGACGGACTGCTCGGCGGCCTGTTCGGGCGCAGCGCGGTCGCCGCCGGTGATGAAGACTGGCTTCAGGCCATGCTCGACACGGAGGCGGCGCTGGCCCGTGCCCTGGAGCGGGCGGGACTCGCTGCGCCGGGCGCCGGGGCTGCGGTCACGGCCGCAGCCCAGGCTGACAGGTTCAGCGCAGCTGAAATCGGGCGGCAGGCTGCGCTCACTGGCAATCCGGTACCGGCGCTCGTGCGCGCGCTCAGCGACGGTCTGCCGGCCGCAGCCCGCGAGGCTGTGCATCGCGGCGCCACGAGCCAGGACATCATCGACACTGCCGCGATGCTGCTGGCCAGCCGCGCTCTGGTGGTCATCGAGTCCGACCTCGCCACCGCGGCCGACCGGGCGGCCGCGCTCGCCGAAGCGCATGCCGACACGGTGATGGCCGGCCGGACGCTGCTCCAGCAGGCCGTACCTGTCACATTTGGCTTGGTCGCCGCCGGCTGGCTCACGGCCCTGGACGACGCGCGGCGCGAGCTGAGCCAGCTTCGGGCGACGCGTCTGGCCGTCCAGTTTGGCGGTGCGGCGGGGACGCTGGCGTCGCTGGACGCGGCCGGCACCGCCGTTTGCGGTTTGCTGGCGCAGGAGCTTGAGCTGCGCGAGCCGACGCTGCCCTGGCATACCGACAGGCTGCGGATCGTGCAGCTGGCCGCCTCGCTCGCGGGCGCCTGTGCCGCACTCGGCAAGATAGCCAGGGACGTGACGCTGCTGGCTCAGACCGAGATCGGTGAAGTGGCCGAAGGGCGTGACAACCCGCGTCAGGGCGGGTCGTCAACGATGCCGCACAAGCGGAACCCGGTCATGTCGGTGATCATTCTTGGCTGTACGAAGCGCGCACCTGGATTGCTCGCCACGCTGGCCGCCGCGGCGGAACAGGAACTCCAGCGCGCGGCAGGCGGCTGGCATGCCGAGTGGGAGCCGCTCACGGACATGCTGCGGCTAACTGGGGCGGCGGCGTCGTGGTCGGCGTCACTGCTGACCGGCCTGCGCGTCGACGCGGCTCGGATGCGGGCCAACCTGGACGCGGCTGGCGGCCTGTTGCTTGCGGAGCACGTTGCTGCGCAGCTTGCACCGGCGCTTGGCCGGCTGCCTGCCCACGATCTGGTCGCTGCCGCATCCGCGCGGGCTGCCGAGCAGGGCCTGGGCCTGCCCGAGGCGCTGTTCGCCGACCCGGAGGCAGCGGCCACGCTGCGCGCTAACGGCATCGGCCGGGCGGACCTGGCTGCTGGTGTGGACCCGGCGGGCTACCTGGGTTCGGCGCCCGAGTTCATCCAGCGCGCCCTAGCCGCCCACCACAGGCACGCCGACTCGCTGTAAGCCGACAATCGCTAAAACCCAGCACCTGGCGAAAGGAACCCGTCCCGGTGAATGACAAGGAACGCGCGGCGGCTGGCTTGCGCACCCGGCGCGAGGTGCTGGGCGACGAACACGTCGATCGCGCGGTCGCCGGCACAACCGACTTCACCGCCGACTTCCAGGACTTCATCACCAGGTACGCCTGGGGTGAGGTCTGGAGCCGGCCTGGCCTGTCGCGCCCCGAGCGCAGCATGATCACACTCGCGGTGCTGGCCGCTCTCGGCCGCGACGAGGAGTTCGCCCTGCACGTCAGGGCGGCCATCAGAAACGGCCTCACCGCGGCCGACATCGGCGAGGTGCTGCTCCACGTCGCGGTGTACGCAGGCGTGCCAGCGGCCAACCGCGCCTTCGCTCTCGCGGCCCGAGCGATGCAGAACTCGTCGTAGTCCGCACAGCTGTTCACTTGGCGGCGATTGCGGATATCGTTTCGATAAGGCGGCGAGGAGGACGGGTCGGACGTGGCAGAGATCGTGACGCTAGCCGAAGCGATCGCGGCCACGGTCCACGACGGTCACACCGTCGCAATGGAGGGGTTCACGCACCTGATCCCGCACGCGGCCGGCCACGAGGTGATCAGGCAGCGGCGCCGCGATCTCACGCTCATCCGGATGACGCCCGACATTATCTACGACCAGCTGATTGGCGCAGGATGCGCCCGCAAGCTGATATTCGGGTGGGCCGGGAACCCCGGCGTCGGCTCGCTACACAGGTTCAGGGACGCCGTCCAGAACTCCTGGCCGCATCCCCTGGAATTGGAAGAACACAGCCACGCCGGCATGGCAAACCGCTTCGTGGCCGGCGCATCCGGCTTGCCCTTCGCCATCCTGCGCGGCTACCGCGGCACGAGCCTCGCCGCCCACACTTCCGGGGTAGCAGACATCGTCTGCCCGTTCACGGGAGAGAGACTGACCGCCGTCAGCGCGCTGCGCCCGGACGTCGCCGTGATCCATGCGCAGCGCGCCGACCGGCGGGGCAATGTTCAGTACTGGGGCATCAGCGGCGTGCAGAAGGAGGCCGTGCTTGCCTCTGCACACTCGGTTGTCAGCGTCGAGGAGATCGTGGACACGCTGCCGCCGCAGCCCGGCGCGGTGGTGCTGCCGTCCTGGACGGTCAGCTATGTCGCGCTCGTGCCCGGCGGCGCTCATCCGTCCTACGCGCTCGGATACACGGAACGGGACAACGATTTCTACAAGGCCTGGGACCAGATCAGCCGGGACCGGCAGCGGTTCGCGGCCTGGCTCGATGAGCACGTCTACGGCGTGAACTCCGGCGCTGCTCGCGGCGGAGTCGCATGCTGACGTACACCCCGGACGAGATCATGACCATCATTGCGGCGCGGTCGATGCGCAACGGGATGACCTGCTTCGTCGGCATCGGGCTGCCAAGCGAGGCGGCCAACCTGGCCCGTCGCACGCACGCACCGGAGCTCGTCCTGATCTACGAATCGGGCACCATCGGCGCCAAGCCGGGCCATGTCCCGCTGTCGATCGGCGACGGCGTGCTCGCCGAGACGGCCGATGCCGTCGTCAGCGTGCCGGAGATCTTCAACTACTGGCTCCAGCCCGGCCGAATCGACGTCGGCTTCCTGGGCGCCGCGCAGCTCGACCGGTACGGCAACATCAACACGACCGTGATCGGCGACAGCTATGCACAACCAGCCGTTCGGTTGCCGGGCGCGGGTGGCGCACCCGAGATCGCGGCTGCCTGCAAGGAAGTCGTCGTCGTGCTGCGTCAGACCAGGCGGACATTCCCCGAGCGACTGGATTTCATCACGTCCGTCGGATTCGGCGCAGGCGCCGGGAACCGGCAGCAGCTTGGCCTCACCGGTGGCGGGCCGAGGCTCGTCATTACCGATCTCGGAGTGCTCCGACCCGACCCCGATAGCCTTGAACTGGCGCTGACCGCGACCTATCCCGGTGTGTCTGTGGATCAGGTCAGGGACAGCACCGGGTGGGAGCTGGCGGTGTCGGCCGAGCTCAGCGAGCTCGCACCGCCGTCGGCGGCCGAGCTCGCGGCCCTGCGCCTGCTGCTGGCGAGCACGTCTGCCCCGCACGCGGCCACGAGTACCGCCACCGCCACCATGCCGATCGCCTGAGGAGCCTCATGACTGCCAGGGACACCCCGGCCGCAAGCGGCGAACTGGTGCTGCCGCAGTACGCAGCCGCGGCTGGCGTTCACCCGCCGCTTGACTCGCCTGCCTACAAGTCGTCGGTGCTGCGCGCTCCGAAGCAGCCTCTCGTGCCGCTGCCGCAGCGGCTTACCGAGATCACCGGCCCGCTACTCGGCGCCGAGCGCGTCACCGCGGCGGACGCCGACCTGACTGCTGGCCACCCTGGTGACCCGCTGGGTGAGCGCATCATCGTCACCGGCAGCGTGCTTGATTCAGACGGCCGCCCAGTCCCGGACACCCTCATCGAGATCTGGCAGGCCAACGCTTCTGGCCGCTACGCGCACGCGGTCGACGACCATCCGGCGCCACTTGACCCGAACTTCACTGGCGCCGGGCGCTGCGTCACGGACTCGCGCGGCAGGTACCGGTTCGTCACGATCAAGCCCGCCGCCTACCCCTGGCGCAATCACCACAACGCCTGGCGGCCCGCCCACATTCACTTCTCACTGTTCGGGCGGGCCTTTACGCAGCGCCTGATCACCCAGATGTACTTCCCGGCCGATCCGCTGTTCCCCTTCGACCCCATCTTCAACTCGATCCCTGACCACCGCGCGCGGCAACGGCTCATCGCCTCATTCGACCTCGACGAGACGGAGCCGGACTGGGCGCTCGGATACAGCTGGGACATCGTCCTGCGGGGCCGGACCGCGACGATATTCGAGACCGGGGAGGACGAGTGACCGAGGGCATCACCCCGTCGCAGACGGTCGGCCCGTTCCTCGCGATAGGGCTGCCCTGGCCCGACGGCCCGCTCGTCGTTCCGCGCGACACCTCCGGCGCCATCGGCATCAGCGGCCAGGTCCTGGATGGGGCCGGGGCGCCCGTCCCGGACGCGCTGGTGGAGACATGGCAGGCGGACCCGCACTCGCGGTTCGATCATCCCGACGACCCGCGCGGCGCGATGCCGCCCGAGGTGGCGGGGTTTCGTGGATTCGGCCGGTCCGCGACTGACGCGGACGGGAACTACCAGATCAGCACGCTGCGTCCGGGCCCGCTGCCGTGTCCAGGCGGCGGGACCGAGGCCCCGCACCTCGACGTATCGGTCTTCGCCCGCGGCCTGCTCGACCGGGTCGTGACGAGGATCTACTTCCCGGACGAGGCGCAGGCGAACGCCGCCGACCCGGTGCTATCGGCCATCTCGGACTCAGGCCGGCGCGGGACGCTGATCGCTGTCGCTGTCCCCGTCGTTGAACCCTGGCCGCCATCCGCGTTCCGGTTCGACATCCGGCTGCAAGGCGAGCGTGAGACCGTCTTTTTCGATGTCTGAGCAGTTCGATGTCTGAGCGCGGTGCGCCGACGCCAGACGCCGGCATGCCCATGGCGCCGGTGCCGATGACGGCGCCGCCGCTGGATGGTCCGCGCGGCGCGCCTGTGCTTGTCCTCGGGAACTCGCTGGGCACCACCGCCGCCGTATGGGACCGGCAGGTCGGCCAGTTCCGCGAGCACTTCCGGCTATTGCGATTCGAGCTGCCTGGTCACGGCGGCTCGCCCGCGCCGCCAGGGCCGTACACCGTCGGCGGCCTGGGCGCAGGCGTGCTCGCCCTCCTGGACTCCCGCGGGACCGACCGCGTCGCATACTGCGGGATCTCGCTCGGCGGCATGATCGGCATGTGGCTAGCGGCGCACGCCGCTGACCGGATAGCGGTGCTCGGCCTGGCTTGCACGTCGGCTTACCTGCCGCCGGCGTCTGGCTGGCTGGCTCGCGCCGACCAGGTGCGCACAGCCGGAATGGCGTCGGTGGCCGACCCGGTCATGAGCCGCTGGTTCACGCCGGAGTACTCAGCACGGGCTCCCGCGGTCATCGACGCGTTCCGCGCCGAGTTTGAGCGCACCGACCCAAGCGGCTACGCGAGCTGCTGCACGGCGATCGCCGGCATGGACCAGCGGCCCACTCTGGCGGCCGTAACAGCGCCGACCCTGATCCTGGCGGGCGCGGACGACCCGGCTACGCCGCCGGAGCATGCCGAGGTCATTGCGCGCGGCATTCGCGGCGCGCGCCTGGAGGTCATTCCTGACGCGGCCCACCTGGCCCCGGTGTCAGCACCGGCGCGGGTCACCGCGGCGCTGCTTGCGCACCTGCGCGCAGCAGCGCCGTAGCGGCCAGCGGGCCACTTGGCGCTAGCATGCGTTCGATGACAACTTCTGGGCGCACTGCGAACACCGCAGGCGATGCTGGCGCGCCGGCGGTCGCGGAAGGACGGGCTGCGCACGTGTCCGCGGCCGGCGACCGGCCCAGGAACAGCGACTTCGTCCAGTCCCTCGACCGGGGGCTGGCGGTGATCAGGGCGTTCGGTCCGGACCGGGAGCGGCTCAGCCTGAGCGAGGTCGCCAGGGCAACAGGGCTCACCAGGGCGGCGACCCGCAGGTTCCTGCTCACCCTCGTCAAGCTCGGCTACGTGCGCAACGACGGCCGGGAGTTCTCGCTCCGGCCCCGCGTGCTGGAGCTCGGCTACGCCTATCTGTCCGGCCTCGGCATGCCTGAGGTGGCCGCGCCGCACCTGGAGGAGCTGGTCGCCAAGGTGCGGGAGTCCTCGTCGATCTCAGTGCTCGATGGCGATCACATAGTGTACGTGGCCAGGGTGCCCACGAAGCGAATCATGACGGTCTCGATCTCGGTCGGCACCAGGTTCCCGGCCTATGCCACCTCGATGGGCCGGGTCCTCCTGGCCGGGATGAGCCGCGACGACCTGGAGCGTTATCTCGCTGAGGCGGACCTCGCGCCTATCACCGCGCGCACCGTCACCGACACCTCCCGGCTCCGCGAGATCGTCCGCGACGTCGCCAAGCAGGGCTACGCGATCGTGGACCAGGAACTTGAGGAAGGACTACGCGCGATCGCCGCCCCCATTCACGGCGCCGGCGGCGCAGTCACAGCGGCGATCAACCTCTCCGCGCATGCCAGCCGCGTCAGCATGGCGGCCATGCGTTCCGAGTTGCTGCCCGCCTTGCAGGAGACCGCGCGCCGAATCGAGGCAGATCTGCGGTCGCAGGGCCTGGGCTAGCCGGGTGTGGCGTCCGCGCCCCACTTGCCCGCTGCCGCCTGACCTAATAGCTGCTCATTCATCAGCTGCTCGAGCCAGGCCTGGCTAGCCCGCGCAATGCGCGCAGGTACGCCGAGATCGTCGAGAAGGTCGCCAGCCGCACTCATTTCGTCAGCTCGCCGGCGGGCATGCCGCGTGCTGCCCTGCTCGAGCCGATCCACTGTGGCCACTGACGCGTCAGCGAGCACGCGGGCTATGTCGTCACGGAGCCAGTCCGCGCACCCGGCCGCGTGCCCGGCCCGGAGCGACTCGGTGACGGCGGCCGCCAGGCCCTTGTAAAAGACGCTGCGCAGGAGCTTGCGGGTCGCGGCCGTCCCTGGCGGCCCCGACACAACGGTGACGTCAGCGCCGAGCGGGCGCAAGATGTCGGCAAAGCTCTCGGCGCCCAGGCCGCACGCGAGCATCGGGGTGCGGAGCCCTAGACCCGGCACCGGCGCCATGACAGCAACGTCGACGAAGACAGCGCCGGCCTGCTCAGCCGCCTCGGCCAGCGTCTGCTTGAGCCGCGCGGAACCCGTGTTGAGGTCGGCGTAGATCGCTCCAGCGTCGATGCCGGGCAGCGCTTCCTGTAGTGCTTCCAGCGCGTCATGGGCACTCGTGAGCGACAGGATGAGCCCGGCTCCGCGGGCCGCTCCGGCGTCGCTGGCGCACGCGACAATATTGTCAGGCGCCGGCACCTTCGGATCAAAGGCCCGCACGGTCACGCCGCTGGACGCGAGGTCAGTGGCGAAATTCGAGCCGGCCTCGCCGAGTCCAAGCAGCGCGATCACCGGCGGAGAGGTGGTGCTCATCGCACGTGCTGCATCGCCGCGACGGACAGCGCCCGAAAGGCGTCGATGACACTCTGCAAGTGACGGTGCATCGCCTGCTCGGCCTCCTGCGGGTTCCGTGCGGTGATCGCGGCGACGATCGCCTCGTGCTGGGGGAGCGACACCGCTGGGCGGCCTGGGACTAGGGAGAGAGAGAACTGGTGCCGGACCGTCTGGTTGCGAAGCTGACGCAGCAGGCGCGAGGCTGTCTCGTGCGCAGCCATGTCGCGGATCGCGGCGTGCAGCTCGGCATTGAGATTGCTGTAGGTCAGCAACTCCGACCTTGCCACCGCGAGTCGCATCTCCTTGACCACCTTGCGCAGCATCGCGCTCTCGGTCTTGGTCACTCGCTCGGCAGCGCGGGCGGCAAGTAGCCCTTCGAGCAGTATCCGGACCTCGGTGATCTCGATGGCCTCGGCCAGCGACACATCGCGCACGCGTGCGCCCCGGTTGCGCTGAAACTCCACGAGACCCTGGGCCGCCAGCTCCTGCATCGCGGCGCGGAGTATGAACCTCGACGTGCCGAATCGCTCGCACAGGTCAACCTCGACGAGCCGCTGCTTCGGCGCGTACTCGCCCGCCAGAATGGCCGCGCGTAGCGCATCGGTGAGGGCTGGCCTGGAGTCCTCGGCCACTATGCCGCTCCTTCTCGCCGACGCGTTCGCAGGCGTCCGGACTCGCACCCGCGCGTCAGGCTACGCATCGACCTGGTCAACGGGCGGCGTTCCGTGGGTGTGGAACGACGGGATGGTAGCCAGTCCCCAGGCCTGGCCCTTGGCGCGTTCGGCTTCGGTCCACGTGATGGGTTCCCAGTCAGGCGCGAAGATCAGCCGTGAGCAAGAGTTGCACAGCTCAATGCGGTTGCCGCCGGGCTCATAGACGTAGAGAAAGAAGGTCTGCTGGATGGCGTGCTTGTGCGGCCCGGTCTCGATGAACACCTGCCTGTCGAGGCAGATGTCGGCTGCCCGCAGGACATCCTCCCGCGTGTCGGTCGCGAACGCGAGGTGGTGCAGCCGGCCGTGGGCCTTCGTCCAGTCATTGGTGTAGACGAGGTCGTAAGACTTCTGGGCGAAGTGCAGCCACTGCGCCGAGATCGTGCCGTCATCGAGCCTGATCTGTTCGGTAACCCTGCCGCCAAGCGCCGAGCAGATGAAGCGGCCGTTGGGTTCAGTGTCGGCCGCCAGGTAATTCACGTGATCCAGCCGCCGGACGCCGACCCCGCGACCGGGATTGGCCTGCGGCTGATTCTTCAGCGCGGGCTTGAGTGTGCTCGGCGGCTGGTACCACTCCGTCTCCCAGTACAGCTCGATCTCGTGTCCGTCTGGATCACGAAACAGATACGTCGGGCCGATGCCTGCGTCGCCGTCCCGCCAGCCGATGCCGAGGCCGGCCGCCTCGATTTCCGCGACCCGCCGCGTGAGCGCCTCCGCGCTCGCAGCCCGCAATCCGGTTCGGCGGATCCCGGAGGTGGTCGCGGCCGTGAGCTTGAGGCTGTGGTGCTCGTAGTCATCCCAGGTGCGCAAGTAGACCGAGTCGCCGCTGGCGCCATTCTCGATGAGCCCGAGCACCTCGGTGAAGAACCAAAGGCTCCGCTCCGGCTCGGACGTCAGCAGTTCGGCGTGGCCGAGATGGGCTATCTCGTGCAGTAGGGGCATCTCGGGGGTCCAATCAATGGCCGTGGGCCGGGCCGCTGGCGAAGACCGTTCCGTCGAAGAGCTTCCGCGCTGTTCGCACGACCCCTGCGCGGCGGACTACTGGCGGCTCGCGCGTCGTGTCCAGCTCGACGTCCACGAGCAGGTGGCCGCTCGGGTGCTCCACGTCAAAGGGCTGCCCGGGATCAGGCAGCTCGGCGAGTTCGGACCCCGCGGCACCGGGAAGCAGCAGCGCTGTCGCAGCGCTGACCGCCCCGAGGACCCCGATTGCGGCGTGCAGTCGCAGCGGGATGAACGTTCGGGTGCAGATGGCACCGCCGTCTCGAGGGCTGCTCACGAGCGTCGTCTTGGGCACCGAGGCGTGCGTGACGTCGCCAAGCCCCATGAGGTGGCCCGCGGCGATCCGCAACGACTGCACGCGCTCGGTGAGCGCGCCATTGTCGCCCAGCTCGGTGAGCGATTCGTATCCGTTGATGCCGAGGTCGGTGGCTCGGGCCACGACGACTGGCATGCCGTTGTCGACGCACGTGGCCTGAACGCCGTCGATGACGTCGCAGAGGGCGCCAGTGGGTAGCAACTGCCCAGTCGTCGAGCCCGCGGTGTCGGCGAAGCGCAGGCTGATTGGGGCCGCGGTACCGGGGACGCCGGCGATCGCGGTGGTGCCGGAATAGTCCGGCATGCCGCCGGGTGTCGCGAATGTGGCCGTGACGACGCTGTCGGAGTTCACCATGCGGATGCGCGCAGTAGTAGTGTCGCCTCCCGGCTTGATGAGCCCGCGCTCGACGGCGAACGGCCCGACCCCGGCCAGGATGTTTCCGCAGTTCTGCTGGTCGGTAATGGTGGCCTGCTCGACGCCGAGTTGCAGGAAGAGGTAGTCGACGTCAGCGTCGCCGCGCGATGGCCAGACGACGGCGACCTTTGACGCCAGCGGACTGGCACCGCCGAGCCCGTCGATCTGAAGCGGATGGCCACTGCCCATGACCCGTAGCAGGAGCGAGTCTCGCTGCTCAGGTTGATCCGGCAGATCGGCGGCGAGAAAGTACAGGCCCTTCGACGTTCCGCCGCGCATGAGCATGCAGCGAACGCCGTCGGGCGTCTCGTTCACGGCGCGGCCATATCGGCATAGTCCACATACTCGACGCCGAGCTCGGACAGCGTCGCGCGCAGGCCATAGCGATCAAGACCCAGTTCACCCTGCCGGAACGCGGCCCGCGCGGCGTCCTCTCGGGCCGCGCGCGCAGTTGCAGCGGCCAGCGCCTGGCCCAACTCGCAGCGCGCCACGACGACGACGCCGTCATCGTCAGCCACTACCGCGTCACCGGGCGCGATGACCTGGCCGTTGATTCCGATGGGGACGTTCACGGCCCCGGCCGTGGCCTTCACCGTGCCCTGCGCCGACACGGCCGCACTAAATACTGGGAACCCCATCGCGTGCAGCGCGGTGACGTCGCGTACGCCACCGGTCGTCACGAGACCGAGCACGCCGCGATGCTGAAGCGATGTCGCGAGCAGCTCGCCGAAGGCACCGTCCGGGCACGGCGACGTCGTCGTCACCACGAGGACATCGCCGGGCCTGCAGTGCTCAACCGCCGCGTGAATCATCAGGTTGTCGCCGGGCCAGCACACGACGGTGACGGCCGTGCCCCCGATGCGCGAACCGAGATGGACCGGGCGGATGGCGGGTCCGAGGTAGCCCGCTCGGCCTATCGCCTCATGGACAGTGGCGACGCCAAACTCCGCGAGCCTCGCCACCTCACCCGGATCGGCCCGTGGGCAGCGGGTGACGACCACGCTCCTCACGCCAGCACCCCCGTCACCTGCGGATACATCCGCATATAGGCCTCGGCCAGCGTCGCGTGCGGCAGACCGAGGTTGGGTCCAGCGTTGCGCTCAAGCTGCACCCCGCGCCGTCTGGCGAGTTCGGAGTAGTAATCCCACATGTGGCGCTGCGCCTCCAGGCACTCCATGGCTCGCCGCTTCACGTCGAACACCTCGGTGATGTCGAGCAGCACGTGCGGCTTGAAGTTACACATCTCGGGCTGGTGTGGCTCAAAGAGGAACACGGGCGGTGCGCCGAGGGGCTCGCCTGGAGCGTCGCAGCCCGCTGCTTGCGCGAAGACCCGCGCCTGCAATGCCATTCTCGCCGCGGCCGGATGATCTGGGTTGTATGGGTCGGCGAGCGTATGCGTCAGCACGACGGCCGGCTGGACTCGCCGATAGCAGCGCACGATCGTGTCGATCAGCTCCGCCGATTCGCGCAGCGGATAATCACCGGCGTCCGCGAACTCAATCGAGGCGCCGAGAATCTCGGCGGCCCGGCTTGCTTCATCACGGCGGAGCGCCTTGATCTCGTCAAGCTCCAGCCCGTCGCGCCACGCCTTCGCCGACTCGCCGCGCTCGCCGAAACTGAGGCACAGGACGGTCACGTCGGCCCCGCGGGCGGAAGCGAGCGCCATGGCGCCAGCGGCACGCCAGACGAAGTCGCCAGCGTGTGCGCTGATGACCAGGACAGAACCCGTTGCCGCCGCTTCGCTTGCGCTCATCGGATCCTTCCATCTGGCGGGTTCGCGCTGCCGGCGACGGTAACCCAATGCGAGCAATATTGTCAACGATTCGTTGAGGAACCATGCGGCGAAGCATTCAGGTACGCCGATGAAGGAGCCAGTCTTTGATGACAAAGACTGCAAAATTGCTGACATTGCAATGTGGCGCAGTCTAGCTTGGCGGCGAGATAGCCGCCCTGCACACCACGCGCCGAGGATGCGGAGGCTTGCTATGCGCGAAAGCGCGAGGCCGTTCGCTGTGCACGATTGGTTGTGGATTGGGCGCGGGATCGTACTGTCACAGGACGCGTCCGTTATGAAGACGAAACTTCTGCAATGCGGGTAGTCGTATTGCGCATAGCCGTGCGCCAAGCGCACACTGGCAATGCCTCAAACCCCGAGTGCCTCCCGCGGGCTTGCCGTCGGTCTTGCCGGACCCCGGATCCGGCATGCGGCAACGCTGGCGTCGAGGCCTCTGCGACACGACCTCGCAAGGAGATCGATGACAAATGAGTGACCAGTCTGTGCAATCCGGTGACAGCGGACCGCTCGGCAACATCAGCCGACGGGGAATGCTGCGGGCAGTCGGAGCTGGCGCGGCCATCATAGGAGCCGGAGGACTGCTCGAGGCGTGCAGCACCGGCATCAAGGGCGCGGGATCGAGTTCAAGCGGCACGAAGGCCATCACGATCGGCTGGATCCACCCACTCACCGGCTCGCTTGCTGGCTTCGGCGCGCCCGACAACTGGGTGATCTCCAAGATCATGCAGACGACTCCGTACAAGAACGGATTCAAGATCGGCGGCAAGACTTACTCGGTCAACATCAAGTCCTACGACACGCAGTCCAGCCCGACCAGGGCGGGCGACCTGGCCCGGACGGCGATCCTGAGCGACGGGGTTGATCTGCTGCTGGCGTCGTCAACGCCGGAGACGGTGAACGCCGTCGCCAGCCAGGCCGAGACCCTGGGCACGCCGCTCATCTGCGCGAACATCCCCTGGGAGGCGTGGTACCTGAACCTGTTCCCGAAGGGCAACCCGCAGCATGCCACGGAGAAGGCCAAGTACGTGGTGATGTACTTCCTCGGCGCCGAGCACCTGGTCAAGTGCTTCATCCCGATGTGGGACCGGATCCACTCCCAGCTGCACACCGACAAGGTCGTGGCCGCCGCCTTCCCGAACGACTCGGACGGCAACGCCTTCCGCGCTGTGTTCCCGTCGATTGCTGAGGCGGCAGGCTACAAGTTCGACATGTCCTCTGCATATACGGACGGGACCACGAACTACTCGTCGATGATCTCTCAGTTCAAGGCCGATGGCGCCGACTTCTTCACCAATGTGCCGCTGCCGCCGGACTTCGCGACCATGTGGAAGCAGTCGGCCCAGCAGGGCTTCAAGCCGAAGCTGGCGACAGTCGCGAAGGTGTTGCTGTTCCCGCCGGACGCCTACGCTCTCGGTCCGCTCGCCTACAACGTGGCGACCGACGCGTGGTGGGCGCCATCGCTGCCGTGGAAGTCCTCGTTCACCGGCGAGACGTGCCAGCAGCTGGCTAACGACTTCGAGACCGCCACCAACGGTCAGTGGAACTCCAACATCAGCAACTACAGCCTCTTCGAGGCCGCGCATGCGGCTCTCACGTCGGTGAGCGACCCGCACGACAAGGCCGAGGTGGCTAACGCAATCCACAACGTGAACCTCCCAGAGGCCGTCGCGGGACCGCTGAACTTCGCCTCGGGCGGCCCTGCGCCGGGCGTGGCCATCACGCCGCCGGTCGGTGTGCAGTGGCAGAAGGGGACCAAGTTCCCGGTCGAAATGCAGGTTGTCGACAACACGCTGCAGCCGCTGGCCAAGATCACCGCCGATCTGAATCCGACCAACACGTAACCGAATGACAGGACCGCTACTCCAGCTCGACCACGTGACGAAGCGGTTCGGCCGCGTCGTCATTGCAGAAGACCTGTCGCTGGCCGTCGGGCATGCCGATACCGTCGGGATCGTGGGGCCGAACGGCGCTGGCAAGACCAGCCTGTTCGGCCTCATCTCCGGCGAACTGGCTCCCGGTGCCGGCGAGATCCGCTTCGCGGGCCGCACCGTCACGAAGCTGGATGCGGCCGCGAGGTGCAGGCTGGGTGTGGGCCGGACGTATCAGGTGCCGCGGCCGTTCGTCGACATGACCGTGTTCGAGAACCTGCTCGTCGCCGCCCAGCAAGGCGCGGGCCTGCGTCGGCGCGCCAGCTATGCGGCCGCTGTCGAGGCGCTGGACCGGACCGGAATGTCGGGTCAGGCGAACGTGCCCGCGGCGCGGCTCGGCTTGCTGCAGCGCAAGCGGCTTGAATTGGCTCGCGCGCTGGCGACGCGGCCAACGCTCCTGTTGCTCGACGAGGTGGCAGGCGGCCTCACCGACCCCGAGGTCGCTCAGCTTGTCGACATCGTCCGCGCCGTCAACGCCGACGGGACCGCGGTCATCTGGATCGAGCACGTCGTGCGCGCGCTCACCCCCGTAGTGGCGCGGCTCATCTGCCTGTCCGGCGGCCGATTTGTCGGAGATGGCGATCCCGCCAGCGTGCTGGCCGACCCCGCGGTGCGCGAGGTGTTCCTCGGCACCGAGGTCACCGCCGCGTTGGTTGGCGGCGCTCTCGCGGCGCCAGTGACCGACAGCGATCGGAGCGAGCCATGACTGGCGTGGCGCCGGCCGCTCAGCCACTGCTCGAGGTTCGCGATCTGATCGTCCAGCACGGGCAGCTGCGCGCGCTTGACGGAATCTCGCTGCGCGTGTTCCCAGGCGAGGTCTACGCGATTATCGGCGCGAACGGCGCGGGCAAGTCGACGCTGCTGCGCACCATCGCCGGGCTGCACGGGCCGACCGCCGGCTCGGTGGTCTTCGACGGCAAGGACGTGACGGGGCTGCGGCCCGAACGCCGGGCAAGGCAGGGAATCGTCATGGTGCCGGAAGGCAGGCGGCTATTCGGGTCGCTGACCGTCGAGGAGAACCTGCGTGTCGGCGCGGCGTATGCAAGGGCAGGCCCGTGGACGATCGAGCGCGTCTACGATCTGTTCGACTGGATGAAGGACCGTCGAAAGCAACGCGCCGCCCAGCTATCGGGCGGCGAGCAGCAGTCCGTTGCGATCGGCCGGGCACTGGTCGCCAATCCGCGGGTGCTCCTCCTGGACGAGCTGTCTCTCGGCCTCGCCCCCATGGTCATCCAGCGCATCTACGGCATGCTGCCGCAGATTCTGGTGACCGGGCTCACCGTGCTGCTAGTCGAGCAGGACGTCAGCCAGGCGCTTCGCGTCGCATCGCGCATTCAGTGCCTGCTCGAGGGGCGTTCCACGCTGGAAGGCGAGCCAGGCGACGTCACAGCCGAACAGGTCGAGGCGGCGTACTTCGGCCTCACCGGTGTCGCGCCAGGGACGCAGCAGGGCGAAGGGAGCGAGCCGTAATGGCCTGGGTCAATGCCATCATCCAGGGCGTGCTGACCGGCGGCCTGTACGCGCTATTCGCCTGCGGGTTGTCGCTGATGTTCGGCGTGATGAAGGTCGTCAATCTCGCCCACGGCGACCTCGCGGTCGTCGCCGGCTACATCGCGATCGGCGTCATCTTCGTCACGCACGTTCCGGTGCTGTGGTCGTTCCTGATCGTCGTGCCGATGATGGCGGTGCTCGGATACGGACTGCAGCGCACCATCATCCAGACCGCGCTCGACCGCGGCGTTCTCACGACGCTCCTGGTGACCTTCGGGCTGTCGGTCGTGATCGAGAACGCCCTGCTCCAGTTCGCCTCCGCCAACAGCCGGTCGATTGGCGCCAGCCTGACCCTGGTACGCGATTCGTTCAGTCTCGGCTCGCAGATCCAGATCGCCTACCTGCTCGTGGTCATCTTCGCCACTGCCGTGATCGTGCTCTTTGGGCTGCAGTACTTCCTGTCAGGCTCCAAGTACGGCCGCCTGATCAGGGCGAGCGCGGACGATCCCGAAGCGGTGCAGCTCGCCGGCGCTGACTACCGCCACGTATTCGGCATCGCGGCTGCCATCGCGTTCGGCACGGTGGCGCTGGCAGGAATGGCCTACGGGATGTATTCGCAGCTGGCGCCTACGACTGGCACGGACACCATCCTGCTTTTCGCGTTCGCCGCGGTGGTGATCGGCGGGCTCGGCTCGCTGTGGGGAACGCTGCTCGGCGGCATCGTGCTCGGCGTGGCTCAGCAGATAGGCGCCCAGATCAACATCTCCGACGAAGTCCTCGCCGGCTACGTAGTGTTCCTCGCGGTGCTCGTGCTGCGGCCGCAAGGCCTGACTGCGAGAAAGGCACAGTCTTGAGCGAATGGAAGACGCAGCCTTGAGCGAATGGGAAACGCAGCCGTGAGCGAATGGGAAACGCAGCCTTGAGCGAATGGAAAGCACTGCAATGACCGTGGTAGCCGACGCCGCGACCAGCCCGGCCGCCGGATTCCGGGTGACCAGATCTCGGCGCAGCGTGGCGTGGACCGGGGTTGGCGGACTGATCGTCGTCGTCGTGCTGGCGTACTTCCCGTACCTCGTGTACTCGGGTACCACCGCCATACTGGTCCAGGCGTTCATCGTGCTGACGCTGGCGAGCATGTGGAACCTGCTAGCCGGTTACGCTGGCCTGGTCTCAGTAGGGCAGCAAGCGTTCGTAGGACTGGGTGCGTACTTCGTACTCATACTCGCGCTGCACGGCGCCTCGCCGTTCGCCGCGGTTCCGGTGGCGGCGATCGGCTGCGGAGTCGCCGCGTTCCCACTCTGGTGGCTGGTATCCAGGCTCCGCAGCGGTTACTTCGCGATCGCCACGTGGGTGCTCGCGGCGACCATCATGCTGTTCATCGAGCGGTTCTCCTCCATCGGCGGCGGTACCGGCTTGCCGCTACCAGGTTTCGCGTCGCTGTCGCCGACTCTGATCACCGCGTACACGTACTGGGCCGGGCTAGGAGTCACCGTCGCGGCGCTCGCGACCATTTACATCTTGCTCCGCGGCAAGCTCGGTCTCGTGCTCACGGCGGTCCGCGATGACGAGGTCGCCGCGCGCAGCTCGGGAGCGAGGGTCGGCCTGGCGCGCCTGCTGGTCTTCGTGGTCGCCGGCGCGGGTTGCGGCGCCGCCGGGGCCGTGCTGGCGATCAGCCAGCTCCAGGTACAGCCCTCATCTGTATTCAGCGTCACGTGGACGGCGGAGATGGCGTTCGCGACCATCATCGGCGGCATCGGCACGATTGAGGGTCCGATCATCGGCACCGCGGTGTTCATAGTCTTGCAGCAGACGCTGCAGTCGTTTAACGCGTGGTACCTGATTATCTTCGGTCTCGTAGCGATCGTGATAGCCCTGTTCGCGCGGCGCGGGCTCTGGGGGCTGGTGGACGAGCGGCTGAATGTTCGGCTGTTCCCGGTCGGCTACTACCTGCGGCTGAACGGCGAGGACAAACGGTTTACACCCCGGCTCGCGATCCCACGGCGCGGCCGCCAGGCCGACGCATAGGACACGGGTTATCTACGCCGTGTCCGCCTATTCCGCTGTCGAAGTTATGCCGCTCATTCCCGGCGGGCGACGCTGAGACGCACGACCACGTCGACGATCGCGCCCTCCCCGATCGCCTCGGCTCGCTGCACCGCCACCTTGACCGGCACTAGGTAGTGGCCGTCCCTGGGGAAGAGCGCAGTAGTGAACTCGGTGTCGCCGATGGTGACGTGGACCGGCACTTGCCCCCAGTAGATCAGCCCGCGGGCTTCCTCCTTGAGATCCGCGCTGTCCTCCGGCGTCATGGCCACGAACAGGTACGGCGCCGGCCCGCGCCACTCGATCACCTCGCCGGTGAAGGTCCACTCCATACGCCCATCATCGAAGATCCGACCACGCATCGGAGATGTGGCTGTTGCTTTACCGCCGCCTTTGGCGTCCGGCGCGCGGCGGAGATTGGCGGAGGCGGCCCCGTTCCCTTCCTGGTTAACCGTCGCCCCATACGTCGCGCGCTACTTGCACCACGAGGCGGAGCTTCGCTGCCTGGTCTTCCTGCGTGAGGACGTTGCCCTCGACGGTGGAGGAGAAGCCGCACTGCGGCGAGAGGCACAGCTGGTCCAGCGGCACGAACTTGGCTGCCTCGTCGATGCGTCGCTTCAGCGCATCGGGGCTCTCGAGCTCGCCGCGCTTGGTCGTGACCAGGCCGAGGACAACCATCTTGCCCTTCGGTACGAACCGCAGCGGCTCGAAGCCGCCCGAGCGCTCGTCGTCGTACTCGAGGAAGAAACCGTCGACGGCGAGCTCGGAGAACAGCGCCTCGGCGACAAAGTCGTAGCCGCCCTCGGCGGCCCACGAGGACCGGAAGTTCCCGCGGCACATGTGGGTGGTGACCGCCAGCGTGTCAGGCCTGCCGCTGATCGCGTTGTTGACCTGCTGGATGTAGCGCAAGTGGAGGTGCTCGGCGTCTTCGCCGCGGGCCGCGATCTCGGCGCGCTGGGCCGGGTCGTTGAGATAGGCCAGGCTGGTGTCGTCGAGCTGGAGGTACGTGCAGCCCGCCGCCGCGAGCCGCTGCACCTCGTCGGCGTACGCGGCCGACAGATCCGACCAGAACTCCTCCATCTCGGGGTACACGTCGTGGTCGATGGAGGCGGGACCGCCGCGGTAGTGGACCATGTTCGGCGATGGGATCGTCAGTTTCGGCGTGGCTGCTCCGACAGCGGACTGCAGGTAGCGGAAGTGGTCGGCGAAGATCGTGTGGTCCAGCCGGATCTTGCTACCGATGTGAATCGCCGCCGGTGTCCATTCGATGTCTCCGGCGGCGTTGTGGAACTTCACCGCGAGGTGACCTGGCGCCTTCTCGACACCGCCGAGCTGGTAGATGAAGTCCATGTGCCAGGTGGCCCGGCGGAACTCGCCGTCAGTGGCGGACTGGAGGCCGACATCGGCCTGCATGGCCACGGCGTCGAGGATGGCTGCGTCTTCGACGGCGCGCAGGTGCTCGGCGCCGATCCGGCCTGCGGCGAAGTCTTCGCGGGCCGTGAGCAGCTCGGCGGGGCGGAGCAGGCTGCCGACGTGGTCGGCGCGGAACGGCGGCTTGGTTCGCATGATGGCCCGTGTCCTCGTTTCTGCTTGCGGCCTGAGTTTCGGTCAGCGGTCAGTGTTTCGGTCAGCGGTCAGTGTTTCGGTCAGCGGTCAGTGTTTCGGCCAGCGGTCAGTGGATGGCGAAGCCCGTGTAATTCTCCGCGAGCGACGTCGCGGCCGCACGCGAGGAGACGACGTAGCGGAGCTGGGAGAGCTGAAGCTGAGCCGCCATCGCGTCGGCGCCTGGAGTGCGGTGCAGCATCGTCGTCATCCACCAGGAGAAGTGCGTTGACCGCCAGACCCGGTCAAGGCATGTCGTCGAGTACCCGGCCGCGAGCTTGTCGTCACCGTGCAGCAGCGCGTCCAGGGCCGGCGCGAGGACGGCCACGTCGGCCAGGGCCAGGTTCAGGCCTTTCGCTCCGGTAGGCGGCACGATGTGCGCGGCATCGCCGGCCAGGAACAGCCGCCCATAGCGCATCGGCGCGCTGACGAAGCTGCGCATCGGGGTGATGCTCTTGTCCAGGACCCGGCCGTGCTTGAGCGTCCAGCCGGGCAGCTCGAACCGGTGTCTGAGCTCGGCCCAGATGCGGTCGTCCGGCCAGTTCGCGATGTCCTCGCCGGTGTCGACCTGCAAGTAGAGGCGGCTTACGGTCGGGCTGCGCAGACTGTGCAGCGCGAAGCCGTCGCTGTGATGCGCATAGATGAGCTCGTCAGTCGACGGCGCCACGTCAGCCAGGATGCCCAGCCAGGCGTAGGGGTAGCCGCGTTCCCACGTGGTCAGCACGCTCGCGGGCACGGCCGCGCGGCTGACGCCGTGGAAACCGTCACAGCCCGCGACGGCGTCACAGGTCACCTCGTGCCTCGTGCCTTCGCTGTCGGTGTAGCGCAGGACGGGCCGGTCGGTGCCGACATCCGTCAATTCAGTGCCGGTCACGCTGAACTGGAGAGCGCCAGGGCCGGCATCGGCGAGGCGGCGGGCGATCAGGTCCTTGACGACCTCGGTCTGGGCGTAGACCGTCACGGTACGGCCGCCGGTCAGGTCGCGGAAGTCGAGGTGGTGCCGCTCGCCGTCGAACTGAAGGTAGATCCCGCCGTGCTCGAGGCCGTGCTGGTCGAGCCGGTCAGCGATGCCGGCCTCCCGCAGGAGAGCCACGCTGCCGCCCTCGAGCACACCGGCACGCTGCCGGGCCTCGCAATACTCCCGGCTGCGCAGCTCGATCTGCACCGAGTCGATGCCCCGCCGCGCGAGCAGGTGTGACAGCAGCAGGCCGGCCGGGCCGGCGCCGACGATGCCTACCTGCGTGCGAGAGCGCATCATCCGTTCGCGGCCGGCTAGAACGGGTAGGGCGCGATGTCCCCGCGGATCGTCACCCAGCGCGTGTCGGTAAACGCGTCCAGGTTCGCCGATCCGCCGAACCTGGCGCCAGTGCCCGAGGCACGGATGCCGCCGAAGGGGGTGTTCGGCGCGTCGTCGACCGTCTGGTCGTTGATGTGCACGATGCCGGTGGGGATCTGGCGGGCAAGGTCGAGGCCGCGCATGACATCCCTGGTCAGGATGCCCAGCGACAGCCCGTACTCGGAGTCGGCGGCGAGCTTTGCTACCTCGTCCGCTGTCGAGAAGCGCACGACGGGGGCGACGGGTCCGAAGACCTCGTTCGCGTATGCGGGCATCGCCGGGGCGACGTCGGCGAGGACGGTCGGCTTGTAGAACAGGCCATCATAGGTGCCGCCGGCGGCGAGTTTCGCGCCAGCATCCACGGTGCCGGTGACGAGCGCGTGCACCTTGTCCCGCTGGCGCTCGTCGATGATCGGACCGATTGCCACCTGGCCGGATGCGGGGTCGCCGACCGGCAGATGACTGGCCTTGTCCGCGATCCTGGCCACGTATTCGTCGTAGACGGACTCCTGCACCAGGTGACGGCCAGTTGTCATGCAGATCTGGCCCTGATGCAAGAACGAGCCCCAGGCGCCAGCGGAGGCGGCCTTGTCGAGATCGGCGTCCTCCAGGACGATGAGCGCCGAGTTGCCGCCTAGCTCCAGATGCACCCGCTTGAGGTGCTGACCTGCCAGGGCACCCACCTTGCGGCCCGCGGCGGTCGATCCGGTGAACGAGATCACGCCGACGCGCGGGTCGGTCACGAGCGCCTCGCCGACATCAGGCCCGCCAGGAAGGACGTGCAGGAGGCCCTCGGGGAGTCCCGCCTCCTCGAAGACGCGCGCCAGGACGACGCCACCGCAGACGGCGGTGCGCGGATCTGGCTTCAGCACGACCGCATTGCCGAGCGCGAGCGCCGGGGCCACCGACCGGATCGCAAGGATCTGGGGGAAGTTGAAGGGCGAGATGACGCCGACGACACCCACGGGCACGCGCTCAGCGAAGCTCAGATGCGGCTGCTCACTCGGGAGCAGTTCGCCGTACGGCCGGGACGGCAGGGTCGCGGCTTCGAAGATCTCTTCGGTCGCCACGTGCGTCTCGAACTGGGCAGCTGGCGGGATCTTGCCGCCCTCGCGGATGCTCCAGTCCTCGATCTCGGCGGCGTTCGCAAGCCAGATCTCGGCTGCCTTGCGCAGAATTGCTGACCGCTGCGTGTGCGGCAGTGCTGCCCAGGCAGGCTGGGCCGCGGCCGCCGTCTCGGTGGCGGCCGCGATGTCGGCTGGCGACGCGATGCCGACGCTGGCCAGCTCCGCGCCGGTCGCGGGCTCGATTACTGCCGCCCGGCCACCGCCAAGCTCATGCCAGCTGCCGCAGTACGCCTTGCCAAGCCACACTGATCGGTCGAGAAGAGTCACCGGAACTCCTTCGGGGCGCGGCGGCACGTAAGAGTCAGGCGAGGGGATTGTTGTCGCCTGTGCGCTTCACGAACATCAGTTACATATTCGAACACTAGAAAATCTAGGTGTCCGGGTAGCTGAGTGTCAACGCCGCCGGCCGCACAGCAAGGTGCTACCGATAGCACGCAGGGCAGCCTCCCGGCGCCCGCTGGGGAGCCCAGGGTTTAGAGCGTCGCGGGGGGCTGGCGGCACGCTTGGCAGGCACGTCCGGCAGGCACGCTTGGCAGGCGAGACTCGCTGCGGGCCGTGGCCGACGCGCACAACGGACTGACAGGCGTACTCGGCCGTGGCAGCTGCGCGCGGTGGCAGAGTACGCCCCGTCGTCCTCGATGCTGACGGACGTCAGCGGGCGGTACTGCTACTTCTTGCGGTTACTTCTTGTTCATTACTTCTTGTTCGTGAACCACGCGCCGACGCCGCACACGATGGCGACGACTAGCCCGGCGACGCCGCGGTAGACATGGCCGCCGCTCCCATGCACATGGCTGCCGGAATTCAGGAACGACGGGGAGGCGCCCGCGAACCAGAGGATGGCCAGGACGAGGGCGATCACGGCGATGACGGCCAAAATGACGGTGAGCGTCCGCTTGGAGCCGCCGGACACGCTTTGAGAACTCACAATTCCTCCTTGAGGCTGGCTGCGCGCGGTGCGCTGGGAGCGCAACCTAGCCAGCGATGATTACGACCGGCACGGTACTACTGCCCGCTGAGCTGACTGGGTCGAAATAACAACAAAGACATCAAAATCTTGGTCACACAGGGTCCTGGCCCGCACAGCGCCCGCTGCAGCCCGGAATCCGCCTGGCGTGCGCGCCCGGCGGCCCTATGGCTGCCACACCATCAGAACCAGTATTACCAGCCAGATCAGGTTTACAACGCCGCCCATGGCGGCGATCCGGCCGCCCTCCACAGAGGCGATGTCAGCAGCCAGCGTAGCGCCACCGGCGACCGGCTGGGCCGATCCGCCGGCGCCGCCGACGGCAGCACCGGATTCGGCCGCAGGGCCTGCTGCGCTTGCGGGGCCGGTTCCAGCGCCTACAGCTGCCGGGTCGGTCTCAGGACCGTCGGTGGTCCCTCCTGACTCCGGTCCGCCGGCGCTTGTCACGGGCGGCGTGAAGGGGCCGGGCGCGAGCGACTTAACGGCCCGGCGCTGGTCGCGAATGATCAGCACTAGCAGCGCGAGCGCGACGACGAACAGCGTCATCGCCGCTGTCAGCCACGGATGGGAGAAGTCGTGATCAAGCTGGCCGAGGATGATCCCGAAGACCAGGACAAGCAGCGACCCTGTCGTGAAGACCATCGTGATCCTGGTCAGGTATCGCAGGACCGGCACGTCACGGCGGCGGATGTAGCGCGGCGTCGATGAGATGGCCAGGGCCACCGGACCGACGGTGAAGATGGCGAAGCCGACGTGCAGCCACAGGACGAGCCGGTCGGTAAAGGACATGCCGACGATCCTAGGACCCGCGGCGTGATCGAGCCGTCCTATCGGGGCAAGCTGCGCCTATGCTGACGGAGCCACTTGCCGTGGGCTACCTGCTGTATTGGCGCCGGGCGCGCAGGAAGTCCTTCACCACGTATTCGCCGAGGCTGTCGGGCATCGCGCGCAGGACGCGACCGCCGTTTCGCCTGGCGACCTCATCCACGAACGCGGTGAGCCGCTCGTCGTCGGCGAGCATGAACACGTTCAGCGTGGCCCGCCGCCGCGTCATCTTGTCGACCTCGGCCAGCGTCAGCTCAAGAGTCTCCGGCGACGGCGGCCAGTCGAACCAGAACCGGCCGTCGCGGCGCAGATGGGCAGTGGGCTCGCCGTCGGTGATGACCATGACGACCGGGTTGTGCTCGGGCCGCCGGTCCAGGAACCGGCCTGCCAGCACGAGGGCATGGTGCAGGTTAGTGCCCTGGACCATGTCCCAGCTCAGGCCTGCGAGCTCAGTCTCGCGCAGCTCGCGCGCGTAGTTAGAGAAGCCAATGACCTGGATCGCGTCCTGGGGATACTGCGTGCGGACGAGCGCGTGCAGTGCCAGCGCGGTCTGCTTGGCCGCGCCCCAGGTACCCCGCAGCGCCATCGAGTAGGAGAGGTCGACCAGCAGACATACGGCGGCCGACGCGCGCCGGTCGGTCTCGGCGACCTCGAAGTCCTCCACCGCTAGCCGGACGCCAGCCCGGCGGCCGTCCCGTCGGCCGCCGGCGTCGGCCAGGCCGTCCCGCAGTGGCCCGTCCCGCAGTGGTCCGTCCCGCAGTGGTCCGTCCCGCAGTGGCCCGTCCCGCACTGGCCCGTCCCGCAGTGGCCCGTCCCGCAGTGGCCCGTCCAGCAACGGACGGGCCTGCCTGAGCAGTGCGTTCCGGACCGTCGCGGCGGCGTCGATCGCCTGCTCGTCGCCGAACAGCCATGGCCGGGTGCTGCCGGTGTACTCGCCCGCCTGGCCGGCGTCGCGCTGAGCGTGGTCACCGGTGCCGCCCTCCGGCAGTTCGGCGAACACCTTCCGCAGAGCTGTCTGCCCGAGGCGGCGGACGGCCTTGGGCGTCAGCTCCAGCTTGCCGTCCGTGCGCTGGAGGTAGCCCTGGCGCTCGAGCTCACGCTCGATCTGGCGCAGCGCCTCCATGTCGTCGACCGCCTGCCGCCCGAGCGCGCGGCGGATCGCCTCCTCGTCCACGTCGTCCAGGCGCGCACCCGGGTAATCCTGGCGCAGCGAGTCCTCAAGGTCAGCGAGATCGGCAAGCTCCGCCAGCGCGGCCGTGGCGTCGCTCAGGCCGAGCGGATCGCTGCCCGTCATGCCCGGCTGCGGGAGGCCCGAGTCCATGTCCGGACGCCGGGCGCGCAGCGCGTCGGCGAGCCGTGACATCTCAGCCGCGAGACCCGCGTCCTCCAGTGCCTGCGACATGAGCCCGGCCAGCTCGTCACGCTGCTCGTCGGTCAGCGAGTCGAGCAGCCGCTGCGCGGCCGACATCCGGCGGACCAGGGCGTCAACCAGTTCCTCCAGGTTGGCCGGCGAGTCCGGGAACATGTCGCCGTAGGACGCCATGAAGTCCTCGAAATCCTGCTGCGTGTGCTCGCCGCGGGCATCGGCGTCGAGCATGCCGTTCAGCGCGGCCATCATGTCCTTGACCCGCTGCATCGCCTCGGGATCCGGGTTTGCCAGCGTCTGCCGCATGCCGCGGAACTGGCTGTCCAGGACCTCGCTGCGCAGCAGGGACTTCAGCTGCTCGAACGTCTCGCGCGCGGCCGCCGACTGCCACTCGTAGTCGGCCAGCTGCCGGATCGCCTGGGCTGTATCGGAGGGCAGGCTGTCGAGCTCATCCTCGCGCATCCGGGCCTCGTCAGACGGGTTGGGGAAGAGCTCAGCCCGCTCCTGGCCGATGGCGGTATCCAGCAGCGACCGGACCTGATCGAGGATCCCGTCGAGTCGGCCGCGACTGCGAATCTCGCGCTGCCGTTCGCGCACGCGGCGCAGCAGGTCGTCGAGGCCACGATGCCCGGACATCCCGCGGCGAAGCAGGTCGCGCAGTGCGCTGGCCGGATCGGTGCCGTCCAGCACCGACTCGCCCATGGCATCCACAGCGCCGCGGACGTCGTACGGGGCCTCCAGGGGATCAGGCCCGCCGGAGTACGGGCCGTAGCGATAGCCAGTCAGGTTCGATACACCGCCCCGCCATCAATGGAGTCCTTGGACAGCCGCCGCATCAGGTAAAGGCCCTCGAGTGCGAATTCCAGCGCGGCCGCCGCCTGGCCGAGCGACTCGCTGCCATCCATCTGCAGCCGCTCCATGATCTTCGCGAGCCCTTGCACTTCGCCGATCCGCCGCAGCAGGTCCGCTGCCGGCACCAGGTCGCCAGTCTCGACCACCCCGTCATCGGCGAACCTCGCCAGCAGGCCGGTCAGGTCGGCGTTGCCAAGGAATGCACGGAACGTGTCGCTGGTGGCGCGCCGCAGGAGGTGGTCGAGCACCTCCTGCTCGCGGCCCTCCTCGCTGACCTCGAATTCCACCTTGCCCAGCAGGGTGCTGATCACGGCGGGCAGGTCGCACACGCGCGCAACTGGCTGGTCCTCACCGGTGATGGCCGCACGGCGCACCGCGGACGCGGCGATCGCCTCAGCGGCGGCGATAGCAAACCGGGCTGAGACACCTGACCTGGAGTCAACCGCCGGCGAGGCCCGGACCAGCCGGGTGAACCGCCCGATGACCTGCACGAGATGGGCGGGAACGGCAGCACCAGGGTCCGTGCCGTCCCAGGCCAGCTCGGACTCCTGCTCGATCAGCGCCAGTTCGGCCTCGAGCGACATTGGATAGTGCGTGCGGATCTCAGCGCCGAACCTGTCCTTCAGCGGCGTGATGATCCGGCCGCGGTTGGTGTAGTCCTCCGGATTCGCGCTCGCGACGAGCACTACGTCGAGCGGCAGCCGCAGGGCGTAGCCGCGCACGCCAATGTCCCGCTCCTCGAGGACGTTCAGCAGCGAGACCTGGATGCGCTCGGCGAGGTCCGGGAGTTCGTTGAGACAGAAGATGCCGCGGTTGGTCCGGGGCAGCAGGCCGAAGTGGATCGTCTCGGGGTCGCCGAGCGTCCTGCCTTCGGCGACCTTCACCGGGTCGATGTCGCCGATCAGGTCACCGACACTGGTGTCTGGCGTTGCGAGCTTCTCGCCGTACCTGTCGGTGCGGGGCCGCCAGACGACGGCCAGGTCGTCGCCCTGCTCGGCCAGCAGCCGCTGGCAGCGGGCGCAGACCGGAGCAAACGGATGGTCATTGATCTCGCATCCGGCGACGGTTGGCGTCCAGTCGTCCAGCAGTCCAGTCAGGGTCCTGATCAACCTCGTCTTGCCCTGACCTCGCTCGCCCAGAAGGATCACGTCGTGCCCGGCGATAATGGCGCGCTCAAGGTGCGGCAGCACCGTCTGGCCAAAACCGATGATGCCGGGGAAGGCGTCCTCGCCCGCACGCATCCGGTCGAGCAGGTTCTGCCGCAGCTCCTGCTTCACGGTGCGAAGCTGGTGACCGCTGGCGCGAAGCCCGCCGAGCGTGCTGATGTCTGGCGGCGCTGAGGTTGGCGGCTGATCTGGGGCTGGGTGATTGCGAGTCGTAGGCTGCACCATTCGACACTATGTCGATGCGAGCGTGGTTCGCATCTTGGGAGGCGTGAATGGCGGATCGTCGGCCGGCGCTCGCGGTCGATATCGGGGGGACGAAGCTGGCCGCGGGCCTGGTCGAGCCGGCCGGCCGCGTGCTGACCTGGGCGCAGGTGCCGACGCCCACTGGCCTAGCAGGCGAGCAGCTGTGGCGGACTCTGGACGCACTGATCACCGACGTACTCGACCGCGCGAATGTCACGCCAGCCGAGCTAGTCGGCTGTGGCTGTGGCTGCGGCGGCCCGATGGAGTGGCCGTCTGGCGTGGTGTCACCGCTCAACATTCCAAGCTGGCGCGGGTTCCCGCTGCGCCGCAGGCTCACCGAGCGACTCGGCGGCGTAACCGTCCGGGTGCACAACGACGCCATCTGCATGGTGGCCGCCGAGCACTGGCGCGGCGCCGGACGCGGCCATGACAACGTGCTCGGCATGGTTGTGTCGACTGGCGTTGGCGGCGGGCTGGTCCTCGATGGCCAGCTGATCAGGGGCGCGTCCGGTAACGCAGGCCACATCGGCCACGTCGTCGTGGACCCGGAGACCGGGCCGTTGTGCGTATGCGGCGGCCGCGGCTGCGCCGAGGCCATCGCGCGAGGGCCGGCGCTGGTGACGTGGGCGCAGGCCGAGGGCTGGCGGCCCGACCAGAAGGACGCTACGGCTAAGGACCTGGCGGCTGACGGCGCGCTCGGTCATCCCATCGGACTCGCCGCGATGCGCCGTGCCGGGCGCGCACTCGGCATCGCAATCGCGTCCGCTACCAGCCTGTGTGACCTGGAGGTCGTGTCAGTGGGGGGCGGTCTCTCCCAGGCTGGCCCGCTGCTGTTCGACCCGCTGGAAGAGGCGCTGCGCGCCCACGCCAGGCTCGCGTTCACCCAGCAGGTCCGGGTGGTGCCAGCCGCACTCGGCCAGAGCGCCGGCCTGGTCGGGGCCGCCGCGCTCATCTTGGCGGCCGACCGGTACTGGCACGGCGACTGAGGCGGCCGAACAGGGGACGAACCCGGACCTGGGCGGCCCTGCGGCATCGGGCTGCGTCCGGAGAGTGGCGCCGGCAGTGCCACAATTCAGGCGTGACCTCATCGCCGAGTCCCGGCCTGACTGGCAATCTGCCCGTGCAGCCAGCTGACGTGTTCGCTGCGCGCGCGATGCTCCAGCCGGTGATCAGGGAGACGCCGCTGCTCGAATCGAGTGCGCTGTCTGCCCTCGCGGGTGGTCCGGTGTACCTCAAGTGCGAAAACCTGCAGCGTGGCGGATCGTTCAAAGTGCGCGGCGCGTACCTGCGGATCGCTCGCCTTTCGCCCGCCGAGCGGGAGCGTGGCGTCGTCGCTGCCAGCGCTGGCAACCATGCGCAAGGCGTGGCGCTGGCTGCTGCCGCGCTCGGTACCAGGGCTACGGTCGTGATGCCGGCCGCGGCGCCGCTGCCGAAGGTGGCGGCCACCAGGTCCTACGGGGCCGATGTGATTCTGCACGGAGCAGCTGTCGAGGACGCGCTGGCGATGGCGCGGGACCTGGCAGAGGAGACCGGGTCGATCTTCATCCACCCCTTCGACCATCCCGATGTGATAGCCGGCCAGGGCACTATCGGCCTCGAGATCGCCGAGCAGTGTCCCGACGTGCGGACCATCGCGTTGCCGGTCGGTGGCGGCGGGCTTGCGTCCGGAGTCGCCGTTGCGGCGAGCGCTGCCCTTCCGGACGCTCGGCTTATCGGGGTGCAGGCCGAGGCCGCTGCGCCGGTGCCGGCATCGATTGCGGCCGGCTACCCCATCAGCGTGACACCATCGGCCACGATGGCCGACGGCATCGCCGTCGCCCGGCCAGGCGATCTCACCATCGCGTTGCTCGCGGGGCTGGGCACAACCGTCACCACGGTCACCGAGGAGAACCTCTCACGCGGCCTGTTGCTGTGCCTGGAGCGGGCAAAGCAGGTTGTCGAGCCCGCGGGAGCGGCCGGGATCGCAGCGATCCTGGAACATCCGGAGCTCTTCACGGCGCCGGTGGTGATCGTGCTGTCTGGCGGCAACATCGATCCGTTGCTCCTGTCCAAGGTGCTGCGGCACGGCCTGTCAGCAGCGGGTCGCTTCCTTGCATTCCGGTGCAAGCTGCCGGACCGGCCAGGCGCGCTCGGCACGCTGCTGATGGAGCTCGCTGCACTGGGCGCGAACGTGCTCGACGTAGTGCACGAGCGGGTGACGGCCGATCTGCGCGTGGATGAGGCCGAGGTCAACCTGCACCTTGAGACGCGTGGGCCTGAGCACGCCGACTCGGTCCTCAGTCAGCTTCGCAAGTCCGGCTACACGGTGCTGTTCGGCTAACCGGGGGATGGCCGGACCTACCAGGGACGAGCAGAGCGCGCTTGCTTGTCCAGCCAGCGCTGCCTGATCACGATGGTGCCGGCCAGCTTGTCATGCAGACACTGGGCGCGCGGGTCCAGCAGCGGCAACCCCGTGTCTGCTGCCCATAGCAGCCCGCCAGCCACGTTGACGGGGCTGGCCAGCAGCAGGAATACGGCCGGACCGACCAGGAATGCAACTGTTCGGATTCCGGCGGCCTTCACGCTTATGCGCGACTGGTCAGTAGCCTGCACAACGCGGACGCCAAGCGCTCGCTTGCCGATGGTCGCGCCCCAGGCCGCGTGCTGGACCCAGTAGTAGGCCAGCGCGATGCCGAACATGCCAAGGAACGAGTACAGCAGCGCGTGCTGGTTCGCGGGGTCCCTGGCGATGTTGTTGATAGCCGCCTGCGCGGCGGGCGAGCTCACGCTCTGGTAGTTAGCGGTGATGGTCTGGAACTCGCGCCAGACGCGGATCAGTGGGGACCAGAACACCAGCACCGAGATGGCGATGATGATGATCCAGTCGAGGATGCAAGCCGCCAGCCGCTCCCACGGTGCGGCGATCGCCGGGTCGCGCCGCGACCGCATGCCGCCGGCTGGTCGGCTACCCGCCTGCCCGTATCTGGGCTCAGCGCTGCCCGGCTGCTGGCCGTAGCCTCGCTGGGCGTACGGCTGCGGGCCGGATCCACCGGTACGGAGCCGCGTACGGTAGGCCGGCGGCGTTCCGTAGCTCGGCTGGTCGGGCTGGGGCGGCGCCAGATATGCCTGCGGGGCCGACTCGCCTGCATCCAGGTACGGCGACGGGCGCGACGCCACTGGCTCATCCGTCGCCGCGTTCCGGTCGGTCTCGTCCTGCTGTGTCATCCTGCCGATGGTTCCCTAGTGGCGGGCGGCTGATCGCGCTGTGTACAGGGCCGCAACGGCGATGCCTATCCAGTCCGGGCCAGGCTGCCGGCAGCCTGCCGACGGTCGGAGCCGTGCTGACCAGAACTCAACCCCACTGTATGCGTGGCCACAGCCGACTAGCACTACCCGCACCCGGGCTGGGTCAGGATAACTGCCTTACAGGTTGCCGCGCCGTTCCTGCTCCCGCTCGATGGCCTCGAACAGGGCCTTGAAGTTGCCCTTGCCGAAGCCCTGGGAACCATGGCGCTCGATCAGCTCGAAGAAGACTGTAGGGCGGTCCTGGACAGGCTTGGAGAAGATCTGGAGCAGATAGCCGTCCTCGTCACGGTCGGCCAGGATCTTGAGCTCGTGGAGCTCGTCCAGTGGCACCCGGGTGTCGCCGACCCACTCGCCGAGCTTCTCGTAGTAGCTGTCCGGGGTGTCCAGGAACTGGACGCCCTGCGACCTCATCCCGCGCACCGCGCCGACGATGTCGTCCGTGGCCAGGGCGATGTGCTGAACGCCTGGACCGCCGTAGAACTCGAGATACTCGTCGATCTGCGACTTCCTCTTGCCGACGGCGGGCTCGTTGATCGGGAACTTGACCTTGCGGCTGCCGTCCGCCACGACCTTGCTCATCAGCGCCGAGTACTCGGTGGCGATGTCGTCGCCAACGAACTCCTTCATGTTCGTGAAGCCCATGACCTGGTGGTAGAACTCCACCCACTCATTCATTCGGCCGAGCTCGACGTTGCCGACGCAGTGGTCGACCTCGGTGAAGAACGGGCCGGCCTGCCCGGCAGTCAGCGGACCGGCAGCCACATAACCAGGCAGGTACGGGCCGGTGTAGTCGGACCGCTCGACCAGCGTGTGCCGGGTATCGCCGTACGTGGCGATCGCCGCCAGCACGACCTTCCCCTGGTCGTCCACGACGATCTCCGGTTCCTGCAGGCTCCGCGCGCCGTGAGCCATGGCGTACTGGTACGCGGCGGTCGCTGATGGCACGCCGATGGCCAGGTCCACGACGCCGTCACCGTGCGCGGCCACGTGCGCACCGAGGTCCGTGCCTGCATGGACTGGTCCGCGGAAGACCAAGCGCGCGTTGCCGGACTCCAGCACATAGGCGGCCTCGTCCCGGCAGCCTGTCTCTGGGCCTCGGTAGGCGACACAGCGCATCCCGAACGCAGTGGAGTAGAAGTGCGCTGCCTGGCGGGCATTCCCGACGGCGAATACCACCGCATCCATACCGGTAACGGGGAATTGATCGGTGATTGTCGGGTGTATCGCTGCTTCAGCTGTCATCGCTCGCTCCTGCGCTTCCTCGCGGTCGGCTAGCCGTGACGGCAGCATCCGTCAGGAAGTCATGCTGTGCAACCCTGCCTTGATTGACTGGGCAATATGCTTGGTTCAATGAACGGCCGACTGGCGTTGTTGTACAGGTTGCTAGTAGGGAAGGTCGATGTGATCGACGAGCTTGACGGACGCCTGATCGCGCTGCTGACCGACGAGCCGCGAGTCGGCGTCCTGGAAGCATCGAGGCGCCTTGGCGTAGCGCGCGGCACGGTCCAGGCACGCCTTGACCGGCTGCACGCACGGGGCGTGATCACGGGCTATGGGCCGGACATCGACCCGGCGGCCATCGACTTCGGCGTCACGGCATTCGTCACGCTGGAGCTCAGGCAGGCGGGCGGCCATGACCCGGTAGCGCAGCGGCTCGCCGCGATCGCCGAAGTGCTGGAAGCGCACACCATCACCGGGATTGGCGACATGCTCTGCCGGGTTGTAGCGCGCAGCAACGCTGACCTTCAGCGCGTCATCGACGCCATCGTGGAGACCGAAGGCGTGGTGCGGACGTCAACGGTCATCGCGCTAGACCGTCCGCTGCCGCACCGCGTGCTGCCGCTGATCAGGGCCGTAGTTACCCCGCCGCCCGCTGGCGCGACCGAATAGGGATCGGGCCGGGCACGGTACGGCGGCGTCAGCTGTGCGACCGCGCCGGCGTGACGTCAGCCAGCTCGAGCGCGACGTCTAGCAGCGCTTCCTCCAGCTCGGCCGGGCTGGCGGCGCGGTCCTGGTAGTGCATGCAGCAGAAGCTGATGCTCATCAGGCACGAGGCGGCGCGGATCTGGTCGCGGAGGGAGGCGTCCGCCCGTTCGGTCAGCAGCCCGACGAGCGCGTCCATCCGCTCTTTGAACAGCTCGCCGCGCTCCTTGGCGTTGGCCAGGCCACTGACGGCTGCCTGGTTCTGGTGCAGCATGCGGAAGACCTCGGTGCCGGTCGCCACGATGTGCAGGTAGCGGCGCACGATCTCGGCCCTGGTGGCGGGGGTGCGCGGCTGCTCCTTCGACCAGGCGATCAGCTCGTCCAGGTCGGCGACGTAGTCCTCGACCAGGCTGCGGACGATGTCTTCCTTGGACTTGAAGTAGTAATAGAGCGCAGCCTTGGTGACACCCAGCTGCTCGGCGATCTCGCGCAGCGAGGTTTTCTCGTAACCCTGCTCGGCAAAGAGCTTCAGAGCGAGCTGACGCAGCCGCGACCGGGTGTCGTGGCTGCGGTCCTGCTCATCACCGCGGACGTTGTCTTCCATGACCTCGCGTTCCGGTCCTTCCCGGCGTTGACGTAACCTACTTGACGGCCGGTTAGTAGCGAGAATAGCCTTTTCGCTGACTGGATGCTAGCCGGTCGGCAAGTAAGTAGGAAGCGCCACGAGTCAGGCGCGATGGCACTGTGCGGAGCGAGGGGCCTTTCATGACAGACAATCCGGCAGTCGCGGCGTCAGCGGGCGGGACCACGTTCGCGACGCGGCGAGAGTTCATGATCGTTCTGCCAGGGCTGCTGCTCACGCTCATCATCGCCATGCTCGACCAGCTAGTCGTGTCCACAGCGCTCCCGCGCATCGTGGGCGACCTCGGCGGCCTGAACCACCTGGCCTGGGTTGTGACCGCGTACGTGCTGGCGTCGACGATCACGACACCGCTCTACGGCAAGCTTGGCGACCTGTACGGGCGCAAGCGGCTGCTGATGATCGCGATCATCATCTTCCTGATCGGCTCGGCGCTGTCCGGCCTGTCCCACACCATGGATCAGCTGATCGCGTTCCGCGCACTGCAGGGCCTGGGCGCCGGCGGCCTGATGGTTGGCGCCATCGCGACGATCGGGGACATGGTCGCGCCGCGCGAACGTGGTCAGTACATGGGCTACATGATGGCCGCGATGATGGTGGCGATGATCGCCGGGCCGCTGGTCGGCGGCTACATCACCGACAGCCTGTCGTGGCGGTGGATCTTCTACATCAACATGCCGATCGGCGGTGCCGCGCTCGTCTATCTGTGGGCGACGATGCACCTGCCGCGCAAACGCGTCGAGCATAAGGTCGACTATCTCGGCGCCGCCGTCATCGCGATCGGCGCCACCGCGATTGTCCTGCTGACGACGTGGGGCGGCACCCAGTACGCGTGGGGGTCATGGGAGATCATGCTGCTGGCCGCCATCACGGCCGCCTCAATCGCCGCGTTCTTCTTCGTAGAGGCCCGCGCCGCCGAGCCGGTGCTCCCGCTGCACGTGTTCAAGAACAGGAACTTCTCGCTGGCCTCGGGCATGAGCTTCCTGCTCGGATTCGTCATGCTGGGCGCCCTGACGTTCCTGCCGCTGTATCAGCAGACGGTTCAGCACGCCTCGCCGACAACCAGCGGGCTCATGCTGATCCCGCTGATGCTGGGCTCGACCGTCACCACGCTCATCGCGGGCCAGATCACCACCAGGACCGGTCGCTACAAGGTCCTGCCGGTCATCGGCGGCGTCATCATGACGGTCGCGATCTACCTGCTCACCCACCTGGGACCGCACACGACCAGGCTGACCTCGGCGCTGTTCTTCGTCGTACTCGGCGTCGGGATGGGTTTCCTCATGCAGATCACCTCGCTGATCGTGCAGAACAGCGTCGAGCAGCGGGACATGGGCGTGGCCAGCAGCTCGCGCGCGTTCTTCCAGCAGATCGGCGGCTCGATGGGCGTGTCGCTGTTTGGCGTGATCTTCATCCACAAGCTCACGTCCGCTATGGCGGCCCAGGTGCCCGGCGCGCACTTGCAGGCCAGCGCCGGCAGCCTGGACCCGGCAACCATCAACAACCTGCCTGGCGTCATCAAGCAGGCTGCCTTCTTTGCCCTCAGCAAGGGCCTGGATGCAGTCTTCTGGTGGACGATCCCGGCGTCGGCGCTCGTCTTCGTGCTCGCCTTGTACGTCAAGGAAATCCCGCTGCGCGGGCGTAACGACAGCCCCGCCCAGCAGCCGGCGGCCCCGCCCGAGCAGCTCGAAGCAGCTGACCTGGGCGCCATCTAGCCGCCACGTAAACCTAGTGGCCGGCCGCTCCTTCGAGCGGCCGGCCACTTGCGTTACGCAGGGCGCGGGCTACGTGCCGTTGTATGGGACGGCCTCGAGGATCTCGACCGTGGTAGCACGGCCATTCGGCAGGTTGTAGGTCGCAGTCTCGCCAACCTTCTTGCCGGTAATAGCGCTGCCAAGCGGCGACTTCGGCGAGTAGACGTCGATCGGCGAGCCGACCTCCTCGCGCGAGGCGAGCAGGAAGGTCACCTCGTCCTCGTCGCTTTCGAACCTGATGGTCACCGTCATACCAGGTCCCACCACGCCTTCGGTCCGGGGCGGCTCGCCGACCCGCGAGTTCTCCAGGATCTGGGTGAGCTGGCGGATGCGGGCCTCTTGCATGCCCTGCTGGTCCTTGGCGGCGTGGTAGCCGCCGTTCTCCTTGAGATCCCCCTCTTCCCGCGCGGCCTCGATCTTCTTCGCGATCTCAATCCTGCCCGGACCGCTCAGGTGGTCGAGCTCGGCCTTCAGCCGGTCGAACGCATCCTGCGTGAGCCAGGTATAGGTGTCGTCGCGCGTCTCGGTCACGGGTACTCCTCGGTGGGTGCGGAATAGATGGTCCGCTGGGCCTTCCCAGCCCATGGGGGTAATCCTTCGAGGCTAACAAGGCTCCGCAAGTACGTCGTACCTGTCAATGGTCCAGGCCAAACAAGTCAGGGCGAAGCTGGGCAAATTAGCACTCTACCAGCATGGCTGCTGCCCGGCCGTCGAGCCTACCGGGGAATGTCAGCGGTAGGCCATCGCGTTTCCGGTCATGAATCCCGCCCTGATTCGGCTGTCAGAGGCGGGCTCTACAGTGGCAGCCGAGATATGCCCCCACGCTCACGACGACCCCGAGGTGACTTCGGAGTGCTTGCCGATCCTCACGAGGGCAGGCCCACCAGCAGCAGCCAGGAACTGAACGGCTCTGCGCTGAACGGCTCTGCGCTGAACGGCTCCGTGCTGAACGGCTCTGCGCTGAACGGCTCCGTGCTGAACGGCTCCGTGCTGAATGACCCTGCGCTGAACGGCTCTGCTATGCACCGCTCTGGCTTGAGCGGCTCTGAGCCGCTGCGGCTGATGGCCGTCCATGCGCACCCGGACGACGAGTCGAGCAAGGGCGCGGCCACTATGGCCAGGTACGTCAAAGAAGGCGTAGATGTACTTGTCTGCACGCTCACCGGCGGCGAGCGTGGCGACATTCTGAACCCGGCCATGGAGCGTCCGGAGATCCGCGCCGACCTTCCGGCGATCCGGCGGGCTGAGATGGAAGCGGCACGCCAGATCCTGGGCGTCCGCCAGCAGTTCCTCGGCTTCACCGACTCTGGCCTCCCCGAAGGCGACCCGCTGCCGCCGCTGCCGGCCGGGTGCTTCGCGCTGGAATCACTCGAGAGCGCAACCCAGCCGCTTGTGGCCGCTATCCGGGAGTTCCGGCCGCACGTGATCCTTACCTATGACGAGAACGGCGGCTACCCGCACCCCGACCACATCAAGTGCCACGAGGTGTCAGTGGAGGCGTTCGAGGCCGCCGCGGACCCGGACCGCTATCCTGGCTGCGGCGAGCCGTGGCAGCCGCTGAAGCTCTATTACCACCTGACCTTCCACCGGGCCAGGATTCTGGCGCTGCATCAGGCCATGCTGGATCTCGGCCTCGAGTCGCCGTACGCGGACCGAATCGCGGAATGGGTGGAGGACGAGGACCAGGCGACCGGCACACCGCGGCACGAGATCACCACGCGCGTTAACTGCGGTGACTATTTCGAGATCCGCAACCAGGCGTTGATCGCGCACGCGACCCAGGTCGATCCTGAGGGCGGCTGGTTCGCCGTGCCGGCCGAGGTCCAGCGCACCGCGTGGCCGACCGAGGACTATCATCTGGCCAGGTCGCTGGTGGATGCGGAACTGCCGGAGGACGACCTCTTCGCCGGGATCCGGGAGCGGGTGAGCCTGTGATAGAAGCCGCGGCCGCGGCTGCGAAGTCGACTAGTGCCTGGGACCAGCCGGGCACCCTCGCCTTCCTCGTCATCTTCGGGATGGGTGTGGTCCTGTATTTCGTGTTCCGGTCGCTGGCTCGGCAGTTGCGGAAGGTCAACGAGGCAGCACGACTGGAGGCCCTGCAGGCTGAGGCCCTGCAGGCTGACGGTAGGCAGCCTGAGTCGATGCCGGCCAAGTCCATGCGGGCCGAGCCGACGTCGGCGGAGTCGATTCCGGCTGAGGCCCTTCAGGATCAGGGCTCGCCGGCACGTGGTTCGCTCGGACAGGGCCTTCCGCCGACCAGCTGATCGAGCCGACCAGCTGATCGAGCCGACCAGCTGATCGAGCCGACCAGCTGATCGACCGGCTATATCACGAGCTGGACTGTCCGCGGAGCACCTCCGGATTGCGGCGTGTCGCGGCCCGGTGATTGCTAGTTTCGTGCCTGATAGTCCCGGCCAACGCGGGAGTGGGGGCTGTGCTAGCGATTCACGGAGTCTGGGCCCACGGCGTGCTGAGCCTGTGGGCCGAAGACTCCGGGCAGCCCGCGACCGTCGGATCCGGCCCGGCTGCGCCGCCCAAGCCCGCCCGATTGGCCCGCCCGCACCCGTATGCGGCTGGCACCGGACTGGTCGCCGACGTCATCGCGGAGTTCGGCGAGGTCGCTAGCGATATCGTCCGCAAGGCCACCGACGACGAGCTCACTCTCTGGCTGCCGACCACAGCAGCCGGGCCCGTTCCCTCGCCCGACCTGACTAGCGCCTCGGATAAGTTGGATATTTCGGGCGACACGTACCTCGCCACCATCTCGGCGAAAGATTCGACACAGTCCGCTGTGTCGAATCCTTCGCGATCATGGGAGAGCCGCGCCAGAGCTGCCGACACCAGCCCGGACAGGGCGCCTCAGCGCAGCCGGGTCAGGCTGTCGCCCTGGCAGATACCTGCGCTGAGTCTCGATCCGGCCGCGGCACTCGTGCTGCTCCTAGCGCTCGGGCGGCCGGACGCGCGCGCAGAGCGCGGCAACGTCTCTGGCAGCGTGCAGTTCCTGGCCGCCCTCGCCGCCCTGGCCGCCGACCTCACTGCTCGCGGCCGCGTGCTGCCGGGCGCCGCCGCAGCCGATGGCGACCACGCCGATGGCGACCACGCCGATGGCGACCACGCCGCAGGCGAGACCTTGTACTTCGCGCGCTGGCACCCGGTGCTGGCAGGCGCTGATGCGCTGCGCGCCCGCGAACTGACGCAGGCGCTGCCCCCGCTGTGCCGGGCTACCAGCGCAGCTGGCGAGTCGTCAGCCGCCATCGTGACCGAGGCGCTCGACCTGCTGACGGATGCGGCGGTCCGGGCCCGGCTGTCATGCACGCCAGGCTTCCAGCTGCTCCAGGCTGGGCCGTCCGCCCCGCTGACCGATCGGTGGGCGGCCGCGCTGACGACGCCGGACGGTCAGCTCAGCGTGTCCGCCGCCGAGGCCGCGAAGGCGGCCCAGCTCGCATTCGCGTTGTGGACATGGCAGGACGCCGCGCAGGAACCACCAGGGCCGGTGCGAACCTGCTTCCGCCTGGTCGAGCCGCCAGAGGACCCGATACCCGCGCTAGCTGGCGAGTCCGGAGCCTCCGGCCCGGAGCCGCAGGTGCCCTGGCAGGTTCAGTTCGCGCTCCAGTCGACCGACGATCCGAGCCTGCTGCTGCCCGCAACTGACATCTGGGCAGGGGGAACGGCCGACGGCTGGGCGACCGCGGGGCTCAGCTATCCCGAGGATGACCTGCTGGCCGGCCTCGGCCGGGCATCCAGGCTCTTCCCCGAGCTGGATGCGGCGCTGCAGACCGCCGCGCCGGCGTTGGTTGCGCTCGACACGCGCAGCGCCCTGCATTTCCTCAAGGAAACGGGGCCGTTGCTCGCCGGTGCCGGCTTTGGCGTCCTGCTGCCCGACTGGGTGCGCCGATCCCGGCTTGGCCTGAAGCTGACCACTAGGTCCAGGACGGGCGCCGGGTCCGGCTCGGTTACCGCGCCTGCATTTAGTCTGGCCGACCTCGTCGATTTCCGCTACGAGCTGGCGGTCGGAGACCAGGCGCTGGATCCGGCCGAGCTCGCCGAACTGGCTCGCCTCAAGGTGCCGCTGGTCCGGCTTCGCGGCCAGTGGGTCGAGCTGGACGAGCGGCATCTCAAGGCAGCCCTTGCCTTCATGGAACGCCGCGGTTCAGGCGTGATGACAGCTGGCGATGCTCTGTCTGCCGGCCTCGGCGAGAGCGCCGGGGACCTGCCGCTCATCGAGGTGGAAGCCGATGGCTGGCTCGGCGATCTGCTGTCTGGCCAGGCCGACAGGCGGATCCGGCCGATGAGTACGCCGGCCTCATTCCAGGGGGAGCTGCGCCCCTACCAGGAACGCGGCCTGGCCTGGCTGTCCTTCCTCGGCAGCCTCGGCCTCGGTGCGGTGCTCGCCGACGACATGGGCCTGGGCAAGTCGCCGCAGACGCTGGCGCTTCTCCAGGCCGAGCGCGAGAGCGGGGCAGCGACCGGCCCCACGCTGCTGATCTGCCCCATGTCGCTGGTCGGGAACTGGCAACACGAAGCGGCGAAGTTCACGCCCGGACTTGCCGTCCACGTGCATCACGGCTCCGAGCGGCTAGCCGGGCCGGAGCTGGCCGTGGCGGTAGCGGCCGCCGACCTGGTCATCACTACGTATGGCGTGGCTACCAGGGACCGGGAGGCGCTGGCACAGGTGCCGTGGGCGCGCGTGGTCTGCGACGAGGCACAGAACATCAAGAACGCGGGCACCCGGCAGGCGCAGGCCGTCCGGGCGATCCCGGCCGCGTCGCGAATCGCGCTGACTGGCACGCCCGTCGAGAACCGGCTGACCGAGCTCTGGTCCATCATGGAGTTCACTAGTCCCGGCTTGCTTGGCCCGGCCGAGAAGTTCCGTCGCCGGTACGTCATCCCGATCGAGCGGAACGCCGACGCCGAAGCGACCGATCAGCTCAAGCGCGCGACCGCGCCGTTCATCCTGCGCCGGCTGAAGACTGACAAGACCGTCATCGCTGACCTGCCCGACAAGCTGGAGATGAAGGTCTGGTGCAACCTGACGACCGAGCAAGCATCGCTCTACCAGGCCACCGTGGACGACATGATGGCGAGGATCGAGGCCGCCGAGCCTGGCATCGAGCGCCGCGGCCTCGTGCTCGCCACGATGGCCAAGCTCAAGCAGGTCTGTAACCATCCGGCCCACCTGCTCGGCGACGGCTCTCGTCTGGACGGAAGGTCGGGCAAGCTGGCCCGGCTCGAGGAGATCTGCGACGAGATAGTCGAGGCGGGTGACAGGGCACTCTGCTTCACTCAGTACGCCGAGTTCGGCCGGATGCTTCAGCCGTACCTCACAGCCAGGCTCGGCTGTGCGGTGCATTTCCTGCACGGTGGCACGACGAAGAAGCGCCGGGATGAGATGGTCGCCGAATTCCAGAATGCGGCCGAGCCGGCGGTGTTCCTGCTCTCGCTCAAGGCCGGGGGCACCGGCCTGAACCTGACCGCGGCGAACCATGTGATCCACATCGACCGATGGTGGAATCCGGCGGTCGAGGACCAGGCCACCGACCGCGCGTTTCGGATCGGACAGCGCCGCGACGTGCAGGTGCGCAAGTTCGTCTGCGTCGGGACAGTCGAGGAGCGGATCGACCAGATGATCGAGGACAAGAAGGCGCTCGCCGAGGCCATAGTCGGCACCGGTGAAGCCTGGCTGACCGAGCTGTCGGTCGCGGATCTTCGCCAGGTCATTGAGCTATCGCCCGACGCGGTGTCCCAATGAGCGGCTTCTACCCGCCGTCACGGCCGCGCAAGGCGACCGGCGGGATCAAGGCCCGTAGCAAACGCGGCGCTATCGGCGAGCAATGGTGGTCACGCCGCTTCATCGACGTGCTGGAGTCGTTCGGCCTGCAAAGCCGGCTGACCAGGGGCCGCACATACGCCAGGTCCGGGCAGGTGCTGAGCCTCGACATCAGTACCGGCCACGTGACCGCGACAGTGCAGGGGTCGCGAGTCAAGCCGTACGCGGTCAGGCTCACCGTCGACCCGCTGACGACGCGGCAATGGCAGCGAGTGGAGGAGGCGCTAGCCGCGCGTGCCATCTTCCGGGCCCGGCTGCTCGCCGGCGAGATGCCAGCTGAGATCGAGGAGGTATTCGCCGACTGCGGCACGCCGCTGTTCCCGAAGTCCGCCCGCGACCTGACGATGACCTGCTCGTGCCCAGACTGGGAAGTGCCGTGCAAGCACCTGGCCGCCGTCTGTTACGTGCTGGCCGAGGCGTTCGACGCTGATCCCTTCGGGATGCTCGCGTGGCGCGGCAAGGGCCGCGCTGACCTGCTGGCCGCGCTCCGCAGGCTGACCGGCGGCGGCCGCGACGCGACCGCTGGTGGCCGTCCAGTCATCGACGTCGCGGACGCGCCGCTGTCGCCGAGCCCGGCCGGATTCTGGTCCCCGACACTGAGCCCGGCCCGGCTTCGGGCACTGCCGCCCGCCGCCGCCGCGCCTCCCGACCTGCTTCTGCGCAGCTTCGAGCCACCTTTCATCACCGTCGGCGGCATGGACCTGGTCACGCTGCTCCGCCCGGCGTACGTCGCGATGACCGGCGGCGATGTCATCGGCGGCGAACCGGACGGCGCTGCGCCGTAGCGCGCTTGGGGTAATGACAGCGAAGCGTGCCGTGTCTACGCTCACGGCATGGCGGATATCTTCGACAGCTATCAGCTGGCGGAGGCATGGGACGAGAGAGGCATGGGACGAGATGAGTCCTAGCCAGGGTGCGGAGGCCCGGCATATCGGCTGTCCTGGTTAGATAACGGGCGTGGTGGAGATCCGGGACGCACGCCAGGACGAGTTCGAGGAGCTAGGGGACATCAGGGTCGGGGCTTACCTGGCCGACGGGTTCCTTTCGCCGCAGTCCACGTACGCGCAGCGGCTCCGCGCGCTAGGCGCGGACGGCCTTGACCACGTGCTAGTGGCGGTACAGCCTGACGCAGGGCAGCCTGACGCAGGGCAGCCTGACGCAGGGCAGCCTGACGTAGGGCAGCCGGGCACGAGGCCAACCGATCCGGGTACGACCGGCGGGTGCGGTCCCGCGGCCGCGAACGGAGGCAGGCACGGGCGGATCGTCGGAACCGTGATGCTCCAGGGCTGGCCCCAGGGCGGCGAGATCCTGACCGGCCCGGAGGAGGCCGAGATCCGGGCGCTCGCGGTGTCGCCCGACGCTCGTGGCTCCGGAGTCGGCCGGGCGCTGCTGGCCGCTGTGATCGAGCGGGCTGCCCGTGAGGGCATCCGGCACCTGGTACTGCTCACCCAGGCCGAGATGAAGGCGGCCCACCACTTGTACGAGGAGGCCGGCTTCAGCCGGCTGCCCGAGCGTGACTGGACACCGGAGCCCGACGTGACCCTGTTGGCGTATGGCCTGACCTTGCGGCCCGGTTAAGGTGGGCCGAAGGCGAGAATAGGGAGCGGTGGTTGCCATGGGGGAAGCCCTGCCCGAAGTACAGGCCGTCACTGTGCCGGACGATGCGTGGCTGCTTGACGTGCGGGAGGACGACGAATGGGCGGCTGGCCATGCCCCTGGCGCAACCCACATCCCGCTCGGCCAGCTGGGTGCGCGCACTGCTGAGCTGCCGCTGGACGAGCAGATCTACGTCATCTGCCGGTCGGGCAGGCGCTCGGCCAGGGCGACGGAGGCGCTGAACGGCGCGGGATGGCAGGCGCTCAACGTCGCGGGCGGCATGCAGGACTGGGCAGCCGCGGAACGGCCGATGGTGACCGACTCCGGCGCCGCACCATTCGTGGCCTGACTAACTCTTAGGCGCCCCGCGCCGGGAGCGGGTACTCCAGGCCGACCATCGGGGCCAGGTCGGACAGCATGAGCTCGAACATGGGCGACGCATCATCGAGCGCGAACTTCATGTGGCCGAATGCCTCGAGGCTCACGGTCCCGTAGAGCAGCACCCAGCAGCGCAGGAATGTCTGCAGCGCGCCGAGCGGAAGCTCGGTGTGCGCGAGCTCGCGGTACCTGGCCAGCTGCGCGCGCAGCCCCGGCTCGATTTCATCGTCGGCGGGAATGCTGAACGGCCGCCGCCGGTAAAGGTCGCCGAACAGGTCGAGGAAGACCTGCCCGAACTGGTAGCCGCAGTCGACGGTCGGGTCCTCGGGCATCTCGTGCACAATCTCCATGCCCGGCAGCGGGCTGCCGAAGATCATGCTGAACTCTGGCACGTGCGCGAGCGTCCAGGCGCGGAATGCCCGGCAGCCCGCCATCAGCTTGATCGCCATCACGTCGGCCTCGTACAGGCCGGAGGTCGAGGCGCCGGCTGCTTCGTGGATCCCCGCGCGCACGTAGCTGGCCAGCTCCGTAAAGATGTCGGCGACGACGTGCCGAAGCAGTTCCTCGTGGCTGCCGAAGTAGCGGTACAGCGCAGGCGCGGTCATGCCCATTTCGCGCGCGATTGCGCGCAGCGACATCGCCTCCGGGCCGTCCTGCACCAGCAGCTTGCGGGCGGTCTGGATGATCTCCTGAGTCGTCGCGGCCCGGACGCGATCGCGCCTGCTTGGCGCCTGGATCACCATGATCGCCATCCCCTCAGGACACGTTTGCTTACGGCGTTAACTATAGCAATGATCGCTAACTAGTCTAGCTGCGTGCCAGCGCATGTTCGAGGCCTGCGAAGCAGAACGCTGCCGCGAGGCCCGTCACGGTTGCAGGCGAGCATCTGGCAAGCTCTGTTCGTAACACCCTGCGCGTAACAGCTGTTCGTAGCACCCGTCCGTAACCCCTCGCTCGAGCAATCGGAGACCTGACTTGAAGTACGTCAACCTTGGTTCCACCGGCCTGCGCGTGTCCCGCATCTGCCTCGGCATGATGAGCTTCGGCAACGACAGCGAGCGGCCATGGGTTCTGGACGAAGACGCCGCCGAGCCGATCGTCAAGGCTGCGGTAGAAGGCGGCATCACGTTCTTCGACACGGCCGACGTCTACTCGGGCGGTGCAAGCGAGGTGGCGACTGGCCGTCTGCTGCCGAAGTTCCTCGACCGCGACCAGTACGTGCTCGCGACGAAGGTGTATAGCCAGGTCGGACCGGGGGAGAACGACCGCGGCCTGTCGCGCAAGCACATCCTGGCGGGCATTGATGCATCGCTACGCCGCCTGAACGTCGACTACGTCGACCTCTACCAGATCCATCGCTATGACAGCAGTACGCCGGTCGAGGAGACGATGGCGGCCCTGCACGACGTCGTGCAAGCAGGCAAGGCCCGCTACATCGGCGCCAGCAGCATGTACGCCTGGCAGTTCGCCAAGGCGCAGCACGCCGCCGACAGTCACGGCTGGACCCGGTTCGTGTCCATGCAGAACCACTACAACCTGGTCTACCGCGAGGAAGAGCGCGAGATGATCCCGCAGTGCATCGACCAGGGGGTCGGCGTCATTCCGTGGAGCCCGCTTGCCCGCGGTCTCCTGGCCGGGACCAGGACGAGAGACGGGGAGCGCCGCACGGTGCGCTCGGGCTCCGACCCGTTCGGGGACTCGTTGTACACGATGCCGTCCGACTTCGACGTCGTCGAGCGCTGCACAGAGATTGCAGCCGAACACGGCGTGCCATCGGCGCAGGTGGGCCTCGCCTGGCTGCTGCACCGGCCGGGCGTCACTGCGCCGATCGTGGGCGCCACCAAGCCGGGACACCTGGAGGACGCGCTCGCCGCCGAGGAACGAACGCTGACGGAGGACGAGATGCGCAGGCTGGAAGAGCCGTACGTGCCTCACCCGGTGCTTGGCCACATCTGAAGCGAGCCGTAGGCCAGCCTCTGATCAGGCAGCGGCAGCCTGACGATTGGCGGCCGACCGGCTATCTTTCGCCGCGATCAACACGCTGACCGAGACCCAGTCAGGGTGCTAGCTGCGCCGCAGCGGCAGCGGTGGCATGCTCGGCCGGGAGGGTCATGGAGCCCGTTCCCGTCGTGATCGCAGGGAGGAAAGCGCGATGGCATTTCAGGGTTGGCCGGAGGAAGCGCTCGACTTCTACGAGGGGCTAGAAGCTGACAACTCGAAGTCCTACTGGCTCGCGCACAAGGACATCTACGAGACCTGCGTGCTGGCTCCGATGGCCGAGCTACTGGCCGAGCTCGAGCCAGAGCATGGCGAGACGAGGATCTTCCGCCCTTATCGCGACGTCAGGTTCAGCAAAGACAAGTCGCCGTACAAGACGGCGATGGGTGCGCACGCGGGTGACGGCTACATCCAGCTATCTGCAGCAGGGCTGGCGGTCGGCAGTGGCATGTACGGCATGGCCACAGACCAGCTCGAACGCTACCGGTCTGCGGTCGCGGCTGACTCCAGCGGCCGGGCGCTGGAGGAGATCATCAGCGTGCTGCGCGCGCTCGATATCGAAGTACACGGCCGGGACTCGCTCAAGAGCGCGCCGCGCGGCTATTCGTCCGATCATCCTCGGATCGCGTTGCTGCGGCACAAGGGCCTCGTGGCCTGGAAGGAGTGGCCAGTCGAGCCATGGCTCGCGACAGCCATGGCGCGGAAGGTCGTCGCGGAGTTCCTCGCCGCGAGCCGGCCGCTCGGACAGTGGCTGGCCCAGCACGTCGGGGATTCCGCCGAGCCCGCCCGCCGCTAAGCTCGCGCTACTGGCCGGGCAGCTCGGTCATAAGGTCTGGCGAGGTCTCCATCCCGGCGCGCCACACAGACCGCGCGATGATCTTGTGCGGGTCCACCCGGTGCCGGTACCTGGCGGCGATCTGCGTGATCTCCTCCAGCAGGCCCTCCGACAGCGTCGTCGGCTGGAGGCCGAGCGCGAGGAACTGGTCGTTGCGCACGCTCAGCTCGTTCTCGTCCGCCTCACGGCGCGGGTTGGGCAGGAAAGCGATCTCGGTGCCGGTCATGTCGCTGATCATCTTGGCCAGATCGATTAGCCGGTGAGTCTCGGTGACCTGGTTGCGGACCAGCACCTGCGAGCCAGCCTCCGGCGGGTTGTTCAGCGCGATCTCGATGCACCGGACGGTATCGCGGATGTGAATGAACGCACGGGTCTGGCCGCCAGTGCCGTGCACGGTCAGCGGATGCCCGATGGCCGACTGCATGAGGAAGCGGTTCAGCACGGTGCCGTAATCACCGTCGTAGTCGAACCGGTTGATGAGCCGCTCGTCCCTGGCGGTCTGGTCCGTCTGCGTGCCCCAGACGATGCCCTGATGCAGGTCCGTGATCCGGAGCCGGTCATTGGAGGCATAGAACGAGAACAGCAGCTGATCGAGCGTCTTGGTCAGGTGGTAGACCGAGCCCGGGTTGGCCGGGTGCAGGATCTCCCGCTCGAGCTCGCCTTCGGGCGTCGGCACCTTGACGGTGAGGTAACCCTCCGGGATCGGCGCGGTGCCGGACCAGCCATAGCCGTAGACGCCCATGGTGCCGAGATGCACCAGCGATGCGTCGACGCCGGTGGTCACCAGCGCCGTCAGCAAGTTATGGGTACCCCGGACGTTGTTGTCGACCGTGTAGCGCTTGGTCTTCTCGGTCCGCATCGAGTACGGCGCGGCCCGCTGCTCGGCGAAGTGGACGATGGCGTCCGGCCGGATCTCGAGCAGGACGGAGACAAGCCGGTCGTACTCAGTTGCCAGGTCCAGGTTCACGAATCCCATCTCGCGGCCGGAGACTTCCCGCCACGCGGCGATTCGCTCGCTGATGGGCCTGACCGGGGTGAGGGAGTCGACCTCCAGCTCGATGTCGATCTTCCGACGGCTCAGGTTGTCGACGATGGTGACGTCGTGACCACGATCGGAAAGGTACAGCGAGGTGGGCCAACCGCAGAAACCATCGCCGCCCAGGACCAGAACGCGCATAGATGCTCCAAGAGTCTGCTCAACCGCTCGAACAACGCCCGGCCCTTGTCGTCACGGCCGCCGGAGGGATGCTGAGAGGCCAGGCCCTCAGCGATGGCATCCGTGGCAGTGTACCGGGCGATATCCACCATGATGCTCGCGTCATACCCGCTTTGTGGCCGATCGAGGCGGGCGCCCCGGCTGCCTTTCTCCCTGTCCTGGCGCGAACAGCACGCGAGCATCACTTCCCCCCAGCATGACTCGCATGCGCGCGCCGAGCCAGGGGAGAAGGCGGATTGTCAGCGAGTGCTCAGGTAAGTCACAGCGGCTAACAGCCCCGTCGGCTCGTAACCGGCGCCCAGAAACCGCCTGTCAGCTGCTGGCCTTGTCCGTGCTGCGGGCCGCCCCGCATAACGGCGGCGGGAAGGGAAGGATGGAGCCATGGCAGAGCGGCTTCGCGGCGAGACCAGCCCGTACCTACTCCAGCACGCCGACAACCCAGTGGACTGGTGGCCATGGTCAGACGAGGCGTTCGCCACCGCGGCCGAGCGGGACGTTCCGGTCCTGCTGTCCGTCGGCTACTCGGCCTGCCACTGGTGCCACGTCATGGCGCACGAGTCATTCGAGGACGAACAGACGGCCGCGATCATGAACGAGAACCTGATCTCGATCAAGGTGGACCGCGAGGAGCGCCCGGACGTCGACAGCGTCTACATGACCGCCACGCAGGCGATGACCGGCCAAGGCGGCTGGCCGATGACCGTCTTCATGACCCCGGACCGGGAACCGTTCTTCTGCGGCACCTACTTCCCGCGGCCCCAGTTCCAGCGCCTGGTGCTCGGCGTCGCCAGGGCCTGGCGCGAGGACAGGGCGCAGGTGGCTACGCAAGCCAGGCAGATAGCCGCCGCGCTGGCTGAGCGGGCAGGCGAGGCGGTGCCCGAAGCGAACGGGACCGCGAGGCCGGAGGCAGTGAAAGTCGGGCCGAAGGCGCCCGACGCGGGCGTGCCAGGACCGGACGAGCCGGCGGACGAGCCAGCCGCCGTGCTGGCGGCAGCGTGCGAGGCTGCCCTCTCCGTGCTGGCGCGCGAGTTCGACGCGGACCGCGGCGGGTTCGGCGGCGCGCCGAAATTCCCGCCGTCCATGGTCCTGGAGTTCCTGCTTCGTCACTTCGAGCGGGCGGACGGCCCGGACGGCGCCCGCGCGTTGCAGATGGCCGAGGTCACGGCGGACGCAATGGCCAGGGGCGGGATGTACGACCAGCTCGCGGGCGGCTTCGCCCGCTACAGCGTGGACGCCGTCTGGGTTGTGCCGCACTTCGAGAAGATGCTCTACGACAACGCGCTACTGGCCAGGGTCTATGCGCATGTGTGGCGCCGCACCGGCACCCCGCTGGCCCAGCGGGTCGCCGCGGAGACGTGCGAGTGGATGATCGCCGAGCTGCGCACCGCGGAGGGCGGCTTCGCGTCGGCCCTGGACGCCGACAGCGACGGCGCGGAAGGCGCCTTCTACGTGTGGACCCCAGGGCAGCTGAGCGCCGTGCTCGGACCGGCAGACGGCGGCTACGCGGCTGCCTCCTACAGCGTCACCGAACGGGGCACGTTCGAGCACGGTGCCTCGGTGCTCCAGCTACGGGCGGACCCGGCCGACGACAGCCGACTTGCCAGGATCCGAGCGAAGCTGCTGGCGGCCAGGGCGGAGCGGACCAGGCCCGGCCGGGACGACAAGGTGGTAGCCGCCTGGAACGGCCTGGCCATCGCGGCCCTCGCGGACGCGGGCGTCGTACTCGACCGGCCCGACTTCCTGACCGCCGCGTCGGCAGCGGCCGAACTGCTGGCCGGCATCCACCTGAGCAGCGGGCGCCTGACACGCACTTCCAGGGACGGCCGGTCCTCCGGGACCGCTGGCGTCCTCGACGACTACGGCTGCGTCGCAGCTGGGTTCCTTGCGCTAGCGACCGCGACCACTGCGGACGGAGTCGCCGGGACCGCCAGCGCAGGACGGTGGCTGGGGCTGGCGGGCGAACTGCTCGACACCGTCCTGGCCAGATTCGGGACGGGAACGGGCGGGTTCTACGACACCGCCGATGACAGCGAGCGGCTCATTTACCGGCCCGCGGATGTCGCCGACGGACCGAGCCCGTCCGGCACGTTCGCCGTCGCGGACGCACTGCTGACCTACTCCGCGCTGACCGGGTCGATCCGTCATCGCGACGCGGCCATCGGCGCGCTGGCCAGCGTGCCGGCGCTCGCAGCCAGGTTTCCGCGTGCGGCGGGCTCCGGGCTCGCGGTCGCTGAGGCCGTCCTGTCAGGCCCGGTAGAGATCGCCGTCGTCGGGGCGCCGGGTCCGGATCGGACGGAGCTGCACCGGGTCGCGGCCCTGGGCGCTCCGCCCGGCGCGGTCATCGCCGTCGGCGACGGCCTGGCGACCGATGGCGAGGTGCCGCTGCTGGCCGGCCGGACGCCAGTCGACGGCCGCCCTGCTGCCTACGTCTGCCGCGACTTCAGCTGCCGCGCGCCTGAGACCGATCCCGGCCAACTGCGCGTCGCACTGAGTTGAGGTCGCACCAAATCTGGTAGCGGTCGCGCCGACCTCGCAGACGACCTGCGCCGCTGCGGTCGTCTGCCGCGGCTTCGCCTGCCTGACCAGCGCGGTGTACAACTGACTCGTCAACGAGCAGAGCGTCACGAGCAGAGCGTGCACGAGCGCGGCGTCGCGAGGGCAGCGCCAGAAGTTTGCCAAGCCTTCGCCTCGCGATAGCGAGCGATAACAATTCCTTGCATGATCATGGGGATTCGCAGGGTATGGACGCATGCGTAAGACGAGAGCATCGTAAGACGCGCAGGCCCGATTAAGACGGGCCGCGGCCGCTGAGGGGAGTATTCGGTGCGCGACGGAGCCCGCCGCCATGGCGCGCGCCTCTGGCGGGTCTGCGCGGCGGCTGCCGGAGCCGGCCTGTTGCCGATTGCGCTCGCTCCGTGGCTGCCTGGCGCCAATGCACTCGCCGGGCAGACTGCGCGGTCGTCGGGCACCCGCGCGGCTGTCTACGTGCCCGGCCCCGATGGCCCGCCGATGACGTCGGTGCCCGCCACGCAGCTATCGGCGGTTCAGGCCGGGCCTACGGTCCAGCCGCTCGGCGCGCTGCACCAGGCGGACCTGCTGGTGATCGGGCCGACGACGCTGCCATCGGCGGCCGTGGCAGCGATCGGCAAGCTGGCGGGCGTGACCGCGGTGAATCTGCTCGATGCGGCGCGGATCAAGGTCAACGGCAGTTACGTGGACACGCTGGGCGTGGACCCGTCGACGTTCCGCTCGTTTGCCGCGATGCCGACGGCCAGTACCACCGTCCTCTGGCAGAACGTAGCCGACGGAGGCATCGCAGTCTCCTACCTCATGGGCCAGCAGGAGCACTTGCCGCTCGTCGGCACCGTGACCGTTAGTGGTGCGCAAACCGAGCGCCTCCCGGTCGCCGGGTTTGGCACCGTCGGCATCACCGGCGTGGACGCCGTTGTCTCCGACTCAGTTGCCCGGTCGCTCGGTATCCCGACCGGCAACGCCATCGTCATCAGCGCCCCCAACGCCCGGCTGAGCACCCTGATTCAGCAGGTGGAGCACCTGCTGCCGACGGGCGCGTCGGTGGCGCCGCTCGTAGCGCAGGCCCCAGAACAGGGGCTGCCCGTGTCGGCTGGCTCGGCGGGAGCGATCACCATCACGCCGTCCAGCGGTCCGAGCCTCACCACTGCGGAGACCGTGGCGTTCTTGACCGCGGCGCTGAGCCGGGTCGGCATGCCGTACGTGTGGGGCGGGGCGGGACCGAACGTGTTCGATTGCTCCGGGCTGGTGCAGTGGTCGATGCGCCAGGCCGGCATCGTAATGCCGCGTGTCGCGGCCAGCCAGGCCCAGACCGGGCCGCAGATCCCGGTCGCCGATCTCCAGCCCGGCGACCTGCTCTTCTACCACACCGATCCGACCGCACCGACGTACATCTCGCACGTGGCCATCTATCTCGGCCACGATCTGATGGTCCAGGCGCCGGAGCCAGGCGAGAACGTACAGGTTGTCCCCGCCTTCTTCGGGGCCGGGTTCGCAGGGGCCGTGCGGGTATACCCGCGGGTGGCCGCGGCCGTCGCGGGCAACATCGCAGGCTGAGATGGCTGTCGTCTGAGGTACGGGGTTGCTTGCGCGCTGTGATGTCTAGGTGTAATCATAATTACATGACTACTGAGAAGCAGGCTTCCGCCGCCCGCGACGAAGCCCTCCGCGGCTGGTTCGCTGGGCGGCTGCCGGCCGGCTGGTTCACCGGCGCGCCGGACATCAAGGTTGACCGCGAGGAAATCACCATCGTCGGCATGATCCCTGGCCCCGAGAGCGCTGCTGAGGCCAGCGAGGCCGAGGCGGCCGCCGCCGCCGAGGGCCGCAGCCGCCGGTTCCGCGAGGAGACCCGCGAGCACCGGATCGAGATCGCCCGCGAGGCCGAGCATAAGTTCGGCCGCAAGGTTTCGTGGGGCGTCGTGTGCAATGACCAGAAGGTGATGTTCACCACGTTTTCTGTGCCCGTCATGACCAGGCTTCGCCAGGCTGAGCGGCAGGTGCTCGATACCTTGGTCGACGCCGGAGTCGCCCGCAGCCGCAGCGACGCGCTCGCATGGTGCGTGCGCCTCGTTGGTGAGCATGAGGACAGCTGGCTCGCCGAACTGAGGACAGCGCTGCGCAAGGTTGAGCAGGTCAGGGCAGAGGGACCGGGCTAGCCGCCACGTCGCCGGCTGCCTGACGACGCGCACGTCGCCGGGCCGTCGACGCTACCGCCGGGGACCGGGCCGACGCCCGCCGCTGCGCGGCTTGCTCGGAAGGAATCGGATGTCGGCCCCGTTCCTGAATGAAAAATCTCAGTGATCACTGCGTTACCACGACAGGTCTTGCGGAGATGATAGGTCGGACCGGCCCGAATTGAACCGGTCCCGCCGGGGTACACTCCCCGAATCCCGGGTCACAGGGCCTCCCAAGCGTGATGCCGGGTACCCCCGCAGCGGAAATACCCGCAAATCCCCTTGAGGAGGACCCGTCGTGGCATATCCATGGGACCCGGCCGGTGACCTTGAGACAACTCTCGATGACGCTGGGTTGAAGAATCTCAGCGTGCGCGAGTACGTGCGCTACTGGGCCGAACTGACGGGCGCACAGCGGGTTGAGGTGGTCGGCGCTTCGGACGACGCGCGGCTCATTAGCGAATCGCTCGCAGCCGGGGAGATTCTCCCGGCCGGTGAGGGCCGCTACTACGCCCGCAGCTATGTCAAGGACACCGCGCGCTCCGAGGAACGCACTATTGTCGCCACGGCTAACCCGGCGGACGCCGGTGTCTACAACAACTGGCACCCGTCGAGCAAGATGCGACCGCTGCTCGAGGAGCGCATGCGCGGTGCGTCCGCAGGCAAGACCATGTACGTCGTTCCGTACCTGATGGCGCCGCCCGGCTCGCCGCTCGAGCCCTACGCCGTCGGCGTTGAGCTGACCGACCACCGGACCGTCGCGCTGCACATGAACCGCATGGCGCGCTGTGGTGTGGAGCACGTCAACGACCTCGCTGAGCCGGACAGGTTCGTGCGCGGCGTGCACGTGACCGGCGACCTGGAGAACCTCGGCCAGGGCACGTCCGAGGACCAGCGCTACTTCGTGACGTTCGCCGACGAGCGGACCATCCTGCACTTCGGCTCGTCCTACGGCGGCAACGCCCTGCTCGGCAAGATCGCGCACGGGCTGCGGCAGGCTTCTTATGACGGCTGGGCGTCGGGTGAGTTCCTCGCCGAGCAGTTCATGCTCATCGGCATCACCGACAAGCAGACTGGCCGCACGTGGCACATCTGCGGCGGGTTCCCCAGCGCATCCGGCAAGACCAACCTCGCCATGATGCTCGCGCCGGACAGTCTCGGTGACCGGTACCACGTCGAGTTTTACGGCGACGACATCGCCTGGCTTCGCGTTGACCCCGACGACGGCAAGATCTACGCGATCAATCCCGAGTTCGGTGTCTTCGGGGTCGCCAAGGACACCAACGAGGTGACCAATCCCACGGCGCTCGGCTCGGTCGCGCCCGGCACCGGGGTCCTCTTTACGAACGTCGCCTACAACGACAACGGCGGCGACGTGTGGTGGGAAGGCCGAACCCCGACGCCGCCGGCCGACCTGGCCGGCTGGCGCGACTGGACTGGGCAGCTGATCTCCGAGCGGCCGGAGGCCGACAAGGCCAAGCCGTGGGCGCATCCAAACAGCCGCTTCACCACCTCGCTGACGAACGTGCCCAACATCGCCAGGGACTTTGAGAACCCCAAGGGCGTGCCCATCGACGCGATCATCTTCGGCGGACGCACGCGCGACCGGGAGCCGCTGATCCGGGCCATCACCGACCTCCCCGAGGGCGTCTACGACGGCCTCACGCTCGGTGCCGAGGCGACGTTCGCGGCGGAGGGCGTCGACGGCCAGCTGCGTTACGACCCGATGTCTATGCGGCCGTTCATGTCCTACCCTGAGGGCGCCTACGCGGCTCACTGGCTCGCCATCATCGGTGCCGCCACCGTCAGACCGATCTTCGCTCACGTCAACTGGTTCCAGCGCGATCCGGACGACGGTCACTTCCTGTGGCCTGGGTACCGCGACAACCTCCGTCCCCTGCTGTGGCTGCTGCAGCTCAAGGACGGTGAGGTCCAGGGCCGTCAGACGCCGGTGGGCATCGTTCCGACCGAAGACGAGCTCGATCTGCGGGGTGTGGACATCAGGGCTGAGGACCTCGACAAGATCCTCAGCATCGACTCCGTCCGCTGGACACAGGAGATGGGCCGTCGCGAGCAGCTCTTGGCCAAGTTTGACGGCTTGCCCGAGGAGATCTGGGCGGCGCACCGGCGCGTGGCCGAGGCGCTCGCTGCCGAGGCCGACTAACGGCCCTCCTCTCGGCGTGACCGGCTTCTCGAGCTGACAGCCACCCGCCCGCGCTCCGTTATCGGGGCAATCCTGGCTCTCGATCACGCGCTCGGGCGGCGCGGTGCCGGGGGGTGTCGCTTTCGGGCATCGCGATGTTAACGTTCCGTTATGGGGGCGCTGCGTTGCGTTGATGGTTCTGTGCTGTCCGTCGAGGCAGTGGGCTGCCGCGATCGGATCGGACAGCCGTACGAGATCACGCTCAGTCTGGCCAGGAACTCGGTCCCGTTTGCGGCCGTCGGCCAGCGCTGCGGCTATCAGCTGTCGGACCTCGCGGCGCGGGTCAGCGCGGCACGACAGGATCCCGAGCAGGCGGCCGCCTGGCCCGATCCGGATGACAGGTTCCCGGCCCCGGACGGCGGCAATGTAGCCAGCCCCGGTGCCGGGCGTGGCAATCCGCCGTCAGCCACGCAGAGCGCGCGCGGCGGTCACGCGGTCGGTTTCCTCCCTGGCGATCATGAGTACTTCGCCCTTCGCTCCCATGATCGGGTTGACCTGCCGGGGACCGGCGAACTGCGATGCGTGCTGCGTTCCAGCGCCGTCTGGGTTGGCGAGTGTGTGGGGGTCGGCACGCATACGCGTGCTGGCCAGCGCCTCCAGCCCGGTCGGCCTGCGGAACCGGGCCAGGCGGGGGTACCAGGCCAGCATGTGGTGCCGGGCCAGCATGTGGTGCCCGGCCAGGCTGAGGTATCCGGCCAGCCTGCCGTGCCGGGTCAGCCAGGGGTGCTGGAGCCGCCTGAGGTGGCTGCTCGGCCGGAGGTGCCGGGCCAGCCCGGTCAGCGGACGTGGCGGCACCCCACCGGTGGTCACGGCCGGTGGGAGCTGACCAGACGTGCGGTCATCGAGGCGTGGGGTGCTGGTGGTGTCGGAGTGCGTGCTGTCCTGACTTCGGCTGAACTGGTGGCATTCTTGGATACGGTTCTTAGCGGGCCGGATAGTGCTGTCGCGGCGGGCCAGATCCGGGCAGCGGGCCCGCAGGCTGATGGCCAGACGGCCGGACATGAGCAGGGCGGCGTGACCCCGCCGTTCTGGCGACAGCGAGGAAGGGTGCCGGATGGGATTGCGCGGTCTCGTGTACCGGCTCTACGAGCGCAGGCTCGAGGCGACACTGGTGCCTCAGGCGGTACCGCGGCACGTTGGAGTGATGTGCGACGGTAACCGCCGATGGGCGAAGTCGGCTGGACTCGCTGACGTCAGCAGCGGCCATCAGGCTGGAGCCGACAAGATCTTCGAATTGCTCGAGTGGTGCCAGGAAACCGGCGTCGAGGTCGTCACGCTCTGGCTGCTCTCCACCGACAACCTGACGCGGCCAGCTGCCGAGCTCGAACCGCTGCTCAGGATCATCGAGGACACGGTCCGTGAGCTGGTAGCGCAGGAATGGCACGTGAAGCCGGTAGGTGCTCTGGACCTGCTGCCTGCCGACACAGCCGAAGTGCTCAAGACCGCCGCCGAGACCACGGTCGGCAACGGCGGGCTCCTGGTGAATGTCGCTGTGGGCTACGGCGGGCGGCGAGAGATCGCCGATGCCGTCCGGTCCCTGCTTCACGACCACGCCACGCGGGGCACGACGATCGAGGAGCTGGCCGAGATCCTGGACGTCGAGCACATCGCCGAGCACCTGTACACCGCCGGGCAGCCTGACCCCGACCTGGTCATCAGGACGTCCGGGGAGCAGCGCCTCGGCGGGTTCCTGCTGTGGCAGAGCGCGCACTCGGAGTTTTATTTCTGCGACGCCTACTGGCCAGCGTTCCGTCGCGTCGACTTCCTGCGCGCGCTGCGCTCCTACGGCGAGCGGCACCGCCGGTTTGGCGCGTAGCTGCCTGCGCGCGCTTGGCTACAGGCCGTCTGTACTGCGTGATGTGTGCTGCGTGAACGGCTCGTTACGCGATTTTCGCTAGCCATGAACAGCTCGTTACGGTACTTCCGTCGCTTGGTTCCCTTAGGTACGGTCGAAACTGACGGGCGGTGCCTAGCCGCCCGCCGGGAAGGCCCTTGAGATCCTCGAGCTTCGCGTCCTGGTACGCAGGCGAGATGAGCGAAGGGCCGGGTCCCCGGCGCTTCGCTGGCCGGACCCGGTCCCGCCGACACGTCTGTGTCCGACCGCGGCGCCAGCCGGCGCCCAGGGGAGAGCGAGTGGCCAGTTCCTCAGCACGTCGATCAACGTCCGCCCCGCGGGAAGCTGCCTCGGCCGCTCCTGCCCGTCCAAGCTCCGCCAGGCACAGTCCGACGCAGCCGAGTCCGACGCAGCCGAGTCCTGTCCGGGACGTCGTCACCGCTTCTGGCCTGGCCGCGCCTGGCCTCGCCGCCGCGCAGGCGAGTTCCGCCGGCGCCAGCCAGCGTCGGCGCACGTACGTCCTGGACACCAGCGTGCTGCTCGCGGATCCGGCCGCTGTCGGCAGATTTGCCGAGCACCGGGTCGTGTTGCCGATCGTTGTCATCACCGAGCTTGAGGCCAAGCGGCATCATCCAGAGCTCGGGTACTTCGCCCGCCAGGCACTGCGCTATCTCGATGATCTTCGGGTCGAGTATGGCCGCCTGGACGCCGATCTGCCAGTCGGTGACTCCGGCGGCAGCGTCAGGGTCGAGCTGAATCACTCGGACCCTGCGGTGCTGCCGGCCGGCTTCCGGCTGGGTGACAACGACAGCAGGATCCTCTCGGTCGCTTGCAGCCTGGCTGCCGAAGGCGAGAGCGTGATCCTGGTCAGCAAGGACTTGCCGCTGCGGGTCAAGGCTGCCGCGGTCGGGCTGACGGCGCAGGAGTACCGGGCGGAGCTGCCTCCGGACTCTGGCTGGACGGGCATGGCCGAGCTGGATGTGACCGCTGCTGAGATCGATGAGCTTTACGAGACGGGTCGTCTGGACCTGGCCGGTGCGCGCGACCTGCCTTGCCACACCGGCCTGGTGCTCATCTCGGGTGTGGCCGGGGCAGGGAGCGCACTTGGCCGCGTGCAGCCAGACAAGTCGGTGAAGCTCGTCCGGGGCGACCGGGAAGCCTTCGGCCTGCGTGGCCGAAGCGCAGAGCAGCGGATCGCCCTGGACATCCTGCTGGACAACGAGGTGGGCATCGTCTCCCTTGGCGGGCGGGCCGGCACGGGCAAATCGGCGCTCGCGCTCTGCGCCGGCCTTGAAGCGGTGATGGAACGTCGCCAGCACCGCAAGCTCGTCGTCTTCAGGCCGCTGTACGCGGTGGGTGGCCAGGACCTTGGCTACCTGCCAGGCTCGGAAGCCGACAAGATGAACCCGTGGGCCCAGGCTGTCTTCGACACGCTGTCGGCGGTGACGTCCCAGGCAGTCATCGAGGAAGTCCTGGACAGGGACATGCTTGAGGTGCTGCCGCTGACTCACATCCGCGGCCGCTCGCTGCATGACTCGTTCGTCGTCGTTGATGAGGCACAGTCGCTGGAACGCGGCGTTCTGCTGACGGTGCTGTCCCGGATCGGCGCCGGGTCCAGGGTCGTACTTACGCATGACATCGCTCAGCGTGACAATCTGCGGGTCGGCCGGCATGACGGGGTGGTCGCGGTCATCGAGAAGCTCAAGGGTCATCCGCTGTTCTCGCACGTCACGCTCGTCCGGTCCGAGCGCTCGCCGATCGCGGCGCTGGTGACTGAAATGCTCGAGGACCCTAGCCTCTGACCAGGCGAGCGGACCAGCCTGAGGCTGGCCTACGCGGGCGGCTGGGACCGGCCGCCCGCGGCTCGCGCAACGCCGGCCGGGCCGGCGACCGGGAAGATACGCGCCCGACGTCAGGCCTCTGAGTCGTCGGCAGCGAGGAGGGCCGCGGCTACCGTAAGGTCGGCCGAGAAAGTGATCTTGAGGTTGCGCTCGCTTCCGGAGACGGCGGCGATCGGAACATCAGGCAGGTACCGCAGCACGACACCGCAGTCATCGGTTGCCGGGAACGCGGCGAACGCCGGGTCGGCATCGGCCAGCCGATAGGCCGCCGCGATGACGGAGAGGCGGAACCCCTGGGGCGTCTGGCAGCGGGCCAGCATCTCGCGCGGTAGGACCCGCTTTATGAACCCATCGGCGACCTCAACGATCGTGTCCGGGGACGGCACCACGACCCCGATGGCATCGAAGCGGTCGAGCGCCGCAACGCAATCAGCGATAGTCCGCTGATCGATAAGCGGCCGCGCGGCGTCGTGGAAAAGCACCTTCGTATCGCCCGGCAGTCGCGCCCCGAGCCAGCTAAGTGCCTGCCTTGTCGAGTCGGTCCTAGTGGCACCTCCGTGGATGACGTCGGCCACCTTGCGATAACCATCCAGGCGCTGGCGAAGCTGCTCGCTGATGTCCGCAGTGGCAACGACCAGGATGTCATCGACGGCGGCCGCCCGATCAAAAGCCACGACGCAGTGCTCGATGAGATCACGGGCTCCGAGCAGGCGCAGTTGTTTCGGGCCGGCCGATCCGAACCGGCTGCCGGATCCGCCTGCAAGAACCACCGCCACGGTGCGCATGGGCGGGACCCTACCTGGTAGCTGAGCGTTCTGAGCCGGCGGCCGGCGGCGGCAGCGCGGCCGTCTGTACGCTAGGTAGCGCTCTGGCTACCAATTGCTTAGCAAGGACGATCAACGGAGGATCAGACAGCCGCGGGCGGTAACGGGCCGGCGGCCGACGCTTCAGCAGGGCAGGCCGGCGGCGGTTCCGCGGCCGGGGGTGGCGTGCGCCCGCGCGGCCGACGGCGCTCCAAGCGGCGGCCGGCAGCCGAGCCTGGTCGGCCCGTGGCCCGCGGCAGGCAGGGCCCTTCGCCTGGTGACCGGCCTGGTTCCCCGGTGGTCGCCGAGGCTGACGGGCCGACGGCGACCTTCCCAGAGCCGACTCCGACCCTCTCAGGGCCCACGCCGACGCTCTCCGAGGCTGTGGGGCCAACGCTCGGGGAGCCCACCCCGCCGCTCTCCGAGGCTATGAGGCCAACGCTCGGCGAGCCGCCGACGCCGACCCTCGCCGAGCCTGTGACGCCGACCGTCGAGGACCCGCCACGGAACCTCGCCGAGCCCAAGCCGCTACGCGACCCGCCACCGACCCTCGGCGAGCCGGTGAGGCCGACGGTCGACGACCCGCCGCGGAGCCTCGCCGACCCGATCCCCCAACCGACGCCGAAACCGACACCGAAGCAGGCCAAGCCTGCGAGGCCGACGCCCCCAGAACCGCCGTCGCCGCTTGCCGGTACCGGTCCTGGACTCACCACGTCGACCGGGCCAGCGGCCCGACTGACCGGCGGCGCACCGCCAGCGAACACGTCAGCTGATGCCCTGCGGGCCCATGCCAGCGGCAACGACGCGCCAGCAGCGGATCCGCTGTCTGGCTACGGTGATCCGGCGGCTGCCGGGCCTCGGGATGCCAAGATGCCAGCAACCTCGACGACGGATACGGGTAACCCGGAGGGCGCCGCGGCCGCCGGTGTGCCGGACGGAGCGGGCTTTGACCCCGACCTTCTGGACAGTCCCTCTGCTGGCGGTCCTGACAATGACGAGACCGGGGCGGGCGACGTGCCCGAGGTCGAACTGAGCGAGTCGGAAGTCGCAGAGGTGCTGTCGGGCCGGGTCATCCCCATCGGCGCCTTCTTCGGTAGCGCCCAGTCGGCTCCGGCCGGTCGGGTCGGCGACGATACAGCCGAGATGCCAGGCGCGACGTTCCTGGCCGACGCTGGCCGGATCGCGGCGACCTGGGCGCGGGAGCGCCATCTCGGGCTTACGTCGGCGGCTGGCATCTCCATTGCCCTCTGGGCGTGCGCTGCCGCCTGGTTCTCGGCCGGCAGCCGAGTCGACATCATCCGCGGGGTCGCAGCGCTGTGGGGTGGCTACCTCGTCCTCCGGGCCGGCCAGTGGCTCGCTCTTGACCCCGGTCCGGCTGAGGCGGGCCAGGACTCAGCGGTGCAACCCGACTCCGAGACGGCCGGGCGAGCTCGTGGCGTGGCTACGCGCCGCCGCAGGGCTGAGGGCGGCCTGCGCCGCGTGGGCCCGGTGGGGTGGCTGGCCGCACTCGGTGGGGTGGTGGCCGAGTGCGGGATCTACGCGGGTCTCGCCGTCGGCGCGGCCGCCGAGCGATGGGGTGCCGTGTGGACGCTCGCCATCGCAGTGCTCGGCCTCGTCGCGGTGCGCAACCTCATGACGGCGTGCTCGACGCCGCCTGGATTCGGTGAGGAGTCGGGCGGGGCATTCCGTCGCCTCGCTGCTGCCGTCCTGACCATGCCTGTCGGCGGCCGAGTCCTGCTGGTCGGGGTCGTGGCACCGTTCTGGGGCGCACGCGCGGCCCTGCTCGCCCTGCTTGACTGGGCGATCGTCTCGATCGGCTACGGGCTCGCCGGACGAGCAGCAGCCGGCGTAAGTGCCTGGGCTGGGCGCGGTGGCAAGGCCGGGCAGGTCGCCGCGCGGTCAAAGCTGGTACGCCTGCGTGACGACGGTGCCCTGGCTCGCGCCCTCGGCGCACTAGTCCGCGGGAACCTGATGCCGTTGCCGCCTGCGCTCCTCGGCCTGGCGGCAGTTTCCGCGCTTGCACTCCTCGGCCTCCACGGGCTCCCAGGCGTGCTGTTGATCGCCCCAGCGGTCGTGATGCTGCTGGCCGCGCCCGGCTCGGCGCATCCCCACACGGGCCGCTTCGACTGGCTCGTGCCTGTGCTCTTGCTGGGTGCCCAGTGCCTCTACCTGACTGCAACCGGACTGGCGGCACGAGTTCCCGGCCCAGTGGTCTTCGCCCTGATCGGCGCCATCATGCTGCGTTACACCGATCTTGCCTGGCCTGGCCGGCCGGTCCAGCTGGCGAGACTGCGGGACTCTGATGCCGAGCCGGTCGAGCGCGGCACTGGGCTTGGCTGGGAGGGACGCATGCTCTTCGCCGGATTGACCGCTGCCATGGGCGTGGCGACAATCGCCTACCTGGCTCTGACCGCGTATCTTGCGGTGCTTATCTGTGCGAAAGCCGTGACAACCTGCCTCGCGCCCCACGATCAAGGGCGTGACTTGGCCCCATGACGGGCGCCGGCTCTTACCCCGAGGCGGTCAGTGGCCGACCAGCCGCCAGCCGAGAACGTCGCCGTTCCTGGTGGTCGGCTGGCCGAACAGCCCGATCAGATAACTGCCTAGCCGACTGCGCGGCGTAGCGACCGCGACAACCGCAGCGGGCTTCCACATAGCCAGGTCTGCCCTGAGCTCCGCTGGCGACGGCGCCGGATACCGGGGCTGCTGCGCTGGGTCGTAGAGGTAATTGACGAAGTATGACGTATCAGTCATGGCCGACCGGCCCGCCCGGCTGTCGTGAGGAGACACATCAGGCGCGATGAAGTCGCCGCCGATCATCGTCACCGGCTCACCGGTGTCGGCCTGCCAGCGCAGCGTCGGCGACGTTCCCGAATAGGGGAAGGGCACCAGGAGCACCCGGTCGGCGGGCGCGAGATGCAAAGCAGCGAAGGTCGCCCGCCAGCCCACGGGGAGCGGGGTAACCGGCGTGGTGATATATGGCGCCGGAGCGACTGGGAGCAGGGCGAAGACGGCCAGCGCGGTTGCGATGCCGGCGCCATGTCGCCAGCGCGAGAACGGTGCGACCTGACCGCTCCGAGCGAGGTCGAGCGAGAACGCCAGGACGACGGCGGCGGCGGCGTCGGCCAGAATGCAGAGCCGGTCCGGGACCATCCCGCCGATCACGGGTAGATGCTCGAGCAGGCGCCACGGCAGCAGATACCCGGGCAATGTCGTCATGTCCGGGCGCAGCTGCTTGGAGCCCATCCCCAGCCACTCCAGCAGGATGCACGTAATGCCGGCGACCCGGATCGTCAGGTTCCGCCAGAAATAGACGATGGCGACGAGCAGCAAGATGATCATGGGAACGCCCAGGTACGCCAGGTACTCGGGCAGCGGCTGCGGGTAGTTGTTGGCGATGACGCCGGTGCCGTGCGTGTGCAGGAGGACCGTGCTGGCCGGGTTCACGAACGAGTACGGCAGCGTGCCGAGGTTGGTGTCCACGTGCTGGTAGTTGATGATCACAGTCGCAGGCGCACCCTTAGTGGACACGCCATGGAACTGGACCCAGAGGCCACGGGCTCCCAGCACGAGGGCCATAACTGCCGCCGTGGCGAGCCCTGCGACCGTCGGGCGGACGCGCGCCAGCACCTCGCGTGGCCTGCTGAGTGCCAGGACCGCCACCAGGATCACGCTGGCGATGACGGTGTCAACGAGTGACTCCTCGCTGATGAAGAGCTGGGCGGCAACAAGCAGTCCGAGCCAGAGCCCGTTGCGTACCGGGCTGCCCTGGCCAGTGATGATCCGCAGGAGCCTGTCGACGATGAGCGGGAGCAACATGGCGAGGACGAGCGCGTAGTGGCCGATCCCGGAGTTCACCAGGGCGGGTGAAAACCCGTACAAGGCCCCGCCGAGGCCGGCGGCGAGCGTGCTCGCATGCCAACGGCGCAGAACGTAGAACATCGCGGCCGCTGAGCCTGCGAACCCGATGACGAGCAACGTCGTGAGCGCGACCTGCGGTCCGAAAAGCACCGTGACAGGCGATACGACGATCCCAGGCAGGAGGAACGACGTATTCCACATCAGGTTCACGCCGTGCGGGGCGTTCATCGCCAACGTCTCAAGCGCCGGAAGCCGGAAGTGCCTGACAGCCGTGGCCGCGTAGCGGACGAACCAGGTCGCCTGGTCGGCGTCCTGGTTGTCGCCGCTCTGGTAGAGGCCCGCCGGGTCAACCCATAGCCGGGACGTGACGAAAAAAGCCCCGGCGACGTAGCAGTAGATCGTGATTGCCTGAGCACTCAGGATTACGGCCAGCGCCCGGTTGCGACGCGGCTCCTGCGATGACTCGACCACCTCAGTGGCAAGTCTCGTCACCGCTGCCTCCTGTGGGATTCGTGACCTCGTCGGTGGCCTCACTCACCACTCAGAACCAGACCGCGTCGCGGCTAGGTTAGCTCGATGGCTGGGGGAAAACCGGCGCCAGCCAGCGGAGCGCCACGTTGCCTCATGAAGACTTCCCGCTCGCCCGCCATGCTAAGCCGCGAAAAGTTCTGGCCAGTTTACGGTACGGTCAACGCCAACTTGGACGATTGGGCTAGTCAGATAATTGACCATGCTGCGAAGTCTCAAACTGCCCTGTGTCTCTAACTGCCCTGTGTCTCCACGCCCTGTGCGCCGACAGGGCGAGTCTGCTAGGTAGGCTCATTGCGCTGCCGTAGCCCTCAAAGGGGAGTCGTTCGTGCATGACCTGAAGGTAAGCGGCCCGGAGGCGCCGTCGGGCCGCCAGCCTCGGCGTGGCCCGCTGGGCCGGGACAGTATCTTCTGGCTCGTCCTGGTGTCGATCTTGTTCCTGGCCGCCGAGCTCACTCCGGCGCTGCTACGGATGCCGCTTGGCACGGACGAAATTACATATATTGCCCGGACGAGCATACGCGTTAACAGTGTTAGCTTGCCGCCGGTCCACGGTCAGGGCGTGGAACTGCTAGCCGCACCTGTCACGCTCCTCACGCAGTCACTTACGGCGATCCGGGTCTGGATGGCCGTGCTGTCAGCCTTCGGCCTGTTCCTCGCCACGCTGTGCTGGCGACGCCTGCGGCCGGGTTGGGTGCTCGCACTCGCGGCGCTCATCTTCGGCGGCCTCGCCGTCAGCCAGAACAGCGGCGTTCAGGTCTATCCGGACTGGTGGGGCGCGCTCGGCGTACTGGCCCTGACAGGGCTGATCCTCCAGGCCGTCGGTGGCACGATGCGCGACCGGGTCACGCTCCCGTCGATCGCGCTCGCCAGCCTCGTCATCGTCTTGATGCGGCCCCAGAACATCATCTTCCTGATGGGCCCGGCGCTCCTCGCCGTGGTAGTCGTCCGTAGCTGGCGCAAGCCCAAGGTGATGGTGGCCATGGGTGTCGGCATCGTGCTTGGCTGCCTCGAATGGGTCATCGCGGCCTACGTCATGTACGGCAGCCTGGCCACCCGGATCCACTTCGCCGGGCGGGAGCCGCCCAGCTTCGGCCTCTACTTCTCCTTCTTCACGCAGGCGAAGGTCCTCAGCGGCCCGTGGTACTGCGTTCCGCCCCACGGCTGCCAGGGCGAGCCAATGCCCGGTGAATTGTTCTGGTGGGCCGCGTTCCTGGCAATCGCGGCGCTGGGCTTGTGGGTGAGCTGGCGGACGGCGGCCAAGTCGTCATCGGTATTCGCAACCGCCACAGCCGTGTGGGTGGTGGCCCTGTACACCTTCCTAGTGCCGTTCGGGGCCCCGCGGTATATCACGCCGTCTCTCGCGCTGGCGGCGATACTGGCTGCCGACGGAGTCGAATGGCTGGTTACTAAGGCCAGCTGGCGCCGCGCCGGAGTCGTGCTGGCGTGCGCGTTCCTCTTGTCCGAGCTCGTCTCGCAGCGATTGGTATTGCAGCAGGAAGCTCGGCAACAGACAATGTCGCGCGGTTACCTGCAGGACGCGGCCGAGCTTCGGGCGGCGGGCGTTAGGCCGCCGTGCGCGCTCGTATCGAAGCCGGAGGCCTACTACATCGGGTGCATAGCTCCCTGGGATGGCGAGACGATGCCGGAACTGCTGGCGCGTACTCCGCTGGGCCTGAAGGGCTGGCGGCCGGAGTCGGTTTATACAGGCAAGCTCAGGCAGAGCATCTACCTCCCGGCAAAGTAGCTCGGGGCGCCCGGCGGCGCCCGGCGAATGTCCGACCTTCGACTGCCCCGCGCGGGCAGTGCTCAGAGCGACCCTAGTTCGTGCCGTCAGGCCCGGCGAAGGCCGCTGCGTCGCTGCAGATGGAAACGTTGCCCCTGATGCCGCCGTACTGGCCGGCAAGATTCGCCGTGCTGGCGGCCGGACTGGCCGTCGGCCCGGCGGTCGGAGTCCCGGCGGTCGGGTCCGGCGGTCGGAGCACTGCCCAGCCCGGCGAAGGTAGAGCCGAGTATTAGCTGAACGGTGCCGTGAGACAGGCTCCGATTCCGCTGAAGAGTCACGTTGCCGATCAGCGCCGCGACGGCGCGGGCGGCGGGCAGGTCCGCAGCCGACCGATACGCCACAACGGACTTCGTGTAGTCCGACGTGGCCGCATCAGCGATGGTGACCACGTGGAATCCGCGTGAGGTCAGGCTCGCGGCCGTGGTGGTGGCCAGGTCGGGCTGTGTGGTTCCGTTAAAGACCGCGACGTTGACTTGCGCGGGACTGGCCGTCACCGGCGACCGTGCGGGCGACGCCGATGCGGACGCTCTCGTCGCCCCGTTGGCTGCTTCCTGGGCGCTGTAACCTGCCCCACCGCTACCGGCCGTCTTGCTCGCCGCCCCGGGGGCCGCGGCCGGCAGCTTCGTGTCATGTGCGATCGCTGTGAACAGCGCCGTCGCTTGCGGCTGCGCCCATTGCACCCATGCCTGCGGATCGCCCGGATAAGGCACCGTCGGGATCTCGATGAACTGAACCGCGCCGGGCGGAAGGCTGTGCAGCTCCTCGGCGATCGTGAAGAGCCGGCCAGGGGTCAGCTGCGTGTCAGTGGCGACGTCGCCGTGGCCAACGACGTCCCGAATCACCTGAAGGATCTTGGCCGGGCTGTGCACGAGCCCGCTGCGCTCTATGCCCTGCAGCAACGACGCCATCAGGTACTGGTCGCGGTTGATGCGCTGGAGGTCAGAGCCCTCGCCGATGTAGCGCGCGCGCCAGAACGCCAGCGCCTCGGGGCCGTAGACGTGATGCCTGCCAGCGCTCAGGCTGAGAAGGCTATCCGGGTCGTGGATGGCGACAGGAAGGCAGATGCTTACCCCGCCAATGTCATTGATGACGTGCTCAAACCCGCTGAACGTGAGCTCGATGAAGTCGTCGATGTGGATCCCGGTCGTTTGCTCAATTGTCTCCCAAATGCAGCCGGGGCCCCCGTATGCGAACGTGGCATTGATCTGCTCCACATAGCCGGCCGGCTGGGCGACCTGACCAACCGACCCGTCCTCGGGAGCGCACTTCAGGATTGGCACGACGGAATCGCGCGGGATGCTCAGCACGACGAGCTGATGGGCACCCGGCGAGATATGCAGAATCATCACCGTGTCGGACCGCTGCCCCGCCACCTCGGCGCCGAATTTCTTGTTCGGCCCGGCCCGACTGTCGGAGCCGATCAGGAGAATGTTCATGGCATTCGGCTCAGCCGGGGGCCGTGCGTGATAGCTGAGGTCAGGACGCACGTCGACGCGCTTGATGCCATTCCATTCGTGCCGGAAGGCCGCGTACGCAGCGAGCGTGCCGCCTGTCAGCACTACTGCCACGCCGACGGCGACAGTGCGGAAGACGAGAGAGCGCTTTGACCGGCGTGCCCGACGCGGGACTTCCCCGGTCGGCTCGTCGTCTCCCCGCCCCCGCGTCATCTCCGGCCCTTCACCCACGGTCGAAGCATGCCCGGTAAGGAACGGCGCAAACGGTCGGTTCCGGATGCCTCGGGCCATTTCGCAGCGGCACAGGCAGCCGATCAATGCTGACCGCAAGGCGGCGATCGGCCGAATGAACGACCAACTCCGAACACGACTTAACGGTTAGCAGTTACCTGCTGCTAGCCCATGCATTCACTAATCAGCCGCTGAATGCATTGCTATCGCCGCAGATATTGACGCTGGCGGTAATGCCGCCGTATGTGCTGGCCAGGTTCGAGACACCGGAACCGCCGCTGGCGCTCCCGCCGCTGCTGCCGGCCGCCTTTGGCGGCGTGAACGTCGAGCCCAGGATCAGCCGGAGCGTCGAGCCATGCAGCCCGGAATCCGGCTTCAGCGATACCTTGCTGTTGCTGAAGAGCGCTGCCAGCGTTTGAGCGGCCGGTAGCTCGGCGGCGACCGCGTACTCGATGACCGTGCTGGTGTAGGTCTGGCTCGACGCGTCTGCAGCCGGGCCGATGACGTCGAATCCTCGCGCGCGCAGGCTTGCGGCGGTCGTAGCGCCAAGGCCGTACTTGGTTGTCCCGTTGAGTACCTTGACCTTGACGTCGGCCGGGCTCACGGTCTTGATCTTCTGCCGGGCGGCTTTCGGCAGCTTGGTGTCGTGCGAGATGGCCGAGAAGAGCTCGTTGGCCTGCGGCTGAATCCACTGGATCCAGTTGGGGTTGCCGGTCGCTGGGGTCTGCGACGAACTGATCCACTGGGCGTTGCCGACGTAGGTGTTCCAGGGGACGGTGACGAACTGCACCGACCGGGTCGGGATTCCGCGCAGCGCCTCGCCCAGTCGCAGTATCGAGGTTGGCGTCAGCCCGGTGTCAGTAGTGACGTAGCCGTGCGATGTCAGCGTGTCTATGACTGACAGCATCGTGCTCGGGCTCTTGAACAAGCTGCTGCGCTCGATGCCCTGGACCAGCGAGGCCATCAGGAACTGGTCGCGCTGAATGCGCTGCGGGTCATCACCCAGGCCGACGTCCTCGCGCGTGCGCCAGAACGCCAGGGCTTCCCTGCCAAAGACGTGGTGCTTGCCGGCAGTCAGGTCGAGGCCGGAGACCGGATCGTTGACGGCCTCGGGCAGGCACACAGTCACGCCATGCAAGGCGTCGATAACCTTTTCGAAGCCGACGAACGTGAGCTCGACGAAGTCGTTGATGTGGATGCCGGTGGTCTGCTCGATGGTCTCCCACAGGCAGCCAGGACCGCCATACGCGAACGTCGCGTTGATCTGCTCGATGTCGTAAGACGGCTGGGCCGTCTGGCCGGGAGTGCCGCCCTCGGGGGTGCAGCTCAGGATCGGGACCACCGAGTCGCGGGGGAAACTCAGCACGACCGCCTGATGAGCGCCGGGAGCTACATGCAGCACCATGATCGTGTCCGAGCGGCCGCCGTCGATGTAGGCACGCCCGCCGATGCCGTCCTGGCCCACACGCGTATCTGAGCCGATGACGAGGATGTTCTGTGCGTTCGGGTCGGCAGGTGGCCGCTTGGTGGTGAGGTCACCCTGGACGTCGATGCGCTCGATGCCATCCCAGACGGCGCGGTACTTCGCGTACACCGCCAATGAGCCGCCGACAAGGACAACAGCGACGAACACCGCCAGCGCGCTCATGATCAGGGCGGAACGACTGCGCTTGCGCCGCGGCCCGCGGCGCGGAAGCAGCCGGCGCGCCCAGCGGGCGCCCTGCGGTCGGCTTTCATCGCCGGCTTCATCGTGACGGCGCATAACTCCTCAGGTCAGCTGCAAAGCCTGGCGGATACCCCGGCCGACCAGGTCGCTTTTATCGTACGTGGTGCTAATCCGAGGAATCACTGTCACCAAGCAAAGGTACGGAAAGGCCACAGTTGGCACTCAGCTTCGTCAGACCACGAGAACCGACAGTGACGCACACGCGCCCGGAGCGTTACGTCTTTCGCAGTCTGACACCTCTACAGTTGACCCGTGCTCCCACCTGAGGGCCCGCAGGGCACCGCCGGCACCGGCCAGCAGCCGGCGCCGTCGGCGGAGGAGCCGCGCCCGCCCGCACTCGACGCCACCGGCGTCGTCAACGGCGAAAGCGGCACCGCTGGCGACGATACCGGTGCTCTTAAGGGCGGGAACGGGGCCGCTGGCGACGCCAACACTGTGACGATCGCGGTGCCTGGCGCGAGTAAAGCCGGCGTTCGGCGCGGCAGTGGCCGGCTCGGACTCGATGCATTGCGTGCGACCGGCCGCGCTTTGAGTCGCGCAGGGGCAGCTGCGGCGGACGGTGCCGCCATTGTCATCAAGGGCGCAGCGCGAGGCAAGCCCACTCCCGTGCCGGCCGGCCAGCCTGTCAAGGTCAGATCCGCGGACATTGCCGGCACGGTGCTGGCCCGGCTCACGGTTCTGCCCGCTGTGCTGATTCTGGCGTGGCTGATCCCCGGCGTCTTGCTGCTGCTGACCGGGAACTTCCTGCCCATCCCGATGACGTTGATCTCGGTATCCCTGGCCGTGGTGCTTACCGTAAACGGGTTGCGCGTCGTGCCCGCAAGCTGGCCGCGGCTGATGTCGAGCGGGCGTACCGGCGAACCGGGCTGGGCCATCTGGTTTGGCCTGCTGGCGACTGTGGTCGTCGTAGCCGGGCTCACCGGCTGGCAGCTCACCGAGAGTTCGTCGGCCCTGATCGTGGTGCGCGATCAGGGCACCTATATCCAGGCCGGCTACTGGCTTGCCCAGCACGGGTCCCTGCCGATTCCGCAGACGCTGACGGCCTTTGGGGCAGCCCATGCCGGGCTGAACTTCGCCAGCACCGGCTTCCTGGTGCGCGGCACCTCTATCTATCCGGCCGTTATGCCAGGGCTGCCGTTGCTGGTGGCAGGCGGGTTCTGGGTGCACGGATTCGCTGGCGCTCAGGCGGTTGGCCCGGTCCTCGGCGGACTTGCAGCGCTGACGTTTGCCGGTCTCGTGGGACGGCTCGTCGGGCCGCAGTGGGCGCCAGCGGGTGCCCTTGTCCTCGGCCTGAGCCTGCCTCAGCAGTACATAGGCCGGACATCGCTGAGCGAGAGCGCGCTTGAGATCATGTTCTTCGCCGGACTCTGCCTGGTCGCCGACTCCGTTGCGCTGCGGGGCACGGATGCAGGGCAGGGCGCCTTGCCGTCGGACGCGCCGGAAGCGCGGTCCGCCCGTGCCCGGCTGGCTGTCGCCTGGCAGCTTGCGACTCCGTCGCGGTGGGCATCCCAGCTCACGCCGCAGCGCGTGCTGGCAGCGCTCGCCGGGCTTGCCTTGAGCTTCGGGCTGATCATCAGCCTTGAAGCACTGGTGTGCCTGCTAGTGGTCATCCCTTTTGGCGCTGCGCTGGTGATCGGGCGGCGGTCGCAGGGGACCCCGTTCCTATCCGGTTTGGTTGTGGGTCTTTGCTACGGCGTCCTGAGCCTGTACCTGCTTGATCGCCCGCTCCTTGACGAGTGGGGGGAGACGGTAGCGCTGGCGGGCGTCGTTTCCGTATGGCTGGTGGCCTTGTCGGTCGTGGCATTCCAGGTCGTGCGCCTGGGCAGTGTGCGCAGGTTCGTGCCGCGAGCGCTGTCGCGGCCGCCGTTGCGATGGCTGCCCGAGGCTGGCGCCGTGCTTGCAGTTGCGGTGCTGGTCGCGTTCGCGATCCGGCCGTACGTGCAGAAGGTGCACGGTCACCCCAGCCCGGCCGAGTACGTCATGATCAGGGCTCTGCAGCGGCTTCAGGGTCTGCCAGTCGACCCGACCCGGACCTACGCCGAGCAAACGCTGTACTGGGTGATCTGGTACATCGGTCTGCCGACGGTACTGCTCGGCGCCGTCGGCCTCGCGCTCCTGGTGCGGAACTGCCTGCGCGCGCTGCTGACCTGGCGGGATCCGACCGGTGTGTGGCGGGCGTGGGGCCTGCCGCTGGCGATGATCTGTGCAGGCTCCGTGGTCGTGCTGTGGACTCCCGACGTCGTCCCCGATCAGCCCTGGGCGAGTCGGCGGCTGATCTTCATCGCGATCCCGGGGCTGATCATCTTTGGTCTCTGGGCGGCGGCCTGGCTCTGCAGGCGCGCGCGCGACCGCGGCGCGCAGCCCATGACGTCGGCATTGGTGGGGGTGTTCTGCGTGGTGGCGATGCTCGTGCCGACGGTATCGACAACGTTCGGCTTCGGCCTGACCCATACAGGCAGGTCCGGCGGCCTGAAGCCGGTGGCCAAGGGGGTGGCGCTGACTCGTGCGGGGGTCGGCGAGGGCGCCGCGGTCCGCCAGCTCTGCGTCGCGATACCCCGTGATTCAACGGTCGTCATCGTGGACTATTCGACGGCCCAGGAGTTCTCGCAGGTGATCAGGGGAGTGTGCAGCGTTCCGGTCGCCTCGATGGCTGGGCAGCCGGCCGGCTCGGTGCAGTCAGTGATCGGGTCGATCTCAGCGGCCGGGCGCCGGCCGATGCTGATCGCAGGGTCCTTGCGCCAGCTTCTCGGTTTCGGCGGAGCGCCGGTTCGGGTCCTTGACCTGGCCACATCCGAGGAGCCACAGGAGCTGACCCAGCTCCCGACGTCACTGCAGCCAGTGCGCTACCAGGTGTGGATGACGACCCCGGTTCCGGGCGGTTCGGGGACCTGATTTGCCAGTGGCCTGGCGGGGCCATAAAGTATGTGCACGCGACGCGGGGTGGAGCAGTTCGGTAGCTCGCTGGGCTCATAACCCAGAGGTCGCGGGTTCAAATCCCGCCCCCGCTACCAGGAAATAGCAGGTCAGAGGCCTGATCGCTGGAGACGGCGGCCGGGCCTTCTGACTGTTTGTCTGCGGTTCGTCCGTGGGATCGGCCCCGCGATCGGGGCAGGTTGCGGCAAAGGGTGGCATGGATCGGCACTCATCTGGTCACCTGGATGGCTGCGGCCATCACGAGGTGCCAGCGGAAGCTCAGGTCTGGGATTTCGAATCGCTCCACCCCAAAAGACCAGGTCAGGATACATTTTCCGCCCATCTGAACGGGATTCAAGATCGCCTGACCGTCATCTGACTGTCGCGATGGACGTGATTTGCTAGCGCTTCAGAGGGTCTGCCTTTCGCTTGCGAGGGCTGGATACCGGCCAGCCTCAGTCTGCGTAGAGATGGAGCCCGGTGGCGAAGCGTTCCGCCATTTCCGCCGTATTCGACAGCTCCCGGTGGCGGACGACCACCATGCCGTCGGAGATGCTCACGGCTCGCCAGTCGCGTCTCGGCGCGCCGACCGGGAGCAGGTCGACCGCGACCACGTGCTCTCCGTACTCGGCTAGCAGGTCGTCGAGACCCTCGTAACCAGTGATCCGGCCAGCACCCTCGGCCCGCTTGAAGACGCCGGCGGCGTTGTAGTTCCGCTCGATCGGCTGCGAGATCCGTCCGCGCGTGACAGCTTCCGCCCAGGCTGAGAAGAGGTCGGCGTCGGTGACGTAATTCATGAGGTCGACCATGCGCCCGCCGGGCGGCCGGGCGGCGATTTCGCCGAACACTACCTCGCCGTCGGCCTTGCGGTACCACTCCATGTGGGTGAACCCGTCGCGAAACCCGAGCACCTGGAGGACGGCGGCGCCGAGGGCCCGGCCGCCCTGAAGCTCCACTGCGTCCAGCTCCCGCAGCGCGATCTCGATGGGACTAATCCACTCATGCATCTTGGTGAGCAGCGGGCGCGGGAGATACCAGCAGATGTTCTCGAACAGCACCCGCCCATCCGCGCAGATGGTGTCGTAGGTGAACTCCTGTCCATCGACGAACTCCTCGACGCTGACGCGCGGCACATGCCGGAGCATCGGCAGGATGGCGTCGAGCTCGCCGGCTGAGTCAGCCCGGTAGGTGTCGGCCGAGCCGGCGCCGGCGATAGGCTTGACGATGAGAGGGAAGCCGAGGCGTTCTGCGGCGGCCCACACGCCCGCGACCGTCTCGGTGGCCGCGTGTTTGGGCGTGCGGAGGCCGGCGGCATCGAGGAGCTGCTTCATCCGCTCCTTGTCGCGGAATGGCACCGTCTGCGCCACAGTCAATCCGGGCAGGTCAAGCTCCCCGCGCAACCGCGCGGCGAGGATCATGTACGGCTCCCACAGGCACTCCACCCGGTCGATGCGCACCTGCCGGGCCAGGTCGCGCACGGTAGCCGCGACGGCATCCTCGGCGGCCAGGGAGCCGACCGGAATGTAGTGCGCCAGGGCACCCCGCGCGATGGCAGGAACGGCCTCGGTCGGCTGGTCGCCCACGCCGATGACCGACGCTCCCGCCGCGGCGAGGCCGCGAGTGAAGAACTCCATCTCGGCCGGGTAGCCAGGGGAGATCATGAGGACGTTCATCGCAGTCAGCCGAGCTCGACGCGCACGCTGGTGACGATCTGGCGCATCGCGTCGGTGACGACAGCGGTGTCGGGATGCCGCACGATGATGTAGCCGTCGCCCTCGTAGCTTCCCGAGGACAGCTGGCCCGGCTTCGGCAGCCGGGATTCGACGACGATGGAGCCCACCTCGCGCGGTAGCCCGCCGATGCCGTGCACCGCCAGTACGTGCCCCGTTCCCTGGCCGCGCAGGAATACCGTCCCGACAGACCAGCTGCGTCCGGGAGGCGCGAAGCTGCCGTGCACCATGAGCTGCACCCAGGCGCCGTACAGGTCGAAGTCGTGGGCGTAGCACAGCATCGAGGTGATCTGTGCGCCGGGCGGACGTACCGCGACCTCGGAAACGGCGACCGTGCCGTCGGGGCGCTGGAACCACTCCATATGGGTGAGACCGGATTGCAGCCCGAGAGCGTGCAGTGACGTCGGCGCTATCGCCCGGATGGCGTCGTAATCGGGAACGTCGATGTCGCGAGGCAAGAGCACCATCCACTGGATCCACGGGTTGCGCAGCACCTCCAGCGGCGTTGGCAGGTAACTCGAGACCGAGTCCCAGACGATCTGCCCGTCCGTCATCACGCTGTCGTACGAGCCCTCATTGCCGGTAAGGAATTCCTCGAGTAGCGCGAGCCTGTCTGGTGCCGGTGGTGCCGTGTCCAGCCACACCCTCAGGTCATCGGCATCGTCGAGCCGGAACGTGCTCTTGGCCCCGGCCCCGGCCGGCGGCTTGACCACCAGCGGGAAACCCACCTCCTCAGCGAAAGCGGCTGCCGCGCTGGCGGAATCGGCCAGCCGGTGCCGCGCGCAGGGGACGCCGGCCGCTCGAAGCACCGACTTCATCTGCGCCTTATCGCGGAAATTGTGTGCGGTGGCCACATCGATGCCCGCGATGCCCAGGTGCTCCCTGACCTGCGCGACCGGGACCTGTAGCTGCTCGGCCACCGCCAGCAGCCGATTCACGGGCCCGAGCTGCGCGCCGAGGCCCTCTACTGCGCCGGCGATCTGCCCGGAGTCGAGCGCATCGTCAATCCGCCAGTACGCCGCCAGCCTGCGCCGCAGCTCCGCCGGCACATGGTCCTCTGGCTCGCAGCTGACCACGGCAAGCTCGACGCCGGGCAGCCGCGCTGCGGCTTCGACGAACCGCGACGTCGCGTCGAGCAGATAGGGCGCGACAAAGGCAGCAACCACCATGCCTGGAAAGTACCCTCTGCGCCAGGTCCCAGTCCGGCGGCTGCGGGTATGGCCGTCCTCCCCGCTCCGGCTAACATGCAAGGCATGAACGTGGTCTTCGTCGAGCCGTTCTTTCCTTCCAGCCAGCGCCACTTCGCCCGGGCCCTGGCCGAGGTCGGCGCGACGGTGATAGGTGTCGGCGAGTCTCCAGCGGAAGCGCTGGACGAGCAGCTGAAGGGCTGGCTCCGCCACTACGAGCAGGTGCCGTCGGTCACCGATGTCGAGGCCATGACGCAAGCAGTCCGCTGGGCGCAGGACAAGCTATGGGTGGATCGGATCGAGGCCACGATCGAGGCGCATACCCTGGCCACGGCGCGAGTCCGCGAGGCCTGCGCCATCCCTGGGACGTCGGCCCGGACCGCCTGGCTGTGCCGGGACAAGCCGTCGATGAAGCAGGCGCTGCGCGAGGCGGGGGTGCAGACAGCCGCCTCCGCCGCGGCGGAGAGCGCCGCCGAGGTGCACGCATTCGCGGAGCAGGTCGGATACCCGATCGTCCTCAAGCCGCGGAGCGGCGCCGGCGCGGCGGGCACGATACGCGCCGAGAATTCCGCGGGCCTCGAGCACGCCCTGGGAATCTTCGGTGGTCAGGGCGTCGAGTCGATCGCCGTCGAGGAGTTCATCGAGGGCCACGAGGGCTTCTACGACACCATCACGATCAACGGGCAGGTGGCGCTGGACTTCGCTTCGCACTATTACCCGAACGTGCTCGAGGCGATGCGGACCCGGTGGATCTCCCCGGAGTTCATCTCCACCAACCGGATCGACATCGCGCCTGAGTACGCGGAGCTGCGCGAGATGGGCAGACGTGTTATCGCCGCTCTCGGCATAGGGACGTCGGCGACGCACATGGAGTGGTTTTTCGGACCTAAGGGCCTGAAGTTCTCCGAGATCGGCTGCCGCCCGCCGGGCGTGGGGGCGTGGGACCTCTACTCGGCCGGCAACGAGATGGACGTCTACCGCGAGTGGGCGATGGCGATCGTGAACGGCGAGACGGCCTCGGCGCCGTCGCGACGCTACGCCAGCGGGATCGTCGCGCTGCGCCCTGATCAGGACGGCCGCATCACCGGCTACACAGGAGTAGAGGAGATGCATCAGCAGTACGGCGGTTGGGTCATCGACGCTCACCTGCCGTCGCCAGGCACAGCGACTCAGGCGGTGGAGGCCGGGTACATGGCCAACGCGTACGTGCGGATGCGTCACCCCGACTTCGACGCGCTGCACACGATGCTCGACGCCGTGGGACGCACGCTGCACGTCTGCGCCTCGTGAGAATTACGCTGCTGGGACCGCAGCGCAGGCCGACGTTGACCACTGTCGCCGCATCCCTGCGCCTTGAGGGGCCGGTCGCCACGATCACCGCCGGGTGGCAGGAGCGCGAGAGTGACGACGCCGAGCTGAGCACGCTGCTCGGCTCCCGCGATGTCAATCTCTGCCTGTACCGGCGATGGCTCGACGTGCAGGAGCGCGACCCAGAGCTCGCCGCGGCCGAGCGGCGGCTGCAGGGGATGCTCGAGGAACTGCAGGACCTTTACCTGCTGCGCCTGGACCACGCGCTGCAGGCCGTCTACGCCGTCCAGCGCCACAGCGCCAATGGCCACCTCCGCGCCGACGCCCTAGCCGAGGCCATCGCTGCCGTCCGAGACCTCGATGCGGCGCACCTGCACCGCATCAGCCACATCCGCGACGACTTCTACCAGGGTCTGCAGCCACACGACCGGCCGGCGGTAGCCGAGCACCGCGCCGACGTCGCCCGACTGCTCGGCGATGCCGCTGTCCTGGTTATCGCCGGCGGGCACGTCGGCGTGCTCGCAGACGCCCTCCACTTGTTCAGCGTCGCTGCGTCACTGCGCTCGCCGGTCATCGCGTGGTCCGCCGGCGCGATGGCGCTCACCGACCGGATCGTGCTCTTCCACGACCGCTCCCCGCAGGGATCAGGTCAGCCCGAGGTCTACGGCAGCGGTCTCCGCGTGCTCCGGGGCGTCGTACCGCTGCCGCACGCCCGCGCGAGGCTGCTGCTCGACGACACGCCGCGGATGGCAGTCTTCGCCCGCAGATTCGCACCTGCCCGCTGCATCCTGCTGGACAACGGCACCCGGATCGACACCGACAGCGGCGGAACCTGCCCGCCGGACACTCGGGTGCTCGCCAAAGACGGCCGCGTAACCTCCCTGGCGGCTGCATGACCACCGTAAGCAGCCCGGCCGTCAGCCGCAAGCTCGCCATCAACAGGCTGCGGGACCGCGGGCCACGTGACTCTGCTGTCGTCGACCGTTTCGTGGCAAGGCACGAGGTGCCCATCGTCGAGGGTGCCCGCTGCACCTTCCTGTACCGGGGCGAGGCCGATGAGGTCCGCCTCATCCACCGGACCTTCGGACTGCCCGCGCGGATCCCGCTGCGCAGGCTGCGCGGCACCGACCTGTGGTACGTCGTCGTAGAACTGCCCGAGGGCTCTCGATTCGAGTACCAGCTGGAAGTAGCGCACGGTGAGCAGCGCGAGCACATCAACGACCCGCTGAATCCCCGTCTCGCGCATAGTCCGCTGGGCAGTTCATCGGTCTGTTACGCCCGGGGGTACCAGGTACCTGAGTGGACCCGGCCTGATCTCCAGGCGCGTCCCGGATCGCTCGTCGAGCTCGTTGTGCCGAGCCGCGCGCTGCGCCGCGACTGCCAGGTCACGCTCTACCTGCCGGCCCGGTTCCGGCGGGCCGCCAGCTATCCGATGCTGATCGTCCACGACGGCAGCGACTACATCGAGTACGCGTCAGCCAAGACGGTGCTCGACAACCTCATCCACCGCCTCGACGTGGCGGAGACCATCGTGGCGTTCGTGTCTCCGGGCGACCGGCTGGTCGAGTACGCCAACTCTGCTGCGCACGCCCGCTACCTGACAGCTGAGCTGGTGCCACGGCTTGAAGCGGAGTTCCCGCTCGCCGGCACGCCGTCCGCCAGGTGCCTGATGGGCGCGAGCTTCGGTGCCGTCGGCGCGCTGTCGACCGCCTACCGCTATCCGGGCGTCTACGGGTCGCTGCTGCTGCAGTCCGGCTCCTTCGTCTTCACCGACATCGGCAACGACCACGGCGGCGGACCGGCGTTCGAGCCGGTCGTGAGGTTCGTCAACCGGTATCGTGCCGCTCCGCGCAGGGTCGCCGACCGGGTGTTCGTGAGCTGCGGGGTCTATGAGCCGCTGATCATCCGCAACCGGTCCATGGTTCCGGTGTTCGAGGCCGCCGGGATGGCCGTCCGCTACATCGAGGCCCGCGACGGGCACAGCTGGGAGAACTGGCGCGACCGGCTGCGAGAGGGTCTGTCATGGATATTTCCCGGTCCGCAGAAGTTCTTCTACGAGTGACGACGTGAAGACAATCCAGCGGTGGTTCTCCGACCGGCTCCAGGACGGGATCACGGTCGTGCGGTGGGGCACCTTCGGCAGGCCGGTGCTCGTCTTCCCTTCCGCCGGCGGCGACGCCGAGGAGATCGAGCGCTTCGGTCTGGTCGATGCCTGCGGTCAGCTGCTCGCCGAGGGCCGGATCAAGCTGTACTCGGTCGACAGCGTCGCCGGGCAGGCGATGATCGCCGAGGCGGGCTCGCCAGAACACCGCGCGTGGCTGCTCAGCCAGTTCCACGAATGCATCCGGCACGAGGTCGTGCCCGCGATCCACGCGGATCTCGGCGGCCAGGCCGCGGACGTCATCGCCAGCGGCGCCTCGATCGGGGCGTTCAACGCAGTGGCCGTCCTGTGCCGGTATCCCGACGTCTTCTCCGCGGCTATCGGCATGAGCGGGAGCTACCGGATCGAGCGCTTCTACGATCAGGTCTCGAGTCCGGACTTGTACCTCTCGGCGCCGCTGCAATTCCTGCCGGGCCTGGACGGCCCGCAGCTGGACCTGCTCCGCCAGCGGTACGTCGTGCTCGCGGCCGGAGAGGGCGCGTGGGAAGACATCGGCGAGTCCTGGCAGATGGCATCAGCCCTGGGTGCGAAGGCCATCCCCAACCGCGTGGACAACTGGGGCCCGCAATGGGAACACGACTGGCCAACGTGGCACCGGATGCTGCCGCAATACCTGGGCGAGCTCACCTGACCGGGCGCGCAGAGGCGGCGCCCGGGATATAGGCATCTCGACACGGCAGGTCGGGCCGGAATACCGTCCGATAAGTACGTGCCCTGCCGCGGGACGGACGGGAGACGCTGTGGACGGCGAAGTCCGACATCTGGTGGGGCTGCTGCTCGGCACTGAGGAGGACTGGCCTCGCGCGTTCGAGTTCCTGCTGGCCGGCCTCGGCCCGGTTTGCGATGAAGCAGGGCGGCGGCACGTGTTCGCCACTGAGCGTCTGACCATCGAACCGTTCTCGCTCCGGGCCAAACCGCGCACCGACCTCGTCATCGACCGGCTCGCGTACTGGTACTACCACCCGCGCGAGTGGCTCAAGAAGGTCGCGCTGATGGACAACGTCTACCTTCTCAACTCGCCGTTCACGTTCCAGGCCATGGAGAAGCACGCGGCCTACTGCGCCATGATCCGCCTTGGCCTGAAAGTGCCAGAGACGGTCCTGGTCCCTTACAAGAACCCGCCCGATCATGCCAAATATGCCTACACCGCGCAGCGCTACAACGTGCCATTCGATCTCGACGCGGTCGCCGCGCAGATCGGGTACCCGATGTACATGAAGCCGTACGACGGCGGCGGCTGGCGCGGAGTCTCGCACGTCAGGAACGCCGAAGAGCTGCACTGTGCGTACAACCAGTCCGGCGGGATGCTCATGCATCTCCAGGCCGCAGTCGAGGACTACGACGTATTCGCCAGGGCGCTTTCCATCGGTGCCGAGACCATGGTGATGCGCTTCGATCCCGGCAAGCCCATGCACGATCGGTACCGCGTGGAGCACGGATTTCTCGAGCCCGCCACTGGCGCCGAGGTCGTGACGATCTCGAGGGTCGTCAACGCCTTCTTCCGCTGGGAATTCAACTCCTGCGAGATGCTCGTCAAGAACGGAGACGTCTTCCCGATCGACTACGCCAACGCCTGCCCGGACGTGGCGCTCACTTCCCTGCACTACTACTTCCCCTGGGCGATGCTGGCCCTCGTGAAATGGACCGTCTTCTGCCTGGCGACCGGGCGGCAGCCACGTATCGATCTTGACACTCGCTCGTACTTCGATATCGCCGAGCGAGGCGATCTCGATTACCAGGAGAAGCTCGCAGAATACCGGCGCCTCGCCGACGCATACTTCGATGTCGAGGCCTACCGCGACTTCTGCGCGGCACAGCTACCAGACATCGACCAGCAGGTGTTCGACTGGACTAGCGGGCCAGCATTCGACCGGCTGCTCATCGACACCGTGACGTCCACCTATCCTGCTCACGAACACGAGCGATTCATCGCACACATCCGCGGCCTGGTTGCCCTATGGGTGCGAGACGAGGCAGGACGTCTGCAGAAATGAACGCGGCGGTCGGCCTTTATGTGCTGTTGGTCCGCCACCGGACTGCTCAGCCTGCCCGGCAAGCGGGCGGGCCGTGCGCAGCTCCTCGAGCTGTTGTCAGCCGCATGGCCATGTCCGGATCATTGACATCCCGGCCAAGTTCGCGGCTGCGATCCGCGAAGCCCTGAGCCTAATAAGCTAGCCGGGATCCGCCAGCTGGGAATCAGTGAGAGTGCCATCACGTCCTCGTTCGGCATCAGGCTTGTCCCGCCGCACACGCCGCTGGCGGCAGCTGCGGAGACCTGCGAATGTGTGTGGGAGATACCAGAGGGTGCATGCTCTCCCTATCTCCTTGAGTGAGGCCTCATGGGTCGTGACATTCAGGCAATCAAGGTCAGCGGCGAGGACAGGCGCAAGTACCGGGACAAGATCCGGCGCTCGCTGGAGGTGTTCGACCGGATGCTGCACGCGCACCGTCGCGAGTGAGCCGGTCCCGGCCACCGCCGCTTCCGTTTCGTGCCCTGGGCCACTCTGAACGGTCGCCCGACCGACGATGAGCGGCCGCACGATCGGCGGCATTCCGCGCCACGACGTTTCGCGTGTCTGTTCGAGTTCCAGCCCGCAGGTCACGATCAGTTCCGCGGTGGCGCGGTTGCAGCGGCAGCCTTGTGCAAAACGACGCCAGGGCCCTGCTAGCCGGTCCTGCCAGTGGGCGAGCGTCGGTGACTCGGAGCGGACGTGCTCGAGGAAGAGCAGCTGACCGCCGGGCCGCCGCAGCACCCGCGCGATCTCCCGCAGGGCAGCGTCGGGGGCGTCGACCGTGCACAACACGAGCGTCGAGATGACCGTGTCGACCGATCCGTCGGGGAACGGCAGCCGTTCCGCCGGCGCGTCAACCAGCCGAGTCCCGCGGCCGCTGCGGCTCAGCCTCTTCTCCAGGCGGCAGCGCATTGCCGCGTCTGGTTCGGCCAGGATCAGATCGTCGAGGTCGTCGGGGTAGTGCGGCAGGTTCAGGCCGGTGCCGCTGCCGATCTCGAGCGTGCACCCGCGCGCGCGGCTGAGCAGAGCCTTTCTGTGAGCGCGCAGTCCAGCGCGCTCGCCCACCCAGACGAAGGGGTCATACAGGAGCGCGAAAGCGCGTGCCCAGGCCGAGTCGCCCGGTGGTGGGCCTTGTGTGACATTGGCTTCCATGCAGGCGACGCTACGGACGCGGAGGTTTCGGGCGCATCGCTCACCGGGGCCATCTCAACAGGATGGCCCGTTCGGGTGATCAGCGTCAGAGCAGGCCCAGGCGCGCTGCCTCAGCGACCGCCGCCGTACGCGAACCGCGCCCGAGCTTAGTGCGGATGTTCGCGACGTGGCGGTGCACGGTGTGCTGGCTCAGGACCAGCTGCTCGGCAATTTCCGGGTCGCTCAGCCCCTTCGCCACCAGCGCCAGCACCTCGCGCTCTCGGCTGGAGAGCAGCACTGCCGCGGGCTCTCCGGCACTATGGACCGGAGCTTCGGGTGCCAGCACCGAGCGCATCGCGCGCGCCACCGACTGCGTATCTCCGGCCCACGGGAAATGAGCGGTCCCGGTGAGCGGGATCAGCGTCGCCTTGGGGATCCCCGCCGCGAGCTCGCGGCCGAGGTGGTAAGGGATCGCGCGGTCGCCGCGGCGGTGCACGACCAGAGTCGGGGCGCGCACCCGCGCCAGCTCTGCCCGGACATCGTTGCGGTAGAAGAGTTCCAGCAACGCCGCCGCGGTCTGCGGGCTTGCCGCTGCGCGCTGATAGCGCGCCAGCCGCTCCTGCTCAGCACTGCCGCCGTCGCCGAGGAACAGGTCAGCAAGCAGACGCGAACCCAGCCCCCAGTGCGAGCGCACGGTTGCGATGATCGCGTCGCGTAGTTCCGGTGAGGCGATCGAGGAGCCGTCGGCGTACGCGCCATAGAGCAGCAGACGATCCACCCGCTCAGGGAAACGAGCGGCAAACGCGACCGCCGCACAGCCTCCCGACGAACCGCTCAGCAGCACGACCTTTTGCAGTGCTAGCTCGTCAAGGACAGCACCCAGCAGCGCAACCTCGCTGTCGAGTGTCAGGTCCTCATCGCGCAGATCGCGATCAGACATACCGACACCCAGACGGTCATAGCGCACCGCGGTGTAGCCCGCGCCAATCGACTCCCACAGCCCCCGAAAGGCCTGATCCTCCCAGTCGAGCTCCAGGTGACTGACCCACCACGCCGGGGCGACCAGCGGCGGCCCGTCGCCGGTCACTGCGTAAGCGACATGACGACCAGCGAAGTGCAAGAACCGGATCTCCGCCCCCTGCGTCATGGATGCGACAGTACATCCGCACGAACCGCCTCGCATGCGGCCGATGATCGGCTGTCGTCGGGCAGGACGATGCTGGTTCCGCACGGCGCAGGCCGAGTTGCGCCCTACGCGACAGTGGGGCCGGGCTGACGGAGCAGTTCGGTCCGCCATTCGGCGAACCGCTGTCCCATCCGCTGGATCTGCTCCGCGCCGAGGCCGTAGGCCGAGAGTTCCTGCAGCCTGGGCTGTACAGCCTGGAGCCCGCGCGTCTGCGGCCGTTGCATGAGTGGCTGGCCAGGTACGAGCAGATGTGGAATGAGCGCCTGGACCGGATGGACGACTACCTCAAAGAGCTACAGAAAAGGGAGAACAGCAGTGACACCTAAGCGGCATTGGTCCGCCATCCACACCTACCCAAGAGCTCTCGAAGTCGTCACCATCCGAAAGTTCGACGCTCCGATCGCGCTCGTCTTCGACGTGCTGACCAAGCCCGAGCATGTCAGCAAATGGTTCGCTCCGTTTGCGTGCGTGACGAAGGAGTGCTCGATCGACCTGCACGTCGGAGGGACCTACCACCACTTCTTCGTGACAGGGGACGGAACCGAGTGCTCGTTCCGCGGCACCTACCTGGAGATCGAGCCGCCGACGCGGACCGTCCAGACCTGGTTGTTCGAAGGGTGGCCAGACGCGCATGCCGTCGAGACGACGGAACTGCAGGAGACCGACGGCGTGACGACGCTGACGGGCGCGATGGCGTTCCGCGATCAGGCCGGCCGTGACCACATGACCAGGCACGATGGCGAAGAAGACAGCTACGACAAGATGGAAGATTAGCTAAGATCACTGCTCGGACCGACGGGAACCTCGCCGTCTTAAAACGCGCATGTACCGCGTGGTCGCTACAGAAAAGGGAGAGCAGCAGTGGCGCTTAGTGGGCACCGATCGGCACACGTCGAATTCCCGAATGAGCTCGACGTCCTCATAACACGTCAGTTCGACGCTCCGATCGCTCTCGTCTTCGACGTACTGACGAAACCCGAGCATGTGAGCAAGTGGGGCGCTACACCCCCGGACCAGATGAAGGAGTGCTCGATCGACCTGCGCGTCGGAGGGAACTACTACTACTGCTTCGTGACGGAGGACGCAACCGAGTGCTCGTTCCGCGGAACCTACCTGGAGGTCGAGCCGCCGATCCGAACTGTGGAGACGTGGCTGTTCGACGGCTGGCCGGACGCGGAGGCGGTCGAGACCATGCAGCTACACGAAACCAACGGAGTGACGACGCTGACGATGAAGCTGGCGTTCCGCGACAAAGCTGGCCGTGACCACATGACCAGGTTCGACGGCCAGCAAGACAGCTTCGACGAGATGGAAGATATCCTCAGGTCGCTGTCTGCTCAGCGGGAGTCAGAGATCCGGTAGCCAATGCCAGGGGTCGTGGCAATGACGGGCGGATCCCCGAGCTTGCGCCTGAGCCGCCCGATCGTGACGGTCACCGTGTTGGTGAAGGGATCGGCCTGCTCGTCCCAGACCTGCTCAAGTAGCTCTTCGGCGCGCAGGTAGGCCGGTGCGGCGAGCAAGAGTGCCTCCAGCACGCCGAACTCCTTGACCGAGAGATCTATCGGTCGGCCGTCCCGTGTGACTGTGCGGCGCATCGGGTCGAGCTCGATCCCGGCTGCGCGCAGGGTCCGGGCCCGTGCGGCAGGCTTGCGTCGGGCCAGGGCCCGAATCCGCAGGACGAGCTCGGGAAAGTGGAATGGCTTGGCTAGGTAGTCGTCGGCGCCGAGGCCCAGGCCGGTCACCCGTTCGCCTGGCGCGCCGGACGCGGTCAGCATGAGAACCATGGCCCGCTCGTCGTGATCGGTGATCATCTGGCAGAGGGCGTCGCCGTGGATCCCGGGCAGGTCACGATCGAGCACAATGACGTCATAGGCGTTGAGGTCGAGCTTGGCGGCGGCTTCGAGCCCGTCGTGCGCCGCGTCCACAGCCATGCCCTGATCGCGCAGGCCCTCCACGAGTACGTCAGCCAGCGACCGCGAGTCCTCGACGACAAGCACCCTCATGTCGGGGCACCTGTCGCGACGACCTCGGCCTGGGCAGCGGACGCGGGCAGGTTGATCGTGACGCGCAGGCCGCCTGCGGAGCGCGCCTGCAAGTCGACCGTGCCGCCGTGGGCTTCGGCGATGGCCGCGACGATCGATAGGCCGAGGCCTGAACCCTTGTCCGAGCCGGTCCGGTCCGCGCCGATCCGGCGGAAAGGCTCGGACAGCCCGGCTACCTGCTGCTGGTCAAGCAGCGGCCCGCCGTTCTCGACAATCAGGCGCGCCCGGTCGGCCGCGGTGCGGCTCACAATCCTGATCCAGCCGCCTTCGGTGTTGTGGCAGACAGCATTGTCGATGACGTTTTCCACCATCCTGGTGATCAGCGCCTGGCTACCAGTCACCCACGCGCTGCCCAGGGAGTCGGCCTCCTGCACGGTCAGGTTCATGGCACTGATCGCCGCAGCCTGGTCGGCTAGGGCGGCTCCGACGACGTAGTCCAGCGGGATGACCGCGCGGCCGGGCAGTGCCCGGTGCTGGGCACGGGCGAGCACTAGGAACGCCTCGAGGAGCCTGTCGATCTTGTCCAGCTCAGCGCGCAGCCGTCCGGCCAGCGCGACGGTCTGCGGAGGGGCAGGATCCGGCTTCGCCAGCGCCACATCCAGAGAAGCTCGCATGGTGGTCAGCGGAGTCCGCAGTTCGTGGGACGCGTTGGCGACGAAACGGCGCTGGGCGCCGAATGCGATCTCCAGGCGCTCAAGCAGGCCGTCGATGGTGTCTCCGAGCTCCTTTAGCTCGTCTTCAGGGCCCTGCACCGCAAGCCGCTCGTGCAGGCTGTCCTCCGAGATCCGCTGGGCCGCGGCCGTCATCTGGCGGACCGGTCTTAGTGCGCGTCCGGCTACGAGCCAGCCGAGTCCCGCCGAGATCACCGTCATGATCGCCAGCGCGATGAGCGACGAGGTCAGCAGTACGTGCGAGAGCTTGTTCTCACCCGACGGTCCGGCCGCCTGGGACTGGAGCAGACTGATCTGGGCCTGCAGCTGGTGGATGTGCGCGTTGGCCCGGTCCAGTGGCGATCCTGGCGCGGAGTTGATGGCGGCCGGCCTGGCCTCGGACGTCGAGGTGCCGACGGCGACACCGCTGGAGATGGTCAGCAGCAGCGCGCCGGAAAACACGAACAAGATCCCGTAAAGGATGGTCAGCCGGGTCCGCACCGTGCGGCCCGGCAGCCGGACCCAGTGCGGCAGGCGTACCCAGCCCGGCAGCCGGGACCTGAACGGCGGGCGCGTATGGCTGGCCGTGACGGTGCCGCGGGGCAGAGTGGCAGGGTCGCGGTGCGACGCGCGCATGTGCCCTCCTGCCCCCGGTGATGCCCTGATCTGGTATTTCGGCTCTGCCATCCCACGTCAGCATGTCGCGGTGGACCTAACAACGGGATAACAGCATCCGTGCGGCCCATGTTATGGCCGCTCCCGTAGAACTCAGATCACTGCAAGTTCCGTAGCGGACGAGAAGGATCTGGGAATGCAAGCCACGATTGAAGTGAATGGCCTGCGCAAGCGGTTCGGGCCGACGCTAGCGCTGGATGGCATGTCATTTATCGTCCAGCCTGGCCAGGTGACCGGCTTCGTCGGCCCGAACGGTGCCGGCAAGTCCACCACGATGCGGGTAATCCTCAGCCTGGATGCACCGGACGAGGGCAAGGCGACCGTCGGCGGAGTGCCGTATGCGAGCCTCAGGCAGCCGATGCGAGTGATCGGGTCGCTGCTGGACGCAGGCGCGCTGCAGCCAAGCCGGTCCGCGCGCAATCACCTGCTCTGGCTGGCCCACTCGCAGGGCCTGCCGGCGAGGCGGGTGGACGAAGTGATCGCGCAGGCGGGCATGGAGGGAGTCGCCAAGCGTCGGGCCGGGGGGTACTCGCTCGGCATGCGGCAACGCCTCGGCATCGCCGCGGCGATGCTCGGAGACCCGATCGCGATCATGCTGGACGAGCCATTCAACGGAATGGACCCTGAGGGCATCGTGTGGGTGCGGGGCTTCCTGCGCTCGCTGGCCGCGGATGGCCGGGCGGTGCTGGTGTCCAGCCACCTGATGAGCGAGCTTCAGGACACCGCGGATCACCTGGTGGTCGTCGGCCGCGGCAAGGTCATCGCCGACACGACCGTGGCGAGCCTGCTGGCAGCGGCTTCCGGCGACCGGGTGACTCTGCGCACGTCCGACCGGCCGGAGGCGACGACGGTGCTGGAGCGGGCGGGGGCCACCGTCGTCGCGTCCGGTCAGGACGTGCTCACGATCTCGGGTCTGGCCGCGGAGCGCGTCGTCGCACTGCTGGGCGCGGCGGTCGTGCCGTTCTCCGAGGTCTCCGCGCACCGGGCCACGCTGGAGCAGGCCTACATGGAGCTGACCAAGCAGGCGGTCGAGTTCCGCCCGGCCGGCTTCGACGCCAACTCCGTGCAGGAGGTGCCGCGATGACGACGCAGACGATATCTGTGCCGCGGCCCGGCGCCGGACTAGGCGGCGGACCCCGTGGCGGCGGCTTCGGCTCCGTGCTGCGCGCCGAGTGGACCAAGTTCCGCAGCGTGCGCGGCTGGGTGATCGGCATGATCCTGGCCGGGCTGCTGACCATCTTCCTCGGCGTGTTCACGGCCGCGAACGGGACCATCGGCTGCCAGATGAACGGCGGGCCGCTGAAAACCGGCAAAGCCTGCCTACCCTACGTCCCGCACGGGCCGGGCGGCGAGATCGTGACCGACAGCTTCGCATTCGCGCGCCAGCCACTGACCGGGAACGGCAGCCTTACCGTGCGAGTTACCTCGCTTGCCGGCGAGCACGCAAACCTCAGCTCCGGGCCTGTGCAGGTCGGGGGCGGCGGCATGGTACCGGGGCTCGCAGCGTGGGCCAAGGCAGGGATCATCATCAAGCAGAGCACCCGGCAGGGCTCCGTCTACGCGGCAATGATGGTGACCGGCAGCAACGGGGTCCGGATGCAGTACAACTACACCGGCGATATCCCTGGGATGCCTGGTGCCGTATCGACGGCGCACCCGCGGTGGCTGCGGCTGACTCGCGCCGGCGCAACGATCACCGGTTTCGATTCCGTCGACGGCACGCGTTGGGCGCAGGTCGGCACGGTTCAGCTGACCGGGCTGCCGTCGACGCTTCAGGTCGGCATGTTCGCGACCTCCCCGAACTACACGGTGACCCAGAGCTCGTTCGGCGGGAACAGCAATGACGGCGGACCCGCCCAGGCCACAGGGGTTTTCGATCGCGTCAGCCTGACCGGCACTGCGCCAGGCACCTGGACTGGCACTACGGTCGGCGGCGGAGGCCCGGCCGGGGGACCGGGGCCAGGCGGCGGCCCGGGCTCGTCGCCCTTCATCCGGAACGGCGGTACGTTCACGCTGACGGGCTCAGGCGACATCGCGCCGGTTACGCCGGGGCCGGGCGGCGGGCTGCCGACGGTGACGATTGAGCAGAGCCTGGTCGGCGGGTTCCTCGGATTGATCGTGATCGTCGTCGTGGCGGCGATGTTCTTCAGCACCGAGTACCGCCGCGGTTTGATCCGGACCACGCTAGCCGCTACCCCGCGCCGAGGCGCGGTGCTGGCAGCCAAGGCCGCGGTGATCGGCGCGGTGGCCTTCGTCGTCGGCCTGATTGCGGCGGTGATCTCGATCGCCGTTGGCGTGCCGAAGGAGGAAAACCATGGTCAGGTCCTGCTGCATGCACCTCTGCTGACCGAGGTGCGGGTCATCGTCGGCACGGCGGCGGTGCTGGCCCTGGCCGCGGTCTTCGCCGTCGCCATGGGAGCCATCCTGCGCCGCTCCGCGGCCGCGATCACGATCGCGGTAGTGGTTGTCGTCATGCCGTTCCTGTTGACCGCACTCAACGTCGTGCCCGCCGGGGTCGGCGACTGGCTGCTGCGGCTGACCCCGGCCGCGGGCCTCGCGATCGAGCAGAGCATCCCGCGGTACTTCCAGGTCACCACCGTTACCTCGCCGGTGCAGGGCTACTATCCGCTGTCGCCGTACGTCGGGTTTGCCGTCCTGTGCCTCTGGACGGCAGCGGCCCTTGCCCTCGCACTGGTCATGCTGCGGCGGCGGGACGCATGAGCGCCGCCGTACATACACAGCCAGCGGCATCCATGGCGACGGTGGCAGCGCGGGGCGCGAGCATGCGCCACGCGCTGCACGCCGAGTGGACCAAGGTGCGCACCGTCTCCGGACCCGGTTGGCTGCTCCTCGGGATCGCGGCGCTGACCATTGCGGTCAGCACCGCGGCCGTGGGTGCAACCCACTGCCCGCAGAACCTGACCTGCCCGGTCGACACGACCAAGCTGAGCCTGACCGGTATCCAGTTCGGCCAGGTCGTAGTGGCGATCCTTGCGGTGCTGGCATTCTGCAACGAGTACAGCACGGGCATGATCCGGGTCACGCTGGCGGCGATGCCAAGGCGGCACGCGGTATTTGCGGCGAAGGCCATCGTGATTGCCAGTCTGGTGCTCGTCGCGGGGGCGGTGGCCGTGTTCGGATCGGTGCTGGCCGGGCACCTGATCCTCCCCGGCCACGGTTTTACTGCCGCGCGCGGCTTCCAGCCGGTGTGGCTGAGCTACGGGCCGACACTGCGAGCCGCGTGCGGCTCGGTGCTCTACCTGGTGCTGATCGCCTTGCTCAGCGTCGGCGTGTCGGTGATCGTGCGGGACTCGGCGGTCGCCATCGGGACCGTGCTGGCACTGCTGTACCTGTTCCCGATCGTCCTCGCCTTCATCGGGAACGAGCACTGGCAGCACCGCCTTGAGCGCTGGACGCCTACAGTCGCAGGGCTGACGATCCAGGACACGATCGGCCTGCGCAGCCTGGCGATCACGCCCTGGGCCGGGCTCGGCGTGCTGGCTCTCTGGGCTGCGGCCGCGCTGCTGGCCGGCGGCCTGACGCTACGGCTGCGGGACGCCTAGCCAGCGAGCGGGCGAAGGGCATCCGGCCGGGGCGAGGACACTCCGGCCGGACGCCGACGCGTCGGCACTTATGGAGCTCGATGTAGGTTTCGGGTCCATGGTGCAGCGTGTTGCGCGAGAAGTACGGCGGGACCTGCATGTCGAACTGCGCATGGCCATGACTGACGTCACTGCCAGGAGATCACTTCGGCAACCCACGTCCAAGCGCAGCCGCTCGCCGTTCTTCAAGACGACGGGGTGCGGCCTCGGTGCCGGGCGTGCTTGCGGTAGGCGACGCGCGCTGCCGATCGATGAAACGGGTAGCTGCTGCCGTTGGTGACGGCGCGACTGGCGTTCGGCTAGTGCACGAATATCTTGCCGCTGATGATGCGAGCGAACTGTCCCGGTATAGAAGCAGGCCGGATCCTGGTTCATTGCCCAGCAGCGTCATCTTCGCCGGGACCTGGCATGATGACTCACGATGAGCGAGCAGACGGGCGGCAAGCGGATCCCGCGCGACGACCAGGTCGCTGTCGAGCTGCTGCTAGCGGTTCGAGCAGGTGACGTCGAGGGTGTCCAGCGACTGTTGCGGAATGATCCCGAGCTGGTTTCGGCCCGACTTGTTGGAAGGGGCGGCGGCACGGCCACGCCACTGCATCTTCCGACCGACTGGCCCGGCTACTTCCCCAACGGCCCAGAGATCGTCCGGGTCTTCATCGGCGCTGGCGCCGATCCCAACGCCACGACGACGGGTGCGGGTTCAGAGCCCGGTCCGGGTGATGAGACGCCGTTGCATTATGCGGCAAGCAGTGACGACGTCGATGTGGCCGAAGCCCTGATAGAGGGAGGGGCCGAACTCGAGACGCCTAATGGCTCGATCGGCACTCCGCTCGATAACGCCGTGGGCTACGCCTGCTGGCATGTCGCCCGTCTGCTGGTAGCGCGCGGTGCCAGAGTCGACAAGGCCTGGCATGCAGCTGCCTTGGGCATGCTGGACCGTCTCGAAGACCTCCTGGGAAGCGACCCGGCCGCTGAGGAAGTGTCGCAAGCGTTCTGGCATGCCTGCGCCGGCGGCCAGCGCCGCGCGGCGGAGTACCTGCTATCGCGTGGAGCCGATATCAACTGGGAGCCGGAGTACGCAAGCGGGACGCCGCTAGATGCCGCCAGCGGGTCGGGTACGAGGCAGGAGAACGTGATCTCCTGGCTGCGCGAGCAGGGAGCCCGTTCCGCCAGTTCCGATTGATTCGAGGCGTCATGGCTCTGTTGCTTCTTGTGGTGCGGCAGCGCCCGTGCCGCCGGGAATCGACCGGGTTAACTGAGGTGGCGTAGAAGGTGCCTATTCGGGCCATGATCTGACAGCATCACGGGCATGGGGATGCCCGAGCCCAGCATCGGAGACGTACTACTCAGCGAGATCCAGATACGTGATCGCCTCGCCGACGTTGCCGCCGAGATCGACGCGGACTACGCCGACCGTGACCTGGTACTCCTTGGGGTGCTCAAGGGCGCAATGATGGTCATGGCAGATCTAGCCAGGCTGCTCAAGCACGAGCGCGTCGAGATCGACTGGATCACCGTGTCCAGTTATGGCAACACAACTTCCTCATCCGGTGTGATCCGGATGCTCAAGGAGCCCGACCTGGATCTCAGAGGCAGAAACGTGGTCCTCGTGGATGACATCACCGACTCCGGGCTCACCCTCACGTGGCTGTTAGACCACCTGCGGTCACGCGGCGTCGCCACTGTCGAGGTGCTCAGCTTGCTTCGCAAGCCCGATCTGGCGAAGGTCGCGGTGCCCCTGCGTTACCTCGGTTTCGACATCCCGCCGGACTTCGTGGCTGGCTACGGCATGGACTACGCCCAGCGATACCGGAACCTGCCATACATCGTGACCCTGAACTTCTGAGCAGCGTCAATACCCGCATGGCGGATCTGGCCCTGATACTCGCGTGCCGCTACATCGGACGGGCAGAGGAGACGATAGGTGCTCTACCGGATGCGCATCTACGACACGGTGCGGGAGAACCTTCCGCTCTTCCATGACTTCTTCCGCACGCACCTTCTGCCCGTCCAGCTCCGGCACGGCGCCCGGCTAGTAGGCCGATGGGAAACCGATGACGGGCGCGTCGTGGCTGTATGGGAGTACGAAGACCGCGCAGCCTACGAGCGCATCGAGGCAGCTGTCCGCGCCGACCCCGACTCGCGCAGTGCTCAACGGCAGCGGGCTCAGCTACCGCCACTGATCACGGCCCAGCAAGAGACCTTCATGGCCTCGACTCTATGAGCCGCGCTGGCGCCGAGCGGTGCGGTCCGCCTGCGGCCAAGAGTGTTACCGTCGATGTCGATTCCAAGCCTTGCGGCCTGCGTTCCGGAGGGATGCCTGGTGCGCAGAGGGTCTGTGCAGTACCGGCGATCGTGGTATCGACGCGGGCGCGGCGGCCTGTACCCGTGGACCGTCATCAAATTGCCGTGGGGGCGGTACGAGCGCTACGCGTACATGTTCTGGCGGATCCGTGTTCCGATATGGCTCGCTGGGGCCGGATGCGGCTGGGCACTCGTCGGGCCAGCAGGCCTGGCAGGCGGCCTGGTGGTGGCGTACGCAGCCGAGGGCGTGTTCAGTTACCGGAATGCGGCAAACCTAGGATCGGGTCCGGCAGAAGTCCGCCGAACGGACGCGGAGGTCACGGCGGCGCGTGCACATGCCCGCCGGTGGAAGACCGAGGCGGTGCCGTCCCCGGCGGGATGGCACCCGCCAGATGGTGCTCGCCCCGCCTGGTCTTGGACACCGCCGTGCGGGCTCACGCCTCGGCTCGACCGCGTCCCGGTGTGGGTTCGCCTGTGGTACAACACGCCATTCGTGGACCGGTATGCCCACGGATGGATGTGGACGCACGGTGGATGGGACGTGCTGCCGCCGAACGGGGCCGACGGCCAGGAGTGATCCGCCACGGAGCCGTAATGCCGGAAGACACCGCGCCGCGCTCTAGGCTCCCAAGGTTCGACGGACCAAGCGTCCGGGAAGGACTGATCACGTCGGTGGGTCACGGGGGACTGGGGAGTCACCATGAACGCGACCATGCTTTCCGTACTCAATGACGATGAGCGGTTCCTGGTAGCACTGACCGAGCCTGATGAGCTCGCTCCGCTCGGCGAGGATGACGCAATCGAGTTGCACGCGCGGATCCGGAAGGCGCGCAACAAGTACACCGGGCTGTACAGGCGGCGTGCCACCGCGCGGGTGGCTGAGAAAGGCGGACGTGGGCGGGCACGGCCGGCTAACGAGCGAGCAGCCATCAAGGCCGAGGCATTCGAGCAAGCTCTGTCCAGGGTCAGCCGCCGGGTGGCGGTCCTTGCCCGGCAGTCGGCGACGCGCCTGCGCGGCGAGCGGATCGAGATGGCCCGCGCCGCCAAACAAGGCAGGGGACCCGATGGTGATGGGCAAGCGTCCGCGCAGACGACCACTGGCCGTCCGGTCACCGGTCGTCCGGTCACCGGTCGCCCGGTCGCTGGCTCTAAGGCAGGCGATCGGGCCCTGCGCTCGCCAGCTACGAAGAAGCGGCGAGCGAGCACGAAGGTTGCGGGCGCCCGCCGGCAAGCCAAGCGGGACAGCCGGTCAGCAACCTAGCGAGACAGGGACAGCCTCAGAGAGCCCGCAGCCGCCGCTCAGAGCAACTGGACACGCGACAGGCCAGTTCTCTACTTCGGCCGGGATTGGCTGTGCGTCACAGCGCGAAGAGCCGCACCCCGTTCCGCCACAGGACGTTGCGAAGCCACTCGTCGCCGAGTCCCAGCGACGCCAGCCCGCTGACCTGCGCCGCGAACGCGTGCGGGATGGTGGGGAAGTCCGACCCGAACACGATCCGGTCCCGGAGGGCGCCGACCCGTTCGATCAGATGCACCGGTGTCGGGGCTAGGTAGGGCGGGTCGGTGAAGACCATCGCCGTGTCGAGCCACACCCCGGCATGCTCCTCGGCGATCTCGACGAACCTGTCATGGTCAGGCGCACCCAGATGAGCTATCACCACGCGCAGGTCAGGGAACCGGCCGAGCAGCCGCATTACCGGCTCGGGCCCGCACCACTCCTGGTTGCCCGAACCGTCGGCGACCGCGCCGGCGTGCAGGATGATGGGCGTGCCCGCGTCCTGCAACAGTCCCCAAGTCTCCTCGAGGAGGGGGTCGGTGGCGTCGAAGGCGCCGACCTGAAGGTGCACCTTAGCCGCACGGCCGCCTGCGGCCAGGCACCGCGCAGTCTCGGCGGTGACCCCGGCCTCAGGAAAGATCGTGAACGTCGGGATGACCGCAGGCTCCGCCGCCGCGAGCCCGAGGGTGTGGTCGTTCAGGAACCGCAGCATGCCGGGCCGGTGGGCGTAAGCGAGCGCGGTGTGATGCCGGACACCGATCCTGGCCAGTGTCGCGAGCCTGTCATCCGCCGGTCCACGGTAGGTCACTGGCCAGAGCGGGGTAATCCGATCGAACCATCGCCAAACGGCCTCCTGGACGCTGTGGGGCAGGAAATGCACGTGCGCGTCGACGATCCCAGGGATGCCGAGCGCCGCGACGAAGCCGGGGATGTCATCGTCATTCATCGCGAAAAGGCTAGCCCCCGTCGGCCGGTCGGCGGCGCGCCACATCGGCATGCCAGTCATGGCCCGTTCCGGGCTGTTTGCCCAGGTTGCCCTATCCTGAGCTGGGCGTCAGGGAGACCAGAGCCGCCGTGCAGGAAACTTGCAGACTCAGCCTCTACCCTCTGGTGACAAGGTGAGTGTGCCTGAGCAGCGCAGGAAGGATCCGGACCGTGCCTGAGAACGTCAGCATCGCCTATCGCGGCGCCAACTTCGCGATCGGACAGGGGCCGCAGTTCTACGGGATCTGGCATGCTGCGGCTCCGCAGTCCCCGCCCATTGAGTGGTGGCCGCTGACGCCGGACGGCTGGTCGGGAGCGTGGATGCGGTTCGCCTCGATCGAGGTGCCGGGCACCATCGCGCCCGTGACGCAGCAGCCCGTGACGCAGCAGCCAGTGACGCAGCAGCCAGTGACGCAGCAGTCCGGTGAGCAGGTCGTGGCGGCGGGCTCCGTCGTCGGCGAGCCCGGCGCTGCCGTGCCGACCGTTGCGGCGACCGTTGCGCAGCCGACCGTTGCCGAGGGGGCCGCTAGCTCGCCAGGCGCTGGCTTGCCGGCCTCCGCCGTGCCGACCGCTGCGGCGCCCTCGCGGCGCACACTCGACCCGGCGACCGTAACCCGGACGTCCTGGATCGCCGCCGCCATCCTCGGCGTTGGCGTGGTGCTAGGGGTGGCGAGCCTGTTCCCGGCCTACGTGGCCGGCGCCAGCCTCGCCTCGCAGTCCTCCAACCTGGTGCCTCATGTGATCTACCTGGCGGCGTGGAGCGTGAGCGCCGTCCTCATCGTGCTAGGCGGGAAGCGGCTTCGGGCTGGCGCCCTCTTCGGCCTTGGCGTCAGTGCCGTAACGCTCGGCCTATTCTTCGCCGATCTCGGCACCCCGCTGGCCAGTGGGGCGCACCTCGCAGGCACGGGTCTCTTGCTCGGCATTTTCGGGTGGCTCGCGTGCACGTCAGGCGTCGGGCTGGCGTTGTGGGCAGGCCTGACCGGTCAGACATCTCTTGCAGGGAACGGGGCGGTCCCCCGGCGCGGTCTGGCTCGCCATCTCGGTCGCGCATCCGGCCACGAGATCGTGCCTCTCGTGACGCTCGTGCTCGCCGCCGTGGGCACAGCCATTGCGTTCGCGCCGTCCTGGGACAAGTTCACTCTGCAGACGGCCAGCGGAGTCTCGCAGGTCATCACGGAGGGCAATGCGTTCGCCAATCCAGGACCGGTGATCCTCGGCAACGTCCTGGTAATGGCTGCTCTTGTGGCCGTGGTGATCGTTGCCGCGCTCTGGCGGCCGATGCGCCTCGGCGCGGCGCTCGCGCTAGGAGCGATCGTGCCGATGGTCGCCGAAGCCATCTCCGCCATCGTGCAGATCCATGAACCGACCTCGCCGCTCCAGTTCGGTATCTCCCAGGCGCAGGCTAGCCAGGTGGGGTTGTCGATCAGCGCAGGACTGACGCCCATGTTCTGGGTCTTCTGCGCGTTCGTCGCCACCATGATCCTGCTCTGCGCATGGATGCTGCTCGCACACGAGTCGGCCGCGCAGCAGCAGGCGTCGCCTTACCAGGTCGGCCCCTATGCCGCGGCACCCACCGCGGTCGCGGGTGCGGCAGGCGTCGCGGGTGCGGCAGGCGTCGCGGGTGCGGCAGACTACAGCGATGCCGCCGGACTTCAGAGAGACAGTCAATAATCTCGACGAGGACCAATTCCAGCTGCTGTACGGCCGCTGGGATCCGCTTGAGCCGGCCGCTGTCGACTCGCTGCTGGCGGGCCGTGGCATCCGCTGGCACATCGCCGGCGGGCGCGCGGCCAGGCTCGGCGCGGCGCCGCGACGGCACGAGGACACCGACGTCGTCGTCCGGATGGCCGATCTCGAGGGCTTGCGGGACGCGCTGACCGGCTGGCACTTGTGGGAGACAAACGACGGCGCGCTGCGGCCGCTGCTGCCAGGGATGGCGCCCAGCGCGAGCTGCGAGCAGCTGTGGGCGCGCCGGAATGCCAGCCAGCCCTGGCAGCTTGATCTGCTGCTCGACCGCGCGAGCGACGACACCGAGTGGGTGTTCAAGCGGGACGCCAGCGTGCGGCTGCCATGGGCCGAGGCGCTGCGCACGGTCGCAGGCATCGCGTACCTGCGGCCGGAGATCGCGCTGATGCACAAAGCGCGGCTCGACCGTCCAAAGGATCGCGCCGACCTCGCGGCTGCCAGGCTTGACCCGGCCGATCGCGCGTGGCTGGCCAAAATGCTGGACCGACTTGGCCACGGTGACTGGGCGCGGCGCGTCCGCGAGGACGCCGGACCTAGTCAGCGCTGACCCCGGTCAGCAGGAGGCCGGTGCTTGGTGCGCCGCCGCTTGCCTAACGGCTGGCACGGTCACCCAACGGCCACCGCTATCGCTTGCGAGCGACCAGGACGTCGCGCACGATTGCCTGATCGACCCGGTGCCTGAACTGCTGGTAAGGCCCAGACTCCACCGGCTCGAGGCCCGCGCGGGCAAGTATTGAGGCCGCCTCTTCGCGAGGTGCAACCAGTGTGTTCCACGCAACGCCGACCGCGCCGCCAGGCCGCAGGAGCCTCGCCCAGCCGGGCGCCGCTGCGGCCAGCAGCTCCTGCGGCCGGCGTGCCAGCCCCGCCGCCAAGCTGCGGCTGCCATGCTGGATGCCGTACGGCGCGTCGGTCACGAGCAGGTCGAACGTACCCGGCTTGAAGAACTCTGGCGCCTTCGTCGTATCGGCGCAGACGACGTCCAGCCGTTGGGTCTGGCCGACCTTGAACTCATCCCTGGATGCGGCCATGCTGACTTGGAGCCGTCGGGCGACGGTCTTGCCTTCGCGACGGACCGGGCCGTCGTAGTCGGCCTTGTGCTTGATCCGCTTGCGCTTCAGCCAGGTCTTGATGAACGTCGTGTAGGCGTCGAAGTCCTTCTGATCGAGGTCGACGCCGGCCGCGTCGTAGCCATACATGAGCGCCTGATTTAGTGTCGTGCCGCGGCCGCACAGCGGGTCAAGCACGGATAGCTTCCGGTCGAGCATCTCGGCGGCGAACGCCGAGGCCATCAGCGTGACGTTGAGCAGCAGCTTGGTGAACTGCTCGTTAGTCTTCCCCGGATACTTCTGAATGGTGATGAGGTCATCGTCGTAGCGGTCGAGTCGCTGCAGATCCAGCGGCCGCAGCAAGCCCTCCGTCAGCTCGAACAGCGCGTAGCAGCCCGACACATTGGCTACAAACGAAATCGCGCGCGGGCTCAGCCTGTCGGCCTCGAACTCCAGGTAAGGCACGCCGCCAAGCTCGGTCGGCACCGCGTCCGACAGGGCGCCATCGAGCACCGCGGCACCGAAAACGGCAAGCTCCGCTCGGGTCAGCTCGATCGACGCGCCAGCGTAGACGCGGTTGGCCGACGGCAGAATCAGCATCGCGTACCTGGTCATGACCCACGAACATTAGCAAGATCAGTCCGCGGCTGGCTTGACTCCGTACCGGGGTACGGCCAGTACCGTGCATGACATGAACGCGATGACGATCGGGAAGCTGGCTGCCGCCGAAGGAGTTGGCGTCGAGACGGTGCGCTTTTATCAGCGCCGAGGCCTGCTGGGTACCCCGCAGCGGAGTGTCTCGGGCTACCGCGAGTATTCCGAAGCCGACCGGTCGCGGCTCGTCTTCTTCCGCCGGGCGAGGCAGCTTGGCTTCACGCTCGCGGAGATCGCCGATCTGCTCGGGCCGGCCGAGGCGCAGTCAACGCAGGAGATCGCCGCAGCGGCGCAGGCGAAACTGGCGGCGGTCGATGCTCAGGTGCGCGAGCTAATGCAGCTTCGGTGCAGGCTCCGGCAACTTGTGCACGTATGCGAGCGCGGGGACGGCTATCAATGCGCGGCGCTACTAACCGAGTTCACCACGGCAGACAACGTCAGTGCGGCAACCAGGGAGCGAACTTCATGAGCATCGCCAGGGTAGTGACGGACAACACCTTCGAGATGGAGGTGCTAGCAAACCCGCGCCCTGTCATCGTGGAGTGCTGGGCGCAGTGGTGCGGTCCATGCCGGCAGGTTGCGCCCGTTCTGGACTCGATAGCCACCGACTACGCCGATGTGATTGACCTGGTCAAGGTCAACGTCGACGAGAACCCGGCGACGGCCGGGAGGTACGGCATCCTGCACATCCCGACCGTCTGCGTATTCGCCGGCGGCGAAGTCGTGAAGCAAGTCGTCGGCGCCCGGTCGAAGTCCGCGCTCTTGCGGGAGTTCGCCGACGTGCTGCAACCGTCGACGGTCTGAGCGCGCCGGGACCGGGCACGCCCGGAGGGGATCGGTCGCTTTCGGCTTCATGGATGTGGAATCGGTACGGCTATGCCCGTACCGATTCCACATTCATGGCCTTCAGCGGCTTGTGCGGATCCGGGCCGGCGGCTCATGCGGGAGGACGCCGGCGGTACGGAACAGGAAGTCTGCGTACGTATCGGGCACGATCTCCGGATGAAGGACGTAGCGCTCCGGGGCGGTGATCAGTTCGGTCATCCTGCGCTGGGCGTACGCGCACTCCGCCATGACGTCACGTAGCCTCCGGGCGATCCGGCGCAGGCGTCCGGCCTGCGGGCTGGGGCTGGCTGAATGGGTCATGACACAAGCCTGACCGAACGCAGCGCTAGCCGACAGTGGCAGTAATGCCACTCTGACTTAACATCCTGCCAACCCTCTGGCATGATTGGGGTCATGCTGAAAGACGTGGCAGTCGTGGTCCTAGATGGGTTCACGCCGTTCGAGCTCGGGGTCGTGTGCGAGGTGTTCGGCACGGACCGGACTGAAGAGGGACTGCCTGGCTATGACTTCGCGGTCGTGGCCGGGGAGCCCGGACCGCTGCGCTCGGATGCCGGCTTCACCCTGCAGACGCAGTTCGCGCTAGACAGGCTCGAATCTGCCGACCTGATCACCACGATCCCAGCAAACCGCGATGAACTCCGCGGTCCAGGCGAGTGGCCCGAGCCGCTCCTCGCCGCCCTGCGGCGGGCGGTCGACCGTGGTGCCCGGGTGCTGAGCGTCTGCACCGGGGCGTTCGTGCTGGGGGCTGCGGGATTGCTCGACGGGCGGCCCTGCACCACGCACTGGCGGCACTCAGATCTCCTAGCGCGCCGCTACCCGGCGGCCAAGGTAGACCCCTCCGTTCTGTACGTGGATGCGGATCCAGTGATCACCAGCGCCGGCACCGCGGCTGGCATTGATGCGTGCCTGTACTTGGTTCGTAAGGAGCAGGGCAGCCGGGTCGCCAACGCGATCGCGCGCCGCATGGTCGTGCCGCCGCACCGCGACGGCGGCCAGGCGCAGTTCGTCGAACGCCCGGTTTCCGAGCCCGCGGGCGACACCGTTGGCGAGGTCATCGAGTGGATGCAGTGCAACCTCGACCGAATCGTCACCGTAGACCAGCTTGCCAGCCTGGCCGCGATGTCCCCGCGCACATTCGCCCGGCGCTTTGTGCAGGAGACCGGCACGACGCCGCAGCGCTGGCTGACCGGTCAGCGGATCCTGCTGGCACAGCAGTTGCTCGAGGAGACCGATGAGACGGTGGACGTGATTGCGGAACGGGCCGGGTTCGGGAACGCGGCCACGTTCCGCCATCACTTCCGGTCCTGGCGCGCCACTACTCCGCACGCCTACCGGCGCACCTTCCAGGAATCCCGGTCGGCACTCGCAGCTGAACCAGCTGGCTAGCGCTACCTCGCGGCTGCCGCAGCGGCAGTCGCCAGCCGCGCACGCACCTTGCCGGGAACGAGCTGGCCCGCTGCCCTGGCGTTCCGCAGGGCCGCCGCCCACCAGGCCAGGTCATCGAGCAAGATCTGCATGCTGACCTCGGTAGCGGGGTCGGCCGGCTGGCCGTCCTCGTCGAACTGCCTGTCCACGAACGGCAGGATGACGGTGCTGCGGAGCGGCGCCGCCTCGACCTCGACGGCCACCTGGGCGAGATGTTCGATCGCGCGAATGCCGCCGCCGACGCCCCCGCTGTACCCGACCATCGCCATCGGCTTATTGCGGAAGGCGAACGACAGGAACACGCTGTCGATGGCGTTCTTGAGCTCGCCGGGGATGCTGTGGTTGTACTCAGGCGTGACGAGCAGATACGCGTCAGCCTCGGCGATCTTCCGGTTCCATGCGCGCACGCGCTCGTCGGAATACGACGGGTCGGTCGGGTCGCCGATGCTGCCCATGTGCTCGCCGAACATCGGCAGCGGCCAGTCGCGCAGGTCGAGAACTTCGGTCTCGAACGCCTCGTGCAGCGCTGCCCGGCCGGTGACCCACGGCGTTACCTTGTCGGCGGCCCGACTGGGCCGGGTGCTGCCGACAATGACCTGTAGTTTCATCTGGTTCCTTTGGGGGGTGTGTCGGCCGACCGGGCTAGGCCGCGGCCGACTTGAGGAATCTCGCGACGACGTGGATGTGCGCCGTGCCCGTGACCATGCCGAGCTGATTCCAGGTCATCCCAAAGTCGGCGCGATCGATCTGGGCGTCGGCCGTCAGCGTGACAGACTGGCCGTCGGCCTCGGAGATCTTGGCGGTCAGCGTCAGCGGCCTGGTCCGGCCTGCCACCGTCAGGGTCCCGCTCGCACGTACGTTGCTGCCGTCGCCGGTGGCCGCCTCGGTGACGTCCACGATGATCTTCGGGTGGGCGTCTGCGTGGAAGAAGTCGGCTGAGCGCAGGTGCTCGTCGCGCTTGCGGTTCTTGGTGTTCAGCGAGGCTGCGCCGATCTCGAGACGGCCGTGTGCTGAGCCGTCGGCCTTGATCTCGGCGGTGCCGCTGAGGTCGCTGAATTCTCCGCGGACTGTCTGTAGGCCCCAGATGGCCTTGTGCGTGAACGTCACCGCTGACGTCCCCTGGTCGAGCTGATAGGCGGCCGGACCGGCCAGTGCGGTCGCATTGTTGCGGCCCGCCGCGCTTGCCTCGCTCGGGTCTGAGCTCGTCATTAGGAGAACCTCGATCTCGGCTCGAATGTAATTGAAAATTGAACGATCACATTGGGAATAGTACCGGACGAAATAGTGGTGTCAACCGAGTAATCCGGTACGCTCGTACAGGTGACGCAAGAAAACCCTAGGCTGGCCGCGGATATCGGCGCAGTCGCGGGGGCTTGCGACAAGACCCCCAGCCTGGCCGGGCTCGACGACAGCGAAGCCCGGCATGTCCTCGTTGCTCAGACGGCGCGCTTCACCGCGAGCTTCGTGCGCTGGATGGAGGGTCGCGCTGGCGATGGCCTGAGCTATGCGCGGCTGAGGCTGGTGGAGGCGCTCCACTGCGGCGGCCCCGCCATCATGCGTGATCTCGGTACCCAGCTCGGAGCGACCCCGCGCAACATGACTGCGATCGTCGACGCGATGGAAGAGGCCGGGCTTGTGGTACGCCGGCCGCACCCGACCGACCGGCGGGCAACGCTGGTCGAGCTGTCGCCCGACGGCGCGCGCGCCGCCACCCAGGCGATCGGCCCGCAGCTCGATGCGATCTCCGAGATCTTCGCGGGGCTCAACCCCATCGAGCGGGAGCAGTTCTCGGCGTTGCTGGCGAAGCTAACGCAGGCGATGAGCGACCGGGAGCAGCAGTGCTGACGCGCTACCTGGCGCTGATGGCCGTCTCGGCAGCGCGGTGCCGGTAGGCGAAATACACCCGGTCGGACTCGTCGCTGACTGGGCTGCCGTCGAGGCTTGCCTCTTCCAGCAGCTCGAACCGCCCGGCGAGCGAGGCGCGGATCAGCGAGAGCGGGATGCCAAGCTCGTAGATCCGCTCGTGGTGCAGCCGGTAGACGTCGTCGTGCTGCTGATCGAAGATCTTCGTTTCCCACAGCCAGAGTCCTTCGTGGGCTGACCGCACTGTCATGATCACCACGTTCCCGTCAAACTCATCCACGAACGGGGGCGCGCCGTCGAGACGCCGCAGTCGGCCTGCTGTGTTCACGTCGAATATGAACAGGCCGCCTTCGGCCAGGTGCTCGTGCACGCAGCTGAAGAGCGACAGCCAGCCGTCGAACGACGGTACGTGGTTCAGCGTGTCGAACATGCAGATCACCACGTCGAACTGGCCCGGCAAGCTGAACGCCGTCATGTCGCCCCGGACCAGATGCGCGTCCGGGACAGTTGCCTGGGCGACCGCCAGCATCTGCGGCGACTGGTCGATACCCGTGACATCCAGGTCGCTGGCCAGGCCGGCCAGCAGCGCTCCGGTCCCGCAGCCAAGCTCGAGCAGCGACCGCGCGCCCGGCGTGTGCCTGCTGACGTATGACCGGATCCGGTCGACTTCTTCGCTGCGGTCGCCCATGATCCGGTCGTAGAAGGAGGCGAAGCCGGTGTAGATGGTCACCCGGCCATCGTGCCGGATCAGAATCGACCGATCAGCCCAAGGGCCGGCCTTGCGCAAGCGCGTGGTCAATGTCCGCGATCAGGTCGGCTGCAGGCTCAATGCCGACCGACAGCCGGATCAACGCCGCAGGCGCCGTCTCGCCGGGCCACCGCCCCCGCCGCTCCCAGGCCGACTCCACGCCGCCGAAGCTCGTGGCAGGCACGATCAGGCGCGACGCCGCCACGACCGCGTCCGCCTCCGCGGCTGTGCCCATCGACCTCGAACGAGAGCAGCGGGCCGAAGCCGCGCGGCATCTGGGCCTGCGCGACTGCCAGGGATTCACCCAAGCCCGGGTAATGCACGGCCGTGACCCGCGGATGCTCGCGGAGGTGAGCCGCAATCGCGAGCGCATTCGCTGACTGCCGCTCAATGCGCAGCGGCAGCGTTCGCAGCCCGCGGATGGCGAGCCACGCCTCCATCGGGCCGAGGACGCCGCCGCCCAGCGTGCGCCAGGTCCGCAGTTCGTCCGCGAGCGCGGCGTCGCGGGTCATCACCGCGCCCGCGATGACGTCGGAATGGCCAGACGCGGACTTGGTCAGCGAGCACAGCGAGGCAACGGCGCCGAAATCGAGCGGCTGCTGAAGCAAGCCGGTTGCGACAGTGTTGTCGACGATCATCGGCGCGCCCGCGGCGTCGGCCAGCCCGCGGAGCCTGGCCAGGTCGGCGACGCGGAGCAGCGGGTTGGTGGGCGATTCGGCCCAGAGCACCGCCCCGCCGGTCCCGAGCTCCCGCTCCACCGCAGCCAGGTCACCGAGATCGACCAGGATTGGCGCGGCGCCAAGCGGGCGCAGCCGCTCGGCCAGTACGCGGGCGTTGTAATAGCCGTCGTACGGAAGCACGATGCGGTCGCGGCCAGGTGTGAGCGCGAGCATCAGCGCCATCGAGGCGGCTTGCCCGGAGCTGAACACGACCGCTTGCGCAGCCTCGATTCCGCCGAGCGCCTGCTCGAGCGCTTCCCAGGTCGGGTTGCCGCCGCGGCCGTAATCTGCGGCGCGCGGTTCGCCGGCCGAAGCCAGCATCGTCGCGAGCACCGGCGGCGCTACGACGGACTCGCCCAGCTCCCGGCGTCCGCCCGCGTGTACGAGCATCGCGTCCGCCGACACCGCAGGCTCAGTCACCGTTTCGTCTCCACTCCAAGATCAAACCCATTCCAAGATCAAAACCCATCACGACGGGAACGGGGCCGTCACCTTCGCCGCCGCCCGCACCCTCGACGGTATCGGCAACTGCCACGCCGAAGGCCTTGCCGTGGAGGTGTTTGCTCAGTAGTATACTGAGTATGATACTGACTAAGAGTCGCACGAGTGGGTGCCGATCAATGGGCGGGTGCCGATCATGAGCGTGCCGCACGCGCTGCTGGCGCTGCTGAGCGAGGGCCCGAAGTACGGTCTCCAGCTGCGCGAGGAATTTGAGGCCCGGACCGGCGACGTCTGGCCGCTGAACGTCGGCCAGGTGTACACGACCCTGCAGCGGCTCGAGCGAGATGGGCTTGTCGAAGGCAGACGGCACCGGCGAGGACAGTCAGCACAAGGGCTTCCGGATCACGTCCGCCGGCGACGAGGAACTTGCCGCGTGGCTGCGTACCCCGCCTGACCTTGCCTCACCACCGCGTGACGAGCTGGTCATCAAGGTGCTGGTGGCCCTCCGGGTACCAGGCGTCGACGTGCCCGAAGTACTGCAGGTGCACCGCCGCTACCTGGTCCAGCTCATGCAGCAGTGGACCCGGATCAAGGAGGAAGGGGCCGAGGACGACCTCGGCCTTGCGCTGGCGGTCGATGCCGAGCTGTTCCGGCTCGACTCGGTCATCCGATGGCTGGACTCGGCCGAGAGCCGGATCCGGCGGTACCCGGTGACCCGGGTCAAGTCCGTCGCCCCGCTGCCCAGGCTGCGACGCACTACTGGAGCGCGGCGATGACAGCCCTCGAGCTTCGGCACATATCCAAGACCTACGGTGAAGGCGCTGCCGAGGTGCACGCGCTGCGCGACGTCAGCCTGGCGGTCGAGCCGGGCGCGCTCGTCGCGATCATGGGGCCGAGCGGCTCTGGCAAGAGCACGATGCTGACCATCGCCGGCAGTCTCGAAGACGCGAGCAGCGGTGATGTCCTCGTCGCCGGCCAGGCCCTGTCCGGGCTTTCGCGCAACGAACGCGCCAGGCTGCGCCGCCGGTCCATCGGCTTCGTCTTCCAGAACTTCAACCTGCTAGCCGGCCTGACGGCAGCCGAGAACGTCGCGCTGCCGCTCGAACTGGACGGGATCCCGGCGCGGATGGCTCGCAAGGCCGCCATGCAGGCACTCGATGAGCTTGGCCTCGGCGAACGGGCCGGAAGGTTCCCCGACGAGCTGTCGGGCGGCGAGCGCCAGCGGGTCGCCATCGCCAGAGCGGTTGTCGGTGAGCGCAGGCTGCTGCTGGCCGATGAGCCCTCAGGGGCGCTGGATTCTGTCAACGCAGAGGCCGTCATGCGGCTGGTCCGCGCCGCTTGCCAGGGCGGAGTAGCCGGCGTCGTCGTCACCCACGATGCGCAGCTCGCGTCCTGGGCCGACCGGGTGGTGTTCCTGCGCGACGGCCGCATCAGCGATCAGACCGTGCCGCTGCCCGGTCCGGAGTCCCTGCTCACGCAGGGCCACAGCCAATGAGTACCGCGGTTCGGGCACGACCGGTCCCAGCCAGCCCGCTGTCCGGTGGCGCGCCTGCGCGGCGCGCCGTGGTCCGCTGGGCCTGGCGCCTGTTCCGCCGGGAATGGCGCCAGCAGCTGACGGTGATCGGCCTACTCACCCTCGCGGTCGCCGCTGCCGTCGGCGGGATCGCATTCGCGGCAGCCGGACCTTCATCGCCGAGCGCGCAGTTCGGCACGGCGAACCACATGCTGATCATCTCCGGCTCGGCGTCTCAGCAGGCGGCCGATGTCGCGGTAGCGAGGACGCGGTTCGGCCACATCGAAGTGATCGAGCACGCCAACGCGGCGATCCCCGGCTCGGTCAACACGGTCGACGCGCGGGCGCAGCGGCCAAACGGGTTCTACTCGAGCCCGATGCTGCGGCTGGACGCCGGTCACTATCCAGCGGGCGGGCAGGTCGCCGTGACCGCCGGTGTCGCGGCAATCTACCGGCTCCGCATCGGCTCTGTCTGGGACGAGGGCGGCAGAGCACTGCGTGTGGTCGGGATCGTCGAGAACCCAGGCAACCTGCAAGACCAGTTCGTACTGGTGGCGCCAGGCCAGCTCGGCCGCGCCGATCAGGTCGATGTCCTCTTCGACGCCAGCAGCAGCCAGCTCCGGTCGGCTGGTTTGCCGGCCGGCGCGCACCTGCAGACCCGGCCGGCGTACATCCCTGGCTTCCCGCCCGCCGCGGTGCTCGTCTTCGACACGATCGCGCTGCTGTTCATCGGGCTGATCGCCGTGGCTGGCTTCACCGTGCTGGCGCAGCGGCGGCTGCGCGCGCTCGGGATGCTCCAGTCGGTCGGCGCCACCGACCGGCACGTCCGTCTGGTACTAATCGCCAATGGCGCCGTCGTCGGCATCATCGCGGCCGTGATAGGCGCGGCGGCGGCCCTGGTCGGCTGGGTTGCCTTCGTACCGCGGCTAGAGACGATCGTCCAGCATCGCATCGGCACATTCAGCCTGCCGTGGTGGGAGGTGGCGGCGGCGGTCATGATGACGGTCGCGACGGCGGTCGCGGCTGCGTGGTGGCCGGCGCGAGTGGCTGCGCGCGTACCCGTCGTGGCCGCCTTGTCGGGCCGTCCGGCCAGCCCTAAGCAGGGCCGTCGGCCTGCGGCCCTCGGCGGCGCGCTGCTGCTCATCGGCCTGGCCGGGATCGCCCTGTCCCATCAAGGCAAGACGCCGCCGCTGATCATCGGAGGCCTCATCCTCACCGCGGTCGGCGTTTTGCTACTAGGCCCAATTGCCATCGGCGGGCTCGCCGTCGTCGGCACGCGCGCGCCGCTAGCAATCAGGCTCGCGCTGCGGGACCTGGCCAGATACCGAGCCAGGTCCGGCGCGGCGCTCGCCGCTATCAGCCTGGTCACCGGCATCGTCGCCGCCATCGCGATCAGCGCGGCCGCGGCGGCCCAGAACGAGGAACTGGCCGGCGAGGCGGGCTGGGCCAACCTGCCGGCGAACCAGTTGATGGTCTATCTCTCGCCGGGCGGGTCGAACATCCTGCCCCAGATCCTTCCGCAGCTGAGCGCAAGCCGAATGCACCGCCAGGAAGGCCTACGTCGGCGAGTTCGCCCGCACGCTGCACAGTCAGGACGTCGTCCCGCTGGACGCCGCCGAATCCGCTAGTCCGCCGTTGCAGCAGGTGGATCAGATAAACGGCCTGCCGACAACGGCCCTCGCGACCCAGGTAACGGGCCCGCGCGGTAATCAAGGCCTCATGGCAGTGGCGCAGCTGTACGTGGCGACGCCTGCGTTGCTGCGGTTCTATGGGGTCAACCCGGCGGCCATCGCTCCCGTGACCGAGATCATTACCTCGCGCTCCGGGCTGAGCGGCACGAAGATCATGGACTTCGGCTCTGTCAAGATCAGTACGTGCCCGGCCGGGACCACGCACTGTACGGCAGCGAGGCGCGCGCCCGTCGGGAGCCAGCCGGGCGTCCGCAAACCCGATACCCGTGGCCTGGCCGAGCCGTCAATACAAGTGGTTGGGCTGCCTAAGTACGCCTCCGCGCCGAACACCCTGCTCACTGCCCATGCGATGGCGGTGCTCGGATTCCACCCGGTACTGGCCGCGTGGCTCATCCAGACGCCCAAGGCACTGACTGCTGCGCAGGTCACCAAGGCCGATCACTGGGCCGCAGCTAACGGCCTGACGGTAGAGACGACGTCTCACTCCGCGCAGGTCGGGCTGCAGTCGGTCAGCGACTGGGCCATCGCGATCGGCGTACTGGCGGTGCTGGCCGTGCTGGCCATGACGGTCGGACTGATCCGCAGCGAGACCGCCAGCGACCTGCGGGTGCTGTCGGCAACGGGGGCGAGCGGTAGCACTCGGCGCCTGCTCACGGGCGCAACGGCGGGAGCACTGGCGCTGCTCGGAGCTGTACTCGGAACCGCTGCGGCCTACCTCGGCATCATCGCCTGGAATCGCGGCCTGCACAGCCTGACCGCCATCCCGGCGGCCAAGCTGGCGATGCTGCTCGTCGGCCTGCCACTGCTGGCGCTTGCGGCGGCCTGGCTGCTGGCCGGCCGGGAACCGCCGGCGATCGCGCGGCAGCCGCTGGACTAGCGGCTTCCGGGCTCGTCAGTTGCCCGACGCAGGGACGGCGCTGCACAGTCGCCGGCCGCCTGAAGTCGCCCACCGCCGAATCCCCGGCCGCGCAGTCACTGGCCGCGTAGTCACTGGCTGCGCAGTCGCCGGTCACGCACTCACCCGCCGGGCGGTCACCCGCGCCTATTGGCCTGCCGTCCAGTCCTCGGCCAGCACGGTCCACCGCTCGTGGTCGCGCCACTGCCCGTCGATCAGCAGATATCTGGGCGAGAATCCCTCGCGCTGGAAGCCGAGCCGGCGGACCAGCCCGAGTGACGAGCCGTTATCCGGCTGGATGTTGGCCTCGAGCCGGTGCAGCCCGAGCGTGGTGAACGCGTCGGTCACGACAGCCGCGAGGCCAGCCGTCATGAGCCCGCGCCGCGCGTGCGAGGTGAACGAACCGTAGCCGAGGTGGCCCGACCGGAGCGCACCCAGCACGATGTTGTTGATGTTCACGTACCCGACCAGCCGCCCGCAGTCGCGATGCCGGATCAGGTAGCTGGCCTGGTCCTCGCGGGCGGCCCGGCTCAGGTAAGCGGCGAATCGCCCGGTCGTGTCCGGGGCCGTCACCCACGGCTGCAGCAGCCCGGCGCTCTCCTGAGCAGCGGCGATGAACTCCTCGGCGTCGGCCGGTGACGGGGCGCTGACAACGATCGTCATGCATCACCAATCTGCTCTGTATCGAAGCCGCCATCTTCGAAACCGGCGGCGTCGAAGCCGGCCGCCAGGGCGCGCAGCGCCCGATCGAGGTAAACCATCAGGTCGGCGTCGGCGCGCTCCGCCCAGCGATCATAAGCGGACCTGCACACCGCCAGCGTGGCCCGGCCAATCGCCAGCGGATAGAGCGAGTCGGCTGGCAGGCCGAGTCGGCTAGCGGCGAACTCGCTCACGGCTCGTTCCCACGCGTCGTAGTGGTGCGCCGCGCTGGCCGCGAGCGCGGGCACCGAGCCGATCAGGTTCATCCGGGTCCGCAGTTCCGGCACGTCCTCGGCGCGGTACCGGTTCACGCCGACGACTACCTGCCTTATCGCCGCCATGACTGGCACATCCGACGGAACCTCGGCGAACGCGGCGCGCAGCGATGCGACCTCGCCGTCGAACGCATGCCACAAGACGTCGGCCTTCGAGTCGAAGTACCGGAAGAATGTCCGCCTGCTGACTCCCGCCGCGGCCGCGATGCGCTCGACGGTGGTGTCCTCGAAGCCGTGCTCGCTGAACAGGCGGAGCGAGATGACCTCGAGGTCGCGGGCGCTCGTACCCGGCGGCCGTCCTCTCCTGGCGCCGCCTGAGCGCAGGTCAGTAGCCACGTCAGTCACCCCCGACGCGAGGTCGGCCGCGATCGAAGAGGCCGCGTTCCGAGCTTGGTCTTGATTGTGTCACCAGGTGACGATTAACGTTACTCCTATTCGTCACGCAGTGCCGAAACTAAGGAGCAGACCATGCCCGAGAACGCAACCGAGCTGCTGGAGCGCCCGACGGGTGCTGGCAGCGCTGCCGAGGCCGCCGAAGCCGAGGTCTCCGACATCACTGACGCTGAGGCGGGCGAGGTCGTTGCGGCTGACCTGCTCGTCGAGGAGATCTCGATCGACGGCATGTGCGGTGTCTACTAAGTCGGAGTTTGACCTGGACGCTGCCTGGCAGCTGCATCCGCAGGTGTCGGTCCGGCCTGAGCGCTTCGGAGCCCTGCTGTACCACTTCGGGACCCGCCGCCTGTCGTTCCTCAAGAGCCCGGCCCTGCTGACCGTGGTCTCGAGCCTGGCTGCGCAGCCGAGCGCGCGAAGTGCCTGCGCGGCGGCCGGGATCGAGCCGGCTGAGCTGCCGGCCTATGCACGCGCGCTCGCCACCCTGGCATCAAGCCAGATGATCTGCGGAAGGACAGCCTCATGACGGTGACCGTCGCGCCGCTCGTAACAGAGTTCCAGTCCGGTCTGGACGCGCCAATCTGCATGACCTGGGAGTTGACCTATGCCTGCAACCTGTCCTGCGTGCACTGCCTGTCCAGCTCAGGCAGGCGAGATCCGGCCGAGCTGAGCACCGACGAGTGCAAGCGCGTGATCGACGAGCTGGAGCGCATGCAGGTCTTCTACGTCAACATCGGCGGCGGCGAGCCCACGGTACGACCCGACTTCTGGGAGCTTGTGGATTACGCGACGGCGCATCACGTGGGTGTGAAGTTCTCCACCAACGGGCTGCGGATTACGCCAGAGGTGGCCAGACGGCTGGCCGGCAGCGACTACATCGACGTGCAGATCTCGCTCGACGGCGCGACGGCCGCCGTCAACGATGCTGTCCGCGGGCGCGGCTCGTTCGAGATGGCTACACGGGCCATGCAGAACCTCGCCGACGCCGGGTTCGCCGGCTTCAAGATCTCGGTCGTCATGACCCGGCACAACGTGCCGCAGCTCGACGCGTTCAAGGCCATCGCCGACTCCTTCGGCGCGCAGCTCCGGATCACCAGGCTGCGGCCGTCTGGCCGGGGCGCCGACGTCTGGGACGAGCTCCATCCCACGGCTGCCCAGCAGCGCGAGCTGTATGACTGGCTGGTGGCGAACGGCGAGCACGTCCTGACGGGCGACTCGTTCTTCCACCTGGCCGGGTACGGTCAGGAACTGCCAGGCCTCAACATGTGCGGCGCGGGCCGGGTGGTCTGCCTAATCGACCCGGTCGGCGACGTCTACGCATGCCCGTTCGCGATCCATCCGGAATTCCTGGCCGGCAATGTACGTGCTCCCGGCGGGTTCGCCGATGTGTGGCGCGGCTCGGAGCTCTTCGCCGACCTGCGGCGGCCGCAGTCGGGGGGCGGGTGCATGTCGTGCTCGGCGTTCGACGCATGCCAGGGCGGGTGCATGGCGGCCAAGTTCTTCACCGGACTGCCGCTGGACGGGCCTGACCCCGAATGCGTGCGCGGTCTCGGCGAGGCGGCGCTCGCGACTGCCGCCGCTGCACCCCGCCCGTCCGGCGACCACTCACATCGCCGGCATCCGGCAGCCCCAGGGTCAGGCACCCGAGCGCCGGTGCCGGTCTCGATCGGGCGGCGGCCGCACCAGGGCCTAGCGGTCCGCAGCGTGCCGGACCGGGCGTGCGACCAGAGCCCGCTGGCCGGCTTCGCGCCATGACCGGGGTCCGCCGCGTCGCACTGGTCACCGGCGCGGCCCGCGGGATCGGCGCGGCCACCGTGCGTGCCCTCGCAGTTGACGGCTGGCACGTGCTCGCGGTCGACCGCGCCGCCGACGACCCGTCCGTTCCGTACCCACTCGCGACCGAGGCGGATTTGGTTGCCGCGATCAGCGACGCCGCCGCGGCGGCGGAGGGGAACGGAGCCGACGGCCAGATTGTGGCCACAAGGGCTGATGTCAGAGACGTCGGCGCGCTGTCTGCTGCCGTCGCCGAGGCCGAGGCCCGGTGGGGCGGCCTGGACGCTGCGATCGCCTGCGCCGGGGTGATCGCCGGCGGCGCACCGCAGTGGGAAGTACGCGCCGAGCAAGAGCAAGCTGTACTCGACGTCGACCTGGGCGGCGTGCTCAACCTCGCCCGCGCTGCCGTGCCGGCGCTGCTGCGCAGACCGGAGCCGCGTAGCGGCCGGTTCCTGGCCGTCGCCTCGGCCGCCGCGACCCGCGGGCTGCCGATGCTGGCGGCATACTGCGCGGCCAAGGCCGGGGTCGCTGGCCTAATCCGGGCGCTTGCCGTCGAGCTCGGTCCTACCGGCGTGACGGCCAACGCGGTCAGCCCCGGCTCGACTGCAACGGCGATGCTGGATGAGAGCGCCCGGCTGTACAACCTGACCGGCGCACACGAGTTTGCGAGCACCCAGCCGGCCGGGCGGCTGCTCGCGCCCGCCGAGGTCGCTGCCGTCCTGGCGTTCCTGGCCGGCCCGGCCAGCAGCGGCATGACGGGCGCGGTGGTACCAGTCGATGGCGGCCTGGGCCTGTGAAAGCGCTTCCGGTCGGATTCGGCGTCACGCTGGATGCCGCGACGAAGCAGCTGAGCGACGGGTCGCTGTTCGGTGGGTCGCCGGCTCGGGTGCTGCGGCTCACGACGGCGGGACAGCGGGCCCTCGCCGAGTTGCGAGCCGGCCCGGTCAAGTCGGCCGCGGCCGCCGTCCTCGCCCGGCGGCTCACCGACGCTGGCATCGCGCATCCGGTCCCGCCCGGCGGCAGTGCTCAGCTCGCGGTGACCATCCTGATCCCGGTCCGGGACCGGGCCGCGATGCTGGATCGCTGCCTGGCGGCGTCAGCGGGCCAATATCCAGTCGTCGTTGTCGACGACGGCTCGGCCGACGCGTCCGCGGTCGCCGCGGTCGCGGCACGGCACGGGGCGTCAGTGCTGCGGCGGGAGTCGATCGGGAGCCCGGCGGGCGCCCGCAACGCTGGCCTAGCCGGGATCAAGACCGACCTGATCGCCTTCCTCGACAGTGACTGCGTACCGCCGCCGGGCTGGATCGAGGCGCTAGCCGCGCATCTGGCCGATCCGCTGGTCGGCGCCGTCGCACCGCGGATCGTCACGCTGGCGCCGAGCACCACTGCGGGCCGGTATGAGCAGGCTCGCGGCAGCCTCGACCTGGGCGGCCAGGAGGCGCGCGTCGTACCTGGCGGGCGGGTCGCATACGTTCCGACGGCGGCGCTGGTCGTCCGCCGAGCCGCGCTGGACGCGGTTGCGCAGCGCCCGGTCTTCGATCCCGCGCTGCGGTACGGCGAGGACGTGGACCTGATCTGGCGACTGCACGAGGCGGGCTGGCGGATCCGGTACGAGCCGTCGGTGCAGGTGCCGCACGACAGCCCGGCGACATGGACCGGTCTGCTCGCGCGCCGGTTCCGGTACGGAACGTCGGCCGCACCGCTCGCACGCCGCCACCCGGCGAACCTGGCGCCTCTCGTCCTCCAGCCCTGGCCAGCTGCCACGGTGTGCGCCGCGCTCGCCCGCCGCCCGGCTGCCGCGGCGGCAGGAACGATTGCAGCCTGGCTGAACATCACGGCGGCGGTACGGCGGGCGGGCGTGCCGGCCGACGGTGCGCCCGCTGCGGCCCTGACCGCCATCAGGCAGACCTGGCTCGGCATCGGCCGGTATGCGGCCCAGTTCGCCGGTCCTGCGCTCCTGGCCGGGCTGGCCGTGCCGGGTCCACGAGGCAGGCGGGCCGCCGCCGCGTCGTTGCTCCTCGGCCCGCCGCTGACAGCGTATGCGGAGCGCAAGCCGCAGCTTGACCCGCTCCGGTACGCGCTCGCCCACATCGCCGACGACGTCTGCTATGGCGCCGGCGTCTGGACCGGCTGCCTGCGCGAGCGAACACTCGTCCCAGTCACGCCGGTGATCTCTTGGCGGCCCGTGAGAAAGGTCTGAGCAACATGGCAAGTGGCTGGTTCGAGTCTGTGGCTGAGGCGCAGCGTCGCGCGCGCAAGCGCCTGCCCGCCTCGGTTTACAGCGCGCTTATGGCCGGATCCGAGCGCGGCCAGACGCGGGAGGACAACGTCGCCGCGTTCTCCGAGCTTGGCCTCGCGCCGCACGTGGCCGGGAACGCGTCGGAGCGCGACCTCGCCACCACCGTCCTCGGCCAGCCCATCTCGCTCCCGGTGATCATCTCCCCGACGGGCGTGCAGGCAGTACACCCGGGCGGCGAGGTCGCGGTCGCGCGGGCAGCCGCCGCGCGGGGAACGGCGATGGGACTCAGCTCATTTGCCAGCAAGCCGGTGGAAGACGTCGTGGCAGCGAACCCGCAGACGTTCTTCCAGATCTACTGGTGCGGCAGCCGGGACCAGATCGTGGCCCGGATGGAGCGGGCGCGGAAGGCCGGCGCCGTCGGCCTCATCCTGACCCTGGACTGGACGTTCTCGCACTCACGCGACTGGGGCAGCCCGAAGATCCCGGAGCGGACTAACCTGAAGACGCTGCTGACGCATGCACCGGAGGCGCTGATCCGGCCGCGCTGGCTCGCCGCGTATGCCAGGACCGGGCGGGCGCCAGACCTCAAGGTTCCCAACATGGCCCTGCCGTACGGCCCGGCGCCAACGTTCTTCGGCGCGTACGGAGAGTGGATGCAGACACCGCCGCCAACGTGGGCGGACGTCGCGTGGCTACGTGAGCAGTGGGCGGCCCCGTTCCTCCTGAAGGGAGTAAGCCGGGTCGATGACGCGCGGCGTGCCGTGGACGCCGGGGTAACGGCCATCTCGGTCTCGAACCATGGCGGCAACAACGTGGACGGGACACCGGCCACTATCCGCGCGCTGCCGGCTGTCGCCGAGGCCGTTGGCAGCCAGATCGAGGTCCTGCTGGACGGCGGCGTCCGGCGCGGCAGCGACGTCGTGAAGGCGCTTGCGCTCGGCGCGCGCGCGGTCATGATCGGCCGCGCTTACCTGTGGGGTCTCGCGGCCGGCGGCCAGGCCGGTGTCGAGAACGTCCTGGATATTTTCAGGAACGGGGTCGATTCCACTCTCCTCGGGCTTGGCCGGTCCGCCGTGCACGAGCTCACGCCAGAGGATGTCCTGATCCCGCCCGGCTTCGTCCGCAACCTCGGCGTCTAAACCGAGGGATCTAAACAGACGACCGCAGCATCGGCGGATACAGGGCGGTGGCCGCGCCGCGTCGGTAAAGCTGCGCTGGCCGGCCGCGTTCGCCCGCTGTCGCGCGGCCTGCTGGCTCCAGGAAACCAGGGTTACCGGTGACCTTGCGGTGGAAGTTGCGAGGATCGAGGGTCGTGCCCCACACGATCTCGTACACCCGGCGCAGCTGGCCGACGGTGAACTCGACCGGGCAGAACGCGGTCGCTAGCGGCGTGTACTCCAGCTTGGCCCGCGCACGCTCCAAGCCATCCGCGAGGATCCGGTCGTGGTCGAACGCGAGTTTCTCGGTCCGGTCGGCGACGGGCAGCCAGCTGGGCGCAGCCGCGTCGCTGCCGGCGCGCGGAGTCGGCAGTTCTGGCGCGAGGGCAAGGTAGGCGACTGTGACGACATGCAGCCGCGGGTCCCGTCCAGGGTCGCCGTAACTCGCAAGCTGCTCGAGGTGCACCTGCTCGGCCGCGTCGTGTCGGTGCCCATGCTGTGCGCGGCCGAGATCAAGGCCGGTCTCTTCCAGCAGCTCGCGACTCGCGGCGGCGTCGAGGCTCTCGTCCGGCCTGACGAATCCGCCCGGAAGCGCGAGTCGGCCAAGGTAGGGTTCTGCCCCGCGGCGGATGAGCAGCGCGGTGAGGTCGCCCTGCCGGATGGTCAGGACCACCAGGTCGACAGTGATGGCGGCGGGCGGATAGTCGCGCGGGTCGTAGCCGGACATGCGAACAGCCTAGCCTTAATCGTCAAGTTGACGAATAAGGACTGATCCCTTATCGTCGATATGACGATTAAGGAGAGTCACATGGCTGACATCACCAGGTATCCGATGGCCAGGCACCTGCGCGGCGCACCAACGATGCACGTGCGTCATCTACGGCGTGGCAAGGTAGCGCACGCTGGCACCGGCCAGTCGTTCTTCTTCCGGCCGCTCTCGGCAGTCTTGTCGGAGGTACCGGTCGACGACCGCGAGCTGGCCGTCCTGTTCCATGCCAGGACCGCCGATTTCCAGGACCTGACAGTGCAGGCGAGCGTGACCTTCCGCTTCGTCGATCCGGAGACGGCGTGCACGCGGATCGACTTTGCGATCGACCCGACCACCGGCGCCTGGCGCGGCACGCCGTTGGACCAGGTAGCAGGCCTGCTCACCGAGACCGCGCAGCAGCACGTCCTCGGCCTGATCGCGGCCAGCGCGCTGGCGGCGGTGCTGGCCGACGGGGTTGGTCGCGTGCGCGATCGGATCCTGACGGGCCTTACCGCCGACCCGCGGCTGGCCGAGACGGGCATCGCGGTGATCGGCGTCCGGGTCGTTGCAATCCGGCCCGAGGCGGACGTGGAGAAGGCGCTGCGTACGCCAGCCAGGGAGCAGATCCAGCAAGAGGCCGACCGGGCAACCTACGAGCGCCGAGCTGTGGCGGTACAGCGCGAGCGTGCGATTGCCGAGAACGAGCTTCAGAACAAGATCGAGCTGGCCAGGCGCGAGGCCGAGCTCATCGACCAGAAGGGCGTCAACGCCCGTCGGGAGGCTGAGGAGGAAGTCGCTGCCAGCGGAATCCAGATCACGGCCAAGGCGAACGGCGAGGTCATGCTCGCCCGTGCTCGTGCACAGGGTACGCGGGCGCTCGGTGAAGCGAAGGCGGCGGCCGAAGCCGCACACGTTCGCGCATATCAGGACCTGCCGCCAGCGTTCGTGCTGGCGCTCGGCGTGCAGGAGCTGGCTGGCCAGCTGCCGCAGATCGGCACCCTCGTGCTCAGCCCCGACCTGCTGCAGCCAGTCCTAGCCGCGCTGGGCGCTCCGGCCGGGGGTGCGCGGTCATGACGGGTCCCTCGGCGACACGGCCTTCGTCTGCAACGCTGCCGCCGCGGGCCGTGCTGATCCATCGCCGGACCGAGCTCACCGGCCTGCTGGACAGGCACGGCACCCGCGGGCAGGCTGCCTTCTTCTTGAGCTCGCGCGGGCGCCGGATCGACGACGTCGAGGCCGGGCATCGGCGGGTCGGCGCCGCGATCACCGCGGTCACCGCTGCCATCCCGGCCAAGTGGCGTCGTGCCACGGTCGAGCGGGCGGAGCTCTCCAGGTTCGTGTTCGAGCCGGGGGACGTCATCGTCGCTGTCGGTCAGGACGGGCTCGTGGCGAATGTGGCCAAGTACCTCGAGGGCCAGCCCGTCATCGGCATCAACCCCGAGCCCGACCGTAATCCTGGCGTGCTGGTCCGGCACCCGCCCGCCGCGGCGGCGGCGCTCCTCGCCGCGGCAGGCGCCGGCGACGCGGCAGCGGACCTCCTCTGGATGGCGCAGGCCGACACCGACGACGGGCAGCGGCTGCTCGCGCTGAACGAGGTCTACGTGGGTCACGCAAGCCATCAGACGGCGCGTTACGTTCTGATGCCGCCGTCAGGACCCGCTGAGACTCAGGCGTCTTCGGGCGTCATCATCGGTACGGGCACCGGTGCCACCGGCTGGTGCCGGTCGGCATGGCAGGAGCGGCATAGTCCGCTCGCCCTGCCGAGGCCTGCCGATCAGCGGCTCGCATGGTTCGTACGCGAGGCCTGGCCGTCGCCAGCGACCGGGACCAGGTGCACTGAAGGCGAACTACTGGCTGGTCAGGCCATGTCGGTCACCGTTGCGTCGGACGAGCTGGTCCTGTTTGGCGACGGCATCGAGACGGACTCCGTGGCGCTCAGCTGGGGCCAGACCGTGCGCATCCGGCTGGCCGACCGGACGCTCACCCTCGTGCACTGACCGGCGGCCGTAGTGTGCGCGCTCAGGGCACGATGAGACTGCCGTGGTGAATGCCTGTACCGGCGTCAGGCATCCTGCGGTAGGTCTCTGATCATCTGAATAAGCTCGTCACGTCCGTAACCTTGTTGCCTGGCGAACTGGATCAGGTTCCGGGCCTGGCTCAGCACCGCGCCGCGCTGCGGCGTCCCGGCCACCGTGATTCCACGGCCACGCCGGAACTCAAGCAGGCCTTCATCGCGCAACAAATGCAGCGCCCTCAGCACGGTGTTCTTATTCACGCCGAGCACCGCCGCCAGGTCCTTGGCTAGCGGCAACCGGTCACCTGGCCCTGCCTCTCCATCGGCGATTGCGCGCCGGATCTGGGCGGCTACCTGGTCGTGCAGCGGCAGCGGGTCCGACCGATCGAGGTTGACTTCGAACATGGTACTAGTCATAGTAGATCCATGCTCGAGGCGGAGCAAGAACCGATGCTCGGCGCGCTGGGTCCGCGCCGTGACGCCCCCGACATCGAGGTGCTCTTCGCAGCGGCCAGGCGCCGACGGAGGCGGCGGCGCCTGCTCGGCGCGGCGGTATGCCTGGTGCTGGCCGGCGGCGTGGCCTTCGGCGTGACAGCTGGCCTGGGCGGCCACGGCGCGGCCGTCCGAGGGACTGACGGCAGGCGGCGCCCTATGACAGCGACGTCACAGTCATCCAGGGCGGGGCTGCCAGCCGTGCGGCTGGCCTGGGTCGACAATGGCTACCTGGTCATTGGTAACCCAGCCACGGCGGCGATGCACGTCGGGCCCGGGGTGGATGCCAGCTCGTCAGCTCCACCGGTGTCGGCCGCCGGGCAGCTGTACTGGGCCGACGCCAATACCGACGGTGCCCCCATTCGAGATTACGACCTTGCTACGGGCAAGATCCGGTACCTGCCGCGAGGCGAGGCGGTCTTCACCTCAGCCGACGTCCGACATCTCTACATTGCGCGCAATAAACGCACGCTCCTCGAAATGCCGGCCGACGGCTCCGGCCGGGCGGTCGTGCTCAGGACGCCAGCCGGCTGGTTTATGTCCAAGCTCGGGGCGGGCTGGGCGCCGGAGGTGGCGGCAGGCGGCGTGATCGTCTCCTCAAGCGACAATCAGGATTACGTCCCGCCGAGCGCCACGGTGGGCCTCTGGGATCCGGCTACGGGGCAGGTCAGGCACCTCGGTGTAGGCATCGGGATCTTGGGCGTCTACACGCAACCCGGAGCCCGCTCCAGCCTGGTCGCCTGGGCGCCCCCGAGCCACGGTGTCGCGGAGGACGACTCGCTGCGCGTCACTAACACGTCGACCGGGGTCACGGTTGCGGTGCGTAGTCCGCTGCATTATGGATTCGTCGCCGCGGGAGCCGCGGCATTCTCGTCAGGCGGGACGCAGCTGGCGGTATTCGTCAGGACCGCGACGCTTGGCTCAAGCAACGGAATGTCACAGCTCGCAATCGTTAACACTGGCACGGGCGCGGTTCGCCTGGTGCCGGGCACACTGCTCTATACGACAGAGGATGCGTTCTGGACCGTGTGGCTGCCAGGCAGTGAGCGGATTCTTGCGGGCGCAGTCGGATCCGCGTACGCCGTGGACGCGCGAACGCTCGCGGTCCGGCCGTTCGGGTTCTTCCCCAGTGCTGACGGCTTCTCGGCCGTCGTGCTGCCTGCTCGTCGGTAGCTTCGGCGCCAGGCATGACGACTGTCATGGTCAGATCGTGATGTGCCAGTTAGCTAGAGTTTCATCGAGCTTGACAGTATGGGCCCATGACAGATGGGGCTATCACTGATGGGGACATGACAGACGGGGCTGTGGCGGAAACGTCTACGGGAGCACGGCCGGCCAGCCGCGAGGCGCCACTTGCGGTCGATCTGAGCGGGGTCCACAAGAACTTCGGCCATGTGCACGCCGTCGATGGCGTCGAACTCAAGATCGCTTCTGGCGAGATCGTGGCGATCCTCGGCCCGAACGGCGCCGGCAAGACCTCGACTATCGACATCATCCTCGGCCTGTCCCGCCCGGATTCGGGCCGCGCTTCGGTGTTCGGTATGCACCCGCGGCAGGCCATCTCGCGCGGCCTGATTTCGGCCGTCATGCAGACCGGCGGGCTCCTACGCGACCTGACGGTCGCCGAGACAGTCGAATACACGGCCAGCTTGTTCGCGCAGTCCGAGTCGACGAAGGAAGTGCTGAGTCGGGCCGGGATTAGCCAGATAGCGGACCGGCGGGTCGGCAAGTGCTCGGGCGGCGAGCAGCAGCGGCTGCGCTTTGCGATGGCGCTCATTCCCGATCCGGAGCTGCTTGTTCTCGACGAGCCAACGACCGGCATGGACGTGGAAGGCAGGCGGGACTTCTGGGCGGCGATCCGCAAGGATGCCGAGCAGGGCAGGACCGTGCTGTTCGCCACCCACTACCTGGAGGAGGCCGACGCCTACGCCGACCGGATCGTCCTGCTCCGGCATGGCCGGATTGTGGCGGATGGCACGGCGTCTCAGATCAAGGCGAAGTCAGCAGGGCGTACCGTACGAGCGACGCTGGACGACGCCAGTGAGGCGATGCTGCGGGATATCCCAGGCGCCGAGACCGTCGAGGTGCGCGGTGAGACCGTCCTGATCCATTCCAGCGACAGCGACGCGGTCGCCAGGTACCTGCTGACGAGGACGTCCGCACGAGATCTTGAGATCACAGTCCGCGGTATCGAAGAAGCGTTCCTCGCGCTGACCGGTGACGACGCCGGGCCGACTGCCTCGAGCACAGGAGCAATCTGATGAGCACAACGTCATCGAACGTCGGCCCCGACATCAGCCGCCGCCGGGCTCCCGGCCTGGGCGGCTTCAATCTCACCGCACTGAAGCTTGAAATTCGCCGCCTGACCCGCAACCGGCGGACCGTCATCATCGCGATCGTGGTGCCGGTTGTATTCTTCCTGCTCTTTGGACTGAACAAGGCCTATGACAGCCTGCCGTCTGGTCACGGCAACGTGGCCGCGTTCGTGATGATCAGCCTGGCCCTGTACGGTGCGGTCCTTGCGACGTCCTTCGCGGGGGCGATGGTCTCCATCGAGCGATCGCAGGGCTGGAGCAGGCAGCTGCGGCTCACCCCGCTTTCGCCTATCGCCTACATCGGCATCAAGGTTCTGACCGCGCTGGTACTCGGCGCTTGCTCGGTCGCGGCCGTAAACATCGCGGGAATCGTCACGCACAAGGCATCCATGCCGGTCGGGATCTGGATCGCGAGCGGGTTCTCGGTCTGGATCGGCTCGCTGCTGTTCGCCGCCTTCGGCCTCTTCCTCGGCTACCTGCTGCCCGCCGAGAACGTCTTGCAGCTCCTCGGTCTCATCCTGGCGCTGCTCTCTTTCGCCGGTGGATTGTTCATCCCGATCAGCCAGTTCGCCGTCGGGGTCCGGGACGTCGCCAAATGGACGCCGCTGTATGGGCTCAATCAGCTCGTGCATACGCCGCTGCTCGGGAACGGCGTGGACTGGACCTGGGTCGTCAACGTGCTGGCATGGCTAGCCATCTTCGCCGGCGGCGCCGCGTGGCGGATGCGCAGGGACACCGCGCGGGGCTGACGGTCCTCGACAACGGCGGGGCCGATCTAGGAAGATCGTCTGATCTGCCCCGTCTGAAGGACAATGATGAAGCTGGACAACGTATTCACCGTTGACGTGCCGGTCAGTCGGGCCTGGAAGGTGCTGACTGACCTGGAGCTCATCGCCCCGTGTATGCCGGGGGCTGCGCTGACCGGCGTCAATGACGGCGTCTACACGGGCAAGGTAAAGATCAAGGTCGGTCCTATTACCGCCGAGTACGCGGGCACCGCGCAGTTCACGGAAAAGGACGACGCGAGTTACCGCGCGGTGATCGACGCCCGCGGCCGGGACTCGCGCGGCAACGGCAACGCGACGGCCGTCATATCAGCCGAGTTGCGAGCCGATGGCGACTGCACGGTGGTCATCGTCACCACGGATCTGTCCATCGCTGGCCGGATCGCGCAGTTCGGCAGCGGCATGATCAAGGAAGTCTCCGCCAAGCTGCTCGGCCAGTTCGTGACGTGCCTGGAAGAAAGGCTCGGTAGCACCCTGCCAGTGGCGGACGACCCGGTTGCCCAGACGGCGTCCGATGCTGAAGCCGTGTCCGCCAGCCAGACCGAGGCGGGTGTTGCGCCAGCCGCGGCCGAGCGCGTCACGACGAGCGAGCCAGGTGGCGAGGCTACCGCCCGCCCCGAACCCACCGCAGCAGACACTGTCGACGCGGCTGCAATTATCGACGCGGCTGGCCCTGTGGACGCGGCTGGCCCTGTGGACGCGGCTGGGCCTGTCGAGGCAGCTGGGCCTGTGGACGCAGCTGGCCCTGTGGACGCAGCTGGCCCTGTGGACGCAGCTGGGCCTGTAGAGGCAGCTGGGCCTGTGGAGGCAGCTGGGCCTGTGGAGGCAGCTGGGCCTGTCGAGGCAGCTGGGCCTGTCGAGGCAGCTTGCCCCTGTTGAGGCACTTGCCCCTGTTGAGGCACTTGCCCCTGTCGCAACAACTAGCACTGACGCGGTACTCGCCGCCGAGCCGACGCCGATCGATCTCATGGGCCTGGCGGGCGGCGCGATCTCCAAGCGGCTCGCGCCAGCGGTGCTGGGGCTCGTGGTTGTGGGCCTGGTCATTTACCTCGCCATCCGCTGGTAGGTGCGCCGAGGGCCGCTGTCGTGATTTGTGCGCTACTGACACGCCGCGACTTTCCGTGACAGTGCCGCACAAGCCCGGTACTTTGGCCCTGTCTGGGGCGTATCTGGCGCTACCCCCCAACGAGCTGTCCGGCTTTCGCGTCTTAGGGACATGAGCGTCGGCCGACGGTGCCAACTACATAAGCCCGACCGAGCGAGCAGGCCGGCTGCGAGTCGGCAAGGGGAGTCATGCCAGAGCCAGCCGACCGGGGCCAGCGCTACGTGCCAGGTCTCGACGGGCTGCGCGCTATCGCTGTCCTCGCGGTCATCGCGTACCACGTCGGGCTCGGCTGGGCGCAGGGCGGATTGCTCGGCGTCGGCATCTTCTTCACCCTGAGCGGTTACCTGATCACCGACCTGCTGATGGCGCAACAGGCAGCTACCGGCCGCCTCGCGCTCGTGAACTTCTGGCAACGCCGAGCACGTCGGCTCCTTCCGGCACTGTTCGTGATGCTCGCCGTGGTGGCCGGCTGGGTCGCGCTGCTTCAGCGCAGCCAACTGCCTGCCCTGCGCGGTGCGATGGCGGCAGCTATCGGCTACGTCAGCAACTGGTGGCTCATCGGGCACAACGCGTCGTATTTCGCCCGATTCGGCCCCCCGTCACCGCTCGGCCACTTGTGGTCGCTCGCGGTCGAGGAGCAGTTTTACCTGATCTGGCCGTGGCTGATCCTGGCCGGCCTCGCCCTGACCCGCGGTCAGGACGACGCGTGCCGCCGACACTGGCTCGCCCGCGCATCTCTCTTGCTGGCCGCGATGTCGGCGGTCTTGATGGCCCTGCTGTATCACCCCGGTTATGACCCGACGCGGGTCTACGACGGTACTGACACGCGCGCCTTCGCTTTGCTGATCGGAGCGGCTCTCGCGTTCGCCCTGCCGAGCCGCCTGATGCCGGCCAAGCCGCCTCGCAACGGCCGGCTGCTGCTGGACGGTATAGGTGCGGCTGGCCTGGTCGTCATCGGCGTCCTGATCTGGCGGACAGGTCAGTACTCGCCGTTCCTGTACCGAGGCGGGATGGTGCTGCTCGCGCTGGCTACTGGCGCCGTCGTGCTGGCCGTGGTCGCCCCGGCCGGACGGCTGGGCCGGATACTGGGCTGGACCCCGCTGCGCTGGATCGGGGTCCGGTCGTACGGCATTTACCTGTGGCACTATCCGATCATCGTGCTGACCACGCCGGCCGACGGCCAGGAGACCGTGATCCGGGCGTCTCTTCAGGTGGCAGCCAGCGTCGCGGCAGCGGCGCTGTCCTGGACATGGATCGAGGAGCCGATCAGGCACGGCGCCATCGGGCGCTGGATCCGGCTGCTGCGATCGGGGGCAGTTTCGGCACGGCGAGGCTGGGCGACCGTGGGAATCGCCTCCGGTGCATTAATTCTGGTCATGGCTGCGCTCGCCGGGGCTATCCCAGCAGCGTCGGCTGGGCCCGCGGTCTCCGCGAGTAGCGCTTCGGTGCAGACCGGTGCGTCCACTTCGGACGCTTCGACCGCCGGGTCGTCCACGGCGGGCACGTCCGCCAGCCAGTCGGTGCCCGGAGCAGCCCGTGCTAACCGCGCGATCCCGCTCAAGACTGACTGCCGCTCGGTCGTTCATTTCGGTGACTCGACGTCCGACGGGCTGGTGTCGGCCGATTACTTGCCGGATCCGGCCCAGCGGATCAGCGCGCAGTACGCGGACGTCGGGGTGAGAAGCACGCGGTTCGAGATCGAGGGTGGCACGTCAATCGTCGAGACGATAAAGAACGAGCCGAACACCTACACCGTGGCACAGCGGCTGGCGCGCGCCGGCTATCACGGCTGCTGGGTGCTGGCGCTCGGCACGAATGACACCGCCGATGTCGCAGTCGGGTCGAACGTGGACCTTGCTGCGCGGATCCAGCGGATGATGTCGGTGATCAACGGCCAGCCGGTCCTGTGGGTCAACGTGCGATCCCTCCTGCACAGTGGCCCGTACTCGGAACGAAACATGCAGGAGTGGGACGACGCCTTGCTCCGGGCTTGCCGTCGTTACCCGAACATGCGCGTATTCAACTGGGCCGCCGTGGTTCAGCCGCGGTGGTTCATCTTCGATGGCATCCACTACACCTCCGCTGGCTATGTCCAGCGGTCCGCGCTCATCGCCGGGGCGCTCGCGGAGGCGTTCCCGGCGACGTCATCGGTCGAGCAGCTGTCGACTCTCGCCCAGCGCATGCTGGCCGCGCAGGCCCGGTCCAGCTGCGTGGTTTATTGACCGCGTTCCCATCATTAATCAGGCGGCAGGATCTCGGCGAGGTTGAACTTCACCGGTTCTTCGAGCTGGTCGAAGCCACAGGACGCGGGGTCGCGGTCGGGACGCCAGCGGACCCACTGCGCCGTGTGCCGGAAACGTGTGCCCTCCATGTGCTCGTACCGGATCTCGGCCACGCGCTCGGGCCGCAAGGGCACGAAGGACAAGTCCTTCCCAGCATTCCACCTGCTGCCCTCGGCCTCACGCGGATGGCGGACGCCCTCGGGCGGGACCTCGCCGCCCCAGTTCCACGGGTGCCCTTCGAAGCTAGTAACCAGAGGCTGGACCTCGTCGAAGAGCTGGCGGCGCATGGCCATGGGGAACGCCCCGACGACGCCGACGCTGGCCAGGCGGCCGGCTTGGTCGTAGAGGCCGAGCAGCAGCGAGCCGATCGCGTCCGGACCGCTCTTGTGCACCCGGTAACCGGCCACCACACAGTCGGCGGTGCGCTCGTGCTTGATCTTGAACATCACGCGCTTGTCCGGCTGGTAGGTCACGCTTAGTGGCTTGGCCACCACCCCGTCCAGGCCCGCACCCTCGAACTGGCTGAACCACTGCACGGCGGTGTCCCGGTCACGGGTCGTCGGCGTGATGTAGATCGGCGCCGCGGCCTTCGCCAGAGCGGTTTCCAGCATCGCGCGGCGCCGCTCGAATGGTAGCTGCGTGCAGTCCTCGTCGCCGAGCGCGAGCAAGTCGAATGCAACGAACGACGCTGGCGTCTGGCTGGCCAGCAGGCGCACCCGGCTGTCAGCCGGATGAATCCGCTGGAGTAGCGCCTCGAAGTCGAGCTTACGATCGTCGGCGTCGGGGATGACGATCTCCCCGTCGATCACGCACCGCTCGGGGATATTGGCAAGCAGCGCGTCGACAACCTCCGGGAAGTACCTGGTCATCGGGCGCTCGTTCCGGCTGCCGATCTCGACCTCAGAGCCGTCGCGGAAGATGATCGACCTGAACCCGTCCCACTTGGGCTCGTAGCTCATCGCGCCGGCCGGGATCTCCTTGACGGACTTGGCGAGCATCGGCGCGACGGGCGGCATCACGGGCAGATCCATCGCCCCATCATCGCCGAAGTAGCGACCAGATTCTCATGACCCCTGCCAATGCCTGTCAGAGGTAGCTCAGAAGGTCGGCGCCGAAGCTAGAGATGTGACCGGCTAGGAGAGCTGGCACCTCGACAAAGGAGGCTGACGTGAACTGGCTCTTGATCAACATCCCGCTGATGGCGGTGTTCTTCCTGGCGACGGCCGGGATCCCGCTGTGGCTGGTGTTCAAGCACCCGGACCGCAGGCCGGCCCAGGAGAGTCAGGCACTGCCAGACTCCGTCGCCGCGCGGTACGCCGTGTCGCAGACCGCGCCCACGGCGAAGGCCAGGGCCGCGCGCGGCAGCGACTGGCACGCCGTGCCCAACCTGGTGGAGGCGCGCCGGTAGTGGCGCTCCTGCACAACCGGCCGAGTCCGTACGGGCTCGGCCGCTCTCATGTCCGCCGGCACAACGGGCGGGCTGGCTGTCCTGATATGAAGGCATCAACGTCTTTGAGCTGGCGCAAGGGAGCCTGTCCATGAAGGTACCGCTGACTATCGGTGACTACCTCAGCCGCGCTGCCGCCGTTTATGGCGATCGGACGGCCGTGATCGACGAGCCTTCGACCGCGGGATCATTTGGCAACCTCACTTACCGAGAGCTGGAGAGCCGTGCGCGCGGCATGGCGCTGGCCTTCGACCGGATGGGCGTCGACCACGGCGAGCGGGTAGCGATCGTGAGCCCGAACGCGGCCAGATTCCTGATCTCTTACTTCGGCGTCAGTGCTTACGGCCGGACCCTGGTGCCGATAAATTACCGCCTCAATGCGGACGAAATTGGCTACATCATCGACCACTCCGGCAGCTCCGTGCTTCTTGTGGACCCAGAGTCGGAGGACAGCCTGCGCGGCGTCGGCGCAAAGCACAAGATCGTGCTGAACGGCGTCGCCGACGCGGAGTTGTTCGCTCCGGCGGCGGACGGGGTGCAGCCGGCAGAGTGGGCCGCTGACGAGGACACGACGGCGAGCATCAACTACACCAGTGGCACGACAGCCAGACCCAAGGGCGTCCAGCTCACGCACCGCAACTGCTGGCTGAACGCCGCCATATTCGGCTGGCACGCGGCTGTGACCGACCGCGACGTGTTCATGCACACGCTGCCGATGTTCCACTGCAACGGCTGGGGCATGCCGTATGCGGTCACTGGCATGGGCGTGCCGCAGGTCGTGGTGCGCAAGATCGACGGCGAGGAAATCCTGAGCCGCATCGAGTCGCACGGCGTGACGCTGCTGTGCGGCGCCCCGGCCGTGGTCGCCGCGATCCTGACCGCCGCCGCGGATCGGCGCACCGCCGGGCGCGTGATACCAGGTGCTGGCACCGTGCGGATCGTAGTCGCCGGAGCGCCCCCGCCATCGAAAACCATCGAGCGCGTCGAGGCGGAGCTGGGCTGGGAGTTCATCCAGATCTACGGGCTGACCGAGACCGCGCCGCTGCTGACGATCAACCGCGCTGTCGCCGAGTGGGACGGCATGGAGCCGGCCGAGCGTGCCCGGCTCCAGTCGCGGGCTGGCGTGCCGGCCGTAGGCGTGCAGATACGGACCGACGAGGACGGCGAGGTACTGGCCCGGTCCAATCACGTGTTCGCCGGCTACTGGCAGCAGCCCGACGAGTCGGCGAAGGCGCTGGAGGATGGCTGGTTCCACACCGGCGACAAGGGTCACATCGAAGCCGGCGATTACCTGGTGATCTCGGACCGGAAGAAGGACGTCATCATCTCCGGCGGCGAGAACGTCAGCTCGGTCGAGGTTGAGGACTGCCTGTATCAGCACCCGGCGGTCGCCGAGGCCGCAGTCATAGGCGTGCCAGATCCCAAGTGGGGCGAGACTGTGAAGGCACTGGTTGTGCTCCGGTCTCCTGGCAGCGCGACCGAGGCTGACCTGATCGAGCATTGCCGGTCGCAGCTGTCCCACTTCAAGTGCCCGACGTCTGTCGAGGTGCGGGAGGCGCTGCCGCGAACTGCCACCGGCAAGCTGCAGAAGTTCAAGCTGCGCGAGCCGTACTGGATCGGCCAGGAGCGCAAGGTCAACTGAGTAACCGCGGGAACGCGCGCTGGTACCGGGTCACGCCGCGACGGGTGGCGAGTTGCTGTGGAGCGTGCGCCAGCCACGAGGGTGGACCGCGGTTTTGGTGCCGTCGGGGTTGAGACTGAGCTGCCAGCCCCAGCGGTGGACGACAATGAGGTGGTGGAAGGCGCAGCCGAGGAGACAGTTCTCGAGGCTGGTCGGGCCGCCGTCGGCCCGCGGGATGATGTGGTGGACGTGGCAGTATTCGGGCGGGACGTCGCAGCCGGGGAAGCCGCAGTGCTGGTCGCGCAGGATGACGGCCTTGCGCAGCCAGGCGGGGACGGTCTCGGTGGGCTTGCCGAGGTCGAGCGGCAGGCTGGCCGAGGCTGGCGGCCCGGTGAGACGAGAGGTACGCAGCCACGCGGCCAGGCCTTTGGGGCCTGATAGCAGCGCGGTGGCGTCGGCGATCAGCAGCTGCCGCGCCGCCCGGCTTGCCATGGCGGCGGTGCCGTCACCGGCGGTGCCGGGGTCGCTGGTACCGCAGCTGGTCGCCCAGCCGTCAGGGGCAGTGGGTCCGGGGTCGGGAGTGCCGAGTTCGGGTGTGCCGGGTTCGGGTGTGCTGTCGTGGGCGTCGGCTGCTCTGCTGGCCAGGCCGGCGGGTGCGGCGAGCCGGGTGAGCAGGTCGTGGTCGATGGTGCCGGTGACGACGGGGGCGATGACGGCATCGCAGTCGGCGCCCGGCGGCGCCGGGCTGCCGTTGGCGGTGATCCACGCGGCGCCGGCCTGGTCGGCTTCGGGGAGGCCGAGGAGCTGGCTGAGGGTCATGTGCAGCTGGATGACGGTGGGCTGCCCGGCCCGGGACGGCAGCCCGCCGGTAATCACGCGGCGGCAGGCTTCCTCGATGGCGTCGTGGTCGCGCTGCGGCTGGGTCCGCTCGTCCTCGGGACCGGTCTTGCGCCCGAGGCTGTCCAGTATCGCCTGGACGGCGGCCGCGGCCGGCGGGGTGAGGTCAGCGTCCAGGTGGGCGTGTCCCTGGTAATGGGTCGTGAGCCGGAGCCGGCGGCGGGCGAAGGAGTCGTCACCGTCGTCGGCGTCGGGGCGGGCGCAGCGGCGGAAGATCTCCTCGGCCAGCGCGGACAGGTCAGTGAGCTCGGCTCCGGAGCTAGCAGCGTTAAGCAGTACCTGGTCGGCGCCGCACTGATGCTCATCCGGCAGTTGGTCGGTCCAGTCCAGGATCTCCCGCGCCACCGACGGCGCGATCGCGCCGTCGGCAAGCCCGGCCGCGACATCGGGGTGGGTGCGGAGCCGTCGCATCCACCTCGTCGTGGCGCCCGCGGCCGCGCCGGTGGCCCGGGTCTGCCACCGCAGCCACGACCGCACCGTCGCCTGCCCGTCCGCGGCGTACCCGCCGGCCGCGTCGAACGCGGCCAGGACCCGGGCCGTAGCCGCCAGATGCACCGACTCGCACGCGGCGAGGCCGCGGATGCAGTCAGCCTGCTCGGCTGGCGTCAGCGCCGCGGCGTCGGCGGTGGCCAGGAACTCCAGCCCCGACCGGACCGCTGCCAGAGCCTCGGCCGTGGTCGTCGGCGCCTGCCCTCCGCACATTGCCGACCACCTCCCAGCCCGGCCAATCTAATCGAATATATGCTCGATTCTATTAGCCGGTACTGACAGTTTGTATGCATGCGGGTAGTCAGCCTTGAAAGCACATTCTCGGGCGTGACCGGGCGATAGCAGCCGGGACCGCGACTGCGGACCGCAGTTACCGGACGCCGCCCATCGGGACCGCGCAGGCTTCGCCGCAGCTGCAAGGGTGGCGGTCGGAATGCCCGGCTGAGCCGGGAACCGGCAGGCTCGTTACGCTTGTCGGGTCGGCGCCTCGGCCCGCGCCATGATCTCTGCGACGGTGGCCGACTTGGCGTCGGCGTAGTGCTGCACGTGCCGCCAGGTCCGCCGCGCCAGGTCGCGTTTGACCTGCAGATAGAGCTCGCGGTCGGCGTCGTTGACTCGCAGCCAGTCGCGGAACAGCAGCATCCGGTCGATCTCGCTCGCGCCCGCCGTGAAGACGTGCAGGTTGATGTCCGTATCGGGCCCCTTGAACAAACGGTGCTCGAACCAGTCGGGCTCGCGGATCCGCAGCACGTAGCCAGCCGCCTCGAGTGCCGGCAGGTAGGTCCCCTCCTCGGCGGAGTCGGGTACCGCCAGCACGATGTCAATGATCGGCTTGGCGGCTAGGCCCGGGACCGAGGTCGATCCGGCGTGCTCGATCAGGACAGCGGCGCTCCCTAGGACATCCCGGATCCGATCCGCGTCGCGGGCAAACAACGCTGGCCAGCGCGGATCGTAGTCGGCGAGGTTGATCGTGGCGTTATGCGGGACGACCGGGCCAACTCGGTATGCCTGGATCTCCTCGTCGCTGCGCAGGGAGCCGTCGTCGCTGCGCAGGGAGTAGTCGTCGCCGCTCGTCGCCGTCACGGCGAGTATGTTACGTCCAGCCGCGCGGCGCGACCCGTCGCCGGGTCGGCATCGGGACGAAGCCGCTCGTCCGGCCGACGTGCCTCGCGGAGCCGGACTCGAAGACTAGCCCGCGGCTCTAGACGGGCTGGCCCTGCTGGACATGGTGATGAAGTCACGGGACCACCAGGATTCGAAATACCGGGCTGGGGTGCCGAACATGCCGGGCAGCAGGTCAGTGCCGTTGGCGGGGGTGGCGGCGCCGTTCGGCGTGCGGGGGGCGTAGGTGGCCAGATTCACCCAGTCGGTGTTGATGTCGAGTTCCATGGCGCGGACCGCGCCGGCCCGGGCCAGGATGCCGGCCAGCGTGGTGACGTTCAGGCCCGGGCCGCCGGCGTAGACCAGGGCGCCGTCGGCGGTGATGCCCAGGCCGGACCGCCAGACGTAGACCGCGTTGCCGAGCGTGAAGCCCCATTGGGTGGTGTCGTCGGGGTTGAGGCCGGGCACCGGCTTGCCGTGGTCGACCAGCAGGTCGAGATTCTGCCGGACCGACACCACATCCGGGGTCATGGCCGCGTCCCGGCCCCATCTGGCGATGTTCGCGGTGCCGTTGCGGTAGACCACGAACGAGGCCGCTCCCCGGCGCAGCGGGATAACCGCCTTGCCGTCGGTGTAATAGCCGCCCTGCGCGTTGGTCATGAGGAAACCGGCGTTGAACGCTGCCACCAGGCTCTTCGCAGCGGCAGGCGAGACCGGCGCGGTGTGCCGGTACGGCCCGCCGCCGGGAACAGTACTGCCCGAGTACAGGGTCGCCCGCAGCAGCGTGGTGTCCATCCAGGCCACGCCGATGACCAGGCTGGTGTGGACCGCGTCCGGCCGTACCCAGGTCTCATACACCGCCGGGTAACCGCCGACCCGCCGCCCGGCCGGATGCCAGACCCCCTCCCCGGGCAGCCAGCTGCCCGCCGGCGAGGACAGGCGCCGCGGGACAGGCAGGTGAGCAGCAGCACCCGAGGCGCGGCCAGTCCGCTGCCCCGCCGTGCCCAGGTCCGGGATCGAGGACTCCGGCGGCCTGCCGCCGACCGGCGGCGGATGGCGGGAGTACCACTGGTTCTCCGCCCAGCTGACGACGGAACTGCCGCCATGAGCCCGGAACCACTCCGCAGCCCGCGCGCCGGCCGACGAGCCCATGCCAGGGTTGCCCAGCGCGGACCCCAGCGAGACCCACACCGGGATCAGCAGCACCACGATCGCGAGCGCCACGGCGGCAAACGGATGGCGGCCCGCCACGGTCCGGCGCCCAGCGCGAACCCGTCGCCGCCTCTCGCGACGGCGCGACCGCCGCTCCCAGACCGTCCCAGGCGACGCGCCTGGCGCCCGGTCAGTCCGGTGCCGGCGGCGGGGCTCCGGCCGCGACTGTGGCCGTGACTCCAGATCCTCTGACTCGTGGCGGGCGTCGGCAGCCGCGCCTGTCCTACGGGCGTGATCCCGCTGGCCAGGGCCAGAACGATGACTCAACGGCTACCACCGCGCATAACAGTTCCCTATCACCACACGAAGGCTAGGAACGCACAATGAAGGACCCGTGAAGATCAGATCGCGTCCCCGCCGACAGGGCACTCCTGGGGTTTCGTGACCGAGCGCGCCGGCTCGCCTGATGATCGCTTCCGCGCCAGAGCAGAGGGGAGTAATCTCCGCTTTGGCCGCTGTCCGGCAGATTTCGGCAACCCAAGCAGAGAGGCCCGCCAATGACCAGTTCGGGAAGTTCCGGAACGCTGCCAGGCGGCGCGGAGCCGTCGGTTATCGACATCGAGGTGCGCGGTATCGAGCACATCCCGCAGAGCGAGCGCTGGGGCAAGCCGAGCAGCTTGTTCTGGATGTGGGCGGGCGCTGTCTGGAATGTGGAATTTGTCGTCTATGGAGCGCTGGCAGTCATAGTGTTCGGGCTCTCGTTTGCCCAGGCAGTTCTCGTCATTTTGATCGGCAACCTGTTCTACGCCCTCACCGGCCTTGCCAGCCTGCAAGGTCCGGCGGCTGGCACGACGACCTTCGGCATCAGCCGAGCCCCGTTCGGGCCGAACGGCAACCGGCTGCCGTCCTTCTTCAACTGGGTAACGCAGGTCGGATTCGAGATCGAGGGCATCGCCCTTATTGTCTTCGCGGCCATCTTGCTCACGACCAAGGCCGGCTTCACTGCCGGGACCGCCGCCAAGGTCATCTTCATCATCCTGGCCGTGCTGATCCAGGCGGTGCTGCCGCTACTGGGGCACGCCGCCGTGCTGAAGGTGCTGCGCTGGCTCGCGATCCCGTTCGTCGTGCTGTTCGCCGTGATGGCCGCGCTGACAACGTCCAAGGTCAACTTGCACGTGCCCGCGCACGGAGCGAGCTGGGGAGCTCTGACCATCTTCCTCGCCCTCGTGATCTCGGCCGGCGGCCTCGGCTGGACGGAGAACGGGAACGACTATTCGCGGTACTTGCCTCGCACCGCGGACAAGAAGGGGATCGTGCTGGCTGTCGCGCTGGGCGGGGCCATCCCATCCGCGCTGCTGGAGATCCTGGGCGCGGCGATCGCCACCGGCGTGTCCAGCGCGACCACGCCGAACGGCCTTGTCTCCGGATTCCCTGGCTGGTTCGTGTGGCCGTATCTCATCTTCGCCATCGTGCAGCTGTTCGCCATCAATACGCTCGACCTGTATTCGTCCGGCGTGACGCTGCAAAGCCTGATTCCGAGGCTCAAGCGGCTGCATTGCGTCGCGATCGACACCGTGATCTGCGGCGCTCTCGCCGCGTACGCCGTGTTCTCTAACAAGTTCTACGGGCTGCTAGCCGACTTCCTGCTGTTCATCATCCTGTGGCTCGGGCCCTGGTGCGCGATCTACCTCATCGATAGCTACCTGCGCAAGAATCGGTACGATGGCGACGCACTGCTGAACGTGCGCGGCGGGCGTTACTACCGCAATGGCGGATTCCACTGGCCGGCGATTATCGCGCAGGTGATCGGTATGGTCGCCGCTTCACTCTGGCTCAACGCATTCTCCACCTCGGCGCTGTCCTACGTCGGTCCGCTCGCCAGCCGACACGGAGGTCCGTTTGGCTCGGACTTCAGCGTATTCATCGGCCTGATTGTCGGCGGAGTCGTGTACTACCTGCTGGCAGGCCGCGCCGTCCGAGCCGAGGGCGAAGCGACGCCGGCGGCCGCGGTCGGCTAGGCGCCGGGCAAGCTCAGCCGGGTGCGACGCCGGTCAGCTCGAACTTGTCCACGTCCACCAGGCCGCGGTCGGTGATCCGCAGTTCCGGGATCACCGACAAGCCCAGGAAGCTGAGGTGCATGAACGGCGTCGCGATGCGCACGCCGAGCTCGGCTGACGCCACGTGCTCCAGGTGCTCGACCGCGGCCGCGATGGCAGGAGCCGGCGCGTCGCTCATCAGCCCGCCAATCGGCAGCGGAACCTCGGCGATGACGCGGCCGTCCAGCACCGCGACCTGTCCGCCGCCGAGTTCCGCTAGCCGGGTGACCGCCACCGCCATCTCGGCCGGCCCGGCAGGCCCGAGTTCGCCCACGACCATGCAGTTGTGCGCATCGTGCGCCACCGTGGAGGCGATCGCGCCGCGGCTCAGGCCGAAGCCCCGGACATAGCCGACCCCGATCCGCCCCGTGCCGAGATGGCGCTCGGCGACGGCGATCCTGGCCACACCCGAGGCCGGATCCGTCACGTCTAGCACCAGGTGCCTGGTGGTCAGCGTGTCCGGATCGATGCCGATGACCTTGGCCTGGCCGCCAGCCGGCGGGTCGAGTGCGAACGCCTCGGCTGCTGGCAGCTCGGCCAGGTGCACCGAGTCACGCATCCATGCCGGTGCGGGCGCATCGGGCACGGCACCCGCAACAACCTGGCCATGCTCGGCCACTCGCCGGCCTGCCTTATAGACGCAAGCGGGCCGCATCGCATCAAAGGAGTCGAAGCACAGCACATCAGCCTGATAGCCAGGCGCGAGCCAGCCGAGGTGATGGAAATTGTGGTACTGGGCCGGGTTGGACGTGGCCAGCACCAGGGCATCCTCGACGCTGGCTCCGTGCGCGATCGCCAAGCGCACGCAGTCGTTCATGTGGCCGTCGGTCAGGATCGTGTCCGGCTCTCGGTCATCGCTGCACAAGGCAATCCGCTCGGTGCCGTGCTGCAGCACGGTCGGGATCAGATCGGCCAGGTTCTTGCTTGCCGACCCCTGTCTGACGAAGATCCACATGCCTTTGCGGCGCTTCTCCTCCGCCTCCTCTAGCAGCGTGCACTCATGATCCGACTCGATGCCGGCCGCCAGGTAGGCGTCGAGCGCGCGCCCGGTCAGGCCCGGCGCGTGGCCGTCGACCCGGCGATGGCCGGCCGCGGCGATCTTGGCGAGCAAGTCTGGGTCCCCGGCGACGACGCCAGGGAAGTTCATGACCTCGGCGACGCCGATCGCGCCGTGCACGGCCAGCAGTTCGCGCACCTCAGCAGCATGCACCTGCGCGCCGGGGCTCTCGAATGGTGAGGCAGGCACGCAGCTTGAGGCGCAGATCCCGAACGTGAACGGGAGGTCGGCCGCAGCGGCGGCGAGCGCGCCAACCCCTCTGACGCCGAATACGTTCGCCAGCTCGTGCGGATCGGCGGCAACAGCTGTGGTACCCAAGGGTAGGACCGCCCGGACGAACTCATCCACCCACAGCTTGGTGGATTCCAGATGCATGTGCGCGTCGATGAAACCTGGCGTCAGGGCGGCGCCGGACACGTCGACGACAGTGCGCGCTGCACGCGGGCCCCAGCCGGCGATCATTCCGTCGGCGATCGCGAGATCCTCCCGCACCCATTCGCGAGTGCCGGGAACGAAGACCTGACCGCCGGTGAGCAGCAGGTCCGCTGGCTCGTCACCGCGCGCAACTGCGAGCAGATGGGGCGTCCCCCTGCGTGGTGGCATGGTCACCTCCGGCCGTCCGGGCGGCTGGGCCGCGCCCACGCCCAGGGTTTCCCAGAGTTTACGACGATGGTCCGTGGCGCGGCGGCGGGCGAGTTGCTTGCCGTGCGCGCCGCGCCCACGAGAGATTGTCAGCATGGCCACCGACTTGCTCACGCAATTCAACGAGCTGCCAGTGGCAGCTGCGCGTGCGGCACTGCTTGCATGCTGTTCCTCGCCGCTGTGGGTCGACCGCATGACCGCGGGCCGACCATTTGCGACCTTTCAGGACGCGATCAGCCTCTCGGCGGAGATCATCTCGGCGATGACAGCGGCGGACCTGTCGACGGCACTGGCCGGACATCCGCGTATCGGCGCGTCGCCTGACTCGGACGGAAGACCAGCCCGATCGGCAACATGGTCGCGGCAAGAACAGGCCCTGGTCAGCACCGCCGATGGGCGGACGAGCCGCGAGCTGGCTGCGGCCAACCTGGAGTATGAGCGCCAGTTCGGGCACATCTACCTGGTGTGTGCATCGGGCCGGACCGGGCCGGAGCTGCTGGCGCTGCTGCGTACCCGGCTGTGGAACGACACCGCCACTGAGTGGCGGGTCGTACGATCCGAGCTTCGGCAGATCAACGAAATCAGGCTTCGGCACCTGCTGGCAGGCCCCGCATGAGCGCGATCACGACTCACGTGCTCGACACGGCCCGAGGCGTGCCTGCAGTCGGCGTGCCGGTCCGGCTCGAGCGTATGGACGCGGCCGGGTGCACCGAGATAGCCCGCGCCAGCACGGATGCCAGCGGTCGTGCGTCCGAGCTGGGTCCAGCGCTGATCGAACCCGGCACGTATCGGCTCGTGTTCGATACCGGGGCCTACGCCTCGGCCACCTTCTTCCCCGAGGTCACGGTTACGTTCACGGTGGCTGATGACGGCGGCCACTACCACGTGCCCTTGTTGCTGAGTCCGTTTGGATACTCCACGTATCGGGGGAGCTGACATGGGTATCGTGCTCGGCCCGAACCAGTACGGCAAGGCGGAGACAAGGCTCGTCCGGATCTACCGCGATGGCCCGCTGCATCAGATCCGCGACCTGAACGTCTCTACCTGCTTGCGCGGCGAATTCGCCGCGGCCCACCTCGCCGGCGACCAGGCCCTGGTACTGCCGACCGATACGCAGAAGAACACCGCCTACGCCTACGCGAAGGAACGCGGCGTCGGGGAGATCGAGGACTATGCGCTGGCGCTGGCGCGGCATTTCGCCAACGACATCGAGCCGGTGCATGCCGCCAGGGTCGACGTCGACGAGTACCGGTGGGAGCGGATTACTGCAGGCGGCGCCGCCCATCCGCATGCGTTCGCGAGGGCTGGCCAGGAAATCAGGACCGCGACTGTCGTCGTCGAGGGTCAGGGCAGCGGCCAGCGTACCTGGGTGCTGTCCGGTCTGCGGGACCTTGTCCTGCTGAAGTCGACAGGATCAGAATTCGCCGGCTTCTTGCGCGACCACTACACGACCCTGGCCGAGACCGATGACCGGGTGCTCGCGACGTCCCTAGTTAGCCGGTGGCGCTACTTGCACCAGGACGTCGACTGGAGCTCGGCGTATGCGAGCGTGCACCAAATCCTGGTGGAGCAGTTCGCAACCGTCCATAGCCGCGCGCTGCAGCAGAGCCTGTGGGAGATGGGGCGCGCCGTGCTGGCGGCGCACGAGGAGATCGCCGAGATCCGGCTTTCGGCGCCGAACAAGCACCATTTCCTTGTCGACCTGACCCCGTTCGGGCTGGACAATCCGGGCGAAGTCTTCCACGCCGATGACCGGCCCTACGGCCTGATCCAGTGCGCCGTCGTGCGCGACGACGCGCCGCCAGCGGGTCCAGTCTGGGACGCGCCGGCGGCGTTCGCCTGAGCCGAACTGAACCGGCTGCGCACTACCTTTCGGAGGTGACGGCAATGCCTGCGGGCCACACGGCGATCGTGACGGGCGCCAACCACGGCATCGGGGCGGCCACGGCGGTCGCCCTTGCGCGGCGAGGCTGCGCGGTGCTCTGCAGCTACTTGCGGCTGGACGACCCAGACGACCCAGGTACACCCCAGTCCTACCGAGCTCACCGAGCCGGCTCGGCTGATGACGTCGTGGCACAAATCGACGCGGATGGCGGCCGGGCGCTCGCCTTCGAGGCCGACCTGTCGGATCCGGCGACGCCCGGCGCGCTCTTCGACGCGGCAGAACACAGGCTCGGGCCGGTAGACATTCTGGTCAACAACGCGACCGGATGGCTCGCCGACACGTTCAGGGCGAGTGCCACCGACCGCATCGGGCGGTCGCTCCAGCCGCTAACCGCTGATACCTGGAGCAGGCAGTTCACGGTTGACGCGATGGCTGCTGCCCTGCTGATCGGAGAGTTCGCGCGGCGCCATATCGCCAGGGGCGCGGGCTGGGGGCGGATCATCGGGCTGACCTCTGGCGGCGATCTCGGATTCCCGGAGGAGGTCTCATACGGCGCGGCCAAGGCAGCGCAGACCAACTACACAATGTCGGCAGCGCTGGAACTGGCCGAGTACGGCATCACGGCGAATATGGTCTACCCCCCGGTCACCGACACGGGCTGGGTGACCGACGCGGTTCGCAGTTTCGTCGACTCGAGCCCAACACACGTGCACGTGGCCACTCCGGCCGAGGTTGCCGACGTGATCGCGTACCTGGCGTCCGATGCCGCGGCCCTGATCACGGCGAATGTCATTACGCTCCGCTGACCCTTGCCTGGCATGGCCGGAGGACGGGTGGTGCACGGCCAATGCAGTGGGTTGGCGGCCGGTACCGGCTGATGCCGGTGGGTCAGGCGGGGCCACGCTGGCGCATCGCAGGCCGACAGACGCAAGATGGGAGTTCTAGGGAGCTGCTGTGGATTTTCTTCAGCCGACCAGCTGGGCCGATGCGCTGGCGGTCAGGGCGCAGGCGCCGGACGCCGTGCCGCTGGCAGGCGGGACCGACCTCATGGTCGAGCTCAACTTCGACGCCCGCAGGCCGGTCGCGCTGCTGGATCTGACCAGGATTCCCGAGCTCGCCGAGTGGCAGGTTATCGACGGCCAGGTACGGCTCGGGGCGGGCGTGAGCTATAGCCGCATCATTACCGAACTGGGCGTCCAGCTGCCGGGCTTGGCGATGGCCGCCCGAACTATCGGCTCGCCACAGATCCGCAACCGGGCCACCGTGGGCGGCAACCTCGGTACCGCCTCTCCGGCTGGCGACGCTCATCCGCCGCTGCTAGCGGCGCGCGCGACTATCGAGGCCGCGTCGGTCCGCGGTACCCGGATGATCCCCGCCGACGAGTTCTACGCCGGGGTCAAGCGCAATGCCCTGGCGCCGGATGAGCTTGTCGCCGCCGTGCATGTCCCGCTGCCATCAGGCCCGGAGCAGTTCAGCAAGATCGGCACCCGGAACGCCATGGTCATTGCCGTCGCCGCCTTCAGCCTCGCTCTGCACCCCGACCGGAAGCAAGTCGGCACCGGCATCGGATCGGCGGCCCCAACTCCCCGCCGCGCCGCGGAAGCGGAGCGGTTCCTAACCGCCGCACTGACCGACTCAGGCCTGTGGGAGTCGCAGGTCCAGCTGCCCGAGCTAATAACGCGCGAATTCGGCGCGCTTGTCCGGGCGGCGGCGGCGCCCATTGACGATGTGCGCGGGACCGCGGCATACAGACTCCATGCGCTAGAGGTGATGGCACGCCGGACACTGGCCTGGGCCTGGCACGACTACCGTCAATCACCGAACACCGCCAGGGAAGGGCGACCGTGACATGCGAGTGACCGCAACCGTGAACGGGGAGCTGCGGCAAGCCGACGATGTCTGGGAGGGCGAGAGCCTGCTGTACGTGCTCCGCGAGCGGATGGGCCTGCCTGGCTCGAAGAACGCGTGCGAGCAGGGGGAGTGCGGATCATGCACGGTGTATCTCGATGAGGTGCCAGTTTGCGCGTGCCTGGTGGCCGCCGGGCAGGCAGCCGGCCGCCGCATCGTCACGGTAGAAGGCCTGGCCGGTGGCACCGAGCTGCATCCGGTCCAGGACGCGTTCGTCCGGGCGGGCGCGGTGCAGTGCGGATTCTGCACGCCTGGCCTGATCGTCGCTGCGCACGACCTGCTGAACCGGGTAGCCGAGCCGACGGATCTGCAGATTCGCGAGGCGCTGGCGGGCAACCTCTGCCGCTGCACAGGCTATGAGAAGATCCTGGACGCCGTCCGGCTCGCGGCTACAGAGTTGGCGGCCGCCCCGCCGCGCGGGGGGGCCGGATGACCGCGCTGATCTTCGAAGGCTGCGCGATCGTCACCATGGACGGGCAGCGCAGTGAGCACGCCACCGGGTATCTGGTCATCGAGGGCAACCGGATTACGGCCGTCGGGCCCGGCAACCTGCCGGACGCGATAGCCAGCCCGCACTCGGACGCGCAGGCCAGGCGGGTAGACGGGCGCGGTTGCCTTGCCACCCCCGGTCTGGTCAACACCCACCACCACTTGTACCAATGGGGCACGCGCGGGATGGCTGCCGACTCGACCCTGTTCGGCTGGCTAACCGAGCTCTACCCAGTCTGGGCGCGGATGGATGCTGAACTCGTGCTGGCCTCCGCCACCGCGGCGCTCGGCTGGCTGGCCAGGACCGGGTGTACCGCCACGATGGATCACCACTACGTCTTCCCGCGGTCGGGCGGGGACGTATTCGGCGCCACGGTGGCGGCCGCCCGGCAGGTCGGGCTGCGGTTTCATCCGACTCGCGGGTCGATGGACCTCGGTGCCAGCTCCGGCGGGCTGCCACCAGACGAGGTGGTCGAGACCCTGGACGACATCCTGACTGGGACGCAGGCTGCAATCGACCAGTTCCACGACGCGTCGTCAGATTCGATGCTGCGGGTGGGTGTCGCGCCATGCTCGCCGTTCTCGGTCACCGGCGAGTTGCTCGCCGACGCTGCGGAGCTCGCGCGGCGGAGGGGTGTCCGGCTCCACACGCACCTGGCCGAGACCACCGACGAGGACGACTACTGCGCGGAGCGGTTTGGCTGTACGCCCGTGGAGTACCTCGACTCGCTCGGGTGGCTCGGCGACGACGTCTGGCTCGCCCACGCCGTCCATCTCGCCGATGCTGGCATCGCCAGGCTGGCCGCCACCGGAACCGGAGTCGCGCACTGCCCGTCCTCCAACGCCCGGCTCGGCGCCGGCATCTGCCGGGCACGGGCGCTGCTGGACGCGAGCGTGCCGGTCGGGCTCGGCGTGGACGGCGCCGCCTCGAACGAGGCCGGCTCGCTGCTAGGCGAGATCAGGCAGGCTGCGCTCATGGCCAGGGCGGCGGGCGGCCCGCAAGCTATGACGGTCAGGCAGGCGCTGGAGATGGCGACGATGGGCGGCGCACAGGTGCTGGGCCGGGAAGCGGAGATCGGCTCGCTAGAGCCAGGCAAGCTCGCGGACATCGCGCTGTGGCGGCTGGACACCCTGCCGCACGCGGGGATCGCCGACCCGGTAGCCGCCCTGGTCCTCGGTGCGCCGGCACCGCTGGAGCTGCTGTTGGTCAACGGCAGAGTCGTCGTCGAGCACGATCGGCTGTTGACCGTGGATGAAGAGCAGGTTGCCGCGGATGCGCGCCGTGCCAGCGCCGCCCTGGCTGGCTCGCCCATCGCGGGAGGCCGGCGATGACTGCCCCTGCGCCCGGACGGGCAGCGACAACCCCGGCGGAGGCTCCGACGAGGTCGCCAGGCGGAACGAGGACGCCGGGCAGCGAGCGTATCGCCGCGCCGGGAGGCGTCGGCGACAGCCCGGCGCGCCCGGACGGCACGCTGAAGGTCACCGGACAGTTTGCCTACGGCAGCGACCTGTGGACTGACGACATGATCTGGGGCGTGACGCTGCGCAGCCCGCACCCGTCGGCGCGGATCAAGTCGATCGGTATCGGCGACGCGCTCGCCACCCCAGGCGTCTACGCGGTGCTGACGCATGCCGACGTCCCCGGCGTTAACCAGTGCGGTCTGGAGCACGCCGATCAGCCCGTACTTGCCGAGGATGTAGTGCGCTACCAGGGCGAGCCGGTCGCGCTCGTCGCTGCCGACCATCCCGAGACCGCGCGCCGGGCGGCGAAGAAAATTGCGGTCGACTACGACGTCACGGAGCCGGTGACCGATGCCATCGCCGCGCTCCGGCCAGGCGCTCCGGCCGTACATCCTGCGGGCAACCTGGTCCGTCATCTCAAGCTGCGCAAGGGCGCACTTGAAGTTGCCGCCGACGTGGTGGTCAAGGGCAGCTACCACGTCGGCATGCAGGACCAGGCGTTCCTTGGTCCCGAAGCAGGGCTCGCCGTGCCCGACGGCCAGGGGGGCGTTGACCTGTTCGTCGCCACGCAGTGGCTGCACGTCGACCAGCGCCAGGTATGCGCGGCGCTCGGTCTGCCGCCCGAGCAGGTCCGGCTGACGCTAGCCGGCGTTGGCGGCGCATTCGGCGGCCGCGAGGACCTGTCCATGCACGTGCACGCGTGCCTGCTCGCGCTGCATACCGGCAAGCCAGTGAAGATGTCCTACAACCGCGAGGAGTCATTCTTCGGGCACGTGCACCGCCACCCGGCCACGATGCGCTACGAGCATGGCGCGGACCGCGACGGCCGCCTGGTGTACGTCAAGGCTGAGATCTACCTGGACGGTGGCGCGTACGCGTCAAGTACGCCCGCGGTCGTCGGCAACGCGGGCACCATGGGCATCGGGCCGTACGTCGTGCCGAACGTCCACGTCGACGCTTATGGCGCCTATACCAACAACCCGCCCTGCGGCGCAATGCGCGGCTTCGGCTCGGTGCAGGCCGCATTCGCGTATGAGGCGCAGATGGACAAGCTTGCTGGCGAACTCGGGCTGGATCCGGTCGAGCTCCGCTGCCGCAACGGCATGAGCCTTGGTAGCGAGGCGCCGACCGGCCAGATCGTGGACAGTCCGGCGCCGGTCGCCGAGCTCCTCAAGCTGGTACAAGCCAGGCCGCTGCCCAAGGAAACACAGCCGGTGGCGAACCTGGCCGATACCGGATACGACCTGCTGGAGCTTCCTGGCGGCGTTGCGAACACCACGCATGGCGAGGGAGTTGTCCGCGGAGTCGGCTACGCCGTCGCGTACAAGAACGTCGGCTTCTCCGAGGGTTATGACGACTACTCCGTCGCCCGCGTCCGGCTGGAGCTATCCGGAGGCGAGCCGACAGTGACCGTTCATACTGCGGCGGCCGAGGTTGGCCAGGGCCTGGTCACGGTCGAGCAGCAGATCTGCCGCACCGAACTCGGGGTTCAGGACGTCGTGACCAATCCGAAGGACACCTCCGTGGGCTCTGGCGGGTCCACCTCAGCGTCCCGGCAGACCTACGTCACCGGCGGCGCAGTGCAGGCGGCCTGCCAGCAGATTCGGGAGCGAGTCTTTGCGCTGGCGGAGCGCTGGCTCGGCCGTACTGTGCCGGACCTGCGACTCGCCGACGGCGAGGTCGTTTCCGACCGCGAGGGAAGGATCGCTTCGCTGGCCGAGCTGCTAGGCCGGGACGCCATCGAGGAGACGGTGCAGTGGCGGCACCGGCGGACATTCCCAGTCGATCCGGAGACCGGGCAAGGCTTCGCGCACGTGCAGTACGCGTTCGCCGCGCACCGGGCGGTGGTCGACGTCGACACGGAGCTAGGCCTGGTTAAGGTCGTCGAGCTGGCGTGCGCGCAGGACGTCGGCAAGGCCATCAACCCGGATGCGGTGCTCGGCCAGATCCAGGGCGGCAGCGCGCAGGGACTGGGGCTAGCGGTGATGGAGGAGATCCAGGTCCGCGACGGGCTGATCCGCAATCCCTCATTCACCGACTACCTGATCCCCACAATCCTCGACATGCCGCCGATGCCGATCGACGTTCTTGAGTATCCAGACCCGAACGCGCCTTACGGCCTGCGTGGCGTCGGCGAGGCGCCGACGATTTCCTCCGGGCCGGCGATCGCGGCGGCGATCCGGGCCGCGACCGGCCTGGACCTGACGCGGATCCCGATCAAGCCCGAGCACATCACCGGCACATGATGGCAGAGCTGGGTTCTGACCGGCCCGAGCTGCTGCTCCGGTCCAGGCAGGTGATCACGCCGGACGGGCCCGTTCCCGCCCTTATCTCCGTAAGGGACGGGACGATAAGCGGCGTCCTGCCCTACGACGCCCGCCCGGCCGACCTGTTCCCTGGGGTGCCCGTGGTCGACCTTGCTGGCGATGAGGTGCTGCTGCCCGGCCTTGTCGACTCGCATGTGCATGTCAACGAGCCGGGGCGGACCGACTGGGAAGGGTTCGCGACCGCCACGCTGGCGGCGGCGGCCGGCGGCATCACGACGATCGTCGACATGCCGCTGAACTGCCTGCCGCCCACCACGGACGCTGCGGCACTAGAGCTGAAGCGGGCCGCGGCCCGCGGGCAGGCTCATGTCGACGTGGGCTTCTGGGGCGGTGCCGTGCCGCGTAACGAGGCGGACCGGCCCGGCCTGCACGCGGCGGGCGTGCTCGGCTTCAAGTGCTTCCTGGTCGATTCGGGCGTACCCGAATTCCCGCCGCTGGACGCAGCCGGGCTCGAATGCGCCGCCCGCCAGCTCGCCGACCTCGGCAGTGTCCTGCTGGTTCACGCAGAAGACGCCAGCCGCATTGACCGGGCACGCCAGCCGGGCGGGCCCGACTATGCAACGTTCCTGTTGTCCCGGCCGGCCGAGGCGGAGACGGCCGCAATCAGAGCCGTAATCGAGGTAGCCCGGCGGACGGGCGTCCGGATCCACATTCTGCATGTATCGAGCGCGACGGCCTTGCCGCTTCTCGCCGCAGCGCGAGCTGACGGCGTGCGGATCACGGCCGAGACGTGCCCGCACTACCTGGCGCTCGCCGCAGAGGATGTCCCGGCGGGCGCTACCCAGTTCAAGTGCTGCCCCCCGATCAGGGAGCGCGCCAACCGTGAGCAACTGTGGGACGGCCTGCGCACGGGAATGATCGACTGTGTGGTGTCGGATCACTCGCCCTGCCCGGCGGAGCTGAAGCAGCTTGCCGACGGTGATTTTGGCGCGGCCTGGGGTGGCATCTCATCCGTTCAGCTCGCGTTGCCGGTGGTATGGACATACGGCCGGGAACGGGGTTGTACCTTGGCTGATCTCGTCCGTTGGATGGCGGTCGCACCAGCGAAGATCGCGGGCCTGACCAGTAAGGGCGCGATCGCCGTCGGCCGTGACGCCGACCTGGTCGCGTTCGCGCCGGACGCTGAATTCATCGTCGAGCCAGGCCTGCTGCGCCACCGGCACAAGCTCACGCCTTATCTCGGCCAGCGGCTCGCCGGCGTCGTCAGGCATACCTGGCTGCGGGGGCAGGAAGTGTTCTCGGGCACTGAGGCCGCGGTCCGGGCACCGCGCGGAGAACTGCTGTGACCGGCCCTGACGTTACCGGGCTGCCTGGCGTCACCGGGCTGCCGGATTTCACCTTGCTACCCGACCTGGCCGCGCGGCGGGTTGGCGGCAGCGTCGTCTGCGCCAGCGACGAGCTCTTCGCGGAGAAGGAGAACCTGATCAAGGCCGCGCCGCCGGTCTTCGCGGCGGGGGAGTTCGGCCACAAGGGAAAGGTCTACGACGGCTGGGAGACGCGGCGCCGGCGCGATCCCGGCCACGATCACGCGATCATCCGGCTCGGACTGCCCGGAGTGGTGCGCGGCGTCGTCGTCGACACCTCGTTTTTCCTGGGCAACTACCCGCCGCAGGTGTCGCTGGAGGCGATCGCTGCGGGCGGCTACCCCTCGCCGCCTGAGCTGGCCGGGATGGCCTGGCACTCGCTAGTCGACCGGACCGCTGCGGCGGGCGGCGTCGTGAACGTGTACCCGGTGACCAGCGATCGCCGCTGGACCCATGTGCGCCTGTCGATCTATCCCGACGGCGGCGTGGCCAGGCTGCGGGTCCACGGCGAGCCGGTACCTGATCCCGCGTTCCTGGACGGCACGATCGACCTGGCCGCGCTCGAGAACGGCGGGCGGCTAACCGGTTGCTCGGACGCGTTCTATTCATCGGCCGTGAACCTCATCATGCCGGGCCGTGCGGCCAGCATGGCCGATGGCTGGGAGAACGCCAGACGACGGGACGGAGGCCTCGACTATGCGACATTCGCGCTGGCGGGCGTCGGGCTGATCCGGGAAGTGGAGATCGATACCTCGTACTTCGTGGGGAACGCGCCAGGCTGGGCTCGACTGCTGGCGGCGGCCGACGCGGCCCACGACTGGCGTGAGGCACTGCCGCGAACCCGCCTGCAGCCCGATACGAGGCACCGGTTCCTCGTCGCGGCGGGACAGCCCGCTACGCACGCGCGGCTGGAGGTCTATCCCGACGGCGGGCTGGCGAGGCTGCGGATCCTCGGCGAGCTCGTCCCCGCTGCGCTCGCCCAGCTGCGAGCCCGCTATGCCAGCCTGGCGCCCGGCGATGCCAGCCTGGTGCCGGGCGATGCCAGCGAGGGTCGCCCCGATCACGGATCCGCGCAGGACTAATGTCGGCGATCGTGACAACAACACCGCTTATTGCCATCGGACCAAAACGCGAAGAGTTCGCTGTCGAAGCCGTCCTCGCGGGCGGTGGCGAGCTAGTGACCGCCGACCGGACGGCTGACGGACTCGTCTGGCTGGCATCGCGGGACACCGACGGACTGCGCGGCGCTCTCGAAGAGACCGGCGCACGGTGGGTTCAGCTCTCCTCGGCCGGAGTTGAACTCGTCGCGGCGGCCGGCTTGCTCAGCCCGGCCGCGATGTGGACATGCGCGAAGGGCGCCTTCGCCGAGCCGGTGGCCGAGCACGCTCTGATGCTCGCGCTGGCCGGCCTGCGGGTGCTGCCCGAGCGGATCGTGGCGCGCTCTTGGGGCAAGTCAGGCGGCGAATCTCTGTACGAGGAGCGCGTGACGATCCTCGGGGGCGGTGGCATTACCGCCAGTCTGCTCGACCTGCTCGCGCCTTTCCGGGTCACGGCGACGGTAGTCCGCCGCACCGCCGATCCGGTGCCGGGTGCAGCGCGCACCGTGCCGACCGACTGCCTAAGCGATGCGCTCGCGGACGCCAAGGTCGTGTTCCTCGCGCTGGCGCTGACCCCCGAGACGGAGCGCATCATCGGGGCGGCGCAGCTCGCCGTTATGCGGCCCGAGAGCTGGCTCATCAACGTCGCCCGCGGCCGGCACGTCGACACCGACTCGCTCGTCGCGGCGCTCGACAGCGGTGCCATTGCCGGCGCCGGCCTGGACGTCACCGATCCCGAGCCGCTGCCGGATGGTCATCCGCTGTGGGCGCAGCCACGCTGCATCATTACGCCGCACACTGCCGACACGCTGGAGATGATCCAACGCCCGCTCGCGCGCCGGATCCAGGACAACGTGGCCAGATTCGCCGCCGGGCAGCCCCTCGTCGGCGTGGTCGACCCGGCCGCGGGCTACTAGCGAGCCGCTTCGTCGGCTGCGTGGGTCATGGTCGGGCGGCGCCGGGTACGGAGACCGGGAGGGTCAGGATCTCTCCGGTGCGGGGTCCGTTGGTCAGCCGACCGAGATTGACGACGTAGTCGTCGGCCATGCGCCATTCTGCTGTGCATATGAACAGCGTCCGCCGGTCTGACCCGCCGAGCATCAGCGCAAACGGGGCCCGGCCCTCGGGCAGCTCGACCCGCTTCAGGACCTCGCCACCCTCGGCGACGCGGGCGACCGATCGACAGCGTCGCCGAGTAAGCGGGCGGCCAGCGTGGGTTCGCCGCCGCCGGATCTTGCCCCGCCGACTCGCGTGGGCTCAGGTACTGGCGCTGAATGCCGGACTGGCCAGGTACGCGGCGCCGCGGGGCGACAGTCGGTAGCCGACATCGAGGCTGATGGTGAGCCCGAGCGCTTTGAGGCGGCGCACGTGGAGCTTGAAATCGAAGCGCTCCCAGTCGAGGGCCTCGGCCAGGTATACCGACGATACGGCGGGGCGCTCGGCAATCTGCGCCAGCACCGCGGCCGTCCACGGGCCGCGCTTGCTCGCCGCGTCCATCCTGGCCAGCCGGCAGGCAATGGCCGCCGCCTCGTCGTCGGTCAGCGTCGCTGTGCTGGCCAGCTCGTCCCGCGGATCCGGGCCCGTCAGCGCGCGGAACCGCACGCAGTACAGCGGCAGGTCGGGGTCACCTCGCAGGTCGGCTACCGCGGCGGCCACATCCGAGAAGCCGGCCGCACGCGCAAGCGCTGGCGTGATGTCAGCTGGAGTGATGATGTCGACGGCTTCGGCCAGTACCATGCCCTGGCCGGTGCGGTACTGGTGACCGGCTACGACCTGACTGCGGCGCCACCGGCGGAACGCAACCGTGATGCTGCCGTCGTGGAGGCCCTGGCGCAGGCGCGGCTCGAACTGCACGCAGCGACTGTACTGCGGCTGTGCGGTTATGCGCCGGCGAGCCGAGCGCACGCGATCATAGATAGCTCGGTCGGCCGCAACGCATCGGTCCGCTGCCAGAGCTCCGCCGGGATTGCGTCGCGCTGCCGCACGTGGGTGATCGCGCCGAAGCCGTGCTCGGTGAGCAAGACGGTCATCTCTTCGGGCGCGAAGAAACTCAGCCACGGCTCGCCGCGTTGCGCGGCAGCAGACCCGACCTGCTCGACGTACCGGTCGCCGGCCTCGTCCCGCAGGCCGGCCGGAAGCATGTAATCGGCGACGAGTTCCGTGCCGGGCGCGCAGCCGGCCAGCACCGCGAGCGTCTGGCTGATACTGGAGCGATCGAGGTACATCAGCACGCCGAGCCAGCTGATCACGGCTGGCTCGCTGAAGTCGAAGTCGGCCGCACGCAGCGCGCTAGCCAGCGAGCCGGTGCCCGCCGATCCGGCGGCGAGGTCGGCGGGGACGAAGACGACCTCCGACGACATACGAAGTCCGGCTGCCGCCACCGCGGCCCGTTTCCAGTTCTGCGTGGCGGGGTGGTCGACCTCGAAGGTACGAAAGTTCAGCGCCGACCGGAAGGCGAAAGTGTCCAGGCCCGCGCCCAGCACGATGTACTGCTGCACCCCGCGGGCCGCTGCGGCGGCGAGCCGATCCTCGGCATACCGGCTCCGGCAGATCACCTGGGCGCGGGCCGCCGCCAGGATCGGGTGAGTGCTGTGCTGCCGGTGATAGCCGAGCAGCTCGTCCGCGCGCTCGCCGAGCAGGGCGGCTGCGCACGTGTCAGAAAAGATAAAGGGGGATTCGTCGACGATCAGGTGGGCGGCTCGAGCCGCCGCCGCGGTCAGTGCGGTGTTGCTCGGCTCCGCGGTGTTGCTCGGCTCCGCGGTATTGCTCGGCTCCGCGGTATTGCTGGGCTCCGCGGTATTGCTCGGCTCGTAATTAGTCACGGCGCGATGCTATTCACACTTTCGAACAGCATATCAAATATACAACTTATTCGAAAGACTAATCGAATTACGATCGCGTCACTATTGAGGTGCGGAGGCTGGCACCGGCGCGAGTTGCGCTGGTCATGGACAATGGACGCATGAGCGAGCCTGCCAGCGCCGGAGCCGCCGGGGTGCTCGTGAACGAGAGCGCCTGGCGCGCTCCGGCCGAAGGGCTGCGGGGCTTCGTCGACTCCTATGTCGGCTTCCGGCAGGCTGGCGTCGAGCCGGCGCGTCACCGCGGCCTGCCGTCGCCGTCACTGACGCTGATCTTCACGCTCGACGAGCCGCTTGTCCTAGCCGCCCACCCCGATCCGGCGCAGCCACCGGGGATCTTTGCGACCATCGTCGGCGGGCTGCATACATCGCCGGCGATCATCACGCATGACGGGCGCCAGTCCGGCATTCAGCTTGACGTGAGCCCGCTGGCCAGCAAGGCCCTGTTTGGCGTTCCGGCTGGCGAGCTAGCCGAGTGGGACGTGCCAGCTGACGACGTCCTCGGCCCGCTGGCGAGCGAGATCCAGGACAGGCTCCGGTGCGCGGCGGGCTGGGACGAGCGCTTCGCGATCCTGGACCAGGCCCTGCTCGCGCGCCTGGGGCGCGCCGACGAGCGGACCGGCGTCAGCGCCGAGATCAGCTACGCCTGGCGGCACCTTCTCCGCACGGGCGGCACGGTCTCCGTCAGCGCGCTGGCCACCGAGACCGGCTGGAGCGACCGGCACCTGCGGGCCCGGTTCCGCGCGGAGACCGGCCTGGCGCCCAAGGCCGCCGGTCGCATCATCCGGTTCGACCGGGCGAGGCACGCGCTCCAGCGCCGTGCGGCCGCGGGCCAGCCGCTCGGTCTGGCCGATTTGGCGGCCCGCTTTGGCTACTTCGATCAGGCGCACCTCGACCGCGAATTCGGCATCATCGCTGGCTGCTCGCCGACGAGATGGCTCGCCGAGGAGTTCCGAAACGTCCAAGCCACGGCTGCGTAACGGCTGCGAGCCTGGCCGCATGAACGATAAGACTCCTGCACCGCAGGTATGGCCGACGCTGTGGGCGCGCGACGCTCGCGCCCTGATCCGGTTCCTCGTCGACGGCTTCGGCTTCGAGGAGACCGTCGTCTACGGCGAGGGCGACCAGGTCCATCACGCCGAGCTGGCGTGGCCGCCGGGCGGCGGCATCATGCTCGGCTCCGTTCGTGACTCCGACCCCGACGACATCTGGGCGTTCACGCCGGGCGGCTTCGGCGCTTACGTGGTCACCGACGAGCCCGACGCGTTGTTCGCGCGCGCCACGGCGGCCGGCGCCGAGATCCTCATGGGCCTGCATGACACCGACTACGGGTCGCGCGACTTCGCGGTCCGCGACCCCGAAGGCAACCGCTGGTCGTTCGGCACCTACCGCGGCGCCCCGCGCGTGTAGGTCAGGCGTCGTTCGGCGCGGCGCTCGCCGTTCCAAAGGGCGTGAGGGTGGATCTGCTGCCCTATGAAGGGCGTCACATCCACCTTGACGCCCTATGAGGGCGCTGCGCGGGAGCGCTCGGTGCTGGTCGTAGATAGTCCGTGTCGCGCTATCATCGCTCACTACGAAATGGCGGTGAGCACGGCGTTATGGCGGCCAGCGAAGCGAGTTACGACTTCATCATCGTCGGCGGTGGTTCGGCCGGCTGCGCGCTAGCCAACCGGCTGTCGGCCGATCCGGCCAACCGCGTGCTGGTGCTGGAGGCCGGGCGTCCCGACTACAAGTGGGATGTTTTCATCCACATGCCGGCCGCGCTGACGTTCCCGATCGGCAGCCGGTTCTACGACTGGCAGTACGAGTCCGAGCCCGAGCCGTTCATGAACGGCCGTCGTATCTACCACGCCAGGGGCAAGGTGCTCGGCGGCTCGAGCAGCATCAACGGCATGATCTTCCAGCGCGGCAACCCGCTCGATTACGCCCGCTGGTCGGCAGAGCCCGGCATGGCCAGCTGGGACTATTCGCACTGCCTGCCGTACTTCAAACGGATGGAGACGTGCCTCGCCGGAGCCGACGAGTTCCGCGGCGGTGACGGACCGCTCGTGCTCGAGCGCGGACCCGCCGACAGCCCGCTCTTCCGTGCGTTCTTCCAGGCCACGCAGCAGGCTGGCTACACGCTGACCGACGACGTCAACGGCTATCGCCAAGAAGGCTTCGCGCCGTTCGACCGGAACCTGCACCGCGGCCGCCGCCTGAGCGCCGCGCGCGCCTACCTGCATCCCGTCCTGCGGCGGCCCAACCTGACCGTGCGCACCCGCGCGTTCGTCACCAGCATCACGCTCCGGGACGGCCGGGCCATAGGCGTCGAGTACCGGCATAGCGGTGCGCAGCAGACGGCGCGCGGCGGCGAGATCATCCTGTCCGGGGGGGCGATCAACAGCCCGCAACTGCTGCAGGTCTCCGGGATCGGGGACCCGGACGTCCTCGCAGCCGCCGGCGTGCAAGTTCGTCACGAGCTGCCCGGCGTCGGGGCGAACCTGCAGGATCATCTCGAGGTCTACGTCCAGTACGGCTGTAAGCAGCCCGTGTCGGTAGCCCCGGCGCTCAAGTGGCGCAACCGGCCGCTAGTCGGCGCCCGCTGGCTGTTCTTGCGCAGCGGCCCCGGCGCGACCAACCACTTCGAGGGTGGTGGCTTCGCGCGCAGCAACGACGACGTCGCCTACCCGAACCTGATGTTCCACTTCCTGCCGATCGCCGTCCGCTACGACGGCTCATCGCCGGCCGGCGGCCACGGGTACCAGGTCCACGTCGGCCCGATGAACTCCGATGCCCGCGGCTCGGTGCGCATCACGTCGGCCGACCCGGCCGTCAAGCCGGCTCTGCGGTTCAACTACCTGTCGACCGATCAGGACCGGCGCGAATGGGCCGAGGCGATCGGCGTCGCGCGCACGATCCTGACCCAGCCCGCTATGGACCCGTTCAACGCGGGTGAGCTGTCGCCTGGACCCGGCGTGCAGACGCCCGAGCAGATCCTCGAGTGGGTTCGGCGCGACGGCGAGACCGCGCTGCACCCGTCCTGCACGTGCGCGATGGGCACTGGGCCGATGGCGGTCGTCGACCCGGACACCATGCAGGTGCACGGACTTAAGGGCTTGCGGGTCGTCGATGCCTCGGTCATGCCGTACGTCACCAATGGCAACATCTATGCTCCGGTGATGATGATCGCCGAAAAGTCGGCCGACCTGATCCTGGGCAACTCGCCGCTACCGCAGTCGACGGCCCGGTTCTACACGCATGCAACCGATAACGCGAGGTAGACATCCGTGAAGCACGGGATCTACCTGCCGCCCTTCGCGGACTTCGCTGACGTTCGGCGGACCGCCGAGCTAGCCGCCGCGGCTGAGCGGACTGGCTGGGACGGCTTCTTCATCTGGGATCACATGTACGGGCCGCCCGGCATGGCGGTAGCCGAGGCCTGGACGGCACTGGCGGCAATCACGCTGTCGACATCGAGCATCCGGATCGGCGCGATGGTCACTCCGCTCGCGCGCCGACGGCCCTGGGTCCTGGCCCGGCAGATCGCCACCCTGGACCAGCTGTCCGGCGGCCGCCTCGTCGTCGGCATCGGCCTCGGCGACGACGGTTGGCGTGAGTTCAGCGCGTTCGGTGAGGAGACGTCGCCGCGTGCCCGCGGCGAACTGCTCGATGAGTCGCTGAACGTCCTGATCCAGTTCCTGGCCGGGAACGCGGTCAGCTTCCGCGGGGCCCGGCATGTCATCGACGCCGAGCCCTTGCTGCCACGGCCAGTCCAGGACCCCGTGCCGATCTGGGCCGCGGTCCGGTGGCCGAACAAGAGGCCTCTCGTCCGGGCGGCCCGCTTGCAGGGCTGCTTCCCGATCTTTCCGGCCGGGGACGACATCCCGGCGCCGCCTCCTCTTGCCGACCTGACCGCGCTTCGAGCTGAGCTGACTGACCTGGGCGCACCCCGTTCCCTTGATGTGGTTGTTCGTTGCTCGTTGCACCGGCTGGACGCGGCGGCGCGCGCCGCTGTCGTGACCGGGCTGGGCGAGGCGGGAGTGACGTGGCTGCTCGAGGGCTTCGGGGTCGGGCAGGCCGCGGCCGAAGTGGAGGATTTCGTCGCGGCCGGGCCGCCCGCAGGTCGCGCCGGTCCGGCACACTAAGCGGGTGACTGCGCTCCCAACTGATCCGCGCGACCCGCTCGGCCTGCGCGCCGACGCCCCGATGCTGGCGGCCTGGCTGGACTTCACCCGGCAAGCCGAGGCTGGCGGGCTGCTGCCGATGAGCGTGCCTGGCCACAAGCAGCGGCAGGATCTCGTCGGTGCGGTAGTCGCGGGCGACGCGCCGTTCTACGGCGGGCTCGACACGATCAAGCACGCTGACAACCTGCGGGTGGAGTGCGAGGGCCGGGCGGCGGCGCTCTGGGGTGCTGACTGGTGCCGGTTCTCGGTCGCCGGGTCGACGCACGGCAACCAGGCGCTCGCGCTCGCGGTTGGCCAGCCCGGCCAGGAAGTGATCATCAACCGGACGCTGCACAGGTCGCTATTGCTCGGGCTCGTGCTCGCGGGACTGCGGCCGGTCTGGGTCCGGCCGGAGATCGATCCCGCATCCGGGCTGCCAGCCGGTGTCGCGGTGCAGACGGTGCGGGACGCGCTGGCGGCGCACCCGGCGGCCTGCGCCGTCTTCCTCGGCGACCCAACGTATGTCGGCACCATTAGCGACCTGGCCGGCCACGCCGCGGCCGCCCATGAGGCGGGGGTGCCGCTCATCGTGGACGCGGCCTGGGCGGCGCACCTAGGCTTCCACCCCGACTTGCCGCCACATGCGATCGCGGCGGGCGCGGACGCGATGGTGACCAGCGCGCACAAGGCGCTCCCCGCCTACACCCAGGGTGCGCTGGCGCTCGCTCGGACGGAGCTCCTGGCCGCGGCCCGGCTGGACCGGGCGTTCGAGGCGACGCACACGACCAGCCCGACCGGATCGATCATGGCGAGCATCGACGCAGCACGCGCACTGCTGGCGGCCGACGGCGAGCGCCTGTGCGGGCGCCTGATCCGGGGCGTGGCCGCTGCCCGCAAGCGGCTGCGCGAGGTACCCGGCGTGGACGTGCTGGACGGGCCGGGAGTCGAGCCGACCAAGCTGGTCGTCCTGCTAGCGGCCACTGGCGCGCACGGGAACAGGGTGGAGGCGGACATCATCGCTGCTGGGATGCCGGTGGAGATGGCCGATCGTGACACCGTGATCCCGATCCCGACGATCGCCGACGACGAGGACCAGATCGCTGCCTTCACCGAGGTCCTCATCGACGCGATCGAGCGGCATCGGGCCATGCCGCGCCATGTGGTGACCGCCGCCTCCTGGACGGTCGAGCCGCAGACGGTGCTCGCGCCGCGTGAGGCGTTCTTCGCGCCGAACGAGACCGTGCCGGCCGCCGCGGCCATCGGCCGGGTCAGCGCCGAGCTGATCGCGCCCTACCCACCGGGCGTTCCGGTGCTGGCGCCTGGCGAGCTGATCACTGCGGCCGCCGTCGACGCGCTGCGTGAGGTGGCGGCCGACGGTGGCCGCATCGCGTACGCGGCCGACCCCAGCCTGCAGACATTCCAAGTGCTCATGCGTTAGGGGGTTCAGGATCTGGCGGTGCTGTCGTCCAGAGGAGCAGCGAGATCTGTCTCTGAGGCTGACGACTACTAGGTCCGGAGTAGGCCACCATGGGTGCTGTGACACGCTACTGGACCGCGTCGCGGTCCGTCCGGGCTGCCTTGGTGGGCCGGGATGGTCCTGGCCGGGGGAAGTCGGTTGCTGCAATTCCGGCTAGCCCGGAACGCGCGACGTCGCCTGGAGGGCTCACCGTGCTGTTCCTTGTCTCCGATACCGGCGGCGGACACCGCCGGGCGGCCGAGGCAATTATTGGGGAGCTGGCGGCCAAGTACGGGCCTACCTTCCGGCCCGTGACCTGTGATCCGCTGGCCGGGCCCGGCGCCGCCTGGCCGCTGCGCTGCCTGGCGGCGCTGTACGGGCCACTTGTCCGCTGGGCGCCCTGGGCATGGGGGGTTGCCTACTACATCAGTAACTCGCGGCTAGCCATGGCCGTCCTGTGGCGGACGGTGTTCGCGTTGGCCGACGGTCCTGTCGCGTCGGCCATGACGGCAACGGCCGCCGACGTCATTGTGTCCTGTCACCCGCTGACAGGCCGGGCCGCGATCCGGGCGGCGCGGGGCAGACCTCTACCGCTCGGACCAGACAGCGCTACGCCGGTGGTCACGGTCGTCACCGATCTGGTCGCCCTCCATGCGTCCTGGCTATCCCCAGTCGCTGATCTGGTTGCAGTGCCTACGGCAGCCGGTCGCAGCAGATGCGAGGCAGCAGGTATTCCGTCGGCCAGGTGCGTCGACGCCGGGCTGCCGGTAGAAGCCGGCAGCGACCGCCGGGTGCTATCGCGGGACGGGCGCGCTTCGCTCCGCCAGTCGCTCGGACTGGAACCCGCCAGCTTCGTGGTCCTGCTGACCGGAGGCGGCGAGGGATGCGGCGGCTTGGCCAGGCGCACAGCCGCGATCTTGCGGCAGTTCGATGACGTGCATGTAGTGACAGTCTGCGGCCGGAACGGCCCCCTGCTGCGCAAGCTGAACGCGCGACTGGGGCAGGCCCGCGGCCAACTCACGGTGCTCGGGTTCGTGGGCAATATCTCCGACTGGCTGCGTTGCGCCGATGTTGTGGTGACTAAGGCCGGCCCCGGCATCATTGCTGAGGCGGCGTGCGTGGCTGTCCCGCTGCTGCTGACTTCGCATTTGCCCGGCCAGGAGCGCGGCAATGCCAACCTCGTGGTGGGGGCAGGCGCTGGCCGGTATGCCCGCGGAGTCCGCGGCATGCTGCGCGAGCTGGCGCAGCTGCGCGAAGACCCCGCTGCGCTGCGGGCACTGGCCGTCGGCAGCAAGGCGCTCGCGAGGCCGGATGCCGCTGCCGATGTGGCCGGCCTCGTCGGGAGCCTGGCCGTCCTGCGCGAGCGGGCAAGCGCCGTGCAGGCCGCCCGATGACGTCAACGTCGCCAGCGCCGGCGGGCAACGGGGGTAGAAAACGTTATGCCCGGCCCGGCGCCGCAGTTAAGGCGGCAGCGCTCGCGATTCCCGTGCTCCCCGAGATCAGGATCGCCAGAGCCAGCCAGCGGCTTACCGGCGCGTGGTCGGAGCTGCCTGTCGAGTCGCCCGGCACTGCCATGCTCGGGATCAGCTTCCGCCCCCTGCAGGCCAGCGCCCTGGGCCTCGATCCAAGGCAGGCCCTGGCCGAGCTGCTGCCGTATCCGTTCCAGCTGATCCGGCTTGCCGCGTACTGGAATCAGGTTGAGCGCAGTGACGGGAGTCTTGACACTAGCGTCCTCGACTATCAGATCGAGGCGGCAGCCCAGGCGGGCAAGAAGATCCTCCTCTGCGTCGGGGCCGTCAAAGCGTTCGGCTATCCCGAATTCTTCGTCCCGCCGCACCACCTGGCGGCCCCCCTGCCGGAAGGACAACTGATCGGCCCCCGGAACCACCCGCAGTTGCTCGACGCGGCCACAGCATTTGTATCCAGAATCGTCGCGCGGTACCGGTCGCATCCCGCGATCGTGGCTTGGCAGGTGGAGCATGAAGCCGTCGATCCGCTCGGCATGGAGCACTCATGGCGGCTAGCCGTCGACTTCGTCGCGGCAGAGACGGCGGCGGTCAGGGCCGCCGATCCTGGCAGGCCAGTTATGCAGAACGGGTTCCTCGCTACGTCCGCCCCGGTGCGGCTCCAGCAGCGGTGGCGAACCAGGGACCAGGGCGACTCGCTGGCAGCTGCCGAACAATTGGCCGACATTGTGGGCGTTGACTTCTATCCACGGCACGGACTCGCGACTCTCGGCCCGCTGACCGCCTACCTGGCCGGCTCGAAGAGTCTCTGGCAGCGACGAGCGGGCAGCAGGTTGCGCGCCGCGGTGGCCGGTTCGGGCCGGCGTCTGATGATCGCCGAGGGCCAGGCCGAACCGTGGGAGACGGTCACGACGCCACCGAGCCCGGCAGCCCGCGGCATGTATAGCTGCCTGCCCGAGCATGTCATCGACAACTACAACGCCGGGATGCGGCTCGGCGGGCCGGATGGGTTGTGGGCCTACTTGTTCTGGGGTGCCGAATACTGGCTGAAGCGGCGCCAGCAGGGCGACGACAGCTACCTGGCGGCATTCGCCCGCGTGCTGGGTGGCTGACGACCTGTCATTACCTCACCCGTTCGCGGTGGTCAAACAGCGCGGCTCCCGCCGCGAGCAGCAGAACGGTTAGCGCCGCGATCACGGCAACGTCCAGGGCCACTCCGCCCGTGACCACCAGGTGATAGCCCGGTTTTCCTGCGTAGAAGGCTGCCCTGGTCAGGTCTACGCAGTAGCGCATAGGCATTGCCCAAGCCAGGTCGCCAAGCAGGCGGGGAGCTCCGGCAAGCGGCACCAGCACGCCGCCGAGTACGTACTGCGGAATGATCAGGAACTGGAAGATCTGCATCGCCGAACGCTGGTTGGGCAAGGCCGCGATGGTCGCCAGGCCGAACGCGGCGCCGAGGAGGCAGCAACCGACGCCAGTAACAGCAAGGCCCACCACCTGCCAGCCCGTCATGCGGACGCCGATCACGACAGCGAACGCTGTAATGCACGTGCCCTGGCACAATGCCACGACGCTCTCGCCGGTGATCTTCCCGGCAAGCAGGGTGAGCCTGGAAACCGGGGCGATGAAGAGCTCCCGTGAGAAGTCGTTCTCCCGGTCCTCGACGATCGAGATCATCCCGGCTGCCGACGACTGGAACAGGCTGGCCGCGAATACACCCGTGAACGACAACGTGATCGTGCTGAGCCCCGTGACGCGGCCGACGGTGGCCTGGAGCAGACCACCGAGGCCCGCGATCAGCAGGACGGGGAAGGCAAGGTTGACGGCCAGGCGCGGCCTGTCCCGCAGAAGCTTGGTCACGTCGCGCTGCGCTATCGCCAGCAGTGCGCTCAGCTCGCGTACGGCCCGGTCTGTCGCACTCGCGCGGCGTGGCAGCACCGCCGTCGGCGCGCGCGCCGGGCGGGCGAGTCGCCCGGTCAGCCCGTATCGCACGGCTGGTCCGGATCGAGCAGGGCAAGGTAAGCCTCCTCGAGCGACTGCGCACCCTGGCGCTGTTTCAGCTCGGCCGGGCTGCCGCGGTCAACTATCGTTCCGTTCACCAGCACGCAGGCCGAGTCGGCGGTCTCGGCTTCCTCGAGGTAGTGCGTGGTCAGCACGATAGTCGTGCCCAGGCGGGCGCGCGCCTGCGTCAGGTGTGCCCAGAGGCTGCGCCTGCTCTGCGGATCCAGGCCGGCGGTCGGCTCGTCCAGGAATAGGACCCGCGGCTCATGCATGAGCGCGCGGACGATCTCCAATCTGCGCCGCTGACCGCCGGATAGCTTGTGTACTGGCTGCCTCAGCAGGTCGGACATGCCGAGGATCCCGGCTACGTCCTGCACCTGCGTCCGATAGCTCGCCGGCATCATCCGGTATGAAGGCCGCCAGCGATACAGGCCGTAAAGCACGGCGTGCAGCCGGAGGTTCTCCTCGGCAGTCAGATTCTGGTCCAGGGCGGGCTGCTGGAAGACCACCCCGATTTGCTGACGGACTCCGGCCTGATCTTCGGATACGTTCCGGCCGCCGATCCTGGCGGCGCCCGAGGTCTGCTCGAGCGTCGTCGTGAGGATCGATATCGTCGTCGTCTTGCCGGCCCCGTTCGGGCCTAGCATGCACCAGAACTCTCCCTTGTTCACACTGAAGCTGATGTCGTCGACGGCGTTGCGGCGCGCTCCGTGGTAGCGCTTGACGAGATGCTCGACTTCGATCACAGGCATGCGCGCTACGGCCGGCCGAACGCGGAGCGATCTCGCACCTGGCGGCTTTGGTGCAGGCGCTCGTACCGGGCATCTAGTCCGCGCCGCCGCGCAAGTCGGGCGAGCCTGCGCATCACGAGCCGGACCACGGTTGTCGGCAGGAACGGGGCGCGCACCTCGCGCTCGAAGTCCGTCATGAACAGCGCGAGCTCGATCGGACGGGGCAGCGCGCGGCCCGCCTCGCACTGCTCCTGGGCGATCGCGGCCGCGGTCTCCAGCAACTCTTCCATGCGCAGCGCTGGCCGGGACTCGACCGCGACCCTGGCAGCCACGGTCCCGGCGTTGGCGAAGTGGTGCACCGTTCCGGGCGGAACGCACACGCGCTGGCCCGGCGCGAGCACCATCCGCCGCCAGCCGACGCGGAACCTCATCCGGCCTTCAAGCACGGTAAAGATCTCCTGCTGGCCTGGATGGGCGTGGCTGCTCGGTACCTTGCCGCCGGGCGCGAGCAGAAGCTCCCAGTCGAGTACCTGACCGCCGGTCTCCGCGGCTGTGCGCCTGATCACGATGCGCTCGCCGCTGAGCGGGTTCACGATGGGGTGCGTCGGGCGCGTCGGGTGCGTCGCAGTCATCAGGCTCTCCCGGCTAGCTGACATCTCTGCCGAGAGTAGTCCTGGATGCCGCTACAGCGACCACAATGGCCGCGTCGGCGAGCGCGCTGCATGAATGCCATGCTGGTCGCCGAACCCCGCTTGCGTCGTCAGCCTGTCGGTCCGATTTTTGAGGTCCGCTCAGCTACGAGTATGGCCTGGCGGTAGACCTGGGGTGCACGTCGCGCAAGCCGAAGGTCGACCGGAGGATGACGCGGTCCCCAGCCTGGTTCGCGTACGGTCGGAACTAGTCATGACTAAGTTCGCGCTGCCTGGAACGCGTCCTGACGGCAATCAGCGACGCCGGTGGGCAACGGATACGGCGATCGCGCTCGCGGTGACGGCCGCCCAGCTGGTCGCGAGCTACGCGACCATGTCCTGGCACCACGGCTCGGCGCGGGCGGGCTGGGCCGACTACCTGCTGCTGGCCATCGCCGGCCTCAGCCTGATCGCGCGACGTCGGTACCCGGTTGCGGTCCTGGTGGTCGCGCTCGCGGCCACAATCTGGGCTAGCGCCGTCGGACATGCTGGGATGATCTGGATTGCGCTGATCGCTGCGTTCCTCAACGCGGTGATCGCGCGCAAGCGGACCGCTGCCGTCGCCTCGCTGCTCATCGGGTACCTCGCGAGCTTTTGGCCGCTGTGGCAGATCGGTCGGCGTGGCCACGCCAGCGTGGGAGTGGCCCTCGGCGTCGCCGCCTGGCTGCTCGTGCTACTGGCTTGCGCGGAGTTCATTCGCCTGCGCGGGCAGCGCGCGGCCGATCTGGCGCGCAATCGCGAGGAACAGCTCCGGCGGCAGGCCAGCGATGAACGGGTGCGGATCGCCAGGGACCTGCACGACGTGCTCGCGCACAACATCTCGGTCATCAACGTCCAGGCCAACTCCGCCCTGCATCTCATGGACCGCCAGCCGCAGCGCGCGAGGGAAGCGCTGACCGCCATCCACGACGTGAGCAGGCAGGCGCTGGCAGAACTGACATCGGTACTCGGCGTCTTGCGAGCCGACGGGGACGCCGCGCCCAGGGCACCCAGCCCAGGGCTGGACCGCCTGGACGACCTCGTCGCTGCCGTCGGCCGGGCCGGGCTCGAGGTCCGGGTCTCGGTTCGCGGTCTGCGGCGCGATCTGCCTGCGGACGTCGATCTCGCGGCATACCGGATCACCCAGGAGGCGCTGACGAATGCCGCCCGCCACAGCGCGAACATGGTGGCCGAGGTCCTCGTCTGCTACGAGACCGACGGGATCCTCGTGCAAATCGACGACGCCGGGCCGAACGGGCCTGGCGCCGACCCAGCGACCGGGTCACATCGCCCACGTCTGCCTGGTCTGGCCGGTAACGGGATCCTCGGCATGAGCGAGCGCGCGAACGCGCTCGGCGGGACTCTGGCGGCAGGGCCGCGATCCGATGGCGGGTTCCGCGTCCGGGCGTGGCTGCCGCTCGTAGTTGCGGTGTCGGCCCAGTGATCCGGGTCGCCCTGGCCGACGACCAGGAGCTCGTCCGGGCCGGCTTCGCGGCGCTGCTGGCCGCCGAGTACGACATGGAGATCGCGGGCGAGGCCGCTAACGGCGCGGAGGCGGTCGACCTTGCCGTTCGCGTGCAGCCTGACGTGCTGCTCATGGATGTCCGGATGCCGGTGCTGGACGGGATCGAGGCCACTAGGCGCATCGCCAGCGAGCCTGCACTGGCCGGCGTGCACGTCGTCATCCTGACCACCTTCGAGATCGACGAGTACATCTTCGAAGGCCTGCGGGCCGGCGCCGCCGGATTCCTTGTCAAGGACACCGACGCAGCCGAGCTCATCCGGGCTGTCCGCGTCGTGGCAGCGGGTGATGCGCTGCTCTCACCTGCTGTGACGCGCCGCCTCATCGCGGAGTTTGCTGCGCACGCCAGGCGCCCACGAGAGGTTCCTGGCGTGGGCGAGCTGACGCCACGCGAGCGGGAGATCGTGACCCTGATCGCCTCGGGACTGTCGAACGAGGAGATCGCGGCCCGGCTGTACGTGAGTCAGTCGACAGTCAAAACGCACGCCAGCCGGGCGATGATGAAGCTCGCCGCCAGAGACAGAGCACAGCTTGTGGTGGCGGCATATGAAGCGGGTCTGGTGCAACCAGGCGCCTAGCAGCGGGCTGCTTCGCGTCAAGCGGACACGGTCACCACCGCGCTGGCGGCGCGCCATGTCCAGATTGCCCAGCTACGAGGCTCATGATCGGCAACGCGGCTTAGCGGCCTCATAAGGCGGTGTTGCCGGGCAATACTTTTCGTTATCGAGCGGCTACAAATCGTGATGACCTCGACGCGCCTGGGTAGGGACTGAGACTGGGGGTGACTGTCTCATGTCAGGTTCTCACGTGAGCCTCATTGTGATGCCGATCGTCATCGCGCTGGCGCTCGCCTTCTGGATTTCGCTTGTCTACTACGCGAGCTTCCATCCTCGCTGGAAGCACCACGCGGGGCCGCGGCGGACGGACGCCGCAGGCGGTGTCTTCGAGGCGACTCACGGTGGCCGCCAGTTGATGCCCATCTGGGGTGAGCCTGGAGACGCCATACCTCCGCCGCGGGAGGCTGCTGCTGCCGAGAGTTACCAGGCTGCCGACGCGCAGAGCACGGAAGAAACTGACGCTGCCGCGACCGCGGGCACGAGGGCAGGCGCGACCGCGTCAGGTTCCCGTCGGGCGGAGTAGTCCGACTCCGCCAAACAGACCGCCTCAGGCTCCCGTCAGCCGGAGTAGTCCGACCGGGTTTGCGATCGGCGAGCATTCTGCATCCCGCTTCGTCCCGACTGCGCTGTATCGTGCGGTTGACGCCTACCGTCCTCGCACGCATCGGGAGCAGCCGTGGCAGAGCCAGGCCAGTCACCGCAAGCCGTCGCCGATGACCCGCTGCCCGAGGCCCTTGTCCTCACCAAGGCGGCCGAGCAAGCCGGCGTCGGCCTGAAGCTCCTTGGCGGCCTCGCAGTCCGTGTCCTGACTCCTGATCTGCCACCGCGCCTGCGGGCAGGCCAGGACATGGACTTCGCCTGCCTGTCCAAAGGCCGCAAGGCGACCGCCGCGTTCCTTGAGGAGCAAGGCTGCCAGCCGGACCGCCGGTTCAACAACCTCAACGGCGACCGGCAGATGTACTTCGTCGCGCCATCGGGCCGCCCGATCGACGTCATGGTGGACCGCCTGACGATGTGCCATGTGCTGGACTTCCGGCCTGGCTACGGGCGGCTCCCGTACACGCTCGATGCCGTCGACATCCTGCTGTCCAAGCTTCAGATCATCGAGCTGAACGAGAAGGACGCACGCGACATCTTCCAGCTGCTCGCTGGGCTGCCAGTCGGGGCCGGCGGCTCCGTGTCCGAAGGCCGGCTCACACTCGATACCGAGAGGTTCGGTCAGCTGCTGTCCGCCGACTGGGGCTGGTGGCGCACTGTCACCGGGAACCTGGACAAGCTCCCTGGGCTCGCGGCCGAGAAGCCGGAGCTGGTCCCGCGCACCGCACCGCACGATCCGCTCACGCATGCCGCGCAACTGGCCGACGTCGCGAGCTCGGTGCCCAAGGGCATGAAGTGGAAGCTTCGCGCGAACGTCGGCGACCGCGTCCGGTGGTATGAGCTTCCCGAGGAAGTCGGCCACTGATACGCCGTCTGCACGTCGTCTGACACGTCGTCTGACACGTAGTCCGACGAAACAGTCAGGCGCCAAACGACGGCGAAATCCGCGCAGGCCACGCGGCCATTGCGTCGTTTTCAATCTTGACGCCCGGTTACGCATGCTGCTAGACCGATGCACAAGCGGACCAGTAAAGGCGTGATCGTCACATGAAGATCTTTTTTGCCACCGATATCCACGGATCCGAGGTCTGCTGGCGCAAGTTCCTGAATTCGGCAGCCTTCTATAAAGCCGATCTCGTTGTGCTCGGCGGCGACGTCACGGGCAAGGCAATGGTGCCGATCGTCGCGCACCCCGGCTACTGGCAGGTCACGGTCCGCGGCGAGACGCACAAGCTGGAGTCGAAGGAGGCGCTGGAGACGATCATGACCAGGATCCGCAACAGCGGCTTCTACCCGGCCATTGTCAGTCCCGATGAACTCCAGCACCTTGGCGAGAACGAGGGTGCAGTCGACCAGCGGTTCGAAAAGGAAATGATCAGCTCGCTGGACCGGTGGCTGGACATGGCGGACGGCAAGCTGAAGGGCGGCCAGATCCCGTGCATACTCAACGGCGGTAACGACGACATCTTCGAGATCGACGCCGTCATCGAGTCGTCACCGTGCGTGAGCTTCGCCGAGGGCAAGCTGATGGACCTGGGAGGATTCTCTCTCGTCTCGATGGGCTGGACGAACCCGACGCCCTGGAATACGTACCGCGAAGCGCCGGAGGAAGAACTTGCACCCAAGATCGAGGCGCTGGCCGCGCTCGTGCCGGACATGGGCCGGGCCATCTTCAACTTCCACGCGCCGCCGTATGGCACCGGGCTTGACGATGCACCCGCGCTGGACGAGAACCTGCGCCCAATGCACGGCGGAGCGGTAATGAAGCCGGTGGGTTCGAAAGCCGTCCGGGAGGCGATTCTCAAGTACCAGCCGATGCTCTCGGTGCACGGTCACATCCACGAGAGCAGGGCCATCAAGCGACTAGGCCGCACGATGGCGATCAATCCAGGCAGCGTGTACGGCGACGGGGTGCTGCAGGGAGCTGTTATCGAACTGGACGCGAAGAAGGCGAAGGTCAGCAGGTACCTGCTCGTGAACGGCTGAGGCCGGGCGCCAGGCAGACGGGGAAAACTAAAGCGGGCGGCCCGGGGCTTCCTTGGTCACCCTTAACTGAGAGGCGGAAATGGCGACAGAATCCGTGAGCGGAACCCCGACCCTGTTCCTGCGCAATGCGACCGGGCTCGTGCGCGGCTGGTCGGTACGGGACGCGATCATCTATGCGGTCATGGCGACGAACTTCGTCACGCTGGGAATCTACGAGTTCACCTTCGCTGGCCCGGCGTTCCCCAAGGGCCAGTTCATTACGTCGATCGTGATCTCAGCCATCCTGGTCTCGTTCCTGGTCGTCGCGTACACCGGACTGATCGTGACGATCCCGCGCGCTGGCGGCGACTACGTGTGGCAGACACGGATCCTGCCATTTGGTGGCGGTGTCGGCTTCGTGTTTGCCGTCACTGGCTGGTGGTTCATCCTGTGGCTGTGGGCGCCGATCTACGGCAACATCCTCTCGGTACAGCTGTTCCAGCCCCTGTGGGCGACGCTCGGCAGCCCCAGCGGAGCCGCCTGGTTCGGCTCTAAGAACGGCGTCTTTGTCGTCTGCCTGATCACCATCGTCATTGCCGGCCTGCTGGTCTCGCTCGGCATGGCCGGCTACGCCCGGGTCCAGAAGTGGTGCTTCTTGGGCGGCCTCATCGCGTTTGCCGTGGTCGTGATCCTGCTGCTGGTTAATAGCCACTCTTCGTTCGTCAGCTCGTTCAACTACGAGGGCCAGAAGCTCTTCGGTGTCCACAACGCGTACGCCGCCACGAACGCCGCCGCGGCCAAGGCCGGCTACAGCACCTACGGGCTGGGCTTCGGACCGATCGGGCCGAGCATGCTGCTGGTTCCCGCCATGATGTTCTTCATCCTGTGGCCGAACTGGGGCTCCACCCTCTACGGCGAGATCCGTGGCGCTAGCGACTTCAAGCGGGTCTTCACCGGCATGTTCTCAGGCCTGTGGATCACGGTCATCCTGACGATCGTCTTCCTGCTGCTCGTGGCCAAGACGGTCGGCTGGGACTTCTACCAGAACCTGAACTCGCTGGATTACAACCTGACCCCGCAGTTCGGCATCTGGCCGTACCCGTTCCTTTTTGCGGGCTGGCTTGTGCACAACACGGTGTTCCAGGTCGTGCTCATCCTGGCGCTGAGCCTCTGGTTCTTCGGCTGGGTCGGAACGCTGTTCCTGTCCTCGACCCGGGTGATCTTCGCCGCCGCGTTCGACCGCGTCCTGCCGGACCGCGCCGCCGAGGTGTCGGAGAAGCGCAAGGTGCCGTTCTACTCGCTGGTCCTCATGCTGTTCCCGGCGGCGATACTGTCGGCCGTCTATGCGTACTCGCTCTCGTTCCGCAACTATTTCCTGGACGCCACGCTGGTCATCGCCGTGACGTACTTGTTCAGCGCGATCGCCGTGGTGATCCTGCCGTGGCGTAAGCCGGACCTGTGGGCGGCGTCGCCAGCCAGCCGGTTCAAGTTCCTCGGCGTACCGATCGTGCTAATCGCCGGCTGGGTGACCATCGGCCTGCTGGTCTTCTGCCTGGTCGAGTGGTTCTCCAACAGCCTGTACTTCGTGAACAACAAGGCCTCGCTGGTGTTCATGGGCGCGATGTACGCGCTGGCGATCATTGTCTACACCGTCGCGCGCGTGGTGCGCAGACGCCAGGGCATCGACCTCGGCCTGGTCAACAAGGAGATACCGGTCGAGTAGGCCCGCTGGGCGCACGCACGGCGGCATGATGCACTGACAGGAAATTTCCGGGAACGGGGATCCTGTCAGTGCATCATGCACGACCGGCCGCGGTCGCGGACGTACGCGGCACACTGGCAGAGAAACGATTCGGCGGAGCACACAGATGAGCGAGACCGCGATATGAGCGAGATACCTGGCCGGGCCAGTGCCGTCATCATCGGCGCCGGCATCGTCGGGAACAGCCTGGCCTATCATCTGGCCCGGCTCGGCTGGACAGAGCTGGTCCTGGTGGACAAGGGCCCCATGCCGAACCCGGGTGGCTCGACCGGACACGCCTCGAACTTCATCTTCCCGATCGAGTACTCGAAGATGATGATGGAGCTCACGCGGGACAGCACCGAGCAGTACAAGGAGCTCGGTGTCTTCACCGAGAGCGGCGGCATCGAAGTCGCGCGGACGCACGCGCGCATGCAGGAACTGCGACGCCGGTGCTCGCAGGCCAAATCCTGGGGGATTCCGGCTGAGCTGCTGACGCCGGAGGGCGTGCGCAAGCTGGTCCCGTACCTGGACGACTCGGTGATCCTTGGCGGGGCATCATTCCCGACCGTCGGCGTCGTTGACTCGCTCCGTGCGGGCACGCTGATGCGCGAACGAGCTCAGCAGATCGATGCGCTGACCGTCCTCGCCGGCGCCGAGGTGCTTGGCATCGACAAGTCCGACGACGGGCGGGTCGCTGGCGTGCGCACGACGAAGGGCGACATCGTGACCGACGTCGTCGCGATCTGCTGCGGCGTGTGGAGCCCGCGGATCGCGAAGATGGCGGGCGCGCGGATCCCGCTGACCCCGATCGTGCACCAGATGATCAGCGTCGGGCCGATCGCGCTCTTCGACGGCACCGAGGGTGAGATCGCCTACCCGATCGTCCGGGACGTCGACGAGAACATGTACGAACGTCAGCACGGCGGCGACATGGAGGTGGGCTCGTACGCGCACCGGCCGATCGTCGTCGCGCCTGACGACATCCCCTCGATCGACGAAGCGGTGCTGTCGCCGACCGAGATGCCGTTCACGCAAGACGACTTCGACCCGCAGCTTGAGCTCGCGCTTGAGCTGATGCCCGAGCTGCTCGGCGACGAGCGCGCGGGTGTCCGGTACGCCATCAACGGCCTGATCTCAATGACGCCGGACGGCCATCCGGTGCTGGGCGAGACGCCCGAAGTACCTGGGCTGTGGTCGATCGCCGCCAGCTGGATCAAGGAGGGGCCCGGCATCGGCCGCGCAGTAGCGGAGTGGATGAGCGGCGTCACGCCGGAGATCGACATACACGAGGCCGACATCGCGCGGTTCTACCCGCATCAGCGCACCACGGCACACGTCACCGCGCGGGCGCGGGAGGGCTTCAACAAGATGTACGGCATCGTGCATCCGAACGAGCAGTGGGAATCTGGCCGGCCGGTGCGGGTCAGCCCGGTTTACGAGCGCGAGCGCGAGCTGGGCGCGGTGTTCTACGAGACCGCGGGCTGGGAGCGGCCCTTCTGGTACGAGCGCAACCGGGACTTGCTTGAGCGGTACGGCGATCAGCTGATGGAACGCGCCAGCGAGTGGGAATCCCGCTGGTGGTCGCCGATCATCAACGCCGAGCACCTGGCAATGCGCGAACGGGCGGGGCTGTTCGACCTGTCCGCGTTCGCCGTGCTGGAGGTGACCGGGCCGGGCGCTCTGCAGACCGTGCAGAAGCTCGCGGTCGCGCAGATGCAGGTACCGATCGGCCGGGTTGTGTACACGTCCTTCCTGGACGACGCAGGCGGCTTCCGTGCGGACCTGACGATCATGCGGCTGGGGCCGCGGCACTTCCGTGTGGTCACAGGCGGCGCCACGGGAATGGCCGACTACAAGTGGATCACTGACCACCTGCCCGACGACGGGTCGGCAGCGGTGACGGACGTGACCTCGGCGTGGACGACCTTCGGCCTGTGGGGACCCAAGGCACGCGAGATCCTCCAGCACCTCACGGCCGACGACGTCTCGAACACCGGATTCCCGTTCGGGACCTGCCGGGATATCGAGGCCGCGGGAGTGACGGTGCTCGCCTCGCGCATTTCCTACGTCGGTGAGCTTGGCTGGGAGCTGCACGTGCCGATCGAGCAAGGGGCGAAGTTGTGGGACGCGCTCTTCTCGGCGGGTCTGGCCTACGGCATGGTGCCTGCGGGCATCGGCGTGTACGGGACTACCGGCCGACTCGAAAAGGGCTACCGGGCCTACGGTGCCGAGCTGGATGCAAGCTACAACCTGGTCGAGGCCGGCATGACGAGGCCGAAGGTGAAGGAGCAGGACTTCATCGGCAAGACGGCTTACCTACGGCAGCGTGAGACGCCTCCGGCCGCGCGGCTGTGCACGCTCACGGTGGACGACCACGTGTCGGAGTCGGGCGAGCTGCGGTACATGCTCGGTGGTGAGCCCGTGCTGTCCGACGGCGGCGAGCCGCTGATCGACGCGCGCGGACGACGTTCGTACGTGACCAGTGCCGGATCTGGGCCGTCGGTAGGCAAGCATCTGCTACTGGCGTACCTGCCGCGCGAGCAGGCTGTCGTCGGCACACCACTAGCCGTGGAGTACATGGGCGAGCAGTACCCCGTCACGGTGGCAGTAGCCGGCTCGACTCCGCTGTTCGATCCGGCGAACGAGCGGATCAGGAGCTAGCCCGCGTGGACATCCTGGTGTGCGTCAAGCGGGTACCGATGGTCGGCGGGAAGGTAGTGGTGACCGCTGACGGTCAGGATGTGGACACCCGCATGTCCGGCTTCACTGTCAGCCCGCACGAGGAGTGCGCGGTAGAGGAAGGCCTGCGGCTCTGCGAGCGCACGGGCGGCACAGTCACGGTCCTCACGCTCGGACCGCCCGAGGCCGCCGATCAGCTGCGCGACATGCTGGCGCTTGGCGCACACCGCGGTGTCCTGCTGGAGACCGACGGCCGGGAATGGGGGCCGGTCGCAACGGCGGCTGCGATCGTGGCGGCGGTTGGCGAACTGGGGCCGACCCCGTTCCCTCTCATATTGGCGGGCAATGAGGCGGCGGACACCGGTGGCTACCAGGTGGGAATCCGGGTCGCGCACGCGCTCGGCCGGCCGTGCGTGACAGGGATCAAGCGGCTCGAGCTTGCTGGTGACAGGCTCCGCGCGGCGCGGGAGTACGGCGGGGCGGAGGAGATGTTCGAGGTCGCGCTGCCGGCGGTCGCGACTGTGAAGGAGGGCATCAATCTGCCCAGGTATCCGTCACTGCCGGGGCGGCTGCGGGCCAAGCGAGCGGAGATCACGGTACTCCGGCCGGAGTGGCAGGCCGACGGGCTGCGCAAACAGGGCCTGCGCGTGCCGGAGAGCTCGGCGCAGCGGGCGCAGGTGCTAGGTCACGGGGCCGCCGCGATACCCGCCCTGATGGACGTGCTCGGAGATCTTGGATTGCTGCCGTCCGCGGTCCGGGGCGACGGCGACGGGACGGCCGCGTGAGCGGGCCCGATGCTGTCGCGGGCGGTGCTGCCGCTGGCGTGAACGGTGCCGCTGCCGGCGGCGTGATCTGCCTGGCCGAACGCGACGGACCGAGCATCGCCGACGGATCGCTGCGGGCGCTAACATTCGCGGTGTCGCTCGCAGGGGCGGCTGGCGGCGTGACTGCGGTGGTGTTCCCGTCGGCCGGCGAGGTCGGGACGCCGGAGCCTGACGGCGAGGTGTTCGCCGATGTACTCGCGTGCTACGGCGCGACCGATGTGTGCCTGGTCCGCTCCGCTGAGCTCACCGGATACGCGCCCGTGGCGTGGGCGCGGGCTCTGGAGCAGCTGGCGGCGGCCGGCGACGCCACGGCCGTCGTGGCAGCGGCGACTGATCACGGCAGCGAGGTGCTAGCGCATCTCGGCGCCATCACGGGGCTGCCCGTCGCCGCGAACTGCGTGTCGGCCCAGTCGGCTGGTCCCGGCCGCTGGCAGCTCGTGCGGCAGCGCTGGGCGGGGAGCGTACTTGAGGACGCTGGCCTGGAGGCGTCGTGCGCGCTGCTGACCGTCGCAGCGGACGCGGTAGGGCCTGCCTCGCCCGCCCCGTCGCCCGCGGTTGCGGACGTTGGCGCTCGGCGGCGGGCGACGGTGCGTGTGGTGACGCCGGTGCTGGCAGACGACGACCTGCAGGTGCGCGCGACCGAGTCGGCTGAGCAGAGCTCGGGCATGTCACTGGCCACGGCCCGAGTGGTCGTGGGCGGCGGACGCGGCGTCGGCGGACCGGACGGGTTCGCCGCGCTCGAAGAGCTGGCTGGCCTGCTGGGCGGTGTCGTCGGCGTCTCCCGGGTCGTGACCAGCCAGGGCTGGCGGCCGCACCGACAGCAGGTCGGGCAGACCGGTACCAAGATCTCTCCCGAGCTGTACCTGGCCTGCGGCATCAGCGGCGCGATCCAGCACATGGCCGGATGCCTGTCCGCCCGCCACATCGTGGTGGTGAACACCGATGCGGATGCGCCGATCATTGCCCACGCCGAGTACGCGGTGGTCGGGGACCTGAACGAGGTCGTTCCGGCGCTAATCGCGGCCATTCGAGCGCGAGCTAGCTGACGGGCTCGCGGCGGAGCTGCCCCGGCAGCCTGAGGTCGCCGGGGCAGCGAGACGGTCAGGCGCTCATTCCGTTGTCAGTTGGCGCGCAGCCAGGTGTTGCTGAACCCACCCGAGCCACTGATCGAGCTGGTGGAGTCCTTATCGGCGCCGCTGTTGTCGACCATGATGATTTCGGTCGGGTTCTGCGAGGAAAGCGAGGTCCCGTTGGCGGCCGACACGCTGTAGCTGACGGTGCCAAAGTCGGCCAGCGGCAGCACGCCACTGCTCGACGACGGTGCCTCGGTGATCACTTCGGCAGAGGACCGGGCGAGGCCGGACTGGTTCTTGGTGATCGTCTGCGTCCAGCCCTGTGTGCTGTCCTTGAGTACCAGGGTGTAAGTCTCGGTGCCGGAGAAGGTGACCGATGCGCTCATTGCGTCGCCTGGCCGGACAGTGTTGCTGAAGTTCACCGGGTAGGCCGGGTACATCTCGTACCAGCCGTAGTAGCTAGGGGACGTGCCGACGCAGTCCGCGTCAGTGCCGGTTTGCTCGACGGAGTTGCTGCTGTAGCCATCGAGGCCGACCCAGAATGAGGAGTACTGGTCGGTGTGGCGGCGATTGCCGCTGCACTTCGCCGTTGGCTCGGTCCAGCTGGAAGAGACGCTGGTGAACGCGCCGCTGGCGCCGGTCACCGCGTAGCCGGACCAGTTGGTGCTCTCCGCAGTGGCGTGACCGCCGATCACGCGTGCTCCTGTAGCGCCAGCCGTCCTGACCATCACGCCGCCGGGCCGGAACCCGCTCGCTTGTGCCGGGTGGTGGACGGTCACGGCCGCCGAGGCGTTGCCTGCCAGCCCGAGAAGCGAGCCGACGGCGACGACGGCGGTTGTGAGGGGAATGCTCCAGCGTTTTGACATAGGTCTCCTTTGGCCTGGTCGTGCCGTGGCGATGAGCCGGGTTTGAAAAATGCCCAAACTCATATCGAGTTTGGGCAAAACAGATATCTATGCCTTCAAGCCACTTCATCACCACGAGCAGGGCGTCGCCGTGAACGTATAGTGACTTATGGTCATAGTTAAACCAAGGAAGATTAAAGGATTAGTAAACCCTTAATGTAATTCTGGAGGCCTCTGCGACGTGTCGCAAATAGCAGTCCTGAATAGGCCTTTCATTACTATTTAAGCGGGTTAGCGCGACGGCAGGACGCGCAGTCTGGCGCGGACAGGGAGGTGGTCAGAACCGACCGTCGGCAGAACTGCGCTCTCGATGACCTTGATGCTCTGGTCCACGAGAATGTGATCAAGCTGAAGGAGCGGTCGGCTGGCGGGCCAGGTCCGGCCTCGGACGGTGATGTCGTAGCTGATCGACAGCGCGGCGAATGACCGCGGCATGTTGAGGTCGCCCACGACAACGGTAGGGAGACGCCCTGTCCGCCCAGCCTCGGCCTGCAGCCGCTGCCGCAGGGTGCGCATCTGCAGGGGGCTCGTCAGCCGATGAGTGAGATGCGTGTTGACGACGCGGACTCTGGTCCCGCTTGCCAGCTCGAGGGTGACGGCCTGACCGAACCGGGGAACGTCGTCGCCAGGCGCGAGTCCAAGCTCGATGATCTCGTAGCCGGCGACTGGCAGCGGGGTGAGCACGGCGATGGCCAACTCGCCAGGAACTGTGCCTGCCGGAACACCGGCCAGGCGGAGGCCCGGCGGCCTGGCCATCACGACCCGGTGAATCTCGGCCCCGAGTTTGGCCGCCGCCTCGGCGAGCGGGTCATCGCCGCGGGCAGCACAATCGCCGGCAAGTGGCAGCCAGCTCTCCTGGACACAAATGACATCCGCCTCAAGCTGACACAGCGCGGCGGCGACATCGAATGGCTGCCCGTAGAACCCGAAGCCGCAGTGCAGGTTCAGGCTTGCCACAGTGAACTCGTCGATGTCAGGCAGCTTATCGTGACGTGTCTGGCACAGCCTGTGCATGTCCTTGGGGGCTCTGCCGAAACCGGTCGCCGCACGATCGGCGTCGACTCGATACGCGATTCCGGACTCGCCACCCCCAGGTTGTGCATATCGCTGTGGATAGCCGGTGGATAGTCGGTGGATAAGCACCCCCATTGGGGGATAACAATCAGTATTCTGTGGACGGTAAAAGAATCTTGAAAAGGTTAACGAAGCCCCTTGCGCAGCTGCTAGCCGAGGCAGTAGAAATTCACTCACCACCTGAACAGCAGTCCACCGCGGGGGCGACCCCAAGGGTTGTGCGGAACCCGGGGGACCGGGTACCGCGCAAGGATTGCGAGTACGGCGGTAGGCCAGGCAAGACGCAGGCTAGTCGAGGAATCGGCAGGTCAGCGCGCTGCCAGGTTATGTGAGGCCCCTGCATCTCATACATGGAGGGGCCTCACAGCTATTCAGGCATGGGCCGCACCGAGCGCCGCGGACAGCCTGACAGCGGACCCGCGGGCCGTCGACCGGATGCGGCACCGGCATTTTGGCATGCACTAAATAAATGCCAACAACGGGCTTCGTCATGCCCATTCGAGCCGGCTGCGACCACCGCGCCAAAGAATCTTGAATTCTTCTTCCGAAACCTCTTGCGCAGCGCCCCGCCGAGACGGTAGAAATTCATTCACGGTCAAGAGGGAATCCGAGCCGAGGAGCGATCCGAGGCAGGCAGAGCCGGGCAACCGCGATCTGTCAGCGGATGCGAATCTTGGCAGTAAGGTCACGGGACCCATAGTTAGCCGAGCGATCGGCGGACTGGTGACACGTGACCAGCTGAGGCCCCTCCATCTCATACATGGAGGGGCCTCAGTACGTCTCTAGCCGCCCTCAGTACGTCTCTAGTCGCACTGAGCCTGCGGGCCATGCGGTGCCCGTGATGGCGTTGCCGGGTGCCTGCTGTCAAACTGACCGCCGTGAGCAACCTGGCCCCGGACGACGCCCCGGAAGCGCGTACTGCCCAGATGCTCCGCTGGCAGGCGGACGCCTGCCGGGAACTGGGCAGCCCCCTCTACGGCGACTTGCTCCTGCGGGCGGCGGACGATCTCCTGGCGGGCGGTCCGACAGCCGAGGTCCTGCGTGGTCACCTGGACGACCGGCTGTCGAGCGTGCTGGCGCTGCGGCTGCTCGGTGGCGCGCATGCACTCGCGCTGTCCGGGCGGGCGCCGCGGCTTGCCGCGTTTTATCCCAGCGCTTCGGGCACGCTCGACTCCGAACCAGGCAGTCCACGGGCCTGGGCCGCCCTACAGCAGACGTTCGCTGAGCAGCGCGACGAACTCCGCCCGTGGCTTGACCACCCGCCGCAGACCAACGAGGTCGGTCGGGCCGCCGCGCTGCTCGGCGGACTCCGGCACATAGCCGCCGAGCAGGACTTGCCCATCCGGCTGATCGAGGTCGGCGCGAGTGCAGGCCTGAACCTGCGGGCCGACCGCTTCTATGTGCCGGGTGACGCCGGCAGTTACGGCAACCCGGACTCACCCGTCGTGCTGTCTGGCGGCTGGCAGGGCGAGCCGCCGCCCGTCAGCCGCATCGAGGTAATCGAGCGGATAGGCGGCGACCTGTCGCCCGTCGATCCGACTACGGCGGCGGGGAGGTTGCGACTGACCGCCTACGTCTGGCCAGATCAGGCCGACCGGATCAGCCGACTGCGCGGCGCGTTCACGATCGCGGCGCAGGTGCCCGCGGAACTCCGCGCCGAGTCGGCGTCGGTGACCCTGGCGCGCACGCATCTTGATTCGGGTGCCTGGACCGTGCTCTGGCACTCGATATTCCGGCAGTACCTGAGCGAGCGCCAGCGCGCCGAACTCGCGACCGGAGTCTCCGCCCTCGGCGGCAAGGCCACCTCTGGCGCTCGATTCGCCTACCTGTACCTGGAGCAGTCGCGGGCCGGGGGCTGTCCGGTCACGCTGGTGACCTGGCCGGGAGGACACCGGCGGATCCTCGGGTCCGCACCGGCCCACGGTCTGCCGGTGCACTGGCAGCCGCAGCCATGACCCGGTAGCCTCCCTGCGTGCTTTCCGTCTTCCTCGCCTGCGACGACCCGTACCAGACAGCCAGGCTGATGACTGACCAGCTCGGGTGGCGGCTCGAGTTCGCGACGCCATCCGATTCCTATGACAAGCTCGCATGCGTGAGCATCGGCGGGGCTGAGGTCATGCTGGGCACTGCCGACGAGCGATTCCTTTCCGCCGTCAGCCGTGACTGCCGTGGTGCGGGGGTGACCGTCTACGTGCGGCTGCCCGAGACTGCTGACATTGCCGCGGTTCACGCTCGCCATGCTGCTGGTGGCGTGGTGACAAGGCCGCTCGCGCAGCGGCCGTGGGGGGAGCTGGCGTTCGACGCGGTCATCGCCGGCTACCGGTTCCTGATCGCGCAGGAGACCCTGGCCGGCGACGCCTAGCCGATCCGCGATCCGCTAGCCGTCGACGAGCGCGGCGAGCTCGCGCTCCAGGCCACCTGTGCCGACGTCGATGATGCGCAGCGGCAAGCCGAATCGCTCAGCGATCGCCGCCGCCCGCGTGTCCAGCCCCGGGTTCCGCTCCTGCGCAAGCCAGACCAGCCTCCGGTAGTGCCCGAAGTAGTCAGTCCACAGCTGCGGATGCCGGTCGAGGCCGAGGCCGGCCAGTACGGTCCGCTCGAAGCTCCGTACCAGGTAATCGGTCAGCAGGTACGTGCCGGGCTCACGCTCGAGCAGCGTGCGTACCCGGTCGGCCCCGCCGAGCACGTCATAGCAGTGCAGCCCGCCCAGCCTGTCAATGTGGAGCGAAGCGCATAGCTGGTCAAGCTCGCCGTAGCTGCCGCAGTCGGCATAGCCGATCGCTACCCGCAGGCCTCGTCTCTGGAGGCTCCGCGCCAGGTCGGCCACCGCGGGCGCGATCCGCTCCGGCCGGTTGTGCAGCGACGCGGGCAGCGCGTGGACCTCGACCGGCCAGCGGCGGCGTGCGGCGATGTCACGGATGTGGCCGGCGAGCGCACCGCAGGCGATGACGGCGAGTGCCTGCACTCCAGGATGGGAACGGAGCCGGCTTCCAACCCCACCGTCAGAACGGGAACTGGAGCTGCTCGACGAACGCGTCGTTGAAGCCATCCCGGTCTGAGAGCTCGACATATCTCACCTCCTCCAGCAGGGCCAGTGCGCCGGCCCGCTCGCGAACCGACAGCAGCGCCATCTTGGCTCCTTCGCCCGCTACGTTGCCCGCGCTGACGACGCGCAGCACCGGCAGGCGCGGCACGAGCCCGAGCGCGATCGCGCTCGCGGGTGACAAATAGCTGCCGAACGAGCCGGCCAGCAGCACCTGCTGCACGTCGCTCGCGGTCAGGCCCGCCTCGTCGAGCAGCACCTGCCAGCCGGTCGCGATGGCGGCCTTGGCGAACTGAAGCTCCCGAACGTCGCGCTGGGACAGGTAGATCGAGTCGGTTACGTCGCCTGGCTCACCGCGCCAGTGGAGCACGAAGACGCGCTCCTGCCCGAGCATGGTCAGCCGCGACGCCAGGGCCGGCGCGAGCGCGGCAGCCGCCTCGTCGGTGACCAACCTGCCGCTATGGTCAAGCAGGCCGGCCTTCACCAGGCTCGCCACCGCGTCCACGAGTCCCGAGCCGCACAATCCGACCGGCTCCACATCTCCGATCACTGTGAGCGGCAGCCCGTCTGGCGTGATGGCGACCGCCTCGATGGCGCCGTCCGCCGCGCGCATCCCGCAGCGGATGGCCGCGCCCTCGAAGGCGGGACCGGCCGGGGCGGCGGTCCCCAGCAGCCAGTCGCGGTTGCCGAGCACGATCTCGCAGTTCGTGCCGATGTCGATGAAGAGCCTGATCCGGGCATCCCGGTTCATGCCGGACGCCAGCAGCCCGGCGGTAATATCACCGCCGACGTACGCGCCGAACGCCGGGAAGACGAAAGCGCGTGCCCGCGGGTGGGCCTGGCACGCGCAAGTCGGCTGCGAGCACCTCAGGTAGCTGGCGCGCGGCCATGATGAACGGGGCAACGCCGAGCGGCTCGGGGTCGATGCCGAGCGCGATGTGGGTCATGGTCGCGTTCCCGGCGATGGCGATTTCAGCCACGTCGGCTGGGTCCGCGCCGGCCTGGGCGCAGACCTCTTCCGCGAGCTCCGCGAGCGTCTCGTGCGCCAGTCGGCCAAGGGCGCCGAGTGCGGCCGGATCCAGCATGGTGGCGCTGATCCGAGTGATGACATCGGCACCGAACGGCTGCTGCTTGTTGAGCATCGAGGCAACCGCTATCGGAGTTCCGGTGTCGAGGTCGAGCAGCGTGGCGACGACAGTGGTGGTGCCGAGGTCAAACGCGATGCCGAGCAGCTTGTCCGTCGTGTCGCCCGCCTGTACGTCGATCAGTACGTCGTCGACGATGACTGCGGTCACCTTGAAGTCCGCCGCCCGCAGCCGCTGGCCGAGCCCGCGCAGCACCGCCAGGTCGACCCGTAGCTCGAGGTCGTCGAGGTCCGCGAGGACACGCTCGAGGTCGGTCTGCTGGTCCGACAGCGACGGCTCGGCGAGCTCGAGATAACGCTTCTGCGCGGCCGGCCGCAGGATGACCTGGCGGCCGACCCCGACCGTCGCCGCCTTAGGCCGCGTCACCAGCGGCGGCACCTCGACCTGGACGTCGGTGTCTGCGAGCGCGCGGCACGCGAGCCGCCACCCAGCCCGCAGCTCGTCAGCGGAGAAGGCGCGCGCGTCTAGCGACGAGGCTGGCGTGTCTCCATCCAGGATCCTGATCTTGCACTTCTTGCACGTGCCGTGACCGCCGCAGGTTGAGTCGATCGCGATGCCGTTCCAGCTGGCGGCGTCGAATAGCGAGACGCCCGGTGGCACCCGCACCCGCAGCCCAGCGGGCACGAAGTGCAGTTCCACCCGCGCTGGTGCGCCGGTGATGTGGGCCGCCGTCAGCTGAGTCACGGCGCGCCAGTGTTCGCCTGGACAGTGTTCGCCTGGACAGTGTTCGCTCGAACAGTGTTCGCCTGCGGGGCTGATGCCCGAGCCGCTTCTGCCGCCTGCCGCGCCCGGTGCGCGGCGATCCAGCTCGCGCCCCACGGATCCCGGTTGGTCAGCAGGTCAGCGGCCTTGACAGCACGTACGAGCTGCGCCGACCTCGCGTCCATGATCGCGCTGGTGAGACCGCTGGCGATCGCCATCGGCAGGAACGCGGCGCCGATCGTGCCCCGGTCCGGCATGCCGAACGAGACGTTGGACGCGCCGAGCGTCATGTTCACGCCGAGCTCCTCGTGCATCAGCGCGATCGTCTCCAGCGTCCGCAGCACCAGCGACGTATCAGCGCCGACCGGCATCGCGAGCGGGTCGAACACGAGGTCTTCCAGCGCGATCCCGTACGTGCCGGTCGCCACGTCAACGATCTTGCGGGCCAGCTCAAGCCGCCGCTCGGGCTCTGCTGGGATCTCCTCCTCGTCATTGGGCAGCGCGATCACAGCAGCGCCATACCGCTTGACTAGCGGCAGGATCGCCGTCATCCGCTCATCCTCGGCCGTCACGGAGTTGACCAGGGCCTTGCCCTGATACGTCGCGAGTCCCGCCTCGAGCACCTCGATGATGGAGGAGTCAAGGCAGAGCGGCAGGTCGCACCGGGACTGGATCAGCTCGATGGCGTGCACCATCAGCTCGGTCTCGTCCGCTAGCGGCGCGCCCATGTTGACGTCGAGCATCATCGCGCCGCCCGCGACCTGCTCGGCGACGTCGATCTCGATGCGGGACAGGTCGCCGCGCCGCAGCTGCTCCTGGAAGATCTTCCGCCCGGTGGGGTTGATGCGCTCGCCGATGATGCAGAACGGGTTCTCGCCGCCGATCCGCAGCTCCCGCGTCGCCGACGAGACGATGGTTTCCATTCCGGCGCTCACACCGGTGCGACGGCGCGCCGTCGCTGGATAAGTTCTTTGGCGCGTACAACGGCGGCGGACGCGTCGGAGGCGTACCCGTCGGCGCCGACCACGTCCGCGTACTCCTGGGTGACCGGGGCGCCCCCGACCATGACGATGACCTGGTCGCGCATGCCCGCCTTCTCCAGCGCGTTGATGTTGGCCTTGAACATCGGCATCGTCGTCGTCAGGAACGCGGAGAAACCGACGATGTCCGGCTGATGCTCGCGGATCGCGTCCAGGAACTTCTCTGGCGCCACTTGCACGCCGAGGTCGATCACTTCGAAGCCCGCGCCCTCGAACATGATGTTGACGAGGTTCTTGCCGATGTCGTGCACGTCGCCCTTGACCGTGCCCATGACGATCTTGCCGATCGTCTGCGCGCCGGTCTCGGCCAGCAAGGGCCTGAGGATCTCGAGCGCTCCCGCCATCGCCTTGCCCGCGATCAGCATCTCGGGAACGAAGAAGTCGCCGCGCTCAAACCGCGCGCCGACCTCCTCAAGCGACGGTATCAGCGCCTCATACAGCAGCTTCTCGGGCCCGAGGCCGAGTTCGAGGCCTTTGTGCGTGAGGTCGAGCACCTCAGGGGCGTTGCCGACCAGGGTGAAGTCATACAGCTGGCGCAACAAGTCGTCCGGGGTCACGAGGCACCTTCTTCCTGGCGGGTCCTTAGGTTGTGGCCGAGCAGAGCCGACAGCGAGCGCGCGGCCGCCATGCAGGCCGCGGCCGCGGCCGGCAGCTGGCCACCAGCGGCCAGCCGGCTCGCCGGCCCGGATACCGATAGCGCTGCGACAGCGGTCGGGCCACTGGCGAGGGTGCCGCAAACAAACACGGGAGCCGCGACAGCGACGAGGCCGGGCTCCAGCTCTTCGATTGTGACCGCATAGCCGCGCTCGCGTACCGCGGCGAGCTCGGCGGCCAGCGCGGCGCGGTTCGTGATGGTTCGGTCGGTGCGCTGCTCGAGCCTGCCCTTGGGCAGCTCGGCTGCGCCGAAGGCCAGCAGCACCTTGCCGAGCGCCGCGCAGTGGAGCGGCACGGCGAGCCCGACCCAGTTCGTGCCGCCGATCAGGTACCTGCTGTCGACCTGCGCGATCTGCTCGACCACTCCGCCATCGCGCGGAACGCCCAGGTTGACCGTCTCGCCCGTCTGCTCGCCGAGCTGTGCCAGCGCCGGCTGGGCGACGCTGACCAGGTCTGCCTCGGCACCGCCGCGCCAGGCGTACGACAGGAACACCTCGCCAGGCGAGAATCGGCCGGACTCATTCCGGCGCACCAGCCCGTTGCGCTCGAGCGCCGTCAGCAGCCGGGACGTGGTGCTCTTGGCCAGGCCGCTCGCCGCGGTCAGCTCGGTGAAGGAAACCGGATCCCGATGCCGGGCAACCTCGATGAGCAGCTGCGCCGCCCGGTCGACGGCCTGAGTTCCAGTCGGGCTCGTCACCGCGAACCTCTCGGACAAGTTCGGCTTTGGTGGAGTTCCATAATGCGGGCCTCCTGTTCTACGATGTGATCCTAGATTCGGCCATTCCTGCCGGTCAAGACAGCGCTCATTCCGCAGCCGTTGCTTGTGCACAGTCGAGGTGGCAATGTTCCGCAATTCGATGCCGAGGTACGAGATCCTGTCGCAGGATGCGATCGCCGTTCTGGACAAGGGCTGGCGCCGGATAGTTTCCGAGATCGGCGTGCAGTTCGCCAAGCCAGCGGCGGTCGAGTTGTTCCGCAAGGCTGGCCAGCGCACCGACGGCGAGGTCGTGTACCTGGACCCGGACTTCGTCCTGGAGCAAGTGGCGCTGGCTCCGCGCGAGTTCGACGTGCAGGCCAGGAACCCGGCCAACAGCGTCCACATCGGCGGCGACGACATGGTCTTCGGGGCCGTCTACGGCTCGCCGTTCGTGCGGGAGGGCGATGTACGCCGCGACGCGACGATGGACGACTTTCGCCGCCTCTGCATGCTGTCGCAGTCGTTCAGCCAGCTCGACTCCGCTGGCGGCGTGATCTGCGAGCCGAACGACACCCCACTTGACTCGCGGCACCTCGACATGGTCTTCGCGCTGCAGACGCTGACCGACAAGATCTATATGGGGAACGTGGTATCCGGCCCTAATGCCGCTGACACGATCGCCATGACCGAGATCCTCTTCGGCGGGCGGGCGGCGATCGAGGCCGTCCCGGCGACGATCTCGCTGATCAACTGCAACTCACCGCTGCGCTGGGACGACCGCATGCTGGACGCCCAATTCGAGTACTGTGCCGCAGCACAGCCAGTTGTGCTCACCCCGTTCCTGCTCATGGGTGCGATGTCGCCGGTCACCATTCCCGCCGCCCTTGTCCAGCAGCTGGCGGAGGCGCTGTCGGGCATCGCGCTCGCCCAGCTGATCCGCCCTGGCTGCCCGGTCATCTTCGGCTCGTTCCTGTCCAACATCGATATGCAGTCCGGCTCGCCCAGCTTCGGCACGCCCGAGTCCGGCATCGGGCTCCTGTGTACCGGTCAGCTGGCCCGGCACTTCGGCCTGCCGTTCCGGACCGGCGGCGGCCTGAACTCGAGCCAGACGTGCGACGCCCAGGCAGCCTACGAGTCGCTGATGACGCTGCTGCCGACGTTCCTCGCCGGCACGAACTGGGTGATGCACGCGGCCGGCTGGCTCGAGGGCGGCCTGGTGTCGTGCTACGAGAAGTTCATCGTCGATATCGAACTCCTGCGCATGCTGCGAGTGGAGTTCACACCACTGGAGATCGACGAGGCGTCGCTGGCGTTCGGCGCGCACGAGGAAGTCGGCCACGGCGGGCACTTCCTCGGAGCGCAGCACACGATGGAGCGGTTCCGGGAGTGCTTCTACCGGCCGTTGCTGTCGTCAACAGCGAACTACGAGCGCTGGCTGAAGCTCGGCGGCAAGGACGCGACGGCCAGGGCCGGCGAGATCTGTGCAAAGACACTGGCTGACTACCAGCAGCCGCCGCTTGATGACGCGATCCGCGCCGAGCTCGAGGACTACGTCGCACGTCGTCGCACCGAGCTCGGCGACTAGCACCAGCCCCTGGTCGCCCGGGGAGGGCTCCCCAGCTGGGGATGCATCCCCTTGTTCCGTGCCTCGTGTGGCCTGCACTCTTCGGTTGCGCGGTGACAGCCGCGCGCCAATAAGGAGAGATCAGCATGGGCAGGTTGAGGGCTGCACGGAGTGGTCGCACTGGACGGCAGGCGCGCAGCCGTCGCTTTTCGTTGAGTGGTGGGGCAGCGGTGTCGACCCGACGGTTGCCGGGGGATCGCCGGGCGGTATCCCGCCGACCGTTGGGGCCGTGGGTTGCCGCGACGATGGTCCCCGCGATGGCGGTGGCGCTTGCGGCTTGCGGACCGGCGGTCGGTGCGCCAGCGCCAGCATCCGGTCGGACGACTCCCGTCGCGCCAGCGCTTGCGTCCTCCCGGACGGCTGCCGTCGCGCCAGCGGTCGCGTCCTCCCCGACGACTGCCGCCGCACGGACGCCGCTGGCGCAGGCAGGCAGCGGCTGGGCATTGGCGATGTACGCCTCCGACCGCGATGTGGCACATACACCGGTGACGCTGTACCTGACGAGTCCAGCCGGCGCGAGGTACGCCGTGCACACCTGGACGCACGGAACCCAGTGGCAGCTCGTTGCGTGGTCGCCTGATCGCAGTAAGGCGATCTTCGAGGCAGCGTCGCCCACCGGGGGCCTCACAGTTGTTCATCAGATGACGCTGACGAGCGGAGCGACGACCTCGTTCCTGCTGCCCACCTTCAGCCGCGTGATCGGCTACGCGCGGCCGGACGGGGCCTCAGTTTTCGTGGCCGCCAACTCTGGGATCTACCTGTACTCGATGACCGGCGCGAAGCTGGCCAGGCTGTCGGCTGTATCCGGCCAGGCAAATGACCTCGGGAGCGGCGGCGCGGTCATGCTGCACAGCGGCCGCGAGATCGTAGTGCCTGCCGTGTCTGGCCTTTCGCTCGTCACCTCGTCTGGCGTTCTGCTTCGCACGCTGCAAGTGCCCCATACCAAGGGCCCGTGCCTGCCCGTGCGCTGGAACTCGCCCGGCGTCGTGGTTGCGACGTGCACGCCGCCCGCGAACTCGTCCGGCCCGCAGGTCTTCTATGTCCCGGTCAGCGGCACCGCCCCGGTCGCAATGTCGGCAGTGGGCGACTTCACCAGCGGCGACTATGGCGACATCGACGCGTGGGCGATCGGCGGGTCGACATACCTCCAGGCCGAGCAGAGCTGCGGTGCCGGGTTCCTCGCCAAAGAGGGCGCCGGCGGCGCCATCACGCCGGTCCCGATCCCCGGCAATCCTGAGAGCACCGTGGTCGATGGCGTCTACGGGCAGCGAATGCTGCTCACCGAGACGGGCTGCGAGAACCGGAACGCCCTAGCGATGCTCGACCTCGCGACGCACACGGCGCAAACGATCCTGCCTTACGGCACGGGGGCGGGCGCCTTCGACGTCGTCCCGTACGACGGCAACGGCAGCCAGCCCTGACCCTCGGCGCGCGCGTCGCCTAACACAACGCCGACTCCGCGACCACCGGGTCCGGCCTAACGGCCGGATCCGGTCGTAGCCGCGCGACCGAGCTCGGTGGCGGCCCGGAATCCATCCAGCAAAAGTTGTTGGCGGCCGCCGGGCTCTGGACTCCTACCGGTGTAACGAAACGGACCCGCCGAAGCCGCCCCGGCGGCGCGGGCGCACCAGAAGGAGATCCGACATGACCACATTGGCCAAGGCCGCAGCCATTGCCGGCAGTCTCGCGTCAGCCGCCGCCGTGGCGGTCGCGTTGATCCTGCCCGCGCACCACACCCAGCCGGCAGGCGCCGCGACGGGCGCGAGCACCGGGACCGCCGCTATCACGAGGGGGAACGGCGGCACCGGAGCATCACTGGCCGGCGCCGGCTCCGCGGGGCAGCCGGCGCCGGCACGTCGGCCGGCACCGGGACCGGCGCTGGCGGCAGCGGCGGCACCACAGGCTCGGCCGGCACGGGGTCGACTGGCACGGGGTCGACAGGAACCGGGTCGACGGGAACCGGGTCGACAGGAACCGGGTCGACGGGAACCGGGTCGACGGGAACCGGCGGCACCGTGCACCCGATCATCCCGTCGTTCCCGCATCTGCCGATCACGATCGTCACTGCGATCCCGAGCCCGACGGGCACCATCGGCGATCCAGGCGTGCCGTGCCTGCAGGGCTACGTCTGGCGGCACGCATATAGCGGCGACTATGTCTGCGTTACTCCGGCCACGCGCACCCAGGCGTCGGCCGACAACGCGGCCGCTCTGAGCCGGGTGCAATCAGGCGGCGGCGCGTACGGCCAGTACACGTGCGTTCAGGGTTACGTGTGGCGCCAGGTCGTGCCCGACGATTACACCTGCGTCACGCCCGCGGTGCGCTCGCAGGCCGCCTACGACAACTCGCAGGCCGCCAGCCGGGTCGCGCTGCTGAACCTCTGGGTCAGCGACTGGACGCCGCCAAGTCAGCCGACGCAGAACTGCTCGGGTGGTGTCTGCACCACCACGGACGGCGGCTGGACCGGCCCGAATTTCCAGATCAACGGGGACCTGTTCAACTTCGGACCCGTCCTGCTTGAGGTGCACCGCAATGACGGCAGCCTGCTGTGGTCCACGACCGTGACGGCGACCAGCTACACGGGCTTCCCCGGCGCCGCCTTGTACGCGCAGACCCCGATCGGCGACTGCTCCGGCGTCCCGGGCACAACCGACAATGACTACGTGATCGCGTACGACACAGTGTCCGGGCGCTGGTCGGCCAGGCTACCCATCAACTCAGACTGCGCATCGTTCTAATGAGCGCTGGCGGCCGCCAGGCCCGGGCCGAAAGGCTCCGGATCTGGCGGCCCGTCGGTGCCCGCGGCGAAAGCAGACGAAATGTTACTGGTGCTGACGTCCGGGAGCCCCCGGCGTCTCCTACCGTTAGCCCATGCGTGACCGCGAGATTGTCGCCGCCATCGTGGCCGGTGACCCGGCCGGCCTCGCGGCTGCTTACGACAGCTACGCGGCGGTGCTGTACAGCTACTGCCGATCCCTGCTGGCTGAGCCGGCCGACGCCGGCGACGCCGTGCAGGACACCTTCGTCATCGCGGCGGCCAAGCTCAGCGGTCTACGGGATCCCAGCCGGCTCCGGCCCTGGCTGTATGCCGTGGCCAGGAACGAGTGCCATCGGCGGTTGCGGGCGCGCGCCAGACTCGCATCGCTGGATGAGGCGGGCGACGTGACTGACACGACAGCTACTGAGCCGCGGGGCCCGGACCAGGCCGTCCTGAAAGAGCTCGTGACCTCAGCGGTGGCTGGACTCAATCCGGGCGACCGCGAGGTCATCGAGCTGAGCCTGCGGCACGACCTGGCGGGCGCCGATCTCGCCGATGCGCTCGGGGTCCCAGTGAACCAGGCGCACGCCCTCGCCTCACGGGCCCGCGCTCAGCTGGAACGATCACTGGGCGCGCTCCTGGTAGCGCGGACCGGGCGCAACTCCTGCGCTGAGCTCGATGCCATCCTCGCAGGCTGGGACGGCACGCTCACGACCTTGCTGCGCAAGCGGATCAGTCGCCACGTTGAGAACTGCGAGACGTGCAGCGAGCGGAAGCGGCGCGAGCTGAGCCCGGCGATGCTATTCAGCGTGCTGCCACTGGTCGCGCTGCCGCGCGGCCTGCGGCTGCAGGTACTGCGGCTGGTGTCTGACAGCTCGTCCGAGGCTGCGAGATACCGCGAACTCGTAGTACGGCGGGCCGGCCGCTTCGGCCCGGCGGGCTTCCCGGTCCAGATCAGCCCGTTCGGCCGTCGGCGCCGCCGGGGACTGCACTCGCACCCCGCGATCTTCGCCGCGGCCGCGGCGCTCTTCGTGCTGGGTGGCGGGGGCGGCACGACGGCATACCTGCTCAGCCACCACCACCATGTCCATGACCGGGCGAGCGCGACGGTCACGTTGACGATCACGCCGACGCTGAGCGCGACCGCCGCGCCAACGTCCAATGTGTCGGCTGTTACCAGCCCGGTAGTCCCCGCACCGGTATTGGCCCCGAGCCAGACGCAGCCCTCGCCGTCACCCTCCCCGAGTGCGTCACCGAGCCCGTCGCCCGGAACCTTGACCGTATCGACTCAGCAGGTCCGACTAGTTCAGTCTCTGCTTGGCGGTCCGTATTCCGGCACGTTCACGATCACGGCGGTCGGCGGACCCGTGACGTACTCGATCGCGTTGTCAACTGCCGAGCAGTCGTACCTGACGCTGAGCCCACTGACCGGGACACTGACGGCAGGCCAGCAGCAGACGATCACGGCGGACCTGACGCCGAACCCGAATGGCCCGCGGCCTCTGTTCTACAACCCGGTCACGCTGACGCCGGGTGGGGCCACGGTTGTCCTGGAGTACCCGCCGTCCGGCTAGTCGGCTCCCGCTACCGGCACCCACAACATGCCGGCGGGCAGCTCCGGCTCCTACAACCTGCGTGCAACTAGCCGCCTTCGTCAGGCGCCGGTGGTCGTGACCTCGGCGGACCCTGCCGTGTGCTCGACGCCGGCGCGCGATCCGGCTGCCCGGAGTACCGGGACGATGAGCGCCGACGGGAACTGCTCGCTGTGCTGAATCTGGTGGCACACCGGTGCGGTCTCGGTGCCGTTCACCGGGTCGCCGCTGGTACCGAGATTGCGCGCGAACCTTGGGTGCGCGCCGCCCGACACCTGAAGCCGGATCAGGTGGCCGACGTCGAAGACGTGCGACACGTCTGTCAGCGGGAGCTCGATCTGCCAGATCTCGCCCGGCCTCACGTCGGCCGGCGAGGACCGGAAGATCTGGTCGGTCACGTTGACCGAGCGGCCGTCCGGGCTGACGTCGCAAAGCCGGGCGAACACGTCGAAGTAAACGTTGTCGGAGTGCAGGTGCAAGCGCACGACGGGGATGCCTGCGATCTCGACAGCATTCTCCAGCGCATCGGTGCTGAAGGTCAGGACATCGGCGCGTAGCTCCAGGGCCGAGTTGTCCAGGCTGCCGCCAGTGCGCAGGGACATCAGGCGGCCGCCGACCGAGGGCGTCGGGTCGGCCGGATCGTACGTGAAGGCCGTGGACTCGCCGTCGCCAGCCGGCTGGGCGGCTGTCAGCCTGCCGCCTGCCCGGAGATGGAACGTGGTCGGCACCGAGTCCGGGGGCGGCCAGGCCGGCAGATCCCGCCACTGGTCGATTCCGGAGACCCAGACGCGCACCGGAGAAGGGCGTGGGGGTGGCGCGGCCCCGTTCCCGTCGGCGAAAGCATCCAGCCACGCGAGCGTTTCGCGCATCGCCACGCCCATGTCGATGTTCATGTGAGTCCATGGGCCGACGGTCAGTGCGGCGGTGACGCCGCGCTGGCGCAGGGCCTGGTACTGGCGCATCGTCTGCTCGACGAAGAAGTCGTGAGAGCCGCTCACTAGCAACGTCGGCACCGTCACCCGGTCGAGCGCGGCGGTAGCGCTGTAGCCGGCCCAGTACGGATCCGCGCTCTCCGGATGCGCCAGCCAGTCGCCGTACCAGGGGACCGCGTCGCCGCCGATTGTGGCACCAGTCGAGGCGATCGGCAGCCTGTTGAGGGCTGACGCGAGCCGCTTGTCGGCCGTCATCGTGCGCCACATCATCTGGGCCGAGCCGTGTCGTTCCTGGTGGGCCATCAGGTCGGTCCACAGCAGCAGGTTGTAGAGCTCGAACGGGCCGCGCCCAAAGCCGGCCGCCGCCAAGTCGTGCGGGCTGACGTACAGGGCCATCGCGGTGAGCTCCGGCGGCGGGTCCAGTGCCAGCGCCCATGCCGTAAATGCCAGGTAGCTTGGCCCGGCAAGGGCGAGTCGGCCGTTGAACCAGTCCTGCTCGCGCAGCCAGGCCATAGTGTCCTGGCCGTCCGCCGCCTCGTCCATGGCCGGCGTGAATGTCCCGCCAGAACCAAAAGTGCCACGGCAGCTCTGGAGCAGCACGTGGTAGCCGCGTTCGGCGAAGGGCCGGCCCATCATGGCCATCTGCCAGCCCCGGCCGTATGGGGTGCGCATCAGGACCGTGGGCCGAGGGCCTCGGACGACTGGCGCGTAGTGATCAGCCAGGAGGAGCACGCCGTCCCGCATCGGCACCTGCAGAGCGCGGTCGATGGTGATCTTGTTGTGCCTCGGACCTAGCCTGAGCGGCCGGCTCATCGCCGCCGCCAGGAAGTCGGCCGGACGGCGTGGTGACCGTGGACCGCTGCTCATCTGCGCCTCAATCGCGGGAAACGCCAGGATTAGACGGAAGGATAGGGCAGGCGGGATTCTCCAGCCGTCGAGGTGGTCACGGACGCGGCGGACGCAGCCCAGCGAAGATCACGCTGAGTGTGCGGCCTTGCAAGTCCGCGTCCCAGCCAGCCCGCAGCGCCGCGTCACTGGCGGCGGCGAGCAAGGCGATCACCTCGGCGATTCCGACGTCTTCGCGCACAGTGCCTGCCTGCTGGCCGGCAATTGGCAGCGCCTGGATCTCCTCTCGCAGCGCGACCGGCCCCTCGGCCTGCACGCTCGTGCCTTGCGCCGAGAGCAGGTCGGCGACCGTTTTCTTGGCCGCAGCACGGTCGATGACCAGGGCAAAGAACGTGAACAGAGCGCTGGCAGGCTCACCGCCGGAAATGAGCGCCGCCGCCTCCGCGGCAAGGTGAGCGAGCTGGTCGTTTATGAGCGCCCGGAGCAAGGCATCTTTCGTCGGGAAGTGCCGGAACACCGTCCCGATCGCGACGCCAGCGCGGGCCGCTACCTGCTCCGTCGAGGCTGACGGCCCGCTCTCGGCGAAGACAGTTTCGGCCGCGGCGAGGATGGCGGCCCTGTTGCGGCGGGCGTCGGCGCGCATTGGCGCCGCTTCTGCTGTTGGCCCGTCACCGGACACATCGTCGGGAATCCCGGCGCTGTTGGCTCGGGCCGCCGCTGAGCGGGCGCCTGCCACGCGAGCGTGCGCAGCAACGGCGCGGGCCGCGGGGGAATCCTGCCTGTCAGGCCGGCTGGGGTCTGTCAAGGCACCTCAAGTAGCTTTCGGCCGTGAATGCACGACGCGGCCGGGGACGGGCGGGATGCGGTCGGGAAAGGTCCGGCGACCGCGTCCCGCCGGTCTTGGCGGCCGATATACGTGGTTTGCGCGCTCCGGCGTCCGCGCTCCAGCGATCTTGGGGTCGATATACGTGGTTTGTGCTGGAGGAGCCGCGACATTTCACGTCCAAGGTGCGCACAAAAGGGTCAAGCCGGGCACGAAACTGCACCTCCGACGGGAAATGACAGGGAGTAGCCGTTCCGCCGCTGTACGCGCTTGCGCTTGGCCAGACGATACGAAAGGTTTGCCCTTTTTGCACCACGTCATCTTAAGTCCCAAGGCAATATGAGTACGGGCTCATAGTCAGCTGACGCGGTGAGACGGGTCCCGCGTGACGCGCCCGCTTCGGGAGGGTCAGGTACGACTTGCCCGGCTCGCTGCGTCAGTATGGTGCCGTGACTTCGCTGACCGATGACGCGACCGCTGTAGTATTCGACTTCTTCGGAACGCTGACGCCGGTCAGTCCCAGCCAGGCGTGGGCGGCCAATGCCGCGAAGCTTGCCGCAGTCATGGGCGTGCCCGCCGACGCTCTCCTCCAGGAATTCGACGACAGCTTCCCGGAGCGGATCAGCGGCGCGCTCGGCGACGTTCGCCAGACGATGCAGGTGGTCGCCGACCGGCTGGGCGTGCGTCTCACCGACGAGCAGCTTGACGAGGCGAGCCGGACCCGCCGCGCCCTGCAGGAAGCGATGTTCGCCCTCCGCCCCGAGGCGCTGCGCGTGATCGGCCTGCTGCGCGAGCGCGGCTTGCGGATCGGCCTGGTGTCGGATTGCACGTCCGAGCTACCGGACGCCTGGCCGCGTCTGCCGCTGGCTGCGCTAGTTGACGCGCCGGTGTTCTCCTGCGTTGAGCGGACCCGCAAGCCGGATCCGCGGCTGTTCCACACTGTCGCGGAGCGGCTGTCGGCCGTCCCGGCCGCTTGCCTCTACATCGGCGACGGTGGCGGCCGCGAGCTTACCGGCGCCAGTGGCATCGGCATGCGCGCCGTGCTGCTGGCTGGCCCGGACTGGCAACAGCACCGCGACCACCGGACGGAGGCCGACTGGGCCGGACCGCGGATCAGCTCGCTGCTGGACCTGGTGGCGTGACCGGCTCGTAGGACAGATTCGGCCGCAACCAGTACTCCGTCTCCTCGACCGTGGCGCCCTTGCGCGCGGCGTAGTCCTCGATCTGGTCGCGGCCAACACGGCCAACGGCGAAGTACCGTGCGGCCGGGTGCGCGAGCAGCAGACCGCTTACGCTCGCGGCCGGTGTCATCGCGAACGACTCAGTCAGCCCGACGCCGATCCGGCCCGCCTCCAGCAGGTCGACGAGCTTGCCCTTCTCGGAGTGGTCCGGGCAGGCCGGATAGCCGAATGCTGGCCGGATGCCGCGGAACCGCTCGGCGTGCAGTTCCTCGATCGTCGGCTCGGCTGCAGGCTCGTACCAGGCCCGCCGGGCCTCCAGGTGCGCGTATTCCGCGGACGCCTCGGCGAGCCGGTCGGCCAGGGCCTTGACGGTGATCGCGCGGTAGTCGTCGTTCTCTAGTTCATACCGGCGGGCTAGGTCCTCGGCACCGGTGACGCATACCGCGAATGCGCCGACGTAGTCGCCGCTGCCGACGCCGGCGGGCGCGATGTAGTCGGCAAGGCTTCGGTTCGGCCGCGTGTCGGTGCGGGTTATCTGCTGGCGCAGCATGGGGAACCGTAGTCCCGGCAGTCGCTCCCCGGCGTCGACGACGATGTCGTCACCTTCTGCGCTCGCCCGCCAGAAGCCGTAGACGCCGTGCGCCACCAGCAGGCCGCGATCGATGATCTCGTCCAGCAGCACGTTGGCCTCGTCGAAGAGTTCACGGGCTGCTGGCTGCTCAAGGATCGCCGGGTACTTGCCCTTCAGCTCCCAGGCCAGGAAGAAGAACTGCCAGTCGATGAGCTCGCGCAGCCGGCGCAGATCCGGCTCGATGATCTGAGTCCCGGTAAAGGACGGCACCGCCAGGTCGTCGAAGCTGACCTTCTCCTTGTTCGCCTGCGCCTGCCACAGCGGCAGCAGCGGTCGCCGCTGCTTACCGGCGTGCTCGGTGCGAAGCCGCTCCTGATCGGCGCGGTTGGCCTTGTCCAGCTCGGCGGCCCGGCCCGGGTCGAGGAGGTCGGACACGACGCCGACGACGCGGGAGGCATCCAGGACGTGCACAGTCGGCCGGTCATAGGCCGGCGCGATCCGGACCGCGGTGTGCTGCCGGGAGGTGGTGGCGCCACCGATGAGCAGCGGCAGCGTCATGCCGCGCCGCTGCATCTCCGCGGCAACACCGACCATCTGGTCCAGCGAAGGCGTGATGAGACCGGAGAGCCCGACTGCGCTGGCGCCCTCGGCGATCGCGGTGTCGAGGATCGTCGCGGCCGGGACCATGACGCCGAGGTCGATCACGTCATAGTTATTGCAGCCGAGCACGACGCCGACGATGTTCTTGCCGATGTCGTGCACGTCGCCCTTGACCGTCGCCATAACGATCTTGCCCTGGGTGCGGCCGCCGTCAGTACGGCCTTCGAGAATCGCCTGCTCCTTCTCGGCCTCCATGAAGGGCTCGAGATAGGCCACGGATCGCTTCATCGCGCGCGCGCTCTTGACCACCTGCGGCAGGAACATCTTGCCCGACCCGAACAGGTCGCCGACGATCTTCATGCCGTCCATCAGCGGGCCCTCGATGACCTCGAGCGGCCGGTCTGCCAGCAGCCTGGCTTCCTCGGTGTCGGCCTCGATGAAGTCGACGATGCCGTGCACGAGGGCGTGCGCCAGCCGCTTCTCGACCGGCGCCTCCCGCCAGGACAGGTCGACCTCGCGCTTGGTGCCCGACCCCTTGACAGTGTCAGCGAATGCAACGAGCCGGTCGGTACCGTCGTCGCGGCGGTCGAAGATAACGTCCTCGACGAGCTCAAGCAGGTCAGCTGGAATGTCCTGGTAAACCACCAGCTGGCCGGCGTTGACGATGCCCATGTCCAGGCCGGCCTTGATCGCGTGGAACAGGAACGCCGAGTGCATCGCCTCCCGCACCACGTCGTTGCCGCGGAAGGAGAACGACAGGTTCGAGATGCCGCCGCTGGTGCGGACGCCCGGGCAGCGCGCCTTGATGAGGGGCAGGGCCTCAATGAACGCCTTGGCGTAGCCGTTGTGCTCCTCGATGCCGGTAGCGACCGCGAGCACGTTCGGGTCGAACACAATGTCCTCAGGCGCGAAGCCCGCTTGCTGCGTTAGGAGGTCGTAGGCGCGACCGCAGATCGAGACCTTCCGCTCGACCGTGTCGGCCTGGCCCCGCTCGTCGAAGGCCATGACCACGACGCCGGCTCCATAGGCACGGATGCGCCGGGCATGGTCGAGGAACTCCTCCTCGCCTTCCTTCAAGCTGATGGAGTTGACCACGCCCTTGCCCTGCACGCATTTAAGGCCAGCCTCGAGCACGCTCCACCGCGAGCTGTCGATCATGACCGGGATGCGGGCGACCTCCGGCTCGGTCGCGATGTAGTTGAGGAACGAGGTCATCGCCTGCTCGCCGTCGAGCAGGTCGGCATCCATGTTCACGTCGAGGAGGTTGGCCCCGCCGCGCACTTGCTCCAGGGCGACGTCCACCGCAGCCTGGTTGTTCCCGGCCTCGATGAGGCGGCGGAACCGGGCCGACCCGGCGACGTTCGTCCGCTCGCCTATCATCACGAAGCCGGTGTCCGGCCCGATCTCGAACGTCTCCAGGCCGCTAAACCGCGACGTGGCAAGCCGCCCAGGGACGCTGCGGCGCTCGAGCCCGGCGACGGCCGCGGAGATCAGCTCGATGTGCGGCGGGGTCGTACCGCAGCAGCCGCCGACCACGTTGACGAGGCCAGCCTCGGCGAAGCCGCGCAGCAGGGCCGCGGTCTCGTGCGGCTGCTGGTCGTACCCCCCGAACGCGTTCGGCAGCCCAGCGTTCGGGTGGCTGCTTACGTACGTGCCGGCGAGCCTGGCCAGGTCCTCGACGTGTGGGCGCATCTCCGCGGCGCCAAGCGAGCAGTTCACGCCCACGATGAGCGGACTGGCGTGTTCGATCGCGGTCCAGAACGCTTCCACGGTCTGCCCGGACAGCGTCCGGCCGGACAGGTCGACAATAGTGACCGATATCCAGAGCGGGAGGTCAGGCGCCACGTCGCGGGCGGCCGCGATGGCGGCCTTGGCGTTCAGGGTGTCGAAGATCGTCTCGACCAGCAGGAGATCGGCGCCGCCCTCGGCCAGCGCACCGATCTGCTCGGCGTAGGCGGCGTAGACCTTGTCGAAGTTCACGGTCCGGAACGACGGGTCGTCCACGCGTGGCGACAACGACAAGGTGACGTTCAGGGGGCCGACCGAGCCGGCGACGAGCTTGCCGCCCGCAAGACCGCCGGCTTCGTCCACTGCCTGCCTGGCCAGCCTGGCCCCGGCCAGGTTCATGTCCCGGACCGAGCCCTGCAGGCCGTAGTCTGCCTGGCCGATGCTCGTCGCCGTGAAGGTGTTAGTTGTGGTGATGTCCGCGCCGGCGGCCAGGTACTGCCGGTGGATGTCCAGGATCAGGTCCGGCCGGGTGAGGTTCAGGATGTCGGGGTCGCCGGCGACGTCGTGGGGATGCTCGCCGAGGATCTCGCCGCGGTAGTCCCTGGGCGCCAGTCCTGCGCCCTGCAGCATGGTGCCCCAGGCGCCATCCAGGACCAGGATCCGCTCGTCTAGCAAGCCCCTGATGGCTTCCGCATCGGCCACTGGTGCCGCCCCTCTCCCGCTAGCCAGAAGAGACGCGACCGGGGCGCGGACTCTTTAGGCGTTTTTGACCTGGTCGCCAAGCTGTCGTCAAATCTCTCCAGGTCGCACCAGGATACTGCACTCGCGCAACCCGGTTCCGGCCGGCTACCAGGCGTTACTGGACAATCGCGGGCAGGGCACTGGGCCCCGCCAGCGCCAGGGACAGCGCCAGGGACAGCCGCCCGGACAGCCGCCGGGCCGGAGTCGTCGCGCCTACGCCGCGCGCTCGCCGCGCAGCAGACTGGCTGCCTGCGTCATGGCGGCGAGCTTGCCGTCAGCCGACTCGCGCGGCAGGTACTTCATCCCGCAGTCGGGTGCGAGCACGAGGCGCTCTGCCGGGACGTACTGCAGCGCCCGCTCGGCCCGGCTGGCGATGACGTCCGGCGTCTCCACTGTGGCGTCGCCGAGGTTGAGGACCCCGAGAATGATCGTCTTGCCACCCAGCTCGGCCAGAACGGCGCAGTCCAGGCCCGACTGGGCCGTCTCGATGGAAATCTGGTCCGCGGTGGAGGCGGCCAGCTCGGGCAGGAACGAGTATCCCGACGGCCGGTCGTGGATGATAGCCGCGTAGCCGAAGCACAGGTGCACGGCCGTCGTTCCGGTGATGCCGTCCAGCGCAGCATTCAGCACCTTGATCCCGTACTCCTTGGCCGTCTCGGCGCGGGCCTGCAGGTACGGCTCGTCGAGCTGGACGATGTCGGCACCAGCAGCGAAGAGGTCGGCGACCTCGCCGTTGACCGCCTCCGCGTACCCGAACGCCGCTGCCTCCTTGCTCGGGTAGTAGTCGTTCTGTGCCTGCTCGGCCATCGTGAACGGCCCCGGCACCGTGACTTTGATGGTCCGTTCGGTGTGGGCGCGGAGGAACTTCAGTGCCTCGACGTTCACCGCGTGCCGCCGCCGGATCGGCCCGGTAATTCTGGGCACCGGGTTCGGATGGCCGCTGCGGTCTAGCGCGGTGCCGGGATTGTCAATGTCGATGCCGTCCAGCGCGGTCGCGAAGGCATTGGAGTAACTCTCCCGGCGGATCTCGCCGTCGGTGATGATGTCGAGTCCGGAGTCTTCCTGCGCGCGGATCGCGAGCAGAGTCGCGTCGTCCTGCGCTTGCGGGAGGAACTCAGGCTCGACCCGCCAGAGCTCGGTCGCCCGGACCCGGGGCGGGAATCGCCCGGCGAGCTTCGCTCTGTCGATCAGCCAGTCGGGCTGGGGATAACTGCCGACGAGCGAGGTAGGAAAGAGCACAAGGGCCTCCGGAGACGCGGCCAGCTGTCGCGCTCAGTATGCCCTTGCTTGCCCACCGCCCGCTGGCTGCGGCAGGCTGAGGGTTTCTGCCCGGTGGAACCCCACTTAGGAGGGAACGTGGCCGCCACCGACGCCGTCCTTCCCGACCTCGCGGCCGAAGGAGACGAGCTGGACCAGCTCGTCTCGGGCATCGAGCCTGATCGCTGGCTGACTGTCACGCCATCGCCAGGCTGGACGATCGCGCACCAGATCGGTCACCTAGCCGCGTCCGATCGCTTCACTGCCTTGGCCGTGACCGACCCTGAGGCCTTTGCCGCAAGCCTGAGCGGGCTGGCGGGCGACCTGAGCGAGGTGAACGACGCGGTGGCCGCGGACGCAGCCGTGCTGCCGCCCGAGGACCTCCTCACTGAATGGCGTGCCGCGAGGGCCGAGGCGCTCGCCGCGCTCTCGTCGGTGCCTGTGGCGGACCGGGTGCAGTGGATCGTCACGCCCATGTCGCCCGCGTCGCTGGCGAGCACTCGGCTGATGGAACTCGTGGGACATGGCCAGGACATCCGCGATGCGCTTGGCGTTACCTGGGTGCCAACGGACCGGATCCTGCACGTGGCCCGGATTGGCGCCCGGACAAGGAATTTTACCTACCGAATCCGCGGCCTGGAGCCACCGCCGCAGGATTTCCGGATCGATCTTGTGGCCCCGAGCGGTGAGCTGTGGACGTTCGGGCCGCCCAATGCGCCGCAGCGCGTTGCAGGCCCGGCTGCGGACTTTTGCCTGCTGGTCACCCGGCGTCGGCACCGCGCCGACCTGGCTCTGAGCGCCGACGGCGACGACGCCGATGAGTGGCTTGATTTCGCCCAGGCCTACGCCGGACCGCCGTCCAGGGGCCGCGCGCCGGGCCAGTTCCGCGCGGCCAGCGGCTAAGGTCAGTCACGCCCCTCGCTCCGCGCTGAAAAGTGGCCTCATGACCGCCAGGACGATCACGGCTGCCGCCGCTGGCACCTGGCAGCTTGGCGACCTTGTCGTCAACCGGCTGGGATTCGGCGCGATGCGCCTGGCGCAGACCGGAGCTGCCTTCAGCGACACTGCCGCTCCGACCGACCGCCGCGAGTCACTTGCCGTGCTACGGCGAGCGGTCGAGCTTGGGGTCAATCACATCGACACCGCCGCCTTCTACTTTTCATCGCGCCGGTCAGCCAACGAGCTGATCAGCACTGCGCTGGCGCCTTACCCGGATGACCTAGTGATCGTCACGAAGGTCGGACCTGGACGAGACCCGTCGGGCGAGTGGCTGGATGCGGCCACGCCCGAGCAACTGCGCGGCCAGGTTGAGGAAAACCTGCGCCAGCTCGGCCGTGATCACCTCGATGTGGTGAATTACCGGCGGCAGCCGAGCGTGGCGTCGATAGCCGAACATTTTGGCGCCCTGGCCGAATTGCGCGCGGCCGGGCTGATCCGGCACCTCGGCATCTCCGGCATCGCGCCAGAGCATCTCGCCGAGGCGCAGGCGATTGCGCCGGTGGTGTGCGTCCAGAACGCGTACAGCATCGCCGACCGGCGCCCGGAATCACAGGCACTGCTGCGTGCGTGCGGCGAGCAGGGAATTGCCTTCGTGCCGTTCTTCGCCATCGCAGGCGCCGGCCGCCATGCGGGCCCGACTGGCTCGGTCTCCGATGCGGTAGCGGCAGTCGCTGCCGCGCACGCTGCGACAACTGCGCAGATCAGGCTCGCCTGGACGCTCCACCAGGGGCCGCATGTGCTGGCCATTCCCGGCACCGGCAATCAGGATCACGTTGCCGAGAACGTCGCGGCGGCCGGGATCAGGCTGACCGCAGACGAGCTCGCCAGCCTAGATTCGCTGGGCGAGGCCGGCTAGGCGGGCGAGGCCAGCCATCCAGGGATTGGCACTATCCTGCTGCCACCTCGGCGAGTCGACGAGACAGGTAACGGCGCTCCGGCTCGGTCGCGGCCAGGTCGAGGGCCTCACGGTAGCTGGCCGCCGCTTCCTTCCGGCGCTCCAGCCGGCGCAGCAGGTCGGCGCGCGCTGCTGGCAGCAGGTAGTAGCCCGTCAGTTCGCCGCTCGCTGCGAGGTTGTCAACCAGGAGGAGGCCAGCCGCGGGCCCATCAGCCATCGCGACGGCCACGGCGCGGTTGAGCTCGACGACTGCCGACGGCACGATCCTGCGCAGCTCGTCATACAGCAGGGCGATTTGCTGCCAGTCGGTCTCCGCGGCATCGGCGGCCTCGGAATGGCAGGCCGCGATGGCGGCCTGTAGCTGGTACGGGCAGGCCCGCTGCCGGCGTAGCGCCGATTCCAGCAGCCGGATGCCCTCGGCGATCTCGCCCGTGTCCCAGCGGGACCGGTCCTGATCCTCCAGGCTGACGAGTTCGCCGTCGTCGTCCAGCCGGGCTGCGCTCCTAGCATCCTGGAGCAGCATGAGCGCGAGCAGCCCGGCCGCCTCGGGCTCGTCCGGCATGAGCCTGGTCAGCAGGCGACCCAGCCGGATGGCCTCGCCGCTCAGGCCGGGCCGTAGCAGGTCGTCACCGGCGGACGCCGCGTAGCCCTCGTTGAACAGCAGGTACAGCACGGCGAGCACGCCGCCCGTACGCTCGGGCAGCAGGTGCGCAGGCGGCACCCGGTACGGGATGCCGGCATCGCGGATCTTGTGCTTGGCCCTGGTGAGCCGCTTGGCCATAGTGGCTTCGGGCACCAGGAACGCCTTGGCGATCTCCGCCGTCGTCAGCCCGGCGAGGGTGCGCAGAGTCAGGGCGACCCGCGCCTCCAGGGTCAGCGCTGGATGGCAGCACGTGAACATCAGCCGCAGCCGATCATCGGTGACGCCGCTGTCGCCGTAGTCGGGCGGCTCGTCCGGAACCGACAAGGCAGCCACCTCCTTCAGCTTCGCGGCCTCGGTCTTGCTGCGCCGCAGCCGATCCAGAGCGCGGTTGCGCGCCGTCGTCGTCAGCCAGGCCCCAGGCCGGTCTGGGACGCCGTCGGAGCCCCATCGGGTCAGCGCGGTCGCGAACGCCTCCTGCGCGCACTCCTCCGCCAGATCCCAGTCGCCGGTCATCCGGATCAGGGTGGCGACGACGCGGCTCCACTCGTGCCGGAAAGCCTCGGCAACCTCCGCCTCGACATCGGCCATCAGTACGCCAGGATCGGCCGCACCTCGACGACGCCGCCGTTCTGTGCGACCGGGTGGCGCGACGCGGCAAAAATGGCCTCGTCCAGGTCGGCGCACTCGATCACGTCGTAGCCGAGGAGGACCTCCTTGGTCTCGGCGAACGGGCCGTCAGCGACCAGGATCTCGTCGCCGTTCGTGCGGACCGTGGTGGCGGTGGCGACCGGTTGCAGTTGCGCCCCATCGTGCAGGATGACGCCTCGCGCCTCCATCTCCCGAGCCCACGGCATCCAGCACGGCTCGCCCGTGTCGCTTGCGGGTGGCTCCGGGACAGTGCCGGGCAATGGCGCCTCGACCTCACCGCACATCAACAGCATGTATCGCATCATCGCTTCCTCCTGGTCGCTCCTCAATGCGTGATCGTCAGTACGACGAACGGGACACCGGGCAAATGGACAGCTCGCTTGCTGCCGAGTGTTGTCCAACCGAGGCTACTCCCGTTCGTCGTCTGGGCAGGAGGGGCGAATCCGGGGCATGGATGTGAGCTAGGTACGCCCACAGCCGTACCTAGCTCACATCCATCAAGATCATTTCGCTGCGCTCGGGCTTGCGCCCGGCGGCGCTGCAGCGGTCGGACTCGCGACCCGGCTTGCGCCTGGCGCTGCCAGCCTGCGGGCTAGTGGGTTGGACGCCTGCTTGCGACCGGGCGGGTGCGTCGGCTCGCATTGCGACGCCCAGCGGTGCTGCCAGCCTGCGGGCTAGTGGGTTGGACGCCTGCTTGCGGCCGGGCGGGTGCGTCGGCTCGCGATGCGGCGCCCAGCGGTGCGGCGCCCTGCGGTGCTGCACCCTGCGGTCTAACCGGCAGGCACGTCTGCTTGCGACCGGGCGGGTGCGTCGGCTTGCGGCCGCGCGGGAACGCCGGCCTCCTGGAGGATCGCCGGGATCGAGCTCTCCGCGCCGATCGCCATGACGTGCACGCCCGCCACCCCAGGAACCTCGGCGAGCCCCGCGATGATCTCGGCGCACAGCTTCTCGCCCTCTACCCGGAACCGCGCGGGCGTGGCAGCCGCCAGCCGGTCGCTGACGTGGTCGGGGATGACCACGCCGGGAATGGTGGCCAGATGCGCCAGCGCCCGCTGCGACCGGACCGGGCCGACGCCGGCCAGTATGTAGCACCGCTCATCCAAGCCGAGGTCGCGAAGCCGTTTCATCCAGGTCGCAAACGCCGGCACGTCGAAGACGAACTGCGTCTGCACGAACTGCGCGCCCGCCTCGATCTTGCGGGCGAGCCGGTAGGTAGCCCGATCAAGTACGTCATCGTCGCCCAGGGCGCTGCCGCCCGCGGCTGTGCGGTCGGCGGAGGGGCGACCTGGCGGATTCTCGACCGCGCCGAGGAACCATGAAGGCGGCGGCTTCAGCTCGCCACCGGACATCAGCTTGCCGTGGTCACGCATGTCGCCTGCGACCCGGAGCAGCTGCGTACTGTCGAGGTCGAACACCGGCGTCGCGTCGGAGTGATCACCATGTCGCGGGTGGTCCCCGGTCATGATCACGACGTTCGGTATGCCGAGTGCCGAAGCTGAGAGCAACTCGGACTGCAGGGCGATCCGGTTCCGGTCGCGGCAGGTGAGCTGCATGATCGGCTCGACGCCGGCCGCCAGCGCGGCGAGGCTCCCGGCCAGGCTCGACAGCCGGACTGCCGCGCTCTGGTTGTCGGTGATGTTGACGGCGTCGACCCAGCCGCGCAGGATGGCAGCCTTGCGGCTGACCGGCGCGGTGTCCGCCCCGCGCGGCGGCCCGATCTCGGCCGTGACGGCGAACTCCCCGGCAGCCAGCCGCCGCCGGAGCGCTCCTGGCGGCAGCGAACTCGGGTGAGTGCGCTCACCGTCCGGTTTGTCCGCCATGCGAATGAGCTTATCCCAGCGTTTGGCGACCAGTAATGGACAGGGAACGCGGGTGTACTCGGTGCACCTGGGCTATGTCAGGACGCTGGTGGTCTTTTCGGTGGTGAGGCGCCGCCTGGCAACACTCAGCCGGCCGAGGCCGGATAGCGCGGTGAGTACGTACGCGGCCAGGCCTGCCCGCGCGGACGTCGACTCCGCCACGCCGATGGTGTGCACGCCTGCGAGCATCGACGGCTTGATGTCGTCGACGTCGCTCACCACCTGGACCCGGGTACCCGAGTCGCGTGCGTGACCGCACATCTGCTTGGCATCCGGCGAGTTCGGATCGCCGAGGACGAGCATCAGGTCGCTGCCCAGCGCTACCGCGTAGATCGTTCCGACCCGGTCGGACGGCGCGTAGCAGACTTCCGCGGGCACCGTCGGCTTGACGGCCGGGTACCGCGAACGCAGTGCGCTCACGATCGGCGCGGCCGTCTCCAGCGCGACACCAGGCTGAATCAGGTAGGTGATCTGCCGGGTATCGCTGGCCTGCACGGCGGCGGTCTTGGCCGGCGTCTCGACCACGGTCACGTGACCCGGAGCCTGACTCAGGATCGCGTCGGTGGCGGCCTGGCCGGGCTGGCTGATCAGCACGATCTGCTGGTCCCGATCCGCGGCGCGGCTGGCTGCGGTCTGAGCAGCGGCCACCAGCGGACAGGTGCCGTCGATAACTGTTGCGCCGCGCCGCGCCGCCTCGGCCCGGACGTCTGCGGTGACTCCGTGTGCGGGGAACACGACCACGTCGCCTGCCACAACGTCGGCAAGTGACGGGCTGATCGCAGCGCCTAGGTCGCCGAGCGTGCTCGCGGTCTCGGCGGGCATTGCCGCAGGCGTCAGCACGTGCACCTTCCGGCCGGTGCCGTAATAATCCGACGCGGCCTGCCGCGCGGCGCTGGCGGCGTACAGCGCGCCGCTGCACCACGGGCTGCCCGCCATGAGCAGCGTCCTGGTTCCGCACACCGCCGCCCATTCATCCACCGCAGCCCGCGCGACAGCGGCCGCGAGGCCGTCGCCCGGCATGGTCGCGGCGGCGATAGCAGCCGTGCCGCCGTCCTGCTGCTGACAGGTCGCAAGGTGGAGGATCATGTCTGGCTCGCCGGCGGAGTCGTCACACCGGGGCAGCTCGGCGATGCGTACCTCACGGCCCTTGGCCCGCAGCGAGGCGGCCACGAGCGGAGCCGCGTGGCAGACCAGCATGCCGTGCACCGGATCGCCGATCTGGGTAGGTACCAGCACCTCGCCGCGCTGGACGCTGGCGCCAGCGACCTGAATCTCGCGTACGGCTGATCGGCTCATTGGCCCGTTCCCCTGGGTGATCGGTTTGATCTCGGCGGCACGACAGTGCCCAGCACCGGCCCCGCCACGACGGAATGCCCAAAGTCACGCCGTACTTCGCCCTCCCGTTGGCCAAATCTCGGTCTTGCCGAGGGATGAGTGAGCACGAAATTTATAAGTTTTCCGCTCGGAATTATCGGTCTGCATCTGGGTACTGATCCACTACCGGCTGCGGACGCTATGCCGGTTTACTCCCGCTGAGAGGGGATCGGCCTTGTCCAAGACTGACGAGTTCCTGGAGAACAACCAGCGTTACGCCGAGTCATTTGCTGGCCCGCTGCCGATGCCCCCGTCGGCTCGCGTAGCAGTCGTCGCCTGCATGGACGCACGGCTCAGCGTCTACGGCATCCTTGGCCTGAGGGACGGCGAGGCGCATGTCATCAGGAACGCCGGCGGTGTCGTCACCGATGACGGCATCCGGTCCCTGGCCATCAGCCAGCGCCTGCTCGGCACCACCGAGATAATCCTGATCCATCACACCGACTGCGGCATGCTGACCTTCACCGATGACGCCTTTAAGGCCAGCATCGAGAAGGAGACCGGGATCAAGCCCGCGTGGTCAGCGGAGGCCTTCTCCGACTTGGACGAGGATGTGCGGCAGTCGATCAGGCGCATCAAGGCAAGCCCGTTCATCCCGCACACCGACTCGGTGCGCGGCTTCGTCTTCGACGTGTCGACTGGTCTGCTTAGACATGTTCCGATGTAACGATCTTTCCGACCAAGATCACTGGGAGTGCCGGTGTGATTGCTACGGCTTGCGGACGCTATCGCGCCGGACGCACCATGGAGACACGACCCAGATCTCTGACCCGAACTGTGCCGGCTGACCGGCCGACGCACGGGTCGCGCATCGAGCGGAGCGACCCTGGCTCGTTCACCTTGTGAGATGAGACGTGATGATCGGATTCATCAGGAAGCTATGGCGCCGCCATAAGGTCAAGGCTGCCGAGCATCGCATGTATCTGGACCAGGGACATTCGTCGGGCCACGGAATAAACGAAGCACAGCACATGACAGAAATAAGTCTGGAACATAGAGACCGGCGTTGAAACCATCCTGGGACGTGAACCGCGGGCTACAGCTGAGCCTGTAACGGTCCGGTAGGAGCCATTGACTTGGTGGGCAACCCACGTGCCCGGCCGCTCGTGTCCGCGCGCCGATGCTAGTCGGCTGATCAGCCGGTGTAGGCGGTTGGCCCCGCTACGGTCAGTCCGGGTTTTCGCGGCCCTGCTGCTCGGCCAGGAACTGCTCGAACTGGGCGCCTAGCTCCTCGGCCGTCGGCACGGCCTCATCGCGAGCCAGCAGGCTCTCGCGATCCGCAGCGAACGCGTCGTACTGCTGCTCAAGCGCCTGGACGACCTCGGCCACCTCGGCTGATCCCTCGACCTGTCGCGCGATCTCGAGATCGGTGCGCCGCGCCGCCTCACGCAGCGCGTCACCGGGCAGCACCAGGCCCGTCACGCGCTGTACGGATTCCAGCAGCGTGGCCGCTGCAGCCGGGTACGCGGCCTGAGCGAGGTAGTGCGGTACGTGCACGGCGAAGCCGATTGCGTCGCGCCCGGCCTCGCCGAGCCGGTACTCCAGGAGTGCCGCCGCGCTGCCGGGTATCTGAAGCTTGTCAACTAGCGGGCGGTAGCCCTCGATAAGCGTCGGCTGGGTCGCGTGCGCAGTGACGCCAAGCTGCCTGGTGTGCGGCACGCCCATCGGGACGCCGTGGAAACCGACGGCCAGGCGGACGCGCAGCTCCGCTGAGAGCTGGATGACGGCAGCGGCGAACGCCTCCCACTCGCGGTCGGGCTCAAGGCCGGCCAGCACCAGGAATGGCGTGCCCTCCCCGTCGTGCAGCAGCGAGAGCGCGAGCTCCGGCGCGTCGTAGTCGTCCCAGTGATCCTTGGCGAACGTCATGATGGGGCGCCGCGACCTGAAGTCCAGCAGCGAGTCGATGTCGAACGTGGCCACCTGCTGATGCTCGAGCGTGGTCATCAGGTGCGTGGTCAGAAGTCGGCCGGCTGCGCCGGCGTCGATGAAGCCGTCGAGGTAGTACAGCATCACCAGGTCGCCGTCTGGTTCGGGTGCGGCAGGGCCCACCTCGTACAGGTCGGCCGGATTACGCGCCACGTCGTGCCAGCCCTTCGTGTTCGCTGTTACCTACAGTCTTACCAACGTGTTGCCCGCGCTGATAATCCCGGCAGTGTTCAACCCGGCAGTGTTCAACCTAGCGGTCCAGTCCGGATGTGGCCGATTCGCCGCCAGCCGCGCGGTCATGCCACCGGGTCAGCAGGCCTGACATCTCCGCGCCCAGAAACTCGAAGTAGGCCACGGTATCGGCCATTCTGGACCCGGCCGGCGTATTTGCTCCGAGCGCGCTGACGCCGTCGCGCAGCTCCGTCACCCAGCGGGCGAACTGGCGATTGCGCAGCCGGACGATCTCGTCCCACACGTCAGTCGGCATCCGGTAGTGCTGCCGGCGCGAACCCGGCTCGCCTTCCGCCGTCGCGAGCCCCACCTGGACGAGGTATCTCACGCCGCCGGACACCGAGGCGGCGCTGGTCTGCAGCAACTCGGCCAACTGGGCCGCGGTAAGTCGGCTCGAGTCCGAGGTGAGCAGGGCGACGAAGATCCGGGCCGGCGTGCGCGGAAATCCGGCCTGGGTCAGCAGGCCGGTGAAGCTCTCGATGAAGGCACGGACAGCGGCGGTGTCACGAGCGCCGGACCCTGCTTCGGTGGCGGCGGCAACGGCGGCTGTACTTGACCTGGACCGCTCGGCCGGGGCCAGCGGCGACGTGCCGAGACGCACGCGACCGTTCTCCCGTTGAGCGCCGTCAGTGTCAGTCATGAGTCGCGAGAGCCTCCCCGTTCCAATATTCAGTAGTTTATGAATTTAGTGTATGGTCGCCACCGTGAACGCTATCGAAGTCTCCGGCCTGCACAAGTTCTTCGGCAAGACGGTCGCGCTCGACGGCCTGGACCTGTCCGTTGCAGCCGGGGAAGTGCACGGCTTCCTCGGGCCAAATGGCGCCGGCAAGACGACGACGATCCGCGTTCTGCTAGGCCTGCTCCGGGCCGACGGCGGGACGGCGCGCCTGCTCGGCGGTGATCCGTGGCGAGATGCCGTGGCGCTTCACCGGCGGCTGGCCTATGTACCAGGCGACGTAACGCTATGGCCGTCCCTCACCGGCGGCGAGGTCATCGATCTGCTGGGGCGGCTCCGCGGCGGCCTGGACCCCGAGCGGCGAGATGAACTGCTTGAGCGCTTCGACCTCGATCCGACCAAGAGGGCGCGGGCCTATTCCAAGGGCAACCGGCAGAAGGTAGCGCTCGTCGCGGCGCTCGCATCCGATGCGGAGCTCCTGTTGCTGGACGAGCCGACGGCCGGGCTCGACCCGCTGATGGAGGCGGTGTTCCGGCAGTGCGCCGAGGAAGAGCGTTCCCGCGGCCGCACCGTGCTGCTGTCCAGCCACATCTTGTCCGAGGTGGAGGCCCTGTGCGACCGGGTGACGATCATCCGGGCCGGCCGGACCGTCGAGACGGGAACGTTGACGGACCTGCGTCACCTGACGAGGACCTCAATCGCGGCTGAGCTTGTCGGATTGCCCGCTGCGCTCGACCAGCTGGCCGGGATCCATGACCTGGTGGTGGACCGCCAGGATGGTGGCTGCCGGGTGCGCTGCGAGGTCGACTCGGACAAGCTCGGTGACCTGCTCCGGCTGCTGGTAGCCGCCGGCGTCCGGACGCTGGTCAGCCAGCCGCCAACGCTCGAGGAACTGTTCCTGCGGCACTACGCCGACAGCGAGGACACCGCGGCTGTCGCTGCGGCCGCGGGGCCGGCCACGCAGGTGGGGGCGTGACCGCGGCACCGGCGCGGCTGGCCACCCGGCACTCGCGAGGGCTCGGAGCGGAGGCGCCGCGCCAAGGTCGCTGGCCGGGGCAGGCGAGCTGACAAAACTGGCGCTGCGCCGGGACCGGATCATGGTGCCGGTCTGGATCTACGCACTGACCGCTGTCGCCGCTTCGGGCAGTTACGCCCTCAAGAAGATCTACAAGACGCCGCTCAGCCGCGCGACGCTGGTGGACAACATTCGCTCGACCCCGGCGTTGCAGTTCCTCTACGGGCAGGTGCACGGGACCTCGCTCGGCGCGTTCATGGCCTGGCGCTACCTCGTGTATGCAGCCCTAGGCACGGCGCTCATGACCATCTTCCTGGTGGTGCGACACACCAGGGCAGACGAGGAAACTGGCCGGCTGGAGCTTGTCGGCTCGACGGTGGTCGGCAGGCATGCGCCGCTAGCGGTCGCAATGGCGGTGGCGTCGGCGGCGAGCCTGGTCCTCTGCGTGCTGAGCGCCGCGGCCTTGGTCCTTACCGGGCTGCCAGTAACGGGCGCCATCGCGTTCGGACTCGCCGAAGCGGGCTGCGGCCTCGCCTTCGCCGGGATCGCCGCAGTGGCCGCTCAGGTCAGCGGCACCGCTCGCGGCGCGAGGGGCATCGCCTTCGCGGTACTCGGACTCATCTTCCTGCTGCGCGCCGCCGGCGACTCCGGGGGCAGCCACGGCCTGACGTGGCTGACCTGGCTGTCGCCGATCGGCTGGGCGGAGCTGGTCAGGCCGTTCGGGGGTGAGCGGTGGTGGGTCCTGCTCGTGCCCGTGCTGACGGTCATCGCCAGCATCGCGGCCGCGTTCTTGCTGGCCGCCCGGCGTGATCAGGGCGCCGGCCTGATACAGCCACGGCCTGGCTCGGCGACGGCCGGGCGCCTGCTGTCGGGACCAACTGGGCTGAGCTGGCGCCTGCAACGCGGGGCGGTGGCGGGCTGGACGGCCGGTTTCCTAGTGGGCGGCCTGGCGATCGGCGTGGTGACCAACAGCGTCGGCAAGCTCGTCGGGTCGAGCGCGGGGGTCACCAAGGCGATCCACGAGATCGGCGGGCAGGCAGCCCTCGTCAACGCCTACCTGGCGGCCTGCATGAGCCTGCTCGGCCTCGTTGCCGCGGCATACGCTGTCTCCGCGTTCGCGCGATTGCGGTCGGACGAGGAGGCGGACCGAGCTGAGCCGCTCCTGGCTGCGCCCGTGAGCAGGCTGCGCTGGGGCGGGAGTCATCTGCTTGTGGTCGCGGTCGGCGCCATGATCCTGCTCGTTGCTGGCGGCCTCGGTGTCGGGCTCGCGTTCGGAATCTCCAGCTCGGATGTCGGCACGCAGGTGCCGAGGCTGATCGAAGCGGCACTGGCGCAGGTGCCGGCTGCACTGGTCGTCGGCGCCGTCGGCGCGGCCTTCGTGGGCCTGCTGCCGAAGTACAGCGCGGCGATTGGCTGGACGGCGCTGGCTGTGTGCGGGGTCATCGGCGTGTTCGGGCCGGCGCTGAACTTGTCGCAGGCGGTGCTCGACATCTCGCCGTTCACCCATGTGCCGAAGCTGCCGGGCGGCGCGTTCAGCATCGTGCCGCTGCTCTGGCTGAGCAACGCGGCCGTGGCGCTGGCCGTAGTTGGGCTGGTCGGGCTGCGCCATCGGGACATCGGCTGAGCCGCGGGCGCCGACGCCGAGCCCTGAGGTTCGGCGCGCCGCCGGGCGCCGACATCGGGCTGAGCCGCGGGCGCCGACCGTGAGCGCTGGCGCTGCCCGGCGCTAACGGGCCGACTGGGTGACGTCGGCTGAGCCGCGGTCGCCGACGGAGAGCGCTGAGCGCTGCCGGCCCTTACGGCCCGGCCGGGTGGTGACGTCGGGCTGAGCCGCGGCCGCCGACCCTGAGCACTGTCCCGCGCTGGCCCCTACCAGCCCGCGCCGCTGCGCCGTTATGGGTGAATCGTCTTGTGTTCGGCCAGCATCTGAACGTACTGCGCGATCTTCCTGGCCCTGGTCTCGGGGCGCTTGACGCTGCCGATCCGGTAGATGATCGCGTACCGGTTGACGCTGCTGATCGAGGTAAAGAACTCCGCGGCGGCCGGGTTGAGATCCAGGGCCTGGCGTAGGTCGTCAGGCACGGTACTCGCGCGCTGACCGTGGTAGGCCGTATCCCAGCGCCCGTCGGCGCGGGCCTCGTCCACCTCGCGCTGACCGGCTGGGCGCATCCGGCCGGCGGCGATCAAGGCATCCGCTTTTGCTGTGTTGATCTTCGACCACCGGCTGCCTGACTTACGCGGCGTGAAGCGCTGGAGCCAGTGATCCGCGTCCAGGCCTCGCTTCTGCCCGTCGATCCAGCCGAAGCAGAGCGCGATCTCCAGCGCTTCGGCGTACGAGACGGAAGGCTCCTGCGCGGCCCGCTTGCCTATCTTGAGCCAGATGCCGTCCGATGTAGCGTGCTCGGCCTCAAGCCACTCCTGCCAGTCGATGGCCGATCCGAACGCCCGCACGGGGAGGTCCTGCTCGCTCACATCGCTAGTGAACCATCCAGGTCTGACAGTCGGCACCGCCTGCAGCCAGCGCCGCTAGCGGCACCCGCTACCGCTACCGGAATCCGCGCAGCATCTCGGTGACATGAGCGCGCGCGGTAGCTTCCAGGGCGCCAGCCTCGAGCAGGATCCACGTAGCTCTGCTATCGGCGTTGCGATACAGGCCGAGCAGCAGGTGCTCGGTGCCGATGTAGTTGTGGCCGAACTCCAGCGCCACAGCGAGCGCATCGCCCAGCGCGCGCTTGGCGTCGTCGTCGTACGACGGCGATTCCGCGGCGTGACTGGTCTGGCCTGCGCCCGGCTGGTCGGCGGCGGGCTCGTGCCCGGCCGCGTGCTGTCCCTGGTCCTGGGCGACGGCGCGGTCGTTGGCTTGGCCATGGGTCTGGGCAGTCGGCAGCGCGGCGCGGACGCTGTCCTCGGTGACATTCATGGCCGCCAGCGTCCGGCCCGCTATCCCCTCCGGTTCAGCAAACAGCGCCAATAGCAGGTGCTCTGCTCCGACAGCATCGGCGCCGAGCGACGCGGCCACGCGCTGCGAGGCGGCAACGACGTGACGGGCCCGGTCGGTGAACCGCTCAAACGTTGGCGCGGGCGTCGCCGCCACGATGTGGGCTGCGAGCGCCGAGGCGAAGCGCTTGTGCACCGCCTGCTTGGTCACGCCGAGCGCGTTGCTGATCTCGGACCACGATCGGCCGTCGCGACGACACCGGTCGACGAAGTACCCAAGCAGGGCATCGGTGGTCTCTTCCAGCTGGGCCGCTGCGGTGGCGGCGGCAACTAGCTGGTCGAGAGGCTGGTCGAGCCGGCGTCCTGGCGGACGCTTTCGATGAGCTCCTGAAGCGTGGGCGGAGGTGTCATAGGTCAACCTTAGGTTGACGACGACCCAAACGTCAACTTCGCATTGACGAAATGATCAAGGCATACTACCTAGGTGGGCCCGAGTGAACTGAGCCAGTCGCGGCGGCTGCTGATATTGGCGATCTGTTGCATGAGCCTCTTCATCGTGGGCCTTGATTCCACCATCGTGAACGTGGCCCTGCCGTCCATCGGGCATGAACTGCACGCGGGAGTGTCGGGGCTCCAGTGGACGATCGACGCCTACACCCTGGTACTCGCCAGCCTGCTGATGCTCGCCGGATCGACGGCCGACCGGGTGGGCCGGCGCCGCACTTTCCAGACCGGCCTTGCCGTCTTCGCGCTCGGCTCGCTGCTGTGCAGCGTGGCACCGGGCCTGGGCTGGCTAGTGGCGTTCCGGATGGTGCAGGCAGTCGGCGGCTCGATGCTCAATCCGGTGGCGATGTCGATCATCACGAACACGTTCATCGAGCCGAGGGAGCGAGCTAGGGCGATCGGGATCTGGGGCGGCGTTGTCGGGCTGAGCATGGCGCTCGGCCCGATTGCCGGCGGCCTGCTGGTCGAGACCGTCGGCTGGCGCGGCATCTTCTGGGTCAACGTCCCGGTCGGGATCGCGGCCATCGTGCTGACGGCGCTGTTCGTGCCGGAATCGAGGGCGCCGCGCGCCCGCAAGCTCGACCCCGTGGGCCAGGTACTGGTCATCGTCCTGCTGGCCGGCCTGGTCTACGGGCTGATCGAGGGACCGGGCTCAGGCTGGACATCAGGCAAGATCCTCGGCTGCTTCGGCATCGCGGGGCTCGCGCTGATTGCCCTGGCGCTCTATGAGCCGCGTCGAGCCGACCCGCTGATCGACTTGCGGTTCTTCCGCAGCCCGCCATTCTCAGGCGCTGTCGCGATCGCTATCTGTGCCTTCGCCGCTCTCGCCGGCTTCCTGTTCGTCAACACGCTGTACTTGCAGGACGTGCGCGGTTACACCCCCTTGCTGGCTGGCGTCTATACGCTGCCGATGGCCGCGATGACGGCCATCTGCTCACCGCTGTCGGGCCGCCTGGTCGGATCCAGGGGCACCCGGCCGTCGCTGATCGTGGCCGGCCTCGGCATCGCCGCGGCTGGGCTGATACTGGCGCACGTGACGACCGGCACAGCGACGATCTTGCTGCTCGCGGCGTACGTGCTGTTCGGCCTCGGCTTCGGCATGGTCAACGCGCCGATCACGAACAGCACCGTGTCGGGCATGCCGCGATCGCAGGCCGGCGTCGCCGCTGGCGTCGCATCCACCAGCAGGCAGGTGGGCTCGTCACTCGGCGTCGCGGTCATCGGGTCGGCCACGATTTCGGCGCTGCACGGGCCATTCAGGCTCGGCTTCGCCAACGCCAGCCATGTCGGCTGGTGGATCGTGACCGGCTGCGGTGTTGCCGTCCTCGGCCTTGGGCTCCTGGTCAGCGGCGCGTGGGCGCGCGAAACCGCGCGACGCACCGCCAGCCGCCTGATGCCGGCCACGGCCGACATCATTGCCGAGGTCCCAGCTGGCAAGGTCCCAGCTGGCAAGGCCCCGGCCGGTCAGGTCCCGGCCGGTCAGGTCCCCGCCGGTCAGGTCCCTGCCGGTCAAGTGCCGGCCGGTCACGTGCCGGCCAGTCAGGCGCAGGCCGAACAAATCCCCGACGGCCAGGTGCCGGCCACTCAGGCGCAGGCCGAACAAATGGCCGCCGATCAGGCGTCTGCGAGCTAGCCTTCCGTCGCGGTTACCGACATCACGGCGAACACCCCGCCCTGATCGTCGCTCACGATTGCCATCCGCCCGTACGGGCTGTCCCACGCGGGCATCACGACACTGCCACCGAGCGCCGTCACCTTAGCCAGGGCCGCGTCGGTGTCGGCCACGCCAAAGTAGGTGCGCCAGTTAGGGGGAACGTCGGCCGGCTCGTCGGCACCAATCTCGCCGATACCTCCAACGGGCCTGCCGTCGATATCGAGGGTGGCATAGTTCATGCCCTCAGCACCGATATCCCCGAACTGATAGCCGAACACCGCGGCGTAGAACGCCTGGTTGGCCTCGTAGTGGCGGGACATGTTCTCGCTCCAGATCAGCGAACCCGGCTCGTTGGCCAGCTGGATCCCGGTATGTGAGCGGGCCTCCCACACGCCGAACAACGCTCCGCCTGGGTCGGCGGCGATAAACATCCGCCCGACATCCATGACGTCGAACGGCGCCATCATGACCTGGCCGCCAGCCGCCTTTACCTCGGCCGCCGTGAGGTCGGCGTCTGCAGAGGCAAGGTACGTCGTCCAGTAGACGCCGCTGTCGGGTGCTGCCTGGGCCCCGATACCAGCGACCGAGCGGCCACCGAGGGTGCACATGCGGTAGCCACCGCCTTCGGGTCCAGTGTCTTGGACATCCCAGCCGAAAACACCGGCGTAGAACGCTGCTGCCTTTGGTATGTCGGGGACGCCGATATCAACCCAGCACGGTGTGCCGGGCGTCCAGGCTGTATCACGTGTGACCATGGCTCTCCTCCATGCGCTGCAGATCAGGTGACCGGGGGATCAGGTGACCGGGGATCAGTGGGTCGCGCGACCACGCGGCGCGGCCGTTGAATGCTGCACGAGCGTTGGAAGCGTAACGCCGGCCACCGACAGTCAGCCGTGGAACGACAGGGAGAGCGCGGCTTGTGGCCGGAACAGGGGCTTGGCTGGCAGGAAGGGCGGGTTGGCCGTCAGACTTGGGGCTCATGCAGACCTGGGAAGCCATCACTTCGCGCCGCAACGTCCGGTCCTTCGCCGACCGGCCCATCGCCGCCGGGGACCTCGGTCAGATCCTGGAGGCGGCCCGCCGGACGCCCTCCTCCCGTAACAGTCAGCCCTGGGACTTCGTAGTGGTCACCGACCGCAGCCAGCTCGAGCAGCTCTCGACCGTCTGGGTCGGTGCGGCGCACGTGGCAGGCTCTGCCGCGACCATCGCGCTGATCATCGACGACAGCGGGGAAGCCGCCCGGCGGGTGCAGTTCGACCTAGGCCAGGCGACGATGGCCATCGTGCTCGCTGCGGCAGACCTAGGCATCGGCAGTGGCCACTCCGCAGTCGGCGAGCGAGACCTGGCGCGGCAGCTGCTGCAGCTGCCGGACGGCAAGTCCTGCGAGTTCCTGATCTCGCTCGGCTATCCGGCCGGCCGCCCGCTCGCCCCGATCAAGAACCCGGACCGCCGGCGGTTCGACGACGTCGTTCACCGCGGCCACTGGTAGGGCAACCTTTCAGGGAACGGGCCCGCCAGCGCCGCCGCCGCACCAGCCACCGGCGTGGCCGCCAGCGCCGCCGCCGCGCACCAGCGGCGGCCGCTTAGTCGGGCGGGTAACAGTACGAATCGCTGGATGCGTCACCGCCCTGCAGCCTGACCTGATGCGGGCGCCGCCCGCGGAACGCGTCACCCTCGAGGAAGAACCGGTCGTCGAACGAGATGCCACCGTTCTCGGCTACGTCGACCTTGGCCATCCACGCCCCGACGCCGTCAGGGTAGAACTGGTCGTCCCACGACCCGTACAGCGAGTTCGTGAAGTAGACGCGCTGAGAGTCCCGGCTAACCTCGACCATCTGCGGCCCGCCGGCCAGCCGCTGGTCCGGCCGCGCTGGATGCGCGAGGCGTCCCGCGATGCCGCCGATCCGCACCGACCCGGTCTCGCGCGGGTGGAACGGGTCCGACACGTCGTACTGCTTCAGTTCGCCGGTGCCCCAGCAGGATACGTAGAGCCGCTGGTCGTCAACGGACAGGGCGAGGTCAGTGATCAGCGGCGGCACCGCGCCGAATGGCTGAAGCGCTGGCGGCAGGTCTTCCGTATCCGCGGGCTCGGCCGGGATCGAGATCACCTTCTGCGCGGCCCAGGTGCCGTCGTCCTGCTGATGCCACAGCCAGATGGATGCCGACAGGTCCTCGACGCTCACGACGACGCCGACAAAGCCATAGGTCTGCGTCGGATTGTGCGCCGGACGCAGTTCCAGCGCCATCTGGTGCTGGTCGCCGAGGTCGATGGTCTGGATGTTCGTCCTGGTCTTCATGTCCCAGAAGTGCAGCCGATGACCGTACTTCCGGCCGAGCAACAGCTCGGGCACGATCCCGTCCTCGATCATCGACGGGGTGCCCCACTCCGACGTGATCGCGACGTCGTGGTTGATGTGCCACCAGACGTCGTAGGCGAGATACTGGTCGCCGCGATCGGCCTCCCACTGGCCCGTCACCTCGAAGGTGTTGTGATCAAGCAGGGCCACGCCGCCCGGACCTTCGTCGCTGCCCCCGCCGAGGCACGACACGAACAGGGCGCCCGGACCGCAGTGCACCGTGTGCGGCCGCGAGTAGTTGGCCCGCTTGCCGAGCTCCTCGGGTCCGAGGACCTTGACGATCTGGGGCGCGGCCGGTGTCTCCTTGGTGTCCAGCACGTAAAGCCGCGACGAGCGCAACCCCGGCACGATGAGGTATCGCCGGTCACCGTGGTCGTGCCCACCGCCTGGGCACAGCGCGCTCGAGCATGCGTTCCAGCCGAAGTGGTGCAGCTCGTCACCAAGGTTGGTGAGCTCGGTATAGCCGACGACGGTGCCATACGCCGCCGAGCCAGGGTCGACGTCAACCACTGCGATGCCATCGGGCTTGTCAGCAGGCCTGGCGAACGTGGCGACATAGGCGAGCTTCTCCGCCGGGGCCTCGGCAGCGTCCCGCGGGGACCGGTAAAACGTCGGATCCGTGTGGTGGCCGGCGTGATCGTGGTCGTCTGCGGAATGAGAATCGGTCGTCATGGGTAACGCCCTTCGCGCGAATTGCGACGTTTGTATGCTTAATCGACTCATAAACTAGGGATCTAGTCTCGCATAGTCGGGCTAGCGACGGCGCGCGTAACTGCACCTGGATCAAGGACACGAGGCATGGAGTTCCCATGATCACGGAGGATTCGACACAGCCGAATGTGTCGGATCTTTCGCTGAGAGGGCGCCGCCGAGCTCAGCTACGTCTAGGTGGCGGGCAGACCGACCGCGCCGCATGGGTACGGTGAGAAGCGAAGAGCATGCCGTCGCACAGGACCCGAGATGCAGGGTGAACGGGCGACCGGCATATGGCTGAGGGCGTCCGGTTCGAACCGAAAGTGCCGGAACGGCGTCACATAGGGAAGTCTCCGTCATTCTGCGGTGGGCGCGCTCTCAGCGAGGGTGACCGTCCCTCCGTCCGGTCGCCGCTGGCAAGCGTAGGCAGTCCGGGGCCAGCCGCACACGGAGGCTGGCCGCCTCGGAGCAGGGCCCGCGTACAGGAGCAGCGCCGCGTAGAGGAGCAGGCCCCCGCACAGGAACAGGCACGCCAACAAAGGTCCGCCGCTCAACGCAGGCGGGCCCGGACGGAGACCGGCCGGGAACCGGTCATCATTGGAGGTACGCCGCTCATGGAGGTAACCGCTCGTGTGCACTGACCGGCTATGGCGCCGGACAGGTGGACTCGCCGCCGCTGGCGCCCTCGCGGTCCTCGCCGGTTGCAGCTCATCGGGCACCTCTGGCGGCGCGAAGCCATCGAGCGGTCAGTCCTCGGCAGCGAGCCCCGCGCCGACCTCCAGCGCACCGAGCGACAGCGCAACGAGCCAGGGACCGTCGCCGCAGCAGTCGGCTGAGGCGGTGCAAGGCCCCGCCGCAGTTCCTACCGCCGCCCAACTCTCGGCGCTGCGGGCGCAGGCTGCCGAGATCGCAAAGCTGTCGCCTGAGCAGCAGGCTGGCCAGCGCGTCATTTACAGCTACAACGGCCTCACCGCGCCTGCCGGGCTGCTGAGCCTGATCCGCCATGGCGACGTCGGCGGCGTCATCTTCTTCAGCTTCAACGTCTCTAGCCCGGCGCAGCTCCGGACGGTGATCGGGCAGATGATCGCGGCGAACTCCGCCAGTTCCAACCCGGCCCGGCAGTATCCACTCCTGCTGATGACCGATCAGGAGGGCGGTCTCGTTCGCCGCCTGCCCTGGGCGGGGCCGGCTCAGTCCGAGGCGCAGATCGGCGTCTCGGCCGATCCGGCAGCTTCGGCGGCCGCGGCGGGTTCGCAGGCTGCGGCAGCGCTGCGCGGCGTCGGCATGAACCTCAACCTCGCGCCGGTGCTGGATGTCTACCGGCAGGCGGGCGACTTCGACGACCAGTTCCAGCGGTCGTACAGCATGAATCCGGCCGTGGTCGCGACGGCCGGGGCCGCGTTCGTGGGGGCCCAGCAAGCGGGGCACGTGGCAGCGACCGTCAAGCATTTTCCTGGCCTAGGCGCGGCCACCACGACGCAGGACACCGACAACGAGCCGGTCACGATTGACTTGCCCGCGACTACGCTGCGCGCTGTCGACGAGTATCCGTACCAGGCAGCCTTCAAGGCCGGCGCGAAGCTCGCCATGGTGTCGTGGGCGCGCTACCCGGCGTTGGATCCCCGGCTGCCGGCCGCACTGTCGCCGACCATCGTCCAAGGCGAACTCCAGGGGCGGCTCAGCTTCAGCGGCGTGACGATCACCGACGCGCTCGGGGCCGGCGCGATCGACGCGTACGGCTCGCTCGAGAACAAGACCATGCTCGCCGCGCGGGCCGGCATGGACGCGCTATTGTGCACGGCCATCAAACCGCTGCCCGGCTGGAAATGCGTTGCCGGGCTGCGCAACGGATATCTCGACGGCGCGCTGCCCCGGACCGCGTTCCAGGCCCAGCTGGCGCAGTTGCTACAGCTGCGGGCCAGCCTGCCCAGCTGAGTTGCTGCGCCGCGCCGCGCCGGGGCGCATCCTCCGCCGTACGCGTCTGCCGTACAGGCGGTACGCAGAGACAGTAACGTGACGCTAAGTAGGAGATGTCTGTTTCGGCTAGCGATTGCGTTCGCCCAAGGCTTGCGCCCGGCTGCGCGGAGAGGCAACCCCCGCCTTGGGCAAGCAGCGTTGGGCCAGGTTCTCCGGCGTCGTCGTCGTCGCCATCGCGGCGACTGCATCCGTGGCCAGCAGCGCCGATGCGGCCCCGGCGACTGCGACTGCTGGCCTCAGCGCCCAGCACCAGGTGGTTGTGCCGATTCGTTATGACGGGAACGGGGTCCTGTTCGCCACTCCGGACAGCACGGCCGCGGTCTTGCTCGCGGCGAGCCAGGCTGTCGAATCCGCTGCCGCAGCGGCCATGATGCCGCGTCAGCTTGCCGGGCAGCGCGTGATCTACGCGTACTCCGGTCTGACGCCGCCCGCCAGCCTGCTGTCGCTCATCCGCGATGGCGACGTCGGCGGCGTCATTTTCTTCGGTGATAACTACAGGACCCGGTCGCAGCTCACTGCTGCGATTCAGGAACTGAAGGCAGCTGACCAGGCCGCGACCAATCCGGCCCACGCCTATCCGTTGCTGCTCATGACCGACCAGGAAGGCGGGTACGTCAAGCGGCTGCCTGGCGCGCCACAGGAGTCGGAAAAATGGATTGGCGCGCGTAGCACCGTTGGCGGCCGCGCCTACCAGGCCAAGCTGGCCGGCTCGGGCGCCGCCGCCACCCTGCTGAGCTACGGCCTGAACGTCAATCTCGCGCCTGTCCTCGACGTCTACCGTGCGCCGGGCGACTTTGACGACCAGTACGAGCGCTCCTACAGCACGAGCCCGCAAGTCGTATCCGCCCTCGGCGCCGACTTCATCAAGGCGCAGCAAGGCGGCGGGGTTGCCGCGACCGCCAAGCACTTCCCTGGCCTTGGTGCCGCCACCGCCAGCGAGAACACCGACGAGGTCCCCGTCACGATCAACCTGTCGAAGACGACGCTGCGAAGCGATGACGAGTACCCGTATCAGGCGGCGATCGGCGCGAACGTCGACCTCGTGATGGTCTCGTGGGCCACGTACCCGCACCTGGGCTCCAGGTTGCCGGCCGGGCTGTCGTCCGCCATCGTGCAGGGCGAGCTGCGCGGGCGGCTCAACTTCCAGGGTGTGACGATCACCGATGCAATCGGCGCCGGGGCGCTGGCTGCGTACGGCTCAGATCAGAACCGTGCGCTGCGGGCCGCGGAAGCCGGCATGCAGCTGATCCTCGCGTCCGACTCCCTCAGTCAGGGGACGCAGTGCCTGCAGGCACTCGCGGCTGGCTACCGGAACGGCAGCCTGCCGCCTGCGGCGTTCCGAGCAACGGTGACGCAGATCCTCATGCTTCGCGCGAGCCTCAAGCCCTGACACCGCGAGCTCTGAGGTATATCTGGCCGGGATGATGCAGACGCGCCGATGCAAGCTTGGCTACAACGGCTCACTGAAGTACCAGCGATGCCCCTCTGGGTCATCCACCGTGTAACTTCGCGCGCGGTCCGCCCGGATCGAGATATCGGACACAACGGCGCCCGCGGTCTGCGCCCGATCGCGGTGCGCGAGCAGGTCGGTGATGGTGATGCATTGCAGCTGAGTCACCTCGCCCAGCTTGGCCGGTCCACGGAAGTCCGCCCCTGGGGAACCCAGCATGATCACCCCACCGTTGTCGAGCAGCAGTTCGCCGTGCCGGACAGTCCCATCGCTCAGCCGATCTCGTGCCCGCTCGGTGAAACCGAAGACCCTGATCAGCCAGTCCATCGCCGCGTCTGCGTCCTCATACAGCAGATAAGGGACGACCTGAGGGTCTAGCTCGTAATCTGGCGTCGGCAACTTGTGCTACTCGCGCCAGACAGGCAGCTGCTGTAGGGCCCAGGTATTGCCGTCAGGGTCGGCGAACTTAACAAATGATCCCCACGGCTGGACGTCGACGTCGCTGGCCTCCACGCCGTGTGCGAGCAAGGAGTCACGCACTGCGGCGACGTCGGCCACGACCATCTGAACGCCGCGCTGCGAGCCGGGCGGCATGTCTGTGATGCCGGTGCCGAGCACGACGGAGCAGGCCGATCCCGGCGGCGTGAGCTGAACGAATCGGAGATCCTCGTTGACCTGGTAATCGTGGTCATCGTTGAAGCCGACCTGGTCGACGTAGAACGCCTTGGCGCGGTCTACATCGGTCACGGGTATCGCGACGAGCTCAATCTTCATGTCCATGCTCCGACGCTATCGCGGCCGGCTGACAGTCCTTGGTGGCGCCGCGGGAGAGTATGACGTCAGGAAGAAGCCTCGGACCGGCCGGCCGATGTTGACCGAGTGAGTGAAGCCCGAAGCAGGCACGGCGGTATCGAAGCGGATGAAGACGTCGTCCGCGGGCCCTGAGTTCGGGTCGTAGACCTGGAGGGTCGTCTGGGTCCGGTCGAGCCGGTAGGCATAGGCAAGCACCTGATGGTTGTGCCCGAGCTGGAATGGACTCGCGCCGGCGACCGTGACGATGCCGAGCGCGGCCGGGTGGCCTGCGTCGAGCTGCGTCCTGATCCGCGGCCACTGTCCGGCGATGCTGCGAGTGCGCAGCCCGCTGCGGCGCAACACGATAGACCCGGCCAGGTGACGCACGGCGTCGCCGTCGGGCAGGAGCATCCAGTAGTAGTACCGGGCGACTCCGGCTGGGATATGCCAGGACCGGATCAGCCGCCGCACGATGAAGCGGAACAGCGGCTCGCCGGGAGCCGGCAAGCTGACGGGCGGCTTGGCGCCTGCGTGCCAGTAGTCGAGCGCGCCGAACACCATGCCGCCACATAGTCCGCGCGCAGCGTTGCCAATGCCCACACGTCGCAGCGGTGTCGGGATCGAGAGGGCTGGTTCGTCGGGCCACGAGTTGGCGAAACCGAAGGCATCGCGAGATGGCAGGAAGCGCTCGAGCTTCGGCTGACCCATGCCGACATTATCGCGGTGATCCGCCATCGACCCGTTGGGCTGCAGGTAGCCGAGCGGGGCAGGCGGTACGGGCAGGCGAGACGGGGGTCGAGACGGCTAACTATGCGCGAGGTCGTCGATGCTGGCGACTTCGTCCGGCGTCAAGGTGAAGCCGAGCAGGTCAAAGTTCGTCGCGATCCGGTCGGGATGGGCCGACTTCGGGATGACGGTAACGTCGTGCTCCAGGTGCCAGCGAAGCACAACCTGAGCGGGCGTGACGCCGTGCGCCGCTGCGATCTTCGCGAGCACCTGATCGTCTAGGTTGGTGTTCTTCAGCGAGCTATAGGCCTCGACCGCGATGCTCCTGTCGGCGTGCCCGGCGAGAACTCGCTGGTCGTAGAAAGTTGGGCCCCAATCAATCTGGTTGACGGCGGGCGCGTGACCGGAGGACGTGGTCAGGTCGTCGATTTCGGGCAGGCTGTAGTTGCTGACGCCGACGTCACGGACGAGTCCCAAGGCCTGGACCTCGAGCAACTCGTTCCAGAGCTGGCGGCTGCCACCGCGCCGCGGCGGCGGCCAGTGCACGAGCCAAAGATCGAGGTAGTCGGTCCGCAGCGCCTGCAGCGACTGGCGCAGGATGTCGCGTACTCGCCCGGCGTCGGACGGGCGGATCTTGGTAGTGACGAACAGCTCGGCGCGGTCTAGCCCGCTGTCGGCGAGCGCCTGGCCGACTTCGGCCTCGTTGCCGTACATCGTCGCGGTATCGACATGGCGGTAGCCGACGGACAGGGCGGCGAGCACCGCTTCGCGGGCCTGGCCGTGACGCAGCTTCCAGGTGCCGAAGCCGACTAGCGGCATGCGGCCGCCGCCGGGCAGCCGGGCCGAGGGGACGTCACGGGGTGCGCTCATGGCGCCATTATCAGCGCACGCGATCGCAGGCTGGCGGGCAGGGCTACGCGGGATGCGGCCGAGGTCAGCACACGCGGGTCCCGCTCGTGGCGGTGAGCTGCGCAAACATGTCCGCGAGCTGCGCAGTCACGGGACCGGGTTTGCCGTTGCCGATAGGCCTGCCATCCACGGCCAGCACCGGTGTCAGGCCGCCCATCGTGCCAGTAACGAACATCTCGTCAGCGCTGTACAGCTGCGTCAGGCTGTAGTCGCCGACCGCGACGTGCAGGTCGGCTGCAAGCGCGAGGTCAAGCACTGCCTGCCGGGTTATGCCCTCGGGGCACGCCGCGGTGGTGGGCGTATGCAGGACGCCCGCGCTCACCAGGAAGATGTGCGTGGCATTAGTCTCCGCGACGAAGCCGCGCTGGTCGAGCATGACGGCGTCGTCGGCGCCGGCCACGTTTGCCTCGATCTTGGCGAGTATCGAGGTCAGCAGGTTGTTGTGGTGGATCTTCGGATCAAGGCTGTCCGGGGCGGTGCGCCGAACGCTGGACGTGATCAGCGTGATGCCGTCGGCGTCGTAAACCGGGGCCTTGTGCTCGGGGAGCACGATCAGCGTCGGCCCCGACTGATTGAGCCGCGGGTCCATGCCGCTGGTGATCTTGACGCCGCGGCTCAGGGTCAGTCGGATGTGCACGTTGTCGGTCATGTTGTTGGCTGCGAGCGTGCGCCGGATCTCGGTCGTGATCTCAGTGGCGGACGGGATCCGCTCGAACGCAAGCGCCTGCGCCGACCGGCGCAGCCTGGCCAGGTGCTCGTCTAGCCGGAAGATCCGGCCGTTGTACAAGCGCAGCCCTTCCCATACAGCGTCGCCACCCTGCACGACCGAGTCGAAGGGGCTGACGGCGGCCTCATCGCGATGGGTCAGCCTGCCACCGACGCTGACTATCAGATCCCGGTTGCGCTCATCGAAGGACTGCAGCACGGTCCTTGCCCTTCTGCTCGCCTACGCCATTTCGCCGCCGCCAGCCGCGGGAATTGCAGACCGGCGCCTGCAGCCATGCTGTCATCCGGTGTGGCTGGCAGTAAGACGGGCTGAATCCGGCCCGAGCTGAGGGACACTGATCACGTGGAGCTGCTCATCGCCCGTAACCCGGACTCGGCTTCGAGCCTGCCCTACCTGCTTCGAGTACTGGTCGGAGATGGCCTCATATTCCGCGCGCGCGACGTGTGGCCGCGCACGGGCGCTCAAGGCCGCAGGCGGTGCGCGGCCAGCTCCTCGTAGAACGGCTGGCACTGCTCGGCGAGCGGCGCCAGGTCCGGTGCCAGCTCGACGTGCGTGACTTCTTTGTGCGGGCCGAAGCTGGTTGACCGCCAGACGCTGTCGTACCAGTAGGGCGCCCAGACGCCGTCGGTCGGCCGGGGACCTGGCGGCCAGGACAGCATGGCCGGATCGAAGCCGATGCCAAGTGCGTCGCAGAGCGCCTCGAGCGCCGGGCGGGGCGCGCGCAGGACGTCGGCCGAGTCGATCACCGGGCCGCCAAACGCGCGGAAGATCTCGACTTGCTGCTCGAGGCCGAGATCGGCCAGTACCGGACGCGATCTGACCTTGGCGTAGGAAGCCAGCAGCCGCACCGGATCTCGGATGAGGAACGCGTGCGTCAGCCCGGCGAGAGCCTCCCGATTGATCTCCGGGAGCAGGTGGTGGGTCATGTGCTTCTGGTAAAAGACGGCTGCACCAGCCGGCAGGGTGGCCGTCGCGAGCTGGGCCAGCACCGTCTGCCAGTCAGCCGGCATGCTGGCGATGACCTCGTCCCGGCCGGGGTGATCCACGCCAGTCCGGGCCAGGTAGTAGGCGTAGAGCGGCTCGTCGACCACCACCGTGTCGGGCCGGTTCTCGAACGAGCGCATGAGCGCGGTCGACACGGTACGCGGCCCGGACCACATCGCAATCCGGACCGGATCGGGTTGCGTTACGCCACCACCGGCATCAGCATCGCTTGTCACAGCAGCACGACCGAACGGAGCACCTCCCCGCGCTGCATCTTGGCGAACGCCTCTTCGACGGCGTCGAGCGCGATCGTCTCGGAGACGAACTTCTCCAGCGGGAGCCGGCCCTGCAGGTGCAGGTCCACCAGCATCGGGAAGTCGCGAGTTGGCAGGCAGTCGCCGTACCACGACGACTTCAGCGTGCCGCCGCGGCCGAAGACGTCGAGCAGCGGCAGCTCGAGCTGCATCTGCGGAGTTGGCACGCCGACGAGCACGACAGTGCCGGCCAGGTCGCGGCCATAGAAGGCTTGCTTGTACGTCTCCGGCCGGCCAACCGCCTCGATCACGACATCGGCGCCGTTGCCGTCGGTCAGCTTCTTGATTTCCTCGACCGGGTCGTCGGCTGCCGAGTTCACGGTATCGGTGGCGCCGAACTGCCGCGCCCATTCGAGCTTGCGATCGTCCACGTCGACGGCGATGATCTTGTGTGCGCCAGCCAGCCGGGCGCCGAGAATCGCAGCGTCGCCGACGCCGCCGCACCCGATCACAGCGACCGAGTCTCCCCTGCTGACGCCGGCGGTGTTCAGGGCGGCACCGAGTCCGGCCATCACGCCGCAGCCGAGCAGGCCTGCCACCTCGGGCTTGATTGCGGGATTCACTTTGGTGCACTGGCCGGCGGCTACCAGCGTCTTCTCCGCGAACGCGCCAATGCCGAGGGCCGGCGACAGCGGCGTGCCGTCGGTCAGCGTCATCTTCTGGGTGGCGTTGTGGGTCGCGAAGCAGTACCACGGGCGGCCGCGCAGGCATGAGCGGCACTGGCCGCAGACCGCGCGCCAGTTGAGGATCACGAAGTCACCGGCCGACAGTCCGGTCACGTCCGGACCGACCGCCTCGACGATCCCGGCCGCCTCGTGGCCGAGCAGGTACGGGAAGTCTTCGCCGATGCCGCCCTCGCGGTAATGCAGGTCGGTGTGGCAGACGCCGCACGCCTGGATGGCTACGAGCGCCTCACCAGGTCCTGGGTCAGGCACGACCACGGTGGTGATGCTCACCGGCGCGCCCTTCGCGCTCGCGATTACGCCCTTGACCTCGTGTGCCATCCTGCTGCTCCTTCTCGATCGTGGTTAGCAACCCCGATCTTGGCAGGAGTTGCGTGGAGGTCGCCACACCCGCCCGCTTCCAGACGCGCCGGACTGCCGGGACGCGGCCGGACTCGCGCGTTACGGCCCGGCCGCATCCCGGCAATCCCGCGCTCGCGGGCGGTCTAAGCAGGACAGAGGTCGTGCCTGGCGATCTCCGCTGCTCAGCGGGCGGAGGGCGGGCCCGGCAGATCGGCTAGCAGCGCGTGCGTCGGCGCGCTCGATACAGGCTCGTAAGTAGGGTCTGTCGCTTCTTGGTCTGGTGCGGCGGCTTCGGGTGTGGGGAATACGTGGCAGCCGGACGGGTCCAGCCGGAGGCCTACTGTCTGGCCTCGCTCGGATCTGGCTGGGGCGAAAATGCCGGTCAGGCGGCCGTAGCCCGCGACGTCGATGGCGTGCTCGTAGCCGCGCCCGCGGAAGGCCACGTCGGCGACCGTTCCGGCGAGGTGGTAGTCGTCGTCGCGTGTGCTGCACAGTGCCAGAGCCGTCGGCCTGATCAGTAGCGTCGCATCGCCGCCGGTCACGTGACCGCCGGACATCCGGGCCCGGCAGGTCCGCAGCAGTGGCCGAGACGGTTCAAGCTCGATGGTGCCGTCCGTATCCGCCGGCTGCCGGCTCACCCGGACCGGCAGCTCCCCTGATAGGCCGGTGAACCTCGCCACGAAAGGCGTGGCCGGCTCGCTGTAGATCTGCTCGGGCCTGCCGAACTGGACGAGGCTGCCGTGCTGGAGCAGGCCGATCTGATCGGCGAGTGCAAACGCCTCGGCCTGATCGTGGGTGATGTAGATGGCAGTCGCGCCGGACTCCCTGACCAGCGAGGAGATTTCCACCCGCATCCGCTCGCGCAGGTCGGCGTCGAGGTTCGACAGCGGCTCGTCGCAGAGGATCAGGCCGGTGCCGCCGACCAGGGCCCTGGCCAGCGCGACGCGCTGCTGCTCGCCTCCGGACAATTCGTTGGGGTAGCGATCGGCGAGCGCACCGAGGCCGACGCGCTCGAGCATGGCCTCCGTCTGGGCCTGCGCCTGCTGCTTGCTCAGGTGCAGCCGCCGGAGCGCGAACGCCACGTTTTCCCTGACCCGCAGGTGCGGCCAGAGGGCGTAATCCTGGAACACCATCGACAAGTTGCGGCGGTCCGGCGGCACGTGTACCCGATCGCCTGCGACCAGGGTGCCACCGATGCTGATCTGCCCGGCGGTGACGCGCTCGATCCCGGCCAGGCAGCGCAGGAGCGTCGTCTTCCCCGAACCTGACGGCCCGAGCAATACCACGAACGTCCCTGGCTCGACCGCCAGGCTGACCTCCCGCAAGGCAAGGCTGCCGCTGACGTATTCCTTGCTGACATTCGCAGCAACGATGCTCTCAGCCACGGCTCGCTGCTCCGATCCGGCGCCAGCCGGCCGGTGCCAGCAACCGGTAGCCGCCGAGCACGAGCCCGACAGCGGCGAAGGCGATGCCGACCGCGAGGACTGACTGGGCCATGCCCTCTCCAAAGTGGTAGTTGCTGAGGTTGTCCTGGATGGCAACCGAGGCCGGGGGATTGCTCGGCGCGTAGAGCAGCTGCGATAGCGGCAGCTCAAGGAAGACGCCGCAGAACGTCAGCAGCCAGGCCATGGTGATGGGCCTGGAGACGACTGGCAGCACGCCACGGGCCCACGCCATCAGCTCGCCGGCGCCATGTGTCCGCGCCGCGTCCCGGAGCGAGGGCTGTAGCTGGGATACGGCCCCGACCAGCACCCTGGCGTTGGTCGGCAGGCTTGACGCCGTGTACGCGATCACCAGCAACGTAGCGGTCTGATACAGGTTGACGCCGAGCCTGGACCACAGCGGCAGGTTGAACGCGAAGATGTAACCGGCTCCGAATACCACGCTCGGCAACGCCACCGCGGCGAGCAGCATGAAGTCGAGCAGCCGGGACGATTTCTGCCGCCGCTGTGCGAGCAGCCAGGCGGCGATGAAGCCGCCGACCACGGTCACCGACGCAGAGACCACGCCGTAGCCGATCGAGCGTTCCAGCGGGCCGAGCTGATCGGCCTGGTGGAACAGTGCCTTGTAGTTCACCAGCGTGATGGAGAACGAGCCGCCGTAGTCGCCGAGCAGGGACGCGCTCACCGCGCCGAAGCCGGGCACCCCGAGCGCCACGATGTAAAACAGCGCCATCCCGCTCACCGCCGCGGTTTTGCCGCGGGGGCTCAGCCTCCGGCGTACCGCCTGCCGGGTGCGCCCGGAGAGCATCTGGTACGAGCGGCCGCGCAGCGCTCGTGCCTGCAGCGCCAGGGGAATCGCCACGGCCGCCACCAGCAGCACGCCCATGGCCGACGCGGCCGGGAAGCTCGGCGGGAAGTTGTTGATGGCGGCATACAGCTGGTAGGTCGCGAGCGAGAAGTTGGAGTTGTACGCAAGCGTGGCAGCCACGCCGAAGTCGCTGATCGCCTCGGCGAAGTTGATCGCCAGCGCCGACCAGATGGCCGGCGCGAGCATCGGCCAGATCAGCCGCAATGTCGCGGCGCGGCCGGCGCCGTGGACTCGGGCGGCATCCTCGAACTCCTGACCGAGGCCGGCTAGCCCGGCGGTCACGGCCAGGTAGGTGAACGGCACCGAGCGGAGCCCGAGCAGCATGACCACGCCGAACGGTCCCATGATCAGGTGCGTGGCCCAGGGCCAGTCCAATCCGAGCCGGTACATGACGCCGTCGGGCTGCACGATCCGCTCCCAGCCGAGCGCGGGCAGCCAGGACGGCAGCAAGAGGACGAGCCACATGCTGCCGGCGACGAAACGATGACCGGGCAGCGTGGTCCGGTTGGCCAGCCACGCAATGGGGAAGCCGATCGCCAGCCCGAGCGCCGCCGCTGCGCCGCTGACCCACAGTGAGTTGGTGATCGCGACCGCGGTCGTACCGCTAAAGGCCTGCCGCAGATAGGTCAGCGTGAACCACTGCGGTCCCTGGCCAGCTGCCTGCTGATCGAACAGGTGTGGCGAGATCGTGAGTATCAGCGAGCTGGCGCACGGAACGAGGATGAAAAGGATCAGCAGGATCCAGAAGATGGGCTTGCCTGCCAGGCCGGCGATCTGGCCGGGCGTCAGATGCGCGGCCCAGCCAGGAAGCGCGCGGCGCCACCGGCGGCCCGGCCCGGCAGCTGCCGGGCCGGTCGCGCTGGCGTCCTCGGTCGTGACGGTCACGGGCAGGGCTCCGTGGCTGCGCGCCGGAGCAAGCCCGCCGTTTGACTGGGTGCGGTCACCTGACGATGTTGGCGTCGAACCAGATGTTGATTGTCGCCTCTTGCGGACCCCAGGTGTACGGGTTGATGGTCTGCGTCGTGACCGAGGCCAGCGACGGCAGCTCCGGCAGCGGGTTCACGCCCTCGATGACCGGGTAGTAGAGCGAATCGCCGTAGGGGTCGCCGGTCTGCATGACCTTCTGGCCGGCTGGCGAGAGCACGAACTCGATGAACTTCTCCGCCTCGGCGCGCTCGGCTGCGGGTGCCTTCGCGTCGATGCCGATCGCGCTTGGCAGGAGCGTCACCGGGTTGAGGTACTTGACTGTCAGCTTCGGGTCGCTGCCGGGGCCAAACGTGGCACCGATGCCGGCTGAGCTCTGCACCAGCGCGAGCTTGATCTGGCCGCTGGTCAGCGCCTGCAGGGTCGGGCCGTTGGTCGGGTGGATGACCAGGCCGTTCGACTTGAGCTTGGTGTAGAACGACTCACCCTGGTTGACCCCGCCGAGGTAGTTCATCATCCCGGCAATGAACGGGTAGGTCGGTCCGGACTGGGACGGGTCGTTCATGCCGACCTCGCCCTTCCACTGCGACGACAGCAGCTGCTGCCAGGTCGTCGGCGGGTTCGTCACCTTCGTCTTGTCGTAAACGAGCGCAGCCATCAGCGTGACGCCGGTCGGGGTGTAGCTCTTGTCAGTTGGCAGTGACTGAGTGCCAAGAGAATTCCACTGGACGCTGGGCTCGAATCCTTTCTGCAGCAGGCCCTGCTGGTCCAGGCCAGCGAACGCAGTGGCGCCATCGACCCAGAGCAGGCCCCAGTTGGGGTTGTTCTTCGAGGCCTCGATCTGCGTGAGCAGCGGACCGGTGGAGTTGTCGTCGAGCTTGACGGTGATTCCGGTGGCCTTCTGGAATGCGGCGGCCATGGCGTGGTCGTAACCCTGGGCTGAGTACACAACGAGCGGCACCTTGGCCGAGCTCGACGAGTTAGACGAGGAGGGCGTGTTGCTGCCGGAGGAGCAACCCGCAACGGCGACGACCCCGATGGCGAGGGCGCCTGCGAGTACGCGGACTTTAGTGCGAGTCGTGATGGGAGTCATGGCCGCGAGTCTGCGGCAACTTGTCGACCAGCAATCGACGAGATGGTGTCCAGAAGGAGAAGTAGACACCAAGAACTGGCAATAACTGTTGTGAGATTGCTGCCGTGACGACCGTTAGACTGCCCAGCTAGACAGTGCCCAACCCGGTAGACAGTGCTTAGCTAGACAGCGGAAGGCGCACCGTGACCCGGCTCACTTACCGGGCCGTGAGGCAGGCTTAGGGGCTTGCCTGGTGGCGGCATGGAGAATCGCAAGGCGCCCTTCTTGGTCATGACCCGAACGGGGAGTTCGCCTGGCGCCAGGGCGGCGAGCGCGAGTTTCAGGTCCACCGCGCTCCGGTCACAGATCTTCACTTGATAGCGGGGGGGCTTCATGCGCGGCTTCGTCAGCGCGGGCATGCCGCGGCCGAAGCCGAACGGCAGCACGAGCGCTCCGAGCCATACCAGGAACTGCTTGATCAGGCCCGGCCGGTACGCAATCCTTGCTGCCGGGCTCAGCGTGATCTCCAGGAGGACGCCGTAGCGGCGCGGAACCATCCGCAGCTGCTCGACGTCTGGCCAGGACAGATGCGCCTGCCGGAGCTTCGGGCGCTTGCGTTTGGTGCGGACGCCGAGCCAGATTCCGTGGCTGTCGGCGCGGAATGCCCGGTGCCGGACAGTTGCGAGCACGCCGAAGAGGGTGCACGCGGCGATCAGCAGGCCGCCGATCTCGGTTATGCCGAGCCAGAGCGGCATCTGGCCGGTGCTGCTCGCGTCGGTGCCAAGGAGCACCGCGGCCCCGCTGAGAATCGCGAACCAGGCCGGGATGAGCCAGATGAATCCAGGCGGGTACCTGCTGGCCGACCCCCGAACCAGGCACGTGACGGTGTCATCCACTGGCCGCCTCCCCGCATGGTCCCTCACCAGGATCTTCAATCTTCCGGCGCGGTACAGCAAGTAGCAGATTTCGTCAGCTGAACGTTGTCGCTCCTGGTGTGCGGACTGCGCCCGCCAGAGTGCACCACCCGCGGCGGGGGCGGCACGGCGATCGAGAGCTCGTGTCCTAACCTGGGGGAGCCAGCGCGGCACTAGTACCAAAGGAACGAAAGCATGCAGATTGCCGAGATCACCCGTGCCGAGACCAGCCATCGGGCTGAGCTGCTCGCGGTGCGCTCGTATTCCATCGTGTTGGACCTGACCTGCGGTGACAAGGTCTTCAGGTCGACCTCGGTGATCGACTTCGACTGCACCGAGCCAGGTGCGGCGACCTACGTCGACCTGGTCGCTGAGACCGTGCACGAGATCACGCTCAACGGGCTTGCGATCGATCCGGCGGACGCCTGGGCACAGGGGCGGATCGCGCTTACCGGGCTCGCCGCCCGCAACGAGCTTCGCGTGGTTGCTGACTGCGCGTACACAGCTGACTCCAAGGGCATGCACCGCGCGGTTGACTCGGCCGACAGCCGCGTCTACTGCTACACCAACTGCGAGCCTGCCGACGCGCGCCGCGTCTACGCAAACTTCGAGCAGCCGGACCTGAAGGCCGCGTTTACGTTCGAGGTCATCGCGCCAGCGCACTGGACTGTGCTGTCGAACCAGCCGGCGCCGGAGCCGGAGCCGACCGGGCCAGGTGCGACGGCCGAGAAGGCGGTCTGGCACTTCCCGCCGACGCCGCGGATCTCCACGTACCTGACGGTCATCGTGGCCGGCGAGTACCACATCGAGACCGACACGCACACTACGCCCGGCGGCCAGGTCATTCCCCTCGGCGTCGCGTGCCGGCAATCCCTGGCCAGTCACCTCGAGGCCGACGACATGTTCACAGTGACGAAGCAGGGCCTGGACTATTACACGGAGGTGTTCGACGGCCCATACCCGTTCGAGAAGTATGACCAGGTCTTCGTGCCGGAGTTCAGCGCCGGCGCGATGGAGAACGCCGGCTGCGTGACGTTCTCTGAGCGGCTGCTATTCCGCTCCAAGGTCACCGACACGATGTACGAGCTGCGGGCCATGGTGATCTTGCACGAGATGGCGCACATGTGGTTCGGCGACCTTGTGACGATGAAGTGGTGGGACGATCTGTGGCTGAACGAGTCGTTCGCAGACTTCAGCGCAGCGCTGGCTAGCGCCGAGGGCACCCGGTTCACGGACGCGTGGACGACGTTCTCCGGCTCGCGCAAGACCTGGGGTTACATGCAGGACCAGCTGCCGACGACGCACCCGATCGCAGGCGACGTCCCGACGCTGAGCGAGGCAATCGCGAACTTCGACGGGATCAGTTACGCCAAGGGCGCCTCCGTGCTCAAGCAGCTTGCCGCATACATCGGGCGGGACAGCTTCTTTGCCGGCATCCGCGCCTACTTCGCTGAGCATCATCACGCCAACGCGACGCTGGCCAGCCTGCTCGCGGCGCTCGAGCAGAGCTCCGGCCTGAGCCTCGGTGACTGGTCGAAGGCGTGGCTGCAGACCGCCGGGCCGAATACCCTGCGCAGCGAGTTCATCGTCGGTGCTGACAGCACGTTCGACGAATTCGCCGTGCTCCAGGAGGCAACGCCTGAGCACCCGACGCTGCGGCCGCACCACATCGCAATCGGCCTGTACAACAAGACCGCCGACGGGGCACTCGTGCGGACGCGCCAGGTCGAGGTGGACGTCAGCGGCGCGCGTACCGAGGTCCCTGGCCTGACAGGCCTGGCGCAGCCGGACCTGATCCTCCTCAACGACGACGACCTCGGCTACGCGATAATCCGCTTCGACGACCGCTCGCTCGCGACGCTGGCCGAGTCGATCGGCGACTTCGCCGACCCACTCGCCCGCACTGTGAGCTGGAGCGCGGCGCTGGACATGGTTCAGCGGGCCGAACTGTCGGTCCCGGCGTTCGTCAGGATCCTCGTCGGCGGAATGAGCAAGGAGCCGGCCGTGTCGGTTCTCCAGATCCTGCACATGACGGCCGCCAGGCTCATGGCCGTCACCGCTGATCCGCGCTGGCTGCCGGCCGGCAAGCAGCAGCTTGCCGATGCCGCGCTTGGCCTGCTCCAGGCGGCCGAGCCCGGCAGTGATCATCAGCTCGCCTGGATGCAGTTGCTGGGCTGGACGGCGGCAACGCCTGCGCAGCTCGATTTCCTCGCCGGGATTTTGGCAGGGAACGTGGTTGTTGATGGGCTGGCGGTCGATACCGAGCTGCGGTGGACTTTGCTCCGCCGGCTCGCCGCCATGGGCCGCGCAGATGACGCGGACATCGAGTCCGAGCTCGAGCGCGACCCCACCGATGCCGGCCGTCGGCACGCGGCTGCCAGCCGAGCGTCGATCCCGGACGCCGCGCACAAAGAGGCGGCCTGGCAGCTCATGGTGCAGTCGCAGGAGCTGGGTCACGAGGGCGTGCAGCAGGTAGCGGCCGGTTTCGGTCAGCCCGAGCACGCCGACCTGCTGGCGCCGTATGTGGATGCGTACTTCGAGGCGCTGCCGGAGATCTGGGAAACTCGCGGCGATCACCTCAGGCGGCTGCTCGGCGACGGGCTGTTCCCGAGCTGGGCAGCGTCGGCAGAGCTGCTCCAGCGCGTCGACGACTTCCTCGCTGCGGAGGCGCGCGACCCGTCGATGGTGCGCGTGCTCGTCGAGCGTCGCGACACTATCGAACGCGTGCTTCGCTCCCGCGCCTTGCCCGCTTGACTTTTAGCCCGGCTAACTTTAGCCCGGCTAACCTCAGCCCGCCTGACTTCGTTAGCCCGCTCGTGGCATAGTGGCCTGAAGGGGGACTGATCAGGCGTCAACTGGGTACGGGTGGATGTTTGCATGCAAGCTGCAGAAATCACACAAAGTGCAACCGCCGAGCGCGCCGGGCTGCTGTACGTGCACAGCTATCACATCGAGCTTGACCTGACTCGCGGTGATCAACTCTTCGGCTCGACGTCCGTCATCAGGTTCGACTGCGGAGAGCCTGGCGCATCGACATATGTGGACCTCATCGCTGAGGCCGCGCACGAGATCAGCCTCAATGGCACGCCCATCGATGCAGCCGTCGCCTGCGCTGACGGGCGTATCACCCTGACAGATCTGGCCGCCCAGAACGAACTGCGGGTCGTCGCCGACTGTCCTTATCGGAGCGACGTATCCGGTCTGAGCCGGACTGTCGATGCGGCTGACGGCCGCGTCTACACGTTCACCCAGTTTGAGCCCGCCGACGCCCGGCGGGTATTCGCGAACTTCGAGCAGCCTGACCTGAAGGCGGCGTTCACGTTCGTTGTCACCGCTCCAGACCACTGGGTCGTGCTGTCCAATCAGCCCGCGCCCGAGCCCCAGCCTGCGGGCACGGGCGCCGCGGTCTGGCGTTTCGAGCCGACGCCGCGGATCTCGACGTACCTGACCGCGATAGTGGCGGGCGAGTACCACCTGCAGACCGAGACGCACGTGACGCCGCGCGGGCAGGTAATCCCGCTGGGCGTCGCCTGCCGGCAGTCGCTGGCTGCCTCTCTCGATACCGCGGACGTCCTCCTGATCACCAGGCAGGGCCTTGACTACTTCACCGGGCTGTTCGGGACCGACTACCCCTTCGCCAAGTTTGACCAGGCCTTTGTCGCCGATCACGTCGGCGCGATGGAGAACGTGGGCCTGGTGACTATCACGGAGCGAGGCATCTTCAGGTCAAGGGTCACCGACCTGATGTATGAGTCGCGGGCTCTAGTGATCCTGCACGAGATGGCGCATCAGTGGTTCGGCGACCTGGTCACCATGCAGTGGTGGAACGACTTGTGGCTGAACGAGTCATTCGCCGAATTCGCCGCGTTCCTCGCGGCTGCCGAGGCGACGCGGTTCTCGGGCGCCTGGACGTCCTACTGCGGCCGCAAGGCGAGCGCCTACCGCGACGACCAGATGCCGTCGACGCACCCGATCGCCGCGAATGCGAGCACGCTCAGCGAGGGCTTCGCGAATGCCGATGCCATCACCTACCTCAAGGGCGGCGCCGTCCTGAAGCAGCTGGTCGCCTACGTCGGCCGGGATAGCTTCCTGGCAGGCCTGCGCGACTACTTCACCGAGCACGGGTGGGGCAACGCGACGCTGGCCGACTTGCTCGCGTCGATCGAGCAAAGCTCCGGGCGGGACCTGGCCGCCTGGTCAGCGGCATGGCTCGAGACTGCCGGGCCGAACACGTTGCGGGCCGAATTTGCTGTCGGCACCGATGGCTGCTTCACGTCATTCGCCGTGCTGCAGGAGGCGCCCGAGCAGCACCCGACGCTACGGCCGCACCACATCGCTATCGGGCTCTACAACCGGGTTGACGGAGCGCTTGTCCGTACGCACCGGATTGAGCAGGACGTGACCGGTGCACGGACCGAGGTACCGTCCCTGGCTGGGCTTGCGCAGCCGGACCTGATCCTGCTGAACGATGACGACCTCGGCTACGCGATCATCCGCTTCGACGACCGGTCAGTGCGCACGCTCACGACGTCTATCGGTGAGTTCGCCGACCCGCTGGCGCGCACGATTTGCTGGAGCGCCGTACTCGACATGGCGCAACAGGTCGAGCTGTCCGTACCGACCTTCGTGTCCATCCTGGCCGCCGGCATGGGCTCTGAGGAATCGGTCTCGGCGCTTCAGCTCCTGCTCATCTTCACGCAGCGGCTACTCGCCGTGACCGCCGACCCGGCCTGGGTCCCGGTCGGGAAAGACCTACTGGCCGGCCGCGCACTGGAGTTGCTGCGCGCGGCCGACCCCGGCAGCGACCACCAGCTCGCGTGGGCCCAGCTGCTCGCCTGGTCCGCAACCTCCGCCAGCCAGCTGGACCTGCTGGCGGAACTGCTCGCCGGGACCACGGAGATTGCGGGCCTCGCCATCGACACCGAGTTGCGGTGGCAGCTGCTGAACCGCCTGGTCACCACCGGCCGGGCCGGCGACGCTGAGATCGATGCCGAGCTTGAGCGCGACAACACCGATGCTGGCCGCCGGCACGCGCTCGCGTGCCGCGCCGCTGTGCCAGACGCGGCGCACAAAGCCGAGGCGTGGCATCAGCTGGCTGACTCTGCCGACCTAGGCTTCGAGGCGGCGGCCGAGCTGGCCGCTAGCTTCGGCCAGCCGGAGCACGCCGGCTTGCTCGCGCCGTACGCGCGCAGGTATTTCGCCCAGCTGCCGGAGATATGGACGGCGCGCAGTGAGCTTGTGCGGATGCTCTTCGCTGGCGTGCTGTTCCCCTACTTCGCGGCGTCACCGGAGTTGCTGGTCCAGGTCGACGAGTTCCTCGCCGAGCCCGGCCGCGACCCGGCAATCAGCCGGATCGTCATCGAGGGCCGTGACGGTGTCGAGAAGGCGTTGCGGTCGCGGGCGCTCGAAGACGCGGCCCGGCCGCGCGGGTCCTCATCTGACTGACGTCGGCGGTTGTGCTGGGTAATCTCACGCTGTTTGCTGTGCTGGGTAATCTCACCGCGTTACGTTATTACTCGATCAATGCCGATCAACGGGGAAACGGGGCAAGCGCATGGACACTGCCGAAATCACGAGGGCCGAGACCGCCGAGCGAGCCAGGCTGCTCCACGTTGAGTCTTACGATGTCGCGCTTGACCTGACCCGAGGCGGCCAGTCGTTTGGCTCCACCTCGGCTGTGATCTTCGGGTGCGCCGAGCCCGGGGCAGCCAGCTACGCCGACCTCATCGCGGAGACTGTGCACGAAATCACGCTGAACGGGGCGCCGATCGACCCGGCTGCCGCCTACGCAGATGGCCGGATCGCGCTCACTGGGCTGGCTGAGCGCAATGAGCTGCGGGTTGTGGCGGATTGCGGGTACGAGACCGGCGGATTCGGCCTCCAGCGCTCAGTCGACTCGGCCGACGGCCGCGTGTATACATTCACGCAGTTCGAGGCGGCGCATGCCCGGCGGGTGTTCGCTAACTTCGAGCAGCCGGACCTGAAGGCCACATTCACCTTCCATATCACCGTGCCGGAGACCTGGACTGTCCTGTCGAATCAGCCGGCGCCGAAACCACAGCCGGCTGGCGAGGGTGCGGCCGTCTGGCACTTCCCGGCTACGCCGCGCATCTCGACCTACCTCACCGCCATCGCGGCGGGGGAGTACCACGTGGTCCGTGATTCGCACACCACGCCGAGCGGCCAGGTGATACCGCTCGGCGTCGCATGCCGGCAGTCGATGGTCCCGTTCCTCGACGTCGACGACATCGTGCTCATTACCCGGCAGGGGCTTGACTACTTCACTGGCCTATTCGGCGCCGACTATCCGTTCGACAAGTACGACCAGGTCTTCGTTCCTGACAATGCGGGCGCGATGGAGAACGTCGGGTGCGTCATCCTCACCGAGTCGCTGCTCTTCCGCTCGAAGGTCACCGACGCCATGTACGAGCAGCGGGCGATGATCATCCTGCACGAGATGGCGCACCAGTGGTTTGGTGACCTGGTCACCATGAAGTGGTGGGAGGATCTGTGGCTGAACGAGTCCTTCGCCGAGCTCTCGGGGTTTCTCGCGTCGGCTGAGGCGACCCGGTTCACGCAGGCGTGGACGACGTTCTGCGGCGGCCCGAAGATCTGGGGCTACGGCCAGGACCAGCTGCCGTCGACCCATGCGATCGCCGCGGACGTGCCCACACTCAGCCAGGCCGAGGCCAACTTCGACGGCATCAGCTACGCCAAGGGCGCGTCGGTGCTCAAGCAGCTGGTCGCGTACGTGGGCCGGGACGCGTTCTTCGCTGGCATTAGGGCGTATTTCGCCGAGCACGGCTGGGGTAACGCCACGCTGGCCGACCTGCTGCGTGCGCTGGAGGCCAGCTCAGGCCGGAGCCTCGGCGACTGGTCGAAGGCCTGGCTGGAGACCGCGGGGCCGAACACGCTGCGCAGCGAGTTCGAGGTTGGCCCCGATGGTGCCTTTACTTCTTTTGCTGTCCGCCAGGAAGCACCTGCCGAGCACCCGACACTGCGGCCGCATCACATCGCGATCGGCCTGTACAACCTCGCCGACGGAGTGCTCGAGCGTACGCACCAGGTCGAGGTCGACGTCGCCGGGGCGCTGACCCAGGTACCGTCGCTGGCCGGGGTTGCGCAGCCGGACCTGATCCTGCTGAACGACGACGACCTCGGCTACGCGATCATTCGATTCGACGAGCGGTCGCTGGCGACGTTGTCCGAGGACATCGGTCATTTCCGCGACGGGCTGGCGCGCACCTTGTGCTGGAGCGCGGTCGTCGACATGGCCAGCCAGGCCGAGCTATCCGTGCCGGCGTTCGTGCGGATCGTCGCGGCCGGCATGGGCAGCGAGCCATCGGTCGCGGTACTCCAGCTGCTGCACATGCAGACCCTGCGGTTGCTGGCAACCATGGCCGATCCGGCCTTCGTCCCGGCCGGCAAGCAGGCACTGGCGGCGGAGGCGATCCGGCAGCTGCGCGCGGCCGAGCCCGGCAGCGACCACCAGCTCGCCTGGGCGCAGCTACTCGGCGGGACCGCCACCAGCCCCGAGCAGCTCGACCTGGTCGCCGGGCTGCTGGACGGGAGCGGCGAGATCCCCGGCCTCGCGGTCGACACTGAGCTGCGCTGGTCGCTGCTGCGACGGCTGGCGGCCAGCGGCCGGGCCGGCGACGCCGAGATCGACGCCGAGCTCGAGCGGGATAGCACCGATGCGGGCCGGCGCAACGCCGCCGCTGCCAGGGCCGGAATCCCGGACGCCGAGCACAAGGCGGCGGCCTGGCTTCAGCTAGCGGAATCCGCTGAGCTCGGGCTCGAGGAATCGGTGGCAGTTGTCCGGGCCTTTAACGTGCCTGAGCACGCCGAGCTCCTCGCGCCGTACGCGGCGAAGTACTTCGAAGAGCTGCCTGCCATCTGGGCTGCGCGCACCGATCTGCTTCGGGTATTCCTCGGAGGCGGCCTGTTCCCGTATACGGCCGCGTCGCCTGAACTGCTCACCGCCGTCGATGCGTTCCTGGCCAAGCCGGGCCGGGATCCCTCTCTCAGCCGAGTCGTGATCGAAGGCCGTGACGTAGTCGAGAAGGCGCTGCGGTCGCGGACGCTACCCCGTTGATCCGATTCGGAGAGCTGACGTCGTGATGCAGATCGCCGAGATCACCAGGACCGAGACCAGCGAGCGGGCCCGGCTGCTGGCTGTTGACTCCTACGCCGTCACGCTGGATCTGACGCGGGGCAGCGACGTGTTCGGGTCGACGTCCGTGATCAAGTTCAGCTGCGCCGAGCCTGGCGCGGCCAGTTACGTGGACCTGGTCGCCGAATCCGTGCGCGAGATCAGGCTCAACGGGACGCCCATCGATCCGGCGACCGTGTGGGCGGACGGGCGGATCGCGCTACCGGGCCTGGCCGGGCAGAACGAGCTCGTGGTCGTCGCCGACTGTCGGTACTCCCATGACGGGACAGGGCTGCACCGCGCCGTCGACCCCGCTGACCAGAAGGTCTATACCTATACAAAGTTCGAGCCCGCGTACGCGCGTACGGTCTACGCGAACTTCGAGCAGCCCGATCTGAAAGCCAGCTTCGCGATCTCGGTCCTCGTTCCCTCCCATTGGAACGTGGTCTCCAACGAGCCACTCGACGAGCAAACGCCAGCCGGCGACGGGTCTGTGCTCTGGCGGTTCCTGCCGACGCCGCGATTGTCGACCTACCTGTTCGCCATCGCGGCCGGCGAGTACGAGGTTGTCCGCGCGACCCACACGACGCCGGGCGGCCAGGTCATCCCGCTGGGGCTGGCGTGCCGGGCGTCGATGGCCGGGTTTCTGGCGGCCGCGGACATTCTCGACACCACCCGCCGGGGCCTGGACTACTACACCGAGCTGTTCGGTACCGAGTACCCGTTCGCCAAGTACGACCAGGTCTTCGTGCCGGAGTACAGCGTCGGGGCGACCGAGAACGCGGGCTGCGTGATCTTCACCGACCAGCTGCTGTTCCGGTCGAGGGTCACCGACACGCTGTACGAGCTGCGCGCGAGCGTGATCCTGCACGAGATGGCACACATGTGGTTCGGCGACCTGGTGACGATGAAGTGGTGGGACGACCTGTGGCTGAACGAGTCGTTCGCCGAGTTTTGCGCGGCCCTCGCCAGCGCTGAGGCCACGCGGTATACCGGCGCCTGGACCACATTTGCTACGGGCCGCAAGGCATGGGGATACGTGCAGGACCAGCTGCCGTCCACGCATCCGATCGCCGCGGACGTGCCCACGTTGAGCGAAGCGATCGCCAACTTCGACGGGATCAGCTACGCCAAGGGCGCGTCCGTCCTCCGGCAGCTAGTCGCCAGGATAGGGCGGGACAGCTTCTTCGCCGGGATCCGCGCGTACTTCGCTACGTACGGCTGGGGTAACGCGACGCTGGCGGACTGGCTGAGCACGCTGGAGGCCAGCTCGGGCGTCAGCCTGACCGACTGGTCCAAGGCCTGGCTGGAGACTGCCGGCCCGAGCACGCTGCGGAGTGAGTTCGAGGTCGACGCGAGCGACTCGTTCACGTCGTTCACGGTGCTCCAGGAAGCGCCCGCCGACCACCCGACGCTGCGGCCGCACCGGATCGCCGTCGGCTTCTACAACCTGGTCGACGGCTTGCTCGTGCGCACGCACCAGGTCGAGGCCGACATCGCTGGGGCACGGACGGACCTGCCGTCGCTGGCCGGGATCGCGCGGCCGGACCTGATCGTGCTGAACGACGACGATCTCAGCTACGCGATCATCCGGTTCGATGATCGCTCGATAGCGACGCTGATCTCGTCGATCGGCAAGCTCAGCGATTCGCTGACGCGGGCCGTCTGCTGGACCTCGGTTGTCGACATGGTCCACCAGGCGGAGCTGCCGCTACCTGAGTTCATCACCATGGTGGCCGGTGGCATGGCCGGAGAGCCCTCGGTCGCTGCACTCCAGAGCTTGCTGGACAAGGCCAGGGACTTGCTGCAAGTGATGGCGGACCCCGCATGGGCTGCGGCCGGTCAGCGGCAACTGGCCGATGCGGCCGTTCACCTGCTGCGGGTCGCCGAGGCGGGCGGCGATCACCAGCTCGCCTGGGCGCAGCTGCTGAGCTGGACCGCGACGTCGGATGCCCAGCTGGATCTCATCGCCGGGCTCCTTGACGGCAGCAAGAGGCAGCCCGGCCTGGTGGTCGGCTCGGAGCTGCGCTGGGCGCTACTCCAGCGGCTGGCCGTGACGGGCCGCGTGGGAGATGGTGAGATCGACGCGGAGCTTATGCGGGATAACACCGACACCGGACAGAGAAGCGCCGCAGGGTGCCGGGCAGCAATCGGCGACGCCGAGCACAAGGACACGGCATGGCAGCTCCTGACCGCGTCCGCCGACATCTCTACTGACCTGGTGCGATCGGTGGCGTTCGGGTTCCACCAGCCCGAGCAGGCAAGGCTGCTCGCTCCGTATGCCGCGCGCTACTTTGAGGTGCTGCCGTCAATCTGGTCAGCGAGCGGCGGCCACTTGCGGGTAGCTCGCGGCGCGGCGCTGTTTCCGTGGACGGCGGCCAGTGACGATCTCGTCGGGCGGATCGACGCGTTCCTGGCCGCGGGAGAGTGCGAGCCGGGACTAGTACGGATCCTCGTCGAGCGGCGTGATCAGGTGGTGCGGGCGCTTCGATCGCGCGCGCTCGCGGCTGCGGCCGAATAACACGCGCCGTCGTCAGGAGGGCGAGACACGCCGGCGTCGGGGCGTGTCTTTACCTGGATTATGCGATCCTTCGCGGTCTTGAACGGCGAGTCAGCGATGCTTCTGAGCTGGGAATATTACGATGCTAATGAACGGGGTCACTCTATGTAACGGCGCGAAAGCTTGATAACGCAGCGATCACGGCCGCCGTTGACGCATGATGTATTGACTCCACATCGGGCAGAGACGCCGCATCAGTCTCGGGAGTAACAGTCGTTATGACAGCGGGATGGCCGCAGAACCAGCAAGATCTGCGGTGGCCCTACGCCGACAACGACGACACCGGGCCAGCCGGTTCGGTCCGTGGGCGTCTTGCCACCGAAACCGATCCTGGGACAACCGACGTTCCCATGTTCGGCTCCGATCATCCGAGCGCCCCGCTCCCGATCGGGCCCATGCGTGACCGGTTGGCGTCCGAAAGCCAGCAGCGCGGTGACCGGCGCCAGCGCGGACGGCTCGGCCGCAAGTCGCGTGGCGGCCGGGACGAGTTCGGGCCCGAGGATGGCGCGGCCGGCGACGCCGACTACGACTGGATCAAGTACCTAGGCGAAGCCGGGCCGGCCCAGGAGTCGGCCAAGCGCCCGACTGATAGTCATGGTTCTCGCAACGTAGCCCCCGCCGTATCTGAGCCGCGCGGCCCCGCCAGCGGTTCCGACGAGCCGGGCGGCGGACGCGGCGCCGCGCGGCGGCTGCCGAGGCGCCACGCGGCTTCGGCTGGTCCGGGTTCGCCCGGCGCGCCGGTAGTTGGTCCAGCCTCGTCGGGTCCGGCTTTCGCTGGTCCGGCTTCGGCGGGCCGCCGGTCTCCTGCCGGGTCCGGGTCCGACACGGGCGGACTTGGGGCTAGTGGGCCCACAGCGGCGCCATCTCCAGGTGCGTGGGCCGCGGAAAGCCAGGCGACCCACTTCTTTGACGCGGCCGACACCGATCGCACGAGCCGGGTAGCGCCCCGCGACTGGGCGCCGCAGGCCGATCCGCGTTCAGCTGGTGCGCCGCCGCCCCCGCAGTTCCGGGGTGGCGATCGGGCTCGCTTGGACGAGCGCACGCAGGACAGGCCGACCTACGGTCGCAGCCCAGCCGACGTTTCCCGCTCCGGTCCCTGGGACCAGCCTCGGCCTACCGGAACCTGGGAGACAGGTTCAGCGTGGCCCGATACGGCGCAGCCGGAAACAGGGCAGCCGGGACGGCCAGCGACAGGGCGGCCGGAGATGGTGCGGCCGGAGATGGTGCGGCCGGAGACAGGATGGCCGGGATCCGGGCGGCGAGACCAGGGTCGGGTACGCCCGGCCGAGCCTCAGCCGGGTCCATCCGCTCAGGCGGCGGCGTCGTCGGCGCATGCAGCGCCGTCTCCGCAGCGGCGCCTGAGCCGCTGGACCCCGGCGGAGCAACGGCACGACTCGGCCGACAGCCCGACCACCTTCGGCCGGCCACTGGACACCGACGTCCGGCGCCATCGGCCGTCAGGCCCGACAGCTTCCGTTGATGCCGCGTCTGCGGCTGTACGGCCCGAGCATGACCTTGAGCCCAGCCTTGCGCCGCCGGCCAAGCCCGGCGGTCGCGGTAAGGGTGCTCGTTCGCGCAAGCTCGACCGTAAGGCGCGGCGTAACGCCGCTCGGTCTGGCGCCAGTCCGACGGCTAGCGCGCCGAGAGCGGCTGGTGCGCCGGCAGCATCTGGCCGAGCGAGCACGGCGGCCTGCCCTGACATGTCAGGTCCTGCGACCGTCATGCTCGCCAAGCCCGGACCGCTGAGTGATGTCCACCCAACAATCGTGACGGCGAAGGTCGGCCCTGCAGGTGCTGTGTCGGCAAGCGCTGTGTCGGCAAGTGCTGGGCCGGCAAGCGCCGCACCCGCGCGAGTTCAGGCGCCAATTCGGCCTAGAGCTCCGCTCGCGAATACTGCACTAACCGCAACGGCGCCAGCTCCGGCGAGAACAGCTCCCAAGCCGTCGAGGCGCTCGCGGCGTGGCTCCGCGCGCCGGCGTAGTCGGCGCCCGGTAGTCCTCGTGCTCGGCGCGGTTGTCCTCCTCGTCCTGGCTGTCGCCGCGTTCTTGGTCCGCGGCATGTTCGCGAGCAGCGGACCGGCGCACACCGTCTCAACTCCTAGCAAGCTGAATGCGTACGTGCTGCAGCCTCAACTCGCCAAGAGTATGGGTGCCCAGGCGCTGCGCGATGTCATCGTCAAGAAGGGCAATGGCGAGGCCCGGCACGTTGTCGACGCCGTTTACGAGATCAGCACCGGCCCCGCCGCCAAGTCCGGGCCGCTGTTCATCCTGTTCATCGGTGGCAACCTGTCGGGTTCGGCGAGCTCGTTCATCTCGAGCTTCACCGGGCTGCTGCCAGGGGCATCCGTGACTAGCCCCGGTGCACTAGGCGGTCAGGCCGCCTGCGTGCCGGGCTACGCCGGCCATCCCGCCGAGTGCGCGTGGGCTGACAACGACACGTTCGGGCTGTTCGCGTCGCCGACCCTGAGTGCTGCCGCCCTCGGCAACGAGCTTCGGGCCATGCGGCCGCTGGTCGAGCACGTCCGCAAGTAAGACCGTCGTCGACGACGTTCGCCAGTACGACCTCGTCGAGCATGCACGCAGGTAACACTCGTCGAGCAGGTCCGCGGTTAGAGCTGGTGGACGACGTCCGTCGGCAAGACAGTTTGCGGCGCGCTCGCGTCTGGCTTCTAATTCCGCCGTCAGGGCGGCTGGCTTAGTTCTCCGGCGGCTTGGGGGCGTTCGGGTCGGCGACCTTCTGCCTACGGAGCGACAGCCTGGTGATCGCGATCGCGACAGCGCAGGCCAGGACAGCTAGGCCAGCGATCTGGCCGCCGAGGAGCCTGGCGTCGGTCGGGACAGACGCGGCGTCAAGGGCCGCGCGGGATTTAGCCGGGGGGAGGTTGAGCGACCCCGTTCCCGTCCCTGTTGTGGGTGAAGCCCCTACAGTCGGGAACAGGCTCGCTGGGTTGGTCGGCGAGATCCCCGTGCCGGCGATCGTCGGAGTCGCGCTCGGGACCGCCAGCGGTGTGAGCGGGGTAGTCGTGCTCGTGGTCGGGCTGCTCGTGACCGTAGTGACGACCACGTCGGTCGCTGTGCTCGAATCCGGGAGCGCGCCGCCGGCTGCCGTCGCTGTCGCGGTGAACAGCAGCTTCTCGCCGGCTGGCGCCTGGGCCTGTACCGGCACCTGTGCCTCAAGCTCGTCGGCCTGGCCGACGGGCAGGTCGCCGATCGCGCAGGCAGTGCCGTTCGCTGACGGGCAGACGCTGAACAATAGCGTGCCGATGTTCTTCGTCGTTGACGGCAACTTCACGGAGACGACGGCGCTCGTGCTGGCAGCTTGCGTGCTCCAGACCCAGATGACGAAGCTGGCAGTGCTGCCGGGCGCTACCTGAGACGTCGCGAACGACTGCACGCGCACGCATAGCTGCGGAGTCGGTGTGGGTGTGGGTGTGGGTGTGGGTGTGGGCGTGGGTGTAGGCGTAGGTGTCGGCGACGCGCTGGTGGAGCTGTTCGACGGACTCGGGCTCGCGGGGGACGTCGAGGAAGTCGTGTCGGACGGCGTCGGCGAGGACGATCCGGACTGCGAAATGCTGGGGGACGCGCTCGTCGAATCAGAGGTACTCGGAGTTGCGGATGCGGTACTCGTTGCCAGGTTGGTCGACGATGCCGACGTTGTGGCCGACAACGAGGAACTGCTCGATGCCGAGACCGTGGCGGAGCCGGAGGCGCTCGGCGACGTTGATCCGCTGGCGGAGGGCGAGGTCTTGGCCGTCGCGGCCATCAGCACCACGGTCGTGGGCGCGGACGCGCAGATCGTAGTTGCTGAGGTCGTTGCGGCTGTCGTAGTGGCGGGCGTCGTGGTACCCGCCGGTCCGACGGCCATCTGGACGCCGAGAGCCTGGCTGAACATGCCAGATCCAGCGAAGGCGAGCACGGCAAGCGCGCCAAGCGCGGCTGCCCTGACGATCAGCGCCCTCACCTGCGAAACCTCGCTCCAGTCGGTTTCCTGGCAGGACAGGCCCTGCCGTCCATATTTCTCACAATATTCGTGGTCGGGCTAAACGCTCCTGACGCTGCCCAATAGACATCGAAGGTTCACGAATCCGTAGCCACTGTCATCTTCGCGGTCCCCGCAGTTGGCCAAGCTAAACCGCTGCTCGCAGGCCTTGTGCCCGTAGTCAAGCCTAGTTATGCGGCGGCCAGGCGCCTAGGCCGGCCTCGACAGCGGGCGTGTCGACCTCGGGTCGCCCTCGGGTCGCCCTCGTATCGACCTCGGGTCGATCTCGGCCGCCGGCCGCCCCCGGTGGCCTGGCGGACGGTGCTTGGTACATGCCTACGTAGGGGTCTGGCGGTTGCTGACCACAGGCTCATGCGAACCCAGAGGACATGTCTCGTGTATGCTCTCGTGGCGCGGTGGTGCTGAATCCGGGTGACCGGACGGTCAGCATGTCGCCGACGCCCCCTTAGCTCAGTCGGCAGAGCGTCTCCATGGTAAGGAGAAGGTCTACGGTTCGATTCCGTAAGGGGGCTCTTCAAAGGCTGTTTTCGAATGTCCGTCCAGGTCTACTTCCGATTTGGGAGCCATTCTTGGGAGCCATTCTGGCTGGCGTCCGGCGCGACGAGCAGCCGCGGCCGTGACACGCGGAGACCAGCGGGACACGTGACTCGGCTGAGCAGTCTAACCGCGCGGCCCCGGCAGGCGGCAACGTGCGACGGGAGAAAGTCAAAAGTCATTAGCCCACCGTGGCTTCATTTTCAGCTGGCTGCGCTTCTGTGAGCAGTGACGCCCCGAACATCTCTGCCAGCGGCAGAAGCGCGCATCCGCGCCCAGCGATTGTGATCCATACACATACGGCCAGGCTGGCCGCCTGCTCGGCTGTGGTCGGAATCCCAGCAGTGCGGAGAGCTCTTGATAACCGCGCGCGGAGCCGCCGTTCTGCGCGCTAATCCCGGTCCGCTGGCGGGGCGCGTTGGCGCGCCCGAATGGACAATCTGTCGTGACCTGCCAGTTGAGTTCAGTTGTGATCTGGTAGCGATTAGGAGCGATTTTGCAGCCCTGCCGTCCGTGACCGGGCGTCGATCTGGTCGTGCGTCTTTTGTCC
>CAWKKA010000016.1:0-466031 GCA_963850105.1 uncultured Actinomycetota bacterium
TACTTACTTGATTAACGTAACTTCCTGAAGCGATAACTTCGGTGAATCGCCTTAGCGCTCGATAGCTAAAGTTCCCGGTGATCCCGTACGCCTTCCGATTTTCACAGTCATGGTTCATACCGCAACGAATAAAAATTACCGAACGCGCCGAAAGTCCCGCCCGAATGCGTTATTCTATTTCATGGTGGCGGGATGAAATCGGGTGTCGGCCTAGAGGTTGCGGAGCGGCCAATCGAAGAAGTTCCTCTGCTTCAGAGGCTTCGCTCGATCGAGCATTCGCGTGAAGTCGTGCTCACTGTTTGTTTTGTTCTGCTTCTCTTTCTGTTTGCCATTACCGCACTCGTCTCCCGCCTTTACCACAAGAAAGTCCATTCACTGGGTGATGAATGGTTTTCCAAAGGCGAATCGGCCTTTCACTCAGATCAGGTGAACGCTGCTCTGAACGATTACCGCAATGCTCTGGTCTATTCGCCAAACAATCCCGTCTTCCAGCTTCACCTGGCCCAAGCTCTAGCCGCCGCCGGCCGCCTGGACGAAGCCGATTCCTATCTCACCAACCTGCTCGCCGAGTCTCCTGGCAACGGCGAACTCAATCTGGAACTGGCACGCATCGCCGTTCGCAAGAATCAAATCGTCGACGCCATGCGCTACTACCAGACCGCCATTTACGGCGTCTGGGATTCCGACCCGCTGGTACGCCGCTGGAACGTGCGCCGCGAACTCGTTGAATATCTTCTCAGCCACGCCGATGTGAACGACGCCCAGCCCGAGGCCATCGCTCTCGCCCAGGAAGTTCCGGCAGGCGACCTCGATCGCCAGAAAATCGCCGGTGAATTCCTGCTTCGCGCCGGCTTGTGGGACCGCGCGCGCCAGGAATTCCAATCCGTGCTCAAATTCGATTCGCGCGACCCGGAAGCGCTCGCTGGCGCCGGCACGGCGCTGTTTCAAGTGGAGAGTTATCCGGAAGCGCTTCTCTATTTCAACCGGCTGCCGCCCGAGAGGCGCGAGGAACCCAAGATTGCGGACATGATTGAGAAATCTCGCGCCATCGTTTCCGCCAATCCCTGGGCCGCCGGACTAACCACCGAGGAGCGCGCTCGCAGGACCTCCGATGCCTTAATGGCTGCGGTTGTCCGAATGTCGGAGTGCGCTCACGAGCATGGCGAATCGCTTTCTGAAACACCGGCCGTCAGTGACTTTCAGAAGTTTTACGCCACCACCCAAAGCAAATCCCGCGATTGGAGCGAGCGAAATCTCACGCTCCATCCCGACCGCATCGATGCGGCCATGGCTTTGGTCTTCCAAATCGAGGACGCCGCGGCACAGCGCTGCGGCGAGCCGGCCAGCGGATCCGATAACGCCCTGCGCGTCATCGAGCGGCTCAGAGAGAAAGCATCGTCATGAGCGAAGTGGTCTCTCCGCCGCCCGTTTCACAAGCCCCTCCGCCTGGGCCCATGCCGGAACCGGTGCGCGGCATTGACGCCGTGCTTCGCCGCTGGACGCGGCAAATCTTCACCGGCAGCGAAGATCGGCTTTTTCTTTTTCTCGCCATCTTGATCGGTATTTTTTCCGGACTAGCGGTCGTCTGCTTCCGCGTGGCCATCGAATGGACGCAGTTCGCCGTGCTCGGTTCCACTCTCGCTCCCACTGCGCCCCGCGTTTTTCTCGCGCCGGCAATTTCGGGACTGGCCATCGCGGTTCTGGCCATCAAGGTGTTTCCCCGTTCTCGCGGCAGCGGCGTCAATCAGACCAAAGCTGCGGTGTACGTGCTGAACGGTTACATTCCGTTCCGCACGGTCATCGGCAAATTTATCGTTTGCGCCTTGGCCATCGGCAGCGGCCAATCGCTCGGGCCCGAAGATCCGTCACTGCAGATGGGCGCCGGCATTGCTTCCGCTCTCGGCCGGTCGCTGCGGCTGTCGCAGAAAAAAATCCGCTTGATTGCCCCGGTGGGCGCTGCCGCGGGCCTCGCCGCCGCGTTCAACGCTCCCATTTCCGCGGTGGTCTTCGTCATCGAGGAAGTCATCGGCACCTGGAGCGCCGGAGTGCTCGGAGCCATCGTGCTCTCCGCCGTTACCGTGGGATCCGATCGCCCTGGCCGCAGTCGGAATCTCCTCGCCGCGCACCACAGACCGGACACGGTTCAGAGCGTGCGCGGAGTTTGCTACCTCTATGATTGCGTAGCCGCCGGGCCGCAGTATGCGCGATATCTCGGCGAGCACTGCTGCTGGCTCCGGTAGATGGTGCATGACCCGCACCATCGCGACCAAGTCCACGCTAGCGTCCGGGAATTCCAGGTTGGACGCGACCATGTTGCGCCTGCTCACCGACGGATGGCGCGCCAGGAAACTCTGCGCGATATCTAGTTGCTGCCGGCTGGAGTCCGCCAGGATTACCGCGTCGGCGAACTCGGCGAGCACGACGCTAAGTCGTCCGAAGCCGCCGCCGACATCCACGGCATGAGCGAACCTGTGGCCGCGCAGCAGCCTGCGAATCGCGAGTACCTCGGCCCGATGCTCATAGTCCCGGCAGACCCACCAGCGTGCGTAGTTGAAATCGGGATCATCGTAGTAATCCGACCTGGTCGTCTCACCCGACCTCGTCGCCATTCTTTCCCCTAAAGTCTGGCCACTGAACGCAGCCATGGCATCGCAGTATCCGCGTAAAGCTTTCCGCAAGCCTACGGCCTGCTTCTTTTTGGCAAGTCTTTGCGATATCGACAGTAAGACCTGGGAATTAACGGACGAGGCGCCGAGCTCGTCATGCAGCGAACCGCCTGTGAGCTGCGTGAGCTGCGTAACGGCGTCACAAAATTATCGTCACGGCGACATTAGAAGCCCGATAGATGAGATTAGCCCGACCATTACGGGGGGATGGCGCGCGCCGGATCTGGCGAATGACCAGCGCGCAAAGGAGGAGAATTACATGCATCGCAAACTCGATATCCTCGCGGCGACGGGATACGCGATCATGCGGGACTGGCAGGGGGCTCCCATCGCTCCGGCTGAGTGGGAGTCGCTTACTTACATGGACTGGAAGAGCGGTGGCGACACTAACTTCGCACCGCTGACGTCGGCGACAGGCGAGATGGACTGCCGTGGCTTCTGGGATCATGGCCGGCCTGACAAGGGCGGCATCTGGACCGCGAACCGCGAGCTGGCTCCTGGCCTGTGCGGCTATGTCGAGGGGATCGGCGGCAACTTCGGCAGGGTGCGTGTCATCAAGCTCAATCCCAGTGACGAGGCAACAGCGCTGCGCCAGCTCCACATGGATGACAACAATCGCCTCAATCCCGAGGACTCCGGCTGGGTAGTGCGGTCCTGGCTCGAACTGGACGACGCGGCCGGAGAGTCGGTATTCATCTTGCGCGAAAAGAAGGACGACCCGCGGACAGAGACAAGGATCGTGCTGCACCCGGGCATGCAGCTGGTCATCGACACCGAGCGGCTGTACCACGTGGTCTGGCACCCGGGTCCCCGGCCACGCTACGCGCTCATTACCTCGTGGGAGAGCGATGACGTGATCGACAAGTGGATCAGCAACGAGACGCTCGCAACGACGACGACGACGACGGCAGCCGCAACGTCGGCCACGCGGCAGCCTCTGGTCAGCGCCATGGAGCTCAGCGACGAATCCGCGCTGTCATCGCCGCTAGCAGCTCCGTAAGCTCCCGCACTCCGAAGAGCCGGGCCAGGAGCAGGTAGAGCGTCACGGCACCGCCGCCGGCCAGGACCACCGTCGCGAGGGCGCCGAGTACTCCCTCCGGCAGAGCGGTCCTGGCCGCGAGCGACACGATGATTGCAAGCGCAGCCGCCGGGATAGCTGCTGCGTGCATACGCAGCAGGCTGCGGCGAATCGCATGGCCGCCCAGACCTCCCAGCCGCCTACTCAGGATCCGCCAGGCAATGGCGGCGCCGAGCAGGTTCGCTGCACCGAAGCCAGCCCCGAGTCCCGCCACGACCTGGCCTGGCGGGAGAACGGCAAGCGCGACGTAGTTGCCGGCGATGTTGAGGACCATGCAGGCTGCGCCGATGAATGCCGGTGTACGGGTGTCGTGCATCGCATAGAACACCCGCAGCTGCAACTGGAAGACCGTGTACGGCAGCAGCCCGAGGCAGAAGATCGCGAACACCTCGCCCATGTACCGGGCACTGGCAAGACTGGTGGAGCCGTGCGCGAGGAATACCTCAGCCAGCGGCGGGCCGAGGACGGCAAGTATGACCGCTGCCGGCACCACGATCACAGAGGCCAGACGCAAGCCTGCGGCGAAATCAGCTCTGACGAGGTCCGGCCGGTGGCCGTCGGCGTGCGCACTCATCCGTGGCAGGAGTGCCGTAATGATCGAGATACCGATGACGGCGTAAGGCATCTGGAAAAGCTGCCACGCGTAAGCGAAAGGCGTGTAGCCGGCACCGTAGCCGACGTGAGCTTTGGTTGCGAGAACACTGGCCTGATTGGCCACCCTGGTCGTAATCAGCAGGCTCGCTTGAGTGGTGGCGACATAGCCGAATACCCAGCTGGCCATATGCCATATCCCAGATAGTTCGGAGCGCCGGAAGTCGTAGCGCGGCCGCCACCTGAATCCGACAGCCCGAAGCGCGGGTACAAGGGCCGCAGTCTGCGCCACCACGCCGAGCGTCGTTCCGAGGCCAAGGAGTGCGACCTCGCCGCTCGTGATCGAGGCCGGCCCCACCCCGAATCCCGCGGTGAGGATGAACCCAATCAGAACGCCGATGACCACGATGTTGTTGATGACCGGTGTCCACATTGGCGCCGCAAAGCTACCCCTGGTGTTGAGCACCGCACCAACTAGCGAGCTGACCCCATAGAAGAAGATCTGCGGAATGAAAAAGTACGCGAAAACGACCATCAGGTGCAGCTCAGGACCGGTTACACCGCCTTTGTAGAGATAGATCAATGGCCCCGCCGCAGCCGTCGCGGCTACTGTTATGGCGAGCAGGGTGAGAGTCAGCAACGTGAAGGTTCGCTGGGAGTAGGCCTCGCCGCGGTCGCCATCTCGCTGCGCCGCGCGGACAAGCAGGGGCACGATCACGCTGGTGAGAATTCCGCCGAGCATGAGGTTATAGACGGCGTTCGGCAAGGAGTTAGCGACGTTGTAAGCATCAGCCAGCGCTGCCGCGCCTAGCGCGTATGCCTGAATGAGAGTCCGTACCAGACCCGTCACTCGCGAGGCCAGCGTTCCCACTGCCATCACGGCGCTGGAACGGGCGATACTGGCGTGGCTTACGCCACCGGCGCTAGCGGGTTCTGCGGTCGTCACGGGGGGCCGGGCGTCGGCCGGCTGAACCTGTGAAGATTCCGGTACACCCATGCGTAGCCAACCTCCGCCGGGCTAACCCCCGTATCCCGACCGCATGACCGTATCTGAGCTGCCGGATTCCCTTGCGGGCACATCCCGCCCGTTTGCTGACAGCATTGACGCTGTTTACCCGGGACTGAGGAGAGGGCTGCACCGATGGCTGACATGTCGATCTACAACTACGTGCCGCATCACCGGACTGCGGAGAGGCTCGAAGGGCGGGCTCCAGGCCCGGTCAAGGCCAAGGATCAGATGCCGCATGACACGGCGGTGCAACGATTCAACGCCCGGTTGGCCGTCAAAGTCACCGATGGCGTCGGCACCATGTGGTGCGCGTATGCCTTCGCCGCGCTGGCGCTCGTGAGTCTGCCCGAGGCGATCAGCTCCCACAGCGCCGTGACGCTAGTGTCGTGGATCTCCCAGACGTTCCTCCAGCTAGTTCTGTTGTCGGTGATCATCGTCGGCCAGAACGTGCTCGCGGCGGCCGCTGACAAGCGGTCCGAGGCGACCTACAAGGACGCCGATGCCGTGATGCACGAGGCAGTGAAGATCCAGGAGCACCTGCATGCCCAGGACAAGGTCCTGGACATGCTGATCACCAAGCTCGACGCACGCGCCTGACCCCGTTCCCTAACGTATTTAGACGTCGGATCCAAGTTCAACCGAGGGCTCGGGTGCCAGTACGGGCCGATCCCTGCGGCGCGCGAGCGCCAGCAGGCCCGCGACCACGACGAGGCCGAGGATGGCTGCCAGCACGTAGAGGTCACCGACGAACTGCTCAGGGCCTGTCATCACATGGCCCTGGACAGCTGGCGAGGGCACAGTCCACAGCACTCCGGAGAACGCCGCGGCTACGACGGCGATGCCCACCCAGCTGGCTAGCCGCCAGCGTCTAGCGTGCGGCAGCGGTAGCGGTCGCGTTGCCAGGTCCGCCAGCACGAGGAGTATCGGGGCGACCCACACCCAGTGGTGCGACCACGAAACCGGCGAGACCAGGAGGCCGGTCAGCGCGCACACCAGGATGCCGACCATCTCATGGCCGCGGTGCGATGCCCAGGCCGCGAGCAAGAGCCCGCCGGTCCCGACCACCGCCACCACCGCGAGCTGGTAAGGCTGCGCCGCTGCCGGGCTGCCGCAGAGCCGCACGAGCGCGCCATACAGCGACTGATTACCGATGTAAGCGACATTCCCGAGGCGGTGGGGGTTGAGGAACAGCCCGTCGAACCAGTAATGCTCCGACGCCCGAGGCAGCAGCGCTACCGAGACCGCGATCGTCAGGGCAAAGGTCGCCGTCGCAACCGCCGCCGCCCTGAACCGCCGCGTCAGCAGCAGGTAGGGGATGAAGATCAGCGGCGTCAGCTTGAAGCCCGCGGCCAGGCCGATGCCTGCGCCCTTCCACCAGCGGCTGTCCGGCAGACAGAGGTCCGCGATGATGAGAACCATCAGGAGCAGGTTGACCTGGCCGAAGGACAGCGTCTGGCGCACCGGCTCCAGCCAGAGCGCCACCGCGGCTATCCCGAGCGTGACGCCAAGGCGGCCGCCGGCCCGCCAGCGCTCCAGCGCTCCCGACGTCATCCAGAGCGCCCCGAGCAGCGATGCGATGCTCGCAGCCGTGACGAGTCCCTTGACGACCTGCACGTTGATGTGCGAGATCAGCGCGAAGAAACCGGCAGCCTCCGGCGTGTACGTGAAATGCAGGTAGTGATCGTAAGTGTAGAGATACGGATCTTGGGAGTGCCGGACCAGCGCGCCACCCCACAGGTACACGCGCAGGTCGAGCATCGACCAAGGCTGTGAGCTCAGGGTCTGGAAGAGGATCACAAGCAGCGCCAGCGAAAGCACGAACAAGACAGCGGCGGGGGCAGTAGCACGCGCCCAGGTCCGCCGTGGCTGGCGCAGACCGCCGACGGCAGGGGCTCGAGTGCGGTTACCCGCCGTCATCTGACCTGGCCTTTCTCACTGCCAGCCGCACTAGCCGGTATTGCGCTGGGTCCTGATCGAGCCAATGATCGCGCTGATCCCGAGCGCGCCTGCCGGGACGAGAGTGACGAGCGCCGGTAGCTGGTATCGCCACGAGAACACGAACAGATCGGATATCAGTATGAGCGACACCCCTGAGGCGCAGAACAGCAGGCACGCAAGGGTGACCTGGCGCGCCGGCCCTCGTGCCGGCCTGCGCAGCACCAAGACCGAGCCGACCAGGCCGGTGAGCGTGCAGAGCAGAAGCACGGGTCCGGGCGTGTAGCCGCCGTCGAGCTGATACGAGTGCAGGAACGCCGCCACAGGCCGCCAGACCGCGGGTTTGCCGCCACCAAATTCGTCGATGGCGGCGTTGACGATGGCGGGCGTGGCATGCGACGAGAAATACGGGAACGAGGTCCGGAACTGCCAGCGGTCGATGGGAGGGTCGCCGGGCGCGGTGACGCGGTTCACTGCGTAGAGTTTCAGCACATCACGGCCGTACGCGGTGAGAACGCGCAGTGGCTGCTGCGTCAGGACACTGCGGCTGAAGTTCGTCACTAGCGTGTCCAGTTCGGCCCGCGACAGATTCCGATTCCGGTAGTAGCCGGTCTGCACCGGGGCATATGTCCCGAACTCGATCCAGTCGTCCCCCTTGGCTTGCTGAGCGGGTGTCGGGCACAGGCCGCGTTCGGCGGGCGGCAGCTTGATCGTGCCGCAGTCAACAGCAGTCGCCATCCTCCCGTAGACAGACGTGACTCCCTGATGAGAGAGGAAGAAGCCGCCGCCGAGCAGGACTGAGCCGGTGCAGTAGGCGAGGATGGGCAGGGCACAGGCTGCGATCAGGGCTGCGGCCTTGCCGATGGCGCGCCGCCAGTCGCCGCCGGCAGCGAGCACAAAGAGCGCTGCCGCCGGGATCAGGGCCTCGCCGACCTGTGCGACGGTGGCCGACGTCCCGAGCACGATCCCGCCCGCCACGACGCGCCGCCAGCTGATGGTCGGCTCCCAGAGCAGGATCGCGATGCCGGCCACGATCAGGGCCTCGAACCAGACCTCCGGCATGATCGACTGCTCGCTCTGTAGCTGGTAGGCGTCCAGCAGGATGGGAGCGGCGGCGAGCGCGGCCAGCCAGCGGGCTACGCCGCGGCGCAGCAGCAGCATGTACAAGACCACGGCCATAGCGAGGCCGAGCAGATGCTGGATCGCGACGACCGCGTTGAAGTTGCCGACCAGCAGGATGCCCCGCAGTGGGAGCTTGTACCCCTCGGGGTCGTTGCCGTCGGCGTTGTACAGGTACTTCACCGAATCGATGTAGAACAGCGCGGGACGGTAGGCCAGCTGGGCTAGCAGGCGCAGCACGAAGCCGGCGCCCAGCAGTGAGGCGAGCAGCCAGTGCCGGCGCAGTACGGCGATGGCCGCCTGGAGGCGACGTGGCTGCCTGCCGGGCACCTCCTGGCCTACCGGGCGGTGTGCGCCGGCGGGCTCGACGAGGCTGCCGACCCCGACGGCCGGGGGTCCGGCACCGCCCCCGCTCGCCCACGATTCCGACGGGCCGGACGATCTCACAACTGGCCCAAGGGTCCCTGCCCGCCGCTGGAATGCCACAGCGCGAGCAGGACGGTCACAATGGTCACCCACCGGGTCATCCGGTTGCGGGGCACCTGGGTCAGGGCGGCCCAGGTGATCGCTGTGTACCACGGGAACACCCAGGGGGCCACGAGGATCCAGGCATAGGTCAGCGCGAAGGGCGCAACGACCTCTCCTGGCTGATCCGAGGAAATCCGCTGGTATACGAGCCACGCGACGACGATCATGGCGATCGGCCACAGCACGTTGATGGCAGTCGTCATCGGCGCGTGCTTGTCTATCGCCAGACCGATCATCTGGATGAACCGCCATGGCGACGGCAAGATGACCCACTGCGTGCCGCCGAGGAGAGGCTTCAGCGCCCTGAGACCGTAGGAGGCGTACAGCACGGTCAGGGTGGCGAGCGATACGACGGCGATCCGCGTGATTCGCAGCCACTCATGCCGCTGGAGCATGGGCCAGGCGAGTCCGAGCGCGACGAGGACCGCGTTGGCCTTGACCCCGCAGGCGAGGCCGATCAGCACGCCGGTGAGGACGTCGCCCCACCCGCCGGAGAAACGACGCGCGACCTGGATCGCGCAGATCGACGCCGCAGCCACGAAGGTATCCAGGTGTCCCCCGCTGACCAGCTGCTGAATGATGACGGGGTTGGCCGTCCACAGCAGCGTCGCCCGCACAGGATCATCGGAGGTCTTGATAAGCAGCAGGCCAGTGCCGATGAACACCAGCCCGTTGAGGATCATCAAGATCCAGATGGTAGTGACGACGTTGGCCCCGCCGATCGTGGCGGCAAAATGCTGGACCGCAGTCGCGATCGGCCCGTAGACGGAAGGCTGGGTCTTCCACACCGAGCCGATGACCTGGTAATACGCGTGGTAGGACGCGGGGTGATGGGCTAGGAACGCCGCCGGGCTCGTCTCGTACGGATTCCCGCCGAGTGCGGCAATACGGCCGAAGGCCGCGTAACTGGCCGTATCCGATGAGCCCACTGGCGTGAGGCTGACCATGACCGCGACGACGGCCGCGCTTGCCGCCAGCAGATGCCATGGATTCGGGCGCCAGCCCTGGCTGTGCGCCCACAGCATCCCGGCCAGCCCGAGACAGGCGAGCAGGTCGCCGAGGTACAGGATGGCCATCGCCAGAATGCTGTAGTGGCTCAGCGACGGCAGCACTGACAGCGGCAGCCTGATGTGCAGCGTGGCGTTGTTCGGCGCAGTGGCGCCGACGACCGCCCCGAGCAGCAGGCCGAGCCCGGCGATAGTGACGGCGACCTTGGGGTTGGCGAGCCGGCTCCACGCTAGCTTGCGGATCACTGTGCTCATGACCCGCTCGACGGGACCGGACCCCTCGACCGGACCGTGCGTACCGAGCCGGTCGGCCGACCTCACCGATCCGGGCGCGCCGGGCGGGTCGGCCGAGTCGATGGATGCCCGTGTCACCTCGGCCATACCTCCGTCAGCGGACATGCGGTCCTAACATCGTGGCAGGTATCGCCGCGCCGCTCTGCCTTGGAGCCCCTGGCTGCCCTCGCTGGCCCTCGGCAAACCCGGCTTGCACTTCTCGCTTCAGCGTAGGGCGACCCGCGAACACTACACGCCACATTAGGCGAATCCTGCCCGGAGCTTGACGTCCGCACCGAGGCAGCCGTCCGGCTTCGCGGCACTACCGGTTCTTCACTTCTACCTGCAAACGTATGCAATGCTAACAAGATTCGCGAGCGGACAGGCCGCTCTGGCGTGCGGAGTTTATTGAGTACCTCAAGTAATTAGGCCAGATCGTCCGGAGTTGCTTTCAGCACCGCGAGGTCGCGCATCGCGAAGCGGTGATGCTCGATCTCTTCTGTCATCACCACGGCGAGGCAGTCGCCGACTGTTCGGGGCTCCTCGGGGTTGCCCGGCGCTGACGACGGGGTGCAGATCCGTTCGAGCTCAGTCTCGGTGAGACCTTCGACGATGTCCCGCACCAGCGCCATACGGCCCATGCGCACGGTCATCACCTCCGCAAATGTCGGGCGCGCGGCCAGGTCGATGCCTAGGGACGCCGCGTCAGCCGGCGGGTAGGCGGTCTCCGGGAGGCCGAAGGGATAGTAGGGCATTGGCTCGTCCCGGATCGTCCGGCTTGCCCAGGAGTCAGTGATGAAGATCAGATGGCGCATTGTCTCGACGAAAGACCACTCGTCGCCGACCCGCTCGCGCAGAGCGAGTGGGGGTAGGCGCTGGACCTGTGCGGCCGTGTCCGACCACAGCCGCTCTATCGTGCCCCACATGGCGCGGTAGTCGCTGACAGTCTCCATCCGTCGCAGCTGCTCGCGTTCGGGATGCCATCGGTGCAGTTCGGCGGCTCTGAGCGCCGTGACGTCGACGTTGCTGGTCAAGGCCTCCCCAGTCGATGCGTCCTGAGCCGGTGGCTGGCTTACGTCCACGGCGTTATCGCTGGCATCCCCGGTATCCGTGGCCTCCCCAGTATCCGTGGCGTCATCCCTGGCGTCGCAGATTTGCCCGGCATCGCCGATTTCCCCGGCGTCCGCGGGATGCCCGCCGCCGTCCCCGGCTCGCCGGCGTCGCCGGACCACTGCCCGGACTATCAGCGCGGCGACCAGTACCACCAGCGCGATCAGCACGTACAGCGCGTAGCGCGTAATCGTGTCGTAGATCACGGTGATGTGGCTGCCAGCCAGGTATCCGATCGACACCCAGACGGTCACCCAGAGCGCCGCGCCAAGCGCGTTGAAGGCGAGGAACTTCAGCCAGTGCATCCGGATGGTCCCGGCGACGATCCCGTTCGCCTGGCGCAGCCCCTCGACGAAGCGAGCGCCCGCCACCACGGCGCCGCCGTACCGGTCGAAGAAGCCCTCGGCCTTATCCAGCCGCTCGCTGGTCAGATGCACGTACTTGCCGAACCGCAGCACCAGCGCTCGGCCCCCGAAGTAGCCGATCGCGTAACCGATGTTGTCGCCGATAATGGCCGCGACCAGGGCGACGAGTCCGACGGCCAGGACACTGAGCCTGCCAGAACCCGCGTAGACGGCAGCGGCGATCAGGATTGTCTCGCCAGGCAGCGGGATGCCAAAGTCTTCCACCAGAATGAATCCGCCGACGGCCACGTAGCCGTAGTGATCGAGGACCGGGGCCAGACTGGCGAGAATCCCGGGCAGCGGCTGAGCGGACACTGATACAGGGTGGCACAGTCACCGCGAACGCCTGGCCGCCGCCGTACCCACGGGAAACCGGGTGCTTCAATGAGCAGCGTAACGATCCTAGTGACCGGAGCTAACGGCCAAGTTGGCTACCACCTGATGGAAGCGCTGGCCGATGCCGGGGCGGACGCTGATTGCAGCCGGCGGCCGACCGTACGTCGTGAAGGTAGCCGCCGACGGCTTCCAGGACCCCGACTGAGATGTCCGCTTCATGCGCAGTCACCGGCAGATCGCGGTGCACCTGGACGCTACCGGTCTGCCCGTTACCTACCTGGCGCCCAACTTGTTCATGGAGAACCTCCTGGAAGCGGCGGGGTCCATTCGCAGCCAGGGAACGATATTCGCGCCCGCCGGGCAAGGCAGAGTCGGCTTCGTTGCCGCCAGCGACGTGGCCAAGGTCGCGGCGGCAGTGCTGACCAGCGCGGGCCACGAGGATCAGACATACGTCCTGACCGGACCCGAATCGCTCACCTACGCCGACGTCGCGGCCAGGGTCTCGGCTGTCTTCGCCCGTGACGTGGATTACGACGACATGCCTGGACTGCTGGCTAAGGACCAGATGCTCGCCGGTGGGCTGAGCCCCCTGGCGGACCCATGGCACGCTCGAACTGTTCGAGTGGATCCGGCACTGCCGTACTCGGTCACCTCGACGGTGCGGGAAGTGACCGGACAGGATCCACAGGATGTCGATGACTGGCTGAGCGATCAGCGCAGCGCCTTCCTGGCGCGGTCTGATCCCCTCAGTTAGGCGGACTTAGCCAGCTCGTCCTGACCCTGCTCGCGGGTCACTCCGAGCGGATGTCGTAGTCGTCGGAATCCACCACGTGCATCGCCGCCTCCTCGGCGGTAGCAGCGCCCCCGTCGATGCCCGTGTCACGGGCGACCAGGTCGGGCTCCGCGACTGGCTCCGAGCCCTCATCCTCGGCCACGAGCCGCCCCGCGCGCGGGTCCGGGCCGTCATCTAGCAGTAGCCCATCTACATCCTCATCCGCTGCGTCGGGATCCCCGGCGATGTCCCCTGGCTGGTCCTCGTCGGGCGCCGCAGGAATGTCCGGCTCCTCCTCCGCCAGCAGCTGATCAAGAGACTCGCCGTCCTCTTGCTCGGCGCCGGTCGTGCCAAAGCGAATCGCCGACGTCCAGCGCTCGGGCGGAATGACGCCTCGGTCGAGCGGATCGTCCCCTGGATTCCCATCCAACGTGTCGCTGGCGTCCTCGACTTCGTAGTCCTCAAGGTCAGCTGACTCGTGCTCATGCTCAGACATCACCCCAGCCTACTGCGGCCACATCGGAGGCCAGTGTGACCGAGATCATAGGGACCTATTCGAGTGTTTTAGGCACGCCTGGTGGTTTTTAGGCGTCCACTGGCAGTGACCGACAGTACCTAGGCGTGTGATTGTCGCCCTCACGGCGACGCGTCGCCCTGATCCGCGTCGCATCCGCGTACTGCTGCGCCGGCGGCTCTTTCGCCGCCCGGCGCGAGCATCCTGGGTCACAGCTCAGCGCCCCGGCGCCCGACCATGGCCCGTCGTGCCCACTCACCGCCGTCCCCCAAAGCACCGTCGTCCGGCGCGCCACGGCGTCCCTGGCAACCAGGGTCGGCGCCAGCCTGCCCGCCTCACACTCGCGGTAGCGGCGGCGACGACCGTCGTCGTCGGCGCTGTCTCGGCCGGGGTAGCCGTTGCGGCAGCCGGACCACCGGAGGACCATGCCGCAAGTTCGCTCGCTGCTGCCGCCGCCAGCGGCGTCTCCAGGCAGGCCGCCGCTATCCGGGCTCATCAGCAGCACAGCCAGGAAGGCACTGACGGCCACCAGGCCACGCCCGTCGCGGGGAGAGCCAGCACGCCGGCCACCAGCACGCCGACCGCACACGCGTCCGGGCCGACTCGGCGTCCTACATCTTCGGCTCAAGCCTCGCAGCAGCCAGGGACTGCAAGGACGTACCTGATCTACGACTCGGTCCTGCCCAGCGCGCTTCCGAGAGGTCAGGTCATCGCGACGTACGCCACCGGCGCGAAGCCGACTCAACCCGCCGAGCTGGCCGGGCGCGGACCTGTCCTGTGGATCGATGTCGAAGCGACCGATCCAGGGGCCAACGTTCTCGATGTCGAGCCCGGCTGCGCCTCGCCAGGGGCCATACCGACCTGGGTCTCGGAGCGGCTTAGCGCTCACCCTGGCGCGCTCGCCATCATCTACACGTCGATAGACGAGTGGCCACTCGCACAGTCGGAGGTCGCGGGGCTCCCGACAGAGATGCGGGCGCAGGTCCGCTGGTGGATCGCGGACCCGACCGGCTATGCGCATATCGTGCCCGGCTCGGATGCAACGCAGTGGTACTGGGGCCCTAGCTATGACGTCTCCACAGCGACGCAGCGGTTCTTAGCTGCGCTCTCTGGCCCCGGATTAAGAAGTCTCTACCCGGGCAGTGCTTCATGGGCAGGATCCGGACAAGCCCTGACCGACACCACTGTTCCAGCCATGACCAACACCACTATCTAGCCAATGACCGACGGCACTGGGCCCGCAGGCGAGCAGCTTTCGGCGCTGCGGAGGCTGGTCGCCGGTTCCATCCTGCCGACCCAGCTCGACTTGTGGGCGCGCGTCCTGGCGCTGGTAGCGGATGCTGCGGAGGCGCTCGCGCCATGCCAGACGGTGGGCATCATGCTCGACGGACAGTGGCAGGACGTCGGACACCGCGGCCGCGGGACCGATCGCCGCGACATCGAAAGCGCCATCGGCTCGGAGGCCGGCAAGCCGGTCACGGTGGCCGGCGTCCCGTGGGCCTGGGCGTTCGACATTCCGTGCCGACGCGGCGGGTGCCTGGTCGTCGGCGGCGCCGTAGAGCTGGCCGAGAGCGATCGTGGCCCGATCCAGGGCCTGGCCCGTGATGCGGGCGTTGCGCTTGACCGCACGGCCGAGCAGGTCCAACTGCGTACGGCGGAAGCGGAGCTGCGAGCTGCCAACCTGGCGCTGCAGCGGCGGATGGAGATCCACGACAGGCTGACGCAGGTGGTACTGCGTGGCGAGGGACACGAGGGCATCGCGACCGCCGTCTACGCGCTGACCGGGCACGCGGCAGTGGTCGAAGACTCCTACGGGGTCGTGACGGCACGGGCAGGCCCGGGCCAGGTGCCACGACTCAAGCCGGAGCAGCGGGCCGACCTAGTGCGGCGGTCAGCCGCGGCGCCCGGGGCAATGCGAGTCGACGGGCGCCTGGTCTGCGTCGCACAGCTGGCCGGGACGGCGGTGGGGGTTATCGTTCTCGCCGATCCTGGCGATAGCGCCGGGGAAGCCGAATTGATGACCGTCGAGTACGCCGCGGCGGTCCTGGCTATGGAGGCAACGCGCGTGCAGAGCATGCGCGAATCGCATGCGCGCGCATGCAGCAACCTGGTACTCGACCTCGTGGCCGGCCAGGCCGGGCCAGCTGTGCTCGGCCGAGCCCAGGCGCTCAGCTACGACCTCAGCCGGCCTCACCGGGTCGTCGCGGTCGAGTCGGATCGGAGCGGAGCGGACCAGATCGACGTGTTCCTCCACGCCGTCACCAGGGCGGCCGCCGCGACGCGGGTCGGATCGCTCGCCGCCGCGCGGACGACCGACGTCATCCTGCTAGCACACACGGACGCGCCATGGGAGCGGTTCCATGCCGGTGTCGTCTCAGAGCTGCACGGCTCTTGCTGCTCTATTGGCGTCGGCGGGCGCTGCGAAGGAGTTGCCCAGTTCCCGCGGTCCTACCGGGAGTCGCAGCTCGCCTTGCGGATCCAGCAGGCTGTGAGCGGTGGCGACCAGGTGACCGTCTTCGACGACCTTGGCGTGTACCAGGTCCTCGCCACCGAGACGGATACGTCGGCAATGGAATCGTTCGTGCGCGACTGGCTGGGTCCCCTGCTGGACTACGACGCCGTTCATGGCGCGCAGCTTGTCACGACGCTCAGCGAGTACCTCGATAGCGGGGGAAGCTACGACACGTCCGCAACGGCGCTCTCCGTGCATCGCAGTACCCTGAAATATCGCCTAAGGCGCATTCGCGAAGTATCGGGCTATGACCTGGGCGTCCCCGACACCCAGTTCAACTTGCAGCTGGCCACGCGCGCGTGGCGCACCTTGCAGGCGCTGCGCCGGTCCTTACGCGGTGGACCGGTCCCTACGAGGGGAACTGTCCTGCCGGGACAGTGAGTTGGCCCGCCAGGGACGGTGCTATCCGCGCTCGGATGGCCGATGCTGAGGGCAGACTCTGCGCAGACTCTGCCGTGGATCAGGTGCCGGGGATCAGGGGGCCAGCACGATGTCAGCCAGCACGATGTCAAACAGCCATGCCGAACTTGCCTATGTGCATGACCTGGAGGAACATCTGCGCGTGATCGTCTTCGAGCCGGAGGCAGCTGTCGACGCCACGGCCGCGGTGCTGCTCGTCCGCGGCGCGCTGGCCCGCGGCGATCACGCGAAGGCCGTGCAACTGGCGGAGTCCACCCGGCGCCTCGCCGAGAGCCGGCCCGCCGACTGCGCAGTCGTTGCGGCCGCCCAGCATGTCCGCGGCCTGCTGCGACGAGATCCGGTCATGCTGGACGACGCGGCTCACCGCTACCCGGTCCCGCTCGCCCGCGCCGCCGCCATGGAGGACGCGGCCCTGGCCTTGGCCGGTCACGGCCGGCAAGACGACGCTGTAGCCCGGCTGCGGCAGGCTCATGAGCTGTATGACCGGCTCGGGGACGGCGCCGGCATGGCCCGTGTCCGCGCCGAGCTGCGCGGCGCTGGAGTCAGACTGCATCACTGGAAGCGCATCTCGCGGCCAGCGTATGGCTGGGACAGCCTCACCGACACCGAGCGGCGCATCGCCGACCTCGTCGCAACCGGTCTCAGCAACCGGCAGGTAGCCGGGCGCGTGTTCCTCAGTACGCATACCGTCGCTTTTCACCTGCGCCACATCTTCTGGAAGCTCGGCGTGACGTCGCGAGTCGAGCTAGCCCGGCTGGCTGCCCAGCAGCCTGTGCTCACTGGCTAAGGTTCAACCGTCACCGCTCCGCGCCGGCGCTGGCAGGCTGCTGGTGACCATCCGGCGAGAACTGGGCGCTATCGGCGTAGTCACACGTCCCTTCGGCCTGGAACTGCCGTGCCGCTCTGACGACTTCCGCGCCAAGCTCGCGTAGCTGCGCCGCCACCATCTCGTCCACGAGGCGCCCATCCGGATCGAAGGTCTGCCAGGACTGAGCGACGGGCAGAACCATCGGCACGCTCCAGCCCCGCAGGGCCCGGACGATGAAATCCATCGAGTTGACTGATTGCAGGCCCTGCACGCCGCCCGCCGTCGCCACTAGCCCGACCGGCTTGTTGGTCAGATACGGCGGATCCCGTTCCGCGAGCAGGATGAGCCAGTCCAGTGCGTTCTTGAATGATCCGCTGACGGAGCCGTGATACGTGGGAGTGCTCCAGATCAGGGCATCGCTGGAGTACACGACCTCGGCAAGCTCGCGGGCCGCAGGCGGCACGACGCGCTCGGACGAGTACATCGGCAGGTCCAGATCGCGGACCGAGATCAAGCGCGGCTGTGCTCCCGCTGCCAGCACGCCGTCGAGCGCTGTCTGCAATGCGGTCCGGCTGGTCGACTCATGCCGAAGCGACCCACCCAGACCGACCACCCGCACAGGTGTTGGCATGATCCCCCTCCTTCGTGCGAGGCATGATCCCAGCCTCACTGCGCCGTTACCTGTGCACTTCACCAGGGTGACTAGTCTCTTGGCCTCTCGCCGGGCTCCTCAGCGCGGCTCAGCGGCGCCAACTAGCTGATTGGAGGATGTGAGTGCCCCGCCGCGGCGGCAGTGTTGTGGCGTAACCCAGACCGCAGGAGGTCAGCCAGGGGAGCGTCGCCAGCTCAGGCAGCAATGGCGGGCCAGGTAGCAGCTAGTCAGCCAGCAGTGCGCAGTCAACCAGCAGTACGCAGTCAGCCAGCGGCAGCTGAGCGGGAGGTGCGGCAATGGCAAGGGCAGTGGGGATCGATCTCGGCACGACCAACTCGGTGATCGCGGTAACGGAGGATGGCAAGCCGACCGTCATACCTAACGCCGAGGGGTCGCGGACGACTCCGTCGGTCGTGGCTTTCACTCCGCAGGGCGAGCGCCTAGTGGGCCAGCTGGCCAGGCGGCAGGCGATCCTGAACCCCAAGGGGACGATCTACTCAGCCAAGCGATTCATCGGCCGGAAGTTCAGTGAGGTCGAGAGCGAGATCCACGCGGTCTCCTACGACGTTGCGCCCGGACCCGACGGCGCCGCCCGCTTCAGCGTCAGCGGTCGGCTCTACGCGCCAGAGGAGATCTCGGCGCTCGTGTTGCGGAAGCTAGCCGAGGACGCGGCCAAGTTCCTGGGGGAGAAGGTCACCGAGGCCGTCATTACCGTGCCGGCTTACTTCAACGATGCGCAGCGCCAGGCGACCAAGGACGCCGGGCGCATCGCCGGCCTCGAAGTCTTGCGGATCATCAACGAGCCGACAGCCGCTGCCCTCGCCTACGGACTCGACAAGAAGCAGAGTGAGACGGTCCTGGTGTTCGACCTCGGCGGTGGCACGTTTGACGTCAGCCTCCTGGACATCGGCGACGGCGTCGTCGAGGTGCGCGCGACTGCCGGAGACACACACCTCGGCGGTGACGACTTTGACCGGCGGCTCGTCGACTACCTGGCCGATGAGTTCCAGCGCGACAACGGAATCGACCTGCGGGCCGACCCCCAGGCGCTACAGCGGCTGTTCGAGGCGGCCGAGAAGGCCAAGGTCGAGCTGTCCTCGGTGACGCAGACCACGGTCAGCCTGCCGTTCATTACAGCCGACGCGTCCGGGCCGAAGCACCTGAACACGACGGTCATGCGCTCGACGTTCGAGCAGATCACGGCTGACCTGGTAGAACGTACGGTCGGTCCGGTCAAGCAGGCGCTTGGCGACGCCAAGCTGACGGAGAACGACATTGACGAGGTCATCCTCGTTGGCGGTGCGACCCGGATGCCGGCCGTACAGAGCCAGGTCAGGCGGCTGACCGGCGGCAAGGACCCGAACATGACCGTCAACCCGGACGAGGTTGTCGCGCTCGGCGCGGCAGTGCAGGCTGCCGTGCTGAAGGGTGAGGTCAAGGATGTTCTGCTCCTCGATGTCACGCCGCTGTCGCTTGGCATCGAGACCCTCGGCGGGCTCATGACGAAGGTCATCGAGCGCAACACCACGATCCCGGCGCGCCGCACGGAGGTCTTCAGCACGGCCGAGGACAACCAGTCGGCAGTGGACATCGTCGTGCTGCAAGGCGAACGCGAGCGCGCCGCCGACAACCGCGTGCTCGGCCGGTTCCGGCTGGAGAACATAAGGCCCGCCCCGCGGGGGATGCCGCAGATCGAGGTCACGTACGACATCGATGCCAATGGGATCCTGAACGTGTCCGCGCGCGACAAGGACACCGGCGCTGAGCAGCGGATCACGATCAGCGAGTCCTCCAACCTGGACCAGTCCGAGGTCGAGCGGATGGTCGAGGACGCCGAGCGCCACCGTGACGAAGATCGCCGGCTGCGCGAGCTGACCGACGCGCGGAATGCCCTCGATGCAGCCGCCTATCAGGTGGGGAATCTGCTGTCCGAGCGCGGCGACGCCATCCCGGTGCACGAGCGAGCACGAGCCGACAACCTGATCGCTGAAGCGCGACAGGCGCTCAAGGACGAGACACCGGTCGACAGGCTCCGGACCATGACCTCCGAGCTTCAGCAGGTCTACCAGAGCGTCGGCGCATCTAGCCAGGGGCAGCCGGCCGGGCAGGCCGCTCCGGGCAGTGAACAGTCGAGCCAGGGCGACGACGGCGACGACGTCATCGACGCCGAGTTCACGACCCATGAGTGAGCCGGACCGCAACCCGGAGTCGGCGCCGGACGGCGCGGCACAAGACGGCACCGCTGCCGGTACCGGCAGCAGGGGCGGCCCGCCGCCTGCTCCCGCCGAGCTGACCGCCCGTATTGCCGAGCTTGAGGACCTGCGACTGCGCGCGCTCGCGGATCTCGACAACCTGCGCAAGCGGTGTGCAGCTCAGGTCCGCAATGCTGAGGCCGAAGCGGCTGCGCGGGTGGCTGCGCAGTGGCTGCCCGTCGTCGACAACCTCGAGCGGGCCCTCGCCCACGCGCAAGCTGACCCTGGTTCCATCATCGAGGGAGTCAGAGCGGTCCGGGACCAGGCAGTGAGCGTGCTCGGGCAGCTCGGCTTCCCGCGCCGCGACGATCTCGGGGCGGCCTTCGATCCAGCCCGGCATGAAGCGATCGCAACGAGGTCCGACCCCGCCGCGCCTGAGGGCTCAGTCGTCGAGGTCATCCGGCCCGCCTACGGAGAGGACGTGCGCCAGCTGCGGCCTGCCCAGGTAGTCGTCGCCAAGGCGGACTGATGGCTGACCGGGATTTCTACCAGATCCTGGGCGTGCCGAGGACCGCCAGCCAGGACGAGATCCAGCGGGCTTACCGCAGGCTTGCCCGCGAGAACCACCCGGACGTGAACGCCGACCCCGGTGCGGAGGACCGGTTCAAGGACATTTCCGAGGCCTACAACGTTCTATCGGACCCGCAGACTCGGAGCCGGTACGACGCGTTCGGGGCCGACTTCCGGCAGGTGCCTGAGGACGTGGACCCGGATACCTGGCGCCGGGCGAGGGCGGGCGCGGGTGCCGGTGCCCGCAGTCGGGCCGGGACCGGTGCCGGGCAGGGCGGGGGGGCGCGTTTCGGGTTCGGCGGCGGCGACGAGATTGACCTCGACGACCTGTTCGGCGGCCTGTTCGGCGGCGGCAGGTCCGCGCGCGGCTGGGGACCTGTCCCTGGCGCCGATCAGGTCGCGGACATCGAGCTGACGGTCGAGGAGGCCTATCGCGGCGGTCAGCGGTCGGTGACGATCGGCGGCGGCGGCAGCCAGCGCACGCTCGATGTCACGATCCCGCCTGGCGTCACTGACGGACAGCGCATCCGCCTCGCCGGTCAGGGCGGTCGAGGCAGCGACGGGGCCCGATCGGGCGACTTGTACCTAGTCGTCAGGATCAGGCCGCACCGGATCTTCCGCCTGGATGGCCGCGATATCTATCTCGAGTTGCGGCTCGCACCTTGGGAAGCCGCACTCGGCACCTCGGTCGCGGTGCCGACGCCTGATGGAGAAGCTAAGGTCACAGTCCCGGCAGGCACGTCCAGTGGCAAGCGCCTCCGGCTGCGCGGCCGCGGCATGCGCAATCCGAGGGGCGAGTCAGGCGACCTGTATGCAGAGGCCCGGATCATGGTGCCAGCCCACCTCGCCGAAGCGGAGCGGGAACTGTTCGAGCAGCTCGCCGCGACCTCCAACTTCGACCCGAGGAGACGCCGGTGACCTACGCGCTGGTCCGCGCGCCGCGACTGGACCTGGACGAGTTCGCCGCCGCGGCCGACCTTCACCCCGACCTGGTCCGCAGGCTCGTCGCCCTTGGGGTACTCGACGCTACCCGCGACTCAGCCGGCCGATTGTGGTTCGCCCGTAGTCAGCTGGCAGCGGTCGGCCGCATCCAGCGGCTGCGCGCCGGCTTCGCGCTCAACTACGCGGCCACCGGCCTCGTTATCGATCTGCTGGACAGGATCGCCGTGCTCGAGGCAGCCATGCGACGCCGCCAGCGGCTAGGAGGCTATTTATGGACCCGAATCGGCTCACCCAGAAGTCGTCAGAAGCCCTGCACGACGCCCAGACCAAGGCCCTGCGCTTCGGCCATCCCGAGGTGGACACCGAGCACTTGCTCCTCGCGCTGATCGACCAGGCCGATGGCATCGTGCCGCGCCTGCTGACTCAGGTGAATGCCGACACCGGCCAGCTGCGCAAGGAACTCGAGGTCGAACTTGAGCGGCGCCCGCGTGTCAGCGGGCCTGGTGTCGCACCCGGTCAGGTAGCCGTGACGCAGCAGCTCTCCCGGCTTCTTGACGATGCCCAGCAGGAGTCTGACCGGCTCAAGGACGAATACGTCTCGGTCGAGCACCTCGTGCTCGCGATCCTCGCGCTTGGCCCCGCCACGAGCGCGGGCCGTCTGCTGCAGCAGCAAGGCATCACCAGGCAGGCTTTTCTTGAGGCCCTGGCCCGAATTCGGGGCAACCAGCGCGTGACGTCCGCCATGCCCGAGGTCGCCTACGAGGCGCTCGAGAAGTACGGCCGGGACCTCGTGGCCGACGCCGCGGCTGGCCGGCTCGACCCGGTCATCGGGCGCGACGGCGAGATCCGCCGCGTCATCCAGATCCTGTCGAGGAAGTCGAAGAACAACCCGGTGCTGGTCGGCGATCCGGGTGTCGGCAAGACCGCCATCGTCGAGGGCCTAGCGCAGCGCATTAACCGCGGCGACGTGCCGGAAGGCCTCCGTGACAAGTTGATCTTCAGCCTCGACCTAGGCGCGCTGGTCGCGGGCGCCAAGTACCGCGGCGAGTTCGAGGAGCGTCTCAAGGCGGTGCTCGCCGAGGTCAAGGCGTCTGACGGCCGGATCCTGATGTTCGTCGACGAGGTGCACACCGTCGTCGGCGCCGGCGCGGCTGAAGGCTCGATGGACGCCAGCAACATGCTCAAGCCGATGCTGGCCCGCGGCGAGCTACACATGATCGGCGCAACGACACTCGAGGAATACCGCAAGTACATCGAGAAGGACGCCGCACTTGAGCGGCGGTTCCAGCCGGTCACTGTCGATGAGCCGTCGGTGGAAGACACCGTCTCGATCCTGCGCGGCCTGCGCGAGCGCCTCGAGGTGTTCCACGGCGTTCGGATTGCCGACAGCGCGCTGGTCGCGGCGGCCCGGCTGAGTCACCGGTACATAACCGACCGCTTCCTGCCTGACAAGGCGATCGACCTGGTCGACGAGGCGTGCGCGGTGATCAGGACCGAGATCGATTCGATGCCCGCCGAGCTGGACGAGCTGACTCGCCGCGTCATGCGCCTGGAGATCGAGGAGACCGCACTCGCCAAGGAGGACGACTCGGCCAGCCGGGCGCGCCTGGAGGAGCTGCGCAGGGAGCTGGCCGACTTGCGGGCGCAGGCCGATGCCTTGCGCGCGGAGTGGGAGGGCGAGCGGCACGCGCTGCGGCGGGTCCAAGGGCTACGGGAGGAGATGGAGCAAGTCCGGCAGGAAGCCGATCAGGCCGAGCGCGACTATGACCTGACTAGGACGGCAGAACTTCGCCTCGGCAGGCTACCCGAGCTAGAGCGGCGGCTAGGGGCCGAGGAAGAGCGCCTCAGCGAGCGGCTGGACGGGCATCGGCTACTGCGCGAGGTCGTCACCGACGACGAGATCGCCGCGATTGTGGCCCGCTGGACGGGAATCCCGGTCAGTCAGCTGCAGGAGGGCGAGCGGGCGAAGCTGCTTCGCCTCGATCAGATCCTGCACGAGCGCGTGGTCGGTCAGGACGAGGCGGTCCAGCTCGTCACCGACGCGATCATCCGGGCGCGGTCGGGAATCAAGGATCCGGGCCGACCGATCGGCTCGTTCGTTTTCCTTGGCCCGACTGGAGTCGGCAAGACGGAGCTGGCCAAGTCGCTTGCGGCCGCGCTGTTCGACAGCGAAGCGAACCTGATCCGTATCGACATGAGCGAGTATCAGGAGCGCCACACCGTGAGCCGGCTCGTCGGCGCGCCGCCCGGCTACATCGGCTACGAGGAAGGCGGCCAGCTGACCGAGGCGGTCCGCCGCAAGCCCTATTCCGTGGTTCTCTTCGACGAGGTGGAGAAGGCCCACCCAGATGTGTTCAACACGCTGCTCCAGGTGCTCGACGACGGGCGGCTCACCGACGGGCAAGGCCACACCGTGGACTTCCGCAACACCGTCATCATCATGACCTCCAACATCGGGTCCGAATACCTCATGGAAGGCGTTACGACCGACGGCGAGATCGAGCCGGACGCACGCGACCGCGTGATGGCCACGATGCGCGGCTACTTCCGGCCCGAGTTCCTGAATCGTCTCGACGACATCGTCTTGTTCAAGCCGCTGACCGAAAAGGAGATCGAGCAAATCGTCGAGCTGATGTTCAACGACTTGCGCATCCGGCTCGCCGAGCGGCAGATGACGCTTGAGATTTCCGAGGCCGCTCTGCGCTTCATCGCCGAGCAGGGCTTCGACCCGGTATACGGTGCGCGGCCGCTCCGCCGGTTCATCGCCAGGGAAGTGGAGACGAGAATCGGCCGCGCGCTGGTGGCTGGCGACGTCCACGATGGTGCCGTCATCCAGGTTGATTTGGCAGACTCGGAGCTGACGGTGAGCTACCAGAACCCGGCGTAAGCCAGTACACCCCGAAGCGAGGCGCCACGATGGCTGCTGACAGCGCTGTGATCACGTGTCCGAACTGTGGCCGGAAGAACCGGGTGCCCGCTGCGGCCGCCGGCACGCCGCGGTGCGGCAACTGTCACCGCCCGTTGCCCTGGATCATCGACGCGGGCGATGAGAACTTCGCGGAGGTCGCGGAGAAGGCGCCGGTCCCCGTCGTCGTCGACCTGTGGGCGCCTTGGTGCGGACCATGCCGAATGGTAAGCCCGGTCCTGGCGGACCTCGCGGCCGAGTTCGCCGGCCGGATGAAGCTGGTCAAGGTGAACGTGGATGAGTCTCCGCGGCTGCAAAGCCGGTTCGGCGTCCAGTCGATCCCAACGCTCCTGCTGCTGGACCGGGGCCAGGTCACCGCTACGCAGATCGGCGCGCCTCCGGCGCCCGCGCTTCGGTCGTGGCTGGAGCAGGCACTCGCCAGCTCTGCGAGCCGCTAGCTGATCCAGACCTGCTGCAAGACGCGGTAGATGTTGCCGCCGAGGACGGCGCGGATCTGCTCGTCGGAGTAGCCGTCCTGCACGAGCCAGTCGCAGATGTTGGGGAAGTTCTCCGTCGGGTTCTCGAGGCCGTCGACGTACTCCACGGGGTCGAAGCTCGGGCCGCGCATGGCCGCGAGGCTCAGCAGATGAGCGAAGGTGATGTGCAGGGCCACATGGTCCCCGTAGAGGGTGTCCGGCCCGAATGCGACGTGCTCGATGCCCACCAGGTCGGCGCAGTAGCGGAAGTGATCCATGACCGACTCGATGCTGTGCCGCGGGTGGCCGGGCGAGAGCGTCGTGTGGGGTGCCGCTGACATCCCGATCACGCCGCCGGTGTCCGCGACGGCGCGCAGCACGGTGTCTGGCTTCATCCGGGCCGTGTCCCATACCGCGCGCGCGCCGGCGTGGGTAATGAACACAGGCCTGGTGCTCTGCTCGCACGTATCCAGCGCCGTCCGGTCGGAAGAGTGCGACAGGTCGATCGCCAGGCCCAGCTGATTCATCCGGGTCACCGCCCGCCGGCCGAACGAGGTCAGCCCGCCGTCGCTCGGCTCGCTCAATCCGCTGCCGAGCGTGTTCGCGTCTGAGTACGCGATCCCGATCTGCCGGATCCCAAGGCCGTAGAGCACGTCGAGCCGGTCGATCTCGTTCTCGATCGGCGTCGCCGCCTCTAGGCCGAAGACCAGTCCCACGCGCCCGGACCGCACTGCCTCATCGATGTCCGCCACGGTGCGCACGACCAGGAATCCGGCCGCGTGGGCGACATCGGCCTGCCGCATGCCGAGGTCAGTGATGATGTCGTTCCAGCGCCATGGAGCATTGCCTGTTACGCACGCCGTGCCGTCCATCATGTTGTCGAAGATCACATTCATGCCCGACGCCCGCATGCCCGCATAGGCGGCGTGCTGCCGGCCCGTGCGGTTGTACTCCGGCGTCTCCGCCATATCCAGCGGGAACCGCACCGGATGATCGTGCAGGCTGATCACCAGGCTGTCGCCCAGGAGCGAACGCGAGCGCGCCTCCTGCTCTGAGGTCAGGCGCGTGCCCGCATACGGCGGCACGCGGCCGAACTCCGGCGTGAGCTCGAATCCAGGGAACGACCCGGCGGGCAGGTACGAGTAGGCGGTGTACGGCGTCTCAGTCATCGCGATCCCCTCCGGTCGCCTTCCGATGCGGTGCCAGCTGGTACGGACCAGCGGCGAGCAGCCGCCACAGCATTTCCCAGGCCCGCATGCCCTCACGCAGCCTGCGGATGCGCAGGAACTCGTTGGGCGCGTGCAGCTTCTCGTCGGCGGTCGAGAATGAGAAGAACAGCGTCTTGCAGCCCAGCGTTCGCTCGAACAGGTACGTTGCGGGCAGCGTGCCGCCGATGCAGGCCAGCAGCACATCCTGGCCCGGATATACCGCCGTCAGGGCAGCTGCCGCCGCCTGGATCGCGGGGTGGTCGGCGGCGATCGTGTAAGCGGGCACGCGCGCGTCGTCCGGGACGACGGACACCGAAACCCCTGGCGTGTACTGCCGGCGAACGTAGTCGGCAATCGAACCGATGACCGCATCCGGGCTCTGGCCGGGAACGAGGCGGCACGACACGTGGCCGACCGCCCTGCGCGGTATGACCGTGTACTTGCCCCCGCCGTCGACGCCGTTGACTTCGAGCGTCGGGCGCTCCCAGAGCCGCTCGAGCGTGGTGTAGCCCGGCTCACCGTGGCCACTGGATAGGCCGAGGTCGGCCAGGAACGCAGTTTCGTCGAAGGGCACCCGTGATATCTCGCCGCGGCGCGCGTCGGTCAGCGCCGGGATGCCGTCGTAGAAGCCCGGCACGGCCACTGAACCGTCGGCACCATGCAGGCTGGCCAGAATCTGACTGAGTGCGTGCAGAGGGTTGGCCACTGTGCCGCCGTAGCGGCCCGAGTGCAGGTCGCTGTCGGCGCCCTCGACGACGATGTCCATCGAGACCAGGCCCTTGGAGGCCAGCGACAGCGACGGCTCACTGGGCCGCCACATCGCGCCGTCGGCGGAGATGACGAGATCAGCGGCTAGCTCTTCAGCGTGCGCTGCCACATAGTCCGGCAGGTGCGGGCTGCCGATCTCCTCCTCGCCCTCGAGCAGGAACTTCACGTTGAGCGGCAGGCGGCCCTCCTGGTCCACGAACGCCTGGGCCGTCTTGAGGACCATGTAGACAGGACCCTTGTCGTCGGTGGCGCCCCGCCCCCGCGCGACGTCGCCATCCACGGTCAGCTCGAACGGGGGAGTGAGCCACTCCGCCAAGGCTCCCGTCGGCTGCACGTCGTAGTGGCCGTAGACGAGGATGGTCGGCGCGCCAGGAGCCCCGAGCCACTCGGCCCGGACCACAGGATGGCCGGATGTCTGCTCGACCCGACCGCCGGCGAAGGACAACCGCCCGGCGAGCCAGTGCGCCGCCGCGTTCATCGTCGCGGTGTCGGCGTCGCGGCTGACGCTCGGCACGGCCACGAGTTCGGCCAGTTCGCGGACGTAGCCGCCGTCGTCGATGGCGAACGAGAGCCTCGGAACCGGAAGGTCCATCACAGAAAGCCGATCACAGGAAGGCCTATCACAGGAAAGCGCTGCCGCCGTCGATGGCGATGACCTGCCCGGTCACCCAGCCGGATCGCGGCGAGGCAAAGAACTGAACGCCGTTGGCAATGTCGTCGGGGTCGCCGAGCCGCCTGGTCGCGATTCCGCTGATCAGGTCGCGCTGACCGTCTGGGCCGTAGCTGCGCCATTGAATCTCGGTCGTCGGGTTCGACAGGATGAAGCCGGGCGCGATGCAGTTCACCGTAATGCCGGCGGGGCCAAGCTCGTGCGCCATCTGCCGGGTGAAACCGATTACGCCGGCCTTCGCGCTTGCGTACGCCTGGATTCCGGTCTTGCTGACGGTCAGACCCGCCGCAGATGAGATGTTGATGACCCGGCCCCAGCGGCGCTCTTTCATCGCGGGCACGACGGCGCGTGTGCAGTGGAACGCTGTGGTCAGGTTCGCGTCAACAATCGCGCGCCAGTCGGCGTCGGGCACCTCCTCCAGCGGATGGCCCACCTGGCCGCAGACCCCGCCGGCGTTGTTCACCAGGATGTCGACGGCGCCCACGCCCGCGAAGAACTCGCGCACGGCCGCGGAGTCGGTCAGGTCCGCGATGTCCTTGTCGACCTCGTGCACTGTCGCGCCGTCGCCGCGCAGTGCGCAGGCGATAGCGGTACCGATGCCGTGCGCGGCACCAGTGACGACCGCCGTCTTGCCGGCAAGCACTGCCTTGCCTGATACCGCAGTCTTGCCTGATACCGCAGTCTTGCCTGAAACCACGGGCTTGCCGGCTTGGGCGGTGTGGCCTGCTGGTGGCGTCATAGGGCCCTCTTTCTGGCGAGGTCGGGAGGAGGAGCCGTCGAAGCGCGCGGCACAAGGAACATGGGGTCGCGGACAAGCACGTCCGCGGCGGGCCTACCGTCGGTCGGCCCGCCCCCGACGGCCCCGCCCCCGATGGCACTGCCCTCGATCCTGGCGATCAGGCCGTCTACGGCCGCGGCGCCGAGCTGAGCAAGGGGCATGCACACGCTGGTGACCGGGACCTCCAGGAAGGCCAGGCACTCGTCCTCGTCAAAGCTGACAACCGAGACGTCGTGCGGGACCGACGCGCCGGCTTCCCGCAGCGCGGCCAGCACGCCGAACAGCTGGTTGAGGCTGCCGACGCCGCACGCTGTTGGCAGGGGCCCGGCGCGCAACATCTCCCTGGTGGTGTCCCAGCCGCCCTCCTCAGTCGCGGGGGTGTGCCGGATCGTGACCGCCATGCCGTTCGCCGCGCCATGCCGCCGAGCCGCGCTGACGCGGCGGTGCACCGTGTCGACGTCGCTCGGACCGTCGATGACCACAACACTGCGGTGGCCGAGACCGGCTACGTGATCTATGAACAGCCGGACGGCGCCGGCCTCGTCCATGACGACGTCGTTGCCACGGTGTGGACCGCGCCGGTTCACGTAGACATGCGGGACGTCACGCACCCGGGCGTCGGGCCCGGCCAGGCGCAAGGCAGTGGCAAGCAGGAGGCCGTCGGCGCGGCTCTCCTCCACGAGATAGCGGTAGCCGTCTGGAGGCTTCGGCGCATCCATCGGCTCCTCCATCATCATGACCACGTAGCCCCGCTCGCCGGCCCGCTGAAGGGCCCCGCGCTGAAGCCGCACCCAGATCGGGTTGCGGAGCAGCGGGACCACGAACGCGAACGCGCCGGTGCGGTCACGCTTGAGCGCGCGCGCCAGCGCATTGGGCCGGTATCCCTGAGTGCGGGCCGTCGTCAGGATGCGCTCGATCGTCTCCGGCCGGATCGACAAGCCTGGATCCCCGTTCAGCACCCGCGACACGGTCGAGACGTGTACGCCCGCTGCGGTCGCGATGTCGACAAGCCGGGCCGCCCGGCGTGATCCGACGGCGGGCGCCGAGCGCGGCCTGGGTACCCGCCGCTCGGCCTGCTCTCCGGCCGGATCAGTGGCTTCCTCTTTGGGGGCGCGGCTCATCGGCTCCGTGCCCAGTGTCTGATAACGCCGTGCATGATCAGGCCGTCGCCCCTCCGTCGACCATCAGCACCGCGCCGTGGACGTAGCTGCCACCCGGTGACGCTAGGAACGCGACCGTGTCGGCTATCTCTGCGGCGGTCCCGATGCGCCGGGCGGGGATCGTGCCTGCCCACTCGGTCAGCGCCTCCTCGTCATGGCGGATCCAGTCCGCCATGGATGTATCGATCAGGCCGGGACATACGCAGTTCACGCGTACGCCGTCCGGGCCGTGGTCGATGGCCAGGCTGCGGCTGAGCTGGACCAGTCCGCCCTTCGACGCGCAGTACGCCGCGCGCCGGCGCCCGCCGCGAACGCCTGCCGTCGACGCCACGTTCACGACGCACCCGTCGCGCGCTTCGATCATGTCAGGGAGGAATTCCCGGCAGGTCAGGAAGGGGCCCTTAAGGTTGGTATCGAGTATTCTGTTCCATTCCGCGTCATCTAGCTCCGTGATCCGCTGGATGCTGAAGACGCCGGCAGCGTTGACGAGCAGCCACGGACGGCCGAGCTCGGCCCGGATCCGGGCACCGGCCGCGCGGACGGACGCCGCGTCGCGCACGTCGACGGCGACGCCGAGAGCGCCCGGCAGGCCGTCGGTCGCGGACCGCGCGCCCGGCTCGCTTACATCCAGGCAGGCGACGGCGAAGCCATCGGCTGCGAGGCGCCGACAGACCGCACTGCCGATTCCGCCCCCGGCCCCAGTGACGACCGCTACCCTGGCGCCGGCTGGTGGCGTCACACGGCCTCCGCAACCGAGCGCGTCAGCAGGATGGCGGCGCAGAAGGCGCGGTAGGTAGCTAGCCGGTCCGGGCCGTGGATGCGCAGCTCGCGCGGGCCAGCGCGCTCGACGCCGCGCACCCAGCTGGCCGCCTCGGCGATGTCGGTCGTGCGGACGAAGACCGCGAGGACCCCGGGGTCCAGTGGCGGTGGCGCGGCGGCCGCGGCCGTCCGCATGGCCGTCTCTGCCCGCTCGCGTATCAGCGCGCAGGCGACGTCTGGGTGCAGGCTGTGCGCTGCGAGCCTGCTTACGTGTTCCTTGACCACAGCCTGCTCGACCGCAGGAATCAGGACTGCCGTCTCGTCGCAGGCGCAGCGATCTCCGGTCACGAGGACGACGGGCACGCCATAGTGCGCGGCAACGAGCGCGTTGATCCCCGCCTCGCCCGTGACGGCGCCGTCGATGCGGGCCTCGACCACCGCACGGGGGTTATAGGTGTGGGAAAGCCCGGCAGGCGCGCCCACGGAACCGTGGTAGGAGATGAACATGACGGCGTCAAAGCTGTCGTCGAGCCCCTGCATCATGTACAGCGGCTTGTGGCTGCCGGAAATGTAAGACGCGCGGCCGGCCAGCTCGCCTGGCGGCAGGTTGCGCATGGTCGCGTGCGAGTCGTTGACCACGACTTCTGCTGCGCCGCCAGCAACTGCGCCCTCGATGGCCGCGTTGACCTCGGCCAGCAGCAGCTTGCGGCCGGCCGCTGCCTGCGGGCCATCCCCGACGCACTGCTCCCAGTCGACGACTCCGGCTGTGCCTTCCATGTCCGTGGACAGGAACACCTTCATAGTGCTGTCCTTTCGTCAGCAGCCGGAGTGCGCGGCGCCGGAACTGAGGCAGCGAACGCGAAGTGGCACGCCGCGCTGTGCGCCGGGTCGCCGGACGAGGTCGTCAACGCCGGGTCCTCCAACTCGCAGATCTCCTGCGCCATGGGGCAGCGGGTACGGAACCGGCATCCGGACGGGATGCGCAGGGGACTCGGCGGATCACCCTGGACGGCTGGCGCATCGCCCGCTTCCGAGAAGGTCAGCCGCGGGATGGCGGCCAGCAGGCCAGCGGTGTAGGGATGCCGGGGCCGGGCGAACAGGGTCTCGGTCGGCGCCACCTCGATGATCCGGCCCAGGTACATGACCGCGACCCGGTCGCACAAGTGACGCACGACGGCGAGGTTGTGCGAGATCAGCAACAGCGTGAGGCCGAGCTCGGCACGCAGATCCTGGAGCAGGTTCAAGATGGTGGCCTGGACGCTGACGTCGAGCGCCGAGACCGGCTCATCGGCGATCAGCAACTCCGGCCGCAGCGCCAGCGCCCTGGCAATCGCGACCCGCTGCCGCTGCCCGCCAGAAAACTGCCTCGGGTAGGCGTGGACCGCTTCCTCGCCCAGGCCCACCAGGCCAAGCAGTTCCCTGGTGTAGGACTCGACCTCTTTCCCGGCCACGATGTGATGCACCCGCAGCAGCTCGTGCAGCATGCCCCCGACCGTCATTCGCGGGTTCAGCGACGAGTACGGGTCCTGGAAGACCATCTGGATCTTCCGCTGATCGGCGCGGGAGCGCCGGTCGGGCAGGACCTTGCCGTCCATGCGGATCTGGCCGCTGTCCGGCTTCTGCAGCCCGGCGAGCGCTCTGGCAAGCGTCGACTTCCCGGACCCGGACTCGCCCACCAGCGCCAGCGCTTCGCCGCGCTCGATCTGGAGGTCGACGCCGTCGACGGCGCGCAGGACGTGCGCCTCGTGCCGCAACCGGGCGATGAGCGCCGAGCCGAGCGCGAAGCTCACTGACAGGCCCGTGGCCGCCAGCAACGGACCGGCCTCGCCCGGCGGCTGGACATCGGTGGCGACAGCAGACTGCGTGCTCATCGCAGACCTCCCTCGGCTCGCACGGCCTCCAGGGCACGCTCGAAGTGCAGGCAGGCGGTTGCGCGGCCGCCGTCGAGGAGGCGCAGCGGGGGCTCGATCACAGTGCAGTCCTCCTCGGCGAACTTGCAACGCGGGTGGAACCGGCAGCCGGACGGCGGACTGATGAGGCTTGGCGGCGAGCCGGGGATGGCGACCAGGGAGGAGCGCGGGTGGTCGACGTCAGGCGCCGACCGCACCAGGCCGAGCGTGTACGGGTGGCACGGCTCGGTCAGGACCTCCTGCACGGTGCCGTGCTCGACGATTAGGCCCGCGTACATGACGGCGAGCTGATGACACACCTGGGCGACCACCGGCAGGTCGTGCGTGACGAACACGAGGCTGGTGCCCGATTCCCGGCACAGCTTGGCCAGCAGCCGGAGGATCTGGTCCTGGATGGTGACATCGAGCGCCGTGGTCGGCTCGTCGCACAAGATCAGCGACGGGTCGCACGACAGCGCGATTGCGATCATCACCCGCTGTCGCATTCCGCCCGAGAACTCGTGCGGGAACGAGCGGAACCGGCGCTCGGGATCGGGGATGCCGACCCGCCGCATCAGCTCCAGCGCCCGCTCGGCGGATTGCGCCCTGTTCATGCCGAGGTGCACCTGCGGGCCTTCGGCGATCTGCTGGCCGACGCGCATGACCGGGTTGAGCGCGCTCATCGGCTCCTGGAAGATCATCGCGATCTTGGGCCCGCGGATCTTGTTGAGGTCGGCGTTGCTGAGCTGCGTCAGGTCCACGCCGTCGAGCACGACCTGGCCCGCCGTGATGCGCGCTTCCGGTGGCAGCAGGCCGAGGATCGCCCGCAGCGTCATGCTCTTGCCCGAGCCCGACTCGCCGACGAGGCCGACAGCTTCGCCCGCTGGCACTTCCAGGGAGACACCGTCCACCGCGCGAACGATCCCCCGGCGGCTGGCTATCTGCACGTGCAGGTCGCTGACCTGCAAGAGCGGGTGGCTCCCGGCGAGCCCACTCATGACTGGCCCGGCCGGAGGAGGTCGGCGAGGCCATCCCCGATGAGCGACAAGCCAAGACCCGTTATCACGACGGCCAGGCCCGGGATCGTGGTCAGCTGCCAGTGCGTGGTGAGGAAGTTCTGACCGTCGGAAATCATGGTCCCCCAGTCAGGTGTTGGCGGCTGGATGCCAAGACCGAAATAGCTCAGCGTGACGATGGCCAGGATGTCCTGCACGATGTCCGACATCGCGTACACGATGGCCTGCGTGATCACGTTCGGCAGCAGGTGCCTGCCCATGATCCGCACGTTCGACAGGCCGCCCGACTGGGCGGCGAGAACGTACTCCTGGCGTTTGGCCACGAGGATCTCGCCGCGGATGATGCGCGCGTACGACACCCAGCCCACCAGCGTGATGGCGATATAGATGCTGCGCTCACCGGGACCAAGCACGAAGACCAGGGCGATGATCAGCACAAAAAACGGGAAGGCGACCACGATGTCGACCAGGCGCATGATGATGATGTCGATCCAGCCGCCGAAGTAGCCGGCCACGCTGCCGAGAATCGTGCCGAGAACGAACGGGAAGAGCACAGCGATGAAGGCGACCTGAAGGTCGATCCGGCCGCCGTACAGCAGGCGGGTGAACGTGTCCCGCCCCTCCTGGTCGGTGCCGAGCAGGTGGTGTCCGCTGATGCCCGCCAGCGTCGCGTTCAGGTTCTGCGCATCGGGGTTGTACGAGGTGATCAACGGCGCCGCGATGACGAGGAACAGGATCACGCCGACGATCGCCAGGCCGGCGATCAGGGCCGGCTGCCGGTACCACTGCCGCCGGCGCGGCTGGGCTCGCTCGGCGGTGCTCGCCTGCGGCGACGACTCGGGCGAGCCAGCGGTGCCGGTGATCGAGATCGCGCTCACCTGTCGAACCTCACTCTCGGGTCGAGGGACGCATATGCCACGTCCGTGAGCAGGTTGACGAGCACGACCATGATCGCGAAGACGAGCGCGACGGCCTGCACGACGTCGAAGTCACGCTGGAAGATAGAGTTGATCATCAGCTGGCCTATGCCGGGTATCTGGAACACCTGCTCGACGATCACCGTGCCGCTGATCAGGAAGCCCAGGTTGATGCCGAGCACGGTGACGGCAGGGATCACGGCATTACGGAGCACGTGCCGGACGAACAAGCGCATGGCAGGCACGCCCTTGGCCCGCGCGGTGGTGACGAAGTCCGCGCCGAGCACGCTGAGCATGCTCGCCCGCAGGCTGCGGATGACAACCGGGCAGAGCGCGATCGCGACGGTGAGGCTCGGCAGGAACATCGCGTGCAGGTGGCCGACGATGCCGGTGCCGTAGCCGCTCACGGGGAACAGCCGGAACTTGATGGCCAGCGTGGTCTGCAGGAGCAGCGCTAGCCAGAAAGCCGGCATGCCGAGCCCGAGCAGCGGGACCGCGCGGACCAGCTGGTCGCGCACGGCATCCTTCCGGGTCGCCGCGATCATGGCCAGCGGGACGCTGATCAGCACCGCGAGCACGGTGGCGTAGCAGATCAGCCACAGCGTGGGCGGCAGATGGCTGGTGATGAGGCCAACGACGGGCACCCCGTAGTACAGGCTGGTGCCGAGGTTGCCGTGCAGCAGCCTGTCCATGAAAAGCCAGTACTGGCTGGCGAGCGGCCGGTCCAACCCCCACTCGTGATGCAGTATCGCGACGCCGCGCGGCGTCGAGTGGATGCCGAGGATGGTCCTCGCCGGGTCGCCCGGGATCAAATGGATCATGAAGAACGCGACGATCGTCACGCCCACGACTGTCGGCACGAGCAACAGCAGCCGCCGGACCACGAAGGTCATCCGACCCATGAGTACCTCGTTTCACCTCTGGGCTCGGCGATCGTGCACGGCGCAAGCGCCGGCCCGTCGCCTCGCGCAGTCACATTCACCGGGGCCAGTTACCTCACTGGGCCGATCGTGCCGGGCGCCCGTGCGGGCGCCCGGCACGTCAGGATGATCACGTCGCTGCGACTACTTGCTCAGCCAGACGTCTTGCATGTGGTAGTTGCCGAGCGGCGTGACGAAGAAGCCATGCACGTTCGACGTGGTGACGTACGGGTACGGCGAGTAGTACAGGAACGCCATGAAAGCGTCCTGCGCCGCGTCCGTCTGGACGACGTTGTAGAGGCTCTGCCGCGCGGACGGGGTCGTGATCTGCTCGGCCGCGTGCACGTCCTTGACCACGGTGGGGTTGTCGTAGCTGGTGAAGAACGACTTGGCGCCGGACTTTGGATCGAGGCCGAAGGTGGCCAGTTCGTCCGGGTCGGGGATGTCCATCGTCCAGAGTGTGAGGCTCATGTCGTACTTCTCGGTCTGGAAGTTCCCATTAGCCGTGTTGGGATCGAGCGTCTGCACGTTGACGGTGATGCCGAGCGGCTTCAGCTCCGCCTGCACGATGGTGGTGATGGTGGCGTAGTCGGAATTGCCAGCCCCTATGAGCATCGTGGTGGTGAACCCGTGCGGCACTGAGGACTGGGCCATCTGTGCCTTAGCCGCGGCGAGGTTGTACTGGTAGCCCGGCGTCGTCGGGTCGTAGTACGGGACCTGCGGCGGGAACAGCGAGTTGGCCGGCTTGCCGTTGCCGAACAGCACCGCCTGGATGATCGCAGCGCGGTTGATGGCCAGCGAGATCGCCCGGCGTACGTGCACGTCCTGGAAGGGCTTGACGTTCTCGTTGAAGGCCAGGTAGTTGGTCTCGGTCGAGTTGAACAGGTCCATGTTCACGCCGGGCGTGGTCTTGAGCGTGCTGACAGTCGACCACGACGGGAACTGGTCGATCTGCGCCTGGCCGCCCTTGATCTGGAGTTCCCTGGTGTTGTCGCTGGGGACGTCGGTCCAGGTCACGCTGTTGAGGTACGGCAGGCCTTTCTGCCAGTAGTAGGTGTTCTTCACCAGCTTGACCGCCTGGCCCTTGTGCCAGTAGTCCCACTTGAACGGGCCGGTCCCGATCGGTGCCGCGTAGAACTGGGCGGCCGTCTTGCCGCCGTAGTTGTTCGGCACGATGCCGTTAGCGAACAGTGAGAGATCGGCCAGGAGCGGCGCCCACTGGTATTTCAGGTGGAGGACGACCGTGGACGGCGTCGGGGCGTCGACGGACGCGATGGCCGCGTCGATGTAGCCCCAGCCGGCGGAAGCCGCCATCGTCTGCTCGAGTGAGAACTTGACGTCGGCGGAGGTCATTGCCTGGCCGTTGGAGAATTTCACGCCCGGCCGCAGTGTCAAGGTATACGTCTTGCCGTCCGACGACTCGGTGTAGCCGGTCGCGAGCCATGGCATGACGCCCTTGCCGTTCGCGGTCACCGTGTAGAGCGGCTGGGTGATCTGCTCAAGGATCCAGATCGAGTTGTTGTCGAAGACGGTGGACTCGTCGAACGACTGGGCGTCCTGCGGGTTGTTGAAGACCAGGTTGCCGCCGCGGACTGGCCCGCTGGAGCCGTGCGACGTGCTGGATGATGGCGTGCCTGACCCGCATCCGGCGAGCACCGCGAGGGCGCTGCCAGCGATCAGGGCTTTCGTGAGTCTGGTTCTGTATCTCACATGCAGCTCCCGGTGTATGTCCGGGCGACGGCACTGGCCGCCGCATTTGGTGCTGTCCTAGATTGACCGGGTTAGGGGGATTCCGGCCGAGGGAGGCACGTCCTTGTGCCACTACGCAAACCTTTGCCTAACCAAATGTGAGGTAAGGGTGCACCGGTTGTAAATAGCGGTCCGCCGCTGTTTACATTGCTTTACTGTGTTGTAACGTTCACGCCGTGCGATATGTGGTTATCGGCTGCGGTGCGATCGGCGGCACGGTGGCGGCCGGTCTTGTCCGTGACGGCCATGACGTGCTCGTATGCGACGCCGACGCAGCCGTGGTCAGCGCCGTCAACGCGGCGGGACTGCGGATCGAGGGTCCGGTCGAGGAGTTCACCGTGTATCCGCGCGCCGTGGCACCAGACGACCTGCCCGAGCGGATCGAAGGGCCAGTGCTGCTGGCCGTCAAGGCGCACCACACCGCGGCCGCAGCCGCCGTGCTAGCGGGGCGGCTGGACGGCGACGGGTTCGTCGTCTCACTCCAGAACGGACTGACATCCGATGTCCTGGCGGATGTTGTCGGCCCCGACCGGGTCGTCGAGGCCGTCGTCAATTTCGGCGCGGACGTGCTGGAGCCGGGCGTCGTCCTGCGCGGGAACCGGGCGACGTTCATGGTCGGCGAGCTGGACGGCCGGCCGAGCGACCGGGTGGCGGCGCTGGCCGCCGATATCGCCGACGCGCGTGCCACGTCCAAGGTGCTCGGCTACGCCTGGGCCAAGGAGGCATACGGCGCCACGCTGTTTGCTACGGCGGTCAGCGACCTGCCGATCTACGCGGTTTTCGATGATCCGGCCTACCGTCCGCTGCTCACCGCCGTCGCCACCGAGGTCCTGGCGCAGGCACCGGTCCCCGCCCTGCCGCTGGACGGTTTCGACCCGGCCGACCTGGACGGGTCGCTGGACCGGCTCGCCGACTTCAACCGCCAGTCGGCCAAGACGCACTCCGGCATCTACCGCGACCTGGCGATACGGCACCGGCCCACCGAAGTACGCGCGATCCTCGGGCCGCTGCGCGGATTCCTGGTCCGTCTGACCGGAGAGCTGATCGAGGCGATCGAGCGCGGCGAGCGTCCGTGCTCACGGGCAAACCTCGACCTGCTGGCCGCCTACGAGCGGCTCGACCGGCTCGGCCGGCCGCTGAACGCCGTGGTCAGCGTCGCGGGCGCGCCAGCGCGCGCGGCGACAGGCCCGCTGGCCGGCCGGCCGGTCGCGATCAAGGACATCATCGCCGTGGCCGGCCTGCCGACCCGCTGCGGCAGCCCGGCCACCGATCTCGTACCTGCCGAAGCCGACGCCGCACTGGTCGCGCGGCTGCGCGGGGCTGGCGCCGAGGTGTTCGCAACGTCGCAGTGCCTGGAGTTCGCCGCCGGATTCGCCCACCCGGATGTCGGCGACACCCGCAACCCGCGCGACCCGTCGCGGACCTCGGGCGGTTCGTCCGGCGGGTCGGCTGCACTCGTCGCCGCCGGAGTCTGCGATCTCGCGATCGGCAGCGATACCGGCGGCTCAATCCGTATCCCGGCCGCCTACTGCGGCATCGTGGGGCTGAAGCCGACTTACGGCCTCGTTCCCCTCGATGGGGTTTTTCCATTGTCGCCAAGCTGTGACCACGCCGGCACGCTCACCGCTACGGTCGCCGGAAGCATGGCTCTACTGTCGGTCATCGCTTCCGGCGCGCCTTCGGGAGCGGCTGGGCCCAGAGTCGTCGGCGTGCTCGCCGCCCAGCTCGCCGATCCGTCGGTAACGCCGGAGGTGCGGGTCTCCGTGCAGGTCGCGCTGGACACACTCGCCGTAGCGGGCTGGCGGCTTCGCGAGATCCGGGCGCCCTGGCTCGATGACCTGCCGCGCTGGGAGCGCGCGCTCTCCGTGATCGTGGCTAGCGAGGCATGGGAGGTGCACCGGTCGCGTGACACGAGCCGGTACGCCGAGGGGACGCGGGCCGTCCTGGATTTCGGCCGGTCGGTGACCACGCAGCAGTACGACCGCGCGCAGGCCGACCGGGCCGAGCTGACGGCGGCGGTCGACGCCAGCCTGGACGGCCTGGCGGCACTGGTGGGACCGACCGTCGGCTACTGCGCGCCAGAGGAGGATCCGCCGTTCGGCGTCGGTGACGACAACGCCGAGGGCCGGTTCACCGGGCCATATAACCTGACCGGCCACCCGGCGCTGTCGATGCCCGCGCCTGCCTCGGGCCTCCCGGTGGGCCTCCAGCTGGCTGGCAGGCGAGGCGGCGACATGTCCTTGCTCGAGCTCGCAGCAGCTGCCGAGCTCGTGCTGGCCAGAACTGCCGGATAGCCGACAACGCGAGGCACGAGGAAGGAGCAGCCAATGCCGCCCACGATAGAGCGCCGCACGATTGAGCTTGCCGGGCTCACTGTCCCACTGGTCGAAGTGACCGGGTCAGCTGATGGTCCGCTGCTGACGGTTGTGTCGGGCGTACATGGCTGCGAGTACGCCTCGATGGCTGGCGTCCGCCGGTGGACGCGCAAGCTGGGGACACGCGAGCTTCGCGGCCGTGTCCGTGCTGTCCCGATACTGAACATGACCGCGTTCATCGGCCGGACGCCGTTCGTGGTGCCGGAGGACGGCAAGAACCTGAACCGGTGCTTCCCCGGCAACCCTGCCGGGACGCTCGCCGAGCGGCTCGCCTACGACGTGTTCACCACCCTTATCACTGGGTCTGATGCGGTAATCGACGCGCACTGCGGAGACATGGTGGAGGCGCTGCAGCCGTTCACGCTGTACGAGGCTGGCCCGGCGGAGGAGCAAGCGCGCGAGCTGGCGACGGCGTACGGCCTGCCGTACGTCATCCGGCAGGTGGCAGGCCCGGACCGGGCCGTGGCCGGCACGACGAGCGGCGCGGCGGCCCAGGTCGGGATCCCGGCCATCACAGCCGAGGCTGGCGGCTGCGGGCTGGTCGAGGAGCACGCCGTGCAGCTGCACGTCGCCGGTCTCAACGGCGTACTCGAGGTGCTGGGCATGACCGACCGGGGCGCGGCTGCCGAGCATGGGCAGGCGCCCAGCTATCTCAGCCGGTTCCTGTGGCTTCGCTGCCAGGATGCGGGCTGGTGGGAGCCGGCCGTCCGGGCCGGGGACGCCGTTAGCGCGGGACAGATCCTCGGGACCGTCAACACCCTGGACGGCGCTGACGTGCTGGAGACCATCCTCGCGCCTGCCGACGGCGTGGTGATCTTCCTGACCAGTTCACCGGCTGTGGCGGACGACGGTCTCCTGCTTGGCCTCGGCGCCCCCTGATCCCCGGCGCCGCCTGATCCCCGGCGCCCGACTGGCCGGCGTAGTCGGCTGGCCCGGGCGGGATAGCCATCCACGCGCTGGCCGGGCAGTGTCTTTGTGTGCCCAGGGCCGGCAGTGCAGCCGTCTGGCCACACGAAACGGCCCGACGGCAACACCGCCTGCCCTGCGCTCGTAGCCTTGCGGTCGCAAACTGAATAAATCATGACATCGTGTGCGAATCTGGAGTGAAGCGCGCCTGCGGACCGCGCGCCGTCTGCCAAGGTTCCTGACATTTCCCGTGCCCGGTGCGCCGATATCCGCAGTTATGGGGCGCCCGAGTGCACCTTGGACGTGAAATGTCGAAAACGATCTTCGAAACGCGTCGAAGTGCGGGCGAAATGCGAGTTTTGCCGCGCCTAGCTATCTGGGATCGCGCCTGGATGCGTACCAAACACTTGCCATCGACGGCGTTATTGCGAGCTAGCGGATCTCGAGCCGGCAGTCGGTCCGTTTCGTGTGGACCGAGCGCCGGGTCGACAATCCGCGATCTCGCCGGTCAGTTTCATGTGGACTGGATCGGTATCGCGATGTCTCGCCGAGTCCCAACCATAGTGACCCAGATCACGCAACGTCACAGCGAGTAGCCGCGTCCTACGTGCGAGTAACTTTCTAGACCCCCGAGCTACGCCGGGATGCTGCGGCCCCCGCGGAGACGTTAAAACCAGCATGTGCCCATCGCGCGCACATGCGATCTACACAAGTCATTTGTCATCAAACGAGAGGATCGCGATGTCTGGGCTGAACAACAACGACGAGCGGTGCGAGGCACTGTTCGCCTCGGCCCTGCAGCGATCAGACGCCCTGACCGCTGAGGCAGTTTGCGAGGCGATTAGCCAGGCAGTTCGGGTACTCGGCGCCACTGGCTGTGCCAGCCGGATGGCCCAGGAGTTCGGCGATCACCCCGAGGAGGCCAGCGCTCGCATGCGGTGGGCGCGCCAGATTCTCGGCGACCTGTCGGGCTCTCGGCCGCCGTCGTCGCCGTCACCTTCGTCAGCGAGCCTAGGTTTCCAGGCGGCCTGACAGGCCGAACCCCCACCCGCCCCCCAGCTGCGCAGCCCCGCGGCCACCCCCCAAGGCCCAGCCCCCAAGGCCCAGCCCCGAGGTCCAGCCCCACGGCGCAGCCCCCACGGCGCCAACCCCCCAACGGCGCCATCCCGACGGCTCAGGCCGCCCCCCCGAGGCGGCCTGAGCCGTTTGCCGTCGTCGCCCGGCCCGCCTGCTCGCTGGTGCCCGCTCTGACCTCTCCGGTCGCGGCGAAACCTGCGACGTTGTAGGTGTTGAGCGGGGTGCGGCGGCCTATTGATCCCGGTATATCCCCTCCGAAAGCCTACAACCTGCCCATTTGCCCGCCGAACGCCTACAACCTCAGGCCGATCAGGCGGCATCGGCTGGCCGCCAAAGCTCAGAGGCGGAGTACTGAGGCAACGTCGAAAGAGCCTGAGCGACCTGATCGAGGCCGGCGTGCGCGCTAAGCAGGAGGCTTAACACCCAAGCGGCACCGTAGCGCGCGGGCGTTCCCGTTACCTTAGGCATCCAGATACCTCCTCAGGCAGGGAACGGGGTCCGTCGTGGCGGATCAGGTCGACGTCCTCGTGGTCGGTTTCGGCATTGCCGGCGGCTGCGCCGCTGTCCAGGCCGCGGCTGCCGGCGCATCGGTGCTGATCCTCGAGCGGGCCGCCGTCGCCGGCGGCACGACCGCCATGGCGGGCGGGCACTTTTACCTGGGTGGCGGCACCGTCGTTCAGCGCGCGACCGGTCACGAGGACACCCCGGACGAGATGTACGCCTATCTCATGGCCGTCACGCCCGAGCCGGAGCCAGACAAGATCCGCGCTTACGCAGATGGCAGCGCCGCGCATTGCGACTGGCTCGAAGGACTTGGCTTCCAGTTTGAGCGCAGCTACTACCCGGAGAAGGCGGTCATCCAGCCGGGGACGCAGGGGCTGATGTACACGGGGAACGAGAAGGTCTGGCCGTTTCGCGAGCTCGCCGTCCCAGCCCCCCGAGGCCACAAGGTCCCCGTTCCCGGCGATACCGGGGGTGCCCGCCTCGTCGTCGACCTGCTGGTGCGCCGCGCGGCCGAACTGGGCGTCGGTGTCCGGTTCGAGACCGGCGTCACCAGCCTGATCCTCTCCGACGGCCGCGTCGCAGGTGTGCGATGGCGCTCCTTCGCCGAGACCGGGACCGTGCTGGCGCGCAGCGTCATCCTGGCGGCCGGCGGCTTCGTCATGAACGCCGAGCTGGTCAGAACGCACGTCCCGCAGCTGGCGGAGAAGCCCTTCGTGCTCGGCACCACCTACGACGACGGCCTCGGAATCGAGCTGGGCGTCTCGGCCGGCGGCCAGGCTCTGCACATGGATCAGGCGTTCATCACGGCGCCGTGCTATCCGCCAGCCACGCTGCTCACCGGGATCATCGTCAACCGCGCGGGCAGGCGCTTCGTCGCCGAGGACAGCTACCACTCGCGCACTTCTGGGTTCGTGCTGGAACAGCCGGGCAACGCGGCGTACCTGATCGTCGATAGCGCGCACATGGAGTACCCGGAGCTGCCGCTCGTGCCGTTCATCGACGGCTGGGAGAGCGTGGAGGAGATGGAGGAGGGCCTGTCCATCCCGGCAGGCAACCTCGCGGCGACGCTCGCCCGCTACAACGCCGACGCGGCCGCCGGGGAGGACAGCGAGTTCCGCAAGCACCCCGACTGGCTGGCGCCGCAGGACCAGGGGCCGTGGGGTGCATTCGACCTGACCCTGGGCAAGGCCATCTACGCGGGCTTCACCCTTGGCGGCCTGCGCTGCACCGTCGACGGTCAGGTGCAGCGGGCCGACGGGACTGTCGTGTCCGGCCTTTACGCCGCCGGGGCGTGCGCATCCAACATCGCGCAGGACGGCAAGGGCTACAGCAGCGGAACTCAGCTCGGAGAGGGGTCGTTCTTCGGCCGGCGAGCCGGGCGGCATGCAGCCCTTGCCGCCCGCAGCAAGTCGCGGTAGCGATCAGGCGGTCCGCTCATCGACCCACTGGTTCACGAGCTGCTCGAGCACTCCGAGCGGCACCGCGCCGTTGCCCAGCAGGACGCCGTGGAACTCGCGGATGTCGAACCGGGCGCCGAGTTCGCGCGCCGCCTGGCCGCGCAGTCGCTGCATGGCGCGGCGGCCGATCATATAGGCCAGCGCCTGACCGGGCCACGCGATGTAGCGGTCCACTTCGTTGAGCACGTTCCGGCGGGTCGTCGCGGTGTTGCGCCACATGAACTCGATGGCCTGCGCGCGAGACCAGCCGTAGTGGTGCATGCCGGTGTCGACGACAAGCCGGCACGCCCGGAGGGCGTCGAACGAGAGCATGCCGAGCCGGTGCAGATCGGAGCTGTACAGGGCCATTTCGTCAGCCAGGCGCTCGCAGTACAGTCCCCAGCCCTCGACATACCCGCAGACCTCGGCGTCAAGGAAACGGCGGAAGGCCGGCAGCCCCTTCAGCGTCTGCGCGGACGCGATCTGCAGATGATGTCCCGGCGTGCTCTCGTGGAAGGCGAGCGCCTCGTACTCGTAGGTGTACCGGCTCTGCGGATCGGTGGTCAGCACGCAGTGGGCGCCTGGCCTGCGGCCGCCCGCGGCCGGTGGCCGGTAGTAGGCGAGCGGCGCGTTGCCGGCTTCCACCGGATCGATCTCCTCGATGACGCAGCCAGGGATATCGAACGCCGGGAACCAGTCGTTCCTTGCCTCCTCGGCCCGCCGGAGTGCGTCAGTCACGGTAGCGACGATCTGCGCGGAGTCGGTGAACCGCAGCGCGGCGTCGTCGCGGAGCCTGGCCAGAATCTCACCGACATCGGATACGCCAAGCACGCGCTGGCCAAGCTCGGTCCACTCGGCGTCGAGCGCGGCGAGAGCGTCGAGGCCGATCTGATGGATCTGTTCGGGAGACAGATCCGTCGTGGTGTGGCGCCGGACGGCCGCTGCATAGGCGTCGTCTCCGCCAGGCACGAAGCGAATCCCGACGTTGTCGTCGGGCCGGCCTTCGGGCACCAGGTCGTGCAGGCACGCCAGCAGCCGACGCATGGCTGGCCGCACGGCAGCGTCGACTATGTCGGCCAGGGTGCGCCGCGTCGCGACGTCGTCCATCCTGTCCGGGAGCGCGACGCTGACGAAGGGATCTGCGGCCAGGTCCTTGGCGAGGTGGCCGTCAATCTGATCGATGGCCTGGCGTAGGCCGACCTGGGTCGAGACTCGCCCGTCGGCGGCCGCCTGGCGGTACCGATCGCCGGTCCGGTCGAAATACGCGGGCAGCCCCTGCAGCCGTGCGACGTACCCGCGCACCGCGGCCGCATCGTCTAGGACGGCTGTCGGCACGGACTGGAAAGCCATCGCCGCGGGCGACACGTAGCCAGCTGCCGAGGCGTTCGCCTCCCACATGCCATGCTCGAGATCCGAGCGCGCCGCCTGGGCTAGGTGCGCCAGCGTCGCCAGGTTCGTGCGCCCGGCCGTGTCCAGTGCGCCCGCGTCTACCTGGGTAAGCCGGCTCTCCAGCGAGGCGATCCGGCGGCCTGCTGCGGCGGCTGCCGCGCGGCTCGGATCGGGGACCAGGTGATCAAACCCGGCGATCCCGAGCTGCGTCGCCGACAGCGGGTCGACCGTGTGTGCGATGTCGAAGAACTCATCGCCGAGCGAAGCGAGCAGCGCGGCCGCCTGCTGTGCCGATGCCGGTGGTGCCGATGCCGCGGGTGCCGATGCCGCGGATGCCAGCGGAGGATCGGCTGGCTCAGTCACGGCAGTCCCCGGACACGAGCATGAGCGCGTCGAGGTCGCGTGCGTGTCGGGCGTGCCGGCTGGCCATCGCCGCGAACATCTCGTCGCCGCGCGCCGTCTGCTGCACCACCATCGCAGCGATGATGTCCATGATGAGGCCGGCGAAGGCGTGGCGACGGTAGCCGTCCCAGCAGTCGGCCCAGGTCAGCGGTACCTCGCGACTGATGAGGATGGAGTGATACAGCCGGACGAGGGCCTCCTCATGCTCCTGCCGGACTGGAACGGGCAGGCTCGAGCCGAGGAAGTAGGACAGGTCGCTGGTGCCTGTACCGAAGCTCGCGGTCTGCCAGTCGAGTACAACCGGCCGGGCCGGGCCGAACAGCAGGTTGTCAGCCCGGAAGTCGCCGTGCACGATCGTGCGCGGCTCGTTTCGCTCGGCCAGGTAGCCGCCGGCACACGGCAGGAAGTCCTCGATGAGGTCCAGGGTGCCGGGCTCGAGCCGGTCGCCGTACCGCTCCCGGAAGCCTGGGAACAAGTCGGTCACGACCGCAGTCATCAAGGCGGCGCCATCCGGGCTCGACCGGTTCAGCCAGGGGAGCGCGGCTAGGTCCGCACTGCACCAGCCGGCCGCGTGCAGCGCCGCCAGTTCGCCGATCGCCGCCGCGGCGTCGTCCGCGCTAATGCCTGCCAGCTGGTCGCCTGGCTGCGCGGGCGCGAGATCCTCGAGCAGCACGACGTACTCGTCGGGCTCGGCGTCGTAGGCGGCATAAAGGCAGGCCGGCAGCGCGACCGGTAGACCCGGCGCCAGCTGGGCGTAGAAGCTGGCCTCAATCTCGTACGTGCGGAACGCACGCGCCGCGCCGCGGCTCGCCGGATCCGCGGCCGGGACCTTTGCGATTAGGGTCGCGGGCAGGTTCGGGTGCCCGCGGCCGCTGCCGAGCTCGCCGCCGCCGGAGTAGCTCAGGTGCAGTCGGTAGGTATCTGACACCTGCCCGGTACCGACGCGCGCCGCCTCGGCTACCTCAACGTTTGCCCCGCCTAGTGAGTCAGCCAGCGCGCAGGTCAGGAACCCGGCAGTCAGCTCGCTACCGCCGCCGACGGCGCCGCTCATCGCTCCTCCGCCGCGGCCTCAGCGAGGTATGACCAGCCATTGCCCGCCCAGCCGGGCGGCTGATTCCACTCGGTCCAGCCGTATCCGGTCCGGCCGTCGTCCGCGATGAACCGGCACAAGGCGCGCGGGAAGTGGGCGAGGCGGCCGTCGGGCGAGGTCATGGCGACCGGTGCGAACGCCAGCGGGACCGCCAGCATCGGCACACCGGGCACGCGCAGCCTGGAGTGCGTCGGGAATTCGTCCGGACCGAAAGAGGTTTCGGCCGCGAACCCGGTCAGGTGGCGGAGCTCGCCGTCCGGGGCGACGGAGAACGACGGCCAGGCGATCGGGAATCCGATGTTCGCCTGCATGCCATGGAAGGCTGTCCCATCGCCGAGACGGCCGGAGGACCAGAGCCAGGACACCTGCCACCAGTCGCGCTCGCCCCAGCTGTGATCGCGCTCGCCCCATCCGGAGATAGTGAGCGCCTGATCGCCCAGCCTTACCGTCCCGGACACCTGACACGGGACCTCGTACCTGGGCAGGTCCTTGTACGGATAGACGCCGCCGACGGTGCGCCATTCGAGGTCCACGCCGAGGCGGACGTGATCGGCCGCACTATGGTCGCCGTAGGCCACGGCGGGTTCGCGCAGGACGGCACCCGTAGCCTCCAGACTGATCCTGGCCACCGTGAGCGGCTCAGTGATCTCCTGGGCAGCATTCAGCGCGGCAGTGTGCAGGCCGGTGCTGCCGGGCTCTGGCAGCGGCACCGCGTTGTCAACCACGAGCACGGCCGGCTGCCCTGGCCTGACGATGCACGCCCAGTACCAGGCACGGTCCCAGTTCGGGTACAGGCCGAGCCGGACGTAGCCGCCGACAGATCCGTCCGGCGCGGCGAAGTCAAAGTAGTACGACTCGTTCCATAGCAATCCCGGGCCGACCGGGTGCAGGTCTTCATCCGCAGCTGTCACCTGCCAGGTCCCATGATCGACAATCTGCACGACCGGCCCGGCCTTTCATGAAGCGATTTGCGCAAGTACGTGGAGGATCGCACACGCTCGCCGGGACGTCCAGATCGATCGCAGCCGCGGCAGACGGCGGCACAACGGACGCCGGCAGGCTGCGCCGCAGCCGGCCGGCGTCCATGGCTTAGCCCGGTCGCGCCTTACCGCATCGCATGCCGTCGGCGGCGCCCGGGCGAGACGAGCGCCCAGATGATGTACACGTCGATCGCGACCAGGATGATCGACCAGAAGGGGTAATACGGGATGAACAGGAAGGAGGCGATCGCGCTAAGGGTCGCGAGTATCACGCCGATGACGCGGGCCCAAACCATGCCTAGCAGCACGCATACCCCGGCGGCGAAGACGACGGCGCCCAGAGCAAGGTGCGTCCAGCCCCAGTCCGTGACGTTCCAGTGGTAGGGGTACGTGTTGCTGACCGGCACGAAGAACGCCTTCTTGAGGACGACGGCAAGCCCGGTGAGGAAGCCCCAGGCGCCGCCTAGCATCATCAGAACCCCGGCCAGAACAGTGCCGGCCGCAGCTCCAGCGCTTGGCACGGGCTCGGCGGGGTAGCGCGGCTGTCGTTCAGCGGCCCCGTATGCGCCCGGCTCCTGATACGCAGCCGATCCCGCGCCGTAATCCTGGCCGGTCCCGCCGACGGTCGGCTGCCCACGTGTATTGCTCACAGCTGTGCCTCCCTCGTCGAGCCTGAAACCCGTCAACAGCACGCTAGGAAGCACTGCCCGCCGCTGGCATCATCCGGTTCGGGTGAAACCTGCTCAAGAGACCAGCAGCACCAGCGCGCTGACGGTGAGAAACACGCCGAGCAGGATGCAGACCCACGCGATGAGCGCGGTCACATGCCCGGTCAGCCACGCCTGGGCACGCCTGAGCCTGTCCGCGGTCTGGACTGGCCGAAGCTCAAGCAGCAGCCATGGGATGATGATCAGCAAGAACTCTATGATGACGAAGACGAATACCCCCACGACCTGCGTCGCCGTGGAGTAGTGGCCGACTCTCAAGTCGTGGAGCGCGGCGAGGTAAGACGCACCGGGCAGCCCGCAGATCACCCCGATGAGAGTGGCGATGCCGAGCCTCGGCTCGCGCAGAGCCCGCACTGCCCAGCTGTCCTGTGGGTTCTCCAGCCTCTGCTGCTTTTTCGCCGCTCGCTTGGCCGAGTGCGGCCGCTGCGTCCAGACCCGAGCTAGCAGCCCCGTCATGATCAGGCCGCCGATCACCAACAAGATCAGACCCAGCGCCAGGTCGACGCCGGCGCTGGGATTGCGCTGGCTGTTCCTGGGATCCGACGTCAAGACCAGGACGTCTATCAGGCCGATTGCTACGCCGGTCGCGATGCCGCCCGCCAGGATGAACACGAACATTGCCCTTGGCCGCCGGTTCTCGATCAGCAGCAGGTCAAGAGCCAGCAGCTTGGGGTTCGCCGCGGCGATAAAGGCCAGCGCGAAGAACATGCCGTTCACGGCAGTTCTGTGCGCATTCGCGTCCCCGACTCTTCCCGTCATCCCGCTGACCTGCGATCCTTCCCAGATCCGCCGGCCCGAACCTGGCGCACCATGCGCCCGCTTTGATTCGTAAGCTTGGGCAATGATCAAGCAGCCCGAGTTCAGCCTGGATCCGTGGTCACTACGCGAGACGGACCTGGCGCTTGATCGGCTCGCCCAGACTGAGTCGGTATTCGCGCTCTCAAATGGCCACATCGGCTGGCGCGGCTGCCTGGACGAGGGCGAACCGCACGGGCTGCCAGGCAGCTACCTCAACGGGGTCTACGAATTTCGCCCGCTGCCCCACTCAGAAACCGCTTACGGGCGGCCGGAGTCTGGCCAGACAGTTATCAACGTGGCGGACGGCAGGCTCATCCGGCTGTTCGTCGACGACGAGCCATTCGACGTGCGGTATGGCCGGCTGCTGTCACACGAGCGGGTCCTCGATTTCAGGTCCGGCCTCCTGACCCGGCAGGCCGAGTGGGCGTCTCCGGCGGGCGCGGCGGTGCGCGTGAACTCGACCCGGCTGGTGTCGTTCGCGCACCGCGCGCTCGCCGCCATCAGCTACGAGGTCGAGCCGCTCGAGCAGACCCTGCGGGTCTCCGTCCAGTCCGAATTGCTCGTGAACGAGCAGCTGCCGAAGCCGGACGGGGATCCGCGAGCGGCAGCTGTGCTCGATCATCCGCTGCTCCACGAATTCGACGCCGCGCATGAGAACGCCGTTGTCGTTGTGCACAGGACCGCCGGCAGCGGGCTGCGAGTAGGCGCGGCGATCGACCACCGCTTCGAGGCTCCAGACGGCTCACAGACGGAGTCGCGCTCGTACGACGACGGCGGACTGGTCACCGCGTCCGCCGTCCTGCAGCCCGGTCAGCGGCTCCGCGTGATCAAGTTCGTCGCCTACGGCTGGTCCGGTGTCCGCTCCCTGCCCGCCGTGCGGGACCAGGTGTGGGCCGCGCTGAGCGGCGCCCGCCTTACCGGCTGGGACGGCCTGGTCGCCGATCAGCGAGCCTATCTCGACGACTTCTGGGATCGTGCCGACGTCGAGGTCGACGGGGACATCGAGATCCAGCAGGCTGTGCGATTCGGCATGTTCCACGTGCTGCAGGCTGGCGCTCGCGGCGAGGACAGGCCTATCCCGGCGAAAGGCCTGACCGGCACCGGCTACGACGGACACGTGTTCTGGGATACGGAGATGTTCGTGCTGCCCGTGCTGACGTTCAGCGCACCTGACGCCGTAGCAAGTGCCCTGCGCTGGCGGCACAGCATCCTTCCCACAGCCCGGGAGCGCGCCGCGACGCTTGGCTTGCAGGGTGCATCGTTTCCGTGGCGGACGATCGCGGGCCAGGAGTGCTCTGGCTACTGGCCGGCCGGCACCGCCGCCTTCCACGTCAACGCCGACATAGCCGATGCGGTGATCCGCTACGTGGACGCGAGCGGCGACGAGGAATTCGAGCGGCGCGAGGGCATAGAGATACTGGTCGACACCGCGCGGCTCTTCCGCTCGCTGGGTCATCACGACGACGAGGGCCATTTCCACATTGATGGCGTGACAGGGCCGGACGAATACAGTGCCATCGCCGACGACAACGTGTACACCAACCTGATGGCGCAGCAAAATCTGTCCGCCGCTGCGGCCGCCGCCGAGAAGTACCCAGACCGGGCCCACGAGCTTGGCGTCGACGCGGAGGAATCAGCAAGCTGGCGTTCCGCCGCGGCGGCTATGTTCATCCCTTATGACGATGCGCTCGGCGTGCACCCGCAGGCACAGCGCTTCACCCAGCACCAGATGTGGGACTTCGCAGGCACCCCGGCCGACCACTACCCGCTGCTGCTGCATTACCCGTACTTCGATCTATATCGCAAGCAGGTCGTTAAGCAGGCTGACCTCGTGCTGGCCATGCATTTGCGCGGCAATGCCTTCACGGCTGAGCAGAAGGCGCGGAACTTCGACTACTACGAGGCGCTGACGGTACGGGACTCCTCCCTTTCAGCGTGTACCCAGGCCGTCATGGCGGCCGAAGTCGGCCAGCTCGAACTGGCCTTCGATTACCTGGGCGAGGCCGCGCTGATAGACCTGGATGACCTCGAGCACAACACTCGCGACGGCGTGCACATCGCGTCACTAGCGGGCACGTGGCTGGCCCTTATATCTGGGTTCGCTGGCTTGCGGCATGCCGATGGGATGGTGACGTTCGCGCCTCGGCTCCCGGAAGGCATCACGCGGCTTGCCTTCAAGATCGTGGTGCGGGGGCGACGGCTGCGCGTCGAGCTCACGCACGCCTCGGCCCACTACCTCCTCGTCGACGGGGATCCGCTGGACATTGCGCATCATGGCGTCGAACTGCGACTCGACCCGAGCCATCCGCAAGAGCGACCTATCCCGAGCACGCCGCAGCGGCCGCGGCCAAGACAGCCGCAGGGCCGCAGCCCCGCGCAGCGCCTGACCACGCAGCAAACCAGCTGATCGCCAGCGCTAGCGGCTCGGGATGATGAGGTACTTCTGCCCGGTGGCATGGCGAGCGTAAGCAGTCATGGCATCCAGCGCGAGCGCGCCGGCCAGCGACACCTCGTCGGTGTAGCTGCTGGCGAACGTCGTCGTCAGCTCCGCCGCCACCCGGCTGCGCAGTCGCGCGAGCCCCTCCGGGCCGACCTGCTGAAGGAACGGCGTGAGCAGCCAACCGCCGATGCCCCACGCCATGCCGAAGTTCCTGGCGAGCTCGGTAGGCCTACGGTCCAGCGATCCATAGAGGTAGACCTGCTTGTGCACCGACGATCCATACCGGCTGTAGCTGCCGCCAGCCGCGCTCGCCGCGGCCTCCATGCAGGTCAGGATCTGGCTGGCGAGGCGCCCGCCGCCTACGGCGTCGAAGCCCAGCGTCGCCTTCGTTTCCTTCAGTGCCGCTGTCAGGTCGGACATGAAGTCGGGCGCGGCGGAGTTGCAGACATAGGCGGCACCCGCGGACCTGAGCAGGTCTACGTGCTCTGGCCGGCGCACGATGTTGACGAGCGGGACGTGCTCCTCGATGCACAGGCGATTCAGCATCTGGCCAAGGTTTGAGGCAGCCGCTGTGTGCACCATGGCGACGTGATTCTCCCGGCGCATCGTCTCGACCATGCCGAGCGCAGTCATGGGGTTCACGAACGACGATGCGCCGTCGGCCGGCCGCGTCCCCGCAGGCAGTTCCAGGCACAGCGTGACGTCGACGCAGCGGTACTGCGCATACATGCCGCCGCCAGCGGCGGCGACCGTCTTGCCCAGCAGAGCTTGGGCCGCCGCTGACGATCCGGCAGCTACGACGGTACCGGCGCCCTCATTCCCAACCTGCATCGGGATGCCGACGCGACCGGCCATGGCCCGCATGGCCGCAGCGGGCAACGGCGCCGTCACGACCGGCCTGTCGGGTGATCCGCTGACAATGGCCGCCGAGACATCGCCCCCCGCCAGTAGCAGGCCCAGGTCGGATGGGTTGATGGGCGCTGCCTCTACCCGGATTAGGACCTCGGTCGGGCCCGGCTCGGGCATCTCGGCGGTCTCCAGGGATAGCTCGACTGTCTGATCGGGTGTCACCCGCGACCGCAGTTGCAGCGCTGCCGCAGGTACGGGAGCCGACATGGCGAGTCCTCTCGTAGTGCCCTGCGGCGATGCTAGCTGACGGCTGACCGCCGGGGTCAGGCCGCGACGAGCTCTGACGGCTCGGCGATGACATCGACGAGAGCGCCGTTCCGCATCACGGTGATCGCGAGGGGCCGCCCTATTGCTTCGCTGAACATCAGCTTCTGCAGGTCCTGCGCCCGCGTCACGGGGCTGCCGCCGGCGGTGATGAGCAGGTCACCAGTGCGCAGTCCGGCGCGGGCGGCTGGCCCGCCCGGCACAACCTCGGCCACGCGCAGTCCGCTTGCCCGTCCGAACCTCTCGCGCAGCTGCTGGGGCAGCGGCGCAGGAACGCTGACTATGCCGAGATACGCGCGCCGGACCTTGCCGTCACGCATCAAGGCCGCGATGATCTTGCGAGTCGTCGCGTTGATGGGCACGGCTAGGCCGAGGCCCACGCCAGCCACCGCGGTGTTGATGCCGACGATTCGTGCGCGGGCGTCGGCAAGCGCGCCGCCGGAGTTGCCGGGGTTGAGCGCCGCGTCTGTCTGGATCACGTCTTCCACCAGGCTGGCCCTGGCGCCGGCGCTCGTCGGCAGCGAACGGCCGAGCGCGCTGACGACGCCGGCTGTAACCGAGCCGGTCAGCCCGAGCGGACTTCCGACGGCGACCACGAGCTGGCCGACCACCAGCTCGTCGGCCTCGCCGAGCACAGCCGGATCCAGCGTCGGGCCGTCCGCCCGAACGACGGCCAGATCCGACAGCGGATCTGACCCGACGACGTGGAACGGCGCGCTCGTCCCATCGGAGAACAGCGCCGTGCCGTTCTCCGCGTGCCCGACCACGTGCGCGTTGGTGAGCAGGAAGCCGTCAGGCGTGTAGCTGACCGCGGAGCCTAGGCCCTCGCCACGGGAGCGCCCCCCGCCGTGATACGGCACGCGTAGGCTCGCCACGCGCGGCGTCAGCTCCGCCGCGACGCCCGTGACGATCTGCGAGTACGAGTCCAGCGGTGAATCTGGTGTCGTTCTTCCATCCACAGTGATTACAACATTACATCGCCGCGCCGCCGCCGCCAACCGCTGCCGGACGCAGCCCGGCGAGTCGGCTAGCCTGAATCGGCCGGAAGAAAGGAACGCGGGTGGCTATCGTCGTGCTGGCCCTGTGGATCGCCGCCGCTGTGGCCGGAGTCACCCTGCTGAGAGCGGGCGGCGCGGCTCGGCGCGCGGCCTCTTCGGTGCCCGCCGAGTCCACCGCGGCAGTGTCCGCCGGAGCAGTGTCCGCCGGAGCAGTGTCCGCCGGAGCAGTGTCCGCCGGGGCAGTGTCAGCCGGGGCTGCCTCACCAGTCAAGACCGGCGTGCGGATCGGCGCCGTGCCCCTGACAGCCGAGGGGAAGCCACCGCCCGGGCCGCACGTCAGGGTCACCAGCCCCACAGGCGAGCACCCGTTCCTTGAGTTCTGCCATCCAGCGCTCGCGATTACGGGCATCGCCTGCTGGCTCATGTTCGTTCTTGTCCACTACCGGCCATTCGCGTGGATCGCCTTCGGGATCCTTGTCGCGACGATGGCTCTCGGGCTCGCCTGGCTGGCCTCGACCCGCAGTGCTGTCAACCACGGGGCTGTCAACCACGGGGCTGTCAACCACGGGGCGCTGTCAACCACGGGGCTGTCGACCACCGGGCCGTCAACGGCGCGGCGAGGTGGACTTTCCCGTCTCGGCTCGTCGCCCTGCACGGGCTGGCTGTTGCGCTGGCGATCGCGCTCACGGTGCTGACGGCTATCTCCGCCAGCACTTAGTGTCAGGGACATGAAACCGTCCGGTAGCGGGGTCGCGGACGTCCCGGTCCCCGGCGGCTCGCTGGCCGTCGAGGTGATCACGTCAGCCACCGAGCCCGTGCTCGCCATCCACGGCATCAGCAGCCAGCGCAAGCTCTGGAACTGGCTGCGCGCCGTCGATCCCGGCATCAGCCTGATCGCGCCTGACCTGCGCGGCCGGGGGGACAGCATCGACGTCGTCGGCGACCACTCCATCGGTCGCCACGCCGCTGACATGGTCGCCGTCCTTGATCATCTCGGCATCGCGGCCGTCCACGTCTGTGGCATGTCGATGGGCGGCTTTGTTACCGTCGAGCTGGCCACGCTGATGCCGGACCGGGTTAAGAGCCTGATCCTCGTCGACGGCGGATTGCCGATGCAGGTCCCGGACGGCCTCACCCCCGCTGCGCTGCCCAGGGTGTTCCGAGACCGGCTGGCCAGGGTCGATCGTCATTGGCCCTCGGTACACGACTACGCGCGGTTCTACGTCGCCACAACCGCGCCGCTGCTCGACCCGGCCGACCCCTTGCTCCTGGACTACCTTGGCCACGATCTCGCCGACGGCAAGGTCCGCCTCAGCGCGAATGCGCTCATCGCCGATTCGGCCGATATCTTCTTCGGCAAGGCCAAGTGGCGCTACGTCGGCGTCCCGACCAAGCTGCTGGCCGCGCAATGGAGCCGAGGCCAGGGCTCCGCGCCCGCCTACGATGACGAGGCGCTGCGCACATTCGAGCGCGGCCTCGGCACGCTGGTTACAGCCAGGCGGCTAGCCGGCGCTGATCACGCGGCCACGATCATGACCGCTGCGGGCGCCGCCGCGACGGCCGACCTGATCGCGGCTGCCCTGACCAAGCCATGATCACCGGCGATGCTGTGCTGCTCGAGGCGCTTGGCCGCGGGCTGCACGCTGACCGCATTGTTGCCGACGCAGACGTGCTGGCGAGCCTGTCACGCGACGACGCGGAATGGGCGGTCGCCGGCCTTGCTGCGGCGGGCGTCCGGGCCCGCAGCGAGTCCGACGTGCAGCACGTCGTGCGCACGTGCGCGGAGCTGGCTGTGCCGGTCGTGCCCCGCGGCGCGGGCACCGGGCTGTCCGGCGGCGCAAACGCCGTCACCGGGTGCGTGATCCTCGACTTGTCGCAGATGGATCGGGTGCTGGAGATCGACGCCGACAACCTGCTGTGCGTGGTAGAGCCCGGCGCCGTCAACGACGACGTCAAGGCTGCCGTCGCCGAGCAGGGATTGTGGTACCCGCCCGATCCGGCCAGCGCGCCGTGGTCGACGATCGGCGGCAATGTCGCGACCAACGCCGGCGGTCTGTGCTGCCTCAAGTACGGCGTGACCCGCGACTACGTGCTGGGCCTGCGGGCCGTCGTCGGCGGCCCGGTCGCTTACGGCGAGGCCGTCCGCCTCGGCCGGCGCACCACCAAAGGCGTGGCCGGGCTCGACCTCGTCGGGCTGTTCGTCGGCTCTGAAGGCACCCTCGGCGTCGTCACCGAGGTGACGCTGCGGCTGCGGCCCGCTCCGGTTGGCACGCCGCGAACGGTCGTCGCGGCGTTCCCTGACCTGGTCGCGTGCGGCGAGGCCGTTGCGCAGATCACTCGCCGCGGCCTCACTCCCGCGGTGCTCGAACTGCTCGACCGGGCCTGCCTGCAGGCCGTCGAGGACTGGAAGCACCTAGGCATCGAGGCTGACGCCGCCGCGCTGCTGCTGGCCAGGGTCGATACGCCTGGTGAATCGGGCACGGCCGAGGCCGACGCGGTCGGGGCCACCATGATCGACGCCGGCGCGATCTGGGTCGAGCAGTCCACCGATGACGCCGAGGCCGAGGCCCTGTTCGACGCGCGCCGGCTGGCTTACCCCGCGTTGGAGCGGCTCGGCCCGGTCCTGACCGAGGACATCTGCGTACCGCGGTCGGCGGTCCCGGCCATGCTCGCTGAGGTCGGTGTCATCGCCGCCCGGCACGGCGTGCAGATCGCCACCATCGCGCATGCGGGTGACGGCAACCTCCACCCGCTACTGATCACACCGGCCGGCGACGCCGCAGCCAGGCAGGCGGCGCAGGCCGCGTTCGAGGAGCTCCTGGACGCAGCCATCGCCTTGCGCGGCACCGTGACGGGCGAGCACGGCGTCGGCATACTCAAGCGCGACGGCATGCGCAGGGAGCTCGATCCTGGTTCGCTCGCGCTGCAGACGGCGATCCGCGACGCGCTCGATCCGCGCGGACTGTTCAATCCTGGCAAGGGCTGACCGAACTCGCGCATGCAGTATCTGCGGACGCGGCGATCAGTGGCTGAGCGCTAGCACCGCCGCGGATATGTCCTCGCGGCCGTGGCCCGCAGCTACCGCTGAGTGCCAGGCCTGTGACACAGCCTCGAGCGACGGCAGGGCGCCCTCCCCGGCCGCCGCGAGTGCGAGATCGACATCCTTGAGCGCCCATTCGAGCGGGAATTCTGGCGAGAAGTCACCCCGTTCCATCTTGTGCAGCTTGACATCGGCCAGCGGCGCATCGAGCGGGCCACCCTTGATCGTCGCTTCGAGCTTGGCCGGGTCTACGCCTAGCTGCTTGGCTAGCGCGAGTGCCTCTGCCACGCCCTCGATCAGCGCGGCCAGGTAGGCGTTGATCACCAGCTTGAGCCGGCTGCCCTGCCCCGCGTCACCGAGCCACATAGGCGTGCGCCCCAGAGCGGCAAACACCGGCCGCAGGATCGGCTCCGCCTCGGCCGGGCCCGAAGCCAGAATCAGCAGCTTGGCAGCTTCGGCTGGTCCTTTTGTGCCGGACACTGGCGCGTCGACGAACAGTAGGTCGGGCCGGGTCTTGTGCACCTGCATCGCGAGCTTATCGGTGGCGACGACGCCGATCGTACCCATTTGCGCCCAGACAGCGCCATGAGCGACCGCCTCCAAGACGCCGCCATCGAGCATGACCGAGCTCACGACGTCAGCCGTCGGCAGCACATCGTGATGACGACGTTCGCGTCGCGGACCGAGTCTGGAGCTGAGGTCACGATATGCACGCCCGCCTCGGCGAGACGCGAGGTGGCGGACGTCGACCTATCCCACGCCATAGTTCGGAATCCGGACCTCACAAGATTCTGGGCCATCGCTCCGCCCATGATGCCGGTGCCGAGTATTGCCACAGACATCTCGTGGCCTCTGTCACTGGTAGTCATGGAGTGCTTGTCCCCGCTCGCGGCCCCGCGACACGGGGCGAGCTAGGAAACACGCGGCCTGCTGAGGCAGATGGTGGGAGCTGGCGGGTGCCCGCGGGCCGCTTCATCCCCCCGGATAGCTACCTGTGTCTGCGCCCCCCGCATCACAGGTAGCCCGCCTGCCGAGGCGGGCCCCGCCCAGCTGTCTTCCCCCAAAAGCGGCACGCATCCCCCCGGGTGCGTCAGCCGCCTCTGTGAAAGATACAAGCGCATCGATGTGCAGGCCGGTTGCCGAAGGTGTGTGCGAGATGTGGAGGCGGCCACCGGGTATCGACCGATTGGTGCCCCACGCGGTGGGCCGGGAGGTGGCTACCGGGTATGGACCGGTTAACGCCCGCGCGTGGGGCCGGGGAGGTGGCCACCGGGTATGGACCGGTTGGAGCCCGCGCGTGGGCCGGGGAGGGGTGGACATGGCCGCGACGATCTTGCTCGTCGAGGATGAGCGCAAGCTGCGTGACCTCGTCCGCTCGTACCTGGAACGGGCCGGCTTCACAGTGCTGTCGACCGAGTCGGGCGCCGAGGCCCTGAGCCTGAGCGCTTCGGCATCACCTGACCTACTGGTCCTTGATCTCGGCCTGCCTGATATTTCCGGCGAAACGGTGGCACGGGAGGTACGGGCCGCCGGCCCAGTGCCCATCCTGATGCTGACCGCGAGGAGCGCCGAGGAAGACCGCGTCCGGGGCCTGGAGCTTGGCGCTGACGACTACGTGACCAAGCCGTTCAGCCCCCGCGAGCTCGTCCTGCGCGTGCAGGCGATCTTGCGGCGCGGCGGGCAGTCCGGCGGTGTGGAACAAGGCACGGCCAGTTACGGTGACGGCACGCTTGTCATCGACGAGCCTCGCCGAGTCGTGACGGTGCGGGGCTCGGCCGTCGAGCTCACGCCGACCGAGTGGGGCATCTTGCTGGCGCTAGCCAGCCTGCCGGGCCGGGTGTACTCGCGATTCGAGCTCATTAACCGCGTCCGCGGCTACGAGTTCGAAGGATATGAGCGCATCATCGACTCCCACATCAAAAACCTGCGGCACAAAATCGAGCGCGATCAGAGCAGCCCCGAGATCGTAAAGACCGTCCTAGGCGGGGGGTACCGGCTGGGCGTGGCCCGCGATGCCTGACAAGTCCTGGCGACCCCGGTATCGCACGACTGGCTACACGGCGACCGGGCACGCCGCGCCGCAGGCTGACATGCCGCCAGGCCCGCGGCGACCACGGACCGACTCCCTCAGCGTGCACCTCGCCATGGGTTTCCTCGGCCTTGCCCTGGCCGCGATCGCCCTGGTCACGGGCTTGACCGTGGCCTTCGCCGCGTCAGACGTCGGCCACCTCGTCACCCACCAGCGGACCGACCTGACCCAGGCAATCGCCGAAGCGGCGGCCGCAAGCTGGGCTCAGCAGTCCAGCTGGCACGGTGCGGACCTATCACCGACGCTGGACCTCGCCTCACGCGCCGGCGTCGAGGCGGAGATACTCGACGAGAACGGGTCGCTGGTCACGACTTCCGCGGGGTTCCCGACCCTGGTAGGAATGCCGCAGTTCACCGCCCCAGTGGTCTTCGATGCCCAGCGCGTAGGCACCGTAGTCGTCCGATTCAGCGGGTCGGGCCTTGGCAGCGCGGACCACGCTCTGCGCATCGCGCTGGTCCGGGCAGTCGCCGCCGCGGCCGGACTGGCCATCCTGCTCTCGTTGTTGTCCGGGATCTTCATGGCCCGCCGGCTGACCCAGCCGGTCGCGAAGATCATCTCGGTGACCAGGGCAATGGGGAGCGGCAAGCGGACTGCGCGGGTCGGGGAGGTCCGCGCGCCAGGTGAGCTGCGCGAGCTGGCCACCGCGCTCGATCAGATGGCCGATATGCTCGCGCGAAACGAGCAGGTCCGCCGGGACCTCGTAGCCGACGTCGCGCATGAACTCCGGACCCCGGTTGCCGTGCTGCAGGCCGGCCACGAAGCGCTCGTCGACGGCTTCGTGGAAGCAACGCCCGAGCAGCTCAGCTCGCTGCGGGACGAGGTCCTGCGGCTCGCCCGGATGGTCGACGACCTGCAGATGCTTGCCGCCGCCGACGCTGCGGTACTTCAGCTAGAGCGGCGCCCGAGCGACCTGGCTGACATCGCCGCCACCGCGGCCGACAGCCTGGCTGGGCGGTTCAGCGCGACAGGCATCGCGCTCGAGCGAGATTTGGAGCCGACCGAAGTCCTGGCCGATCCGCGGTGGCTGCATCAGGTGGTGACCAATTTGCTCACCAATGCACTGAAGTTCTCGCGGCCCGGCGGCCAGGTCAGGATCGACACGGGCGTCGTTGGCAACGAGGCCATCCTGCACGTGACGGACAGCGGCATCGGCATCCCCGCCGCGGAGCTGCCGCGCATATTCGACCGGTTCTGGCGGGGACGGCGCGCCTCCGAGACTTCCGGCAGCGGCATTGGCCTGGCTATCGCCGCCGAGATAGCTCGTGCACACGGCGGGAGTCTCAACGCCGACAGCGAGCTGGGAGTCGGTACTCGGATGACGCTATGCCTGGCGCGCGCCTGACATGTAGCGGAGATGCAGCCGCAGATAGCAACTGCCGGAAGGTAGCTACTGGAAAGTAGTGAACTGCCGCCGGGCCGACTCGACGGCTATAGCGGCAGTCACCTTAGCCGCAAGGTGCGCTGGCATCTCCGGCGCGTCAAGGCTGCCAAGCTCACTGGTGACGTCTGTCGACGTCACAGCGCTGCGCGAAGCCCCAGCCTTCGACGTAGTTACGTGATGGTTGGAATATGCACTGCGCACGGTCAGTCCTCCCACTTGCCCCCTGGACTCTCACTACTTAACACCTGCGAGGTGAAGCCGGGACCCAGTCGATGTGGAGACCAGGTGGAGACGCGCGTCACATTGTGCGCGCCGAATTGCCGCCGCGCCTGTGAGCCACTGGGTGCATCTGTGCGCGATCTCCAGCAGATGCCAGACTCGGGCAATGCCCCGATATCTCGCCCTCCTGCGTGGCATCAATGTCGGTGGTCGCAACAAGGTGGCCATGACCGATCTTCGCGACGTTGCCGCCACGCTCGGGCACTCTGAGGTCGCCACATACATCCAGAGCGGCAACCTGCTGTTCACGTGCCCCGGCACCGATGTGACAAGCATCGCTGACACGCTGGAAACCGAGATCGCGACCCGGCTCGGCGTGCGGCCCGCCGTCGTGGTGATGTCAGGCCGCGATCTGGCGCAAGTAATCAAGGACAACCCGTTCCCTGCCGAAGCGAACCATAAATGCCTGCATGCCGTGTTCCGTCGGGACGTAGTGGATGAGGACGACATCGCCGCCGTCGCCGCGGCGGTCGAGCAAGCCAGGGCAGCAGGTAGCCGGGACGACGCCGCGGTAGTCGGGCGGACCTTGTTCCTGCGTACGCCTGACGGCCTTGGCCGCAGCGACCTGGCCGCCGTGCTCGCCCGCTCTAAGGTCCAGTCCGCAGGTACGGCCCGCAACTGGGCGACGGTGACCAAGCTGATGTCTATGCTCGGCGAGTAGCGGAGCAGCCGCTCGGGGATGATAGAGCCATGAGTCCCATATCGCGCGGCTTCCACGGCCGTCACCGCGAGTCCGAGGTTGACAAGGCCCGGGTCCCGCCGGGCCAGTACGTCACGACCGACTTCCCCGTGCTATCTGCCGGGCCGACGCCGCACACGCCAGTGGAGAACTGGTCGTTCTCGATCCGGCAGGCTGGCGACACGACCAAGTCATGGACCTGGAACGAGATGCGCGCGCTCCCGGCCGAGGACGTGACGACTGACATCCACTGCGTGACGAAGTGGTCAAAGCTGGATACGACGTGGCAAGCCGTTTCGATCGACACGCTGCTGGCACAGGTCGAGCATCAGGCTAGGTATGTGCTGGCGTTCAGCGATGGCGGCTACACCACTAACTTGCCCATCGCGGACATCATGGGCGGCCAGGCGTGGATTGCCTTCGGATACGACGGCCAGCCGCTGCAGCCTGAGCACGGCGGCCCGGCCCGGCTGCTAGTCCCGCACTTGTACTTCTGGAAGAGCGCGAAGTGGGTGCGCGGTCTGGAACTGCTGAGCGCGGATGAGCCCGGCTTCTGGGAGCGCTACGGCTACAACAACTACGGAGACCCATGGCGGGAACAGCGGTACGCGGGCGACTGACCTGGCAGGTTGCCACCGTCGGGTCGATGACTGACGAGACCGCCACGGTCCGGACGCTTGAGCTCCATGTTCCCGACTGGGCGGGGCACCAGGCTGGCCAGCACCTGGACGTACGCCTGACGGCCGAGGACGGCTATGTGGCCGAGCGCTCCTACTCGATCGCCTCGGCGCCTGGCGAGCCGGTCGCCATCACGGTCGAGCGACTGAAGGACGGCGAGGTCTCGCCCTATCTCACCGAAGAGGTTGTGGCTGGCGACGAGTTCGAGATTCGCGGCCCGATCGGTGGCTACTTCGTCTGGCCGTGGCAGGACCCCGCGAGCCCGCTGCTGCTAGTGGCTGGCGGCTCGGGCGTCGTGCCATTCCGGTCGATTCTGCGGCACCGGGCTCAGATCGGCAGCACGACACCAACCCGGCTGCTGTATTCAGCCAGGTCGCTGCCGGATGTGATCTATAGCGCCGAGCTAGACGCGACTCATGATGGCGTCGAGCTTCTCTATACGCTGACGCGGCAGCAGCCGCAAGGCTGGACTGGGCACTCCGGCCGAGTCACCGATGCGCTGCTGCGCGACGTCGCATGGCCCTCAGCCCAGCAGCCAATCGCCTACGTATGCGGCCCGACAGCGTTCGTGGAAAACGTCGCATCGGCTCTCGTCGGCCTCGGGTATCCGGCGAACCGGGTCAAGACCGAACGATTCGGTGGAGTGGGAGGACCGTGATGGACGCGCTCGACGGCAACGCGATCGGCGGCTTGCTGCACGAGATCTTTGGCATCGAGATGACGGCCGCCACCGGGAGGTGCGCCAACTGCGGCGCGATTGGGCCTGTAGCCGAGACCGTTGTCTATCTTGAGGCGCCCGGCACCGTGATGCGGTGCCGCACCTGCACGACCGTGCTTATGGTCGTCGTCCGGCGGGCCGAGATGAACTGCGTGGACGTGTCCGGGCTGGCTGCTCTGGAGACGACTGCGGTCTAACGAGCACTAATCTCCTGCCAGGATTCCGTCGCCGCCGCGGCCCACTGAGCGTGGCGGCGGCGAAAGAGCGTCGCTGCACGCGGCCTGGGCCAATGCGGCGGCAGCAGCTCGCTCGGCAGATCGGGGTCCGTCCACGGGAAGCCGCGCCACGCATGCACCAGCCCCACCACGGCAGCGAGCGGATCTCCGGGGGCCGCCGTGGCAAACGCAGCGATGAAGTCGTCGTACATGCGGCCTAGTGCCGCCAGATCCCAGGCCTGACTGACGAGAACTGGCAGCTGCCCGTCGGCGTGAGTGCCGCGGAAGATCTGCGCCTCCCTGGCTAGCCCGGCCTCGGCCAGCGCTCGCTCCACCTCGCCGAGCCGCCCGGCGTGCGTGCTCACCCAGATGCCCGGCGCCGGGCTGCCAAAGCCGGCGCCAGTCAGGCGGCTGCGCAGCACGTGCCTGGCCGGCCGCTCTGCTTCCGGGGTCCGTGCCAAGACCAGGAGCCAGGTGCCGTCCCAGCCGCCGCGTCGGGTCCCGAAGCCGTAGATGCGCTCCGACCCCTCTGTCAGCAGGCGGTCGGCGCTCGGCGTGAGTCGCCAGCGGGTCCGGCGTCCGACCCGCTCAGCCGTCAGCCAGCCATCTGCCGCGACGCGCATGAGCGCTTGCCTGGTCGCCTTCTCCTCCACGCCGAGCCGGCTCATCGTCTCGATGACCGTCGAGGTCCAGACCGTCCCGCCGGCGGGCAGTACGTACTCGCCGAGGATCGTGAAGATGAGGCCGCGGGCGCTTGAGGATCCCGCGGCGTCCCGCCGGGACATCGCGGCAGGGGGCTCACCGGGGTCTGGATCTGGTTGCGCTAGGACGGACATCGGCCTCTCTGCTTCCCGATTTATTCTACGCTCTGGTGACGTAGACATGATTTAGTGTAGAGCTTAGACTGCACAGTGTGAGGGTGATGAGCGAACCTGCCCGTGTCGATTTCCAGGTCGACGGAGCGCACTACCGGCACTGGCAGCTCGCTATCGACGGCCAGGTCGCAACGCTGAAGCTGGCCGTTGCCGAGGACGGCGGACTTTCCGACGGGTACGAACTGAAGCTCAACTCCTACGACCTCGGCGTGGACATTGAGCTGTACGACGCAGTCCAGCGGCTGCGGTTCGAGCACCCACAGGTCCGCGTCGTCGTGCTGACCAGCGGGCGGGACAAGATCTTCTGCGCAGGCGCCAATATCAAGATGCTCGCGAGCGCCTCACACTCGTGGAAGGTGAACTTCTGCAAGTTCACGAACGAGACGCGCAACGGGATCGAGGACGCGACAGCGAACTCGGGCCAGATCTGGCTCGCGGCACTGAACGGGACGGCGTCAGGAGGCGGCTACGAGCTCGCGCTCGCGTGCGACCACATCATGCTGGTGGACGACCGGTCTTCAGTCGTCTCGCTGCCCGAGCTGCCGTTGCTCGGTGTGCTGCCGGGTACCGGCGGCCTGACCAGGGTCACCGACAAGCGGCACGTGCGGCGCGATATCGCCGACTACTTCGCGACGAGGGCTGAAGGGGTTAGCGGCCGCAAAGCCGTGCGATGGCGGCTCGTCGACGAGGTGGAGCCGCGGCCATCGTGGGATGACGCGGTGGCGGCGCGTGCGGCCGAGCTCGCCGAGCGGTCGCACCGGCCGACCAACGCCCGCGGGGTTGCGCTCACGCCGCTCGCCAGGGCCAGGGATGCGGACTCGATCAAATACCGGTTCGTGACCGGGCGGCTCGATCGTGACGCTGGCGCCGTCGAGATCACCGTCGCCGGTCCTGATGTTGCCGCGCCGGCCGACGCTGCCGGCCTGCATGAGCTGGGCGCCGACAGCTGGCCGCTCGCGATGACACGCGAGCTCGACGACCTCATCCTTGACCTGCGCACCAACGAGCCAGAGCTCGGGACATGGATGCTGCGTACTACAGGCAACGACGACCTCGTGCTCGGCTGGGACGACTTGCTGCTCAAGAACGCCGACGACTGGCTGGCCAGCGAGATCGTGCATTACTACAAGCGCACGCTGAAGCGGCTCGACGTCACCAGCCGCAGCCTGATCGCGCTGATCGAGCCTGGCAGCTGCTTCGCGGGCTCGGTGCTCGAGCTCGCGCTCGCCGCCGACCGGTCGTTCATGCTGTCAGGGGTGTTCGAGGACGCGGACGCCCGTGCTGCAAGCGACAATCCGGCAGCAGACCCCGTTCCCGCCCTGATCGTGGTTGGCTCCGCCAACCTTGGCCCGCTGCCGATGGGCAACGGCCTCAGCCGGCTGGAGACCCGGTTCTGCGGGGACGAAGCAGGGCTGGACGCAGTCAGGGCACGAGTCGGCGAGCCGCTGGACGCGCAGGCGGCCGCGGACCTCGGGCTGGTGACGTTCGCTCCGGACGACATTGACTGGGCCGATGAGATCCGGGTGGCAATGGAGGAACGGTCGAGCTTCAGCCCGGACGCGCTGACCGGGCTGGAGGCTAACTACCGGTTCGCCGGGCCGGAGACGATGGAGACGAAGATCTTCGGCCGCCTGACGGCGTGGCAGAACTGGATCTTCAACCGACCGAACGCCGCAGGCCCGGACGGGGCGCTGCGCAGGTACGGCACGGGCCAGCGGGCAGATTTCGACAGGAAGCGAGTCTGAGCGATGACGACTAGTGCCGACTACACCGAGAAGATCCCCAACAACGTCGACCTGCGCGATGACCGGCGGCTGCAACGCGCGCTGGAGTCCTGGCAGCCGAACTTCCTGAACTGGTGGCAGGAGATGGGGCCGACGCTGCCGACGCGGGATGTTTACCTGCGTACCGCGGTTAACGTCGGCCGCGAGGGCTGGGCGCACTTCGGCCACGTGCCGATGCGCGACTACCGGTGGGGCATCTTCCTGGCCGAGCGCGACCCCGGCAGGAGCATCGGGTTCGGCCAGCACATGGGCGAGCCAGCCTGGCAGCAGGTGCCGGGGGAGTACCGGTCGGAGCTACGGCGGCTGATCGTCATCCAGGGCGACACCGAGCCCGCATCGGTCGAGCAGCAGCGCAACCTCGGTGCGACCGCGCCGAGCCTGTATGACCTGCGGAACTTGTTCCAGGTGAATGTCGAGGAAGGCAGGCACCTGTGGGCGATGGTGTACCTGCTGCATGCGTATTTCGGCCGCGATGGCCGCGAGGAAGCCGAGGAGCTGCTCCACCGCAACTCCGGCAGCGCCGAATCGCCGCGGATCCTGGGCGCGTTCAACGAGGAGACGCCAGACTGGCTCTCGTTTTTCATGTTCACGTACTTCACCGACCGGGACGGCAAGTACCAGCTCGGCACGCTGAAAGAGTCGGCGTTCGATCCGTTGTCGCGCACGTGCGAGTTCATGCTCAAGGAGGAAGCGCACCACATGATGGTCGGCACCACCGGCGTCGACCGGGTGGTGGAGCGCACGGCGCAGCTCATGGCGGAGCACGACACCGACGACGGCGGCGAGATCGCCACGCGCGGCGCGATCCCGCTGGACGTGATCCAGAAGTACCTGAATTTCCACTACTCGGTGTCGCTGGACCTGTTCGGCGGCGAGACGTCGACCAACGTGGCCAACTACTACACCGCCGGCCTGAAGGGACGCTGGAGTGAACTCCGGCGGAGCGACGACCACAAGCTCACCGATGACGCGATCATGGTGGACGCCCTCATCGACGGGGAGGTCACGCAGACCGAGGTGTCGGCGCTCGTCGGGCTCAACACGGACCTGAGGCGCGAGTACATTTCCGACTGCCAGAGCGGCGTCAACCGGTGGAACAAGATCCTTGCCGAGGCTGGCCTGCCCCAGCGGCTTAAGCTTCCGCATATCGCGTTCAACCGGAAGGTGGGCGCGTTCGCGGGGATCGAGGCGACGCCCGACGGCGAGGTGCTGTCCGCCGACGAGTGGGATCGGCGCAAGGCCGCCTGGCTGCCGACCGACGTGGACAAGACCCACGTTCGCTCGCTGATGCAGCCGGTGCACGAGCGCGGCAAGATCGCTGCCTGGATCGCGCCGCCCCGCAACGGCATCAACGGCAAGCCGTTCGACTACGAGTACGTGCACCTGGCCTGAGTCGCGTCGGCATGTGCCTCAGCACCGTTCCGCTGCGTCCGCTCTGGGCGCTGAACACGGTCCGCTCAACAACACTGTCCGTTCAACTCTCTCCGCTCAGCCACTCGACGTTGTAGGCGTTCGAAGGGCTAATCGCCTGGTTGTAGGAGTTCGGCGGGGACAAACCAGGTGAACTCGGGCGCGGCTGCCCGCCGAACGCCTACAACGTCATGCCGCGGAGCCCGCGAGACACTGGAGCCATGGAGGAAGCGCTCGCGTGCGCGCAGCGGCTGGCCAACTACCTTGCCGACTGCGCCGACGGGAAGCTGCTCGCCGTGTACTTGCACGGATCGGCTGTGCTTGGCGGCTGGGTGCCAGGCCGCAGCGACGTGGACGTCCTCGTCGTGGCGGCGGATGACACTGGCGACGCGACCGCGGACTCGATGGCACTGGCCATCGTGGCTGCCGGCCCGCAGTGCCCGGCGCCCGGCCTGGAGGCCAGCATCGTCGGCGCGGCCGCGGCGCGCTATCCCGCTCCGCCCTGGCCCTACCTGCGGCATGTCGTCGCCGGGCCGGTGGCTGCCCCGCACATCGTCGCGCCGAACGACGCGGCACCCGGTGACCGCGACCTGCTCATGCACTATGCCGTGTGCCGTGCTGCTGGGCATCCCGTCCTCGGCCCGTCTCCGCGCGAGCTCATCGGACCCATTCCGCGCCCCGACGTGCTCGGCTACCTCGCCGATGAACTGAGCTGGGGGCTAGCCAACGCGGCCGAACGCTACGCCGTGCTGAACGCGTGCCGAGCCCTTGTCTACCTGGCCGACGGCGCCATAGTCGCAAAGATCGCCGGGGGCGAGACCGCCCTCCGAGATGGCAGCGGGCCGGCTGGCATCATCAGGCGCGCGCTCGCACAGCAGCGCGGCGAGCAGCCGGACCAGCCGCCGGCGGAGGACGCGACCGAGTTCGTCCTGAGCATCGCCGCGCGGCTGCGGGCAGGCTCGTGACTTCCGGATCGCGAGGGATGCCGCCGGGCGGCCACGGAGCTAGCCGGGCGGCCACGGAGCGAACCGGGCCACCGCTGACGCCGTGGTAGAACCAGATCATGACCGCAATGGACATCCCGGACCTGGTCGACGTGCTGGCGGCACGCGATCGCATTGCCCCGTACCTGCGCCCGACGGCCCTGTATCGCTATCCCGCCCTGGATACGCTCACCGGCGTGCGGCTGCGGGTGAAGCACGAGAACCACCTGCCGGTCGGGGCGTTCAAGGTGCGGGGCGGCGTCAACCTGATCGCTCAGCTCAGCGGCGCCGAGCGCGAGCGCGGCGTCGCCTCGGCCTCGACGGGCAACCACGGCCAGTCCGTCGCTTACGCAGCCGAGCTGTTCGGTGTGCGCGCGATCATCTTCGTGCCCGAGAACGCCAACCCCGTGAAAGTCGAGTCCATGCGCGCGCTCGGCGCGCAGATCGTCTTCCACGGCCGCGACTTCGACGATGCGCGCGAGGAATGTGAGAAGCAGGCTGCGGAGCACGGTTACCGCTACATCCATTCCGGGAACGAGCCCGATCTCATCGCCGGCGTCGGCACGTACGCGCTGGAGATCCTGGCCGAGCGCCCAGACGCCGAGGTCATCGTCGTGCCGGTCGGCGGAGGCAGCGGCGCAGCCGGCACATGCATCGTGGCCAAGTCAGTCCGCCCATCGATCGAGGTCGTCGGCGTGCAGTCCGCGGCCGCGCCGGCCGCATACGAGTCCTGGCGAGCCGGGACGCTAGTGGAGGACAGCACGAGCACGTTCGCCGAGGGCCTGGCCACTCGGACCGCGTTCGAGCTGCCGCAGCAGATCATGCGCGACCTGCTCGACGACTTCGTGCTCGTCTCCGACGCCGATCTCGCGCAGGCGACCCGGATCATGATCGAGAAGACGCGCAACCTGGTCGAGCCAGCCGGTGCGGCGGCGCTCGCTGCGGTCCTGGCCGAGCCGGCGAGATTCGCCGGCCGGAATGTCACAATCGTGTGCAGCGGCGGCAATATCAGCCCGGCGCAGCTCGCCGCCCTGTTGTGCCCGGATCAAGCGTCACCGGATCAAGCGTCACCAGATCAAGCGGCACCAGATGAGGCGGCACCGGATCAACGCCGCCAGTAGACAGCCTTGACCCAGATGGTGGCCAGCGCGTCCAGCGCGCGCTCGTCGTCGAACGGCACGTCCTTCTCGCCGCCCTGGCCTAGCCAGATGTAGCAGAAGTGCTCCAGCATGGCGGACAATGCCGATGCGGTGAGTACGGGATCGACGCCGGGGCAGAACCCCTCCGACTGTGCCCGTCGGACCTGGGCGGCAATGCGGCTGACGGCCTCGCCGCGTAGCTCCAGCCAGCGGTCGCGGAACCGGCCCTCGATCATCGCGGCCTGGAAAATGCCGATGAGCTCGCCGCGCCGCTTGGCGTACGTTCGCCAGAAGCCGGCCACAGCCTCGCGGAGCGCCTCCTCGTGCGACAGGCCAGCACGGTAGGGGAGCACGGCCATGGCGGTAGCCTCGGCGTGGAACTCCTCCGCCAGCGCGATCAGCAGGTCGGCCTTGGTGTCGTAGTAGTTGTAGAACGACGCCACTGACCGGCCCGCGGCGGCGGCGATGTCACTGATCCTGGCGTTCAGGTAGCCGTCCCTGGCGAAGACAAAGCGGGCCGCGTCCCGGAACGCCTCATCGGTCTCCCGGCCCTTCCGCGTCGCCTTCGCAGGCCGGCCCGGCGCCAGATGCGCAGTCACGAGACGCGCCGGTCCCGGCCGGCCCAGAACGGCTCGCGCAGTGCTGCGCGCAGGACCTTGCCGGTGGCGTTTCGCGGCAGCGCCTCGACCATTGTCACCCCGGTCGGGCACTTGAACCCGGCGAGCTGCTCGCGGGCGAAGCCGATGAGCTGGGCTCGGCGCCTAGGTGATCGGTTAGTGCCACAGTGTCTGGCGTGACCGCGGCCCGCCACTCCAGCACATGGATCAGCGAGAGCAACCGTCAGACTCGCACGCCGGTGCGGTCGGCGGCCGTTTTGGGCTCGTGCCGGACGTCACCCGGCTGGCCCATGACGCGGCGCCAGCAGGCGAACTCCAGCAGGATCCCGTCCGGATCCTGGAAGTAGAACGAGCGGACGAAGACGCCAGGATGCAGCTCGCGTGCCACGCCGAACTCGCTGTCGTCGTGGTCGAGGATCGGACTGACGAGCACGCCCTTGGCCTTGAGCTTGGCCCGGTAATCCAGGAAGCGCTCCTCGGGCACGTTGAACGCGACATGGTTCATCGACCCGACCGCGCTTGTCCACTCGCCGAGCCCTGGCACTGTGACCGGGGCGGATACCCCCGGCACTGGATCGGGCGCGTCCGGGAACCAGAAGAAGGCCAGCGCGTTGCCGCCACCCATGTCGAAGAAGAAGTGCTGGCCAGACCCGGCGGGCAGGTCGATCGTCTTGATCAGCCGCATCCCGAGCACCTGTGTATAGAACTCGACGGTCCGCTTCATGTCCGAGCAGACCAGCGCGAGGTGATTGACACCGCCGAGGTCGAACTCCTCGTTCCGCCACTCCATGACGACCTCCTGTTCGGCCACTCCGCAAGGACTTCGGGGCCTGGCGCAAATCCCAGAACTAAATCTAAACTCAGTTTCACTTCTTTGCCATAGGCACGTTTGCCATAGGCACGTCGTGACTGGGAGCGGCCGGTGACCGAGATAGTCAGGGAGTTCGTCGGCCTGCCGTCGCCCATCGTCGGCCGGGCCGGCGCTGGCGGTCACCCGTGCCAGGGCATCTACCACCGCCCCGCAGGCGCGCATCCGAGCACGGCGTTCATCGCCACGCACTACAACGTGGACTTCTCCGAGCACTACCTCGCGAGCTACCTGGCCGAGCGCGGCTACGGGTTCCTCGGCTGGAACACCCGATTCCGCGGGAACGAGGCTCACTTCCTGCTCGATCACGCGCTCGCGGAGATCGGTGTGGGAGTGCGCTGGCTGCGCGAGCAGGCGGGCGCGGACCGCATCGTGCTGCTCGGCAACTCTGGCGGCGGCTCGCTGATGTCCGCCTATCAGTCCCAGGCCATCGAGCCGAACGTCCGGCCCGTGACCGGCATGCGGCCGGTACCCGCGATCGAGAGCCTGCCGCCGTGCGACCTGTTCGTCGCGCTCGCCGCCCACTCCGGCCGGCCAGAGGTGCTGACAGCCTGGCTGGATCCGTCGGTCACCGACGAGAGTGATCCGCTCACGGCCGATCCATCCCTGGACCCGTTTAACGCCGAGAACGGCCCGCCGTACTCGGCCGAGTTCCAGGCTCGCTACCGAGCGGCCCAGCAGGCCCGCAACGAGCGCATCACCGACTGGGCGCTGGCTCAGCTCGATGCGCTCGCGACCACGCGGGCGCGGGACCGGCTGTTCATCGTCTCGCGCAGCTGGGCCGACCTGCGGATGATGGATCCGGCGATCGAGCCGTCGGACCGCCGTCCGAACTGGTGTTACCTCGGCGATCCGCAGAAGGCCAACTACGGCGTCTTCGGCGTCGGCACAGTCAGCACTTTGCGCAGCTGGCTGTCGATGTGGAGCCTGCGTACATCCCAGTGCATCGCCGCGCCGCACCTGGCGCGGATCACGCTGCCGTCGCTGGTGATCCACGCGACCGCCGACGCCTGCGTCTACGACAGCGACGCCTGCGCCCTCTACGACGCGCTGGCCGCGCCGGACAAGCGGCTCGAGTACATCAAGGCCGATCACTACCTGCAGGAACCGGATGGCGCCCGGACGCAGGCGGCTGACCTGATCGCCGCCTGGGTAGCCGCTCGTGGCTAGTGCTGGACTGGCCGGTGCTGGAGCGGGCTGTGCTGGACTGCGGCTAGCTGGCCGTGGTCACCGCGGCCCAGGCCTGATCGGTCACGGTACGCGTGGGCTTGCGGTTGATGATGCCTTCCTTGCCGTAACCGCACAGGGTGATCAGCACCCGCGGCCCATCTGTGCCGTCCAGCGCGGACCCGAACATCAGGTCGATGACAATCTGCTGCAGGCCCGTCAGGCCGAGCGGCACGGCGATCCGTACCCGGTCAGCGGCTGGCAGCGGCACGGCCTTCGGGAACGCCGCCGCGAGCCGGGCGGTGATCTCCGCCCGAGTGCCGCGGGCCTCGCCGGAATGGCTCTCGACCTTGGTCTTCAGCCTCGCCGCGCCTCGAGCGCCGCCTCTGGCGCCGCCGCGAGATCCGGCCGCAGCCGCGCCAGGCCCGCCAACCGCGCCCGCCGCGATGCCGCCGATAGATCCGCCCAGCTGACCGGCCCGGGCGTACAGGCCGATGAGATAGTCCTCGATCTCGGGCGGTACGCCCTGTCCGTCGAGTGGGGCCTGTGACATGCGGCGAGCATATCGCCGCTAAGGACAGCAACCGGATCAAACTTCAACAAATGCTTCAAGCCAGGGTCTGCCTGGCGGAAGACACATCTGCAACGATACGACCTTCGGCGAAAGGGACGATGCCATGCAGAGCTGGATACACGTGCTCGAGTGGCGCGCTACCGCGCATCCCAACCTGCCGGCGCTAGCTGACGACAGGGGAGACAGGTACACCTACGCCGAGCTCCGCACCGAGTTCGAGCGCCGGGCCGGCGGATGGGCAGCGCTTGGCGTCGGTCCCGGCGACGTGGTCGCCATCGTGGCGAAGAACAGCGCGGACTTCCTGGTCCAGACGTTCGCGCTGCTGCGCGCAGGCGCAACACCTGCCCTCGTCAACTGGCGGCTGTCCGCCCGCGAGCTGACCGAGGTGCTGGCGCTCGTGGAACCGGCCGCGATCGCCGCAGACGCCGAGTTCACCGGCCTCGTGGGGGATGTCCCGGTCATCAGGACAGCGATCGGCGGTGGCGGCCCCGTTCCGCCCGGCTGGCTGGACGGCGGCGCGCTGACGGGCCCGCTCCCGCCGCGGCCGCGGCTGTCGGGCGATGACACATTGGCTCTCGTTCACACCAGCGGCACGACCGGCAAGGCCAAGGCGATCCCGCTCCGCCACGGCGCACTCATGATGAGCGTGGCTGACTTCGCGATCGAGATCGGCGACCAGGTCGCGGGTTCGCATCACCTGCAGATCTTGCCGCTGTTCCATCTCGGTGGACTAGGCCAGTGCCTCCAGGCCCTGCTGACCGCGGGAACCGTGCACATCCATACGGCGTTCAGCCCTGCGGCGGTGATCGATGCCATCCAGCGGGACCGGATCGAGTTCTTCACCGCCGGGCCGTCACTCATCGACATGCTCGTCGCCGAGATCCGCCAGCGGGACAATCCAGACCTGTCCAGCCTGCGCGAGATCGCCTACGGCACTGCGCCGATCACGCCCGCCTCGCTGACGGCCGCGACTGAGGCGTTCGGCTGCCGGTTCCGGCAGATCTACGGCAATAGCGAGAGTCAGAGCATGATCAGCCTGCTGGCGCCGGAGGACCATGAGCCGGGGAACCCTCGGCTGGCCAGCGCGGGCCGCGTTTCCTTCGGCTGGGAGGTCCGCATCGTCGATCCGGACGGCCGTGACCTGCCCGTCGACGCGGCAGGTGAGCTGCTGATCCGCGGCGAGTGCCTGTTCGCCGGCTACTGGGCCGACCCGGAGGCCACCGCAGCCGCTTTTGCCGATGGGGGCTGGTACCGCACCGGGGACATCGCCAGCCTGACCGCGGACGGCTACCTCTACATCCTGGACAGGGCTAAGGACATGATCATCAGCGGCGGGGAGAACATTTACCCGGCAGAGGTCGAAGCGGTGCTTGCAGATCACCCTGCCGTGGCCGACGTAGCGGTGGTCGGCCGCCCCGATCCCACCTGGGGCGAGGCCGTGCACGCCGTGATCATCCCCGCAGAGGGTGAGCCGCCGTCGGCGGCAGAGATCTCGGACTGGTGCCGGGCCCGCCTGGCTCATTTCAAGTGCCCGAAGACGATCGAGTTCAGCGATACCCTGCCGCGCACGACGACGGGCAAGGTACTAAAGCGCGAGCTGCGATTGCGGCTCGCCGGTGGTGAGCAGGTGCTGTCGTGACGCTGCTACCTGGAGCCGGGCGGCCAGGAGCCGGGCCGCCAGGGGCCGGGCCGCCAGGGGCCGGGCGGTCCCAGCCGCTCGGCCTCTCCATCGCGTCACACAGCGGTCTCGCGGCGCCGGCAATCGGCCGACTGGCCGCAGCGGCCGAAGCCGCCGGGTTTGACTCGGTCTTCATCGCCGAAGGCCACGGCGACGCGCTCGCGCTGTGTCATCCCGTCATCGCCGCGACGAGCACAGTCAGGGTCGGCACGGCCATAGCCAACGCCGCGCTGCGGCCACCTGTGCTCGCAGCCAAGACGGCGGCACAGCTGGATCAGGCGTCCGATGGCCGGTTCTTGCTCGGGCTGGGCGTGGCGAACGATGTGATGAACGGTCGCTTCGGACTCACCCCGTTCCCTCCGCTTGGAATGGTGGCCGAATACGTGGCGGTTGTGCGCGCCGTGCTCGCCGGTGACCCGACAGGTTTTGCCGGTCAGCAGTTCCGCACCGGGATGGTGCCGCTGGACAGTCCGCCGGTGCGCCGAGATCTGCCGATCTACCTGGCCGCGCTCGGGACGCGGATGCTTGAGCTGGCCGGCCGGATCGCCGATGGTGTCATCCTGAACCTCATGTCGCCCGCGCAGGCCGGACGGGCAGCGGGCCTGGTGCGCGCCGCGGCGATGGCGGCCGGGCGGGGCGCCGGTGCCGTCGAGATCGCTTGCGTCGTGCACACCTGCCTCGGCGACGACCCGGTCGCCACCGCCGCCGCGGCGCGCGAAGTCGTGCCGCGCTACGTGCTGCACCCGGCGGTCGGCCGCCTGTTTGGCGAGCACGCCGACGCTGCGGAACTGGAGATGGTGCGCGCGCGGGTGCTGGCCGGCGACCGAACCGGGCGGCAGGTTCCCCAGCGCGTCGCGGACGCGTTCGTTGCGCACGGCGATGACGGCGCCTGCGCCCGCATGCTGGCGGAGTACCGGGCGGCTGGGGTGGACTTGCCGGTCGTGTTCCCGATGCCCGTCAGCGGTGGCTGGGGCTACGAGCGCGTCATAGAGGCGCTGAGAAACGGGAGACCAACATGAACGAGGAACTGGTCGTCCGCTTCTTCGCCGCGCAGCCCGCGAGGCGCTTGCTGACTAGAAGCGGGCGGGGCCCGGCGACGCAGCCGGGCCCGCCTCGCTTACCAGTAGTGTCTGCGGCCGCCGACGGCGCGGCCCATCGAACCGAGGAGCAGCAGGATCAGCCCGACGACGAGCGCGATGATGCCGATTGTCCAGAGAATGGTGATCTTGGCTATGAAACCGATCAGCAGCAAGATGATGCCGAGCACGATCATTGGGGCTCCCTCTCGAAGCAATGTGCACCGGCCTTCGCCGGCCGCATCGACCTGCCCAGGGATTCGCGCTTTATCCGCGCTTTGCAATTCATAGCAAACGGGGGCCGGGCTCGGCGGTAGGCGGCGAAGGGCTGGCATCCACCATCGGCTCAAAGTTGACGCCCGCAGCCGGACGCGGCGCTGGAGACGCTGCACAGCCATTGTCTTTTGACCGGTTGCGTGGTGCGCTGAGTTCAGCCTGGTAGCGCGATGACGGGCGGGGCGAACATGCGGCATCCTCGGTGGGGCGAGGCGGCCATAGCTGATGTCGGCTGGCGGCTCGCGGCCGCTGCGTTCGGCGCCCTGGCCTTACTCGCAGTGTCAGCAGTCGCGGTGTCAGTCGACGCGGTGTCAGCGGGCGCGGTGTCAGCCGTCGGGGGCACGGCGGTTGGTGGCGCAGCCGGTTCCGGGGCTTGCCCGCCCCTCGGCGGACCCTCACTATCCGGGATCACAACCATCAACTTCGGCGATACTGCGCTGGCCACGCCAGGCCAGGCCATCCCCGTCACCAACCAGTTCGAGAACGATGGAGTCGTCTTCAGCTACCCGATCTGTTACGGCTTCACGCAGCCCGCCTCCGATAGCACGACTCCATCTAACGGCGTCACCGCGGGCGAGGTCCTCTTCCAGCCCGGCGTGGGCAACCCGGCGGAGCTCGAGGCCCCACCTGCTGGCTACACGGATCCCACGCAGCAGCAATACGCGGTGCTGCTCGGCACCTTCGGCGACGGCCTTTACCACGGCTCGCTGATTGCGCTAACGGCTGCGGCAGACAGCGTCAGCATGTCCGTCGTTAACGGCGGCCCTTCCGACGTCACTGTCGAGCTCGACGCCTATGGCAATGGCGACAACTTGCTTCCGTCCGCTTCGCAGCAGTCGGTGGCAGCCCGCTCGGTCGCACCCTTGTCGGTCACGGAGTCCTCCGCGCAGATCAAGTACGTCACGGTCTACGTAATAGGCACGAACAGCTACGACTTCACCGCGATCAATGCCATGTCGGTGACCTTCCCGGCCGCGGTCACCTCGGGTGGCAGCTCTACGGCGCAGAGCAGCTCCTCAGCGCAGAGCAGTTCGTCCAGTCAGGTGGCGCCGCCACCGTCGGGTTCTAGCCGGTCGAGCGGCCCGGTCGCGATCATCGCCGGGACGCTTGCCGCTGTCGTCGCCGGCTTGGCGGTCATCATCGGCGCTCGACGCCGGCGGCGGCATCGGCTCACCACGCCTGGAGAGAATCCTGAACCGCTCCAATCGGCGGGCGGGCACGTCGAGGTGCGCCCGAGAACACGGATTCCGCCACGGATGCGCATCAAGGATACGACCGACAGACCACCCTGGACCATCCGCATTGACTCCCGCCACCCGAAGGCGGTGCCGCGGGTTGAGGAGATGCCCCCATGACACCCGACGCAGCGACAGAGCCGGTCACCATTCAGAGATTCCTGCTCGGCAACGGCGACCTTACGGTGGCCCTGCAGGCGAGCGACGCGGCGGCGGACGTGCGGCAGCACCTAGGCGGGTTCGCGCACGCGACTATGGATGCTGCCGTCAGGGAAGTCGGAGCGATCGGCGCGGCCCTGCTCGACCGTGATCTCGGCCAGGTACTGCTGGACGCATGGGCAGCGCACCGCTCCCTGGTGGCCGCGGGCGAGCGGACGCTCACCGACCCGCGAGGCGAGGAAATCGTTGACCTCGGCCCACACCAGGTCACGCTCGACGACGAGCCGGAGATCGACGTCGTCGTCAACGGCTCGGCGATCGCCACCATAACGCTGACGCTGTCGCTAGAGATCCAGGTCAAGTCGCTAACCGCGGTGGTACGCATGGGAAGGCTCGTGGCAGCGACCGCAGGGCCGTTCGATGTCGATGCCAGCATCAGCATCGAGGGACAGACAGTCGCCAGCAGGGAGGCGCAGCTGCACCTGCCCATCCCGCTGCCGGTCGGCTCCGGCATCGACTTGACGGCAGCAGCGCGGCCGCCGGACGAGCTGGGCAGACAGTAGCCAGACGCAGACTGGCGACGGCAAGGCGCTGGACCGGCGGGCCTCATTGCCGGGAGCCGCGACCGATGCGCGCTTGTCTGCCTACGGAGAAACTGAGGGCCAGCGGTGTACGGCCACCGGACGCCGGGCGGACAATCAGACTTATGGGTACCGCGCTGACCGCTGCGCTCGCATGGATCCGCGACCTGTTGCGCCGCAGGCGGCCCTCACGTCCGCCGGAGGCAGGCGTCCGAGAGCCACGTCGGCCGCGGCCCACGCTCCCCGCTGCGGCGATCGCCCTGGACGAGCCGCGCACGGAGGTCCGGCGTCGTATCAAGCTGAGGAACCTGCGCGACCCCGATTCGAGATAAGGCCGCTGGCCGACCCGCTGGGCTCTCCCGCTACCGGGGGGCGTGCGCTCCTGTCATCATCGCGGCGAGGTCGTCAGGCTGCAGGAACGAGGACGGCGGCGGGGGTCCCCAGGCGAACAGGCCGCGGGCGCCTTCGAGATCCTCGGGCGTCCACAGCTGGTCGTCGACGATGCAGTCCATGTCGGAGTAGTACTCGGAGAAGTTGCCAGCCGGATCCTTGAGGTACCAGAAGAAGTTGGATCCTGCGTAGTGCCGACCAAGACCCCACACGTGGCGCTCCGGGTTGCCGTCCAGCATCGCGAACGCTCCCCGGCCCACGTCGTCGATGTCCTCGACCTGCCAGGAGGTGTGGTGCAGGAAGTTCACCGGAGCGCCGAGCACGAGCACGTTGTGGTGATCCGTGGAGCACCGCATGAACGTGCCCGCTCCCTTGATCCGGTCGCTGACCTTGAACCCGAGGCCATCGTGAAAGAACGACGCGCTCGTCTCGTGGTCTGTGCTGCCCAGCACGGCGTGCCCGAGCTTGCGCGGGCGCACAGGATCCTCGCGCAGGAATCCGGGCGCGCGCAGGGCAAGGCGCTCGACCCGGCCGGGGCCGTTGTACGGGGTGGCAGCCACTGGATCCTGCACTAGGCGGGGCGCGATCTCCACTCGCACCCGCATGCCAGTGACCGGCTCGACCGTGTCCAGCGCCGCGTCACCCAGCTCGGCCCGCACCCCAATCCGCTCCAGGCTGCCGGCAGTGCGTGCGAGATCGTCGGCGTCATCGGCGGCCACGCGCATCTCAACCAGGCGGCGGGTGGCCGCTGGCACGATATGCAGCTGACGGCCGCCATCCGCGGTGGCGAACCAGTTGTCCTCCTGCGGAGTGAGCCCGAAGTCGGCATAGTACGCCGAAGTCTGTTCGACGTTCGGCACGCCGATCGTGACCGACAGCAGTCCGTGCAGGCCCATCGATGCCTCCTACCCGGCCACGAATGTGTGGCGCATTTCGCCGATGTCTTCGATGTAGCTGGTCAGCACGTCTCCGGAGGCGAGCCAGCGCGGCGGTGTACGGCCGAGTCCCACGCCGCTTGGTGTGCCGGTGAAGATCAGGTCGCCCGGCAGCAGGGGAGTCACGGCCGACAGCTGTTCAATCAGCTCGGGCACACTGAAGATCAGCTGCGACGTCCGGCCCTTCTGCATCTGCTCGCCGTTGAGCAGGCAGCCGAGCTCCAGGTCGTCGGGGTTGTCGAATTCCTCCAGCGTGACTAGCCACGGGCCCACTGGGCCGAACCTGGGATAGGACTTGCCGAGACTGAACTGCGGCGGAGCTGTCGCCATCTGAAGGATCCGTTCCGACACGTCCTGCCCGACTGAAAGCCCGGCCACATAGCTCCACGCGGAACTGGCCGCCACACGTGCGGCAGTGCGGCCGATGATCACCACGAGCTCGACTTCCCAGTCGGTGTGGCCGCCAGGCGGCAGCGTGATGTCCCCGTACGGACCCGTGATGCAGGATGCGAACTTCGTGAAGACCGGCGGAGTAGTGGCGGGCTTGGCGAAGCCGGACTCGGCGACGTGGTCGCTGTAGTTCAGGCCGATGCCATAGACCTGCCGCGGCGCTGGCGATGGTGAGCCGAGCGACTCCGGCTCGAACGCAACCGGCTCCGGCAGGGACGCCGTCGCTGCCCATTCCGTGAACTCCTGCCAGCGCGGGTAGATGGCTGCGGGGTCCGAGTCGAACCTGCCGTCGCTGGCTGCGTGCACGTCGACGGCGCCGCCGCCGCTTACAATGCACAGCCGACCGCTGACGGTTCCGATGCGCATAAGTACCTACTTCCTCTTCGTAGCGATCACCACCGGATGATGGTCACGACTGCATCCTGAGTGCTTCTGGAGAGCATGGCCAGAGTAGTTTCATTGAGTGGAAGCAGAGAAGGTCTGTGGCCACTAAGGCAGTGGCCATAAGGGCGGTGTCCTCAGCAGGCTGAGTCCCTAGGAGGGCTGGCCGATGTCCGATTCGGCTCTCGCAGCGGTCACTAATCCCGCGGTCACGGCCCTCCCGCTATCGGCACTGGCGCCACCGGTCGCTGGCCCGGCCCTAGCGGCGTCGTCAGCTGCTCCCGCCCTCGAGCCGTCAGCCACGCGTGGCGACCGGCCAGCTCGGGGCGAGCTGTTGCTTGATAGTGCGTTCCGGATTCTTGCCGCATTCGTCCCGGACCGCCGCGCACTGTCTCTCACGGCGCTGGCTCGCCCCGCCGACCGCGCACTCCATCGGGTAGGCGGTCCCGAGCCGACCGAGACCACTGCGTAGCCATGTCCAAGGGCTTGGTCCTCGACCTAGCCGCGCTGGGGACCTGGCTCGCCACCGAAGCCCTCGGCGCCATCATGGTCCGCGGCTGGATAGCTAGCGGAGGCGTGGCGCGGGCGCGGCGCCAGCCAGCCGGCGCCGGAGGCATGTCTCTCCCAGTCCTCGTGGGGCACGCCAGCCTGAATCTCTGCGGCCTGCTGTGCTGGATCATCTTCCTGGCTTCCGGGACGAGAATCTTCGCCTGGGTCGCGCTCGGATTCATGGCGCCGGCAATCGGCCTCGGGATTTCGACGGTCACCATCTGGACGCCCTACCCTGGCGGCCGCCCGAAACCGGAGGAGCCGACGGCCGTGATGCCCGACGACTTGATCGAGCGAGCGCTGGAGGACGAGGTTCTCGGCCAGCTGCTGGTCGACGAGCTGCTGGACCGCAACCTGGGGCAGCCTTCAGCGAGGCACGTGGCATTGAGCTGGAGGCCACTAGTCCCGGCCGGGCATGGTGTGCTCGCGATTATTACGTTCCTGCTCGCGACGCTTGCCGCCATCGCGGCCCTGTGAGGCAGCCTCGCTAACTCAGGGCTCGCGCGAAGGTGATGGCCGAGCGGGCGCCGAGTACGGTTTCGCCGACGGGAACAAAGCCGGTCCGAGCCAGGACGGCTCGCGACGCCAGGTTGTCGACGGCCGCAGCGGCCAGCAGCTCGGTGAGGCCAAGCTCGGCGACGGCGATCTCACAGATCTGCTGGACCGCGCGTTGGGCCAGGCCTTGGCCGGCCGACTTCTCGGCGATCCGGAATCCGAGCTCTGCTGTACTTTCGGTGATGTCGTACAGGTTGATCCGCCCGACAATGGCCCCGTCGGCCTCCACTAGTACGTGGAAGATGTGCACACCCGCAGCCTGCTGCGCGAGCAGGTCGCGGTGCCGAGCGTCGAAATGCGTGAAGTAGTCGTCGCCGCGGTCTGAAATCGACGCGGCGAAGTAGCCGCGATTCTCCTGCTCGAACGCGAGCAGGGCCGGGGCGTGCTCGAGGCGGACGCGCTGGATCTCCGGCATGGGCGAAATGTTACTGGTCTGGCGATTCCTCGCGGCAAGCCGTTTTTCGCGGCACCCATGATCTGTGTCCCGCCTCAGCGCCTCGCGTCACGCGGGGGCGTACTAGCCAAGCCGAGGGATCACCTCGGCGGCCAGCCGCGCGGCCTGCTCCGCCGGCTCCAATAGCGTCGTGAACAAGATCAGCTCGGCACCGGCGGCAGCCACCTTGGCCAGTTCGGCTGCGCAGTCGGCCGGGCTGCCAGCGATCGCGGCGGCCTCGATGTCGGCAACGCGCCGCCCGTATAGCCGCTCCATAGCTGTGTTGATTCGCTCGCGCGCCCTCGGAGTGTTGTCGTCTACCAGGATGTAGACGCGCTTGGCGATGGGAAAGTCGCTGTCACGGCCTGACTCGGCGAGCGCCGCGCGCACCACCTGGACCTGCTCGGCAAATCTAACTGTCGGCGACGAGCCGGCGCCGAAGAACCCGTCGCCGAGCCGAACTGCCCGTCGCAGCGCGGGCTCGCCGTTCCCGCCGAACCACAACGGCGGGTACGGCTTCTGCAGCGGCTTGGGCTCCATGGCCGAGACCTGCAGCTGATAGAACTCGCCCTCGAACGTGACCCGTGGCTGCGTCCACAGGGCCTTCATCAGCTGCACTCCCTCGGTGAACCGGGCGACATACCGCTCCTGGCTCATACCGAACGCAGCGAACTGCCTGTACTTACCGCCCGTGCCGACGCCGACCTCCAGCCGGCCGCGGCTGAGCTGATCCAGGCTCGCCAAGCTCTTCGCCAGGTGCACCGGCAGATGCAGCGTCGAGACGAACACCACGCAGCCGAGCCGCAACTGTTCCGTGCACGCGGCCGCGTAGGTCATGACCTCGAGCGGACTGAGCTGCGGCGAGGCGCTCAGCACGTTCTCCTGCGTCCAGGCGCTCTCGAAAAGCCCAAGCTGCTCGACGCCAGTGCAGTAATTACGGAACTCGGCCGGATCGAATTCACCATCAGAGTAAAACTGAGGGAGTGAGATCGCGTAGCGCATACGCCGCATCGTAAGCCGCGGGCCCTGCCGGCTTACAGCCAGTCCACCCGTGCGCCTTGCGGCTTGACAGCAGCTGCCCGGCCGGCCTCCGCTGCCGTGGCCGAACGGTTATGCGCGGCAGGTCAGCGGGCGGCCGCCGCTGTAGGCGACCATGTCGGTCAGTGCAACGTACAGGTCGACGTCAGGGCGCCCCGGCTCTAGGTCGCGGTAGGCCCGGTGCAGGTTCCCTACGATGCGCTCGGGGTCCAGCCAGGCCGCATACTGGCCGAGGTCGCTCTGGCGGGCTGCTTCCAGCGGCGACAGGCCCGCGCTGAGGCCCTGCCGTGCCAGGTCGAGAACGAATCGCAGGTATTCAACTGTCGTGTCGATCAGGTCGCGATCGCACGGCTCGCCGTGCCCGGGCACTATGACCTGCGCCGGGATGGGCGCGAGCACCTGAGTGAGGACGTCAATGGCACCGGCCACGGAACCCATCAGCAGGAACGGCGTGCCGCCGTTGAACAGTAGGTCCCCGCAGAACAGGACCTGCTGATCTGGCAGCCAGACCAGGGAGTCGTTGGTCGTGTGCGCCGGCTGCCCGACGTAGCTGACCTCGAGCGGCGTGTCGTCGGACCAGACTCGCAGCCGGTCCATAAAGGTGACGGTCGGCGGCGCGACGCGCAGTTCGCCCCAGTCGACTGGCTCCCAGATGCCGGTGTTGCCGAGGATGCCCGCGCTGATGATCTCAGCGCGGCAGCGCTCATGACCGATGATCGTTACGTCACCGAACTCGGAGTTGCCGTACGTGTGGTCGCCATGATGGTGCGTGTTGATCAGCGTGGTCACAGGCGCCGAGGTGACCGAAGCGATCGTGTCCAGATAGGCGCGCGTACGGCGCTGGGTCGAGCACGCGTCGATGCTGACGACCGAGTGTTTGGCGACCACGAAACCCGTGTTGTTGATCCACCACGAGCCATCCGGCTGGTGGTACATGTACACGCGAGGCGCCAGCTCCATCAATTCGGGTCTGCCGGGCTTGGTCACCTCGAAGTTCAAGCTGCTCATCGGATACCTCGCCACCCGGCCCGAGTTAGCGGCCAGCGGTCAAAGAAGTCACTGTTGCTGTCAACTCGACCCCGGCCGTCCCCGTTCTTGACGCTGGGCGATTCCGATGCCGAAAGACATCATGATGACACCGACGCCCACGACCGCAACCCCGAGAATCCCAGGCCATGCCGACCAAAAGGGCACCTTCCCGACGGTGTATACCCGCCAGCTAATGGTGAGCAGGCCGCTGACAAGGGAGGTCGTGACGCCGGCCACGAACCAGCGGTCTGACCTTTGGTTGGTGACTTCTCCCGTTGTATCTGCCTTGTCCATATTTCGCGACCAATCTATGTCTTCTGGTCGCCCCATGGTGGGAGCCTAGTGATGATCTCCGCAACCGGTCGCGTGCAACGGCTTGGTCATCGAAGGGGTCCGTGCGCGGACGTGCTCATAGCCGGTACTCCAAGCCTGCAGCAGCTGAGGAGTTATAACCCTGCCACAGAGCTGGCCCCGGTCACGCGGGTACGCTCGCGCCCTGACTACCCGAGACCAAGGAGTTCTGAGATGCGCAAGCTGGTAGCGCGCGTGTTCGACTACTCGCTCGACGGCCTGATCGCCACTGAGGGCACCGAGTTCTTCGAGTTCTGCCGCGACCTGCCGGACGACCCCGCCGAAGACGCCAGAGGCAGCGAGTTTTATGCGGGCGCGGACATGCACATTATGGGTCGCGTTGCCTACCAGAGCATGGCCAGCTACTTCCCGACCGCCACCGACGATCCCAACGCCGACGCCCTCAACGCCGCACACAAGGTGGTGTTCTCCCGCACGCTTAAGTCCGCCGACTGGGCCAACACCACCATCACCAGCGGCGATCTCGGACAAGAGGTCGACAAGCTCCGCAGAGGCGGCGACGGTTACATCGTGGTCCACGGCGGCATCAGCTTCTGGCGTTCGCTCGCGCGACTCGACCTGATCGACGAGTACCGCGTGACCCTGGTCCCCTACCTTGCGGGCGAGGGCCCCCGGTTGTTCGAGGACGTCGGCAAGTTCCGTTCGCTCGACCTGCTGTCGAGCACCGCCTTCAGCAGCGGACTCCAGCTCGAGTACCAGCGGCACCGCTAACCCAGTGGCCCGCGCTAGCCGAGATCCTGGTGCCGCGCCCGCGCCTGCCTGGATCGTGGCCGGGGCGCCTGGCGCCGGCAAGACGACAGTCGCTCGTCTGGTGCTGGCGGCGCTGGTCCCGCCGGCGGCGCTGCTGGACAAGGACACGATGTACGGTTCCTTCGTTGCGGCCGTACTCGCCGCGGCTGGTCGGCCGCCGGGGGAGCGCGAGGGCCCGTGGTACGACGAGCACATCAAGGTGCATGAGTACCGCGGCATGACCGCTACAGCGAGAGAGGTCCGCGCGGCGGGCTGCCCCGTGTTGCTGTCCGGGCCGTTCACCCAGCAGATCCACGATGCTGCGCGCTGGCGGGCCTGGGTTAGCGAACTAGGCGGCGAGCGGGTCCAGCTGATCTGGGTCAGGTCCGACGCCGCCACGCTGCGGCGGCGCCTCGCCGACCGCGGCCTCGAGCGCGACACCGTGAAGCTCGCCGACTTCGCCGCCTTCAGCGCCGCCATGCGACTTGATACGCCCCCGGCGGCCCCGCACGTGGTCGTCGACAACCGCCTGGCCGCATCGGCCACTCTGTCGGCCCAGGTCAGCACCCTCGCCAGACGCCTGATGTCGGCAGGCTCGTGAAGGAGTAGCTGCCGACGTTAGACCGTGCCCGCGACGCGCACGCTATAGATGCTCGCCTGGTACGTGCCCGAGTTGTCGGGCGGCAGGCTAGTAAACCAGATAAGCAGGTAACGAGCCCGCACCGCGGAGCTCAGGCGCATGGTCAATGCGCCTCCGGGATTCGCCGCCTGCGCCACGACCGGCAGGTCCGTCAGCGCTGGAGTATCGCCTGCCCGCAGCTCAATCGTGCCGCCCGAGCTCGGTCCCAGAACGATCGTGGCGGTCGTGATCGAGGCCGTCCGGCCCAGGTTCAGTAGCAGCCCCGTGCCCGACTGCAGGCCGCCCAGTTGCGCCGTCGCGTACCAGTCGGTGTGCCACGCCGTTTGCGCGCTCGCGTCAATGGCGAGATGCGCATCCTGCGGGTCGTCGCCCGTGCCGGTCCCGCCGGGGCCGAACGCAGCCGCGCTCGCGACCGGGATCGGCCTGACGACAGCCGGCCCGGCTTTGCTCGCAGGGCGGCCAGCTGTTGCCGCCGCCCCGCCGGAGCGGCGCGCCGCAGCGCTAGCGCTGTGGTGCTGCCTCGGCGCCGGGGGCGCGTTGCCGTGCGGCGAGCCGCGGGAGAGCAGCAGGTACAGGACGACGCCGATGATCGCTAGCGCGACGAGCGCGAGCAGTCCCCTGCGCCCCGGCCGTCGGCGCTCGAAGTCCAGCGGCATGCGAGGCCGGAACGCTTCAGCTGCCGTGATGCCCGAGGGCGGAGGTGGCCGGAGCACCGCGCCGTCAGCGTCGCCCGGCCCGGTCGCAGCGCCCAGCCTTGACCTCGCCTCCCCGAGTAGATGACTGGCCGATTGGCGCAGCTTCGGCCAGGACGGGATTTCAAGCGCTTCGCCGCCGAAGAGGTTGGGGTCCGTATGAGCCTCGGGATCGGAAAGGGCTAGCGGGACGCTCCCTTGCTGCTCGGCCACGCCGGCTGGCGGCAGGTGCGCAGCGTCGTACTCCTTGATGAGCGGCACCGGGTCGGTGCCTACCGCCTTGGCGATCGCGCGGATGTGCCCGCGCGCGTAGAAGTCTCCGCCGCACGCGGAGTAATCGTCACGCTCAATATCGCGGATGATCGTTGCCCTGATGCGGGTGCGCTCGCTCACTTCAGTGATGGTCATTCCGGCTTCACTGCGCGCCTCTGCCAGCGCCCCGCCGATGTCCACGTGTCACCTCCGCGCGGTGTGGTGTGAAGTCCAATTTATGCCCCGTATCCCGCCTGAGATACAGGGCAGTCGACCCAGGATGCGAACTGCGGGCACGTTCCAGGTGTGCTGCCCCTGGTCAGGCGGCTAACACGCGGATCGGTATTGTCAACGAGGTGATCGAGCCGATAGCAGGCGCTGGCGGCGCGCCAGGCAACCCGACGCTGACGCTGGACGGCGTGCTGCTGCCGCTTCCTGGCCGGGCCCGGATCTACGCGTGCGGCATAACACCGTACGACGTGACGCACCTCGGCCATGCCGCCACCTTCGTCTGGGTGGACACGCTGGCCCGGATCTTGCGATCGGCCGGCACCGACGTCATCCTGTGCCGCAACGTTACCGATGTCGACGACGTGCTGCTGGCAGCCGCTAATCGGGCTGGCTCACCGTACGACCGCTACGCCGCCATCCAGCAGTTTTACTTCGACCGCGACATGGCGGCGCTCGGCGTCACCGAACCGACCATGCAGCCGCGCGCGCACGCTTTCATCGGCCAGGTGATCGCGCTCGCGACCGGCCTGATGGCGCGAGGCGCCGCTTACCAGCAAGACGGGACCGTCTACTTCTCCGGCGCCGCAGTGGCCAGCAAATCGGGTCTCGATCGCGAGACTGCGCTGCGGCTCTCGGCGGAGTACGGCGACCGGCCGGACGACGCTGCGAAGGCGGATCCTTTCGACGTGGTGATCTGGCAGGCGGTCGGATTGACCGAGGCGGCGGCCGATGTAGTCGCTTGGCCCAGTCCGTGGGGACCAGGAAGGCCGGGCTGGCACGCTGAATGCGCGGCCATGGCAATGCACGCCTTCGGGCCTGCTATCGACGTCCACGCTGGCGGCGCCGACCTGCGTTTCCCGCACCATGCGTACCAGGCCGCGATGGCCGAGCAGTTCTCCGGCGTCACGCCCTTTGGCCGGGCCCGTTTCAACGTCGGCGTCGTCACGGTTGGTGGCGCCAAGATGGCGAAGTCAACGGGCAACCTCGTCCTGGTCAGCGACCTCCTCGCGCACTATTCCGCCGCCGCAGTGCGCCTGTTGATCCTGGACCGCCCGTGGCCGGAGACGTGGGACTACGTGCCGGCCGACCTCGATCGGGCCGCGCAGCGCCTTGAGGTGCTCCAGGCCGCTGCCGGGCGGCCAGACGGCAGCGCCTCCGCCGTGGACGCGGTCCGGGCCGCGCTCGCCGATAATCTCGACGTGCCGTCCGCGATCGCCATCGCCGAAGAAGCAGGCGGTCAGGCGGCACTGGTCCTTGGCACGCTGCTTGGCCTTTGGTAGCGCAGGTAGCTCGATCACCCGTTCTAATCTCGCCCTCGACGGCTCGTCGCGTACGTATAGCGCCAGAACGAGGTGAGACTCCGCCGCGACTAATACGAGAGTCCGCCTGGGTCAGATCTAGTCGTATCGGCCACTCACAGAAGTATGATCCGCTTAGGGGTGACCGCGGCGGCAGCGAGCGCCACATTCCAGGCATAGGGGAGAGCTTTCAATGGGACTTCTAAACGAGGCTCGCCGCGAGTTCATCGCAGCGCCTGACACTGCCAAGGGCCAGATCGTCTATAAGTGGCCCGACCAGAACATCAGGAAGTTCACCCGGGCCATCGTTGAGCCCGACGCCGTGGCTGTCTTCATGAGCCAGGGTCAGGTCATGGGCGTGCTCGTGCCAGGTCAGCACACTCTGGATGCTAAGGAACTGCCGTTCCTCGGCATGTTCGTGGATTGGGCGTCGGGCGGGAACGCCTTCAAGGCAGAGATCTACTTCGTCGGCACGCGCGAGTTCCCCAACAACCGTTTCGGCGGCCGGCTCGACGAGGTGCAGGACCCGCAAACCGGCCTGATCGTCACGCTGCGCACCTTCGGCGAGTACGCGCTGCGAGTCAACGACCCGACCAAGCTCATCCTCAACCTCGTGGGAACCGTCGACGTCACCAACAACCAGGCGGTCACGGGCTGGGTCACCCAGCAGCTGCTGAAGGTCACCCGCACCACTGTGACCACGCAGCTCATGTCGGGTGCCTGGCCGATCCTGGGCCTATCTATGCACAGTCCCGAGATCGAGTCGCAGGCGCTTGAAACCTCCAACCGCGAGCTCGGCGACTACGGCATAAGCCTGACCCGCCTCGGCAACGTCGATGTCAACCTCGACGACGATGACAACGCGCGGCTGAAGAAGCTGGCCGGCGACACGGCATACAGCCGGCTGGCGGGCGGGTACCTCCAGGCCGCGCAAGCCGAAATGCTGCAAGGTGCCGGCCAGGGCATGGCGCAGGGCGGCGGCGCGGTCGCGCCGATGTTCCTGGGCTTGGGCCTTGGCGCGGCCGGCCAGACGGCGCAGGCGCCTATGCAGGCGCCGTACAACCCGCCCCCGCCTGGCCCGGGCTTCGCCGGCGGCGGCCAGGGCTATGCGCAGCAGGCAGCGGCCGCTCCCCAGCAAGCGGCTCCGCCCGCTCCAGAGCCGGCTGCAGCTCCCGGCGAGGCGCCAGCGGCCGCTGCGGTCGCCACCATGCCGTGCAGCAACTGCCAGAGCCCGGTGCAGGTGGGTGCCAAGTTCTGCCCCGAGTGCGGGACGGCCACGTCGAAGCACTGCACCAACTGCAACGCGAGCCTGAGCCCGACGGCGAAGTTCTGCGCCGAGTGCGGCACCGCGACCAGTCCGCCCTCTTCATAACGCAGAGCGGCGGGCCGGTGGTCCGCTACGCTCACAGCCACTATCCGCCGTTGTGTCCGTGCAGGCGGATCTAGTCTTTGTCGTGCCCGCAGGACCCCGCCCGTCTACTGATCAGCCCTCCAAACAGAAAGGCCTGCCCGGATGGACAGGATCGAGTGTCAGTGGTGCAAGGCTCAGAACGAGCCGGAGCGGACGAGCTGCACGACCTGCGGCGCCCCGCTCGACAAGAAGAACCTCGTCTCTGACTCGGGCTGGGCCGAGGCCCCGCGCCTGCGGGACATGACGGAGTTCCGGTTCTCCAATTCCACGTGTCAGATCGAAGGCGAGATCGTGCCAGTCGCCGAGCTGGCGCTATCGCCCGGCGACTCGGTGTTCTTCGAGCACCATGTGATGCTCTGGAAGGAGCCTGGGGTCCCGCTCTCGGCCATGAACGTGGCTGGTGGTGCCCGCCGGATGATCGGCGGCATGCCGCACATCATGAGCATCGCGCACGGCCCGGGCCGTATCGCGCTGTCGAAGGACGCTACCGGCGAGGTCGTCGTGCTGCCGATTCACCCGTCCCACGAGATCGATGTGCGCGAGCACGCGTTCCTGGCCGGCACGCACTCGCTGAACTACTCGTTCGTGCGGATCAAGGGCCTGGCGAACGTCCTGCATGGCGGCAGCGGCATGTACATGGACAGGTTCGTCACCGGAGGCGAGCAGGGCCTGCTCCTCCTGCACGGGTACGGGAACGTCTTCCAGAAGACGCTACAGCCCGGTGAGAAGATCCTGGTCGAGCCTGGCGGCTTCCTGTACAAGGACTCCTCAGTCACCATGAACACGGTCAAGCAGAGCTTCAAGACCGGCATGCTCGGCAGCCACAACATGTTCCTGGCCGAGATGACCGGGCCCGGCCGGCTGGGCGTCCAGTCCATGTACGTGCACCACGGCAGCGAGTAGGCAGCGATATGTCGACGCCCACATCGACCTACACCTGTCCGTACTGCCGCCTTCAGAGCGAGGGCGCCGGTACGACCTGTCCGCACTGCGGCGCGCCCACGGATGTCCGGGCGCGCGTGACCAAGTCCGGCTGGGCCGAGCAGCCGCCGATCCGCGACATGGCCAGGATCCGTTTCAACCGATCGACGTGCCAGATCAGCGGTAAGTATGTGCCGGTGGCGGAGATGAAGCTCGACCCTGAGGACTCCGTCTACTTCTCTCATCACGTCCTGCTGCACACCGAGCCCACAGTCCAGCTCGACATGATGAAGATGGCCGGGGGCTGGAACCGGATGATGGCCGGGATGCCGCTCATCATGATGACTGCGCGGGGCCCCGGCCATATCGCGATCAGTGCTGACCACCCCGGCGAGACGCTCGCGGTTCCATTGCCGGCCAACCATGCTGTCGACGTCGTCGAGCACCGCTTCCTGGTCGCGACCAGGAACGTCGGCTATCAGTGGGAGCGGGCGGGTGTCTGGTACACCACGCAGAGCGGCGACGAGCAGGAGTACCACTACCCACTCGGCGCCACTATGGATAGGTTCACCGCGTCCGGCGGTCCGGGTCTGCTCCTATTGCACGCGCCAGGCAACACCTTCATCCGCGATCTCCGGCAAGGCGAGCGGATCCTGATCCAGCCGAGCAGCCTGATCTGGAAAGACCGCTCGGTGCGGATGTTCCTGCACCTGGAATATCCGCGCGGCAGCTACTGGTTCAGCTCGGCACGGTGGCAGGCCAAGGCGATCTGGCTGGTTCTGCAGGGACCAGGCCGAGTCGCTGTCCAGTCGGTGTTCGAGCGGCCGGAGACAGTGGGAAGCGTCGTCAACAGCTCGGGCTCGACCACGCAGTACTGGTAGGCACAGGGATGCGGGCTCTTCTAGGCCGACCCTGTCACGCTCGTCGGGCTAGTCAGCAACGACGTCGGCCTGTACCTGAGTGCAGACTTCGAGCCGACCGTCGAGGCAACCGTCGGTGCGCGCGATATGGGGTAGGAATCACCTGTGGAGTTCAGCGAGGACACCGAGCACAAGCCGATTCGCGATGCCATCAGGGAGATCTGCCGCCGCTTCCCCGATGAATACTGGGCCGAGGCCGACGCGACGCGCACATTCCCGTGGGCGTTTTATGAGGCGATGGCCAGCGGAGGCTGGATCGGCATCGCCATCCCGGCGGACTACGGCGGCGGCGGAGCCGGGATCACCGAGGCGTCCATCATCCTGGAAGAAGTGGCCGCGTCGGGCGCCTGCATGAACGGCGCCAGCGCAATCCACTTGTCGATCTTTGGCATGCACCCAGTTGTCAGGCACGGCAGCGAGGAACTGAAGCAGCGCTATCTGCGGCGGGTCGCCTGCGGCGAGCTGCACGTGGCCTTCGGGGTGACCGAGCCGGACGCCGGCCTGGACACCACCGCCATCAGCACCCGCGCGGTCCGCGACGGAGACGGCTACTGGGTCACCGGACGCAAGGTCTGGACATCCAAAGCGCTGGAGTCCGACCGCGTCCTGCTGCTGACACGGACGACCCCCGCGTCGGAATGTGCGCGACGAACTGACGGGCTCACGCTGTTCGTCGCCAGGCTCAAAGATCCGGCCGTCAGCATCCGCGCGATCCCGAAGGTCGGCCGGAACGCCGTTGCGTCCTGCGAGGTCACCTACGACGGGCTCTACGTCGAAGGCGCTGACCGCGTCGGCGACGAGGGCAAGGGCTTCGGCTACCTGCTCGACGGGCTCAACGCCGAGCGGGTGCTCATCGCCGCCGAGGCTCTCGGCGTCGGCAAGGCCGCCCTGCGGCGCGCGGTTGACTATGCAACAAAGCGGGTCGTATTCGGCCGGCCTATCGGCGCCAACCAGGGCATCTCGTTCCCGCTGGCCGAGGCGCACGCCAGGCTGTCCGCCGCGGAGCTTGCCGTCCGCCAGGCGGCCTGGCGGATCGACAACAACCTGCCGAGCGGAGAGCAGGCCAACCTGGCCAAGTTCCTGGCCGCCGAGGCCGGCTACGCCGCCGCGGATGCGGCTGTGCAGACCCATGGCGGCTTCGGGTACGCCAGCGAATACCACGTCGAGCGGTACTGGCGCGAGGCGCGGCTCATGCGCATCGCGCCAATCCCGCAGGAGATGGCGCTCAACTATCTCGCCGAGCACGTCCTCGGCCTGCCCCGCTCGTACTAACGGCGGCGGTTCCGCGCGAAGGGTCGGCACGGCATACGTTGCGACTTCCAGCGACCGGACCGACAATCGGACAGAACCAATGGAGACGGCCAGCTAGGCAGGCGACGCCATGACTGTGTACGTGCACAAGCTGGAGGGTCAGAGCCGGGCTTTCTTCGGCAGAACTCCCAGAGGCGACCCGTGGTTTGTCCTGACGGCCGATTCAGACGATGAGCTGCATGCCTTTGCTGCGAGCCTTGGTCTCACGCGCGTCATGTTCAGGCCCGGCACGCAGGCGCTACCGCACCAGAACCCTGTGGCCGCGCACTATGACGTGACCCTCGGCGAGCGTGACCGGGCCGTTGCGCTCGGAGCGCGGGTGATCACTGCAGAAGAAGCCGATCGAATCGAACGGCAGCGCGCCGGGCTGGGCTAAGGCTAGTGCTACGGCCGAATTGCAGCGGCTGACGGTTTGCAATAGCTAATCCAACGGTATATGTTGGCGGCTCCGCGCCTGGCACGCTGTACACGGCTCTGGACCGGCTGCGCGCGGACAAGCTGATCGGTGTGGACCACGAGGAGATCGTGGACAGCCGACTGCGCCGGTACTACCGGCTCACGCCCGCCGGCCGCAGGCTGCTGGCCGCCGAGGCTGCCCGGCTCCACGCCCATGCCACGGTCGCGCTGACGCGGCTGAATCTGGCCGGAGGTGTCGCATGACTGATTCACTAAGCCTGGAGCGAGGGTACCGGCGAATACTGGCGTGTTACCCGCGCGCATTCCGGCACGAGAGCGAGGAAGAGATCCTCGCCGTCCTGATGGCCACTGCCCGCGAAGGCCAGCGACGGTTAGGACTCGCCGAAGCCGCGGACCTGATCAGAGGCGCGCTGCGGATGCACCGGGGCCTGCGGCTATCGCGCGCACTGCTGAACGCCGTCCGCCGGACCTACGCCGGCGCAGCGGTTGAGCTGGCGGTGCTGATCACCCTCCTGGTGACCCTCGCCAGCCTTACCTCGGCCAGCATCCGCCGGTACCCAGACTTCAGCGCGGCTCAGTGGCACGCTGTCCTGCTCGGCCATCTCACGGCGGTTGCAGCCGGCGCGCCGATACTACTGGGACTGTGGGTCTGGATGGCCTGCGCGAACGCCAGGGGGCATCACGCGGCCAGGATCGCTTTCCGAGTGGTCCACGTCATCATCACCCTTGGCGTTATCGCCGAGGCTGCCCAGGCATAGCGGTGTACGGCATGGCCGCTGCGATCGCCAGCGCCGTTATGATCCAGGTGCAGCTCGCTGCGGTGGCGCTCATCTTCTACCCCAGCAAGACCCCCCTGCCGTACCGCCCTCACCGCCAGCTGGACCCAGCCCAGAGCTAGAGTCCCGCACGACCAGGGCACACCACCAGGCACGGCACTAGTTCCACGACCTGCACAAAGTCATGGGGTCTCACGCTGCGGCTGTGGGACTGGGACTAGCGCGACGGTGGTGGGCGCGCAGAGCTAATTCGTTAGTCGCTAAACTGCGGACCCAATGGGCGTCGTGCCGAGGCAGCGCGGATACCGGCGACATGGATGTCGCCAGCCAGAATGCAGCACTGGGGGAGGCGGCCGATGCCAGCTGATCTTGGAATCCTGATCGAGGACCTGGCCGCTGAGACAGCCGCGCTGCTGGCGATCCTCGACCCGCTCGCTGATGCCGACTGGCGGCTGCCGACCCCCGCAATCGGCTGGACCATCGCCGATCAGGTCAGTCACCTCGCCTACTTCGACGAGTGCGCAGTTTTGTCGGCGACTGACCCCGACGCCTTCGCGGCCCAACTAACCCGGCTGACCGCCGACGGCATCGACGCGGATGCCCTCGCGGCGCAATACCGGCACCTCACCCCGGCGGAGCTGCGGGACTGGTTCGGCCGCGCGCGCAGTCAGCTGCTGTCCGTCTTCGCCGGCCTCGATCCGGCTGCGCGGGTGCCGTGGTTCGGGCCGCCCATGAGCGTCGCGTCGTCGGTGACGGCCCGGCTGATGGAGACGTGGGCGCACGGTCAGGACATCGCCGATACTGTCGGAGCGCACCTCGAGCCGACGCGCCGGCTCCGGCACATAGCCCACATTGGTGTCGGCGCCCGCGCGTTCAGCTACGTCGCGCACGGACTGCCAGTCCCGGCTGCGCCGGTCCGGGTCGAGCTCGTCGCTCCGACCGGAGAGCTGTGGACCTGGGGACCCGCTGAAGCAGCTGACTTGGTCACTGGCCCGGCGCGCGACTTCTGCCTGCTGGTGACCCAGCGCCGCCATCGCGCCGACACGGCAGTGACCGCGCACGGACCGGTCGCGGAACACTGGCTGACGATAGCCCAGGCCTTTGCCGGGCCGCCAGGAGCCGGGCGGGCTGCGGGCCAGTTCACAGCCGGACAACCACGGGAGCACATGTGAGCACCATCCGCGCCGCGTATGCCGCCGCGACCGATCCGCAGCACCCGCTCGACGCCCTCGTGGTCGGGACCATCGAGGAACCGGTCCAGCCGGCTGACGACTGGGTCCGAGTAGAGGTACGCGCGAGCGCGCTGAACCACCATGATCTCTGGTCGCTGCGCGGTGTCGGCTTGGCGGATAGCCAGCTGCCCATGGTGCTCGGGTGCGACGCCGCCGGGATCGGACCCGACGGCGCCGAGGTTATCGTGCACGCGGTCATCGGCGACCCGTCTGGCGGCGACGAGACGCTGGACCCGAAACGGAGCCTGTTGTCCGAGCTGTACCCAGGCACGTTCGCGGAGGCGGTCTGGGTGCCGGCCCGCAACCTCGTGCCCAAGCCGGAGTCGATGAGTTTCGTCGAGGCGGCTTGCCTTCCCACGGCGTGGCTGACCGCCTACAAGATGCTGGTGCGCAAGGGCCATGTGCAGAGCGGCAACGCGGTGCTAGTGCAAGGCGCCGGCGGCGGCGTCGCCACCGCCGCGGTGGTACTGGCTCAGGCGCTCGGGGCCCGGGTCTACGCCACGGGTCGAAGCGAGGCCAAGCGGGAGCAGATCGCCGCGCTCGGAGCGACGGCCCTGGAGTCCGGCGCGCGGCTGCCCGAGCGCGTCAACGTCGTCATCGAGACCGTGGGCACCCCGACGATCGAGCACTCGCTGAAGAGCACAGCGCCGGGCGGCCGGGTCGTCATATGCGGCAGCACCGGCGGCCACCTCGCTGAGATCGACCTTCGGCGTGTGTTCTTCCTTCAGCTCGAGTTGCTGGGCGCGACCATGGGTACCAGGGATGAGCTTGCCGACCTCGCCGCGTTCATGGCCGACCGTGGCATCAAGCCGGTGATCGACTCGGTCTACCCGTTCGACAATGCGGCCCAAGCGTTCGCACGGCTCGCGTCCGGCGATGCGTTCGGAAAGGTCGTCCTCGACCTCGCGCGAGACTGACAGCGGACGAGGCGACGGGGCGGCGGCGTCTCGCCGGCGCTGAGGCACCAGCTCTGGCCGCGTGCTCGCCTCAGCCAGTGATGACGCCTCAGCCAGTGATGACGCCTCAGCCAGTGATGACGACCTTGCCGGACGCCCGTCCTTCTTGCATGTACTGGATGGCCACCGCGGCCTGGCTGAGCGGATAGCTCCGGTCGACGACGGGCGTTACGCTGCCCGCCTCGATGAGGCCGGCGAGCACGCGCAGGTCAGCCTCGTTCTCCGAGCACATGAATGAGCCGAGCTTCTGCCCCGTGAACGGAGAGACCAGCATTGCCCGGAGCTGGCGGTCCGTGCCGCCGAACCACCGTCCGCCGGTCTCGGACCCGACGATGACCAGTCTGCCGCGGGCAGTCAGGGCATTGCGAAGCTGCGCCAGCGGGCGATGGCCTCCGGCATCGATGATCACGTCATAGTGGTGCTGCCCGTCGGCGATGTCAGCGGCCATGTAGTCGACGACGTGATCAGCGCCGATAGACCGGACCATGTCGACCTTGGCCGTGCTGCAGACGCCGGTGACCTCGGCGCCGAACGCCTTAGCGATCTGCACGGCGAATGTCCCGACGCCGCCGGACGCGCCGATGATGAGCACCTGCTGGCCTTCCCGGACCTGACCGTGGTCGCGGACGGCCTGCAAGGCAGTGAGGCCAGAAACCGGGACGGCCGCTGCCTGGTCGGCCGTGATATTGCCAGGCCGGAGCGCCAGCTTGCCGGGCTTCGCGCACGCGTACTCGGCGAAGGCGCCGTCCGCGATGCCGAATACCTCGTCGCCAACCTGGAAGTTCGTCACGTCCTTGCCGACAGCCTCGACGCGCCCTGCGACCTCGCGACCTCGTACGCGCGTCTTGGGGGCTCGAACTCCCTGACCAGCCAGGCGGACGGGGTAGGGGAGGCCAGTCATCAGGTGCCAGACACCACGGTCGACGCCGGCCGCGTGCACGCGCAGCAGCACCTCAGCATCGCCGACCACAGGCCGACCGATCTCCGCCAACCGCAACACGTCCCCGGCGTTGCCGTAGTCATCCTGGATGATCGCCTGCATGGTCTTGTGGTCCGCGGATCGGTCTAGGGCTGCCGTGCTCATCATCTCTCCGATGCTCGACATAACTTACACTGTAAGTACAGTATACTTACGCCGTAAGTTAGTCAATACAGAGCCAGGACGCTGGAGGCAGGGGAGTGCAGATGGCGTCGCGTGCCAGAGCCGAGGCTGCCAGTTCCGGGTCCGAGTCACGGCTGCCGTTGAGCCAGGAGCGAATCCTCCAGGCCGCTCTCGCGTTTGCCGACGCGAATGGCATCGAGTCCCTCAGCATGCGCAAGCTCGGCGAAGCCGTCGGCGTCGAGGCGATGTCGCTCTACAACCACGTCCCTAGCAAAGGAGATCTTCTTGACGGGCTGATCGACCTGGTCTTCAGCGAGATCGAACTGCCGAGGAGCGCGGACGACTGGCGGACGGCGATGCGGCAGCGCGCGATTGCGGTTCGCGCTGCGTTGAAGCGACATCGCTGGGCCATCGGTCTGATGGAATCGCGGACCTCGCCCGGACCTGCCACGCTCCGGCACCACGATGCTGTCCTCGGGTGCCTGCGACAGGCCGGATTTCCGATCGCACTGGCCGCGCACGCCTACGCGGCGCTTGACAGCTACATCTACGGATTCGCGTTGCAAGAGGCGAGCCTGCCGTTCGAGACGGGGGAGCAAACCGCAGACATGGCGCAGGACTTCGTCGCTCAGTTCTCCCCAGACGAGTATCCCCACCTCGCGGAGTTCACTTTCAAGCATGTGCTCCAGCCCGGCTACGACTACGGCTGCGAGTACGAGTACGGCCTTGACCTCATCCTGGACGGCCTGGATCGAGCCCTCACCGCAACATGACGACCAGACGGCCTTGTCGTGAAGGAGCGCGAGTTCACGGTCCGAGGGCTGAGCGCCGGGACGTGTCCCAGGTCAGCTGGCGGGCGCCACAATCGCGCCCTCGACGCGATGACGAGTCAGCGCATTTGCGACGAACCCCGTCGCCTTCATCTCAGCCACGAAGGCGGCCAGCCGAGCCTGCGCCTCCTGGCCGCGGCTGGCGGGCAGCGCCATGGCTTGCTGGATCAGCATGAACCGTCCCGGCAGCAGGCGCAGATGCGGGTCTCGCCCCGCCTCGGCCTCAAGTACCTGGCGGATGCCCGCCGCGACATCGACGTCGCCCGCGCGCAGAGCGTCGAGCGCCGGCTCTGCGCCGGGGAAGCTGACGATCTCGGCCTGCCTCAGAGCCCGCGTGAGGAACAGCTCGTACGCGCTGCCGGAGCCGACCGAGACGCGATGACCCTTGCTATCGACTTGGGAGTTCGCCGAAATGTGCGAGGACCCTCGCACAAGGTAGCTGCCTTCGATCAACACATACGGCGCCGTAAAACGCAGCCCATGGCTGCGCGCCGGGTCGATGGCGAAGAAGCCGATGTCCGCTAGTTCATTCCTGACCGCCTCCACTGAGGCCCCGGCCTTCTCGAACACCACGAATTCGATGGGCAAGCCGAGGCGCCGCGCAAACTCACGAGCGAGATCGACCGACACGCCAGTCGGATCGCCGTTCGCTGGGTCCCGACCGGCGAGTATCGGGTTGCCCACATTGATTGAGGCGCGCAGGATTCCACCCGGCGCAAAAGGGGCGACGGCGTCGTGCTGATCCGGCGGCTGTGTCACGGGCGGCAGTGTCACCGGCGCCCGTGGAATGGGCCGCTGTGGAATGGGCGGCTGTGGATGGGCGGCTCGCTCATGGACGCGAGCCTACGCGGACCGCTGGGCGCCGGGCGCCCACCGAGTACAACGACGCTCACTGGTCGTGCCGGCCAGCTAGCAGATCCTGGACCCACGCCTTCGCCTGCATCACTGGCTGGCGCAAGTGCTCCTCGCGGCGCCTGGATCGGGCGAGCTTCCCCGGCCGGTCCTGGTACCGCCACCGAGCCCATGGGGAGCCAGGCCGACCGAGCCGGATCGCCCCGATGATGAAGACTGGCGGCACGAACAGCCCCAGCAGCCCGGTCCAGATCTTGCCCTTGAGCAGCGTGATCCCGGCGAGGACGAACAGCACCACAACGGCCGCGATCAGCGTCGCGACCGCGCCGTGGCCGCCGGGCAGGTAGCGGTACTCGTCAACGCCGGACACGCCGCCCGGGCTGGCCCCGATCAGCAGCAGGGCGGTCACCCCTGCGGCCACGAACACCGCGTCGATCGAGAGCCGTCCCTCGTTGCTCCAGTACACGTCGCGCAGATGCAGGATCAGGGCGAACTCGTCGAGCACCAGCGCCATCCCGACCCCGAAGATCCCCGCCGGTATCGATCGCCACACGAGTGAATCCAGCGGCGCCGCCAGCTCGGCGACACCGCCTACGCCCATGAGCACCACGCCGAAGACCATGTGGTGGACGTGCACTGAGCCCGCACGGAAGTTGCCCGGCCACCATCGCACCTGGGCCCGGATCAGCCGCACCGACAGGCGAATGCAAATAAAGCTGGCCACAAATGCTACGAAAAAGCAGAACAACGGCAGTCGGCCCGTATGGACGACCTGCACTTGGAACCAGCCCGACACAACCACCCCCAGAGACCGGCGGCTTGCGGTTAGGCAATTGGCGCGGCGCTACCTACCAAGTCTGTCCGCCCTCAGGCCCAGGTCACGCCTTGCCCCGGTTCTTGGCAGCAAGGATGATCTGAGTCACGAGCCTGGGGCTCACGCCCAGCTTGCCCGCGATCTCAGCCGGCCGAAGTCCTTGCTCGTTATACAGGAGCGCGAGCCGCTCCTGCGACTTAGTCCAGGGGGATCGAACAGGAGCAGGCGCCGGTCGCGGCCGCGGTCGCTTGCGCCGCGCTGGCTCGCGAGAGGACGCGGCGCCTCCCGGAAGTGGTGCCGACGGCCCGAATGAGCCACGCCGCTGGTCACGGTACCTGCCGCTGGCAAGCTCTTCGCGGGCGCGCTCATCCAGAATGAGGAATTCCTCGGCCGCCTTGTTCATGCCGATGGCCACCATGGTGAGGCCTTTAGCGTTTATCTCCTGGCACTTCGGTGCCATGCAGTAATTGTATTTCTGTGCTCGCTCGGGATGCAGTTCAGTCCCGCAGGTAATGCACTGAGCCACTAGCCTTCTCTCGCCGATCAAAGTCGTTCATGTAATAAAACGCTCGGGCCGACGGCAGTGTTCCTTGCCGGGCAGTCCGGCGGGCACTCTGCCGACCAGTCTGGCGGGCAGTCAGCCGGCCACCGTGGCAAGCAAGCGGAGGGCATTTGAGCCGAGGATCTGGCCGACCTCCGCTTCGCTCAGGCCGCGCGCTGCGAGCATGACCTGGAGAACCGCGAAATCACCGTAGCCAGTCAGCACCGGCCGGTAATTGGCGTCCATATCGGTTCCGATGGCGACGTGGTCGACGCCGACGAGATCAGCCAGACGGACGACCTCGTCTGCGAAGTCATCGAGGCTGGCGCTGGTGACACCAGACGGCCACGCTCCGATCAGCCCTCCGGCCGACGCGACCGCGCGGGCGTGGTCGGGGCTGAGCAGGCGCGGATGATGCTGGCCGGCGTGGTCGAGGTGGCTATGCGAGATCAGCACCGGATCCCTCGAGGCTTCCAAGACGCCCACGGTGGTCTCGAACGTCGCGTGCGCGCAGTCGATGATCAGGCCCAGCCGGTTGCAGCCGGCGACGACGTCCCGCCCGAACGCGCTGAGCCCGCCGTGGACCGGTTCCTCGGTCTGCACATCGCCGATCTCATTGACCCGGTAGTGGACGAGGGTCAGCGACGAAGCGCCGGCCTCTCGCGCCGTGGCCAGCGCGTCCAGCCTGCCATCGAGGAAGTCGCCGCCCTCGCAGCTGATCAGGACCGCGAGGCGCTCCTCATCGTGGGCGCGTTCAATATCGGACGCCGTTCGCGCTACATCCAGCCCGGCACCGGTGACGATTTCGGCGAGGCCAGCCAGCTGGCGCTCGTGATCAGCCCGCGCCTCACCGGGCCGGAACTGCCGCGTTGCCCGCAGGCCCCGTTCCGGATCTGGAGCCAGCACGCGTAGATCGGCCACGGTCGACAGCGTGACCGCGGTAATTCCAGCGTGACGCGCTGCGGCCAGAGCCGTCACGACATCTGCGCCGCCGAGCAGCCCCGCAAGCGGGTCACCGTCATCCAGACCCGCCAGGAAACAGCGTCCCGGATGCGCATGCATGTCGATAATCAAGGGAACGGGGTTCGTTGTCATCGCAGTCGACTATAGGAAGCGCGGCGCACTAAGGCGCACTACTAAGCATCGGCACTGACGCGCGGCCGCGCGTCGCCGCGATGATCGCCCGCCCATGTCCACGACCTCGTGCTGGTTCGGCCCCGTTCCTGGTCAGTGGTTGTTTGGCTTGCTCGTGGAGCAGATCGCCCAGGCGGTCCATCGAATCGCTGACGCCCGGCGCGAGCGCTCAGGCCTGCGGCGTGTCCGCCCGTTCGATCTGGCTGATCATCCGCTTGAGCTGCGTGATCTCCGCAGTGAATGCTGCTCGGCCTGCCTTCGTCAGGGCGACCCAGGTACGCGCGCGCTTGCCCTCGTATCCCTTTTCGATGGTGACTAGTCCAGCGCTCTCCAGCACGCCAAGGTGCTGCGAGAGATTGCCGGCGGTGACCTCGAGGTTGCTGCGCAGATAGCTGAAGTCGACCCGCCGTGCCTGGTGAGCGATGGCGAGGATGCCGAGTCGCACCCGCTGGTGAACGACGTCGTCGAGGCCGCTGGCGGGGTGCCCGGTCATTCTGCCGATAGCCGGGCTGGCCGCTGCCCCAGAGCGAACCCGATGGCACCGAGTAGCAGCACGCCGCCGGGGATGACCAGGTGCGGGATGTAGGTCCACGGCGGGGCCGCGATCCAACCGAAGGTGACGGGGACGAGCACGATCACGAGGTAGCCCAGGGTGAAACCGAGCAGGGCGATGTTGCGCTCCGCCCAGGCCAGGACCAGCAGCCCCAGCCCGATGGCGCACGCTGGACTGATCAGCCGGCTGATCAGCGTCGGCCCGGCCTGGACGTGCAGGCCCAGGACGTCGTAGGCGCCGAGCGGAGCATGGTGTGCCGCCCATATTGCTGCAATCGTCACGGCCGCGGCGAGGATGACTCCCGCAACGATGTAGGGGCCTACGGGCGTGCCGAGGCCGCGCTCACGCGACTGACGCCGGTAGAAGGCCGCGATCGCGACGTAGGCCAGGACCAGCGCGATCGGCCAGTACACGAATGCACCGGTGGAATAGCCGACGCAGCGAAGACCCGTACCGTGCGGGGCGTAGATCGTCGAGCACGGCCCCACATGACGGCCGCTGTAGCGTTCGACCGGGATGGCCACGAAGGTCACTGCGGCGAACACCAGCAGCGGGAACCAGCTGGCGCGCTGGGCTGCGCGCACCCGCCGGATCAGCTCGCGTGCACCCGACAGCGCTTCTTGCGGGTCACCGTCACCAGCGTATGCGAATTCGTTCACCATGGCAGATAGGTTAGTGCTACAAACCTATCTGCGCTAGTGACTAAAGAATCTGACTCGGCGGGCGTAGAGTGTCCTGCCGTGACCCGCCTTTCGCCGTTGCGTCGTGATGAACTCGATCCTGCTGGCCAGGACGTCTGGGACAAGGTTGTCGGCACCAGGAGCGGACAGCTGGTTGGCGCTGACGGCGCCCTGGTCGGGCCGTTCAACGCCTTCGTGCACGCGCCCGACGTCGGGCGGCGCCTCGCCTCACTCGGCGCGGTCTTGCGCTTCGGCACGTCCATCGAGCGACGGCTCTCCGAGGTCGCGATAATCACGGTTGGCGCACGCTGGAAGGCCGAATTCGAGTGGTGGGCGCACGCGCGGATGGCCCGCGAGCACGGCGTCTCGGACGCCGTCGTCGACGCGATCGGCCGCGGCGAGGAGCCGCCGTTCACCGCTGACGATGAGCGGACTATCTACGCGGTCGCGCACGAGCTCGCCGACACCGGTCAGCTCAGCCAGGCCGGCTACGACGCCGCCCTTGACTTGCTGGGCGAGGCGGGCATGGTCGAGCTCGTGTCGCTATGCGGGTACTACACCTTGATTTCGTACGTGCTGAACGCCTTCGACGTGGTGCTCCCGCCCGGCGCGCGGCCGATGTGGTCTGCAGGCGGAACCGGGGCTGGCGAGTGACGACGGGCGACGACGGCTATCTGCCGGCCGAGGCGACTGGGTCGGCTCCGGGCCGCGGGCGGCTGACCGGTCGGCGCGTCCTGGTCGTCGGCGCCGGCACCCGGCCGTCGCCCGATCCTGACGCGCCGATCGGCAATGGCCGGGCGATTTCGGTCCTGGCAGCACGGGAGGGCGCGTCCGTCGTCTGCGCCGACCGCGACCGCGAGGCCGCCGAGGTGACGGCCCGGCTCGCGCGGGCCGAGGGCGCCGCAGCCGAGGTGCTCGTCGCTGACGTCGCCGATCCGCTTGTCTGCGCAGAGCTGGTCGCCGATTCCGTGACCGCCCTCGGCGGCCTGGACGGACTGGTGCTCAACGTCGGCTTCGGGCTGGGCCGCGGTATGGCTGGCACGACCGCGCAGCAATGGGACGAGACCTTCGCCGTCAACACGCGCGCGCACTTCCTCATCGCGGCCGCCGCGCTGCCGGTGCTTGATCCGCGCTCGGCCATCGTCTTCATCAGCTCAGCGGCGAGCCTGCGCGCCGCGACCGGCATCCCGTCGTACGACGCGTCCAAGGCGGCGCTGCTAGGAATCTGCCGCCAGGCCGCCCGCGAGGGAATGGCGCGCTTCATACGGGCGAACCTGGTCGTGCCGAGCCTGGTCGACACGCCGCTGGGACGCGAGGCATCGAGCCGCAACCCGGCCCGCACCGCTCGCCGACTACCCTACGGCCGGCAGGCGACCGCCTGGGAGGTGGCCTACGCCACGATCTGGCTGCTATCCCACGAGTCGAGCTACGTCAATGCCCAGCCGGTGCTGCTCGACGGCGGCGCGCTGAGCTTCGGCTAACCGAACCCCCTGCGCCACAGCGGGTTCAGTTGGCGTTCATTAACATAAGCAAGTAATATAAGCGCGTTATGGAAACCGCCACAGCCTACACGGCCAAGGGAAGGGCAGCAGGGGACAGGACGGGCCATCCGCAAGCCGCGGAGGTGGCGGCCGGGCTGGAGCGGCTGCTGGCCCTGATCCGCTGGCTCAGCCCACCTGGACTGTCGCTGACGACCGCGGCCACGCTGTCGACACTTGAGCGGTCGGGACCATGCCGGCTGACCGCACTGGCCGTCAGAGAAGGTGTTACGCAGCCGGCGATGACCCAGCTCGTGGGTCGACTCGAGGAGTCCGGTCTTGCGATCAGGTCCGCCGACCCTGCCGATGGCCGCGCCGTGCACGTGCAGATCACCGATGCGGGTCGTGAGCTTGTCGCCCGTCGACGCGCCGCCAGGGCCGAGCGCCTGTCGGCGTTGCTGAGCATGCTCAGCCGGGCGGATCAGGACGCTCTTGCGGCCGCGCTGCCCGCCATCAACGCGCTGGCCAGTGTCGAGCGCGACACCGTTCCGGTCACCGCCGGACAGGACTAAGGAAACGCCGGGGCGGACCTCGGGGATAGGTGCATTGATGAGCGGGACTGCAGTCAGCCCCTTCCGGCAGCCCAAAGCTGTCTTCGCGGTTGCATTCGCCTGCGTGGTGTCGTTCATGGGCATCGGGCTGGTGGACCCGATCCTCCCCTCCATCTCTCACCAGCTGCACGCCTCGCCGAGCGAAGTCACGCTCCTGTTCACGAGCTACATGGTCGTCACGGCCGTGGCCATGCTCATCACCAACTGGGTGTCGAGTCGCATCGGGGCCAAGCGCACCCTCATCGCCGGCCTGGTGATTATCGTCATCTTCAGCGCGCTGGCCGGAGCGTCGCCATCGATCAGCGGCATCATCGGCTTCCGGGCCGGGTGGGGTGTCGGGAACGCCTTGTTCATCGCGACCTCCCTGGCGGTGATCGTGGCGTCGGCTAGCGGCGGGTTCACCGGCGCGATCGTGTTGTATGAGACAGCGCTTGGTCTCGGCATCGCCATTGGCCCGCTGCTGGGTGGGGTGCTGGGCGAGGTCAGCTGGCGCGGCCCGTTCTTCGGCGTGTCCGCGCTGATGGCCATCGCGCTCATCGCCACGATCACGCTGGTCCGGCCTATGCCGCTGCCGGCGAAGAAAACGTCGCTATCCGCACCGCTCCGCGCCTTGCGCCACCGTGGGCTACTGACCCTGTCGCTCACAGCGCTGTGCTACAACTGGGGCTTCTTCACGGTGCTCGGCTATGCGCCGTTCCCGATGAACCTGAGCCCGATCAAGCTCGGCCTCGTCTTTACGGCATGGGGCGTGCTCGTGGCCATCTTCGCCGTCTTCGGTGCGCCGCAGCTCCAGTCAAGGTTCGGCATCGCCCGGAGCGTGTATGTCAACCTCGCCGCGTTCGCCGCGGTCATCCTGGTAATCGCCATCTGGACGACGGACCGAGCCGTGCTGATTCCCGCGGTCATCGCGTCGGGCATCTTCATCGGCATCAACAACACGATCACCACGCAGGCGGTCATGACGATCGCGCCAGTCGAGCGTCCCGTCGCCTCTGCGGCCTACAGCTTCGTTCGCTTCATCGGCGGCGGCCTGGCCCCGTACGCGGCCGGCCGGCTCGTGCTCGCGCTGAACATCCACGTCCCCTTCTTCATCGCCGCCGGGGCCGTCGTGGTCGGCATCGTCATCCTGACGACCGTGCACAACATGCTGGCCGAGGCCGAGCGCGTCCAGGCCGAGCAGGTCGCAGACAGCGCCGAGCCGAGCGAGCGGATCATCCCTGTGCCCGGCTACAGCGATGCCGAAGCGGCAGGCATCATCGTGGCGGCAGTGGACGCTTCGCCGATCGCCGGCCTGGTCGCCGAGGCAGCCGCCCGCATGGCAGCCGAGAGCGGCCGGGCGGTGCACGTCGTGCACGCCAGGGAAGCGGCGATTGGCGGCGACGTCGGCGTGGACGGCGAGGACCTGGACGCGGCGAAGTCTGTTGTCCGCAGGCACCTCGATCAGCTCGCCGCACACCGCGTGCCGGCCGAGGGGCAGCTCCTGCTGCACGCGACCGACCACGGCGCAGCGGGACGGATGATCGCCGAGTACGCCAACGCCATCGGGGCAAGCACGGTCGTCATTGGCGCACCAACCCACGGCGGGCTGCCCGCCCTCGTCGACGGCAGCTCCAGCCGGGAGCTGCTCCGGCTGGCGCGCAGTAACGTCCTGATCGTCAACCCGGCCGGACCTGCGCACGCCGCGCTGCCGGTTGCAGCCGAGACAGCTGGAGCTCACTAGCGTTAGCGGCGTCGGCCGGGCCTACGATGACAAAGCGGCGCTTCGGCACGCAATGTCCGTGCTTGAACTACCCTGCCTGGACCACCCCGCCTTAACCACCCCGCCTGAACCACCCCGCCTGAACCACCCCGGCTGAACCACGAGGAGAGCCCATGTCGGTCGTCATCGTCGCCACCGTCGTTCCGCTGGCTGAGCACCGGGACGAGGTCATCGCCGCGTTCAAGGAGACGATCGAGCAGGTCCACGGCGAAGACGGCTGCGAGCTGTACGCGCTGAATGAGGCGCCGGACCGCCTGATCATGATCGAGAAGTGGGCGAGTCCGGAGGCGCTACGAGTGCACAGCAAGGGCGCGGCACTGACGGCGCTGAACCCGAAGCTCGCTGGCAAGGTCGCGAATTCACCAGAAATTATCGTGCTCCAGCAGCTGCCGGCCGGTGACCCGGCCAAGGGTCAGCTCTGACCAGGGACCGGAACGGCCCGGACGTCGAATAACCGTTTGCGGCGGGCCGCAGGCGCTGCTGGAGTGAGCAGCATGACCGGGATCACTCCTGCACAGCTCGCCGCGTTCCGCGAGCAGGGCTTCGTGGTGATCCCCGGTGTGCTTGACGGCCGGCAGCTGGCCTGCGGGCGCCGGACTGTCGCGGCCATGCTCACGGCCCAACCACCGCCCAGCCGTCACACCGGTCCGTACTTCCTGTGGCCCCGGTTTGCGCCGCCGGGGGAGGGCGGGCACGATCACGGGCTGCTGCGGTTCTACCGCGCGGCGGGCATCGGCGACCTGGCGGCCGGCTTGCTGCGGCCGGCAGTACCGCCGCAAGAGCCACAGTTCGCCCAGCTCGCTCTCACGATCCCGAGTTGGCCGCACCGGCCCGGCGGCCCGCACGTTGACGGCATCAGGCCGCCGATGCCTGATGGCACACCAGGTACGTTCTCGCTCCTCGCCGGTGCTTGGCTGACTGACCACCGCGAGCCCGACCAAGGCAACCTGTGGGTCTGGCCCGGCACCCATCTGCGCTTCGGCGCATATCTAGCCGACCGCGGCGCCGACGCGCTGAGCCGACTCCACCCAGAGCCTTATCCGCCGATCCAGCTAGGCGAGCCCAAGCAAGTGACCGGCCCGGCAGGCAGCGTCCTCCTGGCGCACTACCTGCTCGCGCACAACATAGGCGGCCACAGCGGTCCACCCGGCTCGCCGATTCGGCAGGTCATTTACTTCCGGCTCGACGCCGCCGGACACCGCGGTCGGTGGCGTGAAGCGGTGACCAACCCGCTGAGCGAGTTCCGCGACGCCGGGCCCGCCTAGAAGTGGAAGCTGGTGCCGACTGAGTTCGGCACGAATACCTCGCCGAAACGTGCCGACATCGCGTGCTGTGCCCGCCAGCCTGTGCAGTGCGCGGGAATGAGCCAGTGTGGACTGAGCACAGCCAGATCTTCGAGCACTCGCGGGATCAGCGGCTCGAACATGGGGCCGTTCAGGTGGAAACCGCCGACGATCGCGTGCAGCGGTTCGCCGCCGGTCAGTCGCTGCGCATACCGGCTGATGTTCACCACCCCCGCGTGCCCGCAGCCGGTGAGCACCACGAGGCCCTGGCCTGCAACGTTGACGATCAGGGCCTGATCGTCGAGCACTAGCGGATCGGGTTCCCACGCGCCGCCGAGCCAGGCCTGCTGCGGCGGGAAGCCCGGCTCATACCCTGTCACCCGCGGCACCTCTCCGGTGACCAGCACCGAACCGCCAAACAGGAAGCTCGGCTGCCGCTCCTCGATGATCTCGAAGCCCGCTTCGGTCAGCGCGCGCTTGCTGGTCGTCGGCAGCTCGATCGGGTCACGGCCTGGCAGCACAACTCGCCGCCGTCGCCAGAAATCCGGGTGGATCAGCACCGGCATGTTCGTCTGGCCCAGAGCGCGGACAAGCCCGTCAATGCCAGTCGTGTGATCGAAGTGACCGTGACTGCACACGATCGCCTCGATCGACGCCGGATCGATCTCAAGCCGGCGCATGTCGTCAATTACGCCGTCTGGACTGGTACCCGCGTCGAAGAGGAACCTGTGTACGCGCTCGCCCTTCGTGACCGTCACCAGGACGGAGAAACCGTGCTCGGCCACGAGTGCGTCAGCTACCTCGCCGCGTTCCATCAGCGACGTCGGTCTAGCAGGTCCGCCGCGCACGCCAACGCGCCGCGCCGGGCCCTGATCGGGCATGAAAATGTCGGTGACATTGTCCATAAGCGTTGTCACGACGACCGCGTCGACCGGCTCAAGCGGGATCGTGATCGCCGGCTCAGCATCGGAGCTGTAGCGCGCGGTCATGGCGGGGAGACTGTCCTCGGTGCACACAAAGTCATCGTAGGCATCGCTGCCGAGCCAGGTGACGTGCAGGCTCGTCGCGCCCCGCTAGTATCTCCCGGTCAGCTGACCCGCCAGGGAGACACAGCACAGGCCGACACAGACCAAGGAGAACGTCGTGCGAGTGACCGGACCGAACGGCTACTGGGCAAGCGACGATCCTGGCCTGATCGACGTCGATCGCGTGCACGAGTGGATTAGCCAGGAGAGCTACTGGGCGCAAGGCCGAACGCGCGAAGTGATGGCGCGCGCGATCGACCATTCGCTGTCGGTGGGCCTCTACGCACCGGACGGTACCCAGGCCGGTTACGCACGGCTCGTCACCGACTGGGCGACGTTCGCCTGGCTGTGCGACGTGTTCGTCGACACCGCACACCGCGGGCGGGGACTCGGCAGCTTCCTGGTGGCGCAGGCGGTCGGCCACCCCGACGTCGCCGACATCCGGCAGGTGCTTATGGCCGAACCAGGCAGGACCATCTACCGCCGCCTCGGCTACGGCGATCTCCTGAGCCCCGAGCGCTGGATGGAGCGTCCCGGCGGCTAGTGGTCTTTCGCGTCCGCCTTGGCACAGCGCTGTATGAGCGGCACAGGCGTGCGCCCGGTGCTGCTCGCGGCAGATCCAGAAGCTAGCAAGATGGTGGTCCGTATCCTCGGTGTTAGCCTCGGCTATGCCCGCCCCCGGAGAGCCGCCCAGCTATGTCGGCGAGCCCGTTGAGCTGCTGCTCGGCTACCTCGACTTTTTTGAGGACGTGACGCTCCGCAAGATCAGCGGCCTTACAGAGGACTATCTGCGGACGAGTGCAGTGCCGTCTGGATGGACCCCGCTCGGCATGATCAAGCACCTTGCCTGCACCGAGCGATTCTGGATCCGCCACGTCTTCGTCGGCGAGCACGTCGACTTCTCGTGGCCTGGTCATCCCGACGCTGAGTGGCATGTGGATGACGGCGAAAGCACCGAGTCCGTTATCAGCTTCTATCGGAGCGAGCGCGCCTACACCCGGCAGGCTCTTGCTGGCCTAGCTGCCAGCGCGCCAGGGCACCGCCCGTTCCGGCCCGAAGGCAGCCTACCGCCGACGCTCGGCTGGGTGCTCTGCCACCTCGTCCAGCAAGCTGCCCGGCACGCCGGACACCTCGACATTGCGCGAGAGCTAACGGACGGATCGGTTGGGAGCGACTGAGCAGGGTACCTTCCGGCGACCTTACTGTGAGGACGGCAAGCTACGGAGCCGACAATCGGCTGTCGGCTTCGGCGATGACCACTTCATTCGCCGGATCATGAGCAACGGGCGGCGTACCCGCCACGATGACATTCGCTCGTGTCCACGGTCGCTCTCGCGCCATGAACGGCAGTTCCTCGGCCATCCACAGGTGCCAGAACGACACAGCCGCCGCATCGCCGCCGTCGCGTTCAATACCGCGCCGCTCGGCTTCGGCCATGTCGGACTGGACCCATACCGCCGCATCGACCAAATGCATTAGCTCGCGTCGTGCTGCTCCCGCACCTTCGACGATCACCAGTTCGCGGCCCTGCGGAACTTCGATCGCGCCGCCACGGTCCCGCGCGCGCCAGGCGGGAGGCCGGAAGCTCACAGCCTCGCCGCGGCGAACCGGCTCCAGAACCCCGTCGACCAGCAAATCAGCCCAGGCAAACATCGCTTGACTCCAGGCGACGTCATCGGTATGGACCACGGTCGACGCCGGTACCTCGCCTCGGATCCGCTCGGCGAGGGTTGTCTTGCCACTCCCGCTGCGCCCATCCACCGCCAGGACCCAGGGTCGCCCCGCTGATGCATTCGCATGCGGACGGAGCATGCCGACGAGCCCGGCTATGGGTACGACCCGCCACGGCCCGGCGGCCGGCTCACCCTCACCTAGAGTCATCGTCATGTTCGTCACAGAGCTGCAGCGGCTGGCGTCATCGCACACTGTCCGCGGCGTCTGTCGAGAGACTGCAAGGCGAGGTCTTCCGCCGAACGACGGGCCGTCAGCGCGAACTCTCAAGGCTTATTACTACGTTGCCGGTTTTCTGCCCCGTCTCGACATACCTATAGGCCTCGACGATCCGGTCCAGCGGATACGTTCTGTCGATGACCGGCCTGAACTCTCCGGACTCAATCATCTTGCCGAAATCCCTGACCATCGACTGGTCGTGCTTCGGAATGGGAAACAAGACTTTCTTGCCGCCACGCAACGGAGCGATCAGCGCCAGGACCGGATTCTGGGCCAGCGGCCCCAGCTCCGAGGAGATGTAGATTCCGCGCGGTTTCAGAAGCTGCTTGCACTGGCCAAAGGAGCTCTTGCCGACCGAGTCCAGCACCACGTCGTATCTCTGGTCGCCCTTGGTGAAATCCTCGGTCGTGTAGTCGATGACCCTGTCGGCGCCCAGGCCCCTGACCAGTTCCATGTGGTCGGTGCCGCAGACAGCGGTCACGTTGGCGCCCAGACTCCTCAACAGCTGGACTGCTGCCGAGCCAATCGCGCCGCTGGCGCCGTAGACCAGGATGTCCTGGCCGCTGCGGATTTTCGCCGCCCTGATGTGCGCGAGGGCATAGTGCGCCCCCTCCGTACTTGGAGCGGCCTGCTGGTAGGTCACGTTGACCGGCATCGCCGCGACCGAGCCGTTCTCAGGAATCGATATGTATTCGGCGTGTGCGCCGAACGCGCCCTCGTTGTAGCCGAACACCTTGTCGCCGACCTCGAAGGTCGTGACGCTGCTTCCGATCGCCTCGACCACGCCTGCGAACTCAGTGCCGAGGACCTTCGATCGTGGCCTGATAGGCCCGGTGAGGAATCTCATGAAGAAGGGCTTGGCAGCTCGATAGGCACAGTCCGTCCGATTCACCGTCGTCGCGTGAACCCTGACGAGCACCCCGTTAACCCTGGCAGTCGGCTTCTCTACTTCTGAGATCGCAACCACTTCGGGCGGCCCATACCTGTTGCAGACCGCTGCCCTCATAGCCGGAGTGTAGCCATCGGAAAAGGCACCCACGGTACTGTCCTGGCATGGATCTCGATTACGCCACGGCTACTGAACTGACCAGGGCAATCCGGGACCGGGAACTTTCCAGCAGGGAACTGCTCAGTCATGTCCTGGCCCGTGTCGAGCAGCGCAACCCTGGACTGAACGCCATCGTGGTGCTGGATGCCGACCGCGCCCAGGCCGCCGCGGACGCTGCCGACCAGGCGACAGCCCGTGGCGAGGCCGACGGGCCGCTGCACGGGCTGCCGATGACGGTGAAGGATGTATGGGAGACCGAGGGCTTGGTCACGACCGCCGGCGCTCCCGAGCTCAAGGAATACGTCCCAGCGGCGGATGCGCTGGCGGTCGCCCGGCTGAAGGCAGCGGGGGCAGTCATCTTCGGCAAGTCCAACACCCCGCTCTACGCCGGCGACTTCCAGACGTTCAACGACGTCTACGGACTCACCAGCAACCCGTGGGACCTCACCCGCACCGCAGGCGGGTCGTCGGGCGGCGCGGCTGCCGCGGTCGCCGCCGGGCTCACGCCCCTGGAATTGGGCAGCGACATTGGCGGATCGATCCGCAACCCCGCACACTACAACGGCGTCTACGGGCTGAAGCCTTCGTGGGGGTTGGTACCTAGTCGTGGCCACATTCCTGGGCCGCCAGGAAGCCTCGTCGAAACCGACATCAACTGCGGCGGCCCACTCGCGCGCAGCCTCGAAGATCTCCGGACGGCCCTCGAAATAGTGGCAGGCCCGGTCCCCGAAGACGCCGCCGCGTGGCACCTCCACCTCGATCCCGGACCCGAGATCGACAGCGTGACCTCTGTCCGGGTGGCGGTCGTGTTCGCCGAGGGCAGCGATCTGCTGCCGGTGGCCCGCGACGTCCGGGCCAGCCTGGATGGGTTTGCGACTCGACTAGCCGCAGCCGGCGTTCAAGTCGATGCAGTGCCGTTGCCGGTAACGCTCGCCGATGGCCTGCGGTCCTGGCAGGAACTGGTGCTGCCGATCATTGGGACAGGTCTGTCCGACGAAGACTTCGCCGCCTTCGCCGAACTCGAGGCGGTCCCCGGCGACGACCCGATGCTCACCGCGGGACGGGCGCTAGTAAGCCGCTACCGGTCGTGGGCGCGCTCCAACGCAGATCGGCAGCAGCACCGCGCAGCGTGGGCAACCTTGTTCCAGCGCTACGACGTGGTGCTCGCTCCGGTCATGCCGACTACCGCGTTCCCGCACGACACCGACCGCCCGATCACCGACCGCGTCCTGGACGTCGACGGCACCGCAGTCCCACACCTCATCGCGATGGCATGGTGCGGCGCCATCGGATCCGTCCTGCTCCCCGTCGTGACCCTGCCGATCGGGCCTACCCCAGCGGGTCTGCCAGTGGGCGTTCAGGTAATCGGACCCTTCCTCTCCGACCTGCGCCTGCTGCGGATCGCAGAACTCCTGCAGGCCGCCGCTGGCACCGCCTTCACCCCACCCCCGTACTGAACTCAACCCCGATGCATCGCGCAAGAGAGTCCAGCGCGCTGCCGGTGCCACGAGCGAACACTTCGCCACAGCGTCTGACGTTTTCCGCCTACCAGGGAACGGGCGTCCCGTCCCAGGAGAAGAACTCCCCGGACGGTCCGTCGTCTGGCAGCAGTGCCAGCCGGACCGCGCCCGCCGCGGCCTCGGCTGGGTCGCCTCCGCTGGCGGCGGCCGTGGCGTTGAGGTCGGTGCGGCGCAGGCCGGGTGCGAGTGCATTGACTTTGAAGCCCTCATCGGCCAGAGCGTGGGCGTAGTACACGGTCAGCGCGTTCAGCGCTGCCTTGGACGAGCGGTATGCCGCATAGGTGCCCCGGTGCGGGAACTGCGGCCCGGTAGCCCAGGCCAGCGATGCCGTGCCGCTGGAGATATTCACGATCCGCGGATGCGCAGACTGCCGCAGCGCCGGTAGGAAAGCATTGGTAACCGCGACGACGCCGAGGACGTTCGTCTCATAAATACGGCGGAATGTGCCAACATCGTCCCGATCTGCTGTCTCGCCGTCGCCAGAGATGCCCGCGTTGTTGATCAGGATGTCCAGCGTGCCTGCCTGGCTTGCGGCCCGGGCGATGCTCGTCGCGTCGGTGACGTCGAGGACAAGCAGACGGGCCTCGCCACCGATCTCCTCGACGGCGCGTTCTCCGAGCGCGGCGTCGCGGGATCCGACCCAGACGGTCTGGCCGGCTGCAGCGAGCTGGCGCACGATCTCCTTGCCGATGCCCTTGTTGGCGCCCGTGACCAGCGCAGCTGAGTTGTCCATGGCGCTGAAGATACTCGCGGCGCACTAGCAGGTCGCGGCCGCGGTTGGACCTTGGCGGCACGTCAAACCTCGCCGTCCACGGTCGCACGCAGCGCCGCCAATATGCATCGTGATTGTTGTCTGATGAGCGTCAAGGTCGCGCGCGCCGGAGTGGTCGTTATGAGGCTGGCCGGCGACCTGCCGTGAGCGCCGAGCACCCTGCCATGCTCTATCCAGGCCAGTCGAGCTGGGATTCAGGTACTCCCACGGAGCGCGCGTAGTCCTCGACCGTCGACCGGGCTGCGAGGTCTCCGCGCCGATATCGGAAGACGCGATCGCGGAAGACCACGAATACTTCGTCGTCCGATCGGAAGTCGCTATACCAGCCGCCATCGCGCTCGAGCACATGACTCAGCGACTGGGCGAGATCCTCGGCGCGAGCGGCGGCCACGTCGAAGTAGATCAGTGTCCACAGCTCCGGCTCATCCTCGACACGAATGCGAGAGACCTTCGTGAGCGTGAGCGGGATGCCTTGCAGATCCGTGTCTACCCGCAGGCTCTCAGCTATGAGCGCCCCGGAATAGATGGCTTCGGTGTCCGGCATGTCGGAAAGTCTGCCCTGACGGGCCGGGCTGGCGCAAACAGCGTCACTACGCAGGCGGACGGTAGCCCCATGCCCTCGAATGCCCGATCGACATGCTTCCTAACTTGCTAGCCTCCAGGCGTGAAGCTCGGCAAAGTGTCAGTGCGAACTGCTATTATCGAATATGTGATCGAGTTAGCTTAAGGGTCCTTTCCACCTGGCGGAGGGAGGCGTGCAATGACCGATCCGGGCTGGGACATCCCCGGGATTCCGCGCGGCGCTGCCTCGCCCGCCGCCTGCATTCCTGCCGGTGACGACTCGCCCCCGGGTGCGGGCTCGTGCCGAGGTGAAGGCTCACCGGCGGCCGCGGGCTCGCGAGCGGCCGCCAGTGCGGCCGGGCGCACGCCGGCGTCTTCGCAGACGCCTCGCCCGGCGGCGAGTGCCTCGGCGTCGGCCGGGTCATCAGCCGGCGCGTTCGCGGCTCCGATGCCCGCCGGCCCGACGTCGGTGATCCCGCCCTGTGACGTCGCTTCAAACGCCACCCGGCCCGGCGGCGACACCGCAGGCAGTGCTGCCTTAGGCGGCACCCGGCCCGGCGGCGGTACCGGCGACAGTGCTGCCGGCGACCGGGCCTCGCGCGGCGCGGACGGCGGCCCGCCGACCGCAGGGACCCAGGTGCGGGCGGCCGATCCGGTGCAGGCGCTGGCGTTCCTGGAGGCGGGGCTGGAGTTCCTCGCGCATGCGGACGCGGCGGAGTGGCCGGCAGGCTTGCAGGCCGACTGCCTGCGGGCGCTGGCGGTCGCGGAGTCACGGCACGCCGCCGCCCAGGCCCAGGTGCTGGCGGCGTTCAGCGTGCCCGGCGGCGGGCTGGCTGGCGATGGTCACCGGTCGCCGCGGGTGTGGCTGACCTGGCAGACCCAGGCCACCCGCCGCGCCGCCGCCGCCCAGGTCACCCGGATGCGGGGCCTGCAGGCCCACCCGCGGATCGCCGCCGCGCTTGCCGCCGGGCAGGTATCGCTGTCGTGGGCGCGGCAGATCACTGACTGGACTGACCGACTCCCCGACAGCCACCGCGGCGACGCCGACGAGCAGCTGCTGTCAGCCGCCCGGCGCGGATTCGGCCTGTCCGACCTCGCCGGGCTAGCCGACGAGCTGCACCGCCGGCACGCCGCCCCCGACGCCGGCGACGACGGGTTCGACGACCGTGGCCTGCGCCTGGCCACGACCTTCGACGGCGCCGGGCGGTTCGAGGGCGACCTCACTCCCCGCTGCGCCGCCGCGGTCCGCGCCGTCCTGGACTCGCTGTCGCCGACCCGCGGGCCCGAAGACACCCGCACCCTGACCCAGCGGCGGCACGACGCACTCGAAGAAGCCTGCACCCGCCTCATCGCCGCCGGCGGCCTCCCCGAGCGGGCCGGCCAGCCCGTCCGCCTCGAGCTGACCATCACCCTCGACGAGCTCGCCCGCAACGGCGACTGCAGCGCCGCCGGCCCCGGTGCCGCCTGCGATGCGATGATCCAGCCCGTCGTCACCGGCAACGTCGACCAGCAGCTCCTCGACCACCTCGCCGACCGCGACTACCTCACAGAGCTAGCCGCAGCCGCCGCCGACCGGCCCGCTGCCGACCGGCACGCCATGATCCTCGGCCAGGCCATCGCGCTGCTGTCCGGCCCCGCCGGCCGGGCCGCCCTGCTCCGCCGCAAGCTCGGCGGCCCGGCCGCCACCATCAGCCTGCCGCTCGACATCGCCGGCACCCTCGACACCATCCCCACCCATCTGCGCCGCGCCGTTCGCAAACGAGACCAGCATTGCCGGTTCCCCGGCTGCGACCTACCCGCCGCCGGCTGTGACGTACACCACATCACTCACCGCAAAGACGGCGGCCGCCACGCGCTCGGCAACCTTGCCCTGCTCTGCCGGTTCCACCACCACATCGCCATCCACCGATGGAACTGGCAGCTCACTCTCAACCCCGACGGCACAACAACAGCCGTCAGCCCCGACGGCCAACGGGTCCTGCATAGCCATGCGCCGCCCACGGCAGCTTGAGCAGACCCTCGGAAGGCCAAGCTGTGACGAGTGCCTTCAGTTGGGGCCCTCCTGAGTTCCGCCAATATGATCGCGCCTCAAGGAGGTGCGTTCCCGGCAGTCCGGAGTAAGCCATCGTTGAACGGACTTAGCTACGGTGATCGACTTCCTGATCGTCTTCAAGGTCATGAGCGCGTATGTGCGCACGAGGGGACTGGACACCGGCAGGATCCAGAAGACTCTTGAGACATGCCGTGAGGTTGGCCATTCGGACCCCGTGCCAGCGTTGCTTCAGGCGCAAACCCTCGCCATGCGCTTCTGGGCGAATGCCGGGCTTCTGCTCCTCCTGCCGATACTCGTGATCGGCGGCCTGTTAGCGCTGATCCGACCTGGTCGTGTGGGTGATAACGACACAGTGCTGTATTGGCTCGCTAAGTACCGTGACCAGCTTGCCGAGTCGCGCCGGATCGTGGCCAACCGTGACCTCGACACGCCGTGCGCTTACTCCGAGAACTCCGATACCAACCTCCGCTGGGTGCTGATGCACCACATCGAGGAGGTAGCCAGGCATGCCGGGCACGCGGACATCATTCGCGAGACCATCGACGGCAGCACCGGTGAGTAGCTCGGAGGCACAGGGGCCGGCAAACGCAGCGCTGGCGGCCACCGCACGTGGCCTGACTGATTCACGTGGCCTAAATGACGGAACCTGGCTGGTTCCGCCTGCCGCAGCTACGACCGATCAGGGATAACTCGTCACGTCCTGCGGGTTCTGATTGGCTGGACTCGTCAAGGTCACCGGACCGCCGACGCCGTTGATGACGGAGTTGCCGCAGCCCGAGCCGGCGATCCAGACGCCGAAGACGTTCTGGAACTGAACGCCCGGTGTGTCGGGCGCCTGGAATGCCTCGGCGTCAAACAGCGTCGCCGAGGTGTCAATGAAGACGACGAAGCAGCCCATCCCGTACCCGTAGAACGTCCTCACGTTGCGTGTGACCAGGAACGCGGGGTAGCAGTCCTTTGTCGGGGAGGCCATCCACGCCGACTGGCTGGGCAGCTCGTACGGCAGCTCGTTCTGGTAGAAGATGTTTGTGCCGCCCTGGCCGCTCCAGATCACCTCGTTCTTCTGGTAGTGCTCGACGACCAGGCCATAGGACGTCACGTTGTTACCGGTGACGATGACGCCCGTGTCAGCAGTGTTCGCGGTCCAGCCGACGGCGTTGCCGTGGTCAGCGCGCCAGGCCCAAACGTCATCGATGACGGAGTTGTCCGCGTTATCGAGGAGGCTGACGGTAGCCGACACGTTCGTCGTCTCAGCTCCGCCGATGCGGAAGAGTCAAGTCACTCTGTTGAAGCCCTACGGCCGTTACGCGGCGCCGACCGCTGTGACCAGCGGCAGCACGATGTGTCCCTGGTGCATCGCATCGGCGAAAACTTCGAACCGGCACCGGTGCATGGCGGTCGCCGCGCCGAACGGCTCGCCGGTGCCGTGATTGCGGGCGTACCTCGGGAATGCTCCGCCGCTCACTTGAAGTCGCATCCGGTGCCCCGCGAGCATGCGATACGCGGTCGGAAACAGCTCCACATCGACTGCCACGACGCCGTCCGTGCCACTGTCCGGCGGCGTGACAGTGTGCGGGCTCAGCCGCTGGATACCGTCGACGACGTTGCGGGACACGCCCTTTTCGTCAACGTCGCAGAGCCGCACGAACACGTCAGCGTGCTGTCGGGAGGTGCGGACGTACACGCGGGCATTAACTGGCCCGACAACGTCCTGGTCAGCCCCGAGCGGCTCGCTGGTATACGTGAGCACGTCGGGCCGCGCCTCGATCGCTGCGTTGTCGACCTGCTTTCCCGGCGGCTGCAGCATCGGGCCGCCGGCCGTCGGTGTCGGATCGGCTGGATCGTAGACAAATGAGGCTGCTGGTGCGTCGCCGGGCTCGGGCTCGGTGGCCAGGACGCCGGCCCGGCGCAGGTAGTAGGTCGTGGCGTCCGCGGGCGGCGGCCACTCGGCTAGATCCAGCCAGGTGCTCGCCTGCTGGAGGTACAGCCGCACGGGCTGCCCGGACGGTGCCGGACCACCGGACAAGTGATGCCGTAGCCACGCTACGTCGGCCCGGTTAGCGGCTCTGAGCTCAGCGGGCTCGCCGTGGAGCCACGGGCCGACGATGATCCGTGCGTCGACGCCGGCCGCGCGGATCGCTGCGAAGTCACGAAGCTGCTCGGCAAGGAACAGATCCCACCAGCCGGTTACCATGCTGACGGGCGGCAGCCGCGTCAGATCCGCGTGGTCATGATCGGCAGGCGCCCAGAAGTCGTCCTCCGGGCTCGCGTGATCTACGAAGTCGCGCCAGAACGGCACCGGCGCGCCTGCCACTGCGACGTCTGCGGCTTGGAGCGGTGTCTTCCGCAGCGCTCGCCGCATGGCGGCCAGCTGCACGGGGCTAGGCACAAGCGGCAGCACGCTGCGTTCCTGCCGACCGATCTGGCCGGTCCAGTTGAGCGCGTTCTTGAGGCCTGGGGCGCCGTGCTCGTAGAACGCCGACGTAATTCGGGCGGCCGTCACATTTAGCGACACCGACTCCAGCGGCGGATCGACGTACGGGGCGACCGCCCACTGGGTGTGCCCGAGATAACTGCCGCCGATAGTCGCCACGCGACCATCGCACCACGGCTGCTCGCGCAGCCACGCCACAGTGGCAAGGCCATCGGCCCGTTCGTGCAAGAACGGCCGGAACTGGCCGCCCGATCCGAACGTTCCGCGCGTGCTCTGAATGAACATCTGGAAGCCCTGGCGAGCTATCGGTGCGCCGAACACGGCACCGGCCAGGCCGGCTCGACCGTACGGCGAACGGATCAGCACGACGGGGAGCGGCCCGGTTGCGCGCGTCGGCCGGTAGTGGTCGCCGAGGAGCACGACGCCGTCCGGCATCGGGACACGCAAGTTGCGCCGGATGACGACCGGCACGCCCGGACCGGGCATCCCCATCGCTCGGTCAACAGCCAGCCCGACCAGTCGCGCAAGTGGATTCATTCCGCAGCCTCCGTCTCGTACCGGACAAGTAACGGTAACTGCCAGGGGCACCGGCTACCAGGCTGCGGCGCGGGCCTGGCCGAGGCGCGTCAAGCTGCAATGGCCGACCCGCCAGCCGGCTGATCGCGGCGGACGCTAGAGGCGCTCCATTGTCGCTGAGTCGGCGGTGCCGTCGAAATACCGGTCAAGCACCTGCTGGAAGACGCTCTTGCTGTGCTCGGCGGGCTGGAACTCGGCGGGCTGGAACTCGGCATTGTGGAACAGGGTCATCGACGACCGCAGCTTCTGAGCATCGATGCCGCCGAAGATCTGCACAGCCGTCCGGCCGGACAGCCGCAGGAGGATCGACGCGCACTCGCGCAGCCTGGGACCAAGCACCGGGTCCGCTAGGTAAGCGCGGGCTTCGGAGAGCGAGCTTATTGCGTAGCGCTTCGACGTGGCGCTCTGACCGAGGCCCGCGATCTGCGGGAACACGAACCACATCCAGTGGCCCGCCTTCTGCCCGCGGCGCAGCTCGGCAGCGGCCTGCTCGTACGTGCCGCCCTGCGCAGTGATGAACCGCTCGAGATCGAACGGGTCTGCTGTCATCGATCGTCGAGCTGTATCGCCTGGTTGATCCACGAGGCGCGGCCGCTCTTGAGCAGCTCGGCGTGTGCCGGGCATAGCAGCGCGACCTGCTGGCGCGTCCCCTGGGTGATCTGCCAGCGCACTGTGCCGAGGCTCGTGCAGGGGGTGTGCCACGCCGTCACGGTCATCATGTCCGGACAGATGATCTTCCGGCCTGCGCCGCACATCCCGGTGAATTCATTGCACCGGCTGCAGAAGCCGAGCCGGATGGCGACTTGGTCCTGGGTGGTTAAGCGGCAGTCGGGGCACGTCCATCTACGGCCGCGCCGTAAGAGTCCCCGTCTGGGTGCGCCTGAAGTGCTGCGCGCGTCTGCTGCGCCGCCTGCCGCTGATGTAGGAGTGAATGTACGGGAAAGGTGTTGAGTCATCGGTCGCCCGTCCTCTTCCGGGCTTGCCCCCCACTGGTCAAGCTCCGGTGATGACAGCACGTTACGGGATGGATACCGAGCCGTACGTCATCTAAATGATGTACCCGGATATGTAACTGGCACGCCATGTATGCACGTCCGGGCGGTTCTACACTGCGCTAATGAGGGTTGTGACCGGATATGACGCGAACGGCGCTCCGACGATTCTGTGGGCGGGTGACCCGCCGACCGTCATCCACGCCGGCCGATACACGACGACCGAGCTCTGGGTCTCGGACAGGGCCCCGATTGCGACGTCGGATGCCGATGCATCGGCGCGCGAGTGGGCTCTCGAGCCTCCGCCAGGCGGTGCGTGCTTCCGGATCGTCGAGATCGCGCCGGACTCCGAGGGGAGAAGCGGAGATGGTGGCGACGGTGCGGGGAACGACGGGAACTTCCAGGGCACGCACGCGACCGACACCCTCGACTACGTGACCATCCTGCGCGGCGAGGTAACGCTCATTGTTGGCGGTGCGGCTGCTTCCGGGACGGCTGCTTCCGGCACACCTGCTTCCGGCACGGGCGCGGGTTACACGGAGGTACTGCTCAGGCCCGGCGACTCGGTCGTCCAGCAGCCTGGCGTTCCGCACGACTGGCAGAACCGCTCAGGCGAGCGCGCCGTCATGATCGGCGTGCTGCTCAGCGCTCGTTAGCGACTCTGTCCGCCCGCCTGTACGACGGGGCTTTAGACAGGGGAGTGCTGCTCCCCGGGTGCGTTCGGGGAGATCTGTCGGCTGAGCCACTCGAGCGCCGCCGGGACATGATCCAGCACTGTGATGTGGCCGTCGTCGGGCGCTAGCCGGAGTTCGGCGCCAGGACAGCGCGCCGCGAGCCACCGGCCATGCGCGCTCGGGACCATCCGGTCGCGATCGCCGTGCACGATCAGCACAGGGACGGACAGGTCAGCAACGTCGAAGCCCCACGGCCTGGCGGCGGCCAGCAGGTCATCAATCATCGCAGCGGGACCCGCTTCCATAGCCTGGCCTGCGACACGGCCGACCCACTCCCACCGGCCGCCGAGTGCCGCTTGATCGCCGGGGGTGAAGTCGTCCATGTCGAACTCGGCATGCTCGAGGAAGTTCTCCAGCGCCGCGCGCCCATCTGCCGCGGCGCGCTGCTCCGCAGTACCGGCCTTGCTCCAGCCAGCGAACCAGTCGAGCCCTTGGGCGTCGTGTGGGGCAGGCGCGGACACGCTCACCACGCCGAGTACCCGGTCGGGCAGCAGCGCGCCGCAGGCAAGCGCGCGCGGACCGCCGCCGGAGTGACCGAGCACCGCGAAGCGCCCGAGTCCGAGCGCGTCAGCGATCGCGGCCACGTCGGCGGCAGCCGACGCCACGCTACCCAGGTGCGGGCTCGACCCGCCGTAGCCGGGACGGTCGTAGGACACCCAGCGCAGCCCGTTCTGGGTGGCGGCCGCGAACAACGGCTCGGGCGGCGAGCCGACGTTCGGCGTGCCGTGGTGCCAGAAGACAGCGCTCGGGGCGTCGGCGTAATCCGCGTCGGCCCCGTTCCCATCTGTGTTGTTCTTGTCTGTGTTGTTCTTGTCTGTGTTGTTCTTGTCTGTGTTGATCCCGCCTGTGTAGTAGTAGTGCAGGGTCCGTCCGTCGGGCAGCTTGAGGTCGGCCTCGGTCACCATGCATCGAAGCCTAGCCACCCCTTCATGATTGCGGCGGAATCGCCCTATCGTTGGTGATATGACGGCGCCGGAGATCAATCTTGTCGACCCTGACATCTACCAGCGCGGCGGGCCCCCGCACGACCAGTTCGCGTGGCTGCGTGAGCATAATCCGGTCTTCTGGCACGCCGACGGCGGGGAACCAGGCTGGCCGGGATTCTGGGCCGTAACGCGGCATGACGACATCGAACATCTGTCCCGGCACCCGGAGACCTTCTCCTCCGCCAAGCGGCTGTCGCTGTTCGGGGAGGTTCCGGAGGAGCAGATCGAGCTGCAGCGGCTGATGATGCTGAACATGGATCCGCCGCAGCACACACGGCAACGCGCGTTCGTGAACCGCGGGTTCACGCCGCGGATGATCGGCCGCCTTGAGGATCACATCACGCAGATCTGCCATGCGCTGCTTGACGAACTCGCGGGGACCGCTGACTTCGTCACGGACATCGCCGCCCAGCTGCCGCTGTGGGTGATCTGCGAGCTCGTGGGCGCGCCGGTCGAAGACCGCGGCCGGCTCTTCGAGTTGTCCAATGTGCTGATCGGGTCGGGAGACCCGGAGTTCCAGGTCGAGCCGCAGGCGCAGCAGAACGCCGCCGCAGAGGTCTACGCGTACGGGGCGGCTCTTGCCGAGCGGCGTCGGGAACAGCCAGCCGACGACATCATCACTCGGCTGCTCCAGCCGAACGACAACGGCGAGGCACTCACGAGCGACGAGTTCGACCTGTTCTTCCTGCTCCTGACCGTCGCGGGCAACGAGACCACGAGGAACGCGGCCGCTGGCGGCATGCTCGCTCTCTTCGAGCACCCCGATCAGTGGCAGCGGCTGCTGGACGACCCGTCGCTGATCCCGACCGCCGCCGAGGAGATCGTGCGCTGGGTCAGCCCGGTGAACCTGTTCCGCAGGACGGCCACGCGGGATACCGAACTGTGCGGTAAGCCGATCGCTGCCGGCGACAAGGTGGTCGTGTTCTACGCGTCGGCCAACCGGGACGAGGCGGTGTTCGGCGCGCCCCAGCAATTTGACGTCGGCCGAGACCCCAACCCGCATGTAGGCTTCGGCGGCGGTGGGCCGCACTTCTGCCTCGGCCGACATCTGGCTTCGCTGGAACTGCGCGTGCTCCTGCAGGCCCTCACCGAGCGGATGCCTGGTATACGGCTCGATGGCGAGCCGAGTCGCCTGCGGTCGAACTTCATCAACGGAATCAAGCACATGCCGGTGCGCTTCTGAGCCGGCTGACACGCGAGCGCCACCGTGATCCGGAAAGAAAACGGCTCGCCGGCGACACTTTCTTTACCGGCTACCCACTAACTGGCTTCAGGGTCCTTCTCTGCAGCCGGGTACTCGACGAGTGAGACGATCCGGCTGGCCATAAAGCGGGCAGTGCGGACCGGCGTGCCAGTACGGGTCACCTCGGTGACCTCGACCAGCCCGCGGCGCGTCGCGACTTCGACCCGCCGCCCCGCGCGTGTAGCGCCGACCTCGAAGGTCCGGGTACCGTCGCCGACGTCGACGACGATCTCCACGCGATCACCTTTCATGGCGCTCACCCCAACAATCGAACATCCATTCGATACCCGCTATTGCGGCCTGCGAAACCGCCAATTCCCTGGACATGCCGCATCCTTAGGGACAGTGTCGGGGGGACATCTCTAATGTCGAGGGGACAGCTTCTATAGGGAGGCACCGTCATGCCAAGGTTCATGGACTACCACGACGATCTCAAGCTTCCGCCAGACGCCATCGAGGCGATCGCGCAGGGTGTGGGTGTGGCCGACGAGTTCGGCGTTAGTCAGGTTGAGCTGTATCACAACCCCGACGGCAAGGTCTACTGCCTGCTCGATGGTCCCGATGAGCAGGCCATCCGCGACCACCACGCGGCGCTGAACGTGCCGTGCGGTGAGGTGCACGAGGTCGCCACCCTGCTCTGAGCAGCGCACCCGGCCCTGAGCAGCGCAGCCTGCTCAGGGCAGGACAGCCCGCTCTGACCCGGGTCCGGGCGGGTGGCCTCCCCTCACGGGGCCGCCGGATTCCGGGCAGCTAGCCTGTAACCAGCTGGGATGTGGCAGACGGTAGGGGAGGCCCTGATGCCACGCACGATGGGGTACTGGCTGGCACTCGGGGTGGTAGCGGGCTGTGTCGTCGGGGCGGCATGGCCCGGCGCACCGGACGATCCGGCCACGCTTATCAACCGGGTCGGCGCCCTTGTCATCGCCGTCCTGATCGCAGTGCTGCACTGGCCAGTGCGGCGCAAGTATGGCCCGCTCGGATCGTCGTGGACCGCGCGGATTATACGCATTGCCGGTTTCGCACTGGTGGCCGCGCTCATTCTGGTCAAGGCGGCGGTCGAGCGACACGAGTTCGCCCATCTCGCAGGCCGCCCGGCCCTGACGGGCATATGGGCTGGCGAGATTGCCTTCCTGATCGTGATCGCCGCCTACATGACCGGCCTGCTCGTCATCACTGCCCGACGACCGCCGACCAGCACGGCCGCGACGCTGATAGCCACAGGTGCCGGCGTGCTGCTAGGTCTGGCCGTCTATGTGCTGCGTCCTCTTGACAACCCGGTGCATGTCACCAGTGCCTGGCTGAGCACGATAGTGGAGATCACCAGGGTCGCCGCCGTGCCGGGTCTGTTCGCGGCGGCCACCGCAGCGGTAGTCATGGCTGCCCGACGGACCTCTCGGCGGGAGCGGGACGGCACGCCCACGGTCCCGAACGTCCGAGCTCGGCATGGCGTTGCCGCCGGACTGTGCGTAGGCATCACGTGCGCACTGCTGGTGTCAGTCCTGGGCATCGCGACCATCGCCGCCGCGCCCCACGCCGCGGGCAGCATCCAGTGGACGATTCCCGCCGACAACCTTTCCGATAGCTCGGTGTACCGGTTCGAGGTCAACGCCAGCCACGCTGTGGCCGGCTACCTGCTCATCCTGATCATCTTCCCGTTCCTGGGCGCTGGCATCGGGGCCTGGGGCGGGCTGTTCGCCGAAGGCAACAGGGGACTGCGGCCCGGCGGCGGTGGGGGCGGCGGTACGAAGCCGCCCCGGCCAAAGACTCCGCCGCCCGGCGGCGGCCGCCTGCTCGACGGCAGCCCGCCCTTCACCGCAGCCAGCTTGCTCAGCCTGCCCGAATGGGATCCGGCCACCGGTGCGGCGCGCGTGGATCATGGCGCGCCCGAACGCGTGCCAGTTAGCCGCTGACCCGCGGGTTTCTAGCGGTCGCCAAGACCACCGCGGGAGATCAGCTGCTGGGCGATGACATTGCGCTGGATCTCGTTGGTGCCCTCGCCGACGATCATCAACGGAGCATCCCGGAAGTAGCGCTCGACGTCGAACTCGGTCGAGTAGCCGTAGCCGCCGTGGATCCGCATCGCGTTGAGCGCGATCTCCATCGCCGCCTCCGACGCGAACAGCTTGGCCATCCCCGCCTCCATGTCGCACCGCTCGCCCGCGTCGTAACGTTCGGCAGCAAACCGCACAAGCTGCCTCGACGCGGTCAGCTTGGTCGCCATGTCGGCTAGGTACGCCCCGATTTGCTGGTGTTTCCAGATCGGCTGACCGAAGCTCTCCCGCTCCTGGGCGTATCGCAGCGCGTCGTCGAAAGCGGCCTGCGCGACACCGACCGCGCGCGAGGCCACCTGAATGCGCCCGATCTCCAGGCCGCTCATCATCTGCGCGAACCCGCGGCCTGGCTCGCTGCCGAGTACCGCGTCGGCCGGGGCCCGGAAGTCGGTGAACGACAGCTCGCAGCTCTCGACGCCCTTGTAGCCGAGCTTGGGCAGGTCGCGCGAGACCTCGAGACCCGGTCCGTGCTCGACGAGCAGGATGCTGATGCCCTTGTGCCGGGGCTTAGCGGCGGGATCGGTCTTGCACAGCAAGGCAATCAGCTGCGAGCGGCGCGCGTTGGTGATCCAGGTCTTGGCGCCGTTGATCAAGTAGCCATCCCCGTCCGGCCGCGCGACAGTTGTCATCGCCTGGAGATCGGAGCCGCCGCCGGGCTCGGTCAGCGCCATGGTCGCGCGCACCTCACCGGTGGCCATCCTGGGCAGATAACGAAGTTTCTGGGCATCGGTACCGAACCGGAGCAAGAGCTTGGCGACTACTGTGTGGCCGCCCATCGCACCGGCCAGACTCATCCAGCCCCTGGCCAGCTCCGCTGTCACGTCGGCATAGCACACCGTCGAGACGGGCGCGTCTCCGTACGGTTCGGGGATCGCCAGGCCGAAAATGCCAATGCTCTTCATCTGCCCGATGAGCTTCTCGGGATACTCGTTAGCGTGCTCGAGCTCGCGTGCCACCGGCCGGACCTCGCGGTCCACGAACTCCGCGACCGTGCTGACGACCGCCCGCTCTTCCGCCGAAAGACCGCTCATTCTGCTCCCTTGACGGGCTGACCAGCACCACGTTCCTATCCAATGCTATTTAGATCAGGAAGGCTGGATCGTGACCGATGCTTCGCTGGCCGGCCAGGGGCCGTTCTTCGATGATCTGGCCATCGGCCAGGAGTTCCGCGCGCCGGCGATCACGCTGACGTCCGGCCTCGCCGCGGCGCATCAGGCCATCACCGGCGACCGGCTGGCGCTGATGCTCGATCACGAGCTGTGCCACGAGGTCACCGGAGGCGGACCGCTGGCACCGCCCGGCCTGGTCTGGGACGTCGCCATCGGCCAGTCCACGGTCGTGACCCAGCACGTCAAGGCCAACCTGTTCTATCGCGGGCTGGCGTTCCGGCGCGCGCCGCTGATCGGCGACACACTCGCGACCGTGACCCAGGTCGTCGCGCTCCGGCAGAACACACTGCGCGACGGACGGTCGGCGACTGGCCTTGCGGCCCTGCGGATCATCACGATTGATCAGGAGAGCCGGCCGGTGCTGGACTTCTGGCGATGCGCCATGCTGCCGCTCCGCGACCAGCTGGCGCATACAGGGAACGCAGACGACTTGAGCGATGTCGGCCGGAACGGGCCGCCGCCGAATTACGAGGCGCTAGTCAGCGGCTGGCGGCTTGATCGGTTCGCGCGCCGGGCCGCCGGGCCGCGGCCCGCCGAGCTGCACGCGGGCCAGTCGTTCGAGGTTGCCGGCGGTGATGTGGTCTCCAGCGCGCCGGAGCTGGCGAGGCTGACCGCAAACATTGCAGCCGTCCATCACGACCAGACCGCAGCCGGCGGCGAGCGCCTCGTCTATGGCGGTCACGCCATCGGACTGGCGCTGTCGCAGGCCGCCCGCGCGCTGCCGTCCCTGGTCACCGTCACTGGCTGGCATAGCTGTGACCATCTTGCGCCTGTGCGGGAGGGCGACACGCTCCGCAGCGTAATCACCCTCGAGCAGGTGGAGTACTTGCCAGACGGCGGCGGCCTCGTGCACCTGCGCTCGATCGCGCGCGCCGACGCGCCGGATGCGCGCGACGTCCTCGACTGGCGGTATGTGGCCGTGCTGGCCTGACGCCGCGAAGGACCTAGCCGAAGGTGAACACGTAGGCCTGGACGCCCGGATCGAGGAACGTGACCTCAAAGAGATGCTCGATCACGAGGCCCGGCTGACGGACGAGCTGATACAGCCGCTGCTGCGTCACCACGCCGACGCCCTGGTCGTCGACATCGAGTCCGTGCTCATTGGCGGGCGGACGGCCGTCGATGCGGACGCGGAATCGGACGGCGGTTCCTCGCGATGCCGGACCCATGACGAGATGAAGATCGCGCGCGTGGAACCGGTACGAGATCTGGCCGCCCGCCTCGTTCAGGGTGGCGGCCTGCCTCCCCACCGTCCAGTCACCGGACAGGGCCCACTCATTGAGGCCCAGGCGCGCCGGCGCGGCGAAGACGTGCCGCGCGTCGAGGACAGCATCGCGAGGAGCGGCGAGGCGCTCAGCGCGTTCATAGCCGACATAGGTCTCTGGCGACTGCAAGGTGGCCCAGTCGGCAGCCGCTTCGACGCCATCACCCTCGATCGAGACCAGTCCCAGGCCGGCGCTGCCGAGTCCGGCTTCCGCCAGCAGCTGCTGGATAGTCGCCTCAGACTGGGCGTAATCACCTTCGCCGAACTGATGGCGGCGGATGCGGCCGCGCGCGTCCACGAAGTACAGCGCAGGCCAGTAATTGTTGCCGAACGCGCGCCATATCGCGTAGTCGTTGTCGATCGCAATGGGATAGTCGACACTCATATCCGCGGCCGCACGGCGGACGTTGTCGATGTCATGCTCGAAGCCGAATTCCGGCGTGTGGACGCCCAGAACAACCAGGCCAGCGGCCCGGTATTTCTCCGACCAGGCGCGTATGTGCGGCAGGGTCCGTATCCAGTTGATGCACGTGTACGTCCAGAAGTCGACCAGGACCACTTGTCCGCGCAGATCGGCTGGTGTGAGCGGCGCCGAATTGAGCCACCCGGTCGCGCCGGTCAGCGGCGGCAGCTGGCCCTCCACTGGCAGCAGGGTTTCTGCGGATCTCATGTGATACTCCCGATTCGTCAGATTGCCTGATTTGGGCGGGATGGCCGGTCTGCCGAGACGGCGCAGGTGCGCTCCTCCACCAGTGTGAGGCCGTCTGCCACGGAACGCAATTGTTCGATGACTGCAAGTAGCTGGACGTTCGGGCGGCTCGTCCTGGCCACTCCCGTATGAAGCGAAGGCCAAGTCCGTCAGCCGACGGTCGTAAGCTGCGCTTGTGGTGGTTAAGCTGCGGTTCGTGGCACTCATGGGCAGCGGTTGACGACGTACCTCGGTGACGTCAGCGAGCTTGACCTCGCCAGCTACATCCGGCCCGGCGACACTGTGGCCTGGGGGCAGGCTTGCGCCGAGCCGCTGACTCTCACCGAAGCCCTGGCCGACCAGCGCCGGCGCCTGGGCGGAGTTCGCTGCTTCACCGGTATCTCCAGCTCGGCGGCGCTGCGCCCGGAAAACTGCGACTGCCTGTCGTTCACCTCGTACACCGCTGCCGGCGCAAATCGCGCGCTGGCCGACGCGGGTGCGCTGGAAATTCTGGCCGCTCACTACTCTGAGCTGCCCTTGCAGCGCGCCGACGTCATCTTCCTGTCGCTGCCGCCACCTCGGCCGGACGGCACCCTCGGGCTCGGGCTCGGCGCCGACTACATCGCCACCCTCATCAGCCAGGCCAGGGTCGTGATAGCCGAGGTCAACGACCAGGTGCCCGATCTCAGCTGCGATCTGCGACTAACTCCGGGCGACCTCGATGTGATCGTCGCGGTCTCCCGGCCGCCGGCCGAGTACCCGGCGGCGGCGCCTCGCGACATCGAGGACGCAATCGCTGACTACATCGCCGGCCTCGTTCCGGACGGCGCGACGATCCAGTTGGGCATCGGCAGCATGCCGTCGGCTGTGGCCCGGCGGCTGCACGGCCACCGTGACCTCGGCGTGCACTCCGGGATGATCACTGACGCCGTCGCCGAGCTGATCGAGGCCGGCGTCGTCACCGGCTCATGCAAGAGCCTGGATCGTGGCCTGGTCGTGACCGGCTTCCTGATGGGAACGCAGCGCCTGATCAGGCTCGCGGCCGCCGATCCGACCATCACACTGCGCGACACGCATTACACCCATGACCCGGCAGTGCTGGCGGCGCAGAGCCAGCTGACCGCGATCAACTCGGCGACCGAGGTGGACCTGACTGGCCAGGCCAACACCGAGACGGCTGCCGGTCGGTATGTCGGCGCTGTCGGCGGGGCCGTGGACTTCGCCCGCGGTGCCGCCCGCTCCCGCGGCGGCGTTTCTATGATTGCGCTGCCGTCCACCGCGGGCCGCGCCAGCCGAATAGTGGCCAGGCTCAGCGGCCCGGCAACGCTGACCCGTGCTGACACCGGGGTGATCGTGACCGAGTATGGAGTGGCAGACCTGCGGGGCCTCACGCTAGCGCAGCGGCGCGAGCGGATGCTCGCGATCGCCCACCCTGATCACAGGCACGCGCTGGCGGCGGCTGCCGCGAGCGATCGACCGGAAGGAGCCTCCTCATGAGCACGCGCCGGGCCGCGATCGTCGCACCGCTGCGCACTCCCGTCGGCACGTTCGGCGGCAGCCTGCGCGACGTTCCCGTCGAGGTACTCGCCGCCACCGTTATCAAGGCGGTCCTGGCCCGCACTTCGATCGACCCCGAGCTCATCGACGACGTGTCGTTCGCCCAGTCCTACGCCAGCGGCGAGACCCCTTGCATCGGCCGCTGGGCCGCGCTCCAGGCTGGCCTGCCGGTCAGCGTGCCGGGGTTCCAGATCGACAGGCGCTGCGGCGGCGGCCTCCAGGCGATCATTACCGCGGCCATGATGGTGCAGACCGGCGCGGCCGATGTCGTGCTAGCCGGCGGAGTCGAGAGCATGAGCAATGTCGAGCACTACACGACATCAATGCGCTGGGGCGCCAGGGCCGGCAACCAGTTCCTTTACGACCGCCTCGACCGCGGCCGAGAGCGGTCCCAGCCTGAGTGGCGGTTCGGCAAGATCTCCGGGATGATCGAGACGGCCGAGAACCTGGCCGAGCAGTTCGGCATCACGAGGGACGAAGCCGACGCGTACGCAGCGCGCAGCCACCACCGAGCCGCGGCCGCCTGGGATGCGGGCCGGTTCGATGACGAGGTCGTGCCAGTCGGAGTGCCCCAGCGCCGCGGCGATCCCGTCACGGTCGCGAAGGACGAGGGGGTCCGCCCGGACTCCAGCCGGGAGTCGCTCGGCAAGCTCCGGACGGTCATGCCCGGGGGCACGGTGACAGCGGGCAACGCCAGCCAGCAGAACGACGCCGCCGCGGCCTGCCTCGTCGTGGCCGAGGACAAGCTCGAGTCGCTCGGCCTCGAACCGCTCGGCTACCTCGTCGGCTGGGCCGCGGCCGGGTGCGAGCCCGCCACGATGGGCATCGGGCCGGTGCCGGCCGTTACGCGACTGTTCGCGCGCACCGGCCTGGACTTCGGTGCGATCGACCTGGTCGAGCTCAACGAGGCCTTCGCGGTTCAGGTCCTCGCGGTGCTGGCGGGCTGGAGCTGGAATGACCCGGACAAGCTCAACGTGAACGGCTCCGGCATATCGCTCGGTCATCCGATCGGCGCCACCGGCGCGCGCATGCTCGCGACGGGGCTGCGCGAACTGCGGCGGCGAGATGGCCGGTACCTGCTGGAGACGATGTGCGTCGGCGGCGGCCAGGGCGTCGCCGCCGTGTTCGAGGCCGCCAGCTAAGGGTCAAGGGGTCGCCGTGGGCGTGGGCGTCGGCGTGGGCGTCGGTGTCGGGGTGGGCGTGGGTGTCGGCGTGGGCGTGGGCGTCGGTGTCGGGGTCGGCGTGGGCGACGGTATGTGGGTTGTCTTAGACGGCGACGGGTGCGGCTTGTGTGACGGGGCCTTGCTCGGCGAGGGATACAGCACAGGAAGGATGGGCAGGACGCCGTGCTTGTGGTGCTTCCTCGGGAACAGCGCCGCAGTCGGCAGGTGCTGCGTCGAACGGCTGATGCTGACTGGGGTACCTGCATTGGTCGTCTGACCGAGGACATCGCTGAGCGCGTGCGTGACGGCGGGCGGGACGCCGAAGATGCTGAACACCACGGCGCCCACGGTTGCGGGCGCGAGCAGCAGCACGATCAGGAGCGCGGACGCCAGGACGAGCTTTCGGCGCGTCGGATCCAGATGCCCCGGCAGCGGGAAGCCGTCGGGACCGAGGTCGTGGAATCTCGCCGCCAGCGACTTCCGGTAGGACGCAAGCTCGGGGTCGAAGACGGCGCTAGCCGTTCGGCGCCGGATAGACGCAGGCAGCACTAGCAACGGAATCGTGGAAGCCACCTGGACGCCGGTGGGGGGTACTTCCGGTATCTGCCCGGCTAGCTCAGCCGGGCTGCTGCCCGCGGCGCTGTCCTGGTATGCACGCTCGAAGTCCGTCACCGCAGCCGCGAGCAGCACGTTGGCGCTATCGGCCGAGATGCCGATAACTGCCGCGAGCTCAGCCCGGCTGACAAAATGCCGGTAGACGAGATCGAGTACCTCCCGCTTGGGGGCTGGTAGCGTGCCCAGCGCCGCCGCCGCCCGCGGCGTCACGCGATCGGCCTCTGCGACCTCCGCGAGGCCCATCTCTTCGGTAGCTGGCTCGCCATCAGCTGGTACCGAATCGGCCAGATTCGAGACGAAGTCTAACGGCGGTTTCGGCAGCGCAGCCCGGACCGGATCCTCGCTAAGGCACTCCCGGCGAGCGAGGGCGAACAGCCACGCCCGCAGGCGACTGGGGTTTCGCAGGCGGCGCCTCAGCGAATACGCCGCAATGAATATCGCCTGGGTAGCGTCTGCCGCATCCTGCCGGTCGACCAGCAGCGAGCGGCAATAGTCGAACAAGTGCGCCGCGTGCGCGTCGAACAAGGCAGCAAATCGGCGACGGTCACCCGAGGTTTCCAGATGCACGTCTTCGTCAGGCGAGACCTCCGCTGACACTGGCGACCCTCCTAGCGACGCGCTGCACGACGATGCCGGCCACCCCCGGCGTAACATGCATGCAGCCGCATTGGTAGTACACGACGGTAGCGGAATACACGGCGCAGTGGCATCTCCAGGCCGGTGGACCACAGGATTCGAATCTGGATCAGACTCGCCATGCGCGCGACCACGTGGCTTGAGAGCGCATCCTCCAGCGTGAGCACCGACGGGCTGGCCGCGCCCGGCGTCCGGCCGGCGACTGGTTCGGCGTCGTCATGGCGACAGTGATATGGAACGACTCCGTTCCCTAATTCCCTGGTCCTTGTTACGGCATTGCGAAGCGGCCGCCCGCATTTGTTCACGGGCAGGTCGACGCCGCCCTGGCGGGCGATGGCATCGGCGACGGGCGTAATCTCCGAGCTATGAACGGGGCGGCTGCTGTGCCCGGGCTGATACGCAGCGATCCCCGCGGACCCGGAATCACGCGGATGCGCGAGGGCGATGGCTTCCGCTATGTCAGCCCAGCGAGTACGGAGATCACCGACGCGCCGACGCTCGCGCGCATCAGGGCGCTCGCGATCCCGCCCGCCTGGACAAGCGTCTGGATCTCGCCTGACCCGCTCGGCCACATTCAGGCCACGGGCGTCGACAGCCGGGGCCGGACCCAGTATCGCTACCACCAGCTGTGGCGAGAGCAGCGCGACACCCAGAAGTTCGAGCACATGCTCCGGTTCGCCGGCGCGCTGCCGACGCTCCGGACAGCCACGCTGCACGACCTCGGCCGCCGCGGCCTGGACCGGGGCCGGGTAGCCGCGAGTGCGGTCAGGCTGATCGACCTGGGCCTGTTCCGCCTGGGCAGCGAGCGTTACGCCGAGCTTGATCATCACTATGGTGCCGCAACGCTTGAGAAGCGGCACGTCAGCATGCATCGCGACGGCGTCGCGTTCGACTATGTGGGCAAGGAGGGCAAGCACCGCACCATCACGGTTACCGACCGTGCGGTGATGTCGACGGTTCGCTCGCTCGTCACCAGCGACAACGGCATGGATTCGCTGTTTTCCTGGCAGGACGGCGCCGCCTGGCATCCGCTGCACTCCCACGACGTCAGCGCCTACATCGCCGAGAACGCCGGCGGCCATTTCACCGCCAAGGAGTTCCGGACCTGGAACGCCACCGTTCTGATGGCGCTGCTGCTCGCGAACGCCGGACCGCCGGCAACCACGCGCGGTGCAAGGAGCGTAATTTCCGCCAGCGTCCGCGATGTCGCGGAATGGCTGGGCGACACTCCCACCGTCGCCCGCGCGTCCTACATCGACCCGCGGCTGATCAGCCGTTATCAGGCGGATGGAGGCCTGGCCACGATCCCCGTGCTGCCGGCCGAGCTCCCGGCGGGCGCGGAAGCCGAGATCGCCGTCGCCATTTTGCTGGCTAATGACCGCCCGGTACGACCAGACCCGACTCGTAGGCCGCAATGACCGCCTGGGTTCTGTCGCGCAGCCCCAGCTTGCGCAGCATGCGGCTGACGTGGGTCTTGACTGTCTCATCAGTGACGACGAGCCTCGTCGCGATCTGCTGATTCGACAGTCCCTCGGCGACCAGGCTCAGCACTTCGACCTCGCGTGGCGTCAGCGACGCCAGGGCCGGCGTGCGCTGCGCGGCCGGGGATTTCTGCAGGCGAGCGAACTCGCTAATCAGTCGGCGGGTGACGGCGGGCGCCAGCAGCGCTTCGCCCGCTGCCACTATCCGGACCGCATCGAAAAGGCGCTCGGCCGTCACGTCTTTGAGCAGGAACCCGCTCGCTCCGGCGCGCAGCGCGTCGTACACGTAGTCGTCCAGGTCAAACGTGGTGAGGATCAGCACCCGCGGCCCCTGCTCGGCGGCGAGCTGCCTGGTGGCCTCGATACCATCGACACCGGGCATTCGCACGTCCATCAGCAGAACGTCAGGACTCAGATCGCGGCCTAGGGTAACCGCCTCAGCGCCGTCGCAAGCGGTTCCGACGACGGTGAAGTCGGGTTGTGAGTCGAGCAGAGCAGCGAATCCGGAGCGCACGACTTGGTGGTCGTCGGCCACGACGATCCGGATCGTCATGCTGCGTCCTCCTCGGCCTTCGCGGGCAGCATGGCCTCGACCAGGAATCCGCCGCCCGGCGACAGACTCGTGCGGAGCGTCCCGCCTACCGCAGCGGCGCGCTCCCGCATGCCAAGCAGACCGTTACCGCTCAGGTCGGCCTGCGGCGGCCCTGGTCCGTTGTCCCGTACTCGCACGTACAGACCGTCATCCTCATAGCGAAGCTCGACGTCGACGGCCGCGCCGGGAGCGTGCCGGCGCGCATTAGTCAGGGCCTCCTGGACGATGCGGTATGCCGCGACCTCGACGCCAGGGTCCAGCGGGATAAGCCAGCCGCTGACGATCAGCCGCGTAGCGGTGCCGGACGCGTCCCTCGCCTCGTCCAGCAGCTGGTTGAGCTGGCTCAGGCCGGGCTGCGGGCGGCGGTGCGTGACCAGTGGCTCAGTATCCTCGCGGAGCACGCCGAGCAGACGACGCATCTCGGTCAGCGCCGACCGGGCCGTGTCACCGATAGCGAGCAGGCGATGGGCTCCGGCGGGCGGCATGCCCTGCGTGGTCAGGCGCGCGGTCTCGGCCTGGACGGCAATCATCGAGATGTGGTGCGCCACGACGTCATGCAGCTCACGCGATATGCGGGCCCGCTCGCCCCGCGCCGTATGCTCCATCAGCGACCCGGCAAGGAACTCCTGCTGGGCGATTCGAGCTGCCGAGTCCGCGCGGACCCGCTGCGCAGAGCCCGCCCACGCAGCAAGCGGCACCGCGGCGGTGACCAGGATCAGTAGTATCCCGGATTGTTGTATCAGAGCCAGCGCGACGAACGCGACGGCGATGGTGGCGGCGAGCGCCTGCGCTCGGAGATAACCAAGCCGGCACACGACGATGACGAGCGCGACCATGCCAGCCACGGTCGCCACCTTTACCACGCCCAGCGAGAGCAGGTCAGCGATCGCGATGATAACGGCCGCCGTCCGAGGCTGCGCCCATAGCAACCCAAGTGACAGCGTAGCGGCCAGCGCGATAAGGACCAGGAAGATCTTCGGCGGCGGCGCCAGGGCGTTAAATCCAGGGTGGCTCGGCACCTGCTGCACGGCCACCTGGAACATGGCCAGCACCGCCAGGACCAGGCTGGTCGCCATCGGTACGTGCCGACCCGCGGCAGCCTGTCTCGCGGCGCTGGCCCATTCGGACCAGGAACTGTCGGCGCCGTTCATGCTCCTATTGTCGTCGCTCGGGCCACGCTTTGGCGTCCCCTGACCAGGGAGGTACGGCGTCACTCTCGCGGGGGACTCGCCGGACGGGTGTCACTCGGCACCGCCAGGCGAAGACGGTTCTGCAGCGTGACGACCGCGACTACCTCGTCTCCGTAGCCTGGCCAGCATGGACGCAACTATCGAGGTGACTGGCCTGCGCAAGCAGTTCGGTCCGACAGTGGCCGTTGACGGCCTGACGTTCCGGGTAGAGCCCGGCCAGATCACAGGGTTCGTCGGTCCCAACGGGGCCGGGAAGTCCACCACCATGCGGGTCATTCTGGGGCTCGACAGCCCCGACGAAGGCAGCGCCCTAATCGGCGGTCAGCCTTACGCCAGCCTGCGTCACCCGCTCAGCCACGTCGGTGCCCTGCTGGACGCCGGCGCGCTCCAGCCGAGCCGCAGGGCGCGTGACCACCTGCTCTGGCTGGCTCATACGCAGGGTCTCGGCGTCCGGCGCGTCAATGACGTGATCGAGCTGACCGGGATAGGCCCGGCGGCCCGGCGCAAGGCGGGCGGTTACTCGCTCGGCATGCGGCAGCGTCTCGGGATCGCGGCCGCGATGCTGGGCGACCCGCCAGTGCTGATGTTCGACGAGCCGTTCAACGGCCTGGACCCGGAAGGGATGGCGTGGATGCGCGGCTTCCTGCGGTCCCTGGCCGACGAGGGCCGGGCCGTGCTGGTCTCGAGCCATCTGATGGCCGAGCTCCAGGGCAACGCCGATCACCTGCTGGTGATCGGCCGGGGCCGGATGGTCGCTGACACCAGCGTCGCGGATCTGCTGGCGGCCGCGTCCAAGGACAGAGTGATGGTGCGTACCGCGGATCGAGGCGAGGCGACAACTGTGCTCGCACACGCGGGCGGCACGGTGGCGGTCTCCGATCACGACCTCCTGGCCGTGTCTGGGCTGACCGCTGGCGAGATCGCAGCCCTGCTGGGCGCCAGCGGCGTGCCGTTCTCCGCGCTGTCGCCACACCAGGCCACGCTCGAGGAGGCCTACATGGAACTGACCAGGGACGCCGTCGAGTTCCGCGGTCAGCCGACCGGGGTACCGACGGTCGGAACTGCCGGACAGGAGCACGCGCGATGATGACAACCTACCGTTCGGCTCAGGCGCCAGGCCGCGATGGCTTCGGTCAGCTACTCCGGGCCGAGTGGACCAAGCTCAGGACCGTCCGCGGCTGGGTCGCAGCGCTGGTCCTGGCGGCGGCGCTGACTGCCGTGATCCCGATCGCGCTCGCCGGGACGGCGACCTCAAACGACCCCGTCACGTGCGCGCACGGGATCTGTCAGGCCGAAGGCCAGACAGTCGCGACCGGCCCGGCCGGCGGTGCGGTGATTGACAACTTCTACTTCGTGCACCAGGTGCTGGCCGGGGATGGCAGCATCACCGCGCGGGTCAGCGCGCTGCACGGTTCCGCCCCGCGGCAGAACCTCCCGCCGGGCCTCGCCCCGCCGCCATCGAGCGAGCCGTGGGCTAAGGCCGGCCTCATGATCAAGGCCAGCACGAAACCGGGATCTGCCTACGCGGCCGTCATGCTGACCGGGGACCACGGAGTCAGGATGCAGTACGACTTCACCCACGACGTCGCCGGCAGCTCAGTCTCCGCGTCCTGGCTGCGGCTGACCAGGTCAGGTGACTCCATCACCGGCTACGAGTCCACCGATGGACGGCACTGGACGGCGATCGGCACCGTTGTGCTTTCCGGGCTGCCGGCCACCGCGCAGGCCGGGATGTTCGTCGCGTCGCCGGAGTTCCAGGAAGCCATCGGTACGGGTGACGGCACCTTCAATACCGCGACGCAGGCGGCCGCCACGTATAGTCACCTCGCGCTGACCGGTCCTGGCAGCCGCTGGGTGGCCACGACAGTCGGCGCCCAGTCGCCGGGTTCTGGTCCTGACAAGGTCACGCATTACTGCAATCACGTCAAGTGCGCGCCGTCAGTGCCGCCCGCCGGGTCGGTGCATGCGGCTGGCGGGACCTTCAAGGTGGCCGGCTCGGGCGACATCGCGCCGTTCGAGCCCATCGTGGACCCGCTGCACGTCACGTTCTTCGGCACCCTCTTCGGCCTGATCGCGCTGATCGCGCTCGGCGCCCTGTTCGTGACCGCTGAGTACCGGCGCGGCATGATCCGCACCACGGTTACCGCGAGCCCGCGACGCGGCCGGATCCTGATTGCAAAGTCCATCGTGATTGGCGTGCTCGCCTTCGTGTCGGGCCTGATCGGGGCCGCCATCGCGCTGCCGATCGCCGAGCACAAGCTCCTGGCCAACGGCTGGAAGCCGCCGGTCTGGCCGGACCTGTCGCTCACCAGCGGCATTGGCCTTCGGGTGGTACTCGGCACGGCTGCGATCGCAGCTGTCGCTGCGATCCTTGGCCTCGCGGCCGGTGCCATCTTCCGCCGCAGCACCGGAGCCATCATGGCGACGACCGGTATCGTCGTAGTTCCGGTCATCCTCGGGGTGGTCCTGCCGCTGACGACAGCTACCTGGCTGCTGCGGATCACCCCCGCCGCCGCATTCAGCCTCCAGGCTGGCGTGCAGCGGTACTCCCAGGTGAGCACTGTCTGCGCGCCCTACCACTCATGTTTCCCGCTGTCGCCGTGGTCTGGCTTCATCGTGCTCTGTGCATGGGCCGCTGTCGCCCTAGCCGGCGCCATCTTCTTGCTGCGCAGGAGGGACGTATGAGAGAGGCAGTCCACGCCGAGTGGACCAAGCTGCGCACTGTGCCGAGTCCGGCGTGGCTGCTGATCGGGACCATCGCGCTGACAGTGGGGGCCAGCGCGATGGCCACAGCGATCGTGAAATGCCCCGCCAGCTGCAGTGCCGATACGACCAAGCTGAGCCTGACTGGGATCTTGCTCGGACAAGCGGCGGTCGCGGCACTAGCAGTGGTCGTCGTCACCGCCGAGTACGGCACCGGCATGATCCGCGTCAGTCTGGCCGCAGTGCCGCGCCGGTCGGTGCTGCTCGCGGCGAAGGCTGTCGTCGTGACCGCTGTGGTGCTGGCCGCAGGCACCATCGCAGTACTCGGCTCGGTGCTGGCCGGCCGGATCCTGCTTCCTGGGAACGGCTTCAACGCTGCCAACGGCTTCGCGGCACTCTCGATCTTCCACGGCCCGACCTTGCGCGCCGCCGCCGGTTCGGTCCTCTACCTCGTCCTGATCGGCCTGTTCAGTCTCGGTGTCTCGACCGCTCTGCGGGACGCTGGCATTACAACGGCTGTCGTGCTCGGCGTGCTGTACGTGGTCCCGATCGTCAGCGATGTCATCATCAGCCCGGTCTGGCAGCACCGCCTGGACCGGTGGGCGCCGACGAATGCCGGATTGGCGATCCAGGCGACCCGCGGCATCACCAAGCTGCCTATCGGTCCCTGGCCGGGCCTGGGCGTACTCGGGCTCTGGACGGCGGCCGCCCTCGCGGCTGGCTGGCTCGTGCTGCGCCTTCGCGATGCCTGACGCGTTACGCCGGATGCGAAATCGCTGGCCTGCCCCACTGACGCTCACTAACGTGACGGGTCAGGAGGGCAGGCTATGCACATTCTCGGCGGGCACATTCCTGGCGGGCACAATCTCGGCGGGGATCTCCGGCGCTCCAGGCCGCTGCTTAGGACCACGCTGGGCGATGTCCTGCGCCGGACACGCCTCGGCCAGGGCCGGACGCTGGCCGACGTCGCGGGCGCCGCGAAGATCTCGATGCAGTACCTGTCCGAGTTGGAGCGCGGCCGCAAAGAGGCATCGTCGGAGATCCTGGCCGCGATCTGCGATGCACTCGACGTCGACCTGCCAGACGTGCTGGCCGAGGTCGGCCGCGACCTGGCGGGCGCCGGAGCCGGAAGCGCGCAGCAGGCCGTCGTCCTGCGGCTAGGGATCGGCACCGGCCAGTTGGGCACCGATCCACTGCCATCACGTCCGCCGGGCGATGTGGTCAGCCTGCTTGCCGCCTGAATCCTGCTAGCCGGCGAGCCTCGCTGGGACTGCCTTCCGGGTGGTGAGGACCTCGTCGGCGAGTCTGTAGCTAACGGCCTCCTGCGCGCCGAACGTCCTGTTCCTGTCGGTGTCCGCCCGGATCTTGGCGACGGGGTGGCCGGTGTGCTCGCTGAGGATCGCATCGACCTCGTCCCGGACCTTGACGAGTTCCTTGGCCTGGATGGCCAGGTCGGGCAGGGTGCCCTGCGACTGACTTGACGGCTGGTGCAGTAGCACCTTGGCGTGCCGCAGCACGCGGCGCTTGCCGGGCGCGCCCGCGGCCAGCAGGACAGCGGCAGCCGACGCCGCTTGCCCCATACAGATCGTCGCGACCTCCGGCCGGATGTACTGCATGGTGTCGTAGATCGCCGTCAGGGCGCTGAACGAGCCGCCCGGTGAGTTGATATACAGGCTGATCTCCAGATCGGGACTCGCCGCCTCAAGGTGCAGAAGCTGAGCCATCACGACGTTGGCTACGCCGTCGTCGATCTCGGTGCCGAGGAAGATGATCCGCTCGGACAACAGCCGCGAGTAGATGTCGTAGGCGCGCTCGCCGAGCGCGGTGCGCTCGATCACTGTGGGAATCGTGTACTGGCCCATTTCACAGCCTCGCCATCCGGCCGACGACCGACGGTCGGATGTCCTCGACGCGCTCGAGGATGTGGTCGATCATCCCGTACTCAAGCGCTTCCGCAGCGCTGAACCAACGGTCCCGTCTGCTGTCCTGCTCGACGCGCTCCGGCGGCTGCCCGGTGTGCTCGGCGATCAGCCTGGTCATGACCGCGCTGGTGCGTTCAAGCTGCGCGGCGTAGATCTCCACGTCCGCCGCGGTGCCGCCAAAGCCGGCCGAGCCCTGATGCATGAGGACCTGGGCGTGCGGGAGGCTGAACCGCTTGCCGGCTGTCCCGGCGCACAGCAGGAACTGGGCCATGCTGCCGGCCAGGCCCATCGCCAGCGTGCTGACGTCGTTCGGGATAAGGCGCATCGTGTCGTAGATCGCGAGCCCAGCGCTGACCGAGCCGCCGGGCGAGTTGATGTACAGGCTGATATCGCTGCGCGGGTCCTCCGCGGACAGCAGCAGTAGCTGCGCGCACAGCCGGTTAGCGACGCGGTCGTCGACTTCGGTCCCGAGCACGATAATCCGCTGATAGAGCAGCCGGGCGATCAGCTGGTCATCAAGCGATCCCGTCATCGCGGCCGGCTCTGCGACTGCTGTGTACATGATCTTCCCGTCTCGTGGTAGGCCCGGAGTCCCGGCTCACCTCCCACGATGGGCGGTCCACTGGCCACCAGCCAAGGCAATCTGCGGACAGCAGAGAAGGTCGCCACGCAGGCGTCCCCACCATCACAGGACCGGAACGCGGTGGTCCTGGCTCGCCAGTAGCCTCACACTGAGAGCTTTCGGGAAGGGCGGGCCAGATGAGCGACGTCTCAGCCGGGTCGAGGCGCGAGCACATCGCAGCGAACCTGGCGGGATTCGACCGCATCGCGGTGGACCGGCCCGAGCTCAAGCCAGCCTCCGTCGCCATCTGCATCACGTCGTCGCCAGCGGGCGAGGCGCTGCTGATCACCAGGCGGGCACGTGGCCTGCGCAATCACGCCGGGCAGTGGGCGCTGCCGGGCGGGCGACGCGACCCGGGCGAGTCGGTCGAGGAGGCCGCTCTCCGGGAACTGGAGGAGGAAACGGGCCTGCACCTGAAGACAGGCGCGGTGCTCGGCATACTCGACGACTACGTGACGCGCTCGGGCTACGTCATGACGCCGGTTGTCGTGTGGGGCGGCGCTCCGCCAGACGCACTGGCCGGCGCCGCCAGCGAGGTCACCCAGGTCTACGAGATTCCGCTGGCGGACCTGGACGTCGAGCCCGAGCTGCTGAGCATGCCCGAGACGGACGCGCCGGTCATCAGGCTGCCGCTGTTCGACCGGTTCGTGCACGCGCCGACGGCCGCGATCATCTACCAGTTCTGCCAGGTAGCCCTGCACGGAAAGGCGCAGCGCGTCGCCCACTTCGAGGCGCCGGCCTTCCTCTGGAAGTGACGCCCGTCACTGCTCCCTCACGTCGACGTAGATCCGCCCGGCGAGCTCGCCGGTCCTGATGCTCACCTGGTGGGGCAGGCCGACGGCAATCCGCAGGACACCCTCGACGTCGCCGGCCATCACCCAGCTCTCGAGAGCCGGGTACCCGGGCCGCTGGATCTGCCGGCTCAGCGTGGGCGCCCCGGCAGCGGTGTGGCCCTGGGCTGGCTTCAGCGTGATGAGCAGGTACTGCTGGCCCGGCAACGCGATCGTCTTGCCAGACGCATCAGCGATCACCCGGCTGACATACCGGACGTCGTAGCTTGGCACCGCCCCGTTGAGATCGATGACGAGCCGGTCGTAGCCGCACTCAGGATGCTCGGCCACTCGGACGCCTGCGACAACCGGCACCGGCGGAACTGACACGCCGTGCTGCACAGACACTGGCGCAGTCCGCCACGCAGTTGTATCGCACCCGGCCGCCCGCCCAGGTGCCGCCCCGGCCGCCCCGGCCGGGGACTGCCCAGATGCTGCCGGGCCACCCAGGGACGACGAAGCGCCAGGGCCGGGACTGCTCGTGCCGCATCCTGCGGCGCCTGCAAGGGCGAGCGTCGCGACCGCGACGCCGACCGGAAGGGAACTGCGAATGCGACCCATCGTCACGCCTCCCGCTTGGGGATACTCACCTTCCCGCCACGACCAGCAATTAGGCAAGAGCAGACGGTCCGGTGGCCGGGATCACTCCGATTGGCAGCACCGCCCGTCCGCATCCATCCGGTTGGACAAGGGCTCCCGAACTGGGACAATGACGCAATACCCCGCCCCGGCAGCCAGAGGAGATGGTCCATGTCCGACCCGAGCAGCGCGCAGGAAGCAGCGGTCGAGTCCGCGCTCGGCAAGCTCAGCCTCGAGGCCAAGGTGCGCGTACTGTCCGGCCAGGACGTGTGGACGCTGCCCGCGCTGCCCGAGATCGGGCTGGCGTCGATCGTAATGTCGGATGGCCCCGTCGGGGTGCGCGGCACGACGTGGAGCGCGCAGGATCCGTCGATAGCGCTGCCGAGTCCGACTGCGCTCGCCGCGACTTGGGACCCGGCGCTCGCCCGCGAGGCTGGCCGGCTGCTCGGCCAGGAAGCCAGGCGCAAGGGTGTGCACGTGCTACTGGCGCCGACCGTGAACCTGCACCGCAGTCCGCTCGGCGGCCGGCACTTCGAGTGCTACTCCGAGGACCCGCTGCTCACCGGCGCGATCGGCACCGGTTACGTGCAAGGGGTGCAGGACCAGGGCGTCGCCACGACAGTCAAGCACTTCGTCGCCAACGACTTCGAGACCGAGCGCTTCACTGTCAGCGTCGAGGTGAGCGAACGCGCACTGCGCGAGCTGTACCTCGCGCCCTTCGAGACGATCATCGGTGCCGCCGGGACCTGGGGTGTGATGTCGGCGTACAACAGCGTCAACGGCGTGTCGATGACCAATAACGCCGCGCTCCAGTGCGGCGTGATGAAGGACGAGTGGGGCTTCGACGGCGTGATCGTGTCGGACTGGCTGGCTGCACGTGACACCGTCGCCGCTGCCATCGGCGGTCTGGACATCGCCATGCCTGCGATGGGCAGCCCATGGGGTGACAAGCTCGTCGCCGCGGTACGGGATGGCCAGGTCCCGGAGGCGGTGGTCGACGAGCAGGTGCGCCGCGTGCTTCGGCTCGCGGCGCGGGTCGGCGCGCTGGCTGGTGTGCCGGAGTCGGTGCCGGCAGCCCGCCGCCCGGCCGCGATTGACGGCGTTAGCCTGGCCCGCCAGCTCGCGGCCCGCTCGTTTGTCCTGGCCGCGAACACCAGCGGCGTGCTGCCGCTCGACCCGAAGCAACTGTCGAGCGTCGCCCTCATCGGGGCGCTGGCCAGGGACGCCCGCGTGCTGGGCGGCGGCAGCGCTACGGTGTTCCCGGCCCGCGTCGTGTCTCCGCTGGAAGGCCTCACCGAGGCCCTGCCCGAATCGGTGAACCTGTCGTTCGCGCTCGGCGCCGACCCGCGGACCGGCAAGCTCGCGCCAGCCGCGGCACCATGCTGGCACGGCCTGCGCGCCACGTTCCGCGACGTGGCGGGCACCCCCATTTACCAGACATCGCTGGCGACCGGGTCCGGGCGCTGGATGGAGATGCCGGCCGGCGTGGATCCGGCTGACCTGGCAACGGTTGAGATCTCCGGCACGGTGACCGCAGAGGTCAGCGGCACTCATCAGCTGGCGATCCGCGGCATCGGACAGTTCCAGCTCACCGCGGCCGGCCAGACGCTGTTTGACAGCCAGGTCAGAGCCGAATCCGACGACATCGCGACTACCTTCCTCGCCCCGCCAGAGCAGCGAATCCCGCTCAAGCTGGCCGCCGGCGCGCAGACGGAGGTTTCGCTCATCCAGCGCGTCCGGCTGGATCCGGAATTCGCCGCAGTGGCACTGTCGCTGGGCTATGCCGCCCCGGTCGGCACCGCCGCGGAACTGCTCGCCGAGGCCGAGGCCGCGGCACGCGCCAGCGATGTCGCTATCGTCGTCGTCGGCACAACTGAGGAAGTGGAATCGGAGGGATTCGACCGCACGACGCTTGCGCTCCCCGGCCAGCAGGACGAACTAGTCCGGCGAGTCGCCGCCGTCAACCCGCGTACTGTCGTGGTCGTCAACGCCGGGTCCCCCGTCGAGCTACCGTGGGCGGACGAGGTCGCCGCCGTGCTCCTCGCCTGGTTCCCTGGTCAGGAGGGCGGCGACGCGCTGGCCGATGTCCTGCTCGGCGCGACCGAGCCGGGTGGTCGGCTGCCCACTACCTGGCCGGTCGTGGCGGCCGACTGCCCCGTCCTGAGCACGACGCCGACGGACGGCAAGCTCGCGTACGACGAGGGAGTGTTCATCGGCTATCGCGCGTGGGAGCGGAGCGGCGGCACGCCCCGGTACGCGTTCGGCCACGGACTCGGCTACACGACCTGGCGCTACGAGCGGATCAAGGCGGAGGCCGACCGGGTGACGGTCACGGTGCGCAACTCAGGCTCGCGAGCGGGGCGTGAGGTGGTCCAGGTCTACGTCGGTCCGGCGGCTGCGGACGGCACGCGGCCGAAGCGATGGCTGGCCGGCTTCGCGAGTGTGACCGCGGGCCCCGGCGAGAGCGCTGCTGCCACCGTCGCGCTGCCCGCACGGACCTGGCAGGTCTGGGACGGCGGCTGGGCCACGGTCGCAGGCGAATACACCATCGAGGCTGCGCACAGCCTGGACGACGTCCGTCTCACCGCACCGATCACCATCGCCTGACCGCGCCTACGTGGCGAGCTGAGAGCGCCTATGACCAACACCGAGGCGACGCAGCCCGCCCAGCCTATCCAGCCGGCCCTGCCGACCCAGTCTGCCAGCGGCCGGGCCGGATTCAGGCGGCTGCTGGTCAGCCTCGGCATCGCCGGCGGCGCGCTGTCCGCCATGTACGCGGGCGTGGGTAATGTCTTGCTGCCGCTCCAGATCGAGCGCATCGACCGCCCCCACAAGATCGCCGTGCTCGGCATCGTGGCCGGCGTGAGCGCGGTCTTCGCGCTGGTATTTAACCCGATCGGCGGCGCGCTGTCGGACCGGACTCGGTCCAGGTTCGGCCGCCGCGTGCCGTGGCTCGTCGCCGCCTCGGCCGGCCTGCTCGTCATGCTGGCTCTGCTCGGCCAGGCCGCCACCGTGCCGCTCGTCCTCGCCGGCTGGTGCCTGGCTCAGGCCCTGGCGAACCTGTACCAGGCACCACTCACCGCGGTGGTCCCCGATCGGGTCACGCCTGCACGCCGGGGAGCGGCATCGTCGGTGGCGGGCGTGGCTTCCGTTCTTGGTGGCGTCGCCGGCGTCGGGCTCGCCAGTCAGTTCTCTGCGCACCTCGGCGGGGGATACGTCGTGCTCGGCGTGGTGCTAGTGCTGGCCGCGTGGTACTTCGTGCTCACGACCGCGGACGCACCGACGGGCCGCCTGGCCCGGCCGCCGCGTGACACTCGCAGCTGGAGAGTCCGGCTCGCTGAGTTTGTCTCGGCATTGCGGCACCGGGACTTCGCGCTGGTCTTCGCCAGCCGGGCGGCCGCCATACTCGGCTACTTCCTCGTGGTCAGCTACGAGCTCTACATCCTGACCGACTACATCAAGCTGCCCGGCACCATGAAACCCGCTCAGGGCGTGACGGTGCTCGCCGCAATCAGCGCGGTCGGCGCCATCCTGGCGGCCGCGATCGCCGGCCCTATCTCGGACCGCCTGAACCGGCGCAAGCCGTTCGTCATCCTGTCCTCAGCGATCGCGGGCGGCAGCTGCATCCTGCCGGTCTTGTCGCCGACGTTCACCACCATCGAGATCTTCGCCGCATTCGCCGGGATCGCGTTCGGCTGCTACCTGTCGGTGGACGCCGCACTGGTCACGCTCGTGCTGCCGCGTAGCGAGGATGCCGCCCGCGACCTCGGCGTGCTCAACATCGCCAATGCCGGCCCTCAGGTGATCGCGCCGCTGTTCGCCGCCCTGATCATCAGCCACCTGGGCGGGTACCGGACGCTGTTCATCTTGGGTGGCTGCTGCGGCATCGCCGGCGCGTTCGCCGTCATGCCGGTCCGCTCGGTCCGTTAGGGAGGCTGTCTCGCCTAGGCTGGCGCCAGATAGGCTGGCAGAGCATGGATGACCGCACTCGGGCCTGGTTCGGCCGCCGCACGTCGCGCTGGCAGGACTGGCCGGATGACTGGCTGCTGGCAGCTAAGGAGCGGCAGGGCGCCACGATTAGCGTCGTCATTCCGGCCAGGAACGAGGAGCGCACCGTCGCCGCCGTGGTCAGCGCGATCGCGCGAGCCCTGATCGATGACGTCCCGCTGGTTGACGAGGTCGTCGTCATGGACTCTGACTCCACCGACGCGACAGCAGACGTCGCTGCCAGGGCGGGGGCAGTGGTGCACCGAACCGCCGAGGTCCGGCCGGCGGCAGGCAGCTTCCGCGGCAAGGGAGAGGCGCTGTGGAAGTCGCTGGCGGTCACGCGCGGCGACTTGCTGGTCTTCGTCGACGCCGACCTGACCAGCTGGGGTCCGCACTTCGTGTCCGGTCTCGTCGGGCCGCTGCTCGCGGCTCCGGAGGTACAGCTCGTGAAGGGCTTCTACACTCGGGTCAGGACCGAGACGGACGGTTCGACCTCGACCGAGGGCGGCCGGGTCACCGAGCTGGTCGCGCGGCCGCTGATCAGCCTGTGGTGGCCCGAGCTGACTGGTGTCGTGCAGCCGCTGGCAGGGGAGTGGGCGGCCAGGCGAGGCCTGATGGAATCCCTGCCCATCCCGGTGGGATATGGCGTCGAGCTCGCAACGCTGATGGACACCGCGGCCCGCTACGGACTCGACGCCGTCGCGCAAGTCGACCTGGGCTCACGCGCCCACCGGCATCAGGCGAATCACGACCTGGCGCTGATGGCGGCCGAGCTGCTCGCGGTCGCCGACCGACGACGGCCAGGTGCGCACCCGCTGGCCAGCGCTCCTGACCTTGCGCAGTTCGTGCGTGACGAGACCGGCGAGGCACGTCAGGTCACGCGGTCTATCCCGGTCGTCGAACGGCCGCCAGCGGCCACCGTGCGCGATGAGTGATGCGTGAGCGGAGCGCCGCAGTGAACCACGCCGACTCTCCGGACACACCGCGCGCGCAGGGACTACTGCGACTCGGGCGCTCCGCGTTCCCTCCATCCCAGCCTTTGATTATGGGGATCATCAACAGGACGCCCGACTCCTTCTTCCGGCCCGGGCTGACGTGGGACGAGCCGGCCGCGATGGCGCGGGTCGACCAGGTCATCGCCGAGGGTGCCGACATCGTGGACGTGGGCGGCATCCCGGCCGCGCCAGGTGCCGACGTGGACGCCGCAGAAGAAATCCGGCGGACCGCCGGATTCGTCGGCGCGGTACGGGCTCGCTACCCCGAGGTCCTCATCAGCGTGGATACCTGGCGGCACGAGACTGGCCGCGCGGCCTGCGAGGCTGGCGCGGACCTGCTGAACGACAGCTGGGGCGGCTACGACGAGCGGCTGGCAGACGTCGCGGCCGAGTTCGGCGCCGGGCTTGTGTGTGCGCACGCTGGGCCGCAGCTGCCGCGGACGAGGCCGTTCCGGGTGGCATATGCGGATGTGATGGCCGACGTGCTCGACCACACCCTGCGCCTCGCGCGTCGCGCGGTGGCCGCGGGCGTCCAGCCCGAGCGGATCATCGTCGATGCCGCACACGACTTCGGCAAGAACACCTGGCAGTCACTGGAGGTCACGCGACGGCTGGCGGAGATGACCGAGACGGGCTGGCCGGTGCTGGTGTCCCTGTCCAACAAGGACTTCGTCGGCGAGACTCTGAACCTGCCGCCCGAGCAACGCTTGCCCGGCACCCTGGCGGCGACGTCCGTCTGCGCGTGGCTCGGCGCCCGGATCTTCCGGGTGCACCAGGTAGCCGAGTCGCGCCAGGTCGTCGACATGGTGTCGGCCATCCGCGGTGAGCGGCCGCCCGCCAGGGCGGTCAGGGGCCTGGCCTAGCCAGTGATCACTTCAGCCGCCTTGTGCCCGGCGCCGCCGCTGCTCGCCCGCGAGCTCACTGGCGCCGACCCGGTCGTGCCGGAGTTGCGCCAGGCTTGCCTCGATGCGACCGCTGTCCTGGTCGCGGACGAGCCCGACCTGGTCGCCGTCGTCGGCGTGGCAGCGGAAACCCGCGCGTGGCCGCCGGCTGGGCGACTCGACCTGTCGGCGTACGCGCCAGCGCTCGCGGCAACGGCCGATGGGCTGGAACCGCTACCTTCGGTGCCGTTGCCGCTTGGGCTAGGCGCGCGGCTGCTCGACCAGGCGGGCTACGCGGGTCGCCGCGAACTGTATTCCGTCGGCGACCATGAGCCGGCCGAAGCTTGCGTGGCGCTCGGCGCTCGGCTCGCGAGCGCCGCGGCACGGGTAGCACTGCTCGTGATGGCCGACGGCAGCGCTCGGCGCGGGCTTAAGGCACCCGGCTACCTGGACGAGCGCAGCGGTCCGTTCGACGCGGCTGTCGCGGGGGCCATCCGGGCCGGAGACCTGGCAGCGCTGCTGGCGCTGGATCCTGGCCTCGCGCGGGAGCTGATGGCCACCGGCCGGGCGAGCTGGCAGGTGCTCGCCGGCGCCATGAACGGAGTCCGGCCGGCCAGCGAGATCCGGTACTGCGACGATCCGTTCGGCGTGGCGTATCTGGTGGCGTCGCTGCGGCCGACTTCGACGCCTGGCCGGAGCAGACGCCTGGCCGGAAGCATTAGCCAGATACCGTAGTTAACTACCTTTGCCGGTGAGAACCGAGGCCTGCCGGGCGAGCCAGCGGGCGGTACAGAGGAGGGTCATATGCGCGACGCAGTCATTGTCCAGGCGGTCCGGACTCCGGTCGGCAAGCGGAACGGCGGCCTGTCGGAGGTCCAGCCCACGGACCTGTCCGCGCACGTGCTGAAGGCAGTGACCGAGCGCTCCGGTATCGACCCGGCGATCGTCGAGGATGTCATCTGGGGCTGCGTGAGCCAGGTCGGCGAGCAGTCGCTCGACATCGCACGGAATGCTGTGCTCGGGGCAGGCTGGCCGGAGTCCGTACCCGGTGTCACCGTCGACCGGCAGTGCGGGTCGTCGCAGCAGGCGGTGAGCTTCGCCGCCGCCAGCGTGATCGCCGGTCACTACGACGTGGTGGTAGCCGGCGGCGTGGAGTCGATGAGCCGGGTCCCGATGGGGATGTCGGTCGCCGGTAAGTGGCCGTTCGGCGAGGGTTTCCGGGCCCGGTACAACGGCATCGCGCCGAACCAGGGCCTGGGCGCGGAGATGATCGTGGACCGGTGGGGGTTCTCCAGGACGCAGCTGGATGAGTTCAGCCTCGGCTCGCACGCCAAGGCCGCCGCGGCGCAGGACGAGGGCCGGTTCACCGCCGAGATCGCCCCGGTCACCACTCCGTCCGGGACCAAGGTCGGGGCCGATGAGGGCGTCCGCCGCGGCAGCACGCTGGAGGGCCTGGGCGCGCTGAAGCCGGCGTTCAAGCCCGACGGCACGATTACCGCCGCGAACAGCTCGCAGATCTCCGACGGCGCCGCGGCGCTGCTGATCATGACCAGCGAGAAGGCCGCCGAGCTCGGGCTGACCCCGATCGCGCGGATCCACACCGCGGTGGTCACCGGCGACGACCCGGTGATCATGCTGACGGGCCCGATCCCGGCCACCGCGCTGGCGCTGAAGCGGTCCGGCCTATCGGTCGATGACATCGGGGCGTTCGAGGTGAACGAGGCGTTCGCGCCGGTGCCGCTGGCGTGGCTGGCCGAGACCGGCGCCGACCCGGCCCGGCTGAACCCGAACGGCGGCGCGATCGCGCTCGGGCACCCGCTCGGCGGCAGCGGCGCCCGCATCATGACCACCCTGGTCCACCACATGCGCGCCACCGGCACCCGGTACGGCCTGCAGACGATGTGCGAGGGCGGCGGCCAGGCCAACGCCACCATCCTCGAACTCCTCTGACACCGTCCAGACGCCGGGCCCTGCGCCTGTCGTCAGCCGGTCAGCACGTTAGCCGGTCAACCGGGCCGCCAGGCGCTCGCGCTCGACGGCGCTGAACGGAACCGGCTGCCGGCTGGCGGGATCCCAGCGGACGGTGACGACGCGCGCTTCAGCTACGGTCTCGCCGCCAAGGGTGCGGATCGTCTCGCGAGTCGTAAGGCTCGTCGTGCCGAGGCGCTCGACTGTTACCTGCACGCTCACCTGCCGGTCCGCGTGGCGGACCTCCGCGCGCAAATCGACCTCGAGGCGCACCACGACGTAGATCGGATCGGCGCCGAGGACCTGGGCGTAGAAGGCGTCGCGTGCCTCTTCCAGGTATGTCAGGAACACCACGTGATTGACGTGGCCTAGGGCATCAGTGTCACGCCACCGGACCATCACCGGGTGCTCGAACGCCGCTGTCATCTCCGCGACCAGAACGCGGGCGACTAGCGCCTGCCGAGGGACTTCGGCGTGTTGATCTTCTCGGGCTTGATGACGTAGATGACGCGGCCCTGCGGTCCGATGGGGTTCGCGTAGTCGCGGCCTACGTAACGGCGCGACAGCTCGTCGATGTGGTCTCTGGCTTCCTGGCCATCAGTCGTCGACACTACGCGCCCGCGTACTTCCGCCCAGTCCCACGGATCCTGCGAGGAGTGCAACAGCACAGTGACGCGCGGATCGCGACGGATGTTCTTGGAGCGCTGGCGCTGCGGCTCAGTATTCACGAGCAGATTCTCGCCATCGGTATCGATCCAGGTGAGAAGTGCCTGCGGCTGGCCGTCGGGCATGAGCGTCACGACAGTCGCCAGCGTGGGAGCTTTGGCGAGACGGACAACGTCGGCGTCGAGAGGCATACGGTTACTCCTGCGCGGGTGAGGCAACTGGTGCCGCAAAGTATTTCAAGTCGTCGGCAAGCCGTCGTCGGCCGGCGGCCTCTCCGTTTGCGCGCGGCCTCGCCTGGTTAGCGTGGGACGCAAGCGAACGGCGACCCGCAGAACAAACGGTGACCCGCAGAACAAACGGTACGACCCGCAGAACAAACGGCGACCCGCAGAGAGGCTGGTTCGGGATGACGCGACCACTAGAGGGCACCGTTGCACTCGTGACCGGCGCCTCGAGCGGAATAGGCGCGGCTACCGCCGCCTCGCTCGCCGCTCAGGGCGCGTCAGTATCGCTAGCCGCGCGGCGCAAGGACAGGCTCGAGGCACTCGCGGCCGACATCCGCGGTCAGGGAGGCACCGCGCTCGTGCTCGAGTCGGACGTCACCGACCAGCAGGAGGCTACCGATGCGGTGGAGCGGACCGTCGCCGAGCTAGGTCGCCTCGACACCTTGATCAACAACGCGGGTGTGATGCTACTCGGGCCGGCCGCCGGTGCGCCGCTGTCGGAATGGCAGCGCATGGTCGAGCTGAACGTCCTGGGCTTGCTCTACTGCGCGCACGCGGCGACACCGCACCTGCTGCGCGCGGCCGAGAGCGGCCCGCGTGAGGTCGCCGACATGGTGAATATCAGCTCGGTGGCCGGCCGCGCCGCGCGCAACGGCAACGCGGTTTACAGCCTCACCAAGCACGGCGTCGGCGCGTTCAGCGAGTCGCTGCGCCAGGAACTGACCAGGCGATACGTACGTGTCTCGCTGGTCGAGCCCGGCGCAACTGCAACGGAGCTGGCAAGCCACAACCGGCCGGAGGTACTCCAGAGCATCCGCAGCCAGTTCGGACAGCGCATGGAGGCCGCCGACATCGCGGACGCGATCACCTACATCGTCACCAGGCCGCGGCACGTCGCGGTGAATGAAATCCTCATCCGGCCTACCGAGCAGGAGCGTTAGAACCCGAACGCCATCTCGCTCGTCGTGCGACTCACGACGAACTCCATCGTCCGGACCACCAGCGTCGGACCCGACCGAATGCAGGTAAGTGCATGGATCTAGGGCTCAGCGGCAAGGTCGCGATCGTTGGCGCATCCAGCAAGGGCCTCGGGAAGGCATCCGCGCTCGCGCTGGCCCGCGAGGGCGCACGGGTCACGATCTGCGCACGGACGCAAGCCGACCTGCAGGCAGCCGCCGAGCAGATCCGCCGCGAAACCCGCGCGGACGTACTCGCGGTCCCGGCTGACCTCGCGACCGCAGCGGGAGTCGAGAGCGTGGTGGCAGCGACCATCGCGCGCTTCGGCGGCGTCGACGTGCTCGTGGCCAACTCAGGCGGTCCCGCGCCCGGCAGGTTCCGCGACTTCACCGACGCCGACTGGCGGCAGGCATTCGAGGTCGTCACGCTGAGCTTTGTGCGGTTCGTCCGCGCGGTCGCGCCGTACATGCGCGCCAGCCGCTGGGGGCGCATCATTGGGATCCAGTCGAGCTCGGTCAAGCAGCCGGTCGACGGCATCGATATGTCGAACGGACTGCGGCCGGGCATCGCCGGGCTTATGAAGGCGATCATGCCGGACCTAGCGACCGATGGCATCACCATTAACCTGGTCCTGCCGGGCAGGTTCCTCACGGCCCGCATCAGCCCGCAAGCGGGCCGCAGCCCCGAGCAAGACAAGGAGCTTCAGGCTCAGCTCGCGCCCCTGGCCGTCGGGATTCCGCTAGGCCGCCTTGGTGACCCGATCGAGCTCGGCAATGTCGTCGCATTCCTCGCCTCGGCGCAGGCGTCCTATGTGACGGGCGCCGTCTACCAGGTCGATGGCGGCTACATCGCGTCGAACGTGTAGCCCGCCCTGGTCGTCGGCAACCGCGGGCAATCTTCGGTCCGGAGCCGATGGGCCATTGGGCGCAGAAGATCGTGCACAGCTTCTGGGTCCTGACTGTCAAGATGCGGCCTCGCCGTCCGTAGTACTGAGTGTCAGGTCCGTATTCCCGGCCGCAGATCCAGGCCGGCAATCCCGAGGAGAACGCGATGGCGAAGTTCGTCTACATCTACACAGGCGGCCAGATGGCCGAGACGCCAGAAGCACAGGAGGAGGCGATGCAGGCCTGGGGAGCCTGGTTCGGGACACTCGGTGATTCCGTCACCGACATGGGTAACCCGTTCACAAACTCGGCGGCCGTAAGCCCGGACGGTGTCACCGATGGCACCGCGATCCGCGCAGGCGGCTACTCGATCGTGTCAGCTGGCTCGCTGGACGAAGCCGCGGCGCTGGCCAAGGGCTGCCCGGTGCTGACCGGCGGCGGCACCGTCGAGGTCTACGAGGCCATCGAAATGTAGTCGTGGCCACCAGGCTGGCGTCCGGGACAGCAATCCCGGATAGGCAAAGTGCCCCGCCCTGGGGGGTTGGGCGGGGCACTTGCCTGGGTGGGCGCCCTGGGGGCGGGGCGCCGGGGGGTTGCGGGGGGCCGGGCGGCTCGGGGGGGTGGGGGGGTTACAGTCCCGAGCCGGGGGCGGCGGTGCTGATGTCGTAGTTCTGGCCCCAGTACCACTGGGTGGCGCTGGCGCCGGGGACGATGTGCGGGACGCCGGTGGGGTCGGCGATCCACCAGCGGACCTGGTGCTGCATCGCGGCCGGGAGGGTGGCGATGGCGGCCTGGGTGGCCGGCCAGTCCGAGCGCATGGTGTAGATGATCGCGAGGTCGCCGGCGGCGTTGTGCAGTTTCTGCCAGGTCCACGCGGCGGCCTGGGCCGGGGTGGCGTCGCCGGGCTCGACGTCGAGGGCGGCGGCGCGGGGGTCGCTGGCGTTGGTGTCGATCCAGGTGACGTGGCTGCGGCCGGCGACGGCGGCGGGGCTGGCGGCGTAGCCGCCGTCGGCGTAGGTGGCGATGCGGGCGCCGGCCGGGATCTGCGTCGGCGTCACCGAGTCATACACCTGGTACGGCGTCGCCGGAGGCGCCGGGGCCGGCGCGGGCAGCGCGGAGCCGAGCCGGCCTGGCCGGAGCTGGCGCGGGAGCGGCGGGCTTGGCGGCGGCTGGCGCGGGGGCGGGGTTGCTGCCGTGAGTGACCCGGACCGGGGCCGCATGCTCCGCGGGCGCCGGGTGCTGGGCGGCGGGGTTAAGGGTGGCGGTATCTGGGGTGGCCAGCAGCCCGGTTCCAGGCTGGGCGGCCAGGGCGGTGGCGCCGGTTCGGCCAGCCGCCAGGGCCGGGGCCGCGCGGCCGGCGGCGAGAGCGGGGGCGTGGTGCGGCGAGGGGGTGGAGGTGAGGGCGGCGGCGCTGGCGGTGCCCGCGCCGGCCAGCACGGCCGCGGCGGCGGCTGCGGCGGCTGCGGCCTTGCCGCGGCCGGCCAGGGCACTGGTCAGGGGGGTGGTGCGCATGGCGGGGCGTCCCTTCCTGCAGGAGTCTGGGGGTCTGGCCGGCCCCGGGGGGCGCCGGCCGGTGTCACTGCGACGGAGGCGTCATGGTGACTGGGGCGTCACGGTGAGTGACAGGAGGTTCGACGGGGCGCGGTGCCGGGGTGGTTCCGTGATGAGACTCAGATCACTACTGGCGGGTAACCAGGCCCGGCCAAACCACCGCAACCCCAGCCCCCGAGGTGGCGTGCCTGGCCCCGAGCACGGACGGCACCCACGCGGGCATATCACGCATATGCGGCGAGCCGTCGGCTGCGACCGAGCACGCGCGTCACTCGGTGGCTAGCTGCTCACAACCGGGCGTAGTCCTCGATGTCCTGCTCGAACTGAGCGACCATCTCCTCGGTCAGAGTTCGGCGCGTCTGCCCGATCCCGTGCAGGATGTCAGCCGTGGTAGTCAGCTCATCGCCTTGCTCGAACATGACTCGCTCGAATACGAGCTGGGCCGTCCTGCGGGCGGCGAACTCGATATCGGCCGGGGTGAAAAGCCGGGACTGGTCGATCACAGCCGCCATGTCCACCTCCGCATGCGGCATGCCGGCGAGGTAGCGCTCCCAGATCGCCTGCCGCGCCTGCTCATCGGGCGGCCCGACCGGGATGAGGTAGTCGAACCGGCCGTGGCGCAAGAACGCGGTGTCCAGGTCGCGGACCGAGTTGGTCGCGCAGATGAGCAGCCGCTCGTCCCGCTCACGGAATGGCGGGATCAGCTTCAGCATCTCGTTGGTGACGCCCTGGGCGGTCGAGACCGTCCCCGGCTGGCGCAGCCCGGCGACCTCCTCGACCTCGTCGATGAACACGACGACCTTGTCCAGCTCGGCGATCATCGCGAACGCCTCTCGCAGCGCTGACGCCAGCCCGGCTGGGGAGTCGGCCGCCAGCCTGGACGGAAACAGCTCCACGAACGGCCAGCCCAGCCGCGAGGCGACGCCCTTGGCGAAGGTGGTTTTGCCGGTGCCCGGCGGTCCGAACAAGATGACCGCCTGCGGCGGGACCAGCCCGAGCCGCCCTGATAGATGTGAATTAGCCAGCGGCATGATGACGCGCCGGTCGATGAGCTCCTTCTCCCTGGCCATCCCGCCGAGCCGGCTCCAGGTATTGGCCCGGATCATGCGCCCGCCGAGCTGCCCCAGGATGCCAACGTCAGCTGGCCCGACCGGCTCAAGCTTCTCGTACAGGAACATGCCGCTGCGCATGGTGTACCCGGCGTGCTCAAGCGCGGTGGCGCCCATCTCGTTGTCGCCGCCCAGCAGACAGCTAACGCGGTGGATGCCCGAAGCCACTAGCCGCCGCTCCAGCTCGGTGAGCATCGCGCTGCCAATGCCCTGCCGGCGCCAGCCCGGTGCCAGGCTAATGCGCAGCACCAGCGCCCGGTCACCGCTGAGCGTCGCGACCACGGTCCCAACCAGCTCATTTCCGACGACCGCTGCCACAGCAGGCGAGCCGACCCGGACGGTCGAGATCAGATCAGATACCCCGAAAACCGGCGCCGCCGTACCTGCGGCCGGGTCGTCCCACAGGCGAACGGCCGCGTCCAGGTCATCCTCATGAAAGTCGCGGATGCGCCATGGCGTCATCCATCGAGTCTGCCAGCGGCCGCGTCAGCAGCCGCTGGCGGACGGCCGCGTCCGGCCTCGCGCTACCGCGTTCCGCTGGTGGAGGATCTAAGCGAGCGCTGGCTCGACATCCTCCATCCCCGACACGATCATCTGCCGCAGCTCCGGGGTGTCCTGGTCGCCGTGCTTGGATACGGCGTGCGCAACGGCGGCGTCGAGAACCTCGTCCTCCGTCCCTGCGATCGTGAGCGTGCAGTTGATCTCGCTCGGCACCTTGCGGCAGTCGACCATCTTTCGCGCCATGGCGAAACCTCCCCAGGTTGGTCGTTAACGGCAGCACAGCCTGCTGGCGCGAATCTGACATGTCGTCGGTATGTGGCCCACGTGGAGATGGTGCGCGGCTCCGCCGCCGTTGAGCTCGTTACCGCTGCCTACACGCTGACGAGGTCGAACTCGTTGCCCTCCGGGTCGGCGAACGTCGTCCACCTGTGCTTGCCGTCTGCCTCGTAGACATTCAGTACCGACGCGCCGAGCCCCGTCAGCCGCTCGGTGTCAGCCGCAGCGTCGGCAGTGCTCAGGTCCAGGTGCACCCTGTTCTTGACGACCTTGGACTCAGGCACCTGGTGGAACATCAGCAGCGGGCCCGATGGTTCGCTGATGGGGATGCGCGCCGACTCGGCGCTGGCGCCCGGCGCGACCTCGCGCCCGAAGGCAGCCGCCCAGAAGTCCGCCAGCTTCGCCGCGTCGGCACAGTCGAAGCTGATGGCAAGCAGGTCGGTATTCATCGATTCCTCCTTCAGGATGGGAACATTCAGGATGGGAACGGGGCCGAATCAGACCGCCGTCCGGCCACCATCCGCGGCCAGCACGGCGCCGGTGATGTAGCTGGCCCCCGGCGAGACAAGGAAGCTGACGACGCCCGCGATCTCCCCGGCGTCAGCAGCCCGGCCCATCAGCGTCGTCGCGCCGAGGGCCGTGGTCCGCTCGGGGACTGCGCCGTCGGTGTAAACCGGGCCCGCTGCGACAGCGTTGACGCGCACGCCATGCGGGCTGAACTCGGCCGCCCACGCCCTGGTCAGTGACTCCAGCGCACCTTTAGTCGCGCCGTATACGGCAGCCGGGGCGAGGCCGATCCGTGCTGCCATGCTGCTGATGTTGACAATGCTGCCGCCCCCTCGAGCGGCCATGCCCGGCGCGAACGCCGCCACCAGGAAATACGGCGCCCGGACGTTGCTGGCAAAAAGCGCGTCAAAAGTGTCCGGCTTCAGATCGGCGGTAGCACCGAACCAGGAGAAACCTGCGTTGTTGACGAGCACGTTAATGTCGCCAACGTCATCGGCGAGCCGCCCGATGCTGGCGGGCTCACTCACGTCGGCGGCCACGAAACTAGCCGATCCGCCCGCCTGCTCGATGCTGTCGGCGACCTGGCGGCCGCGGCCCGCGTCGCGCCCGTGCACGATCACATCCAGGCCGTCGCGGCCGAGCCGCTGGGCTATGGCGCGGCCCAGTCCCGCAGTGGCGCCGGTCACCAGCACACGCTGCCGCCGACCCCCGCCGTCCTGAGCGCTCAACGCGGCCTCCGCTCGATGTCAGGCCCGTCTGCTTGTCAGCCGGGCCATGTCTGCCCACCAACTTGCAGGCTCACCAATTTCTCCCGCTCACCAATCTTTGCAGGCCGTACGCCGGCCAGCGTCCATCGGCCGGCTCGCTCTTCGTCGTCATGGTGACTGGCCAGATGGCCGGCCCGCCAGCCAGCGGCTGGCTCACAGCGAGGAGGTGGCCATGTTTCCGACGATCGCTGAGCAGCACGCCGCCATGCGACGCAAGGAACTAGAGGAGGCAGCCATGACGCCCTACGACACCTACAGGCTGTATCAGATCGAGCGTCCGAAGGGCATCGCAGAAGTCAGGTACGCCGACGAGCAGGCCGGGCGGCTCGCCGCCGCGGCGGCCGGGGTGCTTCGGCGGCTAACCCACGCCGCGCGGCGCCAGCACCCGAGGCGTCCCCGCGCGGCGGCCCGTCCGCCCGTGCCGTCGTGCAGCAGCGACAGGATGGCTGAGACGGTCGAGGCGCGATGAAGAAGCGCTACCCTTCTCGAGGCCCGGACACCAGGTCGCGCGCGCCGACCTCGTCCGCCCGGGCGAGCAGTTCACCGGGATCGGCGTAGACGCGGTATGCGCCCGCCCGCTCGAGCTCCTCGCGACCGTAGCCGCCCGACAGCAGCCCGATTCCGAGCGCGCCCGCACGCCGGGCCGCGAGCAGATCCCAAACGCTGTCGCCGACCACCCAGGCATATCGCGGATCGACGCCGATCATCGCGGCAGCGGCCAGGAAGAGGTCCGGGTCGGGCTTGGCGTGCCGAACCATGTCGCGCGTCACCATCGGCGCGTCCTCGGGTAGGCCGAGCATCGCCAGCGCCTCCTGGGCCATGACCCGACGCCCGCTGGTCGCGATCGCCCACGGCACGCCGTGCGCGGTGAGCGCAGCCAGCAGCTCGCGCGCGCCGGGCAGCGCGCGGACGGAGTCCACCTGCGCGAGATATTGGGCCGCGTGGTCCTGCTGGAGCGCCTCGATGTCGTCATCGGACAGCGAGCGCCCGGTCTCGCGCAGCAAGGCGGATACGAACAGGCCACCGCTCATCCCGATCCGACGATGGATCCGCCAGACCGACAGGTCGATGTCGAGCTTGGCCAGTGCGTACCGCCAGGCAATGACGTTCTGGTAGACGCTGTCGATGAGCGTCCCGTCAAGGTCGAACAAGAAAGCGGGAACGGGCGGCTCGGCATAGTCGGCCCTGCTAATCATGGAGGACACGGTAGACCGCCTGGGCGCGTTCATCTGCTGCCGCCCTGGGCAAGCTTCCCTGGAGGCTTACCGCTACCCACCGGCTATTCAGCAGGAGCAACGATGAAGGCGATCATGGTCAGCGAGCCAGGGGGACCGGAAGTGCTCCGGCTGGTCGAGACGGAGATCCCGGAGCCGGGGTCGGGCGAAGCCCTGATCAGGGTTCTCTCGGCGGGAGTGGGCCCCTGGGACGCTCATCTGCGGAGCGGGATCCTGCCCGCGCCACGGCTGCCGTTCATACCCGGCGCCGAGTTTGCCGGCCTGATAGTCGGCGACACCGGCGCGGAAGCCGCCTTCGAGGATGGTGAACCCGTCTACGGCTACCCCGGCCTGACGGGCTGTTACGCCGAGTACGTGACCTGCCCGCTCGAGCAGCTCGCCCCCGTGCCGTCCGGACTGGATGTCGCTGAGGCCGGCGCGGTGCCCGTGGACGCCCTGACGGCTGATCAGGGCCTGACGGACATCCTGCATCTCAGCAGCGGCGACGCCGTGCTGATCACGGGCGCAGCCGGCGGCGTGGGTCACTTCGCCGTGCAGATCGCGAGGGCGCTAGGCGCGCGGGTCATCGGGACCGCCAGCCCGCAGCATCATGAGTTCGTGCATCAGCTCGGCGCCGCTGTGGTCGTGGATCATACGCAGCCCAACTGGCCCGACCAGGTCCGGGCGGAGACTACGGGCGGCCTTTACCAGGTGCTCGCGTGCGCGGCGCCGACCTTCGCCGGTGCGGCCGAGGCCGCCGGCGACGGCGCGGTCATCGCCACCCCGATCGGTGCCGCCGACTATCCCGACGCCGATAGGGTGCACTGGCGGCACTACAACGGCCAAGCCAGCGGCAGCCGGCTGATCAAGTTGGGTCCGTGGTTCGACGACGGAACGCTGTCGGTGCACATCGTGCGCCGGTATTACCTGGCCGACGCGCCCGCCGCGCACATGACGGTCGAGCAGGGCCATACACGGGGCAAGCTGCTGCTGATCGTCGATGAGGATCTGGCCGCGCAGCAAGGCGTCTGACCGCATCGCAAGGCCGCTGACCACACCGCCAGCCCGCTGACCGCATCGCGAGCCAGCCGGCTAGGCAAGCCACTCAATCCACTGACCGGATGGGTGCGCGCGAGCGAGCAAGGTGCCGCCCTCCGCCGCCTGGTCAAAGCTCCGGGCGCCGAGCACGGCGAAAACGCCGTTGGCTTGATAGTCGGCGACCAGCGACGCTGGCACTGCAAGGCCCTGGACGCTGTCGCGGCCGGACGAGCCGAGCGGGACAAGGGGATCCAGCGATAGCCAGGTCACCGGCCTGGTGCGGCTCGCGCCGGAGAGGATCGTGAAGAGCTTCGCGCGCTCGGCGGCAGGCAGGAACACGGCCAGGTAGGCGTCCGTCGCGATGACCGGCAGGTCCGGTGGCATGCTGTCCAGGACGCCAGGTAGCGCGGCGACGGCATCGCCCGCGATGATCGGCGCTGGCGAACGGCGGGTCACCTCGATCGCCAGATCCAGCCTGGTCAGCGCCGACACCTCCGGCGGCGAGCACGCCTGGAGCCAGGAGCGCGCGGCGGGATCGTCGAGGTCGACTGGATTGAGGTCGATCCCGGCCCGCCAGGCTATCGGCGGCAGCTCCGGCGGCGGCGGCCGACGCTCGCCCCGTACCTCGCAGATCAGCGTGGGACCTGGTGGCCCCGCTGCCAGGCCGCCGATCTCGTAGCGATACCGGTCGAGCTGGAGGCCAAGGCCCGCCCCGGTGCCGAGGTCGATCAGCGCGATCGGCCCGGCCGACGGGCCGCAGATTGCGGCCACGCCGAGCGCGATCTGCGCGCAGCGCGCCACCTCGTTCATCTGATAGCGGTGGCTCGCACAGACGGCCATAATGTCGGGCAGCCGGGCCGACACGAAGTCAGCGGCCGCAGGACCGAAGCCGCCGTCGAGCCGCGGCTGCGGGCGGCCGGCCACCGGGAAATAGCAAGACAGGGACGTCGGCTCGTCGCGCCGGACGAGGAAGGCAATCGCGGCGCTCGCGAGCAGCGCGGGCAGCCGGTCGGGCGGCAGGCCGGACAGCGCAGCGAGCAGCTCCTCGTGCCCAGCGATCACGGTGAACAACGCCTCCGTTAGCCGCCAGGATTCGGGCTGGTCGGGGGGCGACCACCCGGCGGCCACCTCCAGTGCCTGAGCCCGGATGTCGTCCACGTGAGTCACGTGCGCGTGCCCCCCGGTTCACTTATCCCTCGGGGCTGACACTACCCAGCGGGCGCTTAGCGGCCCGCGGCGGTCAATGCTGTCTGGTACAGCGCCGCCATCTGGCTGCTGAACTTGGCGGCGTACGACACCGACGGCGTGTCGCCGCCCTGCTGGTAGCCGCCAATCACGCCGATCACGGTGGCAACGTTGCCGAACGGGCCAGTCTCGGCTATCAGCGGGCTGCCGCTTGTGCCATCGGTGAAGCCACCGCAGTCGAATCTGAGCTGGGTCGGGCTGAAGTTCAGCGCCAAGTTCTCGCAGGTAATCAGCGTGTCCAGGTCGTCGGGATAACCGGCAACCCTGACGGTCTGGCCGGCGGACTCGCCGACGCCCAGGGCCTCGCCACCCGTGAGTGCCTGGATGGCCACCCCCGACCCAGGCTGATGGACGATCAGGAAGGCGAAGTCGTCGTCGGGATCGCTGGACGACATCCACTGCTGATCCTCGATGATCTGGCTGACCGTCCACACGCCATACGGGCCGTGGCCATGGGCGTAATCCGGGATGAAGGCCAGCTGACTCGGTGTCTTGCCGGCCAGGCAGTGGGCGGCCGTGATCACCAGGTCGCCTGCCGGACTGTCGACGACGCTTCCCGTGCAGTAGTGAGGCCGTAGCTGACCCGATGCCGTGCGGTCGAACAGTGCGCCCACAGTTGAGGTCTGGCTAGAAACGGTGCCGACCTGCATTGCCGTCGCTGTCGGGACCGACGGGCTGAGCACCAAGCCGACGGCAATCCCGGCGACACCCGTGATACAACCCAAAACGAGCGCAATCAGCCTGAACTTGCCCAGGGGTCTTAGCCTGCCCAGGCGCATCCGGCCTCCACTCAGTGTCCGCCTGGTGCAAGGCTGGGCCTTTAACCTGGGCTTTTTACGCTGACAAGACCAGAATACGGCCTAAAGCTGGAATGTCAGCCCCACGGAGGTTCAGAATTCGCTGGGGGAGCAGAGCTAGGAAGGCCACGAGGCGGCTGCGAGGGCCACGATCTCGACCCGGTCATCGGCCAACAGGAAGCCGGCGTCGATCGCCGACTCCAGCGAGGCCTCGAACTTCGCGAGGTAGTCGGCCTGGCCGCCCGGATACAGGCGCGCCAGGTCGGCACCGGTGAGTCCGGTCGTCGTCCCGAACAGGAATGCGAACATCTCGCCGCGCTGCCCCGTTCCCGACAAGATGGCCACCGGCACGTCCGTCCATGGTGTGCGGATGCCGCCAGCGGCGATCCCCAGGTTGTCCCGGACGAGGTCACGGCCGTCGGCCGTGACCTCGAGGCGCGGCGCTGCCGGCGGCTTGGCGCGACCAGCGACCCAGGCGTCAAGCTGCTCGATGGCCGCGCACTCGACGTAATGGTGCTGCGGGCCGCTGTTGACCGGCAGCTCGGTGCGGCCCATCAGGATGTCGGTAGTCGGCTGAATGAGGTCAGCGAGCCGGGCGGGCGGCAGCGCGCCGTCGTCCTGACCGCTGGCGAACAGCAGGTAGGTGTCGGCGTGGGCCGCCCCAGCGATCTCCCAGTTCCGCAGCAAGTCGCTGTCGGGCTGCTTCGCGAGCCCGCTGCCGAGGAGCGTCACGTCGGTCTCGGTCTGGAGCACGATCACCGGGACGCGCAGGTCATCGCGGATCCGCTCGCCGACTGTTTGCGTGGTGGCGCCTGGCCTGAAGCCGGTGTCGAGTGCCGCGCCGGCGCCGGTGCGGCCGTGCACGAGGAATCCGTCGAACACTCCAGCGTGCGGATCGATCGCATTGACATAGGTGACCAGGAACGCGCCCGACTGGGAGTGACCGCTGGCGAGCAGGCGCGCGGCCGATCCAGCTGGAGCGGCCGACCGGAGCTCAGCCAGGACCGCGCGACCAGCCTGGCTGAAGATGTCGAACGACCAGGCGTCGCCCGGATGCGACAGCGCCGCGTACCGCTGCGGATGGGCGGCCTTCAGGTGCAGGCCGGGCACGAGACCGCCGCCCTCGATCCCAGCTCGCTGCGCCGACACGCCAGCCCAGGCATGACCGCGGCGCAGCAGGTCAGTGTGCGCCAGCATCCAGTCGGGCGCCGCGTCTAGACCGCCGGAGACATTCAGCCACTCAACAACGACGGTGCCGCTGAAGGGAGGGCCATTGAGGCTCGCCTCACAGGCCGGACGGCGCACCAGGACGCGCGTGGCGTACGGCGCCGGGTCGGCTTCCTCGACGGACCAGCGGCCGTCGGCAGTGCGCTCGCTTGTCAGGCGATAGCTGCGCGCGGTGCCCTCGAGCAGGAACTCTTGCTGGGTGTAGCCGAGCGCCGCCAAGTCGTACGCGCCAGCCGGGTCCGGGATGGGGCCGGGCATGGGACGCAGTTGCGCGCTAGGCGGGCGCCCGCTCGCCGGACCCGTGCTGGCTGGTTCGGGGCTCATGCGGCTGACTTCTCCAGGATGTGCACGGCGCAGGCGCTGCCGAGCCCGATGACGTGGGTGAGGCCGACCTTGGCACCGTCGATCTGCCGGTCGCCGGCCTCGCCGCGCAGGTGCGTGGACACCTCGTAGATGTTGGCGATGCCGGTCGCACCCAGCGGATGACCCTTGGACAGCAAGCCGCCGGACACATTCACCGGGATCTGGCCGTCGCGCCACGGGCCGCGCTTGTCGATCCACTCACCGGCCCCGCCGTCGGGGCACAGCCGCAGGTTGTCATAGTGCCGCAGCTCGGCGGTGGCGAAGCAGTCATGCAGCTCGACCAGGTCCAGATCCTGCGGATCTACGCCGGCCTGCTCGTAGGCCTGGTCAGCGGCCAGGCGGGTCAGCGTGTTCACGTCGAACTGGACCGAGCCGCCGTCCACGTACGGGTCACTGGTCAGCACCGACGCCGACACCTTGACGGCGCGGCGGCGGACCTCGTCCGGCAGCGAGTTCAGCCGCTCGCCGCTGCACAGCACCGCCGCGGCCGCGCCATCGCCGGTAGGACAGCACATGAGCAGCGTGTTCGGGTAGGCGATCATCTCGGCGCGCATGACTTCCTCGAGAGAGAACGCCTTCTGGTACTGCGCCAGCGGGTTCAGCGTCGAGTGCGCGTGGTTCTTCTCCGCGACCTTGGCGAACTGCTCGAACCCGACACCATCATGCAGGTAGGCGTACTCCATGCCGGACTGGGCGAACGTGCCCGGCATCAGGCTGGTGCCGAGGATCCCCTCGACCGGACCGACCGCCCCGTACCGGCCGGCCGGCTCATACGGCTTGTCCTTGCGCCCTGGCTGCGCCCCCAGCAGGCCGAGCTTGCCCATCTGCTCCAGGCCGACCGCGAGACCGATGCTCGCCTCGCCGGCCTTGATCGCCATAGCCGCGACGCGGAACGCCGTCGCCCCCGTCGCGCACGCGTTGGTCACGTTGTAGACCGGGATACCGGTCTGCCCGATCTGCTTCTGCAGCCGCTGTCCGACCCCGCCCGAGTCATACAGGCAGCCGGCCGCCAGGATGTCCGCGTCGAAGATCGTCAGGCCTGCGTCGGCGAGCGCCGCCGTGGCCGCCTCGGTGCCGAGGTCAATGAGGTCCTTGTCCTTGTAGCGCATGAACTTGGTCATCGCCACGCCAATAATCCAGAGCGAGTCGGACATAACAAGTCCTCCTGCCTCACGGCACGTATCTCTCTCCTAAGAGGTTTCTCTCTCAAGAGGTTGCTAAATGTGAGGCTACTAGCTGGGGCTTACCGGTTGCGATACTCAGCCTGGCGCCGTCCCACGTACGACGCCATCGCCTCGCGCGCGTCCTCGGTGGCTGACGTCAGTACCTGCTGGCGGTTCTCTACCTCGACCATCGCGTCGAAGGACGGGATCTCGAGCGCTAGCCACATACCTTGCTTCGTGAGCGACAGAGACAATGGTGGCGCCTGCAGCAGGGCGTCGATCGTGTCGTCCACTCGCATGGTCAGTTCCTCGGGCGCGGTCACGTCGGTGACCAGGCCGATGCGCAGCGCCTCGGCTGCGTCGAAGCGCCTGCTGGTGAGCATCAGCTCGTGCGCGCGCGCAGCGCCGACGAGCCGGGGGAGCAGCCAGGACGTGCCGACGTCACAGCCGGTCACGCCGATGCGGATGAACGACGTCGCGAACACCGCGGTCGACGACGCGATCCTGATGTCGCTGGCGCACACGAGCGCAAGTCCGCCGCCGGCCGCTGGTCCGTTCACGGCGGCTATGACTGGCTGAGGGAGGCGCCGGATCTCCTGCACCAGCGCAGCGATCGCGCGCTGCGTCGCCCACGTCTGCTGGCTGCGGCCGAAGTCTTCGGTGCCCGGTATCGTGCCGAAACCGCCGAGGTCGAGGCCCGCGCAAAAGCCGCGGCCGGCGCCGGTCAGGACGACTACCCGGCACGTCAGGTCGCCGGCCAGGGCGCGGAGTTGCTCGTGCAACGTGGCGACCAGCGGCTGCGTTAGGGCGTTCAGCTTGTCGGGCCGGGACAGCGTCAGCTGGACGACGCCAGGCCGCAGCTCGGACCGCTGGACCAGGTCGCCTGCACGCGCTGTTACCCCGGCGCCTCGTGCGCCCTCATCCCGATCGGTCATCCTGATTGCTTCCTTCCTCGAGGCCGTCGAACTGCCACCAGGTGCCGGACTGCCAGGTCCGGCCCCGCCAGATGTCGAACTCGGCCTGCCGGGGGCGCCGCTCGGCGCGCGACTGCTCATCGATGATCATCGTTTCCCCGCCGTCTGCGCTGAACTGCGGCCAGGCCGGCAGGAGGCCGTCAGCAGGGCCAGCCGTGCCGGACTGGCCAGGTGGGTCGCCGCGGGCGAACTGGGCCAGCGAGCCAGCCATGGCCAGGCATGCAGCGGCAGCGGCGCCGCCATTCTGGAAGCTGTCGGCCGCCCAGACGGCCAGCATGTCCAGACCATGGCCACCCGCCAGCTCGGCTGGCGCGCCCGGCGGGCAGAGATCGAACCGGTACCGCCAGACCGGCGCGTGCGCGGCTTGGGCCAGGGCCAGCCGCTGCGTGGGAATGCCGTAGCGCTCGTCGCCGAGGATCGCGAGCCGGATGCCGGTCTCGTCGAGGTCCGGCCGGGCAGCCGCGTACGCGGCGAGCATCGAGTCCGCGGCCGCTCGCCCAAACAGGTCTGCCAGCACCCGCGGAGCCTCGCTGGCCGCGCTGGTGTCCATCAGCTGGTATGTCGCGCCCTCGTTCCCGTTGTTCCCGATCAGAAGCGGTATCCGCGCAGCGGCACCCCCAGCGATCGCGTCGATGGGCGGCACCGCCAGGCCGCTGCCACCGAGGACCGGCCGCCACACCCAGGTAGCGGCAGCGGCGTTAGCGATCGCTTCCTGGGCTGCGAGCAGGTCGGCAGGCGGCGCCTTGAGTAGGTGTCCTACGCCGACCTCATCGTCGGCCAGGCCGAGCTCGCGCAGGAACCGGCGGCGCAGCCGGGCGCCCTGACCGGGACTGGCCACGTGCTCGGCACCGCCGCTGCCGGAGATCGCCCGGCTGATCAGGCCGGCTGTCAGCGGGGAAGCCAGCAGGTTCGCGACGCTCTTGGCGCCCGCCGATATGCCGTACACGGTGACCCGGCGCGGATCACCGCCGAAGGCGGCGACATTGGCATGCACCCAGCGCAGCGCCGCGACCTGGTCGAGGAACCCGGCCACGCCGGAATCGGCCAGGTCACTGCCAGCGACATCGGCCAGGTGCAAGAAGCCGAGCGCGCCCAGCCTGTAGCTGACCGAGACAACTGCCAGTCCGCGGCGGGCCAGCGCCACGCCGTCGCCGACCGGCTCGCCGGACCCCGTTCCCTGGACGTAGCCGCCACCATGCACCCACACCAGCACCGGGTATCCGCGGGGATCGGACGGAGGGGCGGCGGGCACCGTCACGTTGAGATGGAGGCAATCCTCGCTGCGGTCCAGCGGTGCCGGAGCGCCGGTGAACGGACTGACGCTCTCGCGCTGCCAGGCCACCGGCGCGAACGTCGCAGCATCCCGGACGCCGTGCCACGGGGCGACGGGCTGTGGCGGGCGGAACCGCAGCGGGCCCGTCGGCGGCCGCGCGTACGGGATCCCGCGCCAGCTGCGCAGGCCGTCGAGCTCGACGCCGCGGATGCGGCCCTGGGCCGTCATAATGACAGCGGGATCGCCGTCCGTCACTGGGCGAGCGGTCCTGTCCGCGCGATGCCTGGCCGGAAGAGCGTCTCCTGGGCGATGCCGGCGGCGAGCGTGCCGTCGCGGCTGAAGATTCTGCCGGTGTACATGCCGCGGCCGCCCGAGGTGGACTCGGGCTGGAGGTCCATCAGGACCCAGTCGTCGAGCGCTACCTTGCGGAAGAACCAGAGGGAGTGATCGATGCTGGTGAGCGGGCCCGAGATGGTAATGCCCGGCGCCGCCGCGAGCCCGGTGAACATGTCGGAGACGTAGGCCAGGGCGCACGCGTGCGTGATGTCACCGTCGAGCTTGTGTCGCGACCTGATCCACATGCGGGACGGCCAGTGCTGGCCTGGCTCGGGCTGGCGCGGGAGCCGGATCTCCACGCCGTGCATTCGGTGCCAGCGCTGGTCGTCGGGCAGGTCGTCCGGCGCCTCGACATCTGGCGCGTGATGCGCCTGGTAGTCCGAGCCGTCCTCGCTGATATGAAATGACGCCGCCATGTTAAAGATGACCTTGCCGTTCTGCACGGCAATGACCCTCCGGTTGGAATACGAGCCGCCGTCGCGGTCGCGGTGCACAGTCAGCAGCACCCGTCGCGACGCGTCGCCGCGGCTGAGGAAATAGCCATGCAGCGAATGAGGATGTCGGTCGTCGGACACGGTCTCCGCCGCTGCCCGCAGCGCCTGGGCGGCGACCTGGCCGCCGAACAGCCCGGCCGACTCGGCGTGCACCACGACGGTGCGGAAGAGGTTGTCTTCGATCCGCTCGAGTGACAGCAGCTCCGGCAGTCCCGTCTCAGCGGTCCCGATCACGGGGTCAGTCAGGCTGGCCATGGGCCATTGATATCACCCGATTCATACCACGGGGTCATCGGGCCGGTGCCTGACCTGATTTGTCGGTACGCTGCGGTCCAGGCAGCGATGAAGGGACCGCTCATGGGTGCGCTTGAGGACCGGGTTGCCATCATCACCGGGGGCGGCCGCGGCCTTGGCCGCGAGCACGCGCTGCTGTTCGCTGCCGAAGGCGCAAAGGTGGTCGTCAACGACCTCGGCGGCGGACCCGACGGCTCGGGCGCTGACGCCACGCCCGCCCAGCAGGTGGTCGAGGAGATCCGGGCGACAGGCGGGCAGGCGGTCGCCAACGGCGACGACGTCACGTCAGCAGAAGGCGCGGACCGGCTGGTCCGGCAGGCAATCGACGAGTTCGGCGCGCTGCACGTGCTCGTGAACAATGCAGGCATCCTGCGCGATCGCACGATCATCAACATGACAGACAGCGAATGGGACGACGTAGTCCGCGTGCACCTGCGCGGCCATTTCATGCCGCTGCGCGCGGCCGCCCGCTACTGGCGGGAGCAGTCCAAGGCCGATCACATGCTCCAGCCGTCGGTCATCAACACCACCTCGACGTCGGGCCTCTACAACAACCCGGGTCAGGCCAACTACGGCGCCGCCAAGACGGGTATCGCGACCCTAACGATTATCGCCCAGCGGGAGTTGCAGCGGTACGGCGTGAAGGTCAACGCCATCGCCCCCGCGGCCAGGACCAGGCTGACGCTTGCCACGCCCGGCATCTCAGACTCTATCCGCACGACACCGGCCGAGGGCTTCGACGCGATGGACCCGGCGAATGTGTCACCGTTCGTGGCCTATCTGGCCACCGCGGACTGCCCGATCCGGGGACGCGTCTTCTTCGTGGCCGGCGGTGGCATTCACTTGTTCCAGCCGTTCGCGATCATCGATGGCATCACCAAGGACGGCAAATGGACCGTCGAGGAGCTGGCGACGCAGGCCGCCCGGCTGGCGGATGTTCCCTTTAGCCTCGGCCAGCCCAGTCTGTAGCAGCCCAGTCTGTAGCCAGCCCAGTCTGTAGCCAGCCCAGCCTGCAGGGAGCACGGCTAGGCCGGCTGGTAACCGAAGCTGACCGCTTCCGTTCCCTGCGAATCCGTACCGATGAGGAACGTGGTGAGCTTGAGTTTCATGCCGAGTGACAGGCTGCCTGGGTCTGGGTGGATGCCGACGATGTTGGCCTTCACCACCCCGCCGCCATCGAGGTCGACGATCCCCGACACATATGGCACCTGGACGTCCGGGGTAGCCCTGTGCACGATCGTGAACGCGCGCAGGACTCCGTCGTTGGCGAGCCGCCGGGTACCGAAGTCACGAGCGCCGCAGTTCGCACAGGCGTTGCGGCGATCGAAGAACAGCGCCCCGCAGGAGCTGCACTCGTTGGCGACGAGGTGCGGATCGCTGCCCAGGCTGAGGTAACCGACGTACGGTACCTGTCGCGCCATCACGATCCTCCCTCGCCCGGTCTGCGCACTAGCTAACCGCGGAGGACGTGCCGCCGTCTAGGCGGCTAAGTGGCGTACGCCGTCGCAGGCTCAGTTCCGTAGCGTGCCATGACAGCCTCGACGGCGCCTGTCGTTAACGGCTGCCCCGCGGCGATCATGTCGCGCAGCTCGCGGAAGTACTGCACGTACTCATCGGGAGTGAAGGTGTTGAGCATGACCACGGGCTCGTCGCCTGCGTTGGCAAACGTATGCGGTGCGCCCGGCGGTACCATCACCAGCGTCCGCGGCCCGGCTTCGTGAGTCACCTCGCCGATGGTGAACTGGGCAGTGCCGGATACCACGTAGAAGCCCTCGTCGTGGCGGGCGTGGCGGTGCTGCGGCGGCCCGGCGGTGTGCGGGGCGATCGTGATCTCGGCGATGCCGAGGCGATGCGACGTCGTGCTCCCGTCCTCAAGGATGCGCAGCTGGATCGGGCCGGCCAGCGCGACCTCGCCCGCGCTGGGCGCGACGATGGAGATGCCGGTCACGCGGACGCGCTCCCTGCGTCGACATGGCTGATGGCGAAGTCCCACACTGCCGCCATCAGCTCGGCGGGCGTCTCGAGCTGCGGGAGATGGCCGGCGTGAGTGATCAGGCGGAACTGCGCACCGGGAATGGCGGCGGCGTAAGCCCGGCCGTGCGCGGCTGGCACGATGCGGTCCGCAGCGCCCCAGATGACGAGGGTAGGGATACTGATGCCCGGCAGCCGGTCCAGGAGGCTGGGGTCGGCCAGCGTGACGCCGCCGTAGCCGCGCAGCGTGTCGTTGTTAGCGGCCATCGCAGCCAGACGCTCTGGCGCCAGCGTCGCCGGGTCGAGCCGGAACGCGTCCGGGTCGAAGTAGGCCAGGTCAAAGACCTGGTCCCTGCTGAGCGAGAAGTAGTCGGCCATGGGCAGCTGGAGGCCAGCCGCATCCGCGAGCACGACCGAGCTCACCCTGGAGTCCGGCGCGCTGCTCTCGGCCAGCGCGAGCTCCGCCGCGATCCAGCCGCCGATCGAGTTGCCGATCACGCATACATCGCTCAGCTCGAGGTCGCGGAGCAGCTGCGCATAGACGGCGGCCAGCGATCTGACGGTCGCCAGGGCGTCCGGCCGCGGCGTGCCGTCGAAGCCCGGGTGCACGGGAGTCAGTACGCGGGCGGGATGCGAAGACGCGAGCAGGTCGGCGAACCCGGCGACCGAGAACGGCCCGGCACCGCCGTGCAGGAGCAGGACGGGGCGGCCGGAGCCGCGCTCCGTCACGGTAAGGGGCACGGCACCTATGGCGGGGACGGTCAGGGTCCTGGTAGTAGCGGTGGTCATCGTCTCTCCTCAGGCTGTGCTTTCGTAAGAGTTAACTCTCACGAACTGCAACCCTAGTCAGTCATGGAGGTTTACGCAAGTCCACTCTCATAATGATGGTCGGCTTGCCTTATGCGGAGATACTGCCCTAGGATGAGCAGATGACCGCACAGGCGCAGGCTGGCCGGGTGAACCAGAAGCAGCGTACGAGGACGGCCATCGTCGAAGCTGCGCGCGAACTCATCGGCACCAGCGCCGAGGTCACCATGCCCGCCGTCGCCAAGGCGGCTCTGGTATCGGAGGCCACCGCGTACCGGTACTTCCCGGATCTGGTCTCGCTGCTGCGCGAGGCAGTGGACGGGACATGGCCGAGCCCGGCTGCGGCGCTCGCGCCGGTCGCGAACTGCGGTGACCCGGTGGAGCGGATCGCGTTCGCGACCGAGCACCTACTCCGGCACGTCTGGCGCTACCAGAGCGCGGTCCGGGCGATGATTGCCGCGTCGATTGTCAGGCCGGGCTCGGCCACGATGCGGCCGGGGCTCCGCTTCGGTCTCATCGAGCACGCACTCGCGCCGCTCGCCGCGGACGACAAACTGCGCCCGGAGGCTCTGGGGCAGCTCAAGGTGGACCTCGCACTAGTGATGAGCGCGGAGGCACTCTTCACACTGACCGATCTGTGCCAGCTATCGCCGGACGCGGCGATCGCAAGCGCTGTCCGCACCGCTCGCGTCGTGACCGCGGCCGCGCTGACGGCGGACTAGGACCTCGCCGTCAGCCCGTGTTCTGCAGGCCTGCGGCCACACCATTGACGGTCAGCAGCAGGAACCGCTCAAGCGCGGCCCGCTCGCCAGAGTCCGCACTGGCGCGGACCTCCGCCAGCGCGCGCAGCTGCAGGTGCGAGAGCGCGTCGACGTAGGGATCGCGCAGTGCGACGGCGCGTGAGAGCACTGGCCGGCCGGCCAGCAGGCGGTCATGCCCGGTGACGTCCAGGACCAGCTGGCGGGTCAGGTCGTACTCGGCCAGCACCTGCTTAGCCAGCTCGTCGCTGCCGCCCAGGGCCAGGTAGCGCGCAGCGATGCGCCGGTTGGTCTTAGCCAGGCTCATCTCGGCGTTGTCGAGCAGGACGGCCAGTAGCGGCCAGTCACGATAGGCGGCCTGGACGGCCGCCAGCCCGCCCGCTCCACCGATGGCCGCAGCGAGCCCGCTACCGAGGCCGTACCAGCCGGGCAGATTGACCCTGGTCTGGGCCCAGGCAAAGACCCAGGGGATGGCGCGCAAGTCGGCGAGGCCGACGGGCGCCGCCAGGCCACGGCGCGCCGGGCGGGAGCCGAGCCGCATGCCGCCGATCTCGGCGAGCGGACTCAGCCGGGCGAACCACTCGGCGAATCCGTCGGCCGTGACCAGCGATCGGTACGCAGTCAAGGCCCCCGCTTCCAGAGCCCGTGCGGCGGCACCGAACGCGACGTGACCGAAAGCGCCAGGGGCATCGCCATCGCTGTCCCTTGGCGGCACCGGGGCGGCGGCTGTCGCCAGCAAGACAGCAGACGTGACCTGCTCGAGATGACGCTGGCCTATGACCGGGTCACCGTACCGGGCGAAGATGACCTCGCCCTGCTCGGTGACCTTGAACCTGCCGCCGACCGAGCCTGGCGCCTGGGCGACGACGGCCCGCCCGGCCGGTCCGCCGCCGCGGCCAAGCGCACCGCCGCGGCCGTGGAACAGGACGAGCCTGATGTCTTTCTCCGCGGCCCAGCGCGCTAGCCGCAGCTGCACGTCGAACAGGCGCAGCGTCGCACTGACCGTACCGAGCTCCTTGGCTGAGTCGGAGTAGCCGAGCATGACTTCCAGGCGGCGCCCGGTCTCCGCCAGGCGCTGCGCGACCGGCTCAAGCGCGACCATGTCGTCGAGTACGGCGACCGCGTGCTCCAGGTCGTCCCCGCTCTCGAAGAGCGGGACGACGTCAAGCACCGGCCGCTCGTCCGGACAGGCGAAGGCGGCGAGCTCGTGCACGGCCGCGACATCCGCAGCGGACGTGGTGAAACTGACGACATAGCGGCGGCACGCCTCGACTCCGTGCCTGCGCTGGATCGTCGCCATCGCGGCCAGCGTCGCGAGGACCTCGCGGGTCATCGCCGAGACTTCCTGCTCGCTGCGCCCCGCGCGCAGCTCCCGCAGCGCCGCTGCGTGGACGGCGCTGTGCTGGCGAACCTCGAGTTCCGCCCAGTGAAACCCGAACGTCTCGGCCTGCCAGATCAGCTGCTGCAGCTCGCCGTAGGCTTGCCGGGACGCTCCGGCCGCTGCAAGCGCACGCTGGGCGACGTGCAAGTCACCGATGAAGTCCGCCGCCGACGGGTACGCCAGGGCGTCTTCCGCTTCCTCCGCCAGCGCCTGCCTGGTCGCCTGAAGTCGCCGAGCGGCCAGCAGCAGGTAGACGCGGAACGGCTCGCCGGGCGAGCGCGCCATGAGCTCGCTGACAATCGCCGGGTGGGCATGCCGCGCCGCCGCAAGCGCCGCGGCCAGATCATTCTGGCCTGTGCTTGAGCCGAGGTCCGCGGGCACGTTGTCGCTGAGCAGGGCGGCGTCGATGGTGAGCGACCGCCCGATCCTGGTGGTCGCGTTCTCCAGCGCGCGCAGCGCATGATCGGCGTGAATCCTAGCGGTCTGCTCGGTGATGGCGGCGGTAACGAACGGGTTGCCGTCCCGGTCGGCGCCGATCCAGCTGCCGAAGCGCAGGAACGCGGGCGCCCTCGGTGCGGCCGATCCGGAGTCGTCGCCTTGCAGCGCAACGTCAAGGGCGCGGTACACAGTCGGTGCGAGCCGGAAGAGCGTCTCGTCGAACACGGCGGCGCCCGACCGCACTTCGTCCAGCGGCTGCATGGCCTGACTGCGCAGCGCGGAGGTGCGCCACAGCAGGTCGATCTCCTCGCGCAGCCGCCGCAGGGACTCGGCGCGCGCAGCTACACCGCGACGTGTGTCGTCGAGCGCGTCCAAGTGGATGCCGATGCGGCGCAGCGCCTCGGTAACGGCGCGCCGCCTCGCCTCAGTCGGGTGCGCCGTGAGGACCGGGTGCACCTCGAGAGTGTTGAGCAGCTCCAGGCGACGGCTCGGCCCAAGCAACTCGCCGAGGCTGGCCATGGCGGCTGCGAGTGACTCGCGCACCGGCTCAGCGCCGGTGTCACGCTCGCGCAGGGTACGAATCCGCTGGTGCTCTTCGGCCAGGTTGGCCAGGTGAAAGTACACGGTGAACGCACGGGCGACGGCTTCGGCGCGCGCTAGCGGCCAGCTGCCCACCAGCGCGGCGATCTCGTCATCCGCCGCATTGCCTTCGCCGTCATGCATTTCGAGCCGCCGGGCGGCGATGACGCGATGGCGCAACTCCTCCACGTCGTCCAGCAGATCCTTGCCACCGGACTCGCTGATGACCTGGCCGAGTATCCTGCCAAGCAAGCGGACGTCGCGGCGCATCGACGCAGGCACCCTGCGAGAGTCGGCATCCCTGTCGGTGTTGGTGGCCACGGCGACAGCGTAGGCGAGGCCGGCTAGCGGTCAGCCGTCAGTTCCTTCTCGAACCAGTGATGGGCGTAGGGCTCTGCGTTGAAGGCGCCGACCTCGCGGTAGCCAGATGACCGGTACATGGCGATCGCCTCGGTGAGGCTCCGGTTGGTCTCCAGACGGACAGCGCGAGCACCGCGAGCGCGCGCGTGGCCTTCGAGTTCTTCGAGCATCCGGCGCCCGACCCCGAGGCCCCGTACAGCCTCGCCAACCCACATGCGCTTAATCTCGGCCGCCTCGTTTTCGTGGAACCGCAGCGCGCCGCATCCCACCGGCTCGCCGTGCAGCGATGCGAGAAGGAACAGCCCGGCCGGCGGCCTCATCTCGACCTCGGCGACAGTAGTGCTCAGCTCAGGGTCGAAGCCGTCACTGAAGCGCCGCCCAAGCTCCGCGAAGTAGGCCCGCAGGCAGGATCGAGCATCCGGATGCCGTGAGTCGGCCGGGCTGACAGTGACCATCGACGCGACCAGGAGCCGCTCGACTTCGGCCATCGCCGCGACGAGACGCTGACGCTGCCCGCTCGTCAGCGGCCCGAGTATCGCCTGCGCTGCTTCGTCGGAACGGCTCTCCAGCTGGGCGTACTCGGCTAGGCCAGCCTCAGTCAGACGCACTTTACGGACCCTGCCATCAGACCCGCTCTGGGCGATGGTCACCAGCCCGTCCTGCTCCAGCGACCGAAGCAGACGGCTCACGTAGCCCGAGTCGAGGTCGAGCCGGGACCGCAGCAGCCGGACATCACTGCCGCCAACGCCGATCTCCCACAGCAGCCGCGATTGGCCGAGCGGACGGTTGCGGGCCAGGAAGTCCTCGTGCAGTGCGCCGATCCGCTGGGTAACTGTCCGGTTGAAGCTCCGGACCTGGCTGACCATGGCCGCGTCCATCCTCTGACTTTAGTCAGAGGATCAGGGCAGCACATAGCGGCAGGCCGCGTAGATTCCATCTTGTCGCTGGCAGACCCGCACGTACTGGCCGCGGGGACGGTGAGATAGTGACGGTGACATGGTGGGACAGGCATGACTCATAGCGATGTGGCCCAGTCGGCCGGGGTGCGGAATGCTGGTGGGTCGCGTGGTGCGCCCAGCCATCCAGCTAGTCCCTGGTGGCGGATCTCCTGGTCGGTGCCGGCGGCGCTGCGCGCCGTGCGCGCGACGATCGTCATCCCGTGCCTCTTCTTCCTGACGTTCAAGGTCATCGCCAATGAGCAGATGACGTTGTTTGCGGTCTTTGGCGGCTTTGCACAGCTCGTCACGGTCACATTCGGCGGCACCAGGCGAGACAAGGCCGTCGCTCACGTGCTGCTTACCGCGGCGGGCGCTGTGGCGGTGACCATCGGCACCGTGGCCAGCGGGTCGGCCTGGCTCGCCGCGCTCGTGACGATCCCAGTCGCGTTCACGATCTACTTCGCCGGATCGGCCGGGCCAAACGCCGCGGCCGGCGTCACGCCGTGCCTGTTTGGCCTCGTGCTCCCGATTGCCTCGATCGGGACGCTGAGCGTGCTTCCGTCACGGCTCGAAGGCTGGCTGCTGGCCGGCGGAGCGAGCACGATTGCTGTGCTGCTGCTGTCCCCCCGGCCACCGGGTGACCGGCTCCGCGCGCAGGCGGGCAAGCTCGCCGCCCTGATCGCCGATCAGCTCGATGCCACCATCGCCGGCACGCAAGCCGCTGCCCAGAGCGACGCTGCCAGGGCGGCCAAGCTCGAGCTCAGGAACGCGTTCGACGCCACCCCGTACCGGCCGATCGGACTAGCCGCAGCCGACCAGGGGCTGGCCAGCCTGATCCATCTGCTGGAGTGGTGCACGTCGCTGATCGCCGATGCGGCCGACAGCCACGTCGACCTGCGAACAGCGGGGGCAGCCGACCGCGAGCTGCTGACGGAGTCCGTGCGGGCGCTGCGGAGGATTGCCGCGGTGATGTCGGGGCACCGGGGGAGCCTGGACCTCGAGGCCTTGTATGCGGCGCGGCTGGCCAGTGCCAGACACCTGAACGATCTCGCCGGCGACCCCGCAGTCGCCGTCCGGCGGGCTGATGAGGCCTACCACGCGCAGATAATCGGCGTCGCGGCCGCTGCGGCGATGTGCGATGCGATGGTCGCTGCCCGGCAGGCCACCCCGGCGCAAGTCGCCAGTCAGCGTCAGAACTGGATAGCCGGGTTGCCCGAGTCCGAGGCCGGCAGAGCACGATGGGGGATCCTGCGACCGGCCGGGCAAATCGCCACCGACGCGAGTCTGCGATCGGTCTGGTTCAGAAACAGCGCCCGCGGAGCTGTTGCCCTCGCAGCGGCCGTCGCCGTGGCCAAGCTGAGCGACGTTCAGCATGCGTTCTGGGTTGTCCTCGGCACCTTGTCAGTGCTGCGGACCAGCGCCGCAGCAACCGGGTCGACAGCGCTGCGTGGCCTCGGTGGCACGATCGCGGGCTTCGTGGTCGGTGGCGCCTTGCTGGTGGGCATCGGCACCAGTCCTGCGGCGCTCTGGATAGCCTTCCCGCTGGCCGTGCTCGTGGCCGCCTACACGCCGGGGACAGCTCCGTTCGTGGTCGGCCAGGCCGCCTTCACGGTCACGATCGTCGTGCTGTTCAATCTGCTGGTCCCGGCTGGGTGGCGGGTCGGGCTGCTGCGGGTCGAAGACGTCGCGATCGGATGTGCTGTCAGCCTCGTGGTGGGCTTTCTATTCTGGCCGCGTGGTGTGTCCGCCGTCATGGGCGACAATCTCGCTGACGCTTTCCGTAGCGGTGCCAGCTATCTTGGCGAATCAGCGACCTGGGCCCTTGGCGATAGTGAGCACCGGCCCGAGCGCGCGGTCGCCGCGATAACGGCAGGCAGCAGGCTGGATGACGCAGTCCGCGGTTACCTGACCGAGCAAGGTTCCAAGCGGCTAAGTCAGACGGACATGTGGGCCCTGGTCATGGGCGCGATGCGGCTTCGCCTCACCGCGCACTCCATGGCGAGCCTGCCGAGCCGCACCGAGCCACATTCTGACGACGGCGGGCTGCACGCTGGCGTCGGCCGCCAGGCAGCCGAGCTCACCAGCTTTTACGACGGCCTGGCGGCGGAGGTCGCCAGGCCCAGCCGGAAGGGACCGGCGCCAGCTCCGGCCGCGCTGCCGCCGAGTCGCATCGCCGCCGCCGCGATCGCGCCGTGCGGGCACACGGCCGGGTACCGCTCGGACGCCCTGTGGGTCGGCCACCATCTCGACCATCTGGAAACGCGCGCGACCGAGCTCACCGAGCCAGCGGAGCAACTGGCGAGCCTGCGCCGCCGACCGTGGTGGCGCTAGACGTCGGGATCGGCATCGACCGCGACGGCCCGCGGCGCCGGCGCGGCGCCGGCGGGCGCGCCGGCCACCGCCGTCGCGGCGTGCCGCGCGACCGTGAGCTCCTCCGACCTTCGTTCGGGCACCGGTCTGCCTACGATCCGGTAGACCTCTGCACCCTCGACGGTCTCCTCCTCCAGCAGCAATGCCACGAGCTGGTCCAGCTCATGGCGATGCGTCCTAATCGTCGAGACAGCCGACTCCTCGGCCTCGCGGAGCAGCCTGGCGACCTCGGCATCGATCTTCGCCTGCGTTGCCTCGGCGAATGGCCGGCTGGATAGTCCTGACCCGCCGCCACCCAGGAAGACCGAACCGCCCTCGGGATAGCCGATGGGGCCGAGCTCGGGTGACAGGCCGAACTCGCGCACCATCTTCGTCGCCAGATCGGTTGCGGACGCCAGGTCGTTGGCAGCGCCGGTAGATCCCTGCCCGAGCTCGACCAGCTCCGCGGCCCGGCCACCGAGGCGCACGGCCAGGGACTCGGTGAGATAGTCCTCGCCGTACAGGTGCCGCTCGACCAGCGGCAGTTGCTGGGTCACGCCGAGCGCCTGCCCGGCGGGCAGGATGGTCACCTTTGCGACGGGGTCGGCGTGATCCGACAGGGCAGCCACGAGCGCGTGACCCGACTCGTGGATCGCGACGGCGTGCTTCTCCTCCGGGAGCAGGACGTTCGAACTCTCCCGGCGACCGAGCAGGATACGATCCCTGGCGTTTTCGAAGTCGGCAGCGGTCAGGACCTCGCGGCCGGCGCGGACGGCAAAGAACGCCGCCTCGTTGGTGAGGTTGGCCAGGTCCGCGCCTGAGAAGCCGGGCGTACCACGAGCCACGACCTCGAGGTCGACGTCGGGGCCGAGCCGCTTGTCGCGACTGTGGACTTCCAGGATCGCCTTGCGCTCGGCCAGGGCCGGCAGCGGGATGACCACCTGCCGGTCGAACCGGCCAGGACGCAGCAGTGCCGGGTCGAGCACCTCCGGACGGTTGGTCGCACCCAGCACCACGATTCCGGTGCCGACGTCGAATCCGTCCATCTCCGCCAGCAGCTGGTTCAGCGTCTGCTCGCGCTCGTCGTTGGCAACGACCGCGCCGGACCCGGCCCGGCGCTGTCCGATGGCGTCGATCTCGTCAATGAAGATGATGGCCGGCGCCTGCTTGCGCGCCTCGGCAAACAAGTCGCGCACACGCGCGGCTCCGACGCCGACGAACATCTCGACGAAGCTGGAACCGGTGACGGAGAAGAACGGCACCGAGGCCTCACCGGCGACGGCACGCGCCATCAGCGTCTTGCCCGTTCCCGGCGGCCCGACCATGAGCACGCCACGCGGCGCCATCGCGCCTGCCCGCTTGTACCGGTCCGGGTTACGGAGGAAATCGACGACCTCGCTGATCTCGGACTTCACTCCCTCGTACCCGGCGACGTCACTGAACCGTGTCTGCGGCCGCTCGGCGTCGAAGACCTTCGCTCGTGACCGCCCGACGCCCATGACCCCTTGCAACGAACTGCCGGCACTGCGCGCCATCCGCCGGAAGACGAAGAAGATCAGGGCGAACGGCAGCACGACGAAGATGAAAATGCTCAGCAGCAAGCCGCCCGTGGAGCTGGCTGGCGCCTCATACGTGACATTCACGTGCGCGGCGTTCAGGCTGTTCGCCAGCGGCGAGCCCGGCGAGACCGGCGGGGTAACTGCCGTGAATGATTTGCCGTTCGTCAGCGTCCCCGTGAGGGTGATGTTGGAGTCGGCCGAGGACGGGCTCGGGACATCCACGCTCTTGATCTGGTGCGCAGCGACGCGACCCTGGAACTGCGAGTAGCTGAGACTAACCGGGGAGGTGGTGTGCACGAAGCTCGGGAGGATGTAGAGCAGGGCGATAACCAGCGCTAGCAGCCAGAGCCAGTGCCGCCAGGCTGGTGGTGGGGGCGGCGCGGTCCGCACAGGCTTGTCGCCAGGCGGTGGCGCAGCCGGAGTTTTACTCATGGACCATTCTTACGCGAGCTTGGCACTCCCGAAGCCGTGACGTGCCTGCGCGGGTGCGGCTGGGGGATTCCGCACCCGCGCAGGCCGCCGGGGGTGGCGCTACCGGGAGTTGGCGGCTACCGGGGGTTAGTGGCCAGTCACGCCGCCAGCGGCAGATTGCCGGGCGCTGGCGCGGCGGCGGCCAGCCTGTCGAACGGCGCCGCCTCCGGCGCGCCCTGGACCCGCGTTGGCTGGACCGGCGCAGGCTGGACCGGCACTGACTGGACCGGCACTGACTGGACCGGCACTGACTGGACCGGCGCAGGCTGGACCGGCGCAGGCTGGACCGGCGCAGGCTGGACTGGCGCTCGGTGAGCCGGGTTGAACCGCTCCTTCGCTGCGGGAGCCAGTTTCGCGCGGAGCATCGCGCGGCCGCGGTGAATGCGTGACATCACAGTGCCAACCGGCGTGCCCATAATGTCGGCTATATCGCTTTGCTGGTAGCCCTGGATGTCGGCCAGGTAGAGGGCCGTCTTGAACTGCGACGGCAGTTCAGCCAGGGCGCGCATGACGGGGGAATCGCCGAGGCCATCGAGAGCCTCGGCCTCCGCCGATCGTGACGGCGCGACAAGCCCGGCCTGGCTGTCGGCGGCCTGGCCGCCGGGGGAGCGGTACAGATCGTCAGCTAGTACCTCGGCAGGCTGGCGGCCGCGCTTGCGGCGGGAGCTGCAGAAGGTGCGGAACATGATGCAGTACAGCCACGCGCGCACGTTCGTCCCTGTCTCGAACTGATGGAACTTCACATACGCCCTGGCGAAGGTCTCCTGGATGAGATCTTCAGCGTCGCACCGGTCCTGCGTGAGCCGGTACGCCGCGGGGAACATCTGACGCATATGGGGGATTGCGTCAGTTTCGAACCGGGCCTGCAGCTCAGCAGTGGCGGTGCCATCGCTGGCGGCGGCGTTGGCAGTCACGAGTCCTCCTTGCCTGGCTCCCCGTGACGTCAGTCCGCGGCCGTGCAGGGGTGAAGGCTCGGGGGCGGCAAGACTGGCGGGGGGCGCCAATGCGTAGTCGTTCACCGGGGGTCTTGAACTACTAGTCAGCGAGCCTGTCGCATCACAGCTCTCCGCACATCAGGTGCAACCTGAGCTAACGCACCCCAGATACCTGAGTTAAGCCAACCGCGACCCGACAGGCACTCGGGCCACAGGGAACGTGGCGGCACAACCGGTTCAAGACCGGGCGAACCGGGCAGCGTGCGCGACAAGCTCGCGCCGCCCGGCCTGGCCCGTCTTGGCGACCAGGTTGGCCACGTGCGTCTCGACGGTCTTCGGCGAGATGAAGAGTTGGGCTGCGATCTCAGTGTTCGAGCAGCCTTGCGCTACCAGCAGATAGACGTCCATCTCCCGGCTGGTCACGCCGAGCCTGCGCATCTGCACCGGTACCTGCGCCTGGCCGCGGCCGGAGCGCGGCACCCGCTCGCCAGCTCTGCGCAGCATGCCGCGGGACGCGGAGGCGAGCCGGGCGTGGCCCGTGGACTCGAACCCGGCGGCGGCGTCCCGCAGCCAGGAGGCCGGCTCACCCCAGCCGTCCCGGAGAGCCGCCGGAGCGACCAGTCGGCGCGCCAGATGATTCCACCACGGTGCAAACGGGGCGAACCAGGCGCTGCCTTCGTCCGCGAGAGCAGTGGCTCGCTCGGCGTGTCCGGCTTGGCCCTCCAGAACCGCTTCCGCATAGGCCAGGCAGCCTCGGTTCCAGCTCACGGCTGCACCAGCAGTCTCGGCCAGCGTGATCGCACCGCGGATGTCGCCGTCGCAGGCGGCCTGCAAGAGCGCGTACAGGCCGTAAGAGCGGCCCCTTGCGATCAGCGGGGCCTGTGACGGCGAGTAAAACCCGCGCCCTCGACTTGGCGCACGGAGCGCCTTATCGAGATAGGCCCGCGCGGCAATGCTGTGCCGGACAGCTTGGTCCACATCGTCGCGGAACAGCGCCGCCAGGACCCGGATCTGGCCGATGGTCGTAGCGAGCACCTCGGGGTCGTCCGGCATAATCGCCTCGGCACGCGCGGCCGCGCTCTCGGCTGCCCGGCTGTCGCCCTGAATGGCGGCGATGAGGGCCTGCAGACAGATCGCCATGACCTCGATCCGGTGCGCGCCGAGTTGCGTGGCACCTCGCTCGCACTGCCGGGACGTGGCGAGAGCGCGGTCGAGATCGGTGCCCAGGCTCCATAGGTTGGCCAGCTGCAGGTCGATGACGGTCGCGATAGACAGGACGCCCGCGTCATGGGCGAGCTCGCGGACCTCGAGTAGCGCGCTCGTCGCCCCGTCGGCCAGCATGTCGAGCGTGGCAAGCTCATGCAGCGTCCGGACCCGCCACACGCCAAGCGATTTCTTGTCGGCGATTTTGTACGCGCGCTCGAAGGCCGCGCGCGCGGCGCTGAGGTCCCGAACGCGCTCCCGACGGCCGATGACGTCCAGTGACTCGACCGCGACTTCGGCCGCCCAGCCCGTGAGCCCGGCAGCCTCGGCCGACGCGAGCGACCGATGCGCCAGCTGATCGGCATCGTCCAACTCGCCCCCCACGAGCGCGTGCCGCGCGCCGACGGCGTCGACCCTGCTGGCCAGCTCCGGGTCGTCGAGCCGCCCCGCGAGGGCACTAGCAGCCGACAGGTGCCCGGCGGCTCCGTCGGGATTGTCCTCAGGCCTCGTGCTGGCCGCCCTGATCCTGATGAGCGCCTGTCGCCGGCGCGGATCTGAGCCGATGGCGTCCAGGCGGCCGACGAGGTCCTCGGCCAGCAGTCCGAGCTGCTGATAGTCACCGGACTGCGCGAGCGCCTCAGCCAGCGCTTCGTCGACCTCGATGTCCAGCACGGAATCGGCGTTACCCGCCTCGGCCAGCAGTTTGCGCGCATCGCGCAGGACCGTGATCGCGCTGGTTAGCGCCCCCTGGCGTAGCGCGCGGCGGCCGGCGGTGAGCAACAGGCGGGCGGCGCCCACGGGTTGTCCTGCTGCCGCCCGCAACTCGGCGACGAGTTCGCACCACACGCCCGGCAGGCCCGGATGCGCTTCCTCGATCGCGGCCCCAGCACGCGCGGCGCGGCTGGCCAGCTCCGGTGGGAGCAGGTCTGAGACGATCGCGTCGCGGGTCAGGCTGTGCCGGAACCGGAACGTGCGCCCGTCAGGGCTGACCGGCTCGATCAGCTGCACGTCGTGCGCTTCGTGCAGGGCCTCCAGCGCCTCCGACTCGCCGACGTCAGCCACGCTCGGCAGCAGCGCCCAATCAAATTGCCGCCCCAGGACCGCAGCGGACACGATGACGTTGCGAGCTTGCCGGCCGAGGCCAGCGATGCGGTTGCGCACGGACCCGACGATCGAAGATGGCACGCCGGTGACGACAGCGTCGTTGACCTGCCAGCCCGTAGTCCCGTGCACCAGCTCGCCAGAGGAAACGGCGGCGGCCAGGATCTCCTCGACGGCGAACGGGAGCCCGTCGCAGTCGGCGAGCAGCCTGCTGACCGCGCGCGGCACGTCCGGGACGTCCAGGCACGCTGCGGCCATCTGTGTCACGGCGCGAGGCGTCAGGCGCGGCACGTGCAGACGGGTCGCAGCGCGCCGCGCGCTGAGAGAGCGCAGCAGGTCGAGGCCCGCCGACGGCGCGGCGTCGCGCAGCGTGGCGAGGCAGAGGACCTTGGACTTCGCGATGTTGTCGGCCAGGTACTCGACGATCGCAAGCGTCTCCGGGTCGGCCCAGTGCAGGTCTTCTAGCACCAGCAACCCGGCAGGCCGGCCGGGCAGCGACAGCAATCGCAACAGGGCCTCGCCGATGATAACCGGGGATACCTCGGCGTCTCCGTCACCGGGCCGGCTCCACTCCGGGACCAGAGTGCCAAGCGCGGCACGGTAGTCGGAGATGCCCGGCGCGTCAGGCACGACGCCTGAGCGCGCGGCCCCCATCAGCGCCTCGGTGACCGGACGAAAGGGGACGGGTACGGCTGAATCGGTTGCCCGTCCCGCCAGTATGAAATAACCCCGCGAGGCCGCTACGGCGATAGCTTCTCGTGCGAGCCGCGACTTCCCAACCCCCGCGTCTCCGGTCACGAGCACGGCGCCACCGTGGCCCTGGCCGGCCGCGTCCAGTTCCCGGGTCAGAGCCCGTGTCTCAGCGCTCCGGCCGATGAGTACCGGGCACAGCATCGACTCCATCGGCCAGATACTACAAGAGCGATCAGACCATTACTATCTGTCATTCGCGCAGGTAAACCCCGCCGCCCGGCGGTAAGCGGCGCGCTATGTCAGTTATGTCAGCAAACAGTCAGTCGCCACGACAGCACCGCGTGTTGCAGATGACATCATGAGTCCCAGTGGCTCGCCAAGGGGGCTGAATGCCTATATTCCGGACAACCGAGATGCGCAGCGGCCAGTCGTGCGGGAGAATCGGCGCGAGACTCCAACACAGGGGAGGCATGCGTCATGACCGCACGCGCGGCCGAGCGGTGGGCGGAGCTCAGCGTCACTCAGCGCCGACTGCTGGTAGCCGCTGCTGCGGCTGAGGTGTCACTCAAGATCGCGGCGCTGATCGATATCCAGCGCCGGGCGCCGAGCCAGATCCGCGGCCCCAAGGCGATGTGGCGCGCCGCTATGGCGGTCAACCTGTTGGGCCCAGTGGCATACTTCGCAGTCGGGCGCAAGCGCGGAGCTTGACCAGAGCAGCCCGCTCGGGCAGGCAGCCGGGCAGCTCCAACCGCGTGCGCCTACCTAGGCATCCGCGTCCGGGCGCCTCAGGCGTGGCGGAACACCCAGATCGTTTCCTTGCCGCCGGGCAGCCGGACTGGCACCTGGCGGCGCAGCCGCAGCGCACTCGGTATAGCGGGCCTAGGTAGATCCGGCGCTAGCAGGACGATCGCGCCGCCGCGGCGCGTGATCCTGCTTAGCTCCCCCAATGCCGCGCCCGACCATTCCACCCACCTGCCCGGCTCCTCCAACGGGCTGGGTGACCGAAACCGCCCGAATGGCAGCCACGACACGCACGCGCCGGCGTAATCGTCGGGCAGCAGCAGGTCGCGGGCATCGCCTAGCTGGACCCTCGCGGCTGGCGCTGCCCTAGCCGTAGCGGCGATGGCGGCGTCATCGATATCGCTGCCCTCAGCAGTCCAGCCAGCCGCGAGCGCTTCTGCCAGCACCGTGCCGGCGCCGCAGCACGGGTCGATAAGCGTCCCGCTGGCTGTCCCTGTCGCGCCGGGCGGGCCGGCCAGGTCCACCATCGCCGCGGCGACCGTCGGTGGCAGCGCGGTCTGTCGTACGTCGTCCCGCCGGCCCAGCTGGCGGCTGTCCGAGCCGCCGAGCCGCAGACCCGCGGCGTACTGCCCGTCGTGGAACTCCACGAGCGCGATGTCGAGTTGTGCCGGGTCGGCGAACCGCCACCGCGGCTTGTCCCGTACAGCCAGACCGGCCAGAGCCCGCCGCAGGTCAATCCGCCGGAACCTGGTCTCGCTCAGGACACGGGCAGCGACCCGGAACGTCATCGACGCGGCCAGCGGCCGGACTTCGTCTGCCCATACCGATAGCGCCCGCTGGACGCCGTCGGGCTGCCAGGCCTTGCTCGCCACCGCGACCGCATCGCCGCCGCCGGTGCGGCTGGCACGGCCGATCTCGGCGAAGATGTCGTCGGCCAGCCGTGATCGAAGCACGAAGGCCCGACTGGCCCGGTCAGCTTCGAGGAAGACGATGTCTGCGGATCCATCGAAGCCCGTTCCCGTGATGTTGATCCCTTCCATCGCGCCCAGCCGCTGTCGCAGCATCCGGCCGAGGCCTGGCACGCACATAACGAACAGCCTGGCCCGCTTGGTCACTGCTGGAGAAACGCGTCGGCCAGCTTCTTCGGCGCGCGGGCCAGCCACGCGTCAGTGATCAGCTCGGCTAGGTCCGCGGCCGTGATGCGGTCCAGCTCGAACAGGATCGCCGCGTATCCGTTGAAGTGCGGGGTGGTGAAGTAAACTGCCGGGTCGTCGGCGATCAGCGCGTACTTCACGCCCTCGTCGGCGGTCCTGGCTCCGAAGACCGGGCCGTCCGGTACGCGATCCCCGAGCGCCTCGATGTCGCCCTTGCGCAGCGGCCGTTCCCAGATGAAGCCCTTGTCCTTGACCCGCCATTCGAGATTCCCGCGCGACTCGCGCTCGGCGGTCTCCGGAAGGCTAAGAGCGATCCGGCGGACATCGGCAAGAGTGGCCACCTTCCGACATTAGTACGGTCCGTCTCGGCAGCCGCGTGCGTCAGGAGATGACCCGAGCCGCGCTACGGCCAGCCGTTCGGCCGGAGAACAGACAGCCGCCGAGGAACGTGCCCTCGAGCGCACGGTAGCCATGCATTCCGCCGCCGCCAAAGCCAGCGACCTCACCGGCCGCGTACAGGCCGGGGATCGGCTCGCCTGCCGCGTCGAGGACTTGCGCGTCGAGATTGGTGTGCAGGCCACCGAGGCTCTTGCGGGTCAGGATGTGCAGCCGGACGGCGATGAGCGGACCGGCTGCCGGGTCGAGGAAGCGGTGCGGCTTGGCTACCCGTATTAGCTTGTCGCCGCGGTAGCGGCGCGCGCCGTGAATGGCGGTGAGCTGCATGTCCTTGGTGAACGGATTCGCGACTTCGCGGTCGCGGGCAGCGACCAGCGAAGTGAGCTCGGCCAGGTCTATGAGGTCGGCGCCGGCGAGCTTGTTCATGCCCGCGACGAGCGCGGGCAGGCTGTCCTCGACGATGAAGTCGGCTCCGTGCCGCATGAACGCTGCGACGGGACCCGGCGGCCCCGGCTTCAGCCTGTCGAGCAGCTTCGCGACGCTCTTGCCGGTGAGGTCGGGATTCTGCTCCGACCCTGACAGCGCGAACTCGCGCTCGATGATCTTCTGGGTCAGCACGAACCAGGTGTACTCATATCCCGTGGTCATGATGTGCTCGAGCGTGCCGAGCGTGTCAAAGCCTGGATAGAGCGGACCGGGCAGCAGCCGGCCGCGCGCGTCCAGCCACAGCGACGAAGGACCCGGCAGGATCCGGATGCCGTGCCGCGGCCAGATCGGATTCCAGTTGCCGATGCCCTCGGTGTAGTGCCACATCCGGTCTGCGTTGATCACCGCGGCACCCGCTGCCTGACTGATCCCGAGCATGCGGCCGTCGACGTGCGCCGGGACGCCGGACAGCAGGTGCTGCGGGGGCGCGCCCAGGCGGGCCGGCCAGTTCTGGCGGACTAGGTCGTGGTCGCCGCCGATCCCGCCCGAGGTGACGATCACAGTCTGGGCGTGCAGCTCGAAATCGCCGGTCACCTCTCGCGAACTCGGCTGGCCTCGATCGGTCGCCGACGGCACGAGCATGCTGCCGCGCACTCCGTCGATGCCGCCGCCCGTGACGGTGAGCTCGTCGACCCGATGGCGGAACAGCAGGCGGACCCGGCCGGCTTCGACGGCGGCACGCAGCTCGCGCACGAACGGTTCGAGCACGCCAGGTCCCGTTCCCCACGTGATGTGGAAGCGGGGGACCGAGTTGCCGTGCCCGGAGGCGTCATAGCCGCCGCGCTCGGCCCAGCCGACAACCGGAAAGAACCGGACGCCCTTGGCGTGCAGCCAGGACCGCTTCTCGCCGGCCGCGAACGCAACGTAGGCCTGCGCCCATCGGCGCGGCCACTCGTCTTCTGGCCGGTCGAAGCCGGCGCTGCCCAGCCAGTCCTGCAGGGCGAGGTCGTGGCTGTCGCGGACACCCATTCGTCGCTGCTCGGGCGAGTTGACGAGGAACAGGCCGCCAAATGACCAGAACGCCTGGCCGCCGAGGCTGACCTCTGGCTCCTGCTCGACCACGACGACCTGGCGTCCGGCAGCGGCCAGCTCGGCGGTCGCGACAAGACCGGCCAGGCCGGCGCCCACGACGATCGCGTCGGCCTCGTGCGACATGCCTGCTCAACCTCCGGATTCAGCCAGCTCAGGGTGATTAGCCTGCCATCACCGGTGTCTGGGCCTGGTCGGGGAGCGCCGTTAGGGACATGCTGGGCCCGATGGTCGGCGAGGAGCTACTGCGTCCAGGTCCTGACCGTCGCGAGCCGCTCGGTCCACTGCTGCACGCCAGTGCCGTCCGGCTGCCACTGCCGACAGAACTCCGCCATCCACTGGCATCTGCTGACGATTGTCCGGAGCAGGTCCGCCCAGGCCGGCCGCGATCCGTAGGCCTCGTAGAAGCCGTTCACGGCGGCGAGTTCGGCAGGGTGATGCAACCGGATGATGAACTCGCACCAAGCCAGGTCTTCGATCGGGTCGCCGGCGTGTGCCCATTCCCAGTCCAGGACGGCCATGACGCCCAGCGCACGCGAATCGAGGAGCACGTTGTTTGGCCCGTAGTCGCCGTGCACCAGCACGGCACTGGCCGGAGTGCGGCCGCTGGACAGAAGCGCGGGCACCGGCACCTCGTGGATCCGCCGCAGCATCCGGCCGCAGGCGGCTAGCACAGGCTCGGCCAGTCCCGCATCGATCAGGTCCTGACCGTGCACGCCGCGCATAAAGCCCGTCTGCAACTCGGCTGCGCGCGTCGTGATGACTCGAGGAACGGGCAGCAGACCGGCCACTGCCGTCAGGACTGCCGCCTCTCGCGCACAGCCAGCCTCCGCATTCGGGCCCTCGTAGACCTTCGTGACGACGTCTCCGAGCCTCGTCGTGCGATGGGTGTAACCATGCGTCATCGGTTCGGGTGCGACGTGTCGCGCGCCTGGCACCATTAGGCCTGGCCAGGCGAGGGCACGGCCCGGCGCGGGTCAAGCAGGTCCGGAGCCGAAGCCATGAACAGGTCGAACTCGTCGAATCGCCAGCCTGCCGCCAGCAGGGGTCGGACGGCAGGGTGCGGCGCTGGCAGGCACAGGTGTGCTTTGTCGGCGGGACGACCGCCCAGTCGCGCCAGCGTCCGGATGACCACGCTTGCTGCCGTGTCATCGTCGATGGCTGGCGACAGCGCGAGGTGGACGATACCCCGGTCCGGGCCGCTGTTCATGACGGCGCCCGCCGCCATTACTTCGTCGTCCCGCCTCAGCGCGATCAACTCACCCCCCGGCCTGGCTGCCCAAGCCCGGTAATTTGCTGTCCGGTCCGTCCCGGTCCAGTCGAGCTCGAAGCGGGTCACCTGGCTTGCGCTGACGGACTCCAGCGCCCACTCGCTTGTGACTGGGAGCCGGCTCGTATCGCCGTGCAGATACAACAGGGGCCACCACGCGTCCAGGCCGAAACTCGTGTACAGCGGCGCGGCGTGCGCATGCAGGCTGCTGAACGTCATCTTGCTGCGGGCGCCTGACCACAATTCAGCCAGTATTTCCCGGCCGCAGCCGTGGCCATGGGCGACAGGGTCGACGAAGAGGTCACACAGCATGCTGACCGCAGCGGGTCCTGAACCTATCTGCTGGACCGCCCCGAAGCCGACAACCTGGGCGCCGTATTCGGCGACGACCACGCGGCCGTGCTCCATCAGGTGCCGGACGTAGGCAGGGTTAGCTCCGGCCCACTCGTCGTGCTGACCGGTAGCCGTCGTTATGGTCGCGATGACCGCCAGGTCGGCTTCGCCGGCATCTCTGACCAGCACATCCGGCACGGCGCACTCCTTCGGTGTCGTTAGGTTGCGCAAACATAGCTCAGCTCGGGAGGCGTGTCTCTTGCCGATCTCACACTGGCCGGCGAGACGGCCAGTCACTACTTCGCGCGCGCGGCCCAGCTCCGCAAACACGCTGACCGCGCTTCGGCCGGGCCTAGCCCGCGGCCGACCGTCGCCGATATCCTGCAGGCCACGTCGTCTGACACAACGGGCGGTGTCCTTCGGCCGCAGCCAGATCGTCATCCTCGTGAAAGGTCAGCCAGCTGACCGGCCGAAAACCAGGAGGAATGGACATGACCGAAGCCGCAGCTGAAGACCGCGTGACGGTCTGCCATCCTGCCGAGGATCAGATGCTGCTGGACTTTCTGGCGGCGCAGCGTGCGGCGGCCCTGGATATCGTGGCAGGCCTTGATGAAGGGGAATGGCACCGGTCGGTCGTGCCTTCGGGTTGGACGCCGGCCGGGCTGGTCGAGCATCTGAGCGGCGCGCAGTTTCACTGGTTCATCGGAGTCGTGGCCGGCGAGGACACCTCGCCGCCCCCTGACGCCGACGTCGAGCCCTACGACCCGACGAAGCCGTTCGTCACGGACTGGTCGTCTGCGGATATCGTCGCCGAGTTTCGGGAGATCTGCGATCGCTCGGACGCGATCCTGGCGGCAACGCCGCTGTCGGCGGTTCCGCGCGGCAAGCACGGCGACCCGGAGCGTGCGGAGCCGCCGAACGTGCGATGGGTTGTCTTGCACGTGATCGAGGAGATCGCGCGGCATTGCGGCCACCTGGACATCGGCAGAGAACTGCTTGACGGGACGACGCGGCTGGGGCAGAAGCACAGTGAACGGCCGGCCTCGCAGCCGCAAGCGGGCGGGCAGTAGCCACTGAGTTGTCAGCTTCGAATGTCGAGCACGATTCGGACGCGCTGTCCGATCAACTCAGCACTACGGAACGAGAGGCGCTCAGAGGTGATCCGGCGCGGCAGCAGCGGCGCCCCGCGGCTGAGGGTAACCGGCGTTATCCCGAGGATGATCTGGTCCAGCAATCCGACGTCGTAGAACTGACCGGCCAGGTCTCCGCCGCCGACCAGCCAGATGTTCGCTTCCGAAAGCTGCCCGGCGATCTGCTCGTAGACCGGTCGCACGTCGCCGCTGACGAAGCTGATCCGTACCCCTGGGATCTGGGGCAGGTCCCGATGCGTGAAGACCCAGCCCGGCCGATCGCCGTAATACTCGTACCACTTGCTGGGGTTATCGAGCATGCGGTCGTGGTCGACCATCCACTCGTAGGTCGTCGCCCCCATGACAAGCGCCCCGACCTCGGGAAACCAAGCATCCCAGTAGCCGTCTTCGGCGTCGTGCGGCACTTCGAACAGCCAGTCCAGTGAGTTGTTCTGATCGGCAATGAAGCCATCAAGCGTGCACGCTGTGAAGTACTGGACCACAGTCATGCCCTGATGCTCCCACCACGATCCAGCCCTAACACACGAACGCATCGCTCCCAACGTTGCATCGGGAGCGGACTCGTCCCGGCACGGTCGAACGGCACATGAAACTGTCTGGTGTAGCGACAGATGTGCTAACCTGTCTGCTGTGACGACAGATGTGCGGGAGGCCGGATGAAGGTCTATGGCATCACGGAGATTGCCCGAGCGCTTGACGCTGACCCTGGCCTGATCGGCAAGTGGCGGGAGCGGCATAAGCTACCGGCGCCCGACGCTGAGCTCTCGACCGGTCCGGTGTGGCTAGCTGACACGATCGAGCCGTTGCTGGCGGCAGGCGGGCCTGAGCCTAAAGCACCAGGCCAGCGGCTTAGCAAGTACCACGTCGTCGCCCGCATGATCGCTGGGCTTTACCCGAGCCTGACTAACGAGCGCAGGTCGAACTTCCAGGCCGCGATTGCCGCCACCTACCGCACCGGCTACCTCAGCCGGCCCGCGGTTTTGTGGGACAAGCTGAACGAGGCGACCGTCACGATCGAGTGCGAGGCACACGATCCGTCGGCGGCGGCTGAGACTGTCCGGTCGATCGTCAGGCGAAACGCAGAGTTCGTCGCACATATCGGAGTTCGCGAAATCGACATCCTGAGCATCTCGCTAGTCGGCTAGCTCTGGCGAGACTGTGGCTGCGGCGCATCACGCGATGCCGACGAGCCGCACCAGGCGCGGCTCGAGAGTGCAATCGGATTCGCAGGTTGGCGGTCACTCGCCCAGGTCATCGAGCGCCTGGCGGTCGCGTGGTGGCTCGAGGAGCCTGCCGTTCTTCGACAGGTCCGGGTCGGTGCATGCGGATAGGTCGAAACAGCAGGGCCGTCTCTTCCCGCTCTGCATCTTCGAGATGCTCACGTCGACCCGTCGTCTGCGCGTGTCAGGATTCTTCGTGGCGTTCACCCAGCGCACCCATTCCCAGCGCGCCATCGGGGTGATCTCGTTCCACATGTTCTGGATCTTCTGCGGGGCAGCTACCAGAGCTGTCACAAGATCCTGGGGCACGGTCGGCTCTGGCCAATCCTTGGTCACCTCGAGGTCGAGCGTCGCAGTGTCACCCGCGCTGATGCCAGCAGCGTCTCGCAGCGTGTCATCGACCCTTATCCAGTGGCCAGACTTTCCGTCCGGCTCGAGTACCGTCTGGAACTCGACGCCATTGATCATTCCGTGGACGGCCACCTGCCCGCGCGAGGGCAGTTCCTTGCTCGCCGCCTCAGGCAACCGCAGCACAGTCGATCCGCCGATCGCGGACAGCGTGGCGTCGAAGCGAATAGCCGCTCCCTCAGTGCGCTGAGTCACCGCCGCCCCTCATCTTCGCTGTTTCCGGAACCCGAGAGTGACACCGTCATCGAGTGCGTCATCGCTATCACTCTATAGAGAGTTCCCTGCCGGGCCGGGAGGCGACTACGCCAGCACGCGTCAGGAAGACGCGAGAACCTCGTCGAGGACTTGGAGGAGCAGGTCGGCGTGCTCGTTCTGGAATACCAGAGGTGGCCGGATCTTGAGAACGTTTCCAGCCGGGCCGGTTGCACTAAGCAGCACGCCCCGCTCGCGCATCGCGTCGGTTATCTTGCGAGCATTCCCGGCCGCCGGCGCGCGTGCCTCATCGATCAGTTCGACGCCGAGCAGGAGGCCTTGGCCCCTGACGTCTCCGATCAGGGGGTAGCGTTCCGCGAGCGTCAGCAGGCCGTGCTTGAGGTAGGAGCCGACCTTCGCTGCGCTCGCCACGAGGCCCTCATCCTCGATGACGGCCAGGACCGCGAGCGCGGCCGCGCAGGCCACCGGGTTGCCACCGAAGGTGCTGAACAGCTCGACCTCCTCAGGGATGGCCTCGAGCAGCTGCGACTTGACCACCAGGGCGGCGACCGGGAAGCCGTTGCCCATCGGCTTGCCCATCACCACCACGTCAGGCGAGATCCCTGACGCCTGGAAACTCCACAGGTGCGTGCCGGACCGGCCGTGACCGGCCTGCACCTCGTCAGCCACCATGAGCGCGCCCAGCGCCTGCGCCCGCCGCCCTGCTTCTCTTAGGTAGGCGGGCGGGGGCGCCAGGATGCCATCGGCGGTCAAGGCCGGATCCAGGTACAGGGCGGCGAACCCGCGGTCGCCGAGCGTCCGGGCGGCGTCGTCGATGTGGGCGGCGTACCGCTCCACCCACCCGTCGTCTTCCCGGCTGTACCGGCCGCGGTACCCGTCAGGTGCGGGGATCGTTGCGACGTGCGCAGGGTGCTCTCCCTTGGCCCACTCCTCTGGGGACAGTGCGTGGGTGGCCTCGGTGAGTCCGTGGTAGGCGGAGGCGGTGACGACCGCGCCGCCCCGCCCGGTGGCCGCCCTGGCAATGCGCCAGGCGAGGTCGTTGGCTTCGCTGCCCGAGTTCACAACCATGACGGCGTCCAGCTCCGGCGGCAGCGTGGCCTCGAGTCGTTCGGCGAGTTCGACGACCGCCTCGTGCAGATAGCGGCTGTGAGTCGCGAGCAGCTGCTCCTGCTGCGTCACCGCCTCCACGACCCGTGGGTGGCTATGCCCGACCACGGCCACGTTGTTGTAGCAGTCGAGGTACCGCCGGTCGTCGGGGTCGAACAGCCAGACGCCCTCGCCGCGCACTAGGTGCACCGGCTGGGAGTAGAACAGCGGCGATCGGGGTAGCGCGCGGCGGCGGCGCTCGAGTAGAGCACCGGTGGCTGACCTCTGGTAGGGCAAGCGACGGCACGCGTCGCGGAAGCGCCGCGCGACAGCTTCCGTCCCCATCGCCTCGATGGCATCGAGGAACGCGCGGGCTCCAGGTTCGCCGCTCGCGGCGTACGCGGTGTTGTCCGGGTAGAGCCCGCCCCGCCAGGCGGTGACAGTGACCTCGGTGGCAAGCCTGGCCGCGACCAGGTCCGCGAGCTGCCCGGCCTCCTCATTTTCCAGCGGCGTCACCGAGACGTAGCCGCCGATTATCGCGTCGGCCGCCTCGATGGCATCGGCACGGCCGTGGAGTACATCCGCGACGGCAACGGCCAGATCGCAGACCAGCGGCGCATGGGTCATGTCGCCGAAGTCCACGATCCCGCTGACCCGCAGGTCCTCGCCAAATAGCACGTTGTCCAGGCTCATGTCGCCGTGGATCACCTGCGCGCGAAACCCTGGTAGCGCTGGCGCGACCCGGGCTTCGAACCGGTCCAGAACCCGTTCCACCTGAGCGCGGCGCTGGCCGTCGGAGATGTGGGTGAGCAGTGGGCGGAGCTTGGGGAAGTTGGTGATATCCCACAAGATCTCGTAGTCGGCCGCGGGGTGGAAAAAGCCACGCAGCGCCCGCCCAAGACGAGCCGTGATCTGCCCATGTGACCAGATCGCCGCGCTCGTGAGCGCTGTGTTCGTCGCCACCTGCCCAGGCAGGAACGTGAAGAGCCGGGCAGCGTAAATCCGACTCTCGGGCCCCGGCACCTCAAGCCAGGATTCCCCCGTCAGGGTCGGCAGGGCACGCATCACCGGCAGGCCCGGATCCACCAGCTCGATGTGGCGGAGAGCGGCGGCCTGCATTGCCAAGACGGGCCCGTCATCCGCCGGATTAGAGATCTTGAACAAGAAGCTCTGCCCGCCGGCCGTGTCCACCCGAAAGTTCTGGTCCCGCTCGCCCGCCAGCGGCGTCAGGGCCGACGATTCGATGCCGAAGCCTTCGCGCAGAATCTGCCTGGCCTCCTCCCGCCCGAAGGCAGGCGGCGTGCTCTCCAAGGGGTCAGGGCGCTTCACCATAGGGCCGAAGGCTATCTTGCGGGCCGGCTCCTCGCGGGCAGGTGGGTGTGGCATCGAGCCCCACTAGGATCAGACAATGCCTATCCCAGTGGCCTTCGACCTGTCCGGCCGGGTGGCAGTGATCACCGGCGCGGGCGGTCCCGACGGCATCGGTTTCGCTACCGCCAGGCTGCTCGCCGAACTCGGTGCCGCAGTGATGTTGGGCGCCACCACGGCACGAATCGAGGACAGGGTCAGCGAGCTGCGCAGCGCCGGATTCGACGCGGCGGGGATCGCCGGCGATCTCACTGATGCCGGTGTGGCATCCGGGCTGGCGTCAGCCGCGCTGGAGCGATGGGGCCGGCTGGACATCGTGGTCAACAATGCCGGGATGATCTCTGCCGCTGACCCGGTGTTCGAGTCCGGGACTGTGGAGTCCATGGACCTGGCGACCTGGCAGGCTGGGCTCGCCCGCAATCTGACCTCGGCCTTCCTGGTCACCAAGGCGGCACTGCCGGCGATGACCAGCCGCCGCTGGGGACGCATCATCATGGTGGCCAGCGTGACCGGCCCGGTGATGGCGATCCGCGCTGACGTCGCTTACGCCACCGCCAAGGCGGGCATGGTCGGCCTCACCCGCGCAGCCGCCGTCGACAGCGCGAGGCACGGAATCACCGTCAACGCCGTCGCGCCAGGCTGGATAGCGACTGGCTCCCAGACCCCCGAAGAGCGCGGCCAAGGGCGGGTCACCCCGGCTGGCAGGAGCGGCTCACCCGACGAGGTCGCGGCCGCAATTGCCTGGCTGGCCAGCCCCGGCGCGTCCTACATCACCGGGCAATACCTGGTCGTAGACGGCGGCAACTCGATCGCCGAGCAACGCGCTGCGCCAGGGTGATCGGTTCGCGGTCGCCCGGCACGCGTCTGGCGCGGTGGGCGTCCGTCGGCTGCGCTACTGTCGGCCCGTGAGCAGAGTCCACGACATAGGCGGTCAGACGGGGTTCGGGCCGGTGCCGGTAGACGATGGCAGCGGCGAGTTCCACGCCGACTGGGAGGCAAGGGTGTGGGCGCTGCACGCTGCGCTGCGTCGGCGCGGCTTCTACAACGGTGATCAGTTTCGTGATGCCATCGAGCGGATCCCGCCCGCGCAGTACCTGGAAGCGTCCTACTTCGAGCGGTGGCTGGCGGCGATCGAGATGCTGCTGAACGAGAAGGCCGTGCCGTGACGTTCGCGCCCGGCGCGCGGGTGCGGGTGCGACCGTGCGATCCCGATCATCACACCCGGCTGCCCCGTTACGTGCACGGCCGCGTAGGCGAGGTTGTCGAGACCGAGGGAACGTACCGCCTGCCAGATGACTCGGCACGCCGCCTTCCGGCCCCGCGGGAGGGGACCGTCTATGCGGTGCGGTTCCGCGCAAGTGATCTGTGGGGATCGGGAGACCACACAGTAACGCTGGATCTGTGGGACGCCTACCTGGAGGAGGTCGGGTGAGCGACGGTCACGTCCACTTGCCGATTGCCGCGCGTGTCAGGGCAGTCGAGGAACGGATCCTGGCTGCCGGCCTGACCACGGATGAGGAACTGGACGGCATCCTCTCCCGACTGTTCGCGAATGCGTCGCCGGTCAACGGAGCCCGCATCGTCGCCAGGGCCTGGACCGACGCCGGCTTTCGAGACCGCTTGCTCGCTGACGGCAGCGCCGCGGTCGCGGAACTGGGATTCCAGACACACAGCACCAGCGGCGGCTTCCGGCTGCGCGTCGTGGCGAACTCACCAGCGATGCACAACGTGATCGTCTGCACCCTGTGCTCGTGCTACCCGGTATCGCTCCTGGGCCCGTCCCCGAGCTGGTATAAGAGCCTGGCCTACCGGTCGCGGGTAGTGCGCGTGCCGCGGGAGGTTCTCGCGGAGTTCGGCCTCCGGCTGCCCGCCGATATAGAGGTCGCGGTCTGGGACACCACTGCCGAAACCAGATACATGGTGCTGCCAGTCCGGCCGGACGGCACCGATGGCCTGACTGACGACGAGCTAGCGAGGATCGTCACGGCCAACGGCCTGATCGGCACTGCCGCCGTCTAGCCCACGGGCGTGGCCGGGCTAGGGCGCGATCGGGTACGCCGTCGGCTGCCGCCCGTCGACATCGGTGAATCCGTACTCGCGCGCGAGGTTACCGACCGCGAGCGCCTGGCCTGAGCGGCGCAACACGCCGGGATCGCTAGCCAGCGCGGCGACGGCGCGGCCGATGTACTCGGGCGACTCGGTCTGGGCAATCTGGGCTGGCGTCAGCGCAGTCATCCGTTCCACCATGACCCAGCCTGGCGTCAGCGCGACCACCGCGATCTCATGGTCCTCAAGCTCGCCTGCGACGACTTCCGCGGCCCGGCACACTCCGTTCTTCGCCACGTCGTAGAACACGTTGCCTAGGTACTTGCGTCCCATCGTGAACGTCGTGAGGATCACTAGGCCTCGCCTTGCCGGGAGCATCAGCGGCAGGCCGTACCTGGCGGTCAGCAGATGCGCGCGCAGCCCGCCAGTGAACATGCCGTCCCAGCGCTCCATCGACTGCTCCCAGAACGGCTGCCCGAACCAGTCGTTGTGCTCCGGGTATGGCATGTAGCCTGCCCACGCGTTGCACACCAGCACGTCCAGCCGACCTTGCTCTGCCTGGACCTGGTCGAACAGCGCCCGGACGGCTGCTTCGTCAGTGTGGTCGCACCGGACCGGTATCCCGCGCCCGCCGCGGGCGCTGACCGCGTCGGCGGACTCCTCGATGCTGCCCGGATACTCGGGCACGGTCGGCGCACCCCGAACTGACCGTCCGGTCACGTAGACGGTTGCGCCCTCCTCGCCCAAGACGCGCGCGATGCCTAATCCAGCACCCCTGGTCGCGCCAGTGACGATCGCGACCTGCTCAGCCAGCCGTTGCACAAGCCGACGCTATCGGCTGAGCAAGCCTGCGTACCGACTAGCCCAGCAGGAAATCAGCGGCGGCGAACTCGCGGGTGCGGCGCCGGAAGTCGAACGTGAACCCCGGCCAGAGCGTGAGGTTGCGGCCTTCGCTGTCCAGGTACCAGCTGGAGCAGCCGGATCCCCAGACCGTCCTCGGCAGCTTGCGCTGCAGCTCGGCGTTGTAGGCTGCCGCGACCTCGGGGCGCACCTCGAACTGGCCGCCCGCCGCTTCTGCCTTCGCGATTCCGTCGACGATGTAGTTCAGCTGACACTCGATCATGAACAGCATCGAGGAGTGGCCGAGGCCGGTGTTCGCGCCCGTGAGCTGGAAGTAATTGGGAAAGCCCGGCACGACGGTACCTAGGTAAGTCCCGCCGAGCGCCTCGGCAAGCGTCGTGCCGCCGGCGCCGGCGATCCGGGTGAACATGGGGTAGTCAGCGACGCGGAATCCGGTCGCCAGGATCACCGTATCCACCTTGTGCTCGGCACCATCGGCGGTCACCACCGAGTCCGGCCGGAACTCGATGATCTTCTCGGTCACCAGGCTGACATTCGGCCTGGCGATCGCTGGATAGAAGTCGTTGGACGGCAGCACCCGCTTGCAGCCGAGGTCATAGGTCGGCGTCAGCTGCGCGCGCATGGCCGGGTCGGCGATCGCGCGCTCCATGTGCTTGCGCCAGGCCACCTCTGCCCGCTTGAGGATCTTGGGGTTCTTGGTGAAGCCGATCGCGAGAACCTCGCGCATCCAGTAAACGCCCACCCGCGGCAGCCGCTGCACCCACGGGAAGAGGTTGTAGAGCGCCTTGGTCCGGGGCTTTAGGGGGTGGTTGTTGTGTGGCACCACGAACGCGGCCGTGCGCTGGAAGACCGTCAGGTGCTCGACCTCCGGCTGGATCGACGGCACGACCTGGATGGCGGACGCGCCTGTGCCCACGACCGCGACGCGTCGGCCGGCCGCCCGCCAGGAATGGTCCCAGCGAGCCGAGTGCATGATCGTGCCGGCGAACGTCTCGATGCCAGGGATGTCAGGCTGCGACGGCTCAACCAGGAAACCGAGGCCCGCAATGAGGTAACGGGCATCGAAGTTGCCCTTCGTCGTCTTGACGTGCCATCGCTTTGCCGCGCCGTTCCAGCGGGCGTCGGTGACCTCGTGGCCAAAGCGCAAGTAGTGGCGCAGCCCGTAGCTCCTCGTTATCTTCTGCAGGTAATCCCACAGCTCTGGCTGGGACGGGTAAGTCTCGCTCCAGTCAGGCTTGGGCGCGAAGGAGTAGGAATACAGGCTCGCTTGCACGTCGCAGCGGCAGCCCGGGTAGGTGTTATCCCGCCAGGTGCCGCCAACATCGTCGGCGCGCTCGAGGATGACCATGTCGGTGTGGCCGGCCTGCTTCAGCTTGATGGCGGCGCCCAGGCCGGAGAAGCCCGCGCCGATGATCAAGAACGTGACCAGCTGGGCCGGGGATTCGGGCGAGCTGGCAGCGGTCATGACTTCTCCTGGCGGGACACATCGGCACTAACGGTGTTTACAGACTCCAGCGTAGGTGGTCACGAGCCGCGGTCGCCACCAGCGACTAACCAGTTGCGTGCGGCGCGACTGCCGTGGTGGGGTGCAGCGGTGAACATTGACCATTGGATAGTGGCCTAGTGGATATAGATGCTGTACGGGCCGCGTTCGACGCTCAGATTCGCCGCCGGACCGACGCCGACGAGGCGGGCGGCGTGGTCGAACCCGATATCGGCCTACTGCGCTGGGTCGCACCGGGCACGCAGACCTCGTGCATCGTCTGGTCGCGCCTGTCCGCCGACTCCGCCGACGCCGCCATTGCCGCACAGCAGGCGTACTTCACCGCCCGCGGTACGCCGGTCGAATGGAAGTACTACGACTACGACCAGCCGGCTGACTTGCCGCAACGGCTGCTCGCGGCGGGATTCGAGGCGGAGGACGAGGAGCTGATGCTGGTCGCGGAGACCGCTGCGATCAGCCACGACGTCGTGCTGCCCGATGGCGTCCGGCTCGAGCCGGTCACCAACGCTGGCGGAATTGAGGCGATGATGGCGGTACACGATCTCGCCTTCGACGAACATCCATCGCCTGAACTCGGCCCGCGACTGGCCGCGCAGCTACGAGAGGCGCCGGACTCGCTTCAGATAGTGGTCGCTATGGCGGGCGATGAGCCGGTCAGCGCAGCCAGAATCGAGTTTGTGGCCGGGACTGATTTCGCCGGGCTGTGGGGCGGCGGGACGGTGCCTGCCTGGCGGCGGAAGGGTATATTCCGCGCCCTGGTGGCCTACCGCGCGGGTCTGGCGGCGGCCAGGGGCTACCGGTATCTCCAGGTCGACGCTCTGCCGCCGAGTCGGCCGATCCTCCAGCGCCTTGGCTTTCGGGCTGTGGCGACTACGACGCCGTACGTGTTCACGCCGGGGGACTAGCGAGCCGGACTGGCCGGTGCACGTCCGTGCTGACACGATGTACAGGTGGTAGAACTGAAGTCGCCGGCCGAGATCGATGCGATGCGTGCCGCGGGTCGGGTCGTCGCTACCGCCCTCGCAGCGGTTCGCAAGCAAGCAGCCGTCGGCGTGCGGCTGAGCGAACTCGACGAGGTCGCGCGGTCGGTACTGGCCGAGCACGGCGCGACGTCCCCATTCCTGCACTACCAGCCGAGCTTCGCGCATACCCCGTTCCCGGCTGTTATCTGCTCGTCGGTCAACGACGCGGCGCTGCACGGTATCCCCGGCCCGTACAAGCTGGCTGACGGTGATCTGGTCAGCATCGACTTCGGCGCGACGCTGGACGGCTGGACCGGTGACTCGGCCATCTCGTTCACCGTCGGCACGCCTCGGCCGGCCGACCTGCGGCTGATCGATGCAGCCGAGCGAGCACTGGCGGCAGGGATTGCCAAGGCCATCCCTGGCGGTCGGCTCGGCGATATCTCGGCGGCGATCGGGGCCGTTGCCAGAGCGGCCGGGTACGGGCTGCACACCGACTTCGGCGGCCACGGCGTCGGCCGCACGATGCACGAGTCACCGTCGGTGCCGAACGACGGCAAGGCCGGACGGGGCATGAAGCTCAAGGCCGGCCTTGTGCTCGCGATCGAGCCGTGGTTCATGGAAGGTGGTCAGGACTCGTATCGCGTCGACCCAGACGGCTGGACGCTGCGGAGCGGTGACGGCAGCCGGGCCGCTCACGTTGAGCACACGGTCGCGATCACTGCGGCGGGACCGCAGATCCTGACAGCGCTGTGATTCCGGACGCAATGTGACTCCGGACGCACTGTGACTCCCGCTGGCACCGCGACTCCTGCTGGCAACGCGACAGCACCGCCGCGGGCCGAGGGCCAAAGGCTGCCGTGGTCCGCGCTGCCCGGTCACCTGAGGACGCAGGTCGAGCACATGCTGGGTGGACGGGTACAGGCGGCCACGACCCAGCCAGGCGGGTTCTCGCCTGGCATAGCCGCACGCGTGATCGTCGAGAACGGCCGCCGGGCGTTCGTGAAGGCGGTGGGCGACATCAACCCGGACGCGCCCAGGCTCCACCGGGCCGAGGCCCTCATCGCAGCTGCGCTGCCGCCAGGCACCCCAGCCCCGCGACTCCTCGGCTGCGTGGACGCCGACGGCTGGGTCATCCTCGCGTTCGAGGATGTCGATGGGGAGCTGCCCGCGCAGCCGTGGCGGGATGACGAGCTAATGCGTGTACTCGCGGCCACGACCGACCTTGCCCGCCGGCTGACCCCGGCGCCGATTGACGTCCCGCCGGCGGCGACCCGGTATCACACACTCGGGCAGGGCTGGCAGCTGCTCGGTAACGACACGGCCTCCAGCGCGGATGACCTGGCCGGAGTGGATCCCTGGGTGCGCGAGCACCTCACCGACCTAGTCGGGCTCGAGCATGGCTGGGAAGACGCAGTCAACGGTGCCACCCTCGCGCACGGCGACGTCCGCGCAGACAACATCTTGCTCACGCCAGACCGCGTCGTCTTCGTCGACTGGCCGTGGGCATGCCTGGCCCCGCCGTGGTTCGACCTGATCGCGATGCTCCCGAGCGTCACCATGAACGGCGGACCGTCGCCGGAGGATGTACTGGCTATGCATTCAACCGACGGCGCCGACCCGGACGCAGTCACGACGGTGGTCGCCGCGCTGGCCGGGACGTGGACATATCTCGGGCGCAGGCCCGACCCGCCGGGCCTGCCCACCTTGCGTGCCTTCCAGCAGGCCCAGGCTGCAGTAGCCCTGCGGTGGCTGAGGCAGCGCATCCGCTCCTGAAGGTGCCTGAACTCGGCGAGCGCTGAGGGTGGCTGATCCCGGCGAGACGGCTCGCGGGCCGCGTGTTGTGTCGCAGCCGTCAGAGTTGACCCAAACCGTACCGGAATGACAAGTTCTGTGCTGACGGCTTCAGCCAGGCGACGGGTGGCGGGACATGGGCAGGCTAGCGGGCAAGCACGCGGTCATCACGGGCGCGGCGAGCGGCATCGGCGAGGCGACAGCCCGGCTATTCGCCGCCGAGGGCGCCACGGTCATCCTGGCGGATGTGGACGAGCAGCGCGGCAAGCGACTGGCGGATGCGCTGGGGGACCGTACTCACTTTGTGGCCAGCGACGTGTCAAGCGAGGCCGACGTCGATCGCACAGTCAAGGTTTCGGTTGACCACTTCGGGGGCCTGGACGTGATGTTCAACAACGCCGGCGTGCCCGGATCGAGCGGCAGCATCGAGGACATCGAGGTCGCCGCCTGGGATCACACGCTAGGCGTGCACCTGCGGGGCGTATTCCTCGGCATCCGCGCCGCCGCCAGGATCATGCGGCCGCAGGGACACGGAAGCATCATCAATACCGCCAGCGTCGCCGCCTTCCGCGCCAACTACGCGGGCCATGACTATAGCGCCGCGAAGGCGGCCATCCGGCACCTCACCGTGACGACGGCCAACGAGCTGGGGGAGCACGGCGTCCGGGTCAACGTTGTGTGTCCTGGCGCGACCGCGACGGCGATCTTCGGCCGCGCCGCGGGGCTCGATGCCGAGCAGGCTCAGCGCACCATCCCGTTCATGACGGCGGCCCTGAGCAATTCGGCGCCAATGCCGCGAGCAGCGCAGCCCGCCGACATCGCCGAGGCAGTGCTGTGGCTGGCCAGCGACGCCGCGAGCTACGTTACGGGGCAGGCCATCGCGATCGACGGCGGCATGCTGACTGGCTCGGTACGCCGCAACGCGCCGGTAACGTCGGCGGAGCTCATGGAGATGATCAGGCAATCCGCGACGGACAGCTCGTGACGCTGGACATCGTGGCGACGGCAGCGAGCGGCTATTGCCAGCCCTGTTCGCGCAGCCGCTCTTCATAGACGTCGAGCGCGTCATCGACTTCACGCATTTCGTAGCCCGTCCGGATCCGGACCACCCGGAACTGGACGGCGGCCACATCCGCTACCGTCACCGGCGGCCCGTACCGCGGCCGGATACCGAGGGTGGCCTCGATCTTGTCGATGAATGCGTCCACGTCGGCCATCGTGTAGCCAGCCCGGTACCTCGTGCGAGTGAACCGGCGCGACAATCCGGCGTCCATGGCGTATCCCCTCCCCTTGCACTTATTGCGCGGGGAGGTTGCCGTTACGACTAGCCCGTTCGGTTTGTCAATCATGCGGACGCCTTGCGGGTGGTGCGCTCCGGACTGGAGCACGTTGTGGCCGCGGCCGTTCTACCCGGCCGACGGGCTGCTAACCACGCGGCCCATTGCCCCCAGCAGGCGCATCGCGTGGCACGGGGCGCTGAAACGCGGGGGTGTGAGTCGAGTGCCGGCCTGTCGCACAAGCCGTCGACCAGTAGCGCGATCACGTTATGGTTGCAAGGCGGCGCCGCGAACCCGATCGGTTGGTCCACGACCACGAATCTTGCCGCATCTCTGGCGGGTCGCGCAGGAGGCGCGCCAGCTTTGGCTGCAATCGTTCGCGGTCGCGGAATGCCCGGCGAGGCACGAACGTGTGGATCGTAGGTACAAAGTCCTTGTACCTACGCTCCACACGTTCGCTCGTGATCTTCGGCGGGACGGCACGTATCACGCAAATAGGGGTATACGGCCCAGAGCCAAGGAGTGCGCCCGCGAGAAGTTGTCAGCCGAAGGCCCCGTATGGTGCAGAACGTGCAGTGCAGCCCAACGTGCAGTGCAGCCAGGCCCGGCGGGGGGTCGGGCCCGGCCGCACTGGCCGGATTGCTGGCCGCGGGCGTCCGCGGCGGTAGCAGGTCTAGCGTCTACGCGCTCAGCTGGCGTAATCCAGAAGGGGCTGGGCACGGCTCGGGTGCCGCAGCTTGGAGAGCGACTGCTTCTCGAGCTGACGGATCCGCTCCCTGGTCAGGCCCAGCGCCTTGCCGATCTCGTCCAGCGTGTGCGGGTTGCCGTCATACAGGCCAAACCGCATGGACATGATCGTTGCTTCTCGCGGCGTCAGCGCGCTGAGCGCGTTGCGGAGCTGATCGGCCATCAGCTGACGGTCAACGAGCTCACCCGCCTCGGGCGCGTCCACGTCCTCGATCAGGTCCCCGATGCTGGTCTCGCCGTCCTCCCCGATGGTGGAGTCCAGGCTGATCGGCTGCCGGCTGGTGCGCAGCAGCTCCTCGATCTGGTCCGGGGTCCGGTCCAGCTCGACGGCCAGCTCCTCCGGGGTGGGCTCCCGGCCGAGGCGCTGGTGCATGTCGCGCTCAACCCGGCTCAGCTTGCTCAGCATCTCCAGTACGTGCACGGGCAGCCGGATCGTGCGAGCCGAGTCGGCGAACCCGCGCTGGATCGCCTGCCGGATCCACCACATGGCGTACGTCGAGAACTTGTAGCCCTTGGTGTAGTCGAACTTCTCGACGGCTCTGATCAGGCCGAGGTTGCCTTCCTGGACCACGTCAAGCAGGGACAGGCCGCGGTCGGAGTACTTCTTTGCCACCGATACGACAAGCCGCAGGTTGGCCTCGAGCATGTGGGCCTTGGCCCGCCTGCCGTCCTCGGCGACAGCCTCCAGGTCGGCGCGGGACTGCTTGGACAGCCGCTTCTCGGTCTCAAGCTTGTACTCGGCGAAGAGGCCGGCCTCGATGCGCTTGGCGAGGTCAACCTCTTCCTCGGCAGTCAGGAGCTGACGGCGGCCAATCGACTTCAGGTATGTGTGGACCGAGTCACCCATGACCGACGTCTGGTCGTCCAGGTCCGTCTCGGGCACGCTGGCTGCGGCCTCCTCGACCGGTCGCGCTGACAGCTCCGCAAGCTCGGCGTCAACATCGGCGAGCTCAGCGTCGGCGGCGGCCGGGTCAGCCGTCGCGGGCACGACGGCGCCAGGCTCGACGGCGTCGGCCTCGGCGCGCTCGTTACCGAGCTGTACGCCGGCCTCGGTGAGCTCACGGATGATGGAACGGGCCTCAGACGGGGAAACTCGCGCCTGGTCAAAGGCATCGCGAAGTTCGGGCAGGGACAGAAAGCCCTGGCCGCGGCCGCGCTGGATCAGCTCGTCCACGTGGGTCGTGGTCTCCTCATCTTCGCGGGCAGCAAGTACGGTCGCTGTCCTCGGCATGAGACACCTCCCTTCGTGGGCGCATAACGGGCATGCGCTAGACACCGCGCCTGGGCAGGCGCGCTTCATAATCGGGCGGGGACCGTCGGCGCACTTGGCAGCGCGCGCCGCTGGCACTATCTTGTAACGCACGAGGCGGTGAAATGTTCCCGCCTGGCTCGACTACGCCTGCTCAGCGTCATGGAACCGGCGGCGTGGATCTGTAGCTCAGGGCTCCCTGGACTCCCATTCGTCGCAAGGCCGCCCTGTCCGGCTTCCCGGACGGCAATAGCGGAAATTCTGACACAACGACTACCCTCTTTGGCGCCGCATACACAGAAACTGCGTGCCGTACGCGGTTCCGGAGATCCCCTACGTCAGGCGGGTCGGCCGGGTCCGCGGCTACCACGAAGGCAGTCACGGCCTCGCCCCAATCCGGATCTGGCAATCCGAGAACTACAACGTCGGCGACGCCGGCGCAGGTTCCCAGAACGGCCTCGACGTCGCTGGGCACGACCTTCTCACCACCGGTATTGATCAGGTCGTCGGCGCGGCCGCGAATGCCCAGGCTGCCATCCGGCCGCCACCAGCCGAGGTCGGCCGTCTGAAACCAGCCGTCCCGCAGTGCCGCCGAGGTCAGACGGGGCTGGCCTAGGTACCCCGAGAACACCACGGGACCCGAGATCTCGATCTCGCTGCCTGAACCGAGCCGAACGGCGACATCGTCCAGCGGGACGCCGTCGTACACGCAGCCGCCGCACGTCTCGCTCATTCCGTAGGTCGTTACAACCCGCCAGCCGCTGTTGCGCGCCTCGGCCAGCATGGCGTCACCTGCGGCGGCGCCACCCAGCAGGGCTGACTTGATCGGCCCTGGGGTGGCGCCCGCGTCCAGCAGCCGGCGCAGCTGGGTCGGCACCAGCGAGACGTGCGAGCAGCCGCTCGCGGCCAGAATCTCCGGGCTGACAGCGGGCACGATGACCGGCTCGAGGCCGGCGATCAGCGACCGGACGAGCACGCCGATGCCAGCGATGTGAAAGGTCGGCAGGCAGCACAGCCACCGCTCGCCGGGTCCGGCGCCGATGCGGCGCAAGGATGCGGCGGCCGAGGCGGTCAAGGCCGCGGCGCTCAGCTCGACGGCCTTGGGCTCGCCAGTCGAGCCTGAGGTGGCGATGACGACAGCTGTATCGTCGCGAACCGTATCGTCGCGAACCGTATCGTCGCGAAAACTGTTGTGGCGCACGCCGGCGCCCGCGGACGTGGGGGCGGCGGGGAGGCTGAGCGACCTCGTTCCCGTCATGGTGTGCAGGACCTCGGGAGCGAACGCGGTGACGATGCGGGCCAGGGCCGACTCGGGCAGGGCCGGGTCGAGCGGCAGGATCGCCGGACCAGTGCCGTCGAGCGCGGCCGCCAGCGCCGACAGCATGCGCTCGCCAGCCGCGGGCGGGAACTGGACCGCGTGCAATGGCCGGGATGTCACGGTCGTAAGGTTAATCGGGCAGATCAGGGAGATAGCAGGAGGGCGACGCGTGGTCGACTGGAAGTCATCGGGCCCGGCGGATGGCCAGGAGTACACCGACATCCGGTACGAGACCGCCGAGGGAATCGCCAAGATTACGATCAACCGGCCTGACGTGCGGAACGCGTTCCGGCCGACGACGCTGTTCGAGCTGTCGCACGCGTTCAACGTGGCCCGCGACGACGCGGAGATCGGCGTCATCATCCTGACGGGCGAGGGCGATAAGGCGTTCTGCTCCGGGGGCGACCAGCGGATCCGCGGCGACGACGGCTACAAGGACACCCGTGGCGTCGGCCGGCTCAACGTGCTCGACCTGCAGGTCCAGATCCGGCGCACGCCAAAGCCGGTGATCGCGATGGTGGCCGGCTACGCCATCGGCGGCGGTCACGTGCTGCACGTCTGCTGTGACCTGACGATCGCGGCCGACAACGCGATCTTCGGCCAGACCGGGCCTAAGGTTGGCTCGTTCGACGCTGGCTACGGCTCGTCGCTGCTGGCGGCGACCGTCGGCCTCAAGAAGGCGCGAGAGATCTGGTACCTGTGCCGTCAGTACAACGCGCAGGAAGCACTGCAGATGGGCCTCGTCAACACCGTCGTCCCGCTGGAGCGGCTCGAGGACGAGACCGTCACCTGGGCACGCGAAATGCTCGCGAAGTCCCCGCTGGCGCTGCGCATGCTCAAGGGCGCGCTCAACGCTGTGACGGACGGCGCAGCCGGCATGCAGCAGTTCGCTGGCGATGCCACGATGCTGTATTACATGAGCGAGGAAGCACAGGAAGGCCGGGACGCCTACGTGGGCAAGCGAGCCCCGGATTTCGCGAAGTTCCCGCGTCGCCCGTGACCGTTGACGGCTCGACTGCGGACTTGATCGCTGACCTGCTGCCGACGCTGCGGGCGTTCGCGATACCAATGACGGTGCGGTTCCGCGGTACCACGCTCCGCCAAGGCGCGCTGCTTCACGGGCCGGCGGGATGGGGGGAGTTCTCCCCGTTTCCTGAGTACGGCCCGCGAGAGTGCGCGCGGTGGCTGGCGTGCGCGCTCGAGTCGGCTAGCTGCGGCTGGCCCGCGCCGGTGCGCACCAGCGTGCCGGTCAACGTAACGGTGCCCGCGGTCGGGCCGGAGCAGGCGCACGCGATCGTGTCGCGATCAGGCTGCCGGACCGCCAAGGTGAAGGTCGCCGAGCCCGGCCGGCCCGAATCCGACGACATCGCGCGCGTCGAGGCGGTGCGGGATGCGATCGGGCCCGGCGGCAAGGTTCGCGTGGACGCCAACGGCGGCTGGGACATCGACCGGGCCGAGCGCATGCTCACCGCGCTGGCCCGCTTCGACCTGGAGTATGCCGAGCAGCCCTGCGCCAGCCTCGACGAGCTCGCCGCGCTCCGTCGCCGCGTTGACGTACTGCTTGCCGCCGACGAATCGATCCGCCGGGCCGAGGATCCCCTGCGAGTGCGCGCGGCCGGGGCTGCGGACATCGTCGTGCTCAAGGCCCAGCCACTCGGCGGGGTCCGGCCAGGGCTGGAGATCGCGGCGGCGTGCGGGCTGCCCGTGGTCGTGTCCAGCGCGGTGGACACGTCCGTTGGGCTGGCTGCTGGGATCGCCCTCGCGGCCGCGCTGCCGGACCTGCCCTACGCGTGCGGGCTGGCGACGATGAGCCTGCTGGCTGGCGACGTGACAGCCGAACCGCTGATCGAGACCGGGGGAGAGCTGCCGGTTCGGACCGCCGCGGTCGACGAGGGCCAGCTCGCCCGGTGGGAGGTTGACGCGGCGGACTGGCGGGCGCGACTGCTGGCGGCAGCCGAATACCTGCCCGAGACCGTGCCCAGTTTCCGGCCCGAGTCCGTACCCAATCTCCGTCCCAGTTCCTGGCCTCAGCGGCCGTGACGCGACAGTGACGCGACAGTGAGCCCGGTGACGCGACAGTGAACCCGTCGACGGCATTCGCAACCGTGCTCGTCGACGAGCTGATCCGCTGCGGCCTCCGGGAAGCGGTCGTCGCGCCAGGGTCGCGCAGTGCACCCCTCGCGATGGCGCTTCACGCTGCCTCGGCCGCGCCAGCGTCCGGCCTTCGGCTGCACGTGCGGATCGACGAGCGATCGGCCTCGTTCCTCGCGCTGGGCCTGGCTAAGGCCAGCGGTCGTCCGGTCGCCGTGGTATGTACGTCCGGAACGGCGGCCGCACACTTCCAGGCCGCCGTGATCGAGGCGGACGAGTCGGGCGTGCCGCTCATTGTGCTGACCGCCGACCGACCGCCCGAGCTGCGCGGCACGGGCGCCAACCAGACCATCGACCAGGTCAAGCTCTATGGCGATGCCGTTCGCTGGTTCTGCGAGGCTGGCGTGCCCGAGAACCGGCCTGGGCAGGTCCAGTACTGGCGTTCGCTGGCATGCCGGGCGTGGTCGCGTGCGGACGGGAACGGGGCCGCCTACCCCGGTCCCGTTCATCTCAACCTGGCGCTGCGCGACCCCCTGGTCCCCGGTCTTCCTGAGCTGCCAGGGACGGGCGCGGCCGGCCAGGCCGCCGCAGCTGGCCCAGCCGGTCCGCAGGACTGGCACGAGCCGCTGGACGGCCGGCCAGACGGCCAGCCCTGGACGCGGGTGGCGAGGACTGTCGGCATGGCCGGTAGCCAGCCGGAACTCGAGCTCGACTGGACCGAGCGCGGCCTGGTGGTCGTCGGCGACGGGGCGGTCGACCCGGCGGGCGCGGTGCGGCTTGCAGCAGAGGCGGGCTGGCCGCTGCTGGCCGAGCCATCGTCGGGCGCGCGGCAGGGTCCGGTGGCGCTGAGCGCTTATGAGTTCTTGCTGGACTCCGCCGAGTTCACCAGCGCGCACGCGCCTGACGTGATCGTCTCCGCCGGGCGGCCCGGCCTGACTCGCGGTCAGCTCGCCCTGCTCCGCCGCGGTGCCGCCCGGCACGTCGTGCTAGCGCAGGCACCTGACCGCTGGCTCGATCCGGCGCGAACGGCCACCGACGTCGCAGGCCGCCTCACCCTGCGCCGCGTGCCCGGACCGCCCGCCGCGCCCACCGCGCCTGCCCGCTCGGCCTGGCTGCGGTCCTGGGTCGACGCCGACGCCGCCGCCAGCGAAGCCGGAGACGCGGTGCTCGGCGCCGACGGGACCTTCAGCGAGCCGATGGTGGCCCGCGACCTCGGCGCGGCGCTGCCACCGGACGCGCTGCTCTGGGTGGCCTCTAGCCTGCCGGCCAGGGACCTGGATCGGCACATGCTGCCGCGCGGCGACGTGCGCGTGCTCGCGAGCAGGGGAGCGAGCGGCATCGACGGACTGGTGTCCGCCGCGATCGGCGCGGCACTTGCGCATCAGGCCGCAGGCGGCGGGCCGGCCGCGGCGCTGCTCGGCGACCTGGCGCTACTGCACGACGCGCCCGGTCTGATCCTCGGCCCGCTGGAGCCGCGGCCCGACCTTTGCCTGGTCGTGGTCAACAACGACGGCGGCGGGATCTTTTCCACACTGGAACAGGCCGCGTTCCCGGCCTCGTTCGAGCGCGTCTTCGGCACGCCGCACGGCGCCGACCTGGCCGCGCTCGCGGCGGCTGCCGGGCTGCCGTACCGGCGGCTTGACGATGCGTCGGGCCTGCCTGCTGCCCTGGCGGGACGAGGGGTCCGCCTGGTCGAGGTCCGCACCGACCGCGCTGACGGTGCGAAGCTCCGCGCGGCGATCACTCAGGCCTGCACGGCGGCCATCGCCGCCACGCTCTGACGGCGCGCCGCCGGCGAGTACGCAAGCGGCCCGGCGCGGTAGTCGTAGATACCCCGCCGGGCCGTGCGCTCACCTTGGGCCGCGATCAGGCGGCCAGTGGGTCTCGACCTACCGTCAGAAGCCCGGGTTCGCAGTCGAGATGTCGTAGTTCTTGCCCCAGTACCACTGGGTGGCACTCGAGCCGGGCAGCACGTGCGGCACGCCGGTCGGATCAGCGATCCAGTACCGGATGTGTGACTGCATCTGCTGCGGCAGCGTGGCGACAGCCGCCTTCACGGCCGGCCACTCCGAGATCATCGTGTAGATCCTGGCCACAGCGCCGGGCGCCGCGCTCAGCTTGTGCCAGGCCCACGACGCCGCAATAGACGGGGTCGCGTCACCAGGCTCCACGTCCAGCGCCTGAGCCGCCGGGTCCGTGCCCTGGGTGTCGATCCACAGCACGGAGCTGCGGCCGGCCACCTGTGAGGCGGGCACGGCGTAGCCGCCAGTCGCGTACGTGGCGACCGGCTGCCCGGCCGGGATCAGCTGGGGGGTCACCGAGTCGTAGAGCAGGTACGGCTTGGGAGCCGGGGCCGGCGGCGCGGGCGCTGCAGCGGGCTGCGCCGCGGGGTGCTGCGCCGCCGCGTTGCCGGCGGGGGCAGTATTCGTGTGGTTGCTCGTGTTCGCGACTCCGATGCGCACCACCGGCTGTCTGGGGGCGGGCAGCCGATGAGGCGCCGCGGCGGACTGCGTGCGCGGCGACAGCGGGCCGGCTGGTGCCGGCAACGCGATTGGCGCAAGCGGCTGGTGCGCGGCCACGCGGCCGAGTGGTGCGAACATCGACGTGGCGTCGAGGCTGAGCGGGCCAGCGTGGCTAACCGCCGTGGCAGTAGCGCTGGGAGCCGTGCTGGCCAGGGTGGCCGTGCTGGCCAGGGTCGCCGTGCTGGCCAGGGTGGCTGTGCTCGGCTCATTTCCTGTGCTCGCCACGGGGCTCGTGCTCGCCAGGGTGCTGGCGGCAGCGCCGGCGCTTGTGCTGGCCAGGGTGCCGGTCGCGGCCATCGCGGGACTCGCCGAAACGCCCGCAGCCACGGCCGCCAGGGCGGCGGCAGCGGTCACGGTCGCAAGCCGGGTTGTCCTGCTCGTGGAGCTGTAGTTATCGCGGACATAGGTTCGGACAGACTTGAATGGGGGGATTTTGACATGCTTGGAAAGCAAAATGTGCCTTTCGTCGGGCGTGGGGGGCACGCTCGGCAGGCACCCAGGGCTCGGCCGACCGACGGCATTTCACCTGGCTACGGCTGGGGGGTACGCGGATGCGACGCGGGTCAGGGCGACTCGTTGCTTCGGGGGCAACCATCATCACGCGCCTGGGTGCAATCAGTTACTGACGGTTAACGCTATGGAGTCAGCTCGCCATGCCCAGAAGTTCCGCGCGACTTGTGTGATCTGTGTCACAGGACGTCTGGAGTGGTCCGAGGTGCACATGTGGCGCTCATGCGCGCCCGCTATGCCCGAACCGAACCAGTTGCGGACCTAGTGACTCGGGACCGGCGTCCAGGTGATCGTCATGGTCCACTTCGTGGACGTGTCGGTGGTGAACGACGGCCCGATCAGCTCGATGCCTTCGCTCTGCGAGGCACCCTGGACAGCCACACAGCGCCCGGACGCGTCGAAAACGGAGTCACACTCCGGTGTCCCGCTAATTCCGGACTTCAGCTGGCCCGCCGGGCTGAAGTTCTCGACCAGGTACTGATCGGTGCCGGGCAGCCTGCCGTCGTCCCTCTTGCAGGAGGCGGCGCCGTTGCCGTCCCGGTTGCACAGAACCCACTGGTCGCCGCCATCGGACGGGCTCGCGCTCGACCCGTTCACGTAGATAGCGGAAGCTATGCCGGTGTTGGTGATCGTAATCGGGTAGAAGAGGCCCGAGCCGGCATCGACGAGTCCGACAAAGCACTGGCCGTTGGGAAACCCGAGCTTGCCGCCGGTCGACTGCGTGTTCCTGCTGGCCAGGCCCCCGGTGCAGTTCCCGAAACTCGCGCTGGCCGGAGACACGGTGACCGAGCGAATGGTTGGCACCGTCGTCAGCGACAGGTTGACACTGGCTGCCTTCCCCGCGTTCTGCAGTGCCGCGCCGCTGCTCCCGCACCCGGCGACGCCGACGGCCACTGCCAACGTGCCGGCGACGGCGATCGCCAGTGACGTCACGCTACGCCCCACCGCCGCCTCCGTTCCCGGCGCCGGCCGTCGCCCGTTCGATCCGGATCCGGATCCCTGACCTGGTCACCAGCACGACGGCCGCCCCGAGCACGACGATGACGGCGACAACCGTCAGCACCCAGGACGGCACGCTGAACCACGCGTGCGACACCGTGCCGGGCGCCACTCGGAACTCCAGGTCCGTCGCCGCCGCGACGCCCAGATGGGCGCCGCCGACCGTCAGCGCGGCCGAGCCCCGCACGACGACGTCGCTGAAGTACTGGCCCGGCCGGGCGTGCGATGGCACCACGAGGTTCAGCGGGATGCGCGCGGACTGGCCGTGCCCGAGCCCCGCCGGCAACCCGCCGACCTGGATCCAGGTCGGCGGGATCGTGCGCCCTGTCCCGTGCGAGATGCGCTCGATCTGGATGGTGACGGATTCTGCCTGCGTGCCGGTGTTCACGACGTAGACCGGCGGCAGCGCGTACGTGCCGCCCGGATGCGCGGCGCCAGCCAGGCGGACGGGACCCGCCTGCACGCCGACGCCGACGCTCGCATACGCCGCGACCGGCGCGGTCACGAGCAGGAGCACGCCGAGCGCGGCCGACAGCCCGATCCGCATATGCATGACCTGGTCCTGATTACAGGTACGTGTACGGACATCTCGCCATGTGCTGCACACGACTGTAACTGATCATGACTGAAGGTCAAGAACCATCAGGAACAGGAACGGGGCCGCCTTCGTCCGCCGCCGTCACTCCGTCGCAGCCGTCACCCGATCGCCGCGGTCACGGGGCCGCTGCCGTCGCCAGGTCTCAGTGGCGCGCCCGCGACCGAAGCGCCGTGGCGGCGTTCCAGCGCAGTGCGCCGACCAGGTCGCGGGCGTGCTCGATCGCGGTGTAGTCCGCTCCGGTTTGCGCGAGCGCACGGTCGAGATCATGACCGCACTGGCTGAGTACGACCGAGAAGTCGCGCCGCACCGGCGCCAGCACCTCGTAGCCGAACGATCGCTGCATCCCCGCGAACAGCGGCCGGTACATCCGGGGGCGCACGCTGATGACCTCGTGCGGCACGCCGAGGTCGGCGCACAGCCGGCGGGCGAACACCAGGTCGTCGCTGCCAGGGGCCCCGATGGTCAGAGCAACGCAGTCCGGGTGCATCTCGCGGACGTGAGTGAGGACGATCGAGCTGTCCAGGCCACCCGAAAGCACGACCCCGACAGTCAGGTCGGTGTCGACTCGGACCCGGATGCTGTCCTCGACGGCCAGCGCAGGACCTTGGCCGCTTCGGCCGCATCGTCGATCTGCGGCCGGTCGTCGCCAAGACGAATCGGGTCGACGTACGGCGTCAGCTCGGGATCAGCCAGGGCCGCGGCCCAGCCATGGTGGCCCGGCAGCACCTCCGACACCGGCGCCCCGACCGGCACGAGTGCCTTGACCTCCGAGGCGACGTGCAGGCGTCCGCGACGGCAAGAGCAGTACAGCGGCTTCACTCCGACCGGGTCGCGAGCCAGGTACGTACCGCCAGTGAGCCGGTCGGTAATCGCGAACGCGAACTGCGCGCGGTCCGCGCCGCGGCCGACGATCAGGGCGATACCACACATGGTCGTCAGCCTGCAGTCCCCTGATCGGGGACCAGCCGCAACGCGCGGCCCGCGCCCGGGCAGACGCACAGGTGCCAGGCCTGGCCCTCGTCGATGACATTGACCTCGCCGGCCCGCTGCCGGTCGAGCAGCACGCGCTGCAGGACGCCATCGGCCTGGAATTGGCGGAACCAGTGCATCTCGATGTCGGCGGCGTAGCCAATGCAGTGCGCGCTCGGCAGCAGCGCCGCGTAGCCGAGTGAGCGCAGATGCCGCTGGTGCGACACGCTGCGGGTCACGCTGGTCACCCACAGGCGCGGCGTGCCAGGCGGCGCAAGCCGCGCGAAGTCGGCAGCGATCTGGTTGAGCAGCACGATCAGCTCAGCACGGGCGCAGGCGAAGCGCAGCCCTGCCGTCAGCGGCACCCGGTCGGGCACGGCGCGACGCTCGGCCGATCGTGCGGCGCGGGCAAGCAACGAGGATGCCTGCCGACGGTACCGGAAGAGCAGTAACCCGTCCCGCTTGAGCGCATCCATGTCGAGCAGATCCGCCGCCCCAAGCACGTCGGCGTCGGAATGGTAGGCAGGCTCGTGCCCCCACCACAGAACGTCGATCTGGGCCAGGAGCGCGACCCGGATCATCGCTGCCAGATTGGCCGCCGAACTGTGCGCGCTCTGCCGGTAGATTCTGACCTCGCGGAGGACGCGCGCGATAGCCGCATCGGGCCCGGACGGCATGGCCGAGAACACGATCGTGAATTCGGGCTCGGCGAGCCGGCGCGCGAGGATGCGCTCGGCCATCGCGACGCCGGGTGACTCGCCTAAGCTCGCAAGCTCGGTGTAGACGTCGCTCGCGGCATCGCGGTAGGCCTCGACGTCGGACTGGCGTCGTGCGGCGCCAGGCGACAGATCGTCGGCTCCCGTCTCCCGCCTGAGCACCCAATTCGTCACAAGCACGCTCCCCCACAGCGGTGCGAGCAGGTGCGCTCGCTGTGCTGAGCACCGAGAGTAACAGTACGACAACGGAAGGTGACGTGGGTTGAGCAGCCTGCGTGGTTAGCTCTGGCATTCGGATATCGGGGAGGCGAGCCCAGGCTGGTGCTGGCCTGCCGACTGGGCGTGCTGGTTCCCCGCGGCCCATCGCAGCGGGCACACTGTGCTCGTGGCGGACAAGACCGAGCAGCAGGGCAAGGCGTGGCGCCCGTGGACAATCGGCGTCTCCGGATCGCTGGCGCTCGTCGCGTCGATCCTGCTGCTCGTGGCGGACGGCCTGGCCGGGATCCTGGCCAGCTGGGGCGGCCCGGCGTCGGCGGGCGCCTGGATCACAACTGGCGCCATCGGGCACGGCGTGCTGGCCCTGGCCAGCGTCGTCCTGTTGGCTGTCGGTCTCGCCCGCCCGTCCCGGCGCCGCGCCGCCGTCCTGGCCGCGTGGGCGATCATCCCGGTGGGCATCGGGTGGTTCCTGCTCTGCGGCCGGCTGGCCGCCGGGTAGGACGTTTCGCCGCAGGCGACCCACGTGCTCACTAAGGTGATGCAGGTGCCGCGACATCGGACGCAGGGACGCGAACACGGACGGCACCGTAGTTATCTCGCCATAACAGCGAGCGTCGCAGTCATCACGGGCGTGCTCGTCGCTGGCGTACTCGGGTTCGGCTGGCTCCGCGGCCCTGACAGCGGGTCGGCCACCCAGGCGGCCGCGCGCGTTACGCATGCGCCCTGTTCTGCCGGACCGGCCGGTACCTGCGCCGGCATCTCGGGATCGCCGGGTGGAGTAGCAACGCCGGCACGGTCACAGCACCAGGCAACGCCGACCCCCACAGTCGCGGCCCGGCGGTCATCACGGCCCGTTGCGGTCCCTGCGCCCGCCTCGTCATCGGCCGCGCCCTCTGGCGCGGCGCCGGGCACCGGCACGACGGACGCCAGCGCGACTGCGAGCGTCCTGGCGTTTATCAACCAGGCCCGCGCCCAGGCAGGCCTGCCGGCCTACACCGTGTCGTCCGGGCTGCAGACAAGCTCTGGCAGGCACAACCAGCTAATGGCGAGCGGCTGCGGCCTGTCGCATCAGTGTCCCGGCGAGCCTTCGCTTGGCAGCCGCGAGACAGCGGCGGGGGTGAGCTGGACCGCCGCGGGCGAGAACATCGGCGAAGGGGGTCCGGTCGCTGACACTACGACGGCCATCACGGCGATGGCGGTCACGCTGACGCAGGACATGCTGAACGAGAAGCCGCCCGACGACGGTCACCGGCTGAACCTGCTCAGCTCGACGTTCGGCCGCATCGGCATCGCGATCTACCGCGGCAGCGACGGCACCGTCTGGATGACGCAGGACTTCGCGAACTAGGCAGTCATTTCCAATGAGGCTGTCATCGCGAGCGAGCCTGTCATCCGATCGGCGTGATCACGAGGTCACGGAAAGAGACCTCGAAGCCGGTGCCCTCCGGGGCCGCGCACATCGCGCCGGCGAAAGCCGGCGTGCCAGGCGGCAGGTACACTACGGCGGCCATCTCAGCCGGGCCGCGGTCCACTCCGTAGCGGACCTCGACTGAGTCGCCGCGCCTGGCGACGTGCAGGCTCAGCTCGGCAGCTGCGGCGGGCAGGTCGGCGACCGCCCAGCTTGAGCACACCAGCGTGATGACGGTACTGAACCGCATCTTGCCGTCGACGTACTCGATCCCGGTCTTGAGCCAGTGCTGCTCGTCGACGCGCACCATGGCGCCGGCCTGGTCGAACTGATCGGCATAGGCCCCGCTAACCCGCATCGTCAGGTCGAAGTCGCCGTCGACGTCGTCGCCGTACACGTGGCCGTTGTCGTGGACGAACCCGTAGTGGGTCGTGCGCCAGAAGTCGGTGCCACCGTCTGCGGTCACGGTTAGCACGCCATCCGTCGCCGACCACTGCGCCGGCTCATTGATCCACTTCACGGCAACCTCCCGGCCTCGTCATGCTCCGTCAGTCGCGAGCATGACGGGCGTCAGCCCGTTGTCTATCAGGTTCCGGGAGACTGGACAGGTGGATGCAGATCTCGTGATCGTCGGGGCCGGCGCGCTCGGCCTCAGTACCGCGCTCCAAGCGGCGTTGCTCGGCCAGTCGGTGGTCGTCGTCGAACGGGCCACGGCAGGCTCGCAGGCCTCCGGGCGAGCCGCGGGGTTGTTCAAGTCAGTGCAGGCTGACGAGCTGCGCACCAGGCTCGCCCGGCGCAGCATCGAGCTGGCCCTCACGTTCGCCGACTGGGCTGGCGCCGGGCTCGCGGTGACCAGGTCAGGCAGCTACCTGATCGGCCGGACCGACGAGCACAAGGCCTACCTGGAGGCCGAGGCGCGACAATCTCGCCGCTGGGGTGTCGATATCCGGGTCGCCGGCCCGGCCGAGCTTGCCGAGCGCTTGTCCTACTTTCACGGCGACGGGCGCGAGCTGGCGCTGTGGTGTCCCGAGGACGTCTACATAGCCGAGCCGCTCAGCCTCGTCGCCGCGTACGCGGAGGCCAGCCGCCTGCACGGCGTCGCGATCCTCGAGGGCGAGGCCGTCACCTCGATCATCCGCGCCGGAGGCCGGGTCACGGGGGTCGAGACGACGGCCAGGACCATCACGGCCGCCGCCGTCGTCGATGCTGCCGGAGCCTGGGCTCGCCAGATAGCGGAGCTCGCGGGCGCAGGCATCGCGATCGCGCCGGTACGTCATCAGCTGCTCATCACCGAGCCGTCAGCCGCCATCGATCCGGCCGCGCCGATCGCGCGCATCGTCGACGCGGCGGTCTACCTGCGCCCCGCGCGCGGGGGCCTCATGGTGGGCGGGTTCGAGCAGGCGCCGCTGCCAGTCGACCCGCGGCAGGAAACAGCCTCGTTCACCACCGACGACATGCCGCTCGACCTCGCCGTGCTGCGTGAACTGGCCGACCAGGTGGCGGCCGACGTGCCGCTCGTCGGCGGCGAGGTAGCGACGCACCGCGGCGGACTATTCACCATGACACCTGACGGCAGATTCGTGGCCGGCCCCGTGCTCGAGGTGCCTGGCCTGTGGGTCGCGAGCGGCTGCAACGGCTCGGGCTTCTCGTCATCGCTTGCGATAGGCGAGGCGCTGGCCGCGTGGATCTGCGGCAAGCCCGGCACGCCCTGATCTCAGCGCGCTCGCGCCATCGAGGTTCGGCCCGCAGACCGACGAAGCGCTGATCGCGAACGGCACCTGGCAGTACGCGCACTACTACGATCCGGCCCACGCCGAGCCCCTAGGGAACTGACGCGCAGGCCCAAGCGATTGGCCGAGTGCCGCCGCGCTGCAAGATCACCTGCGACGAATGCGAGAGCCAGCACGGCCGCCGCCATGGAATCCCGTTTCCCGATCGAGCGCATGCTGGCGAGGCTTATTGCAGTGTCCAGCACGTCGCTCGTCAGTCCGGCAGCGGTCCAGTGGCCGACATCGCCCGCGCCCTCCGATCGTGCGGCCGCGACGGTGCCGAGCCCCAGGACAAGGTCCCGGATGCCGATTGTGCGCATGAGCACCACGGTGGTTGCGGACGGATCCTGACCCGCGAGCCGGAGCGGCATTTCCGGTGCCGCCATGAGCGCTACTCCCACGGCCGCCCGGAGCCAGCCCATCGTCTCGTCGCCCGTGATCGGCACAGACGCAGCGTAGCGCCCCTGTCTGATCTAGGCGTGACGGCGCACGGGGGCGCGAGTGATGCCGCGGCGCTCGGCGCGTAGTGTCAGGTCAGCCTTCGAGCGCCCGGCGCATCGGCCGGAACTTCGTTTCAGTCTCGGCCAGCTCGGCCTCGGGCTGTGACCCTGCGACGATGCCACAGCCGGCGAATAGGCGGGCCCGGCTGCCGTCGATCTCGCCGCACCGCAGCGCGATGCCCCACTCGCCGTTCCCGCGCGCGTCAACCCAGCCCACCGGACCTGAGTACCGCCCGCGGTCCATCCGCTCGAGTTCCCTGATGAGCTCCAGAGCGACCTCGGTCGGCGTTCCGCAGATGGCGGCGGTGGGATGCAGCGAGGCTGCCAAGGCGAGCGCGGAGGCGTCGCGGGCAAGCACGCCCGAGACGGAAGTCGCCAGGTGCTGGTAGTCGGGCATCTGGAGCAGGTACGGCGCGGGATCGACCGCCAGCCCGCCGCATAGCGGGGACAGCAAGTCGCGCACGGACTCGACCGAGTAGCGGTGCTCCTCGGCGTTCTTGGCCGAGCCAAGCAGCGCGGCGCTCAGGGCGTCGTCGTCAGCCTTGCTGCCGCCGCGGGCCACCGTGCCCGCAAGCACGAGCGACCGCACGTCCCGGCCCTTCCGCTGGATCAGCAGCTCGGGCGTGGCGCCGACGAGACCGGCGCAGGCGAACGTGTAGCAGCCAGGGGAGCGGGCCGCCAGCCGGGCAAGCAGGACGCGGACGTCGATGTCGGCGGAGGCGTTGGCCTGCAAGTCGCGGGCGAGCACGACCTTATGCAGCTCGCCAGCTTTGATCCGCGCGACCGCCGCCGCGACGACCTGCTCCCACTGCGGCGCGGTAAGGCTGCCGTCGCTCCAGCGCATCTCGGCCGGGCTGGCTGGCAGTTCGAGTGAGCTTTCGGTGGCGGCGCCGTCTGCCGTGATAGTCGTCCGCCAGGCCATGCCAGAGCGGCGGCCGGTGATCACCGCGGGCACGATGAGGACCGAGCCGTCGGAGGCAGGATCGAAGGTGAAGCTGCCGAACGCGACCGGCCCAGTGCCTGGCACCTCCACCTCGTCGGTCACCCGCGCGGCGTCGAAGAGCTCGGCCAGCCACTTCTCTCCGGCGGCGAACCTGTCTTCACCCGCCGGGATTGTCAGCCTCGCCGCCTCGCCCCAGCCGACCAGGCCATCGCCCTGATGGATCCAGGCGGATACGGCCGGACTGGGCAGCCCTGACAGCAGATCACCGGGATCGGCCATGCTGACTGTCTTAACAGTCAGGCCGTCCGGCAGGCCACGTTCCTGGCTGGTATGCGGTGCTCCCACGGCAGTCCACTCTACGTGCGAGGCCGACCGGACCCGCCCAGGGGACCGGCGCAGCATGGCGTCCAGGACGCGAGCCGAAGACCCGCGCGATCACCCGAGCGAGCCGCACAGGTCCTGGCCCCAACAGCGCTGGCTGCGCAGCGCTGGCGTTAACAGCGCTACAGCGAACCGGAAGCCAAGCCATGCCACCAGCACGGCGACCGCGAGGCTGGCCACTACGTTGAGGGTTGCCTCGCCGAAGGCGCCGTCCTCCAGGAGCCGGAGCGTTTCGTAGCCGAACGTCGAGAACGTCGTCAGCCCGCCGCAAAAGCCCGTGCCAAGCAAGGCGAAGGCAATTGACGGCAGGCCGAGATGCGTCTGCGCGCCGAGCAGGAACCCCAGCACGGCCGAGCCGGATACGTTGACGACGAACGTGCCCCATGGGAATACGGTGTCGTGCCGGGCCTGGATCAGCCGGTCGGCCAGGTAGCGGGTTGGTGCGCCCAGCATGCCGCCGGCCAGCACCGCGAGCACGATCACGCCGGGCTGCCGCCGGTGTAGGTGTGGACGTATACGTCCTCGACGATGATGAGGCCGCCGCCGACCAGGTCAGCCACCTCGTCCAGGAACGCGTCAGTCCGCTCGGCCGTATCCACGATGATGATGGCGAGCGGCAGGTCCTCGCTGAGCGACAGCAGCCTGCTGGTGTGGATCCGGGACGCGGCGCCGAAGCCCTCGATGCCGCGGAACACGCTCGCGCCCGCCAGGCCGCGCTGGTGCGCCCGGTGCACGATCTCGGCGTACAGGGGCTTGTGGTGGTAGCGGTCTGACTCGCCGATGAAGATAGTGATCCGCCTCGCGGCACCCTGGAGCCTCACTGGTCACCTCCGATGCGCCGCGCCCTGATGCGCGCCGGCAGGCCAGCCGCGACGCGGCCCGCCTTCAGGCCTGACCATACGGCGACCAGGCCAGCCGCGATGCTGCTCAGTGCGTAGGCGACGGCGATCGCGTCAGCGTGTGCAGTCAGCAGCGTCAGCACGCCGCCCGCGTAGGTCGAGAACGTGGTGTACCCGCCGATCAGCCCGATCGCGAGGAAGGGCCGCAGGAATCTTCGCGGCGGCCACACATCGAGCAGGTAGACCATGAGGACGCCGAGCAAGAAGCACCCGGACACGTTGACGGCAAAGACAGCTGCCGGGAACCCGTGGCCAGCCGGGAATGCCGCGGAGAGCAGGTACCTGGCGACGCTGCCGAGCCCGCCGCCGACGGCGACGGCTGCCAGGTCCGCCGCGCCCGGGCCCGAGCGCTGGTGCTGGCGGACAGCGGACATCCCGACAACTCGTGCTTCGCCGCCCGGCACGCACGCCTCCTGAGTCGATCCGCCGCTTCCGGTTCAGGGTAGATGGCGTCGATCGGCGCAGGGACGCCCGGCGTGCTATCGTGGCCGAAATTCGATTAAATCGATGGGATTCATAGGATGAAGTCAGCACCCGGGCTGCGGCAGGCCGCGCGAATCACGACCCCGTTCCCGGCCAGTGGTTGGGGTGGTGAGACTCGCCGTGAGCCAGCGGCGAGCCACAGGCTCAGCCCGGCGCAGCTCGGCCTGCTCGCGGGCGCGACCGCCATGGGGCGGGCGGCCTGGCTTCCGCTCGTCCGGTTCAGCCGGGAGAGCCGCTGGTTTCACCGGCTCGCCCGGGCGGCCGACTACGAAATCTGGCTGCTGACCTGGCTGCCGGGCCAGCACACCGGCTTCCATGATCATGGGAACGCAGCCGGTTCGTTCGCGGTCGCACAGGGCGAGCTGCGCGAGACGCTGGTGTCGGCAGCCACCGGCATGCTCCGGCATCGCGCGGCGAGAGAAGGCACGGTCACCCGGTTTGCCGGCCCGCACCTGCACGATGTCGGCAACGTAAGCGCCGTTCCCGCCGTGAGCGTCCACGCGTACTCACCGCCGCTCTCAGCGATGCGCCGGTACGAGCTGACCAGCTCGGGCCTTGCGCTCGCGCGGACCGACCGGGCCGAGGTCGACTGGTGATCCGGCCAGCCAGAGCTCTGACCATCGACGAGATCCTGGCCGCGGCCCGCACCCGCCTGACCCGGCTCAGTCCAGTCCAGGCACAGCGGGCGGCCGCACTCGACGCGGTGCTGGTCGACATCAGGCCGCAGGCACAGCGCCTGGCCGAGGGCGAGATCCCCGGCGCGCTTGTCGTCGAGCGCAACGTGCTCGAGTGGCGCTTCGATCCCGCGTCCGCGGCCGCGCTCCCCATCGCCAGCTACGACCTGCAGATCATCGTCTTCTGCTCGGAGGGCTATACCTCAAGCCTGGCTGCCGCGGCGCTCCAGGACCTGGGGATCGGCCAGGCTACCGACCTGGCGGGCGGATTCCTCGCCTGGCGGGCCGCGGGCCTGCCCGTGACCAACGCCAGGCTGCTAGAGCAGCGACAACTGCACAGCGCCTGAGTCCGCCTGCTGCCCCGGATCCATCCGGCTGGGAACGCGGCGCGCCCCAGCCGGTGTCGTCCCGCCTACGCCGTGCTCGCGAGCCAGCGCCGCCACCTGCTCGCCGATCTGTCGTTGATAGCTCGCCGGCGCGTACGCGCGGCTCCCGTACAGTCCCCGATAGGCATCAAGCAGCTCAGGGTGCTCGCGCTCGAGCCAGCGCAGGAACCACTCCCTGGCGCCAGGCCGCAGGTGCAGCACGATCGGGGTCACGTGCGCCGCGCCCGCCCTGGCGATCTTGCGAACGGCCGCGTCGAGCTGCTCGGGGGAGTCCGACAGGAACGGAACCACAGGCCCCATCAGCACACCGCACCGGAGCCCGCGGTCGCTCAGCGCGGCACAGACGGCCAGGCGCCGGTCTGGTCCGGGGGCCCCAGGCTCGATAGATCGAGATAGCGATTTGTCGACAATACCGGCGGACACGTTCATGCCGACGTCCGTGACCTCAGCGGCCCGGGCCAGCAGGTCGAGGTCTCGCAGGACCAGGGTCCCCTTCGTGAGGATCGAGAACGGATTCGCCGCCTCCGTTAGCGCCGTAATGATTCCCGGCATGAGCCGGTATTTCCCCTCGGCGCGCTGGTAGCAGTCGACGTTGGTGCCCATCGCGATGTGCTCGCCGGCCCAGCGCGGCGCCTTCAGCTCGCGGCGCAGCAGATCGGGCGCGTTGACCTTGACGACGATCTGCGTGTCGAAGTCGTGACCGGAATCAAAGTCGAGGTAGGTGTGAGTGTTGCGCGCGAAGCAGTACACGCACGCGTGACTGCAGCCGCGGTACGGATTAATTGTCCAGCGGAAGGGGACCCTGGAAGCCTCCGGCACCTTGCTGATGATGCTGCGCGCCTGGATCTCGTGGAACGTGATCCCACGGAAGCCCGGCGTGTCGAAGGTGCGAGTGATGACTGCCGCTCGGCTGAACAGTTCCTGCTGCCCAGTTCTGCCCTGCTGCCCAGTCCTGCCCTGCTCACCGGCCTTGTCTTGCTGATCCGTGTCGTCCTGCTGACCAGTGTCGTCCGCGAGCCGCAGTGAATCCCAGCGCATGAAGCCTGATCCTAGAATAAATATTCGATTCCTTCAAATGTACTTTCGAGACGTCGGCAGCTGGTGCGAGGTGCGGCCACGAGGCAGCTGCGGCTTCTGGCCTGTTTGTGCTGCGACGTGCAGGTCGCTTGCCGACTTCCTCTTGCCGGCTGCAAAGGCCTGGTAAAGAATCGGTGGCAAGGGGTGGCTAGCAGTAGTCGCCCGTGCAGTACTCGTGTCCGGCCGGAGGTGGCGCTGTGGCCTTGTCGATGGAAGAGCAGCGCATGCTTGACGAGATGGAACGGGCGCTGGCCGCCGAGGATCCGCGGTTTGCCGCGCGGCTGAACGCATTCGGTCAGCAGCGCCTGCCGGGCTTGTTCTCCTCACCGCGAGCCAAGACCATCAGCGGCCTGATTGCGCTCGCGCTCATCGCTGCGGTCACCGTCATGATGTTCGTCCTCAGCCCCTACAGCCGTCATCACGCTCCTGCGTCGCCGCCCGCGCCGACCGCCGCGGCTAAGTCGACGGGCTCGCAGTCGAGCGCGGGGGGTTAGGAACAGTCGAGCGCCGACGGTTAGTAGCAGCGGAAGAGCTGACTTCCGTCAGGATTCGCGCCAGAGCTGAAGCAGGTACTGCTCCATCCCTTCCAGTTGCTTGCGCGCCTGCTGGAACTCATCGCTCAGCGGGTCGGCGAACTGCTGATACAGCTCGCTGTAGCTGTTCAAAGCAGCGGCGCGGTTCCTGGTGTAGATGCGCACCCCGTAGTCGCCGACGCCGCCAGACAGCCGGAGCGCTTCCACGGCCCGGCCGGCCGGCCCCATGTCCACGCTGAGCTGCCCGCGCAGGTACAGCACGCACTTCGCCTCGTCTTCATAGCCGTCGCTGAACGGCGGCGGCGCGTCGTCCCATTCCTCGACTGTCAGCTGCACGCCAAGGTGCTCCTGCGCGGTGGAGACGATGAGCTGATCGCGGCTCGTGCTGATGAGCGACTCGACCGGGGCGGCGGGGGCGTCCGGCGCGTCGCGCTCGGCTACCGGGTCGTGGACCCTGAACATCAACCGCTCCGGGAAGACCGGAATCTCCAGCCGAAGCAGCCTGCGGCTCACTGGCCCCCCTCTGGGCAAAGTCGTTCTGACCGGCAGATTAGGCATGCGGACAGCCTTCCTGCACTAAAGGATGCTCCGAACCGGGGACACTTGCGCACCCAATCGGCCAGAAAGACTGGTATGGCGGGCATGTTCGCGCGGCCTCGCCGTTCGGGACTATCCTCCGGCCATGACGTTGCCGGCTGCCCGTGTCCCCGGAGTCACCCACCGCCATGTCCAGGCCGGCGGCCTGGCTATGCATATCGCCGAGGCGGGCCAGGGCCCGCTGGTGCTCCTGCTGCACGGCTTCCCGGAGAGCTGGTACTCGTGGCGGCACCAGCTGACGGCGCTAGCCGCAGCAGGCTTCCATGCGGTCGCGCCCGACCAGCGCGGCTACTGCGCGACAGGGCCGCCGGGCGGCCCTGGCCACGCCGCCGATGTCGGTGAGTACACGATCATGCATCTGACCGGGGACGTGATCGCCCTCATGGACGCGCTCGGGGCTGAGCATGCAGTGGTCGCCGGCCACGACTGGGGCGCGCCCGTCGCCTGGCACGCAGCACTGTTCCGCCCGGACAGGATTCGCGGCGTGGTTGGGCTCAGCGTGCCATACCGGCCGCGGGGGAGCGTCGCGCCGATCGCGACCCTGCGCGAGGCGCTCGGCGAGAGCTTCTACATGGTCTATTTCCAGCGGCCGGGCGTGGCCGAGGCCGAGCTGAGCCAGGATCCGCAGACGACGTTCCGCAAGATCTTGACCAGCCTGGCAGGCGAAGGCCCGCAGATGACGCTCATCCCGCCCGGCGGCGGCTTCCTCGACGCCGCGCAGGAGCCCTCGGGGCTGCCACCGTGGCTGACTCAGCAGGACATCGACACGTACGTGAGCGAATACGCAGCGTCGGGCTTCACCGGCCCGCTCAACTGGTACCGCAACATGGACCGGAACTGGGAGCTCACCGGCGCCTGGCAGCACGCACCCGTCCTGGTCCCGGCGCTCTTCGTGGCCGGTGACCGCGACCCCGTGCTTAGCTTCGTCAAGGCCGACGGCCTTGACGCCGTCCTGCCGAGGCTGACGAGGTCGGTCATCTTGCCTGGCTGCGGGCACTGGACGCAGCAGGAGCGTCCAGCGGAGGTCAGCGACGCCATGATCACGTTCCTGCGCGAGCTCGGCTAGCCCGGCCAGCCAGGCGCGAACGCTTCCGGCGGCGGCTGCGGCGACCGCTCCGCTGTGGCGTCCGTGACTGGCCTGGCGCCCCCAACGAACCGGTCAAGCTCGGTACCGTGCAACAGCCGCGCCGGGAACGGATCGGCTGCGACCCGCCGAGTCAGACCTGCGACCGGCAGCTCGGCGTCGGACGCGGCCAGCACCAGGTTGCCGAAGCGACGGCCGCGCAGGACCGGGGCATCCGCCATCACGCAGACGTCGGCGAACGCAGCGATGGCCGACGCCGTCCTGGACCGCGCGTGCGCGAGCGGCGGCCCGTCGCCGATATTGGCGGCGAAGATGCCGTCCGGCGTCAGCACTCTGTGTACCGCCGCGGCGAATTCGGCCGAGGTCAGGTGCGCAGGCGTGCGGGCTCCGGCGAAGACGTCGGCGATGACGACGTCGGACGAACCTGGCCGCAGGTCTGACAGGACCGCCCGCGCATCCGCGACGCGCACTGTCACCCGTCCCGCGCGGGCACCCGCCCGACTGCCCGCGCGCCGCGCCGGCTGCCGCAGCGGCAGCCGCTCGCGGACGAGCTCGACGACGGCCGCGTCCGCGTCGACGGCCAGCTGGCGGGAGCCAGGCCTAGTCGCCGCCACGTACCGGGCGAGGCTCAGCGCGCCGCCGCCCAGGTGCAGCACCCGTAGCGGCGAGCCTGCTGGGGCAGCGAGGTCGAGCACGTGGCCGAGCCGTTGCATGTACTCGAAGTCGAGGTACAGGGGATCGTCCAGGTCGACGTAGGACTGCGGCGTGCTGTCCACGAGCAGTGTCCAGGCCCGCGGCCGGTCAGGATCAGCGAGTAGCTCGACAGCGGCGCGCTCGCCAAGCCTGCGAACGGCGGGTCCTTCCTGACCCCGCCGCCGGCGTGCGGCGTCAGTCAACGGGAATCTCAGCCGAGTCCGCGAGCCGGAGCTTGCGCCGGGCCCGCTCATAGAACGTCGTGCGGCCGAGCCGGACCACGTGGGCGGCGCCGGGACGCGGCCGAATCTCGATACGGTCGCCGGGCCCGACCTCGGTGGCGAGCTGGCCGTCCACCTCGACCGCGAGTGTGCCGCTGTCCGACAGGATCTCCAGTGCCAGGCTGTCTCGCAGCGACAGTACGAGACCGCGGTTGTAGGCCGAGTGCGGGGACGCCGGAGTGACGAGCAGGGCGTCGACAGCGGGGCTGACGATCGGGCCGCCGGCCGAGAAGCTATAGGCGGTGGAGCCAGCCGGCGTGGCGACGACGATGGCGTCAGCGGCGTAGCTCACGAACGGATGTCCGCTTGGCCGCACGGCTACCCGCGCAGTGGCCTGGCCGGGGAAGCGGACCAGCGCCACGTCGTTGAAGGCGGTCAGGATCCGGTCGCCTACAACGGCGTCGATGGCCAGCCGCGGCTCGACCGTGAACTTGTGCTCGTCCACGGCGGACAGGGCACTCGGCAGGTCCGGCACGTCCACCTCGGCCAGGAAGCCCAGCTTGCCTAGGTTCACGCCGAGCACCAGGGCAGGCTGCCGGTCCGCTAGCCGCATGGCCCGCAGCATCGTGCCGTCCCCGCCGAGGCTGACCAGCAGGTCTGCCCGGCGGCCAAGCTCGGCATCGGAGACCGCTACGGCCGAGCAGTTGAGCCGTCGGATTTCGCTATCGATGCCGATTACCTCGATGCCCCGGCGCGTAGCCCAGTCCAGGACTGCGCTGACAGCCTCGGCCGAGTCGCGCCGCGGGTGCAGCACCATGCCGACTACGTGCACGTCGTCTCCCTTTCCTCGATCACCAGTCTGCGGCATAACCGGGTGCGGCCAGCAGTTGACGCGTCCTGGGAGTCTGGTCCCGCAGAACGTGCCAACAGACCGTGCTGACAGACCGTGCTATCACGCGCGGCCAGGAGACGGAGGTACCGCGATGAAGGCGGTGCGATTCGACAAATACGGCGGGGTTGACGTCCTGGACGTCGCGGAGGTGCCGACGCCGGCGCCAGGGCCAGGGCAGGTGCTGGTACAGGTCAAGGCGGCTGGCATCAATCCAGGAGAGGCCAAGATACGCGACGGCCTGCTGCATGCACGATGGCCAGCGACGTTCCCGTCTGGCCAGGGCAGCGACCTGGCCGGCGTCGTGGCCGCGTTCGGGACGGGCTCGGCCTGCCTCGCGGTAGGCGAGAACGTCATTGGCTATACCGATAACCGGGCGAGCCAGGCCGAGTACGTGCTGGTCGAGGCTGCGCACCTGACGCCGAAGCCGGATGCGGTGCCGTGGGAGGTAGCGGGCGGGCTGTTCGTCGGCGGCGCTACGGCTTACGCGGCCGTGCGGGCCGTCGCTCCCGGCCCCGGCGACACGGTCGTGGTGGCAGGCGCTGCGGGCGGCGTCGGGTCGATCGCCGCCCAGCTGGCCAAGCTGACGGGGGCTACCGTGATCGGGCTCGCCAGCCAGCCGAACCACGACTGGCTCGCCAGGCACGGGGTGGTCCCGCTGGCCTATGGCGACCGAGTGACTGACCGGATCCGGACCGCGACTGCCAAGGTGGACGCGTTCATCGACACCCAGGGCGGCGACTACGTGCGGCTCGCGCTCGAGCTGGGCGTCAGCCCGGAGCGGATCGACACGATCGCGAATTACGATGCTGTCGCGGAGTACGGAGTGAAGGCAGAGGGCAACGCCGCTGGAGCGAGTGCAGGGACCCTCGCCCAGCTCGCAGGCCTCATCGCGATCGGCCAGCTCGAAGTGCCGATCGCGGCCACGTTCCCGCTCGCCGACGTCCGGGACGCCTACCGGCTGCTCGCGCAGGGCCATGTCCGCGGCAAGATCGTCCTTATGCCGTAGTCAGCCCGGTCCGGTCGCGGGCCTCCTGCCACAGGTCGCGGTACTGTCGCGCGGCCTGGCTGCGGGGCGCGAAAGCAATCAGCGGCGCCCTGTGCAGTGACATCTGCTCGATGACAGACACGGCGGGGATGATGGCCGTGGCGAAGTCGGAGCGCTCGGCCGGCAGCTCGGCGGCGATCTGAGTGTGCAGGCGCTTGCGGCGGTCGATCATCGAGAAGAACGCCAGTATCGCGGGCTTGTGCCCGTTGAATCCGCTGACGAACTCCGTCAGCTGGTCGAGCGTCCGGACCGAGAGCGTCGTCGGGATCAGCGGCACGAGCAGCAGGTCGGCCGCGTGCAGGACGCTCTCCGACAGCAGCGAGATGCTCGGCGGGCAGTCCAGGAAGACGACGTCGTACTCCTTCTTCAGCGGCGCGAGCAGCCCGGCCAGGCGGCGGGCTGGCTGCTTCGCCGAGTCCAGCATTAGGTCCAGATTGCGGTACGTGAAGTCCGCCGGGAGTAGGTCCAGGCCGTCGAAGTCAGTTCCCTTAATCGCGTCGTCCATCGAGCGGCGGCCCTTTATCAGCGCCTTGCCACCGCCTTTGACGCGCGGCTTGATGCGAAACAGGTAGCTCGCCGCGCCCTGCGGATCCAGGTCCCACAGCAGCACCCGGTAGCCGTCCATGGCGGCGAGGTAGCTCAGGTTTACCGCGGTGGCAGTCTTGCCGACGCCGCCCTTGATGTTGTACGTAGCGAAGATCTTCATGCGGTCGACGTTCGCGCGAGCGCCGACAGCCTGGCCTGGCTCGCCGGGCCTGCAAAGTCGCCGAACTTGCCGTCGAATCTGGCGCGTGCCTGCCGCTGCCGCACCGCGAGGGCCGCCGCGATCTCGCCCATCGCCAGCAGCGTCTCGGCCGGGGCGCTGCGTTCGGCCAGCATCTGGGCAGCGAAGGCGCGGATCTCGGCTCGTTGCACCTCGGCGTCCTGGAACTCGCCGAGGCAGTCCTGTAGCGCCTTGAGCTCCCTGACCGCCTGCCATCGCTGCGCGGGATCGTGCAGGGACCCGAACATCTCCACAACGTAGCGCAGCTCCTTGCAGCGCTTGCGCAAGTTGTGCAGGCTCTCTGCAGGCGATGTGGGGGTGATCGGCGCTCCGGCTCGGAGCGCCTTGCGGTGTGCTGCGGCGATCCTGGCGTCGGCGAGCTGCGCGACGGTGGGACGCTTGCGGGTCGCCCGGACGCCGGCGAGCGCGGCCCGCCAGTCGGCCGTCAGGCGGGCGAACCGTGCCGAACGCAGGCCCCTGGCAAGCTGGCGATAGGCGACGGCGCGCGACTTCAGCAGATGGTCACGGAACGGGGCCAGCTCGATCTCCGTCGCACCGACGAGGCCGCCGGCCATGTCGGCGTAGCCGAGCAGATAGACATCGAGGTCCCTGGTCGGCGTCGTCAGGTCGCCGAGCCAGCGAAACTCCGGCCGGAAGTTTGCCGCCAGATCGCCGGGCAGGGCGCTGCCGGCGAGCTTCAGCGCTGACCTGGTCCACCGGACAGCGATGCGCAGGTCATGGAGGAACTCGGTATCGGTGTCGCGGATAGTGCCGGGAACATTCGCTTCGAGCGCATCCAGCAGCGCGCCGAGAATCGCGGCCATCGCGGTGGCGGCCGGCATCGCCGGGGCCAGTGAGATGGCGGTCGCCTTGCCAGTGAGCTCGCCGGGTCGGCCGCCGACCGCCGCCATGGCGGTGTCGAGCGCAGAGCCGCGGCCAGCGCTGATGCCCGGCACGCCGGCGAGCAGGCGAGACGCCCTGTCGGCCTGGGCCTGATACCCGCGGACGGGGGTGAGCGTGAGCCGGGCCGGGGCGGTGCCCCTGTTCGGATAGCTCACTGACATCCGGTCGACCGCGAGCCTGGCGATCGTCTTGGCGTCGTCATTGAGCGCCCGCAGCTGAGCCACCCTGCTCGCCGCCTTGGCCACCGGCGACAGCGCCCGGACGCCGGCGACCGGCTCGAGCAGCTCACGCAGCGGCCCGGCTGGTAGCGCCGTGAGCAAGCTGGGCCAGCTCACCTCCGGGCCGTCGGCCAGGTACTCGGATGCCAGCACATCGCCATCGCGGCCAGTGAGGGTGAGCTCGACCTTGCCCCGCGCCGTGACCTGCTCGAGCGTCAGGCCGGCGCGATACAGCCGCCAGTCGAACGTATCCAGCCACATGCGGCGGCATGTGCTGACCGGTCCGCCATTGGCCCAGGCAATGTTGTCGCTGACCGCGCCTGCCACCGCGTGCAGGACGTTGGATCCAGCGCCCGCGCCGCCGTGGAGCACGAACTCGCGCGAGCTAGTTGGCACTACATGACCCCATTTAATCTTCGTGCGCCTATTTAGGCTGATTGATAATAAATAGACATTCAGCGTTAAGGCAGCGTTTACCAAGATTACCAGCGCTGCCAGCCCGCAGCCGCCTGCCAGGTAGCCTGGTTGTGATGGTGGACTGGACCACTGTGTCGTCGCTCGCGACCGGCGTCGGCACGCTCGTGCTGGCGGTCGCCACTTTCGCGTCCGTGCGGTCGGCGAATCGGTCCGCACGCGTAGCTCAGGAGGCGCTGCAGGTCAACCAGCGGCCGCTGCTGGTCAACTCTCGTCTCGACGACTCCAAGCAGAAGATCTTTTTCATGGAAGGCCGCCCCATGGTGCTGGAAGGCGGCCGCGGCGGTGCCGAGTTTGACAACGGCGTGGTGTACATGGCCATGTCGGTTCGCAACGCCGGCCTCGGCGTCGCCGTACTGCACGGCTGGCACTTCCAGGTCGGCACGGAAATAGATCCGCCGCGGCCTGATCCGGCCACCTTCCGCCACCAGAGCCGCGACATCCTGATCGCGCCTGGCGACATCGGATTCTGGCAGGGCGCCTTCCGGGACAGCAATGATCCGCAATACGACGATGCGGTCAACGCTGTCAAGACCGATGACGATGAGGTCGTCCTGACCATAGACCTACTCTATGGCGACAACGACGGTGGCCAGCGGATGATCAGCCGGATGATGCTGCGCGGCATCCTCCGGGACGACAAACGGATGTGGATCGCGTCCGTGGTCCGGCACTGGAACGTGGACCGCCCCGATCCGCGCTGACCGCCCGCCTCGAACTGGGGACGCGCTCAGGCCGTAGGTGACCGCGACTGCCGTCTGGATCTGGACCGACGCCAATGCGTGTCTGGCCGCGAGCGCCCGTCCCGGGTCATGATGGTGGGCATGCTCCAGGTATTCGGCTTCGACCGGATTGGCGTCGTCGTGGGCGACATCTACTTCATCGATCCTGCGCCGGCCAAGGGCCAGGAGGGTCCCGAGCATGGCGTCCGGCTGGAGGTCCGGATGCTCGAGCCCGGCGAGCTGACCGGTTCCATCTACTCAGCCCGGCCCATCAGCATCGCGGAGCCAATCTGGCGCGCGGATCTCCTGGAGAGCGCTGACGGGCCGCCCGGCACCTTGAACCGCGCGCATCATCATCCGCACATGCGTGCCTGGGAGCCGGGCAAGCGAGTGTTCGACCGGGACCTGTCGAGCGATCCCGTGGGCTTCGTCGGCGCGATGCTGTCCGACCTTGAGGGACTGCTCGCGCGCGCCGGCATCGACGCCGACGACGCGCTCGTCGCCGACGCCCGCAGCCTGCGCGCCGCCGTGCCTGAGGTGCAGCGGGCAGTGACGAGCATGCTCGAGCAGGTGAAGGTCGGCGAGCTCGGCGTTGCCCCAGCCGAGAGCAACCTAGCCGGGGCGCGAGTTAGCTGGCTTTAGCTTCGCTCGTTGGCGCATAGTGTTCGTGGCGGGCCTGACCACGGGCGGCGGCTAGATTCGGCTCGCGTCCCTAGCCAGCCTCGTCCACGTCGAGGCCGTGTGTGCGGAGCACGGTGCGCAAGCGTTCGACCTCAGCGCGCAGCTGCGATACCTGCGCGGCGAGCGACAGTCGCTGCGCCCACTGCGAAGTGCGCCGGTCGCGGTCGACAAGCAGGTCGGTCTCAGCGTCGCTCAGGGCCTCGGCCCGCTGGAAGTCCTTGGCGTCGATCGCCGATTCCTTCTCGCGGCGCAGCCGGGCAAGCTCCTCGTCCAGATCCGCAGTGTCCGGCGTCATCCCGGCGAACCACTCGAGCGCCGTCAGGCGCGTCGTCAGCGACTCGATCCAGCGATTGCTCTCCGTCCGGATCCGCGGCCGGGCCGACGCAGGGCGGGGCTGGCTCGGGGGTCGCAACTCGATGACCCGCTCCCGGATGGCAGCCTGGTCCGCCCCGAGCTCGAACAGGATCGAGGCACCCTGGCAGCCGGGGTCGCGGACGATCCCGAGCAGGATGTGCCCCGTGCCGATGTAATCGTGCCCGAGCTGCAGTGCTTCCCGCAGAGCCAGCTCGAGGGTCCGCTTGGCCTGCGGAGTGAAGGGGATGTGGCCTGAGGCCATCCAGCCCGGCGCAGACGTCGCCGGCCGGTGCGATCCGGCAGCTGCGACGCGCTCGCGGGCTTCGTCAAGGCTGACTCCGAGTGAGGTCAGTACCGTCGCCGCCGCGCCGTCGTCCTCACGGAGCAACCCGAGCATGAGGTGCTCAGTGCCGATGTGGTCGTGCCGGAGCCGTCTGGCCTCTTCCTGCGCTAGGACGACTGTGTGTCTGGCCTTGTCGGTAAACCGCTCGAACATGCTTCGCCCGCTTCCTTCGCACTCCAGCATCGGCGCGCGGACGCAGGCTGGTCAAGGCGTCCCTGCGGGGCCAGCCAGAACGGGCTCCAGCTCCGTCGCCCAGTGCAGAAGGAGTTCGTCCGCGCCCGGGGCGCCGACGAGCTGAACGCCGACCGGCAGGCCCGCCGCAAGTCCGGCGGGAAGTGCAATGGCAGGCAGGCCCGCCAGGCTCCAGGGCACGGACATCACTGGATCACCAGTGCTATCCAGGCCGGATGGCGCGGGACCAGTCGCAGCCGGGGTGAGCCACGCATCAATGCCAGCATCCGCGGCGACGGCGGCAATGCGACTGGATAGCGCCGCGGCCCCGGTCAGGGCCCGTGCGTAGTCGCTGGCACGAATGGCCTGGCCCTGGCGGATCAGCGCGGCCGTGGGCGGCCGGTATAGGTCGGAGTACTGCGCGAACCACGGGGCGTGTACCTGCGCTGCCTCGTAGCGCGATATGACGAGCAGCAGTCGCTCCACGTCGTCCATGTCGGCGAGCGCGGGCACCTGGCAAACGAGATACCCGGTGGCCGACAGCGCCGCGGCGTGCCGGGCAAACGCCGCCAGGGCGATGCTGCTCGCGCGCTCCAGGTAAGGTCCGGCCGGGATGCCGAGGACAGGCGGCGACGTGCAGGCAGGGGGCCGCCACTCGTCGCACAGCACGGCGGCTGCCTGAGCGAGCCCGGTCGCTGCGGATGCGAAGCAGCCGACAACATCCAGGCTCGGCGCGAACGGGATCACCCCGTCGGCCGGGATGCGGCCGCGTGTCGGCCGGTAGCCGGCCACGCCGCAGTAAGCGGCCGGCCGGATCACCGACGCGATCGTCTGCGTGCCTAGCGCGAGCGGCACCAGGCCAGCGGCCACCGCGGCGGCCGACCCGCTGCTCGAGCCGCCTGGCGTGTGCGCCGGATCGCGGGGGTTGCGGGTCGGCCCGGGCGCGAACATCGCGAACTCTGTGGTGACGGTCTTGCCCGCGATCAGCGCCCCAGCCGCCCGCAGCCTTCGCACCGCGCCGGCTTCGGCGCCGGCAAACAGCTCTGACGGCAGGGCGGAGCCGGCCGTCGTCGGCAGGCCGTCCGCGCGCAGGACGTCCTTGACGCCGACCGGCATGCCATACAACGGCGGCCGACCGGACGTCGTCGGCCAGCGGCCGGCCAGTTCCCGTGCCTCCGCGGTCAGCCGGGCGCGTCGTCTGGGCTCGGGCACGAACGCGTGCAGGTCTGCATCGATGGTCTCGATCCGCGCACAGGTCGCGACCGCCTGGCTAGCGGGATCGTCTGCTGCGGTCAGATGCGCCATGCCTGATTCGTGCTGATCAGAATGGGGTGCCAGCGAGCCAGCCAGAGAACAGCCTGCCATCGCCAGTCACGGACAGGGCCGGATCATCTGCCGGAACCCTGCGTACCAGCACGAGCAGCAGCCGCTCGGCCGGTCCGGAGACGCTGACGTCGGCCGGGCCCGGCCCGCGGTGCAGGCTCAGGCCGCCATCAGTGCTGCTGATCACCCACTCGGCTGCCGACGCGCTACCGGGCTCGCCTGGGCCGGCTGCCCGCAGGTGCAGCGCCGTGCCAGCCGGCAGCGCCTGCGTACCGTCTCCGCGCTGGCGGTATCGCGGGTCGGTCACCGACCCGAGCCATTCGTCGATGCCGTCGGCTGCGAGCTCTGGGTCGAGCGCGGCCTCCCGGTCGACTGCAAGCTGGGCGTCGACCCGGTGCATCAGCGTCTCGTGCGCCTGCCGTCGCGCCCAGAAGCTCGCGGGTGCCAGCCGGCCGAACGCCCATACAGGCTCCTCACCCACGGCCGTAATAGCGGCGACAACCCGGTCCGCGCCGGCAACGAGCCAGGCGGCGCGGTCAGCGGGCGCAGCCGGGTACTTCCCGTCCGGGACAGCGTCGAACGGGATGAACTCAGCGGACTTCGTGCTGACGATCTCCGCGGCCCACCGGTGCACGCGGCCGACGTGCGTCGCGAGCTGTCGCAGCTTCCAGTCCGGGCACGTCGGCACCGGTAGCTCCGGATCGGAGGTGCTGACAATGTCAGCGAGCTGCGCCGCGCTGGCCTTGATCTCAGCGAAGTACGCGTCCGTGCTGGGCTGATGCATTGCGAGTCCTCCGGCTGTCCGGTCAGCGTGCTCAGCATAGGACTTCCGCCCCATGCCCAAGGCAGTCAGACTGGACGTTGTGTACGACTTCGACGTTCTGGTGATCGGCTCGGGCCCCGGCGGACAGAAGGCTGCCATCGCCGCAGCCAAGCTGGAGAGACGAGTCGCGATCGTCGAGCGACCTGAGATGCTCGGCGGCGTGTGCCTGAACACCGGCACGATCCCGTCCAAGACGCTCCGCGAGGCGGTGCTCTACCTCACCGGACTTGACCAGCGCGAGCTGTACGGCCAGAGCTACCGGGTCAAGGAAGACATCACGATCGGCGACCTCACGTCCCGCACGCGCCACGTCGTCAGCCGGGAGAACGACGTTGTGCGCAACCAGCTGGCCCGCAACCGGGTGACGATCCTGACCGGTACCGCGCGGTTCACCCGGCCCACGGCCGTCGAGGTGCCGGACGGCTCCGGCCGCAGTCGCGAGTTCACCGCCGAGAAGATCATCGTGGCGACTGGGACCAAGCCAGCCAGGCCGGACACAGTGGAGTTCGACGACCGGACGATCATCGATTCTGACGGCATACTCCACCTGGACCGGGTGCCCAGGTCGATGATCGTGGCCGGGGCGGGTGTCATCGGGATCGAGTACGCGTCCATGTTTGCGGCGCTTGGGACCAAGGTTACTGTCGTCGAGCAGCGGGACCGGATGCTGGAATTCTGTGATCTCGAGGTAGTCGAAGCGCTCAAGTACCACCTGCGCGACCTGGCGGTCACCTTCCGGTTCGGGGAGACGGTAGCGGCCGTCGAGCGACGCCCGGAGGGCGCTATCGCGGCACTGGCGAGCGGGAAGCGTATCCCCGCGGACACGGTCATGTACTCGGCCGGGCGGCAAGGCCAGACGACCGATCTCGATCTGGAGGCCGCGGGGCTTTCGGCCGACGAGCGCGGGCGGATCAAGGTGGATGAGTTCTTCCAGACAGCAGTTCCGTCGATTTATGCGGTCGGCGACGTCATCGGCTTCCCGGCACTGGCGGCGACCTCGATGGAGCAGGGCCGGCTGGCCGCGCATCACGCCTGCGGGGAGCCGCTCCACGAGGTCAGCCCGCTCCAGCCGATCGGCATCTACAGCCTTCCGGAGATCAGCTTCATCGGGCAGACCGAGGATCAGCTCACCCGCGACTGCGTGCCCTTCGAGGTCGGGGTCTCCCGGTACCGCGAGCTGGCCCGTGGCCAGATCATCGGGGATTCCTACGGGGTGCTCAAGCTTCTGGTCTCGCCCATCGACCGCACCCTGCTCGGCGTGCACGTATTCGGCACCGGCGCGACCGAACTCGTGCATATAGGCCAGGCCGTGATGGGTTGCGGCGGCACGGTCGACTACCTAGTCGACGCTGTGTTCAACTACCCGACGCTGGCCGAGTCCTACAAGGTCGCCGCCCTCGACGCGACGAACAAGATGCGCCAGGTGGAGCGCTTCTCGGCCTGACGAGCCGGGCTAGATAGCAGCAGCCAGCACAGACTAGCGAGCAGAGAACGAGCCAGCAGAGAACTAGCCGCAGCCGCAGGCGCCGCCGCAGCAGCCGCCGCCAGCACTCGGCGCCCCGCCGGCACTGGCCCGGCCGCCGACCGCGACGGTGGACAGGAGCTTGACGGTGTCGTCGTGGCCTTGCGGGCACGCCGCCGGAGCGGACGACTCGCTCATCGGCCGGGTCTGCTCAAACGTGTCGCCGCATGCGCGGCACCGGTACTCATATCGGGGCACGGCAGGAGTCTACCCGGCGGCAGGGTCAGCGGCGGTACGCCGCTGACCAGTGGCGGACTGGCCGCTGGCGGGCGCGATCCCGGCGGCTGCAGTCTCAGCATGGGCGGTCGCGGCGTCGGACTCTGGCTCGGTGTAGTAGAACTGCTTGCCGCGCAGCAGCGAGATGATCGCGCCTGTGACGGACAGGGCGATAGCGGCGCTGAACACGATGATCAGGCCGTGGTGGAACGGCCCTGAGATCAAGTGCGGGAAGAACTCCCTGCCGGTGAGCACGGCGGCGTTATGCGGCGGCAGCTTGGCCAGCGCCCCGGTCGGCGCCAGCAGGCTCGCCACCGGGTTGTAGCCGAGCAGCGCAGAGAACAGCGTGCTCACGGGCGGAAGGCTCCCGATATGCGCGGCGAGTGCCGGGGGGACGCCCTGAGCTCGCAGCCCGCTGGTGAGGGTACGGGGAAGCGTCGACGCGAGTCCCGCGATCATCAGGGAGAAGAAGAAGCCGATCGACAGCGACATGCCCGAGTTCTGGAAGACCGAGCGCATGCCGGAGGCGGCGCCGCGGTGCCGGGCCGGGACGCTGCTCATGATCGAGGAGGTATTCGGCGAGGCGAACAAGCCGGACCCGAGTCCGTTGCAGAAGATGATCGCGGCGAACACTGGGTACGGGAAGTCGATGGGCAGCAGCATCAGCCCCGTGAAGCCGCAGGCGGCCACCAGCAGGCCGGCGGTCGCGAACAGGCGCGAGCCGTAGCGGTCTGACAGGTAACCGGAGATAGGCCCGGCGATCAGGAAGCCTGCGGTCAGCGGCAGCATGTAGATGCCTGCCCACAGGGGCGTGACCTTGTAGTCATAGCCGTGCAGCGGCAGCCAGATGCCAGCGAGCCAGATGACCAGCATGAACTGGAGTCCGCCGCGAGCCATGGAACTCATGAGACTGGCCGCGTTCCCGGCTGCAAATGCTCTTATCTTGAACAGTCCCATCCGGAACATCGGCTCTGCGATCTTGGTCTCCACGATGCAGAACACGATGAGGAAGACAACACCGCCGGTCAGGCCGGCGACCACCAGCGGGTTAGTCCAGCCGGTCGCGCGCCCGCCGTAGGGCTGGATGCCGTACGTGATCGCCGCGAGCAGGGCGGTCGCGCCGATCGCGAACAGGACATTGCCCGCCCAGTCGATCCGGGCGCGCTTCGTGGTGGCGATCTCGCGCAGGCTGCGGTAGGCCCAGACGGTGCCCCAGACGCCGATCGGGACGTTGACCCAGAACACCGCGCGCCAGTCCCATGCAGCGAGCAGACCACCGAGCAGCAGCCCGACGAACTGCCCCGAGATGCCGGCGATCTGGTTGATGCCGAGCGCCATCCCGCGCTTATTGGCCGGGAACGCGTCAGTCAGGATCGCGGCAGAGTTGGCCATGAGCATGGCACCGCCGAAGGCTTGCACCATCCGCCAGCCGATCAGCCACAGTGCGCCGTGGCCGCCGGTCAGGGGATCAAGGGAGAGCGCGATCGACGCGAGCGTGAAGACAACGAAGCCGAGGTTGTAGATCTTGACCCGGCCGAACATGTCGCCGAGCCTGCCCAAAGTGACTACCAGCACCGCCTGCACCAGCAGGTAGCCCATGATCATCCACAGGACATATGTGATGTTGCCGGGGGCGAGCGGGCTGAGGTGGATACCGCGGAAGATGGCCGGCATCGCGATGATCACGATGGAGCCGTCGATGGTAGCCATCGTCATGCTCAGCGTGGTGTTGGAAAGGGCTATCCACCTATACCGGTCCGGCTGCCCGCCGGACGCTGGTAGCTGAGTCGGCTCCCGCCGCGATATCGCGCCCACGCTTCACCAGCCTACAGCGAGAAGGTTGCTTGTTGGCAACTACCTATCGTGCGGGTCAGTCCCTGACCGCTCAGCGGAGGCCGGCGCCGATGCAATGAATTACCGTCCAAATCTCGCTCACAGGGTTGCGAAATCATCGCCTGAAATGCAGTCAGGAGAAATCTAGAAAAAGGGTGTCGCGCTGACATATCCGGTCATGAGCTGCGGTGACGATGCTAAATCAGCCACCCGAAAATGGATGACACGGACGATCGTTATTACCCGTAAGATAACCCTTGGCTAAGCCCGCAGGTCCTTATCGGTCTGCCATTATCGCGATGCGCCGCCCCGCGGCGTGGCCCGCATCCCATGCGGGCACGGGCAGTCTTCACGATGAAGGATCGCGATGGCGCAGCAAAGTGTCCAGGTACTCGACACTCGGCCAAGTCGGCTCCGGAGCCCGTCGCCGGCCGGCTGGATGGTCGTTGGGCTCGTCCTGCTGGCGGCGGCCATCACAACCGCAGGCCTCGTCGCGGTACGGGCGTCCGGCCAGCCAGCCGCTGCTGTCGCCGCACGCGCCCGCCAACCCCAGGCGGCGGCTTCCGTCGTAACCGGGTCGCCCGCAATCGCCAGCGCGGGCTTGGCACGCGCCCTGCTCGCGACAGCGCCAGCCGTCGTCGTGGCGAGCACTGCCAGCCCCATAGACGCTATGACGGCTACCTCCATTGCCCGTAGCGCGCACGCACCGGTGCTGCTCCTGCCCGCCATCGCCACGGCCCCGGAAATGGCGGCGCTGCGAGGCACGATCAGGGCGCTGGCTCCGTCCGCTGTGCTCGCCGTCGGGGTGGCCCGCCGTTCCATCGCGGCCGACCTGCCAGGCGTCCACCTGGTCACCGCGGCGACGGCGCTGCCGGTGACGACGGCGGCCGCGCCTCTGCGCAACGTCGCAGTGCTGGTGCACACCGGCGGCTCGACCGAGGCCTCGGCGCTCGCGAGCGCCGCCACGGCCACCGCCCGGGCTGCGGGCGCCCGCGTGATCGATCTGCCCGGCTATGACCCGCGTGCCGACAAAACCGTCATCAGAGCCCTGGCCGCGTCGAGGCCTCAGCGCGTGGTCGCTGTCGGCGCCGGCTTCGGATCTGCCAGCCTGCTCAGCGCCAGGGTCGCTGTCGCCGAGACCGGCGTGCAGCTGCCCGGTGGCGGCCAGGTCCTGTTCCCTGGCCGCCGCATCGTCGCCCTGTATGGGACCCCTGGCACGCCGGCGCTCGGTGTCCTCGGCCACCAGGGCCTGACCGCGAGCATCGCGCGGGCCAAGTCAACGGCCGCCCAGTACGCGGCGCTCAGCAAGGTGCCCGTGATTCCGGCCTTCGAGATCATCGCGACCGTCGCCCAGGCCTCGCCTGGCCGATCGGGCACGTACTCCTTTGAGTCGAGCATCAAGTCGCTGCGCCCGTGGGTGACCGCCGCGAGCAAGGCCGGCATGTACGTGACGCTCGACCTGCAGCCCGGCCGCGCCAGCCTGCTGGCGCAGGCCAAGAGATACCAGTCGCTGCTTGAGCTGCCTAACGTCGGGCTGGCCCTGGACCCGGAGTGGAAGCTCCGGCCAGGCCAGCTTCCCCTCCGCCAGATCGGCAGCGTCAGCGTCACCGAGGTCAACCAAGTGGTCAACTGGCTGGCCGGGCTCACGGCGAAGTACCACCTGCCACAGAAGCTTTTGGAGCTGCACGAGTTCCGGCTCACCATGATCCGGGGCATCCAGCGCCTCAACACGCGCCACGATGACCTCGCCATCGTCATCAACATGGACGGACAGGGCGCGCCGCGCACCAAGATGCAGACTTGGCAGGCCGTGGTTGCCAACGCCCCCAAGGGCGTCTACTTCGGCTGGAAGGACTTCTACACCAAGGACACCCCGATGCTGGGCCCGGTACGGACCATCAGGCACCGTCCGGCGCCGGTACTGATCTCTTATCAGTAGCCTCGGCCCGCGGGCCCAGGGCTAGCGGGGCTGGCCCGGCCGGCCGGGCCACGCCGGGAGCTCGGGCTCGATGCTAGCCACTGTTGCGCAGTCGTCGGCGAACGTGATCACCACGTCGAGGTGCTCGCCGACCAGCACGCTCGGCAGCCAGTACTTGGCGTCATCCCACATCAGCGCCAGCGGCAGTGCGTCCTCGGCGAACCACCGGGGCGCGACCTCGTCGGACTCGGCCGCGTCACCCTGGTACACCGACGTCACGAAGACATCGGCAGTCTGGTCCCAGGACGGCCGCGCCGGGAACCTGAACTCGATGCTCGCGCGGTGCTGAAGCGAGTCAGCCGACACGACCAGTCCCGATTCCTCGGCCACCTCGCGCACGGCCGCGGCGACCGGCTTCTCGCCTTCTTCGATGTGACCGCCAAGCCCGACCCACTTGCCGGCGCCGAAGCCGGACTTCTTGAGTCCGAGCAGCACTTCGGGGCCGCCGTCGGCATGACGCCTGATCAGGCATAGGCAGGTCCGCATCATCATCGGGCCAGCCTAACGGCCAGGCAGCACCGCACTGCTCATTCAGCCGGTCATTCAGCCGTTCATTCAGCCGGCCGTGTCCCTGGCCAGTCCGATCAGCCGGTCAAGCACCCGGCCTTCGCCGGTTCGAAGGCCGTCATGCTCGAACTCATTGGTGATCCAGTACCGCAGGCCGCGTATCCGGGCGGCGGTCTCCAGCGACAGCTCCCTGGGCACGTACATGTCGTCGAAGTAGATCGCCGCGGCTACGGGGACATCGGTGCGGGCCAGCTGATCAGGGTCGTAGAGCGCCGACCAGTCAGCGCGCTCGGCCAGCAGATCGGCCGCCTCCGCCAGCGGCCGCAGCGCCGGATCGTGGTCGAACACGAAGGGGTAGACCATCTCGCCTGTAAACAAAAGCGGGGCGTCACCCTCGATCGCCGCCTCCGGCGCGAACTCGCTGAACTCGGCCCGCACCCGCTGCGCTGACCACCTCGTCGCCGCGCCTTGGGCGTAGCAGGCCTCGTGGACCAGGGCGTACAGCGGCGCCGACGCGTACGACAGCTCCGTCTCAACAGCGACCAGGAATGCATCGCTCAGCTCTCCGCCTGCGAAGGGGTCCTCGAGCAGATAGTGCAGCGTGTGCGAGCCTGTGCTCGAGCCGAGCAATTGGCCGAGCGTCTGGAAGCGCTCGACGGTCAGGATCCCGCCCCCGGGCAGCGTCGCCGGGCGGGCGGCCAGCGCCCGCGCCACCTGGCGCGCGACATCGACGTCCCCCGGGTACCGCTGATAATGCGCCCGGTTCTTCGCGGCCACAGCCCGGTACGTCAGCCGGTAGACGTCATCGGCCGTGGCGAACAGGCCCGGCAGCCCACCGGTGATGAACGCCTCGCGCAGTCCGCCAGGCGCATTTGACAGGTAGGTAACCGTGCAGAAGCCGCCGAAGCTCTGCCCGAGCACGCTCCATGGCTCGCCGCCCGTGACCTCTGGGCGGATCAGCTCAGCGTCGGCGACTATGGAGTCGGCGCGGAAATGCGCCAGGTAGCCGGCCTGGGCCGCCGCGTCGGGGAACCGAGCCAGGGTCTGCCGAGTCGCTGGGGTAGACCGGCCGGTGCCGCGCTGGTCCAGCAGCAGGACCCGGTACTCCTGCAGCGCCCGGTCGAGCCAGCTGTCCCGGCCAACCGGCCGGGGCGAGCCGAAGCCTGGACCTCCCTGCAGGAACACCAGCCAGGGCAGCGCCGCCGACTCATTGCCGACCGCGACGACCTCGCGGGCAAAGACAGTGATCTGCTCGCCGGCGGGATTTGCGTGATCTAGCGGGACACTGAAAGTCCGGTCGGTGAGCACGGTGCCAGGCTGACGGTAGGTGACCATGATCAGCACAGTAATGCCCGCGGCCACCGCCTGGGTCTTACCATGGATCACCGGGCCTGCGCCCGACGTACACCCGACCTGGAGCGCCGCATGCTGGGACTGCCGTCAGCAGACGAGCAGGGCCGCGAGATCCCGCGCGGGCCTGCCGCCGCGATGTTCGCAGCCGACCAGGCGTCTCGCGGACTCGGCATGGAGCTGCTGCACGTCGGCCGGGGCACTGCGGTCGTCCAGATGCGAGTTGCCCTCCAGATGCTGAACGGCCACTCCATCGGCCATGGCGGGTACGTGTTCATGCTGGCCGACACGGCCTTTGCTTGTGCGTGCAACAGCGACGGCCCGGCCACCGTCGCCGCTGGCGCCGACATCAGCTTCATCGCCCTTGTCCGCGAGGGCGACATCCTCACAGCGACGGCCATCGAGCGGGCACGGTACGGGCGCAACGGCATCTACGACGTCACCGTCCGGCGCGGCGACGACGTCGTAGCCGAGTTCCGCGGCCGCAGCCATACCCTCGGCTAGCGGCGCTGCCGTCGCCCGGCTGTGCTTGGGCGCGGGTGCCTGGACCTTCGTCGCGGCCACAGGCTAGATTCGGCGGCGTGCCGCTCCGCAAACTCGCCGTCCGCCTCTACCGGTGGCGGCTGCGCCGCCAGCTGGCCGGAGGGCCTTTGCCCCGGCACATCGGGCTGATCATCGACGGTAACCGGCGCTGGGCGAGGCAGGCGGGACTGGCGAGCCCGAGCGAAGGCCACCGGCACGGCGCTGAGCACATCTGGGACGCGCTGTCGTGGTGCCAGGCGGCGGGCATTCGGCACGTTACCGTCTTTATCTGCTCGGCCGAGAACCTGGCCAGGCGAGACGATGCCGAGGTCGCGGCCCTGATGAACATCATCGAGCAGATCGTCGTCACGAGGGTCGCCACCGCGGACCCGCCGTGGCAGGTGCACATCGCCGGGCTCGTGGACATGCTGCCTGCCAGCACGGCCCGCTCGCTGAAGGACGCGGCCGAAGCGAGCCGGGTCTGCGCCACCGGCTCGCATGTCACCCTGTGCGTCGGGTACGGCGGACGGCAGGAGATCGCCGAAGCCGTCCGCTCGCTGTTGCTCGAGCAGGCCATGGCGGGCACCGAGCTAGCTGAACTGGCTGGCAAGGTGACCGAGGATGACATTGCCAGGCACCTGTCCGGCGACGGCCAGCCCGAGCCAGATCTGATCATCAGGACCAGTGGCGAGCAGCGCATGTCCAACTTCCTGCTGTGGCAGAGCACCGGGGCATACCTGCACTTCTGCGACGCCTACTGGCCCGCGTTCGGCGAGATCGACTTCCTGCGGGCGCTGCGGGACTTCGCGGCCAGGGCATCGGCGCCGGATGTCTGGTAATGCGGGTCGCCGTTTTCCTTGGCAGCTCCACCGGCAACCGGCCCGAGTATGCCGCTGCCGCAGCCGACTTCGGTCGCGGACTCGCAATGGCCGGCGTCGGCATCGTCTACGGCGGCGCGAGCGTCGGCATGATGGGCGCGCTAGCCGACGCAGCGCTCGCCGCGGGTGGTGAGGTCATCGGAGTCATTCCCGGCGGCCTGTTCGCCGCGGAGATACCCCATCCAGGCCTAAGCCGGATGGAGGTCGTCAGCACCATGCATGAACGCAAGGCGCTGATGGGCGCGCTCGCCGATGCCTTCGCGGCGCTGCCCGGCGGACTCGGCACGCTCGACGAGCTGTTCGAGATCCTGACGTGGCAGCAGATCGGCCTGCACGCCAAGCCAGTAGCGCTAGTCGACGTCGGCGAATTCTGGGATCCGCTCGCCAACATGCTGGACGCGCTGACCGATGCCGGATTCGTGCCGCCAGCGACACGCGCGTGCGTCGCCAGGGTCAAAGACGCCGCCGAGTTCCTCAGCCTGCTGCAAGGCAGTAACGTGCCAAGTCCAAGCAAAAACCGGGAAGGCCCTGGCAATCCATGACCGATCAGACCGACGGCGACGTTGACGCAGGCGGCGAGCGCTCAGACGTCGACCTCGTCTCGGCCGAGCGGCTCGTCTTCTTCTCGGACGCCGTGGTCGCCATCGCGATTACGCTGCTCGCCCTGGCGCTGCCAGTTCCTTACGGAGTCACACCGCACGCCATTCTCACGAACCTAGGGGCGCACGTCGACGCGTATCTCGCGTTCTTGATCAGCTTCCTCGTCATCGCGAATCACTGGCGCTCCCACCACCGGCTGTACCGGAACGTGGTGCGGATCGATAACCGCCTCATCACCATCAACATGTTCTGGCTGCTGATGATCATCATCACGCCGGTGGCGACGAAGCTGATAGCGGGCAACGGCGCATTCGGCGCGCGCTTCGCGATCTACGCGGTCATCCAGATCCTGACTATCCTGGCGTTCCTGGCGATGAGCATGCACATCCGCGGAAGCCACCTGCTCCGCGCGGGCGCGCCCGCGCCAACAACCAGAGTCGACGAGGCGGCGTATCTGGCCGTTGCAGCTACGTTCGCGGTGTCGATCCCAGTGGCATTGGTGTCTAACAGCCAGTGGGCGTTCGTAATCTGGGTAGCCTCGGTGTTCATCGCCAGGACAGTGCGCCGCGTACGCGCCCAGAGCCTGAGTTAGCCCGACGGCCGAAAACTCGCTCGATCGGGCAGATCCCGGCCTGTTACCGTCGCCGCGTGGGCCTGCAGATCAGGATGTTCGCCGGGGAGTTCGAGGCGCTCGCCGCCTGGACAGGCGAGCCAGAGCAGCAGCTCCGAAACGATGACGACTATCACGGCACCGATCGCGAGCACTGGCTGGCCTTCGACGGGCCTGACGTTGTCGGCGCTGTGCATCCTTGGCGAGCGCCAGACGGCCGGCACCGGCTGTACTTCGACAACTGCCGGGAGGACGCCTTGGTGCCGCTCACCGCGGCGATCGCGGGGGAGTGCTTCGCGACCGTGGACGCGACGGAGACCGCAACGCTGGTCGAGCTGGCCCAGGCCGGATTCGCGCGGCACCGTACAGAGAACGCGTACGAGATCCCGGTCACGCGGCTCGACGCGCAGGTACCGGCCGGGATCCTCGTCGTGACAGCCGATCAGAGCGAGCTCGGCCGATTGATGGACCTCGACTGCGCGATCCGCGCAGACATCCCCGGCTCCGATGGCTGGCGGCCAGACCCCGCGTGGTTCCGGGCGGAGACCTACGACTCGCCGTCGTTCGATCCGCAGACCTACTGCATCGCCCTCGACGGCACCGCCTACGTCGGCCTGGCGCGGGTGTGGAAGGCGCTGCCAGGCCAGCGCTACGGCCGGCTGGGCTGCGTAGGCGTGCGCAGGCCGTATCGCCGCCGCGGCCTCGGCCGGGCACTGATTGCCAGCGCCTTCGCCCCGCTGGCGGACGCGGGCGTGGCGGCAGTCACCGCCGAGGCCGACGCCGGCAATCGCGCGTCGCACTGCCTGCTGACGGGCCTCGGTGCGCGTGTCACGGGTGCCTTCGTCGAGTTGCGCCGACCTGGCTAAGCACCGCGGCCTGAGCGCCAGCGAAGTGCTCGCAGTGGACGTGTCAGCCGACGCACGGCAGCATGTCGTGAAGCAGAGCGGGCAAAGGAGCGCAGCATGACACCAGCCAGTGAGTACCTGGACTACTCGGGCCGCACGGATGAGCTGAGCGGCGGATCGCGGCTGATCCCGATCGACACTCCAGTCGGGAAGTTCCGGGTGTGGGTGAAGCGCACCGGCAATAATCCGCGCCTGAAGGTCCTGCTGCTGCACGGCGGCCCCGGCGCGACGCACGAATACCTGGAAGCATGCGACAGCTTCCTGCCCGCGGCCGGCATCGAGTACTACTACTACGACCAGCTCGGATCCGGATTCAGCGACCAGCCGGACGAGCCGTCCCTGTGGGAGGTTGACAGGTTCGTCGAGGAGGTCGAGCAGGTCCGCCAGGCCCTCGGCCTCGGGCCCGAGAACTTTGTGCTGTTCGGCCACTCGTGGGGCGGCATCCTTGCGATCGAGTACGCCCTGAAGTACCAGCGGCACCTGCGCGGCCTGGTGATCTCCAGCATGATGTCCAGCGTGCCTGCCTACAACGCCTACGCAGAACAGGTGCTAATGCCGGCGATGGACGCCGGCGCGCTCGCCGAGATCAAGGCGCTGGAAGCTGCGGGCCAGATTGAGGATCCACGCTACATGGAGCTCCTCATCGAGCAGCACTACGTCCATCACGTGCTGCGGATGCCGCACGAAGACTGGCCGGACCCAGCCAACCGCGGCTTTGCGCACATCAATCCGGCCATTTACGTGTCCATGCAGGGCCCGAGCGAGCTGGGTATTAGCAGCGAGGCGAGCCTGGCCGGGTGGGACCGGACCGAGGACCTAGCCACTATCAGCGTGCCCGCGCTAGTCATCGGCGCTCGGCACGACACCATGGACCCGGCCTTCATGGAAATGATGGCCGGACGGTTGCCTGCCGGACGCTATCTGTACTGCCCGGACGGCAGTCACATGGCCATGTACGACGACCAGCACACGTACTTCAGCGGCCTGATCGCGTTCCTGACCGGTCTGGACTCGGCCTAGACGACCCATTCCAGGGGCGAGCAAAGTCTGCCTTCCCTGAGCTTGTTATGCCGAGTATTATGCTCGGCATGATGCTTGGCATGGTGGTCTCGTGAGTGTCCCGCACGCGCTGCTCGCGCTGCTGGCCGAAGGACCCAAGTACGGGCTCCAGCTGCGGGAGGAATTCGAGGCCGGGACCGGTGAGGTGTGGCCGCTGAACGTGGGTCAGGTGTACAAGACCCTGGGCCGGCTGGAACGTGACGGGCTGGCGGAATCCGACGGTACCGCGCAAGACGGACCGCAGAAGCGGTACCGGATCACATCCCGCGGTGAGCAGGCGCTGGCTGCCTGGCTGCGCACGCCGCCGGACCTGACGTCCCCGCCCCGGGACGAGCTGGTTATGAAGGTCCTGGTGGCGCAGCGGCTGCCGGGTACCGACGCGCATGAGTTGATCCAGGCGCACCGCCTGTACCTGCTGGAGCTGATGCAGCAGTGGACGAGGCTGAAAGAGGGCGAGGCCCGGGATGATCTGGGCCTGGCGCTGGTGGTGGATGCCGAGTTGTTCCGGCTGGATGCCGTGATCCGGTGGCTGGATGCCGCCGATGCGCGGCTCAGACGGGCCGCTGCCGAGCCTTCCCGGCCTGGCCCCGTCCCCGCTCAGGTTCCGCAACTTCGCCGGCTGGGGGTGCGGCGATGAGCCGGCCGGTCGTGGGCGGGGAAGGCGGGAGCGCGGCGATGAGCGTGCTGCAGCTGCGCGGCGTGTCCAAGACCTACGGTCAGGAGCCGGCCAAGGTGCACGCGCTTGATGGCGTGGACCTGTCGGTGCAGGCCGGGGAGATGGTGGCGGTGATGGGACCCAGTGGGTCGGGCAAATCCACGCTGCTGACCATCGCCGGGAGCCTGGAGGAACCCACGAGCGGGGACGTCCTGATCTGCGGCATGGCGTTGGGGGGGATGCCGCCGGGCCGCAAGGCCCGGCTGCGGCGCCGAGTGATCGGTTACGTCTTCCAGGACTTCAATCTGCTGCCGGGGCTGACCGCCATCGAGAACGCCGCCTTGCCGCTGGAACTGGACGGCGTCGCGGTGCCGACGGCGCGCGCGGCCGGACTGGCCGCGCTGGAAGCGCTCGGCGTGGCTGACCGGGCCGCCCGGTTCCCCGATCAGCTATCTGGCGGCGAGCGGCAGCGGGTCGCCATCGCCCGTGCGGTAGTGGGGGACCGCCGCCTGCTGCTGGCCGACGAGCCGTCCGGGGCCCTGGACTCGGTGAACGCGGACGAGGTGATGCGGCTGCTGCACGAGGCATGCCAGCGGGGCGTGGCCGCGGTGGTGGTGACCCACGACGCGCAGCTGGCCGCCTGGGCCGACCGCGTGGTAGTCCTGCGCGACGGGCGGGTGACCGGCCAAACCACCCGGCCGCCTGGCCCAGAATCCCTCCTCACGCCTGAGGAGATCCGGTGAACACCGTCCTGCGCGACCCCCCCGACCTGGACGCGGGCGCGGGCAGCGGCATCGTCGCGCGCCGCGCGGTGTTTCGGTGGGGCTGGCGGCTGTTCCGCCGCGAATGGCGCCAGCAGCTGCTCGTGCTCGGCCTGCTCACCGTGGCGGTCGCGGCCACGATCTGGGGCGCAAGCGTCGTCACGAACGTGCAACTCCCTAACCCCAATGAGGTTACGTACGGCACGGCTGCCGCGACGGCCACGCTGCCCGGCAGCGACCCGCACCTGGCCGGCGACATTGCCACCATTCAGCGCCGCTGGGGCCCGGCAGATGTCATTGAGAATCAGAAAATCGCCACCGGCACCACTCAGTCTGTGCAGCTCCGCTCTGAGAAGCCGCGCGGTCACTTTAACGGTCCGCTGCTCAACCTGGTCAGCGGCGCATACCCGGCCGGTCCCGGTCAGGTCGCGCTGACCAGCCAGGTCGCGACCCTGTACGGCACGCGTGTCGGCGGCACCTGGCGGGCCGCCGGCAGGACCTGGCGGGTGACCGGCATGGTGCAGGACCCGAGCAATCTGGCAGATGAGTTCGCGCTGGTCGCCCCAGGCCAGGTCAGGCACCCGAGCCAGGTGATCATGCTGCTCGGCCCGGCCGCGGCACGCCTTGCGACCAGCAACGGCGACGTAACGCTCCCCGGCGCGCCGAAGGCGATGCTGAGCGTTCCCACTAGCCACGAGAGCGGATTCCCGCAGGCCACGCTCATCCTGGTGGTCGAGGTACTCGGCCTTGCGTTCATCGGCCTGGTGTCGGTAGCCAGTTTCTCCGTAATGGCCCAGCGCAGGCTCCGTGCCCTTGGCATGCTCAGCGCGATCGGCGCGACCGAACGCAACCTCCGCCTGGTCATGATCGTCAACGGCCTGGTAGTCGGCGTGACCGCTGCGCTTGGCGGGGCGGCGGTCGGCCTCGCCGCCTGGTTCGCCTACGCGCCGACGTTGCAGCAGACCACCGGCCACGCGGTCGATGCGGCCAACCTGCCGTGGTGGGCGTTCGCCATCGGAGTCCTGTTCGCGATCGCGACGTCGGTGCTGGCCTCCCGCCGCCCGGCTAAGACGATGGCCGAAGTGCCGGTGGTGGCCGCGCTGTCGGGCCGCCCCGCGCCGCCGAAGGCGGTGCACCGCTCCGCCCTGCCGGGTGTCATCGTGTTCGCGGTCGGCCTTTTCTTCCTGGCGTTCGCCGGCGGCCTAGCCGGGCCGCCTGGCGGAGGCCGGGGCAGGCCCCCGCTGCTCCTGCTGGGCGGCCTGGTCGGCGTAATCGCCGGCATCATCCTGCTCGCCCCGCTGGCCATCAGCGTGCTGGCCGCTGGGGCCGGCCAGCGGCTCCCGGTCGCGATCCGGATCGCGCTGCGCGACCTGATCCGCTACCGGGCCAGGTCCGGTGCCGCGCTGGCAGCGGTCACGTTCGCCGTGTTCCTGGCCATGGTGATCTGCCTCGTCGGCAGCGAGCGGTCCGCCAACCCGCTCGGCCCGTCCGGCCCCAACCTGTCCAGCAGCCAGCTCGTCGTCGTCGCGGGGCGGAGCCCGTCCCCCGGCATGATGATGCTGCTCACCAGCGCCCAGCAGGCCAGCCTGAGCATGCAGCTAAATCGTCTGGCCACCAGCCTGCACGCGCGGTCCGCGGTGCCGATGGAATCCGTCGCCATGCTGTCCCAGGCGGGCACGCCACCCCACAGCAATTTCACCGGTTCCGTGTACGTGGCCACCCCGCAGCTGCTCGTCACGTACGGGATCAGGGCCAGCCAGGTCGCTCGCGGCACCGACATTCTCACCGCGCGGACAGGGCTTGCAGGCCTGCGGCACATGGAGATGATCTGGCAGAGTTCCAGCAACGGAAGCGAGCCCGACGGAAGCGAGCACGGTAGAAACGGCGGTCCGTCCTGCACGCTGAGTAACGACTGCGTGGCTAACCCCACGATGCAGACGGTCAGCACCCTGCCCAGCGGCACCGACGCGCCGAACACCGTGATCACCGAGTACGCAGTGCACAAGTACCACCTGCAGACCCAACTAGTCGGGTGGCTGATCCAGGCACCCGACCCGCTCACCGCCACGCAGATCAGAGCCGCGCGACACGTCGTACTTGCCTACCAGGCACCGCTCGAGATCGCCTCGGGCGGGGCGGATTTCGGCGAGATCGCCGACCTCGGCACGGTGCTCGGCATCGTGATCGCGCTCGGCGTGCTGGCCGCGTCCGTCGGCCTGATCCGCAGCGAGACCGCGCGGGACCTGCGCACGCTCACCGCAGCCGGGGCCAGCACCTCCACGCGTCGGACGATCACTGCGGCGACGGCGGCCGCGCTAGGCCTGCTCGGCGCGGTCCTCGGCATGGCTTTCGCCTTGATCGTCAGTCTGGCCTGGGCGCATGCCAGCCTGTCCGCCCTGTTCGGCGACGTGCCGCTGGCCGACGTGCTGATCCTGCTGGTCGGGCTGCCGCTGGTCGCCACGGCCGGCGGCTGGCTGCTGGCCGGCCGGGAGCCTCCGCTGATTGCCAGGCAGCCCATTGAGTGAGGCCCGCGGGCCGGCCTAATGTCGGGCGGCGCCCGCCGCCATCACGGAATTGAGCAGCAGCCGTGCCGTCGTGACCGGGCCGACACCGCCGGGTACCGGGGACAGCCCGCCGGCGACCGCGGCGACAGAAACGGCCTCGACATCGCCGACGAGCCTGCCGTCGGCGGCCGTGTTCGTGCCCACGTCGACGACGACCGCACCCGGCCGGACGTGTCTCGCCGTGATGAGGCCGGGCCGCCCGGCCGCGACCACCAGTACGTCGGCCGTGCTGGTGACGCCGGCCAAATCCGGGGTACGCGAGTGGCAGACTGTCACGGTTGCGTTCCTGGCCAGCAGCAGCATGGCCAACGGCTTGCCGACGACGAGTGACCGGCCGACGACCACCGCCCGGCGACCGTCCAGCTCGACGCTGTGATAGTCCAGCAACTCCAGGACGGCCCTCGCGGTGGCCGGCGCGAACGCCGGCAGTCCGGCCATCAGCCGGCCGAGCGACACCGGGTTGGCGCCGTCGACGTCCTTCGCCGGATCGATAGCGCTGGCGATCTCAGCCGCAGCCAGCCCCGCTGGCAGCGGCGTCTGGAGCACGATCCCGGCTATCCCGGCATCGGCGGACAGGGCGCCGAGCACGGCCGTGATGTCTGCCGCCGTGGCGTCGGGCGGCAGCTCGCTGACGTCACCTTCGATGCCGAGCCGGGCCGCGGCGGCTCCGAGCGACCGGACGTACCAGGCGGCGGACTCTTCGCGCGTCGCGACGACGATCGCGAGCCGTACGGTGATGCCAGCGGCCCCGCACTCGGACAACGCCTCCGACGCGGCGGCGCGCAGCCCCGCGGCGACCTCCTTCCCGCCGAGGGATCGGGCAGTCACGGGGCAACCTCTGCGCGAACCGCGGCGGAGACGCGGGTAGCCCTCGCCTCGAGCCCATCGACGACATCGATCACCTCGGCAAACCGGGCCCGCTGCGCCGGGTCGGTGATGCCGGCGAGGTTCACTTCGACATTGATCCGCGCGGTCGCAGCCGCTGCCCGAATCGCCTCGGCCGCCGCCGCGACATCCGCGATCACGTTGCGATTCCCGATGGGGCGCAGGACCTCAGCCAACTCCACCAGCTGAGTCCCGGCAGCGATGACCGCAGCCGGCGGCTCGGCGGCCCCGGCAAAGGCCTCGGCGATTGCCTCCGTGCGCAGGTTGGCCAGCTCGACCGTGTCCTTCGGCAGCTTGTAGGCGGCAGCGACAGCGCCGAACGCCGCGGCATCGGCAGCGATCAGGTCAGCGCACGACTCGCGCAGCCGGTCCGCTTCGGCGCGCACTGACTCGATGGCGTCGGCGTCATCCGCGAATTTCGGCCCGTCGGAGTACCGCGCGACCATGGCCAGCAGCGCCGCCGCCTGCGCCGCGTGCAGTGCGGCCGTAGCGCCGCCACCGGGAGCGGCAGTCCGCGCCGCCAGGTCGGCCAGGAACCCCTCGATCGTCTGCTCGCGCACGCGTCGCAGACTATCCGGCCGAGCGCGTCACTCACCGACTCGCTCCCGTGCTGCGTCAGACCTCCCTGGCGTTGAGCCGATGCGTCGCGGCGGCCAGTGCGGCCGCGCTCGCAGCTGCCGCGACGACGAAAGCTGGCCAGAAGTAACCGATCTGGTGCGTCCTATTCACAATGTCGACCGGAGCGCTGACCAGGGCGCTCGGCAGCCACCGCGCGATCACTTGCACGGCGCCGAGGATCGGGAGGGCCAGCAGAACCATGAACGCGATTCCGGCCGTCGCGATCGTGCTGCGCGCCAGCGACGCGGCGAACGCGGTCACGGCCACCGCGAAAGCCAGGTAGATAGCTCCGCAAAGCACGCCGGCCAGTACCTGACCCGGGCGCAGCGATCCGAGCAGCAGGGTCACCTCATACCAGGCTGCGAGCGTGCCGACCAGGTACGCCACGGCGGCGGCCGCTGCCGACACAGCCACGCGCGGCGCCAGCAACTGCCAGCAACTCGCGACCCGCGTACGGAGGAAGATCGCCCGGCCCTGGCTAGCGTCAAACGTGAGCGCTCCGGCCGCGAGCACTACGACCAGGATCAGGCCGACGAGCAGCGCCTCGGTGACGTAGGAGTTCAATCCGTCGGCGGCGGTCGGCGGAGGCGCGCTGATCCGTACGCCGTTACCCACGTGGGCGAAGATCTTGCTCTCGTACTTCGTCAGAATCGGTTCGGCAAGGCCGGTGAGCAGGAATACGGCGGCAAGGGAGATGGCGCGCGGCGTCCGGATCAGGCGTAGCCACTCCAGTCGCCACAGGCTCATCCGCCCGTGGTTCATCCGCCCGTGGTTCATCAGCCTCTGGTTCATGCGCCTGGCACTCATCCGGCCTGACCGACTTCGACGGCTAACGGTTGTAGTCATGACCACTCCTATTCAGCGCCGGTGAGCGCCAGGAATGCGGACTCCAGGTCGGCCGCAGCCGGCTCGCACGATACCTGCCTGGCGCCGCAGGCGGCGATGATGGCCGGGATGCCGCGCTCGCCGGCCTCCATGCTGGTGGCGTCCACCCTGATGACGTCCGGAGCTGCCGCTTCGACGCTCGTCGCCCAGTCTGCTGACGCCAGGGCAGCGGTTACCGGCTCGGCGTTCCCGGCGATGCGGATCAGCCACCGGGGGGTGAGATAAGTGTCGATGAGCTCCCGCGCCGTGCCCTGATAGAGGAGGCGGCCATCGCGCAGGATGCCGACGTGGTCGGCGACTCGCTGCACGTCGGCCAGGATGTGGCTGGAGAAGATCACTGTCCGCCGGCCGCGCATCCTGGCGACCAGGTCGAGCATGTCCGCCCGGCCGACTGGGTCGAGCGCAGATGTCGGCTCGTCGAGAATCAGCAGCTCGGGATCGCTCACCAGTGCGCAGGCGAGCCCCAGCCTCTGGATCATGCCGCGCGAGAACCCGCCAACCCGGCGGTCCGCCGAATCTGCGAGCCCTGCGGTCTGCAGCGCCGCCGCGACCGCGCTGTCATCGAGCTCCGGCGCGACCAAGGTCCGCGCCAGGTCGACGACCTCGCTGGCCGTGAGCCATGGCTCGAAAGCCGGGACGTCGGGGCACACCGCTACTCGGCGGCGGTCGACGGCCATGGTCACGGTGCCCACGCCAGCCCGCCGCGTCGCGGACAGGATGGACAGCAGCGTCGTCTTGCCGGCGCCGTTCAGGCCTACCAGTCCGTAGACACACCCGAGCGGGACAGCGAGATCGACGCCGAAGAGCCCGTTCCCGCCGTAATCCTTGGTGAGACCAGCGGTAGTGACGATCAGGCGGCTACCAGCCGGCGTCCCTCCTGTCACTACCGGAAGCACAGCGGGCGGCGCGGACGGACGGACGGCGCCCGCTGGCGCGTTGCCGCGCTCCCGGGCGCTGCGGTCCATGCCGAAGAACAAGTACAGGAGCGCTCCAATCGGCGCGCTGACCGCGAGTATGACGATGACCCAGGCGAGCTTCGGCGCGTTCCTGACCGACTTTGATCGGGCCAGGTTGATCAGGCAGAAGGCATCGAGGCCCAGGATCAGCACGAGCGCGGGCACCAGCGCCGGCAAGATGTGCAAGAGCGGATGCCCATGGCCAAGCGCGCTCGCGTAGTTCATGACCCGCCCGTCTTCTCGTCCTGGTCTGGCGTCTCGTCGCGGTCTGGCGTCTCGTCCCCGGGGAGCAGCACCGACGCGAGCAGGCGCCGCCGCCGGCCGGGCTTCGGGAGGTTGACCCGCCGAGGCTGCAGGACTTTGTAGAGGTCAAGCAGCAGCTCGCGGAACTCCGTGTCGTCGAGCCAGAAGCCCTCGATCCCGAAGCTCACGCCATCCATGACCAGGTCGACGCGGTCGCGCTGCAGGTAGCGATCGAAGTCGGCCAGGAGCCCGGCGGTGAATGCCCGGAACATCTGCCGGTGGTCCTCGGGGCTCATGGCCGCGATCTCGTCAAGGCCGACACGGGCCGCCGCGAGCCGGAGCACGTAGGTCCGCTCGAGGGCCCCGCGCACGCGTCGCTCGGCGACCACCTGGAGCACTCCCGCCGACACCAGGCGCGCCACGTGGCGGTACAGGCTAGCCGGGGGGACGTCCGACAATTCAGCGCTGAGCTGCGAAGTTGTCAGCGCGCGGTCGCCGAGGAACGCCTGGAGGATGCGCAGCCGCACCGGATGCAGCAGCAGGTCAGCTGAACCTGTCACAGGCAGAGCCTAACATCACTATTCTCATATTCGAGAACGTTATTAGGATCGGGAATGGGTAAGGTCGCGCGGCCAACTTGCCCTGGCGCAGCAGCTCGGCCGTGGTCCTAATACCGGCTAATCCCCATCTACCGGGCAGGTTGACCAGGGTTATGTAACCAAGAATCCCGGCTGGCGCTGAAATTTCATGGGTTTAGGCGATCTTGAGTCCTAGCTTGGCCGTATTTGTGACCAACGAAACCATGAAGCTCAAGGAAACCATGAAGCCTGAGCGCGGAATCTGCCGCGGAGACCGGCCAGCCGACCCGGTACAATGATCGCGAAGGGGAGTAGTCCCTCGCTGGCTGGCCGACATACCGGCGCGTAAGCGCCCGGCCACCGGGCCACTTGGTAGTGGTGGACGAGACCTTCGGCTGTTGAGTGATTCCGGCCGAAGATGCTTCCCGTATCTGGAGCCGGGCCCACCGAAATGTCCCGGAGGCCCAGCGTGCTCGCACTCGGCGTCGTCGGCATCGCGTTCGCGGTGACGTTCCTAGCGGAGCTCCCGGACAAGTCGATGTTCGCCTCACTGGTCCTCGGCACGCGGCACCGCGGAGCCTGGGTCTGGGCTGGAGCAGCGGCCGCGTTCGCTGTGCACATGGCGATCGCCGTCACGGCCGGCCAGCTGCTGACCCTGCTCCCGAAGCAGATCGTCGATGCGATCGTCGCCACGCTATTCGTGGCCGGTGCGGCCTACCTATGGGTGACGAGCGTCCGGCCGCATGCGGTGGAGGGCACAGACGCTGCCCGCCAGGGCGGCAAGCCCGCGACATTCTGGCGCGTCGCCGGGACTAGCTTCGCCGTGGTGTTCCTGGCGGAGTGGGGTGACATTACGCAGATCACTGCGGCGAACCTGGCAGCCCGCTACAACCCGATACTCGTCTTCATCGGCGCGACGCTCGGACTGTGGGCCGTCGCCGCTACCGCTGTCACCATGGGCGCCAAGAGCCTCAACCTGCTCCCGATGGCCTGGATCAGCCGGATCACCGGGACCATATTGCTGGCGCTCGGCATCTACTCCGCTGTCGCGGCGATCAGGGCCTAGCGGTGACGGCTATCTCCGCGCGCACCGTCAACCGGATCTTCACGGCACATGGCTCGCGGGGCCTCTGGATGCTACAAACTTCACTGTGGGGCTTCGGGGTGCAATGGCGTTGCGGCGGCAGCCTCGCTGGCGGGTGAGCCTCGGGGTGCTGCTGGTCATCATGGTCGCCGCAGCGCTCGTCGCCGCGTGTGCGGCTGGCTTGCCGCCGTCGGCGTCGGCCCGCGACCGGGGGTGGCAGCGCGACATCGCGTACCTGACCAGGACACTGCCAAAGGTGCGAGTCGATGGCGTGGGGAGCATCCGGAGGTCTGCGTGGGACGCGGCAGGCGGCCGGCTGTCGGCGCAGGTCCCGCGGTTAACCAACGGGCAGGTGATCGTGGGCCTGCTCCGGATGGTCGCCATGATCCACGACGACGAGACCTCCTTCGACCTGCCTGCCTCCCCGTTCTATCCGATCGCCGCACGCTGGCTCGGGAGCCACCTGTACTTGCTAACGGTGCCGTCAAGCGACCGGCAGCTCCTCGGCGCCGAGCTCGTGTCCATCGACGGCCACCCGATTGCCGCGGTCCTCAGCGATCTCCGGTCTGAGGTCGACTTCCAGGACGTGGGCGTACTTCGCTGGGAGGAAGCGCAGCAGGTCAATGATGCTGAGTTGCTCAACTGGCTCGGACTGGCCCGCTCGCCGGCATCGGCTGCCTTCACGGTGCGCACCACCGCGGGCACGCTGGATACGGTGCGGCTATCGGCGATCCGGGTGCTCCGGAGCCACCGTCCGGCACTTCCGCCGCTGGTCACCGTCCCGGCCGCGCTGTATGAACGCCATAGCAGCTCGCCCTACTGGATGCTGATCCTGCCGGCCGACCATGCCGTGTACCTGAAGTACAACCAGTGCATCAACGGTGACGGTTTCCAGCGGCTCGCTGTCCGCGCGCTCGCGGTACTTCGCCGCTATCGGAGCTACCGGCTCATCGTGGACTTCCGGGGCAACGGCGGTGGCGACACCACGCCCTTCCAGGCCCTCCTGAGCGGTGTCCAGGGCGATCCGGCCATCAACAAGAGCGGGCGCCTCTTCGGACTGATCGACCCCGGCACTGACTCGTCGGCCACCTACGATGCCTTCGAGCTCAGCAGGGAAACGCACGCGATCCTGATCGGCCAGCAGGTCGAAGACCCGATCGACGAGTACGGCAATGACAATTACGTCTTGAAGCTGCCCTACTCGGGGCTGACGCTCCAGTACACCAAGAAGGTCATTAACCCGACCGGGCAACCCTTCGGCACCCCTAATGTCGTCGTCGCCCCGACCTTGAGTCAGGTCCTGGACGGGACCGATCCCGTGCTGCAGGCAGCCCTCACCTACAGCCCTTGACGACAATGGGCCGCTATGGCTCACTTGTCGCGAGGCCAGGTGGAAGTGTGGCAACTGGGGGAAATTCGGTGACTGAGCTCGACACCAAAGCCCTGCGCGAGCGGTATGCGCGGGAACGGGACAAGCGGCTGCGGCCAGATGGCAACGATCAGTACCTGCAGCTGAAGGGGCAGTTCGGCCGCTACCTCGACGACCCCTACACCGAGCGGGTCGAGCGCGAGCCCAAGCGCGATCATGTGACGATCGCGTTCATCGGCGGCGGGTTCGCCGGCCTGGTGACCGCCGCCCGGCTGAAGGACGCTGGAATCGACGACGTCCGCATCGTCGACAAGGCGGGCGGCTTCGGCGGCACCTGGTACTGGAACCGATACCCGGGCGCGCAGTGCGATACCGCGGCAATGATCTACATGCCGCTGCTGGAGGAGACCGGGCACATGCCGACGGAGTTGTACGCGCACGCGCCGGAGATCCTCGACCACTGCGACCGGATCGGCAAGCAGTATGGCCTGCACGACAACGCTCTCTTCCACACCGAGGTCACCGACCTGGAGTGGGATGCAGGTGCCGGTTGCTGGATCGTCCGGACCAACCGGGGCGATGAGTTCACAGCACAATTCGTTGGGATGGGAACGGGGCCGCTGCACGTTCCCAAGCTCCCCGGCATCCCTGGCATTGAGTCCTTCAGTGGCCATTCGTTCCATACGAGCCGCTGGGACTACGGCTACACCGGCGGTGACCCGTCTGGCGCGCCCATGGATCGCCTCGCGGACAAGCGCGTCGCCATCATCGGCACTGGCGCGACGGCGGTGCAGTGCGTCCCGCACCTTGCGCAGGCGTGCGGGGAACTCTACGTGTTCCAGCGGACCCCGTCGTCGGTGGACGTCCGGGGCAACCGCCCGATGGATCCGACCTGGTTCGCAGATATCGCCGCGCCAGGCTGGCAGACGCGCTGGCAAGACAACTTCCTCGTCAATATGTCCGCTGCTGAGGTGCCAGCCGAGGACCTCGTGAACGACGGGTGGACCGACCTGATCAAGCGAATGCGCGACAGGATGTCGGCGCCGCGTTCGCAGCCGGCCAGCTTCCAGGACCTGCTGGCCGAGTTCGAGGTCGCTGACCACGAGAAGATGAGCGAGATCAGGGCCCGCGTCGACGCGATCGTCGAAGACCCGGACACCGGGGAGCGGCTCAAGGCCTGGTACCGCCAGCTGTGCAAGCGGCCGTGCTTCCACGACGAGTACCTCAGCGCCTTCAACACGCCCTCGGTCCATCTCATCGATACCGATGGCAGGGGAGTGGAGCGCATCACGCCCGCGGGCGTTGTCGTGGCCGGAGTCGAGTACCCCGTCGACTGCATCGTCTACGCCTCGGGCTTCGAGGTCGGCACGGCGCCGACCCGGCGGTACGGGTACGACATGACGGGGCGCGACGGCGTCCGGCTATCGGAGTACTGGTCAGCGGGGATGCGCAGCATGCACGGCGTCCACGTGCACGGCTTCCCGAACGCGTTCCAGGTCCAGCTCGGACAGGGTGCCGGCTTCCTGGCGAACGTGCCGCACAACCTGAACGACGCGGCCAAGACGGTGGCCGCGATCGTCAGCCACATGACCGAGCACGGCTACCGCGAGGTCGAGGTGACCCGTGAGGCCGAGGACGCCTGGATAAGGGAGCTCGCTCCGAACCCGGTCATGGCGTCGTTCCTGGCGATTTGCACGCCCGGCTACTACAACAACGAGGGTCAGGGGCAGGTCCCGCTGCTGGCCGGATACCAGCATGGGCCGCCGGCCTACTTCCGGTATATCGAGGAGTGGCGCAAGTCGGGGGAGTTCGCGGGCCTGGAGTTCCGCGCCTGAGTCAGGTGAGACGGATGCGTTGGATGCGACCCGTCAGGCCGTCCGCGCCCGCGTGAGATGGTATTGGCGTGCCGAAGCTGCTCGCGTTTGTCCTGCCACTGGGCCTGGACTCGTTTGCCGTGGCCGCCGCGATTGGTGCCGCTGGAGTGGCGGGCTGGCGCGCACGGGTGCGCATCTCACTCATCTTCGTGATCTTCGAGGCCGGGATGCCGCTGATCGGCGTCGCCGCTGGCGGTGGCCTTGCTCGCGTCATCGGCCCCGTGGCCGACTACGTAGCGGCGGCCGCTGTCATTGGCCTTGGGGGCTGGATGCTGCTCAGCGCGGGCCATGACGACGAGGAGGACGAGACGGGCGTGCGCCTCGCCCGGGCCACCGGACTGACGGCGATTGCGCTTGGTCTCAGCATCAGCCTGGACGAGCTGGCTATCGGCTTCAGCCTGGGCCTGGCCAGCCTGTCCCTGGCGCCCGTCATCCTCGCGATCGCGATCCAGGCAGTCGTTGCCAGTCAGCTGGGGCTCGCACTCGGCCGTCTGATCAGCAGTCGCTTTCGCGAGCATGCTGAGCAGGTCGCTGGCGTCGCGCTCATCGCCCTCGGCGGGTACCTCATCGCAGAGCGCGCCATCGGCTAAATGAGCCTCAGATCACGGCACAATCTTGACGGCTGACGCAACCTAATGAACCTCCGGACAGGTCAGCTGGGTATGAGTCATCACACCTCGCGGCGCGGACTATGAGCGCCGCCAGGGACGACGAATTCACCGAGTACGTGACGGCCAAGCTCCCATGGCTCGGCCGCGTCGCCTATCTGCTGTGCCAAGACCGGCACCGGGCCGAGGATCTGGTCCAGACGGCTATCACGCGGCTCTACGTGCACTGGCGGCGCGCCGCTGCGGCCGACAACCTCGACGGTTACGTGCACACGGTGCTGGTCAGGGTCTACCTGTCCGAGCGGAGCACGGCCTGGTCACGGCGGGTCCGCGTGTTGCCGACGGTGCCAGATGACGTCAGCGGGATGGCCGACGTCGATGCCGACATTGACCTGCGGGCTGCGCTGGCCTTGCTGGCGCCGGGCCAGCGGGCGGCCATCGTGCTGCGTTTCTACTGCGACCTGTCTGTCGACCAGACAGCAGCCATCCTCGGCTGCTCGGCCGGGACCGTGAAGAGCCAGACTGCGCGCGGCCTGGACGCGCTCCGACGGCTCGTCACCTCACCCGCAGTGCCTGCGGAAGGAAGAAACACATCATGAACGACATCTGCATGCTCCGGGAAAAGCTTGACCAGATAGGGAACGAGGCCGGTGAACTGCGGGTCGATATCGGGCGCGCGCGCGCTCGTGGCCGGCGGCTGCTGCGGCTGCGGCGGGCAGCGGCAGCAGCTGGCTCGGCCGCGATGATTGGCGTCGTCGTGGTCGCGGTGACGGTCACGGGCCGAGCGGCGACGCCGAGCCGGCCAACTGGCGTTGCGCCGGTGGCCCCGGCGAGCGCGCCGCCGCCAGCTGCCCACCTTGTTGCTACGGCCTCGTTCGGCTGGCTGCCGGCGGGGTTCGCCGCGGACAGCTTCGTAGCCGATAGCCAGGACCGGGCCTACTTCGAGATCGACGCCGCGACCGGCCGCGGCAATGGGCCTGTCATTTCGCTCACCGACTACGGTCGCGGATCGCAGCCCGCCCTGCCGGATCTGCCGGGCGGCGTCGCAGCCTCGGCCATTCCGACGGCTCCGGTCAACGGACACCCCGCGTACTGGATCACCGCGCCCGCCGTCGGGCCGAATGCCCAGCTGAACTTCGAGCTTCGCTGGGAATACGGACCGCGGAGGTGGGCGGACCTGCAGGCGTCCGGATTGCCGGCGACGTCGGTCGCTGACCTTACTGGCACCGCCTACAGGATTGCCCGTGCCGCCAGGCTCGGTGCGCACGTGCTGCTGACAATGCCTTTCGGGGTGACTGGCATCCCGGCTAGCTTGCGGGCCGGCAGACTGGTCATGAACACGGGAGCGCGGCCGAGCGCGCTGATGTACTTCGTCGGTGCAGACCTGGCGCCCTCGGACAGCATCCAGCTCTCGGTGAGCGGGGCCGGCCTGACCAGGCACCATCCAGGCATTCCGACATCCGGCCAAAGTCCGAGTCCCGCCTCCAAGGGCATCACGACCAACACCGTGATCGACGGACATCCGGCCTACGATTCGCAGCTGACCGGCCACGCTGGCGCAGCTATCCTGTGGGTCTTCGGAGTACATGGGCTGGACGTCGAGATAAGTGCGGGCGCTAGCGCCGTCGCGGCCCTGCCGAACTCACACGACCTGATCTGGCTGTTCTCCCACATGCGCGTCGTGAACAGCAGCCTCGGCACCGGCTAGCATTCGCCAGACTCAGCAGCGGCAGAGCCAGCAGCCGCAGACCCAGCGGCGGCAGACTCGGCTGCTGATGCTGCTGGCTCTGCCTCCGCGTCCCTGAGCCAGGGGAGCGCTATGCACATGATCGCCGTTACACCGATCGCCGCGGCGAATACGGCCAGCGCCCAGCCGCCGGAGAAGTGCTGCACGAGCAGGCCGGCAATCAGCGGCGCGAGCGCGGCAAGCCCGGTGGCCGCGAGGATCACGGTGTTGTTGACGCGGCCGCGCATGTCCTCAGGTGTCGTTCGAAGCATCGCGGCAAACAGCGCGGCGTTCGCGGTCGGGGCCAGCAGCAGTGTGATCGCCACTGGGACGGCGACCAGTGGGGAAGGCAGCAGCAAGGCTGATACGGCCAAGAGCGCGGTCGCAGTCACGGTCAGCATGATGACGAGTCGTGACAGCGGCAGCCGCCCCTGCATCTGCGGTGCGACGACCGCACCGAGCAGCCCACCAGCCGCGATACCAGCCTGAGCAAGTCCGATCTCGCCGGGTGCGATGCCGTGCCGACGTTAGGCCAGTGTGATCGTAAAGATCACGCCGTTGAATGCGAAGTTGATCAGCGGCGCGTGAATGACCACGGCTCGCAGCAACGGATTGCGTCCGACCAGCCGCACCCCGTCGGCGGCCTCGCGCCACAGTGCCGTGCGCTGGCCGGTCTGGACAGGCCGGAAGCGGCCCCGATTCGGCTCACAGCTGCGGCGGACACTATGTAGGAAACGGCGTCACCGAGGAACGGCACGGCACTGCCGAGTCCGTACAGGAACCCGCCGAGCGCGGGACCAGCCAGGCTGGCTCCGTAGGACCGGGCTTCGGTTGCCGCCCAGGCCTGCTCGAGTTGCTCGTCAGCGACAATCGCCGGGAGCGCCGCATTCGCCGATGGATCGAAGAGCACGTTCGCCGCGCCGTCGACGACGCTCACTGCCAGCACGACTGGCCACGTCACCACGTGCAGCAGCACCAGCGCGACCAGCAGGCCCAGGGCTGCGGCGCGGACGGAATCGCAGGCGATCATTGTCGGCCGCTGGTCAAAGCGGTCCGACAGCGCGCCGCCGGGCAAGCCGAGCACAAGCTGTACGACCAGCCGAACCGTGCCGACAACGCCGGCTATGACGGCCGAGTGAGTGAGCGCCAGGATGAGCAGTGGGTAGGCGACGAGAGCGGCGTCAGTTCCGGTATCGGACAGCACCTGGCCGATCCAGAGCATACGGAAGCCGATGTTGCGCCTCAGCGGCACTGCGCCGGAAGGCTGCAGTTCGACCGCTACTTCAGCATCAGCGGCATCGGATGCAGCGGCCTCGCTCACGCGCTCGTTCCCTCGCTGTCATCCTCGGCACCGGCCGGAGGATGCGCAACCGGGTAACCGACCATCCGGCTCTGCTTTCACGCTCTCGTCCGCCTCATCTTCGAGATCTACCTTTCGAGGGCTACATCTCGAGAAGCACTCGAGATGATGCCCATCTCGAGCCCTCGCCGGACGAAGCGGAGGCCGAGATGCCCCGTAAGCTGACCCAGTGCGTGGATCATGGCGCTGATTGACTTTTATATCGCTTGACGATATTTTTGCCCATCTCGGACCCTAGACGTCGAGTTAGTCCGGTCTGGGACAACCGGAAAAGTGCGATACAACCTGATGTGTTGTGTCAAGGATGCCGAGTTGGGGGAGCGATCAGGTTTACCTTCCGGCCGACATCGCGCCTCCTGGCGTCCTTGATCGCAGTCGCCGCCGTAGTGGTCAGCCCCACAGCCATCAGCGGCGACGTCAAGTCGGCATCGGCCGTGGTGAGCCCGCAGAGGGCCGCTATGGACCAGTTGTTTGCGTCGTACAACCAGAAAACCGGAGTGATCGGCAACACCTGGTGGCAGGGAGCTGTCGCCTTGTCGACCCTGGAGACCTACCAGCAGGCAACCGGGGACACGACGTTCAGCTCGGCCATCCGCGAAGCCTTCACCAACAACAGGTCGGGCGACTTCGAGAACCAGGCCAATGACGACACAAGCTGGTGGGCACTGGCTTGGCTGCAGGCCTACGACATCACCCACTCCAAGCAATACCTGTCAATGGCCGAGACCGACGCCGATTACGTGCACGAAGACTGGGACAGCACCTGCGGCGGCGGGGTGTGGTGGTTGCGAAACCCGCGCACGTATAAGAATGCGATCGCCAACGAACTCTTCCTTGAGCTCACGGCGTGGCTGCACAACACGATCCGCGGTGACACGAAGTATCTGCGCTGGGCCGAGGCGGAGTGGGCGTGGTTCAAGCGCAGCGGGATGATCAACAGGGATCACCTGGTCAATGATGGCCTTGACGACAACTGCGAGAACAATCGCGAGACCACCTGGTCCTATAACCAGGGCGTACTCCTGGCCGGGCTGGCGCAGCTATACAAGGCCACCGGAGACTCCGCTCTGCTGGCCGAGGCGGAAAGCATCGCCGGGGCCGCGATCAGCCAGCTCACCGTCGGCGGCGTCCTCCATGAGCCATGCACGGGGGGAGAGTGCGGGAATGGCACAGGCGGGGTGGCCCAGTCCTTCAAGGGAATCTTCGTGCGAAACCTGAAGATGCTGGCCGTCACAGCCAAGACCAGCCAGTTCAACTCGTTCTTCAAAGATCAGGCGTCATCCATCGAGGACCGCGACACCAGCAACTCGCATCAGCTAGGAATGTTCTGGGCAGGCCCTGTAGCTGACCCGACGCCGTACTCTCAGGCAAGCGCGGAAGATGCGCTCGTGGCCGCGCTCAATCTGCCCTAGCAGGTCCTCGCCTCAAACTGCCGGGAGCGGCTACCTAGTCGGCGATTCCCGATGCAGTAGCGCCGCTGCTCACCATGCGCAGGATCTCGTCGAACGCTTCTACATTGCCCATCGCGTCGTTGACGGGATTGTGGTCATGGGCTGTCTTCCTGAAGCGCTTCCAGCCCTGCGTCTCGCTCCAGTTTCGGTTGAGGCCGGCCCAGAAGTCGCTGATGCGGCGGCCAGAGTGCCCGAACGGATTGTCAAGTCCGGCTCGATCGAACATGCCAGCTATCCACTGCCAGTCGTACGCCGGGTTGTCGCTCACAAAGACAGGCCGCCTGTTGCCCAGATGCTCCCTGAGCCACGCCGCGAAGCTCTCGGCAACTTCGTAGTCGGACGCTATGCGCTCGCCGACGATGCTGATCGCTGGGTTGGCCGGGTCCGGAGTCGCCTCGAAAAGTCGTCCGTGAAACGTGTCACGTGTGTCGTAATGAACGGCGCCGAATTCGGTCAGCACTCCGCGCACGGCACTGGTGCCGCGTGCCTCGCAGTCGACGAATATCCACGGCGTGTTCTCGCTCATCCTCCGACATATTGTACTGACCAGCTCAGTGGTGGTGATCACCCTGCCTCGGCTGCCGCCGCGTCGATGCCGACTCAAACGCCAGAGCCTGCGAGCCGCCGGGCCTCTCACGAGCGCCTGGCGAGGCGCATGCTCCTGGGCCTGCCGGGTGCTGAAAAGCTTGGCCTATGAGCAGGTGGCGATCCGCACTCGTGTCATTGCCGTCCGGCATCGCATGGCCAGGGCTTGTCACTCGACAGCAGGTATTGCTGGCGGCCAAGGCGGCGGTCGCCGCCGGGCTCGCCTGGGTGGCGGCCCTTGCGGCCGACCCGCACAGCCGACCGTACTTCGCGCCGCTGGCTGTGCTCCTGGTGGTCCAGCCGACCGTATACGACTCGCTCTCGCGGGCCCTGCAGCGCGTGGCGGGGGTAGTGGTGGGCGTCGCTGCCGCGCTGGCGCTGAGTCAGTTCCTTACGCCGAGTGCCTGGAGCATCGGCATCATCATCTTCGCGGGCCTGCTGCTGGGCTGGAGCGCCCGCCTCGGCCCGCAGGGCGCGGTGCAGGTACCCGTCAGCGCGCTGCTAGTGGTCCTGGTCGGGCGCGCTACGCCCGGTTATGGTGGGAACGCATTTTCGACACCTTGATCGGCGCGGGAGTCGCCGTGATTGCCGTTCTGCTGAGCCCGTCCGCGCCCGGGCCCGACGCCGTCATCTCCACGACGCTCGCACCGATCCGCCGCTGTACGGAGATACTGCGCAATATCAGCAAAGGAATCGACTCGCCCTGGACCTACAACGAAGCCTCCTCATGGCGCCTGGAGGCGATTACCCTGGTCGACGCCATCGCTACGGCCCGCCGCGACCACGAGGGTGATCGGTTGCGTGCCCGGTGGAACGCCCGGGCCCGCCGGGAACGAGCGGCGCTCGGCCGGGCGGACGAGGCGCTCCTATCGGCCGAGCGGATCGCCATCTACACGCGGTCGATGGCCCGGGCCTTGGTAGACGGGTCTGGCAATGCCCGTCCCATGCCAACTGTTAGCGCGATGCTCGCAAAGACGGCATCGGCCACCGAGGCCTACAGCGCGTGGGTAGCCTCGCCCGGCACGCCAGCTGACCGCCGGCTCCTGGCCAAGGCGGTTCACGCCGCAGACGACACCCTCGGCAGCGCGCTCGCGCGGGTACAACAACGATGGGGCAACGACCCCGCTCCATGGCTCACCTTTGGGATGACGCTGGCGATGAGCCAGCGGATCCTGGCCGAGGTCGGCCGCCCGCTCGATTCAACAGAACGCGAGCCTGCCTGAGCACCTTCCGAGGGCCTCATTCAGTTGCCGGTCTGCCGGTGTCGTGCCCCGGTGTGCCACTGCGCGCTGGTCAGGAACGGCGCGAAGAGATCCTCTTCCAACGGGATGATGACCGTAGCCAGCTCCTCGGCAGTCGGGCTGCGGTCTTGGAAGTGGACGAAGGGCAGTTCGGTGAGGGCACTGGGCATCCTTCGGCCAGAGAACGTAGTTACCGTCACCATTGGACTCGTCGACACCGGCCATGGGTATGAGCGTGTTGTTGGTGATCGTGAAGTGATGCCCGTACTTGCTCACGCTGGCCGGTAGGTAGAGGTCAGATTCGCGGACTACCAGTTCTTCCTTGTCGATCTGGTCGAGGGGGATGACGCTGCCCTCGCAGAGGGACACGATCTTTGAGGTGATGGCGATGACGCTGCCCTCTTCAAGCTCAGTGATGACGCGTTCCAAGAGGGGGAGCAAGGCTGTAGCTCCGGCGGTTATGAGCTCTGTCTTAACGGCGGTCGCCTTCATCGCTGCTGGATTCCTTCATTGAGGCCGACGTCGCGGCCGACCCGAGGATGATGCAGCCAACGTAGTGTGCAGCTATCAGTTGCCACCGCCGAACCAGGTGGTCAGCGCGTCGCGCAATCCGATGTCGGTGCCATCTCCCACCCAGGCGACGTACCCGTCAGGGCGGATCGCCACGGCGACCGGGGCGCTGACTGAGCCCAGGACCGGAAGCTCCCACGGGCCGCCATATTCAGCATCGATCAGCTGGACCCGGTCAGTCCAAGGTGTGATGTCGAGGACGCGTGACTGATCGAGGTTGAGCAGCACCGGCTTGGCGCCGTGCAGGAGCTCATAGACGCGGATCGGGCCATCGGTGGTCGCGATGTCCAGATCGGGCATGCGTCGTCCGAGCAGGGGATGTCCCGGTCCGAGGTCGTAGTGGATGTCGAGACCCGACATCATGGCGGCGATACTCTGACGCGGCTCGTCCATGCTAAGTAGCCCGGTCATGATGTTGCGCAGCGCCTGGTGACGGTCGCCGGGGCTGGTCAGTGCGACTTGGGCCATGGTGGTGTGCAAAACTCGGGCGCCGACCGGATGACGTTCGTCGTGGTAGGTGTCCAGCAGGTTCTGGGGTGATGTCTTCTTGACCACCTGGGCCAGCTTCCACCCCAGGTTCACGGCATCCTGGACACCGGTGTTGAGACCTTGACCACCGAGCGGGGGATGCACGTGTGCTGCATCGCCCGCCAGAAGGATGCGCCCCTTGCGATACGACGCCGCCTGCCGGGTGTTGTCCGTAAAACGGGAAGACCAGCTCAGGCTGTGTACGCCGTAGTCCGTCCCGTCGGCGGCGATGAGTGCCTCGCTGACGTCCTGAAGGGTGGGTTCGCTGGTGTGCTCGACCTGGCGCTCGGTCAGGACCACCCGAATCCGATCTCCGTCCTCGGCCGGGCCGATGCCACCCCCCGGACGCAGGCCGAACTCCGGCTTCTCGACCATCTCGACGTCGGCCATGAGCCAGCTCGTTGAAGGATCCCACCCGGCGAACTCGATATCGGCCGCCTTTCGGATCACACTGCGGCCCCCGTCGCACCCGACCAGATAGTCCGCCTGGACCGACGTGCCGTCAGACAACGCGACGTCGACGCCGGTGTCGTCCTGACTGAACCCTGTCACCTCACGTTCGCGCGTGATCGGCACCCCAAGCTCTTGGACCCAGCTAGCCAGCAGGCGCTCGGTCTGAATCTGGGGGATGGCGAGCCCGTAGTTGTGGCGGGATGGGAAATCACTGATGTCCAAGGGGATTCGGCCGAATCCCTGGATCTGCATCGCAGTTCCCTCCTCGAGAAACCGATCGGCGACGCCACGCTGATCGAGCACTTCGATGGTGCGTGCGTGCAGACCGCCGGCGCGTGAGCGGTCGGGATCCGGAGTGCCGCGTAGTTCGACGATGACGACATCGACCTGGGCCAGGGCCAGCTCAGCCGCCAGCATCAACCCCGTCGGGCCGCCGCCGGCGATCACGACCGCATGTTTGGCCACTCGCCCTCCTTCGCTTCCGTCGCCTGTGGTTCAGTCCGAGACTGTGCACCACATTTGGAGTTTTGCCGCAAGACCTCAGGCAAGTGCGGCCTGGCTCCGGCTGACGTAAGGATGTGCAACCGTCCGATTCACTGTGGCCCTGCTTCTGCGCCGGAGAACGGCGAAGCCATTGTGCCCTGGATCCAGGCCGAATTCTGGTAGCGCATCAACCCGGTCAGGGCCACACCGGCGACGACCACGCCGGCAACAAGCGCCGCTACCAGCGAGTGGCCAGAAACTACGGCCGCGAGCAGCCCGGCGGTCGAGCCGGCCAGTACCGCGGTGATCACGGCGACCATCCCGGCCACGGTCACGAATTGCTGCCAAAGCCGTATCCCGCGGCCTGGGGTCGGCAGCCCTTCCGCGGGGTTGAGCAGGTAGCCGGACAGCTCGGGAGCATGATCGAAGTAATAATCGCGGAGCTGCGCGATACGGCGCGCATAGGCGAGGTCCTCGATCCCTGACTGCAGCACCCGGTGGAACGTCGCCAGCCCCACGAAGGCCAGCGTGGGCAGGAGAATGAGCCCGAACGTGTAGAACGCCGCGCCGGTCTTGGCGGCGCTGGCGACGAGGCCGAGGGCAATCAGGCCGCCGGATACCGCGCCCAGGAACACGCTCGCCCGGCCGGTCGACTCCGAGATCGTGGACGAGCGGGCACCCTGCAGTGTGAAGTGCTCCGTGGTCACAAACGTGACCGCCGCCGGGCGCGGATCGCTAACAGCCCGATCAGGCTTGTTGACTCCGTCACTGTTGTCCACGAATCTCCGCCTCCGTGAGGATCACCGGCCCATCCTCCACCTCATCTCGTCGATGAGACTGAGGTGAGCCGGGACGCCCTCGTCTTACTGAATATTTCCGGACGCGGAACGTCCGGAACCAGGCCTAGCCTGCTCCGCATGACGAACGACATTGCCCTGGACACCACCATCCGCGAGCCGTCGATGACCGCCGGCGAAGTCGAGCTGCTGCTGTTCACGCTCGACCGTTCCCGCGCCACGTTCGCCTGGAAAATCGGCGGCCTCGACGCGGCCAGCCTGAATCGGCCGCACCCGCCCTCAACAATGACACTCGGCGGGCTGCTCAAGCATCTGGCGTTGGTCGAGGAGAGGTACACCATCGACTTCACCGGCGAAGCGCCCGGACCGCCGCTTGACGTGGCCGACCACACCGACCCCGGCTGGGCATGGCGTACAGCAGCCGACGATACCCCGCAGGACCTCTACGACCTCTGGCGCCGCACCATCGAGCGCTCGCGGGCCGCGATGGCCAAGGCACTTGCTGAAGGCGGGCTCGACCAGCCGGCGAAGTACACGACCTCGGAAACTGGCACGTCGCCGAACCTGCGGCGCATCGTGGTGGACCTCCAGGACGAGTACGCTCGGCACGTCGGTCACGCCGACCTAATGCGCGAGGCCATCGACGGACTTGTCGGGGACTGCCCGCCGCAGTAACCGCGACCGCACAATGGCCTCCAATAACCGATCGATTCGGCAGTCGGACTGGGCAGCAGCGACCCAGTACGATTCGCGCCGATCGCTGCTAGGGGCCGGATCGAGTTGGGTGGTGTCGAGCATGGCAGGCCGGACACGGCAACTGGTGGACGCTGCACTGACCATCCGGCCCGCGAACGAGGCGAGCTGGGATGATCTGCAGAAGATCCTCGGTTCCACCGCGCCAGCTAACTGCCAATGCCAGCGTTACAAGATGAGGCCGAAAGAGTGCTTCGTCTCGTTCCCGGCCGAGGAGCGCGCCGACCGCCTCCGAACCCAGACGGACCCCGGCTGCGTGGACGCCGAGGCCACTACCGGGCTCGTCGCCTATCTCGACGACGAGCCAGTCGGCTGGTGTGCCGTTGAGCCCCGGACCGCCTACATAGGTCTGGTGCGCGGCGGTCGCGTCGCGTGGACCGGCCGCTCAGAGGACCGGACCGACGACTCCGTCTGGGCGGTGACCTGTTTCGTCACCCGTGCTGGGTTCCGTCGGCGCGGCATCAGCCTGGCGCTTGCCCGCGCCGCGGTCGACTACGCCCGGGACCACGGCGCGCGGGCCGTCGAAGGCTATCCGATGACGACGACGAAAGTCGTCTTGGACGAGCTGCACGTCGGCACCGAGGGAACATTCGCCGCCGCCGGCTTCACCGAAGTGTCCCGGCCCTCGCCGCGCCGCGTCGTCATGCGCGTCACCTTCTGACCCCGGCGACCGTCCCGAGTCGACTCGCTCGCGCCGGGACCACGTCGCCCTGGGGAGACTGTGCCGCTGCTGCGGAGCACCGGCGGCAGCGAGATGCCGCTGCTCAGTTCACCCGCGGTATGTGCGCGAGCATCTGGACCGGTTGTCAAACCTTCACGCGCTGCATTTCTGCCACTAGATGCAGATCACCACGAGTCACCGTAGAGCCGTCGCATGGCCGGCTCACACACGCGGGTCAGCTCGCTGATCTGTTGCTGCGGCAGGCCCGTCCAGCGCGGCGACCTAGGGGTTACCAGCCGCACGGCGCGGTCGAGCCAGCGTGTATCCGCGTAGGGCAGATCAGCGAAGCGCGCAAGCCGTAGCAGAGCCTGCCGTGGCTCCGCGACGAGGTCCTCGTAGCTAAGCTGCAGCACGCGCGCGGGCGGCAGGCTGGCGAGAACGTCAAGTGCGGGCGTGATCATGTCGGCCCAGAACTGCCCTGCTTCCGTGACCGGCGCCTCGAACCGCTCGAACGCGCCGCGATCGAAGGTCTCGGGCATGAACGGTTGCAGATCGGGCGGGACCTGCGCTGGTGGTTTGTCGTCGCCCAGGTAGAGCGACATGCCCAGGCGCGAGTACAGCATCATCTCGACCGCTCCGAGCCGGTACAAGGGATGGCGGCTAAAGGAGTAAGCACACTCGCGCCCATCACGGTAGAGGTGAACGAACCTGGCATCGGGGAACGCGGCGGCGAGCTCGCTCATATACATCAGCGAGCTGCCCGAGCGCTCGACCCAGGCGCGTGCGCCGAGGCGATCGCATAGCCACCCGAACAAGCGCCCGTGCTGAACTGCGGCGGAGGCTGGGGTCAGGCCGGCGACGAAAGTTGCCACTTCGTCATAGAGCCCTTCGGGATCGTCGCTCAGATGCGGCAGCGCGGTAACCAGGATCGGCGGGATGCCGGAAGCCGGGGTGAACCGGCTGCCTGGGCCTGGCAGGTATAAGAACTCCGGGACTCGCAAGCCGATCTGGTATGCGTGCCTGAAGAAAATCCAGGGCTCGCTGAGCAGCCGCCAATATGCAGCCGCGTCCATTTCACGTGCCGGGAGAGGGTCGGGCATCAGCAGGGAGAGGAACTCCGACAAGCTCAGGACGTCCGCGTTCAGCCGGACCATGTTCGACAACATCGTCGAGCCGCACCGTCCGGTGGAAACGACGAACACACCTGGCCGCGCCGTCAGTGCATCAGCGGTCATAGCAAATGGCTCCTGCAGGACAGCGCGCTCCGTGGAAAGCAACGCCGTTCTCACCCAGCATGCCGCGCAGGCTTGCAGCAGGCGCAGGCTGGGTAGGGCCGGGGCCTTCGGTTCGCTTGACTTTACATAATGCACATTATCGGCGCGCTATGAGAGTGGCCCTTCCGGCGACCCCACCACCTCCGAAGCCATGATCCGCTGGGCCGCGATCAACACCATGACCAGCCGCATCGCCCAAGGCGAACCCGCGACGCGGCGACGCGCTCCAGGTCGGCTTCGTCGGCTACGCCCGGGTTGACTTCCAGCCGCGCGACACGAGGGCTTTCGTCACGGTCAAGCCTGCTGCGACCTGAGCGACACGGCGTAGCCGCGAGCTTCACAACTCCATAGCAAGTAACGATTGGGTCGGTCCTTCCGGGGTCGGCCCTTTCGTGCTTCCCGCAAGCTTTGGGGCCACCTTTTGCGTAGGACCGAGTCAGCTACCGTCCGGTCAGAACTGAGAGGTCAGTCGGTGAGCGTTAGCTGAAGCAGTTCGGCTCTGGAAAGAGCATCGACTACCTCGCGCACCTCGGCTGCCGTATAGGCGAGCTTAGGCTCCAGGGCTGCGCAGGAATCGGCCAGCACGGTTATGGCGCGAGGAAGGTCCGTGGCTGGTCCGAAGCCGAGGTTGATGCGCGCGTAGCCTCGGCTGAGCAGCCCAATGGCAACATCGCCCTGGTGGCGGACCGCGGCTTTGATGGCAGCGATGGCGTTCTCGATGGCGCTGGCTGGCCGGGACCATCCCGCTTTGCTGCGGGCAGCCGGGTTACCATCGTCATAGCCATCGTTAGCTGCCACGGAGCTGGTCCGGATGTCGATATCCACGCGCCAGAACAGCGGCACGTCGGCCAGGCGTATGAATACCAGGCGACGGCGATCCGACCGGGATAGATCAGGGTCGATGCGCTGTGACAAGACGGGGTGCGCGGATCGGATAGCGGCAGAGGCAGACTCAACGGCTACGGCGAACCTGTCGTCCGGAACCAGCCAGCAGATGTCAATGTCGCTGTAGGGGTCTGCCATTCCGGAGGCGAGGGAGCCCCGAAGGCTGGTACGGGAGCCGGGGACCTCGGCCTCAAGTGCAGCGCGGAGTTCGGAGACGAGCAGCGCGCGGCGTTGCGGGCGAAGATCGAGATCGGCCACGAGGCAATCCTCGCACCCACGGCCGGTACTGCGGCCGTACCCGGCTAGCTGCCATCATGGGCACGAGTGGGGCCAGGGCTCATCGGCCGGCGCGCTCGCCCGGACTTGCCTAGCTGGGCGCGCAGTCAGCGCCTCAGCGCTGTCAGTATTAGGCCCACATCCGTGCTTGCGACAGATAGCTCAAGAAAGCCACGATCCGCCTTACACACAACGACTTCAAACGCCGGAACCGGGACGACGCCGAAGGCACTCGGCCATGAGCGACGGACTCACTGGTGAGACGTACGGGCCAGTCATTGGTGCCATCACGTCGCTGCTGACGGCATGCACGCAGGACGGGAGCGTCCGTCCTTGTGTCGATCCTGACGACGTCCTGCTCCTGCTCGGCTTTCTCTGGCGGATCGATCCTGGCCCGGAGGCAGAGGCTCGGCGAACTCGGCTGCTGGACCTGATCATCGACGGGCTTCAGGCCGGGGCGCCGCGATCTGTCCGTACCGCGCGCAGCCCAGCGCGGCCTCAGTCACGACTGCTTGGCAGGGTGCCGCTGCTGTCGTTCGGCAGGCCTCGCGCGCACTGACGCGGCAGCGCGCCCACTCCCCCGGCGAGATGATCATGGAAGCCGTCACTCGCGTATGCAGCGCCGTCTCATCTCGTCCAGCGCACTGGCCAAACTCGGTCGGCTTTCCCCGGACTGCGACAGCGACCATGACGTGTTAGTCTTCTAGACCACTAGAAGAGAGGACGCGTTATGGTCGAACAGCTACAGCACACCGCAGTCGTCGCGGCACCGGATGTCGCGCCCGCCAGGGCAACCGATGCTGCGGTCAGGAGCCGACCCTGGGCAATGGGCGATCCGGGGCCACGCGGCCGGTTCGGGTCATTCGGCGGGTGTTTCGTCCCTGAGGCGCTGGTGCCGGCGTGCGAGCAGCTCGAGGCGGCCTTCCGGGCGGCCTGGGTCGACCCGGGCTTCCGGGCTAGGCTGGCCGGCCTGCAGCGCTCGTACGCTGGCCGGCCGACCCCGGTCACCGAGGCGACCCGCCTGTCGGAGGCGCTGGGCGTGCGGGTGCTGCTCAAGCGCGAGGATCTCGCCCACACCGGCAGCCATAAGATCAACAACGCGCTCGGCCAGGGGCTGCTGGCCCAGCGGATCGGCAAGACCGCCCTGGTCGCGGAGACGGGCGCGGGCCAGCACGGGGTCGCCACGGCGACGGTAGCCGCGCACCTGGGCCTGGGCTGCACGGTGTACATGGGGGCGAAGGACATCGCGCGGCAGGAACTGAACGTGTTCCGGATGGAACTGCTCGGGGCGGCCGTAGTGCCCGTCACCTCGGGGGGGCGCACGCTGAAGGACGCGACCAGCGAGGCTCTGCGGCATTGGGTAACCACCGTGAACTCCACGCACTTTTGCATCGGCTCAGTGCTGGGCCCGCACCCGTACCCCTGGATGGTGCGGGAGTTCCAGCGGGTCATCGGGGACGAGGCGCGCGCGCAGTGCGCTGAGCTGCTCTCGGGGGACGTGCCGGACGTCGTTGTCGCGTGCGTTGGCGGCGGGTCGAATGCAGCCGGGACTTTCGCCGGCTTCGTCGCCACCCCGGCCCGGCTGGTCGGCGTCGAGGCCGCGGGCGGGGCGGCGTTGACGGACGGCCGGCCCGGCGTGCTGCACGGCTCCCTGTCGTCCTTCCTGCAGGACGAGGACGGCCAGATCGCCGACGCGCATTCCGTTTCTGCCGGGTTGGACTACCCCGGCGTCGGCCCCGAGCACGCCTGCCTGGCCGAGTCCGGGCGCGCCGAGTATCACATCGCGACCGACGAGGAGGCCGTGGCCGCGGCCGAGTTGTGTGCCAGGACCGAGGGCATTCTGCCCGCGCTCGAGTCAGCTCACGCCCTGGCCTGGATGCAGCGCGCCACGTACACCGGAGACGTGGCCGGCGGCGCGACGGTGCTCATCACGATGTCCGGCCGCGGCGACAAGGACGCCGCCTGTCTGAAGGAGCTCGTCCGTGGCCGCCGTTGAGACCGCGCTGCGCCAGGCTCGCGATGACGGCCGGCCCAGCCTCGTCACCTATGTCACCGGCGGGATCCGCGAGGACTGGACGGACCTGCTGGCCGCCATGATCGAGGCCGGCGCAGACGCGGTCGAGATCGGACTGCCGTTCTCCGATCCCATGCTGGACGGCCCCACCATCCAGCAGGCCTCTGCCGCCGCCATGAGCCGCGGAGTCAGCACGGCTGACATCCTCGGCCAGCTCAGCGCGGCCGCGGCCGGCGACGTCCCGCTCATCGCGATGACGTATGCCAATCACGCATACTCCCGCGGCCTGCCCGCATTCTGCCGTCAGCTCGCGGACGCGGGGCTGAGCGGGGTGATCATCCCCGACGTGCCCGCCGTCGAAGCCGGCGACTATCTCGACGCTGCCGGACAGGCTGGCCTGGACGCCACCCTGATGGTCACCCCCGCGACCGGGCAGGAGCAGATTCACGCCATCGCCGGGCGCACGCGCGGTTTCCTATATGTCATGAGCGTCATGGCCACCACAGGAAACCCGCACGAGAGCGCCGACACTGCCCGCTGGGCGGTCGCCGCCCGCGCCCGCCGCGATAGCCCCCGGCCGGTGCTGATCGGCTTCGGCATCGACACCCCTGACCGGGCCGCGGCCGCGGCCCGGCACGCCGACGGCGTCATCGTCGCCTCCGCGCTCATGCGCCGCGTACTGGACGGCTCCAGCAGCGCCGAAATCGGCGGCGACGTGGCCGCCCTGCGCACCGCGCTCGACCAGGCCTGCCCGTGAGTACGGCTCGGCGGACGGCTGACGACCGGCAGCCCAAGTACTTGCGGATCCACGGCGCCCTGCGGGACCGCATCACCAGCGGCCGATGGCCCGCCGGCAGCCCGCTGCCCTCCCAGCGCGAGCTGGCCGGCGAGTTCAGCGTCAGCATCATGACCCTGCGGCAGGCACTCCAGCTCCTCGCCGACGACGGGCTCATCGACACCCGCCACGGCAGCGGCACCTATGTGGCCTCCCGGTACGCCTACGGCCTCGGTCACCTGCGCAGCTTTGCCGCCGACCTCGCCGCCCAGGGCGCGCAGATCACCACCCGGCTGCTCGCCGCGGACACCGTCGCGGCGCCGGCCGACGTCGGCGCCCGCCTCGGCGCGGCCGGCCAGGTTCTCCGGCTGCGCCGCCTGCGGCTGGCCGACGGCCGACCGGTCATCGTCCAGACGTCCTATCTCCCGGCACAGCTGGCCGCGGCCCTGGATCCAGCCGACCTCTGCCGCCGGGGGCTCTACACCGTCCTGGCCGAGCATGGCCGCGCGATCGGCAGGACCAGCGAGACCATCACCCCCGCGGCCCTGAGCGCTCGCGACGCACGTGACCTCGACCGGCCCGAAGCCAGCCCGGCACTGCTCAGCCACCAGGTCAGCTTCACCACGGCCGACCTCCCCGTCGTCGACGACCACGCGCTGCTGGCCGGGGACAGCGTGGCCGTCACCGCGAACCGCGCCGCCGACCACCTCGACGTCCACTACACGCTTGCCACCCGCTGAGGCGGAGCAGGAGCCGCCCCGCGGTGACGCGGCCGTCGTCCCGGCCGAGCTGGAGCGCGCTGGCAGCGCGAATGTGTCCTGGTGAAACAACCCAGGCTTGACGCATTCGTGGTTGGTGCCGGGGTGAGCGCGCTGACTAGCGGCGCCTCAGACGCCGACCCCGCCCACGACTGTGAGCTCCTGCCGGCTGAACTCGCCCGTCAGCAGCGGCATCGCGCGGCCGATGGCCGCCTTCGTCTCCGGGAGCTGCAGTGAGGCATCGTGATGCTCGGCCGACTCCCAGATCTCGCTGACCCAGATCACGTCGGCGTCGGCCAGATCGATGCACACCGCATAGAGCCTGCAACCGACAGCGCGCAGACCGTCAGCGCCACCGAGCAGGATGTCGATCAGCTCGTCGCGGTGACCTTGCTTAGTGCGCATTGACCCGATGTAGGCGTAAGGCACAGCACGCTCCTTCCGAGAGCTGAAGCCGCTAAATGACAGGCCTGTCATTATCTCCACCGCTGCGCTGGGGCCGCCATCGCACTCAGCACGTCGGGGGCGTCAGCGAGGATGGGAAACCCGTCCAGCGGAGGGCTCTGGTCAGATGTGCTGCATCATTGAAGCTGACCAGCGCGGGCGGCATGCCCTCGCGGTACATGATGATCGTCAGGGCCGCGTTCTGCTGGTTGAGACCGAGCCAGCGCCAGTCGGCCGCCCCGAGCGCGTCCCGCACGAACCAGCCAATGAGAAAGTTGTGCGTCACGATCAGCTCATGGCTATCAGCATCGGCCGGGCCGGCGCCAGCCCGGCCAGCGTTAGCTCGGCCAGCGCCATCCGAGCCAGTGCCAGCGAAGCGGGCAAGCGCGGCGCGGGCTCGCTTTGCTCCCGCCGCTCGCTCGTGCGCCGAGTACGTGCCGACGAAGGTCGCGTACGGCGCAGGCAGCTCCCTAGGATCCGGGTCAGACGGTATGTAGTCGTCCACCAAGCCCGACTCGAGCACCGGCACGCCCGGCAGGTATTCGCCGATGATCTCGGCGGTCCTGATCGCGCGCGGCTGCGGGCTGTGGTGCATAGCCAGGAATGGGGTCCCGCGCAGCCGCTCCCCTGTCATACGAGCCTGCTGCTCTCCGCTCGCGGTCAGCGTCCCTTCCTCTGACGCCTCGCCGTGCCGCAACAGGTAAAGGAACCGGCTGGCCATCGATCTCCTCCGTGCGCAGGGCTCACCAGCGTAATCCGACGGAAACTCCCGCGACAGCGACGGCGACAGCGACAGCGACAGCGACCGCGACAGCACAGGCCGCCGCGATGCCGGCAGGCTTCAGGAGGCCGAGAGCAACTCCGCCCACCGGTCTACGGATGCCAGCGTGCGGTCGAGCGTCTCGATAGAGACGGCTGCCATCTCCGCGGCCGCAATCCGGTCGGCATCGGTGTCGTCGGCGTGACAGCCGAGCGCCCGCCTGCCGGTGAACCAGAACCATCCGGCCTGTGCGGCGACCCATTTGGCGAAGTCCCCCACGGTGATCCGTCCGAAGCTGGTCCCGGCCATTTCCCCGTAGCCGCTGAGGAACGCGCGAGCCAGGCCGGTCTCCAGCTCACCATGCTCGGCTGCGGCCCAGCGCAGCGCTGACTCGACGGCTTCCAGCCGTGGGTGACAGTAGCCGCACTCGTCCCAGTCCAGAACGGCGATACGCCCGCCGACCAGCAGGCTGTTGCCGGGTTTGTGGTCGCAGTGCGTGTAAATCCAGTTGCCTGGCAGCCGGTTCCCGGCAGAAAGGACGGCGTCGGCCCGGTCCAAGCTGGCGCCAGCCATGGCGGCCTGGGTCGCCGTCAGAAGGCCGCCGGCTGCCAACGGGCCTGCGAGCTCGCGAGGTTCCGATGTCCACCAGCGCACGTTGCCCGCTGGCCTGGCTGGCAGCAAGGACCCGGCGCGATGGATCACCGCGAGCGCCCGGCCGGCCGCCACGGCGATCGCCACGGGGGACGGCATCGGCGGCGGTTCGCCATCGAGCCACCGGTGGAGCCGGACCGGTAACGTAGCGGCGCGCGACCCCGCGAGCCGCAGGACCAGTTCGCCATCGCGAGCACGCACGGGTTCCGGCATGAGGATGTCACCATCACGCCACAGGCCGTGCTCGAACTCAGCTGCGGTTGCCACTTCCGTCGGCCTGTCGCCGTCGTGGTACGGGAATTCCTTGACGACAAACCGGCCGCCTGCCAAGTCGGCGCAGCCGGGCACCTCGAGCTCCCAGAGCCGGGTGGAGGAGGCCGGCATCGGCTTGATCCGAGCGCCGGTCGGGTTCAAGCCGAACGCCATGCACACGCGCCGCGCGAACTCGCGCTCGGCGGGGCCGGGAGGCAACGGCGACACTGGCGGCACTGGCGGCACGGGCGACGATGACGGCACCGACAGCTCAGGCCACTTCCGCCATCGCCTGAGCGAACTGGGCCTGATACAGCCGCGCATACGCCCCGCCGGCCGCGAGCAACTCGGCGTGCGTTCCCTGCTCGACGATCTGTCCGTCTTCCATTACCAGGATGACGTCGGCGTCGCGGATCGTGGACAGCCGGTGCGCGATGACGAAGCTCGTCCGGCCTTCGCGCAGCGACGCCATCGCGTGCTGGATCAGTACCTCCGTGCGTGTGTCGACCGAGCTGGTCGCCTCGTCCAGGATCAGCACCGCGGGCCGGGCCAGGAACGCCCGGGCGATGGTGATGAGCTGCCGCTCCCCCATGCTTACGTTCGTGCCGTCGTCATCGAGCACGGTGTCGTAGCCGTCGGGAAGCGTCCGCACGAACCTGTCGACGTACGTAGCCTTGGCCGCCTCGATCACCTGCTCGCGCGTGGCACCGACTGCCCCGTACGCGATGTTCTCCTCGATCGTGCCGCCGAACAGCCAGGCATCCTGCAAGACCATGCCAGTCAGACCCCGCAGCTCAGCGCGGCTCATGGTCGCCGTGTCCACCCCGTCCAGCAGGATCTTGCCCGAGTCGATCTCATAGAACCGCATGAGCAGGTTCACGAGCGTCGTCTTGCCTGCTCCCGTGGGACCCACGATGGCGACGGTCTGGCCAGGCTCCACCTTCATCGACACGTGCTCGATGAGCGGCCGGTCGGGCGTATACCGGAACGACACGTCGTCGAACTCCACCCGCCCGAGGATCTCGGCCGGCCGGGCTGGCTCGTCCGCATCCGGGGTCTGCTCGGTGGCGTCCAGCAGCGCAAACACCCGCTCAGCCGAGGCGACGCTGGACTGGAGCAGGTTCGCCATGCTGGCGACCTGGGTCAGTGGCTGGCTGAACTGCCGCGAGTACTGGATAAACGCCGTCACCGCGCCGAGTGACAGCGAGCCGGCCGCGATCAGCAAGCCGCCGACGACGGCCACCAACACATAGTTCAGGTTCGAGACGAACATCATGACGGGCTGAATCGTGCCGGAGATGAACTGGGCCCGGTAGCTGGCGTTAAACAGCGCCTCGTTCTGCTCGGTGAAGGTCGCCATAGCCTCCTCCCGCTGGCCAAAGGCCGTGACCAGCGCGTGCCCCGTGTACATCTCCTCGATGTGGCCGTTGAGCCTGCCGGTGTATTTCCACTGGTTGATGAACTGCGGCTGCGCGCGCTTGGCGATCTTGCGCATGGCTACCGCGGACGCGGGCACCGTGACCAGGGCGATCAAGGCCAGCTTCCACGAGATGACGAACATCAGCGTGAGCACGCCAACGATGGTCAGCAGCGACGTCAGCAGCTGACTCAGCGTCTGCTGCATGGACTGCTGCAGGTTGTCGATGTCATTGGTGACCCGGCTTAGGATCTCGCCGCGCGGCTGCTGGTCGAAGTACCTGAGGGGCAGCCGGGACAGCTTGGCCTGCACGTCCTCGCGCAGCCGGAATACGGCGCGTTGCACCAGAGTCGCGGTCAGCCTGCCCTGGAACACCGCGCAGATCGAGCTGCCCACATTCAGCGCCAGCACCACAGCGAGGATCTGCGCGACGTGATGGAAGTCGGTGCCACGCCGCGACTGGACGCCGTAGAAGACTACGTTGATGGCCTCGCCCAGCAGGCGCGGGCCGAGCACCGACAGCGTTACGCTCCCGATGGCAAGTGCGATCGCGATCTGCACGAGGATCCGGTGGGGGCTCAGCAGGGCCAGCAGCCGCCGGCTGCTGCCTTTGAAATCCAGCGCCTTCTCGGTGGACATACCGCCCATGAAGCGCGCCGGTCCGCCCATCGCTTGTCCGGGACCTGGGCCGCGCTGCGGGGTGGCGCGCTCCCCCGTGCCAGCCGGCGCAGAGCCGAAGCTAGCGCCGGGCCCTTGGTCCGCGTTCGATTCCGCGCTCACGCTGCGGCCTCCTGCTCTGTCAGCTGCGACAGCACGATCTCCCGGTACGTCTCCGAGGTGTCCATGAGCTCGTTATGCGTGCCGGATGCCACCAGCCGGCCCGCGTCGAGCACCAGGATCTGGTCCGCGTGCCGGATTGTGCTGACGCGCTGGGCCACGATGATCATCGTCGCCCCGGTCACATCGGTGGCCAGCGCCGCGCGCAGCCGGGCATCGGTTGCGTAGTCGAGCGCCGAGAACGAGTCATCGAAGAGATAGATCTGTGGCTTGTGCACCAGCGCCCGCGCGATTGCCAGGCGCTGCCGCTGACCGCCTGACACGTTGGTGCCGCCCTGGGCGATCCGCGACGCGAGCCCGTCGGGCATCCGCTCGACGAAGTCGCGTGCCTGCGCGATCTCCAGCGCTCTCCACAGGTCCTCGTCGGTGGCGGCCTGATTCCCGTAACGCAGGTTGCTCGCCACCGTCCCGGAGAACAAATACGGCTTCTGCGGCACGAGCCCGATCGCGGCCGACAGCGCGGCCGGTTCGAGCTCGCGCACATCGACGCCGCCGACCTCCAGCGAACCGGCGGTCACGTCTATCAGCCGCGGGATGAGGTTGACCAGCGTGGTCTTGCCGCTGCCGGTGCCGCCGATGATCGCGGTGATCTGGCCGGGCAGCGCAGTCAGGCTGACGTCGTGCAACACCGGTTGCTCGGCGCCCGGATACCGGAACTCCACGTGGCGCAGCTCCACCCGTCCCGGAGCGCTGCCTGCGGGCAGGGGCCGAACCGGCGGGGCGAGGGCAGGCTCGGTGTCGATCACTTCCATGATCCGCTCGGCGCTCACCTCGGCGCGCGGCACCAGCATGAACATGAACGTGGCCATCATGACTGACATGAGGATCTGTGCGAGGTAGGTGATGAACGCGGTCAGGGAGCCGATCTGCATGCTGCCGTCCGCGATCAGATGGCCGCCGAACCAGACAACGGCCGTGGTGGAAAGGTTCAGCACCAGCATCACCGACGGGAACATCAGCGCCATCAGCTTGCCCGCGCCAAGCGACACATCGAATAGCTGGCCGCTAGCGCCCTCGAACCTGTCGCGCTCCTGCGGGTCGCGGACAAACGCGCGTATCACGCGGACGCCGGCGATCTGCTCGCGCAGCACGCGGTTGATGTTGTCCAGCCGCTCTTGCATCTGCCGGAACAGCGGCCGCATCCGGGAGATGATCAGAATAACGATCACGCCAAGCAGGGGGACGGCCACCAGCAGCAGCGAGGACAGCGGCACATTCTGGTTGAGCGCCAGCGCGATGCCGCCGACGCACATGATCGGCGCGGACACCAGCAGCGTGAACGTCATGATCGCCAGCATCTGCACCTGCTGGACGTCGTTGGTGGTCCGGGTGATCAGCGTTGGCGTGCCGAAGTGGTTGACCTCCCGGTCTGAGAACTGCTGTACCCGGCCGAACAGCCCGTGCCGTACATCACGGCCAAGCGCCATCGCCACGCGCGCCCCGTAGTAGACCGCGCCGACCGCGCACAGGATCTGCGCCAGCGTGATGGCCAGCATGACGCCGCCGGTCATCAGGATGTAGTGCGTGTTGTGGAAGATCACGCCCTTGTCGATGATGTCGGCGTTGAGCGTCGGCAGGTAAAGCGTCGCCAGCGTCTGCGCCAGCTGGAGCAGCAGGACGAGCGCGAGCGGCTTGCGGTAGGGCCGCAAGTAGGTGCGCATCAGGCGGATCAGCACGGGGGTCTCTTTCGGGCGGGATATGGAGGGAACGGGGTTTCGAGGTGTCCGCGGCGTTGTCACCGGCCGCGGCAACGTGGCGGGAATCGGATTAGCCGGAATCTGGCTCCTGGGGCAGCACCTGGTTCATGCCGTCAGCGAGTTGACGGAGCGCGTTCCTGACCATGGGGCCCAGCGGCACTGGCGGATCAGAGTGCAGCCAGCGATCCATCGCGGCCTGGACAGCCGCCGTCACTGCACCGGCGAGGATCCGGGGGAACATGCTGGCGGACGGATTCGCGCGGAGCCGGACGGCGATCGCCTCGGCGAGCGAGTACTGGGTCATGGCCTGCACTTTGAGGTACTCGCCGCGCAGCGCGGGCGTGCTCGTGACCAGCCGGACCCCCGCCATCCAGTCCTCGTCCAGCGCCCGGTCAGCGGCGCCGTACTCCGACATCACGGCAGCCATGATCGCCGCCCAGAGCGGCTCGCTAGCGGGCCGCTCCCGGAGCGCGCCGCCGATCCGCATGGCGCGATCGAAGGCGAGCGCGCAGATGGCCTCGTACTTGCTGGCGAAGTAGTTGTTGAATGTGCGCGTCGACACACCGGCCGCCTCGGCGATGTCCTCGACCAGGACGTTGTCCAGTCCCCGCTCGATCGCCAGCCGCATGGCCGCGACGCCGAGGGCGTGCCGGGTCGCGACCTTCTTGCGCTCGCGCAGGCCCGACGGCTCCTGGGCAGGATTGGCAGCCGCGACGGGCATCACGCGATCAGCATAGCTGAACTTTCGCATCGCGCAACTTTGCCGAACGCGAAGTTATTCGGGCACGACACAGCTTCGGGCTACAGCCTGGTGGCTTCCGCAGAACTGCCATCATGAGGAGCATGCGCGGACGAACCAAGACTGACTGGTGGGGCGTAGTGCTCGAGGCGCCCGACGGACTGGCGCTGGCCCGCTTCTACTCCGAGCTGACCGGCTGGCCCATCGCCAAGTCCGAGGAAGGTGGTGCAGCAATCCAGGTGCCGGGCACGTCGTCGTATCTGGGTTTCGACGACTCGCCCGGCTTCGAACCGCCAGTGTGGCCCGCCGCCGACGGCCGCCAGCGACAGATGATGCACATCGACATCGCCGTCGACGACCTGGAGGCGGCGGTGGCCGATGCGGTCGGCCTCGGCGCCAAGGTCGCGGAATTCCAGCCGCAGGACGACGTCCGCGTGCTCCTCGACCCGGCAGGTCACCCGTTCTGCCTGTACCTGGACACCTGACTCTCGATGCCTGCCGGGCTAGCAGCCGGTGCCAGCGAGCCGGGTCTAACAGGGCCGGGTCACGGGTGCACGAGCGGGTCGGTCGCCAGGCTCTCGTCTCCCTCCAGCAATGCCGGCGCCCGCTCCAGCGTGCCTGGCCGGAACGCGCCGAGCACCAGCGCGTAGATGACCCCGAGCGCGATGAGGCCCAGGGTGAGCCAGGGCAGGATGTTGTACGGGCTCGTCTGGCCCGGCCGCAGGTCGCCCCAGATCGGTACGGCCAGCACCGCGATGCCGATGATCGGCACGACGACCCACAGCCACGCGTTCTTGCGGATGCCGCGAGCACGGAACTTCGCCCACTCGACGACCAGCGCCACGTTGGCCATCAGGTACATGATGATCAGGCCGAGAATGCCGTACTCCCCGAGGAAGCCGGACGCCGAGCCGGGGCTGGTGAATGCTGTCGCCACTACGCCGATCACGATGCTCGGCGCCACGAACGCGACCGCGGCGGCGGCCGGGGTACGGAAGCGCGGATTGACGGCTGCGAGCGTCCTTGTCCACAGGCCGCCACGCGCCCCGGCGAAGATCACGCGCGCCGTCTGCGTGTTGGCTGCAACATATGAGCTAGTCACGCTCGACAGGAAGATCCACGTGACCAGCGGGGCGACGAACGGGATGAATGCCTTGGCTGCGGTGTGGAACGGATTCGGGTCGGCGGCGAGCGTGCCCGCGTGCCCGACTCCGAACGCTGTCACGAGCGCGTACGAGCCGAGCACGTAGATGACTCCGCTGATGACCACCGCGCCGATCACGGCTATTGGAACCGCTCGCCGCGGATCGCGGGTCTCTTCAGCCAGCGGCGCAGCCGCCTCGAATCCGCCGAACGCGAGCACGGCCAGGCTGAAAGCCAGCAGCACATCGTTGGAGTGCCCGCTCGGCCAGCTGAAGGGCGCGCCGGACAGGCCGCTGGCGCCGCCGCGGACCAGGATCGTCACGCTCATGGCCAGCAGGAGCAGCACCTCGAAGACGTACAGCACGACCGTGATCCGCACGCCGAACTTGAGGCCGACGACGACCGGAGCGACGACGAGGGCGCCGTACACGATCGTGGTCAGCTGCGTGATGCCCCAGATGTGGGGATCACCGAATACGTTCTGGACGATGTAGCTGCCGACGAAGATGTAGATGCCGCCGAACGCGATTATGTACCCGAGGATCGTGATCACGCCGATGGCGACGGCGACCCTGGTGCCGATCGACCGGGTGATGTACGTGATGAATGAGCCGGCGCTTGGGTACACGCCGGCGAACTGGGCCAGGCTGCTGGCCGTCGCCACCATACCGACCATGCTGATCAGGAAGATCAGCGGCGCGGACGCGCCAGCCAGGGCCACCATGACGCCGGTGGTGAAGAACAGGTTGAAGGCGGGCGCTACCTGGGCGACGCCCGGCATGATGACGCCGAACAGGCCAAGCTGGCCCCGCTTCAGCGTCTGGCTGGTCTGTACCGTTTCTGCTGCGGAGGCCATCGCTAGCCCTTTCCGTGCCGTCGCACAAAGTCGAGAAAAGTCTTGTTGAACTCGGCCGGGTGCTCCCAGCAGCAGGCGTGTCCGCCCTTGGTGGTAGCCCAGTCCGAGCCGGGGATCGCGTCGTGGATGCGGCGGGACAGCGAGACCGGGATGAGGATGTCCTCCTCCCCGGCAAGGACCAGCGTCGGCACGTTGATGTGGCCGAGCCGACTCGTGGTGTCGTGTGCGGTGATCACGGCGAGCTGCGCGAGGTAGGCGTGGACGGGCTGGGCCATGTACCGCATAGCGGTCTCGAACTCGGCCAGCTCCGTGCCGCGCTGCTCGAAGAACGGAACGGTGAAGGCCCAGAGCGTCACGTCGCGCATTACAAACGGAACGCCCAGCACGGGTGCCATGTCCGCCCACATAGCGAACATGCGCGAGCAGAACGGGCCAGGCGCCGCGTAGGTGCACGCAAACGTGACGGACCGGAGATCGGCCGGGTAGCTGAGCGCGTATTCCTGCGCGATCATGCCGCCCATCGACACGCCCATCAGGTGGAAATCGCGAACGCCGAGGGAGTCGACGAGCGCCTTGGCGTCGGCAGCGAGCATGGCGCTGGAGTACGGCCCGGCCGGGGCCGAACTCGCGCCAACTCCCCGGTTATCGAACCGCAAGACCCGGTAGCCAGCCGCGAGGAAGTCGTCGACTTGGAGCACCCACGACTCCAGGTCGTCAGCCAGGCCATTGATTAAGACGATGGTCTCCGCACCGTCGCCTTCCAGCCGATAGTTCAGCTCGATTCCGTTGACCGTCGCGATTCCATCAACTGTGGGGGCCATCCAGATCTCCTTCGGATCGCACCTTGATACGGGCGTGCAATTCGCGGAGCATGTCCTCCGTCATCGAGAAATGCTCCGCCGCGATGCGGGCCGCCGCATCCGGCTCCCCCGCGATGACCGCCTCCGCTAGCGCCGGGTGCTGGCCGAGTGCGCGATGCCGCAGCTGCGGCGTATAGGGCTCGAAGTCAAATCCGAGACTCACGTCGCGCCGGGCCCTGGCGCGCAGCTCTACCAGGCGTGCATTGTGCGTGGCCTTGGCGATCGCATGATGCAGCGCCTGGTCGGCCAGGCCGGACGCGTCGCGGTCGGCGGCTCGGCCGTAACCTGCGACTGCGGCCCGGATCAGCGATATATCACGGTCATCGCGTCGCTCGGCCGCGGTGCGGGCAATGAGCTGCTCGACCATGCCGCGGAAATCAAGCAGATCAGTCAAGTCAGCCCAGGCGGGCATGAGAGTCCGCGCGATCATGCCGTCGGCGTCGGGACCGCTGCCGGTGCGGACGAAGGTGCCGCCGCCGCGGCCGCGCCGCGTCGTCACGTAGCCGGATGCCTGGAGGCGCTGAAGCGCTTCCCGCACGGTCGAGCGGCTCACTTCGAGCATCGTGGCGAGCTCCCGTTCTGTAGGCAGTCGTTGCCCGGGCACGAACTCGCCGAGCGCGATAGCGGTGACGATGCGCTCGGCGATTCGCTCACCCGCGGTGCGCAGGATGAACGGGGTTAGCAGCGTGCCAAACGGCTCGCTCGCGGCAGGCTCAGCCATGGGTCAGGATCCAATAGAGGACTAAAGGACTGATCTATAGACCAAATGATCGCGCGCGCCCGATGGGCAGTCAACGGGCGGCTCGCCAGACAAGCCCAGGTACCCAAAATATTTTCCGGCGAGGTTCGTCCGGAACTGGTTGCTTGGTCCGAGGCACACCGGCCCCGAGTTACAAGCCGGAGGCGGGAGGCTCGTCACTGACGGCCCAAGTGTGGACCAAGCCTAATGCGATCGGCGGTCTGGACTGCAACGGGATGAGCCCAGTGCAGAAAACCGTCAACAGGAAGGCTGCTGCCTTGCAAGCCGCGTGAGCGACGTCAATGCCCCGGCTACGATCAATGCCCCCGTTCCGGCGGGTGTGTACCCAGGCGCCGGCAGCTCGTTCCTGGAAATGCAGTTCTACCCGCCGGGGATGGCGCCGTTCGTCGACAACATCAGCTGTGACAACACGCACTGGTGCGCATCACTGCACATCAACGACCTCGAGTGCACGCTGAACTTCGCGAGCTGCAACACCCACTGCGAGGAGCCGACGAACTTCGCATTCATCCAGACCGACGGCGTTCCCACTGGTCCGCCGAGCCCGCAGCTGTCGGACATCGCAACCAGCACGCCCAACGCGCAGACGCTGCTGATGAACTCGGGTGACCACCTGGTGATCCACATGTCGGACGCCGCAGTTCCCGGGGAGACCGGCCAGAGCCCTGAAGTTGACCATCGATGACCTGACCACCGGGCAGTCTGGCTTCATGCAGGCCTCGGCCAAGAACGGGTTCATGGCGACCAACATTCAGGACTGCAGCGGCACCCCGTTCAACTACCAGCCCGAGTACAACACAGCTGGTCCGCGGAACATCGTGCCGTGGGCGGCGGACCAGATCGACATCGCCACCCAGTTCGAGATCGGCCACTTCGAGGCGTGCACCAGCCTCTCGCAGCCTTTCAATGTCGGCGAGCTCATCCCTGGTATCAACGACACGACCTGGAACCAGTGCAACGGCCCGTACGAGAACGCGGGACCTCCTGACTCCACGACGCCGGAGGCTGGCGACGCGTTCTGCTATCCGGCCGGGGACACGCACGGAGCACTCAACGCGCCACCGAACGTGGTCACCGGCTGCGAGGACGATGTTTTCCAGAACGGCGACCTGGACTACGACGGCAACTCGTACTGGCCCGACTGGCCGAACTCGACCAAGCCCAACACGTTCCCGTCGACGTTCGTACAGGCACAGCCCACAACCAACGGCGTGGGCTACCCGCGGTTCCAATTCCAAACCGACGCCGCGCTCTCCGAGGCCAGCTGCGTGTTCCCGAACGCCTCGTGCTGCACGGTGCCGCCACCAGGCGGGCCGGGCAAGTTCTATCCGTACTGGACGCTCACCAAGTCCTGCCACTGGGAGTTCGGCAACATGACGAACGGCAAGACCTTCGGCAAGGAAGCCCAGTACGGCTCGATCATTCCTGCAGTTGGATACCCGCAGATGTTCAGCCCGGTTTTCAAGAACCTGTGCGACGTGTAGTCGAGGGCTGACTGACAGACAAGCGGCCGCCGGGCCTTCCGGCGGCCGCTTGGCTTGCCACCGACCTCAAGGTTTGATCCCGCCCGACGGGTTCGCGCTCGGCGAAGATGCAAGACCGCCCAGGTCCTGGTCAACCGTCCGCCAGAACGCCGCGGAACTCGCCCGGCGCACAGGACCCAGTCCAGTAACTACACGGCAGCCGCTCTCCTGGACGACCACGGGCGGGAACGAGCGCCCGTCCGCGGCGAAGCCGAACCGCAGCGAGCCGGTACCGAACTGGGCCGGGCATGTCAGCGCGATGCGCGGCATCTCCGGCAGCCCGCAGAGCCCTGCCGCCAGCCCGCGAACCAGCCCAGGCGCCACGATGGTGACTCCACGGGGCAGAACCGAACCCACCTGGGAATCGCCGAAGCCACTCGTGCGGCTGACCACGACGCTGGTCAGGTGTGCTACGTCCGTGCACAGCGCTGCGGGCGCAGTCGTGCCGCTCAGCCTGACCGCCGGACCCCCAGGATCTGCCGAAGCCACCGCCCGGCTCGCCGCCGCCGGCAGGTTCGAAGATGCAGACTGGCCAGCCGGCGCAGACTGGCCAGCCGGCACCTGCCCGCAGGCGGCAACCGCAATGATCGCGGCGGTTCCGACCGTTACTAATCCCCCTCGGCCAGCCGCGCCGAGCTGCTGTATCCGTCGCACCTAACCCTCACCTCCAACTACGGGGTGGAACGCCCATGCTAGGCGGGGTCCGGCCAACTGAGATCTCACCCGGCAGCGCCCGGCCCAACGTCCCGCCCTTGGACGGGCTCCAGCCACGCCTGGTTCCCAGCTTGCCCAGACCGTTGCCAGAGCCCATGCGGCACGTTCGACGATGAAGCTAGCGGGTTTGCGACATCATCATCGTCAACTGGCCTTTGTCTATCGCTGTGTCGCATTTTCGCTAGCTTAGGCGCCTCTGATCGCCGAGACTGGACACATGACCGACGTGCAGGTGCACCGCGACCCGATCCGAGCTGACCCAATCCATCTCGACACCGGGCGCTGCGTCCGAGCGGTCCAGTCGAAGGACGCGAGGTTCGACGGCTGGTTCTTCACCGCGGTGCTGACCACCGGCATCTACTGCCGGCCGAGCTGCCCGGTTGTCCCGCCCAAGCCGGAGCACATGCGCTTCTACCCAAGCGCCGCCGCGGCGCAGCAGGCCGGCTTCCGTGCGTGCAAGCGCTGCCGGCCCGACGCCAGCCCGGGCTCTCCTGAGTGGGACGTCCGCGCTGACGTCGTGGCCAGGGCGATGCGGCTCATCGCCGACGGCGTCATGGACGATGGGGGCGTGCCCGCCCTGGCGGCGCGCCTCGGGTACAGCGTGCGGCAGGTCGAGCGCCAGCTGCTGGCCGAGCTTGGGGCGGGGCCGCTGGCGCTGGCCAGGGCGCAGCGCGCCCAGACGGCGCGGTTGCTCATCGAGACGGCCACGCTGCCGATGGGCGATGTCGCGTTCGCGGCCGGGTTCGCCAGCGTCAGGACATTCAACGACACAGTGCGTGAGGTGTTCGCCCTCTCCCCCAGCCAGCTGCGTGACCGGGCCAGCCGCGGCCATCCGGCGGCGGCGCCCGGCGCGCTGTCGCTGCGGCTTCCGTTCCGGGCGCCGCTGCAGCCAGACAGCCTGTTCGGTCACCTGGCCGCCACGGCCGTGCCCGGCGTCGAGGAATGGCGGGACGGCGCCTACCGGCGGACGCTGCGCCTGCCCCACGGTCACGGTTTCGTGACGCTGCGGCCGGAGCCCGATCACGTCACCTGCCAGCTGCGCCTTACCGACCTGCGGGACTTGGCGAGCGCGATCAGCCGGTGCCGGCGGCTGCTGGACCTCGACGCCGATCCGGTCGCGATCGCAGACGTGCTCGGCACGGACGCGGCGCTCGCTCCCCTGGTCGGCAAGGCGCCGGGCCGCCGGGTGCCGCGGACGGTCGACGCCGCCGAGTTCGCGCTCCGCGCCGTCCTCGGCCAGCAGGTCTCGACCGCCGCCGCCCGCACGCACGCCGGCCGCCTGGCCGCTGCCTACGGTGAGCCGGTCGACGATCCCGACGGCGGCCTGACCCGCCTGTTCCCGGAGCCGGCGATGCTGGCCGCGGCCAGCGAGCTTGGACTGCCGCGGTCGCGCTGCGCGTCGTTCGCCGCGCTAGCGGGGGCGCTGGCCAACGGGCAGATCGACCTCAGCGTCGGCAGCGACTGGGCCGAGGCACGAGCCCGGCTAGCGACTGTCCCCGGCCTCGGCCCGTGGACCATCGAGACCATTGCGATGCGCGCGCTCGGCGATCCCGACGCGTTCCCCGCCACCGACCTTGGCGTCCGCGCGGCAGCGCGTGCGCTCGACCTGCCCACGACTCCGGCGGCGCTCACCGGCCGCGGAGCTGTCTGGCGGCCCTGGCGCTCGTATGCCGTCCAGTATCTGTGGGCGACAGGAGACCACGACATAAATCACCTGCCAAGATAGTCCGATCAATAAGGAGTAATCAGTGCATACCATCCGTGACGTCGTTACCCACGTCGTGCTGCCCAGCCCGATCGGCCAGCTCACGCTGGTCGCAAACAACGGCCAGCTAACGGGCCTGTACATGGACGCCCAGCAACACCGCCCTAACGGCGCAATGTTCGGCGCGGTGGGCAACCCAGCCGACGAGCCGTTCGCATCGGCTGCCGCGCAGCTCGACGCCTATTTTGCTGGCGACCTGAAGGTCTTCGACCTGCCGCTCGCGCCCGCGGGCACGCAGTTCCAGCGCCGCGTCTGGTCTGCGTTGCAAGCGATCCCGTACGGTCAGACCTGCTCCTACGGCGAGCTCGCACGGCGCGTCGGGTCCGCTGGCCGGGCTGTGGGCCTCGCCAATGGCAAGAACCCCATCGCGCTGATCATCCCGTGCCACCGGGTCATCGGCTCGGACGGCAGCCTGACCGGTTACGGCGGCGGCCTCGACCGCAAGCGCTACCTGCTGGAGCTCGAAGGCGACGCGGCTGCGTCAAGCCGTAGCGAGCCCGAAGCCGATCTGGAGCTGGGCGCGTGATACGCCCGGTCGGCCGGTCCGGGCGACGGATTCGGTCAACTTAGGACGATTGGTCGGTTTGGGGCACCGCCGCCTTGAGGTCCGCGTTACCGTGGTGAGTGGCGCTTGCGTGCGACCAATGCGCCGCCACACGGTAGCCCGGAATGCGATGCCCATGCGTTACCCCGCTCGACGGCCGGAGGAGTTCAGCAGTTTCGTTGGCCGCACGCTCGAGGTCGGCGAGCTGCGCGACCTATTGCGCACGATGCGCGCGGTGACGCTCTGCGGCGCGGGCGGCATCGGCAAGTCGAGACTGGCACTCAGGCTGCTCGACGCCGTCGCGGCCGACTTCCCTGATGGCGCGTGGTTCGTCGAGGTCAGTGACCTGCGCCAGCCCGAGCACGTCGTGCCCTCCGTGGCCGCGGTCATCGGAGTCGACGAGGAGCCAGGTCGCCCGCTGCTCGACACGCTCGCCGACTCCCTCCGGCACCGACGGGTGCTGCTAGTGCTCGACAACTGCGAGCACCTCATCGACGCGTGCGCGAGTCTCTGCCAGCGGCTGCTGGCCAGCTCTCCTGGGCTGCAAGTAGTGGCGACCAGCCGCGAGCCGCTCCGCGTGGCCGCCGAGGCCGTCTGGCAGGTGCCACCTCTCGGACTGCCGCCCGCGGCGCCGCCGAACGACGACATGCTGCGCGATTACGACTCGATCCGGCTGTTCACGGAACGGGCCACCGCCGCGGCGCCCAGCTTCGCAGTCAGGCCAGGCAACATAGGCAGCGTCGCGGCGATCTGCCGGGCGCTCGACGGTCTGCCGCTCGCGATCGAGCTGGCCGCAGCATGGGTGCGGGTGCTGTCAGTCGAGCAGATAGCTGCTCGCCTCGACCGCCGCCTCGCGCTCCTCACCAGCAGAGACCGGACGGCTCCGCCGCGCCAGCAGACGCTGCGCGCGACGTTCGACTGGAGTTACGAGCTACTCTCCGAGCCAGAGCGGATGCTGCTGCGCCGACTGTCGACCCTGGCCGGCTGGTCACTGGACATGGCGGAGCAGGTGTGCGCCGACGATAGCCTGCCCGCCGCCGACATCGTGGACCTGCTGACGGCGCTGGCGGACAAGTCACTGGTTGAAGTGGAGCCCGAGGCGCTCGGGCAGGCCAGGTACCGGATGCTGGAGACGGTCCGCGAGTATGCCGGCGGCTGGCTCGAACTGGCTGGCGAGACTGCGCTGATTCAACGCCGCAGGCGCGACTACACGCTGCGCGAATGCGAGCGGCTGGCAGCGATCGGGATGGCGCTCGTCCCGGCCCCGTGGTCAGCGCGGGTCAACGTGTTCCGCCGGATCGACGTGGAGGCTGCCAATCTGCGCGAGGTCCTCAGTGGCTGTCTGGCCGATGGCGACGCCGAGACGGGACTGCGCATGTGCACCGCGATCCGGCCAGTCTGGATTGTCCGCGGCACGTTCGCCGCCGGCGCGGCTTGGCTGGACGGATTCCTCCAGCTACCCGGCGCTGCCGCCGTGCCGGCATCGGTGAGCGGGCCCGCGGTAGCCGGCCGCGCGCAGCTAGCGATGGCCATGGGCTCCAATGAGGCTGCGGAGCTGGGCGTAGTCGGCCTCGAGCTGTGCTGGGCCGCCGGCGACAAGTTCTACGCCGCCGCGGCCCTCAACCTGCTGACCGAGATCGCGCTGCACGAGGGCCGTCCGGACGAGGCGGCGGCTAAGGCGGAGGAGGCACTCCGGGTAGCCAGATCGTCAGGCGATCGCTGGAACGAGGGCTACGCGATCGGCACCATGGCTGCGGCCGCGGCCAGGCGCGGCAACCTGCGGGAGGCGCAGCGACTGGGTGAGGAAGCCCTGGGCATCATGCGCGCCATCGAGCAGCTTTGGGGCTCGGCCAGGGCATTGCTTGGCCTAGGCGATCTGGCCAGGCTCCGCGAGGAGCACGATACCGCCAGGGACTACTACCTAGAGGCGCTGGTGGTCCTGCGCGAGGTCAACGCCCGGCCGGAGATCGCGCGCTGCCTCGCGGGCCTGGGCCGGATCGCACTTGAGCAGTCCAACGTGGGCGCGGCCCGCCAGCACCTCACCGAAAGTCTGCGGCTGAGCTTCGCGTCGGGCAGCCGGATCGGGATTGCGCGCGGCCTGGAAGCCATCGCGCGGCTCGCGGTGCTGGAGCGTAATCCCCAGCTGGCTGTCAAGCTGGCGGGCGCCATCTCGGCGCTGCGCGCCGAGGCGCACCTGCCGCCAATGCCGGGGGCGAGGACTCAGCGCTTCCTCGACGCCGCCGCGGGCCTCGGCGAGCACGCCGTCACGCGCCTCTGGCAAGACGGCGCCACCATGACTCTGGCGGCCGCGGTGGGACAGGCACTGGAGGACGCCGGCGGCGATCCGGCCTCGGTCATGCCGCAGCGAGCCGGCGAGGACGCGCCAGCGGGTGGGCTGACTGCGCGGGAGCAAGAGGTCGTGGCGTTGCTCCGGGTCGGACTGAGCAACCGTGACATCGCCACGAAGCTGTACATCAGCCCGGCGACGGCCGCACGCCACGTTGCCAATATCCTCGCCAAGCTCGGCTTCACCTCGCGTAGCCAGGTCGCCGTGTGGGCAAATCGCCGCGACGATCCACCTGCCTAGCTCGCCCTGCGTGGCTAGGTGGCACCGAAGAGCGCGCTGACCGACTCGCCTTCATGAATGCGCCGGATGGCCTCGGCCAGCGCCGGGGCGATCGAGATGACCTTCAGCTCAGGCCCGGCTTCCGCGGTCGGCAAGGTATTGGTGGCGACGATCTCGCGCACGAGCGGCTGCGCCGCGATCCGCTTCAGCGCGCCGTCGCTAAACAGTCCGTGCGTGCATGCGATCCTCACAGACCGAGCGTCTCGCTCGCCCAGCCGGTCCAGGAGCTCGATCATCGTCGTGCCGCGGGCGATCTCGTCATCGAGCACGATGACGTCGCGGCCCTCGACATCGCCGATGATCGAGCTGATGGTCACGCGCTCGTCGCTGTGCCGCTCCTTTGCGCCGGCGGCCACGGGCAGCTGGAGCAGCCGGGCGAGGACGGCCGCGTTCTTCGCGTTGCCAAGGTCTGGCGACACGACCACGGCGTTGGACAAATCAAGGCCCGCGAAGTGATTAGCGAACTCGCGCAGCGCGTGCAGATGATCGACCGGGATCGAGAAGAAGCCGTGTACCTGAGGCGAGTGCAAGGTCATCGCCAGGACCCGGTTCGCGCCAGCAGTCACGAGCAGGTCTGCGACCATGCGGCCGCCAATCGACACCCGCGGCATCGACTTCTTGTCCGACCGTGCGTACGAGTAGTACGGGATGACGGCCGTGACCCGTGCGGCCGACGCACCACGCGCGGCGTCGAGCATGAGCAGCAGCTCCACGAGGTTTTCCTGTACCGGTGGCCCGAGCGGCTGGATGACGAACACGTCACGCTCCCGGCAGTTCGCTTGAAGCTGTACTTCCAGGCAGTCGTTCGCGAACCTAGTCAGCCGCACGGGCCGCAGCGGAACGCTCAGATTGGCACATATCTCTGCCGATAGCGCCGGATGGGCGCTGCCACCGAAGACGACAATCTCCCGCACACCATCAGGCTACTGAGGTCTGGCACGGTCGCGGCAGCCAGTCACCAGGGTCAGCCGGCGCTCGTCGGCCAGCGGCCCGAGGCAAGCAGCCGGGCAGCCATCGTCAGCCACCGACCGGGATCGCCGATGGCGCCCTGCGTGCTACCCGCCAGCGCGGTCAGCTCCACGGCGTTGACCTGGGGCGATGGCGCTGCAGCCAGCTCGCCTGCCACCACGGCCGCGGCCACGCCAGCCGCCGCGGCGGCAGCCAGCACCGCGCCGACGACCTTCCCGCCCAGCGACGTCGCGTCATAGCGGCCCTCTCCGGTGATCACCAGATCGGCGCCAGCCAGGGCAGCCGGCAAGCCGGCGATCGCTGCGATCCGCTCCGCGCCGGGCAATAGCGCGGCGCTCCACCCGGCCGCCAGCCCGTACCCGCAGCCGCCAGCGGCGCCGGCGCCGGGCGCATCCGGATCACCGCCGAGCAGGGTGGCCAGCCGGGCAAGGCCCGTTTCAAGCACCTCTATGTCAGCCGGACCAGCACCCTTCTGGGGTCCGAATACAGCGGCCGCGCCGCCAGGACCGAGCAGCGGGGCTCGCACATCGGTAAGACAGCCAGCCCCCTCGGCCGGCGGCGGCCGGAGTCCGGCCAGGTCGACCGCCGCTAGCCTTTGCAAGGCCCCGCCGCCGCGGGCCAGGTCGTGGCCGTCGGCATCGAGGAATCTCGCACCGAGCGCGGCCAGAGCGCCGGTGCCGCCATCAGTACAGGCAGAGCCACCGAGTGCGATGTCGATTTGCCGGGCGCCTGCGTCGAGTGCCAATCCGATCAGCTGACCCACACCGTAGCTATGCGCGGTCAGCGGGCTGAGCTCAGCCAGGAGCGGCAGTCCGGCGGCAGTGGCGAGCTCGACAACGGCCCCGTTCCCAGGAAATTCCAGCCACCCGGCAGCCACGTACGCCTCAGCCGGCCCGCAGACCTCGGCGCGGTGCCAGCGGCTGGCCGGGACCGCCCCGGCCAGCACCGTCAGCGTGCCCTCGCCGCCGTCGGCAAGCGGTAGCTCCACGACCTCGTCAGCCGGCCGGACCTGCCGCCAGCCGGCCGCGAGCGCCGCCGCCGCGGCGGCGGCGGCGATGCTCCCCTTGAAGGAGTCAGGCGCGACGACCACCCGCATGCGGCGCTAGCCGTCGTAGGGCGGGAGGCGCAGCGCCTTCCGGATGGCGCGCTGCACCTCGTCCTTCTCGGACCGGGCATCGACCGTGACGACGTACTCCTTGCGGCGGAAGATATCGAGCACCGGATTGGTCTTGGTGTGGTATTCGCGCAGCCGGACGGCGAGCGCCTCCTCAGTGTCGTCCTCGCGCTGGATGAGCGCGCTGTCGCAGACGTCGCACTTGCCTTCCTCGCGCGGGGTGGAGTCGATGAGGTTGTAATCCATTCCGCAGCCCGAGCAGAGCCGGCGGGCCAGGACACGGCGGCGCACCTCTGAGTCGGGCAGGTCGAGGTAGATAACCCCGTCGATGTCGTAACTCTCGAGGAAGAACTCCGCCTGCCGCTTGTTCCGGGGGAAGCCGTCGATGATGAAGCCGTAGTTCCAGTCGTGCTGCGTCAGCCTGTCCTTGACTACGCCCTCCGCGAGGTCGTCGCTGACGAGCTCGCCCGCCGCCATCGTGCGGCGCACCTGCGCACCGAGCTTGGTGTGGTGCTGCACGTTCCACCGGAAGATGTCCCCGACAGCAATGTGCACAAGATCGAAGTCGCGCGCGAGCATGGCGCTTTGCGTGCCCTTGCCACTGCCCTGGACGCCCATGATGACGTATTTGCGCATGCGGCAACTGTAGGCGGCTAGGCAGCGGGGGGTGCCACGGCGCCCTGGAGGGCGAAGTCCTTCTGCCGGATGGCGAACAGCGTGATGACTCCGGAGACGAGCGCGATGACAGCGGCCACGAGCAAAATGTGGTTGAGGCCGCTCGTGAACGCTGCCCTGGTGATCACTCCGATCTGCTGTCGCGCGGGTGCTGGAAGCCGGCTGAGAACGTGCCCGATCTGGCCGGATTGGACCGCGGCGGCGATCTGCTGCCCCTTCCCCGACTCGCCAGGCAACGCGCTCACCATGGAGATCACGTCGCCGCGCACCTTGTTCGAGAACAGGGAACCCAGCAGCGCGATGCCGGTCGCGATGCCGACTTGCCGGAACGTGGAGTTGATGCCTGACGCCATGCCGGCTCGCTGCGGCTGGACCACGCCGACCGCCGTAGACGCAAGCGGTGGGTTGACCAGGCCAACGGCGAGGCCCCCGACGATCATGCCGGGGATGAGGTGCGTCCACGTCGAGCTCGCGTTAAGCCCGCGCATGAGGAGTAGTCCCACCCCGACCAGCAGGAGGCCCGGGCCGATCAGGAACCGGATCTGAACCCGAGATGTAAGCCTGCCGGACAGCGTTGCGGTGACGAGGATTCCGCCCGAGATGACCGTCAGCCGCACGCCGGTGCCGAGCGCGGAATAGCCGAGGATGTCCTGCAGGTAAAGCACCAGGTACAGGAGCATCGAGAAGATCGACGCGCTCAGCCCGAACGCTGCCACCAGGCCGCCGCTGAAGGTCGGCAGCCGGAACAGGCTCAGGTCGAACATGGGGTGCGCCATCCGCAGTTCGACCAGGACGAAAGCAACCAGCAGGACCGCGGCCACCGCGAAGCACGCCAGTACGAGGCTGTCGGTAAAGCCGCGTTGGTTGGACTCGATGAGGCCGTAAACGAGGCTGGCTAGCGCGATGGTGAACAGGCTGAAGCCCGCCCAGTCCGGCCGCGTGGCCTGCTGGGCGCGCGACTCGGCCACCCGCATGATCGTGACGATGAGGGCGAAGACCCCGATGGGCGCGTTCACGAAGAAGATCCAGCGCCAGGAGATGCCGGACGTCAGCACGCCGCCAAGCAGCGGTCCGATGGCCACCGCCAGGCCGGTTACTGCGCCCCAGACCCCGAACGCGGTGCCCCGGTCCTTACCGCGGAACGCGTCGGCCAGGAGCGCTAGCGACACCGCGAACATGATCGCGCCGCCGACGCCCTGCAGACCGCGGGAGAGCTGAATCATCAGCGTGTTCACCGAGAACCCGCACAGGACGGATGCGGCCGTGAAGATGGTCAGCCCGATTAGGTACAAGGCGCGGCGGCCGTACATATCCGCCAGGCTGCCGGCGGTGAGGAGGAACGCGGCCAGCGTCAGCGCGTACGCGTCCACGATCCACTGCAAGTCGGAGAAGCTCGAGTGCAGCGCCACCTGGATGTCCGGCAGCGCGACGTTCACGATCGTGATGTCGAGCAGCAACATGAAGGTGCCGAGGCACACCGCGACCAGCGTCCACCACTTGTTGCCGCGCTGCGCCGGCGCGGCCGTCCCGGAACGCTCGGAAAAGGCGGTTGCTGCCTCGGCGCCAGCGGCGGCGTTGGCATCAGACACTGAGTCCTCCAGATGCGGTGTTGGCGGGCGCTATCGCCATTGCCGATCGCCCGAGATCAGTGTGAGCCGAGTTCAGTGCGAGCCGACATCGATGCAAGCCCGACATCGATGCAAGCCCGACATCGATACAAGCCCGACATCGATACAAGCACAGCACTATCGTGCCGGGTCGGCACTCCGTCGGTCACATCAGGGGCGCCCAGGCCTGCGTGGGTCCGTGAAAATGTCAGCGGGTATCGGTAGAGTAGATCATAGATTCGAACGCGGATCCAGGAAAGTGAGATAGATCGCGCGTACTATCGATCGCTTTCTCGGAGGGTCTCATGAGCTGCCAGGCCAGTCCCCCGGCCGCCACCGCCGATGCGCTTGCGTCGGCGTCGGCTGCGCTCGGGTGGCTGGCGTCCGCCGATGCCACGCGTCTGACCACCAGCGAGCAGGCCGATGCGCTCCGGGCGCTCGAACGCCTCCAGGCGCAACTGGTCTCGGCCCGGTCGGCGGTCCTCGCCGCGTTCAACGCCTCGCGCGGGTTCGAGGACGACGCGGCCGGCAGCCCGGTGTCCTGGCTACGGTGGCAGACCCGCGTCACCGGTGCCGCCGCGTCCGCCGCGGCCGGGTGGATGCGAGACCTGGCGGCTCACCCGGCCATCGCAGCGGCCCTGGCTGCCGGCGATCTGTCCGTTTCCTGGGCCCGGCAGTTATGCGGCTGGACTGACCGCCTCCCTGAGGACGCCCGCGGCGGCGCGGACCGGATCCTCCTCGACGCCGCCGCTGCGGGCGCCCGTCTGTCCGACCTGGGCGGGCTAGCCGAGCAGCTGTACCGGCTCACCGCAGGGCCTGACACCGACGGCGCCGACGACGGGTTCAACGACCGCCGGGTCCGGCTTCTGACGCATTTCCGTGGAGCCGGGAAGCTAGACGGCGATCTGACCCCCGAGTGCGCGGCGTCGCTGCGTGCGGTGCTGGACTCCATGTCCGCCAAAACCGGGCCCGAAGATGTCCGCACCCCCGCCCAACGGCAGCACGACGCCCTCGCCGAGATGTGCTACCGCTTCGTCGCTGGCGGCCTGCCCGACCGGGCTGGCCAGCCCACCCAGATTCATCTGCACATGAGCCTGGATCAGCTACTCGGCCTCCCCGGCGCCGCCGACGCCACCGCAGTGTGGGCCGGTCACGGCGCCACCGCGCCTGCAGGGACCGAGTGCGACGCGTCGATCACCCCCATCGTCACAGCGCACGTCGACTCCGCCGAGCTTGGTCAGCAAGCCCGCGACTTCCTTCCGTGCGACGACAGCAACGACGGCGGATCAGCCAGCTGCACGGTCTGCGGTGACCCCGGCCACGCCAACGCCGGTGGCTGCTGCCGACTGCCGCAGCGCACCGCGGCCATGGCGCAGACCGCCGCACAGGAACTCCTGCTCACCCGTGCGCTGCGGCTGCTGTCCGGGCCGGCCTCTGCAGCCCACCTGCGCGGCAGCCTCGTACCGCAGCCTGCCGCCAGCATCAGCCTCCCCCTCGACCTCGGCAGGTCCACCGACACCGTCCCGGCGTACCTGCGCCGCGCCATCATCACTCGCGACAAGCACTGCGCCTTCCCCGGCTGCTACCAGCCACCCGCAGCTTGTCAGGTACATCACCTCATCCCGCTTTCCCGCGGCGGGCCCACTGGCCTCGCGGACTGCTGCCTGCTCTGCGTCTTCCATCACCAGATCGCCGTTCATCGCTGGGGCTGGGAGCTCCGCCTCAACCCGGACGGCACCACTACCGCGACACTCGGCGAGCGCATCCTGCACAGCCACGCCCCGGTGGCCGCTTAACCAGCTTGTAGTTTTCCTTTACCGCGTATTTGCGTGAGGCCGGGCTGAGTGGTCTAGAGCCGCAGCGGAGACAAGCATTTTGATGACGTCTGGCCTGATCAGCCCATGCAATCGAACACAAGGTAAAGCTGATCTTAATTTTTTGCGAGTAGCACAGATTCTCCTGGGGTACGGAGGCATAAGCGTGGCTTGACCAGCCCGTATCGGGGTGTCGTACCGCAGTTATGGCTTCTATTAGCCAATTGCAGCTTCTATCAGCTCTGTCCATGGATGTCGGATGTCGGGGGTGGACATGCTGGTCGCGCTGATTCGTGCGAGCGTCCGGTTTCGCTTCCTGGTGGTGGCGCTCGCGGTAGGGCTGATGATCGTCGGTGTTGCGCGCCTGCCAAAGATGCCCGTCGATGTACTGCCGGAGACTTCACCAGTAGTCGTCCAGCTGCAGACAGAAGCTCAGGGTCTTTCGGCCGAAGAGGTCGAATCCCTCGTGACGATGCCACTGGAGAAGACGCTGCTCGAAGGTGTTCTCGGTGTCGTGAACGTGACGTCTGACTCCATTCCTGGCCTGTCGTCCATTGTTCTGCATTTCGCCCCCGGCACCAATCTTTACCAGGCCCGCCAGCTTGTGCAGGAGCGTCTAAGCGGCGCATTCATACTGCCCAATGTCTCCAAGCCGCCTGTCATGCTGCAGCCCCTGTCGACGACCAGCGATGTCATGATCGTTGGCCTGTCCTCAGACACGCTCAGCCAGATCGACCTTTCCGTGCTGTCCCGGTGGACCATCGTCCCGCGGCTGCTTGGAGTCGCTGGCGTGGCCAATGTCTCGACCTTCGGACAGGCAGACCGACAGCTGCAGGTCCTGGTACAGCCTGCGACGCTCGCCGCCGATCACGTCTCTCTAGCACAGGTCATCTCCGCCACCGGGAACTCGCAGCTCGTCTCGCCGCTGAGCTATCTGCAGGGATCGACACCCGGTACCGGCGGATTCCTGGAGAACCAGAACCAGCGGCTCACCATCAGGCACATTCTGCCGTTCGGTACGCCGTCGAACCTTGGTCAGGTGCCTGTGGCTAACCAGGGCAAGAGCCAGATACTGCTGAGCCAGGTAGCGCAGGTCGTCCAGGGTCACCAGCCACTGATCGGCGCCGGGCTCGTCAGCGGCAAGCCGGGCCTGGTCCTGGTGATTCAGAAGCTGCCGGGAGCCAGCGTTCCCGGCGTGACCTCCGGCGTGCAGCAGGCGCTCGCCGGGCTGAGGCCCGCGCTTACCGGCGTGACCGTCAACACCTCGCTGTTCCGGCCGGCCAGCTACCTGGCAACCGCGAGAAGCAACGTCGAGCTCGCATTGATCGTCGCCGGGATCCTGGCCTTGCTGGCCCTGACCGCACTACTACTCAGCAGCCGGCTGGTATTTGCTGCATTGGCGGCGATGGCGCTGTCGCTGGTGACCGCGACGCTGCTGCTGCAAGCGTTTGGCTACTCCTTCAACTCGCTCGTGCTACTTGGTCTCGTGGTGGCGCTCGCGGTCGTCGTCGACGACGCGGCACGCGCCGCGACTACGGTCATGACCAGGGTTCGGGCGCGCCGGGCTGGCAGCCAGGACCCGGACCTAGTCGCTGACCGGGTGCTGACGGTCCTGGCCGACAATGCCGGACCATTCGCAGGCGCGTCAGTGGCTGCAGTGCTGGCGGCGGTCCCCGTGTTCGTGGCGACCGGGCTGACCGCGTCTTTCGTGCGCCCCATCGTGGTCGCCTATGGCGTGGCGGTCGCCGTCTCGCTGCTCATCGCGCTGACCGTGACGCCCGCGCTCACGGCGGTCGTGATGTCCTGGTCACAGCGAACCCCGCGTGGTTGCGGAGTCGCGCGGCAGCTAACAGCTCGATACACCGCGCTGCTGCATCGTGCGCTGCGGGTGCCGAAGCGCGGGCTCGCCGCCTCAGCTGCCGTCGGCATTGTCGCCCTCGCGGTGGCGATACCGAACTTGCATCCAGGCCGACCCCAGTATCAGGACCGCAACCTGGTCGTGAGTTGGACCGGTGCCCCGGGCATGGCGCTACCAGAGCTGAGCCGCGTATCCACGCTGGCCAGCCACGAGCTAATGGCGGTGCCGGGCGTCCAGGACGTGGCCGCCACCCTGGGCCGGGCCGTTACCTCCAATCAGATCGTCAACACCGATGTCGGCAAGCTGTGGGTGACGATGAAGCCGACGGCTAACTACGGCCAGACCCTGGCCGGCATCCGTGCCGTTGTCGACGACACACCTGGCATGAACGGGTCGGTCAGCACCTACGAGAACGACGCCATGGCTGGCGTGCTCACCGGACAAGCGCATACCGAGACCGTGCGCATCTATGGACCGGAACTGCCGGTCCTTGGCAATCTCGCCGGCCGGGTGCGGTCAATCATGGCTGGCGTCCCCGGCCTGAGCCGGGCGCACGTGATCATGCCGGTCATGCAGCCCACCATAAACGTGACGGTCAATATCGCCCGGGCCAGGGCTGAAGGCCTCGCCCCAGGCGATGTCCGCCGCGAGGCGGGCGCGCTGCTGTCCGGACTGACCGTCGGGAACTTCTTCGAACAGCAGAAGGTATTTGATGTGGTCGTCTGGGCCCAGCCCAGCGCGCGATCCAGCATAGGCAGCATCGAGAACATGCTCATCGACAACGGCAACGGTGGCGTGGTCCGGCTAGGCGACGTTGCCACGATCACCACGTCGTCCCAGCCAGCCGACATTCAGCATCAGGCAATGTCGCCGTATCTGGATGTGAGCGCGACCGTCACCGGAGGCGCCCAGACGACCAGCGCGGCAGTGACCACCAGGCTGGCCGCGATGAGATTCCCGCTGGAGTATCACGCTCAGCTCGTCAGTACCGGACCAGGCGGGGGGACCCCGGTTGGCAGGCTGATCACGTATGCGCTCGCGGCTCTGCTGGGCATCATCCTGGTGATCCAGGCAATCCTCGGCAGCTGGCGACTGGCCGGAATCGTACTGGGTGCCGTAATTCTCGCGGTGGCGGTCGCCGCGCTCACGGCCCTTGCCGTCGGCGGCAGTTCTCTTGGCGCGACCGCGGCGATCCTCGGCGTCATCGCGATCGCGCTCCGTCAGGCAGTCGGCGTGACGGCGGGGATCAGGCGTGGGCACGCCGCGGATCGGGGCGAGCTCAGCCCCGCGCTGCTCACGCGGGCAGCTGCCGAGAGCGCGCCGGCGGTGCTCACTTCGGCGGCAGTTACGGCGGTCATACTGCTCCCGTTCATCTTCCTCGGTGATGTCGCGGGCAACGAGCTGACGAGGCCGGCCTCCATCGTCCTGTTCTTCGGCCTGCTAGCGGCTACAGCGGTCAACCTGCTGCTGCTTCCGGCGGCGTACTTGCTCGTCGGCCCGACGGCCGCCATCACGGCGGCATCCGACGAGGGCGGGTACGTCCCGTTGCGTTCGGAGCCGTCATCGGGCCCGGCGGCTGCGGCATTCAGCGCTCGATGGCGGGTGGCCCGGTGGCGTGTGGCCCGGTGGCGTGTGGCACTGCCCGCGCTCGCGATCGCTGTCGCCTGCGTTGCCGGATGCGGTAGCTCCGCGCCGACGGATTCGAGTCAGGCGCCGCCAGCCAGGATGGAGCACGTCGGACACAACAAGGCGCTCAGTGTGGTGCTGACCCCGATTGGGGCAGAGCGGATCGGCCTCAAGGTAGCGGCCGCCGCGACCAGCGGCACGCAGGTCACCGTGCCGTACAGCGCCTTGCTGTACGAGCCGAACGGACAGACTGCTGTTTACACCAGGATCTCATCGCTCGTATTTACGCGTCAGTTCGTGGCGGTTTCCAGCATCAACGGTGACCGCGTGGTGCTGAACAGCGGGATCAAACCCGGTACCGACGTCGTCACCCAAGGCGGTGAGGAACTGCTTGGGGTGCAAAACGGCATCGGGGTCGAGACGTGACCGCGGCGTGGCCCAGCGCCGCACTCAGGCGCATCGCCGATCTGCCAGCGGGGAGATAAGCCGTGCGCTGGATCATCGCGACAAGCCTCAGGTTCCGATACCTGGTAATCGGTTTCGCTGCCGTGCTGCTCTTCTTCGGCACCCAGTCGCTCGGCCACCAGAAGATCGACGTCTTCCCAGAGTTCGCGCCAGTATCGGTGGAGATCCAGACCGCGTGCCTCGGCCTGTCCCCGACCGAGGTCGAGTCGCTCACCACTGTTCCGCTCGAGGCTGCCCTTCAGGGGGTCCCTGGCGTATATGACGTGAGGTCCGATTCCGAGCCGCAGTTGTCCGCCATATTCCTGTATTTCCGCGCCGGCACCGACGAACTGCATGCCAGGCAGCTTGTTCAGGAGCGGCTGTCTAGTACGGCGCCCACGCTACCGACATGGTGCGATCCGCCGCAGATGTACCCGATCGTGTCGGCCACCAGTCGGGTGATGCAGATCGGGCTCACCTCGAAGAGCGTGTCGCACCTGGACCTGTCGATGATCTCGCAGTGGACCATCAGGCCGCGGCTGATGTCGGTGCCGGGAGTGGCGAACGTGGCCATCTGGGGAGAGCAGCCGAAGCAGATCATGGTCGAGGCCGATCCGGCCGAACTGGCGGCGCACCATGTCAGCCTCGACGACCTGATGTCTACATCATCTGATGCCGTCGATTCCGGCGAGCTCAAGTACACCACCGGCAACGCTGTCGGGACGCTGGGCTACCTGGAGACGCCTACCGCGCGAATGTACCTGCACAACATCCAGCCGATCTCGACCCCCGACCAGATGGCGGCTGTGCCCTTGGCCAAGCAGGGCCGGGGGTTCCTGCGCATCGGCCAGGTCGCCAACGTCACCTGGGGATATCCGCCGGTCATTGGCGATGCGGTCATCGACGGCGGGCCTGGCCTGATGATGGTGATCGAGAAGTTCCCGGGCGCCAGCACCCTGGACGTCACCAATGGCGTGCTGATGGCCCTGAGACAGCTACAACCTGGGCTGCGCGGCATCCATGTCGATACGCACATCTTCCGCCAGGCGACGTTCATTCAGCTTGCGATACACAACCTCAGCGAGTCCGTGCTGATTGGCTGCATCCTCGTCGTGTTCGTGCTCATCGCGTTCCTGTTCCAGTGGCGAGCCGCGCTGATCAGCCTGCTGGCCATCCCGTTGTCGCTGGCTGCGGCCGCCATCGTCCTTGAGAAAACCGGCGCCACGATAAACACGATGATCCTGGCCGGCTTCGCGGTGGCAGTCGGGGTTGTCGTGGACGACGCGATCATCGACATGGAGAACATCGTCAGGCGGCTGCGAGCCTGGCGGGCTGCCGGGAAACCGATCACGCCTTTCCGGCTGCTGCTGGCTGCGTCGCTTGAAGTGCGGGTCGCGATCTTCTACGCGACTTTGATCAATATCATCGCCGTCATCCCGGTCATGCTGGTCGGCGGCCTGACCGGCGCATTCTTCGAGCCGCTCGCGCTGGCTTACAGTCTGGCCGTGCTGGCGTCGATGGTAGTGGCGCTGACGGTCACGCCGGCGCTCGGGCTTGTCCTGCTGCCGAGCGCGCCGCTCCAGACGGCCGATCCGCCGCTGATGCGGGTGCTCAAGCGCGGCTACTCGGTTGCGCTGCGGCCGGTCATTGCCGCCCCGAAGGTCGCGATGGTGGCAGCCCTCGTGGCTGTCGTTGCCGGCCTCGTGATTTACCCGCGTCTTGGCTCAGACCTGTTCCCTGACTTCAAGGAGCCGGACTTCCTCATGCACTTCGTCACCAAGCCCGGCACGTCGGTGCAAGAACAGGACCGGCAGGTGACTGAGGTTCAGCACGAGCTGCTCGCCATTCCTGGCATCAGACATGTCGGCACGCACGTCGGCCAGGCCTTGCTTGGTGAGGAGGTCTCCGGCGTGAACTTCTCCGAGAACTGGATCAGCCTGTCAGCGAACGCCAACTATGCCCGGGCACTGTCCGACGTGCGCGCGGTAGCGGCCAGCCACCCGGGTGCATTCAGCGATGTGCAAACCTACCTGCACGAACGCATCGACGAGGTGCTCACCGACGGAACGACGGAGGACGTCGCGGTGCGCATCTACGGTCCCAACCTGACCACGCTGGGTGCGCTGGGCAACGAGATAGCGCACAAGCTCGCGCGGGTGCCTGGCCTGGTTGATGTGCAGCCGGCACCGCTCGAGTTCATCCCGGAGGCAGACGTGACAGTCAACCTGGCCGCTGCCCGGCGCTACGGCCTGTCGCCGGGCGTTATCCGGCGCGCTGCGGCCGTCATGATGGCCAGCGAGCCGGTATCCACTATCCCCTCCGACGGCAAGCTTGTCAGCGTTGCGATCTGGAGCACGCCTAGTACGCGGGCGAACCTCACCAGCCTGTCGGACCTGCCCATCGATACGCCGAACGGCGGTCATGTGCCACTCGGCAGGCTTGCCTCGATCGTGGTCGCGCCGAGTCCGAGCGTCATCTACCGCGAGAACGGAGAGCGACAGACCGAGGTCGACGCGGACGTCAGCGGCCGCTCGCTTGGCTCGGTGATCTCGTCAGTTAACTCCGTGCTGCGAACCGTCAAGCTGCCTAACGGCTACCGGACCCAACTGCTCGGCGAAGCGACCGAGCGAGCCGCAGCACAGACACGGCTGATCTACTACGGCCTGGCCGCGCTGGTGCTGATACTCCTGCTGCTGCAGGCCGCGTTCCGGAGCTGGCGGATCTCGGCACTGGAGTTCCTCACCCTGCCGGTCGCGCTGATCGGCGGCGTGCTAGCCGCCTGGATAATCCTCGGCACCATTACCCTGGGCGCGCTTGTCGGCTTCTTCACCGTGCTCGGCATCGCGGCCAGGAACGGGATCTTGATGATCAGCCATTTCCGCCACCTGGAATACCAGGAGAACGAGCCGTTCGGCATCGGCCTGGTCATGCGGGGCGCGAGCGAGCGGCTATCGCCGATCCTGATGACGGCGCTGGCAACCGCGTTGGCGCTGCTGCCGCTTGTCGTCTATGGCGACCGCCCCGGCCAGGAGATCGAGTTTCCGATGGCAATAGTGATACTCGGCGGCCTCCTGACATCCACCCTGCTCAACCTGTTCGTGCTGCCTGCGCTTTACCTGTGGATCGGTGGCTGGCGCCGCCGCGCACAGACGCATGGGATACAGCCGTATCGGACACGAGGGGACTCAGGGCCGCCGTCCGACCGGTCGTCGGGATAGCTCACACCCCGGCCCGCTCGCCGTGCGCCCGGCCGGTGGGCTCGTTCAGCGCGAACCGTCGCTCGCAGGCTCCGCGCAGCTTCGGGTCGAGCGCGTCCTTGATGAGCGGCCAGTCCGCCCTCAGCAGCTCCGGGTTGAGGTACCTGGCGACGTCGTTCCGCTGACCCTGCGTCAAGACGATGCCGTACATGCTGCGCCGAGTCGTATCGTCGGTGACGTCGCACTCGCGCATACCGGGAAACGACAGGTGCCGCGGCAGCACGATGGTGCCCTGAACCGGGCCGCGCAGCTCCTCGATCCGCGCCGGCAGGCGGATGGCGTGGGACTTACGGCCAGCGAGCCAATCAGCAAGAGACATGCGACCGATTATGACGGGCAGCTGCTCGGCCACGCTCGGTGATTGCCTGGTTATGGACTGCGGTGCCAGCCCGTCAATCGGCACGGCAGCGCGAACCGGGCGAAACTCGTTTGCTCTCGGCACCGCGCGCCGCGATGATCGGCCGATGGAATCCCCGGCCGAGCTTCTTCGTCACGACTCAGTCGAACTCCGCCGCTGGCGTGCCAGCGACGCCGACCTCTGCTTCCGGCTGGTCAGCGACTCGCTGGAGCACTTGCGGCCGTGGATGCCCTGGGCGACACCCAACTACAACATGGCCGAGGCGGTGGACTACCTCGAGCGCTGTGAAGCCGACTGGGGGACGGGCACCGCGTTCCAGTATCTGATCATCGCCGACGGAGAGCCGGCCGGGAGCGCGGGCCTGATGGCCAGGATCGAGCCTGGCGGTCTGGAGATCGGCTACTGGGTACACCCGGACTGCACTGCCCGCGGCATCGCGACCGCGGCCGCGGGCGCCCTGACTGAGGCCGCGTTCAGGCTGCCAGGCATTGACCACGTTGAGATTCATCACGATGAGCTCAACCTGGCGAGCGGTCGGGTGCCGGCCAAGCTGGGCTACAAGGTCATCGAAACGCGGCGCGCCAGATTTGAACCGGCACCGGGTGACTCCGGCATCATCCAGATATGGCGCATGACCCCGGCGGACCGCTACGAGCTGTAGTAGCGCTACCCTCGTAGCATGTCCAGCGCCAGGCCGCGCCCGCGGTGGCTTTTCCTGTTCAGCCCGAGGTGGCTGGCCTGGCATGCGTTCGCCGTCGCGGCCGCCTGGGGCATGCTGTGGCTCGGCGACTGGCAGTTCCATCGGGCCGAGGGCGGGAACGCGCTCAGCTGGGCCTACACCTTTGAATGGCCGATCTTCGTGATCTTCGGGGTGGTCTTCTGGGGCAAGACGATCATCGACGAGTGGCGCCGCCCGGCCGGCGAGGCCAAGCAGGCAGAGGCGCTTCGCGCGGCCCTGGCGGCCGTTGAAGACAAGGCGCTCCCCGGCGCGGCGCACACGGCCGCGACAACCGATGATGAGGCTGCCGATGACCCCGAGCTCGCCGCCTACAATGCCTACCTGGCCCGGCTGAACCGGCGAGAGGAGGCCGGCAGTGCGTCCTGACGTGCTCCGCTTCGTTGTGCGCGCCTATCGCACGATGGCCTACGTGACCGGCACCATGCTGGTCATTCTCTGCTTCGTCTGCGTGCCGTTGCGGTACTTCGCGAACGTTCCTGGCCCTGCGGAGATTGTCGGCGCGTGCCATGGCGTTCTGTACATGATCTACATCGTCGTCGCGTTCGCGATGACACGGCTGGTCCAGATGAAGGTCGCCAGCTTCGGCACCATCATCGTGCTGCTGGCCGGGACCGTCCCGGTGCTGACGTTCATCGTTGAGCGCTGGGTGAGCCGGACGTACATCGCGCCGGCCCTGGCCAGGGACGGCGTCGGCACCAGTGAGCAGCCAGTACTTCGCTGAGCAGCCGGCCGCAGCGCACCGGCCGGGAACGGTGCACGTCGTGCTGCCCGATACGCATCTGGCGCTCGCCACCGACTCGGGCGTGTTCTCCCCCGAGCGGCTCGATCCGGGAACCAGGCTGCTACTCGAGACAGCGCCCCCGCCGCCAGCCGAGGGTGACCTGGTCGATCTGGGCTCCGGCTACGGGCCGCTGGCGCTGGTCATGGCCAGCAGAGCTCCGGCGGCGCGGGTCTGGGCTGTCGATGTGAACCGGCGCGCACTGGAGTTGTGCGAGCGCAACGCAGCCGCGGCCGGGCTGACCAACGTTCGCTGCCGCCTGGTCGATGCCAGCCCTAGCGCGGACCGTGGCGACCTGCCTGCTAGCTACCAGCTGATCTGGTCCAACCCGCCGATCCGGATCGGCAAGGACGCCCTGCACCAGATGCTCACGACGTGGCTCGGACGCCTCGCGCCCGGCGGCGCGGCCTACCTGGTTGTTCAGCGCAATCTCGGCTCGGACTCGCTCCAGCGCTGGCTCGGCGAGACCGGATGGCAGGCTGCGCGGATTGGCGCGCGAGCCGGCTACCGGGTGCTGGAGGTGCGCCGATGACGGGCCGGCAGCTCGGCATGACCGAGGTCAAGCGGCTCAACCGCGGCTGGCGGCGGCGTACAGAGGCGCGGCTCGGGCTGCTGCTCGACAGTGTCGGGCAGCCGTTCAACGTCGGGTCCATCATCCGCACGGCCGCCGCCTTCGGCGCCGACCACGTCTGGCTCTGCGGCGACACCGCCGAGCCCGGGCACCCGTCAGCGCGCAAGACCGCGCTGGGCACCGACCGCCTGCTCACGTTCGAGCACGCGTCGTCTGCCTCCGCCGCGGAGGCCGCCCGGGCCGACGGCTACCGGGTGATCGCAATCGAACTGGCCGGCGATGCGGTTCCGCTGCACGAGGCACCGCTGGCCGGCGACATCTGCATTGCTGTAGGGAACGAGGATCACGGCTGCTCCGCCGCCCTGCTGGCCGCGGCCGACCTGGTCGCGTATATCCCGCAGCCTGGCAAGGTCGGCTCGCTGAACGTCGCGGCTGCCGCCGCGATCGCCATGGCCGAGGTCCGCCGCCGCGAATGGACTGCCGGGACCAGCTAGATCGGCCCCGTTCCCAGCCGTTTGCTGGTGTTGATTTGCAGTGCTGATTTACTTGTGGCCGTGCGGTCCGGCTACCTTGATCATCCGCGTCCGCTGGCCTTCGCGCATCGCGGCGGCGCCGGCGACTTCCCGGAGAACTCCTGGAAGGCATTCGAGCACGCGGTTGGCATCGGGTACGCCTATCTGGAGACCGACGTCCACGCGACAGCCGACGGCACCGTCGTCGCCTTCCACGACAGGACGCTCGACCGCGTGACCGACGCGATCGGGCGGATCGCGGAGCTAACAGCAGCGCAGGTCGCCGCCGCGCGCATCGATGGCAGCGAGCCCATCCCGCTGCTCGCCGACCTGATCATGGCGTGGCCGGACGTGCGGTTCAACATCGACGTCAAGGACGAGCCGGTCATCTCCCCGCTGGTCGACGTCCTGCGCGCGACCAATTGCTGGGACCGCGTGTGCCTGACGTCGTTCTCGGGCAGCCGGCTGGATGCGACCCGGCGGCTGCTGCCACGGCCGGTCTGCTCGGCCGCCAGCCCGGCCGGAATCGGAGCCATCCGGGCCGGGCTGCCCGTCAAGACGCTGACCGCACGGTTTGCGGCCAGATCCGTGCTGTGCGCGCAGATTCCGTACTCGATGGCGACCAGCCGGTTCCTCGACCGCGCCCACGCTGCGGGCCTCCAGGTACACGCCTGGACGGTCAACGACCAGGCCGTGATGGCCAGGCTGCTCGACCTCGGCGTCGACGGAATCATGACCGATAACACGGTGTTGCTTCGTGACGTGCTGATCGCGCGCGGGCAGTGGCACGCTCGAAACGCCGCCTAGGCCGTAATTTCCTCAGATCAGGCATCGCGGGCACGGTTGGAATAGCCGCTGACCGGGAATCTTGACCGGGACCTCACCGTTGGTGAAGTAGGACGGCTGAGCGCCTGGGAGGCAGTAAAACATGGCCGAGCGAGCACTTCGCGGCACGCGACTCGGAGCGACGAGCTACGAGAACGACCGTAACACCGACCTGGCGCCCCGCCAGGAGGTGGCTTTCGACTGCCCGAAAGGGCACCGTTTCACGGTGCCGTTCTCGGCCGAGGCCGAATTGCCGATTAACTGGGAATGTCGGGTATGTGGTGCGTTGGCCGTCACGGCGACCGGCGACATGCCCGCGCCCAAGAAGATCAAGCCACCGCGCAGCCACTGGGACATGCTCATGGAGCGTCGCAGCATGGCCGACCTCGAAGAGGTCCTGGCCGAGCGGCTGGCCGTCATCAGGGGTCAGCGCGAGCCGCAGGCGGCGCCCGAGCCGCGACAGTCCACTCGGCACCGCAAGAGCGCCTGAGTTTGACTGCCTAGCCGCTTGTTCTCGTTAGCGCGCGCTTGTTCCTGAGCGTGCGCGCTCGCTTCCTATCCGCGCGTGCTCGTCGGCGTGCGCTGGTTCGCAGCGCTTGGGAAGAGGGCCTGGGAATCCTTCGGACCGGAACGCGTCCCGTCGGCAACGGGCTCGCCTTCCGTTGTCTACTGGGTGCCCAGGCCCCTCCCGGGTCCAACCCCCCGCCCAAGCCAGGGCTCGGGCTTGTCGCTCGGCTACACGGAGCCGACGTTGGTGGCCGCGTCACGGTGCGGCCAACTGCCCGGCTAATCTCCCTGACCTGCTGGCCCGGTGCTGGACTGCGCAGCAACATACCGTTGATCGCGCCGATGTCAACCTGTCCTGCCAGGACTGATACCTGTTAGCGATCTAGCGCACCCGCATTGTGACGGGCCTGTTCCCTGTTGTCCTGCGGCGTTACGATTGAGGCTCCCGTAACGTGTGAGGGCGCCCATGGCAAGGTGGTCAGCGGCAGGCTGCTTGCCCATGCGTTCACCCTTCCTTTGCGCGCGCCGTGTGCCGCGCGAGAACCCGTTTCATTTTGTGCCCACTCGTGTCGGACCACCCGCGCATCGCCGCGCGCGGACCCCCCTTCGGCCTGGAGGACAGGAATGACAGAAAATTCGGAGACGCAGGAGGTCTCTGAGTCCCAGATCGCCGTGCACTGGCGGGAGGAAGAGTATTACCCGCCGCCGGAGAAGTTCGTAGCACAGGCTAACGCCAACGACCCGGCGATATTCGAGCGGTTCACCGAGGACAAGTTCCCGGACTGCTTCACCGAGTACGCCGACCTGCTGACCTGGGACAAGCCCTGGGAAACCGTCCTCGACACGAGCAACGCGCCATTCTTCAAGTGGTTCGTAGGCGGTAAGCTCAACGCCTCGTACAACTGCGTCGACCGGCACGCAGCCGCCGACCCGGATAAGACCGCCATCCTCTTTATCCCCGAACTCGAGTCCGACGAGGCCGTGCACCTCAGCTACGGCGAGCTGCTGCGCCAGGTCAACGAGTTCGCCGCGGTGCTGCGGGACTTCGCCGGCCTGAAGGCGGGCGACCGCGTCACCCTGCACATGCCGATGGTCCCCGAGCTGCCGGTGACGATGCTCGCCTGCGCGCGCCTCGGCGTCATTCACTCGGAGGTGTTCGGCGGCTTCAGCGGCCATGCCTGCGGTACCCGGATCGCCGACTCGGGCAGCCATGTCCTGATCACCATGGACGGCTACTACCGGGCCGGCGGGCTGACCGATCACAAGGTCAAGGCCGACGAGGCGCTGGCGGAGGCGTCCAGGGAGGGCCAGGAGGTGGAAAAGGTACTGGTCTGGCGCCGTCACCCAGGCGAGTATGCCTCGCAGACGCCGATGACCGATGGCCGGGACTTCTTCGTCGACGAGTTGCTGGCCGAGCACCGCGGGAAGAGTGTCGCCCCGGTGTCGATGCCTGCTACGGCGCCGTTGTTCCTGATGTACACCAGCGGGACCACCGGTAAGCCGAAGGGCTGCGAGCATTCCACCGGCGGCTACCTGTCGTATGTGGCCGGCACGTCGAAGTACTACCAGGACATCCACCCCGGCGACGTGTACTGGTGCATGGCCGACATCGGCTGGATCACCGGCCATTCCTACATCGTGTATGGGCCCCTGGCGCTGGGCACCACCACGGTGATCTACGAGGGGGTGCCGAACTATCCCGACGGCGGCCGGCCGTGGCGGATCGCCGAGGAACATGGTGTCAACATCTTCCACACCTCGCCGACCGCGATCCGGATGCTGCGCAAGGTCGGCCCGGAGGAGCCCAGGAAGTACAACTATCACTTCAAGAACATGACGACCGTCGGCGAGCCTATCGAGCCCGAAGTGTGGCGGTGGTACTACACCGAGGTCGGCAAGGGCCAGGCGGCCATCACCGACACCTGGTGGCAAACCGAGAACGGCGGGTTCCTCGGCAGCACGCTGCCTGCCCTGCAGCCGATGAAGCCGGGGAGCTGCGGCCCCGGCGTGCTCGGGATGTTCCCGGTCATCTATGACGAAGACGGCAACGAAGTACCGCGAGGCAGCGGCAAGGCCGGCAACATCTGCATCCGCAACCCCTGGCCGGGGATCTTCCAGACGGTGTGGGGCGACCCGGAGCGCTACCTCAGTACCTACTACCGCAAGTACAACACCGACCCCGACAGCACCGACTGGCACGACTGGCCGTACTTCTGCAACGACGGCGCGGTCCAGGCAGCCGACGGCTACTTCCGGATCCTGGGCCGGGTCGACGACGTCATCAACGTGGCCGGGCACCGGCTGGGCACCAAGGAGATCGAGTCGGCCGCGCTGACGGTCACCGAGGTCGCCGAGGCAGCCGCCGTGCCGGTCATCGACGACATCCGCGGCCGCGTGGTCGAGGTCTACGTCGCGCTCAAGCCAGGCGTCGGCGCGGACGGCATGGAGGACAAGGTCACCAAGGCGATCGAGACCGTGATCGGCAAGATCGCCCGGCCAAAGAACGTGTGGATCGTGCCGGACATGCCCAAGACCAGGTCCGGCAAGATCATGCGCCGGGTCATCGCGTCGGTGTCGAACTTCGCCGACGTCGGCGACGTCACCACGCTGGCCAACCCCGAGGTGGTCGACGGCATCCGGCAGCACGTGCAGCAGGCGAAGGTCGCCAAGGGCGACACCCCGCGCGAGTTGTCCGAGACCGAGCTCGCCGAGATCCAGGCCTTCGGCAACGAATAACAGCACGAGCCGAGCAGCGAATCGGCCGCCAGCCCCAACAGCTGGCGGCCGATTCGCTTTGAGTGGCAAGAATGCAACTCCAGCCGCTCGACGGCAACATCGTGCTGGGGTATTCGTCGTCTCCGTGGCCGACCGGAAGTTCTTCAGCTACGCAACCGCAGATCGAGACCCGGTGGTCGAGTGGAGTGCCTATGACGCCGACGGCCAGCAAGTTGGCTCCGGACGGCCGCTGCCCTGACTCCCGCTCAGTCCCCTTAAAACGCCCAGCCCGCCCGCTCATGCCAATCAGCGCGCGTTAAGTTGAATTGGTTTCTGGCTGCTCCTGCTCGGCGGCCCTGAGCAGGAGCAGAGCGCGGAGCCGCAGCGGCTTAATGCGTGAAGGGAACGTCATGGCCGATGAAGGCTTCACCGAACTGGGCGGACGCCGCGTGACATTGCGCCGGTTTCACCGGGACGACCTGGCCACGTTCGTGGCGTATCGCTCGTCGGAGCAAGTGGCGCGCTTCCAGAGCTGGGATGCGCCGTACCCGTGGGAAGAGGGCGAACGCTTCATCCAGGACATCGCCAGGCAACATCCCGATATGCCTGGGGAATGGTTTCAGTTCGCGGTGGAACTGCGTTCTACGGGACAACTGATAGGCGACTGTGCCGCCATGCCGCATGCCGATGACCCCCGTCAATGCGACGTAGGCTTCACGATCTCCACTGAGCATCAGGGTCACGGCTACGCCACCGAGGCTGGGCGCCTCCTCCTGACCTACTTATTCGCCGGACGGGACAAGCACCGGATCACCGCCTACTGCGACTCGCGGAACGCGGCATCGGCGGCGCTGCTGGAACGGCTTGGGATGCGGCGCGAAGGTCACCTACGCGAGAGCACCTGGGCCTCCGTTGACGGGCGGGCCGTCACAGATCATGACAGGGTAGCGGTCATCGGCCAGGAGGCAGCATATGCAGCTGGAATTCAGGTACGGCGACACGGTCGTGCGAGTCGACGGTGACGTCGTTGAGATCTTCGGGCAAGATTTCAGCCACCGCTACCTGCTGCGCTCTCTGAGGGTGGAGGTCCAGCCGGGCCCCAGCAAAGGCACGCTGGTCGTGCGGTCGGCGTCGGCGCCAGCCGACTGGCCGCTGTACGAGATGTATGCGAAAGCCAGGTACCAGCGAGGCACGGTAGAGGCGGTCATCCCGATCGAGGATGAGCCGCTCTACCGCCAGTTCTTCACCCAAGTAGCACAGCTGTGCGGCCGCTCCGTGGTGAGCTGAATCGTTCGACCGCATCTGCGCACTCATTAATTCGGGGTCAATCGATCACGGCGTCGGGCAACCAGGCTCCGCCATCATCCGGTCACGCCGCACTGAGTAACGGCCGCCAGGTATGTGGGCAGTGGAGACGAAATTTCACCGTCTCGGGACCTGGTAACGCGGGCCTCGGCGGCGGAGTCCTTACCGACTCCGTCCTCTCCAGCGGCGTGATCGTGGCGAGTCCGGAGGAGCTGGCTGTGAATATGCTCCTGGCGGCGTGGTACTGGTGACGATCGTCGCACCGCCCGGGAGCCTGACGACGGTCTGAGTGCTGCCGTCGGGCAGTCGCGTCGTGATTGATCCGTCGGGGTTCACGAGCGAGTTGCTAGCAGCGGTGTCCGCGGGGGTCGCTCCCCCGTCCGGCAGCTCACTTCTGCCCGGCGCGTCGGCTGGCACGGCGGCCTCGGAAGCCGTCATGCCGCTGCCGGGCTTCCCAATACCGCCACTCGGCTCGGGAACAGCGGACGTCACTCCCGGCCGCGGATCCGGCGACTCCGCCGGAAGCGTCGTGCTTGAGGTGTCGCCGGCCTGCGTCGCCGTCACCGAGACGCCCGGGGTCGTCGCTGTTGTGGTCCTGTCGTCCGGCTCCGGAGCGTTGACCGACACGGTCCCGTCGGGATAGGTGATCGTGGTCGGCCCGTCCGGATTGAAGGTAAATGCAGGCATCGGCTCAGGCTCGTCCATGGCCCGGATAATAGTCGCCTGGACCCGCGCATTAAAGCGACAGCCCAGCGTTACAGGGTGATGCGCTGGAGCGGCCGCTCGTTATTGTGTGGCGGCAGCCTCAACACGGAGTTGGGGTGTGCCGGTGATTGTCTGCAGGACCACGCAGTAGCGCTCGGTAAGACGCAGCAGCGTGGCGAGGTCTCCGTCGCTGGCGTCGGTGTCGAGGTCGAACCGGACGCTGATCGCCCTGAATCCCACTGGCACCTCTTTGTCGATCGCGAGTGTCCCGCGAAAGTCGAGTTCGCCCTCGGCGGTCACCGAGCCGCCGCGCACTTCGATGCCGAGCGATGTGGCCACCGACCGCACGGTGACACCGGCGCAGGCAGCGAGCGCTTCCAGCAGCATGTCTCCCGAGCACAGCATCGTCCCGTCGCCGCCGGTCGACGGGTGCAGGCCTGCGGCGGCGAGCGCGCGGCCCGTCTGTACCGAGCAGGAGATGCCGTCGCCGAGAGTTCCGGTAGCCCGCAGTGTCACGACAGCCGCGCCGGGATCCTCTCGGTAGCGGTCCTTCAGCGGTGCCTGTACCGACCGGAGCTCGTCACGGCCGACACGCTGCGCTCCAATGCCAGAGCTCACCTGCCCAGCATGCCAGCCGCGAGGCGCACGGTCGAACAAGGCGGGAACGTTAGCTGGGGCCGCGTCGAAGGCTGGAGTGTCGCGTTTAGCTCTGGGGAGCCTCCGCCGCCCTCACCAGGCTGGCCACGATGACCGGGTACAGCTTACGCAGCGGCCGGTGCACCAGGCGGCCCAGGATGGTCCGGTCCCACGATGCGCCCCAGCGGATGAGGGTGCCGTCGGGTGTCGGGGTCAGCGTGACCTCGGCCCGGTAATTGCGCACCGGGATGCCGCGCAGGACCGTGTAGGCCAGCCGCCTGCCAGGCTCGACGTCGAGGATTTCCTCAACCGAGACGGGGTACCGGAACCCGTATCGCTTTGACCCCTCCAGCCAGTAGACGGCGCCCTTGCCGTTCGCGGCGGCGTCGCCCTCGCTCCGGTAGCCGGCCTTGCGCCATGGTCCCCACCGCGGGTACACCATGACGTCGCTGAGCAGGGACCAGACGACCTCGGGCGGCACATGGGCAGTCAGCTCTGCCGCAGCTTCCACCTTGCGCATATACAGGTTCTACCGTCCGCCGGTCAGACCGTACAAGAGCAAGCCGAGTTCAGTGCCCGCCACCGTGACCGCCCCGACCCGCGATCTCAGAGCCACAGATCGTCGACGCAGCATCCGCTCATACAGCGACTGGACGGGCTCCGGCAAGCTATGTACGTGGACCGGATGGTCATAAGCTCTTACTGACCCCATTGCTGCCGGGCCCACTCGGCGCCGAGTGGCAGCACAGACGCTCTGACAAAACACGCTCTGGTGCCGCCAGCAGTACCGATCGGGGCAGGGCTGGCGGTGGCAGGATCATGCGCGTGGCCAATGTCATCCGACACGATCTGGAGGCTGCGATACGCGCGGCCTGGGCACTCGATACCTGTGATCCCGCCGATGCCGATGACTGGTCCGAGACCAATCCGTCCCGCGGGCAATGCGGGTCTACCGCGCTGACCATCAACGACCTGCTGGGCGGCGAACTCCTGATCGCCGAGGTGCTGCGGACCGATGGCAGCCGCCAGGGCGTGCACTACTGGAATCTGCTGCCCGACGGAACCGAGATCGACCTGACCCGCGAGCAGTTCGCCAGCAACGAGGTGGTCCAGGAGGCGCGGCTTGTCCGGCGTCGCGCCGGGTTGCCCAAGCGCGGCGCCCAGCAGTACCTGACGATGAAACACCGCGTCCTGACCACTCTCGCCATCCCCGACGCTGACGGCACGACCCGCGACTGACTCATCCCCTCCTGCCTCCGGCGGCATGGTCTGCTGCCGCTGCGATTTTGCCTCGGGTACCGATGCCCCACCAGGCTGTCGCTGGGCGGCGCCAGCGTCTTGCATGGTGAGATGCTTTGAGCGTGATCGGCCGCCTCGAAAGAGAGTGATCGACTGCCCGGACCCACGCTCTCTCGCGGAGTTTTACTGCCAGGTGCTCGGGGTGAGGGTCAACGAAGACATCACTGGCTGGGTAGTTATAAGCACCAGGCCTGGCCCGCGGGAGCTGGCCTCCCAGCGTCTGGGCACGCGAGTGTCGGCACGCTGGTGGATACTGCCCGGCATGGCGAGATTCGAGGATCAGGACCTGACCGATGCCGAATTCCGGGAGTGCGACTTGACTCGCGCCCGTCTGATCGGGGTGGTGATGCAGGACGTAGTCATCGACGGGCTTGTCAGCAACCTGGTGGTCAACGGAGTCGAGGTGACGTCGTACGTCGAGGCCGAGCTCGACCGGCGGCATCCGGTGCGGCTGCTGATCCGCTCGGCCGATCCGGCCGACCTGCGGCAAGCTTTTCGACAGCTGCGGGCCGATTGGACGGCTACGCTCGAGCGGCTCGGAGGTTTGCCCGAAGGTTCCGAACACCAGCGCGTCGGCGGCGAGTGGTCGGCGGTGGAGACTCTGCGCCATCTGGTGTTCGTGCACGACTCGTGGTTCCGTCGCTGCTGCCTGGGATCGACCGAGCTGTTCACCGCGATCGGGTTGGCGTCGGAGTTCGTTCCTGACCAGGAGGAGCAGGGCCTGGATCGAGCAGCGGCCCCGGGCCTCGACGAGGTGCTGGCCGTGCGCGACGTGCAGGGCGCCGAGCTGGAGCGTTGGCTATCGACTGTGACGCCCGATGAGCTGTCGGCGCCCGCGCCAGTGCCGGCGGGCCCAGGCTGGCCGCCGTACGCCAGGGGTAAGTCGGTGCTTGAGTGCATACACGTGGTGCTGAACGAGGAGTGGGCGCACCACGGCTTCTGCGTTCGCGACCTCGATCTGCTCGGGAGGTGACCCTCGCCAGGTGCTACGTCGACATCCTCGCCGCCTACATGGCTCCCGGCATCCCATCCCAGGCGAGGTGCTGTCCATCCCAGGCGACTTGACCGCCCTGGATCACGAGTTCCACCTGTTGCAGGCACTCGATGTCCAGTAGCGGGTCGCCGGTGACGGCCACGATGTCCGCGGTTGCGCCTCGCTCGATGACCCCGGCTGTCCCGTCCAGCCCCAGCAGTTCGGCAGCCCGCGAGGTACCGGCCTGCAACGCATGAGCCGCGGGCATCCCCAGCCCGGCCATCAGCGTGAACTCCTCGGCTTGCGACACCCTTGTCCACTCGAAGCCGCCGACGTCGGTGCCGAACACGATCCGGACGCCTGCCTCCAGGCAGTTCACGAATGAGCGGTCGTGCGCGGCCCGCACGATGTCGGTGATGTGCGAGCCATGCGCCGCGTGCTCGCGGGTGACCAGGAGGGTCGGCACCAGGGCCGTACCCCGGGCGGCCATCTCGGCCGCAAGCTCGGGCGAGATAGCGAAGCCGTGCTCGATCGAGTCAACGCCGGCGGCCACGGCCAGTGCCGCCCCGCTGAGCGTTAGCGAGTGCGCGGCTACCGGAACGCCTTGCCGGTGCGCCTCGTCGACGAGTGCATGGACCTCCTCCTCGGTCCACACCAGCGGGCCGTCCGGATACTCCGAGTTGCCCGCGGGCGGATCAAAGCGCTCGCTCACATAGATCTTCAGGCAGTCGATGCCATAGGCGATCTGGGTTCGGACCGTTTCACGGCAAGCAACGGCGCCGGTGCAGCTGTCGATGCCGACCGGGAACGTCATGCTGTGGCGCTCACCGGGTAGCGGATAGCGGCCGGTGGACCGGATGGCGGGCCCTGCGACCAGCATCCGCGGCCCAGGCACCATGCCCTCGCGGGCGGCATCCCGCAGGCCGACATCGAAGTAGCCGGCCCCCTCGGTGCCGAGGTCGCGGATCGTAGTGAATCCGTGCCGGACCGAGATGGACATCGCCTGCACCGCGCTGGCTGCCCGATGACCGAGGTTCTCCTCGGCCATCTGCCGCGCCAACTCGAACTCGTCATAGCTGCTGCGCAGAAGCACGTGAGTGTGCGCGTCGATGAGCCCCGGCAGCAGGCTGGTGCCGGGCCGTTCCAGCACCGGCCAGCCGTCCGGCGCGGAGCGGCTGACGCCACTAATCAGCCCGTCCTCGACGAGCACCACCCTGCCCTCAGCCCAGGCGCCCGACCGCGCGTCGAAGACCCGGTCGCCGGCGACGGCCAAACGCGCGCCGGCCGGAGGAGCCGATCCCGTTGAGGTTCCCATCTCGGCACCCACCAGTATTGCGGGATATCTGACGGTCCGGATCCTACGGCAGCGGCCCCTGATCGCCCGATGCGGCAACCGGGTCTGGACCACTGAACGGCGCCGCCGGTCAGCGGGTTACCTGCCGAAGGCAAGCGTGCCGTCGTCCAGCACGAGCAGAGTCGGACCGTAGGCGGCGATCGCCTGCCTCCAGCGATGGCTGCTGCCCGCAGACCAGAGCGGCGACTCCCTGCGGAACAACCGCTTCTAATGGCTGCCGCGGAGCGCAGGCATTTCATGGTCGCGCATAGCGGAGCGCTTACGCTGCCGCGGTGATCGGGTCTAACCGCGGGCTAGTGCAGATGGTTAACGGTTAATGGCGTCGGCGAGGGCTGCGACGAAGAGCGGGTCGAAGTGGGTACCCGAAGCTGACCGCAGTTCGGCCAGCGCGTCGGTGGCCGATATGGCTGGCCGGGGCGGCCAGGGCTGCGTCATCTGGCCGAAGGCATCAGCCATGGCGAGGATGCGGGCGAACTCGGGGATCTCGTGGCCCGCCAGACCCATCGGGTAGCCGCGGCCATCGATGCGCTCGTGATGGTGCATGATCCCGTTCAGGACCTCGACCGGCGAATCGGCCTGACGTGCGATCCCCAGGCTCCGCAGCGGATGCAGACGGAACTCGTCTTCCTCCTCGGCAGTCAGGTCGCGGGATCGGCGCGCGACCTCCGGCGGCAGCCCGACCGCGTCCGGGCGCGCATACACCGCACAACTCAGCCATGCGCAATAAGGCTTCGCAGGGCGCATCCCGGCGCCGCGGCCCGGCAAGCGCCGCAAGTACAGCGTCACACGAGACTAGCCCGGCAAGCACCGCGCTGACACGCTCGGCGTCAGACCGCGCCACAACCTCGACGTTCACCGGACCTTAGGGGCCGACCGCGACCAGTCGCCTGCAGCGCACGCCGATGTGACGCCCGCTATGCCGCTTGCGGAATGCGCCCAAGGTGAATTCGCTGCGAACCGCTCGAGTCAGCAGGCGGGCACTGGCAGGTCAGTTTCGCGAGGCGGCAAGATGCGCGGCACATAGCCCGCCAGCCGCCGCCGCACACGACCGATCAGCCAGTGCGCCGGATGATGCCTGCCATTTCCTCAGCGTTGAAGGCACGAAGGGTGTTGCTGCGGATGTTGCCTGTGGAGCCGACCTGCAGAAGCGCGGCGACGCCGGTCTCGTCGTCTGGGAAGTCCGCGATGCAGACGAGGTCATACTCGCCAACCGTCCACAGCAGTTCCCGGACCCTGCCGCCCGTGCTTTCCACGAGCCGCGAGAAATCCTCAGCACGCTGCGTGGTATCGCGGAAGTTCTTGATGCCCTGCTCGGTCCAGTTGATCAAGGACACGTAAGTCGTCATGCTGGCGCCCCCTCGCCCGCCCAGTCTGTGCGTACCTTGTTGTTCCCCACCCGCGGCACTCGAACCTAGGCCAATCTCATGCCGCACGGAATCCACTGTCCCCCGCTGCTGGCCGATAGGGACAGGTGATTATTCGCCGGTATGCTGGGCGCGGTGCCGGGATGAAGATCACCAGCGGTGTCCTGGGCGCCTGGGCGGCGTGGAAGGTTCCGGTGGCCGAAGTCAGAGACGCCGAGGTCACCATTGTTGGTGGCGGGGCTATCGGATGCGCGGTGGCCTACGTCCTCGCCGGGGCGGGCTACCGTGACATCCAGGTTGTGGAGCAGGGCGAGCTGGCGGGAGCAACCTCGGGACAGGCCGCCGGATTGGTCGGGCAGGTCCGCGCCACAAAAGAGCGGTGCATGCTGGCCATGGCCTCTGTTGCCGCGTATTCCCGGATCGAGCAAGACACCGGCTACCCAGCGGACTGGCGCCAGACCGGCAGCGTGCGGATAGCGGCAACCGCAGAGCGAGCGGCCGAGTTCCGGGCACTGGCAGTTGTGGCACGGTCAGCTGGGCTCGAGGTCGAGTTCCTCACCACTGCCCGACTGGCCGGGCTGTGCCCGATGCTGGACACCACCCAGGTCACGGCGGCGCTATGGTGCCCCACCGACGGCTACCTCCAGCCCAACAGTCTGGTGACCGCCTACGCCCGCGCCGCGCGTGATCGAGGAGTAACTTTCGCGACACACACCACCGTTACCGGGCTGCGCATCACCCGCGGCGTAGTGAGGGGCGTGCGCACCGACCGGCGCGCCGTGGCGACCGACATGGTGATCAACGCGGCCGGGCCATGGGCCGGCGCAGTGGCCTCGCTGGCCGGCCAGCAGCTCCCGATCGTGCCGGTGCGCCACGAGTACTTCGTCACCCGGGCAGTCACGGGCTGGCACAGCGAGCTTCCCGTTCTCCGCATCCCTGACATGCGTATTTACGCTCGAGCCGAAGGGCAGGGCTTCTTGTGCGGGGGCTGGGAACCGAACGGCCTGAGCCTCGACCCGCGCGCAGTTACCATCGGGCAGGCCCTGGTAGTTCCCCCAGACTGGGATGTCCTGTCCGGTTTCGCACACGACTTCGCCACGTTCGCACCTGTGGTCACCGAGGCTGAGATACGCGAGGTCTTTCGCGGATTTCCGGCGTTCTCGCCAGACGGCCGCTTCATTGTCGGACCTGTGCCCGGCGTGCGCGGCCTGGTCATGGCGGCAGCTTGCAACGCGCACGGTGTCTCCGGCTCCGCCGGCCTCGCCGGCCACGTACTTGAAAGCCTGCAGCCAGACCCATCCCCTTACGTCAAGTCCCTCAGCCCCGCGCGGTACTATCCGCGCACCTGGGACTGGGAATCCGCCCGTGCTCAAGCCCAGATGATCTACCAGAACTACTACGGCCTGCCACCGCAGCAGGCACAGTAGCGCCCGGCTGTGGCAGTCCGGCCGGCGCCGACGCAGTGGCGGGTGCCGACGGCCCGGCCGCCCGGAGGCGGCCTTCGTCGCCCGTGGCGAAGTCCCCAACTATTGGACCGTGCCGTGCCTACGACTACGGTGAAGATCGTGCGGGCCGTGCCGTGGTGGGGGGTGGTCTCCTCAGCCGCGGCGCCGGTGCTGATGGCCGGCGGGTGGACACTTGCCGCCAGGCTGCAGCCGCACTCCTACAGCCAGGTCGCCGATACCGTTAGCGCGCTTGCCTCACCGGGCGCCGCCGACCGGTGGGTAATGACGGTGACGTTTCTGGTGGTTGGCGCCTGTGACGTTATCACCGGGCTTGCGCTACGACCGGCACGCGCACTGGGGCGGCTCATCCTGATGGCCGGGGCCGTGGCGGGCATGCTGGTGGCGGCCAACCCAGAGCCTTCCGGCACCAGGTTTCCGCTGCCGCACATGATCTATGCAGCGGCCGGGTGCGCCGCGCTGGTGACCTGGCCGGCAGCCGCCTGGCGGCGCGGGCCTTCTGTACCGTGGGGCCTGCGGCCGGTGGTATCGGCGGGCGCCGTCGCCGTGCTGGTAGCACTGCTGGCCTGGTTCGGATCGGAACTGGTGACGGCGGGCGGGCAGGCGGGCCTGGCGGAACGCATCTTCGGCGCTGGGCAAGCATTGTGGCCGCTGGCGGTAGTCGCGTCCTGCCAGTACGCCGCCAGCACGGGCACCAGGCCAAGCGCGCGAGTCCGGCGATCCGCACTTGTAGACGGGCCAGGTGCGCGCAACTAGCGTTCCAGCATGTCCCAACAGGGTCCGTGATCGGCTGCACGGCCGAACCGAGCTGCACGGTTGTTCATAGCCATTCTTCGGCGTCCAGTTGGGCGGGCAGGCCCGTTGCTGCTCTGCCAACCCGGCGCTTCGCTGGCAGGTGAGCGATGCGCTACTACTTGCGATGCGGGGAGCTATCGCCCTCGCCACTGCACTGGTCCCGGTGCGCGGCGCGGCGGCGCGCAGCGAAATCGATCACATATGAGCTCAGGATCATCGCAACGCACGGGACATAGAGCCAGTGCGCCGACTTCATCACGCCCCAGAAGCCGACGTAGACACCAGCGATGCCGAGAAAGATGGTCAAGCCACTCTCTGGCTTTCCCCTTCGGCGCGACATCCACCACACAAGCAGGCCGAAGGCTGCTGCGAAGACGGCGGCAAAGATCAGCACGGATCGGGTCGTCATCGTCACCCTGCTACCTGCTTAGCTGAGTACCGGGCCGCTTGCCGGGATGTCTGAGGATAGTTCCCACTCGGGAGCAGCGGAGAAATCCCGTTGCGAGTGGCCGGCATTGGATGTCTGATTGATCGGCCGCCAATCACGGGAGGGAACATGACGGCCATGTCGCTGCCCACCCCCACGCTGCACACCGCTCGCCTTCGACTGCGTCCCTTCGACGACGCGGATGCGAACGACCTCTTCGCGCTGCACAGCAGCGCCTACGTGCTGCGCTACTGGGACGCGGCGCCGTGGAGCGAACGCGCGCGCGCCGAGCGGTTCATCGCGGCTTGCCGGCAGATGGCACAGGAGGGCACCGGGGCGCGGCTGGCCGTGGATCGTGTCTCCGACGGGACGTTCATCGGCTGGTGCAGCCTGAACCGGTGGAATCCGGACTACCGCAGCGCGTCGCTGGGCTACTGCTTCGACGATGCAGCGTGGGGTCACGGCTACGCGACGGAGGCCGCGCGCGTCTTGCTGCGGTGGGCATTCGACACGCTGGACCTGAATCGCGTCCAGGCTGAGACCGATACACGCAACGTGGCATCTGCCCGCGTGCTGGAGAAACTCGGGTTCGTGCGTGAAGGGACGTTGCGGGAAGACTGCGTCGTGAACGGCGAGGTCTCTGACTCGTGGGTCTACGGGCTGATCAGGCGGGAGTGGCGGCCGTCGTCCGAGCCGGTTCCCGCCCGCTGAGTCCCCAAGACACCAACTTGATGCGCAAGCCAGTGCTGGGTGAGACCGCGCGGTCAGACCGTGCGTCTAGCCACCCGTCTCGCGCTTCAGCCGGGCCAGATCGTCGTCAACATCCGGCGCCTTTTGGCGGCGTAGCGACCTGCTGTCCCTCGGCCCCCGGATCTCCCCGTTGGACCTCTTCCCCAAAGCCCGCTTCCGGTTGAACGCCACCTTCACGGCGAGGACAACCACGGCGACGGCGAGTACAGCGATCACGGCCTCAATAAGGAACCCGATTACCGATGAGACCACGAGGAACGCGATCATTACGCCGACCACGATTGCGGCCACCTTGAACCAGCGCACAGCTGTTCCTCCCTTCGCGGTGCTTACGAAGCGCCGGCAGGACGCCGGAACCTCGAGGATTACCGCGGTCACACCGTCGGGATCTGCAGTCTGGGTTGAATCAGGCGCTGCAGTCGTTCACGGCCTAGTCTCACCGACGATACTCCTGGCCAGTCGGCCTACCCGCTGATCAAGACGAGCTGCTCGCCGTCGGCGAACAGCCGACCTGATCCCTGTTCGGGCTCGCTAAGCGCACTCGGGCCAGGTGTGCACGGGAGCGTTGGTGTGCATGTGCTCGATGTAGGACTGCGTCATCTGTCGCAGCGCCTCCGCCCGATCAAGGCCGCGCCGCTCAGTCAGCCCGGCCACCGAGCGGATCTGCCAGGCGGCGCCGGTCTGGCCGGTGAGGCAGCGCTGCTCGATGATATCCAGCAGACGATCGGCGTGCGCAGACCTGACCCCCCACCGGGTGAGGCCGTCGCGAGCCATCGGCAAGAGCCGGCGCAGCACGAGCTCGGCCACAGTCGCGTCCCCGAGACCCGGCCAGTACAGCTGCGCGTCCATGCCATTCCTAGCGGCCTCGTGCAGGTTCTCCGCCGCCGTAGTGAACGACATCTGTGTCCAGACCGGCCGCTCGGACTCGGCCAGCACGCGCACTAGCCCGTAGTAGAAAGCGGCGTTCGCCATGACGTCTACGACCGACGGCCCCGCCGGTAGTACGCGGTTCTCCACGCGCAGATGCGGCTGGCCGTCGACCACCCCGTAGACCGGCCGGTTCCAGCGGTAAATCGTCCCGTTGTGCAGGCTCATCTCAGCCAGCTGCGGGCACGTGCCCTGCTCGAGCGCCGCCAGCGGATCTTCGTCCTCGCAGATGGGCAGCAGCGCCGGGAAGTACTGAATGTTCTCCTCGAACAGGTCGAAGACCGAGGTGATCCACCGCTCCCCGAACCAGACCCTGGGCCGCACGCCCTGGCGTTTGAGCTCGTCCGGCCGGGTGTCGGTAGCCTGCTCGAACAGCGTGATCCGGGTCTCGTGCCAGAGCTGCTTGCCGAACAGGAATGGGGAGTTGGCGGCCAGCGCCACTTGCACGCCGGCGATGGACTGGGCCGCGTTCCAGTAACTCGCAAAGGCGTCGGGGCTGACCTGGACATGCAACTGGACGCTCGTGCACGCCGCCTCAGGCGTGATGCTGTCGGCATGCGTCAGGATCTGCTCGGCGCCGTCGATCTCGATGCGCATGTCCTCGCCGCGGGCCGCGAAGATCTGCTCGTTCAGTACCCTGTATCGATCGTTGGCTGACATGGTGCTCTCGCCGACGTCCGACTTCGCCAGCGTCGGCAGGATCCCGATCATCACCAGGCGGCTCCCGATGCTCCTGGCCTTCTCATCCCCGGCGTTGAGGCTCCCCCGGATCTCGTCCTCGAGCTCCGCGATCGAGTCGCCCGCCAGTTCGCGCGGCGGCACGTTGATCTCGAGGTTGAACTGGCCTACCTCGGTTGCCCAGGTCGGGTCCGCGATCACAGCGAGCACGTCGGCATTGTGCATGGAAGGTGCGCCCTGGTCGTCGACGAGGTTCAGTTCGATCTCCTGGCCCACGAGGGCCGGATCGGTCTCGAATAGCCGCTCCTTCAGCATCCGCGCGAAGACGTCGAGCGAGCGGGCCAGCTTGGCCCGATAGGTGCGCCGATCCTCGCCCGTGATCTTGATCGCCTTAATGTCCCGGCCCATGTCCGCTCCTCACGCCGCGACGCGACTGCTCTCGTCCCGGATCCACATACCGAGCAGGCCGCGCAGGTGCTCGATGAACTGCTCGTGCTCGTGCGCCGGGTACACCGAGCGCACGGTGTCGACGATCAGGCTGTCGAAGTCCGGGCTGGCCACCCAGTCCAGGACGACAGCATCGAGGTGGCCGAGACTGCCCGCGCAGAACTCCTCGTAACGCTCGGTCTCGAAGTAGCTGTCGGCTAGACGCCGGTAGGCCGCCAGCTTGTCGGCGTAGGACGCGTCGGCTGCGTCGGCGATCTCGAAGTACAACCTGGTATTCAGGTCCAGCCGCGGCCGCCTGCCAGTGACCAGCGCGAAAGCGCACCACTTAACCAGCGCCTTGATAGCCCACGGGAAGTAGTAGTGCAGGCTGGTCAGCGCCACGTCCGGACAGGCGTTGGCGTAGTCGATCGGGTAGACCTCGCCGGCTTTCACTAGCGTCTCGCACGAGTTGAACTCCCACCGGAAGAAGGCGTTGACCAGTCGCCCGATGGTCACGACCTCGGCACCTTCCTGCGCTGACAAGAACGAGTGGTCGACCGCGTAGCGCAGGTGCATGGGCTGGTCGGGCTGGAACTTCATCACCATCGTCTCGGCGCCGATCGACAGGGACCGGGCGAACACGTCGTAGTCGACAGCCTTCTGCAAGTGCATGAGCATCTCGCCGCTGGCGTCGTACGCCGCGTGCAGCTCGGCCGCATTATTGATCCGCGACACCCCGCGCCATGCGCCGCCGTCGTATGGCTTCATGAACAGCGGATACCCGATCTGCTCCGCGATGGCGTCGAGGTCGAACTGCTGGTTGTACTTGGCCGCGGTGTAGGCGTACCGGGCGTTGTCGACCGGATTCTTGTAGGGCACGAGGACGGTCTCCGGCACCTTCAGGCCGAGCCGCAGCATCGCACAGTACGCCGCGTGCTTCTCCATCGACTGGAACGTGAACGGGCTGTTGAGCAGGTACACGCTGTCCATGAGCGCCACCTTCTTCAGCCACTCGCGGGGCACGTAGTACCAGTAGGCGAGCCGGTCGATGACCAGGTGGTAGCGCGGCTTGTCCCGTAGCGCGAACGGCTCGATGGTGATCCGCTCGGTGTCGAAGGCGTGCCGGGTGCCGTCCGGTCCGGTCACAGTGCCCAGCCGACGGACGATCTCTTCGAAGGCCCGTGGCCAGTCTTCCTCCGTGCCGAGCAGCAACCCGATCAGGTGCCGTTGCATTCGGGCCTCCCTTCGCAGCGGGGCCAGCGGCCCAGTGTTAGCCGAAACGGCATCATCCGAAACCGCACCAGCAGAACCCGCACCACCAGAGCCCGCATCAGCAGAACCTGGGCAGATGGTGGGCCAGCTGTTCACGCCACGCTGGCCAGTCGTGGGCGGTCCCCCACAGATCGAGCTCGTGCCTGATGCCCTTGCCGGCCAGCAGCGCCGCGAATTGTGTCGTGCTCTGCAGCGATCCAGTGGTGTCCTCCCACTGACCCTGGCCGCAGACCAGCAGCAGGCTGATCTGGCCGCGGAGCCAGTCGAGATGATCGCCGTTCAGGTGCGCGACGTAGTCCATCGGGTTGTTGAAGTACGCGGCGTCGCCCCGCTCGCCCCACGCGTTCCAGGAGCCAGGATCGTAGTTGCCAGAGAAACACAGCGCTAGCGGGAACAAGTCCGCTCGTCGCAGCGCGAAGTTAGCGGCGTGGTAGCCGCCGATACTGCACCCGAGGGTCGCCACCTCGAGCGCGCCGCCGCAATCGGCGTAGATCCACGGCAGCACCTGGTCGAGGATCCACGACTCATACCGGCCGTGGCGGCGGGCCCGCTCCTCAAGGGATATGGTCTGGTCCGACCAGGAGACAGCGTCGTAGCTGTCCACGCAGTACAGCTTCAGCCGCCCGGCCTCAAGCAGGCCCGCGACCGCGGCCACCATGCCGTTGTGCTCGAAGTCCCGTGCCTTGCCCTGCTCGGTCGGGAATACCAGCACCGCCCGGCCCCAGTGCCCGTAGCGCACGACGGTGCCGGCCGCGCCGATAGCGCCAGACCAGAGCTCAGCCACGTCGCGGTTCACCCGGCAACCTGTCTGAGCAGCTCGGTCAGGTACGGGTCGAAGGCGTCCCGCCAGGCCGTGTAGTTGTGCAGGTCAGGCACCTCGTGCAGCGTCGCCGGGTAGCCGCGCGACCGCAACGCCGCCAGCATCAGGCGGTTGTTCTCAAGGTTCTCCTCGATGGCACCGCAGGTCATCACGACAGGAACGGGGTCGGCTGGCAGCGCCCCGGCCTGCACGGCCGCGGTGAAATCAGTAATCCGCCGGAAGTACGGGAACCGCCGTTCCTGGCTGTCCAGCCTGGGCACGAAGAAACTCCCCGACTGCAGGAACAGTGCATTCAGCGAGTCCGGGTAGACGCAGTACGCGTGCAGCATTGCGAGGGCACCGAGGCTCGTGCCCATGCCGACAATCGCCGTGGTCGCCAGCGCGGCCGTCAGCGCCGGCAGGGTCTGGCGAACCAAGCCCCTGGCGTACCGCGGGCTGGCGGAGTACGAGCTGTTCCGCGTTCCCGGGCTGAGCATCGCCGCCCGCAGAACGGGTAGCCATCCGCCGGCGGTACCGGCGCCGAGGTAGGTCGTCAGCTTCGCGAAGGTGTCATAATCCGGCCCGTCATGCACGACCAGCAGCGGCATCGGCTGGCCGTCGCCGACGCCAGTCGGCGACCAGATCCGCGCCGCGATCGGCGCGGTGCTGTCGATCGGGCGCGTGACGCCCGGATCCGCGACCGCGCACAGCCAGGCGGGCTGCACGTAGCCACGGAACTCCAGCACGCTCTTCGGCCCGAACGGACCCGCGGCCTGCCGCGGGTTGGCCGGATCGGTGACGACTTTCGAGTCGCCGTCGGCGTAGCGCAGCTCAAGCAGGTACTCCAGCCGCCGGACCGGGGGCGGCTTAACGGCCAGTTCCCAGCACTCCCCCGCTCTCCGGAATTCCAGTAGCTCCGCTGGCATGCGGAGCTCCGGCTGCAGGCGCACTCCGGCCAGGACACGGTCTGGATCGGCGACGCGGAGCGTGAGCTGCCCAGCGTCGGCAGCTCGCTCAGCAGGCACGCTCATCCTCCGCGGGAACTAGCCCATTACTCGCACATCGTGCCTGGTCCTAGCGGCCGTGACAATGGCCGCCCGGACGGTCGGCCGCCGCCCAGGTGCGTGTGCGCGAGTTGCCGCGGTCGGATACCGCGCCTGTCAGCTCGCAGACAGATCCAGCGGGCTCCCGGTGATGGCTTGGTAATCAGCCGCCAGCTGAGCCTGGTCGACCCCTTCCTCGAAGCTCTTGGTGCCGAGGTGCTCGGGCCAGATCACGGCCCACGCCTCCTGGACCAAGGGGTTGCCCCCAACTACCCCGTTCCAGAACGACCCGGTGAAGCTGGTCTCCTTCGCCCACGTGATGAACTGGATGTCGGCGCCGTAGCCGCCGCCGAGGATGGCGTGGCCGCCGTCGATGGCCGAGCCCCGCACGTCCGTCCAGGGCTTGCCTTCCGCGAACTCCTGCTGATTCGCGGCCAGGACCTGGATCCCTAGCCACAAGCCGCCGAAGACGGCCAGCGCGGCCTCCACTTCAGCCAGTTTGGTGTGATCCACCTTCGCGAACGCCACGGCCTTGACGCCATCCGGTCCACCAGTGCTGTGCAGGTACTCCAGGCCCGTCTGAACGTCCATGCCCTGGTCGTGGCTGCTGCCCGGCCCGTTGGTTTCCTTGGTTCCGGTGGGATCGAAGCCAGGGTTCTGCGTCTGGTAGAACTGCCAGACCTGCTCCTGCGTCGGGTAGTACTCGGTTGCGAGCGAGGCCGTCACTAGGCGGCGCAGATTAGCCCAGGTAACCGCGTTGCAGTCACCGGCCACGTCGTTGCCCAGCATCTGCCAGCCGGGCAGTTTCGCCAGATAATCCTCTCTCGCCGGGTGCGCTGGTGCCGCGCTTAGGAAGCTGGCGAACCTGAGCGCGGGCGCGTTTTTTGGCGGCCGGCGGCCGTACTTGAATGCCATCGTGTCCCCTCCCTCGACCGAGCCAGCAGCTCGGACAGACCCTGCCAAGCATTCAAGCATCGGGACGTCGTTCTCGATATGGCTCTTGGGATAGCAAAGTGCCCCGCCCTGGGGGGTTGGGCGGGGCACTTGCCTGGGTGGGCGCCCTGGGGGCGGGGCGCCGGGGGGTTGCGGGGGGCCGGGCGGCTCGGGGGGGTGGGGGGGTTACAGTCCCGAGCCGGGGGCGGCGGTGCTGATGTCGTAGTTCTGGCCCCAGTACCACTGGGTGGCGCTGGCGCCGGGGACGATGTGCGGGACGCCGGTGGGGTCGGCGATCCACCAGCGGACCTGGTGCTGCATCGCGGCCGGGAGGGTGGCGATGGCGGCCTGGGTGGCCGGCCAGTCCGAGCGCATGGTGTAGATGATCGCGAGGTCGCCGGCGGCGTTGTGCAGTTTCTGCCAGGTCCACGCGGCGGCCTGGGCCGGGGTGGCGTCGCCGGGCTCGACGTCGAGGGCGGCGGCGCGGGGGTCGCTGGCGTTGGTGTCGATCCAGGTGACGTGGCTGCGGCCGGCGACGGCGGCGGGGCTGGCGGCGTAGCCGCCGTCGGCGTAGGTGGCGATGCGGGCGCCGGCCGGGATCTGCGTCGGCGTCACCGAGTCATACACCTGGTACGGCGTCGCCGGAGGCGCCGGGGCCGGTGCCGGGGCTGGCGCGGCCGCGGGAGCCGGAGCCGGCCTGGCCGGAGCTGGCGCGGGAGCGGCGGGCTTGGCGGCGGCTGGCGCTGCAGCCTTCGCAGGCGCAGGCGCTGCAGCCTTCGCAGGCGCAGGCGCTGCAGCCTTCCCGGGCGCAGGCGCTGCGGCCTTCGCAGATGACGCAGGCTTCGCAGCCCGTGCAGCCTTCGCAGGCGCAGCAGGCTTCGCAGCTGTCACAACCCTCGCGTGCCCGGCCTCAGCCTGAGCAGTCTTCGCGTGGGTCGCAACGTGGTGGGCAGCCTCATGCGTAACGGGAGCAGCACCGGCGATCGTGGCGGCGCTGGCAGCGCCCGCGCCGCCCAGCACGGCCGCGGCAGCGACTGCGGCCGCGGCTGCCTTACCGCGACCGGCCAGGGCGCTGGTCAGTGCACTGGTCAGGGGGGTGGTGCGAGGCATGGGGGCGTCCCTTCCTGGAGAGTCCGGGGGTCTGGCCGGCCCCGGGGGCGGCGCCGGCCGGTGTCACGCGGTGACGGGGGGTCACCGCTATCGGGGGTGTCACGTTGAGTGACGGGAGGTTCGACGGGGCGTGATGGCCGGCGGTTCCGCGATGAGACGTAGATCACTACCGGCCGGTAACAAGTGAGACCCAGGTCACTAGCCGGCGGCAGCCACAGTCGGGCAAACCACCCGGACCGCCGTCACCGGCCGGACGGAGGAGGCGCCGGCGGCCTGGATGGAGACGCCGGCGGCCTGGAAGGAGACGCCGGCGGCCTGGAAGGAGACACCGGCGCGCCGGAGGGAGACGCCGGCGCCCCGACTGCGTCGCCGCGGCGCCCCGGTGGCCTCTCCGCCGGCCGCCATCACCGCGCTACCAGCCCGGAATGCACTGTCAGCGGCTTTTGTGCTAGCTGGCGGGACCGCCTGGCCGGGCAGACCGACCGATCGCTCTGATACTTCATGGTTTCGGGCGATCTTGAGTCCGTGTTTGTCATGGTTTGTGCTCACCGAAACCATGAAGTTCACCGAAACCATGAAGTATCACCGGCCAGTCAGTTCAGCTGCCACTGTTCGCGGACAACACCACACAAATAGGGCTTGTGGTCGTGGTCTCCCTGGGGGCGCGTTCGCCCCGTTCGAGACAAGCCGCGCCCACACTCCCGCTTAGGGCCCTCCGACGTCGCGGTTAGTGTCCGGGAGTCCTTCCCGGAGGCGAGCCTCGCAGGCACAATGGAGCAGTGACTGATGAGCAGTTAGGCAGCGGCCCGTTCCAGGGCGAGCAGTTCCCAGGCGGCCAGTTCCCGAGCGGCCAGTTCCCGAGCGAGCAGGTCCCTACAGCCGGACCGGTCCCTACCGGCGGACAGGCAACAGATCCTTGCCCGCAATGCGGCAGCACCGCCAACGTGCACTCGATCGGCGAGCTGGCGGCGATAGCGCAGATGCAGCTCGACAAGCTTGCCGGAGGCGGGCCACAGCAAGGCGGCCAGCAGGGCTGGAACGCAGAGCCGCGCTCGGGACCGGTACCGGGCTGGGCGGCTGAGCCACAAGCCGGCCCGCCTCCTGGCAGCGGAGGCTGGGCAGGTGGCGGCGGTTGGGCAGGCCGTACGCGCGACTATTACGACGAGAGCCCGGTCGACTCCATCGACCAGGCGATCGCGAACGTAGCGCTAGGAGCGGCGGCGCGGTTTATCGGGCGGGCGGTGGCCAAGCGCGTGCAACAGACGGTGAACGACCGGGTCATGCCCGCCCTCGCGCAGCGTCAGGACCTCCTGCGCCAGCAGATCGCGATTGCCCAGCAGCATCCCGACATCCGCGCCTGCATGACTGACCACGTGATCTTCCTCGCGGGGGGCAGCCGGACGCTGCCGATGCCCAACCTCGGCACGATCACCACGCAGCAGGCCGACACGCTGGTCGCTCAGCTCAGCCAAGGCTGAGTTGGCGGTCGGCGAGCCCGTTCAGCTGCGGTCAGGCCAACGGGGCGAGCGCGCTGGCCAGCGATTCGAGCGCGGCCACCGTGTGCGGGGGGCGCATGGTCACGATGGCGAGTTCGACGCCAGCGTCGCCCAAGACCGCCGCGCTGGCCGCGGTCTCCGCCGCGTCGCCGGCGTAGAACACGTGACTGGACAGCAGGATCTCGTCGGGGTCGCGGCCAATGTCGGCGCAGTGCTGATAAAGCACGTCCCTGGCCCGCGTGAACTGCTCGACGGTCCCGCCGACGAAATTCCAGTGCTGTGCGAAGCGCGCCGCCGTGCGCAGCGTGCGCTTCTCGCCGCTGCCGCCAATGCAGATCGGCGGGTGCGGCCGCTGCACGGCCTTGGGCTCGCAGCGAGCGTCCGTCAGCTGGTAGTAGTCACCGGCGAACGTAGTGACCTCTTGGCTGAGCAAGCCGACGAGAACCTCGCAGGCCTCTTCGAACCGATCGCTGCGCTCACGCGGAGTGCCGAGCTCGATGCCGTACGCACCAGACTCTTCCTGGTTCCAGCCCGCCCCGATGCCGAGCTCCAGACGGCCACCCGAGACGATGTCAAGTGTCGCCGCCATGTTCGCGAGCACTGCCGGGTGCCGGTAGTGAATGCCCGTGACCAGTGTGCCCAGTCGAAGCCGACGTGTCGCCTGAGCCAGCGCGGTCAGGGTGATCCAACCCTCCAGGCACGGCCCGGTCGAGTCGCCGAAGATCGGATAGAAGTGGTCGAACGTCCAGCCGGACTCGAACAGATCGATGTCGTCGGCGGCGCGCCAGACATCGAGCATCGCGGTCCAGGTCGTGTCCTGCGGTGCAGTCTTAAAAGCGAATCGCATAGGTCACACGCTACAAACATCTGGAGCGCATATGACGGCTAACGCGGCAGCGATCGTCGGCGGGTACGTAGTGCCCATCACTGCCGAGCCCATCGAGGGGGCCACCGTCCTCATCGAGGACGGGAAGATCGTAGCCGTAGGCGTGGACCTGGATATCCCTCCTGGCGCGAACGTCATCGATGCGGCGGGCAAGTGGGTCCTGCCGGGATTTATCGAAGCGCACGGTCACGTGGGCGTGCACGAGGAAGGCGAGGGCTGGGCCGGCTCGGACTCGAACGAGCTCACCGAGCCGGTCACCGCGCACGTGCGCGCTCTGGATGCGATCAACCCGGCCGATCTCGGCTTCCGGGACGCCGTGTCGGGCGGCGTGCTCGCAGTGAACGTCAATCCGGGCTCAGGCAACCCCATCGGCGGTCAGACCGCGGCGCTGAAGTGCTGGGGCCGAACCGTCGACGAGATGCTGCTCCGCGCTCCCGCCGGGATGAAGTCGGCGCTCGGCGAGAACCCGAAGCGCGTCTACGGCGAGCGCAAGCAGACGCCGAGCACGCGCCTCGGGACCGCGGCGGTCATCCGCGGTGCCCTCGTCGATGCCGCGAACTACCTGGCGCGCCTGGACGCTGAGCAGGGCAAGTCCGAGGCCGACCGCAAGCCCGTAGATCGTGACCTCAAACTTGAGGCGCTGGCCATGGTGCTGCGGCGGGAGATTCCGTGGCGCCAGCACTGCCACCGGGCCGACGACATCGCGACTGCTCTGCGTCTCGCCGCTGAGTTCGGCTACGACCTGGTGATCGACCACGGCACCGAGGCCCATCTGCTCGCGGACATCCTGGCGGCGAAGGACATCCCGGTCATCATCGGCCCGCTGTTCACTAGCCGGTCCAAGGTTGAGCTGCGGAACAGGTCGCTGGCTAATCCCGGCAAGCTGGCTGCCGCAGGTGTCACCATCGCGATCACCACAGATCACCCCGTCGTGCCCATCAACTTCCTCGCCCACCAGGCGGCGCTGTCGGTCAAGCACGGCCTGGACCGGGACACGGCGCTGCGGGCGCTCACCATCAACCCGGCGCGCATCGTCGGCATCCAGGACAGGCTCGGATCCATCGAGGCAGGCAAGGACGCGGACCTGGTGATCTGGTCGGGCGATCCGCTCGATGTACTGAGCCGGGTCACCCGCGCGCTGATCGACGGCGCGGAGATCTACCGCTACGAAGACGGCGAGGCGACCTTCGCCGATCGCTAGCGAGCCGGCACGACGACGGTGCCGGTCGCCGTCACCGCGACGATCGGCTCGGCCAGCACGGCGGCGGCCGACGGGCCGCGCTCGGGCTGGGCGCGGCAGACCACCCGGGCTTCGAACGCCACCTGGCGACTGCGCGTGCCAACCCGCGTGATGACGGCCGTGACCTCCAGCACGTCGCCAGCGATCACCGGCGCCCGGAACTGCACGTCCGAGTACGACGCGAACAGCCCTTCGTCGCCATCGGTCCGGATGCACACCTCGGTCGCTACGTCGCCGAACAGGCCCAGCATGTACGCGCCATCGACCAGGTTGCCGCCGTAGTGCGCGTGGCTGTACGGCACGTAGCGCCGGTGCGTGACGGTCAGCCCGAGCCGCGCGTCGTCGGTCACGCGCCGGCTCCGACCGGGTGCGCCGGCGCCATCGGGGGTTCCAGGGGGTCGTCCCCCTGGGCAGACGCTGTCGCGGAAACGTCCGCGGTGCCGGGCGCCAGCGCATAGGCCAGGTAGCTGGCTACCTCGCCTGGCGTGGTGGCCTTGCCGAAGATCTTGTCCACGCCCAGCTCGCTGGCCATCGACGGATCGAAACGCGGGCCGCCGACGACCAGGTGCGGACGACCGCCCGCCGCGTCGAACGCCGCGGACATGTCCCTGGCGTTCGAGATGTGTGCGTCCCGCTGCGTGACCACCTGGCTGACCAGCACAGCGTCCGCGCCCTCGGCCTTCGCCCTGGCGACCAGGTCCGGCACCGCGACCTGCGAGCCGAGGTTCACGACGCGGATCTCCCGGTAGTATTCCAGGCCCTTCTCCCCCGAGTGACCCTTCACGTTGAGGATGGCATCGATGCCGACCGTATGCGCGTCGGTGCCGATGCAGGCGCCGACCACGACCAGCTTGCGACCTAGGCCGGTACGGATGCGCAGGTTCACCTCGGCCGGTGACAGCAGCGGGAACTCCCGCTCCGTGACCGTAACCTGCGACAAGTCGACCAGATGCGACACCCGGCCGTAGACGATGAAGAACGTATAGTCCGGGCCCATGCCCTTGGCGTGCACCACCATCGCCGGGTCCAGGCCCATCTTTGCGGCGAGCTGCATCGCGGCACCCTCGGCCCGTGCCTGCTCCGTCGTGGTGCCGAACGGGATCGGCAGCGTGAACGAGACCTGGATCCGCCCGTCCCCGGTAGTGTCGCCGTATGGTCGTATGACGTTGCCGCTCACTCGCTCGCTCCGATCTCGCTCAGCGACCGAGCCGGCTCGCCGCCGCCGGCTCCGTTTTCGTTCCCGTTCTCGAGGATCTCGGACGCCGGGTTGAAGTAGCCCGCGGCGCGGCTGATCACCCCGTCCAGCCCCCGCCCCCCGTCAGCAGGCCGCCTGGTGATCCCGAACGTCCCGTCCGCGATCGCAGTCAGCAGCCCCTCGTCAGCGATCCGCCGCAGCAGGCTGACAGACTCGCCGAGCACCTGGTTGGCGCGCTGCTCGATGAACCCGCCGGGGGCCGGCACGAAGCTCTCCCCGAGCCGGCCCGCAGCGTCGCGGACATAGCGCGCGTTCTCTAGGGCAAGATCACGATCAGACAGGAACGGGGTGTGGATGCCCTCCGTCATCATTCCGATGAGAAGTATCGACTGGTCGGTCATGACCCCGCACAAGTTGAAGAATGCGTCCAGCAGGTACCCGGCGAACACGTTCCCGGTCATGTGCTTGGTCGGCGGCATGTACTTCAGCGGCGCATCCGGGAAGAGCTCACGGACCAGCTGCGCGTGGGCGAGCTCGAGCAGGAACGAATCTGGCACGGCCGGGTTGATCTCGAAGGCGTGGCCGAGGCCAAGCTGGCTATCAGCCAGGCCCGCTTCCTTCCCGAAATACTCGTTCATCAGCTGGCTGACCACCACCGTGTGCGCGGCGTCGACCGCATCTGCAGTCGTCAGGTAGTTGTCCTCGCCGGTGTTGATGATGATCCCGGCCCTAGCGTGAATCTGCCGCGAGAAGCGCTGGTCGATGAAGGTCCGGCGGGGGTTGATGTCGCGGAAGATGATGCCGTACATGCAGTCGTTCAGCATCATGTCCAGGCGCTCCAGGCCAGCCAGCGAGGCGATCTCCGGCATGCACAGGCCCGAGGCGTAGTTGGTCAGCCGGACATAGCGGCCTAGCTCGCGGCTCGTCTCGTCCAGCGCCGCTCGCATCAGCCGGAAGTTCTCCTGCGTGGCGTAGGTGCCGGCGAAGCCCTCCCGGGTCGCGCCCTCAGGCACGTAGTCGAGCAGCGATTGACCGGTCGAGCGGATCACCGCGATTACGTCTGCCCCTTCGCGCGCAGCTGCTTGCGCTTGCGGGATGTCCTCGTAAATGTCGCCAGTCGCGACGATCAGGTAGATCCACGGCTTGCGCGGCTCGGCGGTCTCCTCGATGAGGTGCTGGCGCCGGGCGCGGTTCGCGTCGATCTTGCTGATGCCAGTGGCGAGCGCTGCACCCGCGGCGGCTCGGGCGGCAGCGGCGTCCGCGCCGGCCGGGATCCGGAATGCCACCTTGCCGTGCCCAGCCGCCTCGGCCAGCGTGGCCAGGCTGTCGTGGCCGCCGGTAAGCAGCGCGTCCCAGGCCGGCAGCGCGACGCCGTGCTCCAGGCCGGTGCTCTCTCGGACAGCATCGACAAGGCGGTTAACCCAGGGCATGCCGTCGGGGTCGGCGCCCCGTAGGCCGGCCAGCCGCAGCACTGCGCGCTCGACCGAGACCGTGGTGTGCGTCCTGGCCATCTCTACGATCGGCGCGCCGGCCTTGACCGCCAGCTCGCGTGCGTCGCGGACGACCGCCGGGTCGAGGTGAAGTCGGGTCTGCATTATTTACTCCGAATGCTCGTCGATCCGCCGCTGGAAGATGCCCCGCACTCCCGGCTCGGTGCGGATCAGGTCGATGGCCAGTTCGGCGTGCCCGGGAACATACCCGTTGCCTACCAGCATCGTGACATCGGCGGCCAGGCCTTCGGCGCCGAGCGCCGCGGCTGTGAACGAGGTCGCCATCGAGAAGAAGACGACGGTGCCGCCTTGGGCGGTCGCCAGGATCGCGCCGCCCTCGCAACCGGGTACGTCCACGCAAACCACCGTTACGTCCGCGGGTCCGCCGGCGGCGTGCTGGATCGCGCTGGACACCCCGACTGGGTTGCGTGCGTCGGCGATGACCACGTGATCAACCAGGCCATGTTCGGCGTCGCCTGCGCCGGCGGCGCGCAGGATCTGGGCCTCGGCCTCGTGCGGGACGACGCCGACGATCGTGGCAGCACCGGCCCGGCGGGCGGCGGCTGCCGACAGTGAGCCGCTCTTGCCGGCCGCCCCGATGATGGCGACAGTGGGGCGCTCTGCTTGGCTCGCGCTCACCACCCGATGGGTCAGCGCCGGGGCGCCGCACACGTCCATGACCGACAGGGCAAGCTCGGCGGCCATGTCGCCCGGCAGCCTGGCCGCAATCGAGCGTCCGAACAGGATCGCGTGGCCGTCGCATGGCACCTGCTCAGACTTGCCGTCCCAGCGGGCCAGACCGTCGGTGATGATAAGAGGCGTCAGGCTGAGCGACACGAGGGTGGCGACCTTGTCGCCGACGCGCAGGCCGAGCGGTGAGTCCGGGCCGACCTCGTCGACCACGCCGGTGAGCATGCCGCCAGAACCGGTGACCGGATTCTGCATCTTGCCGCGCGTCCTGACGATCTCGAGAACGGACGCCCTGATCTTGTCCGGGTCCCCGCTATTCGCCTCGTGCAGCTGCCGGAACGAGGCGGCGTCCAGGTTCAGCCGCTGGACCGCGATCCGTACCTCGTCTGGCCAGATCGCCTGGCGCGCGTTGAGCCGCCAGGCTGCCTGCGGCAGCACGCCAGCCGGCTCTAGCACCCGGTGCAGCCCAAGCGGCGAGGCCGTCGCGCCCGCCTGGCCGTTCAGGGCGGCACCAGCGTGCGGGTCGGCCGACACCGGCTGCGGCCCGGTACGGTCGTGCGGGCCGAGCGGCGATCGGGTCACTATCAGTCCTTCCTGCCGGCGGGCTGCCCGTCGCTAGCGCCGCCAGCACCGGCTCATGCCGGACTCGCGTGTATTGCGCCGTTTATAACGTGGCGCAAGGGTAGTGTGAGCTTTCAATAGAATCTGTCGTCTGTCACTATACAGACAGGATCTTCTTGCGTAGCGTTCCGGAAGCACGGGCTATCATCCTGGCCCCCGGACTATATCGAGGGGCAGGTGCACCAATGATCGACCAGCCGTACGTCTATCGGCACAAGGAGCTGGTAGAGCCGGACTGGCGGCGACTGCCCGGCTGGGCTCACATCACGCCGCAGGAGTGGGCCTCCGCGCAATGGCAGCGGGCCCACTGCATCAAGAACATCCGCCAGCTGCGCCAGGTCATCGGCGCGGGGCTGGACGAGCGGTTCTACGCCGACCTGGAGCGGGACCAGGCCGAGCGGGCGACCATGTCGATGCTGGTGCCGCCACAGATGATCAACACGATCGTGCCCAGCCTGGCCCCCGCCGATCCCGGCTTCACCGATGCGCTCTACGCCGATCCGGTCCGGCGCTACATGATCCCGGTCTTCAGCGATCGGCGCGCGGACTGGCCGTCGCACCCGGAAGCGTCCCGCGACTCCCTGCACGAGGCCGAGATGTGGGCTGTCGAGGGCCTGACCCATCGCTATCCCACCAAGGTGCTGGCCGAGCTGCTGCCCACCTGCCCGCAGTACTGCGGCCACTGCACCCGGATGGACCTGGTCGGCAACCCGACGCCGACAATCGAGAAGCACAAGTTCGAGCTCGGCCGCGATGACCGGCTCGCGGCGATGATGGACTACCTGCGCCACAGCCCCGGTGTCCGGGACGTGGTCGTCTCCGGCGGCGACGTCGCCAACCTGCCCTGGCCCCGGCTTGAGTCGTTCGTTGCCGGCCTGCTGGAGATCGAGACCGTCCGCGACATCCGCCTGGCCACCAAGGCCCTGATGGGCCTGCCGCAGTACTGGCTGACCGACGAGGTCAGGGCCGGCATGGAGCGTCTCGCCACGGCCGCCAGGGCGCGCGACGTCAGCATCGCCATCCATACTCATGTGAACTCGGCCCAGTCGGTCACGCCGCTCGTGGCCCAGGCGGCCAAGGCCATGCTGGAGACCGGCATCCGCGATGTCCGCAACCAGGGCGTGCTGCTGCGCGGGACCAATGACAAGACCGAGCAGCTCCTGGACCTCTGCTTTGCCCTGCTAGATGACGCGAAGATCATGCCGTACTACTTCTACATGTGCGACATGATCCCCAACAGCGAGCACTGGCGACTGTCCCTCGCCGAAGCGCAGCAGCTTCAGCACGACATCATGGGCTACCTGCCCGGCTTCGCGACGCCGCGGTTCATCTGCGACGTGCCTTACGTGGGGAAACGCTGGGTACACCAGGTGGCCCGGTACGACCGCGAGCTCGGCATCTCGTACTGGACTAAGAACTACCGAACCGGCGTGGAACTCGGCGACGAGCTCGCGCTGCAGCGGGAGTACGAGTACTACGACCCGATCTACCTGCTGCCCGAGGCTGGGCAGGAGCACTGGAGGGCAAGGACAACGGCCAAGACCCCGGCCGCCGTGGCCGTCGGCTAGCGGGACGAACCAAACCCTCTGACGCGCCGTCGGCCAGGGGACCGCGGTCGAGCCACACGAAACGGCTCGACCGCATCCCCTAGCCGCCGCCTCTCGGTCAGTTCCACAACTCGACGGTGTAGGCCCTCACCTGGCTGTCGATTCGGGCCAGTGCCGCGGCGACGGTCATGGGCGACAATCTCTGGCCTCCTCGGATCCTGATTGAAACCTCGCCGTCGGCGGCCTCGGTTGCGCCGATCACGGCGAGGTATGGGACTAGCTTGTGGGCTCGGATGCGGGCGCCTAGGGTGCCGTCCTTTGCTACCTCAGCCCGGAGGCCCTGGTCGATCGCGGCTTTTACCAGCTCCTCGGCTTGGGGCAACTGGTCGTCGGAGATCGGCAGGATCACCAGCTGGACGGGAGCCAGCCAGGGTGGAAAGGCCCCGCCATTGGTGTCGAGCAGATGGGCAACTGCGCGCTCGGTGCTGCCGATGAGGCTGCGGTGCACCATCACTGGCCGGTGGCGGGCGCCGTCGGCGCCGGTGTATTCCAGCTGGAACCGGTCGGGCTGGTAGAAGTCGACTTGGATGGTTGCGATGCTGGTCTCGCGCTCGGCGCTGTCGGCTACCTGGATGTCGATCTTGGGGCCGTAGAACGCAGCCTCGCCTTCCTCGGCCTCGTACGGCAGTGCGCTGCTGGCGAGCACCTTCTCCAGCACGGCGGTGGCGTCGGCCCACATCTGCGGGCTGCCGGCGTACTTGGACGACGCGCTCGCTAGCGAGAGGCGATACCTGGCTGGCTCGACGCCGAGGGCGCGGTGCGCCTCGCGGATCATCGCGAGCGCGCTCCCGGCCTCGCCGGCCACCTGGTCCAGGGTGCAGAAGATGTGCGCGTCGTTGAGCTGCATGCCCCTGACCCTGGTCAGGCCGCCGAGAACGCCGGACAGCTCGGAACGGTACTGGCCGCCGAGCTCGGCGATGCGCAGCGGCAGGTCCCGATAGCTGCGCGCCCGGTGGCGGTACATCAACGCGTGGTGCGGGCACAGGCTCGGCCGGAGCACGAGTTGCTCGCTGCCGAGGACCATCGGCGGATACATGCCGTCCTGATAGTGCTGCCAGTGCCCGGATAGCTCATACAGCTCCCGCTTACCCAGCACCGGGGAGTACACGTGCTGGTACCCGGCGCGGCGCTCCAGCTCCCGGACGTACTCCTCGAGTGCGTGGCGGATCGCGGCGCCGGCGGGCAGCCAGTAAGGCAGCCCCGCGCCGATCAACGGGTCGGTGTCGAAGATTTCCAGCTCGCGGCCGAGCTTGCGGTGGTCGTACATGGCGGTCTCCTCACGGTGTTCGCAGCACGGTGTTTGCAGCACGGTGTTTGCAGCACGGTGTTCGCTGCGCGTCCGGGCGAGCGACCGTAGGGATGACAAAGCCCCGGGGCGCTCGCCCCGGGGCTTTGTCTAGGACAGCTGCTAGCGTGCCGGGACGTACTCCGGCGTCGTCGTCAGTCCAGCGCGCTTCATGTCAATCAGGTTACCAGCCCTAGACTCCTGCGTCTTCGGGCACGCTCGCCCCGAGCGTCGGCCGCTGCTTGAAGTACGGGCTGCCCATGGCCCAGTAGATCGCCAGCGGGATCAAGCCGATCGCTAGGCCACCGAGGCCGACCCAGATCACCACGGCGTTGCTGGTGTTCGTGGCCACGAACTCGCCGAGGATCCAGAACATGAAGACGGCTCCGACGAACGGCCAGATGCCGATCAGCACCAGGTTCTTGGCCGACTTGAACAGCACCTTGCGGAACGCCACCACGACCGTGAGACCGGCTAGGCCGTAGTACACGCAGATCTGGAGCCCGATGGCAGAGATGGCGTCGGTGAGGATCGTGCTGAGCGACCCGATGTAGTTGGAGCCGACGAACAGGCCAAGCGACACGATGGCCACCGCGATGGTGGCGATCCACGGAGTCTGACGGACCGGCAGGATGCTGCTGAAGAACTTCGGCAGCGTCCGCTCCCGCGACATCGCGTAGAGGGTCCTCGTTACCTGAATCAGGGTCGTCTCCAGGGTGGCGATCGTCGACAGCATGACCGCGATCACCATGAGCTTGCCGCCGGTGCCATGCCAGACCAGCTGACCGAGGACGGCCAGCACGTCGCCGGCGTTGGCCTGGATCGTCTTGGCCGGCATCGCCAGGTTGGTGGCGATGGTGAAGATCTCGTACAGCGCGAACACGATAATGACGCCGATGATCCCGCCGATCCCGGCGTTGCGCTTGCTGTCCTTCATCTCCTCGTTGAGGTTCGAGGCGACGTCCCAGCCCCAGTAGTAGAACGCGGCCACCAGGCCGCCGGCCGCAAAGCCGGCCAGCCCGTTGAAGTGGCTGAAGCCGAACCACGACCAGGAGAAAGAGACCACGTGGTGCGACGCTGCGTGCACCATCGCCAGGACCGCGAACAGCACGAGGATCGCCACCTCGATGCCGGACATGATCCATTGCGCCCGCGCCGTCACCCGCACGCCCGCGATCACCAAGGCGACCATCACCAGGAACCAGACCGACCCGACCAGCAACACGTAGCCTGGATGGTTCGCCGCCGACGCGCTGAAGAGCCCTAGCGTCACCGAGCCGGCCGGCAGCGAGCCAGCCACCATGAAGATCGTCGCCGAGATCACCAGCGACCAGCCTGCGATGAACCCGAGACCAGGGTGCAGCACCCGGCCGACCCAGGCGTAGCTGGCGCCCGCGTTCGCCTCGATGCGGTTGAGGTAGCTGAACGCCCAGGCGATGCCGAGCATCGGAATGCCGCAGTACAGGAGGGCGGCCGGACCTGCGAGGCCCACGACTCCGATCAGCGCGGCAGTGCTGCCGGCGATGGTGTAAGCGGGGGCGCTGCCAGCGACGGCCATGACAACGGAGTCGAACAGCCCGAGAACATTCGCCCGCAAGCCTTCCTGTGTCTCTACCGGGGGCGACGCAGGCTCAGTACTTGTGGTCACAGCGGCTCCAGCTTCAGTGGCTGCGCATGCGCAGGCTTTGCCATGCGCAGGCTTTACCATGCGCAGGCTTTGCATTGTGTCTACCGCTGCCGAATCGCGCAGCCAATCGCCCGATTCGCGCCAGGGAGCGCGGCCGACAACGCGCCTCAGCCTCAGCCGCTCTTGTCCTCGATCTCCCACAGGTGGTCAAGGACGTGCCAGGCCATCCTGCGCACCGCGGTCCGTGGCAGCCAGCCTTTCGGCGGTGTCACCAGGCTCGCGGGATCGCGCAGCGCCGCGAGAATGCGCTGCCGGAGCACGCCGGTCGCGTCTGGTCCGGCTTCCGCAACTCGGTCGCGTGCCAGGCCCATTTTGCGCGCATAGAGCACCTCGGCACCCTGCACGTGCTCGATGATCTGCGCGGCATCGCGGCCGCCCCCGCGCGGGCCTTTGCGCAGCTGGCTGGGCGCGGCGGCGGCCACTTCGTCGAAAGCCAGCCAGGCGGCTGCGAGCAGGGCAGCGCGACGGGCGCCATCCTCGGCCGACAAGGCCTCCGTATCGCTCGGCGCTATCTCACCGAGGGCCCCGAAGTCCGCGTTCTTCGCCAGTGCCTCGTGGCGCTCGGTGATCATCAGGTCCCCGGCGGGTGCGGCGACGCCGGCCATCGCCACGATGGGCAGGTACCTTGGCAGATAGTCGGCCACGGCGGCGACGGCAAGCTCTTCGCTCTTGCCGCTGCGCGCCCAACCCGGCCAGTCCAGCGCCGACGCGAAAACCCGCCGCGTGCCGGCCTCGATGAAGACCGCGACCTTGCTATCCCCGCTCATGCCCCGATGCTGACGCTTCCTGGGTCGCGCCGCCAGTATCCGCGCCGCTAGTGCCAGTGCTGGGGGTGCCAGTGCTGGGGGTGCCAGTGCTGGCGGTGCCAGTACTTGAGCCACCGGCGGTTGGCCCGTCATCGTCCGGATCGCCGCCGGCGACGAGGGCGGTCACGGCCGGCCGGCGCTGCGCGCGGAGGAACCAGGCCACGCCGACGAGCATCAGGATCGTCGCGACATAGAAATTGAGCCGCAGGCCGAGGAAATGCTCAGATGAGTCGATCCGGATCGTCTCCTCGAAGATCCGGTAGGCGGAGTACCCGGCGACGTACAGCGCGAACAGCCCCCACGGCCGGATGCGGCGGTGATGGCCGATCCAGACGAGGGCAGCCGCCCAGGCAAGGTCAAAGATCATCTCGTACAGGAATGAAGGCTGAAACGTCCCGAACGCCAGATAGCCAGCAGGCCGATGAGCAACCGAGATCTCCAGGCCCCACGGCAGCGTGGTCGGCTTGCCGAACAGCTCCTGGTTGAAGTAGTTGCCGATCCGGCCTATGGCCTGGGCCACCAGTAGCGCTGGGGCAATCGCGTTGGCGAACAGGCCGGCGCTGGCGCCGGCGCGCTTCACCCGCCAGATGCCTGCGGCGGCACCGCCCGCAATGCCGCCCCAGATGCCGAGGCCGCCCGACCAGACGGCCAGGATCCCCCACCAGTGGTGCGGGATGTCGGCCGGCGTGGTGATGTCGAAGTAGATCCGCCCGCCGATGATCCCGGCTGGCACGGCCCACAGCGCCACGTCCCACACGAGGTCAGGGTTGCCACCCATGGCAGCCCACCGGCGCCGCGTGATGTAGATCGCTAGCGCGATGCCGACCACGTACATGAGACCGTAGACGTGAATGAACAGCGGCCCGAGATGGAATCCGTTGACCGAGGGGCTCGGGATGAAGGCCAGCGGCAGGCCGTGGGAATGGTTCGGCATGAAAACGAGACTATCGGCCCCGGCTGGGCGCGCCGACCGCTCCGCTAACATGCGACTATGACCCGCCGAAGCGAGCAGCTCAGCGAGGAGCTGCAGGACTACCTGGTCGCCCATAGCGCTGCTCCCGACGACGTGCTCCGCCAGCTGGCCGACGAGACGGCCGCCAGATTCCCCGAGGCCGCTGGCATGCAGATCGGACCCGAGCAGGGCACGTTCATGACCTTGCTGACCCAGCTCACCGGCGCCGGCCAGGCGCTTGAGATCGGCACCTTCACCGGATACTCCTCGATCTGCATCGCCCGGGGCCTGACTACCGACGGGCGGCTGACCTGCTGCGATGTCAGCGAAGAGTGGACCTCGGTGGCCCGCAAGTACTGGGAGCTCGCAGGCGTAGCCGATCAGATCCGGCTAGAGCTGCGGCCAGCCGTGCAGACACTGCGTGCGATGCCGATCGGCGAGCGCTTCGACCTTGCCTTCATCGACGCCGACAAGACTGGTTATGTCAGCTACTGGGACGAGGTCGTCCCCAGGATCAGGCCCGGCGGGATCATTCTGGTGGACAACACGCTGTCGCACGGCCGGGTCGTCGATCCGACCACCACGGACGTGAACGTTGCGGGGATCCGCGCCTTCAATGACCACGCAGCTGCTGACGACCGGGTCGTGCTAGTGCTGCTGCCCATCGGGGACGGACTCACTATGGCTCGCAAGAAGTAGCTCTCGCCCTGCCCAGGGGAAGGGCCCCCGGCAGACCGCCTGGGGGCCCTTACATCTGGCTGGGCGAGCCCGCGTGAGGCGTTAGCTCTGGCCCTTACCCCTGTTGCTACCTTGGCTGCTCGCGAACGCCTGGTCGGGCTCGATCTCGATCCGCTCACGCCGCAGCTCGTCGTGAACGGTCGTGTCCTCCTCGACCCGCCTGGCCCGGAGCCGGACCCGCTCGACCGGCACGATCTCCTTGCGAAGGACGGCACGCTCCTCATGCAGGATAATCTCCTGCTCGCCCTCCTGGATGTTGCCGGTGATCCGCTCGTCGGCTGTGATCGGAATGCGCTCGACGTCGTACTCCTCGTGGAAGACGTGGATGGCCTGATCGATCGGCTCGACGTCGACGTACTTGTGCAGCTTGATCCGGCCGGTTTCTAGCATTTGCTTGCCGACCTGAATGCGCTCTTCCTGGCGGACGAGCCACTCCTCTTGCGTCATCTGGCCCTGCGTTGGCTGGCCTTGAGCCATCGTGTCCTGAGCCATCGTGTCCTGAGCCATCGTGTCCTGGCCCATCGTGTCCTGGCCCATCGTGTCCTGGGCCTTCTTGTCCTCGGCCATCTTGTCCTCGGCCATGGGGCCACGAGGCTGCTGGGCCGGGACGGTCAGGCCGTAATAGCGGCTGAGTTCCTCGGCCTGCGCGGCGGACATGTGCTGGCCAGCGTCGATGTTCGGCCCGCCCATGATCTTCTGTGTGTCGAACGGGACGATGAGGCCCTCCGCGGTGACCTGGCAGCTGCCGAGCGGGACGAAGCGGCCCGTCTTACCGGAGCGAACGCGAGCCCACGCCGGCGTGCCGTCTACGTCGTCCCTGAAGACCTGCTCGACGGTCCCCACGACCTTGCCGTCGGTGCCGGTTACACGTGCACCGAGGAGGTCTTCGGCCTGAGTCGTCATGGTGACATCTCCCCCCGAGTCGCTATCACCGTACGGCCATAGACCGCCGCAGCGGCCTAGACTCGCCTACCAAGTGTAATCTACCCACTACTGCCCGTTTCAAGGTCTCGGAATCAGGCCCTCCTGACGGCAGAAAGTCACCTGAGAAGCCCCGCCTCGCTACGATGTCCCGCTATGGCGGCATTGTTCAGCCGGATAATTCCGATCTTGTTCGTCGGGGATCTGCAGGCGGAGCGCGACTTCTACGTGAGCCTTGGATTCCACGTCACTTACGAGGGCCCGGAGTACCCGTATTTCCTGGCGCTTGGCCACGGCAAGGTCGAATTCGGCATCGAGTGGCGGCAGGACTTCTCGCCCGCCGGGCCAGACAAGGTCCTGACCTGGCAGCTCGGCGTGAGCGACCTCGAGCTGGCCAAGAAGCGGCTGGCCGAGGCCGGTGTCCGCTATCGCGAGGAGCTCATGACGCCAAGCCCGGACTGGCAGTACCGGGTGCTGCACGCCAGAACTCCCAATGGCTACCACTTGCTTCTCGAGGAGGGCAGCGAGTAACAGTCAGGTAGCTGCCGCGCGCAAAAACAGCTAGCTCGCTCAGGCGGGAAACCAGCGGCTGGCAGTCCGTAACGGTCACAATGGCGGCCATGAGCACCGACCCGGTTTACCTGCGGGTGCTGGAGGATCTGCGAATGCGGATCCGCCAGGGCGTGCTCGAACCCGGAGCCAGAGTGCCATCGCGTAATGCGATCATCGCGAAATATGGCGTCGGCGAGACCGCAGCTAAGCACGCGCTGCGGATTCTGGCCACGGAAGGATTGATCGAGGCCAGGGTCGGCTCTGGGTCCTACGTGCGCAAGACGCCATCCGCGCGCCACCTCGAGCATGACCGGCCGCATTTCCCCGGCTCGCCGTTCGGTATCGACGAATCGGGCAGCCCGCCGGGTGGGCTGCTGGTCAGCGATCAGCCGGCCGCGCGGTACGTGACGTGGGAACATCACACCGAGCAGGAGGCCGCGCCCGCGCACGTGGCCAGGCGGCTAGGCCAAGCGGACGCGGCCGGTCTGGTCACCGCGACCAGGTACCTCATGAGCGCAGACGGCCAGCCCGTCCAGGTTGCCACCAGCTATGAGCCGGCCAACCTGACCGAAGGAACGGCCATCGTGCTGCCTGAGCAGGGCCCGTGTGCCGGCCGCGGCGTAATCGAGCGCATGCGCTCGATCGGATTAGAGGTGGACCAGGTAGTGGAGCAACTATCGGTGCGCACGTGTTTGCTCGCTGAGGCCGCGGCCTTGGCCATCCCGGCCGGATCGGCCGTGATCAACATCGAGCGCACGCACCTGTCCGGCGGGCGGCCCGTCGAGACCGCCGACATCGTCGTCCCGGCTGACAAGTACCGGCTCGTCTACCGGTTCAGCGTTCCCGGCGGACCGGCATGATCCGGTGGGCTCGCCCGGCCGACGTGCCAGAGATCTACCAGCTGATCCGCGATCTCGCGGCCTATGAGCGCTCACTGCCCGAGGTCACGGGCACGGAGGAAGACCTGCATCGCTCGCTGTTCGGCCCCGAGCCCGCCGTCTTCGCGCACGTGGCCGATGACGACGGGCAGGTCGGCGGCTTCGCCTTGTGGTTCCTCAACTACTCGACCTGGCGGTGCCAGCACGGCATCTACCTAGAGGATTTGTACGTCAGGCCCGGGCTGCGCGGCCGCGGGCTCGGCCGGGCCCTGCTGGCCGAGCTGGCGGCGCTCTGCGTCGAGCGCGGCTACGGCCGACTGGAGTGGTGGGTACTCGACTGGAATGAGCCTGCGCTTGGCTTCTACACATCGCTCGGTGCCACGCCCATGACGGACTGGACGGTGCATCGTCTCGCCGGCCCGGCCCTCGCTGAGCTGGCCGCCAGCCGGGGAGCCAGCTGAGCCGCACCGCGTGCGAGCATGGGCACATGCGGATCAGCGGTGTTGACTCGACTGACCTTTTCCGTGGAAGCGCGGCGCGGCCGCGGCAAATCATCCGGGTCCGGCTAGTCAATGACGGACCGGGCGCGGCCACCAGCGCCGACACCGTCCTCGTCTCGATCGACGGACCTGCGGTCAGCACTCCCGAGCCCGAGCGGGCCACCGGCCTCGAGCTGGGCGCGGAAGCCACGCTCGAGGTCGGCGTCGAGATCGCGGCCCCGGCGCAGCCAGGCTCGTCCCGGCAGGTAACGGTGCGCGCGACCGGGCCGTCCGCCGGGGCGGAGACCGCCACGGCCATCACTGTGGCCGAGCCCGGCTGGGTCATGTGGATGGTCAGCCATTTTCACTACGACCCGGTGTGGTGGAGCACGCAAGGCCAGTTCACCGAGTCTCGACTGCTGCTGCCAGACGAGCACGGCGAGATGCCGGAAGTGCGGACCGCGTTCGAACTCGTGCGGCTGCATCTGGATGCCGCCCGCCGCGACCCCGACTACAAGTTCGTCCTGGCTGAGCTCGACTACCTCAAGCCGCACTTCGACGCCCATCCGGAGGACCGGGCCGACCTGCTTGAGCTGATCGCGGCCGGCCGCATCGAACTCGTCGGCGGCAGCTACAACGAGCCCAACACGAACCTGACCTGCGCCGAGTCGACCATCCGCAACGCCGTGTATGGCATCGCCTATCAGCGCGACGTGCTCGGCGGCAACCCGCGCACATCCTGGATGCTGGACGCGTTCGGCTTCGATCCTGGCTACCCCGGCATCATGGCCGCCGCGGGCCTGACCGAGTCTTCGTGGGCCCGCGGCCCGTTCCACCAGTGGGGGCCGAACCGGTCGGCCGGCGACAACAAGCTGATGCAGTTCGCCTCGGAGTTCGAGTGGCTCTCTCCCGACGGCACGGGCCTGCTCACCAGCTACATGCCGAACCACTACTCGGCCGGCTGGCGGGCTGCCTATCACGCGAAGGACCTGACCACGGCCGAAGCCGACGCCTACGAGCAGTTCAGCCAGCTAGCGCCGGTGGCCGCCACCCGCAATGTGCTGCTGCCAGTTGGCGGCGACCACGTCGTGCCGGCCCGCTGGGCGACCGCCATCCACCGGGACTGGAACGCGCGCTACACCTGGCCGCGATTCGTGACCGCCGTGCCGAGCGAGTTCTTCGCCGCCGTCCGCGCCGAGGCGGCGGAGCGGGGCACCTGGATCACGCCGCAGACCAGGGACATGAACCCGGTCTACACGGGCAAGGACGTCACTTACATCGACACCAAGCAGGCGCAGCGCGCCGCCGAGGCCGCAGTGCTCGATGGCGAGCGCCTCGCCACCCTGGCGTGGCTGGCCGGCGCCGATTACCCGGTGGCGAGCCTGGATAAGGCATGGCGGCAGCTCGTATTCGGCGCGCACCACGACGCCATCACCGGGAGCGAGGGCGACCAGGTCTACCTGGATCTGCTCGGCGGATGGCGCGAGGCGTGGGAACGCGGTGAGCACGCGCGCGACGGCGCCGTGCGGTTCCTGGCCGGGCTCGCCGACACCGCCGGCCTGGCAGGCGCGGACGAGAGCGACGAAGCGATCGCCCTCGTAGTGGTCAACTCGCTGTCGTTCGTGCGTACCAGCATGGCCACGATCGAGCTGAGGCTGCCTGCTGGCTGGCCGTCCTGGCTGAGCCTGCACGACGACACCGGCGCACCGGTCCCGTTCCTGGCCGAAGGCGCTACCCGCGACGCCGACGGCGCGCTCACGGGCGTGACCATCACCTTCCGCGGCGCCGATGTGCCCGGTGTCGGCTACCGCAGCTACGTGGTCAGACCCGCCAGCCGCGTCCCGGCTGGCAGCAACGCCGACGACAGCGGCGGCGACGGCTGGCAGCGCTCCGACGTCCGGGGCCCCGCCCGGCTGGAGAACGAGGTGTTCGTGGTCGAGGCCGACGGGGGCCGCGGCGGGACCCTGGCGCGTGTGCTGGACAAGAGATCAGGAACCGACCTGCTGCGACCCGGCGGTGGTGGCAATGAGCTGCTGCTCCAGCCCGAGCATCCGGGGCACCCGCGCTGGGCCGAGGGTCCTTGGCTTTTGTGTCCCGCCGGACCCGGCGTCGGGACCACTACTAAGACCGCCGCCGTCCGGGTCGAGCGCTGCCCGGTCGGCGGCCGGATCGTGGCGGAACTAGAGCTCGGCGGCCTGGTGATCACGCAGGAGACGCTGCTGTGGGACGGGTCGGACCGGGTCGAGTTCCGCACGCATGTCGACGGCTCGATCGGCCAGGACCGCCTGCTGCGCGTGGTCTTCCCGGCCGACGTGCCGGGCGGGCTGCCTGTGTACCAGACAGCCGTCGCGGTTGTCGGCAGGCCGCCGGGACCGATCGACACCGACGTGGCTGAGCACTCCTACACCCTCGACAGCCCAGCGAACGAGTGGCTCGCCATCGGCGCCACGGCCGCCGTAGCAGTCACAAGTCCCGACGGCAGGCGGCAGCTCCAGGCGATCGGCGTGGCCGAGGTCGTGGCGCAGCCGTCGCTGCGCGAGCCAGCTCGCGTGCTGATGGCGGCACTAGCTGGTCAGGGCGTGACCGCGACGTGCTCGCTGCCGAACGGCCCTCGCTACGGCTATCAGGAACTTGACTCGAACCTGCCCGACTTCCGCATCTGCCTCGGCGGCCCGGACGACAACGAGCTGACTGCGCAGGTGCTGGCGGCGGCCGGGCCCGACGCGGCCGCGGCCCTCGACGCCCGGCTGGCCGACAGGGGCGCCGCGAGACTCTGGCTGCCGGCCCGTCGCAGCCGGGCCGATGCCTTCGGGCCGGGCGCCGACGTGCGTGGCACGCTGGACCTGCCGGTCCTGATCGTCGCGGCTGACGACCTCGCGGCTGAGACGGAGCGCCTCGCTGCGGATCTGACGGACTCCGTTATCGAGGCGACCACCGCTATCGATGCGGATACCGGCACAATGACTGGTGCACTGGACGCCGATGGCGCGGGCGGTTCTGGTACAGCGCTCGCCCCGAACACCGTCGCGCTGCTGAACCGCGGGACCCCGAGCGGCCTTGTGACCCCGGACGGCCAGCTCAGCATGGCGCTGATGCGGGCGTGCAGCACGTGGCCGTGCGGAATCTGGATCGACGGCAAGAAACGGACGTCGCCAGACGGCACGAGCTTTGCCTGGCAGCACTGGAGCCACACGTTCGAATACGCGCTGGCGGCCGGCCTGGGCACGTGGCGCACAGCCGGTTTCGCAGCCGCGGGCCAGGACTACAACCACGACCTGATCACGGTCGCCACCGGGCTGCATGCGGGGCCGCTGCCTGCCAGTACCCGGCTTGCCAGCGTCGATCCGCCCGGCGCGCTACTGTCCGCCCTGAAACCACATGGCAACCCGCTGGCGCCGGCCACGCAGCCCGATCCGGCTGATGGCGTCACGGTACGACTACGCGACGTCGGCGGCGCCGGGCCCGTCGCAGCGCGGGTAGGGCTGTTCACCGGACTGGCGTCGGCCAGCGCGACCGGCCTATGCGAGGACGGCGCGGGCGACCCCGTTCCCATCACTGCCGAAGCCGCAGCCACGGTCACGGTTCCGCGTGCGGGACTGACAACCCTGCTGGTGATGCCAGCCGTCGCGGCGGCCCGGCGGGGCGCGCCGGCGGATAGCGTCGAGCCAGCTCAGCCGGTATATGCGAGGTACTGGCTGCATGGCAAGGGCCCGGCACCGGCGGGTAACCTGCCGGTCGCTGTGCACTTGTCGCCGACAACCGTGCGGCTGGATGACGGGCAGCCGGGCGCCCTGCATCTGACCGTGGCCTGCGGACCGGCGCGAGCCGCCGGGGTGGTGCTGCTCGAAGTACCGCCGGACATCTCCGTAACGCCCGGCGGCCCGCTGCGCTACGACCTCGAGCCGCTGGGCTACCAGGCGTTCGAGCTGGCTGTGACGGCACGGCCCGGCACCGGGCCAGCTCGGTGGTTCGCCACCGCGTCGGTAACGGAGCCGTCGGGCCAGGTGATCGAAGACAGCGCACTGCTGTGCATCGGGCAGCCGCCGCCACCACGGCTCGACCTGCCGCTGCCGGAGGTACTGGCGATGCAGCAGGCGGCGGAGACGGCCCAGGTTGGCGAGGCCGACGTCAGCCTGGTGAGCCCGACGCTGGCCATCAGGCCCGGCGGGACCGGCGCCCTCGAAGTGCTGATCCGCAACCGGACCGCCGCCGCCATCCGCGGCGAGACTCAGCTCATCTCGCCGTTCGGTAGCTGGCGGCAGACGGCTCCGTGGACTACCGGCTTCGAGCTGGCGTCCGGCGCGGAGCGCCCGCTGCGGTTCGAGGTGCGGATCCCGGCCACGGCACGAGTGGGCGAGCAGTGGTGGGCGATCGTGAAGGTGATGTATTTCGGCCGGCTGCAGTATTCCGAACCTGTTGAGGTGACGATCGTGTAGGTCAGCGCGGAGGTTAGGTCGGGTGAGACACTTGACCGGACCTTCGACATGAGCTATCGATTCGGCAATGACGGCAGAGACAGTACCGAGCCTGGGCAATCTACCCGCGGAGCCTAATAGCTTCGTGGGTAGAGAGCGCGACCTCGGCGACCTGCGCCTGCTGCTGGCCAGCGTCCGCGCTCTCACGCTCTGCGGTCCAGGCGGGATCGGCAAGACCAGGCTCGCCATCCGGCTCGGCTGGCAGCTCGCGGAGGAATTCCCCGATGGCGTGTGGCTCGTCGAGTTCGCCGACAACGCCGACCCGGCCCTGGCGGCCCGCCAGGTCGCCAACGTCCTAGGTGTCGGCGACGAGCCTGATCGCCCCCTCGCTGCGACCCTCGCCGACGCCCTGCGGGGCCGGGAGCTCTTGCTCATCCTCGATACCTGCGAGCACGTCGTGGACGCGATCGCGGACCTCGTCCGCGACCTCATCGCGGCCTGCCCGCTCTTGCGTCTGGTCGCCACGAGTCGCGAGCCGCTGCGCGTCCGCGGCGAGACCGTGTGGCGGGTGCCGCCGCTCTCGCTGCCGACCGAGTCGCCCTCGGCCCAGCCCGCGTCGGTCAAGCTGCTGCCAGCGGGCTCGGCCGACGACGACACTGAGCACGAGGCGATCAGGCTCTTCGTGGACCGGGCCGCGGCAGTCCGCCCTGGCTTCGCCCTGACGAGCGCGAACCGTGCGCACGTGGTGCAGCTGTGCCGGACGCTGGACGGGGTACCACTGGCCATCGAGCTGGCGGCGGCGCGCATCCGCGCGCTCTCGGTCGAGCAGATCGCCGACCGGATCGATGACAGGTTCCGGCTGCTCGCGTCTGGCGATCGCACTGCGCCGCCGCGGCAGCAGACGCTTCAGGCGGCCGTCGACTGGAGCTACGACCTGCTGACCACGGACGAGCAGGTGCTGCTGCGACGCCTCTCCGTGTTCGCGGGCTGGAGCCTGAATATGGCCGAACAGGTCTGCGCCGACGAGCGCATCCCAGAGCCGCGGGTGCTCGACGTGCTGGCCGCGCTGATTGACAAGTCACTGGTGGCGCTCGAGGACGAGCTCGCAGGCGATGCCCGCTACCGGCTGCTTGACACCATCCGGGAGTACGCCGCCGCCCGGCTGGATGCCTCGGGTGAGCAGGACGTGTTCCGGCAACGGCATGTGCGGTACATGCTCGGCCTGGCCGAGGAGGCCGTCGGGCAAGCATTCCTGCCCAGTGCACCGCCCTGGGCAGAGCAGATCGAGACATACAACCGGATCGCGGCCGAGCAGGCGAACTACCGGGCGGCGCTCGCCTACTGCCTGGCCATCCGTGACGCCGAGAAGGGGCTGCGGTTGTGCTCGGCGCTGCGCTCACCCTGGGTTGTGCACGGCGACGTGGCTGAAGGCGTCCAGTGGTTCGGCCGTTTCTTCGCCCTGGACGAGTGGGTGCCAGCCGGCGTGCGCGCCCGCGCCCTGATGCTCGGCGCCGAGCTGGCCTTCGAGTATCAGGATTATCCGGGTGCGGCGCGGACCGCGCAATCTGCAGTGGCCATGTGCACGGCCTACGCGGCCGCCTGCCCGGCCGGCGGCCTGCGTATCCTCGCGCTGGTCAGCCTGCGCGCCGGGCGGGCTGAGGAGGCACTGGTGCGGGCCGATGCCGCGATCGCCGCCGCGCGCCAGCATCACGACGCGTGGGAGGAAGGGCTCGCGCAGGCTGCCAAGGCGGCGATCCTGGCCCGGGGCGGGCAACTGGCCAGCGCGCAGTCAGCATTCGAGACGGCGCTAGCGTTGCTGACCGGGAACAACGGCTGGGGTGTCGCGCACGCGCTTTACGGCCTCGGCACCCTCGCCAGGGCGCGGCGCGACAATGCCAGCGCGCTGCGTCACTTCCGCAGCGCGCTCGGGCTCTTCGGACAGATCGGCGCAAGGACCGAGATGGCGCGATGCCTCGCCGGTATCGGCCGGGTCGCGCTCGCGAACCTCGACCTGCCGACCGCCGCAGCCAGCCTCGCCGAGAGCCTGGAACTCAGCATGGCCGCGGGCCAGCGCCTCGGCATCGCCCGCGGGCTCGAGGCATTCGCGGCGCTGGCCGTGATGCGCGGCGACGATGAAACCGCAGTCAGGCTTGAGGGCGCAGCCTCCGCGCTCCGCGAGGCAGTCGGCCAGGTCCGGTCGGCGGCCGCGCAGGCGCGAGTTGACGGTCTGCAGGCGGCCGCGCACCATCGGCTCGGGTCAAGGTCAGCGAGCCTGTTCGCGGAAGGCAGGCGACTCAGCACGCACGAGGCGGTCAGGTATGCCCTCACGTCGGGGACGTCCGCGGCCCTGGAAGCGCCGCGGAGCCCTGCGGTCAACGGCGACCGGCGGCCCGCGCCTGCTGTTACCGCTCCTTCGGTGCTGACCGCCAGGGAACTCCAGATCGCCCAGCTGATCGCTCGCGGCCTGTCGAACCGGGGCATCGCCGAGGAGCTGGTCATCAGCCCGGCCACCGCTGCCAGGCACGTGGCGAACATCCTTGCCAAACTCGGGCTCAGCTCCCGCGCGCAGGTCGCCGCCTGGACGACCGGCCAGCGCTCTGCACACTGAGGTTCTGCACACCAGAGCATCTGCTCACTGCGATCTACACACTCAGCTGACCGCGGAGATGCATAGCCGAATGGGCAATTCGACCGATGCCGCGCGGTCGGTACTTACGTAGCTTTGTGATCTGGACCTCAGGACCCCGGGACCCCAGGTCAGGGCGCGGCCGGCCATCGGAGGGGGATGGCCGGCTGACCGCTGACCTGCGCCCTCTCAGCGCCTCATGCGGCGAGTGCGGCCCAGCGCTCGCCGCATGAGGCCTGGGATAGACAGCGTGCATCCAGCACCGGGTCGCCGCGCACTTCCACAGTCGGCCAGGATCGCCCCGAACCGGGCTACTGTGTGCGGTGCCGGCAAATACATAACTGCCTACACATTCCTGACGATGCGCACCGTGACCCTCCTGCATATGGTCAGACAGTGGGATCAGCGGACTGCCAGCAGGAATGCGGACGGGGTCAGGTGGCCAGTTCGAGCGTGAATGGGGACGAGACGGCAACGCAGCGGCTCGTCGAGATGGCGGCCGTCTACGGCTGCCGGCCGGCGCTGGTGGGGCGTCAGTACGAGCAGCCCTACTCGTTCGCTGACCTCGCCACTACGATCCAGCGCGCCGCAGCCGGGCTGGCCTGGCGCGGCCTGCGACCGCACGACGTCGTTGGCGTCTACGTGCCGGATGCGGCGTCGTACGTGCTGGCCTGTCACGCGATCAGCACCGCGGGCGGCATCCCGTGCCCGGTCAGCGCTGAGCTGTCGGTCGCGGAGTCGGCCGGGCAACTCGCCGATTGCGGGGCGCGGATGCTGCTCACCGCGCAGCCGCTGGCGGCCGCTGGCCTGGCGGCGGCCGACCGGTCCTGGGTACGTCAGGTCATCTCGTTCGGGGACGCTCCAGCGGCGACGCCATTCGCCTCGCTGCTCGGCATGGGCTCCCTGGCGCCGTCGGCGTCCCGGCCGCACGATCTTGCTCTGCTCCCCTACATCCGGCACGCCGATGGCGCGCTCCATGCGGCCGGCCTGACCCACATCGAGATGGCGGCCAAGCTGGCGTCGCTGATTGCCACCGCAGACATCAGCGAGAGCGACGTCGTGCTGGCGGCCCCGCCCACCGGAGATGGCCGCTCGTACAGCGCGTTCATCGACCACGCCCTCCTGCACGGGGCCACGATCGTGGCGGCCAGCACCGATGAGCTGTCAGCGGCCGCCGACGAGCACCGAGGTACCGCGGCTATCGTGCCGCTCGGCGTGGAGATTCACGCCGCCGGGCCCCTGCGGCTATTCGCCGTCGCCTCGTAGATCTGCCGGCCATCAGACCGGCGGCGGCCGGTTCTCGAATGGCGTGCTGAGCACGATCGTGGTGTGGGTGGACACGTTCGCTATGGCCCTGATCTCCTGGAGCAGATCCTCGAGCTCGCGTGGTGAGGCGACCCTGACCTTCAGGATGTAGCTAGCGTCCCCGGCCACGCTGTGACAGGCCTCGATGGCCGTCAGATGCGCGAGCCGGTCGGGGGCATCATCCGGCGCTGCCGGATCGAATGCCTTGATCGATACGAACGCCGTCAGCGGCAGGCCGATCTCCTCGGCGCTGATGACGGCGGCGTAGCCCTTGATTACACCGCGCTCCTGGAGCCTGCGGACGCGCTGCTGTGCCGCCGACACCGACAGACCGGTCCGCCGCGCTAGCTCGGTGAAGCTCATCCGGCCGTCACTGGCAAGCAGCGAGATAATCGCCGCGTTGATCTCCTCCACGCGGCAACGTTAACGTGCCGGTCCGACTGGCCGCGCACAGTCGGTTAATCTGCACAGTCGGCTGATAACGCACAGTCCGTTAATAACAGACAGTCGGTTGATAACAGAAGCGTAACGGACTTTACACTCCCGTAACATACTGAGCTAGCGCATAGCCCGGTCGGGATGGCACAGGTACGCTCCGGCCAGGGCGGCCCGAGAAGTCAGCGCTGATCAGCTATCACTGAGAGCCAGCACTAGCCAGGCCGGAAACTGACGCGAGCGAGGTCGTGATGGCGCAGATCGTGCTGGATGAGGTCGACAAGGTCTATCCGGGTGGTGTCAAGGGCGTCGACGGCCTGAATCTGACGATCGCTGACGGCGAGTTCATGGTCCTCGTCGGGCCATCGGGCTGCGGCAAGTCGACGGCGCTGCGTTCCATCGCGGGCCTAGAGGACATCACGGCCGGCACGATCAGCATTGGCGGCCGCGTCGTCAACGACCTGCCGCCGAAGGACCGCGACATCGCGATGGTGTTCCAGAACTACGCGCTGTACCCGCACATGACCGTGGAGCAGAACCTCGCATTCGGCCTCCAGCAGCGTAAGACGCCCAAGGACGAGATCAAGCGGCGCGTCACCGACGTAGCCAAGATGCTGGGCCTGGAGGACTACCTCAAGCGCAAGCCGGCGGCCCTGTCGGGCGGGCAGCGGCAGCGCGTCGCGATGGGTCGCGCGATCGTCCGCGAGCCGCAGGCCTTCCTGATGGACGAGCCGCTGTCCAACCTGGACGCCAAGCTGCGCGTGTCTATGCGCGCCTCACTCTCCCAGCTGCACGACCGCCTGGGCGTCACGACCGTGTACGTGACCCACGACCAGGTGGAGGCCATGACGCTCGGGCAGCGAGTCTGCGTGCTGCGCGACGGCAGGCTTCAGCAGGTCGACACGCCGCAGACGCTGTACAACTCCCCCGTCAACCTCTTCGTCGCTGGCTTCATCGGGTCACCAGCGATGAACTTCGCCGTTGCCCAGCTTGTCCGCGACGCCGGTCCGGCGGTTACGTTCGCCGGGCACAAGCTCGCCGTCAGCGACGAGCTGCTCCAGTCCCGTCCCGGCCTGGACGGCTATTTCGGCAATGACGTCATCCTGGGCGTCCGTCCGTCGGACTTCGAGGACGCGCAGCTTGCGGAGCCAGGCTGGGCCCGGATGCCCGTACAGGTCAGCGTCACCGAGGAACTCGGCAGCGAGATTCACGTGATATTCACGATCGACGCGGCGCCTGTGCAGCACGCCAGCATCACCGAGGCTCGCGCGGACGAAGGCGACGACGAGGCGATCCCGCTGGCTGACAACAAGACGCTATGGACTGCGCGGGTCGCGGCCCGCAGCCAGATCAAGCCAAACTCGGCCGTAACGCTGGCGGTCGATACCTCGAACCTTCAGTTCTTCGACCCCGCGACCGGTCTGTCGATCGGGTACCAGCTAAGGCCTGATCTCTAAGGGCCAAGCACCGCCACCCGCGGTAGGCGCCCGACTGGCCTCAGTGGCAGGACGCCGGCGAGCGCCGCCGCGCCGATGGCCAGCGCCACCGCGGCAGCTAGCGTCGTGACCGACGGCGGCCTGCCGAGCCCCCCGCCGAGGCCGTACACCCGCGATACCGAGCTGACCAGGGTTGTGCTGACTAGCCGGCCGGCCACTGCGCCGACGACAACGGCCACGAGCGCGAGCACGGTCGTCCGCATCATCAGCGCGCCGCGAACCTGCAGGGGTGTGAGCCCCATGGCCCGCAGCACGGTGATGTCACGCTCGTGATCGCGGTATCCAAGCAGCGACGCCGTGAGCAGACTCGTCAGCGCGATCAGCGCCAGCACGGCGATGATGGCGGCCAGGGCCGCGTGGACGATGCCGAGCTGATCCGCCGGATTCGGTACGGTGGCGACGTCCAGGCGGCCGCCCGACGTGCGTGTGAGCCTCGCGACCGCCGCGTCCGGGCTGACGCCGGGCCGCAGGATCAGGCTGTAGAAGCCGATGGGGGCCGGCGCGCCCTCGTCCGCCAGGGTGTCCCGGCCGTAGGCGAGCACGTCACCGTCGTACTGCGGGTCGATGATCCGGCCGACGATGTGAAACGTAACGGGCACGCCACCGAACCACATCCGCACAAACTGTCCGATTCTTAGGCCAAGCGACGTCAGCAGCGCCTCAGTGGCGACCGCCTGCTCGGGCGCGTGGTACAGGCGACCCTGAACGACATGGAACGGATAAGGGCGCTGCGAGGTGCCCATGCCCAGCGTGGTGATCGTCGTGGTCTCACCCGGCACCAGCGCCTCGGCCCGGACACAGTCGTAGACGGCCATCACTTGCGGGTCGGCCCGCACGAGCCGGTACGCCTGCGCCGAGGTCAGCGAGCCGGGGCTGGCGGTGACGCTGGCGGCGAGGCCTATGTCGGCCGGATTGCGCTGAACGTCATCCAGCGTCGCCCAGAAGCCCAGCCCGATCGTGATCATTAGCATCGGGATTGCCAGGCCGCCGATGGTCAGGGCCGCCGACAGCTTCCGCACGAAGGCGGCTCGCGCACCGAGCACTACCGCGGGCGGCATTCGCGCCGCCATCGCGAAACTGGCCAGCCGCGACAAGTGCCCCCGCGGCGGAACGGCCCGGATCGCCGCGACCGGCCGGACCCGGCCGGCCTGCCACGCAGGCGCGGCGGTGGCAAGCAGCACGGCGCCGAACGTCCCGCCGACGATGACGCCAGCCCAGCCAGCTGGCACCGTAGCAGCCGCCGCGCTGACCCCGGGCACGCTGCCGAGCAGCACCGGCGTCAGCAGCCGTGCCGCCAGCAGGCCCGCCAGCACGCCAGCGCCCGTGAGCACCGCGTGCTCCGCGGTCAGCATGATCATGACCTGCACCGGAGTGAAGCCAAGCGTCTTGAGCATGCCGAGGTCCGCGTTCTGCAGCAGCACTCGGCCGCTGGAAACGTTCACGATGGCCAGCACCGCCGCGCCGAGCGCCATGAGCCCGAACAGCGCCAGCAGCAAGCCAAGCAGGGGGTCACGGCGCGCCATCGATTGCTGCACCTGCTGCCAGGTCGACACACTTCCCACCGCGCTGCTGCCGAGCTGCGTGACGACTTGCTGGACGACAACGTCAGTCGTGGCGGGATTGGCGACGCGCAGCCCGACGACCTCCTCGGTATGGCCGGCGATCGGCTCGATCTGATGCAGCAGCCGCGGCAGCACCCAGACCAGGCCCGGTGTCTGATCGGGATAGAAGCCCTGATCCGAGGTCTCGGCGATGCCCACCACGCGCACGCGCACGCGCGCCGTCTCGTCCACGTTGTCCAGCACGAGCCAGCTGCCATCGGCCGCGTGTATTGCCTGTGCAAACGACGCCTCCAGCACGACGCCGCGCAACGAGCGGGCTGTCAGCCATGCGCCGGACACCAGCAGCGGTCTGCCGACAGGCGGGAGGGCCGGCGTCGTCGCGCGCAGCTCGACCCTGGTGCGCTGGCGACCCTGGACAACGCTCGCGGCTGTCGAGGAATAGGGACCCGCGACCGCGTCGATGCCGCCCACCTGTGACCGCAGCTGGCTGACATCGGTACCGGGTGACAGATGCAGCCATATCTGCGCGCCCCTCGTTGCAGTGAATAGCCCCTGCCAGGGGTTGGTCGCGCCCTCAAGCAGCGCGGCCGAGAGCAGCAGCGCCAGCACGACACCGGCCACGACGCCGGTAATGACCAGTGCACGCGCCTTGCTTGCCCGCAGGTCGGACCTGATCCAGCGGGCCATAGCGCGCATCGCTGTCAGCCGCGCAGCTTGAGTACGTCAGGCAGCGGCGTCGGGCGTCGCTGCCCCGACATGGGCGCGTCGTCCACGATCATGCCGTCGAACAAGCTGATGACACGGTCGGCGGCGCTCGCCGCCCGCAGGTCGTGAGTGACCAGCAGGATGGACTGGCCGTCGGCGTGCGCACGGCCGAGCAGCCGGAGCACGGTCGTCGCCGCGGCACTGTCGAGGTTGCCGGTCGGCTCGTCGGCCAGCAGCAAGAGCGGCCTGTTCGCCATGGCCCTGGCGAGCGCGACCCGCTGCTGCTCGCCGCCGGACAGTCGGGCGGGCGCGGCATCGGCCTTGGCGGCCAGCCCGAGCTCACCGAGCAGCTCGGTCCGCCTGGCCTTGGCTTGCTTCCGGCTGGCACCGCCCATGAGCGCAGCGAGCTCGACGTTGTCGGCCACCGTCATGTTCGACACGAGATTGAAGAACTGGAAAACGAACCCGATGTGGCGGCGCCGGAGAATCGCCCACCGAGCCTGACTGAACTTGTCGACCCGCACGCCGTTCAGCCAGATCTCACCGCTTGTCGGCCGCTCCAGGCCGCCGAGGAGGTGCAGCAGTGTCGACTTGCCGGAGCCGGACGGCCCCGTAATCGCGATGAACTCCCCCTGCTCGAGCCGCAAGTCCGCACCGCGCACTGCGTGGACGACAACGCCATCGCCAGTGAACGTCTTGCTCAGGCTGCTGGCTCGTAGCAGCAGCTGGTGCCCGTCACCGGAGACTTCGCTTCCTGTCATTCCGTTGCCGGTCGCCCCATTGCCGGTCACTCCGTTGCCCGTCACTCCGTCGCTGCTCACATGAGCTCTTCCTGGCAGCGCTGGAGCCAGTCCAGGTCGGCTTGCAGGTGGAGCATCGCGCCCTCGATGAGCAGCCGGGGTATCCGCCGATCCGCGCCCACCGCCAGGTCCGACAGGCTGCGCATCTGCGCGAGATAGTGACGGCGCTGCCGGTTTATCAGGCCCAGGCGATCGGACGCGCCCGAGAGCTGGCTCAGCGCGAGCTTCATGAAGAACTCGTCGCGGACTCGGGGGCCCGCGCTAGTCGCGTCAATCCAGCCGATGACCGCTTCCCGGCCGACGTCGGTCAGCTCGTAGACACGCTTGTTGGGCCGGGTGGTCTGGACCACGTCCTGGCTGCGGACGAGGCCATCGCGCTCAAGCCGCTGGAGCGTCACGTAGATCTGGCCGATGTTCGGCGTCGGATATGCCTCACCGAACAGCTGCTCAAGCTGAGTTTTCAGCTCGTAGCCGTGAGCCGGCTCCTTTGCGAGTAGCGCTAGCAACGGCATGCGCATGGATGCGTTCCCTTCCCGCCACTGATGTTCATGTTCGCACACCGCGGGTATGTCCGCACGGCCTGTTCTTGCCCTTCTTGTCGACCTTCAGGCATCGCCATGCAGTCCATTGACTAGTACCTAACGGACGTATATAACAAGCATGTACTGGTCGGCCCGGACGTGTCACCCACCAGCTGAATCTTTCTCGGTAGCCGGTGGTACGCGCTGGTCGGCTGTGACCGCTGGCAGAAGGCGGGTCAGGTGGGTCGGATCAGGGCTGGCACCAGGCTGGCGGCACTCGCTGCCCGCTACGCCCTGGTCGGCGCGCTCGGCGGCTGCGCCGTGGTCTCGGCCGCCGGCCCCGTCGGCTTGGCCCCTCAGGCAGGAAGCCCGGGCCCGACCGCGCGGCTCACCGCGACCGGTCCGATCACCTTCGCCATCGGCAAGGTGGACACCAGCTACCTCGGGCCGCTGATTGCGCAGTGGAACGCGCAGAATCCGCGCCAGCGAGTCACGCCGATCTACCTGCCCGACGACGCCGACGATCAGTACGCGCAACTGGTCGCCAATCTCCAGGCGCACAGCACGGTGTACGACGTCATGAGCCTGGACGTCATCTGGACGGCCGAGTTCGCCAGCAGCGGCTGGATCACGCCGATCAGCGCGAAGCCGTTCCCGCTGACCCATTTCCTGCGCCCCGCGGTCGCAACGGCGACATACCAGGGCCGACTGTATGCGGTGCCATTTACGAGCAACGCCACTTTGCTGTATTACCGCGCTGACATCCTCCGGGAAGCCGGCGCGAAGCCCCCGACGACATGGGCGCAGCTGGCCAGCCTGGCCAGTACCGTCGCGCCGCGCTACGGCCTGGGCGGGTACGGCAGCCAGTTCCAGGCCTACGAGGGACTCACCGTCAACTTCGCCGAGGCGGTCCAGTCGGCCGGGGGGTCATTACTCTCGCCGAACGGCACCACTGTCGCCGTCACCTCCCCGCAGGCGATGCGCGCACTGGACTTCATGGTCAGCGGGCTGCGGGATGGCTGGATACCGAAGGCAGCGCTCGGCTGGAACGAGGAAGAATCGCGCCAGGCGTTCGAGGCGGGCAAGCTCCTCTTTCTGAGCAACTGGCCGTACGTGTACGGCGACGCGAGCCTGCGCACGCCGGGCAACAAGGTCGCCGGGCGATTCGCCGTCACCGCTCTCCCCGGGCGGAGCGGTCCGGGCTCGAGCACACTCGGCGGCGCCAACCTCGCCATCAGCGCGTACGCGCCGCACCCGGCGACAGCGCTGGCTTTCATTAAGTTCCTCACCAGCATGAGCAGCGAGCGAGAGGTGCTGCTGCGCTCCGCGCTGCCGCCCGTCTGGACGTCGCTGTACAGCCAGCCGTCGCTGGTTCGGCAGTTCCCGTTCCTGCCCGTGCTCAAGCAGGCGATCCTCACTGCTCGGCCGCGTCCGGCAATCGTCAACTACAACCAGTTCAGCCTGGCCATCTCCAGCGCTGTCCACCAGGCGCTCGCGCAGCGGCTCTCCGTCCGCGCAGCGCTCACCGAGCTCGCCGCCGAGCTCAGGCAAATCATCCGCTCCGACTAGTTCCACCACCCCAGGAAGGACCCGTTACCCCCAGGAAGCACCCGACCTGACCGCCGCGACGCAGCGGCAGCAACCCCCCGGAGAGGGAGCACAACATGTCCAGAGGAACATCGCACAGATACCGCGCTCTCGGCGCGCTGGCCGCCGCCGCCGTCAGCGCAGTGGCGCTCGCCGCGTGCGGCAGCAGCGGCGCGCCAAGCACCTCGTCATCCTCGGGCGCCACCGGCTCGACGACCTCGGGCACCATCGTCTGGTCGGCGAGCCCTATCACCGGGACCGGCGCCAACGACACGCGCACGGTGCTGATCAACGCCTTCGAGAAGGCGTACCCGAAGATCCACGTCACCCTGGTATCGGCATCAACCGACACCGACACCAACCGGGCCACCCTCGCGACCACGATCTCGGGCGGATCAGCAACACCCGACGTGTTCATGGGCGACGTTATCTGGCCCGCGCAGTTCGGCGCCCATCAACTGGCGGTGCCGTTGTCGAAGTACCTGCCGCAGAGTTATTTCGCGCAGTTCGCGCCCGGTCTCATCCAGGGCGCTACCTACAAGGGACAGGTGTACGGATCGCCCTTGTTTGAAGACCAGGGCTTCCTGTACTACCGCAAGGACCTGCTCGCGAAGTACAACATGTCGGTCCCGACCACCTGGGAGCAACTCGAGAGTGATGCCAAGACCATCCAGGCCAAGGCCGGTATCAAGTATGGCTTCGTCTGGGAAGGCAGCTCCTACGAAGGCCTGACCTGCAACTTCATGGAATACCTGACGGACGCGGGCGGCACGGTGACCAACGCCGGCTACACCAGCGCCACGCTGGACTCGCCGGCCGCCATCAAGGCCGCCACGTTCATGCGCAGCCTCGTCACCTCCGGCGTCACGCCGGCCGCGGTGACCACGTTCCAGGAGCCACAGGCCATGAACGTCTTCGCCGCCGGGCAGTCGGTGTTCCTCCGCAACTGGGACTACGGCTACTCCTACGCCACCACGCCGGCAACCTCGAAGCTCACCACCAGCCAGGTCGGTGTCGCGCCGCTGCCAACGTTCGCGGGTCAGTCCTACCCCGGCTACTCGAACATCGGCGGCTGGAACATGTACATCAACCCGCACAGCAAGCACATCGGCCTGGACCTGACCTTCATCAAGTGGCTGGCCAGCAACCAGGCTCAGGGCATCCTGGCGACCAAGTACTCCGAGATCCCGACCACCACCGCGGTCCGCGACTCGCAGTCGGTCATCAACCTGAATCCCGTCCTCGCGATCGTCGGCAAGACGCGGCTCGTCCCGAGGCCGGCTGGCACGCCGAACTACCCGGCACTGAGCACGGCGATCTACACCAACGTGAACGCCATTCTGGCCGGATCAGTGTCTCCGGCGGCCGGACTCGCGTCTGCGCAGAGCCAGGCGGCGAGCGCGCTCAGCTCCACATCGGGCGGCGGGCTCTAACCCGCTGCGGCCGGCCCGGCCGGGGCGCTTCGGCGCCGCGGCCGGGGCGGTCGCGACGCAGCGCAATTCCTTACCGGCTGCAGCCAAAGGAGTGACTTATGACCACCATCTCCAGCGCCGCACAGCAGCCGGCCGTCGTCGCCCCGCCGGTCGGCCGCCCTGACGTTAACCGCAAGAAACTCGCGAGGCTGGGCTGGCTGTTTGCGGCACCGGCGATAATCTTCATTGCTGGCGTGACCATCTTCCCGATTCTGTACTCCATCGTGATGAGCCTGCGGAACGTGTCGGTCACTGGCGGCGGCATCAACATGACCGGCATAACCGGCGCTAACTACTCCGCGCTTGTGCACGCCTCTGTGTACCGCTACGCGCTCGGCTTCACCATCGTCTACACGATCATCACCGTGGTGGTGGAGCTCGTCCTCGGCACCGCGATCGCCTTGGTGCTTGAGCGGCTTACTACTGGCCGTGGCTGGATGATGGCGCTCCTGCTCATTCCGTGGTCGATGATCACGGTCATCAACGCCGAACTGTGGGGCTACATCTACGAGGGAACGTACGGCGTCCTGCAAGCCCTCTTCCAAGCCGTCGGACTCGGCCACCCGAACGTGCTCGGCACTTCGACTCCCGCGATCGCTGGGATGATGGTGGCCGACATCTGGAAGACGACGCCGTTCGTCGCCATCATTGTGCTCGCCGGTCTCGTGATGCTGCCTGGTGACATCTATGAAGCGGCCGAGATCGACGGTTCCTCGGGGTGGTACACCTTCTGGCACATCACCGTCCCGCTGCTGCGGCCCACGCTGGCGCTGGCGGTCATGTTCCGTGTCCTGCAGGCGTTCGGGCTGTTCGACCTCCCGTACGTGCTGACCGGCGGCGGGCCGGGAACGGCCACGACCTCGCTGGCCGTGCTTGGTTACGACGCGATGTTCAAGAACCTCGACTTCGGCGGCGGCGCCGCGGTCGCCACTAGCACCGCGCTGCTCGTCCTGCTGGGCTGCCTGCTGTCGCTGCGGACCTTCCGGGTCCAGGTCGGGAAGGAGAACACCTGATGCGCAACCGTAAGCGAGCCGGCTGGCACCGGATTATCAACGGCGTCAACATCGCTACGTTCTTCGTGGCGCTGTTCATCGGACTGCCGCTGTACTGGCTGATCGCCTCCAGCTTCAAGACGCCGGCGAATATCGGCGTCGACCCGCCGCAGTACTTCCCCGACCCGCTGAGCATCGCCAACTACAAGTCGGCGTTCGTGCAGTACGACTTCTGGACCTACTTCCGCAATTCGCTGATCGTGACCCTGGTCGCGACGGCCCTGGTGCTGGTGCTCGGCACCCTGGCCGGCTATGCGCTCGGCCGGCTGCCTATGCGCGGCAAGTTCACAATGCTCGTTGCTTTCCTGATGATCTCGGTGTTCCCGGAGATCGCCCTGATCGCGCCCCTGTACATCTTGCTCCGCCACCTCAACTGGCTGGACAGCTATCAGGCGCTGATCATCCCGTATACGGCGTTCAACCTGCCGTTCGCGATCTGGATCCTGCGCAATTACATGCTCGGCATCCCTAAGGAGATGGAGGAGACCGGCCGGATCGACGGTGCGTCGCCGCTACGCACACTTTGGTCGATCATCCTGCCGCAGGCGCTGCCGGGAATCTTCACCGCGGGCATCTTCTGCTTCACCGCCTGCTGGACCGAGTTCCTCATGGCGCTCACCTTCAACATCTCCAACAACTTCCGCACCATCCCGGTGGGGGTTTCTCAGTTCGGCACGATCGACATCACCCCGTACAACACGATCTTCGCCGCGTCGGTGGTTGCGACCGTTCCGATCGGGATCCTGGTCTTCATCTTCCGGAAGTTCGTGATTTCCGGCCTCACCTCAGGCGCGGTGAAGGGATGAGCCAGCGCCGCGACATTTCCCCGCCCGACGCGGTTAATCCGCCCGACGCGGTTAATCCGCCCAACGCGGCTAATCCGCACGACCCGGCTAAGGAGACGCCATGGCCACGGTGAGCATGCAACAGGTCAACAAGGTGTACCCAAACGGATTCCACGCGGTCCACGACCTGAGCCTGGAGATCGGCGACGGTGAGTTCATGGTGCTCGTCGGTCCGTCGGGCTGCGGCAAGACCACCGCGCTGCGCATGGTCGCAGGGTTGGAGGACATCAGCAGCGGGACGATGCGGATCGGCGAGCGGGAGGTCAACGACCTGTCTCCCAAAGAGCGCGACATCGCGATGGTCTTCCAGAACTACGCGCTCTACCCGCACATGACCGTAGCCGAGAACATCGGGTTCGCACTCAAGCTGCGCAAGCTCCCCAAGGACGAGCTCAACGCCAAGGTGCGGGAGACGGCCGAGATCCTTGGCCTCACCGAATGGCTGGACCGCAAGCCAGGCCAGCTGTCCGGCGGTCAGCGGCAGCGCGTCGCGATGGGCCGCGCGATCGTCCGCGAGCCGTCGGTGTTCCTCATGGACGAGCCGCTGTCAAACCTGGACGCCAAGCTGCGCGTCCAGATGCGCGCGGAAGTGTCCCGCATCCAGCGGCGGATCGGCGTGGCCACGATCTACGTCACGCACGACCAGATCGAGGCCATGACGATGGGTGACCGGGTCGCGGTCTTGCGAGCCGGCGTCCTGCAGCAGTGTGCAGACCCGCAGGTACTCTACGACCGCCCGGACAATCTGTTCGTCGCCGCCTTCATAGGCTCGCCCGCGATGAACCTCTACGAAGCCACCATCGGCGAGGGCGCGCGGTCGGTGCAGCTGGGCTCGCAGCGCGTCGAGCTGCCCGACAGCGTCGCGCTGGCCCATCCGGCCCTGTCGTCCCACGCTGGCAAGCCGGTCGTCATCGGCCTGCGTCCCGAGCACCTGCCGAATGTGACACCTGGCGGCAGCGGCCCCGAGCTTGTCGCCGACGTCGATCTTGTCGAGGCCCTCGGGTCCGAGCTGGTCGTGCACTTTACGATCGATGCGAAGCGAGTGCAGGCCGAGGGCGCACATTCCGCGGACGCCGAAGCGGCGACCATCTCGGGCGAGGGCGTGGCCAGAGTCGATCCGAAGACCGCGGTCAAGGCGGGCGACCGGATCACGTTCGCGATCGACACCGCCGGCCTCCAGTTCTTCGATCCGGTTTCGGAGGCCGCGATCTGGCATTAGCCGCGACGGGGGGACGAGCATGACCACGGGTCCGTGGTGGTACGGCGCCGTGCTGTATCAGCTGTACGTCAGGTCCTGGCGCGACAGCAACGGCGACGGGTTTGGCGACATACCCGGCATCATCGAGCGCCTCGACCATCTGTCCTGGCTGGGGATTGACGGCCTTTGGCTGTCGCCGACGATGCCCTCGCCGGATGCCGACTGGGGCTATGACGTCAGCGACTACACCGGCGTGCACCCTGAGCTCGGGACTCTGGGCGATCTCGACGCGCTGATCGCCGAGGCCTGCCGGCGCGGCATTCGGGTCCTGCTCGACCTCGTCCCGAACCACACGAGCTCGGCCCACCCATGGTTCATCGACGCCGCGTCCGGACGGGATGCCGCGCACCGCGACTACTACGTGTGGGCCGATCCGGCGCCGGGCGGGATGCCGCCGAACAACTGGCTGGACTCCACGGGCCAGCCAGCCTGGCAATGGCACGCCGCCACAGGGCAGTTCTACCTGCACAACTACCTTCCTGGTCAGCCGGACCTGAACTGGTGGGAGCCGGCCGTGCACGCTGAGTTCCGCCGGATCCTGGAGTTCTGGTTCGACCGCGGCGTGGCCGGCTTTCGCATCGATGTGGCGCTCGGCCTGTACAAGGACGCCGAGCTGCGCGACAACCCGCCGCTGCCGATTTCTACACTGCCGATTTCTACACTGCCGATATCGACACAGGCGACAGCGAGCGGCCCGCTGGCCGGCCGCTTCGGCCAGCAACCGGTATACAGCGCGAATCGGCCCGAGACTCACGCCGTCTACCGGAGCTGGCGGAAAATCGCCGAGAGCTACGAGCCGCCGCGGCTGCTGCTCGGCGAGACGTGGACAGCCGATCTGGCCAGACTCGCGTCCTACTACGGCGATGACGACGAGCTCCAGCTCGGCTTCAACTTCCCTGTCGTCTTCGCCCGGTTCCCCGATGAGCTGCCCGACCTCGTCGACCAGACGCTGGCTGTCTTGCCGTCGGGCGCCTGTCCCGTATGGACCGCGTCGAACCACGATGTCGGCCGGTTCGGAAGCCGATGGTGCCATGGCGATCCCGCCAGCATCAGGCTCGCGCTGCTGATCCTGCTGACGCTGCCCGGCACGACAGTGCTCTATTACGGCGACGAGATCGGCATGACGGACGTGACCGTCCCGGCCGAGCTTCAGCGGGACCCCATGACGCATGGCGCAGGCCCGCAGGGCCAGCGAGATCGGGGGCGCACGCCGATGCGCTGGGACGAGACGTCCGGTGGCGGCTTCACCGATCCCGCCGTTAAGCCCTGGCTGCCGATCGGCCCCGCTGACGTCAACGTTGCCGATCAGCGTGGCGACCCTGGCTCCGTCTTGGCACTGTGCCGACGGCTCATCGACGTGCGACGGGCAGAGCTGGGCGGTGCCCTCGCCGGCTACCGGCGGCTGGCATCGGTGCCGGATGTCTGGGCGTACGAGACTGGTTCGCTCGTCGTGGCCGCCAATTTCACCTCAACGCCAGCCTCCCTGCCGGCGCAGGCCGGCGAGATCCTGGTCCGGACCGGGCGAGGCGCGCCAGGCCTCAGTGCCTTCGAGGGCATCGTCGCCCGACGGCAGCCGGGGTAATTGCCGGGTAGTTGACGGGGTAGCTGATTGTGTGCTAACCGGGTCCGGGCTTATCGGTGCGGGCCAGTTCCCGGCCGATGACGAGCCGCTGGATCTGGTTCGTGCCCTCCACGATCTGGAGCACCTTGGCCTCGCGCATCAACCGCTCGGCCGGGAAATCCTCGACGTACCCGTAGCCGCCGAGCACCTGGACCGCGTCTGTGGCGACGCGCATCGCCGTATCGGAGGCCAGCAGCTTGGCCATCGCGGCTTGCTGGCCATATGGCAGGCCCGCGTCCTTGCGCCTTGCCGCGGCCAGGTAGAGAGCGCGCGCCGCCGCGACCGCGGTCGCCATGTCCGCGAGCATGAACTGAAGTCCCTCGAAGTCGATGACCGGCCGACCGAACTGCACCCGGCTCCGGGCGTACCCGACCGCACAGTCCAGTGCCGCCTGCGCCACGCCTGTCGCGCACGCAGCGATCCCGAGCCGGCCAGCGTCGAGAGCACCAAGCGCGATGCGGAAGCCCGTTCCTCTTTCGGCGATGAGGTGACTGGCCGGCACCCTGGCGGACTCGAACCGCATCTGCGCGGTCGTCGAGCTGCGCATGCCCATCTTGTGTTCGGGCGGCGCAGCGGATACGCCTGGCGTCGCGGCCGGGACGTGGAAGCAGCTGATGCCGCGGGCGCGGTCAGGTCCGGCGCTGTCGCCCGACGTGCGCGCGAAGAGCGTGTAGAAGTCCGCCTGCCCGCCGTGAGTGGTCCACGCCTTCACGCCGTCGATCACGAACTCGTCGCCGTCGGCCACGGCGCGGGTCGCCAGGGCGGCGGCGTCAGATCCGCTGCCCGGCTCGGACAGGCAGTAGGCTCCGAGCTGGTCACCACCGAGCATGTCAGGCAGCCACTGCTCGCGCTGCTCCGCGGTGCCCGCTGTCGCGATCGGATAGCAGGTCAGCGTGTGCACGCTGACGCCGAGGCCCACGGCGAGCCAGGCCGTCGCCAGCTCCTCCACGACCTGCAGGTACGTCTCGTAGGGCTGGCCGCCACCACCCTGCTCTTCCGGGTACGGCAGGCCGAGCAGCCCGGCCCGGCCCAGCGTCGCGAACTCCGCCCGCGGGAACCTGCTGTGGCGTTCGGCCTCGGCTACGCGCGGTCGCAGTTCGGCGTCGGCGATCTCACGAGCGAGCCCGAATAGCGCAGCTGTCGTGTCGTCCCGCGTCTCCCGGTCGACCGGCATCAGTCGACCACCATGACCAGATCCCGGCTCACGTTGTTGAGCCGCTGGTAGCCGTCGGCGGTGCACACCACGATGTCCTCAATCCGGGCGCCGTGGGGCCCGGGGTAGATGCCAGGCTCGACGGAGAACGCGTGACCGGGCTGGAGCACCTCGGTGTTGCCGGAGACGATATAGGGGTCCTCGTGCGTCTCTAGGCCGATGCCATGACCTGTCCGGTGCACGAAGTAATCTCCAAAGCCAGCGGCGGTGATCGGCACGCGGGCGGCAGCGTCCACTGACTCGGCGGTGACGCCTGGCCGCACCGCAGCGCAGGCCGCGTCCTGAGCGTCCTTGAGTACTTGGTAGTACGCGGCGAACTCGGCGGGCACTGACCCGATCGCGTACGTCCGCGTACAGTCCGAGCAGTAGCCGCTGGGCATCGTGCCGCCGATGTCAACCACGACCGCATCGCCGGGCTGTAGCACCCGGTCGGTAGCGGTATGGTGCGGGCTGGCGCCGTTCGGGCCAGACGCGACGATGGCGAAGTCGACTGTCACATGCCCCTCGGCCAGGATTGCCTCGCCGATATCGGCGGCGACCGCACGCTCGGTCCGGCCCGGCCGCAGCCAGCCCGGCACCTGCGCGTGCACGCGGTCAATCGCCTGGCCAGCTTCCAGCAGCGCGGCCACCTCGGCCGGGCTCTTGCGAGCGCGCAGGTCCCGCAGCGCGACGCTGGCCAGCTCCTGGCGCGCGGCGGGGAGCGCCGCCCGCAACCGCAGCACCATCAGCGCCCACATCCGGTCCGCGAGCCCGACGGCGCCGACGGCGCCTAGCCGGCGAGCCACGAGGGCGTACGGATCGTCGGTCTCGTCCCAGCCCACGATTTCCAGGTCGAGGCGCCCGGCAGGCGAGGCCAGCGCGGCAGGCACTTCGAGACGCGGTACGACCAGGAACGGATCGCCGTTAGCCGGAACCACCAGGCAGGTCAGCCGCTCGAGAGCGTGCGCGTCGTATCCGGTCACGTAGCGCAGGTCGGGCCCCGGCGTCAGCAGCAGCGCGTGGAGCCCGGCTCTTGCCGTCGCCGCCGCGACCTCTCGAAGGCGGTTGGCCGGATAGAGCTCCGTTCCCTCCTGCTGGTGTCCCACCGCATCCTCCAGTTCTTGCTGCCTCGCCCGCCATCATCTCAGGTCGCGCGTCACGGCGCCGACGCCAGCGCTGCCAGCAGGCGGCCGAGCGACGATCCGAGGCCGAAGCGCTCGTCTAGTGCGGCGACTCTGGCGGGATCGGGCGCCGTCGACGGCAGGTCGCCACCCTCGAGCTTGACGGGCGCATCGGTGGCGATCTGGACGACCGGCATGCACGCTTCGAGATAGGGGCGAGCCGCGACGAGCTTGGCGCGGCTGCCCGCCGGGAAGCCGCCGTGCCCAGCGTCGATCGCAGCGAGCATCGCCTCCACTGAGCCGAACACACGAACCAGGGCGGCCGCCGTCTTTTCCCCGACGCCGGGCACGCCAGGCAGGCCGTCGCTCGGGTCCCCGCGCAGCGCGGCGAACGCCGCGTAGGACCGGCCGGGGATGTGGTACTTCGCGGTTACGGCAGCCTCGTCCATGAGTTCGAGGTTGGCGACGCCCTTGCCGATGTAGGCGACCTTGATGCCGCGTCCGTCGTCGACGAGCTGGAACAGGTCACGGTCACCCGTGACCGCCTCGACGGGCTCGCTGGCCTGCGCTGCGAGCGTGCCGATGATGTCATCAGCTTCGTAGCCGTCGGCCCAGGCCATAGTGATCCCGGTGGCAGACAGCACGTCGACGATGATCGGCAGCTGCACGTTGAGCGCGGCGGGCACCTGCTCGGAGCCATCGGGGTTGGCCCGGTGCGCCTTGTATGACGGGAGCGCCGCAACGCGGAATGCCGGGCGCCAGCTTGCGTCCATGCATGCGATCAGCCGCGTCGGATGGCGGGCGCGCAGCAACCTGGTGATCATGTCCAGCAGGCCCTTGACCGCGTTGACGGGCGTGCCATCGGGTGCGGTCATCGTCTCCGGCACGCCGTAGAACGCCCGGAAGTACATGGACGCCGAGTCCAGCAGCATGGTGGTACCCATGGCGGCATCCTCCCAGCCCGCACGCCGGCGGCCCAGTGCAACTCCGGCGATGATCCGAAAAACCTGCGAAGCCTCTTAGTAATCGTTAGATTACCGTTCGTGACTACATCGACTTTCGATCATCTTGTCGTGACACAGACGCCAACGGGCTCGCAGATCACCGGGTTCGTTAGCGGCAAAACTCAAGCCCGTCTCGTCTTCACCCGCCGTGGAGAGCAGATGGAGATCGTCTGCATGACGGAAGACCTCGCCTGCGCCCAGCTTGCCGCCATCGAGAGCCTCAGCAGCTGGGAACTGGTGTCAGCATGCCTGGAGCCCTACCGTCGAGGCGTGCCGAGGCAGGTCCGCCCGGATGAAGCCGATGCTGCGGCTGAGCCGGTCCTCGTGTCTGAGGCTCGGGCCGAGGCGGCCCGCGTGTCTGAGGCTCGGGCCGGGGCGGCCCGCGTGGATGAGGCTGAGGCTAATGCTGTGGGCCAGCCCGCCGCCGCCGCGGTGGCGGGCGCGCCGATGCCGTAAGCAGCGCGCCGCTGCCAGCCCATAGGTCGGGGCTATCGACCGATGGATAGTTGGCATTGGAACTCAGCTAGGGCCGGGCCGTAGTCTATTGTCGACTGATCCAGTAGGCATGGAGGCGGCAGTATGACGGTCATCAGCCCGGTTCGTACCCGATGTCCAGCCAGCCTGGTTCGGGCCATTCGTGCCGCAACCCGGCGTCGCGCCAACTGGCAGGAGACTGCCCAGCTCGTCGCTGGCGAGCTATGCACGCACTTGCCCGCGGCCGACATCCTGACCGCAGCCGAGCGGGACGGCGACGCGGCCGGCTACCGCTGCCATGTGCTGCACGTCGAGCCGGATGGGTCGTTCTCCGTCACTGCCATGGTCTGGCGACCCGGCCAGATCACGCCCATACACGATCACGTGACCTGGTGCGTCTTCGGTGTCGTGCAGGGTATCGAGTACGAGGAGCTTTACGCGCTCGACGCTCGGAGAAACTGCCTGGCTGAAGTCGGCCGCAACCAGAACCGGCCTGGCGAGGTCAGCGGGTTCGCGCCGCCGGGGGATATTCACCGGGTTCGCAATGTCGGCGACGAGGTCGCCATCTCACTGCACGTTTACGGCGCTGACATCACCCGACTTGGCAGCAGCGTGCGGCGCACCTACGACTTGCCGGTCCTGCTGCAGGCGACGGTGCGCTAGCCAATAGTCAGACAAGCGGGAGCCTTAGCTCTTCTTCCCAGTGGTCGGGCTCCTCCGGCCGGACCAGCATCCGGCCGCCCGTCGCGGCGAAGCCGACGCGCCGGTAGAACGCCCGCGCCCTGTCGTTCACCTCGGTCACCCAGAGCGTGACAGCACTGGCACCGGCGGCGCGGGCGAGATCGCACACCGCAGCGACGAGTCCGTCAGCCACGCCCCGCCCGCGGTAGCCCGGCGCTACCCACATGCCAGCCAGCTGCCAGTCGGGCTGACCGCTGCTGGATGACTGGTCGGTCACGAGCTCGCTGTTGGCCGGCGCGTCGCCGGCGGGCGCGTCCTCATCAGGCTCGCCGTCGCCTGAAACGCCGTCGCCTCGAACGTCACGCGCAGGGAAGTCATCCGCCGGGATGCCGGTTGCCAGGCCGACGATCGTTGCCCCGGCGAAGGCGGCTACCGTCCGGCCCGACCCGGCCCGGCTGCGCCACACCTCCTCATCGAACGCCTGCTCCCGCGCCAGCGTCGAGGAGAACGCATACGGCGCCTCGGCCAGAGCCGCCAGCCGCGCATCCCGTGCCTGCTCCCAGTCGTCGGCCACCACGCGCCGCACCAGGATGTCCGGCTGGTCCGTCCGCTGCACCTTCATATTCACCGTCCCTCCATCGTGGCGAAGGATTCGGCACAGCCGGCTGTGTCGAATCCTTCGCCGGAACGGCTGTGTGGTCCCATACGCCTGAAAGGGTCAGGCACGTGACCACCCGGGGCGCAACCGGGTTTCGGCCTGCTAGCCGACTGACGAGTAGGCGACGACCCCACGGCGGAGGAGGTCGATCGCGGCCCGCGCCGTCTTGGCTAGCTCCGCGCCAGCGGCCCGCTCCCCGCCCGCAGCCCGCTCCCCGCGGCCGGCCAGCTCACCGTCGCCAGATTGCGCACCGCCCGCGCCACTGCCGGCCACGACCGCGACCTGGCTGAGCAGGTCGATGAGCTGCTTGACGGCACGTACGAAGTCGCCTGCAGTCAGCTCAGGCCCAACCAGCTTCTCCAGGGACGTGCCGCGCGCCCAGGAATGCACCGTCCACGCGAACCCGAGGTCGGGCTCGCGCAGGAACGAGAGGTGCTGGCCGCTCTCGATCGCCGACAGTTCTGTCCAGATGTTCGTCATATCACCGAGGACCTCGCGGGCGCGGCCATGCGGCAGCCGCACGGGGCCGGCGTCGTCAGGCCGACGCGCCTCGAATGTCAGCGCCGACGCGCACGCGGCCAGGTCGGCGGGCGCCAGTCCGGACCACGTCCCGCGCCGCACGCACTCAGCGGCGAGCAGGTCAAGTTCGGTATACAAGGCCGCGAGCTGGCGGCCGTCCGCGGTGACCTCATCGCCCGCGATATAGCCGAGCTCAGCGAGCACCGCACAGACCCGGCCGAACGTGCGGGCGAGCACGTGCGAACGGCCCGATACGCGCTGCTCGAGCGCCTCAGCTTCTCGCTCCAGCCGCCCGCGCATGGACAGGTCGCGCAGGTGCAGTGGCATATCCGGGCAGTCATGACACGAATGCCGCCGCAGCCGCCTGCGCAACGATTCGATCGTCGCGTGCGATGCTGCGCCGCGACCGGACCGATCGCGACCCCCCTGATCGCGGCCACCCCGATCGCGAGCGGGCAGCTCCCGCCCGGCGAGCCTGTTGCGCACAGTCGATACGAGGTCGCGGCGCGCTGCCGGCGAACGCGGACTGAACGACGGCGGGATCCTGATCCGCTCGATCGGGCTGACTGGTACCGGGAAGTCAGCCATCGACAGCCGCTTCACCTGCCGGTTCGCAGTGAGCACCAGAGGCAGCGGCCGCGGCCGCCCGTCCCCGTTACCGCCGCCCCCCGGCTGCAATACGACGGCGACGCCTGCCTGCCGGCCACCAGGCACCTCGATGATGTCGCCGGGCCGCAGTTTCTCCACCGACGCGATCGCCTCAGCCTGCCGCGCGGCCGACTGCTTCCGAGACTCGTCCCGCTCCAGCTCACTGAGCTCGCGGCGAATCTCGTCGTAACTCCCGATGTCGCCGAGCTCGCACGTCACGTTCAGCCCGGCGATCTGCTGGCGCAGTCTCGCCGCCTGCCGCGCCAGGCCGACCACGCCGCGGTCCGCCTGGAACTGGGCAAACGACGATTCCAGCAGCCTGGCTGCCCGCACGCGTCCGACCTGGCCGACCAGGTTGACCGCCATGTTGTAGGTCGGCCGGAAGCTCGAGGTCAGCGGATAGGTCCGGGTGCCGGCCAGTCCAGCGACAGCAAGCGGATCCATGTTGGGCTGCCAGAGCACGACCGCGTGCCCTTCGATGTCGATGCCGCGCCGCCCGGCGCGGCCGGTGAGCTGGGTGTACTCCCCCGCGGTCAGGTCGGCGTGATGCTCACCGTTCCACTTGTCGAGCTTCTCGATGACCACCGTCCGGGCCTGGCATGTTGATGCCGAGCGCGAGCGTCTCGGTGGCGAATACCGCCCGAATGAGGCCGGCCGCGAACAGTTCCTCCACGACTTCCTTGAACGTTGGTAGCAGTCCCGCGTGGTGCGCGGCGATCCCGCGCCGGAGCCCGGTCAGCCACTCGGTGTAGCCGAGCACAGCCAGGTCGGCGTCGTCCAGTCCGGCTGTCCGTGCAGCGACGATCCTGGCGATCTCAACTGACTCCTCTGGCGTAGTGAGCCGCAGCCCGGCGGCGAGGCACTGCTGCACAGCGGCATCGCAGCCGGCCCGGCTGAAGATGAACGTGATGGCGGGCAGCAGGCCCTCAGCGTCGAGCCGCTCGATGACCTCGGGCCGGCCCGGCGGCCGGTACCGGACCTGCCGGTGCCCATGCCCGGCACCGCGGCCAGTGCCGACGCGGCCCCCGCCGCGACCAGGCCGCTGTCGCCCAGGCCGGTCGGCGACCACGTCACGCTGCGCGAGCCGACGAAGCTCGGGATTGACGGCCCCGTTCGGTGCGAACAGGTCGTACAGCCGCCGTCCGGCCAGCATGTGCTGCCACAGCGGGACCGGCCTGGTCTCGTCCACTATTACGGTGGTCCCGCCCCGGACCTGCTCAAGCCAGTCGCCGAACTCTTCGGCATTGCTCACTGTCGCGGACAGGGCCACGACCTGGACCGACTCAGGCAGCTGGATGATGACCTCTTCCCAGACCGCGCCGCGGAGCCGGTCGGCCAGGTAGTGGACCTCGTCCAGCACGACGTAGCCGAGGCCGCCGAGCGTCAGCGACCCGGCGTACAGCATGTTGCGCAGCACCTCGGTCGTCATGACGACGATGGGCGCCTCGCCGTTAATGCTGTTGTCGCCGGTCAGCAGGCCAACCTTGGCCGACCCGTAGCGGCTGACAAGGTCGCCATACTTCTGGTTCGACAGCGCCTTGATCGGAGTGGTGTAAAAACACTTGCGGCCTTCGGCCAGGGCCAGGTGCACCGCGAACTCGCCCACGACCGTTTTGCCGGATCCGGTGGGCGCCGCGACCAGCACGCCATGGCCGCTCTCCAGCGCCTCGCACGCCGCTACCTGGAACCAGTCAAATTCAAATTCGTACTCCGGCCGGAACGAGGCGAGTCCGGCCCGGTCATCGTGATCCGCTGGACTTGCCTCCGCGTTCATAACCCCAGCTTAAGGGCGGCAGATCAGCCCGACGCAGTCACCACAGCGCAGACAGCCCGGCGCACTCAGCGCAGTACGCAGGTGGCCAGCCAGAAGTACTCAAGCTCGGTCCAGGTCATCTCGCTTGCGACGTCGGCCAGGTCAGCTGCCAGCTGCTCGCGGGACGGAAAGTTCTTCAGCACCTCGTAACCACGGCCGTCAGCCAGACGCCGCTGCTGGTAGGTGTCACCGTCCGGTCCCGTCCTGGTGATCGGGTGATTGCTGCCCGGCACGTACCGGTTGTCGACCAGGATCAGGCCAGTCCGCGCTCCGACCCGGGCGCGCACGCCCGCAAGGAACCGCGGAATGTCGGCGCGCGGGATGTGCGACCACCAGAACCCGCAGAACACCACGTCAAACTCGCCAGGCACGCCGTCCAGCCGGAAGGCGTCGGCGGTACGCATGCTGACCTGCGCGCGGCCGTACCGGCGCTGGGTGGCGATCGCGATGGTCTCGGCGTTCACGTCCGTGGCCATGATGGCACCGGCCGTGGCGGCCAGTACTTCGGTCCAGTAGCCGGTTCCCGCGGCAATCTCCAGCACGCGCTTGCCAGCGACTAGCGGCGGCAGCAGCAGCCGCAGCCGAGCGAGATCGTCCTGACGCTCGGGCTTGTCGTAGACCTCGTCGTACTCTGCGGCGCGCTGCTGGTAGTACTCAGCCAGGGAACACGCCTCAGCTGACACCCGCGCCGCCTCTGCGTCAATGGGACGGTTAATGCGGCGCCCCGAGGCCCGCGTCGGACGGCTCGCCGAGCGGGGTGTCCAGGCCATAAGCCGCGACCTCAGCCTCGGTCAGGCCAGGGAACGCCAGGCTGCCGCGCTTGGCCCGGCGCCTGTCGTTTGCCCAGGCGAAGATCTCCGATGCCTCCACGAGCACGACGCATGGCACCGCGAGCAGCAGCATGCTGATCGGGTCCGGGCTGGGCGTGAATATGGCGGCGAACGCGAATACCAGGAAGATGATCACCCGGCGCCACTTGCGGAACCGCGCGTGCGTCAGGACACCAGCCATATTCAGCAGGACGAATACCAGGGGCAGCTCGAAGGCGAGGCCGAAGATCAGCAGCATCGCCCCGGCGTAGCTGAGGTAGGTGTTGATGGTGATGAGCGCGGTCGTATCGGCCGGGACCAGGTGCAGCAGGAACCGCAGGCCCTTGGTCATGGCGAAGTACGCGATCGTGGCGCCGATCCCGAACAGGGGTATCGCGGCGCCGACGAAGTAGTAAGCCCAGCGGCGCTCGCGCTGGTACAGGCCGGGTGCGATGAACGCCCATACCTGATACAGCCAGACCGGCGAGGACAGGATGATGCCGACCGCGATCGAGATCTGCAGCCGGAGGAACAGCGGGTCCCACAGGCCGGTCACGTACAGCTGGCAGCCCTGGTGCAGCACGAGCGTGCCGAAGCCCCTGGGCTGCGGGATCTTGCAGTACGGGGCCCGGATGAAGCTCCAGACCTGCGGGTAGACGAACCAGCCGATGACCGAGCCAGCGGTCAGCGCGATCGCCGTCTTGACCACCCGATTGCGGAGTTCGCGCAGATGCTCCAGCAGAGGCATCCGCGCCTCGGGATTGGCTCGCCTCGTCAGCCCGAGGTCCGCCCGAGCTTCCGGGCTCAGCCCGTCATCTGCCACGGCCACCTCAGCTGGCAGTTAGATCGGCCGCGTGGTCTGCGTCTCGGCTGGCTGGCTGCTGCCGCCGCCGCCTTCAGCGGCCTGCCGCTGCAGGTCTTGGACCTGCCGCTGCAGGTCAAGCAGTTGCTGCTGCGTCGGATCCGCCGCGGTCACGGCCGGCGGCGGAGCGGACCCAGGCGGGGTTGCAGCCCAGGAGCTGACGTTTGACGGGTTAGCAGCGCTGTCCTGGTCGTCGGGGTTCAGGCCCTGTACGGACTTCTTGAAGATATGCATTGACTGGCCCAGCGACTGAGCCGCGCCGGGCAGCCGCCTGGCTCCGAAGAGCACCACCAGCACGATCACCAGGATGATGATGTGCCAGGGAGCAAGTGCATCGCCCATGTCAGTCCCCATTCAGCGGAGCCCGCGCTCCTCAATGCGAGAGTCTACACGCGGCCTCCAGCCAAGCGACTGAACGTAGCCACCCGACGGCAAGGCAGTGACCAGCACGTTAACGCGAAATATCGGTCTCACTGCCTATGCATAGTGACTTAGCGCGGACGTAGCGTCAGCAACCACCTGCTCGGCGAGCTCAGGCGGAGATATCAGCCGACCGTCCTCGCCGAGGCGCAGCGCCAGCCGGCGCACCCACTGGGTGTCCGGCGTGCGCAGCTCCACCCGGAGCCAGCCGTCCGGCAAATCGTCTATTCGCTCAGTCGGGTAATACTCGGCGACCCAGCGCCCGGCGGCTGCCAGCTCAAACACAACGTGCACGTCCTGCGGTGATGGCCGGAACAGCCCGTGGTCGACGTCGACGTGCTCGGCGGTGGCCGGGACGTCGCTAGGCACGTCGAGGACATCGATTTCGAGGATGCGGTCCAGCCGGAAGAGCCGGACGTCCTGCGCGCGTCGGCACCAGCCCTCCAGGTAGCTGCGGCCCTCGACGACGAGCAGCCGCATCGGATCCACGTCGCGCTCGGTTGCCTCGTCACGGCCGGGCACGTAGTAGGCGATGTGCAGCCGCCTGCCCCGGCTCAGCGCGTCGGCAATCTGCGCTGCGCCAGCCTGCGCGGCGACGTCGTCGACCTGAACTGCCACCTGGGCGCTCGGCGCGGCGGCGGCCCCGGCCGCCTGCTCCAGCTTGGCGATAGTGCGGCTCAGCGCCGATCCGGCCCCCATGGTCGGCAGGTCGGCCAGCATCCGCAAAGCGATCAGCAGGGCGCAGGCCTCATCGACGCCGAGACGCAGCGGCCGGTCGATCGCCTCAGCCTCACTGACGACGATCTCACCGCCCTCGTACGACAGGTCGATCGGGCAGTACGGATCGGGCGAGCGCAGCTCGACGCACCACAACAGGTTCAGGTCGTCCACCAGTTCGCGCTCGGTGATCCCGAACGCCGTTGCCGTGTCCTCCATGCCGACCACGTTCCGGCTGACGACGTACGGCACCAGTGCTAGCAGCCGCTGGAGCCGCTCCGTCGCGGTCGCCATCCCGGGCTTAGCCGTGCTGGCCTTGGCCGTGCTGGCCGTAACTGAGCCGCCCTTGCCTGAGCTGGCCTTGCCTGAGCTGGCCTTGCCTGAGCTGGCCGAGACTGGGCTGGCCGAGACTGGGCTGGCCGAGACTGGGCTGGCCGAGACTGGGCTGGCCTTGTCTTGGCCCGACTGGGCCGGCGTATCCGCGGTCACGCCAGCACCCTTCAGGCGGCCGATCACCGCGTCGCGCAGGTCCGTGGGCTCCAGCACGACCACGTCGGCGCCGAACCACGCGACGTGCTCACTCCACCAGCCGGTGTCTGAGTAGCTGAGCTCGACGCGGTCCCAGCCGGGCAGGTCGTCCGGTTCATCGCGCAGGGCATGCCGGCGCAGGCCGTAGCCGGCCCCCGACCGGACTCGCAGCACGCATGTGCGCGGCACTGATGCCTCGCTATCCCAGTAGCGCACCGCCGCCCGGACGTCAGTGCCAGGCGGCACGGTGACCGACCCCGGCGCTCCGGTGAAGGTCACCGCGCCGTCGATGCGGCTGAGCCGGAACACTCGCTCGGCCTGCCTGTCAGTGTCGTGGCCGACGACGTACCAGCTCCCGCGCCGGTTGACGACGCCCCAGGGCTCGAGGTTGCGGCGCTGGGCCGCGCTGCGGCCCGCGGCCCGATATCCGAAGGCCACCGGGCGCCGGTCCCGCACTGCTTCCCACAGCGGGCCGAACGCCGCCTCCGGCGTCTGTACCCGCGGCTCAATGCCCGGCTGGGTAAGGTCCTCCGCGTCGATGCCAGCGGCGCGCAGCTTCAGGAGCGCGCCTTCGGCCGCGCCCGCCAGCTCGGCGCGCCGCCAGACCCTGGCCGCCAGGCCGAGCACCGCCACCTCGTCCGGCTCCAGCCTGATGTCGGGCAGCTCGTAAGCCTGGCGCGAGATCCGGTACCCAGACTCCTCGTCACCGGCCGCGTTCGTGCCGGTCTCTAGCGGGATGCCGAGCTCGCGCAGCTCGTCCTTGTCCCGCTCGAACATGCGCTTGAAGGCATCGAAGGACTCCGGATAGCCGGGCACCGCCGCCCTAATCTGGGTGGCCGTCAGATATCTGCGCGCGGACAGGAGGCAGACCACAAGGCTCAGCAGCCGCTCAGTCTTCCGCCTGGACATCGCCATCCCTTCTCGCCACCGACGCTACCCTGCCGGAGTGATCAGGTGGCGTAGTGGCGAAGTATCCGAGGTCGGCCGGTCGTGGAATGGCGCGCTCGAACTCCGGGTCCGGGTCGGCGAGGACACCGTGGCGGCGCTGGCCTACCCGCGCCTGACCGGTGCGCCGCAGGCAGGCGACCGGGTGCTACTGAACACCACCGCGCTAGACCTGGGGCTTGGCACCGGCGGATATGCGCTGGTCGTGGCCATTCCAGACCGACTCCCCGCGGGCGGCGAAGAGCCCGGCCACCTGATCAAGGCCCGGTACACCCCGCTCCAGGCATGCGTGCTCGGCGCTGACGAGCAGGGCTCGGAGTATCACGAGCTACTCCGCGACGCCGACGACCTGGCCGGCCTGCCGGTAGTCGTGGCCGATCTGCACTCGGCGCTGCCGGCCATCCTGGCGGGCTACCTGGCCGCGCGGCCCGTCGGCGCGCAGGCGAGCTCGCCACCCCGAATCGCCTACGTCATGCTGGACGGCGGCGCGCTGCCCGCCTGGTTCTCCCGCGCGGCCGCGGCGCTGACGCAGGCCGGCTGGCTCACCGGCACCGTGACCGTGGGTCAGGCGTTCGGCGGCGATCTGGAAGCTGTCAGCGTGCACAGCGGCCTGCTGGCGGCTCGATACGTGCTCGGCGCCGAGCTAGCTGTGGTGGCCCAGGGACCGGGCAACCTTGGGACCGGGACCCGGTGGGGGTTCTCCGGCGTCGCCGCCGGTGAGGCTGTCAACGCCGCCGCAGTGCTCGGCGGCCGACCGGTAGGGTCGCTGCGGATCAGCGAAGCCGATTCCCGCGCCCGCCACCGTGGCATCTCTCACCACAGCCTGACCTCCTACGGCCGGGTGGCGCTGGCCAGGGCCGACATCGTGGTGCCCGAGCTGTCCGGTGACTTCGGCGCGCAGATACTGGCGGCGGCACAGCCACTGGCGGCCCAGCACAATCTGGTCCGGGTCAGTGTCGACGGACTGCCAGAGGTGCTGCGCGACTGCCCGGTTCCTCTGTCCACCATGGGGCGCGGCCTCGATCAGGATCTGGCCTATTTCCTAGCCGCCGCCGCAGCGGGGCGCCACGCGGCCGCGCTTAGCAGCGAGGTCGGCAGCCGCGAAAACGAGCGCTACGACCTCGAGCGATCCTGCGTGCGCGTGGTCCTGCGCGACCGCGCCGGGCGGATTTTGCTGTTCCGCGCGGTTCTTGCGTCCCGGTCTGACACGCACTGGTGGGAGCTGCCGGGAGGCGGGATCGAGCCGGGCGAGAGCTACCAGCAGGCTGCGGTGCGTGAGATCCGAGAGGAGACGGGCCTGGAGATCACCGCGGCCCAGGTCGGCCCGCCGCGGTGGCGGCGGACGTCCACCTGGACCGCCCGCGGCATCCGCCGGCTGCAGCACGAGGTTGTCGTCGCGGTCGACGTCAACGCCGACGCGCCGCCGGTTACCGACGGCGGCCGGACGACGGAGGAAGTCGAAGAATACGTGGCTGCCCGCTGGTGGGAGGTCGCCGAGGTGCTGGCCAGCACCGAGCGCTTCTACCCGGGCCGGCTGCCCGAGCTGCTGCCGGCGTTCCTGGCCGGGGCCGAGCTGACCGAGCCGTTCGAGCGCTGGAACTGACGACGGCCGACCCCTGGACCAACTCGGCGGGGCCGACCGCCGCCGCAGCTAGCTGCCAGCGGGCTGGGACCCGACGACGTCGATAACGAAGACCAGGCTGTCGGTCTTCGTGATGCCCACGCTGGGCTGGCCGCCGGTCGGGCCGTAGCCGAGGGCCGGCGGGATCACGAGCATGACGCGGCTGCCGACAGGCACGCCTACCAGGCCCTGATTCCAGCCCGTGATGACGTGGCCGCCGAGCTGGAAGCTGAACGGCGTCCCGGCCGGCGACTGCGCCGACGGCCAGCTGCTGCTGAAGACCTTGCCGGTCCGCCAGATCGAGCCCACGTACTGGGCCACGACGGTGTCGCCACTCGCTAGCTTCGGCCCAGTGCCCTTGATAAGCGTGGTCACCGACAGCTTGGCCGGAGGCGCGGTCTTCGGGACCGTGATGACCGGCGCCTGGCCCGTAGCCGCCGTCACGCTCGGCAGCGATCCCCCGCCATTCGTGACGTGCGTGCCGTTGGCCGAGGCCGTCGGCGAGTACTGCTGGAGCACGTCGATCACCCAGACCACGGTGTCGGTGCCCGTGATCTGGAGCTGCGACTGGCCACTAGTGCCGTAGCCGTACTTGGGCGGCAGGACCGCCACGATCCGGCTGCCGATCCGGGCGCCTGTGAGCGCCTTGGTCAGGCCAGTCAGGCCCATCTGGGCCGGTAGCACCTGCGGCCCAGAGCCGAACGTCGAGTCGACGAGGGTGTGCTTCGTGCCGCTCCACTTGTACAGAGCGACGTTGGCCAGTGCCGCGTTACCAGACTTGATCGCTGGTCCGGAGCCCTTGATGGGGGTGCTGATGACCAGATTCCCGCTGGCCTTCTGCGCTGGGATCGTCACGCTCGGCGTCTTGTCGAAGGTGCCGGATACCTTGACGCTCTCGTTGGCGTTGGATGATCCTGATCCTGACGACCCGCAGCCGGCCAGGACGGCGGCTACAGCGGTGGGGACCAGGATGGCGGCAGCAATGCGGCGCATGTATTTCCTCAACGGTTGTTGTCAAGACGAGTCAGCCTACCGCTACCGGCCGACTGCATTGTGTTAGCCAACTCGGTTAGCCACTCTGGGTTAGCGACGTCCGGTCGAGCGAGCTCCTGGCCTGGACCGAGTGCATCAGGCCAGCCTGCGAGGCAGATTGTGGTCGGCTGTCAGTTGGCTTAAACCACCAAAAACGGATACCTCGACCGGCCGAGCCAAACCTCCGAAAGCATAGCGGCATCCAACGAGCCCGCCGAACTGCAGCGCGGCGCCGGCTGGCGTGATCGGCAATGCGCGCGCGTACGTCCCAACCGACGTTTCATGGTTTTGGGCGATCTTGGGTCCTGGTTTGTCACAGTCTGCGACCAAGGAAACCATGAAGCTTGCGAGCGCAGGCGGGTGCAGACCGTGCCATCCGCCAAAGCGCGGCCGATCCGGCCGGGCGAGCCCTACATCCCGGCGATGAGCTTCTCCACCCGCTCGTCGACGGACCGGAACGGGTCCTTGCACAGCACTGTGCGCTGCGCCTGGTCGTTCAGCTTGAGGTGCACCCAGTCGACCGTGAAGTCACGGCGCCGCTCCTGCGCCCTGCGGATGAACTCACCGCGCAGCCGGGCCCGCGTCGTCTGCGGCGGCACCGACTTAGCCGTGAAGATGTCTAGATCCCGGCACGCCCGCTCGACCGCGCCGCGCTTTTGCAGCAAGTAGTACAGACCGCGGCCACGGTGCACATCGTGGTAAGCGAGGTCGAGCTGGGCGACGCGGGGTGACGCGAGCGGCAGGTCGTGCTTGCTCCGGTACCGGTCGATCAGCTGGAGCTTGGTGACCCAGTCGATCTCCCGCGCGACCAGGCCGAGGTCGCCGGTTTCGACGGCGCGCAGTGTGCGCTCCCAAAGCTCAAGGACGCGGCTCGTGATCGCGTCCGCGCCCTTGCGCGCCGTGAAGTCCATCGCCTTGGACAGGTACTCCTGCTGGATATCCAGAGCGCTGACCTCACGGCCGTTGGCCAGGCGGACCCGGCGGCGCCCGGTCATGTCGTGGCTGACATCGCGGATCGCCCGGATCGGATTCTCGAGCGTCAGGTCGCGCATCACGATGCCGGCCTCGACCATGCGCAAGACCAGGTCGGTGGCGCCGACCTTCAGCAGCATCGTGGTCTCGCTCATGTTCGAATCGCCCACGATTACATGCAGTCGGCGGAACCGCTCGGCGTCTGCGTGCGGCTCGTCACGCGTGTTGATGATCGGACGCGATCTGGTCGTCGCGGACGACACGCCTTCCCAGATGTGCTCGGCCCGCTGGCTCACGCAGTACACCGCGCCGCGTGGTGTCTGCAGCACCTTGCCTGCACCGCAGATGATCTGCCGGGTCACCAGGAACGGGATGAGGACGTCTGCCAGCCTGCCGAACTCGCCGTGGCGGCCGACGAGGTAGTTCTCGTGGCAGCCATAGGAGTTGCCGGCCGAGTCGGTGTTGTTCTTGAACAAGTAGATATCGCCGGCGATGCCTTCCTCGCGCAGCCGGGTGTCAGCGTCAACGAGGAGGCCTTCCAGGATGCGCTCACCGGCCTTGTCGTGTGTCACCAGGTCGATCAGGTTGTCGCACTCCGGCGTGGCGTACTCGGGGTGGCTGCCGACGTCCAGGTACAGCCGGGCGCCGTTACGCAGGAACACGTTGCTGCTGCGTCCCCACGAGACCACCCGGCGGAACAGGTATCTGGCCACCTCGTCCGGCGAGAGCCGACGCTGCCCCCGGAACGTGCACGTGACGCCGTACTCGTTCTCGAGCCCGAATATTCGCCTGTCCATCCGTCCCAGCTACCAGTCGACCGCGATGTACTTGGTCTCGGTGTACTCAAGCAGCCCCTCGTGCGCGCCCTCGCGCCCAAGGCCCGACTGCTTCACCCCGCCGAACGGAGCGGCCGGGTCGGAGACGACGCCCCGGTTGATACCCACCATGCCTGCCTCGAGCGCCTCCGCCACGCGCAGCGCCCGGCGCAGGTCGCCGCTGTACACGTACGACACCAGCCCGTACTCGGTGTTGTTCGCCAGCGCGATCGCCTCACCCGGATCGGAGAACCGCACGATGGGCGCTACCGGGCCGAAGATCTCCTCACTGAGGATCCCGGCGTCGGCCGGCACGCTGTCCAGCACGGTCGGCTCGTAGTAGTACCCAACTCGGTCCGGGGCCCGCCCGCCGGTCAGCACCTTGGCGCCGTCGCTTGTCGCCGACTCCACCAGATCGGCGACCTTGGTCCGGGTGTCAGCGTTCACCAGCGGCCCGAGGTCGACGCCGTCCTCCAGGCCGGGGCCCACGTGGAGCGCGGCAAGCCGGTCCGCCAACTTCGCCGAGAACTCGGCCGCCACGGCTTCGTGTACGTAGAAGCGGTTCGCCGCTGTGCACGCCTCGCCGCCGTTGCGCATCTTGGCGAGGAACGCACCGTCAACCGCCGCGTCCACGTCGGCGTCGTCGAAGACCAGGAACGGGGCGTTGCCACCGAGCTCCATCGAACAGTTGATGACGTAGTCGGCCGCCTGCTTGAGCAGCGTCCGGCCCACCTCGGTAGATCCGGTGAACGAGAGCTTGCGCACACGTGGGTCGGCCAGCACCGCGTCCGTCAGCGGGCCAGGCTTCCGTGTTGGCAGTACGTTGACGACGCCGTCCGGCACACCTGCCTCGGCCAGGATCCCAGCCACCGCGAGCGCGGTCAGCGGCGTCTCCTTGGCCGGCTTGAGCACGACCGTGCAGCCGGCGGCTAGCGCCGGGCCGATCTTGCGCGTCGCCATGGCCGCCGGGAAGTTCCACGGAGTGATCAGGAAGCTGACGCCGACGGGTTGGCGCTGCACCATGATCCGGTTAGCGCCGGACGGGGCGAGCGACAGATGCCCGTCGAGCCTGACCGCTTCCTCGGAGTACCAGCGGAAGAACTCGGCCGCGTAGAGGATCTCGCCGCGCGCGTCCCGCAGCGCCTTGCCGTTCTCCAGCACCATCAGTCTGGCCAGCGCCTCGGACCGCTGCGTCATGAGCTCGAACGCCCGCCGCAGGCACTCGCCCCGCTCGCGCGGCGGCGTGGCAGCCCAGGCCGGCAGCGCTTGCGCGGCCGCACCGACGGCCTCGAGACCGTCCTCAGGACTAGCGTCCGCGACGTCGGTGATCGCGTCCTCGGTCGCCGGGTTGATTACGGACAGGGTCCCGGAGCGCCCGGAACCCCACTGGCCACCGATGAGCAGGCCGGTAGGCGTGTCGATTCCGGTGATGGCTGCCAGGTCAGCTGTCACGATGTCCTCCCGCCAGGGTGCCGGGACCAGGCCGCAGCGGTCCTGCTCTTGAGCCTACGCGCCGGATGCACCGCCGCCGCCCTCAGCCGACCCGCCGTCAGCGGACCCGCCCTCGGCCGACTCGCCGTTAGCCGACCCAGGGGCAGGAGCACTTCCGTCTGTGCTCTCCCCCGACGCGGCGCCGTTGGCCGTGGCCGCGGCGCCTGCTCCCACGGGCGTGGCCTCCGCCAGCAGCGCATCCAGGCGGGCTCCAGTGAGCCGCCGGAACGCCCGGTGTGGCCTGTTGCGCTCGAGCAGGGCAACTTCCAGCTGGCCGCTGGTGACAGGCTCGCTATTCCCGTCGCCTTGCCCGGCGAGCGACGCGATCGCGAGGCGCATCGCCTCGGTCAGCGACATGGACGCCGAATACTGCTCTTTGAGTACGGCCGCGACCTTGTCAGCCTGGCCGCCTACTACCACGAAGTCGTGCTCGTCGGCGACCGAGCCCTCGAACGTGATCCGGTAAATCTCGTCGTCGGCGGCCGTCTTGCCGACCTCGGCGACAACGATCTCGACCTCGTACGGCTTCGGGCTGTCGGTGAACAAGGAACCGAGCAGCTGCCCGTACCAGTCGGCGAGGCCGCGGGCGGTCACGTCCCGGCGGTCGTACTGGAAACCGGTCATGTCTGCGTATCGCACGCCGGCCTTCCGGAGCGTCTCGAACTCGTTGTAGCGGCCGACCGCGGCGAACGCGATCCGGTCGTACATCTCGCTGAACTTGCGCAGGGCTCGCGACGGGTTCGGCGCGACGAGCAGGATGCCGGCTTCGCAGGTCATCACGACGCCGCTGCGGATCTGGGAGATGCGCTTGCGCGCGTAGTCCGCCTTGTCCTTCATCACCTGCTCAGGTGACACGTAGAACGGCATCGACACCGGGGGCGCTTCCTTACTCGAGTGGGGTTAGCAGGACATCAAGACGTAGCCGACTGAAGCGGCGCCGACGGCCCGTCTGGCTGCCGCATCCGCTCGGCCACAACTACCTCGGCGTACCGGCCCGCAGCCTCGTCGGTCAGTTGCTCGTAGCCGTCAGCGGTCACCGTAGCGACCAACGGGTAGATCCGGCGCGACATGTCTGGCCCACCGGTCGCCGAGTCGTCGTCGGCGGCGTCGTACAGCGCCTGCATCAAGGCGAGCACCACGTCATCGGTGCTCATCCCGTCGCGGTAGAGCTTCTTCAGCGCCCCGCTGGCGAAGACGGAGCCAGAGCCGATCGAGAAGAACCGCTGCTCCTCGTACTTGCCGCCGGCGACGTCGAAGCTGAAAATGCGGCCCCGACTGGTCTCCAAGTCGTAGCCCCCGAGCAGCGGCACGGCCACCAGGCCCTGCATGGCCGCGCCGAGATTCGACTTGACGAGGCCGGCCAGCCGATTCGCCTTGCCCTCCAGCGACAGCGACCGGCCCTCGAGCTTCTCGTAGTGCTCAAGCTCAACGCCGAAGAGCCGCACCAGGTCGACGCCGATGCCCGCCACACCCGCGATTCCGACGCAGGAGAACTCGTCGCCGCGGAACACCTTCTCGAATCTCCGCTGCGAAATCACGTTGCCCGAAGTGGCCCGGCGGTCGCCGGCCATCACGACGCCGCTGGTGCAGATCGCGGCGACGATGGTGGTGCCATGCGGCACGTCAGCTGCTCCCGCACCAGCGTTCGGTACTCCGCCTGGACCTACGCTTCCCGCAGCTGACCTGTGCACCGCTTTCGGCAGCAGCTCGGGCGCGGCCATAGTTAGAAAATCGGCGAACGATGAGGATCCGGGGGCGAGGAATGCCGACGCCTGCCACCGTTCCTGGGGTTCAAAGCCGCCCACCGCGAAGTCCTTCCGGTCATCTGCCACCACCGCCGGGAGGATTCGGGCGGGGGAATCCCTCGACGTCCTCGTTCCCGGAAAAATAAATCTGCTGCCGCTATCTGACCCTAAGCCTGCCTGCGGCCGCCGCACGCCCCGGCACGCTGGCGCGCGGTTACTCGCCGCCCTTCTGCACGTATGAGCGCACGAACTCCTCGGCGTTCTCCTCGAGGACTTCGTCGATCTCATCCAGGATCGCGTCGACGTCGTCGGTCAGCTTGTCCTGCCGCTCCTTGACCTCATCGGCTTCCCTGACATCGGTGTCTTGCTCGTCTTCCGCCCGCCGGGGCGCCTGCCGCTGACCGCCGGTGTCTTTCGTCGCCATGCCATTAACCTCCGTGCTCCGCGGTGCCGCCCGCGATCTCAACGCTATCCTCGCCTGCCGGTACGCGATCCAACCCTGGCGCATTGCATCGGTATCACGATGAGACAACTCATGGCCAGCTTAGACACACTGGCACAAGGTCCAAGCGCCCGATTTAGGGCTTAGAATCAAGAATGGTGGCTATTGCCCCGTGAGCGCGGCGACAAGCTCCGCGGCGGTGGCGGAACTGTCGAGCAAGCCGCCCACATGCGCGCGTGTGCCGCGAAGGGGCTCCAGCGTCGGCACCCGCTGGAGCGATTCCCGGCCAGGAATGTCGAATATAACCGAATCCCAGGACGCCGCGGCGACCGCGTCCGGGTACTGCCGCAGGCACCGTCCGCGGAAGTAGGCCCTGGTGTCCTCAGGGGGCTCGTCCATCGCTCTGACGACATCTGCCTCGGCCACTAGCCGGCTCATCCGGCCGCGGCTGCACAGGCGGTTGTAGAGCCCGCGGTCGGGCCGCACGTCGGCGTACTGCAGGTCGACAAGCTCCAGCCGCGGATGGCCCCAGGAGAGGCCGTCCCTGGCGCGGTAGCCCTCCAGGATCTCCAGCTTGGCCACCCAGTCCAGCTCCCGCGCGGTCTGCATCGGGTCGTCGGCCAACCGGGTCAGCACGCTCTCCCAGCGCGTCAGCACGTCGCTGGTGATGTCGTCGACGTCGATGCCGTACTTGTCCTCGCTGTACTTGCGCGCGAGCTCGAGGTACTCCATCTGGAGCTGGACCGCGGTCATCTTTCGGCCATCGCGCAGCGTGACCAGGTGTTTCAGCGAGGGATCGTGCGAGATCGAGCGCAGCTCGGCCACCGGCGACTCGATGCCCAGATCTGCGGCGAGGAACCTGTCCTCGATCATCGCCAGAACCAGAGCCGTCGTGCCGAGCTTGAGATAGGTGGAAATCTCGCTCATGTTGGCATCGCCGATGATGACATGCAGTCGGCGGTATTTGTCCGGATCGGCGTGCGGCTCATCGCGGGTGTTGATGATCGGGCGCTTGAGCGTTGTCTCGAGGCCGACCTCGACCTCGAAGTAATCGGCGCGCTGGCTGATCTGGAAACCGTCCTCGCGTCCGTCAGCGCCGCGGCCGACCCGGCCCGCCCCGCAGACAACCTGCCGCGACACGAAGAACGGCGTGAGGTGCCTGACGATGTCGGCGAAGGGCGTCGAGCGCGCCATCAGGTAGTTCTCGTGGCAGCCGTAGGAGACGCCCTTGTTGTCGGTGTTGTTCTTGTAGAGCTGAATCGTTGGGCCCCCCGGCGTCGCCGCGGCGCGCGCCGCAGCCTCGGCCATGACCCGCTCGCCCGCCTTGTCCCAGATCACCGCGTCCAGCGGGTTGGTGCACTCGGGCGCCGAGTATTCCGGGTGGGCGTGGTCTACGTACAGCCGCGCGCCGTTCGTGAGGATCACGTTGGCGAGCCCAAGGTCCTCGTCGGTGAGCTGGGAAGAGTCCGCAGTCTCGGCGGCCAGGTCAAAGCCCCTAGCGTCGCGGAGTGGGTTCTCTTCCTCGAAGTCCCACCGCGCCCGGCGCGCGCGCGCGGCCGTCGCCGCCTGGTAGGCGTTGACGACCTGAGAGGAACTGACCATCGCGTTCACGCCCGGCTGACCGGGCACGGATATGCCGTACTCGGTCTCGATGCCCATCACCCGGCGCACGCTCATGTCTTAGAGCCTAATGCCGCGTGCGCCAGCGACCGCACACCCCGCCTGGTCAAGACGTCAATACTCAGGCCGTCACGGCGCAGGCCGTCACTGCTACAGGTACTGGCCGGTGTTGGACACCGTATCGATCGACCGGCCAGCCTCCGTGCCGCTCTTGCCGGAGATGAGCGTGCGGATGTAGACGATCCGCTCGCCCTTCTTGCCGGAGATCCGCGCCCAGTCGTCGGGGTTGGTCGTGTTCGGCAGGTCCTCGTTCTCCTTGAACTCGTCGATACACGCCGTCAGCAGGTGGGCTACGCGCAGCCCCTTCTGCCCGGTCTCCAGGAACTCCTTGATGGCCATCTTCTTGGCCCGGTCGACGATGTTCTGGATCATCGCGCCGGAGTTGAAGTCCCGGAAGTACAGGACTTCCTTATCGCCGTTGGCGTAGGTGACCTCGAGGAACCTGTTTTCCTCTGTCTCGGAGTACATCCGCTCGACCACGCGCTGGATCATCTCGGCGACGGTCGCGTCCTTAACGCCACCGTGCTCGGCCAGGTCGTCCGGATGCAGCGGCAGATCGGTCTGCACATACTTGGTGAAGATGTCACGGGCCGCCTCGGCGTCCGGGCGCTCGATCTTGATCTTCACGTCAAGCCGGCCCGGCCGCAGGATGGCCGGGTCGATCATGTCCTCGCGGTTCGATGCGCCGATCACGATCACGTTCTCCAGGCCCTCGACGCCGTCGATCTCGCTGAGCAGCTGCGGGACGATCGTGTTTTCCACGTCGCTGGACACGCCAGACCCGCGGGTGCGGAAGATCGAGTCCATCTCGTCGAAGAAGACGATCACCGGCATGCCCTCGCTGGCCTTCTCCCGAGCCCGCTGGAACACCAGCCGGATGTGCCGCTCGGTCTCGCCGACGTACTTGTTGAGCAGCTCGGGACCCTTGATGTTGAGGAAGAAGCTACGCCGCTCCTTGCCGGGCGCGCCCGAATCGGCAGGCTCCGGCTGACCGTTCTCCGCCGCGTCCCGCGCCGTGCGCGCCGCGACCTGCTTGGCCAGCGAGTTCGCGACGGCCTTGGCGATCAGCGTCTTGCCGCAGCCAGGCGGGCCGTACAGCAGTACCCCCTTGGGCGGCCGCAGCTTGTGCTCGCGGAACAGGTCGGCATGCAGGTACGGCAGCTCGATCGCATCACGGATCTGCTCGATCTGCGGTCCGAGACCGCCGATCTCGGAGTAGGAGATGTCAGGGACTTCCTCCAGTATCAGCTCTTCGACCTCGGCCTTTGGGATGCGCTCGTACACGTAGCCCGACCGCGGCTCGAGCAGGAGCGAGTCGCCGGCGCGCAGCGTCTGGCCGAACAGCGGCTCGGCGAGCCTGGCGATGCGCTCCTCGTCGGCGTGCGAGATGACAAGCGCGCGGACGCCGTCCTCCATGACCTCCTTGAGCATGACGACCTCGCCGACCGTCTCATAGCCCTGGGCTATGACGACGTTCAGCGCCTCGTTGAGCACGACTTCCTGGCCGGGGCGCAGCTCTTCGAGCGAGACGCTCGGGCTGACGCTCACGCGCATCTTGCGGCCGCCGGTGAACACGTCGGCCGTGCCGTCCTCGGTGGCCTGCAGGAAGATGCCGAAACCGCTCGGCGGCTGTGCCAGCCGGTCGACCTCTTCCTTGAGCGCGATTATCTGGTCGCGTGCCTCGCGCAGCGTCGCAGCGAGGCGCTCGTTCTGGCCATTGATGGCGGACAGGTTGGATTCGGCCTCGCGCAGCCGCTGCTCCAGCAGGTGCGACTGCCGCGGCGAGTCGGCGAGCCGGCTACGCAATGCGGCAACCTCCTCTTCAAGGAAGGAGACCTGCGTAGTCAGGACCTTGACCTCGTCGTCGTGCCGGCCGGAGTGAACGCTGTCGTCACGAGAGGCCATGCCCCTCACCCCCTCCTGAGAGCTGAGTTACCTAGACCCTACCTATCCAAGGTCAATCCGTAACCTGGCGGCAGGCCTCGAGTCGGCATTCTGCGTTACGATCCGGAAAACTCGCAGCCGGTTTAGCTCCCCTCGCTCGCCGTTCTCCCTGCCCCGTCCGCATCATGCACCTCGTCAGAATCCACTTCGCCGGCGAGTGCCGCCGCCGCGAGCCCCTCCTCGGCTACCGCAAGGTGAGCCAGCGCAGCCTCAGCCAGTGCAGCCTCAGCCAGTGCAGCCTCGGCACCCTTTGACGGGCGACGCCGGCGCGGCGGCGCGGTTACGCCGTCAGCCAACCGCCGGGCCGTGATGAGGAAGCCCGTGTGCCCCACCATACGATGCTCGGGCCGCACAGCAAGCCCGTCGACGTGCCAGCCCCGCTGAAAGGTCTCCCACGCGGCCGGTTCGGCGAAGTTGCCTTGCGTCCGCATCGCCTCGACGGTCCGCCCTAGCTGCGTGGTCGTAGCGACGTAGCAGCACAGCAGGCCGCCGGGCATCAGCATGGCGGCGGCCGCCGCCACGTGCTCCCACGGCGCCAGCATGTCGAGCACGACGCGGTCACGGTCAGTCAGCCCGGCTGGATCCAGGTCGCCGACCACAAGCTGCCAGGCCGGATGCGGACCGCCGAAGTATCGCTCGACGTTGGCCGCCGCAATCGCGGCGAAGTCGGGCCGGCGTTCGAATGACGTCAGATGGCCGGCCTCGCCGATCGCCCGCAGCAGCCAGCACGACAGCGCGCCCGAGCCGGCCCCCGCCTCGACCACGCGGGCACCAGGGAAGACGTCGGCCAGCCCGATGATCTGCGCGGCATCCTTCGGATACACGACGGCGGCGCCGCGGTCCATCGCCAGCGCGTAGTCGGCGAGCAGCGGCCGGAACGCGACATAGGGCGTGCCGCCCGCGGAAGTCACCAGGCTGCCTTCTGGCTTCCCGATGAGATCGTCGTGCAGCAGCGCGCCCCTGTGGGTGTGGAACGTCTTGCCCGCGGTCAGCATCAGGCGGTGCTGCCGGCCTTTTGGATCGGTCAGCTGCACCTGATCGCCAGCGGCGAACGGCCCACGGGGATGCGTGATCACTGGGCAAGGCTAGCGCCGCATTGGCTGGCCAACAGCGGGCTGGTAGCGCAGGCAAGGCCGCAGCGAAGCTCGGGTCAGGCCCGTGTCCCGGCGAACGCGTGGTCCAAGTCGGACGTCGCCAGCACGCCGTAGACTTCGCCCGACGGCTCAACGAGGAGATACTCCGACGCAGGCGCCTTGCGGACCGCCTCGATCAGGTCCATGCCGGACAGGTCGGCAGACAAGATCATATCGGGGTCCAGGGTCCGGGCGAGCGAGCCGGCATCGACCCACGGCCGGCGCTGCTCGGGCGTCGCCATGACGGCGTCCTCATTGACAATCGCGATCGGCTTGGCCTCGTGGTCGACGACCACCAGGGCCCTCGCCTGGGCCAGATCGGCTCGCCTGATCGCCTCGGCGAGCGGCAGATTCGGCGGGATCGGGATCGCCCGGCGAGCTAGCGCGCGTGCCTGAAGCGCGGGCAGTCGCTCGCGCACGCGGGCCGATCGCAGCGCTTGCCCGGCACTCAGCCACATGAAAGCGGCGATCGCTATTACCGAGATCCCGTAACCGTTTGCGAGCCCGAACTCCCCGTCCCGGCTCACCAGGACTGCCGCGGCCAGGACGAGTGCGATGATCCGGCCCGCCCACGCTGCGAGGACAGTCGAATACGCGCTCTTGCCCGTCAGCTTCCATAGGCCGGCCCGCAGCACCCGGCCGCCGTCAAGGGGCAGGCCGGGCAGCAGGTTGAAGGCGCCCACCACCAAGTTGGCCAGGATCAAGCGATCGATCAGCACCCGCGCGATCCCATGGCTGTCGAACAGCACGTTCACGCCGATGGCGAGGCCTGCGATGACCAGCGACATCGCGGGCCCGGCCGCCGACACCAGGAATTCCTTGCCAGGCGTCGGCGGCTCCTGCTCGATCTCGGAGAAACCGCCAAGCGGATACAGCACGATCCGGCGCACCGGCAGCCTGAACTTAATGGCTACCACGCTGTGGCTCAGCTCGTGCACCAGAACCGAGAGGTAGAGGAGGACGACGAACGCGACAGCGACCAAATACCGCGGCACCGCCCCCTGCACCGTGCCTGGCAGCGTGCCGGAGTTGGAGTACAGGACCACGAGCACGGCCGCGACGACGAACCACCAGGGCGAGATGTAAACCGGGATGCCAAACGGCCGCGCGATGATGATGCCAAGCCGGGCGTCCGACTGCGCGCGCCGCCCCTGGCCAGGACGGCCCTGCTGCTGGCCGTCTGGCTCCATTCCTCCTGCCACGGCACCGATGCTACGCGGCAAACCGATGGATCGACCCATACGGGAACGGGGCCGTCTCCGCGCGCCGTCGCCGCAACCCGCCGCCTGCTGTCAGAGGTCTCCCCTAGTCTGCGAGCATGAGCGACATACTCGCGGCGGAGGCAGCTGCGGAGGGCGACGCCCCGCCCTCGGGACCCGGCCTGCCGTCCGGACCCACCCTGTCGCCGTCCCGCGCGGCCGACTTCATGACGTGCCCGCTGCTGTACCGGTTCCGCGTCATCGACCGGCTACCGGAGCAGCCGAGCCCGGCAGCCGCCCGTGGCACGCTCGTGCACGCCGTGCTAGAGCGGCTGTTCGACGAGCCTGCTGCGGCCCGCACGCCGACGGCAGCCCGCTCCCTGCTATCGCCGCAGTGGGAGCGGCTGGTCGAGGAAGCGCCCGAGCTAGCCGACCTATTCGACGACGAAGTGCAGCGCCAGGCGTGGATCGACGAGGCGGCGGTCATGCTCGATCGCTACTTCACGCTGGAGGACCCCACCAGGATCGAGCCGAGCTACCGCGAGATGTCGGTCACCGCGCTGCTGGAGTCCGGCCTCACGCTCCGCGGCTATATAGACCGGCTGGATATCGCCCGGACCGGCGAGCTGCGCATCGTCGACTACAAGACCGGCGCTGCACCACGGGAGGAGTACGAGGCCAGAGCCCTGTTCCAGATGAAGTTCTACGCAGTGGTGCTGTGGCGCACCCGTGGCGCGATCCCCCGCGTGCTCCAGCTGATCTATCTGGGCAACGGCGAGATCATGCGGTACGCCCCTGACGAGGCGGACTTGCTGGCTACCGAGCGCAAGATCAACGCGCTCTGGCAGGCCATCGACCGGGCGCGGACATCCGGTGACTGGCGGCCGCGCCAGAGCAAGCTCTGTGACTGGTGCTCGTACCAGGCGCTGTGCCCGGTCTTCGGGGGCACGCCGCCGCCGCTCCCCGACTCATTGCCGGTCGATCCGCCCCTCCCCGACTTGCCAGCCGGCGATCTCGCGCTTCCGAGCGCCGGCCCAGACCCGCGCGTTGCGGCCACGGCTGTCGGCCCCGTGTGACACGGCCCTGTGTGACACAGCCCTGTGTGACACAGCCCTGTGTGACACGGCCCTGTGTGACACAGCGCGGCCGGATACGGCCCCGTGTCACGGAGCGCTGCCCGAATGCATCGCCGAACGAGATCCTCGGCACGATTGAAGCTACAAACGAGATATAACTTGACATTGGCCGACGGGGCTCCTTATGGTCCTACTGTCGGGCGGGCCGGACGGGCCGCAAGGACGGCCCGCCCGCGCGGGGGCACCGCGGCCCCGACCGCATTCGTCTTGCCGAGCCACCCAGCCACTCACCACCCCCCATAGACAGCACAGGACCCCGGAGGGCACCCGGCCATGGCCATCATTGAGGCGCACGGCCTCGCGCGCACGTTTGTCAGTCGCCGCCGCACTGTGGAAGCAGTCCGTGGCGTCGACCTCCAGGTCGACGACGGCGAGATCGTCGGCTTCCTCGGGCCGAACGGCGCTGGCAAGACCACGACGCTGCGGATGCTGACGACTCTGCTTACTCCTACTGCCGGCACGGCTACGGTCTGCGGCGCCGACCTCCGGCGCGATCCGCTCGGCGTCCGGCGGCGCATTGGGTATGTGCCGCAAGCCATCGGCGTCACGGCCGGCGGGTCGGACCCTAACTGCCTCGTACGCGAGGAGCTGAAGATTCAGGCGCAGGTGTATCGGGTGCCGGCCGCTGAGATACCGGCGCGAATGCGGCGGATGACGGATCAGCTAGAGCTCACCGGACTTGAGGGCCGGCTCTGCAAGACACTGTCAGGTGGCCAGCGCCGTCGGCTCGACATCGCGCTCGGGCTGATTCACTCGCCACGCCTGGTGTTCCTGGACGAGCCGACGACGGGTCTTGACCCGCAGAGCCGGAGCAACTTGTGGGATCACATCAGGGCGCTGCGCTCTGATCTGGGCACGACAGTCTTCCTCACGACCCACTACCTGGAAGAAGCCGACGCCCTCTGCGACCGGGTCCTTGTCATCGACAGTGGCAAGATCATCGCGTCGGGCTCGCCCGAGGAGCTGAAGCGGCAGATTTCCGGCGACGTCGTCACGCTCAGCGTCACCGGGGATACCGCCGTCGCCGAGAACGTCCTGACGGCCGAGCGAGCCGTGCGGGAGATCAGCGTCGACGGCCGCGCCCTACGGCTATCGGTCGAGCATGGTGAGGAAGCGCTGCCTGGCCTCCTGCGCGCACTCGACCGGGCCGGCCTCGGCCTGACCTCCATCCAGCTGGCCAGGCCCACGCTCGACGACGTCTTCCTGACGCTGACCGGCAGGTCGCTGCGGGACGATTCCGCGGCTGCGAGCGCCGCGCCCGAAGCGCCGGTGACTGAGCCGACTCCACCCGAGCCAGCTCGCACGCAAGCCAGCTGACCAGGCTCCATCCGACCTGGGCCGACTCGACTCCCCGACTGACGGAGCAGCTGTGACCTCCTTCGCTACCGACACGATCCTGATCTTCCGGCGCCAGCTCGCCCTCATGCTGCGTCAGCCCGCGTGGCTCATCATCGGGCTGAGCCAGCCAATCTTGTACCTGGTCTTCTTCGGGCCGCTGCTGACAAGGGTGGCGTCGGGCGGCCTGCCGGGTTTCCCGGCGGGCAACTCGTACAACTTCTTCGTGCCGGGCCTGCTGATCCAGCTCGGGCTCTTCGGCGCCGCCTTCGTCGGCTTCTCGATCATCGCGGACTGGCGCGCTGGCGTAATCGAGCGTTTCCGGGTCACCCCGGTCAGCAGGCTTGCCCTGCTGTCGGGCCGAGTGCTGCGAGATGCGCTGACACTGCTGGTGCAGGCGGTCGTCCTGGTACTGGCCGGGCTCGCCTTCGGCCTGCGGGCGCCCATCGGCGGAGTGCTGATCGCACTCTGCTTCATCGCACTCGTCGCGGTCAGCCTGGCCGCCATCTCCTATACCGTCGGGCTGGTGCTTAAGAGCGAGGACGCCCTGGCGCCGCTGCTCAACATGGTGATGGTCCCGCTGATGCTGCTCTCGGGCATCATGCTGCCGATGACGCTCGGCCCCGGCTGGCTGCAGGGGATCGCGAGAGCGACCCCGTTCCGGTACATCATCGACGCGATGCGCGAGGCGTTCCAGGGCGTCTACGGCGGCGCCGTCATGATCGAGGGCGTCGCGGTGGCAGTCGGCATGGCAGCCGTCTGCATCTGGGTTGCCTCGCGCGCCTTCGTCCGCGAGAACGCGTAAGCCGCTAACCCTCAGCCCGGGTCCGCTATACACCGGTTTGGCAGCTGACGTCCCGTCATCCTTCGCCCCAGCACGGCCCGGCGAGGCGCCATCCACGCAGCGCTCAGGAGGGCAGTCGGGGCCATGGCGATCGCTAAGACACACCGCCGATAAGCTGGCCAAACGCAGGATATCGCTCTCATAAGGGGGGAAGCCGCAGATCCTGCTGCCAAAGCGTTATCGCTGATTGCTTCCGGATGGCTGCCTAGACACAGTATAACTTCCCGATAAGGAGGCATCAGATGAGACAGAATTGGTCAAAAGTAGCCAAGCTCGGTGGCCGCACCGGGCTGGGGACCCTTGCCGCTGTCGCTGCGCTCGCGCTGGTCGCGGCCGGCTGTGGCAATAGCACGAGCCCGTCTGGCAATACCAGCAGCGCGCCGACCGGACACGTCGGCGGCACGTTCACCATCCTGGCCAACTCCGCTTTTGGCGTGGCCGACCCAGCACAGAACTACACACTCGAAGAGTGGCAGCTGCTGATCAACACCCACGATGGCCTCGTGGGCTTCGCGCACGTCGGCGGCCTTCCCGGCACCAAGATCGTGCCTGATCTGGCGACCTCCATTCCGGCGCCGACTAACGGCGGCAAGACCTACGTGTTCAACATCCGCAAGGGCATCAAGTTCTCCAACGGCCAGGTCCTGAAGCCGAGCGACTTCGTCACGACCTTCGAGCGGCAGTTCACGGTGCCGGGCCCGACGTCGTTCTACAGCGACATCGTCGGCGCTAGCAGTTGCAGCACCAAGGGCTGCGATCTGAGCAAGGCCGGCGGCGTCGTCGCTAATGACTCGGCGTACACGCTCACCATCAACCTGACCGCGCCCGACCCGGAGCTGATGGACCAGCTGTCGCTCCCGTTCGCGTACGCCGTCCCGGCGGGCACCTCGCTGAAGCTGACCGGCAACAACGTGCCGCCCGGCACTGGCCCGTACATGTGGAAGTCGTACAACCCCAACACTGCGGCCGTGCTGGTCCGTAACCCCTACTTCAAGCAGTGGAGCGCGGTCGCCCAGCCGGCCGGTTACCCGAACGAGATCATCGAGAAGTACGGCCTCCAGGTCTCGGATGAAGTGACCGAGGTGGAGAACGGCGAGGCCAACGAGGTCTTCGACGGCGACCAGATCCCGTCCGACCAGCTCACGACCCTCAACAGCGCCCAGTACGCCGGGCAAGTGCACGTCAACACGCTGACCGCGGACTGGTACATGGCGCTGAACACCACCCGGCCGCCGTTCAACAACCTGATGGCCCGCCAGGCCATCAACTACGCGGCCAACCGGTCGGCTTATGTGAAGATCGCCGGCGGTCCGTCGCTGGCTGTCCCGGCATGCCAGATCCTGCCGCCGAACTTCCCGTCCTACACCCCCTACTGCCCGTACACCACCGGCTCGCAGACGACCTGGTCCGCCCCCGACATCGCCAAGGCCAAGGCGCTGGTCAAGGCGTCAGGCACGCTTGGCGACAAGGTCGTGGTCAATGGCACCAACGACCAGGTAGGCACCGCGCTCGCTGAGCAGATGGTTGCCGACCTGAACTCCATCGGCTACAAGGCGAGCACCCAGCTGCTCACCGCGGCAGCCCAGTACCCGTTCGTGCAGAACTCGGCGAACTCGAGCAAGTGGAACGTCGCCTGGTCGGCCTGGTACCAGGACTACCCGGCGCCGTCAGACTTCCTCAACGTGCTGCTCGGCTGCAACACCATCCACAAGAACAGCGACGCCAGCCCCAACATCGCCGCGTTCTGCGACCCGACCATCCAGAAGCAGATCAACCAGGCCGAGTCCATCGAGGCGAGCAACCCCACCGGGGCGGCGTCCTTGTGGACATCGGTTGACCACGAGGACACTCAGCAGGCACCCTGGGTCGACCTGTACAACCCCAAGCAGATCGACTTCCTGTCCAAGACTGTGCACGGTTACGAGTGGAACCCGCAGTGGTACATCCTGATCGACCAGCTCTGGCTGTCGAAGTAGGGCACTGCATCTTGACGGAGACTTCGGCCTTCACAAAGTGCCCTTCACAGAGAGCAGAGTATGGCTGCTGTAGTTGAGCAGATCACGGCCACGGAGTTGCGGTCGGCTGTTGCCGGCCGCAACCCGTGGGCGCTGGCCTGGCGCAGGCTCCGGAGCAACCGCATAGCGCTGGCGGCTCTGGGCCTCTTCCTCCTGATCGTGGTGGTGAGCCTCGCGGCGCCGCTGTATGCGCACGACATCGCTCACATCAGCAATCCGCTCGTGCCCAACCTGAACGGCACGACCGTCGTGAACGGTCATGTCGTGCCGGTCATGCAGCAGGGCGGCGGCATCCTGAAGCTCGGTGAGACCCCGATCGGGCCGACGTGGGACGCGCACCATTACTTCCTCGGCGCCGACTTGCTCGGCCGGGACGTGGCGACGCTGCTGCTGTACGGCGGGCGCGCCTCGCTACAGATCGGCGTGTCCTCGGCGATCCTGTGCTCCCTGATCGCGACGATCCTGGCGCTCATCGCCGGGTTCTTTGGCGGGCTCGTCGACGCGATCTTTTCCCGGCTTATGGACGTCATCTGGGCGTTCCCCGTCTACCTGCTCGCGATCTGTGTCGCCACGGAGCTGCTGACGCATTCCAACGGCGTCAGGATCGGGGTACTCACCATTAGCGCGGCCAGCCTGTGGACGCCGACCGTCATCATCGCACTCATCTACGTGCCGTACGTGTACCGGCCCGTACGCGGCCAGGTGCTGTCGGTGGTGAACAAGGAGTTTGTCGAGGCGGCGATCGCCCAGGGCGCCTCGAACTTCCGGCTCATTTTTTCCGAGATCCTGCCGAACGTGGTGTCAACGGTCATCGTCTTGATGCCGCTCATGATCGCCACGACCATCCTCACGGAGTCGGCGTTGTCTTTCCTGTCCGTCGGCGTCCAGCCGCCCAACGTGAGCTGGGGCACGATCATCGCTAACGGCCAGGACCTGCTGTACACCCGCCCATGGGTGGCGCTCGCACCCGGCATCATGATCGTGCTGACGGTGCTCGCGCTCAACGTGCTGGGCGACGGCGTCCGCGATGCGCTAGACCCGCGGGCAAAGCTGAGGGTGCGGTAAGGCCGGTGCTGACATTCATCGTGCGGCGCACGCTGTGGACCGTGCTTGTGATGTTCGTGATCACAGCCGTTGTATTCATCATCTTCTTCAAGACCCCCGGGGTCGATCCGGCCCGCGCTATCGCCGGCCGCAACCCGAGCCCGCAGACGCTGGCCGAGGTCCGCGCTCAGTTCGGGCTGAACCGGCCGCTCGTCGTCCAGTACGGCCTGATGATGAAGCGAATCTTCATCTCGCGCAACCTGGTCTCCTACTCCGACCAGGGCGAGCTGGTCATCCCAGAGATCTTCGCGGCCGCCCCCGCCACGCTGTCCCTGGTCTTCGGCGCGGCCGCGATCTGGATTGTGATGGCGATCGTCATGGGCGTCGCCGCATCGCGGCTCCGCGGCACGATTTACGATCCCATCCTGATGATCCTGGCGCTGATCGGCGTCTCTACCCCGGTCTTCTGGCTCGGCCAGGTCATCAACCTGATCACGCAAGGCAAGCTGCACAGCAGCGTCTTCAGCTGGGTGCCGCCGCTCGGCTACACGTCTTTTACCGCTAGCCCGGTGCTGTGGTTCGAGGGCCTGCTCTTCCCGTGGATCGCGCTGTCGATCCTGTACATCGGCTTTTACGCGCGCGTCCTGCGCGCCAATCTGCTGGAGATCCAGAGCGAGGACTATGTCCGCACCGCGCGCGCCAAGGGCCTGTCGGAGCGGCGCGTGCTGATGCGGCACACGCTGCGTACCTCGATGATCACCTTCGTCAGCCTGTTCGGCCTGGACTTCGGGGCGTTGGTCGGCGGGGGTGCGATTCTCACCGAGGTAGTGTTCGGCATCCACGGCGTCGGCTTCCTGACCTACCAGGCCCTGACCAACCTCGACCTGCCGACCATCATGGCCGTCGTCATCTACGGAGCGTTCTTCATCGTGCTGGCGAATGCGCTCGTCGACATCGGCTACGCGTGGCTCGACCCGAGAGTGCGGCCCACCTGATGGCAACTCCGCTGCTGGAAATACGCGACCTGAAAGTGTCCTTCCGCACCGACGACGGGGTGGTCCGCGCCGTCGACGGCGTGTCGGCGACGCTGTACGAGGGCGAGACGCTCGGCATCGTCGGTGAGTCCGGCTCAGGTAAGAGCGTGACGATGATGTCGGTGATGCGGCTGATCACCGATCCGAACGCCCAGTTCGAGGGCCAGGTCCTGTACAAGGGCACCAACCTGATGGCGATGTCGCAAGATCAGATCCGCTCAATCCGCGGTGCCGGCATCGGCATGATCTTTCAGGACCCGATGACGTCGCTCAACCCGGTGTACAAGGTTGGATGGCAGATCGAGGAGCAGATCCGCGAGCACGAGAAGATCAGCAAGCAGGCCGCTCGCGATCGGGCTATCGAGCTGCTGACGTCCGTCGGCATTCCGAACGCGCGTGAGCGCGTCGACGCCTACCCGCACCAGTTCTCCGGCGGCATGCGGCAGCGCGTCATGATCGCGATGGCCGTGTCCTGCAACCCGGACGTCCTCATAGCCGACGAGCCGACGACGGCCCTGGACGTGACGATTCAGGCCCAGATCCTCGGCCTGATCAAGAAGCTGCGCGAGGACTACGGCACAGCCGTCGTGCTGATCACGCACGACATGGGCGTCGTGGCCGACATGGCCGACCGCATCGCGGTCATGTATGCCGGCCGGATCGTAGAGCAGGGGACGCAGCGCGAGCTGTTCTACGACCCGCAGCATCCTTACACCTGGGGACTGCTCGGCTCCATCGCACGCCTCGACCGACCACGGCCGCGTCGGCTCGCGGCGATACCGGGGCTGCCGCCGTCATTGCTTCACCTACCCGCCGGCTGCTCCTTCGCCGACCGGTGCGCGCACCGGTTCGAGCGGTGCGCGGAGCAGCCCGCGCTACTCGACCGCGTCGGCGACGGTCACCTGGATGCCTGTTTCCTGACGAGGCAGGAAAAGCAAGACGTCAGGGACTTCACCATTCACCCCGAGCTGGTCGAGGAGCGGCCGTGACCGATGACGCGGGCGCAGAGCTGCCGGTGCTGGAGGCGGGCCCGGACATCGCCGCGGGTGAGGTATTGCTGCGCGCCGACCACATCAAGAAGTACTTCCCGATCCGCAGCGGCATCCTGATCCAGCGCGAGATCGCGCGCGTGCACGCGGTAGACGACGTCAGCTTCGAGCTGCGCGCGGGCGAGACCCTAGGCCTCGTCGGCGAGTCGGGCTGCGGCAAGTCCACGCTGGCCCGGTGCATTGCTCGCCTCTACGACATCACGAGCGGCTCGCTGGTGTTCGAGGGCACAGACATCTCGACGTATTCGCGCCGCCAGCTGCGCCCGGTACGCCGCGAGCTTCAGATGGTCTTCCAGGATCCCTACGCTTCGCTGAACCCGCGCAAGCGGGTCGGCGCGATCATCTCCGATCCGCTGCGCATCCACCGGGTCGGCAGCAGGGACCAGATCCGTAAGCGAGTCCAGGAACTGCTCGAACTCGTCGGCCTGTCACCCGAGCACATAAACCGGTACCCGCACGAGTTCTCCGGCGGCCAGCGACAGCGCATTGGCGTTGCCCGCGCGCTCGCCCTGAAGCCCAAGCTGGTCATCGCCGACGAGCCGGTCTCGGCCCTGGACGTATCGATCCGGGCCCAGGTAATCAACCTGCTCGACGACCTCCAGGATGAGCTCGGCCTGACCTACATCTTCATCGCCCACGACCTCGGCGTGGTCCGGCATGTCTCCGACCGGATCGCGGTCATGTACCTCGGAAAGATCGTTGAGATCTCACCGGCCGACGAACTGTACGAGCGACCCGTACACCCGTACACCGAGGCTCTGCTGTCAGCGGTCCCGATCCCAGATCCCGATCTGTCGGCCCAACGGCAGCAGATCGTGCTGGAAGGGGACGTGCCGAGTCCAATCTCGCCGCCGTCGGGCTGCCGGTTTCATCCTCGCTGCCGCTACGCGACCGAGATCTGCAAGACGGAGGAGCCGCCGCTGGTCCAGCACGGCAGCCTCGGCCACCTTGCCGCCTGTCACCATCCGCTCAGCTTCGGTCCGCGACCCGCTGACGCGCTGCCGCTCGAGGTCGTGCTGCCTCAGCCGGGCCGAGCTCAGGCCGACCGAGCTCAGGCGGGATCGCCAGCGGCTGCCGACTTGCCGCCGACCGTCGTTTGAGTGGCCTGCCAGCTAACCCGAGGTTCGCATTGCCGCCGGAGCTTAGCTAATGCCGTGCCGCTTCAGAATGTCGCGGACGTCGCTCAGGTCGTCGTCCTCGGCTGGGACCGCGGCCTTGCCGCTCGAGCGCTGCAGTGACTTAGCCGACGCGGGCGGGGTCTGCTGCCCGCCACCTCGCTGGTCCTTCTTGTCCTTGTGGTGCTTGCGCCATCCGACGAGCGGGATGCCGCCCGAGACCAGGAACAGCACCGCGGAAGCGCCGACCAGGATGACGCCCAGCCACGCCGTGGGCGAGAGCACGAAGCCACCGGCGAACTGCACGACCGAGGACACGATATGGCCGATGAGGCGTAGCGCGTGCGTCAGCCACGCCGCGATGGGCAGGAGCGACCAGGCGACGCCGCGGATGCCGCTGCGAGCGCCCTTCTTGCGCCAGGCGATGCCACTCAAGATAAGCCCGGCGAGCGTAACGAGCAGAAACACGGGCCCGGCCCATGAACTAGTGGCAAAACTGAGCCAGCTATTCACTGCCGCCTCCCCTCGCGGCCGCACCGTAACTGCGCGGCCCTAGGCGCGAACACGTCCATTGTTGCACATCAAATGAGCTCACGTCATATCGCAAAACCGGCGCTAGCCGCTAGCTCTGCCAGTGTGACCCCAGCCAGGGAGTGCAGCACAACCCGGCCGGGCCGTTCCGGCACCGGCACCACGCTCGGTACCGCCACGGTCCGATAGCCGGCCGCCTCGGCGGCCAGCACGCCATTCACCGAGTCCTCCAGCGCCATGGCCTGCTCGGGCTCGACCCCGAGCTTGGCCGCCGCGAGCAGATAGCCCTCGGGGTCCGGCTTGGCGTGCGACACGTCGGCGCCGCACACGATTACCGGGAACCCGACGTCCAGCTTCGCCAGAACCGCATCGACAACCTCTGGCTCCGACGACGTCACCAGTGCGTACGGCAGCCCGGCCGCCTGCACCTCCGCGACAAGCTCGACGGCACCCGGCAGCACCGGTACCGGGCCCGTCGTCAGCAGGCCGACCATGGCGTCGAGCAGCCAGCGGGCGACGGCGGCGGGCTCGGCCGGCCGCGTTCCCTTACTCAGCAGGTACGCCACGGTCGTGGGCATCGACCCGCCGACCAGCGCATCCTGGTCACCGTGCACCCAGGAGCCATGCAGGCGCTCCATCACGGCGCTCTCGGCCTGGAACCACAGGGGCTCTGAGTCGACGAGCAGGCCGTCCATGTCGAAAGTGACGGCCCCGAGCGCCGGGGCCGCTGTTGAGTGTCCAGATCGCGACATGATGACCCCATCCTAGGGACCTCCTCTGATTGACTCGGAGAAGGCAGTCTTTTCTTAGCTCCTTGTTCAGGGAACATAGGCTTGACCTATACGGGCACAGCGTGCGCGGACTAAGGGAGGTGGCTGGCGATCGAGCTCGACGCTGTAGGCAAACTCACCTCGCCTGCACTCATCGCTTCCTTCGAGGGCTGGAACGACGCTGGCGAAGCTGCTAGCAGCGCGATCACGCAGCTCATCTCGGCCTGGGACGCCAAGGCCATCGGCGAGATCGACCCCGAGGACTACTACGACTTCCAGGTCACCAGGCCAGTGATGGAAGTGTCCGAAGGCAGGTCCGAGGACCTGGTCTGGCCTACGACCAGGCTCGCGATCGCCCGGCCGCCCGAGGCTGGCCGCGATCTGATCCTGCTGCACGGGATCGAGCCCAACATGCGCTGGCGCGGCTTCACCGCCGAGCTGGTCACCGCGTTCACCGATCTCGGCGTCGAGCTTGTCATTCTGCTCGGCGCGCTCCTGGCCGACTCACCGCACACCCGGCCCCTCCAGGTCACCGCCGCTACCTCGGGTGCCGAGCTGGCCGCTCAGCTTCATGTAGAGCCCGTCGATTACAAAGGTCCGACCGGGATCGTGGGGGTGCTCCAGCAAGCCTGCGGGACCGCGGGCTTGCCGTCGGTCTCGCTCTGGGCGGCGGTGCCGCACTACGTGGCGCAGCCGCCAAGCCCGAAGGCCACGCTCGCGCTGCTGCGGAGCGTCGAAGACATCCTGGACATCTCCCTTCCGCTGGCCGACCTGCCGGCCGAGGCAAGAGCCTGGGAACGAGGTGTCGACGAGCTCGCCGAGCAGGACGCCGACGTGGCCGAATACGTGCGCAGCCTAGAAGAGGCCAAGGACGCCACCGACTTGCCCGAGGCCAGCGGCGACGCCATTGCCAGGGAGTTCGAGCGGTACCTGCGCCGTCGCGGTGATCCGAGCAGCTAGATAGGCGGCCAGGGCACCGCGGGCCAGTCGACCGGCGGGAGCGGGTGCACCTTGCGCGCCAGCAGCATCTCCACGCGCCTGAGCGTCGCCGCGACCTCGGTCGGCGTCAGCCAGTTACGGAGCTCGGCCGCGAGGTCGCCGTCTGTCAGCAGTTCGCGCAGGCTGGCGAGTGTAGCGAGCGCCTCGCCGGTCAGCCGCTGGCCTCGCCACTGCCACAGCACGGTGCGGAGCTTGTACTCGCTGCCGAAGCAGACCCCGTGATCGCAGCCGTAGAGCGGGCCGTCGGCGACCGGTAGCAGATGGCCGATCTTGCGATCAGCGTTGTTGACCACCGCGTCGAACACCGCCATCTGCCGCAGCCTGGTGTCAGCGCTGCGGGCAAGCTCGACGAGGTCGGCTGTCTCGTCCGCGTCGATCCACAGCTGGCACATGCCGGGGCCGAACGGGCCGTCCCGGTACACGGTCGGCGGCACCACGTCGAAGCCAGCCGCGCGGGACACCACGTACGCGGCCAGCTCACGTCCGGCCAGCGTGCCGTCGGGGAAGTCCCACAGCGGTCGCTCGCCCGCGACCGGCTTGTAGACGCACGCGGTGTCGATCCCACCGCTGGCGATCGTGCAGTACATGGTCGCGTTCGACGCATCGACGAGACGACCCTTGACGTCGAGGGTGCCGGTGGCGAGCAGGTCCAGGATCTCCGCCTCGTCCCCGGCGCTCGTCGGATGTCGCGCCACCCCGTCTATCTGTGCCGGAGTGCCGCCGGAGTCGCTGCCGCCCGACTCCTGACCGGCTGACGGCCGCCTGGCTGGCCGACCGCCCCTGGCCTGCTGCTCACGCCACGCTCTCCTGCCGGCCGAGGCATCAGCCATGCCCGACCCGGTGGCCGTTCTGGCGCGGGCACACATGGCCAGCAGGGTCGAGAGGCAATCCGCACAGCTGGCAGGGAGGCCGTCCAGCGCGCACGACCTGGATGGCGCGCCGGGAGAAAGCCCGGGCAGCGTCCGCCGTGATACGGACGCGCAAGATGGCCGGGCCGTCCTCCGGGACGTCGTCGGCCAGAGGCTCCAGCGGCTCCTCGCTCTCTTCCTGGGCCTCGATGATGACGCGCTCGCCATCATGATCCCAGGCAAGCGCGATCGCGCCGACCCTGAAATCTTCCGTCAGGGGCAGGTCGAGCGGACCGTCGTCGGCTTCAGCACCGGCTGCGGACACGGCACCGGTGCGCCGTGCTACCTCGTCCAGCAGCTCATCCAGCCTCTCGGCGAGCTGGCTCACCTGTCCCTTCTCCAGCGCGACGCTGGTGACCCTGGTGCCCATGGTCGCCTGCAGGTAGAACGTCCGCTCCCCAGGCTGGCCGACAGTGCCCGCGACAAATCGCTCCGGCGGGTCGTACGAGTAGACCGGCATGACCCCTATCCTCTCGCGAAACGGCCGGCTGCCAGCCCGGTCCTCAACAGTCAGGCTACCGGCGTCCAGCCCGGCTATCCGCCGCTGCCTGCTCCCCCGCCGACGGCCGCGTCTGCTTCGGCGTTCGCCTTCTTTGCCTGCCGTGCCAGCCCGGCGAGCGCTGCGGCGTCTGCCCCGGTGTCGTTCATGCGCAGCACGAATGGCCGCAGCGTGGTGTACCTGACCACGCTCAGCGAGCATGGATCCACCTGGATGCGCTGCGACATGTCGAGATGCATGCCGAGCGCGTCCGCCAGGATGGCCTTGATGACATCGCCGTGCGAGCAGATCAGGTACGTAGCGTCGGCACCGAGCCTGGCATTCCAGTCGCGGACCGCAGCGACGGCTCGCTGCTGCATCGCGGACATCGACTCACCGTCGGGTCCAGGGAACCGGACAGCGCTCGGATGTGCTTGCACGACGCGCCACAGCGGGTCACGGGCCAGCTTGCGCAGCGGCTGGCCAGTCCAGTCGCCGTACCGGCACTCCCCGATGCGATGGTCGAGCTCGACTGCCGGCGAGCCCGCGTGATCGCTGCCGCCCTGCCGGACCGCTATGGCCGTCGCCGTTTGCACGCAGCGTTCCAGCGGACTGCTCACGATCGCTGCGAGCGGAATCGGGGCCAGGCGCTCGCCTATGGCAGCCGCCTGGGCCTCACCCCTGTCGTCGAGTGCGATACCCGGCAACCAGCCGGTCAGCGCCTTGCCGGTGGACGAGGTAAGGCCGTGCCGGACGATAAGCACGACGGTCATAGGAGTACCACGGTCATCTCTCGACTCTAGCGGCGCACGCCATAGTGCTAGCCGTCAGCGGGGCTCCCGTCAGCGGGGCTCCCCGTCAGCGGTGCTCGCCGCTCAGCCGAGCCCAGCGTCAGCGCGGCCGCTCCGACAGCACGTACGTGGCCGTGCCGAACGACACCATGTCACCAGACCGTACCGGGATCGGGCTGGTGACGCGCCAGCCGTTCAGCCGAGTCCCATTCGTCGAGCCGAGGTCGGCGAGCAGCCAGCCCCCAGCCGACTGCTCTAGGCTGGCGTGCCACCGTGAGACGGTCTCATCGGCAAGTGTCATGTCGCAGCCGGACTCGCGCCCGATGGTGAAGCGCAGCTGCGATCCGCGCGGCAGCATCAGCACCGGCGGCCAGCCCCGCAGCCACCGGTCGGTCGCGCGGATAGCGCGCCGGCACGTCGCAAGCGCGATCGCGCGCAGCCGCCGGGGACTCGGCAGGTCGGCCACCACCTCGCGCAGCTCGTGCTCGGCGCGCGCACGGAGCGCCTCGTCGACGCGGTGCGTGAACGTCTCGTGCGTCAGCCGGCCGTCGGCAAAGCCATCCCGGAGCTTCGCGAGCGCAAGCTCTCGCTCGGCATCCGAAACGCGGACATGCGGCGTACCAGCAGCTGCATCCTGCGGTCCGGCCACATCAGGATTATCGGGGCTGGAACGCGCCACGGACAAGGTGAGCTGACGACGGCCCCGTTCCCAGCCGTTTGCGTATCATGCGCCCATCGCGTGCGCGCCGCCGTCAACGTGCACGATCTCGCCCGTCGTGGCCGGGAACCAGTCCGATAGCAGCGCCACGCATCCGCGCGCGGCCGGCTCGGCGTTGCCCAGGTCCCAGCCGAGCGGGGCCCGCTTCGACCACACGCCCTCGAACTGATCGAACCCAGGGATGCTGCGTGCCGCCATCGTCTTGACGGGGCCGGCCGACATCAGGTTCACCCGGATTCCGCGCGGGCCGAGGTCGCGCGCGAGGTACCTGGCAGTAGATTCCAACGCGGCCTTTGCCACGCCCATCCAGTCGTAGGCCGGCCAGGCCACGCTGGCGTCGAAGTCCATACCGACGATCGCGCCGCCGGGGCCCATCAGCGGCAGCGCCGCCATCGCCAGCGACTTCAGTGAGTAGGCGGACACGTGCATGGCCATCGCAACGTCCGGCCACGGCGTCTGCAGGAAATTGCCGCCGAGGGCGCTCGCGGGGGCGTTCCCGATGCCGTGCACGACGCCGTCAAGCCCGTCCACATACGCTGACACGCGCTCGGCCAGGGACGCCAGCTGGTCGTCATCGGTGACGTCAAGCTCGAGTACCGGGGGCGGCTCGGGCAGCCGCTTGGCGATCCGCTCGACCAGGCTGAGACGGCCGAACCCGGTCAGCACCACGGTGGCACCTTCCTGCTGCGCGATGCGCGCGACGTGAAACGCGATTGACGCGTCCGTGAGCACGCCAGTGACCAGGATCCGCTTGCCGGAAAGGATGCCCATCGCGAGAACCTCCGCTAGTTCAAAAACAGTGCTGGCTCAGGAACGGTGCTGGCTCAGGAACACTGTCGTCAATGGCCCATGCCGAGTCCACCATCGACGGGCAGCACCGCGCCGGTGATGTAGCCCGCGTCCGGGCTAGCTAGGAATGCGACGGCGGCCGCGACCTCATCAGGATCGGCGTAGCGGCCGAGCGGCACGCTCGCCAGGATCGCCTTGCGCTGGTCATCGGTCAGCACCGCCGTCATGTCGGTGTCGACGAAGCCGGGGGCGACCACGTTGACGGTGATGTTACGGCTAGCTAGCTCGCGGGCCAGCGACCGGCCGAATCCCACCAGGCCCGCCTTGGACGCGGCATAGTTGGCTTGCCCGCCCGACCCGAGCAGGCCGACTACCGAGGAGATGAGGACGATCCGGCCGCGGCGCATCCGGATCATGCCACGTACGGCCCGCTTGGCCACCCGGTAGGCGCCGGTCAGATTCGTGTTGACGACATCGGCGAAGTCGTCCTCGCTCATCAAGGCCAGCAGCTGATCCCTGGTGATACCAGCGTTAGCTACGAGTACCTCGACCGGTCCGTGCGCCTCCTCGGCCACCTTGAACGCGGCGTCGACCTGCGCGGTGTCTCTGATGTCGCAGGCAGCGACGGTAAACCCATCAACCGGCTCGCCTGACCTCGAGGTCACGGTGACCGCGTCGCCGCCGTCGGCCAGCCGGCGCGCGATCGCCAGGCCGATACCACGGTTGCCGCCGGTCACTAGTACGGATCGGCTCATCTGCGGTCACTGCCTCCGATTCGACGCGGTCGCATACAAGGTTCAACGCAGTCGCGTACAAGGTTCAACGCGGTCGCGTGCGAGCGTACCGGTCCGGCCCCGCCGACGCAGCCTGGGATAGGTTGGCCACTTGTGGAGAATCAGAGCTCCGGTCAGATCGATCCGGAATTTGCCGCCTACCCGCTGCGGGAACTGGCCGACGCGGCCCTCCAGCGGGCTGCCCAGCTCGGCGCCTCGTACGCCGACTTCCGCGCCGAGCGGATCCGGGGCCAGCAGGTCGGCCTCTCCGACGGCAACCTCGAGACTCAGTTCGATAGCGACGACCTGGGGCTGGCGGTCCGGGTCGTTGTCGACGGCACCTGGGGTTTCGCGTCCGCCGTCGACCTGACGACCGAGGCCGCCGCGCAGGCCGCTGCCGAAGCGGTCGATGTCGCCCGGGTCTCCGCCGCCATGAATACCGAGCGGATCGAGCTGGCCGACGAGCCGGCTCACGGCGATGTGACCTGGGTGTCGGCCTACGAGATCGACCCCTTCGCGATCAGCGTCGCCGACAAAATCGCTCTGCTGGGTGGCTGGAGCAGGCAGCTGCTCGCCGAGGCCGGAGTCAATCACGTGGACGCGTCCCTGTTCCAGGTCAAGGAGTGCAAGTTCTACACCGATGGCGCGACGACGGCGCTCCAGCAGCGGGTGCGGGTGCACCCATCCCTGACGGCCGTCTCGGTGGGTGCGGACGGCCGGTTCGAGACCATGCGGACACTGGCGCCGCCGGCCGGCCGTGGTTATGAGTACCTGACCGGGAGCGGCTGGGACTTTGGCGCCGAGCTGGCCGAGATGCCGTCGCTGCTCGCCGAGAAGCTGGCCGCGCCCTCGGTTCAGGCGGGGCGATACGACCTGGTCATCGATCCGTCGAACCTGTTCCTGACCATCCACGAGTCCATCGGGCACGCGACGGAGCTGGACCGGGCTCTCGGGTACGAGGCCGCCTATGCCGGGACCTCGTTCGCAACCTTCGACAAGCTCGGGACGCTTCAGTACGGCTCGCCGATCATGCATGTCACCGGCGACCGCACCGCCCAGCACGGCCTGGCCACAATCGGGTACGACGACGAGGGCGTCGCCGGGCAGTCGTGGGACCTCATCGCCGGTGGCGTGCTGAGCGGCTATCAGCTCGACCGCAGGATCGCGCGCCTGACGGGGCTAGGCCGATCAAACGGATGCGCGTTCGCTGACTCACCCAGCCACATGCCGATCCAGCGCATGGCCAACGTGTCGCTGCAGCCCGACGCCGACGGCCCCTCGACCGAGCAGCTCGTCGCCGGGGTCACCGACGGCATCTACATAGTCGGCGACAAGAGCTGGTCCATCGACATGCAGCGGTACAACTTCCAGTTCACCGGGCAACGGTTCTTCCGGATCAAGAACGGGCAGCTCGCCGGCCAGCTGCGCGACGTGGCCTACCAGGCCACGACCACAGACTTCTGGAACTCCATGGCAGCAATCGGCGGCCCGCAGACGTACGTGCTAGGCGGCGCCTTCAATTGCGGCAAAGGCCAGCCGGGCCAGGTGGCGCCGGTGAGCCACGGCTGCCCGTCAGTGGTCATGCGGGGCATCAGGATCCTTAACACGGTGGAAGAGGCCGGGGCATGAGCGCGCAGTCGTCCGACGCGGCACGGGCAGCCGAGGGGGCACGGGCAGCCGAGGGGGCACGGGCAGCCGACGGTGCGTGGGCACCGAAGCTGGCGCCGACGCCGCAAGAGCTGGTCGAGCGGGCGCTGGCGGCCGCGCGCAGCGATGACTGCATCGTCATCGCCGACGAGGGCTCCACGGCCAACCTGCGCTGGGCCGGCAACTCGCTGACCACCAACGGAGTGTCCAAATCGCGCCAGCTGACCGTCATCGCGATCAGCCGGAGCGGGGATGAAACGAGGGCCGGCGTAGTGTCGCGGGCCGGTGTGCGGGCCGACCAGGTGGCGGAGATCGTGGCCGAGGCGGAGCACGCAGCCGCCGAGGGCTCGCCCGCCGACGACGCGCAGCCGCTGGTCACGCCGTCAGCCGCCACGGCCGACGCGGCGAGGCAGTGGGACGAGCCGCCGAACTTTACCCAGATCGGCGTGTTCGCCGACTTCGCCGCTGAGCTGGGTCACGCGTTCGGCACGGCAGCCAGCGGGGGGCGGAAGCTATACGGCTTCGCCGAGCACCTGCTGACTTCGACCTACCTCGGCACCTCGAGCGGCCTTCGGCTGCGCCATGACCAGCCCACCGGCCGCCTGGAGCTCAACGCCAAGTCCGCCGACATGGAACGGTCGGCCTGGGCCGGTACCGGCACGAAGGACTTCTCCGACGTCGACGTTCGCGCACTCGAGGCGGACCTTGGCCGGCGCCTCGGCTGGGCCGAGCGTTCTGTCGAGCTGCCAGCGGGGCGTTACGAGACGCTGCTGCCGCCGACGGCGCTGGCTGACCTGATGATCTATATGTACTGGTCGGCCGGCGCCAAGGACGCTCTGGACGGCCGGACTGTGTTCAGCAAGCCCGGGGGTGGTACCAGGATCGGCGAGAAGCTCGCCGGCCTGCCGGTGTCACTGAGCAGCGACCCGGCCGCGCCAGGCCTGCAGTGCGCGCCGTTCGTGATCGCGCACGCGTCAAGCCGGGAGTCGTCGGTCTTCGACAACGGCCTGCCCAAGTCCAGGACCGACTGGATCGCTGGCGGCACGCTGGCCGCACTGACGCAGACGCGGCATACTGCCCAGCTCACGGGCCAGCCAGTGACCCCGGCCATCGACAACCTGATCCTGAACGCGCCAGGCGCCGACGGGTCGATCGCCGAACTGGTCGGCCGGACCAGCCGGGGGCTGTTGCTGACCTGCCTGTGGTACATCCGCGAGGTGGACCCGCAGACGCTGCTGCTGACCGGCCTTACCAGGGACGGCGTGTACCTCATCGAGAATGGCGAGGTGACTGGCGCGGTGAACAACTTCCGGTTCAACGAGAGCCCCGTCGGCATGCTTAGCCGGATCACTGAGGTTGGCGGTACCGTCCCGACGCTGCCGCGCGAGTGGGCCGACTACTTCACCAGGGCGGCCATGCCGCCAGTCCGGGTGGAGGGGTTCAACATGTCCTCGGTGAGCCAGGCCAGCTAGCGCGGGGCGTCCGGAGCGTCGGGGGCCTCGGGGGCAGGGCGCCGAGCGGCGGGAGCCGCCTCAGGCGTCCTCGAGCCGGAAGCCGACCTTGAGGCCGACCTGGTAGTGCGCCACCTGGCCATCGACGATCTGGCCGCGAACCTCGGTCACCTCGAACCAGTCGAGGTGCCGCAGCGTCTGGGCGGCCCGCTGCACGGCGCTCCTGATCGCCGGCTCGATGCCCTCCGGGGACGTGCCGACGATCTCGGTCACGCGATAAGTACGGTCGGTCATGCTGTCCTCCGGGTATGCGGCTGCGGCTCGCTTGTGATTAGCTCCGGGCTAGCGCCGCCGCAGCCGGTATGCGGCCAACCCGTAGACAGCCACTAGTACTACCCAGATCCAGATGAGCCTGCCGGCGTGGCCGGTGCTGTTGCTGAGCGCGCTGGCCGCGATGACGGTCAGGGGCAGGCCCACAACGACGGAACCAGTCGCAGCCCCCACCAGGCCCAGCCGCCACTTGCTCAGCCGGACCGGGTCAGGCGGTCGCCGGGTGCGCTTGGTCATGGTGGCCAGCCGCTGATCAACCCGCGCTTCGATCTGCTTATCGATCTTGGCCAGGAAGGACTCCACCACTGCATCGCCGTAGTCCGGCCCAAGCTCGCGATGCACCTCGGCCGCGGCACGAATGTCCTCAGCGGACAGCGGTGACTCACTCATGAGCGGCACACTAACTGCATTAGCGGACTTCGCCCGGCAGGCGCGCCTCGCAACCGCCAACCGCCCGGATCCGTCACCGACGCTGTGTAGTACCCGCCCTAGCGGCGGGGTTGACATCGGCATAACGTGGAGATGTGAAGGACACCCGAGTACCCCGCGGTGACCAGGCCCACCTGGTTACTGAGGCGCGTCCGGGTCTGTCTGCGGACATCGCCTACCGTGAGCGCCGGTACCTGATCATGATGGGCATCCGGACCGTCTGCTTCGTCACCGCAGTGCTGATGTTCGTTAACCATCTGGGCTGGCTTACGGCGATCCCCGTCGTGGGCGCGCTCGTGATCCCGTACTTTGCCGTGATCTTCGCCAACGGCGGTCGTGAGCCGACCAGCAACCGGTCCTTCCGTCAGTACGAGCCCAACTCTCCGGCAATCTACCGGCCGCCCACGCGACCCGGCGGCCCGCACGTACCACCACCCACGCCACCCTCGGGAAGCTAGCCTGCGGATCTTCGCAGACCAGTGCCCTTTGTGCGTTGCGGCATTTTGGATGATCAGTTAGTCAAGTCTGGGCTAAAAGGGCTTAAAAAGGACGGACTAGTAGGCAGGGATGGCGAGATTACCTCGAAATCCGGTCTTGACGCACTAGGGGGATGTTCGGTGTAACATGCTTACCGGTGCTCTGGTCCCCCGCTGGGGCACCAATTGCCGGCGTTCCGGGCCCCCGTCGGAGCGCCGATGAATGCGACGCCGGGTGGTTTGCCCCCGTAGCCACCCGGCGTCGCTCTATGTTCGGAGGCCGTCGCCGGCCCCCTTCCCTCTGGCTCGCCATGCCGCAAACAGCCGCCGTCGCTCTATGTTCGGAGGCCGTCGCCGACCCCCTTCCCTCTGGCTCGCCATGCCGCAAACAGCCGCCGTCGCTCTATGTTCGGAGGCCGTCGCCGGCCCCCTTCCCGCTGGCTCGCAGTGCCCCAAACAGCTGCGTTCGCGTTACGCTCGGAGACCGCCACCGGCCCGCTCGCCAGAGGCTCGCCGAGCCCCACTAGCCACTGCGCGCCTTGGCGCCACCGTAGCGAAAACTCGGTCTTCGCGGCGTACGTCAGCCACCGAGGCCCTGGAGGCAGCTGCGTCCTTTCATGGATGTGACCTTGGCACGGCTATTTGCTTCCCAATGTGTTTGTCAAGTCGCCGGAGCTGATGGGTGGTGATCACGTCAGGCTGCTGCGCCGAGCGGTTCGGGCGCGTGTGACTGGGCGGTCTGTGGCTGGTAGGCGCGGTCGTCGCGCAGCAGCGCCCACATGACGTTGACGCGGCGGCGGGCTAGCGCGAGTACGGCCTGGGTGTGTTTCTTGCCTTCGGCCCGTTTCCTGTCGTAGAACGTCTTCGATTCGGGGCAGGTGCGGATGCTGATCATGGCGGAGTAGTAGAAGACCCGGTTGAGGCCGCGGTGGTAGCGCCGTGGCTGGTGCAGGTTGCCGCGGATCCGCCCGGAGTCCCACGGGGCCGGCGCCAGCCCGGCGAACGCGGCCAGCCGGTCCGCGGTTGCGAACCAGGTCATGTCGCCGCCGGTGGCGGCGAGGAATTCCGCGCCGAGCAGGGGGCCGATGCCGGGCATGCTGGTGATCACGCGCGCGTGGCGGTGGCGGCGAAACCGGTCCTCGATGAGCTTGTCTGTTTCGCGGATCCGCTCGCCGAGCGTGATCACCTCCTTGGCCAGGTCGGCGATCAGGGAAGCGGTGAGGGTCTCGCCGGGCAGCACGGTGCGCTGGCGGGCGGCAGCACCGCAGGCCTTCTGGGCGAGGTTCGCGGCACCGCGGACGTGCCGGGCGCGCAGCCACGCCTCCAGCCGTGCCGCGCCCGTGCGGCGGATCGCGGCGGGGGCCTGGTACCCGGCCAGCAGTACCAGCGGTCCTGTGCTGGTCAGGTCGAGCTCGCGTTCCAGGGCAGGGAAGATGCCGGTGAGCAGGCCACGCATCCGGTTGATCGCCCGGGTCCGGTCACAGGACAGGTCCTTGCGCCGCGCGGTGAGGATCTTCAGCTCGGTGGTGATCTCATCACCGGGTCGCAGGGGCTGCAGGTCGCGGCGCATGCGGGCCTGGTCGGCGATGATCGCAGCGTCCCGGGCATCGGTCTTGCCCTCGCCCCGGTACCCTTCCGCTGCATGAGCGAGCGTGTGGCCCGGCAGGTACAGCAGCCGCTGGCCCGCCGCGGCAAGCAGTCCGATCAGCAGCGCCGCGCCCCCGTCGGCCATGTCTGCCGCCCACGTCACCTCCTCGCCGAGCACCGTGACGTCGGCGATCAGCGCCTGCAGTTCCGGCTCATCGTTAGCGACCCGCCGTGACAGTAACCGCCGCCCCTGATCATCGATCACCACGCAGTGGTGATGCGACTTCCCGGTGTCCACCCCTGCCCAGACTTTGATCATCGGTCCCCCGTGAGTCCTGAAGTTCGCGTTCCCGCGGACGACCGCGCCGGCGTTGCCCTACACAGCGATCGAATCGCACATCCCAATCAGCGGCCGCGTCGTCCTCGGGGAACCGGGCGGCCAAGCAAATTCAGCCACATGAACGGCAGCGCACTAACAGCCACACCCGGCTCCCCTGGGCTGACCGGACCCTACAACCTGAACGGCCGGTCGCCCTGGAAGGAACGTAGGGCGTACTAATTCCACATCCATGAAGCCGCGTCGGGGCGTTTTGGATGGGTGGAGCGTGGTCGGCCGCTAATGCAGGACTGGAGGGCGCTGGCGAACCGTAACGCGCGAGTCCGGCCGCGCCCTGGCAGGCGTGCGCGTCCCGAAACGGGGCCGACCGCGACCTTTTGCGGCGGAGGCGAATCGAGACGGCCCCGTTCCGATATCTATTCGGTTTTGCTGAACTCCGCAATGGCGATAGCGGTCATTCCGACGCCCATGACCGCAACGATGCCAAGCGACAGCCACAGCGGCACGACCCAGCCGGCCCAGGTGATGCTGGGCGCCAGGTGGGCGTTGATGAGAGTGGCGACCTGGGGCGGCACGTTCAGGTGGCTGAAGACCACGTGCCGCATCGGGCCGACTATGTACGTGAGGGGGTCGAGCCTGGTCAGCACCGTGAGCCAGGCTGGCAGCCCGGTCAGCGGATAGAGCGCCCCAGACAGGAAGAACAGCGGCAACACGAGCATCTGCGTCAGCGCCATGAACGCCTGAAACTGCTTGATCCGGGCCGCCATCATGACGCCGAACGCAGTCAGCGTGAACGACAGCAGCAGCAGCATCCCGATCAGGCTCAGGATCAGCACCGGGTTGTACGGTACGTGCGCGAACCAGGCCAGGCACAAGAAGATCAGGCCCTGGAAGGTGGCGATCGTGGCGCCGCCCAGGCATTTGCCGACGACGATCGCGCCTCTGCTGACAGGCGCGACGAGGATCTCCCTGAGGAAGCCGAACTCGCGGTCCCAGACGATAGACCCGGCCGAGAAGATAGCCGTGAACAGGACCGACATCGCCAGAACGCCGGGGTAGATGAAGGTCTTGAAGTCGAAGTTGGCTGTGTGCGGCAGGCTGCCGCCGGCCAGGTTCGATAGGCCTGTGCCGAGAATGAACAAGAATAGGAACGGCTGCACCAGCGCGGTGATGGCCCGTAGCCGGTCGGTCCGGAACCTGATCAGTTCACGCCGCCAGACGATGCTGACGGCGCGCAGGTCGTGGCGGAAGCCTCGATCGGGGACCGACACTCTAATCCGGTCAACGACAGCGCCCGCATCGACGGTGGCGGACTCGCTGGCCTGACTAGTCGCGGCCTGCATCTGCTTTGTCGGGGTTGCCATCGCTACCGCCTCCCTCCGGACCTCATCTTGTGCATATTGCGCATGAACTCGTTGCCGGCGCCGCCTTCGGCGTCCCGGATCGTGGTGCCGGTGTAGGACATGAACACGTCGTCTAGTGACGGTCTGGACACACTCACCGACTGGATCGGGACGCTGAACTCGGTGAACAGCCTGGGCACGAACTGCTCGCCCGAGGCGACCGAGAATGTGACGGCCCCGTCATGCACGGCCGCCTCGAGCCCGAACTTCGCGGCCAGCTCCGTGATAGCGCGCTGGTCGTCGGCCGTGTGAATCTGCACCCGGTCCTTGCCTATGCTCGCCTTGAGCGCTTCCGGCGTATCGATCGCCACGATCTTGCCGTGGTCGATGATCGCGATGCGGTCGCAGTGCTCGGCCTCGTCCATGTAGTGCGTAGTGAGGAAGATCGTGATGTCCTCGCGCTTCTTCAGGTCGTTGATATAGGCCCAGATCGACGACCGCGTCTGCGGGTCAAGGCCGACTGTCGGCTCGTCAAGGAACAGCACGTGCGGCGCGTGCAGCAGCCCGCGCGCGATCTCAAGCCGCCGCTGCATGCCGCCGGAATAGGTGCTCACGAGGCTGTCCTTGCGATCCCACAGGCCAACCATGTCCAGTACCTGGCGCATGCGCGGCAGCACCGCGGCTCTCGGTACGCCGTAGAGCTCGGCGTGAAAGCGCAGGTTCTGCTCGGCCGTCAGGTAGGTATCCAGCGTGGTGTCCTGGAACACCAGGCCAATGTTGCGCCGCACCGCGTCGCGCTCTGTCGCGGAATCGTGGCCTGCCACATTGGCTGTGCCTGCGGTCGCGTTGGCGAGCGTGCAGAGGATCTTGATCGTCGTGGACTTGCCCGCCCCGTTCGGGCCGAGGAAGCCGAAGGTCTCGCCCCTGGCCACCGTGAAGTCGATGCCGCGCACGGCTTCGACGTCGCCGTAGCGCTTGACCAGGCCGGAGACCGTGATCACGGTCTCCGGCCCGGCGCCGTCGCCGAACTGGCTCGATTCCGGCACTGTGTCTGCATGCATTGTGCCTGCCTGCGCTGTGCCTGCCTGTACAGGGCCGGTCTGCGCTGTCATCCCCGCTGCCTCCCTGGATCGGGCCGTCCCGGACCGGCCATCTACGAGCCTAATCGCGTGGCCGGCGGCTATCGGTGCGGCGTTACTCTCCATCACCTGCGGTCTCGTCCTCGTCCGCTGCGAGGATCCGGTACAGGGCCTTGCGCGTGTCGGTCAGCAGCTTGCGTGCCTGCGCCGCCTGCGCGTCGGTACCGGCGCTGATGACCTGGAAGGCCGCCATCGCGACCTGCCCGATCAGGCTGCGCATCTCGACCGCGGCGCCGCCGGCGCTGCCGGCCACGACGTCCCACGGGGCGTTCAGCTCGTCCGGGTGAGCCGCGGCGTACGCCCGGCCCTCGTCGGTCAGCTGATAGGCGCGCCGGCCGCCCTCGCCAGCCTCAGCCCTGATGAGGCCTTCGTCCTCCAGCTGCTGGAGCGCCGGGTAGATCGAGCCTGGGCTTGGCCGCCAGACTCCCCCGCTTCGCTCACCGATCTCCTGGATGATCTGGTAGCCGTTCATGGGCTGCTCAGCGAGTAGGGCGAGCGCTGCGGCCCGCACATCCCCGCGACGGGCTCGGGGCCCGCGCATCCCGCGCTCGCGGCCCCACGGACCGAATCCGTGTAGCTCGGGTCCGGGAACGAAGCCCGGTCCACCCGGGAATCCCGGGCCCCCGAACGGGCCAGCGAAGTGCGGGCGGCTACGACTCCGGCCGCGGCCGCTATGCCTCTCCTCGCCGTCGCCATGCCAGCGGCGTCGCTCGCCGTCCTCGGCAGGCTCCCATCTTCCTGGTGCGCGACGCTTGCCGCGCTCATCGTCGTATCGCATTGATCTTGCTCCTTGTGTGGATGCGAGCTCCGGCTTGCGCTCAGTTCACTTCTTGGACTGTCACCGTAGCTCCTTGATAGGTCAAAGATATATCGTTAGTGTCTCGATGGCAAGCCCGTGCCGAAAGCAATCGGGGGTAGAGGGCTCGTGAAGCGCGGCGCCAGATAGTGGGTCTGCCAGACCAGCACTGTCGCCCGCGACGAATATGCAGCAGTCGCGTGACGGCACGGCTTTCAGCTATAGGTTGCCGACTGGCGTGCGTTGGCAGTTAGCCAGCCCTCGTGGGCCGATCCGGCCGATCCGGCCGATCCGGCCGATCCGCCTGCGCCGCTGGGGCCGCTGGGGCCGGCCAGGCCATCGCAAGCGCGCGCAGGCGCGCAGTCGCCTCGTCGGCGACCATCCCGCTGCCCACGGCGAGACCCAGTAGGAAAGCGGTCACTGGCGCCGCGGGCCGGTCCACCTGGTGCGCGGCGTCACGCGCGAGGTCGAGTATCTGCCGAATGTCGACCGTGGCGGGATCGATGCCCAGCTCGGCACAGGCTGAGGCCATCCAGTCGTCCAGAACCGTCATCGCGGGCCTCCGGAATCCGCTGAATCCGCCTCGCTCGCCAGCCAGGCACGGCGCGCTGCGGCTAGGTCATCCGGAGTATCGCAGTCCAGCCACGGGGGCATCGCATTCCCTGGGGAGTCCAGCCGGCTAAGGGCCGGGCTGAGCGGCGCAAGCAGCCCGTGCAGCGACTGCCCGTCGTAAGACGCCAGCGCCGCCCGTATCTGGCTCGCCCGCCAGCATCCGGACAGCCACTGAGGCCTGCCGTCGGCCTCGGCCAGCACCACCCCGGCGGTGGGCGTCGAGACTGCCACCGACAGCATGGCCGTCAAATGCCGCCCAGTGACGAACGGCAGGTCGGCCGCGAGCAGGACCAGCCAGGGCGCGCTGACCTCGGCGAATCCCCGCCGCAGGCCGGCTACCGGCCCCTGGCCCGGCGGCTCCTCGCGGACGCAGGCAAGCCAGCCAGGCCGGCGGGCCGCGAGCGCGGTCAGGGCGTCCTGCACGGCGCCGGACCGGAGCGGACCCACGACGATCAAGCGGCTGGTGCCAGCGGCAGCGGCGGCCTGTGCAACCGAGACCAGCATCGGTGTGCCGCCAACGACCAGGCCCGGCTTGTCCGCGCCGCCCATTCGGGAGGCGCCCCCGCCCGCCAGGATCACAGTGTCGAAGTCGGGAACGAGGCCAGCCGCGGTCACGGGTAAGCCGTCCGGTATCAGCCGCCGATGGCCGACATCGGCCGGGCAGGCTGGAGGAATCCCGGATCGTTGATGCCGTGACCAGGCAGTTTGGCCTGGATGCAGCGCTGCCACTGGGCTATCAGCTCGTCGTCGGACGCGCCGGCCCGCAGCGGTGTGCGCAGGTCGTTCTCCGACCGGGCAAATAGGCAGTTACGGAGCTGGCCGTCGGCGGTCAACCGGATCCTGTCGCAGGAACCGCAGAACGGCCGGGTCACCGAGCCGATGATGCCAACGGTCTGCGGGCCACCGTCGACGAGGAATGTCTCGGCAGGCGCCGAGCCGCGCAGCTCTGCATCGGCCGGAACGAGGCCGAACTCGCCGCCGAGCGTCGCCAGGATCTCGTCGGCGGTCACCATCTCGTCACGCCGCCAGCCATGCTGTGCGTCGAGCGGCATCTGCTCGATGAAGCGGAGCTGATAGCCGTGGTCCAGGCAGAACCGCAGCAGCGCGGGCGCCTCGTGGTCGTTGACACCGCGCATGAGCACGGTGTTTACCTTGACCGGGGCTAGTCCGGTGGTCGCCGCCGCGGCCAGGCCAGCCAGCACCTCGGCGAGCCGGTCGCGCCTCGAGAGCTTCATGAAGTTGGCCGCCGACAGCGTGTCCAGCGAAACGTTAATCCGGTCAAGACCGGCCGCCCCGAGCGGCGCGGCCAGCCGGTCCAGCCCGATGCCGTTGGTGGTCAGCGAGATCTCCGGCCGCGGCCGGAGGGACGCCACGCGCTCGACGATGCCAGCTAGTCCCCGCCGCAGGAGCGGCTCGCCGCCGGTGAACCGCACCTCGGTGATGCCCAGCCTGGTGACGGCAAGACCGACGAGCCGAACCAGCTCGGCATCGGTCAGCACCTCGGGCTTGGGCAGCCAGTCCAGCCCCTCCGCCGGCATGCAGTACGAGCACCGCAGGTTGCACCGGTCGGTCAGCGACACGCGCAGGTCGGTGGCTGTGCGCCCGTAGGAGTCAGTGAGCACGACACCACCTCCTCTGGCTGGCCACACGGCCGAGCATCGCACGCCGCTATCAGCGGCTACCCTTCCCTACCCTATGGCCGCAAACTGACAGGCGCGCATACGGCACGGTCCGGCGTTGCAGCAACAATCGCGAGCGGACCTCCTCGCGTCGTCGGCGAAATCCGGTTGGAGCCGGTCATAACGTCGCACGAACAGCTCACGAGACCCGTTTCCGGCCGCGAACGTCAGGTCGCCTGGACGTTTCGGCCCGGCCAGGGTTCCGCGCTACCGTTGGGCAAGTCGCCGGATCACCCAGGATGGTCTTATGACCGTGAACCGCGCCATCTGGCGCGACCAGCTCACCGCCACTGAGCGCTCCGTGCTGGGCCGGGCCGACGACGGCGTTCTCGGGAGCCACCCGGACGTGCTCGTCATCGGCGGCGGCATCCTGGGCGTCAGCATCGCCTCGGCGTGCACAGAGGCCGGCATGGGCAAGGTGCTCCTGATCGAGACCGGCCGACTGGGCGCTGGCGCCACCGGGGGCGCAACTGGCCTGCTGATCCCCGAGCCGCATCAGTGGAGTGACCCCGAGCCATTCGTCGACCTGGAACGCGCAGGTCTAGAGCGGTGGCGTGACCTCGAGCTGTCCGTGCCCGGCGGCGTCGGGCTCATCGAGGTGGACTGGCTCGGGCTTGCGCCGCACGAGGGCGGCTATGCGGCCCACCAGCCTCGCGCTGTCCAGTGGCTGAACCCCGGCCAGGTAGCCGAGCTCGTTCCCGGCCTGGCGCGACCGATGGAAGGCGCGCTTATCCACCGTCAGGCGCGGGTGAACCCGCTGCGCGCCGTGGCCCGGCTCGCCGCCAACCTGCCGGCCGTGGCCACCGGTGTCGCCGCCACATCAGTGCAGATCAGCGGCGAACGCGTCGTCAGCGTCGGCACGTCAGCCGGCGATATCAGCCCAGGCGTAGTGGTGTTCGCGACCGGGCGCCCGCCGGTGCTCGATGGCCTGCCGCTGCACATCCCGTCTGACCGGGTCAAGGGCCACCTGCTGGTGACCGAGCAGACGGACATCAAGCTGCCGGGCATTGTGGCGCCGCTCGCCACCCAGATCGAGGACGGCCAGCTGCTGGCTGGCGGCACGTTCGACCTCGGCGACGAGAGCCCCGCCGTCCAGCCGGAAGTCATCGACGCGATCACGGCGGGGCTGGCTGCCGTGCTGCCGAGCCTGCGCGGTGTGGGCGTGGCATACCAGTGGTGCTGCTTCCGGCCGCGGCATCCCGACCGCCGACCGGTGATCGATATGGTGCCCGGCCTGGCGAACGCGTGGCTGACATCGGGCCACTTCCGCACCGGCATACTTAACGCGCCTGTCACCGCGGCGGTGCTGTCACGCTGGATCGCAGCCGGGGTGCCACCGGTCGAGGCACACGCCTGGTCAGCTACCCGCTTCGCCGCGCACTAGGGGTCCCCGGCCACAAGCGACTCGGCGGGCACGGGCGACGGCTCGGGCGCGCGCACAGGCACAGGCGATGCTGACGGCACAGGCGATGGGGAGGGAACGGGGCCGTCGCGCACCACCCGGCGATCGTCCGCGAGCCGTTCGGTTACGCCAGCCGAGTCCAGGTATTCCAGCAGCGGGATGGCGGTCCGCCTGGTCGTGTCGAGGGCCTGGCGAGCCTGCGCGGCGGTGAACGGCTGCTCGAGCTGCGCCAGCACCGCCGTGGCGGCCACGTCGGCCCCCGGCGCGAGCACAACCTGGTCGCTGATCCGCATCAGTTCCCCGGCCCGCACGGCGGCGGCGATCCCCCGCGCATCCAGTCCGAGCTTGCGCAGTCTGTCGGCATCGGGCGAGGCGAACGGCGCGGACTCGAGGTCGGCGCGCAACACGCGGACCGCGGCGAGAACCGGCTCCGGCAGATCGGGTCCGCTCGACCGACCGGCTGGCTTCATGATCTGCAGAGCCCCGCAGGACACCTGGAACGGCGGTTTGGCCAGCGCCATCACCAGGCGCCGGTCAGGCAGGCTGAGCGCGGCCCTGGCCGCTTCGATCGGCATGCCCGCGGACAGCGGCTCCGCAGCCGTATGACCGGCGAGCGCCTCGCCGAGCTTATGGCTCAGTGACCGCCAGTGGTCGGGGTCGGTCAGCCACTCGCCAGCGACGGGAGGCGGGTGATCGGTGACGCCCATGGCCAGCAGCACGCTGGCGCGCATCAGACCGTGCCGCGCCAGCAAGTTGGCGGCGGTCGGCACATCGGGCCAGGTGCTGAGGTCGCGCGCAGTGGCCGCGGCAGCCCCCCGGCGAACGAGCGGCGGCGGCGAGACGTCCAGCACGACCGCCCCAGCTAGTGACGGCCAGGCCCCCGCACGACGGCTGCCGGGGTCGCGCAGCAGCACTCGGTCGCCTACGTGCAGCGGCAGCGGATCGGCGAGGCTCAGCCTCGCGATACCCGGACCGAGCGGACGGACTCGGGCAATGATGCGCGCCGAGCCGATGTGAAGCGTGACGGCGCGGGCCACGTGACTGAGAGCGGTGGCGTCAGGGCCCTGATAAGGACCCAGCCACCCGGCCGCTGCTCCCCTGGCGTCCGAGCCGAGCTCAGTCTCCGCGGTGGCGCCGTCGCCGACCTGGCTCGCAGCGGTGATCCGGACATCGATCACATCAGTCAGCGTCCATCGACCGGCCTGGACGAGTGCCATCCCCCGGTGCAGGACGTCCTTGCCGATGCCGCGCAGGTTCAGCGCTACCCGAGCGGTACCGGACACCGTCTCCGCAGTTGCGCCGAGCGACTGCAGGTCCCGGATCCGGACCGGGCGCATGGACGGCGTAATGACTAGTTCGTCATCGCGGTGCACGGTGCCGGCCGGGAGGGTGCCAGTCACGACCGTCCCGCTGCCGGTCATGCTAAAGGCCCGGTCGATCCAGACGCGGACCGGCGCGCCCGCATCGGGCTGCGGCAAGCTCCGCACCAGATCGTCGAGCGCGGCGACGAGGTCCGGAAGGCCCGCCCCCGTCACGGCGCTCACACCGACCGCGGGAATCATGCCCACGCTGCTCTGCGCGATTCGCGATTGTGCCTCGGCCATCGCGGCCGCGGGGTCGGCCACGTCGCTCTTGGTCACGGCCAGGAGGCCGCGCCTGATGCCAAGCGCGCTGACGACGGCGAGGTGTTCGGCCGACTGTGGCATCCAGCCTTCGTCGGCGGCGACCACGAACAGCACCGCTGGCACGGGACCGGCGCCGGCCAGCATATTTGTCACGAAGCGCTCGTGGCCAGGCACGTCCACGAACGCGAGCTGCTCGCCGGAAGGCAATGTGAGCCAGGCAAAGCCCAGGTCGATGGTCATGCCCCGGCGCCGCTCTTCAGCCCAGCGGTCCGGCTCCATACCCGTCAGCGCGCGGATGAGGGCGGACTTGCCGTGGTCCACGTGACCTGCGGTCACGACGACGTGCATGGCCCTCAGCCCCGATCTGCCATCAGCCCGCGGCCGCCACGACGGCCGCCACGAGCAGCTCGTCGTCGGCCGGCGCCACCGCGCGCAGGTCGAGCAGCAGCCGCCCGTCCTCGATCCGGCCAACAACCGCAGGCACGGCCCCGCGGCGCACCGCAGGGCCCGTCCGCAGCGCGTCCGCGAGCGTCGCCGGCAGACCGACGGCCGCACTCGGCAGCGTGACGCCGGGCGCACCGCCGCCGCCGACCGCCGACTCGGTGGCCTCGACCGTGGCCTCAATCTGCAGGTCTGCCAGCGCCGCACAGATCCGGCCGGCCCGCTCGATCAGGCTGGCCGGGTCGGCCGCCAGCTGCTCCGCCACCGGCGGCTGCGGGCCCGCCAGCGTCGCCTCCAGCGCTGCGACGGTCAGCTTGTCGATCCGCAGCGCTCTTGCGAGCGGATGCCGCGCGAGCGTGGCGATCAGGTCAGCCCGGCCGAGCAGGAGGCCGGCCTGCGGGCCGCCGAGTAGCTTGTCACCACTCGCGGTCACCAGGGCAGCACCAGCGGTCAGCCAGCTGGTGGCGTCGGGTTCGGCTGGCAGTAGCGGATGCGGTACCAGCAGACCGGACCCGATGTCGCCGACGACCGGCACGCTCAGCGCCGCCAGTTCGGCGACTGAAGCGCTTGCAGTGAAGCCCTCGACCCGGAAGTTGGATGGGTGCACCTTCAGCACGAACGCCGTCTGCGGGCCGACAGCAGCTGCATAGTCCGCGGGCGTCGTCCGGTTGGTCGTGCCGACTTCGCGGATCCGTGCGCCCGTCGACTCCAGCAGGTCGGGCAGGCGGAACCCGTCGCCAATCTCGATGAGCTCACCACGGCTGACGATGATCTCCCGGCCTGCTGCCAGCGCCGTCGCGGCGAGCACGAGCGCGGCCGCGTTGTTGTTCACCACATGCACGGCCTCGGCCGCGGGCACGGCCGCGGCGAGCGCGGCCAGCATCCCGCGGCCACGCCGACCACGCAGCCCGGACGCCAGGTCGAACTCCACGTCGGCGCCGCCGGCGGCCGCCTGGATCGCTGCCCGGGCGGCGTGCGACAACGGCGCCCGGCCGAGATTGGTGTGCAGCAACACCCCGGTGGCGTTGAGCACCGGAGTCAGCGTCGCGGCGAGGGACGGCAGGCTGTCTGCGGCCGTGTCAGCCACAGATGCGGGATCAATTTCGCCCGCACGCGCTCGGTCCTGCGCCCGGCGGACGGCCGAGAGCACGATCCCACGGCCCAGCCGCTGCTCGGCTGCAACCAGCCGGGGGTCGGCCAGGACAGTGTCCGTGCGGGGAGTGAGCCTGCGGACGTCCACGAGCGCGACCATACCTGGCTGCACGCAATTGCCGGCATGACCTGCCCAGGTCTTCCTGACCGATTTACCAGCACTTTGCCGAAGGAACCCACCAGCGATCGCAGTGCATGTGCAAGTCTTTAAACATCCGATTACGGGAGAGTGAGCAGACATGAACAGTCAGGGCCAGATTCCGCGCACTCGCGGCGGCATCTGCGGAATAGTGCTGATCTTGCTCGGACTCTGGGGCGGCCTGGCGCCGTTCATCGGCCCGTATTTCCACTTCGGCTACACGCCGGACAAGGCCTGGGCCTACGACTCGGGCCGACTCTACTACTCGGTCATTCCGGGCGCGGCCGCGCTGGTGGGCGGCATCCTGGTCGTCATCACCCGCAACCGCGGCGTTGGCATCGGCGGCGGTCTGATCGCGGCGCTCGGCGGCGTGTGGTTCCTCGCAGGCCCGGGCTTTGACCTCAATGTGCTCAACAGGTTCGTCAGCTTCGGCGGCCCGATAAGCACAGGGACATCGGGCCCGCTTCGGTCCTACCTCGAGACGGTCTCGCTGTTCACCGGCCTCGGCATCCTGATACTGGCCGTCGGCGGCATCGCCATGGGCAGGTTCTCGTTGCTGGCAGCCAAGGACGTCGCTGGCGCCGACGACTATTACGGGGGGTACCAGGCGTCGACCGCGAGCCGACCCGACCTGAGCCAGTACCCCACCGCTGTCGGCCAGTTCCCGAGCACGTCCACGGGCCCGCTCCCTGCCACCTCCGGCACCTCGACCTCAACCGGACCGCCGTTCGAGCCGGCCCCGTTCCCTGACACCACGACGGCACAGTTCCCGCCGGAGTCGTTGTGACCTAGCCCGTAGTGGGAGCGGCGGACACAGCTACCAGCCAGCCGTCGCTGCCATGCGTGGTTGTCCTTGCAGTGACGGAGCGTGAGCGCTGAAGGTCCTCCGCGGCCGATCGCGGCATGCGGCTTCGCGGTAGTTCAGGATCCTGGCGACGTTCCCGATCGGGGGCTTGCCGGAGTGTAGGCGACTACCCGATCGGGAACGTCGTCGTGATCGTGCCTCGGGTTCGCTGGCTGCTCGATCAGCCTGGGTCTCTACATATCCGGACCGTTCGATGACCGCGTTGGCCCGAACGTACATGGCCGAGGCATCGAGGACCTATGCAATCGAACGGGGGGATTTCAATGAGTAAGAGATGGCTGGTACCAACCGGACTCGCCATCGCCGGGCTGGTAGCGGCGGGATGCGGCAGCTCAGGCAGCTCGTCCGCCCCGGCTACCTCGTCCGCCCCGGCCAGCTCGTCCGCCCCGGCTAGCTCGGGAAGCCCGACCCACTCCGGCGCCCCGGCGTCGACGGGGACCGCGCTCAAGACCGCGAAGGTGGGCGGGGTAACGGTGCTCACCAATGCCAAGGGCTTCACTTTGTACTCGTTTGTACCGGATACGAGCACGAAGTCGAACTGCAACGGTTCCTGCGCCGCGATCTGGCCGCCAGTGAAGGGACCTGCGACCGCAGGCTCGGGCGTCACCGGCAAGCTCACCACGATCACACGGTCGGACGGCTCGTTGCAGGCCACATATAAGGGGCACCCTCTGTACACCTATACCGGCGACACGGCCCCTGGCCAGAACAATGGGAACGGGCTCAACGTCTCCGGCGGCATCTGGCACGAGGTCACCGCATCGGGCTCCGCGTCGGCGTCCAAGCCGTCATCGGGCTCAGGCGGCGGAGGGTACTAGTCCGGGTCCGACTCATGCGCGTGCGTACGTCGGTATGCTCGCCAGTCAGACGGTCCTCGATCACGACAGTGTCGAGTTGGCGGTCGCCGTTTACCGCAGCCACCACAGTGCCGGGGTAGACGGTGATATGGGCATCGTGTTCGATGCGATCGAGGAGATAGGTCGACATAGTCTTGGCCGTGTTGCCGGCGGACTGCCAGCGGGTGCCGCGGGCTCCTGCGATCGGCGGCGCCGCACTGACTACATGCCGTCGCCGAGTTCACCGACCCCGAGTGGCGACCGTTAGCACCGAGTCTGGCGCAGGCGGCCACAACCGTACGGCGCAATGCGACTACAAGCCAGAGCCACCGTCGCGGCCATTTACGCCCGCGAGCGCATCAGCTCGTTCCTCGGTCGAATCGAGGCGATGCGTCCGGCGCTGCTCAGCGGGCGCGATCAGCAAGTCATTTACTTCACCGCAGAGCTCGAACGGTTGAGGACAAGACGGAACTCGGCGTCTCCGTGGCTGGCGAGCGAGCCGAAGAAGCCGAATCCGGCCGGCCGCTTGATGTCCCAGCGGGCCAAGGTGACCGGGATGGCTCCGGCTGCCTGCAGGCCGGACCCGTCACGGCGAGTGGAGAGAATAACAGTTGCCAGGTGCGTGATCCCGTTCATCGCAAGCTGGCCAGTTGTCCTTACCGTGGTGGTGCCTCCCGCGACAAATGTCTGACTCAGCGACACAGGTGCCCGCAGGGTGAATATTGCGACGGGGTGCTGGCTGGTTCCGAGGCTCGCAGCCAACTGGGGCTGGGTCTTGCCACTGACCTTGATCGCCGTGAGCTGGATGCGGAGCGTCGCGCTGATGACCTTGTCACCGGATAGCACGATAGCTCCGGTCACGGCACTGGTCTGGCCGCCGATGTAAGTGCCCATGCCTAGCACCGTCTGCTTGACTCGGAAGCCCGCCACAGAGCCGCCGGCGACGTGCCAGGTACCGTCCAGCGGCCCGGATGGCGGGCGGGCAGGACCTGTGGGCAGTGTTAGCGCCGGCGCTGACGCTTGGGCCTTGACGTAGAGCACGACGGCGCCGACTAGGACGACGGCGATAGCAGCAATCGCCGCCAGTACCCAGCGCCACCAGTGCCGTTTCCGTGGTGCCCTGCGCGAACGCGCCCGCCGAGCGCTGATGTCTGTGTGTTCGGTCATGGCTTCCCGCTCCACTTCCGTAGTTGCCCGCCTGGCATCGCCTGACTGGCGGCCGCAAGCCCGGAGCGCGGCACGTCCGGAGTGACCAGGAAGACCGGGTACCGTGCGGCGATCGCGGCGAACTCGTTGATGTCCGCGTCCCGGCTTACCGGGATGTGGGGCCGGGCCCCCGGTACCTTCTGGAGGTATCTCTTCAGCACCCGCGGCCGGTCGCCGGCCGGTATCTCGGCCAGCGTGCAGGCTGAGGTTCGGCCGTGCCTGATGAGGGCGTGGCCGTGAGCGGCGCGGACATTCTGAACCCAGTTGCACTGCCCGCCGAGCATTGACACGAGGAACCACTGGCCGTCCAGGTCGGCCATTCCCAGCGGGAACCGGGTTGGCTGCCCTGATTTACGGCCGGGAACTTCGAGCGTGACCCACCGCGCTGGGGCAAGGCCCAGGCTGAATACGGCGGCCCACATGCGGGCCAGGCGCCCGGCCGTGGCGTCGGCATGGCCGGTGGCGTACATGGCGCGGAGCGCGTCGGCGGAGAACGGCCAGCTAGCCATAGGTCTTCCTTCCTGAATGCCGCGCGGCGATTGACGCCGTCGCCTGTGGCGCTACTGTGGAAAGAGAATTGCAAGTACTAAACTTGAGATACAGAGTCTAAAGTCCCGAGAGCAGATGAAGTGAATGACGCACTCCCTGGCACCGACTGGCCTGGCCCGGCGGGGGCGCCGGCTATCTGACCAGGAGACCGAACAGCGCATGCTGTCGGCTGCCCGGGGCATGCTGGCCGGCAGCGGGCTGACCGTGAGCCTGGATCACATCAGCTTCGAGGACGTCATCCGCGCGGCCGACGTGTCCCGCAGCACTGTCTACCGCCGCTGGCCGTACAAGGACCTGTTCTTCAGTGACCTGGTGAAGGACTTGGCCCGCACCGCCACCCCGACTCTTCTGGCCGGCGAGCTGGCGCTGATCAGGCAGATCGTGGCCGATCGAGCGGACTGGCTTGAGACGCCCGGCCAGCGGCACGCCCTGATCGTCGAGCTGTTCCGGCAGCTTTCCCTGCTCGACTTCCAGGCGCTGCGCGGCTCACCCGAGTGGCGGACGTATGTGGCCCTGCAGGCCACCTACCTGAGCCTGGCCGACGACGAACTGCGCGGCCAGGTCCGGGCTGCCCTCGCGCAGTCCGAACGCGACCATATCGAGAGCGTCGCAGCGGCATGGGAGCTCATGACTCACCTGTTCGGCTACCGGCTGCGGCCAGAGACCGGTAGCACGTTCAAGGACCTGGCCGCGCTCCTCGACGCGACCATGCGCGGGCTGGTCATCACGGCCATGTCCCTACCCGACAACGCCGAGCACCGGACTCGTGCAAGCCCGTTCGGCGCCGCCGCCGAGGCTGAATGGTCCCTTCCCGCCCTCGGCCTGGCCAGCATCGCGTCGGCGTTCATCGAACCTGATCCGGACATCCGGTGGGACGCGGACCGGGTCGCCAGCATCAGAAAGACGCTCGCCACGCTCGGCGAATAGCCAGCCATGGCGCCCGGGTCCTCGAAGGCCGCACAATCACGCTGCTGCGGGAACACCGGAAGCAGCAACTAGCTGTTACATCTGGCCGCGCAAGATCGAGACGGCATTTGGCTTTTTGGCGGAGGCGGACGGGAATCGAACCCGCCGACGGTGCGGAGCGCCGTCCACCGGTTTTGAAGACCGGCGCGGCTAGTCTCCTTGGTTCTCTGACCGTCGTCCCCAGTCCCGTTCTGGCTGGTCAGGCGGCAGCAGCATCCCCTCCCGTCACCGCTCGCCATCACCGATCCCCGGACGAATGTTCCCCCGCTGTTCCCACCACGTTGGGCCAGGCAGGCTACCGGCTGCGCGGGGCACAGGTCCAGCGGCTCCTGGACTATACGTGGCTCGAGGGTCGGGATCCCGGTGGTAAGGATTACACGGAATCCCCGGCATTCCTCGCAGCGTCGGGCTTCCGGGAACTCCTCGCACCAAGTGCGGCTGGCGCCGGGAGCTGCGGGAACCCTGGCGCCATGATCGACGGGCATCCTGAATACGCCCAGTGTTGGGGCCTGACCTTGTGACGAGTGGCCGGCCTGCTGTTTCGCTGGTCGGGGGCGAGGGCGTGCGCGGCCTCATCCCAGGAGAACGAGCCGGGTGCTAGGTGCCACTGCGCCATCATCCCGTGCAAGGTTGCGGTGATGAGCCGGGCCAGCAGTTCTGGGTGAGTTCGGGCGAGCCATCAGAGTGTAATCACCACGCTTCAAGAGCCGGGCCGGTAGCGCGCTGCTGACAAATACTCCAGGAGCGGCCGAATATTGATGCGCGGATATGTGTAGAACACCCTTCCTGGGACAGTTGTAGAGACATGACTACTCTCAGCCAGCATCCCGACTCATCAGCTCAGGCTGGACCGCCCGGCATGAGTCTGCAGACCGACCAGGCCAAGGCCATGGTCGCGGAGATCAAGGCCGGAAACGCCGCACTTAAAGTGGCTGACGAGGCCGCGGAGGCCCAGGCTGAGGTGGTTGTCGAGCAGGCCCAGCAGTTGGCAGATGCGGTAGGGGAAGTGCTGGAGGAACTGAAAGAAATGAGTCCGAATCCGGCCACGGGTGATCAGTCCGCCTGACGGCCGCTGGGCCAGCGCTCGGCCACCAAGCACGCATTTGCTGCCGCGAGTACAGGGTATCGAACCTGCCCGCCCTCGAGCACCAGGTCAACGCAGACCTGCTCGCCTCCCTGCGGAGCGGGCTGGCGGGCAGGGCCGCCTGCAGGTGGGCGGCGGGCTGCCCGAAGGGATCTGCGATAGCGCGCTCGTGATCTTCGAGAACAGCTCACATGCGGCCTTCGTCGGGGAACAGACGCACTACGTTGAAGTAGTCGACGACTTTCTGTCCGGCGTCGATGCCGCTGCGAGCGACAAGTAGCGCTCCGGCTCAGACACCTCCCGATCGCCTTCATCGCGCTGGTCTCAATCGCGCCGGCCCACCGAGTGCAGTTCACAGCCGCTGCGTCTCGATCCCGGCTCAGGCGACGTGGCCGGCAATCAGCTCGGCGATGGCCTGGGTTACGAACGGCGAGTGGTCTGTCGGCCACTCGACCACTTCCTCCGCATGCGCCGCCATCTTCCGCCGCATCGACCGGGATTGCCTGGTCGTTGGCGCACGCCACGTAGGTTGCCGGGATGGACCGCCAGGCCGCCCCCGTCGTGGCCGGCTCGGTCTCAGACGGCTCCCATCGCGGCGAGCGGCATCGGGCGCAGGCGGGCAATTATCGCAGCGGCCGTGTCGGGGTCGGCGTCACCGTGGAAGATCTCGGCCGCGGCCGCCGGATCGACGGTAGTACCACACTCGTCGACGACAACGGATTCGAGGAGCTTGCCGCGGATGAGCGCGAGCGTATCGCGTCGGCCTCGGTGAGGAACGCGGCGAGATACACGAGCCGAGACACCCCCGACGGGCCGGCCGCCTCGATCGCAGATCGAGCTGCGTCCACGTCGGCGTGCAGGCCAGTCAAGGGCAACTCGACGGCCGTCGCCTGCACGCCGAGCCGCCGCAGCTCAGCCAGCACGCCGTCCCAGCAATACGCCCCGTGCCACGCGCCGTGCACGAGCACAACCCCAGACATCAGGCAGGACCTCCTTCGATGCAGGTCGGCTCCACCAAAGGGAAGCACCGGAGGCCTGGCGTCGTGGTCACGGCGCGATATTCCGTTCCTTCCGGCGGCCAGTCCAGGCGGGCCACGGCGGCAGCGCGCCCGCGCGTATTCCTTGGGCCAGCCGGTTGACGCCCTCCGCGACGACCGCACGTCAAGCCCTCCCGACACGGAGTGTCCCCGCGCTCCAGATGTCCCGGGTAACGCCCCGGCAGGCTCGGCTTGGCCAGAGACCGCCTCCATGGCGAACGTGCCCCGCCCAAGCCCGAACCCAGCAGGATGCAGTCCCTGCGCGATCTTCGACTTGCGCATCATGTTCGTCGGCAGCCCGGAGAAGGCGTTCGTCAGGTCAATGTCGTCGAACTCGCTGTCCACGACCATGTCCTTGTAGCCGGTGACCGCGCTCGCCTCCGCGGGGGCGATGAAACGCGCGCTCACGTATCCGAGGTCACGGCGCAGCTGCGGACCGCCTCGCCCGCGTGAAGTTGCCGGCTGCGTGATAGCGGCCGGCAGCCAGCGAAAGATGTTCTAGATTGTCCCGCCCCTCCGTTAATTGCCGACATAAACCGTAGACGCAGGACTCACCGTCGGATAGCCTGAGATTGCTCCGGACCACGGCAGCTGCGCCGCATATTCGCGGAACGGCCAGAGTCCGGTTTTTTTAATGCCCGGAATGGCTGGCGAGGCACGAGAGGCTGCAGAAACCCGCGGGCCTTGATATCAGATACCCGATAGAGGCTGAACATAATGAGCATCAGCACATGACCATTCTCAGCGCGGCCGACAGCAGTCCGGCTGGCGTTGCCGGCACCGGCACGTGCATGCAGGACGACGGGGCGGGACGATGAGCGGGATGGCCGGGCCGGGCCAGCCCATGGGCGGGCGGGTGATGAGCACCGGCACGTGCATCGCGCTGATCGCCCTCGGCGCCATCCTGCGTTACGCCGTGACGACGACGCGGACGCACGGCATCAACGTGCATGCAGTGGGTCTCATCGTGCTGCTCGCGGGCGTGCTTGGCCTGCTGCTGTCGCTGCTGGTGTGGAGCCCGCTGAACCCGAACAGGCGGCGCGCAGCCCGCACCGCCAGCTATGACGACGGCAGGCCCCCGCCGCGGGTCGTCGAAGAACGCCGCACTTACCGCGACGAGACGCCGCACAACCTCCAGGACAGCACCCTGTACCGGGACGATCCGCCGCGGTAGCGATCGCGGACCGGCCGCTGCCGGATCGGTCGCAACGGTAGAGGCGATCGCCCGTCCCAAGCGGGAGGACCGCAAAGTCCGCTGAGCCCTGGGCCGGCCTGCTCGCGATCCCGTCGCGGACGACACCGGCCAGGCATCTCAGCCCGTCCGACCAGCGCAAGGAGCTAGCGAGATGACCTCCCAGACCTACGCGACCCGGCGAGGCCACTTCATGGAGGAAGACGGCCGAGAGCCCGAGCGACTGCTCACTCCGGCTGAGGTGGCCGCAATGTTCCGGGTTGACCCTAAGACAGTGACCCGCTGGGCCAAGGCCGGCAAGCTCTCGTCCATCAGGACACTGGGCGGCCACCGCCGGTACCGCGAAACCGAAGTTCATGCGTACCTCGCCGTGGGCTGCGTACCTATGCCTGACCTCGTCCAGTAAGCAAGGCATCGGCGGCGCTGATGCGCCGCAGGGGAATCCCCCGGAGGTGCGGGGACTTGGATGAGGCTGATCTTTGTGGTGCCTTGTTCTCCGTAGCTGCCATCATTTGCTGGAGCGCAGCGTCGCCGAGGCGGAGCCCCCGCGGGCCAGGGCGGTCAGGCACGGCCGAGGAGCCTTGACAGCGCCGAGCGCCTGCTGATGTTGTGCGAAAAACCAGGAGCATGGTCGGGATGTCTCTTTCCCGCCCGGGGCGAGGAGCTGCTCATAGGCCACCGGGGAAATCATCTGGCAGGCCGAGTGCCGCTGCGCAGGCCCCTGCCCGGGGACGGGAGCGCGCTGTTGAGCCCGGTGAGCAGCATGTCGAGGCCGCGTTCGAGCTCGGCGGCGCCGTCGTAGGACGCGAGCACGGTCGCGAGCCCGCGAAGCACGGGAAACTCTCCGATCGGCAGCCGGTGCAGGCCGAGCCGCAGCAGGTCGTCGGTCTCGTCGGGGTTCTCGACGAGTTCCTGCAGCTCGTTGAGGACGTGGCCGTGCAGGAACCCGAACAGCGCGCGGTAGATGTGCAGCGCTTCAGGCCCACTGAACCCGGCGCGGGTGAGCAGGGCCAGGATGTCCTCGAGCGGACGCAGCGTACCCGGCGGCCGCAACCCGAGCGGGGTGGCCAGCGGCCGCGTGACAATCAGCGGCACGACGTGCGGGTGGGCTAGCGCTAATGCCCGGTAGTTGCGGGCGACAGCGCGCAGCTGGCCCGCCCAATCCGGGTCGGACGCATCGACGTGGAGCCGGGCGAGCACGGTTTCGGCGACGCCGTCGAGCAGGGCGGCCTTGTTCGGGCGTGCCGGTACAAGATCATCGGGTCACGGTTAAAGGCGCGGGCCAGGCCGCGCATGGAAAGGGCGTCGGCACCGTCACGGTCGATGATTTCCAGCGCGGTGGCAAGCACCGCATCCCTGGTGACCTTGCCATTCCCGCGGCCGTTGCTGGCGGAGTCGCCGCCAGAGGTCTGCGTGGTCATTGCGTAGCACCCTCCCTGCCGTGACCTGTAACGAGTCATCACTCAAGGCCGCCAACGTAGGTCTACGACGTAGACACTGCTCTGCCATTGTGATTTACTGTAGGTCTACAGCTTAGACCCGGAGGGCACCATGATCGTCATTCTCGGGCTCGTCATCCTGGTCGCCGCGGTGATCGCCGGCGTGGCCGGCGTCCTCACCAACGTCGGCCACGCCCACCCGATCACCCATTTCTCGATGCTCGGCTACCACGTCACCGGCTCCACCGGCACGGTGTTCCTCTACGGCATCGTCGTCGGCGCGCTGGCCCTCCTCGGCCTGAGCGTGCTGCTGACCGGAGCGCGCCGTACCTCCCGCCGGGGCCGCGACGCCCGCCGCGGGCTGGCGCAGTCCCGCCGCGAGACCGCCGCCGTCAGCAAAGACCGCGACGACCTGCTCGGCCAGCGCGACACCACCCGTGCCCGCACCGCAAGCACGCCGGGTGAGGATGGCACGGCCCGGAACGGCAGCGATGCCGGTCCCCGCGCGCCCGGCCTGCCCTTGCGCCTGCATGCCCGCATGCCCGCTGCCCCGCAGCCAGAAGCACGGGCCGACCAGACCACCGCCACGGAGGCCACGGCCGCCGAGGAAGTCCCCGCTCGCTCGCCTGCGGTCGCGGGGTGAGCCGCCAGAGACTCCTCGCCTGGCCGTCCGGCCCGCAAAGGGAACGGCTTCCGGCCGCAGCGAGCCGATCCCACTCGTGAAGGAAGTACCGCCATGACCGAACCAGTCGCACCACAGGGCACAACCAGTACGTTCCTGCCCGCCTCAGCCAGCCGGCCCGCCCGGTCGCCGCCCCCATCGGCGGCGGGGACGCACGCACCAATGCAGACCCGGCCCAGCCCGATGCGGACGACGCTGATCGCGAGCCTGGCCGCCCTCATCGTGATGGTGATCTTCATCATCCAGAACCTGCACGCCGCGAACATCAGCTTCCTGGGAGTGCACCTCGTACTCCCGCTAGCCGGGGCCCTGGTCCTGGCCGCCATCGCCGGCTCCCTCCTGACGGTCGCCGCAGGACCCACGCAGATCAGCAGGCTGCGCCAGATTATGCGACGCGGCCTGCGCAAGGCCCGTGCCAACTCCTGGGCTCCATATGACCGCTCCCCCGACGGGCCCGACAGAACGCCGCACAGTGCCCTGGAACCACCGCCGGCCTTCTTCCTTAGTGACCAGCCAGGCAACACCACCGTCTACGCATCACACGTGACTGACTAAGGAGCCGGTTATAGGTATCGCTTGGATCGTCCTGGGGCTGGCCGCGGGCCTGCTCGCCAATATGCTCATTACCGGCAGGAGACAGCAGGGCCTGATATTCACCTGCCTCATCGGCATCGCCGGAGCGATGCTGGGCGGCTCGGCCGCCACTAAGCTGCTGCACATCCACACCCTGCCGGGGTTCTACGGCACCAGCTGGCTGACCACCATCGCCGGGGCAGCCGCCCTGCTGCTCGCCTGGCATCATGGTCACGGGGCAGTCCGGCAGATCCCGGCATAGCGGCTGGTTCGCGCACCGATGAACAGGATCATCGCGCCCGGCCAGCCCGGTGATCCGCCCGGCCAGCCGCCGCCCGCCAGGCGGCCAGCGATGCGCACCGGCACCGGCATCTTCCTCCTCACCGCCGGCGCCATCCTGCTGTTCGCCCTCAGATCAGGCTCTCCGCACTGGCTCAACCTGCAGATCGTCGGCGTGATCCTGATCCTCGCGGGCGGGCTCGGACTCCTGCTGCCCCGGCTCGCGCGCTCCCGGCCCGACCACGACTGGCTGCGACGCTGGGTCCGCCCTGGACAGTCCCAAGACCTCGGCGTCCCGTTCATCACAGCGGACCAAGGTGGCGAGCAGGCCGCGCTGACCCCAGACCACGGCGCCCCGACGCTAGCCGACGACCTCCTCACCTACGAGCCCCACCACTGAGGCGAGCATCTGCAACTCGGCATCCTGCAGCGGCCCGGCCCGGGCTGGCCAGCACAGGCACAGCGGCGGCGATACCTCGGTCAGCGAGGTTAGCTGGCCGCTTGTCGTCAGCGACGCCGTCCGCGGCTGGGTACCTTCCAGCCTGTACCAACGCCCGCCAGGTGGAGGGCAAGGCAGGCAAGCCCGACCAGCAGCAGGCTGGTCGGTGCGAACACGGCACTAGTCGCCGTGCTCGTAGCGTTCAGCAAGAATGCGACAACAAATAGTACGGCCGCAATAATGGCGAGCATCAGGCATCCATTCGCGTGCTACATGTGAGAAAGATTTAGGCGGCTTGGCTTACGCGCTGGGCTTCGGCGTCGGGCAAGAGATCTTCGGATTCACACCGATATAGTTCAGGGGACCGGCGAGAACGGTGACCGCGATGGTGCCCGTTTTGGCGCAGCTCGTGCTGGACCCGCTGTAGTAGTGGCGCTGGCTACCCGCGATAGCGCCGATGATCAGCCACACGACGAGAATTATCGATCCGATGCGCATTACGGGCCTCCGAGGCCTATGCCCGCCATAGCGGGGTGTGAGAATAACTGTCTGGCGATCGCTGACGTCCAGATTCCTGTCTGCGCTGCCGGCCCTGTGACCCAGTACCGATCATGATCGTGGTCCCTCGCTGGCGGACCTAGCTCCTGCACGCGCCGTTTCCGGTGCAGCAGGCGCTGCGGGTACTTGCCGATGGTGTTGTTCGGTCATGGCGCGGCGTTCCTCCTGGGTGGTTCCTCCCCAGATGCCGGCCTGCCTGGTCTGCAGTGCATAGGCCAGGCACATCGCGGCGACCGCGCAGCGTCGGCAGACGGCTCGTGCCTCGCTGATCTGGGACAGCGTTGATCCCTGGGCCGCGATGGGGAAGAAGAGCTCGGGATCCTCGCCCCGGCAGGCTCCCAGGGCCATCCAGGTGAGGGCTGCAGCGATGTGCCGCGCGCTGCCGTCGGCAGTAGCGGGCAGCTCGGCTATCCGGTCGTGGCCGGCCTGGGAGAATCCGGTGATGTCGGTCACGAGCGTCCTTGACGGTACGGATGGCGATCGCATAGGCAGGCGCGATGAGGTGTCGCGGTCATGTGCGCTGGCGGGGCAGTTGCCGCGCAGCACGGTGGTCATGCCGGCCGGGCCGACGGCCGGAAGGAAGGCCGTCCGGGTCAGCGCGAGCCGCGCCGCCGCCGGTACCGGCAGGCGAGCCGAGCCGCCGGTCGCGCTGGCGCGACGCTCAATCGGCGGCAAAGGCCCAGCCAGCACGACCGCCGTGGCGGCGCCGCCTGGGATGATGACGACCGGCCGGCCTCGTGAGCTGCTGGCGCGTGGCTGCGCATTCTCGGTGCTTGTCGCCAGGCCACCGGCAAAGGGCAGCCGCGTGCCGTGCCCTCCGGCCAGCCACAACCCGCGCATGCCCCACCTCCGGTCGCACCAGGCGTGCCACCGGGGGCTGGAGTGGTTTCGGCTACACGGTCATCGGGCCCGTACTGATAAGACGGGATGATCGCGCAATATCAGGTTAACGGGGGAAGCGACCTGAGGCAACCGGCGGTCAGGCACAGAGCGCGGCCGCGCAGGTGCACGGCGCGTGCTCCATTCCGGGCACGAAGGCCACGGACCACTGGGGAATCAGCCGCGGTGATGCGGGCCCGACGTGCGTACACCGAGTCTGTATCCGAGCAACGGTCTGCCTGTTCCCAGCACGTGTAGCCGGCCGTGAAGATCGGCGTCACGGGTGCGTTCATTCACGCGATTGCGGGCCTATGCTTCTGCCATGACCTGCGGCTGACTGACGTTGCCCATGACATCGTCGTCCGCTGACGGCTTCTGCCTAACTGCAGCCGCCCCTTTCGATGGTGAGTCGTGAAGCTCTCACCGGGCGGCACCGCTGCCTGCTGAATTTCGTTGAGGGTGAGGGCGGATGGACGGACAGCTGCTCAGCGCGACGTTCGTCGAGTTGACCGACACGATGGTCGCCGGCTTCGACATGATCGACTTCCTGCACGTGCTGACTAACCGCAGCGTGCAGCTGCTGGACGTTTCCGCGGCTGGGCTCCTGCTGGCCGGCCCGCACGGCGAGCTGCAGGTGGTGGCCGCCTCCAGCGAGGCCGCCCGGCTGCTAGAGCTGTTCCAGCTGCAGAACGACCAGGGCCCGTGCCTGGATTGCTTCCGGTCCGGCCAGCCCGCTCGGCAGCCGACCTGTCTGCTGAAGCGGACCGCTGGCCCCGGTTCGCCGCCTCCGCGCAGCAGGCTGGCTTCGCCGCCGTGCAGGCGCTGCCGATGCGGCTACGCGATCAGGTCATCGGCGCCCTGAACCTGTTCCGCGCCGGACCGGGCTCGCTCGACCCGGGCGCCGTTGGCATCGGCCAGGCGCTAGCGGACGTGGCGACCATCAGCCTGCTGCACGAGCGCAGCATGCAGCGGAGTGACATCCTCACCGAGCAGCTGCAGACCGCGCTGAACAGCAGGGTCATGATCGAGCAGGCCAAGGGCATCCTCGCCGAGCGCCTCGGCCTCGGCATGAGCCACGCATTCAGCCTCATGCGGGAGTTCGCCAGGAACCGCAACCTCCGCCTCGCCGATGTCGCCCAGTCCATCATCGACGGGACAGCGCTCATCCCCAGCCGGACCGCAGCGACCGCCACGCCCCAGCAGGCTGCTGGTGAGCCTGGCAGGCGCACTGCGCAGGCACAGCCCCGCCCTGGCTCATGGCTCAAGCCCTCGATCGACACAGGACCGTCGCAGAACACGGAACTCTGACCACTGTGGCGGGGCCAGGCCGTGCCGCGCCTAGAGATGCTCAACCGTGCGGCCAGAGGGGTGTCCGAGCGGTCGCCACCGATCAGGCAGCTTATTCCCGCGCGTCAAACATTCGGCCCGGGAGCCGTCAGCGGAGCGTCGCTGGTTGCCTGCGCCCTGTGCGGTCTGCCGCAAGGCGAGCGCGACGACAAGCGGAAACAGGACCTGAACCGCCGACGTCAGCCGCTCGACCATGCCCAGGTCACCGCCGCCGTACCGTGCTGCGATCAGCAGCCAGCACGACAGCCCGGCGAAGACCACCGTCACCACCGCGCAGCCGCAGACACCGAGGATCCACGACTGCCCCCGCCCGCGCCGCGCCACAAGTACCGGCCAGACCGCTGTCGTGACGACGCAGCTCACCGCAAAGGCGAGGTGGCGCGAGGTCGGCCCCGTGACCGGTTCCGGAGTGGCGGCGATGCCGACAGTACAAAGGCCAGTCAGGATCAGCAGCATGCGTGCAGGCATGCGCACGGCAGTCAGCCCCGCGCCGGTCGCGATCTGCGCGGGGAGCTTGACGTAGCAGAAGCGGCGAAGGTCGCGGCATCGCTGGCCGTGGCGGCGGCCAGCGGACGAACTGTCATTGTCGACCTGGAAGGCCTGGAGTTCATCGACTCCAGCGGCCTGGCAGCGCTGGTACACGCGCGGCAGCACGCCCGGCGCGCCGGGTTTGACCTGCTGCTTGCCGCGCCGCAGCTGCAGGTGCTGCGGATGCTCGCCGTCACCCGCCTGATCGATGTCTTCACAGTCCATGCCTGCGTCGACGACGCATCCGGCATCGCCGGACGAATCCCCGTAGCGATCGCGCCTGCGGCCGGGAGCCCCGTGCTGCTGGCCATGCCATCACAAACACTGCTCGCCGCAGGCGGCGCCGCCTGACCAGCACCAGACCCCCCGTCCCGCCGTCCAGGATGGCGGCTCCAAAATGCCAGGAGCACCAAATGATCATTCTCGGCGTGATACTCCTCATCATCGGATTCGTCGCCGGGGTCGCCATTATCGGGACGATCGGCATCATCGTCGGTATCGCCGGCGCGATCCTGGCATTGCTCGGGATGGCCGGCCACTCCGTCGGCGGCCGCAGGCACTACTACTGAGCAATGTCATACGGCTCAGGATGGTCGTGTCCGCAGGTGACTGCCTAGACTCGGCCAGACCAGCTGAAGGCTGTCCGCGCATAGCTGATCGCGGCGAGACGGGCCGGTCATCGGCCGCGGGATCGCTCTTTTGCGCGCGCGGGAAATGGCGCGTAGGCTGGCGTTGTTGCTCCGGACCTCGGTAGCGGCATCCGCGATGTTCGCGGATGTGCACTAGGGGGCCCGGAGTTTTTCTATCCGTGCCCCGACCCTGCCGGGCAGCACGCCGGCCGACTGCGAGAGATCGCGGGCGAAGTCCTCGCCCACCACGATCCGCTCGCGCATGACTGCCTTGCCGCCTACCTCACCGACCAACTGGCTAAGGAGTCAGTTATGAGCATCATCGCTTGGATCGTCTTAGGCCTGGCCGCAGGCCTCATCGCCAACATGCTGATCCCCGGCCGCAGGCAGCAGGGCCTCATCCTCACCTGCATCATCGGCATCGTCGGGGCACTGCTCGGCGGCTGGATCGCCACCAAGCTCTTCCACATCCACACCATCCACGGATTCTTCAACCTGTCCACCTGGCTCACCGCCATCGCCGGGGCGGCAGTTCTGCTCCTGGCATACCACCTGATCAGCGGCCGATCGTCCAGCCGACGCGGCCTGTTCGCGCGCCGCTGATAGCTGCCGCGGGGCTCTCCGGCTCTCGGGCTGCCCCTGGCGTCCCCTCAGAGAGCCCACGCCTTCCAACCTAGTTCGGAGCTGCCATGATCATCATTCTCGGGCTCGCCATCCTGATTGCTGCCCTGGTCGTGGGCGTGGCCGGTGTTCTGGGCAACGGCGGCACCGCGCACGCGGTCGCCCATTTCTCGGTGCTCGGCTACCACCTGACCGGCTCGGCCGGCACGCTGTTCCTGTCCGGCATCGTCGTCGGAGCGGCCGGCGTGCTCGGGCTCAGCCTCCTGCTAGCCGGCGCGCGCCGCAGACGCCGGCGCGGCAGCGCCGCGACCCGCAGGCTCCGGCTGTCCCGGCGCGAGACTGCGGCGGCAAGCCAGGAACGCGACGACTTGATCGAGCAGCGCGACACCGCCCGCGCCGACACCACCGGCAATCCGAGCAGCAGCACTCCCCCCCAAGACCCGCACGTCAGCGGAGGCAACAATCGCAAGAGCAGATTCCGCGACCTCAGGCGCCGGCTCGCTCCCGCCCAGACCGCCGCACACTCAGATTCGCCCGTCCCCGATGTTCCGGCGAGCGCGTCCGGACCCAGCCTGGCCGCCATCTCCGCCGTCTCTGACGTGCCGGCCGATGCACCCGGCGCCGACGTCTCCCCCGCCCTTGACGTGCATGCCGGCGCGTCCGCTCCGGCGGAGTGAGTCACGACCGGCAGTCCCATCCTGCTGTTGCTTGCCATCTGGTGACCGTCAGTGTCCGGACGTTCCCCGCCAGCCAGGCCATCGGCAGGCAAGACGCGCCTGAGCGGCCCTGGCGTCGTGCCTGACCCAGTGACCTGTCCGACTTCCGCACACCGGCCCAGGAGCAGGTGATGATCTCGTCGCGGGGCCGCCCGAAAGAGGCTTGTCATGTTGTCAGCAGAGTTCTCTGGCACTTCCCCCGGCTGGATGCCGCGGGGCGCATGCCAAGGCGAAGACCCCGAGCTCTTCTTTCCCATCGCCGCGGCCGGCCCTGCGCTAGCACAGGTCATTGCCGTGAAGGCGGTGTGCTTCCGGTGCGCAGTACGCGCCGCGTGCCTGTCCTACGCTCTGGCTACCGGGCAGGCCGGCATCTGGGGCGGAACCACCCAGGAGGAACGCCACGCCATGCGACCGTCAGCCAGGGCACGCGAGCACAGCGCCCGCCCGGGCAGCCCGCGCGCTGCCGCAGACCATCACAGCAACCACGACGTGCGGTGACCGATGCAAGCCGACGGACAGCGTTCAGGCCAGCAGTACACGACGGACGACCATCTCCGGCGCCGTGGCAGCGCGTTATGGCACTGGTCCTGCACGTTTCGAAGAGCCATGATGAGCCTGCCCGGGCGCCGGCAGAGGGCCCTGAACCGGATCGGCCAGACGCTCGTGGCCGAGGATCCCGGCCTCGGGTTGCGGTTCGCGTTCTTCACCATGCTGACGCGCCACGAGGCAATGCCAGGGACCGAGCAGGTACCGGGCCGTGGACACCAGGCCATGCTCCGCGCGATAGTACTTCCGCTCGTGGTGATCAGCCTGCTGGCCCTGCTGGCGGCGAGCGGGCTGATACCCACCCCGCAAACATGCCCCGCGGGCGCACACGCGGCCGCAGCTGGCATGTTGTCGGAAAGCCATGCCGCGCACTGCCAGCGCGGCCCGGCAATCAAGTTAGACACAATGCCCATGCACTGACCGGCTTCGCGAGCTACACCTGGCCGTGCCCTAATAGGACACCCGTGCGCGGGTGCGTGAGGAAGGGAGGGAGAATTAGCATGTTCGAGGCAGGCGATATCCGGGAATGGCGCGGCCACGACGTGATCGACCCCGACGGACACAAGATCGGGGAACTCGAGGCCGTCTACGTCGACACCGGCACCGACCTGCCGTCGTTCGCCACGGTTAAGGTGGGACTGCCAACCCGGCACCGGCTCGTTTTCGTTCCACTGAACCAGGCAACCGTGGGCCCTGGGTACCTCAAGGTCTGTTACGACAAGAATCAGGTAAGAGACGCCCCGTCGATCGGCACCGACGGAGAGCTGCCGGCGGGTGACGAAGAAGCGATTTTCAGCCACTACGGCCTGACCTATCAGCCGAGGGCTGGCGGCGCGCGGCTGCTTGCCCGCCGCTGACCTGCGAGCCTGACTGGAGGATCTCATGATTGCCCTGTTCCTGCTGCTGGTCATCGCGGCGATCGTGCTGGGCATCTTCGGCGTGGTCGTCAAGGGCCTGCTGTACCTGCTCTTCATCGGCATCGCCCTCCTCCTTGGCGCGCTCGTCCTGGCCGCCCTGCGGATGCGGCGCCGGCCCGGCAGGCGCCAGGCCAGGTGACTGCCCGCCTCGGCACGCCGGATCCGGAGGCGGAGAACCGACTCGGTACGGGCATCGCCGGGCGGCTGCCGCGTGTTACCGGATTTCAGCCGCTCGGTTTCTCCTCGCCGACAGCTGTTCTGCCGGGCCGAGACGGCGACGGCGAAGCGCCGGGCCGGAATCGAACTGCGCTGCTCCAAGCCGATTCTCACTGGGACCGGCCCTGCCATACCGGCGCCGCTGCCGTGGGCTACACGCCCGGAAGCCGGCGGCCGTCGTCCCCGGCACGTCTAGCTGCCGCCCGGCAGCCAGCCGAGCCACCTGGGCGGATAACAGCTGCGCTCGCAGAGTAGGGTGATCGCCCCCGGCAGCAGGATCCCGCGCGCGACCGTCGCATCGACTAGCAGGCGAAGGCCAGGCCGACCCCGAGCGTTTTGACATCAACGAACGACTGCGTTGCGAAGATCGAGAAGACTGCCACCATGATGACGGCTGCGCTGGTCACCGCTCCGGCGCTGGCGGCCTTGCCGGAAGTCACAGCGTCCGGGGTACTCATGCCGCGTGCGCACCGCTCGCGGATCCGGCTCAGGATGAAGACGTGGTAGTCCATACTCGGCCCGAACAGGAACACGAGCATGAATAACGGCACCCGCTGGGCGATCGCGCCGTAACTAGTGAAGCCGAGCAGTCCCTGAAGCCGGCCGTCCTGGAATGTCAGCGTGATCAGGCCGTGGGCGGCACCGGCCGACAGCAGGTTCAGCCCGATGGAGGTCAGCGGTAGCAAGACCGAGCGGAATGAGAACAGCAGTACGAGGAAGGCCAGCCCGGCCACCGCGCCGAGCACGACCGGCGTCCGGGCGCGCAGCACCTCGCTCCAGCCATGGTTGACGGCCGTGGCCCCGGTCACCGCGAAGTGGACGCCGCTGACCTTGCCGTTACTGGCTCCGGAGCCGGCATTGCGCGAGAGCCGGAAAGGCGTATAGTAAAGCCAAAGCTCCGGACCCAGGCCAGCGTGCCCGCGTAATTCCGCGAACGCATCAGCAAGGGCCCGGTTTTTCTTTTTTCAAGGCCGGACCTGTGCGAGCGAGACGTTATAGCGCGGACGGGCGGAATCCTTTCATCGCGCTCTATTCAGCGCGACCGACTACCGCGTACCTCTACCTGATTGACTGACTGAGGAGTCGGTGTGAGCGTGATCGCGCCGCCAGCTACCGGGATTACGCGCCGGAAGACAATCTCGCCTGTTCCGCCTTCACCACCTGCAGAACGGCATTCTCGACCTCCGCACCTGGCGCAGGCCCCTGCCGAGAGCGCCCGTCCTGCCGCCCGCCAATCAGCTGATCACCGCGCAGGCCTAGCGGTAGCGGCGATCCCACCCGGGGCTGGTTCGCATACCGGTGGAGACTCGCAAGGACACTTCTCCGGGCCCGCAGCGCCCTCCCTCGCAGCCCGCTCAGCCGACGCACTCAGCATCCGGTTACCGCGTCCGCAAGGCGCCTCCCGTCTGGCCAGGTGACGGCCAGCGGTCTCTCAAAATGAAGGCAGATGAATCTCATGTCAACAGTGACCATCGCCATCGTGGCGGTCGTGATCGTGGTCGCCGTCCTTGTGATCGGCGTGACGGCAGTCCGGCGCCGGCGCCGGCTCCGGCAGCGCTTCGGGCCGGAGTACGACCTGCTGGCCGAGGAGCGCGACAGCAAGCTCAAGGCAGAATCCGAGCTGGCGGGACGCGAGAAAAGAGTGCAGGACCTGCACATCCAGCCGCTCACCGAGTCAGCTCGGGCCGGCTACGCAGTCCAGTGGGCCGCCATCCAGGAGCAGTTCGTCGACACCCCGGAGGATGCCGTCGCATCCTCGCAACTGCTCGTAGTGGAAGTGATGTGCGAGCTCGGATATCCGGCCGACGATCCTGACCAGATGCTGGCCGACCTGTCGGTCGAGCACGCAACGTCCCTCGGCCATTACCGGGCAGCCGAGGAGACCAGCCGGAACGCAGCTGCTGGCACTGCCTCGACCGAGGACCTGCGCCTGGCCATGATCAACTACCGTGCCCTGTTCCGTGACCTCGTCGGAGAGCCCGCCAGGGAGCCCGTCGCGGCAGCGAACGGATCGTCTGCTGCTGAGTCGGGGCCGTTGACCGAGGCGGACGACATGCACGTACCCGATAGCGAGCCCGAACTGGCTGTGGTCGATCCTGTCGCCGACCGGACCGAAGAGCAGCTCAGCCCAACGAATACAGGGAGCTGACGACATGACCTCACAGACCTACCAGACTGACGATGGCCAGCTGATGCAGGACCACGACCAGGTGGTGCTGGAAAGCCTGGCGGAGCCGGAGGCTGAGCTAGCCGTGGCCGAGCCTGACCTGGCCGAACCGGACGCTGACCTGACGGTGGCGGACCCAGCTGCCGGTTTCGCAGTGAGTGACGCGGCCGAGACGGACGTTCAGCTCGCCGAGACCGACGCAGACCAGACCCAGAACGAGGATTCCGCGATGCTTCCGGTCAGCGTCGCAGCGCCAGCAGACGGTGCATCAGCAACCTCCCTAGCGTCTGACTACCCGGGCTTCTCCGCTGATAGCGATGGCGCGGACGAGACGGCGATGGCGGACAGCAGTTCCGGGGACCCCGAGCTGGTCTCGGCGGTGTTCATGGCGCCCGAGCCCGTTGCTGAGTCACAGCGCGCCGCTGACGCCGCAAGCGAGGCCGGGCCGTGGAACGAGATCCAGGCGATGTTCGTCGACGACCCGCGCGCCTCGGTCGAGCGGGCCGCCGGTCTCGTCGATGACCGGATCGACGAACTCATTCAGTCCTTCACGGAACGGCAGCATTCCATGCAGTTGGCGTGGCAGGCCAAATATGCAGGAACCGAGGAAATGCGCGTCGCGCTGCAGCGCTACCGCGCCTTCTGGAACAGCCTCGACGATCTCCCAGGCCAATACTGAGCTCCGCGACACAGTTGCCGCCGCCATTCTCGCTGAGCGCCGCGTACACGGACACTGTGACGACACCAGTCGACGCGACTACTGGGAGAGGAGTAACCCATGTTTATCGGCTTCGGAACAATTGTCGTGATCGTCATCATCGTGCTGGCCGTCATGTTCCTGCGACGACACTGACCCGCCTAAGCATCCATCGCCTGCCTAACCGTGGCAGACAGAATCCCGCGGGAAGGGGAACCACCGTGAGCATTCAAGAGGCACAAGGCCCAGACGGCTAAAGGAGAAGCCAAGCTGCGCGCCGGCCGCGTGACAACTGGAGGAGAATGCCTAGCGGGCGCCAGGACGAGCGCTCGCCCGTCAGATCAGGCGCACAGCTAGCCAAGTCATGGTCGCAGCGTCGTCTCTGCTGCATCAGCCCGTTGCCCGGCACTAGGCGCACCGGCGCTTTGGCTGCACCCGTCAGGCGAACCCAGGGGGAAACGCGCGACGCGGTGACGACGCTGCGTTGCCACGCGGGTAGCTCTGTGAACCGCCGTTCTGCGCGCCACATGGTGACGTGTGAGACCAGTAGCAGCGCGGCCTTTCGTAAGCACGGCGTTTACCGTGCTGCCAGCGCTGAGGCAGCCGTAGCAGGCTCTGCCTAACTCAGGTGACGGAAGAACGTGAAAAGGCCAGCAATCCAGCCATGCACGGAGTTACCGGCCGCAGCCGGGTCGGATACTATCCAGACAATGATCAGGATCGCTACGATGATGCCAATGAGCCGCGATAACAAGGCGACCACCTCCTAACCGAGCGGCCAGACGTCACCGCAAGGGATGCTCCGTCGCGCGACCAAGACCACGCCGCCGGCAACCGGCCATCCGATCGCCGTCCTTTCTGATCTTCCCATTCTCCCGGAAACATACAAGTGGCCGCGCATCGCAGCCTTTAGGAAGTTCCGAACGGCGTCGGCGAGTTAGCTGTCTGTGAATACGGTGTGGTGCGCCCGATGGCTCCGGCACTTTCGCGACGGTTCGGGAGGGCCTGCTGCTAAGGCTACAACGCTGACCGACTCGCCGGGCCAGCCGAAGATGTCGACGCCTGATCGCATGGCGCGCGACCGCCGCCGGTCGCTCCGAGCTCAATGTCTTATCGATGTTGATCTTGCCTGATTGACCCGCCGGGTGGCCTGCTTACAGCGCCTACCGTGAGCTGCCATATCGGCCTGCCGGGAGTGCAGCAAGTCCTTTTCCCGAGCAGGCGCAGCCAACTGGCCGAAGCGAGCGCGATGCCCTGGGACGGGACGCCAGATGTCCGGCTATCCGGAGGCAGGCGCCTGCGAGATGAGGCGCCTCCACGGTGACACTCCCAGCACGGATCGTGGCTGCGGGCCACGAGGCCAGGGTTCAAGTCCGGCCGTCCCGAACCGAGTCAGAGGCCAGTTCCGGATTCCTGAACTGGCTCTTTGTTCTTGGCAGGCCACCGCGACGGCCTTGCCGACGTGCTCGTCGTGCAACTCGGCGAGGCGAGGTCCGCAGTCCGGGAGACTAGGCGCCGACGCTGGGCGCGCCTTACCATGCAGCCATGACACCGGAAGAGCCGCTGACTGCCGCCGAGTACCACTATGAGCGGGGCATGCATCACCTCCAACGGGCAGCCGACGGCGGCAATGCCGTGGCCGCCGAGCGGGACATTGCGGTCGCCACGGCTCACTTCGCGGCCGGGCAACTCGCCCTGATGATCGGCCGTACCACGCAGCGATGACCGGGCGTTCCCCGCCGGACCGCCATGCCCGGTCCCCTTGAGTCCGGACATCTGGCGATGTGACAGTGCTCGACAAAGAGCCTGAGCCAGTGACCGGCATCCTGTTCGGCCGGTCCGCCGGCCGGCCAGATCGACAGGTCGAGAGCATGGACATCGACCAGTTCGAGATTCGCGTGGTCGTGCGCACCCTGCCCGGCAAGCAATTCGAGGTCGGCCGGGCCCTGCAGGCCCGCATCACTAGGGCGCTGCTGCAGACCGGACTCAGTATGCCAGCCGGCCTGGACATCGCCGAACCGTCCTCGGCCCCGTGACACGGATCCGGATACGCCGCTCGACGGCCGCGCTTTGCGCGTTCTTCCTGCTCAACACTTACCGTCTACCTGCTGGTGCGAACCCAGCCCGCCAACCCGAAATGACCCGCCCGTCGCCCACCGCATGCGGCGCACTCGAAAGCGCCGATACGTGCGAGGCGCACGAGAAGCCATGCCCCGACGTCGCCGTCGGCTAGGCCGTCCGCCGCAGTTGGCCCGTCGTTGACGCTAGTATCTGGCCACAGCCTGGCAAACCATTACCTCGATGCGGCACGCGAACTGAATGGCAGGCTCCCGCTGGTGAAATGGCTACTTGTCATTCGCATTAAATTGCGTTGTTCTTCCGGGACATCGCGGCTCTGCTTATGGTTGTCGTGGCATGGTTCGCATTCGACCGCGTCATCACCCCGGCCACCGACCGGTACGGCCCAATCCAAGGCTGGCACCATGAGCAATCGCTGGAGCATCTGGCGGCCCGCACGAGAACCCGAGGGACCCAGCGCTACGATCGCGCGGCGAACCTCATAGGGCTCGCCGCGCGATGATTGCTCACTTGGCCGCGGATCCGTTCTTCTTGGCCGGTGCCTCGTGCTGGACTGCCGTCAACGGCGCCATGGCCTTCAGGGCGTCCTCGGCGAACTTCCGCTGGCTGGCCAGCATCTGCTCGGCGAAGTCGTAGGCGCTCGCGATCAGCTCATGCGGCTTGGGCAGCTTGTCGGTGAACGGCAAGCTAACATCCGGCAGATCGGGGGTGATCGACTGGACCTTGCTGGTCCAGGTCTGAATCGCCTCGATTACTGCGGCCTGGCTCTTGCGGACCGTGCTCAGGATGTCCTCCTGCAGGTCACGGCCCATGGTACGGGCTTCGGTCATGACTCCTCCTCAGGGTCTACTTGCTAAGTATACCGAGCAATTGATCGGTTTGTCAAGCAGACACTCACGTGGCCTGAGCGCAACTGGCCTGAGGAGTAAGGGTTGCGGTAAGCCCGGTGAGCAGGATGTCGAGGCCGCGTTCGAGTTCGGCGGCACCGTCGTAGCTCGCCAGCACAGGAGCGAGACTGCGCAGGAGTGGGAACTCGCCGATCGGCAGCCGGTACAGGCCCAGCCGCAGCAGGTCGTCGGTCTCATCGGGGTTGTCGACGATTTCCTGGAGTTCGTTGAGTACGTGGCCGTGCAGGAAGCCGAACAGGGCCCGGTAGATGTGCAGCGCGTCCGGTCCGGTAAAGCCCGCGCGGGTGAGCAGCGCGAGGACGTCTTCGAGCGGGCGCAGCGTGCCATGAGGACGCAGCGCTAGCGGTGTGGCCAGCGGCCGCATGACCAGCAACGGCACCACATGCGGGTGGGCGAGGGCGAGCGCCCGGTAGCTGCGCGCGACCGAGCGCAACTGGCCGACCCAGTCGGGATCAGTCGCATCGACCGTCAGCTTGGCCAGGACCGTCTCAGCGACTCCGTCAAGCAGGGCGGCCTTGTTCGGTGCGTGCCGGTACAGGATCATTGGGTCCCGGCCAAGCGCGCGGGCGAGTCGGCGCATGGACAGCCCGTCGATGCTGTCACGGTCGATGATTTCCAGTGCAGCCGCCAGCACTACCTCCCGGGTGATCTTCCCGTCACCGTTCGGGTTCGCGTTGGTGTCACCAGCGGCGCGGCCCACACGCAGCGGGGTCATCGCGGCACCTTCTCTCATTCATCTCGCTCTGATCTAGCTCGGGCTGTGAATACTACCGCATCAAATCTATCGTAGGTCTACGACGTTGACATATGCTTGGATGGCGACTTACCGTAGGTCTACAGTGTGTCAGCTTATGTAGGTCATCAGCGTATCCACCAGAGAGCATCGTTATGAGGGCCTAGCTGCCCACCGCTCCTTGCACGTCACGGGCAATCCGGCCTTCCGCGATGTCCCATGCGGGCGGCAGAAAGTACCTGGAGGAAGAATGAAAGCTGCAGTTGTACGAGAATTCGGCCAGCCGCTGGTGATGGAGGACCGTCCGATCCCCTCGCCTGGCCGCGGGCAGATAACTGTCCGGATGGAAGCATCCGGCCTGTGCCACACCGACATTCACGCGGCCAACGGCGACTGGCCCGTCAAGCCGAATCCGCCATTCGTGCCTGGTCACGAAGGCGTTGGCCAGGTGCACGCGACCGGCGAGGGAGTCAGCGCCCTGACGATTGGGCAGCGGGTTGCCGTGCCATGGCTCGGCTACGCGTGCGGCACCTGTAAGCACTGCCTTACCGGCTGGGAGACGCTGTGCCTGCAGCAGCTCGACACCGGCTATTCCGTGGACGGCTGCTACGCCGAGTACTTCCTGGCCGAGGCTGCCTTCGCCGCCAAGGTCCCCGATGGCATCGACCCCTTCGAGGCGGCGCCGCTGAGCTGCGCCGGCGTGACCACGTACAAAGCAGTCAAGGTCGGCAACGTGCGCCCGGCCGACCTCGTCGCGATCTCCGGCGTCGGCGGCCTCGGCCATCTCGCCGTCCAGTACGCCAAGATCTTCGGAGGCACCGTCGCCGCAATCGAGGTCACCGACGAGAAACTGCAGCTCGCCAAGGATCTCGGCGCCGACATCACGATTGACGCGCGGACCGAGGACCCTGCGGCAGTCCTGCAATCACACGGCGGGGCAGACGTTGCCATCGGCCTGGCCGTCGACGACAAGTCCTTCGCCGCCGCCTACGCCGGCCTGCGCCGCGGCGGTCGGCTCGTGCTGGTCGCGTTGCCCGCAGCCGGCACGCTCCCCATCCCGGTCTTCGACACCGTGCTCAACGGGACTTCGGTGATCGGCTCCATCGTGGGCACGCGCGCCGACCTGCTGGACGTGTTCGCCTTGCATGCGGCGGGACAGACCCGGGTCATCTATGAGACCAGGCCTCTGGCCGCAGTCAACGACTCCATCCAGGAAGTCCTGCACGGCAGGGCCAAGGCGCGCATCGTCATGACGCCATAGAGACCAGACAACATCGGCTACGAGGACAGGGAGCGAGCGATGCAAGGACAGCAGGACCACACTGCGCCGTCAGCCGTGACCGCGACGGCAACGCGATTGCCGCAGCAGGCACCGGCGGGCATGGTCAGCGGCCGAGTGGCCCTGGTCACCGGCGGCACCAGAGGCATCGGAGCCGCGATCTGCCACCGCCTGGCCACTGAAGGCGCATCGATCGCCGCTGGCTACTGGCGTCAGCATGAGGGAGCCGAGAAGTTCCAGGCGTCGATGTCGGCTGAGTTTCCCGACCAGCTCTGCACGCTGCACGAGGGCAACATCGGCCTGGCCGACGACTGCCGGCGCGTCGTGCACGACGTCATTGAGCAGCACGGGAGCCTCGACATCCTGGTGAATAACGCCGGCATCACCATCGACCGGACGGCCGCCAAGATGTCCGACGAGGACTGGCAGCGCGTGATCGCCGTCAACTTGTCCGGCGCCTTCTTCATCGCCCAGGCCGCTCTTGACCACATGATCGAACGTGGCACCGGCCGGATTGTCAGCGTGTCATCGGTGATCGGCGAGACCGGCAATATCGGCCAGGCCAACTATGCCGCGTCCAAGTCTGGCCTGTTCGGCCTGACGAAATCGCTGGCCAGGGAGGCCATCTTCCAGCTGAACCGCGCGGACCGGCCCGTGGGTGACGGCCTTGGCCTCACCGTGAACGCTGTCACCCCCGGATTTATCGCCACGGACATGCTCGCCACCATTCCGGATCAGGTGCTCGCGCGCATCAGGGGACAGATTCCTGTCGGCCGGCTCGGCCGGCCTGAGGAGATCGCCCGCGTGGTGTGCTTCCTGGCAGCCGACGAGTCCGCCTATATCACCGGACAGATCTGGGCCGTTAACGGCGGCCTGGACATGTGAGAGGGAACGTGATGAATGATCTGCCAGATGTCGTCGTGCTGTCCGCAGTGCGGACCCCCATCGGCCGCTACGGCGGCGGCCTAGCCGGCGTCCCGCCGTGCGACCTTGCCGCCACAGTAGTTCGGGAGGCAGTGCGGCGTGCCGGCGTTGAGCCCGGCGAGGTCGGCCACGCGGTCTTCGGCCACGTGATTCACACCGAGGCAAGAGACATGTACCTGGGCCGGGTCGCCGCCGTCAACGGCGGGCTGCCGGTCACCACGCCGGCCTTCACCGTCAACAGGCTCTGCGGCAGCGGACTGCAAGCCGTCGTCTCGGCGGCCCAGGCCATCCAGCTCGGAGATGCAGATACTGCGGTAGCGGGCGGCGTCGAGTCGATGAGCCGCAGTCAGTACTGGCTTCCAGGATTGCGCTGGGGCCAGCGGATGCGCGACGGCGTGACCGTCGACGCCATGGTCGGAGCGCTAACCGATCCGTTCGACAGCTGTCACATGGGCGTGACAGCAGAGAACGTGGCACGCGAGTTCGGCATTTCGCGCGCTGATCAGGACGCGCTGGCGGTCCAGAGCCACCACCGGGCCGCAGCGGCGGCAGCAGCCGGCTACTTCGCCGAGCAGATCACTCCCGTCGAGGCGCCCGCAAAGAAGGGAACCGTCAGCGTGGTGGCTGACGAGCACATCCGGCCCGATGCCTCCGCAGAGGGCATGGCCCGGCTACGTCCGGCATTCGCCGACGACGGCACGGTGACAGCGGGGAACGCCGCAGGAGTGAACGACGCGGCCGCCGCCGTCATCCTTGCCAGCGGTGACTACGCCAGCCGCCACGGCCATGCGCCTCTTGGCCGGCTCATCGCCTACAGTCACGCCGGCGTGGAGCCGAGAATCATGGGCATCGGCCCCGTGCCGGCCGTCAGGCTGGTGCTGGACCGGGCGGGCCTCAAGGTAGACGAGATCGATGTATTCGAGGTCAACGAGGCGTTCGCCGCGCAGGCGCTGGCCGTCGCACGGGAGCTGGGCCTGCCGCCGGAGAAGACCAATCCGAACGGCAGCGGCATCTCGCTCGGCCACCCACTTGGCGCTACTGGCACCATCCTCGTCGTCAAGGCACTGTACGAGCTCCGGCGGATAGCCGGCCGGTACGCGCTCGTCACCATGTGCATCGGCGGCGGCCAGGGCATCGCTGCGATATTCGAGCGAGCATGACCCGGCAGGAGGCGGCGTGGGAGGCTGCGCAGGCAGCTGCCGAAGCACTGGCACCGGAGGCCGGCCAGTTCGCTTCCGTTGACCTGGCTGGCTTCGGCGAGTCGCTGGCCAGCGTGCTGACGCGTGCCGCGGGGCATCCTGGCGACGTTGCCGCTGCCATGCTGCGGTACTCCGGCAGCATCGCCCGGATCGGGCCAGTGGCCGCGGCACGCTGGCTAGGGTGGCAGGCAGAGCCGCCCGTTCCCGTCGGTGAGGATAAGCGGTTCGCTGACCACACATGGAACGACAATCCAGCGTTCTTCGCGCTCCGGCAGGCGTACCTGGCCGGCATCCAGCTCGCGGCTGATGTCCGCGCGGCCGGTGCCGGCGAGGCCGTAGCCGACGCGAAGGCAGGTCTCGCGGCTGACTTCCTGCTGGACGCACTGGCGCCGACGAACTTCGTGCTGACTAACCCGGCGGCAATCAAACGGGCCCTGGAGTCCGGGGGGGCCAGTCTGGCCGCAGGCGCCGGGCATTTCGTCGATGACCTACTGCACAACGGCGGGCGTCCGCGGCAGGTAGATACGAGCCACTTCAGGATCGGCGAGAACATGGCGGCCACGCCGGGCAAGGTGGTGTTCAGGAACGAACTCATGGAGCTCATTCAGTACGCGCCGCAGACGGCCAAGGTCCGGGCCGTCCCGATGCTGGCCAGCCCCCCGTGGATCAACAAGTACTACATCATGGACCTGGCACCGGGACGCAGTTTCATCGAGTGGGCAGTCCAGCACGAGCGCACGGTCTTCGCGATCTCCTACCGCAACCCGGACGCCTCCATGCGCGGCGTAACGCTGGACGACTACCTGATCCACGGGCCTTCGAAGGCCCTCGACGTCATCGCAGATATCACTGGCGCCCCGAAGATTGACATCACCGGGCTGTGCCTGGGCGGAGCGCTGACTGGCATGCTGGCGGCCTACCTCGCCGGAACTGGCGATGACCGGATCGGCTCCATCACGCTGCTGAACACCATGCTCGACTACAGTGAGCCGGGCGTGCTCGGGGCCTTCACCGACGAGCAGACGGTCGCGCGGCTTGAGCACGAGATGGCGGAGAAGGGCTACCTTGACGGCAGCCAGATGGCCGGCACCTTCGACCTGCTGCGGGCGAACGACCTCATCTTCAGCTACGTGGTGTCGGGCTGGCTGATGGGCCAGGATCCCCCGGCCTTCGACCTGCTGGCCTGGAACGCCGACAGCACCCGGCTGCCGGCTGCGATGCACTCCTTCTACCTGCGATGCCTGTATATAGGGAACGAGCTGGCGCGCGGCCAGATGAAGCTGGCAGGCCGGCGGCTGCGACTATCGCAGATCAAGAACGACACGTACGTGGTGGGTGCAGTCAACGACCACATCGTGCCCTGGCATGCCTCGTACCGGGCCACCAGTCTGCTAGGCGGTGAGGTTCGCTACGTCCTGTCCAGCGGCGGCCACGTCGCCGGCATCGTTAACCCGCCGGGACCGAAGGCATGGTATGAGACGGCCGAAAGCAACCCGGCTGACGGGCATGGCTGGCGTGCCGCGGCCGCGAGACAGGCTGGCTCCTGGTGGGAGGACTGGACCAGGTGGTCACAGACACGCGCCGGAGGCCGCGTCCTGCCGCCAGGCATGGGCAGCAGCCTGAACCCGGCCGTGAGTGACGCGCCCGGCGATTATGTCCTCGGCTGACACTGCCCATGAGAAGCGTGATATGAGGACGCGGTACGCCCGGAACGGTGAGCTGCGGATCGCCTACGAGCTCCGTGGAAAGCTGCACTGGCAGCGGCCGTGGCTAGTTCTGATTCAGGGGATGGGTTTCGACCGCCACGGATGGGACCCGGTAGCGCGGAAGCTGCGGCGCCATTTCCGGCTTGTGCTAGTGGACAACCGGGGAAGCGGGCGCAGCGACTTGCCAGCCGGCTCGTTTGGCGTCGCCGATATGGCTGGTGATGTCGTCGCCGTGCTCAACGACGCGGGTGTCGGCCGAGCCCACACGATGGGCGTGAGCCTCGGCGGCATGATGGCGCAGGAACTGGCCGTCGACCACCCGGATCGGGTAGACCGGCTCGTTCTGGTGTCCACGATGCCCGGCTGGCCTTTCGCATTCCCAATGCCAGCCGTCTCCGTGCGGCTGTTCGCGGCGACAAGGAGCGCGACTAGCGAGGCTGCGGTGCGCCGGCACACGGAGAACGCCCTGTCGGCGTACACCATAGAGCGCCAGCCGGAAGTCATAGACCGCCTCGTCGACGTCCAGCGCTCCCGGCAAGCCGACCCCAGGGCGGTGTCAGCCCAGGCAGCCGCAGGCTCGCGCTACGCCGGCGGTCTGCGGCAGACGCGCATTCGCGCACGCACGCTGGTCGTGCTGGGCACGGCGGACACCGTGGTCGACCCGGGCAACGGCAAGCTGCTCGCGGATCGCATCCCTGGCGCCCGGCTCATGATCTTCCCGGATCTCGGCCATCTGCTGTTCTGGGAGGACCCAGACGGCTTCGCGACGGCCGTCATCTCGTTCCTGCTGGACACCGGCGGGAACGAGGGAAACCAGTCCACAGCAGCGCCCAGCGCGAGGCTAGGCGACAGCCGTGCAGCGGCGGCTTATCAGCGCGTGCGTGCACCGTGAGCGCGCCCGGCAGCTTGGTGCTGGTGCTCAACTCCGGCAGTTCGTCAGTCAAGTTCGCCCTCGTGCGCACTGGCAGTGGCAAGCGCGTGATGGCGGGAATGGGCGAGCGGCTCGGCACGCCCGAGGCGTTGCTGCGGATTCAGAGGTTCCCGGCGCCAGCAGTTGACGAGAAGCTTCCCGAAGGGACCCACCGGGCCGTTGTGGCTAGGGTTCTTGAGCACGCGACTGCAGCCCTGGACGGCGGCGTTGGCCTGCTGGGGGCCGGTCACCGGGTCGTGCACGGCGGAGAGCAGTTCAGTTCCTCGATCCTTGTGAACGACGCGGTGATCGCCGCTGTGCGCTCGTTTAGTCACCTGGCGCCATTGCATAACCCGGCGAATCTCGCCGGCATCGAGGCCGTGCGCGCCGTACTGCCAGACTTGCCGCAAGTCGCCGTGTTCGACACCGCGTTTCATCAGACGATGCCGCCGCACGCTTTCCGCTATGCAGTGCCGGAGGAGTGGTACAGGCGGTACGCGGTGCGCCGGTACGGGTTTCACGGCACCAGCCACCGATTCGTCAGCGAGCGTGCCGCGATCATGCTCGGCCGCCCGCTCCGGGAGCTCAGGCTAGTCACGGCGCACCTCGGCAACGGGTGCAGCGCGGCCGCAGTACGGGACGGCGCGTCGGTGGACACCACCATGGGCCTGACCCCGCTGGAGGGCCTGGTGATGGGGACCCGCTCCGGCGACGTGGATCCCGGCCTTCTCGGCTACATGGCCGAGCACACCGGCATGAGTGTCGACAAGCTCACCAACGCGCTGAATGTGGACAGCGGCCTTCAGGGCCTGGCGGGCGTGGGTAACGACATGCGGACGGTCGTCGCCGCGGCCGCGGAGGGCAACGAACGCGCGCTGCTCGCCCTGGAGGTTTTCGTGTACCGGCTGGCCAAGGCGATTGCGGGGCTGGTCGTCGCGTTGGAGCGGATCGACGCGCTGGTCTTCACGGGCGGCATCGGCGAGAACAGCGCCGTCGTCCGCAGCCTGGTGCTGAGCCGCCTGGGTTTCCTCGGCCTGGCAGCGGACGCCGAGGCCAACGCCGACCACGGCCGGCACACTGGCGGGCGTGTCAGTCTTGCCGGCTCGGTCGTAGCGCTCGTCGTTCCCACGGACGAGGAGCTGATGATCGCTCGCGATACCGTCCACGTGATCGCGGGTGGCTGACCGTGCTCGCCAGTGGGCAAGGAGGAACGACATGGTCCGTAGCCTTCTAGTTGTGCCGACCGGCGCGGGTGTTGGCCTGGGCAGGACCGCCCTCGGACTCGTGCGGGCCCTCGACCGGCGGGGCGTCAACGTCGCCTTCGTCAAGCCGGTGGCGCAGCCGCGGGCCGACGGCAGTCCCGACCGTTCGGCCGGACTCGTAGCGGCCATAACTTCGCTCCGTCCCCCAGAGCCCCTGTCCACCGCCGAGCTAGAGCAGCAGCTCGCGCAGCGCGGGCTGCCCGCCGCGCTGGAGAAGATCATCGCAGTCGTGGAGCCTGTGCACGACCGCTCCGATGTTGTCGTCGTGGAGGCACTGACCCCGGGGCCAGCGAGGCTGTACGCCACCGAGATCAACCAGGCGCTGGCACGGGCGCTCGACGCCGACGTCCTCCTGGTCACAAGCTGGCCGGCGCCGGACGCAAGAAGCGGCGAGGACCGCGCGCATCGCACGTCGGAGCCGGGGCCAGACCCGATCGCGGCCGTCGTCGGAAACCTGGCTGAGACACTCGCTATCGCGGCGAGCGGGTACTGGGCTGGTGAGCAAGCGCGCGTGGTCGGCTGCGTGGTCAACGGCGTGCCTGAGGTTCCGCATGCGGTGGCGCAGCTGCGCGAGATCCTGGAACGGCGCGGGCTGCGACTCCGCGCTGCGGTACCGGTTCGGCCTGAGCTGACCTGGCTGCGAGTGCGTGACCTGGTCCACGAGCTGGACCCGAAGGTGCTGAGCGCGGGGGATCTGTCCAGGCGCATCAAGGGCGTGGCGGTGTTCGCCCAGGGCGTGCCGGGCGGCCTCCGCGTGCTCACCGAGGGCAGGCTCGTGGTGGTTCCCGGCGACCGGCACGACGTCGTCATGGCCGCCTGCCTGGCCGAACTGAACGGAACGCATCTGGCGGCCCTGCTCCTTACCGCAGGGATCATGCCGGACCCGCGGGTCTGGGAGCTCACCCAGGCTGCGTTCGCGACTGGCCTGCCCGTACTCGTCGTCGACGACGACAGCTACCAGACGGCCGCGCGGGTTGCTGACCTCGATCCCGGATTGCCGGTAGACGACGTGGAACGGATCGAGGGCGTGACGGATAACATCGCCGATGCGCTGGATACGGCCTGGCTTGAGTCGCTTCCTGGCTCCACCCGCTCCCGCCGCCTGAGCCCGGCCGCCTTCCGGCACCGGCTGGTCGAGCTAGCTCGCGCCGCGGACGCGTGTGTCATCTTGCCCGAGGGCACCGAGCCGCGGATCGTGCAGGCCGCGGTCACGTGTGCGGAGCGGGGCATCGCCCGCAGCGTGCTGCTGGGCTCGCCAGACGAGGTAGCGAGGCTGGCCCGCAGCCTCGGGCTGCGGCTGCCCGACGGCGTCTCGGTGGTCGACCCCGGGAGCGTCGCCGAGCGCTATGTCGCCCCGCTGGCTCGCCTTCGGCAGCACCGTGGCTGGACCGAGGAGATCGCACGCGAGCACCTCGGCGATCCGATCGTGGTCGGCACGATGATGCTCCAGCAGGGTGAAGTGGACGGCATGGTCGCCGGGGCGGTCCATACCACATCAGCCACGGTCCGCCCGGCCTTGCAGATCCTGGGCACCATGCCCGGCAGCCGCCTGGTGTCGTCGGTGTTCTTCATGTGCCTGCCCGACGAGGTGGTCATCTACGGCGACTGCGCCATTAACCCGCAGCCCGGTGCGGACGATCTCGCCGACATCGCCATCCAGAGCGCAGCATCGGCACGGACCTTCGGCATCGAGCCCAGGGTCGCGATGATCAGCTTCAGCACCGGTACCTCGGGCTCTGGCAGCAATGTGGACAAGGTCGCCGAGGCAACCCGGATCGTGCGCGAACGCGCACCCGAGCTGGCCGTCGACGGGCCTCTGCAGTACGACGCTGCTGCCGTGGCCTCGGTAGGGCTAACCAAGCGGCCCGGCAGCCCGGTGGCCGGGCGTGCCAACGTCTTCATCTTCCCCGACCTGGACACCGGCAACACGACGTACAAAGCCGTGCAGCGAAGCGCACAGGTAGTAAGCGTTGGCCCGATGCTGCAAGGGCTGGCCAAGCCGGTGAACGACCTCAGCCGCGGTGCCCTCGTAGACGACATCATCTACACGCTGGCACTGACAGCGATCCAGTCGCGCGGCAGATAGCAGGCGTGCGCCGAGTCCGCGCACGCCTGCGGTCCCGGGGGAGCAGGACCGGCGCCGCTCCTGCTCCCGGTAACTGCTGCTGCTTACAACTGGGTTGTCACTGCCTTGACTTCGGTGTAGTTGTTCAGGACCTCATGGCCCATCTCGCGGCCCCAGCCCGACTGCTTGTATCCGCCGAACGGCAGCGCCGCGTCGAACACGTTATAGCAGTTGATCCAGACGGTACCGGCGCGGAGCTTCTTGGCCAGGGCGTGGGCCTTGGAGATATCCCTTGTCCAGATGCCGGCGCCCAGTCCGTACTCGGAGTCGTTGGCGAGCCTCGCGATCTCATCCAGGTCGCTGAACGGCGACGCAACCAGTACCGGACCGAAGATTTCTTCGCGGACTACCTTCATATCCGGCCGGGTGTTGGTCAGCACCGTCGGCTCGATGAAGTAGCCGCGGTCGCCATACCGCCCGCCGCCCGCCAGCGCGGTCGCGCCGTCGGACTTCCCGGACTCCAGGAACCCGCTCACTCGGCGGAACTGCTCCTCCGACACCAGCGGACCCATCTGCGTTCCCGGCTCCATGCCCGGTCCCATCTTGATCGACTTGGCGATGGCGGCGACGCCGTCGACCACCTCGTCGTACCTGCTCTGCTGTACATACAGGCGAGATCCGGCCACGCAGCACTGCCCGTGGTTGAAGAAAATCGCGTTAGCCGCTCCCTCGATGGCGGCGGGCCCGGCATCGTCGAAGACGATGTTCGGGCTCTTGCCACCCAGCTCCAGGGTCAGCTTCTTCAGGTTGCTCCTGCCGGCGGCGGCGACGATCAGCTTGCCTACCTCGGTGGAGCCAGTGAATGCGACCTTGTCCACGTCGGGGTGCGCGGCCAGTGCGGCGCCCGCCGTCTCGCCGAGTCCGGTCACCACGTTCACGACGCCGTCAGGCACGCCCGCCTCGGCGATCAGCCCGGCCAGCCGCAGCGCGGTCAGCGACGTCTGCTCGGCAGGCTTGAGCACCACGCAATTGCCGGTGGCCAGCGCGGGACCGAGCTTCCAGGCCGCCATCAGCAGCGGGAAGTTCCACGGAATGATCTGGCCAACCACGCCCAGCGGCTCGCGCAGCGTGTAGGAGTGGAAGTTAGCTCCCGGCATGTACGGCACCGAGATGTTGATCGAGTTGCCCTCGATCTTGGTGGCCCAGCCGGCCATGTAGTGGAACAGGTCAGCGGCCAGCGGCACGTCCGCAGCCCGCGCCACGGCGAACGGCTTGCCGTTGTCCAGGGACTCGAGCTGGGCGAGTTCGTCGGCGTGCTCGAGGATGAGGTCGCCGATGCGCCAGATGATCCTGCCGCGCTCGGATGGCGTCATCCTCGACCATGGGCCAGACTCGAAAGCCTTGCGCGCGGCTCGGACTGCGCGGTTAATGTCCTCTGCGTCCCCCTCCGCGATATGGGCGAGGGTCTCGCCGGTCGCTGGGTCGGGCGTCTCGAAGGACTTGCCGGAAGCCGCGTCGGCCCACTGCCCGTTAATGAACAGCTGATGAGGTGCGCGGGTGAAGGTCTCGACGTCTCGGTCCAGGGTCACGGTCATGAAGTCGGTCATCTCCCCTGACGGCGCGGAGCGCCTGGCCACCGGTTGCGGCCTGGCAGCAGCTTGTGCGCTGTCTACGTTGTATATCTACAGTCGGAGTCTACATCGTTCGCGCAAGGCCTGGCCGCCGGTCAAGCTGACGGTGA
>CAWKKA010000017.1:0-42852 GCA_963850105.1 uncultured Actinomycetota bacterium
GGCGAGAATCGGCCGCACCCTGGCTTAGTCAACCCTGATTGGGCTGGTAAGAGTCTCCGCGTAAACAAAGGTGGGCCCGGCCGAGGTCAGCGCTCTTGTCACGAGGTGCAGGTCGACCCCTCCGTGCACTAGCTATGTTGAGCGTAAATATGCGGGAGCTATTTGTAACCTGACTTGTGACACGTCAGTGCGCAACGATCTAGACGCCGCGGATGCGGTCGAGAGTCTGGGTAGATCCTCGTGCAGGGGTCTCTAAAGAGCTCACTGTCATTCCTGCCAGGCGGCTAGATTTGATCCCATGGACATCCGTCGATTGCGGCCGCAATGACGCCGATGAACGCCTGGTCCTGGGAGATCATCAGGTTGTCGACGCGGCTGACCGGCGCCCACCCACGCGCGTTGCACAAGATCATCCCGTCGTAGCCGGCCAGGTCTTGCACGCGGACGGACCCTTCGGCTTGAGGAATGCCGGCGGCCGTGAGCTGGCGCCGCAGCAGAAGCATCGTGATGCCCTGCAGTTTAGGCGCGTCGGGCCAGATCACCGTGCCGTCCCGCCAGAACCCCACGTTGGTGATGGTGCCCTCCGAGATTAGGCCCGCCTCGTCCACCAGCAGGCCCTCGTCAAAGCCGGCAGCCAGCGCGATCTCGCGGAACCGGCCCTGGCCCCAGCTGCCGACGTGCTTGAGCCGGGCGAGGGGCCGCTGGAAATGCAGGGCCGTCAACGACTGCGGACGGCGCGGCATGTCCTGCGGCTCGCGAACAGTAACGATCAGACCAGCCCAGTAGCCATAGACGCGAATGCTCGCGTCAAGCCTGCCGCCAAGAGCATGCCGGATGCCGGCCCGGACCTCCTCACCCTCAAGTGCCCGCCCGTACACCTCACGGTGCGCCGCCTCCAGTCGCGACAGGTGCAAATCCAGACCGCGCGTCCGGCCCCGGCGCACCTGCATCGCGGTGAAATGACCCCACCCCTCGTGTTCCAGAAGGGACACGGCCGCCTCGTCGGCATGCGTGGCCGTTGACCTCGATCGCGATGTAATCGCTGGGCATTCGGCAGATCCTTTCGAGCCGGTTACCCGGTCGCCCCGGACGCTGTCTTCACCGCTCGTGCACACGGCACCAAGCCACCTTACGACCCCGGCCCATTAGTGCACAGAATCACTCCATGCGGACTATGAAACCGCAGGTCAGCAAGCTGAGGCCGGGGCATGCGGCTAAACGTGTCACAAGTCAGGTCTTGTCGCGAGGCGCAGGTCAGCGCCACCGTCCACCTAGCTAGGTTGAGGGTAAATATACGGAAGCTAATTGGCGCGTTGTTACTGCATGGGGGTTGCGGCTGGAATGGCTTGTGAGCGGGCCGGGCAGGGCGGGTAGCCTGGGTGCAGGCAGCAGCGCCTGCCGCACTCCGAGCTGCTGTGGCCCGCGCCCGCGGTGGCGGTGAGGACAAGGGCCCCTGGTTCGCGCTGACTCGGAGTTCAGTCACCGCTGAGTCAGGTGATCAGGGCGCGGGGCAGGGTCGCCGCGAGGGATATGGCGTGACTGACGACAGCGCGTTCAAGAAGCAGGTCCGCGCGCGGATGGAACAGGCCGGGGAGAAGTACACCGTCGCCCGCCGCAGGGTCATCGCCGGGCGTGAGCCGGGCCAGCCGGCGGCGTTGCGGGTGTATCTGAATCCGCATGTGGATCTGGAGCTGACGGACGAGGCGGCCCGCGCATTTGCGGCCGCGGATGAGCCGGGCCGGCGGGACATAGCGAGTCAGCTGCTGGCCGACCACATCGAGATGGCCGGGGCGGGTGAGGCTGGGGTCGTCGCCGGTTCGGAGATCATGACGGTCCAGGCGCTGCGCATCGAGGAGATCGGTGAGGTGGTGCGCCGACGGATAGGACGGGAGGCCGGGGTGTCCGCGGTCTCGGTCGGCGGGGACCTGGACCAGGTCCGGGTCGATATCGAGGCTGCCCGGCCGGGCGTGGTGCACGGCCATGGCGGTGCCGAGGCCAACCGGCTCCGTGCTGAGCTGGAGGAGCTGACCGGCAAGCCTGTGCTGCTGAGCATGCTCGTGAAGCCTCACCAGCAGGACGAGCCGGAGGACGCACGGTCCGGGCATACCGCGGGCTGAGTGCTGTGGCCGGTCCGCTAGATCGCCACAAGCGAACTCGGCCGCTGCCGGTGAACATGCGGTAGCTAGTTGAGCCGGGCTGCAGCCGATTACTGCCAGGCCGTCATCGTCTCAGTCGAGGTCCACATTCCGGCCGGGCGCGCTGAGACACGCGCGCTGCGCCGCCGAGTTGGCGCGAGATGCCCGTGTCCGCGTCCCGGTAGCCGTTCGTCAGGCGAGACGGGCGCGGGCCTAACCACGGCTCGTCATTCCGCGCGGTGCGTAAGCGGCCCATCGCGCGCGGCCGCCGAAAAGATTTCTGACGAAGAGCCAGCACATAGGCCCGCAGATAGAACCCGCCCTATTCCCTGGGCCAGAGCAGACATCGGGGTCAGAGCAGCCGCGGGTCCGCAGCACAGGCCCCGCGCAAAGACGGTGACCCGGCTACGGCACCATCGTCAGGCGCCACCGTATCTCGCCGTCCTGCGACTCGTCGGTGGGGGCGAGCTCCGCAGCGGCCGCGACAGCGGCGGATGCCACATGCCGCGGGTGGATGTGGGCGATGACGGTTCCGATCTGCTGCCGCCCGAGCCAGGCGATCAGCGCCCTGGCGGCCTCGGTAGCGATGCCTTGCCCTTGCCACGCGCTTCCGACCACCCAGGCGACCTCGGCTACCGCTGCGTCGCCGGTGCTGATAGTCGCCTGGACCGTGCCCGCGAGGCTTCCTGAATCGCGTAGCTGGATCACCCAGTTGCACCACGACACGTCGGGATCGGCGGACCCGGCGATCATGCGCTCGTACCGCGGCCGCAACGCTGCGGCGGTCGGCGGGGAACCGCCGGTGAACGTGTACAGGCCCGGATCGGCCAGGACGCCGGCCATCTCATCGGCGTGCTCGGCGCGCAGCGGCAGCAGCTCCAGACGATCGGTCGAGATCGACTCGGCCGCGATCGCGCTCATGCGGCCATCAGATCACGCCGCGCGACGGTCTCAGGCGCGACTAGCCGCTGGTCACGATCTGCTGGGCACAGCCGGGACGATCTCTGGCACGGGAGACGGCTCCTTCGAGTGATGAGCCCTCGCACGGGCGCTCTCGCCGCCGAGGGCTACGACCGCCCGTGCGGTCACCAGCTCGTAGAGGAGCAGTAGCTGGGCGAGCGCGAGTGCTTCGGACCGGTGCAAATCGGAGCCGGTGGTGAACTCGCCGAGTCGCTGCTGGCGCAAGTGACTCGCGAAGTCCATCCGGTCCCAGATCGCTTCCTCCAGCTCGACGGCACGCCCGGCGGAGATGGTGCCGGGGATGCGCAGCTCCTGCTCGCCCGATCGCTCGATGAGGGTGAGGTCGTCCTCCGATTCATCGCCGACTCCGGCCACTCCGGACAGGTCGGGGTACGGCAGCGAGTCGCGGAGGGAAAGGCGCGCGTCCAGCTGGCTCGGGTCCTGCGAGCAGCCCGGCGTGAACGACACCATCATGTCCGCGTAGTGCCGCTGCGGGCGGACGAACTGCTCGGAATCGCGCTCGCGCCGGTCGAGCTCGCGGAGCACCTGATCGGTGGTATAGCCGCGGCGGGAACAGTCGCGGGCTACCTTCCAGCGGCGCCGGATCTCCTCGGGCGGGTTCAGGTAGACACGGACATCGAACATCTCGCGCAGCTCGGGCGTGTGGTTGATCAGCAGCCCTTCCGCAATGACGAAGCGGGCTGGCGTCATATAGACCGGCGGCCCGAACGTGCCATCGGAGTGCTGGTAGACGGGCTTGAGTATGGCGTCGTTGTTGCGCAGGTGCCCGATGTCCTGGGTCAGCACGTCCAGGTAATTGCACTCGGGGTCGAGGGGCGTGAGACCCCGCTCAGCGCGCTGGCGGCGGTCGTAGCGATGATAGTCGTCGGCGCAGAAGTGGGTGACCCTGTCCTCCCCGAGCACGCGGACGATGCCGCGGGTAATCGTCGTTTTGCCCGAGCCGGAATCACCCGCGATGCTCAGAATGATCGGCCGGGGCATCACGCGCCCCGCTCCGGTCGTCGTGCGACGAACGACACGACCTGGCCCTGGCGCACCGGGTCGTAGCCGTTGACCTTGATGTACGAATCCGGGTGAGCCTGCCCGCACGCCTCTAGCTCGCCTAGCACGGCGACGGTGTCCGCGTGATCAAACAGCGGGAGCTTCCACATCGTCCAGTAGTGGTCGCGCGGATCAGGTGTGGCAGTGAATTCGATGCCGACCACGAGGTCCCGGTCGAGAATCGCCCTGATCTGCTGCTCGAGCTGGTCGGCGGTCAGCTCGGGCAGGTAGGAGAAGGTTTCGAGCTTCATGCTGGCATCACATCCGGGGTGTCGACAGACTCGAAATCGAACCTGATCTCCCGCCAGGTGTCGAGCGCGGCGGCGAGCTCCGGCGACCGCTTGGCCGCCTGCTCGAGGATCTGCGTTCCCTCATTGGCCAGGTCGCGGCCCTCGTTGCGCGCCTGGACGCAGGCCTCGAGCGCGACCCTGTTGGCCGTCGCGCCGGCCCGGCTGCCTTGCGGGTGCCCGGCGGAGCCGCCGCCGAACTGGAAGATCGAGTCATCACCGAAGATGTCGACGAGGGCGGGCATGTGCCAGACGTGGATCCCGCCGGACGCCGCAGGCATGACAGCGGGCAGCGACGCCCATTCCTGGTCGAAGTAGATGCCGCGGCTGCGATCGGCAGCGACGAAGTCCTCGCGGAGCAGGTCAACCACGCCGAGTGTCGTCGCCCGGTCGCCCTCGAGCTTGCCGACCACTGTCCCGGTATGCAGGTGGTCACCGCCGGCCAGCCGCAGCCACTTGGCGAGGACCCGGAAGTGGATGCCGTGGTCCTTCTGCCTGTCGATGACGGCATGCAGCGCGCGGTGTACATGGAGCAGCATGCCGTTGCGCCGGCACCAGTAGGACAGAGTCTGGTGCGCCGAGAATCCGCCGACGAGATAGTCATGCATGATGATGGGTGCGCCGAGCTGCTTGGCGAATTCTGCCCGTTCCAGCATCTGGCCGCAGTCCGGCGCGGTGACGTTGAGGTAGTGGCCCTTGCGCTCCCCGGTCTCCTGCTCGGCCTTGCGCACGGCCTCCATCACGAACTCGAACCGGTCTCCCCAGCGCATGAACGGCTGAGACGTGATGTTCTCGTCGTCCTTGGTGAAGTCGAGGCCCCCGGCCAGCAGTTCAAAGCAGGCGCGACCGTAGTTCCTCGCGGACAGGCCGAGCTTGGGCTTTAGCGTGGCGCCCAGCAGCGGCCGACCGTACTTGTTGAGCTTGTCGCGCTCGATCTGGATCCCGTTCGGCGGGCCCTGGAACGTCTTGACGTACGCGACCGGGATCCGGAGGTCTTCCAGCCGCAGCGACCGGAGGGCCTTGAAGCCGAACACGTTCCCGGTGATCGACGCCATCATGCTCGTCACCGAACCCTCTTCGAACAGTTCAAGCGGGTACGCGATATACGCCAGGTACTGATTGTGCCGGCCCGGTACCGGCTCGAGTTCGTAGACCCGTGCCTTATACCGCTCCAGCGTCGTCAGGTGATCGGTCCACACGCTGGTCCAGGTAGCCGTCGAGGATTCAGCGGCCACAGCCGCAGCGGCCTCCTCCGGCGCCACGTCCGGCTGCGGGATGAACCGGAAGGCGGCGAGGACGTCGGTCTCGCGCGGCTGGTACCCGGGCGTCCAGTAGATCTCGCGGTACTCGCGAACTCCTGCTTCGAACATACCCAGGAGCCTAGGCGGCACGAGTCATTTAAAAAAGGACAGATTTATCGATGTTTCATAGAGCAGCGTCTATCAATGTGTGAGCCCGCTCAGACCGGAGGAACTCGCCGAACGCGCGGACTGCGGGGCGTTCCGGCCCTGACTGCGGGAACAGCACGTGCCACGGGCGCATGAGCGGCGTGCCGGGCACGCCAATCTCGACTAGCTGCCCATCCCGCAGCTCGCGCGTGACGGCGAACCGGGAGATCAGTGTGATGCCCAGGCCGACGGCGAGGCCGTGCTTGATCGCGCCGTTAGACCCTAGTGTCTGCAGCTCCGGTGCGGCGAGATCGAGGTCGGCGAGCAGCCGCTCGGTGGCCAGCCGGGTGCCTGACCCTTCCTCGCGCAGCAGCCACGAGGCTTGGCTCAGGTCGGCGGGAATCTCCCTGCCGACAACGACCAGCTCGTTGGACATGAACGGGTAGCCGGACAAGCTGCGGCCCGGCGGCCGGCCGCCGATCCCGATGTCAGCGCGCCGGGTCTGCAGCCGCTCGAGCACTGTGGCGCGGTTAGCGACTTCGAGCAGGATACTGATGCCTGGATGGAGCTGCCGATAGGCCTGGATCAGCGGCGGCACCAGGTACTCGCCGGCGGTATTGACGGTGATCAGGCGGATCTTCGAGCTCTCCGGATGAGCTGCCTCTCTGGCCGCGAAGGTGCCTTGCTCAAGCAGTCCGAGCACCTGGGCTGCGTACGGGGCGAATGCCTCCCCGGCTGCGGTCAGCCGGACCCCGCGGCCATGTCGTTCGACGAGCGGCGTCGCCAGCTCATCAGCGAGCGCGGAGACTGCAGCCGAGACGGACGGCTGGCTGATCAGCAGCTGGTCAGCCGCCACGTGCACACTGCCAGCCGACTTCACCGCTAGGAACGCGCGAATCTGAGTCAGGGTGATCGCCATCAGGTCCCTCCGCGTGCGGCTTAAACCACAACCATAGACGTATACCTATGGTTCTGCCGCTCGGCGAGAACTCCAGGGAGATGCACGCAGGATGGTGACTTTCCGCCTTGTCATGATTAATGTCCAGAGAGGGAACGGGGCCGCAGCCATCCGCCGCCCAGGCGACGCGCGCGGCCGCCACTCGAAACCCCTCCGGTCCGCACGAGCAAGGAGCACCTCATCATGGCGTACGACATCGCGTCCGACCCCCGGCTGGACCCGAGGCTGAAGGCCATCCTGGCCGGCATGCCGCAGGAAGGCGGCACCGACGTCGACAGCCGCGAGACCATGATCGCCGAGGAGAATACCGAGGCCGCGCGCCAGCAGGCCGAGCTCTTCCGCGGCTTCATGGAGATGTGCGACACCGAGGAGGCCGCCCCCTCGGCCGGGCTCCGTGTCCACACCGAGAAGGTCGTCTCCCAGCCCGACGGTAACTCGATCAATCTCCAGGTGATCCGTCCCGACAACGATGAAACAGTCGCCTGTGTCTACTACATCCACGGCGGCGGAATGATGTCGCTGTCCTGCTACGACGGCATGTACCGAGGCTGGGGCAAGATCATCGCGGCGAACGGCGTCGCCGTTGTCATGGTCGACTTCCGCAACGCCATCGTCGCGTCCTCCGTGCCCGAGGTGGCCCCGTTCCCGGCCGGGCTCAATGACTGCGTCTCCGGCCTGAAGTGGGTCGTCGCCAACGCCGAGCATCTGGGCATCGACCCGGCCCGCATCGTTGTCGCTGGCGAGAGTGGAGGCGGCAACCTGACGCTCGCCACCGGGCTCAAGCTCAAGCAGGACGGCGAGCTCGGCCTCATCAAGGGCCTGTACGCCCTGTGCCCGTACATCAGGGGTGAGTGGCCCACCCCGGAGAGCGCATCCTCGACCGAGAACAACGGCATCCTGCTCGACCTGCACAACAACCGGGGCGCGATGGGCTACGGGATTGAGGCGTTCAACGAGCGCAACCCGCTGGCATGGCCGTCATTCGCGACGGCTGCCGACGTCGAAGGCTTCCCGCCGACCGTGATCAGCGTCAACGAGTGCGACCCGCTACGCGACGAGGGCATCAACTTCTACCGGCTGCTCATCAGCGCCGGGATCCCGGCCCGAGGCCGCCAGGTTTTGGGAACGATGCACGGAACCGAGATCTTTACGATCGCCTGCCCGGAGATCAGCCGCGATACCGCCCGCGACCTGGCCGCCTTCGCGAAGGGCTAGCTCCCACTGGGAGCTAGCCCTTTGGCGAGCTCGCGGCACGGATCCGTCTGGCGCGCCCGGCGCGGCTCGAGTGTCACCAGGGCACGACTCCGGCGTCCTCGAAGAATCCGCCGGTCGGGCCGTCGTCGGGGAGGGTCGCGAGCCGGATCGCGATCGCCGCGCCCTGCTCGGGCGTACGGAAGCCGCGGAAGCCGTTGAGGTCGGTCGCTGTGTAGCCGGGGCAGGCTGCGTTGATCAGGATGTTGGTATCGCGCAGTTCCTTGGCGTACTGGATAGTGACGGCGTTGAGCATCGTCTTCGATGGTGCGTACGCGGCGGAGATCGGGCCAGTCTCGGCGCCCGGCGTCGCCGCTGCGTTACGGCGTGACAGTGAACGTCAGCGGCCCGCCGGGGACTGGCTGCGACGTCGGGTAACCGTAAGAGGACGTCAGGCCGCCGGCATCGGTGATCTGGAAGGCGACCGTGTACGTACCAGGCGGCAATCCCGCATCGAGCGAGACTCCGATCCCGACCGGGCCGGTCAGTGTGGACGTAACGCCGCCCTCTACCCCGCCGACCGCGACACCGGAGCTGTTGAAGACGGTCGCGCTCATCTGATCCACCGGCGCGATTGCATCCGCGACATCGACGGTGAGTCCAACATCCTGGGTGTTGGGGCTCTCCGTCAGCGTCGTCGGACTCACCGATGCGCCGGTCGCCACCGGCGGCGTGGTATCGGGCACCCGAGTCAGCACGATGCCGAGATCGGGCTCGCCGTACTCGGCGCCGTACACAGACACGTCACCGGCGCCGTCGACCACGGCAATGCCGGCCACGCTGCAGCTGGTGGCGATCGAGAACATGGATACCGGGATTGAGTACGTCCCGTCAGCGTTCAGTGTCGGCGTCGTGGTCTGCTGCGAGCACGGTCCGCCGGGCTCGAAGTCCACGGTGATCGAGCTGACCCCGTCCTTCGCGCCGGTCACGTTCATCGAGATCTGCGTGCTAGCGGTCTGCACCCAGTTGTCGAGCTGAGTCGGGTTGGCCGCGAACCCGCTGGCTTGAATCACCGAGTTGCTCGTCACCGTGACCGGCAGCACGTTCAGGTCCTTATACGTGGCGTGGTTGCCCGCGTTGTCCCAGAGCTCGAGCTTCGAGACAGTCCACGTCCCCGGCGCGGCCGTGGGCGGAATCGTCACCGACGGCTGGCACTGCGCATTGGTGTCGTCGAAGACGATGCCAGCTCCGCAAGTGCCGTACTGGTTGTCGACCGAGTACACGTCGCTGAAGCTCGTCGACAGCGTCTGGCCGTCTGGGCAGGCGAGCGTGAGCTCGCCCTTCCAGAATCCGGACTGAGCATCATCGGCATTGAAGAAATAGGACGACGACCCGCCTGCACCCCCGTTGTACACGTAGAGCTGAGGGAAGTACGAGGCCGGGATGATGAGGGTGTCGTACGTCGGCGCAGTCGTGTCAGCCAGAACGGTCGCCTTCAGCGTGCTCAGGTCGCCGGACGCGCTCAGTCTCTGGTGCTGGTCGTCCTGGACGTTCACAGCCGTGACGTCCCAGTGCGCGGTGGTCGCGAACCCGTATTGCGGCACCGCGAAGGCGTAGGAGTACGTCGAGTCCTGCGCGGCCCCGGATGCGGTGAGGCCAGGAGTGCCCCCGCTCAGGCTGAACGGCACGTCGTAGGTAACGCCCACGTACGTGCCGGACTGCGGCCCTTCCATCCGGATCTTCACGTCGCCCGTGATCGACGTGGCCGACGCGTCGGAATCCTTGACGGTCCAGTTCAGGTCGACGACGGCGCTGCCGCCGGACGCGTCCACCGTGCGCTGCGCGAAGGCGAGCTTGGCGAGGGTCAGCTTGCCGCTGGCGGCCGACGCAGATGGCACCGCTCCGGCGAAGCAGAGTGCCACAAGCCCGGCAACAGCCAGAATTCGGCCGGTTAGTCCACGTAGTTCCCCGTTCATAGGCAATCCCTACCATAAACCGATGATCCACAACAGAACTTCTGCGTGCGCGGCCGAATCAGGCTCACCTCACGTGTGCATGACCATCCCCTGACCAAGCTGTTTCGCCTTGTGAAGGTATGGCGCGGGCTCAGCGGGGGAGAGACAATCCATCCGGGCGACTGCAATGCTGCGGCTTGGTCCGGCGATGGGGTGAACGGTATGAGAACGCCCACAACGACGTGGAAGAGACTTACTCGCCGGCTCGGCCGCGACGGCAATCCGCTGCGACGCCGCTCGGACGTGATTGACGCGTGGCTCCTGCCCGTGGCGATCGTCGTGTTCCTGGCCCTGTGCCCGCTCGTTCTCTCCGTGACGGGCAACTGGGCGCGCTCGGCCAACGTCAGCGAACAGCGCGCCCAGGCATCCTGGTCCCACGTGCAGGGGGTCCTGCTTCAGGCGGTGGCGGGGCCGCAGCAGGCCAACCACGGCATGAACACCTGGATCAGCTGGACCCCAGCCCGCTGGGTCGAGAACGGCATCCAGCGGACGGCCGACGTCCCGGCGCGCTCCGGGACGCGGGCGGGCTCGGTCGTGACCGTGTGGCTCGACAGCAACGGCAAGGTTCAGATGCCACCGCTCACGCCCGGCGGGGCCGGAGCCCGCCTTCTCGAGGCGCGGCTGACTGGACTCGCCGTTCTCGCCGTGGTGCTCGCGCTCATGCTCGTGCTCGGGCGGCGGATCCTGGACCGGCGGCGCCTCGCGGGCTGGGAGAACGCCTGGCACTCGGTCGGCCCCACCTGGAGCCGCCACCGCTAGCTGTCGCGACGGGAGTTGCAGACACCGGCCCCGTTCCCATCCGAAGAATCATTAAGGCCAGGGAACGGGGTCGTTTTCCGCATCGCCAGCCCGGCGGCGGCGCCTTGCCTCGTGCGTATGGTGGACGCATGGCCGACGTCCAGAAGCGCATGGTGGTCGAGTACGGATTCGAGCTAGACGGCATCTGGCTGCCACTCGCCATGCTGCGGCGCCTGGACGAGCACGGGCCGTGGAACGTGCCGTTCACCGAGGCGACGGCCGATCAGGCCAGGGTGCTCGTGGCGCACGGACTGGCCGAGCCTCACAACAACGGACTTGCTCGCGCTGGCGGGCTGCGGAACTTCATCGACGCGCTGCCCTTCGCGCCGACGGATACCTTCGGGAAGATCACTCCGGGCGGCGAAGCTAGGCGTCCGCAGTAGCAGCGTTCGGAGCGAACCCCTCATTGATTCGAGTCCCGGATCAGGGTGCGGTAGGGGATCTTGTTCAGGGTGGGCTGGGTGATCTTCCCGATTGGCCCGCGTTGAGCGCGCCGGAACGCTTGACCCATGCGATCGACAGTTCTCTCACACGGGGTCAGTGACAATGCGGCGGGCGATGATGAAGCCAGCGACGGCGCGGGCGGTGATGGTGCAGGCGGTGATGGTGCGGGCGGCTATGTCGCGGCCCGCGACGGTGCGCGCGGTTATGGTTCGGCCGGCGACTTCGGCGCCGAGTGGGCCGAGCTGGCCGACTGGGGCGACAGCGACAGCCGGGCGGTCGCACGCGCTGCGGTCAGAAGCCGCACTGCGGTCAGCCGCGTCACGGCCATACGCCGCGCGACGACCATACGCCGCGCCACGACCATACGCCGCGCCGCGACCATACGCCGCGTCGGCATCACACGCCGCGCCACGACCATACGCCGCGTCGGCATCACACGCCGCGCCACGACCATACGCCGCGTCGGCATCACACGCCGCGCCACGATCACAGCTCCGGTGCTCGATGCCGCGCCCGGCTGGCGGTGGCTGGCCAACCTGCGCGTGCAGCGCGCCGCGTCCGCAGTCCTGCTGCTGCAAGTCGCGCTCCTGATCGGGTTTGTCGTTGCCTACCGGCCGTTCGACCTGAACATCTACCTCTGGGGCGGCCGTGCCGTGACGCATGGGCTGCGGCTGTACATGGTCAAGGCCGACGCGAACTGGTTCACGTACCCGCCGTTCGCGGCGGCGCTGTTTACGCCGCTGGCCGGGATTCCCGGGCTCATCGCGCGGCTCGCCTGGCAACTCGCCTCTGTCGCGGCGCTCGCGTGGGCTTGCGTGCTCACCGTGCGGCTCGCCGGATACCGGCCGACGCGAGCGGTGATCGTCAGCATGGTCGCCGGTGCGCTGCTGCTCGAGCCGATGTATCACACGCTGTACCTGGGTCAGGTCAACCTGTTCCTGATGGCCATGGTCCTCGCCGATCTCTGGCTCGTCTCTCGCGGTCGCCGGGCCGGGATCAGCATCGGGGTGGCTGCGGCGATCAAGCTGGTGCCGGGCATCTTCATCGTGTTGCTGCTGCTGACCCGGCGCACTAGGGACGCTGTGGTCGCGACGGCCGCGTTCGCGTGCTGTGGTCTCATCGGGTACATCGTCGATCCGAGCGGGTCGCGGGTGTACTGGACGCGGCTGTTCTTCGACACCAAGCGCGTCAGCGACCGTTACATCAGCAACCAGTCGTTGTATGCGGCGGCGGTGCGCCTCCTCGGCGGGTCCGGTCACGTGGGCGGATGGTTCATGCTCGTGCTGGTCGTCGTCGCCGGGGCCGGGCTCGCGGTCGCGGCGGTGCTGGGCAGGCGCGGCGACTGGCTCGGGGCAGCGGCCGTGACCGGAACGACCGGCTTGCTGGTGTCGCCGATCTCCTGGACCCATCACTGGGTCTGGATCCTGCCAGCGCTGGCGGTGCTCGTACGCGGCGGCACGGCGAGCCGGTGCGCCGCCATCGGGGCCTACCTGCTGTTCGTGCTGGCGCCGATGTGGTGGACGCCGCACGTGGGCGGTCCGGGTGAGTCCGGATTCCACGGGCTGACGACTCTAATTGCCAACTGCTTCCCTATCGCGGGCCTCGCCTTCCTCGCCTACATGACGGTGTGCGCTTGGCGCGGCGCGCAGGCAATCGATCGCCGGTCGCTCGGCAGCGAGGTCGCGCGGCTCTCGCCGGCCGCCGTTCGCGAAGAGCTTCTCGAACCGGAGCTACAGCCCTGCTGATGACGGTGCGGCTTGGCAGCCGCAGCCGCAGTCGTACGCCGCGGCGGCGGCGCAGCAGGCTAAACCGGGCCGCACTAGCCGGAACGACCACCCAGTTATTTCGGCGAAGGATTCGACACCGCGGACTGTGTCGAATCCTTCGCCACGATGGAAGGCACCCGGTCGAGGCCACTCCGCTTAGGCGTTAGCCCGGCGGAGGCGTTCGGCTGCCTGTGCCAGGAGCGCATCGCGGCCCACCGAGATGTCGCCGCACAGCGCTTCCTCTCGGGCGTTGTACGCCGCCATCCACACGCTGGCCGCCCACGCGATCTCCTGCTCCACGGCCGTGAACATGCGCCCGCGAGCGTCCTGGTAAGCCACCAGGAAGGCCTCGGAGCTCTCGATCGGCGCCAGCATGGGCGGCCCGGCGCTGGCGAAAGACCCACTCGCCGCTCCCGCCAGCGCCGCCTCTGGTTGCCACGCCAAGCTGTCCCAGTCGTGCACGGCCCACACCTCGCGGCCGTGCCACCGGAGGTTCTGCGCCTCGAAGTCGGCGTAGCCCAGCACGCATGGCAAGCCAGCGGCGAGTATCCGCCGCCGAGCCCTCTCGGCCGTGTCAACGACGTACGCGGGCACGACGCTCTGGTCCCGGCTATCGAGAAAGTCCATCGCCGGCCACACCCCGGAGTCGGTGTGGTCCCAGCGCACCCAAGGCGGATTCGGCAGCGGTGGCGCAACGGTCACGTCGGCCAGCTCGGCCATCAGCCGGGCGAACACCTCCGCGTAGCGCGCGACCACGTCCGGCGAGTCCGCGTGCAGCACCTCGCCGCCGGGCCGGAACTCCTCGGCATGCACAGCCAGCGAACCGACACTTACCACTGGCGTGAGCGGCTGGGCACACGGAAACCCGCGCCCGGCCAGCCGCGCCTGGACCGCGACACACGACACGGCCCGGCCGTCGTCGGCGCGCGCCTTGACCACGACGTCCGTGCCACCGGCCAGCCGCAGACCGAACACCATCGAGACCTGTTCCAGCCGGAACAGCACGTCGGAGGGTTTGCTATCCAGATGGTCCAGACACCAAGCCGGCAACCAGTCCGGCAGATCGTCCAACGGCACAAACAGGACTGTGCCATACGCGCCGGACGCACCAGAAGCGAGATTCGCCTGCAGGACGATCACCGGACCTTCGCGACGATCCAGCCTGCCCGCATAAGCGCTCGAGGCATGCCACGCGACCCGGCGCCGCCTCCCAGGGTCGTCGAACATACTGTCGGTATCTCCTGGCACAGTGGTAGTAACGCATTTCATCGATGCTGAGGGAGGCAGTCCGTGTGCTGGATGTGTGACCACCCGCGCGCCACGCGGCGCGAATATCTCGAGCACATTCGCGATCTCATCGCGACCTATGGCTGGGCGGTGCAAGGTGTCAGCCGCGATGGCCTTCATCCGCCCTGGGCGTACACCGTGGGGCTGACAGAGGTCGGCTTTCCGGAACTCGTTGTGACCGGCATCTCGGTAGCCCGCGCCACCGAGCTGCTGAATCAAGTGGCCTCGCACGTTTTGCACTCCGGCGTCGCTCTGATTCCGGGAGAACAGATCCCGCTCATCGGTGGCCCGGCGATCGAGATCGTTGAGCTGTCAGAGCCAACGGCGCACTTGGTGACGGCCGCCGAATTTTACGGTTCCGGCATCCGTGCGCTCCAACTCGTCCACGCAGATGATCGTGGGCACTGGCCGTGGGAGGTGGGCTACCGCGGCGTCCAGGGCGGCCAGCCGGTCCTTGGTGTGCGCGCCTCTCCGTCGGCGCACGCGGCCTGACGAGCCGCCGCAAGAAGCGATCTGCCCGCGAGCCGCCGCAAAAACGGGCCCGGTCCGAGCCGCGGCAATAACGGGTCCGGTCCGAGCCGCGGCAATAACGGGCCCGGTGCGGGGCGCGGCAAGATGGGCCCGATCCGAGGCGCAAGACGGCCCGCCCACCAGGCGCGCCGCGCCCTGGCGCTCGCAGGCGGGTTCGCAGCCCGGCGTCGGCTCTACGCCGGCGGCGAACGCGATGGCCCCGGGCGGTAATGATTTGGCCAGTTCCGCGTTCCAGCCGGTAGGTTCGTTGCTCCGGAGTTATGGGGAGGGGTTGGGGTGTCAGAGACCAGTTCGGGTCCGGCGATTCTCGTCGAGGACCTCGCGAAGTCGTTCGGCGACGTGCAGGCGCTGCGCGGGATCGACCTCGTGGTACCGCGAGGGACGGTGCTCGGCGTCCTTGGCCCGAACGGCGCCGGCAAGACGACGGCAGTCCGCATCCTCACCACGCTGCTGCAACCAGACAAGGGCAGGGCACTGGTCGAGGGGCGGGACGTCGTCCGGCAGGCCGCCGCGGTCCGCCGCTTGATCGGGCTGTCCGGGCAGTCGGCCGCCATTCAGGAGGAGCTCACTGGCCGCGAGAACCTCGAGATCATCGGGCGGCTGTACCACCTGAGCACGCCGGATTCCCGCGCGCGCGCCATCGACCTGCTCGAGCAGTTCGACCTGGTCGATGCCGCTGACCGCCATGCAAAGAACTACTCGGGCGGCATGCAGCGCCGCCTGGACCTGGCCGCCAGCCTGGTCGGACGGCCTAAGGTCCTTTTCCTCGATGAACCGACCACCGGTCTGGACCCCCGATCGCGGCTGGGCATGTGGGACATCATCCGGTCGCTGGTCGCTGGCGGGACCACGCTGCTGCTGACCACCCAGTACCTCGATGAGGCCGACGAGCTGGCCGACGAGATCGTCGTCATTGACCACGGCCTCGTCATCGCCGCCGGGACCGCCGAGGAACTCAAGAGCCGCGTCGGCGGTGACGTGCTCGAGTTCTCCGTCCCGGACCGCAACCTGATCAGCGATTCGGTCGCGGCGATCGCGCGGCTCGGTGAAGGCGATCCGCACGCCGACAAAGAGACCGGGATTGTCAGCGTCGGCGTCGGCGGCCGCGGCTCCGACGCGCTGGTCGATGCGGTGCGGAGCCTTGACGCGGCCGGCGTGCAGACTAAGGGCCTCGCGCTACGACGGCCGTCCCTGGACGACGTATTCCTGGCGCTGACCGGGCACGCAGCTGAAGAGGAAGAGCAGCAGGCCAGGCGCGGTCGCGGCCGCCGGAAGCGCGCTAGCAATGACCGCGCAGACAACGACACCTCGAAGGACGCGTCATGACCGCCACTGTCGTCACCAGGGCCCCGCTGCCGGACAACCCGAGCCCGGTCGTCCGCGGCCGCTGGGCGGTGAGCGACACACTTACGATCACCCATCGCAACCTGCTGGTCTGGCTGCGCGTGCCCGCGTACATCGTGTTCACCGTGATCCAGCCGGTCATCTTCGTGCTGATGTTCCGGTACGTCTTCGGCGGCGCGATCCATGTGCAGGGCGGGATCCCGTACGTCGACTTCCTGCTACCGGGGATCATCGCGCAGACCGCGGCGTTCGCGACGTTCGGCACGGCGATCTCGCTGGCGCAAGAGCTCAAGAAGGGCGTGATCGACCGGCTGAAGTCCATGCCGATGGCACGCTCAGCCGTGCTCGCCGGGCGTCTTGTGGCCGATACGCTGCGCATGCTCGTGACCGTCCTGATCGTCGTCGGGGTGGGTTACGCAGTCGGATTCCGGTTCCAGAACGGCGCGATTCCCGCGATCCTCATGGTCGCCATGGGCATCTTCCTCGGGGTCTCGATCTGCATGATCTCGGCCTTCACCGGCCTTGCCATCGGCGACGAGGAGTCGGTGCAGGCGTTCGGGCTGATCTGGCTGTTCCCGCTCACGTTCCTCAGCTCCGCCTTTGTGCCGATCTCGACGATGCCCGGCTGGCTCCAGGCCTTTGCCAACAACCAGCCGGTCACGTATGTGGTCGACACCATGCGCGCGCTGGCGCTTGGCGGACCGATCGCCTCCAGCTTGTGGAAGAGTCTGGTCTGGCTGATCGGGATCCTGGTGGTCTTCGGCCCGCTCGCCGTTCGCGCTTACAAGCGCGCGAGCTAGCAGCCGCAGCCGCTCCGGACTGGCGCCCGCGATTAGGAGGCGATGACGGCGACGCTCCGCCGACACCGCCTGTGCCGAGGCGCGTGCCCGACGGCAAGGCGTTGGCCAGGATTACCTAAGGGGCGGGACAGTCGCCGCCGAATGGTCACAGTCGGTTCACCTGCCTTTCCTAGCGTCATGGCTATGGACGACATGACAGGAATGGGATTTTCGGGTGCCGGCGGTGACGGCGGGGTGTCACGGCGGCAGTTCATCAGCGGCGTGATCGTCGTTGGCGCCGCGGCGGGCCTGGCGGGCGGCGCGTTCTCGCGACAGGCGGCGCTCGGTGCGACACCGCCGTCCGGACCTCCGACGACGACGCTGCCGCTGCCGACGACCACCGCGCCCGAGCAGCTATGGCTGACGTGGGGCGCGAACCCGGCCACCGACGTGACCGTGACCTGGATGGCGCCCGGCACCGTACCGCAGCCCGCGCCGACGCTGGCCTACTCACGATTCCCGATCACGGTGGCCAATCCGGGCCGCCTCATCCAGCTGCCGGAGCCGCAGGCGCTCGACGTGACGCAGGACTACCAGCGGGCATCGTCGGTCAGCTTCACTGACGGGCTCAACGCCCAGACGACGTACTTCTACCACGTCCAGCTCAGGGACCTGGATCCCGGCACGCGGTACTACTACCAGGTCAGCGACGGCGCAACCCCGGCGTCGACGGCGGGCGCGAGCTTCGAGACTGCACCGGCTGGCCGGGCCAAATTCCGGTTCTCAAGCTACGGCGACCTCGCGACACCGTCGTGGGACCTGAACGCTTCGGGCAACATCTGGCACGAGTCCTGCGACAACTCCTACTACGCCGTCAACGCCATCGAGAACCCCGGCGACGGCAACGGCCCGCCGCTATTCCACCTGCTCAACGGCGACCTGTGCTACGCCAACCTCGACATCATGAACGCGCCGAGCGTCTGGCGCGACTTCGGCATCAACGTCGCGCGCTCGGCCAAGAACCGGCCGTGGATGCCGGCCCTCGGCAACCACGAGACCGAGTTCGGGGTGTGCGATCACGCCGGAGTGGCTGGGACGGCGCCGGGTGGCATCGCCGCGCAGGGAGCCGCGGGTAACTACTGGAACGGCCCGTACGGATACGGGCACTACCTCAGCCGCTTCCTGCTGCCCGACAACGGCGTGACGAACTACGACGGCAACCAGCTGCGCGGCAACTTCTACGCATTCGTCGTCGGCACCGTGATGTTCATCTCGCTCGACGCCGACGACGTCATCTACCAGGACGGCGGTTCGGCGTACCTCAACGCCGCCGCGAACGCCGCACCCGAGACCACCTCCTCCGGCGCCCAGATCCCGAACGGCACCGTCACGTACAACCACGGTTACACCGGCGACCTGAAGATCGTGGCGGCGGACAATTCTGCGATCCCGGACTTCAGCACCGGAACCCCCAACCTGCAGACCATCTGGCTGGAGCGGACGCTGCGCGAGGCCAGGCAGGACGACAACGTCGACATGATCGTGGTGTTCATGCACCAGTGCGCGATGTCGACCTCGGTCCCCGGCAACGGCTCCGACCTTGGCATTCGCCGGGCGTGGCTGCCGCTATTCGACAGATACGAGGTCGACCTGGTGCTGTCGGGCCACGAGCACGACTACGAGCGCACGTATCCGGTCCGTGGCTACGACGCCGGGACACTCGGCACGGTCGTGTCCCCGAATCCCGACCAGACCCCCGGCGAGAAGATCGATACGCGCCGCCCGCACGTCGTGACCACCGACACTGTCCAGGTCAATGGCCTTCAGGGCTGGGACACCGGGGAGGGCACGGTGTTCCTGGTCCTCGGCGGCGGCGGCACGAACGGCCCCGCCAATGTCTACGGCACCGACGCGACCGACGGCCTGCCGCAGGCGAAGGTCATCACCGAGCGGAACGCCATCACCGGGTCACAGGCATCGGGATACCACCGGAACGCGGCCGACTCCATCGAGGATGCTCCATGGTCCGCGGCCATCAACGCCGGTGACGCATACGGCTACGCCATCTTCGACGTGGACCCAGGTTGGAGGCGGGGCGAGACGACGATCACGATGCAGTACTTCGCGATCCCGGCCGTCACTAACGAGGCCGCTCCCACTCACGACGGGACCACGACGCTGCCGACGACGCCGGTCGAGACGTTCGTGTTCGGCCGCGGCCTTTCCGGCAAGCGAGGCCACGACAAGGAGTCGCTCGCAACGACAACCGCGTGACCCGCTAGTGCCAGTGCGCGAGCGGCATCGGTCCGCGGCTGAGCACAGTCCGGATCGCGAAGGTGCTGCGCGCCTCTACGACAGACGGGATGGTCAGGATCTGGCCGAGCAGCAGCTGCTCGTAGCTGGCCAGATCCGGCACGGCGGCTTCGACGAGGAAGTCGTCGGAACCCGATACGACGTGGCAGGCGACGACCGCCGGGATGGCGAGCAGCGCCTGCTCGATCCGGGACGACGTCTCCTTCGAGTGGCCTTCGACCTTGAGACCGATGAACACCGTGAGGCCGAGGCCGGCTCGTGACCGGCTAACCTCGGCGCGGTATCCCTCGATGATGCCGCTCGCCTCGAGCGCCTTGACGCGGCGAAGGCACGCGGACGGCGAGAGCGCGATCGCGTCCGCCAGGTCGACGTTGGCGATCCGCCCGTCAACCTGCAGCCTCGTCACGATGGCACGATCTACTGCGTCTGGCGAGTGTTCCGGCATGATTCACAGTGTAGTGGCCTGAGGGCGCAATTCTGTTGCGTCATTAGGCCTCTAGCAGGTCATATTTGCCATCGGGTGCGAGTCGACTTCGGCAAGGCTGACAGCATGACAAAGTCCGGCCTGACGAAGTCGCCCAAGGCGCAGCCGCCAGGGCCGCAGCCGCCAGGGCCGCAGCGGCCCGGCCAGCCGCAGCTGACCACCGTGCGCGGCGCGGCGCTGTACATCGGCGCGTTGCTCGGCCCCGGCCTGCTGCTCCTACCCGGCCTCGCCGCCGCGCAGGCCGGTCCGGCGTCGATCCTCGCCTGGGTCGCGCTGCTGTGCTTGTCCGGCCTGTTCGCGCTCGTGTTCTCCGCGCTCGGCCGGAAGCTGCCGTCGGCGGGCGGCGTCACTGGCTACGTCACTGCGGGCCTCGGTGCGCGTGCTGGCCTGGCGACCGGCTGGGCGTTCCTGGCTGGCGTGGTGTGCGGCGCGCCCGTCGTCTGCCTGATCGGGGCGAGCTATGTCACCAGCCTCACCGGCGGCGGCCTGGTCACCCGCGCTGCGGTGGCGGCGGGCCTGCTGGTGATCGTGCTCGCGCTGGCAGCGGGCGGCCTGCGGGCAAGTGCCAGTGCCCAGCTCGTCCTGGTCAGCCTGCTGATCGGCATCGTCGTCGTGGCAGTGACCGGATCGGCGACGTCAGCGCGCCTCGCCAACTGGACTGCGTTCGCACCGCATGGCTGGCTGTCCGTGGGGCATGCGGCGACAACGCTCATGCTGTCCTTCGTGGGCTGGGAGGCCGTCGCGCCGCTGACGGCTCGGTTCGCTGAGCCGGCCCGGCAGCTTCCGCGCGTGATCGGGATCGCGCTCGCCGTGACGTCGGCGCTGTACCTGAGCCTCGCAATTGTCACGATCGGCGTCCTCGGCCGGGGCGCGGCGACCTCCGTCCCGCTGGCGGACCTGCTACGCCGCTCGATAGGCGCGGCTGGCCCGGCGGTCGCGGCCGTGACCGCGATCGTGCTGACGCTCGGCACCACCAACGCCTACATCACCGGGGCCGCCACCATGGCCCGTGAGCTGATCCATCGTCGCGGGCGCGGGGAACGCAAGTCCGGGCCGCAGCTGGCCTTCCTGATCACCATCGCGACGTCCGGCCTGGTACTCATCACCCTGTACGGGGCCGGCCTCGTGACCACGGCGTGGCTGGTCGCGGTGCCCACGACCCTGTTCCTGTCCGTCTACCTGGCCGCCATGGTCGCCGCCGTCGTCGTCCTGCGCGGCACGGCCAGGACCGCTGCCGTTCCCGCCACGCTGGCCGTCGTAGTCTTGCTCGCCTACTGCGGCTGGCTCCTCGTCGTCCCCGCGGTCGTCGCGCTGGCCGTCTGGCTGGCGTCAGCTCGCGGCCATGCGCTCGAGCGTGATGGTCATGTGGTTACGGAGCACATCCAGCCGCTCGGCCAGGATGGCGTCGGCCTCGTCGGGGCTCTCCTGCATCGCCACCTTCAGCCCGGTCAGCCCAGAGCCGTGCACGAACCGATGGCGGACTCTCGTCTGGTCGGCCGAATCGCCGCGGACAAGCTCGTACCGCCAGATCGAGCCTGGGCACGCGGGGTCCAGGGTCGGGTCGAGCACGACCCACTCGAAGACCGCGGGTCGCTGCGCCTCGGTGACGACGCACGTCACAGTCGAGGAGAACCCGCCGGAGAACTCGTTGCGGCCCTCGAATCGGGCACCGCACTCCGGTCGCCCGCCGTCGAGCCAGGCAGCGCCCGTGCACTCCGGGCTCCAGTCGCCGACTCGGCTGACGTCGGCGACGAGATCCCACGTCGTGCCGGGATCGCTGTCCACGATCATCTCGACTTCCACTGTCGCGCCGGTCGCGTTCGTCATGGAACACCTCCGCATGTGCTTGCCCGGCGCTTGTCGGCCGAGCTGCCCTTTACCCGCACGACGAACGGCGATCGGATAGATGGACGTGCCACCCCCGACATCAGCCGGCAACCAGGCCAAGGAGCGTGTCTATAGTCGGAGCATGCCGAAGATCGCCACTGCTGACCGGGTTGACCGGGATCAGCTCATCGACTTCGTCCGGACGCGGCACCGGGCCACGCTCGTGACAAGCCGGCGCGACGGCCGACCGCAGATCTCGCCGGTGACGGCTGGCGTCGACGATCTCGGCCGCATCGTGATCTCGACGTACCCGGACCGGTCGAAGGCGATCAACGCCCGGCGGGACGCGGCCGTATCCGTGCTCGTGCACTCCGACGAATGGGACGGCCCGTACGTGCAGGTCGACGGCACTGCACAGGTGCTAGACATGCCGGCGGCCGACGCCGAGGACGGGCTGGTCGAGTACTTCCGCTGCATCGCGGGCGAGCACCCGGACTGGGACGAGTACCGGGAGGCGATGCGCCGCCAGGGCAAGTCGCTCATCCGGATCACGATCGACCGCTGGGGTCCGATCGCGACGGGCGGGTTCCCGCCGGACCGGGCACCGAGCGCCTGACGACGCCGACGCTGATGCCGAAGCCGGGGACGCGCCCGCACGAGGAGCAGTGACATGAACGGAGCCCAGGCGGTCGTCCGCACGCTGGTCAGCTGCGGCGTGACCACGTGCTTTGCTAACCCCGGTACGTCTGAGATGCACTTCGTCGCGGCGCTGGACGCGGTACCAGAAATGCGCGGGGTTCTCTGCCTGTTCGAGGGGGTCGCGACCGGCGCGGCCGACGGCTTCGGCCGCATGACCGGGCAGCCGGCGGCGGCGCTGCTGCACCTCGGTCCTGGCCTGGCGAACGGGCTGGCCAACCTGCATAACGCGCGTCGCGCGCACACACCGCTGCTGGCCGTCGTCGGGGACCATGCCACGTATCACAAGCGGCACGACGCGCCGCTGGAGTCCGACATGGACGCGATCGCGGGCTCGGTGTCGGCGTGGGTGCGACGATCGACTCGCAGCGCCGACGCGCCCGCGGACGCGGCCGAAGCGGTCGCTGCGGCGCTGCGGCCGCCAGGCCAGGTCGTCACGCTGATCCTGCCCGCGGACGTGACCTGGACCGACGGCGCCGAGCCGGTGGTGCTGCCGCCATTCCCGCGTAGGGAACCATCGCCAGTGCCGCGCGGCCGTTTCGCGCCAGCGTTGGGCGCGCTGCATGGCCTGGGCGAGGTCGGACCGCGGACCACAATCCTGCTCGGCGGTACCGGGCTGCGCCGGCCGGCGATCGAGGCCGCCAGCCGGATCTCAGCGGCGACGGGCGCGCAGGTGCTCGCCGAGACGTTCCCAGCGCGGCACGAGCGCGGCGCGGGCATCCCCAACGTCGACCGCCTCGCCTACCTGGTGGAGCTCGCTGCCAACCAGCTGGCCGGCACGCGCCACCTGATCCTGGCCGGGGCGAGCTCGCCGGTCTCGTTCTTTGCCTACCCCGGGAAGCCCACGACGCCGCTTCCCCCTGGCTGCCACGTGCAGGTGCTGGCTGAGCCTGGCGATGACGTGCCGGCAGCACTGATGGCCCTAGCAGATCTCGCCGCGCCGGACGCGCTGCCGTCGATCCCGCCGGCGCGGCCGGACCTGCCCGCCGACGGTGAGCTGACGGCGCAGTCGGCTGCTGCGGTCATCGGGGCTCTGCTACCCGAGCGCGCGATCGTTTGCGACGAAGCGAACACCTCCGGACTGTGGCTCGCCGGTGCTACCGCCGGCGCGCCGCCACACGACTGGCTCAGCCTCACGGGTGGCGCTATCGGCCAGGGACTGCCGCTCGCAACCGGCGCGGCGATCGCGTGCCCGGACCGGCCTGTCCTCGCCCTCGAGGCGGACGGCAGCGCCATGTACACCGTCTCGGCTTTGTGGACGCACGCCCGCGAGGGGCTCGACATCACAACGGTTATCTTCAGCAACCGTGCGTACGCGATCCTGGCCATGGAGCTCGAGCGGACCGGCGCGCCCGTGACCGGCACGACCGCCCGCGACCTGCTGGACCTGTCCCGGCCCGATATCGACTTCACCGCGCTCGCGGCCGGCATGGGTGTTCCGGCGAGCCGTGCCTCAACAACAGGGGAGTTCTCCGCGCAGCTGAGGAACGCGCTCGCCGAGCCTGGTCCGCACCTGATCGAAGCCGACGTGTCTCCGCGCGGCTAGGGCAGCACCGAGGTGTGCGCCTCGCGATAGTGGGCGGCGAGGATGTCGTCGCCGAAGTCACTGTGCGGCCGCCGCAGCACGGTGTGCGCGTGATTGCCGTCGTCGGTCGTGTTGTCGTACTCGAGCAGCAGGTCGTCACCTTGCACGCGGTAGTAGTGGCGCGTTCCCGGCGTCAGTGGGCCTTCCCACGCGAAGTGCAGCTCGCCGGCGGCGACGCGCGCCGCCTCGCGGGCAGCCAACTCCGCGGGCAGCCGGTCGAGGTACAAGGCGGCGAGCTGGTCCAGCACGGCGCGCGCCGTCGAGCCGAGCGCCGCGGCGGCGACCCCGCGTGGCTCTAGTACGGGCTGCGCGCGCGGCGAGGTCGCTGAGCGGATGTCGTAGGGCGCCTGATCGGCCACGACGGCCGCGGACCGGCCGGCCGGACCGAGCGCATCGAGCAGCGCGCGGGCCAGGTCTTCTTCGGGCGCGAGCGGCCGCGACACCGGGCGGCCGGCGTAGCTAACGCAGGCCGGGTTCGCTCCCAGGAAGATGGGTGCTGGCGACACCTCGTCGCCCACGACCGTCATCGTGACCGACACGTGGTGGCCCTCGAACCGCCACGACCATGGCTCGTCCGCAGTCGGGTCTCCGAACACGCACACCCAGTAGTCGCCACTGTGCCTGCCGACTCGGCCCCGTTCCCTTAGATCGAGAACTTCCTCCAGTGCCACGATCACCATCGCCTGCGCAAACGCGTGCTCGCTCAGCCCGGTCGCCAGCAGTCGGTGCGCCGCCTTGCGGGCGGCCGGCATGGCCGGCGCCAGGCACGCGCCGGGCCTCGGCTCCGGCCGGTACTCCAGCCACCGCCGCAGCGACACGTCGCCGAACGCCAGCGCGGCGAGCTCGCGCTGGTCGTCGTCAAACGCGGCTAGCAGCTCGGCAGCGGCTGCGCGCATCGTGGTGGCAACGCGCTCTTTAGGCATGATCCTGGTATATCAGGATGCGCGGGCGGTCACGATGGGTGCGCGCGCAGGGAGACTTTCGGCCGGAGGCGAGTCGCCGCGGCCGTCGTGATCGCGACCGGCATCGTCCTGATCAGCTTGTAGCGGACGCGGTAAGCGCGAACCGGAGGCGCCTGGAGGCACGTTGTAGGGGTTAAGCGGGGAAACGCGACCGTTTCGTCGTATTCGCGGCCGCCGAAGTCCTACAACCTTGGGTCTGGCCCGCCGAAGTCCTACAACGTGGTCGCACTACGCAGGACATTGCGGCCGTCTTGGCCCGCCAGGACGCGGGTCGGGGTACGGGACACTTGATGAACATCTGGCCAGCGAGGAGTGATCATGCCCGACGTCGACCACAAGTGGATAGCTGAGCAACTGGTCGGAGAGTCAGTTCAGGGTGCTGGAACCATGTCCGGGAGGGAGGTGGCGAAGGCGCAGGTACACGCCACCCTCGCGGTCGCGGAGGTTTTGCGCGGTATCTCCGCCGAGCTGGCCGTGATCCGCGAGGCGGCCCAGATCATGTCTGCGGCCGCGCCTCCGGGCGGCTAACTCCCTAGGGTCGGCGGACCGGCACGCTCCGGCATCGGGCCCGGCGGAGCTGCGATCGCCGAAGTCTCCTTCGGCTCGGGACGGATTCCGGGCATGGTGGGGACATGGCCAGACCGCAGGCGCACGTCACGGTGCCGGGGGAGCTGGCGCTTTTCCTGCGGCCGAGCCGGCGGCCTCAGCCGGTGCCGGTCATCTGCGATGGCGTCTCCACGCTGGGTCATGTGGTCGAGTCGATCGGCGTGCCGCTGACCGAGGTCGGCTTGCTGCTCGTCAACGGCCGCCCCGCGGACCGGAGCTACCGGCCACGAGACGGGGACACCGTGGAGGTCGTGCCCATCTCGCGGCCGCAGCCGCTTGACGACGCCCGCTTCCTGCTCGACGTTCATCTCGGCATCGTCGCCCGGCGCCTGCGGCTGCTTGGCATCGACACCTCGTATCACCGGTACGCCAACGACGATGACCTCATCGACGAGGCGAACGCCGACCGTCGCGTGCTGCTGACGCAAGATCGCGGTCTGCTCCGGCGTCGCAAGCTCTGGCTCGGCGCATACGTGCGGGGCGCCAGTACCGATGCGCAGCTAGCCGACGTGCTCGACAGGTTCGCGCCCGCGCTCGCGCCGTGGACTCGGTGCACCTCATGCAATGGCCTGCTCGCGCCAGCGCCCAAGGCCGATATCGAGCCGCAGCTCAAGCCCGGCACCAGGCGCACATATGACGCCTTCGCCCGGTGCCAGTCGTGCGACCGGGTGTACTGGCGCGGCGCGCACAGCAAGCGACTCGAAGCCACCGTGGACGCGGCGGCCCGTGTCGTGAGTGCGGCCGGGCGGCATGGACCGCCAGTCTCGGCCTCGTCTGGCGGGCAGCCGGGCCCGGAGTCGGGCGGCGAGTAGTCAAGCTGGGCGCCTCCCCTCCGTTGAAGTCTGGTGAGGGCGGGCCGCGCCTGTTTTGATGGCGTTACTGCTTTTGACTGCGTTACTGCACACGCAAGTGGCTCGGAGGCGCCATGACCCCGCTGACGACGTCCTACTGGCCAGCCGACACGAGCGAGCCGGTATTGGAAACCACTGTCGGTGGTGTGCTGCGCGCGGCCGCCGCGGCAGATCCCAGCGCCCTGGCCATGATCGGCGGCCTGCCCGACCCGGCGGACCGCCGCCGGTGGACCTACGGCGAACTGCTCGCGGAGGCAGAGCAGGCAGCTCGAGCCCTGGTGCAGCGGTTCGGGACGGGTGAGCGCGTCGCCGCCTGGGCGCCGAACCTCCCCGAATGGGTCATCCTTGAGTACGCCGCCGCGCTCGCCGGACTGGTGCTGGTCACCGTCAACCCGGCCCTGCGGCCGGCCGAGCTGGCCTACGTACTGAACCAGTCCGGCGCTTCGGGCATCTTCCTGGTGCCGGAGTTCCGCAGTCCGATGGCCAAGTTCCTGGACGAGGTGCGGCCGGATGTTCCCGCGCTGCGCGAGGTGGTCATGTTCACCGAGTGGGACGAGTTCTTGCGCACGGCGCCCGCCGCCGCGGACGTGAGCCTGCCTGACGTCCAGGCCGGCGATATCGCGCAGATCCAGTACACATCGGGAACGACAGGTTTTCCCAAAGGGGCCGAGCTGCACCATCGCGGGCTGACGAACAACGCGCGTTTCTACTCCGCGCGCATAGGGCTGCAGCCGGGCGAGGTCTACGTCAACCCAATGCCGATGTTCCACACATCCGGCTGCGGGATGGGAGTCCTCGGCTGTGTCCAGAGCCGCGCGGTGCACCTCCCGGTTCTGGCGTTTGACCCGGCGCTCGCCCTCGAGCTGTGCGAGACCGAGCGGTCGGCGGCCTTCGGCGGGGTGCCGACCATGCTGATCGCCATGCTGGAGCATCCCGACCTGTCCAAGCGGGACCTGTCGTCGCTCCGGGTGGCAGTGTCCGGCGGTTCGCCGGTACCGGCCCAGCTCGTCCGGAAGGTCGAGGAGCGCCTCGGGGTCAGCTTCAGCATCGTGTTCGGCACGACGGAGTGCTCACCGCTGCTGACCGAGGTGCGGCTGGACGCGCCCGCGGAGCGGCGGGCGGAGACGCTTGGCACGCCGTTGCCGCAGACCGACATCAAGATTGCTGACGTCGCCACTGGTGCGCCCGTTGCTCCTGGCGACGTCGGTGAACTGTGCGCCCGCGGTTATATGGTCATGCGCGGGTACCACGACGCGCCCGAGCTCACGGCAGAGGCGATCGACGCCGACGGCTGGTACCACACCGGCGACCTCGCCTCGATGGACCAGGAGGGTTACCTCCGCATCGAGGGCCGGGTCAAGGACATGATCATCCGCGGCGGCGAGAACATCTATCCGCGCGAGATCGAGGACATCCTGTTCGCGCACGCCGGGGTCGCCGAGGCGGCCGTCGTCGGCGTGCCGGATGACCGATGGGGTGAGGTCGTGGCTGCCTACGTGCGCGCCGCGCCCGGCCACGCGCGGCCGACTCCCGAAGAGCTACGCGCCCACTGCCGCGAGCACCTGGCGCCCTACAAGACGCCGCTGCACTGGATTTTCGTCGAGGAGTTCCCGATGACGCCGTCCGGCAAGATCCAGAAGTTCCGGCTTCAGGAGGACTTCGCCCGCCGATACTCCACAGCTTGACTAGCAGACATAGAAACTTCCGACGGACGGGAACGGGGTGCGCATCCGTCCCCGCCGTCTCGACCCTAGTGGCGCCACTCGTGATGCTGCCACGAGGCGCCGGTCCCGGACTGCCAGTTGCGGCGCACGTGCCGCCGGAACCGGGCGGCCGCGAAGATGCCCGTCACGCACATCACCAGCCCGAACAGCAGTGCGAGCTTCACGAACGCCAGGAAAACGAAGCCCGCCCCGGGGAGGGCGATGGCAGCGATCAGCGCGATGAGCACCAGCGGCAGGACCCGCGGTCCGCGCCGGTAGGCCACGATCGGTCGTCCGGTAGCCATCCAAGGTGGCGCCCAGCCCTGCGGCCCGAGGGGCCCGGCGGGCCCGGGGGCGCCCGCCGGACCCGCTGCGCCCGCCGCCCCGACGGTCTCCGGCTCGGGGAGGTCGGTCATGACGGGGCGCAGATCCCCGTAGGTCTTTGCGCTGAGTGCTGCGGTCACGCGCTCGTCCAGCTCGTCGGAGGTGAGCCGGCCGGCGGCGTAATGCTCGCGCAAGCGCTCCACAACGTGCTCGCGGTCGGCGTCTGATACTCGGATGTTCTCGTTCATGTCCCCTGCCCTATTACTTAGAGATCCTGCTCGTCGTCTGCCGGAGCTGCATCGTCCGCGAGGAGTCTGTACAGCTCGCGTCGTGTTCGCTCGAGCAGGCGCTCGGCGGCCCGGATCTGGTCCGGCGAGCCTGTCCGGGCGAGCTGCATGATCCCGCTGCCCAGCCGGGCGGCCTCGGCGAACAACCCGGGTACCTGCCACGCTTCCTGCTGCGCCGACGATTCCCACGCGCCGCGGGCCATCTCGGGATTCTGGGCTACGTACTCGCGACCGGCGTCAGTCAGGCTGAACATCCGCTTGCTGCCCGACTCCTCGGGCGCGATCAGGCCCTCGTCGGCGAGCTGCGACAGCGCTGGGTAGACCGCGCCGGGGCTCGGCCGCCACGCGCCGCCGCTGCGCTCCTCGATCTCGGACATGATCTGGTAGCCATTGCGCGGACCTTCGCGCAGGAGCGCGAGAATCGCGGCCCGAACGTCACCGCGGCTCGCTTTTGGCCCAGGTGCCGATGGTGGTCCTGGCCACCAGCCGCCCTTGGGACCGACGAAACCGCCGCCCCAGTGGCCTGGGCCTGGGCCCCGGCGCCCGCCGAAGCCCCGCTCCCACGGGCCGTGGTGCTCACGTCCTTCAGCCTTGGCGTGTGCCTTGGCGCCAGCCTTGGCCGCGCCGGCGTGGCCTAGCACGTCTTGGACGCACTTCAGCAGGTCAGATAGGCCGGGCGCGAAATCGCACGCGCCCCAAGCCGCTCCCGCCGCCATCGTTAACCGCCACCTCTCGCGATACGCTCACGATATATCGACAGCCTACGACGGTGTGGCGCGAATAACAAGTCATAACTCGATCGCTTGCAGTGAACGGCGTATCACCCAGTTACAACGATCAACTGCCCTAGGGAAATCCCGCTTCCGGACCCGGCTCAGGCGAAGCTGAAGTCTGCGGCCCGGCTCAGCCGAGGCGGAGGTCCGGGGCCCGGCTCAGGCAAGGCGGAAGCTTGCGACGCAGCTCAGGCGGGGCGGAAGTCCGCGGCCCGGCTCAGGCCAGGCGGAAGTCTGCGAAGTCAAAGCCCGGCGCGACGACGCAGCTCACGAGCACGGCCTCGTCAGCGGTCGGCGCTGCGCACTGCCAGGTGCCGCCCGGCACGACCGCCTGGGGCTGCTGGCCAGCGAAGACGTCGGGGCCAAGCAGTACATCTACGGCCTCACCTGCCGCGGAGGCGTCGGGTCCGGAGCCGCCTGGCGACGGGCCCGTGCCGCCGAGTCTGAGCGTCAGCGCGCCGCCGCTGTGCCAGAACCACAGCTCATCTGACCGCACGAGGTGCCACCGCGATCGCTCGCCCGGGTGCAGCAGGAAGTAGATAGCGGTCGCCGCGCTGCGCGTACCCGCGTAGCCATCCGGGTCGAATGTCACCGGCGACCGCCACGTCTCCCGGAACCATCCGCCCTCCGGATGCGGCCGGAGGTCCAGCTGCCGCGCGAGCGGCGGGAGCAACGTCATTGTGCCTCCGTCCCGAGTCGGTGGCATACCGCTGGCAAGCCACGGGGTTGGACCTCGCTAGCCGGTTAGGTTCTTCCCGCTAGCAGGCGATGCCATCGGGTGACTGTGCGCTCGTCGAAGATGATCCACTCGCGACGGCCAGCTCAACGGGCTGACCGCAGGCCGTGGAACCGCTGAGCATGAAGTAGATCGCGCCTGCAGTCTGCGTGCCCGCTGATATCGCGGCGTGCTGGCAGGTCGCACCGGTCGAGGTCGGCTGGCAGGCCCAGCCGAAGCTCCAGTCGGAAGCACTCTGGCCGAAGTTGCCTCCGCCGCCGCCCATCATCGAGGCTCCGGCCGGCAGCGTAATCGAAGCGGTGAGCTGTCCGGTCGCAGTAGAGCCCGCGTCGGCCACCTCGAAGACGACCTGGCCGAAGTCCTGGAAATGCCAACCGCTGTCTACGTTCACGGTGGCCGTCAGCTGCACCGGTGGCACCTGTGTCCGTACGGTCGGCTGGGGTGAGGGTGCGGGTTGCGGCTGCGGGCTGGCCAATGGCGAGGTGGTGCTGGGGGCTGGGCGCGACGACGCGGACGGCGTTCGCTTGTGGGCCGGCTTAGGAGTGGGCGACGGAGACTGGATGGGCGTTGTGGCGGAGACCGATGCCAGCGGAGCCGCCGCTTGCGGGCGGTGATCATGCGGGGAACCGAGCGGCGTGCTATTACCGGTCAGCACGACCGCGAAGGCGACCCCCAACACCGCGACCACGATCCCGGCGCCCGCGAAGAGCCAGGGTATCGCACCAGCTGCGTGTCGCCCACCTGGATACCCCTCTGTCACGATCGCTCCCGCCGCCGCGTTCGACGCCTAGCACGCAAATGAATCATCGCCGTTGCAGGGGCGCCATGCGGCGCATTTGACGTCACTCCCAGGCAGGTCGCCGAAAGATGGCGCGGGCAAGACGCGTGCCGCTGGATAAAGGGGACAGGTGCCCGCGGTTGCGCGGTCGGCCGGCTGGCCTGCGGCTGCGGTAGGCGGCCAGCCGGCTGGTCCAGGATGCGGTCACGCGGTGAGCCGGCTGGTCCAGGGTGCTGAGAAGCCCGGCACCGCTAGGTCCACGAGGGCCGACGTCAGGTCACCCGATCGGCGAGTTCCGCGATGATGTCGGCGTGGCACGGCAGCGGGTTGCACCAGCAGCCGAGACGTTTGCCTTGCAGGTCAGGGAGGAGCGCCGTGAGGTCCGGGCGGGCGAGCAGGTAGTCACGGTACTTCGCGACGACCTGCTCGCGATCTCCGTCGACTCCGATGCGGAACGGGTTGGCGAGCGGCGAGCGCGCCAGCCGCCACCCGCCGCGGTACATCGCCCGCCCGACATATACGATATCGGCGGACCCAGGGTCGTCCCGGTGACCACTCATGTTCACGACAACCGTCGCGCCCACGTCACACGCTCCCGTCGTCGGGTCCGGTTGGGCGGCAGGTGCGACATCGCTGCCCTATGAAGGGCAGCAGATCCACCCTCATGCCCAATGGACGAGCGAGTCGGCGCACGTGAGCGACCCCGTTCCCAGATCTTTATCGGTCAGCCGGTCTGGACGACGTGCGCCGCGACGATCATCCCGTTCTGGACCGTGTCCGTGCCAGTGAAGTGCTGGACCTGGCCGGTACAGGAGTTGGTGGCATCGAGGTCGAACGTGACCTGATCGCCCGACTCGCCGATCTCGTTCAGGCCTTGCGAGCCCGTGCACGCGAACCCGTTCACGAACTGCTGGTAGGTCTGGCCCGTTGTGGCGCCGGAATTGAGCAGCGCCCAGGCCTGCGCGTAGGCGCCTGACTCGATGTCGCCGTAGTAGGCGGAGACGACGGCCCACGGATCGGTCACGTTCGGTGCGGCAGGCGCCGGCGCTCCTGTGGGCGCAGACTGCGGGGTGGCAGGGCCAGTACTGGCAGGTGGCGTAGTCGCCGGTGCAGCCGTGCTCTGGGGCGGCGCAAGCGTGCCACTCGAAGGCGCCTTGGCACCCGACGAAGCCGACGGCGGAGGAGATGCCGGGCTCTGCGATGTCGTGACGGTCGTGCACGCCGCAAGGGCCAGGACTGCGGCGCTCAGCGTTGCGGTAAGAGCGACTCTCATGGCGCACCTGCCTGTAGTCAGGCTGTTTTGCCACGTTCTTCCCACTTATACTAGCTGGCAGGATGCAGCGAGTAATCAGTGGGTCACGTTCCGATCACGGAGAGGAGCGTAGCGTCAGGCGGGCGGCTCCGGCTTCAGCCGGCTGGGGAGGGCCGCCTCCAGCCGGCGTCGCACTCCGGTTCTGTCGAGTGGGAACGTGGCCGCGAGCGCTACGCCTCCGCCCAGCGCCGCGCCGGCGATCGTGTCGGTGAAGTAGTGCCAGTCCAGCTCGATCAGCGCGACGGCCACGAGGCAACCCACGGCGACGAGCCCGAGTACCAGCAGCACTCGCACGCGCGGCCGCGGTCGTCGGCGTGGCGGGTCGAGCAGCAGCACCCCGACGGTCCCGATGAGGGCGAAGACGCTCGTCGTGTGGCCGCTCGGATACGTCAGCGAGCCGTTGATCGTCTCGTGCACGATCGGCTTGAGCACGAACTCGGTTAGTCCCATTGCGACCACGACGCTGATCACAGTCAGGATCGCGCCGTTAACCCGGCGCGCGAGCAGGCAGGCCAGCACCAAGATCGAGGCCAGCACGACCGTCATCTGCCCACCTCCTAGGTAGCCGATATAGGACAGCACGGGCGGGTGCGACGCCAGGTGGTGCCGTAGCCACGAATCGACGGGCCTGTCGATGGCCATGCCCTGAGTCCGGCCGGCCGCGAAGGCCCCGAGCACCGCGACGACCACGGCGCAGCAGGCGACCGCGATGGCGGCGGGGCGGCGCGCCTGCGCTGGCAGCAAGGGGGCCACGCGCCCGGCCGGCCCGGATGTGCTGGCGCTGCCGGTGGTGCGTACAGGATCAGCCGCACGGCCAGATGCGCTGGCAGCGCTGGTTGTACCGCCCAGTAGCGGGGTACCAGTCAAACGCCGCGGCGTGTGCTCGGGGGGCTGCTGCGGCTCTGGTTTAGTCATGGGGCAAGAAATCGGGGGAGTGGGCCATAGATGGACCTGGTAGTGGTCTTTCTTCTGCTCTGCTTCATAGCGTGGCTGCGGAAGTTAGATCTGTACCGTCCGGCCAGTGCCAGCGGTAGCTTACGGGGCCTGAGCACTTCACCTGCGCGTGAAGACGGCGAGCCAGGCCTGGGCACATGTCGTGCCGTCAACGGGCCTGATCTCGAACGTGTTGGCCGTGATCGACTGTACCGCCCAGCCGTCACTGAATGCTGCGCGCAGTTCGTCCTGACGCACTCGGCGCGGGCCGAAGTCGCCAGGCTGCCGATCGCTGAAGCACATTAGGTAGAGCGTGCCGCCGGGCCGCAGGACTCCGGCCAGGCTGGCCACGTAGCGGGGCCGGTCCTCGTCGCTGAAGACGTGGAAGACGCCACTGTCGATGATCATGTCGAAGCTGGGGTCCAGCTGGCGGAGGTCAAGCGCATCTTCGACCTGGAACTGCACGTCGAGTCCGCGCTCCGCGGCCTTGGCACGGGCCTGTTTGATGGCGGTCGGAGAGATGTCGACGCCGGTGGCCTTGGCGCCACGGCTTGCGGCCAGCAGGGCATGTTCGCCAGTGCCGCAGCCGACATCGAGGACCTGGCCAGCCAGCAGACCTGACTCGGCCAGTGCGACGAAGGCTGGCTGCGGCCTGCCGATATCCCACGGCGGCGGCGACTCGGCCGTGTAGGAGTCATCCCATGGTGGGTGCGTCATGTGGTTAAGTCTCCCGCGAGTCGGAGCGGACGCCTAACTTGGCAGTCATGCAGACCAAGCTGATCCTGATCGTTCGATCGGACCTGGGCATGGGGCGTGGCAAGATCGCCGCGCAAGCCGCGCATGCGGCCGTTGCCGCGGCGCTGGCCGGCATCGGCACCCCGGCCTTCGCGGCCTGGCTGCGTGACGGCCAGCCAAAGGTCGTGTTGCGCGCGGGCAGCGAAGAAGAACTGCACGCTATCGCTGGGCAGGCCGCGGAGGCCGGGCTGCCAGTGCAGGTCATCCACGATGCCGGCCGGACTCAGGTGACCGAGGGCACGCCGACGTGCTGCGCTATCGGCCCTGCAGCCGACACCGCGATTGACGCCATCACCGGTCAGCTGTCACTGCTCTAGCTGGCCTGCGGGAGCGACTCCCGACTAGGCGCGGACGCCGCAAGTCCCACCAATCCTGCGGCGTCAGGGCTTGATCAGCACTCTCCTGTTCAGATCATTGTTGACGACCTCGCTGTCAAAGGCGTTGGCGTCGTATTCCGCTGCTGTCTGGATGCCTAGCCACGACAGGCGACTGTTGTGCTCCTCGTGCGCCGGATTGGCCAGGACGTTGAGCATGTCGGCGTAGCCCCAGACTCCGCCGCAGTCTTCCGGTGGCGCAGCCCGCCGACCGCCTGTACACCGCGGGTATGCCATCCCTGGCTCGGCTGGCTGGACTGCCTCGACGATGATGTCGAGCTCCCAGTTGTCGCCGAAGTCGTAGGCATACCGGATCCGGTCGCCTGGCCAGTCGGCGACCGCGGACAGCTTCTTGTAAGCGTCGCTGCGGATGTCGAGATCGTCATCGGGGTCCGGCATGCCGTACAGGCCCGCGGCGGTCTCGAATAGGTGGAGGTGATAGTCCTGCCAGTTGAAGCCAGCCTGGATAACGCTGTGGAGGCGCCGCAGGGTGGTATCTGACGGCACTTCAAACCGACGCCAGATCGGCGGCTTGGCGCCGCGCAAGGTCACCTTCAACCGATGGATGTTCTTCGTCCCGGACTTGCGCGCTGGCGCGCCGGTCTTCTGGGTGGCGCGCGCCGCGGTATCGGACCTGCTGGCCTGACCTGCCGCTTTGCTAGCTGCTGGCAGCGCAGCGACGCGGCTGAGCAACAGGTTCATGTTGTTCTCGACATCGTCGATCTGATCCGGCTGGACTGGACACGGTTCGCACGAGAGGGCCTGCAGGAGAATCGCGCGAGCTTCGGCGGGATCCAGGTCGCTGTAGATGATGTCCGGATCCCGGCCCATCTTCCGGTACTCGGCCCGCATTGACTCGGTGTAGTCAGCGACGTAGCAGTCCTTGATACCGCCGCCGAGGATATGGTCGACCAGCACGACGAGACCGTGCGCTTTGCGGCCATAGCGGAACGTGATGACCATGGAGCGCTGCTCGCCGTAGATGTCGGTGTATCCGAAGCACCGGCCAGGCACCGGGAAGCCGATGTCCGCGGCCCACGGCATCTCTGCCTGGCCGTCCGCCACCATCCTGGCGGCGGCTTCCGCTGCCATGACCCGCAGCCGGGGCGGCGCTACCGATGACAGTGCCAGCATCATCGCCAGTGCCTCTGGACTCCGATCGGTAGCGAAGCCCTCGATGACGTCATGAAGCACGTCGGTGGTGTCGAGATTGGGGGGCGCCGCCCGGCGTACCTCGCCGATGAACGCAGTCCCGCAGAGCTCGGCCTCTAGCGGCTCGCAGCCCGGCTCGAGCAGGGGTGAGAACCAGGACAGCATGCCCTCCCTCGCCTCTGCCTCGGCAGGCATGAAACCCGCCTCCGTCAGCATGCCGATCGCCTCGTCGGCCGTCGCAGCTCTGTCGATCAGCCGGATCGCGTCAGCTGGAGCGCGGGTTTCAATGGCGAGCTGGCGCAGCCGCGCCAGGCGGACGAGTTCCCTGCTGTCCCACAGGGCGGCCTGGGCGTCGTCGGGCACTACGTGCAGATGCCGGACGGACTTCGCGGGCGTGGAGCGCTTCTTCGGCACGCTTCTCATGGTCTCAGTGCCTGAGGCGTCATGGGTCCCTTTGCAGTCCGGAAAACCCGGCCGCGTGCGGCCGCGAGAGGCCGGGAACTGTCGGTGACGCGGGCTATGGTCGGTGGCATGCCGCGGGTGGTGCTCGACGAGATAGACCTCGGCTCGGTCGAGGACGCTGTTGGCGCGACCGCGTTCGACGCCGGCTACCGCGAGATGCATGACGGCGTCGTCCGCCGGATGGAGTGGGTGCCGTCAAGGCGAGCGCTGCGGGGCATCGTGCAGGACAAAGGCGGCGAGTTCCACGAGACTGTGGCGTACTTCAGTGGCGGCAGTCCGATGCGGCTCGACGGCGGCTACTGCAGCTGTGAGGCCGGCTGCGAGTGCAAGCACGCGGCGGCACTCGCGCTGGCCGGGGCGCTCGTCTCTGGCCAGGATCTCAGTGCTCCGCGACCGCGCTCGAGCTCCTGGGATCAGTCGCTCAGCTCGCTGATCCAGGCTCGGTCCGGCGCTGCCTCGGCAAACCCCAAGCCGCCTCGGGTCGCGATCGAGCTGATCTTGTCGCCTGGTGCGCAGACACACCCCGGCCAGCGCGCTGCGAGTCCGCCGCATCTGACAGTCAAGGCGCGCGTCGTCCAGCCTGGAGCAAAGCTGGATTCCTGGATCGGCGGCCAGCTGACCTGGGACAGGCTGGACTCCCGGCAGCACGTCACTGGGCTCGCCGACGCGCAGCTGCACGTGCTCCGAGAGCTCTACTGGCTGCACCGGGCTGGCGATCGTTCCGACTACAGGCCTTATCACTACGGCGGCGGCGTGAAGCTGCTGGACCTCGGCACGTTCGAGTCCCGCCAGCTATGGGCTCTGCTGGACGACGCCACGTCCGCCGGACTGCCGCTGATCTACCGCAAGCTGGGTGCGTTTCCCCGCTATGGGACGGCTGAACTGTTGCTGGACGTGGCAAGGACAGAGCCATCGGGACCGCTGCGCCTCAGCCCGGTCGTCGGCGTCGATGGCAGCGACGGCGAGATCTGGCCGATCTGCTTCCTCGGCTCACAGGGACATGGGCTGGCCTACGTCGACCGGCGAGAGGCTCAACTTCAGCCAGACCCAGCGCGCTGGCGGTTCAGACTCGCGAGGCTAATCAACCCCGTTCCCAGCGAAGTGCAGCAACTGGTGATGGCGCGACAGCCGGTCACCATCCCAGCCGCCGACGAGCGGCGGTTCCGCGAGGAGTTCTACCCGAGGCTGCGACGCGCCGCCTCGCTCGTATCATCGGACGGCTCGTACAGCCTGCCCGCGATCTCGCCGCCGACCCTGGTCCTAGGCGCCGCGTACGGCGCCGGGCATGAGCTGGACGTGAGCTGGGAGTGGGCGTATCAGGTTGGCGACGCGCGCCTTCGGTTGCCGGCCGACACCTTCCCGGCGCTGCCAGGGCGCGGTACCGAGATCGAGGCCGGCTATCGGGATGTCGAGGCTGAGCGCGCCATCCTGGCCGACCTTGACCTGCCGTCCGGCACCATGCGGCCATCGCGGCTCACGGGCATGGAGACGATGAGGTTCAGCACCGAGACGCTGCCGATGCTGGCTGGCCGGCCCGGAGTCGACGTCGAGATCAGCGGGAGTCCGGCTGACTACCGTGAGGCCGGCGACTCGCTGCGGATCGAGATCTCCGCCGACCAGTTGGCCGACGACAACGACTGGTTTGGTCTTGGCGTCATGGTCTTCGTTGAGGACCAGGTTGTCCAGTTCAGGGAGCTGTTCCTGGCGCTGAGCCGGGGCGACGACTATCTGCTGCTGGACAACGGCGCCTACTTTTCCCTCGACAAGCCGGGCCTCCAGGCCTTGGCCAGGCTCATCGAGGAGGCGCGGGCCCTGCAAGATCGGCCGGCGGATTCCTTGCGGATCAGCAGGTTCCAGGCGGGTCTGTGGGCGGAGCTCGCCGAGCTCGGCGTGGTCAGTCACCAGGCAGCGGCGTGGCAGCGCCAGGTCGGCGGCCTGCTGGCCTTCGCCGGCGCCATTCCGGACAAGGACACCGACGGTGAAGCGGCCAGCGATGCCGGCCTGGACGGCGTGCCGTTGCCTGCCGGGCTGGCAGCGGAGCTGCGGCCATACCAGGTCGAGGGATTCCAGTGGCTCGCGTTCTTGTGGCAGCACCAGCTTGGCGGCATCCTCGCCGACGACATGGGCCTGGGCAAGACGCTGCAGGCGCTCGCGCTGATCTGTCACGCGCGTGCGGAAGACCGCGCCAAGCCGCCGTTCCTCATTTGCGCGCCCACCAGCGTCGTGTCGAACTGGGCTGCGGAGGCCGACAGGTTCACGCCTGGGCTCAAGATCGTCGTGATCACCGACACCATGACCAAGCGCCGTCAGGATCTCGCTGAGATCGTCGCGGGCGCCGACGCCGTCGTGACGACGTACACGTTGCTGCGCATCGACTTTGCGCGCTACTCAGGACTGCAGTGGTCAGGACTGCTCCTGGACGAGGCGCAATACACCAAGAACCGCCAGGCCAAGATCTATCAGTGTGCGCGTCGGCTGGCGGCTCCGTTCAAGGTGGCCATCACGGGGACTCCGATGGAGAACAACCTGATGGAGCTCTGGTCGCTTCTGTCGATCACAGCGCCTGGCCTCTTCCCTCATCCGGATAAGTTCCAGGACTACTACGCCAGGCCTATCGAGAAGCAGGGCAAAGCCGAGCTGCTCGAGCAGTTGCGGCGCCGGATCAAGCCGCTGGTGAAGCGCCGCACCAAGGAGCAGGTCGCGGCCGACCTACCAGCCAAGCAGGAGCAGGTGCTTGAGGTAGAACTGCATCCCAAGCACCAGAAGCTCTATCAGACCCATCTCCAGCGGGAGCGCCAGAAGGTGCTCGGCCTGATCGACGACGTCGACGCCAACAGGTTCACGATCCTGCGGTCCCTGACGCTGCTACGGCAGCTGAGCCTGCACGCCGGACTCGTCGACGCGCAGCACGACGATCTGCCCTGCAGCAAGCTCGACACGCTGCTGGACCTGCTCACCGAGGCCGTCGGCGGGGGCCACCGCGCGCTGGTGTTCAGCCAGTTCACCCGGTTCCTGGAGCGGGCACGGCAACGGCTTGACGCCGCCGGGATCCCCTACTGCTACCTGGATGGCAGGACGCGCGACAGGGCACTCGTGCTCCAGCGCTTCAAGGGCGGCGCAGCGCCGGTGTTCCTGATCAGCCTGAAGGCAGGCGGCTTCGGGCTGAATCTCACCGAGGCCGACTACTGTTTCCTGCTCGATCCATGGTGGAATCCCGCCACGGAGGCCCAGGCGGTGGACCGGACGCATCGCATTGGCCAGACCCGCAACGTCGTCGTGTACCGGCTGATCGCCAAGGACACGATCGAAGAGAAGGTCATGGCACTCAAAGCCCGGAAGGCCGCGCTGTTCACATCGGTGATCGACAGCGGGAACGTGTTCGGTGGCAGCCTGGACGCCGACGATATTCGCGGACTGTTTGAGTGAGCACTCGTCTCACGGGCCGGCCGACGGAGTAGCGCGCACTCGAGCAGTGCGTACTCGAGCAGTGCGTACTCGAGCAGTCCGTAGTCGAGCAGTGCGTACTCGAGCATTGCAGCGTAAGCCGAGATTCTGATGTGGCTTCTGGTGATTCGGGACTATGGTCTGTGCTGAATCTGACCGGTGACGGCGAGCGCTGCAGGAGGCGGACGTGGGCGCTGTCGATTCTCCGACCGACCTTCAGCTGCGTGATGGTGCCAAGGTGCGTGATGGTGCCAAGGTGCGTGATGGTGCCGAGGTGCGTGATGGTGCCGATCTGCCGGACGGTGCTAGCGCGCGCCGATTAGAGCAGCGCTTAGAGCGGCTGGCTGCCGGGCATCCCTCATCGCCTGACTACGCGGACCGGGGCGGATCAGCGGACCGGGTCCGCCCCTTAACCGACGCCGAGCATGCAGACCACGTGGCGGAGGTCCGCGAACGCTTAGAGGCAGCCAGCGCTGGAGGCATTGCGAGTGACGTCCTCCACACGGTGGATCCCAGACAGGAGGTCTGGTCCCGAGACCGACGAGCTACCCACGATGCGATCGTCGAGGAGCTGTACGCCACAGCTTCAGACGTACCCTGCGAAGGCCGGGCGATCATTGCTGGCGGATTGCCCGGGGCAGGAAAGACCACGGTGCTGGAGAAGCACGCCAACATCGAGTCGAGTCAGTTTCTGACCATCAACCCGGACGTCATCAAGCTCGTACTCGCCAAGCGCGATCTCTTGCCAAGGATTGACGGACTGTCTCCCATGGAGGCCTCTGTTTTGGCGCACGAGGAGACTTCCCATATAGCCAAACGCTTGGCGCACCGTGCCCAGTCTGACGGCAAGAACATCATCTGGGATGTCACGATGTCGTCGTCGGCGTCCAGTGAGAAGCGGATCAACTCACTGCGAGAGTCCGGCTATACAAGGGTCGACGGGTTATTCGTCGACATTCCCGTGGATGTCAGCCTGCGTCGAGTCGACGCGCGACATCGGACGGCCCACGACGAATACAGGGACGGGCGTGGCCTGGGCGGTCGGTTCGTCCCGCGTGAAACGATCTTGCAATATGCCGATCAGGAATGGGGGAGCGAGAATCGTAAGAACTTTGAACGGCTCAAAGCCAGCTTTGACAGCTGGTCGAGATATGACAACTCGGTCGACGGCCGTGACCCACAGCTTGTGGAGTCTCACTCGTCGGACGACGACCTCTATAGGAGCGTCTGAATGGCCGCGAGCGAGATCGATGAGCTTATCCGTGCGCTGAAGGACGGCACGATGAGCACGGACGAGGTAGCCGCACAGTTTCGGCGAAGATCCTGGCCGCCGAATCGGCGACCATCGCCTCGGACCTTTCTTGAGATGGCCGAGCAGGCGGAGTCGGATCCCTACCCGGACGTTCCGGGATCGTACGACGACGTCACGGCGGCATACGATCGCGGCGACCTTACCTCCGAGCAGTATGACGTTCTCTCGGAGGCCGTTGCTGCATCGATCCGGACGGAGAGCCGAACCGCTGGCTCGTGATCCGTCAGACGGGTCAGTGCTGGCCGCCGTGGCATTCAGCGGCAGCTCACGCCTGGGGTCACGGCAGGCAGGCATCGACGAGTTCGCGGATCGCGGCCGCGGTCTGGTCCCGGCCAAGTCCCAGCTCGCGGCGCAAGAGGCGCCAGGTGGCAAGGTCGGTAACCGCCGTAAGTTGAGCCAGCTTCCGGCGACGGATGGCTTGGGGCAGCTTGGCCAGGGCTGGCCCGTAGGCCCTAGTGACCCAGTCGCGGTGATAACGGCGGCCTGCGTCGGTGATGGCCAGGATCGCCGGCACCCTAGCCTCCTGGGCTAGCAGGTACGCCTGCTCATCGCCCCAGCGGTCGTAGTGGGCAACCAGGTGCATGACGTCTCCGGGCGAGGCGGCTTCCCGATCGGCGCGGATCTGGCCGGACCGCTCTTCGGCGGCGGCGGCGAACAGTTCCTCCTTGGAACCAAATCGGCGCAGCACGGTCTGGACGGTCACTCCGGAGCGCTCGGCGATGGCCGGAAGGGACACCTGGTCGTATGGCCGCTCAGCGAACAAGACGCGGGCGGCAGCGATGATCGCCTGGGCGGTTGCCTCGGCGGCCTGCGCCCGGGCCCTCATGCGGTAGGGCCGCTGCCCGGGACCTTGACTTCCGCCAGATTTCATGTTAACAAGGCTAACATCAAATATTTCATGTCAGCGCAGTTAGCACCGAATGGGCATGCCTGTGCGTGTGCTGTTTACTCTGCTGCCCGCCAGGGGCAGCCTGCAGCCGCTGCTTCCTATAGCGGAGGTGATGCGGGACCGGGGCCACGAGGTCGCGCTGTGCTCCTCACCTCGCCTCCGCGGCGAAGTCGAGGCGCGCGGTCTGGCGTTCCTGCCTGCCGGGCTGGACTGGCACGTCTCAGACCCGGACTACATTGACGTGCTCTGCCAGGCCGCGGGCGGGCTGGCGTTCCCGCCGCTGGCGGGCGAGGAGCGGTTTGCCTGGGTGGTCGCCAACCTGTTCATCGGTGCGGCCGCGCGGCGCATGCTGCCCGAACTGATAGGTGTCGCGCGAGAGTGGTCAGCGGATCTCATCGTCCGGGAGTCCCTTGAGTTCGCCGGCTGCCTTGCCGCAGAGGCACTCGGCCTGCCCCACGCTTCCGTTGCCGCCGCGGCCGATTCTGCGCTCGACCGCCGCCTCCAACTGGCTGGGCCGCTCACCCCGTTGCGTCAGCAGACGGGACTTCCGCCGGACCCGCGCGGCGACATGGCATTCCGCTACCTTCACCTGTGCTTCACACCGCCCAGCTTTGACGGTCCTGGGGCCCGGTTCCCGCCCACAGCGCGCTTCTTCGCGCACCACAGCACTCCCGCACCGCACGATGACGTGCCGCCGTGGCTGGATCATCTCGCCGGCCGCCCCACCGTGCTGGTCAGCATGGGCACGGTGTTCCACCGCACGCCCAGGCTGCATGAGACCATCCTCGCGGCGCTACGCGACGAGCCAGTCAATCTGCTCATCGCTGTCGGGTTCGATCAGGATCCCGCGCGCTTGGGGTCACTGCCGCCGCACGTGCGGGTCCAGCCCACGCTTCCGCAAGTGGCGCTGCTGCCACGGTGCGCGTTGCTGGTGTCCCACGGGGGCTTCAACAGCGTCAAAGAAGCACTCGCCGAAGGCGTTCCGCTGGTCATGGTGCCGATCGCCGGCGATCAGCCCTACTGCGCTAGGCGCTGCGAGGCACTCGGGGTTGGGCGCGTTATCTGGCCAGCCGAGCGCAACGCCGCGATGATCCGCGCGGCTGTGCGGACGGTGCTGGGCGATCCCTCCTACCGCGATTCCTCACTGCACATGCGAGACGAGATCTGCGCGCTCCCGCCGGTCGCCGCTGCGGTTACCGCGCTCGAGCGGGTCGTGGATAAGCACGCAGGGCACTGGAAGGGTCCATGAGATGTGGCAATCCAGCCTGAGGTGATGGCGGTGCCGTCGCGGGCGGTAGCCATGGACCAT
>CAWKKA010000018.1:0-211492 GCA_963850105.1 uncultured Actinomycetota bacterium
GATCAGCCCATGCCAGCGCAGCCGCGTACGGCGGGCACCGAGCCGCAGTTCCTTCAGGTGCAGACCACCACCGACTCGCGAGCCGAGGCGGTGGAGCTCGCACAGGCCGCGGTCGAGGGCCGGCTCGCCGCGTGTGCCCAGGTCGCCGGTCCAATTGCCAGCACCTACTGGTGGGAGGACGGCCTCGAAAAAGCCGAGGAGTGGCTGATCATGCTGAAGCTGCCGGCCGATCGATTCGACGACCTGGCGGCGTTCCTGGCCGAGCGGCACAGTTACGATGACCCGGAGATCATTGCTACCCCGATTGTCGCCGGCTCTCAGTCTTACCTGGACTGGCTGGCGGAGGAGACGAGGCCGCAGTGACAGACCGGCTCGAACAGACAGACGCGCACGACAGCGGGCTGTTCGGGCCTGGCTCAGTGACCTGGCGGTTGTTCAGCGAGCCCGTGATGTGGATCGCCGGGCTGAGGGCCATGTACATGCAGGCCCTGCACCCGCGCGTTATGAAGGGCACCTGGCAGAACACGGCGTTCGCCAAGCCCGATGAGGCCTGGGGCCGCTTCACCCGGACTGTCCAGTTCGTTCGGGTACGTACCTATGGCACGACGGCCGAGGTGGAGCGCGCGGCCGCGCGCCTCCGCAAGGTCCACGCATCCCTGCGGGGAGTGGACGGCGACGGCGTGGAGTTCCGGCTGGACGAGCCGGAACTCCTGCTGTGGGTGCACTGCGGGGAGGTCGGCTCGTATGCCGAGATCGCGCGCCGCAGTGGCGTACACGTGACGCCGGCTGAGCTCGACGCGTTCATCGACGAGCAGCGCCGCGGTGCGGCCGTCGTCGGCCTGGACCCGGCAGCGGTGCCAGCGAGCATGGCCGAGCTGGATGCGTACTACGCGGAGATGCGCCCCCGTCTGAGTGCTTGCGCCGAGGCCAGGCACGCGCTGCGGCTGTCCTTCACGCCGAAGCTGCCGCCTGGCTTGCTGCCACTACGGCTGATCGTGCCGCCGATGAACGTGCTCGCCTACGCGAGCCTGCCACGGTGGGCGCGCCGGATGTACGGCACGCCCGCCATCGGGCTCACCGATGCGGCAGTCACCCTGACGCTGCGGGCCGCGTTCGAGTCCACCACCCGGATCCCGCCGCAGGTCTTCCAGCTTGCAAGCGCGGGACAGGCGGGCACAGGGGGGTCTGGCACACAGCGGTCGGGCGGCTCCCGGTCCGCCGCCTAGCCACCGGCGGGGTCGCGCTTCGGGGGGTTACCGCTCGGCACGGACGGGGACGTGTAGCCATGTGACCCACAAGCTTGCACGACTGCGGCGCGTCCTGCGCGACGACTTGGATCAGCGCCAGCGGGCTGCCCTGGCGAGCTGGGTCGCGTTTACGAGCACGTTCGCCGCCGTCCGCGGCATCACCTACAGCATCAGGGCCGGGAAAGGCCCGTTCCACAACGTCAGCGCAGGTGGTGAGCACCTCCACCACTACATGTGGGGCATCGGGATGCTCGCCGGTGTCGGCGCCGTCGCGGTCCACGGGGAGGAGAGCTGGCGCTCGCACCCAGCCGTCGCGACGAGCTACGGCAGTGGCCTGGCCCTGATCGTCGACGAATTTGCTCTGCTGCTGGACCTCGAGGATGTCTACTGGGCCAAGCAGGGGCGGGTTTCCGTCGACATCGCGGTCGGCGGGATCGCCGTTGCCGGTTCCTACTTTGCTGCCCTGCCCGTCCTGCGCGCGCTGCGCCGCGAGACCGAGCACGAGGCGGCGGCTCGCCGGGCTGATAGCGCGCAGCCAGCGCCGGCATACCCAGGTGCAAGCGGCCGCTTACTCGCCGACCTCGCCGCCCGCGAGCTCGCTAACGACGTCGAGCTGGCCGATATGCCGGGCGTACTCCTGCACTAGGTGGAACAGCACGCGCTCCAGCGTGGCCGGGCTAGCTCCCTCCCAGCGCTCACCCGGGCGGCCTACGTCGTCCAGGTCATGCGCCATCACGATGCGACTGGTCCGCGCGGCCTGCGCGGCCAGGGCCGCCGTGAGTTCCGCCAGGCTCTCGCCGTCGGCGACGTACCAGCGGCCGTCGTGCTGATCGCCCCACGGCCGGGCCACGTCCGCGCCCTCGAAGCCCCATTCAAGCCAGCGCAGCTCCACATAGCGGAGGTGCTTGAGCAGCTCGAGCGGCGTCCAGCCGGACGGAAGCCTGCTGGCCCGCAGCTCGGCTGCCGGCAGCGACTCGAGCTTGCTGACCAGCCGCGAGCGGAAGTAAGCAAGGTAGGAAAGGAAGACCTCGGCTCGCGAGGCGACCGGCGTCGTCGGCTCCGGGAACGGCACTGTTGCAAACGGCGATGTCGCAGGCGGCGGTGTTGCAGGCGGCGGTGTTGAGGTCGGGTGTGCCATCGTGTCAGCTGATCCCATCGGGCGGCACGTTCCACATGCTGATCACGGGCTCGTCGTGCTCGAAGCCCAGCAAGCTGAGGGTGCCCGTGTCCAGTCCGAAGAATCGGCCGGCCGTGGGCTCCAGACCCAGCCAGCGCGCCGCGAGGACGCGCAGCAAATGGCCGTGGGCAACGAGAGCTACATCGCCTTGCGCCAGCAATGGATTGACCCTGTCGAGCACGGCGTCGGCGCGCGCCGCTACCTGGTCGACACTCTCGCCTGGATGGTCGGCGTCACCGGGAATGACCCCGTCCCGCCACAGGTACCAGCCGATCTGCTGACGCCCGATCTCTGCACTGGTCAGGCCCTCATAGCCGCCGTAGTCCCACTCCTGGAGGTTGGGGTCGAGCTGGGGCGTGGGCAGGCCGGCGAGCTTGGCGGTATCTGCGGCGCGGCTGGCAGGGCTGGTGAATGTGGCAATGATGTGCCGCCCCGCGAGCACCCGCCCGAGCCGGGTCGCGGCCGCCCGGCCAGCGTCGGTCAGCGGCACGTCGGTACGCCCGGTGTGCTGGCCGGACCGGCTCCACTCGGTCTCGCCGTGCCGGATCAAGATCAGTTCGCCCATGCCCAGCATCATGCCATTCCGAGAGCGGACCGCAGCCCGCCCGACCGCGAGGCTGAGCGCCGCCCGGGAGCAGGCCATGGGAAGGCTAGAAGGTCGGTAAAGATGTGGCCGGACAGGTCGATACCGGCTCACTCAGTGCGGTCACCGGGTTACAGTTGCGGCAGTTAGCTGACCGGCGCTCCCTGCCCTGGGCCCGGTAGCGGCTGATTTCCGGTCACAGCTACCAGAGCCCGAGAGCTTCAGTGCGCCTGCTCCCTAGCACTCCATGCCCAGCTGACGGTCCGCCTGGCCGCGCTCGCCGTCCCATTGTCGAGCGTCTTGCCTGCTGGAGCGCCCGGCATCGCAAGACGGCAGTGGCCCTCTGGCTAGGCTTCATGGTCGCCGCGTTCGTCGGCGGCCAGTTCGCGTCCGGTCCTGGCGTTCAGCAGTACGATCCCGGCCAGGCTGGCCGGGGCGAGCAGGTCCTGACCAAGCTCGGCGTGGTGACGCCGCCGACAGAGAACGTCCTGATCCAAGCCCGCACCGGCGAACGGCACCTGGCCGCCGACGCTGCGGCCGAGGTCCGCAAGGTCACGCTGGAGGTCGAGGCGGCGCTCGCGGCTAGGCCGGATGCGGCTGCCGACATCCGCAGTCCCTATCAGCCTGGCGCCCGTGGTCTGCTCACCAGCCACGGCACCGTGGCCCTCGTCACCTTCACGGTCGCCGGCCCGCATTCGGCCGCCGATACGACCGTGCTGACCGATCTGGCAGCTGTCCGCAATATCCAGGCTCACAACCCGGACCTGCTTGTGCGCGAAGCGGGTCAGGCCAGCACCGACCGGGTCGCGAACGCGCTGCTGGGCAGCGACTTCCGCAAGTCAGAGTGGACGTCGGTCCCGCTGACGCTGATCCTGCTGCTGGCCGTGTTCGGCGCGCTCATCGCGGCCGGCATCCCGGTGCTGCTCGCCGGGACAGCTGTTGTCACGGCCGTGTCGCTGCTCAGCGTCGCCGGGCGCTGGTTCCCCGTCGGCTCCGGCACCTCCGAGCTCGTCCTGGTGATCGGGATGGCCGTCGGGGTCGACTACTCGCTCTTCTACCTGCGGCGGGAGCGCGAGGAACGGATGAACGGGCACGACGACCAGGCCGTGGTCCGCATCGCGGCGGCCACGTCGGGACGGGCCATCCTGATCTCCGGCCTGACGGTCATGGTGTCGCTCGCTGGCTTGTTCCTGACTGGGATCGACATCTTCACCGGGATCGCGTTCGGAACGATCATGGTGGTCGGAGTGGCCGTCCTCGGTTCGCTGTTCTTCTTGCCCGCGGTGTTGTCCTGGCTCGGGCCGTGGGCTGACGGCCTCCAGCTTCCTTACCTCGGTCGCCGGCTGACGCATCCCAGGCCCTCCCGCCTGTGGGCCGGCCTGGCTCGGCGGGTAGTCCGCAAGCCCTTGCTTTACGGCGGCGCAGCGGCGATTGCACTGCTCGCACTTAGCGCGCCAGCGCTCGGCATGCGTCTGGGGAACCCGTCGGTCGACCTTCCGAGCAACCTCGGGGTCGTCCAGGTACTGTCCGACATCCAGCACAAGTTCCCTGCCAAACCAGCGCCGGCCGACGTCGTGGTCAGCGGTGCCAACCTGGAGAGCCAGGCGATGCAGCGCGAGATCGCCGCGCTGCGCACGCGGGCCGCGGACGGCGGCGCGATCCACGGCCCAGTGAGCGTTACCCCCGTGGCCGATGGCAAGGCCCTGGTGATCCAGGTGCCATTGGCGGGCAGTGGCTCAGGGGCGGTATCGAACAGCGCGGTCCTTAAGCTCGAGAACCAGATCCTGCCCTCGACCATCGGGAAGGTGCCCGGCGCAAGCTTCGCCGTGACCGGTGACACGGCCTCCAACTATGACCTGCGCTCGACGCTTCACTCGCGCACCCCGATCGTCTTCGGGACTGTCGCGGTGCTGGCGTTCATCCTGTTGATGCTCGCGTTCCGCAGCCTGACGATTCCGCTGGTGTCAATCGGCCTTAACTTCCTGTCCGTGGGCGCAGCGTACGGCCTGGTTACCCTGATCTTCCAGGACGGGCACCTGCAGTCCGTGCTCGGCTTCACGTCCTTCGGCGCGCTCATACCGTGGGTGCCGCTATTTACGTTCGTAATGCTGTTCGGCCTGAGCATGGACTACCACGTGTTCATCCTCAGCCGGATCCGGGAGCTATGGTCAGGCGGCGCGAGCGCCAGGGACGCCATCGTCGACGGCGTCGGCAAGTCCGCCGGCGTGGTGACTAGTGCGGCGATCATCATGGTCGCGGTGTTCTCGATCTTCGCGACGCTGGACATGATCGACGTCAAGATGCTCGGCGTGGGTCTCGCGGCTGCCGTCTTCATCGACGCCACGCTGGTGCGCGGAGTCGTGCTGCCCGCGGCGTTGGCCCTGCTCGGCGAGCGCGCCTGGTACTTGCCGCGGAGCCTGAGCTGGCTGCCCGGACGCAGCCTGGCGTGCGAGAGCTCGCCTATCCCGGCGCCCGCCCCGGCACCGGTCCGGGCACCGACAGTCCTGGCCCCGCCAAGGCCGGTGCCGGTCGGGGTGGCTCCGACCGCGGGTGCTGCTACGGGCTGATGCGAAAGATGTAGCCGACGACGGTCAGGGCAGCGTGAGGATCTCGTAGCCGTCGGCGGTCACGACGAGCGTGTGCTCGAACTGCGCGGTGCGCTTGAGGTCAGCGGTCACCACGGTCCATCCGTCCGGCCAGATGTCGTACTCGACAGTGCCGAGCGTCAGCATCGGCTCGATGGTGAACGTCATGCCTGGTTCCATGATCACGCCGACCGACGGGTCGTCGAAATGCGGGACGACGAGCCCGGAGTGGAATGTCGCGCCGATGCCGTGTCCGGTGAAGTCGCGGACGACGCCGTAGCCGAACCTGCGCGCGTAGGACTCGATCACCCGTCCGATCGCGTTGAGTGGCCGTCCGGGTGCCACGGCCCGGATCCCGCGCATCATGGCCTCGCGCGTCCGCTCCACGAGCAGGCGCGACTCCTCGTCGACGGCACCGGCCAGGAAGGTGGCGTTGGTGTCGCCGTGCACGCCGCCGATGAACGCGGTGATGTCGATATTGACGATGTCCCCGTCAGCAATCACGGTGTCGTCCGGGATGCCGTGGCAGATCACCTCGTTGAGCGAGGTGCAGAGCGACTTGGGGAAGCCTCGGTATCCGAGAGTGCTCGGGTAGGCCCCGTGGTCGACCAGGAACTCATGTCCGATCCGGTCCAGCTCGTCAGTGGTCACACCGGGCGCCACGTGCTTGCCGACCTCGGCCAGGGCCCCCGCGGCGATCCGCCCCGCGACGCGCATCTGCGCGATCGTCTCGGCGTCCTTGATGTCGCTCTCGCCCAGGCGGGGGGCACGGCGGCCGACGTACTCAGGGCGCGCGATGTCGCCGGGAACGTCGCGTTGCGGGGAAACCCGGCCGGGCTGGAGGGTAGCAGGCATGATCTGGAATTCTAGTAGCTATGGACGACGACAAGAGCTGGTGGTTCTGTCTCAAGCATCACGTCGTGGAGCAGGGGCCCGGCTGCCCAGGCAAGGACCGGCTCGGCCCGTACCCGACGCGCGATGCCGCCGAGCACGCTCTCGAGACCGTACAGCGGCGCAATGAGGAGTGGGAGGCGCAGGACAGGTGGCCAGGCGAAGGCCCGGACCAGGGCTAAGCCAGCGCACATGCCTCGTCTTGTACGCTGAGGCCAGCGGCATGCGCGACAAGGGGGCGCAGAATTGACTGTGGACAACCCAGGGAATGACCTGCCGCCCGCGGCCCAGGCACGGCTGGCGGAGATACGCGGCAGCGGCACCTGGGGCTCGGCGCTGACAGCTGATGAGTTCACCGCGATCAAGAGCTCCGGGTTCGAGCCGGTGGGGCAAGTGCTGGGCGCCGCTGTGTACAACGTCGGCTACACCGGCGGCTACAGCTGCCCGGCCTACGGCAGCGGCTACGCCATGGGACGGATGGGCATCTACGGCGGTGCGCCTTACACGAGCGTGACCGCGACCTCGGGCAGCGGCTCGCTGGGGTCCTACGCCCCGCTCGTGCGCACCATGTACCAGGCGCGACGCCAGGCCCTTGGCCGGATGACGGAAGAGTGCCAGGCCCTCGGTGGTCACGGCGTCGTTGGCGTCCGGCTCACGATCGGCAGCTTCCCGGCCGGCGGCCTGGAGTTCAAGGCGATCGGCACGGCCGTGCGCGCGCCCGGCGGCGTCCGGCTACGCCAGCCGTTCACCTCCGATCTGTCGGGTCAGGACTTCGCCAAGCTGATCATGGCTGGGTGGGTTCCCGCTGCGCTCGTGCTGGGCATCGCGATCGGGGCCCGGCACGATGACTGGGTCACCGTGACCCAGACTCGGTGGGGATCGGGCAACACCGAGGTCCAGGGCTACACCGATCTCGTGAACGCCACCCGCCATGACGCGCGTCACCAGCTAGAGCTCGACGTGGCTCGGCACGGTGCCGATGGCGTGGTGCTGCAGGAGATGGACATTCGGGTCGGCGAGCACGAGTGCCCGGTCCAAGAGGGGCGCCGTGACCACGTGCTGGAGGCGACCATCATCGGCACGGCAATCGCGCGCTTCGGGCGCCGCTCGGCGCCGGCGCCGCCGCTGGCGATCATGTCACTGGACCCGCAGCGGCGACAGGCGGCGCGCGTCCGGCTGGGCCGATGAGAAGGCAAGCGAGACGGTAGTACTCAACTTGAGGGAGCACAATGAGTGACCAGCAGGGCACCGATCTTGAGGTGCAGGGAGTACCGCAGGACGCGATGCGCAGGCTGGCCGAGCTGCGGCCGGGGCAGCCGGGCTCGATTTTTACCTCTGACCTGTCGGTCAACGAGTTCCTGCTGGTCCGGGAAGTCGGCTTCCGGCCCGTCGGCCTGGTGCTCGGCACCTCGATTTACCACGTCGGACTTCAGTTCGGCAAGTGGGGCCAGAGCCAGGAGCTTGACGTATTGTCCACGGCGATGTATCACGCCCGCGAGCTCGCGATGACCCGGATGGAGGCCGAGGCGCAGGCGCTCGGCGCCGACGGCATCGTGGGCGTGCGGCTTGAAGTGGAAATGAAGGAATTCGGCGCCGATATCGCCGAGTTCATCGCCGTCGGCACGGCAGTCGTGGCCGAGCCGGGGGCGGGCGGCGGCGGCGTCACGAACTGGCGCAACAACAAGAGCATGCCGTTCACCTCCGACCTGTCCGGCCAGGACTTCTGGACGCTGATCCGGGCAGGCTACGCCCCGCTCGGGATGGTGATGGGCTCGTGCGTGTACCACATCGCGCACCAGAGGCTCGGCAGCAAGATGGGTAACATCGGCCGCAACGTCGAGCTCGAGCAGTTCACCCAGGCGCTCTACGACGCGCGGGAGCTCGCCATGAGCCGGATGCAGGCCGAGGCGGAAGAGCTCGCGGCCGAGGGCATCGTCGGCGTGCAACTGCGTCAGCACAGCCACACATGGGGCTCGCACACGACCGAGTTCTTCGCGATCGGGACCGCGGTGCGGCCGCTGCGTGACGACCACATCATTCAGACGCCGACCATGGTCCTCAGCCTGGACTCCTGAAACCGATGCCAACGGCGGGCCCGCCAGGCCGCGGTAGTCCCGGAGAAGAACTGCCGCCAGCCGCGGCGACCCGACTGACGGAGATGCGGCAGACCCGCACGTGGGGCTCGACGCTGGCCGTCGATGAGTTCGCTGCCATATCTCGTGTGGGGTTCGAGCCGGCAGGGCAGGTACTGGGCGCCGCCGTCTACAACATCGGCGACGCCGGTGACGAAGAGTGTCCGTACGGGCTGACGGTTTTCCGCGGCGAGGGCACCCCGGCCTACCGTCCGCCCGGAAGCGGCCTGCGCTTCACCGCTGGCGGGGTGGCGCCAACTGGGGCCGCGGCGATCGGGGCAGCCCGGCCACTGGTCGCGACGCTCTACCAGGCGCGCCGGGCCGCCATTAGCCGAATGACAGCTGAGTGCGCCGCGCTCGGCGCTCTCGGCGTCATCGGCGTGCAGTTGACCGTTGGCCCGTTCGGCGACGACGAGGACATCCTGGAGTTCCGGGCGCTCGGGACGGCGATTCGCGCGCCGGGCGTGACAAGCCGGGCCCGGCCCTTCGCTTCCGACCTGTCGGGGCAGGATTTCACCAAGCTGGTCGCCCACGGGTGGGTGCCAGTCGGCCTGGCGATGGGCGTGGCCGTCGGCTACCGGCACGATGACTGGCTAACCCGAGGTCAAACCCGATGGACAGCAGGGAACGTGGAGGTTGAGGGTTACTCCTACCTTGTCCGGCAGATGCGCACCGACGCGAGGAACGAGCTTGAGCTCGACCTGGTCCGCGTGGGCGCAGAAGGCGTCGTCGTGCGCGAGATGGAGACGCAGATCTCCGAGCGCAAGTGCCCGATCGTGCCCTTCGGCAAGGACCATGTGGTGCAGGTCACGATCGTCGGCACCGCCATCGCGCAGTTCGCCAACATCGCGCCGCCGCCAATCTACGGAATCCGGCGACTGGACGGACGCCGGCCCGAGCCGCCTCCGGCTCAGCAGGTGTCGGTCAGTCTGTCTGGCAAGCCAGAGCGCGGCGAGGGTGATGACGCAGAGCCAGGCCAGCAGGAGCCCGGTAGCGAGCGAGGGGAGCCGGGCTAGTCAGCCGGAGTCCCGCTGACGGCGTCGAGCAGCCGCGCCAGCCGGGAGCGAAGCCGCCTGTCGGGAGCGCCTGGTGCGCCCGGTCGGCCGGGCTCGGCGGCAACAGATGAGGTCACTAGATGCTGCGCGCCGTCGAAGGACACGGGCGCGGTCGCCGGGCTGACTGGCAGCGACTCGTGCGCTAGCTGGTCAAGCTCGGGGTCGTCCTGATCGAGTGCGAAAACGGTCGCACCGGCGCGCCGCACGTCTTGCACCCGCTCGAGTAGCTCGGCGGGCGCGACTTGCTCACTGACGACCAGCAACGTCTCGGCACGGGTGGCGGCGCGCAGCCGGTCGATGCCGACCGACAGATGCGCGGGCGCGCCAGGTTCGGGAGCCCACCGGACCAGGGTCGGCGCGAGCTCAGGAATTCCGGCGTAGCGGCTCTCGTCCGCTAAGTGGGCTGTCATGTGCCAGGGCTCGTCGCCCGCAGTGCCAACTATCAGGAGGCCGTTCGGCGTCCGGGCACTGCGCCGCAGAGCCTGCGCGAATGCAGAGGTCCGGTCGAGCCACCCGGTCGGAGCAAGCAACGCCCGCAGGGTAGCCACCTGGTCGGGGTTCATAGCCACATGGTGCCGGACCGACCGGCCACGCGGCGGCGGAACCGGCGGCCTGTCGCCTGTTTCTGCGCGCGTCTGGCAGGATCAAGCGCATGACGGCTGACGCGAGTGGCCCGCAGGCCGCCAGACCTTCGGACTTGTCGGAGTTGGTCATCGGCATTCTCGGTGGGACTGGTGACCAGGGCCGCGGGCTGGCGCGCCGCCTCTCCATGGCCGGGCACCAGGTCATTATCGGATCGCGGGACGCTGGCCGGGCGAAGTCGGCGGCCGCCGACATCGGCGGCGGTCCGCTGCTGGACGGCGGACTGAACCACGAGGCTGCGGCCGACGCGGATGTCGTGGTCGTGGCGATCCCGTGGGAAGGCCACGCTGACGTGCTCAGCGAACTCGCCGGGCCGCTGGCCGGCAAGATCGTCATCGACTGCGTCAACCCGATCGGGTTCGATTCCCGCGGCGCGTACCCGATCGGTGTGCCGGAGGGCAGCGCAGCCGAGCAGGCCGCGTCGGTGCTCCCTGGCAGCACGGTGGTCGGCGCGTTCCACCACGTGTCCGCCCAGCTCCTGCTAGACCCAGACGTGGACAGCATGGACCTGGATGTCCTCGTGCTGGGCGACGACCGCGCGGCAACTGACCTGGTCATCGCGCTCGCGGGCGAGATCCCTGGGATGCGCGGCGTGTACGGCGGCAGGCTGCGCAATTGCGGCCAGGTCGAGGCGCTGACCGCGAACCTCGTTTCGATCAACCGCCGCTACAAGGCACACGCCGGGATCCGCGTCACTGACGTCTGACCGCGTGCGCTACGTCGGCAGGCGGCAGGTCAACCGCGCTCACCCGTGTGTAAGGTCACTGATTGTGATGGACCGAGCACACATGGGCGGTTCCCTGGCCGGCCGGGACCTGGACCGCTCGGCGGTCAGCTTGCCATCGCGCCGGCCCAGCCCGCTGGCCGCGGTAGGAAGGCGGGCCGCGATTGCGGCGGCGCTGCTGGTGATCTGCACGGTGATCGTGTACCTGGGCCGGTACGGCTACAAGGACTACGCGCGGCCCGGCCAGCCGCTGGACTTCCTCGGTGCCGCCTACTACTCCGCGGTCACGCTGTCGACGACTGGCTACGGCGACATCGTTCCCGTCAGCTCGTCTGCGCGGCTGGTCAACACGCTCGTCATAACCCCGATCCGCGTCGTCTTCCTGATCGTCTTGATCGGCACCACGCTGGAAGTGCTGACCGAACGGACCAGGGCAGGCTGGCGCGTCGCCCGATGGAGATCGAAGATGGCTGGTCATACCGTCGTGGTCGGATACGGCACCAAGGGACGAAGCGCGCTGGCGTCGTTGCGCGAAGCGGGCCTCCGATCTACGTCGCTGGTCATTGTGGACGTCGCGCCGCATGTCATCGCCGAGAGCAACAGGACCGGGCTGGCCGGCGTGACCGGCGATGCTACGCGGCGCGACGTGCTGGCCGACGCGCAAGTCGAGACGGCCGAGCGCTTGGTCATCGCCGTCGGCCGGGACGACACTGCCGTGCTGATTACCCTGACCGCGCGCCAGCTGAACCCCGGCCTCACGATCATCGCGGCGGTCCGCGAGTCGGAAAACGAGCCGCTGCTGCGCCAGAGCGGCGCCGACCAGGTCGTGGTGTCGTCCGAGGCGGCGGGCCGGCTGCTCGGGCTGGCCACGATCGACCCGGCGGCGGGCCAGGTGATGGCCCAGCTGCTGGACCGCGGTCGCGGCCTCGACCTGACCGAGCGGGAAGCTGCCCCGGCCGAGCTAGGCCGCCCGCCCAGGGACGCGTGCGCGGGAGCGATCGCGCTGCTGCGAGCGGGCCAGGTGCTGTCGCTGGACGATCCAGGCGCGAATGCCCTCGAGGAGGGTGACCGGCTGGTCCTGCTGTCCGGCTCGCCGCTGGCCCGGCGCCAGGGTTAGGGCGGGCGTGGTCAGCGGTAGGAATACTCCGGCGTCGGGAAGCTGCCGCCGACGACTTCTGCCGCGAACGCCTCGGCCGCGCCGCGGAGCACCCCGGCGACGTCGGCGTAGCGCTTGACGAACTTGGCCGTCCGGGGCGAGAGGCCGGCCATGTCCTGCCAGACGAGGACTTGCGCGTCGCAGTGCGGCCCGGCGCCGATCCCGATGGTGGGGACGTCCAAGCTCGCGGTGACGCGCTCGGCCAGCTCGGCTGGCACGCACTCGAGCACGACGGCGAACGCGCCGGCCGACTGAAGCGCCTTGGCGTCATGCAGCAGGCGCTCGCCGTCCTCGCCGCGGCCCTGCACCTTGTAGCCGCCAAAGGCGTTCACTGACTGCGGGGTCAGGCCCAGGTGGGCCATGACCGGGATGCCGGCCGCTACCAGCTCCTCGACCTGGCGGATGACCCGGTACCCGCCCTCGAGCTTGACGGCTTGAGCGCCTGTCTCCTTCAAGAACCTGGTAGCGGTCTCCAGCGCAGCCATCGGTGACGCCTGGTAGGAGCCGAAGGGCAGGTCGGCAATGATCAGCGCGCGACTGGTGCCGCGGACGACGGCCGAGGTGAGCGGGATGAGCTCGTCGACCGTGACCGGGATCGTGGAGTCATGACCATAGACGACCATTGCTGCCGAGTCGCCGACCAGCAGGACCGGGATGCCGGCCGCATCGAATACGGACGCTGTCAGCGCGTCGTAAGCGGTGAGCATGGGCCACTTCTCGCCACGGGCCTTGGCCGCCGCGATGTCCCGGATAGTGAGGCGCCGGGTCGCGTGGCCGCCGTACAGGGGCTCTGGCGTCTCGCCGGTCTTGGTTGTGCTGGCTGTCGTAGCGGGCGCAGGCTGGCCCTGGTCAGCAGTCATTGCATCCTCCGCGTCTCGTTGCGCCCTTGTGGCGTCCCCGGACCATCTGATGATCGCACGACCAGCCGGCAGCTGACCAGGGCTGATTCCTTGCGCGGAAGAACGTCGGGCCCGCTGGCAGTGACTGGCGGCAATGCCCGCATTTGCGATACGATCTTGTCTCGTATCGTTTATTGCGGGCCACTAGCCAGAACGCCTTGGACCTGGCTCGCCCTTCCCGAAGGCAGGCATGGACAGCACGGAGAGCCCCGTCCCCGCGCTCGGGGCCGCGGACGGTATCACCGCGACAGGAGCTGCTGATGCCTAGCCGTCTGCGCGCTCGAAGCGCACCTGCGACCGCGGCCGTGCCCGCGGCTGTGTCTGCTGGCAGCCCGACGGTCGGCTCGGATGCTCTTCCACGGCGCCCAGGCCGCCCGCGCAGTGAGCAGGCCGAGCAGGCGATCCTGTCGGCCGCGCTCGACGTGTTCGCCGAGTCTGGCCCCGACGCGCTGTGCATCGAGCAGGTCGCCGCGAAGGCGGGCGTGGGCAAGGCGACGATCTACCGCCGCTGGCCGGGCAAAGAGGACATGCTCGTCGATGCGCTCGGCAGGCTCGGCACGCATCTGCCAGTGCCGCAGGGCCGGTCCGTGCGCGCAGATCTGATCGCGCTGCTGACTGCCATCTGCCGGGAGGCCGCCGATCCGCGGCGGTCGCGGTTGTTCGCGCTTCTCCAGGGGGAGGGCCTGCGCTACCCGCGGCTGATGGCGAAGTATGTCGAGACCGTTATTCAGCCGCAGCGGGACGTCGTCGGGTCGGTGCTGCGCCGCGGCGTGGCGACGGGGGAGCTGCGTGAAAATACCGATATCGACGCGGCCACGTTCCTTCTGAATGGTGCAGTCCTGGCCAGCATGTACGGTCCGGAGCCGACCGACGCGCGGTACGCCAAGCGAGTGGTGGAGGAGTTGTTGCGGGGTCTCGGCGCCCGCTGACTGGGTACGCTCGCTCCATGCTGCTGACCAAGTTCGGTCATTCGTGCGTCCGGCTGGAGAAGGACGGAGCCAGGCTCGTCATCGACCCGGGGGTGTGGGCGGGTCCCGATGTGCTCGACGAGGCCAGCGCGGTACTCATCACGCACGAGCATGTCGACCATATCGACGACGACGTGGTACGTGCCGCACTGACCGTCGACAGCGACCTGCGGCTGTGGGCCAGCGAGACAGTAGCCGGGAAGTTTGGCGAGTTCGGTGACCGGGTCCGGGCCGTGCACGACGGTGACGCGTTCGACGTGGCCGGCTTCGATGTGCACGTCCACGGCTCCGACCATGCGCTGCTGGATGCCGCGATCCCAGTCGTGCCGAACACCGGGTTCGCCGTGGATGGCGAGGTCTTTCATCCCGGTGACTCGTTCACCGTGCCGGCGGAGACGATCCCAACGCTGCTGGTGCCGGTCAGTGGACCGTGGCTGAAGTTCAGCGACGTCGCTGACTACATCCGGTCGTTCGCGCCCGAGCGCGCGTACTGGATTCACGACGCGCTGCTGAATGCCAAGGGGTCGAACCTGATGACGAACCTGCTCGGCCTTGTCCCGACCGCGTCCGGCCCGGCCGCGTTCCTGGTCCCAGGAACGACAATCGAGCTGTAGCCGCGCACCACCACCACCCGCCACCGGCTCGCTCAGGCCGCCGACAAGCCAGGTGCAGGATCCGCGCCCCCGCGGTGGACACCAGGCATGAGCTTGCTCCACCTTGCCGGTCGTGACCAGGAATTTTAACCGGTATTTCTGGCGTCCTTTGTGCGACGATTGACCCGATGCCACATAGTTCGTGATCGAGGCTGGAGCAAGGGTGAACGCTGGCCAGGCCCAAGTGGGCGCAGGCTTCGGGGAGCTGCTGCGGCGGTACCGGCTGGCATCCGGCCTGAGCCAGGAGGAGCTTGCCGAGCGATCGGGCCTGGCCGTACGGACGATCGCCAACATGGAACGGGGCCGGACTGCCCGACCGCACCGTCGGTCGGTCCGATCGCTGGCTGATGCGCTGATGCTGCCGGAGTCTGAGCAGGACCAGCTCCACCGGGCGTCACGCGAGCTCCGCGCAGGTCACTTGGCCCTGGTCCCGGAGCCCTCCGACGTGCCGGCCGCCGAGCGGCTAGCACCGCAGCCGCTGCCGGGGGTACCGCGCCAGCTACCAGCGGTCGTGCCGTACTTCCTGGGCCGGGGCGACGAGCTGCGCGCGCTGACGAGGACGCTGGACGAGGCCGCGGCGGCCAGCGGGACTGTCGCGATCACGGCGATCGGCGGCACCGCTGGCGTCGGCAAGACCGCCCTCGCACTGCGCTGGGCACATCAGGAGGCCTGCCGGTTCCCCGACGGGCAGCTGTATGTGGACCTGCGAGGCTTCGACCCCGGGCTGCCTATGCCGGCCGCGGACGTGCTGGCCGGATTCCTGCGGGCCCTGGGCGTACCTGGCCACGAGGTCCCGCCTGAGCTGGACGAGCGAGCCGCCCGGTACCGGAGCATGCTGGCAGATCGGCGCATGCTCATTGTGCTCGACAACGCGGGCGACGTGGATCAGGTGCGGCCGCTGCTGCCCGGCACTCCCGGCTGCATGACGGTGGTGACCAGTCGCGATGCGCTCGTCGGGCTGGTCGCCCGCGACGGCGCGCAGCGGCTGGAGCTGGACCTGCTCCCGCTGACGGACGCCGTCAGCCTGCTGCGCGCCCTGATCGGCGGCCGAGTCGACGCAGAACCCGATGCGGCTGCTGCGATGGCATCGCGATGCTGCCAGCTGCCGCTGGCGCTGCGGGTGGCGGCCGAGCTGGCGGCCGCCCGTCCAACGGTGTCGCTTGCCGACCTCGTGGGCGAGCTGGCTGACCAGGAGCGGCGGCTCGATCTGCTCGATGCGAACGGGGATCCGCGTACCGCAGTGCGGGCCGTGCTGTCGTTTTCTTACCAGCACCTCGATCCTGCGGCCGCCGAAGCATTCCGGCTGTCGGGCCTGCACCCAGGCCCGTCGCTCGATGGCCACGTGGTCGCGGCGCTGGCCGGCGTGGGTCTGCAGCGAGCCACTCAGCTGCTTGACCAGCTGGCCCGCGCGTACCTGGTCCAGCCTGCCGGGACAGGCCGCTACGGCATGCACGACCTGCTGCGCGACTATGCCCGCGAGATGGCAGGCACCGTAGACGGCAAGGCGGCGCGGCGGACGGCCGTGACCCGGCTGCTCGACTACTACCTGTACACAGCTGCCGAGGCGATGGACACGCTGGCGCCAGCCGAGCGGCACCGGCGGCCGCGGATCCTGCCGCCCGGCACTCCGAGCCCGTCCATGACCGATGAAGGTTCAGCGCGGGCCTGGCTGGATGCCGAGCGCGCCAGCCTCGTGGCGGCCACTGAATACGCGGCCGCGAACGGCTGGCCGGGTTATGCGAGCCGACTCGCGGCGACAGTGTTCCGCTACCTGGACTCCGGCGGGTACTTCCCCGAGGCCAGTGTGATCCACGGCCACGCACACCGGGCCGCGCAGGAAGCCGGTGATCGGGCTGGCGAGTCGACGGCACTGATCAGCCTCGGCGTGGTCGACCTCCAGCAGGGCCGGCACCGGCTGGCGGCCGGCCATCTGCACGAGGCAATCGCCGTGTGCCGCGAGACTGGCGACCGGATCGGCCAGGCGAGCGCCCTGACCAATCTCGGCGTGACCGATCTGCGCCAGGGCCGCTACCAACCGGCTGCCGGCTACCTCGAGCGGGCGCTGACGCTCTGCCGCGAGACCGGCGACCGAGCAGGCGAGGCTCATGCGCTGATCAACCTCGGTTTTGTCTATGGCCGGCAAGGCCGCTCGCACCAGGCGTCCGCCCATCTGAAGCGAGCATTGGCCCTGTGCCGGCTCATCGGTGACCGGGCCAGCGAGGCCCGTGTCCTGGCGAATCTTGCTGGGGCTGACCTGCAGCGGGGCGGGCACCGGAGGGCAGCAGACCGGGCGCGGCAGTCCCTGGCCATCTTCTGCGAGAGCGGCAACCGGCACGGCGAAGCGTATGCGCTTGACACGCTCGGCCGCATCGAGCTGATGCACGGCAGCTTCCAGCAGGCAGCGGGCGACCACCGGCGTGCCCTCGAACTCTTCCGCGAGATCGGCGACCCGGCGGGCGAAGCCCAGGCCCACAACGGGCTCGGTGACTTGTTCCTGGTCATCGGGCTTCCTGGCGACGCCCGCTGCGAATACGCCGCAGCACTAGACCTGGCGAGCCAGATCGGCGACAGATACGAGGAGGCCCGTGCGCATAACGGCCTCGCCCGTGCGCACGACGGTCTGACCCAGGCGGGCGAGGCCACCGGCGATCCCGGCCAGGCGCGCTATCACCGGCTGCAGGCTCTCACCGTGTACGCCGAGCTTGCGGTCCCCGAGGCCGATCAGGTCCGCGCTGAGCTCGCTACCGCGGCTCAGGCCGGTCAGGCCGACCGGCTGACGAGCTGACGAGCTGATCCAGAACGGCCCTGCCAGTGCGACCGCTATGGTCGGCATCCAGGACGCCAAGGATGATGGCGATGACGGTGTCGGCGAACACCCCCGCGCCCTCCCACCGTGATACCGGGTAGTCGTCAGGCTGGATCCGATAGCGGAGCAGGAAGCCGTCGAGCGCGGCCTGCAGCGCCAGGGACAGTCGCTTCGGTGTCCAGCCGGGACGCATGACGAGCCCGAGGTCGGTGAGCAACGTCGCGTACCCCTCGGCCCAGACCTCGGTTCCGCGTCGCATCGCGGGAACGAGCGCCTGCCAGAGCTCGGGGTGCTGCGGCAGCAATGGCCCGATGTGCAAGGTGAGGTAGCTGCGCGGGTGCCGCTGCAGGGAATCGAGCAGGCCGTCGCAGATGCTCACGACCGCGTCGGAGAATGCGGGCGCGGCCGTTGCGGCGGCTGGCATCTGCCTGCCTTGCTCGTTCGGGCTCGAATCCTCGGGTAGCTCGTCGTAGACGAGCGCGTACACGAGCGCGTCCGGCAGGAACTCGTCCCGTGTCGGCCATCGGTTGAAAAAGGCCTTGCGGCTAGGTCCGGGCTCGCCGGGCGCCGCGGCGAACCGGATGACGTCCTCGGTCCTGAGCCAGTCGAGCGCAGCCGGGAAACGGATGGACTTCAGGCGCGGAGGTTGCTTGTCTCGGGCCTCGCCATCGAGGTACGCATCGATCAGTCGGCATGCCGCTCCCAGGAACTGCTGCGCCGTCGCGTCGTGGCGGGACGGCGCCTGCCGGGGGCTCAGCGTCTGCCCCAGGCGCTAACGCGCGGCTGTAAGTCGTCCGATCTGGCCATTCACTATCACCGGATGCTTGGTCGTTAGGGGACTCGGATGTCTCCTAATGGATAACCTTCCAGGCCATTTTGAACTGTATCGTCGGCGTGATCAGCCGCAAGGCGGACACGCTCGGCCGGGCGGCTCGTATCAAGGGGTTGGCGGGCGTCTGAAAGCGGATGTCTACGTTGACGAGGTTGCCGGACGGATGGCGGCAGGGGAGGGGGGACCGCCATCCAGAGGCACTGGTCATCGGAATCCGCTTCAGGCGCCCGCCGAAATGGCCGGAACGATCAATGGCCTAATCAGCGCGCCACCGGGCGCAGCACGCGGCATGATGCGGGATATCCGGCGAGCTCATGCGGCCCGCGTAGAGTAGTCCGCCTATGACTCTGCGTGATTTGGCGGCGACCAGCGACGAACGGCGCGCATCGGGCAAGGCCGCGCGCAAGGGCGCGCCGCGCAGCGCCCTCGGTGCCTGGACCGAGAAGCATCGCGGTCATGACGCTCTGGAGACCCTCCTGGCGCAGAACGAGATCAGGGTCCCCGACCTCGTTCCCATCCGTCATCACCGGATGGCGATCTCGCCTTGGAACTTTTATCGGGGGGCGGCGGCCGTCATGGCCGCCGACCTTGCCTCCCGCCCGAACAGCGGGCTGATGGTACAGCTTTGCGGCGATGCACACGTGCTCAACTTCGGCCTGTGGGCCACTCCCGAGCGGAACCTGTCCTTCGACCTGCGCGATTTCGACGAGACGCTGCCAGGCCCATTCGAATGGGACGTCATGAGGTTCGCCGCGAGCCTCGTGGTCGCTGCGCGGGTGAACCAGATCAGGCGCGCAACCGCCGTCGCCGCCGTTACCGCCGGGGTCGGGGCCTATCGGGCCCGCATGCGCCGGAGCTCGGCGATGCCCGAGCTCGATATCTGGTACGACAGCATGCACGTCGACAGCCTGCTCAGCTATTTCGAGCCGGCCGACCGGGGAGCGGTGTCGGTCCACATTGAGAAGGGCCGGAAGCGCCGTACGAGCCGCGGGGCGTTCGCCAAGCTGACGACGATGGCGCACGGCCGTCCGCGGATAACCGAGGATCCGCCGATCCGGGTCAGGATTGACGACGAGCAGCAGACCGACCTCGTTGATCACCTCCTCGCCGAGTACCGGCTGACCCTCCAGGACGACCGGCGGCAGCTGTTCGACCGGTTCACCGAGGTGGACACTGTCCGGCAGGTCGTCGGCGTGGGCAGTGTCGGCATGCGCGTCTACCTGGTCCTGCTGGAAGGGCGGTCCGGGGATGATCCGCTGTTCCTTCAGGTCAAGCAGGCCGGCCCGGCAGTGTACGAGGCGCACACGCAGCCCAGTCTGCACGCCAGCCACGGGGAACGCGTCGTCAGCGGCAAGCGGCTCGTCCAGAGCGCGACCGACATCTTCGTCGGCTGGGGTTCGCTGCACGGCCGGCACTACTACGTCCGTCAGTTCCGGGACATGAAGATCATCCCGACAACCGACCTGATCGCCCCGCGCCTCGTTGAGTTCGCCAGCGCCTGCGGTGAGACCCTGGCGCGGGCTCACGCTCGCACTGGCGATCCGGCCGCGATCGACCGCTATATGGGAACGGGGCCGAAGTTCACCGCCGCCATCAGTAAGTTCGCTGAGCTGTACGCCGATCAGAACGACCGCGACTACGCCCGTCTGGTCAGCGCGATCGACAGCGGCGCCATCGAGAGCCAGCCTGGCTGACCAGACCGGCAACTCTCCGCCCGCGCCTGGTGACGCATGCACGCCGTCGGCTGCCTAGCCGATGCGCGGCTCGCGCCACCGGCTGGTGATGGGCAGGCGACGGTCGCGGCCGAAATTCTTGGCGCTGATCTTTGTCCCCGGCGGGTACTGGCGGCGCTTGTACTCAGCCCGGTCCACTAGCTGGATCACGCGCTCGACCAAGGCCGGATCGTGCCCGGCCGCGACAAGCTCGGTCGAGCCCATGTCCTTCTCGACATAGTCGTCGAGCAGCTTGTCGAGTAGGTAGTAATCGGGCAGCGAATCGGAATCGAGCTGGCCGGGCCTCAGCTCGGCGCTAGGCGCCTTGCTGATCGAGTTCTCGGGAATTGGCGGCGTCTTCCCGCGCTCGGCTGCCTGCTCGTTTCGCCACCGGGCGAGCTCCCAGACCAGCGTCTTGGGCACGTCCTTGATCGGGGCGAAGCCGCCCACCGAGTCGCCGTACAGCGTCGTGTAACCGGTTGCGAGCTCACTCTTGTTGCCGCAGGCGAGGACCAGGTGGCCCTCCTCGTTCGACAGCGCCATCCAGATCGTGCCGCGTATCCGGGCCTGCAGGTTCTCCTCGGCTAGGCCGTGCACGGCGAGGCTGGACTCGTAGCCGTCCATCATCGGCTTGATCGGGATGACACGGGCGCGAATCCCCTGACGCCTGGTCAGGTCCTCGGCGTCGCCAACCGAGTGCGCGGACGAGTACGGGCTCGGGTTGAGCACGACGTTCACCCGGTCCGGACCGAGAGCGTCGGCCGCGATCGTAGCGACAAGTGCCGAGTCGATCCCGCCGGATAGGCCATGGATAACGGAGCTGAACCCGTTCTTGCGGACGTAGTCGCGCAGGCCAAGCTCGAGAGCGCCGTAGATCTCGGCAAGATCCGGCAGCCGGGGCCACAGCATCGGCGCGCTGAGCGGCGCGTCGGGCTCCGGCGCGGGCAGCGGCGCGAGCTCGACGCGGTCGATGGTCATCGATGTGCCGTCGGCGGCGTTGGCGCGCTGCCGTCCGGCCGGCAGACCTGGATCGGCGACGGCCAGGTCAAGATCGGCGAGCACGAGCGCCTCGTCGAATTGCGGGCCGCGGGCCAGAACCGCGCCGTCCGGGGCGACGATGATCGAGTCGCCGTCGAAGACGAGCTCGTCCTGACCGCCGACCATGTTGGCGTACGCGAGCACAGTTCCGGCCTCGCGTGCGCGGCGCTGACAGAGCTCGAGCCGGACGTCGTCCTTGTTGCGCTCGTAGGGCGAGGCATTCGGCACGACGAGCAGGCTCGCGCCAGCCTGCCGCGTGACAGCGACGGGACCGCCGTCCTGCCATAGGTCTTCGCAGATCGCGACCGCGACGTCGACCTGGGCGCCGTCGCCGGCTGTCAGCCGGAATACCGGCAGCGTGTCGCCGGGCACGAAGTAGCGGAACTCGTCGAACACCCCGTAGTTGGGAAGGTGATGCTTGGCCGAGGTAATCGCCACGGAGCCGCCATGCAAGACGGCCGCGGCATCCTGCGGCGAGCCGGCCGGTACGCCGACACGCGGCTGCTGTCCAGCGCGCCGGTCCAGATAGCCAACGACCACGGCGACGCCGTCCAGGCCCTCGGCTGCCAAGTCACGCGCGAGTTCGTGCAGCGATGCGATTGAGGCGTCCACGAATGACTTGCGCAGGGCTAGGTCTTCGACCGGGTAGCCGGTCAGGACCATCTCAGGAAAGACCACAATGCGCGCGCCCTGCTCGGCGGCGCGCATGGTCCACTCGATTACCTTGTCTCTGTTACCCGCCAGGTCGCCGACGGTCGCGTTGACCTGGGCGAGCCCGATCCGAAGCTGCGCCACCATCTCAGCCTATCGGCGACGCCCGGCGCGCGGCCCGATTGAGCGCTGGCCGCAACTCAGCCATGGCGGTTCGCTCTTGACGCAATCGATCGGTTGCAATAATGTGGCAACCAATCAGTTGCTACTTACTGGAGGTTGCCATGGCATTCCCCGATCGCATCGAGCGTGTCGTCGAGATCGCGCACCCGCCGGCGAAGGTCTGGGCCGCGCTGACCACAGCTTCGGGCCTGTCCGGCTGGTTCGGCGATCAGGCGACGATCGACCTGCGCCCCGGCGGCCCCGCGCGCATGACATTTGGCGGTGGCCATACCGCTGACATGCGAGTGGAGCGGGTAGAGGAGCCAACGGTATTCGGCTTCACGTGGCACATCTTCGGCCTGCCCGATGACGATCCGCGCCGTACCTACGTCGAGTTCACGCTCCAGCCGGTCGGCGAGGGCACTCGGCTGACCGTGGTCGAGTCCGGCTTCGCTCAGCTGCCGGAGGATGCGTACAGGACGGCGTACGACGGCAACACCACGGGCTGGGCGAGCGAGCTGGGCGAGCTGGTCGACTACCTCGATGCCGCCTGACATCGAGGCCGCCGCCGAGCAAGTGTTCGTCGCGCTAGCCGACCCCACCAGGAGGGCCATCCTGGCGACGCTGGCATCGGACGGTCCAGCGACTGCCACGGACCTGGCCGGACGGCTGCCGATTACGCGGCAGGCAATTGCCAAGCACCTTGCTCTGCTGGCCGACGCGGGCCTGGTGACGGCCGAGCCAGGCGAGCGGCGACGGGTGCGGTACAGGCTCAGGTCCGCTCCGATGCAGCTGGCCCAGCAGTTCCTCGCCGCGCTCGCCCGCGACTGGGACGGCCCGCTCGATGCTTTGCGGGACCACCTCGGTCGCTGAGTTCGCGCTCCCGACAGCCTGAAACGTGGAGGCACAGAAACGTAGAGGCACAGAAACGTGGAGGCACACAAACGTGGAGACACAAATGAGTGACAACACTTCCGCTGCCGTGATGTCGGCTAGGACGGCCTCGACGGCCATAGCGCTGACTGCGACGGCGGGGCTGGCCGCCGGATGCTGGATCATCTCCGTCGGTCAGATGAGTGGCATGGACATGGGCGTAGCAACGCGTCTCGGCTCGTTCGCCTTCTTCGCGGCGCTGTGGGTGCCCATGATGTCGGCGATGATGCTGCCGGGTGCAGTCGGGCCTGTCTTGCGACGCGCTCAGGCCCGCGGCGGCCTGCGGGTCGTGCCGGCCTTTGTCATCTCGTATATCGGAGTCTGGGCACTGGTCGGCGTCGCGGTGTACTTGTTGTACCGGCCCCATGGGTCGGTCGCTGCCGGAGCGCTCGTGATCGCGGCGGGGATCTATGAGCTGACACCGATCAAGCAGGCCTGCCGACGCCGCTGCCATGACAGCGGGCGCTCGGGCTTTCAATTCGGGCTGTGCTGCGTCGGGTCCAGCATCGGGCTGATGGTGATCCTGCTGGCGCTGGGCTTGATGAGCATCGCCTGGATGGTGGTGATCACCGTCGTCGTCCTGGCGCAGAAGCTCCTGCCCGCGAGGGTGGCAATGGATGTGCCCGTTGCGCTGGCGATCGTCGCCCTCGGGATCCTGATCATCATCGCGCCCGCGTCGGTCCCCGGGCTCACGCCACCGATGTAACCAACCCACGATCGCACGAAGGAGAGACACAATGACTAGTCACAAGACCGGCACTCGCGCTGAGTGGCTGGCTGCCCGGCTGGATCTGCTCAGCGCCGAGAAGGAGCTGACCAGGCGTAGCGACGAGCTGGCACAACGGCGGCAGGAGCTGCCCTGGGTACGGATCGACAAGGAGTACCGCTTCGAGACCGACGAGGGCACGGCGTCACTCGCGGATCTGTTCCTGGGCCGGTCGCAGCTCCTGATCTACCACTTCATGTTCGGGCCTGATTACACCGGCGGCTGTCCATCTTGTTCGGCGATCGCCGATGGCTTCGACGGCTCCGTTGTCCACCTCGCGAATCACGACGTAACGCTTTGCGCGGTGTCCCACGCTCCACTGGCCAAACTGCAGGCGTACAAGCAGCGGATGGGCTGGGGATTCCCGTGGGCGTCGTCGTCCGGCAGCGACTTCAATTTTGACTTCCAGGCTGCGCACACCAGAGAGCAGGAGGATGCCGGACCCATCGACTACAACTTCCGGTCGAGCAACTGGCGGCCGGAGCAGGAACCAAGTCCGGACGATCCTTGGGTCGCCGCCTTGGCTAGGCCCACCGGCACGGACTGGGCGACCTATCGCCTTGAGTCTCCGGGCGTCAGCGCGTTCGTGCTGGAAGATGGCGTCGCGTACCACACCTACTCGGCATACGCGCGTGGCCTGGACGGCCTGTGGGGCATGTACCAGTGGCTTGACCGCGCGCCACGCGGACGCAACGAAACCGGTCCCTGGTGGCGCCGGCACGACGAGTACGTTAGCGAGTAAGGACCGCTCTAATCACCGCCGAGTGCCCAGAAGGCGCAATGATGTTCGGCGGCGAAGCTGGTCTGCACGACTGGCGCTGGCGGGAGCAGTGACAGCATTGCCTGGCCGCCCGCAGTGAACCGCGGCCAGGCAGCTGCGCCCGCTGCAGACGGCACTCCGGACCTGGCGAAGCTCGTCCACTCCTGGCGCATGGCCGCCGCGAGGTTCTGCTGCTGTGGCGACAGGGTGCCGTGCGACGCCGCAGGCAGCCCGAAGAGGTACTGAAGTTCGGAGGCATGCGCCGCACCGTATGCGAAGCCAGGACTTGGATACGGCGCGGGTGCGTTCTCGTCGTTGAACTCGTAGGCGTAGGTGGGCACATACCGTGCCATGGCGTCGTCCGCGAGGAGAGTCGGGCAGGCGAAAATGGCATCGGTGCCCACTGCGCTCATCGCGAGCGCCGGGCTACGGTAGGCGTTCAGCGGGTACTGAACTGCGATGAGCGCGGCGATCCTGCCGGATACGTGCAACGTAGACGCGATCATTGACTGGTAATTCGCCACCGTGACTGGTTGCCCTTCGAAGGTGGCGAGTGCCACGAACAGCCGCCACTCATCGTGGTTGGATCCGTCGATTACCGGCACGTGACTGAAGTTCCCGCTGGTCAGGGCGGTCTTCAGCGGCTCGGTGAGCACGAGGTCGTCGATGTCCGCCGAGGCACCTGTCTGGTCCTGGTCGGCGAGGATAGTAACGACCGGCAGGCTGCGCAGGCACGCCGCGGTCTGATCCGAGCAGCCCGCCTTGGCGGCGAAAGCGCGGCCCGCGGCCTCCGCGGCGCTCAGCGGCACCGGGTACTGCGCGTACCCGCCGCTTTCGGCGATCGCCTTCGCGAACAGGCCCCGCGCGCCGGGAGAAGCAAGCTGCAGAAGCACGCTCTGGCCGCCGGCCGACTCACCGAAGATCGTGACGTTGCGCGGATCACCGCCGAATGCACGGATGTTGGCCTGCACCCAGCGCAGTGCTGCCTGCTGGTCCATCAGCCCGTAGTCGCCCGTCGGACCGCCGGGGCGGTCTGCCAGAGCCGGATGCGCGAGAAAGCCCAATGCCCCGAGACGGTAGTTGATCGTGACCACTATGACCCCGTCGGCGACCAGGCCGCTCGGGTCATAATCATCGCTCTCACCGCCGACAAATCCGCCGCCGTGGATCCACACCATGACCGGCAGTCCGCTGTCGCGATGACCGGCAGGCGCGAACACGTTCAGGTAAAGGCAGTCCTCCGAGGTACTGGCCCGCCCGAACACTCCGGTTGGCTGCGGGCAGTGCGGTGCGAAGCGGGTGGCCGTCCGGAGCCCGTGCCAGCGGGCCGGAGGCTGGGGCGGACGCCAGCGCAGCGGACCAATCGGCGGAGCCGCATAGGGGATGCCGAGGTACTGATCGGTGAGGCCCGTCTCTTTCCCGCGGATCTGGCCATCGCGGAGGCTGACTACCAGCACTGAGTGCGAGCGCTGCGGCCGAGATGCGGCGGCCCCTCCCGCACAGGAAACCAGCCCTGCCGTAAGGACGCAGGCCGCGAGGGCGGCGGCTCCCCGGCGAGCTGTCGCTTGCCAGTGGAGCTGGCTTCCGCGCATCGGCGCCTCCGATCGGCACTGCCTGATGTGTGCTCACTCACTCTGCCAGTCAGCGCGAGAGACGAAAAAGGGCTAAGCGCGAAGATCTGCCAGTCCGCCGACGCCGCTGCCGCCGATCCAGCGCGAGGAGCCGAAGCAGGTCTGAGCCAGGGCCCGGTAACAAGCAGGAAACATAGGCCGGGCAAACTGTGTCGGTGGACAGGCAGGAAGAGTTTGTGCTCCGCACGCTCGAAGAGCGTGATATCCGTTTCGTCCGGTTGTGGTTCACCGACGTACTTGGCTACCTCAAGTCGGTCGCCGTGGCGCCAGCCGAGCTGGAAGGTGCGTTCGCCGAGGGCATCGGCTTCGACGGCTCGGCGGTGGAGGGGTTTGCCCGCGTCTACGAGGCGGACATGCTCGCCAAGCCGGATCCGTCGACGTTCCAGCTGATGCCGGTCGGCAGCGACACTGCCGGAACGGGCCGGATGTTCTGCGACATCCTGATGCCGGACGGCACGCCCTCCTATGCCGATCCCCGGCACGTGCTCAAGCGCGCGCTGGCCAGGGCGGCGCGGCTGGGCTTCACGTTCTACACGCATCCGGAGATCGAGTTCTTCCTGCTGCGGGAGAAGCCCGAGCCTGGGAACAGGCCGCGGCCCATCGACGGAGGCGGCTATTTTGATCACACGCCGCACGGCATCGCGCATGACTTCCGCCGCGAGGCGATCACGATGCTGGAAGGCCTCGGCATCTCCGTGGAGTTCAGCCACCACGAGGGCGCGCCCGGCCAGCAGGAGATCGACCTGCGGTACGCCGACGCCCTGACGACCGCCGACAACATCATGACCTTCCGCCTGGCGATGAAAGAGGTGGCGCTCCAGCAGGGCGTGTTCGCTTCCTTTATGCCGAAGCCGTTCACCGAATACCCAGGCTCGGGCATGCACACGCACATGTCGCTGTTCGAGGGCGACCGCAACGTCTTCTACGAGCCGGGCGGGGAATACCAGCTGTCAAAGGTGGGCCGGGCGTTCATCGCCGGCCTGCTGCGGCATGCCGCGGAGATCACCGCCGTCTGCAACCAGTGGGTGAACTCCTACAAGCGCCTGTGGGGCGGCACCGAGCGGATCGCCGGTGCAGGAGGCGAGGCACCTGCCTACATCTGCTGGGGGCACAACAACCGGTCCGCGCTGATCAGGGTCCCGATGTACAAGCCCAACAAGGGCAACGCCACTAGGATCGAGTTCCGCTCGATCGACCCGGCGTGCAATCCGTACCTGGCGTTCGCGGTGGTACTGGCTGCTGGGCTGCAGGGCATCGAGGGTGACTACGAGCTGCCGCCGGGCGCCGAGGACGACGTCTGGGCGCTGACGGAGACCGAGCGGCGTGCCCTCGGCATTGCGCCGCTTCCGCAAAACCTCTCTGACGCGATCACCTTCATGCAGAGCAGCGAGCTCGTCGCCGAGACGCTTGGGGAGCAGGTCTTCGATTTCTTCCTGCGTAACAAGCGCGAGGAATGGCAGGAGTACCGCCGCCACGTGAGCGAGTTCGAGCTCGATCGCTACATCGGCGCGCCCTGACCGGCCGCGCCCACGCGGCCGTAGCGTACGGCTAGCGACGGCAGGGCCGCGATTAGCTAACGTTCTTGGGTGAACATGCCGCGCGGGACCCTGGCCGGTCAGCTGGCGGCCATGGGTTTCGGGGATACGGCGCGCGCTCAGCACCTGCTCGCCGAGCTGGGCATCGACGCCAGCAGCGCAGGCCCCGGCACTCGCGCGCCGGACCGGCCGCTGGTGCAGGCCCTGGCGAGTGCAGCCGACCCGGACCTGGCGCTCGCGGCCCTGGCCCGGATGGCGCCCGATGCCGAGCTGCGCGACGCCCTGCGCGCGGACGCGGTCCTGCGAGATCGGCTGATCAGCGTTCTCGGTGCGAGCGCCGCTCTCGGTGGTCACCTGGCCCGGCATCCAGGGGACTGGCGACTGCTAGCGGGTGACACCCCGTTCCCTGATAAGAGCGGATCGGGGGAGCTGAGAGCGGAACTGCTCGCCGCGGTCGGGGCGCACGGCAGCCAGGATGCGGCCGGCACAGGCGGTGCCGCCGCACCGGTCGCGGACCTGGCCCTGGTCGACGGCCGGGACCCGGCGACGCGCCTGCGCGTGGCCTACCGGCGTCGGCTTCTCCAGCTGGCGGCCAGGGACCTTACCGGCGCGGACTCGCTCGAGGACGTCATGGCCGGGCTCGCCGACCTGACGGTCGCGGCCCTGGACGCGGCGCTTGCGATCGCGCGCGCGGAGCTGCCGCCGGGATCGGCACCTGGTCGTCTCGCGGTCATCGCCATGGGCAAGACGGGCGGCCGCGAGCTGAACTACGCCAGCGACGTCGACGTAATCTTCGTGGCCGGCGGCCAGGGCGGGGACGCCGACGTTGCGACTCTGCGCAGCACGACCGCGCTGGCCAGCGGGCTGATCCGGGTGTGCACGCAGAGTACGCCCGAAGGACCTCTTTTCCCGGTCGACCCGAACTTGCGGCCGGAGGGTCGCGATGGTCCCCTCGTGCGCACGGTCGCCAGCCACAAGGCGTACTACGAGCGGTGGGCCAAGACCTGGGAGTTCCAGGCGCTGCTCAAGGCCAGGTTCGCCGTCGGCGACTCCGAGCTCGGCGCGCAGTACCTCGCCGCCGTGACGCCCATGGTCTGGCAGGCCGCTCAGCGGGACCGCTTCGTGGCCGACGTACAGGCCATGCGGCGGCGAGTAGTCGCGAGCCTGCCCGCCGACGAGGCGGGCCGCGAGCTGAAGCTCGGCCCCGGCGGCCTGCGGGACATCGAGTTCGCCGTGCAGCTGCTCCAGCTCGTCCACGGCCGCGCGGACGAGTCGCTGCGCGAGCCAGGCACGCTGCCCGCGCTGGCTGCGCTGGCCGCGGGCGGGTATGTCGGGCGCGCGGATGCGGCGGCGATGGCGTCGGCATACCGGTTCCTACGGGCGGTGGAGCACCTGCTGCAGCTAGGTCATCTTCGGCGCACGCACCTGCTGCCGAAAGATCCGGCCGTGCTCCGCGAGATCGGCCGGGCGCTGAGCCGGATGGGCGTGGATCCCACCGAGGTCGGTGGTGGCGAGACCCGGCGCGACGCGCGTGCGCTGGCCAGCGCCGGTGACCCGGCGGCCGCCCTGGCTGAGCGGTGGCGGCTCCACGCGAGCCAGGCGCGACAGCTGCACGAGAAGCTGTTCTACCGGCCCCTGCTCGACGCCGTCGCGAGGCTGCCGGGCGAGGCAACACGGCTGACTCCGGAGGCGGCGCGCGACCGCCTCGAGGCACTCGGATTCGCCGACCCGGCTGGCGCGCTACGACACATCGAGTCGCTCACAGCTGGCATGTCGCGCAAAGCCGCGATGCAGCGAACGCTGCTGCCCGTCCTGCTCGGCTGGCTGGCGGACGCGCCCGAGCCCGACGCCGGACTGCTGGCGTTCCGCCAGGTCAGCGAGGCGCTCGGCGGATCCCCGTGGTACCTGCGCTTGTTGCGCGACAACGCTGTGGTGGCGCAGCGAATGGCCCGGCTGCTGGCCTCGAGCCGGTACGCGACCGGGCTCCTGCTGCGCGCGCCTGAAGCCGTCGCGACGCTGGGCGACGACGCTCAGCTGACGGCGCGGCCGGCCGCGGACCTCCTGGCGGAGGCGACGGCGGCGACCGGCCGGCACGAGACCGCGGAAGACGCCGCGCGGGCGGTACTCGCGATCCGCCGCCGGGAGCTGCTGCGGACGGCTTCTGCCGACGTGCTCGGTCTCTCCGGGATCGAGGAGACCGGTGCGTCCTTGACGACTGTGGCGCGGGTGACGATCGCGGCCACGCTGCAGGCGGCGATTGCCGAAGCGGAACGCGCCAGCGGCCCGCTGCCGACCCGGCTGGCCGTGATCGCGATGGGCCGCTTCGGCGGACATGAAATGGGCTACGCAAGCGACGCGGATGTGCTGTTCGTCCATGATCCGCTGACTGGTGCTGGCGACGAAGCGGCAACCAGGGCCGCGCACGCGGTGGCCGAGCGCGTGCGCGCGCTGCTCAGCAGGCCAGGGCCCGATCCCGCGCTGCCAGTCGACGCCGGGCTGCGGCCGGAGGGGCGGCAGGGCCCGCTCGTCCGGACGCTTGCCTCCTACCGGGCCTACTACCGGCGCTGGTCGGTGGCCTGGGAAGCGCAGGCACTGCTGCGGGCCGAGTTCGTTGCCGGCGACCCTGACATCGGCAGGGCGTTCATCGTGATGGCCGATGAGATCCGGTATCCCGATGACGGAATCGACCAGGCAGCGGTCCGCGAGATCCGCCGCATCAAGTCGCGGATGGAAGCCGAGCGGATGCCACGGGGGGTGGAACCGGCGCTGCACCTGAAGCTCGGCCCGGGCGGCCTGGCCGACGTGGAATGGGTCGCCCAGCTGCTGCAGCTGCGGCACGCGGCGGCGGTACCGGAGCTGCGCACGACCCGGACGCTGGCCGCGCTGGGGGCCGCGAGTACAGCCGGGCTGATCTCGGCGACCGACAGCCGGACGCTTGCTAACGCCTGGCTGCTGGCCAGCCGGATCAGGGATGCGGTGATGCTGGTGCGCGGGCGCCCATCCGATACGCTGCCCATCTTGCCGGTCGATCTCGCCGTAGTCGCCAGGGTCCTCGGCTACCCGCCGGACGGTTCGCAGGATCTGGTCCAGGACTGGCGCAGGTCGGCGCGGCACGCTCGGGCAGTGATGGAACGGATTTTCTACGGGTAACGGGGCCGGTTCCGCCGCGGCCGCCCGGAAAGCGAGTGAGCATCGTGGCTCCGGACTTCGACGTGGCCGAAGTCGTCGCCGCGGCGTCGAGAGCCCTCGGCCGGCCCCTGACTGACCCCGTCGAGCTGCCTGGCGGGGGCGACTGGTCGGTGGTCCTGCGCTGCCGTGATACGGCCGGCGGCAGCGTGATCGTGAAGTCTTACCCGCAGACGGCCGAAGGCACAAGCAGCTTCGCCGCCGAGGCCGCTGGCCTGCAGGTGGCGAGCGGCAGCGGGCTCACGCCGGACCTGCTGGCCGCGGACCAGCACCCTCAGACGGTCGTCATGTCCGATCTCGGCACCGGCGGCAGCCTGGCCGACGCGCTGCTTGGCGACTCGGCGGCTGCGGCGCGCTCAGCCCTGCTGGCGTGGGCGACCGCGTGCGCCAGGCTCTCGGTTGCCGCGAGCCCGCGACGGGCGGAGTTTGAAGCGTCGTGGACCGGCCACCTTGCCGGGCGTCCCGATGAGCGGCACTCGGCGGGCCTTGGCGCGCGTGTGCTGGCAGCGCCCGAGCAGGCGGCAAAGGTCGGCGTCACCGTGCCGGCCGGGCTGGATGCTGAGCTCGCACTCGTCGCTGCCGCGGTCGCCGATGATCGCCACGCCGTCTTCTCGCCGGGTGACGTGTGCCCCGACAACAACATCATGACGAGCCACGGCATCCGGTTCATCGACTTCGAGGAGGCCGGGTTCCAGCCGGCGTTCCTGGACGCGGCTTACATCCGGATGCCGTTCAGCACATGCTGGTGCGTGTTCCGGTTGCCGGCCGACCTGCGCGCGGCGGCCGAGAGCGCCTACCGTTCGCAGCTGCGCCTGGCGTGGCCGGAGCTGGCCGACGACGCAGTCTGGGCGGCGGGCATCCGGCTCGCAGTAGCGGCCTGGACGCTGTCGTCGACGTCCTGGCTGCTGCGACGGTCGCTAGCCGCCGACGTTCCGATGAACTCTGACGCCGAGTCGCCGACGACCCGGCAGCTGATGCGGTACCGCTGGCAAGAGCTCGCCGCGGAGCTCGAGACGTCCGGAGATCTGCCGGCGGTGGCGGCCCTGATGCGGTCGCTGCTGATGGCGACGTCTGGCTGGGAGGCACTCGACCTGCCGCTTTACCCGGCGTTCCGGGCACGGTAGGCGGCCATCAGGGCGTCGCGCCGGTCGGCGGGCAGCCACTTGACCGCCTCCCGCATGGTGACGCCCGATGCGAGGGCCGCGCGTGGCTCCAGCCACGCGGCGACCAGGTCCGGCTGGCGCTTGGCGGTCTCGCGTAGGACCCAGCCGATGGCCTTTCGGATGAAGAATTCTCGCTCGGTCAGCATCGCATCGGCGTATCTAGCGAATCGCTGGAAGTGCGCCGTTTCGCCGCGGCGCAGCGGTATGAGCAGCGACAGCAGGGCTGATCTGCGGATCCAGAAGTCGTCGTCGATCGCCCAGCGGTCTAGCGTTGCCAGCAGCTCGGGGAAGCGCTGGACGAGCGAACCCATCACGTCGGCCGCCAGGCTGTCGACTAGCGCCCAGGTACCGGACGTTCGCAGCAGCTTCTCGATGACTACAGCGTCACCTGGCTCGAGCAGCGCGCGCCGGTCGGCGAGCAAGATGACGGCGGCGAGCTTGCACTCGAACACCGGGCCGTCCCACAACGCGACGGATAGCGCGGTCAGCCCGGAGTTGGTCAGGTCGGGGTGCGCGCGCCGCCAGCTTGTGACGATGCGCCGGATGTCCGGGACCGTCGTGCCGCTGAACTCCAGCGTGCTCTTGAGGTAGTTCTGCTCGCTGGCGGCGCGCTGCGGCGAGCCGGCCGCGCGCAGCATCGCCGTGATCTGGGCCGCCGTGATCTGGGCCGCCGTGATCTGGGCCGCCGTGATCTGGGCCGCCGTGATCTGGGCCGCGGTTGCGTCAACGGCCTCGGGGTCGTTGGTGACGCTCATCCGGACAGCGTGCCAGACGTCCGGCGTCAGCCGTGATATGCGGGGGCCCCGTCGGGCGCGCAAACCCGGCGGGGCCAGATCCGACAGGAAGGGATTGGGATCGGCTCCACCTTAGCCGAGGTGTCACGGCAATGTCACGTATTGGATTCGGAACGGCAACGGAGATCCACGGCACTCGGTTCGGAAGACGAGATCACGGTCCGGCCGACTCCAGCGGCAGCGTCACCCGCAAGACGCCCGAGGTGTAAGGACTATCCCGCACCGTGAAGCCGGCCGCCGAGAGGATGTGGCGGTACTTCTGCAGTTCGCGCTCACGCTTTCTGCGCGCGCCTGGCCAGCCGGGGAAATAATTGACCGCGACCCAGCCGCCCTGGGGGTCGCCTTCCACCACGAATCCCCGCCGGCCCCCTTCCCATTCTTGGTAGCCGGCTTCGCGCAACGCTAAACGGACTCGGTCAGCAGCAGAGCTGATGTCCATGGGCCACGTGTAGCACAGCGACCCTTTATGCGCTAGCCGTCTCAGACGCGGGTGAACTTCCGAATCCTCCACCTCTCGTACACAGGTTCGTCAGCTTGCCTGCACAAAGGTGCGCTGTTATCTGAGGTAGAACGGTGGCAGGTGCAGCCAGGACCTGGCGCCGGGCAGGGGGAAGGTAGCTGGGCGGTGCCCGCCTCGGCAGGCGAGCTATCCGTGCGCGGGGGGCGCGGTCACGGATGGCGGGGCCGGGGGGACCTGCCGCAGGGGCCGAGTGGCCTGCGGGCACCGCCAGCGTCCAGCAGAGGATTGGGAATGCCTGTCGATGCGCTCGCGAGCGCTCCAGCCCTGCATTCCCATCGGACCGGGCAATGCCCGGCAACGCGCTGCCACACGGCGCAGCCCCCGGCGCAAGGCGCAGCCCCCCGGCGCTCGGCAGCGCGCTGGTTCGCACTTCGCGGCTGCACGGCATCGCGCAAAAGGTCGTAGGCCGCCATCACAAGCCGCGGGTGATCCTCGCCGGGCGGCTCGGGAACGCTCATCAACCGATTACTCCACTCCGCCCAGCGATACGGATCCGCAGGCCATGATCCGGGAGAACCTCATCGCCGAGCGCATCGTCATCGTTGCTTAGACGGAGATCATCCGCTGGCCCGGCACCGCTGACCCCACTAGTCGGCGACTCCTTGAGGACATCCTCAAGGAGGAAGAAGACCACGCAGACGAGGTCAACGACCTGTTCACCGGCTGACACGACGGCGGCTGAAGTGCCGGATGAGGTACTCGCCTACCAGGACGGCAGCGCCCACGCCCCCGATGAAGAGGATGAGCACCGCGACGGTGTACAGGTCGGCCGCGGCCAGCCCGAGCGCGCCGACGACCAGCCCGACCAGGATGACGAGCGCGGCCCCGCGGGCGCTCATCGACGAATCCATCACGCCAGTCTGGGAAGCCAACCACGTGTGGCTGGTCTTCATCCTCGTGCTGCTGTGGACCGCGTTTCCGCCCGCGTTCGCCGCCATCATGACCGCGCTATTCGTCCCGCTCAGCCTGTCCCTGCTCGGGATAGTCCTCCGCGGCGTCGGGTTCGCCTTCGGGCACATTGCATAGCAGCTGCGCATGAAGCAGCTCACCGGCGCGATGTTCGCTGCCGCCTCGCTGATCACGCCGTTCTTCATGGGCACCGTCGTCTGGGCTGTAGCCACCGGGCAGGTGCCTGTACACCATGTCGGCAATTTGCTGGCCACGTCGACCTCGCCTACCGGCATTCTCACCGGATTCCTGTTCGTCGCTGCCTGCGCCTACGTCAGGGTCTGTGTTCGTGGTCCCAGAGGCCCGCGAGCGGGGGCACCGGGACCTGAGGCGTTACTTCTCGCTCCGCGCCACCGCAGCCGACGTACTGACCGGCGCGCTCGCTGGCGGCACGTTCGCAGAACTGTCAACTCGTGTAGTCACAGACGCGGGTGCTTCCGAATCCTCCACCTCTCGTACCAGGTTCGTCAGCTTGCCTGCACGAAGGTGCGCTGTTATCTGAGGTAGAACGGTGGCAGGTGCAACCAGGACCTGGCGCTGGGCAGGGGAGTGCTGGGCGGTGCCCGCCTCGGCAGGCAGCTATCCCTGGGCGGGCGGGTCACGGCGCTATCGCCGGGGGGACCGTGCCGCAGGGGCCGAGTGGCCTGGGCACCGCCAGCGTCCGCAGACGGATTGGGAATGCCTGTCGATGCGCTCGCGAGCGCTCCAGCCCTGCATTCCGACCGGACCGGGCGATGCCCGGCAACGCGCTGCCACACGGCGCGGCCCCCGAGCGCAAGCGCGCAGCCCCCCGGCGCTCGGCAGCGCGCTGGTTCGCACCTCGCGGCTGCACGGCGCATGCCCGCAGGAAGGTCGCGACTGCATGACAAGCCGTGAGGCTGGCCGCCCAGCTCGGCGATCGCCCGCCACCTTGACCGCGACCGCAAGACCGCAGGGATGTGTTCTCGCCCCAGACCGTCGGTGACGCCCGTCACCGACCGAACGCGCGTGATCTTCGGCCGCTAGACGACGACCGCGGCCCGTGCGCCGGCTGCGGTCATCGGGCGGCAGGTGCGCGTCCGCGACGACCCAGGAACCTGACGAATTCACCGCCCTCGCGCAGCCTTCTTGCGGTCATGCTCGGCTGCCGGAGCATTTCGGCCGACATCTCGGCGAGCTTTCCGGCTCGGAAGTAGAACCGCTTGTAGAAGGCATCCACCGACTGCAGGATCTCGGTATGGCCCAGGTGCGGATAGGAAAGGGCGGCGAGCTGGGTCCCTGCGTCGCTGACCAAGGCGGCGCTGTCGTCGTCTTCGGGTAGCCACCCGTTCTCCTTGGCGCGCCGGTACAGTTCGGTGCCCGGGTAGGGTGCAGCTACCGACACCTGAATGGTGTGGGGGTTGACTTCCCTGGCAAAGCGGATCGTCTGCTGAATCGTCTCCTGGGTTTCTCCGGGCAGGCCAAGGATGAAGGTCCCATGGACGGTGATCCCGAGATCACGGCAGTCGCGGGCAAAGCGCCTGGCCCGGTCGACTCGCAGGCCCTTCTTGACGTTGTTGAGGACCTCCTGGCTGCCGGATTCGTAGCCGACTAGAAGCAGGCGCAGGCCATTGTCGGCCAGGACCTGAAGGGTCTCCCTGGGCACGTTGGCTTTGGCGTTGCAGGACCACGTGATGCCGAGCTCCGACAGCCCTCTAGCGATGGCCTCGGCTCGCGGGCGGTCGTCGGTGAACGTGTCGTCGTCGAAGAACAGCTCCTTCATCTGCGGGAACAGCTGAGACGCGAGGGAGGCTTCGGCTAGGACGTTGGAGACGCTCCGGGTCCGGTACCGGTGACCGCCCACGGTCTGTGGCCACAGGCAGAATGTGCACCTCGACCGGCATCCCCGGCCGGTGTATAGCGATACGTACGGATGGCGCAAGTAGCCGATGTAGTAATCCTCAGGCCGCAGATGCTTTTTGTAGACCGGCACCACGAACGGCAGGCTGTCCATGTCCTCGACGATGCGCCGATCAGCGTTGTGCACCAGCTGCCCGTTCCGGGACCGGAAGCTGATGCCGTCGATGGCGGCCAGCGGCTGCCCCTGGGCCACATCGGCGATAGTGAAGTCGAACTCTTCACGGGCCACGAAGTCGATGGCCTCCGACGCCAGCAGTGACGACTCTGGCTCCACGGCCACCTTGGGCCCGACGAACCCAATCAGCAGCGACGGGTTCTCCGCCTTAAGGGCTTCGGCCGCCTTGACATCGCCCGCGAACGTGGGCGAGCTGGTGTGGAGCACAGCCAGGTCGTGCCGACGGGCTAGGGGGACGACGTCAGCGAGAGTGAGGCCGGCAGGCGGGGCGTCGATGAGGAGGCTGTCTGAGACGATGGCCGCAGGCTGGGCCAGCCACGTCGGATACCAGAACGAGCGAATCTCCCGCTTGGCCTGATACCGGGCGCCTGCGCCACCGTCGAAGCCCTCGTAAGAAGGAGGGTTGAGGAAGAGTGTACGCATCATTCGGTCTTGCCCCCTGTGGTGAATTTCGGCGTCGCTATCTAGATGACATGCGGGACTGCTCGTCGGGGCCGCCGACGCCGATGACCGCCAGCGCCGGGTTCTCTGGGTGCAGGTCCAGTCCGATGCGCCTTAGGGCGGTCGCGTAGGCGGGCTCCCATCGCGCAACGGGACGGGCCGGCGGCGCCGGGGCTGTGTCGAGCAGGGCCAATGCGCTCGCCGTGAGCCCAGCCGCCGACGGGCCGCAGACGCCCGCTGCGCCCAGCTCCAGCTCATGCTGCAGGTTGTCGCGGCCGTGGCCCGGCATGACATCGAGGAGCAGCAGCTGCCGGCCGATAGCGCGGACCTCGCTGCAAGTGTTGGCTCCGGGCAGGGCAATCACTACGTTGGCAGCGGCCATCAGCTCAGGGACCTTGTCGGTGAAACCGAATGGCCTGATCCGGCGTGACGTGCGAGCTAGCTCTCGCAGCCGACGCTCGACGGCGTGCTGGCGTCCGGCCACTGCCAGCACCTGCACGCCAGCTTCGGCCAGGGCGGAGACGCTCTCGACCAGGTGACCGAACCCCCAGCCACTGTCGATTACTAGCACGCACGGCTCTTCCAACGGCAAGCCCAGTGCCTGGCGGGCCTCTGCTTGTGATGGTGCGGTGTAGAAGGCGGGACGCACTGGCGCTGGCACGACGGACACCGTCGCTCGCGGAAGGAAGCGCCGAACGGACGCCTCCGCCACAGGAGAGGTGACGAGGAACAAGTCGGTCCCTTCGGAGACCCACAGCCGGTGCAGAGTCACGTCGGTGCACAACACCACGGTCCGCCTCCATGGTGCCTTCGTCTTGAGCCTGGCTGCCGCCGAGGCTCCGGTGGCGAACACGCTGAGCACGAGGTCGGCCGGCTTCCGCTTAAGATCCGCCTCAAGGGACGGCACGAGCCTGGCGGCAGCGCGCCGGTCCATGAAGTTCGCCAGGGGGCTGCCGGTCCGAAGGTGGGCGAAATGGAGCCCGTCGTAAATACCGGGAGCGGCAACAAGCCTGGCAAACACCCTCTCACCTGCCCGGCCGCTCCTAGGCCCCAGCAAGGCCATGCTGTTGAGGACCCGGGTGTGCCAGCCCGACCGCTCCAGCAGGCCTGTGCAGCACGACGCCATCATCTCGTGGCCTAGTCCCAGTGACCCTGACAACAGCACTGCATCCTGCGTCACGTGAGCCTCCCCCGCGCGGGAGTCCGAGAAAGCAGACACCGGCCGCCCGAGCGGCCACGGTCGAGCTTCCTGATCAGGTCGCCGCAGGCAGTTAGTCCTCAGGGAGTGCTCGTGATTCCTGGCACGGATAGTGCACATCCACACACGACCGTCGGCAGTCACTTGTGATGGCCGTACCCCCGAGCGCACCCTGCCGACGGCCGTAGGCGCCTTCGGTGTCAAGGTTCCGAACGATGTCTCTCAGGTATGCCCCGGCGCAGGCTGGCGACTCCTGTGCGAGCCGCCGGCTTCTGTCAGCTCGCCGCGAATCTGAAGCCCAGGCCGAGCCTGCGGAGTACAACTCGGAGCCACAGGGCGGAAGCGCCAGCGCCAGCGACAATGAGCAGCACAGTGGCGACGGTGGCCAGCAGGATGAACATGGCGGTCGACTGCGTCGCCAGCAGGGCCGCCATGCTAACGGCCAAGAGCAGGAAGATCCCCGCCCACAGCCAGGTCGCGTCCTGGAAGTAACGGTGCAGACCCGGATTCGGCGTGGCCGGCTGCCTGAGCGCCACTACTTCGGCGGCCAGCTGGGCAACAATCGGATTCGAGCCGCGGGCTGTGCGGGCGAACAGGATGCACAGGAACAGGTTCGCGACGGGGAAGTGCAGCAAGAAGATCCACAGTTGGCCAGTAGCGACTGCCAGGACGGTCTGCAACGTCAGTACGACCACGGAGATGACCACCAAGCTCGGCACGGTGCCCGTGTGAATCTTGCGGATTGCTGCGATTATCCAGACAACTACGACTCCCGCAATTAGCCCGGCATCGCGTCCCCACAGCCAGCCGGCCAGAGCCAGCGCGCCGACGGGCAGGCCGGCCGACTCGATGAGGCTCCACGCCGTTGTGCGCAGCAGCCGGGCTGGCCGCGGCATCTCCAGATCCTCAGCCACGGCTTCAGCCTAGGCGACCGGCACCGACGGCCTTGTCGGGGCCGACGTCCACCGAAGTCTCATTTAGCTTGGCCTCCGCCGCTCGCACTGCCTTCAGAGCTCGCCTCAAGCTGGCGGGTGACGATAGGGGCACGGTGGGCGAGGGTGATGATGCCAGCAGTCATTACTAGGAGCGCCAGCACCTCGCCCGCCACGACCCCTGCGGTGCTGTTGAGTTGCTCGTGCAGCCAGAAGTAAGCAAGAGCTATCGAGACTAGCGGGTCGGATACGGTGATGATCGCCAGCACAGGCGCGAGGAGAATGCCCTGCTGAAAGGCGTTCTGGTTGAGCAGGAAGCCCAGCGCGCCGACGATGGCCAGAGCGTAGATCGGCCAGTGGCTGAACACCTGCGCCAGGCCGCCGCTGAAATCCGTGGTCAAGAGCTTAACCACGAAAGCGGCGACGCCGTAGGTGACGCCGCACCCTAGTGCCAGCGCGAGCGGCCGCGCATTCTCGTTCCGCTGGGCCAGCGCAATGCAGCCGGCCAGGACCACTGCCAGCCCTATCCCCAGCGGCAGTACAGCGAGCAAACCGACGGTCGTCCGGCCGCCTGACGGCCGGGCGATGGCCAAGAATCCGGCGACCCCTCCGGCCGCGGCGGTAACTCCCAGCAGTATGACCGGATCCCACCGTCTCCTTAGAGCACTGGCGATCAGCGATGCGATTATTAGGTCAGATATCAGGATCGGCTCGACCAGCGCGAGCGGCCCGAAGGTGAGCGCCACGACCTGCAAGACAAAGCCGACCAGAGTCGCGCCGACCCCGGTCAGCCAGAGCGGCTGCCGGATTAGGTCCAACAGCAGCCCGGGGCGTAGCGGAGCCCGACGCTCGACGCGCTGAGTCCCGCGCTGCTCCGCGACGGATGACACCCCGAATACCAGCGAGCCTGCTAGAGCTGCCACCACGGCGATCAGCGTAGACAAGCTCACCCCTGTCCGGATTGTCTGGCGCGTCCTGATCGCGCCCCAATCACGGATAGATGGGGAACGTCGCCTGGGCTTCTGGACTGGCGGGCGGCGCACCGGTCAGCTGCGCCGAGTGGAACGCGGCGAAAATGACATCGGAGAGTCTGTCGGTCATTTCGCCTGCAGGCAGCCCGACTCCAATGCTGATCAGGTAATTCGCCCGCTCGAGCATCATTACGCACGCAAGGGCGGTGAGCTCGCTGTGCTCGCCCGGGCGCTCCTGGCTGTCGAGGTGCTCGCCGTCCCCGCCGGCGCTGGTCATTCCGGTCGCGATGGCTTCCGCCAGCCCGAATAGCGTCCGCAGGCCGTCGCCCCACACCGCTTCGCTGGCGCTGTCAGCCTGACTGAGAGCCCTGAATACTGCGGCGTGTGCCGCGTAAGTATCCGCGAACCGTTGCACCCAGTCGCGCACCGCCGCCCGTCCCGCAGCGTTGTCAGTTACGACTGGGAAGCCGTTAGTGAGAATTTTGATGTCGTGCAACGTGTCCCGCATCAGCGCCCGGAAAAGGTCCTGTCTGTTCGCGAAGTACAAGTAGAACGTGCCGTGCGACGTCTGCGCGCGACGTACCACGTCGTCGACGCGAAAAGCATGCAAGCCTCGCTCGGCCAGCTCAGCCAGTCCAGCCTCCAGTAGCCTGCGCACTGTCTTGCGGCCATGAGCGCCGACAACGCGCTGCCGGGCCGGCGCGCCACCTACCAGAGCGGACCGCAACTGTTGCTCCGCGTGTTCTGTCTCGACTGCTGATGAGCCGGATAGCACGAGTGCAGCTCCCTGGTTCAAAAGGTGATCGAGCGGCCTGTTGATGCACGTGAGAATGCTGCGGCGTGATCATGATGATCGGCAGATTGGCCGCGGGGCTCAGCCCGGTACACAGCCATCGGGGGGATGACCTCGATGACCGTGTCACTGCGGGATCGCCGGGCACCATGATCAGCGCAGCCGCCGTGCCGCTTTTCTATGAAAGCGCGGCATGGCAAGAGACCCGCATGACGCTAAACAGCTCGTCAGGTGTACGGACGAGGCTCAGCAGGTCCGTAGCGGATGACTACTTCAGTTCCTCGACGACCCAGTCGACCATGACGGCCAGCAGGCAACAAGTACTCGCCAGAAGTAGCCCGATGCGCGCTTCACTTCCCATTGATGTTCCCCCCGATTCTGATCTGATGATGCGGGGGCATCCCCGGCAGGGCTACGTTCAAACGGACCGGCGCAGTTCGCTGCCCAGTCGCTAGGCAAACGTACTGCGTGGCGATGCCGGCCCGCCTAGCGCGTTATGCCGTTCGGGCGTGCGCAGCGACACCATCCGTCGCCAGCCGCCCAGCCGCTCGTAGACGTAGACGGCCCGGATGCCGGCGGCGAGAAAGGCTGACTTTGGCCTGGACCAGTGCAGGATGCGACTCAGATGAGACATCACTGCTGTGCTGACGTCGCGATAGATGGCGATCTCGGCCAGCGCAGTCGCGCGCAGCGTGCTCTGGATGAACTCCGCATGCCCGTCTCTGGCAAGCCGCAGCAGTTCTTCGTGGCAGTAGGCCAGATGGTTGTCCTCGTCGTTCGAGATCATCCGGACAGCGCGACCGATGTCCGGCCGGTCGCCGGCGTACTTGCACAGGGCTTGCATCTGCTCCGAGGCGCGTTGCTCGGTCACCCGGCTGTGGGCCAGGTAGGCGACGATGTCCTGTTCGGTCAGCTCCTGGTCGGCACGCAGCCGACTGTGGGCCAGCCCGATGCCAGCTGACTCCAGGCGCATGGTGTAGTCCGTCGCCGGTGGCACGACGACCGGCTCCAGACCACGCTTGCGCAGCAGGGCATTGAAGATGCGGCCGTGTTTGTCCTCGTCGGCGCCATGCCGGGCAATCTTCGGCGCCAGGTCCTGCTGTGGTCTGGGTACAAGCGCCGCGATCCGGCCGTTTTCCCAGCCGCCCTGCGCCTCGCCGCTGGCAGCGATCGAGCAAAACAACTGGAAAGCCTCGTCATTAGCGAAGATCTCATTGAAGATCGTTCTTGCAGTGGGCACTCCGATATCACCTCAAGGTGTGCGGAAACAGCCGCGTCGCATCTCCTCGCTTCGTGACCTTGCATTCAAACGTTCGCGCCCGAGCAGGCGAATTGTCGTCACTCGCAGCGGGCGATCTCGATGCTCCAGCCCACCGTTAGCGCCCGAATTGTCGGCTCCGCTCGGTTCATATGCCCAACGCACGCTGGCTCTCGCGGCATTAGACGGCCTGTAGTGCGCCGAATAGATCGCGCGGCGGCGGGTAGCTGCCGGCCGTGGCAAGAGCGAGAACTGCAGCGGGGCATGCCATCCCTGGCATCATCGTGTTCTTCTTCTGGGTGGTGGTCGTGATTCTGGCCATCATCTTGCTGGCGTTCATCGTGCACTGGGCCGGCGGCGGGGTACTCAACCTGCGGGTCGGTCACTTCATCCTGAACGTCGGCGTCACCTGATAGTCAGGGGGATTTGCGTGCAAGTCCCGCATACCCGGCCACTTCTTCGCCGTCATCGGGCGCGGCCGAGCCTGGCTGCCATCTGTGTACCTGCACCAGGCCGGGGTCCATGAGCTCCAGGCCGTCGAAGAACCGTGTGACCTCAGCGCGACTGCGCAGCGTTGTCCTGCCAGCCGAGCGCGCACTCACGCGGCGTGCGGCTTCGCCGATCTGATCTGGCAGTATGTCGCTGGCTGGGTGGAACACGGCCAGCCAGCTGCCCGGCGGTATTGCCTCCACCAGTCGTGCGACGATCGCGCGCGGATTGTCCTCGTCAGGGATGAGCTGCAAGATGCCGATGAGAAGTAGCGCGACCGGCTGACGGAAATCCAGTAGGTCAGCGGCCGCGCTGAGAATCGTCTCGGTGTGACGCAGGTCCGCGTCGAGATAACTGGTCGCACCCGGCTGTGCGCTGGTCAGCAGAGCGCGGGCATGGGCTAGCACCATGGGATCGTTGTCGACGTAGACGATCCGGGCCTCCGGGGCGACGGACTGCGCGACCTCATGGGTATTGTTCGCAGTCGGGATGCCGGTACCAATGTCGAGAAACTGCCGTATGCCCGCCGGGCCCGCGAGGTATTCCACTGCCCGCGCCAGGAAGGCCCGCTGAGCTTGGACGCCACGACGGAGCCCAGGGTACGCGGCCAGCGCCTGCTGTGCTGCCTCTCGATCGACCGCGAAGTTGTCTTTCCCGCCTAGCCAGTAGTCATAGATCCGCGCCTGATGCGCCCTGCTGGTATCGATCCCCGCCGGAGCCTCGTACTGCTGCTCGGTTCCGCCCGCTGGCCGCTGGTCAGTCACGACAGGTTCCCTTCGTTCAGCTTTACCGAAAGAGCTTAGACGTGGCGGCATGGTGGCGTTTCGGACTGGCTGTCAAAGGCAACGGGTGCTGGGCTAGTCAGCTCAGCACGTGACGTGCAGGACGGCGTTGGTGTGCTTGATAGTCCCGGCGAGCACGCCGATCGCCTCTGCTGTGGGAAGCACGACCAGGTCGACCTTGAGCTTGCGGGCCTGTTCGCGGATCTGCTCCATCACTGGCAACGCACCGTCAGCACCTGTGCCAATCACCAGTCGGCGGCATCGCCAGGGGATGTCTTCTGCGGTCGACAGCGGCGTATGGCCGTACGCATCGCGGAACTTCTTGGACGCGGCCTTCTTGCGCCTGCGGACCTGTCCCCGGTCAATGATCAGATCGTGGTTGTAGGTCACGCCGTCGACCTGCAGAGAACCAAATGAGTATTCGCCAAATTGCACGCCGCTTCCCCCTTCCTGCACTATGCGTTCCTGTCGGGCCCGAGCGGTTAGATCCGCTCCAGCCCCGCGCCGTCGAACAGTGGCTCGATCTCGTGCCGCTCCACATCGGCGGCCATCTCCTCGTCGGTCGGAGCCGGCCCGCCGACGGCGGCGGCCTTGAGGGTAAGCCTGAGGAGGCGGGCATCGCTCGATGAGTTGAGGAAGACACCAGGGCGAGCGAGAACGTAACGCACTGCCCGAACGAGCGCATCGCCATCGGCCAGCGGCTCATACCAGCTGAAGTGCGGCCCCGCTCCGGGCCGCCAGCGTCGACGTGCGACCGACTTGATCGTCTGCACCGCCACGCCGCGCTGCTCGCACACCCCCATTAGCGTTTCCATGTCAGCCCGGTACCGGTCATCGGACATCACCGCGTAGTTGTAAGGCAGCAGCACCGAACTGAAGTCGAACCGCTCCAAGCTGCGCAGATGCATGCCCGCAATCCGCAGTCCATGCCCGGTCACGCCGATGAACCTGGCGAGCCCCTCGTCTCGCGCCCGGGCCAAGGCTTCGACCGCGCCGCCCGGGCCGTGAGCCACCTCCCATTCGTCTGGCTCGACGAGATTGTGGAGCTGGATGAGATCGACGGAGTCGACACCAAGGCGGGTCAGCGACAGTTCGAGACTCGCCCGCGCGCCATCGCCTGAGCGGTCTGAAGTCTTGGTGGCAAGGAAGAACCGCCTCCTGTGCTTTGCCATCCATGGCGCGATCCGAAGTTCTGAATCGCCGTAGGACGCTGCCGTATCGATGTGGTTGACGCCGAACTCCAGCAGCGTCGCGAGGACCTGGTCGGCGCGTTCCTGCCGCATTGACCCCAGGGCCGCGGCGCCAAAGATGACTCGGCTGCTCTCATGCCCGGTCCGACCAAAGGGCGCGCGATCAGTCATAGTCGGAGACTATCCGCGTCCTGGCCGGTCACGTACGACGGGCTGCGGGCGGCTCAGGGCGGGAATCGCGACAGAACTAGGCAGCAAATTCCAGCCGGGAGTGGGCAACCGGGCGCCGTGCCGGAAGCATTGAGGGGACATGAGGCGCACGCCTGGATCGAGCGGCCCGTGAGGAATACGCGCCGCGATGACGACTACACGGAGTTCGTAGCTGCCCGGCTGCAGGCGATGCGCTGGGTCGCCTACCTTCTCTGCCAGGACTGGCATCACGCCGATGATCTGGTGCAGGTGACGATCACCCGGCTTTACGTTCATTGGCACCGGGTCCGCGTCTTGGATCATCCTGAGTCCTACGCCAGGACGATCCTGGTCAGGGAGTTCCTCCGCGAGCGCCGGTCCGGCTGGGCCCGCAAGGTCAGCTTGTCCGCCGAGATACCGGACTGGCCGGGAGCAGGCCCAGACCACGACGATGCGATCGATGTCAACGCTGCGCTCGCGGAACTGCCGCCGCGCCAGCGGGCGACCCTCGTCCTCCGCTTCTACTGCGACCAGAGCGTCGATCAGGTCGCCGAGCTGCTCGGCTGCTCAGCCGGCACCGTCAAGAGCCAGACCTTCAAGGGTCTTGGCTCACTGCGGCTGGCTTTGGCGCCGGCCGATCCATCGGAGCTTTCGGCACGGACACGGCGAGGTTCAGCCGCCGTCTTCGGGGAGGTGCGTGACCATGGATGAGAAGGCAATGCGCGCTCACTTCGAAGGCGCAGTACGAAGGAGCGCCCCACCGAGCACGGTGGACGTGGGCCGTGCCCGCAAGGCAGGCCGCCGCCGCCTGAGGATCCGCCGGGCAGGCGTTCCAGCGATATCGTTCGGTGTCGTCATAGCCGTTGGCGCCCTGCTCGCCAGTGGCGTACTGCCGACCGGTGCGACCAGCCGGCCAGCAGCGGCCGCTCATGCACGCAAAGCTCATGCACCTAAGCCGGAACATGCCAGCGGGCCTATGGCCCCGGCGAGCTTCGACCCCCTGGCGATTTATGCAACTTTTGGCTGGCTGCCCCCCGGCTTCACCTTGATCAGCCCGCCCACTCAGCAGACGGCGACTCAGTCCTTCGCCGACGTCAACGGACCGAATGGCCAGTCCATCGCTCTCACGGTATTCGCGGCGCACCAGTGCTCCTTTACCGGACCGTTCTGGTCGCCGCCGAAGGGCACGTTCCAGTTCACTGACGACGGCAGGCACAAGCGGTACCTGCACTCGCGGCTGTATCCCGGCGGGTTGCTCTGCAACTGGGGCCCCCAGCCGCTCCCCGGTCCGATCCTTCCCGCAGGTCACCTGGCAGGCGGTCAGCCGGCGTACCTGATGCTGGACGATTACGGTCACCCGACCGCGCTCGCCTGGCAGTACGCCCGGGATGGCTGGGCCGTCGCCCAGTGGTCGGGCCCGAGGCCAGCCCAGCTCAGCGAGGTGGCCGCTCGTGTTCGCTACCGGTCGAACGTGCGCCTGCGGTTCCCGTTCAGGCTGACGGGCATCCCGGCTAGCTGGAAGGTGGCCGCGACCGGGTCCCAGGTCGAGGGGGGCAAGCTGACGGGGTACCTACTGAACCTCGGACCCAGCCAGGATCCACACGGCATGACCGTCCTCATCGAGCCTCCGTACTCGAACGGCTGCGTGAACATCGGCGGAAAGACACGGAGCGTATCGTTCGACGGCGCTGCCGGTGTTCTCCGCGCGGCCGGACAGGAAGCGTGCTTCGGGAGCTTGCACGGCATGTACGTCTATGTCTCCTCCGACCAGGCGGGTGGAGCGCTGGGCCTGCTGCGTCACGTGCAGGTGCTCGGGCCGGACCAGACCAAATGGACGACTCAGCCGCTGGGCTGAGATGGACTTTCTAAGGGCACCGACCTGGCGTTGTGCCCGGCCAGGTCAGCGCCCTCACAATGCACTACACGTCGTAGTACAGCTCGAACTCATGCGGATGCGGACGCAGCCGGATCGCGTCGAGCTCGTTGGTGCGCTTGTAGTCCAGCCACGTCTCGATCAGGTCTGGGGTGAATACCCCGCCCTCCAGGAGGTAGTCGTGGTCGGCTTCCAGGTTGTTTAGCACGGCCTCGAGCGAGCCAGGCACCTGCGGAATGGCCTTGGCCTCGTCCGGTGGCAGCTCGTAGAGGTCTTTGTCGACCGGCTCTGGCGGCTCGATCTTGTTCTTGATGCCATCGATGCCGGCCATCATCATCGCGGCGAACGCCAGGTACGGGTTGGCCGACGGGTCAGGGACGCGGAACTCTAGCCGCTTAGCCTTCGGGTTAGGACCGGTGATCGGGACCCGGATGCAGGCCGAGCGGTTGCGCTGGCTGTAGACCAGGTTCACCGGCGCCTCGAAGCCGGGCACGAGCCGGTGGTAGGAGTTCGTGGTCGGATTGGTGAAGGCAAGCAGGGTAGGCGCGTGCTTCAGCAGGCCGCCGACGTAGTACCGGCCGGTGTCCGATAGCCCGGCATAGCCGACCTCGTCGTAGAACAGCGGCGCGCCGTCCTTCCACAGGCTCTGGTGGCAGTGCATGCCCGAGCCGTTGTCGCCGAAGAGCGGCTTCGGCATGAACGTAACCGTCTTGCCCGCGGCCCTCGCGACGCTCTTCACCACGTACTTGTAGAGCATCAGGTTGTCGGCCATCTTGAGCAGCGTGTCGAACTTGATGTCGATCTCGGCCTGGCCGGCCGTGCCGACCTCGTGATGCTGCATCTCGACGGTGATGCCGACGTCGATCAGCTTGCGGACCATCTCCGAGCGGAGGTCGGTGTAGTGATCCATCGGTGGCACGGGGAAGTAGCCGCCTTTGTAGGAGGGCTTGGCGCCGAGGTTGCCGCCCGGCTCGTCCCGGCCGGTGTTCCAGGCGCCCTCGATGGAGTCGATGTGGTAATAGCCCTGGTTTGGCCCGGTCTCGTACCGTGCCGAGTCGAAGATGTAGAACTCAGCCTCCGGCCCGAAGTACACGGTGTCGGCGATCCCGCTGCCGCGCAGGTAGTCCTCGGCCTTGCGGGCGATGTTGCGCGGGTCCCTGGAGTAGGGCTCGCCAGTCAGCGGGTCGTGGACGAAGAAGGTCAGGTTGAGGGTCTTGTGCGTCCGGAACGGATCGAGCACGGCTGTGCTCGGATCGGGCAGCAGTAGCATGTCGGACTCGTGAATCTGCTGGAAGCCGCGTATCGACGAGCCGTCGAACATCCGGCCCTCAGTGAAGACATCTGCGTCGAAGGACTCGGCAGGCACGGTGAAGTGCTGGATGGTGCCGGGCAGATCGCAGAATCGGACGTCGATGAACTGCACCCCCTCGGATTCAATGAACCGCAGTACCTCATCGCCGCTTGTGAACATCAGCTCTCCTTAGGCGCAGCCGCGGTCGTTGCCGCGGGCGCAGTGCTAGCCGCCACCCAGTTAACTGCCACCTGGACCGCAACGCGCCGCGTACGAGGAACCTCGGTCTGCCCAGCAGGTCGCATCGCGCCGCCGTCAGGGGCGATTGTGACGTTATCGCCAGACAGTTTCCTGGCCGTGTCCCCGATGTTTCGCTGGTGTTACACCGGAGGCACCGTGTTGCGCGGGATCACGGGGCGTAGCTCATTCGCCCGCTCCCATATGTCCACCATGCCAAACGGTTGCCACCGCCGGGGAAGCGCCCCGCGGTAACCGTCGAGCAAGCGCCCCGTGGTAGCGGATACCGTTGGGCTGTGAGCAACCAGCAGGTGGCCGCCGGCGACGGATTCTATCCGGGACGCAATTTTGGGCTGCCGGAGTTCGGACCGGGGTCAGTTGCCGGCTGGAGCAGGCGTCTCGGCGCACTGCTGATCGACTGGCTGGCGTGCAGCGTCATCGCCGTTGCGTTCTTCTACCACCCGCAGGCCGGGCACGCCGCGAGCGTGCTGTCGCAGCCGCGGCTGTGGACGCCGGTCGTGTTCGGCGTACAGGACTTCCTCTTGACGGCCCTGACCGGATTCACCATCGGCAAGCGCCTGCTCGGCCTCCGGGTCGTCCGGCTTGACGGCCATCCGGTGGGTCTGTGGGCGCTGCCCCGCACGCTGGTGCTGATGCTCGTGGTCCCGGCGTTGATGATGGACCGTGACCTGCGCGGGTTCCAGGACAAGGCGGCGGGCACCGTCGTCGTCCGCGCCTAGCCTGCAACGTGCCCTAGCGGCTACCGCGTGCGGGGTCGCGGCGCCTTGGGCATCCGGGAGGAGCGGGGCACCGGCCCCTTGGGCATCTGCAACTGCTGCGGCAGCATACTGAGCCGGAAGTTGAGGTCCGCGACTTCCTGACCGCGTAGGTTGCGCGGCAGCTTCATGATCTTCTTGTTGAGCTGCCGGATCGGGATCTGGCCCTCCCCGTCGCCGACCTGGAAGTCATAGATCGGGATCTGGCTGGCGATCCGCGCGATCCGCTTCTTTTCAGCGGCCAGCAGGCTCGGCAGTCGTGCGGGGGACCCTTCACCGACCAGGATCACGCCCGGCTTCCCGACTGTCCGGTGCACGACGTCCATGTTGCGGTTTGCGGCGATGGCCGGCGTGGTCGTGAAGCCGCCGCGGAGACTCTGGAGGATCGCCGCTGCCCCACCCGGCTGTCCCTCGACGGCAGCGTACTGAGCCGACGTCGCGAACCTGCCGAACAAGAACATCGCCGCCAGCAGGCCAAACAAGACACCGAGGGGGATGAACGGGTAGATCAGGCCGACGAAGTAGCCGATCACTATGACGACGGCGGCCGTGCCGACGCCGGCCAGCGCGACCAGGGGCAGCGCCCGTGGGTTGCCCTTGTGCACGATGCCCGCGACCATTCGGATCTGCTTGATCCGCCCCATCGACGCGGGATCGGCCGGGTTCTTCGGCTCAGCGCCGGACTTTCTTACCATGATGGTGAGGATACCGGGCCGGCGCGCCGTTCCATTGCCTGGCGGTACAGCCTGCCTGCTCGATATGACGAGCGAACGAGCGGACCGGACTGAACTCCTGCGAAGCCAAGCTCGGCGGCTTCCTCGGCAAGCTCCGCGAACTCTTCTGGCGGGACCCACCGCTCGATGGGGTGATGGCGGACCGACGGCCGTAGGTACTGGGTGATGGTGAGGAGCTCGCAGCCAGCGGCGTGCAGGTCCGCCATCGCCCGGCTGACCTCGGCTCTTTCCTCGCCCATGCCCAGGATCAGATTCGATTTGGGAACGAGGCCGGCCTCACTCGCCGCCGTCAACACCTCGAGTGATCGCTCATAACGAAAACCTGGGCGGATTCGGCGGAAGATCCTCGGCACGGTCTCCAAGTTGTGGGCGAGCACCTCCGGCCCGGCCGAGAACACCTCCGCCAGCTGGTCCGGGTTGGCGTTGAAGTCGGGGATCAACAGCTCGACTCCGCAGCCCGGTACGGCCTGATGGATCTCACGGCAAGTCTGCGCGTACAGCCAGGCGCCCCCGTCGGGCAGGTCGTCCCTGGCCACGCCGGTGGCCGTCGCGTAGCGCAATCCCATGGTCGCGACGGACTCGGCCACGCGTCTCGGCTCGTCCGCGTCGAGCGGTCCCGGCTTGCCGGTCGCGATCTGACAGAAGTCGCATCGCCTAGTGCACTGGTCGCCGCCGATGAGGAACGTGGCCTCGCGGTCCTCCCAGCACTCGAAGATGTTGGGACAGCCGGCTTCCTCGCAGACCGTATGCAGGCCCTCGCGCCGGACGAGCTGCTTGAGCTCGGTGTATTCCGGGCCGGTCCGGAGCCGCGTCTTAATCCACGGTGGCTTGCGCTCGATCGGGACCTGGCTGTTGCGGGCCTCAAGGCGGAGCAGTCGCCGGCCCTCGGGTGCTAGTACCACGCATTCAGCCTATTACGCCTGGCCAGCCTCACGGCCAGACCGCATGGCTCGATGCCTGAGACGAAATCAAGAGGAAGTTCTCAGGTTGCGCCCAACAGACAGGCAGCTAACGGTCAGGTGAGCGCGAGGGGTAGCTCAGCAGCGTGACCGACCATCGAAGTGTAGCGAACTAGAGGCTTCCCGAAGGGGACGGTTCCAATGAGCACCGAGCGTTGGGCGCATCGCCAGGACGGCGAGCTGGGCCCGAGCAGCGACCACACCCCCCACAGCGACGAGACTCAGCGACCATACTTTGCCCAGCACGCGGCATCTGCCGGGCAGCCGCCATATGCCGGTCAGCCGGCGTACGGCGACACTGCCTATGGCAGTCAGTCCGGCTACGGCGCGGTACCACCACCGCCGCCGCCCCCGCCGCCGATGTGGACGGACGGCGCCCCGGCGCACGCTGGCGGCCGCAAGCGGCGGTCCCGCCGCGGGCTTACGGTGGCTGCCGGTATCGCCGCCGTCGCGCTGGCTGCGGGGGGTACTGCCTGGGCTACCGCCGGGTCGAGCACTCTGACGACTGCCGAGATCGCGAGTCAGACCAACCCCGGTCTGGTAGACGTGATCTCCACGCTGGGGTACCAGCACGGGACCGCAGAAGGTACCGGCATGGTGCTGACCTCGGCCGGTGAGGTGCTGACCAACAATCACGTGGTCGCTGGTGCGACATCGGTCAAGGTCAGGGACATCGGCAACGGCCGCACCTACACGGCGAACGTTGTCGGCTACAGCGACAGCAACGACGTGGCCGTGCTTCAGCTAACTGGTGCCAGCGGCCTCCGCACCGTCACCGTCGGCGACTCGAGCGGCGCGACTGTCGGCCAGAACGTCGTTGCTCTCGGTAACGCTGACGGAAGAGACGCAACCCCGGCCGTGGCGACGGGCAAGATCACGGCACTCGGCGCCTCGGTCGCGGCCCAGGACCAGGGCGCCGGCACGGTCGAGCACCTGACCGGCTTGATCCAGACAGATGCCAACATCCAGCCTGGCGACTCCGGCGGTCCGCTCCTGAATGCCAAGGGGCAGGTCATCGGAATGGACACGGCCGCCTCGTCGGCCAACTCGGGTGGCTTCGGCATGACCGCGGCGATGCCGACGACCGCGTTCTCGATCCCGATCAACAGCGCGATCTCGATCGCCAACCAGATCGAGGCTGGCAAGTCCTCGGCGACAGTGCACATTGGCGCGACGGCGTTCCTCGGCGTCGAGGTCGCATCGGCGGGCGCTGGCGGATTTGGCCAGACCGGTTCCGGCGTACCGGTCGCAGGCGTCGTGCCGGGTACGGCGGCAGCCGCCGCGGGGCTTGGCGGCGGCGACGCGATCTCGTCGGTTGGCGGCCACCAGGTCGCGTCCAGCTCCGACCTGCAGAACGTGATGCGGGGCTACCGCCCGGGCGACAGAGTCTCGATCACCTGGTCAGACGGCCTTGGCCAGACCCACACGGCGACTGTCAACCTGACCGCTGGCCCGACCGGCTGACAGGGTCTGCGACCAACCCTGGCTGAGCGCCCTGCCTGAACTGGCAGGGCGCTCAGTCATGTGCGGGCCAAAATGCTCACGCGATATATCTTGTCTGGCTGCTCACTGGCGATATATCTTAACCACGCAGATCTTAAGGACGCATCCATTCGCGAAGTAGAACGGGGAGCGGGCGTGCTGACGGTGAACAGATCAGGAGCGGCGTCGGACCGGCAGGCTGCTGTCGGCCCGATCGAGACCTCGAGCGATTCCGACAAGGGGCTGGGCAGGTGACCGCGGCGATCAGGGCCGAGGGCCTCGTCAAGAACTTCGGCAGCACGAAGGCGCTCGCGGGTGCCGATCTCGCCGCCGAGGCCGGGACTGTGCTCGGCGTGCTCGGCCCTAACGGAGCCGGGAAGACCACGGCCGTGCGCATCCTGACCACGTTGCTGATGCCGGATGGCGGTCGCGCGCAGGTGGGAGGCTATGACGTCGTCACCGATGCCCACCGCGTCCGCCAGCTGATCGGCCTGACCGGGCAGTATGCGTCGGTGGATGACGGCCTGACTGGCACGAACAACCTGATCATGATCGGCCGGTTGCTGGGACTCAGCCGTGCGTCCGCTAAGGCGCGAGCGGCCGAGTTGCTGGCCAGGTTCGACCTCGCAGAAGCAGCTGGTCGACCAGTGAAGACCTACTCCGGAGGTATGAGGCGCCGTATCGACCTGGCCGCCAGCCTCGTTGGACACCCTCACGTCCTGTTCCTGGACGAGCCAACGACCGGCTTGGACCCGCAGGCTCGCAGTGACGTGTGGGACATGATCAGGCTGCTGGTCGCCGACGGCGTCACTGTGCTGCTGACGACTCAGTACCTGGACGAGGCCGACCAGCTCGCCGACGACATCGTGGTGATCGATCACGGCCGCGTGATCGCGACCGGCACGCCGGACGACCTCAAGGCCAAGGTCGGCGGTCAAGTGCTCGAGGTCGTGCCTGCCGATCACTCGCGGCTCGGCGACGTCGCGGCGGCGCTCGCGGCCTGGACCGGGGCCGAACCCGTGACCGACCCAGGCGGCCGCCAGGTCACCGCGCAGGTGGCGACCGCGGCGATCCTGCCCGGAATCGTTCGCCAGCTCGATGAGAGCGGCATCGAGCTGGCCGAGTTCAGCCTGCGCAAGAGCAGCCTGGACGAGGTCTTCCTGACGCTGACCGGCCGCCGGGCCGAGGACGCCGACAGCAGCGAGGCGGCGACGGGGACCGACACAACCGAGCGAGCCATAGCCGTGGTGCGAGAGAGGGCAGCGCGATGACGGCGGCAATCCTGGACGGCCAGGCACCAGCGCGCAGGCTGAGCGCGGTCGCGGGCCTGCGGAACTCGTTCACGCTGACGTGGCGCAGTGTGCTGAAGATCAGGACCAACTCCGAGGACCTGCTCGGCCTCAGCCTGCAGCCCATCATGTTCTTGCTGTTGTTCACGTACGTGTTCGGCGGTGCGATCGCACACGGCAGCGTGACCGACTACCTCCAGTATGTCCTGCCCGGCATCCTGGTCCAGACCGTGCTGTTCGCCACGCTGGGCACTGGGCTCATGCTGAACCAGGACATCTCCGCCGGGATCTTCGACAGGTTCCGGAGCCTGCCCATCGCACGCTGGGCTCCGCTTGCCGGTGCGATCATGGGTGACGTCACTCGCTACATCATCTCGGTCGTCGTCACGCTCGGCTTCGGCATGGTGCTCGGTTTCCGCGTGACGACGAACCCGATAGCGGCTGTCGCTGCGTGCCTGCTCGTGCTCGCGTTCGCAATGGCGATGTGCTGGGTTTCGGCGCTGATTGGAATGTTGGTCAAGAGCCCGCAAGGCGTGCAGACGTTCGGCTTCACCGCGATGTTCCCGATCGTGTTCGCCAGCGGCCTGCTGGTACCGATCCAGACGATGCCGGGATGGCTCCAGGCGTTCGCCAAGGCAAACCCGATGACGTTGCTCGCGGCCGCCGTCCGGGGCCTGATGCGGGGCGGCCCGGTCGCCGTCTACGCGGGGGAGTCGATGCTGTGGGCGCTCGGCATTCTTATCGTGTTTGCCCCGCTGGCCGTGCGGGCGTACCGGCGCCGCACCTGAGGGGAACTACGGTGCTCGAGACAACACAGCGCGATGCCCGCCGACTGCGGTGTCCGGGGCACCGACCTGGCGAACTCCCTGCTAGTCGGCACACGCCACTGAACCGTCGGCGGTCGCGCGGCGGGCCGATGTGACGAACGGGCCCGTCATCGGCAACCATAGGGCTCATGCCGAGTCAGTTTGACCCGCCGTCCGGGACGCGTGACTTCCTTGCCGCCGATGTCGAGCAGCGCGAGCATGCGTTCGCCGTGATCCGGTCGGTCTTCGCGCGCTACGGCTTCGAGCCGCTCCAGACGCCGGCCTTCGAGCGGCTGGACGTATTGCTCGGCAAGTACGGCGACGAGGGCGACAAACTGGTCTTCAAGATCCTGCGGCGCGGCGAGCACGAAGCGAGCGGGGAGGCCGACCTTGCGCTTCGTTACGATATGACAGTGCCGCTGGCGCGCGTCGCCGCTGCCTACGGTAGTCAGCTGCCGACCCCGTACAAGCGCTACGCCATGGGTCCCGTCTGGAGGGCCGACCGGCCCGGCAAGGACCGATACCGGGAATTCGTGCAGTGCGACCTGGACACGCTGGGGTCGCAATCGCTGCTCGCGGACGCTGAGACGCTCAGCGCGCAGCACGACGCGATGGTCGAGCTTGGCCTGTCGGAGTTCACCATCCAGCTGAACTCCCGACGCGTCCTCACTGGCCTGCTTGAGGCGTTCGGCATCCGGCCGGACATCGGCGCCGGCGTGCTGACCTCACTCGACAAGCTGGACAAGCTCCGGGCCGACGAGGTGCTCGCCGAGCTCTCCGCGCGCGGCCTCGCAAAGGAGCAGGCGGGCGAGCTCGTCACGACGCTCACGGCGCCGGACTCCGTCGACCGGGTCCGCGTCGTCCTCACCAAGACCGAGGAGGGAGCAGCCGGGCTCGCCGAGGTCGATACAGTCCTGTCGCTGCTGGCTGGTCAGGTCCCAGCCGGGCGCATCGTGTTCACGCCACGCATGGTGCGCGGGCTGAGTTACTACACAGGGCCGATCTGGGAGCTAGCCGCCGTCGGCGTGGCCGGGTCGATCGGGTCAGGGGGCCGGTACGACCACCTCATCGCGCAGCTCGGCGGCCCGGACGTACCAGCGACTGGCACGTCAATCGGCGTCGAGCGGCTCCTCCCGCTGCTGCCCGGCGCGGCAACCGAGCAGCCCGGCCGTCTGGATGTGGCCGTCACCGTGATGCGACCCGACCTGGCCGTGGAGTCGTTCAGATTCGCGGCCGCAGCCCGGGCGGCCGGGCTGCGCGCCAGCGTGTACCTGGGCTCGTCGGGCAAGCTCGGCAGGCAGCTGAAGTGGGCCAGTGACAACGGCGCGCGGTGGGCTGTGATCTATGGCGAGCAAGAACACGAGACGGGAGTCGCGACGGTGCGGGACATGCGCAGCGGCGAGCAGGTCCAGGTGCCGGCGACCGATCTCGGCGACTTCCTGGCCCTGGCCGTAAGCAGGGACAGCTGAGGGTGAGCAGCTCTGCACAGCCTGATGACTTCATGGAGCCGATGGCCTGGCACGCCAGCCTTCCTGGCGTCATCCTCAGCGCCGCCGCCCTGATCGGCGACGGCGCCGGCAGAGTCCTTGTAGTCAAGCCGAACTACCGTGACCACTGGACGCTGCCGGGCGGGATCTGCGAATTCGGCGAGTCACCGCGCGCTGGCTGCACCAGGGAGGTGGCCGAGGAACTGGGCATCGACCTGCGGATCGGCCGGCTGCTCGCGATCGACTGGCAGCCGGCACAGGAGATGTACGGGCCGGCAGCCCGTCCCGCGGTCTTCTTTATCTTCGACGGCGGCGCCCTGACCACCTTGTCCGGCATCAGACTCCAGCCAGAAGAACTGGACGACTGCCAGTTCGTCCCTTCCAGCGACCTGGACGCTCTCATGCTCTCGGCGTCGGTGCCGCGCATTGCGGCGGCGATCGCGGCGCTCTCGTCGAGCTGCGTCGGGACCGGGCCTGGCCTTACTCTGGCCTACCCATGAGGGTCTAGCCCACGATGGGTCAGCCCATGACGCGTCAGCCGGCGGCACCCGCCGGGGCGCGCAGCGCGGGCGGGCCGGTGACCCGCTCGATGCGGGCCGCGCCGAGTACTCTCGCCAGTTCACGCTCTACGACCGGCAGCACGTCCGTCACGGTGATCTGCCGGCCCGTCTCCGCCGATAGCGAGGTGACGGCGGCGTCGGCAATGCCGCACGGCACGATCCGGTTGTACCAGGACAGGTCGCAGTCACAGTTGAGGGCGAAGCCGTGCATCGTCACGCCTCTGGCCACGCGGATGCCAAGTGCCGCGATCTTGCGGTCGGGCTTGCCACGTCCGTCGCCGGGCAGCCAGGCGCCGCTGCGCCCTTCGACCCGCCCTGCCGCTACGCCGAATGCAGCGCATGCGCCGATCATGGCGTCCTCGATAATGCGGACGTAGCTGACGACGTCGAGAGGCTCGTCGAGCGCGACGATCGGATAGCCAACGAGCTGTCCAGGACCGTGCCAGGTAATCTTGCCGCCCCGGTCGACGTCGATAACCGGCGCGCCAGGATCGCCGACTGGCCGGTCCAACGGACTGGTGCGCTTCCCTGCCGTGTACACCGGCTGGTGCTCTAGCAGCAGGCAGGTGTCGGGGATCTCGCCGGCGACGCGCCGTTCGTGCACCAGTCGCTGAATGTCCCACGCCGCCGAGTAGTCGATTGCGTCCTCGCCCATGCCCAGTCGGGCGAATACGAGCTCACTATGCACACCATGAGCTTATCCCGGCCGGATCGACGACTCGGCTTGCCAAGTAAGGCCATGCGAAGAACGCGATATAGCTTGACGTCGTAACGCGATACTACTTATCGTCAGATCAACTGCGAGCTGGTAGGACGAGGGGCATATGGACGCCTTGGAGATCTTCACCGCGCTGGGCACGCCAGCCGGGCGGGCCAATCCGTACCCGAGCTACGCGGCGCTGCACGAGCTCGGGGAGGCAGTCACCCTGGCGCCCGGCGCAGTGGTGGTCGTCGGCTACGACGCTAACAGCGCGGTCCTGCGCGATCCCGGCTTCCGTGTTTCAGACGAGGGCACATTCGATCAGGATCTCCCAGGCTGGCAAGCGAACCCGGTCTTCGTCCAGGGCAAGGACTGGATTCTGAACCTGAACGGGCCCAAGCACGCCCGGATCCGCAGCCTGGTCTCGCGGGCGTTCACGGCGCGGCGGGTAGCTGGGCTCGAGCCGGCCATAACCAGGATGGCCGACGATCTGCTGGACGCGATGGCGGATCGCGGGTCCGACGGATCGGCAGTCGAGTTCATGCATGACTTCGCCTACCTGCTGCCCGTGACCGTGATCTGTGAGCTGCTCGGGATTCCCGAGTCCGACCGGGACGGCTTCCGACCTGTCGCCCGCAACCTGGCCGGCGTCTTCGAGCTCAGCGACTTGGCGAGCCTGCCGGCTATCAACGCCGCCGCCGTCGAGTTGCTGGCGTACTTCACCGGGCTGGCCGCACAACGCCGCGCGAGTCCGCGCGATGACCTCATCAGCGACTTGCTGGCCGTCAGCGAGTCGGCCGACGGCCGACTTAGCGACGCCGAGCTGCTCCACAACCTCACGCTCTTGCTAGTAGCGGGCTTCGAGACCACGACGAACTTGCTGGGCAACGGACTTCAGATCGTCCTCCAGCAGCCACAGGCGGGCGCGGAAGTCGCTGACGGCTCGGTGTCCGCGAGCGCGTTCGTCGAGGAAGTCCTGCGCTATGACTCGCCCGTCCAGCTCACCAGCAGGATCGGGTACGAGACGAAGATCGGCGACGTGGTGGTCGGCAACGGCGACTCCATAACGACGCTACTCGGCGCGGGAAACCGCGATCCGCGCCGCTTTGCCGAGCCCGATGTCTTCTTGCCGGCACGCTCCGATGGCGGGCCGCTGAGCTTCGGGGGCGGGGCGCATTTCTGCATCGGCGCCGCCCTGGCCAGGCTCGAAGGGAGCATCGCCTTCCCGCGTCTTATGCGCCGGTTCCCTAGGCTGGCCGCCGCTGGCGACCCGGTCCGCCGGGAAACCTTCCTGCTGCGCGGCTTCGACACGCTGCCGGTCACTATCGCGTAGCCCAGCCAGGCGTAACGCGGACGCAAAATCCAGATCATGCCCGCGGCATGGCAGCACCGGTTACGGGGCACAAACTGCGGGACTGCCACGTCGCAATGCGTTGCGGGAATGCACTCGGCCGCGTCGTAGCTACCGTCAGCAGGAGGTGCGTGCCTTGTACGACGAGGAAGAACTGCGCCGCATGAGTCCGCAAGAGCGGCAACGCCTGCGACGCGTTCTGGCCGATCTCGAGGCCCAGGATCTCGCCAGCCGGAGCAGGGACCGGCGGCGGGCCGTCATCCTGGCAGTCATCATCATCTGCTGCCTGGTCCTCGCCGTCTGGATAGGCCTGCTCGCCGTGACGCTGCCGGGGTACTACCGGTCGGGCGGCTGGCGCGGCGCCTGGGTGGGCTTCGACATCGCGCTGCTATTGGCGTTCGCCGCGACGGGCTGGGCGTCGTGGCAGCGACGCCAGATCCTCATCGTGTGCCTCGTGGTGCTCGCGACCCTGCTGTGCTGCGATGCCTGGTTCGATGTTGTGCTTGACGCCCATACGAAAGGATTCTGGCTGAGCCTGCTGTCCGCGGTGCTGATCGAGCTGCCGCTGGCCGGGGTCGCGATCCTAGGCGCTCGGCGCCTGCTGCGGATGACCAACGCGGTCATGCTGCGGTACCGCGGGATGACCGGGCGGGTTCCCCGGCTGCGTGAGATCCCGCTCGTGGGCGTTGAGCCCGGTCGGCCGCTGACTGACCTGCTCTCCGAACCCGAGAAGCACCTGCCGGACGTCGGCGAGGCCCGCGTCACCGGCGAGGAAGTCGACTCGGGGCGGCGCCCGGGTTAGGCGGGCTAGGCTCCCTTGGAGTTATCGGCGATCGCTGCGGCAACTGCCGGCCCGATCGTCGGATGCTCGAACGTGAATCCGGCCGCTTCGAGCCGCGCCGGCACAACTCGGCTGCTGTTGAGCAGTTCGGCCGATAGTTCGCCGAGCGCCAGCCGGAGCACGCCGGACGGCAACCGGAGGATGGCTGGGCGGTGCAGTGCTCTGGCCAGTGCCCTCGTCAGCTCGGCATTGGTCGCTGGCACTGGCGCGGTCAGGTTGACCGGCCCGGCTATGTCTTCGCGCTCGAGCAGGAACCGAATCGCCCGGACGTGATCCGTCAGCCCGATCCAGCTCAGGTACTGCGTACCTGTGCCAATTCGTGCGCCAAGGCCGAGAGCGAACGGCAGCTTCAATGGCTTGAGCATGCCGCCGCGGCTGGACAGCACAATGCCGGAGCGCAGGTTTACGACCCGGATGCCGGCCGCCTGGGCCGAGACGGTGGCCTGCTCCCAGTCGCGGACGAGCGTCGGGAGGAAGCCACTCCCATTCGGGGCGGTCTCGTCTACGGCCCTGGAGCCCGTGTCGCCATACCAGCCGACGGCCGAGGCGGCCAGCAGGACGGGCGGCGGCGTCGGAGCAGCCAGCATCGCCCGGATCAGTGCGGTGGTGCTATCGATACGGCTGGAGCGCAGTTCCTGCTTGCGGTCGGAGGTCCACCGGCCCGACGCGATCGGCGCGCCGGACAAGTGGACAACGACATCGAATCGATCGAGCGCTTTAGCGTCCAGGCCACCGTCCGGCCTAGTCGGGTCCCACCGGAGCTCCCCTGTACTAGCCGGTCGCCGCACCAGCCGGAGGACGTGCACGCCGTCTCGGTCGAGTTGCTCGCTGAGCGCGTTGCCGATGAGCCCCGTCGATGCCGTAATGGCGATTCGCACAGTTATCCCTGTCCTGCTGGTAGGAGGTGCCCATTTGGCCGTGGCAGGCACCCTATGGTTTTTTAGCGGCTGGGCAAGGTGCCACCGGTCATAGTGCGTCACATGGGCCCGGTTGGCGGGCTCGGCAGGCGGCACCGTGCCGTCGGAGGCGAGCCAGCCGCGACGGCGGAACACGATGATGAGGCCGGCCGCGACGGCTACCTGCAGGCCGATTCCGGCGCCCGCGAAGACCGGCAGGCCGGTGAGCCGGGTCACCATCCAGCCGAAGTTCTGCCCGAAGAACCCTGTCAGGAAGCTCAAAGGCAAGAAGATAGTGGCGATGATGGTGAGCTGCTTGACGACTATGTTCAGCCGGTTGGAGACCGTGGACAGGTGAGTGTCAAGGACGCTGCTCAGCAGGTCTCGGTAGCTGTCTACCAGGTCGCTGATCCTGATGAGGTGGTCGTACAGCGCACGGAAGTAGCGCTCGGCGTCAGGGGTCATGCCGGGCAGAGTATCGGCGCCGCTCAGCAACGTCGCGAACATGTCCCGCTGTGGGGTGACGACCTTCCGCAGCGCGATCAGCCACCGCTTCATGTCAAACAGCTGCCCGAGCTGCTGGTCCGTTGGCCGCTGCAAGATCGCGTCCTCGAGCTCGTCGATCCGGTCGTCTAGGTCGCCCAGTACCGGGAAATAGCCGTCGATCAGCGTATCCACGACACGGTAAATGAGCATTACGTGATCCGCTTCGGCGTTCTGGCGCAGTCGCCTGGCGAGGCTGGTCAGCTCGGGGGAGTCAACACGGTGGACGGTGACCAGGTAGTTCTCGGTGTAGAAGCAGTGCACTTCAACCAGGTGACCGCTGCTGGTCACGCCATAGACCACCATCAGCGTGAAGTCGTCGTAGGAGTCGATCTTGGGTCGCTGGCCGAAGTGCTCGGCGTCTTGGATCGCCAGCGGGTGAAACCCGAAGGTATCCCGCAGCAGCGCGTCCGCCGTGTTCTTGTCCACGTCGGCCAGATCCAGCCAGAAGCGGGCGGAAGTGTCGAGCAGGCCCCGCACGATGCTTGGGCTGATTTCATGCTCGGAACCATCGACGGTGATCAGGAAACTATCCATGGCCGACATTGTTTCCGCCCTGCCAGCGAGCAGCGCGGCGACCCCAGGCAGTGTGCAACCGCTCAGCCAGCGCGCGCCCGGAGACGACTCCGCGAAAAGCTTTCTTTCAGCAGAGCTTCGATCGCTACGATCGCTTGCCGATGGCCGACTCCCGCGTGCGCCGCTACAGGCCGAGCTCGGACTCGAATGCGCCTTCCTCGAGCCGATCCTTGATCGTGACCAGGAATCTGGCCGCGTCGGCGCCGTCGACCAGCCGGTGGTCGTACGTCAGCGCCAGGTAGACCATCGACCGGACCGTGATGACCTCGCCTAGCGTTGCGTCCTCGACCACCACGGCACGCTTGACGACCGTGCCGGTCCCGAGGATGCCCACCTGCGGCTGGTTGATGATCGGCGTGTCGAACAACGCGCCCCGGCTGCCGGTGTTGGTGATCGTGAACGTGCCGCCAGACAGGTCGTCAGGGCTGACCTGTCCCGCCCTGGTCCGGCTGGCCAAGTCGGCGATCTTGCGGGCCAGCCCGCCGATGTTGAGGTCGCCCGCGTTCTTGATGACCGGGACCATCAGGCCGCGCTCGGTGTCAACGGCAATGCCGAGGTGCTCGGTGTCGTGGTAGGTGACCTGGCCGGATGCGGTGTCGATCACGGCGTTCAGCTTGGGGTGCACTTTCAGCGCTTCGACGGTCGCAAGGGCGAAGAACGGCAGGAAGGACAGCTTCACGCCCTCGCGTGCCTCGAATGCCGCCTTGGCGCGCTCCCGCAGCCGGGCGATCGCCGTCACGTCGGCCTCGACGACGGTGGTCAGCTGCGCTGAGGTCTGGAGCGACTCGACCATCCGCTGGGCGATGACCTGCCGAGCACGCGACATCCGCTCGGTAGTGCCGCGCAGGCTGGAGGGCACGATGGTCGGCCTGGGCCGGGCCTCTTGCTCGGTATCCGCCACAGGCGCGGTGGCCTGGTAGGCCACCGCAGTCGGCTGAGGTGCTACAGGCACTGGCTGGACCGCCTGCTGGGCGGGCGCAGCTTGCGGGACAGGTCCGGGCAGTGTCGACCCCGGCTGTGTCGACCCCAGCGGTGGACCCGCGACCGGGCCACGCTGGAGTGCGGCCGCATCCAGGATGTCCTGCTTGCGGATCCGGCCGCCTACGCCGGTGCCGGTGACCGACGCGAGGTCGATGCCGTGCTCGGCCGCAAGCTTGCGCACTAGCGGCGTCACGTACGGGCCATCCGCCGTGTCGGTGAACTGAGCGGCCGCGGCAGCCTGACCGTTGCCGCCGTCGTAGTCCGGATACGCCGCTTCGACGGCCTGGTAAGCGGGCGGGGCTGGCGGCGCTGGCGGATCGGCGGTGATGACCTCGGGTTCCGGTGGCGGAGCATAGCTCGGCGCCGGCGGATCATAAGTCGGCGCCTCGGCAGCGATTGGCTGCGGCTGTACTGGCTGCTGCGGCACTGGCGGCGGCTGTATTGGCTGCGGCTGTATCGGCGGCGGTGCCTGCTGCGCTGGCACGGGCTGCGCCTGCGGGGGAGCTTGCTGGGCGGGTGCTGCCTGCGGTGCCGCCTCCTGCGCCTGTGCGGCGGAGCCATCCTCATCGATGATGGCGAGCTCAGCACCGACGGCGACGGTCTCGTCTTCGGCCACGGTGATGCCGCGCAGGATGCCCGAGACCGGAGACGGGATCTCCGTGTCGACCTTGTCGGTGGAGACCTCGAGCAGCGGTTCGTCAGCCTGAACGTGCTCGCCTTCCCGCTTGAGCCAGCGCGTGACAGTGCCCTCGGTGACGCTCTCGCCGAGTTGTGGCATCGATACGGAGACCGACATCGCTTCCCGTAACTCCTTCTTCGCCTATAAGTGACTCTAGCGCTCGCACCGTGCTACAGCATGGCGCGAGCAGGTCATCCGTGGTTGTGGAGCGGTTTGCCGGCCAGGGCCAGGAAGGCCTCGCCGATGGCCTCAGACTCGGTGGGGTGCGGGTGGATCAGCTGGGCCACATCGTTCGGCACAGCCTCCCAGTTGACGATCAGCTGTGCCTCGGCGATCAGGTCGCCCACGCGCGCGCCCACCAGGTGCACGCCGAGCGTGGGGCCTCCGCCCGCCGTGACGATGACCTTTGCCGCGCCGCTGGTCTGGAGGATCTGGGCCCTGCCGTTCCCGGCCAGGTCGTAGGTGAACTCGGTGAACTCGATGCCGCGAGCCGCGGCCGTCGCGGATGTAATGCCGACCGAGGCGACCTCAGGATGGCAGTAGGTGACTCGTGGCACGCCGTCGTAGTCGATCGGGACGACCGGCAGGCCGGCCAGCCGCTCGGCGACCATGATGCCCTCGCCGAATCCGACGTGCGCAAGCTGCGGACCGGGCCGCAGGTCACCCACCGCCGAAATCGTCGGAATGTTCGTCTGGCACAGCTCGTCGACGAGCACAAAGCCGCGGTCCATGGCGACACCGACCTCGTCGTAGCCGAGCCCGGCCGAAACTGCCCCGCGACCGACAGCCACAAGCAGCAACTCGGCGTCGATGGTCGAGCCACCCTCCAGCGTGACGGTCACGCCATCACCGGTGTCCTTGACGCTCTCGAACTTGGTGCCGACCTTGAAGCCGATACCGCGACGGCGGAACGCGCGCTCCAGCAGCTTCGAGCTCGACTCCTCCTCGGTAGGCAGGAGGTGGGGCATCATCTCGACGATGGTGACCTCCGCGCCGAATGAGCGCCACACGCTAGCGAACTCGACGCCGATCACGCCACCGCCGAGGATGACCACCGAGGCTGGCACGCGATCGAGCCGAAGGGCGTGATCGCTGGTGATGATCCGGTTGCCGTCGGGAACCAGGCCGGGCAGGCTCCGCGTCTCCGAGCCGGTCGCGAGCACCACGTGCGCGCCGCTGACCACGCGGTCGCCGACCTGGACCGAGGTCGGTGAGATGAGTTTGCCGTGGCCCTGGACGACCTCGATCTTCCGGCTGGCGACCAGGTTGGTCAGGCCCTTCCAGAGCCGGGTAACGACCTTGTCTTTGTAGGTATTGACGCCGTCCATGTCGATGCCGTCGAAGCTGCTGCGCACGCCGAAGTTCGGGCCTTCGTGCGCATGGTCAGCGACCTCGGCGGCGTGCAGCAGCGCCTTGGTTGGTATGCACCCGCGGTGCAGGCACGTCCCGCCGACCTTGTCCTCTTCGATGAGCGCGACCCGCATGCCCAGCTCGGCAGCGCGCAGTGCGCAGGCATAGCCGCCACTGCCCCCGCCAAGTATGACGATGTCGTAGCCGCCACTGTTCGAGCCCGGCACTGTTCGAGACGGCACTGTTCGAGCCGACACTGGGGGAGCCGGCGCTACTAAAGTCGGCGCTGTCGGTCACGTATGTACTCCTTGTCAAGATGTCCTTCGAGGCAAGCGTCGTTGCTTGCCCGCCGGCGTCAGAGCCGCCCGTCCGCGACGTCAGTCGCGACCTGGACGAGCATCCGCACCGCGGCGCCTGTCCCGCCCTTGGGGGTGTATCCGTAGGGCTCGCCCTCGTGGAATGCGGGGCCGGCAATGTCCACATGTGCCCAGCGCACGCCATCCGGAACAAATTCCTTCAGGAACAGGCCGGCTACCAGCATGCCGCCAAACCGCTCGCCGGCCACGTTGGCAAGGTCGGCGACGGCGGAGTCCAGGCCCTTGCGCAGCTCCGGTGGCAGCGGCATAGGCCAGGCCTGCTCGCCGGCCTTGCGTGCTGCCTCCGCGATGGCGGCAGCGACCTCGTCGTCGCTGCCCATCACGCCAGCGATCCGCGGCCCGAGAGCGACGAGCTGAGCTCCGGTCAGCGTCGCGACGTCGATGAGCAGGTCTGGGGCGTCCTCCGCGGACCGGGCCAGCGCATCGGCGAGGACCAGGCGGCCCTCGGCGTCCGTGTTGAGCACCTCAACGGTCTTGCCGCCGAAGATCGTGATCACGTCAGACGGGCGCTGCGCGCCGCCGCCTGGCATGTTCTCCGCCATAGCCAGGTAGCCGACGACGTTGACGACTGGCTTGAGCGCCGCGATCGCCTGAAGCGCGCCGAGCACGGCAGCAGCGCCGCTCATGTCGGACTTCATCGCCTCCATCGCCTTAGGCGGCTTCAGCGACAGGCCCCCAGAGTCGAACGTGATGCCCTTACCGGCGAAGACAACCGTCTTGGTCGCCTCCGGGTGCCGGTACGCGAGCCTGACGAGGCGCGGCGGATGCACCGAGCCTTGGCCCACGGCAGTGATGCCGCCATAGCCGCCGCCCGCGAGCGCGACATGATCCAGCACCTCGATCTCCAGGCCAGCGGCCACGGCGACGCGCTGTGCTTCGGCCGCGAATGTCTCGGGATAAAGGTCCGCGGGGCTGGTGTTGACCAGGTCGCGGACGAGAATCATGGCGTCGGCCAGTTCCTGGGCCCGCCCGGCCGCTGCGCCCACCGAGGACAGCACAATGAGGTCAGGGGCAGCTACGCCATTTGCGCCGCCGCCGTTGGCGCTACTGCGGTACCGCGTGAAGCTGTAGCGGCCAAGCAGCGCGCCGAGTGCCACGGCCTCCGTCTCGGCCTCGTCACGAGCAGGCAGCGATAGTGCGATCGAGGAAGGGGCGGGCCGGCCGCTCGAGTGTGCCGGGCCGGCCAGCGCGCGGACGGCTGTGCCGGCCGCGCGGCGGAGGGACTCAAGTCGGCCCCGTTCCCCGCCCTGGTCGGCCTGGCCAAGCCCGACGGCGACGATCAGGGGCGCTGCGACGGCACCCGCTGATGCGATCTTGGTCAGTTCATCTTGCTTGCCGGTGGCGCCTAGGGCGGCCAGGGTGGCGGCGAGCGTGCCGCCCAGTGCGGCGTCGGTGTCCTCCGAGCCATGAGCGGGAACGGGGCCGTCTGGGCTCTCGGTTACTCCGATAATGAGGGCATCTGCGGCGGCGCTACGCGCATCGGCCGTGCTGACTGTCAGAGGGTTCGTAGTCACGGGTCCTCAGCCTAGTGCCTTATGGGGCTACCGCCGATCCGCGGTCAGTCGCAGGTAACGGCCGTCACCTAGCGGAAGTGACGGCTGTTATTATGTCTAGGTCATCGCCGCTGAAGGTCACCTGGAGGACCGTCATGAGTGCCGCCGCCAGTGCGCTCTTCATCGCCGTTTTCCTGGCCTGTGTGGTCGAGGCGGTCGAGGCGACCACCATCGTGCTAGCGGCTGGCACGGCAAGGGACTGGCGGTCAGCCGGATCCGGCTCGGTTGCCGCGCTCGCCGTGCTGGCGGTCGTCGTCGCAGTGCTCGGACCCGCAGTATCGCACATCCCGCTGACCGCGCTCCGGGTCGTCGTCGGTGCCCTGCTGCTCGTCTTCGGGATTCAGTGGCTCCGCAAGGCAATCTTGCGGGCAAGCGGGCACAAGGCGCTCCATGATGAGGAGAAGCTGTACGCCGAGCACCTGGCGGAGGCCAAGGCACAGCAAGTCCGCCGGTCGTTCCTGGCGCCCGATTGGTATGGCTTCACCCTGGCCTTCAAGGGTGTGCTGCTCGAGGGGCTCGAGGTCGTCTTCATTGTGCTGACGTTCGGCGCCAACGCCAAGAACGTCGGGCTCGCAGCGATCGCAGCCGGCTGCGCGATCGTGCTGATCGCTGCTGCCGGGTTCGCGATCAAGGCGCCGCTGGCCAGGGTGCCGGAGAACACCATGAAGTTTGTCGTCGGGATCATGCTGACGAGCTTTGGCGTGTTCTGGGGTGGCGAGGGCGCCGGCGCGCACTGGCCCGGCTCGGACGCCGCGCTGCTCGTGATCATCCCGGCGATCGCGCTACTCGGCCTCGGGTTGACGGCGCTCCTTCGGCAGTCGGCCGAGGGCGCCGGAGGCAGCGACGCCCAGGTGCCGGAGCCGGCTGGCCGGGTCGCGGGCTAACGGGTCGCGGGCTAACGGGTCGCGGGCTAACGGGTCGCGGGCTAAAGGAGATAGCGATATGTCAAAGCTGCGGGCGTTCGGCGCCTTCTGGTACGACTTCGTCATCGGCGACGACTGGCTGGTGGCCGTCGGCATAGTGCTCGGTCTCGCCGGGACGTATGGCTTGCATCGGGCCGGGGTGACCGCGTGGTGGCTGCTGCCGCTGGTACTCATCGTGCTGCTGCCGGTGAGCCTCTCGCGCGCGGTTAGTGGCCCTCTGCTTCCTCGGCGTACACGTGGGCAGCGTACGCCTCCAGCTTCTCCTCGCACTCCGCCAGCGAGCTGACGGCCTGCTGGAGCCCGGACGCGCCGAAGACGTCGCGGTCTTTGATCCGCTGAAGCCAAGTACGCAGCTTGACGAGATCGACCTCGTTCTCCTCCAGCTCGGCGTAGCTGAAGTGGCTGTCGCGGTACTCCTTGTCGATCCCCGCGATAAAGTCGGCGCACTTGTCGACGATCTCTTCGTACTCGTCGTCGCGCGCGTCCTGGAACTGGGACCGGATCTCAGATTCCCCGGCCAGGACCTCACAGGAGAGCAGCACCGCAGTCCCGGCCATGTCGAGGATCTCGCTGCGTAGCTTGCGCAACGCCCGCTCGGCCGCTGTGCTGGCTGGCAGCGCGGCGGCCGAACTCTGCAGGTAGATCGCGCCGAGACTCTTGATGCGGCGCCAGACCGTAGCGCGCAGCCTGCTCGGCTCCGACGGCACCCGGTAGACCAGGAGCAGCCACCGGCCCGGCCGGGGCTGCCCTGCCTCGCTGGTGGCGCGGCTACTCCTGGCGGGGTTGCTGTCGGCGGGGTTGCTCTTGGCGGGGTCGCTGCTAGGACTCGCTCGCACGCTCGCCATTGTGCCAGCCCGTCACTGCCGCGAGTACGGCTCTCCGCTCTGGGCCTGCCGACGCGCCTGCGTGGCGCGACTGACGACTGCTCCGGGCCGGTGCGCGATTGGCGGAACGCTTCCGACGACTGGTATGCCTCCGGTCGCCTGGGCGTCCCCTGCACCCTGGGCTTCGATGCGCTGCATGAGCGCGGCGTCAGCCCGCAACTCCTCGTCGGTCGGCGACAGCGCCAGGGTCGCGGTCATGATGAAGGCGAGGATGCTGATGCCGATCAGCAGCGGCAGCAGGAAGTTCTCCGCCGTTGCGCCGCTACCCGCCATCTCCATGCCGCCACCGGCGCCGGGAGGGAACAGGTGCATGGCTGCCATCCCCGTGTAGTGCATGCCGCTGACGGCGACGCCCATGATGAGCGCAGCGCCGAGGGTGGCTCGGGCACCGCGCAAGTTCAGCGCAGCCCACAGTGCCGCAGTGGCGGCGACGACGGCGATGACAACCGAGAGACCGAACAGCTCAGGGCTGTACGTCATCCGGGCAGGCATGCGCATGGCTGCCATTCCGGTGTAATGCATGGCCGCAACGCCAACGCCGGTGAACGTGCCTGCGAAAAGCAGATTGCGCCAGTTCCTGGCCCCGAACCCGACAATCAGCAGGCCGATTCCGACGACCACGACCGCGATCAGCATGCTGCCGATCGTGATCAGCACGTTGTAGTGGATGACCTCGCCCGGAATCGTGTACCCGAGCATCGCGATGAAGTGCATGACCCAGATGCCAGTCGTGCCGATCGATAGCGCTGCCAGGAGTAGCCAGCCGAGTCGGTCACGCCCTGCGGACGCCATCGCGCGCGCGGTACAGCGCAATCCCAGGAACGCGCCCAGGCAGGACATCAGGTAGCCGAGTACGGGTGTCACGAGCCCGTAGGAAAAGTTATGCACCGTCAGCATGTGTCATCCGCTCTTTTTGCAGCCATTGCGAGATTAGCGGGCAGACGGCGGAACTGGACGCTTATTCGGTCATTCTGTGACAACGGAGCGTCGGCCCGATGCAATGGTCCGTGGGATTGCTTCCGGTCAGGGCGTCAGGGCCGCTGTCCGGCCCGCACGAGCCCGTGCTCGTAGGCGTACACGACTGCCTGGACCCGGTCGCGCAGGCCGAGCTTGGCCAGGACGCGGCCGACATGCGTCTTCACGGTGGCTTCGGAAACAAACAGCCCGTGCGCAATCTCGCTGTTGGACAACCCCTGGGCGACGAGGATCAGCACCTCGCGCTCGCGGTCCGTCAGCTCGCTGAGCTCCTCGGGAGTGTCCTCGCCGCCGTCAGGCAGAAGCGCGGCGAACTGGTCGATGAGCCGCCGGGTAGTGGACGGCGCGACGACCGAGTCACCTGAGCAGACCGCCCGGATCGCAAAGAGCAGCTCGTCCGGCGGCACATCCTTCAGCAGGAAGCCGCTGGCGCCGGCCTTCAGTGCCGCAAACGCGTACTCATCGAGGTCGAACGTCGTCAGCATCAGAACCCTGGGCAGGTCGCCTGCCAGCCGGATCCGCCGGGTGGCCTCTACCCCGTCGAGGCGGGGCATCCGGGCATCCATCACCATGACGTCGGCGTGCAGTCGGCGCGCCAGGTCGACGGCGCCAAGCCCATCGCTAGCCTCACCGACGACCTGCATGTCTGGCTGGGCGTCCAGGACCATCCGGAATCCGGCCCGGACGAGCTCCTGGTCGTCGACGAGCACGATCCTGATGAGGGCGGAGTCTGTCATCGGACGCCGCCGGAAAGGCTCGGGTTCGACCAGCCGACCGGGGCTGTCGCGGCGGGCTCTGGGCTGGCGGGCTCTGTGCCGACGGGAGCTGTGATGGCGGGAGCTGTGATGGCCGGAACGTGGCCGGTTAGCGGACACGGCAGCCTGGCCGTGACGCCGAATCCGCCCGCTGGCAGCGGCCCGGCCGTCACAGTGCCGCCGTACATGGCGATTCGCTCGCGCATGCCCGCGAGGCCATGACCGCCGGGGTCGTCGCTAGTAACACCCATGCCGTTATCGGTCACCTCGACTGTGAGGCCATCGGGCTCGTACCGCAGCGTGACCGCGGCGGTGGCCGCCAGGCCGGCGTGCTTACGGGTGTTGGTCAAAGACTCCTGGACCACTCGGTAGGCGGCAAGCTCGGCACCCTCGGGCAGCGCGCGTGGTGTGCCGCTCAGCATGTAGGAAACCTCGAGCCCGGCCGCCCGCGCCTGATCGAGCAGCTCCCGCAGCTCACCAAGGCCCGGCATCGGCGCGAGCGCCGCCCGGTCGTCGGCCGATCGCAGAACGCCAAGTAGCCGCCGCATCTCGGTGAGCGCCTGCCTGCCCGTAGCGGCGATGGCCTGCAACGCCGCCTCGGCCCGGTCTGGGTCAGTGCGCAGCGCATAGCCGGCACCATCGGCTTGCACGACCATCACGCTGACGTGGTGGGCGACTACGTCATGCAGCTCGCGGGCGATCCTGGCGCGCTCGGCGGCGGCGGCGATCTTAGCCTGGGCGTGCCGCTCGCCCTCGAGCCTGGCCGCCCTCTCCTCGAGAGCTGCGTAGTAGCCGCGGCGGTACCGCATCGAGTCGCCGAGGATCCAGACCGTGAGCTCCAGGCCGCCAAACAGGAACGCCGAGAAGATGAGGCGCCATATCAGGTTGACACCGTGCACCGGTCCCCAGGTCAGGACGGCTACGGCCGAGCCAGCCAGGCACACAAGCAGCGCCATGATCGAGGCGCGGCGCGGTCGGTAAGCCGCGACTGTATAGAGGAGGACCAGCAGCGCCACGTCGGCGGGACTGGGCGGCGCGGTGAGCACCTGCAGGGCCCCGCCAACAGTCGCGATGGCAAACGCCGAGACTGGCGCCCGCCGCCGGAACGCCACCGGGACGACCACGAGCAGAGTCGCTGGAATGTTCGCCGCTGGCCCCTGGATCAGCCCCTGGATTCCGAACAGCCCGAGAACGGCCGCCAGCACACTGTCAACCAGCAACGGGTGACGGCGCAGCCAGGCGTAGAGAGCGGACACGCACCAAGGTTATGCGCCGACGCACCGTCGCACGTCAGCCTGCGGGCTAGTCGCTGTCAGCCGCAGGGCGGAGACTGCTAGGTCAGCAGGTGGGCAGGCAGTGGTGTCTCGGTAACGCCGCCGGCGCCGTCGGGCTCGACTCGGTACCCGGTGGCACCCGACCGCTCTGCGATGATCCCGTCGAGGTCTGCGTCGGCGAAGTGCGCACCGGCGCCGTCGTCGCAGGCGATTCCAGCCGGGAGCGTGCCGTCCGCGACCAGGGCCTGGTAAGCGGGCCGCCGGGTCGGCTCGCCGCTGTAGTGCGGGCAGTAGCTCCCGGCCAAGAAGCGCAGACCGTCGGTAAACGGCCGCAGCTGCGGGCCGAAAGAATCGGTCGTGCCGCCGAGGAACCAGCAGATAGCGCCTGCGCTCACGCCGGCTGAGGACGATGCCGGCGTCCCAGGCCTGGCGCATGAAATTGTCGAGGCCGTGCACCCGCCAGACGGCCACCATGTTGGCCACACTGCCGCCGCCCACGAAGATCACGTCCTGGGACAGCAGCAGGTCGGCCGGGTCGCGAACGTTCGGCATCGTGAACAGCTGGAGGTGGCTGGGCCGGGCGCCGTGCTGCGCGAGCCTGGAATACATCCGCACGTAGCCGGCCGGATCGTCGCCCGCGGCAGTGTTGAGCACGCAGACGCGCGGCGCCGCTGCGCCCGACAGCGACAGCGCGTGCGTGACGATCGGCGGCAGCGGCCCGTCGGCCGGGGCGGAGATGCCGCCGATCGCCAGAATGTGTCGCCGTCCGTCTGCCGCCATGCGTTGCAGGTTATCGTCCGGAAGGGGAGAGGCGATCAGGAAGGTAACCGCCATCAGCGACTGCGTATTCTGCGACATCGCCGCCGGGCGAGTGCCGGCCCAGATCGTGCTCGAAGACGCCGAGGTCGTCGCGTTCCTGGACGCCAGGCCCGTCTTCAAGGGCCACGTCCTGGTGGCGCCGCGCGTGCACGTGGCCACGCTGCCGGACCTGCCCGCCGCGGCCGTCGGTCCGTTCTTCCTGCGCGTGCAGCGCATCAGCGCGGTCATGCCGACGGCCCTGGCATGTCAGGGGACCTTCGTGGCGGCCAATAACGTCGTCAGCCAGAGCGTGCCGCACCTGCACGTCCACGTCGTGCCCCGGACCAAGGGCGACGGGCTCCGGGGGTTCTTCTGGCCACGGCTGCGCTACGAGTCAGACGCGGAGGCCGCGGAGTATACCGAGCGCATCAGATCGGCGCTCGCGGACTGGCCGCCGGCTGGCTAGCTGATCGCGGTGACCAGCAGGCAGACCGCCGCGGTGACCTCGGCGACAGCGCCCAGCACGTCGCCGGTGATCCCGCCGAGCCGGCGCACCGCGAGAGCCGTCACGGCTGCGGACGCGGCCAGCCCGGCCGCGATGGCCGCCGTGTAGATCCAGCCGAGGGCCGCGGCTCCGCCGAGGGCCGCCAGCACGAGGGCGGCGGCGGCGACAGGATGGACCGCCCCCGCCACCATCGACCCGAGGCCGCCGGGCCGCGCCGCCGGAACGCCGTGCCGGCACGCGACCATGACAGCAAGCCGGGCGGCCACGGTCGCGGCTACGAGGCCCAGCGGACCACGGCCGATCTGGTCAGCCCTGGCCAGCGCGGTCACCTGGATGAGCAAGGCCAGCACGAGCGTGACCACGCCGAACGGCCCGATATCAGAGCGCTTCATGATCTCCAGCGCTTGCTCGGCAGGCCTGCGGCTGCCAAGGCCGTCGGCCAGGTCCGCGAGGCCGTCCAGGTGCAGGCCCCTGGTCAGAGCCGCGAGCACGGCGATCGCCAGGGCGGCGGCGAGCAGCGGACCGGTGTGGCCGGCCCGGCACGCAAGCAGCACGCCTGCAGCTATTGCGCCGAGGGCCAGTCCGACAAACGGCGCCCAGTAGAGCGCGGCAGCAGCGGTCCGGCGGCTCGGCGCGCTAACCGCGCCAGGGAGCGGCACCGCAGTGAGCAGCGTGATCGCGAGCCGCAGTCCAGCCCAGGCCATGGCACCTGAGCCTACGGGCGAAGATAGGTTCGACTACACAGTGACGACTGGACAGCCGGGCAGGCTGGGCCTGGAGAAGCGGGGCTAGACGAGGCTGAGGAGGGTTCCCGTGCACGTGCTGCTCTCGGCGGCAGTGTCTGCGGACGGCTACCTCGACGACGCGTCAGCGACCAGGCTGGCGCTGTCGGACGCGGCCGACTGGGACCAGGTCGACGAGCTCCGGGCACGCAGCGACGCGATCCTGGCCGGCGCGCAGACGATCCGCAGGGACAATCCGCGGCTGCTCGTCAAGTCAGAGGCGCGGCGGCGGCAGCGGCTTGCCCGCGGCCTACCCGCGAACCCGCAGAAAGTGACGATCACCGGGAGTGGTGACCTGGACCCCGGTCGCCGGTTCTTCGCAGACAAGCCGCCGTTGGTTTACACACCCGCGGAGCGTGCCGACAAGCTCCGCGCCAGGCTCGGGGCGGTGGCCACGATCGTGCCCGTTCCCGGCGCCGATCGCGTCTACCTGGGCTGGGTACTAGCCGACCTGGCCGGCCGCGGCTATGGCCGGATCATGGTCGAGGGCGGCGCGCAGATACTTGAGCAGTTCCTCGCCGCGGGGGTGGCCGATGAGTTCCGGCTCGCGATCGCCCCGGTGTCGGTGGCTGACCCAGCGGCGCCCCGGCTGCGCCTGCCCGCCGGGCTGCTGCACCTGGCCGGCGTCAGGCAGGTGGGACGCATGACGGTGCTGCGGTACCTGGCGAGGACCTAGCCGGGAAGGCTGCCTTGAACCATGCCGGGAACGTAGTGAAGTCCGCCCGTGTGGTGAAGGAACGGCCGCCGACGGTGCAGGATGGGGGGATGAGCGATACCAAGGCGGCTTCGAGCGGCATGCAGGCCGCCATCGAGCGAAGCGGCTATTATCCCGGCCTGGTGTACGACGCGGTGTCATCGGCGGTGGGGGCGGAACTAGTCGTCTCGTACGTCGTCGTCCACGACGCTCACTTCGACCCCGGCATGGAGGTGCGCCGTCACGTGACGGTGATGGCACTGACGCCGACGCGGCTCGTGTACTCTCACACCGACGAGTACCCGGCTGACGACGCCGATCCCGAGTCCCGGCCGCAGGCGGAGACCAGCACCGAGGCCGTCCGACACTCGCGGATCTCGTCAGTAGCGCTGACGAGGGTGATCCCGGATCCGGCTTCGTATGTTCCTGGCGTGACGGCGCCCAGTGAAGTCGTGCTCACGATCGGCTGGAACGTGCTGTCGCACATCGAGATCGAGCCAGCTCATTGCGGCGACGAGAACTGCGAGGCCGACCACGGGTTCACCGGCACCATGACCGCCGATGACCTGACAGTGCGCGTCAGCGAGGCGGCCGACGGCCCTGAGGCCGTCGGGCAGGTGGTGTCGTTCGCGCGCGCGCTGACCGAGGCGACTAGCCGTCCGTGACGGACGCGGAAGAGGCCGGAGAGCCGCTGCTGCCCGGCTACGGGCGCAGCACCCTGGCCGACCTGAGCAGGTCGGTGCTGGCGTCGCTTGGCGTGCCCGGCGAGGACAATGCGCTCGGCCTGCCGGCGGTCCGCCGGGCCTGCCTGCTGGTCGTGGACGGGCTTGGGTGGGACCTGCTGCGCGCCCATCGTTCGGCCGCCCCGTTCCTGGCCGGGCTGATGGAGACCGGCTGCTGGCTGGCGGCCGGCTTCCCGTCGACGACGGTGACCAGCCTGGGCTCGCTCGGCACTGGCCGACCGCCGGGTCAGCATGGCCTGCTCGGCTACCAGGTGCGCATCCCGACCGGGCAGCTTCTCAACGCCCTGCGCTGGGATAAGAATGTCGATCCCGTCGCCTGGCAGCCGGGCTCCACGATCTTCGAGCGGGCGGCGGCAGCGGGGATCGGGGCGTTCCGGGTCGCGGCCGGGGCCTTCCGGCAGACTGGGCTCTCGACGGCGGCGATGCGCGGGGCCGACTACCACCCGGCAGAAACACTGGGCGCGCTGGTCGCGTCGAGCGCGGCAGCGCTGGCCTCGGTGCCGCGCGGACTCGTCATGGTCTACACCGGTGATCTCGACTCGACCGGGCATGCATGGGGCTGCACGTCACCGGCATGGCGATTCCAGCTCGCGCACGTGGATCGGCTGGCCGAGCAGCTAGCCGGCGCGATCCCCGCCGGGACCGCGCTGCACATCACCGCCGATCACGGCATGGTCGACGTGCCGCCGTCCCGGCGCACGGACGCCGACCTGATCCCCGCGCTACGGGAAGGCGTGGCGGTCCTGGGCGGCGAGGGACGGGCGCGGCACGTCTACGCAGTGCCAGGCGCGAGCGCGGACGTCCTCGCGACGTGGCAGGCTACGCTCGGTGACAACGCCTGGACCGTCAGCCGGGACGAGGCGATCGAGGCCGGCTGGTTCGGTCCGGTCGAGCCCGCTATGGCGGACCGGATCGGAGACGTGGTGGCCGCCGCTCGGGGCCCGTCGGCGGTGGTCGCGACCGTCACGGAACCGCGCGAGTCGAGGCTCATCGGGATGCACGGGTCACTCACGCCGAGTGAGCAGCGGGTGCCCCTGCTTACTCACCTAGCGTGACCGGCGTCCGGCGTTTATCCACAGGTACCCAGGGGACCCGCGCCGGCCCACGGCCACTTGTGCACAGAAATCGCAGAGTTATCCACAGCGAGGATGCAGGGGTGTTCGATGCCAGCCAACATGACCGACGACGGTCCGCTGACGAGCGTCGCGGAGCTCGCCGACGCTCTGGCCGGCGATGCGCCGCCGGCGCTCATTGACGTGCGCTGGCGTCCGGACGGCCCGCCGGGCATCGACAGGTACCGGGCCGGCCATTTGCCGGGGGCTGTCTACGTCGACTTGGACGCCCAGCTAGCCGGGCCGCCCGGATCCGGCGGCCGACATCCGCTGCCTGCGGCCGCGGACTTCGAGGCTGACATGCGAGCCGCCGGAGTCCGAGCCCGCGGATCTGTCGTGGTGTACGACGACGCGGACGCGACGATCGCCGCACGGGCATGGTGGCTGCTGCGGTATTTCGGCTACGAGCGGGTGCGCGTGCTGGACGGCGGATTCGGCGCGTGGCAGGCCGCGGGCGAGCCGGTCAGCACCGAGGACGTGGCGGCCCACCCCGGTGACTTCGCGGCTGAGCCGGGCCACCTGCCAATCCTGGACGCGGCCGCCGCTGCCGACGTCGCGAGGTCCGGGATCCTACTCGATGCCCGGGCGTCGGCGCGGTATCGCGGCGAGACCGAGCCGATCGATCCTGTCGCTGGCCACATCCCCGGCGCGCTGAGCGCGCCGACGGCTGAGAACGTGAACTCGGCCGGCCTCTTCCGGTCAGTGGCTGAGCTGCAGGCGCGGTTCGCGAACCTCGGCATCGACGCCGGCTCTGGCGATGTCGGCGGGGACTCCCATCTGGTGGGCGCGTACTGCGGGTCCGGCGTGACCGCCGCGCATGAGGTGCTCGCCCTTGAGCTCGCCGGAATCCCCGCCGCACTGTACGTGGGGTCGTGGTCAGGCTGGATCACCGATCCGGCCAGGCCCGTGACGACCGGCCGGCAGCCCGGCAGCATGACCTAGAGCCGGGATCCAGCTACCGCTCACCAGCGGCCGCGATGCTCGGGCACGAGGAACACCAGCGGCAGGGCGGCGATCAGGGTCGCGGCGAAGACCAGAAAGACATGCGCCTGGGCGAGACCCGGATCGGCGCTGCGCGCCACTATCGCGGCGGTGATGGACACCGCGGTGATGGCACCTGACTGCCGGAACATGCCGCGCAGGCCGGCCACTGCGGCCGCGTGCTCGGGGGCGAGCCCGAGGGTCGCGTTGTTGGACGACGGTGTAGAGATCCCCATTCCGATCCCGCAGACGGCCGTTGTGACGGCGAGCCAGGCGTACGCGGACAGGCCGTGCGGGCTGGCAGCCGTCCCCACCAGCCCGACGGCGCATAGCGTGAAGCCGACGGCTATCGGCCACCGGTAGCCGGTGCGGCGCAGCAGGTAGACCGACAAGCCGGCGGTGGCGATCATGCCGAGCGCCCTGGCCGTGAGCAGCGTGCCGGCCGCAAGCACCGGCAGTCCGAACCGGTCCTGCGCATACAGCGGCACTAGCGGCGCAAAGCCCAGCACTGCGCTGCCGTACAGGAAGTTCAGCAGGTTCATGACGCCGAAACCGCGGCCGGTCAGGAACCGGAGCGAGATGAACGGCGACTTCGCCCGCGCCGAGTGCCGCACGAACGCCGTCACGCCGACGACCGCCAGGCACTCGGGCAGCAGGAAGTACGCGCTCAGCGGATCGCTGCCGGCGCCCCCGAGGTAGCCAATGCCGAGCATCGCCGACAGCAGCGTTATGCCGAGGAGCACCACGCCGCGAACATCGAGGTGACGGTCCGGCCGCCGGGCGATGTCGGGGATGAAGATCGCACCGAGTACGACCAGGGTGATGCCGATCGGAATGTTGACAAGGAAAATGCCCCGCCAGGACCAGTAGGTCACGAAGACACCGCCGAGGACCGGCCCGATGATCCCGCCGAGCGGGAAGATGCTGGCGAACAAGCCGACTGCGCGATCTCTGTCCTTGCCGAACAGCTCCGCGACGATCCCCGTCGCCGACGGCATGAACGCGCCGCCCCCGATCGCCTGGATCGCCCGGAGCACGATCAGCAGGTAGATGTTGTCGGCGAGCCCGCAGCACAGGGATGCTGCCGTGAACAGCACAGCAGCACCGAGGAAGATCTGCTTGCGCCCGAACTGGTCGCCGATCTTGCCGGCCAGTGGCATCACCATGACCTGCCCGAGCGCGTAGACCGTGAGCGTCCAGCTACTCCAGTTCACCTGGGCGCCGAGATCGCGCTGGATCGAGGGCAGCGCAGTCGCCACGATCGTCTGGTCCACCGAGGCCATGAGCAGCGCGATGGACACGATGGCGAAGATAACGATCCGCCTGCGCGCGGAGTCATCAGCGACCTGCACGGAGGCGGCGTCAGCGTGCGCAACCTGGTCAGCCACTGATGACTAACGTTACACTGCTTGCCGGCAGGCAACTAGTTAGCGGCAGTAGGATCACGCCTATGGATGAGGAAGGCGCCATTCGCCTCCGCCGGGTCATCATCAAGCTTGCCCGCCAGCTCAACGCCTCGTCCACCGGAGAAGGCCTGACGCCATCGCAGGCCTCGGCGCTTGGGCTCATCGTGGCGCGCGGGCCGATGAACCTACCCGACCTCGGCGAGCTGGAGGGGATCAACCCCACCATGCTGTCGCGCGTCATCGGCAGGCTCGTCGACATGCAGCTGATCGACCGCATCCCGGATCCGGCCGACTTGCGCAGCGTATCCGTCGTGGCCACTGCGGCCGGCCGCCGCGTGGACAAGCAGATCAAGGCCCGCCGCGCGGCCGCGGTCTCGCAGTGCATGGACCTGCTGCCGGCTGACGAGGTCGACGCGCTCACGGCCGCGCTCCCGGTACTCGAGGATCTAGCCGAGACCATGCGTCAGGTGGGCACGCGCCGCCCGGTGCGCAGCGAGTGAGCCGCCTGGTCCTGGCGTCCGGATCGGCGGCACGCCTTCGCATCCTGCGCGACGCGGGTATCGATCCCGACGTCGTCGTCAGCGGCGCGGATGAGTCCGGGGCGGATCACCTGCCGACGGCGGACCTTGTTGCAATGCTGGCCGAGCGTAAGGCAGTCGCGGTGGCGCAGCTCCGGCCGGACGCTCTGGTCCTCGGCTGCGACTCATTGCTTGACCTCCGTGGTACTGCTTTCGGCAAGCCCGCCACCTCCGCCGAGGTCGTCGAGCTCTGGCGTCTGCTCGCCGGGCAAGTCGGGACGCTGTACACCGGACACTGGCTCATCAACGGCCCAACCGGGCGACACGTCAGCGGCGTCGCCGCCACGACTATCAGGTTCGGCACTCCGAGCGGGGCCGAGATCGCCGCGTACGCCGCGACCGCCGAGCCGCTGTCACTCGCGGGAGCGTTCAGCATCGACGGTCTGGCGGCACCGTTTGTCGACGGCGTCGACGGCGACCCGAGCAACGTCATCGGGCTGTCGCTGCCGCTGCTGCGCCGGCTCCTGGCCGAGCTCGGCGTCGCGATCACCGATCTCTGGCAAGACTACGCACCGGGAAGCGTGCGCTCCTCGAGGTCGAGCTCGTGCTGGAGCTGACGCAGGCAATTGTCGGACGACATGCAGGCAAGCCGGGACATCCCGGCGATCCTGGCTTACGCCTGATGCTGGCGCTTCGCTCTGCCGACGCGTCGCCGCGTCCGTGATGCCTCCTGTGTAACACAGACTGCGGCCGCACTGGATACTGCCTCCTCCGTCCGGGCAGCCGTCAGGCGAGGTCGCTCCGGGCCGTGACCAGCAGCCAGGTAAGCGCCCCGGTGATGACCGCGGCGCTGGCCGGCTGCCAGCCGACGCCCGCGACAGCCAGCCAGCACACCGCGACGGCGGCGAGCACCCGCAGCGCGAGCCGGCCCGCCGCGATCCGGCTGGGAACGGGGCCGCGTATCCGAGGTAGCTCGCGCAGATCTGCCAGCGCGTCGCTTCGCCCGGCCTCCGTCCGCAGCACGGCGTAGGCGGCGGCTGCAGCGGCAAACGCGGCTGGATCCCCGCCGTCCTCGCGGTCCGGATGGGTCGCGGTGGCCGCACGCCGCCACGCGGAAAGCACGTCGTCGTCGGTCAGATCAGTGGCGGCAGGCAGGCCAAGTACGCCGAACGGGTCGCTCATCGGGGCCTCGCCGGGCCGAACGCCTCGTCCAGGAACGCCGATACGTCTGGTAGCGCGGCGGTGGACGGCTGTGCTGGCGAGACCTGAGCAGGCGAGAGCTGAGCTGCCGAGGGCTGTGACGACGAAGGTACGGCTGCCGGTCCGGCGACGAGCCGCTTGACCTGGATGTAGGTGACCCCGCCGCGATACAGGTAGGCGGCCTGGCCGACGTCCAGGCCGCGGATGCGGTCCGGCTCGGCGACCGGCGCCGAGGCGACCCGCGATGTCCCGGTCCGGCTCCAGCGCAGGCGTCCGGTGAGCTGGCGGGTGCTGTCCAGCCGTGAGCGCTGGCCAGCCAGAGCGGTGACCGGGTCGGGATGCGGCGTCCGGAGCAGCCAGATGCCGCCCTCAGCGGTGGCGGCGAGCCGGTATCTCTCGTCCTCGCGGCTGGCGAGGCCGTGCCAGGACTGCGCCGACACCTGGACGGCGAGCCCGAGCGACCGCGCGCGCTCGTACAGCTGCCAGATCGGCAGCCGCCGGGATACGGCGCTGAACTCGTCGACGGCCAGCAGCACCTGCCTGTGGTCGGGGGCACCGTGCTCGCCTAGACCGGGCGGCCCGGCGACGTAGCTCGCGAGTAGGTCGACCAGCGCCCTGGCCTGGGCTTCGGCGACGGATATCTCAGCCGTTCCCTCCAGGATGCAGTACCAGGCGTCGGCGTCAGCGAACGTGCCTGGCCCGTCCAGGCCTGCGCCCAGCCGGCGAAACAGCGTGCGGAACCGCAGCGCGATGTCCGGCACCTGCCGGGCCGCCGACCGCGCCTGGGCTTGCCGGTCTTCATCTCCAAGCCAGGCCTGCGCCAGCCAGGCCGGGTCCAGCCGGCCCAGGAAGTCACCGGAACTGACCGGCGGTCCGCTGGGTGCCTCGACCGCGAGCGCGACTACTGCCTCCATCACGTCGGCGTAATACGCCGCGCCGCCGGTGCCGTGCTCGATGAGGTCGACCAGCGTCGTGACGAGCTTGCGGACCGGCAATGACCAGATGCACAGCCGGGCGTCATCGGGCCAGACGGCCACGTTCCTGGCTCCTGATTCGCACAGTACGCGGCGGCAACGGTCGGCGATGCGCCGAGCGTCCGCCCCGCCTTTGCAGTCGAGGATCACGAGCAGCGGCCGGCCGGACTCGCCGGCCGCATGCTGGCGGAAGCAGGTCGCCATGAAGGCGGCCCAGAGCCTCAGCAGCAGCGTCGTCTTGCCGGTGCCGGTACCGCCGAGCACAATCTGGTGCGCGCGCAGCCGGCTTGCCGGCAGCCGGGCGAGCGTCTGGTCGGGGTGGCCGACGGCCCGGATGACGGCGCCAGCCACGAAGTCGCCGCGCGCCGTCAGGAGCGGGACCGGACCGGCGATCCTGCGTCTCGCAACACGTACCTGATGGTGCCACTGGCGATGGTCGAAGCTGATCGCGGCGGCGGGCGACCGGCCGCCGGCCCGCGCTGCCATCGAGCGCAGTCGCAGGGACCAGGCCGCGGCGGCAACCAGCAAGCCCGCGGGCGCGGCGACCGGGAGCACGAGGACGGCGGCGGCCAGGTAGTCGGCCCGCGTGATGGCGAGCCAGGTCGCGTGGGGCGTAGCCGCTATGGTGCGCGTGATCACCGTCGCTATCAGCCACACGGCCAGCACGGGCAGGCACCAGGCTGTGGCCCGGTAAAGGCGGCCGCGCTGCCAGCCATGCCACCACGCGCTGGCGACGCCGATCACGGCGACGAGCGTGACGGGCGCGAGCGCGACAGCGAGCAGAGCCGCGGCGGCGATCCCGCCCGTCTTGATGGCGAGCGTCCCGACGGCGGCTCGGCGTCTCACGGCGGCACCTGTGCGGAAGCAGGTAAGTTGCGGATCTCGATCCGGACGGCGAGCCGGCCGAGCGCATCGCGTGCACGCGTCACCGTGCCAAGGGCGGCCGGTGCGCACAGGTAGATCACCCTGGCATGCCGGGGCGGCGCGCCCGGGACGCGCGCATCGGCGGCTGGGCAGCCATAGTCGCCGGTCCGGGTCAGCAACTCGCGCATGATCGCGGTGGTGCGGACGACTGTTTTCGCGGTGCGCTCGGCCTCGATCGCCCAGCATTCGCCTGCCCAGGCGACGGCCGCGTTGTCAGGCCAGTGCACCTCGCCGTCGGGCAAGTGCGCGGTGGCTCGGCCGCCGATCCTTGCGCGCAGGTGGCGCTCGCTGCGCCAGTGTGCGCCGGCGTTCCGGTAGCCGGGAGTGGCTTCGAGCGCGAGGCGGACGGCGGTAACCGCGCGGATGTGCGCGAGCCGGGCGAGTGCAGGCGTTGCGGCCGCGTATCGGACACCGCACGCAGCCAGGCCGGACCTGCTGAGCCACAGCCAGGGCGGGCCAGGACCAAGTGCCGCCGACTCGGCCAGGCCGCGTCCGCGCCAGCGGGTAACGAGGGCGCGAGCCTGCGGCCCGGTCAGGCCCAGTAACGCCGCGAGCTGATCGAGCTGGAGTCCGTACATCTCGGCGGTGAAGGTGAGTCCCGCGACGTCCCTGCTGGCGAGGGTCTGGTCCGCCGTGCTCCTCACTCTTCCATCAGACCACGGGATCCGCGGCATGGACAGTAGCCGCATATCGCCCCCGTCGGCCGGTGGTGGCACGCGGACCTGCGGCGCGGCGCGCCCGGGCGGTGCTGGTGCCTGGGCCGGCCGTAGTGCACAATGAGTCGCGGAAGATCGCCAGGACGGCACCTGATCCTGCCGACGAGGTCGTTGGGGAAGACGCATCCTCGTCCGTCGCAGGGAGGTCTGGGTGTCTGTACGTGGCGCGCTGCAGGTGCACTGTGCCCCCCCGGCGCTATGCCCGCATATCGAGTGGGCAGCGGCCGGAGTTCTTGGCGTGCCCGTCAGCATGCCGTGGGTCGATCAGCCTGCCTCGCCCGGATCGATGCGCGCCGAGTTGCTCTGGCACGGCAAGCCGGGCGCCGGCGCGACGATCACCTCGGCGCTGGCCAGCTGGAACCTGATCCGGTTCGAGGTCACCGAAGACGCCAGCCCCGGCTGCGACGCTGTCCGGTACAGCTGCACGCCGACGCTAGGCACGTTCTCGGCCGTGGTGGCCGCGAACGGCGACATCATGATCCCCGAGAACCGGCTGCGTGCGGCCATGGCGCTCGCCGCCTCGGCGAAGACGGCGGATCTCGGCGGACTGCGGGAACTGCATGGGCGGCGGCATCCCGCGCTCGGCGGCTCCCTGGAGGATGAGCTTGCGCTGCTGCTCGGCGAGCCGTGGGACGCCGAGCTTGAGCCGTTCCGGCGGGCCGGGGACGGCGCGCCTGTGCGCTGGCTGAACGCGACCGGCTGATCGGGTCTGGGCTGATCGGGTCTGGCTCGTCGGTGACGCAAGGCAGCGCGCTCTTCCGCGTATCGTATGCACGTGCACAATCCGGTTCAGATCCCCACCGGCACTGTGACGTTGCTCTTCACCGACATCGAGGGGTCGACCCGGCTATGGGAGGCCGAGCCGGAGTCGATGACGCGCGGCCTGCGCCGGCACGACGAGATCCTGCGCACCTCCATCGAGCTCGCCGGCGGCTACGTGTTCAAGACCGTCGGCGATGCGTTCTGCGCTGCGTTCTCCACCGCCGACGCGGCGCTCGCCGCCGTGCTATCGGCGCAGCGTGCGCTTGTCGGGCAGGAGTGGCCGACTACACAGCCGATCCTGGTGCGGATGGGCCTGCACACGGGCGCCTGCGAGGAGCGCGATAACGACTACTTCGGCCCGGCCGTCAACCGGGTCGCCCGGCTGGAGTCGGCGGCGCATGGCGGTCAGGTACTGCTGTCGGGCGCGACGGCGGAACTGCTGTGGCAGTCGCTGCCCGTCGGCGTGACACTGCGTGATCTCGGCGCGCACCGGCTGAAGGACCTTGGGCGCCCCGAGGAGGTGTTCCAGCTGGAAGCCGACTTCCTGCCGTCGGCGTTCCCGCCGCTGGCGTCGCTGGACAACCCGGATCTGCCCAACAACCTGCCCGGCCAGCTCAGCGCCTTCATCGGGCGTGAGCGTGAGCTCGCCGAGGTGCGCACGCTCGCCGCGACGGCGCGGCTGGTCACGCTCACCGGGTCCGGCGGCAGCGGAAAGACCCGGCTGGCGCTCCAGGCCGCCGTCGAGCTGCTTGACGTCGCACTGGATGGCGTGTGGTTCGCCGACCTGGCAGTGGTCACCGAGGGCGAGCAGGTGCCTGGGGCGGTTGCAGCCGCGCTGGAACTGCCCGATCACTCCGGGCCGGCCGTGCTCGCCTCCATCCTGGAGGTCCTGACCGACCAGGACGCTGTGATTGTGCTGGATAACTGCGAGCATGTGATCGATGACGCGGCGCGTTTCTGCGAGCAGGTCATCCGGTACTGCCCGCGGGTCAGGTTCCTGGCCACGTCCCGCGAGCCGCTGGGCATCGAGGGGGAGCGCGTTTACCGAGTCCCGTCCATGTCGCTGCCGCCGCGGGATGCCATCAGCGCCGCCGATCTCGCCGGCTCTGACTCAGTCACGCTGTTCGTCGAGCGGGCCAGGTCGCATGAGCCGGGGTTCGTGCTCGATGACGCGGCGGCCCCGCTGGTGGCGACCATCTGCCGCCGGCTCGACGGCATCCCGCTCGCCCTCGAGCTTGCGGCGGCCAGGCTGTCGTCGATGTCGCTCCGGCATCTGAGCGAGCGGCTCGACCAGCGGTTCCGGCTGCTGACCGGTGGCAGCCGGAACGCGCTGCCGCGCCAGCAGACTCTCCAGGCCACCGTCGACTGGTCCTTCGACCTGCTCAGCGTCGCTGAGCGCGAGACCTTGCGGCGGCTGTCGGTCTTCGCAGGCGGGTTCGAGCTCGAGGCGGCGGAGGCCATCTGCGCGGCGGGCGTCATCGACGCTATCGATGTGATGGACTTGCTCGGCTCGCTGGTCGACAAGAGCCTGGTGCTCGCCGAGCGGACCACGCTGGAAGGCGTGGAGTCGGTCCGGTACCGGCTGCTGGAGACTGTCCGGCAGTATGCGGCGCAGGAGCTGTTCAAGTCCGCCAGCGAGGAAGAGCTGACGGCCATCAGGGACCGGCACGCCGCGTTCTACCTAGGAGTCGCCGAAGAGGCCGGGCCGGCCCTGACCGGAGGCCGTCAGGGGCACTGGCTGCGACGGCTGGACGCCGAATGGGAGAACTTGCGCGCTGCCTTCGGACACCTGGCTGAGGCTGGCCGAACAGGGGACGTGCTGCGCCTCGCGACTGCGCTCCAGCGGTTCGCAGTGAGCCGGGCGCAGCCCGAGGTGCTGAACTACCTGCGCGCCGCCGTCGACGCTGACGACTCGGGCGTCACCGAGCTCGCAACTCGCGCGCTCCTGGCTATCTCGAGGCTGATGTTTATGCTCCTGCAGGCCGACCCGACCGCACGCGCGGCCGCCAGGGGCTATGCCGAGCGCGGCCTTGCTATGGCGGAGATCCTTGGCCTGCCGGCGCTGCGCGCGCGGGCGCTGGGGCAGCTGAGCGAGCTGGTCTTCGCCGACGGCGACCTCGACCGGGTCAGAGACCTGGCGAGTGAGGCCGTGGCGATCGCTCGCACGACCGGCGACCGCCAGCTGCTCGGCGAGATGCTCAAGTGCCTCTCCGCCGCAGAACCGTCTGCGGCCGAGAACCGGCGGCTCCGGGCCGAGGCGCTGGAGTGCTTCCGCCAGTCTGGCGACGAGCTGCTCGCAGCCAACGAGCTGCACATGCTGTTTGGGCTCGACATAGCGGGCGGCGGGGTTAAGGAGGCTAGGGTCCACCTCGAGGCGGCCATCGCCGCCGCCGAAAGCCTCGGCGATGAGATGTACCTGTACTTCTTCCGCGAGGACCTGGCCATCCTGCTGCTTATCGAGGACCGGCCCGAGGACGCGCTGCCGCTGGTGCGGCGCTGCCTCCAAGTCGCCAGGCGCAGTGGCATTCGTCTTGATGTCTGCGAAGTACTCTTCGGCGCTGCGTGCTGCGCGGCCTGGCAGGGCGAGCTGCTGAAAGCAGCTAGGCTGCACGGTGCCGCCGACGTCCGGATCGGTTATGCGCTGGCGGACGGCAGCATCAGGTGGTCGCCGATCGAAGAGGCGCTGCGGCAGTCGGAGCAGGCCAAGGTCCGTGACGTGCTCGGGCAGGCGCTGTACGGCAGCGCCTACAGGCAGGGCGCTGCCCTCTCTCGGCAGCAGGCCGTGGATCTGGCGCTGCACTGACGGGCGGCTCGCTGACCTGCGCCGACGCCGGATTGCTGCGGATTCCGTTGCGTACAGGGGTGTTACTGGAGTGACCATTGTTGACATGACGTTGAGTAGCGATTTAAATACTTCGAGTTCACACCGTAAGTGGTGGCGGCGCGCTGACCCCCCGTAACCGCGACGCCTAGCTTGTCTTAACACCAGTGGGGCACCCCCCGTCCCGCGCCGTTGACCCCTGCGCGGCCGTTGAGTGCTGGGTCGGCGATGTCCGTCGCCTCATGAGGAGGCGACAGCTCTCATGTCCATGAGCGCGCACGCATCTGATGATCATCTTGTCTACGAGAAGGAACTAGCAGGTCACCGCCGTGATCTGTATCCGGCTGCGCTCCGTATGACGCGAAATCCGTCAGACGCCGAGGACCTGGTCCAGGAAAGCATGACCAGGGCTTATGCCGGGATCCGGCACTTCACTCCGGGCACGAATTCGCGGGCCTGGCTGTTCCGGATCTTGTCCAACACGTTTGTCAGCGGCTACCGCAAGCGCCAGCGCGAGCCAGTCCACGTCCTTGGCGCCGAGTTTGACTCGCTGTCGGCCGCCGACGCTGGCCCATCCCGGGCAGCTCCGTCGGCTGAAGATGCGGTGCTCAGCCAGTTCGTCCACTCCGATGTACGGCAGGCACTGAACGAGCTGCCGGAGTGCTTCCGGGCCACCGTGTACCTGGCCGACGTCGAGGGCTACCCGTACCGGGATGTAGCCGAGATGCTCGGCGTACCGATTGGAACAGTTATGTCGCGGCTGCACAGGGCCAGGGGCATGCTGAGGAAGCGACTATCTGCCTATGCCTAGCAATCTGGGTGCTACGGATCCGGTCGAGTTTCGGCCCTCTATCAACCGGATCCGTGGCGCTAAGCCGCGCGGGATCCCAGGCATGATCCACGCTGGCGTCGCCGTCCGGACCATCTGGTCATAGGCGGGCTACGCTCGCGGAGCGTGGATCCCATTCAGGCACTGCACCAGATCGCGTTCGAGCTGGAACGTGCTGGCGCCCCGACGTTCCGGGTCCAGGCCTTCCGGCGGGCCGGACGCGTCGCCGCTGGCCTGCCGCGCGCCGAGCTGGACCGTCGGCTAGCGGAGGGCACCCTCCAGGAGCTCTCCGGCGTCGGCCCCGCGACCTCGGAGGCTATGACCCAGGCCGCCGCCGGCCAAGAACCTGACTACCTGGTCAAGCTCATCCGGGACCGCGTGCTTGCACCACAGACAGCCATGCGTGCAGCGCTGCGGGGGGACTGCCACACCCATTCGGACTGGTCGGACGGCGGCAGCCCGCCGGATGAGATGGCCATGGCCGCCCGCGCACTTGGCCACGAGTGGATCGCGCTGACCGATCACTCGCCGCGGCTGACAGTGGCGAACGGGCTCTCGGTCAGCCGCCTCGAGCGCCAGCTTGAGCTGATTGCGGAGCTGAATTCCGAGCCAGTTCCGTTCCGTATTCTCACCGGGATCGAGGTCGACATTCTCGAGGACGGCACGCTTGACCAGCGCGAGGATCTGCTGGCGCGGCTCGACATGGTGGTGGCGAGCGTGCATTCCAAGCTGCGGATGCCAGCCGAGCCCATGACCCGCCGCATGCTGGCCGCGGTGGCGAACCCGCACGTCGACGTGCTCGGGCACTGCACGGGCCGGATGGTGACCGGCCGCCGCGACCGGCCCGAGTCCGAGTTCGACGCCGAGGCAGTGTTCACCGGTTGCCGTGATCACGGCGTCGCCGTCGAGATCAACTGCCGGCCCGAGCGGCAGGATCCGCCCGATCGCCTGCTCCGGCTGGCTGCGGACATCGGCTGCCAGTTCGCGATCGACACCGACGCGCACGCACCAGGCCAGCTGGACTGGCTCGACAGCGGTTGCGTGAGAGCCGAAGCGGTCGGCATCACCCCCGAGCGCGTCGTGAACGCCCGCCCGGCCGAAATAGTCGTTCAGTAGCAGATTTGGCTACCAAATCCGTAGCTCCATAGACTGGCTGCAACGCAATCCGCGCTCAAGGACGTGATTCGTGCCCGATAACGGCAACTCGCCGTCGCCCACTGAACTGTCGACGACTGGCCGGACGCAGCACAGGCGGCTCCGCGAGCAGGGCCGCTCCGACCGGGCTGATCTGATGGCGGTGCTTCGAGCCGGGTTCATCGCGCACCTGGGCGTGCCTACCAGCCAGGGCGTCATGATCATCCCGACCGTCTACGGCTTCGACGAGCAGCACGTCTATGTGCACGGGTCGGTGGCGAGCCAGAGCCTGGCCGCGGACAGCGAGGTCACCCTGACCGTGACGATTGTCGACGGACTGGTGCTCGCCCGGTCAGTCTTCGAGCACGCGGTGAACTACCGCAGCGCGATGATCTACGCCCGGCCGCGCGTCGTCGACGACCCGACTGAGAAGCTGGCCGGCCTCCGCCTGGTGTCGGAGCACCTCGCGCCGGGCCAGTGGGAGTATGCCCGCCAGCCGAGCCGCAAGGAGCTGGCCGCCACCCGGCTGCTCGCCCTGTCGCTGCTCGAGGCGTCTGTGAAAGTCCGGACCGGGCCGCCCGACGACTCCGACAGCCCCGATGCGCAGCTCGGCCTCTGGGCGGGCGAGCTGCCGCTCGACGTGCGCTGGGGGACCCCCGTACCCGACCCGGCCCTTCCGGACGGCCTCCCGCCGCCCCCGCACATCGCTTCTAGGGCTGGGAACGCGGCGCATCCGCGCTAGTGTCGCCCACAAGATCTCCTTATCCTTCTTGGTGTGACCGAACCGGTGCAGATCCCGTCAGGCACGGTCACGCTGCTCTTCACCGACATCGAAGGCTCGACGAGGCTATGGGAGGCCGAGCCGGAGCAGATGGCAACCGCCCTGCGCCGGCACGACGCGATCATGCGCGGCGCGATTGAGAATGCCGTCGGCTACGTCTTCAAGACCGTCGGCGACGCATTCTGCGCCGCCTTCGATGCAGCCACGTTTGCCGCAGAGGCTGCTGTGGCTGCACAGCGTGCTCTGACCGCTGAAGACTGGCCGACGAGCCAGCCGATCCGGGTCCGAATGGGCATGCACACGGGGGTGTGCGAAGAACGCGACGGTGACTACTTCGGTCCTGTCGTCAACAGGACGGCGCGGCTTGAGGCGGTCGCGCACGGCGGTCAGGTCCTGGTGTCCGGAGTCACGGCCGAGCTGCTGTCCGATGCACTTCCGGACGGCGTGAGCCTGCGCGACCTCGGCCTGCACCGGCTCAAGGACCTCGGCCGGCCCGAGCACGCATTCCAGCTCGAGGCGGCCAGCCTGCCGGTCGCGTTCCCGCCGCTGGCCTCGCTGGACAACCCCGAGCTGCCCAACAACTTGCCGAGCGTGCTCAGCGCCTTCGTCGGGCGCGAGCAAGAGCTGGCCGAGATCCGGGAGCTCGTCGGCTCGGCGCGGCTGGTCACCCTGACGGGAGCCGGTGGCAGTGGCAAGACCCGGCTCGCGCTCCAGGCCGCGGCCGAGCAGATCGGCGTGGCTCGTGACGGGGTCTGGTTCGCTGACCTGGCGCCGCTGACCGAGGACGATCAGGTGGCTCGCGCCGTCGCGGCCGTGCTCGGCCTCCCGGACTCCGGCGATCAGGCCGCTTCGGTCGTCACGGCGCTGACCGGCCAGGACGCGCTGATCCTGCTGGACAACTGCGAGCATCTGATCGACTCCGCGGCCAAGTTCTGCGACCAGGTGATCCAGCACTGCCCGACGGTCAGGCTCCTCGCCACCTCGCGGGAGCCGCTGGGAATCGGCGGCGAGCGCGTCTACCGCGTTCCGTCCCTGACACTGCCTGGCGGCGACGCGGTGTCTGCCGACGACCTAACCGGCAGCGACGCGGTCCGGCTCTTTGTCGCGCGTGCGCGCGTGCACGATCCGCGATTCGCGCTCGACGACGCGAACGCTCCGCTGGTCGCGACCATCTGCCGTCGGCTCGACGGCATCCCGCTCGCCCTGGAGCTGGCTGCCGCGCGGCTGTCGTCCATGTCCGTGCGGCAGATCTGCGAACGGCTCGACCAGAGGTTTCGGCTGCTCACCGGCGGGAGCCGCAATGCGATGCCGCGGCAGCAGACGCTTCAGGCCACGGTCGACTGGTCGTTCGGCCTGCTCACTCACGCCGAGCGAGACACGCTGACCCGGCTGTCGGTGTTCGTGGGCGGGTTCGAGCTGGAGGCGGCCGAGGCGATCTGCGCCTGCGAGGACGTCGACGCGCTCGATGTCATGGACCTGGTCGGGTCCCTGGTGGACAAGAGCCTGGTCGTCGCCGACCGCGGCAGTGAGCGGGTCCGGTACCGCCTGCTGGAGACGATCCGCCAGTACAGCGCCCAGGAGCTGGTCCGCTCTGCGGGCGAGGCCGAGGCGATGCGGGTCCGCGACCGGCAGGCTGAGTACTACCTGAACCTGGCCGTCGCCGCTGCGCCGGCTCTGACCGGGCCGCAGCAGGGCCGGTACTTGCGGCAGCTGGACCGCGAGTGGGACAACGTGCGCGCCGCGTTCGCGCATCTGCGGGCCGACGAGCGCAGCGAAGACGTGCTGCGCCTCGGCGTGGGCATCGCGCGCTTCATCATGAGCCGAGGTCATACCGAGGTGATCAGCTACCTGGGCGAGGCTCTCGAGCGGGCCGACTCAGTGGACACTGACGTGAGGGCACGGGCGCACCAGGTGGTGTCGGAGCTGACCACGCATCTGCTGCACAAGGACCCGACAGAGCTTCCGGGCGCGAAGCGGCACGCGGAGCGAGCCCTCGCGCTGGCGAAGGAGACCGGCAACGCGGCCGTCGAGGCGCGCGCGCTCAGCTGCCTGTTCGTGGCCGCCTTCATCGCCGGTGATCGGGAGCACGCACAGGGCCTCGCCACGGAGTCCGTCGCCGTCGCCCGCCAGACCGGAGACGCCCAGCTGGTGGGCGAGCTGCTCAACTTCGCCTCGGTGAATGCGTTCGGCATCGAGGCGCGGCAGGCGCACGAGGAGGCGCTCGCGAGCTTCCGCGCGTCCGGTGACGTGCTCTTTGCCGCCAGCGAGCTGCACAGCCTGTCAGGAATCGATCTGGTCGAAGGGCGCACGGACGCGGCTTGCGCCGGGCTCGAGCAGGCGATCTCGCTGGTTGAATCCATTGGCGACGAGGTATTCCTGTACGGCTTCCGCGCCGACCTGGCCCTAATGCTGCTGATCATGGGCGAATATGAGCGGGCTGCTCCGCTGCTGCGACAGTGCCTGCTAGTCGCTCGCCGGACGGGGGTCTTGCTCGACGTGTCGGAGGTGATCTTCGGCTCGGCGTGCATCGCGGCGTTCCAGGGACAATATGAGCTGGCCGCGCGGCTGTTCGGCGCTGCGGACACCGACCTTCGCGCCGCCACCGCCGACGCCAGCATCAAGTGGACCGAGCCCGAGCAGGAGCTGGCCGAGCGCCAGCAGGCCAAGCTGCGCGGTCAGATGGGCGAGGTGGCGTTCGAGGAGTCGTTCCGGCCGGGTGTGGGACTCTCCAGGGTCGCCGCGGTCGAACTGGCGCTAAGCGGCGGTACGGATCGATTCGCGATCAATTCGCCATGAAGGCAGCACAGGCCGGTCGGCGGACGGACAAACGGACTATAGTGCGGCGGGGCATTAGCAACCAGGCGTGAGTGGAGTCGACGTGTTCCAGACGGTAGTCGTGGGTGCCGATCAGTCGGATACGGCAACTGAGGCGGTTCGGCAGGCGATCGAGCTGGTCAAGCTGACCGGTGGCCGGCTGCACATCGTGTCGGCGTACCGACCCCAGCAGTTCAGCACTTCCGGTGGCGAGGAGCGCGAGATCGACTCCGGTGACCTGGCCGAATCCGTGCTCGCTGACCACGCGTCGCGGGCCAGGGCCGCCGGGATCGAGGCGCAGACCCACGCTCGCAGCGGACCAGCCGCCGAGTCCATCTGCGAAGTGGCCGCCGAGGTGGACGCGGACCTGATCGTGGTAGGCAACAAGGGCATGGTCGGCGTGCGTCGCGTGCTCGGCAGCGTGCCGAACTCGGTAGCGCACCATGCGCCGTGCTCGGTCCTGATCGCGAACACGACCTGATGGACTAGCGGCCGAATAATTGGGTCGGGACTGTCCGACCTACCTGGGATAATCGCAGTGTGCTTGACACTGGACAGGGCGCGCTCGTTGGCCGGGTGGCCGAGCTTCGGCGCATGCGGGAGCTCCTAGGCGATGCCGAGGCTGGGCAGCCCGTTGTCCTGCTCGTCAGCGGGGACGCGGGCGTCGGCAAGACGAGGCTCCTGACCGAGCTTGCCGCCGAGGCGGGTCGGCGCGGCTTCACTATTCTGTCCGGCCGCTGCGCCGAGCTGGCTGAGACCATCCCGTACCTGCCGCTGGCCGACGCCCTTCGATCTGCGTCAGGCGTCCACCTGGCGGACGCGCTCGCGACCCGGCCGGTGCTCGCGCGACTCCTGCCTGATCGTGAGATCACGAGGCAGCCGGGCGACCTGCCTGGCCTCGCGCAGCAGCAGCTGTTCGGCGCTGTCGTCGGCATGCTGACGGAGCTGGCCGAGACGCAGCCGGTGCTCCTCGTGCTCGAGGACCTGCACTGGGCGGATCGTTCGACCAGGGACCTCGTGACGTTCCTGAGCCGGGTACTGCGGCAGGAGCGGATCGCGCTAGCCCTGAGCTACCGGACCGACGATTTGCACCGGGCGCATCCGCTGCGCCCGGTCGTGGGTGAGCTGCTCAGGCTGCCCAGCGTGACCGCCATCGACGTCGGGCCGCTCGAACCGGAAGCGATGTCGGTGCACCTGACCCAGCTGGCGGGGGGCCTTCAGGACGCGGCTGCCATCGATCGGGTCATCGAGCGCGCCGAAGGCAACGCCTACTTCGCCGAGGAACTGCTGGCCTCATCGTCGGCGGGCAGCGAGCTGCCGACGGGTCTGGCGGACCTGCTGGTTGCGCGCACCGTCGACTTGTCCCCGGCCGCCCAGGAGATGCTGCGTGCGGCCGCAGTCACTGGGCGCAGGATCGACGATGATCTGGTCATGCAGGCCACCGGGCTGCCGACGGCTGAGTACGAGTCGGCCGTCCGGGAGGCCGTCGCGCGCCAGCTGCTCGTCCCCGATGACGCTAAGGGCTTGGCGTTCCGGCACGCGCTGCTGCGCGAGGCGATCTACAACGACCTGCTGCCAGGGGAGCGCAGCAGGCTGCATGCACGGTTCGCCGACCTGCTGTCGGACCGCGCGGACTCGCCCGCCGAGCTGGCGGTCCACTGCCTCGCCAGCCACGACATTCCCGGCGCGTTCGCCGCCTCGGTTGAGGCCGGCCAGGAGGCGTGGCGGCTGGCGGCACCGGCCGAGGCCCACCGACACTTTGACCAGGCGCTATCGCTCTGGGAGCGCGTGCCAGACCCGGAGAAGCACAGCGGCATGAGCCGCGGCAGGCTGGCGTTCAAGTCGGCTATCAGCGCGGCCGACAGCGGGCAGGTGGCACAGGCGGTCAAGCAGCTGCGGCGCCTCGTGGGCTTCCTCCCCGAGCAGCCTGAGCAGGATCTCGTCTTGCTGTGCCGGGTGCAGGAGCGCCTCGCTTACTTTCTGCTCGATATAGACGAGGACGCAGAGGCGATCGCCATCGCGAGCGCGGCCGTCGACGTTCTGCCCGCTGAGCCGCCAACCTGGGAGCGCGCGCAGGCACTTGCGACGCATGCCAAGACGCTGCTGAGCTTCGTTGATACCGGCCCGGCGCGGGCACGGGCCATCGAGGCGGAGGCTGCTGCGCAGGCCGCGGGCGCGCCCTGGCTCGAAGCGGACGCGCTGGCGACTCTCAGCTCGCTGAGCGAGCGGGCCGGGCTTATCACCGACGCGAAGGCCGCTGTCGCTCGGGCGCTGGAACTGGCCAGCTCGTCCGACATGGCCGGCGTGGAGCTTAGGGTCAGGACCCTAATGGCGCGGATCCAGCTGGAGTCCGGTGACATTACCGCCGCTGGCCAGACCGCGCACCTTGGAGTGGAGCGGGCGATCCAGACCGGTCTGAGCATGGCGCCGTACGGGACTGACCTTCGGTACCTGCACTATCTGGCGCACTATAACGACGGCAACTGGGACCATGCGCAGGAGATCGCCGACGGGTTCCCGATCCGGGTGACGAACATATCCGAGGCACGGCTGTCGGCCATGGCGCTGTTCATCGATGTCGCCCGGGGGAGTGCGAGGGTCGCCGAGCGCCGGGCGTGGCTTGAGCCGTACATGGCGATGGACTCGCTCGCTGAGTACATCGCCGAGGGCCTGTTCGCCGAGGACGCGTACTGGTCCGGTGATCTGGCCGCGGCGGTCACCGCCGTGAAGGCGACGATCGGGGCCGCGACCGCGTGGGGCGGCGAGGACTACGGCCCGCAAGTGATCCGCCCGGCGGCGGTCGGGATCGCGGCCCTCGCCGATCAGGCTCGCCTCGCACGGGCGGCTGGCCAGCCTGCAGATGAATTCATCGCCGAGGCGGTCGAGCTGGCCGGCATTGCGCGCCAGGGACTGAACAGCCAGCGACGGGTCGCCGCGGCAGTGGGCGTGGACGGACGCGGCTGGCTTGCCAGGGCGGAGGCTGAGTTGCGGCGCGCGTCAGACGACAACGCGCCGGACAACTGGCGCGCGGTTGTCGAGACGTTCGGCCCGGGGTTCGTGTACGAGTCCGCGAGGTCCCAGTGGCGGCTCGCCGAGGCCCTGGCCGAGGCGGGCGACCGCGATGAAGCGCAACGCCAGTGGCAGCTCGCTGCGGCCGCGGCCGACAAGCTTGGCGCGACGCGATTGCGGGCCGCGGTCGCTGACCTGGGCCGGCGGGCGCGGCTTGGATCGAGTTCCCGCGCGGTCGCTGGCAGCCCGCTGAGCGTGCTCACGAGCCGCGAGCTTGAGGTGCTCCGCGCACTGACTGGCGGCCGCAGCAACAAGGAGATCGCGGCGGAGCTCTTCATCTCCGGCAAGACCGTCAGCGTGCACGTCTCGAACATCCTGGCCAAGCTCGGCGCCGCGAGCCGTACCGAAGCGGCGGCCATCGCGCACGACAACGGCATCCGCAGCCGGTAACCGGGCCGGGCCCTCGATTTCGCGGTGCTGGTGTCGGCGTGGTGGCGTCAGTTCGGGGTAGCTGGCGTCAGCCGGCGACGCCTGATAGCGGCTTCGACATCGGACTTCTTCGGCGCTGGCGGCGCGGTCTGCACGGCTATGGCGACCAGGTCAGTGTAAGAATCCTGGCGCAGCCGCTTCAGCATGGCCTGCGCCGAGTTCTTGAGAGTGCCGGTAAGACCGGCGAGTGAGAGTCCGGCGACGGCGATGATGCCGGAGAGGGTTTTCGCCCACGCCGCGCCGCTGCTGACACTCAGCAGGATCAGCAGCGTCACGAGGAAGCCAAGTCCGATGACTGTCCCGACGAGCTGTGGCCAGAACAGCCGCGCCGCTCGAAGCAGTATCCGGTAGTCCTTCATGACGGCTCCGGGCCGGACGAGAGTCGTCGGGTCCTGGCCGAGGATGAGCAGCTCGAACCACCGCCGGATCTGCCGGTACAGCGCCTGATCGGCATCGCGAGTCTTGCCGAGCCAGGCCGGCGTTCTGACGACCTCCTTCCAGACCTCGACCGAGCCGGCGATGGCAGCGGCGGTGTACTCGTTGAGATACGCGGACAGCCGGCCGACAAGCCGGCATAGCTCGCTGCAACGTTCGTCGCCGAGCAGGAAGTTCCAGCCCGTCGAGCCGTCAGCGTCGGCGGGATCGAGCGCCCAGTAGGTTTCCGCCAGACCCCGGCCGAGCTGATACGCGATCGCCTGGGTCTCCGACACGGCGGCCAGACCGTCCTGGACGTGGGCGTCGAACTCCCAGATCAGTTCGGCGAGGTAGCGCCAGCATTCTGCTGCGTTGGTTGCGATTACCTGCTGGTGCTGTTGGATGGACTCAACTCCAGCCTGCACGTTCTGCTCGAGCGTTTCGATGACCTGGCCGAGCGCCGTGAGCCCGTACTCCTCGCCTGTGCAAATGTCGAGCTGAAGCTTGAGTGCCGTTGCCGCCCGTCGCACAGCCGATTCCGCTTCCTCGCGCTCCGGCCCGGCACCTTCCCCGCCCGGCCCGATCAGCAGATGCTGCAGGAACCCAGACGGGCGTCCCACCTGCTCCTCTGCTTCTGCGAGCACTCGCCGGGCAGCGGCGACGGCTCGCTCCCGGCTCGCCACGACAGCGTGCTGAGCCGATCTGGCATCTCGCAGTACAGCAAGGGCTTGCGCGGCGTTGTCGCCGGCGTTCAGTAGCTCCAGGGCTCGCTGAAGTCCGGCCGACGCCGTAGGCGCGCGCACGTGGCCGAGGAGTTTGGCCTTGTCGTCGAGCGCCTCTCCAAAACTTGGCTGGTTGCCGGTGCGATCGACGTGCAGGTCCTTCGCCAGCGCGGCCACGACGCACTGGACCTCGATTCGGAGCTCGGTCTGACCACGCTCGATCCGAAGCGGCAGCGCGTGGTCAAGGTGATCGGGCATTCGGGCGCTGTCACCGGGAGGTCCGCCAGGCCTGTTCCGGCCACGCAGTTCGGCCACGCCCCAGCCCAGCCGTAGTGCCCGCAGGACGTCATCGGCGTCCTTCTGTGCCGCCATATTCACCCGAGTAGCGAACCATGCCGACGTGCAATGTCAGGCCGAATACGAAAACGGCGCGATTTGATTGTTGGTGCACGGCGCGATCGGCGACGGCCCGCTTGATGGCCGGCGAGGCTTGGCGGCGCGCTCTGGCTAGGCGTCGCCTTCTGCGTTGGGCGGCGCCCCTATCGCTAGGCGGCGCGCCCTCTGGCTAGCCGACGGGCGAGGATCCGGCGGATCTCGGCCGTGTCGTCCTCGCTGTAGCGCGCGAGGATCGCCGCCAGCTCGGCGCGTTCGGAAGCCGAGGAGTAGCTCGCCAGGTCGCGCGCCAGCGTCCTGCGTGTGACGCGAGACCCGGCGAAGGCGCTGAGCCCGGCGCGAAGCTGCGCCAGCGAGCCGGGTGTAGTGCGGTCCATATGGCTGTCCTTAGGGGTCGATGTTGCCATTTCCCAGTCTCGTCGAGAATGACTCATGCGTCCAATGACGCGAATAGATCGAACCAATGAGCTAGCGTCATGGATATGGACACCGATGCACTCCGCTGGTTCCAGCAGGTCGCTGACGGCACCACCGTCACCGAAGTCGGCGACATCGAGGCAGTGACGCAGTCTGGTGTCTCCCGGGCGCTGCAGCGGCTGGAGGCTGACCTGGGCACGCCCCTGCTGCGCCGCTCGGGGCGCACGCTCCGGATGACGCACGCCGGAGCGGTTTTCAAGCGGCACGTGGACGCGCTGCTGCATCACCTAGACGACGGCATCGCGGCGGTCAATCAGCTGATCGAGCCCGAGACCGGCACGGTAACCCTGTCGTTCCAGCATTCGCTCGGCACGTGGCTGGTGCCCGACCTAGTCGGCAGCTTCCGCGCTGATCACCTTGGCGTGCGATTCCAGCTCACCCAGGTCCGTGATGAACTGCACGCTCCGCCGCTCGACGACGGAGCAGCCGATCTCGAGATCGGCACCCGTCGGTCGGATCCGGCACTTCAGGCGCGGCGTCTCGCGATGGAGCCGTTGCGGCTAGCGTTGCCGCGCGATCATCCGCTCGGGGAGCAGCCCCTGCACCTGTCAGCGGTGGCCGATGAGCCTTTCATAAGCCTGCGGCTGACCTCTGCGCTCCGCCAGCTCACCGACGACCTGTGCAACCGGGCAGGTTTCCGGCCTGGGGTTGTCTTTGAAGGTGACGACCTGTCGACAGTGCGCGGCTTTGTCGCTGCGGGTCTCGGCGTCGCCATTCTGCCGGCGCCGAGGGTTGGCTCGCCGGAGTCGGCGGCCGGTCCGGTCAGCTACCGGGAGATCGCGGATGCTGCGGCGGTCCGCGAGATATGCCTGATGTGGTCGGCCGAGCGCCGGCTACTGCCGGCAGCCGAGCTATTCCGCAGGCACGTGATCAGCCGGGCCGCCGCAGGTGAGGTGCCCGCTCTGTCGGGCTGAACTCGACCTCGTCGAAGTGCAGGATGCCGGTATCGCGCCGGACGTGGACCGAACGGCCGGTGAGCGCTTGCAGGTACGCATCCGAGCTTGCCGTTCTCGTCGGCGAAGCTGGCGTCGAGCTGCTCGCCCCGACCCTAGCGGGATTGGCCTAGGTCATGCCGCAGCAGGAGGCGCGTGGCTATGCAGCGTGAGCTGCCCGTCGGGAGAGGTCGCCGTCGTGGTGCCGTCGGGATTCAGTATCAGCGACCAGCCCCAGCGATGGATCGCCACCAGGTGATGGAAGGGGCACAGCAGTGCACAGTTGGCCAGGCTTGTCCGGCCGCCTTTTGATTTGAAGATCAAATGGTGCACGTGGCACGCGGCGGGCGGCCGTTCGCAACCGGGGAATCGGCAGTGCCGGTCCCGCCGTGCCACAGCGCGCCGCAGGTGGGGCGGGATCGTATCTGTCGCGGTGCCGATATCCAAGGGCAGGCTCACCGAGCCGGCCAGCCCGGACAGCAGGCGTGTGCGCAGCCCCGCGGCCACACCGGACGGCCCTGACAGCACCCGAATCGCCTGCGCGACGGCCACATGTCGGGCAGCGCGCTCGGCCAGGTCAAGCCTGTCCGCTACGTCCATCGACGTTGGATCGCCAGGGATGAACAGATCACGGCCAAGCCTCGCAGCCGCGGCGCTCGGGCACTCCGGCGCTGCAGCGCTGCGGCCGCCGCGAATCTGGGCCGCGAGCTGGTCGAGGACGTCCTCGTTGATGCTGCCGGTGACGACGGGCACGATGCTGGCGTCGCAGTCGGCACCCGGGGGCGCAGGAGTGCCGTGAGCGGCGATCCAGGCGGCGACCTCCCGGTCCGCCTCCGGTTGGCCAGCAAGCTGGCTCAGACTCATGTTGAGCTGGATTTGAACTGGCTGCCCCGCCCGATCCGGCAGGCCGCCCGACGCGATCGCGCGACGGCATACTTCCTCGAACGCGTCATGGTCACGCTGAGCCCTAGTGCGAATGTCTTCGGGTCCAGTGCGCTTGCCCAAGCTGTCTAGCACGGCTTGCAAGGCAGCTGCGGCCTCTGGCGTCAGGTCGGCGTCCAGCCGCGCATTGCCCTGGAAGTGGGGCTGCAAGTGAAGCCGACGCTGCGCGAACCGGTCGTCGCCATCATCGGTGTCCGGCCGGGCGCATAAAGCCCGGATTCGCTCCCATGCGAGCCGGACGTCGGACAGCTCGGCGCACCCGGCAGCGGCGTCGACAAGGATCTGGTCCGCCGCGCTCCGGTCGTCCTCGGGCAGTAAGTCGGACCAATCACAGATCGCCCGTGCCCATGATGGCGACAACCGGGCGGCAGCCAGCCCTGCTGCTATGGCCGGGTGCGCGCTCAGCCGCCGCATCCACGCCGTGGTAGCGGCGGCCGCTGCCTTGGTCACCCGGGTCTGCCAGCGCAGCCACGGCCGCGCGGAGATCTGGCCGTACGCCGCGTAGCCGTTGGCCGAGTCAAACGCGGACAGCAGCCGCGATGCGGCAGCGAGGTGTATCGACTCGGCCTCGGCCAGATCTCGGATGCAGTCGGCCTGCTCGGCCGTCGTGAGCTCGGTGGGATCGGTGGTCGCGAGGTACTCGAGACCCGCGCGGATAGCTGCGATCGCTTCGGCAGCGTTGGCTGGTACCGGGTCGGCGTCAGAGGCGGTCCGGGCCGGGGAGGACACGTCAGTCAGCGTGGACACGGCGCGATCACCTCCTTGGGCGGGCCTCGTATCGACGATCGAATCTATGTTCGATGCTATCAAGCACCACCGACATTTAGGCGACGCGCGGGAAGCGAGCGGCCGGCCGGGCAAGCGAAGGCGGTGCCTGCGGAGCGCTGGCTGAGTGATCCCGGACTGCGCCTGTAGCTGGCGCGGGCGTGTCGGTGGCGCGGGCCTGTACGCGGCGTGGGCTGTCGGTGGCGCGGGCCTGCAGTTGGCGTAGGCGCCGTTAGGTGGCTTTGCGCCAAGCATCCGCGATGGCTGCGTAACTGGCCTTGCGCCGCTCGCGGTCCAGGCTGGGCGTCACCACGACGATCTCGTCGACCTGTGCCTGCTCCTTCATCTCAAGCAGCCGCTCGACTACCGCCTTGGGCTCGCCGGTCACCATCCGGCCGTCGGCATTCCGGCTGGATCGGAAGTCAGGGGAGCTGGCCAGCTCCTTGACCTTCTCCGGCGGCAGCGGCTCGCGGATGCCGCGCCTGATGTTCTGGATGGTCAGTGTCCAGGCGGCCTCGAAGTCGATCACCGCGTCCGGGTCCTCGCTGGCGAACGCCAGCACCGACATCGCTGAGTACGGCTCCGCTCCAGCAAAGCGCGGCTGGAACCGGTGCCGGTAGTCGCGGAGCGCCTCCATGGCCAGATCGGGGCTCATGTGGTGGGCGAACACAGCCGCGAAGCCGTTCACGGCCGCAAACATCGGCCCGTACGGGCTCGAGCCGAGCACAAACAGCTCGGGCCGTTCGTCGACGAGGGGAGCCGCCACGAGCGGCTGGTACGGATGGCCGTCGGGGAACCCGTCGCCAAGGAACGCCAGCAGCTCTCCGACCTGGGCCGGGAACTCGGCGGCGGCGTCGGCGACCATCCCGCGGCGCAGCACGTGCGCGGTCAGGGGATCGGTGCCCGGCGCACGGCCAAGGGCGAGGTCGATGCGGCCCGGGTACATCGCCAGCAGCGTCCGGAACGTCTCGGCGACCTTGAGCGACGAGTGGTTCGGCAGCATGATCCCGGCGGCACCGACCCTGATCCGGGACGTGAACGCGCCCACGTGGGCGATCAGCAGCTCAGGCGCGCTGCACGCGAGGCTTGTCATGTTGTGGTGTTCGGACACCCAGTATCGGCGGTAGCCAGCGGTCTCGAGGGTCTGCGCAACGCTCACGGCGCCGGCCACCGCGGACGAGGCGCTCTCGCCGTACTCGATCCCGACGAAGTCCAGTACCGCCAGCGGTAGCGATTCCTGCGGAATATCCATGGCTAGGGTCAGCGCACAGCCGACGTCGAGCATTCCCGGAGAGGGAACGGGGCCGGCTCTCCGCTAGTCGTGCCGGCGTGCCCGCAGCACCGTGTCCTTCGCGGTCATGGGCCGGTCGTCGGGTTCCGCCGCGTGCAATTGGGCCGCCTGCAGGTCTGTCGGCTGCCGCTCGATCGCCGCCGCCATGACAATCTCCCACTCGGACGGGGCGAGAGCGGCGGCTAGCTGTTCCGCGGTCCAGGCCATGTCGGCCACCATCGCGCCCCTGGCGTGCATGTCATCTGGATGGTGCCCGACGACCAGCAGCGTGCCGCCAGGCCGTACGGCCGCAGCCACCCTGGCCAGCATGACCGCGAACGCCTGGCCTGGCAGGTACATGAACTGAGCTGACACAAGGTCGAATGACCGGGCGCCCGGATCGAAGGAATGCATATCCTCGCGCCGCCAGGTAATCCTGCCCGCGATCTGTTCGCCGTGGGTGGCCGCGTGCAGCGCCGCCCGTTCCAGAGCCACGGCGGAGACGTCGACCGCGGTGACCTGCCAGCCGCGCTCAGCCAGCCAGATAGCGTCGGCGCCCTCGCCGCAGCCGACGTCCAGCGCCGCCCCTGGCGTGAGGTCGGAAGCCTGCGCCACCAGCTGGGCGTTCGGGTTGCCGCTCCACAGCCTGTTGGCCGACTGATAGCGGTTGTCCCAGAATTCCTGGGTGAACTCGATCTCGCCGTGATGCTCGTGCTGCATCGTCACGCTCCACCTCCGCGACTACCTTGCCGAGGCGAGCGCCGCAGCGCAACTCAAGTTGCCAATCTGGCAAACTGCTGAGAAGGACGATGACCTGAGCGGTGCCGTCGAGTTGGCGAGCCCCTTCGGTCGCCTTACAGCGGGATGTTCCCGTGCTGGCCGCGCTCGCTTGGCGCCTGGACGATTGCGTCGAGTATGGCCTGCCTGGTCTTGGCCGGCTCGATGACCTCGTCGATGACGCCGACTGAGACCGCACGCGGCAGGCCACCCACGATCTGCTCGTGCTCAGCGGCCAGGCGAGCCTCGACCTCATGCCTGTCCTCCGCTGAGGCCGCGGCCAAGGTGCGGCGGTGCAGGATGCGCACTGCGGCGACCGAGCCCATGACCGCTATCCCTGCGCCGGGCCAGGCGAAGACCTTCGTCGCGCCGAGCGCGCGCGAGTTCATGGCGATGTAGGCACCGCCGTACGCCTTGCGGGTCACGAGCGTTACTCGCGGCACGACGGCCTCAGCGAACGCGTGCAGCAACTTGGCACCCCGGCGCACGACGCCGTCCCACTCCTGGCCGACGCCAGGCAGGTAGCCCGGCACGTCCACCACGACGACGAGCGGCACACCGAATGCGTCGCACATGCGCACGAACCTGGCCGCCTTCTCCGCCGACGTCGAGTCAAGGCACCCGCCAAGCCGCAGCGGGTTGTTGGCGATCACGCCAACTGTGCGCCCGCCGAGGCGGCCAAGCGTCGTGACGATGTTCGGGGCCCAGCGCGGATGCAGCTCGATGCCCGGGCCGTCGAGCAGGCCGTTGATCAGCGGGTGCACGTCGTAGGCGCGCTTCGGCGACTCCGGCAGCAGGCTGCCGAGGTCGGTGTCAGGCAGGCTCGCATCTGCCGTGGTCACCCGATCGCCAAGCAGCAGCACGAGCTGGCGAGCCTGGTTGAAGGCGTCCGCGTCGGTTGGCGTGACGATGTGCACGACGCCGGACCGGCGGCTATGCGGCTCCGGACCGCCAAGGCGCTCCATGTCGACGTCCTCACCTGTCACGCTGCGCACAACGTCAGGGCCAGTGACGAAGATGCGGCCCTGCTCAGACAGGATCACCAGGTCGGTCAGCGCCGGCCCGTAGGCGGCGCCACCAGCCGCCGCGCCTAGCACCACCGATATCTGCGGTATCTTGCCCGACGCCCTGGTCATTGCCGCGAACACCAAGCCGACTGCATGCAGGCTCTCGACGCCCTCGAGGATCCGCGCGCCGCCGGAGTGCCACAGGCCCACAATCGGCGCGCCAATGCTCAGCGCGTGATCGTACGCGGCGACGATCGCCTGGCAGCCCGCGATGCCCATGGCGCCGCCCTGGACCCGCGGGTCGCTAGCGAAGGCGACGGCCGCGACGCCGCCGATGCTCCCCGTTCCCACCATTACGCCGCTGTCGTCGGCGGGACGAAGGAGCTTCAGCGTGCCAGGGTCGAAGAGCGCCTCTAGGCGCGACTGCGGGTCCCGGCGCGGACCGGCGTGCGCCGGGAGCCCCGGCGCCGGTGCCGCCGGTGGCGCCGGTGGTGCGGTGCTGACACGAGGTGGTGCCGTGGCGACGGTCACCCGCCCGCCGTTGTCGGAATGCGGACGCACGTGCGTCGGAGTTCTTGAGTCCACGATGGTCACGTCGATCTCCTCAGGGGGAACGGGGGCGTCCTGCTCAGGCGGTACGCTCGGCACAATCGGCAGCGAAGACAACGGCTCAGGCTCCGGTGAACGCCAGGGCGACATTGGCGCCGCCGAAACCGAACGAGTTGTTGATGACGGCCATCGGGCCGTCGCCGCGCGGCGCGAGTTGCTGCGGCGTCGCGGAAATCGTGAGGCCCGCGTCGTCGTCGGGGTCCTCGAGGTTAATCGTCGGCGGCGCTAGGCGGTCACGCAGCGCCAGGATTGCCGCGACCGACTCGACAGCGCCGGCGCCGCCCAGCAGGTGACCGGTCATGGACTTGGTGGCTGACACGACCACTCCCGGTGACGCATCGCCAAGGGCCGCGGCGATCGCCTGGGCCTCGACCACGTCGCCTGCTGGGGTCGACGTCGCATGCGCGTTCACATGGACGACTTGCTCGGGCGTGATTCCCGCGTCGGCCAATACGCGCCGGAGCACGAGCTTCAGGCCGGTGCCGTCCGGATCGGGCTGAGCGATGTGGTGAGCGTCAGAGGAATAGCCGACGCCGGCCGCGACCGCGTGCACCGTCGCGCCGCGCGCGGTTGCGTGCTCTTCCGATTCGAGGACCACCATGCCTGCACCCTCGCCCAGCACGAAGCCGTCGCGGCCTTTGTCGAAGGGCCGGGACGCGCGTTCGGGCTCGTCGTTACGGGTAGACAGCGCGCGCATCGCCGCGAACGCAGCGATGTTCAGCTGGATGATCGCTGCCTCGGTGCCGCCGGCCAGGACCACGTCGGCACGGCCCGACCTGATCATGTCCATGCCATAGCCGATCGCCTCGGCGCCGGACGCGCACGCGCTGACGGTCGTATGCACGCCAGCGCGCGCCCCCAGCTCTATAGCGATCCAGCCGGCCGCACCGTTTGGCATCAGCATCGGAACCGTGTACGGGGACAGCCGCTGCCAGCCCTTTTCCTTCAGCGTGTCGTAGGCCGAAAGCGTCGACGCGACGCCGCCAATGCCGCTGGACACCACGATGCCGAGTCGCTCCGGGTCCACTTCGGGAGAGCCCGCGTGTGCCCATGCCTCCCGCGCCGCCACGAGCGCGAACTGCTCACAGCGGTCAAGACGGCGAGCCTGCACCCGGTCGATCAGGGTGGCGGGATCGGCCGCAGCCCATGCCGCGATCCTGGCCGGCAGCTCGGCGGCCCAGTCGTCAGTCAGCTGGCGAACGCCGCTGCGCCCGGCCAGCAGCGATTCCCACGTGGTGGCGACGTCGGCTCCTACCGGGGTAATCGCGCCGAGGCCAGTGACGACGACGCGAGTCCGGTCTGTTCCCACGATCTTGCGCTCCTCGAGTTAGGGTGATCCGGCGCTCCGCGGGGGACGGCCCCCGCGGGCCCCGAGATCCTGGCAGTCTCGGTCAGACAGGGTCAGTGTCAGGCCGAGACGTCGGCGCGCCGGACGTAGTCGATGACGTCCTGCACCGTCTTGAGGTCCTTGAGCTGGTCGTCGGGAATCTCGACGCCGAACTTGTCCTGCGCCGCCACGGCGATCTCCACCATCGACAGCGAGTCGATGTCGAGGTCGTCCACGAAGGTCTTGTCCGGGGTGACCTGGTCGGCGGGCACGCCAGCAACCTCGTCGATGATCTCGCCGAGACCCGTCAGGATTTCCTGCTCCGTCATGGCCATTGGTCTTCTGCTCTCCTTCTAGTTGCGGATGATGCTTCGCCCCGACGGGGCGGGGTCAGGGTAGCGTGATCACCTGCGCGGCGTAGCACATGCCCGCGCCGAACCCGATCAGCAGCGCGTGCGAGCCGGAGGCGACCTCGCCCCGCTCGATCATCCGCGACAGCGCTAGCGGGATCGAGGCCGATGAGGTGTTGCCGGCCGTCACGATGTCGTTCGCCACGATCGCCTGCGGCGCGCCGAGCTTCCGCGCGATCGCCTCGACGATGCGCAGGTTCGCCTGGTGCGGCACGAACGCGGCGATATCCGTGGGTGCTACCCCGGCCTTCTCGCAGGCCTTGAGGGCGATCGGCGCCAGCGCGCTGGTCGCCCACCGGAACACGGCCTGGCCTTCCTGGACGATGAACGAGTCGCGGTCCTTGATGTAAATCTTGTCGGCGAGGTCGCCGTCACTGCCCCAGTGCACCGGGCCGATGCCGGGCGCGTCGGCCGCGTCGGCGACCGGACCGACGACGGCAGCCCCGGCGCCGTCGGCGAAGATGATGCAGGTCGACCGGTCGGTCCAGTCGATCCACTGGGACAGCTTCTCCGCGCCTACCACGAGGACGTTCCTGGCCGTGCCCGTGCGCACGGCGTCGGCAGCGTTGGCCAGGGCGTAGCAGAAGCCGGCGCATGCGGCGTTGAGGTCGTAGGCGCCCGGCGCGACGATACCGAGCCGCTTGGCGACCGAGGCGGACACGTTCGGGATCTGGGCCTCCGGCGTACACGTCGCGACGATCACCAGGTCCACGTCGGTGGGGGAGAGGCCGCTCGCGGCCAGGGCCTTGCCGCCAGCCTGTACAGCCATGTCAGTGACGGTCTCGTCCGGTCCGGCGATCCGGCGGCTGGCGATCCCGACCCGGCTGCGAATCCACTCATCGCTGGTCTCGACGGTCGCGGCCAGTTCGTCGTTGGTGACGACCCTGGCGGGCTGGTAGCCGCCGAAGGCCAGCACTCGCGCCGCCGGTTGACCCTCGGTGAGTCGCATGGTGTGCCTTTCGCCGTTGCTCTGTCTCTTGAGAAAGCTTTTTCAGTTAGTTACTTCAGCAAGTCGGTGCGCTGCCCCACGCGTCGGGCTTACTCGGCCGGCTGGAGCCGCACGAGCGGCTGCCCGGCGCTCACTGGGTCACCGTCCTCCACCAGCCATTCGATGACCGTGGCGGGGAACGAGGCCGACACGACATGGCTGCCGCCGCGCATTTCGACGAGTCCGAGGTCCGTGCCCTCGGTCACCGCGGTGCCTGGTCCGGCCGCCTCCGGATGCCCGCCAGGAGCGCGGAACGTACCGCCGGACGGTGCTACCAGCAGCCGCCAGTCGGGTGCGTGGTGGTCCACGTGGCTGTCCGCGTGCTCGGCCAGCAGCACGTGCGCCGCGCCGAGATCGTCCGGCGTCTTGAGGCTGACTAGCTCGATGCCGCGCAGCGCCCGCTTGGCCAGGCCGGTCAGCGTCCCGGCCGGTGGCAGCTCGATGAGCGCGGTGACCCCGAGCGTCGCCATGGTCTGCATGCACATGTCCCACCGGACCGGCGCGCTGACCTGATTGATGATGCGATCCAGCCAGTCCTTGCCGGACTTGACAACGGCGCCGTCACGGTTCGACAGCAGTGGGCGGACCGGGTCAGCGGTGTGCACGGTGGCCGCCTCGGCGGCGAGGGCGTCGACCGCCGGAGCCATATGCCGAGTGTGGAACGCACCGGCCACTGACAGCGGCCGCAGCCTCGCTCCCGGCGGCGGGTTGGCCGCGAAGGCAGCTAGCTGGGCCATCGTGCCGGCGGCCACGATCTGGCCTGCACCGTTCACGTTGGCGGGCGTCAGCCCGCACGCCTCGATCGCCGCGAACACGGTGTCCTCTTCACCGCCGAGCACCGCGGTCATGCTGGTTTGCTCCGCTGCGGCGGCTGCCGCCATGCCCTGGGCCCGGACTCGGACCAGGCGCATGGCGTCCTCGGGTGTCACAACGCCGGCGAGCACGCCAGCAGCTAGCTCGCCCACGCTATGGCCGGCCACGGCGACTGACTGCCGGCTGAACGGGGTGCCTGCCGGTTATGACCTGGTCGAGCGCTGCGGCAATGGCCGCAGCTACCAGCAGTGGCTGGGCGACGGCTGTGTCCTTGATCTCGTCAGCGTCCGCCGTTGTCCCGCACCGCTTGAGGTCGCAGCCAGCGAGCTCGGACCAGGCGTCCAGGCGGGCAGCGAACCCGGGCAGTTCCAGCCAGGGAGCAAGAAATCCCGGTGTCTGGGCACCCTGACCGGGAGCTGCGATAACGAGCATGCCCCTAGCCTGCATTGTAGAAGTCCGCCATGCCTATGCCGAAGTAAACGAAGTTTCTGAGGGAGGTTATGTCGGAAGTCTACAAGTCATGTGCGCTTGTGCGCGAGGCGGCCGAGCACCACGGCGGTCCACAGCGCAAACCCGCCACGGCCGTCACCGGGCGTGATCCCCGTCAGCTCGGTGACCCGGCGCAGCCGGTAGCGGACGGTATTTGGGTGCACGAACAGTAGCCTGGCGGTCGCCTCGAGCGAGTTTCCCTGCTCTAGGTAAGTCATCACGGTGTCGAGCAGCGCGCTGCCGCCGCGCAGCAGAGGCTCGTACACGTCTTCGACTAGCGCCGCGCGCGCGGACTCGTCACCATCGAGCGCCCGCTCCGGTAGCAGATCGGACGCCAGCACTGGACGCGGCGCATCCGGCCAGCCGTCGGCGGCACGCAGCCCGGCCAGCGCGGCCCAGGCCGAGCTGACCGCGGACTGAAGGTCAGCGGCGGCCGGCCCGACCACGACCGGGCCAGCGCCGAACCGGCCAGTGAAGTGCCTTGCCGCCTCGAGCGGGTCGGCGCTGCCACCGATGACCAGGACAAGGCGGCTGCCGTGTAGGCCCGCCAGGAGGTCGAGCCTCGCCCGGCGGGCCAGGATGCGGAACTCGTCGATCAGCGCCTCGGCGCCGGTTGGCGTGCTCTCGTCCGCGGTGCCGACGATCACCGTGACCGGGCTGAAGGACCAGTTCAGCGCCGAGGCCCAGGACTGCAGGCCCTCGTCGACCTCGCCGCGGACCAGGGACTCGACGACCAGAGCCTCCAGGCGGGCGTCCCAGGCGCCGCGGGCTTCGGCAGTCCGCGCGTAGAACCGCGCTGTGCCGAAGGCGATCTCCCTGGTGTACCGGAGCACCGCCTCCCGGAGCTCAGCCTCGCCGCCGGGCGCAGCTAGCTCGTCGACCTGCGATTCCACCACGTCGACGATGACGCGGACCATCTCCACCGCCTGCTGGAGCGTCACCGCCCGCGCTAGCTCGCGCGGCGCGGTGCCGAAGATCTCGCCAGCTACAGCTGGCCTGGTCCGCTCCGGGTGCTTGATCCAGTCGAGAAACGCGGCCACACCCGCCTGAGCGACCAGGCCGAGCCAGGACCTGTTCTCGGCCGACATGCTGCGGAACCAGGGGAGCCGCCGGTCCATCGACAGGATCGCCGCGGTCCCGAGCGCGCCCATGGAAGCTTCCAGCCGGGCGATCGTCTCATCGCGGACCCGGCCGAGCGCCGCCGATGCCCCGTTGCTGGTGGCGTTCCCTCCCATATCTTTGGGCTGCCCTGCGTCCTTAGGCTGCACTGCCATGACTTCAGCGTGCCATGTCCGGGCTGGGCTGTGTCAGCATGCCGCTGTCAGTCGTGGGCTCGGTGGCGAGGACGGCCCGGACGAACCCCGGCTTCCGCCACGCCATGAGCAGGTAGATCAGGCCGAGCGTCAGCGCCGCCGATACCGTCGTCCAGCCCACGCCGATGTGGTCGGCGACGGGGCCCTGAGCAAGAGCGCCAAGCGGATAGGCCACGCCGAGCGCGACCAGGAAGAAGCTGAGCACCCGGCCGCGGTAGGCGGCCGGCGCGTGCAGCTGCGCGACGGTCTGCAGGCCGGACAGCACACCCATGTAAACAAGTCCTACTCCGAATAGCGCCGCGACGGCCAGCCACAGCGACGGGGCGGCGCCGTACCCGATGAGGATGGCCGGCAGCAACCCCAGGCTCCAGCCCAGCATCGCGCCGCGGCCGAATCGCACCGCCAGCGGCGGCAGCAGCAGCGCGCCGGCCACAGCTCCCAGGCCCTGCGCCGTGGTCAGCGCAGCAGTCGCGGCCGCGACCGATGTGGCACCGCCGTGGGTCAGGCTGAGCGCGACGGCCGGAACGAGCGCGATGAACGGCGCGGCCAGCAGCGCTACCGTGCCGATCGCGATGGTGGCGGCGCGGCAGGACGGCTGGGCCCAGGCGGCGCGCAGCCCGGCCCGCATGGAGCTGAGGAGGCCATCCTGGCTCCCCGGCGGCGGCCCGAGCCGGACGAACAGCAAGGCCACGACGACAGCAAGGAACGAGACGGCGTTGGCCGTGAAGCTGGCCGCGAAGCCGAACGCTGCCACCGTCGCGCCTGCCAGCGCCGGCCCGACGATGCGGCCCGCGTTCCACTGGGCCGAGTTGAGCGAAGAAGCCGCCAGGAACTCCGACCTCGGCACCAGATCCGGCAGGATCGCCTGGCTGAACGGCCCGATCAGCGCCGAGGCCGAGCCCTGCAGCGTGACGAGCCCGAGCAGGACGTATGGCCCTGCATGCCCGGCGGCGACCAGAATCGCGATGACAGCGGCGATTAGCCCGGCAGCCAGGTTGCCGGCCGCGATTACCGGGCGCCGCGGCAGCCGGTCGGCCAGGGCGCCACCCAGCGGTGACAGCAGGCCGATCGGCAGGAACGCGCCGGCCGCAACCAGGACCGCCCAGCTCGCTTGCCCGGTCCGCGAGATGACGAGCGCGCCGACGGCCACCGTCTGCATCCACGAGCCGATGTTCGAGATCAGGCTCGCAGTCCACAGCACGGCAAAGTTCCGGTATCGAAGGGGCCGCAGGGCTGCTGCTGCGTTGAGGGTCATCGGAGGGCTGCAGCAGGGACGAAGAGCACGGCGCCAACCCTAGGCGATCGACTTCGGCGCACGCGTCCCGGCGCGATCAGGTCAGCTGCACTGGCGCCGACTCGCCGAGCTCCGCGGTGAATGTGAGCCGGCCGCCGAGCGCGCGGACGTAAGCCACCGCCTCGTATACCTGAGCCACCCGGAGGCCGCCCTCCTCTATGATTCGGAGTCGCTCCTCGGTGATGCCGGTCTCGACCGACAGGTCTGCCATGCTCATGCCGATGCCGCTGCGGAGGCCCGCCAGGGACTGCGCCACCGCGAGCGCGGCAGCGCGCTCGGCGATAGCGCCACCGTCCGCCGGGAAGAACCGTTCTAGGAACGTGGCCGCGTCGGCGAATGTGACTGCAAGGTCCGCAGCGCTCAGGGCGTCAGCCGGCGGCCAGTCCCCGGCCCGGATGTCTGCCAGCAGGTCGCCAGCCAAATCGATCGCCTGTGCCCTGTGCTCGGCGATCGCATCCTCGCCGTCCAGCGCGGCAAGCAACGTGATGGCATCAGCTGGCTCGACAGCCAGCAGCAAGCGCACATCACGCCCGAGCGCATCGGCTCGCAGCTCCAGCACATCGGCGACTGCGCTAGCCGACTGGGCGCTATCGCTCTTTCCCGCGTCTGGTCCGGCAAGATCGAGGATTTCACGCAATGTTCGTGCCGCCTGCTCGGCCACGGCCCGCAGGTTTGCCTCGGCCGACGCGACGGCCCGGCGCTGAGCGGCAAGCCGATCCTCACCTTCCGGCACGGATTCTGCACCGGTTGCGGCGTCGATGGCGTCCCGGATCCGCACGGTCGCCTGGGCCGCCGTATACATCGCCTTCGCCGTCTCTTTGGTGGTCCTGAACGCCTCAACCTCCCGCTCCAGCCGCTTGCTGCGGGCCGTGAGACGGGCCTCGTGCCGCCGGGCGTCGGTCAGCGCCCGGCTCAGCCACGCCCGCACGGCTGGATCCGGCGGCGTGTCTTTGTCCAGGTCTGCGAGCAGTTGCTTGGCGGCCACGGTCTTCCAGGACGCCTCGGCAACCTCGCTCCGCACGCGCTGGAGTGCGTCGAGCGAGGTCTGATAGAGGTCATCGACTACTTCTCGCGGATCGATCGGGTCCGCTGCGGGCTGACCGACGACAGGCAGGCTGGATGGGTCGTTGGCGGTCATGACCGAGACGAGCGCGGCTGCCACTTCGGCGGCACTGGCTGGGTGGAAGGTGCTGAGCTCGGCGAGCCAGTCGCCGAGCTCCGCACTCATCCGCAGCCGGTAGGCCATCTCTAGAGCGTGTCGCTCACGGCCATGTCCAGGCCGTACTTCGAGATCGCCTGCGCGACGAGCTCGGGCTTGACCTCGCCTAGCCTGGCCAGCTCGCCGAGCACCGCGACTGTGATCGACTCGGCGTCGACGTGGAAGAACCGGCGAGCTGCCGGGCGGGTGTCCGAGAAGCCCCAGCCGTCAGTCCCGAGCGAGGTGAACGGCGTCGGCACCCAGCGGGCGATCTGGTCGGGCACCGCGCGGATCCAGTCGCTCACCGCGACCACTGGACCGGGGTGACCGTCCAGGGCGCGGGTTACATAGGGGATCTTTTGCTCGGCATCCGGCTGGAGCATGTTCCATTCCTCGCACTGAAGGGCCTCGCGGCGGAGTTCCGTCCAGGACGTAGCCGACCACGTTCCCGCCCTGACGCCCCAGTCGTCGGCCAGCAGGCGCTGTGCGTCCAGCGCCCACCGGAGCCCCACCCCGGATGCGAGGATCTGCGCCTGCGGATGCTCGCCCGTGGTGGAAGCGCCCGTGGTGGAAGCGCCCGTGGTGGAAGCGCCCGTGGTGGAAGCGCCAGTCGTGGAGGCGGCGCCCGCGGGCGGGACAGCCTCAGCAGGCAACTCAGGCGGGCCGGAGTAGCGGTACAGGCCGCGCAGGATCGCGCGCTCGAGCGCCGCGGAGCCGCCCTCGTAGTCGGCGGGCTCGGCGGGCTGAACGTAGGGCTCGTTGTAGACGGTGAGGTAGTAGAAGATGTCCTCGCCGTCAGGATGGTCCGGCGTCGAGCCGTACATCCGGCGCAGCCCGTCCTTGACGATGTAGGCCAGCTCGTATGCCCAGGCCGCGTCGTAGCTGACGCAGGCCGGGCTGACAGACGCGAGCAGGACCGAGTGCCCGTCGTTGTGCTGGAGGCCCTCGCCGGTCAGCGTCGTGCGTCCCGCTGTAGCGCCGAGCAGGAAGCCGCGGCCAAGCTGGTCGCCCAGCGCCCACATCTGGTCGCCCGTCCGCTGGAAGCCGAACATCGAGTAGAAGATGTAGACGGGGATCATGTGCGTGGCGTGCGTGGCGTACGCGGACCCTGCGGCTGTCGTCGAGGCCATCGCGCCGGCCTCGCTGATGCCCTCGTGCAGGATCTGGCCGCGGTTGGACTCCTTGTAGGAGAGCAGCAGGTTGCGGTCCACGGCCTCGTACGTCTGGCCCTGCGGGTCGTAGATCTTGGCCGTCGGGAACAGCGAGTCCATGCCGAAGGTCCGGGCCTCGTCGGGGATCACCGGCGCGAACCGGTCACCGATCTCCGGGTCCTTCATGAGGTCCTTGAGCAGCCGGACAAAGGCCATGGTGGTCGCGACCGGCTGCTTGCCGGAGCCGCGGCGCAGCTCGTCGTAGACCGAGTCCGGCGGCAGGGCGAGCGGCCTGGCCCGTACTACCCGCCTCGGCAGGTAGCCGCCCAACGCTGCGCGGCGCTCGCGCATGTACTGGATCTCGTCGGACTTCTCGCCCGGGTGGTAGTACGGCGGAAGCTCAGCCTCCAGCGCGGCGTCGGGGATCTCCAGATAGAGCCGGTCGCGGAACTCCTTGAGCTCGGCGACGGTCAGCTTCTTCATCTGGTGGGTAGCGTTGCGGGCCTCGAAGTCAGGCCCGAGCGTCCAGCCCTTGATCGTGTGGGCCAGGATGACCGTCGGCTGGCCGACGTGCTCGGTCGCCGACTTGAAGGCTGCGTAGACCTTCCGGTAGTCATGCCCGCCGCGAGAGAGATTGCGGATCTCGTCATCGCTCAGGTGCTCCACCATCGCGCGCAGGCGCGGGTCGCCGCCGAAGAAGTTCTCCCTGGTGTAGGCGCCGGACTCGACCGCGTACGTCTGGAACTGGCCATCTGGCGTCGTGTTCATCTTGTTGACCAGGACACCGTCGGTGTCCTTAGCCAGCAGCGGGTCCCAGTCCCGGCCCCAGATCACCTTGATCACGTTCCAGCCGGCCCCGCGGAACGCGGCCTCGAGCTCCTGGATGATCTTCCCGTTGCCGCGGACCGGCCCGTCGAGCCGCTGCAGGTTGCAGTTGATCACGAACGTCAGGTTGTCGAGCTCCTCGCGGGACGCCAGGCTGATCGCGCCGCGTACCTCGGGCTCGTCGGTCTCGCCGTCGCCTAGGAACGCCCAGACATGGGACCTGCTGGTGTCCTTGAGCTCGCGTGCCAGCAAGTAGCGGTTGAACCGGGCCTGGTGCACTGCGTTGATGGCGCCGAGGCCCATCGAGACGGTCGGGAACTCCCAGAAGTCGGGCATGAGCCGCGGGTGCGGGTAGGACGGCAGGCCGCCGCCGGGGTGGGACAGCTCCTGCCGGAAGCCGTTGAGCTGGTGCTCAGTGAGCCTGCCCTCGAGGAAGGCACGGGCGTAGATGCCGGGTGCGGCGTGGCCCTGGAAGAAGACCTGGTCGCCCGACTCGCCGTGGTCCTTGCCCCGGAAGAAGTGGTTGAAGCCCACCTCGTACAGGCTCGCGGCCGACGCGTACGTCGCGATGTGGCCGCCGACGCCAAGGCCCGGGCGGTTGGCCCGGCTGACCATGATGGCCGCGTTCCACCGGATGTAGGCGCGGATGCGGCGCTCGACGTACTCGTCGCCGGGGAACCAGGGCTCGCGCTCCGGCGCGATGGTGTTGATGTAGTCGGTGCTGCGCAGGCCAGGCACGCCGACTTGCTGCTCGCGGGCCCGTTCCAGGAGCCTGAGCATGACGTATCGGGCACGGGCCCGACCGTGGGTCCGGACGACGTCATCGAAGGACTCCACCCATTCCCTGGTCTCGTCCGGGTCGATATCCGGCAGCTGGGTGGGCAGTCCGTCGCTGATGATGGAGAAGCGCTGGCGTCCGGAGGCCACGGGTGATTCCTCGCATTCCGCCGGGCGCGTGCGGATCGACTCGCTGCGCGCCACGGCATAGGCGGACGCGGCCGCCGTTGGCCACGTCCAGTCGGGTTGTCCTCCTCTAATCCTCGTACCTGCCGCGAGGAAACGCGACTCTACCCACTGGTAACCGGCCCGCTGAGGGGCCAAGGTGGCGCAGCTCACATAGGGCGCTTATCGCCAATAACGGCGGCGCGGCGGCGCGCGGAGGCCCTCTGTATGGCTTGCTGGGCAGGTAATTCGTCGTGCGCGCTAATTGTGACTTGCGCACCGCGCCGACCCAGTGTGGACTGTCCGATCAAGGACAGCGACAACGCTGCGGCTGTGTAGCCGGAACCGGACCTGGGCATGTGCCGAGTTCTAGGGACCTGTTGGTGAGCCGGGGCGGAAAGGATCAGGAGGACTTTAGTGAGCGCGACCGCGGGCCAGGCACAGGATCAGCGTGACCTGGCTGAGCGGCTTGGCATCAAGCCAGGCCACGTGGTGCAAGAGATCGGATACGACGACGACGTCGACGAGGCGCTGCGCGATTCTGTCGCCGCGCTGGAAGGCGCTGAGCTCGTCGATGAGGACTACGACGATGTCGTGGACGGCGTCCTGTTTTGGTGGCGGGACGGCGACGGCGACCTCGTCGACGCCCTGGTGGATGCGCTCACACCGCTAGCAGATGGCGGCTATATCGTCCTACTGACGCCGAAGACCGGCCGTGACGGTCATGTGGAGCCGAGTGAGATAGGTGAAGCTGCTCCCACTGCCGGCCTGTCCCAGACTTCGACTGTCAGCGCCGGACGCAACTGGTCAGCTACGCGCCTGGTCGCCCCCAAGGCTCGCCGCTGATTCGCTCGCGCCTCGTCGTCGGGTCCTGGCCAGCCGGTTCCTGCCTGGCAGCGGCCTGATGGCACACTGAGTCCGTTCGGTGATCGCGGTCGGCAGGTGGCCGGTCCCGGTTCCGCGCGAGCCGCTTGCGAGCGGTCCCCATCACATCCGCGCTGAGAGGATCAGTACATGGCGGTTGAAGTCGGCGATCAGGCCATTGACTTCGAGCTGAAGGACCAGCACGGCACGCCGGTGCGCCTATCCAGCTTCCGGGGCAGCAAGAACGTCGTGCTGGTGTTCTACCCGCTGGCCTTCAGCGGCGTCTGCAGCAGCGAGTTGTGCGCGATCCGGGATCAGTTCCCGGAGATCACCCGTGATGACGTCGAACTGCTCGCGGTCTCGGTCGATTCGACGTTCGTGTTGCGAACCTGGGCCGAGCGGGATCATTTCGATTTCACATTGCTCGCTGACTTCTGGCCGCATGGTGAGGTCGCCAAGGCCTACGGTGTCTTCGATGACAAGATGGGCGTCGCTGCCCGCGGCACCTTCATCATCGACAAGGACGGCGTCGTGCGGTGGAAGGTCGTTAACCCCATCCCGCAGGCACGAGAGATCGCCGACTACCAGAAGGCACTCGCCGAGCTGAGCTAGCTCCGGCAAGCCGGTCATCGGCCGGCGCACTTCTGGTGGCCACGGCAGAATCGGGACAGGCTGGATGCCCTGCTATCGGTGCGGTACACGGCAGGTAGACCCTGACCGGGGTGAGAGTCCCTGGCGGCGGGGCGTGCGCGCAGACAGGCAGGTCCTGATCTGCCCGGACTGCCAGGCTGCGTTCGACTGGACTGGGGAGCTCGACCGGTGCCAGGTGTGTGGGAGCGTGCACTTGGTCCGCCGGCTCGGCGAGGTCGAGTGCCGCGACTGTGGAGCCGTCAGCCAGCCAGGTGAGCCCGCGCTGAGCGACGCGTTCATGCTCGGCGATGGTGCGGTCGCTGACCTAGCCGACGAGGTCGAGCGGGCACTGGCGAAGGTGCTTGGGCCGAGCAGGCGTCGGCACGCGATGTCGTGACCGGATTGGCTGCTTCAGCCTTGGGCGCGGTGGCGACCCGCTGGTGACAGATGCTGCGGTGATCGGCCGGCTGCTGGATGAATATCACGAGCGGTCGGTCCCGCCTGCGGACATCGAGGTGGTGGCGGGATCCGTGCACGAGGCGCGGATCAGCTACAAGCTCAGCCTCGCTGACGGGTCAGCGCAGTTGCTGCGCGCGTACCGGGCCGAGGGAGCGGTGCCCGTGGATGCCCGTGGCCCGTTCACCGAGACAGTGCTGGACTGGCTGCTCGGGCGCGCCCGGACGCTGGCCGTCCTCGCAGCGGCGGGGTATCGCGCGCCCCGCCCGGTGCTGACGCGCGCGGGCGAGCTCGTCGCCGTCGCTGGGCCATGGCTGGCGTGGGCGACTACCTATGCTTCCGGCTCGGTGCTGACGCCAACGCTCGATGAGCTTCGGGCGCTTGGCGGCACGCTAGGGCTACTCCACCGCGTCATCGCGGGCGGTCGGGGCGCGAGCCTTGCCTCACGCCATCCTGCGGTGGCGGTGCCGATGACCCTAGCCCGGCTCGATGCGGTCGCGGACAAGGTGCCGGGGGAGTGGGCGACTATGTGCGAGACGTTCCGGCAGACGGTGCTCGGAGTCGACGCGGCCGCGTCCTTTGTGCCTGAGACAATCGTGCACGGCGACGTGTGGGCGCGGAACGCGGTGCAGCCGCCCGGTGGCGGCTCGGTCACGCTGATCGACTGGGAGACGAGCGGACTTGGCCTCGCCGTGCTCGACCTTGGCAACTGCCTTATGGAATGCCATCTGAACTCGGCTGCGCCCGATCTGGATCCGGAAGCGTGGCTGATATCACCGGACGAGGACCGGATCGCTGCGACGGCCCGCGGCTACGCGAGCACGCGGACCTTGTCGCCGGCCGAGCTGGCGTTGCTGCCGGAGGCAGTTAGGTACTCGGCGGCAGTGGTCGGGGCGATTCACGTGGAGCTGGCGCTGGCGGATGGCGTCAGCGGTCCGATCATGGACGCACGGCTGGCACGGCTTGAGAATCGGCTCAGCATCGCCGATGAGGTGGCTTCGCTGGCAGCACAGTATCTGAGCTAGTCCGCTCTGCTAGACGGGCGAGTTATCACTAGATCAATTTATCGACTTTTGAGCACGCCGGCGGCCGCTAGCGATTAGGCCGACGGCTGGCGGTGGCGGCCCCGTTCCCGGCCTGGGCTGAGGGCGGAAGCGCCAGTCCCCGGCGACCGGTACGCTTGTGCGGTCTCCCGTCGACCACGGGCGCGGGCGCATAGCTCAGCGGTAGAGCACTCGCCTTACAAGCGAGGGGTCACTGGTTCGATCCCAGTTGCGCCCACAGAGTCGTGCAGTTGAAGAGGATATTTCGTCTTGGCGTTTGAGTATCTGGTCGCTTTGACTGGAGCCGGGGAGCCAATCGGCTGCTGCCTGCAATGCTGATCAGGCCGCACCAGGCGGCACCGACCCGCTGAACGCACTCGCTTCTGGGCGAGTGCTCAGCCTGGCCTGCGGCCGGGCCCGGGACGCGGCAGAACCATGATCGCGAGATCGACGACGTATCCGCGTGGCTCGCGAGGCTGGGCCGGATCGAGGCACCTCAATGCACGGCCATCCGGACCCCAGGCGCGCCCACCGGGTAACCGGTCATGCATGAGAGCGCTTTGCGTTCGCGCGTACTTATGCGCGGAGTCACATATGGTTCCCGCGGATTCTGTGTCGACCGCTCAAGGCGCCTGCCAAGCTCGGTCTGCGCTATCTAGTCTCGCGCGGCCGTGACCGCTGGCGCCGGATCACTTATGCGTACGTCTCATCTGACTGAGCGGCAGATGGGCGACGCAGCGGTCGCCCGGTGAGGTGCGTTCGGGCCTCTCAGTGAGCTAACCGGCTCTACGATGCCGGACGCACGCGGCAAGCGAATCGCCAAACTGCCAATCTCTGGCGGTGAGGGCGCGGCCGAGGCCCAAGTTCCTAGGCGCGCAGATCTTTTTGCAGTTGGGTGGCCCACGGGGTTCCGTGCTGCGGGCCGGTGATTCGAAACCCTGCCTCGCTGGCCGTCGCTCCGGCTGCTGAGCGTGACGTCCGTCATTGCCCGCTCTGGGGCGTGTCGGTGTCAGCGGTGCCCGGAGGGGCTACCTTGCCTTGCTCGATCTCCTGAGACAGTCTGGCCTTGGCGGCGAGCGCTCCTTCGTCGAGCACGCCGGAACCGGCGGCGCGCCCGATGGCACCGCCGCCGCGGCCACGCAGCACCATCGCGAAGCCCACGGCGATCAGCGCGCCCGCGATCGGCCCGGCGATATACACCCAGTAGCTAGTGAAATCTCCACTGACCAGGGCGGGACCAAAGGAACGGGCCGAGTTCATCGAGGCACCGCTGACCGGCGCAGCCCACAAGCCAGCCAGCGCGATGTAGCCGCCGACGCCGAGCGCGGCGACCGCGCCGACGTTCTGCGCGGCGGACGCGGTGCCGAGGATGACGCTGACTAGCAGCGCGGTGAGCACGATCTCCATCAGCAGGGCCTGCCAATTCTTGTAGCCAGGGCCTGGCAGCGTCGCCCCGAGATGCTCGACGTTCCCGAAGATCCAGCGCAGGAACAGGCCGGCCAGCGTCGCGCCGGCGAGCTGGATGATGATGTAACCGGGAACGCGCTTCCACGGGAAGTCCCCGCGCAGCGCGAAGGCAAGGGACACACCCGGATTGAGGTGGGCGCCGGAGACCGCGCCCATGAACAAGATGATCGCCATCACCATCAGGCCGGGCGCGACGACCGCCGCGGCGAGGCTGATCTGTCCTTTGGCGTGCAGGAGACCGCCGCCGGCGGCGACTAGGACCAGCGCGAAGGTGCCTAGCAACTCCGAGAACAACCGCCGCCACTCCTGGCGCGGGTCATCGAAGTCGTTCCGGTTCCCGAACTCCAGCCAGAGCACGTGATGCGTGCGCGAGAATGCCTCCCCGAGCGACGCCGGATCCAGCTTTTGTTCTGCCGCGTCGTCCGCAAGGCCGGTCTGCTGGGCGCTTTTGGGCTGTTGCCTTGGTCTGTCCCTTCGGTTCGCAGGCATGTTCTCCTCGGTCATCCCGCCATCCTTCCCGCAATAGTGCCCTTGACCCGCGCCTTGGCCCGGCACTCGGCGCCGCACGATGTCAGCCGTGGGTCTCGCTGGTCCGACGTCAGCCAGGGCGGCAGCTACCTGGCGTGGATGTACGTGCATGGCCAGACGCGGGCGATTGCCGACTTCCGCACGCTCTGGAGCGGCATTCCAAGGGCACCGAGCACGATTCCGCGCGAGGACCGTCGGCCGTTGGGCTTACGGTTCGTTGTCTCCGTTGACGACCGGCAAATGGAGCGAGGCAGCTCTCGCCCTTGACAGTGCGCGAGCAACCGGCTCATCAAAGATGCCGCCCGCACGGTGGATAAGCAGATCAAGGCGCTCTGCCGAAGGCGCCGTTCAGCCAGATGATCAAAGGTCGGCCTGTTCCCGGCTTCGACCCGGCAGAAATCGCCGCCATGACGCCGGCCAAGATCGCCGGGGGCGTTTCAAGTTCCTCGGCGACACGGGGTTGTGACGGCTCGTGACCCAGCGCGTCCGGTGACATTCGCCGGTAGACCTCGTGACTCAGCAGAACTGGGTGAATTGTGAGATCGGCCCGGCGAGGAACAGCCGCGTCAAGGATCCGCGGCGGGCGGACGCCGTCTCCTCGGTTAGTCCGAACCTTGACTAGTGTGGTCTATACTTCAGACTATGAGCATCGCGTCCACTCCCGTGTCGCTGTCAGAAGCGAAGGCCCGGCTGTCGGAGCTCGCGCGGCGGGTGCGGCTGCAGCACGAGCGGATCACCCTGACCCGCAACGGTGAGGCCGAGGCTGTGCTCCTGTCGGTCGATGACCTCGACGGGCTGGAGATGACCCTAGAGATCCTCGCCGACAGCGACGCCGTCACCCGGATCTCCGAGAGCCTGGCCGCTCTCGGCCGGGGCGAGCCCGGCGCCGACCTGGCGACTGTCCGGCAGGACCTGGCCCGGCGCCGCGCCACCGGCCGGTGACCATCCCGCCGGGCGAGCGGTACGACATCCGCTTCCAGCCCGCCGCCCGGCGCGCTATCTCCGAGCGGCTGCCCGAGTCCGTCGCCGCCGCGGTCCTGGAGTTCTGCGAAGCCGCACTGGCTGTCAATCCGAAGCGCGTCGGCAAGCCGCTATTCGGCCCGCTGGCCGGCTGTCACGGCGCCCGGCGCGGCACTTACCGGATCGTCTACCGCATCGATGAGGCCGCCCGTACCGTCCATGTCCTTGACGTCGATCATCGCAGCGACATTTACCATCAGCCGAACGCCTGACCAGGCGCGCTCGGTCACCGCTGGCAGTGCGGTGCTGTGCGGAGGAGGTGACACTCAAAGAGCCAAACCAAGAACCAACGGCAACCTGCGTCAGGCTACATAGAGCTACGTCCAGCGAATATCGCAGCAGGTCAACGCCACGCCAGGCCACGCTGGCCGACGTCTGGCAGCTGAGTGGACGCGCCTTACAAGCGAGGGGTCACTGGTTCGATCCCAGTTGCGCCCACCGGTCTTGACCAGCGACAACGACGTTAAGCTAGCACTCGCGTACAGCATCGAGGAAGTGCGCGAGCTAGCCGGCCTAAGCCTGTCTCTCCGCGAGTACCGGAATGCACTCTGCAAATAAAAGCGCCAACGTGCCGGAAGGCCCGAGACTCAGTGGCGGAAAAACGTGGGCTCACTCGGGTTGAGGACGGTAAGAGACGTACTTCTACCACTGGGACGGGAACCACTGGGTGGCTGAGCGCGTCATAGGGCTATGACACACGCTTCCTCGTACTGTTCAATGTGGACCCGGCCGGAGTCTTTCCGGCGGACGCTCGAAAAAGCACCTGGGAACGACGTTAGGACGATCTCCGTGAAGGCGTACGCGGCCAGTTCCCAGGAGGCAGCGTGACCGACCGCATTACGGACGTCTGCGCGAAGCAGCATGTGCAGGAATGTGGCTTCTGGATGATCCTCGCCGAGCAGCCCTGCGGCCTGCATCGAGGACACCAGAGCGTCCACAAGACCAGGGCGCTAGTGGTCAGGAATCGAGCCGCTCGGGGTGTGATAAGCCGAGTCGAGCTGGCCTAGTATCCATCCAGGTCATAAGACGGTTAGCCGGGACTAAACCCCGCCTCCTGGCTGGCAGTTGTGGGTGCCGGCCCCAGTCCTCCCGGTGCGCGGTGCCGTAGGCGAGCGCAACCCCCGCTCGATCCCGCAGGACGTCAAGATCGCGGTAGCGGCCGCATGCCACCACGGCCACGGAGGGGGCTGGCCTACGGGTAGCCGCGCAACTACGATCAGCGCCATGCGGCGCCTTGCGTGGATTGGCCTGGTTGCGCCCGGCGTGGCTGGGTGCAGCGCGGCGCATCCAAGCACCGGCACCTTAGGCCCGTCCCCGTCCCCGTCACCCTCGCTCACGCCGGTCCACCTGCTCTCGAAGTGCACCCCGTTGCGAGCAGTACCCCGGCCGCCTACGACTTGACGCTGACGAACGCGCCGCAGAACCGCGATGTCGTGGTTACCTACGTTCAAGTGGACTTCTACCGCGACGGCAGCCTGCGCGCGTTCTGGCTCAGCTAGCTCGGCAAGCGCCCGTCGCAGTCGACTGCGTCCCCGGTGTACCCGGATCGCGACCGCATTAGCCGAGCAGCCCAGCACACGCGCAGCCTCGTCATGCGACAGTTGCTCCCAGTGTACGAGCGCAATCGCCTCACGCTCTGCCGGCCGGAGCCGGGCAACAGCCTCTAGCAGCCGGTCCGTCAACAGATCGCCGCCGCCCGTCGAGGCGGTCACGGGGTTCGCCTGCAGGCGCGCCAGGAGATCGCGCACGCGCCGGGCGCTGCGCCGCTTCCCCGCGACGACCCGACGCGCTACCCCGTACAGCCACATAAGGTCGCCGGGCGGATCGGGGACCTCGGACAGCCGCCGCCACGCGATGGTGAACACATCCGCCACGACATCACCCGCGTCCGCCTGGCTCTCGAGGCGGCGCACCGCGTAAGCCCAGACGCTGCGGTAGTGCTCCCGGTACAGGGCACCGAACCGCTGCTCGCGGTGCTCCCAGCTGGGATCGTGATCGGGCACAGGGGCTCCTCACCGGTCTGAGTCACTCTGCCACCTACATGGCCGTCAGCGTCGTGAACCTTTCCGGCAAATTTCCCGTAACGCTCTCCTTCGCCTTCTCGGGCTCCGTCTGACTAGCCGCGGTGGTCTCTGCAAAAACTGTTTGCGTCTGTTCGGGCCAGCCCAGAAGATGCTCGCCGTGACTGATGTGGTGATTTCCGCGCCGCTGGTGGCTGCGTTGATCGCCGCGCAGTTCCCCGCCTGGTCCTACCTCACCATCCGCCCGGTAGAGATCGACGGATGGGACAACCGGACTTTCCGCCTTGGCGAGAGTATGGCGGTCCGGCTCCCGAGCACGCAGGAATGTGCACCGCAGATCGACAAGGAGCACCGGTGGCTTCCCGTGCTCGCCCGCCAGCTGCACGTGCCGATTCCTGAACCGCTAGCCCTCGGCAGTCCGAGCGATCTGTTTCCTAGGCCGTGGTCAGTTCGCCGGTGGCTGCCCGGCGAGCCGGCCACCGGGGACCGGGTGGGAGATCTCCCGGCTTTCGCCACAGACCTGGCTCGTTTTCTTTCGCAACTGGCGGACGCTGACCCCACGGGAGGGCCCCCGCCGGGGGCGCACAACTTCCTCCGTGGCGCGCACCCTGGCGTCTACGCCGCCGACACGCGCTCCGCCATCGCGGCGCTGGGCACCGGCATCGATGGCCGCCGCGCGGCAGCCGTGTGGGATGCGGCGGTCCTGACCACCTGGCAGCACCCAGCGGTATGGCTGCACGGCGATGTGACTCCCTCCAATGTCCTGGCCCTGAACGGCCGGCTCAGCGCGGTGATTGACTTCGGCGGCTGCGCCGTCGGCGACCCCGCGTGTGACCTGGCCATTGCCTGGACGGCGTTCCCAGGAAACAGCCGGGCCGCCTTCCGGGACCAGATGGCCGTTGATGACGGAACCTGGGCCCGTGCGCGCGGCTGGGCGCTGTGGAAGGCGCTCATGACCCTTCTCAAAGGTCCCGGCGCCGCCGAGGCGGCCCGCACCCGTTTCGGCTGGCGGTGGCCAGTCCACGAGGTGGTCGAGCAGATCCTCAAGGATGATCTTTAGGAACTTCCTGCCGGCGCTGCTCGAACGGAAGCTCAGGCCAAGTTTGCCGACGCTGAGCCTCGTGAGGGCCAGCTAAGGCCGGAGTTCCAGCAGAACAGGGCATCTGCCTGATGTAGCGCAAGCGGCCTTACGGCCAGTGTGGCTCGCGCGGGCCCACAGAGCGCCCGCAACGAGGAGGAAGTTCGATGCACTCTCACGTGCTGTCTCGCGAACCTGGCCCGCCGCTCGTGGGCATCGCGCGGCGTCTAGCCCGCCGAGGGGAAGCGATCACCGCACCGTTCTGGCAGGCTCTGCACCGACCCCGCGAGCCCTGGACGGGCCAGGAAGCAGGCCTGCTGAATCCAGGCCGGGCACCGGAGGAAAGCTACCGCGACTACCTGTTCCGAACGGCCATCTGGCGCTAGGCGTCGTGAAGGCTCTGACTGCGGCCAGAAAGCGCGCGGGCGCGCAGCGCCTTGGCGGCTACGTCCCTGCCTTCGATAACTGCCCTGGCAAGGCCTGGGTCCAGGTCGGCCGTGGCCAGGAACTCGTCCGTCCGCTGCAGCAGCTCGGGCGAGGCCGCGGTGTACGGAAACAGTAGGCGGCCGAGCACGATGCGCAGCATGCCAGGCCGGGTACTCCAGATGGCCGGCAGCTGCTCGAAGTATTTCTCCGCGTATGGCGCGAGCAGCGCGGCGTGCTCAGGCTGGCCGAAGCCGGCCGCGACCTCCAGGATGCCGTCGGTGCCAAGCTCGTCGGACTCGGCTAGCAGCCGCCAGGCTTCAGCCTTGTGAACCGCATCGCCGATCGCAGCGCGGCAGCCGCGCGCCTGGTGCTGTCCCGCGTCGGTGCTGTCCCGCGCCAATTCAGCGTCGATCTGCTCATCACCGACTCGGCCGGTCACCGCTAGCCGACGCAACACCGGCCAGCGTAGCTCCGGGCCGACTGGCAGCCCGTCGAACGCGGCGCCGCCGTCCAGCAGACCGGCCAGCACGTCGAGCTGCTCCGGCGTGACCGCGGTCCGGCTCAGCAGCTGCGCCCACGCCAGCTGCCAGTCGCTGCCCGGCTCGGCGCGGCGCAGCAAGGCGAGCGCCGGGCCGGCCAGTGCCGCCCGCAGTCCGCGCACCTCCGCCGGGTCCGCGGCCATCTCGATCAGCCGCTGGACGAGGCTCAGCACGGTCTGCACGACCTGGACCGAGGTTTCCGCGCCCATCCCCGCCGCGATGACAGCGACCAGGCCGGGCACTGACAGCTCTCCCTGGATCGCCATGTCCAGCGCAGCGCTCCAGCACACGGCGCGGGCCAATGAGTCGGTGACGTCGCCGATCGAGGTCATCATTGTGGCCAGGGAGCGGTCGTCGAACCTGCCGATCACGAAATCGAGGTCATCGTCGTTGAGCAGCACCAGGTCGGGCCTCGCCATGCCCGCCAGCTCGGGCACTACTGTTCGGTTGCCCGTCGCGTCCAGCTCGGCCCGGTGCGCGCGCACCAGCTTGCCCGTGTCGTCTCGGTCGTATAGCCCGACCGCGAAGTGGTGCGGACGCAGCGTGGGATGCTCAGCCGACGCCTCCTGCAGCACCGCGAACTCGGCGAACGTGCCGTCTTCCGCGAGTTGGAAGTCCGGCCGCAGCGTGTTCGGCCCGGCCGACTCAAGCCACGCCTTGGACCACCCGGCCAGGTCCTTACCCGAGCTGACCTCCAGCGCGGTCAGCAGGTCGGATAGCGATGCGTTCCCGAAGGCGTGCGCGGCAAAGTAGGCCCTGATCCCGGCGAAGAACTGCTCTCGGCCGAGGTGGGCGACCAGCTGCTTGAGCACCGAGCCGCCCTTGGCATAGCTGATCCCGTCGAAGTTGGAAAGCGCCTCGGTCAGCGTCGGCACATCGCCGGCGATCGGATGGGTCGAGGGCTGCTGGTCCTGCACGTACCCCCAGACCTTACGGCCCGCGCAGAAAGTGGTCCACGCGCCGGTGAACCTGGTCGCCTCGGCCGCCGCCTGCGTGCCGCAGAACTCGGCGAACGACTCGTTCAGCCACAGGTCCTCCCACCAGCGCATGGTGACCAGATCGCCGAACCACTGGTGAGCCATCTCGTGCAGGATCGTCACGGCCCGTATCTCATACCGCGACTGCGTCGCCTTCGACCGGTAGATGTAGCCCTCAGAGAACGTCACGCAGCCAACGTTCTCCATCGCCCCGGCCTGGAACTCCGGCACGATGACCTGGTCGTACTTGGGAAAGGGGAAAGCGCTGCCGAATAGCTGCGTGTAGTAGTCAAGCCCTTGTCTCGTGATGCCGAGGATGTCGTCGGCCTCGAGGTGCGGCGCCAGCGACTGCCGACAGGCAACCCCGAGCGGGATCACCTGCCCGGCCAGGGTTCTGTGTGACCCGGTCACCAGGTAGTACTCCCCGGCAACAACCGCAACCAGGTACGTGGAGATCCGCGGTGTGGGCTCGAACCGGAAGACCGCCATGCCATCGCCGCGTGGCTCGGCCGCGGGTGCGGGCATATTGGACAGCACGACCCAGCCAGCCGGCGCGGTGACGGTGATGCCGAACTCGGCTTTCAAGTCGGGCTGGTCGAAGCAGGCAAACACGCGGCGGGCGTCTGCCGGAAACAGCTGCGTGAAGCAGTACGACCTGCCGTCTGCCGAGTCGGTGCTGCGGTGCAGCGCCGAGCCGTCGCCGGTGTAGTCGAAGTCGGCACGCACGCGTAGCTCGTTGCTGGCGGCCAAGTCCGGCAGCGCGATCCGGCCGTCGGCGCAGGCCCGTACCGGGTCGAGCGGGAGCCCGTTGAGCGTGATCTCATGCACGGTCCGCGCGACCAGGTCGGCGTAGCTGGCCGCGCCTGGCTCAGCACAGTCGAACCTGACCACCGACTCCGAGCCGAACTCACGGTCCCCGCGGGTCAGGTCTAGCGACACGTCGTAGGAACGAACCCGCAGCAAGGCTGCCCGCTGCGCCGACTCGGTCTTCGTGATCTCTGCTATCGCCATGTCTTTCCTGTCCTCGGCCTCGGGTCGGTTCAAGATTCCTGCAGTCCGCGCATCACGACGTCGAGCGTCGGCCACGGTGGGCCCTCGCGCAGAGCGCTGAGGAGCTTGCGAGCTGCTCGTCTTCCGTTCGGGAATTGGTCGCCCGGCTCCCAGCGCCACGCAGCGACCATGGCAAGAACAAGTACTCGGCACTCACTAACCAGCTCTTGATCGGCACCCACATAGCGCTCGCTGACATCTTCGGGGACATGGGCGACGTCGAACTCGACAGGGCCACGGCAACACGTCTCGAGATCGATGAACAACAGACCAGTCTTCGTACTGAGCACGTTGTCTGGGTGCGGCTCGCCGTGCAGTAGCTGCTCGGCAGCGCCGCAGTCGCCGATCGCTTGTCTCCGGCTCCGTAGCGTGTTGATGAGAAGCTCCCGGTCCGCGTCGGCAAGCTCCGGAGTGAGGTTACTGCTCCTCACAAGCTGCTGAGCTTGCTCCACTCGATCCGTGAAGTGCGGCGTCCTGACATCGAGCTTGCGCATGCCGGCATGCAGTCGCTCAAGTGCACACGCATAGTCGGCTGACGAGACGTCCCGAGGTGTCGCAGGTTGGTAGTACGTCCAAAGCGTGACGACGAAGCCATCGTGCTCATAGACGCGCGGCTCTACTCGGGGTTCCAGAACAGCCACCGGGCTGTCGATTTCGGCGAGACGTTGGGCAAGCTCGACCTCGAACTGAGCGACCTGATGCGCTGTCGGTGCGACTCGGGCTAGCACGTCACACGGCAGCAGGCGGACAGCGAGCCTGTTCGAATCCTGAAGAACGATCGCGTCGTCGGCGGTCAGGTCAAGCGCCGAGGCGGTCGACATAGCCGCAGCCAGCGCGCGCTGAATCTCAGATGGCTGCATCCAACCGATCTTCTCACTGCCACCGGCCTCCGCAGATCGACATCGATGGACCCCGAGTCTCCTATCCCACCCCATACCTGGACTGATACGGCTATGGCCCGGAATAGGTCATTGTCCATAGCCGCGGTCACCTCAGGCGTCCGATTCGGGTGCGATCAAGGTGCGTACGGCGCTGATGCGGCCGTCGCGGATGGTGAGGACGTCGAGTCCACGGGCGATGGGTTTGCCGGGCGGCCCGATACGCCAGGCCAGCGCGGCGGTGTCGGCGACAGCGTAGGCGGGGCCGTCCTCTTCGAAGACGTAGCCGGCCAGCAGGCCGTCGAGGAGTTTCTGGGCCTGGTCGTTCAGTGCTTGCCACCCGGCGAATTGCCCGTCTGGGTCGATGAACGTGACGTCTTCGGTGTAGGTTCGCGCGATGGCCGCCCGGCGGCGTTCGGGGTCTCGCTCGGAAAAGACCTCGTGCAGGTTGCTGTGCAGCAGTTCCGTGGCTTCGGGCATGGGATTGATCCTTTCTGCTGGGCCGGGGCGGGTCCCCCGGCACGCTTCCTGCCCGCTGCGCCGGCCGGCTACCTCCGCCGGCCTGACAGAACCTGGCCGGCGTGCGCACGAACCGGCCCGGCCTGTTTGCTGCTGATCACGGCGGCGTCCGCGCGGGATGCTTGGAGGTCCAGGCGGCGCGGCTGGTACACTCGGGTGATATGTCACGTACGTCGCGTCCCGGCCGGAGCGGCCCGGCGCCGGCGGGCGGATGGCTCGAGGGGGACCAGCAGCGGGCTTGGCTGGCCTATATCCGGGTGCAGCTGCGCCTCGCCTACGAGATGAACCGCCAGCTGCTCGCCGACAGCGGCATGTCGCTGCCCGATTACGACGTGCTGACGGCGCTGAGCGTCGCGCGCGGGGGGCGGATGCAGATCACAATGCTCGCGGCCCAGATCGGCTGGGAGCGCAGCCGGGTGTCCCACCACGTGCGGCGGATGAGCGACCGGGGCCTGGTGTCGCTCGGCCTGTCGGCGGCTGACCGGCGGGTGACCGAGGTGACCCTGACCGCCCGCGGCCGCCGCGCCCTGCAGGAGGCCGCGCCCGGCCACGTGGACCTGGTGCGGCGCCTGTTCTTCGGCGGGCTGCCCGACGGCCTGGTCGGGCCGCTCGGCGACGCACTGGAAAGCGTGTACGCCAACATCATCAGACAGGGCTCGCTGCCGCCGCCAGCCGACTGGCACTCAGCAGACAACTGACAAAGCCCGACCCGCCGTCTCGGTTCTGCGCTGGCAATACCGCCGCAGCCTGGCCGGAGTCGCAGTCCGGGCGGCCGCGTCACGCTTACGGCCGGGCGGCAAGTGCGGAAGCGCGGCCTCCGCTAAGCCTGCCGGACCATACGCGCCAGTGCACTCGCCAGCATCTCAGGAGCCAGTTTCCGCCACCACGACGTGACGTGTGACGCGGTTGCAATTGCGTGACGTATCACGTATGTTAGTTACAGACACGTGCGGGCCGCGCCGAGCCGGTTACGCCGAGTACGCGGTCGCGTCGATCTGGACCCGTAAGCCGGACACCGTGTCGTGGATCGATGCCGCCGCATTGCCCGCCTCGGCCGAGGCCGCCGCCGGCGTGCTGCGGCAGCTGGACGTCACTAGCGGCGAGACGCTGCTGCTGTTCGGCGGCGGCGGATCCGTCGGCATCATCGCGACTCAGCTCGCCGTCGCCCGGGGAATCAAGGTGATCAGCGCGGTCGGCGAGCACGACGACGCCCTCGCCCGGCTGCTGGGAGCAACGCCGGTGCGGTACGGCGCAGGCCTGCCCGGCCGAGTGCGCGCACTCGGCGCGGTGGACGCCGTGTTCGACGCCGCCGGCACGGGCGTCCTCGCCGATGCGATCGCGCTGGCCGGCGGACCCAAGCGGGTCATCACCTTGTCCGACCCGCCGCCGCTGACTTCGGTGTCACGCTCTCCCAGCCCACGCCCGACCGCGCTCCCCGCGCCCTGGACGACACGATGCCCCTGCTGGCCGAGGGCCGGCTCCGCCTGCGCACCCGCAAAGCCATGCCCCTACAGCAGGCCGCCGACGCCCACCGCCAGCTCGAAAGCGGCAACGTCCACCAGCGCATCATCCTTTCCCTCGAGTAACGCCGGCGGAGGAGCGGAGGCCAGCCAGCACGGCCCTCGAAGGCCACGCCTCAACTGCTGGGAACGGAGGCGATGCCAAGCCGCCGCCGGCCTGGACCGGCGCAGCCTCCGCTCGCCTGATGGCATCCAGACCGTGGTGATCTTCCTGCGCTAAGGGCGTCCGGCCCGTCCCGCAAGGCTGCACGCGACCCTCGACCGCGAGCTCGTTGAACTCAGCGGCGATGGCGGGCGCGTTCCTCCTCATCTTGGCGGTCTGCCTCGCGATCTTCCTCGCGGCGGTCGCGCACCTCAGCCCCGTGCTCGTCGACGCGCAGCCGACGCTGCAATTGCTCTGCGCGGCGTTGCTCTTTTGGCGTCGAGTGCCCTTCGCGCTCCTGCTCGTGTAGCGCGTCGAGTTCCTCCTGGAGGGCGTCGTCACGCGGCCGGGGCGGCTCATAGGGGTCAGTCACAGCCGGTTCCTCCTGCCTCTCAACCATGTCGTCCTCCTAGCAGATCGCATCCGCCTCGGCCAGCTCCGGGCGGGTCGGCGCTTGACCGCCAGAACGGGACAATGTGTCTGCCAGTGTCCAGCGCGCAGCCTGGCCACAGAACGACATTGGGAGTCTCCGATGCCCGAGCTCAGCGAGGCGAGGCCCGGTGATTTGCTGGACCCTCAGTCCAGTTGGCAAAGACGTCGGTACGGTTCTCGTTGACGTTCCGCTGCTGTCGGCTGTCCCGGCGCTCTGGTTACCTTGCTGGTCCGCTGGCTGCGCAAATGGCGTCGGTCCAGAACGCGGAACGCGGCCTGATGCAGGGCGAAAGGGCAGGCGGTCAACAGTATGAGTGACATCAAGGTGGGCGACGGTGTCACCGTTTGCTCGCCCTACTGGGATCACGGCGAGCCGGGCGAGGTCGTCAGCGTTAGTCCGGAGGCGATTACTGTCGCCGTGGGCGACGGCGTGATGAGCTTCGATCCGGTCACGCTGCACAGCAGCGATGAACGGTGGGGAGCGAGTTTGTGGATCGAGAGGTCGCTTACGAGGTCACTCTTTGCTAGCGACTAACGCGAGTCACATTCCGAGCCTCACGGGCTAATGGCAGGACCGGGGATCACCTCGCTCTGGCCCTCGCGATCGGCTGGTGACGCACGTCTACGGCCACGTCGACAGACCTCCACCGGAGGGGAGCCCGAGTTGGTGCCGGACCTGCCGCTCCCCACGATTGGGCTCGTGACAGCTTGGCGCCCTGCGCGGTCCCCCAAAGGCCCGAGAGTGGCCGACCGCTACGCAACTCCGGAATAACTGACAACGGCTCGCCCGCACGAGCCACGCGGCGGACGACAGTCTTAACCTGGAACCGTTAGCGGCATCTGGCAACCGCGTGTTCGCTTGCTTTTTGCAGCGGAGGAGGCGGCCGTGAGAGCGGAACAGGAGATTACTGCTACCACGGGAGGTCGTGGCCGGGTGAGAGCCTCTGACGACGACCGCGACCGCGTGCTCGACATGCTCAAAACTGCATTTGTGCAAGGCCGGCTGAACAAGGAGGAGCTGGACGTGCGGGTGGGCCAGGCGCTCACGTCACGGACCTGGGCCGATCTCGCCGCGCTCACCACCGACATCCCTCCCTGGCCGATCCAGCGGCCGGTAGACAGGCCCGCGAGGACGCCTGCCAGGCCGCCGGCCCTCGCGGTCGCCAGGGCGGTCGCCTGCGCGATTGTCGCGCTGGCCGCGATCGCGGTGGCGGGGATGCCAGGTATCTGGGCGATACCCGCCCCGGCCATCGCATCTGTGCAGGCGTGCCAGTCCTACTTCCGCTGGGAGAGCCAGCAAGCCGGCAGCATTTCCACCCTCAACGCCGCCGCGGTCATTGCCAGCAACGGATCCGATCCGAAGCTCGCAGCCGACCTGCAGACTCTCCTGGCAGCAGTTCACCGCTCTGAGTCTGTGTCGAGCAGACCCGATTCGGTGCCCGCCAGGGACGTTGCCGGACACCACAATGAGACCGCCGACATCGTCCGAGTCCAGTCCGACTGCCTGGCCGACGGCAATCGGCCGCCCGTACCGTAGTTTGCAATCACCTGCCCTCCTGTGGTCACCTCCGCTCCTGGCCTCTGCATCCGGTGTGGCCGACGGGCGGTATGTGGCGAGTGACCGTTGATGGCCGCAACTTGCCCGGCGGCCAGGTCCAGATCTACCGTCAGCTTTGTCGCCGGATGCCCGGAGGTTCCCGGGATCTGCGCCTCTACGGAGGAAAGAGCGCATCCGGCCGAGGTGGCGGATTCCTGCCGTGTGAGGAGGGCGCAGCACATGCAGCAACACCTGCTGTACGTAGGCGGCAGCTGGCGGCCTGGCGGCGCCGGGACCGCCTCCGCCATAAGCCCATCGTCGGGCGAGGCGTTCGCTTCGGTGGCGGTTGGCAGTGTCGCTGACGTTGACGCAGCGGTCGGTGCTGCGTCCGCTGCATGGCCTGCGTGGGCGGGCGCGTCGGCATTCGACCGGGCAGCGTGGTGCGAGCGAATCGTTGCCGAGATCGGGCAGCGGCGCGATGAGCTGGCCAGGGTGCTGACCCTCGACCAGGGCAAGCCGCTGGCCGCAGAAGCCTACGATGAGGTGGACGAGCTGGCTGCGTACTTCCGGATGGCCGGCGAGGACGCCAAGCGTCTCGACGGGTCGATGCCAGCTTCCGTCTCGGCTGATCGCAGGATCCTGGCCGCCCGGGTTCCGCTCGGTGTCGTGGGGGTCATCAGCCCTTGGAACTGGCCCTACACAATGGGGGCGGAGCTGATCGCGCCGGCCATGGCGGCCGGCAACGTGATCGTCTGGGTGCCGGCGCCTACTACCACCGCCTGCTGCGCCGTGCTAGCGCAGGTCATCGCCGACTCGGGCCTGCCGGCCGGTGTCTTCAACTTTGTCCCTGGCCCTGGCGCCGTCGTGGGCGATGCTCTGGCTGGCCACCGAGACGTGGCCGGAGTCGGCTTCGTTGGCTCGGTCGCCACCGGCGCCAGCGTCGCCGCCAGGGCCGCGGGCAAAACGCAACTCCTGGAGCTTGGCGGTAACGGCCCGATGGTTGTGCTGGAGGACGCGGACCTGGATCTCGCCGTCGATGCGGCGCTGGAAGCCGCATACTTGTGCGCAGGCCAGAGCTGCACCGCCGGCGAGCGCTTCCTGGTGCACGCCGACGTGCGCGCTGAGTTTGTTGATCGCATCGTGGCGGCGACGAAGGACAAGGTGCGTCTCGGCGATCCCTTCGATGCAGCAACGACCATGGGCCCGCTGAACAACGAGCCGACTGCTGAGAAGTTTGACCGCCATATCGCTGATGCCCTGGTCAGGGGCGCGCGCGTCTGCTGTGGTGGGCGGCGCGCCGCGGGGTTCCCGACTCGGCTCTACGCCGAGCCCACGGTGCTCGACGAGGTCACCGTCGGCATGGCGATCGAGCAGGAGGAGACGTTCGGGCCTGTCGTTCCAGTGGTTGAGGTCCGATCAGCGGCCGAGGCACTGGAACTCACCAACGCCTCCCCATACGGTTTGACCACAGCCGTGTTCACCGAGGATCTCGAGCGAGGTCTTGCCTTCGCTGAAGGTGCGAGGGCCGGCTGGGTCAACATCAATGCATCGACCAACCTGTGGGAATCGCACCTGCCGTTCGGCGGGCGGGCTGGCAGCCTCAGCGGCAGGGGCCGGGTCGGCGGTCGCTACCCGATGGAGACATTCACCGAGCCCAAGCTCGTCACCTACCCGGCTCCCCGGTACGGGAGATGACATCCGTTCCGACGCATGCCGTGGCCGGGAGTTCCCAGCTTCGATGGAGCACAGCTGATGCCCGCCGCGTACCTGATCCGGGGGGTCGCCTCTTGGACTCGCGGGCTTCCTCGCACAGTGCCGCCGGGGGCTTCGCGGTGTCAGGATTAGACTCATGCGCGTTCAGCAGTTCGGTGCTCACGTCTCCTGTGATTCCAGTGGCCGGGCGGTCATCGCAGTGCCGTTCGATCCGGATCAGACGTGGGGCACCAAGGCTTACCATCCCGTCGGCGGGACCATCCATCCGGTCGCCGGGACCAGCTGCGGCAGGCGCCTGCGCGGGAGGATCACGCCAGACGGCAGCCAGTGGGTGTTCACGCTAAACCCGATGTGGATGCGGGATACGGGCGTCGCGGTCGGCGATGAGGTGGTTGTCGTGCTGGAGCCAGAAGGCCCGCAGCGCGGCGATCTCGCCGACGATATTGCCTCGGCCCTGGAAGCCAGCCCTGCCGCTGCAGCGTTCTTCGACACCCTGGCCCAGTTCTACCGCAAGGCCTACCTGCGCTGGATTGATGCCACAACCCGCCGACCCGAATTGCGGGCCGCGCGCATCGTTGAAGTTGTAGAGCTGCTTGCGGCCGGGATTAAGGAGCGGCCGCGGCCGTGACCGCATCGGCACGGTCTCCCCGGATGAATCCGCGGCTGCATGCCCGGCTACCACTGGAGGAGGCGCGGTCGCCTGCGAAGCCGTCGATGTTGGTGCGCCGAGCCGCCTAACAACCAGGCCGGTCCGCGTTCTTGATCCTCTGGGCAGGTGGCTTGGCTGGGCTGACATACGGAATGGGTGGCGTGGCCAGCGGCAGCGCAGCGAGTTGCAGCAATAGCAGTACGTTGTCATCGGCGGCGGCCCTGTTCATCCGCAGACGCCCGCAGCGGGTACAGCGATGTATGAGCATCCACCGGCGTTCGCCGCGGACGGTGACGGCAATAGGCTCCATGCCGCCCGGGCACTCAGCCTTTCGGTCCCCGGGGACGTTGCGATCAAGGTGCCGGGACCACAGGCAGCTGGGACAATGATTGCGGTGCGACGTGCCGGGAGCGTCGAGTGAGACGTCTACACCGCAATGTCCGCACTGAAAAGAACGAGGAAACGACAAGTCTGGCGACCTTTCAGAATCAAGCCTCGAAGCTGGGCAGACATTTCGCCTCCTCTCGATTCCATTGGGCCGTTGCGTCGGCCGAGTCGGGCCGACCGCAACCATCGTGAGTGGCACCGAGTAATCCGTCAACCACTTTTGCTTGCGTCAAGTCGGCTCTGCCGCCAAGTGGGCGGCATACATTTCCGCAGCTGGTCCCCGCGTGTCGCGGTCGACCGGACGTCATACCAACCGGTCATGAAGACGTCTGGGATTACCGCGACGTTGCCGGCACAGGACGTGGGCCGAGCCAAAGCGTTCTACGGCGAGAAGGTAGGACTTCAGGCACTCGAACCCCACTTGCTTGAGGCAAGCGATGGGCAGGTTGGCATCACAGTTGGAGATGGTGTCAACCAGCTCTTCGTCTATCCCGCTCGGGTCAGGTCGTCAGGGGAGTTCACACAGGCAGTCATCCATGTGGCCGACGTGCGCACTGCCGTCGAAGAGATGCGGGCCCGCGGCGTGGAGTTCGAGGAGTACGACACGCCGGAGACGCAGACCGAGCGCGGTATCGCTCGGATGCCTGGTGGAGGCGAGGCGGCGTGGTTCAAGGACTCGGAAGGCAACCTGGTCGGCGTTGTCCCAGCCTGAGCAGGGTCAGCAAACGACCGCCGAGTAGGTGGCGTCCGTCAGCCCTTCAACCGGTGCCGGATCATGCGTGGACCCGCGGACGGCGGTCCACCCACGGGGCGGCTTGCTCAAGCTGTCCCGCAACCCTGATCAGCAGATCCTCGCGGCCGAAGGCTGCGACGAGTTGCACGCCAACTGGCAAGCCAGCCGAGGTCCAGTGCAGCGGCAGGCTGATGGCCGGCTGGCCGGTCATGTTGAACTGCGCCGTGTACGGTATGAAACCGACGACCCGCGGACCCTCCGACTCTGCGCCGTCGGCCGTGAACCAGCCGAGTTCCGGCGGCGGCGCGCCGACGGTGGGCGTGACGAGCAGGTCGTACTCCGTCCACCAATCGGCCATCCGCCTGGCCCAGGTACCAAGCCATGCCCGGCTCTGCAGGTAGGTGACCACGTCCAGGGTCCGACCACTCGCTCTGTAGGCCGCATTGCGCGGCTCGATCTCGTCATCCTCGATAGGCCGACCGAGGGCAGCCTCGAACGCGCGCATAGACGTCTCGGTGTCGGCGGCGATGATGAGGGTGAAGTGGTTGATGAATTCCTCGTCGAACATCGCGGTTGGCCCCGAGGCTTCGACGCTATGGCCAAGCGACTCCAGCAGTCGCCCGGCGCCGGCCACCGCAGCGCGGCAGTCCGGGTGGTCAAGGAAACCCTCGCCATCCGGCCGGTCGAGCAATCCGATGCGTAGTCGGCCCGGGTCGGCGCTGACCTCCCCGGCGAGAGGACCGGGCCACGGCGGGGCGTAGTAAGGCTCGCCAGGGAGCCGGGCACTTATCGCATCCAGCACGGCTGCGGCGTCCCTCACTGAGCGGGTCACAGCGCCATCGATCGTCGCTCCTGCCCACCCTTCTCCTATCAGCGGCCCTTGACTCACCCGGCCCCGGGTTGGCTTGAGTCCAACGAGGCCACATTCGCTTGCGGGGATGCGGATGGATCCGCCGCCATCGTTGGCGTGTGCGACCGGCACCATGCCGCTGGCTACCGCTGCCGCTGAGCCGCCGGACGAGCCGCCGGTCGAATGGCCGGTATGCCAGGGGTTGCGGGCGGGCGGGAAGCTTCGCGCCTCGGTGGTCACCGTGGTGCCGAGCTCGGGCACGTTAGTCCGGCCGAGATGGATGAAGCCAGCAGCACGGAACTGCTCAGCAAGGTAAGACGTCACCGGCCAGGCCAGGTCGCGTAGCGGCCCGAGGCCAAATGATGTCGCCTCGCCTCCCACCATGCAGCCAAGGTCCTTGAAAAGTATCGGCACGCCGCGGAACGGGCCATCGGGCAGCTCGCCAGCTGCCTCAGCGCGGGCCTGGTCAAATCGTGTGCGCAGCACCGCGTCCAGCTGAGGATTCACTGCCTCGATCCGGGCGATGGCAGCCTCGACGAGGTCCTTCGGGGTCAGTTCGCCCCGGCGGACAAGGTCAGCTTGCGCGGTTGCATCGAGCCAGGTCGTATCGATCACGTCGGTCATGTTCGGGACGGTACCGCTTCGTTTCGGCGGAAGACAGAGGTTGCGCCTCGGCGCAGCCTTGCGGAGGAAGCCGAACCGACCAGGCGAGTGGTGGTCGCAGATGAACCTCGAGCAGGCGATGGCGGGGCGTGTTGATGGCCAGCGGTGTGCGGTTGCGTTCGGGCGTGAACTACCTACGCCGCCCACTCGGCGGGATCGTGAACTGACCCTCAGCGCCGGACAAAACCTCCCATACGGTGTTTCCGTTTAGTCCTGGCATCCGCCACACTTAGAGGCGATCTAGACATCCCACGGCTGTAAGAGTCAAGCGACAGCCTTGAGTTCAGCAGTGGGCCGGTATGCCCATGCTGTGTGCTCGTCGTAGAGGGTGTGGCTGGCCAGGCATCCGTGGAGGAAGCCGACGAGGTGGTTGCCGAGGGCTGGCAGGGCCTGGTGGTGGGTGTCGGCGGCGGCGCGGCGGTGGTCGTAGAACGCCCGGGCGCCGGGACTGACGCTGATCGCGGAGAATGCCCACAGGTAGATCGCGTCGGCGAGCCGCTTGTTGCGGGCATGCCGGGCGAGCACCACCCGTCTGGTGCCGGAGGCGCGGGTGACGGGGGATGTTCCGGCGTAGTTCCTGCGAGACTTAGCGTCGGTGTAGCGGTCCGGCGCATCGCCGAACTCGCCGAGCACCCGGGCGCCGAGGATGGTCCCCAGTCCTGGCAGGGAACGGACCACCTCGGCGTCCGGGTGCTGCTCAAAATCCGCCGCGAGCTGCCGCTCCAGCACGGCGATCTGCCGGCTCATCTCGGCGATCACCGATGCCAGCGCTGCGACCGCGGTGCCCATCGCGGCGGCGACGACCGGGGAGGGCTGCAGCTGCGGGGCGCGCAGCGCCGCCTGGATCGCGGCGGCCCGCTGATCGACGCCTCGGGTCCGGCCGCCGCGGCGCAGCGCGGCGGCGATCTGGTCTTCGACATACCCGCGCCCGCGGCCGGCCCGGGCGCGGCCTGCAGGACAGCGAGCGCGTCGCCGCTGGTCAGGTTGTCGAACGCGGCCAGCGCGGCGGGGTAGAACTCCCGCAGCGCCGACCGGAGCTGATTGGCCTGACGGCGCCGGTTCCAGATCATCGACTGGTGCGCGCGGGCCAGCACCTTCACCGCCTCGGCCAGGTCACTGTCCGGCGCGGCAGGCCGGTGATTGTGCCGGTCGGTGCGGACCAGGTCCGCCAGCACTTTCGCGTCGCCCGGATCAGACTTGGCGCCCGAGACACCGTGCCGGTCCCGGTACCGCGACACCGACATCGGGTTCACCGCGAACACCCGGTAGGCCGCCGCGAGCAGCGCCGCCACGAACAGGCCCCGGTCGGTCTCGATCCCGACCGCCACCTCGCCCGGCTCGTCGGCGTGCCCGGCGACCAAGTCGTGAAACCGGGCAATCCCCTCGACCCCGTCCGGCAGCCGGCCCCCAGCCAGCCGGCGGCCCTGCTCATCCTGGACGTGCACATCATGGTGGGCCCCGGCCCAGTCCACCCCGGCGAAAATCAACCCGCTCTCCTCCCGCAGATCGGCTCATCGGCATCGAGCCCGGAGGACTCCTGGCAGCTCCCTAATAGTGCAGCGCTCACCGGCGCGTCATCCCACCAGCCGTCAGCGGAGACCTCACCAGCCAGCAGGGGCACAATCTAGACCTAGGACTTCAGCAGCACACTTGTCCGGGGTCCCGCAGTGCTCACCTGCCAGCCGGCTCAGCGACCATCCTCACCGAATCAGCACGGCAAGGACGCTCGATCCCTATTAGGGTTTGGAGGTGGTCCCGTTGACGCTGCCTCGGCTGACGGGACAGCGATGAGCGGCGCGCCGTCGGGCACCGTAACGCTGTTGTTCACTGACGTGGAAGGCTCCACCCGGCTGTGGGACGCCGAGCGGGACGCAATGGCGGCTGCGCTGCGGCGCCACGACGAGATCCTGCGGAGCGCGATTGAGCAGGCTGGCGGCTACGTTTTCAAGACTGCCGGCGACTCGTTCTGTGCGGCTTTCTCCGCCGCTCGGTCCGGGCTCGACGCGGCGCTCGCTGCGCAGCGTGACCTAGCCGCGCAGTCGTGGCCGACCAGTCGGCCGATCGTGGTGCGGATGGGCTTGCACGCTGGGGTCTGCGAAGAGCGCGACGGGGATTACTTCGGGCCGGCGGTGAACCGGGCAGCGCGCCTGCTGACGGTCGCCCGCGGGGGGCAGGTGCTGGTGTCCGGTGTTGCGGCGGAGCTGCTGTCGGATGAGCTGCCCGACGGCGTAGACCTGCGGGAGCTTGGAACGCACCAGCTGAAAGACCTCAGTCGGCCAGAGCGGATCTACCAGGTCGAGGCGGCGTTCCTGGCCGCGCGGCTGGCGGTCCCCGCCGAGAAGGTGCCCGGCCCGACGGAGCTGAGGGCTTCGCACGCAGACCGGGACCGCGTAGTCGAGATGCTCAGGACAGCCGCGGGTGACGGGCGGCTCACCGCTGATGATCTCGACCAGCGGCTCGAGGCCGCGCTCACCGCTCGTACGCTGGCAGACCTTGAGCCGCTGCTCGCCGATCTGACTACCGCGGCCGCGCCTGCGGTGCCTGACCTGGCGCGCATCGAGTGCGCCTCCGGCTCCGCCAAGCGGGAAGAGGCCTGGGTGGTGCCTCGACGCCTGGAGATCAACATCGGCAGCGGTTCGGTCCAGCTCGACTTCCGGCAGGCAGTGATCCACGCGCCGGAGTTGCGGATCGAAGTGCAGATCGCCAGCGGCAGCCTGAAGCTCATCACCAGGGCCGGCATCGTGGTGGACGCCGACGACGTGACAGTGAGCAGCGGCAGCGTCACGGTGGTCCCGTCGACCGGGCCTGACGCCCCGGTCGAGCTGCGGGTAAAGGTCTCCGGCCGAGTCGGCAGCGGCTCGGTGTCCGCCCGGCCTGCCCGCCGCCGAGGCCGGTGGCAGGCGCTGTGGAGGCGGGTCCTGCGTCGACTGGCCGGAAACAGACGGCCACCACTACCCGCCGCGCCGCAATAAGCTAGCCGCCTCGATCCCCGCCCCAGGTAAGAGCTGGCACTAATGCACGTCTGGCTCCCAGGCGCCGTCACTGCGGCGAGACTCGAGGTACGGCGGCTTGCGGCGGGCCGACCACCATCGGAACGCGCGCGCGGCGCCGACATCCAGGTCGGCGTTCGCGCGGTCACCGGGCGACGGTAAGCAATAGTCAGGAGATTGCAGCCTTCACCAGTTCGACGATCTTCTTCTCGGCTGCGGGGCTCCACTCTTGAAGTGCGTAAGCCACCGGCCACAGGTCCCCGTCGTCGAGGTTCGCCGCTTCCTGGAAACCCAGGGTCGAGTACCGGTAATTGAACTTGCCCGAGTCCTGGAAGAAGACGACGACTTTGCCGTCCGCATTCGCGTAAGCGGGCATTCCATACCAGGTCTTTGGGCCTAGCTCCGGGGCGGTAGCGGTCACTGTCGTATGCACGCGCTCGGCGAGCGCACGATCCTGTGGCGCCATCTGCGCGATGCTGTCAAGGACCGCCTGCAGCTCGTCGGCCTTCTTGGCGCCCTTCTTGCTCTCGGCGCGCAGCTCGGCGGCGCGCCTCCTCATCGCGGCACGTTCCTGGGCGGTGAAGCCGTCGGACTCGGTCTTGGAATTCTTCGCGGGCATTGTTGCCACTGCCTTTCGAGGTAAGGCTCGGCGCGATGCCGGCCATCTCACCGAAGGCTAGGCTCCCACGAGGGCTTGTGGCTTCTCGATTCCTGATCGCATCGCCCAGCAGCGGAGCGATCGTCCGGATCCACTGGTTGTGCTCGGCTCAATGATGATGCGGTGAACTTCATCGGCCCGCCTCATGCCTGCACGCCTGAGGGCGCAGGCGACTGCACAGCATCGTAGCGGCGCTCGTCGGGCTTATCCCGGCCCGGAAATTGGATCGTCATCGAGCGCCGACTCGTGCCCTTCGTCCGGGTCGCAGATAAGCGGCATGGAGTCGCCGCCGCCGTCCCGCTTCATCGACCACCGAGCGGCCGGGCTGCACAGCATCCGCGTCGTCCGTTCCTAGCTGACAATCACACTCGTCAACCGCGCATAGCTCGGAGGGTCGGTGCCAGCAGGCCAGGTCCGCGCAGGCCACGCAGATGCGAGCGCCCGTCTCGTGGCCGGCCTCGTCAGTTTCTGGGATTAGCCGGCCTTGCATGCCGCCGTTACCTTCACGTAAACGCACCTTTCACGGCCAAGCCAGATCGCATCGTTTCTTCTCGCTCGTCAGTGCCGAGACCGCGGATGCTAGCCATTTTGGGCGCCGACGTCTAGCGACAAGAAGGACTTTTCCCTCATTAGCGGCGGCGTCGACTGATGTATCCGATAAACGGAGCATTAGCCTCGAAGCTGCCCTCCAGCGGCCCTACCGGCCTGCCTAGACAGCCCGATGAATGGTCCAGCAATGTGCTGAGGTCGGGTTAGCGGTCGAGATAGGCGATGACGGCTAGGACACGGCGGTTGTCATCATCAGAGGCCTGCAGGCCAAGCCGCATGAAGATCGACGCGGTGTGCTTGGCAACCGCGCGCTCGGTGATCACGAGCTGTTGCGCTATGGCGGAGTTCGACCGGCCCTCGGCCATCAGGCCGAGTACCTCGCGCTCGCGCGGGCTCAGGGCGGCGACCGCGCCGTCAGCCGCGTTGCTGGCCAGCAGCCGGGCCACCACCTCGGGATCCATAGCGGTGCCGCCGGACGCGACCCGCCTGACAGCGTCCGCGAACTGGGCGCCGTCCAGCACCCGGTCCTTAAGCAGGTATCCGATACCGCCACTGCCTCCCGCGAGCAACTCGCGCGCGTAGAGCTGCTCGACGTACTGCGACAGCACAAGGACCGGCAGGTCTGGCAGCTCGCGCCGGGCTGCAAGCGAAGCCCGCAGCCCCTCATCAGTAAAGGTGGGCGGCAGCCGAACGTCGACGATGGCGACATCCGGCTTGTCGGCCAGCACGGCAGCGAGCAGGTCTTCGCCGGTCTCCACGGCTGCAGTGACCTCGAAACCGTGGGCCTCAAGCAGGCGGGTGAGGCCGTCACGCAGCAGGAAGAGGTCCTCGGCTATGACAACTCGCACGGGATCTCCAAGTTCACCAGTGTGGGACCGCCGGGCGGGCTGGACACGGCCAGCACGCCGTCGAACGCGGCCAGGCGTTTCTCGATCCCGCGCAGGCCGGTGCCCTGCTCCTGGTCAGCGCCGCCGACGCCGTCGTCGGCGACGCTGATCCGCAGCATGCCGCCGGAGTACCGGAAGTCGATCCACGCCTCGCAAGGCCCCGCGTGCTTAGACGAATTGGCGAGCAGCTCGCTAACCGCGAAATAGACAGCTGACTCTACGGGCGCAGGCGGGCGGCCGTGCAATTCTGAAGCGACGTGTACGCGCAGTGCGCTGTCTAGGCCGAGCGCGCTGACTGCCTCCACCAGCCCCCGGTCGGCGAGTACCGGCGGGTGAATCCCGCGGACTAGATCCCTTAGCTCCGACAGCGCCTTCACCGAGGAATCCTTGGCCTCGGCCAGCAACGCCCTGGCCACCGCGGGATCGACGTCAAGCTGCCGGTCGATGGCGTCCAGCGTCATGCCCATCGCGACCAGCCGGGCCTGCGCGCCGTCGTGCAGGTCGCGCTCGATCCGGCGCAGTTCTGCCGCCCCGGCGTCAATAGTGTCTGATCGGGTCCTGACCAGACGCTCGACCTGCACCGAGAGCTCGCTGCCGCGGGTGGGACCGAGCAGAAGGCCCGCTGCTGACCCGTAGATGGGCAGCAGCCGTGGCGCGAGCCACAGCCCGGCGACGGTCAGCGCCAGTCCGATCAGGCCGGCGCCTGGACCCTTCGCAGTGATGATGCCGACATACGGCAGGTGGGCGACGGCGACTCCGATGGCTGGCAGGATCGCGAAGAGGATCCCGTACAGCACCATGGCGACCGGAACGACGACGAGAAGCGTGCCCGCGACGGCGTTCACGGTCAGCCAGAGCAGATCGCGCCACGTTGCCGGGTCGGCAGCGAGCGACCTCAGTCGTCGACCGACGCCAGGCTGCTGTGGTGCGCGCCGGTACGGCTGGGGGATGAGCGTGCCGCACCACCGGCTCGCGAGCCGTCGCGTCAGGTTTGCCAGCCAGCGCAGATACAGCAGGGTGCACAGGATCAGGACAATCGGCGTCACGCCGGTGTTGTTGACGTAGGGGCCGCCCGTCCGCTGGCCGGCGAGCGTCATGATCGCGTCCCAAGCTTCGATAATCGCGATCACGACGGCGAGCACCGGGCCGAGGCCGAGCAGCAGCAGGCCCGAGAGCACCAGGGAATGCCAGAACCCGGCGAGGGACCGGCGCGCGAGCGGCCAGGGTCCGCGCCGCGAGGCGCTTGCCGCCGGGCTCACCGCGCCGCTCATCACTTGTTCCTCTGCTCGGGTTGCAAGGCTCACTTCAGTCTGCCGGGTCGGCCGGGGTCCGCACAGTGACGCTTAACCCCGGGATGCGGGTGTACCTAGATACACCGCCAAGACGCCGTCCAGCCGTATGTCGTCGTCGCAGCGCGCTCACTTAGCGTAACGGCGACCGGATAACCCGGCCATCCCGCTATCGCACCGAAAGTGAGATTCGCAATGAACCTGCAGACACTGGGCCTACGGTGAGCGCCGCCATCGAGGCCTGGAACGTCAGCCGTACGTACGGCTCCAACTTGGCGCTTCAGGACTGCTCACTGGATATTCCCGTTGGGAGTGTCGTCGGCCTCGTCGGTCCGAACGGGGCCGGCAAGACCACGTTGCTTGGCCTGGCTACCGGAATGCTGCGGCCAACTACCGGTCGCATCAAGGTGCTCGGCGGCGTTCCCGGTCACGGAACCACGCAGCTGCGCAAGGTCGGTTTCGTTGCCCAGGAAACTCCGGTGTACGCCGGACTGTCGGTAGTCGACCACCTAAAGCTGGGCCGGCGCATGAACGCGCGCTGGGACGCCGAGCTTGCCGCCCGCCGGATCCGGGAGCTCAAGCTGGATCCGCGGCGCAAGGCTGGGCGGCTGTCAGGAGGGCAGCGCGCCCAGCTGGCCCTGACCATGGCCCTGGCCCGGCGGCCCGACCTGCTGATCCTGGACGAGCCCGTGGCTAGCCTGGACCCGCTCGCGCGGCGAGACTTCCTGGCGGGCCTGGCCGAGGCAACCGTCGGTACGCAGATGTCCATCGTCATGTCCTCGCATCTGGTGTCCGACCTGGAGCGAATCTGCGACTACCTCGTCGTACTCGTCGCATCGAGGGTCCAGGTCGCCGGCCCGGTGAGCGAAGTACTTGCCGACCACTACCTGGTCAGCGGGGTCAGCGTGGACCGCAGCGGCCTACCCGACGACGCGGAGATCATCAGCGCCGCGCGCAACCTCGGCCACACGACGGCTCTGGTCCGGACCGCTGCCGCTCCGCACTACCCGGCTTGGACCGTGACCAGGCCGAACCTAGAAGACGTGGTGCTGGGCTATATGAGCAGGGTCGGCGAAGGCGCCGCGGATGCCGCAGCGGCGGAGGCAGCACGATGACCTGGCTAACGTTCCGGCAGTTTCGGGCGCAGGCGATCACCGCGCTCGCAGCAATCGCCGTGCTCGCCGCTGCCTACGGATACACCGGTCCGCGCCTGGCGGACCTGTACAACAAGAGCGCCCTGCGCGGATGCGGCAATGGCCCGCACTGCCTTAGCTTGGCGACGACCTTCATCAAGAACATCAAGGCTGACCAGGTCTACCCGGCCCTTTACTTCTCGGGCATCCTCATTCTGGTGATTCTGCCGGCGGTCCTCGGCGCTTTCTGGGGCGCACCGCTGGTCGCGCGCGAGCTGGAGGCCGGCACCTACCGGCTGGCCTGGAACCAGGACGTCACCAGGACCCGATGGATGGCGGTCAAGCTGGGACTGGTCGGGCTGGCAGCGATCGCGACCTCGGGCCTGATCAGCGTGCTGTTCAGCTGGTGGGCCGGGCCGATTAACGCGGCCGGCGGCTTCCCCGACAATCTCAGCCAGTTCACCCGGATGACGCCGCTGATGTTCATTGCCCAGGGCATGGACCCGGCCGGCTGGGCGGCGCTCGCCTTCGTGATCGGCGTGGTCATGGGGATCCTGGTGCGCCGCACCATCGCCGCGATGGCCATCACGATCGTGGTAGTGGTGCTGCTGCAGTTCCTGTGGCCCAACTTCATCCGTTCGCATCTGCTGCCGCCGGTCCGCGCCACAGCGCCGGTGACCCTTGAGGGGCTGAACAGCATGCTGGTGTCAAATTCCGGCCGGGTTGCTGTTGCCGTGAATCAGCCGGGAACGCCGCAGCTGCCGGGCGCCTGGGTCCTCAGCAGCTACACCGTCACGCCCGCCGACAAAACCTTCTACCTGCCGGGAACGTCGTCGTCGGTGTGCGCCCAGGGAAGCCCAGCGCAGTGCGATGCCTGGATCGCCGGCCACCACCTGACTCAGGTGGTCGAGTACCAGCCGGCCAGCAACTTCTGGCGCCTGCAGTGGATAGAGACGGCAGTGCTGCTGATCTTCGCGGCCGGGCTAGGCGGGGTCGCGATCTGGCGGACCCGGCGCCTGCTGACCTGACCGGGAGCTGCGGGGGCGCGGCCGGGGAAGGCGCGAGTCGTTCCCCGGCCGCACCGGCGTTTCCTCATGGCTCTTCTCGGCGTTCGCGGACGCTAGTCAACAGTGGCGCACCGGACCTCGGTATGCGATTCTCGTCAAAGGAGGCGATAGCAGCCACACTAGGGCCGCGTGTAACCTCCGACGCTCAGATGCCGCCGGAGGTGACTGGGATGGTGCGCGATCACTTAATCGATCCCTCGGCGATTCACCATCAGTGGGACTCGGGCCTTGAGCCGGTCCTGGCAATCAATTCTGGCGACACGGTTCATTACGACGTGAAGGTCGCCGGGGAAGGCCAGGTCTGGCCTGGTGCGCGGTATAAGGACACGCGGTTCGACTTCGACACGATCTACAACCTGTCTGGACCGCTGTGGGTCAATGGGGCCGAGCCGGGTGACACGCTGCAGGTAGATGTGCTGGAGCTGCAGCACGGCGATTGGGGCTGGGCCGCGTTCTTGCCGGAGATGGGACTGCTGCCGGACACCTTCCCGCATGGCTACGTCCGAACTTTCGAGCTCAAGGACCAGGCGGCCGAATTCGTCCCCGGCATTCACATCCCGCTCGCGCCGTTCTGCGGGACCATCGGCACTCATCCTGGCGAGCCGGCGACGGTCTCGCCGTTCCCGCCCCACCGGGGTTGCGGGAACATTGACAATCGTCATCTGACCTCGGGCTCGACCTTGTGGGTGCCGGTGCACCTGCCCGGCGCGATGTTCTCGTGTGGCGACCCGCACGCCGCCCAGGGCGACGGCGAGGTTTCGGTTACCGCGCTGGAGGCGCCGCTGACTGGCAGCCTGCGGTTCACCCTGCACAAGCGGGCGATCAGCGCACCGCGATTCCAGGTACCCGGCACCAGCGCCGCGATCAGGGTGGGCGGCTACCAGGCGACGATGGGCCTGTCTCCGGACCTGATGGAGTGTTCCAGGATCGCGGTCAGCGCCATGATCGAATGGCTAGTCGACTCCCGTGGCCTCACCGCGGACGACGCGTACTTGCTCTGCAGCATCACCGGAGACCTCCGCATCGTCGAGGCGGTGGACGCCGGCGTCTGGAACGTCGCCATGACGATGCCGCTGGCGATTTTTGATCGAGATTCCTGATAGCAAGCAGGCCAGCAGCGCTGGCGCGGCACATCACGCCGAGCATCGCCGAGGGAGGCAGATCGTGGACGACTCGCAGGCTTCATCACAATCGGTAGTGGCTGAGCCCGGGGCAGAGGGCCTGCGGCGCAATAGCCTGAACCTCCCGCGGCTGGCATTCATCGGGCTCGCGTACTTCTCCCTGGCCCCCGTGATCTACCTGAACATGGGCTTCATGGAGAGCGACTCCGGCGGGCCCGTCATGCCATTCCTGTTCATCCTTATCACCATCGCCGTGCTGCCGACGGCGATCAGCTTCGCGGTCATGAACAACCGCAGGCCGTCAGCTGGCAGCGGGTACACGTGGCTGTGGGAATCGACTTACCCCGGCGTCGGGCTGTGGCTGGGCTGGATCATGATCGCGACCTACGTCGTGGTCTCGGCCCTGTACCCGCCCGCGTTCGCGACGTTCTTTAACGCGCTGCTGACGTATTTCCATCTGTCGGCGACTACGTGGACCGGGATTGGCGGTGGCGTCTTCGCGATTCTGTTCGTCGGGTACCTGAACCGCAACAACATCAAGCTGTCCTCGCTGGTCATCGGCATCCTGATGGTCGCGGAGGCAACGTTCATCGCTGCTGTGGCGATCGTGATCGTCGTCGAGGGCGGGCACCTCGGGCACTTCAGCGCGACGCCATTCAACCCGGCTGCCGCGACAGCTGGCTTCTCCGGACTGAGCCTCGCAGCGATCTTCGCGTTCCTGTCGATTGCCGGCGTCGACGCGGTAGCGCCCGTCGCCGAGGAGTCGCACACGCCGCGCCGGCTCATACCGCTCGCGACGATACTGATCACAGTTATCGCCGGGCTGTTCTGGACACTGACCTCCTACGGATTCGCGATCTCGGTACCAGTGAAGACAGTGGAGGCCTACGTCAGTGCCGGGCAGATCACCCCGGTACTGCCGATCACGCGCTCCTATATCGGGGGCTGGGCAGTCCTGGTGCCCATTACCGGGTTCACCGCCGCGCTCGCGAGTTTCGGAGCGTCGCTGTACGCGGCCGGGCGCATCACCTATGCCCTGTCCAGAGAGGGCTTTATATCTTCTTACTTCAAGGGCCTGCATCCGCGATTCCGTACTCCGTGGCGGGCCGAGGCTGCGACGCTCTTGATATCACTCGTCTTCCTGATCGTCGTGAGCTTGTGGCAAGGCGGCCCGGCGAATGCCTACGCCTACCTCGGCGAGATATTCGTCTTCTTCGTGCTCATTCTTTACATGTTCGTCAACCTGGCCAACCTCGTGTATCACGCGCGGTTCAGGAGGGACCACTTCAACTGGTTCCTGAACGGATTCATCCCAGTGGCCGGCATCGCGATCGACGGCTACATCCTGTATAAGGGGTTCTTCGTCAGCGAGATCTCACTGCCGTTCAAGACCGGTAGCAGCATCGTTTGGTTCTCACTCGCTTGGGCGGTGATTGGCATCTTCTGGGCGCTGTGGTGGAGCAGGCGGAGGCGCCTTGCGTCGATATCGCTGGCCACGGAAGTGTAGGCAGCGACCGTGGACGATGTCGAAGTTGCACGCGCAGCCGGGCCGGCTACGGCCGAGGGCCAGATCGCGGTACCGGGCGGGCTGGTCTGGTACCGGATCGTGGGCACGGACCGGCCTGGCATCCCCATCTTGTGCCTGCACGGTGGCCCGGGCATGGCTCATGATTATCTCGAGAACCTGACCGACCTCGCGCGAAACAGACCCGTCATCTTCTACGACCAGCTCGGTTCCGGTAGATCTGAGCGCCCCGACGATGACTCCCTGTGGACGGTCGACAGGTTCGTTGAGGAACTGGCGGCCGTGCGACAAGGGCTCAGCCTGCAACGGCTGCACCTGTTCGGCAACTCGTGGGGCGGCTGGCTCGCGCTGCAGTACGCGCTCGACCGCCGACCCCAGCTCGACAGCCTGATACTCAGCAGCTCGCCACCGAGCGTTCCTCGCTGGATTGCCGATTGCGCTGATCTGCGCGACCAGCTGGACCAGCCGGTGCGAGAGGTCCTTGACCGGCATGAGGCGGCAGGTCATTTCTCATGCCCGGAATACCAGTGGGCGATCACGCACTTCTACCGCCGGCATCTGTGCCGGGTAGACCCCTGGCCCGACAGCGTAGAGCGGACCTTCGCCGGCATGAGCGAGCAGGTCTACACCAGCATGTGGGGCCCGAGCGAGTTCGGTCCGGTAACCGGGCGCCTGCGCGACTGGGACGTCACCGACCGCCTCGCAGAGATCCGGGTACCGACGCTCGTGACAGGCGGCCGGTACGACGAAGCCAGGCCTGACCACCTCGCCCTACTGGCCGGCGGAATCTCCGGCAGTGAGATGGTGATCTTCGAAGATAGTTCGCACATGGCCTTCATCGAAGAGCACGAACTGTACCTGCGCACCATCGAGGATTTCCTGGCACGGGTAGAGGCCGGTTGACTTCGTCGTTAATTGAGCCGGTCGGCGACGACGGCGATAGCGCGTTCAATGGCTCGCTCGCGGACGTTGCCGAAGCCCATCACGAGGGCGGCTGGCGCCGCGGCGTCTTCGCATCCGGCGCAGGTGGCGCTCGTACTTGGTTGTGAGCAAAGTTGCCAGGGCGAGGAGCTGCCTGAGGCCAAGGCCAGCGCCCTGTGGAACCTGGCCTATTACGCCGGTTACGGCGCGGGTCCCGCCGCCTTCGGGCTGATCTGCGTCCGCGCCGACTACCTGGCCGCGTTCTCCCTTACCGGCGCATTGATCCTCGCCGCAGTCCCGGTTGCTTTGCGCGAGCAGAAGGCCGTGGCGAGCGCTTGATCGGCCGGGCGCTCTTAGGACGTGGGGCGGTCAGGAGACGGGGGTGAGGATCTCCATGAGGTGGCCGTTCGGATCGCGGAAGTACGCGCCCCGGCGGCCGCCCTTGCTGTGGTAGACCTGGCCGACTTGCCGACATGCGGGGTCGGCGTAGTAGGTGATGCCGCCCTGCTGGATGCGGGCGAAGGCGGCGTCAAACTCTTCCTCGCTGACCAGGAACGCATAGTGGTGCGAGCCGAAGTCGCTTGCCTGGTCGTAGTCCAGGGTGACTCGATTGGTCAGCGTGACGGGGGTGAAGTGCGCCGCCGGCGGGTCGACCTCGAGGCCGAGGATGCTGGCCAGGAACTGCGCCGACGCCTGCGGGTCGCGGGCGGGAACAATGGTGTGGTTGAGTTCGATGGTCATGGCTACTCCCTTGACTGACCGCTCATCCGAGCGTAGGGACGGGCCGAGCTAACTGCCGAGATAACTGTGAAGGCGCTGTACGATGCGCTGTGCCTTCCCACGCCGCGCCACCCGAGCTGAACCGAGCCCTGCGGCGGGCCAGCAGGCGTAGAGCGCGTGGGCGAGCCCTTGGGGTTGTCTTCCCCGGCGTGCCGATCGTGGTCGCGTTGGCTGTGTACAGCAACGGCAGGCAGGAGCACGCGAGCATCCTGTACTACTTCATCAGTACTCTTGTCGTCCTGGCGTGCGCGGCTGGGTCCGTCCTTGCTTTTCTGGCGGCGACGAGGGTTGCCTCTGCCTCTGTGCAGACTCGGCCACGCTGGCTCTACGCCTTGTTCGCGCTCGGCTACGCCGTTCCGGTCGCGCTATTCATCCGCGCCGCGCTGCAACATGCGCGAGCCCACACCATGAATCAGGGCGGCTGGGTTCCTATGGCCTATGGCATGGTGGCGACCTACTGCGCGATAGCCGGATTGTTCATGCTCGGGCGCGCGTTGGCCTGGGGGAGCGCCCGCCGGGGATTCTGGATCTTCCCGCCGATGTGGCTCGATCACGAGCCCTTGAGCGGGCAGGAGTACGTGCGGCAGGCGCCCAGCGCGTAGCTGGCGCAGTCCGGGCGACATTCCGGACACGGATCGTCCGCAAATTGCTCTAGGGTGCGCTGTGACCGATGCCGACTGGGAGAGGCAAGTGGCATTGAGCGAGTACACGATCAAACCGCTTGGCCCCGACACCTGGGACGATTTCGCAGAGCTCGCCGAACGACACAACGGTTGTTGGAGTGCGGTCCACGGTTCCTGCTGGGCGGACGGAGGTGGCTGCTGGTGCATGCGTTTCCAGCGGTCATGTATCGAGAAGCAGACCGGCCAGGGCAACCGGGCCATCAAGGAGCAGTTGGTCAACGAGGGCCGCGCACACGCCGCGCTGGTGTTCGACGGTGACGTCGCGGTGGCCTGGTGCGAGTACGGCACGCCGGAGGAACTGCCGAACATCTACCACCGCAAGGAGTACGAGGCAGGCCTCGACAAGCTGCCCGACTACCGGCTCACCTGCCTGTTCGTCGACAGGAACTACCGGCGGAAAGGAGTGGCAGGTCTCGCGCTTCGCGGTGCCCTCGACCTGATCGCACTCGCCGGCGGCGGAATGGTCGAGGCCTACCCGCAGGACACGCCCGGCAAAAAGGTCTCGGCATCTTTCCTGTACAACGGCACCCGAAGCCTCTTCGAGCAAGCCGGGTTCAGCTACGACCGGCCCAAGGGCAAGTACCACTGCGTGATGAGCAAGACGGTCCCGCGAGCTTAGAGAACCTAGATCAGCGTTCAGCCGGCGTGAAGCTGCCGGCGATCCCCGACGTGTGCTGGTCGGTACTATGCGTCTTGACCGCCCGATCGGCCAGATGATCGCGGAGGCACGCAGGAGCATGACGACCGCAGCGCGATGGCGAGCCCGCCTGACCCGGGTCTGGCCTGTGGCCAAGTACGTCATCGGGCTTGCACTGGCAGCGCTTGCCTTCGACCAGCTCGCGAGCCATGGCAGCGAGCTGACCGAGGCGGCGGCTGCGCTCAGCCGCCTTCGCTGGGGATGGGTACTCGCGGGTGTGCTGGTGGAAGCCGGGTCTTATCTGTCGCTAGTGCAAGTGCAGCGAGTCCTGCTGCGAACAGGCCGGGTGGACGTGACGCTCGGGAGGATGACCGCCATCACCCTGGCCGCTAACGCGATCGCTAACTCGCTGCCGGCCGGCACGGCCATCGCGACAGTCTTCTCCTTCCGTCAATTTCGCCGGCGCGGCGCTGACCAGGCCATAGCGGGATGGTCTGTGGTAGCGACCGTCGTAGCGGGGGCGGTAACGCTGGCGGTCGTGGCCGCTATCGGCGCCGTGGTGGCCGGAGCCGATGGGGCAAGTCTGGACCTGGTCGGTCCGATCGTTGGCGCCTTGGCTCTCGCCCTGGTTGCGGGCGCTGTTTTTGTCCAGGAGCGGGCGCTCGCATGGACCGTCAGGGCCGCAGTGGGTCTTTCGCGTCGGCTGACCAGCTGGCCACGAGATCAGCTTGCTGCCCGAATCGGCCGGATCAGCGTTCGCCTGACGCTCGTGCATCTGTCGCCTGGCACGGTGGCGCGTGCACTGGGCTGGGGATTAGGCAACTGGATGCTGGATTGTAGTTGCCTGGCCCTGTCCTTCCTGGCCGTGGGAGCTGCAGTGCCGTGGAAGGGCCTGCTGCTTGCCTACGGCGCCGGTCAGCTGGCCGCCAACCTGCCCATCACCCCCGGCGGCCTAGGCGTGGTGGAAGGCAGCCTTACGATCGCGATCGTCGCCTTCGGCGGGTCGTCATCATCGGCGGTAGCAGCGGTGCTGCTGTACCGGCTCATCAGCTTCTGGCTCACCCTGCCGCTGGGATGGGGCGCGTGGGCATGGCTGGAATGGATCGGCAGGCGCAGCCAGGCGCCACCCGGCACGGCTGGCCGAATCAGCGCCGCCGCCGGGGATCTACCCGGCGACACCTCACAGGCGGTCACAGGATGACCACTTCGCTTCCCCGGCTGGTCCGCGCGGCGTCGGCCGTTATCGCATCGAGCGCTCTCATCGTCGGGCTGGGCGCGTGTGGCGCTGGTCGCGGTGTCCTCGGGACCAGCACCAGCCCGTGCTTCATCGCCCTGCCGGTGGCCAAGCGCGCGGTCGAAGGACGAGGGTCGCTCGCTGGCGTCCGGCTGGTCGATGTCTCCACGCTCACCGCGCGCAACGAGCGGGCCTTGCACGACCTGCTTGACTCGCTGCCGCACCGGCCCGTGCGCGACGTCTGCCTGATCGCCTACATCGGAAGCTACTCGCCCGCACAAGTCGAACTTGTCGGACGGTACCCGCCGCAGGGTCCGGCCCGGTTCGCCATCGCCGTAGTGACGACTCCGAAGCCCAGGCTGCTCGGCACCATCTTGGTGCGACATGTGCCACTGAACTTCTATCACGCGCATGTGGGCTTTTGATCCAGGCTCCGCCAGCCGCCTACTATGACGTCTGACCTCCTAACGGGCGGAGCTTGGTGATAGGAGAGAAGGCCTTCTGGTTCCCGCCTCCGGGATGCTCGCGCAGCCGGGCTCGGCGCGCCCGCCGGGCCGCCGCGGCTATCGTCGCCGCCGCGGCCGTCGCCGTAGCCGGCGCGGCCTGCAGCGCGGCGACGTCAGGGGCCCTAGCCGCTTGTCACGCCGCACCGCCCGGCGCTGCCGATCACGCGCCGCCGGTCACGGTACTGACGCAGGCTGCCGATGATGGCAACGGTGATATCTTCATCGCCCCGCAGGGTTGCGGCTACGCGAGCGGCCCGGAGATCCTTAGTACAACGGGCAAGGTGATCTGGTTCCACGCTCTGCCAGCCGGCGAGACTGCCTACGACTTCCGGACCCAGACGTATCAGGGCAGGCCCGTGCTCACGTGGTTCCAGGGCAGGGCGCCAGGCCTGAGCGGGACCGACTACATCTACGACGACCGATACCAGCAGATCGCCCAGATCAGAGCCGGGAACGGCTACCTCACCGACTTTCACGAGTTCCTTATCACGCCCTGGAACACAGCACTGATCACGGCCGATAGGTTCGCGACCGCCAACCTGACTTCGATCGGCGGTCCGGCCGACCAGAGAGTCTTCGACGGTATGGTCCAGGAGATCGACATCCGCACCGGCAAGGTGCTCTTCCAGTGGAACAGCGCCGACCACGTCCCTTACCGCGACAGCCACAACCCGCGGCCTGCATCGGCGGCCATCCCATGGGACTGGTTCCACATCAACGCAGTCCACCTCGACAACGACGGGAACCTGCTGATCAACTCCCGCTACACCTGGACGACCTACAAGGTGGACCTGCGCACCGGAAAGATCATCTGGGAGCTTGGCGGCAAGCAGAGCACGTTCAGGCTCAAGGCCGCCCCAGGGCAGGTCCTCGACAACGCGGGCGAGATATTCGCCTTCCAGCACGACCCCGAGGCCAGCGGGAACGGCGAGTACACGTTCTTCGACGATGAGTCCGACGGCTCGGTCACGCTGTTGCCTCATAGCCGGGTCGTCACCGTGAAGCTGGATCTGAGGACCAGGGTCGCCACCCTGGTGAAGTCCGTTGACCAGCCCGAGGGCCTGGTGGCGCCCGCTGAGGGGAACGCGCAGACCACCGGCAACGGGGACTTGTTCGTCGGCTGGGGGGCGCTGCCCTACATCTCCGAGTTCAGCCCATACGGGCATCTGGTGTTCAACGCCGAGCTCCCGGCTGGTGTCAGCACGTACCGGGCCTACCGCCTGCCCTGGCACCCCGCCAGTTAGCTGCGCTGATGGGAGTACGGGACACCGTCTCAAGAGTCCTACGAAACCACGGCGGCCGAAGAGACTGGATAGATTCCGGCAAGCCTGGTCCAGCATTCCGGACGTGGACCGTCCGCAATCGCAGCTAGGGTGCGACATGATCGATACGATCGCCGAGTAATGCGGAGCAGGGGTTGGCATGACCGACTACACGATCAAATCGCTTGGCCCCGATACCTGGGACGCTTTCGCAGAGCTGGCCGAACGGCACAACGGGGTCTGGAACGGCTGCTGGTGCACCTGGTTCCACGCTGCTGCGGGATCGGGCGGCCGGATGGTGCTAGTCCAGGGTGACGCGGGCCAACCGGCCTGCGCCGAGCGGGGGCAGAGCGCTGAAGGCAACCGGGCCATCAAGGAGCAGTTGGTCAACGAGGGCCGCGCACACGCCGCGCTGGTGTTCGACGGTGACGTCGCGGTGGCCTGGTGCGAGTACGGCACGCCGGAGGAACTGCCGAACATCTACCACCGCAAGGAGTACGAGGCAGGCCTCGACAAGCTGCCCGACTACCGGCTCACCTGCCTGTTCGTCGACAGGAACTACCGGCGGAAAGGAGTGGCAGGTCTCGCGCTTCGCGGTGCCCTCGACCTGATCGCACTCGCCGGCGGCGGAATGGTCGAGGCCTACCCGCAGGACACGCCCGGCAAAAAGGTCTCGGCATCTTTCCTGTACAACGGCACCCGAAGCCTCTTCGAGCAAGCCGGGTTCAGCTACGACCGGCCCAAGGGCGCGAAGAACTGCGTGATGAGCAAGACGGTCCAGCGAGCTTAGAGAACCTAGAGTCGGCTATCCGAACTGGCCGGGCTGGTAGTCCCCGGCGGGCTGCTGGACCATGACGTTCATCCGGTTATAGGCGTTGATGAGAGCGATCACCCCTACCAGCGCGAAGAGCTGGTCGTCGTCGTAGTGCTTGGCCGCATTCGCCCACGCCTCATCGGTGACACCGCCAGCCGCGTCGGCGATGCGGGTCCCCTGCTCGGCGAGCTCCAGCGCGGCCCGCTCGGCCTCGGTGAAGACCTTCGCCTCCCGCCACGCCGCGACCAGGTTCAGCCGCTGCTGGCTTTCTCCGGCATGCAGTGCTTCTTTGGTATGCATGTCGGTGCAGAAGCTGCAGCCGTTGATCTGGCTGGCCCTGAGTCTTACCAGTTCCTGCGTCGCAGCCGGCAGGGCCGAATCATGCAGAACGGCCGCGGCCGAGTTGATGTGCTTCACGAGCTTCATGGTCAGGGGGCTGCCGAGATAATCCAGACGGGCGTCCATCGTCGTCTCCTTGTTTTCTTGCGGGTCACAGCCGGAGCCAGTGGCCGCTTGATGGTGCGTTCTCCTCACCACTACGACGACACAACGCTCCGGAACGTGACGTGCCAGCCTCACAATCTGGCGCGCGGTCTCGTCGGACTGGTGAGGGCATCGGGCACCAGGGAAGGACGGCACCATGACCACCGCATCCGGGCCAGGGCACAGGCGGCCCGATCCCGGCCTGAACATGATCATGAGCGAGCGGCGTCATCTGATCAATCTCGCCTACCGGCTCCTGGGCTCGCTGGCCGAGGCAGAGGATGCAGTGCAAGAGACCTACGCCCGCTGGTACGGCATGACTGCGGAGCAGCAGGACGCCATCCGATCGCCCGGTGCCTGGCTGACCACGGTCACCAGCCGCATCTGCCTGGACCTGCTCGGCTCTGCCCGCGCCCGGCGGGAACGCTGCCACTACAACCGGCCGGTCGGCCGATGCCGTGGAGCCGCTTACCCTTGCCGGCATGCCGGTATTCGGGTTGATGCGCGAACTGGGGGACCGGGTCGGCGGGACGCAGCCAGTTCCGCCTGCCTGGGTAATAGGTGTAAGCGGCGTCATCGCTGTCCTGATCGTGCTGGACTCCCGCACCTGGCGCCTGGCGCGGACATCGATCACGATCGCCCACGAGGGCGGCCACGCGCTGGCCTCCGTATTGAGCGGCCGGCGGCTGGACGGCATCCGCCTGCATTCGGACACCTCCGGTGTGACTTACTCCCGCGGCAGGCGGACCGGTCCGGCGGTGATGGTCACCTCGGCCGCGGGATACATCGCCCCCTCGCTGCTCGGCGCCGGGGCGGCCTGGCTCCTAGCCGCTCACCACGTAACCGCGACGCTGTGGTTGCTGCTCGCGCTGCTCGCCGCGACGTTCCTCGCGATCCGCAACGCCTTCGGCGTCCTGGCTGTGCTCGTCAGCGTCGGCGCGGTCCTGGCGGTCAGCTGGTTCGCCACAGCAGCGATCCAGGCGGCGTTTGGCTACACGGCCGCGTGGTTTCTTCTCCTTGGCGCCGTACGCGCGGTTGTCGAGCTGCAGAGCCATCGGCGCCGCAGCCGCCGCCGTGGCCAGACGAGCACGTCGGATGCCGACCAGCTTGGCCGCCTGACCGGAGTGCCTGGCGGCGCGTGGGTCGCAGTCTTTGCGCTCGTGTGCGTCGCTGCGCTGGTCCTCGGAACGCGCCTGCTCATCCCCGCCTCGCTGCACCTGCCGCACCTCGGCGGGTAGGCAGTGTCCATTACGGCACGGCCCGATCGTCGTCTTCCACGACATGCCAGCTAGATAGCGGCCGGGCATGAACCGAGAGGAACGAACATGACCGAGTGGGCCAAGGAGATCGGCGCGATCACACTCTTCGTCGAGGACCGGGGCCGGTCCGCGGCCTTCTACCAAAACATCTTTGACCTGGCGCCTGCCTACAGCGACGACACTGGCTGCATGTTCCGGCTAGTGAACACGCTGCTCTTCCTGACTAGCTCCAGCGAGGCGCCGAATATGATCGCGCCCGCCGTTGCCGGCGCCCCCGGCAACGGCCCGCGGCACGTCTTCGCGATCATCGTGCACGACGTCGACGCAGTGTGCGCCGAGATCACCGGAAAGGGCGTGGCGCTGCTGAACGGACCGGAAGATCGCTCCTGGGGAATGCGCACCGCTAACTTTCAGGATCCGGACGGCTACGTCTGGGAGATCGCGACCGAGATCCCGGATCAGCAGGCCTGACCTGGGCACACTCACGGCGGTCGGCTCAGCGAGCTGGACCGGTATTCCTTCACTGCATCGATGCTGCAAGATCTGCCGGACGAAGGCGGAACGCCTGCAGGCGCAGATGGTGGTATTTCTCGGTCTCGCCGATCCACTCCATGCCGATCCGGCGTACCGTCGCCACGGCGCGCGTGTTGGCTGGCCGGACGACGGCAATGACCTGTTCCAGACCTTGCTCAAATGCCCACTCCGCCAACGCTCGTCCGGTCTCGGCGGCATATCCGTGGCCCCACGCATCTTGCTGAAGCTGCCAGCCGATCTCGTATTCATCATCGGGCGGGAGCGGCAACAGAGTCGCTCCGCCAATGACGCGTCCGGTCTGGCGAAGTTCGATCGCCCACCGGCCGGCTGGTGTCAGCATGCGCTCGTCCTCGGCAACCCACTGCTGCAAGACAACGGCCATAGCCGCTTCATCGCCGACCTTGTCCATCGCCGGAGCGAGCCATCGCGCTACCTCGGCATCGCCGTAGGAGCTCAGTGCAGCTCCGGCGTCATCGGCGGTCCACTGGCGAAGGACCAGGCGCTCGGTCACCAATCGCTCGGCCATGACCTCACGATAGCCGGGACACATTCACTGCAGCGCATTACCACCCGCAGGCGAGAGAGTAACTAACTGGTGAGCGCACTTCCCGCGGCGCCGCCATAGAGTTCGGCGGCACGCCAGCAGTACCACGCCAGGACGGACCGGTAGGGCCGATACGGCTCGCCGAGCGCCTCGAGTTGCTTGGGAGTCGGCGACGGCATGCCCCACGCCAGCCCAAACCCCTTTCGCACCCCGAGATCGCCCGTCGGCCACACATCCAGGCGCCGCAACTGAAACATCAGAAACATCTGAGCCGTCCATGTCCCGATGCCTCGCACCCCCGAGAGACTGGCGATGACCTCGTCGTCGCTCTGGCGTCGCAGCCCAACCGGATCCAGCACCACGGACCCGTCCAGCACCTTAGTCGCCAGATCCTGCGGGTGACGCTGGGCTCAGCTACAAGGTGATCGGGGAGGCGACTGAGCCAGTCAAGTCGAAGGTCCGCGACTTCTGGGCCCTGGTGCGGCAGCAGGTGCTCGGCGCGCCGATACCGCGGGCGCGCCCATGGGGCTGAGTGCGAGCCTCTAGCCGGAAGTGATGCGATGGAGTTCGCTCAGCGCGGGTGTCGTGGACTGTCGGCCGAGTTCGTTCCCGGGATGACCAGCGCGGCTTCGTAGGCGAGCACGACGGCCTGGACTCGATCACGCAAGCCGAGCTTCCCGAGTATTCGCCCGACGTGAACCTTCACGGTGCCCGCGGACAGGTGCATCCTGGCGGCGATCTCACTGTTGGACATGCCCGCGGCGATGAGCTCAAAGACATCCTGCTCACGGGCCGTGAGGGCCCGGCGTATCTGCTCGGCGCGCTGGCTGCTGGGCTGCTCTGGCTGCTGTTCGGTGAACCGTCGGATAAGGCGACTCGTGGCGGTTGGCGCAAGGACGGCGTCACCGGCCGCGACCGTGCGGATAGCTGCCACCAGGTCGTCGGGCTGGGTGTCCTTGAGCAGGAATCCGCTGGCGCCAGCGCGCAGCCCGGCGTACACATAGTCGTCCAGGTCGAACGTGGTCAGGATCAGCACCTTCGACCGCAGGCCCGCGTCGGCGATGTCGCGAGTCGCCTCGATACCGTCGCGTGCGGGCATCCGCACGTCCATGAGCACGACATCGGGGAGAAGCTCGGATGCCATCGACACGGCCATCGTCCCGTCGCTCGCCTCGCCGACCACCTCGATATCGGGCTCGGCGTCGAGGATCAGGCGGAAGCCCTTCCTGATCAGCGGGTGGTCGTCGGCCAGCAGGACCGTGATCATCAGGCCCCCCCAGGATCGAGTCCGAGCCGCGCGCTCACGCGCCAGCCGCGCGGGTCGCGAGGCCCATAATCCAGATCCCCGCCAAAAGCGCTGATCCGCTCGCGCATCCCCGTCAGGCCGCCGCCGCGCGTGCTCGATCGTGCGTCGCTTCCGGCGCCGTCGTCCTCGACGTCGACGCGGACTTCGGCGGCCGCGAGCTGCAGTCGGACCGCAGCGCTCGCGCCAGGACCTGCGTATTTCATCGAGTTCGTCAGGGCCTCCTGTATCAAGCGGAAAACGGCGAGCTCAATTGCCGGCGGAAGATCCGCGGCTGTACCGCTGCGTTCGTACCGTACTGGCAGGCCAGCGGCTCTGACTCGGCCAAGCAGGTCGTCCAGGTCGGCTAGGCCAGGCAGCGGCTGCCGGGGTTCCTGGCCGGAGTCCGCTCTCAGCACGCCGAGCAGCCGACGGGTCTCTGCGAGCGCCTGCCGGGCAGTGGCCGATACGTCCCGCATCGCGTCGGCCGCGTCGCCGGGCGCGCGAGTAACCGCGCGGAGCGCACCGTCGGAAAGCGCCACGATCACCGTCAGGTGGTGGGCGACGCTATCGTGCATCTCACGGGCAATACGGGCCCGTTCTTCCGCCGCCGCCAGCGCGCTGCTCTGGTCCCGTTCGCGCTCGAGCCGCCGGGCCCGGTCGCGCAGTGCGGCGAGGTAGGCCCGGCGGGTGCCCGCGTACAGGCCCAGGACCACGACCGCGACCGCAAACCCGGCAGCATCAGACACCGCGACCGGCCAGTGATGGGTACCGTCCTGGGCGACCACCAGCAGCATCACGCCGACCACGAGCACAGCGGCGGCCAGAGCCTGAACCAGGCGCATCATGGCGGCGACGGTATACAGGCTGATCGCCAGCGCCACCGGGAACAGCGCGCCCTGGTCCAGCCACTGCGCCATGACGGCAGCGGCCAGCAGCGTCCACACGAAGACCGGACCTGGCCACACCCTGCGCAGCGGCAGCGCTCCGGCCGTCACGACCGCGACGATCACCCCGGCGCCGAGCGACAGGTGAGTGACATGCCCAGCCTGGCCGAACGAGAAGTGCGCCAGGGAGGCCGCGCCGGCGACGACGGCGCATCCGACGTCAAAGGCCCAGGATCGCGGCGCCCGGCTCCTCGGGTTCTCGGCTGGCTTCCAGAAGGACACACCTCCATCCTCCTCGTAGTTCACGCGCCGGCGGCCGGGACCGGGCGTCCCGGCAACTCGGCCGGCACAATCTCCTCGGGCACACCACCGCCGCCGGCCGGCCGGCCAGCAGCCTGCCACGTCCGGGCCGCCAGCAAGAACATCGCTACGGCAAACGGCAGCATGAGCAACAGCACGACAACGGGCCCGGCGGATGAGACCTGCTGGGCGAGCTCCAGACCGATCACGAACAGGACCGCCAGCCAGCGCGGCACACTTCGGCTTCGCCACAGGGCAACCCCCATCAGGAGCGGCGCAGCGAAAATGCCGATGAAGTAAAGGCCAGAGAACACGTGCTCGAAACCAGAATTAAACGACGTCGCCAGAAAGTGCGCGGCCGCATCCCTGGTCACGTGCGCTGTTGCCGCGGCGGCTACGTTGACGCCAACAAGCACGTTGACGAGAGCCCCGCAGAAAGCACCGAGGCCTCCGAGCAGCACGGCGACGGTGGCAACGGTTGATCCGCGTCCTCTGACCAGGGTGGCGATCGCCGCGTACGAGACCGCCAGCGCTCCGAGTGCGAGCAGCGAGAGGGAGCCCGAGACGTAGAGCTGAGCCGGGTGCGCTGCCGCGATGGGCAGCACCTTCAGCGCGTCGCCCGTAGTCGAAAGAATCTTGTCGGTGCCTTTGGGGTCGAGGGCTTCCGCACTGACGTACAGCACGGCGGCGAGGGGCAGAAACAGGGCCAGCACTCGCCGGCGCATCCGGGCGGCGTTATCCATTTGGCTTCTCCAGCCTGATAGGAGCCTAGTTAGCTACACCCGGAACGCTACGGACGCGGCCGTCCCCTGCCATCTGCCGCGAGGCCACACTTCCCCGGCTGCCTATGCCCAGAGGCATACGCACACCGCGGACGTAATCTGGAGTAATGGCCGTTCGGGTGATGGCAGTGCAAGTGATGGCGCTGCTGAGGCGCGGGCGGCCGTGAGCATCGCGACCAGCGGTGGCCGCCTCCGCTGGGCTGTGGTGGCGGCTGGTACTGCGCTCCTTTGCGGCCTTCCTGCGGTTGTGGCGGCCTGGCCAGTTCCCGCGTCCGCACTCAGTGCGGCACAGTTGCGCGCACGGATGCTGGCGTCGGCAAGCGTCCCTTACCAGGGCTACGCGGAGAGCAACATCAACCTCAACCTGCCGAACCTGCCCGATCTAAGCGACGTGACTGCACTGCTCGACGGCAGCACCGATCAGTACACCTGGTACCGCTCGCCCGGTCAGTGGCGCGCGGACGTGCTGACCACGGCCGGCGAGGACGACACCTATCAGACGAGCCAGGGCACCTTCGTCTGGGACTACGCCAGCAATCTGCTGACGCAGATCGTCGGCGCACAGCCCGTGCGGCTCCCGCGCGCGGCCGACCTGCTGCCGCCGGCGCTGGCACGCCGACTGCTGGGCTTCGCCGGTCGGGCAGACCGGTCGTATCGGCTCGCGTCGAAGCGCGTGGCCGGAGTCGCTGCCGCAGGCGTGCGTATCGTCCCGGTTGACGAGGACACGACGATCGGCGCGGTCGACATCTGGGCCGACCCGGCCAACGGGCTGCCCGTGCAGGTGGAGGTGTTCGGCCGCGGCGGAGGGCCGCCCGTGCTGGTCAGCCGATTCCTGGCACTACGGCTGAGCCGGCCGTCGCTGGCTGATGTGACCACGGACCGTGGGCCGGGAGTGGGCTTCACCGTGACGGGGCTGGCGAACGTCTCTGGCGTGCTGAAGGGCTTCGGGCCACCGCTGCCCGACCAGCTCGCTGGGTCGGGCCGGGTCGCCGCGCCCGGCGGCCTCGCCGACGTGGCCGCGTACGGCAGCGGGTTCGCCAGGTTCGCCGTCCTGCCGCTGCCCCATCGAACCGGGACTGAGGCGCTGTCCGCCGTGGGAGCGGTCGGCGCGACGATCCAGCAGTCCGGCGGTTCCGTCGTGGTAGTCAGCAGCCCGCTGGTGACCGTGCTGCTCGCGAGCTCGCCGGGCGGACCGGTCTACCTGCTAGCCGGCGCGGTGCCGGCCAGCCTGCTTGAGAAGGCCGCCACCCAGCTGCTGGACCTCGGATGATCGTGACAAGAGAACTCACCAAGCGCTTCGGGAGCGTGCTTGCCGTCGACCACGTCGACCTCGAGGTACGCGAGGGAGACCGGTACGGCTTCCTCGGCCCGAATGGTTCGGGCAAGACCACGGTCGTACGCATGCTGCTTGGCCTGGTCTACGCGACCAGCGGCCAGATCGAGGTGCTTGGCCAGCCGGTGCCGCGGCGCGTCGCGGAGGTGCTGCCCAGCATCGGCGCGCTGGTGGAGGCACCGTCCGCATACGGACACCTGTCCGGCCGGACGAACCTCGGCCTGATCGACGCTTCGGGGCGGCACGGGACCGCGCTCTCGGCGGTGCGCAGCAGGCGCCGGAGAATCGGTGACGCGCTCGACCGCGTCGGGCTAGGTGGAATCGACAACCGTGCCGTCCGCAAGTACTCGCTCGGCATGAAGCAGCGCCTTGGGCTGGCAGCCGCGCTATTGCGCGCACCTCGGCTGCTCGTTCTGGACGAGCCGACGAACGGGCTTGACCCGCAAGGCATCCGCGAGATCCGGGAACTCCTGGCTGACCTGAACGCAGCCGGGACGACGGTGTTCCTGTCCAGCCATCAGCTGGCGGAGGTCGAGCAGCTGTGCAACCGGATCGGGGTGATCGACCGCGGCCGGCTCGTACTGCAGGACGAGCTGGACGCCCTGCGCGGGTCCACCGGGCGGGTCGTGGTGCGCACCCCTGACGCTGATCGCGCTGCCACCCTGCTGGCCGGACGGATAGCGCACCGCGACGAGGACCGGCTCATTGTGGCGGACGCCGACCCGGCGGGGGTGAACTCGGAGCTGGTATCGGCCGGTCTGCGCGTCATCGAGGTCAGCGCGGAACGGCGGTCGCTCGAGGATCTGGTGCTATCAGTGACCGGCTCTGGCTCCGACCGGATCGACGGGGCGATGCCATGATCGGCGTCGAGCTGCTCAAGCTGGCCCGGCGGCCACGGGTGTGGATCAGCATCGTACTGCTTTGCGGCGTCCCGATCACGGTGGCCATCTTCGTTGCGGTCACGCACGTCGCCCCGCCACCAGGCCAGGGACCGGCGCTGCTGTCGGCCGTGCTTTCCAACGGGTCGTTGTTCCCCGCGGCAGCGCTGGCCATCGTGCTGCCGATATTCCTGCCAGTCGCGGTGGCCGTGGTCGCCGGTGATGCGATCGCCGGCGAGGCCAGCGCGGGGATGCTGCGCTACCTGCTGGCGCGACCTGTAGGGCGGACCAGACTACTGGTCGCCAAGCTGGTCGCCCTTGTCGCTTACGTGCTGCTCGCGGTGGCACTGGTGGCGCTCACGTCCTACATAACCGGCCGGATTCTGTTCGGCAATAGTCCAGTCGCGGTCACCCCGACCGGGATCACCACGTCGAACGTGGTCGCCACCTCGCTGTCGGGCACCCCGCTGACGCCGCACGACGTGCTGTTTCGGATTCTCGGGTCGGTGGCGTTCATCGCCGTGTCCATGCTCGGCGTCGGCGCCATCGCCCTGTTCCTGTCGACGATCACCGACTCCTCGCTAGGTGCGGCCCTCGGCGCCATCGCGGCGCTGATTCTCAGCGGAGTGCTCGTCGCGCTGAACGCGGCCGCAGCGGTCAGTCCGTACCTGCCAACCCGGTACTGGCTGGCCTGGCTCGACTTCTTCCGCGAGCCGATCCTCTGGCAGGACATCGACCGTGGGTTCGCGATCCAGGGCGTGTACGTGGTGGTATTCCTCGGTGCCGCATGGGCGAACTTCGCGAGTAAGGACATCACCAGCTGATCTGCTACCCGTCACAGGCGGCCGCCGAAGGGTGACGCAGCTGCCCTGGGCCGAGCGCCCGCAGAACGATCGCGGTGACGACGGGGCTGACGGGCAGCTGCGTGTGGCTCATGCGCGCGGCCGGGCACAGTGACTGGACAGCCAGGCTGATGGCTCCGGCAAGCCGCGCCGAATCTGGCGGCGTGACCGTCCGGTCGTCGGCCGTCCACAGCGACAGCCAGGGCGGCAGCCCGGCCGGATCGCCGGCGTCGAGGCTTGCGAGCAGCGAGCTGCCCGGCACTAGCTGCTGGCAGGCCGCCGGGCATGCGCCCGGCACGATTCCGTTGGCGCCGGCGGCCAGCCGGGTGCCATGGAAAGGTGCGCCGAGCGTGATGACATGCCGCGCCTTCGCCGCGCCGTCGTCCTGGCGAGCCCAGATCAGGGCGGTGACACCACCGGCGGAGTAGCCGATGATGTCCACCGACGGCGCGCCCGAGTCCAGGGCCCGGCTCACCGCCGCGTTGAGGACGGCCGCGTCGGCGATCAGGCTGCCTGTCCCGTTGCCAGGCAGGGTCAGCACGATCGCGGTCCGGCCGCTGGCCCTGATCCGGTCGGCCAGGGCCGACAGCGACGCGCTCGCCCCGCCATAGCCGGGTACCAGCAGGACCGGGCCGAGCTGATCCTGAGCGGGCCGGCCGGAGCGCTGCGGCCGGTCCGCGCGCAGACCCGCGAAGATGGCCGCAGTCACTGCCGCTGCCGCGAGCAGGGCGACACCGGCCAGCAGCGTCTGGCGTCTGGCCGACTGGCCACGGAAGCGCGTCGCCAGCGCCAACGGCTTGCCCATGGCTCCTACGTTAAGAGAGATACGTCGAGGAGAGCCGGCTAGACAACGCCTCGAACGCGCCCGCGGACTAGGCGCTGGCCCAGGCAGCGGCTCGCTAGCCGGCCGGTCGTACACTGCTGCTCATGAGCAGCCCGGCCACCGTTTTGGTTAGCCGCCGCGAATCGTTCAACGCCGCGCACCAGCTCCGCGACCCCGGTCTGTCCGATGATGAGAACCGGCGCCTCTTCGGTAAGTGCGTGAATCTGCACGGGCACAACTACGTTCTGGACGTGGTCGTGGCCGGCAAGATTGATCATGCCAGCGGTTATGTCTGGGACTTGAAAGACCTTTCCGATGTCATCTGCCGTCGAATCATCCACGATGTGGACCACCGCAACCTGAACACTGACGTGCCGTGGCTGGAGGGGCGCATACCGACGGCCGAAAACCTCGCGGTTGCCTTCTGGGAACGGCTCCAGGAAGAGTTGCCCGGCGGCCTGCTGCGGTCGGTCCGCGTTGCGGAGACTGACAAGAACTGGGCCGAGGTGGGCGATCACGTCTGAGGGCGTGGAGCGTCTCGGGCGCGAACTGCGCAGTCGCTATACCAAGGCCGACCTCGCGGTACTCACTCCGGCGGAGGCAAGCCACCTCGTTCCTGACGGTGGTGACCCGCAATCGGATTTCCTGCTGGCGTGGGAGCTGCTGTACCGGCTGGAACCTGAGCTCTACGACCGGCTGGCGGCTGCCGAGCATCTCCATCCGGGCATCTTGCGATGGCTGCCTGCGAACGTCGACAAGATCGTCGAGGTAGGGGCGGGCACCGGAAGGCTGACCCTCGGACTGCTTGACCGCGCGCGGGAGATCGTGGCGATCGAACCTGTGGCGGCGTTCCGCGAGATTCTGGAACGCAGGCTCGCCGAAGCCGGCCATGCCGGTCGAGTCCGGATTGCCCACGGGTTCTTCGATCACCTGCCCGTCCGCAGCGGCGCGGCCGATCTGGCCATCGCGTGCTCGGTGCTCACACCATCCGCGACCCATGGCGGGGAGGTCGGGCTGGCGGAACTGGAGCGAGCCTGCCGGCCGGGCGGCTGCGCTGTGATTGTCTGGCCGAACAACATCGAATGGCTCGCCGCCCGCGGTTACCGCTACGTGAGCTTCGGGGGGCCGATGTCGGTCGGCTTCGCAAGTCTCAGCGAAGCTGTCGAGCTGGCCGAGATCTTCTACCCGGACGCGGTCAACGAGGTCCGCCGCCGGGGGAGCGCGCGAGTCCCTTATGAGGTGCTCGGCTACAACCCGCCCCGCGACCTGGCGTTCAAGGTCATCGCGGCATGAAGATCGCCATCGTCGCCCCACTTGTGTCTGCGATCCGTGAGCCGCAGGGCGGCGGCTCCCAGGCGTTTGTCTCCGACCTTGCGCGTGGCCTGACCAACCGGGGACACGAGGTCCACGTCTACGCGGCCACCGGTTCGGAGATCCCGGGTGTCACCGTGATCGACACAGGTGTCGATCACAAGTCCCTGGCGGGCACTCTGTACCGGGCCGTCACGCCTGCATCGCGCGATCACGATTCCGCCGCAGGCGCTTTTGGCCGCCTCTACTCAATCCTGCGCCAATCTCGGTACGACGTCGTCCACAATCATGCATTCGACGCGCCAGCCATCGGGCTGGCCAGTTCGCTGACCGCGCCCGTTGTCCATACGCTGCACCTGCCGCCGGAGCCAGCCATCTCCGCCGCCCTCCGCGACGCGGCCAGCGGACGACAGCCGCCGGCCGTTGCCACCGTGTCTGCGTTCCAGGCAGCTGCCTGGAGCCAGGTCACCGAGGTGGACGCGGTCCTGCCGCCGTATGTGCCGACGCATGTCATTCCCTGGTCGCCAGCCGCCGGCGGCGGAGCTCTGTTCGCCGGCAGGCTCAGTCCCGAGAAGGGAGCTGCCGAGGCGATCGACATCGCTCGGCTCGCGGGGATAGATATCGACGTGTACGGAGACGCCTACGACTGCGTCTATGACCAAGAACAAATCGGCCCGCGGCGTGCCGTGGCTGGCGTCCATGTGCACGCGGGGGTGGCCAGGTCGTCACTATGGCTCGCGATGGCTCGCGCAGCTGTGGTCCTGTGTCCGGCGCAATGGGACGAGCCGTTCGGCATGGCCGCCGCCGAAGCACAGGCCTGCGGCACTCCGGTGATCGCATTCCGCCGCGGCGGGCTGCCCGAAGTAATCGCCGACGGTGTCACCGGGTTCCTGGTCGCGCCTGGCGACCTGGGAGCTGCCGCGGACGGCGTACGCCGGGCAACTTCCATCTCACGTCCGGCCTGCCGCGCGCATGCCGAACGCCATCTCGACCTGGATCGGAGTCTGGACGCTCATGAGCAGCTCTACTGGCGGGTGGTCAGGCCCGGTGCGGGGATCGGAGTCGGCGCGTGAGCCGCGGCACTGGCTGGCCGGGAGGGTGGCGGTAGTAACAGGCGCCAGCCGAGGCATCGGAGCGGCCACCGCAGAAGCCGTCGCCGCCGCCGGAGCGCACGTCGTGCTCGCTGCCCGTGATCGCGACGCTGTGCGCGCCGTCGCCGAACGCATCCGTGCCGCTGGCGGAGACGCCACGGCCGCGCCAGCCGACGTGGGCCACGCCGACGAGGTGACGCGCCTGTTCGCCGCGGCTGCGGAGGTGGGCACGGTCACGGCTCTGGTGTGCGCAGCCGCCATACTCACGGCCGCGCCGTTCGCTGAAACCACGCCAGAAATCTGGGATGAGACGTTGCGAATCAACCTGACCGGTTCGTATCTATGCTGTCGCGCGGCCTTCACCGCGATGCGCCAGGCTGGCGAAGGCCGCATCGTCACCATGGGATCCCTGTCCGGTATTTACGGAACGGAGAAGTTTGCCGGACTGTCCGCCTACAACGTCTCCAAGTACGGCATCATCGGGCTCACCGAGGCGATCGCGGTCGAGGGCAAACCCCACCGGATCAGCGCCATCTGCGTTAGCCCCGGCGCCGTCGACACCGAGATGCTGCGCCGGGCGAATCCTGACCTTCGGCCGGGCCTGGTCCCGGCCGACGTGGCGAGCCTGATCGTCGCGCTGCTGGACAGCCCGCTCACCCCGGCCAGCGGGGCGAATATCCCGCTGTTCTCCAACGCTGGACCCGAGAACGTCGGAGCAGAGGACGTCGGGCCCGCGTAGGCCTGCGTCAGGCGCTGCCTCCCAGCGACCACAAGTCGACGTGATCGTCGACGAGCTGGCTGCGGGCGGGCTTGGCTCGCCGGGCTACCAGGCGGGCACTGGCCGCCATCTCCGAGTCATGGTCCAGTTCCGGGTCGCCGCCGCGGTCGAGCCCAACAGCCGCCTGGACGACGCCAGCGGTCAAATAGAAGCCGATGAGCTTGCCCTCGTCGAGGCTCCCGCGGACCACGAACTCGTCCCACGTGGCGGCGTAGCCGACGTACTCCAGCTTGTGGTCATACTGATCGGACCAGAAAGAGTAAAGGTAGTCATAGGGAGCGTCCGAACCGAGCATCGACCTGGCAGCTGCGGCGCCCTGTTTCTCGGCGTTGTTGTAGTGCTCTACCCGCACCCGGCCGAACAGCGGGTGGAGCACATTGGCGACATCGCCTGCAGCGTAGACGTCGGGCGCGGTAGCCCGGCAGCGCTCGTCTACGAGCAAGCCGTTGTCCATCGCAGCCGGCTCGCCGACCATGGCGGGCACGACAGGATCTATCCCGACACCTGCGACGACGAAGTCGCAGCCTATCCGGGTGCCGCTGGCAGTGACTACTGCCTCCACCGCCCCGGCGCCCTCGAACGCAGCTGCCTGCTCCCCGGCCAGCAGCTCGACGCCGTTCGCGCGGTGGAACGCGCCGATCACCGAGCCAACCTCGGCACCCAGGACCCTTTCCAGCGGAACCTTCCCCGGAAAGACGGTCGTTACCTGCACGCCAAGCTGAGTCAGGGACGCCGCCACCTCACAGCCGATGAAGCTCATCCCAACCACGACCGCGCGCAGACCAGGACGGGCCGCGCGCTTGATGGCGTCGCAGTCGGCAACAGTCCGCAAGTAGTGGATGCCAGGCAGATCCGCAGCCGGGAGGCTCAGCTGCCGCGGGCGTCCGCCCGTTGCTATCAGGAGCTTCTGATATGCGAGTTCCTGTCCGGAGCCCAGCAGCACAGTCCGGCGGGTGGTGTCGACGCTGGCCACGCTGACCGGGCCGGGGCGCTCGACCTCGTTCTCCTCGTACCAGCTGGCCGGCTTCACGTACCACCCGTTGAGGCTCTCCTCCGAGCGCAAGTACGTCTTGGACAGCGGTGGTCGCCCAAACGGGATCCCCGGTTCGTCGGTGATCAGCGTGAGGCGGCCGCGGTAGCCTTGCTGCCGCAAGGTCACAGCGGCGTTGCCCCCCGCCATGCCGCCGCCGATGATCACTATCGGGCCCGTGGGCGTACTGTCAGCCATTGCGCATCTCTTCTTCCCGGCCTAGCGAAGTCAGAAACTGGCAGCCAGGGATTCCAGAGACGTTCCCGGATCAGCCAGCGCGGCCTTATCTACCGGCTGGCGAGCCCGCACCAGCCCCTGGATCGCGTCATTAACGTCCCACACGTTGACGTTCATGCCGGCCAGCACCCGGCCGCCGTTCCCGAGCCAGAATGCGACGAATTCACGCCCTTCCACGTCGCCGCGGAACACCACCTCGTCGTATCCGTCGGGCTCCACGTAGCCGGCGTACTCCATGCCGAGGTCGTACTGGTCGGTGAAGAAGTACGGCACCCGCTCGTAGTTGACGTACTCTCCGGCCATCGCCTTGGCCGCGGCCTGCGGCTGGTTCAGCGCATTCGCCCAGTGCTCAACCCGGATGTGCTTGCCCAGCAGCGGATGGAAGGCGTTGGCAACGTCGCCGGCGGCATAGATGTCCGGGTCGGAGGACCGTAGCTGTGCGTCGACCAGTATGCCGTTGTCGACGTCCAGGCCAGCAGCCGCGGCGAGCTCGGTGTTGGGCGTGATGCCGATGCCGACGATGACCGCGTCCGCCTGAATTCGGCTGCCGTCCGACAGCCGGACTCCGTCGGCGTGGCCCTCGCTGCCAGTGATGTCCGTGATCTGGACACCGAACCGCAGATCGACGCCGTGCTCGGCATGCAGCGCCGCGAAGACACTCGCGACCTCGGGACCGAGCACCCGCAGCAGGGGCAGTCCAGCCGCTTCGAGGACAGTCACCTCGACGCCTGCCTCTCGCGCGGCGGCCGTTATCTCGAGGCCGATCCAGCCCGCACCGATTACGGCGACGCGATGCGCCCCGGCGAGCAGCGCCTTGATGCGATCGCTGTCGCCCGCGCTGCGCAGGTACAGCACGCCGTCCAGGTCAGCACCAGGCACTTGCAGCCGACGGGGTGACGAACCAGTGGTCAGCAGCAGCTTCGTATATCCAACCCGGCTGCCGTCAGCGAGCACGACCTCGTGCGCTACCCGGTCCACGCTGGCAGCCGTCACGCCGAGGCGCAGGTCGATATCGGTTTCGGTGTACCACTCGCGGGGGTGGACGTAGATGGTGTCCCGCTCTGCTGTGCCCAGCAGGTAGCCCTTTGATAGCGGCGGCCGCTCGTAGGGCAGCTCGGTCTCCGTGCCCAGCAGCACGACCCGACCGTCGTATCCCGCCGCCCGCAGCGCTTCCGCCGCCTTCGCGCCGCCGAGGCTAGCGCCGACTATCACGTGCGTGGCATCCGTGCTCATCGTCATCCCTGCTTCTGTGTTTGCTGTACCCGCAATGTCTCACCGAGATGCTCGCTGAGATGCGCCCAGCTCGCCTCGAATTTGGCCACGGCCGCGTCCTCAAGGCTCTGCATCATCTCGTCGTAGTCAACGCCGACACGCGCCAGCTCGTCGAGCACCTGCTGCGCCTCCTGGTAATGACCATGAACCGAGTCGGCCGGGATCTGACCGTGGTCCGCGACGGCGCGCAAAGTGGCCTCCGGCATCGTGTTCACCACGTTGGAGGCCACCAAGCCCGTCACATACCTGGTGTCGGGATACGCCGGATCCTTGACCGAAGTCGATGCCCACAGCGGCCGCTGCGGTCGCGCTCCCGCCGCCTGAAGCGCGGCCCATCTCGACCCGGCGAGGAACCGCTCGTAGTGCTGGTAGGCAAGCCGCGCGTTCGCGATTGCAGCACGACCCCGCAGCCGCGCGGCGTCGGGCGTGCCGATCTTGTCCAGCCGGGAGTCGATCTCCGTGTCCACTCTCGATACGAAGAAGGAGGCCACCGATCCAATCGACGGCAGATCGCGCCCTCCCTTTTGGGCGCGCTCCATGCCGTCGAGCCAGGCATCCATGACCTCGTCATAGCGCTTCAGTGAGAAGATCAGCGTGATGTTGATGCTGATCCCCTCGGCCAGGCACGCGGCGATAGCGGGTAGGCCCTGCCGGGCGGCTGGGATCTTGATGAACAGGTTCGGCCGGTCGACGAGCCACCAGAGTGCTCGTGCCTCGGCAATCGTCGTCCGGGTATTGTGCGCAAGCCGCGGATCAACCTCGATCGAAACCCTGCCGTCTACGCCGTCCGTCGCGTCGTAGACCGGCCGCAGCACGTCGCACGCCCAGCGCACATCGAACGCGGTTAGTGCGCGCAGCGCCTCCCCGACGTCCACGCCCCGGGCAGCCAGGTCGCCCAGCTGATCCTGGTACACATCGCTGCCGGTGATGGCGCTCGCGAAGATTGTCGGATTGGTGGTCACCCCAACTACGTGATCGTTGGCCGCCAGATCGGCCAAGCTGCCGGTCACCAGTCGCTTCCGGCTGAGATCGTCGAGCCAGATCGAGACACCTGCGTCGCTGAGGGCGGATAGCGGATCGGTCATTGCGACTCTCCTTCCTGTTTACGGCCCAGCCTCCTACTACGCCCAGGCAGCCAGTTAGTGCACGCCTGTGAGGGCCAGAAATTCGGCCCGTGATCGGGCGTCGTGACGAAGCGTTCCGAGCAGCGCCGAAGTAACAGTCGTGGAGCCACGGGCCTGGACGCCGCGCAGTGTCATGCAGGTGTGCTCGGCCTCGAGTACCACTCCTGTACCACGCGGCTCCAGGTGCGTAGTCAGGCAGTTCGCCACCTGCGTGGTCAACCGTTCCTGGGTCTGCGGCCGGGCCGCGTAATGCTGCACCATTCGGGCGAGCTTCGACAGTCCCACGATCCGCTCGCCCGGCAGGTAACCGACCTGGGCTACGCCAAAGAATGGCAACATGTGGTGCTCGCATACTGTTTGGAACGGGATGCCGCGCGCCAGTACCAGTTCGTCATAGCCTTCATCGTTGGGGAACGTGGTAAGCCTGAACGGCTCGGACTTGAAGAGCTCGGCGTAGGCGCGCACCATCCTGGCGGGCGTTTCGCGTAGCTCGTCGGCGTCAAGTTCCATACCCAGTGCGGCCAGCAACTCGCCAGCGGCGCGCTCCGCCGCGGCGAGGTCAACGCCGCGCACGCCGGTCGCGATCCGCAGATCCGGCCGAGCGGGTGTCGCGGCACCCGACCTGCGTGTCCGCTGAACCGGGTGCAGCGCCTGGTCCTGGGTCATCGCTCTCCTGTCCTTGTCTTCGTTGTCGCCGGGTCGGGTGACCTGCCGTTGTCGATGAGCACAACGCAGCAGCGCCCTGGCTCGGGATCTAGCTCGGGGTGGAGATCGCTCACGCCGAAGCCCTCGATCAGCCCGTCGATCAAGGCCAGGTTCATGCCGCAGACCACGTCGCGGTGCTGGGCGGCAAGCTGATGGAACGGGCAGTTGCGCAGCCGAACGGCGCCATCCGCGGCCCGCCACGGTTCGAAGCCGTGCTGGCGCAGAGCGGTCTGCACGCTCTCGCTAGCGCTCCCGGCTGTCGCCGTGGCGTGGCAGGTGGGCGCCAGGCTCGCACCGTACTGCCGCGCAGCCTCACGCAACGCCGCCTGACTCTGACCACTGGTATCGGAATGCACGGCAACGGCTAGCAACCGCGCGGCTAGCTCGTACTCGCGCGGCGGGACGGTCACGGCGAACTCGATCTCGGAGCGGGCGTAAAGCTTCGCCGGCCTGCCAGCTCCCGGCCCCGTCCGGCCGGCGGGTCGCTCGTAAGTCGCGGTCAGTAGGCCAAGTTCGACGAGCTTGTCGAGGTGATACGCCGCTAGCGGACGGCCGATACCGGCTTTGGCAGCTGCCTCGTCGCGCCCAATCGGGGCAGAACTAGCCGACACGACCTCGTACAGCCTGGCGCGCACCGGATCGTCCAGGCTGCTGAGCGCTGCCAGGCCTGATGTGCCACTGTCCATGCCGTGACTCTATCACTAATCTAGATTAGCAATAGAGTTGGGATGCATGGCGGCCGATGGCGCAGCCGCCATGCCGAGTCAGGCAGGGCGGTCAGGCAATCAACCGTCCGTCGTCAGCTGGGAGATGCGCTCAGCGCGCAGGGCACCCCGGCGGAGCTTGCCGGCTTCGTCGCGCAAAGGCTGGTCGGTGTACTCGAGTGAACGTGGGACCTTGTAGCGCGCGATCCGCTCAGCGGCAAACTCCGTCAGCTCATCCTCAGGCACGGTTTCGGGGTCAGCCTCAACAATGGCATGCACGGTGTTGCCCATGTCGGCATCGGGCAGGCCTATCACCGCGACGGATCTGACGGCGGGGTGTTCTTGGAGTGCTGCCTCAACTTCGGCGGGGTAGACGTTGGCACCGCCGGTGAGGATCATGTCCTGGAGCCGATCGCCGAGGTAGAGGTAACCGTCCTTATCCAGCCATCCCATGTCCCCGAGGGACTCCCAGCCGCCCGCGCGCGTGCGGGCAGTGGCGCCGATGTAGCGGTATGTCGGCTCGTCCCGAAGCGAGCGCAGCCAGACCTCGCCTTGCTCGCCGCGAGAAAGCTCGGCGCCGTCGGCATCGCAGATCATGACGGTGCCTGGCGCCGGGCGGCCTACCGAACCCCGGTGAGCGAGCCACTCCGCTCCCGTGATGACAGTGGCCGCCTGTGCCTCGGTGCCGGCGTAGAGCTCGAAAATACGGTCCGGCCCCAGCCAGTCGATCCATACCTGCTTGAGCCATTCCGGGCACGGCTCGGCCAGGTGCCAGACAGCCTGCAGGGATGACAGGTCATAGGAATCTCGTAGCACCTCCGGCAGCCGCCAGATTCGCTTCATCATCGTAGGAACGAGGTAGACGGTGTCCGCCTGGTATTGGTCGATCGCAGCGAGCGTGGCCTGGGCGTCGAAGCGAGGCAGCACCACGACGTGACTCCCCGCTAGCCAGGCGGAGCATGACCACACAATGGGACCGTTATGGTAGAGCGGCGCGGGCATCACCATGCAGCCGCCGCCTGGGCCGAACCGAGGCGGAGTGTCCTCATCGAAGGCGGCTGGATCGCCAGACACGATCAGTTTGGGCCGGCCGGTGGACCCGCCCGATGTGGGTGCTTTCCACGCGGGCGAGGTGACGTCCGGCAGCGGGTCGTCGCGTACATCCGCGTTGGGTTCGTAACCGGCTGGTAGCGCCCGGCGCCCCGGTACCAGGTCGGCAGGCACCCCGATAACGGCCGATGGATCGGCGAGTTCGATGATGGCGCGCAGCTCACGCTCGGGCAATCTGGCCGATACGGGCTGCGGGACAGCACCGACCTTCCAGCACGCCGCTACGGCTACGTACCACTCGGTCGAGTTCGGCAGCGCAATTGTGACCATGTCGCCGAGCCCAACGCCGCCCTCCGCCAGGTCGCGAGCCAGGCGGTTGGCCGCTGACTCGAGCTGGGCTCTGGTGAGCTGGTCCTTGCCGCAGGTGATAGCCGGACGATCCGGGTCGGCTTGGGCGAGGGCGGTCAGACGTCGGCTGAAGGAGATCGTGCCCATGAAGAGTGGTCGCACTCCGTATGTGACTAGCGAGCACTGCGCCGCGCTGGCCCGATTATTGCAAAATGCGCGACCGGACGCGGCTGGCCTTACCCGGCGATCGACGCGAGGGCCGTCGTGACCAGCGGATCGCCGGACTCGAGCCCGTACCGGGCGACGTAGATCTCGCGAATCAACTGGGTTAGTTCACTGGCTTGGAAGCCGGCGCCTCGGTCAAGCCCTGCGGCCATCAGCAACATGGGCTCGGGCGGCCTGGCCAAACCGCTGACGTCCGGCATTGCATAGCCGCCGACTGGCAGCAGGGCGCAGGTGCAGCTACGCCAGAACTCGATCCGGTCCAGGCGGACCCCGCGTTCGTCCTCGTCGTGCGCATGGTCAGGATGCTCTACCTCGAACACGACCCGGCCCGGCCACCCGGCCTCCAGCAGCGCCGGCCGCAGCAGCTGCCAGAACCGCAGCCCCAGGCCCTGCCGGCGGCGGGTAGCCGCGACGCCGTAGTAACGCAGAAAGATCCAGCCGCACTCTTCGAGCAGCATCGATGCCGCGAACGCGACCGGGACCGGCCCCTCCAACGCAGCCACCAGCAGTTTGCCGGCGCCGTCCGCAGCCAGGTCCGCGAACGGCACGCGCAGCTCCGGCGGGAACGCCTGCTGATAGATGCCGCTGACTCCGGCGAGCTGAACGGGACCGAGTTCAGCCGCACGGACAACGCGAAGATCATTCGTCACGCAGCGCTGCCAAGGTGCTTATCAGCGGAATCCCCTTCAGTGCCGTGGTCCGTCGCAAGACACACTATTAGGGCGTCAAGCTGCCAGCCCTGCCGACCGCTTTCCCGCCACCACCACCCGCCTGACCCACGCCAAAATAGGTAGTGGCGCGGCGCAAAATAGGCAATCTGCCCATTCACCGAACGGGCTCGTGTTCCTAGGCTGTCCCTTGCGGAGGGTCCTTGTCCATGCTGTTGCCATTGGTGCGTGCTTATGGAGCAGCGCAGTCATGCTGGCGCGGGCCGCGAAGTCTCCCTGCTAGGCAAGGCCTGCGCACGCCAGGACTCCGTGTGACACCGGTGCAGGCCGCGATCGGTGAAGGCCATGAAATCGGTGGGCGGCTGCGCTGCCGACCACTGTTGGACTGCGGCTCTGACCTCTCCCCGCAGCGCCGTCCGGGCTCCGGCGATGACGGTACCCGGCCCAGAAGAAACCGGACAGTACGCGATGGCTGAGCCGACGACCCGGGCATATCGAGACGTCCTGGCGATCCCGGGCGCCCGCGTCCTGATCGCGGCCAGCGCCGCCTCGCAGGTCGGCAACTGGCTGTACAACGCAGCGCTGCTCGTTTACGTGTACAGCGCGACTCGCTCGGTCGCCTGGGTTGGCGCCGCGACCATCTGCCGGCTTCTTCCGTATGTGCTGCTCGGTCCGTTCGGAGGAGCCGTCGCCGACCGTTATCGGCGGCGCACCGTGTTGCTGACCGGGTCCCGATGCCGCTCCAGCCGGCGGGCAGGCGCACAGGGTTGCCCGGCAAGCCGGAGGGCTGCAGACGGTGCGGACGACCGCGTTGGCGCCGTGGCTGATCGTCACCGTGGCGATGGTCGAGTTCACCTACGGCGCCCAGACCGTGCAGCTCGTCGTGTACGCGAAGCATTCGCTCGCGCTCGGAAGCGGGGGCTACGGTGTCCTGCTGACGGCGGCGGGCGTTGGTGGCCTAGTGAGCGCGCTCGCTAACGGCCGCCTGGCCACCGGCAGACGGGTATCGCTGATCGTCATCGTCACCGGCTCACTGGCGTGCGCAACCCAGTTCGGGTACGCCGCGGTCCAGGTGCCGGCCATTGCACTGGCGGTAACCGTGCTGGGAAGCGCCAGTCTCGTCTCGTGCGAGGTGGTCGGTGAGACGATCTTGGCGCGCATCTCCCCTCGTGAGGCGCTCGGGCGTGTGATTGGGATCTTCGAGGCCGCCTCGGTGGCCGCGATGGTCGCTGGAGCTGTCTTGGCGTCCGTTCTCGTGGCGTTCACGTCGCTCCGTGCCAGCCTGCTCATCCTCGGCGCCGTCGCCTTGGTGGTTACACTCGTGTGCCGTCTTGGCCTGCGCGGACTCGATGCGCTCAGCAAGCAGCAGGCCGACGCGTTGGCCTCAAGGGTGAAGGTGCTCGAGGGCCTTCCGGTCACGGTGGGAGTGCCGCAGATCGTCCTCGAGCAGCTCGCCTCGGCCGCGCAGTTCTGCCCGCTTCCTCTAGGGGTCGACGTCGTTGTTCAGGGGGCTCCGGCGCACGCCTTCTACGCCATCGCAGAAGGTCGCGTCGTCGTGCACCGGGACGACAAGGCCGTGGTGCATCTTGGTCCTGGCGACAGCTTCGGTGAGCGTGGCCTGCTCGATCATGCCCCCCGCAACGCCACGGTCACCACGGAGATGGACACGACGTTGCTGCGCGTCGAAGGCAGTGCGCTGCTCGACGCCCTCGACGCAGCACCAAGCCTCCGCTCGGCGCTCGATCTCAGCAGCACGACACCCGGGATACCGGTGCCGCCCGGCGAGACGGCCACGGTGGACGACCCGCGCTGGGCGCAGGCATGAGCACCGGCGGGTCTAACGTGGTCGTCGTAGGCGCCGGTTATCTAGGCAAGCGCCGGTACTACCAGCGGCTCGCCGGACTTGGTGCGCGCCTCGTGATTGTCGACGAGCCAGGGCACTGGTCTGAGTCACTCGCGGACGAGATCGCCGGCGCGCAATGGATCGCCGCGCCCGTCAGCGGTAACCCGGACACCGATGCGGAAGCAATCCTCAGCGCCCTCCAGCGTTCGGGCGTTCGCGCCGATGGCGTCCTCACGTTCTGGGAGCTCTCCGTATGTGAGGCGGCGCGCGTGGCCGCGTCGCTAGGGTTGCCGGGCAACCCGCCTGAGGCGGTCGACGCGGCGCGCAGCAAAGTCCGCACCCGGGAGTTGTCCGCGCGGCTGGGGAGTTGCTGGTCCCGAGAGCACCTTTGCGACAGAGCTAGCGGAGCTGACGCTCAGCGGCAAGAACCTGCGCCACGCACGATCGCTGGCCGCCCAAGTGTTGCGCGAGCCACCGCGAATACTCCCGGCCTAGCTTCCTCTGCGCCGACGCGCAGTGCGCGCCCGCGGGCGGCTCCCTCCCTTCCCTCCCTGGCGCCCGCGAATCCAGGCTGTGGAAGCGCCAGCGACTAGCTGATTTATCCAGGCCACGAGGACGCGAGCCCGGCACCGCAGCCAGAGCAGCCGCTCGCGTTGGCGCATCCACCAGCGATAACGAGGAGAAGCCGCAGGTCCGGCAGACACCACCGCCGCCCGACCCTGCGCAAACGGCCTCAAAGGCCGCGTCACCCGTGTTCGAAAATTGCCTCTACCGCGTCCAGCAGGATTCGAGCCTGCGAACACGGCTCCGGAGGCCGCCGCAGAACGTCCGATCCGGGCGGGCGTCCTCGTAGCAGTTGTGGTCGGGGTCTTGTGGATGCTGTCCAGGGTCGAACGGCCCGGTTTGGCGGGACCTCGAGCCGCGGCGGCAGCTGACCCAGCAAGAGGAGGCTGAAGATACGAAGCAGATCGCGAATGGCGGTGGTGAGGGCATGACAACTGGGAGGGGACGGGCGAGCAGTCGGGACGCGCTAAGGGCCGTGCCCGACCGGGCGTTCTCCGCCACCGTACTAGGTGTTCACGAGCGCGCCCTGCGGATGCTCAGCCCAGCCGAGTGCATCGATCTGCTGGAACCGGGCGGCATCGGCCGCGTCGGGTTCGCATCCGCGGATGGGATCATGATGCTGCCGGTCAACTTCGCCATGGCAGGAAGGACCATTGTCTTCCGCACCGCACCGGACACGCTGCTGGCTCTGTACTCCGATACCGAGATCAGCTTCGAGGTCGACCACCTGGACGAACAGCTGCACGAAGGCTGGAGCGTCCTGGTCCACGGGCACGCTCATAAGGTCATTGATGAGCGTGAAGTGAAGCACCTGGAGGACGGAACGGGCCTCGAGCCGTGGGCTGGCGGTGCCCGCGACGTGTATGTGCGCATCACGCCAACGCGGATCAGCGGACGACGCATCCACCGAAGCCGGACCAGCCCTACGGCACCAGCAATGGAGCCCTAGGCCCTCTGTCTCGAACTGGGACTCGGTGACCTTCCAGGTCCGTCCACTGGTGGGGCAGATGTCACTACAGCTCATCAGACAGCTTGCGTCCAAGCCGTTGCTGCCCGCCGGCAGTCTCTATGACCGCGGTCTGCGCTTTGCCGGGGCAATCGCCTGACTTGTGATAGAAACCCAGGCGTCCTCTACCTTCACCCGGTCACGGCTCAGAGCGAACTGAGCCGATGGCTGAGTGCTCCGCTAGGTCGAAGGTCGGGTAGGCAGCCACGAAGATCGTGGCCTGGCTGGCATCGCGCGGCCACCGGTAGGCGCGGCATCGCGCGTCGGGCGGCAGGATCAGCACCTCGCCCGCCCCGAGGACTCGGTCGTCAAGGCCTGGGGACTCGAACTCGAATTTGAGCTGGCCCTGCAGGACCATGATCAGGTCGACCGCCTTCATCCGGAACCAGCTGTCGTCGACGGGTTCGCCGTGCTTACTTACCCATACAAGCTCTATACCGCGGCCAGAGAAGACCGTGCCCACGTCTCCGAACGGCGTCGACCTGATCTGATGTGCCTCGCCCCGCAGGATGTTGAATACCTGCGGCACGGTGTCATCGGGATCCGGCGCCGAGGCGCGAGGCAGCGGCACCTCGCTGACGCCGGAGGAGCCGCGGCCGGCAATCAGGCGGCCCGACACCGACTCAGGCCGAATGCGGATCCAGAACGGCCGGTCTGCCCCGTCCGCCCAGGAGTCCAGACCACGTCGGCTCAGAGCCTCGATCTCGGCATCTTCGTAGATCACCCCGGCATGGCCGTTGATCACCACACTCCAGCCGGCGCGGCGCCCCGCATCGTAGTCGTCGGCCTCGAACACGACCTGTGTCTGGCCGTCTGCTGCCGACAGCTTCGACCCGGCGGCCGTCTTGAAGGCCACACTCTGCCCGTCGACAACGTGGTTGACCGGCAAGATGATTACCTCGCCGCCGGCCTCAAAGCCGATGCGCCCCACGGGAACCGAGCCGAGCAGGCGCAAGCAATCATCTAGCGGAAGGATCGCGAGCCCCTCGTGGTCAGTGGCGTATCGCACCATGGCACACCTCGCAGCCGCTGCTTGGGCCGGTGATTCGTCCATCGGCAACTTGCTGGGTCCATTGCATGCTTCTACGCCGGCCCGGCGTTCGCTGCAAGCAAAGGTCCCCGTGGCCAGGGCCGTTGGGCCTTTGACGTTGGCGAGGGACGCAGCTAGCTACCTGACGCTGCGGAACGTGTCGGCGCTGACCGGCACGCCGGCCTGCCGCCAGGGGAGACCGAGGCGCAACATGACGCTGGCCCAGGCCAACGGCCGGCCAGCGTGGCGGTCTGGCGGTCGGTGCGGGCCAGGGGGAGACACCGAGACCGGGAAGTCGCGGCGCACCCTCGGGCTGCCGCAGTTGGCGGGTCGGACTGGACGCCGCGGGAGCTCCGGCACACCTTCGTCAGTCTCATGTCCGATAGCAACGTCGCCGTCGAGGAGATCGCCAGGCTCGTCGGCCATGCCACTGGAAACCACCGAGCCGTCTACCCGGCACCAGCTCGGGCCCGTCATGACCACCGGCGTCGAGAAGATGGATGTGCTACTGGCCGAGCCCTAGCGCGACATCTGCGCTGCAACGGTCAGGACGTTCGGCACTAACCAATGCAGCCCGGCAGCCGAACCATGGACGTGAGTTTGCTGCGCACGGATGGAGCCTCGTGATGACTCAGACACCCCATGATTTCTCTGATCTTTATCTCGCCCCAGTCGTGCTGATGGTGGATGCCAGGCTCGAGGAGCTCGGCAAACTGGACCCCGACCAGCTTGCGTATGAGATCGCGCTCGCCAGCGACCGGCCCGACTTCACGCGGCGCATGCGCGAAGATGCCTTGATCGCGACCGTCCAGCACATGATCCAGACCCACCACTGGAAGCTCAGCTGCGACCCGCGCGGGCTGCGGCTGAGCCGGCACGGGCACACGCTCGTGCTCGGGGTCCCGGCTACGTTCCGCGAGTACCTGGACGGCGCCCACCACAGTGATGCTGGCTCAGCTACCTGAGGTCTGGCGGGGAGACGTCCCTGGCTTGCCGTGTCCGTACACTCCGAGCTGGTGCGCTTCACTCCCGACACGATCGCTCCTCGCCCAAGACGCTGCCGTCGCAGGCCTGCTACCTGATCGAGTACCGGCTCGAGCCCGACTGGTGGGTCACGGCAGTCGGGCAGCGCCTCCAGGAAGCAGCAAGTTCCTGACACAGCTACCGGCACCGGCCGATGGCCATGCACCTCAGTTGGTCATACCGCTACCTACCAGCGCGCTCATCGGCTACCTGTTGACCTGCGTTAGGACTGGTGCCAGATGCGCCGGCTCGATTCAGTGACCTTCGGGCAGCCGGGCAGGCCGGACGTCTCTGGCCGTCTAGGCGCGACGTGAGTCATGCTGCCAGCACGACAACCGGGCATGGGCCGGGCAGAAGTGGGGAAAGTCCATGACGCGATATGACAACTACCTGCGATGGCTGTACCGGGGCGGACGCCCGAATCTATTTGCACGGCTGCAGAACCGGAGCACCGCTGCGGCGTTCGCGGCCGGGATCTTGCCGAAGCGAGCCGCGGCGCTTGAGATCCGCGGCCGGCGCAGCGACCGCGTCATCTCCTTTCCGGTCGTGATCGCCGACTTCGAAGGGGAGCGCTACCTGGTCTCGATGCTGGGCAGGAACGCAAACTGGGTGCACAACCTCAAGGCCGCGGATGGCCGGGCCGTGCTGCGCCACGGGCGGCGCGAGACCGTGCGCCTAGACGAAGTCGACGCCGGTGGACGAGCTCCGATCCTGCGCCGGTACCTGCAGGTCGCGCCCGGCGCCCGGCCTCATATCCCGGTCGACCGGCGGGCCTCCCTGGCCGAGTTCGGGCGGATCGCCGCGGACTATCCCGTGTTCCGCGTCCGCGCCGACGCCGCGGATGTCTGAATGGCGGCGCCGGGGGCGAGCAGGGATGTCGCATGCCCGCTAGCGACTGCTTCTGAAGGCTGCGGCGACATGACCGCCTCGGGCGGATGCGTCCCGCATCTGGGCGCCGATTCGATTGCAACGAAGATAGGGGCATGCAGGATGTCCTCGCCACGGCCGGGCAATCCGGTCCGGCGGTACGGTGCCTGGGCGCGAAAGACAGGCAGGGCGCTGCTGGACAAGGGCAACGCGGCGATCGGCTGGATCAAGGCCAGCCGCTTCGGGACCTTGATGACCCGTCTCAATGCCGCGGACTTCATCAACAGCTCATTCCAGCCCCGCGCGGAGAATCTGGCAGGCGTCCTCCCGAACGCGCAGAACAATCCCGCAGTTGAGCGCCGCAGGAATGATGCCGAAGAGCCATCCGTCGAGTGTGCCTACGCAGCAAGGGTGGCGTAGCGGCCACGGTCGGCGAGCAGACTCGCGTGCGTGCCCGCCTCGATGACGCGGCCATGGTCGAGCACGACGATCTGGTCAGCGTCCCGCACGGTCGACAGCCTGTGCGCGATCGTGATGGTGGTGCGGCCGCGAGCCAGCTTGTCGAATGCATCCTGGACGGCGCGCTCGGTCTCGTTGTCCAGGGCGCTGGTGGCTTCGTCCAAGACGAGCACGCGGGGATCACGTAGCAGCGTCCGGGCGATGGCGATGCGCTGCTTCTCGCCGCCGGAGAACCGGTATCCGCGCGACCCGACCAGGGTGTCGTAGCCGTCGGGCAGCCCGGCGATCAGGTCGTGGATCTGGGCGGCTCTGGCGGCGTCCTCGATCTCGGCGTCGGTTGCGTCAGGCTGGGCGTAGCGCAGGTTCTCGCGGACCGAGGCGTGCAGGAGGTAGGTCTCCTGGCTGACGACTCCGACGATCGCGGCCAGGTCAAGCAGGCGCATATCCCGGATGTCGATTCCGTCGATCCGGATGCTGCCGCGGGTCGGGTCGTACAGGCGGGAGACTAGCGAGGCCATCGTGGTCTTGCCGGACCCGGTCTCGCCGACCAGCGCAAGCGTCCCACCGGCCGGCACGTCCAGGTCGACTCCGGTCACAGCGTCGCGGTCGGCACCGGGGTAACGGAAGCTGACGTCGGAGAAGCTGACGTGACCCGACACCGCGGCCGGGTCGATCGGGGCGGGGTGCACCGGGTCAGTGACCTCGACCGGCAGATCGAGGTACTCGAAGATCCGGGCGAACAGCGCGAGTGAGCTGATCACCGAGACACTGGTGTTGAGCAGGCCCGTGAGCGGCCGGAACAGGCTGTTCTGCAGGGTCGTGAAGGCAACCAGCGTGCCGATGGTCATCACGCCGGCCGTGATCGGCAAGCCGGCCGCGAGGTAGATGATGGCAGGGATCGCCGCGAAGACGATGCTGAGCGAGGCCATCCGCCAGCGGCCGGCCAGCTGGGACTGAAGCTCCAGATCGATCAGGCGGGCCGACGAATCGGTGAACCGCCGGATAAGCGCCGGGCCGGTGCCCATCGTCTTGGCCAGCTGGACGCCGTTGATCGAGAGGCCTTCCTCGACGGTGACGTTGAGGTCGGCCAGTTCGCGTTGCTGTCGGCTGGTGATGGCCCGCCGCATCCCTGCCACCTTGCGCGTCAGGAAGATAGCGGGCGGCATGACGACAAGCGAGATCAACGTAAGCCGCCAGGACAGGGCGACCATGGCGACAGCGGTCGCCACCGCGGTCGTGAGGTTGGACGCGATGGACGTCGCGGTCGACGTTACGACCGATTCCATGCCGCCGATGTCATTGGTGATGCGGGACTGCACCTCGCCGGTACGGGTCCGAGTGAAGAACGCGATCGACTGCCTCTGCAGGTGACCGAAGACGCTGGTGCGGAGCTTGTGCATCACCTGCTGGCCAACCTTGGTGCTGATATATGTCTGGACCACGCCGAAGGCCGAAGTGATGGCGGCGACGGCCACCATGGCGATCACCAGCCAGACCAGCAGCCGAGCGTTACGCTCCGGCAGCGCGTTGTCGATAACGGCGCGGAGCAGGAACGGGGAGGCCAGGCTGACGACCGAGGATGCGGCGATGATGGCGGTGACGATCGCCAGCTGCCAGCGGTAGGGCGTGAATAGCCGTCCAATGCGGCGCACCGACACCTCGCGTGCCTGCGCCTTCTCGGCGGCCGTGACGGTCCGCGGACCGTTGCCACGGCCCGCTCTCTTGATTTCCTTGTTCGTCTCTGGCGTCGCCAACGTCTCTCGATTCTCTCGGGGATTCCTATCGCCGAGCCCAGGAGGCTCAGCCCGAGCGCCCCCTGGCACATTGCTGAGGTAAGCTCAATATGAGGCTACAACAGGAAAGGCTGCTACGCTATTCCAATGAGCCAAGAGCCCGACGTGGCGGGAGGACCCGATCAGGGCGGCGACGAGTCGCTGGCGGACGCCTTCTGGGCGGTCGCGCGCCAACTGCGGGAGACCTCGCAGGAGACTCTGGCACCGTGGGACATAACTCCGGCGCAGTTCCGGGCACTGCGGGTACTGCGGCGGCATGGCCTAATGCGGCTATCCGAGCTCTCGGAGCGCCTGCACATCGCGCCCAGGTCGGCAACTGAGGTCGTCGACGCCCTGGAGTCCCGGCGCCTGGTCGGACGGCGGTCCGATCCCGATGACAGGCGGGCCACCCTCGTCGAAGTGACGGAGCACGGCACGGACGTCCTTGATGGGATCCGCACATCACGGGGGACCGAGGCCGAGCGGGCCTTCGGCCAGCTCAGTCCCGCGGACCGGACGGACCTCGCACGAATCCTGGGCAAGCTGCGGGAGTAATGAGCGCGAGTCCCGTCCGGACACCGCCGCGCTAACCCGAGCCACTCGCCAGTCCTGATGAGCAGCCCGGCTGGCCAGGATGGTCACGAGTCCTCTAGGGGGTGGCCTGCCGGACTAGTGCTGAGGCTGCGGCTGGATGCTGATGGCGCTCGCGACCCTGGGACGCCACGAGCGGCAAGCTGAGCACGGAGGTCGGCCTGGACGTCAGCCTGGGGCCGGTCCGTGTCCAGTTCGATCAGGATGCCCCGGCGCCGGTAGTAGTCAACGAGTGGCTGCGTCTGTGCGGCGAAGACGGCGAGGCGATGTCGGATGACTTCCGGCGTGTCGTCCGCCCGGCCCTCGCGCTGCGCGCGATCGCGCAGCCGTTCGATGAGTACCTCGTCCGGGGCTGTCAGGTAGACCGCGGCATCGCTGACCAGGTCGAATTCAATGCCTATCTGCGCCGCGCGCAGCGCTTGGGGCATGGTGCGCGGGAAGCCGTCGAGTACATAACCGCCAGTGTCGCGGGACGCTTCGACGACCACCGGGATGAGGATGTCGAAGATCAGGTCGTCGGGCACGAGGTCTCCCCGCGCCGTGTATTCGGACAGCCGCAATCCCAGTTCAGTTCCCCGGTCGATCTCCGCCCTGAGCAGGTCGCCAGAGGAGATATGCGCGATGCCGGTCGCTAGCGACAGCTGTTTGCTGTGCGTGCCCTTACCGGCTCCCGGCGGAGACAGCATGATCAGCCGCATGACAACGCACCTCGTTCGTGAGCTGCTCTTACCGGGGAACATCCCGCGTTCCTCTATTTTGTACCGCCCGGATCCATGCGTGGCGCGGAGATCCCGTCCGAGCAGAGCGCTGCACGGCAGCGACGTCCAGGTCGGCCGACGGCCGACCCGGACGCCAGAATCAGACGAGGTCGAACCGGTCGAGGTTCATCACCTTGGCCCACGCCGCTGCGAAGTCGCGCGCGAACTTCTCCTTCGCGTCGTTGCTCGCGTAAACCTCCGCAAGGGCACGCAGCTCCGAGTTCGACCCGAAGACGAGGTCGACACGGCTGCCGGTCCACTTGACCTCGCCCGTAGCGGCGTCGCGGCCTTCAAACGTGTTTGCGTCCTCGGACACCGGCTGCCACGTCGTGCCCATGTCGAGCAGGTTGACGAAGAAGTCGTTGGTCAGAGCCCCAGGGGTCGTAGTGAAGACTCCGAGCGACGACTGCTGGTAGTTGGCGCCGAGGACGCGGAGCCCGGCGACGAGGACCGCCATCTCGGGGGCGCTCAGCGTCAGCAGGTTCGCGCGGTCGACCAGCAGGTACTCAGCGGGCAGCCGGTTGCCCTTCCCGACGTAGTTGCGGAACCCGTCAGCAGTCGGCTCGAGCGCGCTGAACGATTCCACATCGGTCTGGTCCTGCGACGCGTCTGCGCGGCCTGGCGTAAAGGGGACCGCGACGTCGAAGCCAGCGACCTTGGCGGCCTGCTCGACAGCCGCGCCACCAGCAAGCACGATGAGGTCGGCGAGCGAGACCTGCTTGCCGCCAGCGTGGGCGGCATTGAAGGCCGCCTGGATCCCTTCCAGGGTGCGGAGGACCGTCGCCAGCTGATCGGGGTCGTTGACCTCCCACCCGCTCTGCGGCTCGAGACGGATGCGCGCGCCGTTGGCGCCGCCGCGCTTGTCGCTGCCACGGAAGGACGTGGCTGACGCCCATGCGGTGGACACGAGCTGAGACACCGACAGGCCCGAGGCGAGGACCTGGCCAGCGAGGGCGGCGACTTCCTCGGCGTCAATGAGGTCATGGGTCACCGAAGGAACGGGGTCCTGCCACAGCAGCATCTCGGCCGGGACCTCGGGGCCTAGGTAGCGCACGATCGGCCCCATGTCGCGATGGGTCAGCTTGAACCATGCCCGGGCGAAAGCGTCCGCGAGTTCATCGGGGTTCTCGAGGAAGCGTCGCGTGATCTGCTCGTAGACAGGGTCCAGGCGAAGCGCGAGGTCGGTCGTCAGCATCGTCGGGGCGTGCCTCTTCGACGGGTCGTGCGCGTCGGGGACGGTACCCGCGCCGGCGCCGTCCTTCGGCTTCCACTGGTGCGCACCGGCCGGGCTCTCGGTGAGCTCCCACTCGTAGCCGTACAGGGTCTGCAGGAAGCTGTTGTCCCACGTCACTGGGGTGCTCGTCCACGTGACCTCGAGACCGCTGGTGATCGTGTCGCCGCCCTTACCAGTGCCGTAGGTGCTCTTCCAGCCGAGGCCCTGCTGCTCGAGCGGGGCAGCCTCGGGGTCGGGGCCGACGTTGTCCGCCGGACCGGCGCCGTGGGTCTTGCCGAACGTGTGACCGCCCGCGATCAGGGCGACAGTTTCCTCGTCGTTCATTGCCATGCGGCGGAAGGTCTCGCGGATGTCGCGGGCCGCGGCGAGCGGGTCTGGGTTGCCGTTCGGACCCTCCGGGTTTACGTAGATGAGACCCATCTGAACGGCGCCGAAGGGCTCCTCGAGCTCCCGATCGCCGCTGTAGCGCTCATCGCCGAGCCAGGTTGTCTCGGGACCCCAGTAGACGTCGTCATCCGGCTCCCAGACGTCCTCACGACCGCCACCGAAGCCGAAGGTCTTGAAGCCCATCGACTCCAGGGCAACGTTGCCGGTGAGGATCATAAGGTCGCCCCACGAGATCTTCTGCCCGTACTTCTGCTTGATCGGCCACAGCAGCCGGCGGGCCTTGTCGAGGCTGACGTTGTCCGGCCAGCTGTTGAGCGGCGCGAAGCGTTGCTGGCCAGACCCGGCGCCACCGCGACCATCGCGGATGCGGTAGGTGCCTGCGCCGTGCCACGCCATCCGTATCATGAGCGGGCCGTAGTTGCCGAAGTCGGCTGGCCACCAGTCCTGCGAAGTCGTCAGCATCTGCGCGATGTCCCGCTTCACCGCCGCGAGGTCAAGGCTCTTGAACGCCTCGGCGTAATTGAACTGCTCGCCGAGCGGGTTGGCCGCGGCCGGATTCTTGGCGAGGATCCTCAGGTTGAGCCTGTTCGGCCACCAGTCACGGTTCGCGTCACCCATCGTGGGGTGCGTCAGGCCTCCGTGCGCCACTGGGCATCCCCCGCTCTCCGGGGTCGCGGGTTCGACGACTACTGGATCATGGTTCTCGGTCATAGGAATCCTTCCGGACTAGGCGGAGATCACAGTGCTCAGGAACTCCGGATGGTGGAACAGCCAGGGCACAGCCCCCAGTAAACGACCTCGGCCTCATCGATCGAGAAGCCATGGTCGTCGGACGCGGTCAGACAAGGCGCATCGCCGACCGCACAGTCGACATCAGCGACGTCACCGCACGATCGGCACACGACGTGGTGGTGATTATCCCCGACGCGTCCGTCGAAACGGGCGGGGCTGCCGGCCGGTTCGATGCGGCGCACGAGACCGGCCGCCGTGAGCGCATGGAGGGCGTAATACACGGCTTGAAGCGACACATGCCCGACGCGATCGCGCACCCCCGACGCGATGGCCTCGACGCCGAGGTGGCGGCCGTCCCGGAGGGTCTCGAGCAGCGCGACGCGGGCGGCCGTCACGCGCAGGCCGGCCCCGCGCAGTTCGTCGGCGATGGTCGGAGCCTTCGATGCGGTCACCGCGCCAACCTACCTTCATAAACGCGATTAATTCAAGAAAGCGAATCACTCAAGTCTGGTGACAAGTCCGGAAGTGCCGGGCAGACACCTCATGCTCATGCGCAGAGCTTGGCAAGATTGAGCAATGACCGATTCGCGCCTGCCAGACTCGTTAGTCACGCCGGCGGGCTTTGTCCGGGACTACGCCGAGGCCGACTACCGCGCTTGCCGGTTCCTGTGGGTGGAGCTGACGGAGTACCACCGACGCATCTACGGGGACCCGTCAATCGGCGGGGAGGATCCCGGAGCGGGATTCGATGAATACCTGGCCTCGCCGCAGCGGATCGGATCCTGGGTGGCCGAGTCCAACGGCAGCGTCGTCGGTCTGACCGGCCTGCTCGACCAGGGCAAGGGTGGCGAAGTCGAGCCGGTCGTCGTCACGGAGGCGGCTCGGGATCACGGAATCGGCCGCCAGCTCATCGGCCGCGTTGTCGAGGAGGCACTTGCCCGTCGTTACGAGTACCTGGCTATTCGCCCCGTGGCTCGCAACGTCGCCGCTCTGCGCCGGTTCCATGCCGCTGGATTCCGAACACTCGGGGGGCACGTCGACCTCACGATGGACCTGGCCGAGCGGCGACATGACTGGCTACAGGGAGCTAGCCTGCACGGTCTCGACTTCGACTACTGAAGAGCGCAGGGGAGTAGGCAAGGCACCGGCCTGGTCCGGACGACCCCCGAAAACAACCTCGGAAGCCCGGCAGGCTTTATTATGTCGGTCAGGCGGACGCTAAGTAGTCGCGTTGGTACGATCTAGCCTGAACTAGCCTGAACTAGGAGTCTTGGCGCGGTATATCCCGCCTTGTTGAGGAGCGAGCCTGTGCCGGCCAGGCAACGCAGTGACGGACGTCCCCGTTTGACCAGTCCGGGCACGAACGGCAGCAGGCGTCCGCGGCTGCTGTTCTCAGCCAGGCCGGATCGTGCGTCAGTTGCCGCCAGCAGCGTGATCACGCCGGACCTACCTCAACAGGTCCCGGCGCCCGGCGGCGAGGTCTTGCCTGGCAGTCGGCTCAGGGTCATCCGGCGCGGGCTGCAGCCGCAGCAAGACGGCTCGCCAGCCGAGCAACGCGGCCGGTCGTGGCGCACCTCCTCGAGCTCCGTCCTGCGCCAGCACTGGCTCGCGGCGTTGCTCCTAGCAGCCGGTGCTGCGCTGCGGGTGGTCACGGAGATGGCCTACCACCCGGCCATCCTGTACGTCGACTCGCTCAAGTACCTGTACGGCGCCTGGCCGGGCTCTGACCCGCTGGGGTACAAGGCACTGCTCAGCAGCGTGCTGGTAGTAGGCGACCTGGGCACGGTAGCGGCCGTTCAGCACCTGCTCGGTCTCGCCATGGCCGTCGCTCTCTACGTGCTGCTCTTGCGCCGGGGCGTGAACCGCTGGCTGGCCGCGCTCGCGATCGCTCCGGTGCTGCTCGACGCATACCAGCTGCAGGCCGAAGAGATGATCATGCCCGACGTCTTCTTCGAGGCACTAGTCGTCTTGGCTCTCGTCATCCTCCTGTGGAAGCCGACGGTATCCTGGCTCGCCGCGATCGCGGCGGGCCTGATCCTGGGCGCTGCGGTAACTGTCCACGAGTTCGGCCTCGTCCTCATCGTGCCGACAGTGGCCTACCTCCTGGCCGCCAGGGGTGGCCCCATTTTCTCGCGCGACAACTGGCCCGAGGCCATTAAGAAATCGATAGCTCTCGGGGCCGCATTCGCGCTGCCAGTCTTTGTCTACTGCAGCGTCTTCTACGTGGAGCGGGGACACTTCAGGCTGGCCGCGGGCCGCCCTTCGATTCCGCGGCTGGCACAGGCTGCCGACTGCGCCACGTTGCGGCTGCCAGCGGCTGCACGACCCTTGTGCCCGACGCCGGCCGAGCAGAGGGAAAGCCCAGACTGGTTCCAGCACGACCCGCTGTCGCCGCTTCTGACCATTGCGGTGAGAGGCCCGGCGCGGCAGCACCTGTACCACGTGTTTGACAGCGCCGTCGAGCATCAGCAGCCGCAGCGGGTAGTGGCCGCAGTGCTGCGCGATGCCATCCGACTCTACGAGGTTGATCGCACCAACAGCCTCGCCATCACGCCTATCTCGCGCTGGCAGTTCCAGACGACCTACCCGGACCTACTGCCGAACATCAATGTCCGCCCGAATGGCGACATCATCCTCGGCCTGCAGTACCGCCTGCCGGGTCCGATCCACTACCAGCTCCTCAAGCCCTCCTATGGCGGCAAGGCACAGGTGGATCGGTCACTTGCAGGCTTCCTACGCGGCTACCAGCTGCACGGGGGGTACACGCCGGGTCCGCTGCTCCTCATTTTCACCCTGGCTGGTCTTGCTGGATCGGTGCTGGCCCTGGTCAGCCGCAAAAGCACCGCCCGCGGCCGCAAGCTCGCGCTGGCCTGCCTGGTGTTCTTTGTGAGCGCGGTCGGCCTCCTGCTCATCTCGGATGTCTACGTGTTCTCCTGGCGCTACCAGCTTCAGGCGCTGACAACGCTGCCGCCAGCGGGCGTCCTCGGCGTGAGCGCGGCTCTGGACGCAGTCCGGCGGCGCAAGCCGGCCACCGTGGCGGGACCAGCTTCGCCATAAGTTAAGGTGACGTGCTGTTTGTCAGCGCTGGCGAAGGGGCTGGGGTGCCTGTATCACGCATGGCCATGGGAGGTTTGCCGCCCAGGCCTCGCCGCGTCGGCGGGCGCACGCCGCAGTTGCCGGTGACAGGTCCGTGAGGAGCGTGCGAGCCCGCAGCCGACTGCCCATAGTGCTAGCTGGTGTACTCATCTCGGCAGTGCTGGCAGCATGCACCTCTGGAAACTCAGGAGACGCGCCGGGGTTCGGGGCAGTGCATCGGGACAAACCAACCCCCGGACTCGTGGCCGGTGGCCCGACTGGCAGCTACATCGTGCCGGCCGGCATCCACAAGATCAAGCATGTGATCATGATCATGCAGGAGAACCGATCGTTCGATAGTTATTTCGGTACCTATCCGGGGGCCGACGGCCTTCCCATGAGCCACGGAGTCTCGACCGTCTGCGTGCCAGACCCGAAGAACGGGTGCACCCGCCCCTACCACGACACCGCCGACCTCAATGGCGGCGGGCCGCACGGCATGGCCAATGCGGTGGCAGATGTGGACGGCGGGCAGATGGACGGCTTCATCCGGCAGCGCGATGCGGCGGAGAAAAATTGCAACTCGCCCGACGACCCCGCATGCGCGCTCTCCGGTACCCCGGACGTGATGGGTTACCACACAGCAGCTGAGATACCCAACTACTGGGCCTACGCGAACGACTTCGTATTGCAAGACCACATGTTCGAGCCGGTGAACTCGTGGTCGCTGCCCGACCACATGTACATGGTCTCGGAGTGGTCGGCCAAATGCCGCACTCGCTCACCGATGAGCTGCGTGAACGACATCGTCGGACCATACGGCGTCAACCAGTTCCAGCAGGCGGTGGATCAGGAGCTTCGCACCGGCAAGACGTCAATCGACCTCGCCTGGACCGACATCACCTGGCTCCTGTACGCCCATCACGTGAGCTGGGCGTACTACGTCCAGTCCGGCATCCAGCCCGACTGCGCCATCGACTCCGCGGAGACGTGCGCGCCAGTGCCGCAGAACTGGCAGACGCCTGGGATCTGGAATCCGCTGCCGCTGTTCGGCGACGTCCAGCAGGATCACCAGCTGCACAACGTTGAGCCGCTGCCTAACTTCCTGACCGCCGCCAAGGCCGGGACGCTGCCGGCTGTGAGCTGGGTCGTTCCGTCGGCGGCCGACAGCGACCACCCGCCTGCCAGCGTGCACATGGGCCAGGCCTACGTCACCGCGCTCATCAACGCGGTCATGAAGGGCCCGGACTGGAGTTCGACGGCGATCTTCCTGAGCTGGGATGACTGGGGCGGCTTCTACGACAGCGTCGTGCCCCCGACAGTAGACGCGAACGGGTACGGCCTGCGCGTGCCGAGTCTGGTCATCTCCCCGTACGCCAAGCAGGGATTCATCGATCACCAGACGCTCAGCAGCGACGCCTACCTGAAGTTCATCGAGGATGACTTCCTCGGCGGCGCCCGCCTGAATCCCGCTACTGACGGCCGGCCCGATCCACGCCTCGATGTAAGGGAGGATGCGCCGATACTCGGCAACCTGGTCGAGGACTTCAACTTCAACCAGGTGCCGCGAGCTCCGGTGCTTCTGCCGACTAACCCGCCGACTGATTCCCCGTCGATCCCGTCGTACTTCACCGGACGGCCGACCTGCACTGGTTGCACTATCCCGCCGCCCGGCTAGCTCACACCACGACGGGCGGCCAGAGGTTGTGGTGAGCGGCGATCGGGTCGCCCGACCACTCCTGCATGGCGTCCAGATTGTCTGCCGCCGGGTATTTCGAGGCAGCCGGGCCATCAGCAAACGCGTGCAGTAGGTTCGCGGTGACACGCCGTGTGAACGCGGCCACGCGGGGGGTGAGGCCGAAGGCCCGCAGGCCACCCATCGATGCGACCCACCGCATAGTCCCGCTGGCGAAGACCCCGGCACGGCCGCCGTGCGTGTAGTACGCCGAGTCCGAGTAGCTGTTGACACCCCGGCAAGTCAGCGGCGAGTGGGACAGGATCTGGATCGGCCGCTCCACGGGCGAATCCGGATTGACCCGGTCGTATTCGATGCCGACTAGCCCGGGAAGCCGCGTTCCCTTGGACACTCCGGTGCCCCGGAACATCCAGGCGTCCGGCGTCGCGACGACATATGCAGCATCGACCGGGTTGGACTCATAGAGCGTTCCGATCAGCGACGACTCCGGGTCCTGGTTGGGCGGTTCCCGCCAGTCGCTCGTGACGAGCGCGTTGTCCTTGCCGTACATCGGGTCTTGCAGGTAGCTGGTCTTGTAGCAGATGATCAGCCGTCGCTCGCCCAGCCTGGTGGCGGCCAGCCGGGTGCGCCGGAAGCAGCAGTTCGCGCCCAGGAACGCGACATTGACCCCGGCGTCCCTGGCGGCCGTGACATTCGTACGCTCCGGCGGCGACCAGTACTCGTCGTGGCCGAGTGAGAACAGCGCGCTGGCGCCAGTCAGGAGCTGCGGATCCGCCTCGATGTCCATGCTCGTCACATACGCCAGTGGCAGGCCGGTTCGCTCTGCCAGTGCGATGAACTTGCGCTCGTGCCACAGGAACATGTAGGCGCCGCTGGCGTCATACGGCCGGTCCATGCTGACGGCTAGGGATCGGTTGTTGTAGTCCGACGCCCCGCCGGGGCCGTTGTACAGGTTGTAGCCGCCCCAGGTGTTGTAGGCCTGCCAAGTTCCGACGCAGTTCTTGACGACGGTCTTGCCGGTAGTGCTGGCCGACCGGATAGTGACTGGGACATACCGCTGGGCGCCCGCCTCCGAATCCATACGCAGGAGGTAGGCACCTTCCGGCCAGCCGTCCGTCGGAATGGTCAGGGACGGCCCCCAGTCCGTCTCGACCGTCCTGGTGTCCGGCGTCACGGTGGCCGGCGCCTGCTGATGACCCGGAACGTTCGCCGACTTCCACACCAGCCGGGCGAGGTCGCCCTTGTACCAGCCCATCCTGAACGCGCTCACCTGGAAGGAACGCGCGGTCGTCGACGCATACAAGGTGATTGGCTGGCCAGGCAGCACGCTCGCCTCACCCGCGTAGCCGACCATCGCGTTTGGCGCGCCCTGGTGCTTGATCGCCCAGCTCGGGTCCCCAGGCAGCGAGTTCTCGCTGGCTGGCGAACGCCGCGACGAGAGCTTGCTCTTGGCGGTATGGGACTGGCTGGCGTCTGGGCCTGGCGCGCTGCACGCCGCGACGACCGGCGCGGCCGCGGCGGCCGCAGCAGTCAGAGCGATCATGCGCCGTCGAGTGGGCGAATCACGCGAGCTCTCCGGCCGAGGCGATTGGGTCATCTCACGACTTCTCCGCTAGTAGCGCGCCAACGTCAGGATCTTCTGCCGACAGCACCTGATCGTTTGGCCGCGGCGTCGTCCGCACGCCGGCGGCCAGACCACGGGTCATGGCGGAGCGTAGCGCCTCCCGATGGCGCGATCTCGCATAAGTGCGTACCCAGCGCCGTAGCGTCGACCCCGCGTACAGGATCCGCTCGGGCAGCGCGAGCGAGCTGGTCCTGAGCGTCCAGATCTTGTTGCGGACCTCGTAGAAGAAACGGTCGCCCGGGTCCGCCTCGGTATCCCCGAAGGTCGCGGTCTTATGTGTCACGACGCTGGCGGGGCAGAGCAAGCCCGCCCGCCCGCGGAGCAGCCGGGTGGTGAACTCGAAGTCGTCGTTCCAGAGGAAGAAGTCCGCATGCGGCAGCCCGCGCTGCCGGCACTCGGCGGCCTCGACCAGAATCGACACGAACGAAGCCGACCGTATCGGGATGCAGCCGGCTGCGGTGGCCGCGCGCCGTTCCGCAGCCGTGGCGAACGGCTTCGCCCGGGGCGTGTTCATCGGGTGCGCGCGCCCGTCGGTCCACTGCACCCGGCTGGCGACGAGCGCGGGCGGCCTGCCGGGATACCCATCTCTCGCCGCGAGCAGCGCGAGCAGCGCACCAGGGGCTGGCACAGTGTCGTCGTCCATGATCCAGATGAGGTCCGCGCCGTCGGCGAGAGCGACCGCCATGCCGTAGGCGAAGCCGCCCGCGCCGCCGTAGTTGATGCCCAGACTTGCCAGCTGCACGCCGGGGAAGCTGCTACGAACGGCGGCGGAAGTCCCGTCGGTCGAGGCGTTGTCGATGACGATCACGGTGTCCGGCGGGCGGCTCTGGGCGCATACCGCAGCTAGCGCCTCAAGCAGCAGGTCTCGGCGGTTCCAGGTGACGATGACCGCTGCTACGCGCGGTGAACGGGTGCCCTCAGCACGACCACTGCCCTGCGGCATGCTACGAAGTTTTCCGGGCCCTGGACCGCTCGAGGACGCGCCAGGCCAAGATCCGCAGCTGCCGGACCGACGCATGCTTGCTGCTGAGATCGCGGACAGTGCGCTTGAGCCGTGGCGAAGACGCGACAGTCGACTCGACCCGAGCCGCCAGCCCGCCGCGCCCGGCCTGCGGCCGCGCGGCCGGATACTCCCGCCGATACTGATTGACGATCAGCGCCGCGGCCGATTCCACTGCGACCTCCAGCATCTGCTCGGCCGGCTGGTCGCCGGGCCGCGCGCCAGGGTCGGTGGCGACGCGCGGCAGCAGTTCATCGAGGTCACCGGCGAGGCCGTAGCCGGACTTACGCAGTCCCGAGATCAGCGCGTCGGCGTGCGCGTCAGCCCAGCTGTACCGGTCCGCCGGCAATACCAGGCGGCCTCGGGCCGACCGGGCCGCCAGCGTCTGATGCGCCAGCGCCTCCTTGACGTTCCACATGTAGAACCAGTCAGGCACCTCATCGGGCAGTTCCTCATTCAGGCGGCGCAGGAACTCGATCTCCGGCAGGCCGAGCGAGGAGTTCGCGCGGGCCCGGCTGAGGTCGACGCTGCCCGGATCTACGCCGAGGACGCCGGCGAAGCGTTCCCAGAGCAACCCCGTTCCCGCCGAGGCCGGCGGGGCCGTGATCACGTGCACGTTCTCAGTCCGGCAGGTGCTGGGACCACAGGTCGAGGATCGCCAGCGTGTCGTGCACCCGCCAGAACCACCACTGCCGACGGTCGGGCGACACGGACTCGCGATCGATCACGTCGCCCAGCCAGTCATCCCAGCTACGGGAATTGCGATGCTTGACTGTCTCCTGCCACTCCGCCGGGAGCAGGGACGCAATATCCCGGACCGTGATGACGAGGTGCACCTCGGCGGGCCGAAGCGACTGCACGGCGCGCTCGGCCTGCAGCGCGTCCGCCGCCGAGAAGAGCTCGTGCGAGATCACGGCGACGCGCTGCGCCTGCCGCGCCTCGGAGGCGAGGATCTCCCATTCCCCGGTCCACGAGCCTGCCGGATCGCTTGGCAGCTTTGGGATCTCGCGCAGATCTTGGCTAGCGCGGAAGTGATCCTGCGGATGGTGGCCGGGGAGGACCAGGCCCTGGCCCGCCAGAGCGGCCCGATTACGCCACATGACCTGCTGCAGGAAGGTCGTGCCGGTCTTCGGCTCGCCAATGTGCAAGAACACACGAGGGCGCTCCGGGCCACCGCCGGACGTGCTCCTAGCCGTGGCAGTTACAGGCTCGGCCATGTCGCGGTCAGTGATGGCCTGCGCCATCCGGGCACCTCACGGGCTGTCGGTTTGGGACGCCTGGTCAGCCTGGCCAGGCCCGTCCCACGGGTCGTCAGCCGTTACACTAACAGCCGATAGACTGCGGAGGAGTGCAGGGCAGGACTCCGCAGGAGCCAGCACCTTGCCCGATCCGGCCGCGCGGCATGTCCGATCTGCCCGCGCTGCCGGGTTCGACGGTAACCCCCTTTGGAGGTAGCCTTCCCCGGTGCATGAGCCCTTTGCGCTGTTGATCTCGGTATATGACGGCGACCGGCCAGACTACGTCCGGCGTGCGCTCCGCAGCGCGATCGCGGACCAGACCGTGCGTCCCGACCAGGTGATCATTGTCCGTGACGGGCCTGTCAGCGCTGAGCTTGCCAAGTGCCTCGACGACATCACAGCCACCTGCGTGATCCCGGTGACCTTCGTGCCGCTGGAGCATAACGGCGGCCTTGGTCCCGCGCTTGACCGTGGCCTGGCGGCTAGCTGGTTTGACGTCGTGGCCAGAATGGACGCCGACGACATCGCGATGCCCCATCGTTTCGAAGTCCAGCTACCGCTGATGGCGGAGGCTGACATCGTCGGCTCTGGCCTGCTTGAGTTTGTCGCAGACACCGACCAAATCGTCGGGCAGCGAGTCCCGCCGGTAGATCCCGGCCGCATTGCTCGGTACGCCCGGATTCATGATCCTTTCAATCACCCGACCGTGGTCTACCGCCGCCAGGCTGTTCTTGCCGCCGGCGGATATGGTGATCACCCGCTCATGGAGGATTACGCGCTGTTCGCCCGCATGATCCAGGGCGGAGCGCGGACGGCGAACGTAGCCGAGCCCCTTGTCTTCTACCGGGTCGGCGAGACTGCCTTCAAGCGCCGGGGCGGCATGGCCCTGCTTCGCTCCGAGCTGCGCCTGCAGCGCGAGTTTCGGCGCAGCGGATTCACCTCACCAGCCGAGTACGGGCGCAACGTCCTGGTCCGCGGCGGCTACCGCTTGATCCCTTGGTGGCTCCGCCGGGCCGTGTACCGGCCGCTGGTGGCGCTTTTGTCGAAGCCTGCTGAGCGTCAGGCTCAGGTGCCAGCCCAGCCGGAGCCGCCGGACTGGGAATATACCGACGAATGGCGGTACCCGGACATGCTCGCGGCCGGGCTGCGGGATGAGCCGATCGCGCCGGTGGGCCAGTGAACGTCGACCTTGTCGTCGTCGGCTCAGGTTTCTTCGGGCTGACTATCGCCGAGCGGTGCGCGAACGATCTAGGTCGCCGCGTCCTCGTTGTCGAACGCCGGGATCACATCGGCGGCAACGCCTACAGCGCGCCCGAGCCAGTAACTGGCATCGAAGTACATCGCTATGGCGCGCACCTCTTCCACACCTCGAACGCGCGCGTCTTCGAGTACGCCAACAGGTTCACTGCCTTTACCGGCTACCAGCACCGGGTGTTCACCGCTTACAAGGGCCGCGTCTATCCGATGCCCATCAACCTGGGCACGATCTGCGAGTACTTCGGCAGGATGATGTCTCCGGACGAGGCGCGAGCGCTCGTTGCGGACCAATCAGCCGAGGTGGCGGCCGGAACTGCCGCCAACCTCGAGGAGAAGGCAATATCTCTGATCGGACGCCCGCTCTATGAGGCCTTCATCCGCGGCTATACCAGCAAGCAGTGGCAGACCGACCCGGTGGACCTGCCCGCGGAAATCATCGCCAGGCTCCCGGTGCGCTATACCTTCGACAACCGGTACTTCAGCGACACTTACCAGGGGCTCCCGGTCGACGGCTACACGGCCTGGCTGACCCGCATGGCTGACAATCCCAACATCGAAGTGCAGCTGAGCACCGAGTTCGCTGACCTGCGGGCCAGCGTGGTCGGGCAGGTCCCCGTCGTGTACACCGGCCCGCTGGACGCCTACTTCGACTTCGCGGCGGGTGACCTTGGCTGGCGGACGCTCGACTTCGAGCAGGAAGTACTGCCGACCGGCGACTTCCAGGGCACATCGGTGATGAACTATGCCGACGAGGATGTGCCCTACACCCGGATTCATGAATTCCGGCATTTCCATCCAGAGCGCACCTGGTATCCCGACGACAAGACAGTGATCATGCGCGAGTACTCCCGGTTCGCCGGACGGGGTGACGAGCCCTATTACCCGATCAACACGGTGGAAGACCGAGCCCGGCTGCTGACCTACCGGGACCTGGCCGACGCCGAGCGAGGCGTCCTGTTCGGCGGCCGCCTGGGCACCTACCAGTACCTTGATATGCACATGGCGATAGGAGCCGCGCTCAGCATGTATGACAACCGGCTGCGGCCGCACTTTGCCCTCGGGGAGCCGCTGAACCGGCCGGCAGGTGACAAGTGATTGCCGGCACCGAGCTGCGCGTCCTGCAGCGGGTTATCTTCCCTGGCGAAGACCTTGACGTCGTCCCGCTTTACGTCGAGACGGACATGGAACGCGGTGCAGCTGAGCTGGCGGCCGAACTGGCCAACGAGGCGCTGACCGGGCGACAGGCCGGCACCGTCAGCGTGCCGGTCGCCAACGCGGCGGTCGGCGAAGCGCAGTCGAGCATCCGGTTCGGCGCCGATGTCCCGGCCTATCTGACCGAGGCGGTGGGGCCGCGGCGGAGCGCGCTCATCACCGAGGGCCGCCGTGTCTCCTTCGCAACCTACTTCAACGCGTTCCCGGCCAGCTACTGGCGCCGGTGGACCACTGTGGAGTCGGTCACGCTGCGCATCCGGCTGGCGGGTGAGTCGAAGATCGTCCTGTACCGCTCGACCGCCAAAGGCTTCAGCCATCCGGTCGAGACGATCAGCGTCGACGCAGATGTGCCAGAGACGGTACAGCGCACGCTGCCGCTCGCCCCGTTCATCGATGGCGGCTGGTACTGGTTCGACATCATCGCTGGACCGCGAGGCACGACGCTAATCGAAGCTGACTGGCTCGGGCTGGCCCAGTCCGCGCCGAGCGGCACCGTCAGCCTGGGCATCACCACCTTCAACCAGCCCGATTACATGCTCGACAAGCTGCGCATCCTCGGCGACGCAACCGAGATCCACGAGCTGATCGACCGCGTCTACGTCATCGACCAGAGCTCGGAGCCGCTGATCGAACAAGCTGGCTTCGCCGACGCCGCCAAGAAGCTCGGTGACCGGCTGCAGGTCATCAGGCAAGGCAACATCGGCGGTTCCGGCGGCTTCGCGCGGGCCATGGACGAGACTGTGCGGGCCGGGCGGGCTGGCTACGTGCTGCTCAGCGACGATGACGTCAAGCTCGAGCCCGAGGGCATCTTGCGCGCGGTTACCTTCGCCGACCTGGCCCGCAAGCCGACCATCGTCGGCGGCCACATGTTCAGCCTGCATGACCGCTCCCTGCTGCACGCGTATGCCGAGGCGGTCGAACCGCACAAGTGGTGGTGGGGTCCCGGGCCGAACACCAAGGCGCGCCACGACTTCGGCCGGCGCAACCTGCGGAACACTCCGTGGCTGCACCGCCGCGCGGACTCCGACTACAACGGCTGGTGGGAGTGCCTGATCCCCACCACAGTCATCGAGGAGATCGGGCTCTCGCTGCCGGCGTTCATCAAGTGGGAGGACGCCGAATACGGCGTGCGCGCCCGCGACCGTGGCTATCCGACCGTGTCGCTGCCGGGAGTCGGGTCCTGGCAGGTGCCCTGGGATGATAAGGACGACGCCAGGGACTGGCAGGCCTACTACCACGTGCGCAACCGGATCGTCTCCGCGTTGCTGCACTCGCCGGCGCCGAAGGGCGGCGCCGTCATTTCGGAGAGCCTCGAACGACAGCTGCAGAGCCTGCTGTCCATGCAGTACTCGACCGCGGCGATCCGGTTGCTCGCCATCGAGGACGTCCTGACCGGACCCGATCACATGCACCAGCAGATTGGTACGAAACTGGCCGATCTGCGCAAGCTCCAAGCGGGGTTCGCGGACGCTGAGGGTGCCGCAGACCTAGAGACGTTCCCGCCACCCCGGCGCAAGCCGCCGGAGGCGGTGAAGAGCTCCACCACGCCCACCAATAAGTTCAACCTGATGACCAAAGCTGCTTCCGGGACCTTGCGGCAGTTCAGGCGGCCGCGGGACGGAGCCATGAAGCGACCGCAGATGGCGCTGCCCTACCAGGACGCATCCTGGTGGGTACTGGCCAAGCTGGACAGCGCGGTGGTATCCACGGCCGAGGGCACCAGCGCCGCCTGGTACAAGCGGGACCGGCGGCTTTTCCGCTCACTCGGACGCCGCAGCCTGGTGCTGCATCGCCGGCTTCGCCGCCAGTGGCCTCAGCTGGCTGCCCAGTACCGCGCTGCGGCGGCTGACTTCAACTCGCCGGAGCGCTGGCGGGAAACCTTCGCCGCGTCGCTGAACCCGCCTCCGGACGGGCCGTGATCGGCGCGCCAGCGGGATGCGGGACCCCGTGACGGCGCGTCCAGCTGGCACGAAGCCGGCGGCGCCGGCGGCGGCGGCGCCAAGCGCGCCGCCCGGCCGGTGGATGTCTTACGCCGCCAGGTACGGTCCGGTCGTCATCCCGGTCCTGGCGGTCGTGGTGGCCGGAGTCGCCGGACTGGCCCGCTCGGGCTCGATGGGTAACGACGAGGTGGCGACCCGGTGGGCTGCGCTGCTGAGCCTGCGTGAGCTAGAGCACCTGCTCCGCCACATCGACGCCGTACACGGGCTCTACTACGTAGTGATGCACTGCTGGGCGGTGATCGGCTCCAGTCCTACCGTGCTGCGCGTGCCATCGGTGATCGCGATGGCCATCGCGGCAGGGCTGACAGCGGTCATCGGCAGGCGGCTTACCGGCTCGGGCTGGACCGGCCTGTTCGCGGGCCTGATCATGGCGCTGACGCCGAGTATCAGCTACTACGCGCAGACGGCGCGCTCGTATGCCATGGTCCTCGCTGGCGTGCTGGCGGCGACGCTCGCGCTGCTGCACGCCCTGGACGCCGAGAAGGCGGGCGCCAGCAAGCGCGCCACTCGCTGGTGGCTGGCCTACGGCGCGCTGGTGACGGTCAGCGGTTACCTGAACGAGATGGCGCTGCTGGTGCTCGCGGCGCACGCTGTCACGGTGCTGGTAGCGCAGCCAGGCAGAACGATCGTCAGGCGGTGGGCCGCGGCAGCGGTGTGCGGGGCCGCGCTCGTACTGCCGCTCCTGGCGCTCAGTGTCCGGCAGCACGCGGCCGTATCCTGGATCGGCCGTCCCGACCTGGCGTCCCTGCGGACGCTGTTCCGCGACTACTTCGGCGCCGGAACGGCGGCCAGCGTAATCCTTCTTGCCTGCGCCGTGATCGCCGTCCTCCCGCCGCCGAAGGCGTGGCGCCGGCTCACGCGGGCAGGCGCGGGGGATACGGACCCGGCCACCGCCGGCCCTCGCACTGGGACCCTGCCAGGCATCGGTCACGTAACGCTGGCGTCGGTTGCCGTCCCGTTGCTCGTCGTGCCCGGGGCACTGCTGCTGCTTGAATCAGTGGTAGCCCCGCCTTTGTATGTCGACCGGTACGTGCTGTACGGCGAGGCCGGCGCGGCATTGCTGGCGGGCGCTGGAGCCTATCGCCTTGGCCAATGGCTGGCGGGCGCCGATCGCCATCGGTTCCTGACCTGGGTACCGGGAGTGGCGGTCTGCGTGCTAGCGCTCGTGCTGCAGCTCGCACCGCAGCACTTCATCCGCACGCCCCAGAGTCGGCAGTACGATTTTGGCGGGCCGTCGCAGTACGTCGCGGCGCGGGCACAGCCGGGTGACGGGGTGCTGTTCTCTGACACCCTGTTCCGCAAGGCCGAGCTTGGCTATCCGGCCGACTTCCGGAAGGTCACCGACTTCGCTGTCGCAGTCACGCCGCTGCGGGCCGGCAACTTCCGCGGCACCGACAAGCCCTTCAGCCTCACCCGCCCGCTGATGCTGAGCTACAGGCGCATCTGGGTGATCGGCGCGCGCCCGTCCAAGGCACCGCCCGGTTTGTTCAGGCAGGAGGCGGCGGTGCTGGAAAGCGACTTCTCGCTGGCGGCAAGTCACCACTTCCGTGGCATGGTCGTGACGCTGTGGATCCGCCGGTAGGCCGACTTCAAGCGCTGCCGTACGTAGGAGCCTGCGGCCATCCGGGCGGAGAGTCCTCCCAGTCTTGCTGCCGGCCGTAAGGGCACAGGTCGAGGATGTTGTGGACGAACATCAGCCGGTCAGCGCCGCGCGCGGTGGTGAAGTAGGTCCGGTAGACGTTCCCGCCGTCGCGCAGGAACACGCTCACCCCGAAGCCGTCACCAGCGCCGCAGTCAGCCGCGAACGACGTGCCATGCGAGGAGACGAACGGCACGGTCCAGCCCATCCGCGCCTTGTAAGCCTCGATCTGGGCGAGGGGCATGTTTGACACGTTGACCCAGGTGACTCCGGTTTCGGCCAGGTCTTGCAAGTCGGCGATGTTGTTGGTGAACGCCGTGCATCCCGGGCAGTACTGGTCTGGCCCCCGATCCATGAACTGGTAGACGGCGAGCTGCTCTCGGCCGTCGAACAGGTCAGCCAGTGACTGCGGGCCCGCCGGCGTATCGAATGTGTAGCTGTCGCTGAACTTGACCATGGGCAGCCGCCGGCGGCGCGCCGCCAGCGCATCCAGGGACCTGGTCGCTTCCTTCTCGGCCTTGAGGAGCTCGTCGCGGGCCTCCTGCCACTCCTCGGCGGATACGATCTTCGGCATCGCCATTGTTCGTCACCTCTGAAGTTGATCTGCTCATCTGCGGGCCGAGCGGCGGCCCTTGCCTACAAGAACTGAGACGGGCGGATGGCCCGGAAATCATCGCAGGCGCTGCGTGATTCTCACGGATACGCGGCCGACGCGCGCATGACGCAGGCCGCCACAGCGCGTTAACGGCGCGGGCGCCTAGGCGGCTGGCACGCGGGCGGCAACGGGAGGACGATGCCGGAGTGCCGTTGATCGCCGTGAATGGCGTCGAGCTGTATTACGAGTCGTGCGGTTCGGGTGTCCCGCTGGTTGTGCTGGGCGGTCTTGGCCTGGACGTGTCTGAGATGGGGAAGCTGAGCGGCCCGCTGGCGGCCCGGTTCCGGGTCATCGCGGTCGATAACCGCGGCACAGGCCGCTCGGCCAAGCCGCCTGGCCCGTACTCGATCGAGCAGATGGCCGCCGATGTCCTCGGCTTGCTGGACCAGCTAGGTCTGATCCGCGCCCACCTGCTGGGCATCTCGATGGGCGGGCGGATCGCGATGGCCGTCGCGCTGGCCCAGCCCGACCGGGTGGACCGGCTTGTGCTGGTCGCGACCAGCCCCCGTTCGGCCCGGGCGCGATGGCTGGTTAGGGCCGGGATGCTGGTGTCCGACCTGCCGGTGCTGCGTGGCCAGTACCGCCAGCCGCGCTACGCCATGAAGGCCCAGTTCGATGCGACGACTCGATTCGATTGCACAGCCCGGCTGAGCCAGATCACCGCACCCACCCTCATCGTGCACGGCACCTCCGACTGCATTGCTCCGGTCGCCCTCGGTGAGCAGATGCACGCCCTGATTCCCGGCTCCCAGCTGGTCCTGATCAAAGGCGGCCATCTGGCGCCGCTGTTCACACAGCGCGATCGGCTGGTCTCGGAGATCGACGAATTCCTGGCCCCGAGCCCCTAGCTCGGGCGCAGAACGGCGTCGTTCGAAGGCTCTGCTCAGCCGACCACTTTGGGCGAAGGATTCGACACCCCCGAGCGTGTCGAATCCTTCGCCACAACGAGTGGCCGGCCGATGAGACCGGTCAGAGCATGGTGATGAGCATGTAGCCCATGGCAATGCTCATTGTGATCTTGTAGCAGGCGGCGAGCCTGGGGGCGAGGGCAGCCGTAGCGGCCTGCGCTGATACGGCTCGCACTGCCGCGGCCTGATCAGCAATTCCAGCCGTCGCCGGGATTACCCGCGAAAAGGTGGCGAGCTGATCCGCGGTCCACAGGACGTAGCCGAGCATGAACATGGCCAGGATCAAGGCGAGAGCCGGGTTAGCGCCGCCGGGTCCGCTCATCGCGGGCATCGACATGCCAGCCGTGTCGGCCGGGTGTCCGGGCAGCAGCATGTAGATCATCGCGACGCATTCGACGGCGTGCGGAGCCGGGTGGGCGCAGCGCCAGCGTCCGGGATGACCGCGGCGGCTGCTGCGGGCACGGATGGCTCGCCACGCGAACCACGCAGCCGCAGTAGCGAAGACGGCTCGCCACACTAGCGGCGGGACTGGGCTGAGCCGCGGCTCAAGCATCCCGGCCATGGCGACGCCCATGAGTACGTGGACGGCGTCGGCGTCAGGCTCGATGCCGCGACCGTAGCGGCGCCAGATGGCCAGGCGAACGACGCAGCATGCGGCGACCGCCAGCATGATCCCCGCGACGGCGGGCGCGAGCCAGGCTGGTCCGCTCATCGCACCGCCCGCCTGACGTGACTGTGCCACATGACGTGAAAGGCTAATCGGCCCCGCGCTATTGAAGCAAGCATGGGGACGCTATTGCGAATGAAACTTCCGAGGCAGCTAAACCCTGGTGGGGTATTAGCCGAACCCCCCTAGGGTATAAGCGATACCGTCGGCGGGTATTACCAAAGTCGTTTTTCTAATACCAGGCCAGGGTATTTGCCTTACGGGACACCGGTATCGCCCTATGAAAAGGCGCGTGCTCTGGTGCGCGAATATGTTGCGGGGCGCTTTCTTCGCTGTGTAGATTTTCCCGCGGGCGCCCCGCACCCGGCCCATCGGGCAGGCAGGCGCCGTGCAGCGCGGCCCGATAAACCCGGCCGCGGGACATCGCAGGGCCGCGGCGGAAAGCAGGGACGAATGCCATCAGCTGCAGTGACGGGTGAGGCGTCCTCTCGGGAGCTCCGAGAGGTCGAGCTCGCCATCCGCGGCATGACATGCGCCGCATGCGCTGCCCGAGTGGAGAAGAAACTCGGCGAGATTCCGGGCGTCACTGCTTCGGTGAATGTCGCGACTGAGAAAGCCACTGTGACCGCCCCGGCAGCTGTGCAGATCGACCAGCTTATCCAGGCCGTGGAACAGGCCGGCTACAGCGCCAAGACCGGACTGGCCCCGGAGACGGTCTCGCAGCAGTCGGGAGATAAGACGGGCGACGCGGACAGCGTCGCGTATCTACGGCGGCGCCTGATCGTCGCCCTTGTGTTCTTCGTTCCGCTGAGCGACTTGTCGGTGCAACTCTCGCTCTTCCCTGCGTTTCGGTTTCCCGGCTGGCAGTGGGTCCTGTTGGCGCTGGCGGCGCCGGTCGCCGGGTGGGCGGCATGGCCGTTCCACGCCGCGGCACTGAGGGCAGCCCGGCACGGTTTTACCTCGATGGACACGCTGGTGTCGGTTGGCATCATCGCCGCCTGCGGCTGGTCGGTGTACGCGATGTTCGTCCTGGACGCAGGGCAGGCGCGGGTGAGCCCGCTGCAGCTGCTTGTCCATGCTTCTGGCGGCGGCATATACCTCGAGGTTGCCGCGTCGGTGACGACGTTCCTGCTGGCGGGCCGGTGGTACGAGGCCCGCGCGCGCCGCGACGCCGGGGACGCGATGCGAGAGCTAGCCGCAGCTGGCGCGAGGGACGCCAGGCTACTCGATGCCGATGGGAGTGAGCGCCGGGTACCGGTCACACGACTGCGCCCTGGGGACCGGTTCGTGGCGCGACCCGGGGAAGTGATCGCGGCCGACGGCGTGGTGGAGTTCGGCGAGTCGGCGGTGGACACGAGCATGATGACCGGCGAATCGGTGCCCGCGGAGGCCGCCGCGGGCGCGACTGTGTCAGCAGGCACGGTGGTGGTCAGCGGAAGGCTGGTCATCGTCGCCGACCGCACCGGCGACGACACGCAGCTTGCGCACCTGATCGCGCTGGTCGAGCGGGCTCAAGCGGACAAGTCAGCCGTTCAGCGGCTCGCCGACCGGATCTGCGGTGTATTTGTGCCCGCTGTGCTCGTGGCTGCGGCACTGACGCTAGCTGGCTGGCTAGCTGCCGGCGCGCCGACGGAGCGCGCGCTCAGCGCCGCCCTCGCAGTGCTGATCATCGCGTGCCCGTGCGCGCTCGGCCTGGCCACGCCGGCCGCCCTGGTGGTCGCGTGCGGGCGGGGCGCGCAGCTGGGCATCTTCATCAAGGGCTACCAGGCGCTGGAAGCCTCTCGCAGCGTGGACACGGTGCTGCTGGACAAGACCGGGACCATTACTACTGGCGTCATGACGGTGACCGGCATACAGACAGGCCAGGGCGTGGAGCGAGAGAACCTGCTGCGATGCCTGGGCGCTGTCGAGGACGCGTCCGGCCACCCCGTCGCTTCAGCGGTCAGCGCGTTCGCCCGCGTCGAGCTTGGCGGCCTGCCGCGCGCGGATGCGTTCAAGGCGCTGCCCGGCCTGGGGGTGCGCGGTTCCGTGGACGGCACCGAGGTACTCGCGGGACGGCGGCAGCTCCTCTGCGATCTTGGGCTAAGCATCCCCGCTGACCTGGCCGCCCGATGTGCTGAGTGGGAGGCGACAGGACGCACCGTCGTGCTCGCGGCATGGGACGGCCAGGCCCGTGGCGCCGTCGCGATCAGCGACACGCTCAAGCCGTCGGCCCCCGCGGCCGTCGAACGGCTCCGGCACCTGGGCCTGCACACCGTGCTGATCACCGGGGACAGCCAAGTTGTCGCTCGAGCCATAGCCGCCGAAGCCGGCCTGGACGAGGTGATCGCCGGGGCGCTGCCTGCCGACAAGGCCGCCGTCGTCTCGGACCTGCGGGCACAGGGGCGCCGGGTCGCGATGGCCGGGGACGGGATCAACGACGCCCCCGCGCTTGCCGCCGCTGACCTGGGTCTCGCGCTAGGCTCAGGCACCGACGTCGCCATCAGCGCCGCCGACCTGATCCTCCTGCGCGACGACTTGCGTGTCGTGCCAGAGGCCATCAGCCTGGCCAGGGCCACCCTGTCAGTGATCCGCCGCAACCTGGCCTGGGCATTCGGCTACAACGTCGCGGCGATCCCGCTCGCCGCTGCCGGATTCCTGAATCCGCTCATCGCCGGGGCCGCCATGGCCGCGTCGTCCGCTTTCGTCGTGGCCAACAGCGTCCGCCTGCGCAAGTTCGGCGACACCGCCCGGCCGGACCGGCAGCGCTCCGGACCGGACGTCCAACGCCGGGGGCCGGACCCGCAGCAACTGCGGCTGGCCGCAAGCAGCCGCGGCGACGCCGCAGGCCAGCCAGCCAGCCCCGAGGAGGAGGCTGCCAAATGCCAGGGATGAACTCGGGACTGGACCCCAGTGACCCGACGGTGGTTGCCGCGTTCAAGGCGGCGCTGCTGCACCAGGGCCTGATCGCGCTGCTGTTCTTCGTCGTGCTCGGGCTGGCGTGGCTGAGCGTACGGGTCCTGCTGCCCACCGCCACCCTGCAGGGCGGCGGGGCCGCTGCCACGGCCGGCCCGGCCCTGCCTGAGCCTTCCTGGCGCCGGCTGCTGCGGATCGGCTTCGGCCTGATATGGATCCTCGACGGGATCTTGCAGGCTCAGCCAAAGATGGCGGTGGGCCTCCCGTCGCAGGTCATCGAGCCGATCGCGGCCACCTCGCCGCGATGGGTACAGGACGTAGTCAACTGGGCCGGGACGAACTGGTCGTATCACCCGATGCAGGCAGGCGCCTCGGCGGTGTGGATCCAGGTCGGCATCGGCATCTGGATGATCGTCGCGGCACGAGGCCGACTGTCCCAGCTCGCCGGACTGGTCAGCATCGGATGGGGCCTGGTCGTGTGGGCGTTCGGCGAGTCGTTCGGCGGGATCTTCGCCCCCGGCCTGACCTGGCTGTTTGGCGCGCCCGGCGCCGTGCTCATCTACGCGGTGGCAGGCGCCCTGATCGCACTTCCCGAGCGGACCTGGCGCACCGGCCGGCTGGGCCGGCTGACACTGGCCGGCACCGGGCTGTTCCTGGTCGGGATGGCGGTCCTGCAGGCCTGGCCGGGCCGCGGATTCTGGCAGGGCACCACGCACGGCCAGCCCGGCACCCTGGCCGCCATGACCTCAGCGATGGCGCCGACACCGCAGCCGAGTGTCCTGTCCGCCTGGATCACCGCGTTCACCGGATTCGACGAGGCGCACGGCTTCGCGGTCAACCTGTTCGCCGTCGCCGCGCTCGCCGTTACCGGCGCAGTGTTCCTGACCGGCAGGCCGCGGCTAATCCGGCCCGTGCTCATCGGCTTCACCGTGCTATGCCTGGCCGACTGGGTACTGATCGAGGACTTCGGCTTCCTCGGCGGCCTGGGCACCGACCCCAACAGCATGATCCCGATGGCACTGCTCGCCATAGCCGGATACCTCGCCCTGACCCCCGCGCCGGTTACAGCGGTAGAGCCAGCCACCGCCGCTGCGCCGGATGCCAGCTGGCGGGACCGGGCCCGGATGGCCCTGGACCGGGTCCGCCCGGCAGCTATCCGCCAGTCGGCCGCAGCCGCGAGCATCCAGTCGGTGGCCGCGGTTGGCGCGATCGGGCTAATCGTCCTTGGGGCCGCGCCGATGGCAGCCGCGCAGGCAAATCCGGTCGCCGACACGATCCTGGCGCAGGCAATCGACGGCTCCAGCGCTCCGCTCAACTTCCGGGCACCCGCGTTCAGCCTTACCGACCAGCACGGCCGGCTCGTGACGCTGGCCAGTCTGCGCGGCAAGGTGATCCTGCTGACGTTCCTGGACGACACGTGCTCGGTGGACTGCCCGCTGATTGCGCAGGAGTTCCGGCAGGCCGGGCAGCTGCTGTCCGCCGACGCCTCCCACGTCGAGCTGGTCGCGATCAACTACAACCCGATCAACGTCCAGGTTGGCTACCTCCAGGCGTTCGACCGCCAGGAGGGCCTGGACGGGGTGCCGAATTGGCTCTACCTGACGGGCACCAGCGCCCAGCTGCAGCATGTCTGGGCCAGGTACGGTGCGGCCCCCGCGGAGATTCTCCCAGCAGGGTCAATGCTCGGCCACGGCGACTACGCATTCGTCCTCGACCAGGCCGGCCACATACGGGAGGAACTGAATTTCGACACCGGCCCAGGAACCCAGGCCACAAAGTCGTCGTTTGCTGCCGAACTAACCGACGCCGCCCGCCAGCTGTTGGGGCACTCATGAACAGGGCGGGCCTGTCGGCCGCAGTTGCGCTGGCCCTGGCAGCCGCGGCGCTCCTCGCGGGATGCGGCAGCGCGGCCCCCGCGGCGCCCGGTCCCGCGCCCGAAGCCCCGCCCGCCGGGGCGCCGTTCCTTGCAACCTCCCTCGTCACGCCCGCCGGCACCTGGGCCGTGGCCGTAATGGGCGGCTCGGTCGCCGCGAACAATAATTTCTGGCAGCTGTTCGAGCGCCCCGCCGGAGGCGCGGACTGGAAGCTGGTCACCCCGCCCGGCACGGCAGATAACGGCGGTCTCGTCCTGGCCAGCGCCGGCCAGTCGATGATCACCGGGTTCCGGCCGAGCCAGTACCTCACCTATACGCCCCTGACGGTGACCCGTGACGGCGGCCAGGCCTGGTCATCAGCCAGCCCCCTCGATGCGGCACTCGCCAACGTCCCCGACGCCCTGGCCGCGGCACCAACCGGCGGGCACCTGCTCGCCTTGACCGCCGGCGGCACAGCCACGATGGCCGCACCCGGCTACACCAGATGGACGACACTCGCTACTCTGCGGTCCCTCGCAGCAACGCCGGCCGGCAAGCGCTGCGGCCTGCAGACCCTCACCGCGGCAGCATTCAGCTCAGCCGGGCTGCCCCTGCTCGGCGGAACCTGCGACCGACCGGGAGTCGTGGGCATCTTCACCGGCACCAGCGGGACATGGCAGTTGGCAGGGCCTGCGCTGCCCGCCTCCCTGGCTAGTCAGCAGTGCAGGTGCTCAGACTGACCAGCACCGCAAGCGGAACGGCGGCCCTTCTCGAAGCGGGCACCGGACCAGGCGCTAGCCTCCTGGCCGCCTGGTCCGCCGACGGCGGCGGCCACTGGTCTCTGTCACCGCCGTTCCACATGAACGGCGCGACGCCGATCTCGGCGTCCTTCGGTCCCGGCAACACAGCCGCGGTAGTCCTCAGTGGCAGCCAAGGCGAAACCATCGCTAGCCCGGCAGCCTGGCGGTCACTACCTCGACTGCCAGCCGGCACCGCCACCCTGGCCCCAGACGCCGCCGGCGCGCTCGACGCCCTCTCCGTCAAGAGCACCAGGCTGACCGTCTGGCAGCTCGCACCCGGTTCCGCCGCGTGGGCAAAGGCCCAGGCCATCAACGTCCCCATCCAGTTCGGCTCATCAAGCTAGTGCCAGCGCCTATCATCTGCGAGCATCGCGTAGCAGCCGGGCGGCACGTTCTGGGCTGATGTCGTTGACGAACGCGCCCATGGCGGACTCCGATCCGGCGAGGTATTTCAGCCTGCCGGGCCCGCGCCGGATCGAGAAGAGCTGAAGGTGCAGGCGTGCCAGATCGCGGTCAACGTGCACGGGTGCCTGATGCCAGGCCGCAATGTAGGGGAGTGTGTCATCGAACACGGCCTCCATCCGGCGCAGAACGTCGAGGTAGATCCACGCCAACTCGGCGCGCTCGGCGGCGCTTAGCGCCGGGAGGTCAGGCACATTCCTGTGCGGGTAGAGATGCACCTCCAGGGGCCACCTGGCCGCGAACGGGACGAACGCGGTCCACAAGTCGCCGCGGACGACGACCCGCACGCCGCTGCGCTGCTCTGCCTCAAGCACGTCGGCGAACAGATTGCTTCGCGTCCCCTCCTGGTACGCGCGGGCGCTGGCGAGCATCCGCCGCGTCCGCGGCGTCAGGAACGGGTACGCATAGATCTGACCGTGTGGATGAGACAGAGTCACGCCGATCTCCTTGCCCCGATTCTCGAAGCAGAAGACCTGCTCGACGTGCGGCAACGCGGAGAGCGTGATCGTGCGGTCGACCCAGGCCTCGATCACCGTGCCCACCCGGCCGGCTGGCAACGCGGAAAAGGACGAGTCGTGGTCGGCGGTGAAGCAGACGACCTCGCAGCGGCCGACCCCGGGCCGCTGGAGCTGTAGCTGGCCTGCCGCTGGTTCGTTCGCGTCTGGATCGTCCGCCCGAGCCACAGCCGCGAAGGAAGGAAACCGGTTCTCGAAGACCACGACGTCGTAGGAGAGGGCCGGGATCTCGGTTTGCCGGACGGCAGTGGACGGGCAGAGCGGGCACTGGTCGTCCGGCGGCAGGTAAGTGCGGTCCTGCCGGAAGCCAGCCAGGCCGACCCACTCGTCCAGGACGACGTCGTAGCGTGCCGTCGGCCGGACGGCGAACCTGGGCAGCTCTCGCCGGTCGGGCAGTGCGCGCACTGCGTAGTCGGCCTCGTCGAAGTAGATGATCTCCCGCCCGTCAGCAAGCTGTGCGTGCGTCTTCCTCATGGGGCCAGCCTGGACCATATGGCAGCTCGCTCACGCACATCGGCGGGCACTCGACGCAATCGCGCGCTCGAACTCGGCAAAGAGGCTGCGCGGTTGACTGCCGGCACGCTCGGGTAGCGGACCTTCATGAGCGAGGTGCGCGCGGGCGCGCGGGCGAACGGCCAGTCAGAACTCAAGCTGACCAGGCCCGGCGGCGGGTAGCGCCGTGCCGAACTGGGCTGAGCAGGTCACGGCGATCGCCACCGCCGTCGGTGCGCTAGGACTGGTGAGCGCGATCGGTGCGGTGATCTTTGCGGGCCAGCAGGCACGGGAAGCGCGGATCGGTCGCCAGGCTGAGATGGCAGTCGACTTCTTTAGGCGCTGGAACGAAGACCCGATGGTAGAGGCACGCCGTCTGGTCGCTGAGTTCGAGACCCCCGAGGCACTGCGGGACGCGATGTCGCGGTTCATCGCCCAGAACGCGGCCGAGGCGTACGTGCTCTACCGGGAGCTCGACTACTTCGAGCAACTCGGCGCACTCGAGGAGCATGGCGGCTTCGACTTCGAGCTGATCAGGACCCTGCTGGGCCGTCGCCTTATCGACAGGTGGGAAATGTGGCAGCCAGCGATCGACGCTATCGGGGGGAACGCCGCGTACCCGATGTTCGAGCGGCTCGTCGCGAAGATGCGTGCCGCGCTGGGGCCAGCCGCTCCCTTGACGTGATTGGCCGCATCGACCGCTGTTTCTCCAGCAGGAAGAACATGCTAGGCCCGAAGTAAGTCCTGGCAACGCGCTCCTGCGCGATGCGCTCCACCACAAGAAGTGCCTTATCCGGCAGAACTCTCTTGATGGCCGGGTGACGCAGGTTCGACACGGACAGTCTCCGCTTAATGCGCAGATCCGCATTATGAAACTGACGCGCCACGGTATAGGGATGATGATTGACGTAGGGAATCTGACC
>CAWKKA010000019.1:0-23797 GCA_963850105.1 uncultured Actinomycetota bacterium
GCGCTTTGCCGCAAGCTACTCACGGCCAGGACGTGCGATCATCGGGGTCCACCCCGGACAGCAGATCGTTCCGATTTGCTTTGCTTTCTCAGATGATCGTTAGATGACGTCGTGACCTGGCCACGAGGATGCCCAGCTTCGGCTTTCTGGCTGACGCATGGCGCCGTCCTCCTCCAGGGCGCTTCCCATAGTGTTGAATCTCCCGGTGTCCAACCCATGGGCTGGCGGGCTGGGCCTGCCGCGCAGCAAGACGGGGGAGCTGCAATCGGCGCGCATCCTGCACACAGGGCACGGCGACTGAGTTCACGTTCAGTCAGGCTCGTCTGCCGAGGTGTGCCGCGTCTCGAGTCGGCCCATCAGTTCACCTCGGTGATTGCTGGTGCGGTTGTAGCCGCAGGCGAGCGCCGGTGCTGATTTACGCCGCCAGGTTAGCGCTTGAAGGCATCCTTCACTTTGTCTGTGGCCTGCTTGACATCGTCAACGGCCTTTTCGGCGCGTCCCTTGGCCCCGAGCCGCCGGTTTCCGGTCACGCGGCCGCTGCTTTTCTTGGTTTTTCCCTTCGCCGTCTGGGCCTTATGCCTGACCTTTTTGAGAATACTCACGGTGCTTGACCTTCCGGGATTCTGTCTGCTGCTGTTGCGCTGGCGATTTATGCGTCGCGGCCGGTCAGTGTCGTCGCAGCAACGTTGACGGCCGGCACGAGGATCACGCCGCTATTGTTCCGATGAAGAAATCCATGCAGGTGCTTCCACGGCCGACATTCGCGTCCACCGGCGCCGTCACGATGCCCATGCACCAGGCGTCTCACTATTGCGGGTTAGCAACGACGACGGCGGAGCTCACGCTTGGGCAGGGACACCATCGAGACTGTTCCAGAAGCTGCGATAGTGCTGCAGCGCAACCCGCAGTTCCTCGGTTCCTGCATTATCGGCCTGCCACGCCGACTGCATGGAACGCTGCCGTTCCCTCACGGACTGGATAAGTGCCTCGACCCGGTCATCCACGAGGCCAGCGGCTCGGTCGATCGATGCACGCGGGTCGTCGACGAACATCGCCTGGATCTCATTCCAGGGCCCGTGCGCGCGCGCTCCGTTTCCGGCAAGGTGTGATTCAGCAGCTGAGTCGGGCGTGGTGAAGGCAGGCGAGACCAGCAGCGGGCTCCCGACACTGCTGTCGGCCACGCCCGGCTCCTGTGCGCCGTCGCCATCAGCAGTGAAGCCCGGGTAGTCAGACGCACTGGCGCCGGACTCATAGCCTGTCCGAACCGCGGCGTCTGCCGGGTGCGACGCGGGGTCCTCGTGTGCTGTTTGCGCGGCATCCGACTCGGTCGGGGGAGCCTCGGTCGCGGGTTGGTTTGTGTCTGGCTCAGCCAGGGGAGTCTCGGTCCCGGCCGGTTCCGTGTCCGTGGCGGTCGGGGAAACCTCGGTCGCGGCCCGGTCGGTGTCGGGCTCGGCCAGGCGAGCGTCCGGCTCCATCAGGTTGTTTTCAGGGACAGCCTGCTCATTTTGTCGGGCCAGGTGGTCATTGTCGTAGGTCTGTGCGGTCATTTCGTGAGCTCCCTTGCATTCGTTCGGCTGAGCTGGTGGTCGGGCCCGTCGGCGCCCGAATCGATCGCAGCCAGTTCGGGCTGAGTGTCGGCAACTTGCATGTCGCGTGCCTCGGTCGACGGTGCGGACTCAGCGGGAGCTGATCCGCTTCCTGCTTCTGCGGTTTCTCCGACGAGGTCAAGGAACAGGGCACGGTAGTCGATCATGGCTATGCGCAGGTCCTCGGTCGAGGCTGTGCCCGTGGCAGCGTTCCGGCTGGTTAGCTCGGCCGCCCGGTAACGGTCAAGGGTGGTTGCGTGCTCGACGGACAGGTCGGCAAGCATCTGGTCTGGGTGCTCCGCCGGATATCCGAGCTCGCTCATTACCGCGACCACGAGCAGTTGGGATGATGCGACAGCATCCTGCGGGGTATCGACAAACTTCTCCTGAATGGCGGCCCACTGAAGTGCGTAGGCTGCGCGGGCTGAGTCGGTGAGCGGTTGGATGTCCAGGCCCCGCACGCGCCGTTCACGTCCGGCAAGCTCCGATTCGGCCGTCCGCCTGCTGTCGCGCTCGCCAGCCAGCCGGTCGTATTCCGGGCCGAAGCGCTGCTGGAGTCGGCGGCGTCGGCGAATGGCTGCCGTGCCGATCACCAAGACGGCAACCACGATGATGGCCACCGCAATGACCGCGATAATCACGGTTGACATGAGAATCAGCTGCCTTCTTTTTGAGGGAATGTTGGCCGTAAGCCTGGCCAGACGGTGAGGGCCCTTCGAGCGCGGTTCTCCCGTGCTGAGCACGGCAGGCGCGGGGTGCTAGAAAGCGACGCCGTGAGCCCGAAGCAGTTACTTTGCGAGTCTCCGGCGGTGTGCGAGCCAGCCCTCGCACGGATCGCCGCCACCGCCCGGACTGCGCGGTGACCAGGTGATAGGCAAGCGGCACGACTGCCGCTTCGGGAGCCGTGAGCCAGGTGCGAAGGCGGGCGGTCCCATTCACCGCGCGATGGGGCTGGAACAGCGCGGGACAGCGCGGCAGAGGAGCAGCATTCTGGCATTTCAGGTGACCCAGGTCACGACAAAGCCACGTCGCCTTGGGGCGCGGATTCTCGCGGTGGCATGTAATCCTGAGAACCGGCGGCGCGATAACGCCCATTCCGACTCCTCAGTAAGTCAGGCAGGTAGATACGCGATAATCGGACACGCTGAACAGAGCGCCATAAAGAGACGAGTTCACGCGTTCACGCATTAGCGTCTCGCTGGCACGGGTCCGCGTATGAGAAAAAGAAAACCGGGCCCTCGCTGACGCGATCGTTAAATTCGCGCGCACTCTTGCCTGGGTCCGGAGCTTCGCCTTTACTATACGCTTTCTCGGCTCTTGCGCAAAGGCTGGTCGGCAGCCGGTAATGGTTTTCATGATCCTTTATGGGCCAGCGGACTCGTTGCCCTGAATCAGCACCTGCGGCCGCTTGGCACGCCGCCTTGCGCTTCAGGCCGAGATTGTGCCAGCGGAGGCGTCTGAAGGCCGGTGAGCAGCCGAGAAACTTGCATCTGAGAGCTGCATAGCTGCTAACCGATGCGCGTGGGTCATGCCTTCCTGACGGCGAAGAAGCAGGAGGCTGCTCACGCGCACGCAGGTCACGCATGGCATGGCGACGTTTCCTTAAGATCCGTGCCTGTGCCATTCGATTGGGGCGAGGGGGCGCCTTCGCTGCGATCGGCCACGCTCCGCCGGAATACCGGAAGCGGGGCTCGGCCAGGTACTGCCGCCGCGATGAAGATCGCCTCTAGCCCGCAGTGGCTGCCCCGGCTATTCCCGGGGTCGCCACTCATGGCCGTCTTTTCTCACCTGGGCCGATGCCCGCGGACCGGGTCGGTTACCTCCGCTGCTGGTCAGATTCAGCTACCCCCGATGTCCAGGTGTCTGTCATGCGCGAGCGCAAGGAAACGTGTAACGTCACCGATGTTGCTCTGGACCCTGGCAGCTGCACCCGCGGATGACCCGCGCTGTTGCGGCGCAGTGCCCGGAGCATTTTCTTCGAGCCTGCACAGACATGTCTAGTTCTGCCTGCCGCCCGAAGGAGCCATCGGTGCCTTCCCATTCTGCTGACCAGCGTTCGTCTCGCATTGCGGTCGCAGCCCCCGCCCTGGCTGCATCGCTAGGTGGCATGGCTGCGTTGCGGGGCCGTTCCGCGTCGGGAAACGGCGACGACCGCACCACGACGCCAGCGGGCAGCTCCCCGGCCACTGCCACCGACTCGGACGACGTGACCGGCAACCCGCCCGTCGTCGGCGGCGCCTACATTTACGGCTATGACTCCGCGGGGAACCCCACCCTCGCTGACGCCGGCTGCTAAGGCTCCCCTGACGGCAAGCTGCCGGGCTGATTGCGGCCCTGGCCGCAAGCACAGTTCGGTCGACCCCAGACCAGCCTTTCCGGCTCCTCGCGCTACCCGTCGGGCACACGAACGGCCGATAAGGCGCCAAGTTCCGGAGGCGCGCGAACAGCGGAGGGGCTTCTTCCCGCGCCTCTGGGCCGGTGCTGACCGCAGGGGGATTGCCTCGCGCCCCGGCCCCGCCGAGGCATTCCGCTGGTGGCTTGCCGCGCATCCGCGTGCTGCTGTCAGTGGGTGGTCTGCTGAGCCGCGCGCGTGCCGGGGGTAACCGTCGGTTCGGAGGCCGAGAGCCACCAGGATGCTGGCTGGCTATTGGATGAACCCGGATCGACGCGCACCCGGCCCGTCAATGCTTGGAGCCAGGCCAGATCGTCGGCGACGGGGCGGTTCACAGTGATCGCCGCGACGATGATGACCGTACCGCTCTCGCAGAGCTGAGCCTGGTCACGGTGCTCGGGCCGTGGAGAGAGGTCGGCGACCATCTCGAAGTGTGCCAGACTCCGCACCGGCTTGCTGGGCGACCAGTCGCGCGTCTTGCCTGGTTACGCTGGCCGCGATCGGGCAGCAACTCCAGGCCGTACCGCCTCATTTTTGGCCGCGCTGGGTGCTGCATCTACCGCCCGGCCATGAGGCCGGACCGCCGATGCCGACGAAGGACGGCGTGGCGACAAACTGCCGGCTTCGGCGTAATGTGGTTGACGATCAATGCCGACACGAGCCGCGATGGGTCCAGACCCTGCCTTTGCTGCTGTAGCAGAAAGGCGACTCTTGATGGGCAGCGTGGAACTGAGTGCTCGTGGTGACGGCCCTGTTGTCGTGACATTGCGCGGCGAGCTTGACGTAGTTGACGCGGCGAGTGTCTCGGCAGCGCTTGCTGCGATCACGTCGAGCGGGTGCACCCTCATCCTCGACTTGGAAGGCCTGGAGTTCATCGACTCCAGCGGCCTGGCGGCTTTCGCGCGCGCGCGGCGGCATGCCCGGCAAGCCGGATTTGACGTGCTGCTGGCCGCGCCGCGGCCGCAAGTGCTGCGGATGCTTGCCGTCACCCGCATGAGTGACGTTTTCCCCGTGCATGTATGCGTCGAAGACGCGGCAGGCATTACAGGGCGAAGCCAGGCAGCGATCGCCTCGACGGCCAGGAGCCCCGTGCTCCGGGCCGCGTCCTGATCTCGGTCCGGTCCGCGTGTCTGGATCACGCACGGCTCTGGTCGGCAAGGTGACGCGGCCCGCGTCTGAGGCCGGGCCGGGGAGTGCCCTGCCGACTCTGCGTGACCCTTTACAGGCGGCCGGGCCAGGCGACAGGGAGCTATTGGCCATCGTTCGTTCGCTGCCGCGCGGCAACGAACGGCGCGAAGCGGCTTGCGCAGAGCTCGTGACCCGTTACCGGGGCCTGGTCCGGTCCTGCGTACAGCGGTACCGCCTTGATCCGGAGACTGCCGAGGATCTGATGCAGGTCGGGTACATGGGCCTGGTGAAGGCGATCAATAACTTCGATCCTGACTTCGGCTGCAGCCTGGCCGCCTATGCGCGACCGTGCATTACTGGCGAGATCAAGCGGCACTTCCGGGATGGACGCTGGCAGATTCATGTCAGCCGCTCAGCAAAGGAGCTGGCGGCCGAAGTCCGCCTAGCGACCTCACGGTTGGCCCAGGATCTCGGCCGGACCCCGTCGGAGTCGGACCTGTGCCGTGATCTGGGGGTCACAAGTGAGGAACTACGGGACGCTCAGTTCGCTGCGCGGGCTTTCCGGCCATTCTCGCTGGACGCGATATCTCGCCAGCCAGGCGCGCGCAGCCTGTCCGACCTAGTAGGCGACGAGGATCCGCGATTGGAACACGTCCTCGGCATGCAGTCCGTCGCAGCGCATTTTCCTGAGCTGCCTGCGCGCGAGCAGAAGATCCTTGTCCTTCGTTTCTACGACGACATGACGCAGGCCCAGATCGGTAGCCAGTTCGGCATCTCGCAGATGCATGTCTCGCGGCTGATCGCACATGCTCTGGCCTATCTCCGCGAGCGCATATCCGGCCTTCAGGGTCGAGCTGGGTGACGAGCGCGTGCGCATCCCACGCCAGGTAGGCCGGGGGTCAGTGGGTCTATTAGGTTCAGCTGCCGGATAACGTCACGGGCATGTCAGCTGTCGTGCTGATTATTCGCCCCCGCCGCCGCCCGGCCCCCGCCGCCGCCCGGCCCCAGCCAGGCGCCCAAGGGCTGTGGTGAAATGACAGATCTCGATCGGTGATCATCAACAGGGAGCGGCGGAGCGCGCTCAGAGCAAGTCGGGGAGTTTGGCCCGCGAGGCCTATCAGCGCGCATGCGCCTGGTCTTGCTTGACCGCCTGGCCAGGCTGGCAGCGTGCGGCACGGCTTTCCGACGACATGCCAGCCCGCAACTCGAGGCCGGGATCCTCCGCCGCCAACGTCTGCTCGATCCGGTCCAGCGCCTGCTGCTGGCAGGCAGGCAGGCTCATCATGAATTCTCGTACGCATCCAGCGCCCGTGCCGTGTGGCGTTGCCAGGGCGCCAACAACGGGAGTTCTTCGCGCTCGGCCGGCGCGCGCTCTGGCGGTCGCGCGCATGGGTCACTGCCCGGCGGGGGGGCTACCGCGGCTCATGGCAGCGCCGGCGGACCGCCCCATGGCATGGCGTTCCTCGTGGGTGGTTCCGCCCCAGATGCCGGCCTGCCCGGTGGCCAGCGCGTAGGCCAGGCACGCGGCGCGTACAGCGCACCGAAAGCACACGGCTTTTGCAGCGACCACCTGCGCCAGAGCAGGACCGGCCGCAGCGATGGGAAAGAAGAGGTCGGGGTCTTCTCCCTGGCATGCGCCCCGCGGCATCCAGCCGGGGGAGCTGCCGGAGAACTGAGATGACGGCATCACAAGCCTCTCGGAAAATGGGGGCGCGCGAACAAGGGCGGCGACAGTTGGGAGATGCCAGCACTGGGCCTGGTTGGCAGGTGGGCGGTACTCGAACAACTCGCTGTGTTCTGGGCGGAACTTCCCCCACAGCGGCCGGCTGCGATGTGCTGGCCGGCCAGGAGGACGGACTGCTAGTAATGAGTCACTCTGCTCGGGCAGATACACCGGCCGGAACATCAGGAGCGGGAGGGATGGGAGCCACGTCGGGGTCAGATGTATCGGCTGGCACATCAGAGGCGGGAGAGATCGCGGCCGTGGTGGGAACCGGTCGGCTGCCGGGCGAGTCTGACCGTGCCGCCGTCGGTGCGGGAGCGAGCCTGCGCCGGAGGTCGCGGAGTCTGCTCCGGCGCTCGCCGGCCGGGCTGAGCGAGGTGTCCTCAGGGCCGGTGCCGTTGCTCAGATTGCTGGCAGCACTGGCATGTGCGGTGTCGCGTTGCTCGATCAGGTCGTCGCGTTCCTGGCTGGCCGCCGCGGTCTCGCGGCGGGATTGCCTAAGGCCGCGGCGCGCGGCACTGCCGCGGCGGGAGCTACGGCGAGCGCCGGCGAGCAGGAGGCCCAGCCCGAGCAGGCCTACTGCTCCGACCACGATGCCCTCGAGGAACAGCGTGCCGGCCGAGCCGGTCACGTGGTAGCCGAGCACGGAGAAATGGGCGACCGCGTGCGCGCTGCCGGCGTTGCCCAGAACACCCGCCACCCCGACGATGAGCGCGGCGACCAGGATGATGAGCCCGAGAATGATGATCATGTCAGCTCCGAACTACGTTGGGAATCAGTACACCGTTAGGGCACAGCCGGCTGTGACCGCCAGGAAGCCGGGCGCAGCCGTATGTTCGTCAGGGCAGATGCTGAAGGGCCGCCAGGGGCAGCCCGAGAGCCGGAGCGCCCCTGGCGGCCGCTCTCAGCGGTGGGCGAACCGGCCGCGCCGGCTGAGATGATCGGCCGGTGAACAGGTGGTAGGCCAGCAGCAGGACGGCCGCTCCGGCGATGGCGGTCAGCCAGGTGGACAGGTTGAAGAATCCGTGGAGGGTGTGGATGTGGAACAGCTTGGTGGCGACCCAGCCGCCAAGCAGGGCTCCGGCGATGCCGATCGCGCAGGTAAGGATGAGTCCCTGCTGTCTCTTGCCGGGGATCAGCATGTTGGCGATCAGGCCGGCGATCAGGCCCAGGACGATCCATGCGATGACGCTCATGACTGACTCCTTAGCCAGTGGTCGGGGTGAGGCGGTAGTCAGTCACGCAGGCAGGTCGCGGCGGCAGAAGGAACTTCCCGCTCGCTCTCACCGTCATTCGCCTTCCGGCACCAGTCCCGTGAACAAAATGAAAAACTCCGGTCCTCAGTACGCCTCCGCGGATATCGCGGAAGCGGCCACCGGGGTCCGGAGCAACACCTTGAGGCTACGCGCTTTTCCTCCCGCGCGCAAAGACCATTCCGCAGCCAATAGCCCGGTCGTCCGACCTTGATAGGCCAGCCAAGTGGTTCTGCGCTGTCGGAGTCCGCTGGCCCTTGGGTGCGCTGCGAGCCGCAAGAACCGACGGCGACCTTCGCCATGTGAAGCGTCCTGCTTCGGTTTGGGACCCACAGGGCCTACGCGAAGCGCGCATAGCAGTCGCCGCGCCAAGGTGAAGACAGCAAAGAGGTCCCTCCAGCGACAGGTCGACGACATGGCGCTAGTGGTGTCCGCGACGTCACTCTAGGTGATTCCGCGCGGGCTGGCGCTGGTCGGGTGGTGCAGCGCCGGGGTGCTATCCGGGCCGGACTACCCGCCATCGCGCCTGGCAGCAGGGGCAGATCCCGAAGATCCCCGGTCGCGTTCAGCAAGAATGCGATAATAAATACTACGCCCCGCAATAATGGCGAGCATAAGGAATCCATTCGCGTGCTACGTATTGAGAAGTTTCAGGCGGGCCGGGTTAGGCGCTGGGCTTCGGCGTCGGGCAAGAGATCTTCGGATTCACACCGATATAGTTCAGGGGACCGGCGAGGACGGTGACCGCGATGGTGCCCGTTTTGGCGCAACTCGTGCTGGACCCGCTGTAGTAGTGGCGCTGGCCGCCCGCGATAGCGCCGATGATCAGCCACACGACGAGAATTATCGATCCGATGCGCATTACGGCCTCCGAGGCCTATGCCCGCCGTGGCGGGGTGGTGAGAAGTGAATTACTGTCTCGTGATCGCTGACGGCCAGATTCCGCGGCACCGACGATCACCGGCCGGGCCAGACGTGATCGAGGAGATCGCGCGGCCGCGATAGCCAAGTGAGCCATCGCACTGCTTCCTCGTTCCGCCTGATGTTGCGAGCCGCAAAGACGGTGGTGGCGCGCCGCCGCAGACGCAGGGAATCGCCAAGCCCGCTTGTCCACCCGACCGCGCCTAGGACCACGTGCCTGCCCGTCTGGGCAGGGTAAATGTCGGGCCAGGCCCGGCGCCGTGGACGACTCAAAGCCAGGCGACATGACGGTCACCCTGTCGCCTGAGCTGATACCCTCGACCTGCGCATTCGTGGCGCTCTTTGCCCGACCGCCGCGAACGGGCGCCTGGGCAACGTGCCTCTGAGGCAGCCATCTCCCGCGCACATACCACCTCCGGTCGCACCAAGGGCGTGCCACCGGGGACTGGAGTGGTTCGGTAGCTAACGATCATGCACCCGTGCTGGCAAGGTGCGGTGACCGCGCAATGTCAGGCTAACGGGGGGATCGGGCCGCGGCAAGATGCCCGCGCTGCGACGCAGCGCTCGGCCGCTGACCGGCGGTGTCAGCGGCTGGGGCTATTCCGGCCACCGAGGCCGCCCGACTGGGCTGCCGCCACGGTGGCCGTCGCGGCTGGCTTTACCCTCTCGCCGGTAGGCTGCTCGCCGGGAGCGGCGACCCGCTTTGGCTCCAGCGGCCTGTTCGTGGCCCGTGGATAGCTGTCGCCGGGACCGGTACAGGCCTGGCCGTGGCGGCGTGGCCCTTCGCGGCGCTCGGCGAGCTGGCCCAACGGCGGCCGCATCGGCTTTGCGTTACGTCCGGAGTCGCCTGTCCCGTGGCCCGGCCCGGATGCGTATCCGCTCATCCTGCACAGGTATGGGAAGACGCGGGCCGGGCCGGTTGCCTCCTGGTTTCCTGCTGCATGCGGGCAGCCCAATGTCCCTGTGATGCGTCAGAGCACCAAGATGTCTAACGCCAGCGATGTTGCCTCGAACTTGCCAGCTGGCGCCCGCGCGCAGACTGGCCGTGGCAGTACAGTGCCGGAGCCTTTTCTTCGGGGCTGCACGGACTTGCCACGGCTATGCCTTGCGCCCAAAGAGCCATCGGTGCCTTCTCATTCTGTTGACCGGGGGGCGCGGCATCTGCCCTTTTACCGGGGGCTGCACCGGTAGCTGCAACGCGCGCGTTGCAGCTGGGCGTTATGCGGGCGGGAACGGCGACGGCCCACCACGACGCCGTGGGCAGCTCTTCGGCCACTGCCACCGACGAGGACGACGTGACGGGCAACGCGTCTACCGGCAATGAGGCGGAAATCTACGTCTGTGACTCTGCCGGGAAGCCAACCCAAGTGATGGCAGTTGCGGCTCGTCGGCCTGGCAAGCTGCCGGACTTGTGGCGGGTCGGTCGCGAAGACGGTGCCGTCTACCTAAACGAGCCCGCCCCGCTCCTCGTCCAGCCCGGCCGGGGACGAAGAGCCGATCGCGCAAAGAGCCGGAGGCGTGCGAAAGCGAGGAGATTGTCCGCGCGACGCCAGGCTGGGGTCAGTCCCTGGCTCAGCAGGCGATGTCGGCATTGCCGCTGATGGCGTCCGGTGCTCGCTGTGTGACGGCAATGGTTGCGCTAATAGTGCAGCGGCGTCATGAAGTGCGGGTCGGCAGTCACCTGAAGGCTCTCGGCTCAGTGCTGCCGCTCGTAGCTGAGGAGGTCGTCGGCTAGCGTCGGGGCGCCGTGGTCTGGGGTCAGCGCGGGCTGGTCGCCGCCCTGATCCGCTGTGATGAACGGGACGCCGAGGTCTTGGGACTGTCCAGGGCGGACCCAGCGTCGCAGCCAGTCGTGGTCGGGCCGGGAGCGCGCGAGCCGGGGCAGCAGGAGTCCGAGCCCGCCCGCGAGGATCAGGATCACGCCGACGATCTGCAGGTTGAGCCAGTGCGGAGAGCCTGATCTGAGGGCGAACAGCAGAATGGCGCCGGCGGTGAGGAGGAAGATGCCGGTGCCGGTGCGCATCGATGGCCGCCTGGCGGGCGGCGGCTGGCCGGGCGGATCACCGGGCTGGCCGGGCGCGATGATCCTGTTCATCGGTGCGCGAACCAGCCGCTATGCCGGGTCCGGCCGGTCTGGCGGGTGATCAGGTGGTAGGCGAGCAGGAGGACGGCTGCGCCGGCGATGGCGGTGAGCCAGGTGGAGGCGTTGAAGAAGCCGTGCAGGGTGTGGATGTGGAAGATCTTGGTGGCGGCCCAGCCGCCGAGGAGGGCTCCGGCGATGCCGATGAGGCAGGTGAGGATGAGTCCCTGCTGTCTTCTGCCGGGGATCAGCATGTTGGCGATCAGGCCGGCGCCGAGGCCGAGGACGATCCAGGCGATGATGCCCATGACGGGCTCCTTAGTCACAGAGGTGCGTTGTGGTCGGTGCGGTGCGCTGGGTAGCGCGTGAGTAGGTAGCTGGTGCTGTCGGGGCGGGGCGCGGCGCGTGCATTGTTCTGCCGGGCCGGGCAGGCTCCCGGGCGGTTGCCGGGTCTTTTCGCGTAGGTGTCAGCTGGCTGGTGTCAGCCGGCGGGGGGGTGGCGCCGGTCGCGGCGCATGATCCGCCGCAGCTGGGTGATCCGGGCGGTGCCGGCGGCGGCCATGATGAGGGCGCCGGCGATGGCGGCCAGGAGCAGCGCGACGGCGAGCGACAGGCGCAGGTGCGCGCCGAGGAAGCTGATGCTGACGGCGTGCGCGTTCTGGATGATGAAGATCATCACGACGGTGAGGCCGGCGGCGGCGGCGATGAGGCTGGTCCGCATGCTGCTGATCCGGGTGTGCATCCGCCGCGCCGGAGGCGGGCCGGGCGCGGCGGGCAGCTGGGGGGAGGTGCCGTTGGCCGACTGCGGCGGCAGCGTGGTGGTGGCGCCCGGGGGCAGGGGCTGGTCGGTCATGGCGGTGTTTCCTTCGCCAGCGGGAGCGGGCCGCGGCAGGCCCGGCCGGGCATCTCGCTGAGTGACCCGGTCTTGCTGCGGCCGTCGGCTGCTGACTGTCCGGGTCTGAACTCAGCGTACGCATGAAATCAGAAACGCGCAATCTGTTTCCGGAAACTTGTGGTAGGTTTCGGAGGGTGGAGCGCTGGAACTTCCTCACCAACCATGCCCGGGTGCTGCTGTGCATCGCCCGCGACCCCGGCGTGCGGCTCCGCGACGTCGCGGCCGGCCTGGGCATCACCGAGCGCAGCGCCCACGCGATCGTCGCCGACCTGGCCGCAGCCGGGTACCTGGTGAAGCACAAGAACGGCCGCCGCAACCGCTACCACATCCAGGCGCACCTGCCGCTGCCCGAGCCCGCCACCGGCGAGCCCGCCATCGGCGACGTCCTCGCCCTGCTCGCAGGCGACGGCGCGGCCCACAACCCTGCGATGCCAGGCCCTGACCCCGGCCACGCCGGCAACACAGACCGTGACCAGGACGAGTATCCGGCAACCCCGTAAGCAGCCGGCCAGGGCCGCCCGTCCTCGGGACGCCGGTCCGCCGCGAGGAGTTCCTGCTGGGCAAGCCGCTGGCGGCATTCGTCCCGTCGCTCGCGATCTCCTATGCGGTCCTCGCCTTCTTCTTCGCCTGTGTGGAGCTGTTCGCACACCCGTGGCATAGCGCCGGCACTCCTGCAGGCCCGGATCTGCTTGCCCAGCTGCTCTTCACGCCAATCCTCGCTGCATGGTCGATCTGGGTCGGCATCGCGATCTCGGCCATATCGAGCGACCCACGCGTTGTAGGGCAGCTCAGCTTGCTCGCGAGTCTCCCTTCGATCGCGCTGACGAACGCTCATCGCGCTCAACGTGATCCACCCCACCCTCGGCCTAGCCCTCGGCGGAGCCGCGGTGCTCCTGGTCCTGGACGGATTCGGCTGGCAGATCAGCTCCGCGGCGTTCGACCGCGAGCGTCTCATCACCGGCACCCGCTTACGAGATGCGATCACATCTGTGCCTCACCGGCCGTCAGGTGAAAGCCAGTGAAGACGGCCAGCCAGCGCACTGCATCTCGAACTGTCACGTTCCGCCTGGCCGTGGCGGCTCCCGCCGACGACGACCAGGAGGTGCTCAGCAATCCAGGAGACATCGAGACCGGGCAAGGCGGGCCAGGAACGACTTGATGCTGCGACGAGGTTTCGGACCGGCGTCGGCCTCCTCGGTCATCAAGCTGGCAGCGGCTGGTGCGGATAGGCCGGTGAGCGGTGCTGGAACGACAGGATGCGCGGGTTCTGGATGACACCGTCGCGGATCTCTATGGCGCGGCGGACGGTGTCGTCGGCCTCCCATGAATGGGGACCGGCCAGGACCGGCCGCAGGTGCGGCAGGAGCGCCTCGCTGATTTCCCACGTGGCTGAGTCCCACAGGTGCGACGGGCTGTGATCGACGCCGTAGTAGCGGACATTATTGCCAACCGTGAACATTGGCTCGGCGAAGGAAGTCGGCCGTGCCCAGCTGAATCCCATGCCCTCGTCGCAGGACACGTCGACGATGAGTGCGCCGGGCGCGAAGGAGCCCAGGTCGTCGGCCGTGACGAACATCAGCGGCGCATCGGTGTCCTGCAGCACGCAGTTGACCACGATGTCGTGCTCGGCGAGGAACGCCGCCAGCGGCATCTTGCTGCCGTCGCGCAGCACGTGGCAGCGGCTCGGGTCACCGTCGTCCTGTTCGAAGTGCACCATGCGCGCGGAGTGGATCGGCGAGGCGACAGCGTTGATGGCACGATGCGTCAGGACGTCCACGTCACTCACCCCGTGCGCGTTCAGAGCGGTCACCGCGCCCCGGCCGGTAGCCCCGAAGCTGATGACGGCCGCCCGCAGCCGACGGCCATATTCACCGGTCACCCCCGCCAGCTCCAGGGCATGCAGCACCGAGCAGTAACCGGCCATCTCATTGTTCTTGTGAAAGACGTGCAGGCTGAAGGACCCGTCGGCCGCCCAGTAGTTCATCGCCTCGAACGCGATCAGCGTGAGCCGCCGGTCGATGCTCAGCTGGGTGATCTCCTCGTCCTGAACACAATGCGGCCAGCCCCACAACACCTGTCCCGCTCGCATGTCCTCGAGGTCGGCGGGCTGCGGCTTGGGAAGCAAGATGACATCGCAGCCCGCGACAAGCTCGGCACGAGCGCAAAGGCCGGCGACGCTCTGAGCAAGCTCTGCGTCGGAGACGCCGAAGGCCTCTCCGTAACCCCGCTCCAGGTAGACACGTTCCCGCAAGTCAGCAGCGATCCGCTCGACGTGCAGCGGATGGATCGCGAGCCGGCGCTCGTTCTCCTTCCGCGACCGCGCCATTACACCGAGGCTGAGCTGATCCACTCGCCCTCCCTTGCTGGGATCTGTGTAGCACACCGCCCACGGTCACGCAGCCCCAGGTAGCCGCGCCGCGAACAGCCGTCGGTCCAGCAGCGCGCTGTGGCGGACATGGCCGTGGAAGTCCAACGGTTTGGTCTCGGTCCACAACCGCCGGGTAACTGTGGCGCGCTGGGGCGAGGCTCCACGCAGCGCGCCCGAGCTGCCCGACTGCGCGTCGGCCGCTCGGTCGGGTGAGTGCATCGACGCCCGGTCGTGCCGGACGGCGGATGACGACGGACTGGTGTGCGAGAACTTGACATCGGGGTGCAAACAGGATCGGCCGCCTCGCAGGCGGCCCGACGCATCAGAGCGCGGTCTCCTGCGCATCTTCCGGGCTGGTCTTACGCTCAGCTCGGGTCGGCCGCGGACATCCGGAAACGGTGGGCGGCGCTCATCGCGCGCCCGCCCGGGGCCGGGTCGCATCCAATATGGCGAGTCCGCTGGAGGCTTACGCGGGGTGCCGGAGCCTGAAGGCTCCGGCATGATTGGCCCGTTCGGAAAGGCCGGGGCCGTTCCCATTTTCTGGGAACGGCGCGCTTTCTGCCGGCTACGCCCTCGCAACGCGGACGTGGTAGTGGCCGTTACCGCGGAACTGGCCGTGCAGGTGCGCGGTCAGATGCTGCTGGACGGCGTCGTGGATGGCGTCGCTGCCCTTGGCGGGGGCGTCTCGGCCGTGCTCCTTGCGGAGGTGGATGAGCACGCTCGCCGGGTACTCGACTGCGACGATCTCGATCGACGGCTGGCTGTAGTGGGTCGTCATTGTTGTCACCCCCTCCCGTGGGCGGCATCCAGGTGGCGGGTGCTCACAACGGGTTCATCTCCCAGATGCGGACCTTGCGCAATACGGTCATAACCGCGCTGCCTGCGCGTGCGCTGGAAGATGATGCCCGCGCCGACAGGGCCGGGCTGGACGCACTAGGACGCTTGCCCGCTTACGCCCGTTGCGCTCGTGGTCCCTGCACGGCACGGCCAGGTGCCGGCCGAAGTGCCCGCTGCGCTGACCAATCCCTGCTCGCTCCGGCCGATCAGCTCACCGCTGACCTCAACGCCGCCCTTGCAAACTTCGGTCACGGTGAACCCGATGTCGACAGTCCTAAGCGACTTGGTGAACTTGGGGCGAATCCCGTCAGGCTCGATCGATGCATGGATGCTCAATCCCTCTTGACGGCGATCGCGTGTGCGGCGCGCTGGCGGGCCAGTTCGGCTTCTAGCACCGCCACGTCGTCCGCCGTCAGGATCGGGCCGCGCGCGGCCCGCAGGTGCTGGTCGTCGGAAATGTCTGACCGGATGTCGTTGTCCCATGCGTGCGCCGGGCCGTGCGAGAAAGCGCCCGCCATAGCGGCGAGGCGGCCGACGCAGCGCTGTGCGCTGCGTGCGGTGGCGTTCACCTTCGTTCCTCCTTTATTGCTTACGCTTCTTACTGTACCGTCAGAAGTACGAAATAGCGAATCATAAACAATATGATCATTGGCAAGAAATCGAATACCGCTTCGAAATCTGGTAAAAGACAAACGCGCGACGGATAAATGCACTGGAGCAGACCTCCCGAAGTCCGCCGCGGCTGTCATACGCGCTGATGAAGAAATGCGTTTGTTACCGGTCAGGTCGCAGTAGCTGAGCTGGTATCCGGTGATCGTGATCACCGGGAGTCGGGGATTCCGGCCTTAGTGGGGATCGATGATGTGCGCAGCTCGCCCACGCCTTGGCTGGTGTGCGCTGTATTACACCGGACCGGCTGGCCGCGCAGCGGTGCGACGGCAGGCTGTCCGGACGCAAGCCCGGCGACTGGCATTTGGCGTCTGGGCTTGTGGCCTGACAGAGGCGCTGAATGGGAGTTCGCCACATCGCGATAGTGACGGTTGGTTTTGCCCGTGGGTGTGGACCGCAGTGGCACACCGGCCGGCCGTCGCCGTGGCATCGCACATCTGCTGACGAGCTGCGGGAAGAGGAAGGCGTCGCAATGCCAGGCGATGCCGAGCCCGACATTGCCCAGGAGTTCCTCAAGGAACGACCAGGACTGCTTGGCGTTCTTCTCGATGACCAGCGTGACGATTAGTGCACCTGTTACGCGCCGCGCTGATCTACCAGCACGAAGCCCGAGGCGCAAGCCGTGTGATTACCGATGCGATGGACTTACACGTCCAAGCGGAGCAAGAGCAGCGGCATGACGATGACGGTCGGCTGGAGTGCTCGTCCACTCGCTATTGGCCCGTTAAGCCCGGAAGATCGACTAGCTACTGAACCTTGCGGTTGCGGCAGGCATCCTGCTGTACGAGGTCCGCCGCCGGACCGGCCTGCAGGGCTAGCTACTCGTCGGGCAGCCCGTCCCCCTCGCTGCCGAGCAGCAGCGCCAGCGGCGGCCGCAGGTCCGCGTCCCAGCAGGTCACGCTGGCCCGACCCGAAGCCGCCGCCACTGCGACGCCGCGCCCCGTCGCCCAATCGAGGAACTATTTCCCACCGAAGCCGCCGATGCGACCGGCACCCGTGAACAGCGCTCCCATGTTCGCCTTGACGGCCGGGGAGTCCTAGGGTCTGCCGACTGGCCGATCAGGACAACCCCGGGCGCCCCCCCAGCGCTCGCAGTCCTGATGATCGCGCCCACGTTGCCCGGATTGCCCGGCGAGTGCAGCGCGGCGAACCCCGAGTCGGCCCGGACCTGCATGTCCCCGAGCCCCAGCGAGGTGGCCCGCACGATCGCCGCCAGCCCGGACGGCCCGTCGCGGTCGCTGGTGATCACCTCGGCCATCGGCAAACGAGCCTACTCCGGCAGGCCAGCACTGACTCCGCCCGCTAGAACCGAGATCGTGCCAGGTCAATGTTGCTCAATAATTGACTGTGAGGTACGGTTCTGAACATGGATGTTCAGATCCGAACGAGACGGCCCCTGCTCGACGTTGTGGCCGAGGTGCTGGTCGCCGATCCCAGCGCGTCCCTAGCCGAGGTCGCCGAGGCTGCCGGAATCAGCCGGACCACGCTGCACAATCACTACGCGACCCGTGATGATCTGCTTCTCGCCGTCGGCCACCGCGTCCTCGATCTCTGGGAGGAGGCCGTCAGCAAGGCGGCGGACGGCCCGGACGGAGGCCTGGCCTCGCTGACCTCGGTGCTGCTCCCGCTGTGCCCGCAGCTGATGTTTCTGTGGCGCAACCCCGGCCTGGAGAAGCAGCCCAGCCTGGCGGAGCGGTGGGACGTAGGTGACGCAGTAGTCATCGCCGTGATGAGGCGTGCCGAGGAGCGCGGCGTCCTGACCCCCGGCTTGTCCGACACATGGCTGCTGAACTCTTATGTCTCCCTGCTCATCGCCGCCTCGGGCGAAGTGCTCGCAGGCCGGCTGGCCCCGCTCGACGCGCCCGGTCGAGTCCTCGGTTTGTTCCTGCACGGCATCGGCATCCACCCCCAGCCAGGAGGCGAAGATCATGAGTGAGATCGGCGAAGCCGCTAAGTTCGCGGGCCAGCTGTACTGGCGGCGCTCAGGTACCTGGACGGCCGCATATGTCCGCCGGGACAAGCTCGCCAGGCTGCAGCGCCGGCCGGGCCGGGTCGATCCCTATGCGATCTACGCACAGCTGCGCGCCGCGGGCACGGTGCTACCCGGCCGTTACGGGGGCCTGGCCACGGCCAGCCACCGGGTCTGCAACTCGGTTTTGCGCGACCGCAGGTTCGGCGCCAAGCCGCCAGCCGGTTTCCCGCGCAGCCCGCAGGACGAGCTTGAGGGCTCGTTCCTGACGATGAACCCGCCCGACCACACCCGGCTGCGCAGACTCGTCCTGCCCGCGTTCAGCCCGAAGGCCGTAGCCGGCTATCAGGCCCGGGTCACGCAGACCGTGAATGACCTGCTGGACCGCGCGGCACGCGCCGACAGCTTTGAGCTGGTGTCGTCGTTCGCTGCCGCGCTGCCCATCGCCGTCATCACCGACCTGCTCGGCATCCCGGATGGCAACTCTGCGGAGTTCGCCGAGCACGGCGCCATGCTCGGCAGCGCAATCGACGGCATCTCCTCGATGCGCCAGGCGGCGGCGCTGGCGCGCGGCCAGGCCAGGATCCTCTCGCTGTTCGAGAGCCTCTTCGAGCGGCGCCGCCGCGAGCCGGGCGATGACCTCGTCAGCCACCTCGTCGCAGCCGAAGGCGATCAGATCCAGCCGGGCGAGATGCCGGCCGTGTGCATGCTGCTCCTGATCGCGGGCTTCGAGACGACCGTGAACCTGATCGGCAACGGCGTGCTCGCGCTGCTCGCGCACCCATCGCAATGGCACGAACTGTGCGCCGACCCGGACGGGCTGGCGCCAGCGGTGGTGGAAGAGATGCTGCGCTTCGATCCGCCGGTCCAGCGCACCAGCCGGTACGCGCTGGAGGACCTCGAGCTTGACGGCACGCCGGTGCGCAAGGGCCAGGAGGTGACCATCCTGCTCGCCGCCGCGAACCGGGATCCCGAGGTCTACTCCGATCCCGACGTCTTCAACATCCACCGCAAGTCCACGACCGATCACCTGGCCTTCTCTAGCGGGATCCACTACTGCGTCGGAGCGCCGCTGGCGCGCCTGGAGGCCACCCTCGCCTTCAGCGTGCTGGCCGAGCGCATGCCGGGCCTGCGCCTGGCCGGCCCGGTACAGCGGCGGAACTCCACATTGATCCGGGGCCCGCTGCGAGTTCCGGTCAGCGCGGAGCCAGCACCGGCCGTGCAGGCCGCCACCACGCCTGCACGCGCGGTGCCCAAGAACCTCCCCGCGCTGCGCACGGCAAGATCGCCTGCCGCGCCCACTCAGGTGCGCTAGCTATAGCTAGCTAGCGCTCTTGCTGGACGTCCTCAGCGGTAACCCGCGCCAGTCCCAGCTGCGACCCGCAGACGCCAAAGTGCGGTCACTGCTCGCGAACATCGATCATGTTTCCGGCCACCAACCGCGGTCAGAACTCACGAGCAAGTGCGGTCAGTTCCCACGAGCAAAACCAGACGGTTCAGGTCCGGGACTTCGACGGGATCGTCGCCTGGTACCGGGATGTCCTTGATCTGGGAATCGGATGGCTGGAAGCAGGCGAGTTCTGCACGCTGACCATGCCGGGGAGCGGCACGGTCCTGGCGCTGGCAACTGACCATCCTGACCGGATCAGCGATGATCCGGGCACCGGGTGAACGCCGATCTCGGCGACATGGTGGGCTGTCTTCGTGATCAGGGCGCACAGTTTGATGCTGCGGAGGAGGGCGCGGAAGGGGGATACCGGCTTGTCCGTGCGCGTGATCCCGAGGGCAATCCCATCGGGCTGACGGCCTGACGCCCCCGAGTGACCCGGACTCGCCCTGGCCGGCATGGCACAGGGCCGGTCATGTGCGGGGGCGCCTTCCATGTAATGTTGGCTGGCTGTTCGCTAGCGATCCGACGTCGCGCGAGCGTTATCCGTCCGAGGTGCTGGCGGACCGGTCCATGCGGAGGTGTCGAGCGCCTTTCCCCGCGGCGTGGGCCGCGTCGCTGGCGGTGCCGTATGCCGTCGGCTGGACTCTAGGCGTCTTCAGCGCGCGAGCTGCGTCGGCGCCAGGAAGACGAACTTTAGATGCCAGACGGACCGGTCCTGGAGCCCTTGGCACGACGGTAGCTGCTTCTCGCAGGCCGGCCGTGGGATGACGGCGCTGGCCGGGCGTGGCTACGATCCTGCCGTCACCTAGAAGCGGTGACGGCAGGAGGCGCGCTAGCGCGTAGTGCGGGTCAGGTGGCGCGGAGCCGACAAGTCGGCCCGCGGCGTCACGCGCCGTTCTTGCTGGCAGTGCCCGCTACCGCAGGCCTTCCCTTGCCGGCGCGCACCTGGATGCGCTTGGCGTGCTTTTCCCGTGCCTTGGGCACCAGGATCTGCAGGACGCCGTCCTGCGCAGAGGCATCGATCTTGTCTGCCTGGATATGGATGGGCAGGGTGATCGAGCGGTGGAACGCGCCGTAGCGGCGCTCGGCCCGGTGGACCTTCTGTCCGGGCATGTCGGCCGCGGGATGCCGCTCGCCCTGGATTGTCAGCAGGCCGTCCTGGAACGTGATCTCCAGGTCGTCCGTCCCGAAGCCCGGCAGTTCCGCTGTCACCAGGTAAGCGTCATCGCGCTCGGTAATGTCGACCGCGGGTGCCCATGCCTGGCCAGCGGCCCCGGCGCCATGCTGCTGGCCGAACTGGCCCGACGCCCAGTGGCTCGGCATCCTGCTCTGTCGTACCAGCTCATCCTGCGCGCTGCGCAGGTCATCGAACAGGTCCCAGCTTGTCATGACTGTCATGTCGTTCTCCCTCATGCGTCTCGCCGGGCCAACGGCCTGGCGACCCGGGAAAAAATGCAATTCGAGTGAACGACATTCGCTTCCGAGTAACACTGTCTACTATAGTGTGAACATTGTTCACAGTCAAACCGAGAGGTCGGAGGCGACCATGCCGAAGCCACAGCAGGCCGTCGGCGCGGGCCAGCGCGCGCTGTGGTTCAGCCCTCCCGACGGCGAGGAAAGCCGGCGCCGCGCGCTGACCCGCGAGCGGGTCGTCGCCGAAGCGCTCGCCGTCATCGCCGCGGACGGCGCGGGCGCACTCAGCATGCGAGCCCTCGCCGCCCGCCTCGGCGTGGTCCCCGGCGCCCTGTACCGGCATGTGCGCAGCAAGGAGCAGCTCTGCGACCTGGCCGTGGACGGAGTGCTGGCCGAGGTCGACACCCGGACCAGTCCCGCTCTGGGCTGGGCAGAGCGGGTCAAGGTCCTGGCCCGTCGGCTGCGCGCCGCCCTGGAAGACCATCCCGGCATCGCTGCCCTGCTCAAGACCCGCGACCCTCTCGGACCGCACTCCCTTGCCCTGGCCGAAGCGTTCCTCGCGCCGCTGCAGGAAACCGGCCTCGCGCCGCGGGAGACCGCCCAGGCGTTCTCTCTCGTTTACGACTACACTCTCGGCTTCGCGCTCAGCGACCGCACCACCGTCAACGAGCAGCGCGTCCAGGATTCCGCGACCCGGCGGCAGCTCCACGCGTTCTTCCGGTCACTGCCAGCCGACCAGTTCCCGGTCCTGGCTGTTCTCGGCGAGCACGTCTGGGCCGGCAACCGCGACCAGCGATTCACCGCCGGCCTCAGCACCATCCTGGCCGGCCTCCAGACAAATAGCGGACGCCGTGCGAGCGCGCAACCCACACGGTGACACCCTGAGACGGCCACGTCGCCGCATCGCCACGCCCGCCGGACGGCTGGCCCGTGCCGCAGGTGACCGCTGGGGACTTCGCCTGTTACCTGCGTGGAGCCAGTCGGTCGACGCCTAGGAGGAAGGCCGCCAGGTATACAAGCTCGCCTCGCCACGGCTCCGCCGGCCCGAGCGTTAGTGGAAGCATGAGTAAACGCAATGAGGCACCCCGTCGGCCGTCGTGTGCACCGAACCTGATGCTCTGCGTGCGAGAGATCCAGCAAAATCAATCATGCCCCAGCTCGTACTCGGCGATCTGGCCCGTTACGACGTACGACACCGCTCGCAAACGAGTTATCAACCAGGCCTTCGGAGCGTGAGTGAGCATGCGGCTGAGCGTATAAGCATTGAACTCGCGCACCAGGCGCCGGCTGCGCTCGCAAGGCTGCCGGCAGCGCACTGACGCCGACCGACTCGTGCCTGTCGGTTGTGAGGAACTGAACCTATTGCGACTTTCGACATAAGTCGGGAGAATCAGCGCGGCAACCCGTGCCTATCAGATGGAGCCTGTCATGAACCTAGCCTTTCGGGCGGTCGTCTCGCTCGGCGCGGCGTTGACGGCGATTGCGCTGCCGCTTAGCTTTGCATTGCCGGCCCAGGCGTCGACTCCTGGATGGCGAGTGGTGTTCGGCACCCATTACGGTGCGGCGACGGACTACTCGGGCTACCTGACGGCCGTCGCGCCGAGCAAGCTCGACCTCTGGGCGCTCGGTGGCAGCGATCTTTCGGGAGGCACTCCCACGGTGCCGGTCGCAGAGCATTGGAACGGCAAGGCATGGAGCGCCGGGGTCCTCCCCGCCGGGGTCACCAGTTCCGCGAAGTCCGCGATCGAGGCTGCAAGCGCCGTCTCGCCCAGTAACGTCTGGGCGGTTACCCAGTTCGGCGGTTTTGTCCTGCACTACAACGGCGCTTGGTCGGTGGCCAAACAGCTGGCAGGTTCGGGCCAGCTGACCGGCGTTACCGCCATCAGCAGCACAAACGTGTGGGTCTTCGGCGCTGGCGGGTTCACCGGCGGCCTCGGGACCTGGCATTACAACGGGAGTACCTGGACGCAACAGACAGGCAACGCTACCGGGATAGCGTCGGCTAGCGCCCTGTCGGCTAGCAACATCTGGGCTATCGGTTCGAGCGGCTCAGCGCCGCAGGATGCCATCGTGCATTACAACGGCACGGCGTGGCAGGGCGTGAGGGCCGCGGCGCTGACCGGTCGGCAGTTCAACCGCATCCTCGCGATCTCGGCCTCTAACGTCTGGGTTTCGGCTGCCAATCCGTCCAACGGCACTGCCGGTTTCCTCGTACATTTCAACGGGAGCCAGTGGTCGAAGGTCACGCTGCCCTGGACTGTCGTTACGGGTGATCCCGCTTCGGATGGCAAGGGCGGGATCTGGCTGACGGTCCAGGACAGTTCTGGTCGCTTTTGGGTGGCGCACAGGTCAGGCGCCGGTACGTGGACCCGAACCCTCATCGGGTCGACGCCGACGTTCGTGCCCTCGCTGGCGCTTATCCCGGGCACCACATCGGTGTGGGGGGCTGGGTCTTTCGCCAAGGGCGCTGCCGCCAATGCCGGGATCTGGGCGTATGGCGTGATTCCGTAGGTTCGGTCGAGACGACTGGCGCGCGACCCGGCTCCCGGAGCGGCACGGCCGGCCCGCCACCATCGCTCGGTGGGCGTCCAGCGGGACGGCCTGTACAACCAGATCATTGGCCGCAGGCGGATCAGCAACGTCAGGGCACATGCAGGCACAGAGACCGTAGCTAATCCCCGATATCGGATGGCATTGACCTGGTACATAGCCTGGCCTTTTACCCATGGCAAGGAGACGGTCTACGGTTCGATTCCGTAATGGGGCTCCAGGTCAGAGCCCTAGCGAATTACCTCGCCAGCATTGCCGGGGACAATGCGGGGCAGTACAGGACAGCTTCGCTGTCACAAACATTGGGCTCTGTATTAGGACTTCGGATCCCCGGCATTCGCCGCGGATCGTCTGCTTCCCGGCTGAGCACTACAGGGCGACGGCCGCCAAGAAGGCCTATCGCGTGTCAGAAGCAGGGCGGCCATGATGCCCTCGACTTTGGCCCGGTCTGATCCGGAGTCGAGGGCCTCGCGCCACGGGCAGCCGTAAAGCAGCTCGCTGCGAACCCCGTGCTTTCTTGCCGCGGCCGCTCGCCGGCTCCAGCCGTCCCATCTGCTGGACCAGTTCGCGATAATTGGCGACGCTCGAGCACTCGTCGAGCTCGAACTCGCTTGCCCGGCCGA
>CAWKKA010000020.1:0-388606 GCA_963850105.1 uncultured Actinomycetota bacterium
CTAACCAGGCTTGCCGGGCAGACCAGTGGCCGTTGCTATCAGCCAATGCACCGACATGCCGAATAGCGGACGTTAGCTGAGCGCATGGTCATGCCAGCTTGCGGATGATTACTCGCAATATTGGACGCGGATGTTGGCCATGACGATCCCGTATTCAACATCGTGGCCGGTGATTTGACCGCGCCGAACGCAGATTCCGTGCGCTGGTTACTGTCTCATTGGCGGTCGGCCAAGGTGCGCATAATTAGCGGCTCTGCGCGGCGTCGGAGGACGGGTACTCAGGTCTACGTGACGTGCGCTGCGGCCACAGTACGCGCCTGGCTGACGGGCCGGGGAACGCGCTGGCGGGCGTATGCCTCAGAGCATACGCGGCTGGGAAAGCGTGGCCTCCGGGCAGATGCCCTGGGGTGGCGGGGCCCGTAGCGTTCTGGCTGTCGGTACCTACTGGCGGACGTCGCGACATCCGCGTCGGTAGTGCGATGCGGATGCGGACGGCAGGCGACTCCTCGCCGTCGCGACCCGCCAGGCCGCGAAGGCGCCGCTCCCATTGAGCGACTGCAAACGGCTTGAACTTGCCGAGATGATCGGCCCCCTATCAGGCTGGAGAAGCCAATGGATAACGCTGCCCGGATGCGCCAGCGAGTGCTGTCCCTGTTCCTGCCCCTGGCCGCCGTGCTGTACGTCAGCGCGGAGGCCCTGAACCCCAAAGGCACCGACCAAATTCTTTCGACGACGGCCGTCGCGCTGAAGGTGCTGCCCATCGCGGCTAGGCACCCGGTTCAGCTTTACGTCTCGGGCTAGCTGTCGCTGCTCGCGCTGGGCGCGCTGGCGGTCTCGTATGCGGCGATCGCCACGCTCGTCAGCGGACGGGGATCAATGGTTGCCATCGTCGCTGTCCTGCTCGGGGGGATCGGTGCTTTCTGCGGGGCTCTCGTCAACGTCCTGGGCGGCGTCAACCTCGCCGCCGCCGCGACAGCGCACGTGAGCCGGGACGCGGCTGCGCGCTTCCTCGTGACGTCCTTCAATTCCAGGTTCGAGCACGTGTTCTCTAGCGTTTACTTCGTCGGCATCTCCGCCGCGCCGGTCCTGATGGGGGTTGCCCTGTGGCGAAGCCGGAGTGTGCCGCGCTGGCGTGCGGTCCTGTTCGTGATCGGCCTGGAGGTCGCCCAGCAGGTCGCATCCGTTGGGACCCAAGCTCGTGGTGGTGCTCATGCTCCCGTTTGCGGTGGCGATGCTGCTGCTGGCGGCCCGGGCGTGGCGAGCTGCGACCCAGCCAGCCAGCCCCGGCAGTGCCCCGGCGGAGGTCACGACGCCAGGACGCCCGGTTGAGGACGCGGCGGTGTATGGCCGGTGACTGGGGCCTCTTCTCCCCGGGCGCAACGCTGGCAGGCGATCGGGGCTGACCCTGATCCGGCCTGCGCGCAGCACCAGGGTTGGATGGGGGGTGATCCCGATATCCAGGCGGGCCTCGCGGCGGCACGCTGGAACCATGACGACCACCGGCGCGGGTCCAGAAGCCGACTGGCAAGCGGTGACGGACCCGGAAGCCAGCCGCCACAGCGGATTCCAGCCGCTGACGGACCTGGGACTGGTCGTGTTCCGCGGCACTGCCGGTGAGCTGACCGCCCGCGCCGACGGAATCGCCGCGGTAGGCGGCGTAGGCGCGGTCGTGAGGGCCGCCGAAGTCCCGTGCGGCCCGGGGCCTGGCGGGCGGGTGGCCTGTCGCTTCCGGGGCGGCTGCTGCGGCTGGAGCTGCGCCGCGGCGCGATGCTGTGGATGCTGCCGCTGGTCGCCGCGCTGGGCTTCGCGATGCGCTTTCCCGCCGGCGGCAATGCCGTAGCTGCTTCGGTGCCGCCCGTCGACGTGGGCGTGGCCGCCGGCGCCAACAAGGCGTTCAACGCGATGCGCGGCGTGTTCGGCATCGCGGCCCTGGCCGCAGTGTTCGCACGGCGGCTGCACCACGCCCGCATCGCTCGCCGCCGGGTTCAAGCCCGCGGCATGGGTCGGGGCGGCAGCCGCCTCTTCGGACTGGTAGCAGCCGCGCTAGCCCCGCCCACGTCGGAAGGCAAGGAGGAAGCGGAACGATGATGAGGCCAGCAGATCCGATGCCAGACCGTGATGCGCGATTCGAGCAGGACGTGGTGCCGTTCCTGGGCCAGCTGCACCGTGCCGCGCTGCGGATGACCGGGAACGCCAGTGACGCCGAGGATCTGGTGCAGGAGACCCTCGCCAAGGCTTATGTCGCGTTCCACCAGTTCAGCCCGGGTAGTAATCTGCGCGCCTGGCTGCACAAGATCCTGGCCAACACCTTCTTCAGCACCTGCCGGAAGAACAAGCGCGAGCCCGCCCGGGCACTCGGCGGGGAATTTCAGGATGACTGGCAGGTCGGCACCGGCCGGCTGTCACCGCCGGCCAGGTCCGCGGAGGCCGAGGCACTGGGGCAGCTGGCCGACTCCGAGATTGTGGGCGCGCTGCGCGACCTGCCGCGGGAGTTCCGGGCGGCGATCTACCTCGCCGACGTCGAGGGCTACGCCTGCAAGGAGGTCGCCGAGATTATGGGCACGCCAATCGGCACCGTCATGTCGCGGCTTCACCGCGGCCGCGGAAAGCTCCGCCAGAAACTCGCCGCCTACGCGCCCAAGCGCGGCGTCGCCATCACGCCCAGCTGACCAGGTAGTTCCCAGGGTCATGGGCAGGCAGTATCACCAGTTCCGGAGAGAGCTGGCGCGTCTGGTCGACCATGGCGGTGGCTTCCGGCCGCCGGCGCCGGCTCCCGACTCCGGGTACGTGGCCGGTCTCGAGCAGATGGGCGTTGCAGGTCACGTCCCCGACCAGGATCAGGGGCGGCAGGCCCGGCCGGCGCACCAGTAGCGACATCGAGTCGGGCGTGTGGCAGCAGATCGGTCGCATGTGACGGGATTTTGGGTCGGCCGCCTGTCGTCCAGCGCCAGCGCGCAGGGCCGGGTCGGCCCCGATCCGCTTCGGCGTGCTGGTCATTGCAGGTGCCCGTGCTGGTGTGGCGGGAGAGTCCCCGGGGTTATCAGGGCGGATTCGTAGGCGAGAACCACGGCCTGGACACGGTCGCGCAGTCTGAGCTTGGCGAGTATCCGGCCGACGTGAACCTTTACGGTGCCCTCGGACAGGTGCAGGGTCGCGGCGATTTCGCTGTTGGACATGCCGGTCGCGACGAGGGAGAAGACGTCCAGCTCACGGCCGCTGAGGGCCTGGCGGATCTGGTCGGCGCGCCGGCTGCCTGGAGGTCTGGGCTGCTGTGCGGTGAACTGGCGGATGAGGCGCTTGGTGGCGCCCGGCGACAGTACGGCGTCGCCGGAGGCGATAGTGCGGATTGCGGCGACTAGTGCCGCGTCATCCAACGTTCGCCCTGTCGCCTACCGGCACATGCGTGGCACGATCGACCCGCGTCGAGGAGGATGGGTTCGCCCGCGGACCCTCCGTCGGGTGCGCTGGCGGGCCATTGCCATGACCGGAATCGAAGCTTCGACCTCTCCCCCTGCCTTGCCGCGCTGGTTCGGACCTAGAGCCAGCCCAGATGACCCGGCCGTCTCGGCCCTGATCGACCGCGTCGCGCGCGGGGCCGGGCGGGCAGACATCGGCGGTGAGTTCAACCTCAACCTGCGGATAGACGCTGAGCCGCCGGTTGTCCTCCGGGTTCACAGGCCCTGGGTCCGCCGCGGACGAGTAGCGGGACTGCGGCGCCTGCGGGAACGGCTCCAGCGGACGCAAGTCCGCGTCGCTCGGCCGATTCCGATTTCCGGCTGCGACCTCGTGAGGGTCGCTGATCGTTGGGCTGAGCTTGAGGAGTTCATCGATCACGTGCAGCCACGGACGGACGAGGACTCCTACGTCCGCCTATTCGAGGAGCTCGGACGCGTTCACACTGCGCTCAAAGCAGTCTGGGAGCCCAGCCCGCCCGAACCCCTCGACGACCACAGAACCTTCGGCCAACTGCGTTACTCGGTCGGCTTCACACGCCGCAGGCTCGGACCCCGCAGCGAGCCGGTCGTTCATCGGATGCGCCAACTGACTGGCGAGCTCTCCAAGCTCCGGAAGGAGGTCGAACTGCCATGCGCTCCGATTCATGGGGACTACAAATTGGGCAACGCGGGAGAACTGTCAGACGGCTCATGGGCCACCTTCGACCTGGATTTCGCGAGGGTCAGGGAGCGGCTGTACGACATCGCGGGCAGCCTGCACCACGTCGCACCGAGCGGCGAATTGCTCGAGCCGCGACGACTGCTCGACTCCTACGAAAGCACGGCTCCGGAACCGTTGACTCGCGACGAGTACCGATGGCTCCCCGGGGCTGTAGCTCTTATCCCCTTGCACTGGGCTGCCACCGCAGGGCTCGTGGGCGGCGACATCCGCGAGGCCGAAGGCGCGATGACCGCCGCCGAGGCCTGGTGGTCGCGCCGGACTGAACTCTGGTCGTAGTCCGGCGGCCGCGCTCGGGGACTGGAGTTCTGAGGCTACAGAACCGCACGGTATCGCTCCGAGTTGAACTGCCCCAGATCGCCGGGTCTGCGCCATTCGCGCCGAGGCAAACGATGCCTGGCACGGCACTAGTGCCGTGACCGGCCACGCTCCGGGGCCGCGTCCACCACTTTGAGCCCCAGGTCGCGCAAAGTGGGGCATGGCAGAGCGCGTTGCGGTCAGAGACATCTCCAACGAGGAGGGGAACAAGCTTCTCTCGATCATCCGGCGGGGCTCGGGCTCGGTGGTGCGATGGCGAAGAGCCCAGATCATGCTGTGGAGCGCCCAGCACATGGACGTCCCGGCCATCGCCAAGATCGCCTTCACCTCAGAAGACCTGGTGAGAGAGGTGATCCATAACTTCACCCGCGACGGCTTCGATTCCTTGGCCCCCAAAAAAATACGCCGGGGGCCGGCCGCCCAAGTTCAGCGCCGCCGAGCGGGCCGAGGTCAAGAAGATCGCTCTCGGCCGTCCGACCGATTACGGCGAGCCCTTCTCGACCTGGTCGCTCACCAAGCTGGCCGACCACCTGGTGCGAAAGGGGGTGGTTGAGGACATCAGCCACGAGGGACTCCGGGCGCTTCTCCGTGAGGGGCGTGTCTTTCAAGCCATCAAGACCTGGAAGGAATCCAGCGACCCCGACTTCGAGCTGAAGAAGAAGCGCATCCTCGAGCTCTATGACCTGGCCGACGGAAAGGTCCAGGCAGGGCCGGGCGATCCCGGCGTCGTCATCTGCTGCGACGAGTTCGGGCCGCTCAACCTCCAGCCGCATCCGGGGCGCCATTGGGCCGAGCGCGACATCAGCGGTGCTCCTCGCTCGGCCCCGCGCCGGCCTCGCCGGGCCACCTATATCCGCGCACACGGGGTGCGCCACCTCCTTGCGGCCTATGACCTTTCCACCGACAAGCTCTACGGCCACGTCAAGACCAAGAAGGGACGGTCCGAATTCTTGGCCTTCTTGCGCTACGTGCGATCCCTCCATCCACCCAGGTCCGCATCGCCATCGTGCTCGACAACTTCAGCCCGCACCTCTCGACCAAGAAAGACACCCGAGTCGGCGACTGGGCGAGGGCTAACAACGTCGAGCTCGCCTACAGCCCGCGCTACGCCAGCTGGCTGAATCGAATCGAAGCCCAGTTCACCGCGCTGCGCTACTTCTGTCTCGACGGCACCGACCACCAGAGCCACGAGGCTCAGGCCTTCTTGATTCGGCGCTACATCGCCTGGCGGAACCGCAATGCGCAGAACAAAGCACTACGTGAGCTGGTGAAGCGCGCAAACGTTGCCTGACGCGGCACAGGTCGTCGGGTTGGGTGTCTTTGAGCAGCAAGCCGCTGGCACCCGCGCGCAGGCCGGCGTAAACGTAGTCGTCCAGGTCGAACGTGGTCAGGATCAGCACCTTGGCCGGCAGCCCGCGGCGGCGATGTCGCGGGTCGCCTCGATGCCGTCGCGGCCTGGCATCCGGACGTCCATGAGCACGACGTCGGGGCGCAACGCGGATGCCATGGATACCGCGGCCGTCCCGTCGCTGGCCTCGCCGGCCACACATGTCCGGTTCGGCGTCCAGGATCAGGCGGAAGCCTTTCCTGATCAGCGAGTGGTCGTCGGCCAACAGCACAGTAATCATGATGTGGCCACCGGATCGAGGTACAGGCGGGCGGTGACCCGCCAGCCGCGCGTATCACGCGGGCCGAAATCGAGGTCGCCGCCGAACGCGCTGATGCGTCCCGCATCCCGGTCAGGCCGCCCCCCGCGGCGCCCGGCGCGCCGGGAGGCGCGGCTGTCACGACCGCGACGATCACCCAGGCCGCTAGGGACAGGCGACTGGCGTGCCCGGCCTGGCCGAACGAGAAGTGCGCCAGGGATGCCGCGCCCGCGGCGATGGCGCATCCGGCGTCAAACGCCCAGGATCGCAGCGGCCGGGTCTCGGATCTCGGCGGGCTCCAGAAGGCCACCCTCCGGGACAGCTAATGACTTGAAGGACGAATTCAGCGCCAGGCGCGCACGGCAAGGGAGCCAAACCGCAAAAAAGAGAAAGAAAGAAGAGAAGAAAAGAAAGAGAAGAAGAAAGAGAAAAGGGAGGAAGAAGGGGTTCGGACTGGTGGTGAGGGCCCGCAACTATTTCAGTAACCTCGGGGCGCAGTTCATGACGGTCGCCGGCGGAGAAGTCACCGGCTACACGAGGCTGCTAACCGACAGCCGCAATCAGGCCCGCGAGCGTATGTGGCGCGAAGCTCGCTCGCGCGGAGCTAATGCCGTCGTCGCCATGCGCTTCGACTGCAACGAGATCGGCGGCGTCATGTCAGAGGTGGCCGCCTACGGAACCGCCGTGACGGTGGAGCAAGACGCTGCCCCTTCCCCTCAGGCATAAATCGCCAGATGACGTCCGGTGGCCAATCGCCATGTCCGTGGGCGATCCCGCGGGAAGGATGGATCGGCATTCGCGCCTCGCGGCAGATCCGGGCGTTCACTTGGGTCAACCTCGCTGCATCACGGTCTGCTTGGTGCCGCCGAATGAGTGGAGCTCGTAGAACGGCGCGAGGTCCGGCGAGCAGAACAGTGTGACTACGAGGATCGGTCCCAACGTCTCCATCAGGCAGTCCATCAGCACATGGCCGATTCCGGTGCCTCGCCTGTCGGGAACAACGACGACGTCCTCGACGTATGCGCGCAGGATGCCGTCGGTCACGGCCCGGGCGAACCCCACCAGCTTGTCGTCGTGCCAGGCTCCGACTGCTGGAGAACTGCCCAGCACGGCACTGACCTGCTCGGCGGTGCGATGAGGCCACCATACAGTCGCCTTGTAGAGCGCAATCACCGCATCGGCTGGTATTGCGCGGACGTCATGAGCAGCGACAACGACGGCTGCTGGAAGCTTGACCACGATCACCGATTCTGGCAGCAGGCGCATGCCGAGTTGAGGCTCGACGGGCAACATCCGGTGCGCGGCAGAAGCACCGTAACGCAGCGTGTGTCAAGTCGGGCGGGTGCTCCGCCGCCTGCTCGTGCTCTGCCTAGCTTTCAATCGGGTTGTTCCCGACAGCGTGAATCGAGCTGATGGAGCAGGCGGGCGGGGCTGCCCATGCTTTTGCGCGAGGTCGTACCTCGAGGGACGTTCGGGCTCGCCCCGCCCGGGTCACTGGCCGCCGGAGCGGTGCAGCGTCAGCTGGCGTTCACGCGGCTGTCCGCAGTGGCGGCGTGCCGCCTGCGGCGATCACCGGATCCCAGGTCACCTGCCGGGTGATGACGACGTGGATCCAGCGCAGCAGCGCGGCGGTGCGGGCCTGCTGGCGGGCGAGCCGGTTGTAGTCGCGGGTGGTCAGGTGGGTGAACTTGGCGGCCATCACCGGGTTGTTCGGCAGCGCCGCCCATACCGCCCGCCACGCCGGGACTCGTAGGCCGGGCCGGCCGCGGCCGGAGATCGATGTCTTGCCCTGGTAGCCGCCGGAGGCGTTGTCGCGCGGGCACAGCCCGGCGTGCCTGGCCAGTGACCTGGTGGCGAACCGGTTCGGGTCGCCGGTCTCGGCCAGGATCGCCGCGGCTCCGACGGTGGTGAGCCCGGCGATGCTGGTGACCAGTTCGGTCAGGCCGAGCTCGTCCAGCACACCGGTCATGCGGACCTCGGTCTGCCTGATCCGCGCATGGGTGTCCTGCCAGTCGGACAGGGCCAGGCCGACGCGTTCCAGCGCGCCGGGCCGGTGCGCGATCACCCCGGCCTCATCGGCCAGGGCGGCGAACACGGCGCGGACGATCCGCAGGCACGGCCGGGTCGCGTCCCAGCGGGGCAGCTTGCGGCGGACCGCGGCCTCGAACCGGGCCGGGCCCAGCCGGCGCACCCGCATCGGGTCACCGGCGCACCGGTCCAGCGCCACGGTCACCGCCGCGCACCAGGTCGACGACCGGAACGGCGACCCTGACGTGGCCAGCACGGCCGGCCAGCCACATTCCAGCAGGTCCCGGACCTGATTCACGTGCCCCGTGCCATCACAAGCCAGCTGCAGGCGGCGGGCGCCCAGGTGCCGCAGCCGGGCCCACACCGCATCGGCGCGCTCGGGCTCATAGCAGTGCAGTCCCGCGGCGAGCCGGGCGATGATGACCGCGTCCTTCGGGTCGGACTTATCGAAGGTGAGGTCCTCGCCCTCGCGGGCGCGGTAGACCAGCAGCGGCTGCACGCACACCAGTGCCAGCCCGCGCTCGGCGGCGAGCTGGTCCAGCACCCGCCAGCGGTGGCCGGTCGGCTCGCACGCCACCGTCACCGACACAAACCCCGCCGCCCTCGCCGGCTGACGCCCCAGTCCAGCAGCTCGCCCAGCTCCCACGCCCGCGCGGTTAGCCGCCGCCGGGCCAGAACACGCGAATCCTGATCGGTCACGACCGCGGCCTGTTTGACATCCGCCAGGTCGATCGCCACGATCGCGTGGTCCAGCGGCAGCAGCTGGCGAAGCCGAGCCAGCCGCGCGTTGCGGTTGCGATCACCCCGGGACAAGCCGGTACGGTCACTCATGGACGTCCTCCTCGATGCGCTGGGGTACCAAGCCCGACAACCGCATCAGGAGGACGTCTCCACATCCAGCACCGACGCGCTTCGAGGAGTTACTAGCGGACGTTGTGCTCTCCGCCAAGCGTGGATAGCTGTTGTCCAGCAGCCTCGTGTCTTTGCTGCGTCTGGCGGTACAGCGGACCTATAAGTGCCCAGGGAGATCACAGGCCGAGCATCACTGGCGTGCCCGGGATGTCACCGGCGATCAGCGCCGCCAGCGGTGTGGCGATGTCACGGGGTGAGAACAGGTCGGTTCCGCCGTATTCGGCGATGTCTTCGTGCCGCCACCATCGCATCCCGCTGATGTGCTCGGCGGCGAGTTCGTCATCGGACAGCGCGCCGCGGGGATCAAAGCGCGTGGTGCGGACGAGGAAGTAGTCGTTGACCAGCCCGTCGTAGCCGTCCGCAGGGCCGGGAGCGGCGACCTCCTGGTGCCAGACGTGAGGCGGGTCGGCGTCAATGACAAGCCCCGTCTCCTCGTGCAGCTCCCGGCGCAGTGCCGCCAGCGGCAGTTCACCGGGCTCGATGCCGCCACCGGGGGCCGTCCATACGACCGTTGCGCCCGTCGGCACAGCTGGATGCGGGAAGCTGAAGCGGCACAGCAGGACACGGTCATCATCGGCCAGGATGACCGCCCGGACGGCACGTCTTAGCCTCGCCGTGGCAGGCGTCTCGTTCATATGCCGATGATCAGGGCGCCAGCGGCCGGGCCGCAAGCCGGTCATGGTCACTCGTATTCGGCGTCTGGGTGTGCGAGAGAAACAGTTGCTGCGTCCAGCTCGTCCACAGGCACAAACTCTGACAGGCCGCCGTGGCATCCGGTGCGGGCTGTGGTCACTGAGCGGCCGGGTAGGCCGGGCGCATTGCTGCGCCCGGCCCCCCTCAGAACCGGACGTGCACGTTTCCGTGCATCCGGCTCAAGCAAGCCCCTAGGGCTAGCTGGCGGGCAGAAGTGCTGGGCTGCTGCTCCGTGCGTAGCGCCGGTGGCAGTGAGCATGCATCAGGCGGAGGGCAGCCTCGTCCGGTGTTCCGTCGGCCCGCGAGGCGGTGATCGCGTTTCGGACCATAGCCTTGCGGGTGACCGTCAGCCATTGTTCCCACTCGCGCGGGTTTTGCGGCGGGCGGTCGGCGTCGAGGAGCAGCTGGCCGCATAGCGGGCACCGGCCGTGTTGCGCCTGCAAGAGGCGCAAGGTGGCGGTGTCCATCGGCCGGGGTATTCCTTTGCGCCGCCGATCGGCCCGGTAACTGGCCAGGGCAGGGTCGTCACAGGACGAGGTTCCCCGGACCATCTGGTGCCGGACGATTTTCGTCCAGGCAAACCGGCGCATGTAGGCACCGCTGTCGCGGTCGCCGAACACCCACTGGTCGTTCCTGGACTTGCAGAACTTGCCGAAGTACCGGCGCACGATCCACCGGGCCGGCTTGTTCGGGTGGCTATGCTTGGCCCACTTGTAGGTGAGCTTCCACAGGTAGTGATCCAGCGCGGCGAAGATTTCGCTGGACACCACCGTCCGGTAGTAGGCCGGCCAGCCCCGGATGATGGGGTTGAGCCTGGCGATGACCGCCTGCGCGTTGGCCCCGCGCAAGGACCGCAGTTCGGTGCGCAGCCGTTCCCGGATCCGCTTGACCGCCGCCTTGCTCGGCTTGATCAGCAGCTTGCCGCGATACCGGCGGATGGTGACCCCGAGGAAGTCAAAGCCTTCATCGAGGGTGACGATGCGCGTCTTGTCCTCGTTGAAGACCAGCCCCCTGGGCGCCAGCCATGCGGCGAGCCGCGCCTTGACCTGCTGGGCTTCCTGCCTGGTATGGCCGAAGGCGACCAGGTCATCGGCGTACCTGATCAGCACCGGAGAGCCCGTCATCACCGCGGCGGCATCGCTGCCGACGTGCTGGTAGCGGACTCCGGCGGCGTCCTCTATCCCGTGCAGTGCCACGTTCAGCAGCAGCGGGCTGATCACCCCGCCCTGGGGAGTTCCCTCCCCGGTCGGGGTGAACCGGCCGTCTTCGATCATGCCTGCGGTCAGCCATCCGGCAACCAGGTCCCTGGCGGGGAACGTGCCGAGCAGGCTCAGAAGGTGGTCGTGGTCGATCCGGTCGAACGCCGCTGCCAGGTCGGCGTCGAGTATCCAGGGCCGGCGCGGGCCGGCGCCACCGCCGCCCTTACCGGCCTGGAAGATGGCCTCGATCGCGTCATGGCAGCCACGGCCGGGCCGGAAGCCATACGACCTCGGCTCGAACCGTGCTTCCCACTCCGGTTCCAGCGCGCTGGCCACGACTGCTTGCAGCACGCGGTCAGCGATCACCGGGATCCCGAGCGGCCGCTGCTTCCCGTTGGCCTTGGGGATATACACCCGCCTGACCGGACGGGCGGCCCACGGCTCGGCCCGGCGCTGCGCCCAGTCGGCCAGGTCTGCCCTGGCCTCCGGTGTCAGCGCCACCTCCCCGTCGATGCCCGCGGTCATGCGGCCAGCGTTGAGCTCGGTCACACGTCGCACGCTCACCAGCGTGTTCGACCGGGACCGCAGCATCAGCTTCTGCAGGTTGCGGACCCGTTTAAGGTCCCCCGCCTGCGACGCCGTGAAGACCCGCTGCCGCAGCCGCCGTACGTTCTCCTCCGCCGAGAGCCAGCTCACCTGGTCCCAGCTGCAAGGCTCGCCCGCAGGTCCGTTCACCGCATTCGCGGCGTCTAACATGTCCTGCGGTTCCAGCGTCGTTGTCATCGTCATCCTTCACGGGCTCACCTGACCCGCGTCAGCGCCCTTTCGGGCCCGGGCACGCGGCCCGGTATCCAGCCAGTTATCCGGCACCGCTGGCGGAGGAGCCAGCCACGATGATCCCGGTTTCCTGCTGCCTTTCGGCCACCGGCATTGGCTTGTCGGGTCATCCTGTTCCCGCCCGGGAACCGGGCCTTCCTCACGGTCGGCTTACCGGGCCACAAGCCCGGACCCGGACGAGGTTTCCACGTTCCGCACCAGCGAGATACGACCGGGATGGGTGCCTCCTCGACCCCGGGGACGGCGGTGCTCTCCTGACCGGATGCCGTGCCCGGCCAGCGCCTGCCGCTTCCCAGCGGCCAGTCCCTTCAACCCCGCACTCACAACCCACCGCGGGGCAGCGCTTCACGAGGCATCAACGGAGGTTCACGCGATTCACCCGTCCGGCCTGCCCCTAACCTGCGGCACCCCGGATGGGACAAGGACCCTCGGGCATTCCCCTGTGCCCCGCACCCCGCCGTTACCGGCAGCGCACGACAGGGCGGGGCCGGGCATGAGCACGCGCCCGGAACTACGCGACCGACATAATCGGCCCTCCAATCAGCGAGTTCACTCGCAAAGTGCGACCTCGTGTCGCAACGGCATAAGCGCGCGTTCTCATCGGTGAGATCGATGCTGGCCTACGAATTGGCTCGCATCCTGGCCTCGTATACACGAACGGCTCCAGCCCCGCTGCTGCGCGGCGCTCGTCCAGTCGCGGTGGGTCCTCGATCGGGCAGGGCCCGAAGTTGCCGCTGGTGACGGTGAACTGGGTGCCATACAACTGCGGCCGCCCGGCATGGACTCGCACCCGGTCCTCCAGGTAGGCAAGGTGCGCCGGGGAAGCCTCGCCCTGACCGACCGCGCCGCGCACGGCATCCAGAAATGCCCGTTGCAGGGCTGGAGCACGGTCGGCGTGCTGGGCAAGCAGCCACGCAGCCTGGGCTCCGTCCTCGCCGACCATTGTCCGGCCTGGCCAGCCTCGCGTGGTGAGCAGGTCACCAAGCCATCGGGTGTTGTCCTCGTCGACCCGCTGCCATTCCGCGGCGACCTCGTCCGGGAGCCTGGCCGTGTGTTGTCCCTTTGGCGGGGAGACTAACTGGCGGACCCTCTGGTCCTCGTCGCGCCGTCGTAGCAGTTCCCGGCGGAGTTCCTCGTCCACGCAACCATTCCAGCCCGCCGTGCCTGACGGCGGAAGGGCTGAGCGACGCAAGATTGTCACGCCACGACGAAGCGCTCGGCGCAGCAGAAGATGCGCCTCGGTCTAGATTGCTGTCGGGCAACAGAAGGAGCCGAATGAATGGCGACCGTTGCGCAACTGAAAGAGCGGGCCGCATCCTTGCTTCCACCCGGCAGCGAAATCCAACAGGTCTTCGTCTGCCAGACCGCAGCCAACTTCGTGATCTTCGTTATCGACTGGCTGACCGGCCTCACCCTAGGGTTGATCACCTACCGCTGCGTCGCCATCACGGGTGACGCGATCTACGGGACTCCACGCACCCCGCCTGTCCGGTGGAGCAAAGCCGAGGTCCGTCATCGCCACACTGCCTAGGCACACTCAATTGGGTCCAGCACATGGACGATGGGGTGAGTTCGCTCTCCTCGGCAGAGCGGCATCGGATCAAACAACGCTTCCAAGATCAGATTGCCGCGGCCGAGCGCCGCAGGATTCCGTTACGAACGGCCAGTCCGCCCACGATACCGACGCCTACCGAGCAAACACACACTCATCTCGGCATGTGAGCACCAGATCAGTCTGTGAAGTGTGGTCTCTCCGACATCGTTTGCGGCGAACTCGGACCGCTCGGCGTCACCAAAGGTCGACGCGCACTGGCTAACCGTGGGACGGGTGTGGCTGTATCAATAGGTCGGCTAAGCCACCTTTAGAGTTTGTCGGCGTCGTAGAGGCTTGTTTGGACGTGCTTCCGACCGTCGACTCTGGATGTGGCCGCCGAGTGGGGCGAAGTCGCCGCAAAGTGGGGAGCCGCCAAACGAGCAGCCCCCAGCAGGGATGCGGCGTGCCGACGGTCATTCGCTCCTTGCCGGTCGATGATGGCCAGTCACGGAGGTAGGCAGAATACCCATTCGGCGGGCGGCCCGATCTGCGCGAAGCCGACCGGAATGGGATCGGAGGAGCTGGAGCTGCCGGCCTTGACGACCGCCGCGACCCCGCCCTCACCGACCTGGACGGAACGGATCTGGCCGTCGCGGCAATACTTAGTCGTGGACGGGAAACAGGCGGCCTGGGACATGACGGCGCCGGAGGACTTTGAGGCCGTGTTCCGGGAGCACTTCGCCCCCGTGCACCGGTTCATTGCACGGCGCGTGGGCAAGGGCCTCGCCGAGGACCTGGCGGCTGAGGTGTTCGCGACAGCGTACCGGCGGCGGGCCGCATACCAACCCGAGCGCGGGTCACTGCGGTCCTGGCTGTACGGGATCGCCGCCAACGTGGTGCGCGGGTACTGGCGGGACGAGCAGCAGCTACTTGAGCTCGACGCGCGAGTAGCGCGTGACTTGCTCGGGCCCCTGCCCGTGGCGCAGTTCGCCGATGCGGCCGACGAGCGGGTGATCGCCGCAATACTGGCACCGCGGATCGCGGGGGCGCTCGCGGCGCTGAGCCGCGAGCAGCGCGAGGTGCTGCTGCTGCACGCGTGGGCCGACCTCAGCCACGAGGAAATCGCTAGCGCGCTCGGCATCGCGCTGGGCACCGCACGGTCGCGGCTGTCACGGGCCCGCGCGGCGCTGCGCGCCCAGCTTGGCGAGTTCGACTTCGACCAGTGGACATTCAGGGAGCACAACCATGCCTGACGAGATCGACCTGCTGCGCTGGTTTCGGGAGGACACGCCGGAACCGGACGACGCTGCCTGGAACCGTGCCCGGACAGCGCTCGCCGATGCGCGCGGGCGGTCGAGCCAGGTGCGCGGGGCGCGCGGGGCTGGCGGCACCTGAGCCGCTGGCGGGCGCCAGGCCGCCGCTTCACCATTACCGCGGTGGCAGGCATCGCGTCCGTTCCAGCCGGTCCGGCCACCGATCCGGCGCAGGCTCCGAGCCGAGGCCGCGGACGGCGGGTTAGCCGGTGGCTGGCGCCCGTTGCGGCGATGGGCGGCCGTGGCGGCTGTCTCGGTGGGGGCGTGACAGTTGCCGGGCGGCAGGTCGGCCGCAGACCGGCATCGGCCGGCCAGTTGGCGGCAGGCCGGCCTGGACATCTACGTGACCGTGACCGCACGGTACATGCGGCCACTCCAGGCGAGCCCCGGCGGCGGCCTGGCCCCGGCGACCTCCAGCCCCGTCACCGTGGGGACCGCGACGAGAACCGCGGACGCGTCAACGGGTGCCGCGCTCACGTCCTTGCAGCTGTGGCCGCGCCTGCCGGAGCATCCGCGCGGGCCTGCTGTTCGGTGGGGACTCTCCGGGGTCGCGGTCAAGGCAGCGGCGGACGACCGGACGTTCGGCGATAAGTGACCAGGGCGTCACTGCACAGGGCGGGCTTTACCTCCTGCACATTGCTGCCAGCGGTCGCGCGGCCCGGCTGGTCAGGCTCTACGCGGACCATCCTCGGTGACGCCGTACCCGACTTCGCACTGTTGCCGGACGCGACCAAGCTCGTCGGCGTGCTTTCTCGAACGCCCGCACAACGGTGCATGCGTATACCCGGTCGCCGGGATCGCGATCATCACCCTCGCCACCGGCATCGCCAGGACCTGGCTCGACTCATCGCCGACCGAGCAAGCAATGAGTCCCTCCTGGACCGACAACGGCAAGGCCGTGATGTTCGAGTGGGTAACATGCTTCCATGGGGCCGTGTGGGGGCAGCGGATCCTCAGCGATGCCGCCCCACAGGGCAACCTGACGGCGGAGTCCGAGCCGCTTCGCTGTCCCGCTCGCCGCCCAGCCGACCGCTCAGTACCCCACGGGGCCTGTTGAAAACGCGTAGCGGTTCTCACGCCGGACGGGCGCAGTGTCCTCGTAGTAACCGAAAGCATCGCGCGCGCGCCTCCCGCAGTATCATCTTTCGGATCACCGACGTAGCTCCCGGGACGGGGCGGCTGCTGCGGGTGCTGCGGGTGTTCCATACGTACTACCCGGGGGAACCCCTACCTGAGCGACGCGGCGTGCAACATCCTCTCACTCACCCCTGCTGGCGTGCACGCCCTGGTTGAGTGCCCCGCAATTCGGGCGCCTTGACGGCAGCACGTTCACGCCTCTGCCGCCCGGCCCGCCCGGCCTCCCTAACGCGCCGACTATAGACGCGGCATGGTAGCTGCGCCCCTGGGCCTCCCGACCGCACGGAACGGGCCCGCCACCACCGCCGCCGACCCTGGACAGGGTCGCCCCCATAAGGTGGCGAGCACCGCTATGGCGGCCGGTGCCCCGCCGAGGATCCTGCACAGCAGCGCCAGATCTGTGCGGCGGCGGCGCGCTCGGCGGCGCTGTCTTCGTGACAGCCATAGCGGCGGCTCGGCGCGCGGTTATCAGGAGCTCTAAGGACCGTTGGCGACGCGGACCACGGCCGAGCAGGCAGGCAGCCAGGCCGTATGTTTATGCATCACCAGCGCTGGGCCTGAATGCGGGCTTCTGCCGCGGGCGCGCAGCGATCACGGTTCATTATCTGGAGGGGGACCCCACGGCGCGGCAAGCAGGCCGAGTCGCTGCAGCCGCCGACTTTCGGGACTGTTGTGGTACTGCAGCGGAATGGCTTCCAGCGGTACAGGATCGCCATTGCCGCGGCGTGCGGCGGTGATCGTGACGAACGGCTGCGGACCCGGACCGGTCTCGATCCAGCGCCGCAAGGTGGTCTCAACATCGGCGTACGGGTGCGCGACCGTAACGATGACGTCCTCGTATTCAGCGGGTGTCAGCCTCATCTCCAGCCTCTCACTCAGGACACCAAGTTGACGTACTAGCCATGCTGAGCCAGAGTCCGGTGTTTCTATGCCGCGAGTAGGTCTTTGTATCGCGTGCACGGTCGGCTGTCCGACGGAGCGGCCAAGGGTAGCTAGTTCGCGGTCAAACTAGCTACCATATATTTGCTCGGCCCCGAGCCACCGCATTACCGGCCGATAGCTGACTGGCAGAGACGAATGGCCTGAGCGCGGCGGCTATAGCATGCTGCGCGTGCGGTTCGCCAAACGTGAAGCATCGGACATGGAAGAAGACCAGCCAAGGGATTCGGAGCACCCCTCGACGGGCCTCAAGCCGCCGACCCGGATGTTGGCCCGCCAGGTGCCCATCGCCGCTAGCCGGTCAGCGTGGGCAGTGGCCGTGAGGGGCTATGAGGATGATTCCGAAGTCCGCTTGCAGGGTGTAGGTGTTCCTGCCGGCGGCGTAGGTGATGACTGGGCCGTCTGTGGTGCCGTCCTTGGATCCCGTGCGCGTGACACCGAAGATGAGGTTGAGTTCCTGGCCGGGCTTGATGACGGCGCCGGGTATAGGTTGGCGGTCCGGCCATGTGCGATAGCGAGTCGGCGGGTAGCTAGCCTGGGTGCCGAGATAGTCCGTAGTGTTGTGCGACTTGTATTGCGGCACGAGCCATGCCTTTGTCATCGCTAGGCCGTGCGATGGCAGCTTGACGCTGGTGACCGTGACCGGCGACGTGCTGGTGTTGTCGAGCAGCCAGAAACCTACTGTCGGCTCGGGATAGAGCCGGCTGGGAATGCAGTCCGATCCGGACCAGCCGCCGTTGCTGAGCGGGCTAGGTCCGGTCGAGCACGCTGCCAGGAGCGCCGCCGTTGCCGCCAGCGCTCCCAGGAGCAGAGTGCGTGATCTCACGGAGTGCGCAGCGCAGTCGCGCCTAGCATTTGGCAGCGACGACAAGGGACGTCTGCTCGGCGACGGTGTAACTCGACCCTGCCGCCGTGTACGTGATCACCGTCCCGCTCGATTTCCAGCCGCTAGGACGAGGGGGAGTAAGCGACGGAACTGGCGGCGGCGTTGGCCCATACGGGGACTCCTTCGAGAGGTGTTCGGGCCGTGACCCGGCCCCGAGGTCGCACGCCGTGGTGGCCTAAAGGTAGGGCCGCCAAGATCGCCAGTCAATGGCATGGACGACTCGCAGCAATGTCGCACAGTCAAGCACCATCCTCGTGGTGCGCGAGGGGCGTAGATGCTGGGCGCGCCTGGTGGTGGTATTCCGCGTCGGCCCCCTCCCTCAATATGCGCGAGGACTAGCTTCCGCATGTTCACGCCTGCCGTGCTCGCATGTGAGCTTGGCTAAGCAGCAGCGCAAAACGAGACGCTCGCGCTCGACGGTTATGGCGTATTTACTGCATCCCATGGCGGGCTTTGACCGCGGATCAGAGTCCCGCATCGTGTAGGGACGCCCTCTAGCTATCGGCCGGATTCTTGCATGACTATCCACGACGGCCGGACAGCGCAATATCCGGATCTGCCGAGGGGTGTGCAGGTAGACCGAGGCGCTGACGCTTCGGCCGTGGGCGAAGCTCGATGCGATCAGAAGGCTGGCATGCTCCAGCAGAACGCTCGCGGCATTCCGGCAGGTCGGTTTAGCATCCTCGAGAGTTCCGCGGCCGGGTCAGCCAAGCGTGCCGTCCGCGGGCGGCGCCGCGGCCAGAGTTGGGAAGCTGGCACTCGCGCCGATGACTCCGCAGATCTCGTTCACGTAGCTTGGGACTGTCGTGGTCCAGCGAGCGCCAGCCTATGAAGGCGACGCCGGTCACCAGGGCGGTCCAGGCCAGCGGAGACAGCACGACCGGCAGCAGTCCCATAACAACCTGTCCGGTGGCCAGCATGACGATGCCGCCCGCCTCTGCGGCCGCGGCGATCACCGCCGCGCCCACGGCCATCCACACGCCACAAGCACCAAGCCAACCCCGCCACGCAGTCCGATGCCGCCTGTCAGCGTCGTCCCGCCGTCGCCGGTCGCCTTCAGCCGCGCCTCCAGCCATGGGGCGAAGCTGTTCCGCCCGGCCACCTCCGGATACCGGCCAACCAGGATGTCGCCGGGTCCGACCAGCCCAAGCAGCCGGGGATCGCCCCGGCGGAAGTTCTGCGGGTCGCGGTACCAGGCGCCGAGACCCCGCTGCGCCGTCACCACAGCGAGCCGCCCGGCGCACTCGGCCTGCGGATGTGGGAGTATGATACACCACCAGCCGCGGACGCAAGCCCGCCAGCCAGCCAGCCCAGGACGCTGCGGACCTGGTAGGTTTCCGCATTCCGAACCTCCGACCGTCATGACCGGCAGAACGCTCAACCCGTGGCTCCTGATTCTCGCAGATCGCTCGCAGCGGGTCACCATCTACGGGTCGGCCCGCTGCGCATCGGCGCCCGAAGCGGATGCGCGGTCGATAGCTCAATGTCCGCTCGTGCCGCTGTTAGCGGTAGGGCCGTACGGGCGGCCGCGCGGGTTGAGCTCCACGTGCTGCAGGCCGAATGGACGCAGGGTGGGCTGATGATGAATGCCCTGAGGAGTGTCGCTTGCCACTGTGATGGGACCGGGGTGTTGCCACGAGGAAGGACCACCTGTGGTCATGAGTGATCATGCTGGGCTTCTTTCTCGCCGTCCACGGACGGGATAGCGGCGTGGCTGATGGATGGTTTCTGGCGGCGTCGGTAGGACTCGCCTTCGATGATGAGCTCGTGGGTGGTGGAGACGAGCCGGTCGACGGCGGACTGGGCGAGCAGCGGGTCGGCCATCATGGATAGCCATTCCTCAGCGGTGCGGTTGGAGGTCGCGATCGTCGATGCCCGCTGGTGGCGTGCGACGCAGAGCTGGTAGAAGTCGGCGGTCTCCGTCGCATCCAGTGGCTGGAGCGCGAAGACGTCCAGGATCAGTAGCTCGACCCCGGCCAGGCGGCGCATCTCTGCTTCCAGGGTGTTGTCGAGCCGGGCGGCCTTGAGCCGCTTGAACAGCTTGCCTGCGGTGGCCATGTGGACGGTGCGGCGGCGGCGGATCGCGATGTGCCCGAGGGCGCATGCGAGATGTGTTTTGCCGACGCCGACAGTGATGGCGACAGACTGCAACATCTTCGTGCGGTGTTGCCGTGTCCGGTGCGGGTGACCGATGCGGGCATCCGTTGTTCGGGGAGTTGCTGGCAGCGTTGGCGTTCCGGCGTTTCGCCGGGGTGCTGCACCTGGTGGTTGAGCTGCCTGATGGCAGCCCGGGCACGATCCGGGCTGATGCGACTGATGTGCTGGCGGCCGGCTTCGCTTATCTGCATGCAGATCATCTGATCTGGGCCAGCGGCTTGATCGTTATCGACCCGACATCCGCGTCCTACGATGCCTCTTTAGCGCGTTGACACTGTCGATATCAGCAGCTGGGCGCGTGATCACATGGAGCGCCTTGAACCCAGCTTCCCGGAGGGCGGCGGCGTATGGGCTGTTGGTGAGGATGGCCAGGCCGCGCGGTGCCTGTGGGGTATCGATCAACGCCAGCAGCGCACTGAACCCGTTGGTGAGACCCTCATGCCAGGCCAGGGTGGTGTCACCGGAGATGCTGAGTTGCCAGCCCAATCCGGCCGCGCGCGGGGATCCGGCTTGAGGAGTGCGGCTCAGCCGGATCGCCGGCCCGAGCGGCGTGCTCCCCGGCTCAAGCTGGACCTGCAAGAACCTGGCCAGGTCTGCAGTGGTGGACAGCAACCCGATCGCGCCCGGCAGCAGTGCGCAGTCCGAGTACGGGAACGGGAAGCCGGCCTTGTCGTGCCCGCGTGCCGTGTTCTCGTCCGGGTCCATGCCCGTCGCCGTCATGCCCAGCGGCCCGCAGATGCGCTGCTGCAGCAGACATGGCCAGGTCGTGCCCGCGGCCGCCGCCAGCGCGGCGGCAAGCAGCTGATCACCAACGTTGGAGTAGCGGAACGTGCCCGGCGCCAGGGGCGGCTTGCGGGCCAGGGCGGCGGCCACGCGATCCACGCCGATGTCGCGGTCCGGGTTGGGATGGGCAGTGAGCAGGGCTAAGCGCGGTCCGGTGCAGCTCCGCGGCAGGCCGGAGGTGTGAGTTGCCAGAGACCGGAGCGTCACCGCACCGGCGGCCGGGACGTCGAGCAGAGAGCCCAGCGGCGTGTCCAGGTCGAGCTCTTTCCTAACGGCCATGTCCGCCAGGATGAGGCCGGTGAAAATCTTGGTGACAGAGCCGACCTCGAAACGGGTGTCCGGTCCGATCGCGTGCCCGCGCCGTCCGCTGCGACCGGCCGCAGAATACGCCGACCGCAGCACCGGCGAGCCCCGGTCGGCGCAGACGAACACGGCGGCGCAGCCGACCGAACCGGCTACCGCTATGGCCTGCGAGGCCAGGGTTCCCGCGGCATGTCCGCCGCCAGGGCGTGCCTTCTCGGCTCCGGCAGTCGCGCGCCAGGCCTTCTGGCGCGCGATGCGGCGCACTCTTCCCCATACCAGCCTGGTGGCGAGGGCGCATAGCACTGCGGTAAGCAGCACCCCGGTCACCAGTTGCGCCGCCGAGTACGGGAAGCTGCCAAGACCGAACTGCCGCCCCGCCAGCGCCGCCAGCCAGATCGCGTCCGCCGCCAGCACCACGAATATCCACGCCCGATCGAACGACATCGCGCGTCCCATCAGCGCAGCCTTCCTGCCCGGCCCGGCTGCGAGCAGACGGCCCGGCGGGCCGCCGGAGGACAGACACCTCTCCGGCCGTCGGCCGGCTGCGGCAGCTCCTGGGAGATAACACGTTATCGCGGGTAACGGCTTGCGCGGCGTCGACCCGTTGCCGCGCACGGTTCCGCCGCCCCGCCCGCATTAGGCGCAAGCGCGGCAGCCGGCCAGCGCCTGCAACGCCGCAGAGAAACCCGTTCGGCGCAGCGTCTGCCGATCTTTGACAGAATGGGCGGCTGCGCGCCGATAACGGTGGTTAAGCGCGCATCGTCATCGACTCGCGCGTCGACTCCCCCCTGCAGCGGGTAGGGGACCTTGCGTGCTCACCGCACAAATATGCGCTCCGCCGTCCTCTGCCAACGCACGGACATGCCGCTGACGGCGTGCGTTGTGCAGGTCGGCCTGCACGCCTGGACCAGCTACACGCCCAGGGAACGTGCCACTCCACTATGGCCTAGCTGGGCTAGGGTGCCCACCATGCGCACGTTGCATGTCGGCCTGCGGGTGAGCGATCTGGAGCGGTCACTGGCGTTCTATCGCGCCGTCGGCTACACGGTCACCGGCACCGTCGAGGGGACGCCGTTCGGTACCCTGACCATGCTGCAGCTGCCGGGCGATCACTTCGTCACCATCGAGCTGGTCCACGATCCGGCGAAGAGCACAGTCGATCTCGGCACCGGTATCCATCACCTCGTCATCCAGGTCGAGGCACTGGATGCCACCCTCGCCGATGTTGCCGTCAAGGGTATTGCGGCCGATCCGCCTGCGGACCCTGGCCACCCGGACGGCCCGCGGACCAGCTGGATCACCGACCCCGACGGCTATCGAATCGAACTGGTCCAGTGGCCGGCCGGCCACGCCGACGGCATCACCAGGGCCGACTTCCCCGAGCCGACGGACCCGGCTCGCCTGCCAGCCGCTCCTTGACCGCGACCTTCGGTGCCCAGTCCGTCCCTGCCGCCTGTCCGGCCGGTTGCGCGAGGACATGCCAGATCAAGTGCCTCATCCAAGCCCTTGAGAAGTGGGACCGCAGTCCGGCCAGCCCGCTGGCCCAGCTGCTGAACCGTCACGGACACCAGGCGGTGCGGCCAGGATGCGCTCTTGCCGCTGACGGCAATGGCTGCCTCGATCCGATGCGGGTTGGCGGCGGGCTGAGCATCGGGTCATAGTCGTCGACATGGATCCTTTGGTGGCGCGGAACCGCGCGGTTTGGGAGCAGGCGTCGCAGAAGCTGTGCGTGAGGCCAACGCGCGCTGTCAGGATAACCGCGGTGGCGCTGCGGTCAGTGGTCGAGGTGGGCTGCGGCCGGTGAAACGGCCACGGTGAAGGGCCTCGCCGACCCGCGCCGGACCGGCATCGAGCTGGCGGAGTTCGTGACAGCGCTGAGGGAGGAGGGGGTGAGGGAGGAGGAGGGGGGGAGGGGAGGGGGGGAGAAGGAGGGGGGGAGGGAGAGAGAAAGAGGAGAGGAAGGAGAAAAAAAGAAGAGAGGGTGAAAGGATGGATGGAAAGGGAGAAAAAAGACCAGCATGCGCTGCCGGTGGAATCTGAGCGCGAATCCCGAGCAGCGACGGCATCACCAGCTGCAGGCGTCGAAACCACGCTCTTGGCACGCCGTCGTCAATCCGAAGCGTGACAGCTAGCCAAACGCCCCGAATCCCCACGACGGCGGCATACCGGTCAGCGCCGACGCGCGAAGAAGCGAGAGGATCTCATGCGCGGACTACTAGGGTGAGCTAGGGGGCTAGGCGGTCACTGATTTTTCTGGCGCTGATCTCCAGACGGTCACCGCGCTGCGCTCATCACTGCTTCGCTGCGCTGTCGCAATGATCGATCAACGGTGCTACATTGCTAGTGATCGACTGCAGCTAGCTGCGCACCGAAACGTACTGCCAGGCGACGAAAGTCAGACGGTCTCTCAAGACATCTGGTTATCCGTCGGCGTCGTATGCGGAAGCAGTTCCCGAGATCAGATTGGTGCGGGTCTGCGCAGGAAGGCCGACGACGCGCTAGCGACTGCTGACGGTCGGACACACAGTCATGACGGCGAACTCAGCAGAGCCAGGCTAGAGCGACGCAGGTGCGCATCCACATTTGGCTCCCAGGTCGCCGAATGTCTGCGGACAGTTTGGAAGGAGCGTCGGCTCACGGGGCTGGTCCTGATCTCACCGAAAGGCAGTACCTGCGCGATTCGGCCAGGGCGCGGCGAAACCGCAGGCTGCCAGTGGTCAGCTACTACCCGCTGCCGCTCTGGGTGTGGGCTAGCTAGGGCTGTCTAATCGGAACGTGGTCTAGCCGCGTTGACGCCGCCCGTGACGATGATGTTGCACCGGCTCCTGACGGCTGCAGCGAGAAAGGAGGCCAGGGTGGCGTCGATGGTGCCAAGGTGAGTGAGCGTCACCAGCGTGGCCCAGCTGGCCGTACGGAGCGACACATGCCCGCGGCGTCTGAAATAGTAGCGGTCAGTGTGGCGCTGCCGGTGAGAGCCACGTTGACCAGCGGGGCGGCCGCCGAGAAGTCACGCGCGTCTGGCCGCCGCGAGTTGCCACGTCCTGATCTCGAGATCAGTGCGTCATCGGTCGCGGCGACCGGCGGCCCCGCGACGCGCTCACCGCTGGCATAGGTGATCCAGACCTGATCGCAGCCGTTGATGTCGACGTTCTCGACCTGGGGATCGCGCGGTAGGCCGGACCGGCCAGTTCGAGCGATGATCGTGTACGGCGCTGGTCAGCTCGTCGATGGCGCTGCCGGCGGAGGCAGGCAGCAGTCCGGCGCGGACCTGCCGCTCCAGCCAGCGCCGCGCGGTCTCCCGTTGCCGCCAGCGCCCCCGGAGCACAGTGCGCGATCTCACCGAATCGCGGACCGGGATGCCGATAGTCGCTGATATCCCTGCGGGGGACGCCGCGCTGGCGTGAAAATCGGGGTGGGCTGCCCGCCGACGCCGTTGGCACCTTGGGACTTGAGCCCGCCCGATAGTCTGGCGCCGGGGCCTTGACCTTGATGGGTCGCGCATTGTTGCTTCGAGCACGCTGGTTAGATTCTCGGCTTCCCGACCGAGGCCCCCGGGCATTCCTCGGTGTTCCTGCCTGGTGCGAGGAGATGGTCGCGGTGATGAGGGAACCGCAGGAGATCGAGGACGAGGAATACGAGCAGGTCCTGGCTCGGGTAGCTGCCGTTGATGTGGCGGAGGCGTCGGGGATGGTGTGCACGCGAGTGCCGCATGAGTCGCGGCCCGGGAAGCGGCGGACCCGCGTGTGGGAGGTGAGTGCCACCACTAACGCGGTCCTGGAGCTGGCCGGCCATCTGGCGCGCGAGGGGATCGAGAAGGTCACCCTCGAGGCGACATCTGATTACTGGCGGGTCTGGTTCTACCTGCTGGAAGCGGCGGGTCTGGATGTGCAACTGGCCAACGCCCGGGACGTGAAGAACGCGCCGGGCCGCCCGAAGACCGACAAGCTCGATGCGGTCTGGCTGGCGAAGCTGACCGAGCGGGGCATGCTGCGGCCCAGCTTCGTCCCGCCGGCGGAGATCCGGCAGCTGCGGGACTACACCCGGCTGCGCCTGGACCTGACCCGCGACCGCACCCGGCACTGGCAGCGGCTGGAGAAGCTGCTGGAAGACGCGCTTATCAAGATGTCAGCGGTGGCCAGCACGCTGACCACCGCCTCGGCCCGGGACATGATCGAGGCGCTGATCGCGGGGGAACGCGACCCCCGGGTTCTGGCCGAGCTGGCCCGGGGCCGGATGCGCGCCAAGCACGCCGCCCTGGTCGAGGCGCTCACTGGCCGTTTCGACGACCACCACGCCGAGCTGGCCCGGATGCTGCTTGACCAGATCGACGGCCTCACCGCTCAGGCCGACAAGCTCACCGCCCGCATCGCGGAACTGATCGCGGCGATCCCCGGCGCCCGCGGCGTCGATGCTGACGGAACCACCGGCCCGGGTGCCGGCCTCGAGCCAGATGCCGCTGTGCTGCCCGCCGTTTCGCGCCTGGATGACATTCCCGGGATCAGCCTGCAGACCGCGCAGGTGATCATCGCCGAGATCGGCCTGGATATGCGCAGGTTCCCCACCGCCGGGCATCTGGTGTCCTGGGCGAAGCTGACACCGCGCACCATCCAGTCCGGGCCACGCAGCCAGGCCGGCAAGACCGGCAAGGGCAACCCGTATCTCAAGGGCGCCCTCGGCGAGGCCGCCGCAGCGGCCGCCCGGACCGACACCTTCTGGGCGAGCGCTACCGGCGTATGGTGAAACGCCGCGGCAAGCTCAGGGCCCTGGTCGCGGTCGCCCGGACCATCCTCGTAATCACCTGGCATCTGCTCTCCGACCCTGCCGCCCGTTACCACGACCTGGGCGCCGGCTACTACGCCAGCCGGATCGACACCGATAAGAAGACCCGCAACCACATCCGCCAGCTGGAAGCACTCGGCTTCACTGTCACCCTCGCTCCGGCCGCCTGAACAAGCCGACCGGCAGTAAACGTACCGACGATCACCGCCTCCGGTTCGCTGCCGCGTGCCGGCTGAGGTAGCTGATTTTCTGGTTAGGTGCCCGCGGCATGGGCTGGCTCCGCTCCGCACGCTGAGGCGTGTTGGTAAACCTCCGGTTGATGCGTCCTGACGGTAGGCCCGTGGATGCGGGGTCAATGATTTCCCCGGCATGCGAACTATCGCAGTTCCCGCAGGTCAGCTCGGTTCTTGCCAGGCGCGGCGACGTCGCCCCGGCCGCACGCCCCCTGCATGGGGACGCAACCGGGCTTCGCGGCCGCGCCATGCACGCCCTGTCGCTCTGTAGCTATCTCGACCGCACCGGTGCCTGGCGTGCCGTGGCCACACTCGGCCTGCGCCTGCGCCAGCGCTTACCCGCGGGGCCGCTGGCATCGTCATCGTGCGTCGAGGCCAGCTGTAAGAGCGTCCCCTCTTGCCGCGCGGCGGTCAGAGTTGGCGTGGCCGATATACGTCGGAGCGGTGCTCGATGGCCATGATTGTGACGGTGCGCAGACGAGCGTCGATCATGTAGATCACCCGGTAGTCACCGCGCCGGGCGCTGTGCAGGCCCGCCAGGCCGAGGTGGAGTGGCTTGCCGGCCCGGCGCGGGTTCTCGGCCGACGACCCGTAGATGAACTCGACGGCCGCGGTCGCTATCTTTTCCGGCAGCCTAGCCAGCGTCCGCCGAGAGGTAGCTGTCCAGGCGACGGCGAACTGCGTGTCGCCGGTCAATGACCGGAGATCAGCTTCTGCGCCTGATCCTTTGTGAGGACGTCGGCGCCGCCGCCAGCGACATCAGCCATGCTCTCCCGGATATCGGCCAGCAGGTCAGCGCTGTCCAGGATGTCGAGCGTCTCCTCCAGCGATTCGAGATCCTCGATGCTCATCACCACGGCCGCCGGATGCCCGTGCTTGGTGATCACGACCCGGCCATGCTCCCGCTCCAGCCTGTCGACCACCTCCGACAGCCGGTTCTTGACGTCCGCGAGCGGCATCTGCTCTGACACTGACATGGCTATAAGTATAGCTACTCTCGGCCGCCGGCGCCAGTTGCCCGACGCACGCATCTAGCCGCAGGTCGATCTTGGCCTGGCAGGTCAGGCTAAGCCCGGCCGCCGGCCGGCGACTATCGCGCGTATCTGCTGCTCTGCGAATGGGGGGAGTGCTTCCGTCATGGCACTGTGCCGCGTGGCGCGACCCACGCATTGGCGAGCTGGTGATGTCGGCAATGAGGTCGTAATCTCTGTTGTAGTGCAGGAGCGTGACCTGTTCCCGTTTCCGCGACAGCCGTGATCAGCAAGTCAGGAAAACCGACTGCCCTGACCCTCCCGCTGCGCCACAGCACGGCTTGCACCTCAAGCGCGCGCTGCCAGTCCTCATCGTGGGTAGCCAGCCACTCGTAACCTTCCTCGCGGTCGGCTCTGACAAGGTCAAACCAGCGGCACTGCGTGTCGCCCTGCCGAGCTCAAATTCGATCACACCGCAGGTCGCGACAAGCCCCGCCTCGATAAGCGGGCCCAAGACCGCCGCTACTGGCGGCCTGTGCAGCCGGGCCAGCGCGCTGGTGTCAGCCAGATGACTGGCTACCGCCGCCATGCGGCGCGCATCACATCTTCGTCCGCCAGATCCGGCAGCCCGCCGGAGATGAGGCGTTGCAGATCCCGTCGGCGCGCCGCCAGTGCCGTGACTTGGCGCAGCGCAGCGTTGACGGTGTCATTCTTTGTCTCGGTCTTCACGACTTGCTGCGCGGCCGCGAGCTGGTCCTCGTCCACGTCAATCAGCGTCTTGGCCATCGCCGCCCCTTCCGTCGCGCCCAAAATATCTCAGCTCGATGTTGTGAGATATACAAGGCCATCCGCCGAGCGTCATCGATGCCCAGATCTGCGACGGCAGACGCGCCGGTAACGGTCTGGCCTCACCGGGGACCGCGAGCAGGATCTGTGCCTTGAGTTCTCCGCCATGTGGGCGATCGTCCGCACAGCCCTCGGCAGGCGCAACGAATGCGCGCACATGCCCCTACTTGTGCTGGTGCGACCGACGATCTTGCCGACGACAGTGCGTCAGCCAGGCGGGAGGAAATCTCCTGGCCCAACAGCGAGCCGCCGGGCGATAGTGCGCCGCCGCGGGACTGGTGCGTTTCCGGGTGGTCACGCCAACGAGCACCGTGTTGTGTGACCGAGTCCATGCAGGGCTGGTGGGGAAAACTCGGTTGAGGCTGCGGCCCTGGGGGCAGCCCTTCAGGTCGACGACGCCACCCGGACCAGGGCCCAGGGCTGGGCGCTGGCCACAGGCCTGAACGCCTATACGTCCTACGCGGCCACCAACCCGCTCGTCGCCGTGAACACCCACCGCCAGATCAGTCAGGTGCTTATCGACCATGCCCGGACGACCTGAGCATCGAGCTTTCGGCGCCGACCCGGCGACGGCCAGGTAGCACCAGGCACGCGGTATGTTTATGCATCGCCAGCACCAGGTGTAATCGCCCGCATCTAGCCGCGGACAGCGCGCATGATCCATGACGCCAGCGCGCCGAAGTTGCCGATTCGGCGTGGTATGTGATTGGTGCTCGACTCCGTGAAGCGGGCGAATATGCGCGCCGACCAAGGCCGTCAAGTGGCCCGCGCGCTTGCGGGAGTTATTGCACCCGGGTACGGCAAAGACGGGGTCATGTCCCGCTCGGATATGATGCGTCAAAGTGGGCACCTCAGATAGTCGAGCGTTGCCGGCAAATGCCGTTCCCCTCAGCCACGATCTGAAAGCCGACGGCTGGGTATCCGAGCCGCCAGGAGTCGTCACAAGGGACAGGTGCTTGCAGCAGTTGACTTCGCCTGGAACGGCCCGATCCGGACACCTTCGCTTGAAGTCGTGAATGTCGCTGGGGACTCAGCTGTCGGGCGTGACCGCATCCAGTCGGCGCTGAACCTGCGACGGGTTCACGCCGAGAGCGCTCAGCAGCGCCGCCGCAGGATCTGGTGGCTGGAGAGCCAGGATCTGGGCCAGCACCTGCTGGGCCGTGACCTGGGTCTTCCGGCGGTTGGGCCTGACCGCTTCCTCAAGCACTTTCTTTGCCGCGGGCGTCATGCGGAGGCGATCTTTTTTCGCGACGTCTCTGATCCTCGGCTTCTTCGGGACGGCGCGCATCGGGAGTGCGGGAGCGTCGGTGCCGGACCCCATGCCCAGGGCACCCAGGGCTTCGTGATCGAGCGACTCATGGGCCTGGCGAGCTTGCTGCAGGCTCACGCCCAGCACGACTTCGATCGAGGGATCCTCCAGCAAGGCGAGCAAGAGGTGATCGGTGCCAGTTCGGCGGTCACCCCGGCGACGAGCCTCCTCACTGGCCCGCAGATAGATGGCCCAGGGGTGAAGCACCTCTGGCGCAACCGATTCGGTGGTCATGATGACTCCTTGCTGTACTTGGTGTGCACGGATTGGCGGGTGACGCCCAAGGCGTCTCCGATCTGCTGCCACGACCAGCCTTTTTGCCGGGCCGACGCGACGTGGTTCGCTTCGACCCTCTCAGCCAGGCGATGGAGCGCCAGCGAGGCGCGAAGCCCGGTTGCCGGGTCATCCGACGAGAGATTCGTGCTGAGTTCTTCGAAGTCCATATCTGTCAGTTTAGACTGACAGCTCGGCGTTGTCAATCTAAACTGACACAGCAGATCGGCACACCGGAGTGCCCCAGATGGCCTGGTGATGGACACACTTTTGGCTCTGACGACCGGATGCCTGCCCTCCGCTAGCGGTCGGAATGCCTCCGCCGGATCGGCCCCCGAGCCCGCCCACGGACCAGTCCGATGACTCGTGCGTCCGAGGGTGTCCCGGAACGCGCGGACAATATTCCGCTTGAGGGTGCCACCTAGCGCCGGCCCGGTGTTCCCTTATTTCGCGGTCGGAGAACCGGAGTGCGAACTTCGGCGAGCCCGCCAGAGCGACCACTCTGGAACGGGCGCGTGCACGGAGCAACGCTGTGCCTCTGGATACTTATCGGCGGCTCGGCGCGCGGGTATCAGGACCCCGCCCGCGCAGTCGGCACGCCGACGACGGCAGTGCGGCAAGCAGTCCAGACCGTATGTTTATGCGTCATCGCGCTAAGCATGAGCGTACGGATCTGCCGCCGACAGCGCACCGGCATGACTGCAGGCGCCGATGCCAGCTCAGGGCCGACGGCTTCGACCAGCTGGGTTAGGTCGCCTGGGTCGCCAGTCAGCATCCGCCGGATCAGCATCACGGTCAACCCGTATACCCACGGTCACCGGGCATGGGTTGCACTGTGACGCCCGCGGCGGTGAGGAACTGACGGATCTGGGAGGCGTGCTCAACGACGTGCAGCGGCATGCTGCCGACAATCACCGCGAACAGCATGCCGTGGTATCGATGGGCGCTGGGAAGTGGCCGAGCGGCCATCTCCTCGGCGAGGCCGTCAAGGGTCTGGCGGACGCGGCCGCGGCACCAGTCGACGTACCCGAGAAGCTCGGGCTTGGTGAACCTGCGGTTGGGGAAGCCGTAGGTGTTGTCGTCAAACGGTTGTGGCGGTGCCCACGGCTCGAACTCGCCAGCCAGGTCATAGTCGAGCGTTGTCAGCGCGTGGTAGCCGAGGAACCAGGGAGCCGAGCCGTGCAATCCCCCGTGCGGCGCCGGAGCCGTAGGCGCCTCGTCGGGCCACAAGTCCGTCTGCCACAGGTCGTCGGGGGAGTCGGTCAGCGCCGCCTCCATCAGCCGCAGCGCCTGTTCGAAGTTGTGAGCCATGCTCTGCACAAACGCGTTCGACACACTGCCGGTATAGCGCATATCAGGCGGATCTGGCACCCACACATGCAGGCACGCTCTAGCCGCTGAGAGCGTGCGTTTGCGGAGCTCCGCAACGAGAGGTACTGAGAACGCCTACCGTGGCGGATGCACGGTCGATACGACGACGGGAGGACGGGCCTATGCCATATGTACGACGCTTCGACCACGTCGGCCTCAGGTCGCAGATCTCGATGTCGTGACCGCCTTCTTCGTGGCGCTGGGCCTCGAGGTCGAGGGCAGGACGTTCGTCGAGGGCGAGTTCTTGGACACAGTCTGCGGCATCCCCGACTCCCACACCGAGATCGTCATGCTGAAGCCGCCCGACCATGGCACACGCCTGGAGCTCTCGAGCTTCGTGCGACCCGACTCCGTGCCGGGCTCACCGACCGCCATGGCCAACGAGCTGGGATTGCGCAACGTGGCCTTCGAGGTCAACGACCTCCAAGCAGCTGTCGAATGGGCAGCTACCCAGGGCTACGGACTGGTCGGTGGCATCGGCGAGTACGAGGGCGCTTGGCGGATGGCCTACGTCCGCGGGCCGGAAGGGATCATCGTCTCGCTGGCCGAGCGCATCGGCTGAGCCTCGCAAGGGTCGTGACCGGAGATGCGGTTGGCCATCATCCCGCCATCGTGGATATAGATGTCTGCCTCTCCATCACCCAGCTGCACCCGGAGGAACGCCCCGTCTTCCTCGCCGACGTGCGGCGCTAACACCTGCCGCATCTGAGACCTTGTTCGGACGGCTCCCCGGCGAGGAAGCCCTGGAAGAGGTCGAAAGACACAGGCCCAGCGTGTCAGATGGGGTGCTGAGAAACGCGCACGTCTAGCCACAATGGGTCGCTGCTGGGCCGCGTTCGTGAGTCATCGCTCGGGCTCGATGAATCAGTGTGTTCGCCAGACTCGTGCACCAGCAGTTTGCCTGGCTGGCCCGCGCAGCATGAAGTCTGGTCCCCCTGCGAGAGATGACCTGCCCGACGTGGCCATGCTGGTCTGGAATTAGATATTATTCCCGGACTGTCGGTATAGCAGAGGGACGGACGGCGCGCGACCATGCCACTATTCGGCCGGCGTAGCAAAGACACTCCCTCTCCGGCTACGGGCGCGGCACCGGTGACTCTCCCGCAGGTGACTGTGCCGGAGGTTACGGTCGACAACCTTATGGGCGACCAGGTCGCTCATCGTCTCGCCGCTGAACTGGCGGCGGGTCGGTGGCAGGAACTGCATGATTTCCTGGCGGCGACGCGGGACCCCGAAGTCCGGTTTTTCTATGTCAACGGGCTGAGTCGTGCTGTGGGGGACCGGCCAGAGTGGATCGATGAGTGGCGCGCGGCGCGCCCTGGATCGGCGGTCCCGCTGCTGTTCAGCGGAGCGCTCTACGTCCGCGGCGCTTGGGAGGCGCGGGGGGCAAAGTGGGGCAAGTACGTGGCAGAGGACGCTGCCCGGCTGTTTCATGAGCGGCTGGTCCTGGCTGATCGTGACCTGGCAGGGGCCGCTGAGCTCGATCCGCAGGATCCGACTCCGCACGCGGAGTCTCTGTGGGTTGCTCTAGGCCTTTCCCTCGGCCAGCCCGAGCTGCATCGGCGGTTCGCAGAGGTCAACCGGCGCTGTCCGTGGCATTGCGGCGCCTACCGGGCGATGAGTCAGGGTGGCGCGCCGAAGTGGGGTGGATCGTTCGGCACCTTGTTCGGGCTGGCACGGCAAGTGATGGACGAGGCGCCGGAGGGACACAGCGTGCACACTTTTGTGCCGACAGTTCACTTCGAGCGCTGGATTAACTTCAGCCGGGAGAAAGAGGCGACTGCGGCGGACCGCCAGGGTTATTTCCGGAGCCCGCAGGTCGGCGATCAGGTCAACCAGGCCGTGCGCAAGTCTGTTGGCTCTCCCGCCTACCAGCCCGGACACCAGGCGATCAGCGACCGGAATATGTTCTCGATGGCCTTCTGGCTGCTGGGTGATTACCGCGCGCAGCTCGAGCAGATGGAACTCACCGGGCCGGTGATCAGCAGCGTGCCGTGGACCTACCGCAGCGACCCGATCGGCTCCTATCAGAAAGCGTGGCAGGAGGCGGCTGCAGCCGTAGTGGCGGGCCGCACGTTCCGGTGAACCTGCCGCACGTCACGATGTCGCAGCTTGACGGCGTCACCGTACTACGGGCTGACTCGGCGACCGGGCAGCTCGGAGCGGCACTGATGTTCCGGGTCGGCCGCTTCGACGAGACGCTGCCGTCCGCTGGTATCACGCACCTGACCGAGCATCTGGTCTACAGCGGCGTCCCATGGCCGCGATATCAGTTCAACGCCTCGGTAGACGGCCGGTTCACGACCTTCGCCATGAGCAGCTCCGACGCCGCGGATGTCGAGCAGTTTGTCGCGGCAGTCTGCCAGGGCCTGACCGACGACCGGTCGGCCCTGGTAGAACGCGAGGCCAGGGTGCTTCGCACCGAGGCGGCTAGCCGCGGACCGGCGGGCGCGCTCGGCGCCTGTCTGATCGAGCGGTATGGCGCCACCGGACCCGGCCTCGCTGGCTACGAGGAATATGGCCTGCTTAATCCGGACTGGGCGCAAATCGCGGACTGGCGCCGACGGTGGTTCGTAGCCAGCAACGCCATGCTGTGCATCTTCGGAGACATACCAGCAGGCTTGCGGATCCCGCTCCCTGAGGGTGCGGGGCCTGGGCTGGAGCCGTTGCGCCCGTGCAAACTGGACTTGCCGGCCTATCTAGTCGCAGGCCGGGGCGGAGTCGGGATATCGCTGATCGGAGAGACCGGGCTGGCATCCGGAGCAGCCCTGGCGATCCTGCAGTCCAAGTTGACACAGCAGCTGCGACACCGGCGCGGTCTGTCCTACCAGGTCAATATGGCGTCGGAGTACCTTGACGCACAGCTGCACCATGCATGGATCGCCGCCGACGCCCTCTCCGACGAGGTCCCTATGGCGGCACATGTCGCCCTGACCGCGCTCGATGAACTGGCTGCCACCGGTGCCGCGGAGCAGGAACTGGCAGAGTGGTTGCAGCAGATGCGCCGGGGCTTCGAAACGCCGGATGCCGCCTGGCAGGTGCTGCTGAACCAGGCCAGATCCCACCTGCTGCGTGGCAAGGTCCGCGATCAGGCTGACATGCTCCGTCGTGCGGCCGCGCTGAACAGCCAGGACATTGCCACCGCGATGACGGACCTGCGGCGGCAGATGATCGTGGTGACGCCCCGGGCACTCCCGGCCGTCCGGGGCCGGATGCCAGGGCTGAAAGCCACACCGGCGGCTGCAGTCACCGGTAGCACGTATGCGGCACGAGGAGGATCGGGCTCTCTGACCATCGGTTCCGACGGGTTCAGCCTGCAGGGCGAGCCTGATCTGCTGGCCACGGTCCGCTTCGATGACTTGGCCGCATTGCTGCGATGGAACGACGGAACGCAGATGCTCGTCGGCAACGATGGCTTCCGGATCCGGCTTGCCGCGGAGGACTGGAATGGAGCCGATCAGATACTCAGCGACTTGCCGGGACAGGTTGCACCCGCCCAGATCGTGACGATCGACGCAGCCGGACCGGCTGGCCGCCTGGCCGTCTCACCGCCAGAGCAGGTCCATCCGGCGACAGGGCCGTCGCGGTCCCGCTGGCGGTCGGCCAGAGCCAGGATGGCGGTCTATTTGCTGCTGCTAGCAATCTGGCTCCTGCTGGCGAGCATCGCCATGGCGGAAAGGCTCATCAGCCCGCCGCTCTTCGGCGTCGTCGTCGCGGTGACGATCGGTGTCAACGGAACGCGCGCCGCCCAGGCCTATCGCCGGCGTCGGCCGGGCAGCCAGACCAGGCGGGTACCACGAAACTGAACGACCGGCCGACTCTTGACGGGCACGCGGAGATCCAGATTGCCGGCCATCTCGGCCCCCGGCGCGCCACGACGTCAACCTGACATATCCAGCACCAACTGTGGTCAGAAGAGGGTGTCCCATTCGAGCAGGCCGACTTGCTCTGCACGCGTATTCACTGCGGCGACCGTGCGAACGCACTCTCATGCCGCCTGCCGTGAGGTGGCGAGCTCATAGTGGGGTGAGGATCATGAGTATCTCGTCCCGGAAGTCATCGGGTCCGAGTCGCAGCGCCCGGGGCCAGCGGCCCGCGATGGCCCAGCCGAGCCGCTGATAGAACGCCTCCAGGCCCATCCCGCCACGCACGGCGAGTCGGAGCTGATCCAGGTGCATCTCGTCGCGCGCAATATGCCTGGCCCTGATCATCAGCGCGCTGGCGATTCCCTGGCCGCGGAACGCCGGGTCGGTCTGCACGCGGCTGATCGTTCCCCAGTGCGTGATGACCGGGTTAGCCTCCCGGTGGATGCTGAGCCAGCCCGCCAGCCTGTCGTCCCTGACCGCGACCAGCAGCCTGCGGAGGTCGGGGTCCAGCCCTGCGATGAGGTGGTCCGCTGCCGGCGCGACTGTCGCCTCGTCGACCGGCGGGAAGGGAAAGCCCACCGCACCGCCGGCGTTGGTCACCGCGACCCAGCAGTCCACCAGCTGCCGTCTCAGCACAGGGCTGACCTGAGCGGCGGCGGTGTACTGGCGCAGACTCGCGACGGTATGGCCAGCCGGCATCACGGAACTATCCCACAATGCTCGCGCACACCGACCAACCGGTCCTGTCTGACAGGGTGTCATGGACTGGCGGTCGGGCCGGGTCTGCTTCCTGACGCTTCTCGAACCCTCGCGGGACGACCGGACTCTGGTCCTGAGCGCCAGGCCATGGCCAGCTAGCGGCGGGCCAGATCGCCGACTACCCGTTGGCTTGATGCCCCTGACTTAACTCACGGTCTCTCGGCCTTGGCTCCGGTCACTAGGCGCTCCCGGTCGAACATCCGAGCGACGACCCGCAATGCGCGAACATCGATCAGCAGCAACACCACAGCGAAAAGGACTGCTACCAGGAATGTCGGACGGATCACCCCGACCGCCAGCAGCACGAAGACGCCAATCAGCGGAACGCTCGCCAGCATCCCCAGTTGCTGAGCCACCCGGATTTCGCTCGCCCTGACCGAGATCGCCATTCCGACCGCAATGGACCAGCCGGCCAATAGGGGCGTGAAAAGAAAGAGCGCGAGCGGGATCGGGCCCTGGTGAAACAACGCCGAGGCGACGACAGAATTGGCGAACAGCCGGACCGCAGCGAGAAAGAGCCCGAACACCACGTAGGACAGTGCCACGGTGGGGATCAGGACTGCCGCTGCCTTGCCCAAAATCAATTCTTGTCTGCGAATGGGTGTGGTGAGCAAGGGCTCGAGCGTCCCCTGTTCACGCTCGCCGACGACGGAGTACGCGGCGATGTGGAGGGCATGATGACCGGAATGACGAGAAAGAATATGAGAGAGATGCTGACTGTCTTATCCAAGGCTGAGCTCGCAGTGGATGCTGAGGTAAGAAAAATGGTGAGGACCGGATTGATAAGAAAGATGCATGGCAGGATTGACATGGTCACGACGATCGACCGTTTGCGGCGGTAGTCCCGGAGTTCCTTGCGGATCACGGCCAGGATGTGGACGGCGTCGAGCCCCGTCATCATCTGCTGGCCTCCACGTCCTCGTCGATCAGCTCGAGGTACACGCCTCGAGCGAGTGCTGCGCCTCGCCGATAGACAGGACGTCCGCGCCCGCGCCGACGAGCCCCCGTGTCACCTCAGGTGCGGCGACCCTGGGATCGGAGACCGATAGCTCATAGGATCCGGGAGCATCAGAGTGCCAGCCCTGCACCGCGGGGATGCCGGAGAAGATCTGGTCGGGGTCGTGCAGCGGCGCCACGGTCTTGATCACCAGCGCGCTCGCGAACAGCTGCGCTCGCAGGTCCTGGGGCCGGCCGACGGTTCGCAGTGTCGTGTTCAAGATGGCGACCCGATCGCAGAGCTTCTCGGCTTCTTCGAGCCGATGGGTAGTGAGGAAGATCGTCACCCCCCTGCGCCGGAGCTCGTCGATCAGGTGGTGCACCTCGAGCCCGGCCACCGGATCGAGGCCCGACGTCGGCTCGTCGAGGAACAGGATGGCCGGGTCGCTCAGCAGCGCCCGCGCCAGTGCCAGCCGCTGGCGCAGCCCCTTGGACAGGCCGCCGCAGAGGTCGTCCGCGCGGTCCGCCAGGTTAACGGCCTCCAGGGCGTCCTTGATCCGCGGGCCGGCCTGGCGCAGACCGTAGAGACCGGCGAAGTACTCCAGGTTCTCAGTCACCGTCGGGCGCCAGTAGAGACCGGGCGACTCGGGCATGACCGCGATGCGTTTGCGGATGTCCGCCCCGTTCTCCGCGTTGAGCGGGATCCCCGCCACGGTCGCAGCGCCGGAGGTCGCGGCGATCAAAGTGCCGAGCGTGCGCACGGTTCTGGTTTTGCCAGCGCCGTTGGGGCCTAAGAACCCGAACACCTCGCCGTAGGCGACCTGGAAGGAGACGTCGGAGAAGGCGGTCCGTTGTCCGAAACGCTTGGTCAGCTCCTTGACGACCAAGGCGGTCTGATCAGTCGTGCCCCCGAGCACCGGTGAGTAGTCGATCGCGTCAGTTCGAGCACCCGATCGAGGAGGATTGGGTTCGAGCAGCGTTCCGTCGCCGGCTTCGAAATCAGCTGGCTCGTTCGGCAGCTTCATTCAAGGCTCCTACGGGCGGGAATGTGCTCGTAACGTCGACCTCGTCAGGCTATCCCTTGGCACCCATCACGGGATGTTGTGGCGTTCAGGAGCACCGTGTAAGCGCGCCGTTTTCGCGAGCGCTACCCCAGCTGGTCGCGGCGGCGTGTCAGGTATGCGGTCTCTGCTGTGTTGCCCGCGAGCTCGATGGCTTTGTCGTACGCCGCACGCGACTCCTGACTGCGGCCCAGCCGACGCAGCAGGTCGGCGCGGGTCGCATGGTAGGGGTGATAGCCGGCCAACTTGTACTCGAGACGGTCGACGGCTGCCAGCGCCAATTCCGGGCCGTCAAGCTCGGCGACCGCGATGGCCCGGTTGAGGGCGATGATCGGCGAGGGGTCGAGGTGAACGAGCTGGTCGTAGAGGGCGACGACCTGCGACCAGTCGGTGTCGCGTACGTCGCGGGCTGAGGTGTGCACAGCGTTGATCGCTGCGAGGATCTGGTAGCGACCCGGAGCCACCCGGGCGGCTAGGCGCTCACGCACCAGCCGGTGGCCCTCGGCGATCAGCGCCGTGTCCCAGGCTCCGCGGTCCTGCTCGTCGAGGGTGACCAGCTCGCCGCTCGCCGAAACCCGGGCGGTGCGGCGGGCCTCGATAAGGAGCATCAGCGCCAGCAGCCCGGCCACCTCACCGTCCTCCGGCATGAGGTCACAGATCAGGCGAGTGAGCCTGATCGCCTCGGCGGTCAGGTCTTTACGTACGGGATCGGTGTCGGGGCCGGTCGCCAGGTAGCCCTCGTTGAAGACGAGGAAGAGGACGGCGAGTACGCCGGAGACGCGTGTCGGGAGATCCTCCGCGGACGGCACCCGGTAGGGGATACGAGCCTCCTTGATCTTGACCTTCGCGCGGGTGATCCGGCGCCCCATGGTCGGCTCCTGCACCAGGAAGGCGCGGGCGATCTCGGGCACGGTCAGACCGGCGACCATGCGCAGCGTCAGCGCCACCCTCGCCTCCATCGCGAGCGCCGGGTGACAGCAGGTGAAGATCAGCCGGAGCCGCTCGTCGCCGACCGAGTTGAGAGGCTCGGGCGAGTCGTTGTCGTACAACAGCTGAGCCTCCTTCTGCTTGTCGTAGCGCTTGTTCTCGCGCCGGATCCGGTCGATGGCTTTGCGGTTGGCGGTGGTGGTCAGCCACGCGCCGGGGTTGGCGGGCACGCCGTCGGCCGGCCACCGCACCACCGCAGTCGCGAACGCCTCGGCCGCCGCCTCCTCGGCGATGTCGAGGTCACCGAAACGCCTGGCCAGGGAGGCGACTACCCGAGCCCACTCCTCGTGGTGTGCCCGGGTGATCGCCTCCCGGACGTCGACCACGCTCACTCGCCCGCGAACGGTCGCACCTCGACCTTCCGGTTGCAGGCCTTCGACCCATCGGCGGCGAGCTTGAGCGCCACATCGAGGTCGGGGGCCTCCATGATCCAGAATCCGGCGAGATACTCCTTCGACTCCACGAACGGCCCGTCGGTGAACAACGGCTCATCGCCCCGGTTGTCGACGACGGTGGCAGAGCTGGGCGCCGCGAGGCCACCGGCGAAGACCCAGTGACCCTCCGCCTTGAGCTGGTCGTTGAACACGTCAATGGCCGCCATCTCGTCCGGGGTGGCGAAGCCGGCCGTGTCGTCGATCACGGAAACCAGGTACAGCATCATCTCGGATCTCCTGTGTTTTGGGACGCCCTCCTGGACGGCCGCTCACCCCTGCTACGAACACCCCTGCCCCGATCCGACACCGCCTCGCGGATGTCTTTCAAGACTTTCTGGTACGCCGTTCGTGAACGATCCGACTCGTCGAAGCCATCGCCGGCTGCCGAAGGTGAGATCTGCTCAGCTGAGTGACGCACTCGCTTTGCGTAGGTCTTCGAGGGCAGCAGTGGTGTAAGGCGCCAGTCCGCCCTCGGTGTCGCGGTCGGCCTCCAGCCATTCGGAGTAGCCACGTTTGAACGCGAGGACGCCCATCTCCCCTGCAAGATGCGCGATCGGGTCAGGCACGCCCCGTGCCACAAGCGCATCGGTCATTGCCGCTGCGAGGCCCACGCTCTTGAGGGCGTCGCGCTCCTGAAGCTCGGCGCTGGCCGCGACCGCTGCCTTCAGGCGAGGGCCGAGGTCGCGGTTCATCGGGCCCATAGCGCTCGACGCCCGCACGAGCCCGGCCGCGACTGCCTCCAGCGGGCTCGCGGTTTCCGGCGCCTCGGCGATCCCCTGGCTCAGCAGCCGGCTCAGCGCTTCTTGCCCCGCCACGAGGAGTTCGCGCTTGTCGGGAAAGTGCCGGAAGAATGTGCTCTTCGTGACCCCGGCGCGCTCAGCGATCTGCGCGACCGTCGTGGCGTCGTAGCCCTGCTCGGTGAACAGGTCCACAGCAGCTAGGACCATCCGCTCTCGTGCGCCAGGTTCCCATCGAGCCATGAGCCCATCCTAGGTGATGCGACCTTTGTCTCATCGCTCTGCTACAGTGATGAGACAAAGATCCCATCACTTTTGAGGAGAACCTCATGCAGGTCTTCGTCACCGGCGGCACCGGGCTGATCGGTTCCGCCGTCATCGCCGAGCTACTCGGCAACGGCCACACCGTTCTCGCCCTCGCCCGCTCCGACTCGTCTGCGACGGCCCTTGAGACCGCCGGCGCCGAGACCATTCGCGGCGACCTCGCCGATCTGGGCACGCTCCGCGCCGGCGCCGCCAAGGCTGACGGGGTGATCCACCTGGCCTTCGCCAACGACTTCAGCAGCCCCGCCGCCCTCGCCGCGGCGGTCACCGAGGAGAGCGCCGCGCTCGCAGCCCTCGGCCAGGAGCTCATCGACAGCGGCCGACCCCTCATCACAGTCTCGGGCACGCCCTACGTCCCAGGCCGCGCCTCCACCGAGGCCGACCCGCTGCCGACCGACGGGCCGGTTGGCGGTCGCAGCCGCTCGGTCATGGCGGTCCTAGACCTAGCTTCGCGCGGAGTCAGGAGCTCGGCCGTCCGCCTACCCCGCACTGTGCACAACGAGGGTAGGGGCGGATTCGCGGGCCTGCTCACCGAAATGGCACGCCGCAGCGGAGTGTCGGGCTATCCGGGCGACGGCGCCCAACGCTGGCCGGCCGTTCACGCGCTTGACGCGGCCGTCCTCTTCCGGCTGGTTCTGGAGAAGGCGCCGGCCGGGACCGCGTGGCACGCGGTCAGTGACCAGGGCGACGCCGTGGCCGACATCGCCACGGTCATCGGCAGACGGCTGGGGCTACCGGTCGAAGCGATGCCGCAGGAGACCTTCGGCACGCTCGGACCGATCTTCGCGACCGACCAGCCCTCATCGAGCGCCCACACCCGGCAGACACTCGGCTGGGAGCCAAGTCACCTAAGTCTGCTGGAGGATCTGGAGAACATCGAGCCCTGATCGGCTCGCAGCGCGTCACTCTGTGACGAGCAGCCCGTCAACCCCGAGGTTCGGACTCCCCTGTGGAATCTGTCCCAGGGCCCGTCTGCGATGAGTTCCCGGGTAGCCGCGGATTACATTTCGTGATCCGGGTAGCGTCCGACCGAGACGATGATTCGCCTTGCGCCTGAGCGCATCGCGTCCGACAGGTGGGAGATGAGATGCCCGAGCACAGGATCGGTACCCGCGAGGAGTGGCAGGCGGCCCGGGACGAGCTGGCGAGGCTCGAGGCCGAGCAGGCGGAGCGAGATGAGGAGATCAAGAGCAAGCGTCTCGATCTCCCCTGGGTCCGGGTCGAGAAGGAGTACGAGTTCGACACCGAGGAAGGCAGGAAGACCCTCGCCGAACTCTTCGACGGGCGCTCACAGCTGCTCGCCTACAACATGATGTTCGGCCCCGACTACACGCTCGGCGCCTGCCCCGGGTGCACCGGCCTGGCCGACGGTCTCGACGGCTCACGCGTCCACCTGAGCCACCGCGATGTGACGCTGCTCTGTATCTCGCGGGCGCCGATCGAGCAGCTGACCGCCTACAAGCGGCGGATGGGCTGGCAGTTCCCCTACGTCTCCACCTACAACACCGACTTCGCCTTCGACTTCGGGCTCGCGGTCACTGAGGAGCAGGCAGAGCAGATTCCCGAGCTCAGGGAGGTGATCGACAACCCGCCGGGCTGGCTCCAGGACTGGTCAGGCCAGATCGGGGCCGAGCTGAAGGACGGGCTGCGCGAAAACCCGAGCTGGATCGCCTTCGCGCGCGAGAACGGAACCGTCTACCACACCTACACGGTGTCGGCGCCGGACCCGTTCGTGGCGCCGTACTTCAGCTTCCTGCTGGACCGAACGCCGAAAGCACAACCTGCCGAGCCCCGCAGCTGGCGGAAGGACGAGTACCCGGAGTAACGCCGACTGGGTCGGCTCGCGGCCGCACAGGCCAGTTCAGGCTCATCGAACACCACCGACGGCGGCGGGCTGATGCTTAGTGGCGGGTTCGTAGCCACGTAGTGCGTTGCCAGCGGCCTGGGCGGATCGCAGAAGTGCACCCGATGCAACGGTCCGCTGGCCGCCGAGGCCGTCAGAGAGCAGGGCCGCGCTCCGCGCGTCGTCCGGGAACGAGGCCGCGACGGGGACGCCGAGCGCGTGGGCGACCTCGCGCGCTGAATGTGTGCCGCGCCCGGTCAGCAGCAGCGCCAGCCGCGTTTTGCCGGCGATGAGCTGCGTCAGGATGTCGACTCGCGATCGTGCCGACCACACTTGCCGAAGCGTCGGGCACAGCACGATCGCGACGGTGCGCGCCGCCGACAAGATGGCCAGCGGCTGGCCGGGGCCGGCGTCGAGCCGTCCGCAGTCCGCGATGACGTCGGCATCCTGCGCCATGAGCGCTGCGGCCACCGCCGGCCACGCTGATGCGAGGCCCATCGCCTGGCGCGGATCGGTGAGTCCAGGCAGCACCATCCTGGTCCGGTCGGCATCCAGCGGGATCAGCTGCGCGCCAAGAGCCGCCGCGGCAGCGCGGCCGTCGCGTCCGGCCTCGATGGCGTACTCCATCAGGCCCTGACTAGCCGGCACGTGACCTGTCAAGAGGCCGGCCAGGACGTCGCCTCCGCTTGGATCGCACTCCGCGACGATTACTGGCGACGGCCATGCCAAGGCGAGTGCGACCGCCGCTGTCGTTACTCCGGGCGACCCGCCGGCAGATACCAGCGCATAGAGCTCTCCCATTCCTAGCCCCGCTTCGTCACGATGAGCGCGAACTGACCGGTGGAGACCTGACTGGCAACCGCAACAGCGCTACCGTCACTGACCAGCAGGTCGACGACGTCGAATCCGTCTTGATCGGGGACGCCGTTCACGGCCTCGACTACGCCAGCCACTGGCGCGCTCAGGGATGGCGCGCCAGCCGACGAGCCGGCCTGGCCCTGCTGTCCCGGCGTCGCGACGACGAGCACGTGATCACCCGGCTCGAGACCGCTGGCCGGCAGCGCGTAGGGCTTGGTAGGCGCGGCGATGAGCTCCTGGCCGGGTGCCGGCGGCTGCGTGGTGGTCAGGTCCGACGGCGCGAGCAGGGTCGAGGGTCGCAGCGCTACTGCCGCGATTTCACCGCTGGCCTGATGGATCTGTGCTGCGGGGATGACCTGAATGCCGGATCCGACGGTGATGGTCGTGCCCGCCAGGTCTGCCGGGGTGATTACCGCGCCGGCCGGTACCGGCTGCGTCACCATGATGACGGCGACCTGATGGTCAGCTCGCTGGTAGACAGCCGCGGACACAACCACGCCGGCCCCAGCCATCGCCACGGCAAGCGCGATCATCGCGGGCCGCCGCCGCCGCGGCAGCCCGCGCAACCGACCGGTGTCCCGGCTATCGATGCCGCCGCGGCCCGTTCCGTTCGGGGCGATGTCAGTCTCGGGGAAGTACGCGGTCCCGACTCCCGCCGGATGGTGGTTGCTCATGGGCTGATAACCAGCGCCTCTCCTTGTGCGACGGGAACGGTGAAGCCGACCGGAACTGATAAGGCCGCATCCAGAACCCCGCCAGCCCCGCCGGAGCCGGTCCAGGTGACCTTCCAGGTCACAGTGACCGACGCCTGGTAGGCGTTGCCGGGTTGGCCGGTCGAGGGTGTCAGGTAGGTATAGGAGCAGTCGGTATGCTGCGCTGCTGCTGGCCTGCGGGCGTCGTAGGCAGTCCCTGGCCCGGTACAGCTGACCGGGCTGAGGCCGGCGCCGGGCTGATAAGTAAGGCCGACCGGCGCGGCCGTGACGGAAGCCCAGACCGGACCCGCAGTCACCCTCACGGTCCGCGCGTGCCAGCTGCTGGCTGCCATCCAGAACCACTCGGGCAAGCCGACGAGTCCGTCGTGTCCGCGCGGCGGCGCTGTACTCGGGCTCAGGTACGGCACGTGAAGCTCGCCCCGAGCCGTAGTGAGAAGCTGCTGCGGCGTGACCGCTGGCGTTCCGGTCGCATTGTTGACCAGAACGGCGGGCGCGAACGGGCGCGCGCCGCCTGGGCAATACAGCAGCGCCCAGCTCTGGCCCTTAGGCGGGGACCAGGACAAACCGAGATTCTCCGCCTGGACCCCGTCGAGCGCGATCGTCGTGCAGGTGTTGTTCACGGTTGCGCCACTGCCGCCTGGCCCGCCGCTGCCGCCACCGCCCATGCCGCTGCTCCCGGATCCAGAGGAGCATGGCACCGGGATGACGGTGCCGTCGACGTAGGGATTACAGCCGCCAGTGCCACCGCCGCCGCTCGCCGCCGCCGATGCCGCGTCGGCGGCGGCGAGGTTAGCTGCCAGCACAAGCGCGGCTAGCAGGCTGAGCAGCGGCCGTGAAGCGCGCGTCACGGAGTACATGGCACGTCCTCGACCAGCTGGAACTGCACCAGCCAATGACCGGAGACCAGATCGAGGCGCGTGACAAGGTTGACGCGCGACGTGCCAACTGAGCCCGGCACTGTCTGGGCGGTGGCGGTGCTGACCAGGCCCATCCCGCTGGTGTTGTCGCAGTCGTGCACGAACGCGTGCTGGCCCGCGATGGTCACGCTCGATACATGCAGCACGTCCTGCCCGTAGAAGCTCTGGCCACGAGCCCAGATCGCGCTCATCGCCTGGACGAGACCGTCGATCCGGCTGGCCACGAGGTACGGCCGCAGCAACCGGCGTGCACTGGAAGTGCTCCGGGACTCGTCGGCTCGGGCCAGCGCCGCCGTGTAGTCGACGAGAGCCGCGACGACCCGCTGCCGCTGTGTCATGACGGAACGCGGGCTGATCGCTGCCGACGTTGTAACCAGCTTGGCCGGCAGCCGCACCGCCTCAGCGCTCCCCACGCATCCGGCGAGCGCGGGGACAAGGCCGGCGCTCGCGACGGCTAGGGGCCAGCGCCGTCTCGGCAATCGGCTACGGCAGCCGTTGTCTCCTGGCGCACGGGGCGAGGGTCGTCGCGACGTCATTCAGCACTCCACGGATTCTGCTGTTCCGGCGGTGCCCGCCGAGCGGCTGTTGCTGGGAGAGCCAGCGTTCTGCACCGTAGGACTGGTCCGTGAGCGCCTGGTTAGCAGTGCGTTAGCGGCCAGCTCGCCAATCCCCGGCGGCCCCAGTGATGACCGTCACGGCGAGGCTGGTCGCCGGCCTTCGCCGGGCCGATGCCTCGATTGCGGCGACGCGCCCGGTGAAGTCCGATGGCGGTGCAGACAGTCGGCAAACGGGTGCCCAGGCCGGCCGGCCGCCCCAGAGCCAGGCAGCGGGCGTGACCTGAACAACAGGTCCGGGCTGTCGGCCAGCATCTGTCGCAACAGGGCCTGCGCTTCGGGACCTGGGTCTTGACCGAATTCGCGTGTGGTCAAGTCTCGCAACCGGGTGTAGGCGGCTAGTGCCGCTGACTTGCGGCCGCACCGGTAGAGGGCAAGCATGAGCTGCACGTGCGAATGCTCGGCCAGCGGATCCGCGGCGATCACCGCGCGGATCTGCTCGAGTACGTCGTGGTGCTGGCCGAGTGCGAGCCGCGCGTCGACGAGCCACTCCCGCGCATCGCGCCGCTGCTCGAGCAGCGCCCCCGCGGTCAGGCGCATGACCGGTGTATCCGGCAGATCGATGAGGGGCGGGTCACGCCACAGGCCGCATGCCTGGGTGAGCAAGCGGGCCGCCTCTTCGGCACGGCCGCCGTCGAGCGCGGCTCGGCCCTGAGCGGCGAGGTCCCCGAAGCTGACGGTGTCGAGTTCCTCAGGCTCGACCAGAATCCGGTACCCAGCCTGATGCGTGATCAGGCGATCGCGACCGGCCAGCACACGCCTGAGTTCACGTATGCGCACACGCAGCGCGGTCTCGGCGTCGCCGGGCGGGCTTTCGCCCCACAGCGCATCGATCAGCTGCGTCCTCGTCGGCGGCTGCCGCGTGCAAAGCAACAGCACTGCTAGCGTGCGCCGCTGTGAAGGCCGCGCAAACACCAGCGGCGTGCCGTCATCAGCTTCAGCTAATACGGGTCCGAGGACGCTGAATCGCATGCCGGGCTCCCTGGCCTAGAGCGACAAATTGCCAGTCGACTGCGTAATTGCGCAAGCACCATACTTCGGCGCAGAGCGCGGCATGCCAGCGTTTGCGCCCGCTCGGGAAACAGTGAGATGTCGCTGGTCAGGTCCGGCCGTCAGGCCAGTCACTGCGGCGTCATCGGCTATTTGCGCATCTCAGCGACCGTAACGGTGCTGCAATTCAACAATCGGATGCAGCGCTCACGGCGCCCGAATGCACTGCACGTCGACGTCGCTTCGCGGGGCGAGTAACACCTCGGCAACGGGGATGTAACTCGAATATGCGCCGGTGAAGCTTTTCTTGCCGCCCGCTCGCGCGCCGCGACGCCGCCCCGTCAGCTGCCGTTATCCGGACAACGCGGCAGCGAAGAGGTCGCCGTCCGCCTCGACGCGCTCGACCACCTGGTTGGCAGTGAACACGAGGTCAGCGGCACGCTTGCACGCCTCGACTTCGTCCCACCTGACCGGCGTCGATACGGTCGGCTGTGGCCGGGCTCGCAGCGAGTAGGGCGCGACGGTTGTCTTCGCCGCATTGTTCTGGCTCCAGTCGATCAGGACCTTGCCCGGCCGCAGCGCCTTGGTCATCCGCGACACAATCAGCTTGGGCTGCTCCTGCTCTAGCCGCTCGGCTAGTTCCTTAGCGAGGTCGCTGGTCTCCTGCGAAGTCACGTCGGCCACGGCGGCGTACAACTGGAGCCCCTTGCCGCCAGACGTCTTCGCGACGGGCGTGAGCCCAAGCTCGGTGAGGAGAGGCCGGAGCAGTAGCGCGACCTCGCAGCATTCCACGATGGTGGCAGGCGGGCCAGGGTCCAGGTCGAAGACGAGCAGATCGGGCTCGCCTAGGTGCGGGTACCGCCACATCGGCGTGTGCAGCTCCAGCGCGGCCAGGTTGGCCGCCCAGATCAGCGTCGGCAGGTCGCCGCCGAGGAGGTATTCGATCGTTTCCCGCGACTTGGTCGAGCCTGGCGACGCGAGCCTAGCTGTGGGTACCCAGTCGGGCCGGTGGGCCGGGGCATTCTTCTGATAGAAGAAGCTGGCGTCTACGCCTTCGGGGTAGCGCTTGATCGTCACCGCGCGCGAAGCGATGTGCGGCAGCAGGACCGGCGCGACATGCAGGTAGTAGTCGATAACCTGCGCCTTGGTGAATCCGGCCGCCGGATATAGCACCTTGTCCAGGTTGGACAGCGTCAGCGTGCGCCCGTCTACTTCGACCTGCACCTTCCGCGTGTCAGCGCTCACGGATGACCTCCGCCGGGTCCTTGTCGTTGCGCAGTCCCTTGTAGGCAGGTGCGCGGAGCCGCCCGGAGTTCGTCCAGTCGGCAAACGCCACCTCAGCCACGAGCTCCGGCTCGACCCACCGCGCGAAGCGCGCGTCCTCAGGCGGGACGGTACCCGCGAACGGCGAGGTATCACGGTGAAGTGTGGCCAGCCTGTCGCCCAGCATCCGAAGCGTCTGTTGCGTGAACCCGGTTCCGACGTGCCCGCTGTAGACCAGCGCCCCCTGCTCATCGTGCACACCGACCAGCAGTGATCCGATCCAGCCAGCCCGGCCGCCCTCGCCGGGCTTCCAGCCGCCAATGACGACCTCCTGGCGGCGCACGTTCTTGATCTTGCGCCAGGACGTCGTCCGTCGGCCCGGCTCATACTTCGAGCTGAGCCTCTTGGCCATGATGCCTTCGAGGTGCTGCTGCAGTGACACGGCCTGGATGTCGGCACCGGACTCGCCGACGAATGCCGGGGGTACCTGCCAGCGACCGCCTTCCAGGCCCAGGCTCTCAAGCAGTTCACGTCGCCGCGCGTACGGCTCGTCCAGCAAGGCGCGGCCGTCGAGCCACAGCACGTCGAAGGCGACGTAGGTGACCGGGACTTGCGCCGCAAGTACCCGTGCCTGCGCCGCCGTGCTGATGTTCATCCGCTGCTGGAGCGCTTCAAAATCGGGCCAGGGGCCGCCGCCGAAAGCGACAATCTCACCATCGAGGACCGTCTGATCGGCGCCGACTGCCACCGCTAGGCCAGCCAGCTCTGGGTAGACGAACGTGATGTCGCGCGCCGTCCTGGACGTCAGCCTGATCTGACCACCGGAGACGAACGCGAGCGCGCGCAACCCGTCCCACTTCATCTCGTACGCCCAGCCGACATCGTCGGCGGGCAGCGCACCCGACGTGGCCATCATCGGCGAAAGATCCGCGGGTGGCTCGAGGCGCGCATGGTCGGCGGTCACACCCGATCTTTACCCGACCGCACGACCGCTAGGCGAGCGCCCCCGCCTAGTGCCGCCTCGCCAGCTCGATCAGCCCATGGTCTTGCCGCCGTCGATGGCTTCCCTGATGATGTCAGCGTGCCCTGCGTGCTGTGCCGTCTCCGCCATGACGTGCAGTAGTACGCGGCGTGCGGACCAGCGCGCGCCCGGCTCGTGCCATGGCGCCTCGGGCAGTGGTTGGGAGGCATCCAGGTCAGGCAGCGTCGCCACCAGGTCGTCGGTCTGTCTGGCGGCAGCCGCGTAGTCGTCCAGCAGGCCCGCGAGCGTCTCGCCCGGCAGCATCCGGAAGCCGTCAAGCCATTCCTGCATGCGCCCAGCCTCGTCCCACCTGCCCATGGCGACCGGGCCTTCCACGATGAATCTCGCCCACTGACGCTCGACGGCGGTGACGTGCTTGACGATCCCGCCCAGGCAAAGCTCGCTGACTGTCGCGCGCAGCGCCGCCTGCTCATCCGACATATCCCTGGTTGTGTACCGCAAAAAGTTCCGGTGCTTGGCCAGGGTCTCCGCAAGGTCCGCCCGCTCGCCAGTCAGCGTCTGATCCACAGCGCCCATCTCCACTCCCCTTCCGCCTATGAACTGCACGTTAGCGCGGAGGTGTGACATTCACGGGGGAGGGACGCGGCCGGCCGCGCAGGGGTGAGGCTGGGGTGAGACAGTGCCCTGATGGGCGAACGGCACGACCAGCGACAGTTCGCTGTGCGCATGGAATGGGGCCCAAAGGGCGCAGAAGCGATCAGCCAGCAGGCCGACTATGCGGTCATCGTCGACGTGCTGAGCTTCTGCACCACTGTGAGCGTGGCTGTGGATCAGGGCGCCGAGGTGTTCCCGTATCCGTGGCGCGACGAATCAGCCCACCAATACGCGCGCCAGCATGAGGCCGTCCTGGCAGTAGGCCGATCCGAGGCCCGCATCGCCACCGGGGCGGCGATGGCCGATCACCGGGTAGTGAGCTTGTCACCAGCCTCGGTCAGGGCCGCTGCCGGCCTTGACCGGATTGTCCTGCCGTCGCCCAATGGCTCCGCACTCGCCGCAGCCTTGGCGCGCTCGGGCGTACCGATCGTGGCGGCGTGTCTCCGCAGTCGCATGGCGGTCGCCACGTGGCTGGCGGCTCAGCCAGGCGCGTCGGGCGGCCCGGCCCGGCCGGGTGCGTCCGGCCGTCGGCCGGTCATCGCAGTCATCGCGGCCGGCGAGCGCTGGCCTGACGGCACGCTGCGGCCGGCCGTCGAGGACCTATGGGGCGCGGGAGCCGTCATCGCTGCCCTGGACCGCCTCGGCGTCACCGCGCTGAGCCCAGAAGCTCGCTCGGCCGCTGCGGGGTGGCACGCGATCGAGGCGACGCTGGACCAGGCGCTGGCTAGCTGTAGCAGCGGTACCGAGCTAGCTGCCGCCGGCTTCAGCGCCGACGTGGCCATTGCCGGCGAACTGGATGGTAGCGGGTGCGTGCCCGTGCTGTCAGTCGACCGTTTCGCCGATGCCCTCGCGCCCCAGGCCCGCTCCACAGCACCGGCCCGCTCCGGAGCACAGGCCCGCTCCGCAGCACAGGCCGGCTCCGCAGCACAGGCCGGCTCCGCAGCACAGGCCCGCTCCATAGCTCAGGTTGGCCCGCCAGCTCAGGCTCGCCCCACAGCTCAGGGCGATGCTGCCAGCTTCCCGGCTGGCCCAGGCGCCCAGCGGCAGCTGCCACGGGCACCGCAGCCTGCCAATATCGGCCCTCTGCCCATGCATCGCCGGGGCGGTTTGGGGTAACGCTCAAGTATCGCAGACATATCCTATAGATCTAATGGGGTTTACCGTTTGGGAGGAAGCCGTGGCGCTGCCGGACTTCTTCGTAGCGGGTGCGCCCAAGGCGGGTACGACCGCCCTTCACGCCGCGCTGGCCCAGCACCCGGAGCTTTACCTTTCCACGGTCAAGGAGCCCAAGTTTTTCCTGACCGACGGGCCGCCGCCGATGCAAGGCGGCCCAGGTGACGCGAAGACCTACCGCGAGCACGTCTGGCAGCGACCGGACTACGAAGCCCTCTTCGACGCTGCGGCGCCCGGAACGCTACGCGGCGAGTCAACTCCGTTCTATCTCTACCGACATGACGCGCAGCAACGCATCAGGACTCTGATCCCGCATGCGCGCCTGATCATCGTGGTGCGGGATCCGGTCGAGCGAGCACACTCGAACTGGACTCACCTCTGGTCAGCCGGGCTGGATCCGATCGACGACTTCTTGCGGGCCTGCGCGGCTGAGGACCAGCGGGTCGCGGCCGGCTGGGCGGACTTCTGGCACTACAAGCGCGTCGGCCTTTACGGACAGCAGGTGCGGCATCTGTACACGGTCTTCCCGGGCGAGCAGGTAATGGTCTTCCGCTACCGCGACCTCGTCGACGATCCGCCAGGCACGCTCGACCGGATATGCGGTTTTCTGGGCGTAGGCCAGGGGCTGATCGACCGCCTGCCACGTGAGAACGTCACGGCGCATCCCGAGCAAACACTGCGGCACCAGTACGTGTCCAGGGCTGTGCGGGCCGCGTCGGCGATCACGGCGCGGCTGCCCGGTCATCGCGGCAAGGCCATGGTCGACCGGCTGGAAAGCAGCCTCCAGGAGGGGGCAGCCCCGCGCCAGCCGCTGACGTGGGAGCAGCGCCAAGCCTTGCTCCCCTACTTCGAAGCCGATATCCGGCTGCTGGAGGATGTCACCGGTCAGGACTACAGCAACTGGCTCCTGCCGCGCGAAGACTCTGGCGGCCTCGTCGGCGCCAGGCCGGTCGGCCAGCGGCAGGCCCGCAACGGCAGGCCGCGCGAGTTCTAGCCCGCCGACGCCTTCTAGCGCAGCTCAGTCCGCAGTTCGTGGCGGCCGTCTGGCCTGGTCACCTCGTAGTACCAGCGCTCGCGGCCATTCCCGAGGTCCACAATGTCCAGGTAGCGCAGGCCACCGCGGCCATCAGGCGGCGCTCCCACCGGAACCGTGCCGATCGCCGCCAGCGCATCCGGCGACTCGCCGATGGCAACGCCAGTGCGCTCTTCGTAGTTTTCCGCTGCGCTAGCCCGGCCGTCGTAGTAGGCCACAATTTCACCGGGCGTGAAGCGGACCGCGCTGACCCGCACGCCGCGCGAGTCCCACTCGCCCGGCCGCGGCGTCAGCGCGTGGCCATGCCACGTCCAGTCGATACCATCCGAGCTGGTCGCATAGCCGGTCGTCATCCGATCCGTGTTGGCGGAGTCGGCGAGCGGATGTACCGACGCCCACAGGTGCCACACGCCCGACCGGCTGACGATCACCGGGTCCTTGACCGCCGTGACGGCATCGCCAGGCAGGACAACGGCGCTCTGCCGAGCGTTAAAGGCGTCGGGCGCCGTGGCCTCGAGCAGTTCGACACGCCAGTGCTTGGTCCCCCACGTGGCGCAGCTGAGATAGAGCCGCCAACCGCCAGCCGGGGTCCGCACTAGCGTCGGCCGCTCAAGCGACTCAGTGTCCATCTCAGTCTTGGTGATCACTTGGATGGTCTCGAAATCCACGCCGTCAGCCGACCGCGCGACCACCACGGCATAGCCCCGGCCGTGGCCAATCGGCCGCCGGAGCCGGTACGCCATGACGATCTGATCGCCATCGCGAACCGCGCTCGGCGCGCCTGCCCACATGCCCGGCTCCACGCCCGGAGGCTCTATGGCCAGGACGGAGCGCTCGGGCGATGGTGCCAGGTCAGCGAGCTGACGGCTGCCTTCGGTGATCACAATGCGAAGAATAGGCGATCTGCGTTGCTTCCCTGACCGTCGGCGCGCACCAGTCCGTCAGCTCTGGCAAAACCGACAAACCCACCAAGATGGGAACGGGGGCGCTGGTGTGCGCCCCCGTTCCTCGTGCAGGCTCGATTATCCCGCCAGGAACTCGGTCCGGACTCTGGCGGTCAGGTCGCCACCCCGGTCAGGTCGCCATCCCGGTCAGGTCGCCACCCCGGTCAGGGTCACGGTCAGGGTGTGCCTGCCGTTCACGTCCCTCCAGATGATCTTGTATCGAGTCGTGAACATCCCCTTCTTAGTGGGGGTGAACGTCACCGGGATCAGCAAGTCGAGTCTAGGTTGAACGGCATGCCCGCCGACGGCTTCAGCGGCGTGCCGAACGGCGCCTCGACGGCAGAGGTGCGCTGCACGAGGCTCTGAGTGTTGCCCGTGTTCGTGACCCTGAACGTAGGCGCGTGCCTTCTTGCCTACCTTGATGGTCCCGAAGTTCACCACGGGATCGGTGGCCGTCAGCTGGCTCTGGGCGCTGGTCGACACCCCCGACAGGTTGACCACGGCCGACGCCCCGCTGCTGCCAGCGATCGTGAAGGAGCCGGTAGCCGTTCCCACCGATGTCGGCGCGTACATCACCTGCACGGTGACCGTCTGGCCAGGGGGAATCGTCGCGCCGACAGCCGGCACGTTCGTGATGGTGAACAGAGCCGACGGCGGCGTGACCGAGGTAATCGTCTGCGTGGTCGTGCCGAGGTTGGAGATGTTCACCGTCTGGGGAATCTGGATCCCGAGCGGTACCGGGATGACACCCTGGTCGGGCGCCAGCGGGAACGTCTGCGTTGACGGCGTCGCGTACAGTCCGTCCTCGATGCCCTCCGCGATCAGCGGGACGGCCACGGTCGGGAAGGTGGACGAGCTAGTGCTCGGCGACAGCGAGCCGCTGCTTCCGCCAGGGACCGCCGGTGTGAACTTCGTCTGAACCGTCAGCTTGTCGCCCTTGGCCAGGCTGACCGGGAACGTCACCGGGACCGCTGTGCTGCTGCCCTTCTTGATCTCGCTCACCTGGCCGACGGCGAACTCGCTGGTCGTCGTCGTCTGGGCGTTGTTGGCGCCAGTGCTGGCGATCGCACCGGTAAACGTGACGGGCTTCGTCGCCGTGACGGACACCGCCTGGCTACTGGTCGTGCCGACCGCCGTCCGCGGGAGGGTAGCCGTCGTCGCGACGGCGGGCGAGGCCGCCCCGGGCGCGAGCGGCAGTTGGGAGCTTCGCCCGATCTTGGCGCTGGCGAGGAAGAAACCGCCAAGCCGGGACTAGCCGACTCCCCCCTGGACACGAGATTGCGTTTAATTGACGTTCCGCAGGGGTGTTTGGATGACGCTGTTATCGCACTGTGTCGGTCTCTTTCGCCAGCTCGCAGTGACGCCAGAGACTGAAACGGGGGCGCTGGTGTGCGCCCCCGTTCCGCCGCTCGACTGGATAGCTAGTCCGCTGCTACCCATGCGTCTCGACGCGAGCTGTCAGACTCCAGTGCCGCTGAGGGTCACGACCAGCGTGTGCTTGCCGGTCACGTCCCTCCAAAGGAGTTTGTACCGCGCGGTGAATGTGCCCTTCTTCGTCGGCGTGAAGGTCACCGGAAGCAGCAGGTCGTCACTCGGATTGAACGACAACCCGACAGCCGGCTTGAGTGGCGCCGCAAACGGCGCCCTCAAGACCCCGACTCCGGTCACCGTGGCCGGGGTGTTGCCGTTCTGGGTGACCTGGATGTAGGCGGTGGCCTTCGTACCGACGGTCACGGATCCGAAGTTCACCCCAGGCTTGGTCGCCGTTCCAGAGCTCAACGGGCTCTCCGAAATAGCAGGGCTGCCCGTCGGGGGCGTGGAGTCGATCACCGTGGTCAACTGACTCACGGCCGAAGTTGCGATCGCCGAGAGGCTGACCACGGCCTTCTGCCCGCTGCTGCCGACGATGGTGAACGACCCGGTCGACGTCCCTGCCGACTTCGGCGTGTACGTCACCTGCACAGCGATCGACGCACCTGGGTTGAGCTTGGTCCCGACCACGGGCAGGTTCTGCGCGCTGAACGGTGCCGTCGGCGGGATCACCGACTTGATGGTCTCGGTCACGGTGCCGAGGTTGGAGATCGTGACGATCTCCGGCTTCGCGCCGCCGACTGGTACGTCAACGACGGTGGGCCAGTCGGGCGCCCACACGAAGGTCTGGGTGCTCGGCTGCGCGTAGAGCCCTTGCTGCGTGCCCTCGGCAGTGAGGGGCACGTCGATGGGCGGCGTCGTGGTCGAGTTCGTGCTCAGCGCAAGCGTGCCGCTGGACGCGCCCGCGACCACAGGACTGAAGGTCGTCTGCACGGTCAGCTTGTCGCCCTTGTTCAGCGTGACCGGGAACGTCACGTTGGTCGGGGTGCTGCTGCCGCTCTTCGTCACGCTCGCCTGCCCGGCGCTGAACTCGTTAGCCGTCGTCGTCTGCGTGTTATTGGCACCGGTGCTCGCGGTCGCGCCGGTGATGGTGACGGTCTTCGTCGCGGTCACCGACACGCCCTGGGTGCTCGTCGAGCCGACCACTGTCTGCGGCAGGGTGGCCGTCGTGGTAGCCGCTGCGGACTTCGACCCGGGCGCGGCGAACGCGAGCACGTGACCGTCACGAGTGCCGACGTACACCCAACCGTTGCTGGTCGCGGGGATGGTGAACTTGGCCGCCGTGAATGTGTTGGAGTGCCAGATGGGCGTCAGCTTGCACATGTGGGTCGACGAGCACGGACTCGGCGTAGTGCCGTTCGAAGCGACGTTGCCAAGCTGGTACGCATCGAGTTCCGAGCCCACGCCTGTCTTGCCGGTGGTGTTCGGCGTGAAGACCTCCCAGATCACCGCCGACGTCGCGTCAGCGCCGTTGGAGGTCACGACGGGCGACCCGGAGGTGTAGCCGTACGTCACCGAGCTGGTGGCGAGATTCGTCAGGCCCACCGTGCCGTTGGAAGCCTCGAAGAACCGGAACACCCGCATTACGTCGTCCTTGCCCACCGAAAACAGGAAGTCGTTATCGGTCGGGGTAGTGTGCGAGTTCGCGATAGTGACGTTAGTGTCGCCGAAGATCGCCGGGTGGCCCCACTCCCCGCCGTAGGCCTGGGTCACGAACAGGTCCTTGTCCTTACCGCCCGCCGCCTGCTCGCGGCCCCCGAGGTTGTTGCGGTTGAGCAGCCAGGCCTGGCCGTTCTTACCGATCTGGACCACGGTGTCCAGGCCACCCACCGTGAAGTTGCCCACGTCGACCGGGCCGCCGGACCCGTAGTCGGTGTCCGACGCGTCCCACGATGGCGCCGCCGCTGGGCTGAAGAAATCCTGTGCCGACATTGTGTTGCTGCCGCTGTTGTACGTGAGCCGGATCACCGACTCGGCCAGCTGACCGCCCGGCTTCGAGCTCTTCGGCGGCGACACGCCGTTACCTGACGTGACGAAGATCCCGGCAGAGGGATTGTTGGGATCGGTCATGATGCCGCCGCCAGACTGCCAGATGCCTGCCTGGTCGTAGGTGGTCCCGGACTCGTCACTCCACATCGATGTCGCATGAGAAGTCTGGTCGACCCGGACCACGTAGCCGTCGTAGGGCTTGGTGTCGCAGTGCGACGCGAACGCCCCGTAGACGCCTCCGTTGTAGATCAGAACGCCAGGCCGCTCCATGTTGTACTTCGCGCTGAAGTTGAGCGAGTCGTTGCTCGGGTGGCCTGTAATCGGGGTCTTGCTGAGGACGGTCCCGCTCAGGTTCATCTGGACCATGTAGTACTCGGGCGAGCTGCCGTTCATGATGTTGGCGAAGAAGTAAATGTCGCCCGTGCTTGAGTCATACGCCGGCGTGCCGGTCACGCCGATGTTGGGCACCAGGTCGGTGCACTTCGAGAACGTGGAAACGCTCGAGATCGGGTAAGCACTGCCGAGCCGCGTACCCCAGAGCTGCGCACCCGACGTGGCGTTAAACCCGTAGACCCAGTCGCTCTCGGTGGCAACGATGACCGTGGAGCCAATAACGAGCGGCTGCGCGTACACGTCGCCATCCACCGTGGCATTCCATAGCGGCGCAGAGTTGAAGCCCTTGACTGCCCCAGGGCTCAGGGCCGACTCGTTCGGGTCCCAGCTCGTGCGCATCACGTTCTGCGACGCGGTGATGTCATCGGCAAGCGCGGCGCCAGTCGTACCCGGCACAGCGCCGCCGACTACGGGCAGCACGCCCGCGATGAGTGCAAGCCCGGTCGCGGCCAGTCCAAGGCGCCGGGCGGAATGCTGTCGAATGCGTGAAGTTCCCCATATACGCACGTAAGTTCTCCCAAGTCACCGAGGCGGGAGCCGACAGCTTTACCTGGGCTTGGTCCGAGTTTGACGCCAAGTCGGGTTTAGGCGATGCCCCCAGGAAACGAGATTGCCTACCTTTGACGCTCCGGAGCAAGCTTTCGTTGACACCGTTATCGCACCGTGTCCTCCGCCCAATGCTTGGCACGCGCCGGTCCGCCGACCCGCCTTCCGGCGGCTCGTCCACGGCTCAGGAGCAGGAGCGGGGCCGCTGACGCGACCCCGCTCCCTTGCGGCGTTCGGCTAGGCCAGCCGCAGCCCTGCTCGGGCCCCGGCGATCAGACCGCCCTGCCCTTGAGGATCACGGTCAGGGTGTGCTTGCCGTTCACGTCCGTCCACGTGAGCACGTATTTGGTGCGGAATCTGCCGGCCTTGGTCGGGGTGAAGGTGACCGGGAGCAACAAGTCCGAGGACGGGTTGAACGGCATCCGCGCCGACGGACGGAGCGGTGCGCCGAAGGGCGTGCCCACGGACTCGACGCCGTTGACCAGGCTCTCGGTGTTGCCAGTGTTGGAAATATTGATGTAGGCAGTGGCCTTCTTGCCGACCCGGATCGCCCCGAAGTTCACGACCGGTTGAGTCGCTGTCAGCTGGCTCACCGCGGGGGTGCCAATCGCCGACAAGCTGACCGTCGCCGACGACCCGCTGCTGCCAGCGATCGTGAACGAGCCGGTGGAGGTCCCGATGGACTTCGGCGCGAACACGACCTGCACAGCGATGGTCTCGCCCGGGATGATCTTGGTGCCGACCACGGGCAGGTTGCTGGCGCTGAACGGCGCCGATGGCGGTGTCACCGAGGTGACGGTTTGCGTTGTCGTGCCGTAGTTGGAGATGTCGATCGTCTGCGGGATCTGGATCCCGAGCGGCACCGGGGTGACGTGCTGGTCGGGTGCCAGCGGGAACGTCTCCGCGCTCGGCGATGCGTAAAGCCCGTCCTTAACTCCCTCGCCGGTGAGCGGCACGCTGACGGTGGGGAACTTAGTCGAGTTCGTGCTGAGCGACAGCGCGCCGCTCGCCCCGCCCGGCGCGGCCGGGGTGAACTTCGTCTGGACGGTCAGCTTGTCACCCTTGGCCAGCGTGACCGGGAACGTCACTGGGACCGGCGTGCTGCTGCCCGCCTTGATCTCGCTCACCTGGCCAGCGGCGAACTGGCTCGCCGTGGTCGTCGCGTTGGACGTGCCGGTGCTGGCGGTCACGCCAGTAAAGGTGACCGACTTCTTCGCGGTGACGGACACGGGCTGGGTGCTGGTGGCACCGACCGCCGTCTTCGGCAGCGTGGCCGTCAAGGGCGCGGCCGGCGCGGTGGCCCCTGGCGCTGCGTACGCAAGCACGTGGCCGTCGCGAGTGCCGACGTAAACCCAGCCCTGGCTGGTCGCCGGGATAGAGAACTTGGCCGAGGTGAACGTCCCGGAGTGCCAGATGTTGTCGAGCGTGCACGGCGCGGCCGAGGTGCAGGAGGATGGGGTGCTCCCATTGGCGGCCACGCTCCCGAGTGCATATGCCTCGAGCTCCGAGCCTGCGCCCGTTGTGTCGGTGGTGTTCGGAGCGTCGACCGCCCAGATGACCGCCGAGGTGGGGTCATCGCCGTTGGACGTCACAACCGGCGAGCCGGAGGTGTAGCCAAAGTTGAGCGAACTGGTGGCCACGTTGGTCAGCCATGGCTTGTTCGAGCTGGTGACCGCGAACCGGAACACCCGCATGACGTCGTCCTTGCCCACAGAGAACAGGAAGTCGTTGTCGGTGGGGGTGGTGCCGGAATTGGCCTGGGTCGCGTTGGTGTCGCCGAAGACCGCCGGGTGGCCCCACTCACCGCCATAAGCCTTGCCGACAAACAGGTCGTTGTCGGTCCCGCCCGAACCCTGCTCGCGCCCGCCGAGGCCGTTCCTGTTGAGCAGCCAGATCCGGCCGTCCTTGCCGATCTGGGCCAGCGTGTTGTCGCCGGCCACCGTGAACGGCACCCCGACTGGTCCGCCGGACCCGTAGTCCTTGTCGGCGGCGTCCAGTGAGGGGGCGTTGGCCGGGCTGAAGAAGTCTTGCGCAACCAGCGTCCCGTTGCTGTTGATCGCCAGCCGGATCACCGACTCGGCGAGCTGGCCAGGGGGCTTGGTGCCCGCACCCTTCGCCGGTGACACCCCGTTGCCAGAGGTAAGGAAGATCCGGCCGGTCCCATCGGACATGAGACCGCCGCCGCCCTGCCAGATCCCGGCCTGGTCGTAGGTGACCCCCGACTCGTCGCTCCACAGCGACACCCCGTTAGTGGAGATGCTCGCCCGCACCACGTAGCCGTCGTAGGGCTTGGTGTCGCAGTGCGAGGCAAACGCCCCATAGACGGATCCGTTCATGACCAGTACGCCAGGCCGCTCCATGTTGTACTTGGCGCTGAAGGTGACGTGCGAGTCATTGCTGGGATGGCCGGTAATCGCCACCTTCTTGATGACGGCCCCGGTAGTCGGATTCATCTGGACCATGTAGTACTCAGGCGCGCCACTGGTCAGGATGTTCGCGAACATGAAGATGTCGCCGGAGGTGGAGTCATACGCCGGGGTGCCGGTCACGCCGATGTTGGGGACCAGGTCGGTGCACCCCGCCGCCTTGAACGTGGGGTCATTCGCGATGTCGTAGGGACTGCCAAGCGACGTGTGCCACTCGTAGGCGCCGGTGCCCGCGTTCAGCCCGTAGACCTGGTCATTCTCAGTAGCAATGATGACCGTCGAGCCAAGGACGAGCGGCTGGGCGTACACGGAGCCGGCAACCGTCTGGCCGTTGGCGGCCGACTCACCCAATGACGTGTCGGTCCACTGCTGCTGGAAGCTCGGGACCACCGATGGGCCCATGGCTGTCTCGGTGTTGTCCCAGCCGTTCCGCAGCAGGTTCTGCGACGCGGTGACGTCATCGGCAAGCGCGACGCCGGTCGTGCCCGGTAGAACCCCGCCCACGATGGGCAGTGCGCCCACGAGGAGTACGAGCCCGGTCGCGGCTAGTGCCAGCCGCCGGGCGGAATGATAGCGAACGCGAAAATTTCCCCGTATGCGCACGGATGTCTCCCCAAGGATCAGCGAGGGCGGGAGCTGACCGCTTGGCCTGATCTTGACCGAAAAATGGTGCCAAGTCGGGTTTAGGCAATCCTCCCAGGTACACGAGATTGCCCTCTTTTGACGGTGCGCACCTTAGTTTGGATGACGTTGTTATTACAATGTGTCCGTCTTCTCAGCGCCGACCCGCTCAGCAAGCGCCGTTGAGCTGGCTCCGCCTGCCGGCAGCTGGCTCGCTGGCCCGAGTAGCTGCCTTACCCGGACTCGGTCAGCCAGCGGTCCCGGTGACGGTCACGACCACCGTGTGGCTACCGTTCAGATCGCTCCACCGAAGCGCGTAGTGACTCGTGAACTTGCCCTTCGCCGTAGGCGTGAAAGACACCGGAAGCTGCAGGTCCGAGTCCGGGTTGAAGGGCAGTCCCACAGCCGGCTTGAGCGGCGCGGCGAACGGCGCGGCGATGTTGGCGACGCCGTTCACCGTGCTCTCCGTGTTGCCGGTGTTGGAGACCTGGAAGTAGGCGGTGGCCTTCTTGCCCACCGGGATCGTCCCGAAGTTCACGCTCCCGCTGGACGCAGTCAGCTGGCTCACGGCCGGGGTGCCGATCGCAGAAAGGGAGACCACGGCCTTCTGCCCGCTGCTGCCGGCGATCGTGAACGAGCCGGTGGCCGGTCCTGGCGACGTCGGCGCATAGGTCACCTGCACGGCGATCGACGCACCCGGATTGAGCTTGGTCCCGACCACCGGCAGGTTGCTGGCGCTGAACGGCGCCGAAGGCGGCGTCACGGATGTCACGGTCTGGGTAACGGTGCCGAGATTGGCGATGTCGACGATCCCCGGCTTCTGGATACCTATCGGCACCGGCGTGACGCCCTGGTCGGGCGCCAGCGGGAACGTCTGCGTGCTCGGCTGGGCATAGATCCCTTCCGTGGTGCCCTCGGCGGTGAGCGGCACGTCCACGGTCGGGGCCGTGCTCGAGCTGGTGCTGAGCGACAGGGTGCCGCTGCTTCCGCCCGCGACCGCGGGCGTGAAGCTGGTCTGGACGCTCAGCTTGTCGCCCTTGGCCAGCGTGACCGGGAACGACACCGGGACTGGCGCGCTGCTGCCCTGCTTGGTCTCGCTCACCTGGCCGACGGCGAACTCGCTGGTCGTCGTCGTCTGCGTGTTGTTCGCGCCAGTGCTGGCGGTCGCGCCCGTGATGGTGACGGTCTTCGTCGCGGTGACCGATACCGGCTGGCTACTGGTCGAGCCCACCGCGGTCTGCGGCAGCGTGGCCGCCGTGGCAACGGCGGGCGCCGCCGCGCCCGGCGCGGCGAACGCGAGCACGTGACCGTCACGGGTGCCGACGTAGACCCAGCCGTGACTAGTCGCCGGGATGGAGAACTTGGCCGAGGTGAACGTGTTGGAGTGCCAGATGTTCGTCAGCGTGCACATGTGCGTCGATAGGCACGGGCTCGGCTTGCCGTTGGTCGAGGCGACGCTGCCCAGCTGATACGCCTCGAGCATCGAACCAGCGCCGCTCTTCGTGGTGGTGTTCGGGGTGTAGACCTCCCAGATGACCGCCGACGTCGGATCGTCGCCGCTGGACGTCACCAGCGGCGACCCGGAGGTGTAGCCGTAGGTCAGCGAGCTGTTGGCCACGTTCGTCAGCCATGGCTTACTCGTCGTAGCAACGGCGAACCGGAACACCCGCATCACGTCGTCCTTGCCGACGGAGAACAGGAAGTCGTTGTCGGTGGCCGTGGCGCCCGAATTCGCCCGAGTCACTGAGGTGTCACCGAAGATCGCGGGGTGGCCCCACTCACCGCCGTACGCCTTGCCTACGAACAGGGCGTTGTCAGTGCCACCCGAACCCTGCTCGCGGCCGCCGAGGCCGTTCCTGTTCAGCAGCCAGATCCGGCCGTCCTTGCCGATCTGGGCCAGCGTGTCGTTGTAGCTGCCGATGGGGAACTGCACCCCCACCGGTCCGCCAGCGCCATAGTCGGTATCCGACGCGTCCAGCGACGGAGCGTTCGCCGGACTGAAGAAGTCGTGGGCCGCCAGTGTCCCGTTGCTATTGACCGCGAGGCGGATCACCGACTCGGCCAGCTGCCCGCCCGGTGACGCCGACTTCGGCGGCGACACGCCGTTGCCAGAGGTCAGGAAGATCCGGCCGGGGCCGTCGGACATAATGCCGCCGCCCGCCTGCCAGATGCCAGCCTGGTTGTTCGTGACCCCGGACTCGTCGCTCCACAATGTGGCGGCGTGGGGGGTGGCGGAGATGTCAACCCGCGCCACGTATCCGGAATACGGCTTGGTGTCGCAGTGCGAGGCGAACGCCCCGTAGACGGCTCCGTCCGCGACCAGCACTCCTGGACGCTCCATGTTGTACTTAGCGCTGAACGTGATACTTGAGTCGTTGCTCGGGTGGCCGCTGATCAGGGTCTTGCTGACAACGGTCCCGTTAGTGGGGTCCATCTCGACCATGTAGTAGGCCGGCGCGCCACCGGTCATGATGTTCGCAAACATGAAGATGTGGCCCGTGCTCGAGTCATACGCCGGGGTGCCGGTGATGCCGATGTTCGGCACCAGGTCGGAGCAGCCCTTGAAGGTAGAGTCGCTGGAGATCGCGTACGGACTGCCCAGCGATGTCGCCCACTTGACCGCGCCTGTGCCAGCGTCCAGCCCATAGACCTGGTCGTTCTCGGTGGCCACGATGACGGTAGAGCCCAGGACGAGCGGCTGGGCATAGATCGCGCCCTGAACGGTCGCGTTCCATCGCGGCGCAGACGAGAACGTCTTGACTGTCGCCGGGCTCAGGTTCGGCTCGCTGTTGTCCCAGCCGTTGCGCAGCAAGTTCTGCGACGCGGTGACGTCATCGGCAAGAGCAGCCCCGGCCGTGCCGACTACGACCCCGTCGACGACAGGTAGGACGCCCGCAACGAGCACAAGCCCGGTCGCGACCAAGGCAAGCCGACGGGTGAAATGATCGCGAATACGAATCTTTCCCAGTATGCGCACCGACTTCTCCCCCGAGATCGTCTCCGTTTCTTTCTAACGCAGTTTCAGACGAGTCCTGACTCACCCAACCTGTGCCGTCCGGCCTGCCCAGTACGGTGCCCGCAGCTGGCGCTTGAGGATCTTGCCTGACCCAGTCCGCGGTAGTTCATCGACAAAGGCCACCGACCTCGGCACCTTGTAACTGGCCAGGTGCTGTTTGCCGAACGCCGAGATCTCATCCGCCGTCAGCGCCGTCCCTGGCGCGAGCACAACCGTGGCGTGCACGAGCTCACCCCATTCTTCGGACGGGATCCCGAACACAGCGACGTCGTAGATCCCCGGGTGCTGCTCGAGCGCCGCCTCGATCTCCGCCGGGTAGATGTTCATGCCCCCCGAGATGATCATGTCGTTCTTCCGGTCGCAGATGTACAGATAGCCCTCGTCATCCCAGTAAGCGATGTCGCCGACCGTATGGAAGTCGCCGCGGCTGGCTGCGTCGTAGCTTTCCTTCTGCTTGTAGTACTCGTTAAAGACGCCTTTGGACCGGACATACAGCTCGCCGGGATGCTCGGGCCCGGTGCCGGTGACCACGTTCCCGTCGGCGTCGAAGAGCACGATCTCGATGCCAGGAGCTGGCTGGCCGCAGGAACCGGGCTTGCGCATCTGGTCCTCGGGCTTGAGGACGCAGTCGACCCCCAGCTCGGTTGAGCCGTAGACCTCCCACAGTGACTCAGCCGGGAAGTCGGCGACATATTGCTGCTTAAGCGCGAAGCTCCATGGCGCAGCATTGGCGATCATGACGCGCATAGTTGATCTGTCGTACCTGGCCTTCACCTCCGGCCGCAGCGCGCACACCATGCGGATCAGGGCCGGCGCGGAGAACGTGGAGGTGACCTTGTACTTCTCCACCAGCCGGAGCCAGTCCTCGGGATCGAACTTCCGCTGCACCACGATGGTCTGGCCGAACAGCAGGCCGATGACCATGAAGGCGCCTGGGCCGCTGTGATAGAGCGGTCCTGAAGTGATGTAGATATCGTCGGGCCGGTAGCCGAGCAGGGTGACCAGCGCCAGGCCGGTGTCCGCGTCCGCGGCGTACCGGACCGCGCCCTTCGGCTTGCCGGTGGTGCCCGAGGTGTAGATCATGGTCCCGCCGGTGCCGACGGCGTCGCCCACCTCCGCGGGCTGATCGGAGGCCGAGGCGGTCAGCTCATCGCTGCTCAGCATCCCGGCCCGGGCCGGGCCGCCGAAGACGATGACGTGCCGCAGGTTCGCTAGGTCACCCACCAGCCCGTCGAACAAATGCGCGTACTCAGCATCGACATAGGCGATCTCGGCGTCGGAGTCGTCGATGACGTACCTGGCTTCTTCCGGGGTGAGCCGGTAGTTCAGCGGCACTGCCACCGCGCCGATCTTCCGGGCGGCGTTGACCACGGTGACCACGGGGACCGAGTTCGGGCCGCACCAGATCACCTTGCCGCCCGGGCGAGCATCGAGTGCGAGGAGCGCATTCGCCAGCCGGTTAGCCGCCGCCTCCAGGTCGGCGTATGTCAACTGGACAATGTTGTCGCCGCCCTTGTCGTCAACGACGGCGAGTTTGTCCGGCTGAGCCTCGGCGTAGACCGTCAGGATGTCTGGCATCGCACCTGTTCCCTCGTAGCACATGCTGCATTCGCAGCCTGGAGTCGTAGGTACACCCTGTACCGAATCCCGCTCGGTTGTCACCATCTGGGCCGGGATTCGCGCCTCGGCACCCGCCGGCGCGGCGAGGGCCAGCCGAGCCCAGCTCAGCTGCGGTACGGCGTTCGACCTGGTCGTACTGCCGCCAGCCGGAGCGCCGCGGCGACCAGCCGGTCGGCCCGGGCCGCAGCCGCTGGCTCCTCGGCCTCGGTCTGCGCGATCAGCTTGTCCGGGTCCTGGCCTGCCTGCTCGGCCTCGGCGCGGCTTCCGTCGGTGAGCCAGCGGCTGAGCTGGGCGGCGCCGACCTCAGGGTGGAACTGGACGGCGAGGTGCGGGCCGATGCTGAACGCCTGGACGCACAGGTCATTGAGAGCCAGCACGCGCGCCTGCAGCGGCGGCAGGCACAGGTCACCGTGGAACTCCAGCCACGGGCCTTCCTCAATCAGGTCCGGATCGAGAGTCTCCAGCATGGTCCAGCCGATCTCCATCCGTGGCGCCCGCTCGACCTGGCCGCCGAGCGCCGCAGTCAGCGCCTGAGCGCCGAAGCAGATGCCGAGCACCGGGATACCCGCGGCGTCTGCGGCCCGGATCCAGTCCAACTCGGCACCGATCCAGCCACTGATGCTGTCCGCGTACACCGACCAGACCGCGCCGAGAATGACCACATGATCGACGTCGTCGAGAGGCGGCAGCGCACCACCCTTCGGGAACTGGTGCACGCTGAGCTCGGCGCCCCGCGCCGCGAACGCGTCGGCGATGAATCCGGCGTCGTCGACGGCGTGGTGCTGAACCACGATGACACGCATCGGGCCTCCTTCGGCCGCGGCCTCAATTCCAAACCCATTCTCCGGGAACGGGTCCGTATCCGCACGCCCCGGCCCGCCAGGCCGCGGCCGCCAGCCCAGATCCGCGCCACGGTTCACGGCAACCGCGGCTTGGCCCGACCTGAAAACGTGATGCGGCGCGCCCGCCTCACTGGCCAGGATGGAGCATGGCCTGGCAGCTGACCAACAGCCTGGACGCATTCCTGGACGCCGCGGGTGATCACCTGCGATCTGACCCGGTGCGGCACACGGTGCCGCTGACGGTGCTGGAGACGCTGCGGCAGCGCGGGCCGTCAGCATTCGGCGAGAGCCCGCCGATCTTCGGCTGGCACCGCTCGGCCGCGGGCTCCACCGACGGTGCCTTCCTCCAGACGCCGCCCTTCCCGCTCCTGCTAGCGAGCCTGCCCGCCGCATCCGCTGCGCCCCTGCTCGACGCGCTGGCGGCCGACGGCAGGTCGCCCGCTGCGGTGAACCTCGCCGCGGAGCACGCGGACTCTTTCCTCGCCGCCTGGAAATCGTTCACCGGCAGCTACGGAACGGCTCGGATGCGTATGCGCCTGTTCCGCCTCGGGGTGCTTGTGCCGCCCGACCCGGCTCCGCCGGGTGCCGCCCGGGTGGCCGGCCAGGGTGACCGCGACCTGCTGGTCGACTGGCACGAGGCGTTCGGCCGCGAGTCGAGCGGTGCGGGACACGAGGACGCGGTGCGCGTCGTCGCCGACCGGCTCAGCCACGACGGCCTGATGCTGTGGGATGCCGGCGGCGACGCGGTCGCCATGGCCGGGCTGACGCGCCAAATGGTCGGCGTGGCCAGGGTCGGCGAGGTCTATACCCCGCCGGACCATCGCCGCCGCGGTTATGGCGCTGCCATCACGACGGCCGTGACCCAGGCAGCACTGGACGCTGGGGCCGCCGCGGTCGTGCTGTACACCGACCTTGCCAACCCGACAAGCAACGCGCTGTACCAGCGGCTCGGCTATCAGCCCGTGGGCGACCGCGTACTTTTGGACCTTGTCGCAGGCGGCGATGTCACGGGCGGGACCGGCCCCTCGTCTTACAAGTCATGAGAATCGCGATAGTCGGCGGCACCGGCACCCTTGGCCGGTACATCACGGCCCAGCTAGCTGAGCGCGGCCATGAGGTTCGGGTCCTCAGCCGGAGCAGCGCCCAGTACCCGGTTGACCTCGTCTCTGGCCAGGGACTGTCGGCCGCGCTGGCGGGGTGTGCCGTCGTCGTCGACGCCAGCAACGCGTCCGCGCCGCGACGAGCAGCACTGGTCCTGGTCGAAGGTTCGCGCCAGCTTCTGACCGCCAGTCAGCGTGCGGGCGTGACGCACCACGTCGCCATCTCCATCATCGGCTGCGACCTCGTCCCGATGGGTTACTACCGCGTCAAAACCGAGCAGGAGCAGGTGGTTAGTCGCGGGCCGCTGCCGTGGAGCATCGTCGCGGCTACTCAGTTCCACGAGCTGGCTGCAATGGCCCTAGCCGCCGCCGCGAAGTGGCGCGTCCTGCCGATTCCAGCGATGCCGATCCAGACGATCGCGGCCGCGGAGGTGGCGCGGGCCGTGGCCGACGTCGCCGAAGGCGAGCCCCGCCAGCAGCGGATCCAGGTCGCCGGCCCGCAGATAATGACGGCCGCCCAGCTCGCCGGCACGTGGCGGTCGATCACTGGCCGCCACGCGCTGTCGGTTCCGGTACCCGTGCCGGGCAAACTCGGCCAGGCGCTGCGAGCGGGCGCCCTGACAACCCAGCATGCCGACGTTGTCGGCGTGCAGACCTTCGCGGAATGGCTGTCCGCGCGGGTCACCGGGGACCGCGAGCTGCCTAGTCAGTCCGCCTAAGACGCGACGGCGGCCGAAATAGGGAGTCCTTACGATTCGCTGAAGGGGGCCTTACGACGAGTCTCAGAGTGCGGGCCTGGGGACCAGGCACCGGACCCTGAGGAGAAGGCATGTTCCCGAACTTCCCGAATCTCGCCGAGGCGATCGCCGCCGAGCGGGCCGCAGATCTCCAGCGTGAGGCCGCGCGGTACCACCGGGCTCGCAGTGTGAAGCGGTCGCATGTGAAGCGGTCACCTTTGCAGCGATCATCGTTGCAGCGATCACCCGTGCAGCAGTCACCCGTGCAGCAGTCACCCGTGCTGTCAGCGCACTACGCGTCGCCATCGCGGTCGCCGCAGCCAGTCGGCCGCGGACAAGCGGAGACGGCCAGCTGCCAGCCATGCGCCACCTCCCGCGCCGCCTAGCGCTGGAGGTGGTGCCCCGTGACACGCGGTCTAGCGCGGGATGTGGCGCCGCAAGCCCGGCCCGCTGCGCGCCGACGTCAGTCGCCCTTGACGTTCAGGATCTGCCGCAGAGTGTGCCGGACCTCCACGAGGTCGCGGGCGTCTGCCATCACCTGATCGATCTCCTTGTACGCAGCGGGGATCTCATCAAGGAAAGCGTCGGTGTGGCGCCACTCGATCCCGGCCATCGCGGCATCGAGATCGGCGCGGCTGAACTTCCGGCGAGCAGCCGTCCGGCTGAACATCCGGCCGGCACCATGCGGCGCGGAGTTGAGCGCCAGCGCGCAGCCCTTCCCCGTCACCACATACGATCGCGTCCCCATTGAGCCGGGGATGAGGCCGGGTCGCCCGGCCGAGGCGTCGATGGCGCCTTTGCGCGACAGCCACACGCGCTTGCCGAAGTGCTCCTCCTGCGCCGTGTAGTTGTGGTGGCAGTTCACAGTCTTGCTCGCCTTGACGTCGTGCCCGATCCACGACGCCACGCAGCCAAGGACGCGCGCCATCATCTCCTCGCGGTTCAGGAACGCGTACCGCTGAGCCCAACGCAGATCTCGGATGTATGCCCAGAATTCGGCCGTGTCCTCCGACAGGTAGGCCAGGTCGCGATCAGGCAGGTCGATCCGCCTCGCCTCACACACGCCGTAGGCAATCTTGATGTGCTTGTTCGCCAGCTTGTTGCCGACGCCGCGGGAGCCAGAGTGCAGGAATGCCCAGACTCGGTTGTCCTCGTCGAGGCTGACCTCGATGAAGTGGTTACCAGATCCAAGGGTGCCCAGCTGGAGCCGCCAGTTCTTGGCGATCTCATCCGCGCTGTCTGCCCCGTCAAGCTCCTCGAGCTCGCTGATTCGCTGGTCGGTGCCGACGTCGAAGATTGCGCGGTTGTACTTGCCGGCCGACAACGGGATGACCCGTTCGATCGCCTGGCGCAGCGCTCGGAGTTTGGCGCGCCGAGCAACATCATCCGCGGTGAACTGGGTCCTGACAGCGATCATGCCGCAGCCAATGTCCACGCCGACGGCGGCCGGAATCACCGCCTCGACCGTGGGGATCACCGAGCCGACGGTCGCGCCCTTGCCCAGGTGCGCATCCGGCATCAGGGCGATGTGCGGGAAGATGAACGGCAGCGTCGCGGTGCGCGTGGCCTGAGCGCGTGTCTGGTCGTCAAGGATCGACGCCCAGTTCAGCAGCCGCTTGCCGATCTGCTCCACTTGCGATCCTTTCCGATCCGTCGATCCTGCGACCGTAACTAGCGCCGGGCCGGGCTTGAATCGGAGTTCCGCCCGTCCCAGGTCGTAATGCGAACACACATTTGGAAACCAGTCGTATCATCGAACGTATGGACGCAATCCTCCAGGGATCGCTGCTCGACCTGACCGACCAGGCCGGGCCGGGACCGCTCTACCGGATGGAGCGCACCGAGCTCTCCGCCGGGGCATGGATCGACATGCTGCCCGGCTGGATGGCAGGCGCGGATGAGCTGTTCGAACGGCTCCTGCACGCCGTCCCCTGGCGCGGCGAGCGACGGCGCATGTATGAGCGAGTTGTCGACGTACCCAGGCTGCTCTGCTTCTACGCAGAAGGCGAGACCCTGCCGGATGCGCAGCTTACACAGGCCAGAGACGCCCTTGACGCCCATTACGCGACCGAGCTCGGCGAGCCGTTCATGACCGCTGGCCTGTGCTTGTACCGCGATGGCCGGGACAGCGTCGCCTGGCATGGCGACACCATCGGCCGGAGCAGCACGGAGGACACCATGGTGGCGATCCTGTCGCTCGGCACGCCTCGCCCGCTGCTGCTCCGACCGGTCGGCGGCGGTTCTGCCCTGCGCTATGACGTCGGCCACGGCGACCTACTGGTTATGGGTGGTAGCTGCCAGCGCACCTGGCAGCACTCGATACCTAAGTCGGCGCGGCCTATCGGCCCGCGTATCAGCGTCCAGTTCCGTCCGCGCGGCGTGCGCTGACGAGCGGTTGGTTGGCGGCCCGCCCGGGCAAAGTAGCGGATATGGCGGCGGATGACGGAGGAAGTGAGACGATCTGGCCGACCGGCATCCTGCAGGCTGGCTCGGTGTCCGCGCCCGCGCCGATGTCTCCGGGAGGCAGCACAGGCCCGTCGCTAGACCGGTGGCCCGAGTCGGCCGTAACCTCATTCATGGCATCTTCGCCGTATCCCCCGATTGCCGACTATGCGTTCCTGTCGGACTGCGAGGTGACAGCGCTCATCGCGCCTAGCAGCGCGGTCGAGTGGATGTGCCTGCCGAGGCTCGACTGCCCGAGCGTGTTCGGCGCGATCCTGGACCGGGACGCGGGACGGTTCAAGTTCGGCCCGGAGAACATCTCAGAGCCCGCTGACCGCCGGTACCTGCCAGGGACGATGGTTGTCGAGACGAGCTGGGACTGCGGCGAAGGCTGGATCATTGTCCGCGATTGCCTGCTCATGGGCCCGTGGCGTCATGAGCATCCCGGCCGCAGCTCGCATACCCGGCCGCCCACTGACTACGACGCTGAGCACACGCTGCTGCGAACCGTTCGCTGCGTGAACGGCACCGCGCAGCTCGTCATGGACTGCGAGCCAGTCTTCGATTACGGCCGGATCCGGGGCTCCTGGCAACGTGGCGATCGGGGCTACTACCAGGCCCAGATCGCACCAGAGGGCACTGATGTGCCGCTGACGCTGACCTCTGATATCAGGATTGGGCTGGAGGGTCCGAGCGCGCGGTCGCGCACGCTGCTGCACGAAGGCGACACCAGGTTCGTCGCGCTGTCCTGGGGCAGCCTGGAGCCCCCGGAGGATTACCAGGAGGCTTACCGCCGCCTGGTGTGGACCGCGCACCACTGGCAGCATTGGCTCGCCCGCGGCGACTTCCCAGACCACCGCTGGCGCAGCTACTTGGCCCGCAGCGCGCTGACACTGAAGGGCCTGACGTTTGCTCCGACTGGCGCCATCGCGGCCGCCGCAACCACATCGCTGCCGGAGACGCCCGGCGGCGAGCGGAACTGGGATTACCGGTACAGCTGGATCCGCGATGCCACGTTCGCGCTCTGGGGCCTGTTCACGCTCGGCTTCGAGTGGGAGGCCAGCGATTACTTCGCGTTCCTGACCGACGTCGTCGAGCGGGACCGCGGCGACTTGCAGATCGTCTACGGGATCGACGGCCGGAGCCAGCTGACCGAGGACGCGCTCAAGCATCTGCAGGGTTACCAGGGCGCGCAGCCCGTCCGGATCGGCAACGACGCCTACGCCCAGCAGCAGAACGACGTCTGGGGTGTCGTGCTTGACTCCCTCTACCTGCACACCAGGTCACGCGACAGGCTGGACGAGCGAGTATGGCAGATGGCCAAGCACCAGGTGGAGCACGCTCTTGAGCACTGGCGCGAGCCCGACCGCGGCATCTGGGAAGTCCGCGGCGCTCCGCGGCACTTCACCTCGTCGAAGATGATGTGCTGGGTAGCTGCCGACCGTGGCGCCAGGCTGGCCCGGATCAAGGAAGACCCGGATATGGCGCAGCGCTGGCAGGATGCCGCTGATGAGATCCACGCCGACATCTGCGCGAACGCACTCGACGACCGCGGCGTTTTCTGCCAGCACTACGAGACGACGGCGCTGGACGCCTCGTTGCTGCTGATGCCCCTGCTGCGGTTCCTGCCGCCGGACGACCCGCGCATCCGCGCCACCGTGCTCGCAATCGCCGATGAGCTAACGCAAGACGGCCTGGTCCTTCGGTACCGAGTGGATGAGACGGACGACGGGCTGTCCGGCAAGGAAGGCACGTTCACCATCTGCTCGTTCTGGCTGGTGTCGGCCCTGGCCGAGATTGGCGAGCATCGCCGGGCGCGAGACCTCTGCGAGAAGGTGCTGTCCTACGCGAGCCCGCTCCTGCTCTACGCCGAAGAAATCGAGGCGAGCTCCGGGCGGCACCTCGGCAACTTCCCGCAGGCCTTCACGCACCTGGCCCTGATCAATGCGGTCATGCACGTCATCGCGCACGACGAAGAAAATGCCCGCCACTCACAGGGCGGGGCGGCAGAGCGGCCGCGGGCCGGCAACGGGAAGCTGCGGCGCCGCGACCGCATCTGATCGACGATTCGGAACGCGGACGGGCGGACGGGTTCAGCCGAGGCACGGCCCGCTCAGGCGCGGGCGATGGCCGCGATGCGGGCGGCAGCGGCCCGGATCAGGTCGGCCGGCGCGAGCTCGATCTCCAGTCCTCGCTGCCCGGCGCTGCAGAAGACCGTGTCGTAGCCAAGCGCGCTCTCATCGACGACGACGGGCAGCGGCCTGCGGAGCCCGAGTGGCGCAATCCCGCCCGTTACGTATCCTGATGATCTTTCTGTTTGTGCCGGGTCGGCCATGGCGGCTCTCTTACCGCCGACCGCGGCCGCAATGGCCTTCAGGTCGAGGCTGCCAGAGACCGGGACGACGCCGACCGTGAGCTGGCCGTCGATGTCGGCGACGAGGGTCTTGAAGACCCGCTCAGGCGCGACGCCAAGCGCCTCGCTCGCCTCCTGCCCGTACGACGGGTGCCGCGGGTCATGGGAGTAGCGGTGCACGGTGTGCGGGATCCCGAGCCTGGCGAGCAGTTCCGTCGCCCTGGTGCCGCCCTGGCCAGCCACGTCGCGAGCTTAACGGCCCAGCCGCCAGACTAGACACGTGACCGCATGGGTGCTCCACGTCGACCTCGATCAGTTCATCGCGGCCGTCGAGGTACTGCGGCATCCCGAGCTGCGCGGCAAGCCCGTCGTCGTCGGCGGCGACGGCGACCCCACCAAGCGCGGCGTCGTCGCCACCGCCTCATACGAGGCGCGCACGTTCGGCGTCCACTCGGGCCTGCCGATGCGGACGGCGGCCCGTCGGTGCCCGGACTGCGTGTTCCTCCCAGTTGACAGGGCCGCGTATGAGGCCGTATCCGACTCGGTCATGACGGCACTGCGCAGCCTCGGCGCCGTGACCGAGGTGATGGGCTGGGACGAGGCCTTCCTGGCCGTGGATACCAGCGATCCGGAAGGGTTTGCCAGCCGGATCAAGGAAACGATCAGGGCTTCGACGCAGCTCGAGTGCACGGTCGGCATCGGCCAGAACAAGCTCCAGGCCAAGCTCGCCACCAACTTCGGCAAGCCGGCTGGCGTGGTCCGGCTGACGCATGCGACGTGGTTTGAGATCCTCGGCGGCGAGCCGGTCAGCGTCTTGTGGGGTGTCGGGGCTAAAACCGCCGCCAAGCTCGCGGAGCTCGGCATCCATACCGTAGCCGACCTCGCAACGGCCGACATCACGGCGGTAGCGGGGCGTTTCGGCCCGACGATCGGACCGTGGCTCGTCCAGACCGCCCGCGGTCTCGACGGCTCGACGGTCACGGCCGAGCCGTACGTGCCGCGCTCGCGCAGCCGCGAGGTCACGTTCCAGGAGGACATCGCCGACTGGAATCGGGTCCGCGCGGAGGTGACGCAGATAGCCCGGCGCGTGACTGAGGACGTGATCGCGGAAGAGAGGCCGGCCGTACGCGTCGTGGTAAAGGTCCGATACAAGCCGTTCTTCACCAGCACCCACGGAGTGCCGCTCGAAGCGCCGACCGCCGACGTGGCTGAGATCGAGCAGGCAGCGCTTGCTGCTCTGGACAAGTTCACCGACCGGCGGCCAGTCCGGCTGCTGGGCGTACGGGCCGAGTTCGCCGCCGGTGAGGCCGATGGCTAGGCGGCACGGTGCAGGCAACACGGGCTCGCGTCACACGGCGAGACCGTGTTTCGTCTCAGAGTCTGATCGGAGAGTCAGGCAGTGGAGGTAAGCCGATGCGGGTACTAGTAGTCGGAGCGACCGGCGTGATCGGCAGGCAGCTCGTGCCGCAGCTGATCGCGGCCGGGGATCAGGTGAGCGGCACGACGCGCAGCCCCGCCAAGGTGGATGAGCTACGGGCCGCCGGCGCGAATCCTTTCGTGGTGGACGGGCTGGACGCTACAGCCGTCGGAGAGGCCGTAGCGAAGGCCGAGCCTGAAGTCATCGTCCACGAGATGACCGCGATTCCGCCGGCGATCAACCTGCGCAAGTTCGATAAGGCCTTCGCGGCTACGAACGCGCTGCGTACGGCCGGGGTCGACCATCTGCTCGCAGCCGCCAAGGCGCAAGGTGTCCGCCGCGTCATCGTGCAAAGCTACGCAGGCTGGCCGAATATCAGGTCCGGCGGACCGGTGAAATCCGAATCTGACCCGCTCGACGCCGAGCCGCCCACGGCTCAGCGCGCCTCGATGGCGGCGATCCAACATCTGGAGCGCGTGGTGACGGCCGCGCCGGTTGAAGGTGTCGCGCTGCGTTACGGCAGCTTGTATGGCCCCGGCGCGTCCGACATCCTGGTCAGGATGCTGAAGCGACGTATGGTACCCATGATCGCCAACGGCGCGGGCATCTGGTCGTTCCTGCATGTCACCGACGCCGCCGGTGCGACGGTCGCGGCCGTGCACGGCGGACCGCCTGGCATCTACAACATCGTCGACGACGAGCCAGCCGCCGTCGCTGACTGGCTGCCGGCGCTCGCCCGTGGCGCCGGCGCCCCGGCGCCGCTGCACGTGCCGCGCTGGATCGGGCGGCTGGCGGCCGGCGAGGCCGGCCTGTCCATGATGACGCAGATCCGGGGCTCCTCCAACGCCAAAGCTAAAGGCGAGCTCGGCTGGCAGCTGGTCTGGCCAAGCTGGCGGCAGGGTTTCGCGGCGGGTCTGGCGGCGGTCTACCCGGCCGTGCCGGGCCACGCTGAGCGAGGTGGGTGAACGATGGCCAGCCAGCGCGCCGGGATTACCGACCGGATGAGTGATCGCGACATCGCCGCTGTATACGAGAGCCTGCGGCCGCTGTTGTTCTCGATCGCCTACCGAATGCTCGGTACCGTGACCGAGGCGGAGGACATTGTGCAGGAGGCGTTCCTGCGCTACCACCGGGCGGTCGCCCAGCACGGCCAGCCCGACTCGCCGAAGGCATACCTGGCCACGGTAGTCACCCGTCTGTCCATCGATGAGCTGCGATCGGCCAGGTCGCGTCGGGAGTCCTACATCGGTGACTGGCTGCCCGAGCCGCTGCTGACCGGCCCGGAGTCGCTCGGCCAGCCCGTTATCGACCCGGCTGAGCACGCCGAGCAGGCCGACTCGCTGTCCATGGCTTTCCTGCTGCTCCTGGAGCGGCTCACGCCGCTGGAACGGGCGGTGTTCCTGCTGCACGACGTGTTCGGCTATGGCTTCGATGAGGCTGCAGGCGTTGTCGGCCGGAGCGCGACGGCCTGCCGTCAGCTTGCGCATCGGGCCCGGCAGCACATCGAGGCCGGGCGACCGAGGTTTGACGTCGCGGCGGCCGAGCGCGCCGCACTGGCGGAGCGGTTCTTCGCGGCGGTGGGCGACGGCGACATGGACGGCCTGCTTGCCTTGCTGGCCGCCGACGTCGAGGTGCACGGAGACAACGGCGGCATCCCGCCTGCCTGGCGCAAGCCGATCGTCGGGCGCGAGCACGTCGGGCGGGTCCTGGCGGCCATCGGCAACCAGGTGCGCCACCTGCACGGGTCAATCCGGCGCACCGAGGTCAATGGGCAGCCAGGTGCGCTGGCCCTGGCTTCGGACGGGAGCCTGGTCGCGGTGCTCAGCATCGACATCGCCGACGGCCAGGTCCAGACTGTTCGCTCGGTGATCAGCCGGGCCAAGCTCCGGCACCTCGGTCCGCTTGCCGACTTGGACAGCCTGCAGCGGCAGCGGCGCGGTACCGGGTGACCGGTTCGCCTGCGTGCCGCTAGGGGCCATAGGCGGCGGCGCGCGGACTACAAGCGCCGCCGCGCCGGGCTGACGGGAGCCCGGCGCGGCGACCGCCAACTCGCGAGCGGCGACCTCTGCCGGGGGCGCCGCCGCTCCGAGCGGCGCCTCAGCGGTCAAGCGCCCCGACGCGCTCGGCCAGAGCGGCCAGAGCGGCCGTGGGCGGCGTCTGCATAGTCATGAGCTCGCGGGCGACCTGGCGAGCGCGGTCCAGATCACGGACCTGACATGACCCGAGATCTATCGCGTGCGATAGCGCCGCCGTTGCCTCAGCTACTTGCTGCTGAAGGACGTATGCGCGCGCAACGTCGATGAGCATCCGCCCGAGCCAGGCCGGCGACAGGCTGGTGGTATCCAGTGCTGCCGCGGCCCGCAGGGCGTGACCGGCGTCGCCGAGGTCAACGCTGACCGCTACTTCGAACAGGCCGACGTACTGAGCGCCGAATTCGGGCACGGCCATGGCAGGATGCGTGCCCAGCCGGCTCGCGAGAAGGCGCGCCGTGGCTAGATGGCCGAACGCAGCGGCCGGACGACTCGTGCGCGCCGCGATCACGGCACGTAGCAACGTCAGGCCGCCGCAGAGCGACAGCGCATCCGGATCAGCGAGCTCGGCCAGACCGCGGAGGGCGAGCTGCGTCGTGCGCGCCATCTCATCCGCCAGCGCGAACTCACGCGAGTCCAGCAAGACCGAGGCGAGGCGGTACTGACCAGCGGCGGCCAGCAGCAGGTTGCCCGCCTTCTCTGCGGCCGCCAGGGCCCGGTCGGCGGCGACCCACGCTGCGAGAGGCTCAGCGAGTTTCATCAGCGCGGCCGAGCACGCCTGGTAGGCCATCGCCGTCAGCTCGTATGCGTCCGCCTGGAGCGCCGGCGGCACCGTCCGGACGGCAGCCTCCAGTCCGGGCAACAGCTTGGCGAGAACGGTGGTCAGCTGGTCGTATTCCCCGGCCCTGGCGAGCGCGCAGGCGCGCTCGGTGGTGGCGCGGAGATTACCGATGGCCGGGGCATGGCTCTCGCCGAGCATCGCGCGCAAGGAGTGAGCCCCGGCCAGCAGCAATCGCAGACCGTCGGCTGCCGACGAGTGCCGCGGCTCGCCGATACTGTCTGGGGCCCCGGCCGCTAACTCAGACAACGGCAGCTCAAGTGCATCGGCCAGCGGCTTGAGCGCGGCCGGCCTATCGATCGGCCCGAAGCCGCGTTCTAGCTGTGACACCCAGGCCACAGGGCGGTCCACCAGGGCCGCGAGTTCTGGTTGCGACAGGCCGTGGCGGCGGCGTTCCTGGGCGACTCTGCGCCCGAGCACCTGCTGGTACTCCACGGTGTTCACCTGAGCGCTCCCTCCCAGTGGCGGGATTCAGGCGGCGTCTCCACCTGCGGACCCGGGCCATTCCTGGGAGCAGATGGGGTGCATCTTGAGAATTGCATGAGGACGCCGCGCACGCAAGTGCGTGGAATACGACGTGGTGGTCATTATCGGGTCATAGTGGAGGGCAATTAGCTGCGTTGCCATGCAGACGCGCTAGTTGGCCTTCATCCTAAGCAGCCGCGACCCGACTGCCAGCCACTCTGCGGAAATGCCACGGCGCTGATCTGACAGCGCCCCAGACCGCCCGTGGAACGCAGCAGCGCCGCCCGCGACTGCGGGGGCGGAACCGGTGCGCTAGTCTGCCGCAGCGTGTTGCCACGCCATCGGCGCGAGGAGAAACATGGTCGTACCGCTGGCCGCGCGGTATGTGGCCGGAGTCGTGGGAGTAGTGCTCGTCGTCACGTCGGCGAGCAGCGTGATCGGCACCCTGATCGTGCCCCGGCCCGTGGGGAGCTGGCTGACCAAAAGAGTTGACTGGCTCGTCGACAAGGTGTTCGTGCTGGTGACCATGCCAGTTCGCGACTTCCGCAGGCGAGACCGGATCCTGGCTGCGCAGGCGGCGACGCTGCTGCTGGCGCAGATCCTGGCCTGGCTGGCGATGTTCTTCGTCGGTTTCGCACTCATCTTCTGGCCGCTGGTGCACGGAGGTATCACGTTCGCCTTCCGGCTCGCTGGGCCGGGTGTCTGGGAGATCGGCTCTGACCTGGCCAAGGGCGGGCTTCAGCAGGCCATCCTCGACGTCACGGCGCTCGCCGGGCTCGTCACCGTGACCCTTCAGATCGCCTACCTGCCCACGCTGTACGCGGAGTTCAACCGGCGGGAGAACGGCGTATCGCTGCTCAACGCCCGGGCAGGCCCCCCCAACTGGGGGCCCGAGTTGCTCGCGCGTACCCATTACGCGCTCGGATCCGGCGTGTCCACCATCGACACGCTGCCCGCCCTGTACGCGAGCTGGGAAACATGGGCCGCCGACGTAGGCGAGAGCCACACCACGTACCTGCCGCTCGTCAGGTTCCGCTCGCCCAAGCCATTGTCGTCCTGGGTGACGTCGCTGTTGTGCGTGCTGGACTCCGCCGCGCTGATGCTCTCCCTCAATCCGTCCACCGCCCCGGTGGTGCCCGCCCGGCTGTGCCTGCGGGCCGGCTTCACCTGCTTCCGCGACGTCGCCAATGCCATGGGATTCGACATTCCGCCTGAGCCCGACCCGGAGCAGGGCATCAGCATCACCTACGAGCAGTTCCTGGAGGCCATCAGCCGACTCGAGGAGGTCGACTTCCCGATCGAGCGCAACCCCGAGGACGCCTGGCCCGACTTCGTCGGGTGGCGTATCAACTACGAGGACGCGGCTTACGCCATCGCCTTGGCCATCGACGCCGTGCCCGCGCTGTGGTCGGGTCCCCGGCGGTATAAGGGCTGGAAGCCGATCGCGCCAATCAGGCCGCCGACGGGCCGGCCGCCGACCGATCAGTGGAAGAAGCCGGCGCGGCAGTAGCCGCCGGAGTCACGCAGCGCCGGCTGCGTCCCGGCGCGCCTGCACCAGATCCAGGTCGGTGTCGGCGGCGTCCTGGTCCGCATCGGGCGGCTCGGGCCAGGGGTTCAGGTCCGGGACTGCGTCCTGCGGCGCCTCCGGCGTAGCCGCTGCCGGCTCGTGGTCCAGGTCCTGCTCCTGCGCGGGCTGAGGCGCCGCGGGCTCGGGCTGCGCCGTCGCAGACACCGCCGAGCTTGCGCCGTCCGGCAGCTCAGGCCGCAGCAGCTCGGGCAGCTCGGGCAGCGGGACGAGGCTCGCGAAGTCCATGTCCGGCCGTGGCTGGGGGGGCGGCACCGGCTGTCCCATCTCCGGCACCGGAATGCCGCCGAACGCTGGCGCCAGGACTTCACCGGCGGCGCGCACCGTGAACTCGCGCAGCGTGTCGCCGATCAGCCTGGCCGCGTAGGCGAGCAGGCCCTGATGCTCGGCGTCCTCGTCCCGGCGCGCCGCCGCCGTCAGCTCCTCGGCGAGCCTGGTGGCCAGTGACTCGGCCGTCGGCCACTGGCCGACAGCCCGTCTTGCCTCCGGGGTTACCTTGAAGACGTACCAGAATCGCGGATCGCCGCCAGTGGTCGTCTTCCTGAAGTCGACGTACACCGGGTCCAGGGCCTCGAGGGCCTGGGCCACGACGGACGGCTCGAGGCCTGTCTGGGCGGCGATATCGGTAACGGTGACCATATAGCTGTGCTCAAGCAAGCCGATGGTCGCGTCCAGGACGGGCAGGTCTCTAACTGCCCAGGTGTCATGCACGAGCATCTGCCTAACCGGGACCTGGCCGGAGATCCTCGGGGCTCGACCGGGTCCCTCAATCGTCGGGTCGCCCCGGCGTGCAGCACCAGGGCCGATGTAACCGGCACTTAGGAGACTAGCGAGAATTAGCAGTGCAAGCGCGCCAATGTGCTCTACGTCCCATTGCGGCGGGCGTAATAAGGCGGGCGAGCCGAGCTCCGGGTGTCGGTATCGTGCCTGCTCGCAGCCCCATCGGTCATCTCTACCGGAGCGCCGTGTCGCGTTGCCGGCTGAGCAGGGCGGCAACGTCGCTAAGCTGTGCGGGCCCGCAACGCGGCGGGACAGACCGACTTGAGAGGAAAAGCAATGAGTAACGACACCGGAGTTGAGCGGACCCTGGTGCTGCTCAAGCCCGACGCCGTGGCTCGGGGCCTGATCGGGCGCGTGCTCGCACGCTTTGATGACGCCCTGCTCAAGGTGGTCGCTTGCAAGATGGTCTGGATGGACGCCGATCTCACCAGGCGGCACTACTTCGACCTGGAGGATCGGTTCGGGCCGACCGTGTACAACGCGATGGCCGAGTTCATGCAGAGTGGCCCCATCGTGGCCCTCGTGCTCGAGGGCGTCGAGGCGGTCGCCTGCACCAGGAAGCTCGTCGGCTCGACCTATCCCGACCAGGCTCCGCCTGGCACCATCCGGGGTGACTTCGCGCACATGAGCAAGGCCTACGCCAACGAGCGCGGTATCGCCGTGGCCAACCTCGTGCACGCATCGGGTAATGCCGAGGAAGCAGAGCACGAGATAGACGTCTGGTTCACCAAGGACGAGATCCACGAATACTCGTCGGCAGCGGAGCGTTTCCGCCGCTAGCCCGACAGACCGCGCCCCCGGCGCGGCGTGAATGGCAAATCTTTGGCGCTGCGCCGAACCGCGACTCCATTCTCCCCGTTACCTTCAGCGGCGGGCGGCCGAGAATGCCGCGCCGCCTGGCGGTCGGGGCTACCTGCGCGGGCTGACGGGGGCTGGCTTCGGCGTGCCGAACCAGCCTCGAAGGGAGCTGAGTCGTCGAAGGCGTGGAGCTTGTCCGGCGGTAGCCGGATCAGCCCCACACCCGACAGCGAGTCAGGCCCCCTACTCCCAGTCGTCGTCGGCCTCCACGGGCGCGGTATCGGCGTCGAGCGGCCGCTCGGCTAGCCAGCGCTCCAGCCAGCCGAACTGCTCCGCCAGCGTGTGCAGTACCGACTCGCGCGCCACGTAACCGTGATTCTCATGCGGCAGGATCACCAGCCGCGCCGTCCCGCCGGTGCCCTGGATGGCCTGGAACAGCCGCTCCGACTGGATCGGGAACGTGCCCGAGTTGGCGTCCTGCGCGCCGTGGATGAGCAGCAGCGGCGCCGAGATCTTGTCGGCGTAGCGGAACGGTGAGACGCGGTCGTAGACCGATGTGGCCTCCCAGAAGTTCCGTCGCTCAGTCTGGAAGCCGAATGGGGTCAGGCTGCGGTTATAGGCCCCGCTGCGCGCGATGCCCGCGGCGAACAGGTCCGTGTGCGCGAGCAGATTCGCGGTCATGAAGGCGCCGTAGCTGTGCCCGCCGACCGCCACCCGCTGCGGATCCGCGATGCCCATGTCCGCGAGGGCGCGGATGTGCGCTGTGGCAGCAGCGGTGATCTGCTCCACATAGCTATCATTCATCGTCTCCGGATCACCGATGACGGGCATCGTGGCGTTCTGGAGTACCGCGTAGCCGCGCAGCACGAACCAGGTCGGGTCGGACGCCGTCAGCCGGGTGAACCGTTCGGTCGTCCCCCGGACCTGGCCGGCCGTGCCCGGATCACCGTAGTCGAGCGGGTAAGCCCAGATGACTACAGGCAGCCGGCCATCGCGAACCTGGTCGTAGCCCGGCGGCAGGTGCAGCATGCCGGTCAGCTTCACGCCGTCGCCGCGGTCGTAGCTGAGGAGCCGCTTGTCCATGCCGGTGAGCTGCGGGTGCGGGTCGGGCCACGACGTCAGCGGCGTGCGTTCGCCGTCGTCGATCCTGATCACGGCCAGATTCGCCGGCTCGGTGCGACTCTCGTGCCAGATGAGCAGCGTCTCCCTGTCGTCGCCGGCGAAGCCGAGCACCTGCTCGTAAGCGTCCGCCGGGCTGCGCCACAGTCGCTTGGTGCTCAGTTCTGAAAGGTCAAGCTGGTCGAGGAACGGCCGGTCACCCTCCGGGCTCGCGCCATCGCCGCGCAGGTAGATCTGGTGGCCGTCCTGGAGCACGGTCCGGGTGCCGTCCGGATGCACCGTCATCATCGGCGCGCCCGGATCGAGGTAGGCCTCGTCAGCCGAGTGATCGAAAATGACACGACTGTCCTGCGGCGCGGCGAGATCGCTGAGCCGGGACGTCAGCCACCGCCGGTCCCTGTCGTGCTCGGTGATCAGCAGCTGCCCCGGTGCGGACATGTCATACCAGCCAAGGCACCGGTGCTCAACCTGGATACACGGCTGCGGCGACTCATCGAACGGCGCGCCGAGCCTGCACACCTCATCCCGGAACTCAGCCTTGACCAGCGGATCGCCACCGTCCAGCGCCTCGGTCCAAACCAGGCTCGCAGGCACGGACTCTTCCCAGGACACCATCCGCGGACCGGTCGGCACGCCGTGCCTGGGCACCTCATCACTGACCGGCAGATCGGCGACGACGCGCTCTAGCTCACCGTCGGCGGCCCAGACCTCAACCCGTCGGGCGAAGTAGGGGAACGGGACCCGGAACGAGAACGGCCGCTGGAGCCGGTAGACGAGCAAGTGCTGGCCATCGGGCGACTCGCTGAGGTGGTAGCACAGGCCGGGCGGCCCGAGCTCAGTTACCGCACCGGAGTCCGGATCGACCCGCAGCGGCACAGTTGTGGCCAGTTCCTCGAAGAGATCCCCGTCCGCGTCGGTGCGGAGCAGGTCGGTGTATGTGGCCATCTGCGAGCGCTTGCCCGCGGCCTCTTCCAGCCGCGGCTCGATGGGCTCGGGTCGAGCCGGGGCAGGCGGTGCCGGTGCCCCAAGCGCTAGCAGGGTGCTGCCATCTCGCGACCACCGGACAGCAGACCCGACTGAGGTCGGATCGCCGCCCAGCACGTCCCTGACCCGCAGGCCAGCTACCTCGGCCGCGGTCGCGGCCTGCGCGTCCGCCACCCAGACGGCGATCCCCTCAGGCTCGTCGAGCGTGAACGCGAACCGGCGGCCGTCAGGGGCCCAGGTAGGCACGCTGACCGACATGCCTTCCGGCAGCTCGATCCGGCGCGGCTGGCCGCCTGGCACGGCGATCACCGACAGACCCGTCAAACGCCGGGTGCGCTGCCGTCCGCCGATTGACGGGTCCAGGCGCAGGCCGGCGAGCGCCAGGTACGGCCGGGCCAGGTGTGCCACCGGCGGGTGCGACTCGTAGTGCACCAGAGCGACGAACCGCCGGCCTGGCGCCAGTGAGGCAGCGGGCGTCGGCGGCGCATCGATGATCGACACGATGTCGGCTGCCGGGATCTGATACGGCACTCTTGTTCCCTCTCCACTGCTGGCCGGTCGCTGAGCACGGGCGCTGACTAGGCTCGCGCGCATGCGCGCCAATGCGCAACTCGGCCTGCCTGCGCTCCGCCGCTGGTCGGGCCGCATGAGATGACGGTCAACCCCCGGAGCTGATCATGCAGACAAGCTCGACGGCCGCGCAGGTGTCTGTTCCCGGCTTCGTCGACCATCATGCCCACCTGCTGCGAGATGCCGCCGGCGTCGAGTTCCCGCAAACTCGGCAGGCGGTCAGAGATTTCCACCTCAGCGTGGCCGAGCAGGGACGCAGCCCGATGGATGTGCTCGATCCACCGGGAGAGCTTGCCGGGCCGGACCTCGGCGACCGACTCGTCGCCGGCCTGCGGAGGGCGGCAACCGCAGGGCTGGTCGAGGTCACCGAGAGTGCTGACGGCGTGGCTCCCGGCCGTCGACCAGCAGTCGGACCACACGAAACGGCCCGACCACTGGCTCAACGTCCACGAGCCTCGGTCGCCAGCCGGACTCAGATCGGCCTCAGTCATGTGACCGTGCCATCTGAGCCGGAACCCTTCTGGGCGGGCGGATCATCTCCGTCGGCTGCTCAGCGCGGGGCGGCGGGGTAGTTGTCGGGCCGTTTCGTGTGGTCCGACGGCTAGCCCCGCTGTCCCGCGCTTCGAGAGCCAGCTGCCGGGTCGAAGTAGGCTCAGATCCGCGGCCGCTGGCGCATCGCTACCCACGCCATCGGCGACCGCGCCGTACAGACTGTTCTCGACGCCTACGCCCTGGCCTTTGACCACGATGAGGCGGCGATGGCTGCGGCCGCGCCGCGCGTTGAGCACGCGAGCGTCCTGTCCGCGGAGCTAATCGCCCGGATGGCAAGCAGCGGCATCGTCGCCTGCATCCAGCCTTCGTTCGCCCTGACCGACGCGGCCGAACTTGGTCCGGCGCTCGGACCGGAGCGGGCGGGCCGCGCCTACGCATGGACTCAGATGGCTCAGGCCGGCGTCGCCATGCTGGCGGGCACCGATTACCCCATCGAGATACTCGAGCCGCTCCCGAGCCTTGCACGGCTGGTGGGCGGCCAGTCCCGCAGAGCCGGGTTCACCAGCGGTGCCGCGCCGGCGCAGGCCCGGCTGGCGGCTGGCACAGCGTTCGCGATGATGACCGACCCGGCAGCGGGCCAGACTCTGCTGAGCGCCGATCCTCGGGCGGTCCCGGTGACCGAGATCGACCGGATCGAAGCGCTCGGCACGCTGCCAGTTCCCTTCTGACTGCGCGGCGGGCCTACCTCGTTCCCACGGTGGTCGGGGACGGGTCGGAAACCGGCACCGCCGGGACGCGCAGCAACCTGGCCGCCCACGCTGGCAACCACCAGTTCCACCGGCCTAGCAGCGACACGATCGCCGGCACGAGCAGGGACCTCACCACGGTCGCGTCCAGCAGGATGCCGGCGCCGACCCCGGTCGCGAAGATCTTGAGGAACGTAAACGGCGCGCCCGCCAGCGCCGCCATCGCAAGGAACAGGATCAGCGCGGCAGACGTCACCAATCGGCCCGTCCGGCCGACGCCGGTGATCACCGCCTGGTCGGTGGAGCCGGTCGCGTCGTACTCCTCACGCATTCTGGTGAGGATGAAGACCTCGTAGTCCATCGAGAGGCCATACACGAAGGCGAAGACGAACAGCGGGATCCAGCCCGTGATGGCGCCAGTAGCAGGCAAGCCCCAGATCGCGCGAGAACCGTAGCCGTCTTGCCAGACCAGGACCAGGACGCCGTACACGGCGCCGACGGACAGGAAGTTCGCGGCGATGGCCTTGAGCGGCAGGAGCAGCGAGCGGAACGCGCGAGCCAGCAGCACGAACGTGATCACCGCCAGGCCGAGCAGGACCCACGGGAAGTCGCCGTACAGGGAGTGGATCTGGTCGACCAGGCCGACGGAGTAGCCGCCGATGAGTGCCGCCGGGTCGGCTGAGCTAACGGCGACCCGAACCGCTGAGGCCGTCGCCAGGCCCGCCGCCCCAGCTCCGTCGGCGCTGGGGAACGCTTCCACGAGCGCAGTGCCCTGAACGTGCCAGGCTGGCCCCGCAGGCGCGACAGCGAACCTGACGCCGGGAACGCCGGCGGCGGCCGTGACCACGCCGGCCGTGCCTGCCGTGCTGGCCTGCCCGCCTGAGCTGCCATGGCCTGGCACCAGGATCTCGATGGGGGCGAGCACCCCGACCGGGAAGCCCGCCCGCTGGAGCAGGACAACGCCCTCGCGAGCAGGACCCTTCTGGGACAGCGAGCCCACGCTCGCGTCGCCGACGTGCATGCCGAGCGCCGCAACCCCGAGCGCGACGAGGACCGCCAGTCCGGCCAGGGCGGCCAGCCAGCGACGCCGCACGACGAACCGGGCCCACGCGGTCCAGCCCCGGCTCGGCGTGCCCTCGTGCCGCAGCCGCGGCCACTCGAGCCGCGGCCCGATCCCGGCGAGTACCGCCGGGACGAGCGTGAGCGTCACCGCGACGCTGATGAGCGGGATCAGCATTCCGCCGATGCCGATGCTGCGGATGAACGGGATCGGCAGCGCGATCAGGGCCAGCAGGCCCAGCGCTACCGTGACGCCGCTGAACACGATCGCACGCCCGGCCGTGTCCATGGCGCGCCTGATGGCCGCCTGGTTGTCACTGCCGTGCGCCAGTTCCTCGCGCCAGCGCGTGATCAGCAACAGCGAGTAGTCGATGGCCACGCCCAGACCGATGAGGCCGACGAGGAACTGGACCACGAAGTTGACGTTCATCAGATAGGTCAGGCCGAGAATGGCCAGGAACGCAGTCGTCACGGACACGGCCGCGATCAGCAGCGGCACGACCGCGAGCAACGACGCGAAGACAAACGCGAGGACGGCCAGCGCACCGAGTCCGCCGATCAGGATCTCGTCTAGTACGCCTGGCCCTGAACCGGACCCGCCGGCCGTCGTCAGGGGCCCGAGGCCCGTCACGCGGACCTCTGAACCGGACGGCAGATAGTGCAGCATCGCCGCCTCCACGGCGGCCGGCTGGACCAGCGGGGGGGCCGTCTGCGATTGGCTGTGCGGAGTGAAGATCAGCCCGAAGGTGGTGCGGCCGTCGGCCGAAACGAAGCCTCGGGCACCGGTACTGGCGAACGACACGACGCGACTAGGCCTGGTACCAGGCGGGACACCGACATGGGAGGCGGCCGTAAAAGCAGCCTGGAGGCTGGCGCGCGCCTGCGGCTGCTCAGCCGTGAGCCCCGCTGGCAGCCTGACCACTGGCACCAGCGGGGTGTCGAGGCCGCCGCTGTCGTAGCGGGCGATGATGGCCGAATCGGCGATGTCGCTGCCGGTGCCGGGTATCTCGAAGCTCTGGCTCAGGTGGCTGCTGAGCACGGAAGAGGCGAAACCCCCGACGAGAATCGCCACCAGCCAGACGAGGCCAATGACGCGGCGGCGACGCAGTACGAACTCAGTAAGTCGGCCCATCGGTTCGGACAGCCCCTTGCCCCTTCTGGCCCGGACTGACTAGCTATCGGCCACGCTGACTCGTGCCCGACCGGTCCGAACCTACACGGCATGGCGGCAGGACAGCACGCGGGTTTACGACCGCAGCGCCGCACGCGACGCCGGCCTGCCCGGTCAACCAACGAGCACACCTTGAGGCCGCCCACCGGCAGGTGGCTGCCGCGGCTACGGCACCTTTCCGGCGCTATAACCGTTATTAGATGCTTTCCCTAGGTTATTTTGGCGGCGGTTGCCGCGGCCCGGATACGACCTTCCTGACGCGATCCGCGCCGGACAGCTGCCATAGAGACACAAGAGAGGCGCGAGAGAGGCGCGAGAGAGGCGCGAGAAATTTCTGTTGCCCCAGGCTGCACGCCGACGGCTACGTCGCCTGCCGGCAAAGGAATTCTGTGCCTGGCGAGACCTCAGCGCGGATACCCAGAGTGCAAAGTCAGGTGGACCCTGTAACCAGAGGTTCGCTGATGGTGTTTGATAGACCTGGTTGCATTCGTATTTTGCGTACGCGACGCTGGCGCTGATGGCTGGTGGCACTACTGCCTTAAGGGGCGGCTGGCCCATCCGGGCACGGGGCAGACGTCGTGGCGACCCAGGATCCTCGTCCGTGGATCCCGGAGATCACCCAGTAGGAGAAGGCACATGCCTCAGGGCACCGTGAAGTGGTTCAACGCCGACAAGGGCTATGGGTTCATCGCCCCCGACGACGGCAGCGCCGACGTCTTCGTGCACCACTCCGCGATTCAGGTTGACGGCTTCCGCAGCCTGCAGGAGAACCAGCGGGTCGAGTTCACCGCCGGCCAGGGCGCTAAGGGCCCGCAGGCTGAGCAGGTCCGTCCGCTCTAACCAGATCCGGTCGAGTCGGCCGGTACAGCACGCATAGCTTCAAGCTCTGCATAACACCGCAAGGGCGGTCTCGGGTAACCGGGGCCGCCTTTGCGCATCTCACAGGCTCCCCCAGTCAGCGGCGGATTTTCGCTGCCACGCGAGACCATGGCAGTTCCGTGGGTATTAAAGCGACATACCGACCCTGATCTTGGCTGAAACTGCCTTGGTCTCGCGCACAATCAGGACGCCGCCTGTCCGCGAGACTCCGTGCTCGGACCAGCGCCGAGCGCCAGGCACCGGGTATCGTCGCGGCGTCGGGCGGCAACGGCAGCCCGACCGGCGGTCGACTCATCCGGCCGTGATTCGCGGAAGGCATGCCCATGACTCGAGCACTGCTCAACAGCGCGCTGGCCGGGATGGGCACGACCATCTTCGCTGAGATGTCGGCCCTGGCGGTCGAGACCGGCGCCGTGAACCTCGGTCAGGGCTTCCCGGACACCGACGGCCCGATCGAGATCGCGCAGGCGGCGGCGGATGCGGTGCTCTCCGGGCGAGGCAACCAGTATCCGCCGGGACCCGGGATCCCCGAACTGCGCAGTGCTATCTCTGACCACCAGAAGCGGTTCTACGGCCTCGATGTCGACCCGGACACCGAGGTGCTTGTCACCACGGGTGCCACCGAGGCCATCGCGGCAGCGCTGCTCGCACTGCTAGAGCCCGGCGACGAGGTGATCGCGCTCGAGCCCTACTATGACTCGTACGCGGCGTGCATCGCCATGGCGGGCGCGACTAGGGTCCCGGTTACCCTCCGCGCACCGGAGTTCCGGCCGGACCTGGACGCGCTCCGTGACGCGATCACCAGCCGCACCAGGCTCATCCTGCTGAACACTCCCCACAACCCGACCGGCATGGTGGCCACCCGCGCCGAGCTCACCGCGATTGCCGATCTGGCGATCAGGCACGACCTGCTCGTCATCACCGACGAGGTGTACGAGCATCAGGTCTTCGACGGCGAGCACATCCCGATAACCACGCTTCCTGGCATGCGCGAGCGGACTGTCACGATCAGCTCGGCCGGGAAGACGTTCTCGTTCACTGGCTGGAAGATCGGCTGGGTCACCGGAACGCCCGAGCTCGTCACCGCCGTCCGGACGGCCAAGCAGTTCCTGACGTACGTGAGCGGCGGCCCGTTCCAGTACGCCATCGCGGCCGGGCTGGCCATGCCTGACGCCTACTACGCTGGCCTCGCTGCCGACCTGCACCGCAAGCGCGACCTGCTCGGAGCCGGGTTGCGCGCCGCCGGATTCGAGGTGTACCTGCCGCAGGGCACCTACTTCATCACGACCGACATCGCCCCTCTCGGGGAGTCCGATGGCCTGGCGTTCTGCCGCCAGTTGCCGCATCGCTGCGGGGTCGTCGCGGTGCCCAACGTAGTGTTCTACGACAATCAGCAGGCGGGGCGGACCCAGGTACGGTTTGCCTTCTGCAAGCGTGACGAGGTGCTGGCGGACGCGGCCACGAGGTTGCGCGGGCTCACCGCCGCACCGCCCGGGCAGCAAGCCGCTGCTCGGTAAATAGGATGGGCAAGCGCTGAGCCTGGGGCGATCCCGGGTTAGCGGGCGACTACCGCCGTGACAGGGAGGGTGCACTGTGACCGCTGCGCAGACCAGCGGCCCGACAGCGTCTGGGCCGCAGGCCGACGTCTACCAGGCGCCTAGGCAGGACAAGCCGTGGGGCCACGAAGTGATCTTCGCCGCCCTGGACGGCAAGTACGTCGGCAAGGTTATTCACGTGGTGGCCGGGCACTCGCTGAGCCTCCAGTACCACCACGAGAAGGAAGAGACGAGCTGCGTCCTATCCGGTGCGGCCATCATCGAGTACGGACCTTCGGCCGACGAGCTCAGCAGCCAGCACCTCGGCCCTGGCGACACCATCCACCTGCCAGCTGGCGTCTTGCACCGCATCACCGCGATCACGGACCTGACGTTCGCCGAGGCCTCGACAGCTGCCCCCGGCTGGCGCGAGGACGTCGTCAGGCTGGAAGACAAGTACGGCAGGACGGGCACCAGCGCCCCCTGATGGGGCTCGCTCGCGTTAACACCGCACCAGGCCTCGAGGGGGCCTAGCATGCGGGCTAGCTTTCCGGAGGGCTGAGCCTGGCCCGCGTCCTTGCCCTGGACTGCGATCCGGTCCTCGTCGCTGACCCGGCCCTCGGGCGCTGCCCGCTATCCAGAGAATGGAAAATCTGGATCCACTGATCCGGGGTGACATACGCGACGACCGTCCGCCGGTCGAGACCCGCGCTCGCGCACGCGGCCGCGACCTTGTCCGGCGGGTAAGTGCGCCGCAGCGACGCCTGCACGGAGCCGCCCACGCCAGTGAACCCAGCCTGCACCAGCCGCCGGTAGGCCGCCTGCCGCGCCGGGCTGACCAGCGGCTCAGCCCGCCGTTCCAGGCGAAGGATGCCAGCATCGACGCGAGGCACTGGCCGGAACTCGGTCCTCGGGATGGTCCCGCGCAGTTCCCAGCGAATCTGCGGCCACGTGCTGATAGTGAGCTGACTCCAGCGGCCAAAGCCGCCAGTCCGCTTCCGCGCGTACTCAAGCTGGGTGATCAGCGTGGCGGCCGTCATCCGCGACGCGCGCAGGCACCAGTCGATGATCGGGGACGTCAGCGAGAACGGCGCGTTCCCGACGACCTGGAACTGCCGCGACGGCGGCCGCGCACTAAGAAAGTCGCCAAGCACGACCCGCACATTCGGCCGCGAGGCGACACGCGCGGTGAGGCGGCTCGCTAGGTGCTCATCGATCTCATACGCGATGACCTCGCCGGTCATGGCCGCTAGCCGCGTAGTGAGGATGCCCTCGCCCGCGCCGACCTCCAGACAGAGCCCATCGGGCGGCAGCCGCACGGCGGTCAGAAACTGGCGCGCCGCCTCCGGGCTCCGCAGGTAGTTCTGGGACAGCTCGCGGCGGCGCTGGTCGCGGTCAGTGCGCCGGCCGTGGACTGGACGGTCAGCGCCGCGGACGCCGGCAGTACCCGACCGCGCAGGCAGCGCGCTCCGGCGGCGCGGTCCGCGACCGGCCGTGCCGCTGCGATCCTGGCCGGGCGCTGCGCTCATCGCGTCAAGGGTAGCGGGCGGGCTCGCGTAGTCCCGTCCCCCCAGCACCATGGCAACGACAGAGGGAACGCGGCGCGTCGGCGTCAATCGTCTTCCAGCCTGCGCTGTCGCTTCAGCCGGGAACGCCGCTGCTTGTCCGCCAGCCGGCGCTCGACTGAGCCACGCGTAGGTCGCGTCGGCCGCCGTGGTGGCGGGGGCGGCGCCGTCGCCTCAGTCAGCAGCGCACTGAGCCGGGCCGCGGCGGCTTCCCGATTGCGCAGCTGCGACTTGTACTCGCTGGCGGCCACGGAGATAACCCCATCCGCCAACCGCCCCGACAGTGCGGCCAGCGCCCGCTGCTTGAGCAGCGGCGGGAGTGCGGACGAGCCGGCCAGGTCGAAGGAGAGCTCAGCCTGGCTATCGGTGGTGTTCACCGATTGCCCGCCGGGGCCGGGTGACCGGGAGAACCGCCACGTCAGCTCGTCGGCCGGGATCTTGATGCCGCGGACGGCCACCTCAAGGCTCACGGCGCTGCCCCGCAACGGCCACTATGCCCGACATGGTGCCTGCCTATCACAGGCCAAGCGGACGGGCACGCTTTGCCTTCCTCGCACAGCCAGGCGTGAGCGTGAGCCGCGTCACTGCTAACGCCGGGATTCCGCTCGTACGGCGATGCAAAACGGGCCGGGCTTGGTAGCGTCGCGGTTTGCCAGAGATTGAGGTAGTCCGGATCGATGCGGCGTGGAGATCTGACATGAGCGGTTTCAGGAAATTCCTGATGCGGGGCAACATCATCGACCTAGCGGTGGCTGTCGTCATCGGGGTGGCGTTCAACGCCATCGTGCAGGCGCTAGTCAGGGACATGATCACGCCGCTGATCACGGCCATCGTGGGCGACCACATCAAGTTCAACAACCTGTCTTTCACGGTGCACGGCTCCACGTTCACCTATGGCGCCGTCATCAACAACACGATCTCGTTCCTGGTAATAGCGGCGGTGGTCTACTGGCTGATCGTCGCGCCCGCCGCCAGGCTGACTACGCTCGCCAACCGCAACAAGGCCGCGGTCGACCGGTCATGTCCAGAGTGCACGAACACCATCCCCATCGCCGCTAAGCGGTGCATGTACTGCACAGCGGAGGTGCCGCCGGTACCGCCGCCGACCAACGTGCCAGCCCCGCGGCGCGCCCGGCACGGTTACCTGACTTCGGACTGATCGATGACGCCGAGCTGGATCTGCTGAAGGCTGTAGCCCGGCAGCGGCTTGCGGCCCTCACCCCCGACTACCTGTTCGCAAGCCCGCTCGCCCGGATCGGCCAAGCTCGCGGTCGGCCACCGGCCCAAGCGTCAGCTATCGACGCGATAGCGACCGGCCTTCGGGCGCCATCCGGCGGGCGGGTCCTCGCCGACTCGCCCATCGACCGCCTCGCGTATCAGGTCGGCATGGCCCGTGTGCCTTCCGTACTCCTCGATCAGATCGCAGACCAGCCGACGCAGACTGGCGTGGCGGCCGTCGGAGCTGGAGAAGTGCACGGACTGGTCAAGTCCGCCGTTCGCCAGGGCCGCGGTCACCCGCGCGCGCGACCGTTCAACGGCGTCATCCCACAGGTCGTATAGCTGCTCCGGGGTGTCGGCGGCGGCGGAGGTGATCTCCCAGTCGTTGTCGCCGTCCCAGTCCGTGCCCTCCCACGGCGCGCCGATCGGTGCTCCGCTGAGCCTGACGGTGAACATGTTGTCCTCGCACACGGCGAGATGCTTGAGCAGCCCGCCGAGGGTCAACGCGGAAGCGCCGATTCTGACCTGCAATCCGGCCGCGTCGAGATCATCGGCCTTGAACCGGAACGTCGTCCGCAGCCGGTCGAGGGCCCCGGTCAGGTGCTCGGCCTCGGTGCCAGCCATGGGCGGTTCCCACGGGTAGTCGGTGTTAGTCATGTCGCCACGGTAGAAGCCATTTAGGACGTTCTGCTTCCGGAATGCCGAGCCGACAAAAAGAAGCTGCGACCGGACGCTGGCGTGGTGAATGCCAGGCCGGCAGGGACGGTTGTGCAGCGGCAAACGGCTGCGCAGCTCAGCATGCACGCGCGATCGGCTTGCTTGCGCGACCGGCGTGCACGGCTCGACCGGCGTGCACGGCTCGACCGGCGTGCACGGCGCGACCGGCGTGCATGCGCGATCGGCTTGCTTGCGCGACCGGCGTGCATGCGCGATCGGCGTGCTAGATCATTTTGCGTCGGAGTAACAGTCGGCGACGACCGTCGTCATCGGGAAGCTAACCTCGGTCGCACCGAAGACCAGGCGGGTTGCATCGGTGGCGGCCGCCGCGATCGCCGCAGCGACGTCGTCGGCCTGATCGGCCGGGCAGTGCACGATGACCTCATCGTGCTGGAAGAAGACCAGCTGAGCCGGCGCTGCCAGGCTCGAACGCAGTAGCGCGAGCAGGACGAGCGCCCAGTCGGAGGCGCTTGCCTGCACGACGAAGTTTCGGGTGAAGCGGCCCCTAGCCCTGGCCGCGGCGCCGGCCTGTGGATCCCGTTCTTGGTCGGGGTCTGTAGATTCGCTGGTCAGCGACCGCCACGCGGCCGACGGCGGCGGGCACGTCCGCCCGAGTACTGATCTGACGACCCGGCCCTCCTCGCCGGCCCGCGCAGCGCTTTCGACAAACGCCGACGCCTGTGGGAACCGCCGCCGCAACAGCGCGAGCGACTGGCCGCGGTCGCCGCCGGTCCCGCCATACATCGCCGAGAGCAGCGCGAGCTTCGCCGTTGCCCGGTCGCCGCCAATCGCTGTGGCCACGGCGTCGTACAGGTCGCCGGTTCCCGCCGCCTGAGCGAACGCCCGGTCGCCTGCTAGGGCAGCCAGGATCCGTGGCTCGAGTTGTGCGGCGTCGGCCACGACGAACGTCCAGCCGGGATCAGCGACGACTGCCTGCCGCAGCAGCTTCGGGATCTGCAGCGCTCCGCCACCGCGAGACGCCCACCGGCCGGACACGACGCCACCGACCACGTACTCGGGCCGGAACCGTCCCTGCGATACCCACGTGTCGAGCCAGGACCAGCCGTTCGCGGCGTAGAGCCGCGCCAGTTCCTTGTACTCCAGCAGCAGCGGAATCGCCGGGTGATCAATCGGGCGAAGCACGGCGGACCGCGTAGACGACACTCGGATGCCACTCGCCGCCAGCGCCCGCAGCAGCTGAGGCGGGGAGTCTGGGTTGACTGGCCGGACAGCACCCAGTGCGGCCGAGATCTCCGCCGCCAGGGCGGTCAACCTGGCCGGCCGCAGCGGCTGCCCGGCAAACGCCGGAGGCCGCGGGCCGAGCACCTCAGTGAGCAGCCGGTCATGCACATCAGCCCGCCAGGGCAGGCCAGCCGCCGTCATCTCCGCGGCCACCAGGCCACCGGCTGACTCAGCCGCCGTGAGCAGCCCGAATTTGGCCGGATCGACGTCGCTTCGGATCCGGGCTTGCTGCTCGGCATGCATCGCCACGAGGGCAGCCAGATCGGTACGCGGGTCCTGTCGCGGCGAGTCGTCAGCGTCGAACGGGAGCTGGGCCGCAAGCGGCACCGCGGGCTCGCCAGAGTCTCGCGGTTGCGCCGCGGCCGCGGCCGGATGCTCGCCAGGGCCGTCCCTCGCCGTCAGCAAGGCCGCCGTGAGATCGGCATCATGACAGCGCGCGACTCGCACGCCCGACCGGAGCAAGTCCGGGTACAGCGCCTGGGTCGACCGCCAGACCCAGCGAACAGCGCCCGTGGTCTGTTCGTACCCAGCGATCGCGGCAGCCAGATCCGCCACAGGCTCCGGCTGTGCGGTGACCGCATCGTCAGCGCCGCCCAGCCTGCACAGCAGTCCGCTACCACCAGGACCGGGCGCCACCGCTATCCGCACATCCAGATTGTGCTGCACGCTGCTGACAGGATCAGCGTGCTGGCGGCCGGGACGGACTGTCGCGCAGCAAAATTGCGGGATTGCCTGCGACGCCGCGGTGCGGCAGCGCGGCCACGTCGGGCGCCGTGAAGCTACACGACTGGGTCAGCGGCAGGCTGCTCGCCCGTCGAGTCGGAGGCCTCGTGCGTGCCTGGTTCTTGCCGGCGCGGGCGGTTGAGCTTCGAGGTTTGCCGCGGCCTCGCGCGCTCGGGCTTGCTGGCACCTGCGGACGTATCGCTGCCCGTCCCGGTGTCAGCGGCGTAGCCCGCGGACGGTGGCTGGTCCGGATCCGTGGCCGCGCTGTGCTGGGCCGTGCTGTCGCGGGCTGCGCTGTCGCGGGCTGCGCTGTCGCGGGCAGCGCTGTCCTTGGCAGCGCTGTCGCGGGCTGCGCTGTCGCGGGCAGCGCTGTCCTTGGCCGCGCTGATCTTGGCCGCGCTGACCTTGGCTGCGCTGTCCTTGGCCGCGCCGACTTTGGCTGCGCTGTCCTTGGCGTCGCTGACCTTGGCTGGGCTGACCTTGGCTGGGCTGCCCTTGGCTGCGCTGCCCTTGGCTGCGCTGTCGTAGGCCGGGCTGTACTGCGGCGGAGAACCGCGATACCTCGGACCGCGATAGCCGGGTCCGTGAGTCCGCTTGACGTCAGGGACCGGCGCGGCCGCGAGGTACGGGGTGTCCATCGGCCCGGTCAGTGGCTGGTCGGGCAGCGGCGGCAGCGGCACGAGCTCTTGCGGCATGAGCTCCGGCGGCGCGACCTCGGCCATAGAGCCCGCTGGCTCTGCCCGCCCGGCAGATTGCGCCCCGTCGCTGGCCTCGCCTGACGGCAAATCCTTCTGCCGGAGATCGCTTGGCGCTGCGCCACGACTTGCAACTTCGGCTGGCGACGCCCCATCGATCACGCCCGGGTCGATCACGCTCGGGTCGGTCACACTCGGGTCGATCATGCTCGCGTCGGTCGCGCCTGACTTGATCGCATGTCCGTGCAGCTCGGTCGGGCCGACGACCGGACGGATCGGCGCGAGCATGTCAGCCGCGGGCGGCCGGGCCTGAGGCGGAATGCTCAGGCGGTCCTCGCCAGACCAAGGCAGCGAAGCAGCGTCGCTGAGTGGGGCACGCCGCCAGTCTGGGTTACTGGCGAGCTCCGCGTACACCGGCCCGACGCAGTCGTGTCCGTCTAGCAGCGCAGCGAGCCGCTCGGCCTCTTCTGCGCCGACGCCGAAGACCACGCGCGGCTGTCCCCAGGGCTCCTCAAGCGAATAACCCACGTAGCTCGACACCGGCGGTGACGGCTCTGGGCCGAAGCCGTGCATGGCCCGCCAGCGATCCCACGCCCGCTCCAATGCGTTGGCAGCCCGCTCCGCGCGCTGTACCAGGTCCGGATCACGCATTGTGCGTCCTCCCCTCCAAAGCGCCGCACATTCCACCTGTTAAGGCGGGGTCCCCCCCGGGACGCTGCGTGCTTCACCGGACGCACGGTCTGCAGACGCGATGACGCACGAGACCAATCCTGCCGCCGGGGCGCCGGGCTACGGCGGCATGCTCACTCAGTATGTCTACGGGCGTTCCTCAGCGTGGAAGATAACGCCAAGTCGTTATGTCACTACACACAGTTACTGCTACGACGTTTCCGAACGACGGCATGCGGATCACCCGGCTAAGGCACGAAGCCCCAGCCTTCATGGGTTCGCCGTTAGCCGGTCTTAAGCGCAAATCAGCATAATTAGGAATTTAGATCACTTAAAGCTTAAGGAATGTTCGAGGGAACGCCGATTCGGCGACGAGGCCGATTGACAAGCGATTGACGGGGGACGAGCCCGTTCCCGGAATCTAAATGGTCTTGAACTTTATGGCTGTAGACGACAGCTCCGCGGTCTCCTGGTCTGTCCAGGAGGCCGGATCGACCCCGGCAACTTCCACTGACCGATGCTCATCGTCGCATCGAACGCGAAGTGCGCCCCCCGATGCGGCGTGCTGGCCGCCGGGGTCGACCCCCCAACTGCTAGGCATGAGGCCGCAGGCTGGCGGCGCAACTCCGAGCGCCAGCCATCCCGGCGATACGACGCCGGACCGCGGCCATGCCTCATTCCGAGCGCTGCTGCGGGATACCCGCCAGAAGGGCGCGGACCTCGGTCTCCCGGTACCGGCGGTGACCGCCGAGCGTCCGGATTGACGTGAGTTTTCCTGCCTTTGCCCACCTGGTTACTGTCTTCGGGTCAACCCTGAACATCGTCGCGACTTCCGCTGGGGTAAGCAGCGGCTCAGCCTCTGGTGTACGTGCAGACATGTTGACGGCCTCTCCTCCTGGACCGGTACTGCGATCCGTACCTACTTCTCTTGCTGTTCGCGGCTTCTAGCGAAGCCTGCCTCGGATGTCCCATATAGTCCACTGAGACCATATTGCCATCACCAGCCGTGACAAGTCGACAACCGGGAGCAAAGTTCTTTGCGAGTCGCCCCGACGTCCCCCGCGACGACCTGTCACGCTGCGTGATTCTAGCGACACGCAGCGTCGCAACGGGCAGATTCGGAAAAGTCAATCCGCGCCTCCCATCAGATACTTAGCTCGATTGCCTCCGCGTCCTGTGCAACCCCTGTCTAGCTGCCGATCTCCTCCAGGTCGGCACCTTAGGGGCCAAGATCAGGCATTGAGCCGACGCTCGCTCACAAGCTGCGAGCGCCCGCAATCCTCCCTCCCGGCCACGCGAAGTAGCGTGGGACCCGATTGCCGGCCGGCCAGCCCGCTCGCTGACCGGATGGCCGGTTTGCGTGCGCGCTGCGATGTTTCTGTGCAACAGGCCGGAGTCCTCTATTAATCCCCGAACTGCTGCCAGATAATCTGCTTCGAGCGCTTTTGACCGCAGCGTAGCGTGGTGTCCACACTCGCTGTATGCGGATCGACACATGCCAACGGACGGCAACGATGAAAGCGGCCGAAAGTCTGGCACTTGTCGCGCATTAGGCAGCATGACTAATCGTGACATGCCGTACCCGTCTGGGCAAAGGGTTACGCGCCGGTAGTGATCACACGTCTCCCATGCGACTGCGTTCGCGGCGATAGGCTGGTGCGCGATCCCGCGTCAAGGACGACGCGGGCCGATACCGGGAGCCCACCGAAGTGAGCACTGTCTTTGGGGCCGGCCACGCCGATAGCCAGCCGGGACACGAGCAAATCGTCTTCTGCCAGGACGAACCGTCCGGTTTGCGCGCCATCATCGCGATCTATTCCACTGCGCTCGGCCCGGCGCTCGGCGGGACGCGCTTCTACCCCTACGCAGATGAGAGCGCGGCGCTCGCCGACGTGCTCAACCTATCCAGGGCCATGGCCTACAAGAACGCCCTGGCCGGCCTCGACCTGGGCGGCGGCAAGGCGGTGATCATCGGTGATCCCGACAAGCTGAAGTCAGAGGCTCTGCTGCGCGCCTATGGCCGGTTCGTCGAGTCGCTGAACGGCCGGTACATCACCGCCTGCGATATCGGCACTTACAGCGAGGACATGGACATAGTCGCGCGCGAGTGTCGGTTCGTGACCGGTCGCACCGTGCCCAACGGGGGCGCGGGGGATTCGTCGGTGCTCACTGCCTTTGGCGTGTTCCAGGGCATGCGGGCGGCCGCCGAGCACGTCTGGGGCAGCACGAGCCTGGATGGGAAGACCGTCGGCGTCGAGGGCGTGGGCAAGGTGGGTCACCGTCTCGTCGATCACCTCATCACCGACGGCGCGCAGGTGGTGATCTTCGACACCAGCCACGCTGCCGTGGAGCGGGTGCGAGCCGAGCACCCTGAGGTCGCGGTCGTCGCCAGCCGGGCAGAGCTGCTGGGCAGCCAGCTCGACGTCTACTCACCGTGCGCGCTTGGGGGCGCCATCGACGATCACGCCGTCGACGTGCTCACCGCGAAGGTGATCTGCGGCGGTGCAAATAACCAGCTAGCGCATCCGGGCGTCGAAAAGATGCTGGCGAACCTGGGCATCGTGTACGCGCCCGATTACCTGGTGAACGCCGGCGGCGTCATCCAGGTCGCCGACGAGCTGCACGGCTTCAGCTTCGAGCGAGCTAAGGCCAGGGCAGCGCAGATCCTGGGCACGACCAGGCAGATCCTTGCCATGGCGGACGCGGATGGCATCCCGCCGGCGGTCGCCGCTGATCGGCTCGCTGAGCGGCGGATCGCCGAGGTTGGCAGGCTCCGGGGCATCTATCTTGGTCGCTGAGGGTGCTGAAGGCGGGCCCTCGTGGCGGCTTGCCGGTGGTTCGGCAGAATCACCGGAGGCGCCCGGCGCCCAAAGCAGGTACGGTTGTACCTGTACGTCAAGGCGAGCGCGCCGCACTCCGGTTTAGCGGAGCTGCGACGGGTCAGCCTTGTGTGCACGAAACCGCGAGCATTGGCGTGGTAACGGGCAACTACTAGTGCGGTGACCAGGGACCCATCGGGTTCCGTACGTTTAGAGGGGGTCGAGCCAATGGGGCGCGGCCGAGCCAAGGCCAAGCAGGTCAAGGTGGCACGCCAGCTGAAGTACAGCGGTGGCGGGACGGACCTTGACCGGCTACGGGCTGAGCTGGGCGTCGACTCGGAGCAGCATGGCGCCAGCGGGGATTCCACGTACGCGGACCTAGGCGACCAATACTCCGGGGACGACGACGACTCCGATCAGTCACCTGATGAAGACGATGAGGACGAGGACTGGGACGACGAGGGTTACGGCGACTATGGCGCCGAAGGTCTCGTCCGGCAGTCCGGCTCATCGGCCGGAGCCTGACAGCACGTCAGGCACGCACGCTAGCCGCCCGCGGCCGGCGGGGACCTCGCCGGTGAGGCCATGTTGGCCTGATCATGAACTGAGTCGGCCTGATCGTGCATGGTGCTGGCCGGTCAGGAGTCGCAGGCCCGGTCAGGAACCGTGCTGGCCCGGTCAGGAACCGTGCTGGCCCGGTCAGGAACCGTACTGACTGGTCAGGAATGCTGGCGGGTCAGGAACCGTGCTGACCGGCTAGGTGGACACGGCCAGAGCCGGACGTGATGTGCCCCACGACCCAGGCCCGAAGGCCGCGCTCTGCCAGCAGGTCAATCGCTCGATCGGCGTCCTGCGGGCCCACGATGGCCACCATGCCGACGCCCATGTTGAACGTTCGTTCCATCTCTTCGGCCGCAACATTTCCGCGCTCGGCAAGCAGCGCGAATATCGGTTCCGGCCGCCAGCTCGCGCGCTCCAGGATCGCGTCGGCGTGCGGCGGCAGCACTCTGGCCAGATTCGCTGCGAGTCCGCCGCCGGTCACGTGGGCAAACGTCCGCACTGCGCACGCGTCAGCCAGGGCCAGGCAGTCCCTGGCATAGATCCGGGTCGGCGTCAGCAGTTCAGCCCCGAGTGACCGACTGAGCTCCGCCGGCTGACTGTCCAGGTCGAGGCCGCGGTGGGGAGCGTCGATGATCGCGCGGACGAGGGAGAACCCGTTGGCGTGCAATCCCGAACTGGCCATCGCGATGACGGCGTCCCCGATTTGGACGCGGTCCGGGCCGAGCAGCCGGTCGGCGTCGACGACACCCGTGGCAGCACCAGCTAGGTCGAAGTCATCGGCAGCCAGGTGTCCTGGATGCTCCGCCGTCTCGCCGCCGATCAGGGCGCAGCCGGCCTGGAGGCAGCCTGCAGCGATGCCGGCCACGATCTCCGCGACGCGTTCCGGCCGTACCCGGCCGCAGACGACGTAGTCGGTCATGAACAGCGGCTCGGCGCCGCACACCACGAGGTCGTCGACTACCATCCCGACGAGATCCAGGCCGATGGTGTCGTAGGCGCCGAGGCGCTGCGCGATGACTACCTTCGTGCCGACGCCATCGGTCGAGGTCGCCAGCAACGGCCGCCGCATCCCGATGATCTTGGATACGTCAAACAGGCCGGCGAACCCGCCGATCCCACCCAGCACCTCCGGACCGGCGGTCTTGGCCACCGCGGCCTTCATGAGCTGAACGGCCCGGTCTCCGGCGGCGATGTTGACGCCCGCCGACGCGTAGCTGACCGCCTGGCCGGCTGCGGATGGCTGCCGGCCGGGGTCGTCCGCGCTGGTCAACTACAGCCCCTCGGTCCTGGGGCCGACCGTCTCGAGCAGGTGTTTGCCCTTCTCGTCCTCGGCGACCGAGATCGGGTACTCGCCATCGAAGCACGCGCGGCACAGCCGGCCGGACGGCACCGTCGTCGCCGCGATGAGACCCTCGAGCGAGACGAAGCCCAGCGAATCAGCGCCGATTGACTGCCTGATCTCCTCGATGGTGAGATTCCCCGCCATGAGCTCAGCGCGGCTGGCGAAGTCGATGCCGAAGAAGCACGGCCACGCCACCGGCGGGCTGGATATCCGGACATGCACTTCCGCCGCGCCGGCCTCGCGCAGCATCGCGACGATCGCGCGCTGGGTACTGCCGCGGACGATTGAATCGTCCACCACGACCAGCCGCTGTCCGGCGATCGCGTCGCGCAGCGGGTTGTACTTGAGCCGGATGCCGCGTTCCCTGATCGTCTGGCTGGGCTGGATGAACGTCCGGCCAACGTAGGAGTTCTTGACCAGCCCCTGGCCGTAAGGAATGCCGCTGGCCTGCGCGTACCCGATTGCCGCGGGCGTGCTGGACTCCGGCACCGGGATGACCAGGTCGGCGTCGGCCGGGTACTCAGCAGCTAGCCGCCTGCCGACCTCAACCCTGGCTGCCTGCACGCTTCGCCCGGCGATGGCGGTGTCAGGCCGGGCCAGGTACACGTACTCGAACAAGCAGCCCTTGGGTTCAGCGACCGCGAACGTGTGCGACCTCACCCCGCGCTCGTCGATCGCGATCATCTCGCCCGGCTGGATCTCGCGCACGAACGCGGCGCCGACGATGTCGAGCGCGGCCGTCTCACTGGCGACGACCCAGCCCCGCGCTAGCCGGCCGAGCACTAGCGGCCGGAAGCCCTGCGGGTCGCGCGCAGCGTACAGGGTCTGCTCGTCCATGAACACGAGCGAGAATGCACCGCGCGCGAGCGGCAGCACGTCCAGCGCCGCGGCCTCGACGCCAGGATGTCCGGTGCCATCGACGGCACTGTCGGCCGTGACGCTGTGGCCGCTCGCCGCGAACAGCGCGGTCAGCACGTCGGTGTCGGAGGTAGCGCGCCCGGCCAGGGCACCGACATGACCGTTCAGCAGGCTGGCAAGCTCGAGCGTGTTAATCAGGTTGCCGTTATGGCCAAGCGCCAGGCTGGCTGATGGCGTCGCCCGGAACGTCGGCTGCGCGTTCTCCCAGACCGAGGACCCGCTGGTGGAGTACCGGCAGTGCCCGACGGCAATGTGCCCGTGCAGCGTGTTGAGCACGGACTCGTTGAAGACCTGGGCCACCAGGCCCATGTCCTTGTACACGACGATCCGGGAACCATCACTGACCGCGATCCCAGCAGACTCCTGGCCGCGATGCTGGAGGGAGTACAGGCCGTAATAGGCGAGCTTGGCCACATCCTCGCCGGGAGACCAGACACCGAAGACGCCACAGGCGTCCCTGGGCGGCTGCTCCGCAGCGTCGCCTGAGTCGCCAGTGCTAGCCGAGCCGCCGCAGCTCGAGTCGGCAAAGTGGGGATCGTGTGACAGAAGGCCATCGGGCTTGATCACTAGTCGATTCTAGTGACTTCCAGGCCCGCCCCGACCGCTCGACATGAGCGGAAGGTACGGAGAAAGATCGGCGCGCTGGCCGCTGGCCCGCACGCGTCCGGCCTCGACAGCGCTAGACCAGTCCAGCCGCCCAGTGGCCAGGTCCAGCCACGTGAGCGGATCGGTCTCTACCACGTTCGGCGGCGTGCCGCGGGTATGCCGTGGCCCTGGCACGCACTGGATGGCGGCGAACGGGGGTACCCGCACTTCCACAGTCCGGCCGGGTACCCGCTGCTCGAGCAGCCCCAGGCTGTATCGAACGGCAGCCCGCAGGGCCGGACGCAGCGGCTCTGACCCGATCGCGAGCGCTTCGGTCACCGCGGCCACGCTCGCCGCGCCTAGTATCCGCTCGGTCGCCAGCCCCGGCCATGGCGGCTGGCCGAGCGCCGCTCGCTGCTCATTCAGGGCGGCGAGCAGCTTGGTCAGATCAGGTCCGCGCGGTGGCACGGCTAAGCAGGCTAGCGGACCAGGCCGACTGCCGCCGCTGCACGCTGACCTGCGCGACTGCCCGCAGGCGCCGGCCGACAGCCAACCGCAGGCTCAGCCACACCCCATAGCCGCCAGCTTCGGTGTAGCCGTAGCCGGCGCCGCCAACGTAGTCCGCCGCGCGATCGGACAGCGGTCGCGACCTGGGAATAGAAAATTCTTGCGGATTTTCCGGCCATCTGGCTCCATCACGCGCTTGATCCCGGTATTCGTTCGGTATGCCAGGTCAGCGCCAGTCAGCAGGCTCACGGGCCAGCGGCTCCTGGCTGCCCAGGCTGACTGGGCTCGCGGTAGTGGTACTGCTCGCGGCCGCGGCCGTAACCGCCTACCTAGTGGCCTTCCATCCGGTCGGCAAGCGCCGCACGTCACCGCTGCCGACCAGGGTGGTCAGCTACCAGACCGTGGGACTCGTGGTGGCGGATACGCGGTCGGGTACCACCGATCAGCTGCTCCAGCTGATGGGCGAGCGCGGCGCGGTGCAGTTCAGCCCCGTCGCGCAGGCGCAGCAGGCCGAGGGCTCTCCGCAATGGACCGCTGACCTGATGGCCGGCGGCACCTACATCTTCATCTACCTGCCAACCGGGCAGTGCCTCAGCGCGGTGGGCAGCGCCCGCGAGCCGAAGCTGGCCCTGCGGCATTGCGACCTGGGCGGCGCCCAGCGCTGGCGCCGGACGCGAACCGCCGTGCTGGTTCAGGCGCACGATTTCTACCAGTACGCGAATCTCGGCGACGGGTCGTGCGTGACGCAGGCGGGCACGCTGCCGGGACAGATCTTCGGCGCGAGCCTCAGTGCGTGCTCGTCACCACAGGCAGCCGACCAGCTCGTCGCCTTCTGGTGGTCGTCGGTCTAGGTCAGCCAAACAACGCCGGGAGGGCACCGCGATGCACGTCGCCCAGCTCGTCGAGCGGCACGGCGAACAGCCCGCGAACCGTCAGCGCCGAGCCACCCGTCTCGCCGAGCGTGACCGCCGGGACCCCAGCCTCCGTACACAGGGAGGCCAGCTCAGCCTCCGCGCCGGGACGCACCGCGACGATGGCGCGTGCTGCGGATTCACTGAACAGGAACGTGGCCGGATCGGCCGGCAGTGTGATCGTGCAGCCGGTCCCCCCGGCCAGGCATGATTCGGCCAGCCCGACGGCGAGTCCGCCATCGGACAGATCATGGGCGGCGACCAGAAGGCCGCGGGCGGCAGCCGTGACCAGGACGTCGGCCAGCGCACGCTCGGCTTCCAGGTCCACAGCCGGCGGACGGCCGCCGAGATGACGGTGCCGCAGCCATGCCCACAGCGAGCCACCAAGCTCGGCCCTGGTCTCGCCCAGCAGCACGATCGGGGCGCCAGGCTGACTGAAGCCCGATGTGACGCGGCGGCGCACGTCGTCGTGCACGCCCAGAACGCCGACTACCGGCGTCGGCTGGATCGGAGCGCTCCCGGTCTGGTTGTAGAAGCTGACATTGCCGCCTGTCACCGGTACGCCGAGCTGCTGGCACCCGTCGGCGAGGCCGCGCACCGCCTCGGTGAACTGCCACATCACCGCGGGGTCCTCCGGAGAGCCAAAGTTCAGGCAGTTGGTGACCGCCAGCGGCCGCGCCCCGGAGACGGCCACGTTCCGGTACGCCTCGGCCAGCGCCAGCTGCGTGCCGGTATAAGGATCGAGCTGGCAGAACCGGCCGTTGCCGTCAGTCGCCAGCGCGACGCCCAGTCCCGTCGCCTCGTCGACCCGGAGCAGTCCGGAGTCATGCGGCATGGCGAGCACGGTGTCACCGCGGACATAGCGGTCATACTGCTCGGTCACCCAGGTCTTGTCGCCGCCCTCCGGCGAGCCGAGCAGGAGCATCAGGTCCGCCCTCAGCTCGGCGCCGAGCCCTGCGCTGCCAGGGGCTGGCCGGGGCAGCCGGGCCGGGTCGTCGGCCATGAGCGCATCCTGGCTATCGGGGCGCTGCACTGGCCGGTCGTATACCGGGCCCTGGTCGGCGGCGCTGCCCGGCGGTATGTCGACGACTTGCGCACCGTGCCAGCTCATCTCGAGCCGGCCTGAGTCCGTGACTTCCCCGATGACCGTCGCCTGGACATCCCACTTCGCGCAGATCGCCATGAACGCGGAGACGTTCTCCGGCGTGACGATCGCCATCATGCGCTCTTGCGACTCGCTCATCAAGATCTCTGCTGGGCCGAGCGAGGCATCCCGCAGCGGCACCTGATCGAGCCAGACACGCATGCCAGAGCCGCCGCCAGCGGCCAGCTCCGTCGTCGCGCAAGCAACGCCAGCGGCGCCGAGGTCCTGAATGCCCACCACCAGCCCGGCCCGATAGAGCTCGAGGCAGCATTCGACGAGCAGCTTCTCCATGAACGGGTCGCCGACCTGGACGCTGGGCCGCTTCGCGCCCTCGCCAGACCCACCAAACGACGCGCTGGCCAGCACGGAGGCGCCGCCGATGCCGTCGGGGCCGGTACGCGAGCCAAACAGTATGACCTGGTTACCCGGTCCCGTTGCCGCCGCGCGCTTCAGGTCGTCGTGCCGCAGTACTCCGACGCACAGGGCGTTCACCAGCGGGTTGCCGAGATAGCAAGGATCGAACGTCAGCTCACCGCCGATGTTGGGCAGGCCCAGGCAGTTGCCGTAGAAGGAGATGCCGCCGACGACACCCGGCAGGACGCGGTGAGTGTCCGGTGCGTCCGCCGGCCCGAACCGCAGCGCGTCCATCACCGCGATCGGCCGCGCCCCCATGGCCAGGATGTCCCGGACGATGCCGCCGACACCGGTCGCCGCGCCCTGGAAGGGCTCCACGTAGGACGGGTGGTTGTGCGACTCGATCTTGAACGTGACAGCGTAGCCCTGACCGATGTCGACGACGCCGGCGTTCTCACCGATGCCAGCGAGCAGCACGTCCGTCGCGGGCGCCTTGTCGCCGAACTGCCGCAGGTGCTTGCGCGAGGACTTGTAGGAGCAGTGCTCGCTCCACATGACCGAGTAGATGGCCAGTTCGGCGTCGGTCGGCCGGCGGCCGAGGATGCTGCCGATCCGCGCGAACTCCGCCGCGGTCAGTCCGAGCGCCGCAAACGGCTGCGTACGGTTCGGAGTGGCCGTGGCGTCTGCCACGGTGTCATGCAACGAGGACCACCTGCAGGACCGAGGCAAAGAAGCCGAGGCCGTCGGTAGCGGGCCCGGTAAGGACGTCGATGGCGTGCTCAGGATGCGGCATTAGGCCGGCCACGTTTCCAGCCTCGCTGACAACGCCCGCGATGCCGGCGACCGATCCGTTTGGGTTCCCGTCGGCGTACCGGGCCAGGATCTGACCGCCCGATTCGAGCTCCGTGAGGGTTTGCTCGTCCGCGACGTAAGCGCCCTCGCCGCTCTTCAGCACGACGGTGAGCTCGTCGCCGGTGCCGTATTCGCTTGACCACGCCGAGGTGTTGTTCTCGATCCTGATCCGGACGTCGCGGTTGATGAAGCGGCGGCCTTGATTTCGGGTCAGCGCGCCAGGCAGGAGATGCGCCTCGCACAGGATCTGGAAGCCGTTGCAGATCCCAAGTACTGGCAGGCCGTGGGCCACGGCCGGGATGATCTCGGCCATTACCGGCGCAAACCGCGCGATGGCTCCGCAGCGCAAGTAGTCGCCGTACGAGAAGCCGCCAGGCAGGATGACGGCGTCAACCCGCTGCAAGCTGGTATCACCGTGCCAGAGTTCGACAGACGTTGCGCCCGCGCGCTCGACGGCACGGCGGGCGTCGCGATCATCTAGGGAACCTGGGAAAGTGACGACTCCGATCCGGGCCGTCATGGGCGTCCTCGCGGGCGGCACATGCTCGCAGGCTACCTGCTCAGCCGGCGTCCCTGAGCTGTGAGGCCGGTCGCAGCGCCAGCGGCGCGTCGCTGCGCCACTCGATCCGCTTGTTCAGGGAAACGACGGTCCCCTGGCCCGGCCTGCTGTGCATCGTCACATCGTCGACGCAGGCCCGCATGATCGCCAGGCCGCGGCCTGACTCGGGCAGCTCGGCTATGGCGCGCTCCCTGGCCAGCCGTCTGGACCGGGCGATCCGGCTGCGCAGCGTGGTCGGTGAGCCGGGCGCCGTCGACGCCGGCGCGGTCGGGTGTCGGCGCAGCCCGCCGACCGGCCGAACCGAATGCCGGATCCCTGGGCGCCGACGAGCGACGCCAGCGGGGTCGAAACCGCGGCCGCTGTCGAGTACCTCAAGCAGGCAGCGCTTGCTGCCGACATGCGCCACCAGCTCGTAGCGCCGACCCGGCCCGGCGTGCAGTAGCACATTCGTGCACGCCTCTGTCACAGCCAGCAGCAGATCATTGATGCAGCTCTCGTCGAGGCCAAGTCGGGTCAGAGTGTCGCCTAGAACGCGCCGCATCACCGGGACGCTCAGCGACTCCCTAGGGAAGACCAGGCAGAACTCTACGTCTGCGGCTGGTCCCCCCGAATGGAACACCCGAGATCGCATCTGCTCCTCGCCCCGTGCCGTAACAGTCAGTTCACATTGTGGAGGCTTCCCCAGACGGAGCGCGGTAATCATGAACTCAGGCGATCTCTGGACGAACAGTGCGCTACTGACTCCTGTCGGCCGGATGACGCCAGGAGGCTCTGAGCTGCGGAAACGCATTCTGCGATGGGTCGCAGAAACCCTGTCGGCTGGCACCGCACCAGGTAGGTGAAAAATAACAATCAGGTAAGCCCAGGTCGGGGCTTTCCGTCAGCGCGAAGGAAATGGGTCCGCCGGCGACACTTTTTCTTGCGGATCTTGGATAACCGCCACCCTTACGCGGGATGGACCGAGAACTCCTCGATGACCGGGTTCGCGAGCAACTCCGCTGCGAGTTCTGCCATCCGCTCCGATGCAACCGGCTCGGCGAGGTCGATCTCGAATCGCTTGCCCTGGCGAACGCCCGCGACCTGGCCAAAGCCGAGGCGCCGGCAGGCACTAGCGATCGCCTCACCCTGAGGGTCGTGTATCTCGGGCTTCAGCATCACGTCGATGACGAATCTGGGCACATCCCGAACAGTACGCGAGCCAGGTCGCCGAAGGCGGGTAGGGATCGGGGCCGCCTGGCAGTAGATTTGAACTTGGCCACGGTGACCCGATTCGTGACGTGCGTCACCATCGATACCCTGTGGCTCGCAGCGCTTGACCGTTCCGGGCGTGGCGATAGTACTGTCGCACCGTCATGGACGGGACGACAGCCCGGTCCGGGCGAGATCCCCGACCGGACATGAGGATGCAAGGAGTGGCACGTGGCCGTCAAAGATGCCGGACGCGGCGCCCGCCCAGTTCAGCGGGCAGGAGGCAATCGGGCTACTGCTCGTGAGCCAGAACAACAGGCGGACTCGGCTCAGCTGATCCAGCTCCTCACTCCCGAGGGGGAGCGAGTCGAGCATCCGGACTATCCACTCGAGATCTCCGCCGACGAGGTCAAGGCCCTGTACCGGGACCTAGTCATTGTGCGCCGGATCGACTTCGAGGCGATCGCGCTCCAGCGTCAGGGCGAGCTGGGAATCTGGGCGTCACTGCTGGGCCAGGAGGCCGCCCAGGTCGGGGCCGGGCGCGCACTCGGTCCGCGCGACATGGCGTTCCCGACTTACCGCGAGCATGGCGTGGCATGGTGCCGCGACCTCGACCCGATGAAGCTGCTCGAGCTGTACCGCGGGGTCAGCCACGGCGGCTGGGACCCCAAGGCACACAACTTCCACCTGTACACGATCGTCATCGGCAGCCAGGCGCTGCACGCAACCGGGTACGCGATGGGCATCCAGCGCGACGGCGCCGTCGGCGAGGGCGGCGAGGCGGCGATCGCGTTCTTCGGTGACGGCGCGACGAGCCAGGGCGACGTCAACGAGGCATTCATCTGGGCCTCAGTCACCAATGCGCCAATCGTCTTCTTCTGCCAGAACAACCAGTGGGCCATCTCCGAGCCGCTAGAGCGCCAGAGCCGGACGCCGCTGTACCTGCGAGCCAAGGGGTTCGGGTTTCCTGGCGTCCGCGTCGACGGCAACGACGTGCTCGCCAGCCTCGCCGTCACGCGCAAGGCCTTGCAGGCCGCGCGCGAGGGTCAGGGACCAACGCTGATCGAGGCGTTCACCTACCGCATGGGTGCGCACACGACGACCGACGATCCGACGAGATACCGGCTCTCGGCTGAGCTCGAGGCTTGGAAGCTCAAGGACCCGATCGAGCGCGTCAAGCAGTACCTGATCCGCACCGAGCAGGCCGAGATGAGTTTCTTCGACGAGATCGACGCGGAGGCCGCGGCGGTCGGATCCAGGATCCGGACAGGCTGCCAGCAGATGCGAGATCCATCGCCCGACTCGATGTTCGACGACGTGCTGACCTCGGAGACGCCGCAGCTCGCCGGCGAGCGCGCCGAGTTCGCTGCCTACCTTGACTCGTTCGTCGCCGAGGAGGCCACTCGATGACCACGCTGACCCTCTCGAAGGCGCTGAACGAGGGCTTGCGCAAGGCCCTAGAGAGCGACCCCAAGGCGCTCATCATGGGCGAGGATGTCGGGAAGCTCGGGGGTGTGTTCCGGGTGACCGATGGCCTGCAGAAGGACTTCGGCGAGGCCAGGGTCATAGACACCCCGCTGGCCGAGTCCGGCATCATCGGCACTGCCATCGGACTCGCCCTCCGAGGCTACCGGCCCATCTGCGAGATCCAGTTCGACGGCTTTGTCTTCCCGGCGTTTGACCAGATCGTCACCCAGCTTGCCAAGATGCGCTACCGGTCGCTCGGGACAGTAAGGCTCCCGGTGACGATCAGGATCCCGTTCGGCGGCGGTATCGGCGCCGTCGAGCACCACAGCGAGTCGCCTGAGGCCCTATTCGCGCACACTCCGGGCTTGCGCGTCGTCGCCTGCGGCGACCCGGCCGATGCCTACACGATGATCCAGCAGGCAGCGGCGTGCGACGACCCCGTGGTCTTCTTTGAGCCCAAGCGCAGGTACTGGGACAAGGCCGAGGTCGACGTCGAGGGCGGCTTGGCTGCCGCGCTGCCGATGGACTCGGCCCGGGTGCTCGTCGCCGGCACTGACGTCACCGTGCTGTGCTACGGCCCGATGGTGCGGACCTGCGCCGAGGCCGCCGTGGCGGCGTCTAGCGACGGCAAGTCCATCGAGGTTATCGACCTGCGCTCGCTGGCACCGCTGGACACCGAGACGATTTACGCCTCCGTCCGCAAGACCGGCCGGTGCATCGTCGTGCACGAGGCCGTGGTGACTGGCGGCATCGGCGCCGAGATCGCGGCGCGGGTCACCGAGGAATGCTTCTACAGCCTTGAGGCTCCGGTACTGCGCGTCGGCGCGTACACCACCCCGTATCCGCCATCCAGGCTAGAGGAGTACTACCTGCCTGACCTGGACCGGATCCTGGATGCTGTCGACCGCACGTTCGGCTACTGAGAGGCCGTCATGTCAGATCTGAAGGAGTTCAAGCTCCCGGACGTTGGCGAAGGCCTGACCGAGGCCGACATCGTCAGGTGGCACGTCAAGCCCGGTGACCAGGTCGCCATCAACCAGATCATCGTGGAGATTGAGACCGCCAAGGCGGTCGTCGAGCTGCCGAGTCCGTACGAGGGCGTCGTCGCGAGCCTGCTCGTTCCCGAGGGCCAGACCGCCGATGTCGGCACGCCGATCATCGCCGTGCGAGTCGGCGCGGACGCGAGCGCAGTCGACACGGTTGCGGTGGAGGTTAGCGTTCCGCCTGAGGCGGTTGCGCAGCGCGCGATCAGCGAGACCGAGGACCTTGTCCCGACAGTGCCGGTAGAGGGCGCCGTCGAGCCCGGCATGCACGGTAGCCCTGCGCCCAAGGCTGAGCGCCAGGCGGTCCTCGTCGGTTATGGCGTGAAGCTCGGGACGACCAGCCGTCGAGCACGCAAGAAGACGTCCGCGCCGGCGAATGGGGGCGCCGGAGGAACGCGGCCCTCGGGACCGGCACAAGCGACCGCGCACGCAGAGCCGAGCGCGACGCTGGCGGGCGCCAACGGCTCAAGTAGCGGCGCCGCCTCGAACGGCGCGCCGGTTCCCACAGCAACTGCGCTGGCGAAGCCGCCGGTCCGCAAGATGGCCAGGGATCTCGGCGTCGACCTCGGTTCCCTGACCGGGACGGGGCCGAACGGGTCGATTACCAGGGACGACGTCCAGCAGGCAGCGGCGGGGGCGGAGGTCGGCCCCGTTCCCATCCAGAGCGCCCGGACGGTGACTGCCGTCGCGCGCGAGGAGCGGATCGCGATCCGCGGTGTGCGCAAGCACACCGCCGCGGCAATGGCGGCGAGCGCGTTCACGGCACCGCACGTGACCGAGTTCCTCCAGATCGACATCACCGAGACCATGAAGGCGACCGCGCGGCTGCGCACGCTGCCCGAGTTCGCCGACGTCAAGGTGTCGCCGCTGCTGCTCGTGGCGCGGGCCCTCATCGTGGCGGCGGCGCGGCACCCGATGATCAACTCGACCTGGGACGAGGCTGCGCAGGAGATCGTGGTCAAGCACTACGTGAACCTGGGCATCGCCGCAGCGACCGAGCGCGGACTCGTCGTACCCAACGTCAAGGATGCGCAGGCGCTGACCTTGCCGGAGCTGGCCAGAGCGCTGGCACAGCTTTCCGAGACCGCGCGGGCCGGGAAGTCGACGCTTGCCGACCTGTCGCACGGCACCGTCACGATCACCAACGTGGGCATCTTCGGTGTCGACACTGGTACCCCCATCCTGTCGCCCGGTGAGGCGGCCATCCTGGCGTTCGGCCAGGTCAAGGATGCGCCGTGGGTCGTAGATGGCCAGCTGGCGGTGCGCAAGGTGTGTACGCTCGCGCTGTCCTTCGACCACCGTCTGGTCGACGGGGATCTGGGCTCGGCAGTACTGCGGGACATAGGGGCGATGCTGACTGACCCGCTGACGATGCTCGCCTGGTCCTGAGGCCTGCGGTTGGCGCTGGGCTCAGTCACATCTCTGCGGAGGGAGCCTGATGATCAGGCACGTCGCGCTGTTTACGTGGACCGAGGGCATGACGGACGCCTTGGAGCAGCAGTTCGCGGCCGAGCTCAACGCGCTCGCGCCGACGCTGCCGGGCGTGCGCGCGTTCCACGCCGGCCCGGATGCGGGGATTAACGCGGGCAACTTCGACTTCGCCGTGGTCGCCGACTTCGACGACGTGGACAGCTACTTCAGCTACCGCGACAACGCCGAGCACAAGGACATCATCCGCCGGTTCAGCGGACCGCACGCTAAGTCGCGGGCCGCGGTTCAGTACGAGATCTGATCGGCCGCGGGCGCAGGGCGGCCTTGAAACGACAGGCCGCGCGCACGTCGGCGCGCGCCCAGGCGCGAATCACACGGCGCGTGAACTAGGGCCAGGCCGCGTGAACTTCAACACGGCCGCGTGAGCGACGGGCTAGCCCGTGTGAACGGCAGCGCGGCCGCCCGCCGGGGGGGAGCTGCGGGCGGCCGCGCTGGTCTGGGGTGGATCAGAACGCCTCTTCGGGAAGTTCCATTGCGTCGAGCGTGGTCGCCTCGGCGACTTCGCGCTCAGCGCCCAGGCGCGGCAGCACGGTCGCGGCGAAGAACCCGGCCACCGCCACCTTGCCCTGATAGAACGCTACGTCGCTCGCGCTCAGGTTGCCATCATCGAGCCGGGCGAGCGCGACCTCAGCCTGCCGGCCGAGTAGCCAGCCGACGACCAGGTCGCCAAGCGCCAGCAGGAGTCTCGTCGTGTTCAGGCCCACACGGTAGATCTGCGGTGCCTGCTCCAGGCTGCCGCCGAGGAAGCCATTCATCGCGGTGACGATGCCCTCGACATTGTCGGCTGCCCTGGCCAGGGCGGCTCGCTCCTTCTTCAGGCGGCCGTTGCCGTTGTCTGCGGCCGCGAATCCGCGGACCTGCTCAAGCAGATAAGTCAAGGCCGCAGCCCGGTTCCGGACGATCTTGCGGAAGTACAGATCCATCCCCTGGATGGCGGTTGTTCCTTCGTACAAGCTGTCGATCTTCGAGTCCCTGATGTACTGCTCGATCGGATAGTCCTGGAGGTAACCCGAGCCGCCGAGCGTCTGCAGCGACTGGGCCAGCTGCTCATATCCGCGCTCCGAGCCAACGCCCTTGACGATCGGCAAAAGCAGGTCGTTTAGCACGACCGCTCGGTCATCCCGCTCCCTCCTGGCGGCGGCGAGCTGAACGGCGTCCTGCTGGCTCGCGGTGTACAAGACGAGTGCGCGCATGCCCTCGGCGTAAGCCTTCTGCTGCAGCAGGCTGCGCCGGACGTCAGGGTGCTTAATGATCGTTACGCGCGGCGCGGCCTTGTCAGTCATCTGCGTCAGGTCTGCGCCCTGGACGCGTGTCTTGGCGTAGTCGAGCGCGTTCAGGTACCCGGTCGACAGCGCCGCGATGGCCTTCGTGCCGACCATCATCCGCGCGAACTCAATGATCATGAACATCTGCCGGATGCCGTCGTGCACGTCACCGATCAGCGTGCCGACGGCCGGATGCTCCGCGCCAAACGTCAGCTCGCATGTCGTCGACGCCTTCAGGCCCATCTTGTGCTCGACGTTGGTGGCGTAGACGCCGTTGCGCTCACCGAGCGAGCCGTCGTCGTTCACCTGGAACTTCGGCACTAGGAACATCGACAGACCCTTAGTGCCGGGGCCTGCGCCCTCGGGCCTAGCCAGCACGATGTGCAGGATGTTGTCCGTCAGGTCGTGCTCGGCGCTGGTGATGAAGCGCTTGACACCCTCGATGTGCCAGGTACCGTCGGGCTGCTGGATGGCCTTGGTCCTCCCCGCGCCGACGTCGGAGCCCGCGTCAGGCTCGGTGAGCACCATCGTGTAGCCCCAGCGGCCAGCAACGGCCTGCTCGGCGATCTTCTTCTGCGCCGGCGTCCCCATCAGCCACAGGGCGTGCGAGAACGAGCCCAGGCTGGAGTACATCCACACGGCCGGATTCGCGCCGAGGATCAGCTCGGCGACCGACCAGGCGAGGGTGCGGGGGACGTTCGTGCCACCCAGTTCAGTCGGCAGCTCGAGGCGGAACCACTCGGCGTCAATGAAGGCGTTGTAGGACCGCTTGAATGACTCCGGCATGGTCACCGAGTGCGTGGCCGGGTCGAAGACCGGTGGGTGGCGGTCGGCGTCAGCGAACGACTCGGCGACCGGGCCCTCGGCCAGGCGCCTGACCTCGTCCAGGATTCCTCGCGCCGTCTCCTCGTCCACGTCGGCGAACGGCTCGGCACCAAGGACTTCTTGCCTGTTCAGGACCTCGAAAAGGTTGAACTCAATGTCCCTGAGGTTGCTCTTAAAGTGCCCCATTGTCGCTCCCCTGGACCATCGGTCACTTCTGCTACTCACCAGTAACTTACTCCATAGTACCTAACATGCCGCCGGGTGTCACCCCGCGAACTGGTACACCCGAGATAGCGCGTGAGGCACTGTAAGTGGCTGCGCGAGGCGCGGCGTTTGATGGCGCTTTGTCGGTTATCGCGCGGCCGTTGACCGGCAATGGCGCCACGCCGCCGTTTTGGGGAAAGATCCGACACCGCCGGCTGTGTCGAATCCTTCGCCAAGATTGAGGGCACGGCGCGGGACGGCCGGACGAGGCTCTTCTGGAGCGGACAGCGGGCCTTCAGGCGCGAGTGGCGGGCCGCAGGAGCGGGCGGCGGGCCCTTCGCGCCCGCCGCCCGCGCCCCTGGCAAAACATCTGTCCGGCAAATCGGTCTTTAATCGCCGGGCTTCACATCGGCACCGTCAACTTGGCCCGAGTCCGCGCGGCTCGTCTCGGACTCCCCGGACCGGAACCAACCAGCGTGGCCAGAGCCAGTCAAGATTCCTGAGCTAAGACTCGAGGGTCGGGCGAGCCTTGGGTGATTTGCCGGTTATGCGACTAGTCGCACCGACGTTTCCCGCCTAAGGTGCGCGCGAACCCGACAATCCGGGCGCCAAACTGCACGTCCCGCGGGAAATGTGACGGCGGCCGACCGCCGAGACCGTCCTGGACCCAACCGCAATCACTCGGCCCAGAGGATGCCAGCCGAGACTGTCCTGGACCGAACCGCCGTCACTCGGCCCAGGGGATGCCGGCCACGTCGGCCGCGGCCCGCAGCCCGCGGGTCGCGCCGGGGGGCACCGGCGGCAGGATCAGGCAGTGACAGCCGACGCAGATGGAGCCGGAATCGGCCAGCCGGTTGTTGCCAACCATCAATGTCCGGTCTGGAGACACCCCGAGCCGCTCGCAGGCCGTCAGGAAGGGCTGCGGGTCTGGCTTGGCGATACCCAGATCGCACGATAGGACGAACGTCTGGATGAAGCCGTCGATCCCCGCGGCCGCGTAGCCCTCGTTGATAGACCAGCCCGTGTTGCTGACAATGGCGATCGGGATGCCTGCCCCGGCGAACGACTTCAGTACCACCGGCGTGTCCGGATACGGCACCATCGTCTGCGGATTGGTCTTCCACTCGTCGTACATCAGGTCCGCGAGGCCGGGGGCGATCTCGTCGAACGGCGCATAACCATGTACGTAAGCGTCCCGGTGATCTGACCTGGACAGGTTCCGGCGCTGCCGCTTCTCGGCCATGAGGGTCCGGCTGTGCTCCTTGGAGCGCCGCCAGTAGCGGGCGGCGTCTTCCTCGGAGATCTCCACGCCAAGCTGGGCGGCCAGGCTGCAGACCGCGGCTACCGGCGAGCTTCGGTGGGTCAGGGTGCCGCCGTTGTCGAACAGGACTGCGTCGTAGCGCATCGGGGTCTCCTCGTTAAGTAAGGGGAGGACGATGCGGGCCGGGAGCCTGGCGGCGTTCCGGGCGACCGCACGGACTTGCCGGTGGCCGCCTGTCAGTACGGGCGAGCACCGACGTGGAAATGGTTGAGGACGATCGCCGTGCCGACCAGCACGACAAGGATGATGTAGCCGCCAACGTCGACTGTGGTCAGCTTGTGCACCCGCAGCGAACCTCGACGTTTGTTCGCGCCGAATCCGCGCGCATCGGCCACCATCGCCATCGTGGTGGTACCGCGCAGGCTGCCGACCAGTAGCGGGACCGTGACGAGGACAACGCACCGGCTTGCCCGGCGGACGTAGTCCGGCCATTTGGTCACCTGGAACCAGCGCGGTCGCGAAAGGTCGTAGCCGCGCAGCTCGATTGCCCGGAGGACCAGCGTGGTCCTGCCGATCATGTCGGGCAGGAACCGTAGCGCCGCGGTGAGAGCGAACCCCACTTGCGGTGGCATCCGGAACCGCTCGAACGCCCAGGTGAAGTCACCAACATCGGTACTGACGAGGATCAGCATCGACGTCGACACCGTCACCAGCACGCGAGCCGTCTGCTCTAGCCCGAAGACCAGGCCGTAGCCGGTAATGCCGGGTGAGCCCAGCCACGAGATCGTCCACGGGAACTGGAAGATGTAATGGATCGGCGGGTTCGGCAGGTAGTACAGGCCCTGTGACCAGAAGCCTGTCAGCGCGGGGCCTCCGACCATGACCATGAGCACGCGCACTTTGGCCCGCGACGGCCGTAGCCAGAACCACGGCAGGATGCTCAGTCCAAAGACGATCAGCATGAAATCCCAGTTCAGGATTATGCTGAGGACGCCCATGGCAATCGGGTACAGCACCTTCAGGCGCGGATCCAGCTTGTGCAGAGGGGTGTCACGGGCCTCGTAGGTGACCAGTTCGCGCAGGCCACCGAGCCCGACGAGCTTGAAGAACGCGACCGGCAGCAGCATCGGCACCGCGAACACCATCAGGTACGCGATGACTGTCCGGACGAGCAGGTTCGACATCATGGCGCGCCCACTGTCCCGGCGGTCACGCCACCCGGCGTCACGCCACCTGCCGTCACACCATCGGCCGTCACGCCCACGGTCAGATCAGCGCCGGCCGCCGTTACGAGTCCGCCGAATGAGACAGCCGCCGCGGCCAGTTCTTCCACCGACAGCAGCACGTCCGGGACGTCCGGCCCGAGCAGCTCAGCCTGCAGCCGGGCCACCGGTGGCGCCAGCACCCCCCAGCGCTCAAGTTCCGCAGTCCGGGCGAACACTTCGCCGGCCGGTCCGTCGAGCTGGACCCGGCCCTCACCGAGCAGGACGATGCGCGCGGCTCGGCTGGCAAGACCGCGGATGTCGTGCGTAACCGTCAGGACCGTTAGCCCGGTCCGCGCCCGCACCGCTACCAGCAGGCGCAGGAAAGACCGCATCCGCTCGGCATCCTGCCCGGTGGTCGGCTCATCCAGGACGAGCACGCCAGGCGCGCCGACCAGCAGCGAGGCGAGTGCCAGCCGCTGCCTGCCACCCTGGCTCAGCTCCCACGGGCTCGTCTTCTCCAGTCCACGGAAACCGAAGAAATCGATCGCGCCCTGCACGTCCAGGACGGGGTCTGGCGGCATCGCCCGGAACCGGCTGCCGAAGCTGAGCTCTCGCTCCACTGTCTCCTCGAACAGCATCTCGTCCGCGGCCTGGAGCAGAAGCGCGACCTGGGCCGCGTGCTCGAACACCTTGCCGGGCCGGACCGGCGTGTCGCGGAAGTACACCTGTCCGCTGCTCGGCGTGCCGAGGCCCACCGTCAGGCTGGTCAGAGTGCTCTTGCCGGAGCCGTTCGCGCCGATCATGGCGACCCACTCGCCCTCGGCGATCGACAGTGTCACGTCATCGATGGCGCGGTTGGCGTCAAAGTCAACCGTGACGTGGTCCCAGGAGAGGACCGGCGTTCCGGCGGGTGACCGGCGAGAAGCGGCCCCGTTCCCGGCATGAACCCGCCGCGTCGAAGCGCGCGCCGTGGCTGCCTGCGCGAGCGCGGGAACCAGCCAGGACTCCCGGACCTGGCTGAGCGCGTCTGGCACCGACAGCGGCAGCGGGCCGGGGAAGGCGTCGGGCAGCGCGTGCGCAAGCCGGACCATGTCGGGCACGCCGACGCCGATGACTGCCCACGGCGCCTGGTCAGCCCATGCCTGTCTGGGCGGCCGATCCAGCACGATCCGGCCGCCGTCCATCAGCACGACGCGGTCAGCCCACGGCGCGACCTCGTCAACCCGGTGCTCGATGATCACCACGCCGGTGCCCTCGTCGCGGGCGAGCCTGCGCAGGGTGCCGAGCACTTCCTGGGCACCAACCGGGTCGAGGTCGGACAGTGGCTCGTCCAGCACCAGAATCCGCGGCCGCATTGCCAGCGTGGCTGCGATGGTTGTGCGCTGCTTCTGGCCGCCAGACAACGTCACCGTGGACGCCATCCGCATGCCCGCCATACCGGTGACGTCCAGGCACCAGTCCACTCGGGCAGCGATTTCCGGCTGGGGCAGGGCTAGGTTCTCCGGGCCGAATGCCACCTCGGACTGGACAGTGTGGTTGATGAGCTGGAGGTTCGGGTTCTGGAAGACCATGCCCACAAGCTGAGATGCCTCGTGCGGGGGCAGTCCGCTCAGCGGCCTGCCGCCGAACCTGACCTGCCCGCGCAGCTCACCGTGGACCCGAGACGGGATCAGGCCGCACAGCGCAAGCGCCAGCGTGGACTTGCCGCAGCCGGACAGGCCGGTGATGAGGACAACCTCTCCAGCGGCTACAGCGAGTTCCACGTGCCGCAGCGCGGCGGTAGAAGCGCCGAGATAGGCGAACGAGATGTCGTCAGCGGCTAGAACCGGGCTGTTGTTGCTGCTGCTGATCGCCATGCTCCCTTCGCCGCGCCACGACCCACATGAGGACCGAGCCAAGAGCAAGGAGGCCGCCGGCGATGAGGACGGTAGCGCCGTCGTTCAGCAGGATGTGCGGGTCGCCGAACAGCGGATCCTGGTCGCCCTGGGACCAGTTGTACTTCGTGATGTAGTCGACTAGCCCGTAGACGAGCAGCACGGCCGAGATCGCGGAGAAGATCCACGCGAGGCGCTTCATGCCAGCCCTCCTTCAGATGGCAACGTGTCGGCTGCTGCTGTGGCGCTGCCGGCACCGGCCGGCTGCGGTTCAGCGAACGGGTCCACATCCGCCGCGGCCGCGTGCCGCGCTCCGATCGACGGGATCACTGCGCGGGCCACCCGCAGGGCCAGTACCGCGCTGACCGCGGCCTCCACGCCGTTGCCGACGGCGTTCGACCAGGTGTCTGTCCACATCTGGTACCAGGTGTAATAGACCGAGTTCAGGTACGGGTCGAACGTCCAGTCGGTGAGGAAGGAGTTCGGGGCGGCGCGCAGGACGCCGATCACGAGGCCGTCGATGACCATCGACGTCACGCTCACGCCCGGTGCGTAGACCTTGCCGCGACGAGCCACGATGTACAGGTCGCAGAAGATCCCCTGTGTCAGGCCGTCAGTCCAGTCGAGTGCACCGTGCCCGCTGCCGAACAGCAACTGCGCCAGCAGGTAGTTGATGAACACCATGGCGGTGACGCAGCCGGGCTTGCGTACCAGCGCGACGCCCACCATCAGCAAGAACATGTATGGCAGGTCGTGCAGCTGCAGCAGGTCCGCGCCCGGGATCACATCGACGACCGGCTTGATGAACTGGTCGCCGATGATGTTGTCGTAGACCTCGAGGATGACGCCGAGCGACGCCACGATGAGGATGTCCTGCGTGGTCCAGCGGTCCCAGCGCTTCGACCGCAAGGCGGCCCAGAGGACGATCCCCAGGCCGATGATGCAGACAGCCCAGACGCCCCAGTAAAAGAAGGCGTTCCAGGCGAATGACAGCTTGACGGTGGAATTGGCCAGCAGAGCGGTGCCCATTTCTTACGCCTCCGTGACACTCGCGAACAGCAGCAGAGAGTTGTTGTGGCACGGACGACATGGGCACCATGGCCGCAGTTCTATTGAAGAACTCGGCTCTGGCCTCGGGCAATAGTCAGCAGGACGACTTCATTGGATGTTCACTCGGGCGCAGGCGGATGCGGCATGCCGAGTGAGTGAGTTGGCCGTCAGCGGCCTGCGCTCGCGAGCGTCAGCGGCCGAGTGGCGCAAGCGTCAGCGGCCAGGCCGCCTGCAGGCGTCACCAGCCAGGCCCCGCGCGAGCGTCAGCGGCCGGCCCTCCCCCGCGTTGCGCGCACGCCGCGGGTCGCGCCGACGGTGGCGACGGCCGCGCCCGCGACGACGACGGTGAGATAGCCGACCACCTGCCCGGCCTGGTGATAGGCGGCGAATTCACGCGCCCACAGGCTGAGGCCGACGGCCGCGACGCCGCTGGCGATGGCCGCGAGGACGATACTTGCCGTGGCAAGGCCGGCGGCCCGCGCAGCCAGATGCACGGCAGGCCCGCGCGGGCGCAGCCTGCTCATAGCGAGGATTGGCCCGGCGCAGGCGACAGCCGCGGCGCCGAAGCCCGCAAGGACGACGGCCAGGAACATTGGCGGACTGAGCCCAGCAGCCGGAAGAGCCGCGAGTCGCGTCATCAGCGCCAGCCCGACCAGGAATCCGCCAGGCGCCAGGACGGGCAGCAGCAAATAGAACATGTCACGCGGCCGGCGCTCACGCCGTGCCCGGCGCAGCATCAGCAGCCACAGGGGCAGGCCGCCGGCCACGGCGCTGAGCGCGGACACGGCCACCGCGCCGTCGATGATGGCGTAGCACCAGCTGATGATCGGATGACCCGCGGGCGTAAAGCCCTGGAACTGGGTCAGTTGCACGAACACCAGGCTGATGCCGACGAGGGCCGACCACGCGAGCAGGACCGTGCCAATCGAGGCGCGCATCCTCCCGTCGCGATCATGCAGATGCTCTGGCGGCCAGATCCAGGCGGGCAGCGCGTGCCAGGTCAGGCTGAGAACGGCGCCGAGACCGCCACCTGAGTCGTCAAGCAGGATGGCGATCTCGTCGCCGTAGCGAGCCCGCCACGCAGGTGGATAGAGCAGCATCGCCGCTCGCGCAAGCCGCGACCGCGGGCGGCGAATCTGGCTGCGCAAGGCGCGTCTGCTCTGGGTGTGGCTGCAGTCGGCGTCGCCGCAGCCGGTATGACCGCACTCGATGTCGCTGCAGCCGGTATGGCCACACTCGGTCTGGCTGGGCCCGGCCTGCGACGGCTCGCTCATGCTGGTCACGCTCCCGTCAATCCGGAGTGAACGCTCAGGCGTGCCTGGGCCAGGGAGGCGACCTGGCTCATGCGCTCCGACTGCCGCGCAAGCGCCTCGGCGCCGGCCATCGTGATGCGGTAGGGCCGGCGCCTGTCGACGGCGTCCAGCGGCTCGATCAGCCCCTGCGCCTCAAGGCGGGCTATGACCGCATACAGGGTGCCAGCGCTGAGCCGGACGCCCATCGTCTCCAGGACGTCTTGCGTAATGGCGTAACCATGCTTGGGCTCGTCCGCCAGGCTGGCGAGCACCAGTAGTGGCGGATCGGCCCAGCGGTCCAGTCGGTTGGTCATGTCGGTCCCCGTTTCGTCTCGCCGCAGCCGTAGTGGCCGCTCGAATACCTGGCGATTCGGACGTCGCAACAGCAGCGTATACCGTGATCCGGTATACCGCAAGCCACTATACCGAGTGGCGATGCACCGTGCAGCCCGGTAAGAATCCGGAGCGCCAGCGAGCCCGCCGCCCGCCACAGCCCTGGCCCGAAACCGAACGGCATTCTAGAATGCGTGCGAGACCAGCGGATCGAAGCAGATGAGGTGCAGTAATGGCGCTCGGCCTGACGGAAGAACTGACGCAGCTCGCCGACTCGGTCCGCGCCTGGGCTGAGCGCCACGGCGGGCCCGAAGGAGCCAGGGCTATCGCCGACGGCAAGGATGACGGTACTGCCCGCTACCGCGACGCGCTGCGGCCGAGCCTCGCCGACCAGGGACTACTTGGCCTGCATGTCCCCGAGGCCGACGGCGGTCAGGGCTTCGGCCTCTCCGAGCTCGCGGTCGCGGTCGAGGAACTTGGCCGAGCCCTGGCGCCTGGCGCCTTCGTGCCAACAGCACTGGCAAGCGCGGCACTTGTCGCGGCGGGCGTGACCGGCAAGCTCGTGACGGTTCTCGCGCACGGAGATGGGAACGGGGCCGTCGCCCTCGCCGCCGACATTACGGCCGCGGCCAGCGAGGGCGGCGACCTCATCATCACTGGGACCGCCGCCAGCATTCTCGGTGCGGCCGGCGCAGACCTCGTTATCCTCCCGACCCGCTCCGGTCAGGAAACCGTCTGGGTTGCCGTTGACGCAGCGAGTCTGGACATCGCGCCCGTCGATAGCCTCGACCTGACCCGCCAGCTCGCCCGGGTGACGGCCACCGACGTTGTCGTGCCGTCCGACCGGCAGCTCGCCGACCTCACATCAGTGACCGTCGCCAGCCTGGCCGCGGTCATCCTTGGCGCGGAAGCTATCGGGATCGCCGACTGGGCCGTGCACACCGCCGCTGAGTACGCCAAGATCCGGCACCAGTTCGGCCGGCCGATCGGCCAGTTCCAGGCCGTCAAGCACCGCTGCGCGCGGATGCTGGTCGCGGCCGAGCAGGCGACCGCCGCCGTCTGGGACGCGGCGCGAGCGCTGGACGGCGGTGAGGAGAGCGGCGAATTTGCGGCGGCGGCCGCGGCCGTGCTGGCGGCCGACGCGGCTGTGTCGTGCGCGCACGAGTGCATCCAGGTCCTGGGCGGGATCGGCTACACGTGGGAGCACGATGCGCACTTGTACTACCGCCGCGCGATGACGCTCCGCGCGTTGCTGAGCGGGATCGACGCCGTCGATGGCGCCGACAGCGGCTGGAAGCACCGGATTGCCCGGCTCGCCCTCGACGGCGGCCGCCGCGAAATCCGCCTGGAGCTGCCCGGTGGCGGCGATGACGAGCTGCGTGCGTCGATCAGGGCTGAGCTCGCCCCTATCGCCAGGCTTTCGGGCGCCGAGCGCAACGCGGCGCTCGGTGCGGGCGGCTGGGTGCTGCCGCACATGCCGAAGCCGTGGGGTCGCGGTGCGGGCGCACTCGAGCAGCTGCTCATTGACGAGGAACTGCGAACGGCGGGCATCCACGTTCCCGGCCTTGCGATTGGTGCCTGGGTCGTGCCAGCGCTGATCCAGTACGGCACGCCGGAGCAGCAGGAGCGGTTCTTGCCGGCCACGCTGCGGGCTGACTATCTGTGGTGTCAGCTATTCAGCGAGCCGGGTGCCGGCTCGGACCTGGCCGGGCTGACCACCAAAGCCGAGCGAGTAGAGGGCGGCTGGCAGATCACCGGGCAGAAGATCTGGACATCGCTGGCACGGCAGGCGTCCTGGGCGATCTGCATCGCCCGCAGCGATCCAACGCAGCCGCGGCACGACGGCATCAGCTACTTCCTGGTGGACACGCACTCGCCGGGAGTCGAGGTCAGGCCGTTGCGCGAGATCGGCGGGGATTCCTTCTTCAACCAGGTGTTCCTCGACCAGGTCTTCGTGCCTGACGACTGCCTGGTCGGCGAGGTCAACAAGGGCTGGCGGATCGCTCGGACGACGCTGGCGAACGAGCGCGTCTCGCTGTCGCGGTCGTGGACGTTCGGCTGCGGCGTGCCCGAACTGCTGGAAACCGCCAAAGCCGCCGCTGACGTGCCGCTCGCGCAGGTGGGCGAGCTAGTCGCGACTGGCCACGCGATCGACGTGCTGGCCCTGCGGGCGACCCTCAAGCAGCTGTCTGGCACGGAGCCGGGCGCAACCGGCAGCGTGCGGAAGCTTCTCAGCATGCGGCACGCGCAGCAGGTCGCGGAGCTGTGCTGGGAGATGTCGGCCGCTGGTGGTGCCCTCGCCGGCGGATCCGGCCGACCCGTAACAGCTGCCGGCCGACCCGATGGCGCCCACTGGGCCCGCCAGGTGCTGATCACCAGGGCCCTCACTATCGGCGGCGGCACTACCGACATCCAGCTCAACATCATCGGCGAGCGGATACTCGGCCTGCCGCGCGATCCCGAGCCGCCAGGAGGCGCCGCTTAGTAGCCGGTCGGGCCGCCGGTCTCAGAGTCAGGGTCACCAGGCGGCGGGAAGAACGACTGCCCCGGCGGCGGGAACGACGTACCCGCGTCCGGACCGCCGCCAGGCGGCGGGAACACCTGCCCCGCGTCCGAAGGACTGCCAGCAGGCGGGAACGTGGACCCGGCCGGATCGGAGAACGGGTTTTGCGTGTCGGCGGGGCTGCCAGGCTGCGGCACGTTCGGGTGGGGTGGCGTCAGGTTAAGGCCGTTCTCGCGCTCGTGCGCGGAAATGTCACTGATCAGCTGCTCAATCCGGGCCTGACTGTCCGGTGTACCGCGGCCGGTGCGCTCCGCGAAGACGGCCGCGCCAAGCTGGCGCAAGAGCGCGTCGCCACGGCGGTTCGCCTGGGCCTGGTCGAGCTTGGCCTTGCCTTCCTGAGCTGCTCCTTGGGCCTTCTGCGCAACCTGGTTAGCCTGCGCCTTGACCTTGTCCATTAGTCCCATTTTGCGCCTCCGCGGGCTGGCCGGGCGCTCGCTCGGCCCCTAGCCGGTGCGCCGCAAGCTCTGCGAGCAGCATAGGACCGGGCTGGCACCCCGCGTAGATAGTTGTCCGGGCCGGAGATTCTTACCCGAACGCCTGGCTACTATCAGTGATCTTATGCGGACCGAATGTCACAGGAGCGCCCGAGCGGCCGGGTCGGCCGGCAAAGCTCGGAGCGAGCGAGCTCGCGCGGTTTGGCTAGGACCGCGCCGTCGCCAACTCAGCAACGCCGCTGCGCGAGATTGCGAGCGTGTCCGCGATGACCGTGACCAGCCGGCAGCCGTTCTCCCGATACAACCGCGCGGTCGTTCCATCGGTCGCGTGCACGCCCACCGGCTTGCCGGCTTCGGCGCAGTCCGCCCAGACCTGCTCGAACGCCGGTCGCAGCACCGGATCGTGCGGGTCAAGCGCGCACCCGAGCGAGTACGAAAGGTCGCGTGGGCCGACGTAGATCCCGTCGACGCCGGCGAGCGCCAGGGTCGAACGGAGCTCGCTCATCGCTCGGCGGGACTCGACCATGACCACGCAGAGCGGTCGGGTCGCCCTCGTGAGCGCGCCACCAGCGGAGCGGTAACCCTCTGGCGGGTAGCGGCACGCGCCTGCCACCGCGGCGGCCTGCTCGGCCGACTCAACGTTCGGCACGATCACGCCGTCGCAGCCGAGGTCCAGGGCACGGCCTATGTCGGCCGGATGCGCGTACCGAACGCGTGCGAGCGGCGTCGCGCCTGCCAGCCGGATGGCAGTGGACAAAGCCGGCAAGTCATGCTCGGTCGCAGTCCCGTGCTGGAGGTCGACGACGACGTAGTCGACGCCACTACCAGCCAGCATGCCGACGCTTACGGGGCTAGGTGCTACCGCCCAGCCGCCGAAGACAGTCTCGCCGTTGCGTACGCGATCGCAAAAGGGGCTTTGAGTCACCGCAGTAGCAAAGCACACGCTGGTCCGAGCAGCACCAGTCCGGGTGGGACAGCCACGCAAGGCTTCAGTCGAGGTCGAATGCGGCGCGAATTGCCGCGGAAAGCGCAGCTTCCTGAGCTGGCAGCAGGTAGCCGATCAGACGGCCGAGCACGCTCTTGGGGACAGTCACGATGTTGTCGCAGCTGATCACGCAGTCGTGATCGAGACCGTTTGCTTGTCCAAGCGGGACCTCAGTCGACAGACCGCGAATCGTGGTTGTGATCGGCGCAACCGTCACGCGTTCCAGATGCGGCCGGACCAGGTCCCTTGTCAAGATCACGACCGGCCGCGCCTTGTCCAGGCGGGCCGCGTGGATCGGCCGCACTAATCGATGTCCATCGTGCCGCGCGCGGCGTACTCCGCCAGGCTGTCCATCTCGGCGTCTTTGCCGGCCTGAGCAAGGATCGCAGCGTCCCTCGCCGCGATCAGACGACGGAACTCCCTGGCCAGCGCTCGTTCGATGACAGAAGCGCGGCTTGGTGCGTCACCAGCGGCGACTAGCTTGTCTAGCTGTTCAACAGTGCTGTCCGGCAGTCGTACAGCGATCTGGATACTCACCCTCGTGATGGTACCGGATTGGTATTCAATCCGGTACCCGATTTGGGATGCGCACAGATGCACGCCACGGGCAGAAGGACTTGGTCAAGCGCGCGCAGGGGATGGTGCCCAAGGCAATGGGCTAAGTCAGCCCGATGATCCGCTCGCGAGCCGAATCGATCCGGCGCAGAGTCTCGGCCCGGCCGAGGACCGCTAGCGACTCAAACAGTGGCAGGCCGACAGTTCGTCCGGTCACCGCGACCCGGACGGGCGCCTGCGCCTTGCCGAGCGAGAGCCCGTAGGAGGTTCCCACCGTCTCCAGTCTCTCGCGCAGCGCATCGGCCTGCCATGGCACAACCGCGTAGGCGGCGGCGACGTCGGCCAGCAGGTCGGCAGCGGGCTCCGTCATCGCCCTGTCCCAGGATGTCTCGTCCATTGCCGGATCAGGCAGGAATGCGAAGTCCACCATCGCGGTGATCTCCGAGAGCAGGGCGACCCGCGTCTGCGCGAGCGGTGCAAGCTGTGCAAACACCACAGGGTCGAACCGCTCGGCTGGCCACGGTGCAGCGGGAGGCTCAAGCCACGGCTGACAGGCTGCGATGAATTCCTCAAGCGGCGTAGCCCGGATGTACTCGCCGTTGAACGCGCGCAGCTTCTTCACGTCGAAGAACGCGGACGACGGGTTCACGTCCTCGATCCGGAACTCGGCCACCATCTCGTCCCACGGCACTATCTCGCGGTCACCACGTGGCGCCCAGCCCAGCAGCATCAGGTAGTTGCGCATGGCCGCGGCGAGATATCCCTCGTCACGGAACGACTCAAGCGACACCCTGTCGCGTCGCTTGGACAGCTTCTGCCGCTTCTCGTTGACCACGACCGGCAGGTGCCCCCACACAGGCGGCACGTGTCCGAGCGCCTCCCAGAGCAGTTGCTGCTTCGGCGTATTCGACAGGTGCTCTTCGCTGCGGATCACGTGCGTAATCCGCTGCACCATGTCATCGACGACATTGGCCAGCAGGAACAGGATCGAGCCATCGGCGCGTGCGAGCACGAAATCCTCGATGGTCGAGTTCTCGAACACGGTCTTGCCGCGGACCAGGTCGTCCACCACGGTCGCGCCCTCGTCTGGCGTTCGGAACCGCAGCGCCCGGCCCGGCCCCGGCCCGATGCCGCGGTCCCGGCAGTACCCGTCGTAGCCACGATGCGAGTCACCGGTCCGGGCGACGATGTCCGCGCGCGTGCAGTCGCAGTAGTACGCGCGTCCCTGCCTGTAGAGCTGCTGAGCCGCCTCGGTGTGCTCGACCAGGTTGGCCGACTGGAAATAAGGTCCCTCGTACTGGCTGGAGTCGATGCCGAGCCAGGCAAGGGCGCTGATGATGCCCTCGGTCCACTCCGGCCTGTTGCGCTCGGCGTCGGTGTCCTCGATCCGCAGCACAAGCGTGCCGCCGGTCTTCAGCGCGATTGCCCAGTTAAAAAGGACGGACCGCGCCCCGCCGACATGGAACATGCCGGTAGGAGACGGCGCAAAGCGCAACCTGACGTCAGAACCCCAGCTAGTCACGCCCGTGGTTGTCACGACAGCCCAGTCTAGTCGAGCGGCTCGGAGCGGCAGCGAGCCGATTACCGGCAGTGAGTCCGCTTACATGTGGCGCATCCACAAGTTTGGCTCCGAGTAGACGCCGCGATCGGCCGCACGATCGATTTCGACCAGGTCAAGGGCATCCGGGACGACGTACTTGCCGGTCTCCGGGAAGGCCATTGCCGCCCATTCCTCCCATTCCGCGACCGTGCCCTTGATGATCATGGAGTCGTTCGCCGGTCCGAGGATCGTCGCACCCAGCCGTTGGTGAGTGCGGATCCACGGATCGAGGTGCAGCCCGTCGCCCCGGTCCCACCTGGCGAATGCGGCCATCGAGGTCAGCGGGTACCGGGTCTTGAGTGATGGACGGACCGGCGCGATGACTCGTTGCAGACCAGATCCCGTCGCCCGGTCCCGCAGTGCGGACAGCGCCTGTCCCGCCAGGCCGCCACCCTGACGGTCTCGCCGGACCGCGGCCGCCATGATGCACAGCGTGTCCGGCCGTTCCTCGAGCTCGTGACCGCGTACTGCGGCCACCATCGCGCCGTCGTACCCGCCAGCGGGCAGGCCCGTGACGGTACCGTCCCATGTCAGCGGCACCCCCCAGCCGCCCGTCACAACCTCGCCGCCGTCGAGCAGCAGGATGTCGTAACGCGGGAAGTACTGCTCGACCCGTCCGACATATTCGTTCGAGATGGGGTCGTGAAAGATGAACTCCGGCCAGTTCTGCCGGAACGCTGCCGTCGTCTCGTCCGCAAGATCCGGCCGCTCGGACGTCGTCACGATCTCGAGATCACTCATTCTCAACTCCCTGCACTGCCCGCTCAGCCGTCGCCACGTTAGCTGGTTCCGGGCCGGTCACGGCGCCCGGCCGGGACCGCCAGCATCAGTACGGGCACCGCACAGAGCGACGCCATCGCCCAGCTCAGGCCGAAGTCCTCCGCGAGCAGACCAACCGCCAGCGGGCCGAGTGCTCCGAATAGCCCCGACGCGCTGGTGAGAGATACCGCCAGACCGCTGCGGCCAGGCAGGCTGCCATACAGCTCTGCCTGCAGAACGGGATACCACGGCGCCGTCGCGATCGTGAGCGCCGCCAGGACTACAAGCTTCACCCCGAGGCCTGGCACCAGCAGGAACGCGGGGAACAGCGCAAGCGTCGCCCAGACGCTCGCACGGATTACCTGGCGGCTATCGCGCCGTGCCAGGAGCCGGATCAGGATGACGTCGCCCGCCAGGCCAGCGCCCAGCCGCACGGCGATGGCGAGCGCCGCGACCGTAGGCGAGACGTGCACGGCCACGACCAGATACAGAGCCAGGAACGGGGTCAGCACATCCAGCAGCATGTTTGCGACCTCGAGCAGCGCGAGCCAGCGCAGAGCACCCGAGCGGCGGATGACCAGCAAGGCCGCTCGCCAGCCCGGCCATGCGGTGTCGCCGCCACGAGAGTCGCCGTCACGAGCGTCGTCGCCATCGGCGTCGTCGCTACCGGCGTCGCCGTCACCAGCGTCGTCGCAGCGAGCGTCGTCGCCACCAGCCTCGTCGCAGCGAGCGTCGTCGCGGCCAGCGTCGTCAAGATCCTCGTCATCCGCTTCCGCGCATCTCTGGCCGTCCGAGCGGCCGGTCGCGGCGCCGCCAGTTAGGGCGACTGCGCACCACGCCGCGGCGCTGCAGCAGGCGATCAGGATAAACGCCAGCCGCCAGGTGCCGCCAGCGCCGAGTACGACTGCTACGAGGATCGGGCCGGTTACGGCGCCGACCGAGCCCGCGAGCGTCCAGCGCGCCATGAGCTGGGCCCGGCGGCCTCCGGCGGAGTCCATGAGTGCGGCCTGAGTCAGGCTGACGAACATGCCAGAGGCCGGGAAGAAGATCGTCAGGGCGACCAGCAGCCCGATGAACGACGTGGCAAGCCCCGCGGCCAGCACCGACGCTATGAAGACCAGACCGCCAGAGAGGACGAACCGGCGCCGACGCGATCCGGTCCCGCTGATGACACCGACCGGCAGCTCGAGGATGCTACCCACGACGAGCGGAACGGCCGCGAGAAAGCCAACCTGCAGATAACTCAGCGCGAGGTCGTGCCAGATTAGCGGCATCGCCGCGCTCTTCGTGCCGTCGACCAGCTCGTCGGCTAGTTCGACCGCGAGCGCAGCAAGCAGGCCGCCGTACCCGGCACGGGCCAGTTTGGAAGGTACTGCCCTGGCGCTCGGCCCGGCGGCAGATCCCTGCCTTAGCCGAGTTTTCATACGCGCGAAATCCACGTCACGTCCTTCCTCGTCGTCTGCTGTCTCGGACGACAGAGGAAGGCGGAGCTCGCGCAGCTAGCTCAGGTCACAGTCAAAGGAAACCCATGCCCCCGATGCTAGCGCGCAGTACCCGCGGCCGCGGATCGATGCCGGGCCGGCGGACCGGATCGGGTCGGCGGACGCGCGAGCGACAATTGCTGCGCGCCACCCCGTTCCTGGTCAAAATGGTTTTGATCTTTTAGCTGGTCTGGCACCCTGGGGACGCGGGCGCACGGAGCCGGATTGGCAGCGGGCGCTGCGCCGAGCGCCATTCGGTCAGCTGCCGGCCGGCAGTTCCGGAGTCGCCGGCGCGCTAGCGATCTGGGCCTTGAGCGCAGCTAGCTCCTTGTCCACCTGCGCGTTCGCGCCTGCCTGGTCGAGCTCGTGCTGGATGTCGTCGGTGTCGCCGCCGACATCCTCGAGCACCCCAGACTGAAGCAGCTCGTCGGTGGCGGCTGCCCTGGCCTGCATATTTGCGATCTTGTCCTGGGCACGCTGGAGCTCCGCGCCCGAATCGCTGAAGCTGCGGGAGATCCCGGCCGCCTCCTCGTTGACCGAGCTTTCCGCCGATGCGGCGGTGTACTGGGCCTTCATGACTTCCTTCTGCGACCGGAAGGTGTTCACGCGGTCCTGGAGCGTGCTGAGCGTCTGCTCCATCTTCTGCTCTTCCTCGTTGAGCTGGTCGTGCTGCGGCCCGAGGCCGTCAATTTGCTCCTGGGCGGCTGCCTTGCGGGACAGCGCCTCGCGCGCCAGGTCCTCGCGACCGGTGGCCAGCGCCGCCTTGGCCTGGTCATTCAGGTGGTCCACGGAGTGCTGGAGTTGCTGCTGCTGGAGCTCAAGCTGTTTCTTCGATGCTGTGATGTCCACGAGCGCGCGCCGGACCTGGGTGATGTGATCGAGCATCTGCTCGTAGGAGTAATCGAGCATCTCGTTCGGGTTCTCGGCTGAGTCGAGAGCCTTGTTGGCCTTGGCGGCGACGATGTCGTGAGCACGCTGGAACAGGCTCATGTCTGTTGCTCCTTGCGACCTTGGACGGCGAAGCCCGGACGGAGCCGGCTTATGCTGCCGAGGCTACAAGGCCGGTCGCGGCTACGCTCTCATCGTGGACATTCGATCACTCGGATACCGCACCGACCTGATGGTCCGCCTCCTTGAGGGCAGCCGCGTCGAGGACCGGGGCGATTACCTGGCCGTCCGCAGCCCGCACAATCCCACCTACTGGTGGGGCAACTTCCTGCTGCTAGCCGCGCCGCCCGAGCCCGGTCAGGCCGATGCGTGGCTGGAGACGTTCGCCGCGGAGTTCCCGGAAGCTAAGCATGTCGCGCTGGGCATCGATGTCACCGAGATCAGTGCTGTGAACGTCGGCGCGCTCGTCGCCGCAGGCCTCCGCCTGGAGCGTTCCGCCGTGCTGACGGCTACGGCCGTACACAAACCGCCCCATCCAAACGTCGGCGCCACCTACCGCGAGCTCGCCGGCGACGACGACTGGCGGCAGGCGGCAGACCTTCGCGCGGTTCTCAGCGAGGGCGAGCCCGGGTCGGAGCCCACGTTTCTGGCCGCGAGGATCGCCTCCGAGCGCGCGCTCACCGAGGCCGGCCACGGGTCCTGGTTCGGCGCTTTCGTCGATGGGAAGCTGGTCGCGCACCTCGGCCTCGTCACCGACGGATCCGGCATCGCGCGCTATCAGAACGTGGAGACCCATCCCGGTTGGCGCCGCCAGGGACTGGCGGGCACCCTGGTCTGGCATGCCGGGCAGCACGGCCTCAAGAACCTCGCGAGCACTCTGGTGATGGCGGCGGACCCGCAGTATGTCGCGATCCGCGTTTACCGCTCGGTTGGCTTTGTCGACGCCGAGACCCAGATCGGCTTTGAGCGCCAGCCCGGCTGACCGTCGGCTCGTCGGCTACGGATCAAGCAGCGCGACAGCGATGGCTGCCCCGTCCTCGCGGCGCGCGCTAGCGCGGTCAATGCTGATCCCATGCGACGGTCCGGGCCGGGGGCCTGTGCTTGACCGGAAACGCGCCCGGACACCAGCAGCGACGGTGGCGTTACCTCAGGTGATTCTCGGGCGCATTCTTGATGCGTTTTAGGTAACGGAATCCCTAAGAGATCTGTTTGTCTTTTCCTGTTCCGGTCACGCCAAGACCTAAATCAGTGCAGGGTAGTGACCCGACAGCACCGAGCGTGCGCGACGGTCACGAACCGCGACCCCGCCGCCCTGACCCCGCACGGCGTCCGCATGCCGCTGGTGACACAGTCGCTGATCGCCGATCCGCGTACTCGCCAGCATCCACGGTGGTAGCCGAGCGGCAGTTCTGCGCTCCGTCTGAAGGCGCGACGTGTCCTACGCCATCCCCCGCCACCGGAAGCCGCCGCGGTCCGCTAGCACGCACGGCCGCGCTCCGTCCAGGCACCGCAAGCCGCCGGCCAGGCGCTCCTGGGTAGACAGGCCAGCACTTGCCCTGACCGTGGCGGCGGCGGTAACGGTCGCGGGAGCAGGCGTAGCCGGAGCAGTGATCTTCCTGCCAGGCAAGCCGCACCCCGTGCTACCGGATCAGACACTCGCCAGCAGCACGGTTGCCGCAAGTCGCCAGACAAGCGCCCTCGCCAGCGGCCTCGAACTCAGCGAACTGTCGAAATCGAGCTACGCGGCCAAGGCGGCCGCCGCGAGCCGGATCCGCCAGGCGGCTGCCGGGCCTAAGGTGGGCGCGGCCGCCAAGGCGAAGCACCGCCGAAGCCAAAAGTCGCAGCCGGCGGCGCCGGTCTACCTCAATCCGCTTCGGGCGGTGGCCGGCCTGCAGCCGCAGCGCATCGACATGGGCGTCGACTTCGCAGGGTCCGGGCCGATCTATCCCATCGGAGACGGTGTCATCACGAGCGCGATGAGCAACTCGAGCGGATGGCCGGGCGGTGGCTGGATCACCTACCAGCTCACTGACGGTCGGGCCGCGGGCCTCGTCGTGTACGTCGCGGAGGACGTGCAGCCGACCGTTAGCGTCGGAGCGAAGGTCACGCCGACGACCGAGATCGCGAACATGTTCAACGGCAGCGAGGGCATTGAGACGGGCTGGGCGATGCCCGACAGCTCCTCAGCCGAGTCGCAGCTGCCGGTAGCCGGCGGGATAAGCGGCGCGGGCCCGTTCCCGACCGCGGTCGGCGTTAACTTCGACGCCCTGCTCCAGGCCCTCGGCGTCCCGGCCGCCTCGAACGCGGGCCAGTCGCCATACGGCCTGCTGCCGGCGAACTATCCGGTGAGCTGGTCCGGGCTGGGCTGACCATAGGAATGGGAACGGGGCCGCCGGCGCACGCCGCCGACACGGAACCTCGCCTCGATGGCGTCAAGGAACGCCGCCGACTGGCGCGCGGTGGTGTCGCCGAGGGCGCGGTGGTGTCGCCGAGGGCGCGGTGGTGTCGCCCGTCGTCAGCGCGCCGATGTTGCGCGTGAGATCGGCTAGCCGGGCGGCTCGAACGGCGGGAGGTCGGCGGGCAGCTGTAGCCGGGGCGAGTCGGCGGGCAGCCTGAGCGGCGGGGTGTCGGCGGGCAGCCCTGGCGGGGGCGAGTCGGCGGCGTGCTGTCGGCGGCGGCGCCGCAGGCCAAGGACCAACGCCAGCACCAGCAGCACGAGTCCGACGGCGACCGCGGCCGCGAACCCGAGCAGCCTGGCCTTCGCGTGATGAACGGCGTCGATCACTACTGGCTGGGCCGCTCCGAAGCGCGCGGTGGCGCTGACCGTACCTGGCCCCGACGGCGCGCTTATGCCGAGCCGTTCCAGGGCGGCAGCGTCGTGCAGCGCGCCGACAGGGTTGATCAGCCCGAAGCCCACCGTGGTGTTGTATCCGCCCGGCGGGTGATAACTGGCCGACTCCGCCAGCGCACGTGCGACTTGTGCCGGAGTGATCTGCGGGTAGACCGCTTTGATCAGCGCGACTGTACCGGCCACCCACGCGATGTCGGAGTAATAGCCCCACGCGGTATAGGGGGCATTGCCTGGGCCGGTGGCCGCCAGCACATTGTCCGGAGCAGCGATGAGGACCGAGTTGTTAACGGGCACATAGTCCCGCTGGGGCGGCTTGGGCAGTCCGCTGATCGTGACGCCGGTGAAGTTGATCACCCCCGGCAGGCTGTCCGGGTAGGCATACGGGGTGGGCTTGCCGGTCAGGGCGATGGCGCTGCCGAGCACGACGACATTCTTTGAGATGGCGTATTGGACAGCCGAATCCAGCACAGGCGTGTCATCGGAGTCTCCGAAGAAGGTGACGATCACGCCGGCGCCATGGTTCACCGCGTAGCGGATCGCCCGCGCCATGATGGGCTGCCACTTCCCGTCGGCCAGGTACTTGCCACCACCGCGGGAGTCATAGTCGCCAACCCGCTCGGCGAGGATCTTCGCACCCGGAGCGCGGCCAATAGTGCCGATCGGGTTGGCACCTGTAGGTCCGCTGCCGGCGATGAGCGAAGCCAGGATGGTGCCATCGATCGCTGACGCACCGCGTAGCGGAGCATAGTCCGGACCTTGAATCAGCTTGCCCGCCAGCCCGGTGACCGGGTCCACCGCCGTACTGAGCACAGCAACGGTGACGCCTTGCCCCCTGGTGATCTGCCAGGCCTGTTCCAGCTCGTGAATGAGCTTGGTGGTTGCGCCCGCCGGGAAACGTGCCGCGCCGGTGGCACTGGCCGAAGCCACCGACGCTGTCATCGGCGCTGAGTACGAAGCTGATGCCGCGGGCGCGGCAGTCCCGGCAGCGGCTGTGATGACAATGCAGAGTGCGCTCAGGGCGGCAATACGGGAGCGGGTCAGCACTTGATGTCCTTCATCGTGCAGGCACTGGTGTGCCTGGTAAGGGTTGGTTCGAGAGCAGCGAGGATCCCGGCGCCGAGGTCGTCGAGCGCGGCGCTGTTCGCGTCAGTGCCGGGCATGCCGTTGGTGTAACCCGCCGTGTACAGCAGTAGGTAGGGACCGGCGTTCTCGGCGGCAGCGTCGCCGCGCTGCGCGTCTCCGAACACCTTGGCGATCGTGCCAGTGACCGGCACGGCGTACAGGCCGGCTCCGGGCAGGAGCGGCGAAAGGTCGCCCTCGGCCCGCACCGCGACCGCCGGGGACGACATCACCGCGATGCCGACGGTCGCTGCCTGCGTTCCGGCCGCGTCGACGTAGGTCGCGCGGAGCATCGCGACACAGCCAAGAGCATGCAACACCTGAAATGTGGTCGGCTCGAGGGCATGCTGGCAGGACGTCTGCGGTACGATCGCGGCCCGTGTCGCCGTCGCCTTGTAACCGTCGGCCGTGACATAGCTGATCGTGGCCGGGAAGATCTTCCCTGCAGGCAGCCGCTGCCAGCGCGAGGCAATCTCGGTTGCCAGCGCCGCTGCCTGCTCCGCCTTCGTCGCCTTGCGGGTGAGCTCCCGGCCAAGCGCCGCGCCGCCGCCGAGCACTCCCACCAGGCCGACCACGATGAGCGCGACCAAGGCCACCAAGCCGCTGCGGCGCGGCCGTGGCGGCCCAGGCACCGTCGGCGGGGGCGCGTCCGGCATGCCAGTTCGCCGGCTCCGGACACCGGCGGCGCGGGCTCCCTCGGATCAGTCATGACGGTTCCTCTGCGAAGTGGGTAGGGCGGGCGATCCTGGTGCGACGCTCACGGGCCAGCTGGCCGAGGCGGCACGTCCGGCCACGGTGCAGGTGGTTCGGTTGGCGGCTCGGCCTGCTGCGACGGGGCGGGCGGTAGCGGCCGCCTACGCCGCCGCCGGAGAACGACGACTAGGACCACGAGGAGCACGGCGAACGCGACCGCAGCAACCACCGCGACAGCTGCCAGCGCCCTGATCAGCCCGCGGTCGCGATGGATGACAGCAATCGGACCGCCAGGACCGTCGCCGAAGTAGGCCGTGGCGGCCAGCCCGGCCGGCAGCGTCGAGCTTGCGGCGAGCCGGCCCGCGGCCGCTAGTGCCGCCACGGCGTCGACCTCGCCGAAGCCCAGCGCCGGGCTGTAACCACCGGTTGGCCGGCGCCGGGTGGAGGTCACTATCGCCTGCATTACCTGAACCGGCACCAGGTGCGGGTACCGAGATCTGATCAGCGCGGCAACGCCAGCCACGAATGCGGACGCCGGGCTGGTCCCGCTGCCGACAATGTAGGCGCCGCCGGGCCCGTCGCCCACGATGCTGACGCCCGGCGCCGACACCACAACTGACGAGTTCTGGTCGGAGAACGACGCTCGCTTCCCGTTTGCGCTCACTGCGGCGACCGAGATCACCCCGGTGAAGGACGCCGGGTACGAGTACGGGGTGAAACGGTGCCCCTTCGTGCCGTCGTTGCCCGCCGCCGCGACCACAACCACGTCATGGGCGATGGCATATGCAAGCGCAACTCGGACGCTCCTCGTGGCATCGACGCTGCCGAGCGACATATTGATCACTCCAGCGCCGTGCGCCACGGCGTACCTGATACCGCTCGCGATGGCGTCGTCGTAGTTGGCGTTCTCGTTGTACACGTAGAAACCCGGTTCCTGGTCGTCCAGGATCACCCGGACCGAGAGAATTCTGGCCAGAGGCGCGACGCCGATCATGCCCTGCACCCGGCCGGGGCCGCTGCCATGGCCGGCGATGATCGAGCCTATGTAGGTTCCGTGCAGATGCGGCGGCACGTAGCCCGGTGGATTAGCTCCGGCTGTGTAGTCGGGACCGGCGCTCACCTGCCCGGTCAGGTCGGGTGCGGAGCCCTCGACGCCAGTATCCAGAACTGCAACCGTGACGCCACTGCCCTTGCTCAGCGACCAGGCGGCTGGCACGTCGATCTCGCGCAGCGCAGCGATGTCGTCGCTCCGTACCTGCTGCCCGATGCTTTGAGCCGATGCGACGCCGTTGCCGACGGCGACGGCTGTCATCGCTGCCACCCCGGTAGCCGCCACCGAGCGCAGGACCCTAGCGGTCAGCACGACCACTCCCGGCTAGCACAGTTGACGGTCACCGGCCGCGTCATCGGGCCGATCACCTCACCGGCCAGTTCGGCGGCGGGCGCGAAGACCGACGGCCGCGCCTCCTGGCCGGCACCGGCCGGCTGGCCGTCGGCATAGCCGGCGACGGTGAGAACGACGAACGGGCCGACATGGCCGACTGTCGTAGCCTGCCGCGCTCGGGGGCTGAACCGGGAACTAGCGGTGTCCGGTAGAGCCAGCGCACGCAGCGGGATGGACTTCGCGAAGCCGGCCGGCAGTTGCGCGGCGAACGCTCCGGCGTCTCGCGGGCTGGGGAACGCCAGGACGCCGATCGTGTAGACCACGCCCTGTAGCTGGTCGAGGTAAGTGGCGCGCACGGCCGCCTTGCAGTGGTCGCGGGCGGCTAGCCGCGCAAGCGCCGGATCGATGGCTTCTGTGCAGCTGGCCTGTGGCGCGATGCCGACACGGCTTGCAGTCTCCGTGGTCAGCAGGCTGGTGGAGTAGCTCAGTGTCGCCGGAAAGATTCGTCCGGCCGGCATGCTGCGCCATCGGTCGGCCACTGCTTCCGCAGCGGCCGCTGCGCGCTGGGCAGCCGTCGGCTTGCGGGCTAGATCCGCGTGCGCTGCGGTCCCGGCCGCGACCGCGACCGCCAGGCAGACCATTGCTGCCAGCAACAGCAGCACCACCGGACGCCGTCCCCGGCGCATCGCGAGTGGTACAGGCTCGCCGGACAGATCGGGAGGATCATCGGCAGGCACGCGTAGACCCTAGAAGCAATGTATATCGGTAGCAATAGCCATCAGATAACGAAGACCGCTGTTCACGCTGGGTTGGTGCACCGAGCCGGACACCAGCGGACATGCGGTCTGGAAACACCGGCTCGTGCGCGCGTGCCCGACCGACCGCCTGCCGCCAGCCCTAGCTCGACTGCGTCGACGCGCCTGCTACAGGATGCCGCTGCATCGGCCTGACTTCCGGTGCACAATCTGGAGAGATGCGCGCGCTGGCCTGGGATCACAACGCCTATTACCACCGCTTCCTCTTGCGGCACCTCCCGTCGCCGTGTGGCCGGGTGCTTGACGTCGGCTGCGGCGCCGGAGCCTTGGCCGCTGAGCTAGCCGCGCGAGCAGACCACGTCGATGCTCTTGACCGCTGTCCGGCCATGATTGAGCAGGCAAAGCGCGTGGCGCCAGCCAACGTCACATGCCTCCTAGCCGATGTACTCAAAGAACCCCTCGGGGAGGCTGAGTATGACGCCATCGTGTCGCTGAGCGCTCTGCATCACCTGCCGCTCGGCGAAGCCTTGCCGCGTCTGGCCGCCGCGTTGCGCCCCGGCGGTGTCCTGGCAGCCGTGGCGCTCCCGCGCCGGGACCTGCGGCGCGAATGGCCCACCGAGTTGACCGCCGCGGTAGGTCACCGGATCTTCGGGGTTGCCTTCGCCGCCCTCCGGGCATCAGGCCGGGGCGGCTGGTACGCGATGCAACCCAGCCACGCCATCATGCCCGTCGTCGTGAATCCGTCGCTGACCACGCGACAGGTCAGGGGGCAGGCGTCCGCACTTTTGGCAGGCGCCCAGGTGCGGCGGCTGGTCTTCTGGCGTTACCTCCTGCTGTGGCAGAAGCCCGGTTAGTCGGCCAGAGCGTTAGCAGTTAGCTACCGGGCAGACCGGGCGCGTCGCCTCCGAACCGCGTCGCAGAGCCGCCCGCCACCTCGAAGAGGCGGGACAAGCAGCCACACCGGCTCACGGCGCATCCAGCGGCACGCGCGACTGCGAAGTCCTAGTAACACTTAAGGCGGGCCAACGGGTTTGTCACGGCGGCAGGATAGGACCTGGACGGCCGATGACGGGACCAGCCGGAGGTGTAGGAATGGCGGACGACAGCGACGACGCGGAGTATCCGCAGCTGTTGCATACGGTGCTAGACGCCACCGACGTTCGGGTCCTTGCTGAGTTCTACCGGCAGCTGCTCGGGCTGGTCTACCGCCCCGGAGACGAACCGCCCGCTGACGCAACGACGGACGATGCCGACTGGCTGGTCCTCACCGACTCCGCCGGGGTCCGCAGACTGGCCTTCCAGCAAGTCCACGACCTGCCGCGCAGCACATGGCCGCAGCACGACGTGCCGCAGCAGCTCCATCTGGACATGACCGTTCCGGATCGTGCCACGCTGGATCGGCAACGGGACCGGGCCCTGGCTCTCGGCGCTGAGCTGCGGCTGGATCGCACGGCCGATGCCAGGGAGCCGCTCTACGCACTGGCAGATCCGGCCGGACATACGTTCTGCATCTTTGTCAGGTAGTGGCGGATATCCAGGAGTGTCGAACCGCGCGGTTGCGCTCGTTACTTCCAGTAAAGTCGGGGGCACGCGTCCGGGAATCCCTTGGGACGTATTCGTCGTGACTATCGCGCGGAGGGAATTCGTTCTCTCGTGCTCTTAACATCTGACACCGGTTTTAAATGTATCTAATCTTGAGCAATGCGACCCCGGCCTGGGACGGGCACAATCTGCCGCTAGCCGCTCGCTACCATTGCGCGCATGTCGCTGAAGCAACAGGCGGCACGAACGTTGCGCGGCGCCGCATGGCGCCTTGAACGCCCACCGAGAAGCCGCCGACGGCACGCCGCCCCGCCGGAGGACGTGGGCTCGCATATTCATGCCGATTCGGTTCCAGGGTCCCGCGCGGTCTCGTGCTTCTTCGACCAATTCCCGCGGTTCTATGTGACGAGCAGCACGGCGCCGACCCCGGCGCGGCTGAACCTGCGCTACGAAGCAATATTCGGCGAGAACCGGGATATCTTTGCCGGAGCGTCGGTGCTCGACCTTGGCAGTCACGATGGCCGCTGGTCGCTCGCGGCGCTCGCAACCGGAGCACGGTCCGTAATTGGCATTGAGGCGCGACCGGAACTGGTCAAGGCCGCGATAGAGAACCTCAGGGCCTACGGCTATAGCGCGGACCGTGTCCGCTTCGTTACTGACGATGTGCACGACGTGCTCAACAGACAGTGTTTCGAGGCGGACGTTGTGCTGTGCCTCGGGTTCTTGTATCACACGCTGCGCTACAACGAGTTGCTGTACGGCATCCGCCGGACCAATGCCCGGTATCTGATCATCGACACCTTCAGTCCGCACATGATGCGGCCCGTGCCGAACGTAAACATCATAACCGAGCACGCCGACGAGCAGGGGAAAGCTCGGGCCGATAGCTATACTCACGGCCCGTCGGTCCTTGTGGGCTGTCCGAATCTCGCCGCGATCCGGACCATGCTGGGGGCGTACGGCTACCGCGTCGAGCGGCTTTCGGATTGGGTCGGCCTACTGCGTGACAACCCCCGACCGGACAACTGCGGTGACTACGCGAACGGGAGGCGGATCACGGTCCGCTGCGTCAGTTCGAACGGGGCAGTGTCTCGATAGGCCGCCAGGGCCCGGTGGCTGGGACTCGGTGGCCGGGACTCGGTGGCTGGGATCCAGCAGTTACTGGCGGAGGCCTGACGACATACGCCATCGAGCTAGGCATTCGGCTTGACCCTGACACAGTGTGAGGGTCTAACTATGGAGACGTCATGTTCGCCATAGGAGAGTTCGCCAGGCATGGCAGGGTATCCGTCCGCATGCTGCGGCATTACGACGCGATCGGGCTAGTTGAGCCGGTGTGCGTTGACCCGACGACCGGCTATCGCTTTTACGAAGCCGGCCAGCTATCCCGGCTGAACCGGATAGTCGCCCTGAAGAACCTCGGCTTCACCCTGCAGCAAGTGGCCTCCATCCTGGATCAACAGGTCAGCACTGCTGAGTTGCGGGGCATGCTGAAGCTGCGGCAGGCCGAGCTGCAGGAGCAGATTGCAGTCGACACCGCCAGACTGGACCAAGTCGAGGCGAGGCTGCTGGCTATCGAGAGCGAAGCCGTCGAGCCCGCCCCCGTGCTTGTCAGGCGAATCGCGGCAGTGCGGGTCGCCGAACTCACCGGCATGGCAGCCGGGTACGAGCCGCAATTCATCACGCCCGTCATCCAGGCGCTGTACCACGAGCTTCCTCGCCGGCTATGCAAGGCAGGCATCGCCGTTCCCGGCCCGGGCGTCGCATATTACGAAGACGCAGGTGATGACGCGGGAGCCGTCAAAGTGCACGCGGCGCTGCCGATCGCTGAGCAACCGGGCGGCCAGCAGGACTTCAGTGTCGTCGACCTGAGTGAGATCCCCGCAGCTGCCACCCTTATCCATCACGGCTCAATGGACAACGTGCTGTCCAGCATCCAGGCGCTCGCCAAGTGGATCGATGCCAGCGGATACCAGTCACTCGGCTATGCCCGCGAAGTTACGCTCAAGTTCGGCGCCGTCCGGGATGACTGGGTGACTGAGCTCCAGGAACCAATCGGGCCGAAGGAAGCGGCCTGAACTACCGGTCTGAACTACCGGTCTGAACTACAAGGAGATCTAATGGACGTCGCGCCGGAAATCACGCAGCGAACCGCCCAGCCGTACGTAGGCATCTCAGCATGGGTAACCATGGGGGCCGTTGGCTCAGTCGCCGATCGCATTCCGGAGATCTTCGGCTGGCTCGGAGCTCGCGGCATCGCCCCAGTCGGCCCGCCGTTCTTCCGCTACCACGTGATCGACATGGAACGACAGCTTCTGGTCGAAGCCGGCGTTCCAGTTGTCTCGGCGGTAGAAGACGACGGCGATGTCCGCGCTGGGACCTTGCCAGCGGGCCGATTCGCCGTCATGACCCATACCGGCGCTCCCGAAACCTTGATGGCTGCCACGTCTGTCCTGCTCGACTGGGCCGAGGCGCGGGGAGTGGTCTGGGACGTGTCGCGGGCCGACGCAGGTGAGCAGTGGGGTTGCCGCTTGGAGTTCTACCTGACCGACCCCGCAGTGCAGCCTGACACCAGCAAATGGCAGACGGAGCTGGCGTTCCGGCTCGCCGACTGACTCAAGGCATGACAGCAGGTCTGGCGATTGGCCACCTAGGCATTGTCTCGACGACCTCCGCGCAAGCCACCGGCCACATCCACCGCGGGAAAGCACCCTCCGTGCCAGCGAACGCGATCCCCTATCCTCTGGGTGTGACGCACGATGAACGCGGAGTAACCCAACAGAGCGAGGACTTCTCTGCCTGGTACAACGAGCTCGTCTTCAAGGCCGAGCTAGTCGACCGCGGGCCGGTCCGGGGGACCATGGTGATCCGCCCCTACGGATACCGGATCTGGGAGTTGCTACAGGCCGACATTGACCGGCGAATCAAGGAGACCGGTCACGTCAACGCCTACTTCCCGCTGCTGATCCCGGAGAGCTATCTGCAACGCGAGGCCGAGCACGTGGAAGGGTTCGCGCCGGAGCTTGCGGTCGTCACCCACGCGGGAGGCAAGGAACTCGAGGAACCGCTGATCATCCGGCCGACATCGGAGACGATCATCGGCGAGATGATGGCCAAGTGGATCAGCTCGCATCGCGACCTGCCGATGCTCCTCAACCAGTGGGCGAACGTGGTCCGCTGGGAGATGCGGCCTCGGATGTTCCTGCGCACCACGGAGTTCTTGTGGCAGGAGGGTCACACCGCACATGTCGACGAGGTCGACGCGATGCGTGAAACCCTGCTCGCGCTCGACATCTACTCCCAGGTGGCCAGGGACGTGGCTGCGATGCCGGTGGTGGCGGGCGAAAAGACGCCCGGTGAGCGCTTCCCGGGCGCCAACCGGACTTACACCGTCGAGGGCATGATGCGTGACGGCCGGGCGCTTCAGTCCGGCACGTCGCACTACATGGGGACGAACTTCGCCCGCGCTTTTGACATCCGGTACGCGGCCGAGAGCGGCGAGCTGGAGCTGTGCCATACCACCTCATGGGGAATGAGCGCTCGCATGATCGGCGGAGTGATCATGACACACGGGGACGACAAGGGCCTCGTGCTGCCGCCGCTGCTCGCTCCCTACCAAGTGGTGATCGTCCCAATCGGCAGGGGCGACCAGGCGGAGAACGTCCTGCCGCACGTTCAGGATCTCGCCGAGCGACTGCGCAGAGCAGGCATCAGGACGCACGTGGACAACCGGCCGCAGTTCTCCCCCGGTTTCAAGTTCAACGACTGGGAGATGCGCGGCGTACCGATCCGGCTTGAACTAGGCCCCAGGGACCTGGCAGCGGGCACGGCGTTGATGGCCACCCGGCTCGGCGAGGGTAAGACGCCCGTTTCTCTCGACTCGGCGCCCGCCAGGCTGAGCTTGGAGCTGTCTGCATTCCAGGAACTACTGCTGCGGCGGGCCACCGAGTTCCGCGACGCGCGGACGCAGACCGTGGACTCGTGGGACGAGTTCGCCGCGGCGGTCGCGACCGGCTGGGCCCGCGCGTTCCACTGCGGCCAGCCGGCCTGCGAAGACGACATCAAGGCTGCCACCTCCGCGACCCCGCGTTGCATCCCGGCAGACGGCAATCCCGAGGAGGGTACGTGCGTCCGCTGCGGCCGGCCTTCAGCGTACGGGAAGCGGCTGATCTTCGGCCGGGCTTACTAGGGCCCGTCTTGTTGGTCACGCAACGGAGCGCGTAGCCGTGCGGCGTCCGGCATCTTGTTGCTATAGGCGGCCACGGCTTGACCGGCGAGGATGTCACGTAGCTCGTAGGTGACGCTGTCTGGGTACCGGTCAAGGGTCGCCTTAAGATCGCGCCGCTGGCCAGGAGTTGAATAGACGGCCAGCTGGCGCTCTAGCTGAGAGCGCCGCTCGCGGTCCGCGTCAGGACTGCCGGGGATTAGCAGCGCGGACACGAGGAACATGAAGCCAGGGAGCACGGCCGTGCCCCACGTGCCGCTGCGCTCCGTCACGCCGACAGCCGTGAGCACCACCCCGGCGAGGAGGGGCCGCCAGCGGGGGCGCACCGCGTGCGCCAGCCGCATCAGGCCGATCACTGTAACCAGCGCGCCTATACGGATGGCCCTGCGAATCCGCCTGGTGCGTACGGGCCGCGTGAGCCTCGGGGCACCGTATTTCTCGGCTGAACCGACGGATGAACTCCACACCACCAGGTTCCGCCGCTGCGCTCGGTATTTCATCGCAGCCTCCTGCACTCCGGCTCCGCTGCGTGTCGTCAATCGTACGCCTGAGCGATCCAAGAGGCTCTTCCTCCCGAGGCCGGTCAGAGGCTTGGGCCAGCGACGAATCGCGCTGACTCACCCTGGGCGCAGGCCCGTATAGCTCCGGCCTCGGCGACGACGGCTAGCGATCTACCGGTGCCGGCTGGCAACAGCTGACAGCCCCTTATCAAGGGGCTGTCAGGGAAGACCGGGCCAACCGGGTCATCTACAGGCCGCCGAGCAGGTCGCGCAGTGCCTGGGTGTAGGAGTTGAGTGCCTTACGGCCGTGGCCGGTGAGGGCGACCGTGGTTATGGAGACCGTCCCGTTGCTGGTCTTCTTGCTGCTGATGTAATCCGCTTCTTCGAGTTTGCGCAGGTGGATGATCAGGTTGCCGGGAGTGAGCCCGATCATGTCCTGCAGGCGAGTGAAGGAGAGCGTGTCGCCGTCCGGCAGTGCCGCCAGCGTCGCGACGATCTTCAGCCGGGTGGGCACGTGGATCAGCGGGTCGAGCTCGTCGGTAGTCATGGCCCGACCACACTGCGACGCTGCCGCCACACGATGACGGCGGCGGTGCCGAGGAGCGTGACGCACAGTCCAATGCCCGCGGCCAGCCAGGAGCCGGCCGGTCCCGCGGCCAGGGCCACGGCGCCGGTGATGGCAACGGCCAGCCCGGTGCCGCAGCTCTGCCAGTCAGCCCGTGTCGCGCTGATGACCGCCCATGCCAGGCCTGCCAGAATCAGCGACGCGGTGACCGGGTACAGGCCGTAGACGATCCGGTCGCTCACCCCGGCGCCGATCATCACTCCCATGACCACGAATACGCCGACCCAGATCACCGTCAGCACGGCGATCTCGGGCGGGCGCAGCCGGGATCTCCCGCTCACCCCGGCGGTCGCGCGCCTCCGCACCGTGAGTGTCGCAATCAGGTTGAGTACCCCGAAAGCAACCAGGAAGGGGACGACCGCGGCGGTCGGGTGCTGGTAGGGGTGCTGTCCGCGCACGTTAAGCCAGACCGCGCCGAGGACGGCTAGGACCACGACTCCCCTGATCACCAGGAGCCACGGCTGGGCGGGCTCAAGCTGTCGCCGCGCCCGCTGTGTGGTCTGATCCAGCAGGGCAGCGGCCTGGCGGGGGTCGAAGTTGCCGCCGTTGCCGGCGGAGGTGGCGTAGTCGGGTGTGTGGTTCATGGTGTCTCCCTCGATCGACTCTATGCCATAAAGTAGACGCTGCTTTATGGCATAAAGTCAAGGGCTCGAGCCCACGAACTTTATGACATAAAGCGGAGCGGCGCGACGGAGCCGGCTCGTTGGTCTAGAGGGTCGTTCGCTCCGTTGGCTCCCCAGCGTGGCCGCAGCGTAGGTAATGTCCCACGTGGTTCAGATCGTTGAGGCCGCCCTCATACGTCTTTGTGGTACCGGCGTCGTTGGAGCGGCGGGGATTTGGGTCAGCTACTGCGCGACCCCGTGAGAGTGAAGGTGAGGAGTCCTGATGGCCAAGCTGATCTACTCGGCGATCGCCTCGCTGGACGGCTACGTCGAGGACGCCGCAGGCAACTTCGACTGGGGGGCACCCGGCGAAGAGCTGTCCTCCTTCATCAACGACCTCGAGCGGTCAGTCGGCACATACCTTTACGGACGCCGGATGTATCAGACGATGCTCTACTGGGAGACCGCCCACACGGAGCCCGACCAGCCGCCGTCGTTCCGCGAGTTCACCAGCATCTGGCAAGCAGCCGAGAAGATCGTGTTCTCGAAAACCATCGAAACGGTACCGAGCGCCAAGACGCGGATCGAACGTAACTTCAATCCGGACGCGGTCCGGCAACTGAAGTCGGCCGCCGAGCACGACATGACCGTGGCGGGCGCGGATCTGGCTGGGCAGGCCATCAAGGCAGGGCTGGTCGACGAGCTGCAGTTGTTCCTGGTGCCGATCATCGTCGGAGGTGGCAAGCCAGCGCTCCCGAGCGGCGTCCGTTCCGATCTGGAACTCCTGGACACGCGGCACTTCGCATGCGGTGCTGTCTACCTCAGGTACTGCCCCAGGCCAGCGTGACCACCACCAGGGTTTCGCAGCCCGATCGTGGCGTCGCTCCCAGCTCCGGGGCCTCCTCCAGATCGCGCAGAATCACTACTTTGACTCCGGCGTTCGTTTCCAGATTGTGAGCTGGGGCCGGACGCCAGGGTAGGGATCGAGTGCCCTGACCGGCGCCGTGGCAACCTTCGTGAACGCTTCGTGCAGGCGGTCCAGCCTGGCCGTGCGATAGCCTCCGTCGCCTATGTATGCGACGGTGTCCCCGCGGTAGTACGTCAGGCAGTCACCCAGCGACGAGAACAATGGCGGCCAGCACACAAAGAGGCCACGGTCAGCGTAACCGGACAACACGGTCTGATCGCCCCGCTCGACTTGGGTCCATAGCCGGGTACGCGGGTGGTACCTGTTGATACGCTCCCCGTCGAGGGGCGCCTGGTCGAAGGCGACAATATCCGCGCCGATCGAGCGCAGCCTGTGTGCCCAGTATCCCGTGCCGGCGCCGATCTCAACTAGCGGTCCCAGACCGGCGAGCATTGCCAGGATGGAATCACTAGGAAAGACGTACGCGTAGTGCTGGGCCAACATCAACAGCATGTCCTCGGCATCGGCCGTTTGATCAGGAAGGCGGCCGTTATCGAGCATCTCAAGCGACTGGCTGAACTGATCGTCCCGCATGTATGCCTCCCGCCCAGCACTTATAGCTAACGCTGGCGGCGGAATCCCGACATGGAGGTGGGCGCACAGTCTCAGAGCCGCAGCGCGCGCTAGCGTCAGGACGCTCTCGCGGTGAGCACACGCCGGTTGTGGACACGCAGTGCGACCGCGCTGACTTCGATCAGCCGGGCAGGGGCTCCGGCTGTGCGCGCCCGCTCCGCGAAATCGTCAAGGACGTCCACTTCGGCAAGCCGGCCGGCAATAAGGTCACGAGACAGCGACGCGGTAGCCGGGGACCCGGCGGCGGTGAGGGTCTGCTCGGTTAGCTGCAGCTCGTCGCCAGGGACCGGGTGACCGGCCGCCAGTGCCGCTGCGGCTGCTTCGTCGAGCACGGCGCGAGCGAACTGCTCGCCGCCGGGCACTGCCACGATGTCGCCGACTGGCGCCCTCATGAGCGACGTCACGGCGCCAATGCTGACAATGAAGACCCATTTAGCCCACATAGCGCCGACAACGTCGTCACGCACGGTCACGTGGGCGCCCCCATCCCGGAAGGCCGACGCCAGCTCTTCGACCCGAGTGCTCGGGAGTCTGTTCAGCTCGCCGACCTCTACGTCGAACGTCGGCGCCAGAACCCGGATAGTCCCGTCGTCTTCGAGCTCCGTTGCAACCCTGATGACGCCGCCGAGCACCGCTGAGCCGAACCGGCCGACCAGAGTCTCTACGTGCGCAATCCCGTTCAGGAACGGGATCACCGTCGACTGCTTGGCCGCCGGCCCGATGTCGTCCATCACCGAGTCGAGGTCAGACGACTTGACCGCGAGCACGATCGCGTCATACCCGGACCCCAGCTCGTCCGCGGTCACAACCGGTGTCCGCACGGTACGGATCCCGCCTTGGCTAGCGAGCCGCAGCCCGTTATCGCGCAACAGTCCTGCACGGTGCGGCCGCGCCAGGACGGTTACGTCCTGGCCGCCGTCCGCAAGGCGCGCCGCGACGAATCCGCCAACGGCTCCAGGCCCGGCGATGAGGAATCTCATACGAGGTGCACCTCCTCCCATCAGCTTAGACATACCGCCGGCGGGGTCATGTTCCCCTAGAAGCTGGCGAAGGACAGCGAGCCAGCCCCGACATGGGTGCGTCGACGGCTACGGCCCGCACTCTGAGCCGGAAGCTGATGACCCGCCGTACAGTTGACCCGCCACCGCCTTCCTCGGCTCGCGTCGGAGCCGGTTTCATGATCCGGCCATGTGCCTCCCGGTGCCGGGACGCCGCGGATCAGGTCGCCGATTAGCCGGATCTTTGATTCCCGACCGCACGCCGTGGTCGGCCATCGGCTCGTCGTCAAAGCGCGGGATGACGTGCAGGTGAGGATGGAGACCGCCCTGATCGTTCCAGCCGACCGTGTAGCCGTCGGGAGCGATCCGCTTGTGCATCTCGGCTCGTACAAGAAGCAGAAGTTCCCGTGTCGCTGCCCACTCCTCGGCGGTCAGGTCGAACGGAGAAGCTCGGTGAACCTTCGGGACGATGGAGCCGCAGCCTGGCATGACGTCGGGCGGGTCACGAGCGTCTCTGGTCGAGGAGTAGATGCAAAAGTCGTTCTCGAAATACGGGTCCGCCTCGCGCAACCTGTCGTGATCGCAAAAGACGCAGCCTTCGGTCATAGGACCGTTCTACTCGTCGACCGGAGCGAGCAAACGAACTGAGCCGGCGTCTCGCCGCCGGCCGTCTGCTCCGGTCATCCGCGAAAGTTTGATGCGAGGCTTCATGCATTCGGCGGCTTGTCGAGTGGAAACACAACGTTCGTGTCAGCCGCCAGGTCGTGGTCTTGGGCAGCGCATGCCATCTGCTGTTCAACGACGTAATCGGGGTAGGCGGTATCGACCGGCTCAGCGAACCACCCGCACGAGCAAACGACGCTGTAATACGGCGGCGTGTCGCCCTTCCTCAGGTAGACCTGCACCACGCCAGCGCGGTGCTCAGGTTTGCGACTGCGGCCGAAGATCGCCATTAGAACGGGATTGTATTCGTGACCCAAACCCCGTAAAAGGAGCTGGCGGGGCTCTAGCGCTGGGCGCTGCGGCCCTGGGTAGGCCTGGGAGGACTCGCAGCCCGGCCCGCGGTTCAGCCCTGTGAGACCATGCCGGGATGGATCGAGCGGGTGCGCCTCATTCTCGCAGGTGCTCCGGCAGGCTTCGTTGTCTCGGTTGAGGTGCCACACTGAAAAGAAGGGCAAATGCTGTGCCGCTAGACGATCGACCCGACGACGCCGGAGCCGCGATCTTCGCCGACGCAGGGACGAGCCGAGCCGTGATCGACGTGACGAAGCACCAGGGGCTTGCCTCGCTGTCTGGCTTCCCGTTTGAGGTTCGCACCAGTGCCTCGACGCGCGAGCAGGCCACGCGGCTAGCCGACCGGTGCGCCGGGGCCTACTCGTACCTAGGCGAAATGCTTGCGTTTCGTCCCCGGTGCGCACTCGTAGTGCTCAACCGAGCCGACTGGTCCGAACGCGCGTCGAACCCTTCGTACGTCATGCCTTACTACGACGCTGGCAATCTCTTCCTTACAGGCGAGCCCTCAGACCTCACCACCCGACTTGAGGAAGTAGCCAGTTCTGCTCCTCCTGCCGCAGCTCGGGAATTCGATCAGGTCTACGGGACTGGCGCCGACCGCCTGGAGCCGTTCGCCGACATGCTCGTCGTCCACGAGCTGGCGCACGCCTTTCACGACGGCGTTCCCTTTGTCTTCCCGCGGTCGTGGCTGATGGAACTCTTCGCCAACATGGCGCTCTACGCGTTCGTGGTTGCCAAGGAACCCGATCGGCGTTTGCGTTTCGAGACCCTTCCGCGGGTTGCGCTAGAGCACCGCCTGCTCAAGCCAGTCGCACGTGATCTCCGCTACTTCGAGGCGTTCTATCCCAACATTGAGCCGCTCACCTACGTCTGGTACCAGTTCCGCTTCACGATGATGGCCAAGGGTCTCGTCGACGCATCAGGTCCGAACGTGCTCCGCCGCCTCTGGGACACGTTCGCCCTTACGGACGAGCAGCTCGCTGGCGTGCTCGGCGGCCGAGTCCACCAAGCGGCGGGCCAGTGGCTGGCATCGTGGGACGAACTGCCGCTTTGACGATCTCGACAATCCCAACCACATGCCCGGATCCCTCGGCCACGGTCATGGCATCGGCTGTTAGCGAAGGGCGCGTCGTCCTGCTCACCTTTAACCTCTTCAACCATGCCGCGGCTCCGGATCTCGCCCGCGTAACGCATGCCGATGCGCTCCATTACGGCGCGCGAACGCACGTTGTGACGGACCGTGCACGACACCACGGCTTGCACCCCGATGGCGTCGAATGCAAACGCCAGTCCGGCGCACCCAATCTCAGACGCGTAGCCACCCCCAGAACTCGCGTCGTAGCGCCCATCCGATCTCCAGCCAGTTCGCGTGCGCAATGAATGGGCGGCGAACCTCATGCGCGACGCGCTCCACGGCTCTGCCGGAAGGAACGCGTAGATCTGACCCCAGTCGTCGTCGACCGGCGTGCGCGACAATCCGCCGCGACCGACAACCTCACCGCTCACGCGGTCGTACGCGATCCACTTGTGGACGCCGTGGAAGCGCCACGAGTCGCCCATGAACTTCGCCCACTGCTCCGCCTGGGAGAATGACGCGTCCTGAGTCGTTGATCCGCCCGTAGCTAGGGATCGAGCATGTACTGGCTTCCGCCGCTGTTGGCACCGCTGTTGATAATCGGTGGCTGGGTGTATATGTTCAGGCGACGAAGCCGTGAGCGCGGCAGGAACGCTCCGCTTCGCGCCGAGATAGAGGCGCAGCGGTGCTTTGAAGCCATCCTTTATCGCGCCAGCATTCTTGGAACGGGCGGATTTGCGGGCACACGTGGTTATTGGATTCCATTAAGGGGGCGAAAGCGGCTGATCGTCGGCAGTAACGCCTTCATGGTCTCCGCGTCCCAGGCCCTCCGCGAGTTTGTATTTACCGGACGGGAATCGTCCATTGCCATCACTCGGATGCCGTCCCGCCTGACCGACCGTGACTGGATAGTCATCGCAGGACAGGCTGGCGGCCGCCAGGTCCAGCTTGCGATCACACAAGACAATCTGCTGGATGTCTGGCAGGCACTTGCTGGAACCGGTGCTGCGCTCGTGCCATGAGTCATTAAAGATCCGCACAGCCTTCCCACGCGCACAGTGGACACTGGCTTGTGACCACCACCGAACGGTTCGCGCGCATTCGTAACGCTGACACGAGGTGCCGGGAGCTGAGGCGGATAAAGGGATCGGTCCCCTGATGCGTGTAAGGGGCATGGAGCAAGAGCCGGCGGAATTCGCGGAGTTCTATGAGTCCACCCGCGACGACTGTCTGCGGATCGTGCTGCTCAACGTCGGTGACCGGCACCTAGCCCACGACCTCGTCGCAGAGGCGTACACCAGGGCGTGGATGTCGTGGCGGAAAGTACGCGAGCTTGAAGTGCCACGGGCCTGGGTGGTGCGCACCGCGCTGAATACGCACGTGTCCTGGTGGCGCCGCCGTCGGCATGAGGTAGCCCTCGGCAACCACGACACCGCGATTCCCGCGGAGCAGGCCGCGGTAGTCAGCGGCGACCTGCTGGTCGCGCTACGGCGGCTGCCCACACGTCAGCGCGAGGTCGTCACGCTGCGGCTGCTGCTGGACCTGGACACCGAGACCACAGCCAGGGTTCTTGGCATAGCCACGGGGACCGTCGGCGCCCACCTGCACAAAGCGCTCGCAACGCTGCGAGCGGCGATCCCTTCTCGCGATGGTCAGGAGATCAGCAAATGAACGACAACGACACGCTTGCCGTAGTGCGGGACTCTCTCACCACGGCCAAGGACTCCCTCGCCGGGGTTCACATGAAGACGCCTCCGGACGCCATCGCGCGGACCGGCCGGGCTAGGCGCAAGTTCCACAGGCTCACTGGCCTCACCGGAGCCATGGCCGTCATGGCAGGGACAGCCCTTACCGCAGCCGCGCTGGCTCCATCCGGCCACCTTGCCAGCCAATCCGGCCACACGGCGAGCCACCCGCGCACCGCGCTGCTGGCGGCCTGGACGGTGGCCAAGCAGGCCAATGGCGACATCAAGATCACCGTCCGCCAGCTGCGCGATCCGTCCGGACTGCAAAGCACGCTGCGGGCCGACGGCGTCCCGGCCAATGTCAGTTCATCCACCCAGTTCGACCCGTCGTGTCAGCCTTACCCCATGACCCAGGCCCTCTTCACCAGCATTTACCACGCTCAGAAGGGTGTGGGTTCCGGAAATACCGTGCTGGTCATTCATCCGTCCGCCCTCCCCAGTGGCGCAGGCGTTGAGATCGGGGCTAGCGTCGATGGGCGTGCAGGAGACCGTGCTCTCCGCCAGGTGGCCGGCAATCAAACGGTCCATCAGCCCGTCCATCGGGTAGCGGCGGGAGCGCAGAACGGTGTCATTCGCGTCGGCCTCGTATACGTCAGCCAGCAGTGCACCGGAAGCTGATCCGCCCGTCTGATAGCTGGCGCCGGATCACCTGCCCGAAAGGCCGCGCCTCGATTCGCGCGGCCTTTCGGTCTGTCGCACAGTGTGCCGGGCGCCGTCACCGTTGCTGTGTCAGGCAGCCTTGTCCATCAGGGTTCTGACCGTTCGTCGTTGCAGTAGAACTGGATCAACGGCTGAGATGACGTCGCGCCCAGGAAGCGAACGAGGGAGCGCCATATGACGAGTAATTCAGGTGCGGACGCCAGCATCACGGGAAGTCTGCGAGTGGAAGAAGGCAAGGGCGCAGTGCGCATGGAGGCTCGCTTCGAGACAGGGACCGATGACGTCTGGTCAGCGCTCACCGATCCTGTGCGGCTGGCCCGATGGTACGGCGAGGTCGAAGGCGACTTCCGCGTCGGCGGTGAATACCATGCCCACCTGTTCGCCAGCGGATGGGAAGGCACCGGGCGCATTGAAGCCTGCGAAGCCAGGCGGCGGCTGGTGGTAACGGGGGCCGAGCCCGGCCAGCAGGGAACGGTGACCGAGGTCACGCTTACCGCTGACGGCAGCCAGACCGTCCTGGCCTGGGAGGAACGAGGAATGCAGGTGGACGTAGTCGCTGCTTATGGGGCCGGGGTCCAGATCCACGTGGAAGACCTCGCCGCTCACCTCGCCGGGCACGAACGCGGCGACGCCGAGGCGCGGTGGACCGAACTGCAGCCGGTCTACGACGACCTTGCCGCGAAGATCGGCTAAGCACAGACACGCAGAAGACTCCCAGCCTGACAGGTTCGAGTTATGGCGATCGAAGTGGTCCCCTACGACCCAGCTTGGCCGGTCCAGTTCCAGGCTGAGGCTGCTGCGCTGATTGAGGTGCTCGGACCCTGGCTGGACGGGCCAGTCGAGCACATCGGCTCGACTTCAGTGCCTGGGCTGAATGCCAAACCCATCTTGGACATGATGGCGAGCGTCCACAACCTGACCTCCGCTAGGGACGCTATTCCGCTCCTGAGCAGACGTGGCTACATCCACTATCAGCACCGGCCAGCGACGCTAGCTTTCTACAAGCTGCGACCCGACGATCCCGGACTGGCCACGCATCATCTGCACCTGACGGAGCCTGGCAGCACTCTGTGGCGCGAGCGGCTGGCGTTCCGCGATGCGCTCCGGGCTGACCCCGAGCTAGCGCGCCAGTACCAGGAGCTCAAGGACCGTCTCGCCGCGAACAGCCCCGACCAGCCGTTCTATACAGCCGGCAAGCGAGAGTTCGTCGTTCGGGTCCTCCAGGAAGCCGGGATAACGGCCGAACAGTGGCGCGCTACAGGCGACTCCGCCGGCTAGGTCCTGGAACTTTGCTGTCAGCCTTGCTGGCCCGATGCTGCGCCAGAAGGAAGGATGTAGCGTGATCTTGATGGCTGACTCTGCGCGCGGTGCTGAGAGGATGCTGACCGCGCGACTTTTGCTGCGGCGGCCGCAGCCAGCCGATGTCGATGCGATCTTCTCGATCAACAGTGATGAGCGGGCTTGCGCCTGTAACCCTTCGGATATGCTCGCCTCCCGCCACGAAGCTCAGCAGCTTCTTCGGCGGTGGGACGAGCACTGGCGCCGGTTTGGCTTCGGATACTGGGTCGTTAGCTGTCGTGGTTCGGAGTCCGTTGTCGGGTTCTGCGGGATCAAAGTCATGCGACTCGACGACAGCGAAGTCATGAACTTGTTCTACCGGTTCGATCCGGCCGTGTGGGGAGGCGGCCTAGCGACCGAGGCCGCCTCCGCGGTCACCAGGTGGGCGGCGGACAGCATCCCTGAGCGCATTGTCATCGCCAGGATTCGCCCGCAAAATATCGCATCCCAGCGCGTGGCCATCCGCGCTGGGCTCGCCCGTGCCAAACAGCTCGACACCATGGGAGAGGACGGGCTCGACTGGATCTTCGTCTGGGCTCAGGACTGAGCCTCTGTTTGCGAATCACCACTCCACGCCACAAGTCACCTCACGGGGTTGACGAAAGGAGGAGCAATGCCAAACCTGTCGCCGGCCACGTCCTTGGATGCCCGCTACAGCGAAGAGAACGCCCAGCCGACGCCGTGGCCAGACGCGGTGACCCACTTGGAGAGAGCTGGCCTGTTCTGGGTGTCCAGTGTCAGGGCTGACGGCCGTCCGCACGTCACCCCGGTCGTCGCGGTCTGGATGGACGGCGCGTTGTACTTCAGTAGCGGGCCAGGCGAGCAGAAGTCGAAGAACCTGGCGGCCAACCAACACTGCGCGGTGACAACCGGCTGCAACACCTGGGACCAAGGCTTCGACATCGTGCTGCACGGCGAGGCCGTTATCATGCGCGACCTGCCCCTGCTGCGGCAGGTGGCAGATGCGTTCCTGACAAAATATGGGGACGACTGGGCCTTCGAAGTCGCCGACGACGGCACATTCGGCGGTCATGGGGTTTCGCTGGTCTACCAGCTCATCCCAGTACAGGCATTGGGGTTCGGGAAGGGCCCCTTCAGCCACACCCGCTGGGACTTCAACGCCTGACCGGCGCTGGCTAACGACCTCAGCTCACGTTCGGCTGCTCTGGCACGGGGGGCGCCTGACGCGTGGATAGTTCGCGGTCGAGATCGGTAAAGGTTCTGACTTCGGGCACCAGTCCAACTACGACCATGGCCACGATGAGGATGACAGCCCCGGCGAGGAGTGTCCCGCTGACTCCGACGAGAGCGACGGCTGGGCCGATCAGGAGGTATGCCACCGGGCTTGGCCCGTAGATGCCCAGTGAGTCGAAGGAATTGACCCTGGCCAGAACATCCCTGGGCACTCGCTGCTGCACGGTGGTGCCCCAGAACGTCCAGTACAGGGTGTTGCTGGATCCCATCAGCGCAGCCGCCACCGCTATGGACCAGACTGGGGCGTGGAAGGCCAGTAGTGGCAGCATTGGCAGCCACAAGATCAATCCCCAGACCACCCAGGCCAGCGGCTTTGTTGGATGCATCCAGGCAGCCACGACGCCCGCGACGATGCCGCCGATGCCCATTGCGGAGAGTATGGCCGCCCAGGCGCTGACGCCGCCGAGCCACTGTCTGGCCACGACCGGTCCTAGGGCCATGATCGGCGCGTACACCACCAGCACTGACACGCCGGATAGGACGCTGACCGACCACAGCCAGCGGCGGCGGCGGAATTCATGCCAGCCCTGGCGCATGTTGGTAAAGGCGTTCTCGGTTGCCTCGGCGCGCTCGTTGCCGACCCGCAGCCGGCTGAGCAGCGCCGCGCTGATCAGGAATGTGAAGGCGTCCGCCGCCAGCGCGCCCCCAGGGTTGGACACAGCCGTGATCAGTGCACCCAGGCCCGGCCCCACAACTGTGCTGACTGCCGCCACGAGGCTCTGCATAGCATTGTTGTCCTTGCGCAGCCGCTCGGGCACCGTCTCCTGGCTGATCGAGTAGATCGACGGGACGACGATCCCGGAGGCAGCACCCGACAGGAACTGCAAGATCACCAGTTCCCACAGCTGCGCCACCCCGGCCAGTACCAGGGCCGCCGTCAGCCCCTGAGTGAGGAATCTGATCAGGTCCGCAGACACGAGCAGGCGCCGCCGCGGCATCCGGTCGCCGAGCACTCCGCCGAGCAGCAGCAGCACGGTCATCGCGAGGGATTCCGCGCCCAGCACCAGGCCGACCCCGCCGGCCCCGCGCCCGTGGACAGCACGGCGAACGCGATGACCGTTATGCTCGCGTAATTTCCCAGCTGGGAGACGGTTCGCGCGCCGATGAACAGCCGGAACTCGCGCTGGCCCAGGACGTCACGATAGGGCAGACGCACCGAGATCTGATTCCGTTCGCCGCAGGGCCGCCAAGCGCGCTACGCGCCCGTGTTCCCGGGCAGCATCGTTCAAGGCTCTACCAGCCCGCAACTCAATATTGCAGGAGGGGCAATCCAGCAGGACTGAATTGACCAGGTGGCATCTGTGTCGGCTGACGCACTGCCCCCGTCGCCCCGATAGCGGCCAGGGAGGCTGTCAGCCGGGAGGTGAGGTCTCGGTTCATGCCGCTGAGCTGCGGCTTAGGAGTGGAGCGGGTGACGAGAATCGAACTCGCACTATCAGCTTGGGAAGCTGACGTTCTGCCATTGAACTACACCCGCGCGAGGCCTGCGTCCGGCCAGCCGCCGATCTACCTCGGCTTGGAGGCGCGACCTGCCTCGACATGTTACCGGATGGTCCAGGCCGCCGGGACGGGGTCAGGCCCGCACCCCGATCGGCGTCGGATCCGCCCCGACGCGCCACCGACCGATCCCGACAGCGGCCATTACCAACGCTAGAGACGGTAAGTTGCCAAGGTGCTGCTCTCTGATCGCGACATCAAGGCTGAGGTGGAATCGGGCCGCGTCAAGCTCGACCCGTTCCTGCCCGAACTCATCCAGCCGTCCAGTATTGACGTCCGAATTGACCGCTATTTCCGCGTCTTCGAGAACCACCGATATCCGCACATCGATCCGGCGATCGAGCAGCCGGACCTGACCAGACTGGTCGAGCCAAACGGCGACGAACCGTTCGTACTGCATCCGGGCGAGTTCGTGCTGGCCTCCACGTACGAGGTCATCACGCTCCCCGACGACCTGGCCGGCCGCCTGGAAGGTAAGAGCTCCCTCGGCAGGCTCGGCCTGCTTACGCACTCGACTGCCGGCTGGATAGACCCCGGATTCTCCGGGCACGTGACGCTGGAACTGTCCAACGTCGCCACATTGCCTATCAAGCTCTGGCCGGGCATGAAGATCGGCCAGTTGTGTCTTTTCCGCTGCAGTTCACCGGCCGAGCACCCGTACGGCTCGTCCGTCTACGGCTCCCGGTACCAGGATCAGCGCGGCCCCACGCCGTCGAAGTCATACCTGAATTTCTTCCGATCAAAGGTCTGATCCCGGCGCTTCAGCTAGCGTGGCGGATCTACGACGCAGCGTAGCGGTGCGCCGCCAGCAACTCGCGGCAGCTCAATTCACGTTCTCGTTACGAGCCCGAATCACCCCGGCAACGGGTACACGGCATCTTCGTGAATGTGAGTCACTCAGACTTGGAGGGCCAGCGCATGGCCATGTGGCGGATCAGGATCAACCTTTCCGACGACCCGCGGAGCAAGGCACGGCTGAACGAGGTTCTTTCGCGCCAGCAAGTGACCGCCATTCGGCTGACCCCCCGCGCCGGGACCGATGCGGAACTCGCTGGTGACGTGGTCCTCGAACTTCCGCGCGACGACGAACTTGGCGAGATGCTGACCGCGCTGCACACCATTAGCCCGCAGGTCTACGTAAGCCGCGCTAGCCACGACCACGATCCGTCGATGGCAGCCCTGGCTGGCTCGGACTAGCTGCTGCGGTCCAGCGCGACGACGGGCCGAGCGCGATGCGCGACCAACCGCGATGCGCGACCAACCACGTTGCGCGACTAAAGTCCGTTCTGCCCGCCCGACCTAGAGCCGTGCTCGAGCCTGTGCAAGCGCCACCCGAAGTGCGTCCCGCTCAGCTTCCAGCTCGCGGACCTTGGCCTCGAGCTGTAGCACACGGCGAACGGCGTACAGCGTCATCCCTGCATCCATCAGCTCGACGACATAGCGAACGACGACGATCTCGTTCCGCGTATACCGACGCTGACCGCCTGCGGATCGTGATGGCCGAACTACATGGAACTCGTCCAGCCGCCGCAGGAAAGCCTGCTGCACTTCCAGCATCTCGGCAACCTGACCGACGGTGAACAGCGGCATGTTCGCGTCCTCGAATGGCAGCGGCGCCATGGCTGGCCTCCCGTCTGGTCGGTGCTACCCACGTGCGTGGCTGGTCAAGGGATCGGGCCCGCGCAGGCAAGCCGCACGGGCCCTTCGCAGGTTATCGCGAGGATCAGGCCTCGACTGCGGCCCTGGCCTCCGTGCGGATCTCAACCTTGCGCGGCTGCGCCTGCTCGGCGAGCGGCACGCTGACGCTCAGGACGCCAGCGTCATACGAAGCGGAGATCTTGTCCGCGTCCACGTTGTCAGACAGCCGGATGCGCCGGATGAACGATCCCGTGATCCGCTCCCGGATGTATGGCTTCTCGCCCTCTGCGTACTCGTCATTTCGCGTCGCGCGGACGGTCAGTACGCCCCGGTCGACCGTGACGTCGATACTGTCTGCGTCGATCCCGGGCAGGTCGAACCGCAGCTCGACCTCCTGCTCGCGGCGGACGACGTCCATTCGCATGGCCGCGTGCCCGCCGTCAGCGGTCCGCAGCGCACGGTGAAACTCAGCAAACGGGTCAAATGTGGAAAGCAGCATGTCCGTGTCACCCTTCTAGCGCCCCGAGCGTGCAGCCCAAGTTGCCTAGCCTTGGTTACCTAACCTTGTTGATTAAGAAAACCTAAAAGTCAAATTCTATATTCCATGGGAACGAGATGACAAACACGACTCGGGCTCGCAGGCTGGCGCACTGGTCCGTGCAGCAAGAAACCCCGGTCCGCACCGAGGGCAGGGCCTCGCAGTAATCCAGCCGGCTCGGTGATCGAGGCGGCTCGGTGATCCAGGCGAGTCTTAGGCGAGCCGCTCGATGATCGTCGCGTTGGCCTGGCCGCCGCCTTCGCACATGGTCTGGAGTCCGTACCGGCCGCCAGTCCGCTCGAGCTCATGAAGCAGCTTGGTCATCAAGATCGCGCCCGTCGCTCCGAGCGGGTGGCCAAGAGCGATCGCGCCGCCGTTGGGGTTGGTCTTCTCCAGCGACGCGTGCGTGTCCCGTGACCAGGCGATCAGCACCGGCGCGAACGCCTCGTTGACCTCGAAAACGTCGATGTCATCGATCGACAGGTGTCCCTTGGCGAGTGCCTGCTCGGTCGCCGGGATCGGGCCCGTCAGCATGTAGACCGGATCCGAGCCAGTGACCGCCAGCGTGCGGATCCGCGCCCGCGGAGTGAAACCGTGCTTGCGGACCGCAGCGGGCGAGGCGATCAGCAGAGCCGCCGAGCCGTCGGAGATCTGCGAGGCGGTCGCGGCGGTCAGCTCCCAGCCGGGACGCAGCGGCTTCAGGTCGGCCATCTTCTCCAGCGTTGAGTCGCGACGCGGGCCCTCGTCCGTCGTGATACCGCCCACCGGGGTGATCTCGCGGTCGAACCGGCCCTCGTCGATCGCCCTGATCGCCCTGGTGTGGCTCTGGAGCGAGAACTCCTCAAGCTCGGCGCGCTTGATGCCCCACTTCTCGCACATGAGCTGAGCCCCGCGGAACTGGGAGATCTCCTGGTCGCCGTACCGGTCCCGCCAGCCCTGGCCGAACGGCAAGGCCATGCCCTCCTTGCGCAGCGCCACCGTGCTGCCCATCGGCACCATGCTCATGCTCTCGACGCCGGCCGCGATCACCAGGTCCTGGGTGCCGGACAGCACGGCCTGCGCTGCGAAGTGGACCGCCTGCTGCGACGAGCCGCACTGGCGGTCGACGGTCACGCCTGGCACGCTCTCGGGCAGGCCGGCCGAGAGCCACGCGGTCCTGGCGATGTCGGCTGTCTGCGGGCCAACCTGCGAAACGCAGCCCATGATGACGTCGTCGACCGCCGACGGGTCAACTGCGGTCCTTGCGATCAGCTCGCGCAGCACGTGCGCTGCCAGGTCTGCCGGGTGGACTGTCGAGAGGCCACCGTTCCGCTTGCCAATGGGACTGCGAACCGCCCCAACGATGTATGCCTCAGACACCCGCGACCTCCATACCCCAGCGGCGCCACCATCCGCCTGTCCGCGCAGCCAGGACTGCGCACAGCCGAACGTTTGCCGTCATATTGAGGCTACCGCGCAGTTCGGCAAGCGCCATAGGCCCAGGAGTCGTGCTTTCCTCTGACGATTACCGCCCGCCGCCTGTAGTCGTACAGCTACGATCCGTGAGTGCGGGCTCGGCGCTAAGGACGGGGGTAACGCCGCTCATGACGAAACACAGCGACGACTCCACGGGCCTGGTCAGCATCGGTCAGCTCGCGAAGGCGGCAGGCGTGAGTAGCCGCACCATTCGTTATTACGAGCAACTGGGCATCCTGCCGGAGCCGCGGCGGTCGCCCGGCGGCACGCGGAAGTATCCGGCTGAATACAGCGGCTACATCGCGGCCGCGCTTGCCCTCAAAGATCTCGGCTTCCGCCTCGAAGAGGTCAAGCCGTTCGCGCGGCTGGCGGCAGGCCGGTCGGTCAGCCCTGGCCAGCGTGACGCGGCGGCGCGCCTGGTCGAGGACAAGATCGAGGCTCTCGCCCGGCAGATCACGGTGCTTCGGCGGCTGCATGAGTCAGTTCGCGCCCTGGATAGCGGGCTGCCCGTGTCCGCCGTGCTAGGCACCGCCGTCGCAAGCCGCGCCGAACCAGGCAACGAAGCGTCATTGGGCGTCAGGGTGGATGTGCGGCCCTAGTAGGGCGACAGTTGCAACCTCACGCCCAATAGACCCGTTTGCGCCCGGCGCCGTGCGCTCCGAGCGCTCTATGCTGTAGCCGAGGTCGGGAGGCTGCATGAGCCAGGGCGTCATCTTGCTCGTGATGATCGCGCTCATCATCACCTACATTGTCGTCAGGACCCGGCGCCGGATGGGGTTCCTGGTCACGCCCAAGACCTGGCTCGTCATCATGATCGCGGTCATCGTCGGCGTCCTCGCGTTGTGGGCGAGCCAGACGCACTGAGCCGCGACACCACAGGCCAGTCCCGCTCCGGGCGGCAGCCCCGGCGAGAGGGCCAGTCCGCATAAGACCAGCCCTACGCCAGCGTGCTCGACCCGTGGCCGCTCTTGATCGGCATCTCGAACCAGACCGCCTTGCCGTCCTTGGTCGGTCGCGATCCCCACCGCGTCGCTAGCTGATCGACCAGGTACAGCCCGCGCCCGCCCTCGTCGCTCTCGCCCGCGCTCCTGATCCTGGGCAGCCGAAGGTCGGCGTCGAACACCTCGACCCAGATCGCCTCGTTCCCGCGCCGCAGTCGCAGCGTGAAGTCCTTGCCTGGCGGCGCGCCAAATCCCTCGTCGAACGGCGACAGCTCCCAGTCGCCGAGGATCCCAAGCGGGCCGGATCCAGCGCTTTCCAGCACGAGCTCATGCCGCGGCGTCGGCGACACGGCCGCGTGCAGCACGACGTTGGTCACAACCTCGGAGACGAGCAGGCAGGTCAGATCCGCCTGCTCGGTGTCCATCCCCCAGCTCAGGAACGTCTCCTGCGCGAGCCGCCGCGCCTCGGACACGCGGATCGGCTCGGCCGGGAACTGGCCCTCCCAGGATCCGAGGTCGACCTCCGACGTCCTGACCACGACCACCGCCATGTCGTCGTCGATCTCGCCCGGCACCGCGTGCTCGGCCGCCTCGGCTATCTGCTCGACACTTCCGTCAGCCGCGTCCCGAACCGCGCGCCGAAGCATCCGCTGCACCTCGGCATCGCTGTAGTGGCCGTCACCGTCAGCCCGCTGCCGGCGGTCGACTAGCCCGTCGGTATAGAACACGAGCGTCGAGCCTGGCGCGAGGTAGCGCATCTCCTCGCGGTAGGTGGGCAGGCCGCGAACTCCCTTGCCGCGCACGCCAAGCAGGACACCGCGGTCCCGGATCTCGAGCTGGCTCACGTCGTGCCCGCGCACGATCAGGGGCGGCATGTGACCGGCGTTGGCAAACGACAGCGTGCGCGACCAGGCGTCGTAGACCAGGTACGTGCAGCTCACTGTTGGCGGGTCCGCTGCGGCGAAACCGTGCGTCTCGGCTGCTACCGGTGCCAGCGAGCCCACCCAGTCGTCCAGCTTGCGCAGGATCTCGGCAGGCGACTTGTCGTCCTGAGCGAACGCGCGCAGCGCGGCGCGCAGCTGACCCATGACCGCGGCTGCCCTGGCGCCGCGGCCCTCCACGTCGCCGATGACGATGCCGACCCGGCCGGCCGAGAGCGGGATGATGTCGTACCAGTCGCCGCCGACCTGCGTCTGAATGCCCTGACCGTGCGTCTCCAGCGGCTTGGCCGGAACGTATTTGTAGGCGACTTCCAGCCCGTCAACGAACGGCGGGTCCTGCGGCAGCAGGCTCGTCTGGAACGCAAGCGCCGTGCGCCGCTCCTCCTCGAACAGCAGCGAGTTGTCTATCGCGATCGCGACTCGGCTGGCGATCGCGCTCAGGAAGTCGCGGTCATCAGCGCCGTAATGGCGTTCCTCGCGCTCCGTCAGGTACGACAGAGCCAGGCTCATCACGCCGAGCAGCTGGCCGCGGGCGATCAGCGGCGCAGCCATAACCGATGTCAGCCTGATGTCGTCACACGCCTGGAGGCTCGCCGGCGTCGGAGCCGGATACTTCTCCTCGGCCAGGTCGGCCACGACCACGGTGTCCAGCTGGGTCATGGCCAGCTCGCAGAAGTGGCCCTTGGGGTACTTGATCGGCTCGCCGACTAGCGCCCACGTGCCAGGCTCCGGCATCCAGCCCCGGGAGTGCAGTTGCGCCCGGCGGACGAGCACGTCCCCGTGCAGCAGGTCGATGAAGCAGTGATCGGCGAACTGCGGCACCAGCGTCTCGGCCACCTGCCGCAGCGTGACGTCGAGCTCAAGGGAACTAGACAGCCGCTCGCCGATCCGCTCTAGCAGGCCGATCCGGTCACTCGCGCGCTGACCACCGCGGCGCGTCGCTTCCCTGGCCATAATGACGATACCGGTGATCTCGCCCTGGCCGTTACGGAGCGGAGCCGCGTGCGCTCGCACGAACACTCTCGATCCGTCGATGCGCTGGCTGGCGAAGGTGCCCTCCCAGGGCCAGCCGCGCAGCACGTTCACCGCCATGTGCTGAACTGTCGCCGCGTCTGACTGCTCGATCCCGAGGGAGAGCAGCGGCCGACCGGCTAGGTGCGCGGAGTCGTCAGGAAAGCCGAAGAGCGTGACGGCGAACGAGTTCGCGTACAGGAGCTTGCAGTCCCTGTCGATGACCACGACGCCGGTCGACACCTGCTCGAGCACGTCGCTCGCGGTGAGCAGTGGCACAGGCATGTCCGCTGGCGGTCTCATACCCCGCTCACCTGACCGCCGTCACAACCGGGAAACGAAGACGTGCGCGGCAATCTCGGCGGACAACTCCGCCCCAAGATCACCGACCCTGTCCGCACCTGTCACCCGCACACCATTGTCGCTGGCCGCAAGCGTTACCTCGCGTCCGGGTTGTATCCCAATGTTCTTGAGTCTAAGCATCAGCGCTGAATCGCTCTGAACTTGCTCGCTGATACGACTGACCACGACCTGCTCGCCAGCCGGGATGGCCAGTGCCGTCATCGCGATGTCAACCTCGGCAGTCGCCACGTCGGACCGTTTGGTCGCGTCGTCGGGCACACCCAGCTCGGCTAGGCCGGGGATGACGTTCCCGTGCGGGCAGCGCACCGGATAGTCGAGCAGCTCGACAAGGCGTCGCTCCACATTGTCCGATATGACGTGCTCCCAGCGGCATGCCTCGATATGTACCTCTTCCCACGGCATCCCGATCACGCTGACGAGGAGGCACTCGGCCAGCCTGTGCTTGCGCATGACCCGCATCGCCAGCATGCGGCCCATCTCGGTCATCGCAAGCTGCCGGTCGCCTTCCACGCGCAGCAGGCCGTCGCGTTCCATGCGGGCGACCGTCTGGCTGACCGTGGGGCCGCTCTGCGAGAGCCGCTCGGCGATGCGGGCACGGAGCGGGACAATGCCCTCTTCCTCAAGCTCGAAGACCGTCCGAAGGTACATTTCGGTCGTATCGATCAGGCCGTGCGCTGTCACTCGCCATTACCTCCAGAATCGATGCTATGCCGCAATAGGCTCCGGGTGTACCAGCCAGCAATCCGGACGAGCGTCGCAGCCGGGCTGATGTCACCGCAAAGGTGACCGTTGTGACGGACCAGATTCCCTAGGCAGGGAACGTGGTCGTATCCGCCAGTGTCACGGAGCCAGCCGGGTTACGTCGAAAGACGCCCCGTTCCGGGTGTAGCGGAATCGGTCGTGCAGGCGGCTCGGTCTGCCCTGCCAGAACTCCATCCGCTCCGGCCGCAGCCGGTAGCCTCCCCAGAAGTCCGGCATCGGGATTTCCGTCCCCTCCGGCCACCGCTGCTCCAGCTCGGCATACCGGTCTTCAAGCTCGGCTCGCGACGACAGCACGGTCGACTGCCGGCTCGCCCAGGCGCCAAGCTGGGAGCCGCGGGGCCGACTGTGGAAATACGGCTCGCTGTCAGCAGTCGAGAGCGGCTCGACTGGCCCCTCGATGATCACCTGCCGGTGCATCGCGTACCAGGGGAAGAGCAGGCACGCCTCCGGCACCGCGGCGAGATCTGCGGCCTTGCGCGAGGTCCTGTTCGTGTAAAAGGTGAAGCCATCGGGGCCGGCGGACTTGAGCAGAACCATCCGGGCTCGCGGCCGCTGGTCCGCTGACACGGTGGCCAGCACCATCGCGGTCGGCTCTGGCAGGCCGGTCCGGATAACGTCCCCCATCCACGTGTCGAACAGGTCCAGGGGGTCGGCGGCCAGCATTGCCTCGTCCAGGGTGCCCGGCAGACCGATACCAGGCGGGTCAGCATGTCTTGATGGCTCCACGGGTACTGATCCTCTCGCATCGCCCCGGAAGCCGCCAGGCACCAGGGTGCGCCCCCCACCGGTCCCAGTTTGGTCCAGCGAGCGCACTGATGTTCGGACCTGGGTTACCGGTCCGTAGTCGTCGCGCGGTTGAATAGGGGCGCAGGCCATAAAAGGCCCGTTGGCCCCCGCCGCTCGACCAGCGGCCTGATCGCCCCCGGCCAGCCCGTCGGCCTGCTCGTGACTAGGAGACGGAGGAACACGAATGTCCGACTTTGTGCCTGGGCTCGAGGGCATCGTCGCATTCGAGACAGAGATTGCCGAGCCCGACAAGGAGGGAGGCTCACTTCGGTACCGGGGCGTCGACATCGAGGAACTAGTCGGCCACGTCTCCTATGGGCACGTGTGGGGCTTGCTGGTTGACAACAAGTTCGCGCCAGGCCTCCCACCCGCCGAGCCCTACCCGATCCCGGTGCATTCTGGCGACATCCGCGTCGACGTGCAGAGCGCGCTGGCCATGCTGGCCCCGGCCTGGGGCATGCACCAGCTACTGGACATCAGCGACGAGCAGGCCCGCGACGACCTGGCCAGGGCGTCGGTCATGGCGCTGTCGTTTGTCGCCCAGTCCGCCCGCGGGCTCGGCTCCCCGATGGTGCCGCAGCGGCGGGTAGACGAAGCCAGGACCATCACCGAGCGGTTCATGATCCGCTGGCGAGGTGAGCCCGACCCCAAGCACGTTAAGGCCATCGACGCGTACTGGGTGTCGGCCGCCGAGCACGGCATGAACGCTTCCACGTTCACCGCCAGGGTCATCGCCTCAACCGGCGCCGATGTCGCCGCGGCCCTGTCAGGCGCTGTCGGCGCCATGTCCGGCCCGCTGCATGGAGGCGCGCCAGCCCGGGTGCTGCACATGATCGAGGAAGTGGAGAAGAGCGGCGACGCTACTGCCTACGTCAAGCAGGCACTCGACAACGGCGACCGACTGATGGGCTTCGGGCACCGCGTCTACCGCGCCGAGGATCCGCGAGCCCGAGTACTCAGGCGGACGGCCAGGGAACTAGGGGCACCGCGCTACGAGGTCGCCGCCGCGCTGGAGAAGGCTGCCCTGGACGAACTGCACGCCCGGCGGCCAGACCGGGTCCTGGCGACGAACGTGGAGTTCTGGGCTGCGATCATGCTCGACTTCGCCGAAGTGCCAGCGCACATGTTCACCTCGATGTTCACCTGCGCTCGCACCGCCGGCTGGGCTGCGCACATCCTCGAGCAGAAGCGGACCGGCAGGCTGGTGCGGCCGAGTGCTAGGTACGTCGGGCCTGCGGCCCGCTCCGTCCGCGACGTCCCCGGCGCCGACGAGGTGTTCGATCAGGATGTCTGAGCCCGCCAAGATCGTCATTCCGGCCGACCTGCTGCCCGCAGACGGCAGGTTCGGCAGCGGGCCGACGAAGGTCCGGGACGCGCAGGTGGAGGCGCTCGCCGCCGCCGGGCGCAGCCTGCTCGGCACCTCGCATCGGCAGGCGCCGGTGCGCAACGTCGTGCAGCGGATCCGGGAGGGCCTGGCCATGCTGTTCGGCCTGCCGGATGACTATCTGGTTGTGCTCAGCAACGGCGGTACGACGGCGTTCTGGGATTCGGCTGCCTTCGGGCTGATCTCCGACAGGGCTCAGCATCTGACCTTCGGCGAGTTCTCGGCCAAGTTCGCCAAGGTGACGCGGTCCGCGCCTTGGCTGGCCGACCCGTCGGTCATCTCGGCAGAGCCCGGCACACACCCGTCGCCGCAGGCGGAGTACGGGGTGGACGCATACGCGTTCACCCACAACGAGACGTCGACCGGCGTGACGATGCCCATCCGCCGCGTGCCGGGCGCCGACGACGGCGCGCTCGTGCTCGTCGACGCGACGAGCGCCGCTGGCGGGATCGCCGTAGACCCGACTCAGTTCGATGCCTACTATTTCGCCCCGCAGAAGTGCTTCGGCTCCGACGGCGGCTTGTGGCTGGCACTGCTGTCACCCGCTGCGATCGAGCGCGCGGCCCGGATCGCGGCCAGCGATCGCTACATCCCGGAGTTCCTGTCCCTGCAGACCGCGATCGAGCAGTCCAGGCTCCAGCAGACCTACAACACCCCGGCCTTGGCGACACTGGTCCTGCTGGCTGAGCAAGTTGACTGGATGCTGGACCAGGGCGGCATGGCCTGGACGACGGAGCGGACCGGTGCCTCCTCCGGCATCCTCTACAACTGGGCGGACAAGACGCCTCTGGCGACGCCGTTTGTGGCCGACCCGGTCGAACGTTCGCCGGTGGTTGCGACGATTGACTTCGCCGACCACATCCAGGCCACGGAGTTGTCCGCAGCGCTGCGCGCGAACGGTATCGTCGACACCGACTCCTACCGCAAGCTCGGTCGTAACCAGCTGCGCATAGGCACGTTCCCCGCCGTCGAGCCTGCCGACGTAGAGGCGCTTACGGCGTGTATGGACTACGTGCTCGAGCGCCTGTAGGTCAGCGCCACGCTGCGCTCGACGTGTGGAGCGCAGGCAAAGCTTTGTACCTACGCTCCACACGTTTTCTGCGGCGTTCAAGGGCCGGCCTGCTCAGGTGCGGGGTCGCACCTGCGCCATAAGCGGCCATGCGGCCAGGTCCTCGTACGAGGGCGGTCCGCTGCCGCCCGAATTGCTGCGCACCAGCTGAATTGATTGCGCCGTCCAGGCCGCGCCGCTGAAGTCGGCCAGCGCCGCCGTCAGCCGGGCCACATTGGCAGGCTGGCGGCAGCGCGCCAGCGTCAGATGCGGGCTGTACTTCCGGCCCTCGTCCGGCGGCGGGGCACCTGCCCTACGGGCGCCGGCCGCCACCGAGGCGGCCAGGGATGCCAGCGCACGATTGTCGGCGCGGATCCCCGCCCACAGGACCCTGGCTCGAGCGGGGTTCGGGAACGCGCCGGCCCCGGCGACGGCTAGCAGCTGCGGCGGATGCCGCCGGGCACCGCGCTCGAGCCGCGTGCTCAGCGCAGGGAGGACGGCCTCATCGACCTCGCCCAAGAACGCGAGCGTCAGGTGCCACGCGGGGCTGCTTGTCCAGCGCAGCTCCGGCGCGCTCGCCTGGAGTGGCTGGACCGCTGCCGCCAGCTCGGCGAGCACGGCCGCAGGCGGCTCAATGGCAACGAACAGCCTCATGCCGCCATTCGTATCAGCAGTCGCCGGCTCAGGCCGCGATGCGGGCCAGCTCGGCAGGCCGCAGGTAGGTCCGGACCTGCACGCCGCGCCTGTGGGCCAGCAAGAACGTCATTACCACGGTCGCCGCGACCGAGATCACGCCGCCAGCGATCATGCTCATACGGGCGCCGAACGCTTCAGCTACCCAGCCGGCCAGCGGCGAGCCAAGCGGGGTGCCGCCAAGGAACACCAGCATGTACAGGCCCATAACGCGCCCGCGCATCTCCGGCGCGGTGTTCAGTTGCGTGCTGGAGTTGGCGGCGGTAGTGAACGTCAGCAGCGCAAGGCCAGTCGGCACGAGCGCGATGAGGAACGTCAGGTAATCCGGCACGACGCCTGTCACGATCTCGAAGATGCTGAACGCGAACGATGTCACGAGCAGCAACCGCAGCGTCGGGCGACTTCGGCGAGCGGCCAGCAGCGCGCCGCCAAGCGCGCCGAGGGCGAAGACCGCCGATGCGAGCCCGAACGCACCCGCGCCGGTGTGGAACACAGTCCGGGACATCAGCGCGGTCGTCACCTGGAAGTTCATGCCGAACGTGGAGACAAAGAAGATGAGGATCAGCGGCATCCAGAGCGTTGGCCGTGCGCGTACGTACGACAGCGCCTCGCGCAGCTGGCCGCGACCGCGCTGCGCGCGCTGGGCCGGATGCAGCTCCTCCGGTCGCATGAGCTTGAGACCGATCAGGACTGCTCCATAAGAGGCCGCGTTCACCAGGAACGCCGCGGGCGTGCCAAGCAGGCCGATCACCAGGCCGGCCACCGCCGGGCCGACAATACGGGCCAGGTTGAACACGGCGCTGTTGAGCGCGATGGCGTTGGCCATCGCGTCCCGGCCGACCATCTCGACGGCGAAGGCTTGCCTGGTCGGATTGTCGACGACTGTGGCCAGGCCGAGACCGAAGGCCAGGGCGTAAACCTGCCAGATGTGCACGGTCCCGGTCAGCACGAGCACGCCGAGGACAAGCGCGAGCGCGCCCATAGCCGTCTGGGTGACCATGAGGATCCGTCGCTTGGAGTAACGGTCAGCGATCACACCGCCCCAGAGGCTGAAGAGCAGCAGCGGCAGGAACTGAAGTCCGGTAGTGATGCCGAGCGCCGTGCCGCTGTTGTGGGTGAGCTCCAGGACCAGCCAGTCCTGTGCCACGCGCTGCATCCAGCTGCCAGTGTTCGACACCACCTGGCCAGCCGCGAACAGCCGGTAATTGCGGGTCCTGAGCGAGCCGAACGTCTTGCCGCCCCGCTTGGCCTGGCCGCTCGATTGGGCTGGGCCGGTCGGAACCGAACCGGTCCGGACTGTGCCGGTCGGGACTGTGCCGGTCGGGACTGGGCCGCTCAGGACTGGCTGAGCTTCTCCAGAATCGGCGCCGCCGCTCGCAGCGTCGCCCGTTCCTGCGGAGTCAGCTCGCGCAGCCGCTTCGCCAGCCAGGCTTCCCTGAGCTTCCTGGACTGCTGGACCACTGTCCGGCCCGGCTCGGTGGCCGTCAGCTCCACCTGCCGACGGTCTGTAGCGTGCGGGCCACGCATGACCAGGCCACGTTCCTCCAGAGCTGCGATCACCCTGGTCATCGACGGCGGCTGCACCTTTTCGTGATCGGCGAGCTCGCCAGGAGTCATAGCCCCGTGCCGTTCCAGCGCCCCCAGCGCGGCCAGCTGGGTGTCGGAGAGGCCGGGCTCCAGGCCCTTGGCCAGGCGCTCGGCCCGTAGCCGGCGGGCGAGGCGGCTCACCGAGATCCGGAGCGCGCTCGCTAGGCCCGCGTCGGACCTGGTCTGCTGTGGCGTGGTCATCTTCGTTAACCTGAGTCATTACTCTTGCTAACTATAGGCGATGCTCGCGCATTCCGCCGCCCAGTTAGCCTGCGGGTTGATGCCGGACCGTCGCCACAGCTAGCCCGTGAAGGCCGCCAGGATCCCTCCGGTCCGGAAGCATCGTCCCACGACGGCGGTCGCAGCGCAGCACTACGCCTGCGGCCAGACCTGCGCCAGCCTTCCGGCCACGCCGGCATCGGCTAGCCTGAGCCGGTGAGCCACCCCGAGCGTCCGGTCCCGCCGCCGATGGAAGGCGACGACCGGCTGATCACGGCCGTGATCACGGCCGGATTCCTCGTGGCCCTCATCGTCTTGCTGATCGTGCGCGGCAGCTTGCCGGCGGCCGACCGGTGGTGGATCTGGGTAGCAGCATCCGGCACCGCCCTCGGAATCTTCGGACTGATCTATGTGCCGTACCTGAAGCGATCACGGGAGCGCACTGCCGAGCGGCGCCGCGCAGCACAAGAGGCGGCCGGCTACCACAGTGCCACAGACGTCACTGCCACAGACGTCACTGCCACCGACAGCACCGCCACCGACAGCACCGCCACCGACAGCACTGCTACTGAGAGCACGGCCACCGAGATGGCAGCCACGGATACTGCCGATCCAGATGTCACCGCGACTGATATGACCCGGACAGACATGACCCCGATGGATAGAGACTCGACGGATAGAACCGAGGCTCCGCCGCGGTAGCCGTCCGGGCGGTCAGTCAGGACTCGTGGTCGAGCGACTCGAAGACCGTGTCCGCGAGCGCGATGCCCGGCATGTCGACTAGGTCGTAGCCAACCTCGTCAATGACCGGCGCGATCGCACCGACGCCTGCACCAGCCGTCACGGCTTCGGAGTGCGCGCCGCAGCCGTGATCAAGGGAGACGACGCGGCCGTCATCGGGCGCATACTCGTTCGCGCAGACGCCGAAGACGCGCCCGAGCGGGCCAGCCAGCGGTGTCAGAAAACCACACGTCACGCACGGTCCGGGAGCTGCGCGGGCAAGCGGGGTGCTCGGCCCGTGCTCGCTGGAGTACCAGCGGATCGCCGTGGTATCCCGGCCAATCGCCGACAGGACGCGAGACCTGCCGCCGAGCCCCGGTGCAGCGCCGGCAGTGCCGTCGTCGATGGACGGGGCGGCCGGGACCAGCCCGACCGAGGCGGCCAGCTCGGAGCCCTCGTCCCATTGCGCGCTGTCGTCCCAGTCCAGCACGCCATCGTCGCCTTCGAGCATGCTGACGGGCACTAGCCGGTCGTCGTCGTCGGTGGCGGGCATCAGATCCCCGACGCCCAAATCGCCAGGACGCACCCGCTCGCTCCACGGCACCCAGTCGGGTGCCAGCAGCGAATCAGGCCCCGGCAGGAGGACCACCTCGTCCACGGTGACCGTCTTGGCACGCGACGCCCTAGTCACCGTCACCGCCCAGCGCCACCCGACGTAGGCGGGATCCAGGCAGCCAAACAGGTGGGTGACCACGCGCTCGTCATCCGCGACAACGCCTTCGTGCTGGCCGACGTTGCCAGCGCCCGCCAGCTCCTCCGCGGCGGCGCGGGCCAGGTCAGTCGCCTCAACGCACGCCTCATCGAGGCCGGCAGCACGTACACGAGTAGGAGTCACGTTGGGTAATTGTTCCTCATCAAGTGGTCTGTACGCCTGGCCAAGTCGGTTATCTGCTGGCTGATAGGCATGGGCATGGTTGTACAGGCTCGCAGAGGCAGAATACTTGAGCCATGGGAGACACCGGTACCGGCGAGCGGGCGCGGCGGGCTGGCCGGTCGGTCTACACCGCCTCGCAGCGCGCTAGCCGGGCGAGCGCGGCCGCTGCTGGGGGCGCCGGACGATTCGTGCACCGCTTGAGCGGTGCCTCGGGGGCCGGGCGGACCGGACTGTCGAACCTGATCGAGCTCACCGCAGCGGGGGGTTTCGCAGACGCTTTCGTCGCCGTGGCGCTGGCCGGGACACTGTTCTTCAGCACATCCGTCGCGCACGCGCGCAGTCAGGTGGCCTTCGCGCTGCTCATCACGATTGCGCCTTATGCGATTCTTGCGCCGCTAATCGGACCCCTGCTCGACCGGGTGAAGCAGGGCAACCGCTACATCCTCATGGGTACGCTGCTCGCCAGGGGGCTGTTGTGCTGGGGAATGGCGGGTGCCGGCTCGGTGACGCTGCTGCCCGCGGCGTTCGGCGTCCTGGTGCTCCAGAAGGCGTACGGGGTCACGAAGGCCGCTGTTATCCCCCGCTTGCTGCCGTCGGAGATCACCTTGGTGACGGCCAACGCCCGGTCGAACCTCGGCTCCCTGATCGCCACATCCGCCGGCGCCGCGGTGGCCCTCGGCGTCGACAAGATCGCCGGCGGCGGTGGCGAAGGTGCGGCGTGGGTGCTACGCATCGCCACAGCCATCTATCTCGCGGCGACGGTCCTCGGGCTCCGACTGCCCGAGCGTGTAGACGTGCAATCAGACGAAGAGCTAGCCGCGGCCGGCCGTGGCGGTCACGAGCCGCCGGGCGCGGCCAACGGCGCGGGGACAGTCGGCACCGGCGCCGAGTCCGTGGGGCCCAACGGGACGAGGAAGTTCGGGCCCGGGCCCGCTGCGACGTCGGACGGCATGACAGCAGGCGCCGCGACGGTGGGCGGGACGAAGCTCGGCGGCGCCGGAGTTGGAAGCACCGTCCGCGGCCCGGCGTCTGGACTGCGGCGTCTGTTCACTCCTCCGAAGGTCGGTCCGGTCGTCGGCGAGGCCATGAAAGCGAATGCGGCGATACGAGCCTTTTACGGATTCATGCTCTTTTTCCTCGCATTCATCTTGCGGACCGAGCACTTCGGCCACACGCGACAGACGGTCGCGCTCGTCGGCCTGGCCGCCGCCATCGCCGTGGGCGGCGTGCTCGGCACGTTGATCGGCTCGGCCCTCAGGTCACGCACTCCGCTGGCAATGATGTTCACCATTCTTGGCCTGGCCACCCTCATCAGCATCGCGTGCGCGGTCTTCTTCGGCTTGTGGTCCGTGCTGGCGGTGGCGCTCGCGGCTGCGATCAGCCAGACGCTCGTCAAGGTGGCACTCGACTCAATCCTGCAGCGCGAGATACCGGCGGAGAAACGGTCATCCACGTTCGCGTTCTCCGAGACCCTGCACCAGCTCGCTCTCGTCGCCGGCGGCCTGATCGGCCTGCTGCTGTCGCTGACTGGCAGCGGCTTCGCCGGGCTGACGGTGGCCGCGGTCGGCTTGGCGCTTGCTCTGTGCTGGCTCATCCTGAGCCGCCGCCGCCGGATCCTGCGTACCCGGCAGGCCTCGCCGGGCCCAGCGCTCTAATACTCGCGCTGGAACCCGCTTTGCCAATCGGTCGGGTCTGTCCGTCGCCCGGTCAGGTCTCCAGGTCTGCAGCGACGGCGCGCAGGACTGCAGCTATCTTCTTAGCGTCCCGGCTGTCCGGTTGCTTGGACCGGCGGTAGGTGTTCGACACGCCGTCGAGCAGCTTGATGAGGTCTTCGATGATCAGGATCATCTCGTCCGGGCTCTTGCGCGCTACCTTGGCCACCGTCGGTGGTGGCTCGAGCACGCGGACTTGAAGCGCCTGGGTGCCCCGACGGCCCTCGGCGACGCCGAATTCCACCCGCTGGCCAGGCCGTAGCGCGGTGCCAGCTGGCTCCAGGGCGGTTGAGTGCACGAAGACCTCACCCCCGTCGTCACGGGTGAGGAAGCCGAAGCCCTTGTCGGCGTCATACCACTTGACCTTGCCAGTAGGCACGTGCGAGACCTTACGCGAGGAGGAACGAATCGGGGCAAGCGCCGGGCGCTTGCGCGAGTAAGGCTATCGGTTGTGGGCTACCTCCCGCGCTGCCGGCAGCTCAGTGACTTCTCCGGTGGACGCTGCCGTTTTACGGGCGCATAGACGTGGTCCCAGCTCGCGCCGGGACCACGTCCTCCGCAACCTCACACGTCAGATGGTGCTGGGACGGGATCGCGTGCGAGGCCGGGAATATCGGCTGGCGACCTGTCGGCACGCCAGCAAGATTTGGCTTCCCATACCCGCAACGGGGTCTACTCAACCAGGCCGCCCGCATGCTGCGAGTCAGCGCGCGACTAGGCACGAGGCGGTTGTCAGCTGACCTTGTGCGGCTTGTTCCAGGGCGGCACCGCAGGCGGCCGCCGCCCGTGCACGCTTCGCGAGCCGAGATAGACGGCACTGAGCAATGCGGCAATGCGGCTCGCAACCACGCCGTACACCCAGCCCTCGTGCACGCCGTGGCCCATCGATGCGCGACCGCCGCTCGTGACACCTACCGCTATGGAGATCACCGTCACCAGAACTGGGAGCCCCAGGCCGAGCCACTTATCCCGGCCGTCCCATAGGCGCGAGGCCAGCGCCACGACGGCGCCGACCAGCCAGACCGGCGGATAGATGGCGCCGCCGAGACCGAGCAGCACGACCGCAGATGCCTCCAGCGGACGGCGTCGATACCACGCTGTGAGGGCAGTTAATGCCCGGCGCGCCTGCCGCAAGAACGCTAGATCCGGGGGCGTCGGCAGCTGCCAGCGAGGGCTGGCATGCGTCGGCGCTGAGCCGCCGAGTTTAGCGGGGTCGGCGTCGGCGAACTCCTGCGCGCTGGAGTTGACGCCGTTAACGCTCGCCAGCGGCCAGGGCGGCCTGGTCGGATCCGAGGCGGCTGACTCATGGGCCAACCGGTCATCCTCGTGGGCCTGCTCGCGCTCCCCGCCGAGGGCGCGGAAGAACCAGTCGGGCTTACCCGGCCGCGCTGGCACGCGCGGCGCGGACCCGTCGGCGGCCGAAGGACCATCGTCGCGTGCCACGCCATTGCCCGTCGTGCCGTTCGAGCCATTCGCGCCGCGACGAGCGGCGCCCGTATTACCAGACCGCTCGGCCCCGGGCTGCTGCGCACCTGACCCCAGCGCCTCCGACTGCTGCGCCCCAGGCTGCCGCGCTCGGGGCTGCTGCGCTCGGGGCTGCTGTGCGGCCGACTCCAGCGGCCCTGACTGCTGCGCCTCCGACTGCTGCGCCTCCGACTGCTGCGCCCCTGACTGCTGCGCCCCTGACTGCTGCGCCCCTGACTGCTGCGCCCCTGACTGCTGCGGCCCTGACTGCTGCGCCCCTGACTGCTGCGGCCCTGACTGCTGCGCCCCTGACTGCTGCGCCCCTGACTGCTGCGGCCCTGACTGCTGCGGCCCTGACTGCTGCGGCCCTGACTGCTGCGGCCCTGACTGCTGCGGCCGTGACTGCTGCGCCTCCGACTGCTGCGCCGTCCCAGTGGCCTGCACACCCGCGCTGTCGAGCAACTTCAGCTGAAGGTCAGTCCGGCCGCCTTCGAGCGCGGGCCAATGCCAGCTGGCGGTGCGCGACCTGCCGGAGTCGCGCCGCAGCACTCTGGTGATCGGATTGCGGACCGCAGCCGGCGCGGGCATCTCGCCGCGCAGGGTAGCGAGTCGCTGCCGTTCCTGCTGCACCAGCCGAGCCGGGTCGCCAAGCCCTGCGAGCAGCCTGGCCACCTCCATGGCGGTGGGCGGACCGGCCAACCCGGTCTTGCGCTCGATGAAGCCGCGGGTCCGATCCACGAGTGCACGCCGGTCATCCGCGCCAAGCTGGCCGCGCGCCGCAACCGACAGTCGGTTGAGGTAGTCGCGGATGAGCTGTTCGGCGGGCGGGCTCATGGGCTGATAATCCCTCTTCGCGCACAGGTTGTGGAGCCGGCGCGCGTGACAAATCGACACCTCGGCTGTAACCGCGAGCCGTCACGCCCGGAGCCGTCACCCCTGAGCCGTAAACCATGAGCCGCAGCCACCTGACCCGTAACCCCTTTTGAGCAATGCGTAACGGCAGGCGACGGCGGATAGCCCTTACGCCAGCAAGCGGAAGCCAGAAGGCAGTCCCGGCTAATGCCGGGACTGCCTTCTGCCGTACTTCAGCCTGAGGCGGCCTTGCTGACTTCCTCCTGGCAGCCCGCTCGCGCGGACCGACGGGATCAGAAGTCCATGTCACCGCCGCCACCAGGACCGCCGGCTGGCGGCGGATTCTTCTCTGGCTTCTCGGCGATCACTGCCTCAGTGGTGAGGAACAGCGCGGCGATCGACGCGGCGTTCTGAAGCGCCGACCGAGTCACCTTCGCCGGGTCGATGATCCCGGCCTTGAACATGTCGACGTACTCGCCGTCGGCGGCGTCCAGGCCATGACCAGCGGGGAGTGAGCGCACCTTCTCCACGACAACGCCGCCCTCAAGGCCGGCGTTGATCGCGATCTGCTTCAGCGGCTCCTCCAGCGCCCGGCGCACGATCTGCGCGCCAGTCGCCTCGTCACCGGCAAGCTCGAGCTTCTCGAACGCGCTCTTGCCGGCCTGGAGGAGCGCGACACCGCCACCTGGGACGATGCCCTCCTCCACTGCGGCCTTAGCGTTGCGCACCGCGTCCTCGATGCGGTGCTTGCGCTCCTTCAGCTCGACCTCGGTCGCCGCGCCGGCCTTGATGACGGCCACGCCGCCAGCCAGCTTGGCGAGCCGCTCCTGCAGCTTCTCGCGGTCGTAGTCGGAGTCGGTGTTCTCGATCTCGGCGCGGATCTGGTTCACCCGGCCGGAGATCTGCTCCGAGTCACCAGCACCGTCGACGATCGTCGTCTCGTCCTTGGTCACGGTGACCTTGCGGGCCCGCCCGAGCAGGTCCAGGTCGGCGTTCTCCAGCTTGAGGCCGACTTCCTCGCTAATCACCTGACCGCCGGTCAGGATGGCGATGTCGCCGAGCATGGCCTTGCGGCGGTCACCGAAACCGGGGGCCTTCACCGCAACGGACCTGAACAGACCGCGGATCTTGTTCACGACCAGGGTCGCCAGGGCCTCGCCATCGACATCCTCGGCGATGATGACCAGCGGCTTGCCCGACTGGACGACCTTGTCGAGCAGCGGCAGCAGGTCCTTGTTGGCCGAGACCTTCGAGTTGACGATGAGGATGTAGGGGTCCTCGAGGACGGCCTCCATCCGCTCAGGGTCAGTCACGAAGTAGTGCGAGATGTAACCCTTGTCGAAGCGCATACCCTCGGTGAGCTCAAGCTCCAGGCCGAAGGTGTTGCTCTCCTCGACAGTGATGACGCCTTCCTTGCCGACCTTGTCCATCGCCTCGGCGATCATCTCGCCGATCGCGGTGTCGCCGGCGGAGATCGAGGCGGTCGAAGCAATCTGCTCCTTCGTCTCCACGTCCTTCGCCAGCTTGGACAGCTCCTCGCTAACGCGCTCCACGGCTGCCTCGATGCCGCGCTTCAGCGACATCGGGTTGGCACCCGCTGCGACGTTGCGCAGGCCCTCGCGGACCAGCGCCTGGGCGAGCACTGTCGCCGTAGTGGTCCCGTCGCCAGCGACGTCATCGGTCTTCTTGGCGACTTCCTTGACGAGCTCGGCGCCGATCTTCTCCCACGGGTCCTCGAGCTCGATCTCCTTGGCGATGGACACACCATCGTTGGTGATCGTGGGGGCTCCCCACTTCTTCTCGAGCACCACATTGCGGCCCTTAGGGCCGAGGGTTACCTTCACGGCGTCGGCGAGCTGGTTCATGCCGCGCTCGAGGCCGCGCCTGGCGTCCTCGTTGAACGCGATCATCTTCGCTGCCATAGGCTTCCAGTCCTCCCGGAACTTTGTGCCTGCGTGCCGACCGGGCCGACGCCCGCGACGGACGGCCACGTCTGACGGTCAGTCCCTGCCCGCCGCCAGAAGGGCCTCATCGCCCCGATCACGTCACTGCGTTGTCACTCTCACCCCGAGAGTGCCAACGTCATGTTTAGCACTCTCCTATTGTGAGTGCAAGCTCGGGGCACCTTAGCGGGACCTCTGTGCTGGTCAGGAGCCATCCGCTATGAAAGACCCGATTCCCTGCAGAACCCCGGCTCAAACGAAGAACCGGGCCAAAGGCCCGCCGCAAACGAAGGACCCGGCGCCCGGCGGGGCGCCGGGTCCTCCCGGCTGTGTCGTACAGAGGGGACCTAGACGGTCCGGACGGCCTCGGCCTGCGGACCGCGGTCGCTCTGCGTGATTTCGAACTCGACCCGCTGGCCTTCTTCAAGGCTGCGGTAGCCATCCGCCTGGATAGCTGAGAAGTGGACGAAGACGTCCCTACCACCGTCGACCGCGATGAAGCCGTAGCCCTTGTCCGCGTTGAACCATTTGACGGTGCCCTGAGCCATTACCAACAACTCCCTAACTTTTGCTCGGGCTGCGGGTCCCGCCCTTGCTACGCGGAACCCGTTTGATCGCGGCGCAGGTACTGACCTCACCAGCAAGGAGGCTTGCTGCTCAATCCACTACCAACAGCGACCGGACACGACTTTACATCTTGGGCAGCGGGGCTGCGGCAACTTGTGCCCGTCTCTCCTGCAATGTGCTATGACTCCTGCGGCGCGTGGGACTTGCGTTGTTACGCCGGCGCGGCCGTCATAGCGGTACTCGAAGGACCAGCCGAGAACCGCGTGTCAGCCGCCCGCCACCGCCGGAATCACTGAGACCTGCCCGCCGGTGGGCACCGGGGTGTCGAGGCCCTGGGCTAGCCGGACGTCCTCGTCGCCCACATAGACGTTCACAAACCTGCGCAGGTGGCCTGCGTCGTCCAGGAGTCGGCCGCCGATCCCCGGGTAATCAGCGTCAAGGCCGGCGATCACCTCGCGCACGGTTCCGGGCGTACCCGTGACGACCGCGGTCCCCCCGGTGTAGCTCCTCAAGATCGTGGGGATCCGCACGGACACGGTCATGCTCATCCTGCCTTTCAGAACGCGGGCGACTGGAGTGACAGCTCGCGGGCGGCGAATGCCGCCAGCGTGGCCGCGATGGGTGTGCTGGCCTCGAGCGTGGCGCCCACGGCATCCGGGGTCTTCAGCCCGTCGCCGGAGTTGATGATGACGGTCCGGGCGTCGGGGTCGATCTGGCCTTCCTTGAGCAAGTTGCGCAGAACGGCCAGCGTCACGCCGCCCGCCGTCTCCGCGAAGATGCCCTCGGCAGCCGCGAGCAGGCGGATAGCGTCCACCAGCTCTTCGTCGTCGACGTCAGCGACGCTCCCACCGGTACGGCGTACGACGTCGAGTACGTACGGCCCGTCTGCCGGGTTGCCGATCGCGAGCGACTTCGCGATCGTGGCCGGCCGTACCGGCTGGACGACGTCGCGGCCCGCGCGGAACGCGGCCGCGACCGGCGAGCAGCCAGTCGCCTGGGCGCCGTATACGCGGTACGGCGAGTCCTCGACGAGGCCTGTCGCGATCAGCTCGCGGAACGCCTTGTCGATCTTCACCAGCTGTGCTCCCGACGCGACCGGGACGACGATCTGCTCCGGCAGGCGCCAGCCCAGCTGCTCGGCGACCTCGAAGCCGATGGTCTTGGACCCCTCGGCGTAATACGGCCGGACGTTGACGTTGACGAACGCCCAGTCTTCGCGTTCATCGGCAAGCTCGGATGCGAGCCGGTTCACGTCGTCGTAGGAACCCTGCACGGCCACCAGCGAGCCGCCGTAAACGGCTGAACCGATGACCTTCTGGGGCTCGAGATCGGCCGGGATGAGGACCACCGAGCGGATGCCGGCCCTGGCGGCAGCGGCGGCGACCGCATTGGCGAGGTTGCCGGTGGAGGGGCAGGCGAGCACCTTAAAGCCGAGCTCGATGGCCACGGCGAGCGCTACACCGACCACGCGGTCCTTGAAGGAGTGCGTCGGGTTGGCGCGCTCATCCTTGATCCACAGCTCGCGCATCCCGAGCGTGCTGGCCAGCTGGTCGGCACGCACGAGCCGGGTCCAGCCGGGATCGAGGTTCGGCCGGCTAGCGACGTCGGCCGGCACTGGCAGCAGGCTCGCGTACCGCCACATGCTGAGCGGCCCGGACTCGATCGATTCCCTTGTAAGCGCCGGCAGGTCGTAGGCCACTTCAAGCGGGCCAAAGCACTGGTCGCACACGTGGGTCGAACCGAGCGTGCATGTATGCCCGCACTCGCGGCAGGCGAGATGGGTGGCGTAGCCGAATCTGTTCGGGGATCGGGTCGGTGAACTAGTCGTCGCTGGGTTGGTCAGCGTAGTACTCACTGGCGAGGCCTCTCTCCTCATCTCTCCCAGCGGCAAACGGGCCGCCGGGCCGGAGTTGGCACCTGTCACGTGACGACCTCGCCGCGCAAGCAGCGTCGACGTCTGTACACCTATACATGGGTGCAGCTACGACGTCAGTGGACGCACAATCAACGTGATGGTTGCCGGGGCTTCATCGGGCCGTTCCCTCCACCCCTCTGGATGAGATATTCAGTTAGCAAGGCGCATTCGGCGATCAGCTCGCTGACCTGGACGGACGCCCTCGAACGCCAATTTATCATGCACGCCCGGCGAGTGGCGAAGCAGATACTTTCCAGCGGCGCTGCATCCTGAGCTAGCCGTGGGGTGCACCGTCGCCCGGCCGAGCTCGCCGACCTCCGGCACGAGTGGCCAGGCTCGGGCCGTAACCGTGGCTGGCATCGAGCCGAGTAGGAGATCGTCGCCTGGTCGTAGCCATTCCGCCCCGGGCGAGGCAAGGTTAGGTAACGGCTATGCGGCCTAGGGGTGGGCGTGCGATCAATGGGAGGGATTCTTCATGCTGGATGCGTTCTATAGTGCCTTCGCGCCTGCGTGCTTTGCCTTGCTGGGTTTGTGGCTTGTCGTGGTGCAGTTGCGCCTAGCTGGCTGGCGCGGCAGCGCATTTCACCTGAAGCGCTCTTACGGTGTGGCGTTGCACTTCGTGTTACCGGGTGTGATGAGCCTGGCCGCGCTGATCGACCCCAGCAACTCAGCTTACTGGCGCGTGTCCTTCGCGATTATCGCGCTCAGCGGGGCGGTGGTCGTGGCTATGGTCGGCTGGCGTCCCGCGGAGCTCCAGCGCGCCGACCAGGCAGCCGCCGCTGGCACGGCCGGCAGGCTGACCCTCGCCACCGGCCTGCTGGCGATCGCGGTCTATGTCCTGATTGGGGCGCTAGCGTTCGCCGGAGGAGATGCCATCCTTCGGATCGAGGCGTTCCTGCTGATCGCCCTTGTGTTCCTGGGATTCAACGGGGCATGGCTACTGCTGCTCGACGAAACAGTGAGCGCTCAATCTCGTGCCGACAGCCAGGGCACTGAGGTTGCCCTGAATCAGAGTCCGATCGGGACCGTGGCGCAGCCGGGCGAGCACGGGCCAGCGGGTCCGCAACCGGAGATCCAGTCGCCCTATTAGGCTGGCCCTACATGGGCCATGCGCATGCCGGCGGGCAAGTACTCATCGCGTCCAACAGGGGGCCGGTCTCGTTCACGCGGGGCGACGATGGCCGCTTGTCGGCCAAGCGCGGCGGCGGCGGCATGGTGTCCGGCTTGTCCGCCGTGGCCGACGACGCCGACATGCTATGGGTGTGCGCGGCGCTTAGTGACGACGACCGGGCGGCAGCCCGGCTAGCGCCCGACGGGCTGCTGGATCCAGCGCAGACGGGCGGCGGCGCAGCCGTGCGCATGCTCGACATACCGCAGCAGATCTTCTATCGGGCCTACAACGCGGTGGCGAACTCGACCCTGTGGTTCGTGCACCACATGCTCTACGACACGCCTAACCGCCCGAGCTTCGGGCCGACCTTTGCGCGCGCGTGGGAGGCGTTCCGGACATACAACGAGACGTTCGCCGCTGCGCTCGCGAGCGCAGCGACGGCGTCGCTGAGCTCAGGCGCGGACCGGAACGGGCAGACCGCCACAGACGCGCCGGTCCGGGCCGTGATCCAGGACTACCACCTCTGCCTAACGCCCCAAATGCTCGCCGAGCGCGCTCCCGGCATCCAGATCGCGCACTTCTCGCACACGCCGTGGGCGCCCCCCGACTACTACAGGATGCTGCCGGACGACGTCGGCCGCGAGGTACTTGCCGGCATCCTGGGCGCTGATCACGCCGGCTTCTTGTGCCAGCGCTGGGCTGACGCGTTCGTCGACTGCTGTGCGGCATTCCTCGGCGCCGATGTCGACGCCGAGCGCCGGCGAGTCGGCTACCGCGGGCATGTCACCAGCATCGGCATCCACCCGCTCGGCGTGGACGCGGGCCAGCTGCGTGATCGCGCCAGCCAGCGCGACGTCCTGACCAGACGGGCAGCGCTGATCGATGCCACCGAGGGCCGCAAGCTGATCGTGCGGGTCGACCGCACCGAGCTGTCCAAGAACATCGTGCGCGGGCTAGCCGCCTACCGGGAGCTGCTGCGCACGCGCCCCCAGTGGCGCGGCAAGGTCGTCCACCTCGCCTTCGCCTACCCGTCGCGGCACGACTTGCCCGAGTACCGCGAGTACACCGGCGCGGTGCAGCGACTGGCGCGGCAGATCGAGGATGAGTTCGCCGAGCCTGGCTGGGACCCCCTGATCCTCGAGGTCAACGACGACTATCCGCGATCGCTGGCCGCATGCCGTCTCGCCGATGTCATGCTGGTGAACCCGATCAGAGACGGGATGAACCTGGTGGCCAAGGAAGGGCCAGTTTTGTCCGACCGCGGCTGTGCGCTCGTCCTGTCCACGGAAGCAGGCGCCGCGGCCGAACTCGGCGCGTACGCCCTCATGGTCAACCCGTTCGACATAACGCAGACGGCGGATGCGCTGCATGCGGCGCTAGAGATGGACGACGCCGAGCGCACCCGCCGTAGCGAGGCCATGGCGTCGGCAGCGATGTCGATGCCGCCAAGCCGCTGGTTCGCCGACCAGCTACACGCCCTGGATCGCATCGGAGTTAGCTAGCGACCTCAGTCGGCTAGCCGCGGCTATTGCGGGTCGAGTCAGTAGTCCAGGTGTGCCTTCGCCGCGGCCGCAAAGGCCATGGCGAGGGCCGCCAGCAGCTCGGCGACCCCGCCGGGCCCGTGAACCACGAGGTCCGCGTTAGCCGTGATCTCGGCCGGCGTCTCAGCTGAGCCGCTTGCCACCAGTAGGCCCGGCGTGCCTGACGCCCGCAGTTGGCCCACTGCGTCGAAGGCCGGGCGGTCGCCGAGGTCGTCACCGCAGAACAGGATCGCCGCTGGCGTCCGCTCAGCCGCCAGCTTGCGGAGGGCCGCTCCCTTGTCTGCGCCGGGAGGGCGCAGCTCGAGCACGAGTCGGCCCGGTTCCACCGCGAGGCCTGTGCGGCTAGCCAGCTCCGCCAGCGGCGTCCGGAGCCTGTCTAGCTCGGCTTGGGGCTGCGCCGCCCGGCGGGTGTGCACGGCCACGGCTTCGCCCTTGTCCTCGATCCAGGTGCCAGGGTCGGCGCCGGCGGCCAAAAGCACGGCAGGCAAGTCGGTGCGGGCCACTCCGAGGCCAGGCGGTGCGGCCGGGCCGGAAAGCCGACCCCGTTCCCATCTCTGCCCGCCATAGTGGCCAAGAACGATCACATCCGGGACCTCGGCAACCCCAGCAAACCTGGCCGCGTCAGCAGCGGGCCTGCCGGTGATGATGGCGACGGTGCCGGCTAGCCCGGCGAGCTTGCGCACTGCCTCGGCCGCGGCGGGTGTCGCCCTGGCCGCGGCCGGATCCTCGACTATCGGCGCCAGCGTGCCGTCGAAGTCCAGTGCTATGAGGGCCTTCGCCGGGGCGGCTAGCAGCGCGGCGAGCCCGGCGCGGCCCTCGGCGGTCTGGGGCTGCGGCAGGCCTCGGTCGGCAGCGTTCGAATCTCCCGGTCTCTCCACGGTCAGTCCGGCCGGGCCGAGCGAATCCGCTGGCGCCGACTGCGCTGCCTGCGCAGCCTTGTGACCAGCACCGGGTCGAACTCGGCCGCCTCAGGCCGGTCAATGAGTTCATTCAGCAGCTGGTAGTACCTGGTGACCGGCACGCCGAACACCTCCAGGATGTCGCGCTCCTTGGCGCCCGCCAGCCGCCACCAGCTTCGCTCGAAGGCCAGGATGCGCATATCGCGCTCGGACAATGCAGCCACCGCGGCCTCCCGGGCGACCCTCGCCCCTGCTCATCCTAGGCACTGAGGTTCCTGACCCAGCGTTGCCGCCGGTCGTCTCTTTCCGCGGAGCCAAAGGAGACGTACGCTCACGAGTCGTGACCGTCTATAACTACATGAGCTTCCTGACCGATTACGGGCTGGAGGACGGCTTCGTCGCGGCCTGTCACGGTGCCGCGGCCAGGATCGCACCAGCTGCGCGGATCATCGACATCACCCACCTCGTGCAGCCTGGCGACGTGCGGCGCGGGGCGGCTGTGCTCGCACAGACGGTCTGCTACTTCCCGCCGGCGGTACATGTGGCGGTTGTCGATCCGGGCGTCGGCACCGCGCGGCGCGCCGTTGCCGTGGCTGCCGGCGACAGCATCTTCGTTGGTCCCGACAACGGGCTGCTCTCGTGGGCAGTAGCTGCCATGGGCGGCGGCAAGGCAGCGGTGCAGCTAACCAATGGCGAGCTGTGGCTGCATCCGGTTTCGGCCACGTTCCACGGGCGCGACATCTTCATGCCCGTCGCCGCGCACCTCGCCGCCGGGCTGGAGCTGGCCGAGGCCGGCGACGACATCAGCGTGGCGGACCTGGTCGCGCTGCCTGCGCCGACCAGCCGCCTGCACGACGGCGGAGCTGAGGGCGAGGTGATGTCGATCGACAGGTTCGGGAACGTGCAGCTGTCCATTCCGGCGGCCGACGTTGGCCGGCTCGGCATCGGCATCGGCTCAGCCGTGGTGGTGCGGTGTGGTCGTCGCCAGTTCACGGTGCCGTACCTGGACACGTTCGCGGCCGGAGCACCGGGCGAGATCGTCGCCTTCACCGACAGCGCCGGGCTGATCTCCCTCGCCATCAACGCGGGGGACGCCGCGGAGCAGCTGGGCCTGCCGCCCGGAGCGCACGTTCGGCTGTCCACTGGCCCTACTAGCTGAGGTGGGCTGCGGCGATCTGACCGAGTAGCTGAATTCGCTCAGATAGCACGCAAATAGCTTGAACATGGCACAATGTCCGGTACCCAGCATGGAAGGCAAAGACGGCGTGCCACTGAGGTTCCCCCGCCCCGTAATGGCACTGATCGCCACCGGCATGGCTGCCATCTCGATCGGCCTGTGCGCCATGCCTGCTTCCGCTGACCAGGTCCGGACCGGAGAATGGTGGCTCAGCTCGCTGGGCATCAACGCTGCCTGGGCGGCATCGCAGGGCTCAGGCGTGACCGTCGCCGTGCTGAGCGACGGCGTCGATGCAAGCCATGCCGACCTGGCCGGGGCGGTGACGGCTGCGCCAGCGCCCGTCGGCGCACCAGTCGCGTCGGGCCAGTACTTCGGTGAGCAGGGGACGCCGATCGCGAGCCTGATCGCTGGCCGTGGTCACGGCCCGGGGGGCACGGCGGGCATCATCGGTGTCGCCCCGCAGGCGCGGATCCTGTCGGTCCCGGTCACGCTCCCGCCAGATGATCCGCAGCTCACTTCGTCATCTGTCGCGGCCGCGATCCCCGGCGCGATCGCCGCCGGTATCCGGTACGCGGTGCAGCATGGTGCCACCGTCATCGATCTGCCCATCGATCCCGGCCAGGCAGGCAGCAGCGGCACCGGCGCCGCGACGGCCGCAGCGGGCGGCAGCACGGCCGAGCAGGCGGCTATCAGCTACGCTCTCGCGCACAACGTGGTGCTGGTCGCACCAGCCGGCGACGACGAGACCGTGGGCGACGCGCCAAACTTCCCCGCCGCTTACCACGGCGTCATCGCAGTGGGCGCGTTCGACTCGGCTTTCGACAAGGCCGCATGGTCGAGCCGCCAGAGCTATGTGACGCTCACCGCGGCAGGCGCTGGCGTGCTCGCCGCAGACAGCGTCGGCAGCTACGAGGCCGTGAACAGCACGAGCGCTGCCAGCGCCGTCGTGACCGGGGTAGTCGCGCTAATCAGGTCTCGCTATCCCAACCTGACCGTTGCCGACATCCGCCAGGCGCTCATCACCACGACCATGTACCACCGAGCCGACGGCCTCGCGGACGGATCGGGCTACGGTGCCGTGAACGCCGATCACGCAATGGTCGCCGCAGCCGCGCTGGCGACGCCGCCTTCACCTCGTGCATCCGCCCAGGCGCAGCCGCGCCAGGCCCCGGTGGCGGTCCCGCGCCCGGCGGCAGCGCAGGGGATGGGTTCGCAGATCCTGCGCGCAGGTGAGATATCGAGTGGACTGCTGATCTTGCTGTTGCTGCTGATCGCGGTCTATGCGGCCACCGGACGCCGGCGGTCGCGCAACAAGCCTGCCGTCGCTGCCGAGTGGGCGCACAGGCAGGCGCCGTCGCGCTATCCACACGCTGGGGGTGCCGACGCGGATCGGATGCTCGAGCTATTTGCCGCGCCGGCAGCGGCCCCGGCTCCGACCGCCGCGCTGATAACGCCCGCGCCGCCGCGGGAGCTGTATCCGGCACAAGCTCCCTCTGACGGCTGGCCCGGAAGGGATGACGAAGGCGTGTTCGGGCCGACGGCCGGTCGCGAGTCCGGCGGCGCGCCAGCTCGCCAGCCGACCGGGACGCCTGTCGGTCCGCCCGCGCCGGGCGTTGCCGCCGCCGACGCTGGCGGGTGGCAGACTCACGGCCCGGCGTCGCGGGCAGTGAGCAGGCGCCCGTCCGTCTCGGGCGCGCCGCCTTGGGAGCCGGCCGCCGCGCCCGACAGCGAGCTGCCATGGACCGCGGGCCCTGGCCGGCACGCAGGGGCGGCCTCAGCCGATGCCGCCGCTTCCGGTGTTTCCGTCGCGTCCGCCGCGTCCGGTGCTTCCGCCGCGTCCGGTGCTTCCGCCGTGTCCGGTGCGTCCGCCGTGTCCGGTGCTTCCGTCGGGCCGGACTCGGTCGGGCCCGGCCGGGATACGTTCGCGCGGCTCGCACGAACCAGCGGCGTCGCGTCCGGCGGGCCGAGCCAGCCCGGTCTGCATCCGCCCGGTGCCCATGTCGGCCCCGGTCAGCCTGGCGCAGGCAGGATCGCCAGTCCGGCTCATAGTCACCATGCTCCTGCCGCCCATGCCGCTGACCTTGACTACGATCCCTCCGACTGGGCGGATCAGATGGACCGCGAGCCCACGGCCCGCGGAGTCAGCTCGCCTGCAGGCGCCAGCCCGCCTGGCGGTTATAGGTTCTCCGCCGACTCTGGCGATCCGGATGCAGCCGGAGCCGCGGGCTACCGCTCGCCGACGGGTTCTGGCGCTCCAGCGGGCTTCGGATCCCATGCCGGACTCGGCCCTCGCCTGGGCTATGGCTCGCTTGCGGGCTACCACTCGGATGCCGGGGCTGGCGCAGAAAGCGACTTGGGCTATGGCGGCGCGGGTGCATATGACCAGGGCCGCGAGGCCGACGCGCTGGCAGGACCTGCGGTTGCACCGTCCGGCCTCCCCGTGCGGCAGCCGCGAGCAAGCAGACCAGCAAGTCCGGCCGCGCTTTCTCCGAGCGGCTCGCTGTGGGAACCGGCAAGCCGCGACCTCAGTGAGCCGGCCGGATACCAGGATGCCGGATACCAGGATGAGAGCCAGGAAGCAGCGCGGCCGATCTTCGTCTGGAATCCGGCGACGACTGGCCAGTCGCGCCCAACCACCTCCGGCGAGTGACGGGCAGGGCGCTGCGTCACCGATGCGCGGGCGCTGCGGCTAGCTCGTCCTTCCGAACCGACGCGTACATCGGCATGTACTCCTGCCCTGACAGCTTCTGGATGGCCCGCACTACCTCATCAGTCACAGCCCGGCGCTGCCTGGCCCCGACCGGCTGCCCGCGAAACTCGGTGAACTCGAGTGGCTCCCCGATCCTGATCTCGATCCGGCCCGGCCGTGGCACCTTGTGGCCTGGCGGAAGGATCCGGTCCGTTCCCACCATGGCGACTGGAATAACAGGCGCCCCGGAATGCAGGGCAAGGAACCCGACGCCGGTGCGGCCCCGATACAGCCGCCCGTCCGGCGACCTCGTTCCCTCTGGGTAGATGCCAAACAGCTGACCCGCACGCAGGAGCCCCAGCGCTGCCTCCAGCATCTCCTGGGCCGCTCGCGCGCCGGCCCGGTCGGTCGACAGCTGGTTGGTAGCGCGCAGGTACGCGCCGACGGCCCGGTCACGGAGCCGGGTGCCAGTGAAGTACTCCGACTTGGCCGCGAACGTGACTGGCCGGTCCAGCATGAGCGGCAGGTAGATCGAATCGACGACCGATAGGTGGTTGGAGGCCAGGATGGCCGGGCCGGTCGCCGGGATATGCTCGGCTCCGAAGACCGTCGGCCACACCAGGGCTCGCAGGAACGGCCCAGCGATGACCCTGGACAACTGATACTGCACTAGGCCTCCGCTCAGGGGCGCAGGGACTTACCGGTCATCCCGCGCGGCACGTCACAGATTAGCCCGGCCCGCGTGATGCCCGAACGGCTCGTCAGAGGTTTCTGGCGGGTCAGCCCTCAGCACGCCCCGCCCTGTGGCGGGTGCCCAAGCGTCGCGGCACCCGCAGGGCACCCGTGGCGCGAAGGGCCGCCTCGTAATTCGGGTGCCCGCCGGTACACCGGGCCGACACAATGCAAGGCATGAATCGGTGGTGGCCACTCGCGGAGCTGCGGTTGCAGACGCCGCGGCTTGAGCTGAGGCTGGGGGCCGACCGCGACCTTGACGAGCTCGCCAGCGTCGCCGCCGCGGGCGTGCATGATCCGGAGGTGCAACCGTTCGCATTCCCATGGACGGACGCGACGCCTGCCGATCGGGCGCGCGCTACGCTCCAGTACCAGTGGTCCCAGCGCGCCGCCTGGAAGCCAGAGAAATGGTCGCTGGATCTCGTGGTCGTGCATGAGGGTGCGGTCGTCGGGACCCAGGGAATGTCGGCGACTGACTTCGCCATCCTTCGCGAGGTCGGCACTGGGTCTTGGCTGGGCCAGGCTCATCAGGGCTTGGGCATTGGCACGGAGATGCGCGCTGCCGTGCTGCATCTGGCATTCGCTGGCCTTGGCGCCCGCTACGCCACGTCCGGCGCGTTCACCGACAATGCAGCATCGCAGGGCGTCTCGCGCAAGCTCGGCTATGTCGATGACGGCATCGAGCGGCAGATCAGGCGCAGGCAGGCGGCGACAGTGCGACGACTTCGGCTCGATCGCGAGAGCTGGCAGGCAGCGCGGACCGTACCGGTCGAGATCATTGGACTCGAGCCGTGCCTGGCCATGTTCGGGCTCGATGCCGAGCAGGACGGCCCGGGCCATCCCGGTACCGGCGACGACGATGCTGGTCACGCCGATGCTGGGCACGCCGATGCTGGGCACGACGGTGCCGGGCACGACGGTGCCGGCTAGTCCATCGGCGCCTACTTCTCCTCCCGCCACGATCGGCATGGTCAGGTGGTGACGGGCGGCGTCTGGCTCGTGACAGGCGTGCAAGCAGCCGGCAAGTCCACAGTCGCCGACCTGCTCGCCCGGCAGTTCGAGCACGGCGTGCACATCCGGGGCGGTCAGTTCTACCGCTGGGCGGTGCGCGGCTGGGTGCCCGTCGGCGATTCCCGCGCCGATGAAGCCAGGCGGCTCCTTGACCTGCGTTACCGGCTGGCTGCACTGACGGCCGACGAATACTGCGCGGCGGGATTCACGACGGTGGTGCAAGACAACATCTTCGGGGCCGACGTGCCGCACTGGCTTGAATCCGTTGCAGCCCGCCCCCGGCACCTGGTAGTCCTGCGCCCGTCGGTTGCCGTCGTCTCCGAACGGGAGCGGCAGCGCCACGTCACCACCGGCAAGACCGCCTACCGGCCTGGCGAGTTCACGGCCAAGGATCTCGACGAGCAGCTGGCATTAACTCCGCGGATCGGGCTGTGGCTCGACACCTCGGCGATGTCTCCTTGCGAGACCGTGGCCGAGATTCTCCGTCGGGCCTTTGAGGCCGTCGTCGCCTGATAGTGGGTTTTCAGCGATGCCTGACCGGCCCTCGGTCGGCGTGGGACGTCATGGCTCCGACCTTGCCGAGAAGTAGCTACCTCCGAGCCGCTTGCTCATCCCGCACCTGCGAAGGCATGCTCGACTCGTGCGGCACGCGACACAGGACGACCTTGATCACGTCGAGGCCCTGCTGGTGGAGCTACGCAAGTTCGCACAGTTGCGGGAGCGCAAGCGTGGTTACTTCTCGCGCGGGTCCCGAGCCTTCCTTCACTTCCATGAGGATGCCGGTGACTTCTACGTCGACGTCAGGCTGGACGGCGCGTTCCAGCGCATGAAGGTCACCAGCGACGAGGAACAGGCCGACTTCCTGTCACAGGTGCGGATCGCACTGCAGTAGGCGCCAACACGGCGCCCCCAGGGTTGCCGTCGCGGGCCGGAGCCCGGATCGGAGGCAGGCCAGTGTTCGAAAGGTTTACCGACCGGGCGCGGCGGGTTGTTGTCCTGGCTCAGGAAGAGGCCAGGATGCTCAGCCACAACTACATCGGTACCGAGCACATCCTGCTCGGCCTCATTCACGAGGGCGAGGGTGTTGCCGCGAAGGCACTTGAGTCGCTGGGCATCAGCCTGGAGGCGGTCCGGCAGCAGATCGACGAGATCATCGGCCACGGCCAGCACGCGCCGTCGGGTCACATCCCGTTCACGCCCCGCGCCAAGAAGGTGCTTGAGCTGGCACGACCCGAGGCGGTGCAGCTTGGCCACAACTACGTCGGCACGGAGCACATCCTGCTCGGGCTGATCAGGGAAGGCGAAGGCGTCGCTGCCCAGGTGCTGGTCCGGCTTGGCGCCGACCTGAACCTCGTGCGTCGGCAAGTCGTCCAGGTATTGCAGGGATATCGCGGCAAGGACAGCGCCACCTGAGGCAGCGATGCAGCTAGCCAGTGATCTTCGCCCGCGGGCGGCCGACCCGGAGAACGGCGGCCGAAATGACGACAGCCTACGGCAGCGCGTCCGTAGCGTCACGCTTCCGGCTTGTCCACGTCGAGCGGCACGGAGCTAGCGCTGATCAGACCGAACGATGTCGATTCTGGAGGCGTGACCGCGTTCAGCGTCCAGTCGGCCAGGACCCGCATCTGGTTCCCCGACATGGCGCACAGGTGGTAGCCCCTGGTGACGACGTTGGCGGCCGGCCCGGCCAACGGAATGTTGAGCGGGTTCGCAGCGGCGGCCAGCCCGCCCAGGTCTACCAAGAAGCCCTCGTCGTGATGCTTGTAAGGCCGGGCACTCCCGATGCCGAGTGAGGCGGCGAGGTTTCTGGCGACTTGCTTGCCCTGCCGCACTGCATGCTGGGCGGTCATGCCGCAGATCTGGCCCGGCTGGGTGAGGTCGGGCACGGCCGCGCAGTCCCCGCAAGCGTAGATGTCGGGGGCGCCGGGAACTGACATGAACTCATCGACAACAAGCCGTCCCCGGTTGGTGTCCAGGTCCAAGCCATCCACGAGCGGGTCGGGGCGCACTCCGACGCACCAGATCAGGGAACGCGTCGGCACCTTCTCGCCGGTGGATAGTTGCACGTAGCCGTCCAGCGCGTCGGTGACCGACTGCTGGGTGCGCACCTCGACACCGCGACGCCGCAGCACCCCGTCGGCGGTCTTCGACAATCGCTCGCTGAGCTCGGGCAGCAGCCGCGGAGCGGTGTCGAGCAGCATCCACCGGATCTGCTGGCCGGCTAGGCCGGGCATCTTCCTGGCTAGGCGAGCGGTCAGCAGCTGGCCTTGGGCTGCGACTTCGGTGCCAGTGTAGCCCGCACCGACCACGACGAAGGTGCAGCGAGCCGCGCGCTCGGCATTGTCGGACGAGACGGCGGCCAGCTCGAGCTGGCGAGTGATCTGGTCACGTAGATAGGTCGCCTCGGCAATGCTGCGGAACCCGTGCGCGTACTGGGCGATGCCCGGGATCGGCAGCAGCTTGTTCACGCTGCCGACGGTCAGCACGAGCCGGTCATAGCGGACGTGACCCGACGTGCCTTCGGGGCCTGCCCAGCTGACCATCTTCTGCCGGGAGTCGACATGCTGCACCGTCCCGAGCACGCAGCGGACCGCGCGCAGCCGACCCGATAGCGAGGAGCAGATGTGTCGCGGCTCGACCAGCCCGCCTGCCACCTGCGGCATCAGCGGCAAGTACAGGAAGTAGTCCGTCGAATTGATCAGCACGATCTCGGTCGTGGCGCCAGCCAGCCGGGACAGCTCCCGCGCGGCGTTAAAGCCGGCGAAACCCGCCCCGACGATCACCACACAGTGCTCTTTCTGCGCCTTCTTTTGGTATCGCGGTTTCGCCATGGTTCCTCCCGTTAGGGGTTGGTCCTGGCAGTCACGGTGGTGCTTGACGGCGGCCTAGCGTCGGATGGTTGGGCCTGCAGGTGGCCTGGCTGGCATGAGCAGCCGCAGAAGCCGTCGGCGACGGTCGAGACGGCCGTGCACCACGCTCGCGAGCCGCACCCCCGCCACGGCCTTTGTGCCAGGTTAGCTCCGCAGAGCGAGGCCATCAGGCTGGCGGGCCGGGCAGAGCTCCTGACGCCCTGCGGCCTAGGGTTGAGAGTGGACAGAAGGCATCTGACGGGCAGGCTGACGCGATGCGCTGGCTTGGGATGACCGTCTGCACCATGTGGCAGACTTCCCGCATGACAGGAGCGGGCCCCAAAGCTGACCTGCATCGTTACTTGCAGGCCGCCCGTGAAGCTCTGCTGTGGAAGCTCGATGGGCTGTCTGAGTATGAGATCCGCCGTCCGCTGACGCCGACGGGCACCAACCTGCTCGGGCTGGTCAAGCACTTGGCCGGGGTTGAGCTGTGGTACTTCGGCGACGCCTTCGGGCGGCCTCCCAGCGGCCCTCGGCCATGGTCGGAGGACGACGCCAGGAACAACGCGGACATGTGGGCTAGAGCCGATGAGTCACGCGACCAGATCGTCGGGATGTACCGGCAAGCCTGGGCGCACGCGGATGAAACCATCGAGGCGCGGGACCTGGACGCGCCCGGCCACGTGGCCTGGTGGCCAAGCGACCGCACTGAGGTCACGCTGCACCAGATTCTGGTGCACCTAGTCGCCGAGACCAATCGGCACGCCGGGCACGCCGATATCGTCCGCGAACTCATCGACGGGGCTGCCGGACTGCAAGCCGACGACGACAACCTCCGGGCAACCGGCCAGATGTGGTGGGAGAACTACCGCAATCAGCTTGAGCGCGCCGCGCGAGAAGCCAGCCAGGCCTAGATAGGCCAGCCAGGCCTAGTAGGCGACGTCGGCTTGAGGGGCAATGTCGGCACCTCGTGATAGGCACGCTGTGTGAAGATCGTCGTCACCACGCCTACCGGTCATGTCGGTTCGCGAGCTGCGCGGGTGCTCATTCAGGGAGGTGTACGGCCCACGCTGCTCGCTCGCCATCCCGCAAGGCTCGACCGGGCCCTGAGCGAGCACGCGGATGTTCTTGAAGTTGATCTGAGTGACGCCGACGCCGTCGTACACGCGACCCGGCATGCCGACGCTCTGCTCTGGGTGGCCCCAGGGACAATCGATCCGAGCGCCGATCCAGTCAGGTGGTATGCCCGGCTGGGCGCCAATGCGGCCTGCGCCGTGACCGAGAACAGGATCGGCCGTACGGTCTTCCTCAGCAGCATCGGCGCAGAGAAGCGCTCAGGAGCAGGTGAGATCGACGGACTTGCTCAGGCCGAGGAGCTCTTCGACGCCACTGCAGCCACGGTGCTGCACCTGCGCTGCGGTTTCTTCTTTACCAACCTGCTTGGGGAACTCGACTCGATACGTCAAGGCGTGCTGAAAGCGCCGATGGCCGTCGACTATGCGCAGCCGTGGGTCGACCCGCGAGATATCGGCGAGATCGCCGCCGCCCGCCTCCTGTCCGCCGCCTGGTCAGGTCGTCATGTGCAAGCCGTCCACGGCCCCGAAGACCTCACCCTCTCCCGCGTGGCCGAGATCATCAGCGAAGTGACCGGCCGTCGGGTACGAGCCGAGACCATTTCGGAGGACACTCTGCGCCGCGCGCTGCGTTCAGCGGGATTCGGCGACAGACAGGTCGAGGGCATCGCCGGGATGTCGGCGGTGACGCGCGAGGAATTCATCGCCGAAGACAAGCGCAGCATTCTCACGACAACTCCGACGACCCTGGCTGCCTGGGCCTACGTCCATCTGCGGCCCGCGCTGCTGAGCCCGCCCGCTGAACGACCTCGGGACTCGGCATAAGTCGAGATTCAGGATGAGGCCTGCTGATGGCCGGGGAGTACGACCCTGGCCAGAAGACAACGAAGCATGGGGATGCCTCGGTAGAGGCCTGACCGGCGTACCCGCTCTCGCCAATGGCTCCCGTTTCGTCATCGTTGCGTGACTGTCCGTTTTCAGGCGCGCGCTCCCTTGGAATGTCCCGTAACAGTGGCCCGGCGCTGACATAACCTTGGCCCGGTGATCGTCGATGGCGACAATACGAACCGAGACGTCCTGTCCGGCCCGTGGCCGCACCAGGATCCTGAATATGCTGATGCGAAATCGAGCCTGCACAGTAGCCTGCGGTCGGTGCGCGAAGCGATGCTCTCGAAACTCGAAGGTCTCTCCGATTACGACATTCGCCGGCCGCTGACGCCGACCGGAACGAATCTCCTCGGCTTGGTCAAGCACCTGTCGATCGTCGAGGCCCGGTACTTCGGCGAGACCTTCGGGCGTCCGTTCCCCGAGCACGTGCGCTGGTGGGACGAAGACGACAACGACAACACCGGCATGTGGGCTACCGAGGACGAGTCGCGCGCTGAGGTAATCGACTGGTACCGGCGCGCCGGGGCCCATGCCGACGCGACGATCGACGCCCTCGACCTCGACGCACCCGGGCGGGTGCCCTGGTGGACGTGGCCTCCGGGTGCAGTGCTTTTCAACATCCTGGTCCACGTGATCTCGGAGACGAACCGGCACACCGGGCACGCCGACATCCTCCGCGAGCAGCTGGACGGCGCAGCGAGGATAGCGACCGATAACCCGAATCTGCCGCAGCACGACGCGGCCTGGTGGGAGAACTATCGCGCGCGGGTCGAGCGGGCGGCGAGAGCGGCCGAGCCGGGATAAGCGCAGCACTGGGCCTTCACGCCCTCAAACGTCTGATCGGACGCGGGCGACCTGACATGGGAGCCGGTGAGCGGGATCGAACCGCTGACCTGCCGTTTACAAGACGGCCGCTCTGCCAACTGAGCTACACCGGCGTGGACGTGCTGATGCTAGCCGAAACGTCGGCTGCTGCGCCTACCGGCAACAGCCCTGGGCCGCCTTGGCACATTCAGTGGCAGAGCATGCAACGTGCATTGTTCGAACCGCATAAATCCTGATGCTTGCAGTTCCTGAGAATTCACGAGATAAATCGCTCCGATTGGCTGAGATTACAGCCAGTGATGTGGTGAACTGTCGCAGTTAAGGCCGTGGCGTTCCTAGACCACGGTCTTAAGGGGGTGGGCTGGTTTGGCCGGAACAAGCCACCCGGTGCCGCCACCGCCGTCGTGGCCACGTGTGATCGCGACGACGCTGCGGCTGTGGGTGGAGCGGCATGTCGTTCCGCCACGGCCGAGTACGTCGGCCGCGAGTAGGCCAGCGCGCAGTTATTCGGGCGGCAACGGGTCGGCGCGGAGCCTGCCTTATCGCCTTGTCGGCGGGTTCGTCGGCATCGCGGTGGTCGCCGGGGCCGTGACGGCTTTTGCCATCGCCAGGGTTAGCGCCGCGCCGTCACCTACACATGCCAGTCGAAGCGCCGATCCGGTGACGTCTGCGCAGAGCTCGGCGCTGAACTCACAAGCCCTTGCCGACGCCGCTGCCATCCGTCAGCAGACCGCGACCTGGGTGGCGGCGCAGGTCAGTCGCGGAGAGATCATAGGCTGCGACCCACTGATGTGCGCCGCGCTGCAGCAGCACGGGCTCCCGCCCGCTGACCTGGCCAATCTCGGGCCTTCGACCAGCGACCCGCTGGGGTCCGGGATAGTGATCTCGACCACGGCTGTACGCAGTCAGCTTGGCCCGAGGCTCGCCTCGGTGTACGCCCCCCTCGTCATCGCGAGCTTCGGCGCCGGCGCCAGCCTGGTCCAGGTCCGGGTCGTTACGGCCGGTGGCATGACTGCTTACGGTCCCGCCGAGCGCGCCGACCTGGCGGCCCGCCAGGTAGCCGGCCGTGAGCTGGCACGCAACTCAAACATCCAGGAGCCGGCCGCGGCGAAGGCAGCGCTTCAATCTGGCCGGGTGGACTCCCGGCTACTGATGACCCTCTCAGCGCTGGCCGCCACGTCCCGCATTCAGGTAACCGCCTTTAGCGACGCTGGCCCCGGTGTTGGGGCAAGCGTCCCGCTGCGCCAGCTGACCGTCGTGACGTCGTCAACGACGTACCTGCGCCAGCTGCTGTCCTTCCTCAATGCCCAGCGCCCACCTCTGCTCGCGAACGTCTCCCAGCACCGTGATGGACCGATGACGACGGTGCAGATCCAGTTCACAGCACCGAGCCCCACCGGACTATTGCCAACCAGCTCCACGCTGGCGCTGGCGGCCGGCAGCTCCTGAAAGGGTCAGATATGAAATCAGCGTCATTGACAGCGCGCGTGGTCAGAATGGCCGCCGCGGCTGCGCTTGCCACGTTCGGGCTCGCGGTCACGCAGGTCGCCGTCGCCGCCCCATTCGCCTCGGCATCGAGCCAGGTTGGCTGGATCCGGCTTGCGCACCTGTCACCCAATACCCCGGCCGTCGACGTGTACCTCTACCCCTTTGGCAACCCCAAGGCCCAGCTCGTGCTGTATCACGTCGCTTATGGCACCGTATCCCCGTTCGAGCAGGTTGCTGCGGGCGACTACACGGTCGCCATGCGCCTTGCCGGGAAGCGGCCCCGTTCCAAGCCGGTGCTGTCCACGGCCGTCGACATCACGGCCGGGCACGCCTACACCGTGGCGGGCCTTGGCCCGGCATCTGGCTTGCGTCTTGAGGTGATCCCGGACGAGCTGACCACGCCGAAGGGCAAGGCACTAGTGCGCGTGATCCAAGCCTCGATGCAACAGCCCACGGTGACGGTCACTGCTGCGGGCACCACGCTCGCGTCGAAGCTCAACTTCGCGAGCGTCACGTCATTCGTAGCCGTCAGCCCGGGCACATGGTCAGTCCAGGCCACCGGTAGCAGCGAGTCGACAACCGCGTCAATCACGCTGTCGGCGGGCACCATTCACACCATCGTCGTCCTTGACGAGCCAGGCAAACTGGTCCTCGATGATCTGCTGGACGCCGCAGGTAGCAAGGTCGAGCCCGCTGGCGCACCACGGACCGGGTTCGGCGGTACCGCAGCCCATCCGGGCGCGGCGCTCGTGCCCTGGGCGGCCGCAGCTTTGGCTGGTCTTGCCATCACGGTCACTGCCACCACCATGCTGACTCGTCGGCGTCGGCCCGCTCTGCATGCGCGCTGACCTCGCCGATCAGCCAGACCACGGCCAGGACGAGGCCCCGTACACGCAGGGCCTGAACATCGCAGACCGGCGTCACGATGCAGGCAGTCGTGACGCCGGGGCGCATGACGACAGGACGAATGACGACAGGACGAATGACCACGGGACGCGCGGTGCCCGGCACGTCTCGACCGTCCGCGTGATCCGGCGGCCGTGGGCCGCAGCGGCGGCCGCAGCAGGAGTCCTGGTGATCTGCCTCGGCGCTGTGGGCCTCTTCTGGGCGAGCCACACGGGACGGCCTGCAACGCCCCTCGGTCGCCCGCAGATAACTCCGATCCCGCCGGGCCACTGGGCCGCGGCGCCGCCCGCGCAGGCCGAAGTAGTGCCGACGCCCACTGCGCTAGTGATACCGGTAATCGGCGTCCGGACGAAGCTGATCCGGCTTGGCGTGACGGCCTCTGGCGCTCTGCAAGTGCCGGTGACAACCAGCGTCGCAGGCTGGTACACCGGAAGCCCGCGGCCAGGCGGAACGGGGTCAGCTGTCATCGCCGGCCATATCGACTCCGTCAGCGGCCCCGGCGTGTTCTACCGGCTGCACGAACTGCGGCCGGGCGACATGGTCTACGTGCAGCGCGGCAGCGCCCCAATGGCGGTGTTTGAGGTCACGGCAGTGCGGAGGTTCCTGAAGTCGAAGTTCCCGACGGCGGCGGTCTATGGCGCCGTCCCCAACGCGCAGCTCAGGCTCATCACCTGTGGCGGCACGTTCGATCCGGCGACCGGGCATTACTTGAGCAACATCGTCGTCTTCGCGGTACTCCAATCGCAGTAACAATCAAAGGCTGCTGTAATCAATGGCCGCGGTAACCGTGGGGCCGTTACGCGGCCCTGGCTCTGGCCGCTCTCGCGAGATCGGGCAGCCGACCAAGAATCTCTAGGGCCTCAGCGCTTCCGCGATCGGAGATCTTGGCATTGACCCGCTTGCCTGCCACGTCCAGGTGGATGGTGGCAAGCCCGAGCCGGCGCTGGAGCGGACCTTGCACCCAGCGGACGCTTTGCACCTTTTCCAGGGGCACCCACGTCGTCTGCCGGCAGACCCGTCCGCGCGACGCCACGACGTAGCGATCGTCGCCGTTCCAGCCGAGGAAGTGATAGGTCAGCGGCGCCTTCCAGCGGGCGGCGCGCGGCGGTGCCAGGGCCGGTACCGGGCGGCTGCCGAGGAGTTCCGCCAGCATCTGGTCCGCCTCAGCTCGCGATCCGACCGGGATGACCGCGCGCAGCCGCTGGCCTTCGGCCGCATTCTCGTGCCGCTGCCGACCGCCTGCGACGTCGACCTCAAGCCGGCACCAGCCGAAGGCACGCCACATTAGCGGCTCGGTCAGCCGCACCGCCTGGACCCTGCCTGGGCGGATCGTCTCAGCGGTGGTCTGGATGAGGCCCGACCGCAGGCGGATGCCGTCACCGGCGGTGGCAACCGTCGTGCCGTACTCGCTGTTCAGCCGCCGCCACAGGTTGACTACTACGCCAAGCACGACGGGCAGGAACGGGGTGATGGTGCTCGTCTCGCCGGTCAGGGCCGCAGTCAGCAAGGTCGCGGCGGCCACCAGGACAGCGACGGCGCCGCTGCGGCTGAGCAGGATCGCCACTGGCAGGCGGGCCGGCTGCACGCGGAACAGCAGCCGTTCGGACATAGTGCCGCTCGCGGCTTCCGCCTTGCCTGTCATGACGGTCTCGGGTACGGGGCCGGCCGCCGCCGACGCTGACAGCGCCAGCAGATCCCGGCGCAGCCGCTCGGCATCGGGCAGCCGCAGGCAGGCCAGCCGGCCGCCGCGAGCGGAGTCGCCGCCTGCCACCCGGAGATGGAGCTCTGCCAGCCCGAGCACCCTGGCCAGCCCTGTCTGCACGATGTCGATGGCCTGGATTTGCGACAGCGGGAACCGGCGCGAGTCACGTCGAAGCAGGCCGGTGTCCACGCGCAGAACGCCGTCAGCGATCTGCCAGCGCGTGACAAGCCAGCTGACGAAGCCTCCGGCTAGCGCGATGCCGACAATCACGATGTCCACGATCAGGTCGCCGCCAACCCGATGATGATTGGCCACGACGATGCCAGCCAACAGCAGGACCAGGCTCATCAGCTGACGCCCAGCGCGCACTAGCGGAGACAGCGGATGCAGCCGGTGCCAGGGCACGTCACCGCTGGCTGCGACTTGGTGCCGCGGCAGCTCATGTGGCAGGGGCTCCGTCACAGGCCGGCTGCCTGCGCCTCGCCCAGTGCGGCGAGCTGATCGCGCAAAACCGCTGCCGTTGCCTGTTCCAGGCCCGGGATGCGGGCATCGCTTGCCGCGGCGGCTGTGTGCATGCGCAGCGTCGCAAGGCCGAGGCTGCGCTCTAGTGGGCCGGCCGTCACATCGATGAACTGCATCCGCCCGTAGGGGATGACTGACTGGCGACGGATCAGGACACCACGGCGGACCATCAGGTCGTCCTTCCGCTCGGCATAACCCCACGTGGCGACCCGGCGGGCCAGGAAACGCTCGCCGATCAGCCCCGCCGCGACGACGGCCGCCGCGATGCCAATGCCGAGCGCCCCCGAGGCGGCCGCACCGGCAAGCGCGCCCGCGATTGCCAACGGCACCGTTACGAGGGCAACCTCGATGCGGCGCACGCGGAGCAGCAGCGGGGACGGGCGCCGCCATGTGAGGGATGTATCGTCTTGGCCTCCTGCCATAGCCGTACCGGGCTGCTCAACGCGCGGGCCGGGTTGCTCGCCTCGATTGGTCATCGCACCGTCCGCGTCATAGGTACCAGGTTGGGGCAGAGACAGGCTACTGGTGCTATCCGGCGCACCGCACCGCTCAATCTGCTGGCTGCCAGCCTCGTCGCGCGACGATGGCCGCGGCTGTCATCATGGCCCGATGCCAGTGTTCGCCTTTGAGGGCAAAGAGCCAGCCATCAGCGCGACCGCCTGGATCGCGCCAACCGCGACGCTCGTCGGTGACGTTCGCGTCGAGGACGAGGCGTCGATCTGGTACGGGGCAGTCCTGCGCGCAGATTTCGGTCCGATCATCGTCCGGCGCGGCGCAAACATTCAGGACGGCTCGGTCCTCCACGGCGGGATGGACCCGATCACGGAGGTTGGCGAAGGCGCCACCGTCGGCCACCTGTGCGTCGTGCACGGCGCCATCCTTGGCACCGAGGCGCTCATCGGCAACGGCGCAACCGTGCTCGACGGCGCGGTGATCGGCAGCCGAGCGCTGGTCGCCGCGGGCGCCACCGTGCCACCTGGCATGCGCGTCCCCGACGGCATGCTCGCCGTCGGTACTCCGGCTCGAGTGGCGCGCGAGGTCAGCGGCATGGCCAAGGAATGGGTAGACACGAATCCAGAGGTCTACCGGGAACTGGCCCGGCGCCACGCCGTCGGCCTACGCCCCATCTAAGTTCGGTCGGTCCGGGTTCATCGGCTGAGTCGTTGTTTAGTTCATCCACGGCTCGAGACCGGCGGGAAACTGGCCCCTTGACGGCGTTGTCGGGCTCGGCTTCCTGCAATTGCTTATCGCCCGCTTTGGCCTGCAATCGGCGTTCTTCAGCATCCCATGCCCGAGCCGCGCCGCGCCGTGATGGCGCATGGATAGGATAGCGACAGATCGGAAGGGCCGCGATTGGCAGGCTGCCAATTTTCCTGACGGTGAGCCTCAATCAGTTGGCGCCTATTACTATCTAAGACCGTCAACTCTCGCTATTATCGCGTAGCCACCCAATATAAGCCTTTGCTAACCTGCGGCGGGTCTGAGCTCTCGCCCTCGCTAGCCAGGCGCTAGAAGAGAGGCCCAGATGACGGAGGCATCGTCTACCGCGTTGACTGGAACCGCCACGCCAGCAACTCGGCTCGAACCCGACGCAATCGGTGTAGCGCAGGACACCGTCATTGGCATGGCCTCGTCCGCGCCGGCCGCTTCAGTCGGGCTGACGCTGGTTGCATTGGTCGCCGCGGTGCACTACGGCACTGGTCCTGTCATTCTCCTGACCGCGATTCCCATGCTCGTCATCGCCAACTCCTATCGCCGCCTGAATCTGTGGAACGCCAACTGCGGCGCCTCGTTTGAATGGGTCGGGCGCTCGATAAGCCCGTACCTTGGGTTCCTGACCGGGTGGCTGATGATTGCTGCATACATCATCGCGACTGTTAGCGGTGTCGAGGTCCTCGGACCTTCGGTGCTCGCTGTGCTCCCAGGCCAGCACATCGGCAGCACCTGGGGGAATATCGGCATTGGCACGGCGCTGGGCGTCATCATGCTGATAATCGCGATCGTCGGCATTCGGATTACGGCACGCTCCCAGGTCGTCATGGCGGCCGTCGAGTACGTCATCCTTATCGGCATCGCCATAGCGGGGCTTGTCGCAGTGCTCGCCCACCATCACGGCACCTACGCAATCAGCCGGGGCTGGTTCAGCATTCACGGAGTCGGCGGCAATGGGAGCCTCGCGGCTGGCATCCTCGCCGCAGTGTTCATGTTCACCGGCTGGGATGGCACCCTGTACGTCAATGAGGAAGTAAAGCACCGGCGCGTCAACCCAGGCCGGGCCGCGATCTTCGCTGTGATCTTGCTTGCGATTATCTACACCCTGGCGACAGTCGGTCTGCAGGGAGTAGTTTCGCCCGCCAAACTCCAGGCCAACGGTGCCGACATCCTCGTCTATGTGGCCCAGGCGCTGGGCGGCGGGACGTGGGGCAGGGTCATGGCTCTCTCCCTGGCCCTGTCGGTGATCGCGACACTCGGCACCGGCATCGTGCTTACCGCCCGGATCGTGTACGGCATGGCCACGTACCGCGCGCTGCCCGAAACGCTGGGCAATGTATCCCGCCGGTTCAAGACTCCCGTGGCTGCCAGCATCCTCGTCGGCGTGCTGATAATCGGGCTGACTTGGGTGTACCTCCTCACGTCGACAGTTCAGGGCGCCTTCAATGACGTGGTTGGAACGACCGGGCTGCTATTCGCCGTGTTCTACATCCTTACGGCGATCGCTACTATCGTGTACTACCGGCGCCGGGTCTTCTCTGGTGTCTGGGACGCGCTGATCCTCGGCATACTTCCCCTCGCTGCATCGGTGTTCCTCGGCTGGGTCGTGTATAAGTCGCTCGGCGCGTTGTCAACGTCCGAGAAGTGGTCGTTGATCGGCGTAATCGGTGTTGGCGTCGTCCTGATGCTGATCGCGCGCTTTGGTCTGAGGTCATCGTTCTTCCAGATTCAGCGGGAGAGCGACCCTGAAGCGCGAACCCGCGTCGCAGCCCATCGCCACTAGCCAGCGCGCGGACGGCGGTCACCGGACGGTGGCCGCCGTCCGCGTCTCCCAGCACGTCCACAGCGGCCGGTAGCCCTGCTGACTCCAGAATGGCGCCGACAGCGGATTGACCTGGGCGTAATGCAGCAGTGTGAGGGGGACCTGGTTGGCCTCGGCCTCGTAATTCAACCGCGAGGCCAGGGCTGTTCCGATCCCCCGTGCCCGCTCTCCCGCGCGGACGCCCATCAGCAGGAGGTACGCAACGGGATCAGCCCTCGTCCGGGGGGCGATCCAGCGAGCTCGATCTGGCCGCTCCGCGGCGAGCATGCCGATCGCTTTGTCGCCTTGCTCGGCCAGCCACACCCACGGCAGCGGGTCGGCCAGCAGATCTTCGACCTCCCGAGTTAGCGCGGCGGCCGTCCAGGAGCGCTCATTGACGCCGCCAAAGTGGGAGTCGTAGCGAACAACCTCGAGGCCCAACTGGACGACCGACTTAATGTCCGTCGGCTCCGCTCGCCTGATTTCCACGCGCGCTAGCGCTGACGCGGCTTCCTGAGGCGAGGCCGCCGCGACCGCTGGCTCACGGTCATTTTGCCGCGCGGCGATCACCGCCATGGGCGCGAGTCCGTGCCGCAGCAACGGTGCCGCACCGTCGATGTCGCGGCTTGGCCAGGTAACCACGGCTGCTGTATCCGGCGCTCCCGCGTCTGGCTCGCCGGCCAGGTGCTCGCTCCAGCGGGCCAGCAGTGCATCGAGTGCGGCTGGCATGTCAGGTCCAGCGGCCAGGATCCTCAGTTCGAACCTGCGGGCCGCGCCCCATGTCAGGTCGAGTGAGCCGGGATCGCCTGCCCAATGCTCGCAGGTGCCGATGGCTATCAATTCGCCGCCCGGCCCGGCGACCGTAAGGTCGGCGCCGCATCCGTCCGGCAGCGCGTCAGGGATAGGTAGCAGCGCGTCGATCGCCTGCCAGCGGTGGCGAACATCGGCGAGCAGGGCCGGCGTCACCTGGGGATCACTCATGATCCCTCGGCTGCTCCTGTGAACTGACCCGCATCTGTGCTGGCATCCATGATGGAAAGCCAGACGGGACGGACCGGCGTGCTGCCATGGACGGTTACTGGTTCTGCTGGCCGATGATGATCGCCAGGTTCTCCCGCGCCGCCTTGGTCAGCGGATCGGCCGGGGCGAGCACACGGTCGCCGCGCGAGATGGCGTCGGTGAGGATGTCACCTGCATCGGTCAGCCGCCCGACGGCGTAATAGACGCGCCCGAGGTTCAGCTTGGCCGACAGCGTATCGGGATGATCGCTGCCGAGCACCGCGGACAACGAGTTGTGCACCTGCTCGAACATCTGCACCGCGAGCGGCATCCGCCCTGCCTGGTGGTAGGCGGACGCCAGCGCGCCCTTGGCGCGCAATGTGTCCGGATGGTCGGCTCCCTGGCTGTGCTGTAGGTCGGATACGGCCTTCTTGTACTGCGAGAAGGCTTCCTTGGTCCGCCCGTCGGCTAGGTAGGCCTCGGCGAGCAACTGGCGCGTCTGCATAGTGTCGTGATGCTGATTGCCCAGGCTGCGTTCGCGCTCGCCCAAGATCAGCCGGTACAGCCTGATCGCCTCGCTGAGCTCGCCCGCCGACCGGTAGCCGGCGGCGACTTCGTCCCGGATGATCACGCATTCGGGATGGCCAGGGCCGTAGGCGCGCTCGGCGTCGTTGAGCGCGGCCGTGAGGACGGCCATTGCATCGCCGTACAGCCCGGCTATCCCCAGGACCCGACCCAGCCTCACGCGGGCAGCAAGCGTGCGGGGGTGGTCGGGCCCGAAGGCACGGCCCCACTCGGCCATGATCCGCTGGTACCAGGCGACGGCCTCCGAGACGCGCCCGGCGCTCACGTAGGCGTCAGCTAGCCGCTCGACAGCGATCATGGAGTCCGGGTGGCCGGGGCCGAATACCTGATCGCCCGTCGAGGTGAGCTGAGTCCAGTACTCGACTGCCGGGCCGGTCAGCGATGCGTCATCGAGGCTCTGCCCAGCACGCACGAGCAGCGGGTGCAACCCGTTGGCCCACAGCAGGCCGCCCGTTGCCCGCCGCACGCACGAGGCGCTTGCGCGCAAACTCTGGCCGAGCCATGTCCCGCGCTCGGCCGCCGGCCAGGTCTCCAACAGCGCTGCAGCCGCCGCCAGCGCCGACTGCTCGACCATGTTGGTCGACATCGCGCCACGCACGGCGCGCTGAAGTATCGGGCTCATTCGGACGATGGGCGGGTCGGTCGACCTGTCGATACCGATCAAGCCGGCCTGGTCAAGCGCGGCCAGAGCCATCCGGACGCGCTCGACGGCCTGCCCAGCAGGAACTGAGCTGCCGACGATGTACGCGCACGCGGATGGTGCGGAGAACACCGACGCTGGTGCGCCATGTCCGTCCAGCATTGCCGCGACAGCTAGACAGGACTGGGCAAACCCGCCTGGCAGCAACTGGTCGGCGTGATCGACCGACAGCGTCCACGTCACGCCAGCGGCCGGCATGGACGATCCCGGCGGCGGGTTGAAGACAGCGAGTCTGCGGTGGAACTGCTCCCTGTACTCGACGCAGGTCATCCACGAGCTGCCGATCGTCGCGGTCGCCTGTGCCAGGGCGAGCGGCTGGCAGTCGAGATCCTCGATGACGTCGATTGCGCCACGCCGCTGATCGGGGTCCGACGAGAGCCGGCCGACGAGGTAGCTCATAGCCTCGCGGCGGCTGAAGGGCCCGAGCTCTACAACAAGTGCGTCGTGCAAGCCGGCCATCGCCTGCGTGCTGGCGGTAGTGATGAGCACCTGGCCAGCAGGTCCGCCCGGCCAGAGCCCTTGCAGCACCTCGATGTCGGGCAGATCATCGAGCACAACGAGCCACTTCTTGTCGGTCTGGCTAAGCCAGCCCAGGAAGCTGGCGGCGACTGACTCAGCGTCGCCTGGCAGGCGACTCCCGGTAATGAGGCTTGCCGCTTCGACATACCCGGCCAGGATCGACGCCGTGCTGCTCGCGTCAATCCAGACCAGCAGGTCGATGGATCGGGCCCGCCACTGCGATTCGGCGAAAAAGGCGGCGAACTGAGTTTTACCACTGCACCGCAGCCAGTCCTGTGGCAAACCCGCCCCCGTCCGGCGAGATCGCGGCACGAGCGCGATTATGGGACTGCGATCTAGCGCCATCGCCAGATCAGGTCCGGTCTCCGGCCTCGTACTGAATCTGTCGGCGAGCGGCGGGACATGGCCTGATCGGACCGGGAACTCAGCGGAGGCAACCAGCGGGCCAACTTCCGGGGGTGGTGCGGGGCTAGCCAGACCCGCTGTGACGTTCATTTGCACCACGAACCGCCTCGGTAACCGTTACCGGCTGGAAGTCAAACATTACGGCGAACGGCCAGGCATTGGCCGGTGATTGGCGGTTTAATGTCGCGGTGTTTTGTAAGCCTGTGCAGTTCGCCGCACGAGATCCGCGACGCTAGCTTCCGAATGACACATCGCTGCCGCTGACGTGGCCGACTACGCCGCTTGAGGTAACGCTGACGCTGTCGATTGTCAGTCCGAGCGGCAGCTTCGGGATCGGCACATTGAGGCTCTGGATGGACCCGAGGAGAGACGACGGCAGCCCGCTGCTACCGACCAGGCCGATGTGCAGTTCGTTGCCGCTCAGCCGGGTGACGCGCCAGGTGGCCGAGCCAGAGGTGAGAACCAGATTCAAGCTCGCCTTCACCTCATCGGTGCCGGCGGCGGTCAGGTTCAGACCTGCACCGCCGAGTAGCGTGCCGAGCGGGCCGAATTGCTGGGTCAGCGTGTTCCCTAGGGACGCAAAGCTAATCAATGCGGTGCCGGACACGCTGGTGATAGTGCCGCTGGCCGAGGAGTACGACCTCAGCCGGATGCCGGTAGCCGTCGCATCGACCTTGGTGATCGTGACCGGGCCTGCGGCGAGGTTAGATGCGGCGATATTGACCCGCTGGAAGTCTTTGCTGGCCACCTGCGTCAAGAACGGGAAGCCGTCGATTGTTACATCCGGCTTCTGTGACAAGCCCTGCTGCTGGATCTTGGTGGCCATGACGTTCTCAGCCGCGGCTCTGGCAGCAAAGTCCAGGACCACCAGCACGGCGACGACGATGATAAGCACCAGGATGTACCGGCGGGCGCGCCGACCGCCACGCGGAGGGCGCCGCATGCTGCGCGTCACCGTGCTCGTCATCGCGGATGCCTCATTGGCCCGATGCTACGGCATCTGGGTAGCCGCGAGGCCGTTCGTCCAGTGGCTCTAGTCAGTGCCGGTGCAGTCATGGCAGGTCTCCCACGTTGATGGCCTCAATCGCGTGCGCGTTTTCGATTGTGACCAGCACGGTGGCGCCGCCGGGCACTACCGCGAACTGGCGCGGCACCGGGCCCGTCGGCACGTATCCGAGCAACGCAGGCTTGCCGCTCAGGGCGTCGGCCGTGCTCACGATGGCGATGTTGTACGGAGCGCCCTTCACGCCATTCGCGTTCGAGTCGGCGATGATGATCCGCGTGCCGTGATCTATGAACGCCTCCCCGAGCGGGAACTCGCCTACCATGACCTTCGCGATCAGCGCGTGGCCGGGCGCGGTCCGGAGCTTTGTGGCGCTGAATCCCAGCAACGCATCGCTCTCCCGCGCTGTAACCCAGATCACCTGGTGATCCGGCGAGAGCAGGACCCTGGCTGGCTGGCAGCCAGCGGGTGCCCTTGACACGACTGAGTGGGCCGGATCGGTCTCCGCGCGGCTCAGGCTGAGCACGTTCAGGTGTCCCGAGAAGTCGGGGACGTACAGCCAGGTTCCGTCGGATGTCATGCCGACAGGCTGCTCACCAAGTGGGATATACCCGATGAAGTCCGACGAGCTGAATCCTTGCGTCAGCGCCTGCTGGAGGTTGAATACCGCCATCTCGGCGCTGCTTTGCAAGGTGACGAAGACGAAGTGGCCGTCGGGCGTGATGAGGACCTGGCTGGCGCCCGAGCCTGACGGGCTGGTGAGCGAGCCCACGATGGGGTTCGCCGCACCCTGCTCGGCGTCGGCAACGTTGACGACCACGGCCCCGCTTCCTGCGGCGGCGACCAGGTACTTCCCGTCCGTGGTCAGTTCCGCGTCCCGGCCGGCCCCGGGGGCCGGGATCGTGCGGGCAAGCGTCGGATTCAGGGAGCTGCCGTTGTGCAGCAGATCGATCGCGTCGCCGACCGTGACGAACGAGTACTGCCCGGACGGGGTGACCGCTGCGCCGAACGGGCTCCCGCCGATCATCGTCGTAGCAGTCGTGACGCGATTCAAGGTCGTCGCTGCGGCCGTGGCCGTGCTGCAGCCTGGCAACGTCAGCGCCGACGCGAACCCAGCGTGAGAGGAACCGCCGGAACCAGTGGCCGCATGCCCGCGGGCTGACAGGACGTAGGCGCCGCCGCCCACGAGCAGCGCGACCGCGACCGCAGCCGCGATCACCGGAGGCGATCGCCAGCCCGGTGTGACGGGCGCCGCGGTCTGCGTCCGGGCACTCGCCGGACCAGCCCGGAAGCTCTCGGCGCCGGCGGCAGCCGGGTTGGTGCGACCGGTCCGCGTTGCCCACCGGTAGTCAGACGGCTGTGTCAGCGCGGGCACTGGCGTAGCGGCGGGCAGCTCGCGGTCAGGCGAAACCCCCGCCGGAAGCGGCCGATCCGGAGTGGCTGCCCTGACGATCTGAGTCGCCGGGTGGCTCGCGGGTTTGATGTCCTGCGTGCCGAAGCCGAGGCCGCCCCCGACAATCTGGCGCAGCGCCGCAGAAAATTCGCGCGCGGTGGCATACCTGTCGGCCGGAGATTTGGCCATCGCCCTGGTGATGACCTGGTCGATGTCCGGCGGCAGGTCGGGCCTGCGCTGCCGGACCAGCGGAGGCGGCTCGGATAGGTGCGCAAACATGACCGACACGTCCGTGGCGCGCCGGAACGGCGGCTCACCGGTGAGCATCTCGACGGCCGAGCAACCGAGAGCGTAAATGTCGGTCCGGCCGTCGAGAGGTCGGCCCTCGATCTGCTCAGGCGCGACGTAGTCCACCGTGCCGAGGAACTGGCCGCTCGCGGTCAGGCCAGCGGCGGCCAGCGAAGTCTTGCTAAGCCCGAAATCCGACAGGTAGACATGATCGGGCCGGTCAGCAGCCTGGCTCGTCTCCAGCAGCATGTTGGCCGGCTTCACGTCCCGGTGCACGAGGCCGCGCGCGTGCGCCGCATCTAGTGCCGATGCGACCTGTGACACGATCTCGGCGACCCGGGCGGGGGGCAGCGGGCCGAGCCGGTCAATGAGCGACCTTACGTCGCCGCCGCGGACGTAGCGCATCGCGATGAACAGCACACCGTCGCCCTCGCCCGCCTCGAACACCGGCGTGATGTGCGGATCGTCGACGGCGGCCGCAGCCCGTGACTCGCGGATGAATCGCTGCCGGAACGCGTCATCCTCAGCGAGCGCGGGTGCAAGGACCTTGAGCGCGACCTGCCGGTCCAGCCTGGCGTCATAAGCGCGGAACACCACGGCCATGCCGCCTCGGCCGATGCGTTCCTCGAGCCGGTATCCAGCGATCAGCGAACCGACGCTGAATTGACCGGAGCCGCTAAACTCACCGGACGTGCCGGGCGTTGGCTCGCTCACCGCTCCTCCTGCCCGGCATGGTGCGACGCGGCTACTGACGACAGAATGGGCGGGACCGTTAACACACTGGGCGATCTAAGTATCCAGTTTGCCGGACGGCAACTGTCAAATGGCGGCTTTGTCGAACCGTGCCGAATAATCCGCCGCCCTATCCTTTCTGCGGACCTCTCGCTCTACAGTTGGCGCATAGGCACTCGAGTCAATGATCGCTGGGACAATGACCACTGAGCCAATGAGCGCCGAGCCGGTGCGGACGCAGCAAGCGGCGCGGCCCGTCGCGGGTCAGCAGTTGCACATCAAGGGGGCGGGCGTGGACCGCTTGCTCCAGGCTGGATCCGCGTACCGGGTCGGACGTGACCCCCAGGCGGATATCGTCGTGTCCGATGCGCGCGTGTCCTGGCAGCACGCCACTGTGGAGCGGCACGCCAGCGGCTGGCAGCTTCAGGACGCCGGCAGCACGAACGGCACTTTCGTGGACCGGCAGCGGATCCGCCAGGTGGCCATCACCGGCAACTGCGCTGTGCGCCTCGGCCACCCCGATGACGGCCCATTGCTCAGGTGCACGGTGATTGGCGCACCGGCGGACGCCAGCGCGGCGCCGGTACAGGTGCAGGCGGCGACCGCGGTCCTGCAGTCCGCCGAGCCGGCCGCTCCGGCGGCAGCCGCTATCCCGGCTCCCGCCGCCGGCCCCCTTCTGTCCGCCGGCCCGGCTGCGCCGGCCATCCCCGCGACGCCCCGGGCGTCCGGCAGCGGCCGCAGCCCGAGCGCGGTGCTGAGCCTGCCAACCCGGAAGCTGCGCATCGGCCGCGCAACAGATAACGACGTCGTCGTCTCCGACCTCAGCGTCTCCCGCTATCACGCCGAGCTGCGCCGGACGAGTCGCGGTAGTTACGAGATCGCCGACCTGGGCAGTCACAACGGCACGTACCTGAACGGGCAACGCGTCACTGTCGCACCAGTCACTGAAACGGACCTGATCGGCGTCGGACCCGCGACGTTCCGGCGCGTCGGCGACCAGCTCCAGGAGTTCCTCGACACAGGCGACATCTCGCTGAGTGCTCACGAGCTGACAGTCCGTCTGCCCGGCGGCAAGGTGCTGCTTGACCGCATGAGCTTCCCGCTCGGAGAGCGATGCCTGCTCGGTGTCATCGGCCCGAGCGGCGCCGGCAAGTCCACGCTGCTCGGCGCGCTCACCGGAACGGCGCCAGCCAATGAAGGCCAGGTCCTGTACGACGGCCGCGACCTCTACAAGAGCTACGCCGAACTGCGGCACCGGATCGGGCTGGTCCCGCAGGAGAACATCCTGCATACGCAGCTGACGGTAAGGCGCGCGCTGGAGTTCGCTGCTCAGCTCCGCTTCCCGCGGGACACCAGCAAGCAGGAGCGTAGGCGCCGGATCGACGAAGTCCTGGCCGAACTGTCGCTGACGGCGCACGCAGACACGAGAACGTCCGCGCTGTCGGGCGGCCAGCAAAAACGCGTCAACGTGGCGCTTGAGCTACTTACCAAGCCTTCACTGCTGTTCTTGGACGAGCCCACGTCCGGCCTGGATCCGGGCCTCGACAAGTCGGTGATGGAACAGATGGCCAAGCTGGCCCACGACGGCCGCACGGTGATCGTGGTGACCCACAGCGTCGCCAACCTCAACCTGTGCGACCGTCTACTCGTCCTGGTGCCCGGCGGCAAGGTGGCGTTCTTCGGTCCGCCCGCCGACGGTCTCCGGCACTTCGGCAAGTCGGACTGGGCTGAGGTGTTCCAAGCATTCGAGACGCAGCCGGGCCGGGACTGGGCGGCGGAGTTCAGGGCGACGCCGTACTACCGCCGGTACATCGCGTCGGAGATGAACAGTGCGGCCGCTCCGACCGGGCCCGCCACTCCCGCCCCGACGCCGCCAGCGTCCCGGAACAAGCTGGCGCATATGCGCACGCTGTGCCGCCGCTACCTAGCCGTCATCGCGTCAGACCGGCTCTACCTGGGCGTGCTGGCCGGTCTGCCGATAGCGCTGGGTCTGCTCGTCCGCGTGATTCCCGCGCCAATGGGCCTGGTCGGCCCGGATAACGTCGACGCGACCTCGCTGCTACTCGTACTGGCCGTCGGCGCGTGCCTCAGCGGCACGGCGAACGCGATCTGGGAGATCGTCAAGGAAAGATCCGTCTACAGCCGGGAACGGTCGGCCGGCCTGTCCGCAGGGGCGTATCTGATCTCGAAGCTCGTCGTCCTCGGTCTGATCAGCGGCCTGCAGGCGGTTGTCCTCGTAGCCGTCGGGCTCACAGGGCGCCCGCTGCCAAAGCACGGCGCCATCCTGACTAGCCAGCCAATGGTGGAGCTGATGCTCGCCATGTTCGCGCTGGGCGTCGCGTCCATGACCCTCGGCCTGCTCCTGTCCTCGATCGTTGACACCTCGGACAAGGCCATGCCCCTTCTAGTGGTCGTGGTCATGTTCCAGGTCGTCCTCAGCGGAGGCATCTTCCCCTTGCACGGGAAGGCGGGTCTGGAGGAGGTCTCCTGGTTCGCACCGTCGCGGTGGGGCTATGCGGCCACGGGGTCGACAGTGAACCTGAACGCGGTGATACCGCCCACCGCGCTCTCCGGCGGCGGAGCCAAGGTGACCGCGCTGCCGACGGCCGCCCCGGTGACAGTCGCCAAGATCACCAGCACGAGTAAGACGAGCACGACGCCCAGCCCGAGCGCCTCCCCGGGCACGGATGCGGCGAAGCCATCAGCCGCTGGCACCGATCCGCTATGGGACCACAACGCGCGGACGTGGCTCACCGACATGGCGGTGCTGCTCCTGCTTGCCCTCGGCTTCGCGCTCATCACGTGGTGGCGTCTGCTCAAGATGGGCCCGATCAAGCGACGGTAAGACTGGCGGTCACTACTGGGCGGCAGCTACTGGGCGCTGGCTTCGGCGAAACGGGGCCGATAAGGTGCCTTGCCGTAGATGTAGATAGGCGTCGATCCGATCTGCACGTGATTGTGGAACCACTTCACCACGTCGGAGTAGATCCGCACGCAGCCATGTGAATCCGGGTACCAGGGGACCGGCTCGCCGCCGTGAATGGCGTAGACGGTGCCGATGAAGAAGACCGGATTTTCCATCAGGCCGAGCGCCACCGTGATGGTTCCGGGCAGGTACGACAGCGCCGTGTAGCTACCGTCCGGCGTCACCGCGTCTGCGCAGTTACCCGGCGCAGCACAGAAGTAGTAACCGCCGCCGGACGAGATGTGCAGGATCAGGTACGGCTTGTTGTGCCGGTACAGCACCAGCACCTGGATGCCGAGGTTGACCTCGATGCGCCCGGCGCCGCCCCGCGGGAACCGAGAGTACGGCTGCCTCGGGTGAACCAAGGCCTGGCGGAACGCGGTGGTGATGACCGAGTTGGTCTTGGCGTTCATCGGCAGGCCCTGTACCTCCTTGAACGCCCACACGGCTTCTTCGAGGTTGGAGCCATACCGCCCGCTCGCAGGCCCGGCGTAGTAACCCAGCTGGGTCAGGCGGCTCTGAATGCTCCTGATCGCTGGCCCGTGGTCGCCGAAGTACAAGTTCTTCGTCGGCGCGACGTAGCCAGCCGCCGCTGTCCGCACGTTCGCCGCCGTCCGCGCATTCGAGGCCGCGTGCCCGGCTGTGGTGATGAGGGTCGCGCTAGCCGGTCCAACCTGAAGAGACACCCACGTCCCGACAGCGGTCAGCAGCGCCGCGCAAAACAGCCACCGCCGACCTGCGTGCCTCATCGTCACCCCTTGTTAGTACGCGCCGCGGGTGCAGTAAAGCATTGTGGCACGGCCAAAGGAGACCTGTCGCGATTTCCAGCCGTCTAAAGCTAACGGCCGTTGCCCTGAGCAAGATTACAAGTTGGTTCTTGCCGGGCTCTGCCGGCGCGCCGGAGCCGCCGCCCAGCCAGGTGCACGGCGAGCGGGCAGATTGAGCTGGGCGAGCTAGCCGAGCTAGCCGAGGTACTGGGGCGCCGTGCCGAAAATGTAGATGTGGGTAACCCCGATCTGCACCTGCGTGTGGAACCAGTTCACGACATCGTCGTAGAGACGGACGCAACCGTGCGAGGCCGGATACCACGGCACTGCGTCGCCGCCGTGAATGGCATACGCGCGGCCAATGAAGAAGACGGGATTCTCCATGTACCCGAGCGGGACCTTGATATCGCCTTGCAGGTACGACAGTGCCGAGTACTTGCCGTCAGGCGTGATGGCGTAGCCGCAGCTGCCCTGATTGCAGTAGTAATAGCGGCCGCCTGATGAGATGTGCAGGATCAGATGCGGCTTGTTGTCCCGGTACAGGACCAGGACCTGGATGCTCTGGTTGACCTCGATGCGCCCGGCGCCGCCCCCAGGGTACTTCGAGTACGGCTGCCGCGGATTCACCAGCGCGTGCCGGAACGCGTAAGTGATGACCGAGTTGGTGTCGGCGTTCATCGGCAGGCCCTGAACCTCCTTGAACGCCCACACGGCTTCTTCAAGATCAGGGCCGTACTGGCCGTCCGCAGGTCCGGCGTAGTAGCCCAGCTGGTTCAGTCGGTTCTGGACGCTACGGACGGCTGGCCCGTGGTCGCCGAAGTACAAGGTCTTCGCCGGCGGAACGTAGGTCGCGGTCCCGGCGTTCGCTGCGGCGTCCCCGGGCGCTATGACCGCCGCGCCGGCCGACCCAGCCTGGAAGAATGCAGATCCCCCGACCGCCGCAAACGCCGCCGCGCAGTACAGCCACCGCCGAACTGAATGCCTCATGGCCACCCTCGTTAGTTCGCCCCCAGAATGCAGTAATCACAAACTGCGACTAAAGCAAGGCAGCGCTGTAAAAGAAGACTTGTTCGGACTTCTAGACGTTTAGACGTCGCTGTTGGTTGACCAAGGCAGATCTCAAGATGGCTCCGGCCAGGGCCGGGCTGGCACGCCGGAGCCGCACCGGCCGGGTGTGCGGTCAACGGGGCTCGGGTATCTACACCTGGTCGCTCGTACTGACAGCTGCGCCAGCGGCTGCGGCCGCAGGAACGGGGGAGCGGTGAACCTTGTCAGGACGGCAGGCGGCCAGTACGCGCCGACCACGGCCGTGACAACGGGCGCGCGTGCCCGCAGGACCGCACAGCGGTGACCGCACTTGCGAGCGCGCCAGCCGGTGGATCTGGTCGCAGCCGCAAGCATAGTGAGATCCGCACCGGCGAGCTGCTGAACAACCTGGCTGCGCAGCTCGGTTATCGCATCCGGCCGGGCAAGAACGGCCCCGAGCTGGTGCAGCGCGATGGCAGAGTCGCTGAGACCTGGCGCCAGGACTTCCCATATTCCGACCGCTTGGGTCAGCGGAAGTACGAGCTGGCCAAGCGCGCACTCCAGATCGAGCTGCTGAAGCTCCAGCGCCACGTCAAGGCCTCTGGCGGCCGGCTGGTCATTGTCTTTGAGGGCCGCGATGCGGCGGGTAAGGGCGGCACGATCAAGCGGTTCACCGAGAACCTGAACCCTCGCGGCGCCCGGACAGTGGCCCTGGAGAAGCCGACGGATCGGGAACAGTCCGAGTGGTATCTCCAGCGGTATATCGCGCACTTGCCGACCGCCGGCGAGATCGTGATGTTTGACCGGTCCTGGTACAACCGGGCAGGTGTCGAGCGCGTCATGGGGTTCTGTCGTCCCGAGGAAAGCCTGGAGTTCCTGCGGGAGGCGCCGGAGTTCGAGCGGATGCTGGCCAGGGACGGCATCACGCTGATCAAGTTCTGGTTCTCCGTGACCAGGGCGGAGCAGCTGCGGCGCTTCGTCCACCGCCAGCACGACCCGGTCAAGCGGTGGAAACTCAGTCCGATCGACCTGGCCTCCCTGGACAGGTGGGACGACTACACCGACGCCAAGGAAGCCATGTTCTTCTATACCGATCTCGCCGAGGCTCCGTGGACCGTCGTGAAGAGCAACGATAAGAAGCGCGCCCGTCTCGAGGCGATGCGGTACGTGCTGAGCAAGGTCCCGTACGAAGGTCGAGACGAGCACCTGACCGCCAGGCCCGATCCGCTGATCGTGGGTCCGGCCCCGCTGCTGTCCGAGAGCAGCGAGCGAGCGCGACCTGCCTAGCCGGGCCAGCCGACACTGATCGTGACGCTCGGGCGCCGCAGGACAAGACCGACGAGCGGCACCCGCTCCCGTCCGGCGCGGGCAGGTCGCACAGCCAGCTGCAACTCCTGCGCACCCGGACGCCCGCTGTCAGCCCACTCGACAGTCCGGTCGGCCAGCCTCGCGGCGATTGCCGCGCCGCCCGGACCAAACCCGGAGAACACGACCCCAGGCGAGGCCGACCCGACCGGCCCGACGGGGCTGCTGCTAGCGACATCGCTCGGCAGCAGTATGGCGATGCCAATCTGTCCTGGGTCGGTGCCGTGGCCGACGAGCCCGCCGACGGGCAGCACCGGCGCCAGCGGATGCGAGCCGCCAGGTGCCGCAAGGACCGTCAGGCGAGCCAGGTCCGGGGTGGTGAGCGACAACCATAGATCCAGGTCGGCGACATCGTCCAGGCCGATTGGCACGGCGGTAACGGGGACATCCGTCGCGGACCCGGCGAGTGCGCGCTGGAGCCCTGGCCCGTCCACCGGGCTACCGTCGGACATCTGGACAAACAGAGTCTCCGGATCGCCAAGCTGTAGCACGTGCTCCGGTCCGGCGAATGCCCCCAGCATCCGCACGAACCCGCAGCGCCAGGCCGACGTGCTCACCCAGTCCTCGCCGGACCGCTCGAGCGCCACCGACAGCTGGATCCCCCGGACCGATAGCGGCAGCACCAGATGGCCGCCCGGGCCGAGCTGGTCAAGCCAGGCTGGCGCGATGTCCCAGGCACCTGCCGTCACAATGATGCGGTCGAAGGGCGCGCCTGCCGGATCACCGTATCCGCCGTCGGCGCACAGCGCCGTTACGTCGTTGGACCCGGCTCTGACCAGGCTCGACTGAGCGCGGGCGACGAGGTCCTGGTCTATGTCGATGGTGACCACCTGGCCGCCGCGGCCAACAACCGCCGCCATCACCGCGGCGTTGTAGCCGGTCCCGGTCCCGATCTCCAGTACGCGGTGACCAGGCCGGAGATCGAGCTGGTCCAGCATGATCGCCATCATCGCTGGCTGAGACGAGGAACTCACTGGCAGGCCATCAGGCCCGCACTTGATGACGAAGGCCTCGTCCCGGTAGGCGTCCGCGGCACCGACCTCGGGCACGAACACATGCCGCGGCACGCGCGCGAACGCGTCCTGCACGGTCCGGCTGAACCCGCCGCCCCGACGACGTAGTTCGGTCACCAGCCGGGCGCGGGCGGCGTCAGGCGAGGCGCTCCCGGATTGATCGGGCTGGCTTGTCCAGGCAGGCTCGCGAGGGTCCATGGCACGACTACCTCCCCTGCCTCCACCTTAGGGGCGCGATAGTGCCAGCGCAGGGTCGCGCGCGCCGGGGCGTGCGCCTCAGTCGTGCTGCGCGCGAAGCTGAGTCACTGCATAGAGAGCGATGCTGGCCGCGATGCCCGCGTTGAGTGATTCAGCGGGGCCAGTAATCGGAATCCGGGTCATCACGTCGCAGCGCTCGGCCACCAGCCGCGACAGGCCCTTGCCTTCCGAGCCGACGACGAGCACCAGGGGCGCGTCGGCCAGCCCCAGCTCGCCGACGGCCGTCGGTCCGCTCGCGTCTAGGCCGGCGACGAACAAGCCATCTTCCTGGTAGACCGCCAGCGCTCTAGTGAGGTTCGCGGTCTGGGCTACACGTACCCTGGCCAGCGCGCCCGCCGAGGCCTTCCAGGCACCAGCCGTGACGCCGGCCGAGCGCCGGGTAGGCACGAGGATCCCGTGGCCGCTGAACGCCGCCACCGAACGCGCGACCGCGCCTAGATTGCGCGGATCGGTCACGCCATCCAGCGCGACAATGAGCGGCTGCTCTCCCGCGTCCCTGGCGGCCTGCACGAGGTCGGCGGGGTCGGCGTAGGAGTAGCGCTTGATGCGCAGCGCCACGCCCTGGTGAATGGCACCGCTCGTGAGTCGGTCCAGTTCGGCGCGGCCCGCCTCGACTACCGGGATGCCGGCGTCGGCGGCCAGCATCACGGCCAGCCCGATGCGCTCATCGTTGTCCAGCCGGGGCCCGACGTGGAGCGCCGAGGCCGGGACACGGGCGCGTAGAGCCTCAAGGACCGAGTTGCGGCCGGCCACGAGTTCGGCCACCGAGCCGCCAGCGCCGCGTACCTGGGACGCGCCGCGCCGCCCGGGCGGTGTTATCGCGGATCGCGCGCTCCCGCCCTGCGCGCCAGCACGCCCGCTTGTGCCGCCCGAGCCGCCCGATTTGCCCTGGACGGCCTTCTTAGCCTGTGCAGCCGCCCGGCGCTGTGCGGGATGACCAGGGCGCATGTCCGCGGGCGGCGTCGGACCCTTGCCCTCGAGCTTCCGCTTGCCGTATCCGCCGGTGCCCGGACGCGGCTTGCCCGACTTCGTCCGGCCGCCGCCGGTGGTTCGCCCGGTCATGACCGCAGCTCCCAGCGTGGTCCGCGCGCGGTGTCCTCAACTACCACGCCGGCCTGGAGAAGCTGGTCCCTGATCGCGTCGGCAGCTGCGAAGTCCTTGCGCGCCCTAGCCGCCTGCCGCTGGTCAAGCGCGACGCTGATCAGAGCGTCCACCACGGGGCGCAAGTCGCCTCCGGCGTCGCCCGCGCCCCACGGGGCGGCGAGCGGGTCGAGGCCGAGCACCGACAGCATGGCCCGGACCTCCGCGAGCAGCTTCGCCGTGCCAGCGGCGTCGCCCGCCGCAAGGGCCGCGTTCCCGTCCCGAACGGAATCATGCACGATCGCGAGCGCCTGCGGCACGGCCAGGTCGTCATCCATCGCCGCGCTGAACGCGGCCGGCACGGACGAACTGCTCGGCGCGCCATTGTCGGCCGCTCCGCCGTCGCCGGCCAGCATCTCAACGGCCCTGGTGACAAAGCCCTCAAGCCGCCGATAGGCCGTCGCGGCCTCGGTCACCGCCGCAACGGAGTAGTCGACCTCCGAGCGGTAGTGCGCCTGACCCAGGTAGTAGCGCAACTCCACCGGTCGCACCTCGGTGATCATGGCGTCGACCAGGAGCGAGTTGCCGACGGATTTGCTCATCTTCTCGCCGCCGATACGGAGCAGGCCGTTGTGCACCCAGTACCGGGCAAAGCCGTCCCCGGCCGCGTGGGACTGGGCCAGCTCGTTCTCGTGATGCGGGAAGATCAGGTCCAGGCCGCCACCGTGGATGTCGAACGTCGCGCCGAGGTACTTGGTCGACATCGCCGAGCACTCCAGGTGCCAACCGGGCCTGCCTGGACCCCACGGCGTCGGCCAGGAAGGCTCGCCCGGCTTGGCGGCCTTCCACAGCGAGAAGTCGCGCGGATCGCGCTTGGCGGTGTCGTCTTCGGTGTCTTCGGCAGCGCGCACGAGCTCGAGCCGCTGGCCCGACAGCGAGCCGTAGTCGGGCAGCGAGCGGACGTCGAAGTAGACATGGCCCTCCGCGGCATAGGCATGCCCGGAATCGATCAGCCGCTGCATGAGGACAATCATCTCGGGAACGTGGCCGGTCGCTCGCGGCTCGACGTCCGGCGGCTCGCAGCCGAGGGCGTCATAAGCACGAGTGAAAGCGCGCTGATTACGCTCGGCGACGGACCACCACTGCGTCCCCTCCTGTTCGGCGGTGCGCAGGATCTTGTCGTCGATGTCGGTGACATTACGGCAGTAGGTGACGTCGTACCCGGACGCCCGCATCCAGCGGACGAGGATGTCGAAGTTGATACCTGACTTGATATGCCCGATATGCGGAGGTGCTTGCACTGTCGCGCCACACAGGTAGAGCGAGACCTTCCCCGGCTGAAGGGGAGAGAACTCGCGCACCGAGCGCGTCGCGGTGTCATGCAGGCGTAGCGTCACAGGCCAAGGTTACGGGACGCGGCCGGCCCGACGCTGTGCTGGCGGGCAGCGGGCGTGCTGGCGGGCTGCGTCCGTCGTGGGCTGCCTCAGCTGCCGATGACGACGTGCGACGGGCTGACGCGCACAATCACCCGCTGGTTACCGGGCGCATCCTGGAACGACTCTCCCGTGTACTTCTGCGCCAGCTCCTCGATCAGTGAGCCGTCCGGATCGTCGGTGATCGTCGCCATGCCCCGGATCTCCAGGTACTCATACGGGTTGGCGGCCTCGTAGATCACCAGGCTGGTCCGCGGATCGGCGACTAGGTTCCGGTACTTGCGCCTGTGCTTGACTGTGGAGTACAGCACGTCGTCGCCGTCGCGCTTGATCCAGACGACGCTCGCCTGCGGCGCGCCGTCAGGCTGGATCGTCGTCACCGTAGCGAAGTTCGGCCCGTCGATGAGCTCCCGCGCCCGCTCCGGCAGGCTCGTCATGTGCTGCTCCGTTCTGTCGGCCATGGCTGGCTCAATCCTCGCTGTACCCGGCTCGCTACGGCAACACGCTGAGCAGACCAGCGCCGCTGGTCTCGTACGGTGGTGGCCATGGACGGGCCTGGTCGCCGACTACGCAGCGGACTGGGCTCGAGGCTGGCCGCTGTGTCGCGCCCGCGGCGGATTCTCGGCGCCGCGGTGGTCACGGTGGTGGTGCTCGCGGCGGCCGCCTTTGCTATCACTGCGCCCTCGAGCGCCCCACATCAACCGGGTCACGCATCTCAGCGCGCGCACGCGGCGGGACACGCTGTCCGGCCTGGGCGATCCGACAGTGTCGCGCCTGCTCAGGACCGGCTCGGACCAGTCCTATTGGTGCCTGGTTATGGTGGCGAGACCGGCTCCCTGGACGCGCTGGCCAGCCGGATCCGGGCTGATGGCCGCCAAGCCATCGTGCTGCGGCTGCCGGGGACCGGCACTGGGAGCCTGGTCACCGACGCTGCTCTGCTGAACGCTGCCGTCGAGCAGGCCGTGCATAGGGGCGCTCCGTCCGTGGACGTGATCGGGTACTCCGCTGGCGGCGTCGTGGTGCTGCTGTGGGCCCGGCGTGATGACGGCGCGGCCAGGGCCCGGCGCGTCGTCACGCTCGGCGCGCCGTTCCACGGCACCGAACTGGCCGCTGCGGCGCAGGCGCTGGTGCCGGGCGAGTGTCCGACCGCCTGCCAGCAGCTCGTCCCCGGCAGCCCGCTGCTGACCAGCCTTGACGTCGCCACGAGCGACCGGCTCCCGCCCTGGCTGTCGCTGTGGACCTCAGGCGATGACGTCGTCAGTCCGCCTGACTCGGCTCGGCTGGCGGGCGCGATCGACGTGCCGGTGCAGTCCGTCTGTCCCGCGCTCGCCGTCAGTCACACGGAGCTGCCCAGCGACCCGGCTGTGGTCGCCATGGTGCTCGGGGCGATCAGCCGCGCCCCGCTGGCACGGCCCGCTGCGGCCGTTTGCAGCTGACGGCTCGCGCCGAGTCCGGGAGCGCCGTGAGTCTATCATTTGACGTCTAATGCTTAGTCATCTAAGCTTAATTGGAGCTTGCCACTCCGCTGCCGAAAGGAACGTGAGATGAACGACTCGATCGAGGCCGTCTCCGGCATCGCCGCGATCGGCAGCTATCCGGACCTGGTCGGCAAGGTTGCGGTCGTCACCGGCGGCTCGCGCGGAATCGGCGCGGCGACCGCTGCTGCGTTCGCCGCGAACGGGACGGCGGTAGCGCTGGTCGGCCGCGACGAGGCTGCCCTGACCGCGGCCACGGCCCTTATAACTTCGCGTGGCGGGCGTGCCATCTGGGTTGCGGCCGACTGCACCGTGCCGTCCGACCTCACGCAGATGGCGGACACGGTAGCGGCCAGGCTCGGTCCGGCCGACATTCTCGCCGCCTTCGCCGGCGGTGCGGGCATGCCGGTGCCGACGGAATCCGAGCGCCCGGAGCACTGGCGAGAGGTCGTCGAGACGGACCTGAATTCGGTGTTCTACACAGTGCACGCCGTACTCCCGGCGATGCTCGAGCATGGCCGCGGCGCCATCGTCACGATGTCATCGGCCGCGGCGCGTCAGGCAGCCCGGTCGGCTGCGGCCTACGCAGCCGCCAAGGCCGGCGTGATCGCTTTCACCCGTCACCTGGCCGCTGAGATAGCTCCGCGCGGCATCCGGGTCAACTGCGTCGCCCCGTCCGCGACCGAGAACGACAAGATGCGCGCGTGGATGTCAGCTGAGCAGCGGGCCGAGCTTGGCGCCAGCTTCCCGCTGCGCCGCATCGGCCAGCCCGCTGACGTCGCTGCCGCGACCTTGTTCCTCGCCTCAGACGCATCATCCTGGATCACCGGCGCGACGCTGGATATCTCCGGCGGCAAGATCATGGTCTAGCCGTTTCGCGAAGGCGAGGCCGCGTCGCCCATGATCGCGAAGCATTCAGCACAGCCGACTGAGCCGAATCCTTCGCCCAAGGATGGATCAGAAACCGGGGCCCTGATCGGCGCCCTCCGGGCTGACTTTGCCGCGTGCGGCGTTAGTCCAGCTCCAGGCGTACTCCGGGTCCTCGGCGGCGCGGGCCGACCCAGCCAGCAGCAGGGGCCGGAACGTATCTACCATGACCGCGGTCTCGTCGGTCGTAGTCTTGCCTGCGGCCATCGCCTCGATGACGGACTCGACCGCTCCGGGCTGCGGGCCGTGGGTGAACCCGGACGGATGGAGGGTGATCGAGCCGAGGCTGACGCCCGAGCCCTTGCGCGCCGAGTAGTCGCCGGCCACGTAGTACATCATCTCGTCGGAATCGACGTTGTGATGGTTGTAGGGGATCGGCACGGCCTCGGGGTCGAAATCCAGCGGCCGGGGGCAGAACGAGCAGATCACGAAGTTCGGGCCCTCGAACGTCTGGTGCACGGGCGGCGGGGCATGGGTGCGCTTCACGATGGGCTCGAAGTCGGCGATGTTGAACGCGTACGGATACAGGTAGCCGTCCCACCCGACGACGTCGAACGGGTGATAGGCGTAGGTCAGCCTCGTCAGGCCCGCCGCGGTCCGCACGATCACGGGGACGTCCTCGCCCTCGGCGCGCAGCGGGCCGTCGGGTCCGCGCAGATCGCGCTCACAGTACGGAGCGTGCTCCAGGAATTGCCCGAACTGCGACAGATACCGGCGGGGCGGCCGGATGTGACCGCGCGCCTCGATGACGAGCGCATGCACATCGCCGCCTGCTGGCCGCCAGCGATGGATGGTGCCACGCGGCACGATCACGTAGTCGCCGGACCGCGCCTGGATGGTGCCGTACACCGACTCGAACGTCGCCGATCCCGACCGTATGTACACGGCCTCGTCGCCAGCGGAGTTGCGGTACAACTCCGAGTCGGCGCCGGCGGCAGCGAAACAGATACGTACGTCGTCGTTGGCCATCATCAGCTGCCGGCCGAGGACCAGGTCGCCCCCAGCGGGCAGGTCCTGCGTGCGGAAGTGCCGCGGCAGCAGCGGATGATTTGGCGCTAGCTGTGCCTGGCCAGCCGGGTCGGTCAGGCCCTCGCTTTTCACTATCGCCGTCGGCGGATGCTCGTGGTAGAGCAGGGAAGAGTCGGAGACGAAGCCCTCCTCGCCCATCAGTTCCTCGGCATACAGGTTCCCCGCTGGACCGCGGAAGCGGACGTGGCGCTTGCGCGGAATCTCGCCGGCCACGCGGTAGTAGGGCATGTCGTCCTCCTTTGACGCCGCGATCGCGGGCAGGACCGACCTGACGCAACGCGGCGCGTTCCCGCCCGTTCTCCTGCCATTCTCCCGCGACTCGCCAGTTAGCTGGCTACCGCCTGCTTGCTATGCGCATGGAACGTTCGTGACTATTAGGGGTGACGCGGTCAGACCGCCATCATGAGGAAGGACCCGGCAGGCCGATGAGCGTGCAGACCTTAACGACCGACGAGCTGCCCGACGGCGCAGCGGAGTTCGGTACACCGCGGCCGGACACGGCGCCGCGGGCCTTGCGGATCCTCGCGGTAGCGGCCGTCTGTCTGGGCGTCGCCGCGCTGGCGGCCGCCACGTTCGTGCTGTCGTACTCGGCCATCCGCGCGGTGGCCTTGCAGGCAGGCATCACGCCGCGCCTCGCCAGGGGCTACCCCCTGCTGCTAGACGCGATGCTCGTCATCGTGCTCGCCGCGATCCTGGCGCTGCGCGGTGCCGGGCTGCCCAGCAGGGTGCTCGCATGGCTCACCCTGCTGGTGGTGATGACTGCGGCGGCCGGCGCTGACGCGCTGCACGCCGCCGGACGTTCGCTGCCACATCAGGCCGCCGCGATTACGGCGGCGGTCCTGCCCTTTGTGCTCGTACTGGTCGCGTTCGCGCTGCTGGTCGTCATGCTCCGGCACGCCAGGCTCAGGCGTGCGGCCAGCAGCGACGACCGCCGCGCGGTCCACCGATCGGCCTGGGCACAAGGGCAACCCGCCGAGGGTCAGGCCATGTCGGGGCAGCACGAGTGGACCACCGTGCCGTCGCACGTGGTCGTGCCGCCGGTCCGTCCCGCGTCGCTACAGCTTGGCCGCGCTGTGGTCAGTACTTCCAAGGACGACGTCGGCAAGCCGGCGACGGAACCTGCCCAGCCCGAGCTGGCGATGGACGCCGACCCCGCCGCCGGCGACCCCAGCACCGACGAAGCCGACGTACCCGGCGCCGACGAGACGGTCGGTGAGCCCGCCGACGGCTCCACGCCTTATCCCGCCGAGTCACTGGCGCCCAGCGTCGATGGCGACGCCATCGACACCGAGGAGGCCGGTTACATGAGCGGTGGCACGGACGAGGCCAACCCGGCGCCGACAGCCGAGACTGCCGACCCTGACGAGACAGCCGGGCCTGAGGACCCGGACATGCCAGTGTTCCACCGCTTGTTCAGCTCGCCGACGCCCCCGAACGAGGTGTAGCCAGAGCCGGGTGAGATCGAGCGCCTGCCCCCGGTCCTAGCCAGCGTGACCGAGCAGCGCGGTGGCAATGGCCGCGATACCCTCGCCGCGGCCGGTAAGGCCCAGCCCGTCCGACGTCGTCGCAGACAGGCTCACCGAGACGCCGCCTAGTGCCGAGCTCAGTGCCTGCTCGGCCTCGGCCCGGCGGGCCGAGATTCGCGGGCGGTTGCAGATGACCTGGACGGCCACGTTCCCGATAGAGAAGCCGGCAGCAGCCGTCAGCCTGGCAGTCTCGGCCAGTAGCGCAGCGCCGGAAGCGCCTGCCCATTCGGGCCGGTCGGTCCCGAACTGGCTGCCGAGGTCACCGAGGCCGGCCGCAGACAACAGCGCGGTGCACGCGGCGTGGGCAGCCACGTCTCCGTCAGAATGGCCGGTCAGCCCGTCCTCGCCGGGCCACAACAGCGCGGCAAGGTAGAGCGGCCGGCCAGCACCGATCGGATGGACGTCGACACCAATGCCCACTCGCGGCAGCACCCCGGCCACGGTGGTCACGAAAGGCTTCGGTCAGGGACGCGTCGGTCAGGACGCGAGAATCTCGTCGAGCAGGGCCTCGGCCTTGTCCTCGTTGGTCTTCTCCGCCAGGGCGAGCTCGCTGACCAGTATCTGCCTGGCCTTCGCCAGCATCCGCTTCTCGCCGGCGGACAGGCCGCGCTCACGATCACGGCGCCACAGATCCCGTACCACCTCGGCGACCTTGTTGACGTCGCCCGAGGCGAGCTTCTCCAAGTTGGCCTTGTACCGGCGGGACCAGTTAGTCGGCTCTTCCGTATACGGGGCGCGCAGTACCTCAAAGACGCGCTCCAAACCTTCCTGCCCGACCACGTCCCGGACACCGACAAGCTCGGCATTGTCCGCGGGAACACGCACCGTCAGGTCGCCCTTGTCGACCTTGAGCACGAGGTAGATCTTATCTTCACCCTTGATAGCACGGGTTTCGATTTCCTCGATCCGAGCAGCCCCATGATGGGGGTAGACGACGGTGTCGCCGACCTTGAATGACATGTGGCAGGTACCCCTTCCGCTGAACCCAAGCTTACCACGTGTAGCAGGGGTGATTCGCCGTCGTTGTCGGCAAAGGTGCAGGTCAATGGCGCGGCTGCTGCGATTCAAGTTTGCCTGGCCAAGGGCTGGCCGGCGCGGCGCGGCCGCTGGAGTACCTGCAGGGGGCAGCCCGCAGCCGTACCAGCGGCGGTAAGAGCATGGACGGGGCTGCCGCGCGACACCGCCGCTGGCCCATACTGAGAAGAGATGTTCGCTCCTGTCGGAGAGGTAAGCGTGAACCCAGGCGGCGAACCGGAACGGGACGAAACTGGCCTGCCACCGGTCGACATCGAGATTCCCGACGACGCGCGGGAACTCGATCGTGACGTGCAGGCGTACTACCGGGAGCTGCGCGCGCAGAGGCGACACCAGCGCGGGCTCCGGGCGCGCGGTTCACTGGGAAAAGACGGCATCCTGCTGCCGTTGCTGGCCTGCTGCCTGATCCTGGCCCTGATCACCGGAACGCTGCTGACAGTGTTCACCGCCACTTCGGACCAGACCCCACTGTCGAGCATCGGGAAACCGACAGCCCAGCCGAAAACTGCCAGGAGCGGCGCCGGCGGTGCTACCTCAGGCCGCGCCACATCCGCGCCAGCCAGCCCATCGGCGCCCGCCCCGTCAGCTACCCCACAGCCGGACACCGTTCCAACCATGCTGCCGGCGGCGACCATATTCGTCCCCGGGCAGGCGCCGACGCTCGTGCGCGACCTCAGGCGGGCCGCGCTGGTACTCATCCCGACGCACTGCAACTGCACCGCGACCGTCTCGTGGCTCATCAACGTCGTGGCCAGCGCCCACGCGCAGGCCTACCTCGTCTATACGACCAGCAGCAAAGCCGGCGTCGATGGCGTGTACTGGAGTCTTGGCGGCAGCGAGCGCGCGGAGGTATGGCTGGCCCTGGAGACAGACGACCTGCTGAGCGACAGTGTCTCCAGCACCCTCCAGGCCAGGGGGCCGACGGCCATCCTGCTCGGGCCGCACAAGGTTGCGTACGCCACCGGGCTGAATCCGCTCGATGACCAGACCGCGCTGATCTACGCTCTCACTCACTGACCCTGCACGATGGCCGGGCCGGCGCCAGCCTGAACTCGTGGTATGGCTACGCTTTGCGACGTCTCACGGACATCCTCATGAACGGACGTCCTCACGAGACGTCTCACGGACATCCTCACGATGAGGGGAGCATGCGGTGATCGGGAGCGGCTGGGGAAGCGCGCTGTCGCGTCGGCTTGGGCTCGTGGCAGCTGCGGCGCTGATTCCGGTCCTGGCCGGATGCGAGGCGGGCAACAATGCGCCTACGCTTGCGTTTCACTACCCGACCGACTCGGCCGGCATCACGGTCGGCAATCTCGCGATCAGGAACGCGTTCGTCCTGGGCGCCCCGATTGGCCGTAACCTCGCCGCGGGCCAGTCGGCCAGCTTGTTCCTTTCCCTGCTGGACACAAAAAACGGCGCTCCGGACAAGCTGATCAGCATCACCGCGCCCGGGACTGCCGCGTCCGTCACGCTGCCCGGCATCGTCCCGGTTGCCTTCGGGCGCCCGGTGTCCCTCAGCGGGCCGAGGCCGCAGGTGGTCCTCACGAACCTGACAAAGACTCTCGCGAGCGGCTCGGACATCAAGATCGTGCTGACGTTCCAGAAGGCCGGCCCGATCATGCTGCTAGTCCCTGTGTTCGCGCGGGCGGCCCACTTCGTTACCTACGCTCCGCCGCAGCCGGTCGTCTCGCCTACCGTCACGATCTCCCGCCACCGCTCATCACACGCCAGCCCGTCGCCCAGCCCGAGTGCCAGCGCCTCGCCGAGCCCGACGCCCTAGCGGCGTACCGACGAGCGAGCCGCGCACGACCGAGCCGCGTGCCACCAACGGGCCAGCCGCGTACCACCGACGAGCGGACCCAGGCGCCGCTAGCCGACTGGCTCGAACTTGTAGCCCAGCCCGCGGACCGTCACGATGTGCCGCGGATTCGTCGGCTCGGTCTCGATCTTCGCGCGCAGCCGCTTGACGTGCACGTCCAGCGTCTTGGTATCGCCGACGTAGTCGGCACCCCAGACCCGGTCGATGAGCTGCATCCTGGTGAGGACCCGGCCCGCGTTGCGCAGCAGGACCTCGAGCAGCTCGAACTCCTTCAGCGGCAGCTGGACTTGCTGGCTGCGCACCGTGACGACGTGCCGGTCCACATCCATCCGGACGGGGCCTGACTCCATGATCGAGCTGATCGGCTCGTCCACGTCGCCGCGGCGGCGCAGTACCGCGCGCATCCGAGCCACGAGCTCGCGTGACGAGAACGGCTTCGTCACGTAGTCGTCGGCCCCAAGCTCGAGGCCGACAACCTTGTCGATCTCGCTGTCCTTAGCGGTCAGCATGATCACCGGCACATTGGAGCGCTCCCGCAGAGTCCGGCATACTTCGCTGCCCGGCAGGCCGGGCAGCATCAGGTCGAGAAGTACCAGGTCGGCGCCGGTCCGGTCGAAGGTCTCGATCGCGTCCGGCCCGGTGGGGCACACAGCGACCTCGAACCCCTCCTTGCGCAGCATGTACGACAGCGCGTCGCTGAAGGATTCCTCGTCCTCGACAACGAGCACCCGAGTCACTTAACTGCCTCCCTGACAGATCGCGCGCTGCTGCGTGGGTCAGTTCGCGCTGTTGGCTGATCCTTACCATCGGTCGGCAGGCCACGCCTCGAGCGAAGCGGGAGCCGAAGCGTAAAAGTGGAGCCGTTGCCTTCCTGGCTCCAGACCGCGACGCTGCCCCCGTGCGCCGCCGTGACATGCTTCACGATTGCCAGTCCGAGCCCCGTGCCGCCGGTCGCCCGCGACCGGGCAGGATCCACCCGGTAGAACCGCTCGAAGATGCGCTCGCGGTCCCGCTCCGGTATGCCGATGCCCTGGTCAGTCACGCTGATCTCCCCCTGCCAGTTGGAGGCGATCCGGGTCGCGATCAGCACCCTCGTCTTATCCGGGCTGTAGGCGACAGCGTTCTCGAGCAGATTGCGCAGCGCGGTCACGAGCAGGTCCTCATCGCCCATGATCGTGATGCCGCGCTCGCCGCTGACTTCCAGCGCGATCCCGCGGGCCGAGGCACGCATGCGGCATCTGTCGACCGCCTCGGCGACCACGTCGTCCAGCATCACCGGACTCGGATCTGGCACCGGCTCGGCGGCCTGGATCCGCGACAGCATGATCAGGTCCTGCACCAGGTCGGTTAGCCGGGACGCCTCCTGCCGCATCCGGCCGGCGAAGCGCAGTACAGCCTCGGGGTCATCGGCCGCCTCTTCGACGGTCTCGGCCAGCAGGGCCAGCGCACCGACGGGAGTCTTCAGCTCATGGCTGATGTTGGCCACGAAGTCGCGACGCACCTCGTCGACGCGTCGGCTCTCGGTCTGGTCCTCGGCCAGAAGCAGGATCAGGCCCCCGTCGCCGACCCCAGGCCCGAGCGGGGCCACCCGGACCGCGAAGCTCGTCGCGCGTCCGTTGAACCGGCTCGTCATGATGTCAATCTCGCCTTCGCGAGGCAGGCCCTCGCGGCGCACCTGACGGGCCAGGGCGAGCAATTCGCCAACGACGAGGCGGTCGTCGTCCACGAGGCCGAACTCGCGCGCGGCAGCGCTCGAGCTCAGCACCCGATCGTCGCTGTCGAGCACGACAGCTGAGGACAGCAGCACGGCCAGTACCGAGCTGATGCCAGGGGGCAGCCTGCCATCCAGAGACTGGTCGGCGTCCGGCATGTCCGAGGACATGACTACTTGCACCCCCATCTCCACGGTCTGATGTTATGCGGGCAGCCTCATCCCGCCTACTGGTGAGTACCGATAGCTGCCGCTATTCGCGAAATATTCACCCCGGCGCCGGATAGCGTCCATGTCGATTGTGCCCGCTAGGCGCCAACCCTGGGAACGGCTCGCCAGCTAGGACTTCGCGCTGCCTTGCGCGCGGACCGCCTCGGCAGCCTGGGCCGCGGCATCGGGGTCGAGGTACCGGCCGCCGGGCTGCACCGGCTGGAATCTGTCGTCGAGCTCGTAGACGAGCGGCATGCCGGTCGGGATGTTCAGCTCGGCGATGTCGGCGTCGCTGATCCCGTCCAGGTGCTTGATCAGGGCCCGCAGCGAGTTGCCGTGCGCGACGACCAGCGGCGTCCGGCCAGCGGCGAGGTCCGCGACGATCGCGTCGTACCAGTACGGCAGCATCCGCTGCACCACGTCGCGCAGGCACTCGGTGCGGGGCAGCAGTTCGTCGGGCAGGAGCGCATACCGCGGATCGTGCGCTTGTGACAGCGGGTCGTCGTCGGCTAGCGGCGGCGGCGGTATGTCATAGGACCGGCGCCACAGCATGAACTGCTCGTCGCCGTACTCCGCCCTGGTCGCTGCCTTGTCCTTGCCCTGGAGCGCGCCGTAGTGGCGTTCGTTCAGGCGCCAGGACCGCTGCACTGGCAGCCAGCTCAGGCCGGCCATGTCGAGGGCGATGTTGGCGGTCTCGATGGCGCGGCTCAGCACCGATGTGTGCACGACGGCCGGCCGCAGGCCAGCGTCGGTGAGCTGCGCACCCGCACGCGCCGCTTCCGCCTCACCGCGCTCCGAGAGGCGGGCGTCGACCCACCCAGTGAACAGTCCCTTCTCGTTCCACTCGCTCTCGCCGTGCCTGATGATGATCAGCGTGCTCATGGGCGAGATCCTAGCCTGGCCGGGCGCGCCGGCCGGCCCGCCCGGAATGTCCGTCCCGCTACGGCTAGGGCAAAACCTATAAATCATGCTGGGAACGTGGCCATTTCTGCAGGTGAAATAGGGTAAAGCCGGTCCCGTCGGGCGGGAACACTCAACCCCGCCCAGGGGTTGGTCTCTTCCGGAGGTGAGGGCCTGTGCCGCGACGCTACCCACGGCGCATCGCGACCGTCAGCGTTCACACATCGCCGCTCGAGCAGCCTGGGACCGGCGACGCCGGAGGACTCAATGTCTACGTCGTCGAGGTCGCCAGGCGGCTCGCTGAGCGGGGCGTGGAGGTCGACATATTTACCAGGGCGGTCTCCCGCGACCAGCCACAGGTGGCCGAGTTGGCACCTGGCGTCCTCGTACGTCACCTGGCGGCAGGGCCGTTCGAAGACCTGGACAAAGCAGATCTTCCTGGCCAGCTGTGCCAGTTCACGTTCGAGCTGCTGCGGACCGAGGCCGCACACGCGCCGGGCCGGTACGACCTCGTGCACGGCCACTACTGGCTGTCAGGACAGGTGGCTGCTGTCGCCAAGGAGCGATGGGGAGTCCCCCTGGTCCAGTCCATGCACACGCTTGGCAAGGTCAAGAACGCGGCGCTTGCCGCAGGCGACTCCGCTGAGCCGGAGATCCGGCTGCGCGGCGAGGCCGAGGTCATCGCGTCGGCGGACCGGCTCGTGGCCAACACCGATGACGAGGCCAGCCAGCTCATCGGGCACTATGCCGCCGATCCCGCCCGTGTCACCACCATCAACCCCGGCGTCGACCTGTCGGTGTTTCGGCCTGGGTCGCAGGCGGCGGCCCGGCAGCAGCTCGGCCTGCGCCAGGACGGCGTCGTGCTCGTCTTCGCCGGCCGGGTTCAGCCGCTGAAGGCACCCGACATCGTGCTGCACGCCGCGGCACGGATGATCGCCGACGATCCTCAGCTGGCCGAGCGGCTCACCGTTGCGTTCGTTGGTGGCCCGAGCGGCACCGGCAGGCAGGATCCCGATGGCCTGACCGAGCTCGCCGGCCGCCTGGGACTAGCGGGCCTGGTTCGGCTGGAGCCGCCGTGTCCGCAGCCAGAGCTGGCGCAGTGGTATCGGGCTGCCACCCTGGTCATGGTGCCGTCATACTCGGAGTCCTTCGGTCTGGTCGCGATGGAAGCGCAGGCCTGCGGCACGCCAGTCGTGGCCGCCGCGGTAGGCGGCCTGCGAACCGCCGTCCGGCATGGCTACTCCGGCATCCTGGTCGACTCCCATGACCCAGGCCACTACGCCAGGGCGGTGCGTGAACTGATCGGCGCGCCCGCCGGCTTGGCTCGGCTCGCGTACGGCGCCAGGGAGCACGCTTCGCGGTTTGGCTGGTCGGCCACGGTTGACTCGCTGCTCCACCTGTACGCGACCGTTACCGCCGAGGCGGCCGCCGCCACGACCGCGGTCGACGCGTGAGCGACGAGCAGGCTGCCGCGGATGCGCTCGGCGCCGCGCTGACGGATCTTGGCGTCGAGTACGAGTCACCGGTCGCCGGAAGCTACCTGGTCACACTGCCCGGCCAGCACAAGCTCAAGACCATGACCTGGCTCATCGCAGATACGTACAGCCTGCATGTAGAGGCGTTCTTCTGCCGGCAGCCCGACGAGAACCACGCTGAGTTCTACCGGTTCCTGCTTGAGCACAACGCCCGCATGTATGGCGTCCACTTCGCGGTCGATCCGGTCGGCGACGTCTACCTTGTCGGCCGGCTGCCACTGACGGCGATCACCGTCGACCAGGTGGACCGGCTGCTTGGCTGTGTCCTCAGCTACGCCGACGACACCTTCGATCAGGCCCTGATGATCGGCTTCGCGTCTGCCATCAAGAAGGAGTACGCCTGGCGCGTCAAGCGCGGCGAGAGCCTGGCCAACCTGCGAGCGTTCGGCCGGCTGACCGGCACGCACGATGACCCTAGGTCCGGGCCGCGGTTCGGCGAGCGATCATCGGCAGGCTAGTGCTCTGGAAGGTCGGCCAGTCGATCTGGCGTCCGGCGGCTGCGGTCAGCCACTGAGGCAAGTTCGGTGGTCTAGGACTTGACCAGCCTGGAGACAGCTTGCGCCGCCTCCTTCACCTTGGCCTCCGCATCCGGGCCGCCCTGTTCGATGGCCTGGGTCACACAATGGCCGAGGTGGTCTTCCAGGAGGCCGACGGCCACTGCCTGCAGTGCACGCGTCGCCGCCGATATCTGCGTGAGCACGTCGATGCAGTAGGTGTCGTCTTCCACCATCCGCTGCAAACCGCGGACCTGGCCCTCGATCCGACGCAGTCGCTTGAGGTAAGCGTCCTTATCTTGGGTGTACCCGTGCATGCTACGAAGGTACACGCCGTGGCGGCCTGGGGCAGGCTGCTGACTGGTGTTTCCTACCAGAGAGGTCGACTGCGGTGCGCTGCTGCCCGTCATCAGCCGTGCACAATAGACCGCAGGAAGCCCGCGGTGGAAGAAGGACGGCATGAGCGCCAGCCCTGTCGGCAGGGACACCTTTGAGGTGTTCGGCACGACGGCTGTGCTGCTCATCACCGACCCCGCGGCCATGAGTCAGGCGCGGGCCATCGCCGACCGGGTACTCGCCGACGTCGACCTCGCGTGCAGCCGGTTCCGGCCTGACTCCGAGCTGGTCCGGCTCAATGCTGCGGCCGGCAAGCCGCTCGCGGTGAGCGCAACGTTCGCCGACCTCCTCGCTGCGGCGCTGCGTGCGGCCAGGCTAACCGGCGGAGACGTGGACCCGACTTGTGCGCGCGCGCTGACGGGGCTCGGGTACGACAGGGACTTCGCCGACGTCGAGGCGGCAGGCGATGCCGGGCCGCGACTGACCGGCTCCGTCGGACCGCTGCCCGGCTGGCGCAGCGTGCACCTCGATCGCGCCGCGCGCCGTGCCTGGCTCGACCACGGAGCTCAGATTGACCTTGGTGCGACGGCGAAGGCCTGGGCTGCGGACCGGTGCGCCGAGCAGGTTGCCGACAGCCTCCACTGCGGCGTCCTGGTCAGCCTCGGCGGCGACGTCGCGGTCGCCGGGCCCCCGCCGCCTGATCACTGGCGCATAAGGGTCACCGACGACCACGCGGCACCCGCCTCGGCGCCCGGACAGACTGTGACGATCAGCTCCGGCGGCCTGGCGACGTCCAGTACGACGGTGCGCACCTGGATTGCCGGTGGCCGACGCGTGCACCACATCATCGACCCGGCCACCGGCGAGCCGGCCAGGTCGTGCTGGCGCACGGTCAGCGTGGCGGCCGGCACGTGCCTCGACGCGAACATCGCCAGCACCGCGGCCATCATCCGCGGCGTCGCGGCGGTCGGCTGGCTGCACGACCTCGGCCTGCCAGCACGGCTGGTCCGCGATGACGGCACTGTCGACACAACGGCCGGCTGGCCAACGGACGTGCCGGGAGACGCGGCGTGACCGGTATGTCGCACCTCGGCGCGATCGTCGTGACCTCATCGACGCCCTTGTGGTACGCCACCAGGGCGACCGGGCTCGTGGCGCTGGTCCTGCTCACCGGCAGCATGGCGCTTGGCCTGCTGTCCTCCATCGGCGTCGACCGTGCGGGCTGGCCTAGGTTCCTGACGCTCGCTTTGCACCGGAACGTGGCCCTGCTGGCGCTCGCGTTCACGGTCGCGCACGTGCTGACAACGGTGCTGGACAGCTTCGTGTCGATCCCGCTGCCCGACGCATTCATCCCGTTCATTTCGTCGTACCGGCCGTTTTGGGTCGGCCTCGGCGCGATCTCCTTTGACCTGATGATCGCCCTGATCGTCACCAGCCTGCTGCGCGCGCGGCTTGGCCTGCGCAGCTGGCGCCTGGTGCACTGGTCCGCCTACGCCTGCTGGCCGGTGGCCGTCGTGCACGGGCTGGGGACTGGCACGGATACGCCGGTGCGCTGGATCCTGCTGCTGACCGCGTGCTGCGCGCTGCTCGTGGCCGGGCTGACGCTGTGGCGCCTCGCGCTGAGCTGGCCCGACAGTCCCGTCGCCAGCATCACAGGCGTGGCCGTCCTCGTGATCGCGCTCATCGCGGGCGGTGCCTGGCTTAAGGCCGGTCCGCTGTCCCCTGGCTGGAGCCACCGGTCTGGAACCCATGCGACGCAGCAAGGCAAATCCACGGCGGGGCGCGACAGCCTTCGGTGAACGCGGTGCCGCAGGAGGTCCGTCGCATTCCCTAACCACACATTACGATCAATTCAGGTCCGGTCGGTTCGATGTGCGGAGGCTAGATGGGTCCACTCAGCGGCGTGCGTGTCATCGAGATCGCGAGCCTGGCTCCGGCGCCATTCGGCTGCATGATCCTGGCTGACCTCGGCGCCGACGTTCTGCGCGTCGACCGAGCCGAGCGGTGCGGCCCCCGGGCGGCAGCACCGGTCGACCCGCTGAGCCGCGGCCGCCGCTCGATCGGCCTGAACCTCAAGGATCCTGCGGCGATCGACCTGCTGCTCAGGCTGACCGAGGACGCTGACGTGCTCGTCGAGGGCTTCCGGCCAGGCGTCGCCGAGCGGCTCGGCTTCGGGCCAGGAGCGTGCGCGGAGCGAAACCCCGGCCTCATCTTCGCCCGCATGACTGGCTGGGGTCAGGATGGCCCGCTGGCGCCGACAGCCGGCCACGACATCGACTACATTGCCATCTCCGGCGCGCTCAGCCTGGTCGGCCGGGCTGGTGCGGCTCCGGTGCCTCCGGTGAACCTGCTGGGCGACTTCGGCGGTGGCGGCATGCTGCTGGCGCTGGGCATCCTGGCGGCCTTGGTGGAACGCACGAGCAGCGGGCTCGGTCAAGTCATCGACGCCGCCATGGTCGACGGGTCGGCGCTACTGACGTCCTTCGTATACGGGCTGCGCTTCACCGGCGCCTGGCAGGACAAGCGCGGCGTCAATCTGCTCGATGGCGGCGCGCCGTTCTACGACACGTATGCCACATCTGACGGCGAGTACATGGCCGTCGGTGCGCTCGAGCCCCAGTTCTACGCCGCGCTACTGGCCGGACTCGGACTCGCCGACGCCGGACTGCCCGGTCAGCACGACCGGAACGGCTGGCCGGTGCTGCGCGAGCGGTTCGCCGCCACGTTTGCCGGACGGACCAGGGCCGAATGGGAGCAGGTGTTCGCGGGCACCGACGCCTGCGTGTCGCCGGTGCTCAATCCCGCTGAGGCACCAGCGCATCCGCATGCACGAGCACGGGGCGCGTTCCTTGAGGTCGGTGGCGTGACGCAGCCTGCGCCGGCGCCGCGGTTCGGCCGAACCGCAGCCGGACCGCCGCTCGCGCCGCCGCGCCCTGGCGCTGACACCAATGACGTGCTGGCCGGGCTCGGTCTTTCGGCCGATGAGGTATCCGACCTGCGCGCTCGGGGCGCGATTGGCTAAGACCCACCCGCAGGATGCCGAGATCCTGCGGCTGGCGCTGCCCGCCTTCGGGGCGCTTGTCGCGGAGCCGCTGTTCCTGCTCGCCGACTCGGCCATCGTCGCGCGGCTGGGGACTGTGCCGCTGGGCGGACTTGGCGTCGCCAGCCAGGCGCTTACGACGCTCGTCGGCATGTCGATCTTCCTCGCGTATGGCACGACGGCTGCCGTCGCCCGCCAGCTCGGGGCCGGTCACAAAGACGCGGCGATCCGCCAGGGCATCGACGGCCTCTGGCTCGCCGCCGCGATCGGGCTGGCCGTACTGGCTGTCGGGTGGCCGCTTGCCCCGCAGATCGCCGGGGCATTCGGCGGAACTCAGGCGGTCAGCCACCAGGCGGTCAGCTACCTGAGGGTGAGCCTGCTGGGTGCGCCGTCGATGCTCGCCGTGCTGGCCGGCACCGGTGTGCTGCGCGGGCTCCAGGACACGAGGACTCCATTGCTCGTGGCTGTCCTCGCGAATGCAGTGAACATCGGGCTCAACTACACGTTCGTGCTCGTCCTGCACTGGGGCATCGCCGGGTCAGCAGCCGGTACCGTCCTGGCGCAGACCGGCTCTGCGGCCGCGTACCTCGTGGTCGTTGCCCGCGGGGCTCGTGCCGCCGGGATCGGATTGCGGCCGGATCGTCAGGGCATCAGGTCGGCGGCGTCCGCAGGCGCGTCGCTGGTGTTGCGAACACTGGCACTGCAGGCGGTCCTGGTGCTGATGACCGCCATCGCAGCCCGTCAGTCGGACGCCGCCATCGCCGCCCATCAGGTGGCCATGCGGATCTGGAACCTGTTTGTCTTTGCCCTCGACGCGATCGCGATCGCCGCGCAGGCGATCACCGGGCGCCAGCTCGGTGGCGGTGACATCGCCGGTGCACGCGCGGCGACAAGGCGCATGATCGGCTGGGGCGCCGGCTACGGCGCGCTCTTCTCGATCGTCCTGCTTGCCCTCCGCCCAGCGCTCCCTGGCCTGTTTGGCGTCGCTCCGGACGTGCGCGGACTGCTCCTCGCCGTGCTGCTCGTCGTCGTCGTGCAGCAGCCGATCGCAGGCGTCGTGTTCGTGCTCGACGGCGTGCTTATCGGCGCGGGCGACCAGGATTATCTGGCCATTGCAGGCCTGGTCACCCTTGCGGTATTCGGCGCCGCCGCCACGATCGTGGTGCGGACCGGGTCAGGGCTGGTAGCGCTTTGGGTCGCCTACAGCGTATGGATGGCAGCCAGGCTCCTGACCCTGACGCTGCGCGCTCGGGGCTCACGCTGGCTGGTGACCGGCGCGGTCCGCCGCTAGCCTTGCTCGCTGCCGTACTCGCCAGCGCGCGCGCTGGGCGGGTCAGCCGCCTCCCGCCGACGCCAGCCCTCGGGGAGCGTGGCCTCAAGGACGTCGTCCACCGTGATGACGCCGAGCATCATGCGGCGCTCGTCCAGCACCGGGATCGTAATCAGGTTGTAGTCGCTCATCAGCACGGCGACGTCGACCACGTCGGTCGCGGCCCTGACCCGGACTGGATCGGGGTCGGCGACGTCGCTGACCAGGGCCAGCGGGTCCGCCTGGAGAAGTGTCACTAGCCTGGCCACGCCGCGCAGCCGGCCCCGCTCGTCCAGCGCATGCACGCTGGTCAGTGCCTCGGGCTGCATGCTCACCGCTGCGGCCACTGCAGCCAGGGCCGCGCCGACCGTTGCGCCGGCCGGAACTGTCACGAAGTCCATCCCCATGAGGCCGCCGGCACTGCTGGGGTTGAAGCCCAATAGGGTCCGCACCTTCACCTGCTGGCGCGGCGGCAACTGGTCAAGGACCGACTTGCGCCGCCGCTGCGGCAGCTCGGCGATCGCGTCGGCCGCGTCGTCCGCGCGCATCCGCGTCAGCACCTGGGCGATCTCCGCGTCGGTGCGCGCGCCGAGCAGACGCGTCGCCAGGTCCTCGTCTAGCTCCTCGAAGACGTCCGCCTCAAGCTCGGGATCGGCACGCACCTGGCCGAGTATCTCGCTCCCTTCGTCCCGTGAGGCCTCTTCCAGCAGGTCAGCGATCTGGGCCGGCTTGAGCCTGCGGATGCGGCCGAACGGCCGCCGGGTCACTGCGCTGCCCACATGCCCGATTAGCGGCTCGAACTTCCCCCACTCCCTGAACTGCCGGTCCCGGCCTGCCGACGCGCCTGACCCGAACACCCGTCGCGGGCGGCGGTGGGTGTCCACCCCCCGCACCACCCACTCGCCGTTGCCGGGCGCGAGCTCGAGGTCGGCGGCGCGGATCAGCTGGGCGTTCTCGACGTCGATCAGCCGGTGCCCGAGCACGTCGGCGCGGAGCAGCACCTCGCCATCGCGCCGCTCGAACTGGCGCAGGTCGAGCCTGGCGCTGGTGAGCCGGAGCTCGGCGCCGCCGAGCACCCCGACCTGGTCGATTGGCACGAAGAGCGAGCGACTGCCGATTGTCGCGACTAGCCCGGTCACGATCGGGAAGTCCGCACCGCGGAGCCGGACGATGACGTCGGACAGCCGGCCGATGGAGCCGCCCTGCTTGTCATCGACGGGCTGTCGCAGCAGCTCGGACAGGCGCACGGCCCGAAATCCCCCGGCAGGCCCAATTGGACCGCCTGGCGTCGTGGTCACTGAATCAGCCTGCCACGGATCGCCCCGCCGGGCGCGACGGGCGAACCCGCCACCTGGGACCTGATGCCCCAAGCCGGGATAAGTCGGGCAGTCCGTCTATGCTGAATCGCTGCACCAGCCAGCGCCCGGTCTCCCGTTGCCGGTCGCGGCAATGGTATGAAGGCCACGAGAACGGTGCTGCCTGAAGGGGAGGGACACTCAGCGTGGCCATGCGACGCGCAGTCGGCTCGCTCGCCGGGCGAGGCGACCTGGCCGAAGGCCTTGGCTACACGCTGAAGCGCCGGTTCCTCGGCCAGCCGCTGATCAACGAGCAGCTGGGCGAGCAGCGGCTCTCCAAGCGGCTGGCGCTGGGCGTCCTTTCACCTGATGGCATCTCGTCCTCCGCCTACGGCACCGAGGAAATCCTGATCGAGCTGCTCAGGGGCGGGCTGGCGGCCACCGCCTTCACGCTCATCCTGCCGCTGACCGGCGTCGTGCTGTTCGTGATGGCCCTCGTGGTGCTGTCGTACCGCGAAGTGGTCATGGTCTATACCAGGGCGGGCGGGTCCTATGTGGTGGCGCGGGAGAACTTCGGCCCCCGCGTGGCCCAGATCGCCGCTGTCGCGCTGCTGATCGACTACGTGGTCACGGTGGCCGTGCAGGTTGCGGCCGGGACGGCCGCCGTTGCCTCGGCCGTACACGTGCTCAACAACACCACGACGATCACGCTGATCTCGATCGGCGTTGTGCTGCTGATGCTGGTCCTTAACCTGCGCGGGATCCGCGAAGCCGGCAAGACGTTCGCCATCCCGACGTATATGTTCTCGGCCATCGTGATCGTAATGATCATCGTCGGACTGGTCCGCGAGGCGGTCGGCACGCTGGGCCGGTACCCGTACCCAGTGCCAGGCCAGTACACCCATGCTCCAGCGCACAGTGGCCTGATCGCCTTCGGAATGGTCTTCGTCCTGCTGCGGGCGTTCGCAAACGGCGGCTCTTCGCTCACCGGTATCGAGGCGGTGTCCAACGCGGTGAGCGCGTTCAAGCCGCCCGAGGGCATCAACGCCAGGCGGGTCCTGGTCATCGAAGGCCTGATCTGGGCACGCTGGTGGCCGGCATCTCCTGGCTCGCGCACGTGACGCACGCCGCGCCTTTTACCGGTGGGGTGCCGACCGTGCTGTCGCAGGAGGCGAAGATCGTCTTCGGGCCGTGCGATCCTGGGCACAAGCTTGTGGGTAGTGGTCCAGGCGGCGACCGCACTGATTCTTACACCGGGGGGAATACCAGCTTCAACGGCTTCCCGTTCCTGGCGAGCTTCGTCGCGGAGGACTCGTTCCTGCCGCGGTGGCTCATGAAGCGCGGGCACCGCCTCGTGTTCTCCAACGGCATCATGGTGCTGGCCGTGACTCGCGTCCATAACGCTGCTGGCAGTCTTCGGCGCAAACGTCAACAACTTGGTGCCGTTCTACGCGCTGGGCGTCTTCACGGCCTTCACTATGGCCGGGTTCGGCATGGCTAAGTACCACCACACTCACAAGGAAGCGGGCTGGCGCTACAAGCTCGTGATCAACTTCTCGGCAGGCGTCACCTCGCTGATCGTAGTGCTGATCTTCATCGTCGTGAAGTTCAGCGAGGGCGCCTGGCTAGTGGTTCTGCTGTTCGCGATCGGCGTTCCGGCGCTCATCCGGCTCAACAGGCAGTACCGGATGGAAGCCACCGTTCTCGAGGGCATCGGCAGCCGGGCCAAGCCGCCGGAACCGCCAACGTATTCACGCCGCACCGTCTACGTCTTCATCGATGACTTCGATCTCGCACTCGATCGCGGCGCTCCGGTACGCGCGGAGCCTAAGGCCCACATCGCTGCGCGCCGTTCACTTCGTCATCGACAACGTCCAGGCCGACAAGCTGCGCCAGGACTGGGTGCGGGCCAACCCCGGCATCCCGCTGGACTTCGTCGACTGTCCGGACCGGCGGCTGGCCACCGCGGCCGCGAATCTCGTCCACGCCGAGGCGGTCCTGCCCGGCGTGGGCGTCACGGCGATCTTCCCCCGGCGCAGTTATGCGCCAATCGTCGGCCGCCTGCTGCATGACAGGACGGCGGACAAGATGGCATCGCTGATCAGCCGCATTCCGCACGCGGCCGCGACGATCGTGCCCTTCGACGTCCGGAGCAGAGTGGAGAGCCTGGCCGGGCGGGGACCGATGGCGCGGGCAGATGCACCCGCAGCTTCACCTACAGCCGGGCACGCAGACCAGCCGGCGGCTGCGGCGGCCCGCGGGCCGGCCGATCAGGCGCGGGCCGACGAACTACGGGCCGAGCAGGCACGCGCCGACGAACCGCTGCCAGAGTCCGTCACGTCGCCTGCCGGCAGCGATCCGTACGAACGCCCAGCCCCGCAGCCCGGGGTCACGCCGATGGGCTCGCTGACCAGGCCGGGCCGGGCGACGGTCGAGGGCCGGGTGCACACAGTGGAGATCAGGCCCGTCGAGCGCAACACGGTACTGGCCTGCGACGTGGAAGATTCGACCGGCCAGCTGACGGCGATGTTCTACGGCCGGTCGAACATCGCGGGCCTACGGCCTGGCGTCAAGGTCCGGCTGCGCGGCCAGGTCGGCATCCGGAACGGCCGACCGGTAATGATCAACCCGGCCTACGAGCTGCTGGCGCCGGGCGAGGCCACCTCGGCGGAGCAGGAGGAGCAGGACAAGCAGTCACGGCGTGGTCGCAATCGCCGGGACGACCAGCCGACATGACCGGCTCCGGCCCCGCGCCGAGCAGAACACACGGGCACTCGCGCGGCCGCGCGCCAACGGTAACGGGCAGCTACCGGCGTGCGCTAACGATCGTGCTGCTGATCAGCCTCGGCATCGCCATCGCCGAGGTAGTCGGCGCCATCGTCACCGGTGCGCTGGTGCTGTTCGCCGATGCCGCCCACATGGCCGCCGATGCGGGTGGCATCGGCCTGTCGCTGCTCGCCGCGTGGTTCGCCAGCCTGCCGGCGACCGACCGGCGCACCTTCGGCTATGCCCGGGCGGAGATCCTGGCCGCGATGGCGAACTCGCTTCTGCTGCTCGCCATGGCCGCGGTGATCTTCACCGCAGCCGCCCGGCGCATAGCCTCACCGCCCGCGGTCAGCTCCGGGCTGCTGATCGCATTCGGCGTCGGCGCGCTCGCGGCCAATGCGTGCTCCCTGCTCGTCCTGCGGCACGGGCAGGCCGAGAGCCTCAACGTGCGCGGCGCGTTCCTGGAAGTGGCCGCCGACACGATCGGCGCCGCTGCGGTGATCGTGACGGGGATCATCATCGCCACGACCGGCTTCGACCTCGCCGACCCCATCGCCTCGCTCGCTGTCGGCGTGCTCATCCTGCCCCGGACGTGGCGGCTGCTGAGGGAGGCTGTTGACATCCTGCTCGAGGCCAGCCCCAAGGGGATCGACCTGGAGGACATCCGCCAGCACATGGCAGCGGTGCCCGGCATACGTGACGTGCACGAGCTGCACGTCTGGACGATCACCTCCGGGCTGCCGGTGTTCTCGGCGCACGTCGTGGTCGACCCCGACGTCATCGAGCGCGGTCAGAGCGCCATCATGCTGGACAAGCTCCAGGACTGCCTGCGCGGTCACTTCGACGTCGACCACTCGACGTTCCAGCTGGAGCCGGCCGGGCACGCCGACCACGAGCGGCCCATGCACGATTAGCAGCCGCGGGCTAGCGGTCGCCGAAGTACTTCGGGTTGGCGACCGCCAGGCTGGCCGCTACCTGGGCGGCCAGGTCGGTGTCTTCCTCCTCCGGGCCCAGCTCGAGCTCACGCGCGACGATCGCAAGCGCGTTCGCGGCGACCCTGGCGTGAAATGCAAGCTGGCCGGTCGTAGCCGGCATGACACTGCCGAGCAGGTACTCCCGGACAGCCTCGAGCAGCTCGCTAGCTGTCGGCCGGCCATGCGGCGCGGGTGCCGCGTGCGCGTCGCCGGTCAGCTTCGGCCGCGAGCGCGCGGCCGCCTCGGCGGCCGCCGGATCGAGCAGCAGGAGCAGGTCCCACTCCTGCTCGCAAACCCGGCGCCCGATGGCCGCCAGCTCCACCGACCGGTGCGCGCCAGACAGGTGCGCCCACGCCTGGGTCAGGCAGATGACCCCCCACCGCAGTGTGCCCAGAATCTCCCACCAGCGGAGTTCGGCTAGTGAGATGTCCGGACCCCCGGCCGCGCGGTAGGCGGCCAGCAGTTCCTCCCGGCTGCCAAGGCCCGCGACAGGCGGGCCGGCTCCGAACCGCCACGCCTTAACGCAGAGCCAGCCCAGGTCCTCGGCCGGGTTACCGACGTGGGTGAGCTCCCAGTCCAGCACCGCACGCAGTCCCTCCGGCCCGACGATGAGGTTGCCGAGCCGGAAGTCGCCGTGCACCAGCACCGGGTCACGCGGCGGTGGCGGGCTGGCTGCCAATTCCGTCATGGCCAGCTCGAAGACGTCGCTGGGCCGGCCGAAGGCGTCCAGTTGCTCGCGCAGGCCGGCCAGCGGATCTGGCCGCGGAAAGAATGCCGGCACAGTCTGCGCATGCAGCGCGGCAGCGAACCGGCCGAGCTGCCCGACGAGCCCGGCCCTGGCGGGCGCGTAGGCATCGTCACGCAGGATCCGGCGCGCGATGGTCTCCCCCTCGACGCGGCGCATCACCATGCCAGCAGTGCCGAGGGCCGGGCCGGCGGAGATGAAGAGCAACTCCGGCGCCGGCAAGCCCGCGTCGTGTGCGATGGTGAGCGCTGCCGCCTCTCGGTCCAGGGCGCCGGGCTCTGCGGGCCGGCCAGGCGGGTCCCGGCGCAGGATCAGCGCGGTTCGCGTCCCGTCGGCGCCGATTGCGTCGAACGACCACGTTTCCTTTGACGCACCCCCAGACAGCCGGGTAAATCCCTCGATGGTGACCGCGCCCAGCGAGCGGCGGAGCAGGCGAGCTAGCTCGTTCCCATCTGGAAGATCTGCCATCAGCCCTCCGTCACGCCTTTCGGAGCCCGTTGCCGCATGAAGCCAAACATGTAGCCCGCGACCCTGCGCATCTGGATCTCCTCGGCCCCCTCGGTGATGCGGTAGCGCCGGTGGTGCCGGTAGATGTGCTCGAACGGCTTGTGCCGCGAGTACCCGAGACCGCCGTGCACCTGCATGGCCCGGTCGGCTGCCTCGCAGCACAGCCGGTTGGCCCAGTAGTTGCACATGGACACCTTGTCGGACACGGAGAACGGGCCGTCGCGGTCCATCAGCCAGGCGGTTTTGTGGATGAGCGCCCGTAGCATCTCGCACTGGGTCTGGAGCTCGACGAGCGGGAACTGGATCGCCTGGTTGGCGGCCAGCGGCTTGCCGAACGGCTTGCGCTCCAGTGCGTAGGCGACCGACTCGTTGATGCAGTACTGCGCCGCGCCGAGGCTGGACGCAGCCTGGCGGATCCGGTTCTCGTTGAAGAAGTGCTGCACTACGCCGAGACCGCGGCCCTCGCCACCGAAGATCGCTCTGTCCGGCACCCGGACACCAGTCAGGGTCACGTGTGCGTGGTCGGTCGGCATGTTGAACGTCCACAGGTACTCATCGACGGTGAAGCCCGGCGCCGCGACCGGTACCAGGAACGCGGTGATGCCCTCCCCGTCGCCCGGCTTCCCGCTCGTCCGCGCGAAGATCAGGTCGTCCGACGCCGCATGCACGCCGGTGTTGAAGGTCTTCTCGCCGGTGATGACCCAGTCGCTGCCATCTCGCACCGCGACGGTCTCCATGAACGTCGCGTCCGAGCCATGCGCGGGCTCGGTGATACCGAACGCGAATCCCCGGCGGCCCGCCGCGAGGTCCTCGATCCACTCGGCCTGCTGGTCCGGCGTTCCGTACTCGATCATCAGGAGCAGCCCGACGTTGTTGCCGACGATCATGTGCTCGTTCTGAAGGTCACAGTGCAGACCGAGCCCCCGGCCAGCCAGGTGCTCGCGGATCACCGCCATGCCGAGGTTCGTGCCGTCCCGTCCTCCGTACTTCGCAGGGAACGCATACCGGTAATGCCCCGCCGCGTCCGCGCGCCGCCTGGCTTCGCGGAGCAGTGCCTCCCAGTCCCGGTTCGGCAGACCGCCGCGGTCCCAGTCGGTTCTCGCATCCTCGCGGCGGTGATCGAAGAACCTGATGTTGTCGTCCTGCTGTTCCAGCGGCCGGATCTCCGCCTCGATGAACGCGTCCAGCTCGGCCACGTACGCGGCCAGATCTGCGGGGATATCGAAGTCCATGTTCGCTCCCTACCATGAGCTGAGCCCTCGGCACCAGACCAGTCGCGGGCACTACGGCTGGGAGTGGAGCCAGCAGTGACGCTGGCATTAGAGCTGGCACTAGAGCAATCCCATACTCGCGAGTAATGTCGGGTTTGAAGCGCTGCATTCGGGGAGGCTCCGTGAGCACGTACGAGCACTACACCACGCCGGTCGAGCCTGGGACCTGGGACATTCCGACCACCGGGTCGGCACGGTTCAGCTGGGAGTACGACGAAGGCCGCAGCAGGCTGCTTGACCTTTATCAGCGCGGCAAGGACAAGCAGTGGGATGCCACGAAGCGGATCGACTGGTCTATACCGGTCAACCCGGCCAACGTGATGGAGCAGACCGACGAGCTCAACCCCATCTACGGGTCGCGGCAGTGGAACGTGCTCAACCAGAAGGAGCGGGACGAGCTCGACCACCACTTGTCCGCCTGGCTGTTCAGCCAGTTCCTCCATGGCGAGCAGGGGGCGCTGACCGTCGCCGCCAAGATCATCGAGTCGGTGCCGGACATGGACTCCAAGTTCTACGCCGCGACTCAGGCGATGGACGAGGCGCGCCACGTCGAGCTGTACGCCCGGTTCATGCGGGAGAAGATCGGGCTGTACTACCCGGTCAACCCCGACCTGGCTCAGCTGCTCGCTGACGCGCTCAGCGACTCGCGGTGGGACATGCCGTACCTCGGCATGCAGGTGCTGATCGAGGGTCTGGCGCTGGCCGCGTTCGGCGTGCACCGGGACCTGTCGAACAACGCGCTGGTCACCCAGCTGCTCGCGTACGTGATGCAGGACGAGGCGCGGCACGTGGCGTTTGGCCGGCTGGCGCTGCGCGACTACTACAAGGAGCTGACCGCGGCCGAGCTTGCCGACCGCGAGGAGTTCATCGTCGAAGGCTGCTACCTGATGCGCAACAGGTTCACCGGGCGCGAAGTCTGGGAGCGGATGGGCTTCGACGTCGAGGAGTGCCTGGACTTCAGCGACAAGTCGCCGGTACAGCAGGCGTTCCGGACGCTGCTGTTCTCCCGGATCGTGCCGTGTGTGAAGGACATCGGGCTGTGGGGGCCCAAGGTTCAGCACGCCTACGTCGACCTCGGCGTGATCGAGGCCGCCGACTCCGACCTGGACGTGCTTATGCGCGCCGACGAGGAGCTGGCCGAGAAGATCGATCGGGAAAAGTACGCGGCCGAGCTCGCAGCCCGGCAGAGCGAGGTCGACGCGGCCATCGCGTTCGCCGGCAACGACTAGGGCTAGCGCATCCGCACTGTGGCGAAAGATTCGGCACAGCCGGCTGTGTCGGATCTTTCGGGATCAAGCAAGAAGCCCGCGCTCTCCCCTCAAGGAACACGGCTTTCTGCGTGGGCACCCCCTCGAAATGTCTGCGCGACCGTAGTGTCGGCCCACGCGGCATGAGCGCCGAGAATTGCGTGCGCTGTCCTGACGGCTGAGTTGGCGAGGCCTGCCCGATGCCTAAGTCTGACCTCGACATCGGGCAGGCCTGCCTGCCCCCCACCTGTCCGTACTTGTAGGCTTGTGCAGTTATCCATACAAGTACGGCCATGACCGTATCCTGACGAGCAGCGCTAGGGAAGGCTGTCATGTCGCAGTGTGATGGAGATCACTTCACCGTCGATGACCACCGGGCAGTTGACGGAGTAAGCGACGTCATCGACATCTCCGTCATCAACCCTCAGAGCATGCTGCCGGCCTACCTCCGGCTCGCGATCTACCTGCGGGGCGCGATCATCGTCCGGCAGCTCCCGCCCGGTTCGCCGCTGGCTTCCGAGCCTGAGCTGTCTGACAGGTACAAAGTGAGCCGGGACACCGTGCGGAGAGCGATGCAGCTACTTCGCGACATCGGCATAGCCGGGTTGGCCGCCTGTGGCATACGACACGGCGCAGACGCTGCTGGTGTTCCCCGACCAGGACAGCACCCGCTAGAAGACGGCAGTGATCACGAATGAATCGACATAGTCCGCTGTGTCGAATCCTTCGTGATCATCGCCAACGCTTACCAGAGATCGCCGCCGGTGAGTACGTAGATGAACGGCACCAGCGGGATGAGAGCGAAGATGCCCCAGGCGAGCTTGGCACCGCTTCCGATGTCGCGGCGGGTGAGCAGGTCGATCCAGATGAGCACGACGGCGATGGGGTGCAGGAAGCAAATCAGAATCTCGAGAATCTTCTTCACGCTTCTCAACGTACCCCTCTCGGCGCGAGGTTAGCTGCGCCCTGGCAGCCCCGAACGTCCCGGCGGTCGAGCCGGCCGGGCCGTCCCTGGATCAGGAGCTGCCGGCAGGTGCAAGTCGCGCAGGGCGGTCCTGGCCGCCCACACGCCGCACATCCCGTGCACGCCGCCACCGGGCGGCGTCGAGCCCGAGCACAGGTAGACGCCAGGGAGCGGCGTCCGGTACGGGTTCCACCGCAGCGCGGGGCGGCCGAACGTCTGCCGGAGCGTGGCCGCGCCAGCGCCGATGTCGCCGCCCACGTAGCCGGGATTGTCGCGCTCCATGTCGGCTGCGGTCTTGACGGACCTGGCCAGGATGACGTCGCGGAATCCCGGCGCGAACCGCTCGATCTGCGCCTCGATGCGATCGGCCATGCTGACGTCCGATCCGGCCGGGACATGGCAGTAGCCCCACAGGGTCTGCTTGCCTCCGGGTGCCCGGCTTGCGTCGACCACGCCAGGCTGCACAACCAGGCAAAACGGCTGGTCGGGATGCCGGCCAGCACTGACCTCGGCCTCGCCACGCGAGACCTCTTCGATGGTTCCGGCGGCATGCACCGTGCCGGCTTCGCGACAGGCTTGGTTTTGCCAGGGAACGGGCCCGCTCAGCGCCCAGTCGACCTTGCAGACGCCGGGGCCGTACCGGAAGCGCCGCATTGCCCGGCCGTAGCCCGCAGGCAGCCGGTCGCCCGCCAGGCCCAGCAGCTGGCGCGGAGTGACATCGAGCAGGACCGCCTGCGCTCGGGGCAGCTGATCGAGCCGCTCGATCCAGGCGCCCGTGGAGATCGAACCGCCGAGCTCGGTCAGCTCATCGATCATCGCAGCGACGAGCTGACCGCTGCCTCCTTCGACCACGGGCCAGCCGGTGGTATGTGCGAGCATCATCAGCGTCAGGCCGAAGGCGCTCGTCAGGGGGCTGGACAGGGGGCGCAGCGAGTGGCCGGCCACGCCCGCGAGCAGTGCGCGCGCCTCGGGCGTGCGGAGCCGTCGAGCCAGGACCGTGGCAGGCAGTAGTCCCTCCACGCCAAAACGCGCGGCGGGCGCGAGCTTGTCTGGCACGGACCGCAGCGGGCCGAGCACCAGCGACAGGACCGCATCACTGTCGCGGACGAGGCGACCCATCAGGTGCTCGTATGCAGCCCGGTCGGCGCCAAGCCCGTCGGCCGTCTCGGCCACTGAGCCGCTGATCGCCCCCGCCCGGCCACCGTCCAGCGGATGCGCGACGGCCACTTTCGGCGCTAGTAGCCGTACACCCCGGGCACCTAGATCGGAGCCGAGGAAGAACGGCGACGCGGCCGCCAAAGCGTGCACAGTGGAGCAGACATCATGCGCGAAGCCGGGCAGGGTGAGCTCCGCCGTCCGGCAGCCGCCGCCCGGCTCTGCCGCGCCCTCAAATACCTGCACCCGGAGGCCAGCTCGCGCAAGCGTGAGCGCGCCGGCCAGCCCGTTCGGTCCAGCGCCTACGACGACGGCATCGGGATGAGTCACAACCAGATCATCTTGCCCGCGGCCGCCAGCGCGATCGCGCCGGGCCTACCAGCGTGCCCGCGGCGAGCTTCTCCTGTTCAGTGGCGGCAGAGCTTGCTGTATCACGGATCGTGATACACTGTTGCGTATGTCTTCCGCCATCAGCGTCCGCCTCGACTCCGAAGCCTTGCATGCACTCTCGCAGCTTGAGGCGACGGGCGTCAGCAGGTCCGAAGCGATACGTCGCGCCATCCTCGACAGCGCGGCCAGGCTTCGAAAGCGTGATGCCCTAGCTGCTGAGGTCGCTGCGCTTGAGGCGGACGAAAGTGACCGGCGTGAAATGATCGAGCTTGCCGAGTTCATGGAGAGCATGCGTGCTCCGGGGTGACATTCACGAGTTTCGTCCTGCGCGCGGAGCAGGTCATGAGCAACAGGGGCGTCGGTACGGAGTGATCGTCCAAGCCAACGAGTTGCTGCCCCGTTCGGTCGTGCTGGTGGCCCCGACATCACGCAGCGCACGGGCCGCGTCTTTCCGCCCGGAGATCGATCTGCTCGGCGAGACAACCCGTGTCCTCGTCGAGCAGGTCGGTGCAGTCGACGCGAGCCGCCTAGGAGTCCTTGTAGGGCATATCACTGCGGAACAGCAGTGGGGCATCGACGAAGCTCTACTCACCGTTCTCGGCCTGCGGTAGGAACCGTGCCTCGTTGGCCGACCTAATCTCCAGCAGGCCGGGAACCTAGTCATGACGGAATCAAGTGCTCGGCCGCCCAGCTCCGACCGCCGACGTAACCGAAGCCCTCAGTCTGTGATGTGGACAACGACCAGGGGACCCTGGGCCCTGGACCCGTCCGGCGTGAGCCAGCCGCCTTCCAGGTAGCCGCCTTCCAGGTGGCCGACAGCCTTTGCCGGGCCAGCGTGCGCCGTCGGCTCGCCTGGCCGCAGCCGGCGGTTGACGCGGAGGACCAGCCCCGCTGCCACCGTGAGCTCAGTCCCGTCCGGCCCGTTAGCGACAACACCGACCGTGACGATTGATTCTGGCCGGCTGCTGCCGTGGACGCGGCTCACGATGGAGGGATCCGGTGTGTCGCTTATGCTCTGCGCCTGCGCTTGCGCGGCGCCGTAAAGAAGCGCCACCAGCTGCCGGACAAGCACCGGATCCTGTGTGCCGTCATAGATCCAGCGCGGTCCGAGCACGCCGTGCTCGGCTTGCCCGATGAGACCGCGCTCAGCGCCAGCTAGCGGTGCTCCGCGGTACGTCATTGGCACGTGGTAACTGGCAGCCTCCTGGCCCGACTGGTCCGTGACCACCATGAACTCGATGCCCACGTCACCGTCCGGGTCGTCGAGCCGGAATCCGCCAGCCCTAGCCAGCTCTGGCTGATGTCCTGTGTCCGCGTACCACGGCTGCGACGGCAGCCACGAGGCGAGGAGCTCGAGCTTGCCTGGCGTGAGTGTGGTGTGGTGAATGATGGCCATCCCTGATCCCTACCACAAGGCGGCTCCAGGCTACGATCACCGCGTGAGCGATCTTGCATTTCCGGCCTTTCCGCCCGGTTTCACCTGGGGTGTGGCGACCGCCGCGTATCAGATCGAAGGTGCGGTAGCGGAGGACGGCCGTGGCCAGTCGATCTGGGACACCTTCTGCCGCCAGCCTGGCGCGATCCGGGATGGGGACACCGGCGACGTCGCGGACGACCACTATCATCGGTGGCCCGAAGACGTCGCGCTGATGGCCAAGCTCGGCATCGGCACGTACCGATTCTCGATTGCCTGGCCGCGGATCCAGCCGAGCGGTTCCGGGCCGTCCAACGCGGCCGGCCTCGACTTCTACGACCAGCTCACCGACGCCCTGCTCGCTCGCGGCATCACGCCGATGCCCACGCTGTATCACTGGGACCTGCCGCAACCGCTGGAAGACGCGGGCGGCTGGATGACACGCGACACGGCCTACAGATTCGCCGAGTACGCTGCCCTGGCCGCAGACCGGCTCGCCGATCGGATCCCGGTCTGGATCACCCTGAACGAGCCGTTCGTGGTGACCGCGCTCGGGTACGCGCTTGGCATCCACGCGCCGGGCAAGTCGCTGATGCTCGATGCGCTCGGCACGGCCCACCATCAGCTGCTCGGGCATGGCCTGGCCACGTCGGCACTCCGAGCCGCAGGCGCCCGGCAGGTGGCGATTACCAATAACTACTCGCCGGCCTGGCCTGCGACTGACCAGCCGGCCGATGTGGCGGCGGCCGACGCCTACGACGCACTGCACAACCGGATGTTCACCGATCCGGTGCTGCTCGGGCGATACCCGGACCTGACCGCGTTCGGCATCGGCGACGCCGACCTGGAGTGCGTGCGCGACGGCGACCTCGCAGTCATCGCCGCGCCCATCGACGCGCTCGGGGTCAACTACTACTCCCCCACCCGGCTGTCCGCGCTGCCGGGCTCGCCGCTGCCGTTCCAGCCGGAGCCCATCCTCGGCTATCCCATGACCGCATTCGGCTGGCCGGTCATCCCCGCGGGCCTGACCGAGCTTCTCACGACACTGGCAAAGCGCTACGGCGACCAGCTACCGCCCATCTACATCACCGAGAACGGCTGCTCGGTCGCGGACGTGCCGGACGCAGATGGCGTCATCGACGATCAGCCGCGCATCACCTACCTCGATGCGCATATCCGCGCCGTTGCGGATGCAATGCGGGCGGGCGTCGACGTACGCGGCTACCTTGTCTGGTCGCTTCTGGACAACTTCGAGTGGGCCGAGGGGTTCCACCAGCGCTTCGGCCTCGTACATGTTGACTTCGCCACCCAGCGGCGCACACCGAAGGCGTCGTTCGCCTGGTTTCGCGACCTGATCGCAGCCGAGAGCCAATAAGCCCAGCCCAGCGGACCGGCGCCAGTAAGCCCTGGCGCAAAGTTTCTGGCCTGGTGGCGGGCGGGTGTCGATTCCGCAGGGACGACTTCGTAGCGGGAGTGAGGCCGGCCGCAGGCCGGTCCACGGGACGACAAACGGGAGTGATCGCCATGACGCAGTACCTGCTCGCACTCTACAAGGCCGATGATGAGGAGCGTTCCGGGGAACAAACGCGGCAGGTCTGGGCGGACGTAAACGCGTTGGGCGACAGGCTGACCGACTCCGGTGCGTTTGTGTTCCAGGGCGGCCTGGAAGGTGGCTCGGAGTCCGCGACCGTGGTGCGCCAGTCCGGTAGTGAGTTCGTGATGACCGACGGGCCCTACACCGAGACCAAGGAACACCTCGCCGGGTTCTGGATCATTAAGGCGGCCGACCTAGACGCAGCCCTGCAGTGGGCCAAGCTCACTGCGGTCGCGCAACAGCGGCCGATCGAGGTCCGCCCGTTCTTTGAGGGGGACCTTGACGACGCGATACGGGCTAACGAGTCCGACGCGCAGTGACCGTATCGGTCCAGCGACCATAGACTCGCGCAGTGGCCTGGCTCAGGGAGGCGTGATGACGGAGGATCTGGCGCACCCGCTCGACCCGCTCAGTGCGGACGAGATCAGGCACGTAGCGGCCACGTTACGAGAAATGAAAGGCGTTGGCCCGCGCTGGCGGTACGCGTCAATCGATCTGGTGGAGCCCGCCAAGGAGGACCTGGCCAGGCCGGGCGCGGTCATCGGCCGCGTGGCGGAGGCGATCTGCTGGGACACCGCTGATGGCAAGGCCTACCGGGCGGTGTTGTCGCTTCCGGGCGGCGCCATCACCCGCTGGGAGCACCTGCCGGGCATCCAGCCGAACATGACCGTCGACGAGTGGCATGAGTGCGACGAGATGCTCCGCAGGCATCCGGCCGTGGCGGGAGCCCTGGCCCGGCGGGGCATCACCGACATCAGCTTGGTACTGACCGACGTCTGGGCCTACGGCGCAGCACTCATGCCGCCCCGATACGCGGGCCTGCGGATCGGGTGGGCGGACGTCTGGTCGCGGGGCACAGCCGACGGCAATCCGTACGCTCATCACATCACCGGCCTGCATCCGGTCGTGGATCTGAACCGGATGGAACTGCTCGAGCTGGAGGACGACTGGGCTGAGGGCGGCGCCGAGCGCCCCGATGTGATGGGCGAGTACCTGCCCGAGCTGATTCCCGTCGCGCCGCGCGATGTCAGCCCGCTGCATGTGCATCAGCCCGAGGGCGTCTCGTTCACGCTGGACGGGCGGCTGCTGCGATGGCAGAACTGGGAGCTGCGCCTTGGCTTCAACTGCCGGGAAGGCCTGGTCCTGCACTCGGTGGGCTTCCGGGACGACGGGCGGCTGCGGCCGATCGCGCACCGGATGTCCTTTGCCGAGATGATCGTGCCGTACCGGGACGTGACGCCCGACCACTATCGCCGCACCGCCTTCGACATCGGCGAGTGGGGGCTCGGATTCATGACGACCTCGCTGGAGCGCGGCTGCGATTGCCTCGGCGAGATCCGCTATCTAGATGCCGTACTGCATGATTCCCGCGGCGAACCGCGGACCATCCGCAACGCCGTCTGCATCCACGAGGAAGACGACGGCATCTTGTGGAAGCACGTGGACGAGCGGACCGGCGCAGCGGTGCGGCGCGCGCGTCGGCTCGTGATCTCCTTCCACGTGACCGTGGCTAACTACGAGTACCTCGTGTACTGGCGTTTCTACCAGGACGGGAACATCGAGTGCGAGGTACGCGCCACGGGGATCATGGTGACCTCGTACTTTCCGCCAGGCGACCAGCCGCCGACGGGCACGCTCGTCGACGAGCGCACCTACGCCCCGTACCACCAGCATTTCATCGTCGCTCGCCTCGATCTGGACATCGACGGACAGCCCAACACCGTCTACGCGGTCGAGTCACAGGCGCTGCCCGTCAGCGACGCCAACCCGCACGGCCTGGCGCTGGTGACGCGGGAGACGCCGCTGCGGACCGAGTCCGACGGCCGCCAGGACATCAGCTGGGACAACCAGCGAAGCTGGAAAGTGGCGAGCAGCACATCCCTCAACGGCCTAGGCGGCCGGCCCGCATACAAGCTCGTGCCAGGCGGCAGTTTCCCATCGCTGATTGATGAGTCATCACCCGCGTTCCAGCGAGCCCAGGTCATCGCCCACGCGCTGTGGGTAACGCCGTACTCGCAGGCCGAGCGGTGGCCGTGCGGCGAGTTCCCGAACCAGAGCGCCACCGACCACGGACTCCCTGTCTGGACCGCGCGAGACCGACCGATCGAGGACACCGACGTCGTCTGCTGGCACGTCTTCGGCCTGCACCACCTCACGAGGCCCGAGGATTGGCCGGTGATGCCCGTGGACCGGACCTCGTTCTGGCTAAAGCCATGGGGCTTCTTCGACCGGAACCCGGCGCTCGACGTGCCTCCCGCCCCGCACGGCGAGCAGGACCGCTAAGTTTGCGTGCTATGACAGGTACGAGTCGGTCGGCCGAGCCGGCGCAGGTCGCCGTGGAGATCTACACCGACGGCGCGTGCAGCGGCAATCCAGGGCCGGGCGGCTGGGGCGCAGTGCTGACCTACGGCGGCCGAAGCAAGGAGCTGTGCGGGGGCGAGGCCACGCCGACGACCAACAACCGCATGGAGCTGATGGCTGCCATCCAAGCGCTGGAGAGCCTGACCCGGCGATCGACGGTCCGGCTGCACACCGACAGCAGCTACCTGCGGAACGGCGTCATGAGCTGGCTCCCGAACTGGAAGCGCAACGGCTGGAAGACCGCAAGCAAGCAGCCCGTCAAGAACGAGGACCTGTGGCGGCGCCTGGATGCCGCCGCGGGCAAGCACAACGTCCAGTGGCTCTGGGTCAAGGGTCATGCTGGCGATCCAGGGAACGAGCGTGCCGACGCGCTAGCCAACCAGGGAATGGCTGAGGCCGTCGCGCGCTCGCGTACCCAGGCGCGCCGATAGGCCGGGCGCAGAAACTCGCCCTGGCGAGGTGGCAGCGTCGCCAGAGGCCCGGTGGTGGGCGGACACGAAACTCGCCCTGGCGAGGCGGCAGCCACGCCAGAGGCCCCGTGGTGGGCGGACACGAAACTCGCCCTGGCGAGGCGGCAGCCACGCAGAGGCCCCGTGGTGGGCGGACACGAAACTCGCCCTGGCGAGGCGGCAGCCACGCCAGAGGCCCCGTGGTGGGCGGACACGAAACTCGCCCTGGCGAGGCGGTAGCCTCGCCAGGGCGAGTTATAGGTGATGACCGGTCCCCCCGGTTTCATCTGAATGGGTCCCCCACTACACAGGATGACATGACAGTTACTGACGGTCTCCGCCGGGGCCGGGTAATCGACTACCTATGCCGACTAAGCCCTGCTCAAATGGACCAATGGATCGCCTGAGCCGACAGCTTCAGTTCATCGCCGAAGCTGGTCGGCTCCGGGGCGTCCTCCGGCAGACGACGCTGGCCGATCCGCCAAGACGCGAGAACTCGGCTGAGCACTCCTGGCACCTGGCGGTGCTGGCACTTACCCTCACCGAGTACGCGCCGCCCGGCACCGACCTGGCCCGTGTGGTCGCGATGCTCGTGGTGCACGACATCGTCGAGGTCGACGCTGGCGACCTGTCTGCCTACGCGCCGCAATCAGATCAGGCGCGGCAAGAATCGGCCGAGCGGGCCGCCGCGGATCGCCTGTTCGCGCTGCTGCCGCCCGACCAGGCTGGCGGCATGCGCCAGCTCTGGGACGAGTTCGAGGAACGGGCAACCCCGGAGGCGCGGTTCGCCAGGGCGTTGGATCGCCTGCAGCCCATCCTGGAGAACGTCAAGGTAGGCGGCGGCACGTGGCAGGACCGCGGGGTAACGGCCGTCGACGTGCTGACCAAAGTGGCGCTGATCGAGGACGGCTCGCCCGAGCTTGGCCGGTTCGCGGGGGCCCTCATCGACCAGGCAGTACGGGATGGAATCCTGGTCGCCGGTCCTGGGCCGACGTCGGGCCAGTGACTATGGCCTCCTCGGAGCGCCGCGCCATCGGTGCCGTCTTCCTGCTATTCGGCGTCGACACGGGCACCTTCGCTTCACGACTGCCCTGGATCGTTGATCGCCTGCACCTGACCAGCGGCATACTGGGCGTCTCAGTCGGGCTCATGATGTCCGTCGGAGCGGTCGTGACCATACCGTTCGCCGCTCGCCTCGTCCACCGCTACGGCCCGCGGCCGTCAACCAAAGTCCTCATCACCGCCACTGGCGCAATGCTGCCACTACCGGCATTCGCGCCGGGCGCGGTAGTTCTCGCGGCGGTGATGCTCGTGACCGGCGCCGTGTACGGCACGTGCGACAACGCGGTCAACGCGCAGGGTGTCGAGGCCGAGCGACGCATTGGCCGGTCGATCATGTCGGGATTGCATGGCATGTGGAGCCTGGGCGTTCTGGCCGGCGCTCTGATCGGGTCGCTGGCCGCCCGCGAAGACGTCGATCCGCGTGTTCAGTTCACGGCCATTGGCGTAGTCATCGCGATCGGCGGCATAACGGCAACGTCCTGGTTCGTCAGCACGCCCGCCGCTGACGACGCCGCTACCGTCAACGCCCCGCGCTTCGTCTGGCCGCGCGGCATCATCTTGCTGATCGGCCTGGTGGGCTTCGCCGCCATCTTCGTCGAGACAGCAGGGAATGACTGGTCAGCTGTCTTCATGCACTGGGAACTGCACGCGAGCCAGGCAAAGGCCGCGCTCGCGACTGGGACCTTCGCTGGGTCGATGGCCGTCGGACGGCTATGTGGTGATGCGGTGATCCGGCGAACTGGCGCCAGGTTGTGCGTACGAGTGTGCGGGCTGCTCGGAACGGCAGGCTGCCTGCTCGTTGCCCTCAGCGTGAGCTCTGTCACGGCCCTGGCCGGATTCCTGCTCATCGGCATCGGCGTGTCGGTCGTGATTCCGCTGGTCTTCGCGGCCGCCGGGAACTCCGGGCCGAGCGCGACCCTGGGTGTGGCCGGAGTAGCCACCGTCAGCTATGGGGCCGGTCTCGCCGCCCCGAGCGCTATGGGCGGGATCGCCGACGTGTCTTCGCTACGGGTCGCATTCGCTGTTGCGGCCCTACTGGCCTTCGCAGTCGCGGCCGGCGCCGGACAGCTCGAGCGGCCACCCAGCCCCTCTGCAGGGCCTGAGCCCGCGCCGGAGCAGGCGGTCAGAAGAAGATCAGCTTGACAGCAGAGATGACGCCGATCAGAACTACGAAGATACGCAAGGCGAGCGGAGGCAGCTGCCTGCCGAACCTGGCACCGAGGAAGCCACCAGCCGTTGACCCCACGGCAATCAGCAGCACAACCAGCCAAGCCACGTGCGCGAAGATGATGTAGACGACGGCTGCGGTGCCGTTGACGATAGCGACCAGCATATTCTTGGCGCCATTGACGCGCTGCATGCTCTCGTCCAGGAACGTACCGAGCAGGCCGATGACGAGGACGCCTTGCGCGGCACCGAAGTAGCCTCCGTAGGCTGCCGAAGCGAACATGCCAGCGCCGAGCACCGGGCCCGTCATCTCCCGGCCTGATGCTGCGTCACTGTTCAGATCAGCCAGCCGGTTGCGCCGGGCGATGATCCGGCCGCTCAGCCACGGCTGGACAAGAACGAGCACGCAGGAGACGAGGATCAGCGCCGGCACGATGAGCTTGAACGAGGTCGACGGCAGGGAGAGGAGCGCAGCCGCGCCCGCCACCGAGCCCGCGGCCGCGATGATGCCGAGCCTGATCAGCCGGACTCGTTGGCCGGCGAGCTCGCGCCGGTAGCCGACAGCCCCGCTGATATTCCCGGACACCAGGCCGACGTTGTTCGAGACATTGGCCATAACCGGCGGGAAGCCGAAGGCAAGCAGGGTCGGGAACGTGATCAGCGAGCCGGATCCGACGACAGCATTGACCGCGCCGGCCGCGAGGCCCGCCCCGAGGATCGAAAGCGCCTCAGCTGGGCCCACATGTTCCTCGCATGACCTTGATCGTAAACGCGGACGCGAGAGTGCACGCCGTGAGCATGGTCACAGGAAAGCCGGTCGGCTGGCTGCCGTCAGGCGAGCGGGATGGCGCGCGCGGACCAGCGGGCTGCCCTACGCTCCACCTCTAGCGGCACGCCAAAGCACCGGGAGAGGTTCCGCTCGGTGAATACCTCGGCCAGCGGTCCGGCCGCGAGAACCGCGCCGCGCCGCATCAGCATCGCGTGCGTGAAGCCCTCTGGCACTTCCTCCACGTGGTGGGTGACCAGGATCATCATCGGGGAGCGCGGATCACGCAGTAGCCCGGCAATCCGCTGGAGCAGGTCCTCCCGTCCACCGAGGTCGAGACCGGCGGCCGGCTCATCCAGGAGCAAGAGCTCCGGGTCGGCCATCAACGACCGCGCGATCTGCACGCGCTTGCGCTCACCCTCTGAGAGCGAGCTGAAACGCCGCCGGATCAGATGCGCGCAGCCGAGCGCGTCCAGCAGCTCGACAGCCCTAGTCACATCGGCGGAGTCATAATCCTCGGCGTCGCGACCGAGAATCCCGTAGGACGCCGTCAGCACCAGGTCGATGACCTTCTCCTGAGCGGGAACCTGGTCGGCAATGGCCGAGCTCGACATGCCGATCCGGGTGCGTAGGTCGGCGATGTCGGCCTCGTGCAGCGGCTCACCGAGGACCTCGACAGTGCCGTGCGTGGGCGGTACCAGCGTCGCGACCACCTGCAGCAGCGTCGTCTTGCCCGCCCCGTTCGGCCCGATGATGACCCAGCTTTCGTCGCCATACGCAGTCCACGTGACATCGCGAAGCAGCATCGACCTGTCGTATCGGACTCCAACCCCGCGCAGCTTCAGTACTTCAGCCGCCATCCGGACTTCAGCCGCCATCCGGTTCCTTTCGAGCGCCACCGTCACAGCTCGAACCTACGGTATGCCGTCAGGCCGACCATGGTCAGCCGCCAACGTGGCGGACAGCGAGCAGAGCCGCTTGTGTCCGGTCCGCAACGCCGAGCTTCGCCAGAATGGCACTCACGTGGGTCTTGACTGTCTTCTCCGAGACGCTCAGCAGCCTCGCGATCTCGCGGTTCGAGTGGCCATCGGCGAGCAACGCCAGCACCTCGCGCTCCCTGGCAGTGAGCGCGCGGATGCCGCGCGAGTCGGCCCCCGGCCGTGCCGCCACTAGGCCGGCGGCGTCCGACGCCAGCACGGTATGACCGTCGTGAACCGAGCGGATGGCACGCACCAGTGCGTCCGGATCGACGTCCTTGTACAGAAAGCCGGCCGCACCGGCCTGGAGCGCGAAGGCCGGGCCAGTCGGCCCGGCCGCGCTGGTCAAGACCAGCACCCGGGTCGGCGCGCCGTGGGCTCGCAGCTCGTTGAGCACGCCCAGGCCGTCCAGGCCAGGCAGCTTCAGATCGAGGAGCAGAACGTCCGGAACCTGCTGCAGAGTCAGCCGGACAGCCGCCGGGCCATCGCTTGCTTCGCCGACGAGCTCGATGTCATCCTGCACATCGAGCAGCACAGCAAGACCCTGCCTGACCACCGGGTGGTCGTCGGCAATGACGACTGTGATCGGGCCGCCGCTGGCGCCGCTCATGCCGGGCCGGCTGTTCCAACGGGGCCGGTGCGCGGCCGGTCGGTGGGCTGCGCGTCCGGCACCCTGATGCTGAGCCGGACCCTGGTTCCGCTGCCTTCCGCCGACGTGATGGTGAACCTGGCGCCTACCGATCGGGCCCGCTCACGCATTGACGCGAGGCCGAGCCCCGCATCTGGCGCGCTCATCTCGAAGCCGCGGCCATCGTCGAGGACCTCGAGTACCACCGAACGCTGGCGCCGGGACAGGCTGACAGTGACCTGCCTGGCGCCTGAGTGCCGCAGAGCGTTGCCAATCGCCTCCTGAGCGACCCGGTAAATCACCGTGTCCTGCTGCGGACTGAGCGCAGGCAGCTCGGCCGTCCGCACCGCGACCTCGGTTCCGTAGGTGCGGCCTGCCAGCACCGCGTAGGCGCGCACGGAGCCGACCAGGCCGCCAGCCGCGAGTTCGGGCGGTGTCAGCCCGTCGATCACGGCCCGGAGCTCTGCATGCGCCTGGCCGGCCAGCTCCGCCACGCTGCTGATCTCCTCGATGGCGCGGGCGGCGTCGCGCTCGACCAGGATGGCCGCCGCCCTGGCCTTGGCCCTGATGCTGAAGAGCTTCTGCGACACCGCGTCGTGCAAGTCCTGGGCCAGCCTGGCCCTCTCATGCAGCACGGAGAGCTCGCGGCCACGCTCGTATAGTCGCGCATTCGTCAGGGCGATGGCCGCATGTGCAGCGAACAAGCTGACCACTCGCTCGTCCCGGTCGGTGAAGCCGCCGGGCACTGTCTTGCACGCCGCAAAGATGAAGCCGAGTATCTGGTCGCCGTCCCGGATCGGCACGCCGAGGATGTCAGTGAGCTCCGGGTGCGCCGCGGGCCAGCCCCAGAAGCGCGGATCCTTGCGGATGTCGTCTAGCCTGAGCGGCTTGCTCTCGCGCAGCATCACCGCCAGCATCCCGTGCTGGCGCGGCAGCGGGCCGATCGCCGCCTGCTCTCTGGCAGTCAGGCCGTCGACGACGAATTCGGCGAACGTGCCCCCATCGCCGGGCACGCCGAGCGCGGCATACTTCGCTCCGGCCAGCGACCGCGCCGCTCGCACGATCTTGCCGAGCACATCGCGCACCGACAGCTGGCTGGAGACGGCCAGCACGACGGCGCTGACCTGCTCGAACATTTCATCCTGACCGGCCTCGGCGGTCGGATGCGGAGCCTGGCCCATACGAAAGACGGTACCGGCACGAGGAGCGCAAGCGATCGGCCTTGGGTCCTAGGACTATGGTCGCAGGCCGACCGGACCGCGGCCCGATGTGCCCGGCGCCAACGCTATCTAGCGTCAATGCCATGACTACTTCACCTGTAGCGGTTGTCACCGGCGCATCGCGCGGTCTCGGCCGCGCCGTCGCCGACGCGCTTGCCGCAGCCGGATACATCATCATTATCGACGCGCGTGACTGCCTGGCGCTGGAGGCATCGGCCGCAGCCATCCGTGCCCGGCACGACTTGCCGCTGCGGTCTGTGCTGGCCGTCCCCGGTGACCTTACCGATCCGGCACACCGGGGAGACCTCGCCGAAGCCGCAGCTGAACTCGGCGGCGCGAGGCTGCTGGTGAACAACGCTGGCACGCTCGGCGCTAGCCCACTGCCCGCGCTCGCCGACTATCCGGTCAGCGACCTGCGGGCGTCGCTGGAGGTCAACGTGGTAGCTCCTGTGGCGCTGACGCAGCTGCTCCTTCCCGACTTGCGGAGGCTGGGTGGATCCGTACTCAGCGTGACCTCAGACGCCGCCATCGAGGCCTACGCGGGCTGGGGCGGCTATGGCGCCGCGAAGGCCGCCCTTGAACAGGCCTGCAATGTGCTGGCCGCCGAGGAGCCAGCCATCAGGGTGTGGCGTGTCGACCCCGGAGACCTGCGCACCCGCATGCACCAGCAGGCATTCCCCGGCGAGGACATCTCCGATCGACCACTACCAGAGACCGTCGTCCCGGCCTTCCTGCGGCTCATTGGCGAGCGGATGCCCAGCGGCCGGTACCGCGCCGGGGACCTGATGCCAGCTGCCGCTGCGGCGGTGGGAGCGTCGTCATGACGGCCACGATCGAACCTGCCTCGGTCGCGTTTAAGCTACGCCCCGAGCTTGAGGCACATGAGCCGCCCGAGGCGCGGGGCGACACGAGGGATGAGGTCCGACTGCTCGTCAGCAGGACGGCCGCAGCGGACCTATCCGAGCACACGTTCACCGAGCTGCCGGACCTGCTACTGCCTGGCGATCTTGTAGTAGTGAACAACTCGGCCACGATCCCCGCCGCAGTGGCTGTGATCCTCTCACCAGCGGGCACCGGCTCCCTGACCGTGCATTTCTCCACCGCCATGGCGTCCGGAGACTGGCTGATCGAGCTGCGGTCCGGCAGCGAGCCAACCACAGTGCCGTACACCGGCGGCACCAGAGGCATGCGGCTTGAGCTGCCGGGAGGTGCCGCGCTCACGCTGACGGAGCAATTCACCCAGCGCCTCTGGCGCGCCAGGCTGTCGACCGCGGTGATCCCTTACCTGCTCCGCCATGGCCAGCCCATCAGGTACTCGTATGTGCCTCGGCCATGGCCCATCGAGGCTTACCAGACTGTCTTCGCGACCTGGCCCGGCAGCGCGGAGATGCCGAGCGCGGCGCGGCCGTTCACGGCCCAGGTGGTGACCAAGCTCGTCAGCCGCGGCGTCAGCATCGCGCCCATCACGCTGCACACCGGCGTCTCGTCGCTCGAAGGTGGCGAGGATCCCTATCCCGAGTCGTATGACGTGCCCGCAGCGACCGCCCGCCTGGTGAACGTCACCAGACGGTCGGGTGGCCGAGTCATCGCGGTCGGCACTACGGTTGTCCGCGCGCTCGAGAGCGCCGCGCTGGCCGCCAGGTGCACGACCCAGGGTCCAGTCGCCGCGTCGGCCGGCTGGACCTCGCACATAGTGAGCAGGGACACCGGAGTAGGGGTCGTCGACGGCTTGCTGACGGGCCTGCACGAGCCGCTGTCGACGCACCTATGGATGCTCGCTGCCTTTGCCGACGATGCCCTCCTGAGCCGGTGTTACCAGGTCGCGGCAGACCGCGGGTACCGCTGGCACGAGTTTGGTGACGTTCATCTCCTGCTGCCCTGAGGCCACAGGCTGCTCCCGGGCGACAGCGCACCCGGATTCCCGCGTGGTCCCCGCGCTAGATAGCGTTAACACCGCAATGTCCGGTCCGCGGATCACCCTGCTGATCACCCTGACCGGCCGTGACCGGCCGGGAGTCACCGCACGTCTGTTCGCCGTGCTCTCCGGGCACGAGCTGTCGGTCCTCGACGTCGAACAGGTAGTGATCCGCGGCCGGCTCGTACTCGGCGTCCTGCTGTCAGGCGCGGACGCGCCGGATCTCACGTCGATTCACCGGCAGATCACCACGCTGGCCGCCGACATGGGGATGGAAGCCGAGATCACCATGGGTTCCGGCGAGCCACCCCAGCGTATGCGGGGCCGTTTGCACGTGACGGTGCTCGGCAGCCCGCTGCTGCCCTCCGCCATCGCGGCCATCGCCGGCCGGATCGCCGCCAGCGGCGCGAACATCGACAGGATCGGCCGGCTGGCGAACCGCCCGGTTACCTGCATTGAGCTTGAAGTATCCGGCGCCGACCCGGGATGGCTGCGCACCGTGCTCGCACGAGAGTCGGTCGAGCTAGGCGTCGATGTCGCCGTGCAGCGGGCCGGCCTGCACCGCCGGGCGATGCGGCTGGTGGTCATGGACGTCGACTCGACGCTGCTCCAGGACGAGGCCATCGACCTGCTTGCGGCGCGGGCAGGCTGTGCGGCGCAGGTGCGCGAGATCACGGCAGCGGCCATGCGCGGCGAGCTGGACTTCGCTGATTCGCTCCGCGAGCGCGTCGCGCTGCTGGCCGGGCAGGACGCGTCGATAATCGATGAAGTGCTCGCCGTGCTGCGGCTGGCGCCAGGCGCGAGGACGCTGATCCGCACCCTGAGGCGCCTTGGCTACCGGTGCGGTGTCGTGAGCGGCGGGTTCACCCAGGTCACTGACTGGCTGACGATCGAGCTCGGACTCGACTTCGCCGAGGCCAACGCGCTGGAGATCGCGGACGGAAAGCTAACTGGCCGGATCCTCGGACGGGTGGTCGACCGGGCCGGCAAGGAACGTGCCCTGCGACACTTTGCCGCGGTGGCGGGTGTGCCGCTGAGCCAGACAGTTGCCGTCGGCGATGGTGCCAACGACCTGGACATGATCTCCGCCGCCGGGCTGGGAATCGCGTACAACGCCAAGCCCGCGGTCCGGACCGCCGCCGACACCTCGCTGAGCGTCCCCCACCTCGACGCGATCTTGTATCTGCTTGGTATCAGCCGGGACGATGTCGAGGCCGCCGACGCCGAGGATCCGCCGCTGGTGCCGAGTTCGCTGAGCGCCCGCGGGGAAGCCTAGCTGCAGGGCTCAGTCGTCGGACGGCTCGGCACCTCTTGGCGTCCACGACGCGACCAGCTCGCCGCTCCCAGGGGCTAGGTCCGCCCATATCGCCGGCACACCGATGACTGCAATGGCGGCGGTCGGGAAGGCGGGCTCAGTGCCGGTGAGCAGCTGAACAAGTCCGGCAGCGGCTGGGTTATGCCCTATGTACAGCACGGTCGCGCAGTCGTCGCTGGTCTCCCTTACGAGCTCGGCTACGTCCTCGCTGACGGCCTGGTAGAGGCGCTGCTCAGCGGAGAACTCGGGCCGGCCGGAAGCCGTCTCAGCGAGCAACGTCCCCGACAAGTGCTGCCAGGTCTGCCGAGTGCGCCTGGCTGCCGAGCAGAGCACCAGATCGGGCTGCAGCCCGCTGGCAGCGAGCCACCGGCCGGCCGCGGCGCTGTCGCGCTGGCCTCGCGGCCGCAGGGCTCGCTCGAAGTCCGGGCCGCCTGGCAGCTCGCCTGCCTTCGCGTGCCGCATCACGATCAGCGTATGCCTGTTCTGCATGCCACCCATCGTCTGACAGCCGGCTGCTGGCCGCCCGGCCGGCACGCGGTCGAACCGCTACCGGAATGCGCTGTCCAGCCTCGGTGACAGCCAGCGCGGCCCGATCGCACCGGATCTGGCCGGAAATGACGGCGGGCGGCGGATCAGCTGACCCGCCGCCCGCTTCCGCCGGGCCGCTAAACCGTGCTTGCCGTCAGGCGGTCACCTGATCCGCCGGCGTCTTGGCCTCGGTGTCGCCGCCGGTGATGCTGGTCGAGCGGCGCTTCGCGATGACGATTGCGGCGACGATGATACCGAATGCCACGATCGCAACCCCGGCGCGGAGCCCCAGGTTGTCGCTGTACTCGACGACGCTGGTAGCGACCAGCAGCGACACCAGGTTCATCACCTTGATCAACGGGTTGATGGCCGGGCCGGCCGTGTCCTTGAACGGGTCGCCGACAGTGTCACCGATAATCGTGGCCTCATGCGCGGGCGAGCCCTTGCCGCCGTGATGCCCGTCCTCGACCAGCTTTTTGGCATTGTCCCAGGCACCGCCGGAGTTGGCGAGGAAGACGGCCATCAGGGCGCCGGCCGCGATTGCGCCCGCCAGGTATGAGCCAAGCGGCGCGTAGCCGAATGCGAACCCGACAGTGATCGGCATCAGTACCGCCAGCAGCCCCGGTGTCGCCAGCTCCCGCAGCGAGTCCCTCGTGCAGATGTCCACGACCCGGCCGTATTCCGGTTTCTCGGTGTAGTCCATGATGCCGGGGTGGTCGCGGAACTGGTTCCGCACCTCGAGAACCACCCGGCCCGCCGCCCGGCCGACGGCCATGATCAGCAGCCCGGCGAAGAAGAAGACCACGGACGCGCCGATGATCAGGCCGAACAGGTCGTTGGGCGCGTCGATCCCCAGACTGAAGCCGCGCAGGTGTTTGACGAGGAGCTCCGCTGTCACCTGCGTTCGGAACGCGCCGAACAGCGCAGTGGCGGCCAGCACCGCGGTTGCGATCGCGATGCCCTTCGTGATGGCCTTCGTGGTGTTGCCCACCGCGTCAAGCTGGGTGAGAACCTGGGCTGCCTCGCCTTCAACCTCGCCAGACATCTCGGCGATGCCCTGGGCGTTGTCGGAGACCGGGCCGAAGGTGTCCATCGAGACGATGACGCCGACTGTCGTCAGCAGCCCGGTGCCGGCCAGCGCGACCGCGAATAGCGCGATCGTCGGGTTGCCGGTTCCGAGCAGGAAGGCGCAGTAGACGGCGCCACCTATCAGCAGCGCTGAGTACACGGCCGACTCAAGTCCCACCGAGATCCCAGAGAGGATCACGGTCGCGGGCCCCGTCACCGAGCTCTCGCCGATCTCCTTCACTGGCTTGCGGTTGGTCTCGGTGAAGTAACCGGTCAGCAGCTGGATAGCGCTCGCCAGGACGAGGCCAACCACCACGGCACCGATGGCCAAGAGCCGTGGGTTGCCGCTGTGGTGGAGGATCGCTGGATCAGTGATGCCCGACAACCCGCTGAACTTCGACGGCAAGTAGACGAAGGCCGCGATGACTACCAGCACCAGCGAGATGATCGCGGAAGCGAAGAACCCGCGGTTGATCGCTGTCATGCCGCTGCGGTCGTTCTTACGCGGCGCCACGAGGAAGATGCCGAACATGGCCGTGATGACGCCGATCATCGGCACGATCAGCGGGAAGACCAGGCCTTGCGAACCGAAGGCGACCTTGCCGAGGATCAGCGCCGCGACCAGCGTTACCGCGTAGGACTCAAATAGATCGGCCGCCATGCCGGCGCAGTCGCCTACGTTGTCGCCCACGTTGTCGGCGATGGTCGCGGCGTTGCGTGGGTCGTCTTCCGGGATCCCCTTCTCCACCTTGCCGACCAAGTCGGCGCCGACGTCGGCCGCCTTCGTAAAGATGCCGCCGCCGACCCGCATGAACATGGCGAGCAGGGCGGCGCCGAAGCCGAAGCCCTCCAGCACACTGGACGCGTTAGAGCGATACAAGATCACGACAATGGCGGCCCCGAACAGGCCCAGGCCGACTGTGAACATGCCGGCCACGCCACCGGTGCGGAACGCGATCCGCATCGCCGAGCGTTCGCCTGACTCCTTGGCCGCGGCAGCCACCCTGACGTTGCCGCGGACCGCCAGCCACATGCCGGTAAATCCGGTAGTAGCTGAGAACAACGCCCCGACAAGGAAGAAGATTGACCGCCCGAAGCGGACGGACTCGTTGACGGCAGGCAGCACGAGCAGCACGAAGAAGATCAGCGCGACGAAGAGGCTTAGCGTCTTGAACTGCCGCCGCAGGTAGGCCGCCGCGCCCTCCTGGACTGCCTTGGCGATCTCCTGCATCTTCGGCGTGCCCTGACTGGCCGCCAGCACGTCCCTGACCAGCCAGCCCGCGACGGCCAGGGCCATCAGCGCGATGACGGCCACCACGGCTACCCAGGCGAGATTGCCCCCGGTTACTGTGGCGCCTCCTCCCAGGGCGAGGTTGTGCGACATCCGTCCTCCTTGACAGGGGATTACAAGCTAGTACCGAGCCGGTGCACGCTGCACTGCCCCGGCGGCGTAGTCCGCTGCGGTCCGGCGCTGGCAGCCGTGCTAATGCACGCCAGACCGGACCCGCGACGTGCCGGGAGTCTACGCATCCTGGTAAGCGGATGGTAAATCGGGTGCGCTTACTTGCGCTGTCGCGACGTATTCGTGACGTAACGGTTGTAGTGAAGTGATGGTCGCTGCCAGTAACGGGGAAGCTCATTACACAGCGTTACTGGGAGGGACGGGGTTACTGGGAGGCACAAGCTCACCTGGAGGCGCCGGCCGACGGCCAGCTCATCCGGATTATGGTGCCAGCGGTTGTCTCGCTGATCTGCACGTCGTCGGCCAGGCTCTCGATCACCGCGATGCCGAGCCCAGCCGGTAGACCGCCGTTGCTATCGGCGCCCAGGCTGCCCGCGCCTGATGCCGCCTGGTTCGCAGGCCGACGCGCCCCGGGCGCGCAATTGTCGGTAACTTCGACCTCAAACCGACCAGCTAGATCGGTCAGCGACAGCCGGACCGGCTCTGCCGGACAATAGAGCTGGTGGCCTTCTACGGCACGGGAGCAGGCCTCTCCGACCGCGAGCCTCACCTCATCAAGGAGCGACTCATCAACTCCACTGCGCCTGGCGACCGCCGTAGCGACGAGCCTGGCCGTCCGGACATGCGCGGGCAGCGCCGTGAAGCTCAGCTCGACTGTTGCCATCTAGTGCTGCCTGAATCTCACTGTCGCCCGACTCACTGTCGCCCGAATCTCAGTGTCACCTGTTCAGTGCGCCGGGCGTCTACTTCTCAGCCCGGCGGGCAGCGATTGCCTCGTCGACGGTGTCGTGGATGCCGAATACCTTGGTCAGGCCCGTGATTCGGAAAATCTTGAGTATCCGCTCCTGGGTGCATACGAGATCCAGGGAGCCGTCATGCGCGCGGACTCGCTTAAGCCCGCCGACCAGCACGCCAAGCCCGGTGGAGTCGAGGAACTCGACCTTCTCCATATTTACCACGAGCTGGTAGAAACGGCTGTTGACCAGCTCGATGAGAAGTTCACGCAAGCGCGGAGCGGTGTAGACGTCGATCTCGCCCTCTACATCGACGATCTCGATCCCATCCTTGCTGTGGTGGTCTAGCTTCAGATCCACAAATCCTCCAGCGCCTTACGGCGATCATGGCTACCAACGGCAGGCTGCATGTCTATCCTTGCCAGCCTGTCATGTGCGGGCGTACTCGTGCTGCCCACCGGGAGCACAACATGCCCTGTCGCGCATTCAACCACGCCCTGCTGTTATTCCTATACCAGATCGGTGTCGCAGGCACCTTGCGCCATGCGAGACACTGGGATCCGATGGTTTGGGTACCGCCACCCGCAACCGGCGAGCCGCCGCTGCTTGGTCTCCGCAGCGCGCCTGACGACGCCGGCTGGTTTCGCGCGGCCGGTGGGGGCACCGCGGGTATCCTCGCGGCCGGCGCCGACGCTGGCCGCGTTACGTACAGCACCATATTGCCTGGCCGTGCGGGCCAGCATGCGGACTGGCCGGGCTGGGTCCCGGTCGAGCTCATCGCCGCGCTGGCTGGCGCCGGCATCACGGCCCCGTGGCTCCATCAGGCCGAGGCCGCCGATCTCGCCCGATCCGGGCAGAGCGTCATAATCTCGACAGGCACGGCGTCAGGCAAATCGCTCGGCTACCTGCTGCCCGCCCTGGCTGGCATCCTGGGCGGCGGCACCGCGCTCTATCTGGCTCCGACGAGGGCACTGGCCGCCGATCAGCTCAAGCTGATCCGCTCGCTCGGCCTCGACCGAGTCCGGGCCGCCGTGGTCGACGGCGACACGCCATGGACGGAGCGGACCAGAGCCCGGTCGCACGCGAACTACCTGCTGACGACGCCAGACATGCTGCACCAGTCGCTGATGCCCGGCCATTCCCGGTGGAACGGGTTCCTCCGGCGGCTGCAGTACGTCATCGTCGACGAGTGCCACACCTATCGCGGCGTCTTCGGCTCGCATGTGGCGCACGTGCTTCGCCGCCTGCGCCGGGTCGCCTATCACCACAGCGCGACTGACCCGGTATTCGTCCTGGCGTCAGCCACTATCAGCGAGCCAGCCAGGTGCGGCGCGCTGCTGACCGGTCGCGCCGTAGTCCCCGTAACTACCGACGGAGCGCCGCGTGCGCCGCTGACATTCGCGCTGTGGGAACCGCCGCTGACGGGGGCGCGGGGTGAGGCTGGCGCCCCGATCCGGAGGGCGGCGACGACCGAAGCCGCGCAGCTGCTTGCTGAGCTAGTAGGCAACGACGTGCCTGCGCTGGTTTTCGTGCGCTCGCGCCGGGGCGCGGAGTCAGTAGCGCAGTCTGCCCGGCGCCACCTGGCCGAGGCCGGGGCAGCCGACCTGGCTGAGCGGGTCGCCGCCTACCGGTCCGGCTACCTGCCAGAAGAGCGCCGGGCGCTGGAGGAAGCTCTGCGAACCGGCGAGATCACTGGCCTTGCCGCGACGACAGCGCTGGAGCTCGGCGTGAACGTGACTGGGCTGGACGCGGTGCTGATGGCCGGCTGGCCCGGCACCAGGGCTGCGCTCTGGCAGCAGGCAGGGCGGGCCGGGCGGGCCGGGCGGGCGGCAGTAGCGGTCCTCATAGCCCGCGACGACCCGCTCGACACCTACCTCGTGCACCATCCGGAAGCGCTGATCGGCGCCCCGGTCGAGACTACTGTGCTCGATCCCGACAACGCATATGTCCTGGCGCCCCATCTATGCGCGGCCGCGGCCGAGCTCCCACTGACCGCGCACGATCTTGCCAGATTCAGCCCGGCCGCGGCGCAGCTCGCAACCAGCATGGCAGCTGAGGGCTTGCTGCGCGGCCGGGCCGGCCGGTGGTTCTGCACCAGGCAGGGACTGACGACCCGTGCTGGCCTGCGCGGCACTGACGGCTGGCCGGTGCGCATCGTCGAGCTAGCCACTGGCCGGTTGGTTGGCACCGTCGACGAGCCGTCGGCGCATTTCCTCGCCCATACAGGCGCGGTATACCAGCACCAGGGCGAAACCTACCTCGTCACCAAGCTGGATCTGGCCGAGCGGATCGCCCTCGTCGAGCTCGGCGACCCGGGCTACGCCACGGTGACACGCGAGGTCACCAGCGTGGAACTCGTCAGCGAACTCGCGTGCGCCGACTGGGGACCTGCGCGCATCAGCTTCGGTGACGTGCTCGTGACCCGTCAGGTGGTCTCTTATGCTCGCCGCAGCGCAGAGACCGGCCTGCTGCTCGGCGAGGATCTGCTCGACCTGCCGGAGCGGCGCCTGCCTACGCGCGCGGTCTGGTGGACCATTTCAGCCGAGCAACGCGCCGCGCTCGCGACAGCGGGGATCGACCTGCCGGGTGCCGCGCACGCGGCTGAGCACGCCGCCATAGGCCTGCTCCCGCTCGTCGCGGCATGCGACCGGTGGGACGTCGGTGGCGTGTCAGCCGACTTGCACCCGGCTACTGGCCGGCTAACTGTCTTTGTCTACGACGGCCACGCGGGCGGTGCCGGGTTCGCTGAGCGGGGATTCGCCGCGGCTGCAGCGTGGCTCACGGCAACGGCAGACGCCATTGCCGACTGCGAATGCGCCGCTGGCTGCCCGTCATGCATTCAGTCGCCAAAATGCGGAAATGGAAATCACCCGCTTGCTAAGGACGGCGCGGTGACATTGCTACGCAGCTTGTTGGCTGGTACGGCTGGACGTGCCGACAAAGTTGACCGCGAGTTCGCAGCGAGCCTTGAGGACCACCGAGGTACCGCCCCGCAAATTACCGCCAGAGTCCGGTAGCCCCGTACCCGTAGCCGCCTAACTGAGGCCGGACATGGGGCGACCCCCGTCGGGGGGGAGAACGGGGGTCGCCATACGGTCCGGCTCCGGGGGGGCAGAGCCGGGTCCGTTACTCAAGAAAGCCTAGTTGCATTCGGGGCAAGTTACCAGCCGGTCAGGCCTAACCGCAAAGGGATCTGGTGTCTTCCCCTATGCTGCCGGACCGTGGGTACATCCGTCGAGAGCAGCGGCACAACTACGGCCGCTTTCTTTGACCTGGACAAGACGATCATCGCGCGCTCGAGCACACTGGCCTTCGCTCCGTCGTTTTACCAGCACGGGCTGATCACACGCGGCCAAGTTTGCCGCGGCGCTGTTGCGCAGATCACCTTCCGTCTCACCGGCGCCAGTCACGGGCGGATGGAGCGCATCCGAGATCAGATCAGCACGCTTTGCTGCGGCTGGCCGGCTGACGTGGTGGCGCAGATCGTGACCGACGGCCTGCGGCGGACCATCGTCCCGCATGTCTAATGCCTACGGGCAGGCCAAGGCCGACCACGTCAGCACCCTGTCCGCCGAGCGCGGCTACCGGCTTGGAGAGTGCTTCGCTTACAGCGACTCGCTCACTGACCTGCCACTGCTCGAGCTCGTGGGATATCCGTACGTCGTGAACCCCGACCGCGCGCTGCGCCGGGTGGCGCGGTCCCGTGCCTGGCCCGAGCTCACGTTCCGGCAGACCGGCAAGGCGGACCGGCCGGGGCGCTCGGCCTGCAAGACCGTCGACCGTGACGCCGTGGCATAGAACTGGCGTGATCGATTGAGATAACGAATCGATCACGCTGCGGGCTTTTCAAAGCAGCGGAAGCCCAGTAGAAAGGAATCACGGACCGCTGGTCCGTACACGGCAGCAGGGTACCCACGCGCGACCAGCCGCGGGAGGCGTGCCGTGGCAGGCGAATAGTGGCCGCAGCAGCGCCAGATCGAGGAACGGGGCGCAGACCATCGTCCGCCTACCACGGCAGTGAAGGTGCACGCTTGGTAGCCCGGCTAGACGTGTCCAGGCGACGGCGCCCCAACAGGGGCGCCGTTTGCTATATCTGGACCCTCGGGTCGTGTCACGTAAAACTGGCCGGTAGCAGTAAACCCTTGCGAATCGCTTCGTTGGCGCGCTTTTACCTGGCGGCAATGGTCAATTACCGGATGCCGGCTTCTGGCGCCGCTGGGCATAAGCAAGACTTTGACTTGACAGCGTGACTTGACAACGTGAAGAGAGGGAGGTACCCCATGGCCGATCCCGCGGTCAGGCGCACGTCCTCAAGCGTGACTGATCAGTCCATCGGCGATCTCGTCTCCGTGGCGGCTAGGGATATTTCTCAACTGGTCAGATACGAACTGGACCTCGCCAAGCTCGAACTGAAGGACGACGCGAAGCGCCTCGGCGTCGGCGCAGCACTCCTGGCCATCGCCCTGTTCGCGGCCTGTCTGGTGCTGATGCTGCTGTGCTTCGCTTTCGCTTACGGCCTCAATGCACTCGGCATCTGGCTCTGGGCCTCGTTCCTGATCGTCGCCGGTGTCTGCGTCCTGATCATTGGCGGCGCGGCTCTTGTCGCCTGGCGTATGGTGCGCCATGTGACGGGCATGAGCAAGACCCGGAGCAGCTTGTCCGACGGCGTGTCATTGCTCAGGCGGCGCAAGCCGGCGGCCGCGGCGAGTCCCGCGGCTAAAGCCGGGTAATCATGGCAGCGCACGGCAACGCCTCCATTTACCTCGGCGGGCCCTGGTCGCACCGGTCGGTAACGGCGAACGGGACGAGGTTCCACGTCGCCGAGAGCGGCGACGGGCCCCTCGTGCTGCTCCTGCACGGGTTTCCCGAGTTCTGGTGGACGTGGCGGCAGCAGCTCAGCTCGCTCAGCGAGGCCGGATTCCGCGCCGTCGCGCCCGACCTGCGTGGCTACGGCGCCAGCGACAAGCCGCCGCGCGGCTATGACCTGGTAACGGCGGCCTCGGACGCGGCGGGTCTCGTGCGCTCGCTAGGCGAGGCGAATGCCATCGTGGTTGGCCACGACTGGGGTGGCCTGATCGCCTGGACGATGGCGACGTACTACCCGAAGGTCGTGCGCCGGCTCGCCGTGGTGTCCATGCCGCATCCCCTGCGGATGCGGTCCGCCGTGTTGTCGGCACCATTCGCGCAGGCCAGGAGTATGGGCTACGCACTGGGCTTCCAGCTCCCGATGCTCCCGGAGCGGCGGCTGCTCAAGGATGGTGCGCAGCGAGTGGGCAAGCTGCTCACTGACTGGTCTAGGCCCGGCTGGCCGGATGCGGAGACCGAGCGCCGCTACGAAGACGCGATGTCGGTCCCATCTGTCGCGCACTCCGCCCTCGAGTACCACCGCTGGTACATGCGGTCCAGATTCCGCCCGGACGGCATCGCCTACACCCGCATGATGCGGTCCCCGATCCAAGCTCCGACCCTGCATCTGCACGGCGCGCTTGACCCGTGCGTCCTGCCGAGCGCGGCTCGCGGTTCGGGTGTTTACGTTGAGGCCCCTTACCGGTGGCGGCTGCTCGACGGCGCTGGCCACTTCCCGCACGAGGAAGTGCCGGAGCGCTTCGACCTGGAGCTCAGGTCCTGGCTCGTGGACCCCGAGCCTGAGCGCTAGCGGTGACTCGGCAACCTGGCCGGGAGAGCCGCGCTGGCGACGGGGACCGCAACGCCGACCTGGACCGCGACACCGACACCGACACCGACCGCGACCGCGATGCCGACACCGACACCGACCGCGACCGCGACGCCGACGGCCGAGCCCGGAACGCCAGGCCCCGTGATCTTCTCGGACGGCCGCTGCCCAGGTCCGCCGCTGGCCAGTCACCGATCGCCGACGATCAAGCCCTGCCGCCGGTGCAGGCGCTCGCGGCGGCGCAGGATCTGCTGGATGCCGGCCAGCCATTCCACGCGCATGAGGTGCTCGAGGCGGCCTGGAAAGCAGCGCCGCCGGCGGAACGCGACCTCTGGCAGGGCCTCGCCCAGGTCGCTGTGGGCCTGACCCACGCACTACGCGGCAACTCCCGCGGCGCAGTGGCGCTGCTACGCAGAGGCGCGGACCGGCTGGTTGGATATCCGACGCCCGGCCCCCACGACATCGACGTCGAGGGCGTCCAGCAGGCGTCCCTGGCACTGGCTGATCGCATTGAGGCGACTGGACTCGCCGGCCTCGACACGTCGGCTCTGCGGATACGCCTGCGCGTCGAGCGGTCGCCCAGCGCCGGCTAGCCGCCTGCCTGGCAGCCCTGCGTGGATACGGCGGTGGTGGCGCTGCCCCCAGCCGCCGCGTCGCTGGCTGCCTCAGCGGCTGTCAGGGCGTAGCCAGTGTCGGACATCGAAGTCGAGGCCGCGAAGACAACGCCGTAAACCTGGCCCCCGACTGACAGCAGCGGTCCGCCCGAGTTACCTGGCTCGATCTGCGCCCGGATCGGGTAGATCTGCCGATGCACGACCGATGTCTGGTAGATGTTGGGGCCGTAGGCCGTCTCGCTCCGTCCGATCCGGGCGGCCGCGACCGTCAGCGGGTGGTTGAGCGGATACCCCGCGACGATGGCGTTGGTACCCACGGCCGCTTGCGCTGCGAACTGCAGCGGTGGCGCGGTAAGGCCGGGCACGTCGATAACGGCCAGGTCGCGCTTCGGATCGTAGAGCACTACCCGGCCATGGTGGACGGCGCCATCGGCCGAATAGACGAGCGGTCCGTTGGTGACCCCGGCGACTACGTGCGCGTTGGTCAGTACGTGCTGCGGCGAGATCACGAAGCCTGAGCCCTCAATCTGGAGAGAGCAGGACGCCGCGACGCCCACGATCTTGACGATGCTCGGTTCGACCCTGGACAGCGACCGGGACGTGAGCACCGCGGGATCAGGGGCCGCCACGTTAGTTCCACTCTCCGCCCCGAAGCCGCTGAATACCTGGGTGTACAGCCCGTTGGCCAGCAGGCTTCGCAGGTGCGGGAACACCGGCAGGTAGAGGGCGTCGCGGGGCATCACCCGGTCGACGGTACGGAGTACGGCGGAGTTGTTGACCTGCTGGGAAATCGTCGGGAACGGAGCGTTCTGAACGAAGGACGCGATCAGCCACGTGACGACCAGGACCGCCATCACGTTCACTGCGGCCCCGCCGAGCGAGTCGATCACTGTCGCCGGGCGCCCGGTCACACGTGACCGGACCGCGACGCCGATCCCGGAAGCCACCAGCATGCCGAGGACGGCCATGCCGAAAACCACCAGGATGGCGATGAAGGCCTGCCACGAGAGGCTCTTGGCGAGCGCATGCGAGACGCCGGGCGCGATCACTGCCCCGACTGTGACCCCGACGACGAAACCCGCCAGGCTCAGGACGCCGATGATGAAGCCCTGCCGGTATCCGGCCACAGCAAACGCCGCGATCAGGGCGATCAGGATCAGGTCCAGCAGGTCACCGGGCACAGCATTAACTTATAGCGCGGTCGGCCCTATCGACGCCGGTCTGAAGCGGCCGCGTCGGCTCTGCCCAGGGCCTTCCGGAGCGCCAGATCGTCAAGCACGCGACGTCATGTGGGCTGCGGTGGCCAGCCGGACGGCAGCTCCTCCGCGCGCAGGTTCGTCAGCCGGGTCGAGTCCCAGGGCTGTTCCCAGCCCCCTAGCGCGAGTATGCGATCCAGCAGGAGCGCCGTGAAACCCCATACCGTCAGGCCGGCTACCCGGAACGCGTAGCCGCCCTCTCCGCCCGGATAGCGGATCACGAGCCTGTTCGCAGGCGCGGCAAGGTCAGCGACCGGGATCCGAACCACTGCCGCAATCTCAGCCGGATCGCCGGGTGCTACCGCCACCGGCGTATGCCACCAGCCAAGCACTGGCGTGACCCGGAAGTCACTGCGCGGAATGTAGAGCTCCGGCATGACCACCAGGATGCGCACGCCCGACGGGTCGAGGCCGGTTTCCTCGGCCGCCTCGCGCAGCGCCGCGCCTACCGGTCCGCCGTCGGCAGCGTCGATCGCGCCGCCGGGGAACGCGGGCTGGCCAGGATGCTTGCGCAGATCCGCCGCGCGCTCGATCAGGAGCACGTCAGGTCCGCGAGATCCCTCGCCGAACAGGATCAGGACCGCGGCCGGGCGGCCGCCGTCGGCTGGCGGGCGCAGCGGCGGCGGCACGGTCAGGTTCGCGGCAGCGGCGGAAAGCGTGCTGAGCCAGTCCGGCACCGCGGCGTGGCCGTCAGCGGTCAAGAGAAAGGCCCGGTCTTGACGAGCTTGCGCGCGACGGCGGGGTCCGTCGGACCGGTGCCGAAAGCGGGACACAAGGCCGCCACTCCGCAAGCCCCGCAGGCCGGTTTGCGGGCGTGGCAGACACGCCTGCCGTGCCAGATGAGTCGGTGGGACAGCATCGTCCACTCTGACTTAGGCAGCAGGCCGCCGACCTCGTGCTCGATCTTCACCGGATCGTCTTGCTGCGTCCAGCTGAACCGCCGCGACAGGCGGGCGAAATGCGTGTCCACCGTGATACCGGGCACGCCAAAGGCGTTACCAAGGACGACGTTGGCGGTCTTGCGGCCAACACCGGGAAGCGTGACGAGGTCGGCCAGCCGCCCTGGCACCTCTCCGCCGAACCGATCGCACAGGGCCTGGCCGAGGCCGATGAGGCTGGTGGTCTTAGCGCGGAAGAAGCCGGTGGACTGGATGATCTGCTCGACCTCGGCGCGATCGGCCGCTGCATAGTCGGCAGCGGTGCGGTACTTGGCGAACAGCACGGGGGTCACCATGTTGACGCGCCGGTCAGTGGTCTGCGCGCTCAGGATGGTCGCGACCAGCAGCTCGAGCGGGTTGGTGAAGTCGAGCTCGCAGTGGGCGTCCGGATAGAGCGCCGCGAGCTCGCGGTTGATCCGGCGCGCCCGGCGGACCAGCGCGGTACGTGAGGGCGGCGGCGAAGGCACCCGCCAAGCCTATGCAGTGTTGGCCGCGCCTGTGGCCAGCAACGCCCGGTGGTCAGCAACGCCCGGTGGTCGGCCTGCCGAGGCTCCGCGGCCTCTCTGCCGACAGTCAGGCGGCCTTGGATCCTTTGCTCAGTGCCGAGGCGCGGTGCATCAGCGTGTCGGTGACCGTGCCGACGGTTCCAGACAGGCCCGTCAGGCTGCGCCCTGACGCGGCCCGCCGCATCGCCACCTCGGCGAAGCTCATGGCCTCGGCGGCGAGCCGCTTGACCTCATCCGAACTAAGGATGGCCTCGGCCGAAGCCCGGAGCCGCTTGACGCCGTCCTGCCCGTCCTTGCAGCCAGCGAGATAGCCGGCCACGAATCCAATGAGCGTTTCCATCGTCCTGCCTTGCCTCGTGGGGGGATGAAAGCACGCGATCTGAGTCAGCACCGTCGTCTACGACCTAGCGCCGGCCGTCACATATCTCGAAGTTCTAGGTATCGCTTGATGTCCGGTACCGACTGCACGATCGCAGCGATTAGGACGGCCAGCAGCGCCGCCTTGACCAGCCTTGTGATCATCGCTCTCCTCCTTCCGCTAGCTCGTTGCCGTCGCGGGACCTGGGAGCGGCTGCACTTCGTCAGGCGCGAAGTAAAGGAATCGGCCGTGGCTACGTTGCAGATCAGCGGCCGGGTCGTCGACGGGGGTCACAGCCAGATGTACCTGACCGTCCACGTCGAACAGCACAGCCGCCACGACTGCTTCGCGGCCCGCCAGGAACAGGTCCTGCGCGTCAGCCCGGCGGCTGCCCGGCTGCATGCGGACGCGCGAGTCCCGGCTGACCCGGATGCCGTCAATCAGCACGTGGTCAGTCTCGGGTGAGACGGACGCGTCCGAGCCTGGGTCCCACCAAGGCACCGACGGCCTTGCGGTCACCTCCGGGGTAGGCCAGTCGATACCGTCGCCGGGCGCAGGTACGGTCCCGAAGGCGGCCGCGCCGGCCGGTGCTGAGCGCAGATACCGGATCGCGCCGTGCATCCGTTCCAGCATCTGCGGTGGCATGTCATCGAGCCGGTCGAGCAGGTCGGCTGCGCGGCTGTCCGTAGCGCGGGCCTGGCGCTTCTCAGCGTCGGTGAGCGTCAGCGTGCGGAGCGTCAGGATCTCATCGATCTCCGTGGCGTCAAACAGGTCTCCGGCGCTCTCTGCTGCCACTTCCGGATGGTCGTACAGGATGACAGGCGAGGACAGCATCAGGTCGGTGCAGCCAGCCGGGCCCCCGAGGACTGGCCACGTGCCCACGTTCTGGCACGCGGCTACATCGGCTGCGGCCCACTCGGGCGGGTCCGTCATGGACAGGAACGTGCCGCCCGGCACTGCGATGAGAGAGTGCGCGGCGATCAGCGCACTACGCAGGCCGTCGTCTCGGGTGCGCAGCTCCATTGGCGACACTGTCGTGTTCTCTACCTGCAAACGAAGTCGCAGCGCTTGGTACGGGCCTGCCACCCGCTCGGCGCGCAGCCGGATCATGCCATCCAGGCCACCCCACTGGCGGACAATCCGGCCGGCCAGGCTGCCGCGTGAATCAGTCAGATCCTCCGCCGCTTCCCCGGCGCCGAAGTGGAACTCGACATTCTGGTCACCCGCGAGCAGCTCCGACACCACCGTCGTTATCGGGTGCTCACGCTCGGCCGCCTCGTCCCAGGCTGTGAACTCGGCACCATCTACTTCCAGGCTGCCGACGTCATGTAGGTGTCCGTCGGCCGGTGACACGCCCTGGACCAGGCGCCGCTGGAGATGCAGGAACCGGACGAGCACCCGAACCTCGGCGTCGTCCGGGCACTCCAGCACGCACTCCATCTGACTCGAACTGGGCTCGTTCGGATCGACAAGTGCGTAGCCGGGCGGCATCAGCACGCCGAATTGGAACCGGATCTGATTCTTCTGCGCCGCCTTGTGATACGGGTACAGCAGATAGCCCTCGTACAAGATCGCGTCTGCCACCCGGCGAGCGTGATCCATGTGGTCGGCGTTCAGGCTCATGGCGGCCCCTCCGCGCGGTCCGCCGCCTCCGACAGCAGGGTGAGGATAGTCGCCTCCCACGTAGGCAGGCCCTTGGCCGTCTTGAAGCTGAGCAGGTCGTCGAAGGTCAGCATGCTCAGCTTGATCCACGCCGTGTTGGGGAAGTGCGCATCAATCGCCTCGCGCCAGACGCTGACGGGTAGCCGATATGAGCACTCTTTGCTCCACGGCACCTGCGCAACCGACATCTTGCCGTCGGCGAGGCTGAAGACTGTCCCGCTGAACAGCAACAACAGCGGCACGTCGCCGCCTTCGAGCCCGGCGAAGTAGCGCGTCGCACCGATCTCCATGTCATATGTGAGCGGGACTGGCAGGTCGATGTCGGTACTGCCGGTGAATCCAGGCACCATCGTCGACACGTTGATGAACTGGACGGGCTTCAGCGTGTCAGCCCACCGCTGGGTGTCGCCGAACAGGTCGTTCAGGCGCTCGGCCTCCTCGTCGGTATAACGCCGCCTCGCGGGCTCGATCCGGATCTGGCAACGCAGCGCGATGGCCTCGATCCGCTGACCGGCTGTCTCGCTGATGCGCAGCGTGAAGAACATCGAGGGGTAGGCGGCGAACCTGTCCGCCCGAGCGCCGGTGCAGTCGAACACCAGGTCAGCCACGTCAGTCCTCCTGACTGAATTGGCGGGCCCGCTGCCGCACATCTGTCAGGAACGCGGCAATGCTCGCGCGCGCCTCGGTACCGCCATCGAATCCGCGCCAGTACAGGCGCATCCGCCCGGCCAGCTCGTAACAAGCATCGATGGGAACGAGGAAGTATTCAACGCCGTCGTCTGACCGGCTGATCAGCGCTGCCTCGACATCGTCAGCGGGTGCGCCGAGTAGCGGATAGTCCGCCACTAGCCGCTCCCACAACTGCAGGTCCAGCCTGCACTCGGTGACACCGGCCGGGCTCGGGTAAAAGCCGGTCAGCCCGCCGCCGTCCCGCGAGGTGCGCAAGAAGAAAGCAAGGCCAACAGGTATCTCGAGCTGGTCCCATTCGGCCACCGTGATGACCCGGTCCTGGTCATGCAGATAGCGGTCGGGCACCGCCAGGAAACGGCCGCCAGCAGCGCTGCGCTGGGTGAACAGCAGATAGCAGGCCCGGCACGAGCACAGCAAGGAGGCGCCCTGCAGGTCGGCTATGTGCCCGTGCGCGGGCAGTACCTCAGCCGCGCACAGCTCGCATCGTTCCGGCGGCTCGGCCTCCTGACCGGGCGCTGCGCGCCGCCCCGGCAGCGGCCCCATGGCGGAGACGGCCTCCGGGGACAGAACAGGTGGGGGCGCCGGGGCCGCGCGGGCGGCCGGAGTAACCACGTCGCCCGCCGGCGGCCTGACGAATCTGCGGAGGCCGGCTGGCCCGGTCACGAAGGCACCACCTCGGGGACGGCTACCCGGACGCCTTGGCTGTCGGCCAGCAGCGGCAGCGGGTCAAGGTGCAGCGCCGGGGCATCGATGCCCTTGCCGGCCAGCCTGACGTTGTACTGCGCGCCGCAGGCGGGACACGTCAGCTCCTCGCGATTGAGCACACCGGCGGCGAGCGAGGACTCGCAGGCCGGGCACGAGTCGCGGTAGGCATAGAGCGTGCCGCGGACAGCGCACACCAGGACGGCGATCCCGTCAGCTGATGCGCTGACTGGCCGCGAGCTAGGCGGACCTATATCCGGCAGCGTGATCCAGCCGACCCCGTTCCCTGCCTGAATTGGTTTTTCGTCGGGGCGCCGGCCGATCTGAAGCAGCCTGGGCTCGGCTGCCGGCGCAGCCGTCATGCCCTCAACCACCACCTCTGACACTTCCGGGGCGGCGTCCTGGACGGCGCCGGTGATGGCGAGCTGGACCGTGACCGTCGAGGACGGGCAGCCGTGGCAGCTTCCTTCGAGCTTGAGCCTGGCCACGCCGTCGAAGACACCGAGGTACTCGACCCCGCCAGCATGCGAGCCGAGGTAGGGCCGCACCCGATCCAGTGCGCGCTGGATCCGGGCATCCACGTCGAGCGGGTGCAGGTCATGCAGTAGCAGCAGGCTCTCGACCAGCGGATCGTCGGCGAGCTTGGCTATCATCTGCTGGCCCGCTGGACCTTGGTCGGCCAGGACCGTCATGACCCTGGCCAGCCCGTCGCCATACAGGCCAACGAGCAACCCGACGAGTTCCTCGGCCGCGGACGATGCGGTGCCGAAGCCGCCGCCCTTCAGCGCGTCAAGCAGCTCCTCAACCCGTGCGCTTACCTGCTGCACGCCGGTCATGCGCCTCGCCTCCGTGTGTTAGCAGGGCCATAGGGCACGCCACGTGCCGATCAGGTGGACAGGATCGCCGCCGTCGGCGAGTGCACCTTCTGCAGCGCCTTGCCGTTGCCCAGGTACATATGCACGCCACACGGTAGGCATGGATCAAAGCTCCGAACCGCGCGCATGATGTCGATGCCCTTGAATCGCTCCGGTGGGTTCTCCTCGAAGATCGGGGTGTTCTGCACCGCGTCCTCATACGGACCTGGTGTGCCGTAGCTGTCGCGGACGCTGGCGTTCCACGGGGTCGGCGGGTACGGGTGGTAGTTGGCGATCTTGCCCTTGCGGATCACCATGTGGTGCGAAAGCACGCCGCGAACCGCCTCGGTGAAGCCGCAGCTATTCGCCTCGTCCGGTACGTTGAACGGCTCCCACGTCTTGGTGTGGCCGGCCCGCAGTTCCGCGAGCGCCATCTCCATGAAATACAGCGCGCACGCGGCGGCGTAGGCCTGGAAGTACGTGCGGGCCCGGTCACGCTCGATCGCGTTCGATAGCGGAGCGCCGCTGGAGTCGGTCGGGATCTTCCACTCGAACGTCACCTCTGGCTTGGTGACTGTGCGCGGAAGGTTGATCAGGACGCTGTTGCCTGTTGACTTGACGTAGCCGAAATCGACCAGGCGACCCTGCGCTGTCGCCCACAACCGCGCGATCGGCCCGCCACCAGTGTCGGCGGCCAGGTAGTTCTCACCGTCGAACCAGCGTGGCGACATGACCCAGCTGTACTTGTCGTCGAAGTCGCGCTTGGCCGGACGGGGAATGGTGTGCTGGTTCCACGGATGCCTGCGGTCCACCGGGTTGCCCAGCGGGTCGCGGGTTACGAACATCTCCTGGTCTTCCCAGTCCTCGTAGTAGGAGCTGCCGAGCAGGATCCGGATGCCGAGGTTGATCTCGACTAGGTCGTTCGTCAGAAGCTGCCCGTCCCTGATCACGCCAGGCGTGACGAACATCTTCCGGCCCCAGTCGGTCATGTGGTCGTACCGGAAGTCGCAGAACTCCGGGTCGTTCAGGCTGCCCCAGCAGACCATGTCAGCGCGGCGGCGACCAACCTCCTCATAGCCAGGGAGCGCCTCGTAGAAGAAGTCGAAGAGGTCGTCGTGCATCGGCACCACGCGCTTCATGAACTCCACGTAGCGCATCAGCCGGGTCAGGTAGTCGGTGAACAGCTGCACTGTCGGAGTGGTACCAACGCCACCCGGATAGAGCGTGGAGGGGTGCACGTGGCGGCCCTCCATGAGGCAGAACATCTCCCTGGTCGACCTCGATACCTGGAGAGCCTCGCGGTAGAACTCGCCCTCCAGCGGGTTCAGCGAGCGCATGATGTCACCGATGTACTTGTACCCATGGTCGGCGTGGTGCCGCGCCTCGGTCCGGTTAGCGAGCTCGAGCACGCCTGGGTTCGTCTCGCCGACCATGCGCTCGCAGAAGTCGACGCCGACCAGGTTCTCCTGGAAGATGTTGTGGTCGAACATGTACTCGGCGGCCTCGCCGAGGTTGATGATCCACTCACCCAGGTGCGGCGGCCTGACGCCATAGGCCATGTTCTGGTTGTAGACCGAGCAGGTGGCGTGGTTGTCGCCGCAGATGCCGCAGATCCGGCTGGTGATGAAGTGCGCGTCCCTGGGATCCTTGCCCTTCATAAAGATGCTGTACCCCCGGAAGATGGAGGACGTGCTGTGGCACTCCACCACCTTCTTTTGCTTGAAGTCGATCTTGGTGTAGATGCCGAGGCTGCCGACGATTCTGGTGATCGGGTCCCACGCCATCTCCACGAGGCCAGTGCTGTCCTCAACCGCAGTCATGTCACGTTCCTTCTTCCAAGTGCGGGCGCGTCCGGCAGGCAGCGTGCCGCTACCCGGCAGGCCGACGCCTCGTGGGTCACCAGGTCTGCTTGTAGCCGGTCAGTAGCTCGTCGCTCTTCCGCCGCCACTTGGGCTCTTCGTCGGCCGTCCTCGCGGTGAAGCCGCGCAGCGTGCGAATCACGGTCCCGTACAAGCTGCTCGCGGCCGTCGACACACGCGCGCCCGGTGGCTCGTCCATGAATGGCATGAACTTGTCCGGGAAGCCGGGCATGGTGCAGGCGATGCAGATGCCGCCCACGTTCGGGCAGCCGCCAACACCGTTGATCCAGCCGCGCTTGGGCACGTTGCACTTGACGACAGGGCCCCAGCAGCCCAGTTTGACGAGGCACTTGGGCGAGCCGTACTCGCTCGCGAAGTCGCCTTGCTCGTAGTCGCCGGCCCGATCGCAGCCCTCATGCACCGTAGCGCCGAACAGCCAGGTCGGCCGAAGGGCCTCGTCCAGCGGGATCATCGGTGCCGCGCCGGCGAGCTGGTACAGCAGGTACAGGATCGTCTCGGACAGGTTGTCCGGGTGGATCGGGCAGCCTGGCACGCACACAATCGGCAGTCCTGCCTTGGAGCGCCAGTCCCAGCCTAGGTAGTCGGGTACGCCCATGGCTCCGGTCGGGTTACCTGCCATGGCATGGATACCGCCATACGTCGCGCACGTTCCGACGGCGAGGATGCCCGTCGCCTTCGGCGCCAGCCGGTCCAGCCATTCGCTGGTCGTCATCGGCTGCCCGGTCGCGGGGTTGTTGCCGAAGCCGCACCAGTAGCCCTCGGGCTTGATGGCCTCGTTTGGGATCGAGCCCTCCACGACGAGCACAAACGGCTCTAGCTCACCGCGGTCGGCCTTGTGCCACCACTCGATGAAGTTGTCCGCGCCTGTTTCCGGGCCGCACTCGAAGTCGATCAGCGGCCAGTGCACCGCGACCTTGGGCAGTCCGGGCAGCGCACCGAGGACGATCTCCTCGATGCTCGGCTGGGTGGCTGCGGTGAGAGCGACGGAGTCTCCGTCGCAGCCGAGTCCGCCATTCATCCACAGGATGTGAACCACCGGCTCGGCCGTGTCGGCCTGCATGGTGTTGCCGTCTACCGGGCCAGATTCTGTACCAGTGGCCATCGCAAGGCCACCTCCTCGCTTATGGGGCGGCTGAGTCCGGGGCGAGTTCAGCGGGCCCAAGGCATGCTGAATTGGTCCCGAGGATGCGGTGGGGCTTCACTGCGGGCGCCGTCAACGGCGCCGCTACCTGTAATGGCGACTGGAGCAGCTCGGCAGCGCCGACGCAATTGATCACAACGCACCTCGCCTTCGGTGATGCGCAGACGGTGGCAATGCTAAACCTCCGGTTAAGCCCCTACAAGACGGAACAGTCACTTCACCGGACAGAAATGTCTGGCGTGATCGTATTCCATGTGCTAAACACCATCATTTGCCGCACATCGGTCGCAGCCACAAGTGACCGGTCCGGATTGGCCGAAGAGGCACGTCCGCCGGACTCCGCACGGACACTACGGAGTGCGAACGGGGTTCCCGTTCCACCCCTTAGCACGTAGATTGGCTTGCAACCCCCGTTGTGCTGCACCGTGGGGCGGCGGGCGACGGCTCAAGGAGACAACAGCGGTGGCGGTGCCCAGTTACGGACCCGCGGGGGCCCCGATCGAGGTCGTCCCTGTCGTCGTGATCTCGCAGGTCTTCCCCGCCAGACCGTCGTCGATCCCGGATATCAGGGACTTCGTGCGACGCTGCCTGTCGGAGTCGCCGCTCACCGAGGAAGGCACCCGCGAGGTTGGCGAAACGGTATTCCGCGCGCTGCTAGACGCAGCCGGCCCGACAGGCTCGATCCAGGTTGCGTTTCGGATCTTCCCTGAGCACGTCGAGGTCGACGTGCTGCATTCCGAGACCGCTATTCAGTCCTCGGTCGTGCCGGGCGCGCCGGTCAGCTACGCACAGCCAGTCCCGACCGAGCAGCCCGTCGCCACGGGGCAGCCCGTTCCTTCGCGGCGGCCGGCGAGCCCGGCCGACCCGGTCGCGCCGCTGTATGCAGTGCCTGACGCCCCGGCCTCAGTGCGAAGCCAGCTGTCGCCCCGCCCTGGCTCGGCCGGCCGGGACGAGGGCGGGCACCCGGAAACATTCGCAGAATGGATGTCGAGCGCCCTTCGCCGGGAAGGGCTGACGCAGGAAGCAGCCGCCCGGCAACTTGGCGTTTCGGTAAAGACAGTCAGCCGCTGGGTCGGCGGCGCAACCGAGCCGCGCATGCGCGACCTGCGGCGCATTCAGGAAGTGTTCGGCGAGGTTCCGCTGCCATAGCCGGCGGAACGCGTGTCAGGCAATTGTCGGAATTGGCCATACCTGTCTCACGGGGTCGCTGGACGTCCCCCCACTTGTGTCCTACGGTTCAGCTATGGCGCTACAAGCGGGACGCCACCAGTTCGGCACGGACAAAGGCCGGATTACACTGCGGACGTCCCGCGACGGCCTGGTCGCGCAGGCTGGTCATGACCTGACCATCGACGCGGCCAGGTGGTCAGGCGAGATTGTTGTGGGCGCCGATCTGTCGCCCGCCAGCCTTGAGGTCAAAGTCGATCTCGGTGCGCTCGTCGTGCGCGACGGCACCGGCGGCATCAAGCCGCTATCCGACCGGGACAAGCGCGAGATCTCCGTCTCGGCGCGCAAGGTACTGTCCGCGGACCGCTACCCGGAGGCCACCTTCACGGCCGTGAGCTTCGAGCCCTCCGGTAACGGTGGCGTGATTGCCGGCACGCTAACGCTGGCCGGTCAGTCCCGGCCGGTGCGACTCGCGGTTAGCCAGACAGCGCCAGGGCATTACCACGCCACCACGACCATCCGGCATACCGACTTCGGGATCAAGCCGTACTCGGCATTCCTGGGCTCGCTCAAGGTCGCCGACGCCGTCCAGGTCGAGGCCGATGTCGACCTGTCGCAGGCCATGGACACGGACCTGGAGCAAACCGCATGACCACACCGCTCGCTGACGAGCACGTGAGCCGCCTGTTCGACCGCCGCGAGCACCCGATCCGGGAGTTCGCCGATCAGGCAGCCCGCGTCGCAGCAGCGTGCCATCAGATGGCGCTGCGATTCCATCAGGGCGGCAAGCTCGTCGTGTTCGGCACGGGTGGCAGCAGCACGGACGCTCAGCACGTGGCAGTCGAGTTCGTGCATCCGGTGATAGTCGGCAAGCGCGCGCTGCCCGCGATCTCGCTGACGTCCGACGTGGCGACGGTGACCGGTATCGCGGCGCACGAAGGCATGGCCGCGATCTTTTCGCATCAGCTTCGCTATCTCGCCGCACCCGCCGACATCGCGCTTGGCATATCGGCTGACGGCAACTGCGCGAGCGTTCTGGCAGGAATGCTCACAGCCCGCGAGCTCGGCATGCTCACGATCGCCCTGGTCGGTGGTGGCGGCGGCGCCATCGCGGCCTGCCCGGCCGTTGATCACCTGCTGGTCACCAGTTCGGCGGACCCGCGCATCGTGAAGGAGATGCAGGTCACCACCTACCACGTGCTGTGGGAACTCGTCCACGTCTTCTTCGAGCAGCCAGGCGTCCTAGCACCGGGGGTGGTTGCGTGACCATGCCCGAGTGCCACGACGACGTATGCATCACCTGCTCGGACACCGCTGCGCGGGTCATCGTTGTCCGGTTGCTCGACGACGGCCTGGCCGAAGTCGATACCGGCCAGGGCGTGGAGGAAGTCAGCGTCGCGCTTGTCACGGCCGCGGTCGGCGACACGATCCTGGTACATGCCAGGGAAGCGATCGCGGTGGTGTCGTGATGGCGCATGGCACGAGCGAGCATTCCGGATCGATCGAATCGCTGTACCCGTTCCTGTACTCGGGCACGACAGACGTCTCCGCCGTGCTCGAGCAAGTTCGCCAGTCGACGGTCGCCAAGGCCGAGGAAATACTGCGGCTGCGCCAGCAGGTCCTCGCCGCGGACGGCACCCGTCTGCTGGAGTGCGCGCAAGAACTGGCAGCCCGGTTGGCGGCGGGCGGGCGGCTGCTGGCCTTCGGTAACGGCGGCAGCGCGACCGACGCGCAGCAGCTCGCGACCTTGTTCCTGTATCCGGGCGGCACGGCAAGACCGCTGCCCGCGCTAAGCCTGGCCAGTGACGCCTCGGTGCTGACGGCGCTCAGCAACGACATCGGCGTCGACGTAGTCTTCGCCCGCCAGATAGCCGCGTTCGGCGGCAAGGCCGACATCGCCGTCGGCTTGTCCACCAGCGGCAACTCCGACAACCTGCTCCGCGCGTTCGACGAGGCGAGCAGGCGTGGCATACTCACGATCGGCATCGCCGGGTACTCGGGCGGCAAGATGGCTGAGCTAGACAGCATTGACTATCTGTTCGTCGCCCCGTCGAGCTCGGTACACCGCATCCAGGAAGCCCAGACCACGATGTACAACGTGCTCTGGGAACTGTGCCAGTCGGCGGCACCATGAGGGGCCGGTTGCTGATCGCGGGCGTCGGCAACATCTTCCTCGGCGACGATGGCTTCGGCGTCGAGGTCGCTAACCGGCTCTTGTCGGTCGACCTGCCCGAGTGGGTAGATGTAGTGGACTACGGAATCCGGGGCATGCACCTGGCCTACGACCTGGCCAGCGGCTACAACTCGGCGATCCTGCTTGACGCGGCGGCGCGCGGCGGCGCGCCCGGGATGATCTACGTGGTCGAGCCGGATCTGCAGCGTCCGATGGCAGCGGCCGGCGACGAGGCCGCGCTCGCCGCCAACCCGATGTTCAACGCGCACGGGATGCAGCCCGATGTCGTCCTCAGCATGCTCGGCATGCTCGAGGCCGAGCATGCTGTCGATCCTCGGATTCAGGGGGCCGAGGCCAGGCGCATACTCATCGTCGGCTGCGAGCCGGCCAGCGTCGGCTACGGCATCGGGCTCAGCGAACCAGTGGCCGCAGCGGTGGATGAGGCAGTCAAGGTAGTGCTCGACCTGGTAGCCGCAGCCGGGCGGTCGGGAGAGGATCACCGACTAATCACGAAGGAGTGGGCCCATGTGCCTCGGCATTCCGGGTGAGGTCATCGACTTCCTGCCCGACCAGCCCGATCTGGCCAAGGTCGACGTCAGCGGCGTCAAGCGCGTCATCAATATCGGTCTGCTCGCGGACGAGAAGGTGGAGCCGGGCGACTGGGTACTGATCCACGTGGGATTCGCTCTGTCCAAGATTGATGAAGCAGAGGCCGCGGCGGCCCTCGAGTTCCTCGAGGGCATCGGCCAGGCCTACGAGGACGAGCTCGCCGCCCTCGCCGAATCCCGGATCGAGTAGGAGGCGAGCGATGAAGTTCGTCGACGAATTCCGCGACGCCGACAAAGCGCACGCGCTCGCGGCTAAGATCGCGGCCCTGTGCGAGCCCGGCCGCCAGTACAAGCTGATGGAGGTGTGCGGCGGCCACACTCACACCATTTACAAGCATGGCCTCGAGGACTACCTGCCGGAGCAGGTCACGCTCGTCCACGGCCCTGGCTGCCCGGTGTGCGTTATTCCGATGGGACGCGTCGACGACGCAATGGCGCTGGCTAGCGCGCCCGACGTGATCATGACCTCGTTCGGGGACATGATGCGAGTGCCAGGCAGCAACGGCTCTTTCTTCGATGCCAAGGCCAGGGGCACCGACATCCGGATGGTCTACTCGCCGCTGGACTCACTGAAGATCGCCAGGCAGAATCCCGACAAGCGCGTGGTGTTCATGGCGATCGGATTCGAGACGACGGCGCCGTCGACCGCGATGACGATGCTGCGCGCCGCGGCCGAGGGACTGCAGAATTTCTCCATCTTCTGCAACCACGTCACGATCATCCCGGCGATCAAGGCGATACTCGACTCGCCCGATCTGCGCCTCGACGGCTTCATCGGCCCGGGCCACGTCTCGACGGTCATCGGCTGCCGACCATATGAGTTCATTGCCCGCGATTACGGCAAGCCCGTCGTCGTGGCCGGCTTCGAGCCGCTGGACATCCTCCAGTCGATCTACATGCTGATCCTCCAGCTGTCGCAGGGTCAGTCGACAGTAGAAAACCAGTACTCACGCGTCGTTCCGTGGGATGGGAACGTGGTCGCGCTGCGCGCAATCGGGCAGACGATGGAACTGCGGCCGTACTTCGAGTGGCGTGGCCTCGGTTTCATCTCGCACTCGGCACTCAAGGTGCGCGACGAGTACGCGAGCTTCGACGCCGAGCGCCTCTTCTCGGTCCCCGGCGTCCGGGTCGCCGATCCGAAGGCCTGCCAGTGCGGCGAGGTGCTCAAGGGCGTGCTCAAGCCGTGGGAGTGCAAGGTCTTCGGCACGGCGTGCACGCCCGAGACGCCGATCGGCACCTGCATGGTGTCGCCTGAGGGCGCCTGCGCCGCCTACTACAACTACGGCCGCCTGACCCGGCAGCGGGTGAAGGAGGCGAGCAGGTCATGACGGCTCATCAGGTGGACTCGTCCGGGCGGGCGGGCGGTCTGGGCCCGGCCGACGCCGGCGCCGCGGAGGAGGCGGCGCCGAGCGCGACCTGGGTCGAAGAGGCGCTGCGGGAGCACGACACCCAGACGCGCCGCGAGGCCGCCCGATTCGAGCATCACGGCTCGCCACAGCCGCTGCCGGGCACCGTGCGCGAGGAACTCGTGCTTGAGCGCATCGAGCGGGCGCGGCGAGCCCGGCCGCGGGTCAAGGAGGACCGCATCACGATGTCGCACGGGGCCGGCGGCAGGGCGACACAGACGCTGATCGAGGCCGTCTTCCTCGACGCGTTCCGGAATCCCCTGCTTGAGCCCCTGGAAGACGCGGCCCGCCTGCACGTGAACGGGGCCAGGGTCGCACTGACGACCGACTCCTACGTCGTCTCGCCGCTGTTCTTTCCCGGTGGCGACATCGGGGACCTCGCCGTCAACGGCACCGTCAACGATCTGTCGGTGGCCGGAGCCGTCCCGCTGTACCTGTCAGCAGGCTTCATCCTGGAGGAAGGCTTCCCGGTCGCGGACCTGACCAGGATCGTCGCCTCTATGCAGGCCGCGGCCCTGCGAGCCGGCGTCCAGATCGTGACGGGCGACACGAAGGTGGTCGAGAAGGGCAAGGCCGACGGCTGCTACATCAACACCGCTGGGGTCGGCGTGATCGAGCACGACGTCAGCCTCGGCGTGGTGAACGCCAAGCCGGGCGACGTGATCCTTGTGTCCGGCCCGATCGGTGACCACGGCGTGACGATCATGCTGGCCCGCGGCGAACTCGAGATCGAGGCCGACGTCAGCTCCGACACCGCTCCACTGAACGGGCTGGTCGCAGACCTGCTGGCCGCGGCACCTGGCCTTCGCGCGCTGCGTGACGCCACCCGCGGCGGTGTCGCGACGATCCTGAACGAGATCGCGGCGGCGGCCAGCGTCGGCGTGCTCGTGACCGAAGACGACATCCCGGTCCGGCCGGAGGTCCGCGGTGCCTCCGAGCTGCTCGGCATCGACCCGATGTACGTGGCCTGCGAAGGCAGGCTCGTCGCCGTCGTCAGTCCGCCGGATGCCGACTGCGCACTCGCGGCTATGCGCGCGCACCCGCAAGGCGGCGAAGCCGCCGTGATCGGCACGATCACCGCCGAACCACCTGGGATCGTCCAGCTCAAGACGGCATTCGGCGGTACCAGGATCGTGGACATGCTGGTGGGCGATCCGCTGCCGCGAATCTGCTGATCGGCCGACGGCAGTCAGGATAGGACGAGGCAGTGCACGAACTGGCCATCACCGAGGGCCTGGTGGACGCGGTGACAGAGCGCCTGCCAGGCCAGCGGGTGACGTGCGTTCGGCTTGAGATCGGCGCGCTGTCCGGCGTGGTCGCTGACTCACTCCGCTTCTGCTTTGACCTGGTAACGGAGGGCACCAGCCTCGAGGGGGCGACGCTGGAGATTGCTCAGCCGCCCGCCGTATGCCACTGCCGGATCTGCGGCGGCGACTTTGAGCCAGACGGCCCGATCGCCATGTGCCCGTGCGGCAGCGCCGAGGTGACCGTGCTGACCGGACAGGAACTCAAGATAACGTCTGTGCAGGTGGCATAAGTATGTGCGGAACCTGCGGCTGCTCGTCAGCCGCCGTCGTCACGTTGCTAGTACCGGCGGGTGCACCGCAGCCGCATGGCCATGATGGCCACCTGCACGCACCCGAGCACGCACCCGACGAGGAACACGGCCACGATCTGCACGTGGCGGCCAGCGACACGGGACGGACCGTGGAGCTTCAGCAAAAGATCCTGGCCAAGAACGACAGCCTGGCCGACGACAACCGACAGTGGCTGCGTGACCGCGGCATCCTGGCGGTGAATCTGATGAGCTCACCTGGCTCGGGCAAGACGACGCTGCTCGAGCGGACGTCCAAGGATCTCGTCGGCAAGGTTCCGATCTCGGTGATCGAAGGCGATCAGGAGACCGCGCTGGATGCCAAGCGCATCCAGGCAGCAGGTAGCCGGGTCGTGCAGATCAACACCGGCGTCGGCTGCCATCTGGATGCCGAGATGGTGCGGCAGGGGCTGCGCAGCCTTGACCCGCCGAGCGGCTCCATCGTCGTCATCGAGAACGTCGGCAACCTCGTCTGCCCGGCCCTGTTCGACCTCGGCGAGGCGGCGAAGGCCGTGCTGGCCTCGGTCACCGAGGGCGCGGACAAGCCGCTGAAGTATCCGCACATGTTCCGGCAGGCCGACCTGGTGGTGCTGAACAAGACCGACCTGCTGCCCTATGTCGTGTTCGACCTCAAGCAGTACATGGCTGACCTGCGCCGGGTCGCACCCGATGCCCTCCTGCTCCAGTTGTCCGCCACGACCGGCGACGGCATGCAGGGCTGGTACGACTGGCTGCGCCGCCGGATCCCGCCGTCACACGAGTAACTCAGCCAAGTACCCGCTCATGGCTGTGAAACTAGTACGGCTGGAGCCGTACTAACTTCACAGCGATGACCCGATCTCGCCGTGGGTTACGGCGTTCAGCGCACGACCCGGTCGCGGGCGGCCGCCACGGCGGCCTGGCCGAGGCTGATCCCGCCGTCGTTGCACGGCACCCGGCTGTGTGTCAGCACGCGGAAGCCGTCGTCTGTCAGCCCGCTCATCACCTGTCTTGTGAGGAGCAGGTTCTGGAACACGCCGCCCGACAGAGCCACGACGGATAGGCCGGTCCGCTTGCGTATCTGCGCGCAGACAGACAACACCGCCGCGGCGACACCGTTGTGGAAGCGCGCCGCGATGATCGGCACCGGCACACCCGCGGCGAGGTCCTCAGCCGCGGCCCCGACCAGGTCAGCTCCTTCCACTGCAAGCTCGCTCGCGTGGCTGGTGATGGTCGCCTGGTAGCTGCCGGGCTCACGCACGTCCGTGACCTGCTCCAGCTCGATCGCGGCCTGGCCCTCGTAGTTGATCACGTCACGCACACCAAGCAGGGCGGCGACCGCATCGAACAGGCGCCCGGCGCTCGAGGTCAGCGGCGCATTGACGCCGCGAGCGGCCATGGCCGTGACTGCCGTCCAGCGCTCCTCGTTCCGGTTGTGGACGGCGAGGCCCGCTGGCAATCCACCGGGGTAGCTAAGCGCCAGGTACGCCGCGGCCATCCGCCACGGCTGACGGATGGCGGCGGCGCCGCCTGGCATCGGTACGGGCACCAGGCAGCCGGCTCGCTCGAAGGTGGCGAGGTCCGCGATCAGGAACTCGCCGCCCCAGATGGTGCCGTCGCCGCCGTATCCGGTCCCGTCAAAGGCGACACCGATGACAGGACCGTCCTCGTCGTTGTCGGCCAGGCAGGACGCGATATGCGCGTGATGGTGCTGGACGCCGACGAGCTCAACGCCGGCCAGTCCGCCGTCGACTAGGTCGACCGCGTACTTCGTGGACAGGTAGTCCGGATGCAGGTCGTGCGCGACCAGCCGCGGCTCGATGTCGAAGAGGCGCTTGAAGTGCTCGATGCCTTCGGTGAACGATCGCAGTGTTTCCGCGTTCTCCAGATCGCCGATGTGGTGCGACACGAAGGCGTGCTGCCCCATAGCCAGGCAGAACGTGCTCTTCAGCTCGGCACCGCAGGCTAGCACCGGCCGCCGGAACGGCCGACGCACCCTGAGCGGCTCCGGCACGTACCCCCGCGACCGCCTGAGCACCGACTCGCGACCGCCGAACGTGCGGACGACCGAGTCGTCAGTCCGGACGTGGATGGCACGGTCGTGCACCAGGAAGGCGTCAGCGATCCCTGCCAGCCGGTCAAGGGCGTCGTCGTCGCGGTAGGCGATCGGCTCGTCGGAGACGTTCCCGCTGGTCATCACCAGTGGCCCGGCGGCGGCGGCAAGCAGCAGGTGGTGCAGCGGCGTATACGGCAGCAGCAGGCCAAGGTGCCGGTTGCCGGGCGCGACCGACTCCGCGATGCGACGATCGGCGGCCGGCAATCGCGGCAGCAACACGATCGGCCGCCTGGCGCTGGTCAGCGACTGCGCTGCCAGCTGGTCGACCTCGCAGAGCAGCCGCGCGGTCGAAAGGTCGGCGACCATCACCGCAAACGGCTTGTCCTCGCGATGCTTGCGCGCGCGCAGCGCGGCGGAGGCGGCCTCGTTCCCGGCATCAACGACCAGGTGGTACCCACCGAGGCCCTTGAGCGCGAGCACCTGCCCTGACCGCAGGAGAGCGGCTGCGGCGGCGATCGGGTCGGCGCCCGGCTGCGGCGCGCCCGCGTTGTCGAGGAGGGTAACCCGCGGCCCGCAAGCCGGACAGCAGACCGGTTGCGCGTGGAAGCGCCGGTCGGCCGGGTCGAGGTATTCGGTCGCGCAGCGCGAGCACATCGCGAAGCCGCTCATCGTCGTGAGCTGCCGGTCGTAGGGCACGTCCCGCACGATGGTGAACCGCGGCCCGCAGTTGGTGCAGTTGATGAAGGGATAGCGATGCCTACGGTCAGCCGGGTCGGCTAGCTCCCTGAGGCAGTCGTCGCAGGTGGCGCTATCCGCCGATATGAGCGTCCGGCGCTGGCCGCCGGGCACGCTCGGCGCGATCGCGAACCCGGGCGAGCCAGTCACGCCGAGAGGGCGCGTGGTGACGCGCTCAATCCGGGCCAGCGGCGGCGCCTCCTGCTCGAGTAGCACCAGGAACTTCGCCACCGCCTCGGCACCGCCTTCGATCTCAGCGAATACGCCGTCGACGTCGTTGCCGACCAGACCGGACAGGCCGAGGCTGGTGGCAAGCGAGTAGACAAAGGGCCGGAAGCCGACGCCCTGGACCACGCCCTCCACCCGGACGGATGTCCTGATCCGATCACTCACGATTCCAGTGTGACGGCCGCGAACGCGGTGCGCACGGCGTGGCAACGGGTACGAGGTAGCTCAGGCAACCAGGGGGGCACTGAATGTCGCTGCTGGGGCTGGCAGCCGCGTCAGCCGAGACGACCTCGTCGTTCACGACCGCGATGGACGACGTGGCCCTGGCGTTCGAGGCGCTCGGCGCCGCCGTCCTGGTCATCGGCACCGTCTGGTCGTTCATCTTGGCCGCGATCGTCCTCCGGCGCTCGGGGCCTGCCAAGGGCAGCCGCGCCTACACGGCGCTGCGGCAGTCCTTCGGCGGAGCATTGCTGATTGGCCTGGAGATCCTCGTCGCCGCGGACCTGATCCGCACTGTTGCGGTCGCGCCTACGCTGGACAACGTGCTCGTACTCGGGCTTATCGTGCTAATCCGAACATTCCTCAGCTTCTCACTGGAGACCGAGATAGAAGGCGTCCCGCCCTGGCGCCGGGCGACGCTGAGCGGCGCCGGGACGATCAAACGCGCGTCCGCCACCGCGATCGGTAGTGACCAAAGCTGACCCAAGCTGAGCGACCCAAACTGATTGTCAGCGCAAGCCGGCGAACAGGTCGTCCTCCGGGATGGGCGCGCCAGTCGTATCGGTCACGCGTACGAAGCTCTCCCGGCCGAAGGCGGCCGTCGCGACGTCCGGTGGCAGCTTGCTGAACCACGAGTCCTGGATCTGGCTCGCGTGCGCATACAGGGCTTCGCGCTTGCGCTCCAGTACTGGACGGATGTCGATATTCGTGGTGATCCGGCGTTCGGATTCCTCCATCTGAATGCGCTGCTCGTCGGTGAACTCGCGCTGATCAGGCACGTCGGCGCCTAGTTCGCGGAGTGCTTCCCAGATCTTGCGCCAGTCGCTGCCGCGCAGGGCGGACTGGTAGTACTTGGCGGGAATGCCTGACTGGGCCGCCGCTCTGGCCGCGGCCAGCGCGGCGTGCACGTGGTCGGGATGCTGGTACATGCCCCTGTCGTCGTAGGAGATGACAACCTGCGGACGGTACGTCTCCATCAGCGCAGCGATCCGGCCCGCCACCACGTCCAGCGGCACGTTGCAGAAGGCGTCCGGTAGGTCCTTGTAATCCCAGTCCGGCATGCCCGAATCGTGGTAGCCGAGCAGCTCGAGGTTGGTGATACCGAGGATCTTGCAGGACTGTCGCAACTCGTCGAGTCGCAGCTGTGCGACCTCATGCTCATCGTGCCCGTCCTCGCCAGGCTTGACCTGGCCGGGAGCGTCGCCAAACTCGCCATTCGTACAGGTCACAACTACAGTGCGGATGCCCTGGTCAGAATAGAGCGCGAGCACGCCGCCGGTGCTCGATGCCTCGTCGTCGGGGTGTGCGTGGACGGCCATCAGGGTGAGGGTGTCAGCTGCCATGCATCCAGCCTGCCGCATCTCGGCGTACAGCGCACATCGGCCCCCGCGCTCGGACGCCGACCGGATCGGCCACGTCCCGGCCGGTGGTAACCGGTGGTAAGCAGGAGTGATGACAGCCGACGGCACGCCGCGCGCCCTCCTGGAGGCGCAGCGGCAGGCGGCGCTCGACCGGCTGGCCGCACTGGAGCGCGACCACGCCGGGATCCTCGACGCAGCCGATTCAGCCAACTCCGACGACGAGCACGACCCCGAGGGCGCCACTATTGCCTTTGAGCGCGAGCACGTGGCCGCGCTGCTCGACCAGACGCGACAGCAGCTCAGCCAGGTCGACGCCGCGCTGCGCCGCGTCGACGAGGGCAGCTACGGCCAGTGCGAAAAGTGCGGGCAGCCGATCGCGGCCGGACGGCTCGAGGCACGACCGACAGCCACGACGTGCATCGACTGCGCGAGCCGAGCCCGCCGGTAGTCCGACACCCGCCGCTAGGCCGGTCCGCCAGTTGGCTCGGTCAGCTCGGCGCACCGCCAGGCGCCTGTCCAGGCGTGTCTCCAGGCGTCTCTCCGCCGGCGCCGCCATCCTCACGCGGCGACCCGCCGGGTTCGGCGCGCTCAGGCACGGGCTCGGGCCTGCCGATAGGCTCGGGCCGCCAGAGGGTGCCGAGCGTGCCTTGCGCAGCGCGGGTGCCAAGCTGCCCGCCGCCGCGTCCCCGCAAGATGTACGCGAACCCGACGGCGACCAGCGCGCCGATTAGCGGGCCAGCGAGGTAGGCCCACCACGATGTCCAGTTCCCGAATACCAGGGCCGGGCCAAGCGATCTGGCCGGGTTCATCGACGCACCGCTGACGGGCGCCCCGAACAACCCGGCGAGCGCGATATAGCCACCGACGCCGAGGGCGGCAATCGGTCCAACCTGCTGCGCGCCGGACGCCGTGCCCAGGATGACGCTGACCAACCCGGCGGTCAGCAGGATCTCCCATGCCATCGCGATCGGAGTGGAGATGCCGGGGCCCGGCAAGGTCAGGCCCGCGCTGCCTTGCTTCCCGAGAATCGCCCAGAGCAGCAGGGTAGCCAAGATCGCGCCGGCGAACTGGGCGATCACGTACCCGGCGACGCGCTGCCACGGGAAGTCGCCGCGAAGCGCGAACGCCATGCTGACCGCCGGGTTCAGGTGCGCTCCGGACACCGCGCCCATGAACAGGATGATGGCCAGCACCATCAGCCCCGGTGCGACCACCCTGGCAGGCTCGGGCACGACATTGCCGCCGAACCTGGCATTGACTATCCCGCCGCCGACAGCGACGGTGACAAGCAGGAAGGTGCCGAAGACCTCGGAGAACAGGCGGCGCCACTCATAGCTGGAGTTCCAGAAGTCAAACCGGTGGACTACTGCGTTCGGCAGTTCGATCGACCGGAGCGCGACCTCGACGGTGCCCGGCACCCGGACCGGGCTCAGGGGCTGTTGCTCGCTGCTGATGTTCGGTCCCTCCCTCCTTGGCGCGGTGTGCAGGCGAGCCTATGACCTCGGCTCGGTTAGCCGCCCGCCATCCGGTCCAGGATCTCGGTGACGAGGTCCATCGGCGTATGCGGGTGCAGGAACGCGAACCTGCCGACGGTTTCCCCTTCCCAGACGGTGGGCGGGAGGAATGCGACCTGGTCGTCAAGCAGCGCATCGGCCCAGGCTGAATAGTCGGCTGGCTGCCAGCCCGGCCGGCGGAACAGTACGACCGACAGATCCGGTTCCCGGATCAGCTCCAGGTACTCACGCCGCCGGATCTCCGTCGCGGTCTGCCTGGCGAGATCGAGCGCTGCCTCGATCGCATCGGCATAGGCCCGCACGCCGTGCACGCACAGCGAGAACCACAGCGGGAGCCCCCTAGCCCTCCGGGTCAGGTGGTAGGCGTAATCCGTCGGGTTCCAGACACCTGGCTGCTCATGAATAACCTCCAGGTATCCGGCGTCCTGTTTATGGACGGAACGGGCTAGCGCGGGGTCGCGGTACAGCAATGCTGCGCAGTCAAACGGCGCGAAGAGCCACTTATGCGGGTCGACCACGAACGAGTCGGCGTGCTCTATTCCGGCGTAGGACGACCGGACGCTCGGCGCGAAGAGGCCAGCGCCGCCGTAGGCGCCGTCGACGTGGAACCAGAGCTTGTGCTCGGCCGCCACGGCCGCGAGGCCGGACAGGTCGTCGATGATGCCAGCGTTCGTGGTACCCGAGGTCGCCACGATCGCCGCCAGCGAGCTGGGATCTTCATCGGAGTCGATGGCGGCACGGACCGCGTCGCCGGTCAGCCGGTGATCGGCGGTCGGAACGACAAGCGCGTCCATCTCCAGCAGCCGCAGCGTGTTGCTGATGGACGAGTGCGCGTCGGAGCCGACGATTGCCCGGAGTCGCTGCGGTGACATTTGACGGCGCTTGGCGACCTCGCGGCCGACGGCGAGCGCGGATAGGTTCGCCGCCGAGCCACCGGAAACGAAGCACCCGCCGGCCTGTGGTGGCAGCCCGGCGCGATCAGCGATCAGCCGGAGCACCTGATTCTCCGCGTGAATGGCGCCCGCAGCCTCGAGCCACGAAATGCCCTGGATAGACGCGCAGGAGATCAGCATGTCGAACAGCAGCGCAGCCTTCGTCGGTGCGGCCGGGATGAAGCCGAGGAATCGCGGGCTGTCAGCCGAGATCACCGCGGGTGCGAGCGTCGACGCGTATACGCCGAGCACCTGGTCGGGGTTGTGTGCGTCGTCACCTAGCAGCCCGGCGAGCGCGATGTCCAGCTCGGCCGGGTCGCGGGAGCCCCTGTCGAGTGGCACCGGGTCCAGCCGCAGCCGGTTCTCGGCGTAGGCGAGCACGGACCTGATCATCTGCTCGGTAGTGCTGTCCACGCTATGCATGGCCGACAAGCTAGCGCAGCGCGGCGTCGTCGGTCGCGTCCTCGGGTTCGCTTACCCAGGCGGAGAACACCGGCAGCGCCTGCCACGGGCTGGCGCCCCCGGCGGTGGTGTCGGTAGTGAAGGCGACTACTGCATAGGGGTGGCCGAATCGAAGGACGACCTCACGGTGCCTGGCTGGCAATCGCACTCCCATGGCGACAGCCATCGCGCTGACGGCAGCCGCCTCAAACCCGATCCGGGAATACCGTGCCATCGCGGCCTGCCGCGCTTGCCACGGGTCGGCGTTCGAGACGAGCGCGCGCTTGGCGGCGTCGAACCCAAGACCGGGAGCGGTGAGGTCGTGATCGGAGGTCGCCGACCAGGCCGGCAGCACAGCCGCGGCCGAGTCGGCGGCCGCCATGACCTCGCGCGCTAGCCACAGCGGGCTGTCACCGAGGGGCACAGTGGCCAGCTCACGGCGATCGATCGGCAGTCCGGCCGCGTGCTTCCCGCCGAGCTCGTACGCCGCCGCCAGCACACTCCCGGCCGGCACGTCCGGCATGGCCGCCACCGAGGCCACCTCAACGCCGCCTTCGGCCGCCGCGACGTGCACGATCACGTCACCAGCATGCCGGCTGGCCGCGATGAACTGGACATGGCCGCCTGGTCGAGCCGGAGTGCGCAGCACTCGCTCCAGTAGGCCCGCCCACGGGCTCGTCTCGCCTAGTCTCGCGGCCGGCACCATGTCGAACGGGACCTGCCAGGAGACCTTGGTCGCCAGCGCGGTCGCCAGTACCAGGTAGAGGTCCTTGCCGGCGACCGGGAATCGGTCGATGAGTCCGAACGTGTGCTCTCGCGCCCACTCGTCGAGCTCGGCCTGGCCGGGAAGATCCCCGGTTGTTACCGGGGCCGGCAGGCCCTCACGCCAGCGCGCGAAGCTGTCCGGCAGCCGCACCGCCGGATCAGTCCAGACCGCGGCCGCGCTCGCGACGAACGGATGGGGGGCGAGTAGCAGATCAGCAGCGGCGCGGGCGGCGGCATCCACTTCGCAGCCGAGCACCTCGGTCAGCGCGGCGCGATCGGCCCCGGTGCTGGCAGGCCCCGCCAGCGCGAGCAGGAGCCACGCGCCGAGCGGTGAGGCGACATGGTGCCGGGTGCCGATAGCGGCGTGCAGCCTGGCTGCGTAGCTGGACACCCACGCGGCGACGGGACTCACCCGAACGGTCATGGCGCTAGGTCACGGAACCGGGCAGGCTCTGCGATGCCGCGGGCGCCGGATCGCCGCCAGTCTGAACTGACTGCCTGCGGCCGAGCCAGAAGAAGCTGAACACGCCGGCCGCCAGCACCAAGATGGCAGACAGGTACAGCGCCGCGTGCAATCCGGACTCGAATGCGCTGTAAACGGCCTGGATCACTTCCTGGACTAGCTTGGGCTGCCCGGCGCCGGCGGCGCCCGCGCTGCCGGCCTTGCCGCCCGAGGGGGTGAGTCCGGTCTCTACAGCGTTGGTGACGAAATGCGCGATGCTCTGCGGGAGGCCCAACTGGTGCAGCCTCGTGGCAATGTTCGCGGACAGTTTCGCCGATACGAGTGCGCCGAGCACCGCCACACCGGCAACGGCGCCGACCTCGCGGCTGGTGTTGGTGGTGGATGCGGCCATGCCGGACCGCTCAGGCGGCACAGCGGACAGCGCCGACGAGGTGGCCGGGACCACGGTCAGGCCGATTCCGATGCCGGTCAAAGACAACGCGGCGGCCACGGTCAGGTAGGCCGGATTCGGGTTGATGGTGAACGAGGTCCACAGCAGACCGAGCGCGAACAGCAGGCAGCCGGTGAAGATGGTCGTCCTTGCTCCGAGAGTCACCGTCGAGCGAGCGGCTACGAGCGCGGCCGCTCCCATCAGGATCATCATCGGCAGGAAGACAAGCGCTATGTGATACCCGCTGTAGCCGGGGACTTCCTCCAGATACAGGGCTGTAAAGAAAAACACCGCGAAGGTCGCGAAGTAGGCACTGAACGCCACCACGTTCGCTACCAGGAACCGCGGCACGCGAAGGAACTTCAGGTCGAGCAGCGGGTGCGGTGCCCTCGTCTCCCACCAGAAGAAACCCACGACCGCAGCCGCGCTCACGCAAAGAAGCAGGACGACAAGTGGCGAGCCGAAGGACGAGCCCTCGGCAGTGATCACCGCAAAGGCCAGCGCGGTCAGCGCGCCGGCGCTGAGAACGCTGCCGGGGATGTCCACGCGGTGCCCGTCCGGGTCGGAGTTCTCCGGGAGCACGACGAACGCGCCAATCAACGCCACTGCCCCGACCGCGAGGTTAAACCAGAAGATCGCACGCCAGTCGCCGTGCTGACCGATCAATGCGCCGCCAATGACGGGTCCCATCGCGAGCGCCACGCCCGTTACCGTGGTCCAGACGCCGAGGGCCCAGGCGCGTTCCCGCTCGTCGGTATAGATGTGCCGGATCATCGACAGGGTGCCAGGCTCGCTTGCAGCCGCGCCGAAGCCCATCACCGCGCGCCCAGCGATCAGGACAGCGACGTTCGCCGCTGTCGCGCACATGATCGACCCGCCGCAGAAGATGACGATGCCGATCACCATGACGCGCTTGCGGCCGAACTCGTCGCCGACCATCCCGAAGCCGAGCATGGCGCCCGCAAAAGTGAGGGCGTACGCGCCCACCACCCACTGCAGGGACGATACACCCGCGTGCAACTGCTGCTGAATGTTCCCCAGTGCGACGCTGACGACCGTGTTGTCAAGAAATGTCAGGAACAGGATGACGCACAACACCGCCAGAGCGAGGGAGCGACCGCCCCGCGGAGCAATCGCTGCCTCGCCCTGAGACACGTGGGCTGGGCTCGCCACAGGTTAGGCAGCCGACTTGCATGCGGCAGGCAAGCCAGAGGTCTTGCCCGCGTTCTCTATGGTCAGGAGACCGCAGAAGCTCGCCACGCCCACCTTCCAGGTGCCGTTCTGGTTAACGGCCACCCCAGTCTGGTTCGTCAGCTCAGGGGTACCGCTCACGAGGATGTTGTACTTCACTGTCGCCTGCGTTGGCGAATTTACAGTGACATTGGTGACCTTAGCGGTCGCGAGTGCCGCCAGGCCAGAGCCAGCCTGAGCCTGAATAACCGACTGGAACTGCGACCCGTTCTCCAGCAAGCTGACGCGCTTAGGTATCGGCGTCTTGGCGTTGAAGAACGCTTCCCAGTTAGTCGTGATGGCATTCACCGTGGCCGCCCCGCCGGTCGACGTCGTTGCGGACGTCGATGCCGAGGTCGCGGGCGCTGATGATGGAGGTGCCGACGTCGACGCGGCGGCCGACGAACTGGCCGGCGTGCTCGGGCTGCTGCCGCCGCACGCCGTCGCCAGGCCTGCGAGCCCAGCTAGCGCGAGGGCGCCGACCAGGTGCGAGAAATGCCGATGAGAATTCATACAGCTATCCTCCAACTAAGAGCCCACGAATGACATTCCGCCCCGGCCGGTGTGGTCGCTGTTCCTGACACCGGCGTCAGTTGCAGAACCACCGCCCCCGCGCGGGGCGGCCCTTTTGACAGAGCTCGGGCTGCAAGCGCTGGGGTGCCCGCGCTCTGCTGGTTATGCCATGCTGCTGCGGTGTCCGACCTCGATGAGCTGCGCGACCGCATGCGCCAGTTCGCCGCCGAGCGCGACTGGCATAGATTTCATGATCCCAAGTCGGTACTGCTCGCCCTCGTCGGCGAGGTAGGCGAGCTGGCCGAGCTATTCCAGTGGCTGCCTGCCGAAAGCGCCGCGGAGCTCGGTGGATCTGAGCCGTTGCGAACCAGGGCCGGCGAGGAACTGTCGGACGTGCTGCTCTACCTGATTCTGCTCGCCGACGTGCTGGGCATCGACCTGGCTGCGGCTGCGCACGCCAAGCTCACGGCGGCGGCACTGAAGTACCCAGCAAGCTAGCGCCGACGGATTAGAACACATATGCGGTTGGCCCTTGATCGGCTACCCGGTGCCCCACAAAGACGCAAGATCGCGGTCGATGCTCGCGGCGAGCGGCGCGATCGGGCGCAGCACTGGTCGCGCCGGGGCCGCATGCGTGACCTCGCAGTGCGCTAGCGCGGGGGCATCGAGGAACCTGGTCAGCTGTCCGTAGCTATGCCTGTCATCGGCCGCGAGCCGGTGATGATGCATGCGTAGTGGCGCGTACAGGTACAGACGGTCGCGTGCTCTCGTCACCGCGACGTAGAACAGCCGCTGCTCTTCCTCGAGCCCAGCGGGGGTCGTCAGCGCCATATCGCTCGGGACCGCGCCGTCGACAAGCTGCGGCACGTGCACCACCGGCCATTCGAGGCCTTTGGCGGAGTGCATGGTCGAGATGACGACGAAGTCATCGTCCAGTCGCGGCTTGCCCGCCAGGTCCGAAGCCGACAACGGCGGATCGAGTGCGAGCTGGACGAGCGCGTCGTGCAGCGACGGGCTGTCGGCCGCGGCGTCTGCCAGCCGCTCTAGGTCGGCGAATCGGACGGCCGCGTCTGCGTAGCGGGCAGCCAGCGGATCATGCAGGGCGGCCAGGATCGCCGTGGCTCGTTCAGCCGTCCCGTCGAGCTCGGCCGCGGCCACGAGCTGTCTGATGGTCGGGCCGACGGTGGTGGCCGAACGCTGTGGCAGCGTGCCCTCAGCGTCGGGCCACCGGCTGAAGGGCTGCGGCTCGGCGATGCGCAGCGTCTCGATGACCCGCCGAGCCAGCACGGGTCCGACACCCTCGTGCAGCCGCAGCAGGCGGAACCAGGCAAGGTCGTCGGCCGGGTTCGCGACGATTCTGGCGGCGGCGAGGAAATCCTTGACGTGCGCGGCCTCGGTGAAGCGCAGGCCGCCGTACTTGACGTACGGGATCCCGCGCGCCGACAGCTCGATCTCGAGCAGATCGCTGTGGTGGGCGGCCCTGACCAGCACCGCCTGGTCCTGAAGCCGGACTCCCGACTCGTGGTCGGAAAGGATGCGGGCGCAGATCTCCCTGGCCTGGGTAGCCTCATCGTGACAGCGGATGAGCTGCGGCCGATGCCCGTCGCCACGCTCGGCCGTCAGCGACAGCTCAAGGCCGTCGAACTGCGGGCGGATAACGTTTGCCAGTCCGAGCACGCCACGGCGTGACCGGTAGTTGCGAGACAGCCGGATGACCGACAGGTTGCCGAAGCTGCCAGCCAGCTCCCGCAGATGTGCCGGATCGGCGCCGCGGAAGGCGTAAATCGCCTGCGCGTCGTCGCCCACGCACGTCAGCCCCTCGCCGCCAGGCCGCAGCAGGCGCACGATCTCGGCTTGGACCGCGTTCACGTCCTGGTACTCGTCTACGAGCACGGCGTCGAACAAGCCGCGGAGCGCGGGCCCGGCTGCCGGGTCGGTCAGCGCGGCGCGCCACAGCAGCAGCAGGTCGTCGAAGTCGACCAGGCCGTGCCGCCGCTTGTAGCTGACGAAGTCGGTGAAGAGGCCGGCCAGTTGCTCGGCGAACGGCACGCACCACGGATAACCGGCCGCGACAACGTCGGCGAGGTGCGTGCTGGTGCTGACACAGCGCGAATAGATCTCGGCGCACGTCGCCGCCCGCGGGGTCCGGCGGCCAGCGGTGGTACCCACGAGTCCGTTCGCGTCGCGCAGCGTATCCATGATGTCGGCGGCGTCGGCCGGGTCGATGACTGTGAACTCGGGCGGCAGCGCGAACGCCTCGGCGTGCGCCCTGATGATGCGGTGGGCGACCGCGTGGAACGTACCGCCGAAGATACGTTCGGCCGCACTGCTGTCTGGCGGCTGCGCCCGTGCGAGCATGTCATCCGCCGCCCGCCGCGTGAAGGTGAGGAGCAGGATGCGGCTCGCCTGCATGCCGTGCTCGCGAAGCCAGGCCGCGCGCGCTACGAGCGTCCCGGTCTTCCCGGTGCCCGCGCCTGCGAGTATGAGCAGCGGTCCGCCCTGATGTGTAGCGGCTCGTCGCTGATCGTCATTGAGAACATCCAGAACGCCCGCCGGGTCCGTCATGGACACTGAATGTAATCAGGCCTACTGACAGCGGCCTACTGGCAGCGGCTTGGTGAGCGAGCGGAACGTGAGCGAGCGGAACCTGGAACCGACATGGAAGGCACCAGCACGATGAAAGCCGTATCACGGGTTGCGGTCGTCACTGGCGCATCGGCCGGGATTGGCAAGGCCTGCGCGGACCGGCTCGCTGCCACGGGCTGGGCGGTTACCGGGGCGAGCCGGCGCGGCACTGCGGGGACGGCCTGGACCGGGCTGGTTATGGACGTCGACAGCGACGCTTCGGTTCGCGATGGCATCGCCAGCGTTTCCAGCCAGGAAGGCAGGATCGACGCCCTCGTCGCGGCGGCGGGCTGGGGAGTTGCCGGAGCCGCCGAGTACACCACGATCGCGGAGGCCAAGGCGCAGTTCGAGACGAACTTCTGGGGCTGCGTGCGGGTCGTCCAGGCGGTCCTGCCGCACATGCGCGCGCAGGGCAGCGGACGCATCGTCTTGATCAGCTCGATTGGCGGCGTGATCGGCATCCCCTTCCAGGCGTACTACAGCGCGAGCAAGTTCGCGCTCGAGGGATTTGCCGAGGCAACGGCGTATGAGGTGGCGCCGTTCGGCGTGCACATCACGCTGGTGCAGCCCGGCAACATCGTGACCGATTTCACGGCGAGCCGGGTACTGGCCCAAGGCAGCGAGGGTGACTCGGCGTATGCGGCGGCGATGACAAAGGCGGTATCGCTCATGGAGCGGGACGAGGCGAACGGCGCGCCCGCTGAGCAGGTCGCCAAAACAGTTCAGCGCGTACTGTCAGCCCGCCGTCCGCCGCGGCGGGTATCGGTCGGCAAGGCAGGCGAGCGGGCCGGCCTGATAGCCAAGAGGCTGCTGCCTTACCGCGCATTCGAGGCTGCGGCCAAGGGAAGCCTAGGGGTCGGCTGACGGCCACGTTCCTATCCTGATCTTCTTTAAGGCGTTATTGTCGCGCATGCTTGTCTATGGCGCATTAACGCACACAGGCTGTTAGCACCGGAGCGGAGATGTTCCTAACAGAATTGGCGGCGTCACTGGGCCGGGTTGGCCAGGTACAGGCGCACCTGTCCGGGAAGGTCGCAATGCTCATGGCGATCGTCGGGCTAGTCGCGGCCCTAGTCCCCGGCCTGTGGCACGTCACGCGGCCGATTGCCGCGTTCGCGCACGAGGGGGCCCACGCCACCGTCGGCTCGGCTTTCGGGCACAAGATCACACATATGGAATTCAAGTTCAACGGCGACGGATTGACGGGCGTCCAAGCGGCCAATGGCAGCAGCCTGGCCTTGATCCCCGGCGCCTTCGTCGGCTACCTCGGGCCAAGCGCATTCGGCATCGGTGCGGCCGAGCTGATCAGAATCGGCCACATCGTCGCCGTGCTCTGGATCGGCCTGGCCAGCCTGATCCCGGTTCTGTACCTGGCCCGCAAGAGCCTCGGCGTCGTCTTGGTGATCGCCGCCTTCGTGGCGCTTCTGCTGCTGCTCGGGGCAGGTTCCGAGAGCGCGCAGGTGGTGACCGCCTACGCCGTCGCCTGGTTCCTGCTGTTGTCAGGCGTGCGGTTCATCACCTTGCACGGAAAGAATGCCGGTGACGCCGCCGTCCTGAAGGGGATGACCGGACTCCCGCGCGGCTTCTGGCCGCCGCTCTGGCTCGCAGGCTCGGTTGCCGCGCTCGTGTTCGGGGCGACGCTGCTGCTCTAGGACACTTGCCTGGGACCCGGCCGACGGAACTCGGCGCGCCAGCGCCATGCTGCCGTCGACGGGCCGCCCCGGATCTCCTCGATCCGGAGTTCCCCCAGGCCGCCCACTGCGATCGCGTCGATCTCGCTCCTCGTGAGCGACCAGGGCGGCCCGTCGTCTTCGGAATCGGGCTCACGACCCCGCGCGAACACGATGAGTGTGCCGTCGGGGGCTACGAGCGTGCCGAGGCTGGCGACAGCGGCAGCGCGCGGGGGCTCGGGTAGCGCCTGGAGCGTCATGCTCTCGACGACGAGATCGTATGCGTGCCGCCAGTCGGTCGGCGGCACCATCAGGTCGGCGACGCAGTACGTGACGGCGGAGTTCGGGAACCGCTCGCGCGCGGCCCGGATGGCACTGGCCGAAATGTCGAACGCGACGGTGCCGAAGCCCAGGCTCGCGACGAACTCCGCGTCGTCGCCGAGGCCACAGCCGACGACGAGCGCGGTTCCCGTCTCGGTCGCGGTTCCCGTCTCGGTCGCGGTTCCCGTCTCGGTCGCGGTTCCCGTCTCGGTCGCGGTTCCCGTCTCGGTCGCGGTTTCGGTCTCGGTGGCGGTGGCGCCGCTCAGCCCGCGCTCGGCCGCCCACTGCACCAGCAGCGGGCTTGGCGCCCGGCGGTCCCACGGCACGTCGGTCAAACCGTCAGCCGCGGCGGCGTAGAGGCGTTCGAACCAGCCTGTCGGATCACCGGCCGCGATGGACTCGCGCGCCAGCCGTGCGGCGTTCTGCTCTGCTTCTGCTGTCACCAGCCCAGCTCCCGCAGCCGCTCGTCGGAGATGCCGAAGTAGTGGCCGACCTCGTGGATCACCGTGCGCCGGACCTGCTCCACGACCTCTGCCTCGGACTGGCAGATCGCGCAGATCGCGAGCCGGTAGATCGTGATTCGGTCCGGCAGGACGCCGGCGTAGTTCGTGGTCCGGTTCGGCAGCGGGATGCCCTCGTAGAGGCCGAGCAGGCCGCGCGGGCCGGGGCCGTGCTCGACGAGGACGGCCACGTTCTTCATCAGGTCAGCGAATTCGGGCGGCAGCGAGTCGAGTGCCCTGCTGACCATCTGCTCGAACGACTCCGGATCTACGGTGATCACGCGTCCATTGTGCGGCTAGCGCGGGTGTTGACGGGCGACCGTACGCTGGTTCGCGTGAGCAGCCCGGTCCGCCCGTTCCGTCCTACGAAGGCGGACATGGCTGCAGCCCGCGGCCAGACGATCCCGGACTTGGTTGCGCCGGGGCTGCGGGTGTTGTTCGCCGGGATCAACCCGAGCCTGTATTCGGCCGCCACCGGGCACCACTTCGCTCGGCCGGGCAACAGGTTCTGGCCCGCTCTGCATCGATCCGGCTTCACCAGCCGCCAGCTGCGGCCTGACGAGCAGCCAGTGCTGCCGGGCCTCGGCCTCGGAATCACGAACGTAGTGGCGCGGGCCACCGCCAGGGCCGACGAACTCGATGCCGCCGAGCTCCGGGCTGGTGGCCAGGCGCTGGCCGAGCTGGCCGGTTCGCTCAGCGTGTCCTGGCTGGCGATCCTCGGCGTGACGGCCTACCGGACCGCATTCGGTCTCCCGCAGGCCTTCGTTGGGCTGCAGGCCGGACGTCTCGGCGGCGCACGGGTCTGGATCCTGCCGAACCCCAGCGGCCTCAACGCGCACTGGAGCGCGGCCGCGCTAGCCGAGGAATTCGGGCGGCTGCGCGCGGCCGCTCGTGACCGATAACCACCGTCGCATCCAGGTCGTCATCACTGGCGATGCTGGTCTTTAGGCCGGCGGTAGCCATCGCCGCTTCTGTCAGCGCCGCTTGCCGTTCGCTCGTCTCGATCAGCAGGCGGCCGCCAGGCGCGAGCCACTGTGGTGCCTGCGCTGCTACAAGGCGATGAATGCCGACCCCATCGGTGCCGCCGTCGAGCGCGACCAGGGGCTCGTGCAGCCGCGCCTCGGCTGGCATCAGCCCCATTTCGGCGGTCGGCACGTACGGCGCGTTGACAACAATGACGTCGACCCGGCCGCGCAGGTCAGCGGGCAACGCGTCGTAGAGGTTGCCCTCGTGGACGTGCCCGCCCATGGCCGCGAGGTTGCGGCGAGCGTACGCGATAGCGCCAGGATCGATGTCGGCCGCGTGTAGTTCGACCGCGTGCCGGTCGGCCGCGTGTAGTTCCGCGCCGCGCAGGGCCACCGTCACCGCCAAGCCAACCGCACCCGAGCCGCAGCACAAGTCAAGGACAACCGGCCCCGTTCCCATATCATCGCTCACCGTCCGGCCCGCGTCAGTCAGGGCGGCAACCGCCTGGCTGACCAGGAATTCGCTACGCCGTCGCGGCACAAAGACACCCGGACCGACAACAATTCGCAGGCCACAGAACTCAGCCCAGCCCACGACATGCTCGAGCGGGAACCCGGCGACCCGGCGGTCCACCATCGCGGCGATGTCGTCCGGCGTCCGCCCGGCTGCGATGAGGACGCGCGCCTCCGCTTCGGCGAACACGCATCCTGCCGCCCGAAGCTTCGCGACTATGGCCGACTCGGACGTGACTACCAAGGCAGCGACGTGCTCGTGAAGTGCGTGAGCGTATCGATATCCGACATCTTGTGCACGTGGCGCGGCGGGGTCGCGAAGGTGGCGTACGGCCGTACCCGGATCACGACCCGCTGCTCATCCTCCGCCATCTGCGCGATCTGCGGCCGACGGCTGTCCGGCACCTCTGCGCCCGCCATCAGGCCAATGACCCGCGTCAGCACGTCGGCGGCCAGCTCGCGATCACGCTCGACGACGCCGTTGCCGTAGACCTGGAGGTAGGTCAGCGGCCACGACTCGTCCAGCACGCAGAGGCTGACGCGCTCGTCACGGGCAACCGCCTTGGCCTTGCTGCGCTCGGCCATCGTCGAGACCAGCAGTTCGTCGCCGTCCATGACGTAGTAGACCACCGTCATGGCTGGGCCGTGGGCCTGGCGCGCATAACCGAATATGCAGGTGCGGTGGTCGCGAACAAACTGCCGTCGCTCTTCCTGGTTCACGACCCGCTCCTTCGCGTCCAGCTGCTGACCCCGCTGCCGCGGCCGGGCGGTCAGCGGGCGAACATCGCGATAGCGATGAACTGACAGGCAGCGGCGGCGCACACGCAGGCGTGGAAGACCTCGTGATACCCAAATACTGCCGGAACGGGGTCGGGTCGGCGCCAGTGATATGCAATCGCGCCGACGGTGTACAGCAGACCGCCTGCGATCATCAGGGCGCCCGGTCCGACGCCTTCATGTATCCAGACGGCCGGTAGTGACAGGCCAGCGGACCACCCGAGTCCTACGAAGACGGCCCCGACCAGCTTCTCGGGCGCGCTCATCCACGCGAGGTGGATCACGGCGGCGGCCACCGTGATCGCCCACATCACACCTAGGCAGACCAGGCCCACGGTGCCGTGCGCGGCCAGCAGGAAGGCGGGAGTCGCAGTCCCGGCGATGAGGAAGAAGATCATCACGTGGTCGAGGCGCTGGAGCCGCCGGTTCCATGCGTAGCTCCAGTTGCCGCGGTGATAGAGCGCGCTGGTGCCGAACAATGCGGTCACGCTGGCCGCGTAGATGCCATCGGCGATGCGGTGCACGGCGCCGTGGGCGGCGGCGATCAGGAGAGTGCCGCATACTAGGGACGCCGCGAACCACGTCAGGTGCTGCCAGCCGCGCAGGACGGGCTTGGCGTAGAAAATTGCGCGTTTAGCGTCGTAGAGCGCGGGGGCGGGGGCGGCCATGGGCTCTCCTCAGTCAGCACAAGACGCGACGCCGCCGAGGTCAGGAGCAGCCTAGAGGCGACCACCGCCGAAGCGGCTTGTCGCCTTTGAATGAAGGTACGACACGGCTGGAAGTGCTTCAACCCCCTCAGGATCCGCGATGGCGGGCCTACTGCCCTTAACTCCCCACTGACGCCAGCCCCTTGGCGGCCGGCACGGAGATCTGGCTCACAGCTCGGGCGACATATCGGGCGCAGGGGCGACTCTAGTCCTACTTCTGGTCGTCCGGTTCTGAATGCCCGGCATTTCAACTGGCCAAGGCTGGGGACGATAGGGCCATGAGCTCAGGTCAGGCGACGTCACCGCGCGGTAAGAGCAAGAAGGGCCCGAGCCCGAGCCGGGCACCCGGTCATAGGAGGCCCAGCGCGGCCACTCGGTCTAGTCGGCTAGGCGCCGCGGCGACCCCCGACGACCTGCCGCCTGCCCGGTATCTTGATCGGGAGGAAAGCTGGCTCCGCTTCAACCAGCGAGTCCTGGAATTGGCGGAGGACGAGACCATCCCGCTGCTCGAGCGCGCGCGGTTCCTGGCCATCTTCGCGAGCAACCTCGACGAGTTCTTCATGGTCCGCGTGGCGGGCCGAGTCCGGCGGATGGCGGCCGGGCTCCCGGTGGAGAGCGCCAGCGGGATACCGCCGGAGCGCGTGCTTGACAACGTCCTGACGACGGCTGGTGAGCTAGCCCGACGGCACGCGGCTTGTTTCAGCGACTCGGTGCGGCCGGCGCTGGCTGCCGAAGGCATCGAGATCCTGCGCTGGAAGCAACTTGCGGCCGGCGAGCAAGAGACGCTGCACGAGCTGTTCCGGGAGCAGATCTACCCGGTGCTCACGCCGCTGGTCGTGGATCCCGCTCATCCGTTCCCTTACATCTCGGGCCTGTCACTCAGCCTTGCCGTGACGATCGCGGATCCGCGGACCGGCAGGACGATGTTCGCCCGGGTGAAGGTGCCGCCGCTGCTGCCCAGGTTCCTTGCCGTGGCACCGCACCGGTTCGTGCCGATGGAGGACGTGATCGCCGTCCACCTCCAGGAGCTGTTCAAGGGCCTGGACATCATCGAGCACCACGTCTTCCGGGTGACCCGCGCTCGCGACCTAGAGATCGACGAGGACGTCACTGAGGACCTGCTGAAGTCGCTGGAGCGGGAGCTGACGCGACGGCGCGTCGAGCCAGCCGTCCGGCTGGAAGCGGAGGAGTCGATGTCCAGCGGCATGCTGGCCAACCTCGTGACCGAACTCGGCGTCGATGCTCGCGCCGTATACCGGCTGCCGGGACCGCTAGACCTCTCCGGCCTGGCGGCTATCGCCGATCTTGACCTGCCGGAGTTGAAGTACCCGGCCTTCGTCCCCTCGGAAAATGCGCTTCCGCGCGACGCCAGCGTCTTTTCCGCGCTGGCCGAGCAGGACGTCCTCGTGCATCTCCCCTACGACTCATTCGCCGCCACGGTGCAGCGCCTGGTCACGTCTGCGGCAGCCGATCGGCGCGTGCTCGCCATCAAGCAGACTTTGTACCGCACCAGCGGCGACTCCGAGATCGTGGATGCGCTCATCGACGCGGCTGAGGCCGGCAAGCAAGTTCTGGTCGTGGTCGAGCTGAAGGCCCGCTTCGACGAACGGCCCAACATCGCCTGGGCGCGCCGCCTAGAAGAGGCGGGCTGCCACGTGGTGTACGGCTTCGTCGGCATGAAAACCCATTGCAAGCTGGTGCTGGTGGTGCGCCAGGAGCCGGACGGCGAACTCCGCCGGTACTGCCACATCGGCACCGGCAATTACCATCCCAAGACCGCGCGGCTGTACGAGGACTTCGGTCTGCTGACCGCCGACCGAACGGTGGGCGAGGACGTCACCGACCTCTTCAACCACCTGACCGCTTACAGCCAGGAGTCCGCGTATCGCCGGCTGCTTGTCGCGCCTGAACATCTGCGTCCCGGCCTGCTCGCACTGATCGATGAGCAGGCAGACCGAGCGCGCCGCGGCGAGCCCGCCCGTATCCAGATGAAATGCAACGCGATCACCGACGAAGCGATCATCGACTCGCTGTACCGCGCATCCCAGGCCGGCGTGCCAATCGACTTGTGGGTCCGCGGGATCTGCTCGCTCCGGCCGGGGTTGCCCGGCGTGTCGGAGACGATCCGGGTCCGGAGCGTACTCGGCAGGTTCCTGGAGCACTCGCGGATCTACGCTTTCGGCACCGGCCAGGACGGGAAGCCGAGCGAGCAAGTCTGGCTGGGCAGTGCTGACCTCATGCACCGTAACCTGGACCGGCGGGTCGAAGCGCTGGTCCGGGTGACCGATCTGGCCCAGCGGACCGAGCTGACCGGCCTTATCGACCTCGCTATGGACGGCGGTACCGCATCATGGTGGCTGGCCGCGGACGGGACCTGGACCAGGCATCACCTGGACGCCTCCGGCGCCCCCCTGCGAGACCTGCAGCAGCATCTCATCCAGATCCGGCAGCGGCGCACCGCTGATGTCGGGCGCGGGTCCGACGCCCAGTTCCCGGTTCCCGGTTTCGAATGAGCCATGCCAACGGGAGCTGGGAAGAGCATCCCGTCATATCGGGACGCTTTCACCGACAGTCCTGCGCGCTGGCCGCGCGGGCAAGGGCCGGGGCACGCTGAAGGCAGTGTGCCGCCCGACTTCGAATGCAGCCGCCCGACTTTCGAACCGGTCGACGCACGCTGCCCGCCCTGCTGGAGTAGCCGCAGCGACAAGCCAAGCAGGACGGGCAGGTGCACCGGTGTGACCGGTTTATACGTCTAGGGGCTCAGAGTTGTGTGAGCCTGGCTGGTTAGATCGGGGTGACCTGCTCGGCCTGCGGGCCCTTGGCCCCCTGGCCAGCGGTGAACTCGACCCGCTGGTTCTCTGCAAGACTGCGGAAACCGTCAGTCTGGATGGCGGAGTGGTGAACGAAGACGTCGGCCGTGCCGTCGTCGGGGGCGATGAAACCGTAGCCCTTGTCAGCGTTAAACCACTTCACAGTGCCCTGAGCCATGTTGCCTTCTCCTGCTGTACGACTTTCGGGATCCACGGACGTGTGTCCCGGGCTGCCACGGGCGCCAGACTTCAGGAACTGGAATCTCGATGCCTCTCGGCGCCCGCCGTCAGAATTTCGCAGGCGCTCTCACACGTGCACGAATTTCGACTACAACCACTGTAGCCAACAACCATCGGCGGCGCGGTTGTTCCCCCCACCCCGCGAGCGGTATGAGGGGATCGTCGCTACCCGGGAGCTCCGCGTGCTCGCTCTGCCTACGCTGGGGCCGAGGCGACTGGCTCTCGCAGGCTTGTGCTGCGGTCGATCTGGTGGTTAAGGGTGACCGCGGCGTTGATGAGCGCCAGGTGGGTGAAGGCCTGCGGGAAGTTGCCGAGCTGCTCCCCGGTTGACCCGATCTCCTCCGAGTACAACCCGAGGTGGTTGCCGTAGGTGTGCATCTTCTCGAAGGTCAGCACGGCGTCTTCGAGCCGCCCGGCGCGGGCGAGTGCGTCGACGTAGAGGAACGTGCACAGCGAGAAAGTGCCCTCGTCGCCGTGCAGGCCGTCTGGTGACGCCGCCGGGTTGTACCGGTAGACCAGGCTGTCGGACACCAGCTGCTTGTCCATGGCGCGGAGCGTGGAGAGCCACAGCGGATCTTGCGGCGCGATGAAGTCCTCTAGCGGCATGAGGAGCAGCGATGAGTCCAGCACGTCGGTGTCGTAGTGCTGGGTGAAAGCCTTCACCTTCTCATTCCAGCCACGCTGCATGACCTGGTTGTAGATGCGGTCCCGCTCCGTTGCCCACTTCGCCACTTTGGCTGGCCGGCCGTGCTTCTCGGCGAGCCGGATTGCCCGGTCAAGCGCGACCCAGCACTGGAATCGGCCATAGGTGAAGTCCTTCCGCCCGCCTCGTGTCTCCCACACGCCCTCATCTGGCTGGTCCCAGTTGTCACAGAGCCAGTCGATGACCTGGGTCAGGGCGAGCCATCCCTCGTGGGCGATCTGGAGGCCGTGGTCATCGCCGGTCAGGATCGCGTCCATGGCCTCGCCGTAGATGTCGAGCTGAAGCTGGGTGGCCGCGCCGTTGCCGAGGCGCACTGGCCGGGAGTCACGCCAGCCCTCCAGGTGGTCGAGGGTCTGCTCGCTCAGGTCGGAGGAACCATCTACGCGATACATGATCTTCAGCGGACCGGAGCCGTTGGCGCCCGCGTTCTCGGTGATCCTGTCGCGTAGCCAGACGCCGAACTTGGCTGCCTCCTCGAGGTAACCGAGGTTCGCCAGGGCATGCATGGTCAGGGAGCCGTCCCGGATCCAGGTATAACGGTAATCCCAGTTCCGCTCCCCGCCCTCCTGCTCGGGAAGTCCCATGGTCGCTGCGGCGACTGGCGCGCCGGTCGGGTTGTAGGTCATCAGCTTGAGCGTCATGGCCGACCGGGCGACCATATCCTGCCACCGGCCGTGGTAGGTCGACTGGCCCAGCCAGTTCCGCCAGTAAAGCGCGGTGTCGTTCGCGCGGCGCGTCAGCTCACCGCGCGGCAGCGCCCGGGGCTGGCCCCCCATCGACTCGATCACGACTCCGCCGGTCTCGCCCTCGCGCATCGAGAAAGTGGTCCGTAGCCCGTCGCGAACGTGCTCCACGGTTCCGGCATCTGGGTGACCCGGAGCGCGTCTCCCCGACGTGTGCAGGGTGAGCTCCATCGCGCCGGAGCGGAACACGGCGCCATTGTCGGTGACCTCGACCGTGTGCTTGGCCCGGCCGTAGTCGAATCGGGGCTGGAGATCCATTACGAACCGCATCGTGCCGCGTGTCACTCGCAGCTGGCGGACCAGCATGTGCCGGTCGGTCGCCTTGCCCTCGATCACCGGCATGAAGTCTTGCACCTCGCCAACGCCGTCCGGGGTCATGAACCGAGTGATCAGCATGGCGTTGTCAGGGAAGTACAGCTGCCTTGTGACGTAGTTGCCGCCTTCGGGCGCGATCTTGAAGTATCCGCCCTTATCGGCGTCGAGCAGAGAGGCAAAGACGCTTGGCGAGTCGAACCGTGGGCAGCAGAACCAGTCCACGGTGCCGTCCGTGGTCACGAGCGCAACGGTCTGCAAGTCTCCGATCAGCCCGTGGTCACTGATGTTCGGATAGTGGTCCACAGTTTCCCCAGTTGGAATTCGGCGGCTCCCTACGGTCCGACCCTGGCATGTCACGCCCTCGCAAGGCATCACCTGTCCGGGATGATCCGCTCAGCATCGTGCAACGCATCGGCTTGAGCAGCGCCGACACCGAGCGGGTCACCGGCCGCCAAGCTCCGGAGGCTGGAGTCCCATGCCCCAGGCGGCGGCAGCTGGCCCGTCCGCTCAGGCTGTGGGTCCGCTCCCGAGCCAGCCGCGACGCCGGAAGAGGATCACCAGCAGAACGATCGCGACCAATTCGGAGCCGATGCCAAGGAATAGGAAGTAGCCGAAACCGACCTGCAGGTGCGCGATCGGCCAGGCGAAGTTCTGCCCGAAGAACCCGGTGAGGAATCCCAGGGGGAGGAAGATCGTGGCGATGACGGCCAGCTGCTTCATGACGACGTTCAGCCGGTTGGACACCATCGACAAGTGCGTGTCCATGGCACCGCCGATCAGGTCGCGGTACCCGTCTACCAGGTCGCTGATGCGGATTAGGTGGTCGTAGAGGTTGCGGAAGTAGGCCGAGCCCTGCTCCGTCATCCCCGGGAGTTCCACCATGCCGGCGTTGAGGCTGGAGATCATGTCACGCTGAGGGGTGATGACCTTGCGAATGGTCATGATCTCCCGCTTCATGCTGAAGAGGGTTCCCAGCTGTTCCTCGGTGGGGTTCTTCAGGATGGCGCCCTCGAGGTTGTCGATCGAGTCGTCGAAGTCGGACAGCACCGGGAAGAATGAATCGACCAGGGTGTCCATTATCAGGTAGAAGATCACAGCCTGTGGCCCAGCCGCCGCCGAGGAATGATGGTTGTGGATGCGGTTGCGCACCGTGGCCAGCGCCGGACAGTTCCCCTGGTGGATGCTGATGATGAATTGCTCGGTGATGAAGCAGTGCACCTCCGCCACGCTCTTCCCGTCAGCAGCGATGCCGAAGGTGACGACATGGACGAAGCCGTCGTACTCCTCGATGCTGGGCCGCTGGCCGAACCGGTCCGCGGCCTCGACCGCCACCGGGTGAAAATGAAACGTGTTAGTCAGCAGGCCCGTGACGTCATCGTCGGGCCCTGGGTCGTGGACGTCGAGGTCTAGCCAGAAGAATGCGTCTCCGGCCGCTGCCTGCTCAATCTTCTGCTGGGTGGCGTCGGTGGTGTTGCCGCTTTGGGTGATCGTCCCTTTCATGGGCAAATGCTCTCACGCTCAGGAGGGGGGCGCTTCTTGATCTGGCACGGGAGGCTCGGTTGTGGCGTCAGCGTCTGCGACCGCGTCCAGGGCGGCGATGTCGGCCGGTGTGGCGCCGAGCCGACGCTCGACGTCCGCCAGCCGGTCGCTGATCACCGACAGCCGCTGGCCTAGGTCGGCATGGCCCTTTCGGAACTCTTGCTTGTTGGCGTCGGTGTGCTCCTTGATGAACACCGAAGCAACTGTCGCGGTGAGCACGCCGATGAGGCCAATTCCCACGAGCATAAGGATTACGGCGACGGCTCGGCCGCCCTCTGTGGTGGGGAACCGGTCCCCGTAACCCACGGTGGTCACGGTAACGATGGCCCACCATAGAGCGTCCGGGTAGTTGTGGATGTTGCTGCCTTTGGCGTTCTCCTCAAAGAGCAGCACCAGCCACGCCCCGACGATGAGAGTTGCGGCGGCGGCGATTAGCACCCGGAAAAGGCTGTGGTGCTTGAGGATGGCCGCCACGCTCAATGCCCCCTCGTGTATGAGCAGGCACATCTTCTCGATCCCGACGAGGTGCCAGCCCTGAAGTGGGGGGACCACCACCGTCGCCGGCTCTGCCCATCGCCGTCTGAGATAACCACGGCGATCAGGCGTGACCACAAGGCGAATCGTGTACTCCACCAGCAGGATGGCCCACAGCACGAACAGCGTGCCGACCAGGCCGGTAGAAGCCGAGGCGTTGACGTTGGTCGTGACGATGATGATGGCGATCACCAGCCAGGCGACCCCTAGCAGCGCCATCGGGTACTTCGTGACACGCTCGATGTCGTCGACGAGGTCATGCCGCCCGCCCGACGGCTTGGCACCTGCGATGATCTGGCGTCGCCGCTCTTCCTTGCGAGCCTTCTCCTCGAGACGCTCCCGCTCCAACTTCTCCAATCGCTGGATGCGCTCGATGGAGGACGGCTCCCTGGCCGCGCTGGTTCTTCCTGGCACGGTGCTCACATCGGTGAAGTCCCTACGACAAAACGAAGTTGGCAGGCGGGGTTGCCGTCGTTGACCGGATCTCGTCTCCGGCGGCTCTCGCGGGCTTCCCAGGGGCGCCTCCGGAAGGATCCCGATCCAGGATGTCCTTCGCACGACCGAGGAGATAGCCATGTCGCGGTTTGAATGCTATTGCCTAAAGTGCCCCACGCGGGCGCAAGCCGCCCACTGCCTCGATTCCGCCCGGACCGCTGCGCTCCGTTATGCGCCGGCCGTTGGCATTGTGCCAGCGGCTCGCCCCGGCGCCAGCGTCTGTCTCGAGGCGACCCAGTCGATCGATGCGGGCAGTAGCAATTCAAATGTCGAGCCCCGGCCGACTTCACTCTGGACATGAACCGAGCCGCCGTGAGCCTCAGCGATCGCCTTTACGAGCGCCAGTCCGAGGCCGAAGCGGACCGTGCGCTCCCGGTGAGAGTCGATCCGGGAGAACCTGCCAAAGATTCGCCCGAGGTCGGCGGCAGGGATTCCGCACCCTGAGTCAGTGACCACGAGGGCCACGTTCTCACCCTCGCGTCGGGCACTCAGCTCTATGCGACCGTCGACATCGGTGTGGCTGACGGCATTCTCTATTAGCGCGTCCAGGGCAAGCGTCAGCCTGTCCACGTCTGCTGGCACTGTTCCGTCAGCCAATGCGCCCAGAGTCCACCGTCGCGGCATGTGCCGCCATGGCAGGAGGGTCTCCAGCACAAGATCCGCGATATCCACAGGAGCACTGCTAAGGAAGTCCGGGCCATCGGACGCAGCAAGAAGCAGCATCCGGCTCGTCAGGCGGCGCATCCGGAGCAGTTCGTCCACAGCCACACGCGCGTCCCTGGCGATGGCCTGATCAGTCGCAGCCTGCTCGATCAGCTCGGCGTGACCGAGGGCAATGGTGATCGGCGTTCCCAACTCATGGGAGGCGTCTTGGAGAAACTTCCGCTGCTGCTCCAGCAGGAGAATGTTGTGCTCCGAGACCCGCCTCATGTCCTCCAAGGCCGCGTTCCGCCTGCGGGAGTGCCAGACCATGACGACGAACATCATGGCGAGCAAAGGGACCTCAGCCAGGTAGTCCGCGTCCTGCTTCCCTCTGAGGACCTGCCAGCCGATCAAGCCGCCGGTGGCGACGGTCTCACCGTCAGTACCGTGACGAGCGTGGAGCCCAGGCGCCACATTCGAAAGGCATAGATTGCCGTCAGGCTGACCCAGATGATGAGGAACGGGACGGTCTGCCAGCCGGGAAGCAGGCGCATCGCGAGCAGATTCAGCCCAACGAACACGACCCAGGCAATGTCCACCCGTGACGACCTAGCCAGGTGAAGAAGCCGGTCACCGCGCATCAGCCCAACCCTCTCTTGCACACGCAGCCGAGGCGGACGTGGCCATGCGCTCGGCATCAGGCTTCGATGTGACATCCGTCGCTGAAGCGCCACGCGAATTCTACCGATATGAGGGACAATTCGGATAGATGAAGCTGGGAGCCGCATATCTCGCAGAGGTGCACTTGCCAGTACTAACCCCGCGCGTGACTGGCACTAGAGGCCTTCTCCGGCCCCGCTCTGAGGAGCCCGCACGGCAAGGGCCGGCCTGCGCAGCGATCAGGCGTACCTTGCTCGGCGGCCCGTCCGGGTGAAGCCGGCACGCTCGTACAGGGCAGCGGCATGCGGGTTGTCGATATTCACGTTGAGCGTGATTGTGGTTTCACCCGCCAACCGCATCCGTTGCACGACCTCCGCGATCATGGTGGCGCCTAGGGCGCGCCCACGGGCCTGCGGCGCGACCCCCAGCTGGATTATCCATCCGGTCGCTGCGCCGACTATGAACCCCGCATCCACCCCGTCCAGGGTTGCGAGCAGCGCCCACTCAGCGCGAAAGTCCTCGTCGTCGCTGATCCACTCGATCCACTCGGGCTGAGTCCGGCCGGGGAAGTTCGGCCGGTCACGAAATGCCGCCTCATACACCCCGAAGAACCGCGCCGGGTCTGCCACGCCCCAGCGGGACAGCGCCAGGCCCGCCGGCGGGCCTGGGGCCACGACCTGATCCAACGCATGCAGCTGCATGACGTCTTCTGCGAAGACCTGCCGCAAGCCGCGGCTGAGGTAGAGCGCATGAGCACCGTCGCCGAGTGCCTCGGCCTCGGCGCGGACCGCTCGTCCGCCGGCCATGGCACGCATCCAGTCGAAGGTGCTGCCGCCGACTCCCCGCCGGCGCCAGGACGGATCGAGCAGCCCGGTCGTCACTTCGGCGTCCCCGGTCCCTGATCCGGCCAGCCAGCCGCCATGCAGTGACGTGACGCACACGAGCCGGCTGCGATCGAAGCCAGCCCGGCTGTACCGGCCGATAGGGTAGGACCGCCGCAGGAAGTCGAGGCTGGCGGCGAAAGGCTGCCCGCCGTCAGCCTTCAGGCAGCGAGCCGCCAACTCCGCAACGGCTGCGAAATCTGCCTCCGCCAGCGGCCGCCAGGACAGGACGCCAGGATCAGCCCGCATCACACCCATGCCCTTCGATCGTCAACTTGGCCCCGCCGAAGCTAGGGGCAGCCACGGACCGAAGCAACTCAGTTTCCCGCCGGCCCGACCGCCACAGCCAGGTGGACACCGCAGACGCGGCCTTCGGCCGACTGCAGACCGCATTTGGCTGTGCCGTGTCGCTGCGCCGCGATGCGGATCTGGAGTTCGTGGTCGCGCCGCTGCCCGCAGCTGGCGGGGAGATCCTGCGGCGGCTATCGGCGCGGTACTCACTGGCTGCCGGGCCGTATCTGGCCGACTCCGAGGCTGGCCGCGAGCGGGAGTTCCCCGCCAGCCACGTGCCAGCTGTTGTCCGCCTGTTGACCCGACTGCACCGGGCCAAGCCTGAAGTGGCGCCGCAGCGCTGCGACTTCACGCTTCAGAACGCCGATGGACTGAGAGCAGCGCTCGCGAGTACGAGCGAACAGTGGGACGGCGGGCCGTACGGTGAGCGGGCTCGCGCCATGCTGACACGGCATGCCGCTGGTGTAGTTGCGCTGATGGCTGCCTACGGCGAGCTGGTCCACCAGGCCTGTTCCCGGCCGGAGAGGATCGTGGTCACTCACGGGGAGCCAGACGCCTTGAACGTTCTGAAAACCCCGACCGGCTTTGTCATCGTCGACTGGGATTTTGCACAGCTCGCTCCGCCCGAGCGGGACTTGTGGTTCCTGGCCGAGACGGACCACTCGGTGCTTGCGGCGTATACCGACGCGACCGGGATCGCTATTCACGATGCCGCCCTCGCGCTATTCCGGATGCGGTACGACCTGGCCGATATCGCGGAGTACATCTGCCTGTTCCGCGGCCGACACGAAGACACCGAGGACGCAGCACGGTCCTGGGAGAACCTGCAGTACTTCCTCCGACCGGCCGAACGTTGGCCAGACTTCGACCTGCCCGCACTCTGACCGCCCGCACACAGTCTGCCAGCGAGAAGTAGCACCGCTTCTAGGCCGGTTCGGCACCGTTTGATGATCTACAGGTGCGACATAGGATCATCGGAATGGCGACGCGGCTTGTTCAGATTGCTATGAACGCTCGGGATGACTCCGCGCTCGGCCGTTTCTGGGCGGAGGCGCTCGGCTGGAGCGTTGCCAGCGAGGAACCCGGCGTGACCAACCTCGAACCCGTGGGCTTCGCCTATCCCGACCCCATCGCCGTCTGCATCGACATCCTTGCCGTCCCCGAACCCAAGACGGTGAAGAACCGCGTGCACGTCGACTTCGCCACCACCTCTGCGGCCCATCAGGCGGATCTGGTTGCGCGCCTCCGGGATCTCGGCGCGACGCCCGCCGACGTGGGCCAGGGCAACGTCCCCTGGACGGTCCTGGCCGACCCAGAGGGCAACGAGTTCTGCGTGGTGGAGCCGCGATCGAGCTACCGGAACACCGGTCCGATGGCCGCGGTCGTGGTCGACTGTGCGGATCCGCGGGCCATGGCCCGGTTCTGGGGCGAGGCGATGGACTGGACCCTGCACGATGTGACCGATGATCATGCTGTGCTGCGCTCCGCCAAGGGGGTCGGCCCGTATCTCGAGTTCCTCCGCACGCCCGACGCGAAGACCGTTAAGAACCGCGTCCATCTCGACCTCCGGCCGTACCCCGGAGACGATCAAGCGGCGGAGGTGGCCCGGCTACGGACTCTCGGCGCCACCGACATCGACCTCGGTCAGGGCGACGTGTCGTGGACGTGCCTCGCCGACCCGGAAGGCAACGAGTTCGACGTCCTCACCCCGCTCTGACGCGGGCCGCCGCCCCACGCCGGCGTTCCCGCCGCTCCTGCAGCAACGCCGGCCGAGCACGGCTAGAGGCCAAGAAGTCCTTAACTGCTGGTGTTACGCCGTCCGAAGATCGCAAGAAGCCTGGTGAGGTCGTCGGCATCCTCGGCTACGGCGCACTCGGGGCCAACCAGTCCAGACCAACGGACCAGCGGGGCGAACTGCCGTGCGGGCTCTAGCGCGTCGCGGACCAGGCCTGGGTCCAATACGACGGCTTGGCCAGTGGCCTGCGCCAGATCCCACGTATGCACCAGGAACTCCATCGGGGACCGAGCCATGACGAGGCAGTGACACCTGAGCAACGGTGAACCGGGGCTTCCTTATGTAACGTACAAAGACGGACAAGAGCATAAGGAGCAGAGAGTGACCAGCGGTGGCTTCTCATCGAAACGGCTGACCCGGGTGCGAGACGTGCTGGAGCGTTACGTCGACGCCGGCTTCGTCCCCGGTGCGGTCGCGGTCGTCGCCCGCCACGGTGAAGTCCACATCGAGGCAGCGGGCGCTCTCGCGTTCGAGGGCGCAGGCTCGGAGACGCCGATGGCAGCCGACACGATCTGCCGGATCGCCTCGACGACGAAGCCGATCGTCGCCGCCTGCGCGATGACGCTGGTGGAAGACTGCACGCTGCGCCTTGACGACCCGGTCGACGAGTTCCTGCCGGAACTGGCGGACATGAGGGTGCTCGCCGATCCGGACGGGCCGCTGGAGGAGACCGTCCCGGCGGAACGCCCGGCAACGCTGCGGGACCTGCTCACCTTCACCCTCGGTACGGGCATCGTAGTGGCCGAACCGGGGACGATCCCGATCGCCGACGCACTGAGTGGGCTCCAGAGCGAGGGGCCCGAGCGGGGGCCAGCCAGTAGTTGCGAGACTGCGATGCCAGCGGACAAGTGGATTCGCCGGCTGGGGGAGCTGCCGCTGGTCTTCCAGCCGGGTGAGCGCTGGATGTATAACACCGCCGCCAACGTGACGGGCGTGCTGATCGCCCGCGCCACGGGCATGTCGTTCGGAGAGGCGCTGCGCGAGCGGATCTGTGGGCCGCTCGGGATGAAGGACACCGGCTTCAGCGTGGCCGGCCAGAGCATCAGCCGACTGGCGACCGTCTACCAGCGCGACGAGGTCACCGGCGAGGTCGTCGTCGAGGACGGTCCGGACGGGTACTGGAGCCGGCCGCCGGCCTTCGAAGACGGAGGCGGTGGGCTCGCCTCGACCCCCGCCGATTACCTCGCCTTCGCCTCCGCCCTGCTCGCCGGTGGTACTCATCACGGCGAGCGGGTGCTCTCGCGGCCGTCGGTGACGCTGATGACGAGCGACCAGCTGACGCCGGCGCAGAAGGCGGTCTCCGGGTTCACGCCGGGGTACTTTGACGACATCGGCTGGGGTTTCGGGATGTCGGTCCGCACCCGGCGCACGCACCTCGGACCCTCGGTCGGGAGCTACGGATGGAACGGGGGATACGGCATCGTCTGGTACAACGACCCTGTCGAGGACATGACCACCATCCTCATGAACCAGGGGGGAGCCGGGCGGCCTACGTCGCCGATCTTTCTCGACTTCTTGACGGCCGCCTATCAGGCGATCGACGACTAGCCGCGTTCACGCCTGTTGCCTTCATGCGGCGCCGGCCCGGTCGCGCAGCGGGAGGGCGAAGTCGCTGCCGCCGCGCCTGCTGGCGCCGGTCACTGGCGCGGCGGTAGTCAGGAGGGTAACGCGCAGGCCCAGATCACTGGGCTGCCGCTGCTGCTCGGCCGCCCAGGCCAAGGCCGAGTCCGAGACGGCTTGCCACTGCGCCGCCGTCGCGTCCTGGTCCAGGTGAACGTAGGCCTCCTGGTGCGCGGGCTCGGTGCGCAGCGTGAGCCCGGGGAGGTTGGCGGCGAGCTGGCCGGCCTGATCCTGCGGCACCGGCAAGCAGAACTCCACCGGGCCGTCGCTGTCCTGGTTCACCTCCCCGTAGTAGATGAGGAACGCGGCCCCGGCTACTCCTTCGATCCGGGGCACCGGCACCGGCTGGGCCTTGAGCATGCCGATGACCTCCTTGCCCAGATCCCAGACTTCCTGCTCAGTGCTGGCATGCCGCAGCAGGCACAGCAGGCTGCGGGCGGGGATATCGCGGACGGCGACCTCGTACATGACGTTTCTCTTTCCGTTCAGGCGGTCAACGAGGTAGCCGGCCAGGTCCCGGCGGGCAGCATGATCGGCTTCAGCCCCTGACCAGTAAGCGCCGACCTGCTGCGCAGCGGCCTCCGGCTCCAGGCTGAGGATCACCGTGATCTGCGCCAATGACACGCCGATCTGGCGCAGCGACGCGACCAGCCGAGCGTTGTCGAGCTGACCGGCGGCATACCAGCGGTAACCAGAGTCCGGATCGACCTTGGCGGGTGGCAGCAGTCCTAGCTCGTCATACAAGCGCAGCGCCTTCGCCGACAGGTGGGACAGCCGGGCGAACTCACCGATGCTCATCAGGTCCACGGACGGCTCCCTCGTGCCGGGCCGACGCCCGGTTCCCCAGACTGTGCGGCTTCCCCCAGGGTGAAGGTCAAGTGTGCCGGTCTAGAGCCACGTCGTGCTGGTGGCCGCCGAACGCGCCGAGCTCCCTGTCCTGATATCAGCATCCACCAACGTCTGGCAAGGTGCGTGGCGACTGACGCTCAGTTCGACGCTCACGCCGCACGGGCAGCTGACCAGAGCCCGGGGCCAGAATCAAGATCCACAACGCGCCCCGCCACCACCGACCGACGATCAGACGGCATGAATGATCAGGGTTAGGGCCACACCACCTTTTTGTCAGTCCACGTGACCCCTTCGTGGCGGCACAGGCAGAAGGGATGCCCGACCGGGTCGGTGTAGACCTGCCAGCCGTAGCCCTCGGGTCCGATGAAGTCCTTCTGCAGTGTCGCGCCGAGCTCGACCACGCGGCGCTGTTCAGGCTCGATTTCGCCCACTTCGAAGTCGAGGTGGTACTGCTTGGGATGTTCGTCATCGGGCCAGCGGGGAGGGCGGTAGTTCTCCACCCGCTGGAAGGCCAGATCGACCTCGCCGAAGGTGATGCCGGCAAAGTTGTCGGAACTGCCCTCCATGATGGCGCGGCCTGTCATCTCGGAGTAGAAGGCCGCCAGCTTCATCGAGTCCGGGCAGTCGATGATGAAACCCAAGAGTTGCAGCATCAGGCGATCTTGCCACAGAGCAGGGCGTAGCCGATAGCGCCCTGCGCAGTGGCTCGTCCAGTCGTCCGGTGCATGCGTCCGCCCCTAACTGGACGCCCCGTGTCGTCCCTAGGAGTCCGCGTGCGACTGCCTTCGGGCACACTGGAAGTCGCTCATTAAGTGGACCAGCAGCGGCACCGCCGACCCGGACAGATCCTGCAGCCTCCAGCCGGCGAGCGCCGATCGTTCGGTGACCTCGATCTCCTCCAGCCGCGGTCCCAGGCTGCCGGCGCGCGCGACATCGAAGAACTCCACTACCTGGGGCGTATTGCCAGGCTTGCCATCCTGCGGCCGCTGGTCACATACGGGGAGACCACGTGGGTTGCGCCCGCTCGGTACAGGCGGTCGGCCGAATGCTGCCGGGCGGCTCGCGTACATACTCCTCACCCCTTGGGCCATGACATCTGATACCGACGACATCAACGGTACGGTCAGCAACCAGTTCACGGTCACCGTGAACGCCCCGACGTGCCCGGCGGGCATTTCGCCTCACGTCCGCTGGCACTACAGCGCCAACGGCAGCTCCGGAGGGTGGAGCGGCACGACCGGTTGCCGTCACAGAACGCCTGGGATGGGCTGGCCCGACATTCCTTGATATGCGGACACCAGTCACCCGCTACCAGGGTCCCGGGTAGCTGACGACCTGGCTGGGCGTATCTGGGCTGGCGGAGCGCCGGGACCGCCGGTGTAGTCGACGCCGGCCGGCACGCCAGCACTCCCGCGCCGGGAGTGCTGGCGGGCCATCAGGTCAGGGAAGAGTCGCGAGCCCATTCGCGTACGACTCGACGTCCACCACCGCTGTCGGGTTGGCATTGGTGGCCGTGCCACCGACACCGTCTATGACTGACTGTAGGCCTCCCGACTGGCTCGGCGTCGGGCAGTTGCCGTTTACGGAGCAGGTGCTGGAGATGAACAGGTCCATGACATCGGTGAACTTAACGCCCGGGTTGTTGGGCGCCTCGTAGGCCATGGAGTCCCACAGGGTGGCATTGGTGTAGATGAACACGACGTAGCTGCCCATCCCGTACCCGTGGAAGGACTTGACGTTCCGGCTGACCTCGAACGCCGGGTAGCCGAGCTGCGTCGCCGACTGGTTCCAGACCGCCTGGCTGGGGGGGTCGTACGGCAGCTCGTTCTGGAAGAAGATGTTCGTGCCACCCTGGCCGGTCCAGATGACCTCGGTCTTCTGGTAGTGCTCGACCGCTAGGCCGTACGCGGTGACGTTGTCGCCGCTGACGACCACGCCGGTGTCGCCCTTGTTGTAGGTCCAGCCCGCTCCCACTTGACCTTGAGGGCCGGTCACGGAGGTGTTGGCGCCGTGGTCGGCTCGCCAGGCCCAGACATCATCGATGATCGAGTAGGAGGCGTCGTCCAGCAGGCTGACCGTGGCCGATACCGGAGTGGTCTCGGCCCCGCCGATACGGAAGAACACGTCCTGGATCAAGTCCGGGTCGGCGGCCTCCTCGGCCACCGACGGGCCGCCGTTCGGGCCGGGCGTCCCGACGTCCACCAGAACTCGCGAGTTGACCGGGCCGGCGTCAACGATGAGGCCGGACACCTTCACGCCGATGTTCGACACGGCCCAGAGGGCCTGGCCGGTCTGCGGTACCAGCGTCGGGAAGCCCAGGCCGAGGATGACCGTGTCCGGGTGCGGAGCGACGATCGAGTCCCTCAGGTTGTAGACGCCCGGCGTCAGGATCAGGTTCTTGCCATGCGCCAGCGCGGCGTTGATCGACGAGACCGGCGTGGTCGGATTCGCGATGAAGAAGCTCGACAGCGGCAGCGAGGAGCCGGCCTCCGAGCCGCTCAGGAAGTTCGGGCCGGTCGAGTTCCGCTGCACAGCAGGCACGAAGGCGTTGAGGTTCCCGCTCGAGTCGGTGTACAGGAACGGCTCCTCTTCGGTGACGGGGCTTTGCGGCAGCTCCGTGAACTGGTCGCCGTTGGCGCCCTGCGTGTTGTTGAAAACATCCTGGGTGGGCGAGCATGCGGTGCCCGCTGGCGGCGTGTAGCCCGGTGGGCAGCCGTCACCGGAATAGACGTAGTTCCATACGTAGCCCGCGGTACTGTCGAAGTCGCTGTTGCGGGCTATGCCCTGCTGGTTGCCCGACCAGTCGAGCTGGCCGTTGATCTCGCTGTTGGCGACGTAGCTACCGCTGCCGTAGTCGTTGCTGCCGTAGCCGGTCTGCGAGCAGTAGGCCTGGAAGTTAAGAGTGCCATTGATGATCATGCTGCGTACCGGCGTCGCTTGCGACACCGACCACATGTCCGTAGAGCCTCCGTAGCAGTCGGCGGAGTCGCCGATGGGCGGCAGCTGTGTGATCGGCTGGGGTACGTAGTTATTGGCCGAGTCCATGACATTGAGCGTGAGGTTGGACATCGACCGCCAGAAGTTGACGGTGGAGTTGGCCCAACAGTCGGTGGAACTGGCGCAGTCCAGGGCGTTGGGGAAGACCTCAATCTGGCCGTTGATGGTCGTGTCCTGGGGGACGGCGCCCAGTCCGGCCACCTCGGTGTAGTAGCCGACCTCGAACACGAGCGGCGTCGCGGCCGAGCCGTAGGTACCGGGCTTGAAGAACACAGCGTAGCCGTCGTTGTTGAACTGGGCCGACAGGGGGACCTGCTGGGCGGCGATGTTGTTCAGGTCGTCCTGGATCTGCGTCTGCGACATTTGCGGCGTGAAGACACAGACATAAGGGCCGAACGTCGCGGTGACGGCGTCCGCACAAAGACTTGCCGGTGGTGAGGGATCCGCACTGGCCCCCACGGCCGTGGCGCTCAGCGTAGCGGCCGCTAAGAGCGCCGCGCTGAACAGGAGATGAACGATTCGACGCATAAGGCCACCTCACTGTTGCTGGAGTCTCCCAGAAGAACGTACGGCGACGGGCGTGCACAAGTGAAGACCTGACCTTGAGCTAAACCGTAAAAAAACTGTGAATATCGTGGGATTGTGACATCACCGTCACCACCGGCCTCGTCGATGCCTACTCCACGCCCACTCTCATGCGGCTCGTCGAAGCGCATCAGATCGACGCCGCCCGCTTCGTCATCCACCACTTCAAGCTCGCCGAGATCACCGAGGCCTACGACGTCTTCCAGAATGCCGCCGAAACCAAGGCCATCAAGGTCGTCATGACGAGCTGACTCGCGCGAGCTCGTCACGTCCTGACCCGTAGCTCGCGGCCCTCGCCAGACAGACACGCCTACTGCCCTTCTGGCGAGGGTGTTGCGGCTCCGATCGCGGTGGGACCATGGATGATGCGATGGCGTGGCGCTGCGTGCCGTGAGGGAAGGAAGGCTGGCGTGTTCGAGGCTGCCGACATCCGGGAATGGCGCGGCCATGACGTGGTTGACGCCGACGGTCACAAGATCGGCGAACTGGAGTCCGTCTACGTTGACACCATCACCGACCTGCCGTCGTTCGGCACGGTCAAGGTCGGAATGCCGACCCGGCACCGGCTGGTGTTCGTACCCCTGGACCGGGCAACCGTGGGTCCGGGGTACCTCAAGGTCTGCTATGACAGGAGACTCGCAAGGAATGCCCCGTCGATCGGCACCGACGGCGAGCTGCCAGCGGGCGACGAAGAGGCGATCTTTAGGCACTACGACCTGACATACGAGCCGGGCGCTGGCGGCGAGCGACGGCTGGCCCGCCGCTAAGCCGACCCATAGAGCGGAGGACCGGATGATTGCTCTGTTTCTGCTGCTGGTGATCGCGGCGATCGCGCTGGGCATCGTGGGCGTTGTTGTGAAGGGCCTGCTGTACCTGCTGTTCATTGGCATTGTCATCTTGCTCGGCGCCCTGCTTCTGGCCGCGCTGCGGATGCGGCGGCGACCCGGCAGGCGCCAGGCCCGATGATTTCGCCCGGTCAATCCTTGATGCAGGCGTCAGCGACAAGCCGCGTCCTCACAGGTCAAGGGCTCACTTCCCTGAGCCTATTGAGAAAACCGCGCTCTACGCCTTAAGCGACTCCTGGGCGATCGCCGCGCTTGACGGGCCAGACCGCGCTGGCCACCGAAGCAGCGAGGGCACATGGCCCAGTGCGCAATGAACCTCTGCCGTTGCATGTGCAAAGGCGCGGTTAGCGCCATGCTGGCGCACGCTCCCGATGTGCCAGTAGCCAGCAAAAAGCGGCTCCCGGAGACGGCGCTGACCGCATGGGCCAGCCCCGAAAAGCCTGGACCGGATGACTGCGACAGCACACGTGCACGTAACCGGAGCAGGCAAGGGGTCATGCCCGGCGTCCTTATCTGGGCACGAAGTCGCGGACGTGCACGGCTTTCGGTGGCCAACAGCCGCGTGCGGTATATCTCGGGCCGTCGGTCAGCCGCTGGCGGTGGGAGCGGTTGCCGGTGAGCTGCCAGAGGTCAGCTGTGATGGTGCGGGTGTACTCGCGAGCTGCGTCTTCATGGCCTTGAGTTCGCGGTCCACTCCGGCGGCTGACCCGGCCTCGTCGAGTTCCTTCTGGATGTCGTCGGTATTGCCGCCGAGGTCTTCCAGCACGCCCGACTGAAGCAGCTCGTCCATGGCCCCTGCGCGGGCCTGCATGCTGGCGATCTTGTCCTGCGCCCGCTGAAGTGCCGCGCCCGAGTCGCCGAAGCTCTTAGAGATGCCGGCGGCCTCCTCGTTCACCGAGTCGCTTGCCTGGGCTGCGGTGTACTGGGCCTTCAGCACTTCCTTCTGCGACCGGAAGGCGTTGACGCGCTGCTGCAGCTGACTGAGGGTCTGCTCGAGCTTTTGTTCCTGCTCAGTCAGCTCCTGGTGCTGCGGCCCCATCTGGTCGATCTGTTGCTGGGCGGCAGCCTTGCGGGACAGGGCCTCCCTGGCCAGGTCCTCTTTGCCTTGCCCAAGCGCCACCTGAGCCTGATCCTGCAAGTGGGCGACCGTCTGCTGCAGTTGCTGTTCCTGCAGCTCGATCCGCTTCCGAGATGTAGTGATGTCCACCAGCGCCTGGCGGACCCTGGTGATGTGCTCGAGCATCTGCTCGTAGGAGTAATCGAGCATCTCGCTGGGGTTCTCGGCGGAGTCCAAGGCCTTGTTCGCCTTGGCTGCGACGATGTCGTGAGCTCGCTGGAAGAGACTCATGTCGAACTGCTCCCTGCTGGTAGTGAGCCGAGCCCAGGGCAAAGCACCGCCCGGCGTGCAGCATGCTGCCCGGTTCTGGCCAACGGAGACGTCGCACTGCTGGCAACCGCCTGGCGCGAACACTGCTACAGGACGTCAGCATCACGGCCGGGCGCGCTGTCCGCGTAGGGTCAAACGTCCCCACATGTGCGCGTTCGCCGTCCTGCGCTCGGCGTGGTCAGAGGAGCGATGGCGATCACCGGACATCTTGAGGTGGCTGCCACGGCTGCGGCGAGTTCGGCGACGTCAAAGCCTGTCATTGCCCTCTCCTGTCAGGTGGTGGGTGCTTGCGCAGATGCGCGCGGCACGAGCGCCTGCGGTAGCCGGCCAGGGTGCAGGTAACGTGCGCCTTGGACGAGCGGTTTCATGTCCGGCCCTAGCTCGTAGAGCAGCGGAACGCCGGTCGGGACGTTCAGCTCGGCGATCTGCTCGTCGGAGATGCCATCGAGATGCTTCACCAGCGCCCGCAGCGTGTTGCCGTGCGAGACCACCAGGACGCAGGCTGTGGTGCGCAGATCCGGCACAATCGCGTCGTACCAGTAGGGCAGCAGCCGCGCCGTCACATCCTGTAGCGACTCGGTCCTGGGCCGCGCGTCTGGCGGGATGACCTCGTAGCGGGGGTCGGCGAACTGGGAGTGCTCGGAGCCCGGTGCTATCGGGGGCGGTGGCTCGTTGTAAGACCGGCGCCACGCCCAGAACTGCCGGGCACCGACCTCGGCGAGTACCTCGTCCTTGTTCCTGCCCTGCAGCGCACCGTAGTGATTGGAGTTGAGCCGCCAGGAACGCCAGACCGGGATCCAATCCCGGTCACACTGAGCCAGCGCGAGTTCAGCGGTCCTGATGGCTCGCCGCTGGACCGAGGTATGCACGATGCCCGGGAACACCCCTTGCCGGGCGAGCAGCCGCCCAGCGCTAGCAGCCTCCGCTTCGCCAGCCTCCGTCAGTGCGACGTTCACCCAGCCCGTGAACAGGTTCAGCGCGTTCCACTTACTCTCACCGTGCCGCAGTAGTACCAGGCGGCATGCACGTCGCGCCGAGTGCGGCGGCATGCTCTCTCCTTCGGTCGGTCGCTTGTCGGGACGCCGGCTGGGATGTCGCGGCCTGGCACGCCTCCCCGGAAGCCAGTTATCTAGGTCGCGTCGGCCTTGGTGCCGTCGCCGTTGACTGCCGCTATCGGGACCACGCCTTCCGGGCCGCCTGCCGCTACGGGCACGAGCGTCACCGCAGCGGGGGCGCTGGCAGCCTTGCTGCTGGCGGCCTTCTCGCGGGCGAGGAAGGAGCCGAGTTCCTCTATGGTGGACATGAGTGGGGCGGGGAACACCACGGTGGTGTTCTTGTCGACGCCGATCTCGACCAGGCTCTGCAGGTTCCGCAGCTGCAGCGCCAGCGGGTGAGCCATCATGATGTCGGACGCTTCGCCGAGCGCGGCGGCGGCCAGCGACTCGCCCTCGGCGTTGATGATCTTGGCGCGCTTCTCCCGCTCGGCCTCGGCCTGGCGGGCCATGGCCCGCTTCATGCTGTCGGGCAGCTGGATGTCCTTCAGCTCGACCAGCGTCACCTCGACTCCCCAGTCGACGGTGGACACGTCGAGAATCTTGCGGATGTCCAGGTTGATCGAGTCGGTCTCCGACAGCGTCTGGTCCAGGGTGTGCTGGCCGACGACCTTCCGCAAAGTGGTCTGGGCGATCTGGTTGATCGCGGCGTGCACGTTCTCGATAGCCACCACCGACTTCACCGCGTCGACCACCCGGAAGTAGGCAACGGCCGAGACATCGACGCTGACGTTGTCACGGGTGATGATGCCCTGCGACTGGATCGGCATCGTCACGATCCGGAGCGAAACCCGGTGCAGTACATCGGCGAACGGGATGATCAGCCGCAGCCCCGGTGCCCGCGAGCCCGCCAGCCGGCCGAGCCGGAACAGCACCCCCTGCTCGTACTGGCGGACGATCCGCACCGCCAGCGCGAACACGATCAGCACCAGCACGACCACCACCACTAGGACGACGATCAGGGCTTTCATCACATGACTCCTGTCCGGCGGGTACGCCTGCGGCGGCAGTCGACCCGATATCTACGCCCACGGTGGGCCACGCCGGCCGCGCTATCCAGGGCCGAAAGTCCCTGGCGGCAAGGCCAGTGTGACGCGCGGCATCCTGCGCCGATCACCAGTGGCAGGTCAGGCGGTGACAGGGGCAGGTTGGGGCCAGGATTGTCGTTGGCGTGGACGGACCAACGCATTCCCGGCAGGCACTGCGGTCGGCTGCCCACTTCGCGGCTGCCGCTATCTCCGTGCTCCCGACCGTGACTGTGCTGGTTTCCCATGTCCCCCATTGACAATCCCATTGACAGATTGGGCGGGTCTTGCTTGGGTCCTCTTCTTGCCATTTGCCATGTAACTGAGAGAGAGCAGGCGGCGGGGCCAAATCTTTGGCTAATGGGTGGTTTGGCGAGGTGCCGCGATGGGGATGCCCCGCCCGCGTAGCTGCCCTTTCGTTGACGCGTGACTCGCGTTCTGATGCCGGCCTTGTAGGGGTCGAGCCGCTCGGTGTTCGGGGGATGTTGTGATACATCAGCTTTGGGGAGCGTTCTTTGACCTGGTCGGGAATGGCGGGTTCGCCTCAGTCAGTTTCGGCTGGGTACTTATCAAGATCCCGAACCTGATCGAGATCGTCCTGGTCGTCGTACTGTTCGTAGCCGGGCTATTCATTAATTTGCCCGACCGCACCCGGCGCCGACGCGTGCCGACCCGGTGAGCGCCAGTGCGGTCGGGCCCGGCGAAACCGACCAGCCGCCAGAGCCGGGGAGCCCGAAGTTCTCCTGGTCGCGTCCGAGCCCGTGGCTTCGTGCCGCGCTCGTCAGGAACTTCCCCCTGCGCAAGCTGCTGCCCGATGCTGAGCCCGCCTACGTATCCTCCCTGCTCTACACCATGGGAGTTCTCGCCCTCGCTGGCCTGATTGTCGCGGTCCTGAGCGGCGCTCTGATAGCGCTGGGCGGAGTTTCGTTCTGGCACACCAACAGCTTCGGCGCGCTGATGAACAGCATCCATTTCTGGAGCGTGCAGCTGTTCTTCCTCTTCATGGCCGTGCACTTCATCTTCAATTTCTTCATCATGGCCTGGCGCGGCGGCCGGGGCTGGACTTGGGTTACCGGCATCTTCTGCTTCATCCTCGGGATCCTCACCTCGTTCACCGGGTTCTTGATGATGACCAACTGGGACAGTCAGTGGATCGCGCAGCAGGCCAAGGACGCGTTCAACGCGCTCGGCATCGGCGCGCTCTGGAACGTGATGAACGCAGGCCAGCAGTTCACCCTGCACGTGGTCCTGACGGTCGCGCTGTTGCTGCTGGTCGTGACGGTGCACCTCGGCCTCGTCCGCAGGCGCGGTGTCGTCCCGCCACCGGGCGCGGAGCCATTTGAGGTGCCCGACAGTCCGGATGCTGTCGCCATGGCGGGAGGCGACGGCGGGTGACCAGCAGGAGGCGGCGCTACCCGGTCAGGCACTGGACCGGGCCGGAACGCAGCTATGACCTGATCGTCGAGGGCACCATCGCCGTTGTCTTCGTGGCGGTCCTCTGCGTGGTGGCAGCGATTATCTGGGGGTCGCCGAACGCTGGCCTGACCTACCCTGGGGGTCCGAAGTCCTCGGCCGGCACGGCATTCAGCGCAAAGTACTGGGACACGAACGATCCAGCGGATCTGGCCGTAACGGCGGTAGCAGAGCTGCAGGGCATGACGACCACGGCTGGCTACGGCCCTCCGTTCACTCAGACCGGATCCTCACAGGAATTCATCGGGATCAAGCCCGCGGTGATCGCCAAGTACATCTTCGGCGTCACCTTGCCGATCAACACGGCGTATGACTTCGTGCTGGCCCCCGTGTCGCAGCTCGTTGCCCCCTACAGCCCCGCGGCCGCACGCGCCATCAAGACCTACAAGGCGGCAGGCGGCGACTTCGCGGCGGGCGCTCCCGCCGCCATGCTCGCGTCGCCGAAACAGCAGACCTGGCTCGCGGACTTCGCGAAGTCGCTGGCGGGCAAGGGCGCCAAGGTGACCCCGACCTCGATCAGCATCGCCCCCGGCAATTACGGGCCAGTGCCAGCCATCATCACCGCCGAACTGCTCGCGGCCCACAACGGCAGCCTCGACGGCTACTTCCAGGGTAGCCAGCAGCAGCTCAGCACTAACCCCTACAAGGCGACGATGTTCTTCAGCGACGGCACCCTCTGGTCGACCATTGCCATGGGCCAGGGAATCGCGGGCTCGCAGTGGGGTGTAATGAACGAGGCGTGGAACTACCCCGGCCAGGTATGGCTGTGGCTCTACAGCGGCATGTACCAGGTACCGGCACTCAACCCAGCCACCAACACCAACCTCGACCTCGACGTCGGCCTGCTGATGATCCTGCTCGGCTTCCTGCTGCCGATGTTCGCCCCGTGGATCCCCGGCATCAACCGAATCCCTCGCCTGATCCCCCTGTACAAGATCATCTACCGCCGGTATTACACCACCAACGGCCGCGCAAGCCGTCCACCCCCAAGCCACAGAGCCGGCTAGCAGGCACCGCGCGTCCGAGACGAGCCTTCCCCTTCGCCGATGGGCAGGCCGACGCCGTCTCTGCAGAGATCCGCGCCGTCATTGCCAAGTGCGTGCGGCCCGCTGGCGTCGCGCAAGGCACCGGCGACTCGTATCCGTCGTCACATGTCAGCCTGGCCGTCGGCCTCTGCGGCCTCGGAGACCGCGATCGCAAGGCCGAGCGCCCTGAAGATCTTCCCGCCCGCCGAAACCACCTTTGCCGTGCCCACGACCGGAGCTACCCCGATCATCACACCCTGGAGGTCATCGGCGGTCATCCCGCTGTCGGCGGCGAGTCCAGCATTCGCGAGGTACGAGGCCGGTGGCGCGTCCACGGATATCAGCGCCGCCGTCCTGACGAGCATGAGCTCGCGCGGCGACAACGAGTCGTGCTCGAGTGAGGCGGCAGTGAGGTCGGCGAGCGTGTCGAGTACGGGTGTTTCGGCGGTCATGGATCCCTCCCGAGATGCCGTGCATGCGCGTGTGCCGCATGCTCATCTATCCGGAAGTCCATCACCATGCTCGCCCGAGGGCACCACCCTCCCAGGGTGAGCCGCCGGCGGGCGAGTCGGCCATGTCACCTTGCGCTCGGCCTCATCGCGGGTGGCCGCCGAGTCGTAGACGTACCGGTAGCGCTTAGTGATCGGATCCGAGCCTCTCGGTACGGCAATCCAGTACCTGGTGCCTCGCTGGCGGATGTACCCCTTGGGCTGTGGACGCGACGCTGTCATGGCCAAGACGCTAGGGCCATGTGCAAAGTTAGGGGCAAAGGTAAACCGTCAGCGTTCGCAGACTGCCTGCCCGCGGGCGGAGGAACGCCTCCGGCCCCGGATCCGAGAAGCCACAGGCGCGGCCTGGCAGCTATCCGGCCCCCTGCCGTGCGTCGCTCCGGGAGACCAGCATCGGGTAGCCGCGCGGCGTCTGCTTGATGTTGGCGACGTGCCCGGGGTCCTGGCCGAGCCTGCACACCTGCATGGTCGACCGGCAGCCAGGCATGATCGCCGGTTGCTGCGGCTGCGGGCGGGGTGGGCCCGGCAATTCAAGGACGCCAGGACAGCAGGGACGACAAGCCGGGCCTGCGCACCACTTGTCAGCCCCCCAGCGGCCGCAGGTCATCTGCCGCGCCGAATACCACGAGGACATCTCCGGCGCGCAGCTGCAGGTCAGCCGCAGGGCTGGCAACCAGCCGACCGTCTGGGTGGCGGACCAGCAGCGGCACCGCCGACCCTGACAGATCCTGCAGCCTGCAGCCGGCGAGCGCCGATCGTTCGGTGACCTCGATCTCCTCCAGCCGCGGCCCTGGACTGCCGGCGCGCGCGACATCGAAGAACTCCACCACCTGCGGGCGTACTGCCAGGCTGGCCATCCTGCGGCCGCTGGTCACATACGGGGAGACCACGTGGGTAGCGCCAGCCCGGTAGAGGCGGTCGGCCGAATGCTCCCGGGCGGCCCTGGCGACGATCGGCAGGTCAGCGCTGAGAGACCGGGCGACGATGGTGATGAACACGTTCTCGGCATCGGAGTCCACCGCGCAGATCAGCCCGCGCGCATGGTCGATCCGAGCCTGGCGCAGCACGGCCTCATCGGACGCATCACCGATCAGATAGCACCGGTCGTCGCGGCGCAGATCTGCCTCGAGTTCGGCCTCGCTGTCCAGGACAACGAAGGGCACGCCTTCGGCCTGCAGCTCGGCAGCGATCGCCCGGCCGACCCGGCCATACGCGCAGACGATGCAGTGCCCGTCCAGGTCACCGATGCGCTGGCGCATCCGGCGGCTCCGGGAGAATAGGCTGACCCGGCCTTCCACGATCGCTGATGCGGCCAGACCGACCACGACAACGAACAAGCCGACACCGACTACGGCCAGCAAAGCGGTGAAGACCAGGACACCAGTCGTGAGATGGGTGCTGGTCGCGAATCCGACCGTGGTCAGCGTGAGCAATGTCATCGACAGCGCTACCCACGGCGAGTATCCGAAGGCCAGGTAGCCGACGATTCCCGCAGCGACAAGGACAACTGGCCCGGCTGCGATCAGCAGGCCGCGGGGCAGCCGTGGCCAAGGTCGCATCCACTCAGCCCTCCACTCTCAGTGGCGGGAGAAATCCCCGGCGCCAGATCCCGCGAAACGCCGGGCATCGCCACGAATCCCCATCCAAGGCGGCCATCGCCCGATCACTGCCGCCAGTGTGGGCGCAGCCGGGTCCGCGCCGGCACGCCGGGGTGCTTGGTCACCGCGGTCCTTCTTCAGGGTGGTGGTCTGTTCCCAGCCCCTTGGGTGGCTCGGTCACACCCTCGATCAACGCCATTCCGAATCCGGCGCCGTCGTCAGCAGTGCCGAAAAAGTCGAACCAGACGTTGTGCATGGAAGCTGAGGGCCGCGCGTATCCGGTCTCGCCGTCGCTGAACTCGCCACCGCTGGTGTCATACGGGACAACATCGGATGAGTGGTGATGGCGGTATACCGCTACTAGCGGTAATCTAGCTACAGGAGGCAGCCCAGTAGCTAGGAGCAGACATACCTATGACGCCGCAGCCGCACGAAATAAGGCGCGTCCCAGTCGGTAGCGAACGGCCCGCCAGAGTTCACGTGATCTGGCACAACCGCAAGTTCGTGGGATACACCGTCAGGCTGGAAACCGGCCAGGACAAGTGGGCAGCGCTCTCCCCTTACGGGGCACTGGTCGGCGAAACACACACGCACCTCGAAGCGCTATCCCTACTCGCCCCTGATGCCGAGATCGCGCCAAAGAAGACCAGCGTCTACCTGGACGGCGCGACCGCCGCTGCCGTCCGAAGGAGCGGCCAGCCCCTGGTGGAGCTGATCCGCAAGGGCCTGGCCGCATCATCCGATCCTGAGTGACGATCCCGGCGAAGCCGCAGCAGTCACTCGGGAGGCTTCCTGAGCGGTTTGTGGGCGCGGCTGCTGGCCCGGAGTTCTGAGTATGAGGCGTTGAAGGCTGCCCACGATTGCGGGCTGAATGAGGTGGCCGCGCGGGCCAGTTCGGTCCTGAACGTCGTCGGCAGCCGCCGCAACGCCGCTCGCTGGTCGGTCGGGCTCGCCTGCGGCCTGGGGCAAGGAGAGGTGCTAGGGCTGCGGTGGCCCTACGTCAACCTCGACTCCGGCGAGCTGCGCGTCTGGTTCCAGCTGCAGCGCCTTCCCTGGCGGCACGGCTGCCCCGACGTTGGCGCCTGCGCCGAACACCCGCACCGGCGACCTCGCCCGCGCCGCTGCCCGAAAGCCCGCCGCAAATCCGGACGACGGCAACCTGCATCCCCGCCGACGATCCCAGGATCTGCCCGCCAGGCTGCACCGGGCACGCTGCAGCCTGCCCCGACCGCCAGGGCGACGGTCTGGTCTTCCGGGAAATCAAGGAACGGCGCCGCAAGACTGTCGCCCTGCCGCCCGAGCTCGTCGCCGTCCTCAAGGCTCAGCGCGAAGCCCAGGACCTCGAACGCGAGACAGCAGCCAACCTCTGGCACGACCACGGCGTGGTGTTGGCTTGCGAGGACGGCCGCCTGATCGATCCTTCAGCGGATCTACGCGAGTGGTCAGCCATCCTGGCCCAGGCCGGCATTCCGCACGCCGGCACTCACACGATGCGGCACTCGGCCGCCACCATCGCTCTGGACGAAGGCATCGCCCCGGCCGTGGTCCAGGAGATGCTCGGCCATTCCGATATCCGCCTTACACGCGGTTATACCCACGTGTCATCACTGCTGGCCTAGGACGCGGCCGCGCGGGTCGGGCGTGCTCTGTTCGGAGAAACTGCTACAAAACTGCTACCAAGAGCCATGATCCATAAGGCTTCGCGGGGATTCCCGCTGGTCAGGTGGAGCCGCCTATCGGAATCGAACCGATGACCTATTCATTACGAGTGAATCGCTCTGCCGACTGAGCTAAGGCGGCGCGCACCCGGCGAACCGGATGAGCGACAGGAGTCTACCGGTCCGCCCCAGGTTCGCGCGCACTGCCGTGCATGGCCTCATAGGCCTTCCGGGAGCCGCACACGCTGGCCTTCGGGCAGGCTGTCCGGCGGCCATCCTCGGCTAGCTTCACGATCACAGTGTCGGACGGCACGTTGTGCCCGACCACGACCCCAGGCCCGTCAGGCGTGTCCACGTGCTCGCCCTGACTCGGCGCGGAGGCATGGAAGTCCTGGTATAGCGGGTGCTCATACTTCAGGCAGCACATCAGGCGCCCGCAGGCCCCCGCGATCCGCAGCGGGTTGACCGGCAGATCCTGATCCTTGGCCATCCGAACAGATACAGGCTCAAAATCTTTCAGGAACGTGGCACAGCACAGGTCGCGGCCGCACGGACCAATGCCGCCCTGAAGGCGCGCCTCGTCCCGCGGGCCGATCTGCCGCAGCTCGACACGCGCGCGGAGTTTGGCAGCCAGGTCCCTCACCAGGCCGCGGAAATCTACGCGGTGCGGGGCGCTGAAGTACACGGTGAAGGTGTTCGGCGTATCCAGGTAATCGACCGCGATGATCTTCATGGGCAGCTCGTGCTCGCGGACGAGCCGTCGGGTTGCGACCCTGGCCTCGGCCCGCCTTGACCGGTTCGACGCGTCCCGGCTGAGGTCCTGCTCGTCTGCCAGGCCAGCGCACACTGGCAGGCCGGCGATGTCGTCGTCGACCCACTGCGGCGCCCAGATGCACTCGGCTACCTCCGGGCCGGCGTCGGTGGGCACGAGCACCTTGGTGCCGACGGTGGGCTGATAGGGGCCAGGATCCAGGTAATACAGCCGCCCGCTCCGCTGGAAGCTCACCGCCATCATCATGCCCACGCGAACACATTACGGTGCCATTACCGTCCGCGTAACCCATGACAGCAGGACTGTCGATGGGCGGGGAGCCGTCAGACGGGCAGGCCGGCATGGAAACCGGGCTATCGGCTCGCACAGCCGCCAGGGCAGCGGCTTCTTACCCGGCCAGGGCGAGCGTCAGCTCCTCCACAGCCAGCAGCGGCGCGACGTTGACCTCCAGCCGCTGGCGGCATCGCATGATGGCCTCGATCCGGCGGACGGTATCGCCTGGGCCAGCCGCGGCCGCGTGCTCCCGCAGCTCCTCGCTGCGGACCTCGTTGGCCAGCTCGACGGACGCGCCAAGCTGCAGCGCCAGCACGTCGCGGTAGAACGCGGCCAGGTCCAGCAGGGCCCGGTCCAGCGCATCCCGCTTGAGCCTGGTCGCCCGCGACTTCTGCCTGTCCTCGAGATCGCGCAGTGCACCGGCGCCGCCACGTAGCGCGGTGGCGACGCCCTTGCCCGTCGAGCCCTCGCCGAACGCACGCCGCAGCGCCTCGCGCTCGGGCTCGTCTAGCTCCTCCGTCGTCGCTGCCGCCTCAGCCTCGGCCGCCTTGACCAGGGCCGCAGCCGCCTTGAGCGCGTCGCCAAGGCTGCCCACCTGGCCTGGCACTCGCAGGACCTCACCGCGCCTGCGAGCCGCCTCTTCGTCTGTGGCCAGCCGCCGCGCGCGGCCGATGTGACCTCGTGCCGCGAGCGCGGCTGCCCTGGCTCGCTCCGCCGGGATGCCCTCGCGCTCGAGCACTTCGGTCACCGCCGACGTCCGCGGCGTCACCAGGCTCACGAGCCGGCACCGCGACCTGATGGTGGTGGGCAGGTCGTCCGCGTACGGCGCACAGAGCAGCCAGACAGTGCGCGGCGACGGCTCTTCGATGGCCTTGAGCAGGGCGTTCGCGGCCTGCTCCGTGCACCTGTCAGCGTCCTCGAACAGCACGATCCGCCACCGTCCGTAGACCGGTGCGGCAGCTGCCTTGAGGACCAGATCCCTGGTCTGCCGGACACCGTAGGAGAGTCCATCGGGCCGGACCAGCAGAAGGTCGGCGTGCGCTCCGGCCGCGACCTGGCGGCACGACGGGCACTCGCCGCAGCCCTGCCGCTCACACAGGAGCGCGGCCGCGAATGCTCGCGCCGCCAGCGAGCGCCCTGATCCTGGCGGCCCGGTGAACAGCCACGCGTGCGTCATCCCCGCGGTCATCGGGCCGGCACCGCCCTGGTCCGACGAAGCGCTCGCCGCCACTGCACGCTGAAGCTGCTCGACCACGATCTCCTGGCCGGCCAGCTCGCTGAACACCGCAGAAGCCATCGGATCCGTCACTCGCGTATTGCCGGGAACGAGCCCGTGTTCTCTTCGGTCGTAAGCGGCACGGGGTCCGGCAGCAGCTCTCGCACCCGCTGCTGGATGTCGCGGCTCACCTCTGCTTCGGGCCGCGACGCGTCCAGGACCAGGTAGCGGTCGGGCTCGGAGTTGGCCAGCGTCAGGAATCCGCCACGCACGCGCTGATGGAACTCCACCGGCTCGGACTCTAGCCTGTCGGCCGAGCTCAGCCGGCGACCGAGACCGGTCAGCGGCGGCAGATCAAGCAGGATCGTCAGATCCGGCGTGAGGCCGCCAGTCGCCCACTGGTTCACCTCGGCGATCTCCGAGACCGGTAGCTGCCGCCCGGCGCCCTGATAGGCGAGGGAGGAGTCGACATAGCGATCCGTCACCACGATGGCGCCGCGTTCTAGGGCGGGGATGATCACTGACTGCACGTGCTCGGCCCGATCCGCCGCATACATCATGGTCTCGGCCCTGGGCGACAGACCTCTATGCGCGGTATCGAGCAGCAGCGCCCGGAGCCGCATGCCGATCTTCGTCGCACCCGGCTCATGGGTCGTGACCACGTCGTAGCCCTGGTCGCGCAGCCAGATCGCGAGCATCCTGGCTTGCGTCGACTTGCCCGCGCCCTCGCCACCCTCGAGTGCCAGGAACACGCCCGGCCGCTTCCGAGGCCCGTGCCCGTCCCTAGCCGCCGGTCCCGATCCAGGCCCCGTCTGCGCATCTTGCAAGCGGTTGCCGTTCGGAACCACCTTCGGGTCATGCCGGAACGCCGACCCCAGATCCGCCAGCAGCGGCACGCCCCGGCGGTCATCCATCTGCTTGTAGGACAACCGGCCGAGCACGAGAGCGACAACGGCGGCGAGCAGCAGGACCAGGTTGTACCCGATATTGAGGTACGCGACGTCGCCGACTCGCAGGGTCGTGCCGCCCATCGCGTGCACCAGGGCGTTGAAGCCGCCCGCGAGCGTCGGCGCGATGGCGATCACAGCGAACAGGATCACCCGGATCGCTGACTGCAGGAACGCAAACGTGCGCCCGCGCGTGGCGTCGTCCACCTCAAGACCGACCACCGTGTAGCCAGTCACGTACGCAACGCCAGCGCAAGCGCCGAGGACGATCGTCAGGATGACGACCAGGACCAGATTCGGAATGAGCGCGATGATCGCCAGCGGTAGCGCAGCGAACATGATGGATACGCCGAACAGCCGCCGCCGGGAGAATCCGCGGAGTACGCGCAGCCCGAGGAACATGCCGAGCGCGAGCCCGAAGAAGATAGCGGCGAACACCGCGCCCCAGCCCGCGCTGCCGCCGCCCAGCGTGTAGCGCACATACGACGGGCCGAGACCGACCACGACGCCGCCGGCCGCGAACGCGCCGGTCATGCCGACGACGATGCCCCGCACGACCTGGGTCTGGCCGAGGAACTTCCAGCCTTCCCATATCGATTTCAGCACCGACGGGGTCGACGTGGCGCCCGTCGGCCTACGGCGCAGCTCGCGCAGCGTAACGATCGTCAGTGCCGACACCACGAACGTGACCACGTTGAAGTACAGCGCCAGGTTGACCTGGTTGGTCGAGAAGTAGTGCGAGATGTGGTTGCTAACGATTGCGAACAGGGCGAACAGCAATCCCGCAACCGGCGCCGTGCCATAGGTCGTGAAGAGGCTCAGCTGGTTCGCCTGCTCGAGCTTGTCCGTAGGCACCAGGTTCGGTACCGATGCGTCCTTGGCCGGCGTCCAGAACAACGATGCGCACGAGGCCAGGAACTGGACGATGTACACCCAGGTCAGCTGGTTCGCGAAGCCGACCGACAAGTTGATCGGGATAGTGATGTACAGCACTGCCCTGATCACGTCGCCGATGATCATGTTCATGCGGCGGTCGAACTTGTCGGCGACCGCGCCGGCCAGCGGACCGAAGATCAGCGCAGGCAGCAGCGAAGTCAGCCAGACGCCGCTGACCGCGTACGCGCCACCGCCCGCGCGGCCGAGCTTCGCGGCCAGGAAGGACAGCGCCAGCAGGCTCAGCCAATCCCCGAGGCTTGACAGCGAAAGAGCGATCCACAGGCGCCGGAACGACCTGATCGACAGCACGCCAGAGCCGCCAGCGCCCAAAGGGGATCTAAAGTTCACCGGGCTAGGGTATAGGGCTGGCCAAGGAAGGGTTGCCTCCAGTACGAAGCTACGGCCTTCCCGGCATGACAATTCGGATGGGAACGGGGCCGTTCCGGCTGGCCGCGCCTCATCGGCCACTGCAGACTCACGCGGACCGGCCGCCCGCCGTCGCGGTCGGCTCGCGCGCTCGGGTCGTTAGCGCTCGCCTTGACTCGGCACACTTTTGACTTAGCTGTCGTGCCCATCCTCGGCTACGGCCTTCTTCGTGGCGCGGGGCCTGGCCCCGCTTTTCGCCGCCGCGCCCTTCGGCCCGGCTGCTTTCTTCCTGGTGGATGCCGTCTTGGTAGATGTGGTCTTGCTGGCCGCGGTCTTCGTCGAGCGCGTCCCTGGCTTCCGCTTCGGGGCGGGCGCGGCGGCCCTGCGCTCGGCTAGCAACTCGACAGCACGCTGCGGCGTAATCGACTCGACAGTGTCACCCTTGCGCAACGAGGCGTTCGTCTCACCGTCGGTCACGTACGGGCCGAACCGCCCCTCGCGCAGCACGATGGGCTTGCCGCTGGCGGAGTCCTCACCGAGCTCCCGCAACGGCGGCGCGGCCGCGGCCCTGGCCGCCCGGCCACGCGGCTTCGGCTGCGCCAGCAGCGCCTTGGCCTCGTCCATCGTCACAGTGAACATCTGCTCTTCGGACTCCAGCGATCGGCTCTCGCTGCCGCGCTTGACATACGGGCCGTACCGGCCGTTCTGCACGGTGACGGGCTCTCCGTCGAGCTCACCTAGCGTCCGCGGCAGCGTGAGCAGCCGGACCGCGTCGTCGAGCGTGACGCTGTCCAGGTCCATCGACTTGAGCAATGAGGCCGTCCGCGGCTTCGCGGACCTAGTGCTAGCCGAGCTGCTGCTAGCTGACCCGGGCGCGTCCTCGTCAATCAGCTCGGTCACATACGGGCCGAAGCGGCCGGCCTTGGCGACGATCGTCCTGCCGGTCTCCGGGTCCGAGCCGAGAATCTTGTCGCCGCTTGGCCGGTCGAGCAGCTCAGCGGCGAACTCAGGCGTTAGCTCGTCCGGCGCAGTGCCCTCCGGTACGTTGACGCGCTGGCCGTCACGCTCCAGGTATGGGCCGTACCGGCCGACTCGGACGACGATGTCCGTGCCTGCGAGCGGGAACGAGCTGACGTCACGCGCGTCGATGTCGCTCAGGTCGCTGACCATCTCCTTGAGGCCTTCTTCGCCGTCGGCGCCGAAGTAGAACCGGCGCAGCCACGGCACGCGCTCCGCCTCGCCGTTGGCGATGTCGTCGAGCGCGTCCTCCATCTTGGCCGTGAATTCGTAGTCGACGAGATGCGCAAAGTGGCGCTCGAGCAGCGTCACCACGGCAAAGGCGACGAAGGACGGAACGAGCGCCGTGCCCTTCTTGAACACGTAGCCGCGGTCCAGGATCGTGCCAATGATCGAGGCGTACGTCGACGGCCGCCCGATTGCGCGGTCTTCAAGCTCCTTGATGAGCGTGGCCTCGGTGAATCTGGCCGGCGACCGGGTCGCGTGCTCGGCGGGCTCGAGGTTCTTCGCGGCCAGCGGCTCGCGCTCGGCCAGCGGCGGCAGCCGGCGCTGGTTGTCGTCCAGCTCGGCGTCCGGGTCGTCGGAACCCTCGACGTAGGCCTTCAGGAAGCCGTGGAAGCTGATGACCTTGCCGGACGCGCCGAACTCGGCCTGACGGCCGGGCACGCTGTCGGTCGTCCCATTGGCCAGTGCGCCCTGCGCGGAGACTCCGACCAGGATCGGCTCGTTCGCGTCGGCCTGGCCGAGCACGCGAACCGAGACCGACTCACCGGTGGCGTCCTTCATCTGCGACGCCACAGTGCGCTTCCAGACGAGCTCATAGAGGCGCAGCTCATCACCGGACAGCCCAGACTGGGCCGGCGTCTTGAATTCATCGCCTGCCGGGCGGATTGCCTCATGGGCCTCCTGGGCGCTCTTGACTTTGCTGTCATAGATGCGCGGCGCGTCTGGCACGTAGTCCGCGCCGTAGAGCTGCCGAGCCTGCGCACGGGCAGCGTTGAGCGCGGTCTGCGACAGCGTGACTGAGTCGGTCCGCATATAAGTAATGTGGCCGTTCTCATACAGCCGCTGCGCCATCTGCATCGTGTACTTCGCCGAGAAGCCAAGCTTGCGCGACGCCTCCTGCTGCAGAGTCGTCGTCCGGAACGGCGCGTACGGCGACCGCCGGTAGGGCTTGCGCTCCACGGACTTCACGCTGAACGACGCGGTCGAAAGGCGGTCGCGGAGCGCCGCAGCAGCGCCGCCGTCCAGGTGCAGGATCCGGGAGCGGCCATCCTCGGCGGGCCCGTCGCGCAGTTCGCCGATCGACGTGAAGTCACGGCCTTGTGCCACCCGGCGACCGTCTACCGACACCAAAGTCGCGGTGAATGAGTTCACATCGCCAGGCTGTGCGTGCTGCGCGGTCTTTTCGAACTCCGCCTCGAGGTCCCAGTACTGGGCAGGCCTGAACGCGATCCGCTCGCGTTCGCGGTCTACCACCAGGCGGACGGCCACGGACTGGACGCGGCCAGCCGACAGCTGCGGCATGACCTTCTTCCACAGCACCGGCGACAGTTCGTATCCGTACAGCCGGTCGAGCACTCGGCGCGTCTGGTAAGCCTCGACCAGCCCCTGATCGACGTCGCGCGGCGACGCCACAGCTTGGGCGATCGCCTCTGGCGTGATCTCGTGGAAAACCATCCGCTTGGCGGGCACCCGTGGCTTCAGTTCTTCCATCAGGTGCCAGGCGATTGCCTCGCCCTCGCGGTCCTCATCAGTGGCGAGCAAGAGCTCGTCGGCGTTCTTGAGCAGCTGCTTGAGCTTGGAGACCTGCTGTCTCTTGTCGGAGTTGACGACGTACAGCGGCTCGAAGTCATGATCGACGTCGACGCCTAGGCGCGCCCAGGCCTCGCCGCGATACTTCGTTGGTATCTCGGCAGCTTTATCTGGCATGTCGCGAATGTGACCGATACTGGACTCCACCGTGTAGCCCTTGCCAAGGAAGCCGGCGATCGTCCGCGCCTTCCTCGGCGACTCGACGATGACCAGCTTGTTACCGCCTTTGGCCCCGGCGCGCGGGGTCTCGGCGGTCTCCTCGGTCCCTGCTGTCACGTATCCCACCCTCTATTTCCAGCAGTCGCCCAGGAGGCTATCGCAGGTAAGACTGCTGCCACCTGGCGCTCTGGCCTTTCTACTCGGGGCACGGCGTCGGCCGGGCATGCGACCCGATCGAAGACGACCCCGTTCCCTCTCCCGGACAATAACCAGCGGCCGGCGTCAGCCTGTTCCCTGGACCTGCCCTGGAGGATTCCTTCAGGTGCCCGGCGGATTCCGTCAAGGTGATTGAACCATCCCGCTCAGCGCGCACAATAAGTTGATGGCGGAGTTCTCGTACCTGGTGCTCTATTTGCCGCGCGGCACCTCGCGGGATGCGGCGCGTCGGATTCTGACCGATCACGCCGAGTATGGCAACTGGGAGTTGTCCCGGCTTCGCATGTATCCCGACGGCAGCCGCAAGGCTACGCTACGTCGGCAAATTATCCGGCAAGCTAGGGCGCAACTCGCCATGATGCCGTGGCCTCCGGCGAGCCGGAGCGGCCCGGGGCGGGAGGGCCGGGCCATGGACGGGCGGCCTGTTCCCGGCTGCGCGGCCGAGCCCGCAGACGCCGAAGGCCCGTCGGGCTGGATCGACGGGCCTTTCGCAACTGACTAGCCGCTGCCTGCCTTGGCGATGTCGCACCAATGATTACCTCCCCTTGCCCGAGCCGATGGCGCTCGCCTCCTTGGCTGGCGTAGTGCGCGCCGACTAGCGGGCTGCGCGCTTGCTAGCCATCCGGCTGCTGATGCCGGATGGCGGCGCGGCATGCCGGCCGGCGCCTCGCCTGACGTCCGGCCAGCCCCCGGCTTCCGTGTCAGCCAAGCGGTGCCTGCTGGAACCGCCGTTCCTGACGTCGGGCAGTTCGAGGCCGACCTCCGCAACCGGGTACGAGACGATTACCTCGGCCGATTCGGCGAACGGGTCTGTCATGACGCCGACCGCAGCGTAGGCCGGCGCGGCGGCATACCCGGACACATCATGACTAGACGGCGTCTGCGTCGCGTCTTTCCGGATGGCCTTCCTGGCCGCACGGCTCCGCCGACGGGAGCGGCGCCCTGGCGCCATCACCAGCAGGTAGCACAACCCAGATAGCAGTGTTCCGACGGCGAACCCGTCCACGGCGCTCGGCGCGATGCCTGGCAGGAAGGTCGTGCCGAGGCCGGAAGCGACCGCGGCCTCTCTAACAGCGAGAGCAGCAAGTCCGCTCATTGGCTCTACCTCTTCGTGTTCGTTAGCGCTCGGCTCGGTTTCTTTGAAGAATCTGGCGCATTGTGGCGGAGCTATTACTCAGGGTCACGGCTAGGTGCGAATGGCATTGGCGACCGGGATGGCGCTTGGGACCTGGACCGAAGCCCTTGGCGAAAGCCCGGTAATTCCCGCAGTCAGGCTGTGCCGGGAATCAGCCAGATATAGCAGCAGGTGGTGGCCACAGCCGGGCACGCGGGAAGGCGATCCCGACCGTGGCCACCGGAGCGGGCGAGTACCCGCAGCTGGCCGAGAGGGTCTGGTAGTCAGGACGCCCGATCCGCGCGCTGCTAGGCGCGACGCCGTGCCGCCGCGAGCTTGCGCGGCTGCGGACCGGCAGTGCCCGGCTTCGACCCTGTTCCGGCAACACAGGCGACCCTCCTTGTCGGCCAGCTGGCGATGGCCATAGAGATAAGTCGTCCCGATGACCCGCCAGGGTGCGAAACCGCTGACCAGGGCGCTTTTGTGGAAAGGGGGTGGCGCCCCGGGGATGCCGGTCCCGCACAATCAGTCACGATAGCACTACTCATCGTGCATGCGTCGATAAACGGAAAGGCGCCTACGTCCAGACTCATCGGTGCTCGAGGCACAAGGGCGGCAATCTACTGCTGACCTGGGCTAATGGCTAGCAAAGATCAAGAAAATTGTCCAGCACGCGCACGCCGAATTGGAGCGCTGCCACCGGGACTCGCTCATCGACGCCATGGAACATGCCGGCGAAGTCCAGGTCAGGCGGCAGCCGAAGCGGGGTGAAGCCGAAGCACCGGATACCCAGCCGGGAGAAAGACTTGGCGTCCGTGCCGCCCGACAGGCAATAGGGCACCACCCGACCGCCCGGGTCCGCTGCGGCGAGTGCTTCAGACATGGCGCTCACCAGGTCGCCGTCGAAGCTCGTCTCGACCGCGATGTCGTGGTGTACGTCCTCCCGCTTAACTCCGGTGCCGATCAGGGAGTCGACTTCGCGGAAAAACTCGTCCTCGTAGCCCGGCAGGAACCGGCCGTCGACCTGCGCGGTAGCCGCCTGGGGAACCACGTTTACCTTGTACCCGGCGGACAGCATGGTCGGGTTCGCGGTGTTGGTCAGCGTTGCGCCGACCATCTTGGCGATCGGCCCGAGTTTGCCGAGCACTGCGGCCGGGTCCTTCGGGTCAAAGTCGACGCCGAGGGCGTGGCAGGCTTCCCTGGCGAATGCGAAGGCTGCCTCCGTCTCGCGGACTGGCCACTCGTACCGGCCAATGCGCGCCACGGCCTCGGCAACATCGGTCACCGCGTTGTCAGAGTTGATCATGGAGCCGTGCCCGGCAGTGCCCTGGGCCGACAGGCGCATCCAGGCCATGCCCTTCTCCGCGGTCTGGAGCAGGTACAGCCGCTTGCCGCCGATCGTCACGCTGAAGCCGCCAACTTCACCGATCGCCTCGGTCACGCCGTCGAACAGGTCAGCATGGTTGTCCACCAGCCAGCGTGCGCCCCAGTTGCCGCCGGCCTCCTCGTCAGCGAGGAACGCGACGACGACATCGCGCGGCGGGCGCCGACCCTCAGCGAGCCTCTGCCGGAGCACGGCCAGCAGCATGGCGTCCATGTCCTTCATGTCGACCGCGCCGCGGCCCCACACGCAGTCCTCGGCAATCTCACCGGAGAAGGGGTGCACCCGCCAGTCGGCCGCGTCCGCGGGGACCACGTCGAGGTGACCGTGGATAAGCAGGGCAGGCCGGCTCGGGTCGGTGCCCTCGATCCGCGCCACGACGCTCGCCCGCCGCTCGTGCGATTCGAGAAGGGTGGGCTCTACGCCGACCTCGGCCAGCAGCCCGGCTACATACTCGGCGGCGGTTCGTTCGCCTGGTCCGGAATGGTCGCCAGGGTTGCTCGTGTCGATCCTGATCAGGTCGCTCGCGAGTGCTGCGACCTCGTCCTCGGCTGCGGTGCCGCGGGCGCTTCTGGCAGGGGTGCTCTCGGTCATCTGGCAATCGTTGCACCTTCTGTCCGGGATCGCAGGCGCGGCTGCCCGGCTAGCATCGACCCGTGAGCGCGCCTGCGGGCGAGACGCATCCCCGGAACGGGCAGCTACGTGCTACTGAGGCATTCGGGCGGCCCGGCGCCAAAGCCGGCTTCATTGTGCCCTTCGGCGGCTTTGGTCTCGCATGCTGGCAGGCATCCATACCCACCGCATCCCCTGGTCAGAGATCGAGGCGATCACGGAACCCGGACCGATCCCGATTGCTGTCTACCGCGAGAACGCGCTCGCCCACCAGAAGATGACGCTGCAGGTCGTGCTGAGGGACGGCACCGTCCTCTCGGCGACGCTGTACGACCAGCGGATGTTCAGGGACGGATACGCTGGGCGGCAGCGCAAGCGCGTGATCGCCGAGCTGAACGCACTTTTGCCGGAACGTTCCAAGGCGCCGGAGAAGGCTGCGGACGTTCGGTAGGACCTCGACCACGTCGCCGGATCGTGCCCGCATTTGCTATCGTGAGGCCGGCTCGGCTTGCAGGCAGAGCCCACGTCCGGGTGGCGGAATAGGCAGACGCGCTAGCTTGAGGTGCTAGTGCCCCAAAAGGGCATGGGGGTTCAAGTCCCCCCTCGGACACTGACCATTTGCCGACATTCGCGTTTCTTGGGCCTGCTGTGGCTTGCCGAGGTTCGTCCCTGGGCAGGTGATCCGCAGGCCGAGCCTGGGCGCCGAGTCGCAGGTGCTGCCTGATTAGTCGAGTGTGATTCGGTACTGGCCCTCCGCGACCAGCACTGCCGCGCCGCCGACGTCGACCGTATCGATCCGGTCGCCATCTCCACTCGCTCTGGCATAGAGCAAAGACGGTCGGCCCAACTCTTCGCCCTGACGGATCTCGATCTGCTCCCGGTAGCCGATGCGGCCGTGCCGGGCCAGATGAACGGCCAGGGGTCCGGCTGCGGAGCCCGTGGCCGGATCCTCTGGCACCCCGGCCGCCGGGTAGAACATCCTGGTCTTCCAGCGCAGCCCGGCGCCGGCGTAACAGTTGACCGGCACTTCGAGGTCGGCGATCGCGCCCATGTCGGGCCTGAGCGCCGCGACCGCCGCCTCGCTCGGGAGCTCGACATAGACGTGCGCCGGGCCGTTGACGTACTGCTCCACCGGCAGCAGCGACGATTCCACGCCAAGAGCAGCGAGTACCTCGCGTTCCCGCTCGAACGGTGCCCACGTCGGGACCGGCTGCCGCATCCAGCCGAACACGATCTGCCCCGCGTCCCGCTCCAGTTCGACGGGTACAACCCCGGCACCTGTCTCCAGGAGGACGCGCTCGGCGCCTAGTGCCGCGCCGACCACGAACGCGGTCCCGAGTACGGGATGGCCAGCGAAAGCCAGTTCGGCGCGAGGCGTGAAGATGCGCATTCGCACGTGGCCCTCGTCCTGTGGCGGGAATAGGAAGACGGTCTCGGCGAAGTTAAGCTCCCGTGCGAGCCGCTGCATCTCGCCCGGCTCGAACGCCTGGCCGTCGACGAACACGCCGAGCTGATTCCCTTGCAGCGGTGCTGAGGTGAAGACATCGCAGACGTAGAAGGGGTGCAGCGCGGCCTGCCCGTGCCATCCGGCCAGTTTCGGGATTACCTCAGCCCGAGCCATCATCAGATACACTCCTAAGCACAGAGGAATATAGGTAACTACCTATACGTATGGTTTGGATGACACGATGACTGCCCCGGCGACCGACTTCGATCCCGCCGAGGTCTTCAGTGCACTCGCCAGCCCAAGGCGGCTGCAGATCCTGGAATGGCTGCGCGACCCGGTCGCGCATTTCCCGCCGCAGCGCGATGGCGACCTGGTCGAGGACGGCGTCTGCGTGGTCTTCATCGCGGACAAGCTTGGCGTTGCCCAGCCCACTGCCACCACGCACCTCAAAGCGCTCGCCCGCGCTGGCCTAGTGCGGTCCAAGCGCATGGGCCAGTGGACGTTCTACCAGCGGGACGAGGCGGCGATCAGCGCCTTCAAGCGCCAGATCGACTCTGACCTCTAGCCCGGACGGGCGGTCACGTCGAAATGCTGCGACCGGTTCCACGGTCCCGCAGGCCACCCCATGCTTGGCTGCGACGGCTGACAGTGCTACCCGCACCTCCGCGTCCTCCCAGGTAGTTGTAGATATAGCTAACTAGCTATATCTTTATACGACCTCGCCGCTTGGCGCAATAGGAGGAACCCCATTATGAGCGAACTCATCATCGCGCCCGACGCCCCTTCGGCGGCCGGGCCGTACTCTCCCGGCCTCGTGGTCGGCGACTGGATCTTCCTCTCCGGTCAAGGCGGGTTCGACCCGGACACCGGCGAGCTGGTCAGCGACGCCATTGCCGACCAGACCACACGGGCGTTCCGCAACGTTGAGGTTCTGCTGCGCGCGGCGGGCGCGTCGCTTGACGACGTCGTCTCCTGCCTGGTGCATCTCCGCGACCTCGCGCAGTTCGACGAGTTCAATGCCAGCTACGAACAGCATTTCCCGAGCCAGGTGAAGCCGGTGCGCACCACAGTTGGCAGTGACCTGGTGGCAGGAATGCGCGTGGAGGTGACAGTCGTCGCCCGGAGGCCAGGCCAGGCGGCGAGCGCTATCACCCCTGCGGGCAGGTGAGCGAAGCGGTGGCCGCTTCCGCCCTGTCCGGCGCGGCCCGCTTGTTCCTGGCGGGCAACGCGGTGGCCGCACATCGCGGGGGTGCCCCATCGTTCAAGATGGTTTCTGCGTATGCGGGTAGCGTCTGTGAATGTGACCGGAAGACAGTTAGGACGGGCAGGGATGCTGACTGAGTTCGCCGGCCTTTCGACGCCGCTCTTGGCCGATGCCTGTATCCGCACGGGAGTGCCGATGCGGATCGCGCCGCCGGGAATCGGCGCGGTCGTGCCCGGACAGCGGGTCGCCGGACGGGCGCTCCCGACCCGCCACTACGGCAGCGTTGATGTGTTCTTGGAAGCGATCAGTGGCGCCGCCCATGGTGACGTCCTGGTCGTCGACAACGGCGGGCGGGAAGATGAGGCGTGCGTCGGCGATCTGGTAGTGCTGGAGGCACAAGCGGCAGGGGTTGGTGGGGTGATGGTGTGGGGACTGCACCGCGATACGGCGGAACTGACCCAGATTGCCCTGCCTGTATTCAGCTACGGCCACTGCCCGGCTGGCCCTGTTCGCCTCGGTGAGCAAGAACCATCCGCGCTGGCCAGCGCACGGTTCGGGGCATGCCTTGTCACCCGGGACGACATCGTATTCGGCGATGACGACGGCGTACTGTTCGTCGCCGCCAGCCAGGCTGGGGAGGTCCTGGCCGCAGCCCGCCAGATCGGAGAGGTCGAGCGGGATCAGGCCCGTATGATCCAGGCGGGTCAGACCCTGCGCCAGCAGACGGCCTTCGGCGAATACCTGGCGCGGCGGGCAGCGGAACCGTCCTACACCTTCCGGCGGCACCTGCTGCGGATCGGCGGAGCCATCGAGGAGTAGGCGCAGTAGCCTCCCATCCCTCAGCCCCCAGGTCTTGCTGGCGTCGACTAGCACGGCGATGTCGCACCGGCGCGGCCGGCGCTGTCAGGCACGAGGCTTGGCCGGGCCCTTGAGCGGGGATGGGGCCAGCAGACCGAGGGCCCTGGCGCGCGGCGTGGGCACTGCGCTGCCCGGCATGGCGCTTGAGCAGACCCGGCGCGGGATGCAGCAGGAACCAGTGCGCGCCGTATCAGTCGTCGGAGGTGTATCTGAAGTCGGTGGCAAACCCGCAGCGGCCGTGCAGGTCCCAGCTGAGTGGGGCATCGTCGACGCGGAACGTCCCGGCGATGACCTCCTGGCCCGGCCGGTCCAGGCCAGGTATGCCGCATGCCACCGGGCCGGGCGCATTAACCGGTGTCTCGGCGCGCACCGTGAGGTAGTTGTCAGCGCGCATGAACCAGCGCCGGGGCACGTGCGACAGCTCAATGCGTGCGCGTCGAACAGCGTGCACCGTGCCGATGGCGGCCGCGAAATTGCGCATAGTGGTGCCGCCCGCCCGGCCGAGGAAGATCGCGGCGAGCGCGGCGTGCTGCTCTGCATTGGCCCGCTCATCGAGGTAAAGGCTGACCCGCCACGGCGAGCCAGGCTCGTCTTCGTCGTACCAGCCAGCCATGACGGCAGCCAGATCATCAAGCTTCAGCCCGTCGGCACGGCCGCTGTTGATCTGCCAGGACAACGCGAACTGGCAGACGCCGTAGGTGGACCGGCCGCCAGGGCGCTCACCCACCTGGCGGCAGGGACAGATGGCCTCACAGTTGCAGGCCTCGAAGTAGCTACCGGCGACAGCCCACGCATGGGGAGATTCCGCTCCAGCCGTCATGCCGCAATCCAAGCCTGCCCCGCCGCGCCAGTCCAGTAGAACAGCCACGCCTGCCGCGGTTAGCCTGAGTTCAGCGCGGCTGAGCTGGAGGCATGCATGGCAGAGGCGGACTTTACTTCGCGGAACGTCGAGATCGGCGGGCTCAACTTCCACTACACGGACTGGGGCGGCGACGGCCTCCCGCTGCTCATGCTGCACGGCCTGACTGGGCACGCCCGCACCTGGGACCACACGGCCGCCGCGTTGAGCGAGCAGTACCGGGTCGTGGCCCTTGACCAGCGCGGGCACGGCGACAGCGAGTGGGCGCCGCAGTACGGCCTCGCGCCGATGGCGCAGGATGTCCTCGGCTTCCTGGACGCTCTGGACCTGGCCGAAGTGACGCTGATGGGCCTTTCCATGGGCGGGTTGGTCTCGTTCGTGTTCGCGGCCGCTCACCCCGAACGCGTGACACGCATGGTGATCATGGATATCGGGCCCGAGATCGCCGCGGCGGGTGCGACGAACGTCGCCAACAGCCTGGCCGCGAACGACGTCTTTGGGTCCGAGGACGAGGCGTTCGCTCAGGCGCGCGCCGCCAATCCGAGGCCGACGGACGCGACACTGCGCCATCGCGTATCGCACAACCTGCGCCCGTTGCCCGACGGCACGCTCACCTTCAAATACGACAAGGCGCTTCGCAGCCCGAGGGCGCTCTTCGACCACACGCAGGATGAACTCTGGGCTGCGTGGCGGGCCGTGAGCTGCCCGGTGCTGCTGGTGCGCGGCGACGACAGTGACGTTCTGGCGGCTGAGACCGCGCAGCGCATGCTGGCGGAGAACCCTGGCGTCAGCTTCGCCAGTATTCCGAACTGCGGCCACAGCATCACGCTGGACAGCCCGCACGGGCTGCTCGAAGTGGTCAGTCCCTGGCTGACGGCGACCGGGGCTGGGCAGGCGGTCTCAGCCTGAGACTGCGAGCTACCGATCGCCGCGATCACCTGACACGTCGATGGTCAGGCTGATCATTGAGGCGGCCGCCCCTCTCATGGCCGTCACGCCGAACTCCCGCCGATCGACCGCGGCCGTAGCCAGCACGTGCAGGCCGCCGCCGCTGTTGCCGAGCTCCGTGATCTTCAGGGCGGCCGGGCGCGTCGTACCATGCACGGTGAGCAGCCCGCGAACCTCCAGGTCCGAGCCAACCCGCGCCACGCGCGTCGAGTGGAATTCGATGGTCGGATACTGCCCCACGTCGAGGAGCCTTGGCCCCTTCACGTGATCGTCCCGCTTTTTCATGGGGGTATGGAAGGTGCCGGCTGCCAGCACCGCCTGGACTGCCGATGCCTCGATTGGATCGGCGATGGAGACGGTTCCGCTGATCAGGTGCATCGTCCCCCTAATCGTGAACAGGCCGAACTTCCGTGCCTCGAATCTGACGACCGACACCTGTGGATCGAGCTGATAATCACCGGCTACCAAGGCTGTCGGGCTGTCCAGATGATGAGTGGTCATGGCGTGCGCTTCCCTTCCAGGTCGGGCTAGTCGCCCCGGCCGTACTGCCGCAGGCATCGGGCCGTTCTATGGCTAAGGACGAGGCGAGCCAGCAGAACGTGACATCAGGCCTCGGTCGCGCGAGGCTAGCCGGCGAGCTGGGTCCGGACCAGGTCAAGCTTGGCCGGATCCACCAGGACATGGACCGTCTGGATCAGGCCGGCCTCGATGTCCAGCAGCAGGATGCCGGCCAGCTCCCGGCCACTGAAGGCGAGCAGGGCGGGCTGGCCACCGGCGAACTGGGACACGATGGTCGTGCCAGGATTACTCCAGTAGTGCAGGATTCCGCTGGCCACCCTGGCTGCGCCCACCACCAGTACGCCTTCCCGGATGTCGACCTCACCCGAAGCGTCCGGAGCCAGCACCTCAAGCAGCCCGTCAAAGCTGCCGCTGGTGCAGGCCGCTATGAACTTCTCGGCCACGTCCTGATGGCGGGCGAGGTCCGCTGGGGCTGGCTCGCTGCCGCGGGAGTTCTCCACCTTCTGCCGGGCGCGATGAGCTAGCTGACGGCACGTGGCCGCCGACTTGCCTACGGTGTCGGCAACTATGTCGAACGGGACCTGGAAGATGTCGTGAAGAACGAAGACGACCCGTTCGGCCGGCGTCAGCTGCTCGAGCACCACGACCAGCGCCAGGCGGACGCTGTCGTCCAGGGTGACCCGGTCGAGCGGGTCTACCGAGGTCGGGTTGGGCTGGCGGGCATCGAGGACCGACGCATCTTCGGCGCGTTCCCGGCGTGAATGTGCTGACTTGATCTGATCCAGGCACAGGCGGCTGGTCACGACGATCAGCCAGCCGCGCGGGTCCTCGACGACGCCGGGTCCCGCCTGCAGCAGGCGCGCGAACGCCTCCTGCACGGCGTCCTCAGCCGCACCGATATCGCCCAGCATCCGGAACGCCAGGTCGACCAGGTAGGGCCGGTGTGCCTTCCAGGCCTGGATGACCTCGGCATCTGCGGGTGGCTGCGTCACCTGGATCGCGCCCTCTCACGGTCAGTGCCCGCTCCCATGGCGGTGCCAATGCCTAGGACGAGGTAGCCCCTGCCGATTGTGACAGGCCATGAGACGAGCCGCCCCGTCACGAACGGGCCGGCAGTTTCGTCCTCTACCTGGAACCCGTCACCGGCACGGCGGTCTCCAGCCCTAGGCCAACGTCCAAGGAATAGAGGCACCACATGAGCCAGCTGCCCGCCGCCATCAGGAAAGAACCCGGTCCTTCGCTCAGTTCCCAGTCAGCAGCAGGTTCCGGGTGACCGCCATGGAGCTTGTCCAGACCCGGCTCGTGACCGATGCGGTCGGAACGCTGGCCGGGTTCTACGCCGCGCTGACCGGTGTCACAGTCCCGCTGAATGAGTATTACGTCGAGATTCCGACCGGCGGCCAGTCCGTCGGCTTCTCCAAGTGCCGGTTCACCGAGGAGCACGGTCCGACGACCGTATGCTCCGGCGCCTCCGGCGCCAGGCCCGGCGAGATCATCCTCGACTTCCTCACCGATGACGTCGATGCCGAGTACCAGCGGATAGACGCCCTCGGCGTTGAGTGGGTGCTGCCACCCACGTCACAGCCGTGGGGCAGCCGATCCATGCTCTTCCGTGATCCGCAAGGTCACCTGATCAATGTCTTCTCCAGGAAGGAGATGCAGTCATGAGCGGATCATCAGCCGCTGTTGCCGCCGAGGACCTAGTAAAGATCTATCCGGGCGGCGTGCATGCTGTGGATGGCATCAGCTTCACTGTGGCGCCGGGCGAAGCGTTCGGCCTGCTCGGGCCCAACGGGGCCGGGAAGACCACCACGATCGGCATGCTCAACTCCACCGTCCGGCCCACCTCCGGGGTAGCAACCCTGGGCGGCCGCGACGTAGCCAGTGATCCCCTCGGCACCAGGGCCGTCAGTAGCGTGCTGTTCCAGGACACCGTGGTGGACCTGCCGCTGACCGGCCGGCACAACCTCGAGCTGCACATGCGCCTCTGGGGCATCGCCGCAGCAGCTGGCAGGCCATGGCTGCGTGAGCTCGCGGACACCGTCGGGATTGAAGACATCCTCGACCGGCCAATGTCGACCTACAGCGGCGGCCAGCGCCGCCGCCTGGAGATTATCCGTGCCCTGCTGTCCCGCCCTGAGGTGCTGTTCCTCGACGAGCCGACCGTCGGCTTGGATACGCGGATCCGCCACGACCTGTTCGACGTGATCGACACACTGCGGGAGCAGACCGGGGTGACGATCATCATGACGACGCACTATCTCGACGAGGCCGAACGACTCTGCGATCGGCTGGCCATCATTGACTCGGGCTGCCTCGTTGCCCTGGATACCCCAGCTAGCCTGCTGGCCTCGATCGGCCGCGAGGTACTCGAGCTACGGGCCGACGACGCCGTCATCGCGGCCGATGCGCTCGCCAGGCACGGCGTGAGCCCGGACGATGTGGTCGTCATCGGCCAGACCATCACCGCCTCCCTGCGGAGCATGAGTGGCGCTGAAGCGCTCCGCCTGCTGCAGGAGGAGTCCGTGATCATCCGCTCGGCTACGACCCGGCGCGCCACCCTGGACGACGTCTACCTGCGGCTGACCGGAGGGCGCATCGATTCCGCAAACTTCGGAGAGGACTTGTCATGACGACCACGACGACGACCGCGACCACGATCCGTCCGCTGCAGCGAGCCCGGCGACCAAAGGCAGGTCAGGCGGTCGCGACTCTCGCGGCGCGGCGGCTGGCCCTGTCAGTGCGGACCCCGCGTGCGCTGATCATCCCGGTGCTGACCCCGGTGTTGTTCGCGCTCGTCCTCGCGCCGGCTCTGGCCAACACCATCGCCACGCCGGCTCAGCACACGGCTTACCTGACATTCCTGGCCCTGGCCACGGTCGGCCTGCTGATCCCACTCAGTTCTCTGTTCTCTGGCATCGGCATGGTCATCGACCGCCAGCAGGGCGCACTGCGGGAACTGCTGGTGGCCCCGATCAGGCGATCATCCATCCTGGTCGGCAACCTGCTTGCTGACCTCGCGATCGTGACGCTGCAGGTCGCCATCTTGATCGGCCTGTCGGCGGCGCGCGGCGCCAGCTACGTGAGCGCGGGGCACGTGCTGTGGTTCATTGGAGCAGCGCTGCTGCTCGGCGTGCTCATGCACTCGATCGCCGAGATCCTGGCGGTCCGGCTGCCTGCCGCCGAGGCCTATACGGGGGCACTGCCTGTAGTGGCGATCATCCCGTTCTTCTTTGCCGGGTCGCTGTTCCCGATCACCGCCCTGCCGGGCTGGCTCGAGGCGATATCCCGCGTCCTGCCGCTCACCCATGCGCTGGCGCTCTTCCGCTACGGGCTCACCGCTGGCAGTGGAAGCCACGCGCTGCACAACATCTGGGGTATGTCGAGCGTCCCGGAGATGGCGGCGCTGTCCCTGGCCGTTCTTGCCGCCTATACCGCTGCAGGCTTCGTCCTGGCCGTCCGCCTGTTCACCAGGGCTGGCCAGAGCTGACTGGCACCCCAGGCCATCCGCGGAGAGGGGCCAAGACCGCGGTCCGTCGTACGGCGCTAATCCAGGTCGAGCCGCATCACCACGCGGCGCGTGGTCGGGCGGCTGACGTCGCGGAATCCGGCCGCCACGAACGTGCTGCGGGATCCGACGTTCATCTCGCCCCAGGACACGGTCTGCCCGCGCTTGGGGAGCATTGGGTACCCCTCGATTGCCTTCGCGCCGTGCTCTCGCGCGTACGCGACGGCCGCCACGGCAAGCGGTCGGGTGAGGCCATGTCCCCTGTACCCTGGGCGGATCGCGAAGCAGACGATCGCCCAGACGTCCGGGTCGTCCGGGTCCTCAGTCCGGCCGGCCCACGGGACGGGTGACCCTCGCAGCCGCCGGTAATTCGTTCGTGGCTCGACCGCGACCCAGCCAACTGGCTCGCCGTCCAGGTAGGCGACCATGCCGCTGGTGCCGTCCGCCTTCGGGTTGCCGCAGTCGGTCTCCTGGCGCAGCCGGTGGGCTCGCTCCTCGACCGGCGTGCCGTACCATGCTCCGTCTCCCATCTTGATTCGCTGGCATTGGCACTTTGCCGCGCCGCCGCGCCCGAACACCGCCTGCAGGTCGTCCCAGCTCGCCTCGTTGGCGGGGACCACGTACACATCGCTTTCCGGCATAGGTTGTGCCTAGCACATGCGGGCGACACTCCGCCGGCCAGAGATGTATTGATCAGGACTGAAGAAGCGGCCCGCGCCGCTAGCGCCTAGCGTTGACCAAAGTCCAGCCACAATCGCACATTCAGGAGTGATCATGACCAGCTCTTCCACCGAGGGAATCAAGACCGTCCTGCATCCCGTCTCCGACCTGGCGAAGGCCAAGGAGGTGTACGCCGCCCTGCTCGGTGTACCGCCGGTGGCCGATGCGCCCTACTACGTCGGGTTCGAAGCCGCAGGCCAGCACATCGGGCTGGTGCCTGGCGGCGGACCGCAGGGCATGACCTCGCCGGTGGCCTACTGGCACGTGCCGGACATCGAGGCGAAGCTGGCCGAGGTGACCGCCGCCGGTGCCACCGTGAAGGATCCTGTGCGCGACGTCGGCGGCGGTCGCCTGGTGGCCTCCGTGACCGACCCCGATGGCAACGTCCTCGGCCTGCTTCAGGACCCATCATGACCCGACTCGTGGTTCCGTCGGCTGGCGCCTGGACCACGCCTAGCCCGAAGTGAACTAGAGACACGACGAGAATGGCCACGATGACGGATACGCAGTCGCCGGCCCTGCACGGTGCCGATAGCCACGAGTCCATCCGCGTGCACGGCGCACGCGAGCACAACCTCAAGGACGTCAGCGTCGAGATCCCGAAGCGCCGACTGACGGTCTTCACTGGCGTGTCCGGTTCGGGCAAGAGCTCTCTAGTGTTCGACACGATCGCCGCCGAGTCGCAGCGGCTCATCAACGAGACCTACAGCGCATTCGTGCAGGGCTTCATGCCGACACTGGCTCGGCCCGACGTTGATGTACTAGAAGGGCTGACCACCGCGATCATCGTTGACCAGCAGCGGATGGGTTCCGACCCCCGCTCCACGGTCGGCACCGCCACCGACGCGAACGCGATGCTGCGCATTCTCTTTAGTCGGCTCGGCCAGCCGCACATCGGCTCGCCGAAGGCGTTCTCGTTCAACGTTGCCTCAATCAGCGGAGCCGGCGCGGTCGCATTCGAGCGCGGCGGCAAGACCGTAAAGGAGCGGCGCAGCTTCAGCATCACCGGCGGCATGTGCCCGCGCTGCGAAGGCCGGGGCACGGTCTCCGATATCGACCTGGCCCAGCTCTTCGATGACTCCAAGTCGCTCGCCGAGGGTGCGATCACCGTCCCTGGCTACACCGGGGGCGGCTGGAACTCTCGGCTGTACAGCGAGTCAGGCTTCTACGATCCCGACAAGCCGATCCGCAGGTACACCAAGAAGGAGCTGCACGACTTCCTGCACCACGAGCCGGTCCGGCTGAAGATCGCTGGCATCAACATGACCTACGAGGGCTTGATCCCGCGGATCCAGAGGTCGATGCTCTCCAAGGACAAGGAGGCCATGCAGCCGCACATCCGCGAGTTCGTGGACCGTGCGGTTACCTTCACGGCCTGCCCGGAGTGCGACGGCACCCGGCTCACCGAGGCCGCCCGTTCCTCACGGGTCAAGGGCATCAATATCGCCGAGGCGTGTGCCATGCAGATCAGCGACCTTTCTGGATGGGTTAACGGCCTCGACGAGCCGTCGGTAGCACCGCTACGCGCCGCGCTGTCGCAGACGCTGGACTCCTTCGTGGAGATCGGCCTGGGTTACCTCAGCCTCGACCGCCAGTCGGGCACGCTCTCGGGCGGCGAGGCGCAGCGAACCAAGATGATCCGGCAGCTCGGGTCGTCGCTTACCGACGTGACCTATGTCTTCGACGAGCCGACGATCGGCTTGCACCCGCACGACGTCCAGCGCATGAACGACCTGCTGCTGCGGCTGCGCGACAAGGGCAACACGGTGCTCGTAGTGGAGCACAAGCCGGAGGTGATCGCGATCGCGGACCACGTCGTCGACCTCGGCCCTGGCGCGGGCACCGCGGGCGGCGAGGTCGTGTTCGAGGGCATAGTCGAGCGGCTGCGGGCCAGCGGCACGCTCACCGGCCGCCATCTCGGGTATCGCGCCGCCCTGAAGGATAAGCTCCGGAGCCCCGTCGGCACGCTCGAGGTCCGCGGCGCGACCACACACAACCTGCGCGACGTCGACGTCGACATCCCGCTCGGGGCCCTGGTCGTGATCACAGGGGTGGCGGGCTCCGGCAAGAGCTCGCTCGTGCAGGGCTCGGTCTCCGGCCGCGAGGGCGTGGTGTCAATCGACCAGGCGGCGATCCGCGGCTCGAGGCGGAGCAACCCGGCGACCTACACCGGACTGCTCGACCCGATCCGCGCTGCGTTCGCGAAGGCCAATGGCGTGAAACCTGCCCTGTTCAGCGCCAACTCGGAGGGCGCCTGCCCGACGTGCAACGGCGCCGGCGTGATCTACACCGACCTGGCGGTGATGGCCGGCGTCGCCACTACCTGCGAGGAATGCGAAGGCAAGAGGTTCGACGCGTCGGTGCTTGACTACCACTTTGGCGGTCGCGACATCAGCGAGGTACTTGCGATGTCGGTGACCGAGGCTGCGGAGTTCTTCGGGGCGGGCGAGGCGCGCACGCCGGCCGCGCACACCATCCTCGACCGGCTGGCCGACGTGGGGCTCAGCTACCTCAGCCTCGGCCAGCCGCTCACCACGCTGTCCGGCGGCGAGCGGCAGCGACTCAAGCTGGCTACGCGCCTGGCCGAGAAGGGCGGCGTCTATGTCCTCGACGAGCCGACCGTCGGCCTCCACCTCGCCGACATCGGGCAGTTGCTCGGCCTGCTCGACCGGCTGGTCGACTCTGGCAAGTCGGTCATCATCATCGAGCACCACCAAGCGGTCATGGCGCACGCTGACTGGATCATCGACCTAGGCCCCGGCGCCGGGCACGACGGCGGCCGGATCATCTTCGAGGGCACACCCGCCGACCTTGTCGCCGCCCGCTCCACCCTCACTGGTGAACACCTCGCAGCCTATGTCGGCGTCTGACTGAGGCCCTCGGTCCGTGCGCCAGCGCCAGCGTCGGCGGCGGGCGACCTTCATGCCGCCCGCCGCCGCTTCGCTGCTGCTAGGGCTTGGCCAGGCAGATCGCGACTGAATCGAACGGCCGTGAGAAGCTGTCTAGGTCGGCGATCTCCACCGTCCAGCTCCCGCTCGGGGTCGGCGCGTTGTCCACCGTGCGCCAGTCTTGGCCAACGCCCTCGATCCCGCCGCCGCCGGTCATCAACTCCTTCGGACCGCACGTCGCGACGGCCGTCTGGACCTGGTTGGCCCCGGCGGTGGCGTTAGTCTCGACAGCGTCGGTCGTGAGGCCCTTGAGCGGCTTCCCGTTCGTCTTGCCCAGGCACACAGCGAACGAGTCGAACGTCGTCGACAGTGGGACCTCGTTGTCGATCTCGACAAACCAGGTGTTGCTGTTTAGCGGCGCGTTCGAGTAGACACTCCAGTTAGGGCTGACGTTGTATACGTCGTAGCCGCCGCCGGTCAGCAGCTCGTTCGCGCCGCAGGCGGCATCCGCTTCCCCCGTCTGGTTAGCCGGAGTATTCACCTGCGTCTGCACAACATGCGTGGTGAGTCCGGTGACGCCCTTCTTACCTGGCACGGACATTGCGCAGATCGCGTAGGCCGTGAAGTTCAGCGGCTGGGCGTCGTTATTGACGATCTCGACGAGCCATGTGGAGCCGTCCGGTGCGTCGACGTAGACGCTCCAGTCGGTCACCGTGCTGTCGACCGTGTAGCCGCCCCCGACCAGGAGCTCACCGGCAGGGCAGGTCGCCTGGGCCTCGCCAGTCTGCTCGGCGCCTGCGGTCACCTGGGTGCTGACGGTTTGTGTTGTGATGCCCTTGACTGCGATCGGCCCGGCTAGTGCCGACCCCATCGGCAGTACTACAAATCCGAGCACCGTCGCGGCGACGCCTACGGCGGTTAGCCCACGCCGCACATGTTTCGGCTAACGCCCCCGCGTGAGCGGCCGTTTGCCGGGCTAGCTGCGGTGCCAGCCGAGTCTCGGCGGCTGCTGGCCGGCAATCGGAACGCCAGGCGGCTGCTGGCCCGCGAGCGGGACATCGCGTGCGGCCGCGCGTTCTTTGCCTTCCCAGTCCTCGATAGTCCGCAGCACGTCCTCGGTGTAGATCCGCAGGTGCTGCCGGTACACCTCGCTGAACGTGCGCAGGTAGGCAAGCTCGGCCTGCACTGCGCGACGCTCCTGGTCGGTCTGCGGTGGCAGGCCGTCGTGGTTCATCGCGTCGACGGCGGCGGTGCGTGCCCTGGTCCTGGCCTCCTCGAGCAGCATGTCGGCGTGCTGCTGGGCCTGGCCCATGATCTCATCACGCCGGACGCGCGCTTCCTCGGTCAGCCGTCCGCTGTAGGCCTGCGCGTCGGCGACGTACCGGTCTGCCGTCCGCTGTGCGCTCGACAGGATCCGCACAGCATGGATGTGCGCGTCGTCCTTGCCGAAAAGGATGGCATCGTTGCCCGTCTCCTTGCCGAGGATCCGGCGGCGTAGTCGCTGAACTTCCTGCCACAGCGAGGAACGCTCGTTGATCAGCCGCACCATCTCGGCGTGCACGTCCGCGAGGAATGCGCGAACCGGTTCTTCTTCGTAACCGTGTCGACCCCAGCGCGTCGGCGGGAACGTGACGGCCAGCACGTGGTCGGGAGTCAACCGCCGCTGCTCGTCGTACCAGGCATCCGTTGTCATGGCTCACTCCAGCCAAAATCCTCGACGTGTATCTGAGTGACCGGCACGCCGGCTGAGGCCAGCCTCGAGGTCGTGTCCTTCACCATCTCGGTTGGGCCAGCGATGTAAGCGTCGCGGCCAGACCAGGTGCCGTTGCGCATTACGACGTCGCCTAGCGTGCCGACCTGTCCGGCGAACCGGCCAGCGGACACCGTCGGAACCACGGTGAGCCACGGGTGTTCTGCCTCCATTTTTTCTAGGCTGAGCAGGTCATAGAGTCCGTCAGCGTGCCGCGCGCCAAAGAGCAGGTGCACGCGGGGCGGCTGCCGCAAAGCCGCTACTTGCTCCAGCATTGCCTTCAGCGGCGCCAGGCCAGTGCTGCCAGCCACCATGAGGATGTCTCGGCCGGACGCAGTGTCGAGCCGCAGCACGCCAACTGGCGGCCCGAGCTTCAGCTCGGCGCCGACGCTCGTCGCTGCGGTGAGGGCCATGCTGACGGCACCGCCGTCGATGAGCCGGACATGAAACTCGGCGGTGCCGTCCTCGCGGGGCGCGTTGGCCATCGAGTAGTAGCGCCACAGGCGAGGACGGGCCGGCGACTCTATCGCCACGGACTGGCCAGGCAGGTATTCCAGCCGCGGCTCGGTCCGCACCGTCAAGATGGCGACGTCGAAGGCCCTGCGCTCGTGGCCCACGACCGTGCCCGTCCAGTACGCAGGATGGTGATGCTCGTCTTCCTGCGCGGCGGCGGTCATGACGCCGGCGATCAGCTCGTAGGCGCCGCGCCAGTCCGCCTCCAGTTGCGCGTCCCACGCCTCGCCGCAGAAGTGCGCAAAAGTGGCCAGGAGGCTGTCACCCACCGCTGCGTAGTGTGCGGCCAGGGTCCCGAACTTGCGGTGGCCACGGCCGAGATCGCGTAAGAACACCGCCAGGTCATCCACGGTGTCGACACTCGAGACGATCGTCACCAGCGCGTCGACGAGGTGAGACCGCTGCGCCTGCATCGAGACCGGGAACATCGGCCGCGTTTCCGGATGCTTGAGGAAGAGATCGGAGTAGAAGTGCAGCGGCACTTCGTCGCCATGCATCGCGATCCGCGCGAAGCTGCTCTTGAGCCGCTCGATGTCCACCTGACCTGCTCCGCTAGCGGTTGAGGACGTCGTCGCGCAGGGTTTCTGCGACCGCGCCGACCGTGGCGACGTCGCCCTCGGCGACGCCAAAGTCGCGCAAGGTACTTGCCAGATGACCGACAACCCGGTCGAAGTGCACGTCGGTCAGTCCGACTAGCCCGGCGTGTGCCGTCCGCAGGTCACGGCCGGTGTACGTGTGCGGGCCGCCGAACGCCATCGCCAGGAACTCGGCCAGCATCACGGACTGCCTGTCCATGTCGACGGCCGCGAAGAATGGCGCGAGCATCTCATCAGCGAGCACACGCCGATAAAAGGCGCTCGTGACCAACCGCATTGGCTGGCGGTCATCGCTGAGCAGGTCATAGATGCTTGTCTCGGTAGTCAAGTCACACCTCACCCGGTGTATAGCCGCTCGTCTTGCGGCCCATGCGCCGACGGTATTGCCGAGACCATTACCGCGCCGTTTCCCAGGCGCAACATGAGCGGCAACCGCCGCGAGCGCGTGACGTCGAGGGCATGAGACAACCGCCGTGGCGCTCCGCTTCGCTGACAGTGACCGCTGGTAGCCTCTCGCTCCTGGTCGCCGCAGAACTGCTCGCTCGACGTGAGGTCGCCGCCGTCACGGTCATCACGCCGACAGAGCATCTGAAGTACCAGTGGGCGCAGGCCGCGCACCGGCTCGGGATCGCGCTGGATCCCGGCTTCAGCAACTCCCAAGGACAAGCCTCGGCCGACTTCACCGGCGTGGCCGTGACGTATGCCCAGGTCGCCGCGCACCCCGCCCTGCACCGACAGCGAACGCTGAGCCGGCGCACTCTCGTCGTGTTCGACGAGATCCACCACGCTGGCGACGCGCTGTCGTGGGGCGAAGCGATCCGGGTCGCGTTCGCGTCGGCCCGGCGACGGCTCGGGCTGACCGGCACTCCGTTTCGCAGCGATGCAAACCCGATCCCATTCGTGACCTACATCCACGACGCGGACGGCAGCCTGCGCAGCTCGTCGGATTACGTCTACGGCTACGGTCGGGCGCTGAGCGACGGCGTCGTCCGTCCCGTTATCTTCCTGGCTTACTCGGGCGAGATGCGATGGCGTACCAGGGCAGGGAACGAGCTAGCGCGCACACTCGGCGGGCCTCAGCAGGGCCAGGCCGACCGTTGTCCTGTCCGACGACCCGGCTGCGAGTAAGAAGATCGCCAGGTACGCCGCGTCCGCGGACCGGTGGATGGTGGCAGTCCGGATGGTGTCCGAAGGCGTCGACATCCCGAGGCTCGCAGTCGGGGTGTACGTGACGAGCGTGGGAACCCCGCTGTTCTTCGCCCAAGCGGTCGGCCGTTTTGTCCGCGCCCGGCGACGCGGCAAGACCGCGTCGGTCCTTTTACCGTCGATACCGTCGCTGCTCGGGTACGCAGCCGAGCTCGAGGCTGAGCGCGACCACGTCCTCGGCCTGCCCGACGACGCCGAGGACGAGCGCGCGATAGCCGAGGCACTGCGGCAGCGCGGCACTGCTGACGAGCTTGACCAGGCGCCGTTCCAGGCCCTGGAGGCATCGGCGCACTTCGACCGAGTCCTCTACGACGGCAATGAGTTCGGCGTGACGGCTGAGGAAGAGGAATTCCTCGCCTTGCCGGGCCTGCTCGAGCCAGAGCAGGTCGCCCTGCTGCTACGGAACCGCAACTCGACCCAGCTAAATGTCGCGAGCGCCCCGGCCGAGCCGACAACGCGGGAGACCCTTGCGGCTTTGCGCAAGGAACTGAACGGTCTCGTTGCCGCTTGGTACCACCGCACGGGCCAGCCGCATGGCGCTATCCATGCCGACCTCAGGCGCAGCTGCGGCGGTCCACCGCTGCCGCAGGCGACGGCCGACCAGATCCGGGCTCGCATCGAGATGATGCGCCAGCTCGCGCGATCCAGACGCTAGCTGGTTCAGTCGCCAGTGAACACGGGCGGCCGCTTAGCCGCGAAAGCCGCGATGCCCTCGGCCACATCGGCCGAGGCCGACCGCTGCTGCTGAATACGCGCCTCAAGCTCGAGCTGGTCCTCGATACGGCCGTAGAGCCAGGCGTTCAGCTGCCGCTTGGTGCCCGCATACGATCCCGTCGGGCCGTTCGCCAGCCGCCACGCGAGGTCTTCCGCCTGCGGCATCAGCTCGGCGTCCGGCCAGACGCGGTTGATCAGACCCCAGTCCAGAGCCTGCTCGCTGGACAGGCGCGAGCCGAGCAGCGCGAGCTCGGCGGCCCTGGTGAACCCGATCCTGGTCGGCACCAGGAACGAGGAACCACCGTCGGGGACGAGGCCCACGTTGACGAAGGCCAGGACGAAGTAAGCGGACTCCGCGCTCACGACCAGGTCGCAGCACAGCGCCAGCGACAGCCCTATGCCGGCCGCAACGCCGTTGACCGCCGCCACCACCGGCTTCGGCATCGACCGGATCGCAGTGATGATCGGGTGATAGCGCTCGGTGAGCACCGTGTAGACGCCAGGCCGTCCGCCGGAGCCCGCCTCGCCGGCCTCCCGGAGGTCGGCACCGCTGGAGAACGCCCGTCCGGCGCCAGTGATCAGAACGGAACGCACCGCATTGTCAGCGGCCAGGTCAAGCACGGTGTCGCGCAAGGCCACGCCGAGGGCCTCGTTCCATGCGTTCAGTCGTTCTGGCCGGTTGAGCTCCAGCTTCGCGGCCGGGCCGCGGCGGTACAGCCGGATCGGCCCTAGGTCCTTCGCCAGCTCGAATTCGGTAGCAGGAGTCATGACTGGCAGCGTATCGCCCGGGTATGGCGGGCCAGTGGGCAGCAAACGCCGCCCCTCCTGGCAATCCCGTGATGCAGCCGCGTCTGCGGCGCGGCAGGTTCTGGCGTAACGTCGGACACATGTGCCGCAGCATCAAGACACTCCGCGAACCATTCACCGAGCAGGTCACTGACGCCGACGTCCGGGCCGCCGCGCTCCAGTACGTCCGGAAGATCAGCGGCTTCCGCACGCCGGCCGGCCACAACGCCCAGGCGTTCGAGCACGCCGTCGCCGCCGTCGCGACCGCGACGCAAGACCTCCTCGACCACCTCGAAGTCCGCGGACAGCGCGCCGCGTCCTGACCGCGCGGTTCGCCAGGGCACTGGTCAGCTTCACAGCGCTGTTCGCCGTGCCAGATCTTCCTATCAGTACGCATGCAGTCCGCTACCGGGAGTCGCAATGGCAGAAATGAACGACTGGAACGCCAAGATCATCGAAGAGTTCCGCGCTAACGGAGGCAAGGTCGGCGGCCCGTTCGAGGGCGCGCCGATCCTGCTGCTCCATACCACCGGTGCTAAGACCGGCCAGGAGCGCGTCAACCCGATGATGTACCGGCCGATTGATGGCGGATACGCGGTGTTCGCTTCCAAGGCCGGGGCGGCTACCAACCCGGACTGGTATCACAACCTGGTCGCCAACCCGGACGTGCACGCCGAGATCGGGGCTCAGACCCTGGCGCTGCGCGCACGCGTCGCCGACGATGCCGAACGCGAGCCCATTTGGACCGCGCACAAGACGGAGAACCCTGGCTTCGCCGAGTACGAGCGGCAGACGACGCGGCAGATCCCGGTGGTCATCCTCGAGTCGACGAGCTGACCCGACTCGTGGCGAGGAGCCGGTCGGCCTAGCCGAGGAGGGTGACGTCGGATCGCCGGAGCTGACCAGCCTCACTGATCTCGACTGCCAGCACCACGCTGCCGGACGAGCCAGCGAGCCGAACCGTCGTGGTCGTGCTGCCGTTGCCGGCCAGATAACAGTCGACTTTGCCTGGGCCAGCCCAGGCGGCGGCCAGGCGCAGCTGGCGAACCGCCGAGTCGACGGCGAAGCCGTCCGCAGTCACGAGTCCGGCTGGCCAGTCCGGCACCGTCGCGTTTATCGCGGCGACAATATGGCGCAGTACTTCGTCCAGGTTGCTGCCACGGGCGGGTGGCACGGCGACTAGGACCTGCTGCACCAGCGGCTGACGCAGCGGCGCCAGCCTGATCTCGACCGCGACCGAGCCGCCCTCCCCGGTCAGCCACCAGCGGCAGTGTGCAGGCGACTCGAACTCTGCGGGCCGGTCAGGGTCGTTGGCGAACGCGCCGATCCGCTCGCGCAGCGTCGCGATCTCCGCCAGCCGCTGGACGAGCGGCCGGTCCAACTCGATGTTGGGCGCGAATGTCCGCGCAGCGAGGTCGTCGTCCCAGTCGGCAAGCAGATCGCTGACCGCGTCGCGGGCCGCCACCGTCTCTGGCCACGGCTCGGCGTACCGGAGGGGGCCGCGGACGGTGGAACGACCCCGTTCCCTGCCTTGCTGTGCTTGTGCCGTCAGCAGCGCCGACAGCAACTCGCCGGCAAGGGCGCCCGCGTGCGCATACGTGCTGTTGGCCAGCACCACGGTGCCGAGGCCAGTCGCAGGATGCCAGCGCATCTGGCTGCCGTAGCCGGGATAGCCACCGCTGTGCTGGACGATAGTGCCGAACACCGGATCGTCCTCTGCGAACAGGCCGAAGCCGTAGCTGATCGAGGATGGCCCGGTGAACTGCGCGACGGCGCCCGAGCCTTCGTTCGTGATGGCCACCTGCCCGAGCTGCATCTCACGGCGGCTACGCCGGCTGAGTGGGTGATCGGCGTCGGAAGCGGGCGCCACGTCCGCCGCCAATGCGATCGCAAACCCGGCAACCCACCTGGCGAGGTCGCGGACGCAACTGAAGATGCCGCCCATCGGGGCGAACGCACCGTAAGGATCAGGCTCAAGCTCGAGCCACGCCTCGCCGTCGCGACGGTACCCGCGGGCCAGGTCCGCCGGATCGAACTGGGCCACTTCGTACCCGGTGCGCCCGAGTCCGAGCGGGTCGAGCACCTCGGTCCGGATCGCGTGCGCGTAGTCCAGGCCGGTGATGGACTCGATGACCTTGCCGAGTACGGCGTAGCCCAGGTTGGAGTACTCGAACTTCGTTCCAGGCACCCACGCGCGCCGGATTGCGCCGTCGGCCAGTAGCCGGGCAAACTCTCCCGGATCGAGCCCCTGCTGGCGATCTCCCCACGGGTCATCGGTCGGGAAGCCGGCGGTCATCGTGAGCAGATGCCGGATCGTGATCGGCGGGCTGTCGGCCGTCGGCGGCTTCACCCCGGCCAGGACTGGCACGTAGTCGACCGCCGGATCGTCCAGGCGGAGCGCCCCCCGGTCCCGGAGCATCAAGACGAGCGTCGCGGTGAAGCTCTTGGTCATAGACGCGATCCTGAACACCGTGTCGGCGTCCGGGCGCGGGCCGCCGGGCGAGCGTTCGCCGCATCCGCCGGAGTGCGCCAGGGCACCGTCAGCGATCACGCCGTAGGCGAGTCCCGGCTGGCCGCCCCGCGCGGCGAACCGCGCTGCGATAGCCGCCAGTGCGTCCGCGTCGATCGGCATCATGATGTCCCTAGCTCGATGTGTCCCTAGCTCGATGATGTCCCTGGCTCAGTCCCTAGCTCGGTCCCTAGCCTGCCGGGCCGGCCAGCAGCAGTTCCTCGGCGACCGCTGCGTCCGGCAGGTCGAGCAGCCTACATCCGACCCTGATCTCGAACCGGGCCTGGGCCGGCGACGAAACGCCTGCCAGCCAGCGGCGGGTCGCCGCGCCAAAGATGGCCTGCACCACCGGCAGTAGCTGCCGCTGCTCGGTGCTGACCGGCGCGCCGCCGCCTGCTACGTGCTCGAGCATCTGCAGATGCAGGTGCTCGACCTGCTCGATGACCTCGCTGTAGCTGCGGCGGGTCTCGCTGATAACCCGGCTCAGCGCCGCCGTCAGTCGCGGCTCGCGCTGCTCGGCGCGGAACTCGCGGAGCAAGTGGCTCGTGACCCGGTCTCGCGCGGTCGAGCCAGGCGGCGTCTCCGCGGTCACCCGCGCTAGTGCCGAGGAGTACCGGCTCAGCAGGATGCCCAGCATCACGTGATCCTTGGCGGGGAAGTACCTGTACAGCGTCGCGACCGAGACGCCCGCGCGCTGCGATAGGTCTTTCATCTGCAGGGCGTCTTCCCCGCCGGCCGCCAGCAGGGCCGTCGCGGCAGCGAGGATCCTGTCGTGGCGGCCGTGCTGAGCCGCCGTGGACGGAATGGCCGGCCCTGCCTGTGGCACTCCTGCTGACCCGCTTTCTGGAATCCGTTCTGCTTTTAGGCTCGCTGGGACTGTCGACCCGCGTGGGCCGGCCGCTCAGCTAGATCCCGAGTGAGTCCGCCAGGCGGTCAAGCTGATCGCCGGGGCCACCAAGGAGCACCTTGTTAGACAAGCCGTTCTTGTAATACAGATGCGCGTCGTGCTCCCAGGTGAAGCCGATGCCGCCGTGCAGCTGGACGGTGTCCACCGCGGCGTCGGCGTAGGCGCCGGCCAGCAGGACCCTCGCGACCGAGGCAGCGACGGAGAACCTGGCTGGATCCGCGTCGCCCGCCCTAGCCGCGTCGCGCAGGGCCGCATAGCCGAGTTCCCAGGATTTCTCCATGTCGGCCAGCCGGTGCTTGACGGCCTGGAAAGCACCGATGGGCTGGCCGAACGCGACCCGGATCCGCGCGTATGCGCTGGTCATATCCAGGCATGCCTTCATCGCCCCGGCCGACTCGGATGCCAGCGCGAGATTGGCCAGATCGGCGGCGGCAGCCAGCGCCGCTACCGCGTCCCCGGCCAGCGCACGGCCAGGGGTGGCGCTGAGCTCGATGCGCGCGAGCGAGCGGCTGTGGTCGACCGCCGTAAGCCTGGTCCTGGTGAGCCCGGCGGCGGCGCCGTCGACCAGGAAGATGACAGTGCCCTCGGCGGTATCGGCGGGGACTAGCAGCACGCTCGCCTCGGCGCCGTTCAGCACCGGGGAGATGCTGCCGGTCAGCGTCAGGCCGTCGCCAGTACCCGACGCGGTCACGTGCCCGCCTGCGCGGCTGGCCAGGGCGAGGGTCGCGATCACCTCGCCGCCTGCGATGCGCGGCAGCAGCTCGGTCTTCGCGGCGTCGTCGCCAAGGCGCAGCAGCACCTCAGCAGCTAGGACGGACGCCAGCAGCGGCGAGGCGACCAGGCCAGCGCCGAGCTCGGTCAGCGCGACAGACAGCGCGGACGTGCCAGCGCCGACGCCACCGTATTCCTCAGGGATGGTCAGGCCGGCCAGGCCGAGCTGAGCCGTCATCTGCTTCCACACGTCGGCGTCGAACGGCTCGCCGGAGCTGATCAGGTGCCGCAGGGACGTCAGCGGGCTGCGGTCGGCGACGAACTTGCGGACCGAGTCGGCCAGCGCCTGCTCTTCGTCGGTGAGTATCAGTGCCATCGGGGTTCCCTCGCTGCCCTTCCGCTGCTCAGTTCTGCCGCTGCGTGCCGACGCGCAGCTGGTTAAACGGGGTCGCCCGGTCGACGCCGGGGTCCTTGGCCAGCCCGAGGACGCGCTCGCCGATGATGTTGCGCTGGATCTCGCTCGTGCCGCCGGCGATTGCGCTGCCGGGCGCCGCGACGATCAAGGTCGTCACGGCGGAGATCTCGTCGGAGTCGAAACCGGCTAGCTGGTCGCCGAGGACGTCGGCTGCCACGTTGCCAGCGAACCTGCCAAGCTCGGAGCCCGCCAGCTTCGCGACCGAGCCGCGCGCGCCTGGCAGACGCCCGGCCTGGGTTTCATCCCGCAGCAGCGTGGCGAACAACTGCACGGCCCGTCCCCGGGCGTACAGCTCGGCCAGGTCGCGCCGGACGCCCTGGTCGCTGGTGCGGCCGAGGCCGGCGGCCAGGTCCCGTAGCGACTCAAAGCCGAGCGGGCTGGTGCGCGACGAGCCCATCATGCCGATCGCGATCCGTTCGTGGCGCAGCATGACCACGGCCGCGTCCCAGCCCTTGTTCTCCTCGCCTATGAGGGCGTCGGCCGGGATCCGGACATTGTCGAAGAACACTTCGTTAAATGGCGAGTGCCCGGTGGCCACCTTGAGCGGCCGGACAGTGACGCCTGGTGCGTGCATGTCGACGATGAACATGCTGATGCCGTTGTGCTTGGGCTTGGTCGGGTCTGTCCTGGCCAGGATCGCGCCGTAGTCGCTGAACTGGGCGCCGGATGTCCATACCTTCTGGCCGTTCATGATCCAGCCATCGCCGTCACGGACCGCAGTGGTCTGGAGGCTAGCGACGTCCGATCCGGCACCCGGCTCAGAGAACAGCTGGCACCAGATCTCGTCGCCGCGCAGCATCTTGGGCAGGTAGCGCTTCTTCTGCTCCTCGGTGCCGAGTTCGAGCAGCGTGTTGCCGGGCATGCTGAGGCCGATGAAGAATGCCCCGTTCGGCAGGTCGTAGTCGCGCGACTCCTGGCTCCAGGCCATCTGCTCGGCGCCGGTCAGGCCCTGACCGCCATACGCCTTGGGCCACGTGATCCCAGCGAAGCCAGCGTCATACAGCTTGGCCTGGAACGCCTTCTGGTCGGCGATCGTGATCTGACCAGATTCACCATCGTCCTCGCCGGACGCGCGGCGCGGCGCGTTGCCCGCCAGCCAGGCGCGTGCTCTGGCGCGGAAGTCGTCGTTCATCGGCGTGCCTCTCGTCGATCTCTGCTGCTGCGCTGCGCAGCACGGCCGGCTGCGCTGTTTCTGCGGCGCTAACCCATGCCAAAGCGGGAAAACTGAAATCAGTTATACTTCTTAGTCTGGCTCCGAGCGAAGCATGGCGCCAGATCCCATGTCAACCGGAGCGTGCGTTATCCGGCACATTCTCGTCACTGCCGAGCATGACGTGGCTAGGCGCCCCGGTCGGACACCCGCGGATCGACTGGGCTGGCGCGAAGGGACTTCGCAGGTATGCAGGTAACCGGCACACGGCAGCGTGACGCGTGGCAGCGCGGCGAGTTCCCGCCGGTCGAGAGCGTCACAGGCGGCGTGTGGTCAATCCCGGTGCCGATCATCGGCAACCCGCTGCGCTACGTCCTCAGCTACCTGATTGAGCACGACGCCGGGTTCGTCATGGTCGATCCCGGCTGGAGTCACCCGGACAGTTGGCAGGCGCTGACCAGCGGGCTCGCCGACTGCGAGATCCCGGTGACGGCCGTCACCGCCGTCGCCATCACGCACGCGCATCCCGACCACCACGGCCAGTCCGGCAAGGTGCGCGACGCGTCGGGGGCCTGGGTCGGCATGCACCCGGCTGAGGACACGTTCCTGGACATGCAGCGCAACCGCGGCCTCATGCGCGATGGGATGGCGTACTACCTGCGCTGGTGTGGCGCCCCGGGTAGTCACCTGAACGAGCTGATCTCCAGCAGGCAGAGCGCCGGCCAGGTCGATCCGATGGTACGGGCCGACCGCATGATCGAGCATGGCGACCTCGTCGACGTGCCCGGCCTGCGGCTGCGCGCCGTGTGGACTCCCGGTCACACCCCCGGCCACCTGTGCTTCTACGACGAGACGCACGAGCTCCTGCTCACTGGCGACCACATCCTGCCGCGCATCACGCCGAACATCTCCTCATACGACCTGACTGGCAATCCGCTGGAGGAATACCTCGGGTCCCTGGAGAAGCTGCGGGGCCTCCAGCCCCGTGATGTGCTGCCGGCGCATGAGTACCGGTTCACCGATCTCGACTCGCGCCTAGATTTCCTCGCCGAGCATCACACCGAGCGGCTCGCCGAGACGGCCGCCCTTCTCGCCGGTGCAGGCACGGCCGGGATTACGTCCTGGGACGCCGCGTCCGGTATCACCTGGTCTCGGCCCTGGGTGGAGCTCGCCTCCTTCCAGCGGCAGGCAGCGGTCGGCGAGGTGCTCTCGCACCTGCGGCATCTTCAGGCACGCGGTCTGGCCGCCGAGGCTGACGTCGACGGCACCGGCATCTGGACCGCCCGGCTGGCCCAGCCCGCAGCCACCGACCCAGCATCGGGCGAGCCAGCGGCGGGCGAGCGAGCACTGCACGAGCCCACACCGAGAGGGTGACGTTGGCAGACCGGCTTGCGTGGCTCGAGGAAGGCGCGCACCTTGTCGCGCCGGGTGTGCACCGGATACCGCTTCCGCTGCCGACTGACGGACTGCGCGCCGTCAACGTGTACGCCATCGAGGCGGCGGGCGGACTGGTGCTGATCGATTCAGGCTGGGCTCTCGCGAACAGTCGCGATCAACTTGAGCGGTCCCTTGCGGCGATCGGTGCCAGTCTCCATGACGTCCGGCAGTTCCTCGTCACGCACATGCATCGCGACCACTACACCCAAGCTGTCGAGATCAGGCGACTGTTTGGGACGCCGGTATCGCTCGGCGAGGGCGAGAAACCGTCAATCGACGGGCTCCTGTCGGGCGAGTTCCAGCCGTTCCGCGAGCAGCTAGCGATCGTGCGCGCCGCCGGAGCCGGCGCGATCGCCGACCGGCTGGCACAGTTGTCGCCGATCAACCGCGCCGACCGCGAACAGCGTGAAGAGCATGAACAAGAGGTGGCGGACTCCGATCTCATGCCGCCCGGCCACCCGCCGCTGTTGCCGGGCGCCACGATAGGCGCGGCGCTCGGCTACGAGCAGCCCGACCAGTGGATAGCCGCCGGGCAGGAGTTCGATCTCGGCAACAGAACGCTGACCGCAATCAGCACGCCAGGTCACACTCGCGGTCACGTCGTATTCACCGACGCCGAGTCTGGCCTGCTATTCGCCGGGGACCACGTACTGCCGCATATCACGCCGTCGATCGGATTCCAGGAAGCCCCGTCCGCTGAGCCGCTGCGGGAGTACCTGCAATCCCTGGGGGTCGTGCGACGGCTGCCTGACATGCAGCTCCTTCCGGCGCACGGGCCAGTCTCGCCCAGCGCACATCGCCGGATCGACGAGTTGACCGAGCATCACGCCGAACGGCTCAGCCTGATGGCGGCCGCGCTCACCGCGGGCCCGTGTACCGGCTATGACGTGGCCCTTACGATCGGCTGGACGCGCAGGCAGCTGAAGCTGCCCGAACTCGACCTGATAAGCCAGATGCTCGCGGTCTGCGAGACCGTCTACCACCTCGACCTGCTAGTAGCGCAGGACGTCGCCACCAGCGACATCACCGACGACGGCATACGCCGATTCCGGCTCGTAACCCCGCCCGGGGATTTCACCGGCTGACGCTAACTACCGGACGTCGCCGGGAGCCTCGGGACCCATGTCGCTCGACTGCATCTGGCCCGAGCGGACATCGGCGCCAGTACCCATGCCCATCTGGCCGGAGCCGCTGCCGGCGTATTGCGAGCGACCACGATAGGCCGGGCCTGTCGCGACCACCAGCGTGCGAGCCATGTGGTCACCAATCCGCTGGCGGTACCGGGAGCAGAGCATCACGATGAGTCCTAGCAGCCCGACGAATGGCCACATCCACGGTGCGGAGTCGAAGATCAGGCCGATCCAGCGGACGAAGAGCTGCGTCGTGGTAGCGGGACCGCCATTCTTGCTGATGACCCGCAGGCCGAACCACTTCATCGCGAAGGTCTGCCCATTGTGGGAGTGCGGCCGGATCACCCAGTACCAGAGGCTGATGATGATGAACAGGACGACGTAGACGACGCCGCCGACGATATTCAGGCTCGTCCGGCTGCTGCGGTCGAAAGGTATCGACACAAGATAGGGCACGATCGAGACGAGGAAGGCGTCGAGCCAGTACTGGAAGATACGGCGCCAGGTGACCCGGGTCTCGGCCTCGCTGACGGGACTAGACCAGCCTGGCTGGCTTCCCCACTGACCGGGCGCGCCGCCCTGCGGCTGACCATATCCACCTTGAGGCGGAGGCTGTCCAGGGCTGCTGCCGAATTGCTCTTGCCCGGGCACGGCGCCGTGGGACGGCGCGCTTGCCGGATCGCCGGGAGGAGCGCTCTGCTGGCCGCCGCCCGGCCACTGTCCCGGCGTGCCCGGCGTGCCCCGCTGAGGCATGCTGCTCATCTGATCCCCCGATCCAACGCCCGCCATGGCGGCGTTTGCGACGGCTTCCGAGCGGGCCGCAGCTAGGCGTTATCCGACTCGTACCCGCGACAACTCCTAGAACACATCTGCTTACAGAGCGTTACGGTTGGGCAGTTTGCGGCCGAGGGGCGCAGTGCTGCTGTAGCAAACCAGTGCAGATGCCCCCAACCATCACATCCGCGACGCCGCCGATAACCTGCAGGCCGACCGCCATCGGGGCCAATAACTGCTTGGCGCGGCGTGCTTACTGCTGGTGTCAGGACTGGCGAAAGAAAGGAAGTCATGAGGTCCCGCGTTCTGGGCGCCGCCGCTGCCGCCGCTATCGGGCTGGCAGCCTCGGGCTGCGGAGCTGGCGGCACGTCATCGGCGGGCCGCGCAGCGGAGCACGGGCCCGCCAGCAAGAGCGTGACAGCGGGCTCGCCTCTGGCGGACACCCACGGCGTCGTGGGCGCCGGCTGCGACCGGATCCCGGCGACCGGCCCGGGGAGCATCGGCGGCATGGCGGCAGCGCCCGTGGCGACCGCCGCGGCGCACAATCTGATGCTCACGGACTTCGCGAATGCCATCAAGGCCGCCGGCCTGGCCGGCCGACTTAACTCGGCCAAGGCGATCACGGTCTTCGCTCCCGAGGATTCGGCCTTCGCCGCGCTCGGCCACGGCAACCTCACAACCCTGCTGGCCAGTAGGTCCGACCTCACGAAGGTAGTGAAGTATCACGTCGTCGGCGGCAGGCAGACCCCGGCCGATCTGGCCGGCGGCAAGCACCTGATCACGCTGCTCGGTACAGTCATCGTTCCGGCGAAGTCGCGCAGCGAGTACCGCGTGAACAACGCAGCTGTAGTCTGCGGCAATATCCAGACCGCGAACGCGACCATCTACATCGTGGACAAGATCCTCGTTCCCATCCCTTAGCTCTTTTGTTCTGGCACCGCGTAGCCTGGCGCCGCGCACCCCGGAGACAGGCATGAAGCTCAAGCTCGATCTGCACGACGTCTACAACCGCGGGCAGGACATTGACCGCGCGTTGCGCGGCATCATCGACGAGGCAGTCCGGACCAAGGCCCCGCTGGTCGAGATCATCCCTGGTAAGGGCTCCGGGCAGCTGAAGAAGCACGTGCTGCGGTTCCTCGAGCAGAAAGAAATCAAGGCCAAGTACCACCGGGTTGAGAAGGACTCGAAGAACTTCGGCCGGATCTTCGTGCATTTCCGCTGGTAGCCGCCATCAGGCTGAGCGTCGCGATAAGCCGGTCCGCGCCGCTGCATGCGCGCCGCGCGAGCCGTTCGCCCGGCCGACGCCATCGCGCCGCCTCCCGACCCGCGGATAGGTCCCGGCCGTGCTGAGAGTGCCGACCGTGCTGAGTGTGCCGAACGGGCCGAGGCCGCCGAACGGGCCGAGGCCGCCGAGCAAGGGCCGGCGGCTCCTCCGATGCGCGTGTCGCCCGCGAGGACTGCGCATAGGGCGTGAGAGTGGATCTGCCGCCCCTAGTTGGGCCGCTCTTGCAACCTGACGCCCAAAGCCGGGCGATCTGGAGGAGGCTCGCTGGGTGAAGACAGGGTCGAAGTCGTCGAAATCGTCGAAATCGAACGCGCCGAACCTGGGCCGGCTGCTCTCCGCCATCCACGCCAAACCCATCCCGCTCCCCCAAGCGAACGACGGCCAGCCGGCTGGCAGTGTCCGTTCCCCGCTGTGATGGTGACAGCGGCACCTGGCGCTGTCTACGATCGCCGCGATCCGATTGCAGGTGGAAGCACAAATCCGAATATGTAGGCTATGTGGTGAGTGCCCTGGCCAGCGACGCTGCAAGTGGGTTCGCGGCTACCGGCAGGGCTGCGACGCGGTTCACCCGCCTGACGCCTTCTGCCAGGAATTACGGTTGTTTGGGCAGATCATGGCAGGATGACGCCATGAAGTTCATGAAGGTGCTGCTGCGTATCCTGATCGTGGCCGTTGCCCTCGGCGTGGCCCATCTGGCTGTCTCCGGAATCGAGCTGCAAGGCAGCAGCGACCCTAAGAAGATCGGCACGCTCATTGCGGTCGCCCTGATCTTCGGCATCGTGAACGTCGTGATCAAGCCAATCGTGAAGACCGTCGGGTGCCTGTTCTATGTGCTCACCCTCGGCCTGATCGGGCTTGTGGTGAATGCGCTTCTGCTGTGGTTGTGCAGCTGGGTAGCTGGCAAGCTCTCGCTGCCGTTCCACATCACTGGGTTCTGGCCCGCCTTCTGGGGCGCCATCATCGTCGGCGTGGTCAGCTGGCTGCTGAGTCTTCTTCTTGACGACCGCCACCCAGAGCGCGCCCACTAGCTTCTCGGCTCTAGCTTTCCGCCTACCTTTCCGCCCTAGGTTTTCCGCCTACCTTGCCGCCCTAGGTTTTCCGCCTACCTTTCCTCCCGACCTCTCCGCCGGGAGGGTTCGGCTTGTGACCCGTCGGCCCGGTGCCGGGCGCGATGCCGCGAAACCTCTTAGTGTTCGGTGCGGGAGGTGGGTCGTTGTCGCAGGAGTGGCCTGTAGTCGACTTGTTTTCCGGCGCCGGCGGCATGAGCTGCGGGTTCAGCCGACGCGGTAGCTTCCAGGTGGTCGGCGCCGCTGATGCGCAGATCGGCAAGCCGAGCGCGGCGGCCGGCTCGCTCGGCTGCAACGCGAGCTACGCGGCCAACATCGGGCTGATGCCAGTCGAAGCGGACCTGGCCACGTCGGCGCCTTCGGACGTCTGCGGCGCGATGAATGTCGCCGCGCGCTCACCAGCCGTGCTCACCGCCTGCCCGCCATGCACTGGCTTCTCCCGCACCATGGCCAGCAACCATCTGCGCGACGACCACCGTAACGGCCTCGTCCGGCGCGTCGCCGACTATGCGGCGTTGCTGCGGCCAGAGGTCGTGCTGATCGAGAACGCCCGCGAGCTCGTCACGGGAAGGTTCGGCGGCCACCTGCGCTCCCTGCTCGATCAGCTCGAGCGCCTGGGCTACCGGACGGCTGCTGAGACGCACTTCCTGACTGAGTTCGGGCTGGCACAGCGTCGTGAGCGGGCCATCATCGTCGCAGTGCGCAGGCCATTGCCGCTACGCAGCCTGCGTGAACTATGGGGCGGCTGGCGTGTTGACGCGAAGGCAACGCATGTCAGGCGGGCGATCTGGGACCTGCCGCCAGTGTCGGCCGGGCGCCGCCATCCGGCTGACGCGCTGCACATCTCGCCCGCCTTCCGCAGCGCATTGAATGAGCGTCGCCTGGCGGCCGTCCCACGGGATGGTGGCGGCTGGGCAGACCTGGTCGATCACCCGGATGGCCCTGTCCTGCTCACCCCTGCCATGGCCCGGAGGGTCGCGCGCGGTGACTTTGGCAGCCATCCGGACATCTACGGGCGGCTTTGGTGGGACCGGCCAGCTGTCACCATCAAACGAGAGTGCGGCCACATCGGCAACGGCCGCTACGCCCACCCGGAGCAGGATCGCCTCTGCACCGTGCGCGAAATGTCGCTGCTCCAGGGCTTCCCGCGCGACTACAAGTTCGTCGGCACAGTGGCCAACATGTACCGGCATATCGGCGACGCTGTCCCGCCGCTGATCAGCTACCAGCTAGCCGGGCTCGGCGAGTGGATCCTCACCGGCGTCCGGCCTCCGCCCGAAGAGCTAATCCTCCCTGGCTGCCAACTGGTGCCCGGCGACCTGGTCCGCGCCTGACCGCCGCCGCCGCGCTGGTGCCGCCGCCGCGCTGGTGCCGCCGCCGCGCTGGTGCCGCCGCCGCGCTGGTGCCGTCGCTGCGCTGGTGCCGTCGCCGGGCTGGCGGCGTCGGTGCGACGTCGGTGCGACGTCGGTACAATGGAGGTATGCAACGACAGCCCAGCACCGGCTGGTGGCGGCCCCTCTAGCGGCCGCCAGTCTTTGCGCATCTCGACGGCGTGCCCGCTGGGCGCGCCGTTTTCGTATTCGGGCGGCGTGACGTCCTGGCGGGCTTATCTGACCAGGAGGTCGTTCCATGTCCACTACCACCGTGACCCGCTCACAGCTGGCGAGCCAGCGCCGCAGCGACGGTCTCGAGGCCGCGATTGAGCGGGATCCGCGCGCCTTCCGCATCCTCAGCGGCGATCGCCCGACCGGCGCGCTGCATGTCGGGCACTACTTCGGCTCACTCGCCAACAGAGTGCGGCTGCAGGACGCCGGCGTCGAGCTGCTGGTGCTCATCGCCGACTACCAGGCCATCACCGACCGCACGGCGCCTGCTGACCTGCCGGACATCGTCATCGGGCTGATGGCCGACTATCTGGCGATCGGCATCGACCCCGCACGGGCGACCATCTTCGCGCATAGCCACGTCGAGCCGCTGAACCAGTTGCTCCTGCCGTTCCTGAGCCTTGTCAGCGTCGCTGAGATCGGCCGCAACCCAACGGTCAAGGAGGAGATCGCGGCCGCCGGATCCAGCGCGGTCTCGGGCCTGATGTTCACCTATCCCGTCCACCAGGCGGCCGACATCCTGTTCTGCCACGCGAACCTGGTACCTGTAGGTCGCGATCAGCTGCCGCATCTCGAGCTCACCAGGACCATCGCACGGCGGTTCAACGACCGGTACTGCCCTGGCGTCCCGTATTTCCCCGAACCTCAGGGTCTGCTGAGCGCCGTCCCGCTGCTCCTTGGCACCGACGGCCAGAAAATGAGCAAGAGCCGAAACAACTCCGTTCCGATCCGTGCCACGCCAGACGAGACGGTGAGACTGCTGGCGACGGCTAAGACGGATGCCGAGCGCTTCATCACTTATGAACCGGAACGCCGTCCGGAGGTAGCGAATCTGTTGCTACTGGTCGCGCTGTGCCGGGCGACTACGCCGGAAGCTGTCGCGGCTGAGATCGGCGCTGGCGGCGGCGTTGCCCTGAAGGCGGCGGCCGCCGACGCCATCAACGACAGGTTCGCGGCTGTGCGGATACGCCGGGCCGCGCTGGCCAGCGAACCAGGCTACCTACGCGAGGTGCTGGCGGCCGGCAACGAAAAGGCGGCCGCAGTAGCCGAGGTCACATTGCGGCGAGTACTGGAGCTCATGCACAACTCGTACTAGGCATCGCGCGGGCTCATGTTTCGCGCGGCTCCGGCATTACATCCGTGTGCACTTATATATGCTACGGTTAATATTATGCCAGTGCAGAGTGCGTTCGAGGTCGTCGCAGAGCCGACGCGACGCCGGATCCTTGACCTGCTCCTGGCGGGCGAGCAGCCGGTAGGCGACCTCGTGACGGAGCTGGCCATCAGCCAGCCTGGCGTGTCGCGGCACCTGCGGGTGCTGCGCGACGCCGGGCTGGTGACGTCGCGGACAGACGCCCAACGACGGCTGTACAGCATCAACCCCGGTCCGCTAGCCGAGCTTGACGCTTGGCTCGCGCCGTACCGGCGGCTGTGGGCCGGGCGACTCGATCGGCTCGCCGCACATCTGGACGATATGCCGGACGAGAGCTGACCGGCCGTTGAGAGGAGCACCATGAGCGACACGATGGCAGCCGACAGCGCTGACCTCGGAGTATTGGAGCACGGCCATGGCGAGGTGACTCTGCGGTTTACCCGGCGCCTCGCGCAGCGGCCGTCCAAGGTCTGGCGTGCGCTGACAGAGCCCGAGCATCTGGCGGCCTGGTTCCCGACCGCAATCGAGGGTGAGCTAACGCCTGGCTCGGCGCTGCGCTTCAGCTTCCGCGAGATGAGCCTTCCTGGGTTCGACGGCTCCGTGCTGGCCTGCGACCCGCCTAAGCTGCTCGAGATCAGCTGGGGAGACGAACGCCTGCGGTTTGAGCTGACGCCCGATAGCCAGGGCACCGTGCTGAAGTTCTCGGCCTCGTTCGCTGAGATCGGGCGTGCCGCGAGGGACGCGGCAGGCTGGCACACGTGCCTCGACCTGCTCGGCTTTGACCTGGCGGGCGAGGAAGCGCCATGGCCGCAGGACGACCGCTGGCGGCAGGTCCACCGTGACTATGTGCGCGTCCTCGGCCCGGAGGCCGCGACCATCGGCCCGCCCGCCGAGTGGGAGGACACCTACGGCCCCGCGAGCGGCGAACCACAGATCTGAAGCCTGGCCGCGGCCGCCTCAGACGCGAAGCCGGCGGGCCGCTAACGCGGCCCGCCGGCTTCTATGTGCGATTGCCGACCGATCAGGCTGATGCGCCCTGGAGCTTGGCCAGTTCGGCCTGCACCATTGCCTCGTGCTCGTCCTCATCCCGCTTGGCGTCACGCGGGCGCCAGCGCCCGCGCAGCAGCGGGATCGAGAGCAGGAAGAAGATGATGCCGCCGAAGCAGACCCAGTACCACGTCCGCCACTGTCCAGGAGACTTGGCCGCTGCAGCTGCCACAGCGCCACCGTGGGCTGTCATGTAAGCAGCCACGGACGGCGGAACCTTCTGCAGCGCACCCAGCTCGGCCGACACTCCTGGCGCCGAGACGTCGGCGATGACGGAGGCCGGGACCTTCGACAGCGCCGTCAGCTGAGCCGTGTACGGCGTCAGTTGCGCGAGTTGTGGCGCAGCAGTGATCACGCCGTCGATCGCGGCCGAATTGGCGGCGATCGTGCCGAGGATGGCGAGGCCCTTGCTGCCGCCGCCGGCTGCGGTCACGAGCTTGGCCGCTAGCGCGGCCGGCACCTTGTTGGCCGGGTACTTGGCCGCCTGCGCGAACAGTGCCGGGTTCTTCTGGATCACTGCCAGCTCAGGAGCGAACTTGGCAGCGTTGGCGATCTGCGTACCGTCTGACTTCGCGATGGCGACGATGCTCGGATGCGTCGCCGCGAAGGTCAGCGGGACCGAGTACTGCGTCGCCTCGGCGATGACCTTGCCGTGCGATCCGGCCCAGACGAGGGACGGATACTGGGCTGCGTACCCGGCGACGGTGCCGCCGTAGTTGACCAGCGGCGTGACGCTGTTGATCACGACCAGCAGCAGAAGGGACGAGGCGAAGACGACGACCCGGATGATCCAGCCCCAGATCGCGAGCCCGGTTGCAACAGCCGCCGGGTTGCGGTGCTCAACCGTCTCGGTGAAGCTGGCCATCCACGGCGTGTAAGCGACGCCAAGGAAGAACAGCATGATCGCCAGGATCGCCGCGATGGTCGAGAAGCTCGGATGCGCCCCAACCTTCGACTGCAGCAAGAAGAGCACGATCATGACCGCAGCACCGACCCCGCCGACGACCATGAACGGCTTGCGCACCCGCACCCGGTCCGAGAACATGCCGACCAGGATCACGGCGCCGGCGTTGAAGGCCCAGCACCAGTAGCCCAGGTTGTTGGCCTGCTTCAGGGTGAACCCCAGAATTGTGGTCGCGAAGATGACCAGGAAGCCGACGAGGGCGTAGTAGATAAGCAGCATGATCGAGACCGCAAGCGCCGAGACGATGATGTCGGTCTTGAGCAGCTGCCGCCAGTGGTTCTTCACCAGCGCTTCGATGTCCAGGCCCTTGGCCCGCGCCTCGATCAGCGCGCGGTCCCGCATGGTCACCATCAGCTGGTCGCGCAGCCCAGGCGACAACTCCCGCAGCCCGACCAGGGCGATCAGGAAGACCACCAGGCCCACGGTGCCGCCGATGTAGAACTCGTGCGTCCAGAACCGCGGGTTGGTGATGACGGACGGGATCGTGATAGAGCCGACGATCGCGACGATCAGGCTGCCGAGCACCGGGCCGCTGGTCCACCATCCCATCGCGGTGGCCCGGCCGACCTGCGGGGAGAAGTCCCGGATCAGCGCTGGCGTGGCGACCAGGCAGACGCCCTCGACCGCCCCGACCACAAAGCTCTCGATCGTGAAGGACCACCTGTTGGTGGCGGCGGGCAGGATGAATGTCACGAAGATGCCCGAGAACAACAGCCCGAACACCACCAGGTTCGCGCGCCCGTATCTGTCGGTGAGGCCGGCGAACAGCGATCCGAATGCGCCGATCAAGTTACCGAATGCGACAGTCGCCACGTAGAACTTGAAGGACATGCCGAGGTTGCTCAGGATCAGTGTCGACACCGAGCCGCCGACATACAGCTCGTAGTACAGCGTGATCGTGGCCAGTACCGTGATGGTCAGGTACATGACCCTGCGACCGGTGTTCGGATAGTGATCCAGCTGCCGGTGAATCAGCGAGGAGAGCAATCCCCGTTGCCCCGAGACTGGTTCCGCGGTGGTAGCTGTCATACGGCCCTCCTTGCTGTGACCGAATGTTGCGCGTGGGTTAACTACATGCCGACTAGACGGTATCCCCACCGTCACTACGAAATCAACGGTCTGTTTTGCAGCGTGATGGGACTGTTGCTACCTGCTGATGCCGTGAAGACCACACGCTGAGGCACGAAACGGAGACCGCTCAGCACGCGGTCCGACGGCTGAGCTAACTGCTGGCGCGGCAGGCAGGCCGATGGCGAAGCGCCCTACTCGCGGCGGCACAGCGTGTGCTTACGAGTCTGGCCGCCGCTGTTCGGCCGCCGCCGGGTCTCGACCAACCAGTCACTGACGGTGGCCGCCATAGGGCTATGCGTTCGTTTTCAGGTCAGGCTCGAAGGCGCGCCACGAGATGCGAAGTTGGCGCGCTCGGAGGGACTCGAACCCCCAACCTTCTGATCCGTAGTCAGATGCTCTATCCGTTGAGCTACGAGCGCAGGAAATACCTACTCTGACCTGCGTGTTCTATCTACGATGGCGAACACGAAAGCGAAGCACACCGCTGCAAGAGCGTCTGACTCTGGCTCCATGACGGCGCTGGTCCCCTCGTGGGAACTGGCACTGCAGGCTGCCGGGAAGTCGCCCAAGACCGTGACCTCTTACCTTGCGTCGGTGCGATCCCTGGCCCGCTACCTACGGAGCAACGGGCTGGTGGATCACATAGAGAATACAGCCGCGGGCGAGGTGCGTGCATTCCTGCTGTCCGAGATCGAGAGGACGTCGGCAGCGTCCGCCCAGGTCCACTACCGCAACCTGCGCGTGTGGTTCGGGTGGCTGGTACGGGAAGGCGAGCGCGCTGGCAACCCGATGGACGCGGTAGATAAGCCTAAGGTGCCGGACAAGGTGCGCCCGTTCCTGTCCCCCGCCGACCTCGGGCGCGCTGCTCAAGGCAGCCAGCGGCACCACGTTCGAGGACCGGCGGGACGCGGCCATCATGCGCGTGTTCATTGACACCGGGGTTCGTGTCTCCGGGCTTGCTGGCCTTCGCTACAGCCCCGAGGACGAGGACCAGACGGACGTATTCCTGCGTGACCGGCGGTTGAAGATCACGCTCAAGGGCGGACGGCAGACCTTCATACCTATCGGTGCCAAGACGGCTGCAGCCCTGGACCGCTACCTGCGAGCGCGGGCACGTCACGCCCAGGCGTCGTCTCCGTGGCTGTGGCTCGGCATCCGGGGGACCGGGGTTCACCACATGACGAGTTCGGGCGTGCAGCAGATGCTAGAGCGCCGGGGCCGTGAGGCCGGTGTGCAGGACGTCTACCCGCACCGATTCCGGCACACCTTCGCCGACTCGTGGCTCGCCAACGGCGGGAACGTAGACGACCTCATGACGATTGCCGGCTGGACCACCTACGACATGCCGTTGCGCTACGCCCGTGGTCGAGGGCAGGCCCGTGCCGCTGACGCCATGCGGCGCTTGAGTCCAGGCGACAGGATCTAGAAGACCCTGCACAGCAAGCAGCCCACGGACCTAAATCCGTGGGCTGTCTGCTTGCCCGGGAAGACCCCTCGACCCGAACCTTGCTGTCAGGAGGATTCCGACGAGCCGACAGCGTGAACTCGCTCTTGCCTCGAGGCATTCCCTCGAGCAAGACGCAGGGCCGGAAGCTTGAGAACAACCGGCCCTGCGCGCCCCATGTTAGGTGCTCATGCGCTCCCCGCGCAGTGTTGCGGTCCACGCGAAGTAGTCAGCGCGGATCGCCTCCCTGAGACCCTGCGCGGTCTCGGCCGTGAGGACGTGACCCGGTGCCCCGATCCTGGTGGCCGTGTACACCTCACCGTCACCTGCGAGGTTGTAGGCATCGCCCCAATCGAATCCGATCTGGCCGAGTGCCCGTTGGTCCGTCTCGCTTAACTGCATCGCTTTCTCCCTCGGGTATGCCGATGCTCTGGCCCCCACCGTATGCAGATCTGTCGATACGTTGCAAGACGTACCGAGACATAGGAGCAGGTAGCGCGCTGATTACGATCATGGGATGAGGGTGGATCCAACCGGCCCCGTGCCGCCCTACCTGCAGATTGCAGAGGACATCAGGCGGCAGATCCGCGCGGGCAAGCGCGGCCAGGGCAGCCGGATCACCGAGGCTGAGGTAGTCGAGACCTACGAGGTAGCGCGGTCCACGGCCAGGCGCACGCTGGCGGTGCTGCGGGAAGAGGGATTGATCTACACCGTGCCACAGCGCGGCTCATACGTGCGCTAACCGCAGGAACACAGGTTAGCTATTCGGCTCGCGCTCATTTTGACCGAGCAGGAGGTCTGTCTCAGCACGTCTGGCTTGTTCACCACGTCGAGCTTTCGCCGCCTCAGCCCTCTCCCACTGGTGCCTGAGCTTTGTGAACGCAACCCTTCGGGCAGTCCGCTCTACAAGTAGCCGCGCAATCCCGTTCAGCATCGCCGTAAGTGCCACGTAGGCGAGTCCGTAAGCGACAAGCGCGGTGGCACTCGTAATCGAAGCCTTGTCACGTCCAGCGGCCAAGCTGTGTAATGCCTCAACCAGCACGTATGTTTGAGCGGCGTAGTTGATCGCCGACAGGCCGAGTGGGAACAAACAGAAATAAGCCCAGGTAAAGCGCCCCATTCGCTTTCGCACACTGCGATCAACATTTAGCAGTCTGATGCCGTCGCCTAACGTGACCGGTTGGCAAGCGCGATCACAGGCGCTGCAGCAGCCGTCGCAAGCCAAAACGCCTCATGGTAAGCCATGTGCGGCAGGCTGCCAGAAACGGTGCCTGCCTGCACGCTGCGCCACGCAGCCTCGCTACGTCACGTCAAACGACACGAGCTGCATACGCGGGTGAGCGCCGACCCACTCAAGCGCGAGCAGCGCAGTTGCCTCGTCGGCCAGGTCGCGCTCATGGGTCACGCCGTCGCCGTCGCGCCACACGATGGTGGCAGTAGTAACGCCGTCTCGCCAGTGGTCAAGGCGGAAACCCGCGTCCTCTGCGTCCGCGCTGTAGAAAGTTGCCACGAGGCCAGCATCTCAGGTGGTACTGACTAATGGCGAAGATGTTCAAGAGCCGACCACACATGCCAGTGCTTCGCGACCACCACAGCCAGCGAACCAATCAACGCTGACGGGATCAAGATCCGCCGTCGTCGCGTCCGAGACAGAGTGATGGCGCGGACAAAGACAAGCGCCATGAACATCTCTTTTCGCGACTTGCAGTTAACGCGATCAACAAGCCTGCCGAGTGCAGAATCAAGACCCTGCTCACCTCTGGCCGGCTCAGACTTGGTGAGGTTGGCGCGGCGTATCGAGGCGACTTTCGGGGCGTCGCCTTGCGGCTGATCCTTCATGACGCTCACCCGGCATCACCTCTTGTCAGGCCGCTTTAGCGGGTGCCGCCGAAGCCGGAAGGCTCATCCTGTGACTTCTGGCGAGGGCGTGGCTGGACTGCGTCGCGATAGCCGATGCGGTCGCGAACGTCCGGATGGCGGGTGGTCGGCCACTCCGTGGACGCCTCTTGCCGCCCGGCCCCTTCGTCAGAGTCCCCTGACCTGCGTGCGCCCTTTATCTCCGCGCCCTCGGCAAGGTCGAAGCCCCACATGAACTCGGCGTACTCGTGTCCTGTGAAACGCCTTGACACCTCGTTGGCGATCTTGTTGAAAGATACGAATCCTTGCGCTGCCACGAGGTACGAGTTCGAGTTCCCCACCTTGCGGATGAGATAGCCGTTCGCATAGTTCTTAGCAACCTTACGAAGCGCCACGATCCCCTCGTCGGCGTCGTACATGAGTGCAACGGCCGCCGGTGTGCCCAGGGCCTTGTAGGCTGCCTGGTTCATCGAGATCAGACCGCGTATCTGCAAAGTAAACATCGGGTCATCGTCCCGACGGGAGTCCTGGCGAGAGAACTCAACGAAGTTCGGCATGCTGTCTGCTCCCTATCGTGGGGGGTCGAACGAGGAACTAAACGTGCGTCAGCATAACAGGTTCTCACCGAGTCCTTTCGCCAACGCGTGAGCGAATGCGTCAGGCAAGTTTCACGTGAAACAGGTTCGACCCGTGTCGATGAGTGTCCGCGAGTGTCATGGGACGCGTTTCCAGGCACGCCAACGCTCGAGTTATGTCCAGACAGCAAGAGACCCCCCAAGCCGCGAAGCTCAGGGGGTCTCTGCGTATCCGGGTGAGGCTTCCCGGACGTTGGGTTAGGTAGCGGCTGGCTTGACGGTCACCGCTGCGCGGAGGTCGTTGCCCTGGCAGTCGAGGCGCGAGAACCCTATGTAGCCGATGGCCAGATAGTCCGCGTATCGCTCTCGAAGGACCAGAATGGACGCAGGGCCGTTCCGCTTGACCATCGCATGCGCGAGGTTCCCGAAGACCGGACCGCCAGTGGTGGAGGCAGTCAGGTTCGGGATCGAGTTGTCGATGACGACACCGAAGCCGAACAACTCCGCGACCGGGGCGTTGCTGCTGTAGTCGGCCGACCGCATCGAGTCGGCGTCGAAGCCGTTCGCGAAGTTGATCAGCGGCCTGCCGTTGGAGTCCACGACGGTACGCAGGTTCCAGGCCTGGTTTGCATTCAGATACCAGCGCGCGCCGTTCTGGGTCCCGTAGTAAGCGGGGTCAACGGCCTGCATCATCGCGATCAGGGTCTGCGGCGACAGGGTGTTCGACGCCAGTTCCGTCGGCGTCCCGGCAAAGGTCTTCACAGTCGTTGCCGCCGTGAGGCCGTAGTAGCCACCGTTCCCGCCGGATGTCGCGCCCTTCGCGTTCAGGGCGGTGATCAGGCCGAGGGGCTGACCAGATCCGGTGCCCGCGCCAGAGATCGCCAGCGCAGCCAGCTTCCTGCCGATCTGCTCCGCGACACGGTCACGCACAAAGTCCGTGAGGTCAAACGCCGAGTCCTGCGCCAGCTGGATCGACGCCAGGATCGGATTGTCACGATTGTCCATGCATTCAAGATGCCCTCGCCGAAGACATACGGGGATGCAATGGACAGCTGCGTCAGTTCCGCGCCCATCAGGGATGCGACGGTGGCAGTCGGGTCCAGGGTCGGCCACGGCATAGGCCTGCCTTCTCCTGGGCGTGTTCACCTGCTTGAAGTCGTTGGCTGCGCCGCCGTAGCCTTAAGGGCGATCTGGAGGTTGTCCCAGAAGGACATCGGCACCATGTACCCTGCGTCCGAGGTGTCGGTCTGCCCGGCCTCCGTCGGCGACGTGGTCAGGCCCGAACTGGTACGGGCCTCAATCAGGTCGCTGGTGCTGCCGCTGCGGAGGTACTTGTCAAAGGCCTTCACGTCCGGGTCGCTACGCCGACCGGAAGCGCCGCCGCGCATGCCTGCGTACTGGCCACGGTCGCTGTTCTTCCGCGTCAAGCTCGGCCCGGAGGACCGTGATCGTGTCGTCGGCCTTGTCGAAGTCCGACCGCTCCTGCGGCGTCATCGTCGCCTTGGGGTTCTTCGCCGCACGCGCCTTGAAGCTGGCCAGGACTTCGCCCTGTACTTGTCGTGCGTCGATAAGCTCTTCCCGCAGCTGGCGGGCCTTCTCACTGAGTCCACGCATCGTGGCGTTCCTGTTCTGCGGCGTGGTGGCCGCTGACTTGGGTTACTCGGACGCCTTGCGCGTCGTGATCCCGGCGCGCAGTGCCAGCCTCCGCAGTGGCGATGTCCGGTTGGGTACGGTCGCGTACGGTCAGCCTTGAACGGTGTGTGTGTGCTCGACGGCCAGCTATCAGGCCGGGGAGATCTCTCGCCAGTGGTGGCGCACGAAGCGCCTGCCGAGGGCGTCTACGTGAACAGCGCCGCCGAGGTAGGAGTCAGGGACGCTGTCGCCCTCGTGCTCCAACTCGGCAAGCTCGGCCGCGATTCTGAGGCGCTTTGCCTCAGCGGACTCTTTGGGTGCAGTGGGCACCAGATGTCCTCGTGGTAATAGTGGGTGATCTCCGATAGCTGAAACTCGGTCAGGCTGCGGAGGACGTCGAGATCAGGGAACCTGCCGTAGGCGAGCATCGCGTGCGCGGCTGCGTGGCCGCGCTGGAGAGGTCCGCTGTGCGGATGTCAGCGGCGAACTTGGTCCGGCTGCCGTTCTTGTCGGTGGCCCTGGAGATCAGCTCCCGGCGTCTGGCTGGTCGGCGCGCTCGGTGCGCCTTGCTCATGGTCATCCGCAGAACTCGCTGTGCTCACGGTGCCGCATGATGAGGTCGTGAAGTCCTGCGAGCTTCGGCACAAGCTGGCCGGTGCGCTCGTCTTCCGTGATGCCGAGGTCAGAGGCCAATGCGTTCCCGGCGTAGTCCTCAAGCTGCTGTACCCTGGGCCATCCGGTCAGGCCCTCGGGGTCCTGGCCACGGGCGATCAGGCTGGACCGGATCACCAGTTCCGAATACCAGTTGTCCCCGGCTGCGTCTTCATACGCCAGTGCCGAGTCAGGTACGCCAGCGCGCCTAGCCCGCTCGATCATGTGAAAACCACATACGGCGTGCGGTAGTCCGCCTTGAGGCGCTCGTTGGTGTCGAATCTCGAGGTCGGGTTATTCGCTGCCATTGTTTTTGCGCTCCTGAACGGGTTATCGAAAGAATGTACAGGCGAAGCCATTCTTCTGCGCCATTCACTATGCGTGACTTGGACCCTAGAAGACCGGAAAAAACGGGGCGGCTAACTCACTCGCGCGAGGCGAACAAGCCCGGCTGCGGATGAACGGGACCTGGTATGCCTTTAAAGATCTAAACCCCCCCTAGGTATCCAGTTCTTAGAACTGGGTTCTAGGCGGAGTAGGTGCCGTGACTACGATGCGTGACCAGAGTCGGGGTGGTAACTGCTAATTAGTTGAGTGAACGTCGTTTCTTGCACCTATTCGGCTTGCTATTCAGCCTTCGCGAGGGGCATTATTGATGCCATGAGTTCCTACGTCGTGACTGATCGGTCACTGGCACTGCGCCTGGCTGAGGTCCTTGGGGATCTCGATGTCTTGCCACCGGCCGGGATGTCGTACGCCGACATCGCCTATCAGGTGCTTGCAGGCTTCACGGAGCAGAAGGCCGCGCGTCCCAACGTCGAACCGGATGTCGTGGTCAAGCCGCGCGCGCTGTCAGCTGAGACGATGGCCAAGTGCCACGAAGCTGGACGCAGGCTCGGAGCGTCGAACGTTGACTATCGCGGCAATCCTGCCGGTGTGCCGTGTCCCCCTGCACCGTCGAGGTCTGCGAAGCTCAGGGAGCTTGCGGACCGGAACGTCCCGCGCTGACGTCGTTCACCAGTAGCCAGCCACTAGGGCACCGCGTGACGCCGCTGAGTACGCCATGCTCGCGAAGCTGCTGGCGTGCTGCCAGTGTCGCCTGGTCGAAGCGCCCGGAAAGATCCTTCGCCCGTGCTCATCTCGTGGCGGGTCGGCGGGAAACGTGGACGCAGTGGGCATCGGCTAAATCTGGCCCTTCCGGGCTGTCCTGCGGTACGCCACAGCTTCCGGGGACACGAGATCGATGCGCACGGCTGAGTCGGGAAAAGATCTTGGCTTAGAATCCGGTGGGGAGGCGTCAGTCATCATTACGCGGCCACGCGCCAGATGATGACGTCGAGTGCCAGAACAGCCACAACCATCTCGGGCATCAGTGCTGCCAGGAAGATGCGCCGGATCGTAGACAGGGCCATCAATCTCGCC